>NZ_CAKMMP010000001.1 GCF_927798175.1 Paenibacillus sp. JJ-223
CCAGGCGCCGGCGGCGCACGGGCACCCGGCGGCTGGCGCTGAACGCCGCCGGCGCCTGGACGCTGCGGCGGCTCGGCTGGAGGCCGCCGCAGCGCTGGTGGAGCCGTACCCCGCCATGGGGTCGGCGGTACGGGACTTGCGTGCACGCGCGGCTTCGCTCGCGGGCGGCACGTTCACGCTGGCGCTGTTCGGTGCGTTCAGCGCCGGCAAATCCTCCTTCGCCAACGCGCTGCTCGGCGAAGCTGTGCTGCCTGTCTCGCCGCATCCGACGACGGCGGCGATCAACCGCATCATGGCTCCGGCCGATGGCGCGGAGCATGGAACCGCCCGGGTCCGGATGAAGACCCGGGCCGCCTTCCAGGAGGATTTGGCGTATTCGTTCCGCCTGCTGGGCTTGGGCGAACCGGAAGCCGATTGGCAGAAGCGGGTCAAAGGGCTGTCCCCGCAGGACGTGCATCCGGCGGGACGGCCGCATTACAGCTTCCTCCAAGCCGCCGCCGCAGGCTGGGCGGAGACGGAGGAGCTATTGGGACAGGAGGTACACGTCGACCTGGAGGGGTACCGCAGCTTTGTAGCCAATGAGCGGAAATCCTGTTTCGTCGACAGCATCGACCTCCATTACAGCTGCCCGGTCACCGAACAAGGCATCGTGCTGGTGGACACCCCTGGAGCGGATTCCGTGAATGCGCGGCATACGGGCGTGACCTTCAATTATATGAAGAATGCGGATGCACTCATTTTCGTGACCTATTACAATCACGCGTTTTCGCAGGGAGACCGGCAATTCCTGCAGCAACTGGGACGGGTGAAGGACAGCTCCGCCATGGATCAGATGTTCTTCGTCGTAAATGCCAGTGACCTTGCTTCCTCGGAAGAGGAGCTGGAACAGGTACTTGATCATGTCAGCACTCAGCTTCGCGCCAACGGCATCCGTTCTCCGCGCCTGTTCCCGGTGTCCAGCTTGATGGCATTGGAATCCAAAAGCGACGGCGATGCGGATCGTCTTGCCCGATCCGGGTTTGGCACGTTCGAAGAGGAATTCAACCGTTTTGCCGGACGCGAATTGGCCGATCTGGCCGTGGGCGGGGCTGCCGAAGAGCTGTCCAGAGTGGCGCAGCGTTTGGAGCAGCGCGCACAGGACGCTGCCCAGGGCGAAGAAGTGCTGCAGCGGCGCAGAGCCGAGCTGTCAGCCGGTATGGAGCAGTCCCGAGTTCGGATCGAGGCGTTTGCAGGGCGTACGATGAAGGAGGAGCTTGCGCAGGAAACGGGTGAGCTGTTGTTTCATGTCCGGCAGCGTTTGGGCTTCCGATTGGGCCAGTTTGTGGCTGAAGCCTTCCATCCTTCCGTGTTAAGGGAGGACCGCGGGAACCTGAAGGCGGCTTTTGCTGCTTGCGGCCGCGAACTGCTGCGCATGATTTCCGTGGAATTGGAGCAGGAATTGCTCGCCACGACGCTGCGTCTCGAGCAGGCCGGGAAGTCCTGGATCGCGAAGCAGCTCGCTGACTGCACCGCCGATCTGGAACGAATGCTGGAGGGCATGGATCTGTCGCAGGCGTTTGACGAGCAATGGGCAACGCCTTTGCTGAAAGAGATCCGGTTGGAGGAGCCATCCGGCTGGAAATCATACCAAAGCTATTTCCGTAATCCGAAACAATTTTTCGAAGGTGATGGCAGACGACGATTGCAGGAGGCCATCGAACCGGTCATTAAACAGATGGCTGCGGATGCGCTGCCGGCAGCTCAGGAGCAGCTCGTCGGATTCTACGATGACCGCGTGCGGGCGTCGCTGCGGCATCAAGCCAATCTCTTGACGGAACGGGTGCAAGAAGCGGCAGCCGCCCTGAATGAAACGATGACCAGCGGCGTGCCTGCCGAAGAGTGGCATAACCTGTCCGTACAAGTTATGGGCTGGAGAAGCGAATAGCGTTTTCATAATGAAATATGTCCGGTCATATCGATCGAAAAAAAGGTTCCCGACCCGAAAGGTCAACAAGGGAGCCTTTTTTTGTACGAACAACCTGAAAGCCAGAGAATATTCAAACATTTGCTTGAAAGCCGGGTCTTATGTTTCATTTATGACGCATTAAGGGTAAAGCCGCCTGAATATGGGCAGTTATTCGCTTTGCCGCCGATGAGGTACGGTGATAAACTTCATAAATGTTCATATTAATTTGAACGAGATAAAAGGAGGAGAAACATGGATGTTCTCAGGCAGCTGCAAACCTTTTTTTGGGAGAAGCGAAAGTATCTGTTTTTATCGATCTTATGCCTCGCCATAGCGACCGCACTCGGCCTTGTCTATCCGAACTTGCTGAGAATTCTGATCGACGATGTGATCGTTCCGCGCAATTTTGAAGACGTTCCCATACTTGCCTTGGCGGTGTTAGGTGTCGTTATCCTGAAGGCGGGAATGCAGTTTTTACACGGGTTTTTCGGCGGAAGGCTGGGTAACTACTTGGCATACCGTTTGCGCAATGCTTGTTACGAAAAGCTTCAGTTTTTATCCTTCCGTTATTATGACACAGCCAAAACGGGAGACTTGATGTCCCGCCTTACCGGAGACCTGGAAGCGATCCGCAACTTCATCGGATTTGGTTTCGCACAGATTCTCAACATGTTCCTGATGGTCATTTTCGGGGCCATCATGATGATGACCATGAGCTGGCAGCTTACTTTGCTGACATTGATCTGCATTCCGCTGCTCGCTTATGTCGCACTGCGATTCGAATCCCGGATACACCCTGCGTTCCAGGAAATGCGCCTGGCCCTCAGCTCGCTGACGACCGCAGTGCAGGAGAACATTACAGGCGTGCGCACCGTCAAATCGTTCGCCCGGGAACCTTATGAAGTCGACAAGTTTTCGACGCGGAATGAGCGCTACAAAACGAACCAGATTCATGCTGCAACCTTGTGGAGCCGGTATTTCCCGATCATGGAAATTTTGGCCTCGCTAAGCGTGGTGCTGCTGCTGATTATCGGGGGACGCATGGTTATACAGCAAACGCTTACCCTGGGTCAACTGGTTGCCTTTTTCAGTTTGATTTGGTACATAATCGGTCCAATGTGGGGTCTCGGCTTCCATATCAACAACTATACGCAATCCAAAGCTTCCGGCGAACGCGTGCTGGAGCTGCTGAATACACCCGTGGATGTCCGGGAATCGGAAGATCCCGTCATTCTGAAGAATGATCAGGTCCGCGGGCATGTTACGTTCGACGCCGTCACGTTTGCGTACGGCAACAAAATGCCAGCGGTAAACAACATTAATTTTGATGCGCCTCCAGGCACGGTCATCGGTTTCCTCGGTGGAACGGGTTCGGGTAAATCGACCATCATCCAGCTCTTAATGCGTGCCTACAACGTCAGTTCGGGGACGATTAAACTCGATGGCATCAACATCAACGATATCGGCATTCGCAGTTTGCGCAGCCAGATTGCTTCCGTATTCCAAGAGACGTTCCTGTTCTCCTCCAGCATTCGTAACAATATTTCCTACGGACTGAAGGACGTCACGATGGAAGAGATCGAGCGTGCGGCCAAATTGGCGAAGGCGCATGATTTCATTATGGAATTCCCGGAAGGCTACGACACGGTCGTTGGTGAACGGGGCATGGGACTTTCAGGAGGGCAGAAACAGCGGATTGCGATCGCAAGGGCACTGCTCAAAAATCCGAAAATTCTGGTGCTCGACGATGCAACCAGCGCGGTGGATATGGAAACCGAGCATGAAATTCAGTCCGGCTTCCAGGAAGTCATGCGTGGCAGAACGACGTTCATTATTGCGCACCGGATCTCCTCCTTGCGCCATGCCGATGAAATTCTGGTCCTTGATGAAGGCCGGGTGGTCCAACGAGGAACGCATCAGCAATTGATTCAACAACCTGGTCCGTACCAGGACGTGTATCATATCCAATATGCAGATTATATCGCCCGCGGCAAGCGTGAGGCTGGGGAGCAGGTGAATTCATGAGTTCCGAAACGGCGGCAGTCAGGCGCGAGACGAAAGGGGTCTCCGACAAAAAACTGAATGAACGTTTTGTTTATCAGGACGATGAAGTAATAGAAAAGCCATTTAATTGGAAGGAATTCGGGCGGTTGTTTGGTTACATGAAGCCTTACGCCAGACAGCTGCTGCCTCTCATCTTGTTGATGATGATTTTAGGGACGGTTACGAAGTTGTCGGTTCCGTTCCTGACGAGTCTGGCCATCGATAAGGCGATTGCACCCGCTTCAGGTGCGCCGAGCATGAATCTCCTCTATTTGATCGGGGGAGCCATCCTCGTATTGTATATCATTCAGTGGGCGGCCAATACCTATCGCATCAAATGGACGAATATTATCGGTCAGCGCGTCATCTATGACCTTCGTTCGGATTTGTTCAAACATATCCAGAAGCTTTCATTCAACTTTTTCGACAAAAGACCGGCAGGCTCGGTGTTGGTACGGGTAACGAATGACATCAACTCCTTGCAGGACCTGTTTACGAACGGTGCGGTCAACGTCATGATTGACTGCGTGCAGCTTCTCGGCATCATCGTGATCCTGCTGTTCATTAACTGGAAACTGGGTCTGGCAGTCATCATTACCGTACCGATCATGTTCATCATTTCCACGAAGCTTCGCGTCCTGATTCGACGGGCATGGCAGGATGTTCGCATGAAGAACTCCCGCATTAACTCCCACTTGAACGAGTCCATTCAAGGGATTCGTGTCACTCAGGCGTATACGCAGGAAAAAGAGAACATGAAATATTTCGACAACATGAACTTGTCGAGCAAAAAATCCTGGGACAAAGCGTCCGCGATGAACCAGGGGTTTGGGCCGCTGATCGAGATTACGGGCGGTTTCGGAACATTGATCCTGTTCTGGTTCGGTGCCTATCTCATTCAACATGGCCACCTGACCGTCGGTTTGCTTGTTGCCTTTGCCAACTATGTCGGCAACTTCTGGGACCCGATCAACCGGCTCGGCCAAATGTATAACCAACTGCTCGTCGCCATGGCTTCATCGGAGCGCATCTTCGAATTTATGGACGAACAGCCAAGCATCGCGGATAAACCGGGAGCCAAACCGCTTCCTTCCATCAAAGGGGACATCGTGTTTGATAACGTCGTCTTTGAATACGAGAAAGGTCGCCAGGCACTGAAAGGCATCAGCTTCAAAGCCGAGGCCGGCCAGTCGATTGCCCTTGTCGGGCATACCGGTTCGGGAAAAAGCACGATCATCAACCTGATCAGCCGTTTCTATGATATTACGAGCGGTCGCCTGACCATTGACGGGCATGATGTGCGGGACATTACGGTGGAGAGCTTGCGAAGCCAGATCGGCATCGTGCTGCAGGATACGTTCATTTTCTCCGGGACGATCCGGGACAATATCCGTTTCGGCCGGCTGGATGCCACGGATGAAGAGATCGAGCAGGCTGCAAAAGCCGTTAACGCCCATGAATTCATCATGAAATTGCCTGGCGGCTACGATACGGAAGTCGAAGAACGCGGGAACGTGTTGTCCATGGGGCAGCGACAGCTTCTGTCCTTTGCCCGCGCATTGCTCGCCGATCCTCGCATTCTGATTCTGGATGAGGCGACGGCCAGCATCGATACGGAAACGGAATTGAAAATCCAGGATGCTTTGAAGCTTCTGTTGAAAGGAAGAACGTCGTTCATGGTTGCCCACAGGCTCTCTACGATCCGCAACGCCGATAACATCATCGTGCTTGATCACGGCGAGATCAAGGAAGAAGGAAATCATGAACAATTGATCCAGAAACAAGGGATTTACAGCGGGTTAATCGAAGCCCAATACAGATTTTTGTAAAAAATGATCGAATAAACACAAAAAATCTTGTAAAATTCACAAGAAAAATAGGGAGCACTCTTGCAATCTTTCACCAAAACCCCGAAAATAGAGAGAAAGATATAGAAGATTTCTCTTTGGGAGGATTGGAGAAGAACATGTGGGGTGCTCCTTTTACGGCTCAAGCCAAAAAGATGCTGCTTTTGGGCAGTGGTGAATTGGGGAAAGAGGTCGTTATCGAGGCCCAGAGACTCGGTGTGGAAACGATCGCGGTAGATCGCTACGAGAATGCACCCGCGATGCAGGTTGCTCACCGGTCCTATTGCATCAATATGTTGGATGCCGATGAACTGAAACGAATCATTCGCAAGGAACAGCCTCACTATATTGTGCCGGAGATTGAAGCTATTGCGACGGAAGCTTTGCTCGAACTGGAGGAAGAAGGATTTTGCGTCGTTCCGACAGCAAGAGCTGCCCGTTTGACGATGGATCGCGAAGGCATTCGCCGTCTTGCGGCAGAACAGCTTGGATTGCCGACAGCTGCATATCGTTTTGCCGACAGTCTGGACGAGCTTCACGAAGCGGTTCGCGAGTTGGGAACGCCGTGCGTGATCAAACCGCTGATGAGCTCTTCAGGCAAAGGCCAGAGCGTTTGCCATACGCTGGACGACGTGCAGGATTGCTGGAACATTGCCCTATCGGGGGCACGCGGCAAATCCGTACGCGTCATTGTGGAGAGCTTTGTTAAGTTTGACAGCGAGATTACATTGCTGACGGTAAGGTCCGTCTCGGGTACGGTTTTCTGCCCGCCCATCGGACATATTCAGAAGGATGGGGATTATGTCGAATCTTGGCAGCCTCATGCGATGACAGCCGAGCAGTGGGAACAGGCTTGCCACATTGCCAAAACGGTGACCGATGAGCTTGGCGGTTACGGTTTGTTCGGCGTCGAACTGTTCCTTACGGCCGAAGGCGTCGTGTTCAGCGAGGTATCTCCTCGTCCGCACGATACGGGCATGGTTACGATGGTCACGCAGGACAACTCCGAGTTTGCGCTCCATGTTCGCGCGATTCTTGGGTTTCCGGTGACAGATGTACACCTGCTTACACCTGGAGCCTCGGCTACATTGAAGGCTAATGATGAAACCGCCGATTTTGCAATCAAAGGTATGGAAGAAGCACTCGCTTTGCCGCGCACGCAAATCCGCGTGTTTGGCAAACCTGAGACCAAAGTAGGGCGCCGAATGGCAGTAGCACTGAGTGCAGCCCAGGATGTGCAAGAAGCTCGAAAAACAGCGGTACAAGCCGCAAATATGCTGAAAGTGGAGGTAAATCATGTCCAATAATGTAGAGGCTCCTGTACTGACGATCCGGGAATGTGAACTTCGCGATGCTGAAGCGGTAACGGGACTGATGAGAGAGGTCTGCTATCCGACAACGGCCAATGTCATGAGAGAGCGTATTCAGGGTTTGGAAAACAATCCGAACGCGTGCATGCTTGTTGCCGAAGTGGATGAACAAATTATTGGGATGATCGGCTTGCAGTGCGTGCAAAGCCATGCTTATCCGGAACCGGCTGCCCAGATTACTTCCTTGATCGTAGGCCAGAAGCATCGTGGCGGCGGAATTGGCCGCCGTCTGATGTCGCATGCCGAGGATTGGGGCAGGAAACAAGGCGGCAAACAGCTATTTGTGACTGGCGCCAATCGTGATGTGGCTTCTTCTGCGTACAGCTTCTACGAGCATATCGGTTTTCAGAAGAGAGGCTATCGTTTCAGTAAGGTTCTTTTATAGCATGAATAGGGCATCCGACAAACCATTGCTGTTGTCTGGATGCCTTCTTTTTTAATGTAAAAATGACAAAAAAGTTACTTTTCCATTTTTTAATAGGTTCACAACACCAGTGACAGTTGTTATACTGCAAGAGTGTTAATTACATTTTTGTAACAATTAATTTCAAGGAGATGAATCAATTTGAAGAAAAACTGGTTGAAAACTGTTGCTGCTGGAAGTCTGACAGCTGCACTGGCGGTGGGAATTATGCTGCCGGCCTCTGCTGCTGCTGCAAATCCAACCACATATACTACTTCTACGGTCACTTATAAAATTACGGATGCGGCAAGCTTGAAAGCTGTCCTGGAACAATGGAAGAAACAAATCGAAGAACAGCTCAATCAAGGAACGACAGCTCAAAAACCGGCGGATCAAACAACGGAAACAACAAAGCCGGCTAAACCAGCTAATCCAACACCTGCGAAACCTTCCGATAACGGAAGTACATCAAATAACGGCAGCAACAATGGAAGCACTGCAGGCAACACAGGCAACAATAACAGCAACAGCGGAAGCGAAACGTCCCAATCCGACTTTGCTGCGCAAGTGGTCAAGCTGGTGAATGCAGAGCGTGCCAAAGCTGGTCTTAGTGCTCTGACTTCGGATGCATTGTTGAACAAAGTCGCTGTAGCCAAAGTGAAAGACATGAGCGACAACAACTACTTCGATCATCAATCGCCGACATATGGTTCGCCATTCGACATGATGAAACAATTCGGAGTAACGTATAAAGCCGCTGGCGAAAACATCGCAAAAGGCCAAAAAACGCCTCAGGAAGTCGTGACTGCATGGATGAACAGTGACGGTCACCGCAAAAACATTTTGAGCGCCAGCTTCACGCACATCGGCGTGGGATACTACAATGGATACTGGGCACAGGAATTCATCGGCAAATAATAAAGACATCGGACTCATTCCGTAGTTACAAAAGGGGTATGTCCGTACAGCGAGGTCTGTGCGGGCATAGCCTTTTTTCGCTGTTAGAGCAAAAGGATACAGCGTGCGTCAAAATTTGCAAAATTGGCACAGAACATTTATGTTAATTAGACGAAGCATCATCTGAATGTAAAGCCATTTTTCAAATTTTAAGTACCTGGAGTACATGAGCGGAGATGTGATGAATGAAAAGAAGAACGGTGGACTCATCGCCTTGGATTTGGCGGATCATCAGCACGGTGTCCGTTTTGGCTACGCTGCTGTTATTATTCGGATTTGTTTACGCGATCAAGGATGTCATGTTTCCCCAAGGGGACGCCGGAACATCCTCCGGGCAAACCTCTGGAAAACCGTCCTCAAGCGAAGCCGCACCGGTTCAAGACGGGAAAATTCGCATGGCCGTCATCGGCGATTCGCTTGCACGAGGGACGGGAGATGACGAAGGTCTTGGCTTTATCCGCCGTACCGCCAACCTGCTGCAACAGCAGGGTCATGACGTGCAGGTGCTGAACAATCTTGGCGTTAACGGGCTGAGAACCGATGCTTTGCTGAAAAAGTTGGATGAGCAGGGCGTGCGGTACGTGCTGCAGCAAGCAAATTTTATTTTGTTGTCGATCGGCGCAAATGATCTGTTTCAAGGAGGTCAAGTGCTTCAGGGACAAGATCCGCCAACCCCGGAAAAACTGGCAGAGGTTCTTCCGGAAACCTCCAAACGTTTGCAGGACATTTTAAAAAAAGTAAAAGAAATTAATCCGCAGGCCCAGATTTCCTATGTCGGATTGTATAATCCGTTTGGTGACGTGAAGGAACTCAAGGTTCCCGGGAATACGGTCGTTGCGGCATGGAATGACGCTGCGCTGGAGATTTTGAACCAGGAAGACCGCATGTCGCTGGTGCCGACCTTCGACATTTTCCAGAACCATTTGGGCAAATATCTTTCTTCGGATCATTTCCACCCGAACGGGGACGGTTACCAGGCCATCGCGGTCCGCATTGCACAGGAGTACCAGAACGTCAATGAAACGCAAGGGGGTGCAAAGTGATGCCTGAACAGCAAAGCGTACCGGTGCTCTCCGTTCAGCATGTCAAGAAAAAAATCGGACGCAAATGGATTATCAAAGATGTTACGTTCGATGTGCAGCCTGGGGAAATTTTCGGTTTTTTGGGTCCGAACGGGGCGGGCAAAACGACAACCATCCGTATGCTCGTTGATCTGATCAAACCGACGGAAGGCAAAATTATGGTGTGCGGTTATGACGTGAACCGGGATCCCGAACGGGCACTGCAGTTTGTAGGTTCTATCGTTGAAAATCCCGAAGTGTATACATATTTGACAGGGTGGGAGAACCTGGAGCATTTTGCCCGGATGCAGCCCGGCGTAGATCATAAGCGAATACAGGAAGTTGTCGATATCGTTCGCCTGGACCAGCGGATTCATGATAAAGTAAGAACCTATTCGCTCGGCATGCGCCAGCGCCTGGGCATTGCCCAGGCTTTGCTGGGAAGACCGCGTCTGCTCATTCTCGATGAACCGACCAACGGGCTGGATCCCAAGGGCATAAAGGAGCTTCGCGCATTCATCAAGCAGCTTGCCGGCGAAGGCATGGCCGTGTTCGTCAGCAGCCATCTGTTAAGCGAAATACAATTGCTGTGCGACCGGGTGGCCATCATCAGTTCCGGAAAAGTGCTTGCCGTCGGAGGCGTGAATGAACTGATCGAGGACCATTCCCGCATGGCCATCTGGCATCTGACCCCGCTGGAAGCGGGGAAAAATATGCTGTTGGAAGCCGGGATTACGCTGGTTGACCGACCGGCCGAAGTGATGGACGACACCATTATTGCCGGTTTGGGACCAAATGCCGTCGTCGCCGAAATGGATGAAGATCAAATCCCCGCATTGGTCGACCGGATGGTCCGGGAAGGGATCCGGGTCGAGGGCGTTCAGCGGATTCAGCCGACCCTGGAGCAATTATTCCTTAAAATGACGGAAGGTGAATCCATTGAGTAACATCATGCCGCTTATTCGCAACGAAACGATCAAAATGGTGAAGAAAAAACGCCTTTATATCATTTTCATCGTGCTTGCGGTCCTGGTGCCCATGTTTACGTATGCCCAGATGAAATCTGCGGAAAATAACCGCGACAAATTCGGCGGCGATTGGCGTCTGGAGCTTCAGCAAGCCATTACGGACAATCAAAACTCGCTCGGCAGCGATCGCGTGCCGGAAGAATACAAAAAATATCGCACGGTGTATATTCAACAGATGCAGTATTATCTGGAAAACGACGTGAATCCCAAAGAGCCGAACGGCGTAACGTTTACGCGGGAGTTCATGAACAATGCGGTAGGTTTGTTCATTCCGCTGCTCATCATGGCGATCGCTTCGGATCTGGTGTCGGGAGAACGCACGACGGGAACGATTAAAATGCTGCTGACCCGTCCCGTCAAACGATGGAAAGTGCTGCTGAGCAAACTGGTAACGCTGCTCATGTTCGTTTCCATCATCGTTGTGTCTGCATACGTGATATGTTATGCCATTTCGGGCGTGGTCTTCGGATATAAAGGCTTTGGCATGCCGATTTTCACCGGTTTCAAAATTGTGGGCACCGATGTGGACATGTCGGGCGTGCATGCGGTGAAGCAATGGCTGTACTTGCTGATGCAGGCAGGACTGATCTGGTTCGTGAGCGTGATCGTTGCCGTTCTTGCCTTCATGGTGTCGGTGCTTGTTCGCAGTACGGCGGCAAGCATCGTGATCATGATGGCGGCGCTGATCGCGGGAACGATTCTGACCAGCATGGCCGCATCGTGGAATTCCGCCAAATATTTGTTTATGGTTAATTTGCAATTGCCTGATTATTTGTCCGGCGGGCTGCCTCCGATCGAAGGAATGAATTTGGGTTTTTCCCTTATTGTGTTAAGCGTTTGGGGCATAGCGTCATTGGTTGTGTCATTCCTTGTCTTTACGAAACGGGATATCTTGAATTAAAATGGACAAGGATAAGAAAACATCTGTTTGCATTTTTCGCTTTTTTTAGTTGCAAGTTAAGAAGGGGGAGCATGAATGGTCGAGCAAATCGATATGTCGGCAGGTTCGACAGGCGGGGGGCAAGGAACCTCGGGCTACGACGCGGACGACATTCAAGTACTTGAAGGGCTGGTCGCGGTCCGGAAACGGCCGGGTATGTACATCGGCAGCACCAGCAATTCGGGACTTCATCATTTGGTATGGGAAATCGTGGACAATGCCGTCGACGAACATCTCGCCAAATTCTGCTCCAAAATCGATATCACGCTGCATAAGGACGGGTCTGTCACGGTTCAGGATAACGGAAGAGGAATTCCGACGGGTATACATAAGACAGGAATTCCCACTCCCCAGGTCGTGTTTACGATTTTGCACGCAGGAGGAAAATTCGGTGGGGCAGGATATAAGAAATCCGGGGGGCTGCACGGCGTTGGCGCATCGGTTACGAACGCGTTGTCCGAATGGCTGGAAGTCGAAATTTACCGGGATGGCAAGATCCATCGGCAGCGGTTCGAATATTGGCAGGACAAAAAAGGAATCGAGCACGTCGGCGAACCTGTAACCGGGCTTGAAGTGCTTGGCAACACCAATCGCACGGGCACCAAAGTGACGTTCAAACCGGATGTCCGGGTGTTCCAGAACGGCATTCAGCTGAATTACGATACGCTTGCCGAACGTCTGCAGGAAATCGCATTCCTCAACTCCGGTTTGAAAATCGTGCTGAAGGACGAACGCTCGGGCAATCAGGATGAATACATGTATGAAGGCGGAGCGAGCCAATTCGTGGCGTTTTTGAACGAAAACAAAGACGTGCTGCATGATGTCATTCACTTTTATGCGGAAAAGGATGACATCGAAGTCGAAGTAGCCATTCAATATAACGCAGGTTATACGGAAACGCTTGCTTCCTTCGTGAACTCCATCCCGACCAGGGGCGGCGGTACTCATGAGACCGGATTCAAGACGGCGTATACCCGTGTCATGAACGAGTATGCGAGACGTACGAGCATGATCAAGGAAAAAGACAAAAATCTGGATGGCAACGATCTGCGCGAAGGCATGATGGCCGTCATCAGCGTGAAGATGTCCGAGGTCGAATTCGTCGGACAGACCAAGGACCAGCTCGGCAGCGCTTCGGCGAGAAGTGCCGTGGATTCGGTCGTCGCCGAAAACATGCAGCGTTTCCTGGAGGAAAATCCCCAGGTCGCGCAAACGCTGATCCGCAAGGCCGTATTGGCATCCAAGGCGCGGGAGGCTGCCCGCAAGGCCCGCGACGAGATGCGCAGCGGCAAAAAGCGGAGCGAAAGTTCCAATCTGAACGGCAAATTGACGCCGGCGCAATCCAAAGATTTTTCGCGCAACGAGCTGTTTATCGTGGAAGGCGATTCTGCCGGCGGATCGGCCAAGCAAGGCCGCGACTCCAAAATTCAGGCGATCCTTCCGCTGAAGGGCAAACCGCTTAATCCGGAGAAGGCAAAGCTGGCGGATATATTGAAAAACGAGGAGTACCGTGCCATCACTTCGGCGATCGGCGCCGGCATCGGTACCGAATTTGCGGTGGAGGACAGCAATTATTCCAAAATCATCATCATGACCGATGCGGACACGGACGGTGCGCATATTCAGGTTTTGCTGCTGACCTTTTTCTATCGCTACATGAAACCGCTCATTGACGAAGGCAAAGTATTTATCGCCCAGCCTCCGCTTTACAAGCTCACCAGCAAGTCCGGCAAAATGTCGACCGTGCGTTACGCATGGACGGATGAGCAGTTGGCGAACTACATGAAGGAGCTTGGCAAAAACGTGGAGCTTCAACGGTATAAGGGACTTGGAGAGATGAATCCGGAGCAGCTGTGGGAGACAACGATGAATCCGGAAACGCGGTCCTTGCTTAAAGTGGAGATCGTGGATGCGGCAAAGGCCGAACGTCGTGTTTCCACCCTCATGGGTGACAAGGTTGATCCGCGCAAGCGTTGGATTGTCGAAAATGTCGACTTTACAGAGTACGAAGAATAGAAGGTGTTTGGAATGAGTCTATCAGAGCAGTTTTTGCCGGCCTTTCTGGAAGAGGTCGTGGGTGACCGTTTCGGTCGCTATTCCAAATATATTATCCAGGATCGCGCCATCCCGGATGTGCGCGATGGTCTGAAGCCGGTTCAGCGGCGGATTTTATACGCCATGTACGATTCGGGCAACACACCGGACAAACCCTATCGCAAATCGGCGAAAACGGTCGGGGACGTGATGGGGAATTACCATCCCCATGGAGACTCTTCGATCTATGAGGGTATGGTACGGATGGCGCAGCCTTGGAAAATGGGCCATGTATTGGTGGACGGCCACGGCAACTGGGGCTCCCAGGATGATGACCCGGCAGCGGCGATGCGTTATACGGAAGCCCGGTTGTCGCCGATTGCAATGGAAATGCTGCGCGATATCGAGAAACGGACGGTGCTGTTCAAGGACAATTTCGATAATACGGCCAAAGAACCGGTTGTACTGCCATCCCGATATCCCAATTTGCTCGTGAATGGCGTCAGCGGCATTTCCTCCGGTTTTGCGACGGAAATTCCGACCCATAATTTAAGGGAAGTTATCGATGCTTGCCTGGCTGTTATGGAGAAGCCATCGATTGGACTGGAAGAAATCATGATGTTCCTGAAAGGACCGGATTTCCCGACAGGCGGATTGATTATGGGCGGCGAAGGCATTATGGACGCGTACCGCACGGGTCGGGGCCGCATTTATATCCGCTCCAAAACCGATATCGAAAACATGCGCGGCGGCAAACAGCAGATCGTTATTACGGAAATTCCGTATCAAGTGGTCAAATCGCGTCTTGTGACCTCGATGGAGAACATTCGGCTTGAGAAAAAAGTCGAAGGCATCGCCGAGGTCCGGGACGAAAGCGGGCGTGAAGGTTTACGCATCGTCGTCGAGTTGAAGAAGGATGCCGATGCACAGGGCATACTGGCCTATTTGCTGAAAAAGACGGATCTTCAGGTGACGTACAATTTCAACATGGTTGCCATCGTCAACAAGGCGCCGCAGCAGCTCGGGCTAAAAGCGATGCTGGAAGCTTACATCGCGCATCAGCGGGAAGTGGTCACGTATCGCACCCGATTTGAACTGGAGAAAGCCGAAGATCGCGCCCACGTGCTGGAAGGGCTCGTCAAAGCGCTTAACATTTTGGACGAGGTCATTGCGGCCATTAAAGCATCCAAAAACCGCCAAGACGCGCAAAACAACCTCATGTGGATGTTTGGTTTTACGGAACGACAGGCCGACTCGATTCTCACCCTGCAGCTCTATCGCCTGACCAACCTGGAGATCACCTCACTGGAGAAGGAGCTTGCCGATCTGATGAAAAAAATCGCGCAGCTTCGTGGCATTCTGGAGAGTGACCGCAAGCTGATCGGCGTCATTCGCAAGGAGCTGCTGGAGATTCGCGAGAAATACGGCATCGACCGCCGCTCCGCCATTCAGGGCGAAGTCGAAGAACTCAAGGTAAACCTTGAAGTTCTGGTGAATGCCGAGGATGTATTTGTGTCATTGTCCAAAGAAGGGTACATCAAACGCACGGGAATGCAATCTTTCACTCGCTCTGGCGGGGAACGCAGCGGAAGCGGCGTGAAGGAGGGCGATTATATCGCCCAACTGCTTGAAGTGAATACGCTGGACAATTTGCTTGTGTTTACGCAAAAAGGCCAATACTTCCTCCTGCCTGTGCACCAGGTTCCCGAATTCAAGTGGAAGGACCCGGGTACGGCGATCGTGAACGTGATTCCCCTTGGGAAAGATGATCGAATCACCAACGTGCTGCAGATCAAATCGTTTGATGAGCCGAATCACAGCCTTGTATTTGTCACGCGCAAGGGACAGGTGAAACGTACCGAACTGAAAGAGTACGTGACGAAACGTTCCGGAGCCGTAGCTGCTTGCAAAGTGGGCAAAGACGATGAAGTTCTCTCGGTGCATCTGAGCACGGGAGATAAGGACATCTTGTTGATTACCAAGGAAGCGATGGCTATTCGTTTCCGCGAGGACGAAGTGAACGCCATGGGACGGGTGTCCGGCGGGGTAAGAGGCATTCAGCTCAAGGATACGGATGAAGTGGTTACCGCTCTTTGGGTGGAAGGAGAGGAAGGCGAAATCGCGATATTGTCCGATCTGGGATACGGCAAACGCTCCTTGCTTCTCGATTACGCTCTTCAGAGCCGTGGCGGCAAAGGCGTGGCTACCTTCGAATTCAAGGAAGGCAAGCGGGTCAAACCGAACGGCAGCCGCATCGCCGGGGCTTTCTACTGCCGTGAAGAACGCAAAGTGAACGTAATGACCAAAGAGGGCCAGGTATTCACGCTGTCCTCCGAGAGCATGCCGATCCAAGAGCGGAAGCATATCGGCAAACTGCTCGTACATGTAGACAAAAAGGATGAGGTCGTGGAGCTTCTGAAGGACTTGGATGAAACCAATTCGCATGACGGTCCGTCTTGACCCTTTCCTTGCAAAGACGTTTCGCCTTGCAAAAGCACAGCAGCTTTTGTCGGGCGGACCGTCTTTTTTTGTTGTTCGGACACGGATTAAAAGAGAGACTTCATGCGAAGTTTAACAACCTTCGTCGATTGCGGTCGATCGCTGGGAAATTGAAAAAATGCAGCAGGAATGCGGCTTTGAAGCGCGAAAACCTTAAGCAGATGAAGTGATTACCTGACCGCAGAGAGGAGCGATACCAACATGTATTATTCCGATTTCACCAAATGCTGGTCGAGGCTGACCAAGGATTACAAACTTCACATGGACCAGGAGCTGGCCCCTTCCTTAACGGAAGCACAATTGACTGCACTCGAGGTACTTGATGATCATGGGCGCATGAAACCATCCGACCTGATTCCATTTTTGGCGACGACCCCTGCAGCGGTTACGATGCTGCTTGACCGAATGGAAAAGAACGGATTGATCCATAGGGAGCGCGACGATCAGGATCGCAGAATCGTTTGGGTGTCCCTGTCCGAAAAAGGCAGGATCGAAACACAGCGCGGGCTCGCCATCCGCAATGAATTCATGAACTCTGTGCTCAGCAACATTTCGATGCATAATCAGCAGCTGCTGGTATATTTGCTGGGAAAAATGACTGCCCCCAAAAATAAGGAGCATGCCTTATCCACTTCATAAAATGATGGTCTTTGGGTAACCATAGGAAAACCTGCTCGTTTGAGGCAGGCTGCCTATGGTTATTTTTTTTGATAAGGCGGGTTTTGCAAGGATTTAGCCAATCTCCAAAAAATCGAAAAAAACCAATATGTAAAGAGTTGACTATGTAAAAAAAGATGCTTATAATAAATAATTGTTCCCCTGATATTTCGTGTGCGAAATATTATATTCCAAAAGTAAAAGGGTGAAACAATTGTCAGATACACAGGACACATATGAAGTTTTCTACATCATCAATTCGTTTCGACAGGTTAATCAAATGCTGTTTCGAGAATTCTGGAATGAAAACAAAGAAATTGAATTGACCTCGATCCAATTCATGGTGTTATCCATTTTGAAGGAGCGCCCTTCGATCGGCAACAACGACGTGGCCGAATTGTGCCATGTCGGCAGCAGTTCGATGAGCGCCGTCGTAGAACGTTTGGTCAAAGGCGGATACATCGTTCGCACCCGTTCCGACTCCGACCGCCGCTCCGTTGTGCTGCAGATGACGGACAAAGGGGAACGCGCACAAAAGGAAACGCATCGGCTGTGGATGGAAAGAGTGTCTCCGATTTTGGACATTCCCAAAGAAGATTTGGACCACCTGCTTCGGATTCATAATCTGATGATTGAAAAGCTACAAGGAAGAGAGATGAACAACGAATGAGTACAACAACTGCAGCTGCTCCATCATCAGCGATGGACAGCATCAAGAAGGGACCGATTGTTGCCGCGCTATTGATCGGAGCATTCGTGGCCTTTTTGAACCAAACATTGATGAACGTGGCTCTTCCGAAGATCATGGAAGACCTGGCGATTGGAGCCAACACGGCCCAATGGCTGACAACGGGCTACATGCTCGTCAATGGCGTTTTGATTCCGGTAACCGCATATTTGATTGCGAAATTTTCCACGCGCCAAATTTTTATTACCGCCATGCTATTATTTACCATTGGTACGCTGATCTGCGGAATTAGTCCCAACTTTGCCATTCTGATGGTTGGACGGGTTATTCAGGCAGGCGGCGCGGGTATTCTGATGCCTCTGATGACGGTTGTATTTTTGACCATCTTCCCGATCGAGAAACGCGGTCAGGCCATGGGTACGATGGGGATCGCGATGATCTTGGCTCCGGCCATTGGACCAACATTGTCGGGTTATATCGTCGAGCACTATTCCTGGAGATTGCTGTTTTATATCATCTTGCCATTCTCCATTATTGCAACAGCGATTGGTATCGCTTTTGTCAAAAACGTAACGCGCCAATCCAAACCGAAACTGGACTATCCGGGCGTTATTTTGTCCACAGTGGGATTTGGCAGCTTGCTCTACGGATTCAGTGACGCAGGTACAGACGGATGGGGCAGTACGGTCGTTATCACTTGCCTTGTTGTGGGCGCCGTCGCTCTGGTCCTGTTCGTCATTCGCCAGCTGATGACTGATCATCCGCTGCTTGAGTTCCGCATTTTCAAATACAATATGTACACATTGACCACGATCATCAACATGCTGGTGACGATGGCGATGTTCGCGGGTATGATCCTGCTTCCGATCTTTCTGCAAAATATTCGCCAGTTCACGCCGATCGAATCCGGCTTGCTGATGATGCCGGGTGCCATTTTGATGGGGATTATGTCCCCGATTACCGGACGGATCTTCGATAAAGTGGGTGCGCGCTGGTTGTCCGTTGCCGGACTCGCCGTAACGGCGGTCACAACCTGGGGTCTGAGCAGACTTGCGATCGACACATCTTACGGATACATGATGTTTATTTACACAGCGCGTATGTTCGGGATGTCCATGCTGATGATGCCGATTCAGACAGCCGGTCTGAACCAGCTTCCGCAGCGCCTGAACGCGCACGGTACGGCGATGTCGAATACGCTCCGGACGGTTGCCGGTGCAATCGGTACGGCCATTCTCGTTACGATTATGAGCAGCAAACTCAAATCCCATCTGGCTGATACGATGGCAGCGAACCATATTTCGCCGACGGATCAGGCAGCCATGTTGAATGCGACGGCAGACGCTACGATTTATGGCGTTAACTATGCCTTTACGGTAGCTACGTGGATGACGGTAGCGGCAATGCTGCTGGCTTTCTTCATCCGCAAAACCAAACCAGCCGTAGAGAACGAAGCAAGTACGGAACCGAAAAAATCCAGTGCAACAGCGTAATACAACCCTGTCCTGCAGGAACGTGGATTCAGGGATGAGGATCATCCCATAAAATAAAAAAATCCCTTCCGGGTTAGTCGAATTGGCTAGCCCGGAGGGGATTTTTATTTGGGGCAGCGTACATGTTGCGCGCGCGATTATTCTTCATCGAGGGGAGGTTCCAGCAGGAAGTCGGGACCCGGATCATGGCCGAAGCGTTGAAGATCAATCGTGCCATCCAGTTGAAACTCTATGCCCTCGCTGATGAGCTCCGTTTCCTGCATCATACGGGAGTGCTCATCAGGGATGGAGATGGCGCCTTTGGCGTTTACGACGCGATGCCAAGGCAATCGCTCTTTACGGCTCATGGAGTGGAGAATGCGTACCACTTGTCTGGCGGCTCGCGGGCTTCCCGCAAGAGCGGCAATCTGTCCGTAAGTCATGACTTTGCCCTCGGGAATGGCGGCGATCATGGCGACGACTTGTTTGGTGAACGGTGTCACGAAAATCAGCTCCTTGAAGTTAGGTGATGGAGAAAGAGGTTATCGGAAAATGCTTTCGGCGATGCATCGTTCGAACAACCGGAACTTCGGTTGGAACATAGATAAGGAAAAAACCGTGCAAACCGGATATCGATCCGGATCTGCACGGTTGGAAAGTCTATTTGCTGAAGGTTTTCTCATAGAGATCGAGGGACCACTCGGACCATGGATACTCCCGTGGCGGCAGTGATCGGAGCACGACCTCTTCCTTCGTGACCGGATGTGGAAACGCAGCAATGGAAGACCAGAGCGCGATCTGTTGTCCGGGTTTGTTCAGATGTGCGCCGTATTTCTGGTCGCCATAGAGCGGGCAGCCGACAGCCATCATCTGAACCCGGATTTGGTGTGATCTGCCTGTGTGCAGCTCGATATGAACGAGACTGTGTTTCTCCGTTTGACCGACGACCCAATAGTCGAGCACGGCATCTTTGCCGCCCGAAGTGCCTTTGGGCACAACCTTGACCGTATTGGTACGGGCATCTTTATAAAGCGTATGCTTCAGCGTGCCGTTCAGCGCGGGCAGTTTGCCGTGTACAACCGCAGCATAGATTTTGCGAAAATCACGCCCGCGCACCGTATCGGACAGGCGGGAAGCGGCTTTGGACGTTTTGGCGAAGATCATCGCGCCGCCAACCGGACGGTCCAGCCGATGGACCAGACCGAGATATACGTTGCCGGGTTTGTTGTAGCGTTCTTTCAAGTCCTGCTTGAGCAGTGTAAGCAAATCCGGGTCGCCCGATGCGTCTTCCTGCGTAGGCACGTTCACCGGCTTGCTGATGCCAAGCAAGTGATTGTCCTCAAAAAGCACAGGGATATCCGCACCGGACAAATGTTTGTGCGCGGACATGGATCAGGACTCCCAACGGCCAAGGATGCCGCAAGGCAGGTTCAGGCCGCTGCGCGTAATCGGAAGGCCGATTTCTCCGGCGTTGATCGTGCCTCCGTATTTGGCGGACATGGTCATCGTCAGCATGTTGCGCAGAACGGTTGGGGAAATGCCTGTCGTATAGGAATTAATGAGCATAAACAACGGGTTGTCCGAAATAATCTCCATGCAGGATTCGAGGAACGGATGCAGGTTCTGCTCCAGCTTCCAGGTTTCGCCGTTCGGGCCGCGCCCGTAGGACGGCGGATCCATGATGATCGCGTCGTAGCGGTTGCCGCGACGGATTTCGCGCTGCACGAATTTGAACACGTCATCGGTAATGAAGCGTACCGGGCGGTCGGCCAGGCCGGACAGCTGTACGTTTTCTTTGGCCCATTGCACCATGCCTTTGGCTGCATCGACGTGAACGACGGAAGCCCCGGCGTACGCGGCTGCGACGGTGGCGCCCCCTGTGTAGGCGAACAGGTTCAGCACAGAAATCGGGCGGTTCGCGCCTTTGATTTTATCCATCATCCAGCTCCAGTTGGCTGCCTGTTCAGGGAACAGCCCGGTGTGCTTGAAGCTGGTCGGTTTGATATGGAATTTGAGGTTTTCGTATCCGATCGTCCAGCGTTCGGGAATAGGCTTTTTCATATCCCAGCTGCCGCCGCCGGAAGAGCTGCGGTGATAGTGCCCGTGCACTTGACGCCACTCGTTCGTTTCTTGTTTTTTCGGCCAAATAATTTGCGGATCCGGTCTGCGCAGAATGATGTCGCCCCAACGCTCGAGCTTCTCGCCGTCTCCCGTATCAATTACTTCGTAATCCTTCCAATTCTGTGCTACGTACATTGTGGTTTATCCATCCTTCGAAAGTCATTTGGATACTATTGTACAACAAATGATCACCTGCACGCCAGCTAAGGCGCGGATGAATTGCTTGGCCACAAAGCGCGAGCAGAATTGAGAAGGGAACTAAAATAATATTTGACAATGATAATCATTATCATTTATTATTTTGATGATATCGTATCGTTGGATTGACATGACATGAACCTATAAAAGCGAGGGGACAATAGATGGCTAAGTTATTGGTTGCATATGCAAGCCTGACAGGAAATACGGAAGAGATTGCAGAGTTGGTCGTGGAGGGAATCGAGCAGGCAGGGCACGAAGCGGTTCTCAAGTCCGTGACGGACTGCAACGCTGCCGACCTCATGGATTACGATGCATTTCTCATTGGAGTATATACCTGGGGAGACGGGGAAGTACCGGATGAATTTCTGGACTTTTACGAAGAACTGGATGAGCTTGACCTGAGCGGCAAGCGGGCGGCGGTGTTTGGCAGCGGAGATACGGCTTACGAGCAATTCTGCGGTGCCGTGGATGTGGTGATGGATAAGCTGAAAGAGCGCGGGGCGGACGTGCATTCAGAAACGCTGAAGATCGAATACAGTCCGACGGAGCAGGAGAAGGTGACTTGCCGCGATTTCGGCAAAACGTTCGCTGCCGACGGAGTAAGGGTGTCCTGATCATCATGTTGAAGCATAACATTCAAGCAGCTTCGGAACGTGAAACGACACGTTTTCCCGAGCGTCTGCTTGAAGATTACAGGCTTGAAGAAATGCTGCGCAGCCCGCATCGGTTTCTCCGCCCGGAACCGAATGCCGACCAGCCTGTCACCCTGGAATGGAGGCACCGCGTGCAATACGCGGTCAGCCACGCAGTCAATGCGTTTTACAGCATGGAGCCGGGGATTCGCAAGGAAGTGCCCATCCAGTATTTGCTGGAAAAATGGTGGCCCAAAAAAACGACCGGTTTCGATTCCGTATTGCATTATTGGGACGTGAAAAACCGGATTACCGACGAGTTGTCCCTCGTGGCGGCCATGAACGAAGATCTGGATTATCCGTCCATCGTGTTCGAACAGTGGAAAACGGAAATACCGTCGATGTCCATGCATTTGTCCATGATTTTTCAGACGGTCTGGCAGCCTGCCGGTTGGGACTCGCTGCTGATCCAGAAATACATGGTCGTTTACGACCCCAATGTGGTTGAAGCATTCCAGCATATGGCTACCTTATTTTGCTGGGAAGCTTTCGGGCAGCTGCCGGGCATGATCGAAACGTATTGCCTGTTAGAGGGGCGCAAAATCCGCCATCTCCCCGGGCCGAGGTCGCTGCAGCGCTCGCAGGATTACATCCGGCTTGTCCGGGAAAGCATTCCCCGAGCGAAGGAGTCGTGCCTGGATTCGGATCGGTTTACACCTCGGGATAAGGCGCGCATTCATGACGAAACGGACCGCTGGAAATGCGAAGGCGAGCCCAAGAAAAATTGGGTGATGTAACGTCACTTATAGTGGCGGAATGCTGACAGAAGCGTGCATGGATATGCCGATTCGAATGGACAGAGAACAAGGGAGGAGCGAAGAAATGTCGGCAGGTATGAGGCAAGATATGGGGCATGGCAAAAAGCGCACAGGCGGTTGCGAGTTCAGTCCGCTGCCTGTTCCGAAATCCGTAATCGCACGGTTGCTTGATCAAGCAGATCCTTCATTATACGTTATGACGCCGGAGCCCTGGCGGTTTATGCTGTTCTCCGGAGAAGGGCGCCAGCTCTACCTGGAGGCGGTTCGTCAGAGTTATCCCCCTCATCTGGCGGATCGTTACGGGGATTGGGCCGCGTATCAATACACCGAAGCCATTCCCGCGCATCTTGTCGTCGTGGCACCGTTTAACGCCCGGGAAGATGATCCGCTGCAGGCCAAAGCATGGAGCAGAAGGTTCAGCCAGCTTGCGGCGGAGCAGGGGCTGCAGGCAGTCTGGAAAACAAATGACTACCAGCAGCATCCCGTGTTTATGAATCTGATGGGTTTAACGAGTGCGGAACGGGTATTGGGCGTGTTCCACATCGGCTATGGGGATCGGCCTTCTTTCGGCGATCTGAGCGTGGGCAGACCGGCCTCGGAGCTAATGACCGTCTACGACCATCGGATGTAGTGTCCGCCGAATGGCCTAACGTTTAGCGGTTTGTATTCGTGATGAAATCAAGCACTTGTTTGCGGAAGCGATCATCGCCGGAATAAGCCGATACCAGTCGGCCCGACGCTGTAATCGTGTTGCCGAAGAAGAAACGTTCGAACTGCTTTTGTCTCCCGCCGAATGATCCGGCGCCGAGTTCCCATATGAGACGAAATAAGGCGGTCCGTTCAAATGATGCCAAATCGCTGCCTTTCAGGTACGTTTCCAGGTGTGCCGCCGCAGCCGAGCGGAAGTCTTCTTCTTGCGGGATCATGATCATGCCGCTCGAACCGACGAGCTGCAAAATTTCGATCATGTCGGGATACAGCTTGGGATAGATGAGGTTGGCGGCCATTAGCGGTTTGGGGGCAGGCAAAATAAATCCGCGTCCGTCCGGAATGGCACCTTCTTCAGCCGCAACGGATAATGCTTTCAACGTTTCCAGGCCTGCCATCACGCGGGCTGTTTTTTCGATAACATGTGATTCGGAGCCCAAATCGAGCGTATCGGTCAACAATTGGATCGTTCCGAGCAGAAACTCGGTTTTGGCAATATACCGGCACAGCACTTGATGCCCGGCATGAACGTGGAAATGGCTTTCCCGGAACAGGAGGGGGGACAGTTCCTCTTCTCCGGCGAAAAAAATTCGGTCATTGGGCACCAGCACATGATCGAAGATCACCAAATTGTCCATTTCCTCGTATTTGGAGCTGAGCGGGTAATTGAAATCCGACTCCGCCGCGTAACTATCCCGGCATACCATTGTAATTCCCGGCAAGTCATTGGGCACCGCGAAGGCAAAAACAAACGGGTTCTCGTCTTCGAATGGTGCAGGCGAAGGAGAAGGATACACAAGGATTTCGTCCGAGGTGGCGCCTTGGGTCGCCATCAGAAACGCGCCGCTGACGATCAGACCCTCATGGGTGCGTTCCACGATTTTGGCGGCGATCGATTCTTCCGTGGAATCCAACTGACCCGAAATTTTGCTCGCATGCGGCTGGATGAAGGCATGGGAGAGGGTGATATCATTGTCCCGGCAGTAGGCGTAGTAATTTTTCAAATTTTCGGCATATTGCGGCGATGCTTCGTTAAGTACTTCTGCGGCAGTATAGAAGGCCATAATCGCTGTATTCATGTAATCCGGAGATCTCCCCAGAAAACCATGGTGGATGCCTGACCAGATGTTCATCGCTTTTCGGCGTCTGCGCAAATCGTTGACATCGGTGGGCGGAAGAAAAGACATGCCTACAGGGCTCCCGTCGGATGGGGAAGCATAGGTCATCACGTCGGCCCATTGCGGGTCATGCTGCAAGTCATACATTTTCGCTTGCGTGCGCATCAATCCGGAGAACGCGAAATGTTCGGAGCGTTTACCGCTCAAAAGCTCTCCCTTGTACCAGCAAGGGACGGTTTGTTCGTCGATGCGGTTGATATACTGCTGGCCGTTTTTAGCGGGCATACACATTCACCTCTTGGATCGATTCGGTCATGGGCAGATTTCCTGCTGCCGTAGTTTACGTGGGGAGGCGCCCGAATGTGCATCCGTGAGCAAAACCGGGGAATATTTTAAAAATAAAGCTTGATAATAATTATCATTCTTGTTACAATACAAAAAGAAAAGGAACCGGCCAGGGTCCCTTTCCTTCAAGAGAGATGTTTATTTTACTTCAAATGTTTTGCAATCTGTTTCAGCAGAAGTGTTCGCCTCTTTGTTGCTGTGGCTTACAATGTAGATGGAAGAAGCGCTGCATTTGTTGTCTTGAGCCCAGTAACGGCAGGAGTTAACTTCACACAATACGTCTTTTGCCATGATTGTTGACCTCGCTTTATCGGAATTGTCATTCATGGTAAAACGCTCCAGACTTAGCAAGTTGCCGCTTGCGAATCTGATCATTTGCTCTAGCATGAGATGCAGGGCTTTTTTGCGTTTTACAAGAATGCAAATTAAGAATAACAAATATTGGGCACGCTTGCAACAGGATGATCTGTAATCCATGGATGATTTGCATAATAACTGGACAGACTTTGCAAAATGGGCTTCTTATGTTATTGTTTAATAGTAATATTTACGATTAAACCACAATGAAATGAGGAGCATCCGAGATCATGGGCAAATCTATGAATTCCTATCGTATGCCGCGAGCTAAAGGCATGGATATGGCTGCATTTTATACAAGCAAAGAATGTGAGCGCAAAGCGAGACATATCGTATTTTCCGCAGAAAATGAAAGAATCGTCGAAGAATTTATTGCGATCCAAGGCATGAAGGAGGGATTTGCGGCTCACGATGTGCCTTTGCCGAACAGGTTGGTCATGTTTGGTCCGCCGGGAACGGGCAAAACGCTAACCGCTTCGTATTTGGCAGCCCGACTGCAGCTGCCGCTTGTGCTCGTCCGTCTGGATGCGATCATCCACAGTCATCTCGGAGAGACCGGCTCTAACGTCCGCAAGCTGTTTGAATATGCCCGAACGAATCCGTGCGTGCTGTTCATGGACGAATTCGATGCCATTGCCCGTACCCGGGAATCGAATGATGAAGTGAAAGAAATGGCGAGGGTGGTCAACACCTTATTGCAATGCATGGATGAGTGGGAAGGGGAAAGTGTGTTTATGGCGGCGACCAATCTGGACGCACAGTTGGATCATGCGATATGGCGTCGTTTCGATACAAAAATAAATTATACCATGCCTGATCGCCAAAGCCGTGAGACGTATGTGGGCAAGCTGATCGGTTCCTTCGAACACGAACCGGGATTACCGGACTACATATGCAACCGCCTCGAAGGCTGCAGCTTCGCCGACGTGGAGCAGATCGTTCTCAAAGCCAAGCGAAAAGCGATCATTGCCGGCCGTTCGCTGCAAGAGCAGTTTGTGGCAGAGGCTTATGCCGAATACATGCCGAGACCGGTAACGACTTAGCTTTTGATCTTGAAGAAATGAACACCCCCGAAGATTTCGTCAGAGAATCTTTCGGGGGTGTTTTTGGTCTGCAATCGGTGTGTCAAGCATTGACCGGCGAACGGTAGGTTTGCTCGCGCTTGTGCTGATCCGGCGGGGTCCAGAGCGGAAGCCTTAGCGTAAAGATGCTGCCTTCCGGGCTGCTGGAAGCGAGGAACAGTTCTCCGTCCTGCGCCTCGGCGAGCAGACGACTGTAAGTCAAACCAAGTCCGAGTCCGCGAGTCCGGCGTTTTTTGAGTTCGCCGCGGTAGAAACGTTCGAAGATTTTGGGCTGGTCTTCAGGAGCAATGCCTGTGCCATAGTCCCGTACATCGATCGAGAGATGCTCTCCCTCGGCTTGCAGGCGAATCCGGAACGCAGGCGTTTGTTCATCAGACATGGCTTGAAGCCCGTTATTCAGCAAGTTGACGATGATCTGCTGAACGCGGAGCGCATCGCCGATCGCATACTGCGTGCCCGTTGACGCTTCCAATTCAATCTCGGGCATTTTGTCCTCGCAGGTGATCCTCCACTGATAGATGATTTCCCTTACCAGCAGATGGAGATCGATCCGTTCATGCCGCACCGCCACGCTGCCGGCGCTCATGGCGTTATAGTCCAGCAAATCGGCGACCATACGTTCCATCCGCTGAGATTCCTTCAGAGCGATATCGAGAAATTCCTTTCCTTCCTGGGGGCTGACAATGTCATCCCGTACGGCCATGACCAGACCCTTGATGGAGGTGACCGGGGTTTTCAATTCATGAGTGACCCCAGCCAAGGACAAGGCGCGCCATTCTTCCAATTGTTTCAGGCGAATGGACATATCCCGGAAGGAGCTGACAAGTTCATTCATTTCCTGTTCCTTCGTATCGATGTCCAGATTGACCTCATAATTGCCGATTCGGATCTGTTCTGCCGCATGGGCGACTTGCCGGATCGGTTTGGAGAGCTTGCGCGACAACCAATATATGGTGAACCAGCCGCACAGAATCAAGGCGGCGAGCAGCAGCACCACGATGACAAACGTTTCCGTGCTGAACGTGAGCGACTTTTTGGACTGCATGACCCATACTTTGCCAAGGGTTTCATTCGAGTCTGTAATGTTGACGGTAACGCCGGCGTAGTTCTTGTTCCTTGGCGCATTCAAGTCATCCGACAGATGATAGCGCACATCGTCCTGCGTCATTTTCGGCCTGGAGTACATCAAATGATGGTTGTTGTCCAGCACCATGATGCAGAAATAGTTGTCCGTGTTGAACAGTTTGATCCGCTTGTCCACCAGCATATCGATGTCCGGGGGGATGAGCAGCCTGTTTCCCGGTCCGGTCACTTTTTCCGCGATCTCAAGGCCGAGCAATTCGGCGGTTTTCATGCTTTTCTCAATGGACGTACTGCGGATCCAATAGAGCGCTCCTGCTGCAATCAGGGTGAATCCGATACAAAGAATCAGAAAATAGCGAAGAGTCCAGTAGGACAGCATGGATGTTTTGCGTTTGGGCGGATTCGGTTTTAGTTGGCGATCCAAAATTGATACCCCATTCCCCGCAGCGTGCGAATTTCTCCCGTTTCCGATTCCCATTGGCCTAGAGCCTGGCGCAGCCGCTTGATGGACAAGTCCACGGCCCGGTCGCTTCCATCATAGTCGAGCCCCCATACCTGTTCGATCAAGTGGTCTCTCGTGAAGGTCCGGTTGGGATATTCGGACAGGAACAGCAGCAGCGACAAGTCTCTTGGCGTGAGCGCCACTTCTGCACCGTGCAGCAAAACCTGCTTGGCCGTCAGGTCAATCACCAGGCTGCCAAAATATCGCTTGCCTGCACCGCCCGCCGTCAAGTAGGGATTGCGGCGCAGCACGGCATTGACCCGTGCCACGACCTCTTCCGGCACAAAGGGTTTGCTCATATAATCGTCCGCCCCGGCATTCAAGCCGTTCAGGCGGTCCTGTATATCGTCCAGTGCCGTCAGCATGATGACTGGACATGCGCTTTTATCACGAATCATTCGCAGCAGCTCCCAGCCGTCCATGCCGGGCAGCATGACATCCAGCAGAACGAGGGAAGGCGTGCTCGCATCAAACATGCTGTGGGCCGTCGGCCCGTCCGCGGCATGTCGCACATCGAATCCTGCTTTTCTCAGATAGGCAGCCAGCACGCGTGCGATAGCTTCCTCATCTTCGACGATGAGTATGGATTTCAAAGCGGGTTCTCCTTTCCAATGCCTTCGATTATTATCGGCACACGGCCTGAACTGATTGTACATGATCACATTTCTCAAAGCCAAGGCCCCTTTTTTCAGAAAATTGAAGGAAAATTTCCCTTGGTTTTCGTTTTGACGTCATCTTGACACATTCGGTTGATAAGATACTTCCAACGAACAAACAAATAACCAATCATTGGAGGAGAATAGAGATGAATAAAAAGACGAAGACTTGGGTGATTTCCGGCGTGGCCGCGATAGCGGTGCTTGGTGGTGGGGGTTATTATTTCGCGAACAGCTATTTGGGCAACAACGTCGAGATCGAGCAGGTACTGCCAGCCAGCACTTCGGGTTCCGCGGTGAGCGATGGCGGAGAGACGAGCTCCACAACGGGCGAAGCTGCGGGAGCGGAGCAGCTGAATGGCGATTGGAACATTGCCGAAGGTTCGAAAGTGTATTTCTCCGTAACGACATCGCGCGAAACCGTCAACTTCGTGGACGAGCAGGTTAGCGGCTCCTGGACAGTGAATGTGGACGATCCATCCCAGATGTCCGCCAGCGGACAGATCGAACTGGATGGCCTGGATTCCGGCAACGCTCAGCGCGACGAGCACGTGAAACAGGCCGATTTCTTCGACATCGCAACGAATCCGCAGGCGACGTTTACAGCAACATCGTTTGAAGGCGTTCCGGCAGAATGGCCGGCAGGCCAAACGGTCGACTTCAAAATGAACGGCACGTTAACGGTTAGAGGCATTGAGAAAGAAGTCACGTTTGATGTCAAAGCGGCGCAAGAAAACAACCAATTGCTGTTGTCCGCAACCACGGTCGTGACATTCGAAGACTTTGGCATGACGAACCCACACTCGGTTGTACTGTCCACCGAAAACGACATTCAAGTTCAATTGGAATTGAAACTGGACAAATGATCGGCCGAAGAAACACTCTATTATCTGATGTAGCAGCCGCTTCGATCCCATATCCAGCTCTCAAGTAGAATAAGCCTGTTTCCGGCCGGCATCTGGCAGGGGGACAGGCTTTTTGCATTGGGCCTTGCGCGTGAAGGATAGGCGCATTTTGTTGCAATAACTGCTGTTTCCTTTGCAAAATGCCGTGTTCCTCTCCAAATAGAAGCGCTTACAATTAGAGGTGATTTAGTGCATCACTTGTACAAATCAAGGCATGCCAATGCATGAGGGGGAGATCGGAAAGTGAACAAAAAGTACATATGCGGCTGTCTGGCCTTGCTGCTGATCATCTGTGATTGGGGATGGATGGCGCGGCCCGCTGCCGCGGCAAACGTAAATGTTGCCCTGAACAAACCGGTATCGGTAAGCTCGGAATACCAGGAGTACGGCAGCAAGAAGGAGCATTTGGTAGACGGGAGTCCGGATACACATTGGATGGCCAAGGCGGCAACGTCGGCGGACAGTCCGCAATGGGTCATGGTTGATCTGCAAGAAGCGTATGCATTGTCCGGCGCCGAGGTGACCTGGAAGGATTCGGATGTGGTCGTTCGGTATGCCGTCGAGACATCCGTGGATGGGGAAACGTGGACGAAACAAGTGGACCGTACGGATAATGATCATGCAGAGAGCACGGCCAGTCTGGAATTTCAGGCATCGGGCGCAAGATACGTGAAAGTCAGTATGCCATTTTACAAAGAAACCGGTGCTTGGGCTGCCATCTCCGAGCTTCAAATCTGGGGACAGGAAGAAGGCACGGAGCCTGCGGACATTACTTCTTATGATTCGGTTAGCGTGTCGACGCTGAGAAGGGTAACCCCTGAGCTGCCGAAAGAGGTAAATGCCCATTATTCCAATGGCAAACGAGCGGCCGTGCCCGTCGACTGGGCTGCGATCGATCCGGGGCAGTACGATGCAGCAGGCAGCTTTACCGTAACGGGGACGGTGTACGGCGCCTCCGTGCAGCCTTCCGCCACGGTCACGGTGCAGCAATATCGCGACGATTATGCGCGCGGGGTGGACATTTCCACGCTTACGGCGATTGAAGACAATGGCGGTACATATGTCGACAGTGACGGTACGAAGCGGGATTTGCTCGATATTTTGAAGGATCGGGGGGTGAACTATGTTCGCCTTCGTTTATGGAATGATCCGCAGAAGTCGAATGGCTACAACGACAAGCAAGATGTCATTCGGATGGCTACACGGGTGAAGGCCAAAGGCATGAAGCTGTTGGTCGATTTCCACTACTCGGATGAGTGGGCTCACCCTGGCCAGCAAATTCGCCCCAAAGCATGGGAGAACCTGTCCTTCGAGGAATTGAAGTCAGCGGTTCGGGAATACACGCAGGAAGTGGTAAGCGAGCTTAAAGCGGCTGGTGCAATGCCGGACATGGTTCAGATCGGTAACGAGATCAACAGCGGCGTATTGAACGGTCTGAACAGCAATGTGAATTTTGATGAAAATGCGGCTTTGCTGAACAGCGGCATTGCAGGCGTGCGCGACGTGGAAGGCGGCGACCAGGTGCGGATCATGATCCATCTGGCCGAGGGCGGAAAGGCGGAAATGTTCGATTGGTATTTTGGCGAACTAGAGAAGGGCAACGTGGATTACGACACCGTCGGATTATCCTATTATCCGTTCTGGCACGGCACGTTTGCCGACGTGCAGGCAACGATGAACCTTATCGCCGAGAAATACGGAAAAGATGTCATCATCGCGGAGACGTCCTATCCGTTTTCGTTCAAAAACGGGGATGCCCATGGCAACATTATCGGCACGCCGGAATCGCTGCATGTAGGCGGAGCGACATTTCCCGCCACGGTACAGGGTCAATATGATGCCATCGCCGGCATCATGGACATGATCGCCAAAGTTCCGGGAAACAAAGGCGCAGGATTTTTCTATTGGGAGCCGGCCTGGATCGCGGCGGACGTAGGCTGGATCGCTTCGGAAGGAGATGCGTGGGAGAACCAGGCCATGTTCGATTACGACGAATATCCGGGCAATGGGGGTTACTCCTACGAAGGACGCGCCCTGGATTCGCTGGATGTGTACAAACGCGGCATGGACATGGAGCCTGCCAACCGGCAGCGGCTGTGGGCAGCGATCTCGCGTGCCGAAGCGCTGGTGGAGAGCGATTTTGAGGCGGAGAGCTGGAAGACGCTTGCACCCGCGATCGAGCAGGCGCGCCAAGTCTACGAACAAGCCTATGCGAATACGGGGCTGACCCAAGCGGCGTCCGATGCTGCAGCACAGGCTTTGGAAGAGGTCATGCTGCACATGGAAGTCATTCCGGCCGATCTTACCGCACTTCAGGCGAAGATCGAGGAGGCTCGCACGTATAAGGAGGCAGACTGGTCTGCTGCGACGTGGGCGGTATTGGCAAAGGTGCTGGAGCAGGCTGAACGTGTATGGGCAGATCCGCGTTCCACGCAGACCGAGGTCAATGCGGCGGCAGAGAAGCTGGATAAGGCCATCCAGGGATTATCCGATGTGGACAAAACGGCTCTGACCATCCGAATCGGGGAAGTGCAGCAGCTTGCGGAATCCTCCTACACGAAGCGAAGTTGGCATGCGCTCAGAACAGCGCTGCAGGCTGCCATCGCCGTTCGTGACAAGACGGATGCGATCCAAGCGGAGGTGAGCCAGTCGCTGGCTGATTTGGAGCGGGCGGCCGAAGGGCTGATTTCGCTGGAAGCGCTGACGACAGGCAAGACGGCTACAGCATCCAGCAGTGCAGGTACGGGCGGCGGGCAGGCAAATTCGCCGGGTGGCGCGATCGATGGCAATCCGAACACGTCCTGGGGAACGGATCAGAGCGTCGGCAGCTGGTGGCAAGTCGATCTGGGGCAAACGGCCGTGCTGCGCAAAATCGAAATGTCGATGTGGAGCGGCGGCATCAAATACCGCATCGACGTGTCGGATGACAACGAACATTTCACGACGGTGATCGATACGACGAGCGACGTCGTGGTGTCGACGAGCCCGAGGCATGTTTTGCCGGAAGGTACGAAAGGCCGTTATATCCGGGTTACGGTCACTGCAGGTTCGACCTGGGTCGGATTCCTGGATTTTGAAGCGTATGGCGTGTTCCCGGCAGATTCTTCCGCGCTTGCTTCCACCGTGGATGCGGTGAAGTCGTTGCGTCAGAGCGATTATACGCGAGAGAGCTGGAGCGGCCTGACCCAGGCATTGGATTTGGCACATACGCTGCTGGCAGATGAAGAGACGTCTTCGGCGGAGCTTGCCGCCGCCAACGATGCATTGTCGCGAGCGATCAACGGACTGGTGAAGCAGCCGCAGACCACGGACCCGGGAACAGGCACAGGAGGAACAACCCAGCCCTCCCAGCCGGGCACATCCGGCAGCGGAAATCATGGCGATGCAGCCCATGAAGGTACGATACCGAACATTGCAGAGACAGGGAACGATCCGAGGGGTTCTTCGCTGACGATTCAAGGCACGTTGACCCAAGGCGTAGAGTATGTGGTTCAACCGACGCCGGGACAGGTGGCGCAGCAAGTGAAGGCGTTAGGCAGCGGGCAAAAATCATTGACGTTGATTGCCGATGTGCCGGATTCCGCGGAAGCGGTCACCTTCAAGCTGGATGCCGGACAATTCGCCGGATGGGTACGATCCGAATCGCTGCAGGTGTTGGAGCTATCGTTCAAACAGACGCGTGTACGCGTATATCTCGAAGATCTTGAGTCGCTGAAGGGCAACGTTTCCGGTGCCCTGGAGATTCGAGTAGGGGGAATGCCGTCGGATGCAACCGACGAACAACAAGCGGCCATGAAAAGCGGGAGAGAGATCGTACAGCTCCGGTTGTCGGTCAATGGAGAGCCCGTGGCATGGACGAACCGTGGCATTGAAGTGCTGTTGGAGGAGCTATCCGGGCCAAGCGCGGATCATCGGGTTCTGATTATGCAGACGCTTCGGGATAACGGGAAGCTGAAGCCGATCCTGTTCAGTCATTATGACGCAGCAGGCAAGCGGTTTGCGTTCAAACCGAATGAGCAAGGCACATTTGTGCTGACCGAAATTGCGGTGCCGTTCAATGACATCCAGCAGCATGCGTGGGCTTTGAACGAAGTGGGTGAATTGTACGGCAAAGGCGTCGTGTCGGGGATGACCGGGGACAGCTTCAAACCGCAAGAAGCGCTGACCCGGGCTCAATTCCTGCAGCTGCTTACGGGCGCGTTGGCCGACATGAATCACGAAAAGGAGAGCATTTTGCTTCCGGCGGACGTGAACGAAGATGCGTGGTATGCCGAGGCGGTGCGTCGGGGGATGCAGATGGGCATCGTGACCGGCAAAGCAGACGGCACGTTCGGAGCGAATGAGCCGGTGACGAGAGAGCAGATGGCCGTCATGCTGCAGCGGGCGCTGCAAGCTATGCACGGTGGCGAGGCAGCGAATGCTTCAGCAGCGGCGACTTCCCGATTCAGCGATGACGAAAGCATTTCCGCGTATGCGAAACAGGCGGTCGCGGCCATGCAGGATCTGGGGCTGCTCCAAGGCATGGCAGATGGCAGGTTCGAGCCGCAAGGGACGACCAGCCGGGCGCAGGGTGCCGTCGTTGCTGCACGTATGCTGCGGCAGTTATACTAAGTTGGAACGTCAAAAGGATCGGGCCATAAATGGGCCCGATTTTTTTCCGTTTGCGGGAGTCCGATCAGTTAACTGACGGACCTTCGGTTAACCATAGGCCAACAAGCCTTTAGGCATCCGCCTGAATTTCGGATCATCGGGGAATGGAATCGTTTGCGCTCTTTCCACGAGGTCCTCCTTAAGCTCTTGGAGCTTTGCTGTAGATTTTCCGTTTGTGAAAGGACAATGAGCGGTATCGGCGTGATAATGTGCGGATTTCCTGATTCGATAAAGAAGAGGCGTCCTTCGAAAGGCTCTTGTTCTTCGAGCTCCTCAGGATCATGCGCTCGGCATGACTTGAGTACATATAGTTGGCATAGGTTTCATATTCGGAAAAGCCGAATTGCTTCTTCTTGTTGATGCTGGATAGGATTGCCTTATACCACGGCAAGCGGTGGATCGTTTCGATTTTCTTTTTTAATGAAGCAAGCTCCGTTTTTTCAAACAGCATGTAGTGGGTGACGAATGAACGGGGCCGAGGGGCTTTGCTGCGCAGCAGCTTGCGGTACGTGTTGAAATATTCGGGTTGGCTCCAATCGCGACAATAAAATGCAGTTTTGTTACCGGTCATGAACGAGTGGGGGCGAATCAGGACGGTATCCGCATCGATGACCAGGAAGTGCTGCGCTTTGACGACGCGGTCTCCGTTCATTTTTAAAAGTTGCTGGTACAGCCATCCCGACCGGTTCCACCGGGACGATTGATAATGAATATCGTCTTTGGTGAAGGGAAGGACGGTTCGTTCGTTCACGAACGTACAGTTTTTACGGGAGCAGAGCTTTCGGATACCGCTGCTCTCCGGAGATACGATGTAGATTCGACCAATGGGATGCCGGACATGGCGTCGAACGCTATCGATGACATGGGGAAGGGTATTCAAGTCTTTATCGATCGCGGGGATCAGCACGTCGATTCGGGTCGAGTTGTTGGCTTCCGCTTTAGCCTGAACGGCCATTTCTTCAGCTCCTTGCGCGTTGGTTTTCATTTTGTTCATGGTATGTGTGCATGAGGGAGATGGTCAGGGCGCATGAACGCATCCATTTTCGTTAATCGGGGGCGTTTGCGTAGGGTGTCCGATTCCCTTATGCATATAATGCATGGTCTTAATGAGGAGGCAGGAAGTCTTTCATCGAATGAGGGGAGAGGAAGCGTGGTGGTAGTCCGTAAATCGCAGCCATTAAGCAGCAAATGGGTAAAGACGAAGGCGATTCTCAGTAACGATTACATCAGGCCGTTCGTTCCTGATACGCAGAGATATAATGCGGCCAATCTGAAATCGATGATCCACAAATACGGCATGGTTTATGTCAAACCCGAGCGCGGTACGCATGGGAAAGGCGTAATCAAAGCGGAAGTGGCGGGGCGGCGGCATTATGCCTATCAATGGGAGCAGCGGCGTTGGACATTCGAGGACTTCGATTCCTTTCATGCCAGCCTGAATCGACGTGTAGGGAAAAAGGAGTACCTGGTTCAGAGAGGAATCCACCTGCTCAAGCACAACAACAGGCATTTTGATATCCGGGTCATGGTCCAGATCAATCCGAACAAACAGTGGGAAGCTACCGGGGTGATCGGTCGGCTGGGCCACCCCGCGAAAATCGTGACCAATTATCACAGCGGCGGCAAACCGATGGACATTCACCAGCTGTTGGGATCGCATGCTTCCTCAAAACGTAGAGAACAAGTGGTTCGGGATATGAATGAGCTCGGATTGCAAATCGCCCGCCATATGAAGAAAAAATACCCTTATCTGAAGCAGATCGGCGTGGATTTTGGCCTGGATCACATGATGAAGCCGTGGATCATTGAGGTGAACATCAAGCCAGACCCTTATATTTTCAATCAATTAAAGGATAAAGCGATGTACCGCAGGGTCATTCATTGTTATCGCAAACTGCAAACCGAGCCGAAATAATAGGGAGTATCCAAAAACAGCGGCAGGCAAAAAACGTCACGTTAAATGGCTTTTTTGCGAGTAAAGGCCGTTTTGTCCAAAATGCCCCCTGCAGGAATAACTCCCTTCAAGTTAAGCGCCTCTAGTATATTAGGAGAAACACACTTCCCTCATAGCGTGCCTTCATTATGTGCTGTTATGAGGGAAATGATGAAAACGTTGGATTTGATTGAACAAATATTAGTTGAGTTCGGTGAGTTTAACATCCCAAAGTTTGGAAGGCTCCGATGAAGAAGGCGTTCCATGCGTGTTAAACTCTATCGTCAATTTATTCCCGCCTACTACATCAACATTAAAATTTATCGGTTCCATCCCTCTTGAAAGAGTCGGGGATTCATAGATTTTTTGGTCATCAACAGTGATTACTACTGAACGAAGATAACCGTCTTCCAGTTTGTCTGATACTGCGTAATTTCCTGAAATCGTTTTATATTTTCCTTTTAATAAATACACTGCCTGATCCCCATTTGAACGTAAGTTTAACGATGGTTGAATCTTTTCTTGTAGAATTTCAAAGGCTGTTAATTTATCATCCCATTCAAACTTGCCTTCCCAAGGAGTGAGTTGGTGCAAGCCAACAATTTTACCAGTTCCCTGTTGTTTTCCAATGGAGACAGTGGCAGTCGTCCGATCCCAACTTACATCTTTTCCTAGAGCTGAAGATATACCGCGGATTGGCAGATATGTAGTACCGTCTACAATGAAAGGCTCGATCGTATTTCCGTTTGCATCTTTTGGTGTTATTGCTACGCCGTCTACAATTACTTTAATGTTGTTGTACACTGCAGTCAGTTTCTTACTGAAAGGATAGTCAGCTGCATAAGCAATCCCAGAGGTTAGTAGAAGGGTTGCAGAAGCACCTATTATAATTCCTTTGAACGTGTTGTTCTTCAAGTCAATCTCCTCTTTTCTAGTATATGTATTTGCTATATCTCATTATTGTATGATTTCAAATAAATGGACAGTGTCTAGCATGGGTTTAATTACTTAAATTTACATTTCGGTAATGGAAATTATAATGGCTTCACTCAAAAAAAGTTTCAATTATGTATGATGTTTGTGAGGTAATGACGATGATTTAGATTGAAGCGGGATGAGCTTATGAACGAACGTGGGCTGAAATCCTCGCCAAATCAGCAACATGACAGCGATCAGTTGAAACATCGTTTCTGAGAACTCATGATGTATCCTTTTCTAAATAACAATATTATCCTTTACAAAAATGCTGGATTTACATTATAATAAGAACAAATGTTCCTATTACAAAAGAAGAAATGATAGCGATTTGGGGTATCCATCTGTATTAAATTGGCTATGGAATTGCCATACGTTCCTTTATAATAACTACAATAGTTATTCTAATAGGGATGGTGCCAGGTTGCCGTGGTCATTTATATTATCCTTGGATTTTTTGATGCATTAGCGATGTTGTTATTGATGCTGAAACTGTACATGTTACCGTTTAGAGCGTATGGCGTCAAAATTACATATTTCGTTTTCTTTATCTCTACATTTTCGTATATGATGCGCATTACTTTAGAGTCGCCAAAGCTGGATTTACCTTTGCAGTATATTTTCTTCGTGCTTTTTTTACGGTTTGGGATGGAGCTGAAAGTGCACTTGTCTGCTTTTATAGCTGGGGCGGGAATATCCGCTTATGCAGCAATACAAATGGCCATTTACCATCTGTTTCATTTTTTTGATGTTATGCACATAAGCGTGATGCAGCAGAATGAGGGAAGTATGGTTTATTTGCTTCAGTCCGCTTCCATCCTGATTACCTATGCGATCGGCTTTGTGCTCTCCATCTTCGACTATGGGTTTTCATTTATCATCAGGCCACCGCATGACTTTTTGACAAAAGAGAACTACCTATCCAGCACTAATTTACCTTACTTAATAGGAACCATCATTTCTGCATTTATGATCTGCATGACGTTGATCTTATTGTACAGCTCTGATCCAACACGGCTTTTAGTTCTAGCCATTCTAACGTTTGGAGTTTCCTATTTCTTTTCCATAAGGAGGGAACGAGGTGATATTAGAGCGGTTGTCGAGGCGTATCGCGCTAAGCATAAAAGCAGCTGATCCTGAAGGACCTGGAACCGTTGAAATTTTGGAGTACGAGCTGGGCCTTCGTCTTAACTGGTATACAGGGTTGTTATTGACAATCCTTTTAGGTTTGGCATTCGGGACGTTTATCGGAGCTCTGATCGCTCTGTTTTCATTTGTGATGCTGAGAAAGTTTTCAGGCGGAGTGCATCTGCCGATAACGATCTGCTCTGTTGTAACGGGAGTTGTTGCGGCGATCATTCCGTTGATCCATTTGAATGTAGAAGCCATGCTTGTACTGAATGCAATCAGTCTTATTATTGTATTGCTTTATGCGCCAAACGAATTTGAGTATGTCAATCCAACATCGTGGGATCGATGGCTGAAATGGATTTCAGCCGGGCTCGTAGTCGCCAATTTTGCAGTCAAATCACCGGAAATAACATGGGCATTTTTTATTCAAGCCATTCTCATCCTTCCAGTATGGACCAAACGGGAAGGAGGTGATTAAATTGAATCAAAAAATAGCGCGAGTATTTGCTGCAGGCCTTACAAAAGGGGCAAAGAAATCTTCTGAGAAACGCAAAAGCATTGTTGGAGCGATGAAAATGCCCGAAGCATTGAAGAAGAAATGATTCTGGATGAATGATCGAAGATTAATAGGTGTTTGATAAAGCGATGGCTTTTACGGCCTTCGCTTTTTGTTTTTTCTAAAAATGATACTTGCATATCAGAGCATGGAAGCCTTCTCGCGTCCAAGATCGAAAAGGAAGAAACCTGTTTACGTTTAGTGATATTGTCATATTGACATTAACGTTCTTGTTTGTTATCATTTCGATAATATCATAATGACTATATTAAGAAATGGGGAATGAGCGATGTTTGGTTTTCGCTTCGTCAAGTTTCAGCCCAGCGAGTACGTAATGAAGATCAAGAACGGTAAAGTACAGCGTCAGGGCGTAGGTTTGTCGTTCTATTACTATGAGCCGACGACTTCGGTCGTGGTGCTGCCGGTTTCGTCCGTGGATGTGCCTTTTATGTTCGAAGAGATTACCGCCGATTATCAGACGGTTACCGTTCAGGGGCAGTTAAGCTATCGGATCGTGGATTACATGAAAATTACCCAGAGCCTCAATTATGCCTATAATTTGCGCAAACACCAGCATATTTCCGACGATCCCGGCAAGCTGGACCAGCGGGTGATCACGATCGCCAAAGTGCTGACCAAAAAACATCTGGAACAGATGCCCTTGCGCCAAGCCATCCAATCGAGCGAACGGCTGGCGCGCAATATGAAACAAGAGGTGGCCCAGAGCGAAGAATTGGAGAAGCTTGGCGTGGAATTAATGGGGCTGTCCATTCTGGCCATTCTGCCCAATAAGGAGACGATGCGTGCCTTGGAAGCACAGGCGAGGGAAGAGATTTTGCGCCAGGCCGACGAAGCGCTGTATGTACGTCGCAATGCCTCCATCGAGCAGGAACGCAAAGTGAAGGAAAACGAATTGAATACGGAGATCGCGGTGGAAACGAAAAAGCGGCAAATTCGTGAAACCCAGTTGCAGGCAGAGCGTTCGGTAAGGCAGAAGCAGAACGAGATGCAGCAGGAGCAGCTGCAGTTCGACACAGGCATGGAGGAACGCAAACGGCAGCTCATCGAGCTGACGGTGGCGAATCAGAACGCCGAAGCGGACGCGAAGGCATATGCGCTCGCGGCCGTCATGAAATCGCTGCAGGACGTGGAACCGGCCGTGCTGCAGGCGATGGCCAACATGGGCATGAATTCGGATAAGCTGATCGCGCTTGCGTTTCAGGAGCTTGCGGAGAATGCCGGCAAAATCGGGCAGCTGAACATCTCGCCGGACCTGTTGCAAGGACTGATGTCCCCGTCTGCGCGCGAGCAGGGAGGCCGGGCAAGATGAGATGGGGACACAGCGGACAGAACGCCGGAGCGCCAGCTGCGGAACAGGGGCGAATGACCGAAAACAAGCTGGTTCTTATCAAACGCAAAACAAGGCTTGAGGAACTGGTCGTCAGGTACAATACCGTGCAGCAAGCCCAATTTTATATCGAGCGGATGGGCGCGGACTTCAGCGATTACATGGAAGAAGACCGACGTTATCAGCAGGCGGTGTTGCAAGTCAGGCAGCAGCTGGCGCAGCTTGGGCGAGTGCAGGTCGTCGAGCGGGAGCATGTGCCCAACTTCATTTTTGGCGAGCAGGATATCGTTGTCGTTGTCGGTCAGGACGGCCTGGTGGCAAACACGCTCAAGTATGTCACGGGCCAGCCCTTGATTGGCGTCAATCCGGATCCTTTGCGATGGGAAGGCGTGTTGTTGCCTTTTACGACCGAGGATCTGGGGCTGATCATCCCGGATGTCATGCAAAAGCGCCGTCAGGTAAAGGAAGTGACGCTGGCCAAGGCCGAACTGAACGACGGGCAGGTGCTGTACGGCGTCAACGATTTGTTCATTGGCCGCAAAACCCATGTTTCCGCCAGATATGAAATGCATCTTGGCCCGGCCCATGAGCGGCAATCTTCCAGCGGCATCATCGTGTCGACGGGCATGGGATCGACGGGCTGGTTCAAAAGCGTGCTGGCCGGGGCATCCGGCATCACTCGTTCCGAGGCCTGGATGCAGCTGCAGGACAGGGAGCATGGAAATGAAGACTCGGATAAAACCTATCGCCAAACAGCTTCCATCAGCAGCCCATTCGGCTGGGATGCACCGTATTTGTATTTCACGGTGCGCGAGCCGTTTCCGAGCCGAACGACGTCGGCAGACCTTGTCTTCGGGCAGATCCATTCGCGCCAGCCCCTTCGTATTGTATCGCAGATGCCGGAGGATGGGGTTATTTTCAGCGATGGGGTGGAGCAGGACTTCCTGGAATTCAATTCAGGCATCGAAGCGACGATCAGCCTTGCGGAGAAGCGTGGGCAATTGGTGATCTAAGAGCTAGTTGACCGCCGGCCCTTTATTTCCATATCAATTCCGGCTAGAATGGTAGACTGGATGAAGTAAGTGATGTCAGGGATTGGAAAGAGGGTTGACCATGCAATCGATTTTGATGGTTGAGGACGATACCAAGCTTGCCGGGCTGCTGGCCGCATATTTGACCCGTAACGGGTTTCAGGTGCATATGGTGCGGGATTTTCGCGATGTTTTGCATGAATTTGCTGAACGGGGACCCGATCTGGTATTGATGGATGTGAACTTACCGCAATATGACGGCTTTTATTGGTGCAGGCAAATCCGCACGCATTCGATCTGTCCGATCCTGTTCATTTCCGCGCGCGACAGCGGCATGGATCAGGTGATGGCATTGGAGAACGGAGCGGACGACTATATCACGAAGCCGTTTCAATACGAAGTCGTGCTTGCCAAAATCAGGAGCCAGCTGCGCAGAGCCTATGGAACGTATGCCGCCGTTCAGCAAGAACCGAAAATCGCGAATGGCGCGTTGGTGCTGTATCCGGAACGATACGTGCTGGAGCATCAAGCAAACTCGGTCGAATTGACGCAGAAGGAAGCAGCGCTTATGGAGGTGCTTATGAACAAGGCGGGACGGGTCGTCGGCCGGGATAGGTTGCTCGATGTGATGTGGGAGGACCAGCATTTCATCGACGACAACACGCTCAACGTGTATATTACGCGGGTACGCCGGAAATTGAAAGAGCTAGGAGCGGGAGATGCGCTGGAAACGGTGCGGGGTGTGGGATATCGCTTGCTTGACCTTGATGGCGAATGGGGAAGACGCGCATGAGGCTTTTTCTGAAAGACCACCGCCTTCTGCTCGGATGTTATGTTGTTCAAATGCTGCTTGTTCCGTGCGTATACTGGGTTTCCGGCGAAAAGAGGCCGCCAAGCATCATGCTGTACGGCGTACTGCTTGGCACCGCGGTGCTTGCGGTGTATCTGGTCGTGCGCTATATCCAGCTTCGTGAAGTGTACCTTGCGCTTCAGGAGCCGGAACGGCTCGTTCGCGAACCGTATCATTCGCTCGGCGATGCGGAGCTTGCGCTCGCAACCCGGAATCTGGTATCTGAACTGGAACGCCGGCAGCAGAACGAAATCAATGAACTGCGGGCACGGAGCGAACAGCAGACCGTGTTCATGAACCGCTGGGTGCATCAAATGAAAACGCCGTTATCCATCATTCAGCTCACGTTGGAGGATGTGGAAGACGAGACCGCCGGCAGCATTCAGGACGAATTGGACAAATTGCGCAAAGGGCTGGAAATGGTGCTGCACTCGTCCAGGCTGGAACAGTTCGAAGGAGACTTCCGGGTAGAGCGAATTTCGTTGCTGGAGAGTGTCAAAGCCAGCATCGCCGAAAACCGCCGCCTGTTTATCCGTAAGGGAGTGATACCAGTAATCCATATTGAACCGAAATGGCAAATATATAGCGATACCAAATGGCTGCGCTTTATGTTGACTCAGATTTTAACCAATGCCGTCAACTATTCGGAGGGCGGTTCGGACAAAAAGATCACCTTGACCGCTTATTCGCAAAATGATCGCATCATTTTGGACATCCAGGATCAGGGCATCGGTATTTCGGCCGAAGACATTCAGCGGGTGTTCCATCCGTATTTTACGGGGGAGCGCGGCAGGCAGTATCATGAATCGACGGGGATGGGCCTGTATTTGGTACGTGAAATCAGCAAACGCCTCGACAACCGGGTCGAATTGTTTTCTGGGCCGGAGGAAGGCACCCTGGTGCGATTCAGTTGGGATATGGCGAAATGAGTGAGATTTAATCGTGGTTTAGCAAGGTGCTTGCCTGGGGCGAAGCGCCTTTTTGTGATGGGAACACAACCTTAAAGGCCGTGTAAGGAAAGTTTAAGGTAAATCGATGGTACGGCAAGTTGCGGTCGGATATGCTTGTAATGTAACACACCAATCACGAAGGAGAACACGAGAAAATGGATATGCTTCAAGTTACGGCTTTAAACAAAACCTACCCGGGAAAGGTGCAGACCCAAGCCCTTAGCGATATACATCTGAGCATCCGGCAAGGGGAGTTCGTCGGCATTATGGGACCTTCGGGGAGTGGAAAAACAACGCTGCTCAACATGGTCTCGACGATTGACGACCCAAGCTCGGGCGAGGTGAAGATCAATGGACAAAACCCGTTTGCGATGAAAAGAAAGGAGCTGGCCAGATTCCGCCGCCGTGAGCTCGGATTTGTGTTTCAGGATTTCAACCTGCTCGACACGTTGACCGTGGCCGAAAACATCGTGCTTCCCTTGACGCTGGACAACGTCAGCCTGAAAGAGATGGAGAACAGGCTGGAAGCGATCACGACCCGGCTGGGGATCGATCAGATTCGGAACAAACGCATCTTCGAAATTTCCGGCGGCCAGCGGCAGCGGACGGCCATCGCCAGGGCGATCATCAACAGACCGTCCCTGGTGCTTGCGGACGAGCCGACGGGAGCGCTCGACTCGGCATCATCCCAGGCCGTCATGGAAGCGCTGGAGCAGATCAACCAGCAGGAAAAAACGACGATCATGCTGGTGACGCATGATCCGCTTGCGGCCAGTTACTGTGACCGCATCGTATTCATCAAAGATGGCCGGCTCGCGGCCGAAGTGCACCGGGGTGACAACCGCCAGACGTTTTTCCAGCGCATCATCGACACGTTATCTTTCTGGGGAGGGAATTCGCATGAGCTTTCCTCAGTTCGCATTTAACAACATTCGCCGCAACGGGCGGGCGTACATTGCTTTTTTCCTGAGCAGTGTCGTGATGGTCATGATCTTTTTTGCCTATGCGATGTTTATCTATCATCCTTCGGTGAAGGCTATGCCCATGGGAGAGACGACATCGGTGGGGATGGGGATTGCATCAGGCATTGTATACGTGTTTGCCATTTTTTTTGTCATCTATTCGATCGGCGCATTCCTGAAGTCCAGAAATAAGGAGTTCGGCATTTTAACGATTCTTGGTGCCGCGCCGGGCCAGATCCGGCGCTTGATCATGCTGGAAAATATGCTGATCGGAGCCGTGTCGATCGTGGCAGGCATTGCCGGCGGCATGCTTTTATCCAAATTGTTTCTCATGGTGGCCACCCGTTTCATTGGCATGGAGGATCTGCCGTTCTATTTTCCACTGAAGGCGATTGGACTGACGGTAGGGGCGTTTATGCTTTTGTTTGTCGGCGTTTCGCTCTTTACCCTGGCGTTTATTGGAAACAGGCGCGCGCTGGATCTATTGACCGGAACGAGCAGGCCGAAAAAAGAACCGAGGGTGTCATGGCTGTTCTCGCTGATCGGCGCTGGATTGCTGGCGACCGGGTTCATTGCACTGTACGATGACCTGCAAGAGGTGAACATTTTGATCGCTGCGATTAGCGGCATTGCGGGAACGTACTTCTTTTACTCCCAGCTCTCGGTATTGGTCATGCGATTATTGAAGCGAAGCCGGCGTTGGGGATGGAAGGGGACACGCCTCTTGTGGGTGTCGGAAATGGCGTACAAAATCAAGGATAACGCACGTATGCTGTTCATGGTTACGGTCGTGATCGCCCTGGCTTCGATGAGCGCCGTCGTCATTTTATCGCTGGACCAGGATAATCGGGAGAAGTTTCGGGAAAGCGAGTTCCCGGTTCAGTACCGCATCTACGATGCTAAGGAAGGCGAGGATTTTGGCATCATTGATTCTGTTTTCAAACAGGCAGGCGTAAATTATGAACGAGCTTACGTACATTATGATTGGGGCGTAGCGGAGGGCAGCCATACGGCACTGTTGTCGCTCAGCGATTACAATCGCATCAATGCACTTCGCGGAAAGCAGGCTGAGCAGCTCGCGTCCGGCAAAGGGATATTTATCGACTCGCGCAATTCTGCGGAAATGGACAGCCATACGACATTTCATTCTTATGCAGCCGGTGACATGATGACGCTCCAGCAGGAATCGGGTTCAACCCACGTTCAGATTGACAAGTCGATAAAGGACGCTATGTATTGGGATACCATGTTTGCTTCAAGCGTATTGGTTCTGCCGGATGAGGACTTTTCACAAGTGGGAGAAAAGAATTCCGGAGCCAACGTTTTGTTGTACAGCGTTCCGTCATGGGGCAAAGACATACCTGCCAACCATTCGCCCGAGGCGCGGATTAGCAGGGAATTGCAGGCATTGGACGACGACATGCAAATGGATCCCGAGAAATACGATTTTTCCGGGTACATGGCAACCCGATACGCCAACTTTGAAAATACGCGGGAAGCCACCTCGATCATTACGTTTCTGGGTGTGATGATCGGTCTTGTGTTCTCCATCTCTTCGGCAAGCTTCCTGTACTTCAGGCTGCATACCGATCTGGAGGCGGACGGGAGGATGGTGCATGGCTTGTCGAAAATCGGTTTGAGTTTTCAGGAGATGAAACGTTCGTCCACCGTGCAGATTGCGATCCTGTTTTTCTTCCCGATGCTGACGGCCATCGTCGAAACGCTCGTTGTTGTCAAACCGTTTCTGACCCAATTCGGCGTTACGGATTATACGGTGCCCGTTTTGAGCGTCTTCGGGGCGTTCCTCGGCTTGCAGACCCTTTACTTTTTCATCATTCGTGGTCGCTATATTTCCTCCTTGCGCAAAAAGATGGTATGAGTACATGCTGGAGCATATGGTCGGCTTGACATGATTTTCAACAAACATAAATGGCCCGGAACCCTGATTGCTATCAAGGGTGTCCGGGCCGTTGTCCGTTTACGGGCAGTACATAACGAGGTGCTTCGCTAGGGCTTGAGCGGCTTCTTGCCGGCAAGGGCGTCGAATTAGGTGTGCATTTGCATGCTAAGATTAGCCGAAGGACTTGAATGAAAGCCGAATTTCGTTTTCAATTTAGTTATGACCGTAACAAGCTGCATTCTGGTTCTTTATTATCCCGAACGGAGGCAACACATTGAGAGCGAACCCCGACATCATGAAATACAAATTGGAAGTCCCTGAACCCCGTAAACATTGGATAAACCGAAAGCTGATTCAACCACCTTCAGCAGGAGATTTGCCTCAAGGAATCACCTTGATCACCGCACCTGCCGGGAGTGGGAAAACAACAGCGATGACGCAGATCGCGCACAGCGGCAATCACCAGATCGCATGGTATGCGCTGGATGAACATGATAATGATTTGCGGAGATTTTGGCGTTACCTCGTACATATGCTGCATCCCTACCTGACGGCGGGCGCGAGTGACCGTCTGTTATCGCTGCTTGCGGAGTATGCCGATCGCTCGTTGAAACCGTTTCTGGACCAGTATCTTAACGATGTATACGATATCCAACCATCGATTTGTGTTGTCCTTGATGATTATCATGTAATCTGGAATGAAGAGATTCATGAAACCCTGAATTACTGGCTTCATCATTTGCCGGCGAACATTCACGTCCTGATCGGTTCACGTTCAGAACCGCCCCTTAAGGGATGGCAGACGTGGAACGTCAAGGGCAAACTGCGAAAAGTCAATGCACTCCAATTGGCGTTTACGGCCGAACAGGCGCAGGAAATGTGCAAAACGATCCTGGGTGGAGAACTTCCCAAGGAATGGGTGAATGTGCTGATCAAGCGCACGGAAGGCTGGGCTGCCGGTCTTCAGCTGGCGTTGATTTCCCTTCAGCAGCGGCCAAGCGGGGAGTGGGCCGATTGGGTTCGGCATCTCGATATGGACCAATATATTGAACAATATCTGTTGGAAGAGATATGGAACGGATTGGATGAACAGGTCCAACGTTTTTTGCTGGAAACGTCCGCTTTGGCCAGATTCAATGCCATGTTGTGCGAGGAGGTAACCGGTCTTGCGGATTGCGGAGAAAAGTTGGGATTTTTGCAAAGTAATGGCTTGTTTCTGATCCCCCTTGAAGGAGGGTACTTTCGTTATCATCATTTGGTCGGCCATTTTTACGAAACGAGGTTAAGAGAGCGTTCCCCGGAGCGCTGGCTTGAATTAAAGCGGAATACCAGCAAGGCTTATGCACGCATGGGCTGGCATGAAGAAGCGGTGGAATTTGCTTTTGCAGGCAAAGCTTATGATACAGCCTCCGCAATCCTGGAGGAGCATCTTCATGGATTCGTTCAGCGGGGGGAATTTTCCCTGCTCCATGATTGGCTTGCGCGCTTCCCGGCAAAGTTTCCGGTGTCAGACCGGATCAGGCTGGTCCGTGTTTTCGTAAGCTCGGTGCTGGGCAAGCACGAGGATGCGCGTACGATGATGGAAACGATGGAAAATGAATTGTTCGGAACACCTTTGCAGCCGGAACAGTTGGAGCTCTTGAGCGGACTGTTTTTCGTCAAAGGAAATGCGGCGTTTCATTCTGGCCAATTCCAGGAATGGTTTCGGTTTGCCGAATCTTTTCAGCTTCGGCTTCCGCAGGACCCGGTTTTTTTCGATTTTAATTATAACTTCAACCAGCCCTTCGTCCGCTATACTACCTTTGGCCTCGGGGGCGTCTTGACAGAAACGACGGCAGAGCTGGGGCAAAGGATAACAACGATCCTGAAACAGAATGGATGGGAAGAATCGCTGATGTGCCAATATGTCATGCAGTCATTGGTCGAGGGATACTACGAGTGGAATGATCTGGATCGATGCAGAACGCTGTTGGACCGAATTACGGCAAAGGGGCGTTATTTGAAAGTTCCGGGATTGTTCGTTCCCGTCCGTTTGATGATGGCCCGGTTAAGTGTGGCGTCGGGAGACCGTGCAGGTGCCAGAGTGATCGTCGAACAGACGCTTCAGCGAATGGATCGCGTATCCGACATGCCATGGCATCGGTCTTTAATAACGTTTCTTGCCGAAATGGACCTGGCAGAAGGAGCCGTGGATCAGGCTGAAATGCGTTTCAAGGAGATACACCTTTCCCCGGATCATCGGGTACATTTAGGGTCGATTCAAGAGACCCTTGTTCTTGCAAGGCTGCTGATTGCCCAGGGCAGGGCGGATGAAGGGCAGAGGCTGCTGATGCAGCTCTCCCTGCTGGCAGAGGAATCCGGCATGGCCAACGTGGCTGTCTCGTCGTCAGTCCTGCAAGCTTGGGGGGATCTGGTTCAAGGTAAAAGAAAACAAGCGGCAGAACGAATCTCTACTGCCCTTCAACGTGTGATGCCATTTCGTTATACCCGTACTTTCGTGGACGAAGGAGGCTGGATGCAACGGTTATTGGAAGAAATGATGGTCCATTCGGCATTCGATAACCAACCTGCGTTGAAATCCTACGCCGCCGAGCTGTTGTCCGTCCTGAAAGCGGAAGGGAATGGCGAAGCAGCAGAGGCGCAGCTTGACATCGACGGTTATGAACTGACCGCCAAAGAAATCGAGATGGTCAAACTGCTTCATCTGGGTTGCATGAATCGCGAGATCGCGGATCAGATGGGGCTTTCGCCGGGCACGGTCAAGGTGTACCTGAACCGAATCTACAACAAGCTTGGCGTGCGCACCCGGACGCAGGCTGTTCTGGTAACCACTCCGGTACCTCTCGCATTTCCGCCTTATCCAGGATAGGTATCAGATTACAAAGTAAAGTTCCGCACAGCCGCAGCACGGGTGGAGATCCTCCGGATTGCGGCTGCTTCCCCTGCTTAAAATCCCGGGAGTTAACTTTAGTTAATTGTAGGCCACGGCAGGCTTTGATAGGATGTCGATAGGAATAAAGGCCCGGTTCGCGGGCCGGTCTTTTATTCTTGCGAGAATGGCATCCATCAACACGAAGGGGAAGGTTTATTTGCACTTATTACGTAAAATCGTCTTGGTCCTGATCGTTTTCGCGCTGGCGATGCCGCAGATTGCAATCCGGCCTGCCGAGGCGGCCTCCGGTCTATCGACCTCCATCAAAACCGCCGGGGGAGGATACCTGCATTCGCTGTTTATCGCCGCAGACGGTGCCGTCTGGGCGTTCGGAGATAACAGCGCGGGTGAGTTGGGCGACGGCACGACACAAAATTCGTTTCGTCCGGTCCAAGTCACCAAATTCGACGGAACCCCCCTAACGGGAGCCAAAGAGGTGGCAGGGGGCGGTTATTATTCACTGGCTTTAATGGAAGATGGAACCGTCTGGGCCTGGGGCAAGGGAAGCGCCGGGACTCTTGGAAATGGGGCATTCGATGACCAATACCGGGCAGTGCAGGTGATGCAGTCCAACGGAACCCCGATCCAAGGAGTGCAAAGCATTGCCGCAGGTTACTCGCATGCGCTGGCGCTAAAAGAAGACGGCTCTGTATGGGGATGGGGTTCCAATTCGTCGAATGTATTAACGGATTACAACGATTATCTAATTCCGCGAGCTGTACAGTTGAAACAGTCCAGCGGCTCCTATCTTACGAATGTCAAGGCCGTAGGCATCGGAGATTATCATTCGATGGTCCTGAAAAACGACGGGACGGTGTGGGCATGGGGATTCGGTGGCTTGAGTTCGTTGGGTAACGGTTCCACCAATAGTTCCGTATATCCGGTCCAAGTCATCGATGCCTCCGATCAGCCCTTGGCCGATATCGTCGGCATCACGGGTCATCGTTTGGGCGGACTGGCCTTGAAGTCCGACGGAACGGTATGGGCATGGGGGTATAATGAAAATTATAACCTGGGCATCGGGGATGGCGTGACAAGCAGCACCAAGGCCCTGCAGGTGCTGCAAACCGGTTCTGTCCCGTTAACCGACGTGGCAGAGCTGGCAGGCGGAGGTCGGGTCACCGTGGTTCTCAAGAAAGACGGTTCCGCATGGTGGTGGGGCATGCAGAATCGAAATCTGAAAGTGGCCACGCGTTTGATTAACGATGCGTCCGACATCGCGGCTGGAGACACTCATGTGCTCGTCACCAAAAGAGACGGAACCATATGGGGCGGTGGATGGACTTCGAAAGGCGAGCTTGGTATTTCCAATGAAGCGACATATATCTATTATACCAGTCCCATACAGGTATACCCTGCTACCTTGCGAATGACTTCGAACCAGAACCGGCTTACTGCGGATGGCGAAAGCAAAGCTTTAATCACCGTTACTTTGCTCGAAGGCAGTAAACTGCCGATCGGAAAAAGTGAGGGCAGGCTGCAGCTTCAGGCTACCCTCGGCGAGCTTGGACCCGTCACCGATCATGGAGACGGCACGTATTCCGCCGAATTTACGGCATCAACAACGACCGGGAATGCTGTCATCAGCGGTACGCTGAATGGCTATCCCATGACCGCAACGACAACGATCACGCTGGTGCCCCTGCCACCTTCGGCCGAGAAATCGACCGTGTCGTCAAGCCCTTCGTCCATCATGGCGGACGGGGGCAGCGCATCCACGATTACGGTACAACTGAAGGATGCAAACGGCAATTCGTTGACTTCCGGAGGCCATGCCGTGAAGCTCTCCGCGACTTCCGGGACGCTCGGAACGGTGCGGAATAACGCCAACGGCACGTATACCGCGATACTAACCTCGCCGACAACCGTCGGTTCTGCCACGGTTTCCGCATCGGTAGACGGAGTCCCGATCCGGCAAACGGCAACGGTTCAATTTCTGGCCGGTCCGGCTTCGGCAGACAAATCGACCATCAGCGCATCGGCAAATACGATTCCAGTCGGAACGGGCAGTACGTTAGTTACCCTCCGGTTATTTGATGCTTACGGGAACCCTATTGCATCAGGCGGAAACACCGTCAAATTGAAGTCGACTTTGGGAAGTTTCGGTAAGGTGAGCGAGTTGAACAATGGAACCTTTACAGCTACGCTGCAGGCGGGTACGGTTTCGGGCAAAGCAACGATCCGTGCCGAACTAAATGGGACTCCCTTAAAAGATCAAGCCGAAGTCATGGTTGAGCCCGGTGCGGCATCCCTCTCGAAATCGACGCTTATTCCTGAGCAACCCATCCTTGTTGCCGACGGGACAAGCCTTACCCAGATCAAGCTGCAAATCCGGGATGATTACGGCAACGATTGGATGGCTTCCGCCGGACAAGTGACCATGAATACAACGGCAGGCGTCCTGTCCAAAGTCACCGATCTTGGCAACGGCAGCTACACAGCGACGCTTAAAAGTGAGATCAAAGTCGGCACGGCTGCTGTTTCCGCGAAATTGAACGGTGCTGCGGTGACTCAACAGGCTTTTGTTGAATTTTCTCCGGGTCCGGCTTCTGCCGCGGGCTCTACCTTTATCGCTGACCGTCAGCAGGTAACCGCCGGAACAGGCGAAGCCAAGTTGACCGTCCAGCTGTTCGATGCTTACGGGAATCGCCTTATAAGCGGCGGAGACAAGGTGGCCATTAGCGCGGACAAGGGACAAGTTGGCAACGTGACGGATCAAGGGAACGGTACATATACGGCTGCCTTTACCGCTCCGACGAGCATAGGGAACGCCGAATTATCCGTCACGGTAAACGGTTCACGACTTCCCGAGACGCTAACGATCCGTATTGAACCGGGGAATGTATCCGCTGCGGCCTCCTCCGTTGAAGCGAGTGATTCCTTCTTAACGGCGAACGGCGTTAGCGAGACTACGATTACGGTACATTTGAAGGACGCTTACGGCAATCCCGTTACCCCTGGCGGGGAGCAGGTAGAAATTTCTGCTTCAGCAGGAACCTTGACACAGGTGGAAGATCAGGGGAACGGCATCTATAGTGCGGTCCTGACCTCGAGCACTTTCACAGGTACGTCGACGATCACGGCTTCCGTGAACGGTCAGATTCTGGATCATTCGGTCCATGTCGAGTTCGTGCCTGGCACAGCTTCGGACAAGACCTCCGACCTGATGGCCGAAAGCGCTCAAATCACAGCCAACGGCGTGAGTTCGACATCGATTCTGTTGCAGCTGAAGGACGAATTCGGAAACCTGCTTACAACGGGCGGAGAACAAGTGGATCTTCGGACCACGGCAGGCACCTTGAGTTCGGTATTGGATATGCAGGACGGCACATATACGGCGATATTGACATCAGACACGATGGCCGGAACTGCTGAAGTCACCGGCGTTTTAAATGGTGTCCCTATGGTGAACGCCGCTGCCGTACAATTTCTTCCGGGTCCTCCTGCAGCAGATCAATCTACGTTGACGGTGGACCGCAGCGTCCTCTCGACGGATCCGGGAAGCAGTGCGGAAGTGACGGTGCTGTTGAAGGACGCCTATGGCAACGAATTGATCACCGATGAGGGTGCGGGTCGTCTGCAATTGGCTGCCACGCTAGGCAGTCTTACCGCGCCTGTTTATGCCGGGCAAGGCCGATATACGGCCCAAATCCAATCGAGCCAGGCCGGTAATGCAACGATCACGGCCATGATCGATGGAGCGATGCTGCCCACGGAAGCAGAAGTGCAGTTCTTGCCTGGTGAAGCTTCGCCTTCAACCTCGTCTATGGTTACTGATACCGAACGTTCGACCGCAAACGGCATCCAGTCCGCAAAGATTACGCTGCAGTTGACGGATGCCTCAGGCAATGCGTTAACGGATGAAGCCGTTCTGCCCGACGTGCAGCTTTACAGCTCGTTAGGCAGCCTTTCGGAGCCGGAATATGCAGGGGGAGGCAAATACACTGCCGAGTTAACGTCGACCCGTGCCGGAATCGCTGCCATTACGGCAACGATCGATGGTATCCTGCTTGATTCCAGGGTCCAAGTAGAATGGCTTCCGGACATCCCGTCCGCACTCGCGTCTACTCTGACGGTGGACCGGCCGGCTGTGCCGGCCAATGGATCGGAGCATGCGTCGCTCGAACTTAGCGTACGGGATGCATACGGGAATGCTGCCGCCGGCGAAGTCCGGCTCGAATCTACGCTTGGAACCGTCACCGAAGTAACCTATGTCCGTCCTGGGACATACACGGCGGAACTTCGTTCAACGGAAGCGGGGATCGCTGACATTCAGGCCTGGATCGACGGTGAGCCTGTTTCGGGCAAAGCACAGGTTGCTTTTACGGATGGAATTTGGTTCTCGCCTTCGTCCTATCGAATACCGTTGGGGGAATCTGTTCGTACGGTCGTAGAGGTCACCTATGAAGATCAGGCATCGGACCGCACGGACGATGTTGATTTTCAGTATGAGGACGGCATCATACAGGTGTCTCAAGCCGATGATGGGGACTGGTATATCACCGGTCTTCGAACGGGACAAACCGTGCTTCAGGCGGTATACGCAGGTGAATCCGGTCCTCTGACGGCAAGCGTGCCCGTTACGGTGTTTGCAGTGCCGACCCGGTTGGAGTTCGCCGAACCGAGTTATTCGGTAGAGGAAGGCAAGCGTGCCCAGGTTAACATCGTTGCCGAATATTCGGACGGAACGACGAAAGACGTGACTGCGGAAGCGGCATATGCCATGCAAGACGACAGCATTGCCGCCATAGACGCCTCGGGCCGATTGCTCGGGATCAGGGCGGGAACCACGGGATTAAACGCGGAGTTCGAAGGTTTGAGCGCATCCGCCGATGTTAAAGTTTCGGCTGCAACCGTTCCTCCCCAGCCTGGAACGGGAAGTGGAGAGAACGGAGCGGGAAGCGTGACTTTACCAACGTCCCCGTCGTCCGGTTCGAACGAGACCAACCATGATCCGGAACAGATGCTCGAGTTTGAGATCCAATTCGACGAAACCAAGCGTGAGCTTGTTCGGTTGAGTTCGGAGGAGCTTTCGTCCGGACGCATTGTGATCGATACCGAGGAAGGCAGCCGCCAATGGAGCCTCTTGACGTCCCAAGCCGTCCTGAATCAGTTAAGGATGATCAACGACGATTTGTTTGTGGAATGGAAGACGCCTCTTGGAACCATCGTTCTTCCCTTGAGCCAGATCGGAGATCAAGATTTGTCCGATTCTCAAGAACAGATTCGCATATCCCTGCGGGAAGCGGAGGGTGAGATCCAATCCAATGTGGAGAATATAGCCAGCAGACTCGGGGCAAGTCTCCATATAAAACCATTTGTTCTATCGCTGGAAACCCTGGATCGAGCAGGTAACGCGGCACCGTTGGTTTCTCTCGATCTGTCGATCATGTTCCGCACGGGTAAAGCCGTGGTTCAGGGAAACAAGCAAACAACTGCAGCCACGCTGGATCCGATTACCGGGAAACTCGGCTATGTACTTTCGCAAGCAAGCGACGATGCATTGGAGTTTCACATCAACCCGGGTCGGTTATATGCGGTGCTCGAAGTCCGCTCCTCATTTACGGACATGTCCGGGCATTGGGCCGAGGGTGCTGCCGAACGGCTGGCGACCCGATTGATCGTCCAAGGCACAGGCCAAGGAAAGTACGAGCCGGGACGTGCTGTAACGCGAGCCGAGATCGCGAGCATGTTGGTCCGGATGTTTGGATCCAGCAAGCAAGGAACGTCCGAACCGTTTGGCGATGCTTCGGGTCAATGGTATTCCAGCGACGTGCAGGCTGCGTATGCAGAGGGCTGGATTCATGGTTATGCGGACGGGACGTTTCGTCCGGAAGCCGGTGTATCCCGCCAGGAACTGTTCGTTATGTTGGCCAGAACACTTGAGTCTATGGGATATCCCGTAAAAGAGACAGGTGCACATCTGCCTTATTCGGATCAGGCATCCATCTCGGCGTGGGCGCAGAATGCGGTCCGGCAGCTCACCGAAACAAATCTCCTGGCTGGCGATCCGTCGAACAGGCTGCAGCCTTTACGGACGGTCACTCGGGCAGAGGCTGCTGTGCTGCTTGAACGGATGATGGAACTCTCGTCCAATGATCAAGTGCAAGCTCAGGAAACCGGTTCACTTTGATATAACTTGATGAATCGTTGTGTATGAAGAAGGCAGTTGATCGGGTGCGATCAACTGCCTTTGATATATCCGGAACTGCTTCGCAAGTGTTCCCGGCAAACACGGATGCTGTGGTAACGAATGTTCAAATGCGATACATTGCGCGCGATTAGACGTTCTGTGCATAAGAAGCGCCCGGCACTTTGTTCAGCACAACAAACAGTCGTGCTTCGGTGTTACCGGTATTATGGAATGCAAACTCCGTGTCGCCGCTGCAGCAGACGACATCTTCCTGCTCTACGCCATGTTCCTCACCGTCCAGAATCAGCGTGCCGGAACCTTCGACGACGAGCAGAATCACGTCCGTGCCTGGATGTTTATGCGCGGGAAGCTGTTGTCCCGGCCGAAAATGAAGCGCAAACGTCACGCCGTCGCCTTGTTTGAACAAGACGCGTTTCGTAAAGCGTTCATCGTCGAATGCTTTGACCTCAAATAAGGATTGAATAAGCATTGAAATTCCTCCCTGTGAACGAATTAGAAGTATCCCAGCATTTCCTTGGCGTTATCCGACATCAGCTGCGGGGTCCATTGCGGTTCCCAGACAAGCTCCACCTCGATCGCATCCTTACCGGTTTTCTGCTGCAATACCCAACGAACGGCGCCAACGATCGTGTCATGCAAAGGACATCCGGGTGTCGTCAAGGTCATGCGGACATATACCCGCTCCGCCTCTTCCTTCACCTCGTATACCAAACCCAGGTCAACGATGTTGACCCCGAGCTCGGGGTCGTAGACTTCTTTCAGACTTTCCAGCAGACTCGGTGTCTGTTCCATCTCTCTCACACTCCATTGTTCTATCGTTTGAATACCCATGCAATGTTGACCATGTACGCGATGGAAATGAGGGACAGCAGGGTGCCGCCAACCATCATGACCTCCGCCAAATCCAGCAGGATGCCGCTTACGAGCAGCATGCTCGCAGCAGCCATTGCCATCATGCCCCGCCATACCATGTTCTCGCTCAGCATGCCAGCCATCAACGGAACGCCGGGACGGCCTGCCTGCTTGCCGTATTTATGCGTCCACCAAAGGAAAGGTACGATTTTGGAAGCATAACCGAGAATCGTCAGCGATACCCAGCCTCCGAGATATAACCACCCTGCCAGCAGCACAACCCTGGAATCCAGCAATAGATCCGGATCTTGGGCAGCGTATATAAGCAGTGCCAGGGCAAAAGCGGCAGCAGCTCTGGTGACATATACCGACCAACGAATACCGGGCCCCGGATTGTTCTTGTTTCGCTTGTCCTGGATTTGTTCCAGATGATAGGCATAACAGACAAGCGCAGCCGCGAGCAGCAGGAGCGCACACCAGAGCATGAGGCCCTGGATGCCGGTCAGAAATGCTGCTGCGCCCAGAATGACAGCGGCGTTCCAGAGATAGAGAACGGCATGCTGCAATCGGGCCGGATAATGGTGGGACAGGTAGAACATCGGCAGCATTTTGTAGCTGAATCCCGTAATCAGCATGCCGAACCAGCCGAGCGTGCCCATCCAGATATGTGCGCCAAACAATCGTTCATGCAGCCCGTTCCACTGGCCGAAGGCAAAGTTCAAACCCATGAGCATGCCCGTCAAGCCGGTCAGGACAAGATATAGGCAGGCCAAGGCGGCACTGACGGTGACCGTATTCCAGCGGGAGGCTTTGAACAGGGTGACGCCCATGTTCCATGCGAATATCAGTATGCCGATCAAAGCCAGCGTTGCCGATCCGGCAATCCAACGTACATCGCCCTGGATGAATCCGTACAGCATGCCGGCCAGCCCGATCAGGAACGTAAAGTAGTGGACGTAGCCCAGCTTCAGACTATAGATGTCAGATTGCAAAATGACGTGAATCAACTGGTACACCGCCCCCATAGCGAGCATGGATGCCCATCCAAGCACGAAAAGGTGGGCATGGAACCAGCCTTCAGGACCTCTTAGATCGTCGCCAAGCCAGCCTGTCAGCGATAGCAGGGAAAACAAATGATAAGCGAAAAAACCGAGGATGCCCGTCAGGATAAAGAAAAACGGCAGCCTGGACATGGCGACTCCCTCCTTACCCTTTCACGATGCTCACTTTGGCTGTGCCGTCTTCCTGTTCTTCCACCGTGTAGCTGCAGCCGAGCCGGTTCAATTCCTCGATCAGGAAAACGGGAACGCGGTCGTTGTGGATCAGCACAACTTCCCCGGGTCGGCAGCGATCAAGCGCTGCAAGCGTGCGCATCATCGGCTGCGGCGGCTCCAGCCCGCGGTTATCGAGCGTGATGGCCTTGGCTTCCGCCTGGGCAGCGACCGGCTCATCAACGGAATTCCGGTCGGCAGCCGGGGAAGCGTGGACATCTGCGTCCGCGGCCATATCCGGCAGATCCGGTTTCCCGGCACAAGCCGAAAGCTCGTCGTGGGCTTCGGTGCGGGACTCGACCGCCGATACGCCTGACTGCCCTTTGGGCCAAGTCTTGTTTTTTTTGTGTACAAAGGTGGTCACCCAATGATCTGCGCTGATCCGCTCCGCCGTGCTGGAGTATCCCTTCATTTTGAGAATGCCGAGCAGCGGCGTCGGTTTGAAAGGCGCGTGCAGTACGAACACATCCTGGGGATGCAGCCCTTTGACGGTATCCATAATCAACTGGAACGGTTCCAGCTTCTTGCTAAGGTGGGGCCGGACGTCCAGCTCTACGATCGGATGTTCAGCGTGGGACATGGTCATTCGCATCCCCTCCTGTTTCACGGCCCGGTTCCGGGCCAGCCAGTTCTTTTGCCGATTCGTACAATGCAGCCATGCCGCCGTATAGCGCATGGAAGAACGAGTCCGGCGCATCCAGCGAGAAGGACATATATTGTTTGGGATCCATCCCGAGCATGTGTTCGAATAACGACGCGCTGTCGTATGCGTAAAAGCAAAAATGGGTGAACGCGAAGCCAGGCATTTTTTCATAAATGGTGATGATATCTTCCGCATATTTGGCTTGCTCGCGCCCGGCCAGTTGAACCATGGTTACGGCGTCGTCCAGGCCGAGGGTGATGCGCAGCGTTTGGTCGTCGATGATGTCGACTTGCGCCATGATGGATCAGCTCCGATCTATAATTTGCTGATTTTGACCTGGAACGTGGCAGGACCTTGCTCAATGTACTCCCACTCGAATTGGTCCGGATGAACGGATTGGAACTGAAAGCGAAGCGGCACCGGATCGTGGTCGTTAATGAGCAGCATGGCTTCCTGTGGCTGCAGGTTTTCGAACGTTTCGAAGATGACTTTATGTTTCAGATGCGGTGGATACTCGGTCGCGTTAACGGTTGCTGCATATGGCTTCATGGAACATTCCTCCAAGCGGATATCGTTTTTTTGTGCTGCACGATCATTATAGAAAAGCCGTAAGGGCGTCTGTGTGAGCATGCTCACACCTGAGGCATTGTCATAATCTTGCCTTATTTATGCAAAAATCGGGTCTAAGCAGGATGGGCCAAGGAAAAACGGCAGTTGGCGTGTGCGCTAGTTATCAGGAGTGGTGACTTTTTTCACAGTTTGCATGTCAAACCATCCTTATATTTAGCGTCTAGATGACAGGTGATGGGAGGATTCGCATGATCCTTGATCCGAGAACAAGCCGGAACATGCCGACCAGAAGGGGGACGATGCGCATGGAAAGCAGACTGGTGGACCCGTTCGGGCGAGTGCACGACTATTTGCGGATTTCGGTAACGGACCGCTGCAACCTCAGGTGCGTGTACTGCATGCCTGAAGAAGGCATGCAGTTCGAACCCGGCGAACGCATCATGACTTATGAAGAGATCACGTCCGTCGTAAAGGCCCTCGCTCCTCTGGGGATTCGCAAACTGCGGCTCACGGGCGGGGAACCGCTGGTGCGGAAACATTTGGACCGGCTTATTTCGATGTTAGCGAACATACCGGGAATAGAGGATATTTCCTTGACGACGAATGGCATGTATCTGGCATCTTGTGCGGAACGTTTGCGGGCCGCGGGATTAACCCGCGTCAATATCAGCCTGGATTCGCTCAAGCCCGACCGTTTTGCCCTGATTACGCGGGGCGGCAAACTGCAGCGCGTTCTCGACGGCCTCAAGGCAAGCCGGGCGGCAGGTTTTCATCCCGTCAAACTCAATGTGGTGCTGATGAAGGGTGTCAATGATGACGAAATCAGCGACTTTCTGCGCATGACGCTGGATCAGCCGATCCAGGTGCGTTTCATCGAGTACATGCCGATCGGCGGGAGCGTTTCGGGCTGGAAAGCCGGTTATTTGCCGCTCGAAAAGGTGCTCGAAACTTGCGGGCAGTCATGGAGTTATGAGGAGGATGCCGCAGTTTACGGGAGCGGGCCCGCCGACAGCTACCGCATCAAAGGGGCGGCGGGCAGTTTTGGGCTGATCCATCCGGTCAGCAGCCATTTCTGCGGCAGCTGCAATCGGCTCAGGTTGACGGCAGACGGCAACATCAAGCCGTGCTTGTACTGGTCGGACGAATTCAACGTCCGTCCGCTCGCGGGGGACGACAAAGCCGTGCAAGAGCTCTTTTTCAAAGCGCTCGGTTCCAAACCCGAAACGCATGCCATGGCGCAGGCATTGAACGACCAGGACATCGGCGGGGTTCCGACGCATCGCCGCATGTCTCAAATCGGAGGTTGAACATGAACAAGGCTTCTTATTCGCAACAAAATGTCACATTTGTGGGAGGACAACGATGAGCAGCAAAAAGATGCCGTGGATGGGCAAACTCAAATATTTTGTCAAACGCGAAAAAAACGAGGAAGGCTGGAGCGAGATGTCCCCGGCCAGCCGGGACTGGGAGGACGTATACCGCCGGCGCTGGCAGCACGACAAGGTGGTTCGTTCCACGCACGGAGTCAACTGTACGGGCTCCTGCAGCTGGCAGATTTACGTTAAGGACGGCATCGTGACCTGGGAAACGCAGGCAACCGACTATCCGTCGACAGGGCCGGATATGCCCGAATTCGAACCGCGCGGCTGTCCTCGCGGCGCAAGCTTTTCCTGGTATTTGTACAGCCCATTACGCGTCAAATATCCTTACGTTCGCGGCAAACTTCTGGAGCTGTGGCGTGACGCGCTCAAGGCGCATGGCGATCCGGTCAAAGCATGGTCCAGCATCGCGGATGATCCTGCCAAAGTGAAAGCCTACAAGGCGGTTCGCGGAAAAGGCGGGCTGGTGCGGGCTTCCTGGGAGGAGGCGACGCAAATCATTGCGGCATCGATGATCCATACGATCAAACAGTACGGACCTGACCGGATTATCGGGTTCTCGCCGATCCCGGCGATGTCCATGGTCAGTTATGCCGCAGGTTCGCGTTTTCTGTCCCTGATCGGTTCGCCGCTGCTCAGCTTTTACGATTGGTATGCGGATCTGCCTCCGGCTTCGCCCCAAATCTGGGGAGACCAGACGGACGTGCCGGAGAGCAGCGACTGGTATAACTCGGGATACATTCTCGTATGGGGCTCCAATCTGCCGATGACGCGCACGCCGGATGCCCACTTCCTGGCCGAAGCCAGATATCGCGGGACCAAAGTGGTATCGATCAGCCCCGATTATGCCGAATACGTGAAATTCGCGGACACCTGGATGTCGGTGAAACAGGGCACGGACGGCGCGCTCGCGATGGCGATGGGGCATGTCATCCTGAAGGAGTTTTACGTCGATCGCCCGACGGATTATTTCATGCAGTATGCGAAGCAGTACACGGATTTCCCGAATTTGCTCATGATTGAGGAAAAAGACGGCGCATTCGTTCCGGGCCGCTTCCTGCTGGCCGAAGATTTGGGCATGGAAGGCAACAACATGGCGTGGAAAACGCTGGTATATGACGAGAACAGCGGGACATATGCCATTCCGAAAGGAAGCTTGGGCTTCCGTTGGGGCGAAGAAGGCACATGGAACCTGCAGATGGAGCAGGTGGAAACCGGCGAACCGATCGATCCGCGCCTGTCGATGCTCGGCGTTCACCACGACGTGATGACGCTGCAGCTGCCATACTTCGATGATCAGGGCAGACATGTCATGGAGCGGCAAGTTCCCGTACGCCAGATCTGGGTCGATGACCGGTGGATCATGGTTACGTCGGTGTACGATCTCGTGTTGGCGAAGTACGGCGTCGAGCGCGAAATGACGCGTTCCGCCGATTCGGCGGATGCGGTGCCGGTACGAAAAGCGGCTCATAAGGCCGAGGGACCTCAACCGTTTACCCCTGCATGGCAGGAGAGCATCACGGGCGTGGACCGGGATACGGTTGTGCAGATCGCCCGCGAATTTGCGCAGAATGCGGTAGACACGAAAGGCCGCTCCATGATCATCATGGGCGCGGGCATCAACCACTGGTACAACTCGGACGTCATCTACCGCGCCATCATCAACTTATTGCTCATGACGGGCTGCCAAGGCGTAAACGGCGGCGGCTGGGCGCACTATGTCGGACAGGAGAAGCTGCGTCCGGCCGAAGGCTGGCAGACGATTGCTTTTGCCCGCGACTGGACGGGACCTGCCCGTTTGCAGAACGGGACGTCGTTCTTCTACTTCGCGACAGACCAGTGGCGTTATGAAGAGACCCCGGTCGGCGAATTGACATCCGCGCTGGAAGGCAATCCGAGATTCCAACATGTGGCGGACTACAACGTCATGGCCGCGCGGCTCGGATGGTTGCCGTCGTATCCGCAATTCAACCGCAACTCGATCGACCTGCATCAAGATGCGCTGAAAGCAGGGGCATCGACGAAGGAAGAGATCGGCAAATATGTGGCGTCCGAGCTGCAGAACAAAAACCTGAAGTTTTCCATCGAGGCGCCGGACGATCCGGCAAACTTCCCGCGCGTTTTGTTTGTATGGCGGGCCAATCTGATCTCCAGCTCGGGCAAAGGGCATGAATATTTCCTCAAGCATTTGCTCGGCGCAACGAACGGCCTGCTTAACGATGACGATCACGGTTTGCGTCCCGAACATGTCGAGTGGGCTGATGAAGCGGCCGAAGGCAAGCTGGATCTGATGGTTAACATGGACTTCCGCATGGCAGGTACAGCAATGTATTCCGATATCGTGCTGCCTGCCGCGACCTGGTACGAAAAAAGCGATCTCAGCAGCACCGACATGCACCCGTTCGTGCATCCGTTCAATCCGGCGGTCGCCACGCAGTGGGAATCCCGTTCGGACTGGGACACGTTCAAGGAAATCGCGCGCGTCTTTTCCGGCATGGCGGAACAGCAGTTCGACGGACCTCAGCAGGAGATCGTAGCGACGCCGCTCCTGCACGATTCCCCGGATGAATTGGCCCAGCCTTACGGGCAGATTCGCGACTGGAGCGCCGGCGAATGCGAGGCGATTCCCGGACGCACGATGCCGCACATCCATGTGGTGGAGCGGGACTACGCCGCCGTTTACGACAAAATGATCAGCCTGGGGCCAAACGTAAAAGACAAACCGATCGGCACGAAGGGAATCTCTTGGACGGCAGCCGAGGAGTACGAGAAACTCAAGAGCGTATTGGGCAAACAGCGCAAAGACGGCATCGGCAAAGGCTGTCCGGACCTCAGCACGGACCGGAACGTGGCCGAAGCCATTCTGACACTCTCCACCACCACGAACGGCAAAATGGCCGTGCGCGCCTGGGAATCGCTGGAGAAGAAAACGGCGCTGCACCTGAAGGACTTGGCCGAGGAACGCTCCGAGGAATGCTTCACGTTCGACGAAATCACGTCGAAACCGAAGACGGTCATTACGTCGCCGGCCTTCAGCGGTTCGGAAAAAGGCGGCCGCCGCTACTCCCCGTTCACGACGAACGTGGAAAGACTCATCCCGTGGCGGACGCTCACGGGCAGACAGCAATTTTACATCGATCATGCGATGCTGCGCGAGTTCGGGGAGACGCTGGCCACGTTCAAGCCGATCCTGAAACATACGCCGTTTCATCCGAACAGCAAACGTCCGGTCGAAGGCGGCAAAGAAATCGTGCTCAACTATATGACGCCGCATAACAAGTGGTCGATCCACAGCATGTACTACGATGCCCAACCGATGTTGACGTTGTTCCGGGGCGGGCCCACGATCTGGATGAACCATGAGGATGCTGCAGAAGCCGGCCTCGCCGATAATGACTGGATCGAATGCTTCAACCGCAACGGGGTCGTTGTGGCGCGTGCCGTCGTCACGCACCGCATTCCGCGCGGGGTAGCCTTCATGTACCATGCCCAGGACCGCCACATCAACGTGCCGGGCACCAAAATATCGCAAACGCGCGGAGGCACGCACAACAGTCCGACCCGCATTCACGTGAAACCGACGCACATGATCGGCGGTTATGCCCAATTGAGCTATGGATTCAACTATTACGGCCCGACAGGCAATCAGCGTGACCTGAACGTCATCATCAGAAAACTGCAGGAGGTGGATTGGCTTGAAGATTAAAGCACAAGTCAGCATGGTCATGAACCTGGATAAATGCATCGGTTGCCACACATGCAGCGTAACGTGCAAAAACACGTGGACGAACCGGCCGGGCGCCGAGTACATGTACTGGAATAACGTCGAAACGAAACCGGGCATCGGTTATCCGAAGCAATGGGAGGATCAGGAACGTTACAACGGCGGTTGGGAAATGAAAAACGGCAAGCTGGAGCTGAAGTCCGGCGCTCGCGCCAAACGGCTGCTCAACATTTTCCACAATCCCGACCAGCCGACCATCGACGATTATTACGAGCCGTGGAACTACGAATACGAGAAGTTGACGAACAGTCCGGAGAAAAAACATCAGCCCGTCGCGAGACCGAAATCCCAGATTACGGGCAAATACATGGAGCTCGAATGGGGTCCCAACTGGGAAGACGACCTGGCGGGCGCCCACGTTACCGGGCTGGAAGATCCGAATATGAAAGGCATTGAAGATTCGATCAAAATGGACTTCGAGCAGGTATTCATGATGTACCTGCCCCGCATCTGCGAGCACTGCCTGAACCCGGCCTGCGTCTCTTCCTGCCCATCGGGCGCGATGTACAAACGGGAGGAAGACGGCATCGTGCTCGTGGATCAGAATGCCTGCCGGGCATGGCGTTTCTGCGTCTCCAGCTGTCCGTACAAAAAGGTGTACTTCAACTGGCAAACGAACAAAGCCGAGAAATGCACGCTCTGTTTCCCGCGGATCGAAGCCGGATTGCCGACGATCTGTTCGGAAACATGCGTCGGCCGCATCCGTTATATCGGCCTGATGCTGTACGATGCGGATCGTGTGGAAGCGGCGGCTTCAGCCGATAACGAACAGGATCTGTACGAATCGCAGATGGGCATTTTCCTCGATCCGAACGATCCGGAAGTCATTCGGGAAGCACGCAATTCCGGCATTCCGGAGGATTGGATCACTGCAGCCCAGCAGTCGCCGATCTATAAAATGGTCGTCGATTGGGGCATTGCGCTCCCGCTTCACCCGGAATACCGGACACTGCCGATGGTATGGTACATTCCGCCGCTTAGCCCGATCACGAACCGGATCGAAGGCCAGGGCAGTTCGCTGGAGGCGAACGACATTTTCCCGGCGATCGACAATATGCGCATTCCGGTCGAATACCTGGCCAACCTGCTGACCGCCGGAGATACGACCCGCATCCGCGCCGTATTGCGCAAAATGGCCGTCATGCGCATTCACATGCGCAACCAGCAGACCGGAAAACCAAGCGAGCCGTCCCTGCTGAACAGCGTGGGTATGGATGCGCAGGAGGTTGAAGACATGTACCGGCTGCTCGCGATTGCGAAGTACAACGACCGCTTCGTCATCCCGCCGGCCCACCGTGAGGAAGTGGAGGATTTGTTCAGCGAGCAGGGCAGCTGCGGATTGAGCTTTGCCGGCGGTCCGGGTTCCTGCGGCGTATTTTGATGTGAAAGGAGGCAGCAACGATGACAACCGATGTCAATGAGGGAGCTGGCACGACCCTTGTTCATGATTGGGATGCAGCGAGAATGGTGTGTAAGCTCCTCTCGTATTTGCTCCAGTATCCGGATGCCGAATGGCGTGCAGGATTGCAGGGCTTCCGCGAAGCTGCAGGCTCCCTTACAGATGGCGAGGCCCAGAAGGTGTTGACCGCGTTCTCCAGACGAGCGGAAGAGGCGGATCCAATCCGCTGGCAGGACGAATACGTGCGCACATTCGATTTTGACAAAAAGTCGAACTTGTACTTGACCTATGCCGTGTACGGGGATGAACGCGACCGTGGGCCTGCGTTGATCGAACTCAAGCGCAGATACGAGGCTGCAGGTTTCTATATGGAAGGCAGCGAATTGCCGGATTATTTGCCGATGGTGCTTGAATTTGCGGCTGAAGCTTCCGAGGAAGAGGCGCTTGGCGTAATCTCCGTGTACCGCAAAGCGCTGACGGCGATGGCGGAAAGCCTGTCCAGGCTAACGACGCCATACGCGCCGCTGCTTGAATTGCTGCTTCGGGTGCTTCCCGAGGCGGATGACGATGCAGCCGTGGAGGCAAGCGCCGACGTCGGCTCGCAGAACGGATTATGGACAGGTGGGGTGAAACGGTGAGTACATTGGAGCTATTTTTATGGGGGGCTCTGCCTTACATGGTGGTCATTTTCTGCATTACGGCCACGATCTGGAGATATGTCACCAATCCATTCGGCTGGACGTCCAAATCGAGCGAAATGCTGGAGAAACGCATGCTTCGCTGGGGGAGCCTGCTCTTCCATATCGGAATTTTTGCCGTTATATGCGGTCATATTGCGGGTTTGCTGGTGCCGGTAGAGTTTTACCACTGGATGGGGTTAAGTGACGAGGGATACCACCTCGTTGCGATTGCAGGCGGCATGCCTGCCGGAATCATTGCTTTTGCCGGGGTGGTTCTGCTGCTGATCCGACGCTATGCGTCGCCCAGGGTTCGCGCAACGAGCAGCGCCGGCGACTGGATTGCGTTGATCGCGCTGGTCGTCGTTATCGTCTCCGGCCTATTGGCTACTTCGGCCAATGCGGTGAACCACACGGGGTTTGATTACCGGACCACGATTAACCCGTGGCTGCGCGGCCTGATGATATTCCAACCGGACCCGACGCTTATGCAGACGGTGCCGATGAACTTTAAAATTCATATTTTGCTGACGTTTGTATTGTACTGCGCGTTTCCGTTCACCCGTCTCGTTCACATGCTCAGCATGCCCTTGGGCTACCTGAAACGGAGTTACGTCGTATATCGCAGACGGGACGGGGCGGTATACCCGAATCAAGAACACAAAAAAGAAAGGGCGATGTAAATGCGAAACAAAGGTAAGGTGCAATTGCCCTTGCAAACGGCCAGTTTGATTCTAGGGTTCATGGTATGGGTGATCCTGTCGTCCCTCATGCCTTTCATCAAAGAAGACATTGCGCTGACTTCTTCCCAGCTGGCATGGTCCACGGCCATTCCGGTCTTGATCGGCTCGATCGCACGGGTTCCGATCGGCTATTGGACGAACCGGTACGGTGCGCGCAACATTTTCATGATCAGCTTCATTCTGCTGCTGGCTCCCGTGTGGTGGGTCAGCCGCGCAACGTCGTTTGCGGATCTTGCCATTGGGGGATTTTTTCTCGGCATCGGCGGAGCGGTATTCTCTGTCGGCGTAACGTCGCTCCCGAAATATTACCCCAAAGAGCGTCACGGCTTCGTGAACGGCATTTACGGCATCGGCAACCTGGGAACGGCTCTGTCCGCATTCGGTGCGCCGCTTGTTGCCGACAAGTTCGGCTGGTCGACAACGGTGATGCTGTACAGCATTTTGCTGGTCGTCATGGCCGCCCTCAACTTTGCGCTCGGCGACAAAAAGGAAACGCGTGTCAATGTGCCGCTCATGCAGCAGCTCAAGGCAGTATCGCGTAACAACAAGCTGTGGCTGCTGTGCCTGTTCTATTTCTTGACATTTGGTTCGTTTGTGGCGTTTACGGTGTATCTGCCGAACTTCCTCGTCAGCCATTTCCAAATGGACAAAGTGGACGCAGGCGTTCGGACCGCGGGATTCATCCTGCTTGCCACCATCATGCGCCCTGTCGGCGGCTGGCTGGGAGACCGGTTCAATCCGTTTAAAATTCTGATGTTTGTGTTCGGCGGATTAACGATCGCAGCCATCGTGCTGTCTTTCGCGCCGTCCATCATGATGTACACCGTAGGCTGCCTGACGGTTGCGCTGTGCGCCGGGACGGGCAACGGCACGATATTCAAATTGGTGCCGCTCTACTTCGTCAAGCAGCCGGGCGTGGCCAATGGTATTATCTCCGCGATGGGTGGTCTGGGCGGCTTCTTCCCGCCGCTGATGCTTACGATGCTTTACGGCATGACCGGACATTATGCCATCGGCTTCATGGCGTTGTCCCAAATCGCGCTGGTGAGCCTGGTGCTCGTAATCTGGATGTTCTACCAGGAGAAGCTGCAGCTGTCGGCCAGCATTCTGGAAAACACGGTGGAGGCGATTCTGATCACGGACACCCATAGCGTCATTCGTTCCGTGAATCCGGCATTCACCGCCGTGACGGGTTACAGTGCGGAAGAAGCCGTCGGGCAGAAGCCGAGCCTGCTGAAATCAGGCAAGCAGGATCGGCAGTTTTACGAAAAATTATGGTCGGAGCTGAAGCAGAAAGGGTACTGGCAAGGGGAGATATGGAACCGGAAGAAAAACGGGGAGGTCTACCTGGAATGGCTTAGCATCACCGCGATCCGCAACGAAGCGGGCGAAGTGAAATATTACGCAGGCATGTTCAGCGACATGGGAGAACGGGATATCCCGGCAACGTAGTTTCATCGCATGCTTCTGCTTCATCGACACACAAAAGACCTTAACGCCACGACTGATGTTAAGGTCTTTTTCATACGATCGAAACGTAGGGCTTCGATCCGGGAACAGAAATAACTTCGTTTTCGGAAGGGCAAACGTGGGTGGCGTAAAGCGGCGGAGGCTTCAGACGGTGTCCCTCTGCTGTTTCAGCGCAGGCAAATCGTAAATGACGATCCGGCTTCGATCCACATTGAGCAGCTGTTCCTTGGACAATTGGTTCAACAGCCGATTGGCCGTTTCGCGCGTCGTTCCGATTGAATTGGCGAATTCCTGGTGGGTCATCGGCAGGTTGATGACGATCTTGCTGCCGTCGGCCTGTCCATGCTGTTCGGCCAGCATGAGCAGGAAAGAGAGCACGCGATTGCGCACGTCTTGTCCGGACATGACTTGCAGCTTGTCCTGAAGCTCGCGGATTTTGTCTCCGAGCACGCGCATGATTTTGATGGCGATGGCCGGCGTATTCAACATTACGCGTTCGAAATGCCTTACCGGAATGGCGAGCAGTTCGGATGGCGTAATGGCTTCGGCCGTAGCCGGGTATGGATGGGCATTGAAGAAGCCGGTATGCGGAAACATGTCGCCCGTTTTGAGGAAGGAAACGATCTGCTCGTGTCCGTTTTCGTCCGTTTTATAGGCTTTGACGATCCCGGTGCGAATGAAAAACACGGCTTCCTTTTCGCTGCCTTCGGTAAAAATGACCGTTTTTTTGACCATTTTCCTGGAGATGGCGATGTCCTCCACCTGTTTCAATTCTTCGGGAGTCAGATCCTGAAAAATGGGGAATTGCTGCAGAAACTCCGCAGCCGTATCTTTGTTTTCCCTGCGCATATTCGAAATCTTCCTCTCTGTAAGATGATATTATGGAATGAATAGGAGGCTGGTTGCTTCGTGACGAACATGAAAATGGTTATTCCGCATGAGCATGGCGGCTGGGCCATGGTCAGTGTGCCCTTTCTGGTAGGCGTCATTGCCAGCAGCCCGCGATGGCTGCATATTCCGCTATTTTTGGCCTGGCTCGGCTTTTATTTGACAGCATATCCGCTGCTTCAATCGCTGAAGCGCAAAGCAGGCCGGGACAGGTTGTACAAATGGGCTGCCATCTACGGCACGGCTGCGTTGATCTGCCTGATTCCGCCGCTGATCGGGCAGCCGCAGCTGGTTTGGTTTGCCCCTGTATTGTGTGGATTGCTGGTCGTAAACATCTGGCATGTGCGACAAAAAAGGGAGCGTTCCCTGGTAAACGACCTTTGTGCGATGATCGTATTTTCGCTTGGCGGCGCTGCCGCCTATCTCATCGGTTCAGGTGGATGGGATTACGGTATGGTGATCGTGATGCTGTTCAGCTTTCTCTATTTTACAGGAAGCACGTTTTTTGTGAAATCGGTCTTTCGGGAACGAACCAATCGGCGGTGGACCAGGCTAACCCTAATCCTGCACGTCGTGCTGCTGCTCATCCCGGTGGCGATCGGATATCCATGGATGGCCTTGGCCTATGTTTTTCCGGCTGTGCGGGCCTTTGTGTATGCAGGGAAGCCGCTTAGACCGATGAAGATCGGCATCATTGAAATCATTGGTTCTGTCCTGTTCGTGGCATGTGGGCTTCTGTTGTGATGCCCATCATTTTATCATAACGCGTCCGTTTGACAGACCGGGTGATTTTAATCACAACTGACCTCGGCTTGAGACTCTCACCATGTTGACTGCTTCCATAGTCAAGCCAATGAAAAGAGAGTATCTGCTCAGATCGGAATCTGGCGGATACTCTCTTGGATTATGGACGGATCAATTAGTGACCACCGGAACAGCTGCCGCCGCAACCACATGTTTGTTTAGGCAGTTCTTTCTTCTCCGGCAGGCGGTTCAATTCCACCGATTTGGTGAAATAGTGGCTGATTTCTTGATGCAGCTGGCTGAACTCGCGCTGGGCATACAGGAAACGGCGGATTAACGGATGATCGTACAACGCGCGTTCGGCTTGCTCATAATGCTGGATTTCGGATTCCTGCAGCTCGATGTCCAGGCTTTCTTTTTGTTCCATGGCCTGATGCATCTCCATAAACCGTTCGTACTGGTCTGTCGCTTGTTCATCCGCGGCGAATTCGTCGATCATGGCACGCATTTCCCGATATCCTTCATCCTGAAGCAGTATAGTGCACAATTCCTGCATTTTGCTCATCAGGGGTTCCTTATTCAGTTTAACAATCGCATTCATGATATGACCTCCTAACCTTCTTGTCTTAACTGTATAGTGTAAAAGGAAGGGCTACTGTGACGATACTCACACGAAATGTTAATTTTACGTGTCTCTTAATGTTTCATGGGCGGACCGCCATGATCGAGGCCATCCTTGGTCACGCGAAGCACGGCGGAGGCTCCTTTGGAAGCATGGTTGAACTGATGCGTAACGATCGGATAATCGCCTTCTTCCGTGACGGTAAACTCCACTACGGCGCCGCCGCTCGCAGGGAGTAGGACGGTCTGCATGCCGTACTGGATATTTTTTGGATTGCCGTCGATGTAGACCCGATCCATGATCGTGCCCACGATATGAAATGAGGATACTTCATTGGGGCCGGCATTGCTAATGTAAATGCGAACGTTGTCCCCTACCTTGGCGAGAAGTGGCGAATTGGTCAAACCGTAATCATTGCCATTAAATACGACGTAATCCGGTTGGTCGTTCAGGAACGATTCATAATCGTGTTCCTTGTACCATTCGCTCTGAACGAGCGTAAATTCACGATCGATCAAGTTCTCGGAAGGATAACCGTTCTTGGGTTCAACGATAATCATGCCGTACATGCCGTTGGCGATGTGGGCCAGCACAGGTTTGGTGCCGCAATGGTACATGAACACGCCAGGGGAAGACGTTGGATATGTAAACGTACCTTGCTCACCGGGCATAACATCGATAAATTTGCTGCTGGGCGAAGCATGCACGGCATGGAAATCCATGGAGTGCGGCATACTTTCATCCAGGTTCTTCAGCGTGAAAATAAGGGTATCGCCTTCCGTTACGCGAAGAACCGGCCCGGGAGCGGTTCCGTTAAACGTCCATGCATTGTAAATCGTGCCTTCGGAAATTTCGAGGTCGGTAACTTGGGCGGTCATTTCGATATATACGTTATTGCCGTCCCTGCGGATGACCGGGTCTACCGGCGGCTGGCTGACGGATACGGAAGCCGAATCGTTCTTAGGCTCCACATCGACAGTTTCGGCGGAACTGCAATGGGAGAGGGCAGCTGTAAACACGGTAAAGATCAAGGAAAGCTTGAACCAATTCAACCAAGTGAGCATAGGAACACAACCTTATTTAAGTGATCGTTTTCACAAATCAAGCAGCGAAAAGACTGCATCAAGTATAGTCTGGCTTCTTTGAACGTACATGAAAGATGTTTTGTTCTATATAAAATACGATACAATGAGAAATTCGGGTGTGACGTGAGACACACTTCCCCATCGCGCAGAACTTTTGTGGACCTAGGACGTTGGTCGCGGATCGGAAACAAAGACCTTCGTTTCTTGTGCTGAATGATTGGCTTACTTATAATTTGAAGTGATGGTCCGTATTTTCTCCTTTGAACAAGGGATTCGAAAAAATTGGGGGATAACAGCGATCGTAAGAGGGTACTACGCTCGGAGTGGCTTATTGTGATTGATTAAGGCGGTTTCTATAGAAAGGGGGACTGAGTCCGACATGAAACGTTTCGAGGATGAAGGAGCCTACAAATACAGCTTCTATTCCGTTCTTCGCCGAGGGGAGCCGGTTGACGTTAGATGCCCAATGTGCAGGGGCCATGCTCAAATCGTGGAGAAGAACGGACAATTCGTATGGAGATGCAACCAATGTTACGCAGGCGCAAATGAAAAGCCGCTGCACGAATATCGCGCCAAGGGCAACTGCGTACAGTGCGAACGATGGTTTAATGTGCAGTTAACGGATGAGAAACGCACTCGTCACAAATCCGCTCACATTGATTGCCCGCATTGCGGGGCGACCAACCAATGCGAGCTGCAGCGCAAACCGGCATGCAGAAGTTATTACCCGGATACCCGGGACGGGCGAGATCCGGTGTTCGGCATGGAACTTTATTTTCTGGATGACGTCAGGGGCAAGCTGGTCTGGGCTCTGAACCGTGCCCATCTGAATTATTTGATTTCGTATATCTCCGCCGATCTCCGTGTGAGACGGGCAAACGTTCCGCTCAAGACGGCATCGCATACCATTCCGGCGTACATGAAACAGGCCAAAAACCGTTCAGCCGTCGTTCGCACATTGACCAGACTCCAATACAAGGCAGGATAAGAGGGCCATCAGGCACCTTTTTTGGGGGAGGGCAGACATATGAGAAAAGGCGCAAAATGGTTCATTGTATTGGTGATATTCATTGTTTTGCTTATACCGGCCTATTTCATTGCTCAGACATACGGTATTTTTCAAAAAGAAAAAGTGTTATCAGATTATGCCCTGGCAGTAGACGTTGACGGCGAATCGTATAATGCTCTGCCGTTGGTGAACGGGTTTGCCGCCATGGACAAACAAGGTCCTGACCGGCAGCTGTACTACAGGGTGGATATGAGTCATATTCAATATTTGTTCCAACTGGCTTATGGAGAATATGCCATCGAGACGGGAGGAGACAATCCTTACCTTGCGGGAAGGGTGGATTATGAGAGCTCTCAAACGGACTATGTCCGTTCTGAAAATCAATACAAAAATGCCAATGACTATGATACGGTGTTGAATTTTTACGATCGGGACAATAGGCCGATCTATATGTATCGGCAAACGGGAAAAGGAGACGGCGATCTCGTCAAGTCCATCATCCACCAAGGAATGACCCGTACCCATAACGGAGGCAGCGAACCTGCGCGTGATCCCTATCTCAACATCACCGCCCTGTTCCGCGATAAACTGGGGATAAACGTAAATCTGGAAGTCGATGAAGAACAGAAGATCGTAACGATCCACATGAAGCCAATGGAGGAGAATAAACAATGAACAATACAGGCGTACATAAAGGACCTTCCTATTTGGAAGGTTTGGTCACGGCGGTGTCCGATGAAAATCAACATGAGGTGGAGTGGCGCGGCAAACTGCAGACGGCAGACGGTCATGACAAGTTCCATCTTTTTTATTATGGGGACTTGCTGGATGATGAAGTGATCACTTGGGATGGAATGACGCCTTCGATCGTCTATGCAGAGCATACCGTAACCGGAGAACGCTTTCTGTTGATCGATTCGGCCAAGCATGGGTACGATGCGATGGTATGCGAGACATATCCCGAGGAGGATATTGCCAATCGCCCGCTTCGTCCGTATTTGGACATTGAAGGAGAAGATGTGTTTGAAGTGCATTTGTCTGCCTTTTACAACGTGCCATGGGATGAAGAGTTCGGGGAAGAGGTTGATGAGGACGGAAGGTTCGAACTGATCACAGGCGAAAAAGTGGAATTCGAGCAAGTCCAGCGGGACGGGTACGACGCGTTTGCCATTCGGATCGTGAATCGCAAAGGGCTGGCAACCGAAGTGCTGCAGGAAGAACTGGCTTAACCGCCTATATAGGCCGCAAAAAACAAACAGACGCTGCGGTTTCTATAGATGAAATGTCGACATGTTCATGACGTTAATGATGGGAGGAAGCCATAAACATGTATATTGTGACTCGCATGCTCAACCCGGTACCCGCCGAGGAACTGGATTCATTCGAACAACGGCATGCCGTCACGCTGCCTCGTTCATACCGCAGCTGGCTGGGCACATATGGCGAAGGGACATACTCGGGATGGATGAACATACAGGGCCCCGATGCCGAGGTATTGAAACCCTTTGCCGAGTATGACTTTTGGCTGCACGACGAAGAAGCGCCGATCAGCCAGGAGCAGATCGGGGAATGCATAAGCATCGGCAGCTCGGTCGATGGGGATTTTCTGGCGATTCATTCCGGCGTCGCAGGACTGCTGTGGCTTCCGCGCCACGATGAACGCATCCGTTTGTGGCACGACATGGAAGAGGGATTCGGCGAGCAGCTGAATCGAATCTACAGCGACGTGTACTCTGATGCCTCATTGGCCGAACCTCGGTATTTCGAGCCATGGAACGAGCTGCGGCAGCATACGTTTTACCATTATGCTGGAGCGAAGCAGGGAGGCTTGTCGCTGCAAGAGGTTGCGCAAGTATTCAAGGCCCGTTTTGAATGGGATGCTATACTGGAAAATCAGCATACATGCAAACTGTTTTCGGCTTCCATGGGTGGATATCTCCGCTTCAATTATGCGTACGGATCGGAGATCGCCTTATTTTATGAGGCGGGGAAAGCAGGCGGGGCGCCTGAGACGGAGATCGATCGTGTATTGCAGGAACATGACTGCAAGGCTATCAATCCTATGGGAGCGGAGGAATCATATTGAATTGGTTGAATGAACGCATTGCTGCGGCATGGCGAGCGGAAGGCAGGCGGTATGCGGACAATGTGAACGCATTTGTGCGGCGCAGCATGGCCGGCGAGCAGCCGGATGAATCCGAAATTGCGGAAGATCAGCGGAAACAGTGGGCCAAAGCGGTGTGGGAAATGGTGAAGAAAGCCAATGAAGCCGGTGAAATCAGTCGGCTTCGCGAGGAACTTCCTGCTGCGACTTGGCCGATGGCTGAAGCGTTTGACAAGCAAATGCAGCCTATCCGCGCGATCGGATACCTGCACGATGGATCTATTGTGTTCAGCAGCGGTTCGATGGCTCACCAGGGACGAGTATATACGGCCAACCGGCAAGGAGAGCTGCGCGGCACAGCATATACATTTGCCGGATGTTCCGCCGATCAGTTAGTATGGGCGCTTGCTTCTGCCGATGGCATTCATGTCGTGAGCAGGCCGGACGGGGCCTTGGAAGGCGAACGGTTAGCCACCTATCGTTGGGGAGACATTCAGGATCTGATCCATGAAATTCTGCCGAATACCGAGTCCTTTGCGGACTGCGAGTTCCCGGAGCGGACCTTGGAGCTGCTCGTCCCTCTGGAAGACGGAAAGGTGCTGCTGCTGCAATCCTATTATGGCATCTATCTGATCGAACCTAATAAAGTAGAACTGCTTCATCCGGATCCGGAAGATATCGAGGAATATGAACTCGAAGACACGCGTTTGGATATGGGGCATGCTGCGGTTTCCAGGGACGGCACATGGATTGCCTATGGAAGCCAAGCGAGTGAGCACACGCTGCTCAATCGCCGCCAAGGCCAAAAGTACATGTTCTATCCCGAATCGAGCTATCCGCACTATGCCGTTTTTTCTGGCGACAACCGCAATGTCTGGTTCAATTCCTGCCATTTCTACAATGGCGTTACGATCCGAATTCCTTTGGAAGAGGCGGAAGGCAACGAAAAAAGAGAGGATTGGCCTATAGTGGATGAGCATGCGCGCATGTATGCCGCCGTTGAAGTGAAGGAAGGCATCGTTGTCGGAGATGCTTACGGTTATCTGCGCTGCATCGATCAGGCGGGACAGGAGCAGTGGCGTTATTATGTCGGCGGCACGATCTTTTCATTGGCGACCTCACCCGATCGGTCCGAGCTATTGGTAGGTACCTACAGCGGCATGCTTCATGTGCTGGATCTCGCATCGCCGGTCATGGATGAATACAGCATCGGTACGGGGACGCTGCGTGAGCGGGAACGGTTCGTATTGCTGCGCGGCGAGAACCCTGTGCGTTGGTAACCGCCTGTTAAACGGGATGAATGTATCACGGAAAGGGGAGGGATGCCAATGACGCGCGATGAAGCGGTGCTGCTCCTGAAATGCCATGCTTTTGCGTTTGATGACGTTCAGCACCCAAAGATGGAGCATGGTTTTCTGGGCAGTCTTCGCCCGTTTCGAGGCACCTTATTTGAAGAAAATTTTCATGAACTGATGGAGATTGTGCGGGTCCTGTCTCCGGATTTGTCGCAGTCGGCCGTTGATCGGGAGATCATGTCCTGCTTGTGGAGCATCGTGCATCTTGGACGGGCTTGGGCGGTAGAACCGGAAGGCATGCTGCGCAGAAACGGATTGATTTCGCAGAAACAAATCGACCAGATGGATCAATGGCTGGGCATGTTATCCTATGCCATCATGATTCTATTGGAAGATGGCGGTGAAAAAGAAGCTTTTTGGGAGTATAGGGAATACGTTCGCGAGAATGCCGCGGAGCAATAACGTACATGAACGGAAAGGGGAAAGAGGATGAAGCCGGATGAGACGTCGGGATCGATACGCCATGTCCATACGCTGATGGATGAATTGGAGTTTTTGTTGGAGGAAAAGGTCCAAGAGGCAGAAATTCGGGAGTTGCTTGACCAGTATCGGGATATTGGCGGGGCTTCAGCGGCAGAGCTAAACGCCTTTGAACAGGAGTTTGGCGTTCGCTTGCCTGCCGATTTCCGTGCGTTTTACGAGCGCAAAAACGGCAGCGGTTATGCTCTTCATGTGTTGTATCCCGGCGATGAAGAGGCGGGGGAATGGACGCCGTTTTATTTGATGTCGCTAGAGGAGATGCGGGATGGGATGCGAATGATCAGCGGGGAGAACCAGAGGCTGGACGAGTTTTATTCGGCAGAGGAAATCGGTAAACTGGACCCGGAAATCCGGCCTTATCTTTTCCACCAATCACGGGTTCCGTTTGCGACCATCGCCGGAGGCTCGCTCTATTTGATGTTGGATTTCGATCCGACGGAGCAGGGAACATATGGCCAGGTTATCGTTTATGTGCATGACCCGGACTTTGTTTATTACGTGGCGCCGACGTTCACGCAGATGCTGGAACAATCGAACAGGAACCTGAGCACGATGGAGGAGATTGATTATTGATCGGTCCTCCTGTTGCTGCAAAGAATGCTTGAATTGGACTCGAATAGGAGGTCAACGATGATACCGTTTCATACGGACCCGAGGAATGAAGCTTATGAACAGCTCATTGATGAGCTGATTAAGCGCACGGATCGCTTTATGCTGGTGGATCGGGGGTACTATGATGATATGCCTTTACGAGTAAGCGAGGTATTGAGCAAACTGGAACCGTATCTGATCGAAAAATGTTCGATGGAAGAATTGATGCTCCGCAGCGGGGCCATGTATACCGAGGGAACGTACTACATTTTTCGCTGCACTCCGGAATCCGGACAGATTCTGAAACAGGAGGCCAGACGTTTCAAAGACTGGTTCTATCCCGATTTGCCGGATGATCTCTGTTTTTTGCAAAAAGACGGGAGTGATTATTTCTTCAGCGTCGCACATGAAGACATGTTCGGCATGCGCATCTCCGAAGAAGAAGCGATTCAGCTCATGGAGCGAATTCCCGGGCTCTTCTTTAGGCTCAAACGGCATGAGGAGCTGGACCGTCTACTTGATGACGCCATTCGAAATCAGACGGATCGTCTGGAGATCAGTTCTATGGGGATCCAAGCTATACCTGACCGTATCAAGGAATTGAAAGCGTTAAAAAGTCTGGAGATTGTCGAGCGGGATCTGTTCACGCTCCCGAAAGCATTGTTTGAACTTGCTTCATTGGAGGAATTAAGCATCATGACCGGGGATCTGGAAAGCCTTCCGGCAAACATTCGCAGACTAAAGAAACTGAAGCATCTGACCATATATTGCGGAACTTCATTCATTCAAGATTCGGATTGGAAGCCCAAACCGAAGCAGGACATCGCATTGGATCGCATTCCTCCGGAAATTGGCGAGCTCAGCCAGTTGGAAAGCCTTCATATTGCGTACACTGCCATTAAGGAACTTCCTCCCGAACTGGAAAAGTTGGCCAAGCTGAAATATTTGAACATCTCCAATAGCCTAATTGAGAGTGTACCTGATGTAATCGAACGCATGCCTTGGCTGAAGAGCATCCATTTGTCATCCGCCGAATGGAGCTGGAAGAACGTATTGGATACATATTTCTGATGGATCTATGTCGCAGAAACATTTTTTTATCAGAAATCCTGAATCTTGTCACAAACCGGTCCCCTCGTTTGTCTTCAGTATGAAACCATAACTGGAGGCGAACCTAATGAAAATGAGAATGAACCACATGAAAGCCAGCCCAAGCACATATAAAGCCATGTCGGCGCTAGAGCAATACGTATCGGGACAGTTCGAAGACAAGGTATTGTATGAGCTGATCAAGATCAGAGTGTCCCAAATCAACGGATGCGCATTTTGCCTCGACATGCATGCGAAGGATCTGATGAAACTGGGCGATTATGCCGATCACATTTTGCTGCTGAGCGTATGGCGGGAGGTTCCGCTGTATACGGATAAAGAGCGTGTGGCGTTGGAGTTGGCCGAGACGGTTACGCTGATTGCGGGGAAAGGCGTGCCTGATGCATTGTTTGAGCGTGTGCGCGAACACTTTAGCGAAGCTGAAGTGATGGACCTTGTGATGGCGATCAACACCATCAACAGCTGGAACCGTATTGCCATTACGACCGGCATGTTCCCGGGATGTTATAAATAAGATCTTTCCCATAACCCAACGGTCCAGAGGAGGCCACAGACCATGAATATCGACACATCTGCCAATGCAACGGAGGGTGCTTCTCTGGACGTTGGTAAATTATATAGGCAATACAAGGCGTATGCCTTTTCGATTGCTTACCGGATGCTCGGCAGCGTCGTCGAAGCGGAGGATGTCGTCCAGGACTGTTTCGCTGCATTGCAGGCACAGGAGCAACAGCAGAGAGAAGTGGATGAACCCATTCGCAATCCCAAGTCCTATATCGCAAAGCTCATTGTAAATCGCAGCTTGAATCTGCTCGCTTCTGCCCGTAATCAGCGGGAAAGCTATGTGGGCGAATGGCTGCCCGAACCGATGACCGACCCCGGCCTGATGCCCGAGGAAACGATGGCGCAAAAGGAAATGATCTCCTATGCCTATTTGGTCATGCTGGAGCGTCTGTCGCCTGTGGAGCGTGCCGTCTTTGTGCTGCGCGAGGCGTTTGGGCACGAATATCGTGATATTGCCGAGTGGCTTGGAAAAAGCGAAAGCAACTGCCGCCAAATTTTCAGCCGCGCGAAACGCAATTTGCCGAGCAGCGTTCCTTCCATGGAATATGGCGAAGCCGAGCTTGCCGCCAAACAGAAATTGCTTTCCCGGTTCACGGCTGCATTCATGAACTATGACGTAGGGGCCATGATGGAATTGCTGGCCGAGCAGCCTGTATTCACCTCCGATGGCGGAGGCAAGGTGCATACGGTCATGAGAACGATGAACGTACGAAAAGGCGTTGTGGCCCTGCTGACCTCGCGGCGGGTTCTGAATGGACTGCGGCAAATGCAGTGGATGGTCGTTCGGATCAACGGAGAACCCCAGGCGGCTTTGTTTGTGGAGGGTAAGCTGAGAGGCGTGCTCTGTTTGCAGGCCGATGCATCGGGAGAGCGGCTTGAGGGATGTTATCTGATCGTAAACCCGGACAAATTGAGATCGATCAAAATAACACAGGAGAACATTGATCTCCAAGAATGAAGACCCTATCCGACATATTGACACACAAAGCGGCAGCACCCGAAGAGAAGGGGCTGCCGCTTTTTTCGCTGCGCATACAACTTTATTCTTCTGTAAAACGTTCATATAGTGATTCGATGATATTCCGAATTTCAGGAGTGAGCTGACCGTTGTTCTCGTCCAGGAGCGGGAGAATCTGTTCGATGGCATCCAGAAGTACGCTTTGGGACCCGGGCTCCCGGTTTTGTACGGCTTTTTCATAAGCCTCCTTGACCACAGAATTGATGCAGCGCTCTTCATCGTCGGCAGTCCAGTCGTAGGCCGGGCGAGTTATCGCTGCCGCTGAACAGATAACCTACGTATAACGAACCTTTAAGGTGGTTGGCCTGCTGCAGAAGTTTCGGACACTCGGCACATTGATTTCTTTTACCAAAGCGATATAGGTTAAATCGGAATTGAAATGACTCAACCCGTCGCCGGCAAACTAATCAGGCACAAAAAGGTTACGAATTTGTCTTTGTCTGTCGGTCCTCACGGCCTTTGATTGTTGAGTTTCGGAATGGTATGATCAGGTATATCAAGTAGAATTTTGGAATTTCGATAGAAATGAAGGACCGCCCAATATCGGAGCCGCAGGCTCGCATGAAATGAGGTTTGATCGTTGAAGAAGCTGAACTACATAAACTTGTTTTTCATCATGTGTGTATTAACTGCGGTCACGGTCGGATTATACTATGCCGCTGCGGATTGGCTGGATCAGCGCTATTTCCGCTTTTTGATCTGGAATCTGTTCCTGGCATGGCTGCCGTTCGTTTTTTCTTCGGCATCCTATGCCCTTGCCCATCTGAAATGGAAAGCGGCTGGGTGGCTGGCTGCTGCAAGCGGGCTGGTATGGCTGTTGTTTTTCCCTAATGCGGCCTATATCGTCACCGACCTGTTGCACCTCACCGTACGTAGCGGCAAATATGTTGCGGGAGACGAAATCCATTTCAGATACTGGTATGATTTGATTGTCGTCATGATGTTTGTGTGGACAGGGCTGCTGCTTGGTTTCCTGTCGATGTACCAGATTCATGAACTGATCTGGAGAAAGTTTGGGCGCATCGTGTCCTGGATTTTCGTGCTTGTCGGCTGCGCGCTTGGAAGTTACGGCATTTTGCTGGGCCGCGTCTATCGCCTGAACAGTTGGGACGTGTTAACCAACCGGGATATGCTGATCGAACTCATGCATGAGAGTCTTAGCCGAACTTCGCTGGCCTTTTGCATGTTTTTCGGAGTATTTCTATTGAGCGTATACGTGGCTGTTTATGCGTTGATTCATCAGGGTCGACGAAGGGAAAATCATGTTTCGAGGGAGTAGGTGGTACGGGTGGTGCAAGGAAGCCAACTGGTAAACAAGGTGTCGGCGATTATGGAACAGCTTGATTTTTCAGGTATAGTGCTTTTCCGGAAAAACGGGGAAACGCTGCTCAACCTGACACGAGGGCATGCCCAGCGAAGCGATGAGTTGCCCATTATGCCGGATACCCGATTCGGGATTGCGTCCGGCTGCAAAATCTTTACCGCCGTAGCGATCGGCCAACTGGTCGAGCAGGGGAAACTGACTTACGAGTCCAGGCTGTCCGAGGTGCTGGATATCGACTTTCCGCTTTGGGATGAATCGATCACCGTGCATCAACTGCTGACGCATACCGCGGGCATCCCGGATTATTTCGACGAGGAGGAAATGCACGATTTTGCGTCCTTGTGGAAGGAACGACCGGTCTATGCGATGCGTGAACCCGGTGATTTCCTTCCGATGTTTCAAAACCTGCCGATGAAGTTTGCGCCGGGCGAACGATTCCATTACAACAATGCAGGTTATATCGTGCTTGGTCTCATTATCGAACAACAATCGGGAACTTCGTTTGCTGAATATGTCGAAGAGCATGTTTTCCGCCGCTGCCAAATGGAGGATAGCGGTTATTTTGAAGCAGACCGGCTTCCTCGCAACACTGCAACGGGGTATGTGGATCATGAAGACGGGACGTGGACATCCAATGTTTTTTCGATTCCCGTCAAAGGCGGAGCGGATGGGGGGGCTTATACCACGGGGCCGGATATGCTTCGCTTTTGGAGTGCGTTGTTGAACCACGAATTGTTGAGCGGGGAAGGAACGAGTCAGCTGCTCAAGCCCTATAGCCGCCAGGAAGACAACGAGTATTATGGAAGAGGCGTATGGATTGATCTGGACGGTAAAGAACCATTCAAAATGCACGTGATGGGTTTTGATCCGGGCGTATCCTTTATGTCTGCCGTATACCCGCAGCAGAATGCACAGCTGGTCATTTGCTCCAATCGGGAATCGGGACCGTATCGGATCAGCCGCGCGATTGAAGAGGAATGGGATAAAGAATGAACGGTCAACCCAAAGAGCGAATTCAAATCGGACGGCTGTCCGGAAATGAATTCGCTCTTTGTTGCTCCCCCTTTTGGAGAGTGCGCGGTCCATTATATGTTGGATGCTCCGTAGAGCATGGGCGCAATCAGGCGCGGAAATACGTCCAACGGCGGCTTGTCCCGTTTGCGCTTATCGTTGGTCAGCACGGTCACAAGCTCCAGCGCAGGCACGACGTAAACGTACTGACCGCCGAAGCCGCGCGCATAGTAGTAATCGAGTGAAGCGGCATCGGCAGCTTCTAAGCCCGTTGAGTGCTTCGTGCCGGATTGCTGTTCGGCAGCCGCCTTTGCTTCTCCGGGATGGGCATCCACCCACCAATGCCAGCCATAACGGCCGCGGTTCGGAGGCGTAACGTCGATGAACGGCTGGGTGGAGCGATGCACCAACTCGGTGGAGATGATTTGCTCGCCATTCCACATGCCCTGCTGCAGGAACAGCTGCCCGAATTTGAGCAGATCGCCCGGCCGCATTTTCAGGCCAAAACCTCCCGTATGTACGCCTTGAGGATCAGATTCCCACTCAACCGTTTCAATGCCCAAGGGACCAAACAGGAAACGTTCCGCGAATCGTGCAACAGGCATATCCGTTGCCTGCATCAATATGGCGGATAACATCTGCGACACGCCCGAATTGTATTCCATATAGGTACCTGGAGCGTGGCTCAGTCGCTGCTCCAAGGCAAAGTCGACCCAGCGCTCCGTACGGGTCATGCGCGGAAAGGAATTTTTTCCGCCGAATTCGTCCCAATCGAACCCGGCAGTCATGGTTAACAGATGCTCAAGCGTTATGCGTGCTTTGCGAGGATCGGGATCATCCAGCAATGTCGGGAAAAAGGCGGAAATTTCCGTTTGCGGCCCGGATAACCATCCGTGATCCATCGCAATGCAAATGAGAGAAGACAGTATGCTTTTGGTGCATGAATTGATCTTGGCAATTTGCCCGGGGATCTCCGGGTTCCGGTAGTGCTCATAGATCGTTTCACCCCGCACGCTTACCAGGCAGCTGCGCAGATCCAGCGGGGGAATCATTTCGTGCAATTTGGACTGTATGTCAAATATTCCGGTAGATTTCATAAGGTCCTTTCCGAATCCGGTCTGCAGACCGACCGGCACTCTGCTGAAAAACGGATAGCCCTAATCTTATCATAAGATGAATGAAGTTCTCAAATTCCGTCATGGGATCGGTTTTCAGCCCCATTCTTGAGCGCTTGGGGCAAGATCGACAAAAAAATATGGGTGAAGTAGAAGAAGCCCGCCCGATGATGCGCTTGTGCGCATCTTTTTTGGCAAAGCCAAGCAGGACGTTCCGGTGTTTTGGGACAATCAGACGATGAAAGAGGCGGCCGCCTTTTGTATGATAAATATTTGAGGGTTGCTAGAACTGCAAAATAGGATCAAGATGCGCAAGGAGGGATGCATTAATGTTCAAAATCGGCCATATGGGGAAATTCGAAACATTGCCCGCGATTGCGGAGGCGATCTGGGAGAACAACCTGCCTGTGGTGGAACAGGCGATAGATGAAGGCTTGGCGCTCGAAGAGCCGCTCGTGCTGAGCAAATACATATCCATGACTCCGCTGGATATCGCATTGACTTTGAATAAACCGGATATGGTGAAGCTGTTGGTCGAACACGGGGCGGAACTGAATGCCAAAGACCGACCAGCGATGCTTCAGGCGGCCCGTTATTGCGGGGAAGACGTGATCCGGTATTTGCATGAAAAGGGAGCAAGGCTCGACGGCCGCAGCAAGGTGAAATCCACCGCGTACGACGAGGCGTATTACGGCAACAAGAACAACATTCCCCTGTTCAACGAACTGGGGCTGGACATCCGGAAATACGCCGGCAAAACGCTGCGCACAGCGGTGTCGGATCACGACATGAAAACAGTCCGTTATTTGCTGGATCACGGCGTCGACATCAATTACAACGAGCCGGACATGGTGTATCCATACAAGGCGACCCCGTTAACCGTCGCTGCCCGCAACAACAATCTGAACATGGTTCGGTTTTTGGTCGAACAGGGGGCGGACGTGACGATTCAGGAGAAGGACGGGGAACGAGCCTATACCATCGCAGTATCGCAGAACAACGGGGAAATGGCGGAATATCTCAAGGCGCATGAGCCCGAGGAATTTCACAGCGTGAGCAACAAGCTGCATGCTCTGAAAGCGTACAAGCTGCCACAGCCGCTGATTGATTTTATGATGGACAATCCGGGCCGGGTGGATTTGCCAACCAACGATTCGGGCGTCGGTTATATTGAATTTTTCCATCTGGTCGATGCGGTGGAAATGAAATTAGGCCGAAAAAAGCTGCTGCGCCTATCTTCCCGAGTCGACCAGTATTCGCACATCGCCATCGTCTGGAATCCGGGCATGAAGCGGATCGGATACGTCGATCTTGAACATCAGGAGCAGGGCGACATCGCGGCATTGAACGATTTCCTAGCCGATCCGGGCCGGGAGTTTGCCCGTTTTATCGACGAAATGTGAGCCATTACAATCATGACAACAAGCCTGTCCGGCGCGTAATGCGTCAGCAGGCTTTTCTTCATTTGCGGGGCACATTCTTAGGGCTTCCGGCATGACTCTGCTCTAGGACGCATACAGTACAACAATGAGCAATTTGCCCAATAAAGGAGGTAACCGTGGCATGATCGATCCGATTTTGCAAGACCCGAATGTGCAGCTGGCGGCCGATTCCACAGCCGTGATTAATTATCAGCGTGATCCGCGCAACGTTGTAACCCAGCTGTTCGGTGAGCAATTGCCTGCAATCAAAAATGGATTTTTCAATATTCATATGACCAAAGGGATCATTGTGCAGCCACACTACCACATCAATTCAACGGAAATGGTCGTTGTCATTTCAGGCGAAGTGACCACGTCCGTGTTTGACCCGTTTACGCGCAAACGTTTGAATTACCGGCTGAAGCCAGGGCAGGTGTCGATCTTTCCGAAGGGCTGGTTTCACTGGTTCGTGGCAGAAACGGATGACGTGCACGTGCTGACGATCTTTGACGTGCCTACGCCGGATATCGTGCTTGGCGCGGACTTTCTGGCCGCGACGCCTCCGGAAGTGGCCCAGCGCGCGTACTGCTTGGATGAAGAGGCTTACGCCAAGGCGATCGCATCCATCAGAAGCGATGCTATTGTGGGTCCGCCCATCGGTTGTATGGACGCTGTGTCCGATCTGGGGACCAAAGGTTCCAACCCTCCCAAGAGGGAGGGCTGGGAATAAAATTTGTTTTCATGAGTTTGTCTCAAAGTTAGTTTGCCTCGAAAAACGAAACAGCCTTTTCATCCTCCGCGGACGAAAAGGCTCTTTTCTTAATTTTTGAAAATAAGTTCCATAAATCGGCCTGCTGCCAAGGAAATAGGCATGTTGCGTTTGGTCATGATGCCCACCTGGGACGGCGGTAGAGTAACATCCAGCTGCACTTCGAACAGGGAACCTTCTTCAAGTTCCTTGGTAATGAATTCGCGCGTCACATAAGAAATACCCAATCCCCGCCGAGCAAACTCGATCAGCAAATCAACGCTGCCGACTTCGATTTCGGGCCTTGGCGTGTAACCGTAACTGTTGAATAACTCCGTAATCGCCATCCGTACCCGGCTGTTCCGTGAAAAAAGGATCAGCTGATGCTCCAGCAGCTGCTCCAACGTAATGATTTTGCCTTTCAATTCGGCAGCGTAACGCTCCCCGGCAACGAATGTATCGTTAAGCTGCAGGCTTTCCTTGACCTCAAGCTGGGGATCGACGATCGGCATGCGCACGACGCCCAGGTCGATTTTGCCTTCTTTCAGGAACGTTATGACTTCCGGCGTCGTCCCATGGCTTAGGTGGAGCTTGATGCCCGGATATTGGGTATGGAACTCTTCCAGAAACGGGAGCATGTAATGCTTGAACAGCGAATCGCTGCCGCCCATGCGCAGCTCTCCGCTGTCCAGGCTTTTGAGCGCGGCCATTTTTTCTTCCGCCATCGAGATCAGGATCTGCGACTGCTCGATGTAGGAATACAGACTGGCGCCTTCCTGGGTCAGTGCAACGCCTTTGGACGTGCGATAGAAGAGCGTAAGCCCGAAGCTGTCCTCGAGCTGTTTGATCGCATGGCTGACGCTGGGTTGCGTAATGTAAAGCGCCTTGGCGGCCTGGGTCAGGCTTCCGGTTTTGGCGGCCCAATAGAAAACTTTATACAACTCGTAATTTGTAGTCATAGATATTATCTATATCTCCTGTGAAATATATTAATTACTTGTATGGCTCTGAAAAGTATTATAGTGGAACTACAGCAAAGAAACCAGAGTTATTCGGAAGGAGTTACGGGAGATGGAACCAACGACGATCATACTGTTTGGTGCGACTGGCGATCTGGCCAAGCGAAAAATATATCCTGCTTTGTATAATTTATACATCGAACAAAAACTGCCGGCTTCCTTCTCGTTGATCGGGCTTGGACGCCGCGAATGGAGCGACGATTTTTTCCAGTCTCAAGTGGAAAAATCCTTGCAGGAATTTTCGAGACGCGCGCCTGATGCGGAAAAAGTAAAATCTTTTGTGCAGGCTTTTCGTTACAGTGTATTGAATATCAGCCATAAGGAAGATTATATAAAGCTGCTTCGCATGGTGGAAGAAGGGGAAGCGCAGCGCGGAGCTGCTTCGAATCGTCTGTTCTACCTGTCGGTAGGACCGGAGTTCTTCGAGCCTATAGCCGAAAATATTCAGGAAAGCGGTCTTGGCGATACGCAAGGCTGGAAACGCCTTGTCATCGAGAAGCCGTTCGGCCATGACCTGCAATCGGCGCGGGATCTCAATCGCAAATTGAGCGAGGCGTTTACGGAGGACGAGATTTACCGGATTGACCACTATTTGGGCAAACCGATGGTACAGCGCCTGGAGACGCTGCACCAGAACAATCCGATCATGAAGGCGCTTTGGAACAATCGGTACATTTCCAATGTGCAAATTACGGCGAACGAGACGGTTGGCGTTGAGGAACGGGCATCTTATTACGATCACGTGGGCGCCGTGCGCGACATGTTCCAGAACCATATGCTGCAATTGCTCATGATGATGGCGATTCAGCTTCCTTACAACAAAAGCGACTCGGACAAAGTCCGCATGAAGAAAAAGCACATCATGGAATCGATTGAGCCGCTGCAAAAGCAAAACGTGGGCGCAAGCGTCATTCGCGGCCAATATGCGGCGGGCAGCATCCAAGGCAAGCCGGTGCAAGGCTACAAGGATGAGCCGGGCGTTGCGGAGAACACGATGAACGATACCTTTATCGCCGCGAAGCTGCAGATTGACGATTTCTTCTGGCGCGGGGTTCCATTCTATATCCGCACAGGCAAACGCATGAAAGAAAAGTCCACGCGCATCGTCATCGAATTCAAGGAGCCATCCGGTCAGACTCATTCCGAGAGCAACAACGGTTCCAAACCGAATCTGCTTGTCATTGAAATGAGTCCGGGCGAGAGCATGACGCTCCAGCTGAACGCAAGCGATCCGGAAAACAAAGGCGAATTCAAGCCGGTGCATATCGACTTGTCCCCGGATCGGGAAAATCTGGCCGAAGCTTACGAGAACCTGATTCGCGATGCGCTGCATGGGGATCCTACGTTCTTTGCGCATTGGGATGAGGTTGAATTGTCGTGGGCATGGGTCCAGCCGATTCTGGACGCATTTGCAGAGAACCTGCTTCCGCTGCACACCTATGCCGCAGGAAGCTATGGCCCGGCAGAGTCCGATGCCTTGCTCGCCGAGGAGGGACATCATTGGTGGTTTGACGAGCCTGAAGAACAGGTGAAACAAGCTGCTTCTGGAGTTCCGTTGGCGGTTAATGGTAATATGTAATATGTAACATGCTGAAGTAGTACCAAATCCAAAAAATAAACTATCCAGTGGAGGGAATCAACATGAAATTTTTCATCGATACAGCAAACGTGGAGCAAATTCAAAAAGCATATAAAATCGGCGTCCTGAACGGCGTAACGACGAATCCTTCTCTCGTAGCCAAAGAAGGCGTGAAATTCGAGGACCGCATCGAAGAAATCCTGAAGCTGGTTCCTGAAGTGGAATCCGTATCGGCAGAAGTAACGCCGGATGCAGAAACAGCAGAAGAAATGATCGCGCAAGCGGAAGAACTGATCAAAATCAACAACAGCGACAAAAACATCACGATCAAATTGCCAATGACGCTGGCAGGTCTGGAAGCATGCCGCTACCTGACGAAAAAAGGCGTGAAAACCAACGTAACACTGATCTTCACGGTGAACCAAGCTTTGCTTGCAGCTCGTGCTGGCGCAACGTACGTATCCCCATTCTTGGGTCGTCTCGACGACATCTCCGAAGATGGCGTGCAGTTGGTGAGCAAAGTAGCCGAACTGTTCCGTGTGCATAATCTGGATACACAAATCATTGCTGCATCCGTAAGACATCCGGATCACGTAACACGTGTAGCGTTGGCAGGAGCACATATTGCGACGGTTCCATTCTCCGTCATTGAGCAAATCTCCAAACACCCGCTGACAGACCAAGGTCTGGAAAAATTTGCGGCAGACTGGAAAAATTCCGTGAAATAATGATGATGACGCGGAGCAGGTGGCCGTTAGATTCGCCACCGCTCCGCCCCATAATAAAGCTTTAGAATATTAAAATGATCAGGAGGATATAATGAGCAAACAACAGATCGGCGTTATCGGACTTGCGGTTATGGGCAAAAACTTGGCCCTTAACATTGAAAGCAGAGGCTTTACGGTGTCGGTATTCAACCGTTCCCCGGAGAAAACGCATGACCTCTTGAAAGAAGCGGAAGGCAAAAACCTGACAGGCACGTTCTCCATCGAAGAGTTCGTGGCATCCCTGGAATCCCCGCGCAAAATTTTGATCATGGTTCAAGCGGGCAGCGCAACGGACGCAACGATCGAACAGCTGCTGCCTCATCTGGACGAAGGCGACATCATCATCGATGGCGGAAATGCCTACTTCCCTGACACGCAGCGCCGCAGCAAAGAGCTGGAAGACAAAGGCATTCGCTTCATCGGCACAGGCGTATCCGGCGGTGAAGAAGGCGCGCTGAAAGGCCCTGCAATCATGCCGGGCGGACAGGAAAGTGCCTACAAACTCGTCGAACCGATTCTGACGGCGATTTCCGCCAAAGTAGGCGACGATCCTTGCTGTACATACATCGGACCAGACGGTGCCGGACATTATGTAAAAATGGTGCACAACGGCATCGAGTACGGAGATATGCAGTTGATCGGTGAGGCCTACCATCTGCTCAAATCCGTGCTGAACGTCTCGGTCGAAGAGCTGCATGAAATCTTTACGGAGTGGAACAAAGGCGAACTCGACAGCTACCTGATCGAGATTACGGCCGACATCTTCTCCAAATACGATCCGGAAACCGGCAAACCGATGGTCGACGTCATCCTGGATGCTGCCGGACAAAAAGGAACGGGTAAATGGACAAGCCAAAGCGCGCTGGATCTGGGCGTACCGCTGTCCATGATTACGGAATCCGTATTCTCGCGCTTCTTGTCTGCCATGAAGGACGAGCGCGTAGCGGCGAGCAAAATCCTGAACGGCCCGTCCGCGTCCGCTTTCACAGGCGACAAAGCTGCGTTCATCGAGAGCGTGCGCAAAGCGCTGTTCGCAAGTAAAATCGTATCCTATGCCCAAGGCTTCGCACAAATGCGCGCAGCTTCCGACGAGTACGGCTGGGATCTGAAATATGGCAACATCGCGATGATTTTCCGCGGCGGCTGCATCATCCGTTCGCAGTTCCTGCAAAACATCAAGGAAGCGTACGACAACAATGCCGAGCTGAAAAACCTGCTGCTCGACCCTTACTTCCAAAACATCGTGGAATCGTACCAGGATGCATGGCGCGAAGTGGTGTCCGTAGCGGTAACGCAAGGTATTCCGGTACCGGGCTTCTCCAGCGCGCTGTCCTACTACGACAGCTATCGCACAGAGCGTCTGCCGGCCAACCTGCTGCAGGCTCAGCGCGACTACTTCGGCGCTCACACGTTTAAACGCGTGGACAAAGAAGGCACATTCCACCACAACTGGATGGAAGCAAGCGAATAATCGTTAGACGACGCAATCATAAAAGTTCAAGCATTCCTGTGTCCGATGCGAAAGCCCTTGGCTCTCGGCGGACGCGGGAATGCTTTTTTGCATTGGAAAGATGCCTGGAACAGGGCTTCTGGGTTATACTGGTGCAGACGGGTTAAAGGCATCATTAGAAATTGAATATGAACGAGGAGGATCGTCGTAGAATGTTTGTCGTAGCTGGTATTGCATTTCTGCTCGTATACGGATTGCTGGTATTTTACATAGGCTGGAGCGGGTGGAGCTGGATGAAACCCGTTGTGAGCGCACGTTTCCGCTGGCTGTATATTGTTATCATCGCATTTCTGGCTTGTTCATTTATTTTGGCGCGGATGTTTGGAAGCTTATCGTTTCTGAGCATCATTGGATCATACTGGTTGGCCATCTTCTCATTGTTATTGATGATTCTGCCGGTTGTACATATCATCCTTTGGCTGCTGCGGTTGACGCGCATACCCAGGCATCATGCACACAAATGGGCCGGCGCGGCGACGCTTGTTTTATTGTTGTCGACACTGGGTTACGGCATTTTCAATGCATATAGTCCGGTCGTGAGGGAGTACAGCATTCAGATCGATAAAAAAGTCGAAGGGCTGGACACGCTTAACATCGTGATGGCAGCAGATACCCATTTTGGGCTGCTGTCGGGACCAAGCCACGCTAAACGAATGGTGAATGAGATTAATGCACTGAAGCCCGACCTTGTGCTGTACCCTGGCGACCTGATCGACGATAACCTTGAGCTATACAAGAAAAGCGGGATCGCGGACATTATTCGTGATATCCAGGCACCCTACGGTGTTTACGCAACGCTTGGGAATCATGACAAATTCGACGGTCCGATCGAAGCGTTGATTGCAGCCTTGGAACAAAGCAACATGAAGGTGTTATATGATGAGCAAATTATGCTGGATGACAAATTGACCTTGATCGGGCGCAAAGACAGAACCGAGACGGATCGTGCTGAGGTCGCTGCTTTAATGGAAAACGTGGATCAAAGCAAACCGGTCATCATGCTGGACCACCAGCCGTATGATCTGGATATCGCCGAACAAAACGGCATCGATCTGGTTGTGTCCGGCCATACGCATCGCGGGCAGATTGCCCCGGCCCAGTTCATCACGCAGGCCATTTACGAGAACGATTGGGGTTATTTGCAGAAAGGCTCCATGCACTCCATTGTCACGTCGGGTTATGGATTTTGGGGACCGCCGATCCGTACAAGCAGCCGCTCCGAAATCGTGCAGATTCATGTCACGTTCAAGCAATAACGCGAGTCGTATATTTAACGTCACAGCCCTTCTTGTTGAAGGGCTATTCGGCATTTGATCTCGGTTATTCGGCTGCTCCGATACCTGATTACAAAAATGCGTCCCCACGTACCATAAAAAAAGCACTGTTTTTATTATCCTAAGAGAGTCACCGCGATCCTTCTCGATGGTAGAAGCATACGGCGGGGTGAACTTGAGGGGGGATTATACGTGCTTGAAGTCGGATCATTGCGAACGGAATATTTGGAAAATCCTTTGGGCGTGGACGCAGCATCACCACGATTAGGTTGGAAGGTGTACAGTTCAGAGACGAACGTTATGCAAACCGCATATCATGTACAAGCATCCGGAACAAAAGACTTTAACGATTTGATCTGGGATACGGGGAGAGTAGAATCTGACCATTCCCAAGTCATCTTGTATGCAGGTCCGCCGCTGGAATCGCTGCAGCGCGTCTATTGGAGGGTTAAAGTCTGGGACAATCACGGTGAAGAGTCCATATTCAGCGAATGCGCCTTCTTTGAAATCGGGCTGCTGCATGCCAGTGACTGGCGTGCCTGGTGGATTGAACCGGAAAAGGAAGTGCAGATCGATGCCTATAAACCTGCCCCTTATATTCGCAAGGAATTCATTGTAAGGAAGGGACTTGTCCGGGCCAGGGCATGTTTGACGGCAAAAGGACTATACAGCTTTTATTTGAACGGGGCGGAAGGTACGGACCATCTGTTTACTCCCGGATTTACATCTTATCATGAGCGATTGCAATATCAGATCTATGACGTGACTCGTTTGCTGCAGGAAGGCGCTAATGCGCTTGGCATTATTCTTGGCGACGGCTGGTGGAGAGGTTCTACCGGCGGGGCAAGCTTGAAAAATAATTTCGGGTACAAGCTGGCTTTTTTGGGACAACTGATGCTGCAATATGAGGACGGAACGATCGAATGGGTTTGCAGTGACGGGACATTCAAGACATCATACGGACCGCTGCTGAAATCAGACATGAAGGCTGGCGATCTTTATGATGCCCGAATAGATATGGAAGGCTGGAACCAACCCGGATATGACGATTCTTCCTGGGAGCAAGTACAGGCTGCCAAAGATGAACTAACTGGCCTGATTGCGACCCGCAGCGTGCCGGTTAGACAAAAGGAAACCTTTTCGCCAACGGTATTACACACGCCGAATGGCGAGACCGTGCTGGACTTTGGACAAAACATCGCAGGCTGGGTGGACATGAGGGTTTGCGGTGAAGCCGGTACCGATGTTGTACTCATCCATGGGGAAACGCTGGATAAAGACGGGAACTTTACCTTGCAAAACCTGGCCCATCACGGGCCGTTAGAGGACTTTCAAGAAGTTCGCTACATTTTGAAGGGTAAGGGTATCGAGCATTATCGTCCGCGCTTCTCGATCTTTGGTTTTCGCTACGTGCTGGTCAAGAAGCATCCAGGCATTGTAAAAGCAGAAGATTTTACGGCAGTGGCCATCTATTCGGATATGGAGCAAACGGGTGAATTTACGTGTTCCAATCCCTTGATCAACCAATTGGTCTCTAACTCGCGCTGGAGCCAAAAAAGCAATTTCATGGAAGTGCCGACGGATTGCCCGACCCGGGAGAGAGCAGGCTGGACGGGGGACGCGCAAGTATTTTGCAAAACGGCAGCCAATTTTATGAACGTGCATTCGTTTTATGAAAAATGGCTGGCCGACCTGGCGTCCGAACAATTCTCGAATGGATCCGTAGGGAGTACGGTACCTACCGTGATCGGCTATCACAACAAAGAGGAATGGGAGAGGTTCTCCAAGCAGAATAAAGACCCCATGATGGCCATACGCAGGCCAGAGCCAGGAACGGCAAGCATGCTTGACGGTTCTTCCGGCTGGGGGGATGCGGCGGTTATTATTCCATGGACGTTGTATCTGTGTTACGGAGACCAAACCATTCTAGAGAAGCAGTTTGATTCGGCTAAGGCATGGGTGGATTATATGGCCGTCAGCGCCAGGAAAGCCAATGAACGTTTCAAAGACTCTCCTGCCTATCAGAACTATACCGACGGCGAGCTTGATGCGGATTACATTTGGGATACCAGCTTCCACTGGGGAGAATGGCTCGAAGCCGATTCCGAATTCAACGATCTGGTCGCGGCGATGAGCAAGTCCCAAGGCTGTCATCCCGATGTTGCGACAGCGTATTTCGCCTATTCCACGCGCCTCCTGGCCGAAATGGCTTCCGTACTCGGAAAGCTCAAGATAGCAGAAGAATACCAGCGTCGATATGAAAAGATCAAGCGTGTGTACAATGCATACTTTGTTCAGGATAACGGGCATATTCTGGACGATCGGCAGGCGCCGAATGTCCGGACGCTGGCGTTTGGGTTGGCGGATACAGCCAAACGACAAGCGGTTGCGGACCGTCTTGCCGAGATGGTCGTAGCGCAGAAGCATCATTTGAATACGGGATTTTTGTCCACGCCGTTCATCCTTCATGTTCTGGCGGATCATGGGTATCCCGAAATCGCCTATCGGCTGCTGGAGCAAACCTCCGATCCCTCCTGGTTATATGCCGTGAGCCATGGCGCTACAACGATTTGGGAAAGCTGGAGGGGAATCAAACCGGACGGGGAACTTACGGGTTCATTGAACCATTATTCCTATGGAGCGGTATGCGACTTCTTATTTACAGGCATTGCAGGCATTCGCCCGCAATGGAAAACGCCGGGTTTCAAACATTTTACGATAAAACCGCTGGTTGGAGGAACGCTTACACATGCATCTGCAACGTATGAATCTCCCTATGGCGTGATCCAATCCGGTTGGTTGAAGACGGAAAGAGGCGTTACCTACGATTTTGGCATTCCTGCGAATTCCAGGGCCACCGTTATGCTTCCGGGCAAGCAGGTTGACATCAAGCGAGTGTCTGCCGAGTTTCCCGATGTCCGCTATGAAGACGGGCATATCATCTTTGCGGCAGGAAGCGGGAAGTACACGATCGCGTTGTAATACGCCTTACAGACCAAAACGAGCCAATATTCATTGGGCTCGTTTTTACGTTGGGTCAACCTTTTTCGATCAAATGATGTTTTTCGCGATATTGTTTCGGGGTCACGCCCACGATCTTTTTAAATACTTTGGTTAAATAGCTCTGGTCATTAAAATGAAAGAGCGAGCCTAATTCGGATATCGAGATGGCGCTGTACGCCAGTAAACGTTTGATTTCTTCGATCTTTGTTTGTTGAATGTATTCGCTTACCGAAATGCCGACCTCTTTTTTGAACAGGGCCGACAAATATTTGGGACTAAGTCCAATCTCCAAGGCGATGTCGTTATGGTGGATTTCTTCATAAATGTGTTTATGAATGTACTCCTTGCAGGCTATGATTTTTTTCGAATATCTTTCGTGCCGTGCTTGCTTCACCTTCTCTGCAAACGTATGCAGGACTTCGCGTGCCAAACTTCGGATTTCATCCAGTCGATCCAATTCCTCGAGCCGTTGTATAAACCTGTCGTGTAATGCAAAGGCGGTATCCTCGTTCAAGCCTCCGTCCATAGAAGCTCTCGTTACCAAAGCAATCAGCGTAATGATATGGTTTTTGTTCGAACGAAGGAAGCTGGATTTCGACAAGACGGATGAGGATTCTTCTTCCTTGATGAAGGACAGTTCGTCGATGTCCTCGACCCTGCCTTCTTTGATCATGAACAAAAGCTTTTTTTCGAACAATCGAACCTGGTTGTGATCCGCAGATTGCAAATACTGGGTGAATTCAAGATTCACGAATCCCTTTGCTTTTTCATAGTCATCGAACTGAAAATCTTCGTACAGGACGGATTGCGGAGAAAGCAGCTCCTTGTTGAACAAGTGATAAATAAAAACGCTGATATGATTCAGCTTGTCATTGCTCAAAATCGGCAAACGTTCATAATAACGCGCGACTTGATCGCGATAAAAAAATGCATCCCTATCATTGATAATGCCAGTTAATACTTCATTAGGTATGGGGTGGGACAGGGTAGGACCCATAATCAGGGTGCCTTCAAACAGATCGCCATCGAAATAGCTGATTAATATGAACTTTTCGGAGAATACCGATTTGGTAATAACAGGAATCCGATATGTTCTTCTGGGTTCGAAATATAACGGGTTCAAATAACTTCCGGTGCGACGTTCGATCAATGGGTTGATCGGTTGGCCGCGCAAGTTGTCATAGATGACTTTTCCTTTCGGACTGATAAAGAAAACAGGCAGTTCAAACGTATTGGAAACGAGGCTGCACATCGCGTCGATGGTAATGCATGTGGTCATCAGGATCAACTCCCTGCTGGAGATTTCATGCTGTATTCAGGACAATAATACTAAAAAACATACGAAATCACCATATCAAATCCAGGGTGAATGCTACTATGGTCATAGCGTCAAGTCAGAAATTGAAAACGCTTCCCCGGGGGAACAAATTGAGATGGAAAGGTGAGGACGATGACAAAACCATTTAGGAGCGATTTTATGTTGGGTGCGGCTACGGCCGCGCATCAAGTGGAAGGAAACAATATCCATAGCGATTTCTGGGCGATGGAGCATATGCCGCACTCGTTGTACAAAGAACCTTCCTTACAGGCGGTGGACCATTATCATCTTTACGAAAAAGACATTCAAATGTTGGTGGATGCAGGCTTGAATACGTATCGCTTTTCCATCGAATGGGCAAGAATTGAGCCGGTTAAAGGGCAGTTTGCTGCAGAAGAGATCGAACATTACAGGAAGGTCCTGGAATGCTGCCATCAACATAAGGTGAATCCTGTCGTGACATTGCATCATTTTTCGTCTCCCAAATGGCTGATTGCCGAAGGGGGATGGGAGAGCGAAACAACGGTGGAGCATTTCAAGAACTATTGCCGGCATGTCGTTTCAGAGCTGGGGCCACTGATGCCTTACATCTGTACGATTAACGAAGCGAACATGGGGAAACAGATCACCAAAATTATGAAACGAATGATCGGCGCCGCAGCGAACGATTCGAACTCCACAACACCCGCGGATGTGCAGGTGGGTTTAAACGTCGATGTGCAAAGCAGCATGGAGAAATACTTTGCGAGTTTGGGACAGGTGTTTGGCATGGATCCAACAAAAGTACAACCATTTCTCTCCCCACGGACGGAGCAAGGCGAACAGATCATTATGAAATGCCACCAAGCAGCCAGAAGCGTAATCAAGGAATTGAATTCGTCGATCAAGGTTGGCATCACGTTATCTTTGTACGATCATCAGGCGTTACCCGGTGGGGAACAGCTGGCAGAACAAGAACAGCAGGAGGACTTTTTAAACTATTTGCCGTTTCTCCAAGGCGATGACTTCATCGGCGTTCAAAATTACTCCAGAAAGATCCATGGACCAAGTGGGGTTGTCCAGCCGCCGGACCACGCGAAGTTAACCAAAATGGGATATGAAAACTATCCTCAAGCATTGGCGAACGTGCTTCAATTTGTGGCCAAACATTGGGATGGACCGATCATCGTAACCGAGAATGGCATATCCACAGATCAAGACGACGAACGCGTCGAATTCATCCGACAGGCCACAGCTGGCGTACAGAAGTGTATGGAAGACGGGATTGATGTGATCGGGTACATGTATTGGTCCTTGTTGGACAATTTCGAGTGGCAGCTTGGCTACGCTCAAACCTTTGGATTGATCGCCGTCGACCGATCCACGCAAATCCGAACTCCGAAAGAAAGTTTGTCGTTTCTTGGCTCGTTCAGAAATCGGTAAGCGCATACATTCAAGGGGGCATCATTATGGGAGTAGTCAACGTCACTCAGAGTCAGCCAGTCGCGAGCATGCCGGAAGAAGATCGAAAGCTTTCATTCCGGGAGAAAGTGGCAGCCACGATCGGCAACATGACGGGAACGATGCACAATCAAATCATTGCCACGTTTTTGCTGTTCTTTTATACGGACATTCTCGAAATAAGCCCCGCTTACGTGGCAGGTTTATTTCTGGTAGCACGGATTATCGATGCTATTCTTGTTCCCGTATTTGGCGTGTTTGTTGATAAAGTGAGCACGCCGTGGGGGAAATACGTGCCATACTTTGCCATTCTGGGAGTACCGATCGCCATTTTCGGATGGCTGACCTTTACGGACTTTGGGTTGGGGGCAAACGGGAACGTTATCTATGTTACGGCAACGTACCTGGTATACAGCATCCTGATCTCCATAAAGTATGCGCCGAGCAACGCCGTAGGTCCCGCGATCACCAAAAGAATCGATGACCGGATCTCGATGGGGCAAATCGGTTATATCGCCATTATGCTCGGTGCATTGTTCGCATCATTGGCTTTTCAACCGCTTTACAAAGCATTGGGAAACGGGAATGATGCCAGAGGTTTCTCGTTGATCATGGGCCTGGTCGGATTGGTGGGGATTTTGGTATCCATTTTCCAGGTAACATCTTTGAAAGAAAGATACATTAACCCGAATAACAGCCAAAAGACACCGTTGAAAGAAATGATATCAGCAGTGTTCACGAACAGGTCGGCCGTTGTTCTGTACATCTACGTGCTGGCTTTGAACTTGTCCAACGGAATCCGAACGGCAATCATGATCCATTACTTCAAATATTTCTTTAATAACGAAGGGCTTGTGGTCATATACGGTGCGGTAAGCATACTGCCCACGTTTCTCGGCGTCATGGTGAGCGGACCGATCACGAGACGGTTTGGCATCAAAATCAATGTGCTGGCCGCTTCCGTCGTAAACGTGATCTGCATGCTTTCGGTGATGGTTATCCCCGATACAAAGGCTGGAATTATCATTTTTATGGCCTTGAATGCGATCACCGCGTTTTTCCTGGGCGCATCGACGCCGGCGCAAGGCTCCATGATGCCTGCTGCCATGGATTATACCGAATGGAAGACCGGAAAAAACGTAAACGGTTTGATGGGTTCCATTCAAGGTTTCGTGCAAACGTTGGCCATGGCATTGGCCGGGTCTATCGCAGCGTGGGCATTGCATGTAGTGGGGTACGTACCTGGAGTCGAACAAAGCAGCGAGACCATTTTTGGCTTGAAATTGTTAATGGGCGTGCTGCCGGCATTTGTTCTATTATTTACCGCATCGATCCTATGGTTTGACATTTCGGAAGAGAAACAGAAGCAAATTACGAAGGAACTTGCAGAACGCAGGCAACAAAAAAGTTAATCCTTTTGCGTCGGAATCATAATTGCGTCCCGACAGGGCATAATTATGGCAGGAATCATCAGACTCGGACAATACGGAATAATCTCATGTCATTGACAATGACGACGGCGTCGGTGCCGGAATGATGCATGGATTATGCCATGTTCGAGACGATTTTTCGTTGACACCGTTTTCAGCTTGTGGTACATTAGTCCCGAGGCTTGTTACCGGTAATGCGGGCAAAACCACAATAGAAATGATGTTATCATTATTTCTGTTTTGGTTTTGCCCTTTTTTAATCCTCAAAATAAAGTGGTGGGTCCAGACATGATCATTAAACAAATATTTAATAATAATATCGTCAGCACCGTCGATGACAAAAACCAGGAACTGCTGATCCTCGGCCGGGGTATCGGATTCAAGTTCAAAGCGGGCGACCCGATCGATGAAGAGCGGATCGAAAAAATTTTTCGTCTCCAGGATGCATCGATCTACGAGAAATTCAAGTCGATCGTCACCGAGGTGCCTGTAGAGATATTGCAGGCGACCGACGATATTGTGAGCTTGGCCCGGACGCAGCTGAACAAAACGATCAGTGACGGCATTTATGTGTCCCTGTCGGATCATATCCATTTTGCCGTACAGCGGATGGAAATGGGACATATCGCGCGCAATCCGTTATCGTGGGAGGTACAGCATTTTTACAAGGCAGAGTATGATGTGGCCCGCGAGGCACTCACCTTGCTGCGCGAGAGATTGGACATTGAATTCCCGAAGGAGGAAATATGCAACATCGCGCTGCATTTCATCAATGCGGAGATCAATGATTCCATGAATGACGTGACTCACCTGATGCAGCTGCTTCAGGAGATCATGAACATCATCAAATATCACTTCAACGTCGAAGTGGATGAAGATAGCGTCAACTATTTTCGGTTCATCACGCATTTGAAATATTTCTGCCAACGGGTCATCACCCATACGTCGCAAGACGATGCGGAGGAATACCTGTACGAGGTCGTTCGCAAGAACTATCCCGAAACGTTCAAATGCATACGCAAGATCGAAGCTTTTATCCATAAAAACTATCAATACGACATGACGCATTCCGAGCAGTTGTATCTGACGCTCCATCTGGAACGCCTGATGAAAACGAAACGGGATGCCGCCAAGGAAAGCGAATAACGATGGGCTTGTTACTGTTCAATCAGGCAATACCCGAATGAATCACTGACGCACGCGAGCGTTGGTTTCATTCGGGTATTTTTTGTGGACACAGAAGGAGGAAAACGAGATGAATCATCAGGAAACGGCAAAAAACATCGTCAAAGCCGTTGGGGGAAAAGACAACATCAATTCGGTGTACCACTGCGTTACCCGTCTTCGTTTTGATTTGAAGGACAACGACAAAGTGGACAACGGAACGCTCAAAAACCTGGACAAAGTCATGGGTACGAACGTTTCCGGAGACCAGTTCCAGGTCATTATCGGCAACGACGTGTCTAAAGTATTCGACGCCATGGTGAAGGAAGAGCCTGCGCTGCAGCAAAGCCAGGACAACAAAACCGCCAAGCCGGAGAAAAAGCAAAACGTGATCCTGAGCATTTTCGAAACGATCGCGGGTGTATTTGCACCAATGCTGCCAGCCATCACGGCGGCCGGTATGCTCAAAGGGTTGCTGGCGCTGTTCGTATCGCTCGGCTGGATGGCTGCCGGAACGGACACGTACCGCATTCTGTCGGCCATTGGGGATGGCGTGTTCCATTACCTGCCGCTTCTGATTGCGTTTAGCGCTGCACGCAAATTCGGTGCCAATCCGTTCGTCGCCGTGGCGCTCGGAACCGCGCTGATGTATCCGGACATGAGCACATTGCTGTCCAGCGGGGAGTCGGTTTCCTTTATCGGCATTCCGGTAACAGCGGTGAGTTATGCTTCTTCGGTCATTCCGATTTTGCTGGCCGTATGGATTATGTCCTATGTGGAAAAATGGGTGGACCGTGTCATCCCGGCTGCGCTGAAGCTGCTGCTGGTGCCGCTGGTTACGCTGATCATTATGGTTCCGGTTACGCTGATCGCCATCGGGCCACTGGGAACATTCGTAGGCAGCGCTTTGTCGGGCGGCATCAACTGGTTGCTGAATGAAGGCGGATTGATCGCAGGTCTTGTGCTTGGCGGTGCGATGGCCTTGATCATCATGACGGGTATGCACTATGCGCTTGTACCCATCATCCTGAGCAACATTGCAACGCTTGGATTCGATAAATTCCTGCCGCTCACATACATCTCCAACATGGGTCAAGCTGGTGCCACACTGGGCGTATTCTTCCGTGCAAAAGATAAAAAGTTGAAAACCGTAGCCTTGTCGACGAGCTTTACCGCTTTGATGGGGGTTACGGAACCGGCGATGTACGGGGTGAACATGAAGTTCAAACGTCCGTTCGCTGCTGCGATGATCGGTAGTGCAGTCGGTGGCGGGTTTGCGCTGGCATTTGGTGCAAAAGCGTACGTTCTGGCCGGTAACGGCGGTCTTCCAGGTCTTCCTGCCCTGATTGGACAAACGTTCTGGTACTCTCTGATCGGCATGATCCTTGCGTTCGTTGTGGGTACGATTGCATCCGTATTGCTGGGCATCAAAGAAGAGGAAGGCGACGCTGAGGCGCTTGCCCCATTCGCTCCGAATGCGGCGGCGACGCCTGCCAAAGCAACCGAAGTGGTTGACGTCAATGCCATGGAAGCGCCGGCGCCGTCAAGCAATGCGATGGCTTATGCGCCGCTGACAGGCAAATCCATCGAGCTCAAGGAAGTGAACGATCCAACGTTCGGTGATGAAATGATGGGTAAAGGCGTTGCATTTGTGCCAACCGTGGGTGAACTGGTTTCTCCGGTGACCGGCACAATCATGAACGTGTTCAAAACGAAACACGCGATCGTGGTTCGCAGCGATGACGGCATGGAACTGCTCATGCATGTGGGCATCAACACGGTGAAACTGCGTGGTCAGCATTTCGAAGCGCATGTGGCGACAGGTGCGCGCGTTAAGGCTGGAGATAAATTGCTGACGTTTGATCTGGAAGAAATCGCGAAAGAATACGACATCACAACGGCCATGGTTGTGACGAATACAGCCGATTACAGTCAAGTACTTCCTGTGAAACTGGGAGACATCGTTGCCGGCGAAGAAGTATTGGAAGCCAAAATCTGAGGAGAGGGAGAGAGCGAGATGAACAAACGACAAGGTTTTCCGGAAGGATTTCTGTGGGGCGGCGCCATTGCCGCCAATCAGGCAGAAGGGGGATTCGACGAGGGCGGCAAAGGCTTCTCGACGGCGGACATGGTTCCTTATTTTGCGAAAAAGGATTACACCAACCTGCGGGAATTGATGCACGTAACGAGCGCGAAGGTGGAGAAAGCGATGGCTCATCACAGCGCCGAAGGATATCCGAAGCGTTACGGCATCGATTTCTACCATCGGTTCAGAGAGGACATCGCCTTGTTTGCAGAGCTTGGGTTCAAGGTGTTCCGGTTGTCGATCAACTGGCCGCGCATTTTCCCGAACGGTTACGATGAAGAGCCGAACGAAGAAGGATTGCGCTTCTATGATGAAGTGTTTGACGAGCTGAACAAACATGGCATCGAACCGCTGGTGACGCTGTCCCACTATGAAATGCCGATGGGGCTGGTGCTTAAGTACAACGGCTGGGTTGGTCGTGAAGTGATCGGCCATTTCTTGAGATACGCAGAGACGGTGATGACTCGCTACAAAGACAAGGTCAGATACTGGCTGACATTTAATGAAATCAACACAACGATCATCGAACCGTTTACAGGAGGCGGCGTGATCGAAGACCGCGTGGACAACGTGATGCAGGCGTCCTACCAAGCCCTCCACCACCAGTTTGTGGCGAGCAGCCTGGTTACGAAGAAGGCACGGGAAATCAATCCGGATTTCCAAATCGGCTGCATGCTGGCACGCATGATCCATTATCCGGCTACATCCAAACCGGAGGACGTGCTGCAGGCGCAAATCGACAACCAGCTGAACCTGCTGCATACGGACGTGCAGGTGCGCGGAAGTTACCCTGCGTTCATGGACCGTTACTGGGAAGAAAACGGGGTGTCCGTCGTCATGGAACCAGGCGACGAGCAAATTTTGCGCGACCACACCGTGGACTTCATTTCGTTCAGCTATTACACGTCCCTGGTGTCTGCGGTAAATCCGGAGGATTATGGCGTAACTGGCGGCAACCTGTACAGCACGATCAAAAACCCGAACCTCGAACGCACCGAGTGGGGCTGGCAGCTTGACCCGATCGGACTGCGCATCGTGCTGAAAGAACTTTATGACCGCTATCAATTGCCGCTGTTCGTCGTTGAAAACGGTCTTGGCGCGAAAGATACGGTTGAACCGGACGGTTCCATCCAGGACGATTATCGCATCGACTACCTCAGAAAACATATCACCCAAATGAAAGAAGCCGTTATGGACGGCGTCGATCTTATGGGATATACGAGCTGGGGAGCCATCGACATTATCAGTGCGTCGACTTCCGAAATGTCCAAACGATATGGCGTCATCTACGTCGACCAGGATGATCTGGGACAAGGCACGCTGAACCGAATCAAGAAAAAGAGCTTTGGCTGGTACCAAAAAGTGATTGCATCCAACGGTGCAGACCTGAGCTAAGCGTATGCCAAGCGTAAAATAACATGTTCAAAGCCCTTGCGCAGCGGATGATGCCGCGTGCATGGGCTTTTTTTAGTAAGGGATCGAATATGCATTGGTGTAACGCGCCACAGGATGGAATGATGACACGGATGGTGATATACTGGTTTCCGAGTAGGGGGAATACATATGAAGAAAGCGATTATTGCCGTAGACATGGACGATACGATCTGCCATCTGGTGAAGCGGGCCATTCATTATAACAATTTGCAGTTTCCGACGCATCCGCTGCGTTATGAAGATATGGTAACGTGGGACACGACGCATTTGCGCCATCCGGATTCGACGCACGACATCTTTTATGGCAGGCCGGGATTATTCGAAGAGCTGGAGCTGTATGACGATTACGTCGTGGAAGAGATGCAGAAGCTGAACGAGGCGTACGATGTCATTATCGTAACCGCGGCCGACCCCGCCACCGTGGTGGAGAAGTGGAACTGGCTTCAGCGCCACATGCCGTTTATTACTGCGGAGCAGTTCATTACCTGCAAACGCAAAAACTTGCTCGGATTCGATCTGTTAATCGATGACGGGCCGCACAACCTGCTTCCTGCGCTCGCTGAGGGCAAAAAGGTACTGTGCATTCCTCATCCTTGGAACGTGCGAGAGCGGGAGCAGCATGCGTTCCCACTGATGAAAACGTGGAAAGACGCAAAGGAAATCGTAGATCGCCTGTTGGCGCCGGATTCTTCGATCTCCAATTAAAATACGGTTCAACCATGATGCGTGGAATGGGGTGTATGCTTCTTGCGGTACGCCAGCGGCGTATCGCCCGTAATTTTTTTGAAATTCGCATAAAAGGAGTCGACATCCCGATACCCGACCAGTTCGGCAATCAGGCTGACTTTGTGCTGTGAACGCTTCAGCAGTTCACAGCTTTTTTGTATGCGCAGATGTTGCAGGAATGAGCCGAAGCTTTGTCCGGTCTGCGTGCGGAACATGCGCTGGATTTGTTTGTCGCTGCAATTGCAGAGGCGTGCCAGATCGGACAGGCGCGTTTTCTCGGCGAGATGCTGCTCCAAATATTGAATGATATGGTCGAGCTCCGGCGGTTTGACCGGGTCGTTCGGCTCCACCCTATGGATGAAGCGGTAGGTGGTTACGACCAGTTGGCTGACAAGCGTATACAGCATGGTAGACGAGCCGATCCCGGGAACGGAGCACTCGCGGTGCAGCCTGGCCATCAGGTCTTCGATCCGTCTCCCATGGTCTGTAATGAAAACGTAAGGGGCCTTGTTTTGCTCCAATTCGTTCAGGTGCGAAAGGATCTCGGGTTCCTGAATCATGCCGGCCAATTCCTGGATCAATTCGGCGTTGAACAGGCAGTTGCTGATCGTGAGCGGATGTTTGGAAACGTCGGTCGTAGCCGGGCGAAAGACGTGCGGAACGCCGACCGGAATCACGAACAGCATGCCCTGATGCACCGGAATGACCTCGTTTCCGATATGATGGAAACCTCGTCCCCCGGAAACATAGCTGTATTCCACGAAATCATGCGCATGGAAGGGACCTGCAAAATTTTCCGAGACGCGGTTGACGAACAATTTCAGCTGGTCGCGGAAAAAGTACTCTCCTTTAAATATCTCAATGACAGGCTTCATGATCAAACCTCCTTGCTTCGTGGCCGGATTGCCGGGTGAAAAAGTCCGTTCTGCCGGGTAATTCTCAGGTTCGGGTCGATATAATTATATCGTAAGCCCTTACAATAGACCATGCGGAAAGGATGCTGCAACCATGTTCATCGTTAATCATCTTCGCTGCGAATATCGGAAAAATCCGATCGGACTGGACATTTCGTCCCCCCGGATCAGCTGGCACCTGGAATCCGATGCCCGGAACGTCGTCCAGGAAGCTTATCAGATCCAGCTATCCCTCGTACCCGAAATGAACCGAATCGAGTGGGACTCGGGACGGCAACATTCCAACCGTTCCATTCATGTGGAGCTGACCGGTTGGAAGCCTGTCCCCCGAACCCGATACTATTATCGCGTTCGTGCTTGGGATGGTGCGGGCAATGAATCGGAATGGTCGGAACCGGCTTTTTTCGAAACAGGCCTGATGGATGCGGAAGACCGATGGCAAGCCGATTGGATCACGGCCGGTGCAGCATTGAAGGATGATCCTTCCTGCCCGCGCTTGCGCAGAGTGTTCGAACTGCAAAAAGCGGTAGTCAGGGCAACCATTTATGCGACAGCACTCGGGTTATATGAACTGCACCTGAATGGTGCCAGGGTAGGAGATCATTATTTTACGCCAGGCTGGACCAGTTACGACAAACGTTTGCAGTACCAGGTGTATGATGTTACGTCCATGCTCGTGGCCGGGCAAAACGTGATCGGCGCGGTTCTCGGAGACGGATGGTACGGCGGGCATTTGGGCTGGGACGGCCGAAAGGGATTATTCGGCGACGATTGCGCGCTGCTGCTGGAACTGCATATTCGATATGAAGACGGCTCCGAGGATCGGATCTTGTCGGGAAAGGACTGGATGGCATCCGCCAGCGCCATTGCCATGTCGGACATATATATGGGGGAAACGTACGACGCCCGACTGGAGTCCGATTGGCTGGACGCATCCCGCGCATCCTGGTCACCGGCAGCGATTTTGGACCATGCCAAAGACATCATCGTTGCGCAGGAGAACGTCCCGGTTACGGCGATGGAGCAGCTGAAGCCGATTGCGCTGCTGACCACGCCGGAAGGCGATCGTGTGCTCGATATGGGACAAAACATGGTGGGCTGGATGAGGTTCAGCGTGCAGGGTGATCCTGGGCAAACGGTTGAACTGCTGCATGCGGAGATTCTGGACCATGCCGGCAACTTCTATACGGAAAATTTGCGTTCCGCCAAGCAGCAAGTTCAATATACGCTGAAAGGCGGGGGCGTTGAAACGTATGAACCGCATTTTACGTTCCAGGGGTTCCGATACGTGAAACTGATCGGTTTCTCCGAACCGATTCAGATCGACGATTTTACAGGTGTTGTGCTTCATTCGAATATGGAACGCACGGGCGAATTCGCCTGCTCCAGTCCGCTCGTCAACCAGCTGCACCACAACATTTTGTGGGGGCAAAAGGGCAACTTCCTCGACGTGCCGACCGATTGCCCGCAGCGCGACGAACGGCTCGGCTGGACGGGGGATGCGCAGATGTTCATCCGCACGGCGTCTTATCTGATGAACACCGCTCCATTTTTCACGAAATGGCTGCGGGATTTGCGGGCAGACCAGCATGAGGACGGGGGCATTCCGTTTTTTGTGCCTGACGCCAACGTATCCGGGAGCGACAGCGCCCATTCGTCGGCGGCATGGGGCGATGCAGCGGTCATTTGTCCGTGGACGCTCTATGAAATGTATGGAGATACGAGACTGCTCGCCGAACAATATGACAGCATGAAGCAATGGATCGAATACATTCGATCACAGGGTGATAACCCCTACTTATGGAATACGGGCTTTCACTTCGGGGACTGGCTTGGCCTTGATTCGAAACCGGGAAGTTATGTCGGGGCTACCGACCGGGATTATGTCGCGACCGCATTTTATGCCTACTCGGTTTCCCTTACAAGGAAAGCAGCCAGCGTGTTGGGGTATGATCAGGATGCGGTTTACTTCGACCAATTGCATGCACAGATCATCCAAGCTTTCCGCAACGAATTCGTTACACCTGCCGGCCGCATTTCCGTGCCGACGCAGACAGCGCATGTATTGGCTTTGCACTTTGACCTGCTGGAACCGGAGCACCGCAAACGGGCCGGTGATCAATTGGTGAAATTGGTTGAAGAGGCGGGCAATCATCTGACCACCGGTTTTGTCGGAACGCCATATCTGAACCCTGTGCTCAGCGCTGCCGGTCACCGCGATTTGGCGTATACCCTTTTATTTCAAAAGGATTATCCATCCTGGCTGTTCCAAGTGACGCAAGGTGCCACGACCGTGTGGGAGCATTGGGACGGCATGCGGGAGGATGGCAGCCTTTGGAGCAGGGACATGAATTCGTTCAATCATTATGCGTACGGCGCGATTGGCGAATGGTTATACCGTGATGTCGCAGGCATACGTCCGGATGAACATCGCCCCGGCTTCGGCATGGTGCATATCGAACCACAGCCGGGACCCGGATTGGATTGGGTCAAAGCCAAGGTGGACACCATGTATGGCACGGTTTCGTCAGCATGGCACCGCCAAGACAATGGCGAAATGATCGTGGAGGTTCACATTCCGGCCAACGTTTCGGGTACGGTGCTCCTTCCGCTTGCTGCGAAAGCTGCAGTAAAGGAGCAGGGGCAGCCTTTGGAAGAGGTGACGGCGATCCGCGCGTTCCGGGCAGAAGGGACGGATACCCGCGTGGAGCTTGGCTCGGGCAGTTATACGTTCACCTACGTTCTGCCGAAGGCTGACGAACATCCTGAACTCGAAGCGGAAAAAGTACAATCGAGTTAAGATCAAGTCTCCAAGGATTGCCGCAAATTTTGTTGAAAAATGACGAAAATAATATGGATAAAGATTGAAAAAACCTCGCTTGCCCACTAGAATGAAGATGGAATCTGGATTGCGGCCGGAAACTATCATATCAGGCATAAGCGAGGTTTTCGTATGGAACTACCGGCTACTCGGCCACAGCGCATTTCGTATTTGGGCTTTTTCCGGGCCTTTGCGATCATGGCGGTGGTGGCCATTCATGCAACGTCTACGGCGGTCGCGCATTATCCCAAACAGACGTTGGACCACCAGTTTTATTTTTTCTGGAACAGCTTTTTGCAGTTTGCCGTACCGGCATTCCTGTTTTTATCGTCACTGGTGTTATTCTACAACTATAGCGCACGAACCAATGAGCAGGGCTGGAAGCTGAAGTTTTACAAAAAACGTTTGTTATACGTGTTCGTCCCGTATCTCGTCTGGTCCTTCATTTATTTTGTCGTCAAGGAATGGCTTGCCGGCGAACAGCCGCAGGACCATTGGCCACGCTTGGCGGAGCAGCTGCTGACAGGACGCGCGCACACCCATTTGTACTTTTTCCTTATTATTTTGCAATTTTACATCGTATTTCCTTGGCTCCTTGCCTTGACGCGATATCGGTTGGTAAAACGATATTTCCCTTTGTTTTTTGTGGCAGGGCAAGCCGTTTTTTATGCGCTCCATTTGCAATTCCACTTTGAACGGCTCGGCAGCCTGCTGCCAAGCTACCTGATTGTCATCGGTTTCGGTGCATGGGCTGGCCTGAATTACGAGGCGGCACTGAAGAGGTTGAGGGCATGGAAAATCGCTCTGCTGCTCGCCCTGATGGCCGGAGGGGCCGTCTTTATCTATGGCGGCGGAATGATCAAAAGCATGTTTGCTTCCGATTCATTCGTGGCTTATGCGCTATTATTCGTTTTTCGGAATTTGTTTACACTTTCTGCCTGCTTGCTGCTGCTGCTCGTATGCGCATGGATTGAGCGCCGGAAAAGGCCTGCTGCCAAACGTGTCGCCAAAGTGTTGAATTCCCTGGGTACCGTTTCGTTCGGCGTGTTCCTGATCCATCCGATGATCCTGCTCTTCTGGCGGCGCGAACTTGCGGCCCTGCTGCTGCAGAACTTCAGTCTCGGCATCGTAATGTCTTATGCGGCTGCGCTGCTTCTATCCTGGATGTTTGCAGTCGGTTTGCGCAAAGTGAAATGGGGATGGGTGCTCATTGGACAATGATGTTCGATGGCTGAGCTTATTCGCAGCAACAAGAGAGATTTCAGACTTCCGGCATGTGCCGAAGGGGCTGAAGTCTCTTTTTTGGTTTGCAAAAACGTGGACTGAAGTATATCTAATTTTCCTGTTCACATGTAATATGGATGGATATCCAATATATTCTTAGGTGGGATATACGAACAAAACGAGGAGTGATCACCATGAAACTGGTTATTATTGTTGGGCCGCAAGCGGTAGGCAAGATGACGGTAGGGCAGGAGCTGGAGAAGATCACCGGCCTAAAGCTATTTCACAATCACATGACGATCGATTTGGTATCGCCTTATTTCAGTTACGGTACCCCGCAGGGCAAACGGCTCGTCAGCTTGTTCCGCCGGGAAATTTTCGAAGAGGTATCGAAAAGCGACCTTCCCGGATTAATTTTTACATATGTGTGGGCATTTGATGTGGCCGAGGATGGGGAATACATCCGGCAGCTTCGTGAAATGTTCGAATCGAGAGGGGCGCAGGTGTGCTACGTGGAGTTGGAGGCCGATCCGGCGGAACGGCTCGCACGCAATCGCAGTCCGCACAGGCTGCTGCACAAACCAACGAAACGGGATGTGGCATGGTCCGAGCAGGACTTGCTGGAAAGCATGGAAAAGTATCGGCTGAATTCAGAACCAGGTGAAATCACGCATCAGCACTATGTTAGAATCAATAATACGAATCTGACTCCGGAGGAGACGGCTCGGCAGATCAAGGAAAGGTTCAATCTGTAACCTTTTGTGAAAGAAAGTATAAATCCATTTCGGATCAAAACACGTTGGTTTCCGGAATTTGAAATTTCCCAACATTTACAAACGATTTATATTTGGCCTCATATAACCACGCATGTTCACCCGCAGAAAACGGGGCGCATATCGCATCATGACAGTCTGAATATCATATGACGATGCAAGGACTTGCATGAAAACCGGTTTCAGGAGGGAAACTTAGATCTATAATTGACGAGTACCGAAAAGGAGATTTTTTAATCTTTATCGTTCTCCAAGTAACTATATTGTCTAAATGCAAACGCCATGATTTCCGCCGTGATTCATCCCTGCGAATAAAACAAGATTGTTTCAAACCCATTAAAATTACTGTTGTATAATGTAGAAAAATGTAATAACATAATTTCACGCAATAGTTGACATTGAAATGGGCGATGCCATATACCTGACGAAGGTAAGGTTTGCCTTTTTCTGTATATTGGAGTGATAAAGTGAAAATTGAAAAGGTCCTCAACAATAATGCTGTCGTTGCCGTTAAGGACGAGCGGGAAGTCATCGTGATCGGGCGCGGAATCGCATTTCAGAAGCGTGCGGGCGACATGGTTGCCGAAGAGCATATTGATAAAATATTCACGCTTCAAAACGAAGACATCCAGGAAAATTTCAAAGCGCTGATCGCAAGCATTCCCTTGGAGTACATGAAGGTATCCGAGGAGATCATTAATTATGCCAAATTGAAGCTGGGCAAAAAGCTGAACGAAAGCATTTATCTTCACCTGACCGATCACATTCACTTTGCCATCGAGCGTTACAAAAACAATTTGCCTATTCGGAACGGGTTGTTATGGGAAACCAAGCAGCTCTACAAGGACGAATTCGAAGTGGGGCTCGAGGCGCTGAACATGATTTGCGACCAGTTCGGCATCCTGCTGCCCGAGGACGAAGCCGGATTTATGGCGCTGCATTTTGTAAACGCCGCTCTCAACGAGGAAATGCCCAATATTCGCAGCATGACCCAAGTGATGCAGGAGATTTTGACGATCATCAAGTATCACTTCAAAATGGACTTTGACGAAAATTCACTGACGTATTATCGCTTCGTCACCCATTTGAAGTTTTTCTCGCAGCGGTTGGTCAACGGCAAACATTACAAAAACAACAACGATGACGAGTTGTTCGAAATGATCCAGAAGAAATATCCGGAAGCTCACAAATGCTCGCTCAAAATCAAAAAGTTCATCGAAAACAACTACACGTATCAACTGACCAACGAAGAATTGATGTATCTGTCCATCCACATTGAGCGTGTAGTGCATGCGACGACAGAGTAAAATAATTTTATTAATTTTAATAATAAAACGCTTGCAATTGTAAAACGGATGAGCTATTATAATCACATAAAGTAAGCGCATACAACAAACGGGTTGTAACTGTTCAATCAGGCAACTCCGACCACCTTGAAACGATAAAGATGGGTTGCAACTTACTTTTGAAACAAGATGTGGGGGTTCACAACCAAATATCTATTGTGTACAGCCTTACAGGGTTGCAACCGTTAAGGGCAAAACCTGAATTGCTGAATCACACGACCTGTGTTCCGGAGAAATACCGGCGCGCTGCGTGGATTCAGTAGTTCAGGTTTTCTTTGTTTCACCGCAGAAAGTTCAATCAGAAAGGGAGAATTACAATGAACTACGATCAATTGGCTAAGGACATTCTGTCCCGCGTTGGTGGTCCCGGAAACGTAAACAGCGTGTTCCATTGCGTAACGAGATTGCGCTTTAAACTGAAAGATGAAGGCGTCGCCAAAACGGAAGAGCTTAAAAATTTGCCAGGCGTCATCACCGTCATGCAGAGTGGCGGCCAATACCAAGTCGTTATTGGTAATGAAGTGCCTGATGTGTATAAAGCCGTTGTCAAAGCAGGGAATTTGTCTGCCGAAGGTCAGGTAGATGAAGACAAAGCAGACTCCGGTCCGAAGGGCAACTTGTTTAACCGCTTTATTGACATGATCTCGGGCGTGTTTACTCCGGTTCTTGGTTTGCTTGCCGCGACCGGGATGATCAAAGGATTTACAGCCATGTTTGTATCGCTGGGATGGGTGGACAATACGTCAGGGACGTATGCGCTGTTAAATGCAGTGGGGGATTGCTTGTTCTACTTCTTCCCGATCTTCCTTGGATACACGGCCATCAAAAAGTTCGGAGGAACACCGTTCCTGGGCATGGCCATCGGTGCTTCGCTGGTCTACCCGACATTGGCGGGCATCAGAGCCGGAGAACCCATGTATACGTTGTTTGCCGGCACCTTGTTCGAATCACCTATTCGCATTGAATTTTTAGGTATCCCGGTCATTTTGATGGATTATGCTTCATCGGTTATCCCGATCATCGTAGCCACGTTCTTTGCGGTGAAGATAGAGCGGTTTTTCAAAAAAGTTATGCCTAAAGTGGTCAGCAACTTCCTGGTTCCGTTTTGCACTTTGCTCGTCATCGTACCACTCACGTTCCTGTTGATCGGTCCGATCTCTACATGGGCGGGTCAATTGCTGGGAGCGTTCACAACTTGGATTTACGGACTGAGTCCTCTGATTACAGGTCTCGTAATTGGTGGTCTATGGCAAGTGTTTGTATTGTTCGGACTTCACTGGGGACTCGTTCCTGTGGCCTTCGTGAACTTGGCGAATTTGGGATATGATCCGGTTTTGGCCATGTCTTTCGCGGCATCCTTTGCTCAGATCGGAGCTGTGCTTGCGGTTATCGTCAAGTCCAAAAGCACCAAACTGAAAACGCTGGGCGCTCCGGCCTTTATATCGGGTATTTTCGGAGTAACTGAACCGGCTATTTACGGCGTGACGCTCCCATTGAAAAAACCGTTCATCATGAGTTGTATCGCGGCGGCCATCGGAGGCGGCATTCTCGGATATGTGGGCACAAAAGGGTACATCATCGGTGGTCTGGGCATTTTCGGATATCCGAGCTACGTTAACCCCGAAACAGGCATGGACGCTATATTCTTCTGGACGATTGCGGCTACGCTGATTGCATTCATCCTGGGCTTCATTCTCGTCTATGTGACTGGATTCAAAGAACCGGAAGAGAAGAAGGCAGAAGCGGCGCCTGCGCCAAAAACAGAATTGGAACCAAACCCGAACCAAAAATTCGAAATCGCAAGCCCGATGGCTGGCGAAGTGGTCGAGCTGAAAGAGATCAACGATGTGACGTTTGCCGGAGAGCATATGGGTAAAGGCATTGCGATTCGTCCAACAAGCGGCCGTGTCGTATCCCCTGTTAATGGTGTAGTACAGACAGTATATCGCACGAAACATGCGATCGGACTGGTCAGCGACGACGGCGTGGAAATGCTCATTCATATCGGCCAAGATACTGTTCAACTGAAAGGCCAGCATTTCACGCCGCATGTGAAAGATGGGGACCGCGTCAACGTTGGTGATCTGATCATGGAATTCGATTTGCAGGCGATCAAGGATGCAGGGTATGAAACGGTAACGCCGATTATCGTTGCGAACACGTCCGCTTATCTGGATGTCGTAGGGACCAAACACGCCACCGTGAACGAAAAAGAAAAACTGCTTACGGTTTTGGGTTAACTTCCCCGAATCAATGATTTTCAGATGACTTGATTTCAAGTTTGGATAGGAGGAAACGAAATATATGTTTAAAACGTATACGTCCTTCCCGGAGAATTTTCTCTGGGGAGGAGCTACTGCAGCCAATCAGCTCGAAGGCGCTTATCTGGAAGATGGCAAAGGTCTGACCACGGTGGATTTGATCCCGATTGGACCGGACCGCATGAAGATCGCAATGGGAGCACTGGATTCGTTTGAGCCCAAGGAAAGCGAGTTTTATCCTTCCCATGGGGCGATCGATTTCTATCATCGTTACAAAGAAGATATTGCGCTTTTCGCGGAAATGGGCTTCAAAAGCTTCAGGATGTCCATCGCCTGGGCGAGGATTTTCCCGAACGGGGATGACGCGCAGCCGAACGAAGCCGGACTCCAATTTTACGACGATGTGTTTGACGAGCTGCTCAAGCACAACATTGAACCTGTCGTTACGATCTGCCATTTCGATGTGCCTGTAAGTTTGGTGAAGAACTATGGCGGGTGGACCAACCGCAAGATGGTCGGATTTTTTGAAACATATGCTCGCACATTGTTTGAACGCTACCGGAACAAAGTGAAATACTGGATGACGTTTAACGAAATCAACATGCTGCTGCATCTTCCTTATATCGGGGCGGGGATCGTCCTGAACGACGGCGACGACAAGGAAAAGGTATTGTACCAGGCAGCCCATCATGAACTGATTGCCAGCGCGCTTGCCGTCAAAGCCTGTCACGAGATCATTCCAAATGCGATGATTGGTTGCATGCTTGCGGCGGGAACGGTATATCCGTATACGAGCAATCCGGAAGATGTATGGAAAGCGATGGAGTTGGACCGTGAATCGTTCTTCTTCATCGACGTGCAGTCCAAAGGCGAATATCCGGGATATACGAAACGCTTTTTCCGGGAACGCGGCATCGAGCTTCAAATGGAAGAAGGCGATCTCGAACTGCTGCGGGAAAACACGGTGGACTACATCGGTTTCAGTTATTACGCGAGCCGCTGCACCAGCGCCGATCCGGAGGTGCTGAAAAATTCCACGGAGGGCAACGTGTTCGGATCGGTGAAAAATCCGTATTTAGAAGCCTCCGAATGGGGTTGGACGATCGATCCGAAAGGGCTGCGCATTACATGCAACCAATTGCATGACCGTTACGGCAAACCGCTTTTCATCGTCGAGAACGGGTTGGGCGCGACGGACGTGCTGCTCGAAAATGATACGGTCGAGGACGATTATCGCATCGACTATCTGGACCGCCATTTTGCCGAAATGGCCGAGGCGATTCAGGATGGCGTCGACATCATCGGTTACACGAGCTGGGGACCGATTGACCTTGTCAGCGCCGGAACCGGGGAGATGAAGAAACGGTACGGCTACATTTATGTAGACCGGAACAACGATGGCAGCGGTTCGTTAAGAAGAATTCCGAAGAAAAGCTTCCATTGGTACAAAGAGGTCATCTCGAGCAATGGCGCAAAGTACTTTGAGTAATCGTACAGAAGCTTGCTTTGAAAAAGGAAAGCCGACTTCCCTTCGCAGGAATCGGCTTTCCTTTTTATCGTATTGCTGGTTCGGCCGTATTTCTTATAAGATGGAAAGGGAATGGAAGACGCTGATCGCAATGCTCGCTTCCTGCCGATCCGGGGGCGGCAAGCCCAAACCAAGAGATAAGGAATGAGGAGATGGCCATACCGCTTCAAGCCATGCCGAAAGTCATGGCGATTCAGGAACATCAGGTGGACGCAGCCGTCCGGTTTGCGATGAAGGTGCGGCGCGAAGTATTCCCGATGCTGAATCACGAAACGCTGCCGACGGACTTGCTGCATTTCCATGCGCATTACATGCATTCGGATCAAAGCAAGTTTCTGGTCGCAGTAACCGAGAACAACGAGATTATTGGCTCCATAGGGATTGTGCCGTACGACGGGCGCATCGAAGAAATCAAAGGACGGTATCCCGAAGGGGCGGCCGCCGAAGTGGTGAAATGCTACGTGGATGCGGAATACCGCAGACACGGCATCGGTTCGTTGCTTGCCAGCGCATTGAAGGATGCCGTGCGGGAAATGGCGTACAATACGCTGTATTTGCATACTCATCGCTTCCTTCCGGGGGCCGTGGATTTTTGGATGCGGCAAGGATTTGCGATCGTTACCGAGCAGTATGACGAGTGGCAAACGGTGCATATGGAGAATCTGCAGGCATTCTAAGGGAACGTTTCTGGACGTGGAATCCATTGTTTTTCACAACAAAACGATTTTGAGCTATCGTCTGCTGGACGAAGCGGACAGAACCCGGCAAAAAGACAAAGGCGGTTTCGCATGATGCGAAGCCGCCTTTGTCTATGTTTATGGAGAACGAGCCTCCATGAGTCAACTATAATGTAGAGGAAGCATGTTCCAATAAAAAAGAAAAGCAACGGTGAGCAAGCTGAGGCCGGCGATCAGGCATGAAGTCAAGGAGGGCACGATCCGATTGCGAATGTGCGGTTGCAGAGGCCTGAGCTTCATGACGGCGATATACCAAGCACGAACCAGCCCGATGAAGGGCAAGGCCGAGAAACACCAAACATACCACCAGGGATAACCGTGAATCATTGCTTCCGAATTGCCATACAACAATTGCCCGGACAAGTAACAGGTAAATATGGCAGCAATCCATGTAGATGAACAGGCCGAGGCAGGGCCGAATCGTTTGGGCGAAATAACACGCAGCAGACAGCGGACGACCCCGATGACGAATAAAAGCACCCATGACACCGCAATCGTAACATATATGGCTAATGATGTGGCAGGATGGCGCCACCAGGGAGGTTTTTCAGCCAAGGTAACTCCCTGAGTAAAACTCATACTCCATTCATCGCGACCCTGCTTAAACGAAACGGTATTGTCGCTTTCTTGTTCCCGAAACAGTCCGGTGCCTATGGGCTCATAGATGCGACTTTCCTTCTCCCCCGGCCCATCCGGAAAGATCCCATGGATAACAAGGTGGTTCTCCGATGCGCTCACTTCGTAGTCCCTTGTCCCAAGCCACCGCAGCCACTTGCCCCAGCCATGCAAAGGTCCAAGCGTCAACGTATAGGTCCGGGCATATTGCTGCAGCTGGGAAGAAACCGGCGTTTGATTCACTTTAAGCTCTTGTCTTGCTTCAGGAAGAAGCTGAACGATGGAGGATATGATCGAATCGTGCAATTTCCCGCCTTGCGACGGTGCGTTGCTAATGACGAATATGCCCAGCTTGCGGGAAGGCACGAGCACCATTTTGGCCGAAAAACCGTTAATATCGCCAGTATGGGACAACGTCAACAGCCCGCTTCGCAGCCGTGTACGGAAAAAACCGTACCCTACGCCTTCCAGGTCGGGATGCTCGGCAAAGTGGCGTGCCTGCATTTGCCGCACCGTGTCGGCATGAAGGAGACGTTTCCCGCGAAACATGCCGTCATTTAATTGCGCAATCATGTAATGCGCCCATTCCACCGGCACCATGCTTACGCCTCCGGCACCCGGCATGTTGACGTATGAGTGGGGGAGAGGGACATAGGATCCGTCCTCAAACGTGTACGAACGGGCCATGTCCGGTGATAGAGGGGCTGAAATGCCAGCACTCGGCATATCCAGCGGCTCGAAAATATACCGGGACATATAATCATCGATCGGTTTTCCCGACACATCCTCCAGCAGACTGGCGATTAGGCCATAATTGGCATTGTTATAGGCAAATGCTTCGCCGGGTAGACGAACAGGCGGCTGCTCGTCGAAATAATGCTTCATGAATGTCCTAAGCTCCACGGCTTTGGAGGGAGAGGCGGCCTCTACGCCGTACATGGCATCATCCAGACCTGCAGTATGTGTGAGCAAGTGATGCAGTGTGATGGGCTGCTGCTGGAACATCGGGACATGGAAGGATGAGAGGTAACTGTTCACGTCTTGATCCAGCGATACCTTTCCCTGTTCTTCCAATTGCATAATGGCTGTTGCCGTGAGGCTTTTGCTTAGCGATCCGACCGGCAGAATCGTTCGTTCCGGGTCCATCGGTACGCCATGTTCAACATCCGCGAATCCGTATCCTTTCTGGAAAATGATCCGGTCTTGCAGCGTGACAACGACGGCGACGCCAGGAATGGACTCGCGCGCCAGTGCCTTTTCCACGGCCGAATCGGCCGCCTGCTGCAACTCATGCGGGCGAATCGCTTCTTGGGCTGCGGCCTGATCCGGGAAGTATCCCGTTCCCATGATCGTCATGAGCAAGGCCAGCAATATAGAAGACCATCGGTGTTTCATGTGTTATGTGCCTCCTCAAGCAGAATAAGTTCCTATATAAACCGCCAAAAACATCCAAACGTTAACGGAGAAGGCAGGAACCAATCTGGGGATAACAGCGATCGGAAGATGGTACTGCACTTGCAGTGCCCTAGTGTGATTGATTCGTGCGGTTTATATCGTTGGACCCATTGTAATGCCGGATTCTTTCATGGGTCTGTCACGAATCATAAATTAACCTTACAAAATACGCCAAGAGAGGATGAGCATGATACACTGGGATTATGTACAAATGATGGAAGAGGGAGATTGGCGTGGAACGAACGGTGCTGTTGGTGGATGACCATCACGAGATTGTGGAATTGCTCGGCTTATTTCTGGCTAAGGAAGGCATTCGTGTGATCGAGGCCCATAATGGTGCAGAGGCATGGGCGTGCTTGCATAACGAGCGAATCGACCTTGCGGTGCTGGATATTATGATGCCAGGCATCGATGGAATCGAGCTGCTGAAGCTGTTGCGCACGGAATATAAGCTTCCAGTCATCATGTTGTCTGCCAAAAATCGCCATGATGACAAAATCAACGGACTACTGCTTGGCGCCGATGATTTCATCGGGAAACCTTTTAATCCGCTTGAGGTTGTGGCCCGAATCCGGGCGCTGCTGCGGCGGACGTATGATTTTAATGACGTGTCCCTATCCGATCAGAAGGTGGAGAGTGACGAAGTTACGGTGGTCGGCGAATTGCGGCTGAGCCACCGGGACTGCATTCTGTATAAAAAAGAACGCGCCATCGCGCTGACCGCAATGGAATACAAATTGCTTTCCATGCTGATGCAGGCGCCCGGCAGGGTGTATACCAAAAAACAGCTCTTCGAGCAGGTGTGGTCCGATCCTTATTATGAAGACGCCAATACCGTCATGGTTCACATTTCCAGGCTCAGGGACAAGGTGGAGGAAGATCCCCGAAAGCCGATATATATTCAGACCATTCGGGGGCTTGGATACAAGTTTGCCAGAAAAGAGGATATCCCTTGAAGAAGGAAAAATGGTTCGATGCCATGCTGAAGTCGGCCGTCTGGTTTGCAGCAGCGCTAAGCATCGTGATAGGGGTCTTTGTGCTGCTTGTGCTTGATGTGGAAAACCAGACTTTGGAGATAAATCATATTCATCTCACGTTGTTGTTCGGTGGATTCGGCGCTTGCTGCGTGGTCTACAGCATGTGGAGTGCGAGACGGGTGACGAGACCGCTCGAACGGATCGCTTCTGCCATTCAGGGAATGAAAGAAGGAGAGTATGGAAAGCGCCTGGACATCGATGGTGGTTATGAATTTGAGGTCATTCAGAAGTCGTTCAACGAGATGGCGGAAGTACTGGAACGGGCACGGGAGGACAACCGCAAGCTGGAGCGGGAAAAAAGGCAAATGCTTGCCGATCTGTCCCACGATTTGAAGACGCCGATCACCATCATCCAAGGATATGCCAAAGCCCTGGAGCTTGACATGGTTGAGGGCGAAGAGAACAAGGTCAAAACGTATCGTTTGATGTATGGCAAAGCGGAGCAAGTTACCGCGATGATCGACCAGATTGTCATGTTGTCCAAGCTGGACAGGCCGGATTATCCGCTCATGCTGGAACATACGGATATCGCCGAGTTGACGAGGGAGGTTGCTGCGGAATTTTACGAGCTCTTCGAACTGGAACAGTACACGTTGGAAGTGGATTGCTCTCCGGAACACCTCATGGCAGATTGCGACTTACGCTTGATGCATCGGGCGATGTCCAATTTGCTGTCCAATGCGATGAAGCACAATCCGCCGGGAACGAAGGTAACGATCGAGCTGGCGGAGGCGGGAGAGTTCGTTTCATTGGCGGTGGCGGACAACGGCGTAGGCATTCCGGCGAATTTGACGGACGTGATCTTTGATCCTTTCGTGCGAGGGGATGCCGCACGGACGGAGGACGGCGGTACAGGGCTCGGGTTGTCCATCGTCCGCCAGATTGCGGAATTGCATAAGGGAACGCTTCATTTAAACGGTGCGTCTGACGGGACGAGATTTGAACTGCTTTTTCCCAAGTCCATGTCAAACAGAAGAGCGGAATGAAGGCTTTACGCCGCAATTCCGGAGAAAAGGAAGGGATGGATCGACATGTCGGAAAATATGAAAGTCGAATTCGAGATCAGAGCTCTTGGAGCGGAGTCAGTTCCGGGTTATGAAAGCTGCTATCGTCAGCATGAGATTGCCAGAATGCTCCGGCTGCCGGAAGATACGACATTGCGACAGATTGAGGAGATCGCCAAAAAGCTGATTGCAGAGGTCAAAGAACAGTATTCCCAGCCTGAACAGCTGCTCGTAAAGGTAACGATTCGAGGCCGTGAAATGGATGGCGAGCTGAAGGTTTTGGGGTAAGTCTTTCAATTTCCGCACGTTCAACCGATATATAGGAAAGACCCGAATACAAGGGGAGAAAGGAGGAGAGAGGATGGATATTGCCGCTTTGTCGATCGCAATGAGCCAAACTTCGCTTGCCCAGTCAGCCAGCTTGCAGGTGTTGTCCATGTCCAAAAATATGGCGGAGCAACAAGGCCAACAGATGGCCGAGATGCTCAAGACGGTTCCGGCGCCGCATCCGAATTTGGGCGGAAGTCTGGATATTTCCGTATAAGAACATCAATGAGTTCGTGCAGACGAATAAACCCTTGGATGCCAAGAAGTCGCTTCCCTTGCGACTTCTTGTATCGATGGAAATGACAACGGCAGCGTAACTTTCCGCTTCATTGATGGATTGTGTTTCTGCGGTACTGATAGGGCGTAACTCCGTATTTTTCCTTGAACAATTGGATGAAATACTGATTTTTTTTGTAACCGACCATGTGGGCGATGTCGGCGATGCGAAGTTCGGAGTCCTGCAGCAGTTGTGAAGCTTTCTCCAACCGTTTTCTGGAGATGTAGTTAGAGACGTTTTCACCCGTTTCCTGTTTGAAAAGTTTGGAAAGGTAGACAGGATGAAGATGGGCGACTTTCCCCAGCTCATCCAGGCTGAGTCCATGAGCCAGATGGTCTTCGATATGCCTTTGCACTTTCGTGACGATGTTCTGAATGGACATCTGCTTGCTGCTGCTGATCCGGCTGACGCTGCCCTTTAGAATCGGCCAAAGTTCGTCGGGATTCCGAAGCCGATTGAATATCCAATCCGCGGCTTCAGAGGCATTCCGATGTTGATCTGCAAGATATATATCAATAATCCTCTCCATAAGAAAGATCATTTTTTGTTTTCGGTGAACGATTCGTTCATATTGATGAACAACATTGTTGAAGGATTCCCATTCCCCGCATGACGGCAATTGTTTGAATACCCGTGTAAAGTCGTCTGACGATACGTCCTCATTCAGGAAAAATTCATAAAACAGCTGCCGGGTTTCGTTGCGATCGTTCAAGGAAAACGGAGGGGACAAGACCGCGTGATCGAACTGATCGGCCAGTTTCCCCGCGGCGTCTTCCGGAACAAAAGCGATCAGCCGCCTGCCTGCAGTCCAAACGAGACGGCTCCATTTGTCCCCGACAGCATCCTTTAAACGACTCACATCCTCTGGGGAACAATCCTCTGCCCTGAAACCGCAAAAACGATGCTGCCCTAAACCTTCCGAATAAGCAGCGAATTCCTTCTTTAATGCCTCGTTTTCTCCAAGAAGGGAGAGCATGTACCCCAAACCGTCAAAGTTGTCCCATGAGGCAGGTTGAACGGGCCTTGTCTTCACAATGTGTTGGATGGCTTTAGACATGGCTTTCTCGACGTCATCTTTATCCACGGGTTTCAGTAAATAGTCGAGTGCCCCTAACCGGATGCCTTGCTGCGCATAATCGAACTGCGAATAGCCGGAAAGGATGATGACCTTCGTCGGCAAACTGTTTATGTGAATATGTTGAAGCAAATCTAATCCCGAAACCTCAGGCATGCGGATATCCGTGATCAAAATATCTACAGGGCTTCGATTCAGCATGTCCCTCGCTTCGATCGAATTGGTCGTCGTTTCAATCTGATCGATGCCGAAGGCTTTCCAATCCAGCAAGTGTTTCATATACTCGACGACATAATGTCCGTCATCCACGATTAATAATCGCATAGGCGTTCCCCTTTCTCTATAGGCATCTCGATCAGCAGCAGGACAGACAAGCCGCCCCAATCATTCACGGAAAATTGCAATCCGCTAGCCTCTCCGTACGTATTTTTCAAGCGCCGGTTCACATTCCAGAGACCCACGCCTCTTGTCCCTTCCGGCGGGGTAGCGTGTTCAAGCTGAGCCTCCAAACGGCGAATTTCGTCCGGTGCAAGCCCTTTTCCGTCATCCGACACTTTGATTAGAATGGCTGCTTCCGCCCTTTTGATATCGATGGTTACCCGATGGGCTCCCTGCTGTCCTTCGATTCCATGTTGAATGGCGTTCTCCACGACGGGCTGAATCATGAGAGGCATCAGGGGGGTGGAGGCCAGTTCCGGCGGTACATCGATGTTGTACTCGATCTTTTTGCTGAGCGTCATGATGATGAGATAGTGTTCCGCAAATTGCAGCTCGCTTTCCAGAGTGACTTCATGCTGATCCAATTTGGTTAAATAGCGATAATACTCGGCCAGATGTTTGCTCATACGCATGACGGCATCCGGAGAGAATTGGGCCACCGACATGATGAAGAACAGACTGTTATACAGAAAATGAGGATTAATCTGGGCTTGCAGCTGTTTCAGCTCCGCACTTCTTCTCAGCTCCGTTTCAGTCTTTAAAGATACGAACAGACCCTGAATTTCCGCAACCATGTGGTTAAAGCTCCGGAAGAGGCCGTAAAATTCGTTATCGGTGTTTTCGGTAATGCGCGTGCTGTGATTGCCCTGCTCGACCTGCAAAAATTTTTTCTCCATTAATCGGATATTGCGGTCGTAGTTTCGGTAAAACGTAAAAATGACAACCAGGCCGAGCGTCAGCACCGCTAAGATGCTGGCAAGGAAAACTTTGCGGCTGCGGTCGAGCGGTTGCAGAAAATCATTCGTGCGCGTATATGTAATCAGGTAGGCATCGATCGGTTCTATATATCGGGAAAGAACATAGTAATCGTCCGAATTTGTATGATAATCATATTTTAACGTTGCGTCCTGCCCGGGCGAAAGCATATCCGTAATCGCTTTCAACAAGTCGGTATCGACTTCTCCCTCACTCCACAACCGCTGCTGATTAAACAGGAAAAAGGCGTTGGAGCTGTCATTGTTCACCGCCTTTTTTAGCAGGCTTTTCAAATAATCGGTATTCAGCTTTACGCCGACTACATACTGAGCCGGTTCCGTTTGCCCGGATTTATGGATGTAAGGGTAGATGGCAAAGTAATACAAGCTGTCGCCCTGGATTTGCCATCCCTGGCGATGAACCTTTTGGAAAGGAAGCCTCGCTTCAAGCGTATTGTTGGTCGACAGGAACGTTTCTTCGGACGTCCAGTAAATACCGATCGATTCAATGGACCGGCTGGACAGGAGCGTTTGCCGCAAACGGTCAACGATGTCATTTTTTTTCATTTGCGAATCGTAATTGCTCAGCTCGATCACATGATTCTGATAGAAGCGAACATCGCTGTCAGCCGCAAACTGAACCCCGTACATGTTTGCCTCATACATAATCCCGTCAAGAATGCCTTTCACGTAATCAAGCTGGTTTTTGGAAGCGCCGATCAGATTTTCTTCCAGCGTTTTGGAACTCAGGCGATTCATCACGAAAAACAAACTTAACGTCAGCAGCAGAAAAAATACAAAAAAATAAATAAATCGTTTCATGTACATTTTTTTGATCATAGACGTTCCCTTTCCGCAGCAAAACTTGAGTGACGGCGTTCCCGTATCGAATTAGCTATATCATAAGATAAACTGTCAAAAAGCGGAAGAGTGGGATGTGCATTTTAATAAAAGCGGTTTCAAAATGATTCAGGTTGAGGTGATGATCTTGAAATGTTGGCATTTTGGCATGTAAGCGCTTTTGTTAAGCTAAATACGAGGATCGCATTCCAAGAGTCGTCATAAAGGAGGTATGCAGTATTAATGACATCGGTTTCGCAAAATCGGCCAAAACAACGATAACAGCCGTTTCCCGACGAAATTCATGGAAAAAGGAAATCAAGAAAAACTGGCCGTTGTATGTACTATGTATTCCTGCTATTGTGTTTGTCTGCATTTTTTCTTACGGTCCCATGGTAGGTTTGCTCATGGCGTTTCAGGACTACAAACCATGGCTGGGCATTAGCGGCTCACGGTGGATCGGGTTGGAAAACTTCGAAAGAATATTCCGGTACGACGAGGCGACCCAAGCGATCGTCAACACGCTCATAATCGCCGTTTCCAAAATTATCGTCGGCATTATCGTTCCGATCATTATGGCCATTCTACTCAGCGAGCTGCGAAATGTCGGCATCAAAAAAAGCGTGCAGACACTGGTTTATCTGCCGCATTTCCTGTCCTGGGTCACCGTTGCGGGATTGATGATCGACATTCTCGGCTTGGATGGGGGCGTCAACCAGCTATTGACGTGGATGTTCGGCAGCGATCCGATTTATTTTTTGGGGGACCCTGACCTGTTTAGATTCACGGTGGTGGTCAGCGACGTTTGGAAGAGCTTCGGGTTCGGCATGATCGTCTATTTGGCGACCATTGCAGGAATCAATCCTTCCTATTATGAAGCGGCCGAGATCGACGGCGCCACGCGCCGGCAGCAAATTCTATACGTCACCTTGCCCAGCATGCTGCCGATGATTATTGTCATTTCTACGCTCAGTCTGGGAAATATTCTGGACGCGGGATTTGATCAGGTGTTCAATTTGTACAACCCGCTGGTCTACAGTACGGGAGATATCATCGACACATATGTCTATCGTTCTTCCTTGCTGAACGGACAGTACGGGTTCGGGACCGCGGTAGGACTGTTCAAATCGGGGATCAGCCTGATCTTGATCGTCGTATCCTACAGGCTGGCCTATAAGTATGCCAATTATAAAATATTCTAACAGGGAGGGAGAGGGATCGTGTACCATAAGACGACAGGCTATAGAGTATTCTCGGTGTTCAACTATGCGTTTATGATTTTGGCGGGACTGGCGTGTTTTCTTCCGCTCCTTCATCTATTGGCGCAATCGCTCAGCAGCAAAGCGGCCGTTAGCGGCAACCTGGTGTCGTTTTGGCCGGTCGGATTCAATGTGGATAGCTACGTAAAAACGTTTAACAATTCCAATTTCATCGGTTCCATGCTGACATCCATCCTTCGAACGGTTTTGGGCACGTCAATCAGCATGTTTATCCTTACCTGTGCAGGATATGCCCTCTCCAAGGAGTTCCGGGGCCGCAACGCGCTGATGTGGTTTTTTATCTTTACGATGCTCTTCTCCGGAGGATTGATCCCTTCTTACATTTTGGTGACAAGCCTCGGGTTGAAGGATACCATTTGGGCGCTTGTGCTGCCGGGAGCGTTCGGAGCCTACAATCTGATTCTTCTCGTCAATTTCTTCAAAACGATTCCAAAAGCGTTGGAAGAAGCGGCATTTATTGATGGAGCGTCCTTTTTCGCCATCCTCAGCAAAATTTATTTGCCATTGTCTCTGCCGGGACTGGCGACCGTATCCCTGTTTATTATGGTGGGGCACTGGAATTCCTGGTTTGACGGGATTTTGTACATGTCGGATGCGAGCAAATATCCGCTGGCTTCTTTTCTGCAAACGGTGGTGGTGCAGAGCAACATGCAGAATATGGCCATGAGCCAGGCCGAAGTCGAAGCCATGTCGGAGCAAAGCATTAAAGCAGCCCAAATTTTCGTCAGCACGCTGCCGATCATATTGGTCTATCCTTTTTTGCAACGATATTTCGTGAAGGGCATCGTGCTGGGGGCTGTCAAAGAATAAAAGCGAGGGGGATTATTTCAATGAAAAAAAGAAGTAATGGTTGGAAAATGGCAAGCATGATCATGCTGTCGACGGCGCTTGTTGCCGGCTGCAGCAGTGGAGAAAGCAAAACCGTCGCCACGACGGAATCGGTGCTCAAGGACGGAAAATACGATCCTCCGATCACGATGACGATTGCGAAACAACAGGATGAAAACGCGGGCAAATACATCAATGGCGAAAGTTTGAACGACAATGTGCTGACCCGTTGGGGCGAGGAAAAGCTGGGGATCAAAGTCGAAACCACCTTGCTGGGCGGTGACGCTTCGCAATACAATACCAAGCTGCGGCTGGCGCTCACGGGCTCGGAGAAGCTGCCTGACGTTCTGCCGGTGTATGACACCATGCTGGTGAATGATTTGATCGAATCCGGGCGGGTCAAGGAAATTACCGAAGATATCGCAGTTTACATGCCTGACCGGATTAAAGAAATTTACAAACAATACCCGTCGACCTTCAATCCGGTTGTCAGGGATGGCAAAGTTTACGGGATGGCGATCGCGCCGAATTTGACGGAAGGCGAAGTCATGCTGATCCGCCAGGACTGGCTCGACAAATTGCAGTTGAAGGCGCCGACGACAATCGAGGAATTCGAGCAGGTCATCGCGGCGTTTACCAATGACGACCCGGACGGCAATGGCAAACAAGATACATACGGCTTTACGTTCTCCGGTAAAGATTCGTACAACACGGGTTGGGTCAGCGATCCGGTCATGATTTTCAGCGCATATACGGGCAAACATCTCCCTCGCCAATGGTATAACGATAACGGCAAACTGACCTATGGATCGGTGGCCGCCGGCAACAAGGAGGCGCTTGCAAAGCTGCGCGATTGGTATGCCAAAGGGTATTTGAACAAGGAACTAGCCACGCAGGGTGCGTGGGACGCACTGTCGGATTTTACCCAAGGGAAAGCAGGCATCATCATCGGTCGTCCTTGGCTATACGGCAGTGTGATGGATGTTGAGAAAAATATAGAGGGAGCGAAAATCAGCGCTTATCCGACCATTCAAGGCGTGAACGGTGACAAAACCTATCAATCCGCCCAGCTGAATGATGGCGTGTTTATGTTTAACAAGGATTTTCAGAACATGGAAGCGTTCTTCCTGTACTACGATAAAATGTACGATGCCGCGTTCGGTACCGGAGAGTTTAAATACGGCTACGCCCAGGGATACGATTATGATATCGTCAATGACGAAGTGACGTTTGATCCGCAGAAATTCAACAAGCCTTTGGATGCCGTGCAAGGCGTCGGGAAAATGGCATTTACCAAAAATACGCCGAGCGTAGACGGCCCCGGCAAATCGTATTACGATCTGGCGAATGGTGCGAAGCCCGATACGGGCGTCCTGATCCGAAGTGCATCAAGTGATCCAACGACCAAAGACGGGTATCGGATTTCATACGAAAACCGGGATGCGTTGCTGCCAAATGCATTTAATGGGCCGCCTACAACAACGATGCAAAATGTATGGGAGCAGTTGACCACGATGGAACAGGAAACATTCACCAAAATCATTTATGGCAATGAGCCGCTTGAAGCGTTTGATGCCTTTGTCAAACAGTGGCACGAAAAAGGCGGAGACGACGTGATCGAAGAAGTCAACGAATGGTACAACCAGGCAAGCGAGACGGATGTCATGGCCATGATGAAGTTGAAATAAAGTTTGGTTAGAGGGAGATGATGAAGCGTGATTAAAGGGAAACAAGGGATGGCGATCGTCATTGCAATGTTGTTGCTGGCCTTTCATTTCTCGTCCTCGGCACAAACCGTTCATGCTGCCGGCGAGGAAACGAATATTGCCGCAACCCTGTTTGTGCTGAAGAACGAATCAGAAGTATCCAATGCCAAAATACACTGGGCACCTGTCGACGGAGCGACGGGATACGAGCTGTTCAGATCCGAAAACAATGAACCTTTTGCATTATTGCAGACACTAGGCGGAACTACGACGGATGATTATGACCTTAACATGGGCAGCACATACAGGTATCAAGTGAAGGCGTATGCCGGCAATTCCTTGTTAACTTCCGCCGTTTCGCCCGAATACACACCTTACGTCCTTCCGGATAACCTCACCACATTTGATAATACAACAAAATCAACCCTAAACCTTCCGAATGAACTTAAAGTCGGGGATACCTACTACAGGTTCAATTTCGTGCAAAAGCCATCTGGCGGATTTGGCCAAATGATCCAACAGACGTCGACCGACGATATAACCTATGGGAACGACAAAGTGGTACTTTCCTATACGGATCATCCGGACCTGGCCGATTCCAAATTTGAGGGTATCAATATTCTGTACCATGCGCCTACAAATAAATTTGTATTTTGGGCCCACTACGAGAACAGCAGGGACTACACGCTGGCCAGAGTATCGGTGGCTTCGGCGACGCCTGGAGAGCACTTTACGTTTCACAAAAGCTTTCGACCGGAAGGAAACGAGTCCAGGGACATCTCCATTTTCAAGGACGACGACGGTTCTGCCTATTTGATCTCCACGGCGAATAACAATTCGGATACGATTTTGTATCAGTTGACCTCCGATTGGCTGGACGTGGATCATCAAGTTTCCGTGATTTACCAAAACCAACATAGGGAACTGCCGAAAGTCATCAAAAAAGACGGCATGTATTATTTGTTTTCTTCCCAGGCTGCCGGCTGGTATCCAAGCATACCGATGTATTCCTCGGCCACAAGCATGGATGGGGAATGGTCTGAGCTGCGCGTGATCGGCAATACGTCGACCTTCTCGGCGCAATCGGGCTCCGTGATGCGGGTAAAGCCAAACACCGGCGACAACGTCGTGATGGTGGCTTATCGCTGGATGTTCGGTTGGGCAGGTACGCAAAACGGTACAACCGAGGAACGATTGCTCCCTGTCTGGTTCTCCAATGGTTACGCATTCTATGATTACTTTGATCAAATTCTGTACAATGCAAACGATGATGTCGTCGTTCCCGTCCAGAACGGCAAACTGCTGTCGCAAGGCAAAGAGGCCACGGCGCAAACGGCGTCGGGAACCAAACCGGCCAGCTACGCCAATGATGGAAGCTACCAAACCGAATGGACCGCCGCAAGCAGCGCCTGGCCGCATTGGTGGAAGGTAGATCTGGGCTCGGTTCAACAGATCAATAACGTGCAGATTTCCTGGTGGATGCAAAAAGGCTCTGAAGGATTCTACAAGTATAACATTGAGACGAGCACAGACAATGTCCATTGGACGGTAGCCTTGGATCGGACCGGCAATACGTCTTACGGCTTCACTTCCGATAGCCTCTCAAATACGGCCAGGTATGTAAGAATAAATATGCAAGGCGCAAAGCTGCACAATAACCCTAACAACTGGTATACTCCAAGGCTGTGGGAAGTGAAGATATTCGGAACGGACATCGATTAACGATTTTTTCCTAAAACATGAAGTGAAATAGAAGGGAGGCAGCGGCGTGAATACTAGACTAACCAATGGCAGCATTTGGAATGATATAAACGGTGAGCCGATCCATGCCCATGGCGGACATATTCTGTTCCATGATGATTTTTATTATTGGTATGGCGAAGACCGCAGAGGCGATATGTATGTTAGCTGTTATCGTTCCAAAGATCTATTCAACTGGGAGTTTCGAAATCATATCCTGACGACTTCAACTCCGGTGGCGCCGATTAGAGTCCGAACGAATCTGGGATTAGTGAACGAAAAGGGTGGAAAAGTCAATCTGGAACGGCCTAAGGTGCTCTTTAATCCGGCGACAAAGAAATTTGTTCTCTGGGTTCACTATGAAAACGGGAACGATTACCACGACGCTGCATGCGCCATTGCCACATCCGATTCTCCCGATGGCCATTTCGTGTATCATGGCAGCTTTAATCCCTTTGGGTATATGTCGCGGGACTGCACCCTTTTTCAGGATGATGACGGTACTGCCTATTTTATTTCGGCTGCCAGAGACAATGCGGATCTTCATGTTTATCGGCTGCAGGAAGATTACCTTAATGTTGAATGTCTTGTCGGGAAGCTATGGCAGGGTGAGTACCGGGAAGCGCCTGCCGTCTTCAAGCGAAATGGGAAGTATTATATGCTCACCTCTTTTTGCACGGGTTGGGAGCCGAATCAAGGGAAATATGCGATGGCCGACTCCATGGAGGGTCCGTGGAGCATGCTTAGCGATTTCGGGGACGAAACGACGTACCATACCCAGCCCGCCTTTGTACTGAAGCGGTCGGAGCAGGAATTCCTGTACTTTTCCGATCGCTGGAACGGAGCCGATTACTTTCAATCCAGCTATGTGGTATTGCCGATCGAATTTCATGGGGACGTTCCGACCCTGAATGATTATTCTTCGTTTTTATTCGAAAGAGAAACCCGTTCGATGATGTTTGAACGTTAAGAATTGCGGTTAATGTAAACAAACTACAATGGACTTCTTCGCAGAACAAGCCGGAAACCAAGGTTCCCGGCTTGTTTGCAGTTCTTTCATTACTCCATCCGTTACAAAGCTTCGAACACGCGATCAAAACCCGCTTTCGATTTGGCGAACAGTTCGCTTGAAGCAAGGGTCGGTGCAGGCGCCAGCACTTCTTGGGCTACAACTCCCGTGTAACCAATGGCCTGCAAATTTTTCAGGAAGCCCTTCAAATCGATGACCCCCTCGCCGGGATATAAGCGTTCATGATCAAGCAATTGTTCAATCGGCAAATCGTAAGCATCATTGATATGAACGTGAACAATCTGCTCCTTTTTCAAATTCAGCACCTCTTCGATCCGTAAACCGTTCGTATGCCAATGATAGGAGTCTACCAACAAGCCTACGTTGGGAACGTGAATGGCATCGATCCAGTCCAGGGTATGCTCCACACTCCAAATAAACGGATTTTTCCATTGGGTTCGCAAATGATGGCAGCCCACGAACTCCAGCCCGAGCCGAATACCGTAGGCGCCCAAAATATCGGCGCAAAGTCTCAATCTTCTTGTAGCCGCTGCCATAAATGGCGCCGCCGGCTGGTCCGTCGATGGTAAAACATAGGTGCAGCAGTTGAAACAATTCAGCGCAGCAGAGGCTTCGGCCATTTCAACCAGAGATGGAAGGCCTTCGCGAAATTGCTGTTCCGAGTTTCTCCAGTCCACCGTCAAATCCGATGAACCGATGATGATCTGATTGCTTTCCAACAGGTGTGCGGCCTGTTCCTTGCCATATTGTCGAACCAATGAGAGCGGATTCAAATCGACGGACTGGAAACCGTGCTTTGCCGCATTTGTAATATACTGTTCATCCGACTCGATCTTTCCCAAACCTGCCTTCGTTAATCCTCTAATCATCCTCATCGCCTCCTGTAACCGTCCACTAGTCTGATATGCAATTACTCCTGTACCCAATCCAATCAAATTCAGGATATACATTCATAATAACAGCAGCATCCAAAAAAGAAACGATATAAGTTGAACGAATTATTTTTACACGGAGCTACTAGGTGGTCGGAACCATCGTCCGATCGCGGTTAACCCCAGATTTTTTTTGATCCGCTTAGTGCAATATTTGCTTTTTCTCACGATAAATTCTAAAATTAATATGTATACGAATTATATGTATACTAATCAATTTTGAAGGTGGAGACACTTATGAATCTTAGCTCCGAAGAATTATATGGATATGCCTTAACGAAAACAAGCAGAGCGATTCTTCGTTTTCTTACAGGCCATTTAAAGCGTTTTTCCATTACGCCCGAACAGTGGACGGTATTGAAGAGGGTGTTTGAGCATGAAGGCATTACACAAAAAGAGCTGGCTGTCATTGCGGATAAGGACCCTGCCACCTTGGCAAAAATACTGGATAACCTGGAGAGGAATCGGCTGATCGTTCGCCAAACCAATCGTCAGGACCGTCGTTCATATTTGATTTTCATTACAGAAGATGGCACGAAATTAAGAAACGAGGTCGAAAAGGATTTGGAACAGGTTTTCGATCAAGTATTGGAAGGGATTACGGAGGATGAATTAACCATGTTCAGCCGTGTATTATCCCGCATCGAAAAAAATGCGATAGCCCATACCCAAAATTAGTTTGAAACAGAGGTTGGTAAGATGGATCATCAACAGACTCATGACAACAGAAGGCGGGCAAAGCATCATTTTCCGAAGAAAACAACGGTTAAAGAAGCCTTTCGAATCAAACCTAGCCCGTTAAACTGGTTCAGGGGAGTCGGCTCTGCGATCAGTGTGGGCATTCCCTCGTTGACCGGTTTTTGGATCGGAGACCCTGCCCTCGGCATATTGGCATCCGTCGGAGGTTTCACCTTTCTTTATGTAACTAATGAAACCTATTCCCAGCGAGCGGCAAGATTATTCTGGGTTGCGCTTGGATTAACCGCTTCATTTGCGCTTGGCGCGTTAAGCTCCTATAATGACATGTTTATGGTGCTCATGTTTGGGGTGATCGGAGGGCTGGCCACGTTTCTGTTTCAACGTTTTCAGATGGCCGGCCCTGGCGGCATGTTTTTTGTTCTCGCTTATTCGATTGGCACCTCCATGCCGCATGAACCGAGTGCTTTGGGCCCCAATGTGTTGTGCGTATTGTGCGGGGCGATTTTTGCCTGGATCGTCGGAATGGCGGGAGTGCTCGTAAAGCCTTACGCTGCCGAGACCAAGGCGGTCTCTGCCGTCTATCATAGCCTGTCGAATCTGCTGTCCTCCATCGGAACGGATCATTATACAGAACGGCAGCATCAGGCGGCGTTTCTCATGAAACAGGCGGATCGGACATTGTCCCATTCCTATGTTTTTGGAAAACGGAACGATAACACACGCGCTTTGGAAAAATGGAAAAGATTGAACGCGCAAGCCGGCGTAATATTCCTTTCGATTCTCGATGTTTCGCTGGAGCCGAAACACGAGATCGAAGATCAACTCGCTGAAACGCTGCGGATCATAGGCAATCAGCTCCATCAGAACAACAGCGAGAAGCATTTCGACGTCCGAATGCCCGAGGAGGGAAGCAGTGCTTCGCTTATCGCATTATATTCAAACGTGAAGTCCGCGGTTGAGATGAACTGCGATACAACTCATTCGGTTCTTTCCCCTACACCCGCTGCGAATATCGATTTCCGTTTCCGTGACAATTTCCAAAACGCGTTCAACAAGCAATCCCATTTGCACTATGCCGCTCTCCGCTATGGAATCGTGCTTTTGATTTCAGCGGCTATTGCCTATGGTTTTCATTTGAACCGTTCGTATTGGGTTCCTTTATCCGCGGCTGCAGTCATGGGTGGCGGAACTTACGTCAGCAGTCTGCATCGGGGGATTCAGCGTTCCGCGGGCACGATGATTGGCATTTTGGTCGGTGCGGCCTTGTTATGGCTGAAACCTCAGGGGGTATGGGTTCCGTTAACGTTGGCCGGGCTTCAATTTATTGTCGAACTGATCTATGCCCGAAATTACTCGTTGGCGGTTATTTTCATCACCCCCAGTACGTTGCTGATCGGAACGACGATTAATCCGGCGCTGACCAGCGGGTATTTCATATCTGCTCGAATCGTCGATATCATCATCGGGAGCTTCGTGGCCATCGTCGGAACAACGCTGTTATGGAGGAAGATTTATTCCAGACGACTGCTTGCCGTATTGTCGGATGCCGTTGCGAAGGAAGGGGAAGCCTTGATTGCCATGTTGAAGAGTGAACGTGCAGAGCTTAAAGAGTCCAAACGACAGGAGCTTCAACACGCCCTGCTACGGCTTCGCTCGGTTTATGACAGTGCGTTTGCCGAGTCGATCAGCAGGGATGCAAAGATCACGAGCCTTTGGCCGGCCGTGGGGGACTGTTTGCATCTCGGATACATGCTGCTGGCAGCGTCCCGCCATCCTGCCGGGGAACCGATGCCGGAGGCACGGACGATGGAGTACGGTCGCTATTTCGAAAGGCTTGCAAACTCCATTAAAGATAAGAAGAAACCCGTTATGGACATTCCGGAGCTGCCCGAATACCCTGCCATCTATGAAGATATTGCCCAATTTCAACGTTCTTTGCGCATCATTTGATGGCCTCAGCGAATCCTATTGGCTGATTGTATCCTCATCTGGAAGGATCCTGGTTCCATGCAATACCAATAATTATTCCGAATAGTTAAAGTCAGGATGCTCATAATATCGGTGGACTGACAAATAAGGAACAGGTTGGCCAAAGGCGAAAATCCGGACCTAACACTGTTCCTTGTGCAGCTAATCGACCAAAAAACAGGAGGCAATGCGCGAATGCAACTGCAAAACCAAAACCATCAAAACATGCACACAGGAACGGTTCCCCCACAACTGAATCATGGCGGCCACGAGATGTTTGACGTTCAGGAGGTGCTTAGCGGAGCGATCAATACGCTGAACACGTATACCTTGCTGAGCGAACACGTGCAAGATCCTGAATTGAAGGACATTTTACAGCGTCAAAAACAATTCATCGCCGATGAATACAATATTACATTGGATTGTTTCAAATCCGGTCAGAATCCATCCAAAGAAACGCAAAGCTACAAAATGAAACAAGGCAATGATTTTATTTTTGGCATGAAACCAAGCCAGCCGAGAAAACCTATGCAGTCGGCATCGGAAATTTGTGACCAAACCATTTCCAATTGCATGCTGAATGCGGTCAAATCAGGAGCTGTCATGAAAACGACGGCTGCGATGGAAACCACAAACCCGGTTGTACGCCGCGTCCTGGCCGATTCGCTGCCGAATTGCATCGAAATGGCCTATGAAATCTCGATCTATCAAAATAAACGCGGTTTTTATCAAGTCCCTCAGCTGGCTCAGCAGGACATGACGCAAATCCAAAACGGCTTTGCTCCTGCGCCGATCCAGTCCATTCCGGGTGCAAACTTCACGCATTAAGCCGTTTGAAGCACATGGATTTCGGTGAATTACAATTATGTTGAAACAGAGAACCTTTGCTGATGAAAATCAGCAAAGGTTTTTTCGTCATTGTTAAGCGATTCATTCCGCAACATTTTTTTCTGTATTACGATTCAACATCGATTTAACTCCCAGCACGAATGAAAGCGTTTGACATATTTGAATATCGATCTATAATTATGAAAAGAAATTGGACTTGGACGGCCAGAGATAAAAGGGCCCATGGTTTTTTCTGCCTGATTGGATTGAGATGCCGACAAGCTTCAACTAGGCCGATGCCTACGGGGAAAACGATAATCGGTACAGCTGTATGGATATAAACAGCAAGCTTCCATAACCAGGAGCTTGCTGTTTCATTTTTATAAGGAGAGAGAGCAGGCCGACATGACACTTAAAAAAAGAATTTTTTTATTGTTTTTTCTCAGTGCGTTTATCCCTTTTATCAGCATATTCGCGATTTCTTACTACACCATTGATTCCATTTTCGCCAATAAAATCGATGATGGCATCCGCAGCAATCTGCAGCAGGTGACGTCCTCGCTGGAGAATTCGATCACGAATATGAATCATGTCACACAGCAGTTGTCCTATAGCGGAACTTTGGGCAAAAAATTGGATGAATTTTTGAAGCCTTCCGCCGATATTTTTGAATTGATCGAGGCCAGAGATGCATTAAAGAGCGAGCTGAACGTCGTTACGTTTACGAATCCGAATATCGGCTTGACCTTGTATTACTTTCAGAAAGAAGGCACGACCCAGTTCGGCAACTTTCCGATCAAAGATCGTTTTGCTCCCGAGTCTCTGCCCGTACTTTTCAAATCATATGGCATTGCGTACTATGGTCCTCATACCAGCATGAACCGATTCGATGATCAACTGGTGTTGTCTGCGATGCGAAAAGTACAACTGCCTCAAAGGGACGATGTGTATATATACGTGGAATCCGGCTTTCGCCTGACACAGGAAACGCTTGGCTACAACCAATACAAAGGCGCTTTATCGCATTTGATCCTGAATGGGGAGGGTAACATCGTTTATAGTGAAATACCGGAAGCCATGAGAGTCGGAGAAAATTTCTCCAGCTTGTCGGAAGGGGCGGCCAAAGACGGAATATCCCGTGGTTATCATTGGTTCAAGGAGGATTCCTCGCAGAAATGGAGCGTCGTATCCGTCATTTCGCAGGCTCAGTATCAACAGGAGAAAAACCAGTGGCTGCTTCAAATATTGCTGGTCGCTTTATTTTTCCTCGGCTTTACCGTCTTTCTTGCTTGGCTGCTGTGGAAGATGGTCTACAAACCGCTCGGCCTGTTCCATTCGGAGATCAACGGTATGTCTAAAAATCCGCAAACGACAGGCAGCCAGGCTCGCACGCAGATTCCCGAATTTGATTTTCTGCTCGGTGAATTTTCGAATATGCAGCATCAAATCCGGGCCCTCTTCAAGGAAGTGCAGCAGAAAGAGAAAATACGTGCCGATCTGGAAGTGGAAAAGCTGCTTTATCAGATCAATCCGCATTTTCTCATGAACACGCTGGATACGGTGCACTGGCTGGCCGTCATGAACGGACAAGGGGAAATCGACAAGCTGGTGCAGTCTTTGAACAAGCTGCTCTATTACAATTTGGGCAAATTAGGGCAAGTGTCCACGATGGAAGAGGAGATCGATGCGCTAAGACAGTATCTGATTTTGCAGCAGATTCGGTATGACTTTGAATTCGACGTCCGCATTACCGCGGATGAACAAGTCCTTCAAATCCCTGTACCCCGTTTTATTTTGCAACCGCTGGTTGAAAATTCGCTTTATCATGGATTGAGCGACGAAGGTTTTATTCAAATTGAAGTTACGCGTACGGCAACGTTGAACATTATGATCCAAGACAACGGAGCAGGCATGACGGAGGAGGCCATTCATAAACTGCTGAACAATCGTGTGGCTGAACAACAAAAAGTAGGAATGGGCATCGGACTCAACTATGTCCACCGCATGCTGCAGGCACAGTACGGGGATCAGGCACGACTGGTGATTGAGAGTGAATTGGGAACAGGGACAAGCATATTGCTCATACTGCCTATTAAAGGAGAAGAGATCTCGGCATGATTAAGGTATTGATTGTGGATGACGATAAGCTGGTACGCAAAGGCATAAGCTCTGCGATGCCGTGGAGCGAGTTCAACATGGAGGTTGTCGGAGAAGCCAGCAACGGGTCGAAGGCGCTGGATTTCCTGAAATCCCAGCCGGTCGACCTGATGCTGACGGATCTGGCGATGCCGGTGATGTCGGGAATTGAACTGATGCGAGCTGCAAGGCAGCTTTATCCGGAGCTGCATATCGTCGTGTTGACGCTGCATCAGGATTTTGATTATATCCAGGAAGCGCTCAGGCTGGGAGCCATCGACTATATAGCCAAGGTTCAGCTTGAGAAAGAGCAGTTCGAACATGTTTTGCACCGCATCCGTTCCCGAATGGACGAGCTGGCGAAAACAAATCGAAAGCTGCCTTCGCTGCATGAACTCAACGTTCATTACCGGAAGGTATACGCGCTGGTTTCGCTGGATCGCAAATCCGAGCAGCGGTGGCCGTTGGAACTGACTGCCCATGGAGATGAGATCAGGTGGGAGGTTGAGCGGAATAGCTGGATGTGGGCGGCACCTGAACACAGAGAGGATCAACTGTTTCAACAATTGCAGCAATCACTCAATCAAGTTCCTCAAGGTACGCTGCTGGTTATATCCGATATCCAGGAACGAACGTGGTCGCAAATCCAGAACTGGATTATGAATTATACAGAGACGTCTTTATTCTATGCCTACAATCCGGATGACCCGGTCATTGCCGTTTCAATGAATGAGGAAGACACCTTTCCTGAAGAACCGAGGGATGAGGACATCGATCGAATTAAGCAAAGTTGGTTCCAAACCCCATGGACCCACCATGACGGTTACTATAACCAACTGATTGAACAGTTCAAATCATTGCGATTGCATCGAGGCCAGCTGATGGGATTGCTGTACTCGATCGTTATGGAGTGGAACCGCCTTTTTGCCCAAACGACGCTTGGAAGAATCTCCATGATCCATTCTTTCCAGTCCTGGCACGAGGTAGAGGCATGGATCAAACAGACCGCTTCAGGCATTCGAAAGGCCGATGAACAGACTTCGTATTCACAGGAGATCATCGATGCCGTAAAAAAAGCGGTGATGATCGTGCAGCATAATTTGGACCAGGCGTATACAGCTTCCGGCCTCTCCCAACAGCTCAATATCAGCCGAAGCTACTTCAGCCAATGTTTCAAGGATCTGATGGGGAAAACCTTTAATGAGTACTCCCGATTCATACGAATAGAGAAGTCCAAAGAGTATTTACTGAATACGAATAATACGATTTTTTGGATTGCAGAGCGGGTAGGCTATACGGATGAAAAATATTTCAGCCGCATGTTTCGCGAACTGACAGGCATGCTGCCAAGCGAATATCGGCAGGCCGGGAGAGGGGATAAACAGCAAACCTCTTCCAGATGACCGACGATCTATATAAACTGCAAAAAACAAACACACATTAACGGAGAGGCAGAACCAATCTGGAGAAGCAAAGCGTTCTAAAAGCTTTCTGAAAGAAAGCTGCATCGGAAGCATAGGCTTATCACCGGATTTTCCCCTTAGAAAAGGGGAATCCCAAAAATCTGGGGATAACAGCGATCGGAAGATGGTACTGCACTCGCAGTGCCCTAGTGAAAATGATTAGTGCGGTTTATATAGACGAAAAAAACGAATATAAAGGTCAAGGAAGCGGGCTGGGTGACCAAATCCCACGATGATCGTTGAACGCCGTCAGATTCCTGTTTCAGGAGCTGCCGGTTTTTGTTTTTTGACCGACGAATCGCATGGATAGACGATTGTATGTCAGTAGGTAGGATAAATGTTCACAAGTGAACCGCTGTTTCAGGGATTCCGGTTGAAACTGTAACCATTCTTCTATCCAAACAGACGTTCAATCCCTATCTCGATGAGTCTTCTCTTTATTTTATAATGAAAGCGCAAACAACAATAAACAATCAGAACGAAGGGGAATCGAATGCGATGAGAACAAAATGGTCCATGAAAAGCGTGCGGTTGACGAAACGTCTGGCCGTGCTGTCGATGTCTGCGCTGATGGTTACAACCCTTGCGGCATGTGGGGGCGCCTCCGATGCTCCTACGGCGGAGGAAGCAGGCAAATATGAGGTAACGCCGGGAGATCCGTTCAGCGCTTATAAAGATGAAATCACCGTCACCATGGGTCGCGTAACTACGGCCAACCCGAAACTGCCGGCCGGAGACACCTATGAGAATAACGCATATACCCGACTGGTCAAAGACACGTTTAACGCTCAGATTAAAGATCAATTTGAAGCTAATGGCGAAGATTACAGCCGTCAAGTTTCGCTGGCCATCGCATCCGGGGAACTGCCTGACATGATGCGCGTCGATTCCAAGGATGAGCTGAAGGAACTGGTGGATAATGATCTGATTGAGGATCTGACGGCCGTTTACGATCAATATGCCACGGATAACATCAAGCAGATTTATGATTCCTATGATGGACGCGCTTTGGACAATGCAACGATCGATGGACGTTTGATGGCCCTTCCGGCAACTGCTTTGGATTCCGCACCAGCGATGGTTTGGGTCCGTCAAGATTGGCTGGATCTGCTGGGCATTCAACTAGATGCCGATGGAGACGGAGCCCTCACGCTCGATGAAGTGGAGAAAACGGCGCTGGAATTTCTGAAAAGAGATCCTGGTCAATCCGGAAACCCGGTCGGCATTCCATTTGTGAATACGCTGAACACAACAGATTATAATGCTTCTGCCTATACCATGCTGGGAGTTGCCTCAACGGAGGGCGCATTCCCGCAATATTGGATGAATGGCGAAGACGGCAACATCGTTTATGGCTCCACAACAGAAGAAACGAAGCGGATGCTGGGCATCATGGCGGATTGGTTCAAGAAAGGGATCATCGACCCGCAATTCGGGACACGCACGTTTGATGATATTACCGCACTCTACACCAACGGCCAAAGCGGGATCGCTTTTGGACCATGGCATATTCCCGACTGGGGACTGATCAGCGTGAAACAGATGGATAAAGATGCAAAATTCACGGCATATACGTTGGAGGATGCAAACGGTAAAGTGAACGTGGCGCATGCCAATCCATCCAATCAGTTCATCGTGGTAAGAAAAGGATATGAGCACCCTGAACTGGCCGTCAAAATTGTAAACCTGTTCTACGACAAACTGGCCAATGATAAAGATGTCGCAACAACGATGCCGGAAGCCGCCAAGTATCAGGAAACCGGGGTAGACGGTTCGACCCGACCGTTTAATATCGAAGTCAACTCCGCTACGTCGCTGCTGGATGATTATTCCGATGTCGTTCGCGGGATTAAAGGAGAGATCGGTCTGGATCAAGTTCGTACAACCGAATCGAAAAACAATATCGGAAGCATCAAAACCTATTTGAGCGATATGGATACGGATAACGTTACGGCCTGGTCGAAATATCACTCGCGGATCAACGGAGTCGGGCTGATCGACAAACTGACAGAGGAAAATAAATTCGTATGGATGACACCTGCATTCTCCGGAACGACGCCAAGCATGAAACAGACGTGGGCGAATCTGACGAAGCTGGAGCAGGAATCGTTCATCAAAATCGTGACAGGTTCAGAGCCTCTGGACTACTTCGATACCTTCGTCAGCAATTGGAAGAAACAAGGCGGCGACCAAGTCATTCAGGAAATACAAGCCGAGGTCGCATCGAAAAAATAAACATCCATGAACAATGGCAGGGCTGCGATTGCAGCCTTTCTTCACGAAAGGGGTTCATCCATGAAGCAGGGGAATTTGAAAGCAAGAGGCCGGTTAGGCACGGGTGCCATGTATCATATGATGATGCTGCCGGGCATTTTGTTTTTGCTGGTATTCAGCTATGTTCCGATGGTCGGCGTCATTACGGCTTTTCAGGACTACATACCGGCCAAGGGCATGTTCGGCTCCGAGTTTGTCGGGTTGAAGCATTTTATTTATATGTTTAAGCTGCCGGATATCGCGCAGGTCATCAGCAATACGCTGGTGATTGCCATTGCCAAAATTGTGCTGGGAACGATGATGGCGATCATTTTTTCCATTTTGTTAAATGAGATCCGCCTGAAATTCGTCAAAAAATCCGTGCAGACGATCGTTTATCTGCCGCACTTTTTATCCTGGGTCGTTCTGGCGTCCGTCGTTGTCAACATGTTCAGTCTGGACGGAATCGTAAATCAAATGTTGGCGTTCTTTGGCCTGCAAAATATTAATTTCCTTGGCAGCAACACCTGGTTCCAGCCACTGATTATTGGAACGGACGTGTGGAAGGAGTTCGGTTACAGTTCCATCGTCTATTTGGCTGCCATCACTTCGATCGATCCCGGTCTGTATGAAGCGGCAGGAATGGATGGGGCCAGCTGGTGGAGAAAAGTATGGCATATTACCCTGCCGGGCATGCTGCCTATTATCCTCCTCATGGGTGTAATGAGCCTGACCAATATTTTGAGTGCCGGCTTCGATCAAATCTATAATCTGTATAACCCGGTCGTCTATGAGTCGGGAGATATTCTGGATACCTATGTTTATCGCATCGGACTTGTCGGGCGTCAGTATAGCTTCGGTACGGCTGTCGGCTTGTTCAAATCCGTGATCGGAATCGTTTTGCTTTTGTCCGCCAATCAATTGGCCAAAAAATATACCGACCGAAAAATATTTTAAGGAGGCAACGTCCGTGCCCTATTCCGCAAATGTAAAAGACCGAATTGGCCGGTTTGTCATCTATGCCATCGTCATCTTCCTGGCATTGATCTGCCTTCTTCCGTTATGGAACATCGTTGCGATTTCATTCAGCAGCAGCGAGGCCGTATCCGCGAATGCGGTAGGCCTCATTCCGGTCAATTTTACAACAGCAGCCTATACGAAAATTATCGACGATGCCCAGTTCTGGCGTTCTTTCGGCATATCCGTGCTGCGCGTCGTACTTACACTGATCCTTAACATGATTCTTATCATATTGATGGCATACCCGCTATCCAAGTCGAAAAGGGAATTCAAGGGCAGAAACATTTATATGAATATTATGATTTTTGCCATGCTGTTCAGCGGGGGGATGATTCCCAGCTACCTGCTGATCAAAAACCTGGATATGCTGAATACGATCTGGTCGCTTGTTCTGCCGGGGGCTGTCCCTATTTTCAGTGTGATTCTCGTGATGAATTTCTTCTCGGCCGTGCCCAAAGCGCTGGAAGAAGCCGCATTCATCGATGGGGCGAACCCGCTCCAGGTCTTGTTCAAAGTGTATGTTCCCGTATCCATCCCGGCGCTGGCGACGGTTGCGTTATTCAGTATCGTCGGTACGTGGAATGACTTCTTCAGCGGTTTGATCTACATGACCAAAGTCAGCAATTATCCGCTAATGACCTATATTCAATCCCTTAACGTGAATATTGCGGAACTGCTGCAAGCCGGGACCAATTCTTCCGAGCTCAGCAGTCTGACCGAAATTTCGAACAAAAACCTGAATGCAGCCAAAATCGTAGTCGCCGTCATCCCGCTGCTGCTGATTTATCCCTTGCTGCAAAAATACTTTGTCACCGGCATTGTCGTCGGATCGGTCAAGGAATAATAAGATGCTGTGAAACCATGAAGATAAACCGAGTATAAAAACCGCAAAAAACATACGCATCTTAACGGAGAGGCAGGACCAATCTGGAGAAGCGAAGCGTTCGCCTAAAAGCTTTCTGAAAGAAAGTTGCATCGGAAGCATAGGCTTATCACCGGATTTTCTCCTTTGAAAAAGGAAATCGAAAAAATCTGGGGATAACAGCGATCGGAAGATGGTGCTGCACTCGTAGTGGCCTAGTGTAATTGAATAGTGCGGTTTCTATATACATGTGTTAGAAAGGTTGTATGAACGATGGAACATAAAAAATGGTGGAAAGAGACTGTCGTGTATCAAATTTATCCACGAAGCTTTCAGGATAGCAACGGGGATGGAATCGGCGACCTGAAGGGCATTGTGTCCCGGCTGGATTATTTGCAGAAACTCGGAATCGGTGCCATCTGGCTATCGCCGGTTTGCAAATCTCCGCAAGACGACTTTGGTTATGATATTTCCGATTATCAGGATATCGATCCGATGTTCGGGTCTTTGGAAGATATGGAAACGTTAATTCATGAAGCCGGGGAACGCAACATCCGGATCATTATGGATTTGGTGTTGAACCATACTTCGGATGAACATCCCTGGTTCCAGGAAGCCAAAAAAAGCAAAGACAATCCGTACCATGACTATTATATCTGGAGAGATGGCGTAGAAGGAACGCCCCCAAACGACTTGGGCTCCACATTCGGTGGTTCAGCTTGGCAGTGGGTGCCTGAGATCGGGCAATATTATTTGCATCTGTTTTCGGCCAAACAGCCGGATCTCAACTGGGAAAACCCCAAAGTCCGGCAGGAGATTTACGATATGATCAATTGGTGGATCGATAAGGGCGTTGGCGGTTTTCGACTTGACGTCATTGATCTCATCGGCAAAGAGCCGGATTTGAAGATTACGGGGAACGGACCTCATTTGCATAAATACATCAGGGAACTGAGTAAGGAAACGTTTCAAAAAGCGGGAGACCTGCTCACCGTTGGAGAAACATGGGGCGCCACCCCGGACATCGCAAAATGGTACAGCAACCCGGACGGCAGCGAGTTTTCCATGGTATTTCAATTCGAACACATCAGCCTGGATGAACAAGAAGGGAAAGGAAAGTGGGATCTTAAACCTTTGGATGTGATGGAATTAAAAAAAGTGCTGTCCAAGTGGCAGACAGAGCTCAAGGGGGAAGGCTGGAACAGTTTGTTCTGGAACAATCACGACTTGCCTCGAATCGTTTCCCGTTGGGGAAATGACGGACCATTCCGGATCGAATCGGCTAAAATGTTGGCCACGCTTCTTCATGGCATGCAAGGTACGCCTTACATTTACCAGGGTGAAGAATTAGGCATGACGAATGTGCAGTATGCGATGGAAGATTATCGGGATATTGAATTGCTGAATTTTTATAAGGAAAGAATGGAAAAAGGACATTCTGAACGCGACGTTATGGAGTCGATCTATACCAAGGGCCGTGATAACGCGCGAACACCGATGCAATGGGATGCTTCCGATAACGCGGGTTTTACGCAAGGAGAACCTTGGATTAAAGTGAACCCGAATTACAAGCACATTCACGCTGAGGAAAATTTGAATAACCTTGAATCCATATTCCATTACTACCGGAAACTAATTCAATTAAGAAAAGATCATGACGTGATCGTATATGGGGATTATGAGCTGATATTCCCGGATCATCCAGATGTATTTGCTTACACCCGGACGCTCAATGGAACTAAAATCCTGGTGGTATGCAACTTCCAGGGACAACAGGCCGAACTCCCGCTCCAGGAACAATTGGCAGAGACAAATCAGCTGTTAATATCCAATTATTCAGGCCAAATGTCGGAGAGTGAGCTGCGTCCATTTGAAGCGAGAATGTACCTTATCCAGGCTTGAAACATAATACTATAAATAAAGTTTAGTGGTTGAGAAAGAAGGATTGCATCAAATGAAAAAAGTATGGTGGAAAGAAGCCGTAGCTTATCAAATCTATCCAAGAAGCTTTATGGACTCGAATGGGGATGGGATCGGCGACATCAAGGGCATCATTTCAAAACTGGATTATATTCAGGATCTCGGCATTGATCTGATATGGATCTGTCCTATGTATCAGTCGCCCAACGACGATAATGGTTACGACATTAGCGATTACTGTTCCATTATGGGTGAATTCGGCACGATGGAAGACTTTGATCAATTACTGAACGAAGTTCACCGCCGCGGCATGAAACTCATCATGGATCTGGTGATCAATCATACCAGCGACGAACACCCGTGGTTTATGGAATCGAGAGCTTCGCAGGATAACCCCAAACGGGACTGGTACATCTGGAGAGACGGGAAAAACGGGGAAGAACCGAACAACTGGGAGAGCATCTTCGGCGGATCTGCATGGGAATATGACGAGGTGTCGGGACAGTACTATCTTCATCTGTTCTCCAAAAAGCAGCCGGACTTGAACTGGGGAAATGAAGAAGTTCGGAAATCCATTTATGAAATGATGAATTGGTGGCTTGATAAGGGGATTGACGGGTTCCGCGTCGATGCAATCAGCCATATTCATAAAGAAGAGGGCCTGCCGGACATGCCAAACATCGAGGGCGTCAAATACGTCTCTTCTTTTGAAAAACATATGAACGTCAAAGGAATCCAGCGTTATCTGCAAGAAATGAAAGAGGAAACGTTATCCAAGTATGATGTGGTGACCGTTGGGGAAGCGAATGGAGTAAAAGTAGAGGACCAGGAAGATCTGCTGGATTGGATTTGTGAAGTCAGAGGCAAATTCAATATGGTCTTCCAATTTGAACACCTGGACCTTTGGAACAACAGCACGGACAGGCAGCTTGACATTCCCAAATTGAAACACGTCATGACCAAGTGGCAAAAATCGCTTGAAGGCATCGGCTGGAATGCTTTGTTTATTGAAAATCACGATCAGCCTCGCAAAGTTTCGTCTTGGGGGAATGATGCGGAGTATTGGTATGAGAGCGCCACTGCGCTAGGAGCCATGTACTTTTTCATGCAGGGCACGCCCTTCATTTATCAAGGGCAAGAGATTGGAATGACGAATGTGGCTTACCCTTCCATCGATGATTATAACGACGTAGCCGATCGGAATTTATATCAGATCAAACGCGAAGAGGGCATGTCCCATGAGGAAATCATGAACATCATCTGGGCATCGAGCCGCGACAACTCCAGAACGCCGATGCAGTGGTCTTCGGACAAACAAGCCGGGTTCACCACGGGCATCCCGTGGCTAAAGGTGAACGACAATTACGTCGATATTAATGTAGAGAAACAGCTTCAGGAACGACGGTCGATCCTTCACTTTTATAAACAAATGATTCAGCTGCGAAAAGGACACGACGCGCTCATATACGGGACCTATGAGCTTCTTATGCCGGATCATCCAAGCGTATTTGCGTATACCCGTACATTGGCAGACCAACAAGTGCTGGTACTCATTAATCTTACGGGACAAATCGTGGAGCTCGGTGGAGAAGAGAAGTATCCCGACTTTTCGGAGATCTGGCTTACCAACTACGAGGACTGCAGGCTGCCAATGCAGCTGAGACCGTTCGAAACGATCATAGGTTTAACCGGAAAATGAAAAGTACGAAGCGTCGTTGCTGCAGCAAAGGCATGAATAGGCTAGCCAGGATACTGGTTAGCCTATTTTGCTCTTTGACGAGGCGTGTGCCAAGAAACAGCCCAACCCATTCGGTCTTCGTTGGGCAGTTCCTTGTGCTCCTTTGTACGCCTTTGCTCAGAGGGAGTCCTTGTTCTTTCATTTTATGGCTCTCAGCCTGGATGCTCGGCCAGCGCGGGCGGGACGTTCGGAGAGATACGATCCAACCAGCGTCAACAGTGCGCCGAGAACGGTGCCCCAGGTCAACGGTTCGCGGAGCAGCAGGGTGGACGCGATCACGGTGATTACCGGCACGAGATAGATGTACACGCTTGTTTTCACTGCACCGAGCAAATGAACCGCCCGATTCCAAGTGACAAAGCACAGGGCGGAAGCGCCCAAACCGAGAAATAGCAGGTTGGCCGCGTTAGCGGGCACGAGCAGCCGGGCCGGATCAGGATGAACGCCTTTCAGCCATACCGCCGGAATCATGAACAGCAGCCCATAGCCAAATACTTTGCGCGTTGCGCCGATGGCATGGTAACCAAGCTGGCCGATCTTTCGCATGAGGACCGAATAGAAGGCCCACACCGCAGGTGCAATGAAGGCAAGCAGGTCACCGAGCGGATTGATTTGCAGCACGGTTTGTCCATGAAACGAAATGAGTATAATGCCCATAAGCGCGATGCCGAATCCAAGCATAAAGTTGCGGTTCAATCGTTCCCCGTCCAGCGCGAAATGTGCGATCACCGCGGTGAAGAACGGAGCGATGGATACGATGACGCCTACATTGGAGGCGAGCGTATATTCCAGAGCCACATTTTCAATCAGGAAATATAACGTAACCCCGCACAGCCCGGCTGCCATGAACAGCCGCTCTTCCCGGAAAGAAGCGATCCGCTGGAAGCGTGGATAGATCAACAGCAATGCAGCGTACCCCAGCACAAACCGGAACACCAGAATCTCCACCGGGGTGAAGTCCACGAGCAGCCATTTGGTGGAAATAAACGTTGTGCCCCAGACCAGCATCGTAAACAAGGCCAGCAAATGGCCGGTTGAAGCTTTGGTTGTTTTCGTCATGTCGGATTGCCCGCCTTTTCTGCATGCGGTACCGCTAGTTGTTCGTGATTGAAAATGCGCCGGTATTGTCGCGGCGTCAGCCCGATCAGTTTTTTGAAAAAATTCGTAAAATGGCTTTGATCGCTAAAACCTGTCCTGGCAGCTACTTCCATCGGGAACAATCCCTGTTCGAGCAGCCGCTTTGCGTGATTGATGCGAATGGTCTCCAGGTATCGGTAAGGGGAGATGCCTTTCTGGCGCGTAAACAGCCGCAGCAAATGATATTTGCTCAGGCTTGCCAGATCGGATAACTCGTTTAATGCGATGCTGTCCATGTAATGCGATTCGATATAAGCGCACACGCGCGTAATTTCGGCGGTTTGCTCCTGTTCGGCGTTTGTCCGTTCGGTATCCGAATGTTCGCTGATCAATTGTTCCAGAAGGACGAACAGCAATTCCTCTTTGCAAAAGTCCTGCCGCTCCGCAAGGATCAGGTCATGCAGCTCCTGCAGCGTTTCTACCAGCTCGTTCTGGCAAAGGACATGCGTGGTGAATCGGGGCATAACGTCATGCCCGGTCATTTCCGCAGCGTATCGCCGCATCACCTCCGGTTCGATGTTCAAGCAGCGATAGTCGAGCGTCCGGCCGTCCACCTGCTCGCAAGCATGCGGATCACCGGGATTAAAAATAATGATGTCGCCGCTGTTTAACAAATATTCTTCCTGGTTGCACACCAGATGGCGTTTGCCATCTTCGATGAAACCGATCACGTAATAATCGTGAAAATGGTTCGGAAATTTCTGCATGATGCCCTCGAAGCGGTAAGCTTCCAACTGCAGATCGGGATCGTATACGACGGTTCGCACTTCGCGAGTCACATGCTGCACCTCTTTCAAATGATGTTTCTGCCATTATAAACGAAATCCTCTCCCGTGTTCTTGGATGATATTGCTTCATTTTAGATGTGTGTTGCCTGCCTGAGCATACGCTATTTATAATGAATATTAATGAAAGATTCCCGGCATAGTGGAATTGAGTGCAGGCATTAACGTCACGGAAGAAACGGAAAAATATCCACGGATATACCATTGGCTTGAGGGTGATATTTGAAAATCAAAACGCGCTGCGCGCTTATTGCCCCCATCCGGCTCATCAGGCCTTCGTGTCCGTACTGGATGGAGCAGCGTCATCGTATCCGATTACCCGATTGCTGAACAAGAGAAGGGAAGGGCTGTTGAATGATGATGAACACCCGCTCCGTGCGACTGGAGGATCTGAGCAAGCTCGAATACAGCGTACGCATTGGCAAAGTATCCGCAGAAAGTTACCGATCCATCATGATTTTGTCCTTCAAAGGCGAGTACGGTTTCGGCAGCAGAGGCAATAGCGATGCCAGATACATGAGCGCCATCGGCAAGGCCGTTTTGGACGCCTGGGCTCCCTGGGGATTGGTCATCGATTTGAGCGAGCTCAAGTACGAATGGGGAGACGAACTGGATCGCGTGTTCGACATCGGGAGCGAGCTGGCGAGAATCAAACCGTTCCCGGTGGCTTTGACCGTTGGACCGGCTTCAGAGGAGGCGGTGCGCACGCTTATTTTGGGTATCGGCGCTAAGGAAACCATCGAGGATATCGGTTGGGTATTTCGCAGCATCGAGGAAGGTTGGACCTATGTTGCAAATCAGTTAGAGCCAAAGGATTAATGGTTCGTTCAATATACATAGGAATCGATGTCAGATAATCTAACTTGGATTTCGGGATTTATTGTTAAGAACGCCTAAGTGGTGTGTCTTTCTTTATCTCCTCCAACAATTCTCCATGCCACCTGCTCGAAATCTTCCGAATTGTTTATATAATGTGAACTAACATAACGGCGTTTCTTCAAAGAGGTTCACGGATAATGATCATTCGGGGGGAGAGCTTTCATGAACAAAACGAAAAAAATGAACATTTTTTCATTGGGAATCCAGCATGTCCTGGCCATGTATGCCGGGGCGATTCTGGTTCCGCTGCTGGTCGGCCGGGCGTTGAACCTGACGGCAGAACAACTCGCTTACCTGGTCTCCATCGATCTGCTGACCTGCGGAATCGCGACATGGCTGCAAGCGCGGAAAGGCAAGGTTCTGGGCATAGGTTTGCCGGCAGTGCTTGGAAGTTCCTTCGTGGCGGTTACACCGATGATCGCAATCGGCAATCAGTACGGGATTCCGGCCATCTACGGCTCCATTATCGCGGCAGGCCTCTTCATTATGATCTGTGCGACCTTCTTCAGCAAAATCGTGAAACTGTTTCCGCCGGTCGTGATCGGTACGGTAGTGACCATTATCGGCCTTGCGCTTATTCCGACCGGCATCCGCAATATGGCGGGCGGCAGCGGAAGCGAGGATTTCGGGGGACTCAGCCACCTCGCGCTTTCCTTCGGGGTATTGATTTTCATCCTGATCCTCCACCGTTATGCGCGCGGATTTGTCAAATCGTTGGCTGTTCTGCTCGGCATCATTGCGGGAACCCTGGTCGCTGTCCTGATGGGCAAAGTCAATGTTGCTCCCGTGCTCGAAGCTTCCTGGTTTCGCCTGCCGCAGCCGTTCTACTTCGGATGGCCGACCTTTGAATTCGGTCCGATCCTGACGATGATCATCGTGGGAATGGTGGTTATCATCGAATCGACGGGTGTGTTCATGGCGCTAGGCAAAATTTGCGACCAACCCGTCACCGATAAAGATCTTGCCCGCGGATACCGTGCGGAAGGTCTGGCTTTTGTGCTAGGGGGCATCTTCAATGCTTTTCCGTACAATACGTTTGCTCAGAACGTGGGTCTCGTTCAACTCTCCCGAGTGAAGACGACCAATGTCGTCGTGGCGGCAGGCGGCATCCTTGTTTTCCTCGGTTTGATCCCGAAAATCGCCGCTTTCGCAACCATTATCCCGAGTGCCGTGCTTGGCGGGGCAACGGTTGTGCTGTTCGGCATGGTGGTGTCGTCCGGCGTTAAAATGCTGCAATCCGTTGACTTCAGCAAACAATCGAACTTGCTGATCGTCGCGTGCTCGGTGTCGCTTGGCCTCGGGGTGACGGCAGTTCCCGACTTGTTTGCCCAGCTGCCGCAAGCGATCCGCATCATCGTCAGCGATGGCATCATTACAGGCAGTTTGTCTGCCATTCTGCTCAACGTATTTTTCAATCTCGGCATCAAAAAAGAAAGCATTCCGCTTCAGTCGTCCCCTTCGCAGGCGAACGAAGCACATTCTTGACGTTGAATTAAGCGCACATAAAGCATCGTTTTCCATTCAGTCGGCTTGCTAAAAGTTCATCGCGTTCTTCAGAGCGCGCATGGACTTTTTGCTTTTTGAAAGGTCATATTGAAAAGTTCAATAAGCCGAACCATGCAAAAATAAGGCAAATATGCTACAGTTTTTTCATGACCGCCGTAAACGATGAATGTTATGAGGAACCATATCGAACAATATAACAAAGGAGAGGTGATCATGATGCAGAAGCAACTGATGGATGCCGGATGGAATCTGGACAATAGCTATGCCAGGCTGCCATCCGTTTTTTATACGAAGCAATCCGCCCAGCCCGTTGCTCGCCCCAAATTATTGGTGTTGAATGACGCGTTAGCGGCATCGCTCGGGTTGAATGCAGACCTGCTGAAACAGGAGGAAAACGTAGAAATCTTTGCGGGCAACCGAAATCCGGTCGGATCGGAGCCGTTGGCGCAGGCTTATGCAGGGCATCAATTCGGCCATTTCAACAGGTTGGGCGATGGACGTGCGCTGCTCATCGGTGAACAGCTGACGCCGGCCGGCGAACGAATGGACATTCAGTTAAAAGGGTCCGGCGTTACGCCGTATTCCCGCGCGGGGGACGGAAGAGCCGCGATCGGGCCGATGCTGCGCGAATATATCATTAGCGAAGCGATGCAAGCGCTGGGCGTTCCGACAACCCGTATTTTGGCCGTGGTATCCACGGGCGAAACGATCTATCGCGAGACGGAGCGGCCGGGTGCCGTTCTGACGAGAGTGGCGGCAAGCCATTTGCGCGTTGGGACGTTCCAATATGCAGCCGCTCTGGGCAATGTGGATGACCTTAGAGCATTGGCCGATTATGCCATTCAGCGGCATTATGCCGAACTGGCAGCAGACGATGACAGGTATTTGCGTTTGCTCGAAAACGTTATACGGCGTCAAGCTGCCTTAATTGCGAAATGGCAGCAAATCGGTTTTATCCACGGCGTGATGAATACGGACAACATGACGATCAGCGGCGAGACGATCGACTATGGCCCTTGTGCTTTTATGGATAACTATAATCCGGCGACGGTGTTCAGTTCGATTGATACCCAGGGACGTTATGCTTACGGCAATCAGCCTTATATCGGAGGCTGGAATTTGGCGCGCTTTGCGGAATCGCTGCTGCCATTGCTGCATACTGACGAAGAACAGGCCGTGCAAATGGCACAGGATGCCATCTCTTCCTTTTCCGAATTGTATCATCATCATTGGTTGGCGGGTATGCGTACCAAGTTGGGGCTGTTTAACGCAGAAGCGGCGGACGAAGAACTGGTCAAAGACTTGCTGGACCTCATGGAGAAACACCAGGCTGATTACACGAACACGTTCGTGGTACTAACCTTTGGGCAGGCGGTCGGTCATGGGCTGAGCGACGATGCGGAATTTGCGAATTGGCATGCACGCTGGCAAGCCAGACTCGCGAGACAGGAACAGGGCCCGGAGGCCGTGCGCGAACAGATGAGCAAGACCAATCCTGCGGTCATTCCGCGCAATCATCGGGTGGAGGAAGCGTTGGAGCGCGCAGAGCAGCATGGCGATTACAGCGTGATGAACAAGCTGCTTGCCGTGTTGAAGAATCCCTATGCCCATAGTTCCGAACAGGCGGAGTACGCCGCTGCACCCATGGCTTGCGACCCGAACTATCGCACGTTCTGCGGTACCTAACGAACGAGGCGGATAGCTTGGAGGGAGGAAGCCGTTTGTCAGAGCTGCGAAGCTTGTCCCGGTTGCGGGAGAAGGTATTAGCGTTATTCGGATTTCACGGACTTTCCTAGTGAACAGATGGAGGGTTATGTCAATCGCAGATTTTCGACATTTCGGGAAGATGGCGCCCCTTGTGTGAAGGTATCCGATCAGGGATTTGTCGTTCGCATCCATGAACGGGGCAGCGAGGTGTACGAACGACAACTGGACGATAAAGATGTGGTTCTCTATTGGGGAGGGATCATTCTGTTGGACAATAACGACATACATGATTTGTGGTACGACTATGCCATCGCTTTCGTAAGCTTGAAGAACAACTCCGCACGGGGATGGGGCGACCTCACGCCAGAACAACAGGAAATCGCCGCATTGTGGCTGCTGGAGGCGGATGTGTTCAACGGCGGTTTTGTGCAGTTTTTTTGCAATTGGGGGGAGGAAGCGCTGGTCCATGCGGTTCGTGCGCTGCAAACGATCGGAGCCGCAGACGAGCTAACCTACGTGAACGCTTGTTTCGATTGCATCCGACATCTGGAGAACGATGAACGCCTGACGGAACTGTGGGATATCCCCCGGTTTCTGACGGACCAGGAGGAGCAGCAGTTGGATACGCTGGATCAACGGTTCTGGAACGGAGAAAGCCAAATTGCCCCCAAGGCGTATGAACATTACGCCAGAACGTTGAAAATCGCCGTTCCATAATACTTGGTATGGCAACATTCCATTGAGGAAAACGGCTTGCAAACGTTCAAACGTTCGGATATACTGTCTATAATCTGAAACATGAATTACGTTGAAGGAGCGCAGTAGCAGCTTTGTCCCTGTTTCCAGAAAGTCAGGGGTTGATGGAACCTGACACATACAAGGACTGCGAAGTACACTCTGGAGTATCTTGGGTAATGCCAAGCGGGTTTGGCGAACGTTATTTCGTCATAAGTGGTATGGGCAGCGTGCAACGTCAGGCTGTTCATGCAAACTGGGTGGTACCACGGTTATTCAATCGTCCCTGTGTCTGCGTGCAGACCGGGTGGCGATTTTTTTGTTTTTTGGCCATGGACAGGTAGCTTGCCGTGGCAAAGTTCTGCACAGTGTGTCTTCATCACGCGTATTCATGATTTCTTTAACTTTAGAAAAGGGGTTGTTTGTGTTGAATATTTTGGACGAACTGCAATGGCGCGATGCCATTAACCAGCAAACGGATGCGGAGGGCCTGCGCGAGCTGGTCGAATCGAAATCCATTTCGCTGTACTGCGGCGTTGACCCTACCGGCGACAGCATGCATATCGGACATCTTATTCCGTTCATGATGCTCAAGCGTTTCCAATTAGCAGGGCATCGTCCAGTCATTCTGATCGGCGGCGCAACCGGCACGATCGGCGACCCGAGCGGGCGCCAGTCCGAACGTTCCTTGCAAACGCTGGAACAGGTGCAGGAGAACGTAAACGCATTGACGGCACAGATGAAAAAATTGTTCATTACGGAAGGCGACAATCAGGTACGCCTGGTGAACAACTACGACTGGACGCACAAAATCAATGTGATCGAATTTTTGCGCGACTACGGCAAAAACTTCAACCTGAACACGATGCTTGCGAAGGATGTCGTGGCGAGCAGACTGGAAGGCGGCATCTCCTTCACGGAATTCTCGTACCAGATCCTGCAATCGCTCGATTACCTGCATTTGTTCCAGAACGAAGACGTGCAGCTGCAAATCGGCGGTTCCGACCAATGGGGCAACATTACAAGCGGTCTTGACCTGATCCGCAAAAAAGAAGGCCCTGATGCCAAAGCGTTTGGTTTGACCATCCCGCTGATGCTCAAAGCGGACGGAACGAAATTTGGCAAATCGGCCGGGGGCTCGATCTGGCTGGATCCAAACAAAACGACGCCGTTCGAATTCTACCAGTTCTGGGCGAATACCGATGATCGCGACGTCATCAAATACTTGAAATACTTTACGTTCTTGTCCAAAGAAGAAATCGAAGCGTTGGCGGAAAAAGTGGAAACCGAGCCGCACAAACGCGAGGCGCAAAAGGCGCTTGCCGAAGAAATGACCCGTTTCGTGCATGGCGAAGAAATGCTGGAACAAGCCAAGCGCATTACCGCCGCATTGTTCAGCGGCGACATTCGCTCGCTGACAGCGGACGAGATCGAGCAAGGCTTTAAGGAAATGCCAACGTTCGAAACCAACGGCGAGGCGAAAAACATCGTTGACTGGCTTGTGGATCTGGGCCTGGAGCCATCCAAACGCCAAGCCCGCGAAGACATCACGAAGGGTGCCATCTCCATGAACGGGGAGAAAGTAACCGAGCTCGACTTCACCATTTCGGCAGAGCATGCCATCGGCGGCAAGTTTATCATTATCCGCAAAGGTAAAAAGAATTACAGCCTTGTGAAGCTGCAGGGGTAAGCATTCGATGCATGTGCTGAGGCCATGTTCCATTGGGAACATGGCTTTTGTTACGTCTTATTCATGTTTTGTTTATGTGATATAACCTGTCGCTATACGTTCATTATTATCAGCGCAATGTAAAATCATCGCCATCTATATAGATTGAACCGGAAATTTACACGATAACGAAGAGGGCAGAAAGAATCTGGAGAAGCGAAGCGGTCGCATTTATCACCGGATTTTCCCCTTGAACAAGGGGGTCAAAGAAATCTGGGGATAACAGCGATCGGAAGATGGTTCTGACCGCGTAGTGTCTCTGTGTAAAAATCATTGGTTCAACCTATATAGATCAACAACTCCGCATTCTTTCAATTGCCATTTTTCCACTTCGGGAAATTGTAACCGCTTCCTTTTGCGCGAAAACAACACATTCACCAATGGTCAAAATGATGCCGCAACGACGGGAAGCGTTGATGCATCAAGGGTGGGGGATGCGCTAAAATCACATGTTTACGAAAAAAAGCATGATCCACTATCGTTAACATGAAGGTGCGCAAGCAAAGCTGACATGTAAACCAAGCAGAAGGAGGCGATCCGGCGTGCAGGAAGTCAATCCGATCCATCGGCAGGAGGTCCTGAACAGGGCCAAAATCAACAAGAAACGATGGAAGAAGGTCTGGAAAAACTGGGAGCTCTATCTGTTCATTGCGCCGGCATTTTTGTATTTTCTTATTTTCCATTACGGACCGATGTACGGCATCCAGATTGCGTTCAAAAATTACAATCCGGCCCGCGGTATTTTTGGAAGCGCATGGACGGGTTTCGATCACTTCAACCGTTTTTTTGATTCGTATTATTTTTGGGACTTGATGTGGAACACGCTGGCGATCAGTTTGTATGAGCTGGCGGTTGGTTTTCCGATCCCGATCATTTTGGCGCTGGCCTTCAATGAACTGAAACACAAACGTTTCAAAAAATGGGTGCAAACGGTCACTTACGCGCCGCATTTCATCTCCATCGTAGTGATGGTCGGCATGATCATTGCTTTCCTGTCGCCGTCCACAGGCATCGTTATTCGTTTGATCGAATGGGTGGGCATCGATGCACCTGCTTTTCTGACAAGCCCGGCCTGGTTCAAGACGGTCTACGTTCTCTCTGGCGTATGGCAGAGCGCAGGGTGGGGCACGATCATTTATCTTGCCGCCTTGTCAGCCGTCGACCCGGGCCTTCATGAAGCGGCGATCATTGACGGAGCGAACCGGATGCAGCGCATTCGTCACATCAACATTCCCGTGCTGGTGCCAACGATGACCATTTTGCTCATTCTGAATATGGGAAGTTTGCTGGGCGTGGGGTTTGAGAAAATTCTCTTAATGCAAAACCCGTTAAACATGGAGTCGTCCGATGTGATTTCAACATTCGTCTACCGCTCCGGTCTGGAAAATGCACAATACAGCTTCTCCACCGCCGTCGGGTTGTTCAATTCCGTCATTAACGCGATTCTGCTCATTACGGTCAATCAAGTCGTGCACAAAACGAGTGAGAACAGTCTGTGGTAAAGGAGGTAGCAGAATGACAACAGGCATCAAAGAAACGAGGCAAGACCGGATTTTTCTGACACTGAATTATATTTTCGTCACCATCGCGTTTCTGCTTGTTGCTTATCCGTTGGCATACATGATCAGTGCTTCGATCAGCAATCCCAAAGAGGTCGCTTCCGGTGCGATGTGGCTCTTTCCCAAGGACATTACGTTCGAAGGGTACCAGAGAGTGCTTCAGGATCAGAGGATCTGGTCAGGTTACGCAAACACCATTTTATATACGGTCGTGGGTACGGCAGTGAATCTCATGGTCACCATTCCGGCGGCTTATGCGCTTAGCAGAAAGGATTTCGTTGGCCGAGGTTTTTTTATGGGCATGTTCATGGTCACGATGTTTTTTGGCGGCGGGCTTGTTCCGAGTTATCTGTTGATCAAAGGGTTGGGACTGATTGACAGCATGTGGGCATTGATTCTGCCTTCCGCGGCCTCGGTATGGAACATTATCGTTACCCGTACCTTCTTTCAAGGAACCATCCCCGGCGAGCTTCAAGAAGCCGCCCAGATTGACGGATGTTCCAATTTCAAGCTGTTTTTTAGCATCGTCCTGCCCTTGTCGATGCCGATCATTGCCGTTATGGCTCTCTTCTATGGCGTCGGACACTGGAACAGTTACTTTTCGGCGATGATTTATTTGAACGATTCGGCAAAATACCCGCTGCAGCTCGTGCTGAGGCAGATTCTCGTTCTTCAGGAAATGTCTGCCCAAGGCTCCGGCATGATGGACGGATCTTCCGCTTCCGCGCTCAACAACAAAGCGGAGGTAGCAGCGCTCGTCCGTTACGCGGTCATTATTGTGTCGACGCTGCCGGTGATTATCGTATATCCGTTTTTGCAACGCTACTTCGTCCAGGGTGTCATGATCGGTTCGGTTAAAGGCTGATCTATACCAAATAAATCATCCAGAAAGGGAGTTGTTGTCATGAAAGGAGTTCGCAAGAAGTCGACGGTTCTGCTCAGTTTGACGTTAGTTGCCAGTTTGCTGGCCGCATGCGGAAATGCCTCTGACGGTGGTTCAACCGCCGAACCGGGGACGCCGGAGGAGACAGGGGTGAAGCAGGAAGGTTTTCCGATCGTTGACGAGCCGATTACATTGACCATGATGTCCCAGGATGTGGGTGTCGCGGATTGGAACACCATGCCTGTCATTCAGGAAGCCGAGAAGCTGACGAACATTAAATTTGAATTCCGACTCACGCCCATAGACAGCTTCGCCACAAAGAAAAACCTCGTTTTTGCCAGCGGCGATTTGCCCGACGTGCTGTACGGTGCGGATCTGACGCCAGCAGAACAGGTTACTTACGGAACCCAAGGCTCGCTGATTGCGCTTGAACCGTACATTGACGGAGGATATGCGCCAAACCTCAAAAAACTCTTCGATGAAAATCCGGACATTCGCAAATCATTCACAACACCCGAAGGTCACATATATGCGCTCCCCTTCATCGACAGTGCAGCCGTCTGGTATCGCAGTCCGATGTGGTATAACGGCAAAATGCTCGAAGCGCTTGGTGTAAAAGAACTTCCGCAGACGACGGAGGAACTGTACGCATTTCTGAAAAGAGTGAAGACCGAGGATCCGAACGGAAACGGGAAAGCCGACGAAATTCCGCTCACTTCCGTGAAATTGGATGATCTGCGAATGTACTTTTTGGGCTTCTGGGGAATGTATGATCCGGTTGTATATGTCGATAAGCAGGACAATGTTTTTTATACACCGATGCAGGAAGGATACAAAGGTTATTTGGAGTTCATGAACCGTCTGTGGAAGGAAGAGTTATTGGATCATGAAACATTCTCCCAAACGCCTGAGCAGAAAAAAGCCAAAGGAGAAAACAATCAAATCGCGCTCTTTAACGATTATTATTCCTATTTTACATTGGGCGGCGATCCGAATGAAGCGATGAAAAATCCGCTCATGACACCGGTAGCCAGCGAGATTGAAGGTTCGCCTGTTTACGGCATGCACCCTGGACTCTCGGCTAACGGAACGTTTGCCATTACCAGCGTGAATGAACATCCGGAAGCGACGATGCGTTGGATCGACTATTTGTATTCGATTGAGGGCCAAACCCTATTTAACCAAGGCCCGGAAGGCACGCTTTGGAAGTATACCAACAAAGCTACGTATGAAAAAGAATGGCTGCCTGTCCCGGGAGGCGGCGACCGCGAAGAGTACAGAGGCACGATTACGCCGAACTTCGGCATGCTGACGCCAGGACACAACTCGCCCGAACTGACGAATGGCCTGACCACGGAATTCGATGAATGGATCAAGAAAGAAAACGAAGCGAAGCTGATCCCGATCGGCAAAGCGCCATATCCTAACGCCTATTTGACCAACGAACAGCAGGATGAAGCTTCAGCGTTGCTGTCGGACCTGAGTACGTATGCCAAACAAATGGAAGCGAAGTTTGTGACCGGAGAAGTGCCGATGTCCGAATGGGACAGCTATGTAGCCCAGATGAAAAAGATGGGCGGGGACCGCATCCAGGAAATTTATCAGGAAGTTTACGATACTTGGAATGCTGCCGGTCAATAAAAAGTAAAAAGAAGCCAACATTCGCGGACAGTGCAGCCCGTCTGCATGTTGGCTTTCCTGTCCGTCAACTCGCAGATCCGCTCTCCGCATCGCTTGCCGTGACGCGATGGAGCTTGCGATATTGACCTGGCGTAAGTCCGGTCTCCTTTTTGAATTTGCGGATAAAGTTCGGCGTATCCAAGTAACCAACCTCCTGAATGAGGTCTTTAATGGGAGTATCCGTTGTTTTCAACTGATGCACGACCATGTCCAGCCGCTTTTGCCAAATATATTGCAGGAAATTGATGCCCGTCTTTTCTTTGAAGAAACGGCTGACGTGCGAGGGCGAAATTTCAAACTCGTAAGCAAGGGTATCCAGACTTAAACTGTGTTCCCTGTAATGTGCATCGATATAGTCAACGATCCGATCGATCAACGATTGCTCTTCTTGCAGAGCCCCTTGCTGCACTTCGGCACAAATTTGCGAAGCCAGGGACAGCAGCATGGATTCCAGCTCCTTCAGCGAACCGCCGACCGTCATGTCGGGAGTCAGTCGTTGTATCAGTTGATGGTCGCCAAGCTCTGAAGCGGTCTTTAACACGGTGTTCAACAAATCAAAGCTGACGCAACGCAGAATCAGCGCCGGCTGCATGGACGATTGCAGGTTTTCTATGGAAGAGCGTATCGTCCGTGACGCGATCTCCACATTGCCTTGCTTCAAGCTTTGGGCCAGTTTCAGATGGGTCTGGTTCGGGATCCAGTAGGAAGGAGTTGTGTCCTTAGACATTTCTTCGAACAATGCGGAAGCCCCGCGGTCACCCGGAACGAGCAGATCAAAGGCGGAGCAGGCCTCGATGTACGACTGATTCAGCTCATGCAGCTGTCGATAAATGCTTCCGGCGCCAATCATCGGTGCAATGGAGTGCGATTCAACGAGCATGCGCTGCACGTGTTCCATCGTTTGCTTCATTTGAACGGTCTCGTCTAGTCCCGCTACTGCATCGAAATTCATGATGATGCCGAATCGGTCCAGCTGCGGCAGTTCAACGCCATACCCGGTAGCGCACATATCAGGCATATCGATATGGGCAAGTGTGCTTGCAATCCGGCGACGGTGCTCCCGATCAGCATTGGATTCGTTCCAGCCGACAACCATGACGAATAAATACTTCTTGTTCAGTTTCAGATCGAACAGCTGCATCATTTCAGGTGAAACCAGCTCCGGGTTGCCGGATTTGATGAGCGTGGACAAATATTGATTGCGGGCGAACGGTTCCTGCATATCAATCCGGGAACTGAAATCTTGCAGTGCAGTGTGTATTCGCTGCAGTTCGTTCCCGTAACCGATTGTTTCTTCGCCATTCTTCTTCGGAACGCGGGATGAAACAAACTCAACCAATGCTGAGATGGGCTGATACTGCATTTTGGCAAGCACCAATGCGATAACCGCTCCGACAAGCAGTACGACTCCGATGATCATCAGCATGACATCCCGAACGTTAAGCACGCTGCTGAAAAATTGGGAGCTGGGCATGACGGTCATGTACGTCCAGCCATTGGTTTCGGATTGTACGGCGACAATGGAATAGGCTTTACCATCCAGTGCTCGTTCTTGTATGCCTGGAACCATCTGATTCAACAACATTTCTGAAGCGTCTGCGCTTAGCGTATCGCCTTGATGGTTGGCAGCAAGTACTTGCCCTTCTCCGTCAAGTACAAAGGTTAAGCCTTGATAACTTCCAAGGACGGAATCCATCAAATCGGTAATCGCCGACTCCTTGATGAAGTACATCACGGTTGCATGCGGGTTCAAGCTGTTGGGTGTAATCGGGATCAGATAAGCCAGTTTGCGGTCTTGCAAGCCTTCTTTAATGCTGACCGTATCGGCGGGTCTTACCATCGGATGTTTGATTTCATTCAGATCATGCTGCAAGGACGTTTTGTCCCAATTAGCGAAGCCAAGATTGCGCGCAAATACGTCGAAGTCGGTAAGTCCTTTGCTGGAGTAAATATGTTTGCCGTTATGGAAGTACAGATAGATTTCATCCATGATGGAGCTGGTGGCTTTGTATTGATCCAATGCGCGAATCGCTTCCGGGCTGGTCAGCGTTTGAGTCGCCTTATAATGGGACAGCCGATGGTCGTACGAAATCCGGGAAGCAATATCGCTGAGCTCTTTCATGCGGCTATCGATCGTCGTTTTGGTTTGTGAGAGTTGGGCCAGCCGTGAGTTTTCGATCTCTGTCCGGAGCGTCTTCACGGCATTTTCATAGATGAATATGGTCATGAGCACCAGGGGGATCAGCAGAATGAGCAGGTAAGAACAGATGTATTTGAGGAACAGCCTGGATTTGAAATAGTTTATTCTCAAGTGAAAGCGACTCCTTTCCATTGGAAATGGTCATTTCTCCTTAAATGATAGCAATATTGAAACGGTTTGCACACCAATTATTTCTCGATTAAGGCGAACGCTTCGCTTCTCCAGATTGGTTCTGCCTCTCCGTTAACGTGTGTATGTTTTTTGCGGTTTATATATTCAGCCAAATATAAATTTTACAAAAGTGAAGGGCGGTGATCGTCGTGCAGAAATGGTTTGAGGATGCGAAATTAGGAATATTCATTCATTACGGCATTTATGCGGTGGACGGCGTGGCGGAGTCATGGTCGTTTTACAATGGGCGCATGTCATACGAGGATTATATGAAGCAGCTGGACGGTTTCACCGCTTCCAAGTTTGATGCAGATGCATGGGCCGACTTGATCGAGAAATCGGGCGCCAAGTATGCGGTGCTGACGACGAAGCACCATGATGGCGTGGCTCTGTGGGATACGCAGCACAGCCATTTGAACACCGTGAAGAAGACGCCCGCCGCGCGGGATATCGTCAAGCAATATGCGGATGCAATCACGGAAAAAGGCTTGCGGCTCGGGTTTTATTTTTCCCTGATCGACTGGTCCCACCCGGATTATCCGAGTGTATATGAAGGCGGGAACGTGCCCGAAGATCCTGCTTCGGCCAATCGCTTCTCCAGCCCCGTAGACGGCATCCAGGATGAATCCAGATGGGAGAAGTTTCTCGAGTTTAACAACCGGCAGCTGGAAGAACTGCTTACCGGATACGGCAAGGTAGACCTGCTGTGGTTCGACGGGGACTGGGAACGCAGCGCGGAGCAATGGAATTTGCCTCATTTCAAGCATTATTTGAAATCGTTCCAGCCGGAAATCATCATTAATTCGCGTTTACAAGGGCATGGGGATTACAAGACGCCGGAGCAAGGCCTTCCGATTACCCGTCCAGAGGGGCCGTGGGAATTTTGCACAACGATCAACGGTTCATGGGGGTATGTTCCTGCGGATGAGCATTACAAATCGCTGCATCAGATCGTGCGCATGTTCTGTGACTGTATCTCGATGGGCGGCAACATGCTGCTTGATATCGGACCGAAGGAAGACGGCACGATCGATGAGAGACAAGAGGCGATTCTGCTTGGATTAGGCAGTTGGATCAGAGCGCACGAAGAAGCCGTCTATGGGACAAAGGAGGGGGTCATGAGCCGATATTACGGGGATGGCAGCACGCTCTCGGCAGATGAGAAGACACTGTATCTCTTTGTGCATGGGGATCCGAAGGAAAGCATCTGCATGAAAGGGTTGTGCAATGAGATCCAAAAGGTATCGGTGCTTCACTCCGGCAAGCCACTGACCTATGACATCCACGGAGGGGTTCCCTGGTTCCAAATTCCCGGCACAACCTGGATTCATCTGACTCGCGAAGATACCCATGAGCTGACAACGGTAATCAAGCTGGAGTTTGCCGAAAAAGTCAACATGTATGGCGGCTCGGGAGCCGTCGTTACACATAACTGAATGGAGGGAACGAAATGACGCTAAGTGGTGTACCTGTTCCGCAAATAGACGTTTATCAGCCAAAGCACTATTTTTGCCGCCGCGCGGAAGGTGAGCTGGAGCTTGACGGGAAGCTGGATAAACCTTTCTGGGATCGGGCGGAGTGGACGGAGAAGTTTGTCGACATTGAAGGAGACCTGCGGCCGGCTCCCGCAAAGGATACGCGGGTCAAAATGCTGTGGGACGATGAACATTTTTATTTCGGCGCAGAGCTGTGGGAGGATCAAATCTGGGCGACGCTGACCGAGCGCGATTCCGTCATTTTTTATGACAACGATTTTGAAATTTTCATCGATCCGGACGGGGATAGCCACGGATATTACGAATTCGAGATCAATGCGCTGAACACGGTATGGGATTTGCTTCTGATCAAACCTTACAGGGATGGGGGTCCTCCGCTGGACAGCTGGGATATGAAAGGGTTGAAGACCGCCGTGCACATTGACGGCGAGCTCAATCAGCCGGGTGCCAATAACCGTAAATGGTCTGTGGAGATCGCGATACCATGGACCAGCTTGAAAGAGTGTGCCAAGGAACATCGTGCCCCGGTACCCGGCGAATTCTGGAGAGTGAACTTCTCGCGGGTGGAATGGCAGGCTGAAGTGGTGGATGGAACGTATCAAAAAGTGATCGATCCCGGCACGGGGAAGCCTTATCCTGAGGATAACTGGGTGTGGTCGCCGATGGGGCTGGTCAACATGCATTATCCTGAGCTGTGGGGATATGTCGTGTTTACGGATGAACAGGAGGAATTAAACCATTTTTCCATTCCGGAGGATGAGCAGATCAAGTGGGAGCTGCGGAAGCTTTATTATTTGCAGCGTAACTACAGAGAAAAGGAAGGTACGTTTGCTCAGGACTTGTCATTGTTGGATGGGTCACCTGATCTGGACATTACTACGGAAGTCGTTGCTGCGGACCGCTTGTTTCAAATTTCAGCGGCAACGGCGGATGGGAACGGGAAATGGATCATCAGGGAAGACGGCAAACTATGGAAGGAGGGGAATGCGAGATGAGTGTGCCAACGTCGGTTTTTTCCCTTTCCCCCGAAGAGATGAATCGGATTGAAGATAAGCTGCGGTTAAAAAGGGAGCTAGTCGGGTCAAGGCTGAATGAAATGTTTGCCGTATTCCAAGAAACGTTGTCTCCGGAAGAGGAATGGGCGCTCAAATATCTGTATGCATACAGCCCGCTTCAGGATTTAGCCGATGTCCCTGGTGCATTACTTCACAGTCATGTCAGGGCCGCGCTGAAGATTCGGCATGAGGTGCCTTGGGGAGAACAGGTTCCGGATGATTTATTCCTGTACTTTGTGTTGCCATGCAGGGTAAATACAGAAAACATCGAAGACTGGCGAGCTGCCTTTTACGCAGAACTGGCGGGCCGCATCCACGGTCTGTCCATGGCCGATGCCATCCTGGAGGCTAATTACTGGTGCCACGAAAAAGCGGTCTATACCGGAAGCGATCTGCGCACCGTTTCTCCGCTCACGATGATTCGGAGCGCAAGGGGAAGATGCGGCGAGGAATCGACGCTTGCCGTGGCTGCCCTTAGAAGCATCGGCATTCCTGCTCGCCAAGTCTACACGCCTCGTTGGGCGCATTGCGACGATAACCATGCTTGGGTGGAAGCGTGGGCGGATGGAAGGTGGCATTACATCGGGGCGTGCGAGCCGGAAGCGAGGTTGAACCAAGGTTGGTTTACGCCGCCTGCCCGCCGCTCGATGCTGATGAACACAAGAGTGCTGGGAAACTATCAGGGTCCGGATGACATCACTCTTGCCGAAGAAGGGTTTACCGAACTGAACCTGCTGGAGAACTACGCGCCTGCCAAAACGATCACCGTAGCGGTTAGAGATCAAGACGGCGGGATGATCGAAGGTGCTGCCGTCCGCTTCGAATTGTATAACATGGCCGAATTCTACCCCATTGCAGAGCTGATGACGGATGGGGAAGGGCAGGTCGGCTTTAAGACAGGATTTGGCGATTTGCTCATCAGGGCCGTGTATCGTGGACGGTGGCAGGAGCGCAAGGTCAGCATTGGCAAATTGGACTCATTGGAGCTTGTTTTGGACCTGAACAGCGAACCTGTTCAGGAACGGGGCGTCGTTGATTTGGATATGGTTCCTCCACCCGAGACGGAAGGCGACGAACTGCCGGCAGTGACGGATGCAGCCGAGTCCTTGCATCAACGTCGATTGCAGAACGGGGACGCTGTTCGCGCATTGTTCGAAGGCACATTTGTGACGGAGTCGGAGAGCCATCGTTTAGCTCGGCAACTTGGCCTTTCTGAAGCACGGGTGTGGGATATCTTGCAAAAGGCGCGTGGAAACGGGCATGAAATAGCCGGATTTCTTCGGGAGAGCTCGCCCGAGCATGGGGAGTGGCCGCTGCTGTTGTTGGAATCGCTGAATAGCAAGGATTTGATCGACACATTTCGTCCTGTCCTGAATGAACATTTGAATGAATCGCTGCCTCTTCGCGGCATGCTGCCGGATCATTTGTTCATTCCTTATGTCCTGTGCCCGCGCGTTTCCTATGAAATGCTTGGCTTGTACCGAAGAGAATTCCGTGATTCCTTCAAAGCGGATGAGTGTGGTTCCATGGTGAAGGACCCGGCGCTTCTTGCCGCTGTACTGAAAAGGAATTATGTTTATGTTGAAAATTTGCCGAATCTAAAAGGCAAGGGAACAGCTGTGGGCACCTATCGGCTGATGGCCGGAGATGAAGAGTCGCTGGCGATTTTGTTTGTTTCCATGTGCCGCAGCTTGGGCATACCCGCTCGCCTGCATCCCCTGGAACGCAAACCTCAATACTGGAAACAGGGGGCATGGATGAGTGCAGATTTTGGAGATCAGGAAGATGTGGAGCAGGGCAGCGGTTTTATTCAACTCAAACGGATGGAAACGGCGCTGGCGACGCCAAAAGCATCTTATTATGAAAATGTCACGATTGCACGTCTTGTTGAAGGGAAATACGTAACGCTGCATTTGCCGCACGGAGAAACGAATCTGTTCGCGGCTCCGCTGGAGGTCGAGCAAGGATCTTATCGGATGACGACAGGCGTACGTTTGAAAAACGGCACGGTTAGCGTGAAGTTGACGTACTTCGAGGTGCAGGCGGGGGAAGAAACCCATGTTGACGTAAACTTCCGGAGTGCGGAGGAGGACCTTCCCGTTCTTGGCGCGGTAGATCAACAAATGGAGCTGCGTTGGCAGGACGGAACCGTAACCCGACTCAATGACCAAAGTTCTGGCCTGACTTCAGGCGCACTGCTGGCCTGGATCGAACCAGGAAGGGAACCGACCATGCATTTGTTGAAAGAGCTGGCCGATTCGAACCAAGCGTTGGCAGAAGGCGGTCTCCCGATCGTGCTGATTACACCTTCCTTGGGTACGATCAGTCCTTTTAGCGCAGATCCGTTGAAGCAGCTACGGGCACAGGTTCGATTCGCAGAAATAAACAAAGGTGCAATACCCGAAGTGCTGTGCAGTCCAATCGCGTTAGAGTCGGGATTCCCTCACCTTGCGGTGCTGGATCAACAATACCGCATTCGGTATGTTTCTTACGGTTATCGCATCGGAGCCGTGAAGGAAGCTGTTCGTGTCGGCGTTATGCTCGCGAAGTGACCTAGTGTGATCAAGGGAGAGGTGACATATGAGCCGAAAATGGATCATCGGATACGTCGGTCATCGTGATCTGAAGAGCGTGACAGAGGCCGATCTGAAACGAATGACGCACATCAATATCGCTTTTGCCGGTATTCGGGAGGGAGCCATTCACACCGAGCATTTGCAAAACATGGATCAAGTTTCCGTGATCAAGAGGACCCATCCGGATTTGCGCTTTATTTTGTCCGTTGGAGGCTGGAGCTCCGGCGGTTTTTCGGAGGCAGCGGCGACGGCAGAGGGCAGGAATAGAATCGCCGAATCTGCTGTGCTAGCCGTAACCACTTATGGACTTGATGGCATTGATTTGGATTGGGAATACCCATGTTATGGAGAGGCTGGGATTGCGGCATCCGCAAGTGACAAGCCGAACTTCACGATGCTGCTGAAAACCATCAGGGAAGCGTTGACGCGGCAGGGTGAGTTGGACGGGAAGTATTATATGCTGACCATTGCAGCGGGAGCGGACCAATACTACGTGGATGGAACGGAAATGGATCAGGTGCAAAGGTACGTCGATTACGTGCAGCTGATGACCTATGACATGCGGGGCGGCTTTCAGGTATTAACGGGACATCATACAAATCTCTTTACGCCAACAGGGGATTTGTTCCGCATCAGCGTTGATGCTTCGGTCCAAACGTTTCACAGGGCAGGTGTGCCCAAGGACAAGATCATCATCGGTGCCGCGTTCTATTCCCGCATGTGGAAGGGCGTGCCCGACCGGAACGATGGATTGCATCAAATGGCAGAAACGACCGGCGGTTACGGTCCGGAGTATACGGAGTTAAACGCCAATTACATTGGGTTGAACGGGTATACCAGGCATTGGGATGATGAAGCAAAGGCGCCGTATCTCTTTAATGGACACACGTTTATTTCTTATGACGATCCTGACTCCATCCGAGCCAAATGCCGATATGTACATGATCATGAATTGGGCGGCATTATGTTTTGGGAATATAAATGTGACAAGACACATCAATTGCTCGAAACGATGGATCATGAATTTGACAGCCAATCGTAAACGAAAAGGGTTTGACTTTCATTTTGGCTTTGATTACAATGATGGGAAATATTGAACGTGATGACGAGAAGAGTAGATGCTGATTTTTTTATACAGAGAGCCCTGATGCTGAGAATGGGTGAAAAAACAGCATTGAAGCAAGCCTCCGAACGGTCCGCCGGAACAAAACGTGCAGCGTCAGGGATGGTGGAACGGGTGCTCCCGATATAGAGCACAGGGTTCAGTACGGTTCGCAGTATGAACGGAAATGGACTTGATGAGACTGGAATGGCGACATTTCGGTGAACCTGGGGTGGCACCACGAGAACTTCGTCCCCAAGACATATCGTCTTGGGAGGTGAAGTTCTTTTTTTGTTGATCATTACGTGGTTGATCATAACAGGGGAGGCATTCGAGCATGGAAGCAGGTTTCGACAAACCGAAAAAGGAAACAGAACATGATTTGAATAGGGAATTCGTGATGGCGAGACGTGAAAATAAACAATCCCGGCAAGACGAGGACGAACGCAGCTCCACCCAAGGTGGGAGTTACCTGGAGAACCTCATCCGGGAAGATGTGATGGCTGGCCGTTTTCAACGTCCGATCTGTACCCGCTTTCCACCCGAACCGAACGGGCACCTTCATATCGGCAGTGCCTACGCCATTCACATCAATTACACGACAGCTCAAACATTCGAGGGTACCTTTCATTTAAGGTTCGACGACACGAATCCATTGAAAGAGGACATCTCTTACATTGAGTCCATTCTCAAAGATATGGAATGGCTTGGTTACAGCCCTGGGGGGCGTATATTATGGGTCTGATTATTCCGACCGAATCTATGCCGCAGCAGTTGAACTGATTCAACAAGGCAAAGCGTATGTGTGTCATCTTTCTCCGGAGGAATTGGCAGCTAGCAGGGGAACGTTAACCGAACCAGGAACCGACAGTCCCTATCGCAATCGAACCCCAGAGGAAAATTTGCGCTTGTTTCAGGAGATGCGAAATGGAATCCATCCGGACGGATCTTGTGTACTTCGTGCAAAAATCGACATGGCTTCTCCGAACATGAATCTTCGTGATCCGGTGCTGTACAGGATCATTCATGCCCCGCATTACCGGACAGGAAATGCTTGGTGCATCTATCCAATGTATGATTTCGCTCATCCTATTCAAGACATGATTGAAGGCATTACACATTCCCTCTGTTCCATTGAATTCAAAGACCATCGTGCACTGTATGATTGGGTGCTGGCCGAATTGGGGATCTTGGAACCGCCCAGGCAGTGGGAGTTTGGACGCGTCAATATCGCCGGTGCGGTGACCGGCAAGCGTTACCTGCGGAAAATGGTTGAATCCGGCTGGGTAGATGGCTGGGACGATCCCCGGCTGCCAACGATTTCCGGCCTGAGACGCAGGGGATACACTCCCGAGAGCATTAGAGAATTCATCGGTGGTATTGGACTCGCAAGACAGCAAACAACGGTGGATATATCCTTGTTGGACCATGTGCTCCGTCAGGAGCTTAAACCGAATGTTCCGGCGATCATGGCGGTTGTTCATCCCCTAAAGGTGATACTCATCAATTACCCGAATGAAGGTGAAGAGATGCTGCCTATTGAAAACAACCCGTTGACCGCTGATCTGGGTGTGCGCGAGGTAGCCTTTTCAAGGGAGTTATACATTGACCGCGATGATTTCATGGAAGTTCCTGCGAAGGGGTTTCATCGGTTGGCGCCAGGTGCAGAAGTGCGGCTCAAGGGTGCATATTTCATTCGCTGCGAGGAGGTTATCAAAGATCCGCGATCCGGCGAAATCATTGAACTGCATTGCACCTACGATCCCCGAACGAAGAGTGGCAGCGGCTTCAAAGAGCGTAAAGTCAAAGGAACCATTCACTGGGTATCGGCCAAGCATGCTGTAACATGTGAACTGCGGTTATACGATCAACTGCTGATTCCCGGAGTGAATTTGGACGATATTGGTGGGGATGAGAGGTTGGGGATGAATCCCGATTCTTTGCACATTGTTAAACAAGCAGTGGTTGAGCCTTTTGTGCAGCAATCGAATCCGGGAGAACGATTCCAGTTCATTCGCCATGGCTATTTTATCCTTGACTCGATGAATGAGTCTTCAGGTGAACAGTTCGTCTTCAATCGGATTGTTTCGCTAAAGGACGGATGGAAGCGATAGAACACTCTTGCGAGCGAAATTAAAAAAACTAAAAAACCGTCTCCAGTCAAATGTCATAAACATTGGGAGACGGTTGGTTGTATGCGATGCAAGTTAGTGCTGATTCACAATCGCTGTAATCTCTTCATCCAGATCCAGACGCACATCTTCACGGTATGCCCGAATATTGTATTCGCTGTGAAGATAGCGCAGGATCGCTTCGATCATGTTGGACTCCACCAGGTATTGGCTGCGACCGGCAACCCATACTTCTGCGGTGTAGCCTGTATCTTCTTCCCAGCTCAGCTCAACGTTGACGTCTGTTGGACGTACGCCCTTGCGCTCGGCGGTATGAATGCAAATAGCGTTGACGATCTCATCCATGCTCAGAATCATAAGGATTAATACCGTCCGTTTCTGTTGCGATCATCGTCACGATCGTCGCGGCTGTCATAGCGGCCGTGAGTTGCCGGTTTGCGGCGATTGGCAATCGCTCTGAAGAGGGCCATAGCCAGCATGACGATCGCTACGATGGCAATGACGTTAACCAACAGTCCGAGGATGTTGCCAAGGAAGCCCATGCCTCCGAACAGTCCGCCGAACAGCATACCAGCCAGGCCGCCCAGCATCATGCCTTTCATGAAACCGCCGCCACCGCCGAAGAATCCGCCACGGTTCGTTGTTGAAGCGCCTGTAGTTGAATTGTTATTGGAATTGGATTGGCTCACGTTGTTGTCGGATTTTTTCGGTGTATTGGTATAGCTTTTTGTCCCCGATTTGAAACCGCCGCGTTTGGCGTCGGCGTAGTCTGGAGCGAAAGCAGAGACTGTACCGAACAACAGTGTGAACGCCATGAAAACCATCATGAGATGTTTGATGCCGAATTTGTTTTTCATTGGTAAGATCGTAACCCCCTGATTAAAGTGTTTGATGTGCTGCCCGATTGGGCCTTACTGCGTTAATACGAATGAATCTGAAGAGAAGTTTCAAATTTTTTTAAATTAATTTTGCGCAATGCTTGGTGTGGAATGAATGGCTTTTTGTCCGTCAAGCAGCTGAGTCACCCATTTGCACCATTCCAGTCCGGTTTGGGCATTCATCAGCCCTTTCTGAACCAGAATGTAACTGCCGAACTCGCGGCTGCCTACGCGCAGATTATCGTGAGGAATGCGGGATTTCAGCTCTTCATAATAACGGATTCGTTCCAAAAACCAATTTTTTCGTTCATTCAGGATCCGTCTCATACTGCCATCTTCCGCGATTCCTACGCATAGGATGCGCAAATTGAATTCGTCTCTCGTGACGGGAGCGGTTACAGGGGTGATCATCCACTCAAGCAGCTTTTCGATCCCTTGGTCCGTAACGGCATACATTTTTTTGTCTGGCTTGTCGGATTGCTGAACCCAGCGGGACGATAACAAACCTTCGTTTTCCATTTTGGATAGGAGAGGGTAGATCTGGCTGTGTTTGGCTTGCCAATGTGGCTGAATTTTCAGCATCAAATCATAACCTGACGACTCCTCGCGGGTAAGAAGCCCGAGCAATCCGTAGGAAAGTATGTTCATGCACATGTCTCCTTAATATTAGGGCTCGGTCAATGAAAATCACGCCAATGGCGTAGAGCTGACCGCTTTCATAAAAGTGTACACTGAAACTGTATGGTTTGACAACCTGACAGACCAAGTGTCTAAAATTAGACAAAAAAAGAGTGCGGAGAACGGCTCCGCACCCAAAGCGATATAAAGAGAGATGCCTATTGTTGTTCATACCCTTCAACGACAAGATCAAGCTTGCCTGTGTAGGAATCGATAATCATGCCGTGAACAGGTACGCCCGGTGGAAGCAGGGGATGATTCTTGATGACTCCCACAGTATGTTTTACCCCGTCCTCAACGCTGTCAAACCCGCGCAGCCATTTGGTCAGGCGAATTCCGGAGTTTTCGAGGGTGCTCATGACTTCCTCGGATACACCGCGCTCTACCATATGGCCGATCATCGTGTCTGCATGCAAGGATGCCATGCCGCACTCGGTATGACCGACAACGACAACCTCGTCCGCGCCGAGCTCGTAGATGGCAACGAGCACGCTGCGCATTACGGAACCGAAAGGCTGGGAGATGATTGCACCCGCGTTTTTAATGATTTTGACTTCGCCGTTTTTCAGGTTCATTGCTTTCGGCAGCATTTCCACCAGACGAGTGTCCATACATGTGATGATAGCCATTTTTTTGGTCGGGAACTTACCGGCCGTATACTTTTCGTATTCTTTGGTCTCGACAAATGTTTTGTTGTACTCCAAAATCTCTTGAATGTTGTTCATGTCCATTGCCTCCTGTTATCCAATACGATGAGCACGGCCGCTTGCATAATTCGCAGCTTGTCCTACGCTCTTAAGCTTATCATGGTTTGCCCATGACCCATCATGATGATTCCTACATCTCTTGCACTGGTATTCCGCCCAACAAGGGCATATTAAAAATTGCATCTGTTAAAAGTTGATTATACGCATTGCAAAAAGTATCATCAATAGGGGATGCAAATATTTTTGGAGAGGTGACGGCCCATTATGGACGAAAATACACAGAAACAGCTGGATTCATTCCATGAATTGGTTCGCAAAATTAAAAGTTATCACGAGGCGATCGGCCTGCTGCATTGGGATCTGCGCACGGGTGCGCCCAAAAAAGGTGTTCCGACCCGATCCGAAACGATTGGCATGTTATCCACCGAAGCATTCAAATTGCAAACTTCTGCAGAGATGAAATCCCTGCTCGACGCGTTGACTCATAAAGACGCATGGGAAAAGCTCGAGGACATAGACCGCCGCATGGTTGAGGACTGCAAAAAGGAATATGAACGAAGCCAGTCCGTACCGCCGGAAAAGGTACAGGCTTATGCCGTACTTGCCGCCAAGTCGGAAACCGCTTGGGAAGATGCCAAACATAACAGCGATTTCGCGGGTTTTGCGCCCTATTTGACAGACATCGTGAAGATGAAACAGGAGTTCATCGACTATTGGGGCGTAAAGGCCACGCGTTACGATACGCTGCTGGATATGTACGAGCCGGACCTTACGGTGGAAAAGGTAGATGCCGTATTTGATCGGCTGAAGGCACGTCTTGTGCCGCTGCAGGAGAAAATCAACGCTTCGCCGAACCAACCCAAAACCGATTTCCTGGACCAGTTGTTCGACAAGGAGCAGCAAGAAAAATTCAGCCTCTTTATTCTGGGTCAAATGGGGTACGACTTTGAAGCAGGCAGACTGGACGAAAGCGTTCATCCGTTCGCAACCGGACTTAATCCCGGGGATGTTCGCATCACGACGAACTATTTGCAGGACGACGTGACAAGCGCCATTTTCAGTTCCTTGCATGAAGGCGGACACGCACTATATGAGCAAAACATTGATGCAAGCCTGGAAGGCACGCTGCTCGCGGAGGGCACCTCGATGGGCATTCATGAATCGCAGTCCCGTCTATGGGAAAATATGATCGGCCGCAGCCGTGCGTTCTGGACGCGTTATTACAAAGATTTGCAGCAGCATTTCCCTCAGCTGGCCGAGGTGGAGCTGGAAGATTTCTATCGTGCGATCAATCGGGTGGAAAGCTCGCTGATTCGCATTGAAGCGGATGAATTGACCTACAATCTGCACATCATCATTCGTTATGAAATCGAGAAAATGCTGTTTAACGAGGGGCTTTCTGTGCAGGACCTGCCCGAAACATGGAACGCCAAATACGAGGAGTATCTCGGCATCGTTCCGCCGAACGACGGTCTGGGCGTCCTTCAGGATGTTCACTGGTCGGGCGGCGATTTCGGATATTTTGCTTCCTATTCGCTGGGCAACATGTATGCCGCCCAAATCGTACATACCCTCCGCAAAGAGCTTCCCGAATTCGATGAACTGGTGGCCGCAGGCAACCTGATTCCGATCAAGGAATGGCTCACGGACAAAATCTACCGTTACGGCAGAAGCCGCAAACCTTCGGAGTTGATTCTCGCCATTACGGGCGAGGAGCTGAACCCGGACTATCTGGCCGATTATCTGGAAGCGAAATACACGGAAATTTACAACCTGTAAGGACATTCGTCCATTCAAGGAAAAGCCTGACGTGAGAACATCTCATGTCAGGCTTTTTTTGTGCTCCCGGTAGGCGATGAACACCGGTGGCGGAATCCATTCTTTTGCCGTACCCGAGTTCTTAACATTTTGATGGGCGAGCGCATATTGATGGTAGAGAGAACAAACCGCACACGAAAAGGAGGGAAAAGCATGAAATATACGCCCTGGTTTATCCGGGCCATCGTCATATTGCTGATTATCATCGTGGCGCTGACAAGTTGCAGGCAAAACGGTAACGAAGCCAAAATCACGATCGGCGAGGTCACGCGTTCCGTGTTCTATGCCCCGCAATACGTCGCGGCAGCCCAAGGCTTTTTCGAAGAGCAGGGACTGGATGTGGAAATTCAGACGACGGCCGGCGGCGACAAAACGATGGCGGCGCTGCTTGCAGGATCGGTGGATATCGCGCTCGTTGGCGCCGAGACGTCCATCTACGTGTATCAACAAGGCGCAGAGGATCCGGTGATCAATTTCGCCCAGGTTACGCAGACGGACGGAACGTTCCTGTTTGCCAGGGATGCCGCAGGCAGCTTCGACTGGGAACAGTTGAAAGGATCCGAATTTCTGGGTCAACGCAAGGGCGGCATGCCGCAAATGGCAGGGGAGTTCGCGATGAACAAACACGGCATTAACCCGCATGCCGATCTGCATTTGATCCAGAACGTCGATTTCGCAAACATTGCCTCTGCATTTGCTTCAGGCACGGGAGATTTCGTGCAGCTGTTCGAGCCCCAGGCTTCGATCTTCGAGCAGGAAGGGCGCGGCAAGGTCGTTGCCTCCTTCGGAACGGAGAGCGGCCAATTGCCTTATACGGTGTTTATGACCAAAAAAAGCTACTTGAACGAAAAAAGCGATATGATCCAAAAATTCACAAACGGATTGCATCAAGCACAGTTGTGGGTCGAATCCCATTCAGCCGAAGAAATCGCCGAAGTCATTGCGCCATTTTTCAAGGACATCGATCCGGCCATTCTCGTCAGCAGCGTGGATCGATACAAGCAACAGGGAACATATGCTACCGATCCGATGATCGACGAAGGCGAATGGAATAACCTGCTTGACGTGATGAGCGCGGCAGGCGAGCTGAAAGAGCGGGTAGCGTTGGAAGCGATCGTGGACAATGCTTATGCCGAGTCGGCTTCGTCTTCCAAGTGATTCGGAGTTCGGGAAAGGAAGTGATTGCCGATGCCTGAATCCGAACCAATGATACGATTGCAAGGCGTTTCGCAAGTTTACGTGAGTGAGCGGGAAGCTTCCCTGGTCCTTGAAGATTTGAATCTTCAGGTCGAGCAGGGAGAATTCGTGAGCCTGGTCGGGCCAAGCGGTTGCGGCAAAACGACGCTGTTATCCATCATCGCAGGGCTATTGGTGCCTACTTCAGGGGAAGTAAACGTCAAAGGCAGGCTCGTAGACGGTCCCTCGGCGCATATTGGCTACATGCTGCAGCAGGATTATCTGTTTCCATGGCGCACGATTCTGGACAATGCTTTGATCGGGCTTGAATTAACGGGCCGGCTTGATGAGCGCAGCCGTGCGCGGACGCGCGAACTTTTGGCCGGCATGGGGCTTTCCGGCACGGAAAATCAATATCCCTCGGAACTGTCAGGCGGTATGAGGCAGCGCGTAGCCCTTGTTCGCACGCTGGCGACGGAACCCGGGCTGCTTTTATTGGATGAACCGTTCTCCGCGCTCGACTATCAAACGAAGCTGCAGCTGGAGGATCTGGTATCCGATACGTTGAAACAAACCGGCAAGACGTCAGTGCTCGTAACGCATGACCTGTCGGAAGCCATTGCCGTCAGCGACCGGGTCATCGTGCTGGACCGGAATCCCGGCCGAATTCGGCGGGAATTTGTCATCCCGGACGCCATTCGAAATGTCCAGCCTTTTTATGCAAGGGAACAGGAAGAATTCAACGAGCTTTTTCAAGCGTTGTGGAACGAATTGGATCAGTCCGGAGGAGGTGAGCAAAGCAGGTGAATCAGACCGAAGAGAAACCGCGGATCAGGGAAACATGGCTGCGAGAATTGCATCAAGGGCACCTGCGGCAGGTGTCGGCATGGCGCCGTAAAGTGCTTACGGTACAACTGGCATTGCTGGTAGCCATGTTTGTATTGTGGGAATTGGCCGGGCGGCTGCGCTGGATTGACGTGCTGCTGTTCAGTTATCCGAGCAAAATATTCAGCCAGATCGGCAAAGATGCGGTCAGCGGAGAGTTGTGGACGCATCTGGCGGTTACCGTAGGTGAAACGGCAGTGGGTTTTTTACTGGGTACGCTTGTCGGAACCCTGCTTGCCGTGCTGATCTGGTGGTCCCCTTTTCTGTCCAAAGTGCTCGATCCGTACATGGTCGTGTTCAACAGCATGCCGAAGGTCGCGCTTGGTCCCATTTTTATCGTCATGTTTGGCGCGGGCTTTACGGCGATCGTAATGACGACTTTATCGATTACGGTGATCATTACCACCCTTGTTGTCTATAATAGTTTTAATGAAGTCGACGACAATTACATTAAAGTCATCCGTACTTTTGGGGGAAGCAGATCCGAAATTTTTGCCAAAGTGGTGCTTCCGGCTTCATATCCGGCGATCGTTTCCACCTTAAAGGTGAACGTGGGCATGGCGTGGGTAGGCGTCATCGTCGGAGAATTTTTGGTCGCCAAACAGGGGCTTGGGTATTTGATCATTTATGGTTTTCAAGTGTTCAATTTCACGCTGGTGCTTTCGAGCCTGCTCATCATTGCAGCGGTAGCTACCGCGATGTATCAGATGGTCGTATACGTAGAGCGCAAATTGCTGGCAGGACGCCAATGATATGTACCGAATTTCACAGAAGGTGTCACGTTGCCCGAAAACTTAAAATCAAGTACCATAACGATGACGAATATTCCGCGCAGTCCGGAATGGATGCGGCGATGGACAACGTGGCTTGAGCGCTTTCGCCGCATCAATCTTTTGCCAGCGTCCCTGTTCCGGGGCGCATTGTTGTGTTGCCGGCATGCTGTGCATGTCGGTTGACTCCGTTTATCTTGTTTCAAAAGAGCCGGAACGGATTCCGCCCGCCTGATTTAGGGGATGAAAGCTGGCCGGGACATATGTGCAGCTAAGAGGAGAGGACATTTAGAAATGGGTTTTAGGGTAATCAAAACCGCAATCGCAGCTCTGATGGCTGTTCTGATTGCGGACGGGTTCGGCTTGCCTGGACCAACTTCGGCAGGTTTGCTGGCCATACTTGGCGTTGACGTCACGCGCAAAAGGAGCATTCGGACCATTTCCGCGCGGTTCTTCGCGTCCGTGGTAGGGCTCCTGTTTGCAAGTGTACTTTTTCACGTATTAGGATTCCACTACTGGGTATTGGCCATTTACATATTAGCTGCCTTTCCGGTGATCGTCAGGGCCGGGTTCAAAGAAGGCATCGTCACGGGATCCGTCGTAGTGTTCCGCGTGTTCAGCGGCGGGGAAATGGATCTGCACGTCATCCTTGTCCAAATCGGGCTGCTCCTGATCGGTCTTGGTTCCGCGATGGTGGTCAACCTGGCCTACATGCCTGCGGCAGATCCGCAAATGCTCCGCATCCGCAAACGGATCGACGAGTTGTTTTCGATCATTTTCAAGGAGTTTGCCACGACGCTGCGCAATCCGAACGAGGTGTGGGCAGGCAAGGAACTGATCGAAGCGGACAAAGCGGTGCTTGGAGGCATAGAAGCGGCCAAGCGTTCGTTGGAAAACCAGGTGATTCATCCCAACGAGGGCTGGAGCGTATACTTTTATATGCGCAAAACGCAGCTGGATTCCATTCAGCATATGATGCATCTAGTCTCGCAAGTTTATCAGAAAATGCCGCATGCCGAGATGGTTGCCGAGCTGTTCGAACAGCTCAGCCAGGACGTGTTGACGGAATCCTATACCGGACGGACGGAAAAATTGTTGGCCGAAGTGCAAGAGGAATTTAGGAGGATGGAGCTGCCGGATACAAGGGAAGAATTCGAGATTCGTTCGGCCATTCTGCAATTGTGCCGCGAACTCGCGTTGTATCTGAAAATCGCGAAGAAAGACAAAGCGCCGTCGCCGATCGCCGACCGTGTCCACTCTACAAACGAATAATAGAAAATAGTTGTCACCCTAGACGGATGCCCTGCATACACTTGTAGTGAATGATTGCATGGAGGAGGTTTAGAGATGTCATTGAGTCATAAACATCAATGTAGAGAGATCATTACGAAAGCGATCTGCGGCAAGGGTCGTAAGTTCTCTACCGTAACACATACCGTGACTCCGCCAAATGGTCCGACAAGCATTTTGGGGGCTTGGATTATCAACCACCAGTATGAAGCCGTATCAGCGGGAGACGGAATTGAAGTTATTGGTACTTACGATATCAACATCTGGTATTCCTATGACCAGAACTCGCAGACAGATGTAGCCAAAGAGACGGTGTCCTATGTAGAACTTGTGCCATTGTCGTATCTGGATTCCAAACACCGGGCGTCCACGGTTGAGGTGTCTGCGGAGGCAACGCAGGAGCCTAGCTGTGTGGAGGCCGCGGTGTCGGCGGGGGGCGGCAGCGTCATCATCCGGGTGGAGCGGGAATTCGCTGTTGAATTGATCGCCGAAACCAAGGTGTGCGTGAAAGTGTGCACCGAGGGCTGCGGGGATTACGAAGACAAGGATTATGACTTCAACAGCGCCGATGGAGACTATGACGATCTCGATCCCGATTTGCTGGATGACGAACTGTAAGTTGGCCGAAGCCGCCGCGTGAGGGGATCACTCATTTTGAAGTTAATGTATCTTATGCGCCGCAAGCGGCAATGAGAGGGCGGAAGCCCTCTTTTTTTAATTATTTGTGTTCACCCGAAAGGGAGTTGGCCTGATGAACGGGATGGTTATCAATTTGCGGGCGAAAGAGGAGAAGGGGCATGCATGTGATGGATGAGGCCGAGTCGGCCGTACAGCGTTACGAAAAAATGACCCTGGCCGAACGGTCCGGTCGGCTTGAGCGATCCGGCATCGATTATCTTGCCGGTCGCAGCAAGCAGATTCGCGGCCCGGGTTTGCGCGCAGCCTATGAAGTACACATTTGCTGCCTCCAGGCGATCCGCATCAAACGCAGGGATACCGGCGATGCGAGCAGGCTGCGGGAGAGTTTGTTGGAACGGGACGACGCCCCGACGTTATTTCGAAGATTGGAGCGCATGGCAGTCAAGACGCTGTATGCCCTGGGACTGGACCACGGAGAGGTCCGGTTGGAAGCGGGGGGCAGGAATGGCTGCAGCGTCGTATCGATTGACCCCCGTCCATGGAAAGGATGGACAGAGCCCCTGTACCGGGAAGCATGGAAGCAGCATCAAACGGCTTTGGACGAGGAGCAGGCAAACGAAGTGTCGCCTGTCCTCGGCATGGATCCGGAATTTCTGCTGGTGCAGATGCCCGAAGCCAAAATTGTGCCGGCCTCCAGGTTTTTGGAGCGTACCGGGCAAGCCGGGTGCGATGCCGTAACGATCGGCGGCAGACGCGTATATCCGGTGGCAGAGCTTCGGCCCGAGCCGAGCTCGGAACCGCGGGAACTGATTGCTCATCTGCTGCGGGCGTTCGGATCGGCTTCGCGCAGCATTACGGACCATACGTTGATCTGGCAGGCGGGGAGCATGCCGCAGAGGGGTCTTCCGCTCGGCGGACACGTTCATTTCAGCAGCATAACGCTGAACGGGGAGCTGCTGCGGACGCTCGACAACTATTTGGCTTTGCCGCTTGCCATGCTGCAGGATCCTCGCGGCGATGCCCGGCGTCCGCGTTACGGAGCCCTCGGCGATTTCCGCCTGAAATCCCATGGAGGCTTCGAGTACCGGACCTTGCCGAGTTTTCTGGTTTCTCCGTTGGTGGCAAAGGGGGTGGTTGGCCTCGCAGGCCTGATCGCTTCCAATTACAGAAGGCTGCGCCAGCGTCCGCTCGCAGGGGCGGCCGTGCATGCCGCTTTTTACAGTGCGAGGCGGGAGGTGCTGGGACAGCAGCTTCCTTCGCTGCTGAACGATTTGACCGCATTGAGCGATTACGGGCGTTACGAACGGTATGTCGCTCCGCTGGTCGCCCATATGAGAGAAGGAAACACCTGGGATGAGAGCCGTGACATTCGCAAGTTATGGAATATTCGGGCAGGCACATGAGGTATGGGCACTTTTTTTGGTTTTTGATATAATGGAAATCAGGTCAATTTCGATGAGATAACAAGAAGTGGAAGAATCGGAGCCTGTAAGGGGAGCGGCTGATGGAAGAAACGTGAGGCGGCGGCACATCGGTGCCTGACCGCCTTTATTGTACCTTCCGGCTGCTTCCCTCCTGGCAATTTGCAGCAACGGATGGAGGATAACGATGGCTCAGTATACGCCTATGATACAACAATATTTGCAAGTCAAAGCCGAGGCGCAGGACGCTTTTCTTTTTTTCAGGCTGGGCGACTTTTATGAAATGTTTTTTGAAGATGCCATTAATGCGGCGCGTGAGCTTGAAATTACGTTGACTGCCCGCAACGGAGGTTCGGACGAGAAGATTCCGATGTGCGGCGTGCCGTACCATTCAGCAGAAGGGTACATACAACGTCTGATCGAGAAGGGGCATAAAGTTGCGATTTGTGAGCAAATGGAGGATCCGACGGTCACCAAGGGCATGGTGCGGCGAGAAATCGTGCGCGTTATTACGCCTGGCACGGTGATGGAGGGCAAAACGCTCGGGGACAAGTCCAACAACTATATCGTTTGTTTGACGGGAGATGCGAACACGCTTGCGCTTGCGGCATGTGATTTGTCTACGGGTGAGCTGTATGTGACGTCGGTTCCCTATTCGAAGGAATGGCTGAAGGACGAAATCGGCATTTACGAACCATCCGAGCTGATCGGGGACGCTGCGCTGCTGGATGAGGTGGCTGCCCAAGCATCGCCAATCGGGCGACCTGTCGTATACACCCCATGGGTGAAAAATAAAGAAGAGCTTGTGCGCCAGCAGTTCGGGGAAGCGGTCTGGGCGCGTCTCGAGCCTGAGCGTCAGACATGCATCGCGCGGCTGTTCTCCTATTTGAATGAAACGCAAAAACGTTCATTAGGACAATTGACGCAGGTCAGCGCTTATGAGCCGGATCATTACATGATTTTGGACCCGTTCACACGGCGCAATCTGGAGCTGGTTGAAACCGTGCGCGAACGCTCCAAAAAGGGTTCCTTGCTGTGGTTGCTCGATCGCACGGAAACGTCCATGGGAGCGCGCATGCTGCGCCGCTGGATCGACAAACCTTTGCTGCAAAAAGGGAAGATCAACGAGCGGCTCGAAGCGGTGGACACGCTGTATAACCAGTTTATTTTGCGCGAGGATCTGCGGGCCGAACTTAAGGATATTTACGATTTGGAACGCTTGGTTGGACGAATCGCCTTCGGCAACGCGAACGGACGGGATCTGAACGCGCTCAAAATGTCGTTGGACAAGGTTCCGGCACTGCGCCGGCTTTGTGCGGATTCGACTTCCGCCACGCTTCGCCATATCGCGGAAGTGATGGACGATTGCAATGACCTGCGCGATGCGATCGCGAGCGCCATTGTGGACGAGCCTCCGGTTTCCGTGCGTGACGGCGGAATTATTCGTCCAGGATATCATGAGCGGCTGGATGAGCTGCGCGAAGCCTCCCTCAACGGTAAACAGTGGATTGCCGAGCTGGAAGCAAGGGAACGCGACGCAACCGGCATCCGGTCGCTGAAAATCGGTTATAACAAAGTGTTCGGCTATTACATCGAAGTGACCAAATCGAACCTGTCGGCACTGCCGGAAGGGCGTTATGAACGGAAGCAGACGCTCGCCAATGCGGAGCGTTTCATTACGCCGGAGCTGAAGGAAAAAGAAACGCTGATCCTTGAGGCACAGGACAAAATGGTCGATATCGAATATGCCTTGTTCACGGAGCTGCGTGACCAGTTGAACCGGCAGGTGGCCAGATTGCAGAAACTGGCTGAGCAAGTGGCGGAAATCGACGTGTACCAATCGTTTGCTGCGATCAGCGCAGAGCGCAACTTCGTTCGTCCCGTGCTGACGGACGGTTATGATTTTGTGGTGGAGCAGGGCCGCCATCCGGTCGTGGAAGCTGTGATGCATTCGGATGCGTTCATTGCCAACAGTACGGCGATACAGAAGGACGCCGCACGCATCCTGCTCATCACCGGACCGAACATGGCCGGCAAGAGCACGTACATGCGACAGGTGGCGCTGATTTCGATCATGGCTCAAATCGGCTGTTTCGTTCCTGCGGGCAAAGCGGAGGTGCCGATCATGGACCGCATTTTCACACGAATCGGCGCTGCGGACGATCTGATTGGCGGCCAGAGCACGTTCATGGTGGAAATGGCCGACATTCAGGTCATGACCGAAAAGGCGACGCCGCGCAGTCTGATCATTATCGATGAATTGGGCCGGGGAACATCCACGAGCGAAGGCATGGCCATTGCGCAATCGGTGATCGAATACGTGCATGACGTGATCGGCTGCAAAGCGCTGGTTTCGACGCATTTCCATGAGCTTGCGCATCTGGAGGAAAGTTTGGACAAGCTGGCCAACTACTCCATGGCCGTGCAGGAGAGCGGAGACAAAGTTCATTTCCTGCGCAAACTGATTGCTGGCGCCGCGAGCAGCAGTTACGGCATCTATTGCGCGCGTCTCGCCGGATTGCCGGATACGATCATAGAGCGGGCGAACGGCCTGCTGCACGGGTTTGAACAGGCGGCTGCACAGGTTGCGGTGGGCAGCGAGCTTGCGGCGAAAGAAAAGAATTCAAGTGGCGTGCCGTCTGCCAGTTATGAAACAGATCAGGCCGCATCCGACGGATCCTCCATTCTTCGGGATGAGAAGCAAGTGAATGGATCGACCGGATCGGTGATTCGGGAGGACTACCGACCTTCGGACAATACAGGCAAGGACCGTCAGGGGAAAGGACGGCAGGAAGTGGTTCAGCTCTCGATCTTTGATGACGAGGAGCCTTTGCACACCCCTGAACCGATTACTTCCGTGCCGGATGAGCGTACCCAGGAACTTATCCGCCAGATGAAGGATGTGGATGTCATGAACATGACCCCGCTTCAGGCGATGCAGCTGTTAAACGAACTTAAAGTCAAAGCCCAGCAATTATCCTGATTCAAGCGGGAGGGGAATAAACGATGGCGAAAATCCATGTGCTGGATGAACATATTGCCAACCAGATTGCGGCCGGGGAAGTCGTTGAACGCCCGGCCTCGGTCGTCAAGGAGCTGCTCGAAAATGCGATCGACGCAGGGGCAAGCAAAATCGAAGTGAGCGTGGAAGAGGGCGGATTGCTCAGCATTCGCGTCAAAGACAACGGATCCGGCATTGAGCCGGATGATCTCGAAACGGCTTTCTACCGCCATGCCACGAGTAAGATTGCGCACGGGCGGGATCTGTTTCAGATCACGAGCCTGGGCTTCAGGGGAGAAGCGCTGCCCAGCATCGCGGCCGTGTCCAAGGTCGAGGTGCTGACGGCCAGCGCGGACGACGGCCGGGGCCGCAAAATTGTCATCGAGGGCGGCAAGCTGTGCTCGCACGAGGATGCAGCTTCGCCGCAAGGGACGGAATTTGTGGTGAAGGAGCTGTTTTATAACACGCCGGCCAGGCTCAAATACATGAAAACCATTCAAACCGAGCTGGGGCACATCTCGGATGTGCTGTACCGGATGGCATTGTCCCATCCCGACATTTCGTTCACGCTGCGGCATAATGCCAACACGTTGCTCCAGACGCTGGGGAACGGAGACCTGCTGCAGGTGGTGGCAGCCATTTATGGCACGAGCGCGGCCAAAGCGATGCTGCCGATTGAAGGCGAAAATTTGGATTACCGCGTCAAAGGTCTGATCAGTCTGCCTGAATGGACCAGAGCGAATCGGGGCGGCATGTCGACGATTGTAAACGGACGGTATATTCGGAATTATGGGCTGAATCAGGCCATTCTCAAGGCATATCATACCCTTCTGCCTATTAATCGTTACCCGCTCGTCGTCGTACAGCTGGACATGCACCCTTCGCTTGTGGACGTCAACGTTCACCCTGCGAAGCTGGAAGTGCGGTTCAGCAAGGAGACTGAACTGTACGAGTTCGTGGAGACGACGCTTCGCGGCATTCTGCGCAAAGAAGTGCTGATTCCTCAAGTCACGAAACAACAGGTCAGACGCGGGGATGATCGGGCCATCATTCAGGAGCAGTTTGTATTTCCAAGGGCACCGTACAAAGACGAGCTGCCCGCGGAGGGGGAGGGACGTCCGGAATCCTATCCCGATCAACGGATTCAAGCGCCTCGCCTGAACGAGGATGCGGTTGCTTCGAAGCCTTCCGGACAGAGTGCGAACATTGAAGGCGATCCGGATATGGACCTGGAGGCACCTGCTGAAGTGAATGAGGGAGAACGTTTGGATTTCTCGGCCCAGTTGGCACCTCTTCCCGAGGTTCCTCCCGAAGAGACCACTGCCTACGGCTCGGCAGGGACGGACGAAGTCATCGTGCCTGCATCTGCAAAACCGTCGACTTCACAGCCTCCCGAGCATAGCCGAGGTGCAGACTATCGTTCCAAAGCTTCGGCTTCGCCGGTGTCGGTGAAAGAAAGCCGTCCGGCTTACCAGCCACCTTCGCCAGCTGCGCAGCGGGAGTATGCCGGAACGGGCAAGCCGCTGCCGGATGTCGACAAACTGGCTGCTGCGCTGAAATCCGATGCGGCCGTGCCGTCGTTTCCGGAGCTCAGCCTGATCGGACAGCACCATGGCACGTATCTGATCGCGCAAAGCGATGACGGTCTCTACCTGATCGACCAACATGCTGCGCATGAACGGGTGAATTACGAATATTATTTCGAAAAATTCGGTAATCCCGCGCAGGCTTCGCAGGAGCTGTTGCTGCCGATCACGCTGGAATTTACGCCTTCCGAGACCGAAAAAATCAAATCCAGGTTGGCCTGGTTCGAGCAAGCCGGCGTTTATCTGGAGCATTTCGGCGGCCAGACGTTCCGTGTACGCTCCCATCCATATTGGTTCCCGCATGGAGACGAGAAAGATATTATAGAAGAAATGTGCGAATGGGTGCTCAGTGAACGCAGCATCGACGTGGGCAAGCTAAGGGAGGCTGCATCCATCATGTGCTCCTGCAAAGCATCCATCAAAGCGAACCAAAAGCTGACGGAGCAAGAGGCCGAGGTGCTGATTCAGCGTCTTGCGTCTTGCCGCCAGCCATACACTTGTCCGCACGGGCGTCCCATCGTCGTTTCATTTTCAACGTATGATCTGGAAAAATTGTTCAAACGGGTCATGTGACTGTTTAGGAGGAAGTTATGTATATTACAACCGGTGACACGCAAGCCGATTCCCTAGTGGAACGCGCTCGCCGCTTGGCGCAATTGACAGGCGGAACATATGTGCCGCGCGGCAATATGTCCCTGTCCAAAATGGCCGACCGATACCAAGCCAACGAAATTCTGGTTGTTCTGCAAGGAAGGGCACGACTATATCGCAAACATGCGGAACAGCTTGAGTTTCATCCCAGCATGGGGTTTATCCGGGCGAAGCGCGTGCTTGCGGGAGAGTCTGATCCGATGTTGGATGCCGGAGCGGTCCGCCAAGGGGATACGATCCTCGACTGCACAGCCGGACTCGGGACGGATGCGCTCGTATTTTCGGTAGCGGCAGGCCCAACGGGAAGGACCATTGCTTGCGAGAGCTCGCTGCCGATCTACGCGCTGTTAGCCGAGGGCATGTCCCACTATGAAAGCAAACTGCCCGAGGTAGACGAGGCGTTTCGCCGGATCGAGCTGCATCATGCCCATCATCTGGATTTGCTGCGCTCCTTGCCGGATAACAGCTGCGACACCGTCTATTTTGACCCGATGTTTCGCGAACCGATGATGGATTCGAGCGCCATCCAGCCTTTGCGTGATTACGCGAATCCGAGCGCGCTGGACATCGAGAGCATCGAAGAGGCAAAACGGGTTGCCCGCAAGCGAATCGTCATGAAGGAAAAGCGCGGCAGCGCCGAATTTACGAGGCTTGGCTTCGACGTTCTCGATCGGGCCAATGCAAAAACACTGTACGGAGTGATCCATGTTGAAAGCGGAAGTTAAACCGAAGCTGCTTGTGCTTGTCGGGCCGACGGCGGTAGGAAAAACCAAAATGAGCATCGAGCTGGCCAAGGCTTTCGATTGCGAAATTATTTCAGGCGATTCGATGCAGGTCTATCGGGAGATGGATATCGGAACCGCCAAAATTACCCGGGATGAAATGCAGGGCATTCCCCACCATCTTATTGATATTCATGATCCCGAGTATCCCTATTCCGTGGCCGAGTTCCAGGAGAGCTGCACGCGTCTGATCGGCGAAATCCATGGGCGCGGCAAGCTGCCGTTTATCGTGGGCGGCACCGGCTTGTACGTGGAGTCGGTTTGTTACGGCTTCCAATTTTCGGACAGCGGATCGGACGAAGCGTTTCGGAATGAGCAATTCCGCTATGCGGAGCAGCATGGGGCTCAAGCGCTGCATGACCGATTAAGGGCCGTTGATCCCGCGAGCGCAGACCGTTTGCATCCGAACGACCAGCGCCGCATCGTGCGCGCGCTTGAAATTTTCCATTTGACCGGGCAAAAGTGGTCCGAGCAGTTGGCTTCCCAGCAGAAAATATCCCCGTACGATCTCCTGATTGTCGGCCTGACGATGGATCGGCAAAAGCTGTATGCGCGCGTAGAAGAACGGATCGATCTGATGATGGAACAAGGATTGGTTGACGAGGTGAAATCGTTGCTGGAACGTGGCGTAGGTCCTGGACACATCTCCATGCAGGGATTGGGGTACAAGGAAATTGTCGCTTACCTGCAGGGCGAGGTGAGCTTGGAGGCTGCGGTGGAATGGCTGAAAAGGGATACGCGCCGTTTCGCCAAACGCCAGCTCTCCTGGTTCCGGCACATGAAGGATATCGAGTGGGTGGACGTTACGGACACCGAGGATTTCGAAGGTAATTTCAGGAAGGTTCGTTCACGGATCGAGCAACAATTTTATTAAAAACATCGGGACTTTGGGCCTCTGTCTTCTCCAGGCGAGAAGATGGGGGTTCTTTTTGCAAACAGGAACCAGGGGACCATTTTTCGTCGGTTTCTGGACGTCGGAGGTCAACGAAACGCTGGAAGAACGATTGAAAATTTGCCCCCCTTTTGCAATTGTGACAAGCGGTGTATAATGGATAAGTCTTCTAATCGTCATGAGCCTCATGCTGAGGGGCGAGTTGACAGACAAGGGGTTTTTGTGGATTATATGAAACTGTTCATGATATAATAGCACGAAAGCTACTCAGCGATATTGAATACGAACCATAACATGAATTCAAATGAACCAATGGGGGTACGGCTAATGAACAAGTCCATCAACATCCAAGATACGTTCTTAAACCAACTGCGGAAGGAAAATATTCCAGCAACGGTATATTTGACGAACGGGTTCCAAATTCGCGGAACGATCAAGGCTTTTGACAATTTCACAATCGTGATCGATAGCGACGGACGCCAGCAAATGGTCTATAAGCACGCCATCTCCACGTTCACGCCGCAACGCAGCGTATCGTTGATGCAGCAGGATAACAACGGCGAAGCTTAAAAAATTGCGAAACCTTTTTCACAGCCATTTCGTCTACATGTATAGGATTTGAAGCGGAGCAACCTGAATAAAGGGTTGTTCTTTTCATTCCGGGCAAAAAAGGCTTGCCGTCAGCCCTTGCCCAATAGGCGAATAGAAATCAAGCAACCGAAAGGGAGTCAGGAGGAAACATGCCAAACGATCCGTTGTCGAGGTCTAATCGCAACAACAACAGTGGCAAGTCATCCAATAAAGCGAAACCAAAGACCTCTAAAAAGAAAAAAATTACGGGTAAACGTGTTGGATGGACGCTGTTTTTTACAATGGCAATCGCCATTTTCTGTGCACTGGGCGGATATCTATTTATTATGGTCAGCGGGGAACGCCTGCTTACGGCCAACATGGACAAAACGACGATCAACGAAACGTCGAAAGTGTACGACCGTAACGGTGAATTGATGGGCGAGCTGTCGATCAAAAAACTGGAGCCGGTCGATGGAGACGAGATTCCGAAGCTTGTGAAAGAGGCGTTTGTGGCTACGGAAGACAGACGATTTTATGAGCACCAAGGCGTCGACATCTGGGCGATCGGCCGTGCGGCCGTCAAGGACGTCATGGCCCGCTCGATGGTAGAGGGCGGCAGTACGCTGACCCAGCAGCTGGCCAAAAACATGTTCTTGTCGCGCGACAAAACGTTTTTCCGCAAAGCGACGGAAGTATCCATCGCGATGGCGCTCGAGCGCAAATTTACGAAAGACGAAATCTTGACGATGTACTTGAACCGGATTTTCTTCGGCCATCAGCGGTACGGAATCAAGGCAGCATCCGAGTTTTATTTCGGGGTCACCGACTTGAAAAAATTGGAGCTGTGGCAAATCGCCACGCTCGCGGCTATGCCAAAAGGGCCGTCGGCGTACAACCCGCTCAGCAATCCGGAAGCGTCCAAGGAACGCCGCGCGGTAGTGTTACAGTTGATGTACGAGCAAGGATACATCAGCAAAGCGGATATGGATGAAGCCAAAGCGGTCGATTACGACTACACGCCGCCGGAGAAAGAGAGAAAATACCAGGCCTTTATCGATTACGTTTTGCGTGAAGCCGAAGAAGTGACGGGCAAAACGGAAGATGATCTGAACATCGGCGGATACAAAATTTACACGACCATGGATGTGCAGGCCCAAACGGCGATGGAGAAAGCTTTCTCCGACGACAGCCTGTTCGAAAAAAGCAAAGACGACCAAAAGGTGCAGGGGTCGATGGTGATCATGAACCATGAAAATGGAAGCCTGGTTGCCTTGCTGGGCGGACGCGACTATCAAACGAAAGGTTACAGCCGCGTTACCCAAAGCCGGAGACAGCCGGGTTCGGCATTCAAACCGATCGTATCTTATGCGCCTGCACTGGAGTCCGGGGAATATAATGCCAATTCTCCGCTCAGCAATCAAAAGCAGTGTTTTGGCAACTACTGCCCGGGAAACCTGCATGGTTATTCGTCAACGATCAGCATGACCGATGCCATTACGAAGTCGGAAAATATTCCGGCGGTATGGCTTTTGGACAAAATCGGCGTCAATACCGGCGTGCAGTTTGCCAAGAAGCTGGGCATTCAGCTTACGGACCAAGACAAAAACCTGGCGATTGCCCTCGGGGGGCTGAGCAAAGGGACCAATACGCTTGAAATGGCTCAGGCTTACAGCGCTTTTGCCAACCTTGGCGAATATCAGGAAGCGTACTCCATCAAATCGGTTGTGGACAGTACCGGCAAAGAGATTTATAAGCACAAGTCCAAAACGACGCGAGTCATGAGTGAGCACAATGCTTACGAGTTGACCAAAATGCTGCAGAACGTCGTCAACGACGGGACAGGACGCGCTGCACGTTTGGATCGTCCGGTTGCCGGCAAAACGGGTACGACGCAGAGCGGCATTTCCGGCAACAGTTCCAACCGGGATGTGTGGTTTGTTGGTTACACGCCGGAATGGACTGCGGCGGTCTGGATGGGATATGACAATCCGGATGCGAACCATATGCTCAAAAACAGCAGTAAATTGTCCGCTGCGTTCTTTGCGAAAGTCATGAACGATGCGCTCAAAGGCGTTCCTGTCAAGGACTTTACCGTTCCGGAAGGAGAGAAAACGGCGCCACCGGTGCAAAAACCGGAGACACCACAATTGTCCGTAACAGGACTGAGCGGGGCTTATGATCCGACAACGCAGACGGTATCGTTGTCGTGGAGCGGATCGGGAGATTCCCAAACTCAGTACCGGGTGTACCGTAAAGAGACGTCTGAGTCGGAGTTCACACGCCTCATAGACGCTGTTGGAACGACTAATGCGCAGGATTTAAGCGCCCTTCCAGGGTTGACTTACGAATACTACGTAACTGCGTATGACCCGTCTACGGGAGTAGAGACGTCACCTACCAACACCATTTCACTTTTCATCGAAGCACAGGAATTGGAGCCGCAGGAGCCTGATCCTGGCACGGATCCGGGACTGGATCCGGGGACGGAGGAGCCGGGAATAGACAATCCGGGCGGCGAGCTTCCCGATAACGGCAATGGCAACAATGGGAATGGCAATAACGGGAATGGAAATAATGGCAATAACGGCAATAACGGTAATGGAAACAACGGCAATGGACATGGCAACAACGGAAATAACGGAAACGGGAATAATGGGGAACCGAGCCAGGATGGACAATCCGGCAACGGCAATCCACCGCCCGATCAAGGCACGACTGAACCAGGCGGGAATGGGGATGGCTCGAGTGACGGGGCTGTCGTCATCCCGGGAGAGGTTGTTACGCCGGATGGCGGAGATAGCGGCAGTACGGTAGAGTCAGATCCGAACGTCGTCGATCCGCAAGCCGGCAACGGAGGTTAACGAAACATATTCGAAGAAATGAAAGGCCCTGCATCCCGATTGGCTTTGGGATACAGGGCCTTTTGCATTTCTGTTTCCGATCATGCGATTTTGAGTGTATACCTTAAATATGGTAAGCTGTAGCTATTGTAATACGTCGTGCAGAGCATGTTCAGGAATCGCTCCCATGCAGACGTTATTCGCTGTTCACCACATTAGAGCAGGCCAGGTGGGCCTGTTGTCGGCAAAGAGGGGTTCGTATGAAACGGAAATTCGGGGATCGCGCAAATTGGCGCCGGATTACGAACCGACAATTTACATGCCGGTTCGTGCAATCCAAAATATTTACAGGCTACATCACGTTGTACACGATACAGGATTTGAAGGAACCATTGTGGAAAACCTACGGAGGAAGCACGTTTTGCATTGCAGACAAAGGGTATTCCTGGCTGCAGTATTATCCCAAAGGCGAACATTTTGTCGTGACTGCCATGTTTGATAACCAAGAGCGCATCGTGGAATGGTATATTGATACATGCAGAAGCCAAGGAATTACCGATCAAGGCGTGCCTTGGTTCGATGACCTTTATCTGGACGTCGTTGTACTGAAGGATGGAGAGATCTTTTTGTTGGACGAGGATGAACTTGAGGAGGCGCTGGCGCGGAAACAAATCACGACCGCCGACTATGATTTGGCCAATCGAACGGCGAAGGAGCTGCTGCGTGCCATCGATGCACACATGTTTCCTTATTTCCAGTTATCGCTTAAACATCGCAAATCCTTGTTCGAGAACGGGGAGTTCCGCAAAAACGTCCAGCTTTGAATGAAACGGAACGTGTCCGGCTGCCGTCCAGCAGCATTTTTGCCACGGAAAGTCCTCTTGCTTTCACGATGGGCCTTCATTTCAGCAGATTAAAATGAACGTCATGCCCAAACCAAAAGCCCCTAATGAGAAATTTAGATCTCAATAGGGGTTTTGTTGTTCAAAGCATTTGTTCGATTGCAGAGTTATAACGATAGCTTCGAGCATATAATGAGCCTTGAGGTGATGACTGTGGGCGAAAAAACGAGAAGAATAACTGTAAACGAATCAAGAATCAACATCGTGTTTAATTCTCAGAATCAGGGTGAACCTTATGTTGAGCAAGCGGAGGAGCCTCTTCCATCAAATAGTCATCATGAATCTGTGGCGGATATTTTCAAAGAACTCGATGAAATGATCGGATTAGATAAGGTTAGGGATCTCGTTTACGAAATATATGCGCTCATTCAAATAAACAAATTCCGTGCCGAAGAAGGGCTGAAGAGCAGCAAACAAGTGTATCACATGATTTTCAAAGGCAACCCGGGTACGGGGAAAACCACCGTTGCAAGAATCATTTCGAGAATGCTGAACCGGATGGGCGTACTTAGCAAAGGTCATCTCGTGGAGGTTGAAAGAGCCGACTTGGTGGGGGAATATATTGGTCACACAGCTCAGAAAACGAGGGACTTGGTTAAGAAGGCCATGGGAGGAGTGTTATTCATTGACGAAGCTTATAGTCTGGCTAGGGGCGGAGAAAAGGACTTCGGGAAAGAGGCCATCGATTGTTTAGTGAAAGTGATGGAGGATCGTGCTGACGATGTCATTATCATACTTGCCGGATATCCCGATGAAATGGATGAGTTTATGCAAATAAATACAGGGCTGCCATCCAGGTTTCCTATTCAAATCAATTTTGAAGATTACTCCGTGGATGAACTGATGCTGATTGCGCTGAAAATGGCCTCTGAGAAAGAATACAATCTCAACTCAGATGCCATGGACCGATTGAAGGAGTTGATTTACCTGGAAAAGGAAAGCAGGTTAGACTTTAGCAATGCTCGGTACGTGCGGAACGTCATTGAAAAGGCAATACGAACCCAGGCTGTTCGACTAATGAGTTTGGGAGGCAAACCATCCAAACAAAAGCTTACCGAGATTACATTCCGTGATGTTCCTGCAGCGAAAACCAAGCTTACAGACATTACGGAAGGGATACATTTCAATTAGTCGGTGTACTTTTTCGATAGAGGAGGTGATCGTTCGTTTTCTTTCTTGCTTAGGGTGGGGAGTAAGGACTGGCGGCGGAGTACATAATTTCAACGCATAGGCCATCATGATTAAGAAGGCGGAAGGATTTATCATGTTCCAGGGAGAATGGTTAGGATAGCAAGCATTGCCGGGCGATGTTTTATAAATTTCCCATCCGATGTTAAACTAAATAAGGGAACATCGACATGGGAACAATGAAACCGTACTCCAAGGCAATGGGATTGAACGTTCCATCCGCTATTCGATGGTCCGTTTGCCTGGACCTCGCCTTCAGTTCAATCTCGGCAAATCTGGAACGGAAACCGACTGGACGGAGGATTTGAAGTTTGGGTGAAAGTAAGCGATAATGAATATCTTTGGATAAGCCGGCCGGGCCCATCCGGTCCGGCTTGGCATGCATGGCAAGACGTTGGAGGTTGACGATCGTACCATGCAGAAGGAGGGAATGATACGATGGCAAATGTCACACATGATACCAATCAAGTACAAAAAGATCGTGCCATATTGGTCAGCCTGATTACGGATGAGGTCAAACGATCGGGTATTAATCCGGAATATTCGCTCGAAGAGCTGGTCAAGCTTGCCGAAACAGCAGGCGTTGAGGTTTTGAGCGTCCTGACCCAGAACCGGGAAACGCGGGATACGAAATGGTTCATCGGTAAAGGCAAGGTGGATGAGCTGCGTGCAGTGGCGGAAGAACTTGGCGCAACGACGGCGATTTTCGATCAGGAGTTGTCCGGGGCTCAGGTTCGTAACTTGGAAGAAGCGCTCGACCTAAAAATTATCGACCGTACCCAGTTGATTCTGGACATTTTCGCGCAACGCGCCAATACGAGGGAAGGGATCATCCAGGTAGAGCTGGCCCAATTGAGCTATTTGTTGCCACGGTTGTCCGGACACGGCAAAAACTTGTCCAGACTGGGAGGCGGGATTGGTACCCGCGGACCGGGGGAGAGCAAGCTTGAGACGGATCGCCGCCACATTCGCGGAAGGATCGATGATCTGAAGCGGCATTTGGAGGAAGTAACGCGACATCGCAAACTTCATCGCGAGCGCCGCAAAAAAACGGGGATAGTTCAAGTGGCACTCGTCGGATACACGAATGCAGGCAAATCGACACTGTTGAAACAGCTTACAGAAGCCGATGTATATATTGAGAACCAGTTGTTCGCTACGCTGGATCCTACATCCCGTACGATGGAATTGCCCAGCGGCAAAGAAATCGTGCTTACCGATACGGTTGGTTTCATTCAGAACCTGCCCCATGATCTGATTGCTGCATTCCGCGCTACACTGGAGGAAGTGAATGAAGCAGACCTGATTTTGCACGTCGTGGATGCATCTTCCGAAATGCGCGAGGATCAGATGAGAACGGTAAATGCCATTTTGCAGGAGCTGGGTTCCGGCGACAAGCCGCAGCTGGTCCTGTTTAATAAAAAGGATGCATGTACTCCTGAACAGCTTGAAATGCTGCCGCAGGACAAGGAACATATGAAGATCAGTGCATACGATGAAGTTGACCAGCTCAAAATCCGGGAGCGCATTCAGGCCGAGCTGACAGGCGATACCAAACGTTTCCGCATTCCGGCGGATCGCGGTGATCTGACTTCGGTATTATATAAGATCGGAGACGTGGTGGACACGTCGTTCGAAGAGAATGATGTGATCTATCAAGTGGAGCTGCAAAAGGGCGAATATGAAAAATACGGCTATTTACTCGAAGATTTCATCGTTTCGTAACATTGGCGATACATTTGTATGGTAAGTTGACATAACAATATATATTTGACGTTAGATTCATGCAATAAAGGAGAATAAAGCAGGATGTCCAGTTTTGATACAGCAATCATTGAGCTTCAACAACAGGTTGAACGCCAGATCGAGCAACAAATGAAAGAGATTGATCGCTTGGTCGATCAAAATCAATGGAAAGTCATCGATGCATTTCAACGGAGAAAAGTGAGCGACTTTCATTTTGCGGGATCGACAGGTTATGCCTACAACGATCGCGGACGGGAAGTGCTTGACGAGGTATATGCAGATGTTTTCGGAGCGGAAGCGGCGCTTGTCCGCCCTCATTTCGCTTCGGGAACGCATACGATTGCAACGGCCTTGTTCGGCGTTCTGCGCCCGGGGGACGAATTGTTATATATAACGGGGAAACCCTATGACACTTTGCATAAAGTCATCGGCAAGCCTGGTGATGGCACGGGTTCCCTGATGGATTTCGGCATCGATTACAAGGAAACGGCACTGCTTCCCGATGGCGGGATCGATTGGGAAGCAGTGCGAAATAGCGTGACGTCAAAAACCAAAGTGATCGGTATCCAGCGTTCGCGCGGGTATGATTGGCGCTCGTCTTTTTGTATCGACGAAATTGCGGACATGGTCACACGCGTGAAGGCGATCAAGGAAGATGTCATCGTGTTCGTGGACAATTGTTACGGGGAGTTTACCGAGCCATTGGAACCTACCCAAGTGGGCGTAGACCTGATGGCCGGATCGCTGATCAAAAACCCTGGCGGCGGTCTTGCGGAAACCGGTGGATACATATGCGGAAAGGAAAAATATGTACAGCTTGCAGCCTATCGTCTGACGGCCCCCGGTATCGGCGGCGAGGTTGGTGCAATGCTTGGCACGACACGGGGAATCTATCAGGGACTTTACATGGCTCCAACGATCGTTGGACAAGCCGTTAAAGGAAGCGTTTTTGCGGCAGCGATGTTTGCGGCTTCCGGATTTGTCACCAAACCTGCATGGAATGATAAACGAACTGACCTGATCCAGGCGGTCCAGTTCAGTTCCGCTGAGCATTTGATTGCCTTCGTTCAAGGGATTCAGCGGGCAGCGGCGGTGGATAGCCATGTCGTTCCCGAGCCTTGGGACATGCCGGGATACGAACATCCTGTTATTATGGCGGCAGGTACGTTCATTCAGGGCGGAAGTCTTGAGCTGTCTGCGGATGCACCGATCCGAGAGCCTTATATCGGGTACATGCAAGGGGGATTAACGTACTCGCATGTCAAATATAGCGTTTTGATGGCATTACAAGCCATGAAAGATCGTAAATTATTGTGAGTTTATCTAACACGTTATTGACACTTTGTAACAAGTAAATGTACAATAAGGTGAAGAATAGATGACTGGAAGGTTGATGAGTGATGGGCGACGAAATTCGCAGAAATATGGCCTTATTCCCGATTGGCATCGTTATGAAGCTGACGGACCTGTCCGCACGGCAGATTCGTTATTATGAGCAGCATAATCTGATCGTTCCGGCAAGAACGTCAGGCAATCAGCGTTTGTTTTCGTTTAATGACGTTGAACGTTTGCTCGAAATCAAGGCTTTGATCGAAAAAGGAGTAAACATCGCGGGCATCAAACAGGTAATGAACCCTGTGTCCAAGGAATCCGAGGAAGCAACCGTCATTACGGCCGATACGGAAGTGAAACGCAGGGAACTATCGGATACGCAGCTTCATCGTTTGTTGAAACAACAGCTGGTTTCCGGAAAAAGACCGGGACAAGTATCGCTTATTCAAGGAGAGCTTTCCCGATTTTTCAACAAAAAATAATGTTGCGTAATCTCGCGTGTCATAGGAAATGTTCCTGTCATAGGTTGAGCCTTTTCTTGACCCATGCGGGTTTCTAATGTACAAATATAACATGCAAGCTAAATAAGCAGAGAAGAAAGGGAGAGAGTATCGTGAGTTATACTAAAGAAGACATTCTCCGCATCGCAAAAGAAGAAAATGTACGGTTTGTTCGTTTGCAGTTTACAGACTTGCTCGGTGCAATCAAAAACGTTGAAATTCCGGTAAGCCAGCTGACAAAGGCTTTGGACAACAAAATGATGTTCGATGGTTCTTCCATTGAAGGATATGTGCGCATCGAGGAATCCGATATGTACCTCTATCCGGATCTCGATACTTGGCTCATTTTCCCATGGGTGGCCGACAACCGCGTTGCTCGCATGATTTGCGACGTATACTTGCCGGACGGAACGCCGTTCCCTGGAGATCCGCGCGGCATTCTGAAACGCAGCCTGAAGGATGCGGAAGAAATGGGCTTTACAGCGATGAATGTCGGGCCTGAGCCAGAGTTTTTCTTGTTCAAGACCGATGAAAAAGGTAACCCAACCAACGAATTGAACGACCAAGGCGGTTATTTCGATCTGGCTCCAACGGATCTTGGCGAAAACTGCCGTCGTGACATCGTTATTACGCTCGAAGAAATGGGCTTTGAAATTGAAGCTTCCCATCACGAGGTAGCTCCAGGTCAGCACGAGATCGACTTCAAATACGCGGATGCGTTGAAAGCGGCTGACCAAATCCAAACGTTCAAACTGGTCGTTAAAACGATTGCTCGCCAGCACGGATTGCATGCTACATTCATGCCAAAACCGTTGTTCGGCATGAACGGTTCCGGTATGCACTGTAACCAATCCCTGTTCAAAGGCAATGAGAACGCGTTCGTGGACGAGTCCGATGAGCTTGGCCTTAGCAAAACCGCTCGCCATTACATGGCAGGAATGCTGAAGCATGCTCGTGCATACGCGGCGATCACGAATCCTAGCGTAAACTCCTACAAACGTCTTGTACCTGGTTACGAAGCACCTTGTTACGTAGCATGGTCTGCAAGTAACCGCAGTCCAATGATTCGTATTCCGGCTTCCCGCGGTCTCAGCACACGCGTCGAAGTGCGCAACCCGGATCCGGCTGCGAACCCATACTTGGCACTGGCTGTGATGTTGAAAGCAGGCTTGGACGGCATCAAACGCGAGCTTCCTTTGCCGGCTCCAATCGACCGCAACATCTATATCATGTCCGAAGAAGAGCGTGTGGAAGAAGGCATCCCAAGCTTGCCGGCTGACCTGAAAGAAGCTCTTAATGAGCTGATCCGCAGCGAAGTCATCTGCGACGCGCTCGGCGACCACGCTTTGGCTCACTTCTATGAGTTGAAAGAAATCGAGTGGGATATGTACCGCACGCAAGTTCACCAATGGGAACGCGATCAATATATCACGCTGTACTAATTGGGTTAAAACCTTGTAATCACGGGGTTTAATGAGATTTCATATGGGGACGTTTAGTGAGGAGATTACGCTTCTATTGAGGTGTATCCCCCAAACGTCCCCATGTTTTTTTGTTTGTCTGAACCAAGAGTATTTGAGGTATATAGCTCGTATTTGTTGATGATCGGTTTATCAGTTACAGGAGCAACTCGAAGAATATCCAGTAGATATATCAAAACTCTCTAGCTGCGTGAAGAAAATTAGTTATATCCTCAGAGGCAGTGAAATCAACTGACTTCTTTCTTCGCATCTCTTTAATAATAGAACCTTTACATGGGTTCCGCTCCAACTTTCCTTGAATTACGGCCTGTTCTATTTCAGCATAACTTGATGATTTCAACGGTCCTGTTAAACCTTTCTCCTGCGCCTTCAATGTGTAACACAATTCCAAAGCTACTGGACGGCAAATTGAGGCAGTGAAGATTCGCCTTGCGCTCCATGAGTGGTAGCTTACCGAAGATCGCATACGTGGCAGGCCATTCAAAATGATAATAACCTTTACATTAAAAGAACCCCAAAGGGGCTCTTTTATAGTCATCCTATATTTTTAAGTTAGACCAAGAACCTAATTTGGTTTTAGCTCCTGCTGTTTTTGTCCAATGAGTCTTTGGCGGTATACTAACTTCTACAGTTTTGTGTTGATGTTCAATTTCTACCCACAGCTCTTTGTTATTGACCCATGCTTTAAATTGATATCTGGTAATCCCGTCTGCTTCAGGCCATGTGGCAGTAACTGAATTATTTCCTTTTCTTAGAAAATATTCTCCTCCAGTTCTTATTCCGATTATTTTAGGTAACAACTCAATTTCACACTCATAAATTTTGTAATCTACAGAGACAATATCGACACTTGCCGTCCCAGAATAAATAAATTCCCCCTTCCCATCTGAACAAGGTTGTACTTCGTCATTTTGAACTATTAACTCAGTAAACCATATTTCATCACTAACCCCGGGATCACGGTTTGCTTCTTTCTGCATTTTAACAACAGGACCGGTACCGTGGTCAGTATTCAGGAAATAACCAGCTCGCGATTTTATTAAAATTGGTTCTCCCGGTTGAATCGAACCAGCGCCATCTAGCCGCTCAATGAACCATATTTCATCACTAACCCCGGGATCACGGTTTGCTTCTTTCTGCATTTTAACAACAGGACCGATACCGTGGTCAGTATTCAGGAAATAACCAGCTCGCGATTTTATTAAAATTGGTTCTCCCGGTTGAATCGAACCAGCGCCATCTAACCGCTCAATGAACCATATTTCATCACTAACCCCGGGATTGCGGTTTGCCTCTTTCTGCATTTTAACAACAGGACCAGTACCATTGTCAGTATTCAAGAAATAACCAGCTCTTGTTTTAAATAAGAGTCCATCAGTATGTTGAATAGCGACCATTGTTATCCTCCATTATAAAAGTATTTAAACTTATTTTTACAAAAATCAAGGAATTTATTCAGAGAGGGACTCGTTTTGGGGTGCTCAATAATTACAACAAACAAGGTGTTAAAATGGTTTTGTGTAAATAGTGGGATTCGATATACTGATTGTAATATTGGAGATATCTTTATATGTTAGGTGGCCTAAGAGTATATGAATAATACATATCGTAAATCGGAAACAGACTTTTTTGTCTTTGCTTTATGCCAGACTCGTGTATCTGTCTGGCTTTTTCACAGGACCTAGAAGAAATTATGGACTATGGTGTAATTTAGAAGCATCCGATCATGTATCTGTGAGGATCGCGGGTAATAGATATTTTAAAGATAAGTTTGAATTTAGGGGAACAGAGGTGGATAAATGTTGATCCAAAAAGTATTATCGATTCGTAGTGAGGTAAAAGGGATGTTGAGGCAAAGGCAGTTGGTAGGATACTTGGTTGTTGCATCAGGTGATATACACAAGCAGCTTGGTTTCCAGGTATCGTAATGCCTTCTTGTTGTTATGCTATGTGAGAAATGATGAAGACAGGGGCTGTTGTTTTACACCACACTCACTTACAGTAGGTTATTTCATTTAAACAAAGGCCCCGCTAAGTTTATTTTAAACTGTATTCTATAAGATAGACACTTTGAAAAGTCCTTTACAAAGGGTACGTAATCGAATAATTACTTAATTACTTGTTATTTCCTTCGTATCATATTAGAATGTCAGGGTAGGTACCCAAGGTGATTCCCGAGAAGGATTATCTTAATGAGCAATAATAAACGTACAAAGCGGAGTTTTATGGAATGGGTATGGATACTGCTAGTCACTGTGTTATCGTTTAAAGTGTTATCGAAAATTTTAGATCTATTTAAATAATTTTCTCTACCTACAAATAATATGGGATTCTAGTTGGGGCGCTGATTTTTGAATCAGCGTTCCACAGGTGCAAAATATAGTGAATTTTTGATTTGATTTATATCGCTTCTGTTGGGTATACAAAATAAAAGTATTACTTAAAATAAGCAATGAGATGATAAAAAGTCTCATTGCTCATTTTTTTAACTGTCCCCCAGTTTATCCCCAAAAACTCCCCTAAGTCATGAAAAGCTATGATTTGCTGTAAACACGCGATCAATATATCACGCTGTACTAGAATCCCTAATCACTTGCGCCATATGGCGTGAGGGGTTTTTCAAGTTATTATTATATAGCGGTCATTGAATCATCTTCTGCTATGTGGTTCGCTGGTAGAGGTTTTTTTCGCAAAGTTCGATCATACAGATATGGTTTTCCATGATATTCCCATGCATTCTTTTGTTTCTCTTTTTTATGTACAGAAACTTTTATCTCTAAATTGGCAACATTCCTTTGGAAGTCGGAAGCGGTTCGTTTGCACCATCGTAATCCGCTTTCTTCCGTTGCACTAAAATGGACGCGCAGTGGAAATCCATTCACTGTCAATTCGAATTTATATAGATTCATGTTTTATCTCCTTTCTTTGAAGCCGGTATAACTTGTGCTCATTACATGAACTTTGACTAGATGATAACATAGGAACATGTGTTCTGAGAATATAATTAAGAAAAATTTTATTCTGCAATCTTCTTTATTATCATGAATCGTGGAAAATCACGAATAACCTCTTATCGAATGAGAAGAAGATGGAAGTTTCCGGAATGGAGTCGGAGGAGGAGGGGGGGGATTCACAATATCTAAGACATAAAAAAAGAGGTTGACCCATTAAACGGGCCAGCCTCTTGTTGTAGTCATTCATGATGTGAAATGTTGCGCAAAATTAGTGAATATCACGGAAAAGACCGATGACCTTACCCAAAATGCTGACATGTTTGAGACGCAAGGGCTCGAAAGTGGCATTTTCCGGTTGCAGACGAATATGATCCTTTTCTTTATAAAACGTCTTTACCGTCGCTTCGTCTTCTTCCGTCATGGCGACGACGATATCGCCGTTATCCGCCGTTTGCTGCTGGCGAACGATGACATAGTCTCCATTGACGATGCCTGCATCGATCATGCTGTCTCCGACAACGGATAACATAAAGACTTTCTGTTCGCCGACATAGTGTGTTGGAAGCGGGAAGTAGTCTTCAATGTTCTCGGTTGCCGTAATCGGTACCCCTGCCGTTACTTTACCGACAACGGGAACACGAGCGACGCTATGGGCAAACTGATGTGAATGCTCGGACTCTTCTTGGCTGAGCAGTTCAATCGCCCGAGGTTTCGTTGGGTCGCGTCTGATTAGTCCTTTTTTCTCCAATCGATCCAAATGACCGTGGACGGTTGAACTGGATGCCAACCCGACGGCTTCACCAATCTCTCGTACGGAAGGAGGATACCCCTTCAACCGGACTTCATTGCGTATAAACTCCAGAATAGCCTGTTGCCTGCTGGATATCTTCGACATACCGTATCAACCCCATTTAGTAACGTTTGGGAAAATTATAACATAGAACTACCGTTCGTACAAACATAAGTTCTAAAAAAAGCGATAAAATCAACGTTTTCGTGGAGGGTTGGTTTGAATCGTCGTCGATGCATCGAATTTTGGACGTATCCCGCTGTAACGCCATGCTCAAAAAAAGAGCGAACAATTGTTCTAAAAAACTATTGTATGAAACATGTGTTCGTGCTATATTGATTTCAACGAACCGGAACAAATGTTTGGAGGGCGAAGGAACCATGAGATATTCCACTTATCAAAGCATTTACGAACCTGTCAATACAGAGGCTGTCAAATCCAATATGGGATTGCTAAAGAAACGGCTGATTCAGAACAAGGCAGCAGCTCTGCTATTAAAATTAACGATCGTTTCATTGATCGTCATTATTGGCTGCAGCGCAGTGCTAACAGTGTTCGCAGGTGATGAGGAAAATTTGATTCCTGGTGGTAAGGTGGCGGTGTCTCAAGGGGAAACGCTGTGGAGCATCTCGTTGGAACACAAACCGGAAAATATGGATACGCGTGTATATATAGAAGCAATTAAGGAAGCAAATCAGTTACAAACAAGTTCAATTCAAGTCGGGCAAGTGTTGGAATTACCTCGCTTTAAATAATTATATAGAAGATTTGCACCCTGGTTATGCATCAATCTTGACAAGCAGACCCGAACATGTCAAAGTTAATGTGACTTTGTATTTTTGGAGGGGACAAGTTTGGATATAGATCGCCTGGTAGGACGCATTAATGAGTTGGCTCGCAAACATAAATCCGCTGGATTGACAGAGGAAGAACTTGAAGAACGCGCCAAACTCAGAGAAATTTATTTGAACAACATTCGCAACAATTTCAGACAGCAGCTGGATTCCATTGAAATTGTTGATGACGAGAACGATCAGGGCCGCCAGGGCAAACTCAAACACTAGAGAAACCTAAGCTATCCTTGTGATATCTAGGTTTCTTCTGTTTATATTTGAGTGTCCATAATATAGGGGGAAGTGTTGGCTAATCGTTGTTGTGCCGACCTGCATAAAAGAACATATAAGGGGGATTTTCATGGCTCGTTCGTTCGAGAGAACGGTTCGAAGAAATTCGAAACAATTGAATCAACAGCGCAAGAAAAATGGCCAACCTGTATCAGGAACACCGGGAGAAGACGTATTTAAAGGCCGCAGTCTTCTGTTTCCCGTATTTTTGTTGGGGCTTGCTGTGCTTTATTTGTTTATGAGCACGTTTCTTACCCAAACTTCCATGACGACCTGGGACTGGGTAACGATGCTGTTATACGTATTTTTGGCGTTCATTTTCTTTCTGCGCCGACCTTACGTTAAAGTGAGCAGCAATCGAATCGTGACGCTCAAAGGAAACCGCGAGCGCTCCATTGGCGTGGACGATATTGTCAGATTCCGTATTGAACCAGGCACAGTGGTCATTGAGCACAACAGCCGTGGAAAACGATGGGTATTTACGAAACTGATTAACCGTTACGATACCGATGCGCTTGCAGAGCGTCTTCTTAAATTTGCCAAAGCACATCAGATCACCGTGGAAACAATCGATAAAAAGTAATCCATTGCATAAAGGGGAAGATGACCGGGATGGCGTTGAAAGCGATTTTGTTCGACCTTGATGATACTTTGTTGTGGGATGAGCGCAGTGTAAGAGAAGCTTTTCATGAGACATGTCTCGTGGCAGCCCAAGAAACGGGCATTGATCCGAAAAAGCTTGAAGAAGCCGTTCGCAATGAAGCTCGTAACTTGTACGAATCTTACGAAACGTTTCCGTTTACCAAGATGATTGGAATCAATCCTTTTGAAGGTCTTTGGGCCAATTTCACAGGAGGAGAACAAGCGGAATTCCGCCAGTTGGAACAGCTCGCTCCGGTGTATCGGAAGGAGTCATGGCGACGTGGCTTGTTGAAATTGGGCGTAGACCAAGAGGAATTAGCCGAGCGTTTGGCTGAACAATTTGCGGCTGAGCGTCGAGCGAGACCCCATATCTACGAAGAAACGATGGATACGCTGCGTGAACTGCAAGGGAATTACAAATTGCTGCTTTTAACGAATGGTTGTCCTGCTTTGCAGCAAGAAAAATTGGACGGCGTGCCCGAATTGGCTCCATTTTTTGATCATATTATTATCTCGGGTTCTTTCGGAAAGGGAAAACCGGATCCGTCCATCTTTGAACATGCTTTAGCCCAACTCGGCGTCAAACCTGAAGAGAGCATGATGGTAGGGGATAAGCTTACTACGGATATTCGGGGAGCATTATCTTCGGGTATTCGAGCTGTATGGATTAACCGGGAAAATAAAGAGAATCCAGAGTCGTATGCACCTGATCATGAAATTAAACATTTGGCAGATTTGAAGCGTATTATTGCTGAATTTTAAGTTCTTATGCATTAACATATCGTACAGAAGGAATGTTGGTACTTTATTTGGGGGCAGCTGTTTTGCCATCCATTTGAAGCAGCCAACATTTTTTTTTTATAAAAAAGATGTTGAAATGTTGGAACGGTTGATTTAGAATATAACTAACATACTAGTATGACTAGTATGCGATTGTACAAAGCGATTCATCTTGTAACTAAACGATGCAACGACGTTAAGCATCCCGCTAACAAAAACGGTGAAAGGAATGATCGTACACCATGTTTAGCGTGAAGGGAGCAAGAGTGTAATCGCTATTCATTTCGTATTCATTGTAAGCGCTTTATAGTTATTGTGAAACCACTGGAATTTGGGAAGCGACGGTTTGTACTTTTAAGCTTCCATTTCGATGTTGGCGGTTTAGAGAAATCAATTATACCAGTTTACACAAAAATGATACCGTTTACATGGTTTGATGGATCTATTTTGTTATGGGGGTGAACATTCAGTATACATCAAGAAGCGTCAGGTCACAGGAAAAGTGTGGGTTTACAGCGATTGGACCCATGCCTTAATTCATGTTTATGGATCGGAGTGAGGACACATGAAGACGGAAACTGCTAAAACGACATTAACGATGACCTCTTTGCGTAAAGAAAGCAGATTACAGACAGCTGCAGCGCTGTTCCGTAAAGATTGGCAGCTGTACTCATTGTTAATTCTTCCAATCATTTATTTGCTGATTTTTAAATATGGTCCGATGCTTGGAAACATCATTGCTTTTAGACGATTTGTTCCCGGGGGAAGTATTTTCGGGGAAACATGGGTTGGATTCAGATATTTCCAAATGTTTATTCAAGACCCGACCTTCTGGAAAGTGTTTGGAAATACACTGATGCTTGGCGGTTTGGCGCTGCTCTTCACCTTTCCGGTACCGATCATCTTTGCATTGCTGCTGAACGAGGTGAAAAGCAAACGATTCAAAAAATTCGTGCAAACGGCTTCATATCTTCCGCACTTTCTGTCCATCGTCATCGTTGCCGGTATGATCCTGCAGCTGACAGCCGTAAATGGCTCCATTAACAGCTTGGTATCCTTCTTCACTGGAGACACCATTCCCTTCATGCAGCGCGCTGAATGGTTCAGAACCGTCTATATTACCTCCGAAGTTTGGCAGGGAATGGGCTGGGGGGCGATTTTGTATCTGGCAGCATTGACAACCATCGACGACTCCTTGTATGAAGCTGCCCGAATCGATGGCGCGAATCGTTGGAAACAAACGCTGCATGTGACCATTCCTGGCATTTTGCCCACAATTGTTACACTGCTGATTCTGAATCTGGGCAACTTCCTGGCGGTTGGGTTCGAGAAAATATTGCTCCTGTACAATCCGCTGACTTATGAAACATCTGACGTGATCTCCACCTATCTGTACCGGGTCGGCCTGCAATCCAGCAACTTTAGTTACGCGACAGCCATCGGATTGTTCGAATCGATTATCGGGCTCATTCTCGTATTTTCGGTGAACGCGATCTCGCGCAGATTGACGCAAAGAAGCTTGTGGTAAAGGAGGAGCATCATGTTTGAATCCAAATCATACAAAGTGTTCAAGGTATTCAATGTCATCTTTTTATTGTTCGTAGTGTTCATTACGCTTTACCCGTTTTTGAATGTCGTGGCGCAATCCTTCAGCAGTGAGTCGTATATTAACTCCGGCAAGGTGAGCATTATCCCAAGAGGATTCAATATCGACACCTATAAAACGATTTCCAAGGACAGCATGTTCTGGACCAACTATAAAAACACGGTGATATACACCATTGTGGGCACATTGATTTCCATGTTCATGACCACGATCTTCGCCTACGCGCTGTCCAAAAAGCGTCTGATGGGCCGCAAGTTCCTGACGATGTTCGCCGTGTTCACGATGTTTTTCAGCGGTGGTCTGATTCCGAACTATGTTTTGATCAATTCGCTGGGCTTCAACAACACCATGTGGGCACTGGTCGTGCCGGGCGCAATCAGCATTTATAACATGTTGATCATGAAGTCCTTCTTTGAAAATATGCCGGAAGAGCTGGAGGAAGCGGCAGCAATCGACGGCCTGAATACGTATGGCATCTTGATCCGCATCATTTTACCGTTAAGTAAAGCAGTTATGGCAACGATGGTACTGTTTTATGCCGTTAGCCATTGGAACTCTTGGTTCCCTGCATTTCTCTATCTGGACAAAAAGGAACTGTTTCCGGTCACGATTTATCTTCGCAACATGATCGCCGGAGCAACAGGGGGAGCTTCTGCGGGAGCATCCGCGGATAACCTTACTTCGATTGCGGCCAACATCAAATCAGTGACGATGGTTCTGACGATCCTGCCGATTTTGACGATTTATCCGTTTGTGCAGCGTTACTTTGTAACCGGTATCATGCTGGGGTCCGTGAAACAATAGGCTCCAGCCCGATATATAAGCTTGTTTACGCAAGGCCAACCTATACCACATGCAGGGGGACTAAAAGGATGAAACAGAAGCCACGCAAGCTTGTAGGCAAAATGGTTTTGGCAACTTTGATGAGCGTCGTGCTGGCAGCATGCAGCAGCGGTGCAGGAGGCGGCGAAGCCGATGTGAAAACGAAGGGCGCCATGGAAACGTATAATGTCGGGGATACCTTCAAGGCGACCGAGCCGTTCAACCTATCGATATTGTACAGCGATCAGCCGGCGTATCCGTATAAAAAGGATTGGCTGTTATTCCAAAAAATCACCGAAATGACCGGTGTAACGTTGGAACCTACCATCGTTCCGATGAGCGACTATCCCCAAAAAAGATCCCTCCTGATCAGTTCGGGGGATGCACCTCTGGTAATCCCTAAAACTTATCCGGGCGAAGAATCGGCATTTGTATCGTCGGGTGCGGTTCTGCCGGTCAGCGATTACATTGACCTGATGCCGAATTTCAAAGATAAAGTGGAAAAGTGGGGACTGGAGGATGAACTTGAAGGCCTTCGGCAGGAAGATGGGAAATACTACGTGCTTCCAGGTCTGCATGAAGAAGTATGGCCTGATTATACGCTTATCGTAAGAACGGACTTGTTTGAAAAAAATAATATTCCGATTCCGACCACTTGGGATGAATTGTACCAGGCAGCCAAAAAACTAAAAGAAATTTATCCGGACTCCACTCCGTTCTCGGATCGATTCAAATTCAACAGCACGCTGAACATCGCTGCCACCGGTTTTGGAACGAAAGCAGGTTGGGGATTCGGCAACGGACTGACGTACAAGAAAGATCAGGATGAATTCGTGTATACGGCGACGACGCCGGAGTACAAGGAAATGCTGGAGTATTTCAACAAACTGGTTACGGAAGGATTGCTCGACAAAGAAAGCTTTACGCAGGATGATGATCAGGCCACGCAGAAATTCGTTTCCGGCAAGTCCTTCATCATTAACGGTAACTCGCAAACGCTCGTGCTGCATCGCAATGACATGAACAAAACGCTCGGCGAAGGGAACTTCTCCATTGCCAAAATTACGGTTCCAGGCGGTCCAAAAGGACAGCTGATGTCCGGATCCAGACTTGAAAACGGTGTCATGATCTCGAGCAAGATCAAGGATAGCGACAATTTCAAAGCCATTATGCAGTTTATTGACTGGCTCTACTACAGCGACCAAGGTCAAGAATTCGCGAAATGGGGCGTTGAAGGCGAGACCTTTACCAAAGAAAACGGCGTTCGCAAGCTGGCAGACGACATCAACTACAACGGACTGAATCCAAAGGGAACCAAAGATCTGCGCATTGATTATGGTTTCTCTGGCGGGGTGTTCGCGTATGGTGGAACGACCGATTTGCTGCAATCCATGTTCAGCGAAGAAGAACTGAAATTCCAGCAGGACATGAAGGAGACCAAAGAAGTGGTTCCGGCAGAACCACCGATCCCGTATTCCGAAATTGACCGTGAACAGGTTACGCTGCTGAGCACGCCGCTCAAAGACTACACGGACCAAAACACGTTGAAGTTTATTCTGGGCGAACGCAAATTGTCTGAGTTTGATACCTTTGTACAGGAACTGGAAAGTCAAGGATTGTCCCAATACGTGAAGCTTGCCAACGACACTTACAAGAAGTATAAAGAGAGCAAACAACAGTAACCTAATGCCCAAAGCCCGGATTGCCGTTTCACTTGAGCATTTCAGTGGAGCGGCAATTTGTGCTAAGATGGATGAATACGGCTGAGAGGAAGAGGTTAAGGAATGTCACTTAATCAAAAAATTAGAGGATCGACCCGGGCATATTCATACAATCTGATTAAAGAGCGCATATTGCATCTTGAACTTGAGCCGGGCACGAAGATTTCCGAAAAGGAAATTGCGGATGAATTGCAGGTGAGCAGGACCCCTGTCCGGGAAGCGTTTATGAAACTCGCCGAAGAAGAACTGCTCGATATTATTCCGCAGAGCGGGACGGTCGTGTCGCTCATTAATTTGGAACACGTGGAAGAAGGGCGATTCATCAGGGAAAAGATCGAAATGGAAATCGTGGCTCTTGCTTGTGCTTCTCTTGAGGAAGAGTTCAGGTTCCGACTGGAGACCAACATTGCGATGCAGGAAGTATGCCTTGATAACAATAATGTTTATAGGCTGTATGAGCTCGATGAAGAATTCCACCAAATACTGTTTCAGGCGACAGGCAAAATGCGGACATGGAAGATGCTGCAGCAGTTGAACATTCCTTTTAATCGCTTGCGCCTGCTCCGTTTGTCCGAAGTTTCCAACCTGGACGTCATCGTTTCCCAGCACAAAGAGATCTATAGATTGATTACGGCACGGGAGACCGAGCTGGCCGTTAAGGCCATGGAAGAGCATCTTCGTTTGGTCATGATCGAACAAGAGCCGGTCAAAGCCAAATTCCCGCATTATTTTATATAAAACTCATAGTGGTGAATAATGCCTCAAGAGATGCAACGAACCCCTGTTCGATGGCGAACAGGGGTTTTGTTTAGCATATTACATATTCATGCTGTGAATCATCTTATTTGATAAAGGATGGATCCGGATAAGGGCTTGCAATCCAGCCGTCTTTTTCAATAAAGAGGCGTACAGCGATGATTTGTTTGTTTTCCATCAGCGTAAAGAAGTGCGGAATGTTTTCAGGCACGGAGATGACGTCTCCGGGCAGCAGTTCTACATTAAAGTAACCTTCTTCTTCCGTTCCTTTGATGACAAAAATCCCTTTACCGCCAACAATGGCGCGGATTTCGTCCTCGGAGTGCGTATGGATTTCTTCAAATTTGGCCAGCTTCGCTTCAATGTCGGGCGTATCTTCAGACAAGGTGATCACGTCCCAGATTTGATAGCCGCGGCGCGCAGCCAAATCTTTGATTTCGGCATCGTACGTCTCCAGAACCTGGTTTTTTTGCTCGTCGGTCAGGTTGAAGTTGGTTTGCAGTTCAGGGCTTAATTTGGAGGCATCCCATTTTTCATATAATACGTCATATTTGTTCAAGAAATTTCGAACGTTTTCTTCTCCGGTGATACGTTCGTTCGTTTTTCGGATCACGATTTCAGCCATTTTCTTCCCCTCTTTTCCACTAGGTTTGATAGACATTATATCGGAACGCTTCGATTTTGTCGATTCATTAATTCGTTCGGGTCGATGCCAAACCCGCCACACGGCTGATGAAAACGATCTTTCACAATAAGTTAGTTTCTGTTAAACTAAGATTTAACGTTTTGCGGGGGTGACCATATTGGATAAGCTTAGTCTACACGATGCATTAAAACAACGAATATTAATCCTCGACGGTGCAATGGGGACGATGATCCAGCAAGTTGAACTTACCGGCGCAGATTTTGGCGGCGAAGAGCTGGATGGATGCAATGAGATGCTCGTGTTAACACGCCCGGATCTCATTCAGCGGATTCACGAAGATTATTTGGAAGCCGGTGCCGATTTAATAGAAACCAACACGTTTGGTGCGACTTCGGTTGTACTGGCTGAATATGAAATACAGGATCGCGCGCGCGAAATCAATCTGGCTGCGGCCAAGATCGCGAAGGCTGCCGCCGACCGCTATTCTACGCCTGACCATCCGCGCTACGTCGTGGGTGCAATGGGCCCAACGACCAAAACGCTGTCGGTTACGGGCGGAGTGACCTTCCAGGAGCTGGTTGACAGTTATTTCGAACAGGCCGTCGCTTTAATCGAGGGCGGCGTTGATGCGTTACTGCTCGAAACTTCACAGGATACGCTCAACGTAAAAGCAGGGAGCATCGGCATTCAACAAGCCTTCGAACAGACGGGCGTCAAATTGCCGTTGATGATCTCGGGCACGATTGAGCCGATGGGTACCACTTTGGCAGGTCAAAACATCGAATCGTTCTATATCTCTCTGGAACACCTTAACCCGATTTCGGTGGGGTTAAACTGCGCGACAGGACCCGAGTTCATGCGTGACCATATTCGTTCGCTTTCGAGCATGGCCTCGGCCGCCGTCAGCTGTTATCCCAACGCGGGTTTGCCGGATGAGAATGGGAACTATCATGAATCGCCGGAATCGCTTGCCCAAAAGATCGGTGCCTTTGCCGAGCAAGGCTGGCTGAACATCGCGGGCGGATGCTGCGGCACGACGCCTGCACATATCCGGGCGATGCGCGATACCCTGGCAAAGTACCCCCCAAGAGAACTGAACGGAACACATCCGCCGGCGTTATCCGGCATTGATCCGGTATACATCGAGCAGGACAATCGCCCATATATGGTGGGAGAGCGGACCAACGTGCTCGGATCACGCAAATTCAAACGCCTTATTGTCGAAGGGAAGTATGAAGAGGCTTCGGAAATTGCGCGTGCACAGGTGAAGAACGGGGCGCATATTGTCGACATTTGCGTACAGGACCCTGACCGCGAGGAAAGCGAGGACATGATCAAGTTCCTTGAGCTCGTCGTCAAAAAGGTCAAGGTCCCCCTGATGATCGATACGACCGATGCAAAGGTCATCGATCTTGCATTGCAATATTCTCAAGGCAAAGCGATTATTAACTCCATTAACCTTGAGGATGGCGAAGAAAAATTCGAGCTCGTCACACCTTTGCTGCACAAGTACGGCGGAGCCGTCGTTGTAGGTACGATCGATGAGCGAGGCCAGGCGATCAGCAGAGAGGACAAGCTTGACGTGGCCAAGCGCTCCTATGATTTGCTCGTAAGAAAGTACGGCCTGCAGCCGGAAGACCTGATTTTTGATACGCTTGTTTTCCCTGTCGGTACGGGGGATGAGCAATATATCGGCTCGGCCAAGGAAACGATCGAAGGCATTCGTCTGATCAAAGAAGCCATGCCGGAATGTCACACAATTCTCGGAATCAGTAACATCTCGTTTGGTTTGCCGGAGGCAGGCCGCGAAGTGCTGAACTCCGTGTTTCTGTACGAGTGTACCAAGGCGGGACTTGATTATGCGATCGTAAATACGGAGAAGCTGGAGCGCTATGCCTCCATTCCGGAGGAAGAGCGCAGATTGTCCGAAGAGCTGCTCTATAACACGAACGACGAAACGCTGGCTGCATTCGTTGCCGCTTTCCGCAACAAAAAGGTAGAGAAAAAAGAGAAAATCTCGAACCTTTCGTTGGAAGAACGGCTTGCTTCTTATGTGGTCGAAGGCAGTAAGGAAGGACTTATTCCCGACCTCAATGAAGCGTTGACCAAATACTCCGCGCTGGAAGTCATTAACGGGCCGTTGATGGCGGGCATGGAGGAAGTGGGGCGGCTGTTCAACAACAATGAGCTGATTGTTGCCGAGGTGCTGCAGAGCGCCGAAGTCATGAAGGCATCCGTTGCCCATCTGGAGCAGTTCATGGAGAAAAACGAATCATCGGTCAAAGGGAAAATCATTCTCGCCACCGTTAAAGGTGACGTGCATGACATTGGAAAAAACCTCGTGGAAATCATTCTCTCCAACAATGGTTACCAGATCATCAATTTGGGTATAAAAGTACCACCTGAACGGATCATTGAGGCTTATCGCAAGGAAAAAGCGGATGCGATCGGTTTGTCCGGACTGCTCGTAAAATCAGCGCAGCAGATGATCGTAACCGCTCAGGATTTGCGCACGGCAGGCGTGGACGTTCCTATTATGGTCGGCGGGGCGGCACTGACTCGCAAATTCACCAAAACACGTATCCGTCCGGAGTACGACGGCATGGTCGTGTATGCCAAGGATGCCATGGACGGGCTGGATCTGGCGAACAAGCTGATGAATCCGGAAACCCGCGCGCAGATGCAGCTGGAGATGGACGCGGAAAAAGAGGCTGATGCAGCCAACGCGGACAACGTGAAGTCGATGCCAGAGCTTACTCGCGTGGAACGGTCCGACATCGCGATCGATAACCCGGTGCTTGTACCGCCTGATTTGGAACGGCACGTGCTGCGGAATTACCCTATTTCGCACATCCTGCCTTACGTCAACATGCAGATGCTGCTCGGACATCATTTGGGGCTTCGTGGTTCGGTAGAGCAATTGCTCGCTGCGGGTGATCCCAAAGCAACTGATCTTAAAGCGGTCGTGGATGGCATCATGAACGACGCGATTCGCGACGGCATTATTCAGGCCCATGCGATGTATCAATTTTTCCCGGCACAATCGAGCGGAAACAGCATTATCGTGTATGATCCGAAGGATACAAGCCAAATATTGCATACTTTTACGTTCCCGCGGCAAAAGGTCGATCCGTTCCTGTGCTTGTCCGACTTCCTCAAGCCGGTAGAGTCCGGTATTATGGATTACGTCGGATTCCTTGTGGTCACAGCTGGACACGGTGTGCGTGAGCTCTCCACCACCTGGAAAGAACAAGGGGACTACCTTCGTTCACATGCGCTGCAGTCGGTAGCGCTGGAAGTAGCGGAGGGACTCGCAGAACGCGTGCATCATATGATGAGGGATATATGGGGCTTCCCGGATCCTCAAGAAATGACGATGAAGCAGCGCCACGGGGCGCGCTATCAGGGCATTCGGGTGTCTTTCGGATATCCTGCTTGTCCGGACCTGGAAGATCAGGAGCCGTTGTTCAAACTGATGCGTCCCGAAGATATCGGCGTACAGCTGACGGAAGGCTTCATGATGGAGCCCGAAGCTTCCGTTTCGGCGATGGTATTCAGCCACCCGCAAGCGAAGTATTTTAACGTGGATAAAGCATAACAATAAAGAGCAATGGTCATGCAAAGACCTCCGCATCGTCGGAGGCTTTTTGCTGGCAACAGAAAGAGGTGCAATCCGGAGTGGAACTATATTTCCTGGGAACTAACGCTGGTGTACCTTCGCTGCAGCGCAATGTAACCTCTATTGGGCTTCGTTTGCTCGATGAACGCAAGGCATTGTGGTTGTTTGACTGCGGGGAAGGAACGCAGCATCAGATTTTGAGCTCTCCGCTCAAACTGAGCAAACTGGAGAAAATATTCATCACCCATCTGCATGGCGATCATGTATTCGGGTTGCCGGGCCTGCTTTCCAGCAGGGCATATCAAGGGGGCACGACGCCGCTTACCGTATATGGTCCTCCAGGGACGGAACGCATGATTGCGACAACGCTGGAGCTAAGCCAGTCCCGACTGAATTATGAGCTTCTTATCGTTGAACATACGGGTGGAATTATTTTCGAAGACGAGAGTTTTGTAGTGGAAGCCGGCCTTTTGGAGCACCGCATCGACAGTTACGGCTACCGGGTGACCGAGAAGGATCGTCCAGGCAGTCTTGACCCGTCGAAAATGGCGGAGTACGGTTTGAAACCAGGGCCTTTGTTCGGACGATTGAAGCGAGGCGAATCCATTACGCTGGATGACGGTCGGACGATTGCTCCGCAAGACGTGCTCGGCACGCCAAAGCCCGGCAAGATTGTAACGATCCTGGGAGATACACGCCCGTGCGAAGGGGTACTGCCGCTTGCGCAGCATGCGGATGTGCTTGTTCATGAAGCGACGTTTACCCATGAGCTGGCGGATACGGCGCACGAGTATTACCATAGCACGGCTAGGCAAGCGGCCGAAGCGGCAATGGCGGCGAATGCGGGGCAGCTCATTTTGACGCACTTCAGCTCGCGTTATAAGGATGAGGAGCAGCTGCAGCCCCTGCTGCAGGAGGCTCAGGAAATATTTCCGAATACCCGTCTTGCCGTGGAACACCAGCTTATGCCGATTGCTCATTCGGGTCCAGCCCCAAAAGGTTGAATACGAATGGATGGTTGGGCATCTGCAGACGGGCGTTGATTAGGAAAGCCTATTATGGCTCGGGACTGGGGAAGCATTTCCCGCAGTCCCTTTTGCAATCTGTTGGTAAACGGTGTAGGATGGGCATTGAGCATGAGGAAATGAACCGAATTATTTTCCGGGAAAGCGCAGGAAATGACAAGCTTGTACAGAAGGCGCGCGAAGGCGGACGTCTATCTTCGATCAAGTTCGACGTGTTGCGTGCTGCGAAGCGGGCGTTTCCTTTTTGTCTCTATACATAGTATCGCCGGACAGTATTGTTTGGAAGCCAACCATTTGTGGAACTGTTCTGCAATTTGGGCTTTCAGCAATGCTTTCCTATGGTTCATGCCATGAAGAAAGGAAGTGTCTGAGTGATTAAAGCTTTTTTGATTGACTTGGATGGTACGCTTTATCACGGAAAACATCGAATCGAGGGAGCAGATCGGTTAATTCATTTTTTGAATGAGCAAAAGATGCCTTATTTGTTTGTCACAAACAACTCGTCGCGTACGCCTCAAGGCGTGGCGGATCATTTGAGAGGGATGGGCATACCGGCTGAAGCTGAACAAGTGTGTACTTCGGCGGTTGCCGCGGCAGAATACGTAGCAGGAATTGCGCCTGGCGCGCGAGTCGCTTGCATCGGAGAAGAAGGGCTGCTTCAGGCGATTCAGGATGCTGGATTGACTTTAACGGATCACGATCCTGATTACCTGATCCAGGGGATTGACCGTGATTTCAATTACGCCAAATTGACGCAGGCGCTTCGGTGGATCAATGCAGGTGCGGAATTCATATTGACGAACCCTGATCTGCAGCTTCCTTCGGACGACGGGCTTACGCCGGGGGCGGGAACGCTTGGCGCGGCCATTGAAGCGGCGACCGACGTCCGGCCTACCGTTATTGGCAAACCGTCCAGCATCATCATGAAGTCGGCCATCCAACGTTTGAACCTGAATCCGGAAGAAGTCGCGGTCATCGGGGACAATATGCGTACCGACATTGGTGCAGGCGCCGCAGCTGGCTGTGAAACGTTGTTGGTGTTGACAGGAGTGACGACACGCGACAACATGGATAGCCACATCAATGCTGCAAAGGTACGTCCAGACCATGTGTTTGAAGATTTGAACAATCTGATCGAGTGGCTGTCTGAGCAAGTCGGCCATCCAACGACGAAGGAGTAGATGTACGATGCCGGAATTGCCGGAAATGGAAAACTACCGGACGCTATTGTCCGATCACATACTGGATAAACCGATTACGAACGTAGCGGTTAACCGCGAAAAATCCATTAACAAAACGCCGGATGAGTTTGCACAGCAGCTGGTGGGCAATCGCATCATTTTTGTGGAGCGTAGGGCGAAGCATCTTATTTTCCACCTTTCCAACGGAAAGCGCCTCGTACTGCACTTGATGCTGGGCGGATTGCTTTATTGGGGAACCGAGGATGATCGACCAGACCGCACGACCCAAGTTGAGCTTCATTTCGGTGAACAAATTTTATTCTTTATCGGTCTGCGGTTGGGTTATTTGCATCTGTTGACTTCGAAGGAAACCGAAGAAGCGATGTCTGAGTTAGGACCCGAGCCGCTGGACCGCCGCATGAACGCAGAACGGTTTGCCGCGCTGCTCAAGGGGCGCCGGGGCACGCTCAAAACAACGCTGGTCAATCAACATATCATTGCGGGCATCGGCAACTGTTATTCGGATGAAATTGCGTTTGCTGCGGGCTTAAGACCCGGGTCCAAAACCCAAAATATTGCCGCTTCTCCGGAACTGAGCGAACGTCTATATCATGCCATGCAATCGGTATTGCGCGAGGCAGCCAGCGAAGGCGGATATATTGAAATGCCGCTGATGCAAGGCGACTTGAAGACAGGAAATTTTGATGACCAATGCAGGGTGTACGATCGCGAAGGCGAAGCGTGCCCGCGTTGTGGGGGAACGATCGAACGTGTGGAAATCACGGGCAAGAAGGCATTTTTCTGTCCGGATTGCCAGCATGACGCCTAACAGCGGCATCGGCGCGCACGTCAGCACCAAAGGCGGATTTGTCCAGGCGGCCAAGCGGGCTCATGCACAGGGGGCAACGGCATTTCAGTACTTTCCGAAAAACCCCCGCAGTCTCTCGCTTAAGGCTCTGGATGCCATAGATGCCCGGCAATGCCGGGACTATTGCATGGAGTACGGATTGGCGTCCATCGCCCACTCGCCGTATCCTACTAATCCTGCTTTGGGCATGTCCCGTGGAGAGGCGGGATATCATGCGGTGATCGCTTCGATTCGCAATGACCTGGAGATCGCAGATGCTTGCGGCTCCGTGGGCACGGTGGTTCATTTTGGCCATATGAAAAGCGACGACCCTTTGGTGGGTTATCAGCATATTATACAGACCCTTGACATGGTTCTGGAGCAATGGGACGGGAAGGCAAAGGTGCTGCTCGAAAATCAAGCAGGCGATCATGGACCTATGGGAACAACGATGGAAGAGATGGTGCAGATTCGCAAACTATGCAGCCACCCTGAACATATTGCTTTTTGCTTTGATACCTGCCATGCTTTTGCTTCAGGCATGTGGTCTGAGGGGGAAGAGCAGGCCATGTTAGAAAAGGGAAGAAAGCTTGGCTATTGGGATGCCTTGGCCGCCGTACATTTCAACGATTCGAAATATGCATCCGGCTCATGCAAAGACAGACATGCCCGAATTGGCGCCGGTCGCATCGGAAGTGATGGAATGAAGGCGCTGCTGGCGTCTCCCGAGTTCGGAAAAGCCGTCGTTGTCATGGAAACGGAGACGGGCAAAGACGGAACGCACCGCGAAGACATCGCGTTAATGCGTTCCTGGCAATAAAAGCGGGGAGAGGAGAGATACCATGCATGTATTTTTGGATGACTACCGGGCATGTCCGAAAGGCTTTGTGCTCGCAAAAAACGCGGAGGAATGCCTGATGCTGCTCAGGGAATGCGAAGTAGATATATTGTCGCTCGATTATGAGCTGGGTCCCGATTCCCCGAACGGTGGCGATGTCGCTGCAGCGATCGTAAGAGAAGGCCTCTATCCGCGCGAGATTTATTTGCATACCTCGAGCATGTTTGGCAAACGTCAAATGTATGAAATCCTTTACTCAAACAAGCCGGCAGAAGTCATTATGCACAACGGACCAATGACAGGTGAGGTTATGCTTCGCATTGCCGCGGGAGCGGGTTCCCGATGAAGCCGATCACGCAAAAAATGCTTTTGCGCAACGTATGGGAAGGCTTGCCACAAGCAGTCTTCATCCATACTCCGCTATGCGGCACATGTGCCGCTGCCCGGCGCATGCTGGAGGTTGCCGAGCATTTGCTGCCGGAGGATGTGTTGGTCGAGATGAATATCAACGATATTCCCGAGTTGGTGCAGAAGTATCAAATATCCAGCGTGCCGGCACTTATGCTGTTTGACGGTGAGCAAGAAAGGCCAACAATGGTTTATCGAATGAATTCAACCCAACATCTTCTCGGCGAAATTCGAAAGGTGGTGCTGGGATGAGTATCATTCAGATGCAAGACGTTTCCCTCCGGAGAGAGGAACGTCAAATTTTGGACCATGTGCAGCTGCACGTTCAGGAAGGCGAGCATTGGGTGATCCTGGGACGCAACGGTTCCGGGAAAACAACGCTGCTGGAGCTGATGACGGGGTACATGTTCCCAAGCCAGGGACGTATCGACGTATTGGGCAACCGGTACGGGCAATGCGATGTGCGGGAAGTGCGCAAGCAGATCGGCTACATCAGCCAGACGCTGATCGAAAAGCTGACTTTGCGAGATCCTGTCTGGGAAGTTGTGGCTACCGGGGCCTACGCATTTCTGCGTTTTTATCAGGCGATTCCGGACGAGGTTCAAAACAAAGCGCGGCAGCTGTTAGAAGAAATGGACTTTGGCAAACTCGCCGATCAACCGCTCGGTACATTGTCCCAGGGGGAACGGAAAAAGGTGATGCTGGCGCGTTCGCTCATGGCCGATCCCAAACTGCTCATCATGGACGAGCCCTGTGCGGGGCTTGATCTGTATGAACGCGAAAAAATGCTGGCCGAAATCGACCGGCTGCGCCAGCGGGACATGACCGTTATTTATGTCACGCATCATATTGAGGAAATCATGCCTTTATTTACGCATGTCGCTCTTGTTCGCGATGGCCGCATTGCCGCGGCAGGTCCGAAACATGATGTTTTGACGCAAGAAACCATTAAGCTTACGTACGACATTCCGGTCGACATCCAATGGGTGGAAGGACGGCCTTGGATTCGCGTACGTTCTGGAGGGTAACACATTTTGAGTACACAGTCACAATCACCTTGGGAGGAAGGTAACTTCTCCCGTTTTATTTGCACGGCCAATCATGGCTTTGCGCCCTACGCGCAGGAAGAATTGCGCCGAACGTTCGGAGCGGTCAAGAGCACGGTGCTCGTGCCCGGCGAGGTGTTGCTTGCAGGCTTGCCTGTTGCGGAAGAACAAGTTGCCAGTATGCTGCAGACGGAGGATCCGACGTTTCTGCGTCATATTCAACCGGTGCAATTTCAGGAAAACGCAGCCGATTCCGAACAAGCGCTGGAACGCTTGCTTGCTTTTATAACGAATCATCAAGAGCTGGGCGGTTCACGCGTGGCGTTGCAGGCGCGCAAAACCGAAGGTGCGTTCTGGCATGAAAACGCTGCGTCGCTGAAGCAATACCTCACCGACAAATTGGAGGATCTGGGCTGCGAGTGGGTTGTTCGCGAAGCAGATTACATCGTATCCGTTTTCGCTGCTGAGGAAACCTTGTACGCGGGAATTTCGAAACCGGAACAAAATTTGTCGGACTGGAATGGAGGAGCCATCCGTTTTCAGAAGGAAGAGGGGCAGATTTCGCGGGCCAAATTCAAACTGCTGGAAGCGGAGCAGACCTTTGGCATCGACTTCAGATCTTTTCGCAAAGCGCTGGACATCGGAGCCGCGCCAGGAGGTTGGACATCGTTTCTGTTGGAACGCGGCCTTGAGGTTACCGCTGTGGATCCGGCCAAGATGGATGCGGGTCTGCTGCAATCGCCCAAGCTTACGTTTTTGAGAAAAAATGCGGGTGACGTGAAGTTTAAGGAAGGCGAATTCGATCTGCTGGTATGTGATATGAGCTGGAGTCCCAAGCTGATGAGCAGGCTTGTTTCCGATCTGATGTACAGCCTTCAGTCCGGGGGAACCGCGATCGTTACGGTCAAGCTGCTTCACAAAAAGCCGCTGGCCCTGATCAAGGAAGTCATCGACACCTTTGAACGCTCCCGTTTGCAAATTCAACGCTCGAAGCAGTTGTTCCATAATCGAGAAGAGATTACGCTTTACATGATTAAATATTAACAGATACGCTGCTGAGGAAGATTGTTTTACCAGCGAGGATGGAAAAATTGGGCGTACTGTGTATGACATGATCTGAAATGGTTTTTGTACTTTACAACCAACACCGGCATGTACTATAATGATACCAATATTAACCATGACGTTTAAAGGGAAAGCATCCCAGAGTCAGAGCTACCGATGTTTCGGTAGTGCGGCTTTGGAGTGCTTTCCCTTTTTGTCGTGCGAGAAAGGAGGGATTGACAGTGAAACATTCGGCCGGATTGGTGCCAGGAAGACTGCTTGGCGACAGATACCGCATCGTTTCGGTTCTAGGCACAGGCGGCATGAGCCGTGTGTACGAAGCCGAGGATTTGAAGCTTCCCGGCAAAACGTGGGCCGTTAAGGAAAGCGTGATGAGCTTGCCCTATGAGAGCACCATGGACACGGAGGCGGCCCTGCTCATTTCGCTTCGACATCCAAGGCTTCCGCAGATTGTCGATTTCTTTGCCCCGGATGAACAAGGGTATGCTTACCTGGTTATGGAGCGAATCGAAGGCATGACGCTGGCCGATTATTTCAGACAATGCGGCGGTAAAATCCCGATGGAGCAGGTAACGGAATTTGTGCTTCAGTTGCTTGATGTATTGGAATACTTGCATCACCTCGACCCGCCCATTATTTACCGGGATATGAAGCCGTCCAACATCATGATCACGCCGGAGCATGAAGTGAGATTGATTGATTTCGGCATTGCCCGGAGTTATAAGACGCTTCAAAATCAGGATACGATCAAGCTGGGAACTGCCGGATTTGCCGCGCCGGAACAATACGGATCGGGACAAACGGATGCCCGTTCAGACCTATACGGACTTGGCGCACTGATGCTGTATCTCTTGACATGCGGTGCTTATACGGAGTGGATTCATGGGGTAGAGGCTTCTGTACGAGGCGACGTTCCACGCATGTACATCCCTGTTGTGCGAAGGTTGCTGCGCCAGGAACCCCAGGAACGTTTTCAATCGGCTGGCGAAGTGCGCACGGAAATTTTGCGAAGACCCGGAAGTGTTCCGCTTTCAGGAAATGCATCGGTAACGATGAATGGTGGTACCCGTGTCATCGCATTGATGGGAACGGCGGCCGGTGTAGGCGTAACGCATACATCCATAGCGATAAGCCATTATTTGGAGCGGAACAACGGCAAGGTAGCCATTATTGAAATGTCTCCGCGTTCGCAGTCGTTTAGCCGTATCCAGCAAATCGCCCATGGCGGCAAGCCGCCTGCTGCAGGCCGGAATTTTGTGGTCAACGGTGTCCACTACTGGAAGCAATCCGGAAGGGCAGATATTTTGTCTTTGCTTGGGGGCAGCTACCAGTTTATCGTCATGGATTTGGGCAGTGGTCAGGATCAGCAGCGGCTGGAGGAATTTCTAAGAGCCGACCTGCCCATCGTTGTAGGTTCAGGCGCGGAGTGGAGGCAAGCCGAGATTGGAGCTTTGATTCGCTCGCATCATCGTTTCCCGCGGGACAAGTGGACCTATTGCCTGCCATTGGCCGCTTCGGATGCAGTGCAGCGAATTCGCAAATCACTGGATACGGAACGCGTATACAGCCTTCCGCTGCAAACAGATCCCTTTGACAAGGATCCACACATGGATAAGGTGCTTGGGCAATTATTGCATCATCTGACAGGGCATACGCCGGCTAAGCGTTCGTGGTTTACCAGAAAGAAATGAGCCGTGTATATGATGGTAAGGCTTACAGGATGAAGTGTGGTGAAGCAAGCTGAGATCATCAAGAAATGACGATCAATTCCAAAGCAGAACATGCAATTAAGGGAAAGGAGAGCCTTTTTTGTCCAAATTACGAAAGCAAAGCCGACAACGGATTTATGCTGGCCTGATTGGTGCGGGTGCAGCAGGCCTGCTGTTTGGGGGATACGTGATTTACAGCCTCATTACGCTAAACGACACCAAAGCGGAGATCGAAGCGAAGTTTACAGCAGCCTTCGAGCAAAAAGAAGCCGAGCTTCTCCAGCAATGGGAGTCGGGGGCGCAGGCATGGGTGACCGTGCGGGATATCGAAGCGGGGGAGCCGATTCTCGCGGAAGACATTAAGCTTTTTGCCGTCCCCGACGCACAGGCACCGCGCAATTTGTGGTCCAGCAGCAAACAACCCGAAGATCAGCGAGCCAAGATCGAGCTTAAAAAAGGAACAGCCATTACGACGGAAATGGTTTACGAAGATACGCCTGCTCCTCCGGATTTAAGGAACCGGGAGCTTCAAGTTGTTCTGCTGCCTTCGTCGTTGGCCCAGGGTGATATCATTGATGTTCGGATCCAGTTTCCGACAGGCCAGGACTACATTCTATTGTCGAAAAAGAAGGTGGAGCGCCTCAATGCCTCTACATTATGGATTACGATGACGGAAGAAGAGATCTTGTCGCTATCCAGTGCGATCGTGGATGCCTACTTACATAAAGCTTCAATCTACGCCCTTACCTATGTGGAACCCCAGTTTCAAACTGCGGCCATACCGACGTATCCAGCGAATCAGGAGGTGTTGAAATTGCTGGAGAGCGATCCGAATATCGTCAGGCGGGCCGAGCAGGAACTAGTGCGCCAAGTGCGCAGCTCATTGGAAAGCTCGCTTGCAATCTCTGCTGCCGCGCCTTCGCGGAGCGTTGAACAGGATGTGGCGCAATCCTCTGTTTCGTACAATAACCGTCCAGTCGCTGGCGAACGAACGGATCAGTCCGCGAACGTTGATCCAGGCAGCGTGTTTGACCAACCGGCGGACAGCGGCAGTGCTGAGGAACAACAACAAAGGGTGCTGACTGGCGGGCAATGAGACACAGAAAAACAAGCGATTTATTCTATTAATGATTCTTATAACAACGCGATTGTTTAGGAGGGGTTCAATTGCATGCATGGATTTTTGCGGGATTGTGCGAGAAAACGGATCTGATGTTGTACTTGTGCAAAATTTTGGCGGCGTCCGGTAAAAGGGTTTTGCTTGTAGATGGTACGCTTCAACAGAAATACATGTATAGCGTGGGTGAAGGCAATCACTCGCTTCGCATTACTGAGTTTGAAGGATTCGACGTCGCTTGCCAATTCGTTACGTCCGCAGCGGTTGAGGGCCATCTCGAAGCAAGCGGCGAAGGGATTGACGCTTATGATTACATCGTTTATGACGTGGAAAGCTCCCATTTCGCTTCCCGAGATTTATGGCTGCAAGCCGAGATCCGTCTCTGGGTCTGCGATTACGAGCGTTATAATCTCGAGCGTAGCAAGGGCTGGCTGGAGCATTTGCTGGAGGAACAGGACTTGCCGGGCAATCTTTCGTTTCAACGGATTTTGATCAATGCGGTGGATTGCAAACTGGATGTTCAATATTTATGGACATATCTTGATAGAGGCCCGTTTGAGTGGACTGCAGAATCTCTGGTGCTGCCCTGGGATGAACTGATTGCGGCAGTCAAATTGGAAAATGAGCATCATCGCCGAATACGGCTGGGCCCACTTTCTCGAAACTACAAAAAATCGCTTCGCCGCCTGATCGAGCAGCTGACAGGCTGGGAACCGATTCAGAGCCGCAAGGCGATGAAAGAAGCAGAAAGGATGAGGGCATGAGTACGGTAGCGTTTTGGAGTCCATTTCCCGGAAGCGGCTGCACCTCCAGCTCATTGATTGGCGCGTATGCTATGGGTTTGCAGTACAGAGTAAGAATTTTACTGGTGAATTCAGGACAGGCGGGCAGCGGAGTGGAGGCGTTGCTTCCTCCGATTCAAGGGTATGAAGCAGACTCGCTTCACCGTTTTGACGAAGGGGGATGGGATGCCATCGAGCGGCTGCATGCCAGCGGCGCATTGACCAAACATAACGTCAAGGATCATGCCAAACCGCTGATCAAAGACCGCTTGGACTTGCTGACCGGTTCCATGAACAATATGGAGCGATTGCATAAAGGGCAGGCTGAACCGCTGAACTCGCTGCTGAATGCGGCGAACGAATACTATGATCTGGTCATCGTAGAGGCGGGTCAGGAAGGGAGAGATGCAAGTCTTCTTCTGCAGCGCGCTGAGTTCGTGGTCGTTCATTTGACGCAGAACATGAGGGAGCTTGAACAGTTTTTTGAAGGAGAAATGCCTTCTTGTATGAAAGACCGAAAAATGCATTTGGTAATTGGCAAGTATGACCCGCATGCCCGAGCAACGCTAGCGAACATTCGTCGTCGTTTCCGATATAAGGGGACGATGTCGGCGATCCCGTACACAACGGGGTACCTTGATGCAGCCAATCGGCGCGATGTGGGGAGTTTTCTGCAATTGCACGGGTGGGGTGGCAATGAAGGAAAAGGGAAAGACAGTTTCAGCAAGCATATGGCTGAATTCGCTCGCCTGATCATGGACGGCGCAGGAATGCGCACGATCTTGAAAAGGCTTGAAAGGGGAGCCTGACCTTCATGGGGGTGAATGGTACATTAATCGGCGTAATGCTGCTTGGAATCATCCTCTTTTTTGGGGCGAAATACAGGAAGCTTGATCGTGAACAACAAGAACGGAAAGATCATAATCACGAATCGCTAACCATCGAAGGTTTGACGGAGAAAGTAAAACATTCGCTGCATGAGTTAAGTCACAGCCAGTTGGCCGACGCCGACTTGCATGAAGAGGAATATCAGCGGAGAATCAACCAGCGTGCCGAGATGCGGAAAGCGCTGAAAGGCTGTGTCTCCGGCAGCCTGAGCGACAAACTTTATGTTAAAAGACTCATCGGCGATCTGCTCACGCGGAGTCTTGGATTGAACAAGACCACCATTGATGAAGTCATTCCATTTGAAGATCAGGAATTGTTAACGGTTCAGGATCGCTTTGAAATTGTGTTTTTTTTGTACAAACAGCAATTCGGGGTGGATGCTCTTTCCCGGCTGATCGAAACGTATGATCTTGGGAAATTGCGAATGGAGGCAGAAGGGGAGAACGGGGGGAGCTACTACATTTCGGAGGAAGACATCCATTACGTTTTCGATTGCGAATACCGCAGGCTAGAATTTCATGAAAAAAGAGATATCGTCGTGCAGCGAATCTATCAACACTACAAAGGGTTTTCGATTGTTGACGAGATTCGTGACCAACGCATTGATGGCGTGAGCGGCGGAGTCAGCGGCATATTGGATACGCAGGATCAAGGAGGTCGGTTACCTGCATCGTGGAATGATCTGATACAGGATACATCGTTTGTGGATGAAGCGAAAGAGCCTTTAAGCGCAGCGGAGAGCGTTTGGATTTTTTACAAGGGGAGATCGATCCACCTGTCGTTTCTGTCCTTTGGCAGCGTCCGTGAACTGAAAAGGGTATGCCAGAACATTTACAAATACAACTACCCTGGACAGTTGTCCGAGGCGAACGGATATAAAGTGAACGAGATGAAAGACGGTTCGCGCGTTGTTGTCGTTCGTCCTCCGTTTGCGGAATCGTGGGCCTTTTTCGTACGGAAGTTCGATATTCCGAATGCTTCGCTGGAGCAGCTTGTCACTGGCGAAAATGCGGAGCTGCCGATTATGCTGTTGTGTTATTTGATGAAAGGAAGCCGGATTACCGCTGTGACCGGAGCTCAGGGTTCGGGGAAAACAACGCTCCTTATGGCCATGGTGAAACACATTTATCCATCGTATACCTTGCGTGTGCAAGAGATGGCCTTCGAGCTGCAGCTGAGACGTATTTATAGCCGGCGCAACATATTGAGCTTTCGCGAAACCGAGCATATTTCCGGTCAGGAAGGCCTAGATTTACAGAAAAAAACGGACGGAACCGTGAATATTTTGGGCGAAGTAGCGAGTGACGAAGTAGCGGCCTGGATGATTCAAATGTCTCAAGTCGCCAGTCTGTTCACGCTGTTCACTCACCATGCCAAAACGTTCAGGGATCTTGTGTTTTCCCTGCGCAATTCACTGCTCAAAACAGGGATGTTTCAACATGAACATATTGCCGAAGAGCAGGTCGTCAGCGTGATCAATTTCGACGTGCACATGAAAAAAGATGCGGAGGGACGCAGATACATCGAGCGAATCACCGAATGCCTGCCGCGTTCCGGGCAGATCGAGAGCGTTGAAGAGCGGGTAGGGTTTTCGTTCCGCAACGTGGTCGAGTATCGGGACGGAAGTTATGTTGCGGCTGCGCCTTTAACTGCTGAAAGCATGTCCGAAATGCGGGATCAAATGACGATGCAGGATGCAGACCGGTTCGAGCGGTTTCTGAGCAAACATTGGGGGGATACCCATGCCGTTTAAATCGATCCTGTTATTGCTGCTTGCATGCTGTGCTGTAGGTCTGGCGGTTGTCATGCTGATTCTAGCGATTCTCCGCCATAAAGGAGGTGTTGCAGCAACCAGACGGCAAACCGTATTTTCCATGCCAGGAAGCCGGAGGCTTGCCGGTTGGAGATCGTTCTTATTGCAGAGCTATCGTTGGAGCATGAAACTGCCGTTATGGTCTGCATACGTTCTGCAGGTCAAAAAGAGGATTTCGTTCCGCCATGTCGGAGATGAAATGGCGCTGAGAAAAACGACGATGGGGATCGTGCTCATCGTCGCAGGAAGCTGCAGTTTAGTCGGTATCGTTCTGTTGATGGTTCAACCTGGATGGAGCTTTTTGTTATTGGTTGTTCTGTGCGCGGTTGTGTTGAACAGCCTGGTCTTGGATATGTGGCTAAATCGCTTGGAGAAACGTTTGTTGATGCAGATGCTGGATGTGTTTGCCGAAGTGCGTCATCGTTATCACCAGCACGGCATGATCGAAGAAGCGCTATACGAGGCAGCGGAAACAGGCAAAGGGGAAGCCGCGCAGCAAGTCATGCTCATCTACGAGGCGTTGACTTCACCGGATCCGAACGAGGCGCTGGAAAGGTATTATGAGGTTGCTCCTAACCGTTTTTTGAAAGGATTTGCGGGCATGTCCTACTTGGTCATGGAATTCGGGGATAAGGACAGGGCGCACGGCTCCATCTATCTGAAGGGGCTCGGCAACCTCACGCAGGAAATCCACTTGGAAATTTTGCGCAGGGACAAGCTGGATTACCTGTTGAAAGGGCTCAATATCATTGCGCTTGCCCCGGTACTGTTTACGGCGCCGATCGAGCGTTGGGCCAGAAGCAGCTTTCCTTCGATGGATGAGTTTTACGGAAGCAAGCTGGGGTTCGTAACCAAGATATCCATCTATGTGGTGATTATTGCTGCCTATTTACTGCTGCAGCGCCTGCAACAGTACGATGAAACGCGTTTTCGGGCAGGGCGCAGCAATACCGTATGGGAGCGAATCCTTTACAAGCAGCCTTTTATTCGAAAATGCTCATTTCTGCTTGCAGCCAAACCCGGCAGCATCAAGTACGGCCAAACCGTACGTTTGATGAGAGAGAGCAGCTCGGAGCTCAAGTATGAATGGTTGGCTATTCGAAGGTTTGTCCTCTTTGCAGGATGCTTTCTATTCTCTCTTTGTTGCATTGCTGCGCTTCACCAGGTGGAACGGAACCATATTTTATATGCGCCTGTCCGGGATGACCGAATGTTCGGAGCCATGTCTGCAGATGAATTGAAACAAGCCCAGGATACGGCGGATCTGGACCGGGCTGTGCTGCAGCAGGTCTCCAAAGCAGGGAATGCGACTCATGACGAAATCGTCCAAGCGCTAGAGCGCGTTAGTTCCCGGAAGCTTAAGGACGAGGTGCAGAATGAAACGGTTGCCCGGATCACGCAAAAATGGGAGAAGCTTCAACGTCAATATTTGCAGTGGTGGGAACTGCTCATTGCTTTTCTGATCGGCACGTCCGGGTATTATTTGCCCATATGGCTGATGCTGTTTCAGCGCAAAATGCGCGGCATGGACATGCTGCATGAAATTTACCAGTTCCAGACGGTCATCTCGATTTTGCGCGACATGGAGCGGATGTCGGTGGAAGAGATTCTGGAGTGGCTTAACCGGTTTGCCGTCATTTTCAAACGCCCTTTGCAAAAGTGCCTGCTTCATTTCGAACATGGGCCGGAGGATGCCCTTGAACATTTAAAGGCGGATGCGCGGCTCCCGGAGTTTCAACGCCTTGTGGACAAGCTGCAGCTTGCGCTGGGCAAAATTTCGATCCAGGAAGCATTTGATGATCTGGATAGCATGATGTCTTTTTATTTTGAACAACGCAAGCAGGAGTACGCCAACATGGTCGATGCCAAGGCTGCATGGGGAAAAATGATCGGGTTTGCGCCTATGTATGCACTGGTCTTTCTCTACTTGGTCGTCCCGCTTGTTGGCATGAGCTTCCTGCAGATGAACATGTATTACGAACAAATCCAAAAATTATAAATCATACAACTTATTTTGGGAGGAATTGAAAATGAACAATGCATCCAGTGCGCTAAAGGTTGCTGCCGGGATTTTTTTGACGATTGCCTTGATTACGATCGTGGTGCTGCTGTTTATATCGGCCCAGGAGGCCACCAAGACGGCACAGAACAACTTCGCGGACATTCAGACCGAATTGTCTCAGGCTGCATTCACCGTTTATGACGGAACAACGATCAGCGGCTCCCAGGTGACCAATGCGCTGCGAAAGTATGCGGACAAGGACCAGTTCGGCATTCAGATCATTACTGGCAAAAACGCAGCGGGACAATGGTACGGCAATGAATTGAACATTTCACGTGACGTCAATAACGCAGATTATGGCTCGGTGATCGCGCCTGATATCAAGGTAGGGAGCATTAATCAAACGATGAACGAGAAAGACAACCAATACGTCAATCCGAGCGGGAAATTCAAAGCGATCATCGTGAAAGATAAGTCCAATGTGGTGAGAGGGCTTATTTTCACACAATCGTGACAGGAGCTGGAGGGTGATGTCCCGAAACACGCAGCAGCTTATGTTGTTTTGCACGGCGGTAGTTATGTTTGTTGCAGCTTGTATGCACGGACAGCATCATGTTCGCCACTTGGCACAAGCCATTGATCAGACCATCCAGGGAACGGAAGCTATGGAGGGCAAGTTGACAGCAACGCTGAGAATTTCTGAGCCGGAACGTTATAGCGGAGCGGAAGTGCTGCATACGGTCAGACAGATGACGGGGACAACCATTCAGGTGGAGGTGGACGGAAGCACCTATCGTATAGACCCTTTGGCAGATAGAGGGGCGACCGTTCCGGTCCAGCTTATGGGTCTCTACAGGCCTGAGTTTATCAGAGACGAGTCCGGGCAGCTGAATAAAATCTCGTTCTGGAAGGAGGCCGGAGATATTGATTAATGCCGCATCCAAACTGCTTGCCGTCTTGTTGGCAGTACTTCTGCTATATGTATATCCGGCTGCCGAAACGGCGGATCGGCAGGATGAGATTTCCCGGATGACCGTTTACCAGACCGTCACGCGTTTTGTTGATTCCGCTCGCACCAAAGGTTACATTTCTCCAGCCATGTTTGCCGAGTTCGAAGAACAATTGGCGCGCACGGGCAATGTCTACGACATTTCAATGGAGCATCTGCACAAAAAATATGTGCCGAATTACATCGATCCCCAAAATCCTGCGACTTTTACGGGGACGTACGAGACGGTTTTGGATGGATATTATTCAAGCCAAATCAAAGAGAAGCTTTTTCCGACCGACGGTTTAGAAACCGCGGAGGATCCTGTCAGGAGATACACGTTTACAGTAGGGGATTTTTTTACCGTGTCCGTCAGAAATACGAATCGAACCCCCGCAATGCTTATCCGCGAATGGCTAAATGGGACAATCCAATCTCCCGCCGTGTTTACCACGTATGGAGGGATGGTGCTGAATGAAGATTACTGAGCTGTCCATCGTTTTTGTGCTTGTCTTTTTTCCGTTTTTTTGGATCGTGTCGCAGAGCAGTCGGGAACTCCAAGAGGCCCAGATCCTCAGCAATAGATACGAGACAGCGCTGAGGACTGCCGTCATGGACGCTGGCATGGTCATGCACCAGAACGAAAAGCAAAGTGGAGAAGCGGGCTACGGTTCATCAAAGTTTGTGAACGCTGATAAAGATTTGGCGCTGGAGACGTTTACGCAAACGATGGCTCTTAATTTGGGGATTCAGGACGATCCGCCAGCGATTCGCTCCTTGTTCGATTATATCCCGGCTATCGTTGTTCTGGACTACGACGGTTACTACATGTATGCCAAAGAGACGGAAATGATGGGGGAGTCCGAAAACTATTTTCGTCACGTATGGAGCCCGAAGAAACCTTATACCTATGCAGACGAAGACGGAAACAGCATCAATTTCACGTTGGATAGTTATGTCTACGCCTATGATGCCGAAAAGCAAATGTGGCTTGAAGGCTTTCGGAATGAACTCATCGCGTCGACACGGATCCCGTTGCTGAGAAATGATGAACATTTTGAACATGTGCGCAGAAGCCGGATTGTCAGTGCCGTTCAGGAGGATTTGGCCGAGGTCATCAATCGTCACAACGAATTTGCCAGAAGAAATGGCATCTCATACACGTTTACTCTGCCGCTCATCTCCCAGGAAGACTGGTACAACTCTATAAATGACACAGGGATCATTGCTTTCATTCAGGGTATTCCGAGCGGGAGCCGAAAAATCAACAACTTTGCCATCGGAGGCGGCCGGCTTGTTAAGAGGACGGCCGTGATCGGCGGCGTGGATCCTGACAGCGGCATCAAATATTATTATCCGGCCACATGCTCGAACGGATACAGGCCGGAGGAAGTTTTTACGGATGCCCAGGAGGCAGCGGCTCGAGGCTATTTTGAGCAAAATTGTTATATCAATCACTAGTATCCTCCGACGAAAAGGCACTGGATAGTGCGATATTTTCAGCTGCGTAGTCTAACCTAAAAAAGCGCTGATCTTCCTGATTTTTGGCAGTGCACGGAAAAATGATCGATGACAAAACAGGATGCCTATGGTAATATAGGCTACAACTTCATAAGAGCACTAGGGGTGCCGCGCGATGCGGCTGAGATGGAATAATTCGATTCCGGACCCTTTGTACCTGATCTGGATCATACCAGCGTAGGGAAGTGGCACGTTTTTCGTCATGACAAGGAAGGCTGTATTTCAGCCGTCGCTTGGATTGCAATGCGATTATCGGCAATGCTCGTTCCATGCATAAACGCGTGAGAATAATGCTCATTGGTTTCGCATTTGCCTTGCATTGCACGAAAGATACGAATAAGTCGCCACTCCCCTGCGGGAGTGGTTTTTTGTGTTCTTTTCTGAAAGGCAGGTGAACCGAGTTATGGTTGCTTCGCAAACTCAATCAGTACCTTCATCATTGGAGCTCCATGTCATTTCAAACGGAACGGGGGACCTTGATGTTTTTCTTGAAAAGGCGATCCGGGTGAGCCCTTGGGTGGATTACATTCATATTCGGGAAAAACATCTTGCGATCAACCAAAGATTGCATTGGGCCGAACGAATGCAAGAAGCGGGTATCCCGGCTTCGCAAATTGTCGTTAATGGCATTCCTGATCGAATGGATGGTTTTTCTGTTCCTAAGTTGTGCGGCGTGCAAAGGGGGGAATCGGATTTCAAACAGTATGGCACAACCATCCGGATGGACAACAAGCATGAACCGATCCGTCTGGGCGTTTCCGTGCATTCCTTGGAAGGGGCGAAGTCCGCTGAGCGCCAAGGCGCAGATTATGTTATTTTTGGGCACGTTTTTGCTACCAACAGCAAAATTGGCGCTGCGCCAAGAGGCATACCTGCATTGAAAGCGATATGCAGCTCCCTTTGCATTCCCGTCATTGCGATCGGCGGAATTCGCCCTGATGCCGTCGATGCGATTTACGCAGCCGGGGCAAGCGGGATTGCGGTCATGTCCGCCATATGGGAGAACAGTAAACCTGAGCAAGCAGCCGCTGCATTCAAACAGGCTATGTCCGGTGTACGGCCCATGAATGACGCCATTGAACGAGATGAAGGAGGGGCAATCGTTGTTTGATGATCGCATTAGCTTAGACGGTAGTTCGGGGTTCGACATTCTCGACAAAAAAGAGAATCCACGTTCGCGAAAGGACATGTCTGCCGAAACGATCGTGATCGGAGGGGGTGTCATCGGTTGTTCCATTGCTTATGAATTGGCAGCCCGCGGGCAGGAAGTAATGCTCCTGGAACGAGCCCGAATGGGTGGAGGGACGTCATCGGCGGCGGCCGGCATGCTGGCTGCCGACAGTGAGCACTTTCATCATGCGGCCATGGCGGAGCTTGCCCGGCGCAGCCGTGAACGGGTTCACCGGCAGAGGGAGCATATTCAAGCGATGAGCGGAATTGACATTGGCTTGCGGCAGGCCGGGTTCATTACGCCTTTTCGAAGCGGACAAAAGGCAGGACTATATGCAGCCGCATATGAAACAGATTCGAATGCATGCACGTATTGGGATCGGCAGGAACTGCAGCGTCAAGCACCCTGGCTAAGCCGGGATACGTATGGCGGGTTGTACAGGCAAGCTGAAAGCGAAGTGCTGCCGTTAAACCTTGTCACAGCTTATGCCAAGTCCGCTCAAGCATACGGGGCTCGAATCATGGAAGGCATTCAGAATGTAACGCTGCAAACCGGGGCAGGACGCATACAAGGGGTTCAAACCTCCATTGGCATGTTGACATGTAAAAATGTCATAGTCGCGGCCGGGCTGCAAGGAGTAGAGTTGATGGAAAGCGTAGGGTTGAACATGCCTGTCGTGCCGGTAAAGGGAGAAATGGTTGCTGTCCGGTTTTCGCATCATGACGCTGCACGGGGAAATGTACCGGACAGGACCGTTTATGCGGAAGATGTTTATATCGTTCCAAAAGCGAATGGAGAAGTGTGGTTGGGTGCAACAAGCTTGGCGGGAGCTTCGGATTTGCATGTGACCCCTGGAGGAATCCAGAAACTGATCTCCGCCGCGGCAGCATGGGTTCCCGCCGTTGCGCACGCCCGATTCGAGCGAGCCTGGGCCGGCGTGAGACCATCGACTCCGGATGGTTTGCCGTATTTGGGGGAAAGCGAACAATATTCCGGATTGTATGCCGCTTTCGGACATTATCGGAACGGTATTTTGCTCAGCGCTATCACAGGCAGTGTGTTGGCGGATTTGATCGAGGGGAAATCAGCCGGTGAACTCGGGATTGCTGCTTTCAATCCGGAGCGCTTAAGCGGAAAGGGGATGATGCATTGAATATTATCGTCAACGGACAATCGATGGAGATTGAAGACCAGTTGAATCGTGTGGACAAATTGTTGCTCTCTTTCAATCTTCAGGTGAAAACCGTCGTTGTTGAGCTGAATCGGCAAATTTTAACGCGAGAGCTTCATGAGACGACGCCGCTGAAAAACGGAGACCGAATCGAAATCGTACATTTTGTGGGAGGCGGATAAGTATGTTAAACATTGGAAAATATGCCTTTGAATCGAGATTGCTGCTGGGAACAGGGAAATTCGAAGACTTGGATGTACAACGACAGGCGGTTGAGGCATCAGGCACAGAGGTTCTGACATTTGCTATAAGGCGCTTGAATTTGGAGCAGCGGGAACGCAAGCATTTTCTCGACACGTTGGACCTGAGTCGATTCACGTTGCTGCCGAATACCGCTGGAGCGACGAATGCCGAAGAAGCGGTACGCATCGCCGAATTGGCACGGGCATCGGGACTTTGTGATATGATTAAGGTAGAAGTGATCGGCGATGGGCGAACGTTGTTGCCCGACCCGATCGAAACGTACAGGGCTTGCGAGATGCTGCTTGAAAGAGGATTTACGGTGCTGCCGTATATTTCGGATGACGTCATTTTGGCCAAACGTCTGCAATTGCTCGGTGTACACGCCGTGATGCCCGGGGCCTCGCCGATTGGTGCGGGCAAAGGGCTGATAAATCCGTACAATCTTGAGCTGATCATTGAACAGGCTGCGGTTCCGGTCATTGTGGATGCAGGCCTTCGTTCTCCCAAAGATGCTGCCCAAGCGATGGAACTTGGGGCAGATGGCGTATTGCTTAATACGGCTGTTTCAGGTTCACGCGATCCGGTTAAGATGGCTAAGGCCATGCGAATGGGCGTTGAAGCAGGAAGATTGGCATACGAGGCAGGCATGATCCCCGTCAAGCGTTATGCAGCAGCGAGCAGTCCTGCGGAAGGAATGGTTCAGTCATGACAAACCCGAACACGAACGAGCATCCAGAGCAAGAAAACCGTTACTCACGGCAGGAACGATTCGCGCCGCTGGGCAAAAACGGACAGGAGCGGCTGAAAGGAAGCCGTGTACTGATCATTGGTGCAGGCGCGCTGGGAACGGGAATCGCCGAGACGTTGGCACGTGCCGGAATCGGGCATATCACGATCGCCGATCGCGATTACGTGGAGTGGAGCAACCTGCAGCGCCAGCAGCTCTACGCAGAGAAGGACGCATTGGAGCGCATGCCGAAAGCGATCGCTGCTGTAAAGCGTCTGAAAGAGATTAATTCCACAGTAGACATCGTTGGAAAAGTCATGGATGTGCGGACGGATGAATTGGAAGAACTCATTGCGGATGTCGATCTGGTGATGGATGCAACGGATAACTTTGATACAAGACTGCTGATCAACGATATGTGCCAAAAACATCGCAAACCATGGATTTACGGTGGGTGCGTAGGCAGCTACGGGATTACCTACACCTTTATGCCAGGGGAAACCCCTTGTTTGAATTGTTTGCTCGGGGAGGTGCCGTTGGGCGGGGATACCTGCGATACTTCTGGAATCATTCCGCAAGCCGTGCAGATGGTCACGGCCAATCAGACTGCAGAAGCCATGAAGCTTCTTAGCGGAAATCATGGCGCCTTAAGGCGCAAGCTGCTGTCGTTTGACCTGTGGCGGAACGAGTACATAACGATCAACGTGGATGGCGCGAAGAAGCCGGATTGTCCTTCGTGCAGCGCATCGGCTTCATTTCCGTATTTATCCGCCTCGAATCTCGAAAAAACGGACGTGCTCTGCGGCAGGGATACGGTGCAGATCCGTCCTTCCCGCCCATTGAAGCTGGATCTCCAACAGACCGCTGAACGTTTGGGTAAGCTTGGGGAAGGGGTCGTGGAACACAATCCGTTTCTGGTCTCGTTCAGCCTAGGGGAACATCGGATGGTTATTTTTCAAGACGGTCGGATCCTCGTCCACGGGACCAAAGATACTGCTGAAGCACGCACGCTTGTCCATCGCTATTTTGGCTAATGCCGTGCACCAAATTCAAGTTCGTTCCTTTCGAGGAATGGACTTTTTCGTTTTTCGGCATCATAACGACATATGGAGGATCGCACGCGACCTCTACAGAGAAAGAATTTGTCCAAGGCCGGGTGAACGGATGAAAACGACCATTTTACTTGTTGGCGCCCAGGAACAGACAAGGTCGCTAAAAGAAGCGCTGAGTGCCGAGGGCTATGCCGTGCTCTTGGCCAGCGCAGGTACATACAAGCAGCAATTGGAGATGGTCAAGCAGAATCTGTCCATGATCATCTGGACCGCTGCTCCTGAAGACACAATCCAGCCCGACGAAGGATTGAAGTGGCATCGCGGACAGAACCATCACAACATTCCGTTTATAATTATTACGACCGCAATATCCGCGGATCGAATCGTGGAATGGTTGGACAGCGGGGCAAACGACATACTCGAGCAAGAGAGCGAACCGAGTATATTGATGGCAAGGATTCGAAATTTGCTTCGCTTGTTTTCTCAAGGTTCGCAGTTCGACGAAGAAGTTATCATGGTGCATGACCTTAAAATCAATTTGCGCTCGCGGAGAGTCAGCCGGGCTGGGGAGTATTTGACGCTCACGCCGAAAGAATACGAATTGTTGGAGTTTTTGGCGCGGCATGCAAACGAAGCCTGTTCGCGGAAGGCGATCTTATCGGAAGTATGGGGCTATGATTTTCAAATGGATACGAACGTGGTGGATGTGTATATCAAACATTTGCGTGAAAAAGTGGACAAGGGTAGGGGCGTCAAACTCATTCAAACTGTGCGCGGAGTGGGTTATATGCTTCATTCTTCCCATTAAAAATGGCCAGATCCTTAATGGATCCGGCCATTTTAGACATATATTCAATGATTCGTAGGGAAATTACAGTACACGGCGTGCTTTAATATACGTTTTCTTCCAGTTTCCCGAGTTCAGGTCAGAGAACGTTACCCCTGGAGATCCGTAAGTGTGCAAGATCTTTCCGTTGCCCGCGTAAACTGCTACGTGCGTAATATTGCTGCCTGTGGAACGGCTGCCGCTCGAAAAGAATACCAGGTCTCCGACGCGCAGGTTCGCTTTGGATACGGCTACGCCTTCCTTGGATTGTTTGACGCTGGTACGCGGAAGGTCCACGCCATACTTTTTAAAGATATATTTCATGAAGGAAGAGCAGTCAAAATTTTTGGTCGTCGAAGTGGATGCTCCAAATTTATATGGCGTTCCCATAAATTGTTTACCGTAATTGACGATTTGTTGTCCTTTGGACACGGTTGCGCTTGCTGCTTGAGCAGCAGGTGCCGATGTCATTGCGATGGCTCCAAAACCAAGTGCTGCGCACAATCCCACGGTCACGGCCTTTTGGACAAAGATGTTTGTTTTCATGTAGTACCTCCAAAATTAAGTTTTCGTTTCGTTTGCTAGAGCGAGTATAACAGGTTTGTAACACCCTAAAATTTGGAGTAGAAGCTTGAAGTGCTTGAAGTGACTGGTTTTGGAGCGTTTTATTAAAATACCATTAAAAATGTCAAAAAATTAATCGTTGACGGATGCATTTAAGGTTTGAAACAGAAAAAACCTTTGAAAATCAAAGGTTTTTACGAATAATAAGTTGCTCTTTTTATTTTTCAGCAAGTTACAAAAATGTAACTTTCATATGAACCAACGTTAATCCTTGCTCTGAATAATGAGCAGCAATCCGCTATCGATGGTAACTGTCCCCGCAGGTCCCAAAAGCTTGTTGCTTATGCCGAGGGATTGTCCCATCCGGAGCGTTGCTTTATCCAGAGGGTACTGAAAGCCTTCCAGACTGATTCCGGTGACCTCGGGCGTCAACGGCAGCAATGAAACGTACTGATACCCCCGATCTTCGACCGAGGCTTCGGACGTGGTCAGTGTCAGATAGTTGTGTTCGTCCTGAAGCGTGCAAGAGATATGATGCTGCATCGCACGGACCATGATATGTACGTTGGCAAGCGTATGATCAAGGCGAGTGCCTGTAGCGCCCAGCATGAGAATATGGGTAGGTTCCATATCCAATGCGGTTTCGAAAGCCATTTCCGTATCCGTCCAGTCCTTCTCGACGGCATCGACGGAAATCATGCGTTCACTGTTCAGGCGGACCCTTTCCCGTTCCTCGTCAGTAATAGAGTCGAAGTCGCCTACGGCAAAGTGGGGTCGAATGCCGTGATCGATCAGGTACAGTGCCCCGCGATCTGCAGCGATGAGCACGTCATCGTGCCTGATTTCTTTGAGAAATTCGGGAGACAGGCTTCCCCCCGTAAAAATGACGACGCGTTTCATGGTCATTCTATTCATCCTTCCTGCCATGAAGAAAGTTTTCATTTATCATTATATTGCGAACCCTTCCAGTATAAATCACAAAATCTAGTTGCACAATTCCGGCACTCGCGGATACAATGATGAGAGCGACATGGAGATGACTTGAAAAGTGAGGTTTGGACGGAATTGGACTTGCACATTTTTGAAGTGTTCAGCATCATCGGCACCATTGCGTTTGCGATGTCGGGGGCTTTCGTGGCCATGGAAGAGGAATACGACATTCTTGGCGTGCTGGTGCTGGGATTGGTCACCGCCTTCGGTGGCGGGGTGGTAAGGAATGTTCTGATCGGTGTGCCCGTGACCACGCTGTGGAGCCAAGGCGCACTTATTATGCTTGCCCTCGTATCCGTAGCCGTGGCATTTGTGCTCCCGCTGAAATGGATCGGACATTGGAAGCGGACGGAAGCGCTCTTCGATGCCATTGGACTTGCCGCCTTTGCGATTCAGGGTGCCCTATATGCCGTTAACATGGGTCATCCCATCAGTGCGGTCATTGTGGCAGCAGTGATGACAGGCATCGGCGGGGGTATCATTCGCGACCTGTTGGCAGGACGCAAACCTTTGGTGTTGCGGGATGAAATCTATGCGGTATGGGCGATCGCTGCCGGGTTTGCGATCGGAATGGGCTGGCTGACAACCAATACGGGATTGCTTATCGGATTTGTTGCGGTCGTATTTTTCCGGATGTGTTCCGTCCATTATAAATGGAAGCTTCCGCGCCGTTCGCTGGTACAGGCGGATCGTGTGCAGCCTCAGGCGGCACAAAGCTCATTAAATCGTACGTTCGGAAAAGGGGAGTAACGAGATGATTCATGTTTTGTTTGTATGTTTGGGGAACATCTGCAGATCCCCGATGGCCGAGGCGGTGATGAGGCACAAAATAGAGCAGCGCGGACTGCAGGACCGAATTCGCGTAGACTCGGCTGGGACAGGCAATTGGCATGTCGGGAAGCCGCCTCATGAAGGAACGCGCCAATTGTTGGATGAATACGGGATTTCCTATGCCAATATGGCCGCCAGGCAATTCGCAAGTACAGACTTTGAACAGTTCGATTATATTGTGTGCATGGATGATTCCAACGTGGCGAACGTACGCAAAGTCATTGGCGGAGAGAAAGCCGATCTGCTCAAATTGATGGATTTGCTGCCTGATGAGACGTTGCGCGAAGTGCCTGATCCGTATTATACGGGGAATTTCGAAGAGGTATACAGACTCGTGGATGCCGGGTGCGACGCATTATTGAAACGGATTGAAAGTGATCATTCACTATCATTATAACATTTCGGAATTCTTCCATACTGAGCGCAACAAAAAGCGACTGAAAGAGCAGGGCGTCCTGCTTCTTTTTTGATCTTGAATGTAAACGCTAACAAATATGCCGGGAAAAAAGCGGCCTTTCAGCCGCCGCCGGACAGATGTTGTTAGCGCTCGCTCAGGAAATAAAGCAGAGCCTCGGGGAGCTCTTTTTGCCAAAACCCCCATTGATGACGCCCGTCTTTTTCCCGGTACGATACAACCGCATCGCGGTTCTCCAAAATGTCGCGCGTATCGCGGTTCAGCTGCACGAAATCGTAGATGCCTGTATCGGATTCAAATGCATCCTCCTGCAAGCCAACGATCATCCAGATGTTCAGCCACGACAAGTCTTCCTCAGCAGCGTAAATTTCTTGGGAAGCGGAATAGAAGGCTCCTGACAGGCTGATGACCCGGTTAAAAAGGTGAGGATAAAGCAGGGCGAGGTGCAGCGATACGCTGCCGCCGAGGGAATCTCCCGCAAGCACACGTTCCTGGGGAGAGCGGCGTACAGGATATTTCTCTTCCACATAGGGAATAATCTCTTCAGCGAAGCAGGCCGTGTATGCTTTGAAGCGATCGCCGAACGGAGCATACTCTTGGGTTCTCACCGAGACATCCACCTGAACGCCTACAATAATGAACGGCTCGGCGCCTTCATCCAGGATGATCCGGTTCGCCGTCGTCGCGATGCGTCCAAAATTGAAAAACTCCTCTCCGTCCTGACAATAAACGACAGGATAAGTTAGCAGTTCGTTATACCCCGGGGGAAGGTAGATGCGCAGGACGCGCTTTTCGCCAAGATGGCGACTCTCGATTTCTTCTTTCACAATCGTCCGTTTCAAATAGCGGGAATCCGTCATAAAACGTCACCTTTCTCGGTTATTTTTTTGCATTCAACTGCACAATACGGTAAGATTAACCTTGTGCGCGGATAGGTCAGACCAGCAGCCATGTACTATGCTGTTATACCATTATTCATCTCCTGTTATACATACAATCCGAAAGGGAATATAAAAAAATTACGGATTTCTTTGACGTATGCGGTGAAACAGGTGTATAATAATTCTATAACAGCGGAACTTGATATTCAAACTTTTTGTTGAGGTGAAGAAAAAAATGAGCAAGGTTCCTTATGAAGTATACACGGAGGAAGTAGAAGCTCTGTCCGTACTGTCTCCGGATGGTGAAATTATTAACAAAGACAAGTTGCCAGAACTTTCCGACGATCAATTAAAAGAAATTATGTACCGCATGGTATTTACCCGCACTTGGGATGATCGTGCAGTTAACCTCGGTCGCCAAGGCCGTCTCGGTTTCTATGCTCCGGTATCCGGACAAGAAGCAACAATGGTGGGTAGTGAATTCGCCATTCAAAAAGAAGACTTTATCTGCCCAGGCTATCGCGACATTCCGCAGCTCGTATGGCATGGACTTCCATTGTACCAAGCATTCCTGTATTCCCGTGGACATCAGCATGGTGGCCAAGTGCCTGACGGCGTTAACGTATTGATGCCGCAAATCATCATCGGCGCGCAAATCCTGCACGCGATGGGGATTGCAATGGGATACAAATTGAAAAAACAAAAACAAGTCGTTATCACATATACAGGTGACGGCGGTTCTTCCGAAGGTGACTTCTACGAAGGTTTGAACTATGCCGGCGTTTACAAACTGCCTGTTATTTTCTTTGTGCAAAACAACGGCTACGCCATCACAACTCCGTTTGCTAAACAAACCGCTGCATTGTCCATCGCTCATAAAGCGGTTGCAGCAGGGATCAAAGGCGTTAAAGTTGACGGTATGGACGTTCTGGCTGTCATCAAAGCGGTTCAAGAAGCTGCTGAGCGCGGCCGCAATGGCGAAGGCGCAACATTGATCGAAGCCGTAACGTATCGTTTCCGTCCTCACTCCCTTTCGGACGATGCTTCCAAATATCGTACCAAAGATGAAGAAGCAGAGTGGAGCGAAAAGGATCCAATCGCGCGTTTTGCGAAATATCTGGAGAAAAAAGGTCTGTGGACCGAAGAAGATACAGCTCGCGTGAAAGAAGAAGCAAAAGCGAAAGTCAACGACGAGATCAAAAAAGCGGAAAAAACAGAAAAAATGACGATTCCAGGCTTGCTTGACAGCATGTTCGAACATACGCCTAAGCACTTGGAAGAGCAAAAAGCAGACTTCCAATAAGTTTTTTCCATTAAAAGCATATATCGTGTCCGGACGATCGTCCGGATTACGGTTCCTTGTGTGATTTCGAGAATGTGAACTGTCAATGTTTAAGGAGGAAATGAAGCAAATGGCACAAATGAACATGAAAGAAGCAATCCGTGATGCGCTTCGCGTTGAATTGAAACGTGATCCTAACGTTGTGCTTTTCGGTGAAGATGTAGGTCATGTAGGCGGCGTTTTCCGTGTAACGGAAGGCCTGCAAAAAGAATTTGGTGAAGAGCGCGTATTCGATACACCGCTGGCTGAGTCCGCAATCGGCGGTCTGGCTGTAGGTTTGGGTATTCAAGGCTTCCGTCCGGTTGCCGAAATCCAATTCGTAGGTTTCATTTTCGAAGCCCTTGACCAAATGGTTGTGCAAGCTGCGCGCATGCGTTACCGTTCCGGCGGCAAATACAACTCCCCAATCGTTTTCCGTACACCTTACGGCGGCGGCGTAAAAGCAGCCGAATTGCATACAGACGCTTTGGAAGGTTTGCTTGCGCAAACTCCGGGTATTAAGGTAGTAATCCCTTCGAACCCTTACGATGCAAAAGGTTTGATGATCGCTTCCATCCGCGACAATGACCCTGTATTCTTCATGGAGCATTTGAACCTGTACCATGCTTTCCGTGCAGAGGTTCCTGAAGAAGACTACGTGGTTGAACTGGGTAAAGCGAACGTGGTTCGCGAAGGTTCGGACGTAACGATCGTTACTTACGGCATGATGGTGCACACGTCCATCAAAGCTGCTGAAGAGTTGGAGAAAAAAGGAATCAAGGTTGAAATTATCGACTTGCGTACGGTTAGCCCGATCGATATCGATACCATCGTTGCTTCCATCAAAAAAACCAACCGCGCTATCGTGGTTCAAGAAGCTCAAAAGAGCGCAGGCGTTGCGGCTGAAGTCATTGCCCAAATCAATGAAAAAGCTATCCTGCACCTGGAAGCGCCGGTTCTGCGCGTAGCAGGTCCTGACACGGTATATCCTTTCGCGCAAATCGAAGATGCTTGGCTGCCTACTCCTGCTCGAATCATCGATGCAGTGAACAAAGTAGTTGAGTTTTAATTCAATCATCTGACATGCCGCAAGGCGCAGTATGGTGATTCACATCGCAGCTGCAAAGCTGCACTGAAAACAGCCATTAGCCCCTTGAGTAGTCACAGTTATTTGCTCTCGCAGTAACGGTAATAGACTTGGAGCTAAGGGTTGTTTTCAGGATTGAGCACATAATCAAGGAGGTTTTTCAGTTGGCTAAATTTGAATACAAATTCCCTGAACTGGGTGAAGGCCTGCACGAAGGCGAAATCATCAAGATGCACATCAAACCCGGTGACAAAGTAACAGACGACGACATCATCATGGAAGTACAGAACGATAAAGCGGTCGTTGAAGTTCCTTGTCCGGTTAACGGAACAGTAACTGAAGTATTTGCAAAAGATGGTCAAGTTTGCCACGTTGGCGAAGTTGTTGCGATCATCGATGCAGAAGGTGACATTCCGGATCAAGGCGACGACGCTGGCGATCAAGCTGAACAAGAAAAAGATGCGGCTCAAGGCGGAGCAGACACTAACGCTTCTTCCCCTGCTCAAGCAAGCAACAACGTTGCTCCAGCAGCTCCGGCCAAAGACGTTTTGGCTACGCCAAGCGTTCGCAAGTTTGCTCGTGAGCAAGGCGTTGACATTGCTCAAGTGAACGGCACCGGCAACAACGGCAAGGTAACCAAAGAAGACGTTGAAGCTTTCAAAAACGGTGGCGGCCAAGCAGCAGCTTCTTCTGCAGCTCCAGCAGCTCAAGAAGAGAAAAAATCCGCAGCTCCGGCAGCCGCAGCAGCAGATGCGCGTCTGGAAGAAGAACGCGTACCATTCAAAGGAATCCGCAAAGCGATTTCCAATGCCATGGTTAAATCTGCTTACACAGCTCCACACGTTACAATCATGGATGAAGTGGACGTCACTGAACTGGTAGCGTTCCGCACTCGCATGAAACCAATTGCAGAGAAAAAAGGCACAAAAGTGACTTATCTGCCATTCATCGTTAAAGCTCTGGTTGCGGCTTCCCGTCAATTCCCGGCTCTTAACGCGATGATTGATGAAGAAGCTAACGAAATTGTATACAAAAAATACTACAACATCGGTATCGCTACAGATACAGACAACGGCTTGATCGTTCCTGTTATCAAAGATGCTGATCGTAAATCCATCTGGATGATCGCTGATTCCATCCGTGACCTGGCAGCTCGTGGCCGCGAAGGCAAACTGAGCCCTAACGAAATGAAAGGCAGCACGATCTCCATCACGAACATCGGTTCTGCTGGCGGCATGTTCTTCACTCCGATCATCAACTTCCCTGAAGTTGCTATTCTCGGAACCGGACGCATCAGCGAAAAAGCGGTTGTGAAAAACGGCGAAATCGTTGCAGCACCTGTAATGGCTCTGTCCTTGAGCTTTGACCACCGTATCATCGATGGCGCAACAGCACAAAACTTTATGAACTACATTAAACAGCTGCTCGCTAACCCTGAGCTGCTTGTTATGGAGGTGTAAGATATGGTAGTAGGCGACGCTTCTCTCAATATCGACACATTGGTAATTGGTGCAGGACCTGGCGGCTACGTAGCTGCCATCCGTGCTGCACAACTGGGCCAAAGCGTATTGATCGTAGACAAATCCGAACTGGGCGGCGTATGTTTGAACCGTGGATGTATTCCATCCAAAGCTTTGATCTCGGCTGCGCATCAATATGAAAGTGCATTGCATGGCGACGCTTTTGGTATCTCTGCGGAGAACGTAAAAGTGGACTTTGCCAAAACGCAAGAATTCAAAAACGGCGTTGTTAAGAAAATGACTAGCGGCGTGACTGGCTTGCTCAAAGGCAACAAAGTTGAAGTTTTCAACGGTGAATGCATGTTCATCAACGAAAACGAAGCGCGTGTATTCAACGATCACGAATCTCCGCGTTACAAATTCAAAAATGCAATCATTGCAACAGGTTCCCGTCCAATCGAACTGAAACCTTTCCCGTTTGGCGGTCGCATTCTGTCCTCGACGGAAGCGTTGAACCTGCCTGAAGTACCGAAAAGCCTGATCGTAATCGGTGGCGGATATATCGGTGCCGAGCTTGGTCAAATGTACTCCAAATTCGGTGCGAAAGTAACGATCATCGAAGGTATGGACACGGTATTGCCAGGTTTCGATAAAGACATGACGAGCCTTGTGGCTAAAAACATGAAGAAAACCGGCATCGAAATCGTAACGGGTGCAAAAGCGGAAAGCGCTGAGCAAACGGACAAAGACGTAACGGTTAAATATTCCGTAAACGGCGAGTCCAAAGAAATTACTGCAGACTATCTGCTCGTAACGGTTGGACGTCGTCCAAACACAGACGGAGAACTGGGTCTGGACTTGATCGGTGTTGAAACTGATGAGCGCGGCTTCGTTAAAGTTGACCACCAAGGACGCACTAGCATTCCTCATATCTTCGCAATCGGTGATATCGTGGCTGGTCTGGCATTGGCTCACAAAGCTTCTTACGAAGGTAAAGTGGCTGCAGAAGCCATTGCAGGACAACCGTCCGTAGTTGACTACAAATGTATGCCGGCTGTTGTGTTCACAGATCCTGAGTGCTCCAGCGTAGGTCTGACTGAAAAAGAAGCCAAAGAAAAAGGCTACAAAGTAAAAGCAGGCAAATTCCCTTATGCGGGTAACGGCCGTGCCGTATCTTTGAACCATGCCGAAGGTTTCGTAAAAATCGTTGCTGACGAAGAGAATGGCCTTGTTCTGGGCTGCCAAATCGTAGGTCTGGAAGCTTCCAACTTGATTGCTGAGCTGGGTCTCGCTATCGAAATGGGTGCAACTCTGGAAGACTTGGCTCTGACTATTCACGCTCACCCAACATTGGGCGAAATCGTGATGGAAGCAGCGGAACTGGTTATGGGTCATCCGATCCACATCATTTCCCGTTAATTCAGAACAGCAATGGCCTTGGATTCGTCCGGCCTTATAGATGAACGTACAAGGGATGGGTAACGCCACAGCGTTACCTGTCCTTTTTTTTGACTTGCACGAAACGACAACCTTCGAACACAGTGAGGATGAAAAGCGGAAAACTTTTCGTTGACTGGGTTATGAAATATGCGAAGTGTGAAGTCACCGAATAATGATGCCTTTCCGTGAAAGAATGATATATGATAAACTGTTACAATGAGCTTCTCCAAGAGGTTGAGACTTATCGACAGATGTCCTCCTTGAAAAAGGAGTCAAAAAAATCTGGGATAACAGCAATCGGAATATGGTTCTGACTACATAGTGGCTCGATGTAAAACCATTCGTTCAAACTTATATAGAAACGACTGTGAGGCGATGAATACATGAAAAATTATCTGGAATTGCTGCAGGACGTGCTGCACAACGGGGTTCACAAAGAAGACCGCACGGGCACGGGCACATTGTCCGTCTTTGGGCGCCAATTGCGCTTTGATCTGAACGAAGGTTTTCCGCTGGTTACGACCAAGCGCATCCATCTGAAATCGGTCGTTCACGAGTTGTTATGGTTTCTGAGCGGAGATACCAACATTCGCTACCTGAAGGATAACGGCGTGAGCATCTGGGATGAATGGGCGGATGAGAACGGCGATCTTGGCCCGGTATATGGGTCGCAATGGCGGACCTGGGAAGCTCCGAGTGGCGAAAAAATCGACCAAATCGCTGCCGTGGTGGACGCGATCAAAAACAATCCCGATTCCCGGCGCCATCTGGTTAGCGCGTGGAACGTGGCCGAAATCAATCGCATGAAGCTTCCGCCATGCCATTTTGCGTTTCAGTTTTACGTGGCTGAGGGTAAATTATCCTGTATGTTGACCATGCGTTCGGTGGACACGTTCCTTGGACTGCCGTTTAACATCGCCAGCTATGCGTTATTAACCCATATGATCGCTCAACAGTGCGATCTGGAAGTGGGCGAGTTCATTTGGTCCGGAGGAGATGTGCACATCTATTCGAACCATTTGGAACAAGTCAAAACCCAATTGGAACGTGAGCCGTTTGCATTGCCGAAGCTGGTGATCAAACGCAAACCGGATTCGATTTTCGACTACAAGTTTGAAGATTTCGAATTCGAGAACTACCAGCATCATCCTGGAATCAAAGCCCCGGTTGCCATCTGATTGCATCCGGTGAAAGGAGTGCATACACATGAGTATTGAACTGGTATGGGCCATGGGAGAGAACGGAGCGATCGGCCTTAATAATGCGATCCCTTGGCGATTGCCGAAAGACATGGCTTTTTTTAAACAGCGTACGTTGAACAAAACCATCATCATGGGGCGCAGAACGTGGGAATCTTTCGGTGGCAAACCGTTGCCGCAGCGCCGAAACATCGTGATTACGCGGGACCTGGACTATAAGGTTGAACAGGCAGAAGTGGTCCATACGATTGAAGAAGGTCTGAGTGCAACCCAAGGCGAAGAATTGTGCGTGATCGGGGGTTCCGAGATCTATCGTGAATTCCTTCCGTTTGCCGATCGGTTGGTTGTGACCAAAATTCACGAACATTTTGAAGCGGACACCTTTTTTCCCAACATCGATTGGTCGGAGTGGGAGCTCGTTGAGCAGATCGAAGGCGAACAGGACGAAAAAAATATTTACCCCTACACGTTTGAATTTTATGAACGAAAAAAGTAAATAAAGCATACGTTGAGATCAAAGAGCCCAGATATGACATCAAAGGTCAAGATCCCAAAAAATGATGCACGCAGAAAAAGGGCGCTCGTTACGAATGGTTCGTGACAGTAGCCCTTTTTTTATTCTCGAGCGAAAAAAACGGATATGAAGGTCTGACCGAAGATTTTACATAAAACTAACATAAAAAGTACCAACATCAGGAATGAAATGTGAATTGGGTTTATATATTTTGGTGAAAAAGTATAAACGATGTGCCTTTTTACCGTTGTAAAGCTTTAAATCCGAACAATTCGTTCAACTTGTCTAGCTTTTATTACTTAAAACGTTGATTTTGATGGCAAATTATCTCACATTTACGTAACGTGCATTCATTTTTCTTTATGATCAAGTAATGTGCAAGACGAAATACCCGTATCTGGATAACCAAAATTCGGTTGTTGACCTGCGGTCCTTTGGCCCTCTATGATGTATAAAATACAAATTATTATGCGGATAATCCATTTAATATTCAAATGTTGAAATGCTACTATTATTGAAATATCTTCGACAAGATTTTGTGATACAATATTCAAAAAATGAGAAGTTTGCATAATTCATTCATATAGGGCCTCGGTTATGAAGGGATTAAGATAAAAGAACGGATGGGGGAAATGTAAGATGTCTACACCTACTGGATTTATGGAATACAAACGCCAACTGCCCGCGGATCGGGAGCCTGCAGAGCGTATCAAGGATTGGGAAGAGTTTCATAAACATATGGCGGAAGAAGAGCTGAGAACGCAAGGGGCGCGCTGCATGGATTGCGGAACTCCTTACTGCCATACAGGTATAGATATGATCGGCGGTACGTCGGGCTGTCCCGTGCATAACTTGATTCCGGAGTGGAACAACTTGGTGTATCGTGGTTTGTGGAGAGAGGCACTCGATCGCCTGCACAAAACCAACAATTTCCCTGAATTTACAGGACGTGTATGTCCTGCTCCGTGTGAAGGTTCCTGTACGGTCGGGTTGATCGGGCAGCCGGTTACCATCAAAACGATTGAAGAAGCGATTATCGAAAAAGGATTTGAAGAAGGCTGGGTTGTACCCCAACCGCCTGAAAAGCGTACAGGCAAACGCGTAGCCGTCGTTGGCTCCGGTCCTGCAGGACTTGCCGCAGCAGCGCAGTTGAACAAAGCCGGCCATCTCGTTACGGTGTACGAGCGTGCTGACCGCGTTGGCGGTTTGCTGACGTACGGAATCCCGACCATGAAACTGGATAAAAGAGTCGTACAACGTCGTGTCGACCTGCTTGAGGCTGAAGGCATCCAGTTTGTGACCAATACGGAGATCGGCAAGGACATACCTGCACAGCAATTGGTTGACGAATATGATGCTGTTGTGTTGTGCGGCGGCGCAACCAAACCGCGTGAATTCAACATCGAAGGCAGCGATTTGAACGGCGTGCATTATGCGATGGACTTTTTGAACGGAAGCATCAAAAGTTATTTGGATTCCAAACTCGAAGACGGAAATTACCTGTCTGCAGCACAAAAAGACGTTATTGTCATCGGTGGCGGAGACACCGGTTCGGACTGTGTGGCGACCTCCCTCCGTCATGGCTGCCGTACCGTAACCCAATTCGGTACCCATGCCAAAGCTCCGCTGGAGCGCGATCAAATCAATAACCCTTGGCCGCAATTCCCTAACGTATACACACTGGATTACGCGCAACAAGAAGCCAAAGCCATCTTTGGTCAAGATCCGCGCGAGTTTTCGATCATGACAACCAAGTTTGTGGGTGACGATGAAGGCAACCTTAAAGAATTGCACACGGTTCAAATCGAACGGATCGTGGACGAAACGGGCCGCAAAATCTATCAGCCGATTCCTGGTACGGAGCGCGTATTCCCTGCGCAAATGGCGTTGATCGCCATCGGTTTTGACGGACCGGAGCAAACGTTGGTGGAACAGCTTGGCCTGGCGACGGACCGCCGTACCAACGTGAAAGCACGCTATGGCAAATACAACACCAATGTGGATAAAGTGTTTGCCGCAGGCGACATGCGTCGTGGCCAAAGCCTGGTGGTATGGGCGATCAATGAGGGACGCGAAGCAGCTCGCGAAGTGGATAAATATTTGATGGGTTCCACCGTTCTCGTATAATACGTTTATAAAATAATAGTTTTGCATGTTTTGCCAGCATGATTTAACTTGGCTGCAAACAAAACCCTCCGCAAAAACCCTCCGCAGAAATGCGGGGGGTTTTTGCTATGAATGCGATAGCGCGGTTTCTTCATTGAAAGTGTGATCGAAAGTGTGATCAGCGGCATTGCTTTTTTGACCAGAAAGACTTATTATTAGTTTATAATTATTATAAATAAGAAAATTTGACAACGACTAACCAAAGCAATATTTAGATTGAAGTAGTCATTTACACGAAAACATATATTTCGGAGGTGCGGCCTGCTATGACAAATAACCAGGGCAAATCCATTCAAGAGCAAATTCAATATATAAAGAAGCAGCTGGTCGAGAAAGGGTACAAACTGACGCAGCAGCGGGAAGTCACGGTCCGAGTGCTTCTGGAGCATGAAAAGGACCATTTTAGCGCAGAAGAAGTGTTTTTGCTGGTGAAGGAGCAGTTTCCCGAAATCGGTCTGGCTACCGTTTATCGCACGCTGGAGCTGCTTAGCGATCTGCAGGTCGTGGAAAAAATCAACTTCGGCGACGGGGCTGCCCGCTTTGATCTCCGCAGCACGGACGGGTCGCACCATCATCATCATCTGATATGCATGCACTGCGGCAGCGTGGAGGAGATTATGGAGGATGGATTGTTGAAACTGGAGCAGATGGTGGAACGACAGTACGGTTTCAAAGTGATGGATCATCGTCTGGATTTCCAAGGCGTGTGCCGCGAATGCAGACAGAAGCAAGCCGTGAATGAACCGGCAGTGGGTTAATTCAATGGGGGAGGATGCTCCCGCGATCAAAATCTGATATAATGGATTATAGAAGCAGGGGCTTCCGTGGGCGGAAGGCCCTTTTTGCCGTCATGTGACGGTATAGGAGGAGATTGAGACGGATGAAGACACTGGTTATCGCGGAGAAACCGGACATGGGGAGAACCATTGCCGCCGTTATGGAACCCGGGGCCAAGAACAATCGCACGTATCTGGAAGGCGAAAGCTATATCATTACGTGGGCGATCGGACACTTGCTCGGACTTGCAGAACCGGATGCTTATGATAGCAAATATAAGCGTTGGAACCTCGCGGATTTGCCGATCATTCCGGACCAGTTCAAAATTGTCCCTAACCCGAAAACGAAGGATCAACTGAAAACGATCGGTGAACTGGCCAAAAAATGCTCCATGATCGTTAATGCTTGCGATGCGGGGCGTGAAGGACAATACATTTTTGCATTGATCCAACAGCAGCTAAAGCTTCGTCAACCGGTCAAACGACTGTGGATATCGGACCTGACGGCCGAAAGCATACGGAAGGGATTCGCAGGGCTAAAGGATGCTTCCGAATTCGAAAATCTGACGCATGCTGCGCGGGCGCGAAGCGAGGCCGATTGGTTAATCGGCATGAATGCGTCGAGAGCGTTCACGACCCGCCACAATGCGCTTTTGTCCGTGGGGCGTGTGCAGACCCCTGTTTTGGCGCTGATCTATGACCGTGAAACGGAGATCGAAGCTTTTCAGTCCCAGACTTACTACGAGGTTGCTGCTTGGTTCCGCCAGGAGGATGTGGAGTACCGCGGAGTGCTGCAGGTTCAAGGAGACAAGCTGACTGATCTTGAGGCGGCGGAGGGCATTGCAGCGAGCGTAAAGGGGAAGACGGGCCGCATTGCCAAATACGAGGCGAAACCGACAAAGGAGTATCCGTACCGGTTATACGACTTGACCCTTTTACAGCGGGAGGCCAATGCGAAATTCGGTTACGGCGCGAAAAAAACGTTAGATATTGCCCAAGCTCTTTATGAAAAGCACAAGGTCATTTCGTATCCGCGGACCAATTCCAATTACGTGACCGAACAAAATTTGGACGGCATGCATAAAACGCTGAACATGCTCAAAACAGGAGCATACAGTGAGCTTGCCCAAGGCGCGAAGCCTGAATTGGTGCATAAAAACAACAAGGGTGTCTGCAATCCATCCAAGGTGGAGGATCACCATGCCATCCTGCCTACACTGAAGCGGCCGGGGACGTTGTCGAAGGACGAGCAGAACATTTACGATTTGATCGTCCGGCGATTTTTGTCCCATTTTTATCCTCCGGCAGAGTATAAGCAGCATACCGTGCTGACCGAGGTGGAGAAACACACTTTCAAAACATCCGTAAAAGAGCTCATTTCGTTGGGGTGGAAAGCGGTTCTTCCCGCAGCGGATCAGGAAAAGGGCAAGACGTCGGGCAAAAAGAGGGGCAAAGCCGGCGCTCAGGAGGAGGAGGAACCCGAAGAATGGACGGACAAGGCGTTTTCGGTACGGCCTGAGCTCCCGGTGCAGTGCCAGAAAAGCGAATGCAAGGAGAAGGCGACCCAGCCGCCGAAAAGCTATACCGAAGGCACGTTGTTGCGTGCGATGGAAAGTGCGGGCAAACAGATCGAGAACGAGGAGCTTCGCGACGCGATGAAAGACAGCGGCCTAGGCACCCCTGCAACGCGGGCAGCTACGATCGAACGGCTTAAAAACGTCGGTTATATCACCATGCAGGGGAAAAAGATGCAATTGACGCTGAAAGGGCGAACGGCCATCGAGTTGATTCGGCGTGCCGGGGTCGACCTGTTGACTTCGCCCGAAATGACTGGCCAGTGGGAGCGAAGGTTGTACCAGATTTCCAAAGGCGAAGCCGGGCAGGACAAATTTATGGAAAACGTGAAAAAGTTTACGTTATCCATCATCGATAAAGTGCGTGTCCAGACACCGGCTCCGGCGGACGCGTTTGGTGACGAAGCGCGTGGCGGCCGCGGCAAGGGCAAAGGGAAAGGAAACCGTGCACGCAAAAGCAGCTCGTCTTCAACAGGTTCTCGGCAGGCGGAGTCGGTTGCGACGCGAAGCAGAACAGCTGCAGCAGCAACTACCGGCACGATCAAAACCCCGGACAAGGCAAACGCAGGAAGCAGGGAAGCTTTAGGTTCATGTCCTTCGCAGGGGTGTACGGGGCATATTATCGAGGGCAATAAAGGTTTCGGATGCACCCGCTATAAGGAAGGCTGTCGATTCGTCATTTGGAAAGAATATGCGGGCAAAAAAATTACGGGCACGATGCTGAAGTCGCTGATTGAGAAAGGAAGCACTCAGGTGCTGTCCTTTAAACGGAAAGACGGGAGCACCGTTAAGGCGAGGATTATCCTTGAGGACCGCTCCACCGGTAAGTTGTCTGCAGAACGTGTTTAGGCGTATGGTTGGCGCCGATCGATAACGGCACGAGCCAAAACTGGAATGACAAAAAAGGACCCGAGAGATAGAGACGGGTCCTTTTTTGTGGTTGGGTTCTTCATTTTGGCTTCAGTGCCCTATGACTAATTCGGAAGACGGATCAAAGAAGCAAAGAGTCCTATCTCATTTCGACTGGTGCCGATAGATTCGTTTTGCATGGTGCTGCAGATTTTCATGAATAATCTCTGGCACTTCTTTCAAGGCAGTGATCGTGTACATGGACACATCAGGGTTGGGCTGAAGCTCCACGATGTTATACTGCCACTCGTTCGGCTGTTTGATATAAATGCTGTGGATGCCCGCCGTTACTGCCGGCATAATATCCGTGCGAAGCGAATTGCCCACCATCCAGGTTGCAGTGCGGTCGAACGGTCCGTTTGACAGAATACCCTCCAATGCTTCGATGTTTTTATGCTGCCGGATATAGATCCGGTCATCGAAGTAAAGAGATAACTTCATCTGATCGATTTTGCGCTGTTGAATGACTTTTTCCCCGCCGGTATACAGATAAAGGGAATGTCCTTCCGATTTCAGCTTCTCCAACGTTTCGACCATGTGCGGGTAAGGCTCGACTTCCTGTTCGTATACGCTCATTCCCAGCTTGTGCAGGTAAGCCTCTTCGGAAGCAGCCGTCGGTCGTTTATACTTTTGCGAAAAGTAGCGATACGTGTCAATCAGCGATTGAGGGAAGTGATGGCTCGCGAAGCCGACTTTGTTTACTCCCGTAACATCGATCTCCAGCTGTTTGTCCCGAACCTGCTGAACGGACAAGGCATCGCCTTTAAACCATTCCTGCATATTTTCGAAAAACTCGCCAAGCACGAGGTTGAAGTATTTGTTGCAATAGACGAGCGTATCGTCGAGATCGAATAATATGTGCTGTTTCCAGGTGTTCATCATTAATCACTCCTTGCAGCCGACGGCTACGCATTTCATTCCGATACGGATCAAATACGTATGTAGGATTCCAAAAACATGTTCAATTCGGAAACGCCATCGGGACGGATGCTGTATTTTTCTTTGCGATTGCTGCCGAGCAAATGGGTGCGCAGCAGTCCGGCAATGCGAAGCGCCATAACCTGATCCTTGACCGTATCCTCATCCTTGCCGAGCATTTCGCACATTTCGGCGAGTGATCGGGGTTCCCCGGAGACGTAGCGGAGCAGGCGAAGCCTTTCCGGATCGGAAAGGGCATGGGTAAAACGCAATAAGCAGGTAGGCGGCTGATCCTCGTCCTCTTCCGGAACATCAATCGGATACTGCATGATCATCGCGCCTTCATAGAAATTATACATATTAATAGGCCGATTATGGACGGTCGGGAACAAAATGACCTCTTTGACACCAGGGGTCGGTTCGACGATTACGCCTGCGGTGGCGTATTCCACGAGCAGCTCAGGACCCATCTTGTCAAGCAGTATCCGTTTCTCTTCGGCGTCTTCTTCAATCCAGCACCGGTAATCCTGGCTGATATCCTGGCAATAGTGCTCGTTCCAAAGACGAAGCAAAGGAAGATAACTGTTGCAAATGCGCGTAGTTTCTTCTATTGTAATATGCGGCATAAGGGCAGAGATCCTCGCGAGCGATTGCTCGGGGGTCGAATCGGCCAGCATGCCAAGGAAATCCTCGTTTTCTTGGCCGCAATCGCGATAGGCTGCCCAAGCGAACAGAACGTCAAAATCGTCGAAAGGCCAGGCGGCTGCCGGAGCCAATGCAGCCTTCACGTTGGAACTTAGTTTGCCTTCGACGTCCAGAATCCATTCAGGACCAATATCCAGATGCTGGATCCATTTCTTCGTCACATAAACCATGAAGCTGTTGAGCATCTCATATATCGGTGAAACATCAATTTTAACTTGATAAGACATACGATGCGGAATCCTCCCGTCACATCATTTATACGCAGCGACTTATGTACTATTATGGCTTGTTTTAGAGGGCGTTGTCCACTATAATGTTCAAGTCCGGGACAAACGGCCTTACCACTGGCAGGGTTCGGGCGAATAACTAGATATCTATTTAATGTAAAAAGTCGTCAGCGATGGCGATTTTTCTTTGTATGCACGCAGGGGGAATCATTTTATGTCAAAAAACAGCAGTATCGCCACACATTCATTATCGAATTATTTCATCTTGATTACCGTCATTGTCGTTGCCGGAATAAGCCAGGGCTTATTATTGCCGGTGCTGTCGATCTTTTTGGAGGAGCGAGGCGTTTCACCCGGCCTAAACGGCTTAAACGCCGCAGCGCTGTATATTGGCTCCTTTGCGATGACACTTATTGCGGAACGATTGCTTGGTGCCATCGGGTTCAAGCGGTTGATCGTGAGCGGACTGGTTTTGGTCATGTTCGCGCTTGTCCTTTTTCCTTATATCCCTGATATCAGGGTATGGTTTATGTTGCGGCTGATCGTAGGTTTGGGGGACAGCGCTTTGCATTATGCAGCTCAACTCTGGGTGCTGCTGGTAACAACGCCCGAAAAGAGGGGGCGCTACATCTCCTTGTATGGCATGTCTTACGGACTTGGCTTTAGCATCGGGCCGCTGGGAATCAAGCTGCTTGGTTATGGAGAAGCGGTTCCGTTCTGGGTGCTGTTTGCGTGTCTGGCGGCTGTGTTGATGCTGGTTTTGATCAAACTTCCGGATGCAAGACCGGAAAAGACGGAGCAGGGCGAACGGCCGGAGAGACGTTTTCGGCGCAGCTTTGCATGGGCATGGTATGCCTTGCTGCCTGCGTTTTTATACGGTTACATGGAAGCCGGAATGAACAGCAATTTCCCGGTATACGGTTTGCGCATTGGTTTCGATGCCAATGAGATTTCGTCGCTGCTGCCGTTTGTGGGGATTGGGGGACTACTTCTGCAGCTTCCGCTGGGCATGCTCAGCGACCGCTTTGGGCGCAAAGCGGTATTGATGTTTGCCGGGATCATGGGAGGAGCGACGTTTCTGGTTTTCCCGCTGGCAGGTACACATTTCTGGTGGGCCTTGGTTCTCTTGACCGTGGCTGGCGGCCTGGTCGGCTCCTTTTTTTCGCTTGGCTTGGCCTACGCTGCTGATATTTTGCCCAAGGCGTTTTTGCCGGCGGCGAATGTGGTCGCTTCTTTTTACTTTACGATCGGCAGCATGATCGGCCCCAATCTGGGCGGTCAATTCATTCATTGGTTCTCGCCGGGAAGCATGTTTGTTTTGCTGGGGGTGTTATACATGCTTTTTGGCATCGGAGGACTGTTATTCAAGCGTAAACCTTCCAAGGAATTTGTGGTAGAATAGAAGCGGGTGTTCGCATGGAAATGTATGTCCTTTTCCGAGTACACTAGTAGTAGGAAAACATGGACAAGAGGAGACGTCGCGATGATCAGAGTAGAGAATTTGAATAAATTCGTAGGAGCGGACCGGATTCCGGTGCTGCGCGATATCCGATTCGATATGCAACAGGGGGAAATGATCGCCGTCGTAGGCGCCAGCGGGAGCGGCAAAAGCATGCTTTTGAAATGCCTTGCCCTCATGGAAAAATGGGATAGCGGCAAGTTTACCGTCGACGGAGTCGACATTTTGAGCCAAGGCTGGTCCGGAAAAACGAAAATCAAGCGCGAATGGGCATACTTGGAGCAAAACCCGCAATTGTATCCGAGGCGCACGGCCCTGAAAAATGTGCTGATCGGCCGGGCCGGACAAACACCGTGGTGGAGGATGCTCACCGGTATGGTAAGATCCGACGATTACATGGGAGCCATGGACGTGCTGGAAGGGCTGGGGCTGCTGGATAAAGCGCACCAAACCGCCGAAAAGTTGAGCGGTGGCGAGAGGCAGCGTGTCGCTACGGCAAGGGCCCTTGCTCATGGCGCAAAGGTCATTCTGGCCGATGAACCTGTGGTGGGGCTTGATCCGCATACGGCGGATTCCGTGCTGGAAACGCTGCGCAAATTGTGTGAACAGGAACGAGCAACCGTCATCGCGGTGCTGCCGATCGAACTGGCCGAGAAGCATGCGACCCGGATCTGGGGGCTTGCAGAAGGCCGCATCGTTTTCGATATCCGCGGACGGAGACTGACGCAGCAAGAAAAAAATCTGATTTGATTGAAATGAGTGATGAAATTGCTTAATTCGCGCTGGAGGCGAGCATTCGCTGGCGGAGCCGTCTCCATGATGCTTGTTTCGCTACTGAGTGGGTGTACGGTCATCAGCGATCCCAAAATATTGATGAAACCGCCGACGATGTCGATGGACAAGGAGAGGCTGTATACCATCGTACAGAAAGAACAGCCGCCGGAAAGCAAACTGATCCGTCCCAAAGATCTGAATAATACGAGCATGATTCGTGTAGCCGATCTGGATGGGGACGGTACGCGGGAGGCCATCGTTTTTTACGATACTCCCAACGAAAATGTGCGCATCCACGGCATGCTGCTCGAAGAACAAGGGGATACCTGGGTTAAAAAATTGACGTTTGACGTGCCGGGCAACAGTCTCGAGTCCTTCAAACTGCTTGACATTACGAACGATGGCTACCCTGATATCGTGCTTGGAGTGAGCTTGGAAGCGCAAAAAGCTATGATGGCATATTCTTATAAAGGCGGAGCCCTTGAACAGGTGATGGGCGGCGTTCCGTATAATCAACTGGTGATTGACGACGGCCAGGGGAATCCGTTGGATCTGAACGGGGATGGGGAGAACGACTTTGTTATCGTGTCGCTGAATACCAGCGGGTTTGTTTCGATTGCCCTCTACCAGTATAACGAAGGAAGCTTCAAGGAACTCGACCGGATCCAGTCCGATTACACGGTGAAGGACATTTATACCGCCCTTGGCGGTCAGGTTGCAGAAAACCGGACAGGTATTGCGCTGGATGCCGAGTTGGATGACCGGAGCACATTTTCCCAGATCGTCTACGTTAAGGATAATAAACTGGTGAATGCTTTCCAATCTCCGGACCAAACGTACAGAGATGACAAAATTTTAAGCGGTGACATCAACAATGATGGTATTATTGAATTTGGACTGAAAGAAACGCCCAAAGGTTGGGAGCACTATGTGTTCAATGACCGGATGTGGTTTTACACGTTTTATCAATGGGATGGAAATGAAGGCAAGAAATTTGTGAATTTCCAATACAGGGATGACGCGAATTTGTTCCATTTGAATCTAAAACCCGAGTGGTATGGCAAAATCACCATTGATACCAAATCCGAGAAGGGCAAATATATTCGCTTCAAAATGATCGATTCCGACGAAACGGTCGGTGAGATTCGATATTTCACCATGTCTCAGTGGGAGCAGGAGAAAGGCAAGAAGTGGAAAGAAATTACGCGAACGAGTGATCGTGTAATTGCTTCGCGTGGCGCGCAATTGGATGGTAATGACGGATTACTGGACAATATATCGCAGCTGAACAGAAAGGAAGAACTAAATGAGTAAAGTGCTTATTCTTGAAGATGAAGAATCGATCCGCAGTTTTATCGTCATTAATCTGAAACGAAACGGATTTGAAGTGCTGGAAGCGGGTGACGGAAATGAGGCGCTCCGCATTTTGCAATCCGTGCCGGATATCGACCTCGCATTGCTGGATGTCATGGTGCCGGGCATAGACGGTTTTGAAGTATGCAGACGCATTCGGGAAACGAATGAACGAATCGGTATTATTTTCCTTACAGCCAAGGTACAGGAGCAAGACAAAGTGTATGCACTTTCGGTGGGAGCCGATGACCATGTGAGCAAGCCGTTCAGCCCGACGGAGCTGATTGCCCGCATCCAGTCTTTGCTGCGCAGGGTCAACGTGCATCGTGAGACGGCTGCCAAGGTGACGTTCCAGTCAGGACCGTTTTCGTTGGACTTGATCTCCAAGCAGTTCAAGAAAAACAACGAGCTGATCGAACTGACGCCGACCGAATTTTCGTTGATCCAGTTCTTCCTCGAAAAAGAAAACACGCCGCTGAGCCGCGATCTGCTGCTTGATCACGTATGGGGCAAGGAGTATATGGGAGATCCCAAAATCGTCGATGTGAACATCCGCCGTTTGCGCCAAAAAATCGAAAACAATCCTTCCGAACCAGAGTACCTGCAAACCGTATGGGGACACGGGTATAAGTGGAAGGGCAGGGATCAATGATCAAAAAGGGCATTACCCGGCAGATCGTTCTGCATTATTTTTTCGTGGTGTTCCTGGCACTCTTGCTGGTCGAGTTCATCTTCATGCTTGCGGTCCAGAGATACTACTATGAGAGCATCTATAATACGATTAACCAACGTATTACCGCCACCAATGATTATAAGGAGCCGCTGTCCCTCGTAAGCGGGGCGGAAGATGGAAACAATCTGTCATACTTGCTCGTGAACTTGCAATTGGATAATACCGAACTGCAAATTCTGGATTTGAACGGTCGCGTGCTGGCGAGTTCAACGGCGTTTGAATCGGAGCGGGCCGTTATACAGACGAGCGATATTACCCAAGCGATGAATGGCAGCATTGGACGATGGGTTGGAAGGCAGCCGAATACGGGCGAACAAATCATGGCCGTTTCCCATAAGCTGGACCTGGGCGGCGAGAACACGTACATCATACGATATTTGACCTCCCTGGAGGACGTGAATTCCAGATTGCTGGTGATGGGGTTGCTGGCTATTCTGGTGGGTATCGCGGTACTGGCCATCGTGCTCATTATTAGCATCGGTATGGCGAATTCCATCGTCAAACCGATTAACAACATCACCGCAGTGTCGGAACAGATGGCCCGGGGCCGTTTGGATGTGAGGGTCAAAGGAAACTATAAGCATGAGCTGGGGGAACTGGCTTCAACGCTGAATTTCATGGCTCAGGAAATCGTGCGCAGCAATCAGATCAAGGATGATTTCATTTCCTCGATATCTCACGAACTGCGTACCCCGCTGACCAGTATCAAGGGTTGGAGCGAGACGCTGGATTCCGGCGGCTACGATCCGGATGAGACGCGAATCGGCATGAGCATCATCTCCAAGGAAACGGAACGGTTGATCGGTTTGGTTGAAGAAATGTTGGATTTCTCGAAATTGCAGCAAAATCAGATGAAACTGGTCAAAGGGACGGTCAGCATTCGGGAAATCGTGCAGGAAACGATGTTGAACGTCTGGGCCAAAGCCGAACAGAAACAGATCCATCTCAAGCTGGATGCCGATGAAACGAAGGCCTATAATGTTTTCGGAGACGGTAATCGGCTGAAGCAGGTGTTCCTTAATATCGTCGATAATGCCATCAAATTTTCGCATGAAAATTCGTGGATATACTTGTCCGTGAAAGAAGAAGACGGCAAGGTGATTGCTGCTGTCCAGGATACGGGCATCGGGATTAGCGAAGAACATTTGAGCAAGGTCAGGGACCGCTTCTTTCAGGTTAATCATCAAAACGGAGGCACAGGGTTGGGGCTTGCCATCACCCAGCAGCTGGTCGAACTGCATGAAGGAACAATCTCGATGCAAAGCGAGCTGGGTTCGGGAACGACGGTTACGGTGATGTTGCCAGCTTTGGCTGAAGAGGATGATTTAATGAAACATGACGATCAACAGGCAGGGCCGGATATCGGAACAACGTAAGGAACAAAGCATATCCCTTGTTTGAACCGGGCAGAATGGTTAGGAAATTGAAACACAGGGCTGCGTTACATCCGTCCCGGTTCAAATGAAATAAGATGTATAATAAAGGATATAGGATGAAGCAACAAAAAGGGCGAACCGTTCAACGGCTCGCCTTTTTTGTTTATAAAATCAGGAATAATTAACCTCATACAAATCCTTCGTTATATATTCCCAAGTGAAACTTATGATGAAAGTTCGCCTGCACGCAGTCGACCGGTCTTCTCATAGACTTCCTTCAAAATTCGCGCGGATTGTGTACGCAATGCCGGTTTGGCAGAAACGACTTCTCCTGGGCCAATCACGGCAATTTCGTCTGCGCTGCCTTTGACGATGGCACCGTCCTTGATAATGGCTCCTTCGCCGATAATGGCATGCTCAATGTGGACGCCGCGGCCGATGCGAGCATTAGGCATAATTACGCTCTCCTTGATTTCCGAACCTTTGCCGACCTCAGCCCCGCAGAAAATGACAGAACGTTCGGCACGCCCATCAATGGCACAGGATTCATGGATCATGGACATGGCATGCTCGGTACGGGAAGCGGGGATTCGATACGTACTCGTTTTGCTTCTCCAGCCACGCGTGAACATGGGCCAATGTTCTTTGTGAAGACTCCAGTCCTGATCATTGTGCAGAAGATCCATATGGGCATCCCATAGGCTTTTTACCGTGCCGACATCTTTCCAGTACCCGTTAAAATTATAAACGTAAAGCGAATTGCTTTCATTCAGCATTTGCGGGATGACGTCTTTGCCGAAGTCATGGCTGGAATCCGGATTTTGAGCATCCTCGAGGAGATGGCGCTTCAGATATTCCCAGTTGAACACGTAAATACCCATTGAGGCCAAATTGCTTTTTGGTTTGGCCGGTTTTTCGGTGAACTCGGTTACGCGCAATTCATGGTCTGCGGCCATGATACCAAAACGGTGAGCCTCATTCCAAGGGACTTCCATCACCGAAATGGTGGCGGCTGCTTTGTTGGATTTGTGAGCGTTCAGCATCTCGCGATAATCCATATGATAAATGTGGTCTCCCGACAAAATCAGCACATTTTCGGGGTTTTGTTTATCAATAAAGTCGATATTTTTATAAATGGCATCCGCAGTTCCCAAGTATTCGTCATTTCCTGTATGGTAAGATGGAAGCAACGATATTCCAGATTCAGACGAGTTCTCTTTTCTCCAAGGCTCTCCGCTTCCAATATGTTCATGCAATGATCCTGCTTGATATTGCGTGAGCACGCCAACAGTATCGATTCCCGAGTTTACGCAGTTGCTGAGAGGAAAATCGATGATCCGGTAATGCCCGCCAAACGGCACAGCGGGTTTAGCGATACTTGAAGTCAGGGGTGCCAAACGTTTACCCTCTCCTCCCGCCAACAGCATAGCGATGCAATCTTTATTAAACATAATCGTTTCCCTCCCGGAAATTTTTGTTGAAAGTTGTACATACATTAACGCGATTTGGAGCTGATGAAACGATATATACGGTTAAAAATCTGTAAAATTACAACATTTTCGAAATCGGTCATTTTTCTTTTCAATTTGGCTAGAATGGGGTAATGGTTAACGTTATTATTATTTTCTGGGAAAAGCAGGTGATTTTATGGCGATTGAACCATTCACAGATCCGGTCATTTCACCGGAACTTATTTATTTGTTTCATGAAGGAAGCCTTCATCACAGTTATCGTATGTTGGGTGCACAGCCTGTCGTCGAAAATCAACAACAAGGGTACCGGTTTACGGTATGGGCGCCCCATGCGAAGGAAGTGGGTCTGGCCCTTGACCGCAACCATTGGAACGGAAAAAAGGATCCATTACATAAAGTGCCCAATTCCGGATTTTGGACTCGTTTCTTTCCTGACATTCAGGAAGGGACCCTATACAAATTTCACTTATTGACCAAAAACGGTGAAGAATTGCTCAAAGCCGACCCTTATGCATTTCACGCCGAAGTCAGACCGCGTACGGCATCCATCACCAGCTCCATCGACGGTTACAAGTGGAACGACGGAGCATGGAGGCGCAAGCAAAGAGGCGTATACAACAAACCCGTGCACATTTACGAGATGCACCTGGGAACCTGGAAACGCCGTCCAGACGGCTCGCTTTATAATTATCGTGAAATGGCTGACCTGTTGATTCCGTACCTGTTGGAGATGAACTACACCCATGTAGAGATTATGCCCTTGACGGAGCATCCTTATGACCTTTCATGGGGATATCAAAATACCGGTTTTTTTGCGCCAACGAGCCGCTACGGAAAACCAAAAGATCTGATGTACTTTGTAGACAAGCTTCATCAGGCAGGAATCGGCGTTCTGTTGGATTGGGTTCCTGCCCACTTTGCCAAAGATGCCCATGGCCTCAGATTGTTCGACGGTACGCCATTATACGAGTATGCTGACCCGATGTTAGCCGAGAGACCGGGGTGGGGCACGCTCAGTTTTGACTATTCGAAACCAGAAGTCCGCTCCTTCCTCATCTCCAATGCCGTTTATTGGTTGGAAATGTATCATTTTGATGGGCTGCGCGTTGATGCGGTAACAAGCATGCTGCGGCTGGATTTTGAAAAATCTCCGGGCCAGTTTCGTCCGAATCCGGACGGCGGATTGGAAAACAAGGAAGCCGTATCTTTTTTACAGGAATTGAACGAGACGATATTCCGCTATTTCCCGTACGCGTTAGTCATGGCCGAAGAGTCCAGTGCATGGCCCATGGTGACGTCCCCTACGGATGCAGGAGGACTGGGTTTTAATTACAAATGGAATATGGGATGGATGAACGACACGCTCGATTACATCAAGAGCCCGTTTCATGAGCGCCCAGCCAAACACCATTTGCTAACCTTTCCGATCATGTACTCCTTTAGTGAAAATTACGTGCTGCCTCTGTCCCATGACGAGGTGGTTCATGGCAAAAAATCATTGCTCGACAAGATGCCGGGAACATATGAGCAGAAGTTTGACGGTATGCGGGCGTTTTTGGGTTACTTTATGACATTCCCAGGCAAAAAGCTGTTGTTCATGGGCGGCGAATTCGGCCAATTTATCGAATGGAAGGACGAAGACCAACTGGACTGGTTTTTGCTCGATTATGAGAGCCACCGCAAACTGCATCGTTTCGTACGCGACTTGTCGAAGTTCTACCTTAACGAAAAAGCCTTGTGGGAGCTTGATCATTCCTTTGAAGGATATGAATGGATCACTCCGGATGACCATGGTCAAAGTGTCATTTCATATGTGCGCAAAGGAAAAAAACCATCGGATACACTCCTGGTCATTATTAACTTTCAGCCGATCGAACGGAAGCGTTACCGAATCGGAGTCATGCGTCCCGGTATGTATACCGAAGTGCTGAACAGCGATCATTCCGATTATGGAGGATCAGGTACTCTCAATCATATGCAGCTGCCTACGGAAAAGATTCCATTTCATGGGCGGCCCTATAGCCTTGAAGTGGTGCTGCCTCCGCTCAGCATTGTCATTTTGAAGAAAGCGGGTCGCCAGAGAGCCGCGAAACCCGCTTTGGATGCAGCCGAAGGCAAAGTGAAAGCTTCAAAGAAGGCCCCATCGGGTAAAGCTTCCAAAGACGAAGTTCAGACGCAACCAAAGAGGAGGAAAAAGGCATGAAACTATTGTTTGCAGCAGCTGAAGCACATCCTTTTGTCAAAACGGGTGGTTTGGCCGATGTCATCGGGGCTTTGCCGCTCGCCTTGAAGAAGGCTGGAGTCGACGTTCGGGTGATATTGCCCAAATACAAAAGCATTCCGGACGAATTCAAACAGGCCATGGAAACGGTCGCGGTTACGGAAGTGCCGGTCGGTTGGCGAAGGCAATATTGCGGAGTCGAGATGTTAGTCCATGAAGGCATTCCCATTTACTTTGTCGATAATGAGTACTATTTTGCGCGGGATGGCGTGTACGGTTACATGGATGACGGAGAACGGTTTTCCTTTTTCAATCGGGCGGTGCTCGAAGTGCTGCCTAAGATCGATTTCAAGCCAGACGTTTTGCATACTCACGATTGGCACGCGGGAATGATCCCGTTGCTGCTTCAGGCACATTACGCCCACCATCCGTTTTATACGGAGATCCGTACGGTGTTTACCATACATAACCTGCTGTACCAAGGCATTTTTCCCTATGAAGTGTTCGGTGAATTGCTTCAGCTGCATAGTCGTTACTTTACGATGGAAGGCGCAGAATATTATGGTAACGTCAATTTCCTGAAAGCAGGGGTCGTTTATGCCGACCACGTCACGACAGTAAGCCCGACTTATGCGCAGGAAGTACAGACGGCCTATTACGGTTATGGGTTGGACGGGTTGTTGTCTTCGCTTGGCGATCGGTTTAGCGGAATTGTGAATGGCATCGATACGATGAGCTACAATCCGGCTACCGACAAGAAAATTGCGGTGAAATTCAGATCAAGCCTCTCCAAAAAAACAGAGAATAAAATGGAGCTTCAGAAGGAGCTGGGACTGCCTGTGCGTCCGGATGCGCCTCTTATGGTTATGGTTACGCGTCTGGTGGATTCAAAGGGACTTGACCTCGTCTGTCGAGTTTTGGATGAATTGCTGCACTACGATGATCTTCAATTTGCCGTTTTGGGCACGGGAGACGAGTTTTACGAGCACTGGTTCCGCGAGGCAGCCCACCGCCACCCGCTTAAAATGTCTGCGCAGATTTTGTTTAACGACGGGCTTTCCCGGCGTTTTTATGCCGGAAGCGATCTTTTTCTGATGCCGTCGCGTTTTGAACCTTGCGGAATTAGCCAATTGCTGGCGCTGCGTTATGGCAGCGTGCCGATCGTACGCGAAACGGGCGGTCTGAACGACACCGTTCAGGCATACAATGAACACAGTGGAGAGGGGAACGGGTTTTCGTTCACCCATTTCAACGCCCATGATATGCTGCATACGATCCGTCGGGCAGAGGCGTTTTATCGGGATAAAGCAAGCTGGAAGAAAATCGTGAAAAACGCGATGGGCGGAGATTACAGTTGGGATTCTTCTGCAGAACAATATATGGATATCTACCGTCGAATTTCGCTGGGATGAATTCTGGTTTCCAAGACGCTTTATAAAGCAACCTATAATGGCCACAGTATAACTATACTGTGGCTTTTTTTATAGGAAATACTTCAAGAAGGGGAGCTGGTATATTGAGTAACATCAGTTTTAACTCTGATTACAACTTGAATATGCAAGGATTTAATACCAATGAAGCTTTTAATCCTGTGAGGCTGAATGAAATGTTTGCCCAGGTGCTTGGCAGCATTTCAGCTGTGCAAGCCAGGACCTATGGCAATACGATCGACGTCCGCAACTTTGCTCCAGGGGATGGGAGCGACCAATCCGTGCAAATCAGAGCATTCTTTGATGCTGCCAAAGACGGAGACATCCTGTTGTTCACCCCGGGGCATTACAAAGTAACGAGGCCAGGCTTGTTCTACACGTTTTCGGGCAGATCCGTCATTATCAGGGGACTTCCTGGGGCAGTATTGGAAATGTCAGATCAAGGTCTAAGCATCGTGAACAGCAGTCATGTAGAAGTAACGGGACTGACGCTTAAAAGATCGACGCAGGCTTCTTGGGGAGCAGGAAAAACGGGAATTTCCATTCGAAATAGCAGTAATGTGCTCGTACAGAATAATGAAATCAGCCAATTTACAGATGCGATTGGCGTGATTGGATCGAACAGTCTCGATTCCCCATCTCGTAATATCGTGATTCGAAACAACAAACTGTATGACCTTGGCGAAGAACCGATTGTTGTGCGGTCGAACCTGTCTTTTGTCATCATCAATGAAAATGATTGTTACCGTTATCTCGGTGATGGCATCCTTGTTAAGGCGACTTGGGATTTGCATATCATGAACAATTATTTACATGACCCCATTCTGTCTACGGATGTGGATTACGACGTTTTTACCGGAGGGCAACAAGGGACGAATGTGCCTAAAGCAGGAGGGGGAATCAGCTGCAATAATGAAGGCGGGGAAACTGGAGCTCGCAACATGACGATTCATGGTAACAATGTCTATGGAACGTCGTTTGGTGTGATCTTGGCTGGTTTTAAAGGGGCAATGGTGACCTCAAATGTTCTGAAGAATATCAGGCTAACCTCAGCCATTTCGGTATCGTTTCTTCCCACTCCATTTAATCCAAATAATATAAAAAACCATGAATTCATCATTCAGGGCAATTTCATAGACTCTATTCTCCAATCGGCCCCTACGGCAGCAATTGAAGCCCGGACTACTGTGGGACCCGAAGGGCTTGATATTGGCATTATTGCTGACAACATCATTTTGCCACAAGGAAATCACTGGGGAATCATGGCCAACGGCAATATTATTGTAAGAAGTAACTACATTGCCCAAGCAGGGATTGCGATGGATTTGAAGAATGGTGTTGTTGCGATCGCAAACATAATTGAGCCTGGTTTTGAGACACCTCAACCGGAGCGAATGGTAAACATCTATGATAACGTGACATTTTCGAATAATTCGATCAAGGGGAAGGGGACTGTCATCAAAATACTTGGTTCAAGGAATATTATTACAGGTAATCGTATGCAATACGAAGGAAAATGGTGGGCGGTTCATCTAGAAACAAATAACTATAAGGTTGAACATAATTTAATCCGAGACAATATTTTGACTGTGGGAAGCACAGCAGACGGACGGTATTTATACGGAGTGAGCTCAATAAATGATGGCAAGAACGTTGTCATCGACACGCTTCAGGATCATAACGGGAATTTGTATCAACTGGCAGATCATTTGGTATTGACGGGTCCAAATTCGACGAAGTGGAAAATAATCATTGATGCACAGGGCCAGTTAAAAACCACGAAATTATGATGGATCCAGCCCGCCGAGTCATGCATTTTTAATTTTGGATATGGATGCCGCTTTCTAGATATGAAAGTGGTGTGCATCACAGTATAAACGAATTTTCTCGTTCGGGCTGAGTGATTTTGCCTTATACATAAAAAAGTGTCTGTCCAGTCACGGATAAGTGACCAGACAGACACGTCGAAGCCGATAACATGGTATTACCGAGTCGATTGTTCAAACTCCTTACGAATGGATTGAAGCAGCTGCGGGTTGGTCAGCACGTCGCCGGCCGTTAAGGCAATGGCTTTTGCCCCCAGAATCATGCCATCCAAAGCCCGTTCCTGCAAGGCCAGATCACGGAACTCGATGGAATGAAGCGTGTGTACCTCGTCCACAACGCGAATATAGGGGTGAATCGCCGGACAACGCAACGATACATTTCCGATGTCCATGGAGCCGTGGTCATTGCCAGTAACGATTTCGCGGGCAGGAATACCGAGCTTCAGCAAATTGTCGCTGAATGCGCCGGACAACGTCTCGTTGGTGACCATTTCATCATAAGAAGTTTCGTAATTTGAAGTCACCAGTTTGCACCCGGTTTGCAGGGCAGCTCCTTCCGCGATCTGAATGACCCGCTGCGTAAGCACGTTCAGCTCTTTGCGTGTCGCCGCGCGGACATAGAACTGGGCGGAAGCATAATCGGGAATGATATTGGCCGCTTGTCCGCCGCTGTTAATGATGCCGTGAATCCGAACCGTGCTTTTGACTTGTTGCCGGAATGCATTGATGCCGTTAAAGGTTTGAATGACCGCATCCAACGCATTAATGCCTTCATGAGGCGTTGCTGCGGCATGCGAAGCTTTGCCGTGAAACTCAAACTGAACGGCATCGATGGCCAGCGAGCTTCCCGACTTTTCGTAAGCGTAAAACGGATGGGCCATAAGAGCCACATCGCAATCATCGAACAGGCCGGCTTCCGCCATCGGAACTTTGGCTCCCCGCGTTTCCTCCGCAGGTGTGCCGAAAACTTTAAGCGTTCCTCCCACTTCATCTAATATGGACTTGAGCCCAACGGCAGCACCCAAGCTCATCATGCAGATCAAGTGATGGCCGCATGCGTGACCAATCTCAGGCAAAGCATCATATTCGCACAGCAGGGCAATGGTCGGACCGGATTTGGCTGCCGAGTACGTGCCGATAAATGCCGTCTCCAGACCGAGAACGGGAGCTTCAACGGCAAAGCCGTGATATGTTAGCTCCTCCTTCAAACGTGCGGATGCGAGATATTCCTCGTTTCCTAATTCCGGATTGGCCCCGATATATGATGAAATGTCCTTGAAACGGGAAGCATATTGATCAATAACCGCTAAAATTTGTGTTTGGATGGGTGTCATGGTGGTGTACTCCTTCTGCAAAAATAAAAACGATTTCTTGATTATAGCATGCTTCTCCATTTTTTTCAGGGCGTTGTCATGCGTTGTAAATATGAAAATGCATTGCATATTCATACATTGTCCTTTATAATGACTCAGGCATCCTATGAGAAATAAGCATGTGAATAAAGTAAGGGGAGAACAGGTTTGAAATTAATAAGTCGTTACACCATGATGCTTATGGCCTTTGTGGTCATGCTGACAATGGCTGTTCCAACGGCCATGGCCGCGGGCACGACGGGCATTTCAGAGGGCAAAAAGCTGGTGCTCGGCACAAGTGCCGATTTCGCGCCGTACGAATTTCATAAAGTGATTGACGGCAAGGACCAAATTGTCGGTTTCGATATCGCGATCGCCAAAGCGATTGCAGCCGACATGGGTGCAGAACTTGTCATAGAGGATATGGGCTTTGACGGGCTTCTGCCCGCATTGCAGAGCGGTCGCGTCGACATGGTCATCTCGGGCATGACCCCGACCGATGAACGCAGAAGAAGCATCGACTTCTCGGAAACCTACTACAAATCGAAGCAAGTCATCGTCGTACGCGCTGAGGACAAGGACAAGTTCCCGACGATGGCCGAGCTGGAGAACCAGAAGATCGGCGTGCAGAAAGGCTCTATTCAAGAAGAGATCGGTCAGAAGATTGCCGGTGCTAAGCTGACTGCGTTGGACAAGATTTCCGATATTGTGCTGCAATTGGAGACCAATCGTATCGACGCAGCCATTCTGGAGGACACCGTTGCCGTCGGATACCTGGATGACAACATCGTGCTTGCGCCTGCAGTGCCGGACGAAGAAGAAGCAGAGGCCGCCATCGGTATCCGCAAAGGAAACACGGAACTGCTGAACGCCGTAAACGCAACGCTTGCCCGACTGAAAAGCGAAAACAAAATCCCTCAGATGGTTACCGAAGCGAGCCAAATGATGGCGGGAAAAGAAACCAAAACACCGAATATTCTGGAAGTGTTCTGGCAATACAAAAGCTTTTATGCAACAGGTGTGGGCTATACCTTGCTGTTGTCTGCGCTTGGCGTCATTTTCGGTGTCATCATCGGTCTGATCATCTGTTGGTTCCGTCTCCATGACGCAGCCATCCTGCGCTGGATCGGTACGGCATACGTCGAATTGATCCGTGGAACCCCGATGCTGGTCCAGTTGATGATCATTTATTACGGCCTGGCTTTGACCTTTAGCATTAACTTCTCGCCGCTTCAGGCAGGGATTATTACGTTGTCCATCAACAGCGGTGCTTATTTGGCGGAAATCTTCCGCGCAGGCATTCAAGGCGTGGACCGCGGACAGATGGAAGCGGCTCGGTCTTTGGGGATGGGCAAAGCTGCAGCGATGCGCTTTATTGTCCTGCCGCAGGCCTTCAAAGCGGTCCTTCCGGCGATCGGTAACGAGTTCGTTACCATTATCAAGGAATCGTCCATCATTTCGGTGATCGGTATGGTCGATATCATGTATCAGGCCAGCGTGGTCAAAAACATTACGTATCAGGGCTTGAATCCATTCCTGATCGCCGCAGCCATTTACTTCGTGCTGACATTCATTTTGTCCAAGCTGTTGGGACGACTGGAAAGGAAGTTGAGTGCAAGTGATCGACGTTAAACAACTGCATAAATCTTACGGAAAAAACGAAGTGCTGAAAGGCATTGATGTAACGATCGGAAAAGGAGAAGTCGTGGTGGTCATCGGACCTTCGGGCTCGGGGAAAAGTACGTTTTTGCGCTGCTTGAACCTGCTGGAGCAACCGACTTCAGGCGAAATCAATTTTGAAGGGGTATCCATCACCGACCCTAAACACAACATTAACGCAACCCGTGAAAAAATGGGTATGGTCTTCCAGCATTTTAATCTGTTTCCGCACAAAACGGTGCTGCAGAACGTGACAATCGCCCCGATCAAGGTGAAGAAACAATCCGTCCAGGAAGCAACCAAGATTGCGGAGGATTTGCTGAGAACGGTGGGCCTTTACGACAAAAAGAATGCTTATCCAAGCCAATTGTCAGGCGGACAGAAGCAGCGTATCGCCATTGCCCGGGCGCTCGCCATGCAGCCGCACGTTATGCTGTTCGATGAGCCGACCTCCGCGCTTGATCCGGAAATGGTCGGCGAGGTGCTGGATGTCATGAAACGTCTTGCCGAAGGCGGCATGACCATGGTCATCGTAACCCATGAGATGGGCTTTGCCCGCGAAGTTGGGGATCGCATTTTGTTCATGGACGGCGGAGTGATCGTAGAAGACGGAACGCCTTCAGAAGTGTTCGGTGCACCCAAACATGCACGTACCCGCGATTTTTTGGCAAAGGTGCTTTAGCGGATCATTGGAGTATCAAGATAAACCATGCCTGCTGTTTAAGGAGGCATGGTTTTTTGCTTGGATTGGTGCGCTATGGATTGAAAAAGTAACTTTTCTGTTACCATCTAAGCGGGAACGAGCGACCTTTCGAAACCCCGGATTCCCATGAAACAATGGACATACGCTGAATTACAAGGGGAAGCGACCGCAAATTGGTAACAATTACTAGGCACCATGGTTACAATATTGTGATATATTAGTCGTGCCGAAACTTTCTTAACGGAAGGTGCGGGGGAAGTAATGATGCAGCAGAGGGGCAGTCGCATCCTTGCAGCTGCTTGGGGTGAATTAGGGCGTACATAAGCAATACGTGTAAATCTATACCTATAGGGTGGTCTCCTCCATCCGAATCCGACAACTAACTTCGCAGGCATAATAAGGGAGGTAGACTTAATTCGATGAAACGCATCGTCAAAACCGCAACAGCCATGTTAGCAGCAGCCGTATTGATCCAGGCTGTCCCGGCTCACGCTGATTCCGTCCATGTGGCCAAAGAAGGAGATACCTTTTATACGCTTTCCAAGAAATACAACATTGCCCTCGACACGTTGATGAAGGCCAATACGGGCATCTCCGCGTACAATATCTATGACGGGGTGAAAATCAACATTCCGGGCAAAACAAGCACCGCATCCGCTGCAGCTTCAGCATCGAAAGTTCAGGCCAATGCAGTAACTGCTGCCAGTCTGGACGTAAACAATGAAGACAAAGTCGTAGAGGCGTGGGGCAAGACATTTGATTACAGCAAGACATTGAACGTTGTCGCTACAGGGTATTCGGCGGACCCTTCCGAGAACGGGAAGTGGGGATCTGTTGATTATTTCGGCAACGACCTTGAGCTCGGTACCATCGCGGTAGATCCTAAGATCATCCCGCTCGGAACCAAAGTGTTGGTGACTGGACACAGCCATCCGGGATTGCCTAAACAGGCTTTTGTGGCTACGGCGCGTGATACGGGTTCTGCCATCAAAGGAAACCGCATTGATATTTTCATCCCCGGAAGCAAACAATCCGTGAGTTCATTCGGGTTTCAGGACGTGAAACTCTTTATTTTGAAATAAATCGACAATGGTGTTCGTTCAATCACGAAGCGTGAGTGAAGCGAACACCTTTTTGCATCCGGTCATTTTACGGTTTTTCTGTTTTTGGGCATTTGCAGCATTTCATCTAAAGTGACCAATTTGTATCCTCTTTTTTGCAGCTCCGTGATCACCTCCGGCAATGCCTCTACCGTCCCGCTGAGATTGGTCCCGACGCCGCCACCGGCATGTTGAAGAATAATGGAGCCGGGTTTGACGGCAGATAATATGTTTTCTTTGACCTTTTCTTTGGGGATGCCCTTCCAATCCAATGAATCCACGTTCCAGTTTACGATGCTGTAGTGGTTCCTTGCTGCCCATTTGAGCTGCTCTTCATTAATATCCCCGTACGGAGGACGAATCATTTTTGGAGTATATCCTGTCAGTCTCTGTATGATTTCCCCGGTTCGCAAAATCTGTTTGCGGAATGCGCTCATGGACAATTTGCTGAATTGGGGGTGATTGTAACTGTGATTGCCGACGACATGCCCTTCTTTCACGATGCGTTTGACCAGGTCAGGATGTTTCTCAGCACGGTTGCCTACGATGAAAAAAGTAGCCCGTACATGATGTTCTTTTAAAACATCCAACACTTGAGGCGTGAATCGAGGATCAGGCACATCGTCAAAAGTTAAAGCGACCCGTTTGGTCGACGGACCGTTGGTCTTGAAAGTATCTGCATATTTTCGCCGAAGCTGTCCCAATGTCAGCTGTTCTTCCTCCGATGAATGGATGGTTTCCTTGGACTCCCTTTCAGGAACCGAATGATTTCCCATTGCCTCAGCAGGCCGCAAAGGAGAGAAACTAACGTACAGCAGTATGCAGACGATCCCAATGGCCACGTTGAGGCGAACACGCATGACAGCAGCCTCCTTTCAAGAATGCGTTCTTTTTTGGTATTCCCGGGATCGCAATGGTTTATGCGGGATGTGAAGTGTTTCATTGTCTTTGCGACGAATGAGGCTCATAATTCCAGCAAATACATAAAACATGAAGGTTGGGTGGACGCAGATGAATGAGTTCGATTTGAAAACGATGAAGCTTCAAGCAATTCAGACCGGGGATGACCGCGTATTATTGGTGACAGGAGGAAAAGCGCATATCGGTGCAGTCGCCACATATTATCCGGACGGGGAACGCATTAACGGTTCGGTCATGCACATTCCGGGGCATAAGGAACAGGAACTGTGCGAGCGCCTTGCCCGTAAAGCGGCGCAGCATCTCAGAACGACCGTAACCGTCATTATGGGCATTCATTACAATGGCATTACGCGCATGCAAATCGACGAAATTGTGCAGACTGCGGAAAGGCTGCTTGATGAACATTTAAACCCGTCCGAACATACGAATGGTTTGGTGAACGATGCCGTTCATTCCTAAAACGGCGGTTCACAAATTTTTGATTGAAAATTGAAACGGACAGACGATTGCGACGTATGTATAATTATATACAGGGTTGTATTATCGACTAGGAGGAAAATTAAATGTCCATTTTCAAACGATTGCGTGATTTAACGATGTCAAACATTAACGCTATTATCGACAAGGCGGAAGATCCAATCAAAATGACGGACCAATATATCCGGGACATGCAAGAGGATCTGGAGGATGCGGAGAAAGCCGTTGCAGCCCAGATCGCCATCGAGAAAAAATTCAAACAGCTTTATGAAGAACAGGAAGCGCTCGTAAAAAAACGCGAGGAACAAGCTCATACCGCTGCACGCGCCCAGAACGTAGACCTGGCCCGTCGGGCGCTTGAAGAGAAAAAAGCCGCTGAAGAAAAAATGGCCGAATACAAAGTCAGCTACGACCAGAACAAGGCGGCAGCCGACAATCTGCGCGGCAAACTGGATGAGATGCGCAAACAGCTGACACAGATGAAAAACAAACGCGAAACCCTCGTTGCTCGTTATAACGCAGCCAAGGCGCAGACCGAAATCAACAAGGCTCTTAACGGGTTCAGTTCCGATACGGCGAGCGCCGGCATGAAGCGCATGGAAGAAAAAATGCTGCAAATGGAAGCTCAAGCCGAAGCCAGCAATGAAATGTCATCCAAAGGCAAATCGCTCGATGAGGAGTTCGAAAAACTGGGCAAAGATCAAGCGGTTGAAGATGAACTTGCCGCTTTATTGAAACAGTACGAAAAATAAGATTCGAACGAGCGAGAGTGTGTGTACCCATCTGGCGGAGAAGAAACATGGTTTCTTCTTCGCTTTTAAATGTGGGTTATGTTGAACTTTGGAGGCTGTGTAAATGGATTTGAACATTTTGGCGATGTTGGTCTGGACGCTTTCAGGCTCAGTGCTGCTCTTTATATTGATGTTCGTGGATTCCTTGTTTACAAAATATAAGGATTTTGCCGAAGTGAAGGCCGGAAACATGGCTGTGACGACGCGAATGGTCATGAAGCTGTTTGCGCAGGGCTACGTGCTTGCCACTTCTATTTCGACGGCAGGACATCTGGGTGAAGCCTTGCTTGTATCGGTTGTTTCGTTTGTTATTTTACTTATATTGGAAAGTGTGGTTCATTTCATTATTCGAAAATGGGCAGCACTTGACTTGGATACAGGCATCCAGCAAGGAAAAACAGGGTACGGCCTGTTTTCAGGTGCCCTGCATATCGTGGGCGCACTGATTATTGCGGCTTGCCTATAAGATTGAAGAACGGGAGTAATTCGCATGAGCGTATGGAAACGAATTAAAGGAATTATGGCCAAACCGGAACCACCCAAGGCAGAGAAAACGATGCTTCAGCTTGCGCCAGGCGATATTTGCGAAGTGTCGCTAGTCACGTATGAAGTGGTGGGTAGAGTGCATCATCGGTCCCGAAATGCGGTTGTTCTTACCTTGAAGGACGGCACGTCCGTCCGCTATTTGCATATCGAAGAGCGCGAAACGACACGCTATGCTTTGTATCAACCGATTGATGGCCGACTTGATGCACCGGATGAGGTGCCGACGCTGCTGGATTTGGATGGCCGTGCCTACCACTTGGAAGATGAATACGGAGGAATGGTTACGACAGCGGGCAAAACGCCATACGGGCAAGCAGGCGAGCAGCTTGTATGGCAGTATCAGTCGGATGATCATCTGCTTCTACGCGTGGAGTGGCAAGACAGAAGGTTTGCTCTGTACGAGGGCGAGTCCGTCATTCCCGCAGACATTAAAGTGATTCGTTCGAGCTAGGAGAGGTGCAAATGAAAAAGCGCACGGCGTATGGATTGAAATTAATGCTTGTGCTCAGCCTTCTGATGTCTTTGCTGTCCGCGTGCGGAGCACCTTCCGTTCAGGATACCTATCCACTCGAGTCTGTTAGCGGGAGCGGGAATTCAACATCCTATGTATATCGGGCTGCTGACCGCACCGTGCCTGAAGTGGCTGAAGAACTGTCCGATCAACGCAAGCCGGACCAGATCTCGGCGGTAAACGACGAGCGGATGTTCCTGGTATATTCGGACCAATATTACCACCTGCAGCAGGACCCGAACAAAAAGGAAGATACGCTGATCGAGGTCGATTCAAAGGAATATGTCCGTCAAAATTACGATTCCTCCTTTTTGCAGGGTTATCTGACCGCCACGCTGCTCGGCAATTTGTTCGATGCTCTTGGGGGCAGCGGATCTTCGGGGAAATACCGGGGCTATACAAGCAAGGATACGTATAAGCCCAATGCCGGTTCCTACCGAACGCCAACCAGCAACGATAAAAAAGCAGCGCCTCCGATTACCGTTGAGCGAAAAGGCTCCATTACGAGACGCGGGGGCGATACGGACACGAGCGTAGGTTCAGGCGGCGGTTTGTTCAGCCGGAAAAAAGAACCGAGCACAGGCACCGTTGAACGCAACAAGAGCGGAGGATGGTTTGACTCACCGAAAAGCTCATACAAAAAACCGAAAACAAGGGTTGGCGGAGGAAAAATCAAAAGGCGACGATAGATTTTTGCGATGCTGAGCCGCCCCCAATTGAACAGCCAGCGAGTAAAAGGAGTCGTCTCCCTTTTGCACGCTGGCTGTTTTTTTAGATCAGGAATTGCGAACATGCTTTGACGTGACATTGTCACTTGTCATCGTTGCCTGTTTCGGGCTACACTTTTTTACATAGGGAGATTTTCTCCAAGAAGGAGCGACGAACATGAAATCAAACATGCCTCATGCTGACATGAAAAGTTCCAAATTTATGCGGACCGCCGTTCAGGTGCCCGATGCTCAGGCCAAGATTGCGGCGCGTGCAAGCTCTGGCTCGACCGAGCTGGTCAGGCTTGAACTCGCGCATGGGAGAACGTTGGCCGAAACCGTTCATGCACCGCATCCGTATCCGTTTTTCCGCCGTTCAGGCATGGACGGTTATGCCATTGTAAGCGGCGACACCTTGCATGCTTCCAGCGATGAACAGATCTGGCTGCGCGTGATCGATGAAATACCGTGTGGTTACACTTCGGATCAGATTGTTGTGGAAGGCACTGCTGCGAGAATCATGACGGGTGCACAGGTTCCCGAAGGAGCCGACGCTGTCGTCATGTTGGAGATGACCGAGAGCAGGGAACAGGATGGGCAGCATTGGATCGGTTTGAAACGAGGCATTCAGCCTAACGCCAATATTACGCCCATTGGGCTGGAGGTTCAGGAAGGCGACTTGCTGCTGGAGTCAGGCACGACCATTCGGGCAGGGGAACAGTCGGTCCTTGCGACATTCGGCGTGGCTCATGTACGTGTCTATCGTCGACCCAAGGTCGCGATTTTTGCGACGGGAACCGAACTGCTTGACGTGGACGAGCCTTTGCAGCCTGGACGGATTCGAAACAGCAACAGCTACATGCTTCGTTCCCTGGTCGTTGAGGCCGGGGGAGAACCGGTCATGTACGGTTCGATCGCAGATGACGTTGCTGCTGCCCGCGCCAAGGTGGAAGAGGCTGTGCGCGACAACGATATCGTGGTCACGACAGGTGGCGTTTCCGTAGGAGATTACGATATTATGGGAGATCTCGTGCGCGAAAGCGATGTGGACATGCTGTTCAACAAGGTAACGATGCGCCCGGGCAGCGTAACGACGGCGGCGGTGGTGAACGGAAAGCTGTTGTTTGCTTTGTCAGGCAATCCAGGGGCCTGTTTTGTCGGTTTCTCGCTGTTTGTTTGGCCTACCATCCGGATGATGCAGAACGATCCGCACCCTTATTTGGAGGAGTGGACGGCGATTATGGATACGGAGTATACGAAGGTAAACAACTTTACCCGTTTTGTCCGCGGACGCATCCAAATTAGGGAGGGCACCGTTTACGCTGCACCGGCTCCATCGCGGGTGGATGAATCCAGCGTGATGATTACGATCAAGGACAGCGATTGCCTGATCGTGGTGCCGCCGGAAAGGAAGGGCATCGCGGCCGGGGAGAAGGTCCGCATTATCAAACTCCCTCAAGGCAGGTGAGGCAGGATGTCGATAACCAGCTATGCCAACACTCCGGGACCGGGGCCAAAAGTAGTGCAGGTGGTCGGGTACAAAAACACCGGCAAAAGCACGCTTACGGCAGCCCTTACGCGTGAATTTTCCAACCGCGGACTGAGGGTCGCGGTGATCAAACATGATGGGCATGACCACTTTCAAATGGATCGGGAAGGCACCGATTCGCATCGTTTTGCCGAAGCGGGGGCAGGGGCTGTGGCCGTCATGTCCGATACACGGACGGCCATTCTTGAGAAGCGGGCGGCCAGGTTGGAGGATATGCTCCATTATTTCAAGGATTATGATTGGGTGTTGATCGAAGGCCACAAGCAAGCGCCTTACCCTAAACTGGTGATGGCGAGGAGCGGCGAAGACCTGCTCCTAGTGCAGCAGCTGGAGAGGGTCATCGGAGTTGTTTCGTGGTTCCCGAAGGAAGAGGTACAAAACGAGGCGGATTTCGATGGCCAGCATGTTATTGAGATTGACAACAAAGGAATCGCTTGGCATTCCGTGCATGAGCCCGGACAGGTTGCTAACGTCCTGCTGTCTAGTTCTCGATAAGGGTTGACACTGTGCATCACTGATCGTTCAAAAGCCGCCATTGGGGCGGCTTTTGGGGTTTGATTATCATTTGTTTTTTACGATGACGAAACGGAGAGCTAGTTTTCCTCCAATCGGCGCTCAATCGCTTCGGACATCGTTTTATCGGTAAGATGGGCATAAATTTCAGTGGTCTCGGTGGAAGCGTGACCCAGCTGTTCCTTGGTTTTATAGATATCATTTTGCAAATAATAGTCTGTCGCAAAGGAATGGCGCAATTTATGCACGGTCAGGTACGGTTTGCCGAATTTCTTCGCATATTTGATGATCATGGCCTGAATGGCTCTTTTCGTCATACGGCTGCCTTCGGATTCCCCGTTGCGAAGCGCGATGAACAGCGCTTTTTCGCGTTTCGGAGTGCGATAGCGGGACTGACGCAGCTGCATATAGTTGGCGAGCTCGTCTCTCGCTTGTTCCCTGAAATAAACGGGGGTTTTGAACGTTTCGTCGTTGTTTCCTTTTCGGTATACATGCAGCATCTTGTTGTTCAGATCCAGATCGTCGACGTTTAAGTTGACGACCTCTGACACGCGAAGACCGGAATTGAGGATAAGGCTGGCGATGCAGGCATCCCGTTCTTTGTTTAGTTCATGGGCATAGAGGGCTTGCTTGTTTTTTTGCATATCCACTGCGTAACCCTCCAGAATATAACCAATGAACTCCAGCAATTCGTCTTCTTCCAAAATTTTACCCTTCAACTTGGCTGCCGTGTCTTTGGGTTTGTGCGTGCGCTTGATTTCGATTTTGGCCATAATGTTTCGTTTCAGCAGGGGGTAGAAATCCTCATCTTCAGCAATTTGGCTCAAATAGTGGAACAGGGAGCGCAGGGAGGAGAGCTTGCGGGAAACGGTAATGCGTGAGTTGGCTCCTTCACGTTTGGTGCCCAGAAACAGTCGAAACGACGTGATGGACTCCATTCGCAGCACTTCCAGCTCGGTGAGTTGTACATCTTTGTTCGTCACAGCTTGGGACAGCCCTTCGGCGCGAAGCCAGCTGAAAAATGCGTCGTAATCCCGCAAGTATTCCAATAACGTGGAAGGAGACAGGTCAGGCAGCTTATAGTCAATGAATTGCTGAACGAACCAAGGCATGGAAGGCAGTTTTTCATCCAGCTTGCGTCGGTCAATCTCTTTTTGCACATTGGTCATGTTCGGCACCTCCATAAATGTGTTTATCATTGCGAACGATCGCATGGCATAGTAACACCAGTGTACCATATTTTGCTTGGTCACAGCCTGTTCAACGAACAGAGAGCAAAGAGATTGCTTTCTTGCCCCATGACTTATAAACCAGTAAAGTAATTAGTATAAACGGCAGGCATATCCATAGAAAAGAGGAGTGGACCGGATGAGGGTGCAGATCGAGCTGGTTCCCCAAGAACGCAGTCAGGTGATTCGGCATTTGATGCAATTTTATTTGTATGATTTTACGAAATATTTGAATATTGACGTGGACGTGAACGGCATTTTTCCAGAATATCCGGGCCTGGAATCCTTTTGGACGGAGGAAGGCCGCAAGTTTGCTTTTTTAATTACCAGCGGCGGCGTGCCGGCCGGGTTTGCGCTTGTAGAGAAACAGCCGGGGAACAAGGAAAACGACTATTATCTGACCGAGTTTTTCGTCATGCAGAAATATCGGCGCAGCGGCGTGGGAACATGGGCTGCCCATGAATTGTTCAATCGTTTTTCGGGGCGCTGGAAGGTGACGCAGGTTCGGTCGAATGTCATTGCCCAGGCATTCTGGCGCAAGGTGATCGGAGCGTATACGGGGGGCCGCTTTCGCGAGAAGTTCCATCCCGAGCTCGGAAATCCAAGCCAGTACTTCGTGACGTGAGTGATATACGATACTAATTGCATGGTGGTGCTTTGCGCAGGCCGTGCATGAGATTTGGAAGTTGCGAAAGCACAAACCCGTTCAGATCGGATCGGAGTCGCCCCTGGGCGACTTTTTTTGTGAAAAGAACAAAACGTAGGGGGAATGAGATAGAATGATAGGCAATTTAAATTAAAATTTCATTATATGAAAAATTCACAATAATTAACAAGACTACTTCTGGCGATTTCTCATCAACGGATCGTTCCTTTATTTACAACATTCAAGGACGAATGATCAAAAATATTAATTTCCAAAAACAGGCCTTCATCGTATAATGGAGAACATATGTTTACATAGGCATAGAATATTGTAAGGCAGCAAGGAGGCAGCAGCATGAATTCGCAGTTGAAACAGATTCATCCGCTTGCGTGGACCATCATTGTAGGCACGATTTTCGGACGGATGGCAACGTCGATGAGCATACCGTTTTTGTCGATCTACCTGACGCAGACGATGGGAGCGTCGCCGTCGCAGACGGGCGTGATCGTGGCGGTCAGCGCACTCGTCGGCGTATTTGCAAGCTTTTATGGCGGTTATGTATCAGACCGGATCGGCCGAAAAAAAGTGCTGTTCATATCCGTGTTTGGTTGGGCCATCGTATTCATCGGCTTTGCGGTGGCCGACAGAATCTGGATGTTTTTTGTCATGAATGCATTGAACGGCATATGCAGAGCCACTTTCGAGCCCACGTCGAGGGCGTTATTATCCGATATCACATCCGCTTCCAACAAATTGCTGGTTTTTAATCTGAGATATGCAGCTATCAATCTTGGGGTGGTTTTTGGGCCGCTGCTTGGGCTGTATCTTGGTTTGTCGGATTCGAATCTGTCCTTTCTCGTGGCTGGAGGCGTATATGTGGCCTACGGAGCTTTGTTGATCGTGCAGTTTATGATTCATCCATTGCCATCCGACGGACAAGCCGCAGCGCATACAGAGCCGATCCGCATCCGTGAGGCATTTCGCACGACGGGGAAGGACCCGATTTTTATGTATATATTGATCGGTTCGATCTTCTGCGTGCTGGGGTACGGACACTTCAGTTCCACATTGCCGCAGTTCATGTCATTGAATCCCCATATGCATGACGGTGCGAAATGGTTTGGATACATGCTCTCGCTCAATGCCGTCGTTGTGCTTGCCGTGCAATTTCCGGTCGTGCGCGTTGCAAGCAAATTTCCGCCTGTCGTACCGCTGATCGTCGGGAATGCCATGGTGTCCGGCAGCTTGCTGATGTTCGGCCTGGCGCAAAGTCCGTGGATGCTCGTGCTTGCGGTAATCATCTTTACGGTAGGCGAAGTGCTGATGTTTACACTTATGGACGTCCTGGTCGACCGGATTGCGAAGCCGGAGCTGCGCGGCACGTATTTTGGCATGATCGGTTTTAACAACTTGGGCAACGTCAGTGCCCCGATTTTCGGAGGTGTTTTGTTGGATACGTTCGGAGCAGAGCACCCTTTGCTCGTATTTATCCCCATCGCGGTGACCGCGGTATGCGGCGTTCCGTTTTTGTGGGCAGCGCACAAACGGCTTCGTATGCGAGAGGAGCAGCAATCCGTTGGCGGGGCCACGGCAGCGTCTTAGTTGGGCGGCAATGAAATGGGCGATTTCCAGGGTTGAGATAGAAACGTAAAGATGGAGCCCGCAATACAAACGTACAAACGAACGAAACCCTTGTTCCAAAAGTCGATGGAACAAGGGTTTTTCAGGTCGATAACCATCAAAATTTCAACATATGAAAAATTCATAATAGAACAAACAAAGCCGCTCCTTAGTTCCTCTCATCGAATAAGATTCTACCATCCTTCCTTTGACGTATAAAAAAGCGTGCCATCTTCCAAACCATATTGCAACATCAATTTTATCGTAAAAAAACTATGCCTAGAAACCGTTGGAATTATTCGGTAAAATATACCCATGAAACGAAAAGGAGCGGATTTCAATGTTAAACAAGGTATCATTTAAGGCCGCAGAAGGATTTTCACATGTTCAGTTTTTTTCTGCAGCATTTCAATGCAGGAAGTCGTTGGCAAGATTGTAGACTGGAGGAGATCGTATAAATTATAACGAGGTCGTTCAAAATTGTGGTGAGCATTTGCTTGCTTTAGGATCCCAGTTGTTCGGACTGGAAGGTTATGAATTCCTGCTTATTCAGGGGCATCAAGGAGGGCGGAATGTTGTTTATACCTGTGAGAAAGAGGGTTTCGACCCTCGAATACTTCGAATCGCTTTCTTGCCGGACCGGAGCCGGGAAGATTTTCTGGGAGAAGTGGAGTATATCAGGTATTTATTCGAGCATGGAGGCAGTGTCTCGAATGTAGTCAGCTCCAAGAAGGGGAATTTGCTGGAAGAGGTCACTTATGATGACCATACCTTTTTTATTTGCCTGTTCATGAAGGCCAAAGGTAAAATGCTCGTGGAGAATCATTATCAGTACCGTGAAGGAGCCCCGATTACCGAATACTACTATAATTGCGGTAAAGTCCTGGGAAAACTGCACCACATATCGAAAGGGTATGCTCCGGTCCATCGCCGGCATCATTTTTTTGACAAATACAATGCCGCGTATATCGATAAACGAGTACCCGAATCCTTCACTCTGTTGAAGGAAAAGATGGTTGAACTCCTTGCCTCTTTAAATGAATTGGATACGAACCGGGAGACTTTTGGTATGATCCATTTTGATTTTAATGACGGGAATTATTCGATCGATTTTGATACCGGGCAAATCACCGTATATGATTTCGATAATTCATGTTTCGGCTGGTATATGTACGATCTGGCTGATCTCTGGACCCATGGAGTAGGCTGGATACAATTTGAACCAGACGCGACTAAACGTAAACAGTTTATGGACGATTATTTTGAAACCGTCCTCGCGGGATACCGATCCGAGACCGCAATCGATGATTCGATGTTAGAGAAGCTGCCCTTATTTATTCAAGTCACCCTCCTGGAAAATATTCTAGACGAATTTGAGGAAGTGCAGCGTAGCGGCGAGGAACCGAAGTGTGACGAGGAACTGTCGTATCTCATCAAATGTCTGGAAGACGATATACCGTATAAGGGATTTTTCCATGATATTTATTCTAGTGATGAGCCCTTTGAGTACGAGGGATGAGCTAACGGATGGGTGCGAAAAAGTAAAATCAAATGAATAATAAACGAGGCTGCCGGCATTGACCGGCAGTCTTTTCGTTCATTTGCAATCAGGAGCATCAGAAAAGATCATGTTGAGCGTTTTGATATTCAATGATAACATGAATCCTACTTTAACATTTCATTGACTAACCCAAATGAGTAGAGTACATTGTTTGGTGTCAAAAGGAACCACGGAGAAACCAATCTATGACAACGTGATTACTCTCATGAGGACTGAACGAATGGAAGGAAAGAGGACTGTGCGATGCGTTTGATCCAAATCATCAACGATATCAGGCTGAAAAGAAAGCTCTCCCTGATCTTTATCACTGTGGCCGTGCTCCCGCTTTTAATAAGCGGTATTTACTTAACGAACAAGCTGCGCGAAGTCATGGTCTCGAATGCCTTCGAACAGGCCAGCGATAACGTGGAGCGCGTTCAGAAAAGGACTGCGGAGGTTATTAATGTAGCGCTGGATATTTCCTATCAGCTCTCTAACGATAACCGCATGAAATCCATAGCAAGCCGCAGTTATGACAGCTACAACGAAGTCATCCAAACCTATCGCCAATATACGGATATCCGGGATTATGTGCGGCTCTATAAAGAAATAAAAGCAATTCGGTTGTATGCGTCGAACCCGACGATGCTGAATAACTGGGAATTTATGCAGCCAGATGAACAAACGACGAAGGAAGCGTGGTATGTGTCTGCCCTGAATAAAAAAGGACTGGCAGGTTGGGGTTATATTCAGGATGAGAGGGATCAGAAGCATTACCTAAGTCTGGTTCGGAAAATTAATCTGGATGATTTGAAAAATGAAAGCGTTCTGGTGATCAACGTCAATTCTGATTTGCTGAACTCGATTCTTTCCCAAGAGTCGTTTGCTACCATGATCGTCGATGACAGCAATAACATCGTAGCAGCCAACCGGCCGGATCTTTATGGCAAAAACCTTTCGGCAGTACATGCGGAGAGCAATATGTTATGGCAAAGCGAAGGCAGTTTCGATGCGGTCATGAACGGTAAAAATTCCAAGGTGGTTATTGCCAACCTGAACCCGCAGAATAGCTGGAACGGGCTGCGGATCATTTCGATTTTTACGATATCCGATATTGTTCATGATGCAAACGCTGTCATCCGTATATCTGCATTCGTTGTAGGCGGATGTTTGGTCATTGCCGTCCTGCTCGTTTATGCATCGGCATCATTAATTACGGGTAGGCTGCTCCGGCTTAGCAAACATATGTCCCAAGTAGGTACATTGTCTTGGGATTCTTATCTCGACCTGGACGGAAAGGATGAGATCGGACAACTTTCCAGACAATTTAATGCCCTTGTTCATCGAATAAGCCAGCTGATGTTCGAAGTGGAAGAGAGTAACCAGCAGAAACAGTTACTTCTGCAAAAACAAAACGACATCAAATTCAAAATGTTAGCAAGTCAGGTGAATCCCCACTTTCTGTTCAACACCCTTGAGTCGATTAGGATGGAAGCGCACCTTCGAGGGGAAGAGGACTTGGCCCAAGCCGTATGGCAGCTTAGCATTTTGATTCGCAACAGCCTGGAGGTGGGGAGCCGCCAAATTCCGCTATCGGAAGAGTTGAATATGGTCCGCTGCTACTTGGAACTTCATAAATTCCGATTTGAGGATCGGCTGCAATACAAAATGGAGATCGATCCGGCAACCGAAGGCATCGAGATTCCGCCGCTGATCATCCAACCTTTGGTTGAAAACTCGATTCTTCATGGGTTAGATCGCAAAGAGGATCCGACACTGATCACCGTTCGGACCAGGCTGAACGATCACGGAGAGTTATTCGTCGAGATCCAGGATGATGGTGCGGGTATTCCTCCAAAGAAAATGAAGGATTTAACGATGCGTTTAATGGACTCCGAGGAACCTGGAAATCGTATTGGCCTTCGCAACGTGAACGATCGACTGCAGCTTACCTATGGTCAAGGTGCAAGGCTTTCCATCGAAAGCGAAGAGGGCCGAGGAACCTGCATTACATTTTGCATACCGAAGAAGGGAGTGGAACCTGTTGTTTTCAGTGACAATCGTTGATGATGAGCCGAAGCTGCGTCTGGGATTGCAAACGTTAATACCGTGGAAAGATCTCGGGTTCGAAGTCATGGGGACGGCAGCTGGCGGGAATGAGGCGCTCCGCATGTTTGAAGAAAAGATTCCGGATGTTTTGTTAGTCGATATCCGCATGCCCGGCATGGACGGGCTGGAACTCCTTCAGGAGATCCGCCTCCGCGGCTGGCACATTCACGTCATTATACTCAGTGGTTATGCGGATTTTGAGTATGCGCGCCAAGCCCTTCAATTCGGCGTTGAAGCATACCTGCTTAAACCTGTAAACAAGGAAGAGCTGTCAGCATTGCTTCAAAAGATTCATGGCCAGCTTTCTGCAAAAAAGCAGGAAAAAAGCATGGTACAAAAGACCAATTCTCCGGAATGGATCCTTTATTCTTTACTGTCCGGCAGACACGATTCAGAAGATTCCTTATTAAAGGAATGGTCTGGCTCATTCCAGGCAAAGTGGACCAAATATCAAATCCTTCTAATCGGCTTCCCGGGTTCGCACCCGGAAGAAAGCGAGCGGATTCATAGCTTCAAGGATGTATTAAGCAGAACGTATACTTTCGAGCGTCAAGGAATCGTTTTATATTTTGCTCCGTATATCGTCCTATTGCTCGGGGACCCGCCTGTCGGGGACTATGGTTGGACAGAGCTGCATAAGAATCTCCAACTCTTGTCGGGAGAGCTTCGCTTTGAAATGGATGTTGCGGTTGGACAACCCGTTCGATCGTTGGATGAGATCCTTCATTCTTTTCGAACGGCCCGCTCCCTGTTGGAGCGTAGTTTTTTTTACGATAAGGGGAGGCTTCTGACTGAAGAAACGCCGGAAAGCTATCCAAAAGAAACCGTCCCATCTCCAGCTTTATCTCGATCGAGCAAGGAGGAAGAGGCGTTCAGGCTGCATTATTTGGTAGATGTTGGCCATGCGGAAACGATCTCCTCCTTTCTGGATGAAATAGCATTGCAGCAGGTGGTTCATCACGCGCAGGAAAAGGACATTCGCGACCATTTCTTTTACCTCGCCAATGAAACGGTTCGAAAAATTCATCCCCGTATTTGGTCTTTATCAGGTTATCCAGGAGAACCGGCGCGATTTCTAGCCGAAATATATAATTCCCGTTATATCCGGGAGCTCGTCGGCCACGTTTCTGTAGTGATGGAAAAGCTGGCACGCTGCTCCGATTATAACAGCAAAGACAACGAGATGAAGCGATTGCTTGATTATATAGATCGGCACTATGGGGATAATCTAAGACTGGAAATGCTCGCCGTGTTGTTCAACTACAGCAGTTCCTATCTGGGCCAGCTCTTCAAAAGTTACACGGGGGAATATTTTAACGCATACCTTGATCGGATCCGGATCCAAAAAGCGAAAGAAATGCTGGCACAGGACATGAAGGTGTACGAAGTCGCTGAAAAGGTAGGGTACTCCAACGTGAATTATTTCCACACGAAATTCAAGAAGCTGGAAGGGAAGTCTCCTTCCTTTTATCAGAAAAAAGAATGATCTGCAGCATTACTCCTCTGCAAAGTCAGTAAACGACATTGTAGGGGAGTTTTTTGATTTCTAAATGAAAACAGAACTGTTTTTCTGAAAAAACAGTGAATATCCGTATGAAATGATTTGAAATTTGTGATATGTCCGCAAGTCCCCTTTACCAATATAGTTGAAACGAAAGGAGGGAAATTCACAAAATGAAAGCGATAACAGGACCAGCCATACTCTTTTCATGCATCGTCATGTCGGGTTTTGCCTGCTGCAGGGCGGACGCAGCCATAACGGTACCAGGATTTGTCGTTGATCGGGCTGAAGCGGTGCTTCCCCATCCAACCCAGGTGCTGAAAGTAACCTTTGAAGATGCTTCCATAGAAGGGTACGGCATCAAGAAGCGGTATGGGACCATCGCCAAAGCAGAAGACAATTCATACGATGGCGAAGGCTATCTTTCATTTTTTTTCGAGGAGGATCCGGATGCTGCGGTGAAGAACGGAAGCGCTGCATTCAGCGTTAACGTGCCGGAAGGCGGGCTTTATGAGTTAAGCTTGGGATACTACATTCCTGAAGGCAATGGAGATAAGGCCACATCTATTCAAGTTAATGGTTCAGGGGCTGGTGAATTGACGCTCGATGCTCCAAAAGCGGGAACGGTCCGGGCTGAAAAAAAGATGACGAAAGTGCTTCTTAACGCCGGCAGCAACTCCATCAACATTTTTCGAGGCTGGGGTTACTATGGTATCGAGTATATAAAGCTTGAACGTATACATTCCCCCGCAATCAAAAGCAAGGTACAGATCGACGCCTTAAGCAACTCCGAAGCGATTTCGCAAACCAGAGCACTCTTCGATTTCATGGTCAGCCAGTATGGAAAGAAGATCATTTCGGGACAGCAAACGCTGGAGGATGCGGAGTGGGTCAATCGGCAGACGGGCAAGTACCCTGCGCTTGTTTCCGGTGATTTGATGGACTATTCTCCATCCCGTGTCGAAAACGGAGCCACCTCGAATGAGGTTGAGGAGATGATGGAGTGGCATAAACGTGGAGGCATCGTATCACTGAGTTGGCATTGGAATGCGCCGAAAGGGATCGGAGGCAATGAACCCGGGCACGAATGGTGGCGAGGTTTTAATACCGAGTTCACGACCTTCGATGTAGAATATGCCCTTAGCCATCCGCAATCGGAAGACTACAAGCTTTTAATTCGGGACATCGATGCCATTGCCGTTCAATTGAAGCGATTGCAGGAGCATAACGTTCCCGTACTTTGGAGACCGCTGCACGAAGCGGAGGGCGGCTGGTTTTGGTGGGGAGCCAAAGGCCCCGAACCTGCCAAAAAGCTATATAGGCTCATGTATGAGCGTTTGACCGATCACCATCATTTGAACAATCTCATCTGGGTTTGGAACTCCGTTAAGGAGGAATGGTACCCCGGAGATGATGTGGTCGACATTGTAAGCGTTGACGTTTACAACCCGTCAGGTGACTACAGCCCGAACATTGCCAAGTATGATGAACTTTTGTTTCTGTCCAACCATAGGAAGCTTGTCGCGCTGGCCGAAAACGGGCCGATCCCGGATCCGGAGTTGCTGCGGACTTATGGCGCATATTGGAGCTTTTTCAATACATGGACCGGTGAATATATTCGAGACGGCAAAACGAATACAAAGGCCCATTTGAAAAAGGTGTATGATCACGACGCCGTGATTACCCTGGACGAACTTCCCGAAGGATTGTACGGCAATCCTTAGCTCTGGAACGACAGATCGTTTAATTCGTTTATGGTTGCAGGAACTTAAACATAAATCTAGATGAACAGGAGTGAATGATGTAGTGGCAGTATACGTTGACGAGTTACGGCAAATATTTCATCTGCAATCCCGGGTGACCAGCTATGTTGTTCAAATCGTAGAAGGCTTTCCTTTACTGGTATATTGGGGACAACCGTTGTCCCATGATGGAAACTTGGAAAATCTAGTCCCGGGTTTGGAGAAGCCTGCCCTGGATTCCATGCCCCAAGAATATCCGCAATACGGAACAGGCGATTTCCGGTCGCCTGCATATCAAGTTCAGCTTGAAGACGGGAGCCGGATTACAGAGCTTCGCTACAAAGGGTATACGACCACTGTTGGCAAACCCCCTCTTGAAGGTTTGCCGTATGTTTATACGGAATCGGATCATGAAGCCGATACGTTGGAACTGGAACTGGAGGATGCGTACACAGGCATGACTGTTTGTCTGCGATATAGCATTTTCGGCGATGGAGCCATTACCAGATCAGTCCATTTTAAGAATAATGGTCAAGGAACGCTTAAACTGCTGCGCGCGCTAAGTGCAAATGTGGATTTGTACGGGAAGAGCCATTATGATTTGGTGTACCTTGCTGGTCATTGGGCACGGGAGGCGCATATTCAACGCAGGCCGCTTGGTCCCGGAGGGACCAGCCTCGGCAGTCGTCGGGGAATGAGCAGCCACCAGCACAATCCGTTCGCGGCTGTAGTCAGTCCGGGCACAGACGAGGATCATGGCGAGGTGTTTGCGGCAAATCTGGTGTACAGCGGCAATTTTCACGCTGAAGCGGAAGTCGATGCTTTTGGAATCGTCCGGTTGGGCATTGGACTGAATCCATTCGATTTTTCCTGGGTGCTTCATCCTGGGGAATCCTTTCAAACCCCCGAGGCAGTGCTTGTTTATTCCAACGAAGGACTTGGAGGCATGTCCAGAATCTATCATCGACTATATCGGAATCGCTTATGCCGTGGGGTGCACCGGGACAAAGAACGCCCCATTCTCGTGAATAACTGGGAGGCGACGTATTTTAATTTTACTGCCGAAAAGATTGAAGCGATTGCCAAAACAGGATCTGAGCTAGGCATTGAGCTACTGGTGCTTGATGACGGCTGGTTCGGCAAGCGGGACAGCGACAACAGCTCCCTTGGGGATTGGGTCGAAGATCGCCGAAAGCTTCCGAATGGCCTGCGCGATTTGGCGGAGCGCATTGAACGTCACGGATTGCAGTTCGGGCTGTGGTTTGAGCCGGAAATGATTTCGCCGGACAGCGACCTGTACCGCAAGCATCCGGACTGGTGCCTGCACGTTGCGGGCCGTCGTCGGACGGAAGCACGGTGGCAGCTGGTGTTGGATCTTTCGCGGCCGGAAGTCCGGGATTATTTGTATGACGCACTGGCTGACATCTTCACCGGCGTGCCCGTTTCTTACGTGAAATGGGACATGAATCGCGCATTGACCGAAATTTGCTCTGCAGCGGCTTTGCCGGAGCATCAGCAGGAGATAGCGCATCGTTACGTGCTGGGTCTCTATGAACTGTTGGACAAGCTGACTACAGCCTTTCCCGAAATTCTGTTTGAAAGCTGTTCCAGCGGTGGCGGCCGGTTTGATCCAGGGATGTTATATTACATGCCCCAAACCTGGACAAGTGACAATACGGACGCCGTGGAACGACTGAAAATCCAGTATGGCACCAGTCTGGTGTATCCGGTAAGCACGATCGGAGCTCATGTGTCCGCTGTGCCGAATCATCAAGTGCACCGCGAAACTTCGCTCAAATTCAGGGGAGACGTTGCGATGTCGGGGAATTTTGGCTATGAGCTTGATTTGACGAAATTTAGCGATGCTGAACAATCTCAGGCAAAAGAACAGATCGCGATGTACAAGGAACTCCGGTCTCTCGTTCAACAAGGCAATCTGTATCGGCTTCGCAGTCCATTTACAGGGAATGAAACATCCTGGATGTTCGTGTCGGAAGATCGATCCGAAGCGATCGTATTTTTCTTTCGCGTACTGGCCAAGCCCAATCCTGCAACGGATATGCTGCAGCTCAAGGGATTGGATCATTCGCTTGTTTATACCGTTCAAGGGGCGGATGGGGACGTTGGAACATACGGCGGAGATCGCTTGATGCAAGCAGGCTTGATTATCCCGCCTCTTGCGGGTGATTTTAATAGCGTATGGTTCAAATTAAGCGCTACTCGGCAAGAAAGGGCATAGCTCAGCGTTAATCTGCAATGGTTGAATTTCAAATTTTAAGGATCGGGTCCCCTGCAATCTTCTTTAACCGCAGGGGATTTCATTTTACAACGATTGAAAACAAGATTGAATTTTCTGAAAGGATCGAAGATTTTTGAATGAATTCATAATAAATCTCCGATATGTCGCCATGAACATCATTGTTTTATGATGAGAGAGGAAAGGGGGGGATGAAATGAAAGCGATAACAGAAAAGAAAAGCATTCGCACACGGAAACACAAGCATTCGCAAAAGTGGAAAGTGTTTAAGAACCAGAAGTATCTCTATTTGATGTCATTTCCGTTTGTAATTTGGGTGTTCATATTTCAGTACTTGCCCCTGTGGGGCTGGACGATGGCATTTCAAAACTACAGACCCGGCAAAGGATTTTTCGATCAGAAATGGGTCGGATTTGAACATTTCCAAGCGCTGTTCCAAGACGAGCACTTCTACCTGGTGTTAAGGAATACGCTTGCCATGAGCTTGATGGGGCTTGTGGCCGGTTTCGTGTTTCCCGTATTGTTCGCAGTGCTTCTAAACGAGGTACGTGCTCAGGTGATGAAACGTTTTGTGCAGACCGTATCTTACCTGCCTCACTTCGTGTCTTGGGTCGTCGCCGCAGGCATCGTCATCAAAATGCTGTCGACCGACGGTGGCGCGGTCAACGATTTGCTCCTTGGACTGCATTTGATTGACCAGCCGATTCAGTTTATGGCGAAGGGAGAGCTGTTTTGGGGAATCGTGACCGGAGCCGACGTTTGGAAGGAGACAGGCTGGAATGCCATTATCTATTTGGCGGCCATTTCCGGAATCGGCCCTGAGCTGTATGAGGCGGCGAAAGTCGACGGTGCCAGCCGTCTGAGACAAATATGGCATATCACGCTCCCGGGCATCAGGCCAACGATCATCGTGCTTTTTATTATGTCGATCGGCCATCTTGTGAGTATCGGATTCGAAAAGCAGTTCCTGCTCGGCAACCATATGGTTGGCGACTATTCCGAAGTATTGGATTTGTATGCTTTGAATTACGGTTTATCCATGGGGAGATATTCTTTCGGTACCGCAATCAGTATTTTCAATTCGGTCATCAGCGTGATTTTGCTGTTCGTCGTGAATGGGATCTTCAAAAAATTCGCTAACGAAAGCATTATGTAAGGAGGAGGAACAGACATGGACGCATCCGGGCCGACAGCATCTTCCATCAAACCCAAACGACCGAAGATTGCCGCCAAATCCCCCCAAGACTGGATTTTTGATACCTTTGTCTACGTGTTTATTGGAATCGTTACAATCGCGACGCTATATCCGTTTCTCAACGTGCTCGCTATTTCCTTTAACGATTCCGTAGATACCGTTCGGGGTGGAATATCGATTTTCCCTAGACAATTCACTCTGGAAAATTATAAGCTCATCTTTAGTTACGACGGGTTGATCACCGGATTTAAAATCTCGGTGCTTCGAACGGTCATAGGTACGCTGGCAGGTCTTGTCAGCGGATCGATGGTTGCTTATACACTGGCGCGCAAGGAATTTCAGGGACGGCGTTTTGTATCCGTATTTCTGGCGATCACAATGTATGTATCCGGCGGCTTGATTCCGGGCTTTATTCTGATCAAAAACCTGGATCTGATCAATACGTTCGCTGTTTATATTTTGCCTGGACTCGTAAGCGCCTTCAACATCTTTATCATCCGTTCGTTCATCGATGGCATTCCTTATGCTCTGCAAGAATCAGCCAAGCTTGACGGGGCGAACGATTTCACCATTTACTGGCGTGTCATTCTCCCGCTTACCAAGCCTGCTCTCGCAACGGTGGCGTTGTTCCTCGCTGTGGGACAATGGAATTCATGGTTCGATACGTACCTTTATAATGGTTCCAATGACTCTCTGACGACGCTGCAGTATGAGCTGATGAAAGTGCTTCAGAGCACGACGACCAACGCTAACGACGTCCGCGGGGAGAACATGTCTCAACTGGTAACCCAAGTATCTCCGGACTCCGTCAAAATGGCGATTACCATCATAGCTACGGTTCCGATTCTCATCGTTTATCCTTTCTTGCAGAAGTACTTCGTGAAAGGCATGACGCTGGGTGCCGTCAAGAGCTGATCGGGCGAGCGGGAGCATGCCCTTGGATCATCGCGGTATCCTGTTGACCTGTATAACTTCGTTTAATTTAAAATGGGGAGTGTTTGTTTTTATGAAAAAGCGTACCCGAAAAACAGCGGTTTCACTGCTGGCGGCTGGTCTTTTGCTTAGTCAGCTCGCAGCCTGTTCAGGAAGTGGGGATGGGGAATCCGCCAAGGGCGGAAACGGCACGGGGCCAATTACCCTTACTTATTTTTCCGAGGACGGAAGTCCGAACTGGAATAATATGCAGGACCGTATAGGCAAGGTCATCACGGAGAAAACCGGCGTCGTGCTGGATGCCGAATTCGCGGTAGGTGACCCTGTGCAAAAGGTATCCATCATGGCTGCCACCGGTGAAGTTCCTGATCTCATTGCCGCCAAAGCGGACCTCGGCAAGCTGGTGGATGTCGGTGCAGTCCTTGACCTGACGGACCTCATTGAGGAGCATGCTCCTAATATTAAAAAAATGCTGGGCGACAAGCTTGTTCGCGCCAAATACAGTTTGGAAGATCAGGCCATTTATGCCATTCCGACCTGGTCTGCGGTCGATGAGCGAAAATTCAAAGCCGACGGCGGCTTCCAGCTTCAGCATCGCGTCGTCAAAGAAGCAGGCTATCCCGAAATTCGTACGGTGAAGGACTACGAAAAGGTGATTACGGACTATTTGGCCAAACATCCAACCGATGAAAACGGCAATAAAAATATCGGATTGACCATTAACGCGGACGATTGGCATATGTATCAAGTAACGAACATGGGATTCTTCACGACAGGCGCGCCAGATGACGGCGAGTACTATGTGGATCAGGAAACATTCGATGTCACCTACCATTTCCGGCGTCCGGAGGAACGGGAATATTTCCGTTGGCTGAACCACATGAACGATATAGGTTTGCTGGATAAAGAAAGCTTTGTTCAAAAGACGGACCAGTTCAAATCCAAAGTTTCGTCCGGGCGGGTGCTTGGACTGATCGACCCCGCATGGGACTATGGTGATGCGCAGCAGGCTCTGAAGGCTGCCGGTAAATTCGATCAAACCTACGGCCATTATCCGGTAACGTTGTCCAAGGAGTATAAGGATACCAACTTTTGGTCAGCCGGTTTTGACGGAGGATACGGCATAGCGATTTCCAGCGAATGCAAGGATCCCGTAGCCGCCATAAAATTTCTCGACTATCTTGCTTCGGAAGAGGGACAGATCCTTATGAACTGGGGGATCGAAGGACAAGATTACATCGTTCAGGATGGAAAAAGAGTCGTACCGCAGGACGTGCAAGAAAAGATGGATCAAGAAGGCAGTGCTTACATGAAGGAATCGGGCCTCGGCCTGTATTGGAACCTTTCGGTTCATTATGGCGACGGAATCAAGGATTCTACTGGAAATTACTTTACGAAAACCAACAGTGATCTCCTGACTGCTACGTACAGCGCACCCGAAAAAGAAGCCTTGGCTGCGTACAACGTCGAGCACTGGAGAGATCTTTTCCCGAAAGAAGAAGAGTTTCCTGAAAGAAAAGCCGGCGCAGTGTACAATATTGCTCTGCCAAGCGATAGCAAGGCGACCATTCTTATGGCCAAAATGAAGGATATCACATGGAAACGAATTCCGGAAGCCGTTATGGCCAAACCGGAAAACTTCGATAAAGTCTGGGACGAGTACATGGCGGAGCTGGACAAAGCAGGTGTAGAAGAAATGGAAGAGGCTTTTGGCCAATACGTCAAAGACCGCGTTAAGCTGTGGAGTGGTCAATAAGCACTCGATATATGATCGACAGAAAGGCAGGACAATATGAAATCGATACCTTGCAATCCTAAAGCTTCGGATGAAGTAAGGTCCGTACTGAACTATTTCAGCGAGATCCAGGGGAAAGGCATCATTACTGGACAGCACACACAAACGATGGCGCAAGAGGAATTGGACTATATCCATCAAGTAACGGGAAAGCTGCCAGCGCTATGCGGATTCGAACTTCTGGGTTATTCTCCGAACATCAATTATGAAGACAGTGGCGAAGACTGTTTGCTGGAAGTTTCCGAAAATCAGGATACGCTGCAAAAAGCTTGGGAATGGGTGCAGAATAACAAAGGCTTGCTTACGTTCACATGGCATTGGTTTTCTCCACTTCGCGGGCGGGATAAAAGCTTCTATACGGAACATACGGACTTTAACGTGAAGAAAGCGATCGTGGAAGGGACGCCGGAATACAAAGCCTTGCTGTCCGATATGGACCACATGGCCGAAATTCTGCGGGAATTTTGCGACAAACGCATTCCGATCTTGTGGAGACCCTTTCATGAATCGGAAGGAACCTGGTTCTGGTGGGGGAGCCAAGGTCCAACCATTGCGAAACAGTTATACCGGATCATGTATGAAAGGTATACGAATCATCATGCGCTGACGAATTTGATTTGGGTGTGGAACTCACCGTTGGCCGAAGGTTATGTTGGAGATGACGTGGTTGACATCATTTCGAGAGATATGTATCCCCCGGCTCACCAACATACCGATTTGCGCAAGGAATACGAGGAACTGGTTGGCATTACACCAACCCCAAAACTTGCCGCGATCGGAGAGATCGGTCCGATTCCGAGTATCAGAGACTTATCCGCCTCGCGTATTCCGTGGCTGTGGTTTATGACTTGGTCTCAGGATTTTGCCAGAACGGAAAAGTTCACGACCAATGAAGAGCTGCGCAGCGCGTATCACTGCGACTATGCGATCACGCTAGACAAGCTGCCGCAGCTTTATTGAAGAGTTGATTTCAATATGCAGGGAATCCGACCCGGATGTCGTGACCAAACTAAAAGGCTCTACTGGCTTCATGCCGGTAGAGCCTTCATCGCCCATGCTTGTGGGGGAGGGTCCATACAAGTATGGCCCCTATTCCTGACATTTAAACAATGCCTTTCGGAATATCATCGGTTCCACCGAAATCCTGCTGGAGAACCATGAATTGAAACCTATTTTTCATCAGAATCAGGTCGTTTAACTTGAAGAGGTGGTGGCACAAGCCACCCTTTTTCTTTATTCATTTGCAGAATCTTTACGCCCAATGCCGTTTTAGTGACATGATATTTGGCGAACAATGCCCCGATGTCCTCTCGGATGGATTGACCCATGCCTTGGCTGGCCGCAACCAACCCTAATGCGTTATCGGCTGCAATCTTTGCCGCTATTTCAGGATCCGTGAATCTCGCTCCAACCGGAATATCTTCCCATTTCACAGGGGGCCTTTCCGGCAAAACGGGAGCAGGAGCAATTCCGTTTTCGGTCAGCAAGGTGTCACATTCTTTGATCTCCAGTTTTGCTTGGTCCAATAAAGTATCCAAAATCTTTTTCAAATCCTGATCACCGGCATGATTCAGATAGGCCTGATAACAGGATACCGCTCCCTTGGCTGCCACGGAACATTGCCATATGCTGAAAATCTCCCCGTAATGCATCGGTTCATTTTTCGGATTGCCGCTCAAAATACCCATCTTATTATTCCTCCTCGGATTTTTTACGGATTTATGCTTTCCATCATCTTGAGATCTATGCACGTACAACCAAACATTGGTTAGGCTCCATTTCACATAAAATCACAAATGCAGCCGGAAGCTAAAGCGGTAATTCACTTGAATGGAGGAAAAGCATGTTTTTTTATCGTGAAGATCTCATTAACATGATTGTCCCGGACAAGCCTGATCCGGCAGCGGCGAAAGTGCTGCAAGAAACGCTTGGCGGGCAATTCGGGGAAATGCGTACCATGATGCAATTTTTCTTCCAAAGCAGCAATTTCCGGGGCAAAGCAACGCAGTTCCGGGATTTGATCCGCGGCATCTTTCTCGAGGAACTAAGCCATGTCGAACTGGTTCAACAAACGATCAATCAATTGTTGACCGGGGCAGGTGCCGAGGGTGCAGGCAATGCAGGCGTTGACGGCGCTCCGCTGGACGAAGCGATTAAACATGCCAATCCTCATCATTACATTATGGGGGCCCAAAGCTCGCTGCCTGTGGATGCTGCAGGCAATCCTTGGCTGGGGAACTATGTATATGATCACGGTAACCTCGTAAGCAACCTGCTGGATAACGTGGTGTTGGAATCCACGGGGGTTCTTCAGAAATCGCGAATTTATGAAATGAGCACCAATAAAGCGTTCCGGGAAACGTTGGCTTTTCTCATCGTTCGCGATAATGCGCACCAGAATGCATTCGCAAAAGCGCTGGAGACGTTAGGCGTTCAGTGGGGCAAGCTGTTCCCCGTACCCAATTACGATATTAACAAATATCCGGAATGCCGGAAGTATGTAGATCTCGGCTTTCACAATGCCCAGTTCAACTTCCGCTTGGATCAGACCCGCATTGCGGAAATATTCGATGGACAAACCCCAAGCCGAAATGGCGGACAGCTTCGTGTGACCGATCCTCCGCAGGGGTTTCCGCTTCCACAAATGCCGGAGCTTCCTAATGAGCACAGTCCCGGCTTGCATGATTTGAACGCGTAAACCGTTGAAAAATGTTGCTTTATCATGCACCTTATGCGTGCAACGTCGATGTATAAAACGATGGAAAAATGATGAAGAATATGAATCGGCATGTTGGAGATGCTAAAACCATAACCAATAAGGAGGGCTAACCTTGAAGAAAAAAGTAACGGCTGTTATTGCAACATTTCTTTTTGTTTTCGCTTTGGCACTTCCGGTATCTGCTCAAGAAGCAACACAAATTGCTACGGCTACAGTGAATGACCAAAATACCGTGTATACCCATGATGCAAGGTATAATACGAACAACGTCAGAGCGAACTCAGCTACAACCACCGACAACAACAGAGGTATCGATTGGGGCTGGCTCGGCTTGTTAGGATTGTTTGGATTAGCCGGCATGCGAAAAAGAGTATCGGATCCGGACCGTTCCAATCGATAAACCGCAAGTGGTATTTTAAATGCCAAAGATGATACACGATACTACCATATTCAAGTCATTTAAGTCGCTACTATAGCGACTTTTTTGCATTTATAATGATTTGCTTGTCGTCTCGGCCAAACCGGCATGAGCGGAACGGCGGTAGGCGCGAGGCGTGCAGCCCGCCAGTTTCCTGAATTGCCTGGAGAAATGCTCGACGTTCCGGTAACCGCAGAGCTCGCTGATGTCCGATATGCGGGAATGACCGTGAACGAGCCGTTCCTTCGCCAATCGAATTCGGGATTGAATGACGTCGTCCATGCAGGAAAGGCCGAATGTGGCCCTGTATAACGATTGCAGGTAGCCTGGGCTAAGATGGACTTGTCTGGCCATTTCGGCTACCGACCAATCTCGGCCGGGTTGGTTATGAATCGCCTTCCGCAAGTCCAGCAGGTTCTGGTAATGCGGCGTAGATTCGTTGGACTGCGAGGCTTCGAGCAGTTTGTTGAACAAGATCCGGAACAGGTAATCGATCGACAGCTCGTGATAATCGCTTTCGAGGAAATGCTCGGTCACCAGCAGCTGGAACAGCTGATGGCAGTATGCCGGATCTTTCAGCGGAATCGGCACGCCGAGCGGCAGCGTCGTTTCCAGTACATAAGGCTCGCGGGAATCAAAGCGAACCCAATCATTGACGTATCGTTCCGAACAGGCGCGGTACAAAATTTTCCGGTGGGGCGGATAGAGCACGGCGCAGTGGGCAGGATAGGCCTTGATTTCGCCGTTCACCCAAAACTCGGCCGGCGTGTGCGCATGGATCAGCAGCCAGAAATCATGCCCTTTCGGAATGTCGTAGACGAAATCGGACGGATGGGCGGCATCATAGCCGGCGTAGAAAATCGTTGTCATCGTTTCCTCCTATCGCAGGATAGATCAATTTTTTGTAAGCATAGATCATTCTTTGGAAGCGTATTCTGCTCTATACTATTTAATGGATATGCTTGGATTAAAGCAAGTGAGACAAAGGAGTCCTAAATTCGTTATTCATCCCGATCCTTGATTCGGTATGTGAATTGATCAATAAACTGGACATGCATCCATCATAACAGAAAACTATGCCGGAAGTGAAAGCGCCGTCATCTTTCGGCTGAAATCACATTGAAGCATCGAAGGAAGGGAGCAAAGTGTAATATGCATGTAAATCCGATTCTATGGGCCGACTATCCGGACTTGGACGTGATCCGGGTGGAGGACACCTATTATATGGTCAGCACGACGATGCACATGATGCCGGGCTGCGTCATTCTTCGTTCGTACGACTTGATCAACTGGGAAGTGGCCACCCATGTGTACGACAGGCTTGACGATACGCCTGCCCAGCGGCTGGAGGACGGCAGGCACATTTACGGGAAAGGGATGTGGGCTGCCTCGCTCCGTTACCACAAAGGCACGTTTTACGTCGTTTTCGTGGCGAACGACACGGGCAAAACGTATTTATACACGGCGGCGTCGGTGACGGGACCCTGGAGCAAACGCCATATCGACGGTTTTTATCATGACTGTTCATTGTTCTTTGATGAAGACGACAAGGCTTATCTGGTGTACGGCAATGCCAAGATCCGCCTGACCGAGCTGAACGCGGACTTGTCCGGACCGAAGCCTGGCGGATTGGACCGCATCATCGTCGAAGACCGTCAGCCTTATCATCTGGGCTATGAAGGAGCGCATTTTTACAAAATCGGCGGCCGGTATTACGTGTTTCTCATTCATTTGACCAAGGCGACAGGACGCAGGACGCAGGCGTGTTACATAGCCGATGACCTGAACGGGGAGTTTGCCGGCGGGGACGTATTCAACGACGACATGGGGTATTTCAATTCAGGCATCGCGCAGGGAGGCATCGTGGATACCCCGGACGGCGATTGGTATGCGATGCTGTTTCAGGACCATGGCGCGGTCGGCCGCATTCCCGTTCTGGTGCCGCTGCACTTTGAAGACGGCACCCCGGTCTTTGCCTCGGAAGCGCCGAAGGAAATCGACATACCGAGCACCCGTCCGGGGTATGTGTACAAACCCTTGGTGGATAGCGACGATTTTCGCTACGAAAAACAGGACGATGGCCGGGTGCGGCTGAAGGACGTGTGGCAATGGAACCATACTCCCGATGACGCACTTTGGTCCGTAACCGAGAAACCGGGCGCGTACCGGATTCGGACCGGGCAGATCCGCCCCAATCTGACGTTCGCGGTGAATACGCTGACGCAGCGTGCAATGGGGCCTGCCTGCGAAGCAACGGTTACGCTGGACGGAAGCGGCCTGAGCGACGGGGATTATGCGGGGTTATGCTTTCTGATCGGCACTTACGGATTCATCGGGCTCACGAAAGAGCAAGGCCGGTTTTATTTGGTCATGGCGGCACGGGAGGCGGAGGATGCCTCGATTTTCGGCAGCCTGATCGACGCTCAGCCGGCCGCGGAGCATGCGAGAGTTCCCGTGGCGAGCCCCCTGGTTACGCTCAGGGCCTATGGCCAGTTTGAAAACAATGTGGACGAATGCACCTTCTACTACGAAAACGAAAACGAAAACGAATGGGTGCAGCTGGGCACGCCACACAAGATGATCTATAAGCTCGACCATTTCATGGGCTGTCGGATCGGCTTGTTCATGTTCTCGACCCAGGCGGCCGGAGGCTGGGCCGATTTCTCGAATTTCGAATACAAAGTGAAATGACCCCGTGACGAGGAAAGGAAGGATGATCCATGTTTGACCCCCCATCAGGATCGGTACAACCATCGGAAGGTCCCAAAGCGCCGCGAGATCCGATCGGTATTCCGGATGCAACAGACCATGCGGCATTGAACCGCGATTCCCTCGCCTACCGGGAAATGATCGCTTCCTCGCTGCTGAACAAGGGCAACAATGCCCGATTAAAACGGGCGATCGCCAACGCTCGAGACGGCAAACCCGTAACGATCGCTTATATCGGCGGGTCCATTACGCATGGTGCGGGGGCGGCGCCTCTGCACCTGAACTGTTACGCATATCGGTCTTGCGAGCTCTTCCGAACCATGTTCGCACCTGCGGACGAAGGGAAGGTTCGCCTGATCAAGGCAGGCGTCGGCGGCACTCCGTCCGAGCTGGGCATCGTCCGCTACGAGCGGGACGTGCTCCGGGAAGGCACGGTCCAGCCGGATGTCGTCGTCGTGGAGTTTGCGGTCAACGATGCCGACGACGAGACCGGGGGCGTATGTTACGAGAGTCTGGTGCTGCAGGCGCTGCAGGCGGACAACAAACCGGCGGTCATCCTGCTGTTCAGCGTGTTCGAGAATGACTGGAATCTTCAGGACCGCCTCGCCCCCTTAGGATGGCATTATGATCTGCCGATGGTGAGCATTAAAGATGCCGTCGTGGGGCAGTTCGGACGGAGCGAGGAGGAAGGCCGGGTCATCGGCAAAGCGCAGTTTTTCCATGATATCTATCATCCGACCAATGCCGGGCACCAAATCATGGCCGACTGTCTGGGCTGGCTGTTCGAGACGACGCATCATTCCTTCCTTGATGCAGAGAACGATCTGCAAGCCCTGCCGCCGCTCATCGGCGACCGGTTCGTCGGCATGAAGCTGATCGACCGAAAACATGCCGGCACAGTCGCCCGGGTCGATGCGGGTGGTTTCTGTGAGACGGATAAGGACCTGCAGCGGACCGAATTGGACGATCATTCGCACGGCACGCCACTATTTCCCGATAACTGGATGCATACGGCTTCCGCAGGCAAAGCGCCGTTTCGAATGACTTTGCGAGCCAAACGGCTTATCATGGTTTTCAAAGATTCCGGAAGCGACGAGTTTGGAACGGCCAACGTTCGGGTGAACGGCGCATTCGTGAGGACCGCCGATCCTCATCAGGTTCATTGGACGCGCTGCCACGCGATGTTGATCTGCGATGAAGAGGAAACGGAGGAACGCATCGTGGAAATTTCCATGGCGGATCACCATGGGGATCGGTTGTTTACGATACTGGGTTTCGGGTACGTGCCGTAAATCGGCGAAACAAAAAGAGAGAAACACTTCACAAACCTTCGGGGTACATGCCCGGAGGTTTTTCGGCGATGTACGGAAGGGGCAACCGGGAAAATCTCCCGTGAGGGCGCTTCCGAACGGCTAGGACGAATGCAGCATGAATAGAGCGGGGCGCAGCCGCGAGAAACGGCTCCGTCTTTAATCGTAGGTATAATCCTTCTCGAGACGGATGGAAAATAAAGGTTTAATAAATAAAATATTTATATACACCGCAAAAAACAAACACACGTTAACGGAGAGGCAGAACCGATCTGGAGAAGCGAAGCGTTCTAAAAAGCTTTCTGAAAGAAAGCTGTATCGGAAGCATAGGCTGTTCACCGGATTTTCCCCTTAGAAAAGGGGAACCAAAAAAATCTGGGGATAACCGCGATCGGAAGATGGTGCTGCGTTCGCAGAGCCCTAGTGTGATTGATTAGTGCGGTTTATATAAGTGAAAATAACAATTCCTTTAGAAACGAGGTTATCCGATGGAAAAGAGAAGAGGCCTACGGGCTTCAAAGAAAATTAATCTGATTACGGTAAGCTTATTGATGGCTGCACTAATATCAGGTCAGACGGCATTTGGGTACTCCGTCGCCGGGAGCGAAAACAGGTCCGGATTAGAACAAACCCTCCATGATCAAGGGCCGTCGACTGCGGCCGAAGTGGAGCAATTTGCGGATGAATTTTTTAACCGGCCTGATATCCAAAAAAAACTTGTCGGTGCAGTTTTTGTAGTTGTTGCAGATAACAAGGTGTTGTTAAACAAAGGGTACGGTTTTTCCGACTTAGAAACGAAATCTTTGGTCGATCCTGATCAGACGATTTTTCGAATGGCCTCCATCTCGAAAGTAATGACTGCGACTGCGGTAATGCAGCTCGTTGAGCAAGGGAAGATCGATCTCGACGAAAATATAGAACAATATCTTGAAGGAATCCCCATCAAGAACCAGACTGGAAGCCCCCTGACCATGAGACATTTAATGACGCATACCACTGGCTTCGATTATACGGATTACATTTCATCGAATAACGAAGAACAGTCTTTAGAACAATTTATTCAAGAAAACATGCCGACCGTTGTAAGAACACCAGGTGAGAGTTACCGGTATGATAACTTTGCTTTTAATCTCCAGGGATACATTCTTCAGCAAGTAGCAGGTGATCCTTTTGAGGAATATGTGCAGAAGCACGTTTTTGAACCTCTAGGAATGAATAACAGTGATTTCCGCATGACGGAACAAATCAAAAAAAATCTGGCTACAGGTTACGGAACCGATGGCCAACCCAAGGAGCAGTATCCGAACGTTCCTTTTATTGTCCCGGACGGGGGAATGTTTGGCACGAGCAGCGACATGGCTCGATTTATGTTGGCCCATTTGAATGGAGGCAGGCTCGGCAATGCCGAGATCCTCTCTACATCGACGACAGAGGAAATGCAGCGTACGCAGGTGTCCATTCAAGAGCAGGTGCCCACGATGGCTTTAGGATTCGAAAAATTTTATCGCCACGCCTACAATGGCCAATTGGTTATTGGAAAAGGGGGGGATCTGCCCGGATATCATTCCTGGATGTGGTTAATGCCGGATCAAAAAGTGGGTGGTTTTGTCATTACGAACAGTGACGCGAGTCAAGACATAAGGGAAGAATTGTTCACTGCATTTATGGACCATTATTTCCCCCAAGAAAAGCAGGAAGAACAAGAGTGGCCGCTCCATGCCAATGAGCTGGATGCGTTTGTCGGAACATATCGCCATCTTCGGCAGCCTTTCCTGTTTTTTGATATCAAGAAACAAGCGGGAAAGCTTTCGATTTCCGGTCCGAATGGAACACATACGTTAAAACCCGTCGGGGATCTGTTATTCGTCGATGAAGAGGGCAATCAAGCTGCATTCAAGAAGGATGACGAGGGAGAAATCATCGATCTGGATTACATTGCACCCGACTCATGGTTTGCTAAAATCCCGGATCTTCCTAAATACGTTGACGTTGGTAATGACGCATACTCGGAGGCTATATATACCTCTGCCAAACTGTTCATCCAAGACGACAACGAAAAGCAAGACTCCCGTTTCTTTCCGGAAGAGGCTGTTACGAGAGGTGAATTTGCATACCAATTGTTGAAGTTTGCCAATGTAAAACCTTCTGAAAAGCCGCCATTTTTTAAAGATATCGAAGGACACAAATACGGAGCTTCGATTCAGAAACTCGCAGAAATCGGAGTATTGACAGGCACTTCCGATGAAATGTTCCATCCGGATCGTATCATTACCCGTCAAGAAGCGGCTACGATTCTCTGGAGGCTTTCTTCAAGCTTTAACATGCCGAAGGTTTCGGCGAAGATCGCCGATCATCCTGCTCCCTGGGCTGAAGAAGCCGTCAAATTTGTGGTGGGAGCGGGGATCTATGGTCCTGATGTAACCACTAGCAATACGGGGGTCGTAAACTACCGGTCGCAAGATTCACTGCTGCGCAAGGAAGCTGCCGTCATTTGGGATCGCTTTATTAAAGTCCTGATATCCGGATTACAATAAACACATCCGCTACGGAGCAAGTAACAATAAAGCAGCGCTTTCCGCTCAATGGAAATCCGCTGCTTTACTTGTAAATAAGTCATCCAGGTCGTTTCTTTCTATTCATTCACAGACTGCATCAATGTCGATTTGAATTTCTGTTTATGTCATAAACGTTTAATGGGTTGAAAGAATCCTTAATCACCTGCGAATCGGCCGGGATTTTAAAAGAAACGGTGGTACCTTGATGTTTAACGCTTTGGATGACCAACCCGCTGCCAAAGGTTTGCATCAGTCGACGGTTCGTGTTGTAAATTCCGATTCCTCTGTCCCCCGGATGAGGAGCATTCAGCAATTGGGCGACGATTTCAGGTTCCATCCCAGGCCCGTCATCTTTCAATTCAATCGATATCGAGTCTGTATCCCGAGCAATTCGAATCCATACTGTGCCTCCGTTGACTTTTGTCATCATACCATGCCGAACGGCATTCTCCACGATCGGCTGAATGGCCAGCGGAGGGATGAGGGCGTTCACTTCCGAGTCAACCTCCCATACGACGTTAAGACGATCTCCATGCCTCTCTTTTTCTACGTATAAGTAAGCTTGCACAAGCTCCAGCTCCTGCTGCAGCGGTACCAGCCGATCCCGATTTCCGTAACTGAAACTGATTTGCAAGTAGGAACTGAATGACTGCACCAGGTTCTGCATGCGTTTAATATCGATGTCGCTAAGCGCCACGATCGTATTTAACGTGTTGAACAAAAAGTGAGGGTGGATCTGTGCTTGCATATAAGCAGCTTCCATTTGCATGCGGTCGTCGACCGTATGCTTCAATGTGATCAAGGAATGGATTCGGTATCTTAATTCCACCGGATCAACCGGCTTCGTTACATAATCGTTAGCACCGGACTGAAAACCGGCATACACATCGGCCGGTTCGCTTCGAGCCGTTAACAGCAGTACAGGAAGTTCTGAAGCATTATAACGGGTTCTTACAGCGCGAGTAAGGTCATAGCCTGACATTTCCGGCATCATGACGTCCGTAATAAGCAGATCCCAGGATTGCGAACCGAGAAGCTCGAGCGCTTCGGCAACCGAAACTGTACATCTCAAATGGTACGGTTCTACAGAGAGCAAGCCGGCCAAAATTCTCAAGTTTACAGGGTCGTCATCCACAGCCAAGATCTGAACGGGATGTTTTTTCGACAGAAAGGCTGGCGGCATTCCCATCGAATCATCATTTTTATTGAATTCTTGGCTAGCTGTTAGCTCGTAGTAAGCATCTTCCCCGACTACCGGCAACACTGTTTGCGATACAAAGCGATCTGCAGCAGTATCCGCCAGCGGCAGGGTAAAGGAAAACGTCGTTCCTTTTCCCGGTTCGGATGAAACGGTAAGTTCGCCGCCGTGCAGCTCTACGAGCTCCCTGCTGATGTTCAGGCCAAGCCCGATTCCCTGCGCCTCGTTTAACCCCTGATCGCCTTGTTCATATCGAAGAAATACCCGCTGCATCGTTTCTTGGTCCATCCCGACTCCTGTATCGGATACCACGACGGTCATTGTACTGCCGTTTGCAACGGCTGATACGGTGATGGAGCCCTTCTCCGTGTACTTTATCGCATTGTGCACCAAATTAATGAAAACTTGACTCAACCGTTTCTCATCTGCCTGAACGACGGGGAGCGAATCCGGAATATCCATGATCAGCCGGACAGGTTTGCCTTCGGTCATATATTTTAATAAACCGAACACCCCTTTGACGACGGAAACGAGGGAAACGCTGCTGGTCTGCAGCTGGATTCGTTTCTCCTGAAGAAGGATGGCATCCAGTAAGTCATTGATCAAATACGACATCCGGCGGCTGATCGTAATCAAAAGGTTCAGGTCTTCGTTGCTCTGCTTGCTAAGCTTTTCTTTCTCGCGTTCTGCCAGACCGATGGAAATATTCAATATTCCGTGCAGCGGTGTCCGTAATTCATGAGACGTATTGGCTAGAAAACGATCCTTCATTTGGTCCGCCATCTTCAGCTTGCCGTTCAATTTGCTGATTTGGCGGACATTACGAAAATACTGCTTGAACCAGTAGGCGGAAAAACCGATAATGGCTGCAAGTACATCGACCGGATAATACACAGCAGGCAGCTCAAATTTTCTCCCTATAGACCCCCCCCAGAGTGAACTTGCTAATACGCCGCTGGCCGAAAGAAGCAAAAATATGGAGCCTTCCTTGCGTTTTATGACCATCTTGGCGAATAACAGAAGCGAGTGCAGTATGGGGAGTAGGTAAAATATGCTAAACACCCGGTACTTTGAGAGAAAATGAACCCAAGGCACGGGGGCGATGAAGATCACAGCCGTGTACAAGACAAAAAACGAACTGAATATCGTAAACCATATTCTAGGCTTCGATGAGGTAATGCTACGGCTCAGTTTCCAGATAAAATAGGACAGCAAGGAGTACGAAAGCATGGCTAATTTGACTTCCCATTCATAGTTGATCGGAAACCATCTAACCAATAGGGTGTCGTTGGATAGTACAACGGTTAAAGCGGCTGCGATCAGCAGCAAGAAGAAATCAAGAATGGACCGCTGCTTCGGATTGAATGTGTACAAGATGAAAGCATATACGCCGTGGAGCATCAAGACAACAAACATGACAAGCTGAAGGTCCACGGAGGTTCCGTTTTCCTTCTGGATCGCGATGTGTGTTCCGAACTTGATCGGTTTTACTATACCTCCCAAAAATGGATGTTCATTGTTCGCGACACGGATGATGATATCCAGCTCACGAGCATCAGGGTCAGGCATGTAATCGACGATGAAAGAGCTGCGGTTCGGGAGGTAGGAGGCTTGACCGTCTTCCCCCGTCATTCCCATTCTGGCTACGGTTTCACCGTTGATGTCTACCGTAGCGGCAGATTGGATGGCCTGTACCCATAATGATATGGGAACCGAAATCGGGCGATCCAGCAATATACGGAGCCGATATGTACCGTTACCTAATGAAGATGTGGCTCCATTGGCGCTTTTCCAGTCCCCGGGTACTTCTACATAGGTCTGCTTCGCTAGCTCTTTCCATTCTGTTTCATTGATTAGCGCATTCGAATAAAAGGCCCAGTCCCCATTTAAGTTGATAGGCTTTGAATTTATCAGATCCCAGCCTCTTAGATCCAAAACTCCGCCGGCGGCTTTCGGTTGATCTGAAGGAGGAGCATATGTATCGAGCCAAAGCCAGCGGATTCCCAAGAGGATGCTTAGGAAAATAACAAATACAACAATGTGCAGGAATAATTTGGCAACTTTAACACGATGATGTTTTTTGGTGGGCATTATGTTTAACATTCCTTTTAACAACGTATTGTCTGAATTCTCCCACTTCGATAGTGGCGGGTGCCAAAGTAGTTACATTTCTCACATTCAAATATAAATGTAACGATTTCAAACGTAAAGCTGTTTTCGGCAGTTATGGTGATTTTTGATCTTTATAAAGATTTTAACATATGAAGTGACTCCCGAGGATTTGCCGCAGGATATTGCCGTAAAAAGGTGGTTCTAACCCGTAGTGGTGAAAGGGTACAAGACGGAGTGACATATCGAGTTATATAGGCGCTGCAGTTTCTTTAAAGCCCTTTTTCCAAGTAGCCTTGTCAATTCGGATGTACATGAATAATCTATTCTATACCACAAAAGAGGAGGAAGAAGAATGAGTGATGTTGGGTACGGCAATGGAGTAGGAAGTGGAAATGTAGGAGGAGCAGGTGCATACGGTGGCTTTACCTCCATCGGCGCAATTCTTGTGCTCTTTATTTTGTTGGTTATTATCTCCAAGGCCTTTTTGGTCTAATATGTAACTCCGTTTCTTGCTATAGCTGCGAAGCTAGAATATGATCAAGATTGAAAGTCGCTGAAATAGCGGCTTTCTTTTATGTTTTTTACAAGAGTTTTAAGGGATTGTTGAGAGCAGCGGATGCCCGGTGTTTGGATTGTCTCCTCTTTCAGGTTCATTTATGATGGAATCAAACATCGTATCTCCAATAAAAAAGGGGCGTAGACAAAATATGAGCAGTCGCAAACAAAGTTTGTTGGAAAGCGCTCTTTCCCTATTTATAGAGCATGGCTTCGCAAACACAACGATTCAAATGATTTTGGACCACTCCGGCGTGTCCAAAGGAACATTTTATAAATTTTTCCATTCGAAAGAAGACTGTTTGTATGCTATTTTGGACCAGCGCATACAAGAAGATATTTTGATAAGGCGAGAGCTGGAACAACATCACTATCACTCGGACTTTGATTTACTTGTGGATCAGATTGCGGTTCCAATGTCTGCACCTGAGAAAGATCGAATTTGGAGCCTCTACTGGAGCGGATTTTACTCTGGGGAAATTGATTCTGCCAATCTAGCAACGATGCAGCTCAAGTGGCTCTCATCCCGACTTGTACAGGTGTTCGGGAAAGAATATGGTTTATATGCTAACGAAGGAGCCATTTTATGTTTTGGCATACTACATCAAATTACCAACACATCGAGAAGCTTCAAGATTGCAAAACCGGATTGGAGCGAAGTGGTCCCAAAGGTACTAAAGTATATCGAAGTCATTTTAAAAACGATGCTGCAGCGAAACGAACATCTCTTTGATTTTCAATCATTGCATTTTTTGGAGGGTGAAAGCCATCATCATATAAGCATAGAAACATTGTTAGATGAGCTTGAAGAGTTCAACGAGCTTGTGCAGAAGTCGGATGAATCCATAAGATTAAAACAACTTGCTGAAGGGGTCTTGAAGATGTTTCGGGACAAGGAAAACTTTAATGCCTCCGTCATTGAGGTTGTGCTCCGAGCATTTTATAAAGAATGCACATCAAGTGAATTCCATATGAAAGCGAACAGACTAGCTGAATCATGTTGGCTATATTTAGATCAAATCGATAAACAAACTTAAATTCCAACAGATTGGCGCATGCCAATCTTTTTTTTGTTGGTAATATACGGTCAGTACATATATATAAACCTTTTATTTATTGAGAAATTCAAGGTGTGATTCTGTAAATTTGAAATAAATTATACGGGTAGTATATAATTATCTTACACAAGAATTTTCCATTTTTACTATCAACTTCTCTGTGAGGGGACTCTCTTGTGAAACCAGGATTGGAGGTTCAAGGCATGAATAAAGAAGTCGTCTCAGTTCCAGCGATCACGCAATTTAAAACAAGATCCGAAGAATTCTTTCCTCTCCATTGGTACAAAAAAATGCTTGAAGAGAATCCCGTTTTTTATCATGAAGAAACAGATACTTGGAATGTTTTTCGCTACGATGATGTCAAACAGGTATTAAGTGACCACGAATATTTTTCGGCTGAAGGCACGAGGACCATTCTTGAGGTAGGAGCTAACAATAAGGAAGGAGCTGTCCCTGAAAAGATTGGCATTTCAAGCATGGATCCGCCCCGACATCAAAAATCCCGTTCGCTGATCTCGGCTGCATTTACACCTCGCAGCCTCAAAGTTTGGGAGCCGCGTATTCAACAAACGATTAATCACCTGGCGCAGAACATGGAGGGGAATACGTTAATCGATATTGTCGAGTCCTACGCCACCCCAATTCCTTCGATGGTCATGGCTGATCTGTTGGGGGTCCCCATGGAGGATAGCCATCTCTTCAAAAATTGGGTCGATATTCTATTCCAGCCTTATGACCAAAAAGACGAACAAGCGATTCAAAAAAAGAAGCAGCATGCAGCTAAAGCGTATTTCGAACACATCTATCCCATCGTGGTCCATAAGAGATCCCATCCGGAAGAGGACATCATATCCGATCTGCTGCAAGTCGAGGTGGATGGCGAAAAATTCACGGATGACGAAGTGGTCCGAACAACCATGCTGCTTCTGGGAGCGGGAATTGAAACAACAAGCCATATGATCTCAAGTATGTTTTATTCGTTGTTATATGATGATCCGACAATCTATCAAGCATTGAGGCAGCAGCCCGAACTGGTAACCAACACCGTTGAAGAAATGCTTCGCTATCGTTTTCATATATCCAAAAGGCACCGCACCGTTAAACAGGACAATGACGTATTAGGCGTAAACCTGAAAAAAGGAGACCTTATTATTGCTTGGATGAGCGCAGCTAATGTGGACCAGCAGATGTTCGAGCACCCCTTTACATTGGATATCCACCGGAAAAACAACAAAAAAAATCTTACTTTTGGCATCGGACCTCATTTTTGTCTTGGTGCTCCACTAGCCAGACTAGAACTCAATATCGCTCTCACAACGTTTCTTGAAAGGTTCTCGGAGATTAGACCGGAAGAATCCTTTATATTGGAAAACCATTTAGCAACATCTGCTCCTGGACAAAGTTTGACCCATCTTCCGATGCATGTAATCCGATAACGGATACGGCAGTCAGGCTGATTGTAAAACGGGAGAGGTCTATAGAAGATGAAAGATACGCCATAACTTGTGCGTTTAATCGGGGAGGTTTACACGGTGACCAGATACGCCTGTGTTGAAAAAGATACTTGCATTGCGTGTGGAGCATGCGGAGCTACCGCTCCCGATCTATTCGATTATGACGATGAAGGTATAGCCGAAGTGTTTTATCTAGAAGACCGAAATAGAGGTATCACGCCGATTGAAGATGAGGACCTAGTGAATGACTTAATCGATGCTATAGATGGTTGCCCTACGGATTCGATCAAAATGCAAGAGCGTCCATTTGCCGTTATCGAAAGTTGAATTTGGCTCTCGCCGGCTTCCTCCAGACTTTGCGATGGAGCTTTTCTCATGATTTCCTTTATTTTGGGGAACGCTTGTAGAACAGTGAAACATCGGGAGGAATGCAAATGTGGATGATATTCTGGAGCACGATTTTTTTAGCTTGCATCGGCACGCTCTTTTTAAGGATTGCGGGGCGGAAGTCCATCTCACAAATGACGATTCCTCAAATCATCATTTTATTGAGCATTGGCACGGTGCTTGGCACTCAAGTAAGCGGGAAGGGGATGAAGGAAACGATTCTGGCACTTGCCGTTTTTATCGGTTTCCTCATCCTTGTTGAATGGATTACTTTACGCTCAAACGTTATGGAGTCGATCTTAAAGGGAAAAAGCGTGTCGGTGATCCGTGAAGGTAAGCTTGACACGAACAATTTGCGCAAGCTGCGAATTTCTGTTGACGATCTGGAAAAGCGCCTGCGCATGGCAGGCATTTCTCGAGTTGAAGATGTAAGGTCAGGTACCATTGAAAATAACGGAGAGCTTGGCTATGAGCTGTACCCCGAAGCCGCGCCGGTAACGAGAAAGGACTTGCAGCGAATGTTCGAGGCCTATTTTCCTCACCCTGAAACGGAACCCCTATCCGGAGAGAGCGGCCTTCAAGCAAAACTTCATGTTGAGGAGAAACCCCGCCAATTTCAATAATGCTCTGAATCATAAACCGACTCGCTGAGAGTCGGTTTTTCTTTTAGATCGGATTAACCCGTTACAAGAGTAGAATTGGCCGGCATAATTGCGGGCGTCGACTCCCGTATAATCGGTTTGGTCGCAATATGCGAGACCTGATAAGGTTGTTCCGGGTTATCGATCCGGGATAACAGCATCTCGGCCGCTTTGATCCCCATTTCGTTGCTGTAAATGTGCACCGTCGTTAACGGAGGTTCAATAATTCTTGATTCGGGTGCGTTATCGAACCCGCATACCACAATATTTTGCGGAACCGTCACCTCTCTTGCTTTCAAAGCCTTGATCAGTTCGACCGCAATGAAGTCATTCGCGCATACATAAGCGGAAGGCAAAGACTCCAGCGCGGCTACGCGCTCGTTCATCCAACCAGGCTTCGAGAAGAACAGCCGATCATTATCCGTAATGCAGTGGGATGGATCGACCTGCAGCCCCGATTCGAGCATCGCGCGTTGATAGCCCACCCATCGTTCATTGAAGCTTTTGCAGTGATTATAGTCTCCGGCGAACCCGATGCTTTTGTAGCCGCTATCAATTAATTTTTTGGTTAACTGATAGGTGCTATGTTCATTCTCCATCAGCAGCAGGTCGGCATGAAAATCCGGATAACAGATGTCGGAAGCACAATCGATAAAGATCGTGGGGATGCCGAGCTCCGTGATGAGACGGGTATATTCCAAGTTGAACAATTCGATGCAAATGATGCCGTCCACCTTTGAAATATCAAAGTTGTTCGGAAGCGTCAGCGCGTCTTGGTCGACTTCACGCACGATATGGATCGAGAGATTATACCCCTCGGCACTGATCCTTTTTTCCAGACCGCTGATTAACAACGATCCAAAATGAGACGTATTGGGCAGGTTTTCGGTTAACAGGGCGATATTGCCCGGCGTTTTGCCCAGGACATGCTCGCTTTCCATATAAGCGAAGTGTTTATATTTTAACTCAATGGCTTTTTTAACGACCCGGTTCCGCGTCTCTTCCGGAATGTTTCCGCTGTCATTCAGCGCTTTGGAAGCCGTATTTCTGGAGATGCCCAGAGCATCCGCAATGTCCTGTATTGTGACTTTCTCTTTTGCCATGTCGTGCTTCACCTCTAATGATCAATTAGTCATCCCCAATGATTATCTAAGTCAAATGTATAATATATCGGAGCAAATAGCAATCTCGACTTTACATATGAACAATTAAATTTACATTTTGAATATTGACGGTTCCATTTTTTGTGGTTTTGTAGTTAGGGGTTATACGATATAAAACAGGTTGGTCCTCGTTAAGACGAGAAGAAACAGGTTTGGAAAGACGATTTCAGGGCTGTGAGTTCACAATCCCATCTAATTATGAGCGAAAAAACGCAAAAGAAATTAGCAAATGCACAATTATTTTTTTACATTATGTATTGACTAAACGAGAGGTTTCCTGATAAATTGTAAAATATCAAATGAGCAATTGTAAATATTGAAAGCCCTTTCTATGAGCAATTGTCAACTTCATCAATGAACGGAGGTAGCGTGGTGGATAACACAGTGGACACCAAAAAGGGGATGGAAAGGGGCCTGAGGGAAAGGCCGTCCATCGGTCATGCATGGCAGCGGCTCAAAAAGAACTATTTTTTGTATGCATTGCTTGCACCAGCCCTGATCCTGACGTTGGTTTTCAAATACATTCCGATGTATGGAGCCATTATCGCATTCAAAGATTTTAGTCCGATCAAAGGGATTATGGGCAGCGATTGGGTGGGATTGAAGCATTTCGAGAAGTTTCTGGCATCGCCCAATTTTGACGTCATTTTCATGAATACGCTTAAGCTCAGCTTTTTGGGATTGATATTCAGTTTTCCGGTGCCCATTCTGCTGGCGCTCATGCTGAATCAAGTGCGCAAAGCCGGAGTGAAGAAGAACATCCAATTGTTTCTGTATGCGCCCAATTTCATTTCGGTCGTGGTTGTTGTGGGCATGCTGTTCATCTTTTTATCACCGACCGGGCCAGTGAACCAATTCGCCATATGGATTACCGGTCAGCCCATCATGTTTATGTCCGAACCCGAATATTTCCGCTGGATATACATTTTGTCCGATATCTGGACCGGAGCGGGCTGGTCTTCGATCATTTATGTGGCGGCTTTGGCCAACGTCGATCCGGAGCTTCATAATGCAGCCAATCTGGATGGAGCCAATCTCCTTCAGCGTATCCGCCATATCGATCTTCCGACCATTCGTCCGATTATGGCCATCGTGTTTATTCTTGCTGCCGGCGGGATCATGTCCATCGGGTTCGAGAAGGCGTATCTGATGCAGACATCCATGAACCTGCCATCCTCCGAAATTATTGCAACGTATGTTTACAAGGTCGGATTGCAGTCCGGGGATTACGCCTATTCTGCGGCGGTAGGATTGTTCAACTCCGTCATCAATGTGATATTGCTCGTTACCGTAAATCTCATCGTGAAAAAATTGAACGAAGGCGAAGGCCTTTACTAGAAAGGAGTGTTACCTATGGCAATCAAACCTACGGGACTGGACCGTCTGATTCTTGCGTTAAACGCCATCTTTCTCACCTGCGCCGTACTGGTTGTGGTCGTTCCTCTGATTTACATCGTCATCGCTTCATTCATGGACCCGACCGTGCTTCTTAACCGCGGATTGTCCTTCAATGTATCCGACTGGAGTCTGGACGGATACCAGATGATTCTGTCCAATCCGGCCATGATTCGAGGTTTCGCGAATGCGGTGCTGTACTCCGTTTCGTTTGCCTTCGTGACCGTCACGGTCTCGATCTTTGCAGGTTATGCATTATCCGAGGAAAGGCTGGCCGGACGGGGATTCTTCATGGTTCTGTTTATCATTACGATGTTCTTTGGCGGCGGCTTGATTCCCACCTATCTGCTCGTGCGCAACCTCGGCATGCTGGATACCGTCTGGGCCATCATCATCCCGGGAGCGGTTAACGTCTGGAACATCATTCTCTCCAGAACTTTTTTCAAAGGGGTACCCAGGGAACTCAAAGAAGCCGCGAACGTAGACGGCGCGTCCGACATGAAAATTTTCTTTCAGATTGTCATTCCGTTGTCCAAACCGATCATTTTTGTCCTCGCTTTGTACGCGTTCGTAGGGCAGTGGAATTCTTATTTTGATGCGATGATTTACCTGGATAATCCCAACCTTCACCCGCTGCAGCTCGTCCTGCGCTCCATTCTGATTCAGAACCAGGCTGCACCGGGCATGATCAGTGATCAGCTTGCGATGGCGGAGCTCAAACGGCTCTCCGAGATGATCAAATATTCGGCCATTGTCATTTCAAGTCTGCCGCTGATCATCATGTATCCGTTTTTCCAGAAATATTTCGAAAAAGGTGTCATGGTCGGTTCACTGAAATAGTGAACTGCCTGAGATACAGCAAGTTGGGTCCAACAATATACCATGGAGGTCACATCATGAAAAAAGTGAAAACATCCAAAAAAGCCATTACAGCGGCATCCCTTTCCATGTTGTCCGCCGTCTTTCTGCTCTCGGCCTGCGGCGGCGGGGACGGAGGAGGAGCAGCGAGCAAAGCCCAATCCCCCGACGGAAAAGTGACATTGAATTTCATCACGCAGAGCTCTCCGCTGGCTCCGGCCGATCCGAACGAGAAGCTGATTAACAAAAGACTTGAGGAAAAGACCAACGTGCATATCAACTGGAAGAACTATACGAGCGACGTGTTTGCGGAAAAAAGAAATTTGGCGGTCGCCAGCGGAGATTTGCCGGATGCCATTTTTGACGCAGGTTACGGGGACTATGACCTCCTGAAGCTGGCCAAGGACGGAGCGATCATTCCGCTCGAAGACTTGATCGAACAATACATGCCTAATCTGCAAAAGGTGCTGGCAGAGGCTCCCGAGTACAAGAGCATGATCACGGCTCCGGACGGGCATATTTATTCGTTCCCTTGGATCGAGGAGCTCGGAAGCGGCAAACATCGGATACAGGCTGTGGATAACTTGCCCTGGATCAATGTCGAATGGTTGAATAATCTGGGGCTGAAGATGCCGACGACCACCGAAGAATTGAAAGACGTATTAATTGCGTTCAAAACGCAGGACCCGAACGGCAATGGGAAGGCCGACGAGATTCCGTTGTCTTTCATTAACAAGCCGGGCGGAGAAGATCTGACATTCCTCTTTGCCGCATTCGGACTCGGGGAGAACTGGGACCACACCGTGGTGACCAACGATGGAAAGGTGGTCTTTACGGCAGCCGATGAGGGATACAAGGAAGCGGTGAAATATATCCATGAACTGGTCAAGGAAGGTCTCGTGGACGTGGAAGCCTATCAGCAGGATTGGAATACGTATCTGGCCAAGGGGAAAGACCACAGGTACGGCTTGTACTTCACTTGGGATAAAGCCAACATTACGGGCATGAACGATACCTATGACGTTTTGCCTCCGCTTGCCGGCCCTGATGGAGAGGTCAATGTCACAAGAACGAACGGGATCGGGCTCGACCGGGGACGAATGGTCATCACGAGCAGCAATCAAAATCTGGAAGCGACGGCGAAGTGGGTGGACCAATTGTACGATCCGCTCCAATCCGTGCAAAACAACTGGGGAACGTATGGCGATGAGACGCAGCAAAATATTTTTGAATTCGATGAAGCCAAGGGCATGCTGAAGCATCTGCCGCTGGAAGGGGCTGCACCCGTCGAACTTCGGCAAAAAACGAGCATTGCCGGACCGCTGGCGATTCTCGACAGTTATTACGGCAAATACACGACCAAACCGGAAGATGCCGCCTGGCGCATGGAACTTCTGGATCGGGTGATGGTTCCGCATATGAAAGCGGATAACGTATATCCAAGCGTATTTTTCTCGATCGATGAGCTCGACCGCCTGTCCACCATCGAGACCGATCTGTTTGCTTATGTGCTGCGCATGCGCACGGAGTGGTACCAAAACGGAAAAATCGAGCAGGAGTGGGATGCTTATTTGAAGGAACTCGATCGTCTCGGGCTGCAGGAATGGCTGCAAATCAAACAAGCGGGATATGACCGCAATACCCAATAGAACAAACTGGACGCGGAGGCTTTGCCATACATGGCTCTTGGGTGAGTCAAGGTATCGGAGCCTCCGGCAACCTGTTTGATACAAAGGAGAGAACCAACATGTCTACAATATCAACTTCCGATTACCGGGGCATCTATCATTTCTCACCGAAGGAGAAGTGGATGAACGATCCCAATGGCATGGTATTTTTTAAAGGCGAGTATCACTTGTTCTATCAGCATCATCCGTTTGGCACAACGTGGGGTCCGATGCACTGGGGACACGCCGTGACCAAAGATCTGGTCGCCTGGGAAGAGCTTCCTGTCGCCTTGTCGCCGGATGAACACGGGATGATCTTTTCCGGCAGTGCTGTGGTGGATTGGAACAATACATCCGGATTCTTCGACGATGAGCCGGGACTGGTGGCTATTTTTACTCATCACCTCGAGGTGCCGAACGGTGATCCGATTCAGCGGCAGAGCCTTGCGTACAGCAAGGACAACGGCCGAACGTGGATCAAATACGAGGGCAATCCGGTATTGGAGCACGAATCGATCGTGGATTTCCGTGATCCGAAGGTGTTCTGGCATGAGCAGACCAAGGGATGGGTGATGATTGTTGCTTGCGGCCAAACGGTATGCCTGTATCGTTCTCCCAATCTGAAAGATTGGACGCTGGGCAGCGAATTCGGCGCAGGCATCGGTTCGCATGACGGCGTGTGGGAGTGTCCGGATCTGTTTCCATTGGCAGTGAACGGGGACGCAAAACAGGAAAAATGGGTCATGCTTGTCAGCATCGGTGCAGATCCTGCTTTCAAAGAAGGCTCCCGAACCCAGTACTTTACCGGAGATTTCGATGGGTCGACATTTGTTTCGGATGACGCTTCCCATACCGTTCGCTGGATAGATCATGGCCGGGATAACTACGCAGGAGTCAGTTGGTCCGACATTCCGGCAGAAGACGGCAGACGCCTGTTCATGGGCTGGATGAGCAACTGGATGTATGCCAACCAAACGCCAACAGAAGGTTACCGCGGCGCCATGACGATTGCCCGGGAGCTGACTTTGGAGATGAGGAACGGAGAAGTTACCTTGATTCAGCGCCCTGCCCGCGAGCTGGAGCAAGCGAGAACGCCGATTTTGACCTTGCAGGACGTATCGATCCGGGAGGCGAATGCGCAGCTGAACGCTTTGCAGCTAGTAAACTATGAAATTGAGGCGAAATGGGCTTCCGAGTTCTCTGTTCAATTTGCATTGAGAAGTAACGCGAGTAACCAAACGGTCGTTGGCATTGATGCAAGTCAGGGTGAAGTGTACGTCGATCGCAGTCGATCAGGCATCGTCGGTTTCCATGAACATTTCGTGGGACGTCATGCAGCGAGTGTTCAAGCAGTGGATGGGGTTCAACATTTGCGTATCTATGTGGATTCTTCATCGGTTGAGGTATTTGCCCACGATGGTCAGGCCGTGATTACCGATCTGATCTATCCGGATGCAGAGGCCAAGGGAATCTCTGTTCATGCCGATCATGAAGACCTGGTCTTCTCATCCCTGCATATCTACGAATTGTCTCCCATAAAGGGGAACGGCAAACGGAACTAAAGGAAAGGCGGACAGGTAAATGCGTATTGGGGCCATAGAAGCGGGCGGAACGAAATTTGTATGCGGCGTAGGCAACGAGCGAGGGAGCGTGGAAGACTGGTGCAGCTTTCCGACGGAGCATCCCGAGACCACGCTTGCCAAGGTGTGCGATTATTTCAGGGATAAAGGAGTGGACGCGATCGGGATCGGTTCCTTTGGTCCGATCGATTTGCAACCGGATAGCCCTACGTATGGTTACATTACGACAACCCCCAAGCCGGATTGGAGCAACTGCAATGTTGTCGGAGCCTTGAAACGTGAATTCCCGGTTCCCTTCGGATGGGATACGGATGTGAATGCAGCGGCACTCGGCGAGATGACATGGGGAGCTGCACAGGGGCTGGACAACTGTGCGTATTATACAATCGGCACAGGCGTTGGCATCGGGTTGATCGCCGGAGGAAAAAGAGTCCACGGGTTGCTGCATCCGGAGGGTGGACACATGCGAACAAGGCGGCATCCGAAGGATCGCTTTGCCGGCATTTGCAAGTACCATGGCGATTGCCTGGAGGGACTGGCCGCGGGACCTGCCATTGAAGCTCGCTGGCAGAGCCCCGGCAGCGAACTTCCGATCGACCACCTGGCGTGGGAGATCGAATCCTTTTACATTGCCGAATCCATCACGACGACCATCCTGCTGCATTCGCCGCAGAAGGTGATCCTGGGCGGCGGGGTCATGCAGCAGGATCATCTGTTTCCCATCATCCGGAAGCAGGTTGTGCAAAATCTGAATGGTTATGTAAACATGCCGGAAACGGTGCGTGATATCGACCGATATATTGTCCCTCCCGGATTGGGACAACGCGCAGGCTTGTGCGGTGCGCTAGCCTTGGGCCTCGAAGCGCTTGAACAAGCAGCGGCAGCTTCATCCTTTTAATTGTAAGCACGTCCCGGAAGGACGGATGCAGATTCGCTTATTTGCATAAGGGAGTGCACCGTCCTTTTTGGGCTATAGTCTTTACCATCAGGAGAAATGAGGGGATGCTCATGAGATTCATTTTCAGATCTATTGGCTGTGTTCTTTTATCATGTGTCCTTGGTTCCGCTTCCGTGGAAGCGTATTCAACACCTTCCGCTGGAGACAAGGTTGCTATGCTGCAGAGAGAACCAGCAGTCAAACGGTCAGATATACCACATACGGAGGCGGTTCAAATGATGACTGACGTGTCCAGGGCAGCAACGAATTTGTCCGGTTGGACCTTGCACGGCAAAGGCACTCTTGAGGATACGAATGAAGGACTTCATTTGGCTTCCGATGCGGAGGAGAATGCAATGGCCTTATCGGCCACGCGGGCCGATGATTTTGTGTATGAAGCTGACTTGATGATCAAGGATATGAAGGCAGATGCCAGCCTTGTTTTTCGGGCTGATGATACGGGTTGGTCTTCTTATATGCTGCAGGTGGTTCCGCAGGCCGGTGTGATCAGACTAAGGGATGCCGGCGGAAAGTCGGGATCATTGTTTGAAGAGCATTCGGTAAGCGTGGAACCCGGGAGGATTTATCATCTGAAAGTGAAGGCGGTCGGCGAGAGTCTCCAGGTTTTTTGGGATGGCCGATACGACCCGGTGATTGATGTAAAAGACAGCGCCTATGCATCAGGGAAACTGGGGCTCCACGTATGGGACGGATCAGCCTTGTTCCAGAATGTTCAGGTCAGTTCCATGAACGGTAACCTGGGCAAGCCGATCCACAGTACCGGTGACTGGCAGCCTGATGTGAAAGGATTAAGAGGTAAAGGAACCGTTCAAGGGAAAACGCGGATGATTTACGAGAAAACGGCAGGCGATGTCGTATATGAGGGAAGCATGTCTCTGGCAGCCCCGACGTCCTCCGCGGCATTGTTATTCAGGTCAAATGCGGAGGGGACAGAGGGATATGAAGCGGCCCTCATCAGGGAAGGGGAAGAAGTTCGGGTGCAGCTTCGAAAAGCCGATGGTACCGTACTCGCGAGCTCGGATCGCAAGTACCCAAGTCAATCGGGAGCAAGACATCATATCGAAGCGGTCGTCTTCGGCAGTCTGATCAAGGTGTATGTGGATGGATACGCGGCTCCGGCGATTGAAGTCACGGATTCAAGCTATGCTGATGGATATGCCGGACTGGTTGTTGAACAAGGCTCGGCTTATTTTCAGGACGTGTATATGACGGAAGAGTCGATGTATTACACGGAAAAATACCGTCCCCAATATCATTATTCTCCGATGCGGGGATCGGCAAGCGATCCGAACGGGCTGGTCTATTTTGAGGGGGAGTATCACTTGTTTCACCAGGATGGAGGGACCTGGGCGCATGCCGTCAGTACGGATCTTATAAAATGGAAGCGTTTACCCATTGCCCTGCCATGGAATGATCTGGGTCATGTATGGTCAGGGTCAGCGATTGCCGATCTGCACAATGCCTCCGGCCTGTTCTCGGATTCCGGCGGAAAAGGCCTGATTGCGTATTACACATCCTATCATCCGGATAAACCCGGCGGCAATCAGCGCATCGGTCTCGCATACAGCACGGATCAAGGACGGAATTGGCAATACGCTGAAGACCGTCCGATCGTCATCGAGAATCCCGGCAAACATGGCGAAGACCCGGGCAGTTGGGATTTCCGTGACCCGAAGGTAGTTCGGGACGAAGATCACAACCGCTGGATCATGGTGGTTTCGGGCGGGGACCATATTCGTTTTTTTACCTCAACCAATCTGCTCGATTGGACGTTGACGGATAACTTCGGATACGGGGAGTACGTTCGTGGAGGTGTATGGGAGTGTCCTGATCTGATTCAACTGCCTGTAGACGGAACGGATCAGCGTAAGTGGGTGCTTATGATCAGCACGGGAGCTAATCCGAAGACTCAGGGATCGGATGCGGAATATTTTATAGGCGAGCTCACCGCTGAAGGGAAATTCCTGAACGATCATCCGGCGGGGAAAGTACTGCGAACGGATTTCGGCAAGGAGTTTTACGCGTCGATGTCATTCGCGAGCATGCCGGATCAGCGCAAAGTGATGCTTGCGTGGATGACGAATTGGGATTATCCGTTTGATTTCCCAACCGCCCCTTGGAAAGGTCAATTGACGATTCCGAGAGAAGTCTCTCTCCGGACAACGGATGAAGGAGTGCGGCTGGCGCAAACACCCATCGCTGAACTGCGGGCACTGCGGCAAAATCTGTACAGTGCACAACCATTCAGAGTTGGACCGAAATCGCAGAATCTGCTTCAAGGTCTGGCTGCGGGAGCGTACGAAATTGAAGCTGAAGTGGAAATTCCGCCAGGCAGTTCTGTAACCGAGTTTGGTTTTCACCTGCGCCAAAGGGAAGGGCAAAAAACGACAGTGGGCTACAAGGCCGAAAAGCAGATGATGTTCGTGGATCGCACCAATTCGGGGGATTCGGGTTTCTCCGGTTTATTCACCAAAGTTCATGAGGCACCGTTACAACCTGAACATAATAGAGTGAAGCTTCGCATATTTGTCGATGAATCTTCCGTCGAAGTGTTCGGCAATGACGGCAGAGTTGTTTTCTCGGATGTCATTTTTCCGGATCCGGCTGGAAGGTCGATGGCGTTCTACAGCCTTGGTGGAGATGTGAAGGTCGTTTCAATGAATGTGTACGCCATGAACAATATCTGGAGGGAGGGCATGTCCTCCAATCCGCAGGTTGTTGCGGATACGCAGAGAAGAACGATGAATGTTGGACAGGACATAAGCCTTTATGCTTCCGTTGAGGGCGGGTCAGGCAAAGGGGCTCAACCGTTGAAATGGACCGTAAGCGATCCGGAAGTCGTGAACGTCGTTTATGCCGACAAGACGCATGCTACGATTCGTGCCGTAGGTAAGGGAGAAGCTTGGGTGACGGCTTCGACGGCCAACGGCAAAGCTTCTGCAAAGATACCCATCGCGGTAACTGACGGCGAATTCCATACCAATTTATCCGGCTGGCAGGCGGATCGGCCCTCTGCCCAGTGGTTTGTATCGGACCATGGCATACAGGGAAGCGACCGCAGCGACTCACAGTATATTGCACAAGAGACGGCGGGAGACTTCCGATATGAGGCTGACATGCAGCTGGACCCGGAAGGAGGAGCCGGTTCCCTTCTGTTTCGGGCAAGCGAGGATGGACGAAGCGGTTATTACCTGAACATCGATCCCAACTTGCAGGCGATTCGTCTCTTTTATAAAGTGAACGGAGCCTTCGAGAATCGGCAGGTACTTGCCCGCGTTCCAAGATTCATTCGCGGTGGTCAAACCTATCGCATCCAAATTCAGGCGGAAGGTACTCGTATTCGGGTTGATGTGGACGGCAAGCAAATCATGGACGTTCAAGATGGCACGTTTGCAGAGGGTCACTTCGGTGTTCATGCCTTTGGCGGAAGTGCGTCTTTCCAGAACGTGAACGCCTTTGATATGAAAAAAGCGGACTTGAAGACCGTGACGATTCGCAATGCAGGATATCCTGTTGCCATGCAATCCATTCCAACCCCGGAAGGCGAGGTCGTGAACGTGGGAGCCGAGACGGATCATGAAGCCGAGCGCTCGATGTGGATCCTTATGCCGACCGGCGACGATTCCGGCTCTTATTCGATCCGAACGATAAACGGGCTGTCGCTGGATTGGGATGTTGGGCAGAATCGTATCCAGCTTTACCCGTATCTGGGGTACCCTAATCAACGCTGGAACATTTCAAAAAACGATGATGGAACGATGCGCATTACAAGCGTGCACAACGGGAGTGCGCTCGGCGTGTCAGAAGATGGTACAACGCTGGTGATGAATGAACCCCGTTTTGAGGATGAGCATCAAAAATGGAATGTAATACCCGGCCGTTGACCGACGCAAGTCAGTGGGTTCATTTCTGAACGAACTCTTTTGGCAATCCGATCAGATGGTAGGCGGCAATATCGCGTTGGCTCCATTCATCCAATGGTTTGAAGGAAAGAAAAGAATGACGCTGTCCGTAGACGTATACCATTTCATGGGTTTGGAGAAGCTTTTAGCGTTTAACCCCAAATCCAGCTGAAGGAATGGTACGAGATATGCTTGATTCAAAAACAATAGACATCGTCAAATCAACAGCTCCTGTGCTGAAGCAGCACAGTGCTCAAATAGGAAAACGATTTTATGAACGGTTATTCACCAAAGCGCCGGAACTGAACAACATCTTTAATCAGACGAATCAAAAAAGAGGGATACAGCAGGAAGCGTTGGGTTATGTCGTTTATGCAGCCGGAGAACATATTACCAACCTGGATGCGTTGACTCCTGTTATCCGGCGAATTACGGAGAAACATCGAGCGATCGGAATCAAACCCGAGCAGTATGCCATCGTAGGCGAAACGTTGCTCGAAGCTGTCCAGGATGTTTTGGGTGACGCTGCCACGGATGAAATTATTACCGCTTGGGGGAAAGCTTACAACTACATTGCGGATGCATTTATTCGGATCGAACAAAGCTTGTATGAGGAGACCGAGCATCAGTCGGGAGGTTGGGCCGATGACCGGACCTTTATCGTAGATCGAAAGGTTAAGGAGACGGAAGACGTTACCTCGTTTTATTTAAAGCCGCAAGATGGCCAAGCGATTGCCAAGTACAAGGCCGGCCAGTATTTGACGATAAAAGCAAACATACCGGGCGAAAAGTATACTCATATTCGCCACTACAGTCTGTCTGATGCTTCGGGAAACGATGTCTACCGAATTACCGTGAAGCGTGAAGATGCAAGTCATAACGACCCGGATGGAATCGTATCCAATTACCTGCATGACCATGTTCAAGTCGGCGATGCTTTACCATTTTCCGCTCCTGCCGGCGATTTCATTTTAACGACTGCAGACGCACCCCTTGTTTTGATCAGCGGCGGAATCGGAATTTCGCCTTTGTTGAGTATGTTAAACACGGTTGTCAGGGAGCAGCGTGATCGTCAGGTAACCTTTATCCACGCAACGGCCAACAGCAACACACATGCCTTTAGGGAACACCTGCTTGAAATGGAGAAGAATCACCCGAATGTGAAGTCATTGGTATGCTACTCGTCTCCGACTCCGCATGATCGAGAATCACATAACTACGATGTAGAGGGACGAATAGATCTGAACGGGCTGCAATCCGTCGTTCCGTCCAAAAAAGCGGATTTCTATATCTGTGGTTCTATTCCGTTTATGGAATCCATGTATCGAATGTTGACAGAGTGGGGTGTGCATCAGGCTAACATCCATTACGAAGCATTTAGCCCCCTGGCTATGTTAGGCGAGGAATAGCATCGTGAAACGTTAATGGTTATATTTGGTTAAGACTCTGTTTCGTAACATTGAAAAAAACAAATATCGAACTGACGCCGGTCCTTGATCGGCGTTAGTTGGGAAAGTTTTCATGAAAAGTCGCTAAATTAGCGACTTTTTCGTTTTGAGGCAGCTTTCTAAAGCAGCATATTTCTAAATTCTGATGGTGTGCAATTTTTTGCCTTTTTAAAATTTTTGGAAAACAAAAGGACATCGTTATATCCGACCGACCTGGCGATATCTCCAATTTTGAGTGAAGTATTGGTCATTAAATAACATGCTTTTTCAATTCTAAGATGGAGTAAAAATTGCTGGGGAGACTGATGAATGTATTGCTTAAACAGACGATGCAAATAGGAACGATCAATAGAAATGTGTCTAGCGACATCATTTACCGTAATATGATGTGCATAATTCTGATCAATGAAATGCAATGCATCTTCAATATACTTCTGTTGTTTTACTTCACTAGGGACTTTGATATTCGGGTAAAGTTCACACAATTCATACAAAAATTCATAAAGTTTTGCCGTCAATAAAAAGTCTCTGTTCGAAGTCAGGGACGTCAGACTTAGAATACGATGCATACAATCAGCCAGATTGTGCGTTTGATCAAAACTAAAGATCGGATGATCTATAGATAAACTCGTTCGAAGCAAATATTCTTTTGCTTTTATTCCACTAAAACCAATCCAAATATATTCCCAAGGATCATCAGCATCTGCTTCATAATAAATTAAAACATTCGGCTCTATCAAAAAAGCTTCTTGTTGTTCGAGGTGATAAATTTTGTCATTAACTTTAAAAACACCTTTTCCTTTTAATACATAGTGAATCATATATCCGCTTCGAATCGCAGGACCATAAGAGTGTCCTCCCATACAAGCTTCTCTACCGCATGTGTACAAATTAAGATCCAGATTATTGCGGGAATGATTGGAGAAACTGGCGGCCATTCTTGTCACCTCTCTTTAAAACGCTGAAAAGTTATCACATTCTTTAATAGTCAGTCTACATTATTCCATATTCATTGTCCATTTAAACCATTAGAATAAGAGCATACTAATTATTGTATAGCAACTAATTCATTGTTTAATCCTAGGTAAAGCAATAACTAAAGCGCTATCTTTCATTACGTTGTTATATCGTTGTATTCGTTGTGAGATGATTCAAGCTGATTTGTAATTCCACATTTTTCTTTCTTGCAGCTTGGTTCCATCTATTCCCAAAACCTTATCAATTATAGTTTTAATAATATGCAAGGAGGATTCTATGGCAATCCACATTAATGGCGATCAACGGTTATTTCATTTACAAGGGAAAAATTCCAGCTATGTAATGCAGATCGTTCGTGATGGATATTTAGCTCATTTATATTGGGGAAAAAAAGTGAATACCTATCGTGGAAGCAACAAAATTATTTATATGGATCGAGGATTTTCGCCTAACCCGGATGCCTCTGATCGAACATTTTCACTCGATACGCTGCCCCAAGAATATCCAGCCTATGGAAATGGAGATTTTAGAACACCGGCTTATCAAATACAGTTAAATAATGGATCAACGCTGACGGATCTTCGTTACAAAGAGTACAGGACATATAAAGGAAAACCCAAGTTAAACGGACTGCCGTCTACTTATGTAGAGGACGAAGAAGAAGCAGAGACACTGGAGCTTATCATGGAGGATAAGTTGTTAGGATTGACTGTGACACTATGCTATAGTTTGTACCCTGAATTAGATGTGATCACAAGGTCGGCTCATTTTAACAATGAAGGAACACAACGCTTGAAGATCCTTCGGGCACTTAGTGCAAGTGTTGATTTTCGGGATGATGAGTACGAATTGATTACATTATATGGTGCTCATAACAATGAAAAAAATATCGTGAGGCGCAGCATTGTTCCAGGGATTCAACTGGTTGATAGCTGCCGGGGCGCGAGCAGTCCTCAACAAGCACCGTTTCTATCGTTAGTACGAAAAGGAACTGATGAGGATCAAGGGGAAGTATATGCGTTTAACCTCGTTTACAGTGGCAATTTTACGGCTCAAGTTCAAGTGGATCCCTATCGCAATACGAGAGTGTCCATAGGTATTAATCCTTTTGATTTCTCATGGCTGTTAGAACCTGGGGAATTATTTCAAACTCCTGAAGTTGTAATGGCTTACACAGCAAATGGGTTGGGTGATATGTCCAGAATCTATCATAAGCTCTACAGTAAAAGATTATGTCGTGGAACATTCCGAGATAAGTTGCGGCCAATACTAATTAATAATTGGGAAGCTACTTATTTTGATTTTAATGCGGAGAAAATTGAAGAAATAGCTGTGGAAGCAAAAAAAGCAGGTATAGAGCTGCTTGTATTGGACGATGGATGGTTCGGAAAAAGAGACGACGATAACAGCTCACTTGGGGATTGGGTTGTCGATCAGCGTAAACTTCCAAATGGATTGCTGGACCTCGCAACTCGGATTTGTGATCTCGGACTGGAGTTTGGATTGTGGTTTGAGCCTGAAATGGTTTCAATAGACAGCGATTTATATAGAAAACATCCAGATTGGTGTTTACATGTTGAAAATCGCCCTTCCACACTAGGCCGAAACCAACTTGTTTTGGATTTAACCCGTGAGGAAGTGTGCGATTACATCATCGAATCCGTGTCCTCTGTTTTATCAAGTGCACCGATTACCTATGTGAAATGGGATATGAATCGACATATGACGGATTTGGGTTCAGCTGCTTTACCACCGGAACGACAACGTGAAACCGCTCACCGATATATGTTAGGTCTTTATAAAGTAATGGAAGCAATCACATCAAGGTTTCCTGATGTATTGTTTGAGAGTTGTTCTAGTGGGGGCGGGCGTTTTGATGCCGGTATGCTTTACTATATGCCTCAAACATGGACGAGTGATAATACCGATGCGATGTGTCGGTTGAAAATTCAATATGGTACAAGTCTGGTTTACCCGCCAATTACAATGGGAGCCCACGTTTCAACCGTCCCTAATCATCAAGTGGGAAGAATAACCCCGTTGGAAACAAGAGGACATGTCGCAATGGCTGGTAACTTTGGTTATGAGCTGGACCTTACAACCATTACAGAACAAGAAAAAGAAGAAATTAAAAAACAAGTTGCTTTATATAAAGAGATTCGGCCAATTATCCAATTTGGAAGTTTTCATAGAATACTCAGCCCTTTTGATGGAAATGAAGCCGCATGGAACTTTGTTTCCGATGATCAATCGGAAGTCGTCGCGAGTTATTTCAAAGTGCTTTCGCAACCGGCTGCATCTCTTCGAACGATCAAATTTAAAGGGTTGAATCCAGATTTTATGTATAAAAATGTCGAGACTGGTGAACTGTTTGGTGGAGATGAGCTTATGCATGCAGGGCTCACATTGCCAAGGATTAAGCAAGACTTTCTAAGTATGTTCTGGAGATTTACAAAACATCCTAATTGAACAGTCAAGAGAGAGGGAAAAGAGACATGGAAGATAAGCATAAACAATACAGAGAAATTTCTGAAAACATCTTGAAGAACATAGGGGGAAAGGAAAACATCGCTGGAGTCACACATTGCGCCACTCGATTAAGAATCGTATTAGATGACAACGATAAAGCTGATTTAACAAAAGTGGAAAATATAAATTTAGTCAAAGGGGTTTTTATAGCAGGCGATCAACTTCAAATTATTTTTGGAGCCGGATTAGTAAACGATATTTATGCCGCATTCTCTAAGCTTACAGAAACAGAAAATATGTCTCTAAGCGACGTAAAGACAAAGGCTTCACAAAAGCAGAATTTTTTACAGAAAGCCATAAAATCTTTATCTGATGTTTTTATTGAGATTATGCCTGGAATTCTTGCAGCCGCATTATTAATGGGAATTACAGGTTTGTTGGGCCAACAAGGTTTATTTGGTGAGAAATCGGTTGTAGAAATGTACCCAGCTTTGCAAGGGATTAACCGTTTATTATCAATCGTATCATCTGGAATATTTACGATACTACCATTATTGGTAGTATATTCTGCAACCAAAAGATATGGCGGCAGACCTATTCTTGGTTTAGTGCTTGGTGCCATTATGCTTCACCCGAACTTAGCAGATGCTTATGAAGTCGCTAAAGGCAACGTTCAGCCTGAAACCATAAATATTTTAGGGTTGAACATCGAACTCGTTGGATTCCAAGGCGGCATTATCATTGCTTTGATGATGGGTTTTGTCGTTGCCAAATTAGACCAATTCTTTATTAAAAAAGTACCTAATATGATCAAACTGTTTTTAGCACCTTTGTTGACCGTATTTGTTTCTAGCGTATTGTTATTCACAATGATTGGACCGCTGGGCCGCGAATTAGCTCAATTCGTAACCACCTCATTATTATGGAGTACACAAAACTTGGGCATTTTTGGATATATGTTCTTTGCTGGTATTCAACAAATTATCGTCATTACGGGGTTACACCATGTTTTAGGTGCAGTGGAAGCACAGCTTCTTATAGATACAGGGCGAAACTTCATAAATCCATTAATGTCTGTTGCCTTATTTGGACAAGGAGGGGCCGTATTAGGATATGTCCTTTTACATCGGAAGAATACGAAAGTAAAGGAACTTGGAATTTCAGCATTTGGTTCTGTGATCTTTGGCGTATCAGAACCAGCCATTTTTGGGATCACTTTAAAATATAAATTCCCGCTGATCGCTGGATGTATTGGGGGAGCGATTGCTGGTGGTTATGTGTATTTAAGCAAGCTCACTGCAATAGGATTTGGAACCACGGCTCTTCCGGGATTAGCCATTGCTTCCGCCGACAACCATGGGCATCTTAATTATATAATCGCACATTTAATCGCATTATCCTGTGGAGCAGTCTTCACAGTAATATATGGAAACATTAATCGAAAAAAGACTAAACTTAACTCCCAACAAGAATAGTACAAATGAAGAATGTTCCTTAATAGCCGCGTCGATTGCCAATAAACGAAGGAGATGTACGTAGATTTGGAGGGAGATTTACATGTTTCATTGGAGAAAAAACAAAAAGACAATTGATTTGCTCAAGATTACAGCTCCAATTTCAGGCGCAGTATTAGCATTGAAACAGGTGCCTGATCCAGCCTTTGCAGGAGGCCACATGGGTATGGGAGTGGCCATAGAACCAATGGAGGGAAAGGTCTACGCTCCATTTGACGGGAAAATTGTCCATGTCATGGATAAAAGCAAACATGCAGTCATCATTGAACATAAAAGCGGTATCCAAATTCTTGTCCATGTCGGCATTGAAACGGTATCGCTAAAAGGAAATGGATTCACACTGTATGTGGAAAACGGTACTAAAGTAAACCAAGGACAATTGTTATTAGAATTTGATATTTCCGCTATTCAGGCAGCGGGCTTGTCAGTGATTAGTCCGGTCATTGTTCCGGATGGGCTGGAATGTGTAGACCATGTAGAGATACATGACATCCAGAAGCCTAAAGGCTCTGATGAGCCGATCATGACGGTGCATTTGAATTCATAATTAGACGAACTTTGTACTCGACGTTTTCACGGAAAGTACATGCCCCCTAGAGAAGGCAGTCATCCGTTTATGGATGGAATCTGCCTTCTTTTTCGTTCATACATTTGATCATTGTTGCTTGTTTGCGTGCTTTACTATTACGTGAGCTCCTGTGATTTGGCTGTGCAAAATCGCTGAAATTTCACGTGCGGGCGACTACAAATGGAAGAAGAATGCTGGTTACGACATTCATAGAAGGCTAGACGCAGCTACGCCGACTTCCTTGACCGAAGTTTCCGGATTCCGTGCAGGCCCAGCAGCAGCAAGGGAAGGAGAACCCCTATGACAAGGGTAAAAGGGATCCACACTTTGGCGTCCCAAGACTGCCTATAAGCCACATTAGGATAGATAAAGACCGCCATGGTAACCATGATCCACCCGGTGGGCAGCATGAGAGCTTGACTATTTTTAATCCCGAAGATTTGGGAAAGGCCTGCGACGATCATATACAGGTAGAGGGAAATCCGGAAAAACAGCGAGATAAACCACATAATGGCCATGACCGCCTCGATCCGCTGCAAAAAATTGCCGATATTGATTTTTTGGGCGAGCAAATAGCTAGGGTATATGCTTTCTGCCGTAATATTGGGGCCGAGTACCAGAATGGTTAGCGCAACAATAATGACCAGCATGATACTGCCGATCAGGGTTCCAATATACACGGCTTTATGGGCCTGCTCCGGATGGTTTGCGGAAGCCGGGTAAATCATCAGGAGTATAATATGTGGAAAAAACACCACGCTGGCAAAAGAAAGGCCGGCCGGAAACAGCGGAGCGGCCCCAAACTCCAATATGGGAAGCGCCTGTTCCAACTTTACCTCGGATAGCAGCAGCAGGGTCATGGCCGTAAACAGAAACAAAACCCAGGGAAACATCAACTCGGTGGAGCGGGTCAGGACTTCGAGGCCCAGTCGGCTCCCCAGGGCAACGATCACGCCAAAAAGAATGATGATCGCCTCGATCGGGGTCTCGGGCATCATTTGGATCGTCACAAAGGTTCCGATTTCCTGAAGAACCGTGGTGGGACCGCACAGAAAAAAAGTGACCAGAAAAACAAAGCCTACGGCTTTTCCGACCCATTTGCCCAGCAGGGCCTCACAGATTTGCGTCAGGTTCTTTTCGGGATACATTCTGGCCAGCAACATCTGTACCGAAAGCGTGATGAAGCCGAAGAGAACGCCAATCAACGCGGCGATCCAGGCATCTTGTTTGGCGATGGAGGCCATGCCCGAGGGGACGAGCAGAATGCCGCTGCCAATCGTAAACATCGCCGTCACAATCATCAGCTGGGGCAAAGATATTTTATACTCCGGCATAGGTATGTTCCTTTCATTGAATTAGATCAGATCCAAGGCCGTAAGAAAGCGGCTGAGTGGTCTGAGTGCCATCGTAATGTAAGCCAAAGGTGTCGGAAGGTCGGTGAACAGGGTCTGAGCTACCGAAATTCCGACGCCGATGAGGAGCAGAACGGAAAAACCCCAAGCGGTCCTCCTTTCCTTCTCCCGGATCAGCCGGGGAAGCTCAATCCAGGAGATCAAGGCAGCAACGACCAGAATCATTAATATTTTGATCAATCGTCTCGCCTCATTCCTCGATGTTATTGATGAACGTATTGTTGGTTATTCCCGTTCTGCGGATATGGTAATCCACCTTGACCCTGACGGGCAGGTTCGGAAAGTAACGTTCATTCCAATCCTGTTTGACCCGTTTCCAGAAACCGGGATTCGAACGGCGGATGGCTTCGCCGAAACCGAAGACATCGACTTTATACTCTTCCTGTACTTTTGCAACGACCGATTTCATCAACTGCTCCGCCTTATTTTCCATTTTGGTTTCCAATTCTTCGATGGATTTTGTCTGCGTCAGATCCAGTCCTTTGCACTCTACGGCGCCCACATTCCCCTCGACGTACGCCTTGATCTCAATTTCCGGGTTGGAGTCGATGACCTTTCCTGTAACTTTCGTATCGCTTCGGACGGTTTCCAGGGTTACTTTTCCTTTATCGCCGCAGGAGACAAAAGCGACGGAGCTTTTTACTCCGCCTGTGACATAGCGGTACCCTCTGCTCTCTCTCTCGTTTAGCCAACCAACCAGCTTGTCTGTTTTAAAAACGGCGAGTCCGACAAATCGGAGATTTCCGGGGGTCTTGATCGTATTCACGTTCTCCGGGGTTTCCCCGATTTCACGGTCTCCGATGATTTCCAAACCGGTTAATATGGGATTCTTTCCTTCACTGCTCAGATCGTTAATCAACTCATCCAGCGTCACTGTGATGCTGGGTGACCATACCCGCTCTGAAGCTTGCAGCGAACTGAACAATTTGTTGGCCGGTATGGACTCCAGGGGCGTCATGATTTTCAGGGCCTCCTCGGCGGTGGCGCCTTTGGTGGCCACGAGATAGAAATCGGTTCGAAACTCATGATCCCTCAGCAAAAAATCGAGAATCTTGGCGATACCATCTTTGGCCATCGACTCGCCGATCAGGAACATGCGCAGGTGCGAAAAATAAATTTTTCGCGGACTCACTTGACTCATCCTCCGGGCCGCTTCAAAAATCGTGTCGCCTTCGGCCGTATATAAGGTGGCCGGTGCCTGGGAGCCGCCCGCTTTTTTGGAAGCGACCTGACCGGGCACGACGACCTGGACGGACAAGCGGTAACGGTCCTCCACACGGTCAATCCCGGCGGCCACCGCGATCCCGAGTTCATTCAGTTCTCTGCGGTTCCAACAGCCGCTCAACAACAGGGCGATCAGCATGTAGAGCAGAAGCAACCCCCCGATTCGTTTCATGTCGCATTCACCCGCTTTCCCGTGATGGCTTCAATTTTCATTTCGCGATTTCTTCGGAGGATTGCCCGGCCTGCGCGTCTGGTTGCGCCCGGTAGTCATCCTTGGACGTTTATTGAGCATCCAATGCGGGAAACGCAGGATGGCATCCTTTTGGGATTCCGGTATTAACGGAGCAAGAGACGTTATATAGGGAACTCCAAAGGAACGAAGGCTGCATAAATGGAGGATCAAGGCCATGATACCGACAAAAATGCCGAACAGGCCGAAGGACCCGGCGAGCGCCATCAACGGGAAGCGCAGCATGCGGAAGGCGATCGACATATTGAAAGACGGAAGTACAAAGCTGGATATGGCCGTAATCGCCACGACGATGACCATGGTCGCGGATATAATCCCCGCCTCTACGGCTGCTTGGCCGATGACCAGGGTGCCGACGATCGAAATCGCGGAGCCGATATTTTTAGGCAGGCGAACCCCGGCTTCCCGCAGAATCTCAAAGGTCAGCTCCATCAATAAGGCTTCAACGAAAGCCGGAAACGGGATTTGCTCCCGCTGCGCGGCCAACCCGAACAAAAGCTGGGTCGGAAGCATTTCCTGGTGGAAAGTCGTGATCGCGATATAAAGGGAGGGCCCCAGCAGCGATATAAAGATACTCAGATAGCGCAGAATGCGTAAAAAGCTGCTGATGTCCCACCGCTGGTAGTAGTCCTCGGAAGCTTGCAGGAAAGACACCAGCAGGGCCGGAACGATCAGAACGAACGGGGTTCCGTCCACCAGAATGGCAACCTTTCCCTCCAGCAGTTCAGCCGCAATAACATCGGGGCGTTCGGAGTTGTAGATGGTAGGGAACGGCGTAAACGTGGTGTCCTGGATAAATTCTTCGATATATCCGCTTTCCAGAATGCTGTCCACATCGATCCGTCTCAGGCGATCGCGAACTTCCTGGACGATCTCCGGATTGGCAATTCCATTGATGTACATCATGCCGACATCGGTTTGCGTCACCCTTCCGATCTGCATCGATTCCAGCCATAGATTAGGGTCCTTGATTTTTCTGCGAATCATCGATGTATTGGTACGCAGGGACTCGGAAAAAGCTTCCCGGGGACCGCGGACGACATTCTCCGCCGAGGTTTCTGTCACACCACGGTCCTTCCATCCCTTTGTACCAGCAATAAGGCCTTCCGCGGAGCCATTCATCAAAACGACGGTATCCCCGGACAACAAGGCGTGGAACAGAGTTCTATAGTCGTTTACCATCTTGATTTCCTGATTGTACAGTGAGATTTCTTTCAAAAGGCGGTTACCGTCGTTAACGATAGAGCATTCCGGATCCTGTTGCCCGTCGGCTTTGGCCACGTGAGCGACGGTTTTCATGACCGACTCGTAGATGATGTTCTGATCGGCCAGTCCGTCGGTATAAAGAAGCGCTATGCTGGCTTCACCCGACTCACCAAACGGAATTTCCCGGATACCGATATCGGTGCTGTTTCCGAGCGTCTGCCGGATCTTTTGCAAACTGGCCTGCAGATCGGAAAGCAGCATGTCCTCCGATGGAGGGGGCGAATGACTCGAACTTTTCCCGTTACTGTCGAAGTTCCCGGTCTTGCTGTTTTTTCTGCGAATCCGCATGGGGGTCTTCTTCCTCTCGATATTGCTAGCCCCATTATTTCCGAAGCATCCGGCGCTTAAACTCGGCAGAGAATCATAATAACAAGCCATCGGGGGAGGACGCTGCAATAAGTATTTTTGTGACGAGCAGTCCGGTGTTACATTGAAATCGACACCGAAGTCCATAAAAAATCAAGCGGGAGGGATTGGTTATGCAATATCGCAGAATGGAAAAACGGGGTTTGACGTATTGGTGATCGGCATCGGGACCTGGTAGTTTGGAGGCGAGTGGGGTCGGCAGTTTACGCATTTACTTCAGCAATTGTTTTAAAAAAATCAGAATAAAGGCAACAAAACAGTCGATCACGTTGATCGGCTGTTTTTTGCTAAACTTTATGTTGAAAACAAATCAGGTTGGTGGCCAGGACAAAACAAGCCCAAAGGGCAGATCGTAGCCTTCACGGAAGAATCACCTCAAATGTTGTGCCGGTGTCAAAGGATTTTGCAACTCTAATTGTTCCGTTGTGCAAGGCAACGATTTTGTGAGCAATGCTCAAACCTAACCCATATCCAGGAGAGGCGTGTGAGGCATCTCCCTGATAAAATTTGTCGAAAATGTATTTTTGCTTACTCAAGTCGATCCCCGGGCCATTGTCATGAATAGAGATGCGGGTCTGTTGATCTCTTGATTCGATATCGATTTTGATCTCTGAATCCGAGGGAGAGAACTTGATTGCATTGTCCAGAAGATTGATCCAAACCTGGCTGAGCATATCTTCATTTGCTACAACCATGACTTCGGCCGAATCGAAGTGGAAACGAATGTTTTTTGCGGACCATTTCGAAACCAACAATACGACAGCATTTCTTATTTGTTCGGTTACGTTAAACAACGTCTTTTCCGTGATAATGGTTTGGCTTTCAATTTTGGTCAACTGAAGGACATTCGTGGCCAGTTCGGCAAGACGCTCCGATTCATGAATAATGATATCCAAATATTCATTGCGTTCTGCTTCCGACAAATTGTCTTTTTTCAATACCTTCGCATATCCCCTTAAAGAAACAATCGGCGTTTTGAATTCATGTGAAAAGTTATTAATGAAATCGGAACGCAGCATTTCAAGGCTCCCCAGTTCTTCTGCCATGTGGTTGAAACTTTGGTTCAATTTTTTCAGCTCTTTCGCCCCCTTGAGATGGATCCTGACGGCAAAATTTCCTTTGGCAAGCTCTTGGGAAGCATCAATGACTTCGCGGATGGGGGAGAGGGGGATCCGGCTAAAAATAAGCGACGCCAAAACACTGACCAGAACACTTACGGTTCCGAAATAAGCAATAAGCCATACCCCGCCTCCGGAATTCGGCTCGTCTGCTGGAGGCAGCGTGTAAAGCCCGATGTATGCTAGAAACACGATAATGATAAACGAAAGAAAAATGGATATGAGCAAAATAAACAACACAATGAACGTAAACATGAAAGTCAAACCAAAGCCGCGCAAGTAACCCTTTTCGGTAAAGTTGATTTTCTTTTTAATCACTGTGTTTAACCGCCTTATAACCAATGCCTCGAATCGCAATGATTTCGAATTCCGGATAATCGCTGAATCGCTTTCTTAGCCGGTTGATGTGAACATTGAGCGTAACATCGTTCGTCTCGGATTCCATGCCCCAAATTTCGTCCATCAACTGAATCCGGGTAAAAATTTTGTCGGGGTAAGATAGCAGCTTATATAACAAATAGAACTCTTTCTGCGGCAGCGTCTGCACGTCGTTCTCCCTCGTCACCGTTAATGAATCATATTGAAGCGTAATCTTCCCGATATGAAGCTTTCGCTCGTTAAGGATTTTGGCCCTTCGCAGCAAAGCCTTGATTCGAAGAAGCATCTCGTCTTCGTCCACAGGTTTGACCATATAATCGTCTGTTCCTGCCATAAAGCCTTTACGTTTGTCTGCAGGCAGATGTTTTGCACTGACCATAAGTATAGGGATATCATTCCTGCTCTCCCGGATCATTTGAGTCAGTTCGAATCCGTCCAGGTGTGGCATCATGATATCGAGCACAATCAGGTCAATATGCTGCTTGTCCAATATTTCTAGTGCCACCATGCCGTTCTCCGCCAAATATACCTCATATCCGGCAGAGCCAATAATGGTTTTCATTAATTTGGCCGTATTTTTATCGTCTTCTGCAACGAGGATTTGGAACATCACTCTCATTCCTTTCCGTTGGATGTGTATGCGTAACTTAGAACTGCATTCTATCATAAAGCACTGTTTCAAGTGAACAAAGTTCAATTCGTTTATAGTGGTTTATTTTCAGTTTATTTTTTCATGGTAATGTTTGCTCCAGCGCAAACAATTCATTAATATCTCGAGAATGAAGAAAAGGAGAAACGATGATAACCAAAAAACGTCTTGTCATTCTTGCCATAATTGCGGTTGCCGCATTTGTGTTAGGCAGATTAGCAGTCCGTCTGATGTTGGATCTGTTATTGGGAGGAAAATTATTCTGATGAAAAAAATGATGTGGATATTAACCTGCATTCTTACTTTTGTATTGGTTTTTTCCGGTTCGGCCTTCTTGAAACTAAAGTTTCCTACGTTTAGTAACCCATTACATGTAGACTGGAGTGATTCAGTCGGAACCATTTATACAGATTTAGAATATGGCAAAGAAGAATTGAACAAATATGACCTCTATGTTCCAGCAGATCATTCTAAAAAATCATATGGTCTTGTCGTTTATCTTCACGCGGGCGGATTTACAAGCGGAGATAAAAGTGACGATGCCGATATGCTTAAATATTTTACTTCTAAAGGCTATGTAGCTGCGGGCATCAATTATAGCTTACGCACCGATGAAAATACGGTTAACCTTTATCAAATGTCTCAAGAAATTAAGCAAAGTATACCTGTCATCAAAGAAAAGGCTGCTGAACTGGGGTATAACCTTGATGAAATGGCTATATCTGGGGGATCTGCTGGTGGAGCTCTTGCTTTACTTTATGCGTACCGTGATGCGGATTCCTCTCCAATTCCGGTAAAATTGGTCTTCGAAGGAGTTGGCCCTCCTAGCTTCGAACCATCTATATGGCTTGGTATCGATAATACCGATAGCCCATATGAATCTGACGAAGCTGCTGAAGCAAGTGCAGCTTTTGCCTCGATCATGACAGGGGAAAGCATCACTGCAGAAATGATGAGAAATGGTGAGTACAAAAAGTACGTAGATGAAATTTCACCTTATACACATATTACCAAGAATTCCGTTCCAACATTAGCTGCCTATGGCACTTATGATAAAGTCGTACCGTTCGGTCTAACGAAAAATCTGCTTGAAGCTCTAAAGGAAAATAACGTTCCCCATGATTTCATTGAATTTAAGCGTTCGGGTCACGGCTTACAAAATGATCCAAAAGAAGCAAAACTTTATTTTGAAAAAATCAATGAATATTTGGATAAATATATGCCGAATTAAGGGATGTAATTGTCGAAACATGATAATATCGAGTTTCCCACTCCGGATACGAACTGCAAAACGACAAAAAGCAATATCGCCTGTATCTCGAAAAGAAAATGAGCATGTGGGAAGATTAGGTGGCAATGAGGTGAAGTTTATGAAAATCTTTAAAAGAATATTGCTGATTGTGGTTCTCGTTGTTATTGCGGTAATTGTGGCGGTGCTTGCATTTCTTTCATATCGCAATGGACATTATTATAAATTTGTAAAGACCGACAAGCCCATCGAAGCACAATATACAGCACTTGGTACAAATAAAGTTTCTTATGTGGAATTTGACGCAGGTAATGATACCTTCAAGAAATATGAGATTTGGTTTCCATCTGAATTGAAAGAAAGCTCGTCTGCGTATCCCCTCGTTATAATGGCAAACGGCACGGGGATCCCTGCTTCAAAATATAAAGCTGTGTTTAAACATCTTGCTTCATGGGGATTCATTGTTGTTGGCAATGAGGACGAAAATTCAAGAACAGGAGCATCATCGTCTGCAAGCCTTGATTTTATGCTAAGTCTGAATGAAGATCGCGAAAGTGATTTTTATAGTAAAATTGATGTGGACAACATTGGAATCGGCGGACATTCGCAGGGAGGCGTGGGGACAATAAACGCCGTAACCAATCAGGATAACGGCGGATACTACAAAGTCATGTATACAGCAAGCGCCACTTCAAGCTACTGGGGACAGGACAGCGTATTCGGAAAGGAATGGAGCTACGACGTATCTAAGGTCAAAATCCCCTATTTCATGGTTGCTGGTACGGGATATTTTGATGCGGGAACTGCTGAAGATATAACGGCAACAGAAGGGCAAGGTATTACCCCGCTTTGGTCACTTAACCAAAATTATGCCAATATTCCCGATACGGTAACCAAAGTTATGGCAAGGCGCGTAAACACGGACCACGGCGATATGCTGAACCATGCTGACGGATATATGACTGCATGGTTTATGTATTGGCTGAAAGGCGATCAACAAGCGGGAAACGTATTTTTCGGTGACGATGCAGAGATCCTTACAAATGCGAACTGGCGGGATGTAGTGAGAAATCGCTGAATGCCACTAAATCCATCCCACCCATCCCTTTCAGTATAAAAAAATGTTTAATAACACATCTCACTCATGACACAGGATCCATATGAACGTTCCGTTCTAAATATTTTTCGAATGCTCCTGGCGCATATTAAGGCTCTTATCGTGAATTTCTTTACAATACCACTTGTAATGGGTTTGGAGGCGGCAAAACGGGTTGGATTTCAACGTTTGCTCTTTTCGATGCAAGGAAGACGATGAGCATGAGCAAACCTGTTTGCAGGCTTGCCCGACGTTTTCCTTTTCTTATCTAGTGACTGGACGGCGCTTTCATCATCGGTGACTTGAAATCACCGGATTTGGTCGACGAGAATATCCCAGGCAAAGCATTACGAATTTCTCTCTTGACTATGACGTTAGGTCATAGTCCATACTCTCTCTATGAATACATCACTGGGAGTGAGAGATATGAACATAAAAACATTGCGTTCAGACCACATTTATCAAAATATAATCCAGGCTTCGCCCGACGAAAAGCTTGAATTATTCAGAAACGAAATGATGGCCCCTTTTATGAAGCAATGGGAAATTCAACAGATCCCTTTTAGAGCTGAAGAGGCGAACGGTTTTGACGTGGTTACGTTTAATAGTATGATGCATCGATCTCCTGATCAGATTACCCGGCAGATTTCAAATGAGGTAGAGTTGATTTCGTCAGATTCTTTTTGGTTAGAGTGTGAGCACGCTGTAAGGAAAAGCCTCGGTCTATTTGTGGAACATGGTATAAGCCTCCCCGTATCCGAGTATTTGTTTACCATTCAACTAGGGAATCCGGAAAACCGTGCTTTAACCATAAATGAAGGATATAGCGGTTTTGGCGGCATTCCCGGATTTATCTGGGGGACGCTCCTGCCAAATGAGTACACGATTCCGCGGATGAAAGCTTCGCTGGCGCATGAATGCAACCATAATGTGCGCTATCAATTTATTCAGTGGGATCACAACGTTCATTTGGGCGAGCTCATCGTAAGTGAAGGATTAGCCGAAAATTATGCGACGTTCATGTTTGGAGAAGAATTGCTCGGCCCTTGGGTCACGAAAACGAACGCAGAAACACTTAACCAACGCATAAAGCCTGTGCTTAGAGAGCGATTGCAATTAACCGGGTTTGATCAATTGGCTCCGTATCTTTACGGGGACGAGATCGCCACCCTTCAAAACTTCAAACCGGTCAACATGCCTTATAGTGCCGGATACGCTTGCGGATATTATTTAATCCGATATTATTTAAGAAAAACGGGAAAAACGATTTTTGAGGCGACAATAACGCCTGCTGCTCAAATACTGGACGAAGTCAAAGGATTTTGGGATGAAGAAACGATTATTAACGGTTAAAGATATTGTTCGGATTACAGGCATTACAGGCCGGACTCTGCATTATTACGATCGAATCGATTTATTTAAACCGACGCATCTGACGGAAAAAGGGTATCGCTTATATGATCGAAGCAGTTTGGAAAAACTTCAAACGATTCTGTTCCTAAAGGAGTTGGAGTTTTCCTTGAAAGAAATTGCAGAAATTTTAAAGCTGACCAGACAAGAACGTAAACAAATTTTGAAGAAGCAGAAACAAACGTTATTATCGAGAAAACAAAGACTGGAAACCATGATGGTAGCGATCGATGAATACGATTCGGGAATGGATATTAGCGATTTGCAAATCTTCAAGGATTCTTCCGTTTTACCATTGAAAGAACAGTATGCAAATGAGGCAAGATTCATTTATGGCGAAACAGAAGCGTATAAAGAGTATAATGAAACGTTGGAAAAATTATCGCTTGACGATAAAGAGGAACGGTTTCAATCCATGGAGGAAATATTCAAACAAATGGCGTCTTGTGTGGATCAGGATCCTTCCTCCGATGAAGCTCAGCGATTAATCGAAGAGTGGAAAGAAAATCTGATGCAATTCATGACATGTGATGCAGAATTACTGGCTTGCATTGCCAATACTTACAAATTCGATGCACGATTCAGAAATTATTTCAATCAATATGGCCATGAAGGTTTAGCCGATTTTCTCTACAGTGCAATAATGCATAATATCCATCCGTAAACCTCTCCATGAATGGTGAATGCTCGACTCCCGATCTTAAAACAACAACCTGATGGAATCGGCGTCATTTTGAAGTGATCTCGCTTAAAGGTAGACAAGTATTTTTATGCAACCTGTTAGGCATGAGCTCGGTATTAGACCGGGTTCATGCCTTTTCATTTTGGCTTGATGGGCGCCGTTGTTTTTAATTGAAAGAAGTGGGTAATGGTTCTTCAATGATTGGTTCTTTGGGGAGGTTGGTCGATATGCTGTTGGAATTAAGCATCAAGCTGGTCATCAGTTTTTTCGGACTTTGGGTCATTACGTTCGTTACGGGAAGAAAAACGCTCAGTCAACTTACGCCATTGGATTTCCTATCTTCGTTGGTATTAAGCGAAATTGTGGGAAATACGCTGTATGACGATCAGGTCAACGTATCCCATCTTTTATTTGCTTTGGCAGTTTGGACGATCCTCTCCTACCTTTTTGAGAAAGCAACAACCCGTTTCGTTAAATTCGGGTATGCAGCAGAGGGGCGGGCTGTTCTTTTGATTGATAACGGTGAGGTGAACCAGAGTTTATTAAAAAAATATGACATTGAATATAAACAATTGCTCTCCATGCTTCGAAAACAGAACGTTTTTTCGCTTCAGGAGGTCAAACATGCCGTCCTGGAAATCGACGGATCTCTGTCCGTCCTTCGCAAGCCGGAGTACGAGCCTCCGACTGCCCAAGATTTGGGTCTTCAGGATATTTCCAATAGCTTGGCTATTACGGTCATTGATAAAGGGGAACTCCTGACGATGTCCCTGAGGGGAAAGAAAATGGACCCGGAAAAGGTCAAGCTTGATATGCAAAGGCAGGGGTATGACAATATTAAGGATATTGCATATGCGGAGTATGGCGAGGATGGAACGCTTTATATCATCCCCAGAGAGACAAAGTAGAAGGGAAGAAATCCACTGGAGGATGGATCAAGGGGACCAATACGGACAGATTGAGAAGATAATGCAGACAGAATGGAATAATACTTGTTACGCTAATGGGAAATGTTGTTAATAAAGGCAATGAGCAGGCTGCAGGATCGCAGGCTGCTCATTGTTTGCAAATTATGAATGATTGATCTGGTTCTTGATATAATACATCTCCAGCACTTGCGTAATCGACTCGCCTTTAATAGGTTTGCTTACATATGCATCCATGCCTGCCTTCAAGCATTTGTCCATGTCTCCTCTTACGGCATTTGCCGTTACCGCAACAATAAATGGACATGATTCGGGGTCAAGCATTTCCTTAATCGCTTTAGTCGCTTCAAAGCCATCCAGCCGCGGCATATGCACGTCCATAAAAACAATATCATACGCATGCTGTTTGACAGCCTCGACAGCTTCGGCACCGTCGACCACCAGGTCTACAAAGTGTCCTTTTTTCTCGATCATCCTGCCAAGGACAAGCTGATTCACCTCATTGTCTTCCGCGATCAGAATCCGAAGAGGTGCCGATTTGTTCTTTTTCTGTTGTTGATCGAATGTGCTGCTCTCTTCATTGTTGTTCAACTTGAACCATGCGGTAAATGCAAAGGTTGTACCCGGTTCATCCGATTCTTCGATCCAGATATCACCCTGCATCAGCTCCACCAGCTTTTTGCTGATGGCAAGCCCGAGACCGGTGCCTTGAGGTTTGCGAGTCATGAAATTTTCCAGTTGGTAGAACGGCTCAAACAATTGTTGTCTTTTCTCCACCGGAATCCCTATTCCCGAATCCTTCACCGTGAATTGCAGCTGCACGTTGCTGCTGCACTGCTCTTTAACGCCGACATTGATTTCCACGCCGCCTTCTGAAGTAAATTTAACCGCGTTGCCGATGATATTGGTCAGTACTTGTTTAAGACGGTAAGCATCGCCATGCACCGGAGTCGGAATGGCATCATCCAGACATACACGGATATCCAGATTCTTTTCGCGAACCAGTGGTTTTACGATCTGCACCGTTTCTGTCACGATTTCTCGAAGATCAAACGGATCATCGACCAGCTCGGTTTTGCCTGACTCGATTTTGGAAAAATCAAGAATATCATTAATGATGGCCAGCAAGGAATCTCCGCTCTTCTGGATAATGCTGATATATTCCTTTTGTTCTCCGCTGAGTCCCGGCGTATCCAGCAGCAGGTCCGTCATCCCGATTACGCCGTTCATGGGGGTGCGAATTTCATGGCTCATCATGGCGAGAAATTCACTTTTGGCCTGATTCATTCTCTCGGCCGTCTCTTTGGCAACGAGCAGTTTTTTCTGTTCGGTAATGTCCTTTGCGATCAGATAAAACCCCACATTGGCCTTGTTGATAATGATCGGAGCAAGCGTAGCCAAGACTTCGGTCTCGTGGCCGTCCTTATGGCGAATGGTGTTGATTTCCTTCTCGGCCAACTCGTAATTGCTGCGGAGAATCAGTCCTAGATTAACGGCCCCGATAAACCTTTGTATGCTTGTGCCGCTCATTTCAGCCACGGGACAGCCTGTCATTTTCACCGCTACAGGATTGGCATTCATAATGTTCCCATCCATGTTAAACGAGATAATGGCGTCATGATTATATTTTTTCAGCGATGTGTACCGTTCCACGGTCTCCTGCAGCTTGAATTCAATGAGTTTCCGCTCGGTAATATCCTGCAATGTCCCATTTAACTGTACTGGCTTGCAGTATTCATCAAACGTAATTAATCCGCGCAAGTGAAGATATTTCTCGCTGCCATTCTTGCTGATGTATTTGTACTCGAAATCAAGCGGCTCGCCTTGTTTTACCCAGCCGATTTTTTGTTGCAGAGATGCTGCATCCGCGGGATTCATGGCTTTAAAAACATCACTTGCCCGATATCGTTGGGGAGTGCGTTCGAGTTCAAGAATCTCAAAGATTTGATCTGAAATGGCGATTTGGTCATTGACCATATCCCATTCCCAACTGCCGATCATCGCGATACGCTCTGCCTCTGCAACGATCTCTTCATGTTTTTTTCGTTCGGAGACATCTCGTCCAATGAATAGGATCTGCTGTTCATGCTCAGCATTTCCGATGATTTTATACGTGGTTTCGAACCAAAGATAATGACCTTCTTTATGGCGAATCCTAACATTCAGCATATTGCCAGAGGACAGGTCCATCTGTGAGATACGTTCCAGATCTTGGGGATGGAAATATGCAATGTTATCCTTGCCAATTATATCTTGGGGCGAGTAGCCCAGCAAATGCTGAACGGAAGGGGAGCAGAATCGACAGACGCCTTCACAATTCGTGATATAAATGATCTCCTGAGCATTATCCGAAATCAGTTTGAACATCTCTTCACTGTGCAATAGCTTCTGTTCGGACGCTTTACGATCCGTAATATCCACAATATGGCAAATGAAGTAAAGCGGCTCATCCGTCGTTTCGTCTCGAGCCAAGGAAACATGTAATGAAGTCCAAAGGACATTGCCATCTTTTTTGATGTATCGTTTTTCGTATTTATGTTCTTTCGATATACCTTCAAACAGCTCACAGGCATAGATCACATCTTGCGGCGAGTCCTCGGGATGCGTAATCTCCTGGTAGCTGAGATTCAATAATTCCTCACTGGTAAAGCCCATCATATTGCAAAAAGCAGGGTTCACTTTCAGCCATTGCCCTGTCGGAGCAACGAGTGCAATTCCAATAGGCGCTAGGTTATATATCTGCTCGAATAATTCATGATGATCAACCTTTTGAACCTGCATTTTGAGCTCTCCTTTTGGTGTATAATACATCGTCGAAATTTAGTGTTTTGCGGATATCTTATGTTCAATAAGAAATCGTCGGTTAAAAACAACAATAAGTGCTTAATACCCAGTATTCTAGCCAGTGAAACACCTCTTTTCAAGAGATTTGTGTCAAAGAAGCGGAAGCAGCTGAGCGTTATTGGAGCAGTGAGGCATATCGAATCCCGTCGAAACGATGGGTGAAACAAGCAGGAAAGCGGGAAGGTTGGTTGATCGGAAAGAGTTTACCCTCTGTTTAGAGCGATGTGAAAGGGTTATATACTTTTAGAAATCAATCCAACTTACAAACGGAGGAAATCATATGTTTCGACATCAGAAAGAGTTACAGTTCGAGGTTAAAGTAGATCGCCCTGATCCGGCATTTGCACGCCAGGTCCAGGAAGTACTGGGAGGGCAGTTCGGTGAAATGACAGTGATGATGCAGTACCTTTTTCAAGGGTTTAATTGTCGGGGCGAGGAAAAATACAAAGATATGCTGATGGATATCGGCACGGAGGAAATTGGCCATGTCGAAATGTTATGCGCATTGATTAGCCAGCTATTGGATGGCGCCACACCTGCCGAGCAGCAGAAAGCCGCTGAGGATCCCGTTACAGCTGCCATTATGGGAGGCATTAATCCCCAACATCTGCTTGTAAGCGGATTGGGCGGCTTACCTACCAACTCTACCGGCGTACCATGGAACGGTTCATATATCGTGGCCAGCGGCAACCTTCTTGCAGACATGCGGTCTAATCTGCATGCCGAAAGTCAGGGCCGATTGCAAGTGGCGAGACTATATCAGATGACGAACGATGAAGGCGTCCGCGCGACTTTACGAAAAATGCTGGCACGGGATCGTTATCATCAATATCAATGGATGGCCGCCATTCAGGAGCTGGAAGAAAAGAATGGAGTGGTAGTACCCGCTTCATTCCCGCCTGAGGCAGAACAGGAGTCTCAACCTGAAGCCTATGAGTTCTGGAATCTCTCTGAAGGAACCGAATCCAGCGAAGGGTTATGGGCTAAAGGAAGCGCACCCGACGGAACCGGGGACTTCGTTTATTTATCAGAACCTGTTGCAAAAGGGGAAGTATACAAGCCCGTTGTTCCCGCCAAAGAACTTCATCATGATTTGGATCATAATTGAATTGGAAGAGAGTAAGGTTGATCGAATGCGAGAGCCGCCGAGAGCGATCGATGTGGCGTGCTTTGATGGAAAAAATACAGAGTATTCTGATTCCAACAACAAAAGCCGCATGAACTGCGGCTTTTGTTCGTTATTTCACCTTCATCAATGGCTGCAACATTTTTTCAAGCCTATTATCGTTCTTTCCGTGCCGGCACGGAACTAGTTTGGCCGCCGACAACGCGGTTTTTTGCTGCTCCCATACCGACTACAAAGAGTAAGACCGAAGCGCCAAGCAGAATAAAGAGCGGCAGGTTCCAACTATTCGTCGCATCATGCAGATATCCTATAAGGGCTGGGCCGATTGCGGCAAGAAGATATCCGACCGATTGCGCCATGGCAGACAGTTCCGCTGCTTGATGCGCATTTTCAGTACGTAATCCGAAAAACATCATGGACAAACTAAAAGCGAAGCCTCCACCAATTCCTAGGATGATGATCCACAGCAGAATGATATCGGAGCTTCCGTAAAGAAGTCCGAGCGTCCCCGTCAAAAGCAAAATGGTTGTGACGATCACTAACAAACGTTGGTTAGACATGCGCCCGGCAATAACGGGAACTATAAAAGTAAATGGAAGCAGTGCCAACTGCATGATCGAAAGGTACCATCCCGATTGGTTGGAGTCAATTCCTTGCTGCTTTAAAATTTCAGGTAACCAAGCGATCAACACATAGAAAACCATGGACTGTATCCCCATAAACAAGGTTACTTGCCAGGCAAGAGGAGATCGCCAAACATTCACATCGTTACGGGCCGTTTGTTGACTCGTCGTGGCTGTTTGCTTCATTTGATTTCTTAATTGAGGTAACCAACAGAGGATCGATACAAAGCTGAGAATCCCCCATATTCCCAATGCTCCCTGCCATTGCAAACCTGCGTTCACGGCTAACGGTACACTGATTCCCGATGCGATCGCCCCGCATAAACTCATTGAGATGGAGTAAACACCTGTCATGGAGCCAATGTTATTCGGGAAATCCCTTTTGATTATACTTGGCAATAATACATTGCATACGGCAATGGCGAAACCAAGGATAGCTGTCCCAATATATAGATTAACTGCGCCAGATAAAGAACGAATTACAATACCAACCGTCAGAAAGACGAGGGATATCAAAATGAGACGCTCAACCCCATACCTACGTCCTAAGTTCGGTACCAGAGGTGATAATAAGGCAAAGGCGAGCAAAGGTACCGTTGTGATCAGGCCTGCTAATGTATTTGAAATATGAACGTCATCCCTTATGAGACTGACTAGCGGACCGACCGAGGTTAAGGGAGTACGTAAATTAGCTGCGATAAAAATAATGCCGAGAATGATGAATCCTATAGAGGATGGTACGGCTTTTTTAATTTGGTTGTTCGGCATTCTTCATTTCTCCTCCTGTATTTTAAACGGATAAATTGTTTTCTGCTGATTGAAAAAACAATGCAATAACGTCCGCGCGGACAACAAAAGTATATTATAATATATTATTTTTTACAATAAACAAATTTAAATATATTTAAAATAATCAAAACAAAAAAAAGAACTCCACATTCCGTTACGGAAGTGTGAGTTCTATTTAGTAAGTCATATTTTCGAATTTTATGGACCATACTTTAGGGAGATATGGAGCACGGTTTCGTTATCCGTAGGGTTTGTATAAGCGTGAGGACGATCCGCTCGAAAACTGATCGTATCATATTGATTCAATGTGTAAGTCTCTCCATTGACTTGAATTTCAATGCAGCCCGTCATGACTGTTGCAATTTCAGTTGTATTTACATGATGGCCTTCAGGGTGATACGAGCTGTGTGGCTGTAAGTAAGCCCGACACATTTCAGTATCGTTACTTTTAAAAACGGGTTCAATCATCCAATTTTTCTGGTCATTCGAAAACCGCAAACCCTCGCCTGCTCGATACAAACTAACGGGGTCTTCTGATTTAAACAAAGCCATTAGCGGTAAAGATATACCCTTTGAAATTTTCCATAAAATCGCCAAGGTTGGATTTGTTTCGCCACGTTCGATATTCCCGAGAGTAAGTTTGCTTACGCCTGTTATTTCCGCTAAGTCGTCTAAGCTCATGCCTTTTTCTTTTCTGTACCTTTTCAAGGCACCGCCGATTTGCAACACAAGTTGTTTGGATTCGTCAACTTCATCCATTGGATATTCACCTCAACAAAAAACAGCTACAGCTAGTATATCGTTTATCTAAATTCTTTTCCATAGGTGAGATATGATGAAGCCACAACTGCGATTAGAAACGTTTGGCGACTTCCTTAGCATGTGCAATTGCTTTTTCCTTAATCGCTGGAGCTTGTTCGGATGATGCCGTTCCTTCCACAAAAATGGCTTCAATCGATTGAATCCCGTAGAAATGCAGAACCTTTTTTAGATAACTGTATCCCATTTCAATCGGAGCAAGGGGACCTTCCGAATAAACGGAACCGCTAGCTTGAATGTGTAAGGCTTTCTTGCCGGACAACAAACCTACAGGACCATTTTCGGTATATTTGAACGTTTTGCCCGGAATGGAAGTCGCATCCGTATAGGCTTTCAAAACCGGCGGGATCGAGAAATTCCACATCGGTGAAACATACACGTACTTATCGACAGCCACGAATTGATCAATAATGGCTTCATGACGGGCTACTTTTGATTTCTCTTCATCAGACAGTTGATCGAAAGACGAACCCGACCGGATCTTTCCCCACCCCCGTAAAACATCGGCATCGATTGGCGGAATATCCTCTTGGTACAGATCGAGATGAATAATTTCATCGGTTGGATTTGCCTCACGATAAGCTTCTATAAATTTTTCCCCTACCGCGAGACTAAAAGATGACTGGGAATCCAGGGGATGGGCGGTGATGTAAAGTACAGCTGCCATAAATAAAAACTTCCCTTCTGTAATTAAAATAAATACACTTTCTGGATTAATCATATCGTATATATTTTAATTGTGAAGTACGCACAAATATGTGCTATAGTATTAAAAAAGGTACTGCAAAGGAGGCAAGGCATGCCAAAGAACCCCGGGCATTGCCAATTCGTTGTGGCGCTGGATTCGATTGTCGGCAAATGGAAGCCGATGATTCTTTATCATTTACTTCAAGGCAAACCTCTGAGGTTTAATGAGCTAAGAAGATTGCTGCCTGATATCACTCAAAGGATGCTTACGCTCCATCTGCGCGAATTGGAAGAGGAAGAGATCGTGAAACGTGTCGTTTATCCACAAATCCCGCCGAAAGTGGAGTACTCCATCACGGAATACGGCATGAGTCTGTCTCCGATTTTGGAAACCTTGCATCAATGGGGAGCGGCCCATATTGAGCGCAAGCAGCTCAACAAGGCGAAAAATGAACAAACCGAAACGGACTAGCGTTCGACATTACGCTAGTCCGTTTTCATTCGCCGCTTTATAAAAATGGTCCTATTATACAGGCTAGCAGCCTTCACCATATCTTTCATCTCTCCATAGTATGTTGGTATATTACGAGATGGGAGGAATGAACAGATGGCAGTTAGTCCGCTTTGTAGACAATTCGCTTCTATTTTGAAGGCAACACCGCAGGTGATTAACGGTGTTTGTACAGCTTCTACGGTCAGAAATAACATCAAACCTACGATTTTAGGCAAAAAAACCAGATCGTTTCTAGCCATCCCTCAGGCATTTTCCTTTGAGAACATTGGCCGTAACGGGAGAGCATTATGCCTTGGCGAAACTGTCATTTTGACCGCGGAAATCAATCCATTTATTTCCCGGCTGCGCAGCCATGGCATCAAGGTCACTGCGCTTCATAACCACTGGTTATTTACCAACCCTAACCTGTGGTATATCCACTTCGAAAAGAACGAGAAACCGCTAACTTTCGCGAGAGACGTGCGTGATGCACTTAACGTCTTGACAACAAAAACAGTTCGGCCTGTTATTATCAAGAAATAACCGAACAGGGGTCCGCCAAAGGCGGGCCTTTTTTTATTCCGCTCAGGAACAAAGGACAGGAAAAGGTAATATCCTGACATTAGCCTATATGCAGAGGAGAGCTTTGATGGATAGGAAATGGACATTCGATTATATTGTCGTAGGAACAGGTCCTGCCGGCGCAGTCATTGCAAAAATACTCAGTGATGATAAACAAACCTCAGTTCTTGTCCTTGAGGCCGGAGAAAACAACGATAAGGATAAGCCAATCCGGGATTCTACTTTTGCTCTTGAGCTGGAGGAACAATTTTTCCCGCAATACTTCTGGCAGGGGGAAGGGATTCCGCAAGAGGGGGTGGATGACCGATCATTTGAATGGACCACAGGACGCCTCTTAGGCGGAGGATCTTCGATTAACGGGGAGCAATATGTACGCCCGACACCAGATGTTTTTAGGGAATGGGAGAAGCTGCTTGGACCGCTGTGGTCACCAAGACGGGCTACGCGCCGGTTTAAGAAATTGGAAAAGTATAACGGAGAAACCGATAATCCAAGCGCACGGGGATACCACGGACGGCTGGATATCAGGCAGGCACCAGTACACCCCACATCGATGGCCGAGAAGCTTACCGCAGCCATTGAACAGGCTACAGGCTTCCCGGAGATCCTGGATTATAATGACCCGAAAACACCCCTTGGTCCGTTTACAAGATGGCAATTGTATCAAGATCCGAGCGGTCGAAGGGAAAGTTCTTCGAAGGCGTTTCTCTCCTTGGATATTATGACCCCTTCCGGTCGCGGTGTAAAAGGCAGGAAACTAAGAGTGTTCTTTAAATCAACGGCGCTGCGCGTGCTTTTTGATCAAAAACGCGCTGCAGGCGTGGAATTTCTGAAAGAAGGGAAACGCGTTCGGGCTTACGCACGAAAAAAAGTGATTATTTCGGGCGGCATCAATAGCGCTCAGCTGCTCATGCTATCCGGAATCGGACCTGCCCCATTGTTGAAAAAAGCAGGTATCCCTGTTATTTTTAACAATCCTAATGTAGGCCAGAGGCTGAGAAACCATACGCTCAACACGGCCGTGTTCACAACGAATCCCAACGATAACGCCCTGCCTGCTAATGATCCGAATGCCCTTTATACAGGGGGAGCCTTTTTGCCCGCCCCGATGGAGCCGAGCGGAAATCGGCGGGCAGTACAGCTGATTGGCATCGGTTCCGACCGCCATTTAACGCTTGCACTCCTGTACTTGCGCCCTAAGAGCCGCGGTTTCATTAAAATCCAGAACAATGATCCGCTTAAAATCGTGCTTGCGGATGAAGGATTTCTTGCCAATCCCGATGACATGGAAGCCGTTAAAAATATTTACAGAATATATGTTAAAAATATCGCTGCCAAGCTCACATCCATCGACCCGGCGTACCGGCTTATTTCGCCAACTACCGATATCATTGACGATGACTCCAAGTTGGAAGATTTTATAAAAGAGAATTTTGACCATAACCATCACCAGCAGGGTTCGCTTCGCATGGCTCCTTTACATAGGGGAGGGGTTGTTGATCGGAGGGGAAACGTGCATGGGGTGAAGGATTTGATCGTTGCAGATGCTTCAATCATTCCATTTACGGTGGACGGCAATGTTTCAGCCCCTGCATTCCTTATCGGGTATACCATTGCTCGCCAGCTGCAGTTACAGGATAAGAAGCCTCAAAAACGTCAGGGAAAAAGACAGCCATTCGAGAACGAGGAAGAATAGGTTCGTAATCCGATCAGAACGAGTCAAAAAGCCCTGGATTTGGATTCAAATGCTCCCCCTTAGAACGGACATGGGATACCCCTTTGGTTATTCCGATGAATTCTAAGGGGGATATTTTATGGCGATTAAAGGACAGAAATAATGCCCGGAAATCGGGTTATATTGCAGCTGTACTTTCTTATGCCTGTGCTTACATACGTAGATACCTTTAGATTAGGCTTATGGAGAGATTATTCCTCACTTCGTCTAAAAAAGCCGATAGTGCTGGTGTAATTAAGGTGTCTTTGCGCTTAACAAACAGAGTCGTTACAGAGGAATACTCAGTCGGCAGCCGGTGACTGATTACCTTTCCTCGCTCCTCATAATCAGCAATGATCGAGTAAGGGAGTAACGTAATGCCCAGCCCCGCATGAACACAAGCAAGAATCGTTTCAAGCGTACCGAATTCCATTAATTTTACCGGCAATAATCCTTCTTCTTGGAAAAGAGAATTAAGCCTGGCACGATATGAACATCCTTTAGGAAACACCAGCATCGTATGATTCTGCAAATCATGGATGGAATCAACCAAAGGGTGTTCGGGGGAAGTTACCAGTACGAGTGTCTCTTCAAAAACGTTCTCTTGACATAAATCAGGATGCTGGATCGGACCAGAAACAAATGCGCCATGCAGTTCATAATGGAGAACGGCATGAAGCAGTTTTTCGGTGGGCCCGGTCATGAGAGAGAAATCGACATGAGGATACTTTAAATGATATTTAGCAAAGACGGCAGGCAGCCGAACGGCTGCCGTCGTTTCCATCGAGCCGATGGACAGAGGGCCCGTAGGAATGGACGCATTCCCGACCGCTGCCCTGGCTTCATCCATCATATTTAATATCTTTTCGGTGTACGATACTAAAACTTCTCCGGAAGGAGTAAGGGTAATTCCTTTTTTATGGCGATAAAACAACGTCGTCTGAAGCTCAGCTTCCAATTGCTGAATCTTGTTTGTCACATTGGATTGCGCATAGTTTAATCTTTTGGCGGTCTTGGAAATGCTGCCTTCACGAGCTGCTTGAACAAAAATCTCCAATAAATGAATGTCCATAAGTGAAATCTCTCCCTGAAACTGAAGTATCTGAAAACGAGATATATAAGATCATGTTTTCGAATTATACATGATGGATAAAGTCGGTGTAAACTAATGTGAAGATATTCATAATGAGGAGGGAGCAACGATGGCCATACAACTATATAGCAAATTTTGTGAACTTTTCGATATTCGTTATCCCATTGTACTTGCAGGCATGGCTGGAATTGCGAACATGGTTCCGCTCGTATCCGCAGTTTCTAATGCAGGGGGTCTCGGAACCTTGGGCGCTGCTTACATGACACCCGAAGAAATAAGGGATGCGATACAAGCCATCAGGAAGCTGACTCAAGCTCCTTTTGCTGTTAACATTTTTGCTAACGTTGGACCGGATCATTATCAAAATTTTAATGCCGTTAATGAAAAACTGAATGCGATCCGTGACTCATTAGGAATATTACAACCTGATCAAAATGGAATTCATACACCAGATCGATTTGATGAACAATTTCGCGTGTTGTTAGAGGAAAACGTTCCGATTATTAGTACAACCTTCGGTTTATTATCGGATGATCACATGCAGCAAGCGAAATCATTAGGTATAAAAATCATGAATAAAGTAACAACTGTAGACGAAGCGATCCAGGCTGAACAACGAGGATGCGACGTTATCGTTGCTCAAGGCAGTGAAGCCGGAGGACATCGCGGGACATTTGATACGTCATCCAGACCATCTGGAGCCAACATCGGAACGATGGCGCTTGTCCCGCAGATTGTTGATCAGGTGAAAGTTCCCGTTCTTGCGGCTGGCGGAATTATGGATGGCAGGGGGCTGGTAGCTTCGCTTGCTTTAGGTGCGCAAGGGGTACAAATGGGGACAAGATTTTTAATCTCAGCGGAGTCGGGTGCACACCCGGTTTATAAACAGGCACTGCTTGAAAGTACGGAGGAAAGCACCGTGATCACCAATGCATTTTCGGGACGGCCGGCAAGGGGAATACGCAATACGTTTATCCAACATTGGGAAACAAGCGATATTAAGCCTCTTCCTTTTCCTACACAAAATACATTAACACGAGAAATCAGAAATGCTTCTGCCCGTCAGAACAACCGGGAATATATGGCGCTTTGGGCGGGACAAGGCACGAGAATGCTTACAGCGGATCAAGCCGCAGGCGATATTGTGAACCAGATCGTGGAAGATGCCAAAAAAATCTTGATCTAACGCATTTTTAGACAAGAATCACTATACCTAAAAGGAGCAGATTATATTGCCTCTTATTCGTTTTGATTTAATTGAAGGCAGAGATCGGGAGAGTATCAAGCGTTTATTGGATGTCTCCCATATAGAATAGAGGAGGCTCGGTATGAAGCTGTGATTATGATAAGATTTCTTCCATGGACTCATTTTACAAAAATAAGCATCTTCTGCTATTTTCCTTACTATATAATATAGTAAAATCACACTCGGAAGGAGGAGGGTACCTTTGCCATATGCCGTCAGTTTTATTATAGCCGTACTGCTCACATCGCTATCTTATTTTTTGGGCAGCCGTATACTTACCAATGGAATTGCAATGTGGCAGGCCATCGTGATCGGCGCATCCGTAGTTTCACTCGGTGCTATCGCTGAGGCGCTTGGATTACCTATTTGGCTGATTGTTCTTATACCGTTTCCGGTTGGGATGTTGTTGTTATTTCTATTTTTACATCAGCCGCTATACATCTGGTTTATTACATATTTGATTATTCTTGCTATATATACATTAATTCACGTCATCGGAAGTTACTTTTTTGAGTTTCATTCTTTGATTCCTGCTTGGAAATTATCTTAAGGTAGAACTTATACGAGTTAACCGGAGCTTAAATGCTCCGGTTTTTTTGCAGGTCAAAAGGGATATGGCTGCATGGTAAAGATGAAGAGTGTTCCAAAACCCGCCTTATTCTACGGATGTTCAACCAGACTGGATAAAGGAACGGTCATTTCCTGCTCCGAGTTGCCGATCGGATAGATCCGAGCGGTATCATCCTCATTGACATGCTGGATGAAAACAGGCGCATCCTGATAAGTTACATGTTTCATAATGCCTGACTCACAAATTTCAATCGCTCTTTGTTTGTTCATGGGAATTCTCCTTATTCTGAAGGCTCATTCGATGGATCAATATGACGATGGGCGGCTCTTTTTATTTCTTGGTCGAGTTTGGATGGTCCTTGAATTTCTGCGGCAGCCTCCATCTGATCGTTCAACTGCTGTTCGATCTGTCCGATTCCGTGCGCTTCCTGTTGTTGTTTGCTCTTGGCCAAAACGTTCCCTCCATGTCATGATAAGATCTTTATTTCCTCTGCATCACTACATTGCTCCAAAGCGTAGGACCTTATGCAATAGTTTTTCGTTCAATCGCCAAGATCGGTTCAAGTGCCCGTTACGTCTTGCTCCGTTTTTCATACTTTATAGAGTCGGCAGTATTGAATAAAGAGATCAAGACCGTAATTCGTTGAGACAGGAATTGGGTTGCGGGATTTAGGGATTTTATGAGGAGGCGGTATGGTGACAAGAAAAGTCGTGATCGAGATTAATTTCAACAACTATGGTTTTGACCCGGAGCGTCTAACGAGGGAATGGCTGGTGCGGAGAATGGGCATTTTTCGCAAGTTTACGCTGAACAGCCTTAAGGCACAGACGAATCAGGATTTCCTGGCCGTCGTGAAGCTCTCGAAGGAATCGGGAGAGTTGATGCAGGAAATTTTGGCAGAGCAGGAACCGTTGCCGGCCAATATCCGTTTCGGTACGCATATCGAGAGCGTTCGCGCCATACTCGCCTTTGCGGAAGGATATGAAGACATTTACATTGCCAGACTGGATTCGGATGACCTTTATCACAGAACGTTTGTTCAGCAGCTTTATAACGTGCAGCCAAAGCCAGAGACGATGGCGCTAATTAATCAGAACGGGTATCTCTGGAACAGCGTCAACAATGAGATGGCACCGACGTTTCATCGTTCACCGCAGTTCTATGTGTATCTGTATAAAACGGAGCAGTACGCCTCAGGATACCGCGTCAAGTTACCGGGGAGAGGCACCCATGGGAATGTCATCGATTTGCCGCATGAGCTGCTGCCTCCACGCAATTATATCAATGTCATTCATTCCAGCAATACTTCAGTAAAAAAGGTTCCGCTTAAAGACCGGCTGAGTGAAGATCAGATCGAACAAGTATTACGGGAATTCATGGGCTGAACAGAGGCGTTCTTGATCGATGAGAAAGCTGATGTTATTGACGTTACCACGAAGAGAGATCGGATATCCGCACTCTCTCTTCTTTTCCCGGTTTTATAGAGGTGGAATCCAGATTCTGCGGTCGTTTGAATCGATGCATCAAAGCAATTGTCCGTTGCTGTTTTACCGAACATACATATACTAAGCGTAGACTGACCACCGGATTTCCCTTTCAATAAGAGGAGTTGAAAAAATCCGGGGTAACATCCTTGAACATCAAAGGAGGGCTATGTGCGTGTCTAAAGAAAAAAAGCTTGTCGTAGAAATGCTCTTTAATAACTGGGGAGCGACAGCGGATCGACTGACCAAGGGATGGATCGAATACAGAATAGATTTATTCATGAAATATGCACTTCAGAGCCTGCTTCTTCAATCTTCTCAGGATTTTACCTGCTACTTGCTGTATGATCCGAACTCAGAGAAGCTTATACAAGAAACACTAAAAAAGTATCCTCCCTTGCCTTCCAATATCCGTTTCGTCACACCTAAAGATTACCAAGCTCATGTCATCCAAGATATTAGAGAGTTCAGGTATTTGTACCGCGTCTATCTGTCCAGTGACGATATGTATCACAAAGATTTTATCAAAAAGCTGCATGACTATACACCCCGAAAAGACACGGTTGCCCTGATCCCACAATACGGTTACATCTACGATTCGGTACAACATCGACTGGGGAAATTTTTTTTCTGGCTTCCCAGCTACGGTGCAACCCTGATCCGTGTGGACGAATATTTGAGAGGACAAGCGGCCCGTACTTCCTGGCGCGATGCGTTTAAGGTGCCCAGGGAGTTCATTAATATCAAAGAACCCATCTGGATCAATCATATTCATGGACAGAATACAGGAACCACTTTTGACAATGTGTTGACCTGGAAAATAGCCAATGTTCATGATGCTTGTTCGTTGGACCCTTGGGATAACGGTAAGCAGCCTCGAGCTTTTTTCGGTCCTGAAATTACAGAGCCCAATGAGATCGAACGGATACTGAAAAACTTTTTTTAAAGGTGTCTTTCCAATAGTCATTAAAGGAAAAGATAAAGGGAAGACGGAAGAAAGGGGCCGGTTGTGCAAGCCCCTCTTTCATTTCTTTTTCTCCAATTCTGCTTTTAATCTTGCATTCTCCTCCAACAGCTTTTGAACGTCCGGGATATCCTTGCCGGATACCCAGCCATATAAATCGTCTCTAGCTGCATATTTCGGCAATTGATCGCGAAGCACCATTTTAATGTGCCGTAGATCTTCAACATAATAGATCGGGATTTGTTCCATGACGAATTGTTTGAACTCTTGAAACTGCTGATAATATTCAATGGCTGAGAAGTCGTATGGCTTATGTCTTAATGCTTCATCCGTGACAACAAAGGCAAATCGAGGTTTACCCGCTTCTCCCGCATACTCGTATTCCCACTGCGTATAACTCTTGGTTTCATCATCAGGAAGCGTTAAGCCATAGAATCCGCCGAGAATCAGAATATATACATCGGACTCGTCGATCCATCTTTGCCTGATTTTCATTGGACTTTCCTTGAAAAATTGCTCTATGCCAGCAGGGATATGACCAGCTTGAAGTACGGCTTCGACAGCGGTATGCCTTTCCTCAATCAGATCGTAGTAAGTAGACGATATGTAAATCTGTAATTTTTTTCTCATAGGTCCCACCCAAATGTAAGAATCGGTATCCTATAGAATCTATCACTCACTCTCTTTATTTGTCAAAATGGACTTTGGTACGAGAAAAATCAAAATATCTTCGAGCCTGAAGGCAGTCAAGAGTCTAAAAAAACGAATAAATACGATATGTAATATCGATATCGTTCGTAAATAACTGTGAACAATCGGTTAATTCGTTGACAATGAGTGTTACGTTTATTAAAATACGAAATGGACATCAGGTTGAAACAGATATAAGTATCCTTATTTAAGTTAGAAGCTTGCTGTTAAATCCTAATGACGAATATAGGAGCGGGAATTTAACAATCCTATACGCAGATTAGGATTTTTTTGTTTTTATCTAACGTAGCATAATATGAAGGTTGGAGGCTGGCTTGACCATGGACAATTGGTTCAAACTCAAAGAAAGAGGCACGAGCGTTTCAACAGAAATCATCGCAGGGATCACGACATTTTTCACCATGGTATACATAGTGATCGTAAACCCTGGCATACTCAGCAGCACGGGGATGGAATTTAACGGAGTATTCATTGCAACGGTACTTGCGAGCATTGTGGCGACTCTGATAATGGGGATATGGTCCAACTATCCGATCGTCTTAGCGCCGGGTATGGGTCTCAACGCTTTCTTTGCTTACAGTGTAGTCGCCGGATATGGCGTGTCTTGGCAGGTTGCATTGGGAGCGGTATTTATAGCAGGGCTTTTGTTTGTTGTTTTATCGCTTACTTCATTCCGTTACATGCTGCTGGATGCCATTCCTGCGAGCCTTAAGCATGCGATCACAGCAGGGATCGGACTGTTTATTACGACGGTAGGCTTGCAAAATGCCGGAATTATCGCCGATTCGGAATCGAATCTGATTACCCTCGGGAACTTGGCAGAGCCAATGACTTACCTGACGATTATCGGATTGATTATCACGGTTGTGCTGATGGCTTACAATGTCAAGGGTTATCTGTTCATCGGTATGGTGATTACCGCGATCCTTGCCTGGATGATGGGACTATTTCAAATGCCGGAATCGATGGTATCCATGCCCGAAGGCCTTACGGCGACGGCTTTCCAACTGGACCTGGCAGGCGTATTCTCTAACGGCTTGTATACGATCATCTTTACCTTCTTGTTAATCACGCTGTTTGATACAACGGGAACGATGCTCGGCGTGGCTGAACAAGCCGGATTGCTTAAGGATGGTAAATTTCCGCGCTCGCGCGGCGCGCTCTTGGCGGATGCCGTAGGGACGACCACCGGCGCTTTGCTCGGTACCAGCCCGACATCGGCTTATATCGAGTCCAGCACAGGGGTGGCTGCCGGAGGAAGAACGGGACTGACGGCGGTAACGGTAAGTGTACTGCTTGCGCTTACGTTGTTCTTTACACCTATCGTAAGTGTCATATCCGGCATCCCTGCGATCACTTCTCCGGCATTGATTATTGTCGGGTACTTTATGATCAGCGTTATCAGCAAAATCAATTGGAAGGATCTCGAAGAAGCTTTTCCTGCCTTCCTGATTATCATCCTTACCCCGTTGACACACAGTATTGCGACAGGCATTGGCGTAGGATTTATCTTCTATCCTGTGCTTAAGCTGCTTCGTGGAAGAGGCAAGGATGTTCATCCTATATTTTACATTTTTGCGGTATTGTTCTTTATCCAGCTTGTATTCCTGGATCACTAAGAAATGGTCGAATAAAAAGGAGAACTGCTAGTTTACAGGCGGTTCTCCTTTTTTATTTCAATATGCTGGAAAAACATGATAAAGAACGAACAGTTCTTGAAAAAACCGAATAGTCGTAATACAATGATTTTAATATCCGTTTCTGTACTCATCCGTTTAGGATAGTTGCTGTTATCCACACACGTATTTGGTTTTATAGTTACAGTTGGAATCACCATTTCTAGTTGAACGAAGGAGGAGAACGGATGACCAGGTTATCTTACTCCAGTATAGGTGAAACTCCTTTTCAACGCTTGCTGGGTCATAATCCAGGTATTCAAACAAATTGGACCAAGCTTGAACAAGCTTTTTATGATGACGGCCGATTAAGCAGCGAATTAAAAGAACAGGTTCGTCGAACCCTGGCCTACGGCAACGGATGCAAGTACTGCCAGGCCAAAGGAAAACCGGATCTGAACCAAGCTGATGTTAAAACCAGTCTGGCTGTAGCTTTTGCTGAATTGTTTCTGAATCATCGCTCAGCCATTGATCAAGGAACATTCGATGTGCTCCGCAACGAGTTCTCCGAACCCGAGATTGCAGAGCTGTGCTCGTTCATTTGTTTTACGACAGCATCCCAAACCTTTGGTTCGCTAATGGATTTACAGCCCTGAAAATACTGCAAAAGAGAGGAGGAAAAAAACACCGACGATGTATACAAGTCATGAAGATATGATAAACGTTATTTTCGTTGCTCAAAAGAATGAACAACTGGAAGAAGCATTGCTGAATAACACGCAATTAACAGCCTTATTGAATGCAAAGCAAGTGTGGATCGAGAAATTTAACAACAATTTCAAAATTGAGAATCTGATTTGGACGTATACTTCAAACCATGTATCTTTACACATTTATTTGAAATAGTCGCTAAAGAGCGGCTTTTTTTTTTGCAAATGTCACATATCGCAAAATGCTGGACGTTATACAAGGTGAAGATGAAACAAAAGGGAGGTGAATGGTTTGAAGCACACAGACACCGGAGCAGAATTGATGGATATTGAACCGTATGTGATCGATGCCCAAAAAGGGGACAAGGAAGCTTTTGCCGTCATCATTCGTACCTTTGAGAGACAAATTTATACGTATTGTTATTATATGTTGAAAAATCGCGAAGAAGCGGAGGATGCGCTGCAAGAAATTTTTATTAAGTTATACCGCTCTATTCAAAAATACGAACATCAGGTTTCCTTTTCTTCCTGGCTTTACAAAATAGCCTATTATCATTGTATGGATATGTTCAGAAAGAAAAGCAGGCAGAAGAAAACGTTATTCCTGCAAAAAGAAATTCAAGAGTTGGAGCATCAGCACTTGAAGGAGAACATACCCGAGGTCGAACAATTACTTATGAGTTTGAAAGTGGAAGAGAAGCATCTCGTACTATTACGAGCCGTTGAGCAGTACAGCTTCGAAGAAATCGGACAGATCATGGAATGCAAACCGGCGACCCTTCGGAAAAAGTATGAACGCATCAGAAAAAAACTAATTCGAGAAAAGAAATCTAGAGGAGGGACAACGCATGAAGCAATGGTCAGATCCCACTGAAGAAGAGCAGGTAAATCAAATTAGAAGGATCGTTAAACAAAAAGAAATGCCGCAAGAAAGCTATGTAAATCAAATCTTAGAAAGGTTGGATCATATGAACAGATCTAGTGATATCAAACGTACTCGAAAGTGGAAGAAAAAAGTAGCGATCAGCGTGACAGCTGCCGCGATGCTTGGAGGCGTGGTGATGGGGAGCGGGTTTGTCTCCCCGGTGATGGCGGATGCCTTGAAAAATGTACCTTGGATTGGAAATGTATTCCAATACAATATGGACAACAGTTTAAAACAGGCCAGCGAGACTGGACTGACGACCTTACCGAACTTAAGCTTAACAAAGGAAGGGGTCACCCTAAACATCAAAGAAGTGATGTATGACGGTACACGGCTTGTCCTTGCTATTGAACGTCAAGGTATTGAGGACGACACCATGATTTCTCCGTATCTACCGGAAGGCGCAAAGGATGAGAATTTAAATCCAATTCCAACCGTACCACTGAAAGAGCAGAAGAAGGGATACCTTTCTATCCCGGACATCGAGATTCAGGGAAATAGCAAGTTTTTGGGCTCGTTCACCGATGCCGCTGGTAAGACGGAGGACGGACAAATCTTGCGAAACATGGCATTATATGAGGTTAGCAAGGGGCTGACGGAGAAAAATCTCCCTGAAACGTTTGACATGAAGGTTAAGCTGAACGTCAGCGGAATCGAGGAACCTTTTGAATTCGTAGTTCCTGTCAAAAACATGGCGAAAGGAGCAGTTATCCTTCATCCGAATCAAAGCCAAAAGAGCGGAGATTTCAGTTATACCGTCCAGCAAATTGAATTGACCCCTGTAACGACCCGTCTGGTGCTTGACAGCGTAGGTCAAGTTCCTGAAACTCCGGAACAGACGGGCGATTTAAGTCCGACTAAAATGTACTATGACATTGTAGACCAAGATGGGAATCAAATTCAGCAAAATATGGTCGGGTACTTTAATAGTCATCCAGGTACTGAGTATCACGAAGATGAGACGTACCAGCCATTTAAGCAAACGCCGACTTCGATTACGATTAAACCGTATACTTTAACCGCGAAAAAGGATTGGACGATCGTTTCCGACAGTGCAGGCAAACCGGTTAAAACCTATCATAAAGATCTTGAAATGACCATTCCGGTCATTCAGAAATAAGTCTTCCGCTGTGATGGTGCGAGTGAAAGAGGCGTTCTCATAGAGATACGCCTCTTTCACTTGCATAGCCTGTCAAAGAGCGCTTGAAATGCAACGGTTGCCGGCAACTTCGTTCATGCTCCGTTCATATTGCATTCATTAAGAGGACATTTGGGTTGGTTAGACTTGCAATAGCGGACCGACCGCAAGGCCAATGCAATGATCACAAGAGGAGCTTAAGAGTTTGACGCAACCAGGAACGGCGGCGCCTGCACTTGATTTTAAGCCACTCATATCAGAGTTAACTCCTTATTATAAAGTCGTCGCAATTGAACCTTTTGGTTGGTTACCGAAGCATATCTAAACAAAGCATTTTCCTGCATCGGTCGTTTCTGCTCGCGGTCGGCCCAACCAGCAGGCCTGCTGTAAACGAGGTTTCCGCCTAATGTAATTTGAACAACGGTACCCACGATCCTTTTTTCCTCGAGTGTACGGTCAATGACCTACCTCATTGACGCTTTTGTGCAGCCATTCCAGATCTATATTTCTCATGTTTCTCATCCTCTCCTGCTGTAATTTACTTGATTATTTATAGCAAGTGTGTTTATTATATAAATAATTTCTACCGCATTACATAAAACAAACAAGTTAAATGAAGTAGTTTCCGATGATTCCAAAGGGATTTAGAACAAATAACTTTTAAAATTAAGGTGGTCGATGTTCTTGGACGAGATCGATAATAACATCCTGCTCCATTTGCAAAACCAGGCGAGATTATCAATGACGGATTTAGGAAAGCTGGTGGGACTGTCTCAGCCAGCGGTAACCGAACGTGTAAAACGCATGGAAGAAAAGGGGATTATCGAGGAATACCGAACCGTCATTTCCGCACAAAAAGTGGGTAAGCCATGCACAGCCTATATGCTTGTTCGGACCCGGAATTGCTATCCTTTCCTTGATTTTTGCCGTTCTTCACCAGAAGTCACGGAATGTTACCGGATAAGCGGAGAGCATAATTATTTATTGAAGGTCCTCACGGAAACAACTCAGGAGTTGGAAGAGTTTGAAAACAGGTGCGATCAATACGGAACCTATACGACTCTGATCGTAATGTCTTCACCGATTGCTTATAAAAATCTCATTGGTGAAACGAATTTGCTCGCATAGGATGTAATCCTGTAATCCCCAAAAAAATGAATCCGCCTTTGCAGCGAATTCATTTTTTGATTATGTTGCGCATGCTCGTGAATTCCTTTAGGAAGGAAAGCCATGCTTTTTAGCTAGCCGAGCTGCAAGCAAGGAGGGAAGCAACAGAATGATTAATGAGCCTGGAAGGAATCCGGCTCCAAGCTGTTCGAGAAGAAGCCCGCCGATAATGCCTCCGCCGCCGATGGCCACATTCCACGCGGTAACCAGCATCGATTGGGCTATATCTGCGCTTTTTCCCGCTGCTTGTGCTATCGCTGTTTGCAGTAAAGTGGCTGCCCCGCCAAATGTAAGCCCCCATGCCGTAACACCAAGAATGATGACTGCAGGTTGATTCATTCCGATTCCCAAGGCTGCGGAAGCCAAAGCAAATCCCGTGATGCTGATTAAAACCAGCATTCTTAGAAAACGATCAATCAGCATGCCTATCACCCAAATGCCGACAATCGAGGTAATGCCGAAAATAAGAAGAACCAAATCCACTCGCTGAGCAAACGCCGTTTCGGCAAGATACGGTGCAATATAAGTGTACAAAATATTATGAGCTAATACCCATGCCAACACGACAAACAAAATCGACCGAACACCGGGAATCAGGAAAACCTTGTGAAAAGGGAGCTGATCACCGGCAGGCTCGCCGGCATAATCCGGCACCTTCCAGAGCACCCAGCCAATAAGGGCTGCAGCCAGTAATGATACAGCTCCGAAAATGAGACGCCAATCTGTATAAGTACCGAAAAAAGTGCCAAGCGGAACGCCCAGCGCCAATGCCAACGGGGTGCCAACCATGGCTACGGCCATCGCTCGTCCCTTTAACGAATCAGGCACCATGCGCCGCGCATAACCGGCCGTCATCCCCCATAGTACACCTGCCGAAACACCTGCGAAGAAACGCGCGACAAGCGTCAGCACATAAATAGAAGATAAGGCGGTGATGGTGTTAAATACAAAAAAGCCGACGATGCACAGCAGCAGAAGCGGCCGGCGCTTCCACCCGCGGGTAGCCGTTGTCAAAGGAATGGCGGCCAGAACAGATCCAACCGCATAGAGAGTAACCAATTGTCCGGCAAGAGCTTCTGTGACCCCGAGATCCTGCGCAATTTGCGGCAGTAATCCAGCAGGCAGCCCTTCCGTAAGAATGCAGATGAACCCCGCCATGGCTAAGGCCAGCAGCCCGACCCACGGAAGACGTTGGGAAGACGGCACATTTGCTCCGCCGCCTTTTCGTATAAGAGCAGTGTTTGAGTTCACGAAAAAAATCTCCTTTATTTATTTTTTGCCGTTTAAAAAGCTTTGGCTTTCGTATAAGCATATATAAATAAAACATTTATTTACATGGATGATTAAAGGAGAATGAAGCGAATGAAAAGGAATATACTTTTATTTTTATTGAAATTCCATGAATTTAAAGGCAAAAAGGCAGCCGATTATGAACGGCTGCCTGCGTTGCGCTAACGCGTAATATAGTTACTCTCCATTTTCTGCTTTTTCTTCCTACGGATCAAGACCGAATCAATGAAAAAAGTAATAAGCAAGGATAAGATACCAAGAACAACGGGTATGCCAAATGCCTCCAATGAGAAGGGTCTGCCTTCTAACGTTAAGTGATCAGTGGCGCGGTATTCCAGCCGTTTGGCCGCAAATTTAGCTGTTTGCACATCTTCCTGTGCCGCCAAATTCTCAAAGGCAGGATCCATGGCAAAACGATCTGCTGCATCACGGTGTAAGAACAGCATTTCCGCGCTGCTGCCGCTGCGTTTCCATTGCTCGATGTCGTCTGCAGCTGCAGACTCGGCATTGGCGCCAACGACAATCATTTTATCCAAGGTCGGCACATCATTTATTGGATAACGTGCAATCAGGTTGAGACCATGCTTCGTTACGATCGGTTTATGATCCCTGGAAACGGTTAATGTCGTTGTTGTACCCGAAGCGCCGTATGTATCAAATGCGGCGGACAAATCCAATTCGTCGGCACCATCATACAATAATACGCCCGCCTTAACTTTGTTCCATTGGTATGCATTATTCAGTACGTAAGTGATATCGCTTAACCCGGCATTAAAGGGTTCCATTTGAGGGTTGTTCACGTAATCATAAGAGGGATAGTTCATCTCTCTGGCAACTTCTTTCGCCGCTTCCTCGCCCAACTGCTGGGAGATGACAAACAACGTTGCATCGATCCCTGAGGTCAGACCTGCTGAAGATACGATATGATCTTGTGGGACATAGCGCTGGTCTTTTACCCATTGAACTTCGGGATACTTTTTAATGAGCCGGTTGATATCTCCCCAGTGGGTCGCGGCCGATTTTCCGTTCAGCAAGCCGGTATCTGCCAAGTTTTCCGCCCCATTGCAGATGCTGAGCAGCGTGGTCTCGCTATCCGAGTGTTTCTGAATCCATTCACGGACAGGTGCATATTTTTTGTCGTCCAATATCGGCATAAACGGAATAACGATAATATCCGGGCTTTTGCCGAGCATCCTGTCCAGTTCTTCAAATGAATAATGAGGGATGACATCAAGACCCCCGGTTAGGGATTTTACATTGCGATCGGGTGCAACACCGTATACATTGTAAGCCTTGGTCAACGCAAACATTTCGTACGGGACGAGAAAATCGAAAACTTCGGTCACTTCGGTTGCAAGCAGGACAGCTACTGTCGGTTTGGTTACGTCATATGTTGGGACTTGTATATTTCCCAAGACAGGCTCTGGTTTATTATACACTGACATCCCTGCATTCATCGTACGCACGAATCCAATCGACCCAACCCCTCCCACGATGACGATAAAAACAATAAAGTAAATGGCGATACGCAATGCAACTTTCACTTATATACCCCTTCCAGTTTTAAATTCTTGGTGCCTTCAAAATATATCAAATAGATGATTTATTTATCATCAGGCTGCAGTTTGGTAAGGGGGCTGGACTAAAGTTGAGGGACCCAATGGCCTCGGGTCTGTTTCTTTTTGTTAGCAAGACTCAATAGGGCTACTATTTCATAAAAGCAATGAAATAATCGTTTCAATGTTAAAGATTAGAAGTGTGAGGAGTGTTGTTGAGGGGCCCGGGACAATACGCATCACACCTTTTCTAAGCAGGAAGCTGCTGTTTTTTTTGTATCGATATGATCCACGCCCCTGCTAACCTGAAACATAGTTCCCCGACTAACACGCCACCGGCAATGTCTACCACGACGTGTTGTTTCACGAACACCGTTGAGATCATGATAAGAGTAGACATGGCTGCCGTCAGCCTCCAATTGATTTTGCTAAATACTCGCGCACCCCTAAGCATCAGGTAACTCGTTAACACATGAATGCTTGGGAAACAGTTGTAGGGCTGATCCGAGCTGTACACCATGCCGATGATACGATAGAGAAACCCTGTTTCATGCTGGATATCTGGACGCTGGATCGTTGTTTGAAAGAGGGCAAAGAACAGATACGAAACGATCAAACCGCTGCAAAGTGCGATCAAAGTTTGAAAATAGGTTTCCCTGTTTTTAAAGGCAAGCGCGACAAGTATGCCTGTAATGAAGGGGTACCATAATACATAAGGGATGATAAATACAGGGACGAATGGTACTAGTTGGTCAATGCTTGTTCCAAGATAAAATACATGATCCCCAGCCCGATTCAAAATACCATAGAAGATATTCAAAATGGGGACGATGAGGAGCCATAAAAGAGATAACCATGCCGATCTATAAGATGGTTTTTCAAGACGGTCCACGCTCTCACTCCTAAAGATGATTTATGAACCATCATAATAACAACCTCTGAAGAACGTACTGGGTATTTTCTAAAGAAACTCTAAAGATTCGACGAGGGTCATTGATACAGGTATACGAAAAGAACGAGAAGGGAACATAACGGCATAGAATCCGTATTCCTTTCTCGCCCATTCTGTAGAACATGTTCTTCATGAAGCGGGACTTGTTATTCAGGGGTTCGGGATATTAGTCTCACAAGGTCCATCGTGACGAAGGGGAGCCTTTTGTTAGCCGGATAAGCTAAAAATCTTGGCTGCCATTCGGGAATGAATTTTTCTTTATAACGGCGTAATCCTATAAATCCATACCAACGTCCGCCATATTTAAACACCAAGCGGGCCAGTTTTTCCTCGCGGTGTGCATATGGGGTTACTCCGACACTGGAAAGAGGAGACATCCCCAAATTGAAATAGGCATAGCCTTGCTCCTTTGTCCATTCCATCAAACGTATTAAAAGAACATCCATCGTTCCATTTGGCGCATGGTTCACATGACGCATGAGATCAATGGAAATCACTTTTTTTTGGTTATATGCAGGAGCTAGTGTAGCAAAGGCCAAAATTTTTCCTTCTGCATCACGCAGTAAGGTTAAGGGTGACCGTTGAATGTAAGCCTCATTAAACCAACCTAATGAATATGCTTTTTCTTTGCGATTGCCCAGCCATTCATCCGAAAGATCGCGTAATTCAGCAAGAAGTTCGGGATGGTACGGCGGCGTAAGAACTTCGAAACGTTGATTCATGCGATTGGATCTGTTCAAGGCCGTTCGTAAGTTTTGATTTTTTTTGCCGCTAAGCGAAAAGGGTTCCAAAGGAACCAGCGCTTCTTCCCCCAGCTTGAAGAATTTGTAACCATTCTCATGATAGATCGGAAGATAATCAGGGGTAGCCTGATAGAAAACAACGGTTAATCCGAAACGCTGCGCAAAACTCTGAAACTCCTGGATGGCGGCACCGACAAGTTTTTTGCTTCCGATCGGATCGCCAAGCACGATTAATTTGCGGCGAATGCGAGAATAAGGGATCAAGACTTGGTCATGCTGCGCCCAGTAGAAATGTTTGTCTCCCAAATATAGAAGATGTGTCAATACGTTCCCATCTTCTTTGGAAATGAACTGAGTCAATTTCTCGATATCCTTTTCACTAGGACGCTCCCCTGTGTAATGATGCGGTCGCAGCGTAAACATGGACGCCGCCAAAATCAGTACCCCACTGAAACCACCAATAAGATTCATCATATACTCACCTTTAGATGAAGCAAGGTCATGCAAGGGGCCTACAACAGCTAGATCGGCATTTATATCCATGGCCAAATAAGAAAGTAACCAAACGCAAGAAACAGGTACGCCAATCCAGATCGTGAGAGGGGATATTGTCGCACTTTTCCGGGTGAAGTGAATATGGGCTGTATACCATATAAGCGTTAATAGCAGCAAAATACTGGCCATTAACATATCGATCCCATGGCTGAATTTTATGAACAGGCCTGCTGACCATAATACGATGGCCCATATGTAAGCTCGCCGGGTTCGGAGCAGAGCGCCACGGGATACAATGATAAGCATGATGCCGACAGAAATGGATAATAGCTCACCAGAGTGATGCAGTATGGGGATAAATAATATATTTTCATAATCATAGCTCTTAGCAAACCGTTTGGGCATCGCCAAAGACAGAAGGAGAAGGATTCCATTCACCAAAAGCATTTTTTCAATGAGCCATGCCCCGAGTTTGCCCAACAATACCCATCGGGAGGGCTTGTGTAACTTGTTATAGGTTAGTCGCCTTGCATTGGAAATGGCCGCAATCATCCCCTTCAATAATTTACGGACCAAGCTTATTTCAAAAGCAGCCATGAAAAGACCGAGCAAACAAGGAGCTATAAAATAAAATAATCGAAATAATATTAAAATGATAAAAGCAGCGGATGAGTTAACCTCCAAGGTCTGAAGCCCATACAAAGCGATTAAATCAAATGCTCCAATTCCTCCCGGAGCCATGCTGATGATGCCGGCAATTGCTGCCACAATATATACACCGAAAACCGGCGCAAATGATAATTGGGGTTGCTCATGGAAGGCGAACAGCCAGAATAATATCCCTGCACACGCCCACTCCAAAAGAGAAGAGGCAAGAGAAGCGATAACGACATTCCACGGCAGCTTGCCCTGACCTTTATTGAACCATTTCGCAAACAAGGAAGATCGCTGCATCAATAAAAAGAACGGCAGATAGAGGGATATGCCCATTACACCGATTTGAAGCCATGAATGGCGCTCAAAGACGGCATCTACGGGGAAAACACCCATAAGTACAAAACATCCAAATAGAGCTAACCCAACCATCAAAATAGGAGAAAGGAACAGGGATGCAGCTCCCGCTGTTGTTATCTGAATTCCGCGTTTCTTATACAGAAATGTACGCATCCCTACACCAGTGAGGCCCGCCAACCCCATCATATTATTGAATGAATTGGCGATCCAAGCATACCGAAATGTTGTTTTCCAATCGAGCTCGAGCTTAAAATGGCTTCTGATTAAAAAATCATAGGTACTCATCACGGATACTGCTAAAAACGAAGAAAAGACCCATAGGATAATGACATGAACAGGCATTACGCCAATAGGGATCAGAATTCTTATGAATTTGAAGCTGTACGCAGCATAGAGTTTCTGCGATATTTTTCGTAACAAGTTTCTCATTGTGTCGTTGACTCCACCTTCGGGACAATAATTCTCTAAATTATAGAGAAATAAACTTAGGAATCTGTGGGCATATTTCTAAAGAAAATCTAAAGAACATCTAAAGAACGGGGATACGGTTGTTATTTTGAGCAAAGACCTGGTGTAGCAATTTGTACAAAAAAACAAGCAGTGAACCACTGCTTGTGATAGATAGAGTAGGGGGATGAAGAAATGTGTGACCCGCCAGATGAACAAAAGTGCCTTTAGGCGGATGGTTGATCCTTTTTATGACATACAAAAATAAATGCAGGTGCCAGATTGAAAGGTTCGAATATGATTTTATCGATGACCAGATGTTCGGCCCACTTCTTTTTCATATGAAGCGTATTTTGATAAACAATTAGAATTCCACCGGGCTTGAGAGAGTGAACCATTTGGTGAATGATATTTTCCCTCATATTCTTCGAAAAATTAAAGAAGGGTAAACCACATATAATACAGTCAAGGTGGTTAATGCTCTCTTGTATTAATTTTTTGGATAAGTACGATGCGTTCGAATGGAGCTTGAATTGGGGATAGGTATCCCTTAAGTTCTCGCGCATCTTTTTGTCTCTTTCAAACAAAAATACGTTTACATTACCTTGCAGCCGGCCGGTAAAAAGGCGAGTAATCGCCCCGGTGCCTGCCCCAAGTTCGGCGATCGATTTGATGTTATTCCAGGGTATTTCCCGAATGATTTTTTTGGCTAGAAATCGTTGATTAGGAAATAAACTTCCTACACGTTTCGGGTTCTTGAGGAACCCCTGAAGGAAGAGAAAAGGTTTAGGGTACTTCAATGATCCATCCTCCGTCGTCATTCTTTGTGGTGGTTTTTCGAAGCGTTAAGCTCAGGAGTGATATAGCGGCAGCAACATTGTAAACAAAAAAACATCATCGGTATGATGCAGGGTCAAACTACCTTGATGCAATTCCATAATATTCCTGGCAATGGAAAGACCGAGCCCAGAGCCGGCCTGAATGCCTTCGCTGCTCCTTGAAAAGTCTACTTTATAAAATCGGTCAAACAGCTTATTCACTTGATCCTCATTAAGCGGTGTCCCTTTATTTTGGATCTCTATCGCGATGTGTGTACTGAATTTTTCCATTCGAAGTTCGATAGCACCGGGTTTGTGTGAGTATTTCAAAGCATTCATCAACAAGTTGTCGATTGCCCTGGCGATTTTTTCGCTGTCCACATAAACATTCGTCGGAGAGGGGGCAATCTCTTTGACGATACGAATCCCATTTTCTTGAGCAAGCGGCTCAAATTCAAATAACATTTGCTCCAAAAGTTGGGATAAATCGATTTCTTTCCGATTCAATTGGGTATCGTCGACAGACGTAAGCCGGGTGTATTCGAACAAATCGTCGAGGAGTTTTCTCAAATGGACGGCTTTGTTGTACGTATTTTGGACAAAACGTGAGTACTCATCTTTGTCTCGGAAAGATTCGGTCTTTAGAAGCTGAATATAGCCGATGATACTTGTAAGAGGAGTGCGCAAGTCGTGGGAGAGACCTGTAATCATTTCCATTTTAGATTGTTCAAGCTCACGTTCCTTCGCAATTTGTGCTTCCAAACGCTCTGCCATTCTATTAATGTTTAAAGCGACATTACCTAGTTCGTCTTGACGGTCAATCGTTACCCGATATCCTAAATTCCCCACGGCGATTTTTTCAAGCCCTTGCTCTAGTTTGATCAAGTCTTTTACAATGTTCCGGGTCAAAAATAGAAAAACACCGATGAAACTAACGATAAACAAGGGGGTAATCAGATAAGGAAAAAATCGAGAGTACCAATCAGATTCCATAGAGTTACCAAGATAAATCGAAGTCAAAAGGAAAACATAGTTAATGCCAAGTGAGATAACCAGGCTTAGGATCATTCGAATGAGAATATTGACTTGAATTCGTTTGTTTTGTTTTAACTTTCGAACATAATTAATCAATTTTATAACCAACCCCCCATACGGTTTTAATGTATTGAGGTTCTCTTGGCGTTTCCTCCAATTTCTCTCTTAAATTACGTATGTGAACCATAACCGTATTGTCAGAATACCCATAGGGCTCTTTCCATACACTTTCGTAGATTTGCTCCGAGCTAAAAACTTGACCAGGCCGGCTCGCTAATAGCAGCAGAATGGCGAACTCCAAAGGGGTCAACGAAATCTCTTTTCCTTTGAGTTTAACGGAATGTTTATTCTTATCGATCGCCAGGTCCTTGATGAGGATTAACGAATTAAATTCTTCTTTGCCCATTAAGGATTGACGACGGAATTGTGCTTTTACGCGTGCAATCAATTCCAAAGGATTAAATGGTTTGACCATGTAATCATCTGCTCCGGTCGTCAAACCGATAATTTTATCGATATCCTCTTCCTTGGCAGACAGCATGATGATTGGAGTATTTGAAATTCCCCTGATTTTCATACATGCCGTGATCCCATCCATCCGTGGCATCATGACATCCAGAATAACAAGTTGGACCGAACTCGATTGGATCATGTCCACGGCTTCTAAGCCATCGGCTGCTTCAATGACGTCATATCCTTCATTGCGCAAGTATACATGGATCACATCTCGAATTTCCGGATCATCGTCTACGACTAAAATGGTATTCATTTTCTTTAGTATCTACCCTTTCTCATATATAATGCTTTGAATTTTCATTGCTTTCTTTATTTACGGCACACATAGACGAAAGCGGAGGGAACATTCAGAGGAACAAACTCAATGTTCTCAATAATGAATTTTTCGGAAAGATGCTTCTTCATTTGCAGCGAATATTGAAAAGCGATGAACCGTCCTCCAGGTTTTAAAGCTTGGTGAATCTGTTCAATCAAGGCATCCCTTAATGTACGCTCAAAATTGAAAAAAGGCAAACCGCTAAAAATATAGTCTAATTCGTCGATGCCTTCGTTCTTCATGGTATCCAATAAAGTGGCAGCGTTCGGGTGGGAGATGAACTCCGGGTATTCATGTTGTAAATTGCTCCGCATCGTTTGATCCATTTCAAATAATAAAACTTTTGTATGTTCATTTGCATTTTTTTGAATGTATCGGGTAATGGCCCCAGTCCCTGCGCCAAGCTCCGCAACGGCAGTGCTTTCTTGCCAAATGGCATGATTAACCATTGCGCTGGCCAAAAAGCGAGAGCTTGGAATGATACTCCCCACATTTTTCGGGTTTTTCACAAAGCTTTTTAAAAAAAGCAATTTATCATTAGTTTTCATTATACATACCTCCATTGGGTTTATTATGAACGGCTCCGTTCGTTTCAAATCGCATTTTTCAGGCCTTGGCTCAAAAACTCAAGGAATGCAGCAATGATAAAATTGAATCTCCAAAAAAAGTTCCTAAAGCAAAAAAGATGATCGTCCAAAGCAGCGCACTTGTGTATGTGATCAGAGCGAATTCTTTATAACGAACACCACTTAGCCCAATGAGCAATGGCATGAAATAACGTACAACCGGGATAAACATGCCGATACACATGGCTAGATTGCCTCTTTTTCGAAGAATGGATTCGGCTTTGAGATAGTGCTTGTTGCGTGAGAGCTTTTTCTTGAATTTGTAGCCGAATACGTGACCGGCAGAATAAGCAAGCGTGATCGCTGTCAGCAAACCGGCCAGAATACTGATATAGGCAGCCCAGTGATCGATAACATCCGAGCGGCTTAGAACGGCACCGGTAAGGATCGTTATTTCATTAGGAATCGGAATTCCGAATGGGCCTAGGGAGAAGGCGAGAAAAAAGAAAAGGTACCCATATTGATGAATGAGATCTAACACTGCGTTTCCAATCATTTTTTTCAGCTCCTCCTGTTGATCGTTTTATCTTAACGAGAAAAACTAAGGAAAGAATGAGAGTATTTCTAAAGAAAATCTGAAGAAAACCTAAAGAACAAAAAATAAACCGCATAACCATTGTTAATGTGATCTAACAATGGCCATGCAGTTTATGAATGAGTGTCCGAAGAAACATCCCGTGCAAATCGCAACAATTCGTTAATTCTTTTCTTTAAGTACACTGCTTTTGTGATTGCTTCTTGAATCCGTTTTCCGTAGTCGTCCTGGTTATTGTACGATGAAGTTTTCAAGAGGGTTATGTCATGAATAAGACTATTTAACGTTGGCCGTAATTCCGATATGATATCCTCCATTAACTTTTGATTGAAATGCTGCGTTTCATGTTCTTTCTTTGTTTCCTGCTGCAGGTGATCCATCAATGAATTGATGGTAGTTGCGACGTTGTCCAATTCATGAAACCCCAGATGAGGAATCCTATAACTTAAATTTTCTCCATTAAACATCAGTAACGCCTTTTCCAATACGATCATTTTTTTCGCAATGGGTAGTGTCAATAAACTGAATGTTATTACAAACAGTACGGTAAAAAACATCGGAATGAGATTGGCTGCCATAAAATGAGGAGTGGGGCCTTCCATTAAGTATGAAAAATGGGCAAGATAACAGGTGAGATAATAAGAGGAAAAGCATGTGAAGAAAAATGCAATCAACAAACGGTTACCCAGATAAATTAATATTTTTACATAGATATTGGTTATTCTAAAGGATGTTGAACGATTTTCATTCATGATTGGCGATCACTCCGTCATTTATTAGAGCCATCATAATCATAAATCCTGAAGAATATCATAGGGGATTTCTAAAGAAACTCTGAAGAGAGTCATAGGAGAGGTGGATATTTTGGGTAATGTCGGTTGTCATGATCTGCTATAGGAAACAAGCGTTTCTCCATGCGAGAAACGCTTGTTGAAGATAAGCCGGCTGTCCTTTACCGACCAGGCTGTTCTAAATGGATTTGGGGATACCTGTCGGAGATGTCGCTCATCTTTGGTTCGCCTGTACCCTTGACATATTGGTCAAAAAAAGCAAGACTCACTTCGTTGATGATTTGATGAACCTCGCGCGGTTGGGCTTTTTTAGCTGACAGCAGCGGGGAGAAGAGGTGAAAATCCGTAAAACTCATATGGGACGTCTTTGGGATCGTCATCGTATACCCTCCGTTTTTCAAAGCAAGGTTGCGACGTTCCGCGGATTCCTCCCAAAATGACTCGTAGTATGCTTTTGATTTCCCGCTCTGGGCAACGGCTTTGTCCAATGAGTTTTCGAACACGGTTCGATCGATACTCTGTTCCCCGTTCATTTGCAGATAAGGCTTCGCGAAACCATCATCAGGAGGCGGATCGCCATAAAGCGTGCCATCCATATTCATGGCTGCCCGGATACGTGAGTCCTTCATGAGCATTTGTGCTGCGGTCGCGCCTCCGTAAGAGTGCCCAAACATTCCGATACGTGTCAGGTCAATATGATCTTTAAACTCCGGTTGAGCGTTCAGTTGTTCAAGCTGGTCTAATACAAAAGTCACGTCATCAACCCAGAGAGTGATATGGCTTCCAAGTTCACTGAAACCACTCAAATTATTTTTCTTCAACAAAATTTCTCTTCCGTCGGGATAAACGGTCGCTGCTGCATCGTATGCATGATCGATGCCAACCACGATATAACCATGACTGGCTAATTCTTCGACCTGAAAGGTATTTTGATTACGAAAGCCGGTCAGCCCATGAGAAAAAATCAAAACAGGATACTGCTTTTGGTCATTGGACAAGGAGGCATTCGTAAACGAGTGCGAATCGATCAGGCTGAGGTGATCAAGTGTCCACGATGGAAACGAAAGGGCTTTTTCAAGACCCTTGGTTACAGCTTTCACATGACGGATATAGGGTTCAACCGGTTTGGATTCCGTGGTGTCCGCAGGATACCATAACTGAACCATCAGTTCCCGATATGCGTTGGGTTCTGATGCGTTTTCTTCCTTCCGGTCCAAGTCCGTCCAATGCAATACGGTCGTTCCAACCTGATAAGGCCCGGTCGGTTTTTCAAAGGTAAACACAGGCATCAGGAATGTAGGAGCGACCATTATCCCTAAAAGGAAAAGAGACATGATCGTCCAAAGCGATGTTTTCCATCCGATCTTTCTGCGATCCGTTCGTTCCTTCTTTTTCCGAGTTATACTTAAAAACAGAATCATAGCTATTACTGTTATGTATGCAGGAACCATCTGCCATCGGTATCCATCCAGCACGAATTGTAAAATCGTAGTGATCAACAGCAAGGCAATTGCAAAAAGCCTGGGCATTTCAAAAAAACGTGGTTTCCATATGAATAGATTAGCAAGGATGAAAATTAGCAATACAAGTACGATGTCGAATAATCTCAAAGTTTAAATCCTCCCAGTAAATTCATTTGTAGTCACAACAGTCCTTGAAGTATGGTTTGTACATGGACGTTCCCTTCTTTCTGTAAAATTTTCAACCGAAAAGGCTTTTCTCCCTATAGACGGCGACTTACTTGGAAACTATTTGGTTTTTTATAAAACTATATAGTAACACACGAATATCTTATCGATTTGAAGGAATGATGTCAAATGAAGCGAACAAGATGGAGCATCGGCGGAACATTTCAAATGTATATTTCGTTGGAAGATCAAGGGGGGCGTACGATGAAGAAATATTCGTTTTTCACCTTCATGTTTGCTTTATTAACGGCCTTGTTTCTAAGCAGCTGTCAAAGTGCTAATACGCCTAACCAGGCGGGAGCAAGTAAAGAACCAAAGGAATTAGAAACCTTTTTTTCCGGCGATATGACACAGGTTGATTCTATCGAAATCATGAGTGGCAGTGATGGTACCAAAAAAACGACTACAGATCAAGCGCTCATTCAGAAATGGATTGAAAAGGTGCGCCATATAAACATCGTCCTTGATCCGGATCAGGAAGATGCAGCAGGGGTTTTGTTCCATGTTACGCTGTTTAAGCAGGGGAACGAAGTGTTCTATATGACGCCTACCGATATGAATCATCAGCGGATGAAACCGCAGTCGGAATTGGCAGACCGAATGGCAGAGCTTTTCAATGCGATAGAATGAGCTTGTTTTACAGCATAACCGAGCCGTGTGCTAACATGACCCTTCTGGACTTCGGGTACTTTAAGGGCGGGGGCTTATAAAAAGCGGATAGGCTGTACACTGTATTGGATATAAAGACGCTTTAATGAAGAGATCAGTAGAAAGGACAAATAGAGTATCTGTATTAATTACCGCCCGATGTCTTGCACCAATATTGATCTTATTTTAGTCGAACACAAGAAATGTAAGTGATTTTTATTACTGTTTATTTAATGAAGTTACTGGATAATTTATCTTGCAAATACAATTTGATGATATCAATTCATTAGCTAATTGAAGGGAGGTGGAAGTATGCTTAAACAAATCAATAAGGGATTTACCAAGGGTTCCGATGACTCAAAGATATGTTGGACATGTGATACAAAGGATTATTGTGTAAAATGTGATGCACTTGATTGGGGATGTTCAGGTGGATATGAAACCTGCATTACCAGAGATTCTGATGGTTAGATGTTGAGAAGTGAAAGTGTTACATACACTTCTCATTTGAAACCCAGGTTTTCTATGGAGATCTGGGTTTTTTCTAGCCTTATTTTATCAAGAATAACTATCAGCACATAGATTGGAGCAAAGTAAATGAACGAACTCACAAATATTTGGGAAAAACGTATTAGACCAGCAGATGTTTTGCTTCTAGAACATAATTCAAATAGCTACGCATATGTTCCAGGGAGAAATGCACTTTATGAAATTGATAGCAACTTAGAGATGATCCTCAGGTCAGACAATGAAATAGTATCAGTGATATATGATAACTTACCTTTGCCATTAGAGAAAGGAGAATTTCTCGATGTTATTCATTCTCTTATCGAGAATGAAATGATTAATCAGGAAAGAAAGACGAAAGAAATTGAGACAGCCCATTTTCGATCAATAAGCGCTCTAACACTTATGATGGTACAAGAATGCAATCTAAAGTGTACCTACTGTTATGCTGGAGATGGCGAATACAATGAAAAAGGAAAAATGAATTTTGAAACTGCAAAAAGATCTGTGGATTTTTTAATTCAGAATTCAGGCGATATCGAAGAATTGACTCTTGTTTTCTTTGGTGGCGAACCTTTATTAAATTTCGAAACAATTGAACAAGTTGTATATTATGCTAATAAACTAGCCGAGACGCATCATAAGAAAATTAAATATAGTATGACTTGTAATGGAACCCTCATTACTCCGAAAATCATTGAATTCATTCGGGCTCATGATATGTATGTTCAAATTAGTGTTGATGGCCAGAAGGCAGCTCATGATCAGAATAGATTTTATGGTAACAAAAAAGGTAGTTACGAGATAATCATGAATCGTACGGAAGAGCTACGGAACAAAAATCAATTAGGGGTTCGCTCCACACTTACTCCAGATAATACGAACTATACAGAAATATACCAGCACTTATTTTCTTTGAATTTTCGAAGTGCTTTTTTAGCACCAGCTATGCAAATGTTTAACAGTGAGAGTTTTGAAGAATTGGGTGTAGAATATGAGATCCTCACTCAGTATTTTTTAGAACTGATAGAAGAGAGAGAATATGGTAAGGCTAAAAAGATAAATAATATAATGAAATATTTACAGAGATTACATAGTGGTTTCGAGTCGACCTATTCATGTGGTGCGGAGGTTAACTTTTTTGCTGTTGATATCCATGGTGATCTTTACCCGTGTCATCGCTTCGTTAACAATAAAAATTACAAACAGGGTAACATATACTCTGAAATTGATCATTATAAGAAAAAAGACTTTCTCCTAGAAGCACATACATCAAATCGAAAAAACTGCAATTATTGTTGGGCTAGAAATTTGTGTGGTGGTGGGTGTCATCATGAGAACTATGAGTTAACAGGAGCTGTAACATCACCACCGGTGGACTATTGTAAGCTTACAAAAACACAACTAAACTCCATTTTTCATCTTTACTTAACTTTGACAGAAGAAGAAAAAGAGATATTGCTAGGTTAACTTTTAAAAGGGTATTTCTAAGGAGATTTAATTATGAAAGGTCTTGCTTTTATATATAAAAGATTGCTCCCTTATAATCGTGAGATTGTGACAATTTTATTATTCATGGGGCTGCCTCTGTGCTTTGGAATAATGCAACCTATCCTTTTTGGAAAATTCGTTGATTCTATAAGCTCTAACCAGTTTAAGGATGCTTATTTTATCGTTTTTTTGATTTTTATGTTTTGTTTGATGAATCTTCTTTTTAACCTGGTATGCAAATATAAGGTGACGAGTATCTCTTATAAAATTCAATTCAGTTTAAAGACGGATCTAATTAAACGTATCTTCTCTCTTCCTATGAACATCTTCGAATCGCTCCCCAAGGGAGAGCTGATTAACAAAATTGAAAATGATACAAAAGCTTTCTCAATTGCCGTAACTGACTTAGCTAAGTTTTTTGTAGATAGTATCAGTTTCATTGTCATTATTAGTATACTCATTAAAATCAATCTGAAACTTTCGTTAATTTTAGCTCTTATTGGGCCGATATTACTTATATCATTCTTGGTATTTGGGAAAAAAATAAAATTTCTGGACGGGAATGTTAAACGAAAATTAGATAGTTATCTTAATTTGTTGAATGAGATCTTGGAGAAATTCACGCTATTTAGAGTTTTTCATGCAGAAGGTGCGATCTTTCGAAAGTTTGAAGGGGAATTGAGTAGTTATCAATCATCATCACTAAACAAGAACAGGATAACCATTCTTTCTAGTGGTACAGTAGAAGGCCTAAACTTTATTTCATATATAGCAATTCTCTTGGGTGGACTTTATTATGTTAAAAATCACAATCTAACTCTTGGCGAACTTGTAGCATTCACCACGTACTCCAGCAATTTCAATTACTCTCTGTTAAGGTTTTCTCAATTTAACGTTCTGCTACAGGAAACCGTGGTCTCTATAAATAGAATGGACAATATTCCCGCTGCAGCAATAAGAAGAAACGAGGAGAGAAGTATACATGATCCCAAAATCCTGAATAGTTTTACTGGAACTGTTATGGAAATATCAAAGCTCTCCTATAGGTATGCTGATGTCGGTATTAGGTGTATTAATGAATTAACCGTGTCTGTTGCTCGATCAAAAATCCTTCAAATTACTGGAGCGAACGGGAGCGGTAAATCAACCTTGTTAAAGATTTTAGCAGGTTTACTTGAGAACTATACAGGTGAGATTCGTTATAAAGGATCAGATATTAATGATATCCCACGTTCTATATATTGTAATGAGGTATGTTTCGTTACTCAAGAACCTCAAGTCATTTCTGGCTCAATCCGGGAGAATCTTTTACTGGGGAACGCTAAAGCAACTTCGGGAGAACTACGAAAGGTGTGTGAAATGGTTGGTATTGCTTCGTTTATTGATTCATTAGATCAAAATTATAATACTTTAATCGGTATTAATGGAATTGAACTATCTGTGGGTCAAAAACAAAAGTTATCCATGGCTAGAGGATTACTAGCAGATGCAGAATTATATCTGTTTGATGAAGTTACTTCTGCACTAGATATAAAGCATAAACAAACATTTTTTAAATTGATGCACTCTTTAAAAGAGAATAATAAGGCGATTATTATCATCTCTCATGATCCAACTCCGCCTGGCTTAGTTGATGAACAAATTGAATTATGTATCTAAGGACTGGGGATGTCAAAATAAAAATAAGGTAGCAGGTGATAATATATGAAACTGAGCGTTAAAAATCTTTCTAAACATTACGATAAGCCCATTCTTCAGAATGTGTCTTTTGAAATGAATACGGGAATACTTGGTTTGTTAGGCGAAAATGGAGCTGGAAAAACGACATTGCTCGAAATCATCTCCACGCTGATTGCTCCCCATACAGGTCAAGTAGACTATGAAGGCATGGATGTCAGTCAGGATTTATATGCGATCCGAAAACAGATTGGCTACTTGCCGCAGAAATTTGATTTTTTTCCCCATTTAACCGTGCAGGAGATTCTTGAATATGTTTGTCGTTTGAAAAATATTCACGGCAAGCAGCGGATAGCAGAAATTGAAGAAAAGCTCGAGCAGGTTGGTTTGCTGGTACATAGGAACAAAAAATTCATTGCTTTGTCTGGAGGGATGAAGCAGCGCTTAGGTATTGCCCAAGCCATCGTTGGCAACCCCAGGTTGCTTTTGGTTGATGAACCCACCGTGGGACTTGATCCTCATGAGCGTGTGTCGTTTAGACAGCTGCTAACCACTCTTTCTACAGACCGATCTATTATTATTTCCACCCATATTGTCGAAGATATTGCACTTACAACAGATTTGGTTCTTGTACTGCACCAAGGGATTGTGAACTATTTTGGAGATATCCCTGCTTTCATCAAATCGGTGGAGGGAAAGGTGTGGCTTTACAGCGGAGAGAATGTGACGGAGAAGCTTCAAGAGCAAGGTGCACTCATCATCTCAACACAGGTCACTGCAAGTGGTGTACATGTTCGCTATCTATCGGATACCCCATTGGAAGGCAGCCTGTTAGTAGAGCCTACTTTGGAGCACGCCTATATTTATACGAATAGAAAGAAGGTATAACCATTGCATGAATTTATGGTACAGCTTCATTTTTCGTTTAAATCATTGTTAAAACATCGATTGCTGCTCATCACTGTTTTTTTGCTCACAACGATCATCCCGCTTGTTCTGGCACAAATGAGCGGAGAGACCCGCTTTGAAAATCGTTGGCTTTCCATGCTTCAGCTCCAAATGATTATTGTGACACCTCTGGTTCCTGTTCTCGTCAATGCTGTTTGGGGCGGAAAACTTAGAGACTTCGAACTGAAAACGATCCTGTTTTATCTAATTATCCCTTCCAATTATTTAATCTCCAAGCTTGCAGCTGTTGGGGCCGGAATAAGCATGATCTTGATACTGATTGATTCTATTTATTGGTTTGCATTATCCAATCAAGGTCCTAGTCTCTTATGGTTAGTCACACTCTTGCAAATCATCTTAACCGTATCCTTTGTGGTCTCGTTAACTGGACTGTGCTCTCTTATTTTTAAAAGGACGATTTACAGTACCATTTTCGTTTTTATTTACCTGATGATCAGTATTCAATATGTCCACCAACCGATGTTTGCGATCTGGTTTAATCCAGATTATGTATCGGAAATGATTCTAGAGCCGAATTTTATGCTTCAACGGTACGTCTTGGTTTTATGGATAGTGCTCATGCTTTTGATCAGCTCCATGTTGTTCAGAAAGCAGGTTGTACGCACATGATACGGTTATGGTTTTTAGAATTAAAGGTCCTATGGCGCAGTGAACATATTTGGGCTTTCTACATGGGACTTTTCATTTTATATTTGAGCAAATTTGTATTCTTTATCGATGAATTGCCTGTTACTATTCCTTTATATGGACTGTTCATGTCGACCATGACACTTGTAATATTGAATTCACCTAGACGTTACCATATGGTTCATATAATAAGACTTACCAACTGGAATCCTATACGAAGAACATTGCAGTCATGGTTGTTTAGTTTTTTATGTACCCTTCCAGCTTCAACCCTCTTATTTTTCACGGTTCGTGAAATTTTTAAAGACACTCCCGTTTATCTGCTGGTGTTTGTTATTCTCGGATTATCCTATTTCGCCATCAGCTTTGCGTTTGTAATTTCTTTATTATCATTCAAAATGGCTATTCTATGCTGTGTATCTGTGTACATGCTCCTTACTTTAATGCATGGTTATAAGCTGGAGAGTATCCGGTATGCTGCACCAACTCTGAATTTCATGTATCCGGATTACCCTGATATGAGGAATATGCTCTCGATATTTTTTCTTGGAATCCTGATGATGGGGATCTATTTTTGGAAAGGAGTCGATTGGCCTCGCCGGCAAAAAAGATCGCTGCTTTTCATTCTCATGATGTTCCTTGTCATATACATCGCAGTTCCGATTCAAGAAACATGGAATGAAAGACATTTAGCAAACGAACCTTATCAAAAGGTTCAAGTGAACAACATCGTTGTGCAATATAAAGGTATCCCTCGAAGTATGGCAACAAGATATAGTCAGGTGGTCTCTGATATTATTGAGGAGTTGAAGGAACATGAAATGAACCCGGAAATGACTCAAATCAAAATCACACGATTAGGCCGAGTCCCCAAAGGTACTCAACTGGAGCATATTATGAAGTTAGAAGAGAAGACGCTATATATTGAACCCTATTCAAATAAATTCTATGAGTTCAATTATGGGTATAATATCATTCGAGACATGCTTGAACTCTCGGGAATTGACCATCAAATTGGACAACAAATAACCGAGAGTTTGATCCGTAAAAACAAACATCACTTTTTCGATTCACTTCAACGTAGGGGACTTAGCGAAACCTACGAATAAGAGATATGATTTTGAGTAAAGGTAACACCCAACTGCTATTGAGCACATTCAATAAAACCGTTCAATCAGCATCTACATACTGTGTTCTTAATTTCAGGGCACCACCCAAGCGCAAATGCTGGCGGGTGCCTTTTTTGTCCTATAAAGGAATCTTTTAAAATGAACGACAAGCAAAGAGGTGGATTCCGGTATTCACCCTTGCCATGTGACTGCAAAACATGAAGGTAAAAAGAACTTGTTTGAAGAATAGTTCAAGTAAAATGCGGGTGACTAATTTGTATTTTAGACCGGATTTCAATTTTTTTCGAAATTTTCAATAGAGTTTGTCGATTTTGGTTTCTGGCGTTCGTCGTCCTGTTTAGAGGCCGGAAAGTTTGGATCTCATAGCGTCTATTAAAAAGGAGGAGCTTACCACATGAAGTTTATGATGATTGTCAAAGCAACCAAGGATTCTGAGGCTGGGAAACCACCAAGCCCCGAACTGTTCGAAGCAATGATGCGGTTTAATGAAGAGTTGGCAAAAGCAGGGGTGTTGGTGGCCGCAGACGGACTGCATCCAAGCTCTGGAGCCATTCGGATTTCTTATCCGGAGCCTGGAGGAAAGCCTACGATTGTGGATGGTCCATTTACCGAATCCAAAGAAGTGATTGCTGGGTATACCCTGATTGAGGTGAGATCCCGGGAAGAGGCGATCGAGTGGGCCTTGCGAATGCCAGATCCGCACGGATTGGGAGAGGGACAGATTGAGCTCAGACAGGTATTCGAAGGAACGGATTTGACGGATGATCCCAAGATGTTAGCCGCCCATGACGCACTGAGTGCAGAACTAAAGCAACGCAATCAGCCATGATGGAGTGTTATGTCCATCGCAAGGTCGATGCGATCTGGCGAATGGAGTCGCCGAAGATCATTGCCGTATTAACCCGAATGGTGCGCGATATCGGCCTCGCCGAAGATCTGGCCCAAGACGTAATGCTCATTGCGCTGCAAAAGTGGCCGGAGGTGGGCGTTCCCGACAATCCCGGTGCTTGGCTGATGGCCGCGGCAAAAAGACGTGCCATCGACATGATGCGAAGAAACAAGGTACAACAGCGAAAATATGAAGAGGTCGGCCGCAGCTCCGACATGTTTGATGAACAAGAGATTAGCGATGCATGGGATGGGTCCGTGGGGGATGATCTCTTGCGCTTGATCTTTATGACGTGCCATCCGATATTGTCCCGCGAGGCTCGCCTCTCATTGACCCTTCGTTTGCTCTGTGGATTGACAACAGATGAGATTGCTCATGCGCTGTTCGCTGCCGAACCGACCATTGCCCAGCGGATCGTGCGTGCAAAGCGAACATTGCGCGATGCCAGAGCGGAATTTCAGATCCCGGAAGGAAACGAACTCAAGGAGCGTCTCGAAACCGTAATGGAAGTGATCTATCTTTTATTCAATGAAGGATATGCCGCGACTGCGGGGAGTTCCTGGATACGTCCGTTATTATGTCAGGAAGCGCTGAGGATGGGACGAATCTTGGCAGAGCTTGTAAAGGAAGAGTCGGAAGTTCATGGCTTGGTGGCATTAATGGAAATCCAATCGTCTCGTTTTAGAGCCCGAGTTCATTCCTCAGGGGAGCCGATCCTTTTGCAGGACCAAAATCGGGGATTATGGGACCATCTATTAATTCGTCGAGGGTTGGCAGCGCTTGAACGAGCAAAATCTTTCGGTCGACCGCTTGGTCCTTATGCGTTGCAGGCTTCCATTTCCGCATGCCATGCTGAGGCCCGTACTGCCGAGGACACCGACTGGATCAAAATTGCCGCATTGTACGAAGCGTTGTCGCGGGTCCTTCCCTCGCCGGTCGTTGAGTTAAACCGAGCGGTAGCCATCGGTATGGCATTTGGCGCGGAATTTGGCCTTCAGCTTGTGGAGCAATTAGAAACGGTAAAAGCGCTGCGGGAGTATCACTTGTTGCCCAGCGTGAAGGGGGATTTCCTTGAAAAGCTCGGACGAAACAACGAGGCTTATCAGTCGTTTCAATTCGCAGCCTCGCTTGCACAGAACGATCAGGAACGGGCACTGCTGCTCAAGCGCGCGGCAAAATGCAAACAGACTTTCCAAGGGGAAGGAACAGAGAAAGGGATGGAAACCGAATTGAAAAATCAAATGGGCCTGTAAATAATCAAAACGACATAACGCGTGCGCAAAGGAGAATATGACCATGAACCAAGAAGTTACGGAATATATCCAATCCTTGAAAGAGCCTTGGCAAAGCCAGCTGTGTAACGAACTGCGGGAGCTTGTACGCTCCGTCATTCCTGATGTACAGGAGCGGATGCAATATAAAAAACCCCATTATCTGAAAAACGGGAAATATGCTGCCGTCATTTCCGCTTCGAAAGATGCAGTGAGTTTCACCATCTTTAATGCCGCAGCTGTGACATTTCCTGAAGGTTTCGATGGACCCGCGGAACGAAAAACGATTAAACTGCGTAAGGGGCAAGAATGGAGCAAGGAATCGTTAACTTCCTTGTTGAGTCAGGCTGCCTCGACGTTGGAATGAACTTTGTACTAAATAGCTGCCAACGGGGTTGGCGGCTTTTTTTGTTGCCATGGATATAACGGTACAAGGGAAAATAAAAAAGTTTTCTAGCGATGTCGATTTCCATAAGTTGTGTTCGTCATGTAAGTATAGATGCAAAAAATGGCTTATTGGAATAACCACAAATCCCAACCTTAAAGGAGATTAAACATGAATACGATCATTTCCAGAGACGGAACCAACATCGCATACGACAAAATGGGGCAAGGACCGGCGCTCATTCTCGTGGCGGGAGCTTTCAGCTACCGCAAATTCCCTGGACAGGTACAGTTAGCCAAGGAATTGTCCGATCAGTTCACGGTGTATAATTACGATCGGCGGGGCAGAGGGGACAGCGGGGACGGAGAACGTTACGCCATAGAGAGAGAGATTCAGGATCTGGAGGCCCTAATCGAAGAAGCCGGTGGGAAAGCATACGTTTGGGGCTTATCTTCCGGGGCGGTTCTGGCCATGAAAGCTGCCGAGAATGGTGCGAAAATCACTAAATTAGCCCTGCATGAGCCGCCCTTCATCGTCAATGCGTCTGACCGCACACCTCCTGTAGATTTTCTGGATCAAGTGACTCGGCTTATCGCGGAGGAAAAGCGTGCAGAAGCCATTAAATACTTTATGACGCAAGGCATGGGCGCTCCTGCCTTTGTTGTATCCATGATGCGTATGATGCCTGGCGTGTGGGCTAATCTGATGTCTGTTGCCCATACTCTTCCTTACGATGCTCAATTGATGCAAGGTTATATGTCTGGCAAGTCTTTACCTCCTCATTTTGGAAAAAAGATCATCCAACCCTCCTTAGTATTGGAAGGTATCGAAAGTCCATCCGCACTACGCAGCGGGGCACATGCGCTTGCAAGCATACTCCCGAATGGGGAGCTGCGAAGCAAGAAAGGACTGGGCCATACGAAAAAACTTAATGCCAAACGGATTGCTTCTGAGTTAAAAGCCTTTTTTGATCAGGACAGTGATGTGGTTAGTACTGTGCAAGAGCGCTAATGATGATTAAGACATCTTTTGATGGACAATATTCCGCCCCTCTGATGTTTTTTTATGATACAAAAAGCCCCTCTCTAATTTCTGACGGAAAGAAGAGAGGGACTGCTGATAAAGCTTTGATTATTTATGCTTCTTCAGAATATCGAAAATGATTTCTGCATTATCCGTATTATCGATCAGGCCGGAGAAGCGGTGGCTTGCCGGACCGTAAGCATAGACTGGCACGTCTTCTCCCGTATGTCCGCCTGTTGTCCATCCCGTGAACGATCGGTTATCGATAATCGTCTCAATGGCATTGTCGATCTTCGTTACATCGGCGTCTTTAGCCGCATCTTTTACCGATTGAATTTCTTCAGCCGTCAGCTCAAGCTTGAGGTAGCTTTTAAGCGTTTCCTCTACGGAAGCACCTTCAGCAATCCGTGCTGCCATGAAATCCGGAGTGCGTACCGCAGCTTTGATCGGATCCACGAAGAAGTTATATTCACCGTCTTTGCCGAGCGTGAGTCCGCCTGTTGAATGGTCGGCAGTGGCAACGACAAGGGTTTCGCCGTCTTCTTTGGCAAAATCGATCGCTGCCTGGAATGCTGCAGCAAAATCCTCCATTTCGCTCATGGCGCCAACAATGTCATTATCATGGCCTGCCCAGTCAATCTGGCTGCCTTCAACCATGAGGAAAAATCCATTTTCGTTTGTGCTCAAACGATCAATCGCCGTATTTGTCATCTCGGCCAACGAAGGCGTTTCGCTAGTACGATCGATATATTTGTCCAGCCCTCCGTCCGCAAAAAGGCCCAGAACTTGTTTATTGGTATCTGCGAGCAGGGCGCTGCGGTCTGTCACATAGCTAAAGCCGGCTTCCCGGAACTCTTTCGTCAGGTCGCGATCCTTACGTACAAAATTTGATTTTCCCCCACCTAACAGGACATCCACTTTGTGTTTTCCATTGATCAATTCATCATAGTAATCATCTGCGATCGCATCCATGTTCTTGCGGCTGATGTCATGGGCACCGAATGCAGCCGGTGTAGCATGGGTAATCTCCGAGGTAGCAACAAGCCCGGTGGATTTTCCGTCTTCTTTGGCCTGCTCCAATACCGTTTTAACTTCAGTCTTGTCATGATCGACAGCAATGGCGGCATTATAGGTCTTCACGCCAGCAGACATCGCGGTTGCCGCGGAAGCGGAGTCCGTCACGTTCTGAGTGTCATCATCCGGATACGTCATTTGAGCTCCCACAAGGTAGGGATCAAATACGGTTTTCTCCATGACCTTTGTAGAAGGATCGTCTTTCATATAACGGTAAGCGGAAGTATAAGCAGTTCCCATGCCGTCACCAATGAGGAAGATGATATTTTTGACCTTTTTCTTCTCTACACTAATCGCTTGTACTGCATTGGCTTGTCCGGCAGACAAGACTGTAGAAGCGGCGACGGCCAGGCTAAGTGCTACTGCAGGGAGTGCTTTTTTTGATAATTTCACGATAAATCCTCCTTTTATATTAAACATGAATGCATGAATCTTTATTCATTTGTCTGACAATATGAAGATTAGCATTCGATTGTAAAAAAAATTCAAGCCATATGTACACGAGGAGTAAAAGATTAACAAAACATTAACTATTCCAGGTTCTCTATTTTATCGAATTCAACTCATTGAATGAAGGGAAGAGGAGGCAAAGACCCGTATATTACATGTTTTTACTTGCTGTAATCTTGATTCTTTCCGGGTGTAGTACGCCGATTGCTGGAACAGGGGGTAAATATCTGATAAGCGGATCAAGGTTTAATGGGGATCACAGGATGGGTCCCGTATTGAGGCCATGCTCGATGAGTCGATGGATTCGTGATGGGTTATGGGTCATGTTTGAGATATGGAGCCCGGAGAGTAATGGTTCCAGCCAGTTCATACGCACACACCAAGCTTGAGAGCTCTCCACCAAAAGCTGGCGAAGTGGTCACAACAAATCTGGATGAAATTACATTGCAATTCAACACTAACATTGAGGTGTTAAGTTCGTTTAAGTAGCTAAGAACGTAATTCGCCAGTCATAAAGAATCAGGATCTTTCCCAAACGGGAAAAATCCTGATTCTTTTCTTTTTCTGTATGTTATTCCCAAAATCATTTACATTAGTGCACTTTATAAAAAGCATTTTATCTCGTAGCTGCCCAAAGTGAAGAGTCTGTACCCTTCGCAGGTGAGCAGCCCCGTGAGTCGGCACGGATCTGCGTTGATTAGAATTTCGGGAATACATATTTAACCAGAAAGTAGAGAAGTCCAAAAAAGATAATGATATATGCGGCATATTTAATAAACGTGGAAGCGACCAAACTTGAATCAGACTTGTGCTGAACATCCTTATGCTCTACTTCTACTGTACGATGCGGCTCGTTCATTTGAATCATCTCCTTCAGGTGATTGTGTGCTTAGAGAACCATTACACACGATAAGAAGGATTGAATCGCTGTCGGCTTCACCCAAGCGTTATTACAAGAACGGCATACACTTATAGAATCAAGCTATGATTTACTAGGAGGAGATATTATGCGAAAGAACAATATTCACGGTTGTCCGGCCCCGCAGAATATTACATTGATTCAGCGCCTGCAGTCGCTTGCAGGACGGACGGTTACGGTGTTCCAACCCGGATTCCCGAAATTAACAAAAACGACAGGCAAGCTCTCCAATGTGACTAAATCCTCTTTTACCGTTGGATCTACGGTAGTCGCAATCCAAACCTCCTTCTATATCGTAACCAACGAAAGGGTTAGACGGACGCAGCCTTTTGAATTGACTGCTACAGCGGAAGATATCGGTGAACTGAGTGGAATATTAATTCGCGTCGGACGGGGCTTTGTCGAGTTTGTTCAGACGCCAGGCCGAAGAGTGCCTACTATTTTCCCATTGAATTTATTTACTGAAGTGTTTTGCGAAAACGAGGAAGAATAAGAACACCTTATGAGAACATGGAAGAAAGGTATTCCTAAAATTAGAATGCAGCCAACGGATGCAATAAAGTACCCACTTGAAAGTCAGACCAATAAATTGGATGCAGCCGGTTGGCCACGAGCTCGGTATTATACCGTGCTCATGCTTTGCAAGCTAGACTTTAACTTAAAAAGTCAATTCCTGTACGTAAGGAACTGACTTTTTAAGTGATTTTTAAATAACACTCTCTACGTTTTCTTTACCTTCATTGGTTAATAATGTGGTGTGTTTATGAAACAGCTCTTCAGCTGAGCTGCTAAGTACGTTAAAGTCGACTTTCCTCCATTTTTCAGGATCAGGCACATAATCCTGATCATATATTTTCTTGGACAAATTGGAACAAATTACATAGCTTGAATATGGATGAGGATTCTCTCTGTTATGATCAGCATCGGATAAAAACTTTTTCATTAACACTTTATTATTTAAAGGATGGTAAATTAATTCTACCAATTTGGCTCGATATTCCAGATCGACAGGAAGAAGACATGGGAAGTCTTCATAATCCGCTAAATGCTGCGCTTCATGAGCAAGGTATGAATATAAAAAATCGGGCTTATTTATTACTTTTTCATACCTGTCTTTTACACAATATAAGGCATTTTCAGATGCCCATCCTCCTGCAGCTCTCCCTCCAAAGGTAGCGAAATGCAGCCAGCTCTGCATAATAAAATCGGACATAAAATATACATCAATCTTTTTGGATTTCTCTGGAAGGGTGACTTCATACTCGACCTTCTCTTGTTTTCTCCATATATATGGCCCCCTAAAGGGCGGGGTAATTCCTCCTTGGAAGTAAAAACCTCTCGAGTTAAACTCTTTAGATAATTTTTCTTCAATAGAATTTAGGTCATCTGTAGTTTCGTATCCGTCTGGTAACAACTCTATTAGGGATTCCGCTAAGATCTGTTCTGCTTCCTCTTTGCGTTTTCTATTGGTTAAGACGGATCTAAAGTATTCGTAATATGCTCTAATAACACTTCTAATCCATGCATCTTTTGTTTTATATCGAAATACTGGTTTTTCAGCAAAAAAACGGTTGGCGTATTTATTTTTAAGCTTTTCCAAACCTGTATTATGATCAAGGCTTAGGAGATATTCATAAGCTTTATTGATATCTCCTTTTAAACAATAAGAATATAGTTTTTGTTTCATTATTAATATAACTCCTTAATCTGATATTTTTTGTAAGTTCGGAACACGCTGCTTAAAAGTTAATATTATGCTCCAACCACACTCTTTTTACTGAACATTATGATCGGCTATGCACTCTTTTTTTGTTTTATAAGTTGCACAACTTTTTTTAACTCATGCTAGTGAGGGGAAAAAAAGTGGAATTAAAATCCAAAATAACGATTGCAAAATCGGAGATTGTAAGGTAAGATTCACCTATCAACTCAAAAATCTAAACGTTTAAACAGCTGATGAACGATGGTTCGTATGCTTAGACAGGAGAGACCTATGAGAAAAACCAGCATAAAGGACATCGCTCTTAGGGCAAATGTTTCGATTGCCACCGTCTCCTATGTGCTTAACGGAACTCGGAATGTTCGTCCGGAAACGCGCAGACGGGTCATGGAGGCCATCGAAGCTTTGAATTACAAACCGAACGAGATTGCTAAAAGTCTCAAACGCAACCGAACGAACACCATCGGTGTCATTGCGGAGGATGTGACCGTATTTAATGCGCCGGACATTATCGATGGCATTAACGATTTCGGGGACCGCCACGACCTCCATATTCTGCTCGTCAACCTTAGGCTCGACAAGCGAATTGGCCGTCATTTTCACGATGTCGAAGCGTACCGCAAGTATGCAGCCAATGCCGTATCCGAGCTGCTTGGTAAACAGGTGGACGGCATCATCTATATCGGCGTGCACACTCGTGACTTGACAGGGCTGATCAATGTTGAGGGCAAACCGATCGTATATACTTACGGGTACACACAAGACGACATATCAATCCAGTATAATGATGAGCAGGCTTCCTATGAAGCGATGTCATACCTGGTTCAACAAGGTCACAGTCGCATCGCAATCATTAGCGGTTTGATGGATTCGATTCCTTCCAGGCGGCGATTAAACGGTTATTACAAAGCCGTTACCGAGTTTGAACTGCCGTTTGACCCGACCTTGATTAAGATGGGGGATTGGGAACGGGATTCAGGCTATCGGTTGGCTAATGAGCTGCTGGACATGCCCGATCCGCCGACAGCCATTCTGTCGATGAACGACGTTATGGGCGTCGGGGTGCTTCAGGCTGCAAAGGAGAAGGGAGTCAGCGTTCCTGATGACATTTCGGTAGTTGGTTTTGATGACAGGGAGTTTAGCGATTATCTCAGCCCGCGCCTGACAACGATGAGTTTGCCGCTTCATGAGATGGGATATTTGGCAAGTGAAACGCTCTACCGTCTAATTCAAGGGGAAGACGTTCAAGACCTTACCATGCCGGAATGCCGCTTGATCGAGCGTGATTCCGTTCGGAGTTTGAAAGCGTAAAGGCTGGATCGGAGCAGAATAGTTTCAATACATAAGGCAAACCGCAGGTGAAAACTCCGCTATTGTACTTGAGAAACCGATGGCGTCATATCATAGACGAATTGGCGTTTCTCTTTATTGAAGATAATTTAAACGTTTAACTTCATTTCTGATCGATGAAAGGGTGATTTGAATGACGACTCTCAGCAATGATAGGTTGAAGATCGAATTGGGAGAGCGTGGAACCGTTCATTCCTTGGTGATGAAAGATGATCCCCATACGATGAATTGGGTAGTCGATCCTCGTTATTTGCGAGAGGTTGGATTTCAAGAGGATGAGGACAAGCTTTTTGGGGAATGGAGCTTGCGGTTGAACGGGAGGGACGTCCAAAGTTCGGCGTTTGTGCCTAAGGTAACGAAACATAATTCGCAATATGCTACCGTGGAGTTCAGAGATTTACCGGTCAAAATCTTGTTATCATATTCGCTCGAAGAGGATCGGCTGCGTTGGGGGATTGATCTGACGAATGAATCGGATGAGCGTATTGAAGTTCAAGGGCTGCATGTTTGGTTTTCTCTCGCCTACATCATGTTTCGAACGCAGGATGTGTATCGCAACATGCATGAATCCTGTGCCGTATTTACGCATCTCGGCGGGAGCTTCGCCAAATTTGCCGCCGTGCGGCGAAGCAACGAAGGACCTCATTTGGGAATTTACACACTCAGAGGAGCGACGTCAGCCATGGGTTCTCATTGCCGATATTGCAATCGCTTTCTCGAACAGGTTTCGCCATCTTTGGACGGGTTGTTGTACCACAGGCTCTCTTTGGTGGAGGATGGTACTTCATTGAAGGAATCGGCAGCTGCCGATTGGATATATGGAGACGCTTACAATCCTTTGGTGTTAACGCCTGGACAAACGGAAAGCTGGGAGTACGCGTTTGTGTCATTCCAAAACGAGGCGGATTTCTATCGTCAAGGCGAAACCCTTGGACACCCGCGATGGAGCTATACACCCGTAGTGCCTGAAGGAGGTCAATTCAAGGCCTCGTTCAGTCTGCCAGCAGGGCTGGAAATAGGCACGTTAAAATTGTATAGTGCGCTTCGAACCACGAGTGACATCGTGGAGCAGGAGATCACCACACGCGTGATCTCTTCGGAAAAGCCAACGTCTACAGACCAGGCTTTCGGCCGTAACAACCATCACGGCATTGAACGGGAGTTCATAGTCATCCTGCCTGCTGACGAGCCGGGGGAACGCAAGCTGGAATTGGTGCTCCGGGACGGACGACGTGATGTGCTGGTTTGGAATGTGCTTGAACCGGTCCATGCATTGCTCGAAAAGCGGGCAGAATGGCTGGCGGCCAACAGCTATGAAGGAGCGGAGACCGCCCTTCGACCCCACGCGTTCCGTCCGTTGTCCAACCAGGGGGAATCGCTGGGCAAATTGGCATTTTTGCTGATGAAAAATAGGATGACTACGCCTGTTCCCGAGCAGGTGGCGAAGGCGGAAGCGGCGGCGGTGCTGGATATGAAGGTACACTGGTTCATGGACGGCGATTTGTCCCGGCCGCGACCATTGTACGGCAGCTTTTACCGCATGTATGATTTCGATTATATTGCGCACGTCTTTTATCTGTTATCGCGGATGGAAGCAGGGCTGCTCCATCTGCATTCTCCTTCCGAATATTTGCAATGGGCCGCCGAAGTGATGTGCATGCGGCTTGATCCGGATTGCCATTCCGGTCAGCGGGAGAAGGACGAGTCGCGTCTAAATGGTGTATTCATTCTTTACATACGAGAACTGCTGCAGGAGTTGGAAGATAAGGGGTATAGTGAATTGCACGAACGGCTGCGACAGCTGTGGGATCGCTTCGGTCGGGACATGGAAATCGGCGTTCGGCACTATGGCGGGGCGGTCACGGAGCACTTTTACGATAATGCCGGATTTGGCCCGACGTGCATGGCGTTATGTTTCCTTGGGCTAACCGACGAAGCTGCACAATATGGCCAGCTTATTCTGGCCAATATCGGGTTCAGCAACGACTATCGGCTGCAGAATCCGGACCGCTGGTGGGAAGCGTTGTCCCCGATGATTCATTCCTTGTGGGGCGGACTTGCGGCGTCATCGGCATTGGCTGCCTATGAACATCTGGGCGATCCTGAATATCTGGAAGCCGCTTACCGCTCAACCATGGCGATCTTCCATTGTTATGACTGGAATGTAAGATCCACGCCGCGACGGCTGAAGCCGGGTGAAGCCGCATCGACGTATAGTGTGGCTGCACCCAATTTGAACATGCCGGAGCTGTCGCGCAATCGATTCGGACAATCGGTGTTTGTGGGAGCAGACGATCCGCTGTTTGCCGCTTTGTTCTCCGACGTTTCGGGGGATGACTGGGATATGGGCGAAGAGTTAGCGGCTTATTTGCTCGGGTTTGGAACTACGACGTATCTCTATCGGGATGGAAACGGCACATTAAGGTGCGTCAACGGATTCTTGACTGAAGAGCATGACGGGTGGACCGTGACAAGTTATGCGGCATATCCGTCCAGATACGTGTTCCGTGAAGAACGCTTGGAGTTTCGGGCTCCACAGGGAACGTTGCTGCAGAGCATTCGCCTGGAACAAGGAAAGTTCTGCGCCTGCTCATGATCCGTCCTCCAGCATGGCTTCGTCCTTTCGGTCTATATAGGTTGAACCAATGATTTTTACACAGAGACACTACGCGGTCAGAACCATCTTCCGATCGCTGTTATCCCCAGATTTCTTTGATCTCCTTTTTCAAGGAGAAAATCCGGTGATCAGCCTATGCTTCCCAAGCAGCTTTCTTTCAGAAAGCTTTTAGACCGCTTCGCTTCTCCAAATTCTTTCTGCCCTCTTCGTTATCGTGTAAATTTCCGGTTCAATCTATATAACAGGGAAAGTACAGGTCCGCCAACGTTTAGCCCATGTAATAATCACTCGGATATTAATTGATCATTGTTTTTAAGTTAAACGATTAAATTCGTTTGGCTTGAAATAAATAGCTTTGAAAAAGGGAGGAAACAATCATGAGGTTTGGTAAGCGCAAGTTGGTTCTGTCTCTCGCATTAACCTTGGCCTTCTCCACGCTGGCAGGCTGTTCCGGCAATTCGGACACGTCCGGCAGTGCCAATAATGCGACATCAGGCAGCGGTGACACGTCCGCCACTGGCATTACCCTAGAGCTGCTGTATTGGGGGGATGATGTACAGAAGCAACTGGTGGAATCTGCTGCAGAGAAATACACGGCGGACACCGGGGTGAAGATCAATGCGCAGGTATTGCCCGCGGACGGCACATTCGACACCTTCATCCAGACGAGAATGCAATCCGGCGAACTGCCGGACATCAGTTACATGGGGGAAGCGGACATTCAAAAGTATAATGAGATGGGCATATTGGAGGACATTTCCGACCTGCTTGCAGATGGAAGCATTCCGGAGAAACTTCCCGCAATCACCATCCATTCTCCGGAACAGAAAGTAATCGGCGTCGGATTGTCCAACCAGATGGAGCTGCTGTTCTACAGCAAATCGAAGTTTGATGAAGCCGGCGTCCCTTATCCACCTACCAAGGTTGAAGACGCATGGGATTGGGATACGTTTGTCGCCAATGCCAAGAAGCTGACCAAGGATTCAAGTGGTAAGACGGCCGCCGATGCCGGTTTCGACGCGGCCATGACTGAAAACTACGGGCTTGGTTTTACCGCAGGGCGTGAATTTCACCATTTCTGGGCAGCGAACGCGAATGGAGGAGGCATCGTATCGCCGGATGGGAAAGAGTTCCAGTGGGATTCACCCAAAACGGCGGAAGGTATTCAGAAGCTGGCTGATCTCGTGAACAAGGACAAGGTTGCTTCTGCTTTCAGCTATACCTGGAGTTCCGGAATCGGCTCGGCCGTGGATGCGTTAAGCGGAGGATATGCCATGGCCGTCAGCGGATCATGGGATTTGGCAAACATCAAGGGCAATGAAGATATCGGCGTAGGCGTGCTTCCGAAAATGGAGAAAGCGGTAACGATGAATGCCGGTGCCCCGCTGGTTGTGTACAATACCTCCAAACATATCGAAGAAGCCAAAAAATTCTATGCTTATATGGTCAACCCGGAAAATAGCCTGGACTTGCTGAAAAGCGGCGCATGGCTGCCGAATCAGGCGGACTGGTACACGGACCCTGCTCTGATCGACAAATGGACGGCTGATCTGCCGGCTAGCGCAAAGGAAACGATTCTCAGCTACGCCACGACCAAGGATGCCATCGTGCAATGGCCCGCGTACTACGTTCCGGCTTACCTGAAAATGAACACGGAATACGAAAAATCGATCGACCAGGCGTTATCCGGCCAGAAAAGCGTTCAGGAGATTTACGATGCGATTATGCCGGCCATTAAGTCGCTGTGGGAAAGCGGCAAGGTATCTTAACGCCGGGAATGTCTGAAGTTTGAATTTGAAAAGAGAGGCTATGCTTATGAATCCAGAACGCAAAATCGGTTCGGAATCCATCCCTGCCAGAAGATTTGCCAAAGGTGCCACCAAAGAGGCCTTTGCCGGATATCTCTTCGCCGCTCCTGCCATTATCGGATTTTTGGTGCTGACGATGTACCCGATGCTCGCCAGTTTATATTACAGTTTTCACAAAATTACGATGATGGGCGGCAGCCAAGTCATGGAATGGATCGGGCTGGACAACTTCAGGTATATTTTCAGCAACCCCAGCTCCGAATTCAAAAAGTCGATTACGGTTACGCTCGTTTACGCCTTTGTCAACGTGGCGCTTGTTATCGTGTTTTGCCTGATCGTTGCCCTGCTGCTAAACCGCAAGTTTATCGGGAGAAATTTGCTGCGGGCCATCTTCTTCCTGCCATCGGTCGTGCCGATGCTGGCGACAACGATCGTATGGCAGATGCTGCTGCAAAATCAGGCCAAAGGCGGACTGGTTAACTGGATTTTACTGCAGTTGGGTATCGCGCCTTTGGATTTTCTCAACGATCCGCTGCGGATTTTCTACACCTTGTTTATCATGAGCCTGTGGACATGCGGCGGGACGATCGTTGTATTTATTGCCACGCTGCAGGACGTACCCGGAGAACTGCTGGAGGCCGTAGAGATGGACGGAGGCAACGCCTGGCACAAGTTTCTTAAGGTGACTTACCCTACGATTAAACCTGTCCTCTTCTTTCAACTCATCATGTGTATGATGACGTCGATCCAAATTTACACCCAGAGCGTGGTGCTGTCGAGAAACGGTGCGCCCGATCGGATGACGTACTTTATCAACGTCATGATCTACGACCACTCCTTTGTGCAAGTGGGCATGCGCGGATTGGCATCAGCCGAAGCGTGGATCGTATTCCTGATCACCTTGGTCATTACAGGCGTGTTGTTTTACTTTCAAGGCGCGCTGAAACGTGATGATGCCATGGGCAAACGAAAGTGGGTGAGATAATGGCGACGGTACCTGCAGCGATGAAATACGCAAGCATCAAGCAGGCGAAAAACCGAAGAAAAGTGTTTCATATCGGGTTGATTTTGCTGTCCTGCCTGCTTGCGTTGATTTTTGCTTTTCCGTTGTACTGGCTGTTACGCGGCGCAATGGTCAGCCATTCGGAAATTTTGGCCAGGCCGCCCGTATTTTTTCCGAAGGAGCTTGGATTGGATAACTTCAGGCTGGGGCTTGAACGGATTCAGTTCTGGCGGCAGCTGTGGAATTCGGTTTCCATCGTCGTTCCTTATGTCATTGGCACCGTTATTACCACCAGCTTTGCCGCTTACGCGTTTGCCAAACTGCGTTTCCCGATGCGCGGCACCTGGTTTGTGCTCGTCATCAGCAGCATGATGCTGCCCAGCGCGGTTACATTGCTGCCGCAATTTTCGTTATATACGTCGCTTGGGCTTGCGGGCAAACCAGCGCTGATTATTCCGGCTTTTTTTTGCGCAGGAGGCAATGCATATTTCGTTTTCCTGCTAAGACAATTTTTCATGACGATTCCTGCTGAGCTGAGCGAGGCGGCCAAAATCGACGGAGCGGGTTATTTCCGCATCTACTACCGGATCATGCTGCCTCTCATTCGCCCTGCAATGATCGTGGTTGCGCTGTTCAGTTTCATCAACTGCTGGAACGAATTTTTCTATACGATGATTTATCTGAAAACAGAGGCCGATTATACCTTGCCTATGGGCTTGTACATGGTGAACGGAATGCGTATTCCGAACTATGAGCAGGTCATGGCGCTTGCACTGATCGTAACGCTTCCCTGCCTGGTGTTTTTCCTGATCGGCAACAAATATTTCGTAGAAGGCATTACGTTGACGGGAATTAAAGGTTAATAAGGAGGAGACGAAGCAATGGCGACAAAGAAGAGGAAATGGGCAACGAAAATGTGGGTGGCCGCCTTGGCCACCGTCGTAACCTTGAATACGGGCATCGTGCCTGCGTCGGCAAATTATACGACAGACTTCGTCCATGAAGGCGTAGGCACTGACTACGGCGAAGCAGCGTGGAAGAATAATCGGATCGTGGGTGAGCCCGTAGATTTCAGCCAAGCCACCGTCGGCCAGATGATGAAGGCGATCGAAAATTTTGATTTTGACCAATTCGCCGCCGATCATGCCGACCTGCCTTGGCTCGACCAATTGCTGGTAAACGAGGGGGTCATCCCGGACGACAACAACGATGATGGCAGTGCCAACACGCTGTTCAGCCGCGGGAGCGCGCTGTATATGAAAACGCAGGACAACCGGCAGCTCGGTTTTGTCGGACAGGTACATTATGCGGATACCCTCAACAAGGACACGATGTATAACATTACCCTGTCTACAGGAGCCGTCGTGGAAAACAAGGCTGCGCGCAAAAATTATCCGAGCCACGCGGACCAGACCTACACAAGCGGCGGACTGGACATCAACCAGCGTAAATTCATTACCTCTTCAAACAGCGCCGTTACTTTGCTGAAGTTAACCAACAACGGTAATGCGCCAATTACGTTAACGATGACCGTTAAATCCCCATTCGTAACCGACACCGAGGGAGACGAATTGATCGGCAAACGGGTGGCTGCTCCAATCATGGTTGGACGTGCCGGAGAAAAATACGTGGAAGCGATGTCCCATGTCGACGTGCATTTGAGCGGGGACGGCATGATGCCTGTCGGTAATGATTTGGTCAAAGAAATTACGGTTCCTGCAGGCGGTTCGGTGGACGAGAAGGTGGTCATGGGGTGGTTAGCGGACGAAATCCCGGCCTCGAAAACGCAGTATGCTGCTTTTAAAGCAAGTAATAATGAAAAGGCTTTCAGCGACCAGGTAAAGGAGTACAACGAATGGTGGGCGCAAAATATCCCCTATATCGATATTCCGGACGAAAACGTGAAAAAGGTGCTGTATTACCGTTGGTGGTCCAATCGCTTCAATTTGCTGGAAGCCAACATTCCCGGCAACGACTGGCAATTTCCGATGAACATGGAAGGCGTGCTCGGTTATAACAACGGAATTACGGTCAGCGTGCCTTGGGTGCTGCAGGATTTGAAGTGGCTGCGCGATCCGTCTTATGCGTACGGGACATGGTTAGCCCAGGGTGAGTATTCCGAAAACGCCAACTACAAAAACAATCCGGGACGCCCGAATATCTGGACATGGGATATGATGCAGAACACGTCGCAAGTGGGCTGGGAAGCCTATAAAATTTATGGCGGCGGAGAAAAGGTGCTGAAAAAATTCGCCGATTTCTCGGCAAACGACGTGACGGGCACGCTGAATCATTTCCGGGGAACCCATCCCGACTTGGTTTATTACAATCACGGACCGATTACCGGCAATGACGGGGACACGGTATCCATGCACTGGAAAGGAAACGGAAACTATGCCCGGTTGGACGGATCTTCTACAGCATATGCGAATGCGGTAGCGACGCAGCAAATGTACGAACAGCTCGGGGATGACGCGAACGCCAAACGTATGGAAGAGGTCGCGCAGCGGATTCGAAATGCGATCCTGAATAACATGTGGTTCGACCAGGCGGACTTTGACGGCGACGGCAAGGCCGATACGAACGGGGAAGGCAGTTTTTTGCATAAAAAAGTCATCAATCAACAAGACGTATTCAATCCATGGCGTGACAACAACATGTTTGTGTTTAACTTCGGCGTGGTGCCGAAAGAAGGCGAGCAAGGGTATGAATCCAAATACTTGACCCAGTTGTCCGATTATGGAGATCCGAACTATTACCCGATTTTCCCGTTCTTCACGGCAGATCAGCACAGTATCATGAAACGCGTGGAGGCCTTCCGAAAAGGAGAGACAAGCGCATTCGGCACCGACCAGTTCGCTTGGTGCAACTTTGGGAACTACATTAACACCATTCGCGCTTCCTTACGTCATTACCCGGTGGAAAACATCAACAGCGACACGTACAAAACGTTGTTTGACTGGGGGGCTTGGCTGCACACGGTTGAACCGGGCAATACCGATCACCTGGATTCCAACGAGTTTTTCTGGTTGGAGGATTATTTCTTCGGCACGCCTTGGACGCCGGAAAATCCGCCGAACCCAAGCGGCAAGATGGTGCGGGCGTGGATTCACCATGATACGCTGGGCATGATGAATTATTCCGTCATGGAGGATATGGCAGGCCTGCAGCCACGAGCAGACGATAAAATCGAGCTGTGGCCGCTCGGCATCAAGTATGACCATTTCGCCGTGGACAATGTACGTTATCATGATGCCAATCTGTCCATTGTGTGGCAGGACCCGGCCAAGTATAGCGACAGCGATCCATACTACAAGGACATCCCCGTCGGATACTCGCTGTTCATTAATGGCGAACGTGTCATGACCACGGATGAAATGTCGCATATCATTTTTGATACGGCGACGGGCAAGGTGGAAAAACCCGATGGTGACGTGCCAGGAGCTGTCGGAGACAACACAAACACCAACGTCATTTATGAAAAGGGCAGCGCTGTTCAACTGGCTTCGGCAGATGACACTTCAATTGGAGACAATGAAAAAGCAGTGGACATGTTTAATAAAGCCGGCGTTGACGTGGTGCACAACGGTGTAAACCTGGCGACAGCGCCCGGAACAACGGTGGAATCCAGCTATATTCATAGTAATTCGAATGTGAACCGACTGGCAGACGGGTCCACGATTGCCTCGATGAACCATACGTCGAATACGGCGTTGTTCGGCGGATCGCCGAATCCGTCCGATTCGGTCACGTTCCAATTCGATGGAACCCAAACGGTGGATAACGTCAAAGTGTACTTCTATAATGATCGGCGGCCCAACGGGTATGCTGCCCCGCAAACGTTCGGTGTGGAATACCTGGATGCGGACGGCACCACATGGAAGCCTGTAGAGGGGCAATTCCGTTATCCGGACTATGTGGCCGCAAATTACAACAATGTTGAATTCAATGCGGTGAATACGGCCGCCATCCGAGTCCATTTTACGCATGCCTCGGGCTACTCGACAGGCATAAAGGAAATTCAGATCTACAACAATCAACTGAACGTAACCCCTTCGGAAAATCTGTCGCCCAAGGTACAGCTGGACATGCCGGTGACCGTGGAGCAAGGAGCCCCGTTGAAGCTGGCGCCCATCATTACAGATGACGGTCTGCCGAGCGGGCGGTTGACGTATGCATGGAATCTGGTTTCGGGCGACGCCGATGCAGTGCAGGCCGAGGCGCTGGACCAGGCAACGCTGAATGCCACATTCGGCGCGGTGGGCGAATATCGCTACGAATTGAGCGTCAGCGACGGAGACAACGTCACGAAGGTCGAAGTGCCTATCACGGTATACGTAGCGACGGCTGAGTTGTCCGGGACTATTGCCAAGTTTGCGGACCGGGTATCGCCTCAGGGCAAGCTTGTCCGCAATGCCGACGATTTCACGCCAGACTCTTGGCAGACGCTGCAGGCAGCGCTGGTGGAGGCCAAGGAGCTGCTTGCCAAAGATGACTACACGCTTGAAGAAGTGCAATCCATGACGAATCGATTGCGCCTGGCAGAAGAGAGCCTTCGTTACCGCAATGCGGCTCTGTTGGCTACGCCCAGCGCTTCATATACGTCGGCATGGGAATCTTTGAACGGGGTAAATGACGGATATATCCCTTTGGTCCCAGGAAGCATCGGCAACCAGGAGATCGAAACCCAATACGGAAACTGGGGGTCGCCAAGCCAGAGTCATTGGGTGGAGTATACGTGGAAAAGCCCTGTGACCCTCTCCGGCAGCTCCATGTACTTTTATGATGATGGTGGCGGCGTACAGGTTCCGGCCGATTACGACTTCGAGTATTGGGATCAAGCCTCGGGCGAGTATGTTCCGGTTAGCGGACTCAGCGAGAAGAAGATGGAAAAGGGGAAATTCAACCAAGTCACCTTTAATGAAGTCACGACCGACAAACTGCGTTTAACGATGAAAAATCAAAGCAGTTCGGTGTACACCGGGTTAAAGGAATGGCGGGCCATCTCGGCCAAACCTGAGGGAGAAGAAGCACCTGAAACGGACCACGGCGCGATTACGGCCATTGAGCCGGTTTCGGTCAATACGACCATCAACGTCATGCCTGAACTGCCTTCCCAAGTCACCGTGACCTATGCGGACAAGACGAAAGGGCAGGTCAACGTCGTGTGGGATGAGATCCCGGAAAACAAGCTGTCCATCGCAACCGATTTTGTCGTGCTTGGCAGCGTGGAAGGAAGCGACTTGAGAGCAAGCTGCCGTATTTATGTCAAATACGATAAGTCCCGCCTGAAAGCGGCGATCGATGCTGCTTCCGATCCTTCCGTGAACGAAGAGAACTATGTCGGCACGCCGGAACAATGGGAAACGTTGCAGGCGGCTTTGCGGACGGCCGATGACGTGTACAACAATGACGCTTCGACCGAGGGAGATATCGATTCGGCGTACAAAGCGTTGTTGGAAGCCTTTGAAGCATTGCAGCCCATAGAGGAACACAGTGCAATCATTAGCGGGATCAACATTCCGGGCGGTTCGGTGGACCCGTTGGCCAAGGAAATTGTCGTTCCCGAATCGACGACGCTGGAGGAACTCAAAGCAGGACTGACCGTTCCTGCAAGTGTGACATTTACGGTGTACGAGTCCGATGGGCTTACGACGGCAATTGATTTGAAATCGGGATACAAAGTAACGGTAACAGCTTCTGACCTGATTACGTCGAACACGTATACCGTCATCATGGTCACAGTAAATCCGCCAGTGAATACAGCGGCGCTGGAAGCGAAGCTGAACGAGGCAAAAGCGTTGAAGCAGGAACGGTACACGGCGGCAAGCTGGAAGGACCTGGCGGAAAAAATAGCATCTGCCGAACAATGGCTGACGAGCGGAACCGCTTCACAGGCAGACATCGATGCTGCGCTCGGCGCACTGGCTTCGGCCATGGCGGGGTTAAAGCTGCTGCCGCCGCCAACACCAACGCCCACTCCGACACCGACACCAAGTCCATCGCCATCGGCTCCAATTCCGGCACCCGTTCCAACGCCTGTACCTACGGATCCGAAAGAATCTACGCCAGGTACGGTGAGCCCAGGCAGAATCGAAGTGAAAGCAGCTGCCGGCAAGGGTGGCAAGGCCAAGGCCCAGCTCACGGACAGCGAGATTAAAGCAGCGTTGGAAAATATGAAGGGCGGGAAGTTAACCATTGTCATCCAAACGGACTCGGATGCAAAACAAGTCGAAGCAGAGATCCCGTGGAAAGCGCTTATTGCTGCAAAGTCCTTAACGAGTATGAGGATCGAAATAGGTTCGACCGTATTGACGGTGCCGCATCGATTCCTGACCACGTATAAGGATATCAATAATCTGGGGCTGATCGTAGAAGTTGTGGAACCTGCCGAGATGCCTGAACCTGCAGGAAAACTCCGTGAAGCGGAAGCAGCTGCCAACATTACGCTGAATGCAGACGGCAAAAGCCTCTCCGCGGAAGAGTTAAATGGTAAAGGACTCAGGTTAGCGATGCCTTATGCTTTGAAGGCAGGGATGAAGGGGCATCAGGTGGTTGCCTATACGCTGAACGATGCGGAAGCGGCTCAAGCTGTGGTTGGCGGAAAATATGATGAAACGTCAAAAATGTTTGAGTTCAACATGCGACAGAACGGCATGTTTGGCGTCCTTGGCGTGAATGTTGCCTTCAACGATCTGACCAACGTGAGTTGGGCCGTGGAGGCGATTGAAGCACTTGCAGCCAGAGGAGCCATTCAGGGAACGGAAGCAGGCCATTTCAATCCTGCGGCTCAAGTAACCCGTGCAGAGTTCCTGAACATGTTGATGAACACCTTTGATCTGCTGGATGAAACAGCAATTCCCACCTTCAGCGATATTAAAGAAGGGGCCTGGTATAGCGACGCAATCGCTAGTGCGCAAAAGCTCGGGATCGTCAAAGGGAAAGCGGATGGCTCTTTTGGCGTCCATGAACCGATTACGCGCGAAGAGATGGCGGTCATGATTTATCGCCTTGCAAGCAGCTTGGAAGTTGCGTTACCGACCGAAGAGGGAGGAGTTTCTGCGGCGTTTGCCGATCTGGAGCATCTTTCGACAGAGTCTTTAGCAGCAGTGGAAGCTGTGCGAAAAGGCGGTTTGATTGCCGGAATGGCGGATGGCCGCTTTGTCCCTAATGGTCAGACCACACGCGCACAAGCGGCGACGGTCATTTACCGATTGCTGAAAAATGTGGATTAACAGGCAAAACTATAAGCCAGGAAACCGCACTAATCCATCACATAAAGTCTATGTTTTTTCCGGTATAAGCAACGTTTTTGATTTGGATTACAGCATTGAAATGATAAGGAGTATAAAACGCCGGTGCCCTTAAGCAGGTTACCGGCGTTTCTATATTAGCGTTTCGGCATTTTACGCTCATCCATATACAGCAGGTTCCAGCGGTGGCCGTCCAGGTCGGCAAATCCCGCGCCGTACATCCAGCCGTCTATTTCGCTCGGCCTGCCAAAGATGCTTCCCCCGGCAATCTCTACGTTTTGAATAAAGGCATCTACTTCTTCTCTGCTTTCAGCGCCGATGGAAAATATCACTTCTGCGCTATGGGAAGTATCTGCGGTTTTTGAACCTGTAAATTTCTCAAACGCCGCATCCGGGAACAGCAGGATCGTTGTTTGGCCTATAACAAGCTGGGCTCTCTCGTTACCAACGCTCACCGCATGAAATCCAATTTCATTGAAAAAGGCAGTTGATCGTTCAACATCTTTGACGGGCAGGTTAATCCAGATTTCCTTCGACATGGCTGTGGCCTCCTGGAATATATTCTCAACCACTCCTACTATACTCTACCTCAGCATCAGAAGCGAATCTTCTTCAACTAAAGGGCCAATTCGTGGAGGATTCACCAAAGGTGATAAATGTGATATAACTTTAACAGGAGTGTAGAAACACAGATCGGTTGGTAGTCCGGTCGCACCGGGATAGCCCTGGTGCCAGTGACCTTCCCCCCTCGGGATGTCCATCACTCCAGCATGAATTGAGGGGGAGTAAGTATGAAGCTTACCGTATTGTTTGATGAAAGTTGTAAGTACTGGATTGGTGTGGTTGAGCAGGAAGAGCAGGGACGTCTGAAAGCTTGTCGTCATATTTTCGGGAACGAGCCGAGGGATTCGGAAATATTAGAGTTCGTTGGCAAGAACATGATGGAATTGATGAGCCTTACGAAGGTAGGAACGGATACGAAACGACGTAAAAGCACCCGAGTAAATCCGAAAAGACTTGCTCGCCAGGCTTCTAAGGAGATTGCTCAACGAGGTTTATCCAGCCATGCTCAGGAAGCGATCAAGCTGGACCTTGAATCCAGAAAACTGCAGCGAAAAGTGCAGAATCGCCAACAAATTCTAGAAGAAAATGAAAGAAAATATCAGCTTAGAGTTCAAAAGGCGAAGAAGAAGCACAGGGGCAAGTAGTCAAAACAAAAAATAATTTAAAGGGAAGCGGGTCTTATAGACTTGCTTCTTTTTTTATGAGGAAGGGGACGCTGCAGTAGCGAACCGCTACTTTACGAGTGCTAGTTTAGTCATTTACAACCAACGGAACATATGTTCTACTGGTGATAGTGTTCATTTCTAACTATGGAGGTTTTTTAACGTGACGCAAAACGGAATTGTGTTGGTTGTGAGTGTTTCGATACGACATGAAGATCAGGTTCTTATGATCCAAGAAAATAAAGCATCTGTTAAAAATACCTGGAACTTTCCGTCAGGGAGAATCGAGCATGGCGAAGATATTCTGGAGGCAGCATGTAGAGAAGCAAAAGAAGAAACCGGCTACGATGTCCAACTTACAGCCACTACAGGTGTTTATAATTTCATTAGCAGTACCAATCATCAGGTGATTTTATTTCATTTTATTGGCAAAATCATCGGTGGTTCTCTCCAATTAAATGCAACTGAGATCATTGATGCGAAGTGGATCGAGCCTTCGGACCTGTTGGATCCAGATTTACTGGAGCTGCGCGATAAAGAGGTCATTAAACAGATTGCGGAAAATGTGATCTCCCAAAAGGAATATCCATTGGCGTTATTTGCCAAACGTATGGAGGTGGGATTTTAACGCACGGACTTCGCTTAATTGGAGAATGGAGGACTTGTCATGTCCAAATTTTTAAAAATTGTCGCTTATATATTAATGACTTGTGGAACTCTTGTTCCAATGGGAATTCTCTCTAGAGAGAGTCTGTACTTTACATTATATCCAGGACTGTTACTGCTATTAATCACCAACGTATATGAAGTTGTCATGAAATCCAAAAACTGAAAATGTCTTTAAGCTGTTTTCGTAAAAACAAAACTAATGGGGGGAGAATCTCACTCATAAGAGCAGGATCCTTGATATTAGAGGCCAAGCTCAGTCCTGGCTTCTTTTTTCTTTATAGAAATTGGATATAAGAATGATTACAATGCCAATAACCATTAAAATGATACCTATTGTTTTGTATGGAGCGAATTCTTCAATAATAATGAAGGCTAAACCTGAAGCAAACATACTCGTGCCAAGAAACGCAAGCCATTTCCTTATTGATCTGCTCATAATATGTATCACCTCCTTGTTTAGAAAGGGATCTCTTTTTTTAATGCAATAATTGGATTTGTTTACATTATAACTTGAAGTTGTTTTATTAAAGAGAAAAATATAGGGGATTTAATAGATAATATACATATATACGGCACCTGGTGTAACTGTATAATTTCAAAAATGAATCCAAATATGAAAGTGAGAGATTACAATTAACAAGAAACATATTTTGCTGTTAGCGTCATCGGTTTTATTGTTTGGATTGCTGGTTGCTTGTACAGCTCAACAAGATGCTGGGACGGCCGTTCCTGACAATACTGGGAATCCGGAAAGCACTCAAAATAATTCCAACCATTCAATCGCTGAAAAGCAAAATTCTTCCCGAGATATAGCGAGTACATACCCTAAAACAGATCTCACCGATTCAATGACCATTGATTCAGTTCATGAAGATCCATCGATTCGTGCCGAACAAAAAACAGATCAGGGAACACTCCTTATGATTGCTAATGGTAAAGAAGAACGAGGGCACTTAAACGTATCGAGCACTCAGGGGCAAGAGGGGGATTTGACCTTTCAGAGTAATTACTCTATCGTCTACAAATACGATGGTCAGAATAAAGTTTTATTAGATCTTCCGGCATATTTATTTGTCCGGCCATCTGACCAAAACATAACCTTTGAAAAGGTTGGTTTTAAAGATGCTGAAGTTTTTGTCCTCACCCCGCAATATCAAACTGGGCATGGATTGGAAGGGTTTGTGTTCGCGATCGATAAACAAAATGGTGAGGCATTTCCATTGGAGATTGTAAAAAAGGATCACGTTTCTAAAACCCTTCTCTACTCTGAAACTGCACCCACACTACGTATTGAAGATGAGGGTTTGGTTATTCATCCGCCTGTTGGTGCAGGTACCCCGGAGGAAGATATGAAAGACGTAATTTACAAGTTAGATCTGAGTCGAAAGCAGTTAATTGCCGAATAAAATTCTTTAACTATAAAGCGAAATATGGTGCTGCACTCGTAGTGGCCTGGTGGGATTTATTATTGCGGTTATATAGATCCAAAATATACAAAATATTATGTAACTTTTCCTTGGAGTCAGGCGTTTAATAGTATGACTTTCGAAAGAATGAAATTTGCATGTGAGCAGAAGGAGCCGAAGACAAGAAATGAATCTGAAAAAGAACATGTCCATTTTTACCGCTTTAGCTGTTATTCAAGCATTTGCAGTTGGTTCGGTGAATGCGCAATCGGTGGGTCAAGCCGACGTTGAAGCTTTGCAGTCCGCCAACGTAGAATCGGTGGAGGTCATAAAGCAAGAGCAGCCGCTTGCCGAGAGTGAAGTGGTGACAAAAAGCAGCAACGCATCCTCCAGTGCTCCATCTACTGAGAAAGGAACGGAAGCTTCCACACTAACAGACACGGGGACTACGCCTGCAACCAATACGACCCCGACTGCCACTGGCGAAGAGACAACGACGAACAAACCCGGGGAGAGTTCCACAGGGCAGGAAGGAGCTGCGGAAGCTTCAAAGGATGACGACACGAAAGCGCCCCCTGCTCAAGTCGAGCAGCCTGCTACAAATGGAACGGCTGCTGGAACATCGGGCGGAGATCTGACTTTGTACATGAATAGCAACAAAATGGAGCAGGACGGGAAAACGTATCTTGCTGGCCAGCCGATGACTGTAAAAAACGGTGTATCCTATGTTGCCATTCGTGCACTGGTGGATCGTGTGGGATATGGAGTCAAATACGACAGCAAAACGAAGGAAACGATCATCATCAGTGGTGATAACGAGCTCCGATTCAAAACCAACAGCAAGGTCTATACCGTGAATGGCGAGTCCAGAACGATGAAAGGCCCTGCTTACCAGCAAAAAAATACGTTCATGGTGCCGTTAACTTCGATTACCCAAGCTCTGAACATCACTTACAAAGTGAATCAGTCGGCTAAAACGGTTGTGCTGAATCTAAATACGAAACCAGTTGCAAGTTTTACGATTTCCCAAAAGGAAATTGTTGCGGGCGATCAGGTGGACTATGTAACTTCTTATCGTTCTCCAAATGGACTGAAGATCGTTGATGAACGCTGGACAGGTCGTCAGGAATCGTTTGATCAGGCGGGTACATATACGATTTCATATCAGGTTCAGGATTCCAACGGCCAATGGAGCGATCCCTACTCGATGACGATTGAAGTTCTGAAGCCTAATCTTCCTCCAGTAGCCATGTTCACGACGGACAAGGAACAGTACAAGATGGGTGAAAAAATCACGTATATCGACCAAAGCACGGATGATGAAAATGCTATCAACGAAGTGGAATGGGAGAACAACTCATTAGCATTCTTTGTTCCGGGTCCCAAAACGGTGACCATTACCGTTACGGACAAACACGGTGCAACCGACACGTACAGCAAAGTCATCACCATAACCGATGAGACGTTGTATACTCAATCAGATTTCAATTTACTCTTCACCCCGGTCGGACAGAAATTTGCCTTCAACGGCGGGGAAGTGCATTCTATGGAAAAAGTGCCTTATACGTACACCGATGAGCCAAGCCTGCTGATCCGCAGCAACAGCCCGGAAACGGTGAATACGGAAGGCATAGTATATAAAGAATCATCTACGGGGCAGACCCGTTTCATGATTCACCATGTGAACAATACAGGCAAAAGAGTAAAAATGTATGTTATCGCAACGAATAACAATCCATATCCGGCAGTATTCGAACAACAAAATATGGGCTTTGCGGGACCTACTCCATATGCTACCGTAGCCGGGAAATTGTCTATCGATAAATGGTTCAAGTCGATTCAGACTGGGTCCGATCAAAAGAAAGAGTATATTCAACCTGGAGAAAGCAAACTGATTTTGACCGAGCTCAATAAAACTCCGATGAAACAAGGACAAGTGATCTCACTTTATTCGGACGCATTCAGCGATTATCCACTGGACTATAACGTGATCATGGTCGAAGAAAATAAAGATCCGTTCGAAGCCCTGCCGATGCTGCCTGTGCTTGATCGTGACGGCGTGCACAACCGCGGAACGTACCCGAATGCTACTCGCATCATCACGTACGATCAGCCATTGGGAGACAAACCAGCCCGCCTGCCGCTCGGCGATAATGCGAGCGATCCGAATCTGGTCGGAAAAGATCCAATGGCCTACATAGACGCATCCAATGCGGGCAACTTTGGCGTATTGTACAAAATCACATTGAACAATGTCGCTCCGCGTACGCTGATCTCTTTTAACCCTCGCGGAGGAAAATATTTTGGAGTAGCTCTTGTGAACGGACAGGTTGTGCAGATTGCTGAAAACAGCACTTCCGTCAACACGTCGAGTGAACAAAGCGTTCTCTACCGCACAGGATCCTCTGGAGAAAGCGTAACGATTCTGTTCTCTGCCGCGCCAGGAAGCAACCTGCCGGTCAATCTGCTCTTTACGCCACTCCCGATGGAGAAGTAATGTAGTTCTCCTATAAGCTTGAACGGAAACTGGTGGTTTCGGTCAACATGATTTCATTCTAAACATGCTAAAACCTCTCCCAACAACACAGGGAGAGGTTTTAGATGTAAGAATTTAAAAGTGCTTTATCGTTGAAGGCGAGAAGACTCCCTCCTCAAAAGCGTCAGCTTTAGGTGGGGGATGAATCGCCATTTTTTTCTATTCGGAACCGAACATATGTGCTATGATAATTGCAAGGAACGGAGGTGCATGGCATGTTCTTCCATAAAGCATACAAGTATCGGATCTACCCCAATCGTACACAGCAGCAGTGGATTCATCAGATGTTTGGATGTTGCCGGTTTGTGTTCAACCATTTTCTGGGGCAATGGAAGGATACGTTTGACGCCACGGGCAAGGGCTTGTCGTACCATGCTTGTGCCACGCAGCTCCCAGATCTAAAGCAAGAACATCCTTGGTTGAAAAAAACGGATAGTATCGCTCTACAATCGGCTGTTCGGCATGTAGCCGATAGCTTTGATCGTTTTTTCAAGAAGCAGACGCAGGCTCCGCGTTTCAAAAATCGTAAACATCCGGTGCAAAGCTACACTACTCGATATACGAATGGAAATATCGCTGTGAATGGGAGGAAGCTGAAGCTCCCCAAGCTGGGGTGGCTGCGTTTTGCAAACTCCCGCCCCTGTGAAGGACGCATTCTCTCGGCTACGGTACGGCGAAATGCCGCGGGGAAATATTTTGTTTCGCTCGTCTGTGAAGTGGAAATGAAGCCCTTGCGGGATAACGATAAGTCGGTAGGGATCGATCTGGGACTTAAAACGTTTGCGGTATCCTCCGAGGGTATGCGGGATACTCATCCGAAAGCCTTCAGCCGGTACGAAAAGAAGTTGGCATGCTGGCAACGGAGATTGGCCCGACGTACGAAAGACGGTACCAATTGGCAAAAAGCCAAACGGAAGGTCGCCCTGATCCACGAGAGAATGGTGAATATCCGCCATGACTTTTTGCACAAGCTGTCCACCAAGCTGATTCGTGAAAACCAAACGATCAGTATCGAGGACTTAAAAGTTTCAAACATGCTTAAGAATCACAAGCTGGCCAAATGGATCGCCGATGCATCCTGGAGTGAGTTCAGAAGGCAGCTCACGTATAAAGCGGAATGGTACGGGCGCACCCTCAAGATTGCGGATACGTTCGCTCCGACAAGTCAAACCTGCCATGTATGCGGAGCACTACACCGAGGGGTTAAAGATCTTTCGGTACGGCAATGGGTGTGCTCATCCTGCCAGACCCTCCATGATCGGGATGTCAATGCAGCCCGAAACATTAAGGATGTTGCCATATCGATCGTCATATCGCCCGAGAACTGTGGGAACCACAGGGATCGCTTGGTCCACTTCGAACCAAGAGGTTCGATGACCCAAGAATCCCCCACTTCAAGCGAAGGCTAAGTGGTGGGAGTGTTCAATGAACGATGGTCCTTCTAATCGTTAAACTCAACAAATACATGCATATATCGATCGACCCCTGGGATCCCCGTCGTTTGTTTGATATCCAAAAATTCAAGTTTCTCTGCCCAGTCCAGTCTTTCTTGATCCGAATCATCGGCATATTCTTCAAAGATGTACGCTAAGACAAATGCATTAATAGTCGAGACTCCATCGTTCAATTGTACCCAATCTTCAGGGAGAACGACTTGGTTCTCACTCGCCGTGATTTCCTTTCCAGAGAAATTAAGAATGAGTTCTTGTCCTCGATTTATAATTTTAGTTATTTTGTTCTTTCCATCCCACATCATCTTTGCTCCAGATGCTTTAAAGACATCCTTTACTGGAATTTGAATGGAGTTATAGGTCGTGGTGGTTAACTTACCGCTTTTCGAGACATTTAATACGGATTTTTTTATTGAAGGACTATACATGTACGCCGCGCGCTCTTTAAAAGAGAGGTCATTTAAAGAGGGGTCCTTAGCAGATGCGATGGACGCTGCACCGACAACTAAGGTTAACATCAACAACAGAGAAATTAGTCGCTTCATCTTGATTCCTCCTAAAATAATATTGTTCATTCGAATTATAAACGCTATAAGCCATACAAATGTTGGGAGTGACCATTATATGACCAAATACAATAAAAGCTGCGAAGACACGTATATAAAATTGTGGGAAGATATTCGAGAATTAGATGAAAAGGAAATCGTAAAAATAGTAGAAAGTATTAAGAGGCAAACCCATTCAAAGTTAAAACGTGAGGAGAAGTATAGGGAATTCAAAAATTATCTAAAAACCCCTTTACCCTATATCGCAGTGATCATGGGCATCACGATTCCTTCAGCTATATTGGTTATTTTTCTTTGGACATCGTTAAAACTAGAGTACTAGTTAGCGAGCCGTCGATGGAGAACAGGAACATCCGGAGATGATGAAGCACTTTACGAATAAAGAATGGGAGGGATGGGATCTTGAAAAAGCTTACCGCTATGCTTGGATTGTTTGCATTATTAATCGCTTGTCAAGATAAAACAACCCGTGAACAGGCACAGAAGCCAACGATTCCAGTAACGGAAAGTGTGACTGAAGAGGAAAACAAGCAAAAGGAAGAAGAACTAACAAAAGCCAAGGAAGCTGAAGACATCCCGCCGGTTTACCTTGATGAAACGAATTATACAGGGGACGAGCTGGAGATCGTCAAATTAATGAATGCCCGCCTGCGTTATATATGGGAAGAGGATGAAAAGGGGTATATGAGCCTTATTGATCCTCAAGCGCCAATATCGGGTATGGGAACACTCAAAGTTCGGAAGGTTACCTCCATGAGTGACATTACCATACAAGAACAAAAGAAGCTTTATCAGGCAGTTGTAATGGTTACTGAGCTGAAGGAGAACGACGAAGAATACAGCAGCACCATGGTTTTTTGGAAAAAGAAAGAAGAGGGAGATTCAGCTCAATGGGTTATTGCAGATATTGATTAAGATCCAGAAAATATACAATGGATCTGGATGAAGCAATCCGCTCCATACAGCGATTGCTCACTACGACATTGAACAGATGATTTAATTTTGCAAACATAAGGAGATAAAACTATGAACAAACTACTAAGAATGGACAATGTTGGGATCGTTGTAGAATCCCTTGATGACGCCATTTCTTTCTTCGAGGAGATTGGCTTGAAGCTCGAAGGGCGAGCTACTGTCGAAGGTGAATGGGCTGGTCGGGTAACCGGGCTGGGTTCACAGTGTGTAGAGATTGCCATGATGGTTACCCCAGATGGTCACAGCCGACTTGAACTTTCGCGATTTCTCACCCCGCCTACGATATCAGATCACCGAACTGCTCCTGTAAATGCCCTCGGTTATCTACGCGTCATGTTCACCGTTGAGGATATTGACGAACTGGTTTCCAGACTCACTAAGCATGGTGCTCATCTCGTTGGCGAAGTGGTTCAGTACGAGAACTCGTATCGGCTCTGCTACATTCGTGGGAAAGAAGGACTTTTAATCGGTTTGGCGGAACAACTCGGTAATAAATAAGTGACGGAAAACCGCTCTGCCAATGTAAACAGTAAGAGGCAAAAGTGTACTTCGTTTTACAAGAAGGAACGTTTCCAAAACAATCTCGGCGACCTCCAGCCGATTGAATTTCGGAAGAGAGTCGCCGCTTTATAAAAATCCTCTTTTTTGTCTATTTGACGGGGCTACAGCCAAGCAAATTTTGCTTGTGATCTGTTATTTCAAGAAACCTGATTTTATTCATTCCATTTATTTTAGATGGATTTTGAAGACATCTCCGGCTTCACCGCCAAAAACGATAAAACCACCTTTTGGAAGCTGTGTTGTTTGTTGATGGGTTGCCACGGAAAAGTGAACTACTTCCCCTTTGGCGTTATATACGGCATAACCTCCGCGATCCGGAGAATCCACCGTTAACGATTTGTTCGCCGAGCGGGCGTCAATCGCATACCATCGGGCTTGACCGTTTGCCGGAATGGTAGTGATTCCTGTTTTCCCGGCGAAGATCGGAGCGATGGCATCCTCTGCAATATATTCCTGCCCATCCTGAATCAAAATCTCGGTATCACCCTTCGTGTAGAGCTGCAGATCGAAGGCATCTCTTCCGTTCATCACAGGAATCTGGGCGACATTCTCTGCATAGTTCGGATCAACCACTCGTGTGCCGTTGGCGTAGCCGTTCTCTGCATCAACGGTCAGGTTCTTGATCAGCATCGAAGGAAGCAGATAGAAGATCGACGTTATTTTTTCATCCAGTGCGTAATATTTCGAACCGTTGCGAGCAGCCCACTTTTCTTTCGTTGCTGTATCCAGCGCTTGATGCTCCAATTTCTGATAATCATAAGTATTCATCACTGTTTGTCCCAGACCGGATAACGTTATATTTGCCAGCACTTTAACGTACACCTTGTCGTTGCTTTCTTTCTCGAAACTAATCTTTACACTTCCATCGGGACTCGTAAATTGTCCTTCACCTGTGTACACATAAATTTGCTCCGGGATGAGTCCTCCTTGTAAGGCAGGCAGTTTGATCTCGCCATTTTGGATGTTTATGTCCAGCGTTGTACCTACCGTACCATATAGACCGGAATATGCAGTCAACTCCGCCGGCATGTTCACTTTCACGGGTGGTGGGAATGTTTGATCCGGCTGAATCTCATCAATGATGTCTTGATCCTCCAGTACCTCGAGCAGAACTTTGCTGGCAAACATCTGGTTGTAGATGGAAGATCCGCCTGAGGACAGAACAGCCATCGAAATATCATGTTCAGGGATCGTGATTAACGATGCATGATACATCATGGTGTCTCCACCTTTAGTGAGTGCAGTAATGCCGTAATCGCTGAACGGTGCCAGATCAACAGCATCCCAGCCAAGACCGTAGTTGAACGTATTTCTCTCTTCAGACACCCAGATTCCTTGACGATATTCATGATTTTGCATGGACTCTGCCGCGGATTCGGACAGAATGTCCGGTCTGTTCCCCATCAATACTTCTGCAAACCGGGTTAATTCTTCTGCAGTCGAGTAGATTCCACCTGTGCCGAGGATATTGGCATTTTCGGCAGGCAGTTTAGTTTCAATCGTTGGCCAATACGTCTCGGATAAACGGTCTCTGTCGAATGAATCCAGCGGTGTCTTGGTCGATTCCAACTGCAGCGGATTGCTGATGAATTTGGCAATATATTCGCTGTAGCTTAACCCGCTCACCCGTTCAACCAATATTTCAAGCAGCTGGAAACCGTCATTGCAATAAACGGAATACGCTCCCGGGTCTGACTTTAGTTGTTCCGTCTTGAGTTTGAGCAGTAATTCATCATGATTCATGGTGTCATTATCATCAAACAACATGCTGTTTCCATAGTGCGTGCCGTACAGACCGGAAGAATGATTCATCAGCATGCGCGGCGTGATTTGGGTATAGCGAGAATCGGCCATCTCGAAGTCTTTAATATACGTCGTAAGAGGCTGGTCCAGATCGACTTTGCCGGAATCGACAAGCATCATGGCAGCGGCCGTGACGTACATTTTGCTCACCGAGCCGATTCCGAACATGCTCTCTTTGTCCACGGGGATCTGTGATGCCTTGTCGTGAAGCCCCGCGCCATCTGACAAAATGATCTTTCCTTCATCCATAATGGCATATTGCAGACTTGTGACACCGTAATTTTGCAGCAAATCCGTAGCGATTCTGTTGGCAGCCACCTCAACGGTCGCGTTTGGGTTCGTCTTGGCCATGACGCCCGTCATTGGTGTGATCACAAGCACCGCCGTGCATAATATACTGATCAGTTTCTTCATCATAACATCCTCCCTCAAGTGCTTTTTGTATGATAGATTCATCATATCCGGAAGGAGGTACACCGTGCGCTAACGAACCCTGAATGGAAAAAAACCATCCTTGAACGGCATGTTCAGGGATGATTTGTGTGGAAAGGAAGCACAACCATGTTATTGAATGTCCGATGGTGATTCTCGATACTCATATGTCCTCCATATTTCTCACACATCCTCGATATATTGGTGAGGCCGATCCCATGATACTCCGGATTGGGCTTCTCACTCTTCAAGTGAGTTAATGGTTGCTCCACATGATTCATAATCTGGATGGCGAGTGCAGAGGCAGTGGAGTGGATTGCGATCAGAATATATCGGTCTTCAGCTTGCCTCACTTTCTTGGAAGCCTCGACGGCATTATCCAGCATATTGCCAAGCACCACGCACAGATCATATCGATCGATGTGCACATGCTGTGAATGAAGCCCGATTCGGGTATCGATTCGGATCCCGTTTGCTTGCCCCACGGCAATGGTATTCGTAACAAGGGCATCGATCACGAGATTGCCGGAGTTTACCCGTTGGTATGCTCCTTCAATCTTGTTTAACGTAAGTCTAATATGATCACCTGCCGCATCAAGCTTGTTTTGCTGGATACATTCTTCAATGTACAGAAACTGCTGATGGATATCATGGATGATGCTTTTCACATTTTTGAAACTGTGCACCGTCTTCTCATAGTTGGCATCCTGATAATCCATCTGTCGCTGCAGCTGGGCATTTACATGCGCGAGCTGAACCTTTTCGACCATATTATCGAATACGTATACAATGAACACATTAAGAAAAAGGGAGCCTAGCACGGAAACGATATAAAATATGTTTTTTTCACTATAATTCGAGGCCACATTGATCTGATAGATCGTTATGGTGGGTACGATCAGAAACAAGAAATAATACCGATAATGCATGGCGAAACTTCTGCGTTTGGCGATCAAACGAACGATCTGGATGACAACGAACATCATGCTGCAGCCAAGCAGCATGACTTTGGAGGACACCCAATGATTCTCCGGGTTGTAATGATCCCATATGGTGTAATCCGTAGCGTCCAGCGCACTCATAATATACACCGCAATGTAATTCACCGTTGTGAGCAGCACTGCATACAGGACGGTAAAAGCAAGTTTAATGATGAATTCGACCTTATAGGATTGCGCCAGGCTGAAGATGAACAGCAAAGCCAGAGCAGACGAAACGACTGGTGAAAATGAAGTTCCCAGATAGAAACTACCCAATACAACGAATACGATAAAATAAATGACTCTTTGGGGCTTTCGTTTGGGCTTGCCCAGCACGGAATCGAAATAAAAATTCACCTGAAATGCCATAAGTAAGGGAACGACGATGACGGACAAAAACACATAAGCATCCATATCATTGAATCCTCATGATCATAAATTTGGTGTAGGCATCCTTGACTTCTTTGACTTTGGATCGTCCAATAGGCAGCACAGTGCCATTTAGCATGACGACCTGTGCGCCGGAAAACTTCTGAACATGCATCAGGTTGATGATGATCGAGCGGTGTATTTGCAAGAAACCATGGTCTTTCAAAGCGTCCGCATAATGGGAAAGAATGCCTTTGCTCACATGGGTATTTTCTTTGGTTACAACATTCAATTTGTTTTTGATCGTTAAACTCTTCACGACCTCAATCCACAGAATATCATCGTATTTCAACAGCAATTCCTCATAGTCAGATTTGATCAGCACGAACTTTTTGTCCATCGCTTTAAAATACTGGCACAGTTTAATCATTTTCTCTTCAAAGATATGAGGCTGGATCGGTTTGATCAAATATTGAAAGGTGACCACGTCAAAACTCTCCACCATATACTCCGGATAACTGGTCAAAAACATGATCTGCACATCCAAATGCTTCATATTTCGGATTTCTTTGGCCGTCTGGATTCCGTTCATTCCGCTCATTTCCACATCCATGATGAGAATATGAAACGTGTCCCCAACGTCTTGATAATGGGAGACCAGCTGTTCGCCGGATGCAAACAACGTAATCTGGAAATCGATATTGCTTTTTAGAGATAGGGAGATCAGCATCGTTTTTACAAGCTCTCTTTGTTTTTCCTCGTCGTCACAGATTGCAACATTGAACATGGTTGAACATCCGCCTTTCATTGACATCGACTCTGAATTTCACATTCAAATATACTATTTTATCATAGGTTTCAGGGCAAAATCGGGTGAAACGCATGAGTCTGACCCTAAAGCGCACTAATCCATCACACAAGGCCACTGCGAGTGCAGTACCATCTTCCGATCGCTGTTATCCCCAGATTGGTTCTGCCTCTCCGTTAACGTGTGCATGTTTTTTGCCGGTTCATATAGATCTAAAATTAATACGCCGTTTACACGGGGATGATTTATTACGAATACTTCCTCTTTAATATTTATTATGACAAACGAGGGAATGAGGACTGAATCATGAAGAATTATCCGATCATCGCCTCCATCACGGTAGACGAACAAATTGCCCGAGCTTTAGCAAGCGATGTAAAACGAGTGATTCTCATGACAGGGAACATTACCAATCTGGGCACAATCGTAGACAGTCTGCATCAAAGCGGGAAACAGGTCTATGTGCATACCGAGATGGTATCGGGGATTGGGCGAGATGCCTCTGCCATTCAATATCTTGCGGATGTGTTTAAAGTGGACGGGATCGTGACGACGAAGAGCAATGCGGTCTCTGCGGCAAAGCAGGCAGGCATATTAAGCATTCAGCGCATATTTGCGATCGATTCCGCAGCCATTGAGACGGCCGTGCGGATGATTATGAGCTACAAACCGAATGAGGTTGAACTGATGCCGGGACTGATGCCCCGAGTCATCCAAGAGCTCAAAGAACGTATCACGCAGCCTTTGATCGTGGGCGGCCTCATCCGGCATGAGGAAGAAATACAGCAAGCCTTGAAGAGCGGCGCAGATTTTGTTTCGATCGGGCATGAGAAATTCTGGACTTAATTTCATACATTTATCCTTGGGTGGAGACGACGAGAAAACCCGGTGGTAAGTAAATCAATTACAACCTTGATGTTGAAGGAGGGTGATTTGCTGCTGGGTTTTTTGTGTTGTCCAAAAAATACAACAGGAGGGAATGAAGCATGATCATTCAAGCAGTTGCTCATCGCGGCTATCCAAAGAAATATGCTGAAAATACGTTGTCTTCCTTTTTAAAGGCGGTAGAGCTTGGCTTCTCGCATCTCGAACTGGATGTTCATCTCAGCAAGGATGGAATTCCAGTCGTCATTCATGACCATACTCTGGACCGCATGACCAATGGAACGGGCAGGGTAGTCGATTATACGGCTTCGGAATTGCAATCTTTCAGAGTGAAACAGGATGAGCATATTCCAACCCTGGAAGAAGTGCTGCGTGCCTTAAAGGATAAAATTCAACTTAACATTGAGCTGAAGCAGATGGGAGACTACTACCCTGAGCTTGAGAAAAGGGTGCTCGAAGTTATCGAAGCATTCGACATGCTGGATCAGGTCGTCATTACGTCGTTTGATTTTGATGCCCTGGAGAGAATCAGGCAGTTATCTCGCGATGTACGCATCGGTCTCATCACTTTTGGCGGTTCAAAGGCTATTCTTGACTGGTCCTTGGAGATGGGGGCAACGTTTCTGTCCATGCACTACGCCTTTGTGACCGAACACTACATTCAGCGATGTCAAGATCTGGGGATTCAACTGATGGCTTGGACCATCAACGAGACTTCCGTCATGAAACAATTTCAGGAGTATCCGTCCGTCTGGATCTGTACCGACGAGCTGGAAGGCTTCATGGACGTATTGGAGATGTCCGGCTCAATATGAGCGGGCGAGAGCATGGTTATGGAGAATGTATATGCGTACGATGCGTACTGCTTCGATTTAGACGGAACGATTTATATTGACCAAATGAGGCTGCCTGGCGTAAAGAGCTTTTTAAGCAGCTTGCGGTCACGCGGCAAACGTCTGCTGTTCCTTACAAATACTTCCGTTCATACCAGGGAGGATTGCTACAAGCGGCTGCTGGGTTTGGGCGTTTCGTGCCAGCTTGATGAAATTTTGACTGCAGGCTACGTATCCGGACTTTATTTTGTAGAGCATGCACCGGATGCCAAGGTGCTGGTTGTAGGGGAGGAGGCGCTAAAGGAAGAACTTCGGGCAGTGGGGATAAACCTTTCCGAGGATCCGTACCGTTCAACGCATGTGTTGGTCGGAATGGATCGGCAATTCCATTACGATAAGCTCCATCTGGCGGCAAAAGCCGTTCGTCATGGAGCGGTTCTGCTCGCAACGAATCCGGACAATTGCTGTCCCGTCCAAGGAGACATTATTCCGGACACCGGAGCTATTCTGAGCTCGATCGAGGCGGCGAGCCAGCAGAAAGCAGCGGTAATGATCGGCAAGCCTTCAAATTATTATGCAGAAAAGTCGCTTCAGCTTCTTGACGTGGATCGCAGCAGCTGCCTCATGATCGGCGATCGGCTGGAGACGGACATTTTGTTTGGAAAGCTGAATGGAATGAAGACTGCCCTCGTGCTTACCGGCATCTCCTCAAGAGAGGATATCGGAAAAGCGGATATCGTTCCGGATTATATATGGCCTTCCTTGAATGAATGCATCATGGAGCAGCAGAATCATTCAAAGCATTCCACGGTGCTGGAGATGGAGAAAGCTTGAGCAGCAATGTTCCAAAATAAAAGTGGAGGTGGCATGCATGCGTCTTGCGTTACTTGGTGATTTTCACTATTCAACCATGAGTCATGGAACCGAAGAAATGAAGGCAGCGAGAGTCCGGGCATACGAGCATATGCTTAACGCTTTTCTGAAGGAGGAGGCGGACGTTCATGTCTCGATTGGCGATTTGACGCATGAAGGAACGGATCAGGAACTCCGTTCGATGTTTTCCATGCTTGCAGGAAGCGGACGGAACTTCATTCATGTGCTGGGAAATCATGATACGTATTCGATGCCAAAACATGAGATTTCCATGCTAACAGGTCAGGAGCGCTATCGGGCGATGGATACGCCTCACGCCAGATTGATTTTTCTGGACACTACCCAGGAAATGAACCGCACAGATTGGGGAGGAGAGCTGGACGAAGAGCAGCTGGATTGGCTTAAAGACCAGCTTGCCGATTCGCGCGAGAAGCAAGTGCTCCTCTTCGGCCATCATCCGGTGTTTGATACGACTGCGCGCTCGACGCTCGATAAGCTGTACATCCGTCCGCAGGAGGAACTGAAGGGCATATTAAACAGTCGGCCAGAGGGAGGCATTTATTTTTGCGGACATAATCACTTGAACTCCATCGTGGAGCAAGGTAAATGGCATTACGTACAGACCGCAGCTTGTCTCGATGTGCCGGCATATCGCGTTATTGAAGTGCATGAGGGCGGAGTAGCGATAACTCACCGTCTTATACAGGATGCTGGTTTAAACGAAGACATTCAGAGCTTTTGTTATGATCTGCCGGGCTTTGGACCTGTCGCTAATGCATTGGGAGAGGAAAGCGACCTTACTTTATCCGTTCATCTAGCAGCGGCGGCACAATAATGTCAAGAAAAAGGAGGGAATGGCATGGCACAAATTGTGTTGAAGCAGATTGAAAAAAGCTTCAAACAGGATAAAGTCATCGAAGATCTCAATCTGACCATTGAGGATGGCTCCTTTACGGTATTGGTCGGCCCGTCCGGCTGTGGAAAATCGACGACGCTCCGCATGATCGCAGGACTTGACAAGCAGTCGGCGGGAGAAGTTTGGATCGGAGACCAATGTGTCAATGGAGTGGAGCCGGGCAAGCGCAATGTCGCCATGGTATTTCAAAACTATGCATTATATCCGATGATGACGGTTAAGGAAAACATCGAATTCGGATTAGTGAACCGCAAGGTGCCTCGGCCTGAACGAGAACGTCTCGTCAAAGAGATCACCGAGGTCGTCGGTCTGGCCGAGTATTTGCATAAGAAACCGCAGGCACTGTCCGGCGGTCAGCGTCAGCGGGTGGCCTTGGCTCGGGCCATGGTCAAGAATCCCGCGGTCTTCCTGATGGATGAGCCGTTGTCGAATCTGGATGCCAAGCTTCGCCATCAGATGCGAACGGAACTGATCCAGCTTCACAAACGGCTGGGCGCAACCTTTGTCTTTGTTACGCATGACCAGGTTGAGGCGATGTCGATGGGAGACCGTATCGTGATCATGAATAAAGGGCGCATTCAACAAGCGGATCGTCCAATGAAAATTTACGATGACCCGGATAATGTGTTCACAGCCCGGTTTATCGGCACGCCGCCGATGAATGTGATTGACCGCGAACAACTCCTGCCGTTTCTGAACGGGCAGCTGCATGACGAAATCGGGCAGGTAGGCTTTCGTCCGGAGAAAACGGCAATGATGCTTGAGAACCGGTCGCAGCCCGGACATGTGCAGTTCCCGGCCCGGATCCTGACCCGTGAGACGCTAGGGGCAGAAATCATCTATCAACTGGACTCCGCACTTGGCCAAGTGTCCGTGAAGAGCTTCTTGAAACCTCTGGAGTCAGCCTCCGAGGTGCACATCTCCGTGTCGATGCAGGACCTGTACTATTTTGATCGCAGAGGTGTACGTGCTCGTCAGCATGAGCGGTCCGAAACGAGAGAACTGATTGTCCTGGGAGGGAACTATTCATGACCGTGTGGTCCAGGTTCCGTCCCTATGTCATGGTGGCTCCCTCGATCGTGATATTTTCCATTTTCTTCATTTATCCGATCTTTTATATGATCTTTTTGAGCTTTTACAACTGGGATTTCATTAATCCTGTCAAAGAATTCGTGGGCTTCAACAACTTTGTCGAGTTATTTGAGGATAGCGCGTTTCTTCAGGTGCTGAGCAATTCCTTGAACTATACGCTTCTTTCCGTATCGTTATCCATTGTGATTTCGCTGCTGCTAGCCATATGGCTGAATCGGGAAGGGGCATGGTATGGGTTTGTTCAGGGCGCGCTTTTCAGTCCGCACATTGTTTCGCTTGTATCCGTATCCCTGGTGTGGATGTGGCTGATGGACCCCAAATTCGGTTTGCTTAATGGTTTGCTGGATATGGTTGGTTTGCCCAAACTGGAATGGCTGAGCAGTCCGGACAGTTCATTGCTGTCGCTTGTCCTTGTTTCGGTGTGGAAAGGCGTCGGCTACAACGCTCTTATTTTCATCGCCGGTCTGCAAAGCATTCCGAAGGATGTGTATGAAGCCTCCGCTCTGGACGAGGCCAACTGGTGGCGGAAGTTCTACAAAATTACGCTGCCCATGCTTTCGCCGACCCTGTTTTTCTTGATTATCATTAATTTGATCAGCTCGTTCCAGGTGTTTGAGACCATTGCCATCATGACCAACGGGGGGCCGATCAATTCAACCAACACGCTCGTCTTTTACATTTACGAGTACGGATTCCGTTACTTCAAGATCGGTTACGCTTCTGCAGCGGGAGTGATATTGCTCCTTGTCGTTGGTTTGCTGACGCTAGTTTATTTCAAGCTGCTAAGCCGTAAGGTTCACTACCAATAGAAAGGAGGAGGGAATATCATGGCAATGAAGTCATGGCTGCGTATCCTGAACGTTACTGCCACGGTCGCATTGGTTGCGATTTTTGCAGTCCCTTTTCTATGGATGATTTCAACATCATTGAAGTCTTACCCGGAAACGGTGATCTTTCCACCCAAATGGATTCCTTCCAGGATCATGTGGAGCAATTTCCAAGCGGCGTGGGAATCGGGGCCTTTTTTGAAATACCTGATGAACAGCGTTATCGTCTCGGTCAGTATACTCCTGCTTCAATTCACAACCATTATATTGGCAGCCTATGCGTTCGCAAGATACTCCTTCAAAGGAGACAAGCTGTTATTCGGGATCACGATGGTGACCTTGATGATTCCTGGTCAGCTTATTTTCCTGCCGGTGTATTTGCTGCTTAGCAAGTGGGGACTCATCAACCATTTGCTGGCACTCATTCTTCCTTTCTCCTCCAGCGCCTTCGGCATATTCATGCTCAGGCAGTCGTTCAAGCAGGTACAGGAAGAGCTTATTGAAGCGGCGCGACTGGATCAAGCCCCGGAGTGGAAGATCATTCTCAAGATTATGGTGCCCTTGGCACGGCCAACCTTGGTGACCTTTGCATTGTTCAGCTTTATTGCACACTGGAATGATTATTTCTGGCCGCTCGTCATGACCACCTCCGATGCTGCAAGAACGCTGCCGATCGGAATCTCCAAGCTGCGCGAGGTCGACGGAGGAGCCGCCTGGCACATTTTGATGGCTGGAAACATGATACTGGTCGTTCCGATCCTTATCGTTTTCTTATTTGGACAACGTCAAATTATTAAAGCATTTGTTTATTCGGGCGTAAAATAATCAGGTTCATAGGAGGACTTATTCATGAAAAAATTTGGTTCTATGATGTTAGCGGCAACGCTTGCGCTTGCTTTGACGGCTTGCGGCGATTCCAACTCCGCTGGTTCAACCGATACGGCTGCTTCAGGTAACAGTTCCAATGGTACGGCCAATAAACCGGTCGAGATTACATATTGGTACTCTTGGGGTGACAAGATCGCCGAGAACAATGAGAACTTGGTGAAAATGTTTAATGAATCCCAGGATGAAGTGATCGTAAAGGCGGAATACCAGGGATCGTATGCAGACCAGCATTCCAAGGCGCAGGCGGCTTTTGCAGCGGGCAATGCCCCCGAAGTTTGGCAAAATGAAATTGCTTCCGTTGGGGTGTTCGCCGAATCCGGCATGACACAGGATTTGACTTCCTTTGTTGAGAAAGACAAGCTCGATACGGAAGATTTCATTCCAGGACTCATGGGGAATTCCTATGTGAATGGCAAACTGTATGCTCTTCCTTATTTGCGCAGTACGCCGATTCTGTATTTGAACCGGACGATGCTGAAGGAGGCGGGACTTGATCCTGCCGGACCGAAGAATTGGACCGAGTTTGAAGATTATGCACGCAAGCTGACGGTGAAGGATAAGCGTTATGGCATCTCGATGCCTGTCGACATTTGGTTCTACGAAGCTTTTGTAAGGCAGAGTGGAGGAACGATGGTCAGCGAGGATGGAAAAAGTGCGGCATTCAATAATGAAACCGGGATTGCGCCCGTAAAGCTGTGGTTGAAGATGAAGGATGAAGGCATTATGAACATCGCCACGACCGATGATGCGGGTACGCAAGCCAAGACGGATTTCCACAATCAACGTTCTGCGATGCTGTTCTCCTCGACCGCGGACTTGACCAATAATATGAAGGTTGCCGAAGAGCAGGGCTTTGAACTCGGAACGACATTTATGCCTGCAAATGATACGTATGGAGTACCGACAGGCGGTGCCAATCTGGTTATGACATCGGGGCTGTCCCCGGAAAAGCAGGAGGCGGCGTGGAAGTTCATTAAATGGATGACCTCCAAAGAGCAAACGATTTATGCAAGCTCCTTTACGGGATATTTGCCCAGCCGAATCAGTGCTGTGGAAAGCGATGAGATGAAGAAGCTTTATGAGGAAAAGCCGCTGTTCAAGGTGGCGGTAGACCAACTGGAATATGCGGGTCCGCGTCCAATGCAGAAGGTTTATCCGGAAATTGGGGAGATCATCAAGGATGAAATTCTTCGCGCGGTTGTGGATTCGTCCGTTACGCCAGAGGCAGCCATAGCTGAAGCGGCGAAGAAAGCCGATGCCTTGTTAAACAAGTAGCTCGGTATCCTAAACACAAAAGAAAAGAGAAAGACTGGAACCATTTCATTTATTTACAATAGTGAAAGAGGTCATGTATACTTAGAGCTAAATATCCGGTATGTGCGACTGGCGTAAACGTGGAGTGAACCACAAGGAAGCACATATTTTATATGCCGTACGCCTGGGCAAAGTGTTTGATCTTTTTGATCGAACACTTTATTTATTTTCAGGAAATGAAAGGAATGGTGGCGGCGATGAAAATGGCGTTTGTATTATTTAATGGAATGACAAGCATGGATTTGGCTGGATTTTATGAAGCGGTGACTTGGCTGGCGATTCTGAAAGCGAAGGAAAACGTATCTTGGACATTCTGTGCAGACAAGGATGAAATTTCAGATGACCGGGGGCTGAAAATGAAATCCGATGCGGTATTGCCTGATCTAGGTGATTTTGATCTGGTCTTTTTCCCTGGTGGCCGATCCACGAGAACGCTTCGATTTGATGAGGATTTCATGCGCTGGGTTCGCACGGCAGAGAACGTGCCTTATAAGATTTCGATTTGTACCGGGGCTTTGCTATTGGGAGCAGCCGGTTTCCTGCATGGAAAAAAGGCTACGACCAACTCGTCAGCTTATGATTTACTGGCTCCCTATTGTGCGGAAGTCGTTGCTGCGCGTGTAGTGCGTGACGGTAACACGGTAACCGGTGCGGGAGTTACAGCTTCCATTGACCTTGGGTTATACGTGGTCGAGATGTTGACAAGCACGGAGACCGTTCTTCAAGTCCAGCAAAAGCTGGAGTATCCATTTTACGAACCTGGTAACCTAAGGGATGTCTATAAGCCGAATTTGCGATAGAGGGATCATATACAAATATTTTGCATGTATCGGGTGCATTGAGGAGATAACACTTATATAATGAATTGAAGATAAAAGATTGCGAGGTAAAACAGATGATTGCAAAGACAGAAGAAGACATCAATGGGTTGAAGGAAATTGGAAAAATTGTTGCCTCTATTCGAGATGAATTGGTACAACGAACGATTCCTGGCATAACGACGAAAGAGCTTGATGATATTGCCGGAGAGCTTTTTGCCAGAGAAGGCGCAGTTTCAGCTCCAAAAAGTGAATATGATTTCCCTGGTTATACTTGTATCAGCGTTAATGAAGAAGTGGCACATGGTATTCCGGGAGATCGGGTTATCCAAGAAGGGGATCTGGTAAACATCGATGTTTCCGGCTCAAAAAACAGTTATTTCGCGGATACGGGAATCTCGTTTGTCGTAGGCAAAGGTGAAGAAGTGTTAACGAAATTATGCGAAGCTGCTAAGCAAGCATTTGAAGCAGGACTTAAGAAAGCAAAACCTGGTTCCAAAAAAAGCGGGATCGGAAAAGCGGTATTCCAAACAGCCAAACAGCATGGATTCACGGTGATCAAAAATCTTACAGGGCATGGCATTGGACACACTATCCACGAAGCACCTGACCATATTTATAATTATAATGATCTATCGGATGATGAATTATTAAAGGAAGGCATGGTTATTGCATTCGAACCTTTTATCTCTACCTTGGAAGAGGAAGTATTCCAAAAAGATGATGGCTGGACCTTTGCTACGGCCAAGAGCTCTGTGGCACAATTGGAACATACGATAATCCTTACCAAAAATGGTCCGATGATTATCACGCTTTGAACGATTGGTGAAACCTTTCACGGATAATTGACTTCATTTCAATGGTAATTATCATGAAAAATAGGAATACCCTAATAATGGGTTCAAGTCGCTGTAATAGCGACTTTTTTTATTTTGTGGAACGAAAGGAAGTAAATGCTGCATAAATCGAGACATCGAAAGGAGTTGGTTTCCATTTCGATCCAGGGATCGTGAAATGGATTATAGCAAGATTGATGGTCGTATTCATTCAACATGGAGGCGAAAAAAAGGAGGACTAGGATGAAACCATTTCACTTTATGGAGAAACGATTGGTGAAAAAGGTACTTGGTTTGTTCTTAGTGATTGTAATGCTGGCCAGCATTGGCGTAATGCCTGCTTCGAAAGTTCAGGCAGCGGGAACTACGGTGTCCTCGATGGATTACTTTTCGCCCGCAGATGGACCTGTAATCTCCAAATCAGGGGTTGGCAAAGCCAGCTACGGATTCGTCATGCCTAAATTCAACGGAGGCTCGGCGACGTGGAACGATGTTTACAATGACGTCGGTGTCAATGTGAAAGTAGGCAGCAGCTGGGTGGATATTGATCAAGCCGGCGGTTATATCTATAACCAAGACTGGGGGCACTGGGCCGATGGAGGCTTTAACGGCTATTGGTTCACGGTCTCGGCAACCACCGATATTCAACTATACTCCAAAGCAAATGGCGTTACACTTGAATATCGGCTTGTTTTTCAAAATATAAACAAAACGACCATCACGGCGATGCATCCGACACAGGGGCCGCAAATAACGGCAGGCTTCACAGGCGGCGCGGGATTTACATATCCGACATTCAACAATGATCCGGCGGTAACTTATGAAGCCGTTGCCGAGGATTTGAAGGTATATGTAAAACCTGTAAACAGCAGCACATGGATCGATATCGACAATAATGCAGCCAGCGGCTGGATCTATGATCATAACTTTGGCCAATTTACCGACGGCGGAGGAGGATACTGGTTTAACGTTACGGAGTCGATCAATGTCAAATTACAATCCAAAACTTCTTCGGCTAACGTGGTCTATACCATTATCTTTAATGAACCCGTACGTCATTCTTATGTGATTACGCCCTATGAAGGAACAACGTTTACGGCAGATGCGAATGGCTCTATCGGCATACCGCTTCCCAAAATTGATGGAGGTGCGCCAATTGCCAAAGAGCTGGGTAATTTCGTATACCAGATTAATATCAATGGGCAATGGGTGGATTTGAGTAATTCCAGTCAGAGCAAGTTTGCATACTCCGGTAATGGCTACAATAATATGTCTGATGCCAACCAGTGGGGGTATTGGAGCGATACTATCTATGGCCTGTGGTTTCAACCGATTCAGGTGGATATGCAGATTCGTATCGGCTATCCGCTGAATGGACAGACGGGCGGAAATGTAGGCAGCAATTTCGTCAACTATACGCTGATCGGTAATCCGAATGCTCCGCGTCCAGATATTTCTGACCAAGAGGACATTGCTATTGGAACACCGACCGATCCGGCTATGGCAGGCATGAATCTCATCTGGCAGGATGAATTCAACGGCACCACGCTTGATTTGAGTAAATGGAACTATGAAACAGGTTATTATCTCAATGACGATCCCGGTACCTGGGGATGGGGCAATGCGGAGCTTCAGCATTACACAAACAGCTCCCAAAATATTTTTGTACAAGACGGGAAGTTGAATATCAGGGCGATGAATGATATCAGATCCTTCCCGCAGGATCCTAGTCGGTATGCACAATATTCCTCCGGCAAGATTAACACCAAGGATAAGCTTTCCTTAAAGTACGGCAGAGTGGATTTTCGTGCCAAGCTGCCCACAGGCGATGGGGTTTGGCCTGCGCTTTGGATGCTTCCCCAACATTCCGTATATGGCACATGGGCCGCATCGGGAGAGATCGACGTCATGGAAGCGAGAGGGCGCCTGCCTGGGTCAACGAGTGGCACCGTACACTTTGGCGGACAATGGCCGATGAACCAGTCAGCCGGCGGCGAATATCACTTCCCGGAAGGGCAAACGTTTGCCAATGATTATCATGTATACTCGGTCGTCTGGGAAGAGGACCATATTAAATGGTATGTTGACGGCAAGTTTTTCTATAAAGTCACCAACGAGCAGTGGTATTCGGCAGCCGCACCGAACAACCCGAACGCTCCTTTTGATGAGCCATTTTATCTTATTATGAACCTGGCGATCGGTGGAAACTTTGACGGCGGACGTACTCCGAACGCGTCTGATATCCCCGCCACTATGCAAGTTGATTATGTCCGAGTGTACAAAGAACAGTAAGGAAATGCGAAAGACCGGCAGCTTTTTTTGTTGCTGGTCTTTATTTAATGTATGTATGTTGCGTTTCAACCTGAGATGGATGTGCTGTTGGAACAAAAAATTACAAGTATAGTGCTGTTTCAGGTAGAAAAGCATTGAAGGGCAAGTCCAAATTACCTATAATCAACTAGGTGTTTGGAATATATACCAATGTAACTAAATTTATGAGGAAGGGATGAGGTATTGCATTTAAAATGAAACTGGTTTCGCTGAGTTTGGAGAGGGAAATCAAAAAAATCTGGGGATAACAGCGATCGGAAAGATGGCACAGCACTCGCAGTGCCCTAGTGTGATTGATTAGTGCGGTTTATATGCGTTTAGTCCAATGGACAGGTTAGATCATGTAGAATTGAAGGAGAATGAAAATGATCAAAAAATTAATGGTGTTCAGTATAGTCGCAATGATTCTTATGGCACAGCTTGTAATTAGTCCGGCTTCCTATGCTGCAAGTAGTTATACGGGGACGTGGAGTGATCAGTATGACATTGGTTCATATGGAATGAATCAAATGTATCTTAGAATGAAGGACAAAGGAACACAAGTAGAAGTAGAGGTGACAAACGATTATTACCTCCCCACTAACGATAGCAGAAATAGTTTTTTGAATTCAAAGGGAAAATACAGGAGCAGTTTCATCACCGGAACGGTTACTTTTAATGCAAAAGGTACGGCGAGCTTTAAATATAAGGATGAGTACAATAATGGGAAAATGACGATTAGCGTAAAAAAAGAAACGGTCACGTTGACTTGGTCAGGTACAGAAACAACGGACTATTCTTTCCCTAAGGGGACATTTAAGCTATACAAAAAGGTGGATCTTTCCTCTTCCGAGTCCAAGAAATTAGGGGTTTTTCTTAGCAATTTTACCGAGCTGCAGCTATACAAATTTGATGCTAAGAAAATAAATAATTCCGATCTTATTCGCTTCGGCGTATGGCATAACTACATAAACAACTTTAATTCAAGAATAAGTTCATCTCACGGAAAACTTTATATCACTAAATCATCTGTTGAAACCTCAATATTAAAATATTTCAATATCAAATTTAGCAATCATCGGTCCGTGCTTAATCTTAAATACAATGGTAAAGGTTATACCTTTGATGGTGCTGACGGCGAGAGAGTCTTCTATGTTCAGGTAGATGAACTTTACGATATGGGGAGCAACAATTATAGAGTGTATGGACATTTATACGATCCTGATTATCCGAATGACGATTTGGTTAGCCGCGTTGATGCTATTGTAAAAAAAGTAAAGAAAGGCAAGGAGTATAGGTATGTTCTTACACAACTCAATGTGAAACATTGAGAAGTAGAGGGGCTATCTCTAATGCCTTTAAAAAACACATCGGTGAATAGAAACAACACCGATAGATTACAGGGACGAAGCAGAGGGCTATCTGCTCTTCGTCCCTTTTGCGTTTTTCGTAGCCTGATACATCTTCTCCGTGTACTCATCAATTTCATCTCGCGACATGCGCAAACGGTTCACCGATGTACCATATCCAATTTCCGCTTTCCCCTCTTCCAATCCTTTGAAAATTCCATCTGCGAAGGCATCCAGCGGTTCTCCTTGGACATGCAGTCCCGCTCCGCCCAACTCTGTATTCACTGCCGGAGGAGCAACCTCAATGACTTCTATGGACGTATCGGAAAGCTGGTGTCTTAAACTCATGGTAAACGAATGAAGGGCCGCTTTGGTCGCAGAATAAATCGGAGCGATTGCAAACGGCGTAAAAGCCAGCCCGGATGTCACGTTAATGATGGCCGCCTCTTCTTTGGCTGCAAAATACGGAGCAAACAGCATAGAGAGGTGTAAGGGTGCTTCAATATTGGTTGTAATTTCTTGATTGAAATAACTCCAATCGTGCTTTGCATCCGCTTTTAACACATTAAACCGTTGCTGGATCCCTGCATTGTTCACCAGCACATTCACCTCTGGATAGTTCATTGTTACCCAATCAAACAATGCTGCACGTTCGGATTCAATGCCCAGATCACATACACGGGTGATAAGATCAGGGAATTTTTCTTTCGCATGTTGAAGGGCCTGTTCACGCCGTCCGCAAACAATGACGTTATTTCCAGCTTTTAAAAAGCGCTCTGCAAAAGCCAATCCTATTCCCGTATTTCCGCCTGTAATCAGTATTGTATTTCCTGAAAGTTTCATTTATGGCGCCTCTTTTCTGTTTTGTTTATTCTTTCTTTCCTGAACCCGTTTGGTGTAACGTGCAATTTTTACGTCAATGCCTTCTAAGGCTTCTGTCATCAATGTTATTTCAGCCAGCACGGCTTGCTTGTGTTTCTTCAGCATTTCCAGTCGGAGTTCCGTGGTTTGGTCTCCTTCTACCACCCGATCAATATATTTCTTGATGCCACTTATTGGCATATGCGTGTTTTTCAAATAAATAATGATTTTAAGGAGCGTCATTTGATCTTCGGAAAATAACCGCCTGCCGGCTTCATCACGCTCGATTAGCGGCAGCAGTCCTTTTTTTTCATAATAACGCAAGGTTGATTCCGGAATGTTGAATCGGGCTGAAGCTTCGCTAATGGAACAATACTTCATCTGGAGGCCTCCAAATTTTATCTTTCATTGCCGACAGGAATAGGATACGTCTTAAACCATGGTTTAAGTCAACATTTTTTAAAACGAAATATGTATCAAACGATTATTTATTTGCTTTTTTGGACTTGAGCAACGGAATAACGGGACGTGTCGGATTTTTTCTTTATTATGGTACTATAGAATTAGGAGTATATCTTTTACATAACAAGATCAAGGAGGGAGTACGGTTATGCTTAGCAAAGAGATAAGGGATATCATTGAAAATTATCTTGAGGCATACAATTCATTTGAAATTGAAGGCATGGTAAACCTCTTGCACAAGGATATCATATTTAGGAATATTTCCAATGGCGAAACCACTACGGAAACCAAAGGAATACAAGCATTCAGGGAATTGGCAGAACAGTCGTCAACGATGTTCACCAGCCGTCGCCAGATCATCACCGAGTACAGTGTCATCAATGACAAAGTAGAGGTTGGAATTGATTATGAAGGTATTCTTGCCGTGGATTTACCTAACGGATTAAAAATTGGAGATAAGCTGCAATTAAATGGAAAGTCGAAATTCGAGTTTAAGGAAGGAAAAATCTCCTTGATTGAAGATTACAGTTGAGTAATACAACGTTTTAACTAAAGAGAACGATAGCTCAATAAACCGCCTTTTCACCAAAGGCGGTTTTTCTTATGATCATAGTTCAACATTAAAATTTAGGTGCTTCAATTTTGATTTTTGAACTGTTTAGGCGTACATCCCGTAAACTTTTTAAAAACTTTAGCAAAATAACTTTGATCGTAAAAATTCAACATCGTTGAAATCTCAGCTAAAGAATAACTGGAGTAAGACAGCAGGTTTTTAGCTTCTTCTATTTTGGTTTTCTGGATAAACTGAGGAATCGAAATCCCGACTTCTTTTTTAAAAAGGTTAGATAAATAATTGGGATTCAGGGAAGTTAATTCGGCCAGTTGGGAAACGGTAATGTTTTTATTCAGATGATTAAAAATAAAATTTTGACAAATATTTATAGGTCTTGAGTATTTATGTTTTTTACTGTTTGCGACTCGTTCAGCAAAATCAATTAAAACATCTTCAATCAATTCATCGACTGCTCTACTTTCGGTTAATTCCTCTAATTTAAGGATATACAAATCACTAAGGTTATAGGCGATTTCTTGATATAATCCTCCTTCTACTGCTGCTCGGGTGGTTAGCGTGATCAGAGAAATGGCGATGTTCTTTTGACTTCTCAAAAAACTGGTCTTTGATAACACACCTTTCTTACCTTGTTTATGAATAGCATGAAAATTTTCCAATACTTTATCTGTTCTCCCTAACCGTATAAAATCCAAAAGCTTCTTCTCTTTATCTATTTCAGTGTGTACTAAATTATTTTGACGTCCATCAATAATTTGGGAATAGGGTTGTTCAATCTCTAGCATGTTTTGATCAAGACCTTCATTGTTCAGCAAAATGTCAGCCAGCTCCAGCTTTTGTTGATAAAGCATAAAATAAATAATCATACTCAGATTAATAAAATTAAAATTGCTGATTACCGGGACTTGATCATAGTAATGCTTTATTTCCTCTTTGTTTCCCCGGGTTACTAAATCCCTTAACGTGATTTTAATAGTCTCTTCGGTCATCCTGAAATTAATTACTGGACCGACGACGATTCTCCCTTTGCATTCTTGATTAAAATGGACATTTATTGCGAAAAATTTCTCATGATACAGGGTTTCGCGAATAACGGGAAAATGTTGTGATCCCATTTCGGTAAATAACTCTGTAATAATGGCGGGGTTGGACGTGTACAAAGGGTTATGCCGGAAATCAAGAGCCGCTTCATAAGTTAACGTATTCTCACTGTCAAAATAGTATATAGGTATTTTATAGATATTGTGTGCCAAGTTACATATAAATTCGATATTCTCCTGCTGAAAGTTATGCATGTTGAAACCTCCAGGTTGTAGAGTGAAGAAATTAGATGTGTTAATTCCTTTTTATATGTGAAATTTACCATAAAGAATTTCTAATAGTGATTATACTTTTCTGTGAAATCGATTTCAACAATTGAAATGAGGGAGGAAACAGGGGGCTAACCAATCGTTAAAGCATCATCCTTTTTAATCGTGAAAGCGCCAACAAATCATTAATTCAATTTGCACTTCAAACAAACTGTTACGGCCAACATATATGAAGAGGTGGGTTCTATGCGTCCATTTGGATACAAGGATAAGTTTGGATATTTGTTTGGTGATTTTGGGAATGATTTTTTCTTTGCTCTGGTGGGCTCGTTTTTGATGGTGTATTACACCGATGTCTTTCAAATTAATCCTGCTACGGTAGGGGGATTATTTTTGCTGGCACGTCTGTGGGATGCGATTGCAGACATCACGTGGGGGCGCTTTATCGATACCAGAAAAGCCGGAAAGAACGGGAAATTCAAACCTTGGATCTTTAGAATGTCGATCCCTCTCGTCATTTCTGGCGTTTTAATGTTTGTTCACATACCGGGAATGTCCAATGGATTTTACATCGCGTATGCCTATGTTACTTATATCTTATGGGGCACGTTGTATAGCACGGTTAATATTCCATACGGTTCAATGGCTTCAGTCATTACAGCTGACCCTGTAGAACGGACGACGCTGTCCACATGGCGATCGCTTGGGGCGACATTAGCTCAATTGATTGTCGGTGTTCTGGGTCCACTGCTTATGTTTGTGAATAACGAGGCGAATGCCAATCGCTTTTTAATGGGGGCAGTCATTTTTGGCATTCTGTCGATCGCAAGTTATATGGCTTGTTATAAATTAACCGTAGAACGTGTGGTCATGGATGAAAATCATAAACCGAATATGAATTTGAAAAAAACGCTAAAAGGTCTTCTTAAAAATAAACCGTTAATTGTATTTCTCATTGGCTCACTTATTTTCTTAATTAATTTAATGTTAATTGGAACAGTGAATACGTATTTGTTTAAGGATTACTTTGGAAATGCCCAGTTGTTAAGTGTGTTTAGCCTCGTTCAATCGGCAACGATCCTTATAGGAATGCCGATTGTCAAACCTTTGGTAGCCAAGTTCGGAAAAAAAGAAGTAGCTGCCTCTGGGTTTCTACTATCGACCATCGTTTACTTTATTTTATTTTTGCTTCCAAACCTATCGGCGGTTCAATATATTTGTATTTTATCGCTGGGTTTATTCGGATATGCTCTTTTCAATTTAATAAGTTGGGCTTTTATAACGGACTTGGTTGACTACCATGAACATGTAACCGGTATGAGAGAGGATGCAACCATCTACTCCATCTATTCTTTTGCGCGTAAAGTAGGACAGGCTGTAGCCGGAGGAATTGGCGGTATAGCTGTGGCCGCCGTTGGTTACAATGCTGAGCTTCAATCCCAAGCTGCAAGTACGTTGGACGGGATTCATTTATTAGCGACATTAGTACCATCGATCGGCCTTCTGCTCGTATTTATTTGTATGGCCTTCTTCTATCCGTTAAACAAAAAGCGTACGGCTGAACTTGTAAGCGTTTTAAATAAGAAGAGAAGTGATAAAGACTCGTTGTGATAACCCAACTATATAGATTGAACCGGAAATTTACACGATAACGAAGAGGGCAGAAAGAATCTGGAGAAGCGAAGCGGTCGCTTAAAAGCTTTCTGTAAGAAAGCTGCATCGGAAGCATAGGCTGATCACCGGATGTTCCCCTTGAAAAAGGGGATCAAAGAAATCTGGGGATAGCAGCGATCGGAAGATGGTTCTGACCGCGTAGTGTCTCTGTGTAAAAATCATTGGTTCAACCTATATAGATTTATGATTTCAACCACTTTAATGGAAAAAGGAGATTTATTTATGCTTTATCCTACACTTACCGAAACGCGTAGCATTATAGATTTAAGTGGGATTTGGAACTTTAAACTGGATTCTGGCATGGGATTTAAAGAGAACTGGCAGAACGAAAAGTTGAAGGATCCAAGCCGTATGGCGGTTCCTGGTTCATTTAACGATATGGCAGTCAGTGCAAACATCCGTGACCATGTTGGCTGGGTTTGGTATGAACGGGAGATTACTCTGCCAAGTTCGATGACCGAAGAACGAGTGGTTTTACGGTTTGGTTCTGCCACCCATTTCGCAAAAGTTTATTTGAATGGAGAATTCGTTGTAGAGCATAAAGGGGGCTTTTTACCCTTTGAGGCTGAAATTAATCGATATTTACAAAAAGGCAAAAATCGATTAACCGTTGCGGTGAACAATATTGTGGATGAGACGACCTTACCCGTTGGTTTTGTAACCGAGAAGCACGTTGCTGGTGTTGGAAAGGTTGTTCGGAATCATCCTAATTTTGACTTCTTCAACTATGCCGGTTTGCATCGCCCTGTAAAAATATATACGACGCCGACCATTTATGTTAAGGATGTGACGATCGTAACTGAACTGGATGGGACAGTTCATTACTCCATTGATGTGATTGGTTCAGCATCTGTTAAAGCAAAGATTGTAGATGAATCGGGCATCGTTATTTCAGAGTCAGAAGGAAAATCCAGCACACTTACGATTTCCAACGTTAAGCTGTGGGAACCTTTAAATGCCTATTTGTACACCCTTCGGATTGAACTGGAGGATGAAGGTGAAACGATCGATGTTTATGAACAGCCATTTGGTGTGAGAACGGTTGAGGTGAGCGGAGGGCAGTTCCTGATCAATAACAAACCGTTCTATTTCAAAGGTTATGGTAAGCACGAAGATACGCCTATTCATGGAAGAGGGTTAGATGAAGCAGCCAATGTTTTGGATTTTAATTTGATGAAATGGACGGGAGCGAACTCATTCCGTACCGCTCACTATCCATATTCAGAAGAAGTGATGAGGCTTGCGGATCGGGAAGGATTTGTTGTCATTGATGAAGTACCCGCGGTGGGAATGCATTTAAACATGATGGTGCTGCATCGTGGCGGAGAACTTAGAAATACGTGGGATGAGCTTAAAACGTTCGAACATCACCAAGAGGTGATCAGGGAACTCATTGAAAGAGACAAAAACCATCCCTCTGTTGTAATGTGGAATATAGCCAATGAGCCTGCCTCAGAGGAAAAGGGTGCTTATGAATATTTTAAACCACTAATCGAATTAGCCAGAGATTTAGATCCGCAAAAGCGTCCTGTTACGATTGTCACTCAAATTGAATCTTCACCTGAACAGGATCAAGTGGCGGAGTTATTAGATATCCTTACCTTTAACCGCTATTACGGATGGTATGTAGATGGTGGTGATTTGGTATCAGCCAAAGAGATGCTGCGCACTGAATTTAAGGAATGGCTGAAAAGATGTCCAGACAAACCATTTATGATGACCGAATATGGAGCGGACACTGTCGCCGGATTGCATGATGTCGAACCCATTATGTTTACAGAGGAATACCAAGTTGCGTTTTATAAAGCAAACCATGAAGTTTTTGATGAATTTCAACAGTTTGTCGGTGAGCAAGTGTGGAACTTTGCCGATTTTGCAACGAGCCAGGGAATCATTCGTGTACAAGGAAACAAAAAGGGGATCTTCACTCGTGATCGAAAACCTAAAGCCATTGCCCATGAACTTAAAAGACGGTGGACGGCCATTCCTGATTTTTATTACAAGAGCTAGCTAAAAGGGAGCTCATGAATGTTACCCAAGTTTCCCCAAACAAGCATTTGCGGGCGGAATACGCTCTATAGAAGTCACTTTCTCTACGCCCGGAGCCGATGAAGCCATTGCAGAGTTGGCCCGTCTAAACGGGTTTTCGGGTTAATGCGATTGCCCCCGGTTTTTTTGTTACGCATCAAAATAAAGCATTATTATTCAATGATGAAGATCCCCCTACTCCGAGAGGTAGGTAAATTCTGAAAAATACACCCAAGGAGTAGTATTACCAATAGATGACGGCTTCTCCTCGTATGCCGGAGTGTGATTGAAAAAAAGCTATAGAATAGGGGAGCTTCGCTTCCCCAGTCGATCCAGGTGGATCGCCATCTTTTTTATGTTCTGCGTTGTTGCCGTCATCAAGGTCAGACGAAATGAATCCGCAAACCCAACATTGGGTGACCATCCGAATATAGGTATTGTCCATGAACGTAATAGGAATACCGATATTGATCAATCGTTTGGTTTCTTCTATAGTGGGAATAACCCCTACAAGAGGAGGAAACATTGGATGCTTGAAACAGCGCTTACGATCACTTCGATGCAGACGCCCGAAGAAGCTCGGGCCTTCAAAACACTTAACGAGGAATGGATTGCCCGTATCTTCGCCGTCGAAGAGGCGGACCTGGTCATCCTCGATAACCCGGTAGAGAACATCGTGGACAGAGGAGGGGACGTACTCATCGCACGTGATGGCGATTCGATCGTCGGATGTGTTGCGCTCGTGCCGACCGGAGCCGGCGTGTTCGAGCTCTCGAAGATGAGCGTTGCACCCGAGATGCGCGGGCGTGGATACGGACGGAAAATCATTCAAGCGGCCATTAACCGCGCACGCGGACTAGGCGCTACATCGCTCTTTTTGGGAAGCAGCACCAAGCTGCCGAATGCCGTTCATCTTTATGAATCAGTTGGGTTCAAACACGTTCCTGTCGAGCAGATCGGGCCCATGCCCTATGTAAGAGCGGATGTGTTTATGGAGTTAGAACTACATTGAATACGGGGCATGAACCTTTGTGGCAGATCGCTAAGCGGATAAATGTAGGTGTATCCTTATAGCAAAATTCCCATGTACTCATGCCCTCGTGTTTCTTGTATATCGGTGAGGTGGTCCTCTTGCAAGAGGACGCACCTTTTTTGTGCTGTTCAGCGTTTCTCCACACAGAGGACGATGACGAGAATCGGAATTCACTTTCTTAAGCATTGAGCTCGGGGTGATAACACACATTTCCCAAAGTTCCGCCCTGCAACGGCATGGTTTGGCAGTCAGACGAGGGAGCTCATAAGGTTTACTGTTGTATATTGTATAAGGTTAATTCAAATCGCCAAACGACTCTTTATTTTGGAGATCTTGGACTAAGTGCATTTGTTCTTTATTGGGGGTATAATGAACCATAATAATATTCGTCAAAGTTAGGGTGGGATTATGAGGAATAAAAGAGAAGAACTGCTAATTGAGAATTCTTATATGTCGTCCATGCACAACAAACTATGGTTGACGGATTGGAATAAAAAAAATCATTTAAATCTCTCCATGACGGAAGTCAGCATATTGGAAATACTGAATGATGAAGGCCCCAAACGAGCCAAAGAGCTTTCAGAACCACTACATATTACTTCCGGGGGAATTACGGGGATCTGTAACAAATTGCTGGCGAAAGGACTGATCTTTCGACGGAGAGACGAAGATATTGACCGGCGTTCCGTCATGTTGGAGATATCGGATGCAGGGAAAAAGATCGTCGATGAAGCTTATGCCATGAGACTGGATTTGGTAAGTTCACACTTCAGCGTGTTGACTGATGAAGAAATTATGCTGTGGAACAAATTGTATAAGAAACTGATTCACCACCTTCTTGAAAAGAGGAACGGTACACATTCAGATTAATTTCTGAACGTGTACCGTTCTTTTTTTATCTAAAATAGTGATGGATATCATCTATTAACAATATGGTATTGTGACTAATTTATGAATTGTAAAAGTAGGTTAACCGTATTATAGTATTTGTATTAGTACTAAGATACTTATTTATAAGTATTTAATAAATAATATATAAGGATGTGTTGAGTGTGAAGGCGGTTGTTTTTCGAAAAGGTCAATTTCAAATGAAAGAAATAGGGGATCTTCAACCAAACAAGGACCAACTGTTGGTTGAACCATTAGCGATCGGAATCTGCGGGAGTGATCTCTCTGCAGTAGCACACACGGATGATTTCCTCGAGAGTGTACGCAAAGCGGGGAGCGTCGGGCAAGCATTTGATCCGAACAAGGATTTGGTTTTGGGACATGAGTTTACAGCAAAAGTCATCGAGGTCGGTGATAATGTCATTGACTACCAACCAGGGGATTTGATTGTTGTACTGCCTTGGGTGATCGGTGATGACGGAGTGATGTATACCGTAGGATACTCGAACGATTATCCGGGAGGATTTTCGGAGCGCGTGCTTGTGGGCAACGGAGGCCATTTCAAGATTCCCGATGGAGTCAATCCTTATCATGCTGCGGTTACCGAGCCACTCGCAACCGGTTACAATAGTGTTTTGAGAGCGGATATTGGACCGGATGGAGGAGCGATTGTGACAGGAGCCGGAACCGTTGGCCTTGGTGCCGTCATAGCACTTGCTTCTCGTGGCATCCACCCGATCGTCGTTTCCGATCCATCTGTCAAAAGACGGGAGATTGCCATGAAATATGGGGCTCATGCCGTCGTAAATCCTTTGGAAAAGGATCCGGTCGAAGTGTATCGAGGGTTGGCCAAAGACAGTCAGCGTCTACACGTTTTTGAAGCCTCCGGCGTAAAAAACTTGATTTATAACATGATTGATGCTGTGCCTCACTATACCAAATTCCTGATAGTTGGAGCCTCCATGGAAGACAATCTGCTTAAACCGACAAGTCTCATCAACAAAAACATCACCTTGGACTTTATTACAGGGCCAGGTTATGGTGAAACCTCTTATACGGCTTTGAAAGAAACCTTCGAGGACCTAATCGCTGGGAAATTTGATCCATCGGAAATCGTAACAGCATATACCGGCTTCGATGGAGTTGAACATGCGTTTGCCGCGCTACGACCGGGAGGGGAGCAAAAGATTGAACAAGTCAAAATCTTGATTGTCCCTCAACTGGATGGAGACGGCATATATGCTCCAGATCAAATTGAACTTCCAAAAATATAAACAGATACTCCAAAAAAATGAACTAAAGAGGTGAATCATGCCGTCCAATACGTATTGTATTCCGGTGGCATAAACTCATGGAACATCATGTGACTTACTCCAAATACCGCTGGATCATGTTGATATTGTCAGCGTTAACTTCACTTATTCCAACCATTGTTTTTGTTGGTCCCACAGTATTCATTCCTATGATGATGACTGATTTGCACATCACAACAGCTGAGGCGGGCGTCATGGTTACGATCGTGCTGCTAGGAGCTGGTTTGACCGGCACTATGGGGGGCAGCTTGATGGGCAAGTTCGGTATTGCACGCACGCGTACGATAGCACTGCTCTTTTATACAGTCGGAGGACTCGTTCCTCTGTTCACCTCCAGCTATGCCATATTGTTAATCAGTCGCGTGTTGATCGGGGTTGGGATGGGCATTTCGGCAGGAACATCGGTTGCCGTCACGATGGATTGGTATCCTCCAAAAGAACGGCCTTTGATTAATTCATTGAACTCCATCTTGTCTCTGGCTGGATCTTTCATTGCTCTGGCTGTTGCGATTCCGTTGTATAATCTGGTTGGTCAAAATTGGAGACTTACACTTGAGTGGTTTGGAATTGCTATGCTGATAACAACGATTCTCTGGGTTATCTTTGCAAGAAACAACGCTCAAACGAGTCAGGGAAATATGTCAGACCAATCACAGAACAAACCTTCCTCCAAAGAAAGCCCATTGAAATCGGTCATTCGAAAAAAAGAGGTCATTCTGCTGGTTATTGCATATCTTTCCTTTATGCTGTCCACGCAAAGCTTGCAGACGTTCCTGCCCACTTACTTTCAAACCGATTTAGCCATGTCTGCTGCGAAGTCCGGAACCATCACGAGCCTTATTTCGCTGGCTTCGGTTGTTGCGGGACTCCTTGTGGGCATTCTCATGGCCGCTTTGGGAAGACGTAAAATATTCATGTGGCCATTGTTAACCTTGCTGCTGGTCGGATGTATTGGTTCCGTCACTTTTCCGGATGGAATACTACTGTATACTTCCGTGATTTTGATTGGACTTGCATTGAATGGCTGGCTGCCAGCCATGTTTACAAGTGTAATGGAATTGGAGGGCATGACTCCGGAACGGGCAGGCGCGGCGCAGGGACTAATTCTAAGCGTGGGCATGTTCGGAGGGGCTGTCTCAACACTTGTGATCGGTTGGATCGCAGAGTATACGGGACTGCGTGATGCTTTACTGTATTTCAGCTTCTTGGCTTTGTTCGCCATAATTTCGACCGCAATGCTTCCTGAAACGGGGCCGATCGGTAAAAAGAACAAATAATCTCGAAAGTGCGCCTGTTCTTCTTTTTCGAAGGACGGGCGCTGTCTATATGTAGGAACATTATCGACATGTTCGTTGTATGACAAAAGAAGATGTAAACACTACTAAGTATCTTACCGATAAAGTATATGATATGAATTTTAAGCTCAACAAGCGTTTGTATACTTAAGATGGTAAAGGAGATTAATGGATGAAGAAGCAATGGATGAAAAGAATGAAAGAAAAATTGGTGATTAGAAGGATTGGAACAAAGCTGACTATTATCGTTAGTTTACTGATAATTCTACCCATGCTTGCATTAGGTTGGAGATCATATGAAACATCCAAAATGCAAATTGCAATAAAACTAGGGGAGACGGCTAAAACCAGTTCCGTTTCACTAAGCTCGACTCTAGACAGTACGTTCTTTGCACAAAAGGCAAATGTTGCTCAACTAAGCCGGCTTATAGATGGAAGTGAAATGGATAATCCGCATAACCGGAAAATGATGACGGATTTTTTAGAGCTTCATCCTGAACTGAAATCCATATCTGCCATTTCTGCTACAGGTGAAGCTATCCAGATCCCAAACAAAGAACAAACGGAAAACATCCTATCCAGCGCTTGGTATAATGAAGCATTATCGGGCGATGGTGTCTATATTTCCGAGATAGAGCAATCACCCGTTGATGGTTCTTACAGTATTCGTCTTTCTCAATCACTTGAAAATGGATCAGGCGTTATAACTATTGAATCTTCAGTGGATACGCTTAAATATTTGTTTGAAAGTACAAAACTAGGCGAGACAGGCTTTATTTATGTCATTGATTCTGATGGGAGAGTCATCTACAATCCTTTCGTCGAGACGGGAAGACTATTGTCAGATTCCGGTAACCGAAACATCCTTAAAACAGATCAGGGAGAAGCTACGCTCCATAATCCTGATGATAACACCCAGGCTCAAGCCTACTTTGTTACAAATGCAATGACAGGCTGGAAGGTCATTTCAGTTCTACCCTTCGATGAATTTAACGAAGCAGCAAAGCCCATTCTACGAAATTTGGTAACGATACTAACGATAAGTATTATTATCGCAATAAGCATACTGTTTTGGATGACTAGAGGCATCACTACTGCACTGGCAAAAATCGTTCATGTTCTTGAGCGCGTAAGTCAAGGCTATTTAAATGAACGCGTTATTGTCAAACGAACGGATGAGATTGGAAGATTAAGCGAATATTCAAATCAAATGATTACCGCCCTACATAACATCATTGCGGATGTATCCATGTCATCTAATGCATTATTGTCAACCAGCATGGAGCTTAATAGCTCGGCTGAACAAACCAAAACCACTGTTGAGCTTGTTAGCGGCTTAATAGATACTTCTGCAAAAGGTACGAAACAACAAGCATTGGCTACCAAAGAATCGTCGATGATGATGCAAGAAATGACAGCTGGAACTATAAAAATTGCTGAGTCGTCCACCGTGATCGCAGAATTGTCTCAGAGAACGGAGAAAGATATTGAACACGGCAATCAACAAATGGATTTGGTCAGCCAACAAATGGATATCATCCTTCAGTCTGTAGAAGAATCTTCTTTGTATATTGAAAAGTTGAATTTACTTAATACTCAAATTACGGACATGAGTTTGATGATTTCTTCGCTTGCCGAGCAGACCAATTTATTGTCTCTAAATGCAGCGATCGAAGCAGCTAAGGCAGGTGAAGAAGGAAGAGGCTTTGCAGTGGTGGCTAACGAGGTTAAGAAGCTAGCAAATAAGTCAAAAGAATCAGCTAATCATATAGAAGATAATATTAAGCAAGTGAATACGCTTGTTCAGCAAATTCATCATGTTATGAATTTGAAAGTATACAAAGAATCCATTCAGGGAGTAGAGTTAGCAGGCCGTGCCAAGTTAGCGCTTGAACAGATACAAAACGCTACGAAAAATGTTGTTCAACAGATTATAGATGTGTCCGCTGTGACGGAGGAACTGTCTGCGGGTTCAGAAGAAGTTACAGCTTCCGTCAATGAGATCGCTAATATTGCTGATCAATCATCTAATGCTTTTGAAAAAGTAGTGGCGGCAAGTCAAGAACAATTAACCGCGATAAATGGGATTAAGTCAACCAGCGAAGAGATTCAGGGCATTTCACATTCTCTGAATCAAAAAGTGAAACGATTTGTTTTATAAAAACCACCAAAATCAGTTGAGGTCTATATGAGGAAATAGAATTCTAAAAACGTTAATCCATTGCGCTACCAGAAACTGTCCTTCTAGTTTATTGTATGACCAACAATGAATTAGAAGGAGGTTTATTATTGTTGAATATTGCAGATCGAAGACTTGAATTGGTAAATTTGCAGGATTTTCATAGAACGCGATCTGGGGCAGAATGAACAGAGGGTAATATGATTATTATTCGGAATCAGGTAAGGTATTGGGTCCGAAACTGGAATTGACTGATTGCACCATAATTTCGAAAACCGATGGGCGAAGAATGGTTTTTGCTGGACTGAGGATGGAGGTATTTTTAATCAAAAGCAGGCCTTGAAGAACTTTCATTTTCAGGGCGCGCGTTTTTTACGTGTCAGGTTAGTGGGCAAATACTCTGGATTTCACGAATCATTTCATTTGGGCGATAGAATATTTGTTGGCGATACAAGGCGCAATCATTTTTGATGAAAATCAAAAAACGATCATTCGTTAGAAAATGATACAAATTGAATAGGACAGGAGAAATAGCGATGCAGCTTTCAGATTCAACCTATGGCGAGATTACAGCTCTAAGTAAACAAGGCGATGATTTGGTGAAGGCAGGCGATTTTGAGGCGGGCAAGAATAAGTATGTTAAGGCCCTGCGATTATTACCGGAAAATCATCAAGAATGGGAGGCCGCTACGTGGTTATACGTGGCAATCGGGGATGTCCATTTCCATATGAAAAATTACGATAAGGCATTTAAATGCTTTTATAACGCTGTACAATGTCCGAAGGGAGTAGGGAATCCCTATATTCATCTCCGGTTAGGTCAGTTGTATTATGAACAGGAGAACCTTGAAAAGGCGGCGGACGAGTTAACACGGGCTTACATGGGTGCGGGTATTGGGATTTTTATGGAGGATGATCCAAAGTATCTGGAGTTTTTAGAGACAAAAATAGAGATTTGATTGAGAGGATAAGAACATAATGAAAAGACCCACCGGGGCTCATCAGCGGGTCTAGTCTTGTGTAGAACGAAGCGGGGATGCTCAATGTTTCGATCCGGGAATGATCGTTTCGGCAATGCGGATCAGCTCTTCCGGAGAGATATTACCTTTGCGGACACTTAGGGTGTAGTGATAAACATAGCTGGTTTCAGGTTCCTCATAGACCCATATTAACTCGGTGGAACCCCCTCGAGAGGTTCTCTGAATGACGTCCTGTCCGTTTATTTTTATTTTTTGGCTGGTGCTGTTCAGTCCGTCTTCATATGAGGCGGTGACAGGGCCGGTATTTTTGGCGTTTAGGATACTTAGTGAAATTTCATTTTTGCCGCTGGCATAGGTTAGGAACGACAGCCAGAAATCATCCGTAAAATTCACCGGCATCAAGGCATAATCTTTGCCGGAAGCTTGGGCTTCGGCCAGCAGTTTCTTTGCAATTTTTGTTTTTTCCTCTTCGGAGAGCGTATTCAGATCCATCCCGTGCTCCATATGTACGCTTGCCTTTTGGAACGTATACGTGTTTGAGCCAGAGAGTTCCTTGGATAGGGGCATGCCGGGTACATGCAGCATTTTCTTTAATTCGGCGAAACTCTTTACGATATGTGAATTTGCTTTGAGATCGAGGACATGGTTCGGATTGTTCGGCACGACGTAGATGATCGCAGCCTCGCCGGGCTTGATGTCATTCACCCAAATTTCGTTCATTCTGGAAATTCGTTTTGCTTCGTCCTCGGTGCGATTCGATGCAGGGGCAGTGGAGAACGGCTTTTCTTGAAAAAGAATCTCCCCTTTGTCGTTGGCCAAGGACTGGTATTTTACGGCGGCAAATCCCGTTGATGCAGTCAGCAGCATGCCGGCTAAGAGGAGAAAGCTCACTCTATTTTTCACAAAAAATCGCTCCCTTTTGAAAGGTTTTTCTCCTATGTTGTTCATGATCCGATCTTGAAGGGCGGTTCCTGAAGGTTCAACTCTTTGAAATAGTGGTTTCAGGTCTTGGCCGGGGTCGATGCTCATTTTTTCTTTCCTCCTCTGTACTGACGTAGTATGTTCTGAATTTGGCGGCGGCCCGCTCGTATTTCTTTCGTAAATAGGTCGCGTTTTGATTCAGAATAGGGCTAATTTCGTTATAGCTCTTTTCCTCGACGCAGCGCAGAATCAGCAAGCTTCGTTCCTCGGCGGACAACATGGCCAGCGCACGCAGCACGGACGGATTGTAATATTTGTGATCAATAGCTTGATCGACCTGGTTGTTGTCCCGGTCACTTTTGTACAAAAAGGGCAGAAATCGCGTGATTTTGCGTTTGCGCAGCAAGTCAATGCAATGGTTTAAGGCAATCCGGTACAACCATGCCTCATAGGGTCTGTCTGGATCGTATTTGTGCAAGCTGCGGTATGCCTTCAAGAACACCTCTTGACTGCAATCCTCTGCTTCTCCATAATCTCCGAGCATATGGTAGCAGTAATTGAAGATGAATTTTTCGCAACGCATGACGATCAATGCATACTTGTCTTTCTCCCCTTTCAGAACGTCACTGACAATTTGTTGAATCGGTTCGTCCAAGTTGCTTCCCCTCCTTACAACTTGTATTACGGAACAGCATCAGGCAAATGTGACAAATCGATCGAAAAAACTTGATATGACGTCATTCATCGGTAAATCGGGAGCTGTTACGGGGGAAGAACAATGCATTAAATTGACAACATACTGAAGGAATTTTATTATATTAGCATACTGACGAGTATCTGAATAACACATCTATAGTAGGTGTGTGGAGGTGATTCGATTTGAATGTTCGTGACCAAGTTTTTCAAGCAGCAGAACAATTCGTCGAGACGAAGGCATTCGACCTGATTACATTTGCTGACATAGCCAGAGTGGCCGGCGTACATTGGACTGCTGTCCGCAGACATTTTGGCAGCAAGGAGCAGATGAGGGAATGGTTAAAGGAAAGGCAAGCGGAACTCCATGCCGATCTTACGGACACGAGGTCCCGCGTGCTGGAAGCAGCTGCACAAGTCTTTTCTTCAAACGGATATGTAAACTCTTCTTTGGATAAAGTTGCCGAGTATGCCGGGCTAAGCAAGGGGGCGGTTTATTGGCATTTCTCCAGCAAGCAAGATTTGTTTCTTTCGATTTTAAAACAAACTTATGAGCAGCAGCTTCGACTGCTTCCCCACCAAGTGGACCATATACTGTCATCGAACGAACCGATGACTGCCTTGTCGGAATGGTTGGAGTCCCAGTTTAATTGCCTTGAGGCTGGAGAAGAACGATCCAGCCTATTTTTGGAATTTTTAGTTTCCGGAGAAGCCGAGATCCGCGAAAATTTGCAAAAACTTCACGGACACATGATGGATGAAATAGGGATATTGCTGCAAGAAATGCAACGAAGGGGGTACATGGCAGAAGACGTCGATCCCCGTTCGATCGCCTTGATGCTGGATGCATTGCTAAAAGGCGTTCTCATCGAATGGATTCTCGACCCACGGCCGGATTCATTGCGCGCCCTTATCCATACGATATCAAAAACGTTGTGGCATGGAATTAGAGGGCCTGCCAACCAATAGACATTTGTCCTGAGATTAAACGCGTTATTATGCCATTGACATACTATATAGTACGTTTTTAATGTATGTATAAGTATGTGAATATAATGATTATGAGGAGGAATACGGATGGTTGTGTTAGCGATCATCGTGATGTTCATGGCGGCTCTTTATTGGTATGGCCAATTCCAATTTACCGAGAAGATGTTCTCGCTTTTGTTCCCGCTGCCAAGGCTGTTTCGGAGAGATACAAAGAAATCAAGGTGCCACTAGTCATTATGGTAGGCGCAGACGATCCTTTCGAAACAAAGGAGCATAGTTTCCGACTGCACAAAGAAATTCCGACCTCCACACTGATCGTACAGGAAAACGTTGCACACATGATTCCCCAAAATCACCCAGAGGTAGTTATGAAAGCGATAGAGTCCCTCCATTTGAAATGAACCGCGATCGTTGCCTGCTGGTCGCTAAATTACCCCTTTTCGTAAGATCGGGTTAACCAGCAATTACTGGTTGGCCTTTTTGTAATTCAGAAAATGTGAATATAATTAACTTTGAAGGATAAACGTATCGTATGAGGAACTGCTGTTGCTATGGCCCCGCAAATCGGCTCGGCAAATCTATTAATGAGGTGAAGAACTGATCAAATTCACATTCAAAACATCTTGATCACCTTTTGCATAGTGATCTCCTGTTGGGGCGGTAGTTCGAACTCCTGACTAGCCTGAGCAAAACCGCTGAGCCCGGTACCTTAAAATTTATCTTCTCAACGTGAGTAAGCTAAAATTTTGGGTATATGTTATGATATGAATAATTAAATGTAAGTTTCTATTCATTCGTTAGTAAGTATGGATCATAACCACTTATTTCCTTGAAGGGGGACATCTGTTTTGGATGCGCAGTTTCTAGATTTATTGGCCCAGAAATATGATACGGAAGAAAAAGTCATCACCGAGATCATCAACCTTGAAGCGATCTCCAATCTCCCCAAGGGAACCGAGCATTTTGTCAGTGATTTGCATGGGGAGTTCCAGGCTTTTCAGCATGTACTAAGAAACGGTTCGGGTACGGTCAAAGAGAAAATCAAAGATTTATTCCGAGAGGTTTGGACGGATCAAGAAATCAATGATTTTGCGGCATTAGTGTATTATCCGGAAGAAAAAATACAGCTGGTTAAAGGAGCCCTATGCAGTAAACAAGCCTTGAACCAATGGTATAGACAAACGATTGAACAAATGCTTAAGCTTATTTCGTATGCCTCTTCCAAGTATACGCGCTCGAAATTGCGTAAAGCTCTGCCGGAGCAGTATGTATATATTGTAGAAGAGCTTTTATACAAAACAGATTCGACCAACAATAAGGATCCTTATTATGAGGAAATATACCGGCAAATCATCTCCTTGGGCCAGGCGGACAAGCTCATTATCGGCCTTGCTTATACGACCCAGCACTTAGTGGTTGACCATCTTCATGTGGTCGGAGATATCTATGACCGGGGACCGGACCCCGATAAAATTATGGACACGCTGATCAACTACCATTCTGTAGACATTCAGTGGGGGAACCATGATGTCCTGTGGATCGGCGCCTACGCGGGTTCCCTGGTCTGCCTTGCGAATATTATCCGAATCTGCGCCAGATACGACAATCTGGATATCATCGAAGACGTTTACGGTATCAATCTTCGCCCACTGCTGAACTTGGCGGAGAAATACTATGATGACAATCCGGCCTTCAGACCGAAGCTGCAGGCAGGCCATAACGTAACGGAGCAAGAAATTCTGCAGATCACCAAAATTCATCAAGCCATTGCCATGATCCAGTTCAAGCTTGAAGCTCCGATTATCAAGAGACGCCCATACTTTAATATGGCAGAAAGACTTTTGCTTGAGCAGATTGATTACGACAAAAATGAAATCAACATCGGCGAAAAAACGTACCCGCTGGAAAACACCTGTTTCGCAACCGTAGACCCGCAGCAGCCTGAACAATTGCTGAAGGAAGAACACGAGGTGATGGAAAAGCTGCTGTTCTCCGTTCAGCATTCCGAAAAGCTGGCCAGACATATGAATTTTCTGATGAAAAAGGGCAGCCTTTATTTAAAATACAACGGGAATCTGTTAATCCACGGCTGTATTCCTTTGGATGAAGAAGGAAACATGGAAGAAATGCAGATTGAAGACAAAACGTATTCGGGCCGCCAGCTGCTCGATGTTTTTGAATATTACTTGCGCTACTCCTTTGCGCATCCGGAAGAGACGGATGATCTGGCTACGGATATGGTATGGTACATCTGGACAGGGGAGTGTTCCTCGCTCTTCGGAAAAAGAGAAATGACCACCTTTGAACGGTACTTTATCCAGGATAAAGAAACCCATAAGGAGAGAAAGAACCCGTACTACTATTTGCGTGAAAATGAAGAGATCTGCCGGAAAATTCTGCTGGAGTTTGATTTGAATCCGGATCACGGACATATCATTAACGGCCACACGCCAGTTAGAGAAATTCGTGGAGAGAACCCCATTAAAGCGGGCGGGAAAATGATCGTCATTGACGGCGGTTTTTCCAAAGCCTATCAATCCACAACAGGCATCGCCGGATATACCTTGTTGTATAATTCCTTTGGCATGCAGCTCGTCGCCCATCAGAAGTTTAATTCAAAAGAAGACGTGTTATGCAACGGCACGGACGTATTGTCTGTAAAAAGACTGGTGGACAAAGAACTGGAACGGAAGCTTGTGAGGGAAACCAATGTTGGGGAGAAGCTGCAGCAAAAAATTTCGAATTTGAAAAAACTGCTGGAATATCGTTACATGAAGTGAAACGACTATATAGATTGAACCGGAAATTTATACGATAACGAAGAGGGCAGAAAGAATCTGGAGAAGCGAAGCGGTCTAAACGCTTTCTGAAAGAAAGCTGCTTCGGAAGCATAGGCTGATCACCGGATTTTCCCCTTGAAAAAGGGGATCAAAGAAATCTAGGGATAACAGCGATCGGAAGATGGTTCTGACCCCGTAGTGTCTCTGTGTAAAAATCATTGGTTCAACCTATATAGTAAAGATAAAAAAAGGGCTGCCCGATGGTCATAACCCTGTGCGACAACTATTTCATTTCACGTAAGGGTGCAGCAAACCAGATAAAAGCCAGTCAAAAGACATGTTTCAAGTCCTTTTGACTGGCTGAACGTATTGGTGACCAGGTTTAGCTTTGTTCCAGCTTGCTAAAGACGGGTTTTCGTTCGGTGAAGAAGTAAAGCAGCGCTGCAGCCGGAAGAATGATGCCCAGAACAGCTGCAGTCTTCCAGCCGCGCTCAAGACATTGCCCACGACTCGTTAACGTTGTTTTTCTGAAGATAAAAAAGTAGCGTAAGGTACAAGAATCTGGGCGACTACCGAGCCAAGGCCGATGAACAGGGAAGAAATCAGGAAAATTCCTGCGTTGGGGGGATGATCTTCCTCCATCCAAATCCGAAGAGCGTTTAGTATAAAACGCAAAATTATTTTTTCATGCTTTTTTCCCATGCCCCTCTGACGGATATACCTGTCTCCATAGCAGCTTGTTCTAAATCTTGAATGTCCTTTCTTTCTAATGTGAGATGAACAGCAGCTAATGCATCGTCGATCTGTGCTTCTTTGGTAACTCCTATAATGGGTACAGTTCCCTTTGCAATGGCCCAAGCCATTGCTGTGGTCGCCGGTCCAACGTTATATTTGTCTCCAATCTCGCCCATTACATCGATTAAATATTGAAGTTTTCGCAGAGTTCCTATATTAAAAGCTTCGCCTCTTCTTGTATTGCTTTTAAACGGATGATTGGCATTATATTTGCCTGTGAGTGTTCCTTGTTCCAGGACCATATAGGAGAAGAAAACGATATTATTGTTGTTACACCAATCGATAATGCCTGCTTCTTCGGATTCCCTGTATAACAAACTATAATGATTTTGAACGGCTGAAAGCGCCAGACTCTCTTTTTCCAGAATGCTGACAGCTAATTTTAATTCATCCAAGTTGTGATTAGATACTCCGATGTGTTTAATCTTGTTCTCTTTTGCCAAGGGGATGATTTCTTTTGTCCATTTTTCAATATTCCGGGGATTGTGGATCCAATACAGGTCAATATGCTGCTTTCCAAGCCTTTCCATACTTTCATTTAAAGACTTCCTCATATTTTGTTCCTGGCCATCGAAGGGTGTGAATTTCGTAGAAATCATGATGTCTTGTTCTTCTTTAATAAATCCACCTAAAATGGTTTCAGATGCGCCATAACCATATACAGCTGCAGTATCCCATAAGGTAAAACCTTCTTTGATGGCTTTTTGATAAACAGGTCGTAAGTCCTCTTCATTATAGTTATTTCCAAAAACCCGATCTCCACCGTTAACCCCTATACCCCATGACCACGTTCCCAGTGCTATAGCTGGTATTTGACTGGTTTTCATGGTTACATATTTCATGATGACTTCCTCGCTTTCCAAATTTTAAATTTCCTCGGCAATCGTTCTTCTGATTCTGCTCAACGAGACGGGAGTTCGTTGCATTGGATTACCATAACGACACATTCCTCTAAGGCTTCGACGGAACGGTTTGAAGGTTTATGATCAAACAATCGTTCATAACAAAGTAAGGAACCTTCTTTTGAAAAAAATCTTGTGACGTCATTCCCATTCATGTCAATATAATAGCTTCTTAATAAACCGGAGGTAACAAAATATATTTCGTTCTGCACAGCTCCTTGATGAACTAGTATATCTCCTTTAGGTATTTTCTTTTTTGTAAACATAGTCATTGCCTTGTCAACGACTTCTTGTGGCATGTTGTCCTGCATAAGCAGCTCGATTGAATTTTGGATTTGAGCGAATTCATCCTTCATCCGGTTCCTCCGTTACTCACTATTTTTTTGGTCACTTCAGAATTCTGCGATTACCTGTTTTGATTATATTTTCTTACCTGCACCTTGTAATTAACATAAGATAATTATTCTTGTATACTCGAAAGTAGTTGTACAGAAACAAACGGTGCTGCATTCTGAAAATCTATACATTGAAAGGCGGTATGTAATGAACAAATTAGAAATTAAAGTATCTAAGTATCATCCCAAGTATGCTGAACCTACAGTGAAAATGTGGAGAGACAGTAAGGAACGGGCCATTGGTCAGGCTGAAATCCATAGCTTCGACAGCCATCTTTATTTCTTAAAACATATATTAGCTGAACAGTATCAAATCGATTTAGCGTTAATGGATGACAAAGTCGTTGGAATGATTGCCTATAATGAAACGGAGATCAGCCAACTTTATATTCATATTGATTATCAAGGTAGGGGTATAGGGCAAACTTTGCTTAATAAAGCAAAGGCACAAGCCAGTGGAAAATTAACCTTATATACATTTGAAGTTAATAAAAATGCCCAAAGGTTTTATGAGAAAAATGGATTTGAAATGATTGGTCGAGGACATGAGAATGAGGAGAATTTGCCTGATATTCAATATGAATGGAAATTATAGAAACTTCTCTTGATCTTAGGTAGCTAACATTATTGGATTTTGCTACAATAGCTCTAACCAAATTGTGGGCGACCAAATAAGGGGCGATTAGTCTATGTACAAAGCCATCATTGATGATCAGACATACCTTTCGATTCTCCAGCAGTCACATGCACAACCATTATTTGAGTTGATTGATCGTAGCCGTGATTCTTTAAGAAAATGGCTAGAGTTTCCGGATCAAACAAATACGGTTGATGATACAAGAGCCTTTATCCATCGTTCTTTAAGTCGATTTTCAAAGGATAATGGATACTGGTCCGGTATCTGGCATAAGGGAGAAATCGTAGGATCGATCGGCTATTTATGGATGGATTGGGATTCTAAACGAACTGAAATAGGGTATTGGTTAGGAGCCCGATTTGAAGGTAACGGCATCATGACCAAGGCCTGTAACGCCTTCATCAATCACGCTTTTAATGATTTGCGGTTAGCTAAGGTTGAGATAGGAGCTGCAACTAACAACTTCAAAAGCAGAGCGATACCAGAACGCTTGGGCTTTACTCAAGAAGGAATTATTAGAAACTATGAGCTGCTTCACAATCAATATGTTGACCGAGTTATATACGGTCTTATTAAAGAGGAGTGGCATCCGATGAGCTAACGAACACTAGTGTTCTTCACCGGAAACTCTTTTCATTAAATAATATACACACCTCAGTTAAAGACGGATAAGGAGTGGTACCATGTACGAGTCTAAAACCCGTTTAAAGGAAGAGATTCATAAACGCTTTTTGTTATTTGATGGTGAGTTTGACGAAATTCCTGAAGAACTTAAAGATACACGTGACAAGGATGTAGATCGGACACCAAGTGAAATGATTGCTTACCAACTCGGGTGGCTAAATCTTGTGATGAGTTGGGACAAGGATGAGCGTGCTGGAAAAAAAGTCGTAACTCCTTCTCCTGATTACAAATGGAACCAGTTAGGTGCGCTCTATCAATCTTTTTATAACGATTATGCTCATCTTTCGTTAACTGAGCTGCGTCAAGAATTCAAAAAAGTGGAGCTGCAATTCCAGTCCTGGATTGATACGCTTACTACCGAAGAATTATATACTCAAGGCACTTTAAAATGGACGGGAAGCAATCCGAAGTGGCCTGCCATAAGGTATATTCACATCAATTCCGTGGCACCATTCACAACATTCAGGACCAAAATAAGAAAGTGGAAAAAGAATCAGTTGCAAGGGAAATAGTCAATGTAGTGTTTAAGGATAAAAAAAACTTGTACCATTCAAAGTCGCGATTTCAGCGGCTTTTTTTGTTTTAAGGAACCAAGTTCTTGCGAGACGCCAACTGGTAAGTTTTAGTAATACCAAACGAAGTAAAAATTTGCTACTATATCGTATAACGTTAACAAATTTCGTAATCATGGCGGAGGATTAAACAAGAAGAATGAGAGAATTTTTGAGCGAGCAGTCTATAGAGGCATTAAAATCGATCATTAATCACAATCCAGATGCCATCTTTATCGTTTCCAACGAAGGAAAAATTGTAGAAGTCAATGAAGGGGTTACTGAATGTTTAGGGTATAACAAGGAAGAAATTATGGGTGTGTCGTACAAAGATTTATTTTGTCAGCATGAGCTTGATTTGATTAAACAGTTTTTCGGTGAGGTTCTAAAGGGTGCATCCTGTCAATACGTGACCGAAGCGCAGCATAAAAACGGAGATATCGTTTACTTGCAAATAAAGCAGGTTCCTTTGTTTTATGAAGGGAAGGTCAATGGCGTTTTTGGAGTGGGCAAGAACATTACGGAGCAAAAAAAGCTGCTTACGGCTCTGAAGGAAAGCGAAGAACGTTATCGATTGTTAGCGGATAATTCCCTGGATTTGATACAGCTGATCAATCTTGACGGAATCGTGGAGTATGCGTCTCCTTCTCATAAGATGGTACTTGGGTTTGATCCAAAAGAATATATAGGCAAGTGGGTATTCTACAACCCGAATGACGAAGTGGATGAGGAGTTTCGTGCCGTTTTTATGGAGATGCTGCTCTTGCAACAGCCCTTTACCTATGAAATACAACGCCAACATGAGCAGGGAGATCCCGTATGGCTGGAGTTGAAGGGAACGCCTGTGTTTGATGAACACGGTAATTTTAAAAATATGATGCTGGTCGGAAGGGAAGTGACAGAGCGAAAAAAGCATCAGGAACAACTGGAGCAATTAAGTTACCGTGATGCTTTAACCGGAGCTCCAAACCGAAGGTTTCTAACGAAATTGTTAAATCAGGTTTTAAATGAAGAAACAACGGACGTAGAACAGGTGGCTGTGATGTTTGCCGATCTGGATCATTTCAAGCAGATCAATGATACATTAGGTCATGAAGCAGGGGATGAATTGCTGCGGCAATTTGTAAAGCGAGCAGGGGCTTGCCTTCGTAAACATGAGGTTTTAACGAGAATGGGCGGTGATGAATTCGTGTTTGTCCTTCCTCGCACCACGTTCTCGGATACCCGTGTTTTGGCCGAAAATATTTTAGAACAATTGCAGCTTCCTTGGAATATCGGAGGGCAGGAACTTCGTACGACATCCAGCATAGGCATCGCATTTTGCGAAAAAGGGGATACCGTCAAAGAGCTTCTTCAAAAAGCAGATGCCGCACTTTATCTGGCTAAGGCAGAAGGAAAAAATACATATCGTATATTCTCCTTTTTTCATTCGTAAAATATCGGTGTATCAAAAAACAATATGAAATTGCGACCGTTTCCCGGCACTTTACCGGAGAACGGTCGTTTCGTTTTTTCTTCGAATCGAACATCGTTATCCGTTTTGCCATATTCGAAAGAGATTCACATCCTATGTGACAAAAATGTCACGCTGAATCGAATATTGTTACGTTAATCGATGGGAGGGAACAAACAGAACCCCTTATACTTAAAATTGTTAAACAAGTTTATTTTCCTAAGGAGGATATTTACGGATGACGGATGTAATTAAAGCAATAATACTCGGTATCATAGAAGGCTTAACCGAGTTTTTACCAGTATCGTCTACTGGACATCTTATTTTAGCAGGTGATTTGCTTAACTTTGAGGGAGACGCGTCAATAACCTTTAAAATTGTTATACAGTTGGGTGCAGTAATGGCAGTTCTCATTCTTTATTGGAAAAGATATATGGAAATTGGGTCAAATTTAATCAAGATGGATTTTTCAAAAGGACTAAACGTGATCCATATGATTTTGGCTATGGTACCAGCGTTAATTGTATATCTTCTCTTCAAGGATACGATCAAAAGCCAATTATTCGGTCCAACTCCTGTCTTGATTGGTTTGGTTGCAGGTGGCGTGTTGTTGATTATCGCAGCACGGAGCAGAAGAAAAGAAACCGCTGATACGATGGATAACATTAATTATAAACAAGCTTTCGGTATTGGCCTGTTCCAATGTTTGGCTTTGTGGCCAGGGTTTTCGAGATCAGGATCGACAATTTCAGGCGGCCTTTTGCTGGGGACCAGCCAAAAAGCAGCCGCGGATTTTACCTTCCTTATTTCAGTACCAGTCATGTTTGGTGCAACCTTGCTGGATTTATACGATAGTCGCGATTTACTTCGCTCAGACGATATATATCTGATGTTAATTGGCTTTATAACTTCCTTCCTTATAGCCATGATTGCGGTTGTGACGTTTATTAAACTCATCAAGCGATTGAGACTGGAGTGGTTTGCTCTATACCGTTTCATCCTGGCAGCTCTCTTTTATTCCATTGTCATGCAGTAACAGCTCGATCCGCACCGGTTCCACTTTCGTTAACTCAAGCTCTGGTGGCAAGCCATAGTCCCCTTTACATTTAAACAATAAGGTGTTATCATCAGTTCTACACTTATAGAAATGTAGAGTTGTGCTTGAAAAGGAGGTCATTAACCATGACTGAAAACGAAAAAAAAATGGGCCAGGCGGTCAAAATATACAAGGCGTTAGGTGAACCCACACGTTTAAAAATTGCATTGCTGCTGGTGAAAGAGAGCAATCAATGCTTTACAGCTATTGGAGAGAAACTGGAAACCGTAGCTAGCTCGACGTTGTCACATCACCTGAAGCAATTAACTGACTCGGGCTTAATTCATTCGTCTAAAAGTGGATCGTATATTCATTATTGTGTTGATCGGGAAATGGCAGAGAAATTTGCGCCTTATTTGCTGGCGTAAATTTTTTTGAGTAACAGTTCTACATTTCTAGAAGTGAAGAAATGATAAAGGAGCAAATAATGATGGAAAAAAGGTCAAAGAACATGGAATTGGGCATAACTACCTTTCTACATACCAATCCAGAGCATGGTGGTGTATCGCCAGCAGAGAGGCTGCGACAAGCGATCGAAGAGGTTCAGCTGGCGGATCAGGTTGGGCTGGACGTGTATGCTGTTGGCGAACATCATCGAATCGACTATACAAGCTCATCACCGGCGGTCATTCTTGCGACTGCAGCATCCACAACGAAGCGGATTCGGCTATCCAGCGCTGTAACGGTGCTCTCTTCGGATGATCCTGTCCGGGTATATCAGGATTTCGCAACACTGGACGTACTATCGAAAGGGCGTGCTGAGATCATGGCCGGACGCGGCTCTTTTGTTGAGTCGTTTCCACTGTTCGGGTATAACTTGAACGACTACGAAGAGTTGTACGAAGAGAAACTTGAACTTTTATTAAAAATAGGCGCTAATGAAAAGGTGACGTGGGGTGGCGGACATCGTCCGGCTATTCATGATATGGGCGTATATCCCCGTGCACAACAAGACCCATTGCCGGTATGGATCGCCACTGGCGGTAACCCGGAGTCAGCCATTCGAGCCGGTATACTGGGTCTTCCCGTAATCTTCTCCATTATCGGTGGCATGCTGGAACGCTTTGCACCATTGGTGGAGCTATATAAGGAAGCTGCTAAGAAAGCCGGACACGATCCCGGTAAGCTGCAAATTGCAACGCATTCCCATGGTTTTATTGCGGAATCCTTTGAATCAGCCGCTGAACAGTACTTTCCCGTTATGGCCGAGCAGATGAATAAGATTGGACGGGAACGAGGGTGGGCACCTTATACTCACGACACATTCAAAGAAGCTTGCAACCTTCGTGGTGCTCTATATGTTGGTGATCCAGAATATGTGGCGGAGAAGATCCTGCTTGCGCAAGAGAAATTAAGTTTGACCCGTTTTCTGATGTATGTTGATTTCAGCTCACTGTCTCATTTGGAATTGCTGCGGACGATCGAGCTTTTCGGTACTAAAGTTGCCCCTATTGTTCGTAAGGAGCTCGCCAGAAAATAAGAAGACAGGATGTGAGCTAATCAGATGCAGCTCAATAGTAAACATGAGTTCTATAATTCTGGAAATATAGAAATGAATGTGAGGGAATAACATGGGAAATCCTTGGAAAATTTATATTCTGGCCATTGTCAGTTTTTTGGTAGGGACATCTGAATTTGTAATCGCGGGTATACTGGATAGAATAGCAAGTGATACCGGAGTGACGCTGGCAGCCGCTGGACAACTCATCACCGTTTACTCACTTGCTTACGCAATCGGCACCCCGATTTTGATTGCAATCACTGCAAAAATGGATCGAAGAAAGCTTATGCTGGCTGCGTTGACGCTATTTTTCATAGGCAATCTAGTCACGATTTTAACGACTGGCTTCTCCATGCTGCTGGGAGCTAGAATCATACTGGCGGTTGGCACGGGTGTATTTATGGTGGTTGCCTTGACCGTCGCCGCCAACATTGCTCAACAAGGCAAGCAAGGAAGTGCAATTGCTACCGTTCTTTTAGGCTTTAACCTTGCGCTTATTCTCGGTGTTCCTTTAGGAAGAGTGATTGCTGGTTCCTATGATTGGAAGATCATTTTTACGGGGATCGGCATACTCAGCTTGATTGCAATGTTTGTACTTGGGTTGACTATTCCTAAGTCTAAGGGAGAGACTCCTGTGCCAATACGGGAGCAGTTATCCTTGCTTAAAACGCCTCGAATTTCTATAGCTCTATCCATAGGATTTTTCTGGATACTTGGTTATACCATCATTTACACATATATTTCGCCATTCCTGTTGAACATTACTGGAATGAGCGACCGCATGGTCAGTATGGGGCTGTTTGCATTCGGTATAGCCAGTCTGCTAGGTTCCCAGGTCGGCGGCTATGGTGCGGATAAATGGGGGATTCCCCGTACATTGATCGGAGGCCTGCTTTTCCATTCCGGGATCTTGCTTTTAATGACAGGACTCGCCCAAACTTCCGTATTCATCATGCTGCCCTTACTTATGTTGTGGTCCTTTTTTGCCTGGTCAACAGGCCCCGTCCAACAGGTATATCTAATTGGTATGGCTCCAAAAGCCTCGGGGATTGTCCTGAGCTTAAACACTTCAATCATTCAATTGGGTATGGCCGGTGGGGCTATAATTGGGGGAATGGTCGTGGAAAACATATCCCTTCAATCCGTTGGTTTATTTGGAGCGATCGGTGTTGCGCTTGGGATCATTCCGGCGGTGTTATCTTTTTCCATGAAGAGCAAATCTAATATTGGAGGATAAGAACAGTCACGGGCAGAGATTCAATTCCGGGAAGCGCTCTTTATTGAGCAAAAAACAAAAGAGTCGATCAATGCGATCGGCTCTTTTTGTTCAACTAAAGTGTTGTTTTAGTAATCTAACGTCGTTGTTATTCTTTTGCAAGAAGTTCCCTTGATGCTTCTATGAAAGATTCCATGATAGGTGAAAGCCACTTGTCTTTATGCCACAACATCTGTGTATACACGTGCAAGTCCGGAATTTGCCATGGAAGGGCCACAAGTTCTCCACGTTCAACTTCGACTTCCACTACGATTTCAGGAAGAAAAGCTATGCCGATTCCCGAAATTGCACATTGTTTAATAGCTTCGGCGCTTTGAAACTCTAAATACGTAATGCTGTCCATGCCCTCTTTTTCAAATGACCGATCAAACATGGTTCGATAAGGACAACCCTTTTCATTCGTCAGGAACACTTCATTATGGAAATCTTCCAGTCGTAAATCCGTTTGTTTGGCAAGTGGATGGTCGGGTGCAGCGAACAAGCGGAAATTTTCTTCCAGTAAAGGCTCCACGACAAGCGCGCTCGAGCGAATGGGTTCGTCCAACATATAGACGACATCCGAGGTTCCCTCCAAAAGGGTTTGCTTGAGCTCTTGATTTGGAACGGAGCGGAAAATCAGACGAACTCCAGGATGCCGGGAACGAAACCGTTGAAAGACGGCTGGAAGGCGATAGGCGCAAATGACCTCATTGGCACTTATCGTTAGAGTGCCACTTAGATTTTCGTTGTCATGAACAACGCTGCGGGCTTCGTCCAATTTGTCAAGAACGCCTTGGATATGCGTTAAAAAGCGTTTGCCCGCCGTAGTGAGAGCAAGCTGTTTGCCCAAACGATCAAAGAGACGAATGCCAAGCTCCTCCTCCAAAGCTTTAATTTGCATTGTCACATTGGAGGGGACGTAGTTCAGAACTTCCGCAGCCCGAGTGAAATTCAATGTTACAGCAACGGTGCGGAACGTGATCAATTGACGCAGCTCCATCATACATCCCCCTTTACTTTCAATTTAATTGAATACTATCTTGAATTCTATTCACTTTTATTGAGAGTATCACAGCTCTATACTATGTACAAGAAATTACACATTGAACGTGTGGTTTCTATTTAGAAGGGAGCGAACATACGATGGATTATGAGATTTTTAATTTGGATGATGTAACCTTGCAATCGGGAGTGACGTTGCCAAGCGCTTTTCTTGCTTATAAGACTTATGGACAATTAAATAAACAGAAAGATAATGTCATTCTCTATCCGACTGCTTTTGGCGACCAGCATGTTCAGAATGAATGGCTGATTGGCAGCGGGATGGCCCTGGATCCGGAAAAATATTTTATTATCGTTCCAAATCTGCTGGGCAACGGTTTATCCTCGTCTCCCAGTAATACGCCTCCACCATTCGACCGGGCTCATTTTCCGCAGGTAACCATCTACGACAACGTTAAATTTCAGCATCGGCTGGTGACCGAAACATTCGGTATTCAGAAGATCGCTCTCGTCGTTGGGTGGTCCATGGGAGGCATTCAGGCATTTCAATGGGGTGCAAGTTATCCGGAGATGGTGGAACGAATTGCACCTTTCGCGGGTGTCTCCAAGTCTTGGCCCCATACCTTTGTTGTCTTGGACGGTATGAAAGCTGCGCTCATGGCTGCAGCCCGTTTCGATTCAAGTAAGCTTAACCAGCTGACTTCTGCAGACATGCGTGCCGTTGGCCGGGTCTATGGGGGATGGGGGGTGTCGCATGCTTTTTATAGGGAGAAGCTTTATAGAGAGCTGGGGTTTGAATCCTTGGAAGATTTTATATCCGGCGTCTGGGAAGATAGCTTTATGAATATGGATCCTCATAATGTTCTGGCCATGTTATGGACGGGTCAGCATGCAGATATTAGTGCAAACCCCACTTATAATGGAGATTTCGATAAAGCGCTCAGAAGCATTAAAGCTCTTGCCTGCATCATGCCGGGAAGCACGGATCTCTTCTGTACAGCAGAAGATAATGAATACGAGGCTAAGCTTATGCCTAATGCTGTCTATAACCCAATCCCGTCGGTGTGGGGCCATTTTGCCGGTCGGGGAATCAACAGGATCGATAATCAATTTATTGATGACAACCTGAAACACTTGTTGGCACGTAGCACAAATGAATAGATCGTTTATTTGCTTGGGGCGATATTGCCGAATCTCCTGAATGCTAAGGGGGGTTCTGTATCCAAGTCGAAAAGACCTCCAACCCTGTAATTCAGGGCGGAGGTCTTTATGGTTTTGCAAATGTTACGTTTATGTTCAGCTTATCGGGATAGTGGTTCTTGGTGATGATCAAGCCAATTTAAACTTGCTTGGTTTGCAGACGGATGACGTTCCATGATGCTTTGTTCAGGACGGATTGCAATTGGCCGTTGTCTACCTTTGTATGTCCGCCGGAGTGAGGGACGACGTTGTGCGGGTTCGATTTGGTGTTGACGGCTTTCAGATCATCGTTCTCCAAAACGATATGCTCAATGAACGTCGTTTCTCCGAAGGAACGAAGATCGACGTCGAGCTCCATCTTTTCGTCAAGATGCCTGTTTACTGCAAAGATCGTGATGGTTCCTTGCTCCTCGTCGTACACACTGATCGATTCGAGATAGGGCACATCGGTAAAATCCTTGGAATCATATTTCGGCGAAGAGACGATGGATTGCAGAACGGTGCCGCGTCCGAAATTGGATGCATGCATGAACGGATAATACGTGGTTTGAAACCAGATGGCGCCGTTGTTTTCGGTCATGATCGGCGCAATAACGTTGATCAGTTGGGCAATGCAGGCCATCTTCACACGATCCGCATGCTTGAGAAGCGTAATCAGGTAACATCCCACCGCCAGCGCATCCTCATGCGTATACACGTCCTCAAATTCTGGCGGCGCGATCTGCCAACGTTCCTCGGCCCGGCTCGTTCCGATGGAATTCCAAACGTTCCACTCGTCAAGCGACAGCATAAGCTTCTTTTTGCTGCGTTTCTTGGCCTGAACAAAATCGCAGATGGATGCTACGCTGTCTATGAATTGGTCGAGATCCAGCGATGTCGCCAGGAAATCGTAGGTGTTGTTTTTGTTGTTATTGTAGTAGGCATGCAAAGACAGATAATCGACATTCTCGTAGGACAGGTCAAGCACGGTAGCTTCCCATTCCGCGAATGTGCTCATGCCCCGGCTGGAGCTGCCGCACGCCACGAGTTCTATGCTCGGGTCGACCCATTTCATCGCTTTTGCCGTTTCGTTGGCGATTCGGCCGTATTCGGCAGCCGTCATAGCTCCGATCTGCCATGGGCCGTCCATTTCATTGCCAAGGCACCAGGTTTTGAACTTATGAGGCTCCCTGTAGCCGTGAGAAATGCGCAGGTCGCTCCAATAGGTGCCTGAAGTATGATTGCAGTATTCGACAAGGTTTCTTGCCGCATCAATGCCTCTCGTGCCGAGATTGACCGCCATCATGACTTCCGTTCCGACGAGCTTGGCCCAATCCGCGAATTCGTTCGTCCCTACCGCATTGGTTTCGATAGTCCACCATGCAAGCTCAAGTCTGCGTTTCCGCTCTTCTACCGGACCTACACCGTCTTCCCAGTTATACCCAGATACGAAGTTGCCGCCGGGATAACGGATAATCGGCACGTTCAGCGCTTTGATCGCCTCGATGGCATCCTTGCGGAACCCGCGTTCGTCGGCCGTAGGGTGCCCCGGATCATAAATACCGCCGTAAACGGCTCGCCCCAGATGTTCGATAAAAGACCCGTATATACGGGGGTCGACCGAAGCGATCTGAAAGTCTTTGTCGATGAGCATTTTGGATTTGAGCAAAAGGAAAACCTCCATATCTTTATCTTTGAATTAGCTAAATAGCGAAATCAGTAGGTTGATTTGATAATTAATGTGTATCATAATGTAGATATAAGGGGCAAGCTTATTTTTATGAGTTCGCTAAATAGCGAATTCTAGACAAAGGGGACTAAACGATGCAGTTAAGTACGGACGCGTCTTCTCTTGCGGTCTACGAGGCGTTGGCAAGCGAAGCGCGCTTGAATATCATTCGTTTGCTGCTGCTGAATAAAGAAATGCATATCAATGAACTCGCAAACGAGCTTTATCTCAGCAAAGCCATTGTGAGCACTCATGTCAGCAAGCTGCAAAAGGCCGGCATTGTGGGAAGCCGGATGAAGCGAAAGAACGGGGGAACCTATAAATATTGCTATGTCACGCAAGAGTACATGCTGATCAAACTGTCTCCCGAGCAGGTGGATGCTTCTTACCACGAGGTGTCGATTCCCGTTGGACAATACACGGATTACGAAGCGTGGCCGACATGCGGCATTGCCACGACGACCCGGATGATCGGACAGTACGACACGCCGGCCTGCTTCATGGACCCGGATCGGGTTCATGCGGGCATATTATGGATGGCGCGAGGATTCGTCGAGTATAAAATCCCGAATTATTTACATAAGGATGAGATACTCCGAGAAATTGAAATTTCGCTGGAACTCGGTTCAGAGGCTCCTCAAACCAATGAAAACTGGCCTTCGGACATCCGTTTTTCGCTGAACGGGCAACATTTAGGAACCTGGACAAGCCCGGGAGATTTCGGGGACCGCAAGGGTAGGCTTACACCGCAATGGTGGCATTCCGACGTGAACCAATACGGCCTATTGAAGGTTCTACGCATCAATGACCAAGGTGCTTTCATCGACGGACAGCGCATCTCGGATGTCGGAATTCACGATTTGCAGCTAGAGGCCACGAACTGGGCCTTTCGGATCCATCCCGAAGAAGCGGTGCGGGGAAGAGGGGGGTTAACGCTGTTCGGAAAGGGCTTCGGCAATTACGATCAGGATATCGTGATCCGATATTATTACGATTTGCCGACCGATACCTAAGAAGAATGCTCCATCATGTTGCAAACGTATTTGGCTTGAGTTCTGTTCGACAAGTAAATTTGAATAGTAGACATTAATTTGAGCTTTTGGAGGAATCAAGATGAATCTCTTTCATATTCAAACGGCGGTGCACGACATTGACCGCCGATCGTCGTTTCTTGCCGACAACTTCATCGGGATTGCATGGCCGGGAACAGGAGATTTGGAAATGCATCCACCGGCAGCATGGAAGGAACGGCTTGTTTCAAGCTATAAGCTGGAAGGGGGCGAGCTTGCGGCTTCCATGGAGACGCTGCATACATTTGCAGAAGTCATGCAAGACGGGGACCGTGTTTTGATTCACGATGGCCATTGGATCTATATTGGAGACGTGGGTGATTACTATTACGATGATTCTTGCGGAATCGGAGAAGATTTGATTTGCCATCGAAGAGGAGTGACCTGGCTGGGCAGAGTTCCCCTAGAAGAGGCAAACGATAAAGTTCGGGAGCTTTGCCACAGTTCCTCAACCCTTGCAAAATTCGGACACCCGGTATCCCAGGCCCAATTGGAGCATATGACGATCGATGCCATCGAAAAATCGAACGATGCACCTTCGGTCCATGTGGATGGAGCAACGGTACAATCTGCGCTCGATATTTTGAAGGCTGCGCTGCACAGCGACAAGGAGGACTTGCGCGTCCGTGCAGCAGCGGCCATTTTGCAATATACGAAAGCGTGACGGACGAGATGCTGTGCCAATTCATTCTTGAAGCAGACCAGCGGATTCCCCGCTGTTCTGGCTTTTCGGTAATCGATTCAGCTGGTCAATCTAGAAAAGCCGTTAATGATTAAATATATGCCTGCTACGCGCAGCGGAATGCGCGGACCTGTCCCGTCTTTCCGAAAAAGAATGTTGGCCAGAGGGCCGATATATACGTTGACAAGTATTCCTGAAATGATCTCGATCATGCCGAGCAAACCCATTAGATTCATGAACGAACAAACTCCTTTTACCTGAACGTTTAACCGTTCCGTTTTTGTTTGTGCAGTGTATAATTCATCAGCAGGAACGATAGCGCTATAGTCACAATTCCAATCCCGCTCAATCTGCCAACCACTTCGAGGGTTGATGTAAGGGAATAGCTCCCCATGCTTAGGTCCTTCAACGCCCTCATGGCCCATGTACCGGGTACGCACTCGGAAATCAGCCTGAACCATTTGGGGAAGCTGTCCTCAATCGGGAAGAATGACCCTCCCAAAATCCCGGCTAAAGCCATAATGACAGACCCGGTTACGGTAAAACTTTGGTGGGAATGGATCCAGGGCACAAGCAGCATCACCAGCCCTGTAATAGCCAGCAGGTAAGAGGCCCAAATCGCCATGTCAAATCCGAAATGATCCCATACCGTCGTGTCCAGAAACCATGTGCTGGCGATCAATACAAGGAAGGTAATCGAAATGCCAACCAGGTAAGCCGAAATGACCTTGGACAGAAGGTATTTGGCAAAGCGTACCGGCACCATGAGCAGCCTGCGCTGAAGGCCGTTCTCGCGTTCATCCATCAAGGTGCGGAATCCCTGGATCACCGCAAACCACAGGAACATCAGCAGGAATCCGTCAAGCCTTGAACGAACCGATCCCTCCGACGAATTTATCGCTTTTTTGTAAGAGAGAAGGCGTTGATCCGGTTCCGCCTGATGGAGCAGGAACGCTTCAAGTTTTGCACCGATAAGTTGTCCGACGTTTTGATGAGCACTGCTTTTAGGCAGCACCAATTTAATGTGTGAAGGAACAGTTCCTTCTCCAGCGCCTGATTCAAACCCCTGCTCAATGACGATGCCCGCAGCCGTATCTTGTTCCATGATTTTCTCATGCATAATGTTTTCCGGCAGGATCAAGACATTAAAGCTGCCGTCCTCCTTAAGCATTGAGGTCAACTGGTGAGAGTAGCCGCTCTGGTCTTGGTCGGCGATATAGAGCGTAATCGGATATTCATCCCGGGCAAACGCAAATAAATACGTGAGCAGGAGAGGGGCGGCGAAAAGAGCCAACAGGGCGATCCGATTCGCAAGCATCAACTTCATTTGTTTTGTTACCATAAGCCATAACTGCATATTCATTTCACCTTCCTGCCCGCGGAGAGCAAGACCATCAATAACAACAGGCCTGCCATTCCCGCCAGTATGAGCATATCCCAGAAAAGTGCCGACCAATTCTTCCCTTGCATTACGTGTAAGAAGGCATCGATGGCTCGCCCATTGGGTGTCCATTCCTGGATTTTTTTTAATATGTACGGGAAGCTGTCTTTATTGAAAAAGCTGCCTCCCAAAAAACCAAGCCCGTACAGTACGGGGGCGGAAAAACTGGAAATGGAAGCATGATCTTTGGCCCAGAAACCACAGCTTAAGACCACCGAACCAATGCAAAGCCCGTAAAGGGCCGTAATACAGAGCACCGCCGGAACATGGCCCCAGGTTACCTGAAAAAACAGACGACTGCTGAACATGATTACTACCATCTGAACAACAATGGCAAGAGTAATGCCAAGAAGCTTTCCCGCGACATAATGAATCATGGGCAAAGGCGAGGATTGAATGCGGCCCAGTGTGTGATTCAGTTTGTCCCGTACCAGACTGTGTGCGAGCTCGAAAGCCGTGAGAAAGGAAAACAGTACCGTCATGGCTACGGCCTCATATTGCATCGGGTCAACCGTTTGGTTTGTGGCGGATACCCATTCGACAGGAAAAACGATGTTTGAATCCGTGCCTACCCGTCCGGTGGAAGCTTCTTGATGAGAATGGGAAGGGAGCGAGGATTTGCCGAACAGAGTGCCCAAAATAAAAATCATGGCAATGGGCAGCAAAACAAGCTTGAAATAAAACACTTTCGATTTAGATAAAAGCCTGATATCCAGCAATAGAATGCGAATCCATGGATGCACAAAAATCCCCCCTTAATCCCTTAAAGATTTTCCCGTCATCTGCAAAAACACATGCTCCAGGTTAACTTCCTCATATTGAAAAGAGGACATCTGTACGCCCAATGTTCTCAATGCATCCAAAATGTCTATAACGCTTCCGATCGCCGTATTAATGGAAAGAATCAATCGGCTGCTTTCCAGTTCCATCTTTTGAATTCCCCCGATCCGGCTGACTGCCTCCCAATCTTCAAACCCGTTCGGCTGATAGGTGATTGTCAGGATATCCAGAGCCTCTGACTGTTGTTTAAGTTCCTGCTTCGTTCCACAAGCGATAAGCCTGCCGTGATCCATGATAGCTACACGGTCGCATAGATATTCAACTTCTTCCATGTAATGACTGGTATATATAATCGTTGTTCCCTGATCCCGGCTTAATTGTTTGACCATCTCCAAGATATGGTTGCGGGACTGTGGATCAATGCCGACGGTCGGTTCGTCCAAAATCAGCAATTGGGGTCTGTGCATCAGTGCAATGCCTATATTGATCCGGCGCTTCATCCCTCCGGAAAATTCTCCGACGCTTTGATTTCTTTTATCATGCAGTCCCATGAGCTCAAGAACTTCTTGGGCGCGGTCTCTGAGTGTCTGTCCCCTCATTCCATGCAGGGAGCCAAAAAACTCCAGATTGTCCTGGGCGCTCAACGCTTCGTACAAGGCGAGGTCCTGAGGGACGACGCCCATGATCTTTTTGACCTCGGCTAAACGTCCTTTGACGGTTTGTTGATTTACTCTTATGTCACCGCGATCCGGTTCCGAAATCGTCGAAATCATCGAAACGGTTGTGGATTTTCCCGCGCCATTGGGGCCAAGAAGTCCCATAATTTCGCCATGGTGGACATGTAGGCTTAAATTTTGAACGACTTTTCGGTTGCCGTATGCTTTAGTTACTTGAATTAGTTCTAACAATATTTTTCCCTCCAGAAGGTTGACTTGGCATTGCTGCTATACCAGTGTATTAGCTCGTTGCGGGGGCAACAATTCACGAAAGTAACCATTCGAAGGGGTGTCTTGTTAACATGACTTTCGTTATCTACTCTGCGAGATTCAACCGTGGTATGATGGAAGAACTGTCTATTTACCACGTGGAGTGAGGAGATTTGATGTTGGAGTTGTTTGCCTCCGTTAATAACCGGATTTATGTACTGCTTACGTTTAAAGTATTGTTGTTTATGTCTTTCGTCCATCAGTTATGGAACCTGGATCGACCCATTCCGTTTGCAGTTTGGCCGTTGGTCGGTGCGCTTGCTTTGAATGACTTCATTCGTGGGAGATACGGGTTGTTATCTAATCGTAAACGCAGTGCGTTCGTTTATTCCATGGCCGCCAGCATGTTCATTTTGGCTGCGCTAAACCTCCTGTTACCCTCGATAGGCATCTCTGCCCTGATTCAGCTTATATTGATCGAACTCATTATTTTTGGCGATCGTTTGATCCCCCTTCTCGTAGGTCTGGATGGTATCGCTTACGTTCTTCCAGATCTGGTTTCGTTCCCAGTGGGAGACCAATTGTTCAATGATGTCATCAACTTTGCCGGATTTTTGGTTGTGGGTTTGTTGTTCAGAACGATTATTGCGGAGAAGACCAGAACAGAACGTTTATATAGCGAACTTCAGGATGCGAATCGCAAGCTGCAGCTATATTCAAGCATGGTCCAGGAGCTAACCATCACGAAAGAACGGACAAGAATCGCCCAGGAAATGCATGATTCCATCGGCCATTCGCTGGTTGCCTTGGGCATGAATCTGGAGTATGCGTACCAAACGGTTGACCAATCCCCCGAGAGAACGAAAGAGGTGTTGGGCAAAACGCTGCTGATCTCCAAGGAAGGCATGGCCAGTTTAAGGAAAGCGGTGGATACGCTCAATCCCACAAACAAGATCGACCATTTGAGAGTCGCGCTAAACGAACTGTTTTCCAATTTTGATCCAACGACAGGGGTCGGATTCGAGCTTGAACTGGATTCATCCATAGAGGAACAACCTTCCAAGATTAAAGATTGCCTGCTTAAAACCGTTAGAGAGGCTCTGACCAATGGAATTCGGCATGGGGGAGCAACCCGTTTCCATATTCGGATCGTGAAAAGCAAAGAGGGGATCTACATGCAAATCCGTAATAACGGCCAGGTCAGCCATTCGCTGGACAAATCCCATGGGTTGCTTGGCATGGAAAAACGGATCACGGCCCTCGGGGGACAAATGATGATTCATCTTAATCCCGAATTTGCAATAGAAGTCCGGCTTCCTGTCGTGAGCGGGAAAACCGAATTGAATTCAATGGATAAAGGGGGCATCTGCCTTGATTAGAGTTATGATTGTGGATGATCAGGAAATCGTGAGGGAAGGACTCAAAATGATTCTAAGCCTGCATGAGGAAATTGAAGTCGTCGGAGAGGCAGTGAACGGACAAGAATTGCTTAACCTTTTGAACAAGCTTCAAGTAGACGTCGTGTTAATGGATATCCGAATGCCCGTGATGGACGGAATTACAGCAGCAAAGCGGGTCAAGGATCAATACCCCGATATTCGAATCATTATTCTTACCACGTTCAACGAACAGGATTATATAATCAGGGGATTAAGCTACGGGGTCGACGGGTATATCCTGAAGGATTCGGGTTCTGCGGAAATTATGAATGCCATTAAAGCGGCCAACTCCGGCAGCATCCTGCTTACTTCTCGGGTAACAGAGCAGATGGTGAAAGGCTTGACGGGTTCCTATGCTCCCCATGAAGGGTTTTCATCGGATACTCATCATGAAAAACTGGACTTGCTGACTCCAAGGGAATTGGAGGTGGCCAGGCAAATTTTATCAGGGAAAAGCAACAAAAGCATTGCGCTTGCTCTATACGTCACAGAGGGCACAGTGAAAAATTATGTGTCCCGCATTCTTGAGAAACTAGAATGCCGAAACCGAACGGAGCTTGGACTACTACTAAGTCGGTGGGAGCCTTTTTAGCGAAAGCAGTGATCATGTTTCATGTATACTATAAGGACAGTTTGCAGCCTGTGTAAATTACTGGAGAAAAGCGAGGAGCAGTTGCCAATTAGCACCAGCTCCTTTTTTTAACGGTTTTTTGGTTTAACCTGACTGGAAAAACTTGATTTGAGCCCATGGTCGACCTCGTAGGGGAAGGAGGGAAAATCAACAAAATGAAGTGTATAAAATGTCGTTATTGATTAAATATTAAAGATGTTTGAACAATATGAAATTGACTTAACATGGTGAAAACACATGATACTAACGAATCAAAAATGGATTCTAATCATGTTGGCAATGCTTGGAGTGTTTCATTTAACTCCGCCCGTCTTGCCGATTATACATGAGCAAAGCGATCTTGAGATTGCGATCTATCCTGAACGTCACAAGTTGCTTGTACGAAAGCAGGGGCAAGTCATTAAGACCTACCCTGTCGCCGTTGGCAATCCGTCAACACCGACTCCAGTTGGAGATTATAGAGTCGAATATAAAGGAACCAACTGGGGGCCCTCGTTTGGCCCGCGTTGGATCGGATTGAATGTTCCGTGGGGCAATTTTGGAATACACGGTACGAATAAACCCTATTCCATCGGTCAACACCTTAGCCATGGCTGTATCCGGATGCTTAACCGGGATGTCATCGAACTGTACGAATTAATCCCGATTGGAACCAAAGTAACGATATATGGTCATGTGCTTGGAGAAATCAATCAAAATCCGAGGGATTTAGCCGAGGGGGATGTTGGTGGAGACGTGCAGCTTATTCAATCCCGGTTAAAAAGCGCAGGATATTACAATGGGGAATGTGACGGGAAGTTTTGCTTCAATACAACCGAATCACTTAAGAAATATCAGAAGGATCATCGCCTTATTCCGAATGGTGTTGTTTCTCAAAAGGTATATGAAGAGTTAGGTTTGGTTGAATAGATGTGAATCCAAGGCAAGGGACCGCAGGCCCATATCAAAACACCTCAAGATAAAGCATCTATATCGAAAGATGTAGAGATTAACTGGAGGTGTTTTCAATTTCAATATGTCTTGTTCAGGTAACATGTTCTTCCGAATGGCTTTTATCTTTTCATCTGTAAAGACTCCGGATTCCACCAAGTCAAGTATGGAAAGCACACCGCCGCGAGATCCCCAGCTTCCATCTTCTATGACTTGAAAACTTACCCACCAATTCGGTGAAGGTTCCTCAACTTCAAGGATGCTGGTCAGGCATTTGTATATATTTGAAATCACGATGCTGCGGACCTCGTTTGGCCAGTCTCCATCCATGACGAGAATGTTGACCGTAATCACGTCTCGGTCAGGCTGCTCAGATTGGGCCCAGGAAAAGATCCGAACCCAACGAGAAATATTCGTATGAAATAGATGCTCGAACCTAAAGGACGCCGTCAGGCGTTTTTTTTGTAAGGACAGTCTCTGCTAAAATGTTCTGCGGCACAGGACGATGTTTCAATCCGTCTCGTTCAGTCTATATTCGAGACCAAGTCAAGAATGGTCTTCACAACCAACTCCGGTTCATCATGAATCACCATATGACCACTCTGTTCGGCAATGATCAACTTGCTGTCACTGGACAGATTCATCATGTTACGCTGACCTGCTTGCCAGATCGCTTCAAGCTGGTGCCCAACTTCAGTTGAAATTCCCGCCTGGGCATAGTTCTGGGGTAGACCGCGCGCAATGACCCGAACAGGAATGGACCCGAGTTTCTGCCCGCGAATGGCATCTTCTGTCGTATATGCGAGGTTGCCTTCTTCTTCTTTGGCACGGAAAAAGGAAGGCGTTGCAATCACGTTAATAAATGCATCCCGATCTTGCTCTGCAACCAATCCTTCCAGCATGAAGTCCGGAAATAGACGAAAGCTTCCGGATAACTTCAACAAGGATAACAATGAGGCAGGTGGGTTGCCTTTGAAATGATCCTGTTGGAGTAAAGCTTTCGTATTCCGTTCATCATCCTCAGGGCGGGCATCAATTAAGACAAGGCCCTGTACTTCGTTGGAGTACATCTGCGTAAATAGTCTGGCATACATGCCCCCCAAGGAGTGACCTACCATGACATAGGGTCCATCAATGCCTTCATTCTGAAGCGCCAGATGTAACTCTTGGACAATGTTGGCTCCTGTACGCTCTGTGGGCGCGGCCTCGCTCCAGGCGTAACCTGCACGATCGTAGGTCAACACAGTTGCATGTCTAGCAAGCTCCGAGGGAATGTCTCTCCATGATAAACTGGTTTCACCGCTACCGGCTTCCATAATTATGGTAGGTGATCCGTTTCCCTGTTTATGAATATGAAGTTTGTAGCCTCCTGCTTCAACCAGCTTTCCTGGAGGAGGAAAATCATCTTTGGCTTGAGAAGAGGCATACCATTCATAGAGAAACCCTGCCCCGATAACCACCAGAACCGAACAGAAAAATAGGAGTGCGAATTTTAATACTCGAAACTTGCGCTTTGGTCTGCTTTGAATACTTGTGCCCATCATCCACGAATTCCTTTCTTGTTGTGCGTTTTTATAGTACATTGTACTAAAAAGGATTATAGCACAGTGTACTATAAAAGAGAAGCTTGGTGTATAATAGGACTATGCCAAAAATCGTAGATCATGAAAAACAACGAAAAATGGTTGCCGCTGCTGCCATCCGCGTCATCCGGGACCACGGGCTGGAGCATGCCACCGTTCGGAATATCGCGAAGGAAGCGGGTCTATCCGTAGGTTCAATGAGGCATTATTTTGCCACACAGGCTGAGCTGTTTGCCTTTTGCATGAATCTTTTTGCTGACCGGGTGCAGCAGAGAGTGGAGGCATTGCAGATGAATGGATCTGTACTGCAGAACATGAAAAATCTGCTCTTGCAATTTCTGCCGTTGGACGAGGACAGGAAAATAGAAATGGAGGTCTGGTTTTCTTTTACAGCCAAAGTGCTTGTTTACCCCGAATTAAAAAAATTAAGTGACCAGATGCATCAGGGGATGTATATGTCAGCCCAATATGTGATCCAGGAGCTGCAAACGCAGGGCTTGACCGATCCGGATATGGATGCCGGTGTCGAGACAGAGAAGCTGTATGCACTGATCGATGGACTCGCCATTCATATGTTAATGCAGCCTGAAAGGCTTACAGCTGAGCGAGTGGAGCAAGTCATTGAACAGCATTTGAACATGCTCTGTCAGGGGTAACGGAATCAAAAGAAGAAGGGGGATTTCGTGAAGTTGATGCAAATTGTTATGCTATTGGCGGAGAAATGTTTAGCGATCAATCAAAACAGGGAGAACGTTAATATGTGTACGAGAGACGAGTCAATCTTAAATTGATTCGTCTTTTTCTTTTATCATGATCTAACTTCCATCCAAAAGAAGTTTGACTATTTCACAGTACTCATGATCGTAACTCTTCGATTTAACGAGAATTGATTATTTCTGCACAACTCGTTAACATAAGAAACAATGTCAGTGTTACATCTGACATAAGTACCTAGAAGAGACGGAGATTATAATGAAGAATGCGAAAATCCTAATCATTGAAGATGATGCCCCCATTGCGGACCTGCTCTCGTACGGACTCTCATTGGAGGGCTACCAGACACTTATCGCATCAAATGGAGCCGATGGAATAAGCGAAATTCAGTCCTTTCAGCCTGATCTGCTGCTCCTGGACTGGATGCTTCCAGACCAGAGCGGGCTGGATATATGCAAAAAGGTTACCGCCGAGTATAACATCCCCATCTTCATGATAACGGCCAAATCCGATATAACGGATAAAGTGCTTGGACTAGAGTTCGGCGCAGATGATTATATCACCAAGCCATTTGACCTCCGCGAAGTCATTGCCCGGATTAGAACTATACTTCGCCGTTTGGAGCAATCCAATCACAGGCAACAGAACGATTCGCAACCGGATATCATCCGTATTGATCATATTGAGATTCGGTCCGAAGAACGGCTTGTAAACAAAAACGGTCAACCGGTTGAATTAACGCCAAAGGAATATGATTTGCTTATGACGCTGGTGAGGAATCCAGGGAGAACATTTAGCAGATCTGAATTGCTTGATGTTGTCTGGGGCTATCATTTTGCAGGTGATACTCGGACGGTAGATACGCATATCCAGCGACTTCGCAAAAAGCTGGATGCAACAGATCATATTGCAACGGTATTCGGAATCGGATACAAGTTCAAAAGCAGGTGATTAACATGCGTAAAATCAGCATCAAATTTCTTCTCGGATTCCTGTTGATTTTCTCCTTTTCATTTCTAGTATTGAGCCAAACGGTGAAGGAGATCATTCATACAAGCAACCAAAATCTGATCACAACCGAACTCGTTGGACTCAAAAATAATAGCAATGTTTATGTTCGTCAAACCTTTCTGATCAACCATTTTTCGAGTAACGAGCTATATTTTGGGGAAATGGCTGAGGAACTCGGCATTAATTTGAATCATGCCACTGGAAATAGTGTCGGCGTATATACCCTTGACGGAGAGATGTTATTTGCCTCGGACAAGTCTTTATTTTCACAGCCGCAGAGAACGGATCTGCAAGAAGCGATCGATGGAAAAACTGCGTATAACATCAATTATGACGATGACAAAACAACGGTTCTGTTCTCTTACCCCGTCGTGATCGATGGATCAAAAGTAGGGATTCTACGTTTCTACAAGGACTTTAGCCAGCTGTATCAGCAAAGCAGTCGAATTCTGGATACTACGCTCTATATCACACTTGCTATTTTTGCAGTTACTTTTTTATTTTCTTTCATTCTGTCAAGACACATTACTCTTCCACTTGGGAAACTGGCCCGTGCCTCGTCCGAAGTGAAGAATGGCAATCTGGACGTTCGCATCCGGTTCAAACGAAAGGATGAGATCGGACGGCTTGCCGAAAATTTTAATGACATGATTGATCAGATCGGCCTGCAAATGAACATTATCCGAAAAGATCGGGATCAACTCAAGGATCTTCATGAGCAGGAAAAGCGTTTCTTTGATAATGTTACCCATGAACTCAAAACACCTTTAACTTCCATATTGGGCTATGCAGAATTGATCAAGGCGAATGGAGAGAGGGATCGCACCTTTTTTGAAAAAGGCATGAACCACATCATCGAAGAGAGCAAACGTCTTCATAAGATGGTGCTCAAGCTGCTTGAAGTCTCGCGTCGTCATGCAACCAACCATGAACTCGACCGCATTGAAGTCGGAGCCGTTCTAGGAGATGTATGCGAATCCATGTCCATACGTGCACAACGCTACAAAAAAAGCATATCTGTAGACATGGAGACCGAATTATACATGCTCGCCCAGGAGGAACGAATTCGGCAACTCTTTATTAACCTGCTGGATAATGCTATTAAATACAGTTTGGACTTCTCCGAGATAACGGTAAAAGGGCTTCGTACGGACGGGAAAGTCCGTTTTATCATTGACAATCCAAGTGATCCCATTGATGCGGAGCAGCTTTCCAAGCTGTTCGAACCTTTCTACTTCGCTCATTCCAAAGATCCAGAAGAGGGCAGCGTGGGGCTCGGATTAAGTATCGTCAAATCCATTGTCGATGAACTGGAGGGTACCATTTCTGTCGTCAGTCAAGATTACCATACTGCAGTTACGGTAGAGTTTAACCATGTATCCGTAGAGGAGGGGAACAATCATGGCTAAGAAATATGGTGGGTTTGGTTTAAGCGTGATTGTTCTGCTTGTCCTTCTGTTAATAGGTTGTGGCGCCCGCTTTCCAAACGAAACCATCATCATATCAGGGAACGAGGCAAACGAACAAACACATCAAGACTTAAGTCCCGTTCAGGTCAAAAAAATTTACCGCCTTCCGGAAGAAAAAGTGGATAAAGGGTACTGGTTGGGCTGGTCAACAATCGACACGCTATTGGGTTCATTCAAAAGTACAGGTTTCCCTGAGCGTTTCATGTTGAAACAATTGACTCTCCCTTTTGAACAAAGTAAAGACATTATGCAGAACGATGTGGACCACTCTCTAATGTCACTGTCGCCGGACGGTAGGCATGTCGCCGATGTACGTATAAACAAAACGACAATCACGACTGTTTTCATTTCTGCCAGTGACGGAAAAGAAAAAGAGGTCGACACATTTAACCCCAAAGGTCAGAGTTACCTGCAAAATATGTCCTGGTCTGACAACAGCCAAATGATAGGTTATCTGGTTCTGGACGCTGCTGAAAGCGAAAAGAACAGTCTGCGGGTGTATGATACGAAGACCAAGGCATCCAAATCCTACACATTAAACGAGTTCAATTCGGATGATACACTTCTTGATGTCCAGGTATCCAATGATGGCCGCAGTGCCTTGATTAAGCTGCTTGATACCCGTCAATCGGGCAGGCCCACCATCGCGCTTGGCAAATTGATCGATGGGCATTTTGAGACAAAGTACAAGCGTCAAATTGCTGATAAACCAATGATCTGGATTGGCGACGATCAGTTTGCTTTTTTGGGTAGAGATGATACGTTGTACGAATACGATCAGCGGAACGGTGAGCTTTCCGTTATTCTGGAGAGAGTATCTACATTTGAATTTTCACCGGACAAAAAATTTATTGCATATACGTTGCAAGATGAAGATGCTGTTTATGTGGGGAAAATGCAAGGCAGAAATGTGCTTTATAACGAGCCCGTTTACCGTGGTATATTGCCGTTGAATATGAAATGGAGTCTGGACAATACAAGTTTGTTCATACAAGGGCCTAAAACCTTTGTGAATCCGAAAAGCATACCCAATGATGATTCCACAGAGGAGCCGGCATTTATCATCGAATTTGAATAGCACTTCGTTAAAACACCCTTGATACGGATTACATTCCATTTCAAGGGTGTTTTCGTTGTCAATAACGATGTCCCTGTTGTGACAACTTGTTTACATCTTGATCAAACTTTGGCGACATCCGCTGTTTATATTGATTAAAGAGATTTAGCCCCAATACAGACAAGGAATGAAGCACAATGCGTGGGAAATTGAATCAACCGATGAAGCGTTATATGCCTGGAATGGATGGTTTACGAGCCATTTCCGTACTGGCTGTCATCGCTTACCATTTGGACTTGAAGTGGGCCCAGGGAGGATTACTGGGAGTAGGTATATTTTTCGTCCTGTCCGGTTACCTGATTACGGATCAGCTTCTAATGGAGTGGAAAGTGAATCATGACGTATCGATTTGGAACTTTTGGCTGCGAAGGTTTCGCAGATTGCTGCCTGCGATGTTAAGTATGCTCTTGCTGGTTGCATTGTGGTTGTTGGCTGCAGATCCTGCGAGACTCCTGTTACTGCAAGGAGACTTTATCTCTTCTGTTTTCTATGTGAATAACTGGTATCTCATCTTTCACGAAGTTTCGTATTTTGAAAGCTTCGGCCCAGCTTCGCCCATTGGACATCTCTGGTCTCTTTCCATTGAGGAACAGTTTTACGTCGTTTGGCCGATCGTACTGCTCATCTTTCTAAGGTTTGCGCCTCGGCGCGGAAAGTTGCTTTCATGCATGTTGGTGCTGGCTCTTGTATCTGCGATGGCCATGGCTCTAATGTATGTGCCGGGAACAGACCCAAGCAGAGTGTATTACGGAACAGACACCAGAGCGTTTGCCATACTGATCGGTGCGGCCTTAGCGGTTGCATGGCCAAGCTGGAAGTTGGGGAAGGAGATTTCACCCGGGGCACGGAGATCGCTTGATGTCACTGGTGCATGTGCACTGTTCATCCTGATCATGTGTATTCTTCGCACGAATGAGTATGAAGATTCGCTGTATCAGTATGGATTTCTCCTTCTCTCTCTGGTTACGGCAGTATTGATCTCTGTCTTGGCGCATCCGGCTAGTCGTCTAGGCCGCGCTTTGGGATGCCGGTCACTGACCTGGCTTGGCAAGCGTTCTTACAGCCTCTACATATGGCATTATCCCGTGATTATTTTGATGCAACCCGATGGGGCGAGTAGTGAAGGGCTTGGATTTGCGCCGTTGATGCTGCGTCTCGGCCTGATCCTATTGCTGTCCGTATTTTCGTACACGTTCATCGAAGAACCGATTCGCAGGGGACATTTTCGCGCGAAATGGCGTGATATCCGGCGTCATCAACGTTTTAAACCCATGGTCGGCATAAGTCTGACGTTGATTGCGTTCTTTATCGCCCTATCCTGGATAACCAGCGGTTCGAAGGATCAGCCTGAATTCGCCCAAGCCGTGAGCATTCCCGAAACACTGCAAAAAGATGAACAGGAGATCCCTGACCAGCAACAGCCATCGATCAATGACAATCAGCCGATCACTGCTGACATGCCCCAAACAAGTCATGAAGATGCTGCCGGTTCGTCTAATTCAGGAAAAGGCATCACACTAATCGGGGATTCGATCACACTGGATGTGGATTCCTACATGAAAGAGATGCTTCCGGGCATTGTGGTGGACGGAAAGGTCGGCAGGCAGATGACGCATGCTCAAGAGGTCGTGGATCAGCTGCAAGCAGAAGGAGAACTGGGGGACCAGATCATTATTGAACTGGGGAGCAACGGGATTTTTAATCAAAGCAAACTAAGAAAGCTAATAGATACGCTGCAAGACAAGCAGCTTTATCTGGTAACTACTCGGGTGCCCAGAGCTTGGCAGGATCCTGTGAATGATGCTTTGAAAGAAGTTGCACGTGATTATTCCAATGTAAACATTATCGATTGGTATGCAGCCAGTGAGGAAAAAAGTGGACTGTTTACTCCTGATGGGATTCATCTCACTTCCGAAGGAGCTCAATATTACGCTTCTTTACTCGTCCAACATGTCAAGCAAAACGCGTAGCATCCATTTTTATGGATAAGAAAGGTGGAATATACGATGAAAAAAAGAAAAACGTGGATGTACTGGGGGCTTGTCCTCCTCATCTCCATCCTTGGGTATCTTGCTTTTCATAACCAGGCTTCTTCCAAAGGTGAACTAGAAAAAGCGGATCGCCGATCTTTTGAAACATTCGAGAATAGTTCAAGCCTGACCCCATCTGAAGTAAAGGAAGACATGAGCTCCCTAAAGGCAGACATAGCTGAATCTTCGTCCATCGATGGGCAAGGAGTTACCGTCATTGGAGACTCCGTCATGGTTGGCGTTGAGCCTTACCTGAAAGAGAAGCTTCCGAAAGTCACCGTTGATGGAAAGGTCGGCAGACAGATGTCCCAGGCCGGAAAATTAATTCAACAATTAAGTGCGGAGGGGAAGTTGGGAGACCGCATCATTATTGAGCTTGGCACGAACGGCCCCTTTTCCAAAGATCAACTGCGCAATTTGCTTACATCATTATCGGAAGCCAAACAGGTTTTGGTCGTGACAACCCGGGTTCCAAAAAGATGGCAGGATACAGTGAACGCCAACATTAAGGATGTTGTAAATGAATTTGATAATGCGAGAGTGGTGGATTGGTACGCAGCGAGCGAAGGCAAAGACGAGTTCTTCTACAAAGACGGCGTTCATCTGAAGCCGGATGGCAGCAGATTCTATGCTTCGCTTCTCGTTCAAGGATTACAGGAACATTGAGTGCTTTGTCTATTGAGTACCAAGAAAAGGAGTGTCCGCCATGGCGTTCAAAAAGAAAAAATTTACAGCGGTAATAAGCATCATGATTTTAGCAGCAGTTGTCGCTTTCGGGCTTTATTATTCCTTATCCATATACAGAGGGTTAGAGGGGTTGAAAAAAACGTCGGAGGATTCTCCCTTTGCCCAAGTGATGGCGAGCGAGGAGAACGTCGCAGAACCTCCAAAATGGGCTGGCGAGGAACCTGTTAATATTTTGCTGATGGGCGTAGATGCACGCGGCAACAAGAAAAACGGGATTCCGAGATCTGACAGCATGATGGTTGTTTCCCTCGACCCTGTTAAAAAACGTATTCATGTGTTTTCCATTCTTCGGGATACCTATACTGATATTCCGGAGCATGGGAAGAACCGCATTAACACAGCGGTCACCCATGGACCTAAAACGGCAATGCGCGCCGTAAGCGAGCTGCTTGGTATACCGGTCCAATTTTACGTATACACAGACTTCCAAGGCTTTATCAAACTCGTGGATGCAGTCGGTGGCGTCGATTTCTATGTGGAGAAGGATATGACTTATGAAAGTAAAGCTGATCATCATGAGTACGATATCAACCTGAAGGAAGGGGAGCAGCATCTTGACGGGAAGACAGCACTTCAATATGTTCGTTTCCGCCATGATGCCCTATCGGATTATTCCCGAACGAAGCGGCAGCGCGATTTTGCCAATGCCATCGTCGAAAAAATGAAAAGCACAACATCCATCATGAAGCTTCCATCGATCCTCCAAGAAGTCAGTCCGTATATCGACACGAATTTGTCGGTAAATGATATGTGGCAGCTGGCATCGGTTGGTTACAAGAGCAAAATGGAGGCAAGTGAGCAAATCCCGCCGATGAAGCTGCTTAAAGAAACCTATGTCGGAAGAGCAGCTGTACTTGGCGTAACAAACGACAATGAACTGAAGGATTACGTTCGGAACATACTTGAAGCCGATGAGTTCGAGACTACAGAAACCGGTAATTCACCGCTTGATCATGAACGGGAGAGTGGGGAGGTTGGAGAATGAAAAAGAGAAAATCCATCTTCAATGCGCTTTCGGCGGAGAGTCAGGTACAGGGAACAACGGCAGAGCTTCATGATCTGGACCGTGTTGAATCCTGGGCAGGAGACGAAATCCGTGAATCGGCAGCCGCTGAGGGAGGGACATGACATTACGTCAATTAAGCTAAACTAGTTGATATCATGGGAAATTTGAGCGGCGTTATTCAGTTTATAATATAATGGCAATAAGTGGGTTGAAAGCGAGTTTATTTGTTAAAGGAGATGTTGAACGATGTGCAGCCATGTTGTAGAACGTGATTTTAGTTGTAAAAGGGACAGGTTAACGATTCGCGGTACAGAATTTCTACCGAAGGGAAATAGCCTTCCAGCCGTTATTGTTAGTCATGGATTTGGTGGGAATTCCAACGATTTAGGTGAATGCTGCAGAACTTTTGCATCATGGGGTTACGCATCCTATAGTTTTGATTTTTGTGGAGGTTCTGCTCATGGAGAAGGAAGAAGTGACGGGGCATCAACAGATATGACGGTGCTGACTGAATGTGAGGATTTAATGGCGGTGATGGATTATGTTAAAGGATTACCTTACATTGATCAGAATCGTCTGACGTTAATCGGCTTCAGTCAGGGAGGGTTTGTATCAGCATTGACAGCAGCTCAGCGCGCACATGAAGTAGAATCGTTAATTCTGCTTTATCCAGCATTTTGTATCCCCGATGATGCTCGTAAAGGTGCTTTAGCCAGCTCTTCATATGATGTCGAACATGTTCCGGAAGTTATTGATTGCGGGAGGATGTCCATTAGCAAGAGCTTCCATGAAACAGTGGTTAATATGAATCCGTTCGAAGAGATCATTCCGTATAACGGACCGGTGCTGCTTATCCATGGTACTGCGGATGAAATCGTACATTATAGTTATTCTATTAAAGCCCAAGAATCGTATGCGCCAGGTCAATGTCACTTGCAACTGGTCAGAGGAGCCGGACATCAATTTACGGAGAAACAAACAAGCAGTTCGATGATATCCATTCAGCAATTTTTACTGGGCAGGAAAGAAGTTTTGACAATCGATGTTCAGATTACGGGCAGCGAGGTACGTATGGAAGAAGGTGCTGGAAGACAAACTGCAGTTTATTTCACAGGAGAAAGCGAGAGTCCGTACTTCAAAGGTTTAATTTTACCAGGAGCAGTAGATATTCAGGATCACTTGGAAGATAAATTAGTCCATGTTCGAGCGGTGTATACCTTGGAGGGTACAGATTATCATGGCGAATCATGTCAACTGCACATTGTTAACCAGTCTGTAAATGGGGCTTTAAAGCCAACAGTAAATACAGATAGCAGAGCTCTTTCTTTTCTTAATCATGCGGATTTGACCGCTTCTCTTGAGGGATTTCAAGATGGGCTAACCGTGCGTATTTTCTCCAATGTGGAGTGAATCAATGTAACGTATTTTGTTGAATGAAGGGAGTCTCTTAAAGTTCTTTTCAACTTGAGAGGAAGTGTCGGGGGACAAGAACATATGCCCATTGAAAGTCGCTATTTTAGCGGCTTTTTTATTTTATCGGTACAAGTTCTCGTCCCGAAAGTCGCTATCTTGTGATATGATGATTTAAGGTTTTTTGTTGTAATGTCGAGGGACAAGTACATTGTCCCATTGAAAGTCGCTATTTTAGCGGCTTTTTTGTTTTATCGGTACAAGTTCTTGTCCCGAGCCAAGAAAAGGAAGTTACATATATTCATTATCGTTGCTTATTTCTGATCTTACCTATATTTCTCTGTATTTCTCTGTGAACCTAGAACATATCTTGTTCTAGGTTATTCAATGAGTATCCCACCCGTGGGTGGGCTGCTCATTGAAGATGTATAATTGCGGATTAGATTTTTCATTTGGATGCTGGTGCTGGACCGATGGAACTGAATCTTTGGTCGAATCGTCGCATCATTAACTCGAGTGGACCAGTAGGCTTAAGAGCAATAATAGAGCCCACCACCAGTGTGATTACAACTACGATTAGATCACCAAGCGGAAATTCACCTAAACCATAATCGATTCCCAGGAGGGTCAACACCCAAACAACGATGAACTGAGCGGCGTACATCGTAAGGGCGACACGACCAACTGCTGCAAAAGGGCTTAAAATGACGCTTATTTTACTCGGGATCAGGAACGCAAGTCCTATGGCCAGAAATGCAATTCCGAGCCCGATTAACGTCTGGAACGTTGACGCGGTATGCGGTGCTGTCTGGAGAAGCATGTGCCAGAGCGGTGGATTTACATTAAAAGGCCAAATGGCATATTCGTCAACTGGAACGAAATTCGTACCTTGAACACGAACGATCCACGATTCAAAAGATGTTCTTAGATCAGGAAGGACATAAGCTTCCAGCATCTTACCAATGACAAGCATGACGAAACCGCTTATGGCAAGCGAGACTGCAATTCGCTTATTGGTTAGATTGAATCGCGCAATCGCCATTCCTGCTACAAAAGCAGGAGAAAGTGCGAGAGCAGACATCGGCCCCCCGGCAATATCTTGAAGCAGATCTGCTCCATTGAAGTAACTCAACCCCAGAAGCATAAGTGGCGGTGCCAACACCAGTAAACCTAAAGCAGTGTAAACCAATACACGAGTTGAGCGGTGAATGAGCACTAATCCAAGCACGAACATGGCAGCGTAAGCAGGCAGGATGATGCCGTATGGGGTATTCAGCAGGATTAGGAGGTAGCCGATCACATCCACAAATACAGCCCGCGCTAGCATTCTTGACCGAAAAACGGTTGCATCCGTTCCGCGCTCCTTCATCCGCTGAGCCATAAGCGAATACGAAATACCTCCGCAAAGAACAAATAATAGCGTCGTATTGCCTGCAACGATAGCATTTCTTTCATTCAAAGCAAAGTGCTGTAAAAACATGCCGATCACGGCTAGACCCCTTACAGCATCTAGAGCCATAAGTCGTCCGGACCCACGTGGGTTACCTCGCTTATGCGACAAATCCGCGTTATTTTGCTGAGAATTGGGGGCACCAGGGTCAACTTCCACGCCTTGATGCCTTATCTCATTCGGTGACAAAAAGTTTAATGACAATTCATATTCCTCCTAGTCTGTTTCTATTACTTGTTAGCTTGTGCTTCCTTTACAGCACTCACTAATTCAATATAGAAGGGACTTGTCGCCAAAGTTTGATCAACTTGTAAACAAAATGTCACAGAACTTATTTATTTGCTTTCGTTTTTTTTGGATGGCGGCCGGAGACTAAAGTTTAACCGAGAAATGACCCAACCGAGAGCAATAAACGGTCTTCTAATGCGGCTATCTAATCGAAAAAGAAATCCTTTGTCTTCATTCAAGTTTGGTCATTCGATTCATTGATGGCGGCAAACCCTAATGGTAAAATATGCTTATGTCTAAGCGTAACCTTTCCACTAAATTTAATATACCGCCTTTTCGGCAAAATACAGTTCTCCGTCAACGCTTGATAGAAAGGCTTCAATGTGAATTACATCGTAAATTGACCTTGATCTCCGCGCCCGCTGGCTATGGCAAAACGACATTGATTGGCGAATGGATTCCCCAATGCGGGCGGCTTGTTGCATGGCTATCACTTGAGGAAGGGGATAATGAGCTTACGCGGTTTTTAACCTGTGTTATTTCATCGCTGCAAACGATTGCCGAGAAGATCGGGGAAGGCGTGCTTGAAATGCTTCAATCTCCAGCACCGCCTCCGATGGAGTCCATTATAGAGGTGCTCCTAAAGGAAGCTGCTGTCATATCACCTTTCATTCTTGTCCTTGATGATTATCACGCAGCGAAATCGAAGCCGATAGACGAGGCGATTTCCTTTCTCCTCGATCATCTGCCTTCGCATATCCATCTGGTCATGATCACACGCGAGGATCCGTTTATTCCATTGGCCCGGTTACGAGCTCAAGACCAGTTAACAGAGCTGCGTGAAGCAGATCTGAAATTTACGCGTCCCGAAGTTGAAGGGTTTCTTAACGAAGTCATGCGACTAAACCTACCTGAGAATATCATCGATGAGCTGGCATCACGAACGGAAGGATGGATTGTCGGTTTGCAGTTGGCCGCCCTTTCTATTCAAGGCGATCGTGGTACAGACCGGTTTATTCAGTCTATTGCTGGCAGCCATCATTTTGTGCTGGATTATTTGGTAGAAGAGGTTCTGGAGCGGCAACCGGAGGCTGTTCAGACCTTTTTGTTACGCACCTCGATTCTCGACCGCCTGTGCGGTTCTCTTTGCGATGCTATTCTGCTCGATCCGGAAATATCAGGGAAGCAACGGTTGCTGGATCTTGAGCGCCAAAACCTGTTCGTTATTCCTTTGGACCATGAACGAAGATGGTATCGCTACCATCACTTGTTCGCCGAGTCATTGCAAAGACGGTTAGAGGATCATCTCAACGGTTCCAATGTTGCAGAACTACACCAACGGGCAAGCGTTTGGTATGAAAATCACGGCCTTGAAATCGAAGCATTTCGCCATGCCGTTGAAACAGCTGATGTTGAACGCTCCGCGCTTCTTTTGGAAGGCCATGGGATGCCTTTGCATCTTCGCGGGGCAGCAGGCATTTCGCTGAAATGGTTGGAGTCGCTGCCTGCTGCAGAATTGGACGCCAGACCGGCGTTGTGGGTGATGTACGGTTCAGCTTTGCTAATCACAGGTAAGCCGACGCACGTTGAACCCAAACTGCGAGCGGCAGAGGCAGCGCTCGAAGGCGCCCGACAGGACGTTCGCGTCAGAGACTTGATCGGGCTGATTGCGGCAACCCGGGCTGCAGTGGGTTCGTTAATGATGGCCGTGAATCCTAACGGGACCCATCAAAAATTACAGACAGCTGAAAAATTCATGCAAATGACGGAGCATGACGACAAAAGCGATGACCTCATCGAGCTTATTGCTCCGGGCAAGAATGTTTTGAGGAGTGCAGCCTATGAGATCGATCAAGTTATTAACCAATCCAGGCTCGCGTTAGCGTATCTCCGCCAGGATAATCTTCCTGTTCGGACGGCGGCGGCATGGATGCTGGGCATCTCAAGCCAACGGCGGGGAGACTATGCGGGAGCTCAAAAAGCCTACAATGAAGTTATTTCTTACAGTCACGTGATGGGACATAAACTGATGGCCATTATGTCTCTTATCGGACTGGGTCAATTACATGAAGCAGACAATGGACCCAACCTGGCGGGAGAATGCTACGAAGAGGCTATCAAGCTGGCCGGCGATCTTCCGCTTCCGGCTCTTCGCGAAGCACAAGCTGGCCTGGAGCGTGTCAGGACGATCCTTCAATCAACGAAGAATTGCGATTTGGTTGAGCCGCTCAGCCAGCGTGAACTCGATGTGCTAGCGCTTGTTGCCAAGGGACTTTCCAACCGGGACATCGGCGCAAAACTCTCCTTGGCTGTGGACACGGTAAAAGGGCATAATCGCAGAATTTTCGAGAAACTTCAAGTTCGGAGGCGCACTGAAGCGGTTGCACGTGCTCATGAGCTGAATTTACTCCCCAAAGAACGATAAAAAACCACACTAAAGTGTCTATTGATCCCCAAGCCCCTAAGCTATGATTTCTATAACATGAGCGAAGGGGAGATAAGCATGAGCAAATGGAATGTAAAGGTAGCAGGGTCACTCTTTCTGTTGTCGACGGTTGCGTATCTGTTAGGGAGCGGGTTGCTGAACCCCGTTCTTCAGCAGCCCGAACAACTGGCAGCTTTAAATTTGGACCGAACCAACGTAATCTTAGGATTGTTTTTGGAGTTAATCAACGCGATAGCGGTTGTGGGAATTGCCATGCTGCTGTACCCTGTATTAAAAAAACAGAACGAAGCGTTTACGCTAGGGTACTTCGCTTCCAGGGTGATCGAGTCAGCGATTCTTATCCTTAGTTTAATCGTTCCGATACTGCTCCTCGCGTTGAGCGGTGATTACAGGGAGGCGGAATCAGGTGACGGATACTTTCAAGTACTGGCAAAGTTTGCGGCAGAATCTCACTTTATGCTCTTTGAACTGGCTATGGTGGTACTGAGCCTAGGCAGTTTGTTATTCTGTTATGTGCTCTACCAGTCCAGGTTGGTACCGCGCTTATTGTCCATGATCGGATTTATCGGGTATGCCGGATTGCTAACATCCAGCTGCCTGGCGATCGCTGGTCTAGACCTCGGAACGATTCTTTATGTTCCAGGGGCAATATTTGAAATAGTTCTGCCGCTCTGGCTCATCGTGAAGGGATTCAATCAGCGCACAGCAAACTCCTGATGATCGACACACGCCAGAACGGCAGCTCATTTATGCGAATAAAACTACTGGGGTAAATCCCAACGACCGTTCTTTTTAATCTGAACGTAGACGTAATAATAACAAGCCAAATGCACGAAGTTGACAAGCGACCATACAGCAAGCCAAATGATTGGAGACGACAGAGTAGTCCAGATGCCGAACCAAGGCAGCACGCGTCCTCCGCCGATCAACGTCATCAATGGGGACAGGGACAAGAGTATTAGGACCGGAATCAGCTTTCTAACCGTGATCAGAATCAATTTACTCATCGTTAGGCGTTTGTTCCTCCGATGGATGCGAAAATAGGCATATACGCCCCATGCGAGCGTTGCGATGATCAGCGCAATCATGATCATTTCCATGTTTCGACCGTTCACAAATGAGGTTTCAGGCTTTTCCCCTCTCATGATCTTCGCAATATCATGAATAAAAGCCGAGTAATTCACAAAAGCATTTATGCCCGAATTAAACATGATCGCAACGCCCATTTTCTCGTCCAAAAAAATCATTTCTTCCGACTTGTACGTCCAGAAGATGCCGCTATGGGAGATCATTTTGCCCCCGGATTCGTCTTGGTTTGCAAGCCAGCCCATGCCGTACGGACCGATGGCCCCGGCTGCGTGATATTGCTTCATTAGGGAAGGAGAAAGGAGCTGTCCGTGATATTGGGCAAGCATCCAGAGGGACATATCCTCTGCGGTTGAAATGATGCCGGCCGGGCCCTCAATGAACCAGAGCGGTTCCGATTGGCCTACGGCACGTCCCAAAATCAAGTAATGTCCTAACGGGATCGTTTCATTCTCATTGATTTGCTGCGTCGTGCTGACACTGAAGGTATGGTTCATTCCTAGCGGTTCAAAAATATGGCGCTTCAGATAATCCGAAAAACGCTCCCCGCTTACGCTTTCCACGAGGTTCGCCAGCAGCACGTAATTGGGATTATGATAGCTGTACGCGGTTCCGGGGCTATGGGCAAGTTGAACCTCCGTTAATAATCGATTCGCCTCATGCAGAGTTTGGAACTGCGCGTTCCTCGTCATATCCGGGTTTACTTTGTCATTGAGACCGCTGGTCTGATTCAATAAATGACGGACCGTAATGTCATGTACGCGGGGATCCAGTGGAGAATGCTCGGGAAAATAAGAATCGTAAGCCGCATCCAGGTCAATTTGTCCATGGTCTGCCAGCTGCAGCACGGCCAACGCAGTAAAGGACTTGCTTAACGAAGCAATGGGGAAATGAGTGTCGTCCGTCACGCTTTGGCCGTCTGCGAATGTTCCGTAGCCTTTGGCGTAGTAGACCTCATCGTCCTTAACAATGGACAGTGAAGCAGCCTTGATGTGATTGGCCTTCATGCTCCGATTCATATATTCGTCGATGTCTTGCAGGATTTCCGACCTGTCCCGGGCTTCCGTGGCGGACATGGGGTTCGGCCACACGGAACATAACAACAATAAACAGCTGATTGCAACAAACATTCTTTTTTTCAGTTTTGGCATCATTAGCACTCCTAAAATTCAAGATAAGGAAATGCTATCAGCACTTTTTCAACTATTTATCAACTGGGGTCCCAAAACTTGCCGTAACGCTCCCGCCGCCATGAGGACCGTTTGCGATCTGCAGGTCCCCTTCATGTTTTTCACAAAACACCTTGCAAATATAAAGGCCCAGCCCGCGATGTTCGGTCGCGTCCCACACTTCGCCGCGATAAAAAGGGAGCACAGCCTTGTGCAGGGCTTCATCCGAGAAACCATGCCCGTCGTCTGAGACGGTAATCTTCATCGTGCTTTTCTGAATGTCATAGTGAACGTTCACTTGGCTGGCTGCGTATCGAGCCCCATTGGCCATCATGTTTTCGAAAATTTGCATGACGATATAGGGGTCCACGTTGATTACGGCATGATCATATTCCATGGAAGACACGAAGGTTTTGCCGAATTGCCTTGCGATTTGTTCGGCACTGTCGTTTAACAAAGTCGTCAACGAGATCGTATCGATCGACTGACGGTGCACCGGGACATCCTCCAGCTTCTGAATCGAGCTCATAGCCTCCGCATAGCTCTCCAGACGCACGATGTGAAGATTCATGGTATGGATTAGATCCAGCACCTTTTCTTCCGACAATTTCTTTTCAGGCAGATAGGTGGCGAGGAGCTCGGTGTTTCCTTTCAACACGGACAGCGGCGTTCTCAAGTCATGAGCAAAAATGGCATTGAGTTTCTTGCGTTCCTCCACCGACCGCCAGAGCGTCTTTACGTTTTTCTCCAATGTGGAGCGCATGTTCTCAAATGCCGCAATCAGCTCGCCCATCTCGTCCCGGCTGTCATAGGAGATGTGGAAGTCCAGATCGTTTGCCGAAATTTTCTCGGATGCCTGCTTTAACAGCTCCAGCGGACGTTTCAGTTTCCATCTGTAAAATAAGATGGCCATGGTGACGATTCCGGCTGCTACGGTAAGCATCACTGCCGCGACGAGGGAGGGCAGCACCCACTCCGATTCTCCGAAACGCAGCCGCAGCTTCTCCGCCCAGGCAAACTCCAGCGTGATGACGACCAGTACGGCAATGAGCGTGACTACGCATAACAGCATAAAAGATTGCCGTAAGGTAAATCGCCTGAGCAGCAGTGCATTCATGAGCTTGGCCATTTGTATCCTACTCCCCAAACAGTCTCGATTCGGTCAACGCAGCCATGTTCCTTTAATTTAGAACGAATTCGCCGGATATGTTCCGCGATCACACTGCTGTCTCCCTGGTTGTCCCACCCCCAAATTTTTTCGTATATGCGTTCCTTTTCGAACACGATATTGGGATGTGTGGACAGTAACTCGATAATGTCAAACTCTTTTTTCACGAGTGGAATTTGCTTATCTTGGTAGTAAAGCTCCCGGGCTGTATAATCAATGACCAAATCATCGTTAAACCTTACCGAGGATTTGGTCTGGATTCGCTGTTCTCTGCGCAAATGCGCTTCGACCCTGGCCCCCAGCTCGTGAATGCTGAAAGGTTTCAGGATATAGTCATCGCCGCCGGCCTGAAATCCGGCTATTTTATCGGCATCTTCAATTCGAGCCGTTAAAAATAAAATCGGGCACGAGATGAAGTCTCGGATTTTCTCGCATAATTGAAGGCCGTTCTGCTCAGGCATGTTGATATCCAGCAAAACAAGATCGGGTTGTTGTTCCACTTTTCGCAGCGCTTCCCTGCTGTCCTTGGCCGTTAGGACGGAATACCCGTTGATTTCAAAATAATCGGACAGCAGCTTTCGAAGATCTGCTTCATCGTCCACGATCAGTATTTTATGCATTCATGCTCAGTCTCCCGTATCCAAATATGTAACCCAGCATAGCAAAAATCCACAAAAAATAAAATCTCCATCTCATCGGGGGTACCTGAACTAATAGGGAAAAAGACCCGCTCTAACCTCAGCTTGAGGGTGGCGGGTCTTTGACTTTTTCTCATTATAAAGTTCTATGTCTGAGGTTTGGAATGAAGCAGCGACAGCCGCTCCAAATAACGCTGATAAAACCAAATGCAGATCGCCAGCCAGCTGCCGCTCAGAAAGTAACCTCCGGCAATATCGCTGGGATAATGCACGCCCAAATAAACTCGGCTCAGGCCGATCGCCAAAATTAAGGCCGCACTGACGATGATCATCATCACCCGGCCCGTTGCTGTAGGAATATGCTTCCAGATCAGAAAGGCCAATCCGCCATATAGGCTGAACGCCGCCATCGAGTGTCCGCTCGGAAAGCTGTATCCGTTCGCTTCTGCAATGCGATGGATGGTTGGTCTGGCACGCTGAAATGCCAGTTTCAACAAGGTGTTCAGCATTGCTGAACCTGCAATGACCGCGGCCAAAAAAAGAAGTTCCCGCCTGTGTCCCAGGAAAATATACAATACGATCATAAACATGATCGTGATGGTGATGACAGGCCGTCCGCTGCCGATCCATGTGAATACCCGCATCCACTTGGTCATGCCGGGTGATTCCATGCCCTGAACCCATCCGATCAGGTTGTCATCAAACCGGTGGATCTGGTGATCACTGACGGACAAGGCAATCAGTGCAAATACGGTAAGGCTTAATGCTGCAATGAGCAGCGGGAAGGAGAAGGTCTTTTTCTCATGCTGTGCCAAAATGTTGGGAACCTCCAAGATGCCTGAATTTCATAGGTCGAGCCGGCCATATGATATTTGTATTATGCTATAATTTTACAATAAATATTGCTTGAGTAAATGTTAGCCCTGTGTCTCCATACACAGATGACTCTGGCTAAAACGGAAAGCGGTTTCTTTTTTGCGTGTTTGCGTTTACAATTTAAGCGGAACGCAAGTGGAGAGACCTCTAAGGAAGTGAAGACGAATATGAAAAAAACGCTGCTGGTTTATATTTTGCTCATCTCGGCTTTTGCGCTGTATGTGTTCAGGTACGAATACGCAAGCGAAGCGAATGGCTCATGGGAAGACAGGGGACTGCGCGGAGATATCGGTGAAACTTACATCATGATCACGTTCCAGTCCGGCTTGGAATATTGGAAAAGTGTGCTCAAAGGCTTCGAGGATGCCGGGGATGCCCTCGGGGTAACCGTGGAATACCGGGGAGCTACGCGGTATGATCCGAAGGAACAGACCACAGTCATCGAGCAGGCGATTGCACGAAAACCGGCAGGCATCGCCATTTCCGCCATTGACCCGCAATCGCTGATTCCCGTCATAAACAAGGCGTTGGACGCGGGTATCCCGGTCGTTTTGTTTGATGCGGACGCACCGGACAGCAGGGCCTATTCTTTTCTCGGTACGGACAATTACCAGGCAGGGGTGACTGCTGCGGACAAAATGGCCGAGCTTCTGGGCCGGGAGGGAGAAGTCGCCGTTCTGACCATGCCGGGCCAGCAAAATCATGAAGAACGAACACAGGGGTTCCGCGATACGATCCGTGACCGGTACCCTTCCATGAAGGTCGTTGAAGTTGCCGATGGACACGGAGATGTAATGAAATCAAAAGATGAAGCGCTCAGAATGATGAAGGCGTATCCGAAGCTCGGCGGAATTTTTGTAACCGAGGCGACGGGAGCGGCAGGCGTAGGCGAAGCGGTTCAGAATGCAAATGCGGGACATCCGCTCCAAATCATCTCCTTTGATACGAATAAGGCTACGCTGGATATGATCAAGAGCGGCACCATCTCTGCAACGATCGCACAAGGAACCTGGAACATGGGATATTGGTCCCTTCAATATCTGTTTCATTTGCACCATCAATTGACCGTGCCCGCACCGTCCTCTTCCGATGAGAACGCACCGCTGCCTGTTAGGGTAGACACCGGAATCTCTGTGGTGACACGTTCGAATGTAGATGATTACTATGCCAAATAAAAATAATAATCGGTCAACTATGTCCCTCAGCTGGAGGAAAATCCGTTTCCGCATGAAGGGCGGATTGCAGCGGCTCCGCTTGCGTAATATGCCGCTGCGTTATCAGCTGATGCTGCTCTTTTTGCTCTTTGCCATCGTTCCTTCGGTGGGACTCGGGCTGCTGGTGAACTGGACGGTGGAACGGATTGTCGAACGACAGGTTGAAGGGCACACGATGCAGCTGATCGGCAAAGTCAATGAAGCGCTTGACAGCAAGATGGAGAATTTGCAGAATATGACCTATCTGATCGCTTTTGATCCGGATATCCGTGCTTTTATGGAAGGGAAAACGGATTTTGACGGCCATACAGGCACAGCTGTACCTTATAACGATCTGAACCGGGCCAAAGATCAGGATCAGCTTTATGGAATCAAGCAATATTTGCAGGGCTTCACGACATTGTACCCGGAAATCGCAGGGATCGTGCTCGTTAACCGAAACGGAGATTACATCAGCAATGAGATGTATCCGAAAACCAATCAAAGCCTGGTTCAGGAGGAATGGTACCAAAGCGCGGCCGGGAATGCCGGCATTTTTACCGTTCTGGGCCAACCGAGACATCGTAACATCACGACGCATGTCCGGTATAAAGACAGTGAAATTGTGTCCGTCGCACGTTCCATCACGGATGAATCATCGGGACGCGTGCTCGGTGTCATTATGATTGATCTCAAGCTGCGTACCGTCTCACAGGCCGCCAGGGATGTAACGCTGGGGAAATCCGGATATGTCATGGTGACCGATGCAGAAGGGCGAAGCGTCTATATGCCGGACAATCCACTCGTTGAGCAGATTCCACCCGCGTGGTTCACATCGGGAGATAGCGGAACATTTAACGCAGAAGCAGAAGGGAAGGAATTGTTATTCATGTACCAGTCTTCCGCGTTTACGGGATGGAGAACCGTAGGGGTGTTCCCGGCCAAGGAATCGACGGCGGAAGTCCGCCAGATCCAGTTTTACGTGGTCAGTTTTGTTTTCGTGGTCTGTCTCTTTGGCCTGAGCGCTTCCCTGCGATTTTCCAATTCCATCGCTCAGCCTATTTTCCGGTTGATGTCTTATATGCGCAGAGCGGAAACGGGAAATCTCAGATCCGGCCGCTGGAGCGATCGTGCCGATGAAATCGGCATGCTCGGCAGAAGCTTCAACCGAATGCTGGTGCAAATCCAGCAGCTCATGTCCCTTAATGAACTGCGGGAGCGGCAGAAACGGGATGCGGAAATGCGAAGCCTGCAGGAGCATATCAAACCTCATTTTTTATATAACACCTTGGATACGATTCATTGGATGGCACAGAGGAAAGGCGTAGACGATGTATCCGAGATGGTGGGTGCCCTCTCCAGACTGTTTCGGATCGGGCTCAGCAAAGGCAATGATTTCATTCCTCTGCGTTCCGAGATTGAACATATATCCAGCTATCTGCAGATTCAACAGACCCGGTACCGGAACCGGCTTCAATGTGAGTTGGTGATTCCCGAGGACCTAAAGGAGCTGTTCGTGCTTAAGCTGGTGCTGCAGCCCATAGTGGAAAATGCCATTTATCACGGGATTAAGGGGAGACGAGGGCCGGGTAACATTCGGATCGAAGCTAAAGTAAAAGACGACAAGCTGTTGCTTACGGTACAGGACGATGGCGCCGGGATGACAGGCGAGCGGCTGCACGAGATGACTCGTCTCCTCAGCACACCCCTGGAGAGCATGGAAATACAGGAAGCCGGCCAGGGTGGCAAAAGTTATGGCATGCTGAATGTACAGGCACGTCTGCGGCTTTCTTTTGGCGAAGAATACGGAATCAGCCTGGATAGTCAGGAAGGTGAAGGGACCTGCGTGACCATCACTCAGCCGTTAATGAAGGAACTACCACAAGCATTGCAATTCGATATTGAAGGAAGGCGGGAGAGTCAATGAAGAGAGCAACCATGCAAGCAGCTTGGACAGAATTGGAGAGTGCGGCAGTTTCTGTGGCGGGAGTCCAGACATTGCAGACTTCAGGGCGCTACCAAGTTCTGATTGCAGATGACGAACCGATCATTCGCGAAGGCATACGGGATGCCATTGATTGGGATCGGCTGGGCATGGAGGTTGCCGGTGAAGCGGAAGACGGTGAAGAAGCGCTGGAGCTGGCTGTCCAGCTCGGTATCGATATCATCCTTGTGGATATGAATATGCCATTTCTGAACGGGATTGATCTGATCCGCCGCCTTCAGGACGAATGTCCGGGCTGCCGCTGTCTGATCATCTCCGGTCATGATGAGTTTGCTTATGCCCAGGAGGCCGTGCGACTTGGCGTGGAGGATTACATCCTAAAGCCGGTAGATGCGGAGCGGCTGCATGCTGCGCTCGAGCGTTTGTATCGGCGGATGGACGAAGAACGCAAGCGGACCGCTTACGTTAAGCAGGCTGCGGATCAGATCGAACGCAATATTCCGCTTTTGCGTCAGCGTTTTTGTCTGGAGTGGCTGGAAGGGCTTGCGGAAGGAAAAGATCTGACAGAGCAGCTGGCGTTCCTGCGTCTGCCATCCGATCCGCCCGTGCAGCTCGGGATCGTCCGCTGGCCTGCGGCCGAAGCCCGTCAGTCCCTTATGCGGGAGAATGACCGCCAATTGTTTCTTTTTGCCGTGGAGAATATTATCGGCGAACTGCTGGGAGAACTTCCGCATGTCCTGTTCAGGGACCCGAATGGGTTAATCGGCTTTTGCTTGTGGCAGGCGGCTCCGGAAGAGCTGGATTGCATCATTGAACAGCAGATCGGTTCCTGCCTCAATATCGCCGTTCATGCCCGTGTGGTGCAAAATACAGGTACATTAGAAGAGGCCCCGAATGCTTACCGGCTATGCCGGGAACTTGTTTATGGGGAAGCCCGATTGTCTCCGCTGGTGCGCAGGGCTCGGCAGATCATCAATGAGGAGTACGCGGATCGGGAACTGACGCTTGAATCGCTCGCTGCCCGCTTGCAAGTCTCCTCGGTATATCTCAGCCGGGTGCTCAAGAAAGAGCTGAACGATACTTTCGTAACCCTGGTCACGCATGCCCGCATCCGTAAAGCGGTGCAGCTGCTGGATTCCACGACGATGCCCATCCACAGCATTGCAGAACGGGTCGGTTACGACACCCAGCATTATTTCAGCACGGCGTTTAAGAAAAAGATGGGGATCTCGCCTGCGCAGTACCGAAAAGACGGGGGCACAGGGCACAGTGCCTCCGCGGACCTGGTATAACATCAAGCGGACCAGGAATAACATCACCGGACATGGACAAGGGCAACGGAGTTGTTCTGCTTCTGCGAAGCGGATCAGCTCTTTTTTTATACCCGGTGGATGAACGATACTCGAGGCAAGGGATTCAGCATCTTAACTTCTACAGGTTATACAAAAGTTAAAATATTATAAAAAAGGTTCAAAAGCTGCAAAGACGGTCTCGACGTCATAATGCTACGATTGGATCAGGCGAAAACAGAAAGCAGTATGGGTCACTTCGAACGTTGTAAGCGTTATCTTATGATTCGTTCACGATCCGCATGATTTGAGGAAAGGGGAACTTGATATGAAAAAAGGAGCAGTGATGATCTGGCTTCTGGTGATGACCCTGATGCTGTCGGCTTGCAATCTGGCTGAGAGTGGGGCAGGCAGCAAGGAAAAAGGATATGTCGGCATCTCCATGCCAACCAAATCCTCCGAGCGATGGGTCGGCGACGGAGAGAACATGGTCCGTTTGTTTCAGGAACAGGGGTATAAAACGGATCTGCAATACGCTGAGGACGTGGTCGAAAATCAGATTTCACAGATTGAGAACATGATCACCAAAGGAGTGGATGTGATGGTGATTGCATCCGTGGATGGCAATACGCTGACGGATGTGATCAAGAAGGCTCACGATGAAGGCATTCAAGTCATATCCTACGACCGTCTGATTCGCAACACGCCCTATTTAACGTACTACGCGACGTTCGACAACTTTAAGGTGGGCGTGCTCCAGGCTTCTTACATTGAGCAGAAGCTGGGCCTCAAGGAAGGCAAGGGCCCGTTCAACATTGAGCTGTTTGGCGGCTCGCCCGACGATAACAATGCGTATTTCTTCTTTGACGGTGCGATGTCTGTGCTGAAGCCGTATATCGATTCCGGCAAGCTTGTCGTGCGGAGCAACCAAACCACGATGGCGCAGATCGCGACCTTGCGCTGGGATGGAGCATTGGCTCAATCGAGGATGGATAACCTGCTCAGCGCCTATTATTCGGGAGATCACCTGGATGCGGTCTTGTCCCCGTACGACGGAATCAGCATTGGCATTATCTCGTCGCTAAAAGGCGTCGGATACGGATCAAAGAGTAAACCTTTGCCCGTCATTACGGGTCAGGACGCGGAGCTGGCCTCGATCAAATCCATTGTTGCCGGAGAGCAGACGCAGACGGTATTCAAGGATACTCGCAAGCTGGCGGAACAAACGGTAGAGATGGCCAATAGCATTTTGCAAGGAAAACAAGCGGAAGTGAATGACGAAAAGTCATATAACAACGGAATTAAGATCGTACCAGCCTATTTGCTGGATCCGATTTCAGTGGATCGCACAAACGTGGAGAAGGACATTGTAGGCACCGGATATTACACCAAAGAAGAAATTGGATTGAAATAATAATGGAAAGGAGCAAATCCCATGACCGGAATCATATTGGAAATGAAGGGCATTACCAAAACCTTTCCTGGGGTCAAAGCACTGGAGAACGTCAATCTCAAGGTCCGGGAAGGCGAAATTCATTCGCTGTGCGGTGAGAACGGTGCAGGAAAATCCACGCTGATGAAAGTGCTTAGCGGTGTATATCCACATGGAACGTACGAAGGGGATATTTTGTTTCAGGGCAAAACATGCGAGTTCAAAAATATCAAGCAGAGCGAGGATCTGGGGATCGTCATTATCCATCAGGAGCTCGCGCTGATCCCTTACCTGTCCATCGCGGAGAACATCTTTCTGGGCAATGAACGTGCCAGCAAAGGCATCATTGACTGGAAAGAAACGTTGGTCGGTACACGTGAATTGCTCTCCAAAGTGGGGCTCAGCGAAAATCCGAACACGCTTGTATCCAACATCGGCGTGGGTAAACAGCAGCTGGTCGAAATTGCAAAAGCACTCTCCAAAAAGGTTCGTCTGCTCATTCTGGATGAACCAACGGCAGCGCTTAATGAAGATGATAGCGAAAATCTGCTCCAATTAATGCTGGAATTCAAAAAGCAGGGAATTGCGTGTATCCTGATTTCCCACAAGCTGAATGAAGTGTCCAAGGTATCGGACTCCGTTACGATATTGCGGGACGGCAAGACGATCGAGACGCTGGACATGAGAAAGGATAACGTCACCGAAGACCGGATTATCAGCGGAATGGTGGGCCGTGATCTGACAAGCCGCTACCCGGAACGTCATGCCAATATCGGTAAAGTCATATTGGAAGTGAAGGACTGGACCGTTTATCACGAGCATCATGCCGAACGCAAGGTGCTGGATCAGGTCAACATGAACATCCGGCGTGGCGAGATCGTGGGCATTGCCGGTCTGATGGGGGCGGGACGTACGGAGCTGGCCATGAGCATCTTCGGTAAATCTTATGGACGCAACATATCGGGCCAGCTGATCAAGGATGGCAAACCGATTCAGAACAACAGCGTAACGGAGGCGATTCAAAATGGTTTTGCCTACGTGACGGAGGATCGGAAGGAATACGGGCTCATTCTTATGGATGATATCAAACGCAATATCTCACTGACCGGTCTGAGCAAGCTGACCAAAAATGCAGTTGTGAACGAACGTGAAGAAGTGCTGGTTGCCGAAGAAATGAAGAAAAGCATGAATATCAAAGCACCGAGCATTTTGCAGAAAACCGGAAACCTGAGCGGTGGCAATCAGCAGAAAGTGGTGCTAAGCAAATGGATTTTTGCCGGTCCGGATATTCTCATTCTGGATGAACCGACCCGCGGAATCGATGTGGGCGCCAAATTCGAAATCTATACCATTATTCACCGCCTTGCTGCAGAGGGCAAGGGCGTGCTGGTGATCTCATCCGAGCTTCCGGAGGTTCTGGGCTTGTGTGACCGGATTTATGTCATGAATGCCGGGCGCATCACGGGAGAAGTCAGCCACGAAGAAGCTACGCAGGAAACGTTGATGAGATATATGACGAAGTCTGGAGGCGAGAAGCATGGAAATGCTAACTAAACTGTTCAAAAACAATATACGCCAATACGGGATGATCATCGCCCTGGTTGTCATTATGATCTTGTTCGAGCTGCTGACTGGCGGGCTCTTACTGAAACCGATCAATATTACGAATCTGATCCTGCAGAACAGCTATATTCTTGTGCTCGCCATCGGGATGGTACTGGTCATTATTACCGGACATATTGACCTGTCGGTAGGTTCCGTTGCAGCCTTTGTCGGTGCAGTGGCAGCAATCATGATGGTCGACTGGCAGCTTCCGGCCTGGATGGCGGTGATCGCTTCTTTGCTGGTCGGGGCGTTAATCGGAGCCTGGCAGGGCTTCTGGATCGCCTATGTGCGGATCCCTGCGTTTATCGTGACCCTTGCGGGCATGCTGCTCTTCCGCGGGTTGACGATGATCGTGCTCGAAGGGCAGTCCATCTCTCCTTTTCCGGGAGGATTCCAAAAGATTAGCTCCGGGTTCCTGCCAGATATTCAATTCTCGGGTTTCGGGCTCATCTCGATCCTTGTAGGGGTTGCGCTTACGGTCTGGTACATCGTGAATGAACTGCGGGAACGCCGCTCCCAGCGGAAATACGGATTCGCGGTCGTATCGCAGGGACTTTTCCTGCTCAAGCTGATTGTGGTGGCTGCGGTGACGAACCTGTTTACCTTCGTGTTGGCAAGTTACGCCGGAATTCCGAATATTTTGATCCTGCTGTTTGTACTGATCATCGTTTATTCCTTTGTCATGAACCGTACTGTAATGGGGCGTCATGTATACGCGCTTGGAGGAAATGAAAAGGCTGCAGGACTGTCCGGAGTCAAAACCAAAAAAGTGACATTCTGGGTATTTGTAAACATGGGCGTGCTCGCCGCCGTTTCCGGTCTGATCTTCGCTGCCCGTCTGAACGCGGCCACTCCAAGAGCGGGTACCAACTTTGAATTGGATGCCATCGCAGCCTGCTTTATTGGCGGGGCTTCAGCTTCCGGTGGCATTGGAACCGTGTTTGGAGCAATCATCGGCGGCTTGGTAATGGGGGTACTGAATAACGGGATGTCCCTCATTGGTTTGGGCATTGACTGGCAGCAGGGAATCAAAGGTTTGGTGCTTCTGCTTGCCGTAGCTTTCGATATCTACAACAAAAACAAAAGATCGGCCTAAAGCTGTAGAAGAACACGTTCTTGTACAGATATGGAAATGAAGAACAGACCCGCTATCGATCATAGCGGGTCTGTTTTCTGTCGAGGGACAAGAACATGATCCCATGGAAGTCGCTATTTTAGGAGAGAGAATAGCCCAAGGATGGATGCTCTAACGGAGAAATAAACCATAAACTTGCTCCCCATATGGATTCGCTGTAAAATGCAGTAAAATTAAGACTATCTCAGATAGAGATTCTGATCGTTTGGTTAACAATAATATTTAAATAGATTATCGGTAGCATAAAAGAATTGGGGGAGTCGTTATGGGAGAAGTATGGACAAGCTCTATGCATGGTGCACCTTGGACAATAGGGAAAATGAATAAAGCGATTAAGCAACTGGGACATCGGGCGCTTATTTCGTTTGTCATTGATATAGATAAGCTCGAAGATTTACAAGAATTAGATAAGCATGTATTTGCTAAACGTCCGGATTTAGTATTGTCTATTCGTCAAATTGATATGAAAGGGCGCTATACAGAGGAATTATTACAGATCATCGCTGACTTAAAGCATATAACAGCTTTACAATTAAACCTTCAACATCATATTGATTTGAGTATACTTGGTAAACTAGAGCGATTGCAATTTTTATCAATTACAAGTAAAAAGCCGGTAAACTTAAACTTTACTTCTAACTTTAGAAATCTTCAATATCTTTCATTATATGGGGAATTTGTAGACTTAACACCGATCGGCGATGCAACTGAACTTGACACGCTCATTTTGAGTACTACTATTCATGAAGTTGATTTTGTTCGTCAGTTAACCAAATTGGAGTGTCTCTTTATTCATGATTGTACTTTGAAAGGTTCCCTAGCAGCACTTGCGAATTCTACAGTTAAAATGCTTAGCTTAGCAAATATACGTAACTTAACGAATCTGGATGATATAGCTTCAATGCATAATCTTACTTATTTACGATTGTCCTTATCTAAGGTGGAGGCTTTATGTGACTTCTCTAAAATGCATAACCTTAGACAGTTGGAACTGGATAATATGAAAGCGTTAAAACATATAGATCTTTTGTGGTCAGCACCCCTTCTTGAAATGTTAGAATTAAGGCAGATTTCTACAAGTATTAAAGCCAAGGATTTAGAGGCATTACTTGAAATGGAGCACTTACAACAACTAGATTTTCAGTTTATTGATTTTAATAAAGGAAGGATTGCAGCATTACGCGATTGGTTTAAACAAGCAGGGAAGGAGCATATCCTCTATGAGAATATTGCTGAAGACAAGCGAATGAAGTCCATGTGGCGAATACATTTACAAAATCATATAGGATAAAATAAATAGCGGTAAATTCATAAGTAGCCATAAGACCAGGCATGTCTTCTACTCTCCAAAGACGATGTACTATATAGATTGAACCGGGATTTACACGATAACGAAGAGGGCAGAAAGAATCTGGAGAAGCGAAGCGGTCGCATTTATCACCGGATTTTCCCCTTGAAAAAGGGGATCAAAGAAATCTGGGGATAACAGCGATCGGAAGAAGGTTCTGACCGCGTAGTGTCTCTGTGTAAAAATCATTGGTTCAAACCTATATAGTAAAAAAGGGGCTCTTCTACAACTACAAAAATGGATCTAAAGGGGGCGCCAGACATTATGTTAAATCGATTCAGCTGGAAAGAAAATGATGTTTATTTTGTACCTGTGACAGGCTCAGTTTCAACAGTTGTTCAATTACTCAAAAAGCCTTATATTATCATGTTTAATATCTTTTTGGAGAATTCAATCTCTGCTTGGGATGAGGTTAAATTACAGGATATTCAAGAATTTCGAGTGATCCGAGTGTTGAATTCAGCTGTAAAGTTGACCGCAAAGCAGAAATTGAAAGATGCAGCCATGGCTCCTAAAACAGTTGTGGATGTACCCAAATATTATATTAGCCAAGATTTTGGAAATCGTCCGGATTCATGTTCTACTCGATTCAATCTGGTGTATATTGATCCAGGAATCGGCGATTTGGGAATGGGAAATCCCATCGTGGAAACGGATATCTATCCCGCGAATCCACTTGAACGATTAGAGCCTTATGAACTAACCGCATTACATACAGCTAAAGATTTGATGCATAGGCTCTACTGGTCATACTCTGTTAATTTCGGGCTGGATAAGTATAAGGAGTATTATATGAATTGCATTACTCCAGTTCCTGTACACGAGTGGAACCAAGAGTACTTAAATGCTGGAGGATACTCCTTCTGAAAGTAATCATGAATTTAGACATAGACGAGCCACTGAAGAAGGGGACATGATCGCAATGAAAGATAAATTCCCTGAGAAAAAGCATGGAGGACTCGTAAAAAAGAGACTATATAGATTGAACCGGAAATTTACACGATAACGAAGAGGGCAGAAAGAATCTGGAGAAGCGAAGCGGTCGCTTAAAAGCTTTCTGTAAGAAAGCTGCATCGGAAGCATAGGCTGATCACCGGATGTTCCCCTTGAAAAAGGGGATCAAAGAAATCTGGGGATAACAGCGATCGGAAGATGGTTCTGACCGCGGTAGTGTCTCTGTGTAAAAATCATTGGTTCAACCTATATAAGAGAATTATTATTGCCCCATGGCTTTTTTAGAACTAAGCCGAGCTTTTATACAAGGATATACGAAGAAAGAATTGAGTTTATCCATCTGCATAAATTGAGATCTGGTCCTTTCTATAGAGTTCATACGGGGATACGATTTCTATTAGATGATCTGGACTTTATAGCTTTAAACGGAATCCAAGCAAATGGATACAAAAATGAATATTCAATACATTATAACTTCAGGTATCATAAAGATGAGGATTCTATAAATAGATGTGCAAATCAAATATTGTTATTTGTAGAGAATGAGGCCATTCCTTGGTTTGATCTATGGCGAAACGAAGATGCTTTATATACTAGACAAGATAGTCCACTAAGGGAAGAATTGGTGCATAAATACAACAAAAACGCAATACGGACATTTTAGCGATCGTCACGGAAAAACGTTTCGCGGTATCGGTAACGATCTCATTTCGTTTTGTCGAGGATCGATCGGTAAAAGTTTATACGCAGATCATTCAGCGGAAACAGGTCGTCGGAAAGCTCGTACAAACGCATCGGCCAAAAGGACTCGTCGTTTTCCGTGGCTTGAGAATCATAGCGTCTGAACTCTGTTTCCAGCGCTTCCACCGCTTTTTGCGGATCGTTGCCGGATTCAATTCGCCACTTTACCTGCTGCATAAACAAGTTGTGAAATTGCAAAAAAGAATCAAAGCTTGAATTGCAAAATTGCAGCCGGTAAAGGGCGTCTTCCTGGTGGATATATGTTACGGTGCCACTCTCGAGATCGACCGCGTAATAACCACCGAGATCATGTCCGAATATCGCAAGCGTTCGATCTTCAAACCGGAAGAGGTATAAAGGACTGTCAAATTCGATAGCGAAGTTCGGATAGGGGATCAGCCGAAGTCTTTCGGTTGTTAGATTCGACAAGTATTCGGATTGCTCAATTTCGGAGGGATCCAGACTCTCAAAACTGGATTTAAGTTCTCGGATAACAGGCTCCATAGCTGCACCTCACTGAAAATTTAGTCGACCGGTCGGCAAAATAAAAAACGAAAACAGGGTATTATAATCATACCATTAATTGGTCATTAAATGTCGAGGGACAAGAACATGTTCTTATTTCCGATTAGATAAGCATCCAAGATGTCCCGGGATTTACTTGAATCGGTTTTTAAATAAACTACAAGAGAAGGCAATCATGTTTGATGTTGAAAGAATACAAGAGGTAATACCGCATAGAAATCCATTTCTATGGGTTGATGGAATCCTGGAGGAAATTGATGAAGATAAAAAATCTGTTGGAAGCACTGGCACAGGTCGGTGGCGTGGCTATGTCCAATGGAGAGAGTAGCAATCACAAAAATAGGTTTATTGACTAGTATTGATAATTGTCGTATCAGATGACAAGTAAAACCAGCAGACCAATTCCTGCTTGTATTCGATGTTCGAGCAATTTCGTAGGTTAGGGGTAAATTCCCTGAACGTTGGATTTTTGAAGCAATGGGCAGGCATAGAAACATACATCCCTGGCATTTATGCCAAAGGGCTCTTTTAGTCATTACCGGTCGTCATTTATACTAGAGGTAGTTTAACCCATACATAGAAACGATATCAACGGAGAGGAGAGGCGCTGTGCCTATCTACTACTACATCGCAGCCATTTTATTGGTTATTGGGGTATATTTGATTCGGCGTAAGATCAGAATTTTCCGTCCGGCGGGAAGCCGCAGAAGGCATGCAAAAGTGACGTACAGGCGCAAAAAGTTACCTTTGAATCTTGGACTTCGCGAAGAGGTCTCCTATAAGCAAACCGTTCTTCAATTGGAAAAGAGTTTCAATAAACATTTTTCCAACAAACTGAAGATCCGTATGGGACAGGAATATCCTCATATGACAACGCACGAGTATCGATGGAAGCTGCTGGAGCTGAAGAGATACTTCATTATGGCTTCTTTACTTAAGCAGGTGCCCATGTTCAGCGAGGAGGTAGACGAATTTTGGCATGAAATGCTGATGTTTACGAGATCCTACGCTGACTTTTGCGCAGAGTTTATGGGTTCCACTGTACATCATGAGCCGGCTGTTACCCGCCGCGAAACGCCAGGAGCACGAGCCTGGTTTGACTGGGTGTACTGTCAATTATTCGCGTTTACTCCCTATAGTTCCGTGATCTGGGGCGATTTCTTCAGGTATCCGTTATCCGGTGATGTGCAAAAGTTGATCGCGCAGGGAGACCCGTCCGAACTGGTGAATCAACTCTTCCATGCCAGGCGCATGCAGGAGAGTCCTGAAGCTGCGCAGGTTATTACCTACTTGATTGAAAAACTGCAAAGATCGGCAAGTCTAAGCGCAAATGAACTCTCCCTTGAATCTCCGGGTACGGGGGATGTGGCTCTTCTCATGGCGAGTGCCATGGTGTACCATTCCATACATCATGAAGCGACATACGGGGTGCGCATGGGTCGCCTGGAGCAGGAAATCCTCCCGCAGGAAAAGACTGCCTCCGGGTCTTCGTCAAACAGCAGTTGCACGAGCAGTGCCAGCTGTTATGCAGATCATTGCACAGACAGCAGTGGTTCATCCGGAGGTTCCGGATCATCCTCAGATTCTTCTTGCAGCTCATCCAGCTGCTCATCCTGCGGCGGTGGCGGAGATTAATGAAGAAGGGCACCGTATGACGGGGAAATTTCATTTGGAGCGTGATGACGCAGGGGCTATGGGGGCTTTCGGCGCTTCGTATCGCAGGAGAAGGTCATGTGTTAATAATATGCAATAATTATTGTTGTTTTAGTTAGGAGGTATGTTGATGAGTACTTATCATCTACTTGATATTGAGTTTGAATATAACGGACAAAAACAGGTCATTACCCCAATCCTTCTTCAAGATGAGTTTGACACGATTCTTATCGACTGCGGTTATCCCGATTTCATGCCTCTTATTGAAAAAGCGGCTAACCGGTATAACGTTACTCTCGATTCAATGACTAAACTGATCGTGACGCATCACGATATGGATCATATGGGGTCAGTCGCTGCTTTGAAGAGGGCGCATCCACACATCGAAATCGTTGCTTACGAGCTAGAAGCGCCTTACATTGAAGGAACGAAAAAATCATTGCGGCTTGAACAGGCAGAATCAACGTTTGACGCATTGACCGATGAAGCAAAGCCATATGCGGAGCAATTTATTCGCCTCTTGAAGTCGATCGAGCCGGTTGCCGTTGACCGGACGGTAGCCGATGAGGATTGGCTGCCTTGGTGCGGCGGGATTAAGATCATCCACACGCCAGGTCATATGCCCGGGCACATCTCATTATATTTGCCAGCCAGCAAAACACTGATCGCTGCAGACGCCGTCGTCATCGAGGAAGGCGAGCTCGCCATTGCTAATCCCCAGTATACAATGGATCTGGATGAGGCCGTACGATCGGTACAGCGATTGCTTGACTACGATATCGAGCAGCTGATTTGTTATCATGGAGGTTTATTTCATGGTGATGTTCGACAAGCGATCCAACAATTAATCCATAAATATAAATCTTGAGTCATTCTGAGAACTTGAACCGGTTGCCGATTAAATGGATATCTAAACGTTATGCAGCCACCTTCAGGCCATGCACCAATCTGCTACCATATGTTAAAATTAGGTTGAATAAAAACCGAGGTGATTTCATGTTCAATCCGAAGATCTTCTTCTATTAGTTGTGTCTAAGGTCATGGCTTCAAAAGCCAAAATCTAACCCGGCACAACGGGGATGAAGATGTTTACGCGTGAAGAGATTCAATCCTGGGAAGATGAGAAGCAGCATAGTCTGGGGATCAACAGGAAGCCCATTGATCCAAGGAGAGAGAAGCTTAAAGATTTCCGTAAAGGAATCAAGAGCGTTCATTACAACAAAGAGTGTAAAGCAGCACGAAAAGATGATTATCGCCTTTATAGAACAAAAATGAAACGACTGATGCGTAGTGAAGAATACGAACTCCTTCACAATTATAAACGAACAAGCGGTTGGATTACTTGGTAAATATTAAATAAAAAAGGTAGCCCTTGAATGAACTACTCCATTGTTAACTGATTAGCAGTGTGGGAAGTCCGTTCGGGGCTGCTTTTTTTGTTGAAGTAACGGCAATTCAAGTTGTGGAGCTTCCAATGCTAAAAACGGCTTGAGCTTATTTTTTCTCTAAATGGATTGCCATCCTTAGCCTTATGGAGTATTATGCTAATTGGATATATCTCAAAGATATATTGTGAAGGAGGAGGGACGTATGAAAAGAATCAATACCACCCATTTTGCCATTCTCGGCTTACTTCGCATTAAACCCATGAGTGCCTACGAACTTGTAAAGTTTTCGAAGGAAAGCATCGGCCTTTTCTGGAACGAATCCTACGGACATATTCATAAGAGCATCAAACAACTGGAGCAAGAGGGTTATGTGTCCGTTGTGGAAGAAGCTGAGACGGGGAGGCGTAAAATCGTCTATGGTGTTACGCGACAAGGATGTGAACAGCTTGATTCATGGTTAGCCCTCCCGCCGGAGGAATCTGTGATCAGGAACGAATTGCTTATGAAGCTCTTTGTCTCCGATGAACGGCATATCCCCAAATTAATCGCTTTTCTCCAGGAAGAATTAGAAGAGAGCGAGCGGTTAACTGCGATGCTTGCAGGAATTAAAGCGAGTGTTCCTGACAGGGAAAGCAAACAGGCCCAGCTCTGGTTGTTGACCCTCGACTACGGTGAGCGATATCTGCGAATGACCATCGAATGGTGCCAACATGCGTTGGAATCGTTAAACCGTCCAGACAGGGGGCAAGAGAATGAATAAAAAACGGTTCAATATGGTTCCCATCCTGTTCATTTCGATCGTGGTTGCTGCTTGTGCCCCTCTCCTGGTATGGTTCAAAAGCAGTCCGCCCCTCCTATTAAAAATATTCGAAAGTGCTGGATACAATCTAGAGATGAGTTATCAAGTCACGGTGTTGTTATTGGCTGTTATTGTGATCGGCATCGTCTATGGAATCGCGGGGAAAGAGGGACTTGCGTATTTAAACCTTAAAAGGCGGGATGGAATAATCCGGCCAGAACCGTGGATTGGCGTTAAGCCAAAAGAGACGGAGACGTGGAAAAAGTTAGGTGTAAACTTCGCAATCGTGATTACGTTGGTAACGTCTGTCGTCATCTACTTCCAAGTGGTTCATGGAGGGAGCGTAAGTCTGGAGCTATATCCCGGGGTTATACTCATCCTTCTATTTGCGCTTATGAATGCTTTTTCAGAAGAAATCATCTTTCGGTTTTCGTTTGTTGCCGTTGTTAGCAGCTATGGATTTTCTCCGTATGTAGCGCAAGGATTAGCCGCATCGATCTTTGGTGTCGTTCATTATTTTGGAAATCCAGGCGGGATACCAGGCGTATTGATGGCTGCTTTTATCGGATGGTTTTTGGCCAAATCGATGTTAGAAACAAAAGGATTTTTCTGGGCGCTAACGATCCATTTCTTGCAGGATGTCGTGATTTTCAGTGCTTTATTTATGAAATAGCTGCCCAGGGTCCCTATATAAGTTGACCCGATGATTTTTACACGGAGTCACTACGTGGTCAGAACCATCTTCCGATCACTGTTATCCCCAGATTGTTTTGAATTTAGATATATCACACTTATGGAAAAAATGGTCTCAAGGTTTTGCAGCAAATGTGTGCAACCTTGAAACCATCTGTCCATTATTCTTTGAGCGCACCGATCATAACGCCGTGCACAAAATATTTTTGCAGAAACGGATACAGGATCAGGATCGGCAGTGTAGACACAATGATCGTCGCGTATTTTATCGTTATCCCGATATCCAGACGATCGCCGGCTGCTGCTCCTGTCATCATGCTGTCTGTACTGTTGGAAATCAGAATCTCCCTGAGCACCAGCTGAAGAGGGAACCATTCCCGGTCCCGTAAATAAATCAATGCATTGAAATACGAATTCCAATGGCCTACGGCGTACCATAAAATCATGACGGCAATGACGGGCATGGACAGGGGAATAATAATTCTTGTCATAATAACCCAGTCATTCGCTCCGTCGATGCGCGCGGATTCCTCCAAACTTGCCGGGATGCCTTGAAATGCGGTTCGCATAATAATCAAATTGAACGAATTGATGGCCCCTGGCAAGAGAAGTGCCCAAGGTGTATTCAACATCCCGAGATGATTGATCAGCAGGTAAGAAGGAATAAGTCCCCCACTGAACACCATAGTAATCACGATGATGAGCATGATGTGGTTTTTGAAATAAACGTTGCGACGGGAGAGGGCATAGGCACCGAGCGTTGTCATCACCAAATTGATGGCTGTACCTGCTGTGACATAGAAGAGCGTATTCCGGTACCCGGTTGTAACCATGGGATTTTCCAGTACCGCTTTGTAGGCAGCGAAACTAAATCCTTGCGGGTAGAACAGCATGCCGCGAAACTGGGCCATTTCTGCAGGATTGCTTAGAGATGCAAACAGGATATAAATAAACGGATAGAGCGTAACGAAGCAGAGTAAAAGCATAAAGCAAATATTAAACCATGAAAATACCGTTTCACCCAGAGAACGTTTATATGTCATTTTTCACGATCCCCTTTACCACAGTCTATGTTCGCTTACTCGCTTGCTGATCGTATTCGCGAGTATGAGCAAAATGAAGCTGATGACCGAATTGAATAAACCTACTGCAGCGGAATATCCGAAATCGGCTCCAAGAATACCTTTTCTGTAAACATAGGTTGAAATGACATCAGCCGTTTCGTAAGTAAGCGGGTTGTATAACAGAATGATTTTTTCGCTTCCCACGGAAAGCATGGATCCTATATTAAGGATAAACAAGATGACTATGGTAGGCATAATGCCTGGAATCGTGATATGCAAGGTTTGCTTCCAACGTCCTGCACCATCAATACGAGCCGCATCGTACAGCGTAGGATCAATGGAGGACATGGCGGCGAGATAGATAATGGAACCCCAGCCGATTCCTTGCCAGATCCCGGAGGATACATAGATCGAGCGAAACCATCCCGGCTCCTGCAGGAATGCGATGGGCTCGTATCCAAAAAAGCCGAGCATGTTATTCACCAGGCCATCACGGGCAGCAAAGTCAACAAGCATGCCGGCTACGACCACGATTGAAATAAAGTGGGGAAGATAACTAATCGTCTGTACGACTCGTTTGAAAATGACAAGACGTATCTCATTCAGCAATAGAGCAAGGATGATCGGGGCAGGAAATGCAAACAACAATTCATAAATACTGATCATTAAGGTATTGCGAAGAAGACGCCAAAAGTAAGGGTTTTCAAAAAAGTTCTGAAAATGGGTAAAACCGACCCAAGGACTTTCCCATACGCCATCTGCGATCCCGTAATCCTTAAAAGCAATGAGCAAGCCGTACATAGGACCATAATGGAAGATGGCGTAATAAACAATAACGGGAACAAGCATCAAATAAATGTAGCGATTACGAACCAAGTCCCTCATGATGATCCTTTTTTTGCTTTCCGCGGGCATTCTGGCTGCTGCTTGTACAGCGTTTCTGTCTAAATCAGGCACAAATTCTCCCTCCCGGATGTCCGGAATATGACATGCATCCTCGTCATATTCCGGAATGGTAAGCTTTGCTTATCGGTTGTTGTATCTTTCCAAAGCTGCCTGTTGGATTTGGATCGCTTCCTCGATGCCTAACCCTTTCAGCATTTCTACATAATTATCGAAATGATCAAGCGGTTCCGTACCCATAATAAATTTCAGAATCATTTCGTCTTTAAATGTATTGACGTCGGTCATGATCGAGGAGTATCGGCTGCTATCTTCTACAGAGATACTAACGGGAGGCATTCTTTTTTCCTGTGTAGTGTTTGACCACAACGTCATGGCCTCTTTTTGTTCCGGCTTGGTCGTATACTGCTGCGTGTGACGTACATCCTGCACAAAAGGACCGGAGGTAGCGCCCATAATATGCTTCCTGAAGGCTTGGGAAATCGGCAGTCCGTCAGGATTATTCAAAATCGCATCCGTATACCGGGGTTGGCCGTCAACGAGCGTGTATGTTTCGCCTTCTTTGCCGAAGTTCATAATGAGTTTTCCTTCTTCACTGTATAAATAATCCAGAAATTTCACGGTACCAACAACGTTTTGGTTGCTTCCGGTTATGGCTGCGAAGATGCCGGTAACGGGATTATCCATATGTCCGAAGACCGGCTTTTCGCCAGGATTTAATGTCGGATAGGGGGTTCCGACCAATTTGAAATCCGGTTGGCTTTGCGCCATCAAGTCCATGTATTTTCCAATGCCGCCATTGAGAAACAGGACCGCCGCCCCCACCTGATTGCCTGTTATTTTGGCATCGGTCATTTTGGCATCCGTCGTCGCAAAGTCCTTGTCGAGCAGACCTTCGTTATACCATTGGTTCATTGTGGCGAGGTATTCCTTGAAGCCGGGTTCAATCGGCCCGTATTTGACAGTATCCTTCTCCCGGTAGAAATCGTTAGGTGTCCCGAAGGCACCCGCAAAAGTTAATTCTCCTGCCGAAATTAGAATCGGAATTTCATCCGCTTCACCATTACCGTTCGGGTCCCGTTCTTTAAACGCTTTCAAAACGGTGTGCCATTCATCGATTGTCGTGGGTACCGACAAATTTAATTGGTCCAGCCAGTCTTTGCGTATTGCAGGTCCCAGGAACACTTGTTGGGTGACATCCTCACGAATGAACGGGAAGCCAATGAGATCCCCATGATCTGTGGAAGCCATTTTTCTCCATTCCGGATGATCCTCCAGCAGTTTTTTCAGGTTGGGGGCATGATCCAAGTAATCATTCAATGGGATGAGTTTTTTATCTCGGATTGCTTTCTGTGCTCCACCTGGGTATGCGTTCCATCCATAATCTACAACATCAGGCAGCTTATTCGATGCTACCATTAAGTTGAATTGTTCTCCGAGTTGGCCTTGTGCCGGGTGCTGAAATTCGATTTTCACACCGGTTTTGGCTTCAATTTCCTTCCAGGCAGTTACTTCTCCATAACTTTTCATAATGGCAGCAGCATCCGGAAACAAATCCACCCAATACGTTAATTGGGTTAGCGGTTGATTCTGCTACTCCTGACGAGTCTGTTGGCTCAGCTCCTCCTCCGCTGCACGCAGCCAGCGTAGTCGTAAACAGTCCCAAGATCATTAAAACAACGGCATGCCTGCTCATCTTTCGCGTGTACATGAACATGAACAAATCGTCCTCCTCATTCTCCATCATGGTATTCATCAATTTGGAATGACGTTTTTTGATCTGGAGGGGCCATCCCTTCCAGGGATAGCCCTTTGCTTATCATCTCAATGTGGAGCCCCAGTCGTATGGATCGTTATGGTCGGTATAAATGCCCTTGACTACGCGATAGGCCAGCTTTGGTTTGCGATATTCGTTGACCAGTCCTTTGTTGTTGAAGGAACGTGCCCGATCTCTGAAGTGGAGAAAATGACTCTGAAGCTGAGCCCTTGTATCTGCAAATTGCCACACATAAGTTCCGCTAATCTTCGGATCGGCCCGAAAGAGCTTCAGCGACTTTCCGAGTAGATCCGCCTGGTAGTCCTCGCTGAATAGGCGGGGTTCCCAGCCGGAATCGCCGTATACGCCTGCTCCGCCAAACTCGGTCATCAGCACAGGGGTTTGCTCTGCTCCATATTCCTTGCAGCGCTCGTGAAAGATTTCGAGCATCTCTTCGAACTCGACATGTCCGAAATACCATCCGCCATAATAGTTGATTCCGATAACGTCGAATAGTCCGAGGCAGATGTCTGTCATAGGGTGCATCGTGGCATAAGCCACCAGCCTTGACGGATCCTTGCTCCTAACAAGCTCTGTCATCTTGATGGACAATTCATAAGCCTCTTTGGAACGTGTATCAATTTCATTATGGACAGACCAGAACAGGATCGAGGGATGGTGAAGATCTCGCTCGATCATCTCACCCATCATGGTCATCGCACGTTTTACGAAGAGCGGGTCGTCCGTATGTTCCGCCGGGAACGCTGCGCCCCAAATCGGAATCTCGCTCCAGAAGAGCACGCCTCGCTCATCCAGCAGATCGAGCCAATATTCACTTTGGGGGTAATGTGACCCGCGTACAGTGTTGCATCCCATCTGCAGGATGATATCGAGCTCTTTGGTCATCAATTTGTTGGGAAATGCGAAGCCCCATTCGGGGTGCTCTTCGTGGCGGTTAACTCCCTGCAAATAAAGCTCCCTGCCGTTGAGCCAAATCTTCTTGTTCCGGGCCTCCACGGTACGAAACCCGATGCGGTCTGTAAGGTCGTCATGGCCGGCTACGACTCTGATCATGTAAAGGGCTGGATTTTCCGGTTCCCATCGCTTGAGGTCTGACCAGGCTTGTTCCACAACGAGTTCCATGCTACCCTTAGCTGGGAGGTAAGCGTTATCATTTCGAAATATCTCATCATTCCTATAGAAGGATACGGGCACTTCGACTGGAGTATCCGACATGGAGCGGAGCGTGAGCCGGATTTGGACGTCAGTGCTGGAATCTTCTTTCATGTCATAGGTAATGCGCATCCCCTCGATCCAAACATCAGGTAAACGCTGAACCTCAACGGGTCGAATGATTCCGCCGTAATGAAACCAGTCCACGATATGGTATGGCAACGTGTTCGTCCCCAGCGTACTGTCTGTGCGGACGACGAGTTCGTGGACTCCGGCAGTCACGCTAGGAATCGTAAAGTCAAAAGGAGTAAATCCACCATAATGGTATCCCAGATGCTGTCCATCCCAGTACACATCGGCATGTCCCATCACCGCGTGGAACAGTAGACGCAGATGGCTGATATCATCAAGGGTTACCCACGTGCGGTACCATGCTACTCCTTCGTAGTCGAATTTGCCAAGCTCGTTATTCCAACAGGCTGGCACGGGGATGCGATCGTGGGTGGAAGGGAAGTTCCTGTGCCACTCTTCCGATAATCCAATGTCATCCTTGTCAAAAACGAAATCCCATAATCCATCAAGCAGTTGGCATTCTCTACGTCGATGCTGCTGAAACGTGCGGATCAATTTCATCATCTCCAATTCATTTTTCCAGTAGAACATCTGTAATCGATGGTCTGTATGTTCGGAGTTTAGCATTCGTAGCAATGAAGCGACAATGGTAAAAACAATCTTAATCATTTGTCAAAAATGATACAAATAAAGAAGGGAAGTATCTATGGAGTATGCTTTGGGAAATATGGTGGTGCATCTGCACTGGGTCATCGCCAAGCCGGCGCTGCCAGGCTGGGAAGATATTCGGCAGACCGTATCCGGGCACACCTTTTATTATATTTACAGCGGCAAGGGAATTTTTCGTTGCGAGGAGAGGGACGTGGAAGTGGAGGGGGGCACATTGGTCTACCTTTGGCCCGGGCTGCCTCTTTATATGAAGTCTTCCGAGGCGCATCCACTCCGAATGACGATGCTGCTCTTCGATTGCGCTTCGTTAAGGAAAAATGAGAATGAATGGATTGGGCCGGAGCCGATCGAGCGGCTGCGACTGCCCTTTCTTTTGCCTTTACAGAGTGAGCGTACGGGGAAGATCGGGGAACTGTTCCGGGAAGCGGAAAGGGAATGGGTACCTGGGGATCTTGTGCGGGAAGCAAGAGTGAAATCGGTCTGGTATCGCTTGGTGCAAGAGGTACACGAGGCGGCGGAAGCAGGGGGAAGACACAGCGGTGAGGAAGGAATAACAGCGGCTCTTCGCAGGTTCAAAGAGAAACTGGATACGGAATTTGCCACCGAGTTTCGCATCACCGAATTGGCGGAGCAGACGGGTTTCTCTCCTGTTTACTTACGCAGAACCTTCGCAGACAGGTACGGGTGCAGTCCCAAGCAGTACCTGGATCAGCTTCGCAATGAGCATGCCGTTCGCCGACTCCGGTACACAGGTGATTCCGTCACGGACATAGCGAGAGCATGTGGGTACTCTGACGTCTACCAGTTCAGCAAAACGTTCAAGAAGCGCAACGGCTTCTCTCCGACCGAATACCGCAGAATGCAGGGAGAGTGATACTCGCCTGAGAAAAGTCCAGCATATTGTCCATGCAATCAGAAGATGCTCAATGGCTTTGAGCGTTCTGCTTCCCTATAATAAAGCACAAATGTGAGAAAGAGGGGAAATCGCATGCACGGCAGATTAAATATTCCGTTGGAAGAATCCTGGACATTTCAGGCAGATCCAAAGAACGAAGGGTTGAAACTGAAATGGCATGAACATGGCCCTTCCATGGGTGAGAACATTCAAATCCCACACACATGGAATGTGCAAAAGGGTTTGCAGGAGTTTCGTGGCACAGGCTGGTACAGCCGCACTTTTTTTGCACCTCCTGAATGGGAAGGCAGATTGCTTCGTCTGCAGTTTGATGCGGTGTATCGTGATGCCGTTGTATGGATCAATGGACAGAAGGTAGGAGAACATGCCGATTCAGGTTACACCGCGTTTGTTTTAGACATCTCAAGCGCCATCATCTTTGGAGAAAACAACAGGATTGTGGTATCGGCAAATAATGAGAACAGTCAGACAGCCCTACCCGTAGGGAATAGCTTTGATTGGGCGGACGATGGCGGAATTATACGCGGCGTATCGCTTATCGTTAGCGGTCGCGCAGCGATCGATTATGCCAAAATCCAGGCCGTTCCTGTCTTTAACGAAGAAGGAGACAGGCGTTGCTCTCCGTACGGTTTATTATCAGGCGAGATTCATTTGTGGGAGAGTGGGGAGGCGAACAGCACCTCTCTAAGGCTTGTCGTGACCGCAGCGAGTGAAGATGGCGCACAAATTTCAGAGCAATGGGAGATCCTTAGCAACGAAGGCTTTCTACGCTTTAAAGATATCAAGGTGGAAAGCCCAAAATTGTGGCATTTCGACCATCCTCATTTGTACAAGGTGGATCTTGCTTTATACTCGGGGGATATACTCTCGGATGAGGTATCGATTGAGATTGGTTTCAGAGAGATTCGTTCAGAAGGAAGTACACTGCTGCTTAACCGAGAGCCGGTGCGTCTTATGGGGGTCGAATGGATGCCTGGATCACATCCGGACCGAGGGATGGCTGAAACGTCGAGCCAACTTGAAGAGATGCTCCGACATATTAAAGAAGCCAATTGCGTCATCACCCGTTTTCATTGGCAGCAAGATCGCAAGCTGCTGGAATGGTGTGATCGAAACGGTTTATTAGTACAGGAGGAGATTCCCCACTGGCAAACGCCGCATGATCCTGACGACGAATGGCTCCAGACCTCCATGCAGCATGCCCGGGAAATGATTCATCGACACTACAACCATCCATGTATCTATGCTTGGGGGCTAGGCAACGAGGTAAACGGGCAATCTGCGGTCACGGTCCGTTATTTTGAACAATTAAAAACGCTTGTTCGCGAACTGGATGACACCCGATTTATTAACTACGTTTCCAATACGGTGCATGAAAATCCCTCCCAGGATGCGACGGGTGTAGGCGATGTTATCATGTGGAATGATTACATTGGAACGTGGCACGGCGATTTGGACAGACCCGCGGTGATTCGAACCATTACAGAGCCTCATAAAGATAAACCTGTGATCGTTGCCGAGTATGGACTATGTGAACCTGCTTACGAGGGTGGAGACGAACGACGAAAGCAAATCCTGACGGACAACACGACGGAATACCGGAAACACCCTGGGATTGCTGCCCTTATCTATTTCAGTCTGAACGATTATCGGACACAGATGGGCGAAGCAGGGGAAGGCATGCTGCGTCAACGTGTACACGGTTCCATGACTTTGGATGGCACGCCCAAGCCTTCATATGAAGCCCTGCGTCAATTGGCTTCCCCGATTCGCGTTGCCGTAAATCTGGAAAATGGCGCGGGTAAGGTGGCAGTAACTATAGAAACTTTGGATGACATTCCATCCTATAGGACATCTGGATATACTTTAAGGCTTATTGATCCACACGGTGATTTTTATGAACAAGAAATTCCCGAGTTGGAACCTGGAGAGCGATGCGTATTACATTTTATGGACATCCCTCAAACCGGATGGGATGAAATTCGTTTACATGTAGAAAGACCTACCGGATTTTCGGTGACGAGCGGTTTATTAACCAGTTATGCCGGTCATTTCACCGATAACTTGGTTCCGTGATACGGTTGTCTTCATTTCTTATATGTTATATCAACCTTTTGGGATGCTCCGATATTCGGTCGGGGAGCATCCCATTATTTTTTTGAATAATCTGGAGAAATAATAGGGGTCCTTCATACCGACAGCTCCGGAAATTTCTTTGACGCTTTTATCGGTTAAGGATAACAATTGTCCAGCACGCTGCATCTTAAGTCTAAGATAGAACTCGATGGGAGGCACGCCGGTTTCCTTGTTGAACAGGTAGATCAGATGTTGTTTGGATAATCCTAAATGACTTGCCAAATCGGGAAGCGAAAGGGACTCCGTCAGCCGCTCCGTCATGTATTGCACGGCCTGTTCCAGATATCGTTCGTTTTTATTGTCTTGAAGCGAATGCATCAAACTAAAGCCGACGTGACTAATGAGGTGCCGGATACACTGTGACACATAGATCTGATTGTTCATGGCGTACGGTTTATCCGACAACAAGGCATAACATTGTTCAACATCTTCAATCCACCGGGAGTGCAAGTTCAATGTAAAAGGGAGAGGTCCGACGTTCAGGGAATAGGCTCGGATCAGAGATTCGGCGTCTGTCCCTGTAAGGTGCATCCAATAAATGGACCACGGGTTTTCATTAGAGGCACCATAGCGATGCGGGGTTTCCGATGGAATAACGACAAGCTGCCGAGGTTGAATTTGAACGGTTCTGTTCGTTTCCACCCAGCCCTCGCCCTTGACGCAGTATATGAGAATATGAGTCGGACAACCTTTTGGCCTCTCTCTGTAATGATATTTTGCTTCTGGAAAAAATCCGATATCGCTTACATGAAAATGACTTGTTAATGCGTCATTCTGTAGTTCCTTGAGCATAAATTCAGGTTGTATAAAAATCTTTTCTTCTTCGAATCCGTCGGACTTCAAATTCAGATCTGCCCCAAGCATACGTATCTCCGCCTTTGTATCAGAATATCCTTCAATAATATCATACACTCCCTTATCCGAAAGGGGAATTCATAAACCTATTGTAAGAATATAATCCATGAACTACCGACTTTCGTCAATTGTATAAAGGGGGTAGAGCCGTTAAATTTAACCTATAAACACAAAGGAGGATTACGCAATGAGCACAAAAGAGCCATCATCGGCTGTTTCGAGTAAGGTTCGGGTTTGGGAGGAACAAGTTGAAATCCCCACGTACGGAACGGGTAAACCGGACAAAAATCCAATGTTTCTGGAGAAGCGTGTGTATCAGGGGAGCTCTGGACGAGTTTACCCGCTTCCGGTCATCGATAAAATACTGGATGAGAAAGAAACAAAGTCATATGGCATGGCCATTCTTGAAAACGAATACGTTCGAGTCGAAATCATGCCTGAGATCGGTGGCCGGATCTATCGTGCATTAGATAAAACGAACAATTATGATTTCGTATACTATAATCGCGTCATCAAACCGGCACTTGTCGGGCTTGCGGGTCCCTGGATTTCAGGGGGCATCGAGTTTAACTGGCCGCAGCATCATCGACCGAACACATTTGGACCTGTGCAGCACACCATAACGGAGAATGAAGACGGCAGCGCGACCGTTTGGGTCAGTGAGATTGATCGAATGTACGGCACAAAAGTAACGACAGGTTTCACCTTGCATCCAGGCAAGGCCTATATCGAAATTACAGCGCAGTTGTACAACCGTACGTCGGAGCCGCAAACGTTTTTGTGGTGGGCCAATCCGGCCGTCGCCGTCAATGATCATACGCAAACGGTATTTCCTCCTGATGTAACGGCAGTATTCGACCATGGAAAACGCGATGTGTCCAGATTCCCGATTGCTACAGGGACCTATTACAAAATGGATTATTCCGAGGGTGTCGACATTTCCAGGTACAAAAACATTCCGGTCCCAACTTCGTATATGGCATACAAATCCGACTATAACTTTGTGGGAGGGTACGACCATAGCGTGCAAGCAGGTCTGCTGCATGTAGCCAATCATCATGTCTCCCCGGGCAAAAAGCAGTGGACTTGGGGCAACGGGGAATTCGGTCAAGCCTGGGACCGAAGCCTGACGGATGAAGACGGACCTTACATCGAGTTGATGACCGGCGTATTCACGGACAACCAGCCTGACTTTACATGGCTCCAGCCGTACGAAGAAAAGTCGTTCACCCAGTATTTCATGCCGTACAAAAACATCGGCGTCGTCAAAAACGCCTCCATTGATGCGGCAGTGAATTTGGAGGTAGATGAAACGCTCCGCGTTGCGACGGTAATGGCCTATGCTACATCCGTCTTTGAAGGAGCGACCATCGAACTAAAGGGTCGTAAGCGTACGTATGTAGATGATCGAGTCACACTTTCTCCAGAATCCACTTACAAAACCGTCGTTACGTTGGACGAGGGGGATCAACCGCATGATTTGCTCCTAACCGTACGGAATGCCGAACAGAGTTTGCTCATCAGCTACAAGCCGGCGAAACCTTCCATCGAACAAATCCCGGATGCTGCCAAGCCGCTTCCTCTCCCGGAAGAATTGAGGAGCACAGAACAGTTGTATCTTGCCGGCCTTCATTTGGAGCAGTACCGGCATGCCACGTTCGAACCGGAAGCCTATTACGAAGAGGGATTAAGAAGAGATGCTTCTGACATTCGGCTCAATGTCGCTTATGGCACACTGATGCTTCGAAGAGGGGAATTGAAAAAGGCGGAAACACACTTCCGTACGGCAATCGAATCATTGACCTGGCGGAATCCCAATCCGTATGATAGCGAAGCTTACTACCAACTTGGCCTGGCTCTCCGGCTTCAAGAACGGAATGAAGAGGCATTTAAGGCGTTTTATAAGGCAGTTTGGTCGGCAGCGTACCAGGATAGCGGCTACTATGCATTAAGCCAGATCGCATGCGAAAAGGGAGCGTTCTGGGAAGCGCTGGAGCTGGTAGAACGCGCATTGGTTCGAAATACAAGAAACTACAAATCAAGGCTGCTCAAAACCGCGCTGCTTCGCAAGTTGGACCGTCATGAGGAAGCCATTGCATTTGCGGACGAAACGCTGACGATGGATATTGCCGATTTCGGAGCCAGATATGAGAAATTCATGATTCTCGAAGCCATGGGAAAAAACGAAGAGGCTCAACTGGTGCGTTCGGAGCTCCGCCGATTTATGAGGGATGACGCTCATAATTACTTGAATCTGGCTTCGGATTATACGGGATGTGGTTTGTTCGCGGAAGCAGCCCGTGTGTTGGAAGAGATTTGTTCCATCCAAAATGAAAAGGCTTATCCAATGCTTCATTACACACTTGCATTTGTTTATGACAAAATGGGACAAAGCGAAACAGCGGAACATGAACGCCAGCTTGGGAGCGCAGCTGCACCTGATTACTGTTTCCCGAACAGCTTGTTCGATTTAAGCGTATTGCTTCACACGCTCGATAAAAATCCATCGGATAGCAAAGCGCATTATTACTTGGGCAACCTCTACTATGATAAAAAACGGGCGGAAGATGCCATAAAACATTGGGAGACCTCCGTCCGCCTGGATCAGCAATTCGCCACGGCCCACCGCAATCTTGCGCTGGCTTACTACAATAAACGCAACGATGCCGAGGCTTCATTGCAGTCGCTTAACCGGGCTTTCGAATGTAATCCTAACGATGCCCGAGTATTTTACGAGCTCGATCAGCTGCATAAAAAAACGGGCGTTCCTGCACAAGAACGATTAACGAAGCTTCAGAAGCATATGAACCTTGTAGAACATCGCGACGACCTTTATCTCGAATATGTTACGCTGCTGAATACATTAGGCCAACATCATGAAGCATTGTCGTCATTATTAAGTCGTCGTTTCCATCCTTGGGAAGGCGGAGAGGGAAAAGCGACAGGACAATATACGCTTGCACTAGTTGAGCTCGCCAAGCAAGAGAATAAACGCCAATCTTATCAAGATGCCGTTTCGCTGCTTCAACGAGCACTCCAATATCCGGAGAATCTGGGTGAAGGCAAACTTGAAGGCGCGCAGGAGAACAATATTCATTATGAGTTGGGTATTGCCTACCAGGGACTCGGACAGCAAAAAGAGGCCGTCTATCACTGGACGCTCGCTTCAGAGGGGCTGGAGGAACCGGCTAGTGCGATGTATTATAATGACCAGCCGCCAGAGATGATTTTTTATCAAGGCCTTGCTTGGGATCGACTGAACAATTCAAAAGAAGCAAAACGACGCTTTAACAAGCTGATCGATTTCGCAGAAAAACATTGGTTTGATGATGTTAAAATCGATTACTTCGCCGTATCCTTACCCGATTTTCTGGTATTTGAGGATGATTTGAACAAGCGAAATCAAACGCACTGCTTGTTCATGCTCGGGCTTGGGTTGCTTGGTCTTGGTCATAAAGAAGAAGCGAAGAAACGATTCAATGAAGCGCTGCAGTTGGAACCAAACCACCAGGGAGCGAAAATTCATCTGCAATTATGTTGAGTTAAAATAGGGCCCAGTTTGGCGTGAATCATAAGACCACCGGTATGCTTTTGATACCGGTGGTCTGTTTTTACTACTGAAACGTTGTCTCAAGGCAGCATCCCTTTTGAAGGGTGTGACTTGAATTTACCTTCGTATTATCATGCGTTTACAAAACAAATGTATATTTTTCAAAGTACCTATGCACAAAAATCCAAAAAAAAGTAAAAGCAGAAAGGGTGCAAGGAATTTGAACCGAGTGAACCTGAAAAAATGGGGCGCGATCACGGCGATTACCGGAATGCTGTTTGGGCTTGCGGCCCCTGCCGGATATGCGGATCCCAGCCTTCCGTACGTTCTTCAAGAAACGGGCGCGGCTGAAGCCGACCGGACAGCGGAGAGCACGGCAGCTCAAGGCTTGCAAATTGTACATACGCCCGCAGTGGCTACCCATGCGTCGGGGCAGCCTTTGACATTATCCGCCCAAATCTCGGGGGGGCAGACCACGGTAACCGCTTCGGTGTATTACAGGGTGGATGATCAAACGCCGAAAGAAGTGGTTTTGACGAATATGGGCGGGCAGGAATATGCTGCAACTATTGAAGGCAACCAGATCGTCGGAGGCAGCCTGAATTATTATTTCGAAGCTCGCGAAGGGGAAGGCGTGCCGGTACGCAGCAGCGAGTATGCGGTACAGATCACGGGCCAGTCGCAGCCCGACATGTCGGCACCGCTGGATATATTGATTACCGAATTGGTGCCGGACAGTGATAACGTGAACTCGGCCGACGCCTACGAATTCGTGGAAGTATACAACAATAGCGGGCGAGAGCTTGATTTTGCAGACTTCAGGCTCCGATATAATACGAATGTGGAGTGGCCGCTTACAGGCAGCTCCCAAGCGGTCATTCCGGCTGGAAAAGCCATCGTGCTCTGGGTCATGAACGGCAGCAACAACCATCTGACCGTCGACGATTTTAACCGAAACTACGGAACCCAGTTGACGGAAGGCTCGGATTTGTTCCGGATCGACGGAGGTGGCGGAATGGCCAACGGCGCCGGAAGAACCCTTGAGATCCTTGCTGCTTCGGGCATGACGCTGGTTTCGGCCTCGTATCAGAACGATGAACAGACGCAGCCGAACAAGGGAATCTTTTATCGGCACCCTGCGGCAGGCAGCGTCGACATGATCATGATGGACGGGCCGGGGACACTTCCGGCAACGCCGGGAACGGTAACGAAGGAGCAAACGGAAGCCCCGGGGGAGGCCGACCCTGGCCTTCTCATTAAGCATACACCGGTAACCGCGGCGGACGCGGCGGCGGATTTGACGATTGATGCGTCGCTGGAACATGCCGGAGCGGAGCCGGCGGATTCTACTGTGAATCTTCTATATAAAACCGCTTCGCAATCCAAGTTTACGGTCGTGGCGATGAAACCGCAGGGCGGTGTATATGCTGCTGCGATCCCGGCGGAACAGCTCGTCGAGCCCTCTTTGGACTACCGGATTCAAGCGGTTAGCGGCGGGAAGTCGGTGATCACCGATTCCTATACGGTGCAGATCCGCAATGTTCCGGCCTTTGACCCGCAAAAGGCTCCGCAGCTGCTGGTGACGGAGGTCGTTCCGAATACCACGAATGTCAATGGAGCCGATGGCTATGAATTCGTGGAAATCTACAACAATTCGGATCAGGACATCGATTTCCGGAACTACAAGCTGTATTACCGTTACACGGATAAAGGACCGGCAGCGGATGTCATATGGTCTCCGGATAAACAGGACTTTGTGATTCCTTCCAGGCAAGCTGTCGTCTTCTGGATCATCAACAGCAGCATCCCGCATTTGACGGTCGCCGATTTTAACCAATTTTACGGGACGGATCTGCAGGAAAACGTTAATTTGTTTAAAGTTGCGGCAGGAGGCATTTCCAACTCGGGGAAACGCGGATTTGTGGTGAAAACGAATACCGGCAAGGAAATCTCTGCTGCTTATTATGATGCGGATACCGTGTACGAGGACGGTAAAACGGAAACGAAGGAAAATACCGGACTCCAATATAAATACCCGGTCAATGGCAGCACTCAAATGATCAAGATCGGCAGCGGCACCCAATTCCCCGGCCCCGGCGCGTTGGAAGCCAAGCAAGTCCCCGATGTTCCGGTTACTGTCGTGATCGACACCGTGCCGCCGACTCTCGAGGACCGGACGGGAATCACGGCGACGGACCAAAGCAAAGGCTTCGAGATCAAGGCCTGGGCAGAGGATGACCAGCAGGTCGCATCCGTGACTTTGTACGTGAAATCCGATAAACAATCCGATTATATTCCGTACCAGCTTACCGAGGACTACGGTGATTTGCACTATCACCATACCATTTATGCGGCGGACCTGATTGGACGAAAAACCATCGAGTACTACTACATCGTGTCCGATGGGTTTAACGAAGTGACATCGCCGAAGTACAAGGTGGATATTACCGGCGGGCCCGATCAATCCGATCTGCGTTTAAACGTGAAGGATGGCGATCTGGTCAGCGGTACGAAAACGATCAAAGGCACGGCCAAGACGGGCAATCCGGACAGCGTTATCTTTGAAATGGACGGGCAGCCAGTCACGGCGCCGACGGGAACCGCGCTGGAGCATGACGCTTATTTTGTGTTCGATGTTAAAAACGTGGACTATTACTTCAAAAATGCGATCACGATGGGACCCGAGGAACTGAAGGACGAAACCATTCTGTATACCTTCCTGGACCCGATTACATCCTACCAGACGCTTAGCTTTCCGATCGAAGCCAGCCGCCTCAAGCCGGGCGAGGACAACACGATCTATATTCGGGCAGGTTCCAAATCCGGTCCGTTTGATGACCGGGTAGAGGAAAACAAGGATGATTTCGAGATCAAAAACGTGCGACTTGTTTTGGCCGACGGTACCGAAATCATGGACCCGGCTTATGCCAAGCGGGACGTGGAGATCAAAATGGGCGACTCCGCAGGAAAGCATGAAGCGATCGGGTTCCGTTTTACGCTCCCCGAAAGCCTGTTTGCGGCCAAGTCCTGGCTCTGGGATACTGTGCAAGAGTCGGATGGGGAGCATGTCATTAAAGCAGTTAGCGGCGGGTTTTCTGCCAGTGCCAAAGTAACGGTCGACAACACGCCTCCAAGCATCTCCGCAAGTATCGAAGACGGTAAATCGTACCGCGGCAAGTTTACGATTCAAGCGGAAGTCACCGATGCCCTCTCCGGGGTTGCCAAGGTCGAAACGAAGCTTGATGGAGAGCCGATTCGGCTCCCGATCGAGACAAGCTCGTCCCAGCTGGCTGCCGGACCGCACGAGCTGTACTTCCAAGCCGCCGATCAGGCCGGAAACGTAACGGAGAAGACGATTCGCTTCGAGGTGCCTGCCGAGAATCCGGAATCGCCGCGGCTGATTTCGCCGACAAACGGCCAAACCGGAGTGGGCAGCACCGTTGATCTGAAGGTGAACGTTAAAGACCCTACGGGGGATCGGATGGACGTCTCGTTTTATCGGGGATTTTTGTATGACGGAACAAGCAAGCACGGTTTTACGGGTTTCCAGAATACCGCGGACACGGAGCCCCCAAGAGAGCTTGCTCCATCGGGCGAGAAAAGTCTGGATGCTGAGGATTACGCTAAAATCGGGGCGGAGGACGGGCAGTACCTGACGACGGATTCGGACGATCGCTTTCCCTATCAGCGTTTCGAAATCAAACTGGACCCTTCCGTGAAGCCTAGCGACCGGGTGGACGTGGTATGGAAAGGGAAGTCCCTGCCGGGCCGTAAAGTCAGTCTTTATGTCTGGAGCGAGGGGCAATCCAAATGGATTACCCTGAAACAGGTGATTGCGGGTGAGGAGGACTTTACGCTTAAGTCGACCGTCAAAGCCGGCGATTATGCGCATAAGGGCATGATTTCGGTCATGGTTCAGGACGAGATTGCAGGCGCCGGAATCGGGGAGGAGGCAGCTCGGACGGCAAAAAGCGGGCCGATATCCGAGGACCCTTACGATTTCTCGTTCCTGTGGATGTCGGATACCCAATATTATTCCCAGGACTATCCATACATTTACCGGAAAAACGTGCAGTGGATCGCCGAGAACAAGGATCAGCTCAAGCTGAAGTACATCATTCATACCGGGGATGTCGTCGATAAAGCCGATCAGGAATATCAATGGATCGAAGCCGATCAGAACATGAAGGTGCTGGAGCAGGCAAATATTCCGTACGGGGTGCTTGCCGGCAATCATGATGTGGGCCATCAGGACAATGATTACTCCCAGTTCAGCAAATATTTCGGGGACTCCCGCTTTCAGGACAGCCCGGTATTTGCAGGCTCCTATGAAAACAACCGCGGCCACTACGATCTCGTCTCCGCGAACGGCAACGATTTCATTATCGTCTATATGGGCTGGGGCTTGGGCGAGAAAGAGATCGAGTGGATGAATCAGGTGGTTTCCATGTATCCGGAACGCAAAGCGATCCTTTGTTTGCATGAATATCTGCTCGTTTCCAACAATCGTGCGCCGATCGCGGACCAGATTTTTGAGAAGGTGGTGAAACCCAACAAAAACGTCATCGCGGCATTGTCCGGCCATTATCATGATGCCGAACTTAAGATCGACCAACTGGACGATGACGGGGACGGCATTCCGGACCGCAATGTGTACCAGATGCTGGCGGATTACCAGGGAGCTCCGGAAGGGGGCCTGGGTTACATTCGTCTCATGCAGTTCGATATGGCGAATAACAAGCTTCATATCAAGACATATTCCCCTTATCTCGATGACTATAATTTTTATGATCCCCAGGAGTACCCGGGCAAAGACGAATTTTCGCTGGACCTGAATCTCCAGGCTGCCACCAAACGGGTAGCCACCGATTACATCGGGGTGAGCGTGTATGCCGATCAGTTGATCGGCCGGCAGGAGAACGTGGATAGCGGGGATAACGCTTCGGTTCGTTGGGCCGGACTGGCGGGCGATGCCTATTATCAATGGTATGCCAAAGCAGAGGATGCGAACAGCGGACAAACGTTCTCGGAAATATGGGGTTTCCATACCGGTTCTGCTTCGGGCGAAGGGAATCCACCGGGAACCGTTCAGCCGGGCGGCGGGGATTCCGGCCGTACGCCGTCCTCCGGTGGTAGCATATCCACACCGGTCGGATCTCCGGAAGCCGAGCAGCCTGCAAGCAACGGAGTAGTCATAGCAACGCCAATCGGCAGCGGAACGTACGGGGTGAGCGCGGAACTGCTGCGGAAGGCGGGAGCCGGGGCTTCGAACGGAAAGCTCGAGATTCAGATCAAACCGGGAAATGCCGAATCCGGGCAGCCTGTTACCTTGAAATTGGACGCGGCCGCACTCCGCGAATTTTTCGAGGAACACCAGGGATCTTTGGTCGTTCGTGCGCCGGGCAGCCAGATCGCGTTTACGCAGCGTTCGCTGCCAAATCAGATCGGGGAAGCGGACCAGCTCAGCATTACATTTGGAACAGGGGTACCGGGGAACTCGGGTTTTGAAAAAGGAATGAGTTCCACCGGAATCGCCTATGAGCTCGGCATGTTCTTGATCAAGGGAACGGAGTCGAGAAAACTTAGCAAATTGGATGCGGCGGCGGAAATTCAGCTCAACCTTACAGATGAGCAAGCCAAACTTCTCGATGCAGACTACGCCGGCGTCTATGAGCGGGTGAACGGGGAACTGCGCTATGCAGGCGGTTCGTTTGCCGGACGCACGGTAACTTTTACAACCGATCATCCGGGAACCTACGAGATCCTTGAGCTGCGCAAATCGTTCTCGGACCTGAGGGGTCACTGGGCAGAGAATATCGTACGCCAATTGGCAGCCGAGCACCTGATTCAAGGTGTGGACGCGGAGCGGTTTGTTCCTGCAGCACCGGTAACACGCGCTGATTTTGCGCTTGTGCTGACGAGAATGCTTGGAGGAGAGGCGGAAACGGCGGATGTGCAATTCGCCGATCTTGCACCGGATGCTTATTATACGGAAGCGGTCAAGCAAGCCGCACGCTTGGGGCTCATTCAGGGCAGCGGCGGGCGCTTCCGGCCAGCGGACAGCATTACGCGGGAGGAAGCAGCGGTCATCCTGTATAAAATGGCTCAAGTCCTTAAGGCAGAGCCTTCGGCGATGCCTCTCGGAAATGATGCAGCGTTTGGTGACGCCGGGTCGATCTCTGCATGGGCAAGGGATGCCGTCACGCAAATGCAGGCACTCGGCGTGCTGAACGGAAAAGGAAATGGACGTTTCGAACCGAAGGGTTTCGTTACCCGGGCCGAAATGGCCAAAATGATGAGTGAAATGCTCAAGCTTTCGCTTTAGGATTCAAAGGCAAAAAGGATAGCCTGGAATAGCCCAAAGGCTGCGATGGATCGTTCATCGCAGCCTTTTTTGATTCTGCATGCTGCATTACCTGTATAATTACGTCGGAGAAACAAGGCCTTTGGCGTCAGCACAACCGGCCGTCGGATGCAGCATTTACAAAGCTTGGCCATCAGAAAGGCTCCTGTGAGCGACGAAATGAGCATTGGGGGAGCAGGCCAAACGGATGTCTAACGATGACAAGTCCGTACGATGATAAGATTTTTTACGGCGAAATATAACATTTTGGCAGGGGAGTCCATCTAATCCTATAGAGGGCCCTCAAAAGGAGATGAAATTCGTGCAGCAAGATATGGAACTGGAAGTCAAGCGAGCGCAGCGGGGAGATCGTGAAGCGTTTATCCGGCTATTCCGGAGGCTGGAGCCCGAGCTGTACAGTTTGGCAAAGTCCATTGTCGGACGTGATGAAGACTGTGCGGACGCATTTCAGGAAACGACGCTTAAGGCGTATAAATCAATGTCGACATTGCGAAAACCGAAATATTTTAAAACGTGGGTAATCCGGATTCTGATTAACGAATGCAACCAGCTGCTGCGGATGCGCAAAAGAACGGTAGTTATGGCGGAGCTCCCGGAACAGGCGAACCTGGATCGCTCAGCGCCTTATTATAAGGACAACCGCCAGCTCGATCTTCGGGAAGCGGTGGAAAATCTGGATGAATCGTTACGAATCGTCATCCACTTGTTTTATTATCAGGATCTGCCGATCAAACAGATCGCATCCGTGCTGGATATTTCCGATGGAGCCGTAAGGGCGCGCCTGCACAGAGCCCGCGGGATATTGGCCGATGAAGTAAAGCAAATTCGGAAGGGGGAGCTGGCTTATGAAAACCTATGATATCGATCGAAAGCTTCGGGAAATTGGCAAAGAACCGCTGCCTGAGGTTCCCGAAATCGTCCGCCGCCGGCAGGATGAAGTCTACGCCTCCTTGGCCGACCTTCCGATGCATGGCAGAGGCGGCCAAACCGCGGGGTTGCGCAAGACCCGCCGGATTGCCTTGGTTGCGGCCTCGGCCGCAGCGATCGCTCTGGTCGGTGGTATAGGCGGTGCCATGGTATCACCGGCGATGGCGGATTCGCTGAAGAACATTCCGCTGATCGGCAGCATTTTCAAGCTGGCTGACGATCTGGGGTTACGGACAGCGGACGAAACAGGGCTTGCGGCCCATCCCGACGCCAGTGTAACCCATGAGGGGGTTACCCTTCGCATTCCGCAATTGGTGTATGACGGAACCCGGTTATCTTTGGCCGTAACGCGCGAGGGGGAAGGGCTCGTCGGTGGAATCATGGATTCGGAGTCGACGGGGAATGGAATGCCGGCAATTTTCCCCAAAGGAGCAATACATTCATTTGACGTGTTGATCGATGGCCAACCGGTTCATAGAACGACGGGAAAGAGAGAAATCGGTCTTTCCGGGAAGCCAACCTCTGATCCGAATTCGGCGCTCTACGAACTGACGGCTTATTCCTTAACGGGTGAACCTGGACCCATTTTGCCGGACTCGTTTGTGCTGACGGCCAAAATTGGATTGGAGGGCATCGAAGAGCCGTTCGTCTTCGAGCTTCCTGTACGCAAAAACACAGATCAGCTCGCTGCCGCTTTCAATGAGGCGAGGGAATGGAAAGGAAACATCGTTACGCTTGAACGAATCGAGTTCACGCCGATTACGACAAAAGTAGGTTTTAACATCACGTCGAACGATAAAGAGGCCAGGCTCCTTAGACAGCATCTAAACTTTGAGCTGTGGGACGATCGCGGCAGGATGCTTGGCCTTGTCGGCGGCTTTGGATTTTTTGATAACGATGAACAAAAGCAAATGATCAACAAACTGCTGTTTGACCGTTTTGTGGATGCCCCGAAATCGGTGACGCTTAAAGCGTTTTTGCCGGAAATGGAAGACCCGTCAGCTTCCACGGGGAGATATAAAGTCGACAGTCATGGAGAACTGATCAAGAAGTATGTTAAGGAGCTTGAAATCACGGTTCCGGTGGACCGTGCCGGTTTGGATAAATTATATGATATTTCAAAGTGAAAATTTGGAGGGTTCCCTTATGAATAAAATCTACAAAGTAATGACCACTGCTGCACTGACGACAGGTTTGCTGTTGAGCGGGGCAGCGTGGGGGATGAAACCGGCAACCGTTGAGGCGGAGGCCAAGATTCCAGCAGTACAGAGCAACGCAACGCAGAAGGCGGGAAAAACGGCCGGCATAACCCAAGAGGGCATTACGCTTGAAATGAACGAAGCGTTGTATGACGGAAATTATATCCGGCTTACCCTGGAGCGCAGCGGCAAGGGTCTTGTCGGAGGCATAACGGACAGCACATTCGATGAAAAGATTCAGGACGTTATTTTGGAGAAAGGCGCCATTAAAAACATCGACGTTTTCATTAATGATAAATCCATTTTCGAGTACGGCGGGGGTGAATTGGGGAAAAGACCAAGTTTGAGTTGGGAGCCGGGCTCCACTCCTGACACGTTTCATATCAAGCTGACGGATCCTTCATGGCTTGGCGGACAAGAATTTGCTTTTCCGGACAAGTTCAAATTGACCGCAGAAGTCACGTTGGAAGGCGTGGAGCAACCGTATATGTTTGATCTTCCCATGCAAAAGACCGCAGACAAGCCGATTGTCCTGAAGCCGAATGTGACGAAAAAATCGGGCAAAGTGACCCTTTATCTTAGCAAAATGAACCTGACATCGACCTCTTCCCGCGTACAGTTGATCGAGAAAGGGTATGAATCGGGCAAACCTTCCGATTTGATGTATGAATTTGTGGATGACCAAGGCAATGAGCTGGATTTCCTTTCAGGCTTTGGCACGGACGAGAATAACAAAGACGGGGACATGTATCACGATTACGTGTTAAGTCCATTGGGGAAAGATGCCAAGTCGATTACGCTCCGGGTGTTCAAACCTGAATTTAAAGAACCGGGGGCAACGAGCGGAGCGTATAAATTGGACGAGAACGGGAATATCGTCAAACACTATATTAAAGAGCTGGAAATGACGGTAAACGTGAAGTAAACAACAGAAACGGAATTGTATAAAGAGATAAAACACAATTGGAGGATTCAAACGAATGAACAAAATGTACAAAGTCATGACTTCTGCTGCATTGGCGGGGGTGCTGGTTGGTGGAGGAGCTGGGGCAATTACATCAAAGTCCGGCGATGCGGCGGCTGCCAAGGCTCCGGAGGTTCAAAACATTGCGGCGCAGAAAACGGAAAAAACGGCTGGCATCACCCAGAACGGCATTACGCTGAAGGTGAGCAAAGCGGTCCATGACGGAAATTACATCCACATTTCATTGCAGCGGAGCGGAAAGGGACTTGTCGGCGGCATGACCGAACGCGAATTTGATGAAAAAACCGAGAAGGAAATTGTGGAGAAAGGCGCCATCAAAGATATCCAGGTGCTGATCAACGGCAAAAATACTTATGATCTCGGAGGCGGATCAATGGACAAAAGGCCGGACATGCGCTGGGGCCCGGGTTCTACCCCGGATACAGCTATCATTCATCTGTCCGATCCTTCCTGGCTCGGCGGTGAGCAGTATTCCTTCCCGGACAAGTTCAAGCTGACGGCAAAGATCACCCTGGAAGGCGTGAGCAAACCTTACACTTTTGACCTCTCAATGCAAAAGAGTGCTGATAAGGCGACTGCCCTGAAACCGAATGTGACGAAAAAGACGGGCAAACTTACCGTGACGCTGAGCAAAATGAACCTGACCTCCACCTCTTCCCGCGTTCAGTTGATCGTCAAGGGGCTGGAGAAGGGCAAGTCTTCCGATATCAGTTACGAATTTTGGGATGACCAAGGCAGCGAGCTGGATATTCTTTCGGGCCGGGGATCGGACGAGAATAATAAAGCCGGCGACATGTACCACGATTTCGTGCTGAGCCCTTTGGGGAAAAACGCCAAGTCGATTATAGTCAAAGCTTTCAAACCCGAATATGCCGAAGATGGAGCGACGAGCGGAGCGTATAAATTGGATGCCGACGGCAATATCGTCAAATCATACGTGAAAGAACTGGAAATGAAGGTAAAAGTGAAGTGATGGAACCAAACGTACTTTCATGACGGTAAGGCCTCCGGCGCACTTCGTGCGACCGGAGGTTTTGCTTCAGAAACAGAGTTTATGATAACGGGATCGTTCAAAATAAATTTTACCCTCAGGGACGCAATAAAGTCCCTGAGGGTTTTTGCATAACTGTAAGGTTGCTGTAAGGTTGGGATTATCACGGTGTAAGGTGGGGTCTTTAAAATTGGATTTATTCTTATCGATGTTAAGGAGCGACACCATGAAAACCATACTGGAAGCAAAAAACGTAAACAAAACCTTTGGCACAAAAGGAAACCTATATCCGGCGCTGCAAAACATTAATCTAAGCATTGAAGTAGGGGAGTATACCGGCATTATGGGCCCGTCCGGAGCGGGGAAATCGACGCTGCTGAACATCTTCTCGACCATCGATACGCCGACCTCCGGTGAAATTACGATCGATGGGCAAAACATCGTTGCCATGAACGAGGAGAAGCTGTCTGATTTCCGCCGCAATAAACTCGGATTTATTTTTCAGGATTACAACCTGCTCGATACATTGACGGTGAAGGAAAATATCCTGCTCCCACTGGCCTTATCCAAAGTCCCGGCAGCCGAGATCAAAAAGCGGGTTGAGGAAATCGCCGATACGTTCGGCATTCGTGAGATTCTCGACAAGTACCCATACCATATTTCGGGCGGTCAAAAACAGCGGGCTGCCGCCTCGCGGGCCATCGTGTCGAATCCGAGCCTCATTTTGGCGGACGAGCCGACCGGCGCACTCGATTCGAAATCGGCGACCGGGCTGCTGGAAAGCTTGAGCAAGCTGAACCGGCACAATCAAGCGACCATCCTGATGGTTACGCACGACGCTTATGCGGCGAGCTTCTGCAAGCGGGTCATTTTCATCAACGACGGCCGGCTGTTCAAGGAGCTTCATAAGGAAAGCATGACGAGACAAGCATTTTTCGGACAGATTCTCGAGGTATTAGCGGAGCTCGGAGGTGGTCAGCATGACGCTGTTTAGGATCGCCGGGAAGAACATCCGCCAGAACTTCATGAATTATTTTCTTTATTTCGCTTCGATGATATTCAGCATCGTCATTTACTTTACGTTCGTGTCCTTGAAATACGACAGCACGATCGCATCCGCATCGGAAGGATCGCAGAAGATCAGCTCGGCGTTCAGCGGGGCAGCGGTCGTGCTGATCGTTTTCGTGGCGGTGTTCATCTGGTATTCGAATTCGTTTTTCACGCGCAAGCGCAAAAAAGAGGTCGGGCTGTATTCGCTGCTTGGCGTCCGAAAAAAACAGATCGGACGGATGCTTTTTTATGAAAACTTTCTGATGGGCATCCTGGCCCTGATCGCCGGAATCGCGCTGGGAGCGGTACTTAGTCGGTTTTTTGTAATGATGTTGATGAAGGTGATGGGTTACGCTGTCGTGGCTAATTTCTCTATTTCCCCAGCTGCGATCCTGAATACGTTTCTGGTGTTCATAATCATCACGCTGATCACTTCAGTCCAAGGCTATCGCTTGATTTATCGATTTAAGCTGATCGAGCTGTTCAAAGCAGATCAAGAGCGTGAGAAAGAGCCCAAGTCTTCCCTGCTCATTGCGTTATTGTCTGTGGTGCTCATCGGGTTCGGCTACTGGCTTGCGCTGCAAAATATGTTTACTTCCAAGGCATGGGCTGCGATCGGCTTCATGCTGACTCCGCTCGTTATTTTAGTATCCGTCATCCTGGGCACATATCTGCTGTTTAACACGTTGACCGTTACGCTGCTGAAGCTGGCGCGCAAACACAAAAAAAGCTACTGGCGCGGACTGAACCTGATCGGGACTTCCCAGCTGCTGTACCGGATGAAAGGCAACGCACGGACGCTAACGATCATCGCTGTGCTGAGCGCAACGACGCTGACAGCGGTTGGAACGGCGTACAGCACGTATTACAACACCCGGACGAACGCGGCGGTTTCGAATCCGAACAGCTATATGTTTATCGGCGTGGACAGTACGGCCACAGGAAAAGCCGATAAGGCGATCGAGCAGGCTGCGGGGCATAACGTGCTCTACCATGAGTCCATTCCTCTCCTGGAGGTAGATGCGGACACCTCCGGTCAGGATTATGCCCAAGGATCAGAGGAGCAGTTGTTTACCGTCATATCAAGCCGCGATTTTAACCGATTGGCCAAGCTGCAGGGGAGGGAGGATGCCATAAGCCTTGAAGGCAGCGAAGCCGCAGTGCTTGAACCTGCCTATCTGGAAGGCATTTCGCCGGAGTATGTCGGTTCGGCAATCAAGCTGAAGGGTGAAGGGATCCGTGAAACCATTCAATTCAAAACAGTAAAAAAATACAATGTGCTGAATCTTGGAACGGTCTACTCCACCATTGTCGTCAGCGATGATATGTTTGCGGAGCTTAAGCCGAATGCCAAAGCCATGGCTGTCGAAGCATATCGCATCACCCATCAGGACAAGGCGAAAGAGCTGACAAAGCAGCTGGAAGAGATTTTACCGGAGAAAGCCGGGCTTTCAAGCTTTTACAGCGATTATTCGCGGGGAATGGAATCTACCGGCCTCTTGATGTTTATGGGCGGATTCCTCGGCCTTGTGTTCCTGGCGGCGACGGGCAGCATCATTTACTTCAAGCAGCTGACGGAAGCCGGGAGCGACAAAGCCCGTTATGTGATTTTGCATAAAATCGGCGTCAAAAAACGGGAAATCCGCAAATCCGTTGCCAAACAGGTACTGTTCATCTTTGCCCTGCCGCTTGCTTTCGGCATCGCGCACTGTGCAGTCGCCCTGTCGGCACTGTCGAAGCTGATGATGGCCAATCTGGTCGTGCCCGTCATGATCTGCATGGGTGTCTATGTTTGCATTTATCTGATCTATTATTTGTTGACTGTACATGCGTACTGCAAAATCGTTACCTATAAAAATAAGGAGTGAACGGGAATGAAAAAGGGAATTACCGCTGTAGCGGTCGTTGTGATCGCTCTGGTCGGATTCGTCGTATTCATCCAAAACGTAAATTTAAACCGAATCGGCGCGCAGCAATATTACGTTCAGATTAACCAAGACGGAAAGAGAATCGAAGATAAGTCGGACAGTGGACAGAAGTATGTTTCTTACGAATACACTCAGGAGGGCTTTGACTCTAAAGGAAAAGAAAAGGTTTTGACCTTTACGGCAGCTAAAGAACTGCGCAAAGATGCGTACCTTCGAATCTATGTGAAAGGGAATGACGTCAGCTCCTACCAGGAAGTTCAGGCGGACGAGCTGCCCGAACAAGCAAAGCAAAAGCTCGAGGGTGCCGTGAAATAACACGAATACGGAAAACCAGGATGTAGTCTACTATAACATGTTAACAAGGGAGAGAATCCAATGTATCGAAAAACATTTAAATTTAAAACGGTATCCCAAAAAACGCTGGTTTACTCGCTGGCTTTTACGCTTGCGGCCTGTCCGGTCGTCGGTGCCGGCCAAGTGCTTGCAGCACCAGCCGCCGCATCCGCGGAATCCATAGAAATGTCACAAGCGCATGCCCAGGTCCAGTATCGGATCGATGCAAGGCTGGATGCGAAAAATATGCGCATTCAAGGAAGCGAGACCGTCACTTACCGGAACGCGTCCAACGATACACTGCGGGAGATCGTTTTCCATACGTTCGCCGACGCCAATCGGTCCAAAGCGACCCAAACTTCGATGTTTGAGCAAAACAACGAGGAGATCCAGAAGGAAAATCCACAGAAGAAGCCGGAGGATTTTCTTGGCGGCATTGACATTCGCAGCGCGGCGACTAACGGACAACCTTTGGTTTTTTCAAACAGCAATCAGGCTCTGACCGTTGAATTGAAGCAGGAGCTAAAGCCTGGGGAAGCGGTGACGGTTGAAATCAACTTTGAGGTGAAAATCCCTTACGGCATGCAGCGCCTGTCTTACTACAAAGACATCGTCAACGGCGCACATTGGTTCCCGGTCATGTCGGTCTATGACGAGAACAAGCATGAGTGGAACAAAAAGCCGTACAGCAAGACCTTCGAAACCGATTATTATGATTCAGCGGATTTCGAAGTTCATATTAACGTCCCGGAAGCCTATCAAGTACTGATGCCGGGGACGATCACCACGCAGGCGGACCCGAGAGAGCCCGGCCGGAAAGTCGTTACCGCCGTTGCCGATAACACCCGGGAGCATGTCTTTTTTGCCAGCCCGAATTATAAGGTGGAGCGCGTAACGCGTGACGGCCTGACCATTGAATATTATTATTTCGACAATATGCCAGGCAAGAAAAAAATCGTCGATGAATACATCGACGCCGCTTTTAAGACTATTCAATTTTTCAGCGAAAAATACGGGAAATACCCTTACCCTGAGTTCCGGATTGCAGAGTCGTACGTCGAGGGAGTGGCTGTCGAGTTTGCCCGGGTCATTCAAATGGGACAAATCCGGCCGAACAGGGATCCGGCACATGATACTACATTCGTGCACGAGATTGCCCATCAATGGTTCCATGCCTTGATTGGAAACGATTCGGAGACAGAATCGTTTTTGGATGAAGGATTTGCCGATTTTTCGAAGGTCTATTTCGCGGAAAAACAAGGTGACGACTTGAACGGGTTCAAGTCGATCCAAATGGATGATTTGTCTTCGATAGACAAGCCGATCGCCGCAACCAATACGGAAGCGGGGGGCCTGGAAAGCCCGACATTTTATAATAAAGGACGCCAGGCCATCTACCAGTTGTATCGCATGGTGGGTGAGGACAAATTCGATGCGTTCATGCAGGAATATTTTAAGCGGTACCAGTACAAAAACGCGACGATCCAAGGGCTTCTGCAAACAATACAGGATACGCTCGGAAACGAAGCACGAAAGGAAATGGACAAGGCGCTGCATGATCCGCAGTTTGCTCTAAAGCCCGAATACCGATTGTCTGAGGCGGAAGAAGCTTCGTATTGGCATGAACAGTTTAAGAACTCGTACCATTCGTCCCTGGCCCAAGTTGCAAATCTTCCAGCGGAAACGATGAGCCGCATCATGGATAAGGCGCTGCAGGGCGAACCGCTGACGATTGTGCTGAGCGACCAGGCCGGCAGCCTAGCGAAAAAGCAGCAGCAGACGATCTTGACACAGCTAAAAGGGACTCTGGGGATCATGGGTATTCCATACGAGGTTATTTCCGATCGGCAAACGCTCAAGAAAAAGCTGGAAAAGGAGCTCGGAACCAGCAATATCATTGCCATCGGCAGCGCGAATACGAACGGACTCATCCAGGCGCTTAAACCTGGCATCATCCAAAAATCGAAGGCCATCGGCTTCGACTGGAAAAGCAAGATGAACCAAAAGTCAGCTTCGGGAGCATACGTCGTTAAGCATCCTTACAATCAAAACCGTCTTCTGGTGCATTTTTTCTGGAACGGTGACGCCTTGAGCGACAACGCGGTCGAGCCGTTTGCGGAGCAGATGCTGCAATCGCTCGGTTTTAGCGGCAGCTTTTATCAGTATTACGTTTTGAACAAAACAGGCCATGTCGCAACAGATAAAAAGATCGCTAACCCATTGGCGAAATTTTTCGGCGAAGAATAATGCAGGACGGGGAAGATGATTACTGAAGACTCGGCAGGTTTCAGCTGCCGGTCTTCTTCCCTGTTTGCAGAAAGTATAACATCCAACGAATCATGCTTAAGGAACGTAGGATTTGCTTTTTGGATTGAAAATCAATTGTACTCTTGCAAAATCAGCATAACTATCATAAAATCTAATGAACGTTAGTTAAATTATTTGAAAGGCTGTTCAATGGTCGTCATATTTCATTACAAAGCGACAAAAATTTTTAAACAAAAAATCTAACGTTCATTAGTTAGATTTAAGTTTTTAAAGGGGAGAGGTTATCATGGCATGGCTGTACTTAATTATTGGTGGAATTCTTGAAGTAGGTTGGGCACTTGGTCTAGGTTTCTCAGAAGGGTTTACAAGAATAGAAATTGTTATTCCGACAGTTATATTATTAGTCCTGAGTTGGTGGTTTTTCGCTAAAACATTAAAAATACTTCCCGTTTCGACGGCTTATGCAGTATTTACTGGCCTGGGTGCTTTTGGTACGGCTTTAGTGGGCATGACAATTTTAGGCGACCCCGTAAGTTTAACCAAGATTGTGTTAGTCATTCTATTAATTAGCTGTATTATTGGACTAAAATTAATTTCGGATGAACCGAAGGAAGAGAAACGATCAAGAGGGAGTGTGTAAAATGTATTGGTTATCCTTAATATTAGCTGGATTGTTTGAAGTTGGAGGTATTATTAATCTGAAGCTGACGGAAGGATTTACAAAATTAAAGCCAACCATCTTTTTTATTTTATGTTTATGTTTAAGTTTTTTCTTTCTTTCGGTCTCATTAATCGAAATACCTATTAGTATCGGTTATGGTATATGGACTGGGGTAGGCGCGTCGGGAAGTGTGTTACTTGGGATGTTTATATTTAAAGAACCGAAGAATGTGAAGAAACTTATTTTGGTTGCAGGAATTATTTTCAGCATAGTAAGCTTAAAATTGATATCTTGATGAATGCCAACAAATGAGGTGAAAAGTGAATTGAAAAAGGGTGAAAAAACGAAAAGAATGATATTGGAACAAGGTTTAAAGCTGTTTTCCTCGTATGGTTACGAGGAAACAGCACTTAAAGATATAGCTGCAAATGTGCACATTAAAACGCCTTCGATTTATGCTTATTTTGAGAGCAAGCAAGATCTTTTTGAACAAATTGTAAATTTTGTTATTGAAGATTATTTAGAGTTTATCCAACAACAATTTTATGTTATAGAAAATTTACCATTAGAAAAAAAATTATATCATGTTTTAGTTGAATTGAATAAATACTATTATATGAATGATAAAGGTTCCTTTCTAAAAAGGTATGGGATTTACCCTCCGGATAATTTTAAAGAACTCATAACAGCCCAAAATAAGAAGGTAGAAGAAGGGATTCGAGAACTTGTTTTTTCCATCTTAAGAAACAACAAAGAGAATGAGCTTATCGATGAGGAGACTATCGTTACTTCTTTTACAATCATACTAGACGGTATGCTTTTTCATATGATGAGCTCCCCTTATCAAGAATATGAACGTAGATTAAATATGACCTGGTCTGTATTTTGGAAGGGGATCCGTGAAATGTGATCTGTATAAACCGCACTAATCGATCACAGAAGGCCACTTCGAGGGCAGTACCTTCTTCCGATCATGTAGAATGTACAGGTTTTCGTTGGAATTTGTTAAAGGGGTATATGAAAAGAATGAATAGGGAAATATGTTTATTGCTGAAGAACTAAATTATTAAAGAGGTACCCATATGTCTGTATATTTAATTCCAATAAAAATCGCTTTTATTTTATTCGGTGTGTTGAGCTTTTTTCTAATTATCCCTTGGTTAGTCTATAGTTATAGAAAATATGGTTATTTAAGTCTTTGGGCTTCAATAGTGGCTTATTCCTTTACTTTTTATATGTTATCGGTTTTGTTTTTAGTTCTTTTGCCTCTTCCGGATACTCGAAATACTTGTGCTCTTCAATCACCTGATACGGTGCATTATAATCTAATCCCGTTTAATTTCGTTAGGGATATTATGAATAGCGGTTCCGTTGTCTGGTCACAGCCTTCCACCTATGTGAGATTACTAACGCAAAGTGCATTTTTGCAGGCGGCATTCAATTTCCTATTGTTGCTGCCCCTAGGTGTTTATCTAAGGTATTTTTTCCAACAAAAACGATTCTGGAAGAAAGCGCTTGGTTTTGGATTTGCGTTATCCCTTTTTATTGAGACAACACAAATAACAGGTATTTATGGGATCTATAATTGTCCGTATCGTATCTTTGATGTGGATGATCTTATATTAAACAGTACTGGTGCTTTGTTTGGATTCGTCATTGCTCCTGTCCTGCTTGCTCTATTTCCATCTCGAAACAGCCTTATTGCCAAGGGAGAAAAAATGCAAGAAAATTCTCTCGTACCTCCTTTGTCGCAATTGCTGGCTGTAATTATAGACTATCTATTGATCAAGATGAGTTGGAACCTTACAGCTGGACTTTTTCCAACAAGTGGATTCGCAGAATTTGTTTATAAAACGACTTGCTTTTTTATTCTGTTCTTTGTAGTTCCTTTTATTTGGAGGGGAAATACAATTGGAACCAAAATACTTCGTTTTAAACTAGTTCATGTTGATGGTGAAGCACCTCCGTGGCAGTCCATGCTGAAAAGGTCCTTTGCGATATATTTACCCTTCGCAATATCATGGGCCCTAAATATATTTTCTGGTGTTGAGTTAGATATAACTCTTAATCCCTATCACGTATGGATCACAATGATTATACTTGCATTTCTCATCATTATGTGGGCCGTATTATTTATCCATACGATGTTCATCTTAATGAAAAGAGGGAGACGGAACTTTTACTTTGACTATGTTGCGGATTTAGTACCAAGGAAACATAAATTTGATCCTAAATAACAAATGTGGGAGTAATTATAGAACAAGAACATTGGCCCATTAAAAGTTTTTTTGAACTGCACCCCAATTGTTAGGACACACTCCAACAGTGAAGGTGCATTTTTCTTCTCCATCTTGCATTCCCAAGCAGCTTGAAATGGAAAATGAGTATCTAAAAAAGTGAAGAATAATCATAGAGTCGCTGGCCAATATGCCCATTTCGGTATATGGTTATAGTCGTGGAAAGGCGGGGAAGATGATTACTGAAGACTCGGCAGGTTCTAGCTGCCGGTCTTTTTTCCTGCCTGCAGAAAGGAGATCGAACCAATTGCCGCTAAGTCAGAAAATATTGATCGTGGACGATGAGGAGGATATCGTCAAGCTGCTGAAAACCGTACTGGGTAAGGAAGGTTTCGAGCATGTGTATACCGCCTCTTCCGCCGAAGAAGGCTGGATTCGGTTTCAGGACAAGCAGCCCGACCTCGTTATTTTGGACATTATGCTTCCGGACGGCGAGGGCTATGACGTATGCAAACAAATCCGCAGCGTTTCGAACGTGCCGATATTCTTTTTGTCGGCCAAAACGGAGGAAATCGACAAAATACTCGGATTTGCCATAGGCGGTGACGATTACATTACCAAACCGTTCAGTCCAAAGGAAGTGGCTTACCGGATCAAAGCCCGTTTCAGAAGAACGGAGGCTGCTTTGGATGAGGAAAAAAAGGAACGCATGCTGAAAGCCGGCCCGTTCGAGCTTGACGAACATAAGTTGGAGCTGAAGAAAAACGGCGAAATCATTGAGCTCAAACCGAAAGAGCTGGGCCTCATTAGTTATCTGCTGAAGCACCCGAACCGGATCATAAGCAAGGAAAGCTTGTACGACCAGGTGTGGGGAGAGGATTCCTTCGGTTATGACAACACGGTCATGGTTCATATTCGGCGACTTAGGGAAAAGATCGAGGAGAATCCCTCAAGCCCGCAATATTTGGTGACCGTAAAGGGACTCGGGTATAAGCTTGCCGTGGAGGAACCGGGACGATGAAATGGCGGCTGACCGGCAGATATCTGGCATCCGTCGTTCTTATTGTCGTCATCGTCATTTTCATAAACATTTTGGTAATCATCGGGCTTTATATATACCAGAATGAATCACCAAAGTATCCGTTTCTTCAAGGAGACAACTCGGCCGAGGCCATCACCCGTTCGTTCGGACAAGAGATTGTTCTTTCCGAAACGGGGATGGACATTACGGGTCAGGGGAAGGACACGCTTGAGCGTAATCAGGCCTGGATTCAAATTCTGGATGAAAACGGGAATCAGGTCTATGGCTTTCGTGTGCCGCCAGAGGCCAAGACCAAATACACGCCGATGGATATCGTGCAAACCTACAAGTATATGGAAAAAGAATTGATGTCGACCGTATTTATCGGGGAAAAGCAGGGGAACGGGAAGCGCTACAGCTATTTGATCGGCTTTCAGGACCCTTATCTGGAGCGGAATATCCTCACCTATGATATTCGGAAGGTCGGACGTTTTCTTCAAATCGGGATCGTGACCGTGCTTTGCGTCGACGGTTTCATTGCGCTCTGCATCGCTTATCTGTTCAGCAAGAGGTTAACCCGGCCGCTTTCCGCGCTTATAGACGGAATAAAACAGCTGGCCCATAAGAACTACCGGGGACACTACGAAACGAAGGGCATTTACAAGGACGTGTTTTACAACGTCAACATGCTGACCGAGGAGCTGCGGGCAAGCGAACTGGAACGGAACAGGCTGGACCGCATGAAAGAGGAGTGGATCGCGAACATTTCGCACGATATCAAAACGCCGCTAGCTTCGATCCAGGGATACTCCGAAATGATGCGGGATAAGGATTATGATTTTACGGTCGAGGAAATGCGGGATTACGCGGAAATCATCGAGCGGAAGTCGCTTTATTTAAAAGACGTGATTGAAGATCTGAACCTTTCCACCCGTCTGAGAAACATGGGTCTCACGCTCAATCTGAAGAGCGTAAACGTTGTCAGCCTCGTTCGGAACGCGGTCATTGATACGTTGAACGATACCCGGTACGGCAATCGGAATATCGATTTCAGGTACAGCGACGAAGTAATCCTCAAAGAGGTTGACGAAATCCTGATCCGCCGGGCGGTCGCCAATTTGATCTACAACGCGGTAGTCCATAACTCTGAGGATGTTTCTATTGCTGTAAGCGTCGAAAAGGAAGGCGGCACGGTCCGAATCGTTGTCGAGGACCACGGCAAAGGAATTCGGGAAGAGGAGCTGGAACGGATATTTGACCGTTATTATCGTGGAACAAATACAGGCGAGCTGCATAAAGGGTCAGGACTCGGCATGGCCATCGCGAACGATATCGTGAAGGCCCATGATGGGGAAATCCACGTTATGAGCGAGTTTCATAGCGGAACAAGAATCGAAATTCTGCTCTGAAGGAGAACGATAGTTCCATCAGAGATAACTAACGCTTGCTTCGATCATCGCTGAATACCCCATCATAATACGTGTTGGAAATGGGCAGCGTTCGATCGCCAAAATGGTCGAGGACAAAACAAAACCTAGTAAAAGTCGCTATTTTAGCGGCTTTTTTGTTTGTTGATGGAATAATCATCGCAAAAAACACAACCTTGCCATTGTTCTATCACGGCTATGTTAAATTGTCTAGATGCATTTGTTAAAATTTATTGACAATTTGAATTTAATGTTGTTTCATATGATTAAACTATGTTGAATGACACTTGGTTAGGAGAGCAATGGAATGGAATTGGGAAGCAAAATCCGAAAGCTTCGACTGGAACAAAACCGGAGTCAGGAGGAGATCGCACAGGCATGCGGATTTACCAAAAGCTTATTGTCCAAAATCGAAAACGGGAAGACGGTCCCTCCCATCGGCACGTTGATCAGGATTGCCGAATCGCTTGGAACCAAAATTTCCATGCTGCTGGATGATAACGATTTTAACGGAACGGTGTACACGCCAAAAGCGAGCAACATGGAAAAAATGGTCCAGACGGACCAAGGGTATGCGTTTTCCGCCATTGCGGCCAAACGGCCGGAAAAACTGATGCAGCCGTTTTACTTTGTCGTACAGAAAGGCAAGACAGGCAAAAGGACGTTTTCCCATGTCGGGCAGGAATTTATTTATGTGCTTGAAGGTACGATGATTTATTACGTAGGGAAGGAAGAATACACGTTAAATGCCGGCGACAGTCTGTATTTTGATTCGGTAGAGAACCACAAATATGTGCTGGTATCCGATGAAGTCAAGTATTTGTCGGTGTTTTGTTCCGATACGAATGGGTAGGAAAGGGGATGAAACATGTTAAATATTTTGGTTGTGGATGACGAACCGAGGCACAGAAGAGGGCTGTCCCGCATGCTGAAGGCTCTGAAACCGGAGTATACCATCTTTGATGCCAGAGACGGGCAGGAGGCTTTGGAAAGTTTGGATGTTCATCCGATGGATCTGGTGTTTACGGACATTCAGATGCCGGTGATGGACGGCCTGGAATTAATGGAACAGTTGACGCGCAGGGGAAGAGATGAAAGCGTTGTCATTTTAAGTGCTTATTCCGATTTTGTTTATGCGCAGCGTGCGCTCCAGTTAGGCGCCAGCGATTATTTGCTTAAACCGGTGGAGGAAAAAAACATCATGCCGCTGCTTGCGAAAGCAGAGCGTAAAGCCAGCACTGCGCGTCTGGCATGCTTGGAATCCGCACTATCCGAACTGCTGGAAGGATATCCATCTGACCAGAATTATCGATTGCTGGAAAGCACATTCCCGGCATTCAAGCAAGGGGTCGTGCTGGCCGCAGTTTTTGGCATGGCGAAAGACCATCAGCTTCTGCTGAGCAGCCTCAAAGGGACACTGCTGGAGATCATGGAGGAATTCGGATTCTCCTGCGCATTTTGCATGAAGGAAAGAATGCTCACCGTCTTGATTATGAACTCCGAGTCGACCTCCATGGTGCCGCCCGGCTTCGAGGACAGCCTTCATGGGGTCATTCGACACTTCCTGCAGACATACGGAGCGGAACTAACGTTTGGCTTGGGGCATTGTTTTGCCGAATGGCATGGCGTCAGACTAGCTTACCAGCAAGCCTGCCATGCGCTCAAAGCCAGATTTTATAAAGGCGGAGGGGCGCTGTACGGAGCCGGGCAGATCAATAGCGAAGACCCGCCTGCCGTCGTGAAGCTTGAAATCAACGGGCTGATCAGAGCGGTGTTGTCCGGAAACAAGCCGGAAATTGAGGCCTGTCTGGATTCCGCTGTTCGCCAGGATGACGGGAACGCCTTTCCCGAGCCGGAAAAATTGAAATATTTTCTCGCTGCATCGATTCATCAAGCGGCTTCCCTTTTAATGGAAAAAGGGTTTGCACCCTTGAATAGCACAGCCTATGAGGAAGCACTGCTTCACTGTCATACCGTAAATGAACTTAAAGAGGCGGCGCGGGAATGGATCTTCGGTCTGACGGAACGTCTGGAACAACGACGGCAGTGCAAAGCCGAATCCATTATCGACAGCTGCAAGGCTTATATTGATACGCACTATGACGAAGATGATTTGTCGCTCAGTACGCTGGCAACGAAATTTCATTTTAATCCCTCGTATTTTTGCATGCTTTTCAAAACCCACTCCCAGATGACCGTTCATCAGTACATCACGCATACCCGAATGAAGGCTGCCGCCGACTTGCTGCTGCAGACCCCCCGGAAAGTGTACCAAATTGCCGAAAGCGTAGGGTACAAGGACGCAAAGTATTTCATTCGTCTGTTTCGCAAGGAGTTTGGCACAAGCCCCGAAGAGTATCGCCATCTATCTGCTATTCGCTAAAAGGAAGGGATGCCATTTGAGAGGACGTTGCCCATTGCCGCGTTTTAAAGATCTCACCTACAGGTCCAAGCTTTTCCTGACTTATGCACTCATCGTTTCGCTCCCCCTCAGCATCCTGAGCTGGATGTATTTTCATTCAAGCAGGGATTTCGTCTCCGAATTTGCCAAGCAAAATTGGTATTCCATCGTTAAACAAAACAATGAAATCATGGACGCCGAACTCGCGCGGGTAGAAGAAAGCAGCCTGGCCATGATCGGGGACCAAACGTTGTATGAGCAGTACCTGCATGCAAACCCTGATGACGAATACAGCATGATCTCGATGGAAAAAAAGGTCAGCCGGACGTTAAACACGTACTTTACGGACTTAGGACAGATGTATTCCATCCATCTCATAACCAGTTATTCCAACATTGGCCCCACGGGCGCCTCCGCTTTTATTCCGTATAGCAGCTTCAACCAAACGGCATTATACCAAGCAGCTTTACGGGGGGACGGGGCGATGGAGTGGGTACCTACCTTTTCGTTTGATCACATGTTTCAGCAGAATATCCGCCGTTCCAAGCCTCCCGAATATGTTCGCCTGCTGGCTGGCGTCCGTTTGCTGAAGCTGTTCAATATCAATAATGGCGAAGTCGCCGAACTGCAGGGCAAGGCCGAGCTTCCCGTGCTGGCCGTTGTGTATCGGCCGGAAATGTACCATTCCCGCTTCGCCGACACGCTCCCGTCCGCCGGAGCTTCTTTTTTTGTGATCAGCCCGGAAGGGCAGCCGGTGGCGGGCACATCCATGGAGCAGGAAACGGCTGCCATCGATCCCGCTTGGCTGGATGAAATGACGGAGAGGAAAAGCGGAACCTTGACGGTGACGCAGAATGGAAAGCCGCTTATCATTTGTTTTGATATGTCTGGGGTGACGGGATGGATCTCGGGGATCACCATATCGCCCGAAGCGATGGTGTCGGCTTTTTTGCCGGAGATCAAATCCTACACCTTTTACTTGGCCGTGATCCTCCTGCTTCTTTCACTCCTGCTCGCGTATATTTTTGCCAATTCCATTACCAAGCCCATTCATCAGCTGCTGCAAGCCATCAAAAAAACGGGTGAGGGCGAGTTCGATACGCGAATTCCCGTTGAATCCTATAACGAGATGGGACTGTTAATCCACAAATTCAATCAAATGAATGTCAAAATCAACAATTTGATCGAAGAGAATTACAAAGTCAAGCTGCGGGAAAAAGAGACCGAGATCATGTCGCTGAACATTCAGCTGAATCCCCATTTTATGTACAACACGCTGAACATCATGAATTGGACGGCGCTTGAAAACAACCAGACCGAGCTGAGCCGCATGATCGTCAGTTTATCCTCCATGCTGCAGTATACGACCCGGAACAGTCAGGACACCGGCGATTTGGCCGACGACCTGAACTGGCTGAAGCATTATATTTTCATTACCAATCAGCGTTTCGAAGACCGGTTTACCGTCAGCTATGATATTGCCCCCGAGCTGTATGCATACCAAGTGCCCAAGCTGTTCCTGCAGCCGTTTGTCGAAAACGCGATCGTTCACGGATTTTCCCGTTTGCATAGCGGGGGAGAGATCGTCATCCGGGGATGGGTGACCGGTAGCGAACGTTTTTTCACGGTCGAGGATAACGGCACGGGCATCGCTCCGAGCAAATTGGAAGAGTTGGGTAAGCGTGCAGGCGAATCCATCGGCATCCGGAATGTGGACAAAAGAATCAAACTCATCTATGGGGACGGCTATGGCGTCACCCTGACTTCAGTTGAGGGACAGGGCACTAGGGTACAAATCAACCTGCCGGCATCAAACATGTGAAAATACTCCACCTATACAAATATGTTCGAATTTTTTGGGCGACGGATTTTTTTTACAATAAATATACAAACCATCAGCCAATGAATGGAGGTTTCGCAGATGAACATAGCCAAACGTCTCACAGGAGCGATATTATCGTCTGCTCTGGCGATCAGCTTGCTGCTGGCGGGCTGCTCGGATACCGGAAATGCTCCTGAAGCCCAAGGCGGCCAGAACGGTCAAGAGGAGCCCGTCACACTTAAATTTTCCTTTTGGGGAGACACCATTGAAAAGAAAACAGTTACGGAGGCGCTTGAGCGTTTTGAACAGGAAACCGGGATCCAGGTCGAACCGATGCATGTTCCAGCGGATTATTTGACCAAATTGACGACGATGGTTGCAGGCAACGTTGCACCGGATCTCGGTTACCTGTCATCGGGGGCCGCTCTGAGCTGGGGACGTGACGGGAAGCTGCTGAACCTCACCCCGCTCATGGAAAACGACCCCGATTTCAACAAGGACGATTACCTGGATCAGATATGGTATGAAATTGCTCCTGGCAACATCATCGGGACGAGTACCGCTGTTGAAGGGTATGGTCTTATGTACAACAAGGATTTGCTGCTGGAAGCCGGGGTCGAGCTGCCTCCAACGGATGCCGCACAAGCATGGGATTGGGACACATTTGTGGAGTATGCCAAAAAATTAACGCTCGATGATCAGGGAAGAAATGCGTTGGACCCGAATTTCAACCCGGATAAAATCAGGCAGTTCGGCCTTCAGTACGATCCGTATAACATGATGGCGGCGGTGGTATCCAACGGCGGGAACTTCCTGACCGAAGACGGCAAAGGCTTCGGGCTGGCCCAGCCGGAAGCGATCGAGGCGATTCAAAAGCTTGCGGACCTGATGTATGTGCACCATGTTTCCCCTACGCCGCTGCAGGCCAAAAACATGCCGGATACGGCACTTCAAACGAAAAAGGTCGCTATGACGGTATCCGGCAACTGGGCGCTTCAAGCCTTTGCGGAACAGGATTTTAATCTCGGCGTCGGAGTCCTGCCGAAGCTGAAGGAAAGCAACACGCTGCTGGACGGTGCACCAACGGTCATTTTCAAATCAACCAAACATCCGGAAGAAGCTTGGCTGCTGTATAAATATATGACCGATCCCGAATCGGTACTGCCGCTGATCGAGGGCGGATTATGGATGCCGCTGAAGAAGGAGTGGTACACGAATCCCGAACTGATCAACAAATGGGCGGCGGGGAACAAAGCGCACCCGGAAGGCTACACGGAAGCTTTTATGAAACAAACCATTGAAAACGGAATCCGCACGCCCGGCTTTGAAGTGAAGAATCTGGACAAAATCAACGCGCTCGTCACGCCGGCACTTGACTTGGTATGGACGGGCAAACAAAAAGCGGAAGAGGCGCTAAAAGGGGTGGAGCCCAAAGTCGTGCCGCTGATCGAGGGTTATTACGGAAGGTGATCCTTATCCGGCGGCAGCAGCAAACCACGGTCTGTCTATGACTTGAACGATATTCATTGAAGATAGGGGGGATTCATATTCAACACAAACGCCGGATCGCCATGGCGGGCATCCTGTTCGCCCTACCCAGCATTGTGGGACTGATGTTGTTTGTCATGCTGCCGATGCTCGCCAGTTTGCTGCTCAGCTTTACGGATTACCGGATCGTCAACACGCCTAAATTTATCGGATTCGCCAATTATATTCGGCTCTTTGACGGGACGGATCCCTATTTCTACAATTCGTTGTGGGTCACCTTGAAATACGTCATTCTCCGTGTTCCGTTTGGCCTTGTGTTCTCCTTTATGGCTGCTTTTTTGCTGAACATGCAGTTCATTCGCGGCAAATCCGTCTTTCGCACGATCTTTTATTTGCCGTCCATCGTGCCTGCGGTCGCCTCTTCCATGATCTGGCTCTGGCTGTTTAGTCCTGATCTGGGACTGTTCAACAGCTTTCTTGAAGCACTGAATCTGCCTACGCTCGACTGGTTGTATTCCGAACAAACGGTGGTGCCTTCGATTGTGATGATGAGCCTTTGGGGGATGGGGAGCACCATCATCATTTTCCTTGCAGGCCTGCAAGGGGTGCCGCGATCCTTGTATGAGGCGGCCATTGTGGACGGTGCCGGCGCATTCCGGAAATTCCGGCATATTACGATTCCCATGATGACGCCAATTATCTTCTTTAACCTGATCATGGGATCGATCGGAGCCTTCCAGGTATTTACCGAGGCGCTGATTATGACGCAGGGAGGGCCCAACAATGCCAGCCTGTTTTATAACTACTATATTTATCGGCAGGCCTTTCAGTTCGGGGAAATGGGGCAAGCATCCGCCATTGCGTGGATTCTGTTCATCATCGTGCTTTTGGTCACGGTCATATTCTTCCGCACGTCGAAATCCTGGGTATTCTATGAAAGCGAGGTGTAGCTCCCTGTGAAGAAAAGCCGCCGTATTCAGCAGATTATCGTTTACTCGATCCTCATTGCGGGAGCTGCCTTCTGCTTGCTGCCCCTGTTTTGGCTGGTACGCAGTTCCATGATGAATTCGCTGCAAATTTTCGAGATGCCGCCGAAGTGGATTCCTTCGCCCTTTCAGCTTCAAAACTATGTGGAGGCGCTAACCACCATCGACTTTTTCCTGTTTTTCCGCAACACACTGATCATTACGGTCAGCTGTCTGTTTGGAGCACTCTTCAGCAGTTCGATTGGAGCTTACAGCTACGCCAGGCTGGAATGGCCGGGAAGACGGCTCTTCTTCGGCCTGCTGCTGGCCAGCATGATGCTTCCCGGCGCCGTCACCTTGATTCCTACGTTTATCGGGTGGAGGTTTGCCGACCTGATCAATACGTATGTCCCGCTGATTCTGCCGGTATGGTTTGGCTCGGCCTTTGATATCTTTTTGCTCCGGCAGTTTTATTCCACGATACCGAAAGATATGGACGAAGCTGCATATGTGGATGGTGCAGGCCCGTGGACCATTTTCACCCGGATCATCATTCCTTTGTCCAAACCACCTCTCATCGTGATCGGATTGTTCTCCTTTATGAATTCCTGGAACGACTTCATGGGACCGCTGGTGTACTTGAATGAGGAGAGAAAGTTCACGCTGGCGCTGGGCCTGCAAATGTTTCAGTCGCTTCACAGCGCGCAGTGGCACCTTCTGATGGCGGCCTCGACTGTGGTCATTTTACCGGTCATCGTCGTTTTTTTCATAGGCCAGCGTTATTTTATCGAAGGAATTACGTTGACCGGAATGAAGGGGTAATTCAGGAGTCGGCATCCCTATAATTCAACATTGTTGAATAAAATTCCACTTCATTTCGTTACATGCTGAAGAGACTGTATACATTCGCTTTGTCACAATACGGTAGGAGCGTGATCCAATATGAAAGCTCGGCGACTCGGCAAGGCAAGAGAAGCAATTGCGCGGCAGGAACTGGATGCACTGTTGATTTCCAGTCCGTTTAACCGGAGATACGTTACCGGCTTTACGGGCACCGCCGGTTGGGCCGTAATTACACAGGAGCAGGCATGGCTGGTGACCGATTTTCGTTATGTTCGCCAAGCGGAGCAGCAAGCCATGGAATTTGAAGTGGTGCAGCATGGGGGCGAGCCTCTTGAATTCATCCGTGAAAAACTGAGTACTGCCGGCGTCAAGAAAATGGGGTTTGAAAAACATCATGTTCCTTTTGCCGACTATGAAGCGTACGAGCGGACGTTTGCAGGGATCGAGCTGGCGCCAACCGGGAATGTCATCGAAAAGCTGCGCGGGATCAAGGACGAGGAGGAACAGCGTTGTATCCGCAAGGCGATCGAAATTACGGAACAGGCTTTTGCGTTTATTCTGGGCGTAATGAAGCCGGGCGTGACCGAAAGGGATGTGGCGACGGAGCTGGAATATTTCATGCGTAAAAAAGGCGCGGTGTCGTCGGCGTATCCGACCATCGTCGCTTCCGGCGCGCGCTCGGCGCTTCCGCACGGATTGGCCAGCGACAAGCCGCTGGGCATGAATGAATTCGTGACCCTGGATTTCGGCGCGAATTACGATGGATACTGTTCCGATTTGACGCGCACGGTTTTTATCGGCAAACCAACCGAGCGCCATCGGGAAATATACGGGATCGTGTTGGACGCTAACAAATCCGTTCTGGAGGGACTGAAGCCGGGCATGACCGGGAAGGAGGGCGACGCGTTGGCCAGGGAGTATATTTCCCGCCGCGGGTACGGGGAGTATTTCGGCCATGGCCTTGGTCACGCCTTTGGTTTGGAGATTCACGAGCTTATGCGGTTTTCCAAACAAACGGAGGATCGGCTGGAGCCTGGCATGATTATGACGGTTGAGCCCGGCATCTATCTTCCTGATTTTGGAGGCGTCCGCATCGAAGACGACATTCTGATTACCGATACGGGCATTGAAGTGCTGACAACATCGAATAAAGAACTGATTGTGTTGTAAGAGGGGAGGCAGGGGAGCGATTCATGAATGCGGAATCTGCGGAAGTTGTCGTCATCGGCGGAGGCATTATCGGCCTGTCCATTGCTTATTATGCAGCGAAGCAAGGTATGGACGTGATTGTGGTGGAGCGAGGGGAGCTCGCCGGAGGAACCTCATCCAAATGCGACGGCAATATTCTTGCGATTGACAAGGACCCCGGCTTTGACAGCCAGATGTCCTTAAAATCGCAGGAGCTGGTGGCGGAATGGGCTCGGGAGCTGGGTGAGGAATTTGAATACCGCGCCCCCGGCAGCATTCTGGTCTGCGAGACGGAAGAGGAGATGCTTGCCGCCGAAAACTGGGTTTTACGCCAGCGTGAGGCCGGCCTTCCGTTCCGCATGCTCGACCAGAAAGATCTGCGCGGCGAATGGCCGGCACTGGCCGAAGATCTGCCCGGCGGCTTGGAGTGTGCCACAGATTCGACGGTGAATCCGGTGCTGCTGGCCTATTCGCTGGCATCTGCCGCCCGACGGTACGGAGCCAGGCTGCGGAACCATACGCCCGTTACGGCGATTTTGCTTGATGCAAAGCGGAGAATACGCGGAGTGGAGACGGCCGCCGGCACGATTCATACCCGGACCGTCATCAATGCTGCAGGGGTATGGTCGAAGCATATCGGACAAATGGTCGGGCTGGATATTCCGATCGAACCCCGCAAGGGTCACATTCTGGTCGCTTCCCGCTGGGAGAGCATCGGGAAGCGAAAGGTGATGGAATTCGGTTACCTGATGAGCAAGTTTGGCGGAAAACGCAGCGTGGAACCGAAATTTGAACAATACGGGATCGCGCTCGTATTCGAACCGACTGCTTCGCAAAATTTCCTGATTGGCTCGAGCCGCCAATTTGTAGGGATGGACGCCCGGGTGGATCAGGAGGTCATCCGGCTTATCGCCGAAAGAGCAATCCGGTTTTTTCCTGTCCTGAAACAGGTTCCGCTGCTTCGGACCTACGCGGGGCTTCGCCCTTGGACGCCGGATCATTTGCCCATCGTATCTGCCGTTGATGAAATTCCCGGATTCTACATTGCGGCAGGACACGAGGGCGATGGCATCAGCCTCGCGGCCGTTACGGGAAAAGTCATTAGCGAAATGCTGAAAGGAGTCCCGACCTGCATTCCGGTTGATCCGCTGCGTTATGACCGTTTCCGCCGAGAGGCGGGCAGACAGGAGGTAGTCTTTTGAAAATATCCAAGCTGGTGACCACCATCGACACGCACACGGGGGGAAACCCCACCCGGACCGTAACAAGCGGAGCACCCGAGCTGATCGGCTGCACAATGACCGAGAAGATGGTGTACATGTCCGAGCATTACGACGATTTTCGCCGGGCCCTGATGCTGGAGCCGCGGGGACACGAAGTCATGTCAGGCTGCATTTTGACCCCGCCATGCAATAAAGAGGCAGACATCGGGGTTGTCTTCATTGAAAGCGGCGGATATTTACCGATGTGCGGACACGACACCATCGGTTTATGCACCGCGTTGATCGAGGGAGGAATTTACCCGGGAAGCAAGGACGTCATCCATTTGGATACGCCGGCGGGTATGGTGAAAGCAAAGCTTACGGTGGAGAACGGAAAGGTGAAAAAGGTTTCGTTCACCAACATCGCCTCCTTTTTATATCAGTCGGATGTACGGGTTCGCGTGGAGGGCATTGGCGTCATTTCCATGGATATTGCGTACGGGGGCAATTTTTACGGGCTTGTGGATGCGCGTCCGCTTCGTCTGCCGCTCGTTCCCGGCCGCGGTTCGGAAATCGTCGGGCTGGCGATCAAGATCCGGGAGGCGGTCAATCGTGAAATCGAGGTGGTACATCCCGAATTTCCCGTCATTCGCGGACTCACCCATATCGAGTTCTATAGTGATCCCGTATCGCCGTCGGCCAGCTGCCGGAATACGGTGGTTGTGCCCCCCGGCGGCATTGACCGCTCTCCCTGCGGCACGGGGACTTCGGCGAAGGTTGCTGTGCTTTACGCCAAGGGGGAACTGCAAAAGGGAGAGGAGTTTGTGCATGAAAGCATTGTGGGCTCCATGTTCCGGGCCAAAGTGTTGGAGGAAACGACCGTGGGCGGCAGGACGGCAGTCATTCCCGAAATATCCGGTTCGGCATGGATTACGGGCTTTCATCAGTTTGTTTATCAGGACCAAGACCCGTTGAGTAAGGGATTCTTCCTGCTCTAACGAAGTTAATCGGAGGCCAGCTATGGAAACAACGAAATGGTATGCGGCGCTCGATACGCATTCCTGCGGTCAGCCGCTGCGGATCATCACCGGGGGGCTGCCGCAGATCAGCGGCTCCTCCCAGTATGAGAAGTCTTTATTTTTCAAACGACATTTCGATTCCGTCCGAAAGCTGCTGCTGGCTGAACCGCGTGGACACCGCGAGATGACGGGGGCGATTGTGACGGCACCAACGACGGAGGAAGCAAGCTTCGGACTGTTATTCCTGAACCAGGCCGGCCTTTCGGCCATTAGCGGCCACGGAATCATCGCCGCCGTCGCGGCATGGACGTCGACAGGACAGCTGTCTCCCTCCGAAGCGGCCAAAGGCATTCTGATCGATTGCCCTGCCGGAACGGTCAAGGCATTTGCCGACTGCGACGGGCATGAGGTCCGGTCGGTTTCTTTTTGGAATGTCCCAAGCTTCGTGTATGCCGAGCAGCTTGCGGTGAAGGTTCAAGGCATGGAGGCAAGGGTCGATGTCGCCTTTGGCGGTGAGTTTTATGCTGTCGTCGATACGTCGATGTGGGAAACCGGTGATGTTTTTGCGCTTCCGAAGCTGCGGGAATGGGGCAGGCTGATCCGGGAGGAGATCGAGCGGCAGCTTGAGGTAAGGCATCCGCAATTGGACTGGATAACCGGAATTAACGGCGTCTTTTTTTATCAAAGGCACGATGCAACGGGCGATGACGGACACCCGAACCGGCTCGCATATCGCTGTGCGGCTGCATTGGCCGGAGAGCAGCTTGATCGGTCGCCCGGAGGGGCCGCCGCCTGCGCCCACATGGCGGTTCTGCATGCCCGCTGTCCGCTGGAGCCCGGGCAGCAGGTTATATATGAAGGCATCACTGGCGCCCAAATCGTAGGAAGCATCGCGAGTGAAACGGAAACTCACGGGTATCATGCCGTCATTCCCAGCCTTACCGGAACTGCTCACATTCTGGGCTTTATGAACTTTTTGCTCGATCCGTCGGACCCGCTGCCGGAAGGCTTTGTTCTGTACTGAATCGAGTTCGATGCAGGCTGGATAACACTGAGGGGAGAAATATCAATATGCCAACATTTGAAGGGGTCTATGTCGCGCTTGTCACACCGTTTACAGCGGATTACGAGGTCGATTACCAGCGTCTTGCCGAGCTTTGCGATACGCTCATCTTACAGGGCGTGAACGGTTTGATTCCAGCCGGATCATTGGGCGAATATGCAACTTTGACGCAGGAGGAGCGGGCCAAGGTGGTGGAGACGGTCATCGAAGCCGCGGCAGGACGAGTGCCGGTGGTCGTCGGCTCCGCGGCGCCTTCCACCAAGCAGGCTGTAGATTGGGTACGGCACGCCAGGGATGCGGGAGCCGCCGGCGTGATGGCCTTGCCGCCGATCAATTACAAGCCGCTCGAGTCTGAGGTCGTCGCTCATTATGAAGCACTGAATGAAGTGGGGTTACCGATCATCGTTTACAACAACCCGCATGATTACAAAGTCGATTTGACGCCAGAGCTGCTTTCCAGACTTTCCGGACTTGAACATGTCGTGGCCGTGAAGGAATTCTCCGGGGATATCCGCCGCGTGCACGCTATTTTGGCCCATACCGATCTGGAAGTGATGATCGGCGTTGACGATTTAGCCATGGAAGGTGCGTTGTGCGGAGCAACGGGCTGGATTTCGGGCGTGCCGAATGCCCTGCCCAAGGAAGGCGTGGAGCTGTTTAATCTGGCGAGACAAGGAAAAGTTCAGGAGGCAACCGATCTATATCGCCATCTTCTCCCGCTGTTTCACTTCGATGCCAGTCCGCAGCTCGTCCAGTCGATCAAATATATGATGGAACTGGCCGGATTTTCGGCAGGACCGACGCGTCCGCCCCGCCTTCCTCTCCCGGCAGCCGAGTATGCCGCCATTAAGGAAGCATTTGAGTTTGCCGTGAAGCGCGAATGGAGCCAGCCATGATCACTGGACTTGGGGGATCAGCTGAATGATGAGCTTTGCAAAAGGAGGAACTCGAATGAAAAACAGCCGCAACTGGATCGGTGGAGAATGGATCGAGCCGACGGCGGGAGAGTGCGCCGTATTCAGCCCATCCAATACCAAAGAGCAGGTAGGGGTGCTGCATTTATCGGATTCGTCGCAGGTCGTTCAGGCGGAGCAGGCGGCGCGAATAGCTTACGGCTCTTGGTCTGGCTTGAGCGGCCCCGCCAGAGCCGGTCATTTGGAACGGATGGCGGATCTGCTGGAGTCGGCCTCGGATGACGTCGCCCTTCTCGCAAGCCTGGAGATGGGGAAACCGATTGCCGAAATGCGCGGGGAAGTAAGGCGGGGGATGAATCTGCTGCGTTATTACGCCGCCGAGGGCCTGCGGGCGAACGGTGCGGTCATCCCTTCGAGTGAGCGGAATGTGCTGCAATTCACGAGAAAGGTTTCTCTCGGCGTGGCGGGCATCATTACGCCCTGGAACTTCCCCGTGGCCATTCCGATCTGGAAAATAGCGCCTGCGCTGATTTGCGGAAACACGGTCGTATGGAAGCCGGCCGAGCTTGCATCGCTGACCGCGACCAGGCTGGCGGAACTGTTTGAAGCAGCTGGGCTTCCGCCCGGCGTCATCAATCTGGTTATCGGCAAGGGCAGCCGGATCGGCAAGGCGCTGCTGGAGGAAACGCCTTTGGACGCCGTGAGTTTTACCGGCTCCACGTCCACAGGACTTGGCATTGCTCAAATGTGCGCCAGGCGCAATATCAAATATCAGACCGAAATGGGCGGCAAAAATGCTGCCGTCGTATTAAACGACGCGGATCTTGAAACGGCTGTGCCGCTCATTGTCAGCGGCGCGTTTCGATCGGCTGGGCAAAAATGCACGGCAACAAGCCGGATTATCGTGGATTCAGGCATCTACGATTCGTTTGTCAGGGAATTGTCGCATGCCATGTCCAACATCAAGCTGGCCCCGGCATTGGACAGCGAGGCTTACCTCGGTCCCGTGGCTTCCGCAGGACAGTATGAAACCGTCATGTCCTATGTGCATATGGCGAACGAACAAGCGGATATTCTGGCGCAGGGCCCGCCTGTCTCCGGAGATTCAGAGGGGTATTATATTCGGCCGATCGTAGCCGCCGGCGTAAGCGCAGGTCACCCACTGATCCAGGAGGAAATATTCGGCCCCGTCGCCGCGGTGCTGAAAGCGGCCGACTTTGACGAAGCGGTAGCTTTGTGCAATCAATCGATTTATGGGCTGAGCGCTTCGCTGTTTACCCGAAATTTATCGGCTGCCCATCGGTTCCTGGACGAGGCTCGGGCCGGAATGGTCCGTGTCAATCAGGAAACCGCGGGTGTCGAGTATCAGTCCCCGTTTGGCGGCATGAAGCTGTCAAGCTCCCATTCGCGCGAACAGGGCCAGGCTGGACTGGATTTTTTTACCGAGCTTAAGACGTGCGCCATTTCTTATTGACAGGAGGTTTCCTATGAAACGCCCTTCCATGATCATTTGCCGATGCGAAGAAGTAACCCTCGCTCAATTGGAGACTGCCTACGGGTCAGGATGCCATACTTCGAGGCAGCTAAAAATGAAAACGCGGGCCGCCATGGGAGCTTGTCAGGGCAGGGTATGCAGACATCTCCTCGAGACCTGGGTGCATGCCCAAAATCCGGAGTCACCCCGAGACCCGGAGCTCCTGTCCCACCGACCTCCGGTGCGGCCCGTGACCTTCGGCCAGTTGGCCAATGGTGAATTGTGATGGAACGGATTACGAATCATCCGATATTGGGCCGATGGGAAAGAGGCAGGGAACCGGTCAGCTTTACGTTTGGCGGCAGGACGCTGACCGGACTTCAGGGCGAGCCGATTACGGCTGCCCTGCTGGCCTCGGGGATTCGCAGGCTGCGCAGGCATGAGGAGTCCGGTGCGGTCCGCGGCCTGTATTGCGCCATCGGCCACTGCATGGAATGCCGGCTGACCGTGGAAGGCAAGGGGCAGGTGCGCTCCTGTCTAACCCCGCTTGAAGAGGGGATGCGCATTTCCGAAGGGCGTCAGCTGTCTAATGAAATTACGGGGAGGAAGCTGCCATGACCCCGGCGTCGTCATTCGATCTGTTGATTGTCGGAGCCGGCCCGGCAGGCTTATCGGCCGCCGCAGTGGCGGCCGGGCATGGCTTGAGCGTAGCTGTGCTGGATGAATTCCCGCAGCCGGGCGGACGCATGCTGGGACAGTTCCACGAGGAAAAGGGGAAGTGGTGGGTTGGAAGGCAGGCTGCGGAGCAGTTGATCGAACAATGCCGCGTGCTGGGAGTGGATATCCGCTGCGGCGTTTCCGTTCACGGCATGTTTCGGCATGAACGTTGCTGGGTCGTGAGAGCCGGAGGCGCGTCGTTCACGGCTGCAAGGATTCTCCTCGCCACCGGCGCCGCCGAAATTCCCCAGCCGACGCCGGGCTGGACGCTGCCAGGGGTCATGTCGATCGGAGCCGCCCAGGTAATGACCAATGTGCACTTTGTGAAGCCGGGCCGTCGCGGGCTGATCATCGGCGTGAATGTGCTCGCCATGGCGATTGCCCGCGAGCTGTCCGTCAGCGGAATTTCGCTTGCCGGAATCGTGCTGCCAGAACGAAATTCCGTATTCAGCAAGGAAGATGTGCCTAAAGAAGCAGTGAAACGTCTGCTGGGCCTTGCTCATTTGGCCCCGTCTCCGCTGATGAGGATCGGGGGAAAGCTGGGCGCCAGCCTGGGGATGGCTGGTGCAATATCCCGCTTTTTTCCGCGGCGCGGGCTGAAAATATGGGATATCCCTTTACGGCTGCGGACTTCCGCGATTTCGATCAATGGCGAACATCATGTGGAATCCGTGACGCTGGCGGATGTAACCGGGACAGGCGAAATCATTCCGGGCAGCGAACGTGAGGAAAACGTCGATTTTGTGGCTCTTGCCGGAGGTTTATCCCCGCTCGCCGAATTGGCCGCGGTGGCCGGATGTCCATTGGTGTATGCAGAGGAACTCGGTGGTCATGTTCCGCTGCACAATGAGGATATGCAGACGCCGGTCGAGGGTTTGTACGTCGCCGGAAACATAACGGGTATCGAAAGCGCTCAGGTGGCTATGGCCCAGGGAAGAGTCGCGGCGGCCGCCATTTGCCGCGATGCCGGAGCACCGGGGAAGGACCGGGAACGTAACCTGCTTGAAGCGATGGAGCATGTTCGCCGGATTCGCGCCGCTGCTTTGATCCAATTTCATTCAGGTATTTCGGGCGCCAGAGACCGATTATATAAGACATGGAATAAGGAGGCGTGAGTATGAAAAGGTGGTTATCCATGGTACTTAGCTTTTCGCTGCTGGTGTCCTTATGTGCATTCCCGGCCGCGGCCGAGCCGGCGGAGGCGGAATCCACCGGCGAAGAGGCGAAGATCATTGACATTTTTGGCAGAACGCTTAACGATTACGGCGTTGAGCTGGTAGATTGGCAGGGATACATCGCCAATCCTTACGTGAAACTGAACGTGGTTCCGCCCGAGGACGCCGCCTATCCGTTGACGATCGATATTAAAGCCAAAGGCACTTCCCGCCTGATGATGGACCGTCCGAGCACGCTGAGCGCAACCGGGGCGGCAAAGACGTTAACGTTCCAAAATGCCGGCGAAAGCAAGCCCTTTCTGCTCGAAATCCATCCTGACCGAATCGGAGGCAATGGGGAGATCGAACATTACACGCTGGAGCTCGCGGTCACGGATGCCAATGGCATAGTCCGACAACAAACCACGCCGATTCGCGTATGGGACCAGGATGATGCCAGAGAGCCGAGCCTGCCGCTGAAATTTGATTACAGATACGATACGATCCAGCCCTATTTCAGCGATCCCGCGATCCGAGAGGCCAGCGAACAGGCGATCAAGGATTGGTTCTACTTCTTTGATATGGAGCCCTTCGATACCGTCCCGGCGAATTCGGAAGTCACCCGGCTGCCAAAGGATAACTTTGACGGTCATGACTCCGTGACCAATGATGAGCCTTACAACGGGATGTGGATCTATCTGAGAGGGCTCAACGGCCCTTATTCGACCGGCGGAGCGTCCGACAACGGGAAATATCATAAACGCAACGGCGTGACGGTCCCTGACCGAATTCACCGGTCGCTTCTCACCATTTTGGACTTTTACGATACCGCAACGCCGTTTACCTCGCTGGATGATGAGCAGTGGTACCTGACGGAGATGTCCGACACATCTACGGACGTGTATGGACTCATCATGCACGAATTCGGGCATGCGCTTGCGTTTTCCCATAGTTGGAGAGGCATGGCTGCTTATAAGCGCAGCGGAGGAACGGCGGATAATATCGTTGCCTACCAAGGGGTTCCGGTCCCGCTGGATGACACCTATCATATTCCCGGGGAACCGCAATACTGGGACCGGATCAGCGGCCAGAACGGCGGCCGTACTCATCTCTTTCACAACAAGCGCTGGATGCTGACCAAACTGACGCTGTTGATTGCGGAACAAGCGGGCTGGAAATTGAATCGTTCCCTGACACCTTTTCTTAGCCCGTCGATTAAAAACGTTCCGGTTCCCAATGCAAAGACAGGACAGCAATATGAACTGAAGCTGCAGGCCGAAGGCGGAGTTCCTTTCTATGATTGGAATATCACAGAGGGATCACTGCCGGAGGGGCTGACGCTGGACCGCTTTACAGGTACGATCGCCGGCAAGGTATCCGGCAAAGCCAAGGGCAGCTACAGATTTACGGTACAGCTTCGGGATTATGACGAAAAGAACACCCCGGTGCAAAAGGAATTCACGTTAAACGTCGGTCAGGGAGAGCTGGCAGGGAATTACTTGTTTGATGAAGAAGAGGCCGGGGATTCCGGTATCGCCCTTGATTATTCCGGTGCGGGCCATGATGCCGCCGTTTACCATGCTTCGCGCACGGACGGCGCAAGAGGCGGAGGGTTGGGCCTGAACGGCTCGTCAAGCTACATGAAGCTACCGGATACGATGCTGAAAGGAACCCGGGACTTTACATTCTCCGCCTGGGTAAACGTTAACGGGGGTCCGAGTCCGGACGGTGCATCCTCTGACAATTCGGATATCAACACAGCCAGCGCGCGCATTTTCGAATTTGGTCCAGCCGCAGGCACGTCGACGGACCTATCCATCGAAGCCGGCGGAACGTTACGCTTCACAGCACCGGGCCCGCAAGGGACAGGAGCCGTGAGCGTTGTCGGCAGCGGCTTGACATCCGGACAATGGCATCATGCGGCGGTCACCCTATCCGGAAACACGGCAGTTCTGTACCTGGATGGGGTAGAACAGGCCAGGACCTCGGAAGTGAATCCAGGACGTATTCGTTCCCTGCTGAACGGAGTGAACAAGTATATCGGAAAGTCCGGGACGGACGGACATTATTTTGCCGGAAGCCTCGATGAAATCAAGCTCTATTCGCGTGCGCTGGTTGGGGAAGAGATCGCCGCTCTAGCCGCGGATAAACCATCGCCGCCGGTTGTTGAACAGCCGGATCCCGCAAATCCGAACGTGGCGATCGAAGGAACCGTCTCAGCCTCCTACGTCTCGCCTTGGGAAAGCCTGGCGGGGCTGAATGACGAATACGAGCCAACAAGCTCGGCGGACAGGGGACATCCGGTCTACGGAAACTGGGATACCCGCGGGAGCGAGCAGTGGGTGCAGTATGACTTCGACCGACCGTTCACCCTCTCCTCAAGCGAGGTTTACTGGTTTGACGATAATGATGGGATTGATCTGCCGGCATCGTTTTACATCCAGTATTGGACGGGAACCGATTGGGTGGAGGTGCCTGATCCTTCTGCATATGGCGTGCTTCCGGATCAGTATAACGTGACCTCCTTCGATCTGGTGACGACGACGAAAATCCGCCTTACCATGAAGGCCAAGGAAACGACATCCACAGGCATTCAACAGTGGAAGGTGATCGGAACGTCCGTCCCATCTCCAGGTTAACGGTCGGACGTACCACAAGCGAATAGGGGGGCATGATATGGGTTCGGTTAAAGAGGAGGAACGCATCGTAATTCAGGATATGGAGGCGCTGTATTTGGGCAATCTGGCCACGGTGGAATTTGATCTCCGCTTGCCCCGGGAAGGGAAATACGGTTCAAAAATCAGCTGGACATCTGGGGACTCTCGTTTTCTCCGAGACGACGGCACGGTAAACCGGCCGAAATATGGCATTGGCACACGCACGGTTCCGCTGCGGGCAACGTTTCGATACGGCGGCTGCAGCAAGGAAAAGGTCTACAACGTGACCATTTTGGAGGAAGAGAATCGAATTCGCGTGTCTCGGATTTATCCGATACGCCTGAAAGTGGATGTGGGGAAACCATTTTATTTGCCGGCGGTGGCCGTGGTCGAAACGGCCGAGGGGGAGATCATTTCCCATGCCGTGGATTGGGAACCGGGAGAGGAATATACGATGGATGAGCCCGGTCCCATCATGGTTAAAGGTGTCCTTAAAGACACGGCCAATTCCGGTAAGCACCGAGGTTTGGGCGGCAGCCGGGCAGGGTCGGGAAACGATGGACACAACTCCTGCCGTGCATGGCTTTCCCGCTGTCGCGGTGGCGCTGAAGGAAGGAACCGCCTTTAAAGCGGCTCAGGACAGGAGCCTTGCCTTCTTGAAAAAGGTGAATGACGATCAGATGCTGTATAATTTCCGAGCCGCTGCCGGACTGGATACGCGCGATGCTCTGGAAATGACCGGTTGGGATTCGCCAGGGTGCTTGCTGAGGGGACATACGACCGGACATTATCTGTCTGCGCTGGCGTTGTGCTACGCAGCTTCGGGAGATGAGGACATCAAGCGGAAGGCGGAGTATATGATCGCTTCGCTGGAAGAGTGCCAGCATGCTTTGGCAGGTCAGCCCGGATTTGATGCCGGCTTCCTTAGCGGTTACTCCGAGGAGCAGTTTGACCTGTTGGAGAAGTTTACCCGGTATCCGGAAATATGGGCTCCTTACTATACCCTGCACAAAATTTTTGCCGGATTGCTCGATTGTTATCGCCTTTTGGGAATCCATACGGCGCTGAAGATCGCCGATCAGCTTGGCGATTGGGTATACCGCCGTTTGAACCGGCTTCCAAACCGCGTGCTCAAAACGATGTGGGGCATGTACATCGCCGGCGAATTCGGCGGGATGAACGAATCGCTTGCCGAGCTGTACTCCATCACGCGCAAGTCTGAACATCTGGCGGCGGCGAACCTGTTTGACAACGACCGCTTGTTTGTTCCGCTGCGCGCGGGTATAGATGCCCTCGGCGGCCTCCACGCCAACCAGCATATCCCCCAGGTGATCGGCGCCCTGAAATTATTCCAGGCAACCGGGGAGAAGGCGTATTACGACATGTCCCGCTTTTTTTGGCAGGCCGTTACGGGTGCGCATATCTATTCGATTGGCGGCACGGGAGAAGGCGAAATGTTCCGGCAGCCAGGCAAAATTGGAGAATTTCTCAGCGAAAAAACCGCAGAAACCTGCGCCTCGTACAATATGCTGAAACTGACGAAGGAATTGTTTGCGTATCATCCGGCAGCGGAATATATGGATTATTACGAGCGTACGATGTTTAATCACATTTTGGCCTCCTGCGATCATCAGCCGACGGGAGGCAGCACGTATTTCATGCCGCTGGCACCCGGCGGGACAAAGTCTTTTGACGTGACGGGGAATACTTGCTGCCATGGCACGGGCTTGGAGAATCATTTTAAATATGCGGAAGCTATTTATCATTACGATAAATCTGCGCTGTATGTGAACCTGCTGGTTCCTTCAACCCTCCATTGGCGGGAACGGCAGATGAAGCTGACGCTGGACGTGGAGCCGCAAGATCCCGGAAAAGCGGCGCTGCGGATGGAGGGAACGGGGGAATTTGCATTGATGATTCGCCGTCCATACTGGGCCGGACCGGAATGCCGCATGGAGATCAACGGCAAGCCTGCCGACATGGCGGATGACCCTACAGGATATATCTGCATCAGTCGGGATTGGCAGGATGGAGACGAGATCAAGCTCTTTTTCGACTGCAGGCTCCGCCTGGAAACGGCGCCGGATCGGGAAGAACTGGCATCTCTTGCGTATGGACCGTACATTTTGGCTGCGCTCTCTGATGCAAATGACTATTTGCAGCTTCAATTGCACGAAGATGACCTGATGAGAAGTTTCACCAAGGAGACTGGGCAGCATGGGTTTGCTTTCCGATACACTTTGAAGGATTTGTTGTTCATTCCGCTGGCGAATGTGTTTCACGAACGATATCACGTCTATATTGAACGGAACCCGATGGGATCATAGGGTGGAAATGCAAGCGCACACTTTTGCAGTGTGCGTTTTTTCGTAAGACAAGAACAGGGGAGTTCATTATTTCTTTGGACATTACACTAAAATAATCGGTAGCAGTAGGAACGGGCTAAAGGTAAGCAGCATCTTAAAGTTCCATAACAAAAAAGAGCCACCTCTATGATCGTTCATACGACCCAAAGAGGTGGCTAACAGGATTTTAATATTCAAAAATTGGTTCTGAAACGAATGTAATGTATTGGTCTGGAGCTGGAGATTTGCTGGATTCTGTTCCGTCAGCGTCTGCTTTAACAGTTATATTGTAGCTGCCTTGCTCTGGTATATCCTTATTATTCAAATAGAAGGACACCACAGTGTATTTACCGTTTATTCCGGATATAGTAAGTGTTTTGCCGTCATCACTGATTTGCTGGGGAGTTATCCGAGTGATCATGGGAACCCCATTAAGAGTTTCGTTACTTATAGAGTATTCATCACCTTCTGCAAACGTAATTCCATCAACAGTTACTTCTAAAGTACCATTGTTGAAATCATCATTAGTTTGGTAATAGAAGTCCAGGTTTACATCGCTATCCCCTGAGTTGAACACTGCTCGTGACTCATAATTTCCAAAAAGAAAAAGGTCGCTGCCAATCGTAGGAGTCTGTACGCCTTTAGTCAAAGTAAATTTAAATGCATTTTCGGCACTCTTTGCAGACTCGTATTGTGTTCCAGGATCCATTGCAGTTATTACAAATGTATAGTCACCCGGTTCAAGGTATCCGAGATCGCCAGTTAATGAGCCGTCGCTTTGACTTGTTCCCTTGAAATATCCTGATCCCAATTCACCGTCGTCAACAACATTATTTCCATTTTTGTCATCCCATGGGTAGATATACACCCATGCATTTGCACGGCTTACTGCAGATGCCTGCCCGATGATTCGGTCAACCTCATTCGAGTAATTATCAATGACTGAAAATTTGCTTGCGTCCACTGTGAGAGGCGCTTCTTCAGTCGGTGGCTCCATTACGACTTGTTCTAAAACCTTATAACTTGTTACCCCGGTCGTGGTTCCTGTAGCAGCAATCGGTGTTACCTCAACGCTGATATAATGATCAACATCATCTGAAGTAAAAGTGTAGGAACTACTATTGGCATCAGGAATTAATACTTTTTCCCTTCCCTCACTATTCGCTGAGCGATACCAAGCATAATTCACAGATTGTTGTTGGTCATCTTCTGCATCATCGTAGGTAAAGCCGATAGTGACCTTTTGACCAACAACCAACTTTTCGGTTTCCTCTTCAAACATAAAACGTAAATCTTTAGCTACAGGAGCCGCATTAATTGGTGGTTCTGGATTTGGATTTGGATTCGGATTTGGCTCTGGATTTGGAGTTGGTGCGGGAGATGGTGTTGGCGATGGGTCACGATCAGGCACCGATGGAGAAGCTGGCTCAGGAGTTGAGCTTGATACAGGCGTCGATGGTTGTTGCTGTACAGGCTTGACGGGATCTTTCACAGGCTCCTGCTCTGGCTTTTGTTCCGGCTCAGGTTTGGTCGTTGCTTCTTCTGCTTGTTCTTGATCTAACTCGGTTTTTTTCGTGAGAAATTTAGAAGTAACCAAAGCTACATCCTGGCGCTTTGCACTTCCTGAAGGATTAAAACTCCCATCTTTGTTTCCTTCCATTAATTTCATTTCGATGGCAACTGCCACATATTCTTTAGCCCAGTCTGAAATAAATGAGGAATCGGAAAATTCAAGTTTGGAACCCTTGCCGGTTGTATCAACGTTTAAAGCATTCACAAAAATGACTGCCATCTGTTCGCGCGTGAGTGGTTCGGTACCAGCAAATTTTCCGTTGCCGACACCTTGAATTAATCCTGCTTTATACGCTGCTTCAACGGCAGCAAATGCATAGGAGCTTGCTGGTACATCTGAGAAGGTCGATGATTTTGCTGAGGCTATACTTAAATCAAGATTTAATGCTTTGGATAATACGATTGCAAAATCTTGTCTTGTGATGTTGCCGGATGGATTGAATTTTCCATTGCCGGTCCCGTTCATTATCCCTGCGTCTGCCAATTCGATGATGGCGTTTTTGGCATAATTGTTTGGAATATCCGTGAGGGATGATGAAGACGCTGCAATTGGGGATGCTAAAACTCCCAGCAAAAGAGTCGTTGAAAGAATGGATGCTGCAGCCAGTTTACGTGTTTTCATAAATATCCCCTTAATATAGTATAAAAGACTTATATTATATCGGATTCAGCAAGGGAATTTTTAATACTATTTTATTACAAAATTCACTTCAGAATTCCCGGTTTATATACATAAAGATGAAAATGGAAGGTCGCCCATTCTAAAATCAATCCATTGAACTTGCATATACATATATACATCCAAGTGACACATCCAAAAGTAGAGTCCCTGTGGTAAAGAAAGGGTCTGACGATTTACGTTGGGGCATGGATGAATGTATTCATACTTTTTTTGATCTATGACGAATAATGTAAATTCAGGGTCGAAGTACAATTTTTTTGAAGATTGATAGAACTATATGGATTTACTTTTTGCATATATGAGAATGAAAATGACAAATATTTCGACAAATTAGAAAAATATGTACTAATTGACAAATGTAAAAGCGATTATATAATGTGGATATCTACATGTCGGGAATGGGGCAGGAATTTGTAGATGAGAGGAGCCATGTTTGTTTATGCTGCTACGAATGCTGAGAAATGATATTTCCAGAAAGAAAGGAATCACGGCTGCGTTGTTTATTTTTGTACTGCTGGCAGCCTTGCTGGTATCTTCGGGGTCACGGATGATTATGGAGCTGACGAGTTCCATTCAATATTTGTTCTCTGAATCCAAGACACCACACTTTGTGCAAATGCATGCCGGAGAGCTGGATCAGACCAAAGTAAACACATGGGCCGAGGATCAACCCATGGTCGCGCAGCATCAGATTGTAGAGATGGTCAATATTGATGGCGCCAATCTGTTTCTCGGAGCAGAATCTGAAAAAAATAGCGTCATGGACATCGATTTTGTTGCTCAGAATCAGGATTTCGACTACTTACTGAATTTGAACAGTGAAATTATACAGGTTAAGGATGGCGAGATTGCTGTCCCCGTATATTACATGCAGCAGAATCAATTAAGCGTGGGGGACCAGATACGAATCGATAATGGACCATTTGAGCGTTCGTATACCATTGTCGATTTTGTCCGGGATGCCCAGATGAACCCGTCAGTTGTACACTCCAAACGTTTCGTGGTGAGCCCGGACAACCTGATGGAACTGAAGCAGGGTGTCGGAGAGATGGAGTATCTCATCGAGTTTCGATTGACCGATCCCGGAAAGACAGGAGAGTTCACACAAGCCTATCAGAACGCCGGACTTCCCAATGCCGGTCCGGTTGTGACTTATGGACTGTTTCAGTTACTGAATGCCATGACTGATGGCGTAATAGCAGCCGTTATTATTTTGGTCAGCCTTGTGCTGATTCTGATCGCCATGCTCTGTATCCGGTTCACGATGCTGGCTACGATCGAAGAGGATTACCGGGAGATCAGTGTCATGAAAGCCATCGGGATCGCAGAGAAAGACATTAAGAAACTGTATCTCATGAAGTATGTATTTATGGCCGGGTTCGCTTCCCTGCTGGGTTACGTTGCATCACTAGGCGTTAACAGACTTTTTGTCTCAAATATTTTGTTGTATATGGGCAAAGCACCTGCAACCCTGCTGCATTTTGCCGTGCCTTTATTGGCTGCCGGATTGATATTTGCCATGGTCGTTCTGTTCTGCCGGACGGTGCTGCGGCGGTTTCGGTCCATCTCTGCCGTGGAGGCGCTTCGGACGGGAAGTCTGGGAGATACACAGATCGTTCGCAATCGTCTCAGTCTGTCTCGCAATCGCTGGTCTTCCGTGCCGATCTTTCTGGGACTGAAAGAAGTCGTACAGCGAATCAAGATGTTCCGTTTGTTATTATTCGTGTTTGTCGTCAGTTCGTTCATCATGATCGTGCCGATTAATTTCCTTAACACTTTGCAGGCACCAAGCTTTATTTCCTATATGGGTGTAGGACAAAGCGATATTCGCATTGACTTGAGGCATACTGACGATGTTGAGCAGCGCTATGAAAATCTGATTTCCCGGATCAAGACCGACCCCGACATCAAAACGTATTCCCCGCTGGTAACAAGCCAGTTCAAAGTTCGGAATGCAGAGGGCAGTTATGATAATCTGAGCGTGGAAACCGGGGACTTCAGCATTTTCCCATTGTCTTATGTCAGCGGTAATGCGCCAACGACCGAGAACGAAATTGCATTGTCCGATGCGAACAGCAGCGAGCTTGGGCTGAAGACGGGAGAACAGCTTACCTTGCTGGTTAATGGCAAAGACCAGGTCATGACGGTCAGCGGCATCTATCAGGATGTAACGAATGGCGGAAAAACGGCGAAAGCTCTGCTGCCATACAACAAGGATAGTGTGCTGTGGTATGTGGTCAGCCTTGATCTGAAAGATCGCAGTCAGATGGCTGCCAAAATTGCCGAATTTGAAACATCCTTCTCTCCAGCAAAAGTGACGGATCTTCAAGGGTATCTGGATCAGACGCTCGGGGGAACCATTCAGCAATTAAAGCTGGTCACCATGCTGGCCTTGGCCATCGGGGTGTTCATATCGATATTAATCACCTCGTTGTTTCTTCAAATGTTGGTAGCCAAGGATAATAACGATATTGCTGTGCTAAGAAGTCTCGGTTTTGCCTTGTCCAAGATTAAGCTGAAGTATGTAGTCATGTCACTTATCATATTGACTTTCGGAGTTGCTGCCGGAACAGTACTGTCAAATACGCTCGGACCACTGCTTGTCAGCAGTATTATGTCCACATTTGGCGCTTCCAGTATTGTCTTCGTTATTGACCCGATACAGGCGTATATTCTGTGTCCGTTGTTGCTTGCAGGAACCATCGTACTGACGGCTTGGATCAGCATCCAGTCGATCAAGGAAGCCAGCATATCCAAAATGATCGTGGAATAGGGAGGAACAACGATGACAACGATACTAGAAGCCAAAGACGTGAATAAATCCGTAGCAATCGGTGAGAATGAAGAGCATAGCATTTTGAAAGATATTAATCTCCAATTAAAAAAAGGAGAGTTCGTATCCATTATGGGCCCGTCCGGCTCAGGCAAGTCTACGTTATTGTACAACATCAGCGGCATGGATCAGGTCAGTGCCGGCAGTGTCTACTTTAACGGCAAAAAAATATCCGCATTCCAGGAGAGCGACCTCGCAAGTTTGCGCTTGACCAAGATGGGGTTTATCTTTCAGAACATTCATTTGCTCAAGAATCTGAACTTGCTGGATAACATCGTACTTTCCGCGTATCTTGCCAAGAACAGCAGCAGGGATGCCATTAATGCAAGGGCGCTGTCACTCATGAAAAAGATGGGAATTGACGGGCTGGCTCATCACAACATCACGCAAGCCTCGGGAGGGCAGCTGCAGCGGATTGCCATTTGCCGGGCGCTTATCAATAATCCGGATATTTTGTTTGGAGATGAGCCGACAGGGGCACTGAATTCCAAGTCTACACACGAGATCATGGATATTCTTGGCGACATCAATGCCGCAGGTACTACCATTCTGCTTGTAACGCATGATGTCAGGGTCGCTGCCAGGTCAGAACGAGTTCTGTTCATGATGGACGGCAAACTGGTCGCAGATAAACATATCGGCAAATATGCAAGAGAACGTCAGGATCTGAAAAACAGGGAAGGTCATCTGTCACAATGGTTAGCTGAAATGGGGTTCTAATTCAAGAACTTCACGACTAGAATAGACCGACAGTCGGTCGAATGGATCGGAGGACAGAATATGAGATTGATTAAAAATCCGGAAGAACGCAGAAATGAAATACTGGATGCGGCCGAGATTCTGTTCGTGACAAAAGGGTACACCAAAGCGACTGTCATGGATATTCTCCAGGCTTGCAACATTGCCAAGGGCACCTTTTATTATTATTTCCAGTCCAAGGAAGAGGTTATGAATGCCATCGTCATGCGTTTTATTCTGAACGGGGAGGCATCAGCCAAACGTGTAGTATCTGATCCGAACCTGAACGCCCATGACAAAATTTTTCGCATTATTATGGCACAAAATCAGCCTGACGAAAAAAAGCTCGGGCTGATTGAGCAATTGCACCATGTGCAAAATGTGGAAATGCATCAAAAAAGTCTTGTTGAGACGGTTCTCCGATTAAGCCCCATCTTGGCTGAAGTGGTCGAGCAGGGTATTCAGGAAGGAGTGTTTCACACACCTAATCCCAAGGAAGCTATTGAATTTTTGCTGGTATCCTCACAATTTTTACTGGATCAGGGCATTTTTCAATGGAAGGAAGAGGAGCTCCGGAAAAAGGTGGAAGCTTTCGCTCATATCACGGAACGTGTTCTGGGAGCGGAACAAGGAAGCTTCACCTACATCACCCGTTTATATTTCCCACATCAAGCCTAGAAGAGAAAGGAGCAGCAGCAATCGAACATACGGTTCAAAAATCCTTTGGTAAGTTTCTGGTTGTATGGTTTGGTCAGCTCATCTCCATGATCGGGATTGGCCTTACGGCCTTCTCACTGGGAGTGTATGCCTTCGAAAAGACGAATACGGCAACAAGTGTTGCCCTCATTACCCTGTTTACATTTCTGCCCAACATCCTGCTCTCGTTATAAGGAAAGAGGCCCATTCGGATGCATCTAGATCAGCAAGCGAACAAAGGGGAATATTAAACAGAATTTGTTCTGATCGCGTTGACATTCCAACAATCTAGCTTGGGGTGTCTTTTTTGTAAAGGAGAGAACTTTATCGCTGATTCTTTTAGCCTGTATAACAACGGAGGGATGGAAATGAGAATAGCACAACGTATTGGAGTCATATCTTCAACTTGCACCATGATTCTATGGATTATATTAGCTTTATTAAATCCTTACACGCATGAACGTGCTGAGAACGATGTTATAATAAGCACACTATTTTCGCTTTTCGTTCCAGCTTGTGTAGCGTTGTTAGCATCCGTTATCCATAAGTCATCACTTATGTTTATTGCATTTTTGTGGTCGCTTCCTATCAGCCTATATATGACGATGACCCCGAGTATTTTTAAATTGTTTGGAGTTACTTCTTTTATGTACCTCATAGCGGGTATTTTGACAATAAGGTCGCGACTTAAGGGGATTAATTAGGAATAGAGCTCAAGGGACCGAATGCTGGACACCCTTAACAAGATGCTGGAGTATCGTACTCTACTTATGAACGATCCGCAAAAAGCTCAAGAGATGCTAATGACAAGGCATTCAAGCTCATCCGATTAAGATGCTTTAAAATTAGATAGGGAGAGGACGAGGGGCTTACGAGGCATGTTGAGCTGGTACCTTACGACTTACTACTCCCATAAAGAAGATTGAGAACCCCTATTGGGAGAAGTGAACTTTATATTTTGGGAGTAATTGTGTTTAGATTATAACAAATAAAGAATCGTTGGAGCTCATTATAATGAACTTAAATTTGCAAGGTAAAACCTTTAGTTCTGATCTAGACTACTGATGTAGTTTTATTATAGGTTATGTGGAGGATGCTGGATTTCCATGTTCATAAGAGATTGGCATATATCGCTCAAGGGCTTGATAGGTTAACAAGTGATCAAGATCGTTCAACTTTAGGGAGGGACATAACGATGATGAAAATAAAAGACATTCGCGAGCATTCGATCCGTTTGGCCATAGGTGAGCCGCTGCAGCTACCGAGATTCGTCGAGGCCGAATTGGAGAATGGCATAAATACGACATTGCCGGTGGTGTGGGAAAGCATCCCGCCCGTTCTGCTTGAGCAGTCAGGTACGGTTACCGTTGAAGGAACCGTTAAAGATGACGAGTATCCGAATCCGCTTGTGCTGAATCGCGCCGATCCTCATGTGCTTAAGCATACGGACGGATACTACTATTTTACGGGTTCTGTGCCAGAGTACGATCGCATCGTGCTGCGGAGATCCCGGACCATCAGCGGCCTTTCCGATGCCGAGGAGATGGTCGTCTGGACGAAACATGAAGAGGGGGAGATGGGCAGCCATATTTGGGCACCAGAGCTTCATCATATTGATGGAAAGTGGTACATCTACTTCGCAGCCGGAACGGCAGAAGACAAGTGGGCAATCCGTCCTTATGTCCTGGAATGTGAGGACAACGATCCACTTACGACAAGATGGATTGAAAAGGGGCGAATCAAGCTGCCGGTTGAAAGCTTCTCACTCGATGCCACCACGTTCGAACATCGGGGGCAGCGTTATTTGGTTTGGGCTCAGATTGTTGAGGAATCTTGCCTTTATATCGCTCGGATGGATACGCCATGGTCCATTTCGACCGAGCCTGTAAAAATCTCTTCACCGGAATATGATTGGGAGATTCAGCTGCACCGCGTGAACGAAGGGCCGGCAGTTCTGGTCAAGAACGGGCGTGTTTTCATGGCCTACTCGGCCAGCGGGACTGATGATCGTTATTGCATGGGGCTTCTCACGGCGGATGAAACGAGTGATCTGCTTGATCCGTCTTCATGGACCAAATCGAAAGAACCGGTGTTCTCAAGCAGCGAGTCTAATTCTCAATATGGACCGGGGCATAACAGCTTTACGATGTCCGAAGACGGCTCAAAGCTCCTTTTTGTTTACCATGCCCGCCCCTATAAGGAGATTTCGGGAGAGCCCTTGTATGATCCGAACCGACACGCCCGAGTTCAGCAGCTCTTATGGAAGCCGGACGGTACGCCATACTTCGGTGAACCGGGGTGGAAGCTTGATACGGCTGGATACAAAGCAAAATTAAGGATCACGGTGCAAGATGCTACTGCTAGCTTGAATTAATGACATGTAATATAGCATATATAACATGGCATGGACTTTTAAAGCTATATAGGTTGAACTAGACATTTACACGATTAACGGAGAGGGCAGAAAGAATCTGGAGAAGCGAAGCGGTCGCATTTATCACCGGATTTTCCCTTTGAAAAACAGGGGATCAAAAAAACCTGGGGATAACAGTGATCGGAAGAAGGTTCTGACCACGTAGTGACTCCGTGTAAAAATCATCGGTTCAACTTATATAATGCTTTTACATTAACCCAAAATGACATAAATAACAGTGAAGCAGCGGATTTCCGTTTAGGCGGAAAGCGCTGCTTTTTGATCATTCACACCATAGCTGATCCGTATATTCCTGCCACTCATGTAACTGTTATGTAACGTCAAGTAGGCGCTGATATCCAAATCCCGATCGCTTTTTCAAAAGGCATCTTGGTTGCGCTAATAGATGGTTAATAACATGGATTCAGTACTCGGAATATGCGATTGAACTCAGCTGAAAAGCAGCCCCAACAACCATATTCAATTTTCCCCACAGTAACAGTCATTGATGCTGATCAATAGTTGGGTGTCACCCTAGCTATATTCAACTTTTCAATTGAATAGATTTATTGATTTGTTTATACTAACGTAAACTCATACATTGAATGTAAAGGAGGAAACAAAATGACTCATATGAAAGCCATTCAAGTTCCTGCCAAAGGTGAAGCGATGCAATTCGTCAAAATCCCCGTATCTGTTCCTGCTAAAGGACAAGTACTTCTTCGAGTTCAAGCTTGTGGAGTATGTAATGGAGATTCAGGCACGATAAAGGGTGGTGCCCCGGAATACCCGAGAGTGCCAGGACATGAAGTAATCGGATTGGTAGAACAACTAGGTGAGGGATCAACCAAATGGAAAGTGGGTCAACGAGTCGGACTGGGGTATCATAGCGGACACAATCATATAACGGGGTTGACCATGGATGGTGGTTACGCGGAGTACATGGTCGCTTATGAAGATGCTCTGATTCTTATTCCCGAGGAAATTACTTCTGAAGAAGCAGCTCCGTTAATGTGTGCCGGTGAAACGACATTTAGTGCGTTACGAAATAGTTCGGCACGCCCAGGTGATGTAGTCGCTATTTCAGGCATCGGCGGATTAGGTCATCTTGCCGTCCAATACGCCAAGAAAGCTGGTTATCGAACCGTTGCCATATCCCGAGGAGGGGATAAAGAGCATCTCGCAAGAGGACTTGGGGCACATATTTACATCGATTCGGAAAAAGAAGATCCCGCCACAGCTCTGAGAGCACTCGGTGGAGCTAAAGTTATTCTTGCCACGGCACCCAATGCTAGCGTGATTTCTTCTCTAGTTCATGGCCTAGACACGGGCGGCGAACTTATTATTGTAGCTGGATCCAGGGACTGTTTAGAGTTATCGGCTATGGATTTCTTGATGGGTCCTCATACCGTGAAGGGATCATTTACTGGGCATGCCAAGGAAATTGAAGCTGCAGTCCGATTTAGCGTATTGACAGATGTTCGTCCGATTATTGAAGTTTTCCCTCTAGAACGTGCAAGCGAAGCCTATGAAAAAATGATGTCAGCCAAAACACGATTTCGGGCAGTCTTAAGTATGGTTGAATAACAAAGATTAATATAGGTTGGACACCCATTTGATACCCTAATGAAATACCATGAATATCTGCTTGACAGTCGTATTATTCAATTCTATAATTCAATTAATCAATTGAATATAATATCATTTGATTGAATATATATAGGAGGTTGTCCTTATGAGTGCAACTGCATTAACAAATGAGACGTTTAATCATCAAATTCAGTCTGGAATTACTCTGGTTGATTTTTGGGCACCATGGTGTGGTCCTTGTCAAGTCCAACTGCCGATTGTCCACCAATTGGCCGACGATATGAAGGGGAAAGCGACGATTGCAACGGTGAATGTAGACGAACAGCCGGAGTTGGCCTCACGTTTTGGAATCCGGAGTATCCCAGCATTACTTTTGTTCCAAGATGGTAAACCACTCGATGCAATGGTAGGCATTCATCCACGTGATGTTCTCGAAGCAAAAATGGTTAAACTTATGGATTAAGTGATCGGATAATCGGTAACAACGCTAAAAAAATGTTGCCGATTATCGTTAAACCATATAATGAAGCCATTACATTTGCCTTATAACTACCTTCTAGTAGGTAAAATTGAAATAGGAGATGGTATCATGAAATTTGAAAACAAAACAGTAATTGTAACGGGTGGCGGAACAGGAATTGGAAAGGCCACAGCACAACGCTTCTTTAAAGAAGGCGCAAATGTAGTCATTAATGGCCGTCGGGAAGATGTTTTAAAAGAGACTGCTCGGGAGATTGATCCTTCCGGCAAGAAAGTCATTATCGTAGCGGGCGACGTCAGTTTGCCAGAAACATCGAAAAATCTCGTTCAAGTCGCTGTGGAGGCTTTTGGTGGAATAGATATACTCGTAAACAACACTGGCAAATTTAACCCGACTCCTTTCCTGGATCACACTGCGGATGATCTGCAATCGTATCTAGATACGATTGTTAAAGGTACATTTTATCCTTCGCAAGCAGTAATTCCGGAAATGAAAAAAAGAGGTGGGGGAGCGATTGTGAATACCGGTTCAATGTGGGCTATTCAAGCGGTAGAATCGACGCCATCGGCCGCATATTCGGCTGCTATGGCAGGTAGACATGCTTTGACTAGAAATTTGGCTGTAGAATTGGCAGGCGACAACATTCGAGTGAATGCAGTAGCACCCGCCGTCGTCGAAACTCCAATCTATAATACATTTATGAGTGAAGAACAAGTAGCAGAAGTACTGCCAACCTTTAATGCTTTCCACCCTATTGGACGTAACGGTACAACGAAGGACGTTGCAGAAGCCATCCTGTTTTTGGCCAGCGACTCGGCTTCTTGGATCACTGGTGTAATTATGCCTTTGGACGGCGGTGTTACGGCACGTCTTCGTTAATTTTATAATGTGCATGGTTGAGAACTCCAATCGAATCGGTTGGGGTTCTACCATTCATGACTCCATATTGACAATAAGACAAATCCATCCTAAAATTCAACCATTCAATTGAATAATTCAAAAATAAAGCGAGAGGTGCTTAGAGGTGTATCGACATTCAATATACGTATCCAATGTTAAGGGAGTAAAGAATACGTCGCTTAGGAAAGTTACATGGTGATCACAGTTGCACTATTCTTTATCATCGCAATCGGGATTTTTCAGCATTTCCGTTATATGCGAAACGTAACGATTTTATCGATAAATCAAAGCCAAATTCATCCATTTCCCTATGCCAAATTACTTGATGTTCGAGATGCTTCCGATTTTAACAAGTCATCCGTACCCACATCGATTAACATTCCAATAGGTCGACTATCCTTCGTTTGGGAGAAGGAGCTTACCACAGAGGATCGGGTTGTGATTTTGACCGATACATCTTTCAAGGGCAGGAAAGCTGCACGAATATTATTAAAAAGAGGGTTCCGACATCTGTACCTCATGGTTGGCACGGTTCCTGCTCAGAGTGAATGGTTTGGGACTCAAGAGAAGCTTGACCAATAAAAAAATATATAAACCGCAAAAAAGATACACACGTTAACGGAGAGGCAGAACCAATCTGAAGAAGCGAAGCGGTCGCATTTATCACCGGATTTTCCCTTTGAAAAAGGGAATTTAAAAAATCTGGGGATAACAGCGATCGGAAGATGGTACTGCACTCGCAGTGCCTTGTGTGATTGTTTGTCTTGCATATCAAAGGAGATTGAAGAAATGAATAATCCAGTAATCATTGTAGGCGCAGGTTTAGCCGGAATTCGCGCCGCAACGCTGCTCCAGGCAGAAGGAATTGATTATCGAATTTTAGAAGCAAGGAACAGAGTGGGGGGACGAATTTTATCAATTGAGAGCTCAACCATGCCGGAATCGGGAAAATTTGATCTTGGACCTACTTGGTATTGGCCGCGTTATGAAAAATCGATTTCCGAGCTTGTTCAAGAACTTCGTCTTGAAACGTTTGAGCAATATACTGAAGGTGCTATGTTGTTCGAGCGCTATGAAGGTAGAGCACCTGAACGACATGTCTTACCTGAACACGCCATAGAAAGATCCCTTCGTTTTACCGGAGGCGCGCAAGCTTTAATTCGTTCATTAGTTGATACGTTGCCCTCTAATAAAATTGAATTAGGAGTGCATGTCAAAGGAATCGATCTAAGCGAAGATAAAGTCATCTCGATCAGAGCCGAAGATTCGGAAAGGCATACCAAGGAGTACACAACAAATTATGTGATTCTTGCATTGCCACCCAGACTTATTGTAAAACACATTCATTTTTCTCCTGCCTTGTCTAGGCAAACGGTAAGTGATTTGATGAACAAACCTACTTGGATGGCAGCCCAAGCAAAAGCGGTAGCCGTTTATGATCGACCATTTTGGAGAGAAACGGGACACTCAGGAATGGCTTCAAGTTGGGTCGGCCCATTACAAGAAATACATGATGCATCTCCTGGTACAGGTTCAGGTGCCTTATTCGGTTTTTTTGGAATGCCAGCAACTACCCGCCAAGAGATAGGTGAAACGCGAATCTCCAAGTTGGTCATCGATCAATTAGTTAGACTTTTTGGGCCCGAGGCAAGAGAAGTACGGGAAATTCTATTGCAGGATTGGTCAACTGAACAAGAAACAACAGTCTCAGATGATCTTATGCAGCGTTCAAGTTTCCCTGAATACGGAGCAATACCAGTAGTGGGTGATTGGGAACAAAAAATCATTTTTGCAGGAACCGAGACTAGTTCAGAGTTCGGCGGTCATTTGGAAGGAGCACTACTTTCGGCTGAAAGAGCGGTTAACCAGATCATTGCATTTGTGAAATAAACGATTTCTACCTATTAGTAGATATTCCGAGTGGACAGGAAGGAGAGCAGTTTACATTTATGAATCCAAAGAAAAACACAGTGCAAGACATCATGGATACCGGGCTTACTTTGGTTCAAGCGCGAGGGTATAATGGGTTTAGCTATGCAGACATAGCAGAAGCGATCGGCATTCGTAAAGCGAGCATTCATTACCATTTTCCCTCTAAACAAGACCTAGTCCAGGCTATTCTGATTCGATACCGCCAAGATTTCACAGACCGGCTTCAAAAAATTAGCGATCAACCTTCGAGTGAACTTCAAAAGTTAAAATCTTTCTTTGGGCTGTATCGTGAAACGCTGGAAAACAACACCAAACTTTGTTTGTGTTCTATGATGGCTGCTGAGCTGAATTCCTTTCCCGTTGAAATTCGGGATGAAATAAACCGATTTTTCGAAGCTAATATCACTTGGGTTCAGCATGTACTGGACCAAGGAAAATCAGATGGAGAGTTTTCGTTTTCCAACGCTACTTTGGAGCAAGCACGGACACTTATTGCCTTTGTACAAGGGGCTCAATTGTTATCCAGAACTTCAGGTGAAATTGGATATTATGATGCGCTTGTCTCAAACTACTTGACAACGTTAGTCCCATAAAACGGATTAAAAAAACCACGTATTCATTGAGATCATGAATAAAGTGACCCCATAAAGTGAGACAGGTGATTTAGCTAGGCGATTAACCGGGCATGAGCCTCGATATTTTGTATCGGACCGAGAATAAAAAATTGCTTATGGCACACAAATTGAATTCGTTAAATGACAAAAGACCTCTATCCAGATACTGGATGAGATCTTTTGCATAAGAACAAGAGCTGACTTAATGGATCAGAAAATGACCTTGCCATTCATTGATTCCTTCATCCATGCGATAAGCTTTAAAGCCTTCTTGTTGCAATTTTTGAACAGCCAGTGCCGAATACGCGCAAACCGGACCCTGACAGTAAGCAATGACCTCAGCGTCCTTCGGGAGTTCTCGCATCATGCTATCGAGCTGATCCATAGGCATTGAAATGGCTCCGGGGATATGTCCCATTTCGAATTCTTCTTTTGGACGCAGATCGACCAAAACAATGGATTCACGATTCACTTTCTCCATAACTTCATCCATGGTGAGTGTTTGGACCCCATCAAGGTTGTTTATAAAATCGTCTTTTAATTTTGAAATATCCGGAAGTTGCTTTTCACTTATTCGCCAAAGGGAAGACATGAAATCAATAATTTCAGGATCTGCTAGAGAGTAAATGGCATAGGTTCCTTTCTTGGTGAACTTTACAAGCTTGGCATCAAGCAAAATTTGAAGATGACGGGATACGTTGGCCATATTCATACCTGTACATTCTGCCAATTTTTCGACAGACTTAGGGCTTTGAGCCAACACATTCAGTATTTCAAGTCGTTTGTCACTCGACAAACTTTTACCGATTCGTGCAAGTTGTCTATACAGATCCTCTTTCAATACCTTTGCTGAAGCCAATGGTTCTTCCATCATGATCAACCTCTATTCTATGTCGTTATTCTTCACATTAAGGTGTTTATCTTCAATCATTAACTTCTATAATTGAATTGATTCAATTGATTAATAAAATTGTATCATGTTCTATCATGTAATCAAGGACCAGCGATAGGGATTATCTTGACGAAAGGATCACTGTGAACTATAATTCAATTGATTGATTGAACGTTTGATTTTGGGCAGTTCATACATTAACTCATGAAGGTTCGAAATCGTGGCAAAGGTCTAATTGTTAGTTCGTGATGAAGATGTTCAAGTCCTGCATGGCTTTAGCAGTGAAGCTAAAGCTAAAGCATACCTGGAAAGTACTCTTTTCACAAATGATGTTGTTGTTGGGCTGAAGGAACTGCTCCAGTCTGATCCGGAAATTCGTATTTATAGTACTTTATAGAGAGAAGTTTCTACTACTCTAAAGGATCACGCTAATACTACAAAATTTACTTTATAAACCGACATTGCAATCCCGCTATGTCGGTTTAGTTTCATCAACACATGAAATAACTCAATGAAGAAATTTCATGTTAGGGAACCGCTATTATCAAATTATGTAGGGGAGAAAGGGCTGATCCCAAACAACTTCTTATGTCTTCAGCAGCAGCTTGCTATTTAATGACTTTGGTATTCTTGTTGGATCAAAGGGATCAAAGTCGAATTCCTGTAGCGGAATTGTCTATGGAGACGGAAGGCAATACGACTTCAGAAGGACAATTGCATCATTCATCGTCGAAGATTGAACTGATTCGTCTGTCGGGATTCATGTGGCTTCGATGTATTTACCATCGGTAATAACAGGGGTCCTGGTTGATCGATTCGGTTATATTAGGATGGCCTATGTTTCAGGCTTCACCTTGTTGTTGTCAGGTGTGCTCGCTGCTTTTGCACCTGGTGATTCCATGGTATTGCTCACTCTTGCTTTGGCTCTTCTGGGCCTAGGCTGGAACTTTGGTTTGATTAGCGGGACTGCAGCCATTGTCGATGCAGCCCCATCCCATGTCCGTGCGAAGACGCAAGGAACAGTGGATGTTTTGATTGCATTATCAGGAGCATCCGGGGGAGCATTATCAGGCATGGTCGTGGCACAATCCAGTTTTACCGTCCTTTCATTGATTGGAGCCTTTTTGTCACTGCTACTCATCCCCGTCGTCATTTGGTTCCGTAACAAGTAATTAACCATCCTTTATATACAACCCAAAACCTTTCTTCTAGTTTATTGTGTGACTAACAATGAATTAGAAGAAAGGTTTCTTTTTTTAGGTGAAAACTAAAGTGGTATTATTCAGCATGTTGGTCCAACTGTAATGTTTCTCCATAGGTTAGCTCTATTACGCAATAGCCCAATCGGGTGATTTTTACATTTTTCACGGAGTTGTAAGAAAGAATTGATCCTTCCTTGAACGTTTAGAGGAGAAGGCGTGACCACAATTGCAACGCTAAACGTCAAGTATATAATAAATTTTAAATATCAGGTTTTGTAATACTTGGACCGCACTTTCAACAGTTTCGGGTTACGGCCAAACCTACTATGTGAAAAAAATCTCTTTCTAATCACAAAGCAGCTAAGCATCAATTAGCCCCCGAAGGTCATGAAGTTCAGCATCTAAACCTGATGTTTTGTTTCTTCATTTTAGACAAAAACAAAGTTGGAGGGGAGAAGGTAAAGATGGGGATGGATACGGTACTATGGAGCAAACTGGTGACTGGTATGACGCTAGCATTCCATGTAATTTTCGCAACACTTGGCGTGGGGATCCCTTTAATGATTTCACTGGCCGAGTTAATAGGCATCCGCAAAAAAGATCTGCACTACATACTTATGGCAAAGAGGTGGTCACGAGGGTTCGTTATCTCCGTTGCGGTAGGCGTAGTCACGGGAACAGCAATTTCGCTGCAGCTTTCTTTAGTATGGCCTCATTTTATGAAGCTTGCGGGTAATGTTATTGCGCTTCCATTGTTTATGGAGGTGTTCGCCTTCTTTTTTGAAGCCATTTTCCTAGGGATTTACCTGTACACATGGGATCGGTTTAAAAACCCCATGATGCATTGGCTGCTAACCATTCCGATTGTGGTCGGGGCAGGGATGTCAGCCGTATTTATCACAACGGTAAACGGATTTATGAATCAACCGGGAGGTTTTACGTTTGAAGGAGGACAATTCACAGCCGTTGACCCCGTTCAAGCCATGCTGAGCACGGCAACCTTTTCCAAGGTGTTTCATGTATTAAGTTCGGCCTATTTAACAGGAGCGGCTTTGCTCGCAGGCGTTGCAGCTTTTTCAATGCTTCGAAAAGGAGCTTCAGGATACCACAAAAAAGCCTTAAACCTGATGATGGCAGTGGTTTTGGTGTTCAGTTTAATAAATACATTGGCCGGTGACGTCTCCGCTAAGTTTTTGGCTGAGCATCAACCCGAAAAGCTCGCAGCGGCAGAATGGCATTTTGAAACGGAGAGCGGGGCCGATTTGATATTTTTAGGGTGGCTTAATGTTGAACATGAAATTATAGGTGCACTTCACCTTCCGAAACTTCTCAGTTTCTTGGCTTTTGGAAATTTCAATGCAGAAGTAACGGGTCTGAATGAGTTTCCGATTGACGAACAACCGCCTCTCATCGTTCATTACTTTTTCGATTTGATGGCAGGCATTGGATTTGCATTGCTAGGCATTTCTTTTCTGTATTTCCTCTTCGTATTTTGGAAAAAGCGAAATGAATTCAACAAGTGGCTGCTGAGGTTAGTTGCATTAGGCGCACCGCTTGCAATTTTAGGCGTTGAGCTGGGATGGTTTTACGCAGAACTCGGCAGGCAGCCTTGGATTATTCGAGGATTTATGCGTGTAGAGGAAGCCGCGACGACATCCCCAAGCGTCAGAATCCTTTTTTTCTTCTTCCTTCTTCTATACATCGTGTTGGGGACCGTTAGCGGTCTTGTCCTTCGTCGCATGTTCAAACATAATCCGGCAGAAGTTGAGATGGAGAAGTGGATGCAGCATGTAAGCGATAAAACAGCATTGAAGGGTGAGCATGCATGATGAGTTACGAATTGATTGGAATTTCAGTGCTCTGGTTGTTTTTGTACGGATATATCATTATCGCTTCCATTGATTTCGGAGCAGGGTTCTTTGCTTTTTATGCTCGATTTACGAAACAGGATCATGTAACCAATAAGCTGATTTCTCGTTATTTATCGCCCGTTTGGGAAATTACGAATGTATTTTTCGTTTTTTTCTACATTGGCATAATCGGCTTTTTCCCGGAAACCTCCTATTATTATGGATCAGCCATGCTTGTCCCAGGAAGTCTTGCCGTCATTTTGCTCGCGATTCGCGGTTCATTTTATGCATTTGAGAATTATGGTTCAAAAAATAATCTGGTTTATCTGTTTCTGTATGGAGCAACCGGGGTGCTTATTCCTGCCTCACTGTCAGTCGCGCTGACGCTATCCGAAGGCGGATTTATTTTGAAACAAGGAGAGACGGCCTCGTTGGATTACTGGGCGCTCTTTAGCAGTCCATTGTCCTGGAGCATCGTTGGGCTGGCCATTGTTTCTGTTTTATTCATCAGCGCTTCCTTTCTGGCTTTTTACGCTTCGAGGGCTGAAGATCATGGAGCGTTGAAATTGATGCGGACCTATGCCCTTTTTTGGAGCACACCTACAATCGTGATCGCATTGACGACATTTATTTTTTTGGGCCAACACAATGAACGGCATTTTCAAAATATGATGGATTTGTGGTGGCTGCTCGCATTTTCTGTGGCCTTCTTTATGATCGCCATGTGGCTGTTATATCGAGGACGTCGTTACGGCTGGGCGTTTATATGCATCATGCTGCAATTCTTCAGCGCTTTTTTTGCTTACGGAATTGGACATTATCCATACATTCTTGACCCATACATCACCATTCAAAGCAGCGTCACCTCCTCATCCATGGGCTTCGCACTGGTGGTCGCGTTTATCGGCGGTATGTGTCTCTTGGTTCCTTCACTGATCTTGGTCTTCAGACTCTTTCTATTTGATGCGGATTATGTGAAAGGAAAGAAATAGACAAGTTCATCGTTTCCTTGAGGGTTGTCTCTCAAGGAAACTTCCAGAAAGGAGGAGAGTTAACGTGAAAAGAAAGACGAGCCTCATTGCTCAACAAATGTCTGCACAACGAAAATCCGTCGTTCTTCTTGCCCTCATTTCATTTGTACTTGGTACAGCCATCGTTGTTCAAGCTGCACTGCTTGCAGAAGCCGTCCAGCGTATTTTCGTGGAAAAAGCCTCTTTTTCATCCGTCGTTTGGATCCTTGGCATGCTTTTGGTGACTATGGCTTTACGTACACTGTTATCATTTGGCAATGGGAGAATAGGTCTGCACATGGCGGCCAACGCAAAGACGAGCATGCGAGCATCTGTTACGCGAAGCTTGACCCGTTCTTCCATGGGTTTAAGTGTTCGGGGACAGACGGGAGAAAAGGTCAGCGTAGCATTGGATGCAGTAGATGAGGCCGATCATTATTTCAGTCAGTACATGCCAAAAATGGTAGAAGCCATGATCATCCCTATTTTGATTCTGGTCGTTACGTTTACTCAACATGCAAATTCAGGTCTCATCATGTTGTTTACGGCTCCGTTTATTCCCATCTTCATGATCTTGGTGGGACTGAAGACGAAAAATAAATCGGAAGAAAAATATGCGCAGCTGGCCCACTTCTCCGGTACGTTTTTGGATTCCCTCCAAGGCTTGGTTACATTGAAAATATTCGGCCGGGCCCAACGACAGCAGCAGGCGATAGAGCATAGCAGTTTAAACTACCGTGATACAACCATGGATATTTTGAAAATCGCATTCATGAATACGTTCATGTTGGAATCCATTGTGATGCTTAGTATCGGTATTGTCGCTCTTGAATTGGCCATTCAGTTGGTTGTTTTCAAATCCATGACGTTCCACACGGCATTTCTCGTTTTGTTGCTCGTTCCGGAATTCTATAATCTCTTAAAAAATACAGGCACTGCTTTTCACAGCGGACGAACAAGCATGGGGGCGATCCGTAGGGTGGAAAGCATGCTTGAGAAGAATAGGGGTAACGGTAAACCCGTTCTAATGGAGAACATGGTGAGAACCGAGGAAAGCGATGAGAACGATCGAATGACGAAAGCAGATGAAGCCTTCCCGATGCCCCATCTACAGTCGCTTCCGATACCGCCTTCGATAGAACTAAAGAATGTACGGTTTCAGTATGCTCCGGATTCATTCGAACTTTATTCGGGAAGTGTGTTTCTTAAACCCGGAAGCAACATTGCCATTGTTGGAAAAAGCGGTGCCGGTAAAACGACACTGCTTCATCTTATTGCCGGTTTGCTGAAACCGGATTCGGGGACGATTCTGGTGAACGGAAATCCGCTTTCGCAAGAGAATGAAGAAGTATGGTTTAAACAAGTTATCTATATAACGCAGCACCCTTATATTTTCGCAGGCACATTCGCCGAAAATATCGCGATCGGTGCGGGTCGGGACGTTTCCAGGAAAGAAATCGAGAAAGCGGCAGAGGAAGCCGGACTAACGACGGTTGCGGCACAATTGGATCAAGGATTGGATACTTTCGTTGGCGAGGGAGGACGCGGACTATCTGGTGGTGAAAAGCAACGTCTTGCCTTGGCACGAGCTTTTATAAAGCGACCTGCCATCATATTGTTCGATGAGCCTACAGTAGGGCTCGATTTGCACACCGAACGCATACTGCAGCGTTCCATTTCTACATTATCGAAAACGTCTACCATGATTACGGTGGCACATCGATTATATACGATTCAACATGCCGACAACATTTTGTTTGTAGATCAAGGAACGATTGTGGATTCAGGCCGTCACGAGGAACTTCTGAAACGATTGCCCCAATATGCTGAAATGGTCGCTGTCCAACAAAAAGGGGGATTAACATGAGTGAGCTGGCTATGTTGTCAAAGGCGATGTTCCAAGAGCGGAAAGATATTGTCATTTCGATATTAGGAGGGTTTATGGCTGGCATAGCCGGTGTAGCTCTCTTTTCCGCAAGCGGGTATCTGATTTCTCAAACGGTATTTGAGCCACCGCTCTACACATTGATTATTCTTACATCTCTTGTGAAATTGCTTGGTTTTCTCCGGTCCGCGAGCCGTTATGGAGAACGATTATATACCCACAGGGCAACGTTCTCCATCCTCAGCCGTTTGCGAACTTCCTTTTTTGCCAAGCTCATCCCTTTGACACCCGGGATACTGAATAAAAATCGAAGCGGGGACCTGCTCGCACGGATTGTGGGGGATGTAGAAAGTTTACAAAACTATTTTTTGCGTGTTGCATATCCGCCGGTTATTGTAATTATGGTGTTTTTGGCAACAGTGCTTTTTACCGCGTCCTATTCCATCTGGATTGCCGGTTTGCTGGTGCTGGGAATGGTAATTACTGCAGTGGTCGTGCCTGGCATCGTTCTGTGGGGACAACGGAAAATTCATGAGCGTGTCCGCGAGCAGCGATCGAAACTGTCCACGGAAATCACGGAAGTGCTGTATGGCTTCCGGGATTTAAAGGTTTACGGGCAATTGGCACAGCGTGAGGAGCAGCTTCAGCGCGATTCGACTTCATTGGCAGCCGAGCAGCAGCGAGCTTCCGCTCAATTGTTGCTGGGACAGTCCATGCATGTATTTGTTACCTTTTTCATTGCTTGGAGTGTCCTGACGCTCAGTGCATATTTGATTGTGGACGGAAGACTTGCTGGCGTATTTCTTGCCATGCTGGTGCTGGCCACGCAAACGGTTTTTGAAGAGTCGGCTGCTATGGCCGTATTGCCTGCATATAAACAAGATAGCGAACATGCTGCCAATCGGCTGGCGGAAACATTATCGACTCAAGTTGCAGGATCGCCAATGGGAAAGTCGACTCCTTTTACAACAGATGTGCCCATATCGATTGAAATAAACAATCTTGCTTTTCAATATGAGGGGGAGTGGAGGCCAGCGCTAAACCATTTCTCACTACATCTTGCGGCAGGCTCTAAAACAGCGATTGTTGGGCCGAGCGGATCAGGGAAATCTACGTTAATCGAGTTGCTGCTCAAACTACGAAAAACAACGTCGGGCAGCATAACAATAAATGGCGTTTCCATTCACGAATTGGACGAGGCGAACATCTGGGAGTTGGCCAATGTAGTGCTGCAACAAAGCCATTTTTTCCGAGGAACGCTTCGTGAAAATCTACTATTAAATGCGGAAGAACATTCCGACGAGCGACTATTAGATGTGCTTGCTAAAGCGCAATTTTCAACGGCTTCTCTAAATCAGGTGGTCTATGAGAAAGGTGAAAACTTATCCGATGGAGAAAAACAGCGGCTTGCCTTGGCACGGGCCATGCTGCGCAAAGGACGTCTATGGTTGCTGGACGAACCAACGTCTTCTCTTGACTACGTCACCGAGCAGCATGTCCTGAAGCAACTGTACGAACAAGCGGCTGGAGACACACTTCTTCTCATTTGTCATCGCCTCACCGGCCTGGAGAGCATGGATCAGATTGTCGTCATGGAACAGGGCGAAATCGTGGAGATCGGCTCATTTACGGAATTGATGGAGCGGAAGGGATACTTTTATACGTTGAAACAGATTGAATCGCAGATGATTGCATCCGATGTTTAACAAGCTTGAAGTGATGCAAGTGAATCGGTGGGTTCACGTTGTTCATGCAGTTGGAGGGCGGCAGAAATGATGAAAAACGATAGAAAAGTATTATTGGTTGATGACGAAATGCGCATTCGCAGTATGCTGCGGATGTATTTGGAGAAAGAGGGATTCACAGTCGAAGAAGCGCAGAGCGGCACACAAGCCATCCAAAATTATTGCGTGAAGCATGTCAATTATGATTTGATCGTGTTGGATTGGTTACTGCCTGACATGAATGGGATTGATGTTTGCAAGTGGTTGAAACAGGCACAACCCGATGTGCCGATACTGATGTTATCCGGGCGATCGGAAGAAAGGGACCGTATTGAAGGTTTTAGAGCAGGTGCAGACGATTACGTCGTCAAGCCGTTTAGTTCAAGAGAAATTGTGTTGCGCATCCAAAACATGATAACTCGTGTACATGCTCCCAACCCCTATGTTCCCGAAGCCGATGACTCGAATAACAACGCCATCATCATCGGTGAAATCGTTCTTTACCCTTCAGCACGCCGTGTGATGGTAAAGCAACATGAGGTCCATCTGACTCCGAAAGAATATGATCTGCTCTATTTCCTAGTCACACATCAAGAAAAGGTATATTCTCGTGAGGCATTACTTACGGAAGTTTGGAAATCTTCGCACCGGAAGATTTATGATCAACGTACAGTAGATACCCATATTAAACGTCTGCGTGTAAAGCTGTTCTCCAATTATCCGGAAGGAAACGAATGCATTCAGACATTATGGGGATGCGGCTATATGTTCCACGAGTTTAACTATGCAAAGCCCGAAAATAAGTCAAAAGGGTAGAGAAGGAGGGAGAGTTGGAAAGGAAACGTTGGTTTAATGAGAAATGAGCAGCCTGTAGGGTAAACAGGCTGCTCATTTTTTGAAGTACGTCTAATCCACGACTACAGGTAACTTCCGGTTTCTCGTTCGGAAGCCGGAGATGGCAGCGCGGGGAACGTCAGTTTGATCATTGTGCCTTCGCCAACGCCGGACTCCACCGTAATCGTGCCTTTATGCGCGGCCACGACAGCGTAAGCGATACTCATACCGAGTCCCGCTCCATCCATCCCCTCGTCCGTGTTCGTCCCTCGGTAATAACGGTCAAAGAGGCGGGATTGTGTCTCCGCGTCCATGCCTACACCGTTATCACGGACGGTGATGAAGGCAAACTCTCCTTCATGCATAACGCTCAGTACGATTTCCGTCCCAGGCGGGTTATGCTTGACAGCGTTGGAAATTAAATTGTCGAGCAAACGTTGGAACCACTTTGGATTGGCTAGAATACGTAGAGAAGCCGGACTTTCTTCGAAATCGAAAACGACGTTTTTCAACGTTACGTCGTTAACATAACGAAGAACGGCACGGCGAACGAATTCATTGAGTTCCAGCGGTTCCAGCTTTTCACCTGGCGTATGATTTTTCAGTTCGAACGTCAGCGAAAAGTCCTGTAACAGTTCTAACATATATGTACTTTTTTCGCGGATTGTGCCTCCAACCTCTCTCAGCTCCTTCTCGCTCCAGCTGAACTGCCCACTTTCCAGCAGATGGCCGTAACCTTGGACGGTTGTGAGCGGTGTACGCAGATCGTGCGAGATGCCAGTCATCCATTCTTCCCGGGATTGCTCCAAACGGAGGCGTTCATTACGCGCACGAGCTAGTTTATCTGCCATTTCGGAGAAGCCTGCGATGACCTCGTGGTACAGCTTATACCGGGCGCGGAAGCGGCCGTTTTTGCCAAAAATCTTCCGGCGTTCCTTCTCGGTAAAGACCTGTTCATATTCGCCTCTGCCCATTCGTTCGAAGCCTCTCATGAACAGCAGCAGGGGACCGCCGTATCGGTAGCCGTGCCACACTGCGAGAGCAAGGGAAAGCAGTAAAATCGCTATGCCGACGATAACCAGAATGATCAGCAGCGTACGCAATATCGGCTGGTTCGTTGGTTGTTCACTCGCTCGCGGCCGTTCAATCAGCCATGTATATTCGGAAGCAGGATCGTAATGATAGGAGACTTCCATCTTCGATTTGGCCGGTTGCTGACGCATCTCAATCAGGGCCAGCGCCCCGTACGTCGCATAGTTTGACGGAAGCCCAAAGTTCTGAGCGACGCGGCCGGCTTCGTCCAGTATTACAAGCGAAGCTCCGATCGATTTCACTTTATCGTCTAATGTTGCAGCGGCGGAGTCTGGTACCCGTCCATTTTCGGAGTACAGCTCGTACCATGCTTCAAGCCTTGATCCGTCGGCATCTTTCCGCCCCAGCAGATAAAGATTTCGGGAGCCGAAAATCTCTTCGTATAACGTGGTGACATTGTATTCGCTCAGCCTTCCCGTATCACTGATTCGCAGCAGATCAGAAGCAGCGTATTGCTTCGGCACGCCTTCAGGTACGTTCAGATCATAAACTTCCCGTCCGCTTTCGTTGACGATCTGGAGCCAATATCCCTTTTGTTCCAGCTGATCCTGCCAGAAAGACGGGAGCTCTACGCTGTCGCCCTCGATGATCGCCTCCATCGACAGCGAATCCAGCACTTCTGAAGGTAAGTCGGTCTTCAACTGTTCGTTACCGATGTAATACATCATTGTAAATAATGAAATCAATACAATGGCCAGCACCAGCAGCCAAAGGGTGAAGAACTGGAGGGTAAAATGGAATCCCAACCGCCTCGCGATACGGCTCCGTTTCATTTTTGCCTGCTTTTTCATACGTTTTCACCCTTCACGAGCTTATACCCGAGTCCGCGAACGGTCAGGAGATAACGTGGCGAGCTTGGGTCTGACTCAATGCGTTCACGTATTTTGCGGACATGAACCATGACCGTATTGTCATCGCCGAGTCCGTCAAAGCCCCAGACGGATTCGTACAGTTGGGCTTTGGAGAAGACGATGTTTGGATTTCGGCACAGGAACAGCAGCAGCTGGTAGGCTTGGGCAGGGCAGGGCACGTTCCGGCCGCCGACAAGCAGCTCACCGGCCCGTTCATCAAGGACAAATCCCCCGAAGTCATATCGCTGACGAGGGTCCGCGTTAGGCGTGACGGCGGATTGGACCGCTGTTTCGGCTATTCCTCGCCTCAGACGCGCTTTAATTCGGGCTGCGATTTCCAGCGGATTGAACGGCTTGGTCACATAATCGTCTCCACCTACGGCAAAGCCCGTCAGTCGATCCAAGTCCGTCGTGCGTGCCGTCAAATAGATCAGATGTGCGTCGGACTGCGCCCGAATCTGCGGTCCGAGCTCAAAGCCCGTACGGTCGGGCAGCATGACGTCGAGCAAAATAATATCGGCGCCGTATTCGAGCAGAAGCTGCATGCCGTCTTCCGCGTTGTCTGCTGTATAGATATGCTCGAAGCCTTCCTTGCGCAGCACGAACTCGAGCATTTGCACGATCGCTTTTTCGTCGTCCACAATTAGAATTTTTGCAGAATTCATTGGGAAATCTCTCCTTGTCTACATATTGCATTAGTCATTGTACCAGAGAAACCTTAACGCTGCTTAAAGGGAGAGGCCTGTTTCCAATGCCGCGTTAAGGAAATGTTAAGGAAGGCTTTAACGCTCATTTAGGACGGGACGTTATGCTGAATACCGAGGTGATCGAATTGAGTACATATAAAAAGCGCGTTCAATTAATCGATGGGCTGCGCGGATTCAGCCTGGTGGGCATTGTGCTGGCCAATATGTTGATTTTCCAGTACGGCCTGTTCGGCGAAAGCGCACTGCATCTGTTTGGGATTAAGGGGGCGGACATGGCTTTTCATTCATTCCTGGAGGTTACGGTGGTGGGCAGCTTCATGCCAATCTTCGCATTTATGTTCGGGTTCGGAATGATCAAGCTATCGGAAAGCCTGAAAACACGGGAACTACGACCGAAGTGTCACCTGGCCCGCCGTTTTCTGCTTCTATTCATTATCGGGCTGCTGCACTCGACATTTCTGTGGGAAGGGGATATCTTGACGTTTTATGGCATCACCGGTTTCCTTCTGCTTCTGTTTCTGAACCGGAAACCAAAAACATTATTCATCTGGGCGACAATATTACTAACGGGTGCGGGTCTGCTTGGTCTCCCGGCTTCAGATCCGTCAGACCCACTGGCTGCTCCGTCTCAGGAGATGATCAATTACATTGTGCAAAGCCAGGATGTATACGGCAACGGCAGCTATACGGAGATTAAGGATTTTCGCAACAATGCCGACCCTTTCGGGGAGATGGATAAGAACTTCATCTTGCTTGCTCTCGTGCTGGCCCCGGTTATCACGCTGCCGATGTTTCTGCTCGGCATGCGTTCCGCCAGAATCGGAACGTTTGACGATCCGCCAGCCATGAGACGTACATATTCTCACCGCGCCGCATTTCTGATTCCTGTTGGACTGTTACTGAAAGCATACGGCGTATTAGCCCCGCAGCTTGGCGTGGAAAGTTGGCCAGGCACCGGAATTGGAACAACGCTCGGAGGTATGCTGCTTGCGCTTGGCTACATTTACGCCTTTGCACTGCTGTATACGGGAAGCGGCCGTGCTGCCCTGATGGCAAGATTTGAAGCGGTAGGCCGTCTCTCGCTTACGAATTACCTGATGCAAAGCGTAATCTGTACGACGATTTTCTACGGATATGGACTCGGACTGTTTGGCCGTGCCGGTGTTTTCGTCGGGGCGCTCATCGCGCTTGCCGTTTATTGCATTCAGTTGTGGCTTAGTCCCGTTTACATGAAGAAGTTCAGCAGTGGGCCCGTCGAATATGTTTTGCGCATCTGGACGTACCTGTCTTGGAGAGGACAGCCAAGAAAGAAGAAACGAAAACAACGGACTCTATTAGAAAGCGAGGCAAACTCACTTGAGCCTGATGGCGCTGCCGCAAACCGCTAAACAAAGGTAAACCCCGGTTGCGGTATTGCAAAGGATCAGTCCATATTTTTTCGCGGAGCGAATGGTATAAGTCCAAACGAAGCTCGTATTCTCCCTGTCACATGAAATATATCTACAACAACTGCCTTGATTAACCGATATATTCTAAGGAGCATGTCATTGCAGGCGCGATGTACCTGCGAGATTATACACTGCTTTCCTAAGGTTATTCTGGATCATAGAAAGGGAGGATCGGATGAAAAAAATAGGAACCTGTCTGCTGCTGGTGGCCATGCTCGTCTCGGGTATCGGGGCTGCAGCATCAGCCAATTCCTTGTCTTCTTTGGGCTACTACCACACGTCAGGCAACCGTATCGTCGATGCGCAGGGCAAACCGGCCAACTTCAACGGAGTGAACTGGTTCGGATTTGAAACGGACAACTTTGCTCCCCATGGCTTGTGGACACGGTCGATGGACAGCGTGCTGGACCAGCTTGCCAAGGAAGGTTACAACTTGCTGCGCATTCCATATACGAACGAAATGCTGCTGCCAGGCAAAACGCCAAGCGGAATCGACTATGCGAAAAATCCTGACCTGAAGGGGCTGACGCCGCTGCAACTGCTGGACAAGCTCGTGCAAAAAGCGGGAGAACGCGGGATGAAAATCATTCTTGACCGTCACCGTCCAACGGCCTCGGGGCAAACGGAGCGATGGTATACGCCATCGGTTCCGGAAAAGACATGGATCAAAGACTGGAAGATGCTTGCAAAGCGTTACATGGGCAACGACACGGTGATCGGCGCCGATTTGCATAACGAGCCGCACGGTTCCGTTTGCTGGGGATGCGGCGATTCGGCCACCGACTGGCGGTTGGCTGCCGAACGGGCGGGCAATGCGATTCTCGCCGTTAACCCGGATTGGCTGATCGTTGTGGAAGGGGTGGACGCGAAAGTAAAGGGACAGAGCGGCTCCTATTGGTGGGGCGGCAATCTGAAAGGGGTCCGCAAATATCCGGTCCGGCTGAAGGTGCCAAACCAGATCGTTTATTCGCCGCACGATTACGGCCCGGGTGTTTCGTCGCAGCCGTGGTTTGCCGACAGGAAATTTCCCGCCAACCTGTCCGGTGTATGGGATGCGAACTGGGGTTACATCCATAAGGAAAAAATCGCGCCGATCCTGCTGGGGGAGTTCGGCGGACGCAGCGTCGATATGGCCTCGAAGGAAGGCAAGTGGCAAAACGCGCTTGTCGATTACATCAGCCGAAATGATCTGTATTGGACATATTGGAGCCTCAACCCGAACAGCGGAGATACCGGCGGGCTGCTGTTAGGCGACTGGCAGACATGGAACAAGCCGAAGCAAAAGATGCTTGCCAGGATCATGAAGCCCGTGAACGGCGGACAGCCAGCCGCTCCGAAACAGGCAGCAGACCCGGCGCCATCGAAAAAGGCAGCAGAAGCGACGGAGCCTGCGAGCGGCGGAACGAACGCTGCCGAGGGACTCGCCGTCCAGTACAAAACGAGCAACAGCAGCGCGGCAGAGGACAATATGATCCATGCTGCGTTTAACATCACCAATAACGGTAAGACAGACGTCCCGTTGAGTGAAGTGAAGATTCGTTATTATTTCACGAAAGACGGCAGCAAAGAGCTCCAATTCTGGTGTGATTGGGCCCAGGTTGGCACAAACACCGTTAGCGGAACGTTTGCACCGATCGAACCGGCGCGAACAGGAACGGATGGGTATCTGGAAATCCGGTTCGCGGCGATGGCCGGTTCGATTCCGGCAGGCGGCCAATCCGGCGACATCCAGGTACGTATCGCCAAGAGCGATTGGTCGGATTTCAACCCGTCGGACGACTACTCGTTCGACGGGACGAAGACGTCGTTCAGCGACTGGAACAAAGTTACGCTGTACCGGAAAGGAAAGCTCGTCTGGGGAATCGAGCCCTAGCTCTGCCATGCATCGAAGACCAGGGGGACTGTCGACGGCTGCAAGCGGATTTTTCATCGCCGGATGATCTGCAAGTAGGGGAGTTTGTGCTGCTGTAAGGTGTTCCCCTTGTTAGAGGTGTATATTGGCGAAGGCTGGTATACTTTTTAGAATGGAATGCTCCGGCTCTGGCATGGTGTTAGTGTGAACCACGTGTAACGTTCAGCTGGGGAAGCTTGTTGTTGAAGGACAAGAACATTGTTCTATTCAAAGTCGCTATTATAGCGGCTTTTTTAGTATGTAAGTACAAGTTCTTGACCCTATCCAAGGACAACAACTTATATGATTACTGATTAGGCATGTACCATAAAGTATGGAAGTCCGACTATATTTTAATTTCTGCTTGCCCCTGACGCTGCGTGAGGGAGTAGAATGAAATCGTCTCATGCATAGAGAAGACAGTTCATGGAGGAGGTTTTTTGCAGAAATGAATGGACAGACGTGGCTGACGGTGGGACAGCTTTCGGAGCAGGCGGGTGTATCGATCCGGACGCTGCACTACTACGAGGAGCAGGGACTATTATCCCCTGATCGGCAGGGGACGGGCGAGCATCGGGTATACGGGCTGGAGCAGATGGAACGGCTGCAGCAAATCACGGCACTGAAATTTTTAGGTTTTCCCCTTAAGCAGATCCGGGACATTTTGGAATCCGATACGGCTGCGGAAGAATGGGACGGGATGCTGAGTCAGCTGGAGATCGGGATGCGGATAAAGAAAGAGGAGCTTGAACGCGCTCTAGCTGCACTTGCACGGCTTCGCGCTCTATCGGAACTGAACGGGCACGAGCAGATGAGCACGTTGATGGCAATCATTCGCGGGGTTCAGACCGAGCCGGAGCAGCGGGAATGGCTGGAACAGGCCAGGGGGAAACAGGCTGCTGCCGCCATTTTTGACCACATGGGGCAGGTGCAGCAGGACATGGACCGACTATATCTGGAATTTGTCCGGGAAGTGAAGCAAAGAAGCGGAGGCCCCGTGCACACACCGGAGGTTCAGCGCCTCATTGAGCAGTACATGGAGGCCCAGATGGCGCTGGTCGGGGAAGAGACGATTGCCATGATCGGCAATCCGGAAGAGTTTGACATCGCCGGACTTGAGCCTCTGACCGTCGGCGGCTCTCCGTTTACGCCCGAAGAAGAGCAGTGGCTGAATCGGGCGATGGAAGAAGCCGTGAGGCGTCGCATGACCCAGGCAGAAGAGGATTATTAACCAGGCAGCGTTAAGGGTCAAAATGGGAAGCGTGCAGCTGCTTTTGATGAAGATGTACCTCATTGAAACAGGATTTAGGTTCGGTTCGCTCTCTTCACGTAGAGTACAAAAAGCAAATGCCCATCACCTATAGCATGATGGGCATTTCTTCATCAATCATTAAACGAATTCAATTCCACGGTCTGATTGATATCGGTTCCTTCCGTATTTTGACCCAGCAGCCTACGGAACATAAATTGGACCATCTTGAACTTGTTACCGGAATCCCAATACTCTGCAGTTTCGGCTTTGATCTTGATGAGAACGAGGTTTGGATCGTCAAACGTCGTTTCAAGTATTTTTTCGTAGGCCGGGTTCCAGAAATCTTTCACCTTCTCCGAACTGTCCACGAGTTCGGCTTCACCGCGGATGGAGACGAAAGACTTTCCTACGTATGCCACGTTGACTTGCTGGTTGTGAAGCAATTCATGAAACTTGCTAGTATCTTTCTTCGTCAAGAACCACAGGTTGCTGTCGAACTCAACGTCCTGGGTCTTCATGGGTCGGGAAACGAGCCCTCTATCGGATATCGTTGTAAGCATTGCAATCTCGATGTCTTTGATCAGTTCCTGTACCTTCTCGACCGCTTCCAGGTTGACGGAGGTTGGATTCATCTTTGGATTCCTCCTTTTGATGTATATATCTCATTATCTCCAACGCTAAGCTCGTCAAACCCCTCAGCAGGAGCAGCGTCTTCGCGGTTGTTGAAGGCGGCGAGAAAAGCAGGAATTTACATCATCGGATAGTGATTAGCCGTTTCTTCGTTTCGTTGGGCTTCAGCTATCGCTTGAACAATACGTCCAATTATGACCTCCAGCTTCGCCAGTTTAAGGGAAACCATATCAAGGTTTTGCTTGTTGCGGTTAATGATCAATTGTTCCGCTGACGACTTCGGAACCATCGCTTCCAGCTTTTCTTTGAGCTCTCCGAGTTTTATCTTCGTGTCCTCCTTGATTAGACGTCCCTGGTCACCGTGTTCAACAAGGGAGTCCAGAACAGCCTTGGTCAACTGGCGCTGTGTTAGAACAGTATCGTTGTATAGCCGTTTAAATATAGGATCCGAAGAGTTATAATACAGCTCGTTTGTCGTCATTCTCTGCAACGGATCGGGTGAGATCGTCGCTGAAAATTGCAGTTCTTTTTCTGCCGATGCTACATAAGCATCCAAGTTTTTTTCCAACTGAGAAACGGCCTCCGCCGTTTCCTCGATCTTCACAACTGCGGTATAGACCATAATCAGGTATTGCATATGGACTTTATGAAAATCCAGTATATAACCTGCTTTTCCTTTCTCCAGCGCCTTTTTCAGCTGATCGGCCGCTTTTTTGTATAGCTTGAACAAAACATCGTGGTCGACCATGAATTTGCTGATCTTTTCTAAGGCTCTTTCATGAAGAACAGGATTTTGATGTTTGTCGTTCCCTGAGGTTCCCATGTATGCCCCCCCTTATCTAAGAGTAACAGCAGCAGCCGGGGTGGATTCTTCCTCTGCAATCGGTGCAGGATTCAGCAAACTGTAAATTTGAGCCGCCGCCTCATCGCGTTCTTTTAAAATCGACAGGGCAAGCTGTTTCATTTTGATCTCTGCCTCCAGCATATCGTTGCGGAGCTCCTTCTCTCGAACAGCTTGTTCCTGCAGATTGCGGGAGTAAGCATCCAGCGCTTCGCCCTGTCCGAGCACCGCTTCGACGGCAATGCCATCAGTACGAAGAACATGCCGGTTGGCTGCCATAATAATGCCGGGGACACTAATTTTTGTTCCAGTGGCTTCGTCATAGTATTCTGTAGTGTAGTCTTTCTTAACTCTCAAATAACTGGAGAGTGGCACGACATTTCCATCAGAATCAGTAAACTGTTCTTCCTCAACGAAGACATGGTGGCGATCCTTGTAATCGAAAATGTTTGTCATTTGATTCAAAATTGCATTTCGGATTTCAGCCCGTTTTTCTTCCACGATCACCTCAGCCAAAAGGCCATCAAGCTCCGGAAGGGTCACTTCCCTGTAGTAGTCGTTATCTGCACAGAAATAGCCGATCCGCAAGTCTACCAGGTGTAGCAGCGTTATAAATTCCTGATTCATTTGACGGAACACGAAATTAAGAGTACGGCTCATATTCACATTTTCGATCTCTCGGATAATGACGTTTTCTTCCGATTTGGTCGTTTTGATTTCGTAAGTGGTTTCCACTTTCAAGTCACGGCGTGCCGAGGCTTTGGACACATGTTTTTCGGCCGCATTTACAATGTTTTTGGTCAGTTGCTCGCGCGCGGCATTCGTCGTGCCACTAGTTGATGCACTTGCCGATGCGCTCAGGCATCCGCCCCAGCTGATACCCATGCTTGCTTCAAGTTTGTAGGCATCGCTTTCCTCATATACTGTTTTATTGGACGATTCGTCCCCGATTGATTTTTCGAATTCCAATGCGATATCGTCCGTTACGGAATCAAGAATGCTGGACGCATCCTTTAAGCTTTCTTCACTTTGCGTATAGGACCGAATCGTTATTTTGCTCTTTTCGCCCGGCAGAAGAGAGAACGTGTTCAGCATGCGGCCAATCCCGTATTGTCCGCAGAAAGAAGAAAGGCGGTAGGACTCAATCAAAATGATGCGGTTAGTGCGGGAGGTAATCTCCGGAACGATGGTGACATTCACCTTTATCATTGTCTCCACCGTATTGCCTGCAAGATCCGTTGCTCTAGCAGTTATAAAATGATGGCCAGATTGGTCAATTTGAACGGCGGCTTTCCACTTTGACCAATTATTAGGCTCGACTTCGGCTGCACGTGTATAAACGGGATTATTATCAACAGTCACCTCTACGACTCGTATGCCATGATCGTCTAGGGCAGTTCCCGTCACCTCCAGGATTGCTCCTTTCGTATGCGTCCCGGCCACATTTCCGTCTGCTGCGGGCGAAGTAATAGAAATGGTGGGTGGAGTGGCATCGATCAATACCGTAAGGCTCGTTTCTCCAGTTAATCCAAAGCTGTCTGTAGCGCGAGCTACAATTGAATGGTTTCCTGCTCCTAACGTCAGCGCTTTTTTCCAGTTTGCGTATCGGTCAGACGTATCGACCAACACCGAGGCTCCGCCATCGACAATAAGTTCAACTTTGGAAACACCATGTATATCCGACGCGGTACCCTCAATCATCACGGAAATGGAGTCTCTCCCGGCAGCGCTGTAATGCTGTCCCGGAACAGGGGAGGTAATTGCTACGGTTGGTGGAACCGTGTCCGGATCCTCGAGATCTACGTTTACCGTTACCGTCGATACGTTCGTAACCGAACCGAAACTGTGCTCTGCCTGTGCTTTAATGGCCAGGCTTCCTTCTGTCGCAATTATTGTATTGAACGTCCAGGAACCATTGGTTAAAAGCGTGGCTTCATTGTAGTCTCCATCTCCTATTTTAACTCTGACATGTGAAATCGTGCCTCCGCCTACGGTTACCAAGGCTTTACCCGTGATGGTCACTGGAGCTCCGGTATGTGGTCCGGTAATCCTGGTGTTTGGGGCCGGCGAAGTAATCGACACGCTGATTTTCGGATCTACCGGGTCAGGAAAGCTGCCGTCACCACCGCCGCCCGGATCCGTGGGAACGGAAGGAGGGTATCCGCCGTCGTCGGTCGTAGGCAGAGGCGGGCGAAGGGAAGCTGCGTTCACCGCATTTATAGAAGCGGTAGAATCACCTTTGAACCGGTGGGCCAATGCACCAGTCATCGTCCGGCAAATTGACAGCTGCTTGCCTTCAAGGGCTGCTTGCTCGACCTCCTCTTCGGTGAGCTTTTTAAGCTTTTCAGTCATCCGTTCTCCCGATCGCTTCGCTTTACGTAACGCCTCAACCGGAGACTCGTTTTTGGCGGATGCTGCTCGTGAAACGATTGAGTTATTACCGGCTGCTGACGGAAGAAAACTATCGTCGGGAAATGTCAGTTCAATGTAGGTACGACCGGTGTAGGATGTCGGTTCAGGTACGTTGTAACTGATGATGGGTGCACTGGTTTCTCCGGCTAAGCGAAGGGAGGCGTCTTGCTTTTTATTTGTGGACATTCTGAATCTACTCCTTTTTTAAATGGGAATCGTTGCGACATGGGCGCTTTCGGGCGCTGTTGCCGTCATTCACAATTCGCATTATAGAGCGTTCGAGAATAGGCTGGGGAGGATGAACTTTTCTCACCCTGCAGCGATACTGAAAGGGTGAAAAATTTTCATCCTATCAGGCGATAACCATCTTTGATATACTACATTCGAAGCTGTAGTGCTTCCGGTTTCCATAGAAAGAATACCGCGGAAGGCAGGGTGCTTACATGGAGCGTATACGCGTAATGCTCGTTGAGGACGATTCTTTCTGGCAGCAGAATATAAGCAGCGATTTGGCGGAGGAAACGGATATAGATGTTGTTGCAGTAGTGGGTACGGGAGAAGAGGCGGTTCGAACTGCACTTGAAACAGAGATCGATGTCGTACTTATGGATATTAATTTGACTGAAAACAATTTGGACGGCCTGGAGGCCGCCCATGAAATTTCAACACTGCTGACACATCGTAACGTAAAAATTATTATGCTGACCTCGCTTTCGGACAAAGACATTATTATCAAATCGTTTCAGCTGGGCGCCATGAATTACATTACGAAGCAAAGCTACAAAGACATCGTTCGTGCAGTAAGAGAAGCATATGCCAACCGGTCCGCTATTCATGCGGATGCCGCAAGTATTATGCGAAACGAGGTTCAGCTAATGCCGCTTACGCCCACGGAACGAGAAGTATTCGAGCTACGTAAGCAGGGGCTCAGCAAACAGCAAATTTCTGAAAAACTATACAAATCCACCAATACGATCAAATCACAGTTGAAAAGCATAAAAAACAAGCTCAACCCTTTTAGAAACGGTTAATTCGGCGGGCTGTAGAGAAAGGATTCCAATCAAAGTAGCGATTGGCCTTGGAAGCAGTGGTGAATCGGTTCAACGGAAAGGATAAGCCGATTACGGTGCCTTTGCCAGGCTCGGATTCAAGTATACGTATGCTTCCATTATGCTTTTGCATCACCGAAGCACAATAGGAGAGTCCTAAACCGAAGCTTAGCGTATTTTTCTTTGTTGTATAAAAGGGCTCAAAAATTTTGCTATGCTGCTCCTTCGGGATACCGCATCCATTGTCGGCAACGTTTATCAACAAGTGTTTATTCCCTGTATAAACGTGAATGCTTAGCGAGCCGTTTCGCTCAGGCATTACGTCGAGGGCATTTTGGAGCAGGTTTGACAGCGTTTCCTTGAGATGAGTGGGATCGCATCTTAACCTACCTTTCGATTCGATCAGCTCTTGAAGGACGATACCGCGTCCTTCAAGCTGCGGTTTTAAAGGGGACGTAACGGAAGAGATCAGTTCGTTAATATCCAATTCCCTCTCTTCAAGTGCGATATCATCGGCTTTATCTTTAATGCGGCTAACCATATTGAGCAAATGATTAGCCACGGTCTGTACCTGCTCAAGCGTTTGCTGTGATTTAGCAGACTGGCCGGAGTGTATGTAGTCTCCTGTTTTTTCAGCCAGGTAGCTGATCTTTTGAATTTCGTTTTTGATGGAATGATTGAGAATAGACACCCCCAGTGTCAGAGCGCGCATTGAGGAATTCAGACGTTCTCGTTCGATCCGCAATTTAATGCCGAGAAACCCGTATTTAAGCGTAAAATATACGATGGTCACGACTAGGCCTAGAACAACGAACACGTTGTTCTTCCACGCATTGTTGCTCTCCAATTGAAACTGCCATTCTTCCAAACGAAGTGTTTTAAAGCCAAGGAAATCCGTCGAAAAGGCCCAAAGGATCGCTGCCGAGAATAGGAAAGCTATTCGCCGCTTTGACCGTCTTGCTTCAGCTTCCTTTTCCAATAGATAGGAGGCGAAATAAAGACAGCAGCCCAAGATGAAGTAGAATCCGTCCCACCAGCGAAAGCTGTTGATGATAAAGATGTTTGGAGGCTCGTTCAGCAGATGGTTGCCAAGTAGACAAGCTGCGGGTATGAATAAAGCAATAGTGATCAGAATAGTGTTTTTTCTCTTACGGATCACCCCGAACCATACCCCGCTTATGCAAAAAACATACGCAAACAAGTAAAAATAAACGGTTATGGCCGCAACGCTGGACGTATAAAGAAGGTTGCTTAAGAGCGGATTGAGCAAGCCCCTGCTAGATAGATAAGGAACGATTGTTAAATGGATGGAAAAGGTGAAGCTCGCCATACCCCCGCAGAGCAGAGAAAGACCGATCCAAAAGTTTTTGCGAAAATGCTGTGACAGCATCAGGATACCCAGCAGCCATAGGGATGCGAACATGACGACATATAACCATTTCAAGAAGATGCCCTCCATTAAACTCGACTCTTTGCAATATCAAGGAACACACCTCATTTTATCATATCGTCTAAATTTATCCATTATCGTTTTCCGTTGACATCAAAGAAGATATTTATACGCCAATTCGGTACAACATCAAGGAATCATTTTTGGTGAAATAAATGGATTGACAACAAGCATTTCTATACAAATGACGGATTGGTAGATATAGAGACAACAAGGAGTGTAAGCATTCTAAGCAAGATCGCAGCTGATATCAAAAATAGGTATTATCAGTCATTATGATTGTGCTGCGCTTGACTGAATTCGCGATCTGGCATAACGCAGGATTTATCATTGGGGTTATTCTTCCTGTGTTCGTGATCTGGAGATTGAGTTCTCAAGAGGCCAAAACATGGTTTAAAAAAAGAATAACATATATCTGCCCTCGGTTCATTTCTGGTTAAATAAGTCCAGGTTCTGTGTTCAAGAGCAGCCTGTGAGAAGGCTGCTCTTTCTATTTTTTTGCCGATGCTGAATCCGATTTAAATTTCGCTATGCTCTTTCTATCTCCAAGTCTTTCAAACATCACGCTTAAATTGAAAAATGTGGAGTCAAGAAACGAATACACATTTACGAATTTGGATCAATAAAAAACCATACTTAAGTCTAATGTGTTATTGGTTTGTTGAAAAGTATAATTAAGGAAAATAATATACATAGAGATTGGAGAAAGCTAATTGCATGAAGATGAAGATGCCTGTAATGTTGCATGTGGCCCGCGCTTTACTAAGTTTGAAATTAGTCATTTTGGTATATTCGATGGTGCAGCTGCAAATTAAAATTCGAGAAGCGGATGCCAAGTTTATGTATCTAGATGCCCATTCGGAAAGCTTATATTATGCTTTTGGAGCTGCTGAAGCTAGTATCTACATTGCGTTAATCCCTGCGTTATTAGCCGTCATTTTTATTAGCTGTAAAATGTATAAAACATCTCTGATTATTGTTATCCTTGGTCTTCTTCAGGTGTTCTCTTCGAAAGAGGTCTTGTCCATTCTAATTTATATTTTTGCGGTTGTTACAATTCTTCTCCATCGTCCCAGTCAAAAATATCTTCGAAGACAATCTTCCAATACAAAAACAACCTAGCAGTATACCTAGACTTTGGGCCGACACAAAACAAGGACGTTTCTAAGCAGGATCAGGTGAGGTAAATCAATAGAAATAATACATATCAGACTTAAACACAATTCCCATCTCTCAATGCCAATTCTCTTTAGAGGGTTGGCATTTTTAAATCATAATATAATATGTAGGTAAGTGTTTCCTCGGAACAAGAGTGTGGTTAACGCCCGGTTGTACGTTATGGACCAGATCCGAACCCGTAGATGACTAGCTCAGAAATGTGGAAGAAGATGGATCAGTGGACATTCTTGCCAGGCATGATCGTTCACGGTGTGTTTAATGCGAATGCGGTGTTGTTAACAGCGATGAGTTAGAAGGATGATTTTATGATGTATGCACGAATGAGCACTGATGAAAGGAGAAGAGCCTGAGAGGAACGAAGAAATTTCGTACCCTCAGGCTCTTTGATCTTATTATAATCATAACTATATTATTCGTGATTACTTATGAAGAACATCCGCGTATTCGGAGAAACGTTCGAATCGTCCCTTGGCAAACGGGCATAAGGGCAAAATCTTGATACCGTTTTCCCGTGCGTATTCCACCATAGCTTCGACAAGCTGATCGCCAAGCCCTTGTCCCCGGTAAGCATTTTCGACCAACGTGTGATCGATAATGTAAAGCTCCGGATTTGAAATGACATATGTCATCACGGCAGCAATGCCGCCGTTATCTCGAATAAGGAATCTTTTATTAGCGGTTTCATGTTCTACAATATGCAAGTTCATTCCTCTTTCTCCGTTGAATTTTCATCGTCCAGACGTCTATACGTCAGTGCTCCGCTTGGACAGGTATCAATATGTCGGGCAATGGCCTCCGTAGTGTCGGCATCGGGATTAACCCAAGGACGTTTGCTTAAATCAAAAACACCAGGGAGGCCCTTTACGCAAATACCGGAATGAATGCATACCTCTGGATTAAACATGACCTCGATATCTTTTCCGTAATATACCTTTTGCTTTATCACGATTCCTTCACATCTTTCCCTGTTGAGTTTTTGTTTATTGACATGGGAGAAGGTAATCCTTCATACACCTGCTATATAGGCAATTTCTGTTCAATATCATTCTCTCTACTTAAATTATACCGTTTTTAATATTTTTTTTATAGACTGTTTTTTTCGTAATTCCTACACTATACTGCTAAAGACAAATCAAAAAATAAAAGAGGTGCATCCGTATGGAAGCCAAAAAAGATGTCTTAGATCAAGGTCCTTTTTTTCATGGTACTAAAGCAGAACTGAAAATTGGTGATTTATTGGAACCGCAATACTTATCCAATTACCAAGAAAAAAAATCTAACCATATATACTTTACTGCAACATTGAATGCTGCCAAATGGGGAGCGGAATTAGCAAGATCTAATTCAAAAGAAAGGATCTATATTGTAGAACCATTAGGAGATTTTGAAAATGATCCTAACTTAACGGATAAAAGATTTCCTGGAAACCCGACACGCTCATATAGATCTAAATCACCTCTAAAGATAGTCGCTGAATTAGCTTCATGGGAAAGACACTCCGATGAAGAGATCAATCATATGCTTGCATCTTTAAAAAAATTAAGTGAAGAAGGAAAAAATGTGATCTACGATTAATTTCCGCATATAGATCAATGTTCAAAAATATCCTATTTCGAATCGGGGGCTCTTTTAAGGTCCTCTTTGTTTTTTGGGGAGGAAACATAACGAGCTGCACTAGAATTGCTCGATGTTCTACAAATCTAAAAGTGAAATCGATTGTTTTAAGTTCGCAGTTTTCTCTGAATTGGGACAATGATATCGAAAGCATCAATCCATACATTGAAGCAATGGTATACGGGGATTTAGATACATTGCGTAATTTGCTGGAGGGGAAGCGTATGAGACACACGATTATTGAATATGCAGTCGGCAATCATGAATCAGGGCCGTACGGAATCACTGCCGGGAAAGACGGAGCCATTTGGTTTACGGAACAAAAGGGCAATCATATCGGGCGAATAGACGCCAAAGGCAAGATCACATCATTCTCGATTCCGACAGAAAACGCTGGAGCGATGTCTATCATTTCGGATCAGGCGGGCGACCTGTGGTTCACAGAATATAACGCAAATAAGATTGGCAGAATGTCGTTAAACGGTCAATTCAAAGAATATGATGTGCCGACTTCGGGCTCTGCGCCATTCGGGATTACAGAAGGTCCTGACGGTGGGATTTGGTTTACCCAGATGAAGAGCGGAAAGATCGGAAGTATAACAATGAGAGGGGAAATGACGGAGTTTGATTTGCCTGCCCAGGATACGTTCCCCTCTTTTATTATTACGGGTCCTGATAAGGCGTTATGGTTTACACAGAATCAAAACAATACGATCGGAAGGATAACCACGGATGGGAAAATGATGGAGTATCAAATCCCTACACCGAATTCCGGGCCTGTCGGTATTGCTTGCGGGCCGGATGGGGCTGTTTGGTTTGTGCAAATTAATGCAAATAACATCGGTAGAATTACGCCTTCAGGCGAAATAAAGGAATTTCCGATTCCTACGCCGAACGCTCGTCCCCACGCTATAATCTCTGGAAGGAACGGGGATCTTTGGTTTACGGAATGGGGCGGCAACAAGATCGGTCGAATAACGATCGATGGAATGATTACGGAATATCCGATTCCTATGAAAAATGCAGAACCGCATGGTATTGCGCTAGGTAGTGACGGGGATATTTGGTTTGCTGAAGAGTGTAATCAAATTGGGCGTCTCGTCAACCTTACATGAGTGTAAGGCAATTGTCATCTAGATCAATGGTATCAACCTAGCTGTCCCCCTATACTAATCCATTGATAGGATTATTTTTAAGGGGGAGTTGGTGTGAGGTTTTTTGAAATGCTGCTTTTCTTCTCAAGTGCTTGTTTGTTGGCACTCCTGTTCATTTTCAATCCACGTATTCGAAGATCAGCTTTGCTCCTGACAAGCGGAGCAGGCTCCATTTTTTTAGTGACACATTTGCTTGTCGAAGGATACAGGGTTCAGCTTTTATTTTTATACGGATTTACGATCCTGATGCTTATGCTTTCGCTTAAAGACGTTTTCATAATGCCGAAAGTCGTTCGGACTGCTTCGCGAATCCGTAGGGTGCTGGGCCGACTTTTTATCGTGATTGGGTTAATCACAACGGGGTGCTTCCTCTATGTGTTTCCCGTATTCGACTTTCCAGCGCCAACTGGCAAGTTGAAGGTTGGCACGCAAGTTTTTCATTTCGTCGATTCAAACCGGGAGGAGACATTTGGAAATTCCGCGACAGGCAAGAGGGAGTTGATGGTTCAGGTATGGTATCCGGCTCAAGCTGACACCGGAAAGTACACGCCCTTTATCCCCGATACCGGAATCTTATCTTATATGGCGGAGAGCTATGGTCTTCCCGGGTTTACTTTTCAACACCTAAAGTACGTATCCAGTCATGCTTATTCGGGGGCCGAAGTTTCTTCGGCACAGACTCGATACCCGCTAATCTTGGCGAATCCAGGCAATGGTTCCTCAAGGTTCCTTCACACGTCGCAAGCCGAAAATCTCGCGAGTCACGGATATATCGTGGCCGTGGTCGACCACACCTACAATACAATTGCAACCGAATTTCCGGACGGACGAATCACGACGGACACAACGAACGACTTATTTTCGCCCGACCAGGATTACCGGACGAGTAGAAGAGTTCGCGACGAGTTAGGAAAAGTTCTAACCGACGATGTGGCGTTCGTGCTGGACCAATTCGAGCTCATCCAATCAGGGCAGATTCCAAGTCATCTCAAAGGGAGGATGGATCTCGGTCATGTCGGGGTGTTCGGCCATTCCATCGGCGGAGCGACGGCCTATGATGCTTCTTACGATCCGCGCATCACGGCTGGAGTCGACCTTGATGGAGGGCTTTATCGACTGCGTGACCGAGAGGGTCTGCGAAAGCCGTTTTTGTTCATCAACTCGGAGAGCTATTTCGAAAAACTAAAAAGGGTGATGGATGGCCGGGTCTACACCGATGCAGAGCTTAACCGTATGGGCTCGACAAGAGAGTGGGAAGATCAAGTAACGGAAGATAAAAAATTGGAGCTTGAACGGATGCGCGAAACGGTCGACGAAGGGGGACAAGTTCTCTATATCGAAAATACAGAGCATTTGAATTTTACCGACGTCCAGTTCATTTCTCCGATTTTCAACATGCTTGGCATTACAGGAAAGATTGCGCCTGAGAGAGCGAGCTCCATAATCAATGCCTATATGCTGGACTTTTTTGATATGTATTTGAAAAATAAAGGCGGAATATTAATGAAGGGACCGGATAGCCGCTTTCCGGAGGTAAAGTTCGTAAACTCGCTATAACACTTGTCAAAGAAAACGCTGGATTAAATTTTGGGCTGAAAGGAGACAAAAATAGCATCTATAGATAAATAGCCATTGGATTAAGTTAACCGCCTTTCATTGGGCGGTTAACTTTTGTGTGAAAACCACGCATTGAATGAAGAGAATGAAGATAGAATATCCTTTCAGGAAACTACACTTCGGCGTGCACCAACATGGAGCGGGCGGAAAAGGAGGTTAAAAACCTCATCTACAACATCAAAATTTCACGTTATACAACAGTGATCGTTCCATAGTACATATACATGCCACAATTGAAATGATATGTTCCAGGTTTCAAATCATTTAACGTAATGAAGTTATCTCCCTTTTCAAGGTACACATCAATGCCCAGATCCGTGGACTCCACACTTTTTATACAAGTATAGCCTGTTTGTTTTATAAAATTTAATTTTGTAGGAACACCTGCTTGGACTACAATATTGTCTTGGCTAAAACCATTAGATTTGACATCCACTGAAATCACCTTATAGCCTGCATTTTCTTGAGCAGAGCTCTGTTGCTTATTTTGGGAAGAAACTGCTGAGGCTCGATGATCTTGATACTGATTAAAAAGCAGTAAACCGACCGAAACCGTTCCAAAGGCAACCGTTATGATACCTGCAATAAAGGGCACGCTGATCCCGTTACGTTTGGTTTTATGGGTTTCCACTGAATTTGAACTTGTTAATTGAAGAACAACACAAAAGATAAGGATAAACAAGATATCAATAAACAATGCCATGATATAGGTAAAACCAAGCATTGAACCGAGCATGGCCCCCATCATTCCACCCATAATTCCAGCCAACATACCATCCAACGATGCCAGTATGCTCACAGGCTTTCCTGTAAAGTAACCGGTCCCCAAACCGAATAAAATAGCGATAATTGAAGGAACTGCCAAATCATGATCAAACACAATGCCCAGTTGAAAACCAAGGGCAAGACTAGACATCATTCCAATGCTCATGGCAATCATCATTCCAGGCATGCCCGTGATTCTGCTTTTTTGTTTATGGGTGTTCAGAACCATGTATCCGGACAATAACACAATCATTAATATGCTTAATAATGTAAGTACCATTATAAGAAGCCCTCCGATATATATAAATTGATATAATCACTTACTACACATTGTAGTGCATTCGATACATCGAATATAGTTTAAATTCAAAACATTCAGTAATTGTTCATAAAATGATTTGCATTTAAGCAAACGACGCAAACGGCCTTTTGAATGGTTTTCACTTCTTGAGAATCATAATTTTAGAATAAAAAATCATTTGTGTCACAATTGATCGGTTCTTGAGCGTTATATAGGTGTAAAACAAATTACACAATATGGAGGAACCATTATGAAAAAGATGTACAAAGTACTCAGCTCTGTAGCACTGGCAGGAATCATTGGTGCCACTTCTATGGCCTATTCTCAAACACAGGCTAGTGCAGCCAGTGTCGGATCAACGGTTACTGCAGCTGAAAAAAACGCAACAACTGCACCTGCTGCGGCAGTCAAGAAAGTGGAGCAAACATTAAAGAAAATAACGGGCACTGCTTATAAACTTGACAAAGGTGAATCCTTCGGCGCGAAGGAATGGTCCTATTCCATTAAAAAATCCCCTTATAGCCATGTTATTTTTGATGCAAAAGGAAAAATTAGTAATGCTAACATCAGTACTGACAATCTGACCTACTACATTAATGATGACAAGCTGAGCCACACTTCCGAGTCAATTCAACCGGATGCGGTAGACTCTTCTGTACAAGATGCTGCGGAAGCTGTTTTCGACAAACTGGAAGGTGTGGAACAGGGAGAGCTGGCCGGTGTCTCTCTTATTAAAAAAGGGACTAAACAAGTGTATGAGTTCATGTTCGTGGACGGTGATTTCGGGACGTGGATAGAGATTGACAAAAAAACGCTTGATGTCCAAAGTGTGAACGCCAGAGCATTGGCAGATGATCTGTATGGCAAGGATCAGGATGTTATTGATAAATATGAGAAATCCATCAAAGCACTCACTGAAAAGCAGCTGTTAGCACAAGCTACGGAGCAGGCTAAAAATTGGCTTGGTGTTGATTTGACCGGATACAAAGCAACGAAGGAAGCTTTCCCATCTGACCGCGTTGTTTTTGAGAAAAAAGGAGCCCCTACGATTGTAGGTAACTTCAATTCGGACGGTATGTTCTACTTCATCGCCGTTCAATACCTGTAATACGGAAATCCTTCAACAACTCTCTCATGTGTGCATCATGGACCGATGGCATACTAAAACACCTTCAAGAGAATGCGACCATATCCTGAGATATGGAAACATCCTTGGAGGTGTTTTTGTGTTGGCACGCGCATCCGGTAAACCGAAGGGCTATTTCTAGATACGCCCGATCCTTATTGGATGAGACAATAGCGGGCTTGCTTTCACTTCGGGAACAGAAGATGGGGTGTGACCTTCCGCAAGGATGAATGAGTGAATCATGAACAGGCTGAAGGATAAGGGATTTGCTCATAAACATGCCATGTGGCCTTTGGACGGTGCGGGCCACGATTTGAGACCTCCCTATTATTCTACGACAGGATGGGGAAGCAGACAGATTTGGTATGGAGGAAGTGCGGCAGAGGAACATATACCGATTACCGATTAGAGATACATACAAAAAAAGACCCACCTCTGCGGAAGCAGGTGGATCTCCAAGCTATTAATTATTATCTATGCTTTTTAATACGCTTCTTCGCCAATTCAGTAGGTGAGAAGCGATGAGCTGCAACGAGTCGGCCAGATGCGTTTTTACCCCATCCTGACACAAGGACATGTTTGCTGTTTGTAGTATATTCAACTTCAAATTGAACCAAATTAGCGACGTTCAGAACTCGGAAGCTGGAAGCGCCTGGTGCAAGAGTGAAAATAACGGATCTAACCAAAGTTTTTTCACCATTCAAACGGAATAAACGGATACGCACCTTAGCAGTGCTACTTCCGTTATTGACTGCCTTTGCGAAAAAAGTTCTGGATTCTCCCGGAAGTGTCGACAAATTAATAGCATTTTCAACTGGACCAGTAGAGTATCTTACCAATGTCATAGAGATCAACCTCCTCAAAGTGATAAGATATATTATTCTTTTGGCTTCACATGGATTGGGTTAATAGGAAAACAAAATGAAATAGTCTTCTGTTGATTGTCGGAGGACAAGAACAGGGGACTATTCCATGTTAAGAAGACGCAGTGTTTGCCACTTTCTTGTGGTCGGTGTACACATTACGGAAGGGGCAGAGTTTACGAAGTACCTATCATTGGTGAGGATGCCGAACAGAGCCGAGAATTTGCAGGGAGATCCACGTAGTAGAAGATTTATATCGAAGTGAATTGATAGATGAGCAACACATCCGTTGCCTTGTCCATGGCATGCAACCGTACAAAATATGGATACGAAAAGCAAATGTTTTGGAGATATATGAAGTAGATGTTCATTTCCGTTGATTAAAATTGTTTCAAAGAAGGGAAAATCATAAGAGGCGTCACATTTGATTTAGAGATCAGGAAAGGTTTCTGCGCATAGGGCAGGCTGTCATGATCATCAAAAACGCTGCCATGTATCATCGATTCGATTAGAGGCTGGGGAAGGAAGTTTCTCACCTAAATCTGTGTAGATATGTCGCTTTTTTTCTTGACTGTTTAGTCCGGAAAATATATAATGACGATCAAAGGAGGGTGAAATTGGGAAGAAACAAAGAGTTTGATACGTTGGAAGTACTTCGTAAAGCTATGGAGGTTTTCGGACATTACGGCTATGAGGGAACCTCATTGCCTCAACTGCTGAAAGGACTCGGTATTGCCCGGCAAAGCTTGTATGACACTTATGGTACGAAAAGAGACTTGTTCATCCTTGCTTTGAAGCATTACGTAAATGAAAAGAGCAGCGCAGCCATGAAGTATTTAGCGACCTCTGAATCTGCAAAGCAGGGGATAGCTTATGTATTTCATGAAGCAGCAAAGGTATTAAAGGATAAGAACCGGCAAAAGGAATGCTTTATTATTTTTTCAGCCATTGATCAGATGCCTCATGATATGGAGATCAGATCATTTTTATTGGAGGATTTGAATACGCTGGAAGAAGCCTTTTATGCAGCTTTGGTTCGGGGACAGGAGAATGGAGAAATTGCGAGTGACCGAGACCTTCGAGCTTTGGCTCGTTACTTGAATTTTGCAAGATACTCCTTGATCCAATTGGCCAAAATGACGAGTGACCCCAAGGTTATGGATGATTACGTCACAGTAAGTTTATCTGCCTTAGATCAATAATGAAGCCGACTCATTGCTTCATTATTATTTTTCGGAATTCTAGACTAAACAGTCCGATTCAATTATTTTTTTGCTCATTTCGGACTAAATGGTCTATTAAAAACAGGAGGGATGAATATGACAAGCGAAAATGTTCTGCATGCCCAGGCAACCGAAATGCTAAAGGTGTTTCAAAGCAGCTTGGTAACGGAGGATTTCGAAAAATGGTTCACGCTATTTAGTGAAGATGCCGTCGTTGAGTTTCCTTATGCTCCCGCGGGTTATACTCAAAGGCTGGTTGGTATTGAAGAGATTCGTAACTATATTTATGAACTGTTCAAGCGAATGGGGATTCTCTCTTTCTCATCTCCAAACCTGCTTGTAACCAAAGATAAAATTGTTGCCGAGTATACATGCAATGCAGTAATGACAGAAACAGAAAGACCGTATCGGCAGTCGTATATCTCCGTGTTCCACTTAAAGGATGGGAAGATAACGCTTTTTAAGGATTATTGGAATCCGGCGGTTTTACTTGAAGCAGCACAAGATTAAGTTTTTAAATCGACATGTAAAAGGAGATAAAATCAAAATGATGAATCATGGAAAAATACTTATTACAGGCGGCACAGGAAAGACGGGAAAAAAAATTGCGGAAAGGCTGGATCAACAGGGGTATTCCTTTACCATTGCCATGAGAAATGCAGAAGCCATTACAGATCCGGAGAAACAAGTCCATTTCGACTGGTACAACAGTTCGACGTTTCTTCCTGCTCTGTATCATGTTGAACGCGTTTATTTGGTAGCACCCGTGGGCGATCCGGAACCCATTAAAGTTATGAAGCCATTTATTCAAACGGCGTTGGAGCAGGGAGTACGCCGGTTTGTATTTCTTAGCAGTGCATCCATCCCGGAGGAAGGTTCGGTATTTGGCCCTGTTCATCGACTACTGAAGCAATCGGTTCCGGAATGGACCGTACTCAGGCCTTCCTATTTCATGCAAAATTTTACCGAAGGTCAGCATGCAACAACCATCTCGCAGCAGGATTTGATCATTAGCGCAGCAGGGGAAGGCAAGATTGGTTTTGTGGCAGCCGAAGATATCGCAGAAGTCGCTTATAGAGCACTTACTGATGAGGATGCACATAATACGGAGCATATCATTACGGGACCCGATTCTCTTTCATATGATGACGTTAGTCGAATGATTAGTGAAGTAACGGGTAGAAAGATTACACACCGGTCAATATCCGACGACGAATTGATCCGCAGCTGGCTAGCAGCAGGGATGAGTAAGGAATATGCCGAGATCATGACCGGACTCGACCGTAAAATTCGCGAGGAAGGAGCGGAAGATCGAATTACGGATACTGTAATGAGAGTGACTGGGAATGCGCCTGTCTCCTTCCAACAATTTGCAGAGAGACATGCAGAAGTCTGGATGCGGGGAGAAATTGCGTATGGCAGCATTGGATGATTTTCTAAAACACTGCATCTTCGTGTAGGCACAGTTATTAGTGCTGAATTTGTTGCCAAAGCCAAAGTCCCGGCGATCAAACCGGAAATTGACTTTGGCGCAGAAATGGGCATCAGGTCTTCCAGCGCACAAATTACAAAAAGATATACAGCTGAAGATGTCGTTGGAAAACAGATTGTGGGTGTCGTCAATGTTCCACCGCGCCGGATCGCGGGATTCAAGTCGGAAGTTTTGGTTCTAGGCGGACTGCCAGAACAGGGGGATGTTGTGCTGTTGAAGCCAGACATTCATATCCCTAACGGGACGAAAATCGGATAATTCAAAGAAAGCAGCTGATCCATGTGATCGGCTGCTTTTGTTCAACTAGCGGGCAGCATTCCTATACATGAAGAAATACGCGGTTTGAGAAACAAAAAGACTCCTTGATATGATGTCATAGGTCCACAACGCCTGACCAGCTAACGGATCCAAAAACAAATCAAGGAGACTACAACCTGAACTCTACTCAAAATGATCGAATTAATCAAATCACTTCGTCTACCTTAATTGTCAGTGTAGACATCGCTAAATTTAAACACGTCGCTCGAGTACAAGATTATCGCGGATGGCGACGAAGCAAGGGTTCCAGGATGTCATAAAAAAGAAGGCCAATTGGGCTGTCCTAAGAACAAAGTGGTGACAAACAATATAAACAGAAGCGTGCCCCATAAAACAAAGGACCGACGCAATTTATAAACTTCAACACTACAGGCTGTCAACAATGGTCTCAATCTGGTTTTTCCTCCTGGGCTCCGATTACATTTAGAAAGTAATGTTCCAAGTTCTCTTCTTCAATGTTAACCATGGTAAGCGGTACTTCATGATGAGCCAGCAATCTCGCAATATAATCGGGATGCTTAACGGCATGATCATCCGGTAGCGCAAAGCCATTATTCGAAGTCGAATGTATCGCATACCCGGAGTTTGAAAGAATAGCATGAGCCTTCCGCTCATCCTTCGTTCCGATCATCAACTGCTTTCGGCGAGGTCGAACACTGCCTAGAGCGGCTGTATGATACCTTTTACGGGCAGCTTTCCGAGCAACGTGGCGGTTCCGGGCTACTGGAAGCGCCACAGCCTGAAGTCTGGATACTTAAACTGCAGCTTCCATCCGCCTGGCTGAAACAGTTCAGGCCAAGTGCGCGGGATTGCGCAGGCTGGAGATGGATTATTATGCTGATGGACCTGGAAATATGGGGCAGACGGATATTCATGCTTGGCTGGAGGGGGTTCCCTATCCGGGCGTCATTGCTGAGAGGTGATTGTTCGTTGACACGGAGCAGCGACTGCATCTTATTCTAGAGGACGAGATTGAAGTACCGCGCCTGCTGCTGAAGCGCTATGAAGATACGGGCATACTGATCAGCTCCAGAATTGCAGGACCGAGCGAGTGGGAGAAGGCTTCCCGTGAAGCCGAGGAATTGCAGACAACTTTATCTATACGGACTGGAACCATATGGTGGAGTATGGACACAAGCGTATTTATCAAATCTCCGTCCCGGTACTTAAGGCTGAACAGGAGGAGAATCTGATTGCTTGCTGGCGGGCGGCGATGCGAATGCCATCATGGATTGTTTAGATCAGCTGATGCAGGACGCCGGGCAATATATTCACCTCAATTTAAGATGTGCTTGATTAAAGTTCAGCATGAATTCCGTTTTTGGCAAACTTGCCAGGAGAAGTCCCCACCTGCTTGGTGAAGCTGCGAATGAAATTGGCATAGTCTCCAAAACCCGACTGATAACACGCCTCCGTTATACTCATGCCCTCAGTCAAATAGTGTTTAGACAGCTCGATGCGCCGATTCAGAATGTATGATCGAATCGTGAGTCCGGTATGTTTCTTGAATTGTCGACTAATTTTGCTGCTGTTCGTGTATAACACCTCTGACAAATGCTCAAGCGTCAGTTCCCCCGCCAAATTGCATTCAATATAATCCATCGTTTTCCGAACCAGTTCGGGCATAATGTCCGTTGGGACGAATTCCGTATGTTGAAAAGCAAGATTCGTTATGACCAGTAGTTGAGCGATCACACTGTTTCTCATGATATCTGCGCCATAATCGCTTGAAGAGAGAATAGACTCAAGTTCACTCGTTAATTGCAGCACTTGTTGCAGTTGTTCCTCCTCCAGATGCACGATATTGCCCTTGCCCTTAGGACGATAGTCAAAACATGCTGACAAGTTGGTCGTTGGGGTGGACAGGCGATTTATATATGACTTTTTCAAATTAATCGTAATTCGCTCGTATTCATTTTTGTCCAGCGCAAAGGAACGGTGCATCTCTTGCGGGCTGAGAACAAGCAGATCGCCAGGCTGCAAATGGTAACAGCGATTCTCAATATAGAAATTCACATGTCCCCGAAGGAACAAATAAAGCTCATACGCATTATGACGATGATAGAATGTGCCCATATTGTAGGTGGTAATACGATGAAGATACAACAGATCAGTCTGAATGGGATCGAACAGATACTCCAAAGATTCATCCATATAACGTGACCTCCTTGTTATTTCGCGCAATAATTATAATGATTTATGCAATGAAATTGCACACCTGAACCTTTAAAATGTAACCATATTAGCATTTGGAATTAAAATTTGCAAGCGTTTTCGAAATGAGCATCTTACAACGCGATTGGAGGAAATAATGGAACTGATCTTCACGGCACGAAGCCGAGTACAGGAGAACGTAGAGTATACGTCATTGACCGAGCATGATCTGAAGGCTGACGTACAAATAGAAGGCGGGACGGGAAGGGCAGAGGACCCTTGGCAAGTCCGTATATGTATCTGCAATGAAGGGGACGCCCATTGGGCCGGAGTTATTCATGTAGAGCTGCCGTTTGACAAGCAGAATCCCAGGTTCTTTTTGCCTGCTTTTATGTATGGGCGTAATCGGGGTGAAGCCCCGCAAAATGTTCCTAATGAGTTTCCGAGAATCAGGGAGGGAAATCCGTCCCGTCCTTCATCACCATGGTGGATGGTCCGAAGCGATCGCCTGTCTCACCCGACCGCACTGGTCTATGATACAGGACAGATATTTGGCCTAAGCGCAAGTCCTTATTGGATTAACACAGGAGGGCAGAAGCAGCAGTGGTATCCAGGGATGAAGGGAACGTTTGTACAATACGGAGGATTCACTTGTTCCGTTGAAAAAGGGACGGTCGGATACACGTTGGGATATGAGAATGCTCCATTGCTGTTTATCAAATCAAGACTAGTTCATGAGCGAGCTCCCCTCGGGGAGAATTGCTTCGAACTGGAGGCAGGGGAGTCGGTTGGATTCGCCCTTGAGCTGTATCACTATGAGTCAGCATCGGAGCTTGGTATCAATCCAGCGATAGAGTCGATCTATGAGCGCTATCATGAGCAGCCAAGAGAAGGAAGCAACATTCAGACAACGGTATCGGATCTATCCAATGCCATCCACGAATATGCCTGGCTTCCAGAGGATCGTCATTACTCCACTTTTGTATATGAAGACGCTGCCACCGGAAATTACCGTTTCAACAAAATTATCTCGATCAGTTGGACCAATGGCATGACTATAGCTGCACCGATGCTGATGGCTGCACTTCGTCTGAATAATGAGCCCATGCGGCAGCAGGCATTGTCCTGCATTGCGAATATTATCGAAAATGCCATGAATCCTAAATCCGGTCTTCCTTACGATGCCTATCAGGACGGCAAATGGAGCATTAAAGGATGGTGGTTCGACGGGATGCGTACGCCGGGGCATTCTTCCTACCTGGTCGCGCAGGCGATGTTCTATATTCTCAAGTGTTACGATTATGAGAAGCGCATTCGTAATCAGAGGCACGATGATTGGCTTGGTTATGTCAAGCAGGTGCTTGAACGACTGGAGTGTACGAAAAATACGGATGGAGAATATCCTACTATTTTGTCAGAGCGAACAGGAGCAGGTCTTGAATATGATGCCTTTAGTGGAGCCTGGTGTCTTGCTGCCATGGCATATTACAGTTGGCTAACCCAAGATTTAACCTCTCTGGATGAACTGAGACGAAGTGAAGCCCATTACTATGAAACCTATGTCAAACAAATGGAATGTTACGGTGCTCCGCTCGATGCGGATAAGGCGGTTGATTCGGAAGGCATTCTGGCTTACATCAAGGCTGTTCGGTTTCTACACGCGCTGACTGGGGACGATCTGCTTCTCGACCACATGAGAGATGCAATCAGCTATGAGTTCAGTTTCAAATTTTGTTACAACTCACCTGTCAAGATTCCGCCGCTCAGTACATTAAATTGGTCCAGTTCCGGAGGAAGTGTTACTTCCGTAGCTAATCCGCACATTCACCCCATGTCCAGTAACCTGGTGGACGAGTTATTATACTATGTGCAGCAGCGGGAAGATTCCTATGTACGTCAGCGGATGATGGATACGATCGGTTGGGGCTGCCAGACCTACAATCGCAATGATCAGGAATTCGGATATGGCAAAAAAGGATGGATGTCCGAACGGTTCTGTCACTCGGAAGGGTTGGTCACCGAAAAGTATGCGGATGGCTCACCAGCCAGCACCTGGTTTTGCCTGATGCCCTGGGCCAGCGGATCGATCATCGAAGGACTTGCTGGCGACTACTGGCATTATGCAGACAACGGGGTCAAGCATACATCTCATGCAGACGTAGAGCATGAGTGAATTCATTGAGCCCAGAAAAGGCCGTATGTACAAGTCGTTGATTTTAAGTGAATCAGCGGCTTTTTTATTTTATTGGTACAAATTCTTGTCCCAAGCTAAGAACAAGAACTTGTACCGATTGCCGGAATGGACAAGAACATAGTCCGATTAATTACCAATTAGATGGTATATCTAAACATTGATCACATGCATTTAAAGTTTATGAAGTACCATATACATAAAAATGTTCAAGCTGACAAATTAATTATTATAAGTCTGACTTCATTAACTCCTTAATGGGCATGTCTTCCGTATCGTTGTATCTATTTTTTTGCAGTACATTCTTTCGGTACATAAGAGCACCCACGAAAGAGAGGGAAAATCCAACCGATGCATAGATATATAGCATTTGAATACCTACGGTATCCGCTAGCCAGCCGGATAATAATAAAGATACTCCATATAAAATTGAGGTAAGTGACGATTGGGCGGCAAATAACGGTGGTAGCTCTGAAGCTGGAACGCTTGTTTGGTAAGAAGTACGTTCCGCTAAATCTTTTATGGCTTGGGAAGCCCCAATTGCAAACATGATAAATAGTGTCGCCAGCGGGCTAGTAGAAAAGCTGAAGCCGAGTGTTAGTGCAGCAACGCATCCGCTGCCCACAGCTAGCATGAGCCCAAGATTCCACATTTCGTTCGACAAACGGCTCATAAGAATGCTAATAAGAACGAAACCACCTAAATTAGCGCCGTTTATCCAACCCCACCATACATCGCCAACATGTAGTCGTTCGCCTACGAACACGAGCAATAGCGCCCCAGCGAATACACCTCTAAATAAGCCTTCCCAAAGATCCATCCATAACAAGACACGTAACTTCGGTAACATAAAATAATTTCGCCATCCATCTTGAAGTGAGCGTCTCCAAGAACCGGCTGGAGTTTGGTGTGTGTTGCTGCTGACTTTGCTGATCATGCAGGAGGATAAGCAAGCACCACCTAATAGCTCCTAAAATAGATAGAGCTTGACTAAGCCAGAGTCTATGAAATGATTTGGTTAGCATTGAACTCATCCTTCCCTATATTCAGTTATATTCAGGAAAAGGAATGAGATTTTTCAACGGTCTGCCCCCGATCAAAATTAAAAAGATTTCATCATTGTAGCATTTACTTTTGCAAATAAAAAGTAAATAATTTGAACGATTGACGGCATTCGTTTGTCTACCTGATGATTCAATATAGTTTGCGAAGTACTTATTTTCTTTTCAGGGAGCAATGGAGATTCAAATCAAGTCACATCATTAAATAGTTTATTAGGTGTCGAAAGAAGAGGTTGAAAAACTCCATTTTTTCAACGAAAGGGAGACTTATAGCTCAGCAACACAACAGCTGCCGGCGTATTTTTTTACTTTGGCGTTGTTGGTTTGGTCATTAATCAATTTAATCTCGAAAGGTAAAACGGGCTGGGAGTTTACTATTTTGCTGATCGGAAATGCAATTTTCTTTTGGTCAAGAGTCTTCTACAAAAGGAAAATGAAATAAATGAGTTGATCATTGCGATTGACTGTTTTTGTTCAACGAATGGGCAGATAAGTTTAATGAAACAGCAAACCAGCGAGTATTTCGAACATTAATTATAAATGAATATAGAGGACCAAAAAAATTTTTACGGATTGTCCCTTCTCACTTCGTTACTTTGTATCTATATTATATATAAGTAGACGGAGGAGAGTGGTTATCCTGCAAGAAAATACGAATTTCGTTCTAGAAGGGAACATAGTTACACTCGTTCCGATGGAAGATAGCCACAAGGCGGAATTAATCAGAGTCTTGATGTCTCCAAATGTATGGGAATACACCTGGCGAACGATGAATACAACGGAAGAACTGGATCAAGTGCTGACAGATGCATTGGCGAACAAAAACAAAGGAACACAGCTCCCCTTCACCATTTTTGACCAAGCTTCAGGAGAGATCATTGGAACTACTCGAATAGGCGAACTGGATATGATTAATAGAAATGCTGAGATTGGATGGACATGGCTCTCACCGGACTATTGGAGGACAGGTGTCAATACGGAGTGCAAATTCCTTCTGCTGCAGCTGCTTTGAAGAATTGAATCTAATACGCGTGCAATTCTCCGTGAGTGGACAAAATATTCGATCACAACGGTCAATCGAACGAATTGGAGCTGTAAAGGAAGGAGTTTTCCGTAAGCATAGAGTAAAAGCCGACGGATCCATTCATGATAATGTTTTTTACAGCATAATAGACACCGATTGGGTGGATGTAAAAGAAAAACTTCTTTTTTTATTATCAAAGAAATACTCATAACTTCCAAAATGCCCACTGATGTCGCTAAATTAGCGACTTTTTGGTATGAACGTTACAAGTTCCTGACCTGAGTCAAGGACAAGAGCTTGTAACGTGCCGAAAGAAAGAGAGGAAAATGTCCGCTATCTCCAATTCGTAGATTCCTTCTATGTGGCATTGAGCATCGGTACAGACGGTGCGCTGATCTCCTTGGCGGAAACAGTGCAGTGGTGTATATCAGCGGGGGTTTTGATGGTTTTAGCGCTTCAATTATTGTTTGTTTTGTTAAGTTTCCTGGCATGATCCTTACGAATCACAGAACTCGTTCATCAAGAACATCATCCGATAAGCCACGCGAAGGAGAATCTTCCCATATAACAAATAACGGTTCGTCGTTAAAATCCATCACGAAGAACGGGGGAAATTATTTCATTGGGAGGTAAACCAGATGGCACGTGTGTTAGTTGTCATTACTCCGGCTGAAGGCCATGTGAATCCGTCATTAGGATTAGTTACTCAGTTGATTGACCATGGCGAGGAAGTTGTCTATGTGTGTTCTGAGGAGTACCGTTCCCGAATTGAACAAACCGGAGCCCAACTCCTTACCTATCCATTTCCGCAAGATGCCTTCTCTCATGATCCGGTATTGAAACCTCAGGAGTACAAACATCCTTATCAGTTCATTTATATGATGGCAGGCGGCATCATTCGAAAAATCGTCCCTGAGGTACTTCGAGTGATTGAACTTCAAAAGTTCGATTATATGATCTTTGATTCCCTGATAGGCTGGGGAGGGACTATTCTTGCAGAAAAGCTGGGAATTCCTGCGGTGTGTTCGATCGCCTCCTTTGCTTTTGTAGAACCTCTAGGGGCTGGCCAAGGATCGAATGACAAGGAGACGGATAGCGGGGGACTGTATGAGGCCACGAGGAAGATAATTCGTGATTTAGCTCAAGAGTTTCAAGTGAAGATTCCAGCGCTGGAAGAGATTCCGGCACATGCAGGTCGGTTAAAGCTCGTATATACAAGCCGTTATTTTCAGCCGCAGGCAGATAAGCTGGACGATAGTTTTATTTTTACGGGTCCTTCGATCATACCGCGCCCAGATGCACCGACCTTCTCGTTCAAGCTGCTTCGTAAACGTTATCCGCAAACGGTGTACATTTCCATGGGTACCATTTTAAATAAGGATCTGGATTTCTATCGGCTTTGTTTTGAAGCCTTGGGAGATTTGCCGGTGAATGTTGTTCTATCTTCTGGAAAATACACGGATATGGAGCCGCTGGCTGATCGGATTCCTGACAATTTTATCGTCAAACCATACATTGCACAGCTCGATATGCTGCAGCATACGGATGTTTTTATTACACATGCGGGGATGAACAGTGCGAGTGAAGCCCTTTATTACAACGTGCCATTGGTGATGATTCCATTAACTTCGGACCAGCCTCTTGTCGCCAAACGGGTACAGGAGTTGGGAGGGGGCATCACTTTAAACAAACATGCTCTAAGCGCAACAGATTTGAGAGCGGCATTAACAGAAGTTTTGAGCAATCCGCGCTACAAACAGCAGGCTTACCTTATCGGCGAATCTTTACGGCATGCCGGCGGTTTCAAGCGGGCCGCCGAGATAATCAAAAGCCATTTTGCTAAAGTATAACGACGAAAAAAGCAGCCAGTTATCGAGGGGGGATCCTCTTTAACTGGCTGCTTGCATATACATATGCGATGAAGCTGGCGCACTTATATTGTTTCTTCGTTACCCTGCCGACTAGCTGCTTTACTGTATTTCTTTAATGAACATTAGCTCAAATAACAGCGTATTCAGTTACTCCACAGTCCGCAGACGGAAGGTCTGGCTGGCGAAATCGCCTTGGAGATCTGAGATGACGAGACCGATCCGCATCAGCTGATCGCCACCGAAGCTCTGTCCGCCAAAGGCTTGTCGGAATGGGGAGGTTTCATTGCCAGCAGCATCAGTGCCTGATTCGAGTCGATATTTCTTGTTCGGGTCGAGTCCTTTGAGCTTCAGACGCCGAATCGGTCCATTGGCCTCGGCCAGCACACGGAAGAAGGCCACGAATGCCTCCGACTGATCCTCGTTCACGAACATCCAGGCCGTATTGCCGCGTCCCTCGAACGGGCTGAGCAGTCTGTGCATATCCCCCTGCTGTACCAGAGAACGGATCTCCTTGTATTGGGCGACCTGTCTTGCTGCCAGAGCTTTATCCTCCGCGGATAGTGCGGTCAGATCAAGCTCATAGCCGAAATTTCCGCTCATGGCCACGTCACCGCGCATGGTAAGGGAGGTGGTACGGTGTACTTGATGGTTCGGTACATTCGATACATGCGCACCCATCGTACTGACCGGGTAGACGATGCTCGTACCGTATTGGATCGCCAATCGCTCGATAGCGTCCGTATCATCGCTGGTCCAGGTTTGCGGCATATAGTGCAGCATGCCTGGATCAAAGCGGCCGCCACCGCCGGAGCAGCTTTCGAACAGAATGTGCGGGAAGCTGGTGATCAGGCGTTCCAGCAGATCATACAGCCCAAGGATATACCGATGAGCCGTCTCCTGCTGCCGTTCACGGGAGGCAGACGCCGAGGCCACCTCCGTCATGTTTCGATTCATATCCCACTTCACGTAAGTGATCGGGGCCGAGGAGAATACGGCGCTTAGCGTATCGTACAGATAATCGCATACTTCCTTGCGCGACAGATCAAGCACGAGCTGGGAACGGGCTTCCGTACGACGGCGGCCCTCCGCATGCAGGCACCAATCCGGATGCTTGCGGTACAGCTCACTTTCTGGCGAGATCATCTCCGGCTCGACCCACAGGCCGAACTGCATGCCTTTATCATTGACGCGTTTGGCCAGATCAGCTAGACCGCCCGGCAGCTTGCGTCGATCCTCGAACCAGTCCCCAAGAGAGCTGTCATCATTATCACGCTTGCCGAACCACCCGTCGTCAAGGACGAAGAGCTCAATGCCGAGTGGACTGGCTTCCTTCGCGATCGCTTCGATCTTGTCAGCATCGAAATTGAAGTAGGTCGCCTCCCAGTTATTGATTAGAATCGGACGCACCTCGTCCCTAAAGTTGCCGCGGCATAGACGAGTCCGGTACAGGCGGTGATAGGTACGAGACATGCCTCCCAGCCCTTGACCGGAATACACCATCACGACTTCAGGCGTTTGGAACGACTCTCCGGGCGCAAGCTGCCACGAAAAATCAAACGGATTGATTCCGATGCTGACCCGGGTCTGTCCGAATTGTTCAACTTCGGCTTGTGCGACAAAATTGCCGCTGTACACCAGGCTGAAGCCGTATACATCGCCAAGATCCTCGGTGGCGTCCGGACGGAGCAGGGCGAGGAATGGGTTCATCTGGTGGCTGCTGGAGCCGCGGCGGCTGTCCAGACGCAAGGCGCCAGGACCGAGCTCTTTCCGCTGAATATGGCGCTCGCGTACCCAGGCACCCGACAGATAGAGAGCCTCGTACTCGGAGTCGCTGAAATCTACGGATGCACTCATGGCTTCTTCGAGGTGAAGTGCAGCCTTGCCCTCATGTTCAAATAAAGTGGAGCGTGCAATCGCACTATGATTGGCAAAAACGGTGTACAGCAAAGTTGCCTTAAGGCCTGAATAATCATCCTTAAGATACAGGTGGAGCGTCGTAGCTTCCTCATCCGTTTCTGCATAGACAGCAGGAAGTCCTGTCAGCTTGGGCTTTCCAGGGACGATGCGGTAGCCGCTGTATTTCAGCTCGGTAATTCTGCTTCCATCCTCCAGCTTCACTTGGTAAGCGGGCTGACGGAAGTCACTGGTGCCGAATTGCGGATATTCCTGAGGCAGCGTGTCCAGTGAGATCGTACGATTCGCAGGTATCGGATTCGGAGAGAACGAGCAGCGCTCCCGCAGCTCCAGAATGTGCCCCAGACTGGCATCGTGGTTCAGTTGCGCACCCCAATACAGATGGGCAGGATAGCCTTCAATGATTTGGAACAGATAGCTGCTGTCTTTGGACTGCAAATGAAACAGGCCTAGTGTCTCGTCTACATGGATATTCATCAGATTCACTCCCGGGTTCAAAATGATTTGTTGCCCGATCAGGCTTATAGCCATCGGTACTTGAAGTTCAAATATGCGTGACCATTATTCTCCTGCAGCAATAATAATGTCATCGTGCCGTGCGGATCACCCGGGATTCGCTTCAAGCGTCCCAGGGCGAGAACTTTCTCTTACAATAAGCTTGGTTCCGATCACACTATGCGCCGGGGCTTCCCGCCCTTCAAGTCGCTCGGAGAGCAGCTGTACGGCGGCGCGGCCCATTTGCTCGGGATAGGCTCGGATGGTAGTGAGCGCAGGCTGCAGGTAAGCGGCCATCTCAATGTCATCGAAACCGACGACAGCCATATCCTGCGGTACCTGCAGCCCGTGCCCGTGAAGCGCGCGCAGCACGCCGACGGCGAGCGGATCGCTGGCGGCGAATACAGCCGTAGGCCGCTCCGACTCTGCCAGCAGCTCATTCATCATGCGGTATCCGTCAGCACTGCTCCAAGCTCCTACACGAACAAGCTCAGGATTGAAGAGTCCTCGCTCCTCCATGAATTTCTTGAAATAGTGGGCCCGTCGTTCTCCAGTGCTCTCGCCGCCGATGAAGGCGATGCGTTGATGTCCAAGCTCCAGTAGATGGCTTAGCGCCTGACCGACCGCTTGGCGAAAATGTACACGCACCGTATCATACTCCATTAGTTCCTGATACTGATCGACCAGGACGACAGCCTCCTTGTTGATCGGGACCGATGTGATTTCTTCCGGGTTGACGCCACCGACCACGATGAGTCCGTCGGCAGGCTGCAGCTGGGCTATGGAGAGGCGTCCTCGCAAGGTCTGGCCCAGTGTTAGCCCAAGCTCCTCGCAGCGAATCTCGATTCCGCGCCGGATGGAAGCATAGTAAGGATCGTCACGCTCCTCCTCAATGGAGCACCAGAGCAGCAGCGAGACCGTTTTGCCGGCACGCTGCATGTTCCGCTTGAGCTGTCCGAGCCGTTTGGGCTTATATTGGAGCTGTTCCGCAATGGCGAATATATTGCTTCTGGTATCCTCGCTCACGGACAGAGACAGGTCATTATTGAGAACTCTGGATACGGTTGCGGCGGATACGCCGGCTTGCCGGGCAATGTCCTTGATCGTTGCCAACTGCGCTCACACCTTTTAGTTAATAATTTTACTAAAACAATATCTTGAGCCTATCACACTCTACAAGCGATTTCAATAACCGCTTACATCTTCCCCGGCTTTTCTAGCATTTTCTATCTACTCTTCTGTGGAGGAGTTGTGTTAACATGATGAGTATTCTTCGAATTGCGGGGGCGAATCATGTACAAGTACTTGTCTTTGGCACATCAATGGTTCGGGCGGCTGCGCTTCAAGAGCAAGGTGATTGCCCTGTTTCTTCCCTTAATCATGTTATCATTGGTTATTCTTGGTGCCGGATCGAGCCAAATCTTCAGCCGCTCCTTGATTGAGCGGACAACCAGCAATGTGATGGACGAATCTCAACTGATTTTGTCTAGAACCGATTACATTTTCAGCAGTGTAGAGACCGCCGCGAATATTATGGTCACGAATATTAACCGTTTGTATGAATCGAATGGCGGGTCTCCGGAATCCACGGTCGAGAAGACGCGTTTTGCGAATCTGATGCAGAGCCGCCTGTCCATAGATGTATCGATCTTCAAGGAGGTAGACGGAGCTGTATTCGTGGATCGCAGCGGGAACATATACTCCTCCTATGACGAGAAAGGGGATGCCGAGCGTATCCGCAAGCTGGTGGTTAGCGGTCAGGAGATGGACAGCTATGGGCGTGCGAGCTGGATCGACATGGAACGCAGAGACATGCTGACACCGGACCCGGCCTCTCCGATTCTGACGCTCCGCAAGACGGTCATTCACATCGACAATGGGGAAGTATACGGGACCTTGTTCCTGCTGGTGAAGGAGGAGCGGTTATCTGCATATCTGAAATCCAGTGATGCATCCACGCCGAAAGCCTACTATTTTCTCGATAGGGGCAACCAGGTGGTCGTAGCTGAAGATTATGCGCAGCTGATGCAACCGATTAGCTCCGAGCTGGTGCTGTCCATGCAGTCTTGCGCCGGTCACTCTTCCGCTGCAGCATGCTCGTTCCAGGAGAACGGTAATCTGATTACAGTAGTCAATTATGACCGGATGAACTGGAAGCTCGTGAATGTTGTGTCCCTGAATTTGCTTATGGCAGATGTACGCAAGAATGTCGGATTAACCGCAGCGATTGGCGTGTTCTGCCTGGTATTTTCCTGGCTTGGTGCGAGCTTTCTGTCCCGAATGGTCGTCAGTCCGCTGGAGCAGCTGACTGGGGCGATGCGAAAGGTAGTGAACGGGGATATACATACCGTAGCGCATGTACGTTCCGAGGATGAGATCGGTACGATTGCCGAGGCCTTTAACTATATGGTTAGACGGGTGCGGGAGCTGCTCGACACAGTCAGGCAGGAGCAGAATCGCAAGCGTGAATTTGAGCTCGCCTTGATGAGCGCACAGATCAAGCCCCATTTTCTATACAACACGCTGGATACCATCTATGCGCTGAATGAGCTGGACCGTCATGATGAAGCGAGAGATACGACCAAGGCGTTGGCTGATTTTTACCGGACGGCCTTGAATAAAGGACGAGAGCTCATCCTTCTGGAGAAGGAGACGGAGCTGACGGACGACTATCTGACGATTCTGCAGATCCGCTATCCCGATGTATTCCGTTACGAGATTGACATTCCGTCTGAGCTGGCGGGCACCCCGATTCCGAAGCTGTCGCTTCAGCCTCTGGTGGAGAATGCGATTTATCATGGGTTGAAGGCCAAAGGCATCAAGGGCTTCATCCGTATATCCGCCTTCAGTCAGAACGGCAAGGTCATCATCCGGGTAGAGGATAACGGGGTAGGGATGGAGGCCGCACAGGTAGAAGCTATTATGTCACGGGATTCATCCGAGTCGGTTGCGCGTTCGATCGGTACGTATAGTGTTCAGCAACGGTTGAATTTGTATTTTGGAGAGGAATACGGAATTATGGTGCATAGCGTTCCCGGAGAGGGGACAAGGGTCGAGCTGTCTTTGCCGATGCTGAAAAAGGGAAGTGAGGCATAGCGTGTATAAAGTGATGATTGTTGATGACGAGCCGTTATTTCGTGATTTTCTGCGGCTGAAAATGGACTGGGAACGTCATGGCTTCCAGGTCTGCTGTGAGGCGAGAAATGGACAAGAGGCGCTCCAGGAAGCAGAGAAGCACAAGCCGCACCTGGCACTGGTCGATATTAATATGCCGTTCATGGACGGGATTGAACTGGCGCAGCGGCTCAAGGTTCGGTTCGAGCGGATGGCGATTGTATTCATTTCCGGGCATAACGAGTTCGAATATTTGCAAAAAGCGGTGCGCACAGGCGTTCAGGATTATTTGCTTAAGCCCTTTAATGCAGAAGAGATGAGCGCGATGCTGACACGGATTGGGCCGGATCTGCCGAAGCTGCCGATTGCAGAGAAGCGCGGTGAATCTGGGGAGTCTATGGAAAGTACTGGTGGCGTCCGGGCTGTAGCGCCCGATCTTGGAAGCCTGCGCGATGCGGTCGTCCTGGGACTGCTCATGAAGGACAGCGAGTGCCTGGAGGAGGTCCGCAGAGCTCTGCGACAGCTCCGAATGCATGAATGGGGAGACGAGTATGCGGATGCGACATTGATGGGGATTTTGTCCCTGGCTCTGACCTTTGCGAGTGAACGGGGCATGGGCTATGATCGGCTATGGGATCACCGGGATGTGATCTCTCCTTATGATCATTTGCGAGGGCTTGGAAGCTGGGAGGCCGCCGAGGAGTGGCTGGTATCGCTGTACCATCGCCTGATTCGGTTGATGGAGCAAATCCGCCCGACGAAGGCCTCGAGCCTGTTCGCTGCGGCCATTCATTATATCCAGGAGCACTATTCAGACCCAGACCTGTCTGCAGAGCAGGTATCCGCCGGAGTATTCGTCGACCCCAGCTATCTGCGGCGCGTCTTCCGCAAGGAATCCGGCTTCTCGATCGTGGATCATATTACACATATTCGGATGAAGAAGGCTAAGGAGCTAATGCTGGAGGGCAACCGCAAGCTGTACGAAATCGCGGAGAGCGTCGGCTATAGCGACCCGAATTATTTCAGCAAGTCCTTTAAAAAATGCTTTGGCATGACGCCGACCGAATATGAGCAGATCAAGAAGAGATAGCTGCAAAATAATCGTCTGTACTTTTTATAATATATAGATTGAACCGGAAATTTACACGATAACGAAGAGGGCAGAAAGAATCTGGAGAAGCGAAGCGGTCGCTTAAAAGCTTTCTGTAAGAAAGCTGCATCGGAAGCATAGGCTGATAACCGGATTTTCCCCTTGAAAAAGGGGATCAAAGAAATCCGGGGATAACAGCGATCGGAAGATGGTTCTGACCGCGTAGTGTCTCTGTGTAAAAATCATTGGTTCAACCTATATAGTATTTATAAAAGTAAGCCATAAATTACGATCATAGAGAGCAGCTATTCTTCGTTATTGAAGGATGGCTGCTCTTCTTTCAAGGCATTTCATGAACGACCTGCCGGGAGTTGTCCCGTTTTTTACAGATAGTGCCCGTTTTGTTCCTTAAAGAACCATGTCCGTGTTGATTATACTATAGCTACATCAATGAAAACGCAGTCAATAGAGAGCTGCACAGGGAGGCCATGAAATGAAAGTACGGAATCACAAACGTTTGAAGGCTGCATTGCTAACGCTTACAATGTCATTGGTTTTGGCTGCTTGCGGGAGCACGGAATCCTCTTCTCCGGAAGCATCGAATCCATCCGGCGATGGGACAATCAAACTGAAGGTGTATGCCCAGCATTTTGATGATGACACGTCCAAGCCGTTCGATTATGCGGTGGAAAAGCTCAAAGAGGAAATGCCGAATGTAGAAATTGAGCTGGAGGCCGCGGTCCAGGATGGCTATCAGAAGCTGAAGACTTATGCGGCAACGGGCAATATGCCTGATATCTATTTTACAGACTGGTCGACGCTGCAGACGATGGCAAAATCCAAAAATGTCGAGCTGCTGGATGACTATGAAGCTACCACGAAATTCAAGCAGAATATGAATCCGGGCGTAGAATCCCGTCTGGTAGCGCCGGACAATCATGTATACGCTTATCCCGATACGGGAATCGAGTTCCAGATCCTCTATTACAACAAATCGATCTTCGAACAGGTTGGCATCCAGACACCGATCAAGACCATTGATCAGATGGCCGAGGCTGCGCAGAAGCTGAAGGCTGCCGGCTATGTGCCGATGTCCATATTTGCGAAGGAAAAGTGGATTACGACCGCCTTCTATAACGGTCTGGTGACCCGCGAGCAGCCGCAAGGCTTTGGTGCGTTGGGTCAAGAGGGCGTGAAACAGCTGCCTGACGCTTTCGTGACTGCCGCTCAGCAGATGAAGAAGCTGCAGCAAGCGGGATTATTCGATGCGAATGCAACGAATACCAACTATGATCAGGCGTCCTCTTTGTTCTATCAAGGCAAAGCAGCCATGTTCGTAAATGGCCAATGGGAGATTTACAGTTCGCAGGAGAAGCTGGGAGATCAGGTGGACTGGATGTATTGGCCGGCCAAGGACGAGGCTACCTATGAGAAATCCAAGTATTTCATCAACGGGGCGGGAGCTCCGCAAGGGTATGCCGTATATCCGGGCAGCAAGAACAAGGATACAGCGGTCGAAGTCGCAGCTTTCTTGGCGGCTAAGTCTGCCGAATACCGTTACACGCAGCTGGGCAGCCCGATCGTTTCGCCTAAGGTTGACCTGCCGATCGCTTCGGATGTTCCTGCCATGATGCAGCGTGTAGCAACCGAGCTTCTGCCGAATGCAGAGAATTACGCACAGCTGTTAAGTAATACGGCGATTACAAATGCCATCAATGACGGCACACAGTTTCTACTGGTGGATAGCTACACGCCAGAGGAATTCATCGAAAGTCTGAATCGTGTGCTGGATAAAGAGAACTAGGAACCCGGCAGCCCTTGGTGATTTTTCATCAAGGGGTGCTCTGATAGACAGAAGGGGTGGAAGAAAAACATGAATAAATATTTGGGTAACAAGACAGCACTGACTCTGTTTTTGCTGCCAGCACTGCTGATATACAGTATTGTTATAATCTATCCCGTACTTCAGACCGTAGTTCGCAGCTTTTATGATTGGGACGGACTGAGCACACCCGAGTTCTCGGGACTCAGCAACTATATCGAGCTGTTCAATGATCCGCTGCTTATGACCTCGCTGAAGAACGGGGGCATTTTCGCCCTTGTGCTCGTTGTCTTCCAGATTGGGCTCGGTACGATCCTTGCTCTGATCTGCGCCGATCCCTGTACTCGTGGTCGAAAATTGTTGAAGACCGCCTACTTTATTCCCGTTGTGCTGTCGGTTACGGTTGTATGCCAGCTGTGGATTGCGATGTACGATCCGACCAACGGACTCATTAACCGCCTGTTCACTTTGCTGCATATTCCGTATCAGCAGAACTGGCTCAATTCTCCGACGGAATCCATTATTGCGATTGCCTTCGTCAATGCCTGGCAGTTCATGGGCTACCAATTCGCGCTTCTGTATGCAGGGGTGAAATCCATTCCGGAGGATTACTTCGAGGCGGCCACAATCGACGGCTGCAGCAAATGGAAGGCACATCTTTACGTCACCCTGCCTTTGATGAGAGAGACCTACAAGTTCTGCTTCATCATTGCTATTACTTCAGGGATTGGTGCGTTCGTACAGATGCTGATCATGACCAATGGAGGTCCAGGTACCGTTAACTATACCCTCACCTTCATGATCTATCGCTATGCCTTCATGGAGAGTAATTATGGCTATGCATGCGCTGTATCCGTGGTGCTGGTGCTGCTCTCGCTGCTCGCTACCGTAATCATCAACAAGGTATTTGACCGTGGACAACAAGCCTAATCGCATGAATGCAACTAGACATGTAAAGGAGAACGGAAATGAGTACAACGGCTCTGCGCAAAATCGGACAAGCTGTCCTGCAGCTACCGCTGTGGCTGTACCTGATCGTATCAATCTACCCGCTATTCTGGATGATTTCCTATTCACTGAAGAACAATGATGAGATATTTGTGACCAATCCGTTTGGATTGCCCACCACCTTTCGATTTGAGAACTATATCAACGCCTGGCAGCAATTCAATATCCCGCGGTATTTTATGAACAGCTTCGTGGTATCGACGATCTCCACCTTACTGATTATGCTGCTGGCTCTGATGTTTGCTTTTGCCGTGGCCCGTATGAAATGGCGCTTCAACTCGCTGGCGCGGACGTACATGATTATCGGCATGTTCATGCCGCTGCAGGTCATCATGATTCCCCTTGCGCTGCTGGTACGTGATTTTCACCTGACCAATACCTATGGAGCCTTGATTCTGCCTTATGTAGCTATTGGACTCCCATTCTCTACGATGGTGTTCTATGGCTTCCTGATGGCGATTCCGAAGGAGATTGAAGAAGCGGCTTGTATGGACGGAGCCACCATTTATCGTCTATTTCTCAGTATCATTGTACCGTTGGCACTTCCAGCGATTGCGACCGTGGCTATTTTTCAATTCCTAAATAACTGGAATGAGTTCACGCTTGCCTACATTCTGATCTCGGATGAGAACATGAAGACGCTGCCGCTTGGTCTGTTATTCTTTCAGGGTTCTTACAGTACAGATTGGGGAGCCATGGGAGCTGTCATGACCATTGCATCTCTGCCGATGGTGCTCGTCTATCTCTTCTTGAGTGAGCAGGTCGAGCGTGCGATGACAGTAGGCTCAGCAGTGAAGGGCTAAATAGAGACGATCCACTGATCTGATGACCGACCTTTGGTGCTACTTACGGCTCGATAGCGGAGTATTTGTACCGGAAATTGGATGATATAGTGCCACTTGAACCTGGAATTAAGAAGGTTTGTTTGGCCCCGCAATGGTCCCTTTGTCTCCCAAGGTCCAGCTTTTATGACGACAGCGCAAAGAGAGTGGGAGATTAAGGTAGGGAATATATAATAGGCATGAATCCTCCTCATTTGACTGGTAATTTATGTATACATTAGAATAGTCATAACCAGTAGATGGAATTTGAGGTGACCAGCGTGAGTATATTAAGATACAGTTATCCCACGATATTAAAAAGAAGCAAAAGCTTGTCTTATCGACAGCAAGTTACTTCAATGACAACGGTACTAATGAATTTTTTGGCAGAGCACAAGTTAATAGTTATAGAACCTTTCCATGAGGATGGCTCGCTTAAAGACGATTTGGTGCTGCGAAGCTCTGATTTAACCGATTTAGGAAATGAATTCTTCAAAGAGGTTTTTCCCAAGTGGTCTGCGTATATTGATCGTGGCGGAGATATTCAGCAAACAACCATTCTTTTAAAGGGATTGAATAAACTGCAAATGTAGTTCTTACCATTATACAAGCGAATAATTGCAACAAAGGACGGCAGAGCTTAGCTCGGCGGTCTTTTTGTTGTTCACCAATCAGAGATATTTCATAATACAAGGTTTACAAAAACTTGTTGTTGTATAATCATGGTAAAACAGATATATAAAAGTGAGGAGCGAGAGAGTTTGCAAAGAAAAATCAAAAGCAACCTTTTTTACCTAGCTGCAGGAATTTATCTAGGAATTGCAGTAGTAGCATTTATTCCATGGATTCAAATGAGCTCGAAAATAACGGCATACACAAGTATCATCGCACTACTAATAACAATCTATGACTCTTCGAAGGTCAGCCTTAGAATAACCTCAACAAAAGGGAATTTACGAAAGCAAAAAGTCCAATATGTATTTATGTTGGTTATGAAGGTATTAATGATCATTTCGCCATTCGCCCTCTTGTTTTGGATTAATTACGAGGATGATGAAGACGTCATAGCAAGAATAAGTAATTATGTAACTTTTGCTGCTATTGGTATCGTTTTTTTTACAAGAGGAATGGAAGTAAAGGAACAAAACGAAAAATGATTGAAACAAAGAATGCTTTGGTAAGGAGAATCATGATCAACAGCAGTTTACTTATAGTCGTCAGATGAAAGGTCTATGACTGCTGCCATGATGAAGCAAAGAGGGGACGAAACAGATCGATATTCTGCTTCGTTCCTTTTGCTTTGTCTTTTTGTCGTATCTCATCATTCACTGATTTATGCTAACGAACTGAGGTGAAGCTATTTGGTGCAATTTCGCCTATTTGAAAATGTAACGAATCTGAGACACGTTATACTTGCTTTTGGGCGTGAATCGGTTGTCATTTCGCGCAATCAATAGGACGATTCGTGCAATGAATTTACAGGCAACAATCTATAAACTGTAAACCAGCTGGCACATTGAATCAGAGAATGCAAACGTTTTCCGATAAGGCGTTTCTGAACCAAATTCCAAACTTTGCAATGCAGGAGCTGTGTCGGATTCGGCAGAGGTAATAACGATGCCTTCGGTTTATTTTTTTGTTAGGGAAGGGGACGATTGAATGTTGAAGGTATTGCTGGTGGATGATGAGATGTTTGTTCGAAAAGGAATGCATGAACTGATTGACTGGCACGGACTCGGCATGGAGATTGCCGGAGAAGCGGAGAACGGTCTCGAAGCACTGAACAGGGCAGAGTGTCTGCAGCCGGATGTAATTATTACCGATATTCGTATGCCTGTTCTGGATGGGTTGGAACTGATTCGCTCCGTGGTGAAGTCACCGAACCTGGAACCCGTATTCATCATTATTAGCGGTTATCACGACTTCAAGTATGCGCAGCAGGCTATTCGGTACGGGGTTCAGGATTATATTCTGAAACCGATCGATGAGGAAGAAATGACAGCAACGCTGCAAAAAGCGGCGAACCTGATCCGTACGAAACGCAAACATGTTTTTTTGCCAGAGGAACAGGCCAGCAGCCTGATGCTGGAGAACATGATCAAAGGCCAGGTGCATAAGGCGGAAGAGCATCGATATGCCGAGATGCTTGGAATAAGTCATCAGGCTAGTTTGATGATTGCGCTGATTGAACCGCAGCAGGGTTTGGAAGTGAGAACAGTGACTCTTCAACAACTTCGCGAATGTCTTCATCCATTGGAGGAGGATGGTTTCAGTATCTTCGTCATGGAGGAGCAGCGCGGCAGATTTGGTCTGATGCTGTTATGGAAGGGACAAATTTCGAAACGTCATGTGGAAGACAAACTGCATGCCATCCACAAGGAACTGAGCGAACATTTACATGCAGATTCGGGTTTCTATGCAGGCACGCTTGTACATGAAATATGCGAAATTCCGAGGTCTTATGAGGAAGCGGCAGAGGCGGCCAAGCACAAATATGCAGAACAAGGAGGTTTTGTGCGGTATACGGATATCAGGGACAAGTCTCTGTATGTGTTTAATGTGAATCAGGAAGATGTTGACCCCTTAATCCTGAGTCTGGAGGAACGGAACCGCTCTGCGTGCCTTGCGATTGTAAATGACATGTTTGAGCTTTTTCATGCTCGTCGCTTTTCCCCTCAAGCGGTAACCGGCTCTCTGCTGCGCTGTATTACGGGAATATTGGCGGTCGTTCATGAGATGGGTGGAACCGACGCGGGGCTTCAGCGGTTGAAGACATTGGCAGAACAAAGTCATGAGGGTTGGAGCTTGCAACTGCTGAAGGAAGCTTTTCTGGCAGCCCTGAAGGAGGCAGAGGGGTACATCGCACAGCTGCGGATGGAGCAATCCAAAGGGGATATCAGCAGGATTAAGCGATACATTGATGCCCATTATACCGAGAACATCAGTCTCAAAAGCATTGCGGCCCTGTTTTATATGAATCCGGTCTACTTGGGCCGTCTGTTTCGCAAAAGCTACGATCAATATTTCAATGAATATTTGCTGAACCTGCGCATCCAGGAGGCGAAAAAGCTGCTTCGCCAAACGGATCTGAGAATGTATGAGGTCGCCGCCCGCGTAGGGTTCCAGAACGCCGATTATTTTGTGACCCAGTTCGAGAAGATCGTCAAGATGTCACCCACAGCCTACCGTAATCTGCTGAAGGAAAATGGACAGCGAGGTGTCCAATGATCCGGTGGAATCTGAATTACATGAAACTTCGGGACAAGCTGCTGCTCATGTATGTGCTGTCTGTTTTTATTCCCATCGTGGTTACCAATGTAGTTTTCTATCAAGTAACCACGGCGAATATCCGCAGTCAGAAAACGCGTGACGCTGGTGTCGCCATGAACAATCTGAGGAATGACCTGCGCGTTACGGTTGATCAGGCAGTGGCCTTATCGTATTCGTTCTATGCCGATCCTGTGTTTAACGATACATTGTCCCGGTCGTTTGGCAGTCATTTTGAATATATTCAGGCCTACAATACATATTTGAAAGGGGAATTTTCAGGACAGCTCAGCCAGGGAATTCGCTGGTACCAGGTATACACCGATAATCCAACCATTTTATCCTCAGGGTACATTGAACGGCTGACGGCGGCTGTGCGCAAAACGAACTGGTATGAGCAATTTCGGGCATACTCTGCCCCTTATCCGGCATTGATTGCCACGGACCAGACACTCAGCCTTGTTCAGCGACTCGATAATCTGGATACGGGAGGTATCGAACAATTGTTGAAAATAGACTTCAATATGGATGTCATCAAGGAACATTTTCGCAACAGTGGTTTTGACGGAAGCGTGTACCTGGTAGATCCGGAAGGGCATATCCGCTTTTCCAATGACCCTGACACGCAGGGAAACCGGATTGGGGAGCTGTACAGCAAGATTCATTTTCCGAACCAAACGATTCGGTTTGAAAGCATCTATTCCGGTATTAACTACCTGGAAGGCTGGTCGCTGCAAGGCGTTATGGATGAAGAGATTGTCCTGCGGGAGGTTCGAAAATCTCGTTCCTCTGTTGTCTGGCTGGCCTGTATTAATTTTGTATTGCCTTCGATCATCATTGCAGCGATGTCCAGATCCATTCATGTCAGACTGGTACGCATTCTGAAACATATGAAAAAAGTAAAAACGCAGAATTTTCAGACCATCCCTCCTGAGAATGCGAGAGACGAGATTGGTCAGCTTACGACGGAATTCAACCGGATGACCGAGACGATTCGCAGCTTGATCGATGAGGTGTACCTGGCGGACATTCAGAAGAAAGATCTGGAGCTTAAACAGCAGCAGGCACAGCTTCATGCGCTTCACAGTCAGATTAATCCTCATTTTCTGTTCAATACGCTCGAATCCGTGCGGATGCGGAGCCTGATCAAAGGCGAGAAGGAAACAGCCAAAATCGTACATCATATGGCTAAAATGTTCAGGAAATCGATCAGCTGGAACCAGCAGCATGTGACGGTGAAGGAAGAGCTGGAACTGATCGACAGCTTTTTGCAGATTCAGCAGTATCGTTTTGGCGAAAAGCTTCAGTACCGGATTGAGGCAGCCCCTGCGGTGATTATGGTTCGAATTCCAAAGATGGTTATTCTTCCGTTTGTAGAAAATGCGAGCATTCACGGGATTGAGTCCACGCCGGGTCAAGGTCTGATTCAACTCTCCGTATCCGCAGAAGATGATCATCTTCACATATGCCTCGAAGATAACGGGATCGGCATGTCTTCATCCAGGCTGGAAGAGCTGCTAAAGTATCTGGATCAGAACACGGATATGGGGGAACATGTCGGCATGAAGAATGCATATAGCCGCTTGAGACTGTGTTACGGTGACTGCTTCACGTTCTCCATTCACAGTCGGGAAGGTGAAGGGACACAGATCCGGATCAAGCTGCCGCTGAATGAAAGGTGCATGCGTGGTGACTGAGGGGACAATATACTTTTCTAAGCAGAAGGTACACTTTCATGGGTAACATTGTAAGCGCTATCTTGGTATATTGAGGATGCTTCACGATACGAAGGTCGTCAAAGGGGGGCATCTACCACATGTTTAGAAAGAAATCTTTGTTCACAGGTCTGGTTATCTTGCTCGCATTAACGCTCGCTGGCTGCAACAAAGCCAGTCCGGAGGCAACGTCTCCAGACAGCGAGGACAATACGCCGGTTACGTTCAAGTATTTTACATTTGGCGGGGGAAAGAAGGACATTCTGGCAAGCAGCACCACGATCGGCCAGAAGCTTCAGGAACAAACGGGTGTGGATTGGAAGATGGAGTACCTGGTAGGTGACAGTGCAACCAAGGCAGGTGTCATGATTGCCAGTGGTGATTATCCGGACATTATTGATTCCAGTGGAGAGATGGCGAAGCTGATGGATGCAGGTGCATTTATTCCACTGGATGAGCTGATTGAGCAATACGGACCGAATATCAAGCGTGTATATGGTCCCTACATGGACAAGTTTAGGCAGGAAGATGGTCAGATTTACTTCTTCCCGTACACAGCCAACATCGGATATGTATCAGAACCCAATTTTCAGACGGGATTTTACATTCAGCGTGCGGTGTTGAAAGAGTTCGATTATCCCCAAATCCGCACTCTGGACGAATATTTCGACTTGATTGAGCGTTACAAGCAGAAGTATCCGCAGATTGACGGCAAGGACACGATTGGCTTCGCCACACTTGCAGGTGAACCAAGCAGCTTCTTCACCCTGCAAAATCCGGCCATGCATCTGGCAGGTTACCCGAATGATGGCAGTGTGATGGTGGATATGCAGAGCCATGAAGCGAAACTCGTAGCCGGGTCTGATTATCAGAAACAATGGATTCAGAAGTTGAACGAGGTGAACGCACAAGGCATGTTCGATCCGGAATCCTTTACGATGAACCGGGATCAGTATCTGGCCAAACTGACTTCCGGGCGGGTGCTTGGATATTTCAGTTATTCCTGGCAGGTGGGTGACGCAACAAGCAATCTCAAAAAGGCTGGAATCGATGACAAGCGTTACGTGGCGCTGCCGATCGTGTTCGATGAGACTGTCAAAGACCAGTATATCGATCCGCCGGGCTTTGTGAACAACTATGGTGTAGGCATAACCGTCAAGGCCAAGGACCCAGTACGAATCATCAAGTATTTTGACAATTTGCTCAAGGAAGAAAATCAGATTCTGGTACAGTGGGGCATTCAGGATCAAACGTATAGCGTGAATGAAGAAGGGCGCTTTTATTATGAAAATGACGAGCAGCGCAAATACCATGAAGATCCGGAACTTAGCCAGAAGTTTGGATTCGACTATTTCAACTACAGTTGGCCGCGATACGGCAATAACTCCTTGCTGAAGGACGGGAATGCTTATGGCCCAGGCAATCAGCCCGAAGTGGCTACCTTCAGCTACACGGACGGCGACAAGCTGCTGCTGGAAAAGTATGGCGTAGAGACGTTTGCCGAGCTGTTCAGCACACCGGATGAACGCCCTTGGTCCCCTGCATGGTCCATTGCGCTGGAGCAGGGTTCACCTGAACAGATTTTCATTACGAAGGCAGACGATCTTCAGAAAAAATTCCTGCCCAAAATGATCATGGAATCGCCAGCGGCTTTTGAAAATACTTGGAATGATTACATGGGCCAGTTGAATCAATTGGACAAGAAAACGTACGAGGCTACAATTACACAGGCTGTAAAGGACCGTGCAGCAGGAAAGTGGTAATGCATAATGATTGAGATTATACCTTTGGAGGGATGGGCTTATGTTGAAACCGACTTTGAAAAAGGCAGGCTTGGCTGTAACGCTGACCGCCTTGCTGGCAGGATGCAGCGCGAACCATTCAACCCCAGCGCCTGCAGCTGCAGGCGAAGAGGATAACAGTCCGGTTACATTCTCCTATTACATGTTCTCTTCGGGCAAGAAGGACACCTTGGCAAGTGAAACAACGATTGGCAAGGCCTTGCAGGAACAGACGGGCGTGGACTGGAAAATGGAATACCTGGTTGGGGACAGCGCGACCAAGGCCGGCGTCATGATTGCGAGCGGAGACTACCCGGATGTCATCAGCTCCAGCGGAGAGATGTCGAAGCTGCTGGATGCCGGAGCTTACATTCCGCTGGATGATCTGATTGAGGAGTACGGACCGAATATCAAGAAGGTGTATGGACCGTACTTTGACAAAATGAGAAACGCGGAAGACGGAAAAATCTATGCATTGCCGTATACGGCCAATCAGGGCGAATACTCGGGCAGCCCCAATATAGGCGGGGGAGCCTTCTGGATTCAGCGTTCTGTGCTTAAGGAGTTTGACTATCCGAAGATAACTACGCTGGACGAATACTTCGACCTGATCGAGGACTACAAGGAGAAACATCCTACCGTTGACGGAGCGGAAACGATCGGTTTTGTATCCCTTGCGGGCGTAGCCAACAACTTTTTCACCCTGCAAAATCCAGCCATGCACCTCGCTGGATATCCGAATGACGGCAGCGTTATGGTCGATATGAAGACCCATGAAGCCAAGGTAGTTGCCGGAACCGATGAGCAGAAACGGTGGATCAAGAAGCTGAACGAAATTAACGCCAAAGGCATGCTTGATCCGGAGTCCTTCACGATGAACAAGGACCAATATCTGGCCAAACTGACTTCGGGTCGTGTTCTCGGATATTTTAACTATGGCTGGCAGATCGGGGATGCCTCCAAAAACCTGCTTGCAGCGGGCATTGATGAGAAGCGTTATGCACCTCTTCCGATTGTCTTTGACAAGAGCATCAAGGATCAGTACATTGATCCTCCCGGCTTTGTAAACAACTATGCAACCGGAATTTCGGTTAATGCCAAAGACCCGGTACGTATCATCAAGTATTTTGACAATTTGCTGAAAGAAGAGAATCAGATTTTGGTACAGTGGGGCATCAAGGATGAAACCTACAGCGTGGATGAAAAAGGCCGCTACTATTATGCGAACGATGATCAACGGAAAATGCATGATGATCTGGAGTTGAGCCGCAAATTCGGCTTTACGTATTTCGGTACAGACTGGCCGCGCTATGGCGGTGAATCCACCCTCTCTGATGGAAACGCATACAGTCCGGGGAATCAGCCTGAAGTAGTCGCGGCAACATACACCGAAGGAGATAAGAAATTCCTAGAAGCCTACGGCATCCAGACCTTTAGTGAACTATTCAACAAGCCGGAAGAGCGTCCGTGGTTCCCGGCATGGTCCATTGCACTGGAGCAGGGCTCACCGGAACAGATTTTTACAACGAAATCGGATGATTTGCAGCGTAAATATTTGCCCGAGATGATCCTGGGTACACCAGCGAACTTCGACAATCTGTGGAATGCCTACATGACCGAATTGAACAAGCTGGACAAAGCAGGCTACGAGAAAACCATCACCGGGATTGTCCAAAACCGGATTGCAGGCAAATGGTAAATTGATGGTCAAAACAAACTGTTACGTGCGCTGGAGAAGACGTTGACTACCTGTTAACCAGGCTTTTCCGCGCATGAATAACAGCATGGGAAAGGAGCATCTGCATCGTGGAGAAACCGAATGCATCTCTTCAATCTATGCCGCCGGCTTCCGGCCCGAAGGGAACCATAGCAACCTCTTTTTGGAAACGACTTGTGCAGCAACGAACGCTGGCCTGGATGTGTATTCCTTTTGTCGTCTGGGCGTTTGTCTTCAAGTATTTGCCATTATGGGGCTGGACGATGGCTTTCCAGAACTTCAAGCCGGCCAGAGCCTTTGCGGATCAGCAGTGGGTGGGATGGAAACATTTTCAGACCCTCTTTGAGGATCATACCTTCTATCGGGTGCTGCGAAATACGCTTGTCATGAGTTCGATCAAACTGGTGCTTGGGTTTGTTACCGCAATTACGCTGGCGCTTTTGTTAAATGAGCTGAAGAATATCATTTTTAAACGTTTTGTGCAAACGGTCAGCTATCTGCCTCACTTTATTTCCTGGGTTGTCGCTTCGAGCATCGTCCTGACCGTATTGTCACCAGACGGCATTATCAATCTGCTGCTCATGAAGCTTCACCTGATCGACAGTCCGGTGTTGTGGATGGGGAAAGGGGAGTATTTCTGGGGCATACTGGGCGCTACCGAGGTGTGGAAAGACGTTGGCTGGAACACCATCATCTATCTGGCGGCAATCACGGCGATTGATCCTGCCCAGTATGAGGCTGCGGAGATTGACGGAGCCAGCCGCTTCAAACGCATGCTGTATATTACGCTGCCAGGCTTGAAGCCGGTTATCGTTATTTTGCTCATTATGAATATGGGCAGCATCCTGGAATCCGGATTTGAACCTCAATACTTGCTGGGCAACGGAATGAATATGGATTATTCAGAAAACCTGGATATCTTTGTACTGAAGTATGGTCTCGGAATGGGGAACTTCTCCTTGGGTACAGCGGCAGGTATTTTCAAGACCGTGGTCAGCTTCATCTTCCTCTTCACCGCCAACTACATTGCGAAAAAAATGGGAGAAAGCAGATTATTCTAAGAGGAGGCCTAGACCATGCCAAAAGCAAAATCATCCCGCTTGCGGAACAGCAGCGCCGGGGACCGGGCGTTTGATGCATTTAATATCATATTTATGGTCTGTTTGATGATTGTCACGATCTACCCTTTTCTCAATATGATAGCCGTTTCCCTCAATGACGCCAACGACGCCATTCGCGGGGGGATCTATCTGTGGCCCCGTGTGTGGACACTGGATAATTACAAATATATCTTTGGGGAATCCGACATCTACCATGCCACGCTTATCTCGGCGCTTCGTACGATCATCGGGACGATCGTGTCCGTTTTCTGTACCGCCATGCTTGCCTATACGCTCAGTCGGCAGGAATTTGTACTTCGCAAGTTTGTGACCATGTTCTTTGTATTTACGATGTACTTCAGCGGAGGGCTGATTCCAGGGTATCTGTTGATTCGTGATCTCGGGCTGATTGGCTCCTTCTGGGTCTATATCATTCCCGGGGTGATTGGAGTGTTCAACATGATCGTGATTCGCTCGTTTATCGAAGGGTTGCCTGAGGGCATTCTCGAGTCAGCTCGCATTGACGGGGCAGGGGAGTTTACGACATTCATCCGTGTTGTCCTTCCCTTAACCATTCCGGCAATGGCAACGGTATCACTCTTTGTGGCTGTAGGTCAGTGGAATTCCTGGTTCGACGTATTTCTGTACAATTCATCCAACAAGGAACTCAGCACCCTGCAATATGAATTAATGAAGATTTTGCAGACATCGACGACTGCGGCAACCTCATCGGCAAGTGATGCATACCAGTCGGCCGAGAACAGCGGGGTTGCTGTTACGCCGACTTCTATTCGGGCCACCATGACCATCATAGCCAGTGTTCCGATTCTGATGGTGTACCCGTTCCTCCAGAAATACTTCGTACAGGGGATGACGATTGGAGGTGTGAAGGGGTAAGCATTGAATTCGTACAAATCATGAACGTCGGGAGATGAGAATGCGTGAATACTTTCATGAAAAAATCGTTCTGTACCGTACTGGCTGTGGCGACAGCTTTGCCCTTGTTTTTTGTGCCCGCGGCTTCCAAAGTGATGGCAGCTAACGATGTCGTCATTAATGTCTCTTCGCAAAAACAGGTTATTCGTGGTTTTGGCGGAATGACACATTCGGGCTGGATTGGTGATCTGACCGCAGCAGAAAGAGAAACGGCTTTTGGCAATGGTGCGAATCAGCTGGGCTTCTCTGTGCTGCGTATCCCGATCGACGAAAACAAAAACAATTGGCAGCGGGAAGTGGAAACGGCCAAAAAAGCGATTGAACACGGGGCGATTGTATTCGCCTCTCCATGGAATCCGCCGAGTGACATGACGGAAACCTTCACGCTTGGCATGACTTCGGGCAACGGTTCGACGTATGAAGCCGAATCAACGACAACGTTGACCGGAGCAGCGGTAGCGAATTCATTTTCAGGCTATACGGGAACGGGTTATGTTCATTTTCAAAATGCGAGCGGCTCGGCTGTTCTGTGGAATACGATCCTGATTGGCAGCACAGGCACCAAAAACGTAAAGATTCGTTATTCGCTTCCGTCAGGGACGAGTAATCTGGATGTATATGTGAACGGTACATTAGAACTTAGCAATGTTCCTTTTGAAGCCACGGGCAGCGGGGATACGTGGAAGGAAAAATCGATTCAGGTTCCGATGGTCAATGGAACGAGTACCTTAAAGCTGGTGTCCACGGGAACAGGAGGACCGAACATCGACAATATCAATGTGACGGCTTATGTTCAGGACACACAGGCCAAACGGCTCAAATACGACAAGTATGATGCCTACGCACAGTATTTGAATGAGTTCGATACGTTTATGAAAAATAACGGCGTGAACCTGTATGCCATTTCCGTCCAGAACGAGCCGGATTACGCCCATGACTGGACCTGGTGGTCTCCGGAGGAGATGCTGCGATTCATGAAAGAAAATGCAGGCTCGATCAACAACAGGGTCATTGCGCCGGAGTCCTTCTCCTATGTGAAACAAATGTCGGATCCGATTTTAAATGATCCACAAGCGCTCGCCAATCTCGATATTCTCGGAGCACATACGTATGGCACACAATACAGTGATTTTCCATATCCATTGTACGAGCAAAAGGGTGCAGGCAAGGAGCTATGGATGACCGAAGTCTACTATCCAAACAGCGAAACCGACTCGGCAGATCGCTGGCCGGAGGCGTTGGGTGTTGCGGAGCACATGTATAACGCCATGGTTGAAGGGAACTTCCAGGCTTATGTATGGTGGTATATTCGCAGACATTATGGTCCGATCAAGGAAGACGGAACCATTAGCAAACGCGGCTACAGTATGGCTCATTACTCCAAATTCATCCGTCCTGGAGACGTCAGGGTAGATGCAACCAAAAATCCGGCGAACGGCGTGTATGTCTCGGCGTACAAGGGAGACAACAACAAGATCGTCATTGTCGCTATTAACAAAAATACATCGGACGTGAATCAGCGGTTCAAGGTGAAAAATGTAAAGGGATCCGCCGTATCCTCCTGGATCACGGATAGCACGCGCAATCTGGCGGCAGGCTCCTCACTCCAGATATCCGGCAATGGATTTACGGCAAACCTTCCAGCCCAGAGCGTAACGACATTTGTCATTCAGCCTTAATAATCATATGGAGTGAATGTACTTGAACAAGCTGCCTACAGGCAGCTTGTTTGGCTTTTATGGTATAGCGGAGTACTCAGGGCTTCACGATACGATATGTTATTCTGCACATTTGTCTTACATTATGTTGTCTAACAAGACTCTAATTTATATAATATTTATTGATATGATGCAAGTAGAGCTGAAAGAGGGAGATGATTACAATACAATTCAATCGCGTATCCAGCAACAAACTGTACATTCAGATTTATGATCAGATTCTTTCCGAGATACAATCCGGTACGTTTCAAATCGGAGACAAGCTTCCAACGGAACGTGAATTGTGTGCGCAATTTGGAGTAAGCCGTGCTCCTATAAGACAAGCACTGAGTGCATTGGAGATGAAAGGGTACATTTATTCCAGACAAGGTGAAGGTGTCTACGTCAAAAGCATTGTCGCACAGGATGAGTCGCTTACCGACGAATCGTTAATAAACTCGGTGTCTCCAGAGGACATTGTCGAAGCGAGAATGAGCATTGAACCGCTCATTGCCAGAATGGCGGCTCAAAGGGCTACCAAAGAAGAAATCCTTCTTCTTCGAGAAACGATCAAACAGATGGAGTCCGAAACTTCGAAAGGACACTATGTGCCTGAAACCGATGAACGATTGCATATGGAAATTGCTCGAGCTTCGCACAATGATCTATATATTCAGTTTATGACTGTGATTACCCAAGCAATGAAACAGCAGGAAATGTGGAGATTTATTCGGGATCGGACAGTAACCCGTCCGGACTATAGAGACACTAATTTTAAAGAGCACCAGGAAATCATTAATGCTATTGAGCAAAAAGAAGAGGATACCGCTGCCAGGCTGATGACGGAGCATATGCAAAATCTTTATGATCGTTATTGGAAAGATTAACAAAAATCCCTATGCATAAGGTAAAGGCATAGGGATTTTTGTTATGTTTATTCTTTAAAAATTTTATAATCAGTTATTGACAATTAAAAATGAACTTGTTATATTCTAGACAAGTTAACTTAGGATACAAGTTTACAAGATTACAAATCAATTGGAGGTGAAGCAAATTAACTATTGGAAACTCTGCAATGGAAGATATGGTATCCATTTTCGAACCAAATTGTAAGCGTTTAAATCAAAAATGGATTCGTATTAATTAATGGGAGGATTTTCTTATGGATCTACTTCAGCTTGAGAAATCTACAGTTCGTAAAGTAACGATGCGATTGATCCCTTTTTTGTTTTTATGTTTCGCAATTTCGATTCTGGACCGGGTAAACATCGGCTTTGCTGCCTTGCGAATGAATGAAGAACTCGGTTTTTCCGAGGCGGTGTACGGTTTCGGTGCAGGAATTTTCTTTCTGGGGTACTTCTTGTTGGAGGTTCCAGGCAGCGCGATGATGTCCAAGATTGGTGCAAGGCGCTGGATCAGCCGGATCATGATTACATGGGGGATCATGGCGGTCGTCATGGCGTTCATTCAGACCCCGATCCAGTTTTATATCGTTCGCTTCTTGCTCGGCGTTGCCGAAGCCAGCTTTTATCCGTGTATGGTTCATTATCTTAGTGGATTCTATCAATCCAAACACCACGCGAAAGCCATCGCCGGTTTCATGATCGCCATTCCGGCCGCAAACGCAATCGGTTCCCCGTTATCGACGTTTCTTTTGCAGATTGAATGGTTTGGACTTTCCGGTTGGCAGTGGCTATTTATTTTGGAAGCGGTTCCGGCAGTGATTCTGGGCATCATTTGTTATTACTACCTGACGGATCGCATTGAAGACGCCAAGTGGCTGACCGGTGATGAGAAAACTTGGCTGCTGGATGTGACCCGCAAAGAGGCGCTGGAGAAGCAAAAAGTGAAAAAACCAACGTTTCTTGAAGTGTTGCGGGACAAAGATGTTCTTGTTTTGGCGATCGGCTACTTCTTCTGGATGTTCGGATATTACGGCATTAATATGTTCCTGCCAACCATTTCAAGAGGACTAACCGAAACGACCGGATGGAGTCTGCAAAGCATCGGCTGGTTGCTAGGCTGCATGTATCTTTGTGCCATGGTTGTCATGTATTTGGTGGGAAAAAGCTCGGACAAAAAGAATGAGCGAAAGTTTCACGTTGCCGGCTGCCTGACGATAAGTGCCATTGCAATGATAGCCAGCTTGTACGTGTCGGAATTCAGCCTAGTCGGTTCGTTTGCACTTCTAACGGTTAGCCTTTGCGGAGCATTCGGCGCATACTCTCCGTTCTGGGCAATCCCGCCATCTTTCCTAACGGGAGCAGCCGCTGGCGGAGCGATTGCTTTGATCAACAGTATTGGAAACCTTGGCGGGTTTTTCGGGCCATACTTCGTTGGATTTGTGAATGACATGACAGGCAGTCATAATCTCGGTTTGACTGTGCTGGGGATCAGCATGATTGTAAGCGCTGCAATTATCATCTTCTTGGTGAAGCAAACGGGCAAAAGCCATAAAATCCATTCAGGAACATCGTTGGATCGTGCAAGCTCGAGTAAGGTCGGCTAATGTTTTTAAAAAATGAGTATAAGAAAGGATCTAAATACTCGTTTTTTTTACAATAACTTAGGATACAAGTAGACAACATGACAAATCGGTATATAATCATAAAATGAGGTGAGCACAATGACAAAATTTAAGGTCGACGAGCTTAAACAAAAAGCAATCGAACTGAGACAAACTGCACTTACGATGATTTACGAGGCTCAATCCGGGCATCCGGGCGGATCGTTGTCTGCTGCGGATATCGTAACCGCGCTGTATTTCAACGAAATGAATATTGACCCACTGAATCCGAAATGGGAGGACCGTGATCGTTTTGTATTATCGAAAGGGCATGTGTGTCCAATCCAGTATGCTGCCTTGCTTCATCGAGGGTTCGTTCCCTTCGAAAACGTGCATACGCTTCGTAAGTATGGATCGCCGTTCCAGGGACATCCCGATATGAAAAAATGTCCAGGAATTGATATTTCGACAGGTTCTTTAGGTCAAGGCCTCTCCTGCGCGGTAGGCATGGCGATCGCGGGCAAAAGGGACGGCAAATCATACCGGGTGTTCGCGATGCTCGGCGACGGGGAGTGTCAGGAAGGGCAGATCTGGGAAGCGGCGCAAACGGCGAACAAATATCAGTTGGATAACCTGATCGTTTTTGTGGACGACAACAATCTTCAAATCGACGGAACTTGCGACGAGATTATGCCGAACTTGGACCTGGAGCAAAAATTTAAAGCATTTGGTTTCGATACGAGAAGAATCGACGGACATGACATGGGACTGATCGTAGATACGTTGGACGAAATAAGGGATCTCAAGCATGGGAAACCGATTTGCATCGTCTGCAACACGGTCAAAGGAAGAGGCGTTTCGTTCATGGAGGACGTATGCGGCTGGCATGGCGCCGCCCCGAAGGAAGCCGAGTATAAGCAAGCCATGGAAGAACTTGCGGGAGGGCTAAAATGATGAGTACACCAAAAAGTGAAGCAACCGTTAAGAAAATTGCGACTCGTGACGCATTTGGACATGAAATTTTGGAACTTGGCAAACAAAACAAAAATATTTACGTTGTGGACATCGACATCGGCAAATCGTGCAAAACGACGGAGTTTGCCAACCAACTTCCGAATCAGCATATTAACGTTGGGATTGCCGAGCAAAATGCGGCAGGCCTTGCAGCCGGGCTGGCGACCACCGGAAAAATTCCTTTTATTAGTACGTATGCGGTGTTTGGTTCGCTGCGCATGGCGGAACAGATTCGACAAGAGGTATGCTATCCACACTTGAATGTAAAAATCGCCTGCTCCCATGGCGGTTTGACCCCAGCCAACGACGGAGGAAGCCATCAAGCGATTGAGGACATGGGCGTCCTTCGCACCATACCGAACATGACGGTTATTATGGGCGCGGACTATGCTTCCACCCGCAAGTTGGTTGCTAAGGCCGCGGAACACTATGGACCGGTTTACCTCCGTTTTACGCGTGATACCATTCCGGTCATCTACGGCGAGGACGATGAATTCGAGATCGGAAAAGCAAAAAGACTGAAAGACGGAAATGATATCGCCATCATTGCAAACGGCGATACGGTCCATTTGGCTTTGGAAGCATCGGAAATTCTCGAACAATCCGGCGTGTCCGTAAAATTGCTTGACATGCATACAATTAAACCGCTTGATCGCGAAGCCGTGGTGGACTGCTTGCGTACCGGACGGATTATTACGGTGGAAGACCACAACATTCTAAACGGGCTAGGCAGCGCCGTGAGCGAAGTGGTCGCCGAGGAAGGAGGCGCCATCGTCCGCAGAATCGGTGTACAGGATAAGTTTGGGGAGTCTGCTCCTTATGAGAAGCTTCTTGAAATGAACGGGATTACGGTGGAGAACATTGTGCACACGGCGCAATCCCTGGTGAAAAACAACCGTTAAGCGACCCATGCCGGATCCATCGAACCCAGCGGGTTTGAATCATAAAATTAAAAGGAGTGTTAGTCTCATGTTTGAATTGAATAACAGAGTAGCAATCGTCACAGGAAGCGGTTCAAAACGGGGAATCGGTCGCACGATCGCTTTGACATTGGCCAAGCAAGGCGCGAAGCTGGTCATCGCGGATATCAATCAAGAAGGAATTCAGGAGACGGTGGACGCAATCCGTGCCCAAGGCGGGGAAGCCATCGGCATCGAACTGAATGTAACCAGCGAGGAATCAAACCGGGCCATGGTGGAGCAAGTAATCCGGCATTTCGGTAGAATTGACATTCTAGTGAACAATGCGGGAATTTCCCAAAAAACAACCGTTGAAGAAATGACGCTGGAAGACATCACACGCGTATTCAACGTAAACATGTTCGGCTTGTTCCTGTGCACCCAGGCGGTGCTGGGGCAGATGAAAAAACAGGGATATGGCCGGATCATCAGCTTGTCGTCCGTATCCGCGAAACGTGGCGGCGGCGTCTTCGGTGGGGCCCATTACTCGGCTTCGAAGGCAGCGGTGCTTGGATTCTCTAAAAACCTCGCCCGCGAGGTGGCTGCGAACGGCATTACGGTGAACTGCATCGCACCAGGGCTTGTGAATACCGACATTTGGAAATCGCTTGATGAGGATACGGCGAAAGAAGTCATCGCAAGCATTCCAATGGGACGTCCGGGAGAAACCGAAGAAATTGCGTCGGCCATCGCTTTCCTGGCCTCAAGTCAGGCGTCCTATATTACAGGAGAGGAAATCGATATTAACGGTGGCTCGCATATGGATTGAAAGACTGGCTTATGATATACAAGGTTTTAAGATGGTTTAAGGAAGTTTAACGCAGGGGAAACAATAGCACAGTAAAAGCAAAAAAGCAGCCGATCAATGTGGTCGGCTGCTTTTGTCCAAGGAACTGGCAGGAACGTTGAGCACCCACGCAGAATAACTTGAATTGAGCCTATGCTCCAAACAGCTCCACTATATCTTTTCCAGGAGGCGGGTATGCTTCAAAAACTAGGATATGATCGTGAAGTTCCATTGCAATTTAACCAGAAACGAGTCTGTGGTTTGTGGCTGACCATCATCGGAACCGTCATCATTGTATCAACGTTATTTGGAGGAGAATACTATTTAAATCCTTTCATTTTTATGACCGGATACTTTATTGGTTTCTATATTTCATTTTTAAATTCGAGTGTCCATCGAAGATTATCTCAGGGGCCAAGCGCATCTTTTCAGGATCGGGTGGGGAATATTGGGGTGATCGCTCTTTTTGTTCTCATATTTTTGATCGCAGGTCCGTTTTTTCCAAGCCTGGATTGGCGGATGATCTGGCTCGGGGCACTTCTTGCAACGGGGATTCATTTCTTTATATTTTATTACGTTCACGGAAAGTCCATGATTATCCTTGGAATGGTTTGTACAGTAATTGCTATAGTTGGGATGCTGCTTCAGCCCGTACCCTTCCTTTATTTCGGAATTCTTGATGGAGCTACCAAACTAGGAGTTGGACTATATCTATTGTTTTATTCCAAGCCTTCGGTTAGTGTGGAGCACAAATCCCTGGGAGCATAATTAACTACTAACGATAAAGTGAGTTCATTAAGGAGTGCTTTGCTCCAAAATTACAAGAGCTTCGCTCTCTAGGTCCCTTTCATTCGAAAGAACGGAGGTCAGCATTGCTGAGTACTATTATCTGAATATTAAAGAACCATGCTTAGTAAATGCGAATGTCCTAATGTTGAGGGGCAAGAACATCTTCCCATTGAAGTCGCTATTTAGCGGCTTTTTTATGTTATCGGTACAAGTTCGTCTCCGGAGCAAAGGACAAAAACTTGTACCGATTTCCACAGTTGATGCCTCTTCTGATTAAATCAAAAGAGAGGCGAGGTGCAGAAAGTAAATCTATAAGAAAGGGAATATTTAATTTGTATTTTATAAAAAGAAGAAAAAGATTGACCAGTAAGCGTTTTCATAATAACATAAAATAAATTACTTAATCGATTAGGTAATTATGTTCATTTATTTAAGCGGAAATACACTTCTGTATAACTTATATGTTGGTTTTAATTAACTTGTTGTCTTGACGCAAGTTAATTGAAATAAAAAAAACTAGGAGGTTCTAACGAATGGTTAAGTTGCAAAAGTGCACAATCTTTACAGTAATTGCTTCCCTCATGTTTGTAATATTGGGAAGTGCAGCGCCCAAAGCATCTGCAGCCAGTGGTTTTTATGTAAGTGACGGCAAGTTGTACGACTCTACAGGCAAGGCGTTCTACATGCGCGGGATTAACCATGGGCATTCTTGGTTTAAGGATGATCTGAACACGGCCATTCCTGCCATTGCAAAAACAGGTGCGAATACGGTGCGTATTGTTTTATCCAACGGAACACAGTATACAAAAGACGATCTTAATTCTGTTAAAAACATTATCAATGTTGTAAACGCTAACAAAATGATAGCTGTTCTTGAAGTGCATGATGCAACAGGCAAGGATGACTATAATTCGTTAGACGCTGCAGTAAACTACTGGATCAGTATCAAGGAAGCTCTGATTGGCAAGGAAGACCGGGTTATCGTTAATATCGCAAATGAGTGGTATGGCACTTGGAACGGAAGTTCTTGGGCTGACGGTTATAAAAAAGCAATTCCTAAACTGAGAAATGCCGGGATTAAAAATACACTTATTGTTGATGCAGCAGGCTGGGGACAATATCCGCAATCCATTGTAGACTACGGCCAAAGCGTGTTTGCTGCGGACTCACAGAAGAATACGGTGTTTTCTATTCACATGTACGAATATGCAGGTAAAGATGCAGCAACGGTCAAATCCAATATGGAAAGCGTGCTGAACAAAGGTTTGGCATTGATTATAGGAGAGTTTGGTGGCTACCACACTAACGGCGATGTCGATGAATATGCCATCATGAAGTATGGTTATGAAAAAGGGGTGGGATGGCTCGCCTGGTCTTGGTATGGAAACGGTTCAGGTCTACAATATCTGGACATGGCTACTGGTCCTAACGGAAGTTTAACCAGTTTTGGTAACACTGTAGTGAATGATACGTATGGCATCAAGAATACCTCTGAAAAAGCAGGGATCTTTTAAGAAACCAGTCTCCAACCTATATAGATCATATGCAGCAAGGCCATGACGTTACTTTATACGTCATGCCTTGCTTTTAACGGTTTCTTTTGCAGATATTAAAAACGAAATTCTTTGAATTCACTTCCCATATACCGTTCCAGATACTCATTCATCTTTTCTATATATTTTGCAGGCCGTGTCCGGAATGGGGAAACTCAATGTAATCATGGGGAACGTTGTTTTTCTCCAATGCGTTAATCAAATATTTAACTGTTCCAAAAGGAGCTACCTTATCGTATTTTCCATAGGCAGCCAGCGTTGGTACAGCATTTTCATCAATCCACATATACGGTGAAATATCTTTGATGGCTTCATCATAGCTTGCCGTTCCTATCATATCTGTGGTAATAGGGTTACCAGACATAATGCTGAATAAGCCTGCCTCTGGATTCTGATCCAAACCGTAGGTAGTCCAGTATCCGTATAAACACGACCTACGGAATCATTCCAATTCACCTGCATTTCTCCTGACAGTGGGCTATAAGTCATTTTGATAATTGCAGAAGCCACAAATGCAACAATGAAAGCACCTACATAAATAAATCCCCACAATACTTTTTTCCTGCTTTTTCTTTATTTTTCATAGGAAGTTACCACCGAAAAGTGCACCGCCGAGCATAAGATTCAAAAATGCCCGCATCGCAAGCCAGCCCAAAATGGCAGCTACGATCATCACTACAATCAGAATGACGATGCGTTTTTGTATAAGTGTCATTTGCTTAATCTCCGTTCCATTTTGTTCGTGCCAGGCAGTTGATAAAGCATCCATTTTTCAAGCTTCATGCAACAGACGTATCTTTTATGGTGTTACAAATGTATCATTGACAGGTAAGCCGCGTTTTTTTTACAGGAATTATGAAGAAAAAGGAAGATGTTCTCAAGGAATATCTCTATAAACTGGTAGGCGATTGGTATGCGGAATCTCAAGAGAGCGGCAGTACTTCTGTAGATGAAACTATCTGTACCAATTACCGATAGAATATGTATATAAACAATGTCTGCTTGAAATCTCAGTCAAGCTAACGGGTAGGATAACGGAAATGTTTGGAGAATAGATTAGGGGACGAACAAGCGAAAATAATATATTGGGATATGCCGGCAATATAGGTAAGTTCAATTTGCAATGGTGTATGAGCGGAGGTTAGATTTATGCAAAGTAGATTAGAACAAGACATTATTTCAACGGCAGAAAGCTTCAAAAACAATTTCTCGGATAAAGGGAACTTTGATTTTAGCGTACTCAGTCTACGTGAAGTAGACGTTATTCTTGACGAATTATGTGAGTATGAATTGGATCATGATACGTTGGATTCTGTTTCTTCGATGGTTGGAAGTTACATTTTCGAAGTGGCAAGAAGGAATTACGGTGGAAAGTATTATTGGATACAAGAAAGAGAGCAGCCCGTTTTAGTTACAGGTGAGCCTGAATTTTCAATTTCAATATTTGCATTCGATAAAGTTAGAGGCAGAATTCAGAATGGAAAAGAAGATGACATCCCTTATTACTTTGATGGTTATATCAAGGCCGTTGAAAAAGGGAAGCAAACAGGATACTGTGCAACTATTGTTTGAATTCTGGAAGATGAAGCTATATAAACCGCAAATAACATATACACCTTCACAATTTTGGATGAATTTGATTTGAGCATACCTGTTACGAATGTTGCTTTGGTTTGCGGACCACATTGTGATATAGGTGGAAAAGATGTCAATGCGGCTTATGAGATAGCAGCTACACTTTCATATTATCGTAAATAATACCCTACCAAGTCGCTAAGTTAGCGACTTTTTTAATTGAAACGCTTGGTAAGCATGCATCCGATATTTTTCACCCCTGCATCCGTGGATCGTCACCTTACGATATGATAGCGTTATCATTTACAATAAATGTATTCAAAATGCCGAGGGGGATTAAGGAATGTTAAAAAGATGGCTTTCGGGATGTATGGCTATTGCCTTATTTTCAATGATACTCGCCGCCTGCAGTGGCAGTGATCAGTCGGAAGGAACGGACAGCAACAATAAAGTTACGGTTACGCTCTGGCATAATTGGACCGGACAGGATGCAAAAGCGGTAGCGATGCGCAAGATCATTGAGGATTTCCGCGTGGCCCATCCAGAAATTGAAGTGGTCGATGAGGGCCTGCCTACAGATGGTCTCAGAACAAGGCTCCGCACGGTGGCCGCTGCCAATGAAATGCCGGACTTGTTTGTCATGTGGCCTGATGCAATGACGAAAGAATTTGTAAAAGGCGATCTGCTGCAGCCGATTAATGCGGAGCTGGACGCGAAGCCAGAGTGGAGGGACAATTTTATCCCGAACGCACTGGATGGTTACACGGTTGACGGGAAGATCTACTCCGTGCCGATGAATCTGGCGCCAAGCTCATTCATTTATTACAACGAGGCACTATTTAAAAAGTATAACGTCAAAGTTCCTGAGACTTGGGCCGAGCTGGAGCAAGCTATTGCAACATTTAACGAGAACAAGGTAATTCCGATGGCGCTTGGGAACAAGGCTAACTGGGTTGCACAATCCACGATCTTCAGTACACTCGCTGACCGGATTACAGGCACGGATTGGTTTCTGAAGGCAGTCGCCCAGGATGGAGCGAGTTTTACGGATCCGCAATTTATCGAAGCGCTAAATAAGATGCAGGAGCTTGGCAACAACAAAGCTTTCCAGGATGGTTTTAACAGTATAGACGAGACACAGATGATGCAGCTGTACTTTCAGGGGAAAGCAGCCATGGTCATGAATGGTGGATGGGCTTTGGCAAATCTGGTGAACAACGCTCCTGCAGAGGTATTGGACAATACGCATATTACTATTCTTCCACCCGTGGACGGTGGCCAAGGGGAGGCAAGAACAACCTCTGGCGTGGTAGGTACCGGCCTGGGTGTAAGCAAGAAGCTGAGCGGTGCCCAAAAAGAAGCCGCCATGGAGCTGTTCTACGCACTGGCTGGTCCGGACGGTCAGAAGGCTACGCTGGACAGCAGCACGCTCGTCAGCTACAACATTGATCTGGATAAATCCAAGGCACATCCTTTGTTCGTGGAACTGTATGATTTAATGCAGGAAGTGAAGATTAACCCGGTCTACGATTCCAAGCTGGGGTCTGCAACGGTAGAAGTTATTAATAACGGACTGCAGGAACTGTTGATGGGCGGCAAAGCCGAAGAGATCGCGGCCAAAATTCAGGCTGCACAAGCCAATGCTATTGGCAACTAAGAAGTCTGATCCGAGTATTGGTGAGACGCAAAACGATGCAAGTACTGCACAATAATGATTGTTGAGCAGCCATCGCCCCCTTCCCCTCAGGGGAGGGGGTTTACGTCTGAATCTCTCATTTCAAAGGTGAAATGTACTACACTCGCAGTGGCCTGGTGTGAATGTTTTTGCAGTCGGTAGAAAGCGATTAACGAAGGGAAGTGAATAAATGAACGCATTAAGCAATCGGCGTTTTATCCTGCTGGGGCTTGCTCCGGCAATGATCATATATGCGTTGTTCGTATTTGTCCCCGTTGTTTGGTCAGCCTATTATGGTTTCTTTAACTGGTCCGGAATCGGGGAGTCCAGCTACATCGGTCTGGACAACTACGTGGAGATCTGGCATGATCCCATATTCTGGCGGGCGCTGAAAAACAACGTGATTTTTGTCCTGGCGTCCGTTTTTGGACAGATTCCGTTAGCGCTGATGCTGGCAGTATTGCTGCATAAAAGCAATCCGCTGCAGCGCTTCCTGCGTTCTGCCGTATTTCTGCCCATGGTGTTATCTACCGTCGTGATCGGCATGATCTGGCAGTATATCTATCATCCACAGATTGGGATTTTGAACTTTCTGTTGGACGCCTTGGGGCTGGAAAGCTGGAAACTGCAATGGCTCTCTGATGATAAGATGGCTATCTTTTCTCTTGTACCGCCGCTGCTCTGGAGCTTTGTTGGTTTGTACCTGATTATTTTCATCTCTGCGCTGCAAAACATTCCCGGTGAGATTCATGACGCGGCCAAGATGGACGGAGCATCAGGAATCCGCAAGGTGGTGTCCATTTCTCTGCCCATGATTTGGGGAACCGTACAGGTCGCGATCATCTTGTGCATTTCGGGCAGTCTGAAATCCTTCGATCTGGTGTACATCATGACCAAGGGGGGGCCGGCACATGCTACAGAGCTGCTCGCTACCTATATGTATAATTCAACCTTTACGACATACCGCTACGGTTTCGGCAGTGCCATCTCAACAACCATCGTGCTGATCTCCTTGCTGCTAATCGGAACAAGCCAGTGGGTGACCAGTCGCAAACGGAAAGAGAACTGAGGGAGAGGAGTGAATTCAATGAGTACAACACCTGTAACGATGCCATCCTCAGGAAGAGCTTCAGGTCATCCGGTTCGTCGTCTGCGGAGTGGAATCATTTGGACGCTGCTAACGGTGTATGGTATTTTAACATTGTATCCGTTTTACTGGCTCGTCATTAGTGCGTTTAAAACGAATGAAGATTTCTACAGCAGACCTTTTGGGCTGCCGGCCCAATGGAACGCGGCCAATTTCAGCCATGCGTGGGAAAGCTCGAAACTGGGAACGGCATTTGGCAACTCCTTGATTGTATCGTTGGGATCGCTGGTATTGACGCTGTTTATTGCTGCGCTTGCTTCTTTCATATTGGCGCGGTTCCAGTTCCGTTGGAAGGGACTGGTCATGACTTTTTTCGTTGTGGGTATGCTGATTCCCATTCATAGTACGCTGGTTCCTTTGTTTATTCTAATGAAGCAGATGTCCTTGTTGAATACATATTGGGCGTTGATTCTGCCTTATACGGCGTTTGCATTGCCTACAGCCATCTTTGTGCTCACAGCTTACCTCACAAGTGTGCCGCGTGACATCGAAGAAGCTGCTTTTATGGATGGAACAGGGCTGTGGGGACTGTTTGCCCGGATTATGCTGCCCATGTCGGTGCCTGCCTTGTCCACGGTTACGATTTTGAGCTTTTTGCATGCTTGGAATGATTTTTCGTTTGCACTCGTGTTCATCAACAAAACCGGTTTGAAAACGCTGCCGCTGGCGATTGCGAACTTCGCAGATGGATATCAGACGGACTATGGATTAACGCTGGCCGCCATGACTTTATCGGTGATTCCGACCATTATTTTATATCTTGTTTTTCAGGAACAGGTTATGAAGGGCATGACGGCTGGTGCGGTCAAAGGATAAACGAAATCGCATCCAGAGGAGGAAATGGCATTGGGACGCTGGCTTACTTCTTCGCTCCAGAGAAAACTCTCGGTGGTCGTAACAGCTTCCATGATTGTGCCGCTGCTGGCGCTAGGTCTGTTCGCGTTTTTGATTTCGTCCCGCATTACCGAACAGAAAACGAAGCTATCCGGCATGGATACATTAAAACAAGTGGAAGCCAACCTCCGCTATATGCTGCAGGACGCCGAGAATCTATCGATTTTTCTGATCGGGGAGCGGGATATTCAGCAGTACTTGAGTCGAAATGAAGATCACGAGCTGGACCGCGTGGACATTGTCGGCAGAATGACCAATCTGGCAGCTTCCAAAAAGTATATCGCGAACATTGCGATTTATCCGGATCGGTTCAATGCCTCCTTGACGACGGCAACCTGGTATGAGCCGGGGATTGCCTATCCGCCAATACCAAGTGGAGATGGAGACAAAACATGGACCAGCGTGTATCCGGTTCACAACTATGCAGGGATACAAAATGTGATCACGCTGGTACGTCCCATCCGCAGCATTCATGACTATCGTCATCTTGGGTGGCTCGCAATCAGTCTGGATGAAAAGGCTATATCCAAAGACTGGGCTACGCTGGGACTTGGCAGAGGCGAAGGCCGCTTGGAGCTGATCGGGCGTTCGGGAGAAATACTGGCTTCCATGGATAAATCCCGACTTGGGCAATCTCTGGAGCAGGTTGAACCAGATGTGCAAACAACGATGTGGCAGCAGGGGAGCGGCACGACAACGTATGGCAGCGGAGAACATAAACGCACGCTCCTCTATTACCCGCAACCGTTGACGGGATGGACGTTGACCGGAACGGTGCCCTACGATCAATACAAGTCGGAAAACGGTTATATTCTGATTCTTACGGCGCTCGCTGTGGTTGCTTCCGCTGTCATTTGCGCAGGACTTGTCTGGTTTACCGTCCGCCGAGTGACGAGGCCTCTGCGTGTGCTCACCAGACACTTGTCCCGTATTGACCCGCATCGTCCACTTCCTTTGTTCGGAACCGAAACCGATGATGAAATTGGCAGACTCGGAGAGAGCTATAATCTGCTTGGGGCGCATATCGAGAGTTTGAAGAATGAAGTTATACGTGGTGAAGCCCGCAAAAAGGAAGCAGATCTCAGGGCGCTTCAGGCACAAATCAATCCTCATTTTCTGTACAACACCCTTTCGTCCATTCACTGGATTGCCTTAATGTCGAAAGAGACTCGAATTGCAGAGATGGTAGAAGGTCTGAGTGATTTCCTGCGGATCAGTTTGAACAACGGTAAAGAATACTGTCCTGTAGGACAGGAAATTGCGCACATCCAGCATTATGTACGTGTGCAGTCCATCCGTTTTCCCGATAAATTTGCAGTCCAGTATATCGTGGATCCCGCATTGGAGCAAAGGATGATGCTGAAGCTGCTGCTCCAGCCGCTCGTCGAGAACGCGATGATCCATGGTATTCAGCCCAAGGTTGGCACGGGAACAATTACCGTCATGATTCGGCAGGATCAAGGGAGGGAACGAATGAACGTACTCGTGCTGGACGATGGCGTTGGCATGGATCAAGAGAAGCTGGACCAGCTGAGGGAAAATCAGCCGGATGAGAAACCGTTCGTTGGCGGATACGGGATTCACAATGTGAATGAGCGACTGCTGCTTCATTACGGGCCTGACGCTCAATTAGAAATGGACAGCAGGATCGGCGGGGGAACTCGGATCTCATTTTCCATACCCTTTTTGGAGGAAAGACCATGAGACTACTAATTGTCGATGATGAAGTAATTATTCGGACCGGACTTGCCAGCGTAATTGCGTGGCACGAGTTAGGGATAGAACTTCTCACACCGGCAGCCTCAGCGGAAGAAGCGATAACGCGGTTGGCAGGAGAACGCCCTCACATTCTGATGACCGATATCCGGATGTCGGGTAAGACGGGGCTTGAACTGGCCGACGAAGGGCTGCGATTGCTGCCGGAGTTGGAGGTTATTATTTTGTCCGGATATGATGACTTCCCTTATGCCCAGCAAGCGATCCGCCAGGGAGTGAAGGACTACCTGCTCAAAACGAGCAAACCGGAAGAAATCATTCAAACGGTTCTTCAAGCCAAACAAAGAATTATGGATCGTTGGGCTGAAAAATCCGAAGAAGGACGACTAATACGGGAGAACAGGCAGCACTTGTTTGAACGATGGGTTATTGATGGTGACGTGGATTCGGGTTCTTGCCCTGCATTCCTGAAGAGGGGAGCCGTCGAATTCGCCGATGATTCTCTGAATGAGGGGCATGGCTATCAACAGGTATTCATTGTTCAGGCCAAAGGATGGAGTCATTCTTCGGCTGCGCTGTTGAGGTTTGCAGTACATAACATGCTGGAGGATATGCTGCCTGGCGCAATCGTACATATTCATAAGAAACAGGTTATTGGCGTTATACAGTCAGCGAACAGGCAGCAGGAACTGCAGAACATATTGGGAGCGGTGTTCAATCACATGGAACCATTGCTGAAATGTCAACTGCGTGCATCTATAGGACATCCGGTTTCTAGTGAGGAACGCCTCCACGAAAGTTACATGACCGCATCCACGGCATTTCAGTTTCTGGGGTTGTTGGAGGATAAAATATGGGGCATTGAACATGTACGTCATCGCAAAGGCGGGAAAACACTGCTTTCGCATGAAGAAGAAACTGCTCTGGGGACACTTCTGCTCGATAATGATCCTGTCATGCTGACCGCATGGACACGAGAGCTTGTAAGCGAGCTTATCATGGATCCGGAAGTGACGCCGGAATCGTTCAATGCCTGTTTGCATTCTGCGGTCATCGCCGGACAGCGCTGGCTTGTTCGTACCATGCATGCATTAGGAAGAGAAGAACCTGCGCGATATGAACCTTGGCAGCCGGAACCGGATGCAGATGCCGCGGACCTCCGGGATTTGCTGTTTCAGCATTTATACGGTCTGATGCAAACCTATTATTGCGAAATGGGCCAAGGACAGGCGTCACATGTGCAAAAGGCCATTGCCTACATTGAATCCGGATTTGCACAGGAGATCAGTCTGCAGCAGGTGGCCGGTCAGGTCCATTTGCATCCGGGACATCTTAGCGAATTGTTTAAGAAAGAAACAGGCCTCACGTTTGGGGATTTTGTGACGAATATGCGTATCCGGCGGGCGATGGAGATGTTGGCAGTCTCTCCTGCAAAAGTCAGTGAAGTGGCTGCGATCATTGGATATGAAGATGTGAAATACTTTAGCAGGCTGTTCAAAAAACATACCGGCAAAACCCCGAGCGAATTTCGAGAGGAGTCATGCACATTCAAGGCTTTGGGGAAATCATAGACAACGATTAACGCCCACATTGAATATCATACAGCTGACTAGGTATAACTGCATTGATAACAAGGGGGAAGTTAAACAGGCAAGACAATAAAGAGCCATGCACATTTGCACGGCTCTTTATTGTAATATTAGAGTAGCAGCAAACCGTTACAAAACAGGCTCATTTTGCTTTTTGAAATAATGCTCAATGACCAATTCGAGCACAGGCTCAGGCTCAGCACGCTGTAACCGGGCCTGTTCATCAAATTCCATGCGATAAGGCTGTTGTACGCTGGCCGGAATCCAATAGGGCAGAGGTTTGCCGGTGGAATCCGGACCATTCGGGTTACCTGTCGCGATGAAATGGGATAGATAGTTACACATCTGGCGCGACAGATCATAATGTTTACCAGTGAAAGGCCGCCAGCATTTGGCGAGTGTTTCGAAGAAAAACCACAGATCGACAGAATGGAAGGTGCCTGGCTGATCCCAGCCTGGAATCTCCGCGTCGAAGTTATAATAATAGAGCGGTGTCTCGGACGGGTGCCCGCTGTTCGATCGAATCGCCAGCTGGATGGCATGTTCGATCATGCGGACTGAAGCCATCTGCAGGGCATGTTCCAAGTCGCCGGTGTCGACTTCGCAGCGCTGCAAAAAGGCCGGGGCATCCTCGCCAAAAATTTCGCCAGCCATCTGTTTCAGTTCGTCCAGGCTGCCTACCGCAGGCCGGGTCCAGAACTCGGAAGACGTGTGCCCGAGCATCACCGGAACGGGTTCGCGTTGATGCTGAATGAAGCGGGTGAATGGATCGCCTGCACAGAACTGTTCATCGATAACGGTTCCCCAGAAGCCTTTGTATTCCAATGTTTTGTCACGCAGGTATTCGGCATCCAGCTGCCTTGCTTCAGCCAGCGAGGATACTCCCAGGAAGCGGAAAAATGCAACACCTTCCTGCTCGGCATCACGCAGTGTGCCGCGAACTGCGGGTACACGTACATTCGGGTACAGCTCGGTCGCCATGCCGCTCATAATGACAGCCCGATGGAATAACCCTTTATTTTGCGGGGAGGTCATCTGGCTGAGTACACTGCCGCCTCCCGCCGACTGTCCGCCAATCGTGATCTGATCCGGATCCCCGCCAAAGGCGGCAATGTTGCGTTTCACCCACTGCGTGCCTGCCTGTTGATCCAGATGTCCGAAGTTGGCCGGAGCTTCCGGGGATTCGGCACTGATTTCGGGATGGCACAGGAAGCCAAACGCATTAAGCCTGTAGTTGACGGTAACCACAACAATGCCTCTGCGGGCAATACGTTCACCGTCAAACTCCATTTCGGCGGTGTGACCAACTTGAAGTCCTCCGCCAAAATACCAGACAAACACAGGCAGCTTCTCATCGGTCCGTTTGGCGGGTGTCCAGACGTTCAGATACAGGCAGTCCTCATTCATCGGCAGGTCCGGATCAACAGCCCATTCCCGGGTGTATATGTTGTTATCGTCGATGACCGTTGGGGCTTGCATGGAGATCGGCGCAAAATCAAAAGCTTGCAGCACCCCATCCCAGTCGGGCGCAGGCTGCGGAGCGCGCCACCGATTCTCACCTACCGGAGGGGCTGCGAACGGGATGCCTTTAAAGCTGGTTATACGCGGATCTGCGGCGGACAGCCCCTGAATTTGACCATTTTCTACTGTAACCGTTCTAAGCAACACAACATTCTCCTCTCTGGATTGAATATCCATTACGTATGTCGTCTCAAGAATCGTGGGTGCGCTTACATCTATGCTGGGCAAAAGCTCTCTATATCCATGATAAGCAACTTGAAGCTTTGTTTCCAGTCGTGAAAATAAAGGTGACAGTAATATTTAATAATGACTACATATGAACAAGGGAGAGGATCAGGTTGGGCTCATTGTGGAGAGACAGAAGCAGGGCCAGTCATGTTTACTTTATCAGCGGCGGACATAAGCCGTGTAACACCCATCAATGGGGACCGGGGGTGCGTGACGTTTATGCGCTGCATTATATTATTCGGGGGCAAGGAACACTGGAGACAGGGGGCCGACGTTTTCGACTGAGCGCCGGGGAGAGTTTTATGATTTTTCCGCAAAAGGAAATCTATTATTACCCAGACCCGGACGATCCGTGGGAGTACGTGTGGGTCGAGTTCAGCGGGCAGGACGCCTCACAGATATTGGAATTGACCCAACTTTCGATATCGCAGCCTGTTGCATCAGCTGCGCCAGAGACGCTGGAGCCTTGGTTTCATCTGGCCTGGAATGCGGGTGCATCGGCAAGTGAAGTGCTGCGGGCCGATGCACGCTTGCACCTGCTGCTGTCCTATTACATGGAATACTTTCCAAGCGAGCGGCAGGACGAACCCCAAGATTACGTATGGCTGGCGAGAAGATATATTGAGCAAAATTACTGGAAGCCGTCCTTGACTGTTGCCGAGATTGTGCAGGCCGTAAATCTGGAGCGCAGTTACCTGTTTCGGCGATTTAAAGAAGCTACAGGCGAATCGGTATCGGCGTACATCATGTCATGCCGCATCCGGCGCGCCTGCGAGCTGTTGAAAACATCCGGCTTAACCGTTCAATCCGTGGCCTATTCGGTCGGTTATAATGACCCGCTTTATTTTTCCAAAGTATTCAAGAAAGCAACATCATATACGCCCTCAGCATACATGATGCTGCATCAGAAAGACACCTGTCGATAATAGAACAAGGCGCAAAATACCGAAGCACATACCACAAAGTGCATCAATAGCACAGAATAATGGTCAGCCGTATTTACGTTAACGAAAGAGAGCACAGTTCCCCGATTCCCGGAAATAACGAATCAGCTTCTCGATCGGTTCCCGTCCACAGTTCAGCTTCACGCCGAGACAATCAATGCAGAGAAATTGCTGGGCTGCGCGCGAGACCAGTTTGATATAGATGCCGACATCGTCCGAGGAGAGGGGAACGGAACAGGAGGTGCATAGGCGGCTTTGAGCCATTTACTTCACCAATTTGGCCCGGACGACGAGACAATCATGGGCCCCGACAACGGGTGCATAACGCTCGCGGAATATACCCAGCTCCTTGTGCTCCCAGCAATCGTAGAGTGACAGGGCATAACCGGCGGCGTAAGGCAGCCCCATATCCCAGAATTGAAGGGACAGCTCGCGCTGACTGTCGCTCAGGTTAAAGAAGCCGATGGCGAGATCTCCGTCTGTCAGCACCTTCACCAGCATGAATACATCGTCTGTGTGGAACCACTGCGGCTCGGGTTTGATGCGATAAGCTCCGCGTGCCTCCGCGTCCTGGTTGATGGCAAGCAGGTCCGGATTCAACAATATATCCTTGGTGGCCTGATTGGCTTTGCGTACATCGCATCCAATCATGAGCGGCGAACCCATCATGGACCAGAGCGAGAAGTGGGTTTTGTATTCAATATCGTTACAGCCGCCAATCGTTCCGATAAAGTCGTTGTTGCTTCCTCCGTACATGCCAACGATGAGCATGTCCATGTCATTATGGCAGAAGGAGCCGGTGTAGCTTTGTTTGCCGAGCTGAGAAAGAGCCAGCTCCTTGACCGATTCCCAGTTGTCGCGAATGTCGCCGGTGGAGCGATACATATGAGCCCCTGATTCACGAATCCAGTCATATACGTTGTCCTCACCCCAGTTGCAGGCAGAGAACTGGATATCCCGTCCGCAGTTTTTGAGCGCAAGGCTCATACGCTTGTACAACAGTTCGCCAGAGATATGACGCGGCTTGAAACAGTAGTCATATTTTAAGTAATCCACACCCCACTCGGCAAACAGCGCTGCATCCTGAAATTCATGCTCGAAGCTGCCTGGATAACCCGCACAAGTATGTGTACCGACACAGGAATACATGCCGAACTTCAGTCCTTTATCATGGATATAATCTGCAAGCGCCTTCATTCCACTCGGGAATTTCTCGGGATCAGCGACCAAGCTGCCGTCAGCATCCCGCTCCTTCAAGCTCCAACAATCGTCGATGACGATGTATTCGTAACCTGCTGCCAGGTAACCCTCCGACACAAATACGTCAGCGACGTCCCGGATTAATTGCTCATTGATATCCCATGTGAAGGTATTCCATGAATTCCAGCCCAGCGCAGGGGCGAATCCCGTTAACGAACGGTTGCTCATTATCTCGCTTCCTTTCTAATCCTGTTTTCAAAATAGCTACAATGAACTTAAACGATAAAAGCGTATTCAGCCATAGCTTGACGTTGCTTGAACATGGACAGATGTTGTCTAAGAAGGAGCAGCCTTTCTTAATTTTTAATAACGCTTTCTTAAGAATGTGGACTTACTTCAGCTGCATCCTCCGGGATAGACTAGAATTAAAAGGAGGAGCGCATATGGAGATAAATACACAATTCCCAACCCTTTCCGCTTCTAAAGCAGGAAGGCGTACTTCTTTATGGAAGCGTTTCAAAAAACAAAAGGTGCTGCATCTTTTTGTCGGACTCGGCATGATATTCCTGCTGATATTCTCCTACACGCCGATGTTTGGTATCCTGATGGCTTTTAAGGATTACAGAATTTCGGACGGGATCAAAGGGATTTTCACAAGCGAGTGGGTCGGTTTCAAATACTTCAATGAATTTATTCATGATTATCAGTTTGGGAATATTGTTCGAAATACGCTGGTATTAAGCTTCTTGAAGGTCATTTTTGCTTTTCCGGCGCCGATCCTTTTTGCAATCATGCTGAACGAAGTGAAAAACATGGGCTTCAAACGTTTCGTTCAGACGATCAGTTACCTGCCTCATTTTATTTCATGGGTTGTGGTGGTGGGTGTCTCTTACGCTTTCCTGTCAGCAGATGTAGGCATGGTCAACAGAGCTTTGATGGAATCCGGCCTAATCGACAAGCCGTTAAATATTTTAACGAGTCCCAACTACTTCTGGGGATTTGCCGTGGGCAGTGCCATCTGGAAGGAGATGGGCTGGTGGACCATCATTTTCCTGGCGGCCATTACCGGGATCAACCCGTCGCTTTATGAGGCTGCCGAGATAGATGGGGCGGGGAGGCTGGCAAGGATCCGCCACATCACCTTACCGGGAATGAAAGGGACAATTGTTGTTGTCCTCGTTCTGACGATCGGAAGCATACTTGGCGGTGGGCTGGTCGGTTCCAATTTTGAGCAGGCCTATTTGTTCGGGAACAGCATCAACAACCCCACCTCGGAGATCGTTCAAACCTATGCTTTTAAAGTCGGCTTAAGTGACGGACGTTTCTCTTATGCGGCGGCTATTGATTTCATTCAGTCCGTGATCTCCGTAATCCTGATATTTAGCAGCAATTACATCGCCAAACGGGTGTCGGGTTCAGGTTTATTCTAGAAAGGGGGCGCAGGCATGCTAAAGACTCAGAAGCAAAAAGATATACTCTTTGACAGTTTCATTTATGCTGCCTTATTTATCATCATGCTTACCATGTTATATCCGTTCTATTATGTTCTGATTGCCTCTTTCAACAAAGGCACCGACACGCTGCTGGGAGGCGTTTACCTTTGGCCGAGAAGCGTCACATTGGAGAACTATAAAATGTTCCTCGGAGATACGAAGTGGCTAAGCGCTTTCCTGGTAACGGTCGCACGGACCGTATTGGGAACCCTGCTTGGTCTCCTGTTGACAAGCCTGGTCGCTTACGCGCTTTCGCACCGGGGCCTTATGTTCAGCAAAACGTATTTTACCATCATCATTTTTGCCATGTACTTTTCCGGCGGCCTGATTCCCTATTACGTCGTTCTTCGTTCGATCGGCTTGCTGAATTCGTTTGCCGTTTATATTGTTCCTTCTATGCTTAACACCTTTTTTCTGCTGATTGCCATTTCCTTTTTTCGCGAAATACCGAGCGAACTCAAAGAGTCCGCTCACATGGACGGGGCAGGTGAACTTGTCATCTTTTTCAAGATCATTTTGCCGGTTTCAACGCCGCTGTTGGCTACGATGGCCCTGTTTATGGGTGTGGGACAATGGAACTCCTGGCTGGATTCCGCTTATTTCGTACAGTCAGACAGCCTTCGCACACTTACTTTTCGCATGATGGAAGTCATCAACCAGAGCAATGCGCCGATGGATTCACTCGCTGTCGCCAATCGTCCCGCTTCGGGGGTCACAAGCTTTTCGCTGCAGGTCACCTCGATGGTCGTTTCCATTGTGCCGATTATTTGCGTGTATCCTTTCCTGCAGAAGTATTTTGTGCATGGCATCATGCTCGGTTCCGTCAAAGGCTGATTCCGAAAACGAGTATTGAACCCTCTTGGCTTATGGTATTTTAAAGAGAAATATGCGGCGCAGGGGGTCTCGAACCATGAGCATCGTCAGAAAAATCATTTGGGGATACGTCATTTTAATTTTTATACCGGTCGTGACGTTCGGTTATTACTACTATGTGCAAATCTATGGGAATCTTACCCAGCAGTTAGTCGAAAGTCGGCAGAAAATCCTGGAACAAGCCTACTCAAACATGAAGGCGGATCTTGTCCGGATCAGTTCGATCCAACGTTATCTGCAATATAACCCTTATGTAACGGATTATTTGGGAGGGCTATACACTTCGGATTCGGAAAGCATTTATGCCTACAACCGTTACATTAGTCCGATTATCTCCCATTCGCTGTTTAACAATAATGAAATCGAGTCGTTTAAAATCTATAAAACGAAACCGCAGACTTTGCCGATCTCCGACCGCTTTCTGGATATTTCAACCCTCTCTCCGGAGGTAAAAAAGATGGCAAGCGGGCTGAAGCCGGGCCATGGAGTGTGGATTATGTCCGATTATGGAGCGTCGCCGCCGCCCCTCGTGTTCTATCAGAATCTTTACAACACGGATTTCACCGAAATTATCGGCCTTCTTGAGCTCCGGATCAATAGTGGTCTTATAAGCAGATTTTACAAGGCGACGGGGAGCGGTGATAACTGGAATGCCCTTCTGCTGCCGAAGCAGGGAGTGCGGGATGCTATTAATGAGACCGGTATCCAGGTGGATGAAGTTACAAGGAAACAGCTGAGTGACCAAGAGGAGAAAACCTATTTCATTAACCGTAACACGATTGTAAACCAGCTGGACGTCGAGGAGCTCGGCGCACGGATCGTCGTTATCGGCAGCGTGGATGAGGTGTTTCATTCGGTTAAACGAAAAGGAATCATTATGATTTCAACGATCGTTATCCTTTTGCTGTCCATGTCCTTTGCCTACTATGCTCTTGCCTCAACACTGGCAAAACGTATTCTCCGGCTGGCCCGGCATATGCGCCATTTGAATGATAACAACATGAAGCAGTACATCAGCAAACATGATAAACTGGGCCGGCAGGATGAAATCGGTTTTTTGACCAGCACTTATAATGCTATGATTCAGCGTATGGACGAATTGATCAACAACGTACACCGTGCCGAACTGAGGAATAAAGAGGCTGCGTATAAAGTGCTGCAGGCACAAATTAAACCGCATTTTCTCTATAACACGCTGGAGACAATCCGAATGCTTGCCGAATCAAACCATGATAAAGAAGTGGCCGACATTTCTTATTGGTTCGGGAAGCTGATGCGTTACAGCCTGTCATCCAAAGAGGATCATACCGTTCTTGCCCGCGAAATCGAAACCGTGATCTTCTATCTCAATATTCATAAGATGCGGCTGCAGGACAGGCTTTCCATTGAAATTGACATTCATATGGATACGGAGCATGTTCCTTGTCCGCGCTTTATCCTTCAGCCTTTGGTCGAAAACAGTATCGTCCACGGGGCTTCCTCGACCTTGAGGCCGGTTCATATCAAACTGCAGGCAACGGAGGATGCAGAAGAAATGCGCATCTGTATTTCAGACAGCGGAATGGGAATACCCGAAGACAAACTGCAGGCCCTTCGTTCAAGATTATCCGGTGCGAGCGAATCTTTGCATCAGATCGATGAGATGGAAGGAGGCGTAGGACTATACAACGTCAGTGAAAGGATAAAGTCGTTTTATGGAGAGGGCTCTGACTTGATCCTGGATAGCGTTCAGGGCAGCGGAACCTGTCTTACCCTTGTTGTACCTAAAAAGCTGGGAGAATCGTAATTCCAATTGAAACTCCTTAAAAAATGACAACGCTTTCTTAAGGATGTTGGCTTACTGGACTCCTTCACCGCAGATTAAACTTAAGACATAACAGAACCGGCCGCATAAAGACATGCTAAATGGCGGAATCGTCACTTTGTTCTTGTAAGCGATTTAATATGGTCCTGTTCATCACCAACCTAATATTAAAGCACTGCTTTAATATCAAAAAATCGATGCTGGAGGGGTTTTATGAAAAAGAAAAAGGGGAAGAAAGCACTGCTTTTGTCACTTAGCATAGTTATGCTAACCGTGTTATTGTCTGCCTGCGGCAGCGGCAATAACAATCCTGGCCAGAGCGCAGGTGCGGGGACTGAGAGTCAGTCCTCGGCGGATAACGGGGAAGTCAAGGAACTCTCCTTATTCATCGACGCCTCCTGGTATCCGGTTAAAGAATGGAAAGGGCCGGTCGCCGAGAAGATTACGGAAAAAACGGGCGTGAAGCTCAAAGTAACAGTGGCTACGGACGATAAACAGCTTCCCTTAATGATTTCTTCCGGTGACCTGCCGGATCTGGTGTTCACCTATGCCAATATTGACCGCATGTCCGATTCCCAGCTGTCTTATCCTTGGAACGAGCTGATCGAGAAGTATGCGCCTGACTTTAAAATAGACGATACGAGAAAAGCGATCCATACGATGGATGACGGCAATTTCTATACCGTCCGGAACTCTTTTGCGACCCAGGAGGAAATGAGTAAAAATAAATACGCGATCGGCAGCGATGGAAATCCCGGTATAGCCGTAAGGGAGGATATCCTGAAGGAATTAGGCAATCCGCCCATTCAATCGGTCGATGATTTCGTCAAGGTATTGGGCAGGGTTAAAGAGAAATACCCGGATATGATTCCTTTGATCATGGATAAAGACTGGATCGAGCAGTATTTTATGCAGCAGTTCGGTTTAGAGGCGCTCATCGATGGCTGGTACGAACGTGACGGAAAAATCGATTATGCCATTAGACAGCCTGAGATGCTGGAGTACTTCAAGTTTATGAACAGCCTTTATCGCAGCGGATATATTCTGGGCGAAAACTATGCTTACACCAACGATCAGATTGACGATCAGTACGCATTAAGCGGTAAAGCATTTGCTCACAGTCATACTGTCGCTGTGGCAGACACGGATAACATTAAAGCCAAAAGCGACGGAAAACCTTACACGTTCAAAATGCTGCCGAGCGCCTTGTCCGAAAATACCAAGATCGTAAGCACCGGACTAGGCTTTGCGGGTACGTTTATTACGAAGAAAAACAAGGATCCGGAGGCATCGATTAAGTTCCTCCAATACCTGGCCAGCGACGAAGGCAAAAAACTAACCATGTTTGGCGTCGAAGGCGAGCATTGGACATGGAATGACAAGGGATATCCGGATTTGAAATACTCTCCTTCCGATGCCGATTTCATTAACAACAACGGGATTAAGTGGTGGTATTTGTACAACGACGGAGTCATGGAAGGGCTGCAGGGTTATGTTCCGGGAACCCAGAAGACGCAGGCTTTGATGGAGAGAAAGGCTGTAACCGTCTATAAACCGGAAATAGGTTTGATTCAAACGCAGCCTGATTCCGAGGAGAAGACGATGAAAACAAAAATCGACGAAATGATTAAAAATGAAAAAGTAAAAATATATCTGGCCCAATCGGAAGAAGAAGCCGTGGCCAATTATGAAGCCATGATCAACAATGCCGAGAACATGGGTCTGCAGCGTCTTGTGGATTGGGCAAACGAGGTTTATCAGAAGAAGAAGGATTTGTTTGTTAAATAAATGAAGAAGTTCGATAGGGATATCAGCGTCCCTATCGAACTTTATTCATATACAGGATCAAAGGTTGAAGCCGTAGTTTTAGCATAACGAAAGGGGAGGGGAGCCGGGATGAAGGTATTGACAGTTGACGATGAGCCGCTAATCTTAAGCGGGCTGGTTAAAATTGTGCAGGAAGTCGCTCCCTTGGGAACCGAGGTCCGTAAGGCAACAAATGCTTATGATGCGCTTGACCTGATGAAGGACTATATGCCCGATGTAACCATTACAGATCTGAATATGCCGGAGAAAAACGGCTTTGAGCTGATTGAGGAAATCAAACTCGGCGGATGGTGCGACCGTTTCATTATTCTGACAGGTTATGATGAATTTGAATATGTGCGCAGAGCGCTTCGAACAGGCGTGGTGGACTATCTGCTAAAGCCGATAGACAAAGGCGAAATCGCCGGTCTGCTTGGGCGTATAAGAGAAGAACTGCCAAACGAATCCGATGCGGATTATTCCTGTCGTGCCAAGCGGATCCTCACGTATATCCAAATTCATTTCCGCAAAGATCTTTCATTGGACGACCTTGCCGAGCGAATGAATCTTCATCCCAACTATATCAGCAGTTTGTTTAAGAAAGAAACCGGGCATACCTTCATCAATTACCTCAATATGTTACGAATCCAGGCGGCCCAGGAGCTGCTGCTGTCCAACAGCGAGCTTTCTGTCAGCGCGATTGGCCAGCAGGTCGGATACGACAGCAAACATTATTTCTCGAAGGTATTCAAGAAATACACGGGCACTACTCCAGGGGCCTACCGGAATAATGAAATATAAAGAATCTCTGTGGTCTGCGAAAAAATTCAAGGTAGATTCATGGGTACAGTTGAAACGCAGTTTCTATATTAATGAACTTATAAAGGGGGAGGGAAATCATGGCGAGCTTAGATTCGGGCCGGCGATTATGGTATCGTGAGCCGGCAGTTGTATGGAACGAAGCGCTCCCGGTCGGTAACGGAAGATTGGGAGCCATGATCTTCGGAAGAACAGCTGAGGAGAAACTGTCGCTGAACGAGGACTCTATATGGTACGGAGGACCTCGTGATCGCAACAATGAAGATGCACTGGTCCACTTGCCTCAGATACGCAAGTTGATTCTGGATGGAAAACTTCGTGAGGCGGAAGAGCTTGCGGGAATGGCGATGGCCGGACTTCCCGAATCCCAGCGGCATTATCTGCCGCTTGGCGACCTGCTCCTGTCGTTCGCTAATCATGATTTGCCGGCGGAGGACTATATGAGGGAGCTTGACCTCGACAATGGAGTATCCCGGATCCGATATAAAATCGGGGATATCCGTTATACGAGAGAGATATTTGCTAGCTACCCGGATCAGGCAATCATAATGCGAATCTCTGCAGATCACAAGAATGCCATCTCCTTGAAAGCCCGGTTTAACAGAAACAACTGGCGTTACCTGGAAAAGAACGAGAAATGGGAGCAGAGCGGACTCGTTATGCGCGGAGAATGCGGTGGGAAAGGAGGCAGCACGTTTAATGCTGTACTAAAAGCTGTCACGGAGGAAGGCAAGTGCCGGACCGTGGGTGAATATTTGCTGGTGAATGATGCCGACTCGGTAACGTTGATGCTTGCCGCCGGAACGACTTTCCGGCATCCTGATCCGGAGCTGGAGGCCAAACGGAGGCTGGACTCGATAAGTAAAATGACTTATTCCGATTTGCTGGAACGGCATACCGCCGATTACCGTGCCTTGTATGCAAGGGTGGAGCTGACCCTTCCGGAGCGGGCTGATTTAAGTTTGCTTCCGATCGACGAGCGGCTTGCCAGGATACGTGAAGGGGAGGACGACCACGGTTTAATCTCAACTTATTTCCAATATGGCCGATACCTGCTCATCTCCTCCAGCAGGCCGGGTTCCTTGCCGGCAAATCTGCAGGGGATCTGGAACGATAGTTTTCTTCCGGCTTGGGATAGTAAATACACCATTAATATCAATGCGCAAATGAACTACTGGCTTGCAGAAAATGGTAATCTATCCGAATGCCATGAACCGCTATTCGATTTAATAGAACGCATGCGCGAGCCCGGACGGACAACGGCGAAGGTAATGTATGGCTGCAGGGGATTCACCGCTCATCATAATACCGATATCTGGGGGGATACAGCACCCCAGGATACCTACCTGCCGGCTTCTTTCTGGCCGATGGGCGCGGCTTGGCTTTGCCTGCATTTGTGGGAGCATTACGAGTATACTCAGGACCGGCACTTTCTTGCCCGAGCTTATGAGACGATGAAAGAGGCGGCATTATTTCTGCTGGATTACTTGATTGAAGATGAAGAGGGACGCCTTGTTACCTGTCCGTCTGTTTCCCCTGAGAATAGCTACATGCTCGCTAACGGTGAGACAGGAGTATTATGTGCGGGGGCGTCCATGGATTTTCAGATTATCGATGCTTTGTTTAAGGCCTGCATCGCAAGCTCGGAAATCATCGGGATGGATGCGGCATTCCGGAAGGAACTGGCAGCGGCTCTGGAACGCCTTCCACAGCCGCAAATTGGCCGTTATGGCCAAATCCAGGAGTGGATGAACGATTATGAGGAGTTAGAACCGGGTCATCGTCACATCTCGCATTTATTTGCCCTTTACCCCGGAGAAAGCTTCAGCGTGGAACGTACGCCCGAACTGGCTAAAGCGGCCCGGATCACGTTGGAGCGCAGATTGTCGAACGGCGGCGGACATACCGGATGGAGCCGGGCCTGGATTATCAATTTCTGGGCCAGACTTCAGGACGGGACACAAGCTTACGATAACGTAAAAGCGCTCTTGGCACATTCGACACTGCCTAATCTGTTTGATAATCATCCGCCCTTCCAAATTGACGGCAATTTTGGCGGAACGGCGGGCATAACCGAAATGTTATTGCAAAGCCACGGCGGAATCCTCCGGCTGCTGCCGGCTTTGCCTGAGGAGTGGAGTCATGGAACCGTTAAAGGACTGAGAGCCCGGGGAGGTTTTACGCTTGATTTTGCGTGGGATTCAGGTCAAATATCAACCGCTGTGGTGAAGTGCACCGTTTCCGGTCCTTGCCGTTTGGAAGCCCCCGGTTTACGACCCGTGACCTTTGAAGGAACCGCAGGGCAATCCTACACCTTTACTCGCCAAGAAGAGCAATAGCAGCATTGATCCTGAAGCACTAACCGGTAAAGATCTTATTCAGCTCGTTCTGCACGGTTTAAACGATTCAGAATCGCTTCGTATACAATGTTCAAGAAACCGAAAGATGAATTTTGAAACGATGATGCAAAGGAGGTGCAGCTGGATGCGTGTTGACGCTCATCAGCATTACTGGAAGATCGATCGGAATGACTACGGCTGGATTACCCCCGGGCTGCCTGAACTGTATCGCGATTTTATGCCGACCGATTTGGAACCATATTTGGTGAAACATGAACTGGATGCAAGCATCCTTGTCCAGGCGGCTCCCACAATCGAGGAGACCCGTTTCCTTCTCAGTATTGCCGACCAGACGCCATCGGTTGCCGGTGTGGTAGGCTGGCTCGATCTCTTGGATGCGGATCACAGGCAGCATTATGATCAATTTCGGCGCAGCCCCAAATTTAAGGGCTTCCGGATTATGATCCAGGACATGCCGGATGCCTCCCGCATTCTGGAACCGGCCTTTGTCAAAGCGCTCCGCAGCTATGCCGATGAGGAAGTACCGGTGGACTTGCTGCTCGTATCAGAACAAATGGCTTTTGTGGCGGAGCTGCTCAGGGAAATCCCGAATTTGCGGGGGGTCATTGACCATCTTGCCAAACCTCAGATTAAACAGAAGACATTCGAGCCCTGGAAATCGTATATGAGTGAATTTGCCCAATATCCCGGAATGTATTGCAAATTATCCGGACTGGTAACGGAAGGCGATCATGCGGCTTGGAGCCCGGATGATTTTACCCCTTATATCCGAACGGCTATAGAACTGTTTGGACCTGAACGGGTCATGTTTGGCAGCGACTGGCCGGTATGCCTGCTTGCCGCGGATTATTCGGAAGTTGTTGATCTCCTGAAATGCTCAATTCCCGAGGAGTGGGGCAATCCTCAAATCGAGCGTTTATTTGGAGCCAATGCAAAGGAGTTTTACAAGCTATGAAGCTGCTGAATTAAGCACGGATTCGGGTTTTGAAGCAAATTCAGCAGCTTCATGCATATCATTCACCAAAGATGGAAACCGGGGGATCGGCTTGTTATTTATCTTACCGCTTGGAGACATCCTGGAAAATCGTAAGTTGATCCTTTCATCGTTGCTTCTTACAGCCGCCGTTTTGGCAATAGCCGCTGTAATCAAAAGCGCCATCCTGTTCCTCACCGCTTCACTCGTGATCGGAGTAGGTTCCGTAGCAGCACAAATCCTTGTGCCGTATGCGGCTCATCTCTCGCCTGAAGCCGTGCGTGGTCGCAATGTGGGCAACGTTATGAGCGGGCTGCTTCTGGGGATTATGCTCGCGCGTCCCGTTTCAAGCTTGGTGGCGGAGTATATGGGCTGGCGCGCCATATATTTCATCTCCGCGGCATTGATTTTCGCGCTGGCTCTTGTATTGGCAAAGGCGCTACCCTCAAGGAAGCCTTCGACCGTTACAACTTACCCGGCGCTGCTGCACTCCATGCTGCATCTGCTGAACGCGACACCGGCATTGCGCCGGAGGGCAATTTATCATGCCTGCGTATTAGGAGCATTCAGTTTGTTTTGGACTACAGTTCCGTTGGTATTGACAAGTCCGCCGTTCCATTTCACTCAGAAGGAGGTCGCTCTGTTCGCATTGGTCGGGGTAATGGGGGCCATTGTGGTGCCACATTAATTCACATCAGCACTTAAATGGATAAACTGAAAATGGTTTTAAATGGAGGAGCCTGCACATAGCGGGCTCTTTTCGTCTTTTTTTGCCTTAATAATGAAGTTAATTCTCAAGAGGGAGGTGGTGTGTTTTTATGAGGAGGAACTCGCGTTCGCTTGCGGCTAGCTCTTTCTGAAAGCGCCGGCGCAGAATCACCAGGTGCTACTGTCTTTATGGGATATCTGTGTAAACAAGCTGATGCGCGCTTTTTTATGGTTATACCACATATGGATTTGGTTTGAAGGACAGACTCATTCTTTAAAATAGGGCGTAATCCCTTTTGAATATAGGTTCTCCACTAACTTGAAAAATTCTTCTGACGATAAATCCTTTTGACGCTGGAGCCAAAGACGAAATAAAGAAAGGGAAGTTGTCAGGTAAAACTCAATGAAGTATGGCGTTAAGGAATGGTTTTGCGGAACGTTTAATTCTAATTGATCCAAAGTGATTTCTTTTTTTAAGCGTTTTAAAAAACGGGCACTTCCATAATCACCTAAGAGGGCATTAAGAACCAGGAGATGTTCTCTTTTATCCAGACAATAGAGCGTATCTTGAACCGTATGCATCGATATCTCTTTATTCGCCAATTCTTTTTTAATGTCATTCAATAACTCATTCTCAACAGAGTCTAACAATTCGTAAATGTCAGTAAAGTATTGATAAAAGGTGCTGCGGTTATATCCGGACTTATTCGCAATTTCCTGAACCGAAATTTTCTCAATCGGCTTTTGGGTATATAACTCACAAAAAACTTCTATAAACTTTTGTCTTGTTTTCTCCGTTATTTGGGGTTGCTTATTCATGTTTCCCTCCTACTAGCGAATAAGAATATCATCCGACAAATCATAAAAAACTGATGGTTGATCAAGAAATCATAACGTCTTACAATCACATCATACAACATGTTGTCTGATAATCAAAAGGAAATGTTCATAAGTAGGGGTGGTTTTAATGTCAGCAAAACAAGATCGAATTTTAATTTTTGGTGCAGGTGTTATCGGGAGCATGTACGCAATTAAGCTCATTGAAGCAGGGTTTGACGTTACCCTGTTTGCACGTTCTAATAGATTTAAATCATTAAGAGAAAATGGCCTGCAATATAAGGAAAAAGGGACGGTTAAATCGATCCAAGTGAATGTCATTGATACGCTGGAAAACGACGATGTATACGATTTTATTTTCGTTACCGTTCGTTATGATCGGGCCGAATCAGCGTTGTTAGCGCTAAAAGATAATCAAAGCAAAAATATAGTTACGATGACTAATAATTCAATTGGATTCTCTTCGTGGCTGGACATCGTAGGAGATAGACTTTTACCAGCTTTTCCCGGCTTCGGCGGACAGATTAAAGATGGAGTATTGCATGCTCGATTTCTACCAAGGATTATAGTGGCAACTGCATTTGGAGAAATGAATGGGGCAGTGACAGAACGCATAAAAAACCTCGCAAAATGTTTTGAAACAGCAAAGCTTCCCTACGTTATTAAAAAGGATATGCAAGCGTATCTAATCACACATTCCGTATCAGACATTGCCATGATGGGCACTTTGTATTCTGAGAATAAGATCATTGACAAAAAAACAGCCAGAACCAGAAAGACGGCACGCAAAATAACAGTCGCTTTAAAAGCGTATCTAAGGGCAATACAAAAAGCTGGCGTTTCAATTGATCCACCAATACTTAAAATGGTGCTTCAATGTCCAAACGTATTCTTGGATCTATTCTTTATGACATGGCTTCGAACTAAAATGGTTAGGGATATGATGTTGCCGGATTATGCGAATCATGCTAACAATGAGATTATGCAGCTGAGTAATGATTTAATGAAATTTTTAAGTCAAAATGATGTCAAATCGGAAATCCTTGCCTAAACTAACGGGAAACGTTAGCATTGTGAAACGAAGAAAGCAGCCGGTTATTGTGATCGGCTGTTTATGTTTTGTCCTCCAAATATAGAGGAATAAGAACATTGTGTCATTTTCAATTAGATTATTATCTAAACAGTTGAGTGTAAGCTGGCATGTCACGTACAGCGCCGCCTAAAAAATCGATTTCGATTGCACCCGGCGCAATGGTATTAACGGTGATATTGATTGTTTCTCAAAAAACAGTTTTTAAATTTCACTCTCGGAGTAGTCATGAAGAGCTTTGATTGACCTTTTATTACACTAGTGTTATATTACACCTATGTAATATTACATGTGAGGGGGTTCCCATGAAGCAGCTTTCGAACGTAGAATTTATGCTGTTACAAATTATCGCCGAAAGCAATCCAGCGTCAGGATACGATATTAACAAGTTAATCGACCAACGCGGCTATCGGGAGTGGGCGAATATCGGCACGACTTCGATTTACGCTGGACTGAAGAAATTGAACAATAAGGGATTCATCGAGTCCGAGGTTTCAGGTGAGAAGTCGGGCAAAGGACCTTTACCGATCCGATTTTACATAACAGAAGTCGGTATGACTGCACTTAGGGATGAAATCATCGTCGTCCTGTCTTCTTCGCGAGAGCGCGATAACCGGTTTGATCTGGGGCTCGCCGCTTTACCGTTTATCGGTAAGGAAGCAGCCATCGAAGCTTTGCGAAAGCGGCTTGATTATCTCGAAGAGGCTTTAAAAAATATAAAACAGAAGTACGAATCGCAAGGCTCCACTCGGTTGCCGCTGCACGTAAGAGTGCTTTTCCTTCATCCGATCCATCTTATCGAGAGTGAGCAGGTATTCGTTTCGAAAATAATCAGTGAATTGATGGAGGAGGCGAAGGGACATGTCTAAAATAATTGAGGAGTTCATTCCTTTTGAAGGGGAACATTGCGAGACGACAACCATGGGCAATTTACTTCAATTTGCGGGCGTCCGCATATCCGAGCCGATGTTATTCGGACTTGGGCAAGGGCTGGGATTCATCTATTGGGATTCAAAGGGGATGGATTTCCCTTTTATTGGGGGAAGGGTTAAGCCGGATGAATTGACTGCTTGCATATCATTCCGGCTCAATTTCACCATCAAAGCGCAGGAGACTTCGTCCATAAAAAAAGCGTGGCAGAACGTACAGAGCTTCATCGAACACGGAATTCCGGTAGGGCTTAAATTAGATTCCTATTACTTGGATTATTTCACGAACAAAGTACACTTTGCCGCCCATTATGCTGTAATATACGGCATGGATGAAGAATACGCCTACATGGCGGATACCAGACAACAGGGAGGACTTGTGAAGACAAGTTTGGACCATTTGGCTATGGCCAGAAACGCTAAGGGGCCCATGAGCTCCAGGAATCGTTCCTTTACGATCGAACCGCTCGACACCCGTCCGCCGCTTATGCCCGCTATACGATTATCTTTAGCCCAAAATGCACATGACTACTTGAACCCGCCCATTAGCAATATGGGGAATAAAGGCATTGTAAAAATGAGCAAGGAAATCCTGAAGTGGCCTTCCCGCAGTAAAAATGTGGAGCACGATCTATGCTTGACTGCTTTACTAATGGAAAGAGCGGGAACCGGCGGCGCTTTGTTTCGCAATCTGTATCGGGATTTTTTAAAAGAATGCGTGGAGCTGTCGGGTGACCCCAAAGTTGAACAGGCATACTTGTTGTTTACTGCAATCGCTCCAATGTGGGTTCACGTTTCTTCTATGATCGATCTTGCGGGAAGAACGGGAAACTACCAGGAGTTGAATCAGGTTTCCGAGCTTTTGCTCGAGATTGCAGATAAAGAACGCATAGCCATGGGATTTCTATTAAAAGACTGAGCACCTATATCGTTGTTTTTCTGGATTTCGTTCCCTCAGCGGCCTGGAAGAGCGCTGCTCGTTTAGCGGAATTCATCAATTAATGAATCAAATCAATCAATTGTGTAGATGGACCACACACCTTCATTATTCTTCCGGATTGCGTACATCATTTTAACTGCTTCAATCGTATCTGTACTGGAATCTAAACGTTCCCCAAGAACAAAAACATGCACTTGTTTATAGGTTGATACAAATTTTTCAATGCTTTCAATTGTTGAAAACTTATATTGGAAATCCTCATTATAATACCCCTCCATAGCATCAGCCAATTTCTCGGTGACGAATCCGGATCGGTACAGATGATGGTCATGCTCAACAAGTCCTTTTAAGTTCAATTTAAGTACATCTAGAAGAGGGGATTCGTCTTCTGTCAGGGAAGATTCAGCCTTGTTAAAATCAATATTAATACCAGGTTTAAAATGAGTTGATGACTCCGTTTCATTCTCAGAATGTTTAGATGTATCAGGTACTGAATTCTGAGTTGTATTGGTCGTATTCGTTGATTTATCAGTTGGTGAGGTTGTATCACCACACGCCGTAAGGACAATAAATGAAGTTAACAGCATTGTTAATGCGAACGATTTTAGCATGATATCCCACCTTTAGATGATTCATGTAGATAAAGACGCCACAATGATGGGGAAAGTTACTATTTAATTTCCGACAGTCTGCTAAGGGGATACACCAAAAACTTCGAAAAAAGCTTGAATAGCATTACTCCATTCAAGATTTTGCTGCATCTGCATACTCGCTCTAAATAATAAACATATTAGTAACAACATGATATCTTGGTCGATCTGCCCTTCTGCCCCCGCTGATTGGATCAAATCATGTTTATGGAGGAAGGGATCGGTTAATGTAATTTAGAACATATCAGTCATGGATACAGGAGGTACGCAGATGTATCAGGATCTTCAAGGACAGACCGTTGTCATTACTGGTGCTGCCACCGGCTTGGGAGAGGCTATGGCACGACGTTTTGGTCAGGAACAAGCAAACGTTGTGATTAATTACTACAGTAATAATCAGAACGTACAGCCCATCATTGATGAAATCAAATTACATGGTGGACAAGCCATTGGGGTACAGGGTGATGTCTCCAAAGAAGCGGACGTGCAGAAGTTGGTTCAGGCGGCGCATGAGCATTTCGGTTCTCTGGATATCATGATCAACAATGCGGGTTTAGAGAACGAGGTTCCGTCAGAAAAGCTGAGTTTGGCAGACTGGAAGCGAGTCATTGATGTAAATTTAACCGGGGCATTTCTCGGTTCCCGGGAGGCCGTGGACTATATGCTGGAGCATAATATCAAAGGCCGCATCATTAATATTTCCAGCGTGCATGAAGTTATCCCATGGCCGCATTTCCTTCATTACGCTGCGAGCAAGGGTGGAGTCAAGATGATGACCGAGACGCTGGCTCTGGAATTTGCCCCGAAGGGAATTCGCGTAAACAGCATCGCTCCGGGCGCGATCAATACTCCCATTAACGCAGCCAAATTTGCCAATCCCACGTTACGAGCATCGGTTGAGGATCTGGTACCGCTCGGATACATCGGTAAGCCTGAAGAAATTGCGGCGGTGGCCGCATGGCTCTCTTCATCGGAATCGAGTTATGTCACAGGTATTACCTTATTCGCAGATGGAGGGATGACAAAATATCCGTCCTTTCAGGGCGGACGTGGGTAATATACGGTAGGAATTCATATTTCTATGCATTCTAAAATTTTGTTGCCAAGATGATCAAATACGTATTAAATTTACATCAGTACTTAAATTGGAGGAGCCTGCACACAGCGGGCTCCTTCGTCTTTTTTGCCTTAATACTGACGTAATTCTTAAGAGGAGATGATGTTTTTTGATTTTGTCATTGAATTAAGAGCGGAAAAAGCAAGGCTTCAAACCAAAAAAAGAGTATCCGTGAGAATGAATGACCATTAGAAAGAAACGATTTATTATTCCTTTAGATGAAGGGTGTCGAGGGGTAAGAAGACGTTCCCATGGAAGTCGCTAATTTAGCCGTTTTTTATTTCTATTTGAATTAATGGAAACGCAGGGATTCTAACATAATTAGTCGTATTTTATACACATATTTATAATGGAATTGATTCCACTGGAGGTACGTAACCTATGTTATTAGAAACAGAAAGATTATTCTTACGGGCGTATGACTGGGGGGATTTAGATCAGCTGCATGCCATTTTATCTGATCCGGTAACCATGAAGTTTTGGCCAGCACCTTTTACGCTCGATCAAAGTCAGCAATGGATGAGGCAAAGTATGGAAATGTATGCGGTTGGATTTGGACGACTCGGCGTGTTCCTTAAGAGCGATGGTTCGCTTATCGGTGATGCCGGTCTTCGGGTTTCAGATATCGACAGTAAGAAAGAAAATGATCTAGGTTACATTATTCAAGCAAAATATTGGGGACATGGTTACGGAGTGGAAGGGGCTGCAGCGGTTCTGAAGTATGGAGTGGACAAGCTGGATCTGAAGAGAATTTGCGCCAACATGCCGGTTAGTCATCTCGATTCGAAAAAGGTGGCGATCCGTCTCGGAATGAAATTGGAAAAAGAGTTTAAAAATACTAGAAATCATAATGTCCTAACCTATCTATATGTCTACGATGCTCGATTCAATGAGAGACTAAAGGGCTGAATCTTCGGGAGCCCAAGTAGGGAGGACTGTTCATCTTTAATACAGGTTCATGCAAAATATTAACCAATAAACGCTTAAGTCGCCCCTTATCACTGTACGCGATCATTGTCTTGCCTTGATACTGATGATCGGCAGGGATACACGAAGGATGATGCGATCCGGATAGATTAAGCTGCTTCAGCAGGTTTGATCACTTCTTAAACCGTCAAAGGTACTTATCCTGTGGCGGTTTTTTAAATCCGATAAATTCTAAAAGGGATAAATGGTTCAGAACCCCCGTGTTAACATCCACTACATCCAAAGAGGCATGAAAAATTTCAGTATTTATTTTAGGGGAATTAATTTACTCACAGCGTGTGCAACTGGTTCATATCTGGTATAATAAATAATAATCAGGAAGTACAATGAAATATAGGTATATAAACCGCAAAAAAGATGCACACGTTAACGGAGAGGCAGAACCAATCTGGAGAAGCGAAGCGGTCTTAAAGCTTTCTGAAAGAAAGCTGCGTCGGAAGCATAGGCTTATCACCGGATTTTCCCTTTGAAAAAGGGATTTGAAAAAATCTGGGGGATAACAGCGATCGGAAGATGATACTGCACTCGCAGTGCCTTGTGTGATTGTTTAGTGCGGTTTATATAGAACATAAAAAGATGAAGAGGATAGGTGGAACGGCCAATGGCGAAAATAGATCGTCATACTTTTCAGACCAGAACCAGACATATGTCTGCCGATCTGAAGCAAAAAATTAACTCCGGAGCATACAGTCCGGGAGAATTTCTGCCTTCCGAGTTGGCGCTGACAGAACAGTACAAACTAAGCAAAAACTCGGTGAGATACGTTCTGGATGAGCTTGTACAAGAGGGATTGATCATTAAAATTCCCAGGGTGGGCACGCAGGTGACAAAGCCTGCTTCCAAGGAAACCATTCGTTTTGGCGTCTATCCCTCATTGTATAAAGAAGCGGGGATGGAGGAGCTGATTAAGCGATTCCACGAGAAACATCCGCATATTCATGTGGAAACGATTGAGCTTCCTTATATGAATTCAGACAATATCGCCAATCTGATCAAGCTAGGGATTATCGATGCGTTAACCATCAACTTGCAGGATATGTACCAATTCCAAGAGAAAAATTATCTTGATTTGTTTGTCGACCAGGATCGATACGATACGATATATCCTTTTCTTACACCATATTTTGAGAAGGAATCAGGTGTTCTGGCAGCACAGCCTTTCGTATACTCACCTGTTATTTTATGTTACAACAAGGAGCATCTGAGGGAGAAAAGGCTGGGTGAACCAAACAGCAGCTGGAGCTGGGATGAACTGGCAGCACTGCTCAGGGAGCTCAAAGCGCCTCATCGTTACAGCATCGCTTTTCAGTTATTTTCCATGAATCGATGGCCTATTTTCTGGATGCAAAATGAGGACGATCCATCTTCGATCGATTCCCGTCCAACTCAGAACGGAACTGGCTTTCCCACAGAAGGATTACGATGGCTCAGGGAGCTTGTGACAGAGGAAGGCATATTTCCGCTTGCCTTGGCACAGGGTGAATTCGAAGCCGAGAAATTGTTTAAGGAGCAGAAGATCTCCGTCATGTTAACCACATATTACATGCTGAATGAGCTAAAGAATGCGGATTTTTCCTTTGATATCGCTCCGCTACCACATTTTAAGAATGATCGGACACTCCTTCTCTCTACAGCCATTGCTCTCAGTGCAGAATCGAGCCGAAAGGACACGGCAGCCTGCTTTGTGAATTATCTCACTTCAGATGAGGCACAGACCTATATCAGGCAGTACACATACAGTTTACCTGCAAGCAGATATATTACAGAATCGGTTTCAGTAGAGCTTCAAAACAAACCGTCCAGGTTGGAGCTTCATCGAGACTATAGTTCGAAATACATGACGTATCGCGATCTGTCGATTTCCATGCAAACCCAGATTCGTTTCGGAGAAAGCTTGAAGCAGTACATGTCTTATTTAATCGATGAAGAGGGACTCGCTGAAGTGCTGCTTCCGTCAAAAAGTCTCAATCTTTAAAAAACGAAAAGAAGCCTAAAAAAGCACTGCCATGAGCAAGTGCTTTTTTGATTTTATATGAACTACAAAAGAACCAGTTGACAGACAACATGGCATATGCTAATTTCTTATTGAAAATAAGTACCACATATGATCCAATTACAAGGGCTTAACAAGGAGAGGGGACCTTATTCGGATGAAGACCGTGGCTGAATTGGAAGCAAAGCTTTCGGAGGCATCAGACCGGCTAATCAGCGACTTACATAAAGTGGACGGGGATCTTCTGATATTAGGCGCAGGCGGGAAGATGGGTCCAAGTCTTGCGAAATTAGCCGCTCAAGCCATCAAGGCGGGAGGAATGAACAAGAAGGTGACTGCTGTATCCCGATTTCAGGATCAGGAGGTGAAGAACGATCTTGAAAGCGCTGGAGTAAAGACGATTTCCTGCGATCTTTTAGACGATCAAGAGCTCATGCAGCTGCCTTCAGCGGATAACGTCATATACATGGCAGGCAACAAGTTTGGCACAACGGGCAGGGAGCATTATACATGGGCAATGAATGCTTACTTGCCCGGAAGAGTGGCAACAAAGTATAAAGATTCGCGTATCGTCGTTTTTTCTTCCGGTAACGTGTATCCCTTTTCCCCGGTAGGTCTCGGAGGAGTCGATGAATCGGTAACCCCTGAGCCTCTCGGTGAATATGCACAATCCACACTGGGCAGAGAGCGGATATTTGAATACTTCTCTCACAAGTATGGCACGCCGATGCTGCTGTACCGCTTGAACTATGCCATTGATTTGCGCTATGGGGTGCTGCTTGAAATTGCCAGAAAAGTCCACGAAGGCAAATCGGTGCCGCTTGCGATGGGGCATGCCAACGTGATCTGGCAGGGAGATGCCAATGAGATTGCATTAAGGAGTCTGCTCAAGTGCCAAAGCCCTCCCGAAATTTTGAATGTGACCGGACCTGAAACCATGTCAGTTCGCTGGGCAGCGCAGCAGTTTGCCCAAAGGTTCGGTCTTGCTGCATCGTTTGAGGGAAGCGAATCCGAAACGGCTCTGCTCAGCAATGCAGCTAAGGCGTTTCGCGAATTCGGTTATCCGAGAGTAGGCTTGCTGGAAATGATTGATCTCATTGCAGAGTGGGTTGCATCCGGCGGACATACGTGGAACAAACCAACCCATTTTTCGGAAAGGAAGGGGAGGTTCTGATGCACCAAAAACAAGCATCACTTACGCCGGAGCAGGCAGCCGCATTCCATGAAGGCCTGGTCATCCCTGCTCATCCGCTTGCCTTGAATGAACGCAGAGAGCTGGATGAAGTCTATCAGAGGGTGCTGACCAAATACTACATCGCTTCAGGAGCCGGCGGAATTGCGGTTGGTGTGCATTCGACCCAATTCGAGATTCGGGATCCCAAGGTTAACCTCTATGAACGGGTGCTCCGCTTGGCCGCGGAGGAAACGGAGCAAGCCCGCCTGCGGCGGCCCTTCATCAAAGTGGCAGGCGTTTGCGGAGATATGGAACAGGCGACGGAAGAAGCACGGATTAGTAAAGACCTCGGATATGATGCGGTGCTGCTGAGTATGGGTGGACTTGATGGATGGAGCGAGAAAGACCTGCTTCGGCATACGGAAAGGATAGCCGAAATCATGCCGGTCATCGGATTTTATCTTCAACCTTCCGTCGGGGGCCGTATGCTGAGCTTCGGTTTTTGGCAGGCTTTTGCCGAAATCGATCAGGTCATCGCCATTAAAATAGCTCCTTTCAACCGATATCAAACCATCGATGTTGTCCGAGCGGTTTGCTGTTCAAGCCGGCGGGATGAAATTGCACTGTACACAGGCAACGATGACAACATCCTGATCGATCTGCTCACAACCTTCCGGTTCGAAACGGAAGAAGGCACCGTGGAGAAAGAAATCGTTGGTGGGCTGCTGGGTCACTTCGCTGTCTGGACACATAAAGCGGTCCAGCTGCTGGAAGAAGTGAAACGCCTCCGCAAGCAAGAGGGATCGCCGTTGTCACCGGATTGGCTCACGCGCAGCGTGGAGATTACAGATGCCAATGCCGCTTTTTTTGATCCCGCCCATCAGTTTGCCGGCTGTATACCGGGGATACACGAGGTTCTTCGAAGGCAGGGTCTCATGAGGGGGATTTGGTGCTTGAATCCGCAGGAGACCTTATCCCAAGGGCAAAAAGAGGAAATCGATCGTGTATACCGCCAGTATCCTCACCTCCATGATGACGATTTTGTGAAGCAGCATCTGGATGAGTGGCTTAGGCTTGCTTCTCCTTCCCAGTCATGAATATTGGAATCATCGGGCTTGACAGCTCGCATGCCCTGGCATTCACCCGTATTCTTCACGAAAGCCGGGAGACTCTTTTTTCAGATGTGACCGTGACTGCCGCATATGCGGGCGGATCTCCGGATTTTCCGCTCAGCATCAGCCGTGTACACACGTTTGCCGGCCGGATGACGAAAGAATATGGAGTGAGATTGATGCCCACGATGCAGCAGGTTGCAGAAAGCACCGATGCCATCCTTATCTTGAGTGCCGACGGAAGGATACATCTGAATCAGTTCAAGGTGATCTGCCCTTACCGGAAGCCCGTATTTATCGATAAACCTTTTGCTTTGTCTACAGCAGACGCTAGTGAAATCATCAGAATCGCAGAAGAGTTTCAAATCCCTTTAATGAGTGCTTCAAGCTTACGTTATGCCGAAGCCCTGCCTGAATGCACAAGTGAAGACATCTTGGGTGCGGACGTGTATGGCCCGATGCACATCGAATCGACGCAGGGGCATTATTTTTGGTATGGCATCCATACGGCAGAACTGTTGTATCGAATCATGGGCCCAGGGTGCACGGAAGTGACCGCCTTTTCCACAGATCACGGCGATCTCATTACTGGAACCTGGAAAGAGGGGAGAATGGGAACGATCCGCGGAATCCGAAGTGGCCCAGAGACTTTTGGAATAAGCCTGCACACCAGAAACGCTACCCGGCATGTCCCGCTTGAACCGAGCTACAAAGAGCTTTTAAAGTCTGTCATGAATTGGTTCAAAAACGGCGTGTGCACGGTGCATCCCTCTGAAACGCTGGAAGTCATCCGATTTTTGGAGTGCGCAGAGCAAAGCCGTCTACAAAAACGCACCGTCCTCATGGAAATGTGATCAAGCCTTATACGGAATGCCCCCTTGCTCTAGTGAATCAGATCCACCTATCTGAAGGAGGAATGTTTGATGAAGCTGAAAAAGAGGATTTCCATGTTACTTGCGATGACTCTGTTCACCTCAATCCTCGCCGCCTGCAGCAGCGGTACGGACAAAGGCGGTTCTGCTGCTTTGCCGCCACAGGAGCCCGGACAGTACGGTGATACAGGCGGCCTCACTTTGCCTCTTGTAGATGAACCGACCACCATCACGTACATGCTGCCAAGCAACGCGAAAGATCTCGGTCCGAGCAAACTGGTTGTTCAGGAGCTTGAAAAACGGACCGGTATTAAAGTGAACTTCCAAACCTATTCCCCACAAACCTACCAGGATAAATTAAAAGTCATTGTGGCATCCGGTAAGCTGCCGGACATCTTTACAGGGCTAAAACCGGCCGAACTCAAAAAAATCGGCAAACAAAACGGTGTAGCTGCCATCAATGAATACGCCGATCAGCTCCCTAATTTCAAAAAGCTATATATGGAAGAAAACGACTGGGTCATCAAATCCTTCGGCGATGAAGCCGGCAATGTATATACCTGGCCTATTTATAACCTCAATCGCAAAGTAAATCACGGATTCATGTACAGGAAAGATATCTTTGATGAGCTTGGCATTAAGGAATGGACGAACACGAACGAGTTTTACGAGGCTTTGAAAAAAGTAAAAGAAGCTTATCCTGATTCTTACCCATATGCATCGAAAAGCTTGGCCAATATCTTCAGAGATTGGGCCTTCGGCTGGGGGCTAGGCAATACGGATCAGTACCCCGCCTATTACGATGAGAAAGATGGCACCTGGAAGTACGCCGCAACCCAGCAAGAGCATAGGGACATGCTCGATTTCATGAAGAAGCTGTACAACGAAAAGCTGCTTGATCCGGAATTTTTGACGGACACGCAGGATTCCTGGACGACCAAGATGACGACGGACAAATCGTTTGTTACGTTTGACTGGATTGGACGCCTTGATCTCTTTTACAACCAGATCAAAGGGCAAAATCCGGACTATGACCTCAGGTATGCCAATCCCGTGGGACCGACCGGCAATGTCAGAACACTGCCAGAAGTTTCGGATTTCAGCGTTGCCGTAGCCAAGAACAAAAATACAGAAACCTCGCTCAAGCTGCTCGACTATCTGACCAGCCCATCCGGAAGTGAACTGATGACCATCGGAGTGGAAGGGGTTAACTTCGAATGGGGCGAGGACGGATATCCGGTATACCCGGAACTGAAGGAGCTTCCACTTGTCGATATCACCGTGCTGGAGGATCGTTATGCCATGTGGCTGGAAGGAGCTTACCTAAGACCGGACCATCGTAGCATCTACTATCGTTTCTCGGAGAAAGAGCAGGAGGCGCAGGATAAAATCGTGAACGAGGATCGTTTCGAACCACTTGATCCGATTCTTAATTTTACGGACGAAGAAACCTCCAAGATCGCCGAGCTGCAGACATCGCTGCAAAAATCGGCTGAAGAATTTAACGCGAAATATATCCTTGACGCCAGCTACGGAGATGCCGAGTGGGAGAATTTCAAAGGCCAAATCAGCAAAGGCGGCGTGGAGGAACTGATGACGATCTATAATGAAGCTCAAAAAAGATACGATGAGTCCAAATAAACGGCCTTAAGGCCGTGATTCCACTGGAGGGACGATCGATGGAACGTTTCCCTCCTTGTGGGAAAAAGGATTGGAGGCGAAAATCTTATGGCAGACATGGGCACGGAACATTCGGCAGTTTACCATAAAGGAGTGCTAAAGAAGAGCTTCAGAAGCCGACTTGGAAAAACGTGGAATCATATCAAGCGCGACAGGCAGCTGCTTCTGCTGTTTCTTCCTTGCATCCTATTCTACGTCATTTTTCGTTACGGGCCGCTATATGGACTGATTATTGCCTTCAAAGACTACAGCGTATTTACAGGAGTGCTTGGCAGCGAATGGGTGGGATTCGAGCATTTCATCACGTTTTTTACGAACCAAGACTTCTGGCTGCTGTTCCGGAACACACTCCTCCTTGGATGGTATACACTCATTTTTGGCTTTCCTTTTCCGATCATGCTGGCCCTTCTGCTGAACGAAGTCAGAACCAAATGGTTTAAAAAATCCGTTCAAACCTTCAGTTATTTGCCGGCATTTTTGTCCGTGGTCATTATCAGCAGCATGATTATCGATTTCCTCTCTCCGAACCATGGTATTTTGAATCAAATGCTGGCTGCATTCGGTTTCGAGAAAAAATATTTTCTCGTTGACCCGGGTTGGTTCCGTCCGATCTATGTCATTTCGGAAATATGGGCGAACGCAGGATACGAATCGATCATTTATCTGGCGGCGATCGCGGGAATCAGTCCTACGCTCTATGAAGCGGCTAAAGTGGACGGTGCCAGTCGTTTCCATATGATCCGCCATGTTACCCTTCCCGGATTATTTCCCACGATGCTCATCATGTTCATCTTGAAAACCGGGTCCATGATCCGAGTCGGTTATGAAAAAGTACTGCTGCTCTACAATCCGATGACTTATGACGTTGCCGACGTTTTTTCAACGTATGTATACCGTAAAGGACTGCTTGAATCGAATTACAGTTATGCAGCGGCAGTTGGGCTATTCGAAGCGCTTGTGGCCATGGTGATGCTGCTGTCCGCCAATGCGATCAGCAAAAGGCTGGGAGGAAACGGCTTATGGTAGGAGAGCGCAAAATTTCTGTTTTTGGTGTCATAAACACGCTGATACTCTGTCTTGTTGCTGTAGCGACACTCTATCCCATCGTGTACATTACAGCCGTTTCTTTGAGCGATACAGCAGCAGTCGTTCAAGGCAAGGTGTTTCTTTTCCCGAAAGGTCTGAACCTTGAGGCGTATGTCGAGGTGCTTAAAAATGATACGATTCCCAGAGCCTATCTGAATTCTATCTTTTATACGGCATTCGGCACGTTTGTGAATTTACTTTTTACGGCGGTTGCCGCGTATCCCTTGTCCCAAAAAGGATTTTTCGGACGCAGGTTTTTTATGATGGCCATCGTTCTAACCATGTTCCTGAATCCCGGCATTATTCCCACTTATGTGGTCGTGCAGCAGCTGGGGTTAACGGATTCGGTTTGGGCACTCGTACTTCCCAATGCCATCTGGACCATGGAACTGATTATTTTAAAAAGCTTTTACGAAAACATGTCTTCCCAAATACGCGAAGCGGCCCTGATCGACGGAGCTTCCGAATACCGGATTCTGTTCAACATTGTCATTCCCTTATCCAAGCCTGCGCTTGCTTCCATCGGTCTTTTTTATTTCATGGGTCATTGGAACAGCTTTTTCCTGCCGCTGATTTACTTGAACGATCCGGATAAATATCCTTTGCAGGTCGTGCTGCGGGATATGCTAATCTACAGCGCGGAAAACGACGCAGGACTTGTGGATCGTTCGGCTCTTGCCCCTCAGTCGATCAAAAATGCAACCATCGTGCTTTCCATGATCCCCGTTCTGCTGATCTATCCGTTTGCCCAGAAGTATTTCGCTAAAGGTGTGATGCTCGGTTCGGAAAAGGGTTAAACAGACATAAGGAGGAGCTCTGTCTAATGAAAATCGTTGCTGCGAAGGAAGGAAAAGTTACGATACTGCAAGCGAATATCCCCGAATTGAACAAGCGGCATGTGCAAGTGAGAACCGAATATTCGGGCATTAGTCCCGGTACGGAGATGAGCGCGATTAAGAAATCAGGCGAATCTCCCGTATATCTTGGATATAGTGCCGTCGGGATTGTGGAAAAAACGGGGAGTGAAGTCAGGGATATTCTGCCGGGAGATCGAGTGGCTTGTTACGGTGTGCCTTACGTAAGACATGCAGAAGTGATTTCGGTACCGACCAATCTGGTAACCAAAGTGCCTCAACATGTCAAACCTGAGGAGGCCGCATTTACAGGGCTCGGGGCCATTGCCATACATGCACTGCGTACAGCCGATGTGAGGTTCGGGGACAAGGTGCTTGTCGTTGGATTGGGTATTCTCGGAAATCTTGTGGCCCAAATTGCCGCTGCTGGTGCATGTCACACTGCTGCATACGATCTGAGCGAAGCACGGGTTCAGCTGCTTCAGGAGCAGATGGGAATTCAAGCGAGCTTTTCAAGCGAAGAGGAAGTGGAACGTTTTGTAGTGAACGAAACGGGGGGAAACGGATTTGATTCCATCCTCTTATGTGCTGGCGGACCTGGAGAAATGCTGATCAACAAGTCACTTGAGTGGCTTCGTGACCGGGGAAAAGTCGTGATCGTCGGTGATTTGTCCATGGAGTTTTCAAGAGATTTGATGTTTCGCAAAGAAGCCCAGATCCTGATCTCGAGAGCGGGCGGGCCGGGAAGGTACGATATGCAGTACGAGATGGACAATCAGGATTATCCGATCGGTTTCGTGCGTTGGACGGAAGGAAGAAATATGGACGAGTACGTCAGGCTGCTTGCTGATCAGCGAATTACGGTAAGTCCTGCTATCACGCATATGTTTGCGTTGGACGAAGCGTTTCAAGCCTATGGAAATTATCAATCCGACTCGGCTCAAGGGGCCCTGGCCACGTTGATCAAGTATTTTTGATGACATGAAGAAGGGGAGATACGTGATGAAAAAGCCTTTTTTCAACCTGATCACCATGTTCATGAGTTGTTTGCTTGTTGTTGTGATGTTCCCCTTACAGCCTGCTCCTGTCCGAGCAGAGGAATCCAGACTTAATCAAAAAAACTTCAGCGAACCCGAAGAATTGCTTGTTCCCAACAACTACACGGTAGCTGTCTTTAACGGAACCGTAGGCTACGAGGATGGAAAACCCGTGATGTATGCCACAAGCAAAGGAAAGCCAGGCTTCCTGAATGTGATCGATCTCGAAGAGTACAAACTGCTTCGGACCGTTTCTCTTGCGCCGTCGGAAAGCTCCTGGGCGCATACCGTTGCGCCGAACGGTACGCTATATGTGGCGGCCGAAGGATCGGGTGCACGGTTATGGGAGTATTCGCCTGTCACCCATGAGGCCGTTCAAGTAGCCCAATTTGAAGGACAGTCTGTCTCCAACAGCATCACGACGGATGAACAGGGGAGAGTGTACGTCGGGACTTATCCGGGCGGCAAGGTTTGGCAGTATGACCCTGCTACCAAGCAAGTAAGGGATTACGGCCGCGTTATTGGCGCGCTTGATCAGGAGTATGTCCGTTCCATTGCTTACCAGGGTGGATATATTTATGCCGGTACGGCCCATGAACAGATCGTGAGAGTGGATTTGGCTACAGGTGAAAAAACAAATATTGCATCTTCGCTTACCGTCAAAAACGATACAGTATACGATTTGAGTACGATCGATAATCGTTATTTGTTCGCCCGTTATACGGATGGAAGTGGTATACCGGGTGAGGGTTACATCTACGATACAACAACAGGATCATGGCTTGATGCGGAGCTCCAGCAGGTAACCGGTCTTCATGCGACCGACTCGGTCGATGGAAAGCTGTATTATATGTCAGAGAAAAAACTGAAAACCTTTGACCTGGCGACGCATCAGGTGGCGGAAACCGGCATGACTTATGAGAGTGGATTCAGAGGCGCAGATTGGGTAGAGTTTCAGAACAATCCAGAACTGCCAGGAAAAACACTCGTTACGGTCCGATATGACGGCGGGGTAGCCATGCTAAATATCGATACCCAAAAAGTCATCGTAAAACCGCCGATTATTCCGGGTTTGCCGGGAGTCGTCAATCGTCTTCAAAGCGTATCAGAGACACAGCTGATAACAACAGGTTCACAAGCGAGATCTTCGTTGGTTGATTTAGAGACCATGACGGCACAACCTTTCAGCATCGGTCAAGCGGACAGTGTATACCCGATTGGAAACAAAGTCTATATGGGAGTCTACCCGGAAGGTGGCTTGTACGTTTATGATCTGAATCAAGAACCGGGAAGCACGAATCCGCAGCGTCTCGCTGTACTCGGGAACGATCAGGAACGGCTTGTGCATATGTCTGAAGGGGACGGCAAACTGTTTATTTCGACCATTTCCGGATACGGAACATTGGGAGGATCGCTGACGGTCCATGATACAGCGACAGGTGAAACCAAAGTCCATCGCAACGTGGTCCAGAATCAGAGTGTGCTTAGTACTGCCTATGTAGACGGAAAGATTTTTGGATCAACGACCATTAGGGGAGGACTGGGCTCCACGCCAAGCGAGCAGGAGGCCAAAATTTTTGTATGGGATGTTCAGAAAGAGCAAAAAATGACGGAGTTTACCTTGGATATTCCCGAACTTATCGATCCTGTTTTCATTGGGGACCTGTCTCTCGGGCCTGATGGACTCATCTGGGGAGCATCCTATGAATATATTTTTGCGATCCATCCGGACACGTACAAACTTGTTAAATATAAAAAAATATATCCGAAGCTTTATTACACCCAGTGGCACCATCATCCGATGCGTTGGTCGGAAGACGGACTATTGTATGTTCTGTTTAACAACAAGCTGACGGTCATTGATCCGGAAACGCTGGATTTCAGAACATTAGCGGATGCTTCGAGATTTGATCTCGGGATGGATGGGAACCTGTATTTCACCGATCTCGCAACGAATACGGTTCTGTATAGAATCAAAATCGATGGAGAGATTGTACCCGAACCTCCGGGACTACCTTTGCCGGTGAACAATGCCGGACTGGAGCAGCCGGAAGAGAACGGAAAGCTGCCGGGCTGGACTTCAATGTTTGCGACCAGCGGGGATGCCCGTTTTGAGCGAAGCGGCGACAAGAGTTTTGCGGGTGATTACAGCCTGAAAACAACGGATCTTGTCCGTACAGCCTCCGTCGCGGTGCAAAGCGATCCAATCGCACTAGTGCCTGGGAGAGAGTATACCGCAAGCACTCAAATTTATATTGAATCAGGCCAGCCGGGGTTCATGTTCCGATTTTATAATGCGGAAGGGCAGAGTTTGTCCACGCTTGAAACGCATCTGGATGAATCTCGACTTCACCAATGGCAAAAAGCAACCCTACGCGGTACGGCACCGGAAGGAACGGCTTATGGCAGACTGATCGCAGTAACCAGCCGTTATAATATCTCAACAGCTTACTACGACGATTTTGCCGTAACGGTTAAGGATCATACGGCTCCCTTGACTGAGGTTGCCTTTAATCCGCAGGCAAATGAGCAGGGCTGGCACCATGAAGATGTTTCCATAACGTTGAACTCGGAAGGAGCAGCCTCCCTCTTCTACGAAACTACGGGGGCTGAAAGAGTGGATCAGCGTGAGACCGCAGGTAGTACCACAGAGTTTACAGTAAGCGCAGAAGGCGTAACGTCAGTAACGTATTGGGCAGAATCGGCTTATGGCGTGTCCGGGGTGCCTTCTACTACCGAGGTCAAGATTGACAAAACGGCCCCTATCATTGAATTTTCCGGAAAACCCGTCTATGAAGTCGATGATGTCATCCGGATCGAATGCTCCGCTCAGGATGCATTATCAGGTATAGCCAAAAGTGATTGCGATGCTGTGCTTGCAGATCGCCCCGCTTATTTGACGGGTATTGGAGCGCATCTGGTCGATGCATCCGTGTATGATATCGCTGGGAATGCTGCAAAGTCCTCTTTTTCTTATGAAGTGATCCTTACCTATCAAGGCATGGCAGGACTTATTGACAAGTTCCTCCCTAATGATCAAGAGCTGGCTGAGAGACTGAAGGAACAATGGATCAAAGTACAAAAAGCCGATGAATCGGGTAATGCGGGAGCAAAAAATGGCGCATTGAACGGATTTATCCATCAAGTGCAAGCCAAAAGTGGTAAGGGATTAGCTCAAGAGCACGCTGAGCTCTTGGTACAGTTGGGGGCCCAAATTTAACTCGAATTGAATGAAAAGATTAATCAATTGCAACCAAAGACCAATTCCCATCAGGATCCGAAGCAAAATAATAGGTGAGTGCAGCAGAATCAATTGCTGTTTCTCTTGCTAATTCACCTTGGATCTCTACCAAAATCTGATTTTTTGTAGTGTCTTTTTGAACAAGTCCGATATCTGTAAATTTATAATCACCTATGAGACCTCATGGGCCGAGCTTGGGCTTCCCGGATGAATAATAACCTCGGACAAGGAGCGATCCGCTTGCAGCTTCTTTGGAATGGACCAAGTCCATGTCACAAAAACATGATGCTCTTGACCCGATCATCCTCTACCAAAACAAAAAGTCTCCTATCAAGTGCCGCAGCTTTCACAGCAGGACATGCAGCTCATGCAGAATGGCTACGCTCCTACTCCTCAGTCTCCTGCAATCCAAAAGGTTGTCGAGATGACATTGGATTCCGTTATGCAACCGATTATTTAAGCAGCATGGATCAAAGCCGCCCTCAGGGTGGCTTTGATCCATGCTGCCTTTGGCGCATCTTCAGCAATGCTGAAAGAGATTGTTCTGCATGTACTTTGTATACAAAGATGTACATTTTTGCATACTACATCCTAACCGCCAGCCAGAAGGAGGCGTATTCCGTGATTCAGAAGTTGAAAAAATGGCTGTTTAAACAGCCGGAACGCCCCCATAGCAGTGGTGGAAAGCGTGGTTCGAACGATCGACGGCAAACGCCGGACGTATCGAAGCCGCTAAGCTGTGCACTTAAAGACAATATGACCATGCTGAATCAGCGAATGGGACATAGCTCTGATTTTGTTCTTCGCAGCTGGAATAACTGCCATGGCAACCCGTCCTTGGCCGTAGGTTACATCGAAGGCCTGATCGATCAGCAGCTTCTTACGAGAATAGTGGAAGATCTCGCTAATGATATCCGAAATGAAGCCATCTCCGACCTGCATGACGTAACGTGGCTGAAGGATCATATCACCATAGGGAGTGTAACCTGCATCAACAACGATCAAGGCTTGATTGACGCCATTCTGAACGGAGAGGTGGCCTTCATCATCGAAGGAAGCTCCAGGGCTTTTGCCGTCTCGATTAGCGGAGGATCCAAAAGGTCGGTCGAGGAGCCGACGTCTCAGACGGTGCTGAGGGGACCCAAAGAGGGATTTACCGAAGATATTTCTACCAATATCGCGCTCCTTCGAAGAAAGATCAAATCGACCGAGCTCCGTATTGAATCCCGCAGCTTGGGTGCCTATACGCAGACAAGGGTATCGGTCGTATATATTCAGGGAATCGCGGATCCGGATGTGGTTCAGGAAATTTCCAAACGATTGGATTCCATCGATACCGACAGCATCCTTGAGAGCGGATATATCGAGGAGTTCATCCAGGATGGGGTGTGGACACCGTTTCCCACCCTGAATAACACCGAACGTCCCGATGCCGTAGCGGGCGGCTTGCTTGAAGGCCAGGTCGCCATAATGGTTGACGGGACTCCATTTGTGCTCATAGCCCCTATTACCTTTTTTCGATTTATCGTATCAAGCGAGGACTATTACCAGCGGTACGATCTCGCAAGCTTTCTTCGAGTGATTCGGATGGCTACCTTTTTCCTGGCCCTGCTGCTGCCTTCGGTTTACATTGCAACCACGACGTTTCACCAGGAGATGCTGCCGACCACGCTGCTGATCAGTTTGGCCGCGCAGCGCGAGGCCACGCCTCTGCCGACACTGTTCGAAGCCATCATTATGGAGCTGACTTTCGAGGTCATCCGCGAAGCCGGAGTCCGAATGCCGCGGGCGATCGGGCCGGCCATCTCCATCGTTGGGGCGTTGGTGCTTGGACAAGCCGCTGTCCAGGCAGGGCTGGTGTCCGCTGCCATGGTTATCGTGGTATCATTCACCGCCATCTCGAACTTTGTGCTGCCTGCCATCAACATGGCCGGCTCCATCCGCTTGCTCCGATTTGTGCTGATGCTGTTGGCCGGCTCTTTTGGATTATATGGCGTATTGGCAGGGCTTGTACCTATTCTCGTTCGTTTGGTAGCGTTGGAGTCGTTCGGCGTTCCTTACATGATGCCGCTCGCACCGTTCAATAGGAGCAACATGAAAGACCTGTTTGTACGAGCGCCTTGGTGGAAGATGAAAAAACGGCCGGTGATGATTGGCGACGTCAATCCGGTAAGGCAGGCCACGGAACAGGAATCCTATGCGGAACAGGCGGGGAAACACGGTCGGGACCCAATGGCATAAGGAGGAACGGATGTTGCATCAATTCGGCAGGTTTATTATGGTCCTGGCTGCCTTGTTCGGTTTAACGGGCTGTTGGAACCGAATCGAGCTCAACGAGCTGTGGGTAACTTCAGCCACGGGACTTGATATGATGGAGGATGGCTCGTGGATGGTATCCTATCAGGTCATTATCCCGTCGGCCATTGCAAGCGGAACCGGAGGAGGATCTGGAGGACCTTCCCAACTCGCATCACATGTCATTTCGGTAAAAGGAAAAACCTATAATCAGGCTTTGTCGAACAGCAATCTGGAGACATCGCGACGGATCTACATTTCGCATAATCGCGTGGTGTATGTTGGAAAAAGAGCGGCGGAGGCAGGCATGGACCGTCTGATCGATTTTTACCTGCGCAATACCGAGGCTAGGGAAATGGTAGCTTTGGTCGTGACGGAGGGGTCTGCTTCAGATACTTTGAAAAAACTCATGCCGCCCGAAAAGCTCCCTGGTGCCGGGATGGCTGATTTGATCGATAAGGAAAGCGATATCCTGTCCGTCTTTCCTAAAACAAGGATTTATGATTTCGCTTTAAGCATGAATTCCGATTCCAAGTCCATTGGAGTGCCGGTTGCCGAATTGACCGGGGAGGTAACCCGCAAAAACGAAGAGGAAGCCGAAAATATGGATGTCTTCAAAAAGACCTCAACTCCGCTCAGGCTGACTCTAACCAAATTGGCGTTGTTTCATGAAGGAAAACTCAAAGGATTCCTGAACAGGGATGAAAGTTTGGGCTTATCTTATTTGGCGCAAAAGGTGAAGAATACCCAAATTAGTTTCCCATGCGGCGACCAGTCCGAGATGTACACGTCGTTCAGGGCAGACAACGCCAAAGTCAAATTAACCCCCCGCAAAACCGGATTCCATTACACGATGGAGATTGCGGTCAAACTTACCGGGGGACTGATCGAAACCACATGCGACAAAGATATCTCCAAAATGAAGACCATCCATGAGATGGAAGCGGAGATCGAAAAAGAAGTTGAACGGACGATTCAAGAAGGCTGGACCAGGCTTCAAGAGCTTGGCGTGGACGCAGCGGGATTCGCTGACCGGATTCACCGCAAATACCCGAAGGAGTGGAAAACAGTGAAAAGCGAGTGGGGGCGGGAATTTAAAAAGATGGAATTGGATGTTCGGGTGGATGCGCAAATTCGGCGCCCGGGGCTTCTGCAGAAGCATATCGGGAGCAAATCCTAACCTTGTTGGAGGAGCGAAAAAGGATGAGTAAAACCGTTACCCGTGTATCCGGATTGGTCATGGCCTTCTCTTTGTTTCAGGTTGGCAGTACAACCCTATTCCTATTGGGAGGCGATGCAAAGCAGGATGCGTGGCTGGCCATGATGATCGGGGCCATCGCCGGCTTCATTCTGCTGCTGATGTACCTGACCATTCATCGGCTTGAACCGGAGCTGGATTTATTCGAGATGTTCCGCCATTATTGGGGAAGATGGATGGGAAGTCTGGCGGGACTCGGGTTCATCGGTTACTTTACATATGAGTCATCCCGAACGATCAGGGATATGGGGGAGCTCGGGACCTTGACATTACTGAACAGAACCCCAACCGGGATCGTTACTTTAATTGCGTTAATCGTCTGCGCCGATGTGGTGCGGTTCGGTCCAAGAGTCTGGTTTCTTCTTTGCCATATATGGGTGCTGCTCATGGTTTTGGGTTATGGCAGTATTATGCTGCTGATTCCTTTTACGGGGCTTTTGCATTTTGAATTTTTGTTTCCCGTGTTGGAGAACGGCTTCATGCCCGTAGTGAAGGCAGCCATACCCGAAATTATGTCCTTTCCCTTCGGGCAGACGGTACTTTTCTTAACTCTGTTTAAACTTATTGCGGATAAACGTAAGCTGAAGCGGTGGATCGTTATCGTATACTGGATTACGGCCATTTTCCTTATAGTCGTTAATGAGCTTTCCATCCTTGTGCTGGGCCCGGAGTTGGCTGCATCCAGCACCTATCCGTTATTCGAGGTAACGCAGCTTATACAGGTGCCCAAGGTGCTTGAACGGGCAGACGTCCTGTTTACCATGATATTGTTTCTTGGAATCGGGATCAAAACGGCGGGGTTTTTGTTCGGTGCCGTCATCGGCATGCAAACGGTCACCCCTTTCAGATACAAGCCTGCCCTCCTTTTCCTGAGCATTATCATATACGGTCTGACGTTTATTTCACCCCGATTTACCGAATTTGTATGGTTCGGTCTCCATGTGGCCTTGAATAGAATCTGGCCGATCTTCCAGGTTGCGCTTCCGCTCCTCCTGTTCTTGACGATGCTGCTCCGCAAGAACAAGAAAAAGACTTCCGGCTAATGCGGTCAATGTACTCCACAATGAATTAGGTGTCCGGAGTTTACGTTATACGTTGTCTTTTAGAGAGCGATCAGGAAGCTCCATAACGCGAGCGGTAAACGACTGAATTATTCAGCCGGGAAACGAGTTGGCATCGGATTGAATTCAGCTGCCTTAGTGTAAAGACAAATCCATCGGGAACATATACCATTATCGTAAAAGGAAAAAGAGGTTCGGGTTACAGTGTACCTGTGTCTCATAATATTAATGGTTCAATGAAAGAGAGGCTGGCCGATGATATACATTGGCTAGCTTTTTTGTGAAAAATCAATCTATGAACCCATTGTATTTTACATAATAACAACAAAATGTAGGTCTTATTTAAATCCACTCAAAAATATGGCCCGTTCGGGCCCAATAATGAACCTTTTAAAAGGCATGTTGTCAGCGGTGTTTGCTACCTTTTGAACTTGCCGATAATCCCTATGCCGCTTTCTTGGACTGTTGCTGCAGAATATGTTTAAATTTAAACATTACCGCTTAGCTCGCCCCAAACTGAAATTGTCCCCAGTTGGTGTTACGTATATATTTCAGTTTTTCAATCGCCTTTATGATTAGATATCAAAACTTTAGGAGGATGAAAAATGAAGGTCAAACGAATTGTTGCAAATGTTGAAGCGCAAGACATTTCCAAAGCCTCGTATTTTTACGGGGAAATCCTTGGACTTCATCAATTAATGGATATGGGATTTATTACAACATACGGTTCGAACGAGAAAATGGACACTCAGGTTAGTTTTCTATTAGAAGGAGGCTCTGGAACACCTGTGCCTGATCTGTCAATTGAGGTTGATGATCTTGATGATGCGTTAAGTCGTATAAAAGAAGCAGGAATTCCAATTGAGTATGGACCAACTGAGGAGCCATGGGGAGTTCGGCGTTTTTTTGTTAGAGACCCATTCGGGAAACTTATCAATATTCTTATCCATCTTTAAATAATAAATTGAGAAAATAGTTGCATGATATAAACGTGTCGGATGACAAAAAGATTGCCCATTGAAAGCTGCTGGGAACTGACTACCCGGTAGAAGTGTAGATGCAGACTATTGAAATGAGATTAGCAGGTATCTCGACCAAAGATGTCGAGGTACAAGAACATATTCCCATTAAAGTCGCTATTTTAGCGGCTTATTTATGTTATCGGTACAAGTTCTATTGCCGGAAAGAACAAGAACATAGTCTGATTGCCGATTAGGTGGGGATCTAAATAAAAACCGGTGAAGTTAAAGCCTCTGAATGAAATGTCTCGTTTTGGTTCAATAAAACGTTGGATAGACTCCGCCTGAATTTATATAACCACTCCAAACGGTATGCTAATAGCTTAGAAATAATAATTTTAACAACATAATTTGATGAATCAAATAAAATTCAATAAAAAATGTAATTTGACAGCGCTTTAATGAACATCTGGGATGAACATTTGGTTTACAAAATAAAGAAGGGTAATTAGCTCATCTTAAATAAAACTGGTCATTTTCGAGTGGATTGATAGAATTTTGTGCAAATGTAAAAATAAAATGAATCATATAACCAAAAATATATATATTTAAGTAAAAAAATATTTTGACAAATGCACGAAGATGGATTATTTTGTTAATAAGGGATGCATATTTCAGGTACACTAAGAAGTTACCAGCACGCATTCCAATAAGATCCTAAATAACCTAAAAGGAGAGTGAATAACATTAAGAAAATTCATTTATCGGGTGAGATGAGTGGCAGAAAAGAACCAGAGAATAGTTTTTGCGAAAATAAATACAGGCCCCAATTACATTATTCGCCGAAGGAAAATTGGATGAACGATCCTAACGGCATGGTTTACTATGAAGGAGAATATCACCTTTTCTACCAACATACACCTCATGATACCCAGCCTGACTTTGGCAAAATGCATTGGGGGCATGCGGTAAGCAAGGATTTAGTGCATTGGGAGGAACTTCCACCGGCTATTTTTCCTGAAGAAGATGGAGCGATCTTCTCGGGGAGTGCGGTGGTGGACAAAAACAATACAAGTGGATTTTTCAACAAGGATGGATCAGGATTAGTTGCTATCTATACTAATGATGGCAACAGTGCTCAGCCAGGAAAACCGCAGGTACAAAGCATCGCTTACAGCAGGGATAAAGGTCGAACCTGGACAAAATATGAAGGCAACCCGGTTTTATTCCCAATGAAAACGCTAGATTTTCGTGATCCGAAGGTATTCTGGCATGATGAATCCTCAATGTGGATAATGGTTCTTGCTGTAAGAGACCGTGTCGAATTTTACACGTCCTCAAATCTTAAGGAATGGTCTTTTGCAAGCGAGTTCGGTTCCGATATTCCGGGTATTCACCGTGGGGTATTTGAGTGTCCCGATGTATTTCGAATCCAAGTAGCTGAGGATCCCAGTATTACGAAGTGGATTCTGACGCTAAGTGTCGGGGATCGAAATGGTGTGAATCCAAAGGATCCAGAGCCACCGGCTGGAGGTTCTGGCATGATGTATTTCATAGGGAGCTTTGACGGTAAGTCATTCACACCAGATGAAACATTGGAATCTTTGGATGCTATCAGATGGATCGATTACGGATCTGACTTTTACGCGGCCGTGACCTGGGATGGCATTCCGAACGAGGACGGACGAAAGATATGGATTGGATGGATGAACAATTGGCGGTATGCTTCCACTCTTCCTTCAAAGGAATGGCGTGGCAACATGTCCATTCCCCGGGAGATACAACTTAAGAGTTGTTCGGAGGGGCTCCGTTTAATTCAAGCACCTATAAGTGAGTTAAGCCAACTAAGGAAACCGATTTTATCACTGAAAGACTTGACGATTAAGCCAGGCAGCAACGTCTTGTCAGATATTTCTGCTGTAAAGGCAGAAATTATTGCGGAATTTGAAATCGGTACTGCCGTAGAATTTGGGTTCAAGGTGCGAAAGTCTTCCAATCAGGAGACGATCATTGGATATAATGTCTTGAATGAGGAGTTGTTTGTCGATCGGACGAAGTCGAACGCTATTGATTTTCATCCCGATTTTGCTGCAAAACACAAGGCCTTTATGAAGTCAGAGCATGAACAGATACAGTTGAGCATTTACGTGGATTGGTCTAGTGTAGAGGTCTTCGGCAATAAAGGAAAAACAATCGTTTCAGACATGATTTTCCCCGACTTGGAAAGTAGGGGGCTAGAACTCTATGCTCTTGGCGGAGAACTAAAGGTCGTGTCACTTCAAATCAATGATCTGGCAAGCATTTGGGAAAATTAAATTCTTTACCCAAGGGGGTGCCTAATTGCGATCCAATATATTACCGATGAAGTATCCGGCTATAACCTCGTGGCAGTGGCAGGCAAATATGTTTGCCGTCTTAGCCAATTACTCACAGGCTAAACCATGGATTATGACACATTTCATTCCGCTCCAACTCACCTTGAATAAGGGAAGCACTTACGTGGACTTCTACCGCACTCCCTCCTTTGAATTTTGTCCTTGGTTTCTTCGCCAACATTTAAGTCGTCAGTTGATCCGGCACTTCAACAAGGATATATGCACTTTTTTGATGGACTGTATTGACATGAATAACTATATTTATGTGCTTCTAGATCAATCACAGTTTTTGGATACTAAAGATTTTTTCTCACATGATTCATTTATTTTTGGTTATGACGAGGAGCGGGGGATATTTCATATCGCCGACTTTACGTTTAATAGTAAATACTCGTTTGCAGAAATCACATTTGAGCAAATGAAGCGCGCCTACGAGGGAATCGATAACGATGGAGATTGGCTGTATGCGGGGAAGGGAGGTCTTTCTCTGTTACAGTACAACGACCGAGCTGCGTATGACTTTAATCTAAACTATGTTATCGAGCAACTTGAGGACTTTTTGAATGGTGGAAGTCCCTCCGACAAATACAGGGAGTTGGGTTATATGACAAATCCATGTGTGTGGGGGATTAATGTTTATGAGGAGCTGATTTTGGAGACGAACCGCATACGCACTGGACAAAATGCGGAAGATAGACGCCCGTTTCAGGTCATCTATGATCACAAAATCTTGATGTTGGAGCGAATTGACTTCATGGATCAAGCTGGTCTTCTAGAGGAAGGTAAGCAGCTCAAGGTTTGCTATCAGTCGATTGCCGACGATGCTCTTATGGCGCGAAACTTGATCATCAAATATTCTCTAACGAAAAACAAGGATAACCTCATGAAAGTGGAAGTGCTAATTAGGCGTATTCAAGCCTGTGAGCGTGAGGCAATGGAACTTATGATCCGCAACTTGAGCCTCGTGTCAAACATGAATCCAACGGGCAAAGAGGGGGTGGTCTGAAATTGGAAAATCAACCATGTGTGGAACGCATCCAAAACCTTATTCATCAGAAACTATCTGACTACGACAAACAACGAATAAACGATAATACGCTACTTAAAGAGGTATGGATCCAAATGGATTCTATGCAGTTGATTACATTCGTCGTGGAGCTCGAAACCGAATTCGGGCTCGAGCTGCCGGACGAACTGGTAGGGAACATGACAGACAGTCATCTAACAGTTGGCGATCTGGCTGAGCTTATACAAAGTTCCCAGGAACGCGTGTAGCAAGCGGTACTTGGTCAGGTACACTCATAGCATGCAGACGGAAGCAGTATGTGTTTGGATCGAGCTGAAGCCCTGGCGGGCGGCACGAACGGGCATGTTGAATCACTTGTTTAAGCATCCCCCGCCGGGAGTGCCATAATAGACGGATCTGGGAGCGGTATGCCAGAATAGCGGCCGTCTTCTGCTTCAAACTGCATTTGGGGAGCGAAATGTAGACCGGATGTAAGTTCTGCGCTAAATCAATTTCCCATTGCATATCTTGACCATAGTTTAAATACGGCAGATCTTCGTAGTAAATCAAACGGGCAGAGACTTCCGAATCACTAATACGTCGTACAGCTTGTTCGGCCGCAATCCGCACGATGCCGTGATCCACATGTCTTCCGATTGCAAGCGGAATATAAATATGGTCGTAGTCTGTAAGACAGAGGCGCGTTGAAAGCACCTTTGTTGCCTCAGAAATCACGTCCTGCTCAGTCTCGTAGTCACTATGGAACAAATCGTCCAGCTTTTTATATGAGGGGGCTCCGCTGGTATCCTTGCGATAGATACATTCCTGCAGGTCCAAATGAATCGTGTCTACACCGAGTAGGTCGCATGCACTAACGTCCTCTTCCCGGCGTACTTTCATCACGTCGGAGCTGAGCCCAAACTTTTTGTGCAGAATGCGAGCAAGTAGGGATAGATCTGTGCCAGCATCAGTGAAAACAGTTGCTACGGTCACATGATGGCCAGCACGAACAAGCGAATCGATATAATCGCCGCAAGAAATAATAGCATCATCCAGATGGGCGGAAACAAACAGGTATTGGTGATTCAAGGTTGAAATCCTCCTTGTGACATTAATTGAAATATATAACTATTATACCATTTATTTAAATTAACTGTGTGAAAATTATACACATTCGAGTCTAAAACTAGTTGAAAGGATGACGTTTATGTTTGAAACATTAAAAAATATCATTGCAACTGTGCGCGAGGATGACTCACTTCGTGAAACTCTCACACTGGAGAGCGACCTGATTAACGACGTCGAATTAGATTCCCTTCAGATGATAACGTTTATTCTCGGCGTTGAAGATGCTTTCGGGGTGGAGATCGTATACGAGGACCTGGACCTGACTTGCCTGCGCTCAATAGGTGCCTTTATGGCATTCCTGAACGGCATGAATCAAGAGGTCGGGTAGTATGTTGTTTGCCGGCACCTTTGATTCGGAAACCTATTGGCGTGAAGAAGGGAACAGTAGGTTGCCCTTTATTCCTGATCCGTCGCGGTCGCGGATCGTAATGGCTATGGATGAATTGTTGGTTTCCTTATGCGGCCCGGAGGATACACTGTTGACCCGTTTTGCGATGGATGAGGCGCACAAGGATTATTTGGCGCACATCGGCTTTCGTTTTACACAGCTTAGCGCGGGTGTCCCAATCCATGAGTCAAATCTATTTCGCGCTCTGTACGAAGTTCCGGAGACCGACGAGCGGTTGAAACGGTTCCGCGAACTGACTCCCTTTTCGGTTGTACCTTACGTCCATGAACTGATCGACAGGTACAACTATTCAAGCAGGCTGCCCGCGCTCACAGACGTTAGACGGGTGAATTCCAAGTTGTATTCTGCCGATCTTGCTAAAAGACTGCTTGGTAGCTCTTACAGCCAACCTGTGTTCAGCGCGGATGAATTGGCTGCAGCAGGACGGGGGATTTTGGAGCGGACGGAGGGAGTACTGATCAAGGATCCCTTTGGCGTGGCTGGTAAAGGCAACATGCTTTTTAAAACCTTGGCTTCCCTGGAGCGTGTAGTCTGCTACTTGCGTAAACAAGAGCAAAACGGGTCCTCGACGGCTTTTCTCGTTGAGCCGTTCCTTGATGTGGAATATGATTTTTCTTGTCAATTCTCGATTGATGCATTCGGGTCTTTTCGGATCGTCGGCCTGCAACGAATCCTCAACCGACAGTTTGCGTACATGGGATCGCAAGAGATGGAGGAGGCGCATGTCGATTCGCTTATACAGAACGGTTATTTTGATGTTATAGAGAAGCTTGCTTCCTCGCTGTATAAAGATGGTTACTTCGGCCATGTTTGCGTTGACTCTATGATACTGAAGGACGGCACACTGGTACCGATTGTAGAGATCAACGCTCGTCAATCGATGGGATTGATCAGCCATTATCTGGGTCGGCGGCTCGATAATGGGGAGCACGGAATATTTACGTTTCGATCGGTAGGTAGTCGACACCGATTCGATTACGGGCAGTGGTTGCGGCAGCTGAAGTCTGACGGCATTTTATACCCTAATGATACCGGCGAGGGCATCGTCCCGCTTTCCCCGGCGTGTTTGTTTGCTGGCTATGGTGAATCGGATTACCCACAGAAGTTAAGTGAAGGCAGTTTCATCAAGGGCAGGCTCTATCTGTTTGTTATCGCGCGAGATGTGCAGGAGCAGAAAAGTTTGATCGCCAGGGTAAGGGAACGTTTTGAAGTCCAGGGAGGCAAATGGTATGGATAGTCATCTAAAGCCTTGTGTCACTATACTCGGATCCGGTAACTCACTAGGTGTGTACATGCCCGCCGTGCAGCTAGGCATTCACTTGGACCGTTCTGGCATTTCGAACGAAGTCTGTGTGCTCGAAAATGTATATCTCGACGGTGTCAAGAATAAGGTGCCGGCTTATCGTAAGGCCTTTCATGATAATTTCGCCATCGCCCGAAAGAGTGTGGAATTGGCTCGCGATATTTCGGATTGCCTGGATCCCGTTAAGGTACAGCTACTGCTGGAAGATTGGTCCCGTAAGCGCCGGACGTCGTTCGTTGCGTTAACTGGGTTCTGGATCCCGATTTTGGAACAATATGAACGGTTTGTTGGAACTCAGCTCGATGTCGACATGCTCCATCTCGATGCTTCGCTTTCGCCATCTTATTTGGTCTATGGATCTCGAAGCGAGCGCTATAACCATATTTGGTTTTACGAACCGACCAAGAAGCGCTTTGAATTACAACTTCCGATGACGGACGAAGCACCGATCCCGTTTCGCCAGCGGGAAAAGAGGATGGTGGCTCATGGTGGCGGCTGGGGAATCGGGACTTACCCGCAGGCTGTTCGAGACCTGCTTGAAGGCGGTATGGAGCTGGATGTTGTGGCTTATTTTGACGAGGATATCCAGCCTGATGCCCGCATTTGCTACTATCGGAACGACCCCACGTGGAGCCCGTGGCTGAGGAATAGACTGGGGAAATTCGGTTTTCCTCCAATGGCTAAGATTCAACATGGAGAGATGCCCATTTACTTAGACAGCGGAACTGTTCCCCTGCTATTTGAACGAATACGACGATGCGCAGCCGTTATCAGTAAGCCGGGTGGCTATTCCTTGATGGAATCATTCGCCGCTGCGACGCCTATGGTTTTTCTAGAGCCCTTTGGAAGGCACGAAACAGCCAATGCTGATTATTGGATTAAGCAAGGCTTCGGCGTTTTCTTTGAGGATTGGAAAACGCAGGGATTCGACATTGAAATATTGGAACGGGCTCATGGTAACCTACTAAACGCCCGCGAGTATTGCAAAACTTATGGAGGTGTAAATGATGCAGCCAAAAACGACTCGGAAGTTCGATGAGCGTGTGTTTAACGACCTGAAACGTACCATTATGAATATGTCCCGGGTCAGTCGGCTTCGAGCTACCGATAGTCGCTATGCTATGGAGATCCCGGAAGATATCGGGATCAAGCTGAACAACGGATGCAACTTGCGTTGCAAGCATTGCTACGAGTGGAACGCGGACGGCTTTCACTGGGACATGTCCAAGGAGGAGCAAGGTAAAGAAATCGATGTCGCGTTGGTCGATAAACTCCTTGCCTTTACCCATGAGAAGAAATCGAAAGTTTATCTTTGGGGCGGAGAGCCGTTATACCATAGCAAGTTCGATGAGATTGCGAGTCTGCTGGAACGCGATCAGCGGACGACGACGATTTGTACAAACGCGATTCTTCTGGAGGAAAAGTTAGATTCACTGCTCAAGATCGGTGAGGGACTTGTCGTGCTAGCCAGCCTGGAAGGCTTCGAGGCTGAGAACGACGCGATTCGGGGCAGAGGGACCTACAAGAAGGTGGTCAGTGCCATAGAACGTCTGCTGGAGTTGCAGCGGAAGGGCATTTTTAAGGGCAGAGTATCGGTCAGCTTGACGATGAATGATCTCATGATTCCAAAAATGTTTGATTTTATGAAGTTCTTCGAGGAGCTTGGCGTGGACTCGGTGTACTTTGTATACCCGTGGTATATCGCACCGGAGTCGGCATCGGAGATGGACGACTTCTTCATCAGGGAGTTTGACTGGATGGATCCAATCCGTCAGGGCGGCTGCAGTTGGCATTCATTCACTTATCGCCTTTCTGGCGACAAGGTGGGTGCGCTCAAGGAGGAGGTTCGCCGCGTCTCTGAGCACACATGGGGAAGCAGGGTTCGCTTTTTGCCTGCGTTAGAGCAAGACGAGATAGAGGATTTTATCAATGGCGTCCAAATAACTGGGATGAATAAGAAAGAATGCTTAGCGATCTCCACCCGTATGGACGTTTTGCCAAGCGGGAGCGTCACTCCTTGCAAGTTCTTTCCTGAGATGGCGGTCGGCAACATCCGCGATGTGGATGTCAAGGAGGTTTGGCACGGGGAGAATTTCGCCAAACACCGCGAGGTATTAGCTTGTGGACTGATGCCGGTCTGTTCCCGTTGCGGGTTGCTCTATCATTACGGCCGGTAAACGTTCTTGGTCACCTTCTAAGTTCATTTTATTTGTTAAGGGGGAACGCAATTGACAGCGATCCATGTGATGCAGTTAGTTAAAAACTTCACCTATTACACAAAAGAAGTAGGGATGCTTCATTCCATTAAAAATCTCTTTTATCGACAAAGCTTGACCAAGGAAGCGGTGAAAAATATCTCCTTTTCGATCGAAGAGGGGGAGATGGTTGCCTTCCTCGGGCCTAATGGGGCAGGCAAAACGACGACGCTGAAAATGCTCTCCGGTATTTTACATCCAACTAGCGGCGAGCTTATCGTACTGGGCTTCAAGCCTTACGAGCGAAATAAGGAATTCAAAAAGCAGTTCGCTATCGTAATGGGGCAGAAGAGCCAACTATGGGCTGACTTGCCTGCGGCGGAATCCATTTTGCTAAACAAATATATCTATCAGGTTGAAGATCGGCATTACAAACAAACACTGAACGAACTGATCGAACTGCTGGACGTCAAGCACATTATGAATGTTCAGGTAAGGCGTTTATCACTAGGTGAGCGTATGAAGATGGAGCTCCTTGCATCGCTTATTCATAAACCGAGGTTGCTTTTCCTGGATGAGCCGACGATCGGGCTCGATATTGTTACACAGAAAAAGGTACGGGAGTTTTTGAAGTATTACAATGAACAGCACAAGACAACGATTATTTTGACAAGTCATTACATGAAGGACATTGAGGATCTGTGCAAGCGGACGATTATTATCAATGATGGCAGGCTTGTCTTCGATGGGGATCTGAAGCGAATCGACGATGTCTTGAACGACACGAAAATTATACAGTTGAAATTTAAGCAATACGTAGCGGCTGGACAGCTGCAGTTGTACGGGAAGGTGCGCCAAGCGGACGGATTTCAGGCCACGCTGGAGATAAGTAAGGACCGCATTAGCATGGCTTCCAGGGATTTGCTTGCGCACTACCCGGTTGAAGATATTACGATCGAAGATATTCCCATCGAGGAAGTAGTTGTATCCTTGTATCAGCGGGATGATCGGGTATCCGGATGAGAGCCTTTCCCAAATACGTGCGCGTGTTCCAGTTAGGCGTTCAGTCTTCGCTCGAATATAGACTTGACTTTCTCTTTTCCTTGATCAGTGCATTCTTTCCGATTCTGATCCAATATTATATTTGGTCAGCGGTCTACGGAAGATCAGAATCGGAGTTTTTCGGATACACCTACGGCCAAATGATTTTATACACAATTACGGCAGCCATCGTGACGAAAATTGTGACAACGGATATAGGCCAAAACGTGGCCACCGAGATCAAGGATGGTGGGTTGAATAAATATTTGGTTCAACCGGTCAGTTTTTTCGCTCTAAAGCTATTCACGATGCTGGGGCAAAAGATTTTCTTTTTTTCAGTCATGCTATGTATCTTGCTGTTTACACTCGTTTACTTGACCGGAACTTATAGTATACGGATTCCGTTGACACACGTTTTACTCTTTACAGTGTCGATGGTCATGTCTTTGTTGTTAAACTTTCTCATCTCCTATACGCTCGCGGCTGTTGCCTTTATACTGTCTGAAATCTCCTATTTTTTTGAAATGACCGGCCTTTTTGTCATCATTTTAAGTGGTGGCGTCTTTCCGATTGAGGTGTTTGGTAAGACCATAAATACGATTCTAGACTACTTGCCATTCAAGTATACGATCCATTTTCCTGCGAATGTTATTAACGGCAGATTGTCCATGGATGAGGCAGTACAAGGAATTGGGATGCAATTTTTCTGGATGATCGCGCTGGTGGCCTTTTCGCGTCTCGTATGGCGCGCCGGAATGAAGAAGTATCTCGGATTGGGGGGCTGACCGGTGAGAGGATGGCTGGGGACGCTTCGAAATTACTTGATGATTTACTTTTTGTTCATTAAGAACTGCTTTATTGCTCAAATGGAATACCGGACGAACTTCATACTCGGGATTGCCGTGGAGCTCGCTTACTTGTTTGCAAAGCTGCTTTACGTCGTAGTAGTCTATGAGACGGACTTGCATATCGGATCGATCACGCCAGATGGCATCTTGATGTTTGTCGGTACATACACGATTATGACAGGGCTCTATTCTGGCCTGTTTTTTCCTAATTTCGTCCGGATACCCGAGTATATACGCAACGGGACTTTGGATCTGCTTATGGTTAAACCGATTTCCCTACAGTTTTTGGTTTCGCTTCGATATATCGATCTCGGGATGCCGATTCCGAATTTCTTCGCGGGTGGAACGATGGTTGTGATCAGTTGGAATGCATTAAGCATCCCGGTAACCGCATGGAATTTGCTCGCATTTTCATTATACTTGGGGACAGCGTTGATCATTACTTACTGCCTCATGTTTATACCAGCCTTGTTATCCTTCTGGCTTGTTAATACGGGAGGGCTGGCGGGGATTTTCTATTCCATCTGGGACGCCAATAATATGCCAATGCCGATCTATTCACGCTTTATCCAACGAGTCGGCGTGTACGTGTTGCCCTTTCTTGTCATTACAAATTTTGCCCCTATGATGGTGATGGATCAGTTGACACCTGCTTTAGCGGTATGGGGCGTCACCGTACCAATCGTGCTCCTTCTAATCGTTCGCTTCGTTTGGAGTCGGGCAATACGTAGTTATAACAGTGCAAGCGGTTGAGGGAAAACAAACTTTAATTAAGGAGGCATGTCATGCATATGATTCGTTGGCCGGTAACCGGCATCGTCCTAGTATGTCCCTATTGCAAGTCAGAACTGCAAGAAGCGGATCAAGAGCTGCTGTGCCTGGACTGTACGGTCAGTTACTCCATAGGTGATGGCGGTGTTCCATTTATGCTGGGTGAACTACAGGGACATGACAGCAGGGATTCTGCTGCCTTAAAGAAGGGTGTCATGGAAATGTTCACTGCCTACAATCAATCCCTGAACGAGAGTGGCTTGTCCCGTTTCTCGACATTTATTAATTGGGGGTTCGCCTCGAATAGCAGTCAGGCTCCGGCTAGTGTCAATCGAAACTCTATCCGGCTTCTGCAGGAATGTTTGGATGGTCTGAATCTCGAGGATGCGAACATCTTGGAGGTAGCCTGTGGCAGGGGCGGAAGCGTGCGAGAGCTTTGTCGAAGTTATGGTGTAAGAAGCGTCGTTGGCTTAGATCTCACTGAAGCCAATATTGCATTTTGTCAATGGACTAACCGACACCCAAATGCTTATTTTTGTATCGGGGACGCCGAGAGGCTCCCTATCGGCTCGTCATGTTGTGACATGGTCCTCAACATGGAAGCGTCTGATCTATACCCATCGATTAAGTCCTTCTATGACGAGGTCTTTCGGGTGCTGAAGCCGGGCGGGACTTTCATTTATGCGGACGATTTGCCGACCTGGAAGTTTAACGATGGTGAACGATATTTGCTTGAACTGGGCTTCGAGCTGCTTATATCACGCGATATCACGGGGGAAGTTATGCTTTCAAGTGATCAGGTTCAAAAGAATCGCATAGCCGCTTTTGGATCTGAAGATCAGATGGACACTGCGATTTGGCACACAATGGGTGTGCCCGGCACGCCCTTGTACGATGAAATGAAAAGTGGGGCACGCCAGTACAAGATCATGCATTTCCGTAAGCGGGTTCATCACAATGTATGAGTATAACGTGACAATCGTCGACTATTCCGTCTATCTCCCGAAGTCACGTATCCATGTCAAGGAAGCGATTCAGCAGGTGAAGGCTGACAGCGTTAAATTTCGAAATAGCGATTCGGAATACTTGAACAAAGGCTTTGAGCTGGTTCCTATAGAAGAGGAACTTGATTTGGAACAGATGATTGCCACTGTGTGTAGGCCAATTCTACGCCGGGCTTTGCAAATGAATGTAAAGATCGCGGCGGTTATGTTTGCTAGTGTAACGAATAATGAAAACGGGGAACGGAATCTTTTTGATTCCCTAGCCGATGAATTTTCCCTTGAGGCTGTCCCATTCATCCCCTTGGAGGAATATGCCTGTTCCACGATGCATTTATCGTTGTACCTGGCGTCGAACTACTTCATGGTCCCGCATCAGCAAGGTGAAGGAATTTTGTTCATCACTGCCGACAGGGCTATGAATTCTTATGAACGGAGCGATACGTTCATGGTGTTCGGTGACGGCGCGAGTGCTGCCTTATACATGAAGGGGCAGCGTCAAGGACAGCAGACAATTGCTTCGGCAATGAGAGTCGACGGCCTGGTATACGATTTGGATCCAGATCGTATCCAATTATATTACTCAACGTTTTATTTAGGGGTCAGACAGGCAGTGAGAGCAGCATTAAGCGAGTGCGGTATTCACATTGGTCAGATCGCCTTGATCTTTTGCACCAATTTGGGGATGCACGTATGGAGTATGTTGGCTCAAGTGCTGAAGGTGCCCCTGGAACGTTTCTACAATCTAACCCTCTCCAAGGACGGACATATTCACAACACCGATATCCTAAATAATATCGATCACGCTATCCGTTCAGGTTTTTTGAAGGAAGGGGACTTGTATATGACGGTTTCGATTGGCTTCGGTGGCTATTACGGTTGTGCGATTCATCGGTATGGTAAGAAGGTGAACGAGTTATGTATTTGACATTTCATCATGCAGAAAAAGCGTGGGGGGTAGATATGCCATGGGGACGGATAACCGATCTAATTGAAGCGAATAGGGAATGGATCGCAGGAATTGACTTGCTCTGTTACTGTCATCAGACGGACTTTGAAACTGGTGTTAATAGCTGTGCTAAACTGAGACAAGAATTAGGGTTAAGTGGGGTTATGCCCATCTGCGTCGGGCAGTCCGGCAGCCTATCTCTCTCTAATGCATTAACAGTATTAGACTGGATGTTCAGTAGCGGTACAAAAAATCATGCTCTTTGCGTTATTGCAGATTCGTTCATTCCAGATCATATGGACAAGCAAGGGGGTTGCTTTAGTATGAGCGCACTGATCGGTGTATCAACTATGGCCGGTGATTATCGAGTTGAAAGCTGCCGTAAACTTCCGGGCAGCCGAGTTAGAGTTGGAGTGAAAAGCGCAGTTGAACCGATTCTAAAGCTTGGGCTGCACCAATCGGAGTTTACAAGCGATCTGGAAATGGAAGTTATCACGTTCGATGCAGGAGTCTTCGGCGCAAGCCAATTAAAGTTGCGACGAACATAATTCCCAGCGCGCGAGCAGCCATTTGAAATGCGTCCGGTTTCCGTAAGAACTCGTGCTTAATTATTGAACCATGCGGTTTGGGCGCCGAATCACAGACATCGGGCCTTGGCGATTTATTTAATGAGTCCAAGTAGGATAAAAAATGATTTACACTAGGCCGTACCCCTGCATCTGTATAACGATGTAAGGGGTATTTTTTTGTCTATTTAGCCACATTGACAAAATAAATTAACTCGTGTTAATTTATTTACTGTGGTTAATATTAAGGAGGTGCAATCGCTATGAGCCGGGATATCCCATTAAGGGAATTAAAAAAAGCCAAGAACAAAATTGCGCTGTATGAAGCGGGATTATCCTTAATGAAGGATCGGATGTTCAGCCAGGTCATGATTGAGGATATCTGCAAGAGAGCTGAAATATCCAAGGTCACTTTTTTCAAGTTTTATCAACGTAAAGAGGATCTCCTTATTTATTTTATGCGGGTTTGGCTCACTGAACGGATAATCGAAATCGAACAGGAAGGGAAAAAAGGATTTCATGCATTCCGCCATTTGCTGTCCGAGGTCGCTAAGGAGTATCAATTAAGACCGGGAATGATGCCGAGTTTGATCTCTTTTCTCGCAGAACAGAACATGCAGCCTTGCATGCCTGAGCTGAGTCGGGCTGAAGTATCGCTGCTCTTTCCGGGCCAAGAGGAAGCAGGAAGTCAATCGCCTAATATGTTTGTTTTATTCGAACAGTTCATGAGGGATGAACAGCAAGCTGGGAAGCTCCATTACACTCTTACCTTGGAACAAGCTGTACAGATCTGTTTCACCATTTTTTATGGTGCGTTCCTGACGGCTCAATTGTACAATTCTACGGATATCGGTCGCTTCTATGAAACGCATATGGGTTTGCTTGAAATAAAGGAGAAGGAGTGAATAAGCATGGGTAACGTGATTGCAGGTCGGTATACCGCACATATGGAGGGTTCCTTCGTTGTGTTCGTGATTGGTTTTCGGATTAACAAGTGGTGGGCGGTACATAAATGGCTGCCTGTTATGAATGCCATGTCCCCGATGCTTCAGGAACTGTACCGGAACAAAGAGGAGCTCGGGTTCATGGAAGGTTCCTATCACTTTTCTGGACGGGGACTTACACTCATTCAATATTGGAGAAGCTTTGAACACTTGGAGCACTATGCCCGACACGGAGCTAACCATTTGAAGGCATGGAGGGATTTCAACCGCAAAATTGGAACAGGAGGAGATGTAGGTATTTTTCACGAAACCTATCTGGTCCCAGAAGGGCAATATGAATGCATGTACAACAATATGCCGACGTTTGGTTTGGCAAAAGCGGGAACTCACGTCCCGGCAACGGGTCGTAGAGAAACGGCAAGCCGGCGGCTTGGCCGCGATGGAGAACCCGCTGTGCCTACACCTCCAAATCCATAGTCATTTATTTTTTATCATTCCGAATACCGATGTCTTTCATTAAGATATTACCTTTGGTGGTCTGGTCAAAAATAAAACTAATCTTGCGGATCCGTTCGGGCACTAAATTGGTGTTGGCTTTAATAAAATCATTCATATCGAAAGCAAAGTTTTGAAAAATCGGTTCCTTAATCGTTTGGAAGAATCCTAACGGCCGCTTGGCAAGAACACCTTCGAACATGGGGAGAAGGGGTGAAAAATTGCTAAGTGGCAAGCGACTCACGTTTCCAGTTTCATCTTCAACGGAGATCGTTAGGTCGACTAAAGTGTCTGCTTCATGAGCTTCTTGCCCGGTATCATGGTTAGCGATGGAAAAAACAAGAGTACTTGTGTCAGATATATCGATCCCCGAATCCGGCAATATGACCTTATATACAGGAGTGGAGGAAGCCGATCTGTTATCCCACTCTAAGAAAACCGCGCTATACTGTTCATCCGACAGTTCCATCTTTACTTTGTCTTCTTTCCAGACCTTTAGGGAGTCTCCTTCCAAACGCCCGCCGGGTAACGTGGTTGTCCCCGGATCGGAATCTTCTTCATAATTAGTGAGGGTGGTCGTGTTTCCGTCCCAATAATTGCTGATATACATCGTTTCGGGCAACCATTCCTTGGCGTATCCTAGATCTTGAAATACCGTCCGATACGAATGATTGTTCCTCAATGTGGCTTCCAAAAAGGACGAAATCAATACTTCTGCAGCTTGAATTTGTTGTTCACCAGGAAGGATCTCGGAGTTATTAAATAACATGTTTCCGATCCCGGCAGCATCGGATCTGCTCCAAACCGTGTTGAATTGTCCATGATTTGCACCGTATATGTACACATATGATTTGAAATAATGACTATTTTCAGTAAAGCGTGTACGAAAATACTGATTCGCTCCAACGAACGAATTGATGTCCATATCGTGGGAGCCATGTAGGGACAAATAGTTGATATCATGAAGCTCGATGGGTTGTCCGCCCGGTTGGTACTGCATGTCGGTACCTGCGATCGAGACAAGGGATTGAATATTAAAATGGTAATCAAACTTGATGGTTGCATCTTCAGGATATGTTGTCATTTCGTTGTACGCGGCTGCCGTAGTGATGGCCTCACCCCCACGGGAATGTCCCATCAGTGCAATATGCTGCATATCTACTTTGCCATGGAACGGATTTCCTTCAGAAGCATTCCATGACTCCCATGTTTTTAAATGTTCGAGCAGTAACCAACCTCGTGCACGGTTTTCACCCTCCAATCCATCTAAAATAAACAGATCATCGTACGGAGAAATATTCAGAAAATTCTCATCGATCGAAGCTAAGATATATCCACGACTTGCCAGTAATTTTCCCAAATAGGCATATCCGGGATCAGAGAACTCAGTCGCAAGATGGTTACCATGTACAACAAGGACAAGCGGGAAGGGGCCGTCGCCTTCAGGATACCAAACCGTGCCATTCAGCGGCATCGCTTCTGGACCGAACCCAAAGGTGTTCGTACGTCTGGAAGACCAATTTCCTACAAATGCCGATCCATCCACAGTCTTTGTCGTTAGACGACCTTGGGTATCAAGATCTTTGCGATACGTAGGATTACTTGCATAGGTCACTGAATTTACACGAAATGTACCAGGTTCAGCCGGATTGGCCACGGAGTTTGAGTAATTGTCCGCAGTCTTGACGGTTTGTAAAGGATACTGAACCTCTAACTCGGCAAAACCTCCACAAGTGAGCCAATATCCCAGTACACAAATGAAAATAAACACCGCAGCAATCCCTGAACTTGCTGTTACTTTTACCCACCTTGCAGCTTTGCGATACGAACCCTTTATGAATCGATAAAGCAAGGCTCCAAGTAAAGAAAAGGAGAAGAGGATGCATAAAAGAATGGATAACGTTAACGGTATGGGTCCTAAAAAACTGAGATACAGTAAACCAATAGATGCCAGCAGGAACCAAATATACCGAGAAGGCATTTTTTTAGCCCAATGCAACACGCCTGCAATAAGACCCGTGAGTCCAAGAACGGCCAGAATCGATAATATTGTACCAACGAAGTAGTCCTGAACCCCTCGTGACCCAAGGTAATAGAAAGCTTGCACTAAACAAATGAACAACGTAACCATAGAAACTCCAAAAATAGCTCCTTTCCATCCCGACGGAAGGGGAGAGATACGTGGAAGAGGAAACTTTGACAGCCGTTTTCTGAGTGTTTTCTTGTCAATGAATAAAGAGATCACGGCCCGGTCAAGGTTGGAAATAGATCGCAAATCAAGCTATTGTTCATTATTCAGTAGTACAGAAAGAATAATAGCATGCGGTACTGAATAATGCAAGATAGTGAACTAAATACCATTCTACTGACGGTTAGAAGTTACCAAAATGAATAGTTGATGTTTCCCAATCTCCCACAAGAGGACAAACCCCGCTTGGTGGCATATATTTGCATGAGAGTGAGTGGTTACCGCGGCTAAGATCCAAGCATGAGTTGATGCTGATATGTAACCTAATTAAATGAAAAACACCTCCAAGATGATGTCCATACCTTACGACATGGTTGCATTTTCTTGAAGGTGTTTTTTCGTGGCCACAGTGTAAATATCGATGAATGCAATTCATATTAGATTAGCGGCAGTCCGGTTAGAGAAGTTATGGAACAGCTTAACCTAAGGAGGGTTCGCGATCATCAACGTGCTTCAGACGTTTCTCTCCCCCAGGTTTCACCCCATATGCGCAATTCCCGAAGTACGGGTGTGTATGCCCTTCCTTTATCCGTTAGCGAATACTCAACGGTGACAGGTGAGGTGGGCAACACCTGGCGGTTGATTACTTCATGCTGCTCCAAATGACGCAGGGCATCCGTTAAAGACTTGATGCTGACGTTGTCTAAATTTCTTCGCATTTGATTAAATCGCTGCGGACCCAAACTAAGTAAGGTAAGTACCAAAATAGACCATTTTCCGCGAACAACCTCTAAAGCTTCGCAAATGGAGATGAGGCATAGTTCGTTCTCTTTGCTTATATCCACAAAATCATTCCTTACTATAATATAGTTAGTCTACTTTATAAGGCTATATTAAAATAATGTGTCTACTTTAGATTATATATTGAATAATTTATAGTAACAATAAGACTTATTTTACTGCAGTGCTATGTGGTTTAACTAAAGCAGAATTAGTCTTATAAAGCTTAGGGAGGAGTATGGCTATGTGAACTAAAAGATATTGATTTTGGAATTGGACACTTCTAGTGTCCGCAAGCTATTCCCGGCATTAATCGATTCCGGATATCCTTTCAAAGAAAAGTGAAATTTAGGGCTTTTTTCTTACAGAGTAAATGAGACTGTTAACTGTGACTCAATTGAGGATAGTGAGTATGAGGAGGAGAGAAGAATGTCTTTTGTGCAACCGAACCAAAAGGTGGAGCAGCCGTTTTTTAACATTATTCAAGATCGGCGGTCCATACGCTACTTTGATACTGAAGTAATGATCCCACGGGAGGAAATGAAAGAAATCTTGCAGCAAGCTACGTTGGCTCCATCAGGCGCCAATCTGCAGCCGTGGCGGTTCCTTGTAATCGACTCGCAGGAGCTGAAGCAAAAACTGCTTCCTATCGCCAACAGCCAGCAGCAAGTGATTGAGGCTTCAGCAGTCATTGCGGTACTCGGAGATTTGGAAGGGTACACATTGGCCGAGAAAATTTATGGAATGGCGGTCGATGCGGGTTACATGCCTGAAGAGACAGCTAAATCATTCGTGGAACGTTACCAAAGACTGTTCGCGGGCATGTCTCAAGAAAATGTTCTCCGAAAAGTACTTATTGACAGTGGGTTGGTATCCATGCAGCTTATGCTTGTCGCCCGCGCTAAAGGCTATGATACGGTCCCTATGGGCGGCTTTGACCAAACTAAATTTGTAGAGGCGTTCGATATTCCAGAGAGATACGCTCCTGTTATGCTTATCGCCATCGGTAAGGCGGCGAAGCCCGGACACCGAACGGTAAGATTACCGATTGAAGATGTCACTTTCTTCAATGAAATACCTAAGGCATGATATTATTCATTCAAGCAATATAAAAGACACCCAAGGATATGAACTGCATCCCCAATTGTTAGACACAACTAACAATTGGAGGTGCATTTTTTAGGGTATTCGGATTAATTCGGAACGGTCACATTCAACCATGGAGTCACAGTGAAGAAACCGAAAAAGACCAAGATGATCAAGTACGGAAGAAACACACCGAAGGGGACCAAAGCATTCGGACTGCTATTAATGAAAATATTCGGAACTCCTCCTGATCAATCATCCTGGCCATCACTTATTGCGGCGACGGATTCAACAATCACCGGAGATATTTACATAGGGCTAGGGATGAATCCTCTAAAGGCTAAGAAGTCGAAGTTTGTTGATTTTCCCACCGGAGTCCATTATGACTTGTAAAAAACGATCAAAGATGGTCGGTAAGGAAAAGCTGGAAAAGGGAATTTTATTACTGTCATATCCTCATAAAGATTTTCAACAAAAAGATGCATAACGCTATTAGATATTTCCTCGCGCCTTGCTTCATCTAAACGAAAGAACGTATTTGTTGGCATAGATTACTCCTTGATGTAAGTGTGAATTCATTCACACCAAATCGATAATCCATTCACATGTCAGGTAGTATTTACGTGGTTGAGTATAGCAGGAAAGAGAAGTCAAGAAACTAGTGTTTCTCGTTGGGACGATATCGAACTCTCTCTCCAAACGGACTCCTACCCACTCTCCCGATTTTTATGCTTTAATAAAATGAGCAGTAAAAACAAGAAATGGTGAAAGTGGGATTCGATGAAGCGACTAACGATTGGCCTGTTCGCCCATGTGGATGCAGGTAAAACTACTTTTGCGGAACAGCTGCTGTACCATACGAACAGTATCCGGTCGCGAGGGCGGGTGGATCATCAGGATGCGTTTCTGGACAGCCACGAGATCGAGCGGGCAAGGGGCATTACGGTGTTCGCAGATCAGGCGGTAATAGAATATAAAGGAGACAGCTACTATTTAATAGACACGCCAGGACACGTCGATTTCTCCCCGGAGATGGAGCGAACGATTCAGGTCATTGATTATGCCATTCTGATTGTAAGCGCAGTTGAAGGCGTCCAAGGCCATACTGAGACAGTCTGGCAGCTGCTGCGTAAGCATCGGGTTCCGACGTTTTTCTTTATCAACAAGACGGATCGGATCGGAGCGGATGCAGGCAGAACCGAGGCGGATATCCGTCAGCAGTTGACAGGGGAAGTATGTTGCATTACACAGGGCTTCGCTGACGGCATCATCGGTGAGCCGCTGCGTGAGGCCATGGCGGAGCGGGACGAAGCTTTGCTGGAAGCATTCCTGGAGGGAAGAGATGATTCTGGCTTCTGGCTGGAGGCTTTGCAGAGGATGATCGCGGCCGGTCTTCTCTTCCCCTGTGCTTACGGCTCTGCGCTTCAGGATACAGGCGTCATTGAATTTCTGGATCAGCTGCATCTGCTGACGACAACCACTTATGACGGGGATGCTTCGTTCCAGGGGCGGGTGTATAAAATTCGGCACGATGCAGGCGGAGCGAGACTCACGTTCATTAAGGCACTGGGTGGTCGGTTGAAGGTGAGAGAACAGCTTCGTTATGAGAGCGGCGGGGTTCAATATGATGAAAAAATTACGCGGCTCTTCTTGTTTAACGGCCTTAAATCGCAGCCGGTGGAACAAGTAGAAGCCGGCGATTTGTTTGCGGTTACGGGATTGTCCGCCGCCGAGACCGGACAAGGCCTGGGGGCGATATCCGACAAGTTAGCTTACGATTCGGAGCCGACGTTACAATCGAAGGTATTATTCGACAATTCGATACCTGTACAGAAGGTGCTCGGTGCTTTTCGCACGCTGGAGGCGGAGGAGCCGTCTCTGAACGTCGTTTGGGATGAGAAATTGCAGGAGATTTCGATCCGCGTCATGGGATTGATTCAACTGGAAGTGCTGGAGCAGCTTGTTAGAGAGCGGTTTGGCTTTGCGATCTCTTTTGGACAACCGGAAATCTTGTATAAGGAAACGATTGAATCGGCTGTGAAAGGGTACGGACACTTCGAACCGCTCAGACATTATGCGGAAGTGCATCTGCTGATTGAACCGGGAGAAAGGGGCAGCGGCATCACGTTCGATAGCAGATGTCATGCCGATGATCTGAATGTCAGCTATCAGAATCTGATTCGGAATCACCTCTACGAACGGGAGCATCACGGACTGCTGACCGGCATGCCGGTCACCGATGTGAACATCACGCTGCTGAGGGGCCGCGCGCATAAAGAACATACCCATGGCGGCGATTTTCGTGAGGCTACCTTTCGAGCACTACGGCAGGGTCTGGAGAAGGCGGACAACGTGCTGCTGGAGCCCTATTACGATTTCAAAATCAAAGTCGCTATCGATGAAATGGGCAGGGTGCTGTCCGATATTCAGCGTGCTTCAGGTATTTTTAATCCGCCGGAGACAGCCGGAACGCAAGCGGTGGTCACGGGCAGGGTGCCTGTGTCGACTTTTATGAACTACAGTGCCGAATTTGCATCCTTTACGCATGGACGAGGCAGTATCCGCTGCGTGTTCGGCGGCTACGACCGCTGCCATAATACGGAGGAAGTCATAGAGCGTATGGGCTACCGCAAAGGGGCAGACCCATTGTATACATCTTCCTCCATCTTTTGCGCCAAGGGGGCGGGTTACTCGGTACCATGGGATGAGGCGGAAGCCAAGATGCACCTTGAATTAGAACCTTGAATGATATTAGGGGACTGACATGGGGATTTATGGAATTATAGGTCTTCACGGCTTGAGCAATATTACGAAATTCCGAGCGCTGACGAGCCTTAGGATCGTAGATTATACTAATCGTATTGAATACAATTCTCTGAAAGCACCAGATCCCTGCGAAGCAGGTGCTGGTGCTTTTTTGCTTTTTACCAACTTTACGAGAAGGCCATCTATTTTATGCTCCAATTACACTAACAAGTTGGTGTACATAGTCATTCTCTCAGAAAAGTCTTCCACGAACATTTCGTAATTGATCAACATTTGTTTGCCATTATCGATGGAATCAATATACTTTTAATGACGACAACTCCTATGGTTAATATAAGTATAAGCCAATTATTATGTTCTCTATGTTAGACTGGCCCTGAGCCGGTTCCCTTGTTTAGGTTTATCTGCTTATTGCTTAGGAAAAGACGACGAACATATCCTGTTGAAGTAGGGCATTATTTCCCCCCAACCAGAGAAGTAAATTGTTTAATGGATAATCTCAAAAAAATTGTACAAAACCGATTACACGGAATAAATAAAAACAGCAGCAGCATTAACAGTATTAGCAGAGGCGGAATTTGTTATGATAAAAATCTGGAGGCGAATGAGATGCTGGAATTAGAGTTTACTACTATAGAGGCGTGGGATGAAGCATTGTGGGCGCGGATGGAGCGGATATATCATGAGGCTTTTCCAACCGGCGCCAAGACAAAAGCGATTCTGCGCAGTATGCTGGACCGGGGGATTGGTTACTTACACACGGGCGTGCATCATGGAGAAGTGGTTGCGATGGCTGTTACTGGACTGGCGGGGAAGGCAGCGAACCGCATCCTGATCATCGATTACCTCGCGGTTAAACAGAAGCTGCGCGGATCGGGTATCGGGACTTGGATGCTGGAGCAGCTCAGAGCCTGGGGGTTAAAGGAACACGGGATCAAAGGTATGATTATCGAGGCGGAATCCGGCACAACGGAGGCTCATCAGGAACGCATTCAGTTTTGGCAACGCAACGGGTTCGTCCTAACTTCCTATGTTCATCAATATAGAATGGTGCCAGAGCCTTATCAGGCAATGATGCTGCCACTGGATGGAAATACGGATGTGCCTGATGATGGCGAAGCACTGTTTGGTTATATCAATGCTTTTCATAAGGCTGCTTACAAGAGGAGGTAGACCGAATTTAATCTCGAGGGACAAGCACATACTCCCATTGAAGTCGCTATATTAGCGGCTTTTTTTTCGGTACAAGACCATGTACCCGATTACCGTGTTGGACAAGAACATGTTCCTATTGCAATGAGGCGTATCTCTAATCGTTATTTTACCTGTAAATTCATTAACCATTCATATCTGTGTTTGCTGTGCTTCGACTGAAAAAGAATCATCAAACGGCGACGGACGAACAGATGAATAGTAGAAAAGTAAACTTAGCCATACCGTCTAAAACATTTGAAGTTGAACTCCATCAACCACTCTTTCAGGACTGGGGAAGTGGTGTGGAGGAATCGTTTCAAGACGAAAAATCTGGTTTTTATCTAGAAGTTTATAATCATGGAAATATCCCAGCAGAAAATGTCATGGTTGAGATTGCGGTTGATTTTGATGAATTAAGTGATTTTATGAAAGATCACATCGTTTTCAATGGTGAAAATCATCATTCATTTTATCTTTCCGAATTTAATAAAGTAGAAAATATCAAACATGAAATCAATTTTCATCTTGAGGAAATGGGAGCGGTTCATCCTGTTGGCGCAGAAAAACACGGTATAAAAATACATCTTCCTAAATGTTACATATACTTATTGAACATAAGGGCATTTAATGAAAACTTGAATTTATTCAGTTTGAATATCATATTGGTGTATAAAGATCCGAATAATGAAAGTAAGTTATGTACAAAAGAGTTTTTAATTGAACCTGAGATCCATATGGCGAAGAGGGAAGAAGAGCCTTCTAATAATAAGGTGAAGTACAGAATTAAGGGTGAGTTAATAATAGAATAATAATAGAATAACTGTTTTGGCATGGTTTATACGATTGAAGTCTGCGAATCTAACGGGGAAACGACAGCTTAATACAATCAAAATAGGCAGCTGATCAATATGGTCAGCTGCCTTTAAACAACTATGGGGCAAATTTATTGTAATCGACTTACCTCAATAACATGATTTACTTTGTATCTTTAGAAAGACATCAATAACGAGTACAAGGAACTGGAGCACTCAGCAGCTGTTTGTGTCAATCAGATTAGGTTGTCGTAGGGATATCTAAACTCTTTTGCATAAATATCACTTTCCTAAAGCCAGCTTTTACAGTAAGCGAGCCCGATTTAAGCTCTTTTTTGATAATATAACCGTAACGTTCATATAATTTTTGTGCTGACGGATTAGTGTCAACAACCTCTAGATTTATCTTGGGAATTTGCTTGTTTTTTGCAATTTGTTCTACCTTGTTTAATAACAACTTACCTATCCCGTTGCCACGAGCTTTTTCAGACACAGCAATAGGATCAATATGCAATATATCTTCCCTGTACAAATGAAACCTTAAATAAACAGCATAAAAAACAAATCGCCAAATCGCTGCGAATGGAGAGTAAACCTTCCGAAAAGCGATATAATTGGCAGGCACAAAGGCTTTTTTTCCAATATTATATCCGAGAAACCCAACCACTTCTCCATTTCTTATTGCATATACGCCTTGTTCAAATTGAATGGATTGAGCTAATAGCTCAACTGCTTGCTCTTTAGTTTTTGCATAAAACCAAAGATATTTTACTTTCAATGGAAAAGCTTCGTAAAATAAATTTGCAACGTGTTTTTGTTGTTGGAGATTAAGCTTGGAAGTGAGCTCAACTTGATTCAATGTTAGTTCCCCCCATCTTTTTTAAAGTTCATTGATGTTCCATGTTTCATTTTCCTAAAATGAGGCAAAATGAACAATTCACATTTCTTTGACTTGTTGGTACATTTCTTAGACTCAGGCTGCTTTTAATGACAGTTGATTTGAAAGGTGGGAATAAACGATGAGTAGTAAGAGCTATTTGGCCCAGAATACTCCTTTAAACGTACAGTTTCTAAGAGTTAGAGATGAACCGTTTCGTTGGAGTAATTCCATTGAAGTGGTTATTGTATTGGAAGGCAGCATTCATATTGCAATTGCAGACGAGGAGAGAAGCTTAGGTAAGGGTGCCATTGAAATTTTCAATATCAATCAAGTTCACCGTCTATTGCAGACTAATGAAAATAATTTAGTTCTCCAAATAAATATAGATGCTGAATTCGCAAAAGATTATTGTTCGGATATATCAAAAATTTGGTTTGCTCATGAATTCAGCCCTGGAACATATCTAGGGTCAGAGCGAATAAAAGAAACGAATGAAGCAATATGCAGACTAATATCTCCAGTTGTAAACAAGAGTGAGATACGATACTTAACCCTAATAAATATTATCGAAAAATTGTTGGATCTACTCATGACGAATTTTGATGTCAAAAGAATTTTCGCAGGAAACTCAGCCAAGCTGCAACGAATGGAGAAAATATATAATTATTTATTTCATTTCAAGGGCTATACCAACAAGGCGTCTTTGAATGAAATTGCCAAAATTACAGAGGAATATTTAAATTTAGATTATTTATCATCACAATTCAGGTTATTAATAGGAGATACGCTGCAAAATCTACTTCATTACTTACGAATTGAGCATGCGATCAAACTATTATTAACGACAGATTTAAGCCTTGTTGATATATCAAACGAGAGTGGTTTCTCTTCTCCGAGATATTTTTATCAAAAGTTTAATAAGATTTTCCCAGAGGGACCGAAAGAATTTCGAAAAGAAAATAAAAAAAAGCAAGAGGAGATAGAACTCTGTAGGGAAATAATCGATCCAACATTAGTTATTCCAATGCATAGTGAATTATTTTACAGTGATGAAGCAATTTGCAATGAAAAAAATAAGCGAATTCATATTGATTTATTTGTTCCTTATGATCAAAAATCAAACTCTCCATACCTGATAAAAGTATCTGAATTTCTCATGGGTAATTTAGATAAGCATCTACAATTGATTCTTCAAGCTAATGACTCAAGTCCATACAAAGTTTTTGGATTCGAAGAGAACTTAAATTCTCAAAAAAGTAATATTAAATTTCTGACATTGATTATTAATAAATTTAGCGAAAACGATATTCATCCTGTGTTCATTGTGAGAACAAGTAATAAAGCTATTTCAGAGCAGATCGCAACAATTCAACAGCTGCTTCAAAACTATACCCTTACTTATGGGTCAGAACATATGAAGGGGTGGACAATTGAAATTCGTTAACGTTGATCTCATCGAAGAGCGTGAAGGCTTAAACAGTCATGAAAGAATGCGTCATGGTTATTCAGTATTTAGAATTAAAACGAAAAGAGCAGATCTGACGGTAATTGACCGTTGAACTGCAGCAGTTGCGGGGTTGTTGAGTTTTCAACACAGGACTTCAAAGTGACCATTTTTTGAATGGGGTAAAGGGGAGAAGGATTATGCCAAGCGTATTTCAAAATCAAGGCAAGCGATTAGTGATGCTTTTATGAGGCTAATGTCAGAAAAGGAATTCGAGAGCATCACGATTAATCAAATTGCGGCAGAAGCGTAGGTTGCTTATTGAGGTGAATTTAGATGGATTAAGAATGTATGTTCCGGTATGATTAAAATGAAAACAGCAGATGTTTTATAGTTTTGTTTCGATCGAAAAAAACAGTGAGGTGAGTAACATTACGGAACAAAGTAATATGCGAAAAGTAATCATTGAACTTTGGAATGAAGGGGATCTAGGTTTACTTCGCCAATTAAATTCGCCAGAGATGACAGCGCACCTTGGAGGTCCAGAAACTGAGGAAAAACTCGTGACTCGTCATAGGCGCTATTGTGAAATCGCTGAAAGAGGAACAGGACGAATGTTTAAGATTCTCCTATTTCCGAGTCTTGAGGTTGTTGGCAGTGTGGGCTATTGGGATCAGTCTTGGCAAGGAGAATCGATTTATGAGGTGGGATGGAGTGTTTTACCAGTATTCCAAGGCAGAGGGATCGCCACAGAAGCAACAGCAAAAGCCATAGCTTCGATCCATTCTGAAAAGAAACATGAATTCATTCATGCTTTTCCTAAAATCAGCAATCCTGCTTCTAATGCCATTTGTCGCAAGCTCGGCTTCTCCCTTATTGGTGAATGTGATTTTGAATACCCTGTTGGTACCCCCATACGATGTAATGACTGGAGGTTGAGGGTCGGGGACGGAGTATAAATTCCAAAAAGCCCACGTCTTTGGTATAAGAGACGTGAGCTTACTACACATGGTGCCCGAGGTGTCTTTTTCTGCTATCATTTCATTAGCTCGCTGCCTGTTTCTTAACGTTCTTTGCGCTTGGACTTATAGGCGCCCCGCTACGAAAACAGAGCCAATAGATGGTCCACACCCCCAAGACGACGAACGCCAATAATGTATACAAGTTGCTGTACACATATGAATCCGCGTAATCATAAAACGGATTGAGGCGAAAGGTCGCGCCTTGGTCGATGGCTTTTCCGTAAACCCCCGTTGCCACGGCGCCGGATATGAAATTTACCATCGAGAACAGTCCCATTCCGATTCCCATCTGTTCCTTGGGCAGTGTACCTGCTATCGTATTGGATACTGCAATTTGCATGAATATTTGCCCAACGTTCCCGAAAACAAGAAATAAAGCAACAAGCACGGGCGGCAAACCAGCAAAAAAAGACAGCAGTAAAAAATATGTCACGAGCAGCCCGCCGGCTAATGAAAATAACGCATTGTTTCCTCTGGAATCTGCCAGTCTACCCGCTTTTCGCCCCAAAATGGCCGCAACCGCAGCTCCAGGCACCATGGCAAACCCGATCAAATTCGGCGAAAGCCGGTGGACATCCGCCAGCAGCTGCGGAGTAAGAAAAGGTAGTGAGTAGCTTATAGCCATCACCACAAATGCAATGGTCAAGCTCAACGAAAAGCGGCTGTTTCGGAACAAGGCAGGATTGACGAACGGTGTATCCGCCTTGGAAATGCGGAAAAGGAACAACAGCAAGAATACTGCGGCAAGAACAGCCGCTCTCCAATCCGAGAACGTAATCGCCAACATAAGAGATGCTACAGTTCCCGCCAGCAAACCTCCCCCGATCCAGTCCAGCTTACCACCGTCCCCTTGTTCATCTCCGAGATATTTGCGATACAAAGGCAATGTAAAAACAAGAAGCAGCGGCAGGAAGAACAACCAGCGCCAATGGGCAAAGCTGACGAGCAGGGCGGATACGATCGGCCCAAGTGCATTCCCGATGGCCAAACCGCTCGCCGTTATTCCCAGCGCCCAGCCACGCCGTTCTGCCGGAATGTATCTTGCCGGAACGATCATCGCCGAGGCAGGGATGACCGCAGCTCCAGAAGCTTGCAGGACCCGGGCTATGATCACCATCCAATAGTCCTGGGAGATTAGCCCGATCAACGAACCGATGGAGAAAAGCACAAGGCCAAAGGTCATTAGGTTTTTCAGTTTGATCAGATCGGCCAACTTGCCATAGACTACAGAGCCAATAGCATAGACCAAAAGGTAAATGGCGGATACCCAGCTCACCTGCGAATAGGACAAGCCGAATTCCTCTCCCATTTTGGGTAGCACAATATTAAACATGGTTGCGCTCATGGAGGACAGAATCAACGTGAAGGCGAGGATATACAATAGTTTTTTTACGTTCATGGAAATCACCCTTTCTTTTAGTCACTCCGTATTTTATACTGTTAAATAAATAATGAAAAATATATATTTAGTCCACTATCCATAACTTTTAGTGTATGAAAAGAAGGTGAAAACTTGGAACTGCTGCAGCTTCACTATTTCCGCATAACAGCCAGATTGGGGCACATGACCAAAGCGGCAGAGCAGCTGCATATCGCGCAGCCCGCTCTCAGTAAGACAATATCCAGGCTGGAAGAGGATTTGGGCGTGCCATTGTTCGACCGGAGCAACCGTCAAATTCGGCTTAACGACTTTGGCAAAGCATTTCTTGCAAAAGCCGAGGCAGCATTGAGCTTGCTGGAGGAAGGACGGAAGGAAATCACGGATATGGCAGGGCTGGAACGGGGAACGATCGTAATTGCAACCAATACGCTGAATCGCCTTTCGCCTGCGCTGGCTGCTTTTCGCAGCCAGTATCCGGAGGTCAACTTCCGCATCAATCAAATTGCGCCCGCAGCAACGTACAGTATCAAAGAGCAGCTAGAGGAGGGCAGCGTGGACCTCGCATTCGGGTCCCTGCCATCGCCGCAGCCAGGCATCTCCAACCTGCCCGTGCTGTGGACGGAGGTATTTCTGGCTGTCCCGCGCGGACACCGCTTTGCGTACAGGGACAGCATTTCTTTGAAAGAGGTGGCAGACGAACCGTTTATCGAATACAAAAACGGCCATCCGTTCCGCGAAGTCAACGACGGAATTATAGAACGGGCAGGCATACAGCGGAACATCGTATGCGAGGTGGAGGAGCCCGCCGCTCTAGGCCATCTCGTCCAAGCCGGTCTGGGCGTAGCGTTAATTCCCGGCTGTAAAAGCGATGAACCTCCGTCCTACCCTTTACTCCGGATTGAAGGCGTGGAAAGTAGGCGGGCGTTTTCCGTTGCATGGAATGATGCGCGTTACCTGTCCCAAGCTGCGCGCGAATTTCAGCTGTTTCTAACTGATTTTTATGGAAAATATTAAATAATGTATAATTCTTCTTAAAATTAATTTGAACTAATAAGGAGAAAAATGAGCTATGTATACCATAAGGGGAGAAGGGCAAGATTATATTTCTATTGGAGTCGCTATATTTAGCGGCTCTTTATCATAGTGGATATGTTCTTCTATGAGCTAAACACACTGAAGATTTTATTTAATAATGCAAATGGGTGGAGGTTAATGACATTCACATCGTTTACATAGGATACGCAAAAACGGTTATTACTGAATGGCAGGCATAACAACCTCTTAAAATTGATCGGATGCTTATGTTTACTACCAAGTTAGAGATAGAATAACAACATTTTAACGAAAATATACGCAAAGTTTTTAAACATGACAAGGATGGTCGTTAGTTATTCCTTTAAGCTGAAAAAGTGAAAACTTAAAGTTAGAGTCTAGCCGTATACGTTTTCAAAGAGATAGAAGGCACATTGAGCGTGCATCATCTCCTTCCAAATGTATTTCTATTCAGAAGTATTTTCATCAAAGTTGTAAATCAAAGCCGATCGGCACCAGATAACTGCGCGATATAGGCAAACCGAGCAAATCCTTAAGCGTCCGATCAGATTATAGTTAGATTAAGGAAAGAGGACTATATGAGAGAGGTATTAATGATAGTGGAATCATTATAGGTCATTCATACATATATAGAAGAGCAAATGAAGGAATGGAAGGTTTCGTTTTGGGGGTGGCCGTTGCGATTGTCAAAATATCAGGAGATTGTCACGATGGGGGGGCTATCGGGTACCGAAATCTCGCTCAAAGTCTTAAGCCTAAACGGGCGCTTTTCTGGAATTGTGAAGGTTTATTAAATTGAATAATGGAAGAATACGATGTACAATCTCTATTTTAGAGCATGGATTACATCACATTAAAAGAATAAGCAAAAAAATGGGGTCAATTTTTACGTTGAGCTTGTTGTGGGTGGCGCTGTTATTGACTCTGTTTTATCAAGGAGAAACGGTCCGTGTGTCGTTGTTATGGAATGCGGCCGGCATTGCCGGTATTGCTGCGGTAGTGTTCGGCGTGATGTATAACGCGCTTTGGAATCATTTGACGTTGAAACCGTTCTGGAACATCGCCATCTCCTCTACGCTGAACCTTATTGGAAGCATGGCTGCAGTATGGTTGTTCTCGAAGGAGATATTTGAACTCATCGCGCCGTGGTTCCCGGGAATGTGGCTCTTTTCCATCGTGCTGCACGTCATCGGCTTTTATTTTTATGTTAGAATAGACAGCAGGAAGAAAGCGGAAGAATTAAATAAAGTACTGAAATAAGCGGGAAGGGACTTCGATGAACGAAGGGGATATATTGAGCTGTACGGATTGGACCCTCATCCTGCGTACCCGGGAACCGATCCGTCAGTTGCTGGAATATGGAGACAAAATTGGTATGTGGCGATTGTCGTGTACACTGTTTTGTCTTTTTTTGCGTGCAAAAAAAGGAGGCCCGTACGATAGGTAGTCACTTTAAAACATTAAAAAGACGGTACAGAAATTGGAAGAAGAAACGAACAACGTTGTTTCCACTTCTTCTGTCTTTAAAATAAGACAATACAAAATTATAGTACGAAGAATACCTATAGACATTAAGCTACCCTGAAAATTATTCTGGTGTACCGACAGGGACATGGATGGCTAACGGGAAACGTTAGTTGAACAACAGCAAGGGCCAGTCTAAGACTTTAAGATCTAAAACTGGCCGTTGCTTATTATATGGAATCAGTCTAAACTAGTTTCTTCAACTTGAGGCAATGACTTCACTTTGAGACATGTGTTGGCACATTTGCATTCTGAGCGGCAGCTTTCAAGTTAATGGCGTAGCTGCTCGCAGGAAACGTCAGCGACTGATGAAATGAACCTTGAACGCCATGTTGACTTCGAACAAATGCAGCCTGAACCCCGGCGGGTACTGGAGCAGAAGTTACGCTGCTGCCACCGCGCAACATCCTTGCCTAATCATTAAAGCTCCATCCAGCAACGATCCCGCTCAACGTGCCTGACGGATCGGTTAACCACAGGGGACTCAAAGCTCGAATTGGCGATATATGGGGTCTTAGGGGGTCTGTGGAAACGAAATTCGTACATCGTCAATAAAAGCCGTATTGTCACCTTGAGTCGTTGTGGCTACGAACTTGATCGTATGTTTTCCGCCAGCCGTCTCGAAGGGCTCTGTGCGGAAGGTCTGGAAGTTGCCGGATTCAGGCTGATACGAACCGATGATTTGATCATCGAAATAGATGTCAAAGGACTGGGTGCCGCCAAAGCTGGTGCGTTTGGCCGCCTTGAACGACATTTGGTACGTTCCCGGCTTGAAATGGATCGGCTGGCTTATCGTGCCGGAGACGCCGCCATCCGTTTTCAGATAACCTGTCTGCACACCTTGGGGCGCGGCAGTGGCCTGGAATGCACCGTTGTTATGCTGCACGCCGGAGCGGCTGTCGAACACCCATCCGTTGGTCATAGGTCCCGGTCTGGCCGAAGTGGTAGCCGGTTTTTCAAAACCGGCGTTGAAGAGCGTGACTACCGGAAGCTCATCCGGAATTTCGGGGTTAACAAAGCATCGCTTGTCTACGCCCGGAATCGGATCGCCGAGAATGGCGCTTGTACAAGCAACGCCGTTTTCCTGAATGGAATAATTAAATAATCCGTCTGCACCGTAAGCGACAACCGCTTTACCCTGAAAATAACACTCTCCACCGTTTTCGACCATGCACAGCTTATACCCGTCCGGTGCGCTGCTGATCTGTCCGATCTGATACAGGGAGGATACCGTGCCTGAGGGTTGCATACCATCTTTGAACGCTTTGGCTTTATAGAGTGCAAGTGAACCTTCGTTCAGCACAATCGGTCTGACATACAGGGAGGACTGGGCCGTAGGTTCGCTGCCGTCTGTCGTATACCGAATTTGCGCTCCGCTCGTCGCCGTCTCCAGATAGAGCACTTCGGAGCTAGGGAATATGTGCCGATCCAGGCTGAATGTTGGAACTTCGACTTTATCCGCCTGTGACGCAGGAAGGACGCGTACGAGGGCGACGCCATACGCCGATGGATCGGCCGTGCTGGTCGCGCGAACCGCAATCATCGTTTCATCCGTCACCTGTGGTGCCTGATATACGCCGCTGCTACGGTTAATGGTGCCGTTGTTTTGTCCAACGACGCTCCAAGTCACACTTCCGGTATTATCGATTACTTCTGCCCCAAGCGTGATAGAATCACCTGAGCGGACAGTAGGATTTACTTCATCCAGCTTGACTTGGGTCTCGGCAGGCCGGGTCGTGTAGATGATCACATTGTAATCTCCATCCACGTCGCGGTCTGTCAGCGAAGTTCCTCCTGGAAAGGTTGCTGCAACCGGAGGAAGAACCGCATTGGCTTCTTGAACAATATCGTTGTTGTATTCAAATTTACGGAACGTCTGGTTGACCGCAGTACTGCCAAAATCGAGCGTGATCTCTTTTTCCGTGCCGGCTTTGGCCTCTACGAGCACGGTATAATTGCCGTCGTCGCCTCTGAACGCCGCGGCGCGTACGTCGGTCGAACCGCCCGTATCCACAGCCAGAACCTCGCTGTGCTCAGGAATATAACGATTCAGCATGCCTGCGATATAAAATGTTTTGCGAGGAGTCAGCCCCAGTACCAGCGCATCCCACATCGTATATGTTCCGTTCGTTCCGCCGGTAGGATCATTGGTCCAAACCCCGTTTAACTGCCACATGAGAGCTGATTTCACGCCCATATTGGCGGTTTGAATGACCGAGTTTGCATAACCCGCATCCCAATTGCTCGCCTGATCATCTGCCCAGCCGAATTCGGTCAGATGAAGCGGCTTGTCGCCGACATACTGTTTCCGCAACACAAAGGCATTCCCCAGTCCTTCGTACGATTCCCCATATACATGGAAGCTGTATCCATCGATGGCATCATCCGCATGTTGTTTCATGTACTCAATCCAAGCCGGAGCGCCAGTCTCTTCGGGACCCCAGATTTCGATCAGATCGCGTAGACCGTCCGCAGTCAGCCTGGCACTCGTTTTATTAACCATTTCGGCATAATAGGCTTTCTGGTCACCGGGAGCCTCAAAGTCCCAACTGCCGTTCGGTTCGTTATAAAACGTCAAATATTTCACGTTGTCGTAACCGCGGTTCAGTATCAACTCCTCCAGCAGGGCAGAGGCGGAAGCCGCATAAGCATCCAGGTCAGCAGGCGCACTTGTCCATGGATCTATCCCCGGAATGGTAAACCAGTCATGCACCGTTGATCCCACCTTCCAGCCAAAGTTCAGCTCGATTTCGGTTCCGGCAGCCTTGAAGGCGTCCAGGTATTTGTAGAAAGCTTTCATTTTGGCGCTGTCCCACGTATAGTTTCCTTTCACAGGCTCCATCCAGTCGATCTGAAACCACACTCTGGCCACCTTGGGCTGAATGGTCTGAATTCGCTTGTTGTCTACCTCCCAGTGGGCTTCCGTATACCCGTATTGCGTTTGCCCAGGCATCAGGGCCGTGGGAATAGTGTTGACGCCAACGCCGAGAAAATCATCCTGAATCACATCATTCGTATCAATCGTAATCGTGTGGCTGGTACGGTTAAGGTTCTGGCTCTGATTCTGATTGGCGTAAATTAGGGAAGGAGCGGGAGCAAACGAAGCGAGCATGGTGGATATAAGGAGCGGAATTCCCCATCGTGAAGCTAAACGACCGGATCTACTTTTCATCTCAGCTCTCCTTTTTCATGGTTTACCGCAAAGGTCAATCCATGAGGTGGTTTCATGTCAGTCGACTTGCGGCACTTAAAATGATAGCGTTTACAATAAAAGTCAGATTTGAATTATCCATTGAAACGGTTGAAAAAATAGCGGCTGAGGTTGAACAAAACGAAGCCGGGTTGAACGATTCTGCTCGGTAAAGGCCCTTTACGAAAACAAATGTGCATTTTATGCTTTTCATTAGAGAGTGATTCGTCAGAAACATGAATGCTCGCCATAGCAACGCCCATGGAACTGTAAAACAGGGAGGGTCCAATAACATGTCCACCAATCCACAATCTGCCATCACTGCGCTTCGGGTTTCCGACAACGGTCGCTATCTGGAAACGTCGGAAGGAGTCCCTTTTTTTTGGCTCGGTGACACGGCGTGGGAACTTCTGCATCGTTTGAACCGGAAAGAGAGCGAACTGTACCTCCGTACAAGGGCCGAACAGCGTTTCACAGTCATTCAAACGGTGCTGCTGGCCGAGTTCAGCGGTACCACAACGGGCAATGCTCAAGGCAGACTGCCTTTTCATATGGACGAGAATGGTCAACCTGATCCAGCCCATCCGGATACCGATGGACCTTACTCCTATTGGGATCATGTGGACGCCATGCTGAAACTTGCAGGCAGCCTTGGGCTGTATGTTGCACTGCTCCCGACTTGGGGTGACAAGTTCAACAAGAAGTGGGGGAAAGGGCCGGAAATATTTACACCGGAAACGGCCTCTGATTACGGAAAATGGCTGGGTCAGCGATACGCTGAATATCCTCAGATTATCTGGGTACTGGGGGGAGACCGTCCACTGGAGACGAAGCGCCATTTCGACATCGTCACGTCCATGGCACAGGGGCTGAAACAAGGTGGTGCCCGGCAGCTTATGGCTTTCCATCCACCGGGATGCGATTCATCTTCCCGCCAACTTCATGATGAGTCATGGCTTGATTTCAACATGATTCAATCCGGACACGGAGAGCGGGAGATTACCAATGATAGACGTGTGCAGCAAGATTATGAGCGCAAGCCGGTGAAACCCACGCTTGATGCCGAGCCATGTTACGAGGATATTCCTGTCGGGTTCCGGGGTGAACAGGGCTATTTCGATGCGGCGGATGTGAGGAAAGCTGTGTATTACGCTTTATTTGCCGGCGCGCTGGGTCATACGTATGGACACCATTCGATATGGTCAATGTACCAAGGTCCGCATGATCTCATTGAATCGAACAGCCAAGGCGATTATTTCATTATGCCATGGCTTGAAGCACTGCATCGTCCGGGAGCAAAGCAGATGAGCCATGCGCGTGCATTGCTCGAAGGGGAGCTGGGCCCGGATTGGAGACCCAATTCGAATCTGATTCATCAGAACCGTGCAGGCGCGAATCATGCCGTTGCTGCTCAGAATAAATATAACGCTTACATTTATCTGCCCAATGGCTTGTACGTTGACGTCGTCATGGGGTATATTGAGGGCAAGCAAGCGAATGCCATGTGGTTTTGCCCCAGAACAGGAGATACGACCAAGGTTTCTTCAGATTCAGATTCAGATTCTACAATACCGAATCAAGGCATTCAACGTTTTGCAGCCCCAACCAGCGGAAGAGGGAATGACTGGATTTTGATTTTGAAGGGGGTCTAACGCATGTATAAGGTGATGATCGTCGAGGATGAAATGCTCGTTCGCATCGGACTGAAAAATTCCGTCGAATGGAGCAAATTCGGGTTGGAGGTCACTGCCGATTTCCCGGATGGCCTGGCCGCATGGGATTATTATGAACGCGAGAAACCCGACGTGGTCATTACCGATATCAGTATGCCAAGAATGGATGGCATGGAGCTGATCTCCAACATCCGCAAGCAAGACAAACATACACGCGTCGTTGTGCTGTCATGTCTCGAAGAGTTTGAGCTGGCCCGGAAAGCACTGACGCTGGACGTGTCCAGCTATATTCTGAAGCTGACCATGACCGAAGAAGAGATTGAGCAGGTGCTGACAGGAGTCAGGGAAGAGCTGGATCAGCAGCATACCCCGCCTCAACCGCAAGGCAGGACAGGGACGGCGTCTCCGGATATGGAGCTTGTGAAGGAAAAGATGTTTAAAGATTTTATGTTCTATCGCATTTTCTCAACGGAGGAATTCGCCAGGTTCGTCTCGGAGAGCGGTCTGCGCCTTTCGCCCGTTCGTCTTGTCGTGTGCGTAATGGAAGTGGACCGTTATGCCTCGCTCAAGGAACGTTTTCGGGATGAACACGGCCATTTGGTCAAGATGTCGCTGTTAAACATTTTAAGCGAGATCATGTCCGGTTATAAACGGGGAGAGGCGGTTCAGATCAACGACCGGCATTACGCGCTTGTATTGCATTTTGCCGATATGTTGTCCGAACAAGCCATCGTGCAGGAGCTTCGTCAGTTGCTCGAACATGTTCAGGATACGATTCGTCATTATTTCAACAGTACCGTTTCGTTCGGGATCAGCAGCATCAACGGGGGTTATGATTCGCTGCCGAGACAATACGCCGAAGCACAGCGCGCATTGCAGCGTAAATTCATCACCGGCCCGGGACAACATCATCAAGGAATAGGGCGTGCGGACCATTCGGGCGTGCTTGGGCGACTTGAACGGCTTCGAGGCCACACACCTATTCGGGAATTGCTTCCGTCACTTAAACAGAAAGAATACGACGAATTCCTGGATGAGATTGAACGCGGCATGAACGAAGAGCGAAAATCAATGGAGATCACCATTTACCAGCTTGTGCAATGGATTAATACGAATGTATACGATCATAACAATGAGAAAACGCTGCTGCTCAGCATGAACGAAAAGTTGGAAACCTGTGACACGATGCCGGATATGCTTGACCAGGTCCTTATCTATATTGACACCTTGGTTGAATTGATTCGCAAACGCTTACAAATGAGTGACGAGATTACCCGCGCCATTGAGTACATCAAGCGTCATTATACCGAAAACATCAGTCTCCAGATGGTTGCAGATCATGTAGGTCTAAGCATGGGGTATCTCAGCAACCTGTTCCGGAGAGAGCTGCAGATCACTTATATTGATTATGTGAACCGTTATCGGATTGAACGTGCCAAGGACCTGCTTGCCCAAAACCAACTGCGCTCTTCCGATGTGCCGGCTCTGGTCGGCTTTTCACCCGAGTATACGTATTTTAGCAAGGTATTCAAAAAGATCACAGGTCTTAATCCGAACGAATACCGCCGCCAAACGACGCTCAAAGACAGAGGGTGCCATGAATGAGGACATCCGTCAAATCCCTGTTTGTCTCCAGACAGCTCCGAACACAGCTTATTCTGTATATTATGGTCATCAGCCTCGCCGTACTGGCGGGGGCTTCTTATTTTATTTATTCCTTTATGCAGAACATGATCAAAATCCAGAACGAACGATTGCTCTACCAGCAATTCCAACAGCTTGACCATAACATAGGCGGCCTCGTGAAAGAGATCGATCGCTTATCCATGCTTTTTCTGCGGGATGATCACATTCAGCAGTTTTTGTACAAAATTTCGGAGAAAACGGAAGAGGAATTTCTCGAATCGAAAAACGACGTGCAGCGGGTGATCGCCGATTTCATCGACAACTACAACTATATTGACTCGATTTATATTACGGCGAACAATCTCGGGGCAGTAGGAGGAAGTCAGAAGCGGACGCTCGTTTACGATCGGGAAGCATGGCAGGAGAGTTTCTTTACTTCTGAGCCCTTCCGTCAAACGCTTGAACAGTATCCTCATCTGGTTATCCATTCCGGGATCAAGAAATCGTTCTACAATCCGTATCTGACCGGAGAAAACGATGGTTACCTGATCAGCCTGATGCGGGGCACGCGTGCCATCTATGATCCAACAACAAGCGCCACGCTGATTTTTAATATCGATGAACGGTATCTGTCATCCATCTATGCGACGGCGCTGAACAGTGAAGAAGGCGATATGTATATCGCCAGCGCTGACGGAACAATCATTTCGGCCAGTGAGGCGGATCGGGTAGGTACGCAGAGCCACTTCAAACCGGGTGCGGAACTGACGGACGGAGCTTACGGAAGCCTGGATGACGAAAAGGCCGGACGCAGCATGCAGGTTGTATATTACAAACTCCATGATGGCGGTTGGTACCTGCTGAAAGAAATTCCGCTCAGTCAGTACGCAGACCAGATTCTAGGCGTTCAACGAATGCTTGTACTGGTGTTCACGATCAGTGTGCTCGCGATATTCATAGCCTCCTACTTCTGGCTTCGCAAAATCATCAAACCGCTCAACCAATTGTCCGGCAAAATGAAAGACATGAGCCGCGGTGAACTCGGGGTTACCGTCGATCATGTTCCGAATAATGAGCTGGGCACGGTCATCCGCCGCTTTAATGAGATGTCGCTCAGCATGGTAGAACTGGTGAACAAAAACAATGAGATTCAGGAGAAAAAGAGGGAGCTGGAACTGGAGGCACTACAGTATCAGATTAATCCGCATTTCCTGTACAACACCCTGAACATGATCCGCTGGATGGCTGTCATTGTGAAGGCGGACAACATCGTAAATACGATTGTAGCACTGGGCAATATTTTGCGCCCCGTATTCTCCAGCAAAGACTCGATGTGTTCCCTGCGGGACGAACTGTCGTATCTGGACAATTATCTGAAGATCATTAACATGCGATTCAACAATAATATTACGTTTACGATGGATGTGGATGAAGAGTGGATGGATTGTCAGGTGCCGCGTTTTATTCTGCAGCCGCTGCTGGAAAATTCCATTGCTTCCGGCAGACAGAGCGAAGATTTTGCCATCCAGATCGGAATTACTGCCTCGGGCGACCATGACCGTCTGATGCTGAGCGTCACCGATTCCGGCGTCGGAATGGATGCAGAGAGCCTCTTCATGTTAAACGAAAAGCTGGCCAAGGGGGAATCGCCCAAATCCACCGTTGGCGGGAGCGGAATCGGACTGAATAACGTCAATAAACGGATTCGTTTGTATTATGGACCGGACTTCGGCATTCACTTCGTTCCGGCCGATCAAGGTGCTGAGGCCATCGTTACCTTGCCTGTACATCGATTATAGAAGAGGAGCTGCGGCTTCGAATGATCCATGCTCTCGTGAGCTTCGCCGGAAGGCAGCACATGAGGGCGTTTTTTTCATATTGGAGCCCTGTTTATTCGTTCAAGCGGAGCCTCAAAATTGTTCAAGTCGGCTCGCGGGGCAGCTTTGTTTTTTCAAGCAGATCAGGGGATCTTTCATTCAAGGGTAATAAAGAAAGCGTTATCATATGAATAAGCCAAAACGAAAGCACACGCACAAAGGAGAAATTCATATGCAACGTACCAAGACCCTGAACGGCGCCGCAACCCAAAGGACCGGCAAGCTGAATCGCAAGGATGGCATGCACCTCCTGCTTCTGGCCACGCCATTCATACTGTTTACGCTGGCCTTCAGCTATGTCCCTTTATTTGGATGGATCTACGCATTCTTTGATTACAAACCAGGCATACCGCTTCAACAAACCCCTTTTCTGGGGCTGGAAAATTTCCGCAACATGTTCGATGATCCACGGATGGGGCCCGTGCTGGCGAACACGCTGGCACTGAGCTTGTTGTCCATTGCCACCGCCCCGGTACCGATGCTGCTTGCCATACTGATCTCGGAAGTTCGCTCCGGCTGGTTCAAACGTCTGGTGCAGACCGTCTCTACACTGCCGAATTATATCAGCTGGATCATCGTATTTTCCCTCGCATTCAGCATGTTCAGTACGGAGGGAGCCGTCAATTCCATCATGATGAAAACGGGGATCGGCAGTCCACCCGTGGATATCCTCGGTAACTATGACCGGGTATGGACGGTGCAAACGTTGCTGCTGCTGTGGAAGTCCGCAGGATGGAGCGCCATCATCTATCTGGCTGCCATCGTTGGCATAGACAGCGAACAGTACGATGCAGCCAAGGTGGATGGCGCCGGGCGCATGCGTACGATCTGGCACATTACGCTGCCAAGCATCATGCCGACCTTCATTGTGCTTCTGCTGCTCTCCGTCAGCAACCTGCTGTCCGCAGGGTTTGAGCAATATCTCGTGTTCAGCAACGTCATGATTGCAGACCGGATCGAAGTGCTTGACCTCTACGTATACCGGCTTGGACTTGTGACGGGTGACTACTCGTACTCGACGGCTGTGGGCATTTTCAAAACCGTAATCAGTGTTCTGCTGCTCTTCAGCGTCAACATTCTATCCAAGAAAGTTCGCGGTCAAGGCATCGTCTGACCCCAGGGAAAGGAGCAAAACAAATATGCGCACACAACCCACAGGACAGACGCTTCGTCCCGTCCGCCATACCGACTGGAAAGACCTTACGTTCACCCTGTTTAATTACATCGCGCTGTCCCTGCTTGTCATCATCACCATTTATCCGTTCTATTATATTTTCATCTATTCGATCAGCGATCCCATCGAGGTTCAGAAAGGCGTATATTTCTGGCCAGCCGGCTTCTCCCTTGAAGCATACCAAGCGACGGTACAGTTGCCGGGCATCATGGACGCTGCCATTGTAAGTGTCTCCCGGACCGTGCTCGGAACGTTGATTACGGTGTTCAGCTGTTCCTTCTTTGCCTATCTCATTACCAAAGAAGAGATGCCGTTCCGCAAAATCATTTACCGTTTTGTACTGATTACCATGTACTTCAATGCAGGCTTTATCCCATGGTATCTGACCATGAAAACCTATGGATTGCAGAACAATTTCCTGCTGTACATCATTCCAAGCGCGATGTCGGGCTTTAACATCATTTTGATCAAAACGTTCATCGAACAGCTGCCCGCATCCCTGGAGGAATCGGCCAAAATCGATGGGGCCGGCTACTTCCGGATCTATCGCAGCATCATTTTCCCGCTGTCAATGCCGATCATCGCCACCATTGCCGTATTCTCCGCCGTAGGTCAGTGGAATACCTGGTTCGACAACTTTTTCCTGGTGGAAAATCCGAAGCTGCAAACGTTGCAACTGGTGCTCTACAACTTCCTGAACCAGTCCAGCAACCTGTCCAATATGACGACAGAGGAGTTGACCCGCGGAGATGTTGTCCGGACGCTCACACCGCAGTCCATTCGCATGACCATTACGATGCTTGTCACGCTGCCGATTGTACTGGTGTATCCGATGCTGCAGCGGTATTTTGTCAAAGGCATCATGATGGGAGCCGTCAAGGGTTGAGGCTGAAAAATGGTGCAACCAAACCGGATTATCCGGCAATCGCCGATAATTATAGAAGAAGAAACAGGAGGGTTATGACATGAGAACTAAAAAGTCGTTCCGCCAAGTCATCGCACTGCTCATGATGACGTCTTTGCTGCTGGCAGCTTGTACGGGCAGCGGCTCGGGAACAGGCCAGACCAGCACGGGCGAAACCGGTTCGTCAGACACGGGCTCGGACAAAGACCTCGTGACGCTGCGAGTGCTCATCATGGAAACCGGCTCCAAGTGGAATACGCAGCAGAACAATGAAGTGGCCGAAGCCATTGCCGAGAAGATCGGTGTCAACATTGAATACGTTGAAGCAGACGAAAACAAATTCAATGTATTGCTCGCTGGCGGCGATCTGCCCGACCTGGTGCGCACGGACGTGAACAAATATCAAAAACAACTGATTGAAGGGGATCTGATCGTTCCGCTCGACGATCTGCTCGCTACATCCGGCAAAGACATTACGGCGAACATCGGTACTGTGGTCGAATACAGCAAAAAGAACTGGAGCAACGGTACCGGCAACCTGTATTTCCTGCCTCCCCAAGTGCAATCCAAACCGGGAACTTCAATTGCGCCAATCACTATAGGCCCGACGATTCGTTGGGACTGGTACAAGGAGATTGGCACACCGGAAATGGCCACAATGGATGACTTGCTGGACGTTGTCGAAACAATTGTGGAGAAGCACCCGCAGACCGAAGACGGCAAAAAGGTGTACGGCGTGTCCATGTGGCAAGATTGGGGATTATGGCCTTATACGATTCCGCCAGTCATCTTTACCGAGAATGTAGGGGCTACAAGCGACCTGACTGCATCCAAAGTTGGCGGGAGCGACTTCATCAGCAACTTGACCGACGAGTCCTCCAATTTCTGGACTGCACTGAACTTCTATAACAAGGCTCAACGCAGAGGATTGCTCGATCCGGATTCCCTGACGATGAAGAACAATGACTACATGGCAAAGGCAACTGCAGGACAGATCGTTGTTGGTCCCGCCACCTGGGCGATGGGGGATTTCAATGCACAGCATGCCAATGACGGCAAAGGATATCTGGTTGTGCCTGCCGGCAAACTGGCCTGGACGGGTGCAGTCAATCCGCTCGGATGGCAGGATAAAGCCTACAGCATATCCAAAACATCAAAACATCCTGAAAAAGCGATGGAATTCCTCAATTATATTTACTCTTATGAGGGTGCACGCACCATGTATAACGGCGTAGAAGGCAAGCACTGGAAGATGGTGGACGGCAAACCGACACTCACGGACGAAACACTCGCATTGAAAGCAGCAGGCGGAGCTCCCTACGAAGCAACCGGACTTTCGCTGGATCGCAACATCATCGGTCTTGGCGGCAACATGATCAATCCCGATGACAAGATGCCGGTCGACCTCTTTACCTCGGAGGAGGCGCTGTCCAAAGCGGCGACTCCGCTTGAGAAAGATTTTGCAGAACACTATGGCGCTTCTTACTCGGGAGAGGTATTCAAAAAGTTGATCGATGAAGGCAAACTAAATACGTTCACCACCTGGATGAATGGCATGACGGACGAGGAGATCGTGCAGCGCAACACCGTTCCGGGCGTAACCTTGGACGACAAGCTGAAGAAACAGGAAGCCGAACTTAAAGAGCTGGCTGCGCGCGAAGCGGCCAAAGTTATTCTTTCCAAGGATGAACAGGCATTCGAAGCAAATAAACAGGCTGCGCTTGCGGCATTCAAAAAAGCAGGAGCAGATGAGTTTACGGCCTGGTATAACGCCGAAGTGCAGCGGCTTCGTCAAGCTCACGGGCTGTAATACGACTTCGCTCGCAACGGCAAGCGTCATGAAGAGGGGCTAAAGCTGTGAAGTTTTAGCCCCTTATTATTGAAACATACAGGGGAACGGGAGTTGATGCAGCAATGGATCACATTTTATCGACTGGCGGGAGGGATCTGCCGACGGAACGGAAAGGAAGCGCTGTTCAGACGGAAGCATTCACGTGGCGCGCCTCATGGATCTGGGGAGAAGGCGAGGACTGGCCGCGCAACGAATGGCGTTGTTTTCGCCGGGAATTCGAATTGCATCATTGGGAGTATGGAAGCGCCGAGGTAACCATCACAGCAGATGCCAGATATGTGTTATATGTCAACGGTGTACTGTGCGGAAGAGGACCCAATCGCTCTTGGCCTTCTGAACTTAACTATCACGTGCATGAAGTGGGCCATCTGCTGCATTCCGGTCGTAATACACTGGCTGTACTTGTCATCAGCTATGGTGCAGCTACGTTCGCGTATCTGCCGGGAAGGGGCGGGCTTCTCGCTCAACTGGAGTCGGTTCGCTATGAGGCTGATGGGAGTTACCTGAGAAAAGAACTTATCGTGGGTACGGATGCATCCTGGCAGACGGCTCTGCATGACGGATATGAACGAAGGTCAGCGCGCATGTCCTGTCAGCTTGGTTTTGCCGAACAGGTGGATGCGCGCCGCTGGAATGATCGTTGGCAAGGAGTCGAAACCTTGCCGATCGCAGAGCACGGCGTTTGGACTCCTGCCCGCATCATCGGCACGCCTAGCGATGCGCCATGGGAATGCCTGGTTGCAAGTGACATTCCCGAACTGACGGAGCAAGAAGTATGGCCTGTTCGCGTGGAATCATTGAAAGAAGCATCTCTTGTGCCCTGGACGTATGTGCTAGATGTACGTGAAGCGATGGAGCCGACAAGTAGGATGCACGCCAATCCGGTATCCTTTGCCGGTTATGTCGCAGCGGTCATTCGCGCAAGTAGCGAAGCCGAAGCCGTTGTCGGATTTTTCAGCGCGTTCCATGCTCTTTGCGGCATCGCGCTTAACGGCTCATATTATCCTGCATCAGCTATGGAGGGAGAACGGCCGCGCCGGCTTCAGCGGGTAACGTTGCAGCAGGGAGACAATCTGCTGCTGATCGAGCTGGCAGGGCAGGATCATGGCGGCGGTCTGCACTTCGGAATCGACTGCGATGTTCCGTTTACGGTTGTATCGCCATTCGATGATGCGCAAACGGGCAAAACACCGTTTGTCCTGATGGGTCCGTTTGCCACCCTCGTGCATATCGACCACCAGCCGGATCGCGATCCAATCCGAGCATATCAGGGCTTTGGCGGCAATCAGCCTCTGGACGAGAAGGCATTTCCGGATGCCGATGTATATCTGCGATGCCGCAGTTTGGCTTCCGTCCCTGAACTTGCTCCATTCCGCGGCTGGATGAAGCCATTCCCCGAGAGGCTAAGCTCGGATGCTTCAATCTTTGCGTCCAGCATCTGGAAGATGCAGGAGCAGGCGCGTCCCGTTCCTGCGGCCTTGCAGCAGGTATGCGCCGCAAATCGGCAGCCTGCAATCGTTCCAGCAAGCTCTGCCGGAAGGAGCACGGAGCTGATTCTGGACTTTGGCCGCGAATGGTCAGGCTATCTGCGATTCGAGGTCGATGCGGCGGCCGGCACCGTCATCGACGCGTATGGCTTCGAGTATACGGACGGCGACTGGCGACAGGATACCTTTGGCGTGGATAATACGCTTCGCTATGTATGCCGCGAAGGCAGACAACGCTACGAATCGCCGATTCGGCGCGGACTTCGTTATCTCATGCTTACCATACACGGGAATGCGAGACCTGTGCGACTGTTCGGCATTACCCTTGTGCAAAGCAACTATCCGGTGGCAGAGATCGGCCGATTTCATAGTTCAGACGCGATCCTGAATGACATTTGGGAGATCAGCAAGCATACCACCCGGCTGTGCATGGAGGATACATTTGTGGATTGTCCCACGTATGAACAGGTGTTTTGGGTTGGCGACAGCCGCAATGAAGCGCTCGTGAACTACTATGTATTCGGTGCAACGGATATCGTAAAACATTGTCTGCAGCTTGTTCCGGGATCAAGCCGGCAAACGCCGCTCTATGTGGATCAGGTGCCCAGCGGCTGGAGCAGCGTGATTCCGAATTGGACGTTTTTCTGGGTCACCGCTTGCCTTGAATATGCCCGTCATACGGGAAGCAGGAACTTTGCCGCGAAAATCTGGCCCAAGGTAAAGTTCACGCTCGATCACTATATCTCACATATCGATGCCAGAGGACTATTGATCATTGAAGCCTGGAATCTGCTGGACTGGGCACCATTGGAGCAGCCGAACGACGGGACGGTCACCCATCAAAATGCGATATTTGCGCGCACGCTGGCAGATGCGGCCCAATTGGCCGAATTGGCAGGGTGCGCAGAAGACAGCCCATACTACTGTTCCGCATCGGAAAGAGTGGCCCGCGCCATAAATCGTTATCTATGGAGTGATGATCGGCAGGCTTATATGGACTGCATCCATGCCAATGGCTCTCTTTCCAGCACCTATAGTATGCAGACGCAGGTGATGGCGCTGGTTACCGGGATTGCAGCAAATGAGCGAAAGGAGAAGCTCAACGCGTATTTAACATCGCCGCCTGAAGATTTTGTAACCATAGGCAGTCCGTTCATGACGTTCTTCTATTATGAGGCGCTAGTGATGAACGGCAAGACGGATCATATGCTCCGGGACATGAGAGAGAAGTTTGGGGAAATGGTGAAACATGAGGCGACCACTTGCTGGGAGATGTATCCGGGATTTGCCGAGAATCGGCCCAATCCGAAATACCTGACACGCAGTCATTGCCACGCCTGGTCGGCAGCACCAGGTTACTTTTTGGGAATATCGGTGCTCGGGGTTCGCCCGATTGCAGACGGTTGGACACGAGTTCGGGTTGCTCCCCAGCCTGGCCATCTGCAATGGGCAAAAGGAGCTGTGCCTCTTCCTGGCGACGGAAGGATCGACGTGAAATGGGAGATTCGGGAAGAGGAAGGCAGCGAGTCCACGTTTCATTTGGAGGTATGTGCTCCGAAAGAAATTGCAATTGTAATGGAAGCACCTGAAGGATACCGACCAGTGCTTGTACACAGGACTTTATGAGTGCACATTTAAAGCGAAACGGATCAAGAATGGAGAGTTAGCGTGATGACACACATCTCATATTACCGTCCAGATGAAAGCAAACGCTTTCTGGACGAAGTTCAGGACGAGGCCTATGCCCGTTCCTCGCTGCATGGGGATGCATGGGTGGAGATGGACAGCCGCATTCCAGTCCGCTATACGATAGATAAAGCGCAAACTCAATTAGCATCCCGCCATGCCGGTGCAGAGCCATCACCTGATTTCACATATGCCAATCCCCACAACGATCGCAATTCTTCCTCCGAAGAAACATTACTTCTGTCCGGAACCTGGCGAATGAAGGGAGGCGAGGCGGCTGATCATGGAGATCCGGCGCCTGCGACGGGCTGGTTTGGGCGAAAAGCCCGGGCGAGTGAAGGCATGCGGGAACGTTGGTACGAACCGGCTCACGATCGGAGCGATTGGCTGGAAGTCAGCGTGCCCACAACGGTGCAAAAAGCGCTGGTTGATCAGGAGCTGCTGGAAGATCCCCACTGGAATACCAATACTATCGATGAACTGGAGCATCACGGCATGCCTGAAGAGACCCCCGTCTGGTTCCGCAGGACACGCGTGGAATGCAAGGAATGGTGGTTTGCTACGTCATTTGAACTGCCTGAAGAATGGGTGGGGCGCCGACTTTCCTTGCAGTTCGACGGGATCGACTATTCGGGCACCGTATTTCTCAACGGCGCATCGCTGGGACATCATCAGGGCATGTTTGGCGGCCCCATTCATGACATTACAGAATTGGTTCGATGTGATAAACCCAATGTGGTTGTCGTTCGGCTGGACCCTGCACCTCGAAGCTGGAACGGCCTGATGAAGCCAAGTCCGGGCTTTGGCTGGCATTATGGACACCTCATTTCAATCGGCATCTGGAAGGATGTACGGGTGGTGGCCGAACCGGATATAGCTTTGCTTGATCCGTATGTTGTAACCCTGTCCCACACCTCGGATGAAGCTGTGCTTCACTTGGAGTTTACGGCTGAGAGCAGTCTCGTTGAGCCAGTGGAATTATCCATCAAAGGTTATATCCGATCAAAGAAATCGAAAATGGATGTTGATTCATTTGACCCCGATAACCAAACATGCTGCCAAAGGGATACCCATTTTACTTATTCCATTGAAGTGCCATATGGTCGCAGCAAATTCAGTACCGTGATCAGACTGACCGATCCCGAGGTTTGGTGGCCGGCGGGTTACGGCGAACAGCCTCTCTATGAGCTTGTGTTATCCGGATCAAATTTTGAGCCCATTAAAGTTGGGAAAGCTCACACGTCTTTTGGCATCCGCACGCTTGAAATGCGCCCTATGACCGATGCAGCTCCGGAAACGGAATATCGCTGGCAGTTTGTCATCAATGGCGAGCCAATGTTCATCAAAGGCGCTAACTGGTGTTGGCCTGATGCCATGCTCGACCAGCAGAAAGGGCAGTATGAACGACTGCTGGAGCTCGCGCGCAGGGGCAATGTGCAGATGCTCCGGGCATGGGGCGGCGGGTTGGTGGAAAGTGACGAATTTTATAATCTGTGTGATGAAAAAGGCATTATGGTCTATCAGGAATTCCCGCTCTGCTGGGGTCCGCCCGATTCACCGCTGACTGACCTCGGCGTCATCGACCGACAGACCGTGCTTTCGGTGAAACGGCTGAGGAACCATCCTTCCTTGATCATGTGGGGCGGCGGCAACGAAAACGGCAATCATGGCGGTGCAGATGAAGGACTCTTTCTGGTTGGAAAAAGATGCCGCGGATACGATCCGTCCCGACCGTTCCATCGAACCGATCCATGGGGCGGCAGCGTGCATAATTGGAACGTATATCACGGGGGTGAACCCTTGGATGAGGCAACGTTAGCGATGCCTTCGGTGTTTTACGGCGAATTCGGCATTCCAAGTCAGACCAATGTTTCAAGCTGTCTCCGCTATATGCCGGAGGAAGAACTGGCGTCATTTCCTCCAACCGAAGACAGCAGGGGCTGGAAAGCGCATTTTCACCAGTTCGGTCTGAAGGATGTCATTAAAGTCATGCGTTACGCCGCATACGGACCGATCCGCGACTGGCAGGACTACATCAACTACTCCCAGACCGCTCAAGGTGATGCGATCCGGCTGACCGCTGATGTACAGAGGGCAGGAACAGGGAGAGACAAGAGCGGCTTTTGGTACTACAAATTCACGGATTGTTTTCCCGGACATTCGTGGGCGGTGGTCGATTTTTACGGTACACCGAAGCTGTCCTATTATCGTGCCAAACAGGCTTCACGTCCGCAAAATGCTTTTATCACCTGCGCCAAATCGGATTCGTGGCAGCCAGATGAAACGTTCCGCGCAGCACTGCATGTCGTGAACGATTCGCGTAACGTCCTTATAAATGCAGCTATCCAAGTCTCGATGTACGACAGCCAATTAACCGAGATGACAACGTGGAATTATCCGGCGCTAACCTTGAAGCCCGGGCTGGCGAGCTGCATCGATCAGCTGGAAGTAACCTTGCCGGAAGAATCAGCAATTCGGCCGTTCTTGATTGCCGTCATGCTTCATGAAAGCAATGGAATGCTCGTGTCCGATCAGTGGTATTGGTTCAATGCCCAGCCGAAGACCCCAGAGCTGATAACTTTTGAGAGGGAGCATCGACATCAAGCAAACGAATATCCGGGCGATCAGGCCAAGCAGGCGTTTGCATTGTACGCCGAACTCTCCGATGCACTGCTGCGTGAACTTCCGCGCACCACGCTTGAATGGTCTGTCGAGACCCAAGACAAGAACGGTTTCATTGCCATTCGAAACATGGGAAACGTGCCTGCGATTCGGGTGATGATTCACCATTTTCCCGACGAGTGGGGTTGTTATCTGGATGACAACGATTTTGGACTGCTTGCGGGAGAAGAGAGACGCATCCCGTTTGAAATCGGTCCTGAGGTGATGCTGGACGGAATTACTGTAAGTGCTTGGAATGCGTTTGAGACATCCCGGAGCGGCGTGCCCATCATAAGCAAATCGTGCTGACTGACAGGAAGGAGCAATAACATGACATCCATGAAGACCATGGTGGAAATGAAGGAGAAATCAGGATCTGACGAATGGTATGCCAAGTGGATTACGCGCCCCGTAGTCCAGCCTCATGACTGGTTTTCATATCAGGCAGAGGTCATTCTCAGCGTGGAAGAAGGCGGTGCCGCATTTCTGTTCGGTTATCGTGATGAAGGCAATCACTGCGGTATTGAACTGCATGAGCATGAAGAAGACATACAGCAGACGCTCGTTTACATTTATCGCGTTGAAGAAGACGTACGCCAGGCTTTGGGGAAGATTGTTTTACCTGCGTTGCACAAACTTCCTCCACGTCTTTCGCTCAAGATAAGTACGGAAGCCGGGGAATGGCAAGTATCCATAGATGAACATTACACGCATCGCTGCATGGCAGCGGATTATGAAGGAACGATTGCGTTCCGGACGATAGACGGGCAAAAGGCAACCTTCCGTGATCTGAAGCTCAGCGGGAGTGATGGCCGTGTGCTGTACTCCAACCGCTTTTATGATCCGAAGACGACTCATTTTACCGCAGGTACGATTAGCCCTGCGGGGAATGGGCTCTTGCTTGAGGAAAACATGCTATCGATCTGTGAGGCACCCCTTCCTGTTGACAGCCCTCTGTTTCGCAAAACATTTGAATTGCCGTCGTCTGCACTCGAAGCCAGACTGCGCATCTATTCGGTAGGTTGGTATGAGCTTTGCATCAACGGGAACCGGGCGGACAACCGTGTTCTGGCCCCAGCCAATTCGCCGTATTCCCGCAGAATGCTCTATGACACCTATGACGTGACCCATCTGCTTCAAGAAGGAGAAAACGTCCTCGGCGTGTGGCTCGGGAATGGTTACCATTTCAATTATTCGCGGTGGGGATGGAAATGGAATCGGGATAAAGCCTTTATCCTGCAATTGGACCTCCGGTTTGAGGATGGCGGCACGCGCACTATCATGACGGACGAATCTTGGTCATTCGCGTCAAGCCCGATTCTTTCCAACGATATCTATGACGGGGAGTCCTATGATGCACGACAGGAGCACATCGGTTGGGATCAACCGGGATTTCTTGAAAACGGGGATTGGTCGAGGGCTGTAACTGCCGAACCGCCTGTCGGCAAGCTTGAAGCGAACATCCAACCTCCTGTTGTACCTCGCAACCCGGTTGAGCCCATCGCTGTCTTTCGGCCACGTCCGGGCGTGGGCGTATACGATTTTGGTCAAAACATGGCAGGGTGGGTTCGCATTCAGGTAACCGGTCCTGAAGGCAGTCAAGTGCGGCTGAGATACAGCGAGCTGGTCGATGAACAAGGCAGCATCGATCCCTGGACGAATCGAAATGCCAAAGCAACCGACACGTACATTCTCCGCGGGGAGCCGGAAGAACGTTATGCACCTCGCTTCACTTATCACGGCTTCCGTTATGTGGAAGTCAGCGGTGAAACAGATCAACTCTCCATTCAGGCCATTCCCATTCATGCAGATGTCGAGCCGGCCGGCAGCTTTGAATGTTCGGATGAAGGCATCAATCAGCTCTACAGCAATATTCGTTGGTCCTACCTCAACAATCTGGTCAGCATACCCACGGATTGCTGTCAGCGTGATGAGCGCACGCCTTGTCTCATGGATTCCGCTGTCGTTGAGGAAGCCGGCATGCACCATTTCCATATGCAGAATTACTACCGCAAATGGCTCGGAGATATTGAAGAAAGCATGACCAACCCGGACTGGAGCGGGGACAAAGTCTTCCTTCCTTGGCGTCTCTATCAGCATTACAACGATCTGGATACTTTACGCCAGAGTTATCCGTCCATGAAAGCATATATTGACCATCTGCATCAGGTATGGCCAGACCATCAGGTGAAGGATGGCTTTGGGGACTGGTGCCCTCCCAATGATGATGGTTGGGAAAACTACTTTCACGAAGTCGAACTGGTGAATACAAGTATTTACTACAAAATCACGTCCATTGTTGCCGAAACGGCGGTGATCCTGGGCATGAGCGCAGATCATGAACATTATTCGGGGCTGGCTCGGGATATCCACCAGACCTTTCATCGCCATTGGAACTTGGGGAACGGTGTTTACGGCAGCGGTTCCCAGACCGCTCAGCTTCTGCCGCTCGCGTTTGGCATGGTGCCGGTCAAAGAGCGGACCTCAGCCGCAGAGCGGCTTGTGGAAGCTATCTGGGAACACGGCGGTCATCTTCATACAGGCATCTATGGCACAAGATATTTGATTGACGTACTGGCGGACTATGGGCACATCGATGTTGCCTATGAGCTTCTGAGCAAGAAGGAATATCCCGGCTTCGGATACCAGATTGAGCGCGGAGCCACGACGCTCTGGGAGCAATGGAGCGAGAAAGGTGGCATGCATTCCCATGACCACGCCATGTTCGGGGGCATCAGCGTTTCTTTTTACACGCGACTGGCTGGCATTAGGCCCGACTCGCCAGGTTATGAAAAAATATGGATCGAGCCGATCATCCCCTCAAAGTTGGAACGGGTGAGCGCTTCGCTAAGGACGGCACATGGAACCATTGCGGTAGCATGGAAGAAAGACGAGGCAGGTCTGCATATGGAGGTGACGATCCCTGAAGGAACCACAGCCACGCTTGTTGTGCCTCCTGGTACAGTAAATGCCGCGAAACTGCGCCGTTCTCACAAATTGAACCCGGGACGACACGTCTTCTCCATCCCAATCGGTACGATCCGATAAAATATGCAGAAAAGGGGAAATACAGATGACGGATATGACGCATCGTTATGAAAACGGATTTCCAAAGATCGGCATTCGCCCGATCGTGGATCGCCGCAAGCTTGTAAAGGCTGCGCTAGCTGGCAGCACGATGGAACTGGCGCATGAAGCTGCTGCTGCGATTACCTCCGTTCTCCGGAACCCGGACGGCTCCCCAGTGCAGGTTGTCATCTTTGATACATGCATCTCCGGAATGAGCGAAGCAGCCCGCTGTGCCGAGCAATTCAGGAAGGAAGGCGTCGGCGTCCTGGTCACGGTAGCAAACGGTTGGTGTTATCCGCTTGAAACGATGGAAACGGATCCAACCCTGCCGCACGCCGTCTGGGGATTCAATGGCACCGAACGGCCCGGTGCGGTCTACCTGGCTGCGCTGCATGCGGCGCATAACCAGAAAGGCCTGCCCATTTTCAAAATCTACGGCAGGCATATTCAGGACCGGGAGGAACGTAATCTGCCAGAGGATGTTAGGGATCAACTGATCCGGTTCACCCGTGCGGGTCTTGCTGCTGCACTGCTGCGAGGAAAATCCTATCTGTCGATCGGCTCCGTCTCCATGGGCATCGCAGGTTGTGTTGTAGACGAAGATTTCTACCAGCGTTATCTGGGCATGCGCAACGCCTATGTGGACATGACTGAGGTTGCGCGCAGGCTGGAGAAACATATTTATGACGAGCAGGAATTCCACTCAGCTATGGCTTGGGCCGAGCTTCATTGCAAAGAAGGACCTGATCCCAATCCGGAATCGGTTCAAATCGATCCAGAGAGCAAAAAGGAAAACTGGAAAACTTCCATCCGCATGACGTTGATCGTGCGTGATCTGATGATTGGCAATCCCAAACTGGCCGAGTTGAGATATGAAGAGGAGGCGTATGGTTATAACGCCATTGCTTCCGGATTCCAGGGACAGCGTGAATGGACCGATCACCTTCCCAGTGCGGATGTGCTGGAAGCGATTCTGTGCAGTTCATTCGACTGGAATGGCATTCGCGAACCCTATATGGTCGCCACCGAGAACGACAATCTGAACGCCATCACCATGTTGTTCAATCACTATTTGTCGCATACCGCCCAGATTTTTGCCGATGTTCGCGCGTTTTGGAGTCCGGAAGCTGTGAAACGAGTGACAGACTGGCAGCCGGATGGCTTGGCTGCGGCAGGGTTCATGCATCTGATCAATTCGGGACCGGCGGCGCTTGATGGAACGGGGGAGCAGCTTCGCGACGGTCAGCCCGCGATGAAGCCTCACTGGGAGATTGAAGAACAGGAGGTTCAGGCTTGCCTAAATGCTGTAAGCTGGCGACCAACCTATATGGACCAATTTGCAGGCGGAGGCTATTCTACCGACTTTACAACGCGAGGGGGAATGCCCGTCACGATGGCACGCATTAACCTCATAGCAGGGCTGGGGCCGGTGCTTCAGCTTGCGGAAGGGTATACTTTGGAGTTGCCGGAGGAAGTACATCAACGACTGGATCTGCGAACGACGCCAACGTGGCCGACGACATGGTTTGTTCCGAAACGGGTAGCGGGTGATCCGATATTCGATGATGTCTACAGCGTGATGGAAGCCTGGGGTTCGAACCATTGTGCTGTAAGCTATGGCCACATCGGAGCCGACTTGATTACGCTTGCGAGCATATTGCGCATTCCGGTTAACATGCACAATGTTGAAGCAAAGCGCATTTTCCGGCCTAGCGCCTGGTCAGCATTTGGCACGAAAGATCCGGAAGCTGCAGACTACCGTGCTTGTGCTGCATATGGCCCGTTGTATGGCTGAGCTGAGAGGATGGCAGGATTGGAAATCCTTTGTGACTATGGACAAGTAATCATTTATGACTCGGAGGTTGCAGGCCAATGATGACCCATTTACAGCCTAAAGGGATTGGCAACATGGAAAAGTTCGACTTGCTTCCTGTGCTAAAAGACGGCGTGCAGGTTCACTATGAAGGAAGCATCGACAAGCAGGGACGCAATGCGGACTGGGACTGGTGGCTTTATAAGGACGGCAAGGAGTGGGTGATTTTTGATTATTGCGGTCCAGGATGCATCTATAATTTCGTCCAACACCGTTATCCCGAGAGTCCGGAACCTACCTTTTCTTTTTATTTTGACGGCGAGGATACGCCCCGATTTGTGATCAAGGCCTCCGAATTCGGGAGTAAATTTCCTTTCGTAACTCCACTGGCAGACGCTTATATTGGGCCCGAGGACAATGGACGCGGACCTATTCGCGTAGTCCGAAGTTATGTCCCTATGCCCTTCAAGAAATCATGCAGAATTACCTCGGATATTCAACTGAAAGGAGCAGCCAAAGGAGATGGCGGTTGGGGCCATGTCATTTATCATTCCTATAGTGACTCTGATCAAGTGGTTACGTTCACGGGAAAAGAAAACTATGCCCCGCTGATCGAAATGTGGTCTCGGGTTGGTGAAGATCCCAAAACGGCCGTGGGATGCAAGTCTCGATATTACGAAATGTTGACCGTTAAAGCAGGGGAGAAGCTAACCATTCTGGAAGAGGTCGGGCAAGGCAGTATCGCCTCCATAAGCGCTGTATTCAATCCCCACTCCTTTTCATCCGAAGACCTGCAGCACCTTTGGATCAAAGCAAGCTGGGATAAACATGAACAACCGGATATTTGGTGCCCCATAGGTGTATTCTTCGGCAACGAGCTTGGATTTAATCCTGTCGGCGTACTGTCGCACGGAAGACGAGGGGACGGATTGTTCTATAACTATTTCTCCATGCCGTACTGGGAGCATGCGGTGATTGAACTGGTGAACAAAGGGAACCGTGACGTATGGTTATCCGAATTAAACATTGAATTTACAGAAGAGCGGAACGCTGTTTATGAGAAGGGCCGAACCGGTTATTTTCGCACATCGAAATATTATGAACGCCAGGCAACAGCAGGATCGGACAGCATCATCGGTCAACTCAAGGGAAGAGGACACATGGTAGCTGGTCATGTAACAGGTTTTACCCATAAACCGGGCACGATCAGCTGTGAGGGCGATGTCCGTGTGCATATTGACGGCAATGCGACACCACAAGTTGAAAGCGACGGTTCCGAGAGCTGGATATGTTATGGTTGGGGGTTTCCCACGCCGCCTGAATGTAATCCATCGAGCGCCTATGACGGAATTCCTGACAACCCGTGGTCCATGGTCAGAATGTGCAGCGGTGACTGGTATCCGTTTCAGACGGAGCTTGTATTTGGTATCGAAGCAGGCGAGCATAACAATCAGTATCTCGAACATTCAGGCATTCTGTTCTACTATGGTGTGGACGATCCGGGAATGGTTCTGACGGATGAAATTGATATTGGCGACCCCTCATCGGAGAGGAACCATGATTACAAAACAGAAGGCAGCCGCGGTTACTACACTCTGGATTCAGCTTATGAAGGGGATCAAGACGATATCATTATTCGCGATAGTGGGCATGAAACAGACGGTTATAGTGAATTCACAATCCGCATCAGGGAGGACAACAGCGGCGTAAGGCTGCGGCGGCGATGCGATCAGATCACAGGGAGACAACGGGCTTTCGTTCATGTAGATGGGGTGAAAGTAACAGAAAGAACGTGGTACACTGCGGACCGAAATCCCTACAAACGATGGTTGGATGATGAGTTTGTGATCCCTGCATCTTATACCAGAGGCAAGAGGGAGCTGCATATTCGAATCGAATTTATTCAGGACGGAGAGGCCAGAGCATGGAACGAATTCCGTTATTGGGTATATACGATGAACTAGAGGAACGGTGCTGATGATTGATGAGGTATCGGGACAGTTGTGGGTAAGATTATGTTTTTGTCATTTAAGGAACAATATTCCTGTTCTCGGACAGCCTGATCTGTCGAGGGACAAGAACATATTCCCATTGAAGTCGCTATTTTGGCGGCTTTTTTGGTTTTATAAGTACAAGTTATTGTCCCAATCCAAGGACAATAACTTGTACCGATATTTATAGTCAATTCCCTGTTCATGAAGCTGTTCTCACGCGCTGCGTCGGGGCCGCCGGCGCTGCTAAGTGAGTTGGATCGGTGCGGGACCCCGTGCGCGTTGGGGCCGTTCAGGGCCGTTCAATGCCCTCGAAGATGCGCAGGACCTCGGCCGCATGGGCGGTGGGGTCGAATGGTGGGTTGCCAATCCCATGTGTGATAGGTTCCGTGGTCACGGAGCTCCAAAGCCGATCGTGCTTGCCTGCGGCAAAGTCGAGGAGAGCGTCGCGGACGAAGGTGTCCCGGATGGCTTGCTCGTCGCTATGTCGGGGGCGTTGCTGGCCGACGATGCCGTACATCTCCGTGCCGTGTACGGCTGGCGCACCCTCGACAGGGCCAACGGCGAGCAGGTGGGCGTTGCCGCCTGCAGCGGCGTGGGCGAGTGCCGCACGGGCGGCGGGCAGGGTATAGAGGTAGTCGGTCAAGAGCGCCCCGCGTACTTCGACAGGAGTTCGTCCGTTAACGTCGTAGGCGGCGACGATGCGCCGAGCACGGCTTCGAGGGATCCGCGACTTCGTTACCAATTCGTCAACGAGGTTGTCGATGCTGCCCGGGTCGAACTGCTCGGTCGCGTTGATAACCCACCAGTCCCCCTCGTTCGTCGCCGTGCTAAAGAGAATGTCGACGTCGCGGTGACGCCCGGATTCGAGGACACGCAGCGGCGTGTCTGCGAGAATAGCCCCGGTCTGAGAGTGGTCGTTCACGATGCCAATCGTCGTGTTGTCGATGCCGTTTCGGTCGCCGATGTCACGTGGGCTAATCTTAACGAGCGTCTCGGCGAGGAGCTTCCCATCCAGGGTGAGCAGTTGTTCGGGTTCGTCCGCGATGCCGAGTTCGGTGAGAAACTTGATCGCTAGTTCTTCTGCCCACCAGGCCGGAACGATCCGGGATGCGCCGCCGGAGAACGCAGCGAGGCGCTGGTAGAGGCCGTCGGCCGCCGGAGCTGCAAGGAGCGCTATCGAGGAGAACGCGCCGGCGCTGTGGCCGGTGACGGTGACGTTCTGAGGGTCGCCACCGAAGCGAGAGATGTTCTCCTGCACCCATCTGAGCGCGGTGATGATGTCCTGCAGGCCGAGGTTAGTGGCATCCGCGAACGCGCCACCGTATTGGGAGAGCGAGAGCCAACCGAACGGGCCGAGCCGGTAGTTTAGGGACACCCCGATGGCGCGGCCGGTCGCGGCGAGACCTGAGGCGTTCGAAGTGGTCTGGGTGTTCGCGCCGCGTTCGAAGCCGCCACCGTAGATGTAGACGACTACGGGGAGCGGTTCGTCGCCAGCGTTTTCGGGTGCCCAGACGTTGAGGTTCAGGCAGTCCTCGCTTAAACCGTTGTCAGCCTCCAACCAGCTATTGTCGCCCGGTTGGAGCGGGGCGGGTCCCTTTTGGTCGTATGGCAGATCCGGGTTAAACGGCAGCAAAATGGGTCGGCGGAAGCGTTCTGCACTGGCGTAGGGGATGCCTAGCCAGGAGCGGACCGCTTGGCCGGCGGTATTAGCGTTGTTCGTGTGATGATTCTTTCCGTTGAGAGTATGGTCAGGTGTCATTTGTATTTCTCCTTTCATAGGTGAAGCGGTATGATCATTTTAGGCCATTATTTATAATAAGAAAAGGTGAAATCAAGACTTGATATGACATATTTAGGACATGTCAGTCAAACCCATCTGCCTTAGAGTGATTAAGGATGCTGTGTTGGTGTGTACACGTCCAACATGAGGGAAGATATCTTGAATGCCGCAGCTACCGAGTATACTCACCTGAATACAGTGATCCCGCCTGAAATCCCAGGGATTTCGCAAAAAGCAGCGGATCACATTCCTCTTGCTGTTCCATTAGCTTTAACATAATTTGGGCACATGCCCGGGCATCATCGAGCGCATTATGGTGATTTAGTCGAATTCCGAAATGGTTAGAGATGATGTTTAATTTATGGGAGGATAGCTCTTGCAGCAGCTTTTTCCCAATTCTGTACGTACATAAATATTGTATCTCAGGATAGCTTTTTTCAGCGGCATCTAAGCAATACCTCAGCACGCTTATATCAAAAACAGCATTATGTGCAATAATAATTTCTCCGGATATTAGTGGTTCAATGGTTGTCCATAGTTCTCCAAATACAGGTTGCTTGTCAACCATGGAGGGTGTAATACCGTGGATGGCCATATTCATTCGATTAAACGGCTGTTGTGGATCAATTAGCCATTCATATTCACCAGTTACAATCCCATCTCTAACTTGAACTAAACCCAGAGAGCACGCACTCGATCGGTTCAAGTTTGCGGTTTCAAAATCAATTGCTGTAAAATTCAACGGTTCATTCTCCTTTATATACCTATACCTTAAAAGAAGGATAGGCCCCGCCTATTCAAGCACTTTTCCTTTTAAGGGATAAACCTTATCGGAAGAAATGAATATCATTTCCTCCGGAAAAAACTTTTTAAAATACTTTTCCACTCTAAGATGAATATCCATTTGATACCATCCGGACAACTCGTTCTCTTTAAACAAAAATGGCATGCCTAAGCGCTCGGAACGTTTCCCCCTTGTTCCATCTCCAATGTTAAGTGTGTCGATGTAGATCCGATCAACGATGGACTCCAGTGTTTTAGGAAAATCGGGTGTGAATGGAAGTACAGGCGAAATGGAAGCTTGGGTAGCGATGCCTACGTTATTCACTTCTTTTAATGCCTTCAAGCGTAACTTAATACCTGGAGCATGGGGAGCGAACAATCGTTTCATATCTTCCCGATCTGTTTCTATAGTCATAGAGACAAGGACCTCGCATTTTTGATTTAGTTCAAGTAATAAATGAAGATCCCTTACGACAAGAGGACTTCGTGTTTGGATCTGAAGGAAATCCGGAGGGTATTTGATCATTTCCTCTAAAATAGAGCGTGTTAGCTCCGTCTTCCGTTCCAGTGGTTGATAGGGATCTGTTGCAGTAGACATAAAAAGATGAATGGACTTATTTCTCCGGCGGAGATTGACCATCTCATTCCGATATTTGTCGGCCGCATTTGTTTTGATGCTTACCCATTCTCCCCATGGAGTATCACTGTACCTTTGAATAGGCAATTCCCTAACGTAGCAATACCTGCATCCAAAAGCACAACCACTATAAGGATTTAATGAATGTGTGAAACCAACACTTGAATCTCCTTTCATTTCAGTTAAGATTTTTTTTGCTGTTATGCTGTTAACCTGCATGTTAGCCTCCCATATATCGGATGCTGATACTAAATTAAAGAGCGATCAGATCAATCCAAGTAACGCGAACTGACTGCCTGTTTTGTTTCGTCCCAATATTATGGTATGATCATTTTAGGTCATTTATCAGATTTGATGAAGGCAAAAACGGGAAATTTAATGATACTTTACAGACATTTCGCTTCGTCAAATACTCTTAAAGGAGGTTCGTGTAATCGTTCATTCATTCAAACAGGAAAATAATATAAGACCTCTTAAATATAAACCCGTGTTTTCTTACCCCTACGATCTGGAGATTTTTAGTGTATCTTCTCTCAAAGAGCGAACACCAGAGGAACGTATGAAAATCACTTATCGTTATGAATTTTATATGCTCATTTGTGTCACGGAAGGAATGTGTACTCAATGGGTCGATTTTGAACCCATCGCTTGTAAGGAAGGAACACTGATAATAGTAACACCAGGACAAGTCCATAATTTTGGACATGATGAAAACTGGGACGGATGGGTCATTCTATTCCGTGAAGAATTCCTTCTTCCTGCTTCACTTACGTTGAGTGAACTGAATTTAACGTTTGATATCGGAAGAACGCCTAATAGTTTGACTTTAAATAATACAGAGCTGCATCGGGCAAACACTTTAATCGATCAAATGGTTCAAGACTCTTTAATTCAAGTAGCCAAAGAGGATGTTCATATGTTGTTACGGTTTCAGCTTTATGCATTCGTAGCATGGCTCAACATTATTCATAAACAAAAAAATATCCCTACTCCTTCTCAGGTCTCACCAAAGTTTTTAAAATTTCAAGAATTAGTGGAGAAAAATTTTGCCAAGTTAAATCATGTTAGTGACTATGCTGCCCTTTTAAATTGCACAGAAAAAACGTTAACACGGGTTACGGTCGCAGCTGTTGGAATAAGTGCTAAAGCTTTCATATCCGCTCGAATTAGTCTCGAAGCTAAACGTTTATTAATGCATACAGATTACTTGATTAGCGACATTGCAGAAATGCTTAATTTTCAAGAAACCACTCACTTTAGTAAATTTTTCAAACGGGAAACTGGCTATACGCCTGTCGAATTCCGAAAGCAGAACCTTTAAATGGAGTGATACTGTGATACAAGGAACATTATTTGATAATGAACATGATCGACCGTTGGCTAATCGTGTGCGTCCTCGATCGTTGGAAGACTTTATCGGACAAAAACATTTACTTGGCCCTGGAAAAGTTCTGCAGGATATGATCAAAAATGATCAAGTGTCTTCTATGATATTTTGGGGCCCTCCAGGTGTTGGCAAAACTACACTGGCTAAAATTATTGCCAATCAAACCAAGTCTAAATTTATTGATTTTAGTGCTGTAACCAGCGGTATTAAAGATATCCGGAATGTAATGAAGGAAGCTGAGGGAAACAGGCAATTAGGGGAGAAAACCCTTCTATTCATCGATGAAATTCATCGCTTTAATAAGGCACAACAGGATGCTTTTCTTCCGTATGTGGAAAAAGGGAGCATTATTCTCATCGGCGCGACAACCGAAAATCCATCGTTTGAAGTTAACTCGGCTTTGTTATCCCGCAGCAAAGTTTTTGTCCTTCATCAATTAAGCAGTGAAGATATTGTTGAATTATTAAAAAAAGCGATTTTGGATCCTAGAGGATACGGAGATCAAAAGATCGGTTTTGAAGAGGGCGTACTATCTGCTATCGCGGAATATTCAAATGGCGATGCCAGAGTGGCATTAAACACCTTAGAAATGGCTGTGCTAAATGGAGAGAAACAAGCTGAAGCTATTGAAATCAGCAAAGAAGGGCTGCTTCAAATTATTCATCGAAAATCATTATTGTATGACAAAGATGGAGAAGAACACTACAATATCATTTCCGCATTGCATAAATCCATGCGAAATAGTGATGTAAATGCATCTATTTATTGGTTGTCTCGAATGTTGGAATCAGGGGAAGATCCTTTATTTATTGCTCGTAGGCTCGTTAGGTTTGCAAGTGAGGACGTGGGTTTGGCAGACAATAGGGCTTTGGAAATCGCTGTTTCGGTGTTTCAAGCATGTCAATTTATAGGGATGCCAGAGTGCGATGTACATCTAACACAAGCCGTTATCTATCTGACCCTGGCTCCCAAATCAAATTCTGCTTACTTGGCTTACCGTTATGCGAAAAAAGATGCCCTACATTCCATGAGTGAACCTGTTCCTTTGCAACTTCGAAACGCTCCAACGAAGCTTATGAAAGAGCTGAACTATGGTAAAGGGTATCAGTACGCCCATGACACAGAAGAAAAGCTAACAACGATGCAGACTATGCCAGATTCCCTGATCGGACGCGAATATTACCATCCGACAACACAGGGGTCTGAATTTAAAATTAAACAAAGGATGGAAGAAATTACAGCATGGCACAAGAAGAAAAACAACAATCATGAATAGGCTTTACAGATAGGAGGATACCACAATGAAATTAGAAGAAATCGTAGAATACTGTTTATCTTATCCAGCCTCATATGAGGACCATCCCTTTGGAGAAGGTTGGACAGCCATACGCCACAAAGGGAACGAGAAGATCTTTGCGTTAATATTTGAAAAAGATGGTCATCTTTGCGTTAACTTGAAATGTGATCCCGATCGATCTGAATTCCTCCGAAACGCATTTGAAGAAGTTAAGCCGGGATATCATATGAGTAAAGAACATTGGAATACGATCATCTTAGATGGAAACCTTCCGGTGGATGATCTTCACGATATGGTAAAACATAGTTTTGACCTGACGAAACCCAAACGTAAAGTGAAATAACTTATGTGACCTTTCTGCAATGTTACGCAACAACGATTTGGATCTGAGAGATCGCGCAGCACGCTTAAAGCAGGGTACTTTGTATTTGTACTTAAAAACTCATTAAGCACCGTAATACATGAAGATGTTCACATTGTAGCGGGACAACTGACACGATAAAAGGTAAAACATAAGTGGTTAGGTATAAAGAAAAATGTCGTATAAAGTGATTGCTAACTGAATAAATGTGTGATACTATGATCCAGTAAACGTTTACATCAATAAAGAATTGAATATTAGCAGTATTTGGCTGTTACTGGTAAAGCAGGCATGACCAAAATGATTTTGCATTTTCCTTATGTGAGTAGGGAAAGGCATATCGTTTTGGTCTTTTTTTATATCCAAATTCAGAAATGAGGCTAAGGTATGGATTATCGCAAGTTGGGACAAGAGATTACGGAATTGGTTGGAAAGAAGGATAATATCGCTCGGCTTACGCACTGCGCAACCCGACTTCGGTTCGAGCTGCACGATATCTCCAAAGCGGAGACAGAAAAACTCAAAGCTCTTCCAGGTGTCATTACCGTTGTGAACAATGGTGGACAATACCAGGTTGTCGTGGGCAATGAGGTCCAGCAGGTCTACCGAGTTATCACTCAGCAGATGGGTTCGGCAACTCGAAGTGCGGAGTCCAAATCAGATTCCGGCCAAAATAACGGACCAAAGCAGAAACAGAGCTGGATTTCCAGATTCATCAGCGTCATCTCGACGACATTTACTCCAGTAATACCGGCAATTATTGGCGCGGGTATGATCAAAGCGATATTAGCCGTACTTGTGCTGACAGGCCTCGTAACTACAGAAAGCCAAAACTATTATATCCTTAATACCATTGCGGATGCGGCGTTTTATTTCATGCCTATTCTACTGGCTTATGGAGCTTCCATTAAGTTCGAAACAAGTCCAATTCTGGCGATGACAGTTGCCGGTGTTTTGTTACACCCGGGATGGAGCGCCTTGATGGCGGAAGGAAAAGACGTGTTTTTCATCGGTGTTCCAGTTCGACTAACCGATTACGCAGGCTCCGTGCTGCCAATTATTATTGTCGTTTGGCTCATGTCTTATATTGAACGTTTCGCGGATCGAGTATCGCCCTCAATGATCAAATTTTTCACGAAACCGATGATTGTGCTATTGATTACAGCCCCTCTTGCCTTGGTGGCGATCGGGCCTTTCGGAACGTACCTGAATGATCTGGTTGCGATGGGTGCAGAAGCGATTAATGCCAGAGCCAGTTGGCTGATTCCTTTGTTAATGGGAACTTTGCAGCCGTTTTTGATCGTGACAGGCACTGCATGGGCAATGACGCCGATTGCAACTAGCCAACTGACCAAAAATGGATATGAAATGATCAACGGTCCGGGAATGCTCGCGTCCAATATTGCTCAAGGTGGGGCCACGCTTGCTGTAGCATTAAAAACAAAAAACAAAAAACTGAAACAGCTCGCTGCTTCATCCGGTTTCACCGCTGTGCTGGGAATTACGGAACCATCCTTGTACGGCGTAACGCTGAAACTGAAAAAACCCTTGATTGCCGCAATGATTGGTGGTGGTGTAGCAGGGATATACGCCGGTCTGACCGGATTAGTGCGTTATGCCTTCGTTTCTCCGGGACTTGCCGCGTTGCCTGCCTTCATAGGCAGCAATCCGATGAACATCGTTCATGCTATTGTGACTTGTCTGATCGCTTTTATCGTTACCTTTGCTCTGACATGGATCATTGGTTTTGAGGATCCAGTAGACGATGAAGAAGGAAATACCAACATTAACGATGACAAGACGCTTTCCCAAGAGCCTGTTAAAGACAACAATCCAGGCACGCAGTCTGCTGCAACAAATGCAAATGTACCCGGCCAAAATGAATTACGCCCACTTACGATCGCCAGCCCGATGCAAGGGGAATTAGTCCATCTGGACCGAGTACCAGACGATGTGTTCTCTTTGGGATTACTGGGTAAAGGTGCTGCAATTATTCCTGCCAAAGGAGAATTGTATGCACCGATCACAGGGGAAGTTACGGCCTTCATGGACTCCAAACACGCGGTCAAATTAAATGGTTATGATGGAGAAGAGGTGCTCATTCATATTGGAGTGGATACCGTCAACCTGAAGGGGAGACATTTCGACTCTTCCATTAAAGTGGGGGACCGGGTAAAACGGGGCGACTTGTTGATCAGCTTTGATATCGATGCCATCAAGGCAGAAGGGTATGAAGTCATAACCCCGATCATTATCGCCAATTCGGATCGTTTCCCGGACATTAAGCTGGAGAAGCAGAGTCCTGTGGAGGTTGGAGCGACTATTATCCACCTTTCGTAACAACCTTAATACGGCCCGTCATATATCTTGAACAACATTAAAATGAAGGAGTGCTTGAGATGTTATATCAACACATCAAACCATTCCCCAATGAATTTCTGTGGGGAGGCTCTACCTCGGCCTATCAAGTGGAGGGAGCCTGGAACGAAGATGGCAAAGGTCTGTCCGTAATCGATATGTGTGATCATCCGGCTGGAACCGCCGATTTCACGGTTGCGAGCGATCACTATCACCGATTCAGAGAAGACGTGAAGCTTTTTGCAGAGCTGGGCCTCAAAGCATATCGTTTTTCAATTGCATGGACTCGAATATTGCCTTCAGGCACAGGAGCAGTTAATGAGAAGGGGCTCGATTTTTATCACCAATTGATTGACGAATTGCTGCTCCATGGTATTGAACCCATTGTGACCATGTACCATTTCGACTTACCCTACGAGCTTGAGAAAACCGGAGGATGGAACAACCGGGAAACGATCGATGCCTTTGTCGAGTACGGGCGTATCTTGTTTACGCATTACGGGCATAAAGTGAAATATTGGTTGACCATTAATGAGCAAAATACGATGATTCTCCATCCAGGTGCCATTGGTACACCGAAGGGCGGCCGTATGCCTTCCACTAAGGAACAGTACCAGCAAAATCATCACATGTTTGTGGCTCAAGGCAGAACGATGCGACTATTTCATGCCATGCTCCCGCAAGGCAAGATCGGTCCTGCATTAAACATGACTTCCATGTATCAGGCAACCTCCAGACCAGCAGATGCAATCGCTGCACATAACTGGGAGACGATTCGCGGATGGGGTTTTCTCGACTTATCGGTGTGGGGACGGTATAATCCATTATTCTGGAGTTATTTGCAGGAACGTGGCATCGAGCCGGTTATTGAGCAGGGCGACATGGAAGATATCCAGTCAGGCCGCCCTGATCTCGTAGCAATCAATTATTATTCGACGGCAACCATTGCCGCCAGTACGGGCGATGCGTCGGATGTTACAGCGCGTGCGGGCGATCAGCAAATTATGCTTGGCGAGCAGGGAGTCTACCGGGCCGCAGAGAATCCTTATACGGAAAAAACGAAATATGGCTGGGTCATTGACCCGGTTGGCCTAAGGCTAACATTGCGTAAGGTATGTGAACGATATGGTCTCCCGATTCTAATTACGGAAAATGGTATAGGAGCTCCGGATGTACTGGAGGCAGATTACACCATTAACGATACGTACCGGATTGATTTTATCGAGAAACACCTGGAACAGATCAGACTGGCTCTAACGGATGGGGTAGATGTGATTGGTTATTGCCCTTGGTCCGTTATTGACGTGGTAAGCACCCATCAAGGTTATGGGAAACGTTACGGCATGATCTATGTAAACCGTGGTGAACAGGATCTGAAAGACTTGAAGCGCTTGAAGAAGAAAAGCTTCTCGTGGTATCAGGAGGTCATTAAACAGAATGGCAGATGTATCGGTAATTCGGATCAGGCGGTCACGAAAGAATAAAGGATCGTGATGAATGCATGAAAGTAATCAAAATATTGAATAACAGCTTGCTTCTGACTAAAGATGAACAGGGACAAGAAATGATTGTCATGGGAAAAGGCTTGGCATTCAAAGGCAAAGTCGGCGAGCGACTGGATGAGGAGCACATCCAGAAACGATTCATTCTGCAAAATAATCCGTCTGCCCAGGCTTACGTACGAACTATCGAAAACATGCCAGAAAAACATGTGAATGTCATAAACAAATTGATTACCAATGCGAAAGAAAAGCTGTCTCTTGACGATCAAATCTTCTTTACGCTTATGGATCACTTGTCGTTTGCCATTGAACGATGGAAAAAAGGTGTATCATTACAGAATCGCATGTTATGGGAGATCCAGAGGTTTCATCCTGTCGAATTCGAACTGGGGGTTGAAGCCGTTCAGATGCTGAATCTGGAACTGGGTATTGAACTGCCGGAAGAAGAAGCAGGGAATATTGCTTTTCATTTCGTGAATGCCCAAACACATGAGCAGAATATGGAGCGCACGATGCAATCCGTTAAGATGTTAAAAGATATTTTTAACATTATCCAATACACCTTTGATATGCAATTGAACAAAAACTCCATCCATTATGTGAGACTCGTTACACATTTGCAATTTTTCATCCAGCGTTTACAAGAAGGGCGTCTGGGCAATTCGGCGAAAGATTTTATATTTCAACATATGGTGAAGGAGCATCCGCTTGAATACAAATGCGCGGAGATGATCAAAACCTACGTTCAAAACATGCTGGATATTTCCATATCGAACGAGGAGTTATTATATTTGATGATTCACATTGCTCGAATTGTACAGGAGGAGCAATGTGACGAGGGAGGATTATAAAACAAAGTTTATATTCTTTACTTAGGCAAGCGATTTTTTGAATAGCGACAGGAAAAACGATGGCCGTTTTCTCGTATTCTACCGGGAAACGGTCTTTTATTTTTGCGCGAAATTCTACATTTAAGCGAGTCAGGAGGCAATGAAATGAAGCAGTGCTATAACCTTGTTAAATGGATGGTTATTCGAATGTTGGTCGTAAGCATCTGTACGGTTATAGGTTACGTTCCCGGCAGAGCGGCCGTGGATGATTCAGTTATCCAAACCCTGCCAGCAAAAGGAGAAACATGAAACGCTTTCTATCATTTTTAACCATGTCGATCCTTTTTGAAAGCTTGACAAGGTCAAAACATTTATATATAACTAAATCAGTTATAACCATTATGGTTATATATAAAAATAAAAACTGGAGGTTAACATGAAAATCATAAATCATTTTATACCCGTTTTTACCGAGCAATTGGAATCAACCGTTGCATATTATGAAGCTCTTGCAAACCGATCTATGGATCGTACGTGGAATATTCCCGAGGCTGGCTTATCTTTAGCCACAGTATATCCTTACGTCATTGTATCTGGAAGTCCGGAGGCCTTGGAGCCTGCTAGATCACTCCGTGCAGTGGTGTATGTTGATTCCATGAACGAATTGAAGATAGAATTAAAAAAACAAAATACCCTTATCGTAAGAGATCAGCATGGTCCCATTGGTCCAGGCGTTTTTGTTCGACATCCTGATGGTAGTTTTATTGAATATGTTGAGCCTGCGCAAGCTTCTGTTTGACTTGGCGCAAATCAAAAAAATGTAAAATAAAGCTACTCCATTAGAGGAGTAGCTTTATTTTACATTTGCCTTTATCCGTAGTTGCTCTACAATCTGAGCTAGGGTAACAGAAGCTAGTTCATGCTCCATAGCCTTCTGTGCATTAGAGAGTTGGGGTAATAGAATGGATTCAATGTTCATTCCTACAGAACAATTTGGGTCAGTATCCTTGTGAATTTTGAAAAGCTGATTTCCATCCACAGATTCGACTGCTTGGAAGATATTCAGTAGGGTTAATTTTTCAGGAGATATCAGAAGAGAGGCCCCCGCAACTCCTGGTTTTGTTTCAATATAACCTGCTTTTTTGAGCTGGGCCATAATCCTTCTAATGACTACAGGGTTACTATTGATGCTGCGGGCAATTCGATCGCCTGTACTATATAGAGGGTCCAGCGAGATCATGGACAGAATATGGACTGCCATCGAAAAGCGACTACTTATTTGTTTCAATCTACTCACCTTCTTTGCTAAATAGTATAGTTTCATTTAAAGGACAGGTCAATCGACGGCATCATCAGCAGGTAAACGTGTAGGTCAAAGATCACCTCCGAACATATTATGATTCCCATCAGATAAGAAATTAGCACGAAAAAAAGAATACGATCTTTCATTCAAGCTAACGGGAATCTTTACTTCAATGTAGTGTAGGAACCGGTTTAGATGAAGCTGACTGGGAATGGAGTTTCACTAGCTGCCTCTAGAAACAAGAATTTAGGAACGTACGTTCTTTACATGTGCAATATGTGAGGGTATAATCACAACGTAACGGAAACGGAGAACTGCTTGATTAAACAATGAAGATTTTTCTTCATTTAAGCAAGTTATACATAGTTAATTGGAGGAGTCTGTATGCCATATTGTAAAGTTAAGAATGCCAGTATATATTACGAGGAAATGGGTACAGGCAAACCGATAATAATGATCCACGGTTTTTCGCCAGACCATCGATTAATGAGTGGATGTATGGAACCGATATTTGAAAAGATCCCCGGTTGGCGTCGCATTTATCTTGACCTGCCTGGAATGGGGCAAACAAAGGATTACGATCAAATATGTAATTCAGATGATATGCTGGAAGCAGTTATACATTTTATTGAAACTCTCATCCCAAATCAAGATTATCTCATAGCAGGCGAATCATACGGCGGATATATTACAAGAGGAATAATTAATAAACATAAAGATCGTATTGGTGGCGCTGCACTGATTTGTCCATTAATTATTCCCGATCACAAAAGAAGGAAAGTCCCCGAGCATTTGGTTGTTCATCGTGATCGCGAGTTTTTAGACACCTTAAGTGAAGAGCAAATAAGTGATTTTAGCGCAAATCAAGTCGTTCTCAATGAGTATAATTGGAAAAGGTATTCTGAGGAGATCATTGCCGGTTGTAAGATCGCTGACTACGATTTTCTTAGTAAGCTTCAAAGAAACTATGGATTTTCCAAAAATATCGATGAATTAGTTTTCGATAAACCAACCGTATTTACTCTTGGGCGACAAGATGCAGTCGTTGGTTACAAAGATGCTTTTAGAATTTTAGACAATTATCCTAGAGCAACCTTTGCTGTTCTAGACCGAGCAGGCCATAATCTTCAGATTGAACAGCCTCTGTTATTTGAGTCTCTTATGTGTGAGTGGCTTGAAAGAGTAACAGAGCATGGATTTTAGTTTTATGTTAACCTATTAAACTAACGGGAACGTTATCTGGTTGCCAAAGTCGATGGGAAAAAAGTGAATCTCCCAGACGTACCTTCAGAGAAGAAATCTCTCATGGGAGGTATGGAGAACAATCAATTATGGGATTCTGCCAAGACGATTAATTTCCTCAAAGAGGTACAGTCCCAAGGAGCCGATCCGAATGTGGACGGAGCTGGGGGTTACCTGGCCGTTGAATGTCGTACTGTCTCCTAAATCATCCTAACTCGGCACTGTTCTGAATAAGACGCATGGTCGTTTCAAACCAGGGATCGTCCCGGTATTATTCGTTGTAAGTTCGAGACACGGCCATCGAATATGACATGCTGTCATATTCGTACATAGCCATGCATATATATCCCCGAGAATGTAGGTATGGGGGGCGGATCAATGGACGGTAACAAAGCTAACCATCAGGCAAACGGTCGAAGCTGGCAGGGAGGGAACGTACAATCACAATGGCATGCTAAGCAGTCGCCGGAATACCATTCACAGACAGTAGGGGAACGGGGACCGATTTTGGAACAGGATAGCATGCTGCATGAAACACTTGAAACCTTTGTCCACGAAAAGATATTAGAGCGTCCGGTTCACGTGAAGGGGTTTGGAGCCTTTGGTTATTTTGAAACCCTCCACTCGATGGCCGCTTATACGAATCTGTGCTTCCTGCAACAGCCGGGACAACGGGTACCCGTTACCGTTCGTTTCTCACTTGCGGTCAGCAACAAAGGGACACCGGATACATCCCGCAACGTGCGTGGATTCTCGACGAAATTTTATACCGAGCAAGGCGTTTTCGACCTGCTCTGTAATCATATCCCTGTGTTCCTCGTACGAGATCCGATCCGGTTCCCTGAGTCCATCCGTGCTTTCCTGCCATCACCCGTTAACAATCTCATCGATCCCAATCGATTCTGGGGTTTCGTTGCTAGAGCACCAGAGGCAACCCATTTCGTTGTACGATTGTACTCGGACGAAGGGACGATCAAGAGTCTCCGCCATATGCCAGGACACAGTGTTAACACCTATGTTTGGAAAAATGCACAGAACGATCGCTTCTATGTCAAATATCGCTGGATTCCGTTGGCTGGAGAGCAATATATCGATGCGGAAGAAGCGGCTCGTTTGGCCAGCGAGAACCCCGATTATTCGGGTAAAGATCTATATGATACGATTGCCAAAGGCACACCAGTCCAATACGGGCTGTATGTGCAGTTGATGAACCCACAGGATGAGGCAATGCTGTCGTTCGATCCGTTGGATGACACGAAAGTATGGGATGTACGTCATTTCCCGCTGCTGCCAGTTGGTCGACTCGTATTGGATACGAACCCTACGAATTATCAGGAGCAGGTCGAGAAACTGGCATTCTCTCCGTCAAATCTTCTGGATGGTGTCGAGCTGTCCGATGATAAAATGCTGCAAGGCCGCAGCAATATTTATTGGGATTCACAGCGGCATCGCCTTGGATCGGATTTCCGTAAAATTCCGATTAACCATCAAACAAACTGGTCACCGACTGAACAGGTAACGAGTGGGACAGGGCGCTATGTAGCCGGCCGGATCGTTCGATCCGATATTCCACAGCCCGATAATTTCACGCAAGCGGGAGAATTCTACCAATCGCTAACGCAAGTTCAGCAGGATCATCTTGTTCAAAACCTCGCTGATGACTTATCGGCCGCTTCTTATGAGATTCAAAGGGTGGTGTTAGGCTATTTATCCCAGGCTAATGCAACATTAGCCGAGAGGGTAGCGCGTCAGATCGCCGCACCGAAGAAGGGATGATTTACGCAATTTCATGAAGTAGGAGAATGAGGTCGATCAATTGTCGGGGTTCAAGAACATATTCCCATTAAAAATCGCTATTTGGTCATAATCCTGTCAAGTAGACACTTTAAAAAGACAACATTCAAGCTGCGGCCATTTCTCGGTATTCCACCGGGGAACGGTTGTTTAGTCTCTTCTGAAATCGGTCCTGGTTGTACGCCGGCTTGCAGTTGAACGGTTTTGAAGTGTATTGTAATCCTTGGCCCGAGTTTATTTTGATGATTTTTTTGATCTTAATCGTTATTACGGATAATTGATATAAATATTTTTTAGGCAGTTTCTAAAAAGGGCAGGGATGACGTATGTTCATTCCTGCCCTTTTTGTTTTTCGAAATAATGAGAATTATAGTTTTAATTTTTATGAAAATTTTCGTAGCTGGTGCAAGTGGTGTTATTGGGAGATTGTTGCTGCCGCAACTCGTACAAGCTGGACACGATGTCATTGGCATGACGCGGAAAGAAGAGCAAAGACATTAAGAATGGCCGAAACGAAGTGGATTCCCTGGTTAATGAACAAAATAAAGAAGCTATGAAGTTGTTAGAGTCAATGGGATATACCTTTCCTGTAAAATTAGAACTCATGATGTTTAAAAAAGGGACAATACCATTTCCATTTGGCGGCTGATATTTCCCTCAACAATGTCAGGTGGAATCCAAAAATATTAAAGTTAGCAAAAGTGGACGACCGTTTTCATTATGATCTTGAGAAAACGGTCGTCACTTATTCTTGCTTATCACCTAAATTTCCAGTGAATACGCAAGCACTTGGGAACGTGTCATTGCTTTACCTTTGCTCCACAATTCTTGCAATTCCTGCTCAGAAAAAACATGCTGAAGATCAAGAATTACCTCTTCATGCTCTGCGGGAAAATTGGGCATGGCCTCCCCGCCAGAGCTTTGGCGGCCTTTCTCAGCAGCTCCGAGAAGGATTGCAGATTCGGTGAAGGCCTTCTTAGCACATAAGGCAATGGCTAATCCTTCAAGACCACGCGATAGAATCCAAGAACCTCTGTAGATCTGGCTTGCGGCGATGCATTTTTTGAAATATTCAATAGAAGCAGTAATCTGCTCAAGCTTCAGGGCGGAATACCCCAGACTTTCGTACGGACCGGATACTTCCCATTGGTCCTGGACGACTTCGAAGAAATGTACACTCTCATTCAGGCTCTTAGACGCTTCAAAATAATTATGCTGTCCTAATCGGAGCTTCCCGTAAGCATGCAATGAGGAAGCTAAATTCCACAAATCGCCCGTGGCTCTAGCAATATCAATGCTCATCTGTACCAACGGTTCGGCTTCCTCAAGACGTTTCTGTTTGATGTGAAGAAACGCGAGCAGTCGAAGGGAGGAGATAAGGAGAGAGCTTTCTCCCAAATCGCGAGCGAGTTCCACGCTTCTGATCGCCGAATACATGGCATCTTCAACATTTCCACGGATAAATTGAATGACACCACGTCCATGCAAAGCCTTTGCGGAATCGGTGCCAGACTGTCCTTCGTGTGTTTCATTATCCAGAAAGCGATTCAGCCAGAACAATCCTTCCTTCAGCCTGCCTTCGTGCAGCCAGAACCAATAGAGGTTTGAGACCATGTGAAGTCCAAATGAATAGGCATGCGGGTTAGAGTACGACCATTCCAGGGCAGAACGCAGGTTCGCATATTCTTGCCGTACTTCATCAATACACGCTTCGCGTTCGTGAGTCCTGAATTTGGGCTCCGCACGGACCAAACATTGACTGTAATAACGAACATGGCGTTCAGAAAGCTGATGGCTCTTATGCTTGTCGGTTTCTTTCTGCAACTTTCCGCCTGCATATTCTTTGATAGCTTCCAGCATGAAGTAGCGGATGTAGCGGTAATTCTCGCCGATCTCGATAGAAACGAGAGACTTGTTGACCAGACCGGACAACAGGTCGAGTACGTCTTCGCGAGTGATGCGATCTTCCCGCTCAGGCATTCCGGGCTCACAGATGCAGATCTCTTCCGCCGCCTCCAAAGTAAACCCTCCCGCAAATACGCTAAGCCGCCTCAACAAGAGACGTTCTTTGCCGGTCAGCAATTCATAACTCCAATCAATTGTGGATTTGAGCGTTTGCTGACGGGTCACAGCGGTTCGTTTGCCTGCTGTCAGCAAGGTCAGCAGATTCCCTAGGCGTTCCGTGATTTGTTCCAGTGTCAGCATGTTCATTCTGGCAACCGCCAGCTCAATGGCTAACGGGATTCCCTCCAGCTTTTTGCAAATAGAGCCAACAAGTCTGAGATTCTGCAATGTGGGCTGAAACTGGGGCGCAGCAATATGCGCCCGCTCCAAAAAAAGTTGCACGGCTTCAAAGGATATGATCTCCTGTTCGGGTATCTCCTCAAGCAAATGCTCGTCCGCTGGAAAAGATAACGGAGGAAGCCGATAGACGGATTCCCCGGGAATATTGAGTGGTTCCCGGCTGGTGGCGAGGATCGTCAGCCCCGGCGCGAATGCAAGAAGTGATTCAGCCAAAGACGCGCTTGCGTCAATGACATGTTCGCAGTTATCAAAAATAAAGAGTGCTTTCTGGTCGGACAAAGCCTCCAGTATCGTTTGAAGATCGGTCCCGTTTGCCTGGTTCTGCAGCCTTAATGTGGACAGAAGCAGTTGTCCCAGGTCTTGCGGTTCTTTGACAGAGCCGAATTCAAACATCCATATCCCTTGCGGGTACGTTCCCCCGAGCGTTGAAGCCACCTGAACGGCAAGGGACGTCTTGCCTATTCCTCCGGGACCCACGACAGAGACCAGGGAGTGAGCATTCAGCCGTTCCTTCAAGTCAGCCATGGCTAGACTTCGTCCAACGAAGAGCGTAGGGAGCTTGGGCAGCCGATGTGCTGGCGCGATTGAAGCCTGCGGCGCGGCAATCATTGGTTTCGGTGTTGTCCCTTCCATAGTAACCAGTGTGTCGAACCAGGTTGCGTCGAAATCGGGAAACTCCCGTGAGGTCGCTGACCGCGCTTCCGAGAAGCGCTTTACAGAATTCCAAAGCTCCTCAGCCTCATGACGCGGATCAGCTTCCAGGAGAAGCCCTTCTTCGCAGAACGCTTGGATCATTCGTTTGAGACTGCCCACGCTGGGGAGGCGGTCTCCATTCTCCCATTGCTGCACCGTTCGTGGATCAACACCGACCCGCCGTGCCAGGTCCACTTGCCGCATCCGTTTGGATAAGCTGTGCCTGGCAGGTCTGGAACGAATTTTTTTGATCCATTCATGAGGCCAATCTTTTGGCAATTTCCCGTCTTCCATCCTATCACCTGAATTCCATAGTTTCCGCAGCTTCACACGAACAAACACGAACTTATGTACATTCGTGTTCTGGATTCTAACAGATATAATTAGCCATATCAACAACAACGAGGAGGTAACACACATGCCATTGACTCGCATTACCACATTGAAGGGTCGCTCCAGCGAAGAGAAAGCCCGTATTGGCGAGGTCGTCTTGCAGACGATTGTGGACAAGCTGCATGTCCCCCAGAACGATCGCTTTCTGATTGTAGAAGAACTTGAACGTGACAATTTCAGCTTTGATCCGAATTGCCTGGATATTGATAGAAGTAACGGTTTTCTAATCGTTCAGGTCACGCTGAATGCTGGCCGATCAGCAGAAGTGAAGAAAGAGTTCTATGAGGTATTAGCCGAGCAGCTTCATCAGCAGTGCGGCATCAGAACGGAAGATGTGTTCATCAATCTGGTTGAGGTCACCAAAGAAAACTGGTCTTATGGTAACGGCATCGCTCCATTTATCGTGTAATTTCACAAAATAAACTTAATGATGAGAGGAAGTTTTAATTATGTCAACTGTACTTTATATAACTGCCCATCCCGGCAGCGTTGAAGCATCTTACAGTCTTTCCGTCGGAGAGCAATTCGTTCAAGCTTACAAAGAAAGCAATCCGGGAGATCAAGTAGTCCATGTAGACTTGTATCGGCGCGACATTCCCCAAATTGACGTTGACGTATGGGAAGCCTGGGGAACCCTTCAAAATGGTGGTTCGTTTGATCAATTGACTGCCGCGCAGCAACTCAAATTAACTCAGTTGAATACATTGCTTGATGAATTCGTTGCTGCAGACAAGTATGTGTTCGTAACACCTATGTGGAACTTCTCTTACCCTCCGGTAATGAAGGCATACATTGATTCCTTCTGCGTCAGAGCCAAAACCTTCAAATACACAGAGAACGGTCCCGTTGGCCTGCTTGAAAACAAAAAAGCATTCCATATCCAGGCTACCGGCGGCATTTACTCGGAAGGACCTGTGGCGGACCGGGAGAACGGCAGCCGTCATTTGAAAACCGTCCTGAACTTCGTAGGCATCACCGATTTCGATAATCTGTTTATTGAAGGAGTGTCCACTGCAGGAGACCGCGCTCCACAAATCAAAGCCGAAGCGATCGAGAAAGCACGCATAGCCGCCAAAAACTTCTAAGACTACATTCAGATAACACGCTGAATATGCTTCGCAACATTTTGCCCATCCATCGCTCACCCGGTATACGAGCATTGGATGGGCATCCTCATGGAGGTGTTCATGGGCGTTCGAATCGAAGGCGTATTTGGTGAATTCAAGGAGGGGAAGAGCATGACAGAGCTTCAGGCACAAGCAGGGCTGAAAGCGGGGAAACGAGCGGGGGTGGCGGTCATATTGGGTGCTTTGGCTGCGCTCGCCCCGTTCTCCCTGGACATGTATTTGCCCGCGCTGCCGACATTAGCCAGCGATTTGCAGGCATCACCTGCCATGGCGCAGATTAGCTTGACTGCCTGCATGTTGGGACTCTCGTTCGGGCAATTGGCAGCCGGTCCGCTGAGCGATATGCACGGACGGCGCAGGCCGCTGCTTGTGGGGTTATTCCTGTATATCGCCGTATCCGTGTGGTGTACCTTAAGCGGGCCATCTGGTCATTTATCGCGTTGCGGTTTGTACAAGGTCTGTCTGGAAGCTTCGGCGTAGTGATTTCCCGGGCGGTGGCGCGGGACCTCTTTTCAGGGGCCGAATTGACCCGGTTTTTCTCACTCCTGATGCTGGTGAACGGGGCCGGTCCAATCTTTGCGCCGATTGCCGGCGGGCAGCTCCTGCGGGTGGCTTCCTGGCAGGGCGTATTCGTAGCGTTAAGTCTTATTGCTGCGATTCTGTTCGTTGCAGTCTTCACCACTCTGGAAGAGACATTGCCAGAGAAGGACAGAGTGAAGGGCGGCTGGAAGGAGACGATTGTTACGTTCCGAACCCTGCTTCGGGACCGGATCTTTATGGGTTACGCCTTATCACAAGGTTTCGTTCTGGCTGCGATGTTTGCGTATATTTCAGGCTCCACGTTCGTAATTCAAGACCTATTCGGTGCTTCGCCGCAATTGTTCAGCATTTTGTTCGCGCTGAATGGGGTTGGTTTGATCATCGCTGGGCAAGTTACGGGTAGGCTGTCCGGCAAAATAAGCGGGTATACACTTTTCGTCAGTGGAATTATGCTTGCAACCATTAGCAGCTTGGCGTTATTCGGGGTGTTATTGAGCGGTGGGGGGTTATACGCGGTATTAGTGCCGCTATTTTTCGTAGTATCCAGCGTCGGCGTCGTAACTACGACTGGCTTCTCCCTCGCGATGCAGAACTATGGACAAGCCGCCGGGAGCGCTTCCGCGCTGTTAGGCCTGATCTCATTCGTGCTGGACGGACTCGCTGCACCTCTTACCGGGATCGGAGGAGGTCAATCAGCCATCCCTATGGGAACGGTCATCGCGTTATCCAATATCGCCGCAGTCATCTGTTACCTCACGTTAATCCGAAGAAACCCGGCATCAGCAATTTCATCAAAGGGGGAATACAAATGAAAGTATCCTATCATGGACATTCTGTAGTAAAAATCGAAACAAACGGCACTACCATCCTGATTGATCCGTTCATTACAGGCAACGCAAATACCGATCTGGATGCGGCCAGTATACAAGCAGACGTAATCCTGTTAACCCACGGCCACGGAGATCATGTAGGGGATACGGTAGACATTGCGAAACGAAACAACGCATTGGTCATTGCCTCGGCAGAGCTGGCAGATGTGCTCGGATGGGAGGGAGTGAGAACCCATGCCATGAGTATCGGCGGGGCATACACCTTCGACTTTGGCAAAGTGAAGCTGACTCAGGCTTTCCATAGCTCTAGTTATGTTAACCCGGAGACCCGAACCATTATCTATACGGGAATGCCTACCGGAATTCTGTTCACCGCCGAAGGCAAAACAATATACCATGCAGGTGACACGGGCCTTTTTTACGACATGAAAGTGATTGGGGAACGCAATGACATTGACCTGGCTTTTCTCCCGATTGGCGACAACCATACGATGGGCCCGGAAGACGCGGCCGTAGCCACAGATTGGCTTCAAGCCAAACAAGTTGTGCCGATCCACTTCAATACGTTTCCGTACATTCAACAAGACCCCTATTACTTCGCCTCGCTCCTTGAGGATGGAGTAGGGGTCGTCCTTGAACCGGGAGAAGCTATCCATCTGTCATCCTAAACATCGATAAGACACCGGAGGGAAACATTTCACAGCCGTCGCTCTGTATGCTTGGGATGCTATCGGACAAGAATATAGTCCGGTTGAAGTCGCTATAATTATAGCGGCTTTTTTATGTTATCGGTACAACTTTTTGTTCCGAGTGCTGCAGGCGAACATGATGATCCGAACAGTGCTGATGGCATGGGGAATGCTAGCACCTTAAGGAGTTTGTAGCTATGGAACTATAGCGGTCAGGAGAGCCTAACCTCGGCAAGTGCTTCCGTACGGATCAGCTTATTACGTTTGCCACGGAAGAATACCGTTTGAATTCGGGTAAATCGAATGATGTAAAGGAATAAGCAAAAGAAATAATGGCTGCACAAGAAGTTACCGAGCAGCAAAAAATACAAACAAGGATTTAGTAGCGATTGCTTCCGGGGAGGGGGAAGCAATCGCTATGTTTATTTGCGGATTTTTTATTTTTTTGTCCTTCACATGTGTACAAAAAATAAAAAAGATGCTACATTGAAATTAGTCTAAACCCTTTTATAAAAAGGTTTTTCGTAGAATTACATGTCTCCTGTACGAGTACAAACGTATATCAAGGAGGGAATCGAATGTCAAGTCGAGCATTGGACCAATTTTTAAATTCGAACATCGAAAATCTAAAGACTAAAGGTCTATATAACGTCATCGATACGCTGCAGGGTGCAAATGGTCCTGTTATTCGTATCGACGGAAAGTCCCTAATCAATTTGTCCTCTAATAACTATTTGGGACTGGCAACAGATGACCGCCTGATTGATGCTTCAGTTAAGGCGGCGCAGACATATGGGGCAGGCGCAGGGGCTGTGAGAACAATTAATGGTACGATGGATCTTCATATTGAGCTTGAAGAAAAACTGGCCCGTTTCAAAAAAACGGAAGCCGTTATCGTGTATCAATCAGGATTTAACTGTAATATGGCTGCTATATCCGCGGTTATGGACCAGCATGATGCGATTTTATCCGATGAGCTGAACCACGCTTCAATTATTGATGGGTGCCGCCTGTCGAGAGCCAAGGTGATTCGCTTTAAGCATTCGGATATGAATGATTTAAGACAGCAGGCGAAAGAGGCCAAGGAATCCGGTCAGTACCATAAAATTATGGTCATCACCGACGGGGTTTTCTCCATGGATGGTGATATAGCAAAGCTGCCCGAAATCGTGAAAATAGCGGAAGAATTCGATCTGATTACTTATGTGGATGATGCCCACGGTTCGGGCGTTCTCGGAGCAGGTGCGGGAACCGTAAAGCATTTTGGATTGTCCGACCGCATTGACTTTCAAATTGGTACTCTTTCCAAGGCGATCGGCGTTGTCGGCGGTTATGTGGCGGGTAAAAAACAACTGATCGAATGGTTGAAGCTAAGAAGCCGTCCGTTTCTGTTCTCGACATCGCTACCTCCGGCTGCAATCGCTTCTTGTAGCGCTTCTGTCGACATTTTGATGAATGACAAAGAGCTGATCGAGAAGCTATGGGGGAACGGCAATCATTTGAAAAATGGCTTGAGCCGGCTTGGATATGATGTAGGCCAAAGCGAAACGCCGATCACACCTTGTATCATTGGCGATGAAGTAACCACCCAACAGTTCAGCAAACGGCTTTATGAAGAAGGCGTTTACGCCAAGGGAATCCTGTTTCCGACAGTTCCGAAAGGAACCGGTAGAATACGCAACATGCCGACAGCTGCCCATACCAAGGAGATGCTTGACCAGGTGATCTCCGTTTATGAGAAAGTTGGTAAGGAAATGAAGCTGATTTAGATGCATTCGCGGGAGTATATTTCGGGAGGAATGTCTTATGAAAAAGATATTGGTGACCGGAGCACTGGGCCAAATCGGTTCTGAGTTAGTTGTTAAATTGCGTGAGATTTATGGTGCGGATCACGTCGTTGCTACGGATCTCCGGTCATCAGCCCACGAAATTACCCGATCCGGACCATTCGAGCTGCTGGACGTGACGAATGATAAGGCGATGTTCGAAATCGCCAAGCGGTACGAAGTTGATACCGTCATTCATTTGGCTGCGCTGCTGTCGGCTACCGCAGAGGAGAAACCCCTGCTTGCCTGGAATTTGAATATGGGCGGATTGATGAATGCACTTGAAATATCCAGAGAGCTCGGCTGCAGATTGTTCACTCCAAGCTCCATTGGATCTTTTGGCCCTACGACTCCGAAATACAATACCCCGCAGGATACGATTCAGAGGCCCAATACGATGTACGGCGTGAGCAAAGTGTCCGGCGAACTGCTTTGTGATTATTATTTTCATAAATACGGCCTGGATACTAGGGGGCTACGATTCCCAGGTTTAATATCTTATATGACGCCTCCCGGCGGAGGAACGACGGATTACGCGGTGGAAATTTATTACGCAGCCGTGACGGCTGGCCGGTATACATCTTATATCGCCAAAGACTCAAGCATGGACATGATGTATATGCCGGATGCCCTGAATGCTATCATTGATTTAATGGAAGCGGATTCTTCCCGGTTGATTCACCGAAACTCATTTAATGTCACCGCAATGAGCATGGATCCGGAGGCGATCGCTGCAGCGATTCGGGAGGAGTTTCCCGGCTTTATCCTCGATTATGACGTTGATCCTAAGAGACAGGCGATAGCCGATAGCTGGCCGCATTCCATTGATGCGACGGCAGCGAAAACAGAATGGGGATTTCATGCACGCTACGACTTGAAGGCCATGACGAAGGATATGCTTTCACAGCTAAGCGAGAGACAAATGCTTCGCAAAGCTTAAAGTTATTATGAATTCGCTGTGCAAAACGAGTAGAAGTACAAAAGAAGCTGCATCAAGAGGAGGTTTGGCATTACCCGGACCTTTTGTTGCAGCTTCTTTTTTCATCCTCCATTTCCGTGAGGAGAAATAGTAGGGGCTGGAAGAATGTCGAGGGACAAGGACATATTCCCATTGAAGTCGCTGAACTTGACGGTTAAGCTGTCGGGTGAAATATAGCTTAATGATGCCCCGAAGACAGCCGACCACAAAGATCGGCTGCCTTCGTTGCGATAACGAGCCGATTAATTCAAATAAAAGACTTAACATAACATACTTGTTAAGTTTGTTCTCGGTTTAAGTGCTGGTTATACATTTCCTTGAACAGTAAAATCTAAATGTAACGTAAGAAATTCGCTTTAGGGGTGCAAACATGAAGATTGGTTCGATCATCAGAAAACTAAGGTTGAAAAGTGGTATTACCCAAGAGCAACTGTCCAATGCTCTAGCCGTTTCGGTTCAGACAATTTCAAGATGGGAGACATCCGCTAATTATCCTGACTTAGAAATGCTGCCCTTAATTGCAAGGTATTTCCGAGTTACAACAGACTATTTGTTAGGAATAGAAGGAGGAAATAATAACATGAAATTGCTTAAAACCGTTGAAACATTTGAAGTTCCTAGCCGGGAAGAAGCTGAATCGTTGGTAAAAAAATTCTCAAGCGAAAAATTCCCTGTATTGCTAGGTCATAGAATTACGGAAAATGATGATGGGGCGATTATTCTTGAGGTAGAAAAGAAGTTTGGCGTTAACCTTGAAGATATGCCATGGAAAGCTAACCAGGGTTAGCCCGATTGCCGATTTGATGTATATCTAAACATTGATCACATGCACTTAAAACTTCATTAAGTACAACAATACATGAAAATGTTCACATTGTTATGGACAACTGACACGATGAGAGGTTAAACACGGGTGGTCATGTATTAATAAAGGTGAAATATCAACTGAATCTGAGCAATACATCGTGCAGAACAATAAGCTCTGGTTAAAAGATGAGTACGCAAAATACCAGTAAACAAAGGATACATGCACCTAGCTTCCGGCACGTAAATAAGAAAGCCGAACCCTGTTCAAAAGACGGGTTCGGCTTTTGCTTATTCCCTACGACAGTTCAAAGCAAATAAACTAGTAGACTGCAGAATAATGTTTTATACCGAGTAAATAAAGTTATAGACTGATACGCCGGTTCGCGCAGCAGTTCCGCCATCCTAGTCCTCTCCGGATACGCGGGGCGCGGAGATCGGCAGCTGTCTACGACGGCTAACAGTTGCGGCCTTAAGCTCCCTCGGGCGAGTCCAATCCGGCACCTCCGAACAGGTTGAAATATTTAAAATTCATGTTGGCATCGAGCATTTATTTTTTAGGATACAGAAAGTAACATAGAAAATAAAGCGCTTACGAAATTCAGTTTCTAGCCTTAAACGGATTCAGGATTACAACCTTGGGAAGGGGATTGCACATGAAGAAAATGCAGGTATGGTTAGGGGTATGTCTTCTTGTTGTAGTGATGGCTCTGAGTGGCTGCAGTGGTATCGATTACCATGTGGGTGCCTTTCAGCGCTGCTTTATCTCAGGTCTCACGGTTGGCGGGGTGAAAGGTTAAAAGAAATCCCTCTATTGACGAAATGGATGTCGCAAGCTTCTGTCTTGTTTTTATTGCCTCTGCGTCGAACGAGAAGGTGGGGCATTCTATCATCATCTGAAGGGGTGCTAAACGATGTAAGTTCCACGTATGTGGAATAACGGTTATAGGATTCGATATCTTAACAAACGACTTAGAGATTCTACTTTAGACGAAAGCATGAACGTCATTTTTCGATTGATCGGTCAAAGGTATTTCGTGTAAGAAACTATACTTACCGGTTTTAAGAGAATTAAACCCCTAATGGATATGATCACATGTATACAGGAGGTTATAATGACAATGATTTCGAAGAAGTGGAAGCCGCTTATGATCGCGCTGCTCCTGGCTATTCCAAGTCTGCCGCTACAGGTTAGTGCTTTGCCTGAGGCTGCGGCTGCTGCAGTCAAGACCGCTATCTCCAATGCCAGCCTGTCGGCCAAAGTCGGCGACTTAGGCCAGATTGAAGAGCTCTATATCAACAACAATCCTACGAATAAACAGGGGGAGCCGATCAATTTCGTTCTGCCTAACACTACATCGCCGCAGAATGGTACCCAGCACCAATGGATGGGGGAAATGATCTTCTCCTACCGTACGGGTGCCAATGAACAATTCCCTGACAACAGGGACGGCTTTGTAGAAGTGGATACCAATAAAACATTGGCTGCCGGGGGATCTACACAATATTCAACGATTAATCCGGATAACCCCTACATCAACAAGACAGCATCAGCAGACGGCAAGAAGGTAGAAATCAACTTTATTGGACAGAATCTGGACTCTACAGACCAGCGGGTAATGAAGGGCTTCGATGTGAAATCCGTTTTTGATATGGAGACCGATGACGGTTCAATGCTTTGGGAGATTACGCTGAAGAACAAGAGCAATCAGTATATCGAATTCGGGGATATCGGCTTGCCCATGCCTTGGAACAACAAATACCAGACCTTATCCGATACCTATGATGACCGTGTGACGGTGCATAATTTCGCAGGTGCTGACAGTGGATATTCTTATGCCATCCGCACCAGTGGTGAGGGAAACTTCATGCTCTTCACTCCGGTGCCGGAGAGCGGCGCTCGAATCGAGTATGTGGATTATTGGATGCATGAGGCAGGAGAGCGGCGTGCTGCAGACACCTTTAAGAACTGGACAGGAGACAGTGGCGGCTGGTATCCGGGGCTGAACGTGCTCTATATCCACTCCAAAGAAATCCAGAAAACGGGACGCGGATACTTTACGGATGCTTCCAGCCTCGTCCTAGGCCCGGATGAGTCCAAGACGTATAAGTTCAAATTTTCAGCAGTCCGTGGAGGCGACAATACGCCGCAGGAGAGCGCCCAAAGCCCTAATAACAGTTCGACTTCAATGGAAGACCGTGAAGCCAATCTCCGGTCCATCCTGTATAAATCAGGCATGATTGATGCCGTAGCGGTGCCGGGCTTCCAGACAGCCATCAATATGCCTGTCAAGCTGGACCTGCACTATGACGACAGTATCGTTGATGTACAATCCATCGATATTCAAAATGTGGCAGAGAATGATCCGTTTGACGAAGCGCATATTCCGGATATCAAACCTGGGAAGAGCAGAAAGGAAATGGTTGACAACTCGCGGGCCGGACGTGGACTGCCTGACGGAAACCCCGGTTACAACGAGTCGGTTGAGTTTGTGGAGACCAAGATCGTAAATGGTGAACAGCATCATATCTATTCACTTCAGTTTGATTCGATCGGCAACAACAGCGTGCGTATCGAATATAAGCTGAAGGACGGCAACGAATGGGTAGATAAATTCACTCAATTTGAGTTCAATGTTCTGGCCGAGCTGGATACAATCTCGGATGCGCACTCCGAATTCATGGTTGAGCAAACACAGGATAACAACCCGGAAAGTCCAACTTACGGGAACTATTTCGACTGGTATCTTTCAAGCGGCATGGATCTCAACACAAACCACTGGGGAGATGACTGGAGCCATGACAACATTAATTTCATGACGATGAAGAACTATCTGGCTCCCAACCCCGATGAAATTCGATCTATCGAGACATACCTGATCGACTTCATGTGGGAACGATACATGAAGAATACTCAGGATAGCTATATCGTTGCGAACTGGCTGAAAGATTCTGGAGCGTACACCGACAAGGATAAGCCTTATACACGTACGTTCTCCGAAATCATGGAAGCTACCGGATTTTTCAACATGTACCGGATTCAGAAGGCTTATCCTAATCTGATCGAGTACCGGGAATCGCCTCAGTTTTATCTGGAGAAAGCTTATAACATCTACTATAAGCGCGTTTCCACCGGGGCCATCGGATTCTATGGCGAGCAGCAAATCCCGGATATGATTGAAGCACTGAAGGAAGAGGGGATGCAGACCGAGTCAGCCAATCTGCAGAAGAAGTTCGCCCTCGACAAGGGACGGAATATGACTAGAGCCACTTATCCTTACGGATCGGAATTTGAATATGACAATACTGGCGAAGAAGGGGCTTATGCCGCAGCGAAGGCTCTGCGCACGTACTATCCAGCAGACTCTCTTACAGGTGCAGCTGAGAAAAGTATGGAAATGGCCGATTGGAAAACACGTGCCATGCGCGGGATTCAGCCTACCTGGTTCCATTATTCCGTGCCCGTATTCCGCGGCGGTGAAGGCTGGTGGAATTTTCAATATACTGCGTCTTTAGCTGGATACATTATGGATGACTGGCTTAGGTATGAGAATGATGGCAGATCGGTGGAGCAGAAGGCAATTGCACAGCAGCGCAATTATGCCGCGAAGATTTCGAACTTTAACGCCGTCAATATGGGACAGATTTCGGCTAATTCCGTTGGCAGCACCTCTTGGAGATATTCGATGTATAAAGGAGGCACAGGCACGAAGGACGTATACGATGGTGGCTCACGCGTCATGAGTAACGGCTGGAACGATTTTTCAGGCGAATCGGAAGAAGGCCTCTATGGTTCCCTTCTCAGCATCAGCTCCGATATTGTTACAGATCCGATATTCGGGCTGTTCGGTTATGGAGCGCTGGTGAGTGACGAAGGAGACAGCTACAACATTACGCCGAAAGACGGCTTCGGCAAGCGGATCAATCTGATTGATGAGAAAATCTATTTGGAGCTGGAAAGCGATAAAATAGAAAGCGCGCAAATTCAAAAAGATGGTAACGGTTTTACACTTCAGCTCCTGAATCCATCAGGGAAAGAGCATACTTCACGGATTTTGTTCGATGGAGTGGGGATGGAGAACGGATACTATACCATGAAGCTGAATGGTGCAGCTGCCGGACAGTTCTATGTTCAGAACAATGAAGGCGTTGCCATGTTTCAGATGGGTAGCGTGCAGCGTGCTGAATTGATCATTGAAAAGTCAGCTGGCGGTGAAAATGAAGCTCCGCAAATTACTGCAGAGCTGGCGACACAACATCCACAGGCGTTGATTCCATTTATGCTGAATGGGATTGTAACCGATGATGGCGCGCCTGAAGGGACTCTGTCTTACCAATGGGAAGTGGTCAGCGCCCCGGATGGCGGCAAGCTCACCTTTACTCATCCGAAAGCAAGCATTACACAGGCTACGGGTACCAAAGAAGGCTCTTATACGGTTATGCTTAGCGCAAGTGATGGACAACTGACGGGCTCTAACCAAGTAAACTTCGAGCTGGCCTCACCGCCGGAGAAACAACCTCCAGCAATTGGCCAAGTGTCTGCGGTTCAGGATGTTGGCAATAACAGTATCGTGGTATTGTCCGGGGAGGCCATTCCCGATCCTGTGCATAGCGAGGAAGAAGAACCCCAGTTGAAGTACTCATGGGCCATTAAGCAAAAGCCCGAAGGTTCAGCGGACATTTCCTTTGTGGATGGTGACAAAACAGCGGCCTATGCACGTGTAAGCAAGGCAGGTACCTACACGTTTACCTTCAGTGCGGCAGACGGAGACAAGAAGGCCAGCAAGGATGTAACGATAGAGATCAAAGAAGATACCGTTGACGTTTACCGGGCACTCAGCGTTGTCACCAAGAAAGATATTGAACCAGAACTTCCTGGACAAATCCATATTTTGTCAGAGGACGGGTATCTGGAGCAGGAAATCACTTGGGATGCTATTGATCCAAGCTTCTATGCTAGTGCAGGCCAATTCGAAGCCAAAGGAAACGTTGTTGGCAGTGCTTTGGAGGTTCGGGCTACCGTCCATGTCGTGAATACTGAGCTGCAAAATGCGGCGCTGACAGCCAAGGCTTCCGCCAGCTTCTCTGGTGGCGACGGTTATCCGGAAGCGATGAATAACGGCATTGAACCTAAAAGCTCGGCAGATTTCTCTCCGAACCGAGGTGCCCCCAACAGTGCATGGCATAACTGGGGTAGAGAAGGAGATCCGGCATGGGTGACGTATGAATGGGATCAGCCATTCCTGGCCTCTTCTATGGATGTATATGTCTTCCAGGACGGCGGCGGGAACTTCCGTCCGAAGGATATGCAGCTTATGCTTCGCGGCGAAGATGGAAAATGGTACACCCCGCGGGACATAAAGGGATTGGGCAATGAACTTAATAAATACAATACGACTACCTTTGAGCCCGCCTATATTACAGGTGTTCGTATGGACATGAAGCCTTCCGTTAATGGCAGCGGTATTCTGGAATGGAAGGTATACGGCTATACCGGAGCGGTAGATAAGACAGAACTGATCAAGGTCTATAACTATGTAAATACATTAAATGCTTCGAACCTTGCAGATCCTGGCCTTGCGCCAATCGAAGCGGCGAAGACAGAAGCATCTGCTGTGATCAAGAATATGAATGCCACAGACGAAGAAGTTACCCTGGCGCTTGAGAAGCTGCTGATGGATTTGCGTCTGCTCAGTCCGAGAGACGGCAATATGGCCTTCCTCGCAAATGCTTCTTCCAGCTATACCTCTCCTTGGGAGAGTCTGGCTGCAGTAAACGACGGAAAGAAAGATGGCAACAACATTTCACATTGGGGAACCTGGGGTCATGAAGACGCAGAGGAGTGGGTGCAATATGAATGGCCGCAGGGTGCATCTATCCGGAGTTCGAATCTGGTGCTGTGGTCAGATGCCGGCGGAATCAAGCCGCCTACCCAAATTGTATATTCCTATATCCCGGCGGATAGCGCAACTGATGAATGGGTAACAGCGGGAACGGTTACGGAGGGAATCAAAGTGGTTGAACATACTCCGGCGGAATCCTCCAATCCGTACACGTTTGATCCGGTGATGAATGTAAAGGCACTGCGGGTAACCCTGACCAAGCAATCACAGGCAGGCGATAACGGTGTTGGCCTATGGGAATGGGAAGTTCTCCAGGCCGGATCCAGTCCTGATCGTGAGGCTCCAGTAACACCGGTCGGGGTGGCCCCGTCCGTTCTCCATGGAGATGACGGCAAATTGATCGGTGTGACAACAGAAATGGAGTATAAGAAGGAAGGCGAAGAAGAATATACAGCAATTGCAGGAATTGAGGTCACAGGTCTCACCGCCGGTAAATATTATGTCCGGTATATGAAGACTGGTTCGCTGAGTGCCAGCCCGGATAAGGAAGTCGTTATACCGGAAGGGCAGACACAGGAGCAGGCTGCACCCGATGCGAGTGGGTGGGTGATCTCACACGCCAATTCGGATACCGGTATAAAAGGCATAATTGAGGGTTTGGATGATACGATGGAATACCGGAAGCTGGGCGAAGAGGACTACACGCCTGTTACAGGTTCGAGTATTAGCGATCTGGAGCCCGGCAGTTATCAGATCCGGTATGCAGCCACAGACATCCTAAAGGCAAGCCCGCCGGTAACCGTGGACATTCGCAATGAAGCCAAGGCAGACAGAGAGGCACCAACAGCAGAAGGACTCGTCATTACACCGCCTACAGCGGCAGGCGGAAATGATGGCAGAATTGAAAATGTGACTGTTGATATGGAGTACCGGAGGACGGATCAAGGTGGTTACATGCCGGTTAGTGGAACCAGCATTGAAGGACTGGAGGCTGGCAGCTACGAGCTCCGGTACGCCGGAACGGATTTGAGCAATCCAAGTCCTGCGATCCTGATCGTTGTGCCTGACGGAACCAAGCAGGAGCAAAATCCCCCGTCCAATGCAGAGGTCAAGACTGTAAATGTCAGTGCATCTGGGGCCAAGGACGGCAAGATCACTGGTGTAAGTCCTGGAATGGAATACCGGCAAGTGGGTGGAGACGCTGGCAGCTGGAATGCGATCACAGGCACAGAGGTTACAGGTCTTGGTAATGGAGTCTACGAAGTAAGATATAAAGAAACGGCAACTCATTATGCGAGCCAATCCCTTACTGTCGTTATCAGCAATCCAGTCATCAATCCGAAGCCTACGGAAACACTGCCGTCAACGGATGCACCTGTGTCAGTCATCGCACCTTCACCGACTCCTGATAGCATAAGAGTCGAAGGGAATTTGATTAAGATTGTGGCACCAAAGACGGATACCAAAACCGGTAAAGCTAAAGGAGCACCCATCCGGCAGGAAGACCTTAATAAGGCTCTGGAGCATGTAAAGGCGAATAGCAGTAGTATTAAAACAATCATGGTGGACATTCCGAAAGCAGAGGGAGCCAATTCCTATGCGGTTGAGCTTCCTGCCGCTGCACTAACCGCAGAGCATGCCAACATCAAGATCGAGATTAACACGGAATTTGGAACCGTTACCGTACCTTCTAATATGCTGAAGTATACATCAGGTGCCAAGAGTGTAGAACTGTCACTAAGTCGGCTAGATACTGTAAAGCTTCATTCAGATGTAAAATCAGTGACAGCCAGCAGACCTGTTATTGCATTCGCTGTCCAATTAGATGGAGTAGAAACGGTAGCCCTGAATGCACCGGCTGAAATCAGAGTGCTTTATGCTCCTGATGTTGAAGAATTGGCCAATTCCAAATACCTTACAGTTTCGTACTTGGCTGCAAACAGTACGATTGTTCAGCTGCTGAATGGCAAATACGACAGTGCTCTACAAGCCATGGTTTTTCCAGCGGCAAACACAGGTGAATATGCAGTTGTTTATACGAAGAAGTTCTTCAATGATGTCATCAAGGATTCGTGGTACGCACCAGCGGTTGAAACCATGGCGTCCAAAGGATTCATCGAGGGGACATCAGCAACAAGTTTTAGTCCCGGACAAAAGGTCACAAGAGGTGAGTATCTAGCTTGGTTGGTAAGGACACTGGATCTCAAAGCAGAGTTCAACACCACCTTCAGTGATATAAAGCGAACAGACCTCTACTATGAGGAAATCGGAATCGCGAAAGCACTCGGGATCGCCCTGGGCTCGAACGGCAGCTTCTATTCGGAAACGGACATTGCTAGACAAGATTTGGCTGTGCTGACCATGCGGGCTTTGCGGGCAGTGGGCAAAACCGAGCAGACCCGTACAGCTGAGGATCTCAATAGATTTACAGATGCGGCAAATGTAGCAAAGTACGCAATTGATGACATGGATGCAATGGTCAAAATGGGTTTCATAAACGGGCGAAGCAATGTCATCTTGAGTCCTGACGGAACGACAACCAGAGCAGAAGCAGCTCAGGTTCTGTATAAGATTTTCTTGCAGCTATAATCAAAGAAACCGACCTTGATCCTGTTTTGTGCAGGACCAAGGTCGTCTTAAATTAGGAGAAGATTACATTATTAATCCGTCATTAACATGATAAACGGGTGTCGAGGGACAAGAATAATGTGGCATTTCTGATTTAATGTTTATCTAAACATTAGCAATTTGAAAAATCATACCTCATGCCAAAAGCGAATTACCATAAAATCTAGCTAAATAGACGGTTTATAACTTTTTTGAGCTGAGGATAAGTGTACATTGTACCATTGATCAGTCAAAAAACTAATTTTACCGAGATATCATTTAAGCTAACGGGCTGATGCTCACCATCCATCCCGGATGACTTTACTTTCAGAGGGGATTTGGCGTTTAGATGCATATGTTGCAGACAGACGGCGCGGGAAAGCGGATCATTACCGTGTTTCGGTATCTAACAATATTTTGTCACGGACGAATTTTCTTGTTCCTAAGCGGCCGGAAAAAGGCGCGGATATCCTCGGCCAACGCCTCGGGTTCTTCCAAGGCGGTAAAATGGCCTCCCCGGGGCATCGGAGTCCAGCGAGTAATATTCAGGCTGCGGGAAGCCCAAGCCTTGGGAGGCAGCATAATATCTGCCGGGAACAAGGCCAGCCCCGTCGGGACTTCTATACGGGCCAGCGGCGGCAATGTATTTGCATTTTCATAATACATCCGGGCTGATGAGCCTGCCGTGTTGGTAACCCAATAAATCATAATATGGGTAATCAGTTCATCCGAACTAAACGTGCTCAGGAGGTCGCCGCCGCAATCGCTCCAGGCCCGGAATTTCTCCATGAGCCAGGCCGCTAAACCTGCCGGAGAATCGGAAAGGCCGTATGCGAGCGTCTGCGGACGTGTCGATTGCAGCGTCATATAACCGCCTTCTTTGGCTATCCATTCTGCGGCGTTTTTTCTGTATTGGCGCTCTTCTTCGGAAAGTTTGTCCGGCTCCGGCGCAGCCATAAGATCCCGGATGATGCCGATATCCGTCAGGTGTATGCCAACTAACTGTCCGGGGTGGCTGGAAGCCAGGTAGCGGGTTACGCCGGAGCCGATATCGCCGCCGGCGGCACCAAACCGATCATAACCTAATTCCTCCGTCATGAGTTTAGCCCACATTTCGGCGACTCGAAAATTGTTTACGCCGGCATGCGCGGGACGGCCGGAGAAACCGAAGCCAGGTAACGAAGGGACGATGACATCAAAAGCATCCGCAGGGTCTCCTCCATAGCTGGCCGGATCGGTCAGCAGTGGGATGATTTTTTGATAACGCAGATAGCTGTCCGGCCACCCGTGGGTGAGAATTAAAGGCAAAGGTTCGGAACCTTTCCCGCGTTCATGGACGAAATGTACATCGATTCCGTCGATTTGACAGCGGTACTGGGACAGCCGGTTAAGGACCGATTCCTGGGCGCGCCAGTCATAATGGTCCTTCCAATACGAGATGAGCGATTTTAAAGCCTGCAGATTCGTCCCCCGTTCCCAATGGGAATTGGCGTTTTCCAGCTGATCCGGATAGCGGACACGGTGCAGCCTGTCTTGCAGGTCATCAAGGACTTCATCAGAGACATGAATGTGAAATCGTTCAACAGCCATAACGCTGCTCCTCCTTTTTCCTGTGGATTCACAACGCCATTATATCCTTCGTGCCGGCATGATACACTGTTATAAATGAAGCATTTAACTATACGATTTGATAGGTGGATGACCAAGATGCCTCAAATAGACCGATACAAAAACCGGACCGTGAACATAGAATTTGCTCCGGTGGAGAGTTTTACGGCACTGCCTTATCCTGAGCGGCTTACGCTGATTTTTATTACGTCCGGAAGCCTTCAAGGTACTCTCAACGAGCGACCTGTATCGATAAGCGCCCCCGGAATTCTTTGTCTGGCAGACGGGGATAAGGTGGAGATAACGGAAAAATGCAGCATTGCTGCCCAATCCTTCAGCTTTCATCTGGACTTTTTGAACTCGACTGTTCTTTCTGAAACAAAGTCGTTTCCGGCAGTGCCAAGGATTCATACAGGCCTTTCCCTATTTCAACGAGAGCAGGGTTGTTATGGTGCACCCCGTATAACCGAAACGGCTTATCCGCTGCTATTTGAATGGTTTTTTGTGCTGGGCACGGAGGTTCAAGCGCAAAGCGACTCCCTTTGGGTGTGCAGGATCAAAAGATACCTGATCCAGATTTTAGGCCTGCTCGAGGAATTGAATCAGCAGAGGGAGCACTCGCCCGTCGATGCCGTGCTGGATTACATCCATACGCATTACTCGCGAAAGATTGCCTTGCAGGAACTAACGGATTGCGCCCATTTGAACCGTGTATCGCTGAATAAACGGTTTCAGGAAAGGTGCGGAAATACGGCGATGGGTTACCTGATTGCCTATCGGTTAAAGGTTTCGCGTGACCTTCTGACCCATACCGATATGAGCCTGATTGAAATTGCCCGTGCCACGGGGTTTGAGTATGATACTTATTTCATCAAACAGTTTACGGCCAAGCTGGGGATGTCTCCGACCACCTACCGGCTGACCTCCCGCAAGCTGGCAGGAGATTTATAGACGAATGCCCTTAGGATCCCGGTGCCCAAAGCTTAGGAAGATGCAAGAATTCAGGGATAAGTAACAGCCGTCATCTTTTGTGGGAAGGATTCATTCTCGGAGCGTGTGATAACATACGGAAGAAGCATCCCAGGTCAATGGACCCTTTGGGATACTCCTTCCTTATGGGATTACGCTCTTGTTCCACCGTCCACCGGCAGAACTACGCCTGTTACGTAAGAGGCGCGATCGCTCAATAACCAGGCAGCCGCTTGTGCGATCTCATGAGGATCGGCAGGACGCCTAAGAGGCGTCACAGAGTTGCTTTTTTCGATTATATCTGGAACTTGTGCAACTAACCCCTCGATCATCTCGGTCATGGTGGTGCCAGGTGCAACAGCGTTTACGCGGATACCTGAAGGTCCGTATTCAATGGCAGCCGTCTCGGTCAGACTATTAACAGCCCGTTTGGCGGCTCCGTAGACAGACAACCCCGGATTACCTCTGAAGCTGCCGACGCTGCTGTTATTGACAATGGCACCGGTACCTGCAGTATCGATCATTGCCTTGATTTCCGCTTTCATTGCCACCCAGATTCCTTTATAATTTACAGCTTGAAGAAGGTCGAAATCCTCTTCTGAGACCTCTGTTAAGGGCGAAAGGGGAGCCCCGATTCCAGCATTATTGAATGCTATATCCAGGCGACCGTGACGCTCAACGGTCGTTTGAACCGCCCGTTCGATGCTGGCGGAATCGGCTAGATCGGCTACAATGTAATCGGCCTTACCGCCTTTCGCGATAATTTCCTCAACTCCAGAGCGTAGAGCTGCTTCTGTTCTTGCGACGAGAGTAACCGCCGCTCCTTCTTCGGCGAAGAGTTTGGCTGCCGCAGCTCCGATGCCGCGGCTGGCCCCTGTAACCAGAGCTACTTTATTGATAAGCATTCCCTGAGAGTTGTAATTTTTGTGCTGTGTTATTGATTGCATGGCCTGTCTCCTTTAAAGTCGGTAATGGTTTGAAATGTTTCAAATTGAATTGAAGCGATTTCTATGATTGAGTATAGTTTTCTAATACACTTTTAACGAGAGGTTGCTTAATCATAGGTTTCCGAGTAATAGGTTAGGAGGGATTGAGATGAACGATCGCGAGCGCCGTTCGGCTCTCGGTGATTTTTTGCGTAAACAGAGGTCAAGTCTTTCCCCAGAGGATGTGGGTTTGCCGACTGGGTCGCGCCGCCGGACAGCCGGATTACGCAGGGAAGAGGTCGCACAGCTGTCGAATATCGGCACATCCTGGTATATGTGGCTGGAGCAGGGACGTGATATCCGTCCGTCAGTACAAGTGTTGGAAAGCCTAGCTGCGGCTCTAAAGCTTAATCCCAATGAACGACGCCATCTTTTTTTTCTTGCAGGAGAATCACTTCCTCCATACTTGTCTCCTCATAAAGAAAGTATCGGGTCAGCATTTCAAAGGATGCTGGATGACCTTACTCCGAATCCTGCATATATTCTGGGGAGACGCTGGGATTTTGTGGCCTGGAATGATGCTGCAAATGAAGTTTTCTCTATTTCCTCGGCAGCACCGCCTCATGAATTCAATTTAATCTGGCGGTTTTTCACGGACCCGGCATGGAAAGAGCGCTTTAAAAATTTCGATCAAAAGGCTACGGGAATGATTGCTGAATTCCACACGGCATCAGCCCGATATGTTGAAGATTCGTCGTTTGCCGAATTAATAGAAGATCTTAAACGAATAAATCCGGAATTTGACCGGCTATGGCTGCAGCATGAAACTCCCGGCTCTCTTGAAGGATTTAAAGAGGTGGAGCATCCCTACATGGGGCACCTGGAGTTTGATCATATTACCCTTCAAATCCCCAATGATCCTGATATGAGAGTGATGATTTACATGCCTCTACCAGCAACAAGATCAAAGCTGGAAAAATATTTGGCAAAGGGATCACCTGCAAAAGAAAGTAAGGGATAACATCATTATCCTAAACGCGGGGACTTTCGATGTGGGAGTTTTATAATGTCGAGGGACAAGAACATGAGCCGATTACCGATTAGATAAGTATATGATTGGATTTTTATACAATTTAATCAAGCTAACAGGCAGGATGTGTTACGAACTTTAAAATTATTTTACAGGTTATAAACCCATATATTGCTAAAATATAGGTGGTGATTGGTTACGCAGTAATGATAGCAAATTGTTCGGCTCATTACCCACAGATAAAATCCTGTGGATAGTGGAGTGAACGGTAGCCCGTAAAGCTACGGGAAATGGTCGGGTCACAAAAACATAGTAACAATAGAAGCTGCTGATTATGCGGCTTTTTATATTTATGTTATCAAGTTCTAGTCAAAACACAATGAACAAGAACATGGCTAAATTCCCGATATGATTTCGTCGAGGCAGCAGACGCCTTTTTAGAGAGGTCCATTTGGCAGTTGTTAAAGCCCGTAGATACAGGTAGAAATGCCGTTTTCTCTTTTTGATTGGATTATCACTCCTTAGTATGTGATTGGATAGGGCTCGTCTTCATGATTCATTCCGGCAGTCCTAGTTATGAGCGAAGGGCTTGATTTCCCACAGTATGGCTGATCACTTCTTTGAAGGGCGTGTCATATGACATTTTGACACTGTTGTACATAACAACGAGTGCAGTAGGATACAGAAGAGAGTTCTGGGAACTAGAATATATCTCATCAAACCAAATCACGTATTTAAGGAGAGGTTTTTATGAAAAAGAAAATGGGTATCGCAATTGCTGCTTCGATGATCACACTGGCTGGTTTTACAGGAAATATTCATGCAGCTTCGAAAGTGGGTGCTTCTCTTATAGCTCCCTACAACTCAAATCAAAAAGCCGAGCAGATTAAATGGTTAGAAAAGCATGCCATGCCACTAAAGTCAACGAATCCAACAGCATCTCTTCAGGATTTAAAACCGCTTAAGGATATGATCGGATCAGCTACAATTGTTGGTTTAGGCGAAGCGACGCATGGAGCTCACGAAGTTTTTACCATGAAGCATCGCATTGTTAATTATTTGACAGCTGAAATGGGCTTTAAGGCTTTAGTATTAGAAGAGGGATGGGACAGAGCATTGGGACTCGATCGCTATGTTCTTACGGGCAAAGGGGACCCAAGCCAATATCTAAGTCCTGTATTTAACACAAAAGAAATCATAGATCTGCTTCAATGGATACGCCATTATAATGCTGATCCAAAGCATAAATCCAAAATACGGATCATCGGGATGGATATACAAACCGTGAACGAGAGTGTTTATAACAATATCCTAGCGTATGTAAAGAAATACGATCCGAAACTTGTCACTCGTTTCGAACAAAAGATGAAAGGCCTTATTCCTGTAACCAAGGATTTAGATACGTTTGGCGGTCTTAAGAAAGAAACGAAAGCACGGTATGTTTCAGATGCGAAACAAATCAGCGCTTTATTAGAGCAAAATAAAAATAAACTGAATGGAAAATCCCCAGAGTTCGCATGGATCAAACAAAATGCCCGTATTATCGAGCAATTTACGACAATGACAGCCGCATATCCTGATAACCTGGAAGACTTTTATTTGAAACACGATATTGCCATGTATGAGAATGCGAAATGGACAGAAGAACATATAGGAAAAACAATCGTGTGGGGCCATAATGGGCACGTGTCGAAAACAAATATGCTCCCTTTCGTATACCCTAAAATGGCTGGGCAGCACTTAGCAGAACATTATGGAAAACGGTATGTAACCATTGGAACATCTGTTTTCGAGGGACGTTACAATGTTTATAACACAAGCCAACAATTCGGGCCCTATGGAATCTTAAAATTAGATGACCCGAATAGTTTCAACTATACCTTTGGACAAGTAAAATACGACCAGTACTTTGTTGATTTACGTAAGGCAAGCGGAGTGACTAAAACTTGGCTAAACGAGCAACATCCCATTTTTGCCGGAGTAACAACGGTAGGTCCAGATATCCCAACGACTGTTGATGTATCATTAGGTAAAACATTTGACATCCTCGTTCACATTCAGAAAGTGAAGCCATCTCAACTGAATCAATAAAATCTTAATTATGTATGCTTAAAAGTCGCTTAGATGCGGCTTTTTTGTTTTAACGATCCATGTTTGTCAAAAACCGATAGACTTGAAGGTTTCTTTGCAGGATCTGGAATTCCGAGTTCCGAGTTCTTTCTGTACCTTATTTTTTCAAAACATATTAGTGAAAACATCAGAGCGCTTATGAGCGTCAGGGATCCATCTGGTCTAAATGCCATATATAAATTATGCGGATTGTAGAGGAACATCTGGAGTATATGGCTCCATGATATGGACTGCTGCTTTGGCATAGTGCTTAATTACTTTTTTTCCTGTAGTATTGTAAGAGAATAGTTGCGGATTGTACCTGTATCACTGGCACACAGGGGTCATCCTGAGTTTGAACAATTCTACTGTGCAGTTGGTTATGACTGTAGCTCACAATCCGTTCATTTTATGTCATATGACATTTTGACACTGGCAGATTTGACATCAAGAGCAGTAGGATACGTTTACTACTTGCAAAGGATGTGAGCTCTTTGATGGCAAGAACCGTCGCCTGTTATGTTCAAAACGGCTATTTCCTGCTGTTTACTTTCGTCACCGGCTTGTTTTACTTCTGCTTTTATCTGGTTGCCATTATTCTAGGTTTGAGTCTTTCGTTTACTGTCGTGGGCGTTCCTCTCCTGGCTAACGTTTTGCGAACGACAACTGTCTTCCTGCAATTCGAACGAGTACAAACCAAGATCTATATGGATATCACCACCGAGCCTTGTGTTAAAGCCGTCAACCCGAAAGTGTCCAACTGGCTCCAAGCGAAAAAGGAGCTGCTGAACCGACGCAACTGGAACGCGATTGGCTGGCTGATGTTGAAGTTTCCGGTAGGGATTTTAAGTCTGGTCAGTGCGGCCTTACTCTATGTGGCGCCGCCTGTATTGATTGCGGTCCCGTTTCTCTATCCGTTTATCAGCCTTTCCATTATGGGTGCGACGGTAGACACGTTTGCCAAAGCTATGATGGTATCGGCGACAGGGGTCGTATTGTTGATGGTGAGCTACTGGCTTGCGGACCGCTTGGCGCGCTGGATAGGCGGCTACACGCGTCTCATGATCAAGCATGTGAACCGGTAGATGAATGCCCCGCTTCGCCTCGTAGGTCGTCGGAGGATAGTTTACTCTATAGCAGTTTACTCTATAGCAATTTACTTTATAATAGTTACGTAATGTCACACTGAAAGTCTTTAGGGGATGATGGTTTTGTTCGATATAGTCAAGCAATGGTACTGGTACGACTGGTTCATGTTTATAATCCGCCTGATATCCAGCATTTCTCTCGTGTTTACGACAATAAGTCTGCAACAATATTTCACGCTGCCGATTATGGTCCTTGTCCTATGGCAGCTGATTGCTTTTTCCGTTCCATGGCTTTGCTTGCAGCTCAATTATAAATACTACTTGTTTACCGAAATTGTGATCTCGGGCGGGTTGTGTTTGTATCTGGCTTCATTTTTTCCCCAAGCCTACTTAGCATTCCTGCTGTATGCATTTTTCATTGCTGCCCATAGCGCGCATAGGGCCTATCTCTGGTCAGGACCTGTATCCATATTGCTCCTGCCCGCCATAATCAAGCAGCTTGCAGAGCAGAGTGAATACTGGCTCATGGCCGTTCACATAGGGATGGCATATATCTTCGGATTCTCCTTCCATTTACTCGCGCTCAATCATCGTCAAGGCGAAACGATTCGCGAGCAAAATGCGGTGTTGGAGCAGTACCTGTCCCAAATCGAGCGTATTACGCTTGCCGAAGAACGGAGCCGGCTGTCCAAAGAGCTTCATGATACCGTCGGTCATTCCTACACTTCGCTCATTATGGGACTGGAAACGTTGCGTCCTCAGATGGCAACGAATACAGGAACCGAAAGTCTGGATTCTCTATTGAACCTGGCCCGCCAAAATATGGAGGAGGTCAGAGGTTACGTGCATCAAATCGAATCGCCGCATGAGACTCTCCCGCTGCTTCAGTCTTTGAGGAAGCTGGCGGAGGAGTTTCAGGAACATGCCAAGGTATCGGTTACTTTCCATGCCTACGGGGAGGAATACCCTGTAATGAAGCAAGCGAAGACAGCGCTCTACCGCTGCCTGCAAGAGTCGTTGACGAATGCCGTGCGCCATGGACACTCGACAGAGATTAAGGTTTCCGTGCATTTCGAGCCCCAGCAGACGAGATTGGAAATTCATGATAACGGCCGCGGGATGGAGCATGGAAGGGAGGGCTTTGGCCTCAGCGCCATGAAGGAGCGGGCAATGATTTTGCAAGGCCATGTTGCCGTCTATACGGAGCGGGGAGAAGGCACTCTCGTTACCTGCACGCTACCCAGACAAACGGAGCTTAAGGATGATGTCATCCGCCTGTTGGTCGTCGATGACCATCCCGTTATCCGTGAAAGCTTGCGGACTTTGCTGGAGGAACAGCAGGATTTTCAGGTTGTCGGGACGGCGGAGGATGGCGAGCAAGCGATCGAGCTGTGCAGGCAAGTTAGGCCGCAACTGGTGCTTATGGATGTTGAAATGCCGAATGTGGATGGAATCTCCGCATCCCGTACGATAAAAGAATCGTGGCCCAACATCCGGATTCTGATTCTCACCACGTTCGAGGATACCAAACAGGCTATGGAGGCAATGCGAAGCGGGGTGGATGGATACCTATTGAAGTCCATGCAGCCGTTAGAGCTGGCTGAAACGATTCGCACCGTCCACCGCGGGGGCATGCTGATCGATCAGGGCATGTCACACAAATTATTTGCCCAACTGGAAGCGGACAAAAGCGTCGATGACCATTCGTCAATCAAAGTCTCCTCGGCCTATGATTTAACACCGCGGGAACTTGAAATTTTACAGTTCGTGTCCAAAGGGCTGCGATATAAAAGCATTGCTTCCAAATTGTATTTATCCGATGGTACGGTTCGAAACTATGCGTCATCGGCTTGTTTGAAGCTGGGAGTCCGCAACCGTGAGGAAGCGGTGCTGAAAGCCAGGGAGGCTGGGCTTCTGGAATAACCCCAAGTTATGTATCCATTTTTCATAAGCTAACGGGCAGAATTACGCACTAACCGTGTTTCTCCGCCGATATGAGAAAAAACATCGAGAAACCAATTGTTTTCCATGGTACAATGAACGCCGTGAAAGTGCACATCCATGGATTATAAACAAAGAATTCAATCCGCGCTTAATTATATTGAAACGGATGTACAGAAAGACATTCCGTGTGAGTCGCTTGTAGCGTTAGCCGGCTTTTCTAAGTCACATTTTTTGCGTGTGTTTGAGGCGGAGACTGGCTTCACCGTCATGTCATATGTACGCGGTCGCAAATTAGATCTTGCCGCCGAACGATTAAGGAATAGCAGTAATAAAATAGCAGAGATCGCATAGATGTCGAGGGACAAGAACCTATTCCCATTGAAGTCGCTAATTTAGCGGCTTTTTCATGTTATCGGTACAAGTTCTTGTCCCGACCCAAGAACAAGAACATTGTCCGATTGCCGATTAGTCATATATCTAAGTGAAAACGATTAATTAAAACCTCAATAAGCAGCATAATGTAGGACAGTTTTGCATTTCAATTAGATGAAGATCTGAGTAGAAGTGATGTTGTGTCTCTTTGGAGAGACTGAAACGCTAAATGCTGTTTAATGGTCAAAGAGACCCGTTTCATTAATCGGAAGCACTTCAATTTAAACTGTGACCTCATTTGAATTAGATCAAACAAACTCGTCAAAGCACTTTGAAAACTCAACTAAGTTAGTCTTCTATTTTATATTGAGATAGATCTTCCATAACTAGCATTTTGGCTTGATCTTGCATCAAGAAATTGAGTCATGGAGTCCACCTCTAGGAGAATCGAGAATTAAGGAATGTAATTAATAGTAAACAAACGAACAAAAAGTGATACACTAAATTCACGGGTTCTGATGTTTTTACTGAAAAACAGTGTAGGATGATGATATGAGAAAGATATTATCTTTTATGGATTGGGGTATTTTTGCTCTTCGTTTATACCATTACATTTTGCTGTCATCACGGCTGTTTACAGAAAGTGACCTGTCAAACCGAACATGGTTAAATGTTATTTGGCTAATGACAGCACTTATCGTTCCAATGATATTCTGGTTTCCTCAACGGCGGACGAACAAGGTCTGGTTTTGTATCGCGGAGCTAATGCTGGGTGGTTCTTATTATGTGAACTCGGTTATTCATCCGGAACTGACTTCCAAAGCAGACTACCTGCTGCCGAGTTTAACAATGGGTTACTTATTGACCAAGAAGACATTCTGGGTCATTCCCGTTATTCTATTCATTCCTTTTATCTTCCAATCTTATTTAAAGGTACCTTGGGAACAAGCTATTAGTAGCGGGACAGACAATGTATTATTCTGCTTCATCGGCATATGGGCCAGCTTCGTGGCCAAAGCGTATCACCAGAAAAATGAACTTGTGGTCGAAGTAAAGCAGCAAAATAAACTGTTAACCCACTACGCTGCTGAAATTGAGAAAATGACTCTGCTTGAAGAACGCAATCGTATGTCCAAGGAACTTCATGATACCCTGGGGCATTCCTTTATCTCAATCATTATGAGTCTTGATGCTTCCATCGCCCTTATGGACCGTAAGCCTGCAGAGGTCAAGGAACGGTTAATTCGCTTAAGAGCACTGGCTGAACAAAATCTGGACGAAATGAGAAGTATTGTTCATGAGATTGGAGAAGAAGAGGAAGAGTCTGATCTTGTACGGCAGGTTGAGGCCTATGTGGCCAATTTTCGGGAACATACAGGAATTCTCTTGACGTTAAATGTACTAGGAACGGAGAAGCACACGCATTTTGAAGTACGACAGGCAATTCTGCGAGTCATCCAGGAGTCCATTACGAACGCACTAAAACATGGAAAAGCGTCTCAACTGTATTTGGAGCTTCAATTTTCTGAATTCGTTCTGTACCTGGTTGTTCGAAATAATGGGAAACCGATTGACAAATTGGAATATGGCTTCGGGTTGACTTCAATGAAACATCGCGTTGAGCGGTTGGGGGGCAACCTGTTCGTATCATCAGAGATGGGAGATGAAACGATCACCGAAGTCAGATGCGAGATACCCCTAAAAGGAGTGGGGCTGCATGGGGAAAATTAAAGTATTACTTGCGGATGATCAGGAATTAATTTTGGAGAGCCTATATATCGTATTGTCCATGGAAGATGATATAGAAATCGTTGGATTAGCTAAAAATGGGGAAGAAGCAGTCCAAGGCTGTCATCAGTTTCAGCCCGATATGGTATTGATGGATATCAATATGCCAGTCATGAATGGCGTTGACGCAACAGCTCTGATCAAAGAGCGAATGCCTATCATCAAAGTGATGATGCTGACCTCCTATCAGGAAGTGGAGTATGTCATGGCGGCTTTAAGCCATGGAGCAGAAGGTTATCTTCTTAAGGCCATCCATCCCAGGGATCTGGCTGCAGGTATACGGGTGGTTCATGCGGGCGGGACGTTAATCTCGCAGGAGATGGCGAGTAAAATGATCAAAAGTATGAATACGGGATCCGCTATTAAAAATAATGAATACGGGCTTAGTAACCGTGAAATTGAAATATTGCAAAAGCTGGCTTCTGGCATGCGCAATCGAGATATTGCAGAGGCTTTGTTTCTTAGCGAAGGAACGGTTAAGAATTACATTTCAACGATTTACTCAAAACTTAATGTTAAGGGAAGACAAGAGGCAGCCCGTAAAGCCAGAGACTCGGGAATCATGAAATACTAAGACAACCTACCTAAGAAGCCGGCAACGTATATAGTTGCCGGCTTCTTAGGGGTATAGTCACATGACTTTAATATGACAAAAGAGCACTGTCACTTTATGACTTTTTCACCCTATACTCATAACTATGATCAAGCCATAGAGGAGATGATTTAAGACATGAAGAAAAGATCTGCACAAAAAGAACATTCGCAGATGGATGAGAAATTAAGCAAATGGAGATTATTTTGGTGCTTTCCAATAGTCTGGATGGTTGCGGGGGCTATCAGCATAATTCTTGTTGATGCATTCATCCGGCCGCTAGGGGAGCAAGTACCGGGCTTGCTTTCTCTTCTTTTGACACTAACGATGAGCTTTCTGGCCATCATAGTCTATATGCTCACCATGAAATATTTGGCCCGTCGATCCATTCCTGAGTTATCAAAAAAGGGCGCAGGGTTTGAAGCTGTTATGGGAGCACTAACCGGGGTTATCTTTATTGCCTTATCCACGATTATTATTGTTTCATTGGGAGGTTACTCCTTTCAATGGGCGAATAACGCAGATACGGTTACTAATCTAATCGCTTCTATTGAAGCCGCTTTAGGCGCAGCCATTGTCGAAGAACTTATCTTTCGTGGACTAATGTTTCAAGCCATGAATAAATTGCTGGGAAATTGGGCCGCACTCGCTGTGACTTCTCTATTCTTTGGAATCGCCCATCTTGGGAATGCAGGAGCAACATTATGGAGTGCGTTCGCCATAACCTTAGAAGCCGGTGTCCTGCTTGGAGCCGCATTTATGTGGCGACGGAATCTGTGGTTTGCCATGGGACTGCACTTTTCTTGGAATGCACTTGAAGGTTTGCTTGGTATTCCTGTTTCTGGACACACTACAGCCGGTCTGTTAATTGTGAAAATGCAAGGTCCTTATCTTCTCACTGGAGGTGATTTTGGACTTGAGGGGTCTGTAGTTCCGGTTATCATCAGCCTGCTGATTGCCATTCCCATGCTGTATACCGCTAATCGAAATCGCAATCTGCCAACGAATTTTACATAAAGCGAGGTAGTAGATAGTATGTTCCTGAACACTATGATACCCTTGTTGTTTCAGACCGGATTCCAACCCGCCGTATATAAAAAATACTCTGCAATTGCGAGAGGATGTCTTTCTTGGTAGGATGGTCCAGGTTCAGGAACAAAGTGCCACCCAATAAGTTGCCAGCTGCCGGCTGCGACTTTAGGTGATAATGAAGATGTATTAAACTAACGGAAAACGTTAGCCCAGTAAAACCCTTGAGGCAGTCGACCATAGTGATCGGCTGCTTCGTATTGATTTATTGGTCTGCAGGAGTGAAAAGAGGAAGTAAACGTTAATGTTGTTAAGGTACAAGAACGTTTTCCCATTGAAGTCGCTAGCCTCTTTTGAACTAAAAATGGCCGGTTTCCTGGATGCTAAGGATACCGGCCTCGTATTACTTTTTACCAATCTCGATATTTACGCGTACATCCTCTTAGTTGAATGGATAATTACTTTGAAGGAGTTTCAGTTTTGTGCTCAATAACTTGTAATACTTTTAGTTCAACAGCTTTTAACATTTGTTCATTTGAACGATTGCTTTTTGGAACATCGCCATTTTTTTCACCTTGAATCTGTCCGTCAGCCTGCGTTTTTGCAATGACGTCAATCACTTGTTGTTTTGATACATTTCTAGATGCTGCAATCTCCACAACAGATTTACCCTTTTCTAATTCTTGTTTTAATTCTGCTGGGCTGATTTTAAGTAAAGCAAACAGTTTTTCATCATTTAGATAGGCATCGGCAAAATAATCTGGTTTACCATTTGTAGAGAAGAAACCTTCTACCTTGTTTGAAGGTATAGTCTCAACTCCGATCAGAGAAACACTGATGGAATTGCCCTGAACAAATGCCTGGTAGAACGGTGTTGTTGATCCCTTAGTGCTGTAATTCAATATAAACGTTTTTTGATTCGAGTTCTCCATTTGCTCCATAGAAAACTCGTACTTTTCGATGTTACCATACAATTTATCAATGAGAAAATCTACCTTCGACCTGATTTCCTGATCGGTTAAAGCGGTGAGCGGCTTCTCCTTAGGCTCCCAATTCTCTTGAATCACGTGTTCAATCGCACCGGTAATACCGTTTATATGAAGTGTAATCTTTTTGCCGGTCCCTCCCTTCTCCTGTAGGATGATGCTTGTTTGAACACCTTGAACGTTGCTTGCATCGATGATCTCAAACGCTTTTGTTTCGGGAAATGCGCTGTACAGCTTCTCAAGTGCTGCTTTGCCAATCTCATCCGCTTTGACTTGCTCAGCAGTCAATGATGATCTGGTAAACATATCAATCAAGGTAGGTGCCGCAAATGCTGCACTTGGAATCAAAATAGCAACAGCAACAATTCCACCAATCAATCGTTTTTTCATGGGTCTTCCGCTCCTTTTTTGTTGCAAATATTGAGAATAGGATTGTTCTATTCGATTGGAAATGGCCGGTGGGCACTCCACCGTTTCGGCTTCTTTGTGCAGATGTTCACGGATTTTGCGTTCAATAGTCATTGATCTTTTCCATCCTTTCTGGGGGGAGATTCCATATGTTTTTTCGAAGCGCCTGCAGGCCAGCATGATATCTCGACTTGACTGTACCCAATGGAATATCGAGCAAAGTCGCGGTTTCCTCGAGCGTATAGTCATGAAAAAAGCGGAGGATAATCACCGTTCGCTGTTTGTCGGTCAGTTTCTTAATGGCCTGCGATATCATGTCGTTCGTCCCATCCATCAACACCGCGGGTTGATCCCAATGAGGCTCTTCCCGAGAGAAGGAACGGATCCGTTCAAAAATTCGGAATCTCCGCCAGCTCTTGACCCGAAGTCTCTGCACTTGACGGATCACCAAGCCGTGCAACCAGAAGTGGAAAGGTCTACTCGTATCGTAGTTGGCAAGTGAGGTCCACATTTGCATATAAATCTCATTCATGACATCTTCCCGATCCTGCTGATGATCCACCAGAAAGGTGACGGTCCGATAGACGTCCTGATAAGTGGCATCATATATCGTATGAAACGCCTGTTGATCACCATCTTTCATCCTTTTGAGTAATTGATACATATCACTTTCCATTCAGAGGGCCCTCCTGTAAGCAGCTTACACCCTATATTGTCTCTCTATCGGAAAAAGGTTCGGTTTTCTTTTTGTTTTTTTGTAAGCTCATCAGTAATTAGTGTGAGGTTTATGGCTTGAATAAACAAGCCGTAAGGTATGGAAGAAAAGAAAATAAGCCTCTAACCCATGAGAGAAGCTTATTTTCATTATTATTCATGTCTTCGGATTCAGGCTGAACATGAATGATGCGTAATAATCAGTCTCGAACGAAAGGGCCAGTATGAACTTATCATAAAATACTTCGAGCTAGGAGAGGATGGCCGACACACGCCAGATAACTTGAAGGATTTGTTGAAGCTTTTCCTTAGACTTCGCGAAATCATTGTGGTTGTCGTTATGCATAGGAGCTGGGATTTAAAAGGAGGATACTCATTGAGCTAACGGGAAACTGTAGCTTAATAAAGTCAAGAAAGCATCCGATCCAAGTGATCGGCTGCTTTGGTTTAACAAACGGGCAGGTTAGTTTAGTCATAACCGTACTTTCCAAAAAAAGTGTGTGGTAAACTATTCGAAACAAGATACTTTTGGGGGTGAAAAAACTGTGAGAGACTCTGTAGTTACACAAGCAGAACGAATTGTAAGCGATGTACTTCTTGAAAAAGTAAAAACATCATACCAGGTCATAGGGAAAGGCTTCGTAAATCAGGTTTTCGTAGTCGAAACAGAGAGTCGTAAAGTCGTTGTTCGCATGAACGACTCAGGTACATATCCAAGCTATGTGAAAGAAAAATGGTGTATTGAACAAGCTGCCGCAATTGGCATTCCCGGACCTGAGGTGTTGTCTATTGGCATAATTGATAGAACTGCATATATGATTCAAGCTTTCGTTGATGGAGACAACGGGGTAGATAGTACGGTTTTTAAGTCCGATATTTGGAGGCAGCTTGGCAAATATGCCAAACTTATTCATTCGATCCCAGTGAAGGGATATGGGGAAAATCTGATAGATCCAGTCCATGGTGAGTTTCATTCACCCTCGCATGCAGGGTCGGACGGCAGTTGGCTAGGATATGTGCAATATAATATCAATAGTTTGACGGAGTATGATCAATTGATTGAGCTTGGAGTAATCAATCCAATGAAATCGCAGAGAGTGCGAAAACTGTTTGAGAATTTGAAAAAAGAAACGTTCCGCTTCGGTTTAATTCATGGAGATATTTCATTGAAGAATACGATCGTCAATCAGACGGGACAAGTAATATTATTGGATTGGGGTAATGCAGAAGTAAGAACGGTGCCGCATGGAGAAATTATTTGGCTGATGCGGTGCCATATCCTAGACGGAAATCCGAATATAGAAGAATTCAAAGCATTTCTAGACGGGTACGGAATAAGTGAAGAAAACCTGACTGATATGAGACATTTGCTGCTATTAAGCGCGTTTGATAACCTCAGATGGGCCATTGATCGAAATCCGGACCTGATCGAATCCTATGCTGCGTTCGCTAAAAAAGTTGTTGATATGATTATGGACTAGCGGAGATTGAGCAATGTTTTTGTATCTCAGTTAAACAAGATGAAGAAAATGATTGAACTAACGGGGAACAATAGCTCAAGTTCAAACGACGGCAGACGGTCTCAGAACGATCGGTTGCCGTCGTGAAATAATATGAGTACAATTAAAGCGAAAATTATCAGTAAGGGATGGTCGAAATGGTTAATACATCAACTACCGAACTAAAGATGACACGTTATTTTCATGTTAATGCAGATAAATTGTTTGATGCATGGTTGAACTCAGAAATGATTAAAAAATGGCTTTTTACTTTGGAAACAACAAATAAAGTGACAAAGAACGAACCTCACGTCGGTGGGACATGGGAAATTGTTGATCATCGCGGTGGTAAAGATTACAGAGCGATTGGTGAGTACCTAGAAATTGATCCACCAACTAAATTAGTTTTCACATTTAGGATGCCTCAGTTTAATGACTTAGAGGATAGAATTACTGTAGAGATTAAACCCCATGAAAAGGGTTGCGAGATGACCTTTACACAGGTGATTATCGTTGCTCATGAAGAAGGTTGGACTTCAGAAGATATCAAAAAAGCTCTTACAGAATACCATGATGGTTCTGAACAAGGATGGGATTTAATGTTTGAGGGGTTAAAACAATTAGTTGAAACAGGTAAATTAAATGATCCATCTTAAACTGTTAGCATGAGAGGGCTATAGTTTAATGATGACCAGAAGGCAGTTGGCTACAAAAATCGGCTGCCTTCGTTGCGCTAGCTGGCAGGATTGTTTAAGAAGGCTACCGCATTGGACAATAACATGTTCCTATTGCCGATTAGACGTGTATCTAATCGGCATCTTGCCCTTTAATTCATTAAACTAACGGACAGGATAGTTTAATGATTGGGTTTATAAGGCTGTACTAGATAGTACAATGTATAGTGTACTGTTGAGCTATGAGACCATAACAAAACCACCTTTTCGCAGGTGGTTTTGTTATGGTCAAATCATAGTATCAAAATTTAGCATAGCCTAGATTTTAAATATTGCACCCACATCCCGTGCAGCTCAGCTTCCGATACTTGAAATGCGCCTTGAAAATCAGTGGCATCGCGTATGAATTTGTTGAGCGCATCTAAATTGTATGAATGGATGAGGTATTCTACGAGTAAGTGCGAGAATCCATATCCCCCTATCTTCTCGAAATCCCAGGTATCATTAGTTAATGCTTGAAAGCTAGGGACAGCGTTATTTTGAATCGCTTCGGAGGTGCTATACTGGATATATTCTTGTGACATTTGTTTGGCTTCATGCCCGCCGAGACCGTGTGTAAGCCATTTCGGTGCCAACGGATTAATATCCTTCACTAACCACATCGTAAACAAGCTTATAGTGTGCCGTAGTACCGATTGATACGTATGTTCAGGGCCTGGGTTGAGTGGGGATACGATTTTAATTTTATTGTCTTCATAGGTTCCCATAAACCAATTGGGTGCATCCGGCTCGTTTATTGCTTGATGAAAAGTGGGCAGATCCGGATAGATCTCAATAGCGATTTTCTGAGAAGGGCGATGACGATAGGTTGTAATAATTCGATCTACATTGCTTTTCAACTCTTCAAATAAGTCATGGTATACCTTGTTCATACCATCATTCTTGGAGGGAGCCTCGCTTTTATCCACAATTGATATCAATTCTTTAATAGACATGATTGTAATGTCACCCCATTCTTTTAATTCTTTTTTTAGTTTGTTTAAGGCACGATAGAGTCTGTTCTTGACTGCGCTTTCCGGCATCCCGATGATTTTGGATATTTCCAATAAAGTGCAATCGACGAAAAAACGCAATGATATGATTTGCTGATCTAATTCATTCAATCGGGCTAATGCAGCACTAATATCAAGACGGATATCGACATCTTTAGCAATATCGAGGGATATCGATTGGGACTGAAAATCGATTACTTCGTGCACCATTTCTTTATTTCGTGATCTCGTACGATACTCGTTTTTCACAATATTTTGCGCGATTTTGAATAGCCAAGTAAATATACTGGAGTTACACTTAAACAAGTGAAATTTTTCCATTGCTTTTAAAAAAGCTTGTTGCGTTAAGTCATCGGCAGTTGCCGAATTTGTCTTTACTGCAATATAATTTCGAATTCTATCTCGATATTGATTATAAATGGCTTCGAAATGCTGGATGTGCTCCTGCTTCTCCGGAAGAGCAGGGATTTTCTTTTTGTCTTGAGCTCTTGACACCAGTAGTACCTCCTCCTGAACTTACAATTCATTAGACACCGAAGAGAGGTAAAAAGCCACATCATTTTAAAATAATTTTACACGACGCCACTCCACTTTTTTTAAACCCCGAAAAAGCAAAGCGTAAAGGCAATTCAGTATGTGGTATTAAGTGAGGATTACCAATGGAGAAAGAGATTCAGGAGCTTAAAAAACATATTGGCTTTCTGGAAAAGCAAGCTCAGAACAAACAACTTCAGTCATCTAATTAATCGGCTAATCTCTTGGGGGTGGAAGTCCATAGAACTGGTGCAAGTTAGGAACTTTTCCATGTCGTAGAAACTCCGTCTTCTTCTTAATCTTCTTTCATCACCAGTTTTAACCACAAAATGTAATGGAAGCTGTTCCCAACCCGATCTTATCGCTAAGTCATAGCTCCTGTTGATTAGTTATCGCAAGTTCTTGTCCCGAGCCAAGGAAATGAACTTGTAGCGATTACCGGAATGGCAAGAACATCGTCCGATTGCCGATTAGATGAGTACTTAAGTAAAAGTACATAAGTCTTTATAAGTACCAAATAATAACATTCATTGATTAAATACTAATAAATTAAAGTTTTTTGTCTCAAACTCTCATTAAAACAGGTAATTATCTGGATAAACTTATTGAGCGAGTAAAAAATGAAATAATTATTGCTTCTCACTTGTGTATGCGATATATTGCATATAAGAATAATTATAATGAGGATGAAAAACAATGCCAATTCCTAAAGATTTTTCCTTACCCGTCCGTATGTCCGCAAAAGAAAGAGCGTTTTCACAGATTCAACGATGGATTATTGATGGAACACTGCAACCAGGTGAAAAACTTATTGATGCGGAAATGGCTGAATCGCTTGGAGTCAGCCGGACACCGATTCGGGAGGCATTTCAGTTACTCGAAGTTCAAGGCCTCGTGTCTATGCATCCAGGAAAAGAAACAAGAGTAACAAATATTGAGAAAAACGATATTTTTAAGATGTATTCAACCATGGCTGCTCTTCAGGCCTTGGCTGCTGAAATCACCGCCAAAATTATTGTTCCAGAACAGATCGAGAAACTAAGATCTATAAATTTGGAATTTGCAAGTTCCATTAAAAATGGACAAGTCTATCAGGCTATGGAGGTGGATGAGCAATTTCATAATTATATCGTGGAGCTCTCAGATAATCCTTATGTGGCCACATTTAATGCCTCTCTCCAGATTCACATCAGGCGATTTAAATATGTGTTTTTAAAACAACCTATTACGGCTACACTAGCTTCAGTCGAAGAGCATGATTTGATTATTAAAGCTTTTGAAGGCAAAAATAGTGATGATGCTCACGGACTAATGAAACAAAATTTTATTCGACCGATGCAGGAACTGAACGAAATACTTTGAAATGAGGGGTAAGGGACATGGAGAATAAAAAAGATCTTCGTATTCGAAGCAAGGTGATCAGTGAAGGTGCTAACCGGGTACCGAACAGAGCCATGCTGCGTGCAGTTGGTTTTCAGGATGATGATTTTAAAAAGCCAATGATTGGAATAGCGAGTACGTGGAGTGAGGTAACACCTTGTAATATGCACATCAATGATTTAGCGACGCAAGCCAAGATGGGAGCACGCGATCATGGCGGTGCTCCATTAATTTTTAATACGATTACCGTTTCTGATGGGATCTCAATGGGGCATGGAGGGATGTTGTTCTCGCTGCCAAGTAGGGAAGCTATAGCTGATTCGATTGAAATTGTGACTGGGGCGGAGCGTTTTGACGGCATTGTTGCAATCGGTGGTTGTGACAAGAATACGCCTGCATGTTTGATGGCTATTGGACGGATGAACATTCCTTCCGTTTATGTCTATGGAGGAACCATTCAACCTGGTAATCTCGACGGTAAAAAAGTGGATATCGTTTCAGCTTTTGAAGCAGTTGGTCAATATCAAGATGGAAAAATGACAGATGAACAGCTGCATAAGGTCGAATGTAGTGTTTGCCCGGGTTCAGGGGCTTGCGGGGGCATGTATACCGCTAATACGATGGCCGCAGCTGCAGAAGCAATGGGTATGTGTTTGCCTGGTTCTTCTTCAACATCAGCGATCTCAGCGGATAAAGCATTGGAATGCGAAGCAGCCGGTAAGCAGGTCATTTCACTTCTTGAACAGGAAATCTACCCAAGAGACATTATGACGAAGAAAGCATTTGAGAATGCGATCACCGTTGTTATGGCTCTAGGGGGATCAACCAACGCATTTCTCCATCTGCTAGCTATTGCGCACTCCGTAGAAGTGGATTTAACCTTGGATGATTTTGAGCGAATTCGCTTGCGTGTTCCTCATCTGGCAGATCTGAAGCCAAGTGGCCAATATGTGATGCAGGATTTGAATGATATTGGCGGTGTTTCAGGGGTAATGAAGCTATTGCTCGCTGAGGGATTACTTCATGGGGATTGCCTCACGGTAACTGGTAAAACGTTGGCGGAGAATTTAGCGGAAGCTGCTCCACTTCAGAATAATCAAGAGATTATACGACCACTCGATAATCCGCTTAAGCCAGATGGACCACTGGTTGTGCTTCGAGGAAACCTCGCTCCTGAAGGCGCTGTTGCCAAAATGTCAGGCATGAAGATACAGCAGTTTTCCGGCCCGACAAAGGTGTACGATAGCGAAGATGAAGCGACAGAAGCGATCATGAACGATGAAATTCAAGAAGGGGACGTATTGGTCATACGCTATTGTGGTCCGAAGGGTGGACCAGGTATGCCTGAGATGCTTTCCGTTACAGCACTAATTGTAGGAAAAGGTCTCGGTGGGAAAGTTGCTCTCATAACAGATGGTAGATTCTCTGGTGGTTCGCATGGATTTGTAGTCGGCCATGTATCACCTGAAGCACAAGTAGGCGGGCCGATCTCTTTGCTCCAAAATGGAGATATTATTACCATTAACAGTGACATTCAGGAAATTAAGGTTGAGGTGTCAGAAGAAGAGTTAGCCGCTCGAGCGCAAGCGTGGGTACAACCTCCACTGAAAGTAAAATCCGGTGTACTCGGCAAATATGCCAAATTAGTTTCCTCTGCTTCAAAAGGTGCAGTAACAGATTTGATGGAATAGACAATTTTAAACCCCCGTTAATTTCATCATTTGAAAATTAACGGTTTTTTTTTGTAATACATGCTTTTGGGGGCTCACTACGGAGACGGGGTTAAAGATTCTACTGGCAACTATTACACAACCAATTATCCTGAACAAATACAGCAAGTTATTCGAATGCGGAAAAAGAAGCTCTTGCAGATTACGGTATCAGTACGTGGAAGGATTTATTCCCTTTTGAGGAAGAGTTCCCTGTTAAGGAGTGGGGAGCTGCCTATAACATACCGATTCCTTCGGATAGCGGTGATTACAATGTCATTTTCAGAAAACACAGGATATGATCCACAAACGGATTGCCGAAGCAATCACGGCCTCGCCGAGCGCATTTGATGACATCTATGATGGGATGCTTGATGAGATTGATCAGGCGATAGTCGAATCAGTTTTAGAGTTGGAATAAAATATGTTAGAAATACTACTCCCCCTTGATTTAGCGGAACGAAAGTTCCATAAAAGAGAAGTTAAATCCAAAGAAACCACTCCATTTTCAGGAGTGGTTTTTGTATATATTGTGGTCGAACTGTACTTTGTGTTTGGATACATTGTCACATCCCACGGAGGGAAGAGGTCTTCGTGAATGGAGGAGACTCCCCGAAGCTGAGAAAGAACAGTGTCAGAAGTGTCGATACTTACAGCGAACATGCTTTTGACGGCATTTTCGCTTTTTCACTATTCTTGGTCAATGATGTTTCCCAGCGTTGACCTGTAATAACATAAAGACAACCGATGGGCGTGTTGTTGTGGCGAGAAACTAGAGCGAACTGCCATCCTTTTCACAACAGCTCCACCATTCATCTGGACCATTCATGACCGTTATGCTCGGAGATTTATTAGTATTCGCGTAGAAATTCGCGTTGCAAGGGGCACGACCAAATTGGTAGTGAGTCTTAAAATAACTGGGCAGACAATCATGAACAACATCGCTGGTAAAACCAATCAATATGCCCAATTCATCTATCGCCGCAACGTTTGTCATGTCATGGGAAGATGAGTTGTACGGGAATGACGGCGTTCTTAGGAGAATAAACATCTTCCATTTGTTCACGTAACAGCTTTACGGCTGTTCGTGCCATTTCCTGTTCATCCTGCTGCACATAAGCTACGCCTGAAAGATGTGGATTATCGAAAGATAGCAAATCGATATTTGAGTGATCGTTCAGACGACTTATAGCAGCCGATGTAAGACGTGCAGTTTCTTCAGTCAAGGAGAAGACTGCCGAAATTCCACTGTGGTCCTGCAAGAAGTCGCATACATAGTCCAATGCTTGCTCTCCGCGGAGAATGTCGAGAGGGATGTGACACCACAAGCTCTTGTCGATCGAGATGCCTTGATCTGTGTAAGCCTGCTCGAAGCCGAGCGTGCGATCCTCGACGGCTGTATTGGCATTTTCAGGTGAGATGAGCGCAATCTGCTGATGACCCTTGGATAACAAATGGGAGACCGCCTTGTATGCACCGCCGTAATTGTCGGATGTAATGGTGTACGTCTCAATGTTGCGCAGATAGCGGTCGATGAACACGCACGGGAATTTATCGAGCGACAGACGCAGTAATGATTCGTTGTACTTCTCATCTTCGGTTGGAAAAACGATCAGGCCCTTCACACCGAGCTCCGTTAGTGTATGAATGACGTTTGATTCGATAGAGGAGGACTCGCGCGTGATGCTTAGTACCATGCTGAGACCGGCTTCTTGCAGAAAGTGTTCCGTGTAGTCAACGAGCTTTTGAATGACACGGGTTCTCATCGTCGGAATGATGAAGCCGATGAGCGGCATGGAGGACGCGCTGCGTGAGTATGGTGGAGAATTGATGCTAGAAACAACAAGACTAGAAGAGACGAATGAGCCTTTGCCTTGTACGCGTATAATTAATCCTTCGTCAGCTAGTAGGGTTAGGGCGTTCCTGACGGTAATTTTACTTACTCTGAATTCGTCCATTAGTTCTTGCTCAGAAGGAATGCGGTCCGTTGGCCGAAGCTGCCCTGATTTAATTTTCTGTATAATATCTTCTCGAATTTGTTTGTAGAGCGCCAGCTTTTTCAAAAAGTTGCATCTCCCCATAAACTTTATGATTTTATAATCAATTGGTTATATAAAGCATATTTCATCTATATTATAATACGGCATGTAAAGCGCTTACAATATGGAATCTGAAAAATTGTTGCGAAGGGGTCTTTTCTTTGAACGGTTAGAATTATGTTAAGGATGGTGGTGCCAAGGTAGATTGAACCCGCTTAAATTAACAGAACTAACTAGTCAGCCGACTTTTCAAATGCATAACAAAAAAAGAGAGGATGACGAACAAATGAAAAAACGCAGTGCTTTAATCTCCATCGTTACACTCCTTATTATGTCACTTGTTTTTACAGCATGTGGTACTCCTTCTGATTCAAAAACGGAAACACAGCAGTTAGGCGCTAATGCCGGTGAGAATGCAACAGAATTATCATTTTGGACATTTGTAGATTTGCACGGCAAGCATTTGGATAAAATGCTGGGGTTATGGAACCAACAGAACCCAGACAAACAGATTAAGTTGAATGTAACGGTTATGCCTTACGATGATATGCACAACAAGCTCTTATTGGCAGTTACAAGCGGAAAAGGTGCTCCTGATATCGCGGATATTGAGCTTGGTCAATTTCCTAAATTCTTGGAAGGTGACAACGTTCCACTGGAATCTTTGAATGATGTATTTGCACCATACAAAGACGTTGTTGTTCCTTCACGTGTCGAGATTTACTCCAAAGCCGACCAGGTTTATGGCTTTGATTATCACGTAGGTGCTACGCTTGCTTTCTACAACACTGAAATTCTCGAGCAAGCAGGTGTTGACTACAAGACAATCAAAACCTGGGAAGATTACAAACAAGCAGGTATCAAGGTTTATGAAAAAACTGGCAAGTACTTAGGTACTGCTGATACATCAGCAACGTGGCAAGCTTCGCTGCTGCTAGCTCAGCAAAACGCTGATTTTACAGATGAAAATGGTAATCCAAAAGTGAACTCGCCTGAAATGATTAAAGCGTATGAAATGTTAGTCGATCTGCAGAAGAACAATGTTATTCATACGATCCCTGGTGGGCAACCCGACACAGAAGAAGCAAAAGGCGAATACAACAAAGGCAACTACGCAAGCGCATTGATGCCTGAGTGGTACATGTCCCGCTTTGTAAACGAAATGAAGGACCTGAAAGGTAAGTATGCCATTGCTCCATTGCCTGTATTTGAAGAAGGCAATCCTCGTTCTGTTGGCTTAGGCGGTACTGGCACAGTTGTTACTAAGAATGGTAAAGACGTTCAGCTGGCAAAAGAATTTGTAGCCTTTGCTAAGCTTTCGAAAGAAGCTACTACTGAAATCTGGAATACACTTGGATTCGATCCAATCAACATGGAAGTATGGAAAGATGATGCAGTAACGAAAAACCCTGATAATGAATACGTCCAATACTTTAAAACAAATGCGTTTGATACTTTGAATGAAATCAAAGACGAAATTCAAGCGATCAAATCCGTTAAGGCTTCACCGACGATCGGCAATGTCTTCAATACGGTTACTTTGAATGCGATCTTTGAAGATGGCCAAGACGTGAAGGAAGCGCTGGATGAAGCACAAGAAGCAATTGAACAAGAATTGAAATAAATAGTATAAGTAAATGATTTGATTAAACCTGTCGGCAGGCATAGTGGCCGGCAGGTTTAACCATAGTCAAGGGAGATTGAGAATATGATAAAGAAATTTGTATACTCTCAAAAAGTTGCGCCTTATGTTTTTGTTTTGCCATTTATACTCGTATTTTTGATCTTCTGGTTTTATCCGCTTCTAAATTCATTCGTCATGAGCTTTCAAGATAAGATGTTGGGACAGGATCCTAAATGGATTGGTGAAGCGAATTATTCGAAATTGCTTACAGATAAAGTGTTTTTGACGGCTATTAAAAATAGCGTTGTGTACATGTTAGGAACCTTAGTGCTGTTAATTCCCTTTCCCATGTTATTCGCCGTTATGATCAACAGTAAGTTAATGATGGGAAGAGAGTTTTTTAAATCTTCGTTCTTTCTCCCTGCATTGACATCTGTCGCAGTTGCGGGTACCATTTTCCGCCTTACATTCGGTGAAATGGAAGGTTCATTAATGAACAGCTTCCTGGGTCTATTTGGTGTAGAGCCTATTAAATTCTTGAAAGATGGAGAATGGAGTATGGCAGCACTGTTAATCCTCGCATGTTGGAGATGGACAGGTGTTAATATGCTTTACTATCTATCCGGTTTGAAAAGCATTGACAATGAATTTTATGAGGCTGCTTCAATTGACGGAGCATCTGCCTGGCAGAAGTTTAGAACGATCACAATGCCATTATTGAAGCCGACCACGGTATATGTTACGACAATTAGTGTTTATGCAGGTTTAGCCATGTTTACCGAGAGCCTGATGATGTTTAACGGTAACAATTCACCTAAAAATATTGGCTTAACCATTGTCGGATATCTATATAGACAGGGGATTGAGAAAAATAAGCTGGGTTACGCAGCTGCAGTTGGTATCATTCTGTTAATCATTGCTATGGTTATCAATTTAACGCAGTTGAAATTTAGTGGAATGTTCAAAAAGGAGGAGGATTAAAGTGGGCAAAAGTCAGACGATGAATAATTTAATTTCCAGAATAGTTATTATTTGTTTCTTCATTATACTATTCGTTATAATTATGATTCCATTCTATGCAGTGGCCCTATCTTCCTTTAAACCAGGTGAATCATTAATTCGATATGGTCTTAACCTCAGTTTGGATTTTAGTATTATGAGTTTTGACAATTTCATCTATCTGTTTACTGGAGAACATGATTATTTTGTTTGGTTTTGGAACAGCATGACTTTAACAATCGTTCAAGTAGTTCTAACACTTTTTGTAAGCGCATTTGTTGGATATGGTTTTGCAGCATATGATTTTAAAGGTAAGAACTTCCTCTTTATATGTGTTTTGCTCATTATGATGGTGCCTTTCGAAATACTGCTGGTTCCTTTGTACAGCCTAATTAATGATTTGAAAATGGTGAATAGCTATTCAGCAATCATTCTGCCGGGTATAGCCAATGCCGCAACCATATTTTTCTTCAGGCAATATCTAAGAAGCATACCCAAAGAAATTATTCAATCTGGGCGGGTTGATGGCGCAAACGAGTATGCGATTTATTTCAGACTAATTATGCCGATTATGAAGCCATCCTTTGCGGCAATGGCCATTCTGAATGGTATGAATAGCTGGAATAATCTGTTGTGGCCATTCATGGTGCTCGGAGATCAGAGTAAATTTACACTTCCAATCGGTTTGAAAACGTTATTAACTCCTTATGGCAATAATTATGACCTTTTGATCGTGGGCTCCTTCTTCTCCATCCTTCCAATTTTCATACTGTTTATTGCTTTCCAGAAATATTTCATAGACGGTATGACTGCAGGTGCTGTTAAAGGGTAGTAAATATTATGATGAAACAGGTGATAAGATGGAATTCCAACAAAGAGTGTTAAACGACATTCAACCATTAATCGAGCAGAGAGCAGATCCTTTTATGTACCGACATTCGGACGGTTATTATTACTTCGTAGCATCCGTTCCGGAGTATGATCGGATTGAAATCCGTAGAGCCCAGAACCTTGAGGGGCTTGTTACATCAACTCCTGTAGTGATCTGGAGAAAGCGCGAGACGGGTATCCTTAGTGCCAATATTTGGGCGCCTGAACTGCATTTTATTGATGACAAATGGTACGTATATTTCGCTGCCGCACACACGACGGATACGAATGAAGGCTTGTTCGACCATCGGATGTACGTGCTAGAGAATGAAAGTGCCAATCCGCTCGAAGGCAGTTGGACGGAAAGAGGGCAGGTTCGTACCGCGTGGGAAAGCTTCTCCCTCGATGCCACTACCTTTGAGCATAGTGGCAGCCGTTATTATGTATGGGCACAAAAGGATCCGAATATCGAAGGTAACTCTAATCTGTATATATCTAAAATGAGCAATCCGTGGACGCTGACTGGACCGCAAACGATGATTTCGGTGCCGGAATATGACTGGGAGATCATTGGTTATAAAGTGAACGAAGGCGCGGCATTTCTTCGCAAGGGTAATCGGGTATTCCTCTCTTACTCGGCTAGCGCTACTGATTTCAACTATTGTATGGGCCTGCTTGAAGCCGATGCGGATGCTGATTTGCTCGATGCCGCCTCATGGCGCAAGTCGCAAGCAGCGGTTTTCTCCACAGATGAGAGCATCTCTATGTATGGTCCCGGTCATAATTCCTTCACGGTGTCAGAGACTGGCGAAAAGACGCTATTTGTGTTCCACGCAAGAACATACAAGAACATTATAGGAGATCCGCTGTACGATCCGAATCGCCATACATTTGTGACAGAGCTTTTGTGGACGGCTGACGGCAGACCCGATTTCCGCGGCTCTGTTGCAGCACTTGCACGTTCTGTACAGTGAACGAGTGTCCCAACAAGATTGGTTGATGGATTTGAGTTCGTTTATCCAACTCGCCAAAGAGAGACAGTAAGAACATCGAAGGCACCCTACTGGGTGCCTTCGATTTCGCTCTACAGATAATACGCCGAACCGTACCATAAGTAGTGGTAAGTTGCCTTAAAACTTGCCGCTCCAGTTATTCCGGAGAATCATATCATAAATAAGTGATTTCTTGAAAAATATATAAGAAGAGGCCGCTCATTTGAAAGCACTCGTATTTAATAAATTCGGGTGACCGGAAGTACAAGAATATCTTGATATTTCGGATCCGGTTATCGGGCCTGAAGAAACATGAGTAAGGATGAAAGCAATCGGACTGACCCCCTGGGGCGTTGGTCATTTGCTTCTCCAAATTTCAAAGCTCTTCGGTCGGTGGTAGGGTCATTGACCTTGCGGCGCTGTCGAGGGACAAGAACATGGTCCCATTGAAGTCGCTATTATAGCGGCCTTTTTATTTTATCGGTACAAGTTCTTGTCCTGTATTTAGACCCACCGAACCCATGAACTACCGGTTTTCCCAAACTGGAACTGCGCTATGAAGCTTTACCGAAAGTAACCGGTAGGTTGTTGACACGGCGAAGCTACCCGAAAGGGGGGCAAAGGATTGACAATGAGGTCGTACGCATGCCATAATACCGATTGACCGGTCGGTTAGTTGATTAACATGGAGGTAGCGTTTTGAGCGATTTATCGGAACAAGCCAGAGAAAGCAGAGAGAAAATATTGAGGGCGGCCAAGGAGCTTTTTTCGACGAAAGGCTTTGACGGCACTTCTGTAAGGGAAATTTCAGAAAAATCCAACGTCAAGAAAGCGCTCATTTTTTATTATTTCAAAAATAAAGAAGAGATTTTGCAGAGTCTTCTGGACACGTTCATTCTCGAAATGAAGCAAGAGGCAATCAAGCGGCTGTCCGAGGAACGATACGACATGCAACAACAAGGAAAATTAACATTCCAGCTCGACAAGTTCAAGTATTCCCATTCAGACAACGAAGCGATCGATCGGCATATGGATGCCGCCATCCGTCAGTCCCTGGATTTCTTTTTGAATAGAAAAGCGATATTGCGCATCTTGTTCGACGAGTCGTTGAAAAAAGGAAGCCACAGCTCCATCCTATTCCGAATTACCGACCTGCTCCGCGACCAAGAAGAGGAAGGCATACCGAACACATTGGGGCAACACGGATATCCTTTGCAAATCGACAACAAGTCATTGGTGGAGCGGTTTTTCACAGGGCTTATGCCGATGCTTAGTTTTGTTGTTTATTTCGATGAATGGAAAGCCCACTACAAAATGTCGGATGAAGAATGCAAAGATGCATTCGTCCAAAGCTATAAAACGACTTATGGGAATCATTATCGGTAAGAGCCAATATTTTTTTGAATTATATTGACCGTACGGTTAGTCAGTATAATGCATATCCTGCGAGGAGGAAGATTTGTATGAATGCAATCGAGGTTAATAACTTGACCAAACGATACGGCGCTGCCCGAGGAATTGAAGATGTAAGCTTCGACGTGAAGGAAGGCGAAATTTTCGGTTTTATCGGACCGAACGGAGCCGGAAAATCGACCACGATTCGAACGTTACTGTCGCTCATCTATCCTACAAGCGGGAGAGCAGAAATTTTCGGAAGAGACTTCATCAAGCAAAGCGTGGAAATCAAAAAGGAAATCGGATACTTGCCCTCGGAAGTTTTTTATTACGACAAGATGAAAGTCATCGATCTCTTGAAGTATTCGGCCAGCTTTTACAAGAAGGACTGCGGCAAACGGATGATGGAGCTGGCAGAAATCATGGACCTCGATCTGAATAGGAAAATCGATGATCTGTCTTACGGGAACCGCAAGAAAGTAGGCATCGTACAGGGGCTGCAGCACCAACCGAGGCTTATCATCCTCGACGAGCCGACCGGAGGCTTGGATCCGCTGATGCAGCAACGATTTTTCGATCTTCTTGCGGAGGAAAACCGAAAAGGGACGACGATTTTGTTTTCTTCGCATATTCTAAGCGAGGTTCAAAAAATGTGCGACCGCGTTGCCATTATCAAGGAAGGGAAAATCATCAGCCTCGAAAAGATAAGCACGCTGCGGGCAAACAGCTATAAAAGAATTCAAGCCGAACTATCGGACCAAGCCGATCCGAAGCTTTTCTCGATAGACGGCGTAAGCAATGCGGTAGCGCAGGGGAAACAGCTCAGCTTCCTTTACAAGGGGGATATCAACTCGCTTCTTCGCAAGCTTTCGGAAGTTCCGCTATCGAATCTTCTGATCGAAGAGCCTAGTCTTGACGAAATTTTCATGCATTACTACGGGAAGGAAAGTGAGAAGCGGTGAATATGTTTGCGCGCGAACTGAAAGCGAACACCCGATTTACGATTTTATGGACCTTCGCCTTATCGGCCTGGATTGTTCTGATTTCCTTGTTCTACCCGGCGTTTTCCGAGAATGCCGCCATCATAGAGAAAGCTTTGGAAAGTTATCCGGAAGCGGTTCGAAGCTTGTTGGGGCTTTCCCAGGATAGCTTGTCTAGCTATATGGGGTTTTATACGTTCGTATTTAACGGCGTGGTCGAGCTGGGAGCGGTGCAGGCGATGATCTTGGGCGCTACCGTTTTGTTTAAAGAAAGAAGCGGAAAAACGGCGGATTTTCTGTTTACCAAGCCGGTTTCCCGCAAGCAGATCATGACGTCAAAGCTCGGCGCGGCAACGCTTTGTCTGACTTTCACTACGTTTGTCTGCTTTGCGGTTACGATCATGACGGCCATCATTATTTCCGGAGACGCCGTCAACATGATAATTTTTTTTATGATCGACATGTCTTTATGGTTTGTCCAGTTGATCTTTATGTCCTTGGGCTTGCTAATTGCGGTCGTATTCCCCAACATGAAATCAGCGACAGGGATCGCTGTAGGCAGTTTGCTGTTAAGCGTAATCGTATATAACGCACTCAAGCCCGTCATGGGCGGCTATAACGTAAGATACTTGATTCCGTTCCACTATTTCGACAGCGAATGGATCGTTCGTTATGGATCGTACGAAGCGCCCTTTGTGCTGACCGCCATATTGCTGATCGCGGCAAGCGTTGCCGCCGGCTATGCCGTTTACGATAAGAAAGACATTCATGCTGCTTGAGGAGGAATCGTTACATGAATATGTATCTGAGAGAAATGAAAGCCTATCGAAAATCGCTCATCATTTGGTGCATCGGCGTGTTTTATATCGTTGCGGCCAGCATGTGGAAATTTGGCACGGAATATAGCGGGAACCAGTCCCTCAACGAGCTTGTAACCCAGCTTCCAGCGGCAGTGAAGGTGCTGCTCGGGTTGCGGGGCGCTTTCGACCTGTCGACCGCCGCTGGATATTACGGTTTATGCTACTACTATCTAGTCGTGATGGCAACGATTCATGCCGCGATGATTGGAGCTGGCGTAGTCGCTAAAGAAGAGAGCGACAAAACGACGGAATTTCTGATCGTCAAGCCGGTTTCCAGAAGCCGGATCTTAACGGCGAAGCTGTCGGCCGGCTTTTCCAATGTTTTGGCGTTAAATATCATGACGGGCATTTCATCGATTCTCATGGTCGGATATTTTAACGATGGGGAGACTTTTGCCAGAGAAATTATGAACCTTATGGCGGGCATGCTCATGCTACAGTCGATCTTTATGGTGACGGGTGCGGGCATAGCGGCGATGGGCAGAAACCCCAAATCCGCTTCTGCACTGGCCATTGTCGCATTATTGATTTCGTTGATGATGGCCAAGATGATCGACATGAATCCCAATTTGGATGGGTTGAAATATTTCACTCCCATTAAATATTTCGAAGCGGAGCAGTTGCTTTTTCAAGGCGGATTCAGCTCGATTTTCGTGCTGCTGTCCACAATAATCGTCGCTTTGTTGCTCAGAATGACATATGTTTCGTACAGAACGAGGGATTTGAAGGTGTAGCGGAAACGGGTTTAGAATCTGCCGGGCGAGCTCGAACAAGGAATAGCACGTCCGTTGCTGCCGATCGTTTAATTAACATCATCGTTAAACAAACGAAGAATGATTGGTCAATTTGGCTACTATTGCATGCAAAAGGGAGACAGCGCGCCTAAGGTACAGGACAGGAACAGCTTCAGCAGGTTGTTCAGGCACTGAAAGAATGGATGAAATTTCAATACAAAAATAAAAAAGGACCGTAAGTGTTCATCTTCCATCGATGAATGCTTTCGGTCCTTTTATGTTTATTCTGTACCTTTATGCCCTGGCAGCATCTTTATAAAAATATCTAATGAACGACGGTATCGGTTTCCGCCTCTTTTTGTTAACGGTTCCGCCGCGTGCCAGAGCGAAGAAGATGAGCAGGGCAATAATCGAGCCAACGATGGCTGGAATATTCAGGTTTATTACAAGTTATGTTGGGCTCAGTGGAATAAACCTCATCTTCCAGTTGGTGGAGGAATCTAAAGTGTCTGTGCTAAGATGAGGGTAAATTATGATTCAGGCTGGGGAACAAGGCTAAAAGGGGTGCACATTGAAGAAAATACTTGTCATTGACGATGAAGTCGCAATCAGAGATTTAATTGAGCTCGTACTGAGAAGAGAAAACTACGTCGTTCAAACGGCTGAAAACGGTAAAATAGCCCTGCAGCTGCTGGATGATTTTGGGCCGGACCTGGTGGTGCTTGACTTGATGCTGCCTGACTGCTCCGGATATGACCTGTGCAAGGAAATCACCGGGAAACGAGCCGTTCCTGTGATCATGCTCTCTGCCAAAAATGAGGTAATCGACAAGGTGCTCGGACTAGAGCTAGGGGCGGAAGATTATATGACCAAACCCTTTGACAATCGTGAATTGCTTGCTCGAATCAAGGTGATTCTGAGAAGAAACGAGAGCAAGGAGGAATCAAGTGAAGGAACAGAAGTGAAATCTACACGCATCATTCATGAAGATCTGACATTTGATTTGGAAAGCCGAAGGGTGCTGAAAAACGGTGTACCCGTGTCTTTAACGGCCAAAGAGTTTAAAATCTTGGAAACGTTACTCAAAAGACCAGAGAAAATCTTTACCCGGGATGAGCTGCTGCAGATCGGATGGGGATATGACTTTATGGGAGACAGTCGCAGTGTGGATATGACCATCATGCGATTACGGAAGAAGCTGGAGGATAATGCGGACGAACCGAAGTATGTCAGGACGATCTATGGATTTGGCTATCAACTTGGAGGTGGCGAGGGCTGAAGTATGCAACCCGGTTACTGCTGAATTATTTATTTTTCTCCGTGCTGTCCTTTGGCATCATTATTTTTGCGGTGAATAAAGCCATCGATTATTACAGCTTCATTACCATTGAAAAACAGATGATGGAGAAGGCGGATCTGTCCGAGTTGTCCTTCCGTGAGGTGTTGAATCAGCATAGATCATCGACAGGAGAGCCGCAGACAAAAGAAATTGTCAGACTTGCTCTGGAGAAGCTGAAAGCTTCAGGCAGGGAAGTACGTATCTATGATAGCTCCAAGCAGCTGCTGGGTTTGGCTGTGGATGGCATCATCATTAATGATGGAAAACCTCTTATTTTTGAAAAGAATATTGAGAAAGCGCTGAACGGCAGTTATGCCTACACCGTAACGGAAGATCATTTGCTTTATTTTGCGACACCCATTCAGAATCAATATTACGAAAACGCTTATGTGTATGAGTTCGTGGAGGACATTTCGTACTTTTATGCAATCATGGATCAAATCCGTTATGTCCTGTTTGCGGGTGCAGGCGGATTTATTGTACTGATTACGTTATCCAGTCTGTGGATTGCCCGCAGCACAACCAAGCCGATTAAACTGCTGCTTGGCGCAGTGCAAAGTTTCTCTAGACAAGAGTTTCGAAGAGTTCATCTTAACCGGAAGGACGAGCTGGGCATGCTGGCAGATGGGCTGGATTCCATGGGGCGGCAGCTTCATGATTACATTCAGTACCAGAAACAATTTGTCTCCAACGTATCTCACGAGTTAAAAACACCCTTGGCAGCCATTCGTGGTTTCTCTCAATACTTGTTTGAAGGAGAGAATGAGAACAAGGAACTGCAAAAAATCTATGGTCATCTGCTGCAGGAATCGGATCGGTTGACACGATTGATTAATGAACTGTTGCTGCTATCCCGCTTTGACAAGGCTGGTTCTAACGAACTGGAAGCTCGGAAAACGGAAATGAACGAACTGATTCAGCAAGTGGCAATGAATATGGAAGCGAAGGCTAAGGATAAAGGGATCAAGATTATGTTCAGGGAGGCGGAATCGGAACCGGAGGATAAGCTTCTGACGAGAGTCCACGCCAACGTGAATCCAATGCTGATGTCCCATGCGATCGCCAACCTTGTGGACAATGCCATCAAATATTCAAGCAGTCCATCGCTAATCGAATTGAAGCTTACACATACGCCAAGCGAGGTAGTTATACGGATACGTGATCAAGGAATCGGTATCGCGGGCGATGAGCTGGAGAGAGTGCAGGAACGCTTTTACCGGGCGAAAAATGCAAGCACAGCGAACGGTTCAGGTCTTGGACTTTCTATTTGCAAAGAGATTGTAGAGCGGTTTAATGGATATATCGACATGGAAAGTCAAATCGGGGAAGGAACGACCGTTACGATTGTGTTACCCCGTGCGTAAACATGCGCGTAAATAGTTAACGTTACAAGAGTGATACAATTCTGTTATGAGACTAACAAATGCTTTTTTTATAATCACTTCATAAAGAAGAAATCACACATTTATGGAGGGATCATGATGAAATGGATAAACAAAGCTACAGCTGTTATCCTGCTGAGTATTTTACTAACGATAGCACTGACGGGCTGTCAGTCCAATGGTGCCAAGTCTCCAGAAGCGGCGCAGAACTCGGCTGAAAAAAACACGCCCGACGAATATGCCAAAGACGAAGGGGCATCAAATTCCACTGCGCCTGCTTCAGAAAATTCGGAAGGACAGGATGCTGAAGCTATTAAGGAAGGTTCGATGGAGAAGGAAGGCAATGTGGTGCTGAAAGAGCTTGCTTTTGTCTATAATGAGCACACCATTGCGATTTCGGATACAGCGAATGAAGATCAGATGGAACAGATGCTGGGCAAACCGGATAACCTGAAATCTCATACGTACAGTGCCGACGATGGAACAAACATGGATACGTTAATCGGTTTTACAGAAAAGGTTTATACGTATCCTGGTCTGGAGATTAAAACAATTAGTATACCGGAGGGGAAGCAAGACTCCATCTTTCATATCGAAATTACAGATCCTAAGTACGCGACAGTGCGAAACATTAAAGCAGGAGATAGCCTGGATACACTCAAAAATGCCTACCCTGAGGGGAATCTGCTTGGTGATGGAGCCCCTGATGAGGAGGATGACTTCCGTTACGAGCCATCCAATTATGTGGATGTGATGTCGTTTCATATCAAGGATGCCAAGGTGGAGAGCATTCAGATCTACAGCCTTCTGGACTAATATTTAGTGATCGATGCTGATACCTGCCCGGGAGAGGGGCAGGTATTTTCTCGTTTGGTATCGAGCTGTTGCCATACACAACTTTTTTCCAAGTGATGCACATAATGTCCTTCAAAAAAACAGTCGAGACATATGTGAAAAATTGAATTTTTGAAGCCGTTAATTTTGGAAGGGGACTTTTGCTTGTGAAAAGCAAAAGTCTCTTCCGCCTGTTGGGGAATGGGAACGGAAGTACACCTTACTTAATTATTGAAACATGATATAGGGAAATACATATTGGGATTTATTTAAAATTTATCATTACAGAAAGTCTTGTGTTGTGTCATTTTAAAGGTGAAGGTTAGTAGTCAACTGTCGCTTTAAATTTGTCTCTTGGGCGACATCATGTGCCTAAATATAAATCCCAGCTTTAAGAGCAGCAGATGATCGGTATTCTTCAAATCCAGATTCAGCAGCCCCGAAATTTTCTCCAGCCTGTACAGCACTGTGTTGCGATGGATATATAGCTCACGTGCCGTTTCATTCACTTGGCCGTTGTTGGCGAAATAGGCTTCAAGTGTGTGCATCATCTCGCTGGTGTATTCCTCTTCTTTGTCCAGCAGTGGACGGAATAAATAAGAGCAATACCTGACCATAACCTCCTGTGGAATATGCTTGAAGAGATAAATAAACTCCAGGTCAGCAAACATGACAACCGGTTCGCTTAAACCAAGCTCTGTACTGATTCTCTCAGCCTCCCCGCACTCCCGGAAGCCGTCGATGAACTCCTCCATACCCGTTCTCACTTTACTGATAAAACACGTCCTTGTTCCGTGGTCCCATGCATGCATCAAATCCGCATACAAACGTACCGAATTCTCATACTTCCTTCGATCCTTGGCCTCTTCTTCTAGAAGGGGGAAGAGTGAATATATGCGGTTCATCACATAAAAATGATGGGATTCCAAGGAGGACGTTTTGGGATGATCCTGAAGCTTATTCTGAATCTCCCTCAGTTTGCGCCTCTGACTTTCATGGTCCCAAGCATCCGTTCTTGTGGAAGATACCATGCATACGTAGGGCATGCTCCAAAATGTGCTTCCCAATGCTTCGGCAAATTCGAGCACCGTTTTCAGAGAGGCGTTCCCCTTTAAGTAACGTTCCATGGCCGTGCCAAGACGACTGCCTGCCGCAGTAGCCTCCTGATTCTGGATGACCTCCAGATGATAGGAAAGAATAACGGCAGCTTGGTGAAAAATGCCCTCCATTTCATGTGCTTCCAGCAGATTTTCAGTTTGTATCAGCAAGTAACCGTATGACTTTCCGCTTTTCAGCAGGGGGACACGATACAACAGGTTGCTCGCCGACTTGTAAAACCGATTGGCCTGATTCCAGGGCCAATCGCTCAACAGCTCCATATCGGAACAGCGCGTCATATTATACAAGGTCTGTCCTTCAGAGGTAACGATGGCTAAAGGAACCCCTAAAATGCTTGTGATACTTTGAAAATAATTGGTGTACTCATCCGCCTGCATTGCAAAATCCACCAGCTTCTTCTGCGTTTCAAGCAATTCATTCAGCCGGCGAGTATCACGTTGGAACTCGGATTGGTAGAGAGCAGTGATCTGCTCGGAGAAGGTGAATTGAAAAGGCAGCTCAATTAGGGGCAAACCCAGCCGATCGGCTTCCAGCAGGGCTATCTCTGGTATTTCCGCCCAGTATCGACCAAGCTTGATGCCAAGCCCGGAGGCCCCACGTTCATTGAGCTTTTGCAGCAAATTAACAAATTCCTCGGGTGAATCCCTAATCGCATAAGCTGTAGTCAACAAGAGTTCCCCTTCTTTCATCCAGTTGATCACATCCGGCGCATCCATCAAGTTTATGGAGCTGATCGTTCGGGAAATTCCATTTTTACCGGCTGCCAACTTCCCTTCCGATAATGGGTACACCGCCAAGGCATCTTCTATAGTTAAATGCATGTCAATCATTCCTCCTAAACGATACATATCTGAATCAGGTGCCGGACACGACGTCACTTTTTAAGCAATTATATAGGGTCTTGTCGAATTCCCGCAATCCTTTTTGTTATATATATGTTATGTAAGTTTACTTAAAATATAGAATCTTCTGTTTTTGAACCAACGTAAAGCGTATACCGTTAGATAAAAAACCAAAATTGTGTCAGGAATATTTACACTCTTATTTTTTGGCTATATGATAGGACACAACTTCAAGGAGAAGAGGGGATTCAGATGCAGCTCACCCAAAATCAACAGGCAGCGGCCCAAAAGGACAGCCGTTCCATGCTTGTTATCGATGATGTCGGCAAAATCTACCCCAATGGCACTGTAGCTGTGCAGCATGCGAATCTGCATGTGGGGGAAGGAGAATTTTTATGTTTTGTCGGTCCTTCCGGTTGCGGGAAATCTACCATTTTTAATATGATTGCCGGTTTGACGGAACCGACCTCCGGTCATCTGACCGTGCTGGGTACTTCCCCAAAGGAAGCACGTAAACAGAATGAAATTGCCTTTGTATTTCAGGAGCATACCCTGCTCCCGTGGGCCAAGCTGATTGATAATGTCACCATGCCTCTTACTTTGCGTGGCGTATCCAAAAAGGAGCGAATTACCGAAGGGGAGCGGGTTCTAGAGCTGGTAGGCCTGAAGGATTATATGAAGGTGCTGCCCCGAGAGCTGTCGGGCGGAATGAAGATGAGAGTATCTATTGCACGAGCGTTGATATCCCGTCCCAAGCTGCTGTTAATGGATGAACCGTTTGGCGCACTTGATGAAATTACCAGGCAGACGCTGCAAAATGAACTGCTGAATATTTGGGAACAGGACAAGAAGATGTCGGTTCTGTTCATTACGCATAACGTGTTCGAAAGTGTGTTCCTTTCAACAAAAGTCGTGGTGATGACACCGCGTCCCGGTAAAATTTCGGATTTCATTGATATTCCGTTTGCCTATCCGAGGGATGATGAATTCCGGACCCAGCCTGAATTCGGTGAATATGTACGCAGCGTGTCCAATGTTCTGAATCATTGATAGCCAGAAATGAGAGGAGAGGGAAGCAACATGGAAGAGATGGTAGCTAATCCGGCCGTTGAAACGACACCAGGTATCCGAGCTTCTGGGAAGGAGAATGCCCGCAGCCATCATCCGGCAGAAGATAGCCCAGTCATTGGACTGCTGAAAAAAATTCTGCCGCCAATCGTCGTGTTTGTCCTGTTTATCGGCGGATGGGAATTAATCGTACGGATACTCGGAATGCCCCCATATATCTTGCCCAAGCCATCCGATATTGCCGCAGCCGCAGCTGAGAACAGCGCGAATCTGATTACGTCGGTAAGCACAACCATTGTGGAGGCGTTGATTGGCTTTACGATCAGTGTCGTGCTCGGTATTTCATTGGCCATTCTACTGGCCCTGTCCAAAACGGTAGAAAAAAGCGTATATCCCTACGCTATTATCCTACAGACTATTCCGGTCGTTGCGGTAGCGCCAATCATAGTGATCTGGTTCGGAGCGGGAATAAATGCCATTGTGATCATTTCATTCTTAATCAGCTTTTTCCCGATTTTGTCGAATACACTGATCGGATTGAACTCAACGGATCAGAACATGAAGAATTTATTCTATCTGTATAATGCAAGCAAGCTGCAAACCATTTGGAGGCTGAGATTTCCTGCGGCACTCCCGTACATTATGGCAGGACTGAAAATTTCATGCTCCAGTTCGGTTGTCGGAGCGATCGTGGGTGAGTACATTGCAGGCATTGGTGGCGGACAAGGCGGACTTGGTTACGGGATTACCGTTGCAGCAACCCGCCTGCAAACTCCTTATCTGTTCGCCTGCGGTTTAGCAGCATCGGCCCTAGGAATCGCATTTTTCCTAATCATCAACATGGTGTCGAACAAACTTTTGAAGTCCTGGCATGAATCAGCAATGAAATGATACCAGAACCGGGGGAGAGATCCAACATGTCCAAACATCATATGAACTTTCGTTACAAGAAATGGCTGCTGTCGGCTGCTTCTTTGATCCTACTGCTTCTAAGCGCATGCTCCAATTCCTCCGCTCTAGAATCCGCCGCCCCGGCGGGAGGGGAAGCCGGAACGGATTTGAAGCAGGTGAAACTGATCGAGGGCTGGTATGCCAAAGGGGAAGATGGAGGCTATTTTGCGGCATTGCAGCAGAACTATTATAAGGACAAGGGGATCGACATGACAATTCAGCCTGGAGGCCCCGAGGTGTCAACCATGCAGCTTGTCGCTGCAGGCAAAGCTGAATTCGGTATCTCTTATGCGGATGAAATTTTGAAGGCGCGGGAACAGGGAATCCCTGTTGTCGGTATCCTTGCCGGTTTTCAAAGCACACCGCAGGTTCTGATGTACCACAAGGGGGAGAACATTCAGGATTTTACAGACCTGAACGGCAAAACCGTATACATCGGTACAGCGGTGCCTTACTGGGAATATATCAAGAGCCAATACAATCTGACAGATGTAAAAGAAATGAAGTATAACGGGCAGCTTGTCAATTTTATCAATGACCCCAGTTCGCTCAATCAGGGTTACATCACGAATGAGCCTTACGCGCTTTCTCAGCAGGGGGTTGAGGTGGACTATCTGAAAATCGCCGATTCCGGTTATGCGAATTACGCAGACGTTCTTTTTACGACGGAAGATTATCTCAAAGAGCACCCAGATGTTGTTGAAGCTGTAGTGCAGGCAAGTCAGAAAGGTTGGAGCTACTATCTAGACAACTACGAAAAGGTAAACCCGTTTATTCAAACCTACAATCCCGATATGACGGTAGAAGCAATGAATTATGAAGCAGTGCAGGAAAAACCCTTTATTCTTAACAAAGAATCTGAGGCAAATGGGATTGGTTACATGACACAGGAACGCTGGAGCACCCTGCAGGATCAGATGATCAAGGGCGGAGGATTAACGAAGGCACTAGATGTTACCCAGGCGTTTACAACGGAGTATCTAATGAAGCCATAAACCTGAACCAAAAGGATTTGAAGATTCAAATCAGAAATTTCAGAAAAAATGAGGGGACTTAATATGTTCAAACTTGGAAATCGAAAGAGCTATTGGCAAGTGTCCGAAACGCTGGTGGATCTAAGGCGAACGCAAAAGTACGGCAAGTCAGTTACCCTCCCTGCACAGCCGCAGGAAGTCATATTTGATCTCGAGCATACGGCAGTTATTGTCATCGATATGCAGAATGATTTCTGTACACCGGGTGGATGGCTGGATTCCATTGGGGTCGATACCTCTCCGCTCCTTAACCCGGTCAGCCGGCTGAACCGACTGATGCCTGAGCTGCGCAAAGCGGGAGTGCCTGTGATATGGGTGAACTGGGGCAACCGGGAAGACCGAATGAACGTGCCGCCATCCGTGCTTCATGTATACAATTCGGATGGGCGGGGCAACGGCATCGGGGACCCGCTGCCGGGGAACGGCTCCAAGGTGCTGGAGAAAGGCAGTTGGGGAACGGCAATTGTCGATGGTCTGGATTCGTCCCCCGATGATATCTATGTGGATAAATATCGCATGAGCGGGTTTTGGGATACACCACTGGACAGTATTCTCCGCAATCTTAATATTCAAACAGTGTTGTTTGCCGGGGTAAATCTCGATCAGTGTGTCATGCATACACTGCAGGACGCGGCTTGTCTCGGATATGACGGCATACTTCTGGAGGATTGCTCGGCAACAAGCTCCCCGGATTTCTGCATAGAGGCGACCTTGTACAATATTAAGCAATGTTATGGCTTCGTTACGGATTCCACCTGGTTGGTAGAAGAGCTGAACGGGGCAGCGACCCCTATAGAGAGAAACAACTCTGAAGAGCTGGCATCGCTAGAAGGCTGAGCGGAAGGATGGGATGACGCAATGAAGGACCAATGGAACGCCATTGTCAACCAGGTAAACGTTGAACCGACAGGGCAGGGTAGGCTGAACGGACTCAACTTTATGGTCAAGGATGTGTTTGCCGTACGTGGCCATACAAATGGCGCGGGTAATCCACGTTGGCTCCAGACGCATGAGCCTGAGGCGGAACACGCGGAAACACTCAACCTGCTATTGCAGCAAGGAGCAAGGCTAACGGGGATGACGCATACGGATGAGTTGATGTTCAGCTTGAATGGTGAAAATGTTCATTATGGAACACCAGTGAATCCAAGGGCTCCCGATCGTATCCCTGGAGGTTCATCGAGCGGATCGGCGGTAGCTGTCGCCGCTGGGCTTGCTGACTTCTCCCTTGGAACGGATACGGGAGGATCGGTACGTGTGCCATCTTCGTACTGTGGAATTTATGGAATGCGTCCATCACATGGCATTGTCTCCGCGAAAGGCGTTATCCCACTCGCACCCAGCTTCGACACCGTCGGCTGGATGGCACGAGATCTCGAGACGCTGTGCCGGGTAGGAGAAGTACTTTTGCCGCAGACAGACTCGGGTACAGGGTTCAGCCGGGTGCTCATCGGTGAGGATGCGTGGGAGCTTGCTGATACTGAGAGCAAAGAGGCGCTAACCCCTTACCTGAAGCAGCTGTGCGGCATGGCTGCGAGCCATGAAACGGTTCGCATCGCCCCGCAGGGTCTACCTGAATGGATGACCATGTTCAGGACGATCCAGGGCTATGAAATATGGCAGGAGCACGGGGCGTGGATTGAACGTGAGCAGCCGACCTTCGGACCAGATACGTCCGGGCGATTCTACTGGGCAAGCACTGTTGAACGTGGAGATCAGGAGAAAGCAGCTGAACGCCGAGTTGAGGTACGCAAGCACATGGCTGACCTGCTCAGAACGGATACGGTACTTGTGATTCCGACGACGACTGGAGTGGCCCCGAAGCTGGGCTTGGGCGGGCCTTTAATTGAAGAACGAAGAGTGAAAACGATGCGTTTAACCTGCATTTCCGGCTTGTCGGGCCTGCCGCAGCTTACGATTCCCGCTGCGGAGGTACTGGGCCTCCCGGTCGGTATTTCGATCATTGCAGGTCCGGGACAGGATCAACGTTTGCTGGAATGGGCCACATCCTTTCTTTCAGCAGTAAATTCAGAAGTAAAAGGATAAGAGCATCATTCGATATATGGACATGAAGCTAAGCGTAAAAACATTAAAGCCGCAGGAGAAAGGGTGTCAGTTATGTTTCAACGATATGAAGGAACAGCGTGGGAGGAACGATTTTTGCCCCGTCTGACAAGCAAACAGGTCAAAGAACTGCCGAAGGATAAGGCGCTGGTTATTCTCCCAGTCGGAGCTGTGGAGCAGCATGGCCCCCATTTGCCCGTATATACAGACACTTTGATTGGGGAAGCGACATTATCCCAAACGCTGGAGCGGGTGCGGGCGGATAAGGAGATCTGGCTGCTGCCTCCGGTCTCGTATGGCAAAAGCAATGAACATATCGGACTTCCGGGCACCATTTCCTTATCGGCGAGCACACTGCATGCCATCATGCTGGACATTGCAGAAAGCCTGAAGGCCAGTGGTTTTCGCAAGTTACTTTTGTTTAATACCCATGGCGGCAACGTGGATTTGCTAAATACAGTATCACGAGAAATACGGATCAGAACGGGGATGATGGTTTTCTATCTCAGTCCCAGCAGTCTGAATGTGGCAGAGGATCTCCTGTCTCCCGAGGAGCTGCAATACGGTATTCATGGTGGTGATTATGAGACCTCTCTCGTGATGTCCATTAAACCGGACTGGGTGAAGGAGGAGTTCCTCGTCAAAGAGCTTCCTGATATGTCCTCTTACCGCTTTCTTACATTAGAAGGGAAAATTCGTTTCGCCTGGAAGATGGCAGATATCTCCGCTACCGGCATTGCTGGTGATGCTACGACGGCCACGCCTGAGAAAGGCAGGATTATTCAGGAACGAATCTCAACGATTTTGTCAGAGGCGCTGGAGGAACTGTGTGATTTTGAAATCACCGATGTCCGGGGGACTGAACCGGTTCAACAGCCAGCAGGAAGCACCCCGTGAAGCTCGTCAGTCTGAAACACGGCGATGGTGAACAGGCGGCGATTGAACATGGGGAACGATTCTTTCTTCTAGAGGAGATCAACAGGGCGGAAGGAAGCTCATGGGGCACCAACGTTATGGAGATCTTGCAGCAAGGCCAGCTAGAGGAGCTTGTCCAGTGGTATCAGAAGCACGGGGATAGAACAGTTTCATCCATCCCTTTCATTCCTTCAGAAGAAGCTATACCTGCTCCTCTCTTCCGCCATCCTCGTAAAATATGGGGAATTGGCATGAATTATGTGCAAAAAGCGATCGATCTCGCATCTACTCCTCCAGAGCGTGAGCCGGTCTGCTTCATGAAGCCGGACTCCAGCCTGATCGGGCCGGAAGAGTATATCCAGCTTACGGCTCAGGATGTGAATGTGACATCAGAAGCAGAGCTTGGCATTATCATCGGCCGAACCTGCAAAAATGTGCCGGAAGAACGTGCGCAGGAGGTCATTGCCGGTTTTGCCGCAACGCTGGATATGACTAACCAGGACATTCACGCACGGAATCCCAGATTCCTGCAGCGATCCAAGGTATTCGATACATTTTTCAGTCTCGGACCACAACTAATAACACCTGACGAAATAGGCGATTTGCAGAGCCTCGTCGTTGAAACGGTGTTGAATGATGAGGTTATTCATAGCAATACGGTGTCTCGCATGATGTATCATCCATGGTTCATTGTCTCGTATTTTTCGCAGATGATGACTCTCTATCCGGGAGATGTGATCATGACAGGCACACCCGGGTCCGTCCGGATTCAGCAAGGTGATGCCGCCGAGTGTAGAATCAGTGGCTTTATGACGCTTCGAAATCCGGTAGCAGTAGTAGAGTAAATCATCCGTAATTTTCCTTGGGGAGTGGTAATGAGATGAACAAGTACAGACAAAAGGGAACTGTCGTTTTACTCGCAGCAATGATTTCCTTATCCACATTACTGGCGGCTTGCGGGAAACAGCCAACTGCTCAGAATGCCGCTGCTACGGGGGGAAGCGAGGAACTGACGGCAATTACACAGGTGACGAACTGGTTTGCACAAGCAGAGCATGGGGGTCTGTATGCGGCAAAGGAACAAGGATATTACAATGAGGCTGGTCTCGATATGACCATCCAGGCAGGTGGGCCGCAGGTGTCTCCAACACAGATCGTGGCTTCAGGCAAGGCGCAGTTCGGACTGGCTACAGCGGATCAATTGCTGGTCGCTCGTGAAGAAGGAATCCCTCTTGTAGCGATTGCAACGATATTCCAGAAAAGCCCGCAGGGACTTATGGTTCATGCCAATCAGAACATGTCCTCCCTGGCCGATTTGAACAACCGCTCCGTATACGTGGGGACAGGCTCGGTGTTCTGGGATTTTGTGAAGAGTAAATACCAATTGGGTAACGTGAAGGAATTGGCATATACCGGTTCTCTGGCTCCTTTTGTAGCTGATGAAACGGTTGCCATTCAGGGATATGTAACCAGTGAGCCGTACGAGATGAAGCAGCAGAATGTGGATATTAATTTCCTGCTACTGGCAGACGCCGGTTATAACCCGTATTCCAATGTGCTGTTCACAACGGAGCAGTATATTCAGGATCATCCTGATATTGTGCGCGGTTATGTCGAGGCTTCGATGAAGGGCTGGGATTATTACAAGACCAATTATGATACCGTGAATGACGTCATTCTAAAGGAAAACCCTGACTTTACGAAAGAAAAGCTGAACTATGCCGCAGAAGCGCTTATCCCGTTTGTATATGAAGGTGATGCGGCGACACATGGCGTCGGCTACATGACAGAGGAACGCTGGATGGAGCTCGGAAAGCAGCTTAAGGAGATTGGGGCATTGAAAGAGGAGCCTGATGTCAGCAAGGTGTTTACGGATGAATTCTTGCCGAAATCCTAAGAGATTCCTTTGGGAGATCAGTTTTACAAATACGGGAGGGGAACCGAATGAATGAACATTGGATAGCCGTATTGAAAGAACGCATGGATCCGGAATTGCTGCAGTGGGAGGAGGCGGCGCTTGCCAAATATTCGATGGATTATCATCACTTCTCTCCTGTGCTGGCCAGTCAGCTGCAGGGTAAGGTCGCCGAGTGCATCGCCAGTCCGCGCACCGAGGAAGAACTTGACGATCTGCTCTCCATAGCAGCAGAGCTGGGAGTTCCGCTGACCATCAGGGGGAACGGCACCGGCAACTATGGTCAATGCGTTCCGGTGACAGGCGGAATCGTCCTGAATCTGGCCAAATACAACAAGGTGCTCGAAATGGGAGAAGGCACGATGCGGATTCAGGCCGGGGCCAGACTCGGCAAAATGGAATCGACTGCCCGCAAGGCAGGTTACGAGCTGCGTACGATGCCTTCCACCTTTCAATCCGCGACGATCGGCGGTTTTTTATGCGGCGGTTTTGGCGGCATCGGTTCGATCAGCTGGGGAACGATCTGGGATGGATTGGTACGTTCTCTTAAAATCAAGACCGTTGAGGTTCATCCCCGTACCATTGAGCTCCAGGGAGACGAAGTGCTGCCTTACCTGCATACTTACGGTACAATCGGCATTTTGTCCGAAGTGGAAATCAATCTGGCTCCCCGAGTGGAATGGATGCAATGGGCCGTGACCTTTGACCGTTTTGAACAGGCTTTTCGCTTCGGGCAGGCGGTTGCTGAGGACACTTCCTTGGTGAAACGGCTAATTTCCATCCATGAATGGCCTGTACCATCCTATTTTCTTCCGCTTGATCTCCCCGCTGACCGTGCTGTCGCATTACTGGAAGTGGATACGGCCAACGAATCCCAGCTTGAACGTATCCTATCGGAGTATGGAGGTCACTTGGCTATGAAGGTCTCTGCCGAACAGTATCACAAAGGTGTAGGTGTCTCCGATTTCACATGGAATCATACGACTTTGTGGGCGCGCAAGGCAGACCCCGGCTTAACCTATCTACAGCTGAATTTTGATCCATCCTGTGCCCTTGAGCAAATCTCCTCTATGAAAAAGGAATATCCAGAAGTGATGAATCACATCGAGTTTGCCCGCCAAAACGGAAATTTGCTGATCTCTGGCCTGCCGCTGGTTCCGTTCACAACGGAGGAAAACCTGAACCGGCTAATGGAACGTTACGAGGAAAACCGGGTTAGAGTAAATAATCCGCACACTTGGGATTTGAAGGAGGGCGGGCGATCCTACGCGCATGATCGTTTGTGGGAAATTAAACATCACAACGACCCTAAGGGCATTTTGAATCAGGAAAAATTAAAGCGTTCGGCTGTTAGCGGTGTCTGATCAATGGATGATGGAAAAATGGCGCAACCTGCAGAAGTTAACGTGCCATGCGGATTTTAATAGTCAATCCGTATCTACAGCAAAGGAGCGAGTTGCATGAAATTTGGAAATGTGGTCATCCGGCGAAAGGTCCCTTGCACGATGCGCGACGGCATAACGTTGTATTCAGATATATACCTGCCGGACGAGACAGGAGAATATCCTGTGCTGCTGATGCGCCAGCCCTACGGACGGTCGATTGCTTCTACCGTTACGCATGCCCACCCCGTCTGGTATGCAAGTAAGGGATATATCGTAGTAATTCAGGACGTCAGGGGGCGGGGAGAGTCGGAAGGCGAATTTAATCCGTTTGTTCAAGAAGCAGAGGACGGTTTTGATACCATCAAGTGGGCAGCCGGTCTGTCCGGCTCGACCGGGAAAGTAGGCATGTACGGTTTCTCTTATCAAGGTCTAACACAATGGGCAGCAGCTTCCCTTCACCCCCCTGCGCTCCAGGCGATTGCACCGAGCATGTGTCCGGCAGACATGTATCATGGCTTATTTTATCCGCATGGCTCGTTCGCACTTGGCAACCATCTGCCGTGGGCTTTCCAGCTGGCTCGTGACACGGCACAAAGAGCGGGTGACTTCGAAACGGCAGAGCAATGCTCACGACTCATGCGCAGCCCCGATGAGATGCTTTGGAAAATGCCATTGAATGAAAGACATCCAATTCTGGAGCAATACTTTCCCGCATTTTATGATTGGATCAATCATCAAGCGTACGATGAGTACTGGGAGCAGATGAACTGGATCAACGATATCGTAAAGGAACCCGTGCCGGCGCTTCATATTGGGGGATGGTATGACGGTTTCCTCATGGGTACGTTACAATCGTTTGAAGCGCTGCAAGCTACGGCCACGCCGGATTGCTTTCATCGGCTCGTTGTCGGCCCGTGGGCTCACATTCCATGGGGGCGCAGAGCCGGCGGAATCGATCATGGCGAGCAGGCAGATGGTGGTCATCATCTGGAGCAGCTGCGCTGGTTTGATTATTGGCTGAAGGGCAAGGAAGACATGGAACTGTCTGGTGAACTGCCGATCCGATATTTTGACCAGTTGAGTCTTGAATGGCATACGGCGGAACAGCTGCCTTCTCTATTTGAGGATGGGGCCTCTCCGTCCGAATGGTTTTATCTGTCTGGGTCACAGACCCCGGCGAACGGTGCGGCAGGAGGGGGGAGACTGGAAAAGCATAAGGAAGATGTGGAGGAGGCTGTGCCGGATGTATTCGTGTACGACTCACGTCTGCCGATGCGTCTGGATTCCTACTTGCCGTCCGACCGAGCTGTTATTCAGGAACGGCAAGAGATTCTGGTATATACGGGAGGACCGCTTGCAGAGGATATCCCGATTTTTGGGTCCCCGGAGTTATCCGTGCAGTACCAGACATTGGGCGGTCCGACGGATCTGGTGGCCATCCTTACCACCGTATCCGAGCAAGGGACTGCCCGGCTGCTGAGTGTGGGTCGCACGGAAATCTGCAGTGAAGGAGCAGATGCTTCCAATGAATGGAGAACAGCGCAGATCCGGCTGCGTCCCTTGGCGGCCACTCTTCCGGCTGGCTCGTATGTTCGGCTTGAGTTAACAGGCAGCGCCTTCCCGTTATTCGCCCGGCATCCGAACGGTGTTAGGGACGAGAAGAACAGCACGGGAACAGGTGGGTTGAAGATTGCCACCACGGCTGTTCGCAGTACAGAACAGGACATATCTTGTTTAAGGCTGCCGGTAAAAAGATGAAAAGCGATTCATAAACTAATATCAATCAAAGTGAGGTTGAATGTATATGGTGAACATTCCAGGTCTGGTTGCTGGTAACTTTGAGAATTGTCCCGTCCACAAAATTTCCGCACAGGATACGAATAAGTTCATTCTGCTGTGCGACAGGGAGCAGGTTCCTTTCACTTCATTTGTGGAGATCTTCGAGGTTGGAGGCAGAACTCCATCCAATGAACACCGGGAGGCTTATGAATATTTTTATGTGTTAAAAGGGGAAGGGCTAGCCAAAGTTGGCAGCGAGTATGAGACTCCGATCCGCCAAGGCTCATTCATTATCATTCCACCGGGCAACCATCACGATATTATTAACACGGGCAGCACACGTCTGTATTGTCTGACGACCATGGTACCGGACGAAATGTTCTCGGATATGATCAAAGCGGGTCCGGCCACCGAGCTTGACGAGGAGGATCTGGCCGTGCTTCAGGCGCTGGCTACCGCACAATGAGTGCAGGGCTGCGTTTCATTAATGTACGCCTTCCGCACCGGGAAGACCTCTGTCTATATGAACTAAAGGCGGAGGTTGGAAAATGGGTTAGTATCCGCCTTCAAGATCGTTTCCTTGATGCACGGGAAAGCGGTGCTTCCCGTCTGATGGTCCCGCATCAGGCCGGTTCGGATCTGAAACGGCTCTCAGACGCGGATTGCATCGATCTGCAGGGCGGCATGATGCTGCCTGGCCTGGTTGACTGTCATATGCATCTGGATAAGGCCTTTTCGCTCTCGCAGGTGTCGAACCGATCCGGCACACTTCATGAAGCCATTCTTAATTACAGCCAGGCTGTACAGACATTCAGCAAGGAGCAGCTAGCGGAACGCATGCTGACTGCCGCCAGAATGGCACTAAGCTACGGGACCACGACCATAAGGAGCCACCTTGACTTCCCTGTTCATTTGGGGAGAGAGGTGGCCTTTCGGACGATCGAGGCAGCCTTGGAAGTACGGGAGAAGTTGAAGGGCCGTATGGCTATTCAATATGCGCTCATGGTTCCGTTCCGCGGCAATCATGATGCTGCGGATGAGGCCATCGAGGAAGCACTGCGGATGGGAATTGATGTACTGGGGGGAGCCCCTCATCTGGCAGATGACTCTGAAAGAGAGATTGGCAGAATTTTTCGGTTAGCGGAACGTTTCGGCGTACCCATTGATCTGCATGCAGATGAAAGTGATCATCCCGGAAAAAAAACCGTGCTGAGCATTGCAGAGCATACGATTTGCTACGGTTATCAGGGCAGAGTGACGGCAGATCATCTGTGCTCGTTGTCCGCAATGACAGAAAAAGATGCACAGCATGTGATGGCGAAGATGAAGGAAGCCGGTCTGAACGCGGTAACGCTGCCTGCGGTGAACCTGTATCTTCAGGGACGGGAAGATCGCGGCCTGGTAAGACGGGGTACAACACGCATTAACGAGCTGCTTGCCGAAGGCATTCCGCTTGCTGCGGCCTCCGACAATATTCAAGACCCGTTCCATCCGTTCGGCCGCGGGGATCTGATACAGATCGCCCAAATCACATCGTATGCTGCCCATATGGGCAGTGAACGGGATTTAGTACAGCTGCTGCGGATGATTACGGATATACCTGCTGTAATCACGGGCTGCGAAGAGTATGGAATAGAAGAAGGGCATGACTGCAACTTTGTTGTCACGGATGCTTCAGATGTCACGCAGCTGCTATCAGGTACAAAAATGAGTCGCTGGGTGTATGCCTCCGGCAGATGGCAGTCTGCTCTGCATACAACTCAGACATTCGCGTCTGAATGGGTAACTTGATTAGACAACAAACAGGAGTTACCGTCAGTTGAACATAAGAGAGAAAGAAGGTGGCAAGATGGTTCCACAAGTCACAGGCACACAGACGATGGTAGTCAGTCCACATTCTTTGGCCAGCGCGGCAGGATCGCGTATTTTGCAGCAGGGCGGTAACGCCTTCGATGCTGCCGTGGCGGTGAGCGCCTGTCTTGCCGTCGTATACCCTCATATGACGGGAATGGGAGGCGATTCCTTCTGGTTAACCTATAGCACCGAAGAGGGAAAAGTCAGGGCATATAATGCGAGTGGACGTTCGGGAAGCCGGATTACCGCGAGCTGCTTTGCCGGTGAATCAGCCATCCCGCAGCGAGGACCCCGAAGCGTCATTACCGTGCCGGGGATGGTGGACGGCTGGGATGCCATATTACAGGAATATGGCTCGATGACGCTGGCGGAGGTGCTTGAGCCCGCGATCCATTATGCGCTGGAAGGCTTCCCGCTATCGCCGGACCAGCATGTCAATACGGCTGAGCGTTTCGATGTGTTGGCAGCTTATCCACAGACTGCCGCCATATATCTGCCTGGAGGCAAGGTCCCGGAGCAAGGCAGCCGCTTTGTGCAGTCTGCTTTGGGAAGCAGCCTGCTCCAGGTTGCGGACCAGGGTCGAGACGTATTTTATTCAGGCAGTGTTGGTCAGGAGATTGTTCGCTCACTTAAGGAGCAGGGCGGTCTGCTGACACTGGAGGACTTTGCGAGACACAGAGGTGAATGGGTGGAGCCGGTGAAAGGGAGTTACCGAGGGCTTGATCTCTATCAGGTCCCGCCGAATTCACAGGGCTTTACCGGTATAATGGCGCTTCAAATTATAGAGCAGTTTGATTTGGAGAGTATCGAGCATGGTTCCTATGAGTACTATCACCTGCTCGTGGAGGCGCTGAAGCTGAGCTTCCGTGACCGCGATCGTTATTTGACAGACCCACAATTTTCCTCCATTCCTCTGGACCGGCTGCTATCCAAATCCTATGCTGCGAAGCTGGCGGCCTGCATCGATATGGAGCGAGCTCTGCCGATGAATACCCAGCCGGTAGGGCATGATACGGCATATGCTGCGGTAGTAGACAGCGAGGGTAATGCCGTTTCATTTATCCAAAGTCTCTATTTTGAGTTCGGCTCGGCCGTGGTTGGGGGAGACACCGGTATATTGCTGCAGAACCGAGGCTCGTTTTTCTCGCTAGATTCGTCGCATGTGAACAGGCTGGAACCGGACAAAAGAACCTTTCATACGCTGATGCCGGCAATGGCTTGCCGCGATGGGAAACCGTATATTTTGTACGGTACCCAGGGAGGAGAAGGTCAGCCGCAGACACAGACTGCGCTGCTGACCTGCATGGTGGATTATGGCATGGCCCCCCAGACCGCTGTGCGTGAACCCCGCTGGGTGTGGGGAAGAACATGGGGAGAGGCAACGCAAGAATTGCGAGTGGAAGGCCGAATCGCGGCAGAAGTGCAGCAGCGTTTACGGCTGGCCGGACACGCGGTGCATACAGTTGAAGATTTTGCTAGAGTCATGGGACATGCGCACGCCATTATGATCGATGACAATGGCTTCCTGCTCGGGGGTACCGACCCACGATGCGATGGTGCGGCTATCGGATGGTAACCCAGAACTGGGGCGAAAGGTCTGGGTATAATACCGCGCAGGCTTTATTCTTCTATAAGACACAACTAAGCTGGAACGGTTCCCGTTATCCTGCTGGGGGAACAACGACTTTTTTGAAAGCACTACTTATGTGAAAAATGTTGTATGACAAGAACATTATTCTATTCAAAGTCGCTATTATAGCGGCTTTTTTGTTATGGCTTTAGCCAGTTGAGTGCGCGAAACGCGCGAAACAAAAAACCACCCGCTATGCGGGTGGAGGGATTGAGGGTTCGACCACTAAGACCATTCCGATAAACTTGAGATGTTCAGGCTCAAGGAAAGGAATGGTCTTAGATGGCAACCAAGAGCTATAGCCTAGCTCACACAAAGTGGATGTGCAAATACCACATTGTATTCACCCCGAAGTATAGACGGAAAGAGATTTATAATCAAGTGAGAAAAGATCTGATTGAAATCTTCAAACGCTTATGTAAGTACAAAGGTGTAGAGATATAGAAGGTCATATGATGCCGGATCATGTACACATGTTGGTAGCGATCCCATCGAAAATTGCAGTTTCATCGTTCATGGGATATCTAAAAGGAAAAAGCTCGCTAATGATCTTTGAGAAGCATGCCCAGCTCAAATATAAATACGGGAATCGAAAATTCTGGGCAGAAGGATATTACGTGAGTACGGTGGGTTTAAATGAAGCAACGGTAAGAAAGTACATTCGAGAACCAGGAAGCACATGACCAAGCAGTAGATAAGCTGAGTGTAAAAGAGTACGAAGATCCGTTCAGCAGCAACGGGAGCAAGAAATAATAAACCAGTTTAACTGGTAAGTGAAAGTGACAAAAACACTGAGCCTGAACGGATTTGTGGTCAGGCTAGCGTCTTTAGGCGCAGTTTGGCAACAGGGGTTATACCCCAAGAGCAAACCACCTGTTGGACAGGTGGTCCTGATTGGAACGGTACAAGTGCTGTGGAAACATATTGTTCATAACTTGGGCATCCCGAACCTGAATTCAACACAAACGAGGCGCATTCAACTGTTTTATTACATATATTTCAATTAAATTTGATGAAGTATGGATATTTACCAAGAAAATAATCATGAATTGATAATATATAACCAAAATATAATCAATATAACCAAATAGAAAGGTAGGATATGACTCGTTTACTCCCCGATTTATTATGGATTCATACGGTAATTAAGGAATGTTAAGAAAAAAGGGAAGAAAAATATTGACTGAAAGCGCTTTTAATATTACTATATAATCACATAATGATCAAAAGTTTATCATTACATTATCAATCAAGCAAAAAAAGGGGAATTAGTTTCCAAGTCATGCCTCATTATTTTCATCTGAAGGAGAGTGCTTATGAAACATCAAGGCATCCTGTGGGGGATTGCGCCGATTGGTTGGCGCAATGATGACCTCCCGGAAATAGGCGCAGGAAACACGCTTCAGCATCTGCTGAGCGATATCGTCGTTGCTGGATTTCAGGGGACTGAGGTCGGCGGATTTTTTCCGGAGGCAGCCATATTGAACAAGGAGCTCCGGCTGCGCAAGCTAAAGATCGCGGCACAATGGTTCAGCAGTTATATTATCCGCGACGGCATGGAAGGCGTCCTCGAATCTTTCCGCAGACAGTGCAGCTATCTTCAAGCGGTAGAGGCAAGCGCCATCGTTGTATCTGAACAAACTTACAGCGTTCAGGGGTTGGAGAATAATGTCTTTGCCGACAAACCGCATTTCTCGGACCATGAATGGGAGGGATTGTGCGAGGGATTGAACCAGCTTGGCAAAGTTGCCGAGGAATACGGTTTGAAACTGGTATACCATCACCATATGGGAACGGGTGTCCAGACAGCGGAGGAGATCGACCGGCTGATGGCTGGCACTGATCCGGAGCATGTGCATTTGTTGTATGATACGGGCCATATTTATGTCTCCGACGGCGATTATATGACCGTATTGAATCGACATATCGGCCGCATCAAGCATGTCCACTTCAAGGATGCCAGACCCGAGGTGATGAACGAATGCAAAAAAGTCGGAAAATCATTCTTGCAATCTTTCCTGAGCGGAATGTTCACGGTTCCGGGAGACGGCTGCATTGATTTCACGGAGGTGTACCGTAAGCTGACGGGGGCAGGTTATACGGGCTGGATTGTCGTTGAAGCCGAACAGGATCCGGCCATTGCGAATCCCCTTGAATACGCTCTAATTGCCCGCCGATACATTGATGAGAAGCTGCTTGAATCAACATGCGAATCCGAGGAGGGACAGCCTTATGAACACCGAATCCGCTAAAAAGTCCTTTCTGACCAAGATCATATTGATATCCACGCTGGGAGGCCTGCTGTTTGGCTATGATACCGGGGTCATCAACGGTGCGCTGCCTTTCATGTCTGCCGAAGACCAGCTTAACCTGACCTCCTTCACAGGAGGGCTCGTCGCCAGCTCGCTGCTGTTCGGTGCGGCGCTGGGTGCTGTATTCGGAGGACGATTGTCCGATTACAATGGACGACGAAAAAACATCATGCTGCTTTCCATCGTGTTTTTCATTTCCACGATCGGCTGCGCGCTTGCACCTAACGTAACAATCATGGTCATCTCCCGCTTCCTGCTGGGGCTCGCCGTTGGCGGCGCGTCCGTCACGGTACCGTCCTATCTGGCCGAAGTCTCCCCGGCGGACCAGCGCGGAGCGATTGTTACCCGAAATGAATTGATGATTGTAAGCGGCCAGCTGCTGGCTTTTGTAATCAATGCCATTTTAGGCACTATTTTTGGCGATACCAGCCATGTATGGAGATATATGATCGCCATTGCCGCTCTGCCTGCAATCTTCCTATTCATCGGCATGTTTCGGGTACCGGAAAGCCCACGCTGGCTCGTAACCAAACAGAGAAGCGATGAAGCGCTTGGCGTGCTTGGCAAAATTCGCAGCAAAGAAAAGGCAGCCGAAGAACTTGCAGAGATCCAAACTACGGTTAACCAGGAAAAGGAATTGCAAAAGGCCGGCTTCAAGGATTTGGCGATTCCTTGGGTACGGCGCATCCTGTTCATAGGAATCGGGATTGCCGTCGTTCAACAAATCACAGGCGTTAATTCCATCATGTACTATGGAACTGAAATTTTGAAAGACGCAGGATTTGCCATGGACGCTGCCCTGATTGGAAATATTGCAAACGGTGTCATTTCGGTTGTGGCCACTTTCGTGGGGATCTGGCTGCTTGGCAAGGTGGGGCGTCGGCCGATGCTGATCACCGGTCTCGCAGGCACGACAACAGCACTGCTGTTAATTGCGATTCTATCGTCAGTCCTGCAAGGGTCAGCCGCGCTGCCATACGTTGTGCTTGCTTTGACGGTGACGTTCCTGGCCTTTCAGCAGGGGGCGATCTCGCCAGTAACCTGGCTTATGTTATCCGAAATTTTCCCGCTTCGTTTGCGTGGATTCGGCATGGGTGTAACCGTTTTCTTTCTTTGGATTGTCAACTTTACCATTGGACTGCTATTCCCGGTAATGCTCGGAAGCATGGGCTTGTCGGCCACCTTCTATGTATTCGTCGTGCTGGGCGTACTGGCGATCATGTTCGTTAAATTGTTCCTGCCCGAAACCAAGGGGTTGACGCTGGAACAGCTGGAGCAAAACTTCCGCAACCACGGGAAAGAATCTCGCCATATGCAGGAAAGCTATGGTGCCAATGCGGCATCGACCGATTAATATCAATCATGTAAGCGCTGCATTCATGAAAAAAATCAGGAGGAATCATATCATGACTTTGAACATTGGCGTTATTGGAACAGGAGCAATCGGCCGGGAGCATATCCGGAGAATCACGAACAACTTGTCGGGAGCCAAAATCGTTGCGGTAACCGACGTTAATGCCGAGGCCGCCAAAGCGGCAGTCGATAATTACAATCTGGATGCGCAGGTATTTCCCGACGATAAGACGTTGATCGAATCCGGCGGCGTTGACGCGATTCTTGTAACGAGCTGGGGCCCGGCCCATCAGCAGAGCGTTATGGCGGGGATCGAAGCGGGGAAATACGTATTTTGCGAAAAGCCGCTGGCGACAACGGCCCAAGGATGTATGGAAATTGTCCAAGCGGAGGTCAAGCATGGAAAAAAACTCGTTCAAGTCGGTTTCATGCGCCGTTACGACCAAGGATACCAACAGCTCAAACAGGCAATCGAGAGCAAATTTATCGGCGAGCCTTTGATGATCCGCTGTGCGCACCGCAACCCTGAGGTAGATGACAAATATACGACCGACATGGCGATTACTGATACGCTTATCCATGAGATTGATGTACTGCACTGGCTGGTGAACGATGATTATAAATCAGTACAAGTCGCTTACCCCAAAAAAACAAGACATGCATCCAGCCATCTGCGTGATCCGCAAGTCGTCACACTGGAAACGCAGGGAGGCATCCTGATCAACGCGGAAATTTTCGTGAACTGCAAATACGGGTACGACATTCAGTGCGAAGTCATTGGTGAAGAAGGCATTATCAAACTGCCTGAGGTTCCCAGCATTAGTTTCCGTAAAGAGGCCCAGCTAGGAACGCATATTTTGATGGACTGGAAGCAGCGTTTCATTGATGCATACGATCGTGAGCTCCAGGATTTCATTGATGCGATCAGACTGAAAGGCGAACCACAAGGACCTACTGCATGGGATGGCTATATTGCTGCGGTTACGGCGGATGCATGTGTCAAGGCACAGGAGTCCGGCATTCCGGAGTTGGTGGAACTGGGGGAGAAACCGGCTTTGTACGGCAACGAGGCCGGCAACCGCGTTCAAGTCTGACAGGCCGGGCAGGAGCCTCGGGCCGCTTATGAAAAGGTATAAACACATACGGATGGGAGAATGAACGATGAAACTATGTTTTAATCAGGCAACCACCCTGAACAACTCGAATCTCGCCAAGGATCTGGAATACTGCGAAAGACACGGATATGATTATATCGAAATCCGTACCATGGACAAATTGCCCGAGTATCTGCAGGATCGTTCCGTTGATGAACTGGCGCAGTTTTTCCGGTCCAGCCATATCAAACCATTGGCCTTTAACGCTCTTGTATTTTTCAATAACCGGGATGAGGCCGAGTATCGCGAGCTCTTGAAAGAGTATCGCCAAATGCTGGAGATTGGTTCACAGCTGGGTGTGCAATACATCGTTGCCGTTCCGCTCGTGACCGAAAAAAAGATAACGCATGCCGAAATCAAGGCCAGCTCGGTCCAGGTACTGCGAGAGCTGTCGGATCTGGCACAGCCTTATGGCATCCAAATTGCGCTGGAGTTTGTCGGACATCCGCAGTGTACAGTGAACACCTTTGGTCAAGCTTACGACATTGTTGAGGAAGTTGCCCGCGAGAATGTGGGTCTCGTCCTCGATTGCTTCCATTTCCATGCGATGGGCTCCAAGCGCGGGGACCTGCTGCAAGCGGACGTGTCCAAAATCTTTATTGTGCATATCGACGATACCGAAGATTTCCCTATCGGTTTTCTGACCGATGAAGATCGGGTATGGCCTGGTCTGGGTGCGATTGACCTCGATTTTATTTTCGCTACGCTGAAGGCGAAAGGATATGACGGGGTTGTATCGGTCGAGCTCTTCCGTCCGGAGTATTATGAGCTGGATGCGGAAGAAGCGATCCGAACAGCCAAGGAAACGACGCTGCAGGTAGTGTCCAGGCACTACAAGCTGCAGCTGTCCTGAGGACCATTCTTGTATAAGACACGATACAAATGATTACAACCACAAACATCCGGGGTCGCCTGTTCATTCGGTCGACCCCGGATGTTTGTGTGTTAAATGTGAGGGAAAGCGTTCCGGGCTGCCCCAGGCCTGACTTCTGTTGTTCAGCTGGAATCCCAGGTCGGACGAAATCGGGCGGGCTACGGACGACATAACGGCAATGACCGGTTATACCAAAACAGCATGCCTTCTCTCTTAAGACAGAAGGCATGCTGCATATAAGCTGATTCGGAGATTAACAACTTGAAGACACTCCGCCCGGCCCGATCTACAATTCGCCGGTTAAAAACTGCGCCCGGCCGAATCCAAAGCTCCAGTCGCCGGTTCCGTTCTCGACGATGGATACCATCACGTCGCTTGGGGCAATGCCGCATTCCTGCTGCAGACGCTCGGCCAGCAGCTTGTACAGCCTTTCTTTTTGCTCCGGTGTCCGCTCTTTACTGACGACGCTAATGACGATGACCTGGTTGGTACGCTCAAAACCCAGGCCGGTATCCTCGATGATCATTTCATGAGGAGCGTGCTGATGCACAATCTGGTACCGATCCCGCATGGGAACCCGGAAGGCCTCGACCATGGCATAATGGGCGGCATCCAGCAGTTTTTTCATTTCCTCGGGACTTCGACCTTCAATAACGTCAAATCGCAATAATGGCATGTGATTTCCTCCTGTAGTGTCCTGTTTAGGGTATTTTGACCTCGATGCCGTGTGATTCGCAAAAAAGCTGGAACGGATCGGGAAGTGGTTCGGAGCTGATGATCATGTCCACATTTTCCAGTGGTGCATAGGTTAACAGGGTTGATTTGCCGAACTTGCTGGGGTCTGCGAGCAGAAGCAGCGTTTCCGCCTTTTTGGCAATGACCTTCTTGATCTCATATTCCAGCAAATCCGAGTTGGTAAGGCCGTGAGTTGTGCTGATGCCGGTTGCCGCCATAAAGGCCTTATTCACGTTGTATTTGTCGAGCATGCGAGGTTCGTCAATGCCTACGAACGATTTGGTTTTGTGTTTATAAGTATTGCCAATCACCAGCAAATTCACCAGCGGCAGTTCGGATGCGCCATTAATGATATCCAGGCTGTTCGTCAAAATCGTAAACGAAATGTTCGCTGGAAGATGCTCAGCCATATGCTGGGTTGTTGTGCCTGAATCGATGAAGATCAGGTCGTTCTCTTCGATGCAGGAGGCGGCCAAACGGGCAATGATGCTTTTCTCGGACGAATGCTTGCTTCCCCGATTTTCGAACGGAATAAGCTCTGTGGCGGAGGTGACGCCTCCATACACTTTTTCAACGGCGCCTTTGCGTACAATCTGGTTGATATCCCTCCTTATCGTGTTTTTGGAAACTTCGAATTTCTGGCACAATTCATCCAGAGTGACGCTTTTATGAGAGTGAACGTACTCTTCAATATCCTGCAGACGTCTGGCTTTCATAGGCACTCTCCTGTTTGATTTGATACAATTAATATAAAATAACACCAAAATATTATCAACACTTTATTAAAAATAGACAAAAATATAACAATAGAATTATAATGTTCCTGCCGCAACCAGGAGGGAGGCACAGGAATGCTCGATATTTTGATCCACGAAAATATCATTTTGTTGATTTACATGGCGGTCGGATTCATTGCCTTCAGGCTGAAGCTGCTGCGCAAATCCCACATGGAAGGGTTGTCCAAACTTCTGCTGGGCATCGTGCTGCCGGGCGCCATACTGCACAGCCTGCAAATTCCTTACTCCAGGGAACTGCTGGGCGACATTGGCGTCACGATGCTTGTTGCTGTCGCCATATTGCTCTTCACCTTTGCTGCCGGCCTTCTGTCAGCCAAAATGTTACTGCGGGCGGGGGAACGGGAAATTTGGGTAGGCTGCTGCGTGTTCTCCAGCATTCTGTTCATCGGCATGCCGATGGTGGAGGCGCTGTACGGAGACCGGGGACTGGCGATACTCGGCACCTACAACACCGTGTTCAATCTGGCTCTGTTCAGCTTGGGGGGAAGCATATTCTCGGGAGCCGGGGCCAGAATGGCGCCGCTGTCCAGGCTGTTGGGCAATCCGGCCATACTTGCAACCGCCGCAGGTTTCATCATGTTCCTGTTCAATGCAAGGCTGCCTTCGCCGCTGCTGGAAGCAAGCCGCTGGCTTGGGGGACTAACGGTGCCCATTGCCATGATCCTCACGGGTTCGATGATTGCCGGCAATAAGCTGGGGGCTCTGCTGCGGAGCAAGCGGACCTACCTCTTCGTTCTCGTGCGACAGATCCTCGTCCCTGTGGCCTGTCTTCTGTTGATTAAGCAGGTGTTGGACGACCGCGTGCTGCTCGGGATCGCTTTTTTGGTCAGCGCCATGCCTTCAGGGGCCTCGAATGCCGTTTTTGCCGAAACCTATGGAGGGAAAGGGGAGGAGGCTTCACAATACATCGTCATGTCCACCTTATGTTCCATCTTTACAATCCCGCTGTTGTTCCTGCTCGCATAGACGTTCAATATGCAGGCATGAAGAATCGGAAAATGATCATATTTAGTTTTTTTACTGGGTTGACGGTTAGTTTTTTATCGGATATCATAAAAACATAACCAAAACATAATCAAAATTGTACTTTACAAACCGTGAAATGTCTCTGGTTTTATGGTTCTTATTTTCAACCTGAGAGAGGAGCTTGACGATGTCCACAACGATGAACACAACGGCAAGAAAATTGAAAAACTATATCGGCGGTCAATGGGTGGAAAGTCGCGCGACCAAATATGAAGACGTTTACAATCCGGCTACGAAAGAACGGATATGCCAGGTTCCGCTGTCGACCAAAGAGGACATGGACTATGCAGTGCAAGTTGCGAAGGAAGCCTTCGAGAAATGGAAGAGGGTCGCAGTTCCAAGACGTGCACGCATCCTCTTCAATTACCAGCAGCTGCTTTCGAAGCACAAGGACGAGCTGGCCCGCCTGATTACGATCGAAAACGGCAAGAGTCTGCATGAAGCACTCGGCGAGGTGCAGCGCGGAATAGAGAACGTCGAATTTGCCGCAGGAACGCCTTCACTAATGATGGGAGATTCGCTGGCCTCCATTGCAACGGACGTCGAGGCTGCCAACTACCGTTATCCCATCGGAATCGTCGGAGGCATTGCGCCGTTCAACTTCCCGATGATGGTACCTTGCTGGATGTTCCCGATGGCCATTTCGCTGGGGAATGCCTTTATTTTGAAGCCTTCCGAGCGTACGCCGCTCCTGACCGAAAGACTTGCGGAACTGTTTACCGAAGCCGGGCTGCCTGCTGGCGTATTCAATATCGTGTATGGAGCTCATGACGTCGTCAACGGAATTCTGGAGCATCCGGAAATTAAAGCGATTTCATTCGTTGGCTCCAAGCCGGTCGGCGAGTATGTGTACAAAAAAGGCAGTGAACATCTCAAACGGGTACAGGCGTTAACGGGAGCCAAGAACCATACGATTGTCCTGAATGATGCCAATCTGGAAGATACGGTCACGAACGTGGTAAGCGCAGCATTCGGTTCCGCCGGTGAACGCTGCATGGCCTGTGCCGTCGTGACCGTCGAAGAAGGCATTGCGGATGAATTCATCGCACTGCTCAAAGAAAAAACGCAAAACGTAAAAATGGGGAACGGCTTGGAGGACGGGGTATTTCTTGGCCCGGTCATCCGCGAAGAGAACAAAACGCGTACGATCCGCTACATCGAAAAAGGGATTGAAGAAGGGGCACAGCTCCTGGTGGACGGTCGGGATCATCTGCTGGAAGACGGCTACTTCGTTGGACCAACCATTTTCGAAGGCGTAACAACCGATATGACCATTTGGAAAGAAGAGATTTTTGCTCCGGTATTGTCCATTATTCGGGTGAAAAACCTGAAGGAAGCGGTGGAAATCGCAAATCAGTCGGAATTCGCCAATGGGGCATGCCTCTTCACCACAAATGCGCACGCCATTCGTTATTTCCGTGAAAATATCGATGCGGGAATGCTGGGCATCAACCTCGGCGTACCCGCTCCGATGGCATTCTTCCCGTTCTCGGGCTGGAAATCTTCGTTCTACGGCACGCTGCATGCCAACGGGAAAGACAGCGTGGATTTCTACACTCGCAAAAAAGTCGTGACCGCACGTTATACGGAACCGGAATTTGAATAAACGGGAGGGATTCATACGTGGTCAGTCATCTTCTGCGCAAGCCTAATTCAACACAGCAGGAAGGCGTTGTCACAATCGTTCATCAATTGATGACGCAAGACACCGAACTGGAATACGTCGGCTTCAAATTGATTGACCTCCAAGCGCAAGGGCGCTATGAAGAGTCGCTGACGGATCAGGAATGCTGCATCGTTGCCTTGACAGGCAAGATTACCGTTACCGAAGGAGAACATGTTTTTGAAGGCATAGGAACGAGAATGGACGTTTTCGAGAAGAAACCGACAGATAGCGTATTCGTATCCGGCGGCAAAAGCTTCGCGATCAAAGCGGCGACCCAAGCTACCGTTGCTCTGTGTTACGCGCCTGCGCTGCAGCCGCTTCCCACGAAATGGATCAAGGCAGGGGAGGTCGGCGTCGAGCATCGGGGAAAGTATCAGAACAAACGCATGGTCCACAATATCTTGCCTGATCATGATCCGACTGCGAGCAGCCTTCTTGTGGTGGAAGTCTATACGGAGGGGGGAAACTTCTCTAGCTATCCGCCCCACAAGCATGATCAGGATCGGCTTCCGCATGAATCGTTCCTGGAGGAGACCTACTATCATGAAATCGATCCGCCTGCCGGTTTTTTGTTCCAGCGGGTGTACACGGATGACCGAACGCTGGATGAGACCATGGCTGTCGAGCATCGGGACGTGGTGATCGTGCCTGCCGGATATCATCCGGTTGGTGTGCCGGATGGATATACGTCGTACTATTTGAATGTTATGGCAGGCCCCCAACGGATATGGAAGTTCCACAACGACTCGGATCATGAATGGATTCTGGATCGCAACTAACCGAAAAGGAGCGGAAAGAGCATGAACAGTGGAACAAGCGGAGAAAAGAAATATGATTTGATCGCGATCGGAAGAGCCTGCATTGACCTGAATGCTGCAGAATACAATCGCCCGATGGAGGAAACGATGACCTTCGTCAAGTATGTGGGAGGCTCTCCGGCCAATATCGCGATCGGAGCGTCGCGCCTTGGACTCAAAGCTGGCTTTATCGGCAAAATTGCCGATGACCAGCATGGCCGCTTTATCCGGAAATACATGAGTGACGCCGGAATCGATACGTCCCGGCTTGTCGTTGACCAGGAAGGGCATAAGACAGGCCTTGCTTTCACAGAGATCAAGAGCCCCGAGGAATGCAGCATCCTGATGTACCGGGACGACGTAGCGGATTTGTATTTGCGACCGGAAGAAGTGGACGAGGAATACATCAAACAGGCGGGCATACTGCTGGTCTCCGGTACGGCGCTGGCTCAAAGCCCTTCCCGGGAGGCGGTCCTCAAAGCTGTTCGGTTGGCTAAGCGGAACGGAACAAAAGTCGTTTTCGAATTGGACTATCGTCCCTACACGTGGAAAAGCAAAGAAGAGACGTCTGTGTACTACTCGCTGGTAGCCGAACTATCGGACATTGTCATTGGAACGCGCGATGAATATGACGTGATGGAAGGCCAAGAAGGCGGAATCAACGAAGATACCATTCATGCGCTGTTCGGTCATCGACCGGAAATCGTGGTTATCAAACACGGGGTCGAAGGCTCCTATGCCTACACCAAATCCGGCGACGTCTTCCGTGCACAGGCATACAAGACGAAAGTGCTCAAGACGTTTGGTGCCGGCGACTCGTATGCTTCGGCATTCCTGTATGCCCTGATCTCCGGCAAGGACATCGAGACCGCGCTGAAATACGGCAGCGCTTCGGCATCCATCGTGGTCAGCAAGCACAGCTCGTCGGAAGCGATGCCAACCGTTAACGAGATTGAAGCACTGATTGCCAATCAGCCTGTCATCCATTCCTGATATCAGGATAACACTTCAATAAAGGTGGAGTTGAATCATGGGCAACAAGATCAAAATGACAACAGCGCAAGCATTGATCAAATTTCTTAACCAGCAGTACATTCATGTCGATGGTCGAGAGACCCCTTTTGTCGAAGGGATATTCACCATCTTTGGCCACGGCAACGTACTGGGGATCGGTCAGGCGCTGGAGCAGGATGCCGGTCATCTGAAGGTGTATCAGGGCAAGAACGAGCAGGGCATGGCTCACGCGGCAATCGCTTATGCCAAGGAAACCTTGCGGCGAAAAATATATGCGGTATCCACCTCATCGGGCCCGGGATCTGCCAATCTGGTAACAGCCGCCGGTACGGCACTTGCCAACAACCTGCCTGTGCTGTTCCTGCCTGCGGATACGTTTGCAACAAGGCAGCCCGACCCAGTTCTGCAGCAGATCGAGCAGGAATACAGCATGGCCGTCACGACCAACGATGCGCTGCAGCCGGTGTCCCGCTATTGGGATCGCGTGACGCGTCCGGAGCAGCTGATGAGCGCGTTGATTCGGGGTTTCGAGGTACTGACCGACCCGGTCAAGAGCGGACCTGTCACCATCTGCATTTCCCAGGACGTGGAAGGGGAAGCGTTCGAATTCGACGAGACATTTTTTCAGAAGCGCGTTCACTATTTGGATCGATTGCAGCCAAACGAACGGGAGCTGCAAGCTGCGGAGCAGCTGATCCGCAGCAGCCGCAAGCCGCTGATTCTGGTCGGCGGAGGCGTAAAATACTCCGGAGCGAGGGAAGAAGTGATCGCGTTCTCCAGGAAATACGATATTCCCCTGGTAGAGACGCAGGCAGGCAAATCCGCCGTCGAGAGCACGTTCGAGAACAATCTGGGCGGAATGGGGATTACAGGAACACTCGCAGCAAACAAAGCCGCCCGTATAGCCGATCTGGTCATTGGGATCGGGACGCGCTATACCGATTTTGCCACTTCCTCCAAGACGGCGTTTGATTTTGACCGCACGAAATTTCTGAACATCAATGTGAGCCGGATGCAGGCTTACAAGCTGGACGGCTTACAGGTGGTGGCTGATGCGAAGGAAGCGCTGACCCAACTGTATGACCGGCTGGATGGGTACATCAGCGAATTCGGACCGATTATTCCAGAGCTGCAGCAGGAATGGGCCGATGAACGCTTACGTCTCTCCAAAGTGGAATTCAAGCGTACAGGCTTTGTGCCAGAGGTCAAACAGCACTTCACTCAGGAGACGATGAATGAGTATGCCGATGCACTGGCATCGGAATTGCCGCAAACGACGGCACTGATTACCATTAACGATACGATTGACAAAGACAGCATTATCGTGTCGTCCGCCGGTTCGCTCCCGGGAGATTTGCAGCGGCTTTGGAAGTCGGAAGTGAGTAATACGTACCATTTGGAATACGGGTATTCCTGCATGGGATATGAAGTATCGGGCGCGCTCGGCATCAAGCTGGCGAATCCCGACCGCGAGGTATATTCCATCGTAGGCGACGGCAGCTTCCTTATGCTGCACTCCGAATTGGTCACGGCGATCCAGTATCACCAAAAAATCAACGTCTTGCTGTTCGACAACGCCGGCTTCGGATGCATCAACAACCTGCAAATGGATCATGGCTCAGGAAGCTATTACTGCGAATTCAGAACACGGGATAACCGGATCATGAACATTGATTACGCCAAGATCGCGGAAGCGTATGGAGCAAAGGTCTACCGCGCCAACACCGTGGAAGAGCTGGTAACGGCCTTGGAGGATGCAAAGAAGCAGCCGAATTCCACCTTGATCGAGATGAAAGTGCTGCCCAAAACGATGACAGATGGCTACGATAGCTGGTGGCATGTCGGAGTGGCAGAAGTATCGGAACGAGAGGGGATACAGCGTGCATACCAGCGGAAGGTAGACATGTTGAAAAAATCGAAGCAGTATTAAATCCAATACAGGCAAAGAGGAGGAACAAGCATGAAGCTGGCATACGATCCGACGCATTTCAGGGATTCCCTTTCGATGGAAGAGATGATTTTCAAGGTCGCCGATCTGGGCTATGAATATATCGAGCTTTCGCCTCGCGAGGATTTCTGTCCATTTTACAAATATCCCAAGGTGGATAAAGCGAAGATCAAGCAGGTCAAAAAATGGATGAGCGAGGCGGGCCTGAAATTTTCTTCCCTTCTGCCGCTGTACCACTGGGCCGGACCGGATGAAGAGAGAAGACAGGCGGCCGTTCGGAATTGGAAGCGTGCCATCGAGATCGCCGTTGAGCTGGACGTGGATTTGATGAATAGCGAATTCAGCGGCTCCAAATATGAACCCTTTATCTGTGAAGAGAAGTTTGTCAAGTCGATGGACGAACTGATCCCGGTCTTCGAGAAGGAAGGCATTCGCCTTAACCTGCAAGCGCATCCTTATGATTTTATTGAGACCAATACCGGCGCGATCGATATGATCCGTGCGCTTGATCGCCCATGGATCAAACTTGTATACTCCGTTGCCCATACGTTCTTCTATGATGACGGCGTAGGCGATATTGCCAAAATGCTGGATGAAGCGGGGGATCTCTTGGATCATGTGCTGTTTGCGGATACCTTTAATCATAAGGCCGCATACGGATTGCGCTACATTGTCAATCCGCCGGACGCCAAGGTGACGGTGCACCAGCATTTGAACATCGGTGAAGGCGACGTTGATTTTGATACATTGTTCCGCAAGCTGCGCGAGATGAAGTTTGATGGCATTGCTACGAATGCAGTGTTTGCATATAGCGACAAACCGGAAGAATCAAGCGCAATTATGCTGAAAAAAATGAAAGAAGGGCTGGGCCTCGGCTAGCAAAGAGAGTGATGGGAGGTGATGGTCATGCCCTTGGTATCCATGAAGGAAATGCTGCAGAAAGCAAAAGAGGAGAATTACGGTGTCGGCCAATTCAATGTAAACGGTCTATCCTGGGTTCATGCCATTCTGGATGCGGCGCAGCAGGAAGAGGCGCCGGTCATTGTAGCGGCATCGGATCGGCTCATTGATTTTCTGGGCGGTTACCGGACTGTTGCAGCAATGGTAAGTGTGCTGGTTGAAGAGAAAAAGATTCAGGTACCCGTAGCCCTTCATCTCGACCATGGCAAGACGGTCGAGAACTGTCTGCGCGCCATTGACGCGGGGTTTACTTCCGTCATGTTCGACGGGTCCCATGGTCCAATCGAGGACAATATACGAGATACGAAAAAAGTCACAGCATATGCAGCCACCAAAGGCGTTTCCGTCGAAGCCGAGGTTGGCACTGTGGGCGGCATGGAAGATGGCCTGATCGGCGGCATCCAATATGCGGACCCGAATGAATGCAAACGGATCGTGGAGGAAACAGGCATTGATGCTCTTGCGGCTGCCCTAGGATCCGTCCACGGCAGATATGTCGGGGAGCCAAAGCTTGGCTTCTCAGAGATGGAAGTGATATCCGGAATGGTGGGTATTCCGCTTGTACTGCACGGCGCCTCAGGCATTCCGCGGCACCAATTGCAGCGAGCAATCCAACTGGGTCATGCCAAAGTGAACATCAACACCGAATGCGTCACAACTTGGTCTCATCAGCTGCGTAAGACTCTTGCAGCGGATACGGAAACAACGGAACCGCGGACCATTTTGACGCCTGCCAGAGAAGCCATTCGAGAAACGGTGCGCTCCAAAATCCGGGAATTCGGTTCCAGCGGCAAAGCACTCAGCTTGAAAACCAAATAACGGCCAATAAAAAAGCAGCACGTTCCACTCTGTGCCAAACAGAGAAATGGTGCTGCTTTTGGGTTTCGGTCGTTATGGTGTCACGATGGTGATCCCGTGTTCTGATGCGTATTGCTGGTAGGTTATGTTTGGCACGCTATTGGTGATCAGGTAGTCAATGTCGCTGAGGGAACAGTACGTCGTGATCGCGTATTTGTCGAATTTGCTGTCATCAATCATCAGGTACACGTTCAGGCTCTTTTCCACAACCGTGCTTTTAATGTCGGTCTCCAGCGGAGACGAGTTGGTTACACCGTTTGTAATCGAAATCCCCGTGGACGCTACGAATGCTTTGTTAATATTATACTTCTTAAGAAGCTCGATGCTTTGGAACCCGACAAAAGAATTCGTTTTGCGTTCAAGCATGCCGCCGGTTGAAAAGATGGAAAGGGAAGGATACGGCTTGGCTTCATGAATAAAATCGAAATTGTTGGTGACAATCGTGAGCTGCTTGTGATGAATGTAGGGAAGAAGCTCCAGAGTCGTCGTACCCGAATCGACAAAAATAACGTCGCCGTCCTCCACGAACTGGGAAGCCAGCTTGCCGATTTCCTGCTTCTTGGTCAAGTTTTGGTCACGACGTTCATTGAAGACAACAAGCTTGGAATGATTGACAGATACCCCGCCGTACACTTTTTTTATTATTCCGGAATCTACCAGGGATTGAACATCCCGGCGAATCGTATTTTTGGATACCCCAAAATGCTCGACCAATTCCTCAAGGGATACTGATTCATGCTCAAAAACGTATTCTTTAATCTGATTGATGCGTTGGGATTTGATCATTTGTTGATTCTCCTAATGATATTTTTAGTTAAACTTCTGATCAGAATGGTTAAATTCATTGTAATCGACGTGGGGTGAAAAATCCACATGGAATCACCGTCTACCGCACGGATCTCGGGGAGAAATCAGCAGATTGTAAGGTGCAGCTGATGTACCGGAATGGCTGAAGGGGACTTCTTTCGGAGTTTATCGGCAGGTTGGTTTCCATGATTTGTAACACCTTCTTAAATGTTTGCTGGGTTTCCCACGCACTTGAACTTAAAGTTTAAGGTCGGCGCATATACAAACGATTCTGATCGAATACAAACTAAAAAAGCAAGCTCTTCTTGATCAAAGAGTTTGCTTTTTTCTATCGAACCGCTAACCTACAACCCACGTTAAAATCGTTGTTGCAGCAAGCAATCAGTTTCGAGGGACAAGAACATGTTCCTATTATCGATTAGGCATATATCTAATCGATATCTCGCTCTTCGATTCACTTAACTAACAGGCAGGATATTCTAAGATCAATCGTGGTGAACCTTATCATAGGTGAGGCGATTTTTGGCGCTACTGTAAGAGTGCTGAAGACCGCCCGATTCGGATGTTGGAAGAAACAAGAACAATCTCACCTACGAGTTGCTGACCATCAGGCTCAAGTGGATGAGATTGTCGTATATTAGATTAGTCAACAAAAAATTGCTATTCGAAAAAAAGCACCGGCCGTTTATAGGCCGGTGCTTAAACAACTTTGCTGTTTATTGCTTAACCGTCATTTCCTCCGCGAGTTGGGCTAGGCGTTCAGCCGAGCCATCCTGCAGATCAGGCGTATAAGCATGCAGGAACTGCCCGCTTCCGTTCTGAACTGGCAAGACAAGCGTTGACAGGTTCAGTAATCCAGCCCGCGGATGCGTAATCGCTTGCGGGTGCTTGCTCGTGCAACGAACCTCGTAGTTCTCCCACATGGTTGCAAACTCGGGGCAACTCTCCTTCATTTCCACGATGAACTCCGTATACCAAGTATCTTCGAGATTCTGGCTGTACATCACGCGGAAGTGGCCGAGCAGAGATGCAGCCAAGTCTTCCCAGTCGATGAACATCGTTCTGTAGGATGACAGCATGAATATGCGCCAAATCATATTGCGTTCGCGGCTGTTGGCCGTACCGAAAGGGCCGAATACGGAGAGAGCCAGACGATTCCAAGTCAGTACATTCATTTTCGCGTCGGTAATGTAAGCGGGGCAGAGCGGCATCTGATCCAATAAATAGTTCAGCGGAGAAGACACCGCGGGTTCCTCTTCCTTCGGAATGAAGGCGTTTTGGCGAGGATTTGCAAGGAAATGGAGATGGTGATGCTCGTCTTGGTCAAGGCGAAGAACGCGAGCCAGACTGTCCAGCACCTGGTCGGAAACGTTGATATCACGTCCCTGCTCCAAAGAGGTATACCAAGGCAGCGAAATCCCGGCAAGCGCTGAAACTTCTTCGCGCCTGAGTCCTTTCGTTCGTCTTCTCGTAAATTCGGTGTGTGGCAGGCCCGCTTCTTCCGGCGAGAGCCGAAGCCGTCGCGTACGAAGAAATTGCCCGAGCTCCTGACGGCGTTGATCGTCGCTCATAGCAGAACGCTCCTTTCAAGCTGATACTCTCAGTATTAGGATTGCGAAATATAGAATCGCGAATAACGTTAGGGGGAACAATGATATAAACACAGTTCTTCTTGGATGAACCGAATCAAGTTAAGATAAAGCCATCACTTATTATGCTTCAATTTTAACACATTCACAAATCTAAAGAGATTAAAGGAGAAAATCATCATGAATAATATCTTAATTATTAACGGTCATCAGTTCTACCCCTATTCGCAAGGAAGATTGAATAAAACGTTGGTTGACGAGATGATTTCCAACTTGTCGGAAAAATACAACATAAAAACGACGGTTGTTCAAGACGGCTACGATATCAAAGAAGAACAGCAGAAATTCAAGTGGGCCCACACGATTATTTTTCAAACTCCAATTTACTGGTTCTCATTGCCTACGCTATTCAAAAAGTATATCGATGAAGTCTATGAATATGGCGTGATGTTCCAAGGAGCCGAAAAGTATGGGCAAGGCGGACTGTTGAAAGGGAAGAAGTACATGATCTCCACGACTTGGAATGCTCCGGAGAGCGAATTTAACAACTCGGAAGGCTTCTTCAAAGGGTTGGATTTGGAAGGGACATTGGAGCACATTCACGCAACTCAACGCTTCATTGGCATGGAGCCGTTGGCAAGTTTCAGCATTCACGATGTGATCACGAATCCGGATATCGAACAACATATCGCCAAGCTTCGCAGACATTTGAATCAAGTTTTCGCACTTGAACTTAAAGTTTAAGGTCAGCTTATACAATCGATTCTGATCGAATACAAACGCAAAAAGGCAACCTCTTCTTGATTCCGAGGGGTTGCCTTTTTTTCTTTCGGACCGCTACCGTACAAGCCACCTTAAAATCCATACAAACAACCAGCCCAAGCCAAGGATAAATCATAGTCAGATTGCCGATTTTATAAATACCTAAAGAAAGTGTAGAATACTTTGATGATGCTTCCAGTTGAATAAGTTTTACAACCTATTTCATTTTACTTTTGAAAATTAGGTGAAACTATCTATGACTGAGTGAACATCAACGAAATTGATTATTTTTAAATAGATCATTAAGATAAGAGACATTGTCAGCGATGCTTTCCAGACGTTAGTAATTTAAGAGACGAGGATCAAAATGAACAAAGCAAAAATTCTAATCATTGAAGATGACGCACCTATTGCAGATTTACTTTCATACGGCCTTTCTATAGAGGGGTATCAAACACGTATCGCATCAAATGGAGCAGATGGAATACAAGCGATACAATCATTTCAACCTGATTTATTATCGAAGGACATGAACTTGTACCGATTGCCGTAAAGGACAAGAACATAATCCGATTACCGATTAGATAAGCATCAATCTACATTTCACTGCACTAATTCATTAAACTAACGGGCAGTTTATTACAGCAAATATTACGAAACCGAACAACATCCTGCGAGTTATGACTGACTAATTGCCATCCCCTAAGGGGCTCTTTTTTATTTAATCTTTTTTCTTGACCTTTACATTAATGTGAAGCTTTATAATTAAGCTAACGTTCCCAATCGATGAGGTGATCATTTTGAAGATCGGAAAGGTAAGAAAAATAACTGGCGTTAGTGCCCGTTCGATTCGTTATTATGAGGAGAAAGGATTGATCAAAGCATCTCGTCAAGAAAATAATTATAGAGAATATGACGAAAAGGCGATCGAATCCATTAACACCATTCAGCTTTATTTAGGTTTAGGGCTGACAACTGACCAAATTCGGGACATTATCTTCTGTAGATTTCCTGAGCAACAGGAGCATAAAGATAAAGACGTCTATTGTGAGGAATTGCTGCTTATGTATCAGTCGAAAATGCACGAGATTAACCAACAATTGGATGCTTTAACCAAAGCGAAGTTCAATTTGGCTGAAAAAATCAATCGGATGGTGCAAAAACGGGAGGAGGATAATAAATGACTATATTAGTTGCTGGGGCAACGGGAACCGTAGGGCGGCATGTCGTGGACCAACTTCTTCAAAGGGGGCAAAAGGTACGTGCATTGACACGTAATCCGCAGCAAGCCAATCTTCCTCATGGTGTAGAGGTTGTCGCGGGAGATTTAAGTGATCCAAGTACGCTTGTTTCTGCGTTGGTTGGCATCAGCGGCATGCATTTAATTACAACAGGTGCCGAATATGCCCCGTTACAAACAGGACCAGAAATCGTTGAGCTTGCTGAGAAGGCCGGGGTGCGAAGGGTTACCGTTTTGTGGAACGGAGAGAAGGGCCCTTTTGAGAAGGCGGTTGAGTCAAGCAGTCTGGAGTGGACTCAGCTTCAAGCTTTTGAATTTATGGCAAACGCACGGAAATGGGCGAACTCTATACGCTCCGAGGGGGTTGTTCGAGACCTGTTCGGAGGATCACGGATTGCTCCTGTTCATGAAGCCGATATTGGAAGAGTCGCAGCAGTTGCACTTTCTGGGGAAGGTCATGCAGGTCAAATATATACATTAACAGGGCCTGAGAGTTTATCGGTTCAAGATAAAGTTCGGATAATCAGTGAGGTTATTGGACGTGAAATTCAATTTATCGAAAGCTCTGAAGAAGAAGAACGTGAACAGATGAGGAAAATGGGTGTTCAGGAGGATGCAATAGATTACGTGATTCGTTGGCACCTTAATCCGCCTAAATCTGCTTATACCGTTATGTCGACAGTGGAGGAAGTAACAGGACACAAACCGTATACGTTCGCAGAGTGGGTTAAGGAGAATGCAGGATTTTTTATCAATTCGGATAACGCTTGAATCTATTATTTTTTTAGACAGACGTGTCAGAGCATACATCGCTGGTAGCGATACGTTCAACGATTCGTTCTGAATTGTCGAGGGATAAGAACATGTTCCCATTGAAGTCGCTAATTTGATGTGACCCCCAAAAGTTAGACGCGGTGATTTCATCAGGCAGCTTTCTCAAAATGAGTTCGGTACTGTACCGGGCTCATTTTTATTTTTGCCTTCAACCGTTTGGTATTGTAGTATTCCAAATATTTTTTTAGTTCTTCTTTGAAATGTTCCACATTTTCAAACTCGTTGTAGTACAGAAACTCCGACTTGAGAATGCCGAAGAAGTTCTCTATGACGGCGTTGTCGTAACCATTCCCTTTTCGCGACATGCTTTGGAGAATGCCTCTCGACCTAAGCGCATGGCAATACGGCTTCATTTGATAATGCCATCCTTGGTCGGAATGAAGAAGAAGATGGTGCTCTTCCGGCAGACGCTTCAGCCCTTCATCCAGCATTTCGACACCAGAGAATACGTTGTGCGTGAACCCACGGTATAGGTGATAATCTCCCCGTTGAACAAGTCCAAAATGGGCGATAGATACAGCTTTTCTCCAAATAACTTAAACTCCGTGATGTCTGTCACCCACTTCTCATTGGGTGCCTCCGCCGTGAACTGGCAATCCAGTTGATTCGGTGCAACTTTGCCGACGGTCCCTTTATATGACTTATACTTTTTCATACGAACCAGGCATTGAAGAGACATTTTCTTCATGAGCCGCTGAACCTTCTTGTGGTTCACTTTCCACCCACGGATCGCCAATTCATCACGAATGCGGCGATAACCGTAGCGTCCGTCATGTTCTGCGTAGATGGATTGGATCTCCGCTTCCAAATCGGCATTCGGATCTGGTTGGTTCATACGCTTAATGATGTTGTAATAGGTGCTTCGCGGGATACCAGCCAGTTGTACGAGTGCCAACACCGGATATTTATGCCTCAGTTCCCAGACGACTTGTGCGTTGTCCTGTTTGGTGATTTTCCCTTGTTTTGAACTAAGGCATTCAACTTTTTTAGATACTCATTTTCCATTTCGAGCTGCTTGATCCGTTCTTCGAGTGCTTCGACAGACCCTTCTACTACGGATCGTTTGGTAGATGAATTGGAATCTTTCTTCATAGATGGACGCCCCTTCTTTTTTGGCTCAAGGGCTTCTATACCGCCTGACTCCATCTTTCTCTGCCAGAAATACAACATGGAGAAGTCCGGGAGCTTAAACAAAGCAGCGGTTTCCATGAGAGAAGCGTTGGATTGAGCTAAATGATGGAGTACGTCCAGTTTAAAGCTTGCCGTATAATTTGTATAGACGTTAGTAAAGGCAGACTCGCCATGCATTTCAAAGAGCTTCAACCAATATTGGAATTGGGACTTGGTAACGCCCATTTGATTTGCGTATTCCATCTGTGATAGAAGATCTGGGTCATACCCTTGAATTATCGTCAATTTCCTATCTTCGTAAATTTAGTCATAAAAAAATGCACCTCCAACTGTTAGAGTGTGTCTAACAATTGGGGTGCAGTTCAAAGTGACCGGGCTTTTTTTTATTGTTGCGCACGGGATCGCACACTTGTACATGACGTCGGCATGGTCTGCATCAGGAGCTATGCAGAACAAGGAAAGGCCTGCAGTTGTTTCCTGATATTCACACCCAACCGGAATAGCTGTTTTTTTCCAATCCCCATTGTTTTGAAAGGCTGACAACAGGCATATCAAGAAGCTGTAAAGGGAAAAGGCATTACCATGAGCATGTCCTGCAAGGGTGCGCACGCTGATAATGCCCCATCGAATCGTTTTATTCTACGATAAAGTCTGAAACGTTCTATCACATTCAAACAAAACTAAATAACCAGTCGCCGGTTCATTACCGGCTAAAGGCCTGGTGTACGCTGAACAAAAAGGCAGAATGTCGCTGATTTACTCCACAGACAAGGGGAAAGAGCTTCAACCGGATATCGAAGTTTGATCGGTACTCCAATATCATAGGAGAACAGACCGGGATAGAATTAACAGAGCAGCTGTTTCAGATAAGCAACCAATTGGAAGGTAAACATAAGTAGGGATGAACGGCATAAAAAACGCCGCCATTCTCTTGCGGGAGATTTAAGCGGCGTTACACGTTTAAAGCAGCCTTCAGCGTTCTCAGCAAGTAACGTTACACCTTTCCATAAATGCTACGCGATTTAGGGAAGCTGATCGCAAGCTCTGTATATTGGCCCGCTTCTGATCGCGCAGACAGCCGGTGCCCCAGCTTGCCGGCCATCTGGCTGGCCAAGTACAATCCCAAACCCGTTGATTTTGCGTCATTTCTGCCTGTTGATCCGGTGAAACCTTTATCAAAAATTCTTCCGAGGTCTTCCGGGAGGATTCCGATGCCGGTATCCCGAATCAAAAGCCGCTTCTCGCTTGGATTGTCCTCGAGGGAGCAGGTAACGGCACCTCCTTGGTTTGTATATTTCAAGGCGTTGGTGATGATTTGGTTGACGATGAATCCAAGCCACTTGGCGTCACTGTGAACCGCGTGTTCTTCTTCCCACATGGTAAACCGGATCCGTTTGGCAACGAATAGCTTGGCGTACTTGCGGACACATGCCCGCATGATCTGGTTCAAAGAAACCTCGGCGATCAGATAATCCCTCGAAAATGAATCGATCCGGGAATAATAGAGCGCTTGTTCTACATAATGATCGATTTTATTCACTTCATCCTCCAGCTTATACACGAGCTCCTCAGCCGACTTGCCGGCACTGTTTCTCATCAACAGATGGGCGGCCGTGATGGGAAGCTTCACCTCGTGAATCCAAGACATGATAAAGTCATGATAGTCCTTCCGCTCCTCATGGCACTTCCGCAAGGTATCCAGCTTCGCTTGATGAAGCTTTCTCGCCAAAGCTGTATACAGCCTTTGCTCATAACTGAGCGGTTTTGGTATGGCAGCGACCATAACGTCATCGCCGTTATCGCCGTTACCGCCGTTACCGGTTATTTCATTCAACGCTTGGTAATGCGCGTAGTTCCGGGCATATCCAACGACCAAATAGGCGGCCGTTAAGATCAAGCACCCGAGTAACGTGTAAAAAATATCTCCGACATCGTACGTTCCGGATGAACTAATCACCATCATTAAGGTTACAAACAGCATCATTGATGCGGCCAGTACGATCACATAACGTTTATCTTCCAAGTATCGAACAAAACTCATTTGATCATATACCCCTCACCCTTGATCGTTGAGATGAACCGGCTTTTACCCAAATCATCCAGTTTTTTTCGAATCCGCGTTATATTAACCGTCAAAGTGTTGTCATCCACAAAGCTTTCATCCTCCCACAAGCGACGCATGATGGTTTCTCTGCTAACGATGCTTCCTTTACGCTGCATCAGCAGATTCAGGATTCGGAATTCGTTCTTCGTCAGCTCCACCGATTGCTCCCCGCATAACAGCTTCCCATCATGCAGGTTCAGGATCAGGCCGTCGTGCTCGATCACATTCGGGACGGGATCGATATAGGAATAGGTCCTGCGCAGCAGCGCTTTGATTTTGGATATCAGGACTTCGTCATAGAACGGCTTCTGTATGTAATCGTCTCCGCCCATATTGATCGCCATCACCATATCCATCGGCGTATTGCGGGAGGAAAGAAAGATAATCGGCACGTTGGAGACATCCCTAATCCGGCTGCACCAATGGAAACCGTCATACACCGGCAGGTTAATGTCCAAAAGTACAAGATGAGGCTGTTCTATGGCATATCGTTCCTGCACCCGTTCAAAATCGTCACAAAGCACGGACTCGAATCCCCATTTCTGCAAGGTTTCCCCGAGCATTTCCCTGATCGTAGCATCGTCTTCCACGATCATGATCTTCACATATAATCCCTCCGATCCGGCACGGTTCATGTCATCCATTACATTATACCTTTGATACGAAAAGCAAACATCATCGCTATGGACAAGGTTACAAAAATGTAAGCCTGCTCAATGATTTCGTAAGTCAGGAGTAAGGCTGCGCGTTACAAACGGTGTTATGATACCAGGGAATGATTACCTGGAGGTGGAGAACAGATGAAAGAGATCGTTAAAATACATCAATTACAAAAGTCGTACGGCGCTAAAGGAAATGTGATCCCGGTACTGCACGGGATTGATATGACTGTTCAGAAAGGAGAATTTGTCGGGATTATGGGGCCATCCGGCTCCGGGAAAACGACACTGCTCAATATCGTATCCACCATTGACGAGCCGACCTCTGGAGACATCGTGATCGACGGGGAACCCGTGCTGCAGATGAATGAAGCGCAATTATCGGAGTTTCGCCGAACGAAGCTGGGCTTTATTTTTCAGGACTATCATCTCTTAGATACGCTGACCGTCAAGGAAAATATTGTGCTTCCGCTCGCCCTTGCAAGGATGAACGTGGCCGAAACGGAGCAGCGGGTGTCAGCGGTCGGGGAGCGCTTTGGCATCGGTCATATTATGGACAAATACCCGTATCAAATCTCCGGCGGCCAAAAGCAGAGAACGGCTGCTTCCCGCGCAATCGTGACCGATCCGAGGCTGATCCTGGCGGATGAACCGACGGGAGCTTTGGATTCCCGCGCTGCAGCCGACTTGCTCGAGACGATGAAGGATTTGAACGAGCAGGATTACGTCACGATACTGATGGTCACGCATGATGCTTACGCAGCAAGCTATTGCAGCCGTGTGTTATTTATTAAAGACGGCGGCATTTTTGCGGAACTGGTCAAGGGAAGCATGGTCAGAAAAGAATTCTTCAAGAAGATATTGGATGTGCTGAACGTGCTGGGAGGAGATGCCAATGACGCTGTTTGATCTGGCGAAGAAAAACATTCGGGGCAATTTCCGCCATTATTTCGTCTACTTCATCTCTATGTTTATTAGTGTCGTCATTTTTTATATTTTCGCTTCCCTGCAGTACAGTGCGGAAATCATGAACGCGATCGAGTCGTCCAGCAGCATGAAGTCCACGTTCTTCATTGCTTCGATCGTGTTAATCTTGTTCGTGTCGGTGTTTATCCTGTATTCCAACCAATTCTTCTCCAGAAAACGGAAGAAGGAAGTAGGGCTGTATGCCCTGCTGGGATTGCCCAAACGAACGATCGGCCGATTGCTATTTTATGAAAATCTGCTGATCGGTATAATCGTTCTCGCATTGGCAATCGGTGCCGGCTCTCTTCTGTCAAAGCTCTTCACCATGATCCTGGCCCGGCTGCTCGGCATTAGCGTGGATATCGGGATGTCGATCTCCTTTCCGGCGATCATCAGTACGGTTATTGTGTTCATGATTATTATCCTGATCACTTCAGTGCAGGCGTATAGGCTGATCTACCGATTCCGGCTGATCGAGCTGTTTCGAGCCGAGCAGGAAGGGGAGCGGGAACCGCGGGCTTCCATCATTTCAGCGTTTGCTGCTATCCTCATCCTATCGATCAGTTATGGGTTCGGAGTTCGCGAGTTTGCGAATAATGAGCAGATCCTGACCAATCTTGGGGTGATGTCGGTCGGGATTATAGTGGGAACGGGGCTTTTGTTTTCATCACTTATTATTTTTGTCCTGCGATTGGCGAAGCGTCGTAAACGTTATTACTATAAAGGGTTGAACTTGGTAGTTACGTCGAATCTCGTCTATCGCATGAAGGGGAATGCCCGCACGTTCAGCATCATATCCATCTTGTCGGCTTTGGCGTTGTGCGCTTTCAGCTTTGGCTTGAGCACCTACCATACCTACGAGCATTCCACGCGTTTGATCGCTCCCTTCAGCTATATGTTTGTCAGCCAGAACGAAGCTTTTAACAGGGAAGTCGACCATATGATCCGAAGCGATACGGCGCATCCTGTGGCCGAGCAGGTTACGATTCCAATTATTCATCTGAACGGACATTCTTCGAGCGATGAGATTATATCGAAGAAACAAATGGCATCTAACGAGCTGCCAATCAAAGTCACCTCCATGAGCGGATATAACCGGGCTGCGGAAGCACTCAGCATTCCCCGACTGGATGTGACGGAGCCCGGCCTGGCGATTGCGATTCGCCCGATGTACACGGATCATGAGTGGTCGGATTATGACGGAGAGACGCTCACCTTGGAGCTGCCCTCACAGCCGTTGACTCTTGCATTTACCGATATGACGATCGAACGAATCGTGAACTGGAACTATCCGGATATAATGGTCGTGGTCGCTGACGAAACATATCACGCCATCGAGCGGCAGAGCCCTTCTGTAGACTATATCGGTTACGCGGTAGAGGGACAGAAAACAACGAAGGCTACTTCTGATGCGCTTGCCGCCATGGCAACACCGGAATCAAAGCTGTCGTCGTATTATGCCGAATATCGTGTCGGAATCGAAAGCGCTGCGCTAAATGTATTTATCCTCGGCTTTTTGGGACTTGTGTTCCTCCTGGCAACAGGGAGCGTCCTTTATTTCAAGCAGTTGACCGAAGCGGCTGGAGATCAGGCCCGCTACGAAGTTCTGAGGAGAATCGGTGTGAGCATGAACGAAATTAGCGGTTCGATCATTAAGCAGAACGCTATGATCTTTATCCTGCCGTTGCTCGTTGGAGCGGGACATTATATTGTCATATTCAGCTGGCTAAGGAGGCTGTTCGGCGGATTAGGGGGCATCAGTCTTCTGGAGCCCGTCCTGGTCTGTATTAGCGTGTTTATGATGATCTATATGGTCTATTTTGTGCTGACCGTAGGTTCTGTCAGCAAAATTCTCATTGGGGAAGCCCCGCGTTGGATCCATCTTTCGGTGCTGGTGATCGCGTCAGTAGCCATCGTGCTTGCCGGGCTCTTCGTATGGCTTGCCCCGATCCCGCAGGAAGAAGAAATTGCGAAGGGGCCAGGCGTCCAGCTCCACATTCCCGCACCTATGGGGAGCTATCCGGTCGGCGTGACAGAGCTTCACTTGATGGATGAGGACAGAATGGATCCTTGGAATAACGAAGGACCGAGGGAGCTTATGATCAGTATCTGGTACCCGGCCGAAGAAGAAAGCGGACAAAAAGCTAAATATATGCGGGAAGGTGCGGCTAAGCATTATGACGAATCGGAACTTCCATCCATCGGCCTGACCCCCGGCACGGTCAATCTGGCCGATATCGATACCCACGCATGGCTGGATGCGCCTGCGGCCGAGATTGAGGGAGGCTGGCCAGTGATTATCTTCTCCCCGGGCGGCTCCATTCCGCGAAGCTTTGGCACCATCCTGGTGCAGGACTTGGCTAGCCGCGGATATATCGTCATTACCTTGGATCATACGCATGAAGCATCGGTCGTCGAATTTCCCGACGGTCGGGTCGTAACGGAGACGTTGCCGGCATTCAGTGCTGAAACGGTGCTTAAGATGATCGATGTCCGCGTCGATGATGTTCGGTTTGTCCTGGATCAATTGACCGGGATGAGGGCAGGCAGCAATCCGGACACCGGCAAGAAGCAGCTGCCTCACGGTTTGGCTGCCCTCCTTAATCTTTCCAAGGTAGGCATTTACGGGCACTCCGCGGGGGGAGCAACGGCCGCTCAAACGATGTATGAGGATGAGCGAATCGATGCGGGGATCGATATGGACGGAACGATGGGGCATATGCCCAATCATCCCCTGCCCGTAGCACAGGATGGCCTGAATCGTCCGTTTATGCTGCTGAACTCCGGGTTCAACGACGAAGGTGAAGTGGACTCGCATTTGACGGCGGAGGACCGGGCCATGTTCTGGAACCATACAAGCGGTTGGAAATTGGATGTGGCCATACCGAAAGGGGCCCATTTTACCTTTACCGATTATCAGTCTCTGTTGCCTCAGCTTGCAAGCGAGGTGAGCCTTTCCAGGCTTTCGGTCCAGCAGAGCATTGGAACGGCTGACCCTGAGCAAGCGCTTGACGCGCAGCGGGAATATGTGGCGGCTTTCTTCGATCATCATTTAAAGGGCTTGCCGCAGCCGCTGCTAGAAACAACGCGCACAATGAACACGGAAGTTCGAGTTATGGAGTAGAACACAAGGAATCCATCACATTACTGCGATTGTAGGGCATCCGCAAGAGAACGTTGATTTTTATGCCGGTGTATTAGGACTCCGCTTGGTCAAACAAACGGTAAACTTCGATGATCCGGGCACATACCATTTTTATTTCGGCAACGATGGCGGCAAGCCCGGAACGATCATTACATTCTTTCCTTGGCCTGATGCCTATAGGGGAAGAATCGGCAGCGGACAAGTGGGAGTAACATCCTACGCGATTCCGAAGGGGGCGATGACATTTTGGCAGAACCGCCTTCAGACATATGATGTTTCATTCACGATGAGTGAACGCTTTGGGGAAACTTATTTGCGGTTTGATGATCCTCATGGCCTTCATCTTGAGCTCGTGAAGCGAGAAGAAAGCGAGCTCATACCTGGAATTTGGGCGGAGGCACTCCTGATGTAGCGATTAAAGGTTTTGGAGGAGCAACCTTACTCTCCACGAGACCGGAAAGAACAGCCGAATTGTTGGAACAAGTGATGGGACTGGAATATGTCGGCCAAGAAGGAGAGCTTGCACGGTATCGTTCCTCCGCGGATATAGGAAATACGGTTGATCTGAGGCTCTCTGGAGCTGGATACGGACAGCTGGGTGTCGGTACGGTTCATCATATTGCATGGCGTGCTAAAGATGATGAGGAACAGCTCCGGTGGCAGCAATATATTGCAGACCAAGGCTATCAGGTAACACCGGTGCAAGACCGTCATTACTTTAATGCAATTTATTTCAGGGAGCATGGCAGCATTCTCTTTGAAATCGCTACGGATCTTCCAGGCTTTACGCACGATGAGTCGCATGAAACGATGGGGCAAGCATTGAAGCTGCTGTCACAATATGAGCCTCACCGGTCTGAAATCAAAAAAGTATTGCTTCCCTTCGAAGTGAGAGAGCTGGAACCCAACGCGGGAGGAGCGTCTTGATGCAGTCCATCGATCCATTGAACCTTACCGAGAGGGAAAATTATAAGCTGCTGATCGGCAGTATTATACCGAGGCCGATCGCATTTGTTACGACGCTTTCGCATGATGCCGTGTTAAACGGAGCTCCGTTCAGTTATTTCAATATCGTATCTTCGGACCCACCGTTCATCTCGCTGTCCATCCAGCGCTCCGGCGGGAAGGCGAAGGGCACGGCCCGCAATATGAAGACGAGGGGCGAGTTCGTTGTTCATATTGTGGATGAAGACAATGTCCATCAAGTGAATATGACGGCTGCCAAGCTTCCTCCCGATCAGAGTGAAGTCCAATTGGCCGACTTAACACCCGTCGACAGCGTTAAGGTTACCGTTCCAGGGATCGCTGAAGCTAAGATTCGCATGGAATGCGTAGTGGAGCATGCGTTGGAGTTTGGAGGACATGGTGAGAAAGGCTGCGATTTTATTATCGGAAGGGTCGTGCAATTTCATATCCAGGATCATATTTATGAAAATGGAAGAATTGATCCTGTTGGCTTGAAGGCGGTTAGCCGGTTGGCTGGCCATCATTATGCCAAAGTCCGAGACATCTTTGAGATTGAACGCCCCCTTAGGAATAAGAATTTCTGTAAAGCAGCAGAGACATCAACATTCAGAGAGCTGCGTAGGTTTAAATCAATGAATAGAAGTAGCCGTGTTCATTAGGATCGGCTCTTTTTGTTCGGCAAAAAACAACAAGATACGATGAACACGAACCAAACACTTTGAGCTTTTATTTCTTGGCAAAATCGCCTTGTGTTATAATCGCTATTTTTGACATTTGCAAGATATACCTTTAGCGGAAACGGCTGAGGTGATAGTCTTATGATCATGGGAATTAGCTACGATGAATTTTGGAGATACAGTATCATCATATTTGTACTGCTAATTATAATTATGCTTGTAGGCTTTGTACTGTATAAAATGCATGAATCGAAACAATATAATAGAGAAAACGAAAAAGACGCAGGTTTTTGAAATGCTGCATTAAACACGGTGATAGGTTTGGAGAAGAGATACAAAAGTAAAAACGAATATGAATGAAATACAAGGAGTTGTAAACTGAAAATACTTATTTCAATTTAAGCTGCTTGGTGCTATGCGATTAATCATAATAAGTAGCAACTTTAATCTTACGTTTTGTTAACGGGGAACAAGACTTATCCAGAAATACAAGGCAGCCGATCTACGTGGTCGGCTGCCGTTTTGCTATAGTTAAACGTATCTTTCATTCTTTAACTAAACCTACGTGTGCATGTTAACAAGAAAAATTTAGTAGCATTACAATTACCATTTTTGGATTCGCGGACCCGCGACAATTCGCATCAGCATATCCGCATTCGGCATATCATGATCATTCTCCATTGGCATGTTAAGCGTGATCAATGCGGATAACATGGTCAATAAAGCAGAAATGAGCTCGCCTGCACTCCCTGGTGCAAAGTCCCCAATCTCTTGTCCTTCTTCGAACAGTGGTAGAAGTTGTTCAACAAAGTTCTTTACGGAAAATTGGCGGAGTAATTGTTTAGCTTCCCTTGGCACATTTTCATCATTGTTTGCGTGTTGGATGAGCTTAAAAGGATATTGTATACTTTCCTTCTCTAGAATACTTGCGATAAAGGTGCGGACCTTTTCAAAAGGAGAACCAGGGAGATCATAAACACCCTCCAGCGTAGTTTCCTCCGCTACTTGTCGAATCAAGGTGATAAATAGTTCTTCCTTTGATTCGAAAAAACGGTAAAGCTGTCCCGCACTGAGCTTGGCTTCTTCAGCAATCATGCTCATTTTGGCTCCGTGTAAACCATGGCCTGCAAACACCTTTAAGGCTGCCTCTAAGATTTGCTGTTTTCGAGATTCTCTTCGATTAATCAATTGTTCTTCAGATAATGGTGTCATCAGCTAGGACTCCTTCTTTATTTATGACTCAGGATGAGGGCATAAGTTGATCTATGGTTGCAAAGGTGGCTCGCTTAAATGAGGGAAGCAAAAGTTTCAGTCGTTCCTCAAGTGGTTGATCTGACTCCTTCATCCAGTGATCTAACCATTGTTTAGCTTCTCCGGATCCTCCCGCAGCGAGCAAGGCTGTCACCATTCCCGCATTGAACAGTTCGCTAGGGGATAAGAATAGGGAGTTAACGAGCCAATACAATCCAAATACTTCATAATTGGCTTGTTCCGTGGATACCTGAAGGACATGTTCGAGATAATTTTGAGCGAACTGCAATCCTTGTATCGGCTTTATACCAACATACTCCACACCTTTCCACCTTAGATCTGACACAGCATTTAACCACCATGCTACTTCAATGCAACCTTGCATCTGTTGATGGACATTGATCTCAAAGCTAGGTTGGGGATGACTCAACTGTTGTTGAAGGCTTGTTTCTAAAATTTCCGATTCCATGGCCGCAAGCGTCATCCCTTGACCATAAACAGGATCAAGTTGGCAGAAGGCATCTCCCATGACAAGTAACCCAGACGGCCATTGCTGCATTTGTTCAAAATGTTGCCTGGACAGTTCAGACACCCGAAAACCGCGTGGTAGTCCGATAGGTTCCAATCCTTCAAGGACCTCATTTAATAAAGGACAACCCAAATGGCGAATATCTTGTTCAAATAATGCAGGATCGTTGGAAGGATACTGACCATTTAAGTTCCAAAGTACCATTTCAGCTATATCGTTTTCTATGATAGAAAACGCAGCTGCATGGGTATTCTTGAGCGGATCTCCTTCTAAACGAATTACATCCAGCTCTTCTTTGCGTCCATCCGGTATGCGATAACGCCGAGTGCTATAACCGAGAGATATCTTTAATCGCTCTGGCTGCGGCACTTCGTACCCTAGCTCCGAGAGCCAATGAACAGTCTTGGAGAATTGGCCACTGGTGTCGACGATAAGATCTGCCGTCATTCTGAATTGTTTGCGTTCACCTGAAATACGTTCTCGGACTATAATGCCAGTTACTTGTGAACGATCTTCAGAAGCATGAAGGTGGATGACTTCATTCAACCCGAGCAGACGGACATTTTGTATGTTCCGTATATATTGGCGAATGCCCCATTCGAGTAGGGCTCTACTGAACGATGCATTATGACTATGTTCGACGGATGTTATTTTGCCATAAGGACTGAGGAGATGTGTAGTTTTCCCACGAGTAGAGTAAGCACCCTTTTTGATTAATTCATCCATCAGTCCAGGGAATAAACGGTTCAGGATCAAACTGCAGCGAGGCGTTAAACGATGAGGCTGAAAGGCTTGGGGTGTTCCAGAACGACTGTCAGGTTCTTCAGAAAAGTGGTCTCGGTCTACAACCACAACTTCAGTATAAAAATTAGACAGAACTTTAGCTGCCAATAGTCCGGCAATGCCTCCACCAATAACAATAGCACGGTCCGTTTTCATGAGTCATTTCCCCTTTATTAACAAGTTTGTATAGATTAACTCAATGTAAGGATTAACGAACTAATAATGAAATCACCTGAATTAAGTAAACTGAACTCGTTAGCTAGCTTACTGTGAACCACCTCCCGTTCTAAAGAATGAATCATTCATTCTCAAGGTACTTCATTTTCTTTTTATTGTCAATTCCCTTAATTCATGTACGAATTTATGCTAGAAGTTTTGTTTTTGTGAGACAATAATGAAAACAATTTACTTCTGATGCTTCTCTATTCCAACTCCGCATGATAGCAAAGCTTACAGTTACGATTTAGAAGAAAGAATTGATTTAAAGTGGCCACTAAGCATAGTTCCTTCAAAAAAAGCCGACTTTTGCTTCTAAGGCTCGATATCCCATCTATGGAGTCCATAAAAGGGATCTTAACAGGGCGGGGGATAGAATTGGCTATGAAGCAATACAAAGCATTTAGTTCTCTGACGATGTTAGCACGGGATAGGACTGAACATATCCATTTCAAGGAGAAAAGGTATGAAGAGTCAAGTGAATGCTCCTAATTGAGCAGGATAGTGAATTAGCATGGGAGAATGTTTATATAAAACAGACACGACATCATCTGTCCTTGAGCTACTTAAGATGCACAAAGAAGGTAATTCATCAGCTATTCAAGTAGGTAAGGAGACATTGAGAGGTGGGAATGATGAAAAATCCGAAGTCCGAAAGTGATAGAGAGCGATTTTTAATCGAATTAATTAATTTGATGGTGCCCATAAAGGGAGGAACTATTGAATTACGTGATACGGATAAATGGCTGAGTTCTAATTCCACGTTATCAAACCCTGGAGGCGTTAAGAAGGCAATCACATGGACTGAAATAATCGAACCATTCTATATTATGAAGTATCCGGTAACACAGCAGTTGTATCATTTAGTCATGCACGAAGAAGATATGATGCTAAACCACTTGCATATGACGGAAGTTTCGTGGATAGATTCAATCAACTTTTGTAATATATTGTCTAGAATGCTTGGCAAAACTGAATGCTATACAGTCACTAATGAAAGTGAAAAGACAACATATCGGTCATACCCCTGCAAAGTAGACAGTAAAAAAAGACAAAACTTAAGCTGCGGCCGTTTCCCGGTATTCTAAGGGAACGGTCTTTTAGTTTTTACTGGAATCGTTCTGGTTTAGGAACAGAATGTATCCACTCACGTACTGTTCAACCTCCGCTTTGATTTGCTACCTTTTTCAAGATATAAATGAGAGAAGAACGACTCAATACAGGCAGTGGTTTAGGTCATTCTTCGCCTCGAGTGACTACCTAGCTGAGAAGAGGGATATCGCCTGTCATCGTATTGATTTTATGGGACAGCCTCTTTTGTTAAAAAAGGTTTTTAGTAATCTTTTGGGTCAGAAGTTCAAGTTTCGGTACCATGACAGCATCATCAATGGCTAAAATTTTTTCGGGTTTAAATAGTTGAATTTTCATTAATTGATAATAATCAAATAAAATTTGTTGAACTGTTAATTGATTCGTCATTAGATACTTGGCATTGAACATTCCCCTTAAAAGCTCATTCTGCATAATTAGTAGCTTGCCGTTGATATCATTAAAAATCCCTTTTTGAATTCCTTCTTCGTAGAAACCCAAAACCTGCTGTTCTCGCTTCTTCATTGCTTGATTCAGTCGATCATACCAATCCGGATAACTGGTTGCCTAATACACCTACCGTAGATGACATGTCAACTCCTCTTTCAAATGCTGGATTTACTGTTTTACAAGTAAGGTACCCAGGGAGTTGGCACAGCTATGGAAAGTTTGGTCCATCAAATTCAATCTGCCGGGTTAAAGTGAGATTTTACGCTTACTTTATTTTTTCGCATATCCTTGCTTGTTCAAATAGTTCATCATTTGAGGGAGAGTACTTCTCTGGAGATGATCTTGGATATGGTCACTCCATCCCTTTACTTTTTTCACTGTGAAGGGAGCCATAACCGGACGGCTCTCATAATACCTCAACATGGCTTCATCATAGATGGCTAATTTCTCTTGATCCAGTGGTTGATATTGATTTTCTTGCAAGACCATGGATTGAGGCAGCCGCGGCTTAAGTCCAGGTTTATCTCCTGCAGGGGTACCCAAGCATAATCCCACCAAAGGTATCACATACTTCGGTAATTTCAACAGGTCAGATAATTCGTTAATATTAGCTCTGACAGCTCCGATAAATACACCGCCAAGTCCCATGGATTCGGCTGCTGTTAAAGCATTTTGTGCCATCAGTCCAGCGTCGAACGTACCAACCAACAGAAATTCAATATATTCAATATCCACCACTGGGGCAATTTGATGATTACGGTTAAAATCTGCACAAAAAATCCAAAACTCTGCTGCTTCTTCAATATAGGGTTGATCCATACTGAGTTGCATCACTTTTTTTCGCAGATCAGGATTTGTGATTCGAATAATCGAAACGGCTTGAAGAAGACTGGAAGATGAAGTTTGACTAGCTGCTTTAAAGATTGCTTCTCGCTGATCTTCTGTCAAGGGTTTATTGGTAAAAGATCGCACAGATGCATGATTATGAAGCAGTGAAATGGTTTCATTCATGTAATCCATCTCCATATTTATTTGATATAATAACTCTGTATTGATAATGAACTCACATGTTTTCGCGTGTTCCCTACTCTCCTTTATGCTGTATAGGCTTAGAGTTGAATCACCTATTTGCTATAATTAAATTATTAAATTAAGACTGCTAACTAAATATTGGCCAATGTTGTTCTGTCCCGGTGACATTGACACTATCATAAAATTTTTCGTTGGATCCGCAAAGAGGGCAATATAAATGAACATAGTACAACTTTTTGTACCTTCGGGGGGGGGGGATATCAATGAGGGTCTGTAATGAAGGATTTGATAAAGCGTTTATCGATGAAAACAGGGATATGTACGCGATATCCTTTACCCAATATGTCCTTTCAGGACGTTGGAAATACTTTATATTATGGTATCTAAGAGGAGAAACGCGTCGCTATACGGACATAAAAAAATTTCTTGGCGATTTATCGCAAGGCTCTCTCACAAAGCAGCTTAGAGAGTTGGAGAAAGATGGAGTCATTAAACGTGATGTTTATCCAGAAGTTCCTCCTCGGGTAGAGTATTCGCTTACAGACAAGGGGAATAAATTACTGCCGATCCTTGAGAAGATGGAAGACTTCGGAAGAGAATACGGCTAAAAAAATTATTGTGGCTGAATCTAAGCAAGAACCTTTTGAACCCTCGGTTGTTCTTCATAGCACCAAATACAGACTCCAGGCTCGATCATTCGCGCCACGGCCAGGACATACAGATGGACACACGTCTTCGTGTGAGCCGAGCAGTCAAAAGTAGCTCATCTTGACGCGATTGTCGATCAATACGTGGCTGCCGATAATTATCTGTATGTTTCCCCATGTCGAATTTCTCGCCGGTTTTTAAAGAATACACGGATGCGACTTCAATTCCGGGCAAGACGTTCAAGTATACCAAGAATGGTCCTGTAAGTTTGTTGTCCGGCAAGAAAGCCTTGCACATTTATCTGAAAAAGATTGCAGTTTTATAAATGATTACGGCCATTACGGATTCCATATCATTCTTCCGCTTGTCTATGCTGCGCTTGGCATCGCTTCCTGGGCTTTGCGTCCGAAAAGCCGCAGACTTTAATGGCATAAAGAGATTAGAGGCGATATGATAATGTTCTATAACGTTGATTGAAGTAGTAGAACTAGCTGGTTTACGTGCCAATGATACCGCTGATTAGCGGTATACTTTAAATATAATTAGGAATTATCTGTATATTCCATTATTTCTTTGATACTCTGTTAAATATGTGATGGTAACACCGAGGAGGTAGCGACTCATGGTTGAGAAAATGCACGTCGACGAAAAGGAACTTGATGAAGCGCTCGTTCGTCGTCTGCTTGTTGCACAGTTTCCCCATTGGGCGGATCTATCCCTGCGACGGATCGAGCCGGCTGGCACAGTGAGTTGGCCCAAGTGTAGCTTGTAGGCATGCAGAGCCTGTGTGGCACCAACACTCCGCTTAGCCAGTGCTACAAGTGGTTTAGCTTGCTGCAGACCCTCATGTCGCTTCACATATTGTTTCCAGCCGGTAATCACATGCTCTGTCGTTAACCGGCTAATCTCTTTTGGGAGAGGAAAGAGCCGTAACGTGGCATGGAACTGGTGCAGGTTAGGACCTTAAAGACCTGTCGTAGTTCTGGAAACACAATGTCTACCCAGCGGTGGATCTGGTTCACGGCGCTGTTAAGTCGCTTAGCGACCGTATCACGGTTGGCCATGAGAATCCGCAGTTCCTCGTAGGCTTCCGGCCTGGGCAATATCTACGCCGATAACCAAATGCGATGAGGAAATATTTTCAATCGGGAAACGATAGATCAACAATGACAAAGAAAACAGCAGATCATAGTGATCGGCTGTTTTTATTTAATTTCAAGTCAAATTAATTGAAGATGTGCAGACGAGCAATGCAGTCGGATATAATAATTACCATTATTTAATTATTAAACCTCTAGGGAGGATATGTTATCATAAACATCCACAAAATAGCTAATGGAGGTTTTTTTGAGCGCAGTTTTTATCATGGGCGCTGATCAGAATGGTAAAAAAATAAAACTTGATGCTAATGTAAATGTTCAAGCTTTACAAGCATTAGCGAATAACCCTATTTTGGAGGAGAACGAGAAGAAGTTCAATAAATTAGAGAAAAAAGCAAATATAAAATTACAGTTGACATTAGACAGTGGAAAAGAGATTAGCACTAGTCTGAGCGATTATAAGGTTAGCATTAAAGGGAATATAAAACTAGATCAAGCTTATCCCTTTGAAGGTGAAGGAGACCTTCAATTATATCGATTCGATAACAGAGAAGTTTACTACGGAGCAATCGACGTAAATATGAAAAATGTTAAAGGTAATGACGAGGGTGTAGTTTCACTTCGTTATGAGCCCCAAACAGAAAAACTGGACATCTCTGTAACAAGCGGAGCTATGGGAGATACTGCTATGATTCCTTTTGGTACCCCGTTCTTAACAATAGATGATCTAACTAAGATCGATACTATTAAGGAGGAAGTTACACAATAATGAGTAAGATCAAAAAGCAATTAAATATCTTGGTTACAGCTTTACTAGTAGTTTTTTTTGTATGAGCACTTTGGGACAGACTGCTTTTGCAGCATCTACGAATGAAATTTATTATCTCAAAGGGGCGGCTTATAGCTCTGATCTTCAAAAACAGTATAGTTCAACACCTACGGATATCGGATCTTCTGCTGTGGTTATGTCTGTTGCAACGACTTTTGATGGAAGATCTATCGGAAAAGAACGTGTGAGAGCATGGACTAGAAACGCCATTGTAGCGAACTACTACAAAGCCGGAATCGTAAAGACAAATTATGTCTCTTTATCGTTCGGTAACCCTAATGTAACGATGTTACTCAATCAGGATGATGTATTACCAGCAAAAACAGAGGCTTTTGAAGGCATCCCTGGAGTATCCTTCTTTTTGAAAGGGATATTATCTGAAATATATGAGTTGTCCATGTCCGTCATTCCATACATGAATGGATCAGTGGGTCATACTTTTAATGATAATAATTCGGTTTCGAGTGTGAAAATTAACTCGAGTGATTCTAATTTAGAACTACCTGCAACTGTGGGCTATAAGGAAGGAGATAGGTACTATAATGGTATTTATAATACTCAAAGTAATACGGTTACAAAACAAGGTATAGGTAAAGGAACTTCTGCGTACTTTGGATATAAATATATTGTTCCAAAAAACAGTACAGGCACTTTAACTGCTTCTGCAATTGCTCAGTATGAAGTTAGAGTATTTAATGATCCAATAAGCGGCATTCCGTTAATTTTTAGTGCCACTTCAGGCAAGGCTAGTGTTGCCCACACGATTAGCTACCAACCATAAAGGACGTAACTATGAAAACTAAACTAAGTTATACCGCATTAGCGATCGCAATCATTTTAATCATTACCTCATTAATTTTTTTTAATAAATATAATTCATTGATGAACAGGATAGAGAGTGCTACTAATTTATCATTTAAGTTGTTTATTACGGAGACTCAAAATTATCAAGATGAGATTAATGATTATATTGAAACGAACAAAAATTCAGCTCAAGAAGCCCTTATTAAGGATGCTAACTCAATGAGAAAAGCATACCAAAATTACGCATTGTTGGTCAGCCTGGCAAACGATGACGCTGATACGAAACTATATAATCAAAGAACCGATTTATACTTGAAGATTATAAATAGCGAACCGGACTTTAACAATGCCTCTGTGAATACGTTGAAAGACTTCGTGGAGACAATAGATGCTACGATTAAAGAATTGCAAAGAGTAAAGTAAATTGGAAGAAAATCAGCTGATGTCGAGGACAAGAACAGTGTACCATTCAAAGTCGCTATTATAGCGGCTTTTTTGTTTTAAGGAACCAAGTTCTTGTCCCAAGCTAAGGACAAGAACATAGTCCGATTACCGAGTAGATGTAAAACTAAATAAAATGAGGGGAAAAGGCTTAGGAATACTGTAATGAAATAATAAGTTCGATTTTCTGATGACGACAATTGTTTGTATACGTTTGTCGAGGCAGGAAATTCAGGGGAAAGGGGCGAAGGCTTTACAGTCGCAAGGTGGTTGGAAAGATTCGTATAAAGAGGAAGAAGGGGGGGGACACAATGAAAGTAAGCAATCGCAGCAAGAACGACAGGACGAATCGGGGGAGCGCCCGGAGATCGGGGCGTAGGTGGGCAGCCTGTCTGCTCGTCGGGGTTCTGGCCCTTACGGTCGTCGTACCGGCTTTTCCGGCGGAACGCGCATTGGCGGCCTCGGCTACGATGGCCACGCAAGGAGGGTTCACGCAGGATCAACTCGATGGATTGGCTTATCTGAACGAGATTCGGGCGAAGGTAGGCGTAAGCCCGTTAGAACTGGATGCGAGATCGACGCAAGCGTCGCAGGCGCACGCGGCATATTACACTACCACCCACTTCGAAGGATTGCTGGCTCATCGGGAGGAGTCGGGGACAGCAGGATTTACGGGAGTAACCGCCGGAGACCGGGGCAAAGCAGCCGGATGGCCAAACGCTTCGGTAGCTGAAGTCATGTCTTATAATAATGCAACGACACGCGAGGCGATCGATTCCTGGCTAAGCACCGCTTATCATCGCAAGATTATACTAGACGACCGCTATACATCGGTCGGCATCGGGTTGCAAGGTGGTACTGCGGTCATGAACCCGGCTTACGTGAATTACCAGATTAATGGTCCGGAAGCCAAAGTGTATCGGTATGACGGCATGAAAGGAGCCGACGTTGGATTCTACGGATTCGAGATTCCGAATCCGCTTGACCGCTTCGGTGTTGAACACTCGGGTAGCATCATCTCGGCTTCGGCAGGCCTCGCCATCGATTCGTTCGAAGCGAGCATCGTTGACTCGCAAGGGCAAGATGTTCCGTACTACAGCGAACTGCAAGGCAATACGGTGTTCTTGTTTCCGAAAGATGTGCTGGACGGGTACAACGTCTATACGGTGAAGCTCGATTATAGGCTGTATAAGGAGTCGCAGCTTCGCAGTAAGACCTGGTCGTTCACGACAGGCAAAGGGCGCGCGATAAAGGGCTTATCTGCCCAATACGACGAAATGGTGCTGAATCCGGGCAGCAAGTTGGCGCCGTTTGCTCCAAAAAATGGGCCACTCATCCCGATCGTATCCTTTTTTAGTTGGTATTCCTGACAGGGACAACTTTCTGTTCTCATCAGCCCCATCCCGATCGATGGTGCATACTGATGAGGCTCCTGCTGCTATGGCTTCTCTAATGTGTTTAGCAGTCTCGGGGTAATGATCGGAAGGAAACACCAGTTTAGGCGCGAAAGAACGGGTGGACGAAGGCGAAACAAAACGGCCATTCATACGTCTAAAGTTAGAAGAGAACGCCTAACAAATATTTCCTGTGAAATGGAGGCTTACATTTTGCATACCAATATAATGACAAAAACTATTATAATAAAAAACCGCCGGACAATATTCCTTGCTGCTGCCATCATGTCTTTGTCAACGAATCTTCCGGCTTCTGCGGCAGAGACTGCCTATGCGGCAGGACAAGCATCTTCGCCAGCTGTGGGAGTTACAAGCATTTCCTTGGCTTCGTCAGCGGTACCTTATGGATTGGAGGCAACGACTTTAAGCGTCGACGGAAAGAAGCTGGATGTACTGGCTTACCATGCTGATAACACCCTTATGGTCCAATTGGTGCCTGTTGCCAAAGCCATGGGATACACAGTTGATTATAATGCGAAGACCGGTGATCTCACGCTAAAGAAGCCGCGGCGTGTAATCAAGATGGCTCTTAATTACAGCGAATACAACCTAAACGGCATGACTTCATCCGCCAAAACCCCCTTTATCCGCGGCAATTCAACATATCTTCCGCTGCGCCAGCTTGCTGACCTGTCCGGATACACGATTGTCCAGCAGGACAGGGCTGAGTATAAGCTGACGGCACGTCCCGAAAATGATGTAACCATTTCTGCCTCTGAGGAACTGTCGGTTGCTACGGAGCCGTATTCTTTTTCGTTCCACTATCCGGTCTTGTCCGGATATGCCAACAAGGAAGCAATGGATAATATTAATCAGTTTCTGAAAGAGACAGCAGAGAAGTGGAAAACAGAAGCGGAGCAGGTGCTTTCTGAGGCCTGGGCGGTTCACCCTAATAAAGACCGGATTATTGATTACGCCCATATGTATCCTTATGGCTTTCAGGCGCAGTGGAAGGTTGCCTACAATCAGGAAGGTCTGCTCAGCCTTTATGCCGATACCTATCAATATATGGGCGGCACAGAACCAGACCGGCTGCTCCGCCACAGTTGGACTTTTGATCTGAACACCGGACAACCGCTCACGCTGCTCGAGGCCTCCGGCAATTTACCGGATTATGCTACAAAGATTAATCAGTATGTGAATCTGAAAATTGCATCCGGAGAAGTGAACAGCACCCCGCCGGCACAATTTCCGGGGATAGAAACGGCTGGTACAGGCTGGTATGTCCAAGACGGAAAGATCATAGTGTATGTTCAGCCGGAGCCGGTTGCTTTTCTCAAAAATGAAATATTTGAAATTTCGGTGCCAATCTCCAGAATTGCTGGTGCGGAACAATAAGCTTCCTGATCATTAAGTGTTGCTGCTTCATCAAAAAAGCTGTCTTAGTCACCGGGCGTAGGTGGTATTATCTCTTTAAGTAGACACTTAAAAAAACCTTCATATTATCATGAGGGTTCAAGTGACACTTGGAGTGGCTTGCTTCCCATCAGTTTTTCGAAGCATCAAGGCGGCGGGCAAGGTGATCGTTTCTACCGAGATAGGCGGAATGCCAATCGCTGAAATTGGAATTTCGGCAACAGAATCATGGAATATCTTGGCCAACGGATGCAAAAGAAATAATGGCTGCACAAGAAGTTACCGAGCAGCAAAAGATATAAGCAAAGATTTAGTAGCGATTGCTTCCGGAAATGGGGAAGCAATCGCTATGTTTTTCTGCGGATATTTTTATTTTTTTGTCCGCCACATGTGTACAATAAATAAAAAAAGATGACACATTGAAATTAGTTTAATTCCGAGCAGCATTGAGTATTATCATTTAAGTAAAAATGAATCGAACAGTGTCGGGGGACAAGAACATGGTCCCCATTGAAGTCGCTATTTTAGCGGCTTTTTTTATTTTATCGGTACAAGTTCTTGTCCCGAGCCAAGGACAAGAACTTGTACCGATTACCGGAATGGACAAGAACATAG
>NZ_CAKMMP010000002.1 GCF_927798175.1 Paenibacillus sp. JJ-223
GCTTTTAGACCGCTTCGCTTCTCCAGATTCTTTCTGCCCTCTCCGTTATCGTGTAAATGTCTAGTTCAACCTATATACTATAAATATCCCAGTTTATTCAGCACACGTTTCAGCATCACTGCTGCCTGTGCCCGGGTCGCATTGCCTTGCGGTTGGAAGGTCGTCGAAGTCATGCCCTGAATGATGCCCTCCTGTACGGCTTTGGCGACCGAATCCTTGGACTGAATCTTTTTGTTGTCTTTGAATTTGGCCAGCGTTGCGGTCGTGGAAGACTGCAATCTTACCGTGTTTCCGCCATATTCAAGGGCACGCACCATCATGATCGCCATCTGCTCCCGCGTGATCAGGCTGTCCGGCTTAAACGTGCCGTCCGTATTCCCGGTAATGATTCCGGCATCCGCAGCTGCGCCAATGTAGGCGCTGGCGGCATTTCCTCCGCGAATATCACGGAAACGCATCGCTCCCGTATCATTGCCTTTCAACCCTAATCCTTTGGCAACCAATTCAGCAAACTCCGCACGGGTAATTTTCTGATCCGGTCCATAATAAGAACCGTTGGAAGTACCGATGATCCACTTGGAAGCCAGCTCCTTGATGACTGCACTTGCCCAATGATAGTTGATGTCCTGGTACACGACCTCATGCGTCACGGGCACGATCATTTGATTTCCATTCAATTGGCCCTTTATGATCATTCCACCATTGTAGGTCGTAAACGTACTCGGAACGTAAGACAGCAGAAATGTCATCGGATCGATCGTAGTGAATGTCGATGCATTGGTTAGCGTATTTCCGGACAACTGCTCCGCTAACTGGCTCGTGTTGTTTTGCTCCACTCTTTGATTGCTTACACTGTTATAAGCATATTGATACACGTCCGTTACATTCGCAAGCTTTTGCGCACCCGCGCTTGCCAGCATGCTATCCATGATCCCCGTACCCGACACCGGGACAGGTTCGATCTGCACGTAGTAGTAAGGACCGGTTGAACCGGATGTGGTGCTCGCCCCAGTTCCTACGCTTTGCAGCATGGAAGTCAAATTCAGATCGGATAAAGACACCATCCATAGACGTTCACCATATTTGATGCCGATCTTGCCTGTTCGATGGCTTGACGCGATCTGGACCAGCGTATTTATCGGAAAACCGACATAAGCGGAAGATTCGGTCGCCGGAACTTCGAATACAACAGGTTGTGCCGACTTTCCGACTGCTGCCGCGTATTCAAACGCCTGAATCAATTTGGCCGCATCTACGTTGAACTGACGTGTATTGCGATTATTTCTTGTCATGGCCGACACCGAAGTCGCCGTATCGCTGCTCATCGCAAGCAAAGCCTGGCCGAAGCCCGAATCGGCAGCCCCTGCTTCTGTAAGCCAACTTGGACGGCTGTTCGTTGGCGTCGATGTATTGCTTCCGCCTTGTTGCAGCGTCAATGGGCCGAAGGCCGCTACGGTTGTATTGAGCGAATCCCTTAATGGAACAGCTCCCGGTGTATAGCTGACTGTTCCGGTCTGTCCTGCAGAAGCGGCATTGGACAGCTTCAAGGTCACTACCGAACCAGATGCCGATGCCGAAAGAACACTCGCCGTAGCACCGGCAATCTGCACGTTGAACTGTGTTACCGTTAACGCCGACTGCGCTTGAAGCGGATTGCGGAAGTTGATCTGCACCGTATCTCCTTGCAGCGTCGCGGACAGAATTGTTCCGTTACCATAAGTATAAGTGACAGGTGTAAGGTTAAGGTATCCTGCGGGATTGCCGTTCAGGTCCGTCAACCGCAGCGCACCCGGTACATACGACAATGTCACATTCTGTGTACTTGAGACGGAAGAAGCCAGTGTCAGGGTGACCACGTCGTCTTCGATTTCGCTATCGTTAACAAATATGGCTTTGCCGTCTACCAATACGGAATACTGGCTCTTAAGCGGTTTGTTCGTGCGGCTCAGCGGCTCGTTGTAACGTATCCATAATTTGTTCCCGCTAACCTCAGCGCTTTGGAATTCAGGGGCTTTATTATCGACGCTGTTGCGAACGTAGAAGCTACTGAACCCTGCCAACGCCTGACCTCGACTGTCTTTCACGGGCCAGCTTCCGGGTTGATAGGATACGCGAACCACTTCGCCATTCTGGATGGAACGGCTCAGATTAAGCGTAACGAGAGAATTGCTGCCGGTTGAAATACTGCTAATGCCGACGTCCGATCCATCTGCTGTAACACTGAATTGTCTAGATGTGTCACTCGATGAAATATACACAGTCTCAGGATAATAGAGGCTGATCGTATTATAGTAAGCTGTACCTTCTCTCGGCTTCGACATAATAGAGTCCAGACCGTTTTCCACATCTCTGGCACTGAAGGCTGCCGCTGGATTGGACGATAGATCCTGAATCTTGCGCGCACTTGTTCCAGGAGCATATGAAATGCGGACGACTTGTCCTACAGCAACGCCGGTATCCAGAACAACATACACGCTATCGCCAGATACATATGAAGTGCTCACATTTCGTGTCTCTCCGTTAACCGTTACGGTGAAACTGGACCCATACGGATCTGTGCTGGACAGGAATTTGTCATACGTCAGACGGATGATCGTATTGCTGTACATTTTGGCTGTTTTGAGAACCGGAGCCGTCGTATCCGGGCTGAGCGTTCTGAATGTCCATGATGCTGCGCCATTTAATCCTGCGAACAAGTTCCCCGATTTATCGCGCAGCACCCCGCCGGGAATATCTACGGTGTAAGCCGTATTGCTTGTAAGGCTGCTTAACGGAATAATGCGCAGCTGTCGTGGATTGGAGCTGTTGATTTCAACCTTTGTCGAAACGACGCTTCCGCTGGAGTTTTTCAGCGTGACCGAACCTGAGTAGCTTGGGTCCAGCTCTTTGCTGAAGGTCACGATCAGTTCCGGATTCAATGCAATGCCGGTCGCTCCATTTGCCGGTGATACGGAGGACATCGTCAGTGCTGTGGGATCGGACTGAAACGCTGTAAACATCCACTCATTGGCATTGATGCCGGCAATGTCGTTGTCCGAGGCATCCCGTAATGCCCCCGTCGGAATCACAACGTTGTATGTAGCATTATTGGCAAATTTGCTAGAAGGCGTTACCGTAAGCGTACTACCGCTCACACTGACGCGAGAGGAAGTTGAAACGTCGAATTCTTCAACGGTATTTGCTCCCTGCATAATCTGAATTTTTCCCGTTCCTTTACGGATTGCATCATTATAAATAATTTGTAGTTGCGAATTGACAGGTACATTCGTCGCCATTTTAGCCGGTAAAAAAGTTGCTGGCTTGATCGCACTCATCCCAATGGTCTTGAATACCCATGTCGTATTCCCAGTAATGGCTTGCACTTTCTGCGGAGATGTACCTTCTGGCTCCACGGTTTCAAATGAATCCGCATCGACCTCAATGTAATACGAAGTATCTTTCTCCAGCGTGTTATGCATGATTCGCAACACATTTCCCGTTGCGGAGCCACTGCCCGCAGCTGTGAGATCAGAATGAAGCGTAACTTTCTGATTATCCGAAATATTGATTTTCTCCGCTAATGTCCCGTTGCCGGACAAACGCATAATTCGAATTTCCCCCTGCGTTCCCTCAATCTTGCGAATTTCTTTCGAAAATTGAATATATAGCGGTGCTGAACGATCTACGTTGGTATCGTTCGTTTTAGGCAAGAATGTTAAGTCAAGTGCACTCGTGTCACCATCGGCAGCATGCGCCGTATTTAAGGGACTGAGCGGAATGCCTGACCAACCTGCAGCGGTTATTATAAGTACAAGCAAAACGATCATGCCCTTTTGAGCCCATTTTTTTACGCTCACGTTCTTTCCTCCTCCTTAACTAGATATCAACCGTCTGATACACAGACTTCATGATGTATATCGGTTTCGGTGGAAAATTTAATTAGCCATATGTAAATGATTAGGAATGAAACTCTGTGAAAATGTGGATACGAAAATAGCCCCGATTCCTCGTTAAAGGATCGGGGCTTCAACACATTCGAACGGTGCAGCCGAGCTTACAGGCCCGCTTGGGATTTCAACGTATCCGCTTTGTCCACGCGTTCCCAAGGTACATCCAGGTCTGTACGGCCGAAGTGGCCGTATGCAGCCGTTTGTTTGTAGATCGGGCGACGCAGGTCCAGCATGCGGATGATGCCTGCAGGACGAAGGTCAAAGTTGTTGCGAACGAGTTCAACCAGCTTCTCTTCGCTGACTTTGCCTGTGCCGTATGTATCGACGTTGATCGATACCGGGTTGGCTACGCCGATCGCATAAGCAAGCTGAATTTCCACCTTGTCCGCCAGACCGGCAGCCACAAGGTTTTTAGCCACATAACGAGCTGCATACGCTGCGGAACGGTCTACTTTCGTCGGATCTTTACCGGAGAAGGCACCGCCGCCATGACGGGCATAACCGCCATACGTATCAACGATGATTTTGCGTCCGGTCAAACCGGCATCGCCTTGAGGTCCGCCAATCACGAAACGGCCGGTCGGGTTGATGAAATATTTGGTCTGCTCGTCCAGCAATTCAGCCGGAACGACAGGAAGGATCACATGCTCCTTGATATCTTTCTGGATTTGCTCCAGGGTTATTTCTTCGGCATGCTGCGTGGACACGACGATGGTATCGACGCGTACAGGCTTGTCGCCATCGTATTCAATGGTGACTTGCGTTTTGCCGTCCGGACGAAGGTACTCCAACGTACCGTTTTTGCGGACTTCAGCAAGACGACGCGCGATCCGGTGGGACAAAGCAATTGGCAATGGCATAAGTTCAGGTGTTTCGTTTGTGGCAAAACCAAACATCAAACCTTGGTCGCCTGCACCGATATTTTCGGTTTCACGAGCCATTTGCTCTGGATCACGATTCTCCAGCGCAGCGTTTACGCCTTGGGCAATATCCGCAGACTGCTCATTCAGGGAAGTCAGGACTGCGCAAGTGTTGTAATCGAAACCGTATTTGGCACGAGTATATCCGATCTCCTTCACCGTGTTGCGTACGATGGACGGAATGTCCACGTATTCCGATGCAGAGCTGATTTCACCGATAACAAGCACAAGGCCTGTAGCCACCGAAACCTCGCACGCCACGCGCGCATTGGGGTCATTCGCCAGGAATGCGTCCAATACGGCGTCAGAGATCTGGTCACAGATTTTATCCGGATGTCCTTCGGTCACAGACTCCGATGTGAATAAATGCCGGCCTTTCACAGACATTGAAGCTCAACCTCCCATAACTTGTAGTATGGCTATTGCCCGAATAAAACATTTACGGTAATTTCGTTAGTTGTACGCGCATTCTGGTTTTCACGAGAAACCAAAGAATGACCTACGTTGGCGAAAATGAAATTGTTCAGGTAATTGCCTCGAGATTCCAATAAAAAATCAACCTTTTCCGCTCGGGAAAAGGTTGCATACCTCAAATGCCATCTTATCGCATTTGTCAAACGGTGTCAATTATAGCAGTAGGGAATAAAACCTTGGAAAATGCCTATAAAGACTGCTCTGCCTGACGGATGAGCCGCTTGGTGATCTCCCCGCCAACCGATCCGTTTTCACGCGAGGTGAGATGCCCCCACCCTTTGTATTGACCGTAAGAATGATTGCCGATTTCCCCCAGCTCGGAACCGAATTCCGTATCTGCCCCAGCCGATCCTCTGCTGCCATACCCAACGTTCAAACCGAATTCAGCCGCGATTTCGTACTTCATTTGATCCAACATCTGCCGGCTCTCCGGCACGACCTTACGATTGCTTCTCGCCACGATAAACTGCACCTCCGAATGATGGTTTAGTACAGTTATAGGGTAAACCGCCTGGTCATGGGTTAGCCGTATTAATGTTTGTTAGAACTGGTTAATCTGGACAAGGCATGATTTTCATGAATGTATAATTACCGTCAACACTGCACAACTTATTTCAGAGTATAACCGCCGCGAACCATGACAGTCAGGCTGTATTTGTTGCCTTCCACGACCTGAATGCCCCGTCCTTCCTTCGGAATCGTAAGCAAATGGTTCATTGGCGCCGCTTGACCATTGATCAAATCAACGCCATCCGTCAGGTCGGCCACGCCGTTGGTGCCTTCGCTGATGATGACCGCTTTCCCGCTGCGAACGACGAATTCCGTTCCTGTTGATCCGATCAACTGTTGTCCAGGCTTCACAGTGACGATCTCCAAAGCCTCGGAAGCGCCGGAAGCAAGAGGAGGAAGCTCGGTTGCACTACCGGCACTACCCGCATTTGCAGAAGAGGACGCATTGTTGCCAGTACTGGCTGCATTTCCTGCATTCCCGGTATTTCCGGCATTCCCCGTTCCTGAACTAATACCGCCCCCAAGCGCCTTCTGAATCTGCTGATCCACATAGCTTTTCGTAACGACAGGATCATCCGCCGTTCCCGGCTGAATGGTTCCCGCGCCCGTAGCCGTATTGCTGTATACGGACCCGATCCACACACCTGCGCCTATGGTCAGTGCAGCCAGGGACACTTTCATATAAGATTTCATTAAACTACCTTCCTTTCTAATTCCATATAGACTTTCTATCACTCTATCATAGCTTAGTAGGAAGATTCTACATTTTCTCGCAACTTACTCCCCGCCTGGTAGGTTGCCTACTGCCGGGGCAAATCCCATCGCTTGCGTGGCCAACTTAATCCGTTGCCCTTGAAACTCATCATAGACAGCGATCGTGTAAGCACCGCTTCGTCTATCATCAAAAACAACGTCCTGGATGGTCCAATTAATGAACTGGTTATTGCCTTCTTTTAAATCCTTGTCCAATATAATTTCTTTATCAAAAGATTTTCCTGTCGGCTCGATGATTTGCAATATTAACTTATGCTCATTTTCAGGCAGGTTTAAATCGTTAATTCGGGATGCATCATAATTCCAAGAAAGATTAACCGTTGTTCCGCCACTTAACGTAGCTTTGAAATCCTTGGTTTCTAATGTATATGGATAAATATTTATATGTTTGATCGTCTCTTGCGCCGATTCCTGGTCAGGTTTGAGCGCAAAAGATACTGCATCGACATAACCTTTTCCCGACGTTCCTTGGGTTCCTTGAGTTCCTGTCGTGCTTTCACCTGCCACGGTTTGGCCAACCAGCAGTTTCATGTCTGACACAATCGTTTTTCGCGGAATTTTTGCCCATACGGTTACTAATGCAGAGTTGCCCGGCCCGGCAGGATAATCAATCTGCTTCACGGTTGTTTTATAATACTCGCCATTTTTGGATTCATAGTACCCCGTTAACTTAGCCAAATCAACTTGACGGTCTTCTACGTTTTTAACCTCCAGCTCGGTATACACGATATCGGAAGATGTTCCCGGATAGATCAAAGTTCGTTTCACTTTCATTTCGGCTTTCTTCCCGGAGGCGTTAATCGCATAGTTATTCCCTACGTCAATTGTCGGAATCGCAGGCAGCTGTCCAATATGCGTAAGCCGGATCAACTCGGAGGAGTTTTCACCAGTAACTTCTGATAATGCTACCTGCAGTTGAGTTACGTCCAGATTGGTAGGGAGTGTAGTCAACAAATGGATATCAACGGACATCCCTGGTCCCAGAAGAGCAGAGCTCTGGCTCGTTAACAATTGCGTATCCGGAATATCGGCAGAATCAATAGACAACATTCCCTTTAGCTCAGGAAGTTTAAGCGTGTTGGTTGAGATGTTGCGTAAAGTAACTCTCGCAGACAAAACATCAGCATTTTCCCATGGCAGACGCTGAATCGAATTCCATGTAACCCCTAATGTCCCATTCTGTAATTGGAGGGTATTTTCAGCACCGATTGATTTTTGCAAAGAAGTAGCTTCTGGCAGAATATAAACTCCCGCAGGGTAGGAGAATTTAATTTCCTTGCTTTCAGCATTTTCAGCTTTAGGTGTGTTCATAACCAGCCTTAATGTTCCACTGGCCTCCTCATACGGAAGCTTAAAGGTCAAACGAATTAAACGCTCCTCATCGGGCTTCAATTTCATATCGTCCAGCGCTTTCGTTGTTAAAGGATAATCATTTCCCTTGGCGTTCTGCACCGAAAATTCGTACTTGGGTACGGCAACTTCACGGGAGCCGATATTTTTAAGCCTGAAGCTGACCGTATAATAGTTATTCCAGTGAACCTGACTATAGCTAACGTCCTTGACCTGTGTCTCGATCTTTCCTTTGTTATCTTCAAGCGTAATGACATTCTTTTTACCCACTGCGATCTCAGAATTTTTGATCGTAGAAGCTTTGGGCATCTGCATGGTCGCTAGCGGAATAACCGATTTTTCGGCTTCATTCTCCTGCACCATAATGAGCTCTGCTCCATCCAATTTAACCTTTTTGGGAATGGTAGTAATGTAGTTAATGCTTTTGGACTCCTGAGGCTGGAGACTATACGTCGCTTCATTGGCATTTATGTTCAATGGATAACTACTGCCGCCAGCTGTCCTCAGTATCCATTTCACTCCCGGATTCTCTAAACCTTTATAACCGACGTTGTGCAAATTGATTTTGACGCTTGCATAATTGTTGGTGTCAGAAGCAGCGAACGTTTGCAGGCTTTGGACTTTGATTTTTACAGGTACATCATTGATACGAACCTTTTTGGACGTGTTCATTGGAGTTGCCACCACATAGGATGATGGAATATTAATTTTGCCGAGCACATTCTCATAATTCGGTTTGCTGAAATCCCATTTCACGATTTCGAAATTCAGATTGCTCAACTGGACGTTTTTACCGACAGTAGTCACATATGTAACGGATAACGTCGATCCAGCCGCAACACTTTTTTTCTCTGCATCCTGAGCCAACAATTTGGAAGTATAACTTGTTCCACCCTTACTGCGAACCTTTGTCCAATAATCAACCAGCTGCAAGCTTTTTTTCTCATTGTTCGTATATGTGAGGGTATATGTAACAAGCTTGCCTTCATCCTGTGTCAGTACATTCACATCCGAAATTTTAACACTGCTTTTGTTCGATAGCTTGACACCCGGAACATTGGCCAGCGTTTTTAAGGTTGTTTTCGTTTGGGATATGGATTTCGAAGCATTTGCAGCTTGTACAGCTGGCAGATCATGTACCCAAACGGTTTGAGTGATTCCCAGCACGACACTTGCGATCATGACTTTCCTCAGGTTATTTTTCACTTGAAACCTCCATTTGATTTGATTCCAGAATCTATCTTCATTATAGACGTTTTACAGGAAGAGGAAGTTTCAAAGAAATTACTATATAAACCAAAAGGCCTTGCAAATGAATGCAAGGCCTTTTGTGTACTACATATAAACTTTTGAATTAGAACGTTTCACCGTATGTGAGGTTAGCAAGTGCATTTCCATTCTCATCGGCAATAGCTTTAACAGCTTTATTTTTGTCAGCATCCAAAGTTACTTGCACGAGCTTGCCGGCAGTAGCTTTGTCATAGCTAGCAGTAATTACGATTACATTGTTGTTATCAAGCTCAACTTTGTTAATTGTCGCTTTATCAGTTCCTACATCAAGAGTAAACAATCCATTAAGGATTCCCGCAAAAGCAGGATCAACTTTCAACGCTTCGCTTGCAGTTGCTCTTACAACAAAGCCAGTTCCAGTCTTAGTGATGGAAGTAGCAGTGATAGTTGGAGCAATACCATCTTTCACATTTTTAACATCAGCACCAGTAAGAGGTTTAATTTTGTTACCAAATGCATCTTGGGAATTAGTGGAAACTGTCTCAAGAGTTACATTAAGTACTTCTTGAGGGATAACATCATCCGAGAATTTCAGGATAAGTGTTTTGTTACCATCCTCTTGGCTGTAGCTAGTTGGAGCATAAGATGTTCCGTTTACTTTCACACGGAAGTCATTAACAGATACATTTGTCAATGCATTGTTGAATTTCACTTTAACTTCTTTTTTGCTTGTAGCGTAAACATCACCAGTAACGGAGATTACGGAAGCTCCAAGATCTTCTCCAAGAGTGTAAGTTCCGTTATTGAAGTATTTACCTTCGGAATCTTTGATATAGCTTGCAGTTACTTTAGCAGTACTCCAGTCAAAGTTAGATGGAACGTTACCAGTAACGGCAAGACGTACAGTGTTGGTAGAGATCAAGTTGATATCATTGTTCTCTTTGGAAATTTGGAAAGTGCGATATGCAGCATCAGTCACTGTATATTTCGCTGCTTCCAATGCATTTCCTTCACCAGTTGTTGCCAAAGTTTTGTTGAATTGAACGTAGATGTAGTTCGGTTTACCGTTTGTTACATCAGACCATACACGTGTAATTTTACCGTTTTGAGCTGTGTTAGCGTTCAGGGTAGCAGTGTAAGGCAACAATACGTTACCAACATAAGCTGTATCAACTACACCAGATACTGTAAGAGTGTAAGTTGCATCTGGATTCAAGCTGCTTCCAAGGTTAACCTCTACAGTTTTGTTAGTGTCGTTATATTTAGGTGCGATAACTGGATGTCCATCTTTATCAATACCTGCTACAGAAGGCACTTTACCTTCAGAGTTTTTCAGAACATAGTTATCACGGTTTTCTGCAGATGCAATTTTCAGCGATTTACTGAATTGCAGTTTAGCATAGTAGTTACCGTTTTCCATGTAGAATTCTGTGCTTACAACAGTAGGACGAACAGTGTCCAGAGTTGGAGTCACTTTAGCGTCTACAGAAGCAGAGTTGTTGCTGTAGTCACTTACGTTTGTCAAATGAATTGTGTTTTCGCTGTAGTTCAATGGGCTATCGAACTTCAGTGTCACTTTGTTATCATTGATTTCGATCGATTTCGCAGCGTTACCTGTTACGTTTGCATATGCACTTGCAACGCTTTTGATTGTTTCGTCGAATTCAACAGTTACTTCTTTCAAGTCATTGGACTTAGTAGAAACAACTTGTGGTGCAGCCGTATCTACAGCTGCAGTGAATTTGCTTTCTACTGGAACGATTGTCAGACCAGAGAAGTCTTTAACATCGCTCACACGCAGAGTGTGTTCACCAGCAGTCAGTTCTGTAGTAACGATTGCCGTGTTAGGGTAAACGTATTTTACAGAAGCTGCAATTACGTTGTTATCTACACGGAACGAAGTTGCGTTCACAGAATCGGATCTAACTGGCTCGCTGAATACCACTTTGAATGCTTTTGTTCCCAAAGCTTTAACTTCTTTCACTTCTGGAACTGCAACATCAAGTGGAGTGAACTCTACTTTTTGTGTGAATGTTTTTGTACCATCAGCATTTTTAACGTTGTTGATTTGCAGGCTTGTTGCTCTTTGGTTAGTCAGAGCAGAAGATCCTTCAGCAATCAACAAAGTTACAGTTGTTTTATCGTCGGACAGTGTAGCACTTTTGAAAGAAACACCGCTAACAACGTAGTTATTAGTGCTTTCAGCAGTAGAAGGATCTACAGTACCGTCGAATTTAACTGTGATTTCTTTCAAGTTAGTCGCGGATACGGAAGATACCGCTTGAGCTACTGTAGTTACATAAGTAACTTTTTCAGTGAACTCTTTATCTTTGTAAGTAAATTTCACTTCAGTTTCTTTGTTAGCTTCGAGAGCTTTATCCAAAGTCACTTTTACAGTTTCGCCGTCGCTGATTGTGAAAGTAACGACTTTACCTGCTTCACTTACTTCATATTTTGTAACTTTCAGGTTTTGCGCTTGGTCAATTGCGTAAGCAGCGCCTACGAGCAATTCACGGGAAGCGTTTTTGGTGAAGTCCAAACCGGAATCAAGCAAACCAGCGTTGATTGCCGCTTGAACATAACCTTTAGCCCAAGCTGGAGCACTGTTGTTAGTTTCAGTTGGAACTTCCAGATCCAGTGCACGAGTCAGGATTGTAGCCATTTCAGCAATGGTTACTTTACCGTTGAAGTCGAAGATTTTTTTCTCAGTGTTTTTACCTTCCATGATACCAGCAGCTGTTACTGCTTCGATGTAAGGTACAGCCCAGTTTTTAGCTGTGTAGTTTGGATCGTTGTAGGAAAGAGTTCCAGTAACTTCTTTCAGACCCAGCAATTTAGTGATGACTTTTGCGAACTCAGCGCGAGTCATGTCTTTGTCCAGACCTGCTGTACCATTTGGATAGCCGTTGAAGATGCCTTTAGCTTTCAAAGCATCGAATTGTTGTTGAGGTGTTACTGCTGTATCACCGAATGCTACAGATGCAAACATCGAGAATGCCATTGCTGTAGACAAAGCGACGGATAAAATTTTCTTCATAACCTTTTTTTCTCCTCCTTGGGCGTTCATAACATGGGAATTTTCTTTAATAAGTTCGCTCGTGTTCCTCATATATTGTTGCACCCCCTTTCCAGAGTCCTGAGCAAGTTAATATAAATGATGTCTGTGAGCATATCACAGAAACTTGTAAACCAAATCAATCACACAAAAATAGAGTAGTTTCCTAATCCTACCTACGTATTATACAATGGGTCCCGCGTGGCGTAAAGCAATTTTTTCTAATAAATAGACAAGATTCTTCACGAGGTCATTCTTGGCAAGAGGCCCAATGTTTTTGACTCTACATCTTAAACGCAGCAAGTTTCAAAAAGTTGCGGGTTACTCAAAAAAAGTTTTAGATTTTTTTTTCGTTTAGCTGCCAAACAAAGAATCGTTTGGTTTAAAACCGTATGCAAAAGCCTGCTGCATCAGCATTTCCGCTCAACTTTAACCATGATTCACTTTAAACATTTCCCCCGCATTAACCCGGATTAAACAACATTTTCTTCAAAATAAAAATAAAAAAACACCCCATTATTGGGGTGTTCATAATTCCTGAGCCATCAATGAATCAACGGATTTTCATCGCCAAGTCGATAATTTGCGCCCGCATTTTGGGATCACTGTTCAATCTCAGGTACATATCGTCGATGGGTTGTCTGTTCTCGCGATAGGTTTTCTCATGCTTCATCGTTGTGTGGGACCAGTCGATCAGTTCGTTTTCGGCAAGAACCAGGTTGTTGTATGCATCATGGAAACCGGTCGCTTGTACAAGGCCTTCCATAACCTCCTGGCTGATTTCCTGCGTTTTGCGTGTATCTTCAATCTTTTTCTCCAGAATGACGGCTTGCTTCTCAAACTGTGTCTTCGCCTTCATGTAGCTCAACTGAGCTTTCGAATAAATCGGTTTCATTAGCTAACTTCACCCTCTAGATCATTGTGTATTTACCGATATTGTATCTTAAACTCTAGCAAATTACAAAAATAGTTATTGGTAAAATTTATTTTCCTACTATTATAAATGTGTCTTTTACCAAACGACTTTTGGCCATAAAAGGACCCGTCCCTCTGTCCAAGAGACGGGCCTTTATCATTCCATCTTGTTCCCCAGTGGTGCTTAGCTCAAGTTTTTAGGAAAGACTTTGGTACTTTTCTTGAGCAGCTCCACGGCAATCTTACCCGCTTCAGCGCGCGTCAGGTTGCCTTTCGGATTAAATGCATATTGAGGTTTGGTTTGTCCAGCAACCGTTACAGGCGAACCTTCCATGATTTTCGCCTTGGACACGGCCTGAATTGCCGGTCTTGCATACGTCTCCATGCTGCCGGAGTCAATGAATGATTTAGCTAAAGCCGTCTGCAGTTTACTGTCATTCGCAGCAACCTTCAGTTCAAGCGCCCTTGTGATCATTACGGCTGCCTGTTCGCGTGTAAGCGGCTGGTCCGGACCAAATACGCCATCAGTCAATCCGGTAATGATCCCCGCTCTTGCCGCCGTTTCGATACTGTCATAATCCCACGTAATGGAGCGTGTGCCCACGCCTACATCTGTAAAGGTCGGATTATTGTCTGTTGTCGTCGGCAGATTAAGACCCTTAACGAGCAGAGTAGCGAACTCACCTCGGGTTGTCCGATCATCCGTACCAAATTGTTCGAAGCGGAGTGGTGTCATGAACCCTTTGGCATACAGGGCATTAAGAATGTTTCTTGCCCATCCATGGTTGGTGATGTCGTTATAGCTTCTTTTCAATTTCATGACTTTGTAATAGCCGAAATTGTCAAATGGTACAGTCACCGTATGTTTCTTGGAATCCACTTCCCCACCAATACGCTTCCACTCCCGATTTGGTGTGTAGTAGAACACAGAAATCGTAGAACCAGCGTCATCAACGACGTTTGAATCATAGGTCAACGTGAGTGTACCACGCTGCGAAGGCTGGATCTTTCGTTCAGGAAGCATCTGAGGGTCGCCATACAGCGCCTCCGTTGTGTACGGACCAATACCATTCGTTGCAGCTTTGTAATTGGAGCTGCCTTTTGTTCCCGATTCGCCCAGACCACCACTGATCCAGTAAATCTCCGAAATCGGGCTAAAGTTCACGGAGTCTCCCTCAATGGCGGAAAATCTTCTGTAATACAGTTCAGGCACGACTAGAGGAGAAGGATCTTCTTCTGCCGTTCTGAAACCGACAAGGCTGCCATAGTCGTTACGACGTTCTACAATTCCTGTCGTTGGATCAGCAATTCCGAATAACAGTTTGTTATTCGGATAAAATGTTTTGATCCCGTTCGTGTCCGTGCTTTCCATTACAGTCCCTTTCGGGAAACTCAATGTCAGCTGTTTATTAAACGCAGAATATTTGGTATTCACTTTAGGTGCCATATACTGTGAGTCCACTCCTGTGGCACTCGTGTAGTATATCTCGATAGTGTCTGTTGTTTTCACGCCATTCCGGTCAACCGTAATTTTAATCTTATTGGACTTGTCTTGTTTCAAACCTACGTAATCCAGTGCAAAACGATCTGTTTCCGTGCCTTGCATCTTCGTGGCGTTCTCCTTGTCGATCACGACAGAAGTTGCACCTTCAGCCTCGATATCAAAATGCACGAAGTTTTTGTTAACGACAATTTGCTTGCCGGACGTCGGTTGTGGGGACAAAATGCGGTACCCCGCCGCTTCTCGTACAAGTTCTACCTTCTGGCTTGTTTTTGCACCTGTCTTGTTGTACAAGTCGAGCGTATAGATATATGTCCCTGGTGTGTCGGCCTTAAGATTCCGCAGACGGATCAAGAAATCCTGCTGACGGCCGATCCGGTCAACAATCACTGAATCATTGTCCAGCCCATATTGCGTGTCAATGATCGGTTCTTTCCATGCCGTACTATCCGCATCAGGAATTTCCAAGTCAAAAATCTTTTGCGTTCCCATACTCAGACTCATCCGCGTTGCACCCGCTCCACGAATAGCAAGATCGAAAGTTTTCAGAGTGGTCGTATACTTTTGATCTTTGTACGTAAATTCTGGAGAGAGCGTAAGCAGGTTCTTCACCCACAGGTCATCCGGATTAAACGGTTCAACGAAATTCGGACGCTCTTTGGTTGGCGTCGGCAGGAAACTCTGGATTGTAGATACGTTATTGTCATTAACATAGATTCGGAGTTCTTTAGAAACCTGGTTCAGCTGACCCTGGTCTCCTTTTCCGATCCCTGTAAACACAATCCGGTTTTCCCCGAAAAACAATGGTCCCTTATCGCCATCGATATCAATAACAACATCCTTAAACTTACCACTAGAGTCCAGAGTCAGCGGCTTTTGGTCACCAACCGATTGAGTAGAATACACTTTCACCCCGTTGGCAAAAATCTCTGCGACAAAGTAGTTGCTATCCAGCGTCGCAAAATCAATGTACTGTCCGTTAAGCTTGAGTTGTCGGTTACCATTACTAGCATCATACGTTTGCCCATCAGTCAGGTTTTCTACAAAGATATAGCTTTTTGACGCAAACGAGATTGTTGCATTTTTGCTTGATGTGGAATTGTCAAATTTGAATTGAACAGTCTGGGTCCCGTTCTTGAACCCTTTGATTTGATAAATGAACTTATTCGCTTGGCCTGAAACAAATGGTCCGTTGAGCGTAATTCCGCTTGTGCTGATCGGAAGATACTGCGCCAACAGCTGTGCGCTTCCCGGGTCTCTGCTCGTTTCTACCATAATATAGAAATCTGCAGAATTCACGCTGGCACCGTTCAGAGGCACACCTTGCGGAATCGTTCCAGTACCGTCATAATCCTTAAGGTATGTCAGGTTAGTGATAACCGTCTCGTTCTCGGCATAAATGAAATTCATATCCGTTCTGGCCGCAACCCCGCCATATTTGACTGACAAGGTATGTTCTTGCGATCGCAAAGGAACGCCTGGAGCCGATTCTTTTAGAGCGAGAGAGGGAATTTCAAAAGAAATGTTCACATAAGATGGCGTATTCCCTCCAACCGAAGGAATCTTTGTTACATTCGGAACAATGGTTGTATTTACTGCGCCATCTACCGTAATTTCAGTTACCCCTGTTGTTTTATCATCAGGAAGCAACAGCTGCACATCAACATTGGCCTGACCCGGGTTGCCACCATAAGTTGGAACAGTGGACAACATGCTTTGGGCAATACCGGCCGCCCCTTCTCTCAAATCGAGTTTGGAGAATGGATTTTCCTCATCATAGTACAATATTGAATAGTTAAGCACATTTTTGTCCACGCCGCCTTCAATCGTAACCTGGATATCATTGACGCCCGCCTTCAAGTTGAGTACGGACGAGTAGAATGTCCCGCCTTGGAGCAGCGAAGTTGGCAATGCAGCACTGCCGTTCAGGGATACTGTAACCTTTGTCGCATTGTTGGCGATCCCTTCCAGTGTTACCTGCCCGTTATCCACAACGATCTGTGCGCCTTCATTCAGATTCTGTGGTTCTGCTCCGCCATGTACCTGCAGTTTTTCGATATACGGTACGGAATCATACAGGATGTAGAAGCTTTCGGATCGTTCGCTCGGTCCTTGCGACCCTGTGAAGGTCACTTTGTTCATTCCCGGGAACAAGGTTAGATTCGCTTTAAAGCGGTTATCCGGACGGTCCGGGTCGACGGTGATGACCCCTGGCGCAACACGCGTGCTGTCAGGAACCCACGTACCGTCTTTCAAATTCAACAACTGTACATTCACGCCAAGCGTAGAGCCCGTTACATTCGTAAATGTACCCGTTACCTCTTGTTGACTGGTCGTTACTTGAAACGCATTGGAACGGGACAAAAAGTCTGCCGTACCTGTCAGTTTCAAACCAACTGTATCTTTCAATTGTACATTAGCCGCATTGTCAGGAGTAAAATAACTCGTTTGTCCTGCCGCCGATGCGACTGGTGCAAGGCCTGCTGGTATCAACGTAACCACCAGCGCCAACATCATCAGCCAAATCATCGGCTTTTTCATACGCTGCATGCCATCATCTCTCCTTCTTTTAAGTCAGTTACCCTTATATATCGGTCATCAGGTTCCATTTTTTTAGTAAAAAAAGCAAATAAAACAAAAAAACCTTGTCCACGCGGGACAAGGCTTGAGGTTATTTATAATTCATATAATGGCTGAAATCAATAAGTTTCGACCCTAGGACTTGGAACGTGTTTCCGGGTTCAGTTTCATGCGCATGCGCATCAGGAAATTAATAACCGGTTTTCTGGTTTTGCTGACAAGCCCGATAACTTCCGCCCCTACCTGCAGGAAGAACATCATGATACAGATCACGACGAAAGTGACCCAGTTCGCTTCGAACATGGCTGCCGATGATTGAATGATCGCCAGTACGCCGAAGAATGCGGCAATGCCGTAGATGATCAGTACCGTCTGACGATGACTGAAGCCGAGCTCACGCAAGCAGTGATGCAGGTGACCTTTGTCCGGCGAAAAAATCGGTTTCCGCTGCACCGCGCGGCGAATGATCGCGAACAGCGTATCGGAGAGCGGCACGCCGATAATAATCAGCGGGGTAATGAAGGACACGACGGCAATCTGCTTGAAGCCGAGCATGGACAGCATCGCCAGCGAGAAACCAAGGAACAACGAGCCTGAATCGCCCATGAATATTTTGGCCGGGTGGAAGTTGAAGAACAGGAACCCGATAATGCTGCCCAGCAGCACCAGACACATCAAGGCAATCATCATGTTGCCCATGAGGAACGACATGACGGCAATCGTACCGATCGCAATGCCGGATACGCCGGCAGCCAGACCATCCAGACCGTCAATCAAGTTAATGGCGTTCGTTACCCCGACGATCCACAGAATGGTCAATGGAATGGATACCCATGCTTCCAAGGAGGAGTACGCGTCCTGGAAAGGAATATTGACGAAATCCACCCGAATGTTGAATCCGAACACGACGACTGCAGCGGCAACGATCTGTGCAAGCAGCTTTACTTTTGCCGACAATTCGAAGCGGTCATCCAGCGCACCCGTCAATACGATAATCGTTCCGCCGACCAGGAATGCGCTGACAAAGCTCATGTCCCTTGTCGTAAACCACGCCGACACAAAAGGAAGCAATGCGGCTACTGTCACCATGAATGCGAGAAAGATGCCCAATCCGCCGAGACGCGGCATGACCCGCGTATGCACTTTGCGCGCATTTGGCTGGTCCATGGCCCCAACCTTAACCGCAAACTTCTTGACGAGCGGTGTCAGTGCAAGAGCCAGTCCCATCGACACAAGAAATCCAATGATAAAAATAGCTACCATTTGAGTATTCGACCCCCAATGATCTTACCTGTACGAATTATAAATCCCCTAATCTTCTATTTCTATATAAAGTTGATACTGACATACATTAAATAACGAACCTATATAGGTTGAACTAAATATTTACACAAAAACGGAAGGGTCAGAAAGAATCTGGAGAAGCGTAGCGTTCGCGTTTATCACCGGATTTTCCCTTTGAAAAGGGATCAAAAAATCTGGGGATAATGGCGATCGGAAGATGGTGCTGACCCTGTAGTGCCTCCGTGTAAAACCCTTTGGTTTCAACTTATAAGCAACCGGTGTGATAACGGTATTGAGACGTATCAACGCCCCTGCATAATCCGTTCTGAATTATACGCTGAACATGGGCGAAAAGCCATCCTCAATTTTTAGCAAAAACACGTGATTTCCTCCATATTCGCCTATATTTATCGGGATTTTATCACGTTTTCTTTATCGCGCATCACTTTCAAGGCGAATTTCGGAAGCGCAAGCATCCGGCCGGCACGGCTCGGTTCCCGCAGCAACCGATAGAACCACTCAAGTCTCAGCTTCTGGAACAGCTTCGGTGCGCGTTTGCTCTTACCCGAAATCACGTCAAAACTGCCTCCGACGCCCATCATGACAGGCACTTGAAGCTTGTTCTTATACTTGTGAATCCACGGTTCCTGAGTATCGGCTCCCCGGGCAACGAACAGCAGATCCGGCGCAGCTGCGCGAATCGACTCAACCACCTGCTCATCTTCATCCGGACCGAAGTACCCGTCGCGATACCCTACAATGCGCACCGCAGGATATTGCTGTTGTAACCGTTCCGCCGTCGCTTGAATCACTTCCGGCGTGGAACCGAGCAAATATACGCCCCAGCGATAGTGTTCACCGACGCGCAGCAATTCATGTAAAAGCTCAAACCCCGGCACGCGCTCCGCCACCGGTTCACCGCAATAGTTCGCGGCCCACACGACGCCGGTGCCGTCAGGAACGATCAGCTCGGCCGACTGCATGACTTTCATCATCGCCGGATTCTCCAATGCGGCCATGACCATGATCGGATTAGCTGTAATCACCTGATGCGGCTGTTTGGACAATACCGCTTCCCGGAGAACCTCCACCGTTTCTTTCATGTCCAGCTTCGAGAACGGGATGCCATAGATCGGAACCGTAGGAACAGAACTGGTCTGATTCATCTTCATTTCACCCTTTGCGGCCCAAATAGTTAATAATTTGCTGTGCAGGCACTTTGGCTTCCTGCTTCAGCTCTGTAATGCCTTCTTCGCGCTCCTTCAACCACTGCGAGCGCTGATCCAGCAATTTGGCCACCGTTTTGGCCAGTTTGTCGGCATCCAGCGCCTTTGTATCTCCCACCGGCTCACTGTCCAGGCGAAGCAGGAACTGGTCGATCTTGGGGTCGTACGAGATGCCGACAGGCGGCACGTACTGCGAAGCCGCGTAGATCAGGCTGTGCAGGCGCATGCCGATCATGACATCGCACTTGCTGACTTCCTGCAGCATAAGCTGCGGGTCGGTCAAATCCTGCGTGATGCTGATTTCGCTGCCTTTGCCGGACACGTCTCCGATCATTTCCATCACGAAACGCGAAGCCTGCTCATCGCCTGGCAGGTGAAAGGGCATGAAACGCAGATGCACGTTTTTGTGCGTGCACAGCTTCTTTAACCCGGCCGCGATGGCATGAAGCTCTTTGCGATCCGATTCCCAGAAACGGACCGAGACGCCGATCACCGGGAGCTTGCCGTCCTTGGCCTTGGAAGACGATACAGATGCATTGCGATTTTGCGTTTCGTCAGGCAGCGGAAGCCCCATCACAGGGTCCGGCACCACATTGATCTTGTTCCACTGCAATCCGAGCTGGCGCAAATATTCGGCCGATTGCTCGTCCCGCACGGAAATGTATTTACAGCTTTTGAAAACCGAACGAATCATCGGATTAAAAATCTTTCGATTCACCGGCCCTATGCCTTGCGCATAGATAAAGGTCGGTTTCTTCATCCACTGGGCCAGCTTGATCACGCCAAGGTAATACGGAATGGACTTCAACCCGGTCGCGTCCTGCAAAAGGCTTCCGCCGCCACTGATCAGTCCGTCGCTTTCCTTGATAGCTTCGCGAACCTCTTTGAACTTCATCCGGTGCACGGACCGCACTCCATACATAGAGGCGGTCGACTCCGGGTCAATGGAGAGCACGATCGGCTCGATCGTTATGCCCGAGCGTCGGCTCTCCTCTTCCAGCGATGTCAGGATAGATTTCAGTACCGCTTCGTCTCCGCTGTTGCGAAAACCGTAATATCCCGAGATGACTAACTTTTGAGAAGTGGTGACCATTTTTTCCAACATCCTTCCGCTACTTGCCATACACCGATGGCGATGAGTCCGAAGATCAGGCCGATGCCCAGCCCCATCACGCCGCGAATAAGCGACAGTACGGCCGGTGTATGGATATGCGCAAACGTATCAACCATGGACAGCTGTCCGATGGCTGCAATAAACAGTACAAACACGACATTCCGATATTTTAATGCAGCGAACACACCAACGATAAACAGCGGATGTCCCAGCACGAATTCCTTAAATCTTGGACGAACGCCGAACGTATCCTCCAGCGCCGTACGCAGGAACATTTCAAACGGCGTCACCGAACCGGCATTGCCCGTGCGGGTCAAATAATAATACCCTGCGCCTGCGGCAATCACGGCGAGTACTACCATCAAAATGTTAATACGAGTCAACAGCAAACCTCTGATCTGCTGAACAGAGATGGTGCCCTTACCCCGATAAAACAGGATATAAATGGCAACCAGGCCCATTGGAGCAAAATGCAGCAAACTAACGCCGCGGAACTGGTTAATAACCAGGCTATACGTAATATTGTTCAACAGCGCAATCATAAAGGGAACGGCGAGCAATGACAAAATTGAAGTTCTGACATATAAAATCAATGATTGTTTCAGTCTGCGACCTGCCGGCGCATCCGGATTGCGTCTCTGTTGTTCATTCACGGAGCGAACGGCAAGAATGACCGCTATGGTCGGCGCGCTAATGGCTACCAACAACGCTACGCCCTGCTCCAGCAATGTTGGTTTCAAGAGGAAGAGACCTGCGCTTCCCACCAAACCAAGCGCAAATACGAGCAGCGTAATCATAGGCACGAAATAGGAAACCATCAATGAAATCATGGCAAGCGCACCAATCAAGGCAACAAGCTTGGCAGGACGCTGGATCGAAGATTCCTTCACGGTGAAGGCTTCGGCTTGTCCAAGTTCAAAACCATGCTTCGCCATGCGTTCAACGGCATGTCCCGGTTCGCCCAGACTGTTGATCAGGTTGTCGATCGGGTCGGTGATCATCGCTTTGGCCGTATTCCGGCTAGGTGCTGCATTCATATAAAGCATGCGAATGTTGCGATCCTTCGTCGCCAAGACGAAGCGGTCGGCAATGACATTCACGTCCAGGTTGGCATCCGCATCGCTAAGCGAGTACAGCCGGGTTACGTTGTAATCCGTTTTGTACGCGAGTGTCGCAAACCCGGACTGCGGTTTTTTCAAATTTTCGATGGCAGCCAGGCCGATATGATGTTCGTTCAGCAGCTGTGCGAACTGGTCCAGGCTTTTCGTCTCCGCATTATCATTGTATCCTTTTACGGCATCGCCATCAAACAGGATGCGGGTTACCCCATTCTCTTCGAAATAGGTAAGCAGTCGTTCCATCGATTCCTGGTTGTACGGAACGCTGTCCGAAATCCGGGGCAAAATGTGGAATCCGTATCCCCGCAGCATTTCGATCGCGCCCGGATCAGGCATGAGCGGCTGCATGTTGGCATTTTCCGGAGGTGTCTGCAAAATCAAACCGCTGCGACCTTCATACTGCCATGGAACAACCGGAATTTCACGGTCCGTAAAGGTTTGCTCGATAATCGGCGCATAGGTCTGCGCATTCTCTTCGCTCGTGAACACCACATACGTATAGTTGTCATTGGATGACACGACTTCTTTATTCGCCGTGGCGATATCCGCACCGTTATATACCATCAACTTCCGTGATTTTCGCAGCTCGTCGAGCGAGCTCTCGAACACGGCCATCGTCGTAATTCCGGCCTCTTTCAGGCGCGGCAGCTGTTCTTTCAGAAAATCCTGGGGATGAGCCTGATAGGTCGAGATGTCCAGGAGTCCCCGGTAGTTAAAGACCAGCTCCACCTTGTCGGCCGAATTCTCGGTCTGCACCCGATCCGAAATGACGGGAATGGTCGCAATCAAACCGATGATCACGACGATCCACAACCATTTCCGGGAAGCATTATTCCATTTAAGCCATTTTTGACGCACTACATGTACCTCCTCAAGTGTTGGAACCAAATTGCACCTTTCGCTCAACATCAATTCCATTCATCATTGCTGCCAGAATCCGGATATCAACAGCTTGCGTCAACAAGCCTTCTTATATCCAGACGATTGCACCGGCAAACGGTTCATTGCTTGACTTCCGTTCACATTCCAAAGAAAAAGCCTCTCCGCCAATCAACCTTTCGGTGCGGAGAGGCTTTCTCGCTTGCATGCGTGTATCGCAAATTCAAATTATTGGGCGTCTACCCGTGCCATGACTTCGGCAGCGAGGCGATCGATGCGGCTCTCCGCATCTTCCAGACTCTCTCCACGAACGGCAAAATACACTTTAATCTTCGGTTCCGTACCCGAAGGACGCAGGCAGAACCAGGAGCCGTCTGCCAATATGAATTTAAGGACGTTTTCCTTCGGCAGGCCGTCCAAGCCAAGAGAGTAGTCCAGCACGTCCTGTACGGCCACGCCTGCAACTTCTGTCGGCGGATTGCTGCGCCAGTCGCTCATTTTGCCTTGAATCTGTGCAACACCGTCCTTGCCTTTCAATGTGCGGGACTCCAGTCTTTCCAGGAATGTGCCGAACTGGCTGTAAAGGTCCTGCAGCACATCGTAGAGCGTTTTGCCTTGATTTTTGTAATAAGCGGCCGCTTCCGCGATCAGCATCGAAGCCAGGATGGCATCTTTGTCGCGTGCATAATTGCCTGCAAGGTAGCCGTAGCTTTCTTCGTAACCGAACAGGAACGTATGACTACCCGTTGCTGCGAACTGGTCCATCTTTTCGCCGATATATTTGAAGCCCGTCAGGGTGTTCATCACTTCGGCGCCGTAGTGCTTCGCAATGACCGCACCCATCTCGCTGGTAACAATCGTTTTAATGACAGCGCCGTTGGCCGGCATTTTGCCGGTTTCCTGCAAACGGCTCAGCAAGTAGTGCACCATGATGGCACCTGACTGGTTGCCAGACAGCACGAAATATTTGCCGTTGTTGTCCTTGACGACCGCACCCATGCGGTCCGCATCCGGGTCCGTTCCGATCAGAATGTCCGCGCCGACAGACTCGCCCAGCTTCATCGCCAGCGTAAACGCTTCGCGCTCTTCCGGGTTAGGGGATTTCACGGTCGAAAACTCGGCATCCGGCTGCTCTTGCTCAGGAACGATGTACACCTGCTCGAAACCGATCTGCTCCAATACGCGGCGTACCGGGATGTTTCCGGTTCCGTGCAGCGGCGTGAAAACAATTTTGAAATCGCGGCCGATGCCGGATTGGATCAGTTCACGGCTCAGGCTAACGCTGGCCACCGTTTCCGCGAATGCGCGATCTTCATCGTCTCCTAGCCATACGAGCAGTCCTTGCGCTTCGGCTTCTTCCTGCGTCAGCTTTTTCACGTCAGCCAGGGAAGGAACCTCCTGAATGTATTGGATCACTTGCTCCGCCTCATGCGGAACAAGCTGACCGCCTTCATGGTTGTACACTTTGTATCCGTTATATTCCGGCGGATTATGGCTCGCCGTGACCACGATGCCTCCGGTGGCTTGCAGATGCCGCACGCTGAATGACAGTTGGGGCGTAGGACGGAGCGACGTAAACAGCTTGGCCACGATGCCGTTGCCTGCAAGCACCAGTGCTGCGTCAAGCGCGAACTCCGGCGAGAAGTGACGGGAATCATGCGCAATGACAACGGAAGGCCGGCCTTCCTTGTCTCCGTGCTGCTCCAACAAATACCGCGCAAAGCCTTGTGTCGCACGCCCCACGGTATAACGGTTCATGCGGTTGCTTCCCGCACCGATCACGCCGCGCAATCCGCCGGTACCGAACTCCAGATTTCTGTAAAAGCGATCTTCGAGTTCCTTCGGTTGATCCTGCAAATCGCGGAGTTCCTGTTTCGTCGCTTCATCGATCGAAGCATCCTCCAACCACTGCTGTAATGTCTGTGCTGCTGTCGAACTTAACTGTTCCATTGCTGCAAACCCCTTCCCACGATATCAATTCATTGATAATGACTTGCTAAAGCGACGCAGAGTAATGTACTCCGTCCGTATGCGCTGCTTATGAAATCAGCTTGGGTCAGACAAGGCAAACATAATTTCGCCTTCGGCGACAACCTTGTCTCCGACTCTTGCCGTAGCTTGGCCTTTTCCGATGGAGCCTTTGAGACGCGTAATTTCGACTTCCAGCATCAACGTATCGCCAGGTACGACCTGACCACGGAAACGGAAGTTATCGAGTCCTGCCAAAAATCCGATTTTCCCCTTGTTGCTCTCCACGTTAAGAATGGCTGCGGCGCCAACCTGCGCCAATGCTTCGGTGATCAATACGCCTGGCATGACCGGATATTCCGGAAAATGGCCGATGAAGAACGGTTCGTTGATGGTTACGTTTTTCAATCCGACGGCGCGTTTGCCGTCCTCCATTTCCACGATCTTGTCCACCAACAGGAATGGGGGACGGTGTGGAATGATGGCTTGAATCTGTTTGCTATCGAGCACGGTATTTTCTCCTCCCGGGGCTATTGATAGGATGCTTTTCCGTTACGGCTGACATTTTAACACCAACGACTTAGCCGTTCCGGTTACGGATCGTTCTTCCGATCGCTGTTGTCTCCGAATTTTCCGAATGGTTTGAAAGGAGGTTGAAATTCGGAGCCAAAGGCGAACGCTTCGCTTCTCCAGAATCGATTCCGTCCCCCGCCACTAGGTCGTCAAAAAGAATCATCCCTAAAACAAAGCACCTATCAAGTTCATTTTTTATTTTTCTTTTGCATAAAAAACTCATTTCGCGTCCACACTAGTATTACCCTTCATGACTGCAGTAGTGAAGGTTAAGATAAGGGGTCTCTCTTCGCGACGACAATCGTCTTTCGCAGGGGAGGCCTCTTTTGACGTCAAAACGTCAAACGTCACCCACCATTATACTGTTTTCAACGCCAAAAAGAAAACTCCTGCCTGCGCAGGAGTTTTCGATCCATTTCACCGCTTTATGGGGCGAACACCAAATCATATACATGCTTCCAGGTATCCAGCTCGAACACGGAGCCGAAATCCTGTTTGCCCAGTACCACATAGCCGGCCACCATGCCGCCGCCGAGGGCCAGAACAAGCAGGAATGGAACCAGAAACCATCTCAGGACCCGCCATCCGCTTTTCTTTTTCTTAACCTTCGTCTTATCCGGCTTCTCATTCTGCCGCTGTGTATCTGTCATTGCATTCACCTAGGCTCTCAAATTGTTGGCAAGGCCCGCCATGGAATCACTGGATGTCAATGCTCGAGCTGCCAACTGATATGTTCGTTGCCCTTGCAGTAACAAAGCCATTTCCTGCGTCAGATCGACGTTGGATTGCTCCAGATAGCCTGGACGAATGTTTGCCGTTGAAGGGCGAGTTGCCGCATTCGCTCCAAAGACGTCATCTTCGGTCAGCCCGGCACCCAATCCGAACAAATTGTCCGAATACTGTACCAGTCCTTCAGGACGTTCAATGTCAACGACTTGCAGCTGCGCCGCAATGGTTGCGTTGGCTGCATTGCCTCGACGAACCAGCAGATTCCCGTTTTCGTCGAAAGCGACTTTGCTGTTGTTCGGAGCTGTGATCCGTTCACCGTTGCGTCCCAGCACAAAATATCCTTCGCCGTTCACGAGCACCATCCGGTCCGGATCGTTCGGATTCGCCTTAGGTCTCGTGTCTTCCACGAAATGGAATGCGCCTTGACGCGTCCACATTTTTTGCCCGTCTACCTCAACGGCAAACATCGCGTTTCCTTCAATGGCCAAATCTGTAGGATTTCCCGTTTGGTTGAGCGATCCTTGGCCCATGTCCTTGGTCAAGTTTGCCAAACGTACGCCAAAACCAAGATTGTAGCCCATCGGGGATGAGCGTCCATCCAGCTTGTACTTGTCCGGTTGTTGCTGCACTCGGGTAAGAACGTCCTCAAACGCAGCTTGTTTGCTTTTATAGCCTGCCGTATTTACGTTGGCAATATTATCGGCAATAACATCCAGCCGCTGCTGAATGCCCGTCATGGAAACCATGGCGCTAATCATGGAATTGTTCATCCGCGGGTTAACCTCCCTGCTCTGCTCGCCAAGCACATTCCGCTCTCGGCGCTGCAGCAATAATCATATGGTAGATGCCGGCGTCGTTATACGCGCCCTACTTCGTTCACGGCCTTGTCCAAACTGCGATCATAAAATTGCACCATCTTCTGGTTCGCTTCGTATGCGCGATAAGCGGCGTTCATGTCAACGGTGGCACGCGAGGCATCCACGTTGGAGCCTTCCAAATATCCTTGACGGATCTGCACGTTGTCTCCGGCGGCCATCATTCTAACCGTAGCTCCCCCTTGACCGTTCAGGCTAAAGTTGCCGTCACCTTCACGCACCAGCTGGTTAGGCTGGTCAATCACGCTGATTCCCAAAGTGACTCCCGTCGGATCACCTGTATTGACATCGACCAAGCGTCCTTGCCCATCCACTTTAAATTGCTCGACCGAGCCTGTCAATACAACCGGCTGACCATTATTGTCCAGCACTTCTGCTCCCGTGGAGCTCAGCAGCGATCCATCCCCTGTAATCTGGAAATGCCCGTCGCGCGTATATCTCGTATTTCCGTTCTGGTCTCTAACCGTAAAATAAGCCTGCGGCTGATAAAGAACCGTTCCGTCCTCACGCACGAATTTGCCGGATTCATTAAAGGCAACCGGTTGTCCTGTCTGCGGATCGTTAAGGGTCAGGTCGGAGGAAATGGCGAAATCGTTCTTCTGCCCGCTTTCCATCAGGGTTCCCTGCACGTTCATGGACAAGCTTTCTTCCGCAAATACCCCCGTGTTCAGCCGGCCAAGGCGCTTCGTCGGCACATTGGCATCTCCGCCCACCAGGCCGATCAGCATTTCCGGAAAAGAACGGCTTACGCTGTTGACCTGTTTATATCCTGTTGTGTTCATGTTCACGATGTTCTGGGTGGCGGTGTCATGGCGGCGCTGCTGCGTAATCATGCCGGCAGCGGCGGTATACAGCCCTCTTAACATGGAGTAATCCCCTTTCTATCCTATGCTTGTCCTACGTAAAAGGAAGAAAATATGCCCGTTCCATTCTTCCTTCCGGACAACTCTTTGATGTTTATATCGGCAGATCAGAACTTTTTCTTAACGACTTGATCCAAATTGTTCAGCATGATTCCCGTTCCCTTGACGACGCAATGCATCGGGTCCTCTGCTACCCATACCGGTACGTGAAGCTCGTTGGTTAACAGTTCGTCCAATCCATTGAGCAGCGCTCCTCCGCCCGTCAACACAACGCCCCGGTCGATAATGTCCGCCGACAATTCCGGCGGTGTCCGCTCCAATACCGATTTGGCAGCCGCGATGATCGACTGCACCGAATCCCAGAGCGCTTCCTGTACCTCACTCCCCGAGATGGTGACTGTAACCGGTAAACCCGATACCATGTCACGCCCGCGAATATCCATTTCTTTTTTCACTCCGTCCGGATGGACGGAACCGATGGCGATTTTGATATCTTCCGCCGTACGCTCGCCGATCATGAGTTTGTATTTGGCCTTAATGAATTTAATAATAGCTTCGTCAAACTTGTCCCCTGCTACTTTAATGGAAGAGGCGGTGACAATATCGCCCATGGAAAGCACGGCAATATCCGTCGTTCCGCCGCCGATGTCCACAACCATATTACCGCTCGGCTGAAAAATGTCCATGCCTGCGCCGATCGCCGCCGCCTTTGGCTCTTCTTCCAAAAATACTTCTTTGGCACCGCTGCGTTCGGCCGCCTCACGGATCGCTTTCTGTTCCACGGAGGTAATGTTCGTCGGCGCGCAGATCAAAATACGCGGACGGCTGTACCAGTTGCGCGCCCCCACACGATTGATGAAATGCCGCAGCATGGCTTCCGTGATTTCGAAGTCCGCGATAACGCCGTCGCGCAGCGGTCTGATGGCAACAATGTTGCCGGGCGTGCGTCCCACCATGCGACGCGCTTCTTCTCCCACCGCAAGGACACGCTTCGTATCGCTTTCAATGGTCACGACAGAAGGTTCGTCGAGAACGACCCCGCTTCCTTTCACGTGAATGAGCACGTTCGCCGTGCCAAGATCAATACCGATATCCTTGCTTAACATAAAAGAGCCCCCAAAGTGATATTATTTTGGTCAGCGTATCCTGTGAAAAAGAGTCCCTTATCACGTCACCGCTCGTTCGACAAAGTGCAGCATTTATATGTAAAAATCGGGCTGATAAGATGTCATAATTCGATCCTGTACCAGCTTTTAACATATCATACTTCAGGGGAGGGATTCAATCCGTTTGTGAGCTTTTTGGCCTATGTCTTTTCCCGCTCCTTCATGATTTGGCAGAAGCCAATACTTCGCGTTTTTTTCCGCTTGTTTTTTTGTATTTGATTTTGGTTGCTTCCCCGCCCCGCAAATGGCGGATCGACTTGTGGTACTCCAGAATATGCTTCACCTGGTCAGCAAGATCCGGGTTGATTTCAGGCAGACGCTCCGTCAGATCCTTATGCACCGTGCTTTTGGATACGCCGAATTCTTTAGCAATGGTTCGGACCGTATTTCTCGTCTCAACAATGCAGCGACCGATTTTAATGGTCCGTTCCTTGATGTAATCGTGCACGCTCCCGCCTCCCTACTGTGTGGATAGTTTGGTACATTATATGAGGGGCAGGTCTAGATATTCTCGGTTTGGAGCGTGACATGCTTCAAAGGTCCCATTATTTTAACAAAAGCACAGAAAAGAGCAGAGGGACAAACCCTCTGCTCCTTCATGCGGATCAGGCATAAACCATTTTACTTTTCCGGAAGGTATCCTTGCGGATTAACCGGCTGTCCGTCTTCGTACACTTCGAAGTGAAGGTGATTACCCAACGTTTTGCCGAGTTCGCTCACGCCGGCGGAAGCAATGGTGTCTCCCAATTTCACTTCATCGTTTTGTTTCACTTTGACGTCGGCCAAGCTTTGGTAAACCGTTTTGAGATTTCCATCGTGCGTAATTTCCACGACTTGACCCGTCAACGGGTTTTGTTCAACTCGGGTAACTTTGCCGCCGAGCGCTGCTTTGACTTCGAAGGTTTCATTATCCCCACGAGCCAGATCCACGCCTGTATTCGGAATGAATGTGTCGTTGTACTGAACCATCGCCGCCTCATGCTCTTCGGCAGATCCTTCATTGTCATAGAATGGTCTCACGACCGAGATTTCCGAAGGGTTGCTTACAGGCCATGCAAAATTCTCCGACTTCGCGACCACTTCCACACTTTCCTGACCCTCTTCCGCTGCTGTTTCTCCCGTAGCTACGGAGCCGTTTTCTACTACACCCGTGGGTTTGGATTCAAGCGTCTTTTGGCTTGTTCCCTGATAGACCCAAACTAAGGTTAGTATAATACCTGCTGCCGCGATGTAAGCTGCCGGGAACACCCAGCGTTTGGACATTGCTCTTTTCCATGAAGAAGGCTGGCTTGCCGGTACTCCTTGAGTTGTTTTAGGAGTCTCTTCCTGGATGGTTTTTTTGTTTTGTTCATTCATCTTGATCACCTCAGTAACAAGTGTTACCGGGTGCAACTCTTTTATACACGGGCGACTCTAATTATTTTCACAAAGCTTTCAGAGAGTGCTATACATGCCGAATTTGCCGGATTACACTGTGCCACTACGCTGTCAGAACAATCTTCCGATTGCTGTTATCCCTGGATTTCTATTATTCCTTTATATAAACCATCCTAATCAATCACACAAGGCCACTACGAGTGCAGTACCATCTTCCGATCGCTGTTATCCCCGGATTTTTTTGATTCCCCTTCTCTAAGGGGGAAAATCCGGGGATAAACGCGACCGCTTCGCTTCTCCAGATTGGTTCTGCCTCTCCGTTAACGTGTGTTATCTTTTTTGCGGTTTATATAGATGGTTGAAATCCAGGGATAAAGGCGAGCGCTTCGCTTCTTCAGATTTATTCTGCCTGCTCCGTTCTCGTGTAATCTCAATCCGATAGAGTATAGCCAAGTCTTGAAAGCTTTGTGATTGGGCTGGGTATGGTAGGTGGCTTGGTTCTAGCTTACCTCGCCATTAAAGGCCTAGTTGATCTATAAGGCTGAAGTACAGCTCACGTCACCTGCCGGGCATGCAGCCTATCCCATTAATGAGAATCTGGTATGTTTAAAGATCAGATAGAGATTGGGGGCTTATCGGGAAACAAGTTCTTTTTTGTGGAGATCCTCATCCGATCTCTCTGGGGTTATTGCTTTGCCAGCATCTTGGATGCATGTCCAAAGGAGATACCCGTATAGTAGTGCTTCAGGATCTGCGTTGCGGTATACCCCTCCTGCGCCATGCCGTTGGCTCCCCATTGGCTCATACCGACGCCATGACCGTAGCCGTATGTCGTAATCCGCACCTCATCCCCTTCTGCCGCCCAGGTGAACTGGCTGGACCGCAGACCGAGCAGGTTTCGGACTTCCGGTCCGCCGAACACCTTGCTTCCGATCCGCACTTGCTTGATTCGATGTCCTGCGGTCGTGGACAGCACTTCCATCCAGGATCCGCCGTTCTGGGCCGTTGCGGGAATCGCGTCATCGCCAAGCTGCAGTTTTCGAAGGATTTCGGACCGGCTCATCGTCACGGTCTCTTCGAATCCCGGAGCTACCTTTTTGTCCCAGGGGCTGTCCACGCTTTTCAGATAGGGTACCGCATTTCCCCACACATCTTCTGCATTTTCCGTATAACCGTTGCTTGTCGAAAAAAAGGATGCCGTAATCGGCTTGCCTTGGTATGTCATCACGGTGTCCTCGCTCTCACGAACGGCCTGCTGCAGCTTCTCCCAGTCCTTCGTTTTTCCGAGCTTTGTCCACTCGGTCTTCACTTGATCCGGCGGAAGAAAAACCTGATGGCTTACGGTATCGGTCACGTCAGCGACCCCACCCGGCACGCCGCTTGTATCGTTGGCCTCCAGACGTCGAACGATAAATGTGCGCGCTGCGATCGCCTGGGCTTTTAACGCCTCTAGCTGGAAGTCCGAGGGCATTTCCGCCGCGATTACCCCCGCTACATACTCTTCCAGAGGCAGGTTCATCGTAGTTCCTTTACCCGATAGGTACACCCGCACCTCCGGCTCAGGATACGCGACAGGTACGACGGGGGAAGGTTTGGAAGTTGAAGTTTGTTCCTGCACCGCCGAAGCCGGAGAAGGTGGAACCTTGATGTCATTCGGCCAGACCAGGATCGCCGGTATAATTAATGCCACCCCCACCAACGCGGATACGGCTGCCACAGGTTGCCACCTCCTAGGATTACGCTGACCCCATCCCCGATTCTGTCCAAACACCTTCATTCGCCGCCTCTTAACGACGCGATAATGATCCAGTTCTATAATAGGCGCATGAGCCTGCTCCTCGCGCATCCTTGTTGGAAATGGCTTGTCTTTTTTCTCAACCGGCTGCAGGGCAGCCTCGGCTTCTGCCTCGTTCTCTACTGCTTCTCCAACCGTTGGAGCGTTGAGGGGCAATTTGACCTGTATACGCGCTTCCTTCATTTTCGTTAGCCCTCCATTGTCGTAATCAGCCTATGAACTCATCTTTCGTTTTCATTCCATAGTTAAGAGTATGAGCGTTCACGATCTGGTAGAACCCGATTTGAGAGAAACGCCTGCTAGCCCGGTGCCTAAAAAGAAAAAGATGGAACTTTAGGAGCAGCTATTCATAGAATCAGCTCCTAAAAAGGAGTATCTCTCATTTGGCATCGTAAACTTGCCCTATCTACCCATTAAAGAGGCAAAAAAAAAGAGCCAAGCTCTAAGGCTTAGCTCTTTCATGTATTCCATTTTAATCATCTTTTGTTCATTAAGCCCAGGTTGGTTGCACCTTGAACATCGGCACTTCGTCCTCCGGTTTCTCGTTCGGGGTTTTGACCGATTCCAGCTTCGGCTCATCGACGGAAATCCGATAGATGTCGGCACCCAGTCCATTCAGCTTTTCCGCCAAATGTACATAACCGCGATCGATGTGATGCACGCCGCCAACTTCCGTCGTACCTTCAGCAACCAAGCCGGCAATGATCAGGGCTGCCCCTGCTCTCAGGTCCGTTGCGGTTACCTTGGCACCCTTCAGTTTCGCATTGCCCGTGACGATCGCCGAACGGCCTTCCACCTTGATCTCCGCATTCATCAATTGGAATTCATCCACATGCATGAAGCGATTCTCAAACACGGTTTCCGTCACAACGCTTGTTCCTTCGGAAGCAAGCAACAAAGCCATCATCTGGGACTGCATATCCGTCGGGAAACCAGGGTACGGCAATGTCTTCACGTCTACCGCTTTGAGTGGACGGTCTGCAACAACTCGTACGCCATTTTCGTCAGGAATAATCGTGACGCCCATTTCTTCCATCTTGGCAATGACTGAGCCCATGTGATCCGAGATGGCACCTTCGATGTATACGTCTCCGCCAGAAATGGCTGCAGCAGCCATATACGTGCCCGCTTCGATCCGATCCGGGATGACGGTATGCCGAACACCGGTCAGCTTCTCCACGCCTTCAATGCGAATAATGCCTGTTCCCGCTCCGCGAACCTTGGCCCCCATACCGTTCAGGTAGTTGGCTAGATCCACGATCTCGGGTTCTTTTGCCGCATTCTCCAGAATGGTTACCCCATCTGCAAGAGTAGCAGCCATCATAATATTTTGAGTAGCTCCAACGGAAGCTACATCCAGATAAATTTTAGCGCCGCGCAGCCTTCCTTGGCTACGTGCTTCGATGTACCCTTGGCCGAGGCTGATCTCTGCCCCCATAGCTTCAAACCCTTTAAGATGTTGGTCAATCGGCCGCGTGCCGATCGCGCATCCGCCAGGGAGAGAAATCCTTGTGTGCCCCATACGCGTCAATAAAGGCCCCATGACCAGAAAGGACGCCCGCATTTTGCTTACCCATTCATACGGTGCTTCACAGGAAGTCAAATTCTCCGCATTCACGGTAATCACTTCGTCCCGGTATGTAACCTTGGCTCCCAGCGATTCCAACACTTTATTAATCGTCATCACATCGTCTAGAGGAGGCGCGTCTACAATGACGCTTTGGCCTTTTTCCCCTAAGAGAGAGGCAGCGATGATCGGAAGAACGGAATTTTTAGCGCCGCTAACTTTGACACTTCCGGTCAATCTTTTGCCACCGCGGACGATAAATTTGCTCATCATGGTTCCCTCCGCGCTTTTATTCCCTTTTCTTCATTCCGAAATGCATAAGCCCCTCCAAAAAACGAAAGGACCATGACTGTATATGGAATTTCGACATTGTCTGGTAAGAAAACACCTTGATGTCTGATCAGAAAAGATTGGTTTATGATCCAAATAGATGATACCACATGTCGTGACGAATGCCTCTGGACGTTTGAAATAAATCATGAATGCCCAACCGGCCTGCGACCTTGTTTTTCGGGATGATTTTTAGCCGGATTGAACCGGGTATCCCTTTATAGCCTTCAAATTTAAAATAAAAAATGTGAATTCCCTAACTTCCATCATAACACCGTTGAATTGTTGGTTACAAGCATTTTTAGAGAAAATGAATCAAAACCATCCAATTTTGTGTCACATTTTTTTCCCAATCGGCAATTGTCCTTCAATCTTATTCTAATTGTTAACACAATCAATCGATGTTATTCGACAACGACGCTGCATGAGAGCCTAACAGATGATTAACCAACCATATCTTCTTCAAAACAAATAGCGAAGCATCTGGGTCCAGGACATATAGTCAATGACGAAACCGGATACCGCATGACCAACGATAATCGCCAACAACAAATGCAGCAATCTGCCTTGAGGTCCTTTCGGCTGCCTAATGATGAGTTCCAGCTTTAGATTTTGCAAGGTCCACCACGCCACCGCGATACACAACAGCGATACACAGATCGAAATCAAGCCGTTTGCGCTTAATGTCTGGTTTACCTGATTCGTCAGATCATTATCCATATATTCATTACCTCCGCATTTGTTACAGCAATCCGAACAATTCAAATTGTCCTTCACTACCTAAGCATGATATGGCCTTCTTCCAAAGTTATCCCACACATTTTTTTGCATCATCTGACTCTATGGAATATAGGCTCTTTCATCATACCTTGTCAATTACATTGATTTCCACTTTACTAAACTATTCTAAAATCAAACGGTCAGGATTAGGTAACCAAAACGACATAAAAGAGCGTTTTTTCGATATCGAATTTGTCATTTCCTCGGAAATAATTCCGGTTTTCGCGGCCAAAAAATGGTTCTCTAAGTGGTAAAGATACCTATTACTTTAGTCCTATATCATAATCAATTATGTAGGTTTGCTAATCAAAAACTAGAAAAAAAACCGCAGAACTATCCCCTAATCTCCCTTTTTAAGGAGGTTATACGGATCATAGAAGACGTTTTCGTGAAAGAAACTACGCCTATTCTAACCAACGAAAAGGTACATATTCCCACGATTCGCTCGATCCTCTCGATCCATCACAACGCATTTAAACAAAATCATCACCGTTACGATGTTCAAGCACGCATCACAAGAAGGACTGCAACCTTAAAAAGAAGCCCGGCAGTTAGACTGCCAGGCCCCTCATAATTGTTTATTTGCCGTAAACGTTGATCCGGTTAATCGCTTTTTGCAGTGCGATTTCTGCACGACGATGATCGAAATGATCCTGATTGCTCTGGCTGCTAAGCCGGCGCTCCGCCCGCTCTTTTGCCGCACGAGCACGGTCCACATCGATGTCCTCCGGAAACTCGGCGCTCTCTGCAAGTACAACAACCTTATCCTTACGGATTTCAATAAAGCCGCCACCTACGGCAACCAGCTTTTCTTGCTTTCCGTTTTTGATCGTGATTGGTGCGATTTGCAAAGGAGTTACCAACGGAATATGCCCTGGCAGAATGCCAAGCTCCCCTTCAACACCACGAGCGATAAGGCTATTCACTTGTTCGGAATATACAAGTCGCTCTGGGGTAACGATTTCCAACAATAAGGTGCTCAATTCCATCCCTCCTGAAAACTATCCGAAGGATAGCTCACTTCATTAAGGACAATCCCGGATCGGATTATACCAAAGTTTTGGCTTTCTCCACTGCCTCTTCAATGGTGCCCACGAAGAGGAAAGCTGCTTCCGGAAGATCGTCATGCTTGCCTTCGAGAATTTCTTTAAAGCTGCGCACCGTTTCTTTAACCGGAACGTATTTACCCGGAATACCGTTGAACGCTTCGGCAACGTGGAATGGTTGGGACAAGAAACGCTGGATTTTACGAGCGCGGTAAACGAGCGCACGGTCTTCCTCGCTGAGCTCGTCCATACCCAGGATTGCGATAATGTCCTGCAACTCATTGTAACGAGCCAAGATGCGTTTAACGCCTTGAGCAACGTTGTAATGCTCTTCCCCTACAACCTCAGGGCTGAGGATACGAGAGCTCGATGCCAATGGATCTACCGCAGGGTAGATACCCATCTCGGAAATTTTACGCTCCAAGTTCGTCGTTGCATCCAAGTGAGCAAACGTTGTCGCTGGAGCCGGATCCGTATAGTCATCCGCAGGAACATAGATCGCTTGGATCGATGTTACGGAACCTTTTTTCGTCGATGTGATCCGCTCTTGCAATTGACCCATTTCCGTAGCCAACGTAGGTTGGTAACCTACCGCAGAAGGCATACGTCCAAGCAAGGCCGATACTTCGGAACCCGCTTGGGTGAAACGGAAGATGTTATCGATAAAGAGCAGCACGTCACGGCCTTCTTCATCACGGAAATATTCCGCCATGGTCAGACCCGTGAGGGCTACGCGAAGACGCGCGCCCGGCGGCTCGTTCATTTGTCCGAAGACCATTGCCGTTTTGTTGATAACGCCGGAATCGCTCATTTCGTGATAAAGGTCATTACCTTCACGCGTACGCTCACCAACACCCGCAAATACGGAGATCCCGCCGTGCTCTTGGGCGATGTTGTTGATCAGTTCCTGAATCGTTACGGTTTTACCTACACCGGCACCACCGAAGAGGCCGATTTTACCACCTTTAGCGTAAGGGGCCAGCAAGTCGATAACTTTGATTCCCGTTTCCAGCATTTCTGCTTGGGTCGTCAGTTCGTCGAATGCAGGAGCCGCTCGGTGAATCGGATTTTTCACTTCTGCTTTGACTTCGCCATTCGTATCAATCGCTTCGCCAAGCACGTTAAATACGCGACCCAGAGTTGCTTCCCCTACCGGTACGGAAATTGGAGCACCTGTGTCTACAGCTTCAACGCCGCGTACAAGTCCATCCGTGGAAGACATCGCAATACAACGCACGCGGTTGTCACCCAGATGTTTGGAAGCTTCCAGCGTAAGGTCGATTGCAACGCCGCTTTCATTCTGCGTTTTGATCGTAATGGCATTGAGGATTTCCGGCAGGCCGCCGCGTTCAAACTCGACGTCAACGACCGGACCCATGATGCTCACAACGCGTCCTTTGTTCATCTTAACGTTCCCCTCCTACAAGCCTGCTACTTTTGCAAAAATAAGTTCCGTTCATTCATCCTTGCATTGCAAGCTTTCATATATAAACACGCCCATTTTCAACGAGCCGAACCTTGCTCCCACTTCTTTGAAAGAAATGAGAATGCATCTTTAACTTTGTGCGTTGGCACCTGCCACGATTTCCGTGATTTCCTGCGTGATTGCTGCCTGACGGGCACGGTTATAGGTCAATGACAGATCATTGATAAGTTTGGATGCATTTTTGGTTGCATTACCCATGGCTGTCATCTTCGCACCCAACTCACTTGCTTTACCGTCCAGGAGCGCGCCGTAGATGAGCGTTTCCGCGTAACGCGGGAGCAGCACCTCGAGCACAGCTTCAGGAGATGGCTCATATTCGCAGCTAGCTACCGGGCCTCCTGCCGTGGATACCTCTGGTGTTTCCATCGGAAGAAGACGGTCCACCGTAGGGATCTGGGTCAATGCATTCACAAAGCGGTTATAGCAAATGAACAACTCATCGAATTCAGCCAGTTCAAATCCATGAACCGCTTCATGTGCGATCGATTTGATATCCGCAAATGCAGGTGAATCAGATAAGTCGGTTGTAGTTGCAGCCATTGCGATATCACGTCGTCTGAAGTAGTCCCGCCCTTTGCGGCCGATGACGAACAGAGCATACTCATCCTTGGATTTATGCTTCTCCTTAAGCGTTTGATTGACCAAACGCAAAATATTCGCATTGTATCCTCCCGCAAGACCGCGATCTGATGTGATGACCAGATAAGCCGTCTTTTTCACCGGACGACTGTCAAGCATCGGATGTTTGATCCCCTTGGTGCTCGTAGCAATGCTTGCCACAACTTCTTTCAACTTCTCAGAGTAAGGGCGTGCTGCTTCAGCTCGTTCCTGCGCTTTGCGCAGCTTGGCTGCCGCAACCATTTCCATCGCCTTGGTGATCTGCTTTGTACTTTGCACACTCTTAATTTGCCGCTTGATTTCGCGCATGCCTTTTGCCATGATTTCACCACCTTAAAACTTTGGCAGAGCCAAAGTTACTTCGAAAGCATAAACTCAAGTTTTGACAGAGTCAAAACTACTTCGTAAGCATAAGCCTAACTTTGGCAGAGCCAAAGTTACTTCGAAAGCTTCAACATCAAGTTTTCACAGCGTCAAAACTTCTCATATGGACTACATACTGAAGTCGGTACACGCAGACATGCGGAATCGTAATATCAACTCCGCAGCTGCATTTCTATATTAGTGCGAGGCAGCGAAGCTTTTTCTGAATTGCTCGATCGCAGCTTTCAGAGCCGTTTCGTTGTCTGCAGTCAAATCTTTGTTGTCCACGATGGATTGGAGAATCTCAGGGTGCGAGCTCACCATAAACGCCAGGAATTCACGTTCGAAGCGAGTTACGTCGCCTGTAGGGATTTCATCCAGATATCCTTTGACCGCCGTATACAAGCTGACTACCTGTTGTTCTACAGGCAGAGGCTGGTTTACGCCTTGCTTCAGGATTTCCATCATGCGAGCACCACGATTCAGGCGCGCCTGCGTGGATTTATCCAGATCGGAGCCGAATTGGGAGAACGCCTGCAACTCGCGATATTGGGCGAGATCGAGACGCAGGGAACCTGCAACCTTTTTCATCGCCTTGATCTGAGCGGAACCGCCGACACGGGATACGGAAATACCCACGTTGATCGCCGGACGTTGTCCTGCGTTAAACAGATCGGACTCCAGGAAGATCTGACCGTCCGTAATCGAGATTACGTTGGTCGGGATATATGCGGATACGTCGGAAGCCTGTGTTTCAATGAATGGCAATGCGGTTAAAGAACCACCACCAAGCTCATCATTCAGCTTCGCAGCGCGCTCCAGCAAACGGGAGTGCAAGTAGAATACGTCACCCGGATAAGCCTCGCGGCCTGGAGGACGACGAAGCAGCAAGGACAACTCACGGTATGCTGCCGCTTGTTTGGTCAGGTCATCATATACAACGAGAACGTGCTCACCTTTGTACATGAAGTATTCACCCATGGAACAACCGGAGTAAGGAGCGATGTACAGGAGCGGTGACGGATCGGAAGCCGATGCCGTTACAACGATCGTGTATTCCATTGCGCCTCTGCGACGCAGCGTTTCAACAACCTGCGCAACCGTAGATTGTTTTTGACCGATAGCAACGTAGATACATTTCATGCCGCTGCCTTTTTGGTTCAGGATCGCGTCGATCGCGATGGATGTTTTACCTGTTTGACGGTCACCGATGATCAACTCACGTTGACCGCGACCGATTGGAACCATAGCGTCAATCGCTTTGATCCCCGTTTGCATCGGCTCATGAACCGATTTACGATCCATTACGCCTGGTGCACGGCCTTCCACTGGACGGAATTCCGTCGTTGCGATTGGGCCTTTGCCATCCACCGGAATACCGAGCGGATTCACAACGCGTCCAATCAATGCCTCACCAACAGGCACTTGCATGATTTGACCTGTACGCTTAACTTGGTCACCTTCACGAATGTCGGAGTAAGGTCCCAGGATAACGACACCGACGTTGCTCTCTTCAACGTTCATGGCGAGACCCATTACGCCGCTTGGGAACTCAACCAACTCGTTGGACATGACGTTCTCAAGTCCGTATACACGGGCAATACCATCGCCGACCTCAATAACCGTACCTACTTCAACGACATCGATGTCGTTTTTGTATTGTTCGATCTGGCTTTTAATCAATGTACTGATTTCTTCTGGTTTGATACTCAAGTGTCCTCACCCCAATCTACTGTACTCGTCTATTAAAAGACTGCTCAAGACGTTCGAGCTTGCCAGACAAGCTGCCGTCATAGATCGTATCGCCAATGGCGACTTTCAATCCGCCCAAGAGGCTCGGATCAACGATATTTTCAATACGTACCTGTTTATTGACACGGCCGCCGAATTCGCGAGCAACCGCTTGTTTTTCTTCCTCATTCAGCGCATAAGTCGAGTATACGAGCGCATCGGCAATGCCCAGCGACTCTCCCTCGATCTTCACGTAATCACTCAGCAGAGCATCCAGCAAATCAACGCGTCCGCGCTCGATCAGGAGCAGGACAGTTCGCAGGACGGACTCAGACACTTTACCGTCAAGGCTGGCGTGCAGCGCATTCCGTTTTGCCTCATCCGAAATGTTAGGAGAAGAGATAAACTTGCCGATCTCCTTATCCCCGGTCAGTGCAACAACAACCGCCCGCAGCTCTTGCTCCGTTTCCAGCACGCGTTGTTGCTGCTGCGCCACTTCAAACAATGCTTTTGCATAACGTTTGGCAACAATCGTATCGCGGCTCATTTTCTGCCCCCTACCTCATTGAGGTATTGGTTCACAAGCTCTTCTTGTGCAGGACCGTTCTCAACTTCTTTTTTGATAAGTTTGGAAGCGATCTGTACCGAAGCAGAGCCCAGCTCGCTGCGCAATGCCGCAACCGCTTTGTTTTTCTCGCTTTCGATTTCACGCACTGCATCGTCTTTCAGGCGATTCGCTTCGGATTTGGCATCGGCCAAAATCGTTTCGGCTTGCTTGTTTCCTGTTTGTTTGGACTGCTCGATAATATCGTAAGCTTCTTTGCGCGCTTGTTCCAAAGCTTTCTTTTGTTCCTCAACATAGGCAAGAGCTTGATCACGAGTCTGCGCAGCCTCATTCATCTGCGTCATTACGAGTTCGCGACGTTTCTCCATGATGGAGAAAAGCGGGCCAAATGCATAACGGCTAAGCAGCCAATATAAAATAACAAAAGCGATGATCGCCAGAACTGTATTTTCCCATACGAAACTCAATCTGTTCACTCCTTCCTGGAGATATCCTCAGGCTGCATTTCCGGGTTTACGGACGCTACCTAAAAAGAAGGCGCGGATGGCTGTGGCCTTCCCCGCCAAACCTGCATTGATTTTATTAAGCCGCGCCGTAGAAAATGAACGCCAGAACCACACCGATGATCGGCAATACCTCGATCAAACCTACCCCGATAAACATTGTTGTTTGCAGCGTGGATTTCGCTTCTGGTTGACGAGCGATCCCTTCAACTGTTTTGCTGATTACCAAACCGTTACCGATACCTGCGCCAAGTGCGCCCAATCCTGCAACAATTGCTGCTGCCAATAATGCCATTGCTCCCATTTGTATATCCTCCTTAGAATAATCGTTAAATTTTATAGTTCAGTCCTGCAGGGCTAATCCGTTTGGACTTGAATCTTAATGTTCGTCGTGAGACTCGACGGTCTGTGAAATATAAACCATCATCAGTACTACGAAGACAAATGCCTGAATGGCACCGATAAAGATACTGAATCCTTGCCATGCAGCCAACAGCGGGATCGCCGCAATTGCACCAATCCATTTGAAAGCCGTCAGTTTCATGATGGTTGAGATGAGAACCTCGCCCGCAAAGATGTTTGCGAACAAACGCATTCCGTGTGTCAACAGTTTGGATGCCGTCTCGATAATGTTAATCGGGAAGAACAACCAATGCGGCTGGAAGTAGTGTTTGAGATACGCTCTAGTATTTTTGAACAATCCCAGACCGTGAGCGATCACAAACGCAATAAGTGCCAGTCCCATCGTCACAGAAAGGTCTGCGGTCGGTGATTTCCACCAAGCAATCTCAATGTGAGGGTGAGCATTCGGATCTTTCTCATGCGCTTCGTTGAATGCTTCGACAGCACTTACGATCGGTTGACCCGCAATCTGTGCCTGACTTACATCAGTCATGCCAGTGACTACCCCAAAAGGAAGCCCAAGCATGTTACCCACAAAAATAAACATAATCATGGTTGTTGCCAGAGTAAGGAAATGCTGGCCCTTCTTCATGTCCATCGTACTCGAGATCAGGTTGCGAACAAACTCGATGGCCCATTCCAAAAAGTTCTGCATTTTACCTGGGTTGTCTACAGACAAGTTTCTTGTCGCCAGTTTACAAATGATAAAGACGATTAAGCTAGTCACCACCAGCATCAGTACAACCGACAAGTCCAGTCTGAATCCACCCAGATCAATAATGGGAGCTTCATGCATATTTTTCTCACCCCTTTCTCGCGTTCAATTCGGTTCAGTTCTATGATTCTGTGTTGCGGGATAAGATGATCCCTATAAATAGGAGGGAAAATTGCGCAAAGACGAGGCCACCCACGACCGCGTATGTATTGAAGTACTGCGGATACCGCATCGCCAGAAAAACACCGAGCACCGCAAGTGCCGCCCTTGTCAAAAATCCCAGATTTACCCTCTTCAAATTACCCCCAGCCGCATCTTCCGACATAATCCTCACTTTACGTCCGAGATAGGAAGCATTGATCCAGCTGATGCCTACGCCCAAAGCCAGTCCGACTGCGATCGTCTGGATGTCGGGAAACAATGCGGCAATCAGGAAACAGATCATGAGGATGGTCATAACGCACACTGTCATCCATTTGCGAAGTCTGGTTAGTTCACTCATCACTTTCCCCCATGAATTTTTTCGCGATAAAGTAGATGCTCACGCCGCCTGCCGCCAGAAAAAAGAGAACGCTTACGGCGGTCCATATTCCGGTAGTTCCAAAGGTCTTGTCTACCCAGGAGCCGACGAAATATCCGGCAACGGCGAGGACGGCAATCTCGATCCCAAAAGCTGTCACGAGCCCCATCGCTTTCCACACGTTATCGTCATGGTTACGGGATGAATTTGGTTTGTTCGAATCGGCCATTTTCCACGCCACCCTTGCAATCCCAGTTAATTTTACTGAATGATGAGAGCCTTTGTCAATTGAATGATTTTAGCGTTTTAAAGGGTAAAACGACGGATTTATAAGCCCACAAAAGCCCATAAACCCGCGTAAACCGTACAGTTTAACTGTATGCTGTACCCTTCGTGAATCGAACAAAAAAAGTAAATTATTTTTTGAATTTTCTGTGAAATGATTCCGGTCTTTCGTCTTTCCTGCCAAAATGGTGCAAAATCGCATTGACAATTCTTTCCGAAGCCTGTCCGTCACCGTACGGATTAGCAGCCTGACTCATGCTTTCATAGAGTGTATCGTCCGTTAGCAAAGCCCGTGTCCGTTCATAAACGCGTTCCTCACTCGTCCCGACAAGCTCCAGGGTGCCAGCTTCGATGCCCTCGGGACGCTCCGTCGTATCCCGAAGAACAAGGACAGGCACGCCAAACGAAGGCGCTTCTTCCTGCAAACCGCCTGAATCGGTCAAAATCAAGTGAGTATGCGGGTAAAAGTTATGCAAATCCACTACGTCTAGCGGATCAATAAGTTTAATTCGGGGATGATCTCCCAAAATTTCGTGAGCCGGCTCCTTCACAGCAGGACTTGGATGCACCGGGTACACGATGGCAATATCTTCGAACTCGTCGGCAATCCGTTTGACGGCCCGGAAAATGTTGCGGTGAGGCTCGCCTTGGGATTCACGGCGGTGAGCTGTCATCAGCACAAGGCGTTTGCCTTGCGCCCAATCAAGTACCGGATGTGTATAACCCTGCCGTACTGTATATTGAAACACATCCGTGATCGTATTGCCTGTGACGTAGGTACTAGACTCCGGTTTATTTTCTTTGGCGAGGTTCGAGGCAGACCAGTCCGTCGGCGCAAAATGCATATCTGCCAATACGCCCGTAAGCTGACGGTTCATCTCTTCGGGATATGGAGAAAGCTTGTTCCATGTCCGAAGCCCAGCTTCCACGTGCCCCACTTGAATCTGCTGCATGAAAGCGGCATAACTGGCCAGGAACGTCGTCAGCGTATCCCCATGAACCAATACGATATCCGGTTTCGCTTCGCGAAGTACAGGTTCGAGCCCTTGCAATACGCGGATGCTGATTTCGTTCAACGTCTGACGTTCTTTCATGACATCCAGATCGTAGTCCGGTTTAATGTTGAACACCTCGAGAACCTGATCCAGCATCTGGCGATGCTGTGCCGTTACGCACACGATCGACTCGATCGATTCAGGATACTTCTGCAGTTCCAAAATGAGCGGAGCCATTTTGATCGCTTCCGGCCGCACGCCGAAAATCGTCATTACTTTGATTTTGTTGGACATTCGAGCAAAGCCCCTTTTCTACTACCGCACAGAGACGTGCGCTTATTTTGTGCCGTACAGGCGGTCTCCTGCATCTCCCAGTCCGGGAACGATGTATCCATGGTCATTCAGGCACTCGTCCAATGCAGCCACGTAAATGTCCACATCCGGGTGAGCATCATGAACAGCCTTTACGCCTTCCGGTGCTGCTACAAGGTTCATCATTTTGATTTGGGTGCAGCCGCGCTTTTTGAGCACGTCAATCGCCGCGATGGCCGATCCGCCGGTGGCCAGCATCGGGTCGATCACGATCAACTCGCGTTCCGTCACATCCGTAGGCAGTTTGGTGTAGTATTCGACAGGCTGCAGCGTTTCCGGGTCACGGAACAAGCCGACATGGCCAACCTTCGCTGCAGGCAGCAATTTCACGACGCCATCCAGCATACCCAGGCCTGCGCGAAGGATCGGCACCAGTCCGAGCATGCGGCCCGAAATCACTTTTCCTTTCGTTTGGGCAACAGGAGTCTGAACGTCGATCGATTCCAGCGGAATCTCTCTCGTAATCTCGTAGGCCATCAATGTGGCTACCTCGTCCACGAGTTCGCGGAAATCTTTCGTATTTGTACGCATGTCGCGAATAAACGTCAGTTTGTGTTGAATCAAAGGATGATCACATATTACCAATTTTCGCATCTTAATTTGTCCCTCCGGTAAGTTCTTCAATGTACAGCTTATCCAATATCGCCTGACGATCATTCATCCGGCCCGATAAATCCTGTATATTATATCATCACCCACACCGAATTACACCCTCCAAGGACATCGAATCATTACAGAAAAACGAATCCTACAAAAACAGGACCGGAAACATAGTGTCCGGTCCTTGAAGAAGTAAATTCTAGTATTTCAGGTCAGTGTACAGCGGGAATTTGTCGGTCAGCTTCGTTACTTCGCTGCGCGCTTCATCCAGAATCGCTGTATCTTTCGGGTTTTTCAACGTTTTGGCAATGATTTTACCGATCGCAACCATCGCTTCCTCATCCATGCCGCGCGACGTTGCCGCAGGCGTACCGATCCGGATGCCGCTTGTGATGAACGGGCTGGTCGGATCGAAAGGAATGGCGTTTTTGTTGACGGTGATACCAATGGAATCGAGCACATGCTCCGCTTCTTTACCCGTGATGTTCACGCTGCGAGTATCGATGAGCATCAAGTGGTTGTCCGTACCGCCGGACACGATGTTCAAGCCTTCGCTGATGAGCGTTTCAGCCAGAACTTGCGCATTTTTCACGACGTTTTGAGCATATGTTTTGAAAGAAGGCTGCAATGCTTCGCCAAGGGCTACCGCTTTGGATGCGATGACGTGCATCAGCGGCCCGCCTTGGGAACCAGGGAATACGGCTTTGTCGATCGCCGCTGCCCACGATTTGCGGCACAGAATCATACCGCCGCGAGGTCCGCGCAGCGTTTTGTGCGTCGTTGTCGTTACGAAATGAGCATGCGGAACCGGGCTTGGATGCAATCCGGCAGCCACAAGGCCTGCGATGTGAGCCATGTCGACCATGAACAACGCGCCTACATCATTGGCGATGGCGGCAAGTTTTTCGAAATCGATCGTGCGCGGATATGCACTTGCACCGGCAACGATCAGGCGGGGACGATGTTTGAATGCCGCTTTGCGAACTTCGTCGTAATCAATCATGAACGTGTCTTCCTGTACGCCGTAAGCCACGAAATTGTACAACAAACCGGATGCATTGACCGGGCTGCCGTGCGTCAAGTGTCCGCCATGGGCCAGGTTCATGCCGAGCACGGTGTCGCCTGGTTTCAGCGCTGCCAAATATACCGCCATGTTCGCTTGCGCACCGGAATGGGGCTGTACGTTAACATGCTCCGCACCAAACAGCTCTTTTGCGCGATCGCGCGCGATATCCTCAACGATATCCACGTGTTCGCATCCGCCATAGTAGCGTTTGCCCGGATATCCTTCGGCATATTTGTTCGTAAGTACAGAACCCATCGCTTCAATTACCGCTTCGCTGACGATGTTCTCGGATGCGATCAGCTCGATGTTGTTGCGTTGGCGTTTCAATTCGAGATTCATCGCTTCCAGTACTGCCGGGTCACTCTTGCGCAATTGTTCCATGATTAAATTCCTCCCGTTTATAAATGAAGTTAGTCAGTCACAAAATGTTGAATCAAGCTCTTCGTCCAAACGATACACCGCGCGTTCCCCGCCGATGAGTTTGGGCCGGGTCAACGCGGCCGTTACCCGCGCTTCGCCGATATAGCGAAGAGTCGTGCGAAAAGGTACTGCAACATGGCGCAAATGCATGCCAATCATCGTTTCTCCGATGTCCACCCCCGCATGGGCCTGCACATGTTCAGCCAGACATGGTTTCGCCAGCGAGCGATAGGCCGCGGCTGCCATGGAGCCGCCTGCCTTTGGCACCGGAACGGCTCCCACCTCGGTCAATCCAAGGCGCGTCAACACCGAACGTTCCATGACCAGAGCACGATTCAAATGCTCGCAGCACTGAAACGCCGTGTCGAAACCGAATTCCTGTTGTACCTCGCGAATACCGTCAAGCAGCTGCTGGGCAACTTCAAAGGCACCGCCCGTACCAATCCGTTTGCCTGCAACCTCGCTTGTGCTGGTACCGATCACCACGATCTGCCCAGGCCCAAGCTTGCCCGCAATCGCCAGTTCACGCAACACCGCTGCGGTCTGCTCCTGCAATCCGGGTTGATGCGAATCCAACTCCGTTGTCATCCTATCGCCTCCCGATTAAATCATGCCCTGCTTCCTCTGGATTGTCTCGCATGCATGCGTGGCATTTCAGGTACCATTATAGCGAATAAACGGACGAAATACGAAAAAAGAGCAGTCTGCGGGTATCGCAGAATTGCTCTTTTGCCCAGGCGACCGGCCGTTTGTTCTGGTGCTCCACCGTGGTTAAACCCACTTTTGTCGCCAGTTACACCAGATCCCTGTTTTCCATTTCATCATAAATCAACCCGCGCTTAAAATCAACGGGAAATTTACACTTGATGTCCTGTTTGACAATGTCATCCCATCTTGACGAACAACAGCCTTAGGCTCCGCAGACGCTATTCCAGTTTGTCCAGCAGTCGGTCCAGCGCGGTGCGGATTTCAGCTGCGGCCACATTGTAATCATCCCGGCTCCCGCCGAACGGGTCGGAGATGTCAAAGCTCGGGATACGTTGACGAATCTCGATGGCACGCTCGCGCTCGTCTGCTGAAATTTCCTGGCCGAGCGCTCGTTTCATCTCCAGCGTGGCGAACAGGCTGTCCAGTTCCTGCAAGTCGTTCATAACCTGTTCATCGTCTTCCACGTACTCTTTCAGCGTATACGTTTTGTGGACCGAGTCTGGAAACACTTGAATAACATGCTGCTTGTGCCCTCTGGTCAGCGTAAGCACAAGATCCGCCCATTCGATCAGATCGGCATTCAGCTGCGTGGAGTGTTCGGGGCCGCGGACGTCATGATCCCGCAAAACCGCTTCCGCATGATGGGAAATCGGCATACCCGTCGTCGCCGCAACCCCGGCGGAACGCACCTCCACCTCGATCCCCCGGTCGGCTGCCAGCTTGCGCATCAGTCCTTCAGCCATGGGGCTGCGGCATGTATTTCCGGTGCATACAAACAAAATATGTTTCATCGTGCAAGCCTCCCCATTCAAAATGATGTCCATATATGAATAACGCCATAAATTCCGTAAAAAACGCTAACGAAGCGTTTTTTTGCACAGGCGAACTACGATTAACCGTTTGTTGCTTGAAATATCGGCTTTCACATGCAGTACTCGGATGCTTTATGAAACTATGGACCAAGCATCCATCGATATATTTTCATATTCGAATAAACCGGACCCATTCTATCGATGCTTTCTTGCTATTATAGGATATGTTAAGCCCTGTTGAAAACATGTACACCGCACAACGTTCAGAAAATAAAAAGCAGCCCGAAAGCTAACAAGATCGCTCCCCCGACAGCCTCGCCGTAATCGCCAAGATTTTGACTGACACGCCGTCCGAGCAAAAGGCCCATGATGGACATCACGCCGCCGCAAATCCCGAATGCCAGCACGGTGAGCAACAAATTGCTGCTAAACATGCCCAGCGATACGCCAACCGAGAACGAGTCTATGCTTACGCTGAACGAGAATAACGTGACCCCCAGCATGGTACGGTGATCAACCAGCTTGGTATCTCCTTCCCGAAAAGCGTTCCAGATCATATGCCCACCCAGCAAAATAAGCAAGCCACCCGCCGCATATGTCGTGATGTCTCCCAACAGGGCACTGACGTATTTGCCCGTCACCATGCCGATCAATGGCATGATGACGTGAAACAAGGCCGTCACCGTGCTGATCTTCAGCACATCCCGCAACCGTATGCCTTTCATGCCGATGCCGATCCCCAGAGAAAAGGCATCCAGCCCAAGAGCCACAGCCATGATCAAAATGGTTACCAGCTGCCCCACATGGGCAGATACATCCCACATCCCCATTCCCCCATGTCCCGTAAAAGATTCTTGTACACGATATGCGGACAAGGCCATAAACATGACCAGGGATAATTAAAGAGGCTGCCGGAAACCCGGCAGCGTCGGGCCAAACGATTCGCTTTATCGCCGTTCGGGAAGGAATGGGCGGATGGAGGATGTAATCAGGCTGACGAACATCAGCAGTCTTATTTCACCAAAATGATGACCGTTCCAATTCTAACGAGCTTCAGTAACGTTATTTCGCTGAAAGTGGCCTTTACACGCCATTTCATATCCCATAGCGTGCTTCAGGTTCGCTGCACAATCACGCGCGCTATTCGCGCCAAATAACGTGACCAGGGTTCGTTAGAGCTGGACGGGACGTAACGGGGTGCGGCAGACCGACCGGGCAGGCGCAGAACAAAGCGTGGTGCATGCCCTGTAAGCACGGGCGAGGTCGAGGCGACTGGAGGTGATGCGTCTGACCGGGCATGCTGCGGTGGAGCCGCGAAAGCGCGGTGCAACGCACCTGAGCATAGCGCCGCGGGCCGCTCCCGGCGGGTCATCCGACCTGAATCAGTCGGTGGCCCGCCGCCTTGAGCAGCCGATTCATGACGGCTGCGCCAAGCCCTTCGCGCGAGCAGGCTTCCGCCACGATATACGTGGCGCCCTGCTCATCGCAGCTGCGCAGCGCGGCGTACAGCCTGCGCGCAGCTTCTTCCAGCTCGCTGGCTTCGCCCAGCGAGAACACTGCGTCGGCGCGGTACTGCTCCGCGTGCTCGGCGAACGCCAGCACTGCGGTGCGCTCCCCGCGCTGCGCCGCCTCCGCGAGGGCGGCGCCGATCCAGGCCGCCACCGCATCAGGCGGCCCCTCCACCACGCACAGCGCGCCAACGGGCGCATAGTGCGTGTACTTCACGCCCGGCGAGCGCGGCACCGGGCGATCGTCGCCTTCGGGCCCTTCGGCCAGCAGGCCCGGGTCCGTGGCGACGCGGGCGGCCACGGCGGACAGCTGCTCCGCCGTGATGCCGCCAGGGCGCAGGATGGTGACGGTACCGTCGTCACCGGCCTGCACCACTGTGGACTCGACGCCCACCCCTGTGGGGCCGCCGTCCACAATGCCGCCGATGCGGCCAGCCAGGTCCTCGCGCACATGTGACGCGAGCGTAGGGCTTGGCCGCCCCGAGCGGTTGGCGCTTGGCGCGGCGACCGGGCAATCCGCCGCCGCGATCAGCTGCAGCGCAACCGGATGGTCCGGCATGCGCACGCCCACTGTATCCAATCCGGCGGTGACGCGAGGCGATACCGCGCCTTCTCTAACAGGCAGCACCAGCGTAAGCGGTCCAGGCCAAAACGCATCCATCAGCGCTTCCGCAGTGGCATTGACCTCCGTCACCAGCGGATCCAGCTGGTCGCGGCGGGCAATATGCACGATCAGCGGGTTGTCGGAAGGCCGCCCCTTGGCGGCGAATACGGCTTCCACCGCTGCCGTGCTGCGCGCATCCGCACCGAGGCCGTACACCGTTTCGGTCGGGAAGGCAACGGTTTCCCCTTGACGTAGGCAGGCTGCGGCAGCCTGCAAGTCGGCGAGCGCCTGCTGCCTTGCAGAAGCGCTCTCCCTTTTTCCATCCCCATCTTCCGGGTTGATCAGCACCTTCACGTCCCAAATGACCGTATCCTTCATCGGCTGGCCTTGTTGAAAACCAACGCCCGCCTCTCCTGCATTTCCATTCGTGTTGCTTAACGGCTGCATCGCTTCTTGTTCTCTGTTCATCTATTCATCATTCCCAAACGTTCATAGTAGGTTATGTTCGCTCGCACGGATACTATATAAACCGCACTATCAATCACACAAGGCCACTGCGAATGCAGTACGAACTTCCGATCGCTCTTATCCCCAGATTTTTTTCGAATCCTCTTTCTTTAAGGGAAAATCCGGTGATAAATACGCAAGCCCCGCTTCTTCAGATTGGTTCTGCCTCTCCGTTAGCGTGTGTATGTTTTTGTGGTTTATATAGTTATACGCCACCAGCGCTCGAACAAACATCAGTACATTAGTATTTATCCTTCTTCGTTGCAAACGCAAGATATTCGTCAGGTTCCTTCCTGCAACAAATATGGTAACAGCGTCGTTCCCCAATTATAACACATCCCTGCTGCTCCCGGACGGGCTCGCTGCCGCGCAGCATGCCGTAAAAAAAGGACAGTGCCCACTTTGGAGACCGTCCCGGTTGAATCGATATGAACATCAAGCAAACCATCCGGTTACCCAGCTCCAGACATTGACCGCCAAATCCCACAAGAAGAAGCGCGCTTCCGGAGCAGCGTCCTGAACAGACGCGGCGGTTTTAGCAGCTCCAGGCTCGGCAGCAGCGGCGGCAGACGCCGTCGTCGGCTTGGCCAACGCATCGCCCGTACCTGCATCGATGAAGCACAGCGGCGGAAAAAGAACGCACCACCAATTTTGCCCCTCGCCTTTACCCAGTGTTACGCGCACTGCTTCATAATCCCCGGCGGGATATACGGTACCCCCATACAGTTTGGTGGGAAAAGGAACCACCCCAAGCTCCACCTGATAATCGTAGTTCAGCCCGCGACTCTTAAGCTCCGCTCCCACCAACGCCTCCAGCTCGGGCAAATGGCGACGGATGACAGCACGCGCATCCTCGATGCTCTGCGGGTTGTCCAGCTCCGATACCCACTGATCCATCTGGGCAACGACAGCATCGCGAATCTCGCGTTTCACGAGCTGGTCTCCGGCGGAATCCGAGTTGGCCAAAATGCGCAAACGGATCGATTGCTCCGGAATGTTCGCGGCCGCTACGGCTGCATCCGTTTTATGTCCTTCCCACATCATAATTACCATCATAAGACAGGCTATAATAAGTCCAATTTGTTTCACGAATCGTCTGCTCATCCCGTTCTCCCCCTTGGCTCCCGTAGTCATGTTCCCTGCAACTCTCTCATGTCTATCAGTATGCCCGGGGGAGACGAAAGTAAACCTATTAAATTCACGAATCTAGCAATATTGCAAAATATATATTCCGGCGCTTCTCCCGTACGTTTGAACCAACCACGTCCGGATCATCCCGTCATCTTGCCTGTTCCCATCCTGCCTTTTAACCGGCCCCACAATCCGCTCCTCTGTTCCGCAAAACCAAAATCATCGTCCTCTTCATGCCCGTACAGCTTGATGCTCATCACAAATCCGATGCACGCCATATTGATCAGCAGCGACGTCCCGCCGTAACTGATGAAGGGCAGCGTAATTCCCGTTAAAGGCATCAGGCCGAGGAATGCGCCGATATTTTCATAAACCTGATACAGCAGCATGCCGATCACGCCCACAATGATGACAGGTCCGGTCCGATCCTTGCATTCAAGCGCGATCAGCACCATCCGGTGGATCAGGATAAAGTAGAGCAGAAGCAGCACCGAACCGCCAACGAAGCCGAACTCCTCGGCAATGACCACGAAAATGGAATCCGAATACGTATAGGGCACCCTTCCGCTTTGAACCGAAGTTCCTTGAAGGTACCCCTTCCCGGTAATGCCGCCCGATCCGATCGCAAGCCCGGCGTTTTTCGTATGCCAGGAAGCCTTCGCCGTCGCTTTCTCCGGTACGAGCCATGGATCGATCCGCTCTGCCCAATGCTCCCGATCCGCCGCTTCCAAAAACGTATAAATCTCATCATGGTATGTCGTATACGCCTGTACAAAGCCAAATATTGAACCCCCTATGATCGCCAAACCGATCAGAGCGTGAGACAGCTTGATATTCCCGATCCAAAGCACGGCCGCCAAAATAACAACGTAACCAAGCGCGTTGCCCAGATCGTTCTGAGCCATGACCAAAGCAAACGGCAGGAACGTCCACAATCCGATGGGAACGACATCCCGCCAGAAGCCAAGCGGCCGTTTCGTCCTGATCAGCAGGAGTTTGGCCAGAAACAAAATCAGCACCAGCTTAAACAGCTCCGCAGGTTGAAGGGAGAACGATCCGATCTGCAACCACCCATTGGCATTGTTGATGGCATTCCCGACAAAATGAACGAGGATCAGCAACAGAATACCGACCCAGTAAATCCAGAACGCATACTTAATGAACAGCTTATAGTTAACCAGACCAATACCGAACACGGCTGCGAAACCAGCGACATAAAATAACAGTGTCTTTATATGATGGCGTCCCAGTTCCGGACTTGCCTGCACAGCGCTGTATACCGTAACCACGCTAAATATCATCAACAGGAACAGCACGAACAGAATAACGCCATCCATCTTCTTCAACAAGCTCCACATGCCGTTGTTCCCCCTCGACCTTTACGCGATACAAACGGAATAGGCATCAAGAAATTTTTCCCAGATGCAACACTATTATATCCAATACAATGAACAAATGGAAATAACCCCGAAAGAACGAGCGGATGACTCCACTTCTTCTTTCGGGGTTATTTTGTGATGCATATTCCGTGAAGTTAGGGCGATCCCACGGTGGCTTGCCGTTCAGAGGATCACCTCAGCCTATCGTTCAGGCAAGATCCCCTTGTTCTTCCTCAGATTGCGGCCGCTTCCGCTTGAACAGCTTCACAAACAGTTCGCTGATGGTTGGCTGCTCCGTCGTGCCGAGAATGTCTTCATTCTCCTCGGTATGCACCTTGATGCTCATAGCGATCCCCATACTAAGCATATTCAACATAAGCGAAGTACCCCCAGAACTGATAAACGGCAGCGTGATGCCTGTCAGCGGCATCAGACCAATAAACGGACCGATGTTAACGAAGATCTGGTAGAGCAGCATGGCAATAATGCCCACAATGAGATAAGGTCCGGCTCGATCCTTACACTCCAGTGCAATCAGTACAAGACGGTGAATGAGAATAAAGTATAACAAGAGCAGTACGGACGCTCCGACAAAACCGAATTCCTCGCCGATCTGTACAAAGATGGAATCCGCATAAGCCAGAGGCACGCGATTCGATTGAATGGTCGTGCCTTGCATATATCCTTTACCAGTAATGCCGCCCGAGCCGATAGCCAGCTTGGCATTATACGTTTGCCACAAGACGTCCCGTGACGTCTGGTCCGGCACAAGCCAAGGATCGAAGCGGTCTGCCCAGTGCGATCGGCCGATATCCTTCAGAAACTTGACGATTTCGTCGTGGTAATGGATATAAGCCTGGGTCCCGCCGATAAAAGCAGCAACCGCAATGACGAATCCGATCAACGCATGCGTAAACTTAATGTTGCCGATCCAGAGCAATCCGATCAGGATGACCACGTAGCTGAGTGCATTCCCCAAGTCATTTTGCAGCAAGACCAGCAGCAACGGCGGTAATACGCACAAGGATACCGGAATGACATCCCTGCCGAAATACAGCCGCCGATTCGGCTTTCGCGCCAGCAGCGCTGACAGAAACACGATCAGGCAGAGCTTGAACAGCTCGGCAGGCTGCAAACTGACACCAAATACAGACAACCAACCTTTGGCACCATAGTACTCCTTACCGAAGAAAGTAACGATGACCAGCAAAGCCATGCCGGCACCGTAAATGTACAAGTAATTTTTGATAATGAAGTTGTAGTTAATCATCGAGATGCCAAAAAAGACGACAAAACCCAAAATGTAAAACATCACGGCACCCTTGGTGAGTGATTCAAGTTTAGGCCGGCCAAACGTTGTACTGTAGATGGATAAGATACTTATCGCCATCAGAACCAGCAATATAAAGACGATCGTGTAATCAATTTTTTTAAATTTATCGAGCATGCGTTACGTTCCCCCAAATATCGACAATCTTCGGTATATCCATTGTAGAGGATTTCGCGGCAAAAAGAAAACCCGCCGAATCTTACACTTCTGTCACCGGTTCCGAAGCGCGAATTCCGAGGACGTGACGTTCGATGCCGGCAAGGTCCGGCACGATGACGATTTCCGGCCAGTGTCCGGCAGCCTCCAGCATGGCTGCAATGTCGCGCGCCTGCCCTTGGCCAAGCTCAAAGCCGATCACCTGCGGCGGCGCGGGCAGCAGCGCGAGCTGCCGCAGCATGATCCGGTACGGCGCGAGCCCGTCCGGCCCGCCGTCCAGCGCGGTGCGCGGCTCATGGTCGCGCACCTCCGGCTGCAGCCCGGCGATATCCTCCGCCGGGATGTAAGGCGGGTTGGACACCAGGATGTCCAGCCGCTCCCCCGCGAACGGGGCCAGCAGATCGCCTTCACGGAAGTCGATCCGCACGCCGTTCGCCGCCGCGTTCCGCGCGGCCACTTGCAGCGCCGCCGCCGAGATGTCCCCGGCGGCTACCTGCCAGCGCGGGCGCTGCGCGGCCATCGTCACCGCGATGGCCCCGCTGCCCGTGCCGACGTCGACGGCGCGCACCGCGTCGCCGGCGGCAAACACGCGGTCGGCCGCGCGCAGCACGGCTTCGACCAGCAGCTCGGTCTCCGGCCGCGGAATCAGCACGGCCGGCGTGACCTCGAACGGCAGCCCGTAAAACTCCTGGCTGCCGATGATGTATTGCGCAGGCTCGCCCGCGGCCTTGCGCGTCACGGCCGTTTCCCAGCGGCTGCGCAGCTCGCCGGGGAACGGCTCCGGCAGCTTCATGTAGTACGCGGCCCCTTCGAGGCCGAGTACATGCTCCAGCAGCAGCCGGGCGTTATTGTGCGGCTCTGTCACGCCGCACTTCTCCAAAAAAGAGGAAGCCTCCACGAAGGCTTCCCGGCAGCTCTGCTCCGGCGTCATCACGAATTTCGCCTGAGTCACAGATTATTCTCCTCTTTCCATCATCTCGGTCTGCTCGGCAATCGTGAGCGCAGACACGATCTCTTCGATCTCGCCGTTCATGATCTGATCCAGCTTGTGCATGGTCAGGCCGATACGGTGATCCGTTACGCGGCTTTGCGGGAAGTTGTACGTACGAATCCGCTCGCTTCGGTCGCCCGTTCCCACTTTACTTTTCCGTTCGCCCGCGTACTTCGCTTCTTCTTCCTGGCGCATCATGTCATAGATCCGGGTGCGAAGCACCTGCAGCGCTTTCTCCTTGTTGGAGTTCTGCGATTTGCCGTCCTGACAAGTTGCTACGATGCCGGTCGGAACGTGGGTTACGCGAACCGCCGATTTCGTCGTGTTGACGGACTGTCCGCCCGCGCCGCTGGAACAGAACGTATCTACGCGAATGTCCTTGTCATGGATTTCGATGTCGATTTCTTCGGCCTCGGGCAATACCGCCACCGTCGAAGTGGACGTATGGATCCGTCCGCCGGATTCGGTGGAAGGGATGCGCTGCACACGATGCGCGCCGCTCTCGTATTTCATTTTGCTGTACGCGCCGCGTCCGTTGATCAGGAAGATGACCTCTTTGAAGCCGCCCAGGTCGTTCGTATTGGCGTCCATCAGTTCCACGCGCCAGCCTTGCGTATCCGCATAACGCGTATACATCCGGTACAGATCGGCCGCAAACAACGCCGCTTCGTCCCCGCCGGCCGCGCCGCGAATCTCCACGATGACGTTTTTATCGTCGTTAGGGTCCTTCGGCAGCATAAGCACGCGAATTCGCTCTTCCAGCTCCTTCAAGCGGGCCGTGAGCTCCTCGATTTCCATTTTGACCATTTCGCGCATCTCGTCGTCCAGCTTCTCGCCCTGCATTTCTTTGGCAGCTTCGAGATCTTCGCTGGCCTGCTTGTATTCGTTATACGCTTCATACGTCGGCTGCAAATCCGACTGTTCTTTGGAATACTCCCGCAATTTCTTGTTGTCGCTGGCTACATCCGGGTCACACAGCAGCTCGCTGAGTTTCTCGTAACGATCAGCCAATGCTTGCAATTTATCCAACATTTTCGTCACCTCGCGCTTTATTTTGTTCCGCTTTCGTCTATCGCAACATCATTCATGCATTTCCATGTTTCGAATCTATAGTTCACAATGCCTTGGGCCTTGCTTGTAAGCCCTGCCGCAACATTTCATTCAATGACTGACGCACACTCTCGCTACAACGTCATCAAATCCTTTGCTTGTGATGGTTAGGTTAAAAAAGAATCCTGTACGCTGCATGTTTGCCCGCTTTCATTGCTGAAACAGCGCACACAAGTAAATACAGGTACACGACTCTTAATTATAGCATATTACATCCATCCTGAATAGATACTTTTCAGGTTTTGCACAGGGCGTTCATTGGCTATACGAACCAGCGCCGCTATACTTATATTACAATCATATGGCCGTGCCCGTTCCGGCATCCATTGCCAACCAGCCCGGCCCATTTATTTTGCACAGGAGCTGAGTCGCCATGTTTAGCGAACAAGAAAGAGAAGCGCTGTATAAAGTCATTTATACAAGGCGGGATATTCGAACTTTTATGGATACACCCATTCCGAAAGATACCATTGACCGGATACTGCATGCGGCCCATCACGGTCCATCGGTCGGCTTCATGCAGCCATGGAGCTTTATTTTGGTGACGGAGGAACATACGAAATCCCGCCTCGCCTGGGCGGCCGACAAAGAGCGGAGAGCGCTCGCCATCCACTATGAGGACGAAAAGAAAGAACGCTTCCTCGGCATCAAAATCGAAGGTCTCATGCAGGCCCCGCTCACGATCTGCGTCACGTCCGATCCGACCCGCGGCGGGTCCCATGTCCTTGGGAGAAATTCCATTCCCGAAACCGACCTGATGTCCACCGCCTGCGCCATTCAGAATATGTGGCTTGCCGCTTGCGCCGAAGGGCTTGGTATGGGCTGGGTCAGCTTTTACAAGAAAAACGACGTTAGAGACATCCTGAACATTCCTCCGCATATCGAACCTGTCGCTTTACTGTCCATTGGATATACGGAGCATTATCCGACGAAACCGATTCTGGAAACGGCCAACTGGGAAAAAAGAAGAGATTTGCAGTCGGTCATTTATCATGGACGATGGGGCAACGCCGAGGAAATGTAGCTCATAAGGCTGGCAGCCTACAGCAAATGATCTTCCAACTGTTCCAGCACCACGCTCCACCAGGCATCTTCACTGGCTAAGCTGGCGGGATCCTTTTCGATATAATATGCTCGAAGTTCCTGAACGGCTTTCTCTCGCGCGGCGATTGAGGTGCTCTCGTTTCCGGGTTTGATCTCCCCGCGCCGAAAGGCTTCCAGCTTCAGTCTAGCCTGCTCCGCCGTGAGGATCGTCGGTTCTTCCCGGGTGGAAAATTGCTGCATAACATCTGCATAACGCTTCAGAAATTCGACGAATGCGGCCAAGGAAGCGTTGATTCGGCCAAGCTCGCCCGTCTCTGCATCCATGATGCAGACTCGGCCCGTTCCCGTTTCCACGCAAAGCCAGGCAGCAGTTTCTTCCCACTCGTATCCGATCGGAAACAGTTTCAGCTTTCCTTCTTTGTCCGTGATGAAATCTCGGTCCGTACGAGGTTGAAAATGCACGCCAAGCACGTCTTCATCGTTATGGCGCAGCTGCGGTAGGCCCTGTTCCAACAAAAGCCGACGCGTTTCCTCCGGCAAACATGCGGCCTCGACCAACGTCTGATCGTAACGAATATACGGTATTGCTTCGTCCATTCCCCCACCTCCGTTTGATATTGCTAATATTATAATCACCCACGGTGATGCCAGCAATCCGGCGTAGAACCTAAAAGAAAAACCATCTATATAGGTTGAACTAGACATTATACGATAAACGGAGAGGGCAGAAAGAATCTGGAGAAGCGGAGCGTTCGCCTTTATCACCGAATTTTCCCGTTACATAAGGGAATTAAAAAAATCTGGGGATAACAGCGATCGGAAGATGGTTCTGACCACGTAGTGAATCCGTGTAAAAATCATTGGTTCAGCTTATATATCGATGAATTTTCGGAGAAGGCAGACTGCGTTTTGGCAGCCGTTTTTGCCCCTACAGTCTGCATGTATTGAAAAACCCTGCGATCTTCATGCGAAGACCCAGGGTTTTTGAACCATTCTATATTTGTTGTCCAGCTTGATCCGTGCCGGGCGAATTATACGTTGAAACGGAAATGCATGACGTCGCCATCCTGCACTACATACTCTTTGCCTTCGAGGCGAAGCTGCCCGCGCTCTTTGGCGCCATTCATGGAACCTGCAGCAACCAAATCCTCGTAGGATACCACCTCTGCACGGATAAATCCACGCTCGAAGTCACTGTGGATGACGCCCGCCGCGCCAGGAGCCTTCGTTCCTTTGCGGATGGTCCATGCGCGTACTTCTTGCACGCCGGCAGTGAAATACGTGTACAGGCCGAGCAATTTGTAAGCCGCCTTAATCAGGAGGTTCAGGCCGGAATCCTGAATGCCGAGCTCTTCGAGGAACATTTGCTTGTCCTCGCCTTCCAGCTCGGAAATCTCTTCTTCCACCTTCGCGCTGATCGGCACGACTTCCGCGTTCTCGGCAGCAGCGAACTCTTTTACTTTTTGTACATATGCATTGTTGGCCACATCGCCGATTTCATTCTCGGACACGTTGGCTGCATACAGCACAGGCTTCAGGGTCAACAAGTGCAGATCGCGGATGATCAGGCGCTCATCGTCGGTCAGGTCCATGCTGCGCGCCGGTTTGTCTTCATACAAAACAGCCTTCATGCGCTCAAGCAATTCCACTTCCTGCGCGTATTGTTTGTTGCCGCCCTTCATGTTTTTCTTGGAACGTTCGATACGCTTCTCCACGCTCTCGATATCGGCCAGGATCAGCTCCAGATTGATCGTCTGAATGTCGCTGATCGGATCGATCTTGCCGTCCACGTGCGTGATGTTCTCGTCCTCGAAGCAGCGAACGACATGCACGATCGCGTCCACTTCGCGGATATGAGCCAAGAACTTGTTTCCAAGCCCTTCGCCTTTGCTCGCGCCGCGCACCAGACCCGCGATATCCACGAATTCGAATGCCGTAGGTACCGTTTTCTTCGGTTCTACCAGTTCGGTCAGTTTGTCCAGGCGCTCATCCGGCACTTCCACGATGCCCACATTAGGATCGATCGTGCAGAACGGATAGTTGGCCGATTCGGCACCAGCTTGCGTGATTGCGTTAAACAGCGTGGATTTCCCAACGTTCGGAAGACCCACGATACCAGCTTTCAAAGCCATGTATATGACAACTCCTCATTCATTACTTGTTCGGTTCGAATAATCCTACTCATTATATATGACAAGCACCGGTGCATCAAGGAAGTTTGCCAATTCCATGCGCACCGGAGCAGGAAGATCATCCACAATCTTCTATGACCTTGGGTCAAATTACGTTGCTGAGATCTGTTAGCGTTGGATCACGCTTCATATCGGCCACGTAAGGTGGCTGATGTTCGTTAGCTCCACAAGGTATTGTAGCGCTCAGGAACACCTCAATATATAAAACGATCCGAGCACTCGTGTACCACAATTACAACAAAGGCTGCGGACGATCACTGAACCGCACAGCTCTAACGAACCGTACACACCTTATTTGGCACTAAATCGCGCTCGCTGATGAGCAACGAACCTGAGACACGCTATTTGGGGTGAAAAGGCCCGGTAGCCTGTGTTTTCGTTCAAATAACGCCGCTTATGTTCGTTAGCGTTGGATCACGCTTCATATCGGCCACATAAGGTGGCTGATGTTCGTTAGCGCCCGAGCTCCTTGTACATGGTCATGTCCGTAATGGCATACCCCATCTTGCGGTATAACTCGCTCGCCCGCACATTATGCCCGAATACATGCAGCCCGATGCAATTCACGCCAAGACCCGCAGCCGCTTGCTCCAAGGCGGCCATCGCTTCTTTTCCATATCCTTTACCGCGATGCTCCTCTTCAACGACGATGTCGAGCAGAAACGCCTCTTTCCCGCGCAGATGCTCCGTCACGTTAAACCAGATATAGCCCACATTTCCGTCCACTTCATGCATAAGGTTATATATGTACGCTCCCTTCGTCTGCAGGCCCTCCGGCAAAAATCGGCGATAGGACTCACGGGATAACTGCTCCGCCTCTTCTTCCGCCCATGTGCCCGCTTCCACTTTATCCAGAGCAAAGTCCTTAATGCCCCGGTCCAGAAAACGCGCAAACTCTTGATCATTCATTTGTACCAATTGCATCTGATGTCCCCCCATTTCAGATAAACCAACGAAAATATAATGGTGAAAGAAGAATGTATGTAATCATAATACTTCGCGCCATAACTATGTTAAAATATATAGGCGAGCGACCCGCCAAAAGTTTCTCGCCCAAAGTCGATTGGATTATTCCATCGGCTTTTCTATTTTAACATGATTGTATTGATTAATCAGATCATCCAGGACCATAGATTGCTGTATAACAAGGGGATGTAGAAGATCTCCATATTCCAACTTTAATTGATAGAGCTTCTGTCTCGCTGCTTCGATCTGCAACTTAAGTTTGCTATAATCCATATTCACCCCTCCATACTGTGACATTTTAGAACACTCTGCGAATCAGAGGGAAATGATATATACCCCAACATTTACTGTCTTCACCCTTCCCCTTTCATGTATCCCTCTTTTTTGAACAGCAAAAAAGCGTTCCTTTACTGAATTAGCCCCATCTCAACGTGAACAGGTTAAACATAAACTCTGTTCCGATAAGGTGAGCTTCCAGATGAGAGAACACTTTGTTTTGATATGGTTACATACTTGTACTAATCATTCCATGAACCTTCGTTGTCAGCATCACAGGAGAACAATTGGATCTTTAATTTAGACAGTTATATCAGGGGATGGTTTAGGGATTCAGTCTGCGAAGGTTATGTATGTAGTTACGTGCGAAGACGATTTTTTTACTTTTGAGTTTTAATTTATTATACTTCTCTATCGTGGTGGCAGTTGCAAACGTCGAATACTGTTCAAATAAATCAACACATTTCACCATACATAGCCCACTACTAATTTCAATCGCAATGGATAAACTATCCAACAGGAACAGGAAGCCTTTATCCAAATTATTTTTTTGGAAGTAATATATACTTATCCCCATCAATAAATTAGCATAGCGGTCCCCCGTAAGTTGACTACTAATCGCCCCAATTCGACTAATTTGTTCACGATAGATAATAGAAGATTCATATTTTTCAAGTACGGCATCGATATCCAATCCAAACTTATTGGCTGCAACAACGATCTCGCATAAAGCCGGAAAAACTTCATTCTCTCTTTCTGAGATATAATTCAAATAATCGTGAAGGACATCTGTCTTCCCGGACATCAATTCATACTGGTAACGATTACCTTCTGCCCATTCCTTGAACTGTTGAATAACAGTTATTTCCTTCTCGGTCGGATCAATTACCCAGCTAGAATCGGTATATAAAGATACGTAATGGAGTGCTTTTTCATATTCTTCAAAATAGAAATAAGTCTCTCCGAGTACCAAATATGCGTACAAAATATAAAATATAATCTCTTTTTTGACTTCTTTCGGCTTAATATTACCGTACAATTCATAATGTACAGATGCTTTCAATTTCAATTTCTCTCCAAGTTCCAACAGCTTATCCCACCGTCGCACCGAAGCATAAGCATTAATCAGTTCATTCAGTCCATCAAGCTCGTAAGGCTCACCAAGACGATCCACAAATAACTCAAATCGAGTTGCAACTGAGAGATTGTTAGTCTGATCTTTGGAAAGTCCAATAGTAAATAACCGATACTGACTTAGAGCCAAACGTTCGGAATGTTGCATCTTCTCACTCTCGGCCACCCAGTAATAGAGAGGCTTCGCTGCCTCGAACATCCCCTCATGAAATAACTGTTCAGCCAACCCGAACAACAGGGGAGCGTATGCAAGATTATCCATCATTAGCTTAATTATTGTTTCCATGCACTCGATCTTATCAAGTTCGGCACAGCGGTATAGAAATGGCCTAAGCCGCCGCCAATCGGGGCTTGTATGCACAAAACATTCATTGATGTATAAATCGTAGAAGTAACCTTCAGGTAATCCCATTCCGATAGTGATCCGATCCAACTGTTGCATGCTGATGGGACGCAGCCCATTCAACATACCGCTCAACGTACCTGAATTAATGCCCGATATTTCAGAAAAATGAATGAGCGTCATATTATTTTTCTTCAAGTAATCTTCCAGATGATCACGTATCGTTGTTAACGATCTCACGGGAACACCAACTTTCCACGTAAAAATAAAATGGTTAGCCAAAATATACTATACTCTTACATTTAATATCAATATTTTACTTGTAAATAATTTACTTTTGTTGTAAAGATACTTTATCAGCATTGCTCAATGGTCCAAAGGACTGTAGAGGAACTTCATCATTGAAAGCGATCAAGCTTCAAATTCATATCGACACGGTCTGGAGTCCACAATAAGACATCTGTAAGAAACGTCAATGCATCCATTTCACTGAATTTATCCACGATTGACTCTAACATCTCCTTTGCATCTCCTGTGATATGTTCAGCCAGGATTAACCCTCCGGTATCTCCATCAATATAAAAATGATCTATATTTGCGACCTTCTGTACATGCCGAAGCCATAACGTTCCTTCTTCCACAAAAAAGATATAGCGTTCATTCATGACATATCCCTGGTAAATATACAACTCTGCTTCTTGATCAAAGGGGCCGAGCACTAATAAACCAAGTTCAAATTGGGTTAGGATTCTCATGACACTATTACCTGCATACTCATGAAAAAAACCATAAGCAATTCATAATCTCTTGAAAAATAATGAATTTCTAATCCTTCGCTAACTAAAATCACTACTATTTCCCCTCCCTCAAAAAACTAAGACTCAATCGTTATGGCGAAATAACCATTAGATAATTTCAAAATATTTTTGATTCATTGATTTAAAACCACAAAAACATAACGTTTTACGTTTAACGCCTGTTGATAATACCACTAGAATTTTATATCGTCTATTGATAAACGTCAAGTGATTATTTAAAACCATTTAACGTTAGGTTATGATAAAAGTGAAAGGTGGGATTGGCTATGTCTATAAAAATAAGATTGGGCTACACTTTAGACGCAGCCGGCGTCACTAAAAATGCACTAGCAAGGGAAGCAAAAGTTCGACCTAACCTTATATATGATTTGTGCGAAGGAAAAACAAAAAGGCTAGATTTAGAAACCTTAAATAATATCGTGAACACTCTGCGGGCAATGACAGGAAATGACTATACTCTTTCAGATGTGATAGCGTACATACCGGATGATAAGGAGTAAAAAACAAACTGGGCTAAACATTGTCAACCGAGCGTAACGCTTTCTCACTTTTAAAGAGAAACATAAAAAATCCATCCATTTTTACTTTGGACGGATTTTTTTGTGTTTCATATGGTTTTGTTAACGTACTCAGCAATAATTAACATAGCTATTAGCTTTGATCATATTTGGCACTTCATACGGAGTGCGACCGTGATGTGCTGTACATTCAGACCAAGACCGGGGAATTTCAATCCACGCACTCATATAGAGTGCGACTGTGCTTCCGTTTGAGAGACTTTGGCCCGAATACATTTCAATCCACGCACTCATATAGAGTGCGACCGCCTTGCATGATCCGACGATAGTACGATATGGAAATTTCAATCCACGCACTCATATAGAGTGCGACCTGCAGCAGCCACATGATGCCATTCAGCAGCTTCGTATTTCAATCCACGCACTCATATAGAGTGCGACCCTTATTTACAAGAGGTTACGCATTTGGCTGAGGTTATTTCAATCCACGCACTCATATAGAGTGCGACTTTGCTCGGTCTCGCTGCCGCTGTTCCTTGTAGATTTCAATCCACGCACTCATATAGAGTGCGACAGCGAAAATACACGTAATAAAGTCACATAACGTAGACATAATTACGTATTACCTCTAATTATAACAAATACTATCCACATTTGTGGCAAAAGAAGCCTAAATTCAAAAATCAATGTTGCCAAAAGGTCACAAAAATGAGGTTTTCGACAAAATTCGAGGTGCGAATCCCCCGGAAAAATCATGTGAGCTTGAGGTTCGCACCGAACAACATAGGTAGTCTTCCTGTGAAGGAGAGCAAAAAAATATCACTTCATCGTTTCAGCGCCGCTCCACCAAACGGTTCGTCATCCGCAATTCCTCGATTCGACCCGCGCCGATGCCGAACATGACGGTGCGCAGCTCGAATTCGACCTGCTCCAGCCGCTGATCCAGCGCCTCGTCCGAGGCTACGGCCGACTCCAGCAGCGAGCGTCCGAAGCCCGCGAGATCAGCCCCCAATGCAATTGCTTTGGCTGCATCCACCCCGTTATACAGGCCGCCGCTGCCAATCAGCGCACTTTCGGGATTCATGGCGCGTACGTCGCGGATGCAGTCTGCCGTCGGAATGCCCCAGTCCGCAAAGGCTTCTGCCGCCGCACGCCGAACCGGCTGCTTGTTTCGGAATTTCTCCACCTGCACCCAGTTGGTGCCGCCAGCTCCGGCCACATCGACAAAAGCTGCCCCGGCTTCATACAACTGACGTGCCGTTGAACCATCGATGCCCCAGCCCACTTCCTTCACGCCAACCGGAACGTCCAGCACCCGGCACAAACCTTCGATCTGCTTCAGCAGCCCGCCGAAATTGGTATTGCCTTCAGGCTGGAAAATTTCCTGCAGTCCGTTCAGGTGCAGCACCAGCATGTCCGCCCCGGCAATATCGATGGCGCGCCGGAACTCGTCCGGTCCAAAGCCGTAATTCAACTGCACCGCTCCCAGATTGGCAATCACCGGAATATCGGGGGCCCAGCGCCGCACATCGAACGTATGCGCAAGGTCCGGCTGCTCCACGGCAGCCCGGATCGAACCTACGCCGAGCGTCCAGCCCCGCGCATTCGCCACGCGCGCGAGCCGTTCGTTAATCGCGCCGGTCGTATCGCTCCCTCCAGTCATCGAACTGATGAGCAGAGGTGTGCGCAGTTTTTTGCCGATAAATGACGTTTCCAGACTCAACGCGTCGAAATCCAGCTCCGGCAGCGGGTTATGCCGGAACGCATACCGTTCCATGCCGGTGGTGATCCCTTCTCCCGCAACCTGTTCCTGCAGGCATAGACGGACATGCTCCAGCTTCCGTTCGCTCGTCGGGACTTCGGGAAGCAGCCGTCTGGCCGCTCTTTCTTGTTCGTTCATGATGCAACCCCCTTATGTGAAATGCCCGCATACAACTCTACCCAGTATAACGTTCCCAAAAGTCGATGGAAAGGGAGCCCGGCACGCTTATCCAAGCAAAACCGCTCCGACCCGCTCACCGGCAAGCTGCCCTTACAGCGTGACGATCAGCGCGCCATCGACGGATGCATAGCACCCCAAAGAATCACAGCCCATCTACATCCCTGTTTCGATTACCTGGGCGGGGCAAAAGGCCAATACCTTGGACAGATGCGGATAGATCGGGAATAGGTGGAAAAACTGATAGAAGCGCCGCGAGATCCATCGGTCAGCGCAATCCTGACTGTTTTTCCGTGTACAACCGATATTCAGCGCTCCTGAATCTGTCGATTGCAAGGCACGCATCATTGATTTGCCGGATGCCGTCCCCGCTGCATTCCGTTTTTTTGCGTCAGCCGCTGCAAACCTGTGGTAATGGTAGACAACATGCAGCCGGGCTTTGGCCCGTAAGCCAGTCTGTTTCCGTACATACATTCCGATCCTGCCGGATCAAGGGAGGCATCATATGATTTTTTCTCATCGTCATCGCGATCGGTCAGACCCGCGCAGAGCCGTCAGACGTTTTCCGTACATAAGGACATTATTGGGTTTGCTCGCCTTATGGCTCGTCGCCGTTATGGCGTACCAGACATACAAACCTCTGCCGCCCGGCATCTCTTATGCAAGCCCGGAGTATAGGGTGAAGGATGTGAAGTTTTTGTACGATCTGACCTTTCCTTCCGGAGACGGGCAGGTCGAGCATGAACAGCAGATTTTCCAGCGGATGCTTCAGGTCGTCGAACATGCAGAACAATTCGTCGTCGTCGACATGTTTCTTTTTAACGACTATCAGCATAAAGGGCAGCATTTTCCGCCCGTCAGCAGGCAGTTCGCGGATGCACTCATCGCCAAAAAAAAGCAGCATCCCGACATGCCCATCCTGTTTATCACGGATGAAATCAATACCAATTACAATTCCGCGCCCAACCCTCTGCTCGAAAGAATGAAGCACGCCGGCATCGAGGTCGTGATTACGAATGATGACCCGTTAAGGGACTCTACCCCGATCTACTCTGCCGTTTGGCGGACGTTCTTTCAGTGGTTCGGGCAGGCCGGGGAAGGCTGGATTCCCAATCAGATGGCGAGCGATGGCCCGAAGATGACCTTGCGTTCCTATTTAAAGCTTTTGAACATCAAAGCGAATCACCGCAAGGTGGTCACCAGCGAAAAGTCGGCCGTCATTTCATCCGGCAATATCCACGATGCCAGCGTTTACCATTCCAACATCGCCTTTGAAGTAAGCGGTCCCGTCATCGCCGACATTCTGGCAACCGAGCAAGCCGTGCTGGACATGTCCGGCGGCGGACAGGTTCCCGTATACGATCCGCCCGCTCAAAAAAACGACGGAGAGGCGCGCATCCGCTACTTGACCGAGGGAAAAGTGAACGATGCCGTCCTTCAGGAGATCGGCGCGACCGAACAAGGAGACGTGCTCTGGATGGGCATGTTTTACATCGCTTCGCCGATGGTGCTGGATGCCCTGCTGGACGCCTCGAAAAGAGGCGTGGATATCCGCCTGGTGCTTGATCCGAACGAAAATGCCTTCGGGCGATCGAAGCTTGGGATTCCAAACCGCCCTGTCGCCGAAGAGCTGCATGACAAATCGGGAGGGAACATCCATATCCGGTGGTACAACACCACGAAGGAACAGTATCATACCAAGCTGATGTACATCGACAAGTCGAGTGGGGATGACATCCTGCTCGGCGGATCATCCAATCTCACTCCCCGCAACCTCAATGATTACAATTTGGAAAACGACCTGTGGGTCGCGGCTCCGTCGGATCATCCTTCCATGCATAAGGCAGCCGATTATTTTGAAAGAATATGGTACAACAACGATGCCGTATTCACCCTGAGCTTGAAAGCATTTCAGGAAAAAACGACGTTTCTGAAGCGAATCGCCTATAAACTGCAGCTTGTGTTGGGCTTTACGACCTTTTGAAAGAATGGCCCTTTCCATCCGTCTGTCCCCTTTGCGGGCAGGCGGATTTCATATGACACTTGACACGGGATGTGAAATATGAAAATATAATCACCTAACGACCGTTAGGAAGGTGAATGAATATGACTGCAACATCCATTCGGGATGCCGCCCTGATCCATTTTGCGAGAGACGGGTATGAAGGTGCCTCCCTCCGTGCCATCGCGGATGAAGTCGGCATCAAAAAGCCGTCCATATATGCGCATTTCAGCAACAAGGATGACCTGTTTTTGCACACGTTGTCCCATGCCTTTAAAGAAGTACAGCGGCATACGCTGGAATATTTCAGGGACCATGCCCACCTTTCGCTGGAGGAGCGTTTGAAGGGTTTGCTGACTTGGGTGGAGCACGAATACAACACGCAGGCGTCGGCCCGCTTTATGCTTCGCATGTGTTATTTCCCGCCGCTTGCGCTGTACAACGACGTCATGGGTATCGTATATCCGTTTCTGGACGGATTGGAGCGTTCCCTAAAGCGGTTGCTTCAACGTGCCATACGGGAGGGGGAGCTTCCGTCCATTGCGTCCGAACAGGTTGCCGTGGCGTTCATGACCTTGCTGGACGGCGTAACGGTGGAGCTCATATACGGCAATTCGAGGCGATACAAGATACGGCTCGAAGCGGCCTGGCCTATATTTTGGAGCGGCATTCATCATCTGAGCAACTGACACCAAGGATTGACGAAAGGAGAACTTACGCAGCATGAACCGCAATTGGTTGTATGTTTTTATTGGAGGATTAATCGAAATCGTATGGGTGAGCGGTCTGAAGCATGCCGGCAACGTCTGGGAATGGGCGCTCACCGCCTTGGCCATCATCATTAGCTTTGCTTTGATCATCGCGGCTTCCAAACGGCTGCCTGTAGGCACCGTTTATGCCGTTTTCACGGGAATCGGCACGGCAGGCACCGTGCTGGCCGAAATGATTCTTTTCGGAGAGCCGTTCAAACTGGCCAAAATACTGCTGATCGGCCTGCTGCTTGCAGGCGTCATCGGACTGAAGCTGGTCACCGACCAGCAATCTGCACAAGGGGGTGAGGCATAATGGCATGGCTCGCTCTGGTTGGCGCAGGCATTTGCGAAATTTTCGGGGTCATCGGCATTAACGGCGCCTCTTCGAGAAAAGGCTGGCGCTACGTTGCAATTATGCTCGTATCGTTTGTATGCAGCTTCTCTCTCCTCTCTTATGCCATGACCTCCATTCCCATGGGCACCGCCTATGCCGTATGGACGGGAATCGGGACGGTAGGCAGCACGTTGACCGGCATGTTGTTGTTCGGCGAACGTAAAGAAGCGAAGCGGCTGCTGTTCATCGCCATGATTCTGGTGGCCGCCATCGGCCTGAAACTGATTACTTAATCATCTTCATAAGCTATGGGTGACTTCAAATTAGAAGTCGCCTTTTTTTATCCCCATTTACCAATTCCCTTCCATTTGAAATCGGCTTTTCATTTCGTTTATACTTGTTTTGACCACAAAGTCAATTCAAGAACTCAAAAGTTCGGAGCTGAGGTGGATGTATCGTTAATGAACCCGATTCATGAAATGAACGAGAAAAAAAGGATGGTCATCACGACAGCGCTCCGGTTGTTCTCCGCCAAAGGCAGCACCGGAACGTCCATGCAGGAAATTGCGGAAGTATGCGGCATGTCCAAGGGCAGCCTCTATCTGCTGTTTAAATCCAAGGAAGAGCTTGAAGCCAGCACGATGGAATACTGCGTGTACACGCTGGTCGACGAGATGACCCAGATTGAACAGAGTGCCGGCTACACGGCAAGGGAACGCCTGCTGAAACAGATCGAGACACTGCTCATTCACGTATCTGAACTGAAGGAATTTTTGAGGGTGCAAATGCGCAGCATGATGATCAATGACGAGCAGCCCGGCCGGGATAAATGCAATCCCAAGAACCGTGACCTCGAAATTCGCATCGTGCATTGGTTTAAGGAGAAGCTCGAGGATCTATACGGTCCGGAAATTGGACCTTACACCGTAGACCTCAGCCTGCTTACGCATGGACTGTTTCTTTCCTACGTCAAAATCTGGTTTACGGAAATGCCTTCCCTGACCGTATCCAAAATGGCAACCAATTTGCTGCAAACGATCGATTATGCGGCACATGGGCTGCTGGAGCAGCGCCCTGCCCCATTCGTTCGTTTGGAAGACTGGCCGGCCTGGGCCAGCAACCCTAACACGGACTCTACAATGATGCGTCATCCCATTCACATTATTCGAGAAATGCAGGATGTCGTCACATCGTCCCTTACCGAAGGGCAGATCAAAAACGATGCGCTTGAGGCCATCGCCATCCTGAAGCAGGAAATGATGGAGTTCACGCCAAGGCGCGCAATCATCCTCGGCATGATGCACAATCTGGAGGGTATTTCCGCCATTGAAGCCTTGCATTCCGAGCTTCAGCACATTATGGATGCCATGTACAGCCGGTTCATCCAAGCTGACTCGTAACACCAATATAAAGAGAAGCAGAGAGGAGAAGAAACCATCGCATGAAAGGAATCATTAACTTTTCACTGAACAACAAATTTGCAATCTGGATTCTGACGATTATCGTTACCTTTGCAGGTTTGTACAGCGGGTTGACGATGAAACAGGAAACGATCCCGAACATCAACGTTCCGTTTCTGAGCATCACCGCCATCGATCCCGGAGGTGCTCCGGAGAGCATCGTGGAGGACGTCACCAAACCGCTCGAGCAAACGCTGAGGAATGTGGAGGGCATCAAAACGTTAACCTCGACGTCCATGGAAAACGCCGCTTCCATCATGCTGGAATTCGACTACGGCACGGACCTGGACAACGCGACCGCCGCCGTGCGGGAAGCATTGAACGATGTTCAGCTGCCGGATGGCGTGCAGAAGCCGACCATTTCCAAATTCAGCATCAACTCCTTCCCGGTCGTCTCGCTCAGCTTGTCCGACAAGGAAGGCGGGGATCTGGAACAGCTGACACGTTTGGCCGAATCCGATCTGAAGCCTGCGCTTGAGGACATTGACGGCGTAGCCCAAGTTCAGGTATCGGGCCAATACGTCAAAGAAGTCCAACTGAAATTCGACCAGGCCAAAATGAAAGAACTCGGCTTGACCGAAGATACCGTGAAAGGCATCGTGCAGGGCTCCTCGGTTCGCGTTCCGCTCGGATTGTTCGAACTGGACAAAGCCCAAAAATCCGTCGTGGTGGATGGCAACATCATCAGCCTTGACGACCTGAAAAACCTCGCCATTCCGGTCGTGCCAAGCGGTGCGGGTGCAGCCTCGGGCAGCGGTTCCGCAGCAGCCGCACAAGGCATGGACGCGCAGGCTGGCGCTGCTGCCGGACAAGGCGCCGCAGCCCAAAGCCAAAGCGCTGCACAAGGCGCTGCGGCGCAAGCCACGAACCCTGCGGCAAGTGCCCCTGGCATCCCGACCGTAAAATTGAGCGAGATTGCCAAGATTGAAGTCATTGGCCAAGCAGAGTCCATCTCCCGGACGGACGGCAAGGAATCCATCGGGATTTCCATCGTGAAGTCCAATGACGCCAATACCGTCGATGTGGTCAATGCGGTCAAAGACAAGGCGGAAGAACTGCAAAAGCAATTCAAAAACGCCGAATTGACCGTGTTGCTTGACCAAGGCAAACCGATTCAGGATTCCGTCAACACGATGCTCGGCAAAGCCGCCTTTGGCGCCCTGTTCGCGGTCCTGATCATTCTGATCTTCCTGCGCAACTTCCGTTCCACCCTGATTTCGGTCATCTCCATCCCGCTGTCCCTGCTCATCGCTTTGACGGCGCTGAACTTGATGGACATTACGCTGAATATGATGACGCTGGGTGCCATGACCGTTGCGATCGGCCGGGTCGTGGATGACTCGATCGTCGTTATCGAGAACATTTACCGCAGGCTGTCGCTGAAAGGCGAGAAACTGAAAGGCCGTGAACTGATTCGCGAAGCGACGCGCGAAATGTTCATCCCGATCATGTCGTCCACCATCGTTACGATCGCGGTATTCCTGCCGCTCGCCCTCGTAAGCGGTATGGTCGGCGAACTGTTCATGCCGTTTGCGCTGACCATGGTTTTTGCGCTTCTTGCATCCTTGCTCGTGGCGATCACCATCGTTCCGATGCTGGCACACTCCCTGTTCCGCAAAGGGCTGAAAAACACGCACAACCACGAAGAGAAACCGGGCAAAATGGCGGAAGGCTACAAACGCCTGCTGAACTGGACACTGTCCCACAAATGGATCACGTCCATTGTCGCCGTCCTGCTGCTGGTCGGAAGCCTCTTCCTTTATCCGTTCATCGGTGCAAGCTTCTTGCCGGAGCAGCAGGATAAATACGTAACCATTACGTATTCTCCGGAGACGGGTTCGCTGCGCGAAGACGTGGAGAAAGAAGCACTTGTTGCGGAGAAATGGCTCTTGAAACAACCAGGCATCGAAAAAATGCAATATTCCATTGGCGGAAGCAATCCGCTGAGCAGCATGGGCGGCGGAAGCTCCAACTCGGCCCTGTTCTACATCGAATACAACAAAGACACCAAAAACTTCTCGCAAGTGAAGGAAGACCTTGTCGAAGGTCTGAAAAAGGAAGTTTCCGTCGGCGAGTGGAACGAGCTGGACATGTCTGGCGGACTCGGCGGCAGCAGCCTGAGCGTTTCGATCTATGGCGACAATCTGGAACAGATCAAGCCGGTATCGGATGAAGTGCTCAAGCTGGTTGAAGCAGACACCGATTCTTTTGAAAAAGCCGAAACCACACTCTCCGATACGTATGGTCAATATACACTCGTTGCCGATCAGGAGAAACTGAGCTCGCTCGGACTGACTGCCGGCCAACTGGCCATGGCGCTCGCCCCGGCTCAGGAACGCCCGGTGCTGACCGAAGTGGACATCGAGAACAAAACGTATAAAGTTTACGTGGAGACCGATGCCAAACAATTCAAGAGCATCAAAGATATCGAAAATGAAACCGTAACTTCGCCTCTCGGCGTGCAAGTGCCGATCAAAGACGTGGCTGCGGTGGAAGAAGGCACTTCGCCGAACTCGATCATGCGCATCGACGGTAAAATGGTCGCGCAAGTGACGGCCAACATTCTGGCTTCCGACGTGCAAAAGGCTTCGCAAAACCTGCAAGCCGGTATCGATAAACTGGATCTGCCGGACGGCGTCGAAGTGAAATTCGGCGGTACGACCGAACAGATCAATGATACATTTACACAGCTCGGACTCGCCATGGTGGCAGCCATCGCCATCGTATACTTCGTGCTTGTCGTTACCTTCGGCGGCGGTTTGGCTCCATTCGCCATCCTGTTCTCGCTGCCGTTTACCGTGATCGGTATCATGGTAGGTCTGTTTGTATCCGGCGGAACGCTTGATGTCTCCGCCATGATGGGTGCGTTGATGCTCGTCGGCATCGTGGTCACCAACGCCATCGTTCTGATCGACCGCGTTATCCATAAGGAGAACGAAGGCCTGTCTACGCGTGAAGCCTTGCTGGAAGCAGGTGCAACCCGTCTGCGTCCGATCCTGATGACCGCCCTTGCCACGATTGGCGCATTGCTGCCGCTCGTAACCGGTCTTGAGGAAAGCGCAGGTATCATTTCGAAAGGGCTCGGCATTACCGTCATCGGCGGTCTCGTCAGCTCGACCCTGCTTACGCTCGTGATTGTGCCGATCGTGTACGAAATGCTCGCAAGATTCAGAAAGAAAAAAATCGTCGATTAAGCCGGTTAGTCCATGAACTGAAATTAAACGCATTCCATTAAACCATTCCATATCCACAATTTTTAAGCACCGATTGGATAAGATTCCAGTCGGTGTTTTTTCTGCACCTTACGCCTGCGGAGAAATGCTCCATAGCATGAACGCTATAGGACCATCCATCCTGTACTTTTCGAGCAAGTTAAGTCCCTTGTCCCACTTCTCGGAAAGCAATGTTCAAATACGTATATTTATTTGCATTTTTTGTATGATTATTCGGAAAATATGACATATACCCTCGTATTTTGCTGTATTTTTTTGTATAAAGGTTCTAATAGCATATAGATAAACCGCAAAAAAGATACACGTTAACGAAGAGGCAGAACCAATCTGGAGAAGCGAAGCGGTCGCTTAAAAGCTTTCTGAAAGAAAGCTGCTTCGGAAGCATAGGCTGATCACCGGATTTTCCCTTTGAAAAAGGGAAATTTGAAAAAATCTGGGGATAACAGCGATCGGAAGATGGTACTGCACTCGCAGTGCCTTGTGTGATTGTTTAGTGCGGTTTATATAGATACACACATATAAACCGTTTATCAACGCTTTCAAATCCAATTACCGGGGTGATCAGCATGTTTGGATGGCTGGGATGGAAAAAGGGATGGCCTTTGTGGCGTTCCTATCGGTTGAATGCTCACATTCAGGAGGACGTCGAACAAATCTTCGAAGGCATTGCCGAAACGAGGCGGCAGCTTCTCATGGACTGGGCGGAGGAACAATGGAATCATCTGGAGCGATTGTTCCATCAGCTCCAAGGGACCCATCTGCAGCATGTATCGGAAGACTCGCCTGCCCTTCACAAGCTTGAAGCATGGTTTAAAGCAAGTTATGTCCGCTCGGCAGACAGCACGGAACTCTTCATGCTGGATGCGCAGAATCAGGTTGTATTTTCTACATATCAGAAGCACGTTGGAGAAATTTATACCGAAACAAGCGACGGATTCGGGCCTGGATTGCAATACGCCAAATCGGATGGCACCCATGTCCGCAAATGTCTGTACGGCCCGTATTCCGATCGGCTGACATTGGAGATCGGCCCCCGCTCTTCCTCATTTCACGACAGCATCACAATCCTGTTCATTTGGCCCATCGTGCAGCAAGGGCGTTACGTTGGTTCCCTCTGCAGCAGGGTGCCGGGCGATGTCATCGGCGATCTGATCCAGCGGGAGTCGGGGCATGTCTACCCGGATTCCGGGGATAATTACATCTTTATGGCGAACTCCGTGCTCCGTCCGAACCTGCCGCCCGGAACTGCCCTGTCCCGCAGCCGCTTTGAAGACCGGACGTTTACCCATGGGGAAAACCTGAAAGATGGCGTAACCACCGATTGGGGCATCGTATCCGTGAAAGAACATACCGAGCTTGAATTGATGTTCACCGATCCATCGACGGGCGAGCTGCACCCGGGCGTGGCGAATACCATTCGCAACGGTTCGAACCTGTTCGCGGCCTTTCCGGGGTACTCGGACTACCGGCATATTCCCGTCATCGGCAAAGGCATTACCTTCCAGCTTCCGCATTGTCCGGACCTGTGGGGCATGATGTGCGAAGGTGATCTTGAGGAAGTGTACCGGGTTCGCAGCATCGGTTGGCGTCAATCCAACACGCACAGGCTGCATGCCGTTCTCTCCGGCTTCATCGGCTCCGTGCTCGTATATGCTCTTACTTCGAATGTGTGGGCAGCGCTCTCCATTGCGGCCTTCAACCTCGTTTTCGGGGTGTTCACTGCCCGCAGGCTGCAGCGTAAGCATTATCGCAGGGTCCATGAGGATCTGAGGCGCATCACCCGCTTTATCCGCATCAATGCCGAGGGCCGGGGAGATTTGACGCAGCGTTTGGACACGTCCGCTTTTGCGCAGGACGAATCGGGGGAACTCGCCAAATGGATCAACAACATGATCGACTCGCTGGAGGGCATCATGCTGAAGGTCCGTCTCGCTACCATCGACGTCATGGACAACCAGCTCCAGATGCGGTCGTCTACCGAAACGACGCAAGGCACGACCGAACGCGTAAACCGCAAGCTCGGCTCCATGATTCGCGGCATCCGCAAGCAGCTTGAGGACCTGGATCAGGCGAAGGCGGCCGCAGACCACATGCGCCTTACGCTGCAGCAGTTGGAGACCTCCGCCACTGAGCAAATTCTGGTTGCCCGTCAGGAGGTCGAACGCATCGGCGGCAAAATGTCCGAAATATCCGGTACCGTGTCCGATACCAATCGCACGATTTTGTCCTTCATGGAGACGATGCAGGAAATATACCAAGCGCTGGCCGTCATCGATGAAATCTCGGCCCAGACCAACCTGCTGGCGCTAAATGCTTCCATCGAAGCGGCCCACGTAGGTGAACACGGGCGCGGATTCGCCGTCGTTGCGGGAGAAATCCGCAAGCTGGCTGAGTTGTCCCGCACGTCTACGGAGAACATTCACCGCATCCTGGACAACATTTCCGCCGCAGCCGGAACGGCCTCCCATTCCATCCATGAAGGGGATCGGGTTCTGGCGGAAGGCTCGGCTCTCGTGCAGGAAGCTTCACGTCTATTGCACCAAGCCACGGCCGAAGAAACGCAGCGTACCCAGGTGGTGGATCAGGTCGTGACGCTGATGGAGAGCATTGCCGCCATCAGCCACAAAAACCGCTCCACCTCTGCCGAGGTGGAGACCGAAATGCAGGATCTCGTACTGGACATGCAGCAGGTACAGCATTCTTCGCATGACGTCGAAGCGATCACCGTCTTTTTGCAGCAGCTCGTCGGACAGTTCCAACTCACTCCATCCAAGAAGGATGCTGCCATCTGACGTGATATTGACGCGCTTTGGATAAATGGCTAAAATTTGATGCAACTGTTCCTAACTGAATAGATGCATCATTTTCAAATAGAAATAATCCAATCCGAGTCAATGAAAGGGTGGTCTGCATGGAAATGCTTCAGGACTCGTTTGGCAGGATACATGACTACATCCGTATTTCGGTTACGGACCGCTGCAATCTGCGCTGCGTGTACTGCATGCCTGCCGAAGGCATGGAGTTTGCGCCGCATGACCAGATCATGAGCTATGAAGAAATCGCCCAGGTGCTGAAGGTGCTCGCTCCGATGGGTATGCGCAAAGTGCGTCTGACCGGGGGAGAACCGCTTGTCCGCAAAGACCTGCATAAGCTGGTTGCCATGATCTCAGCGATCGAAGGCATTGAGGATATCGCGCTCACCACCAATGCGCTGCTTCTGGAGAAGCAGGCCCAGTCGCTCAAAGACGCCGGGCTGAACCGGATCAACATCAGCCTCGACTCCCTGCACGCGGACCGTTTTTCGATGATTACCCGGGGCGGGGACGTGAACAAGGTGCTGAAAGGCATCGAAGCCGCGACGGCAGTCGGTTTGGCTCCCATCAAGCTGAACGTGGTGCTGATGAAAGGCATCAATGATGACGAAATCAAGGATTTCATCGCCATGACGCTGGAACAGCCGCTGCATGTGCGGTTCATCGAATATATGCCGATCGGTCATGCCACCGAGGCGTGGCGCAAGTCATATCTGCCGCTGGAAACGGTGACGAATGTGTGCGCCGAAGCCGGCTGGGAAGTGGAAAACACGGCGGGTCCTGCCGGGAACGGTCCTTCGCGCAACATGAAGGTGGTTGGGTCAAAAGGAACCTTTGGACTGATTCACCCGGTGAGCGATCACTTTTGCGATAACTGCAACCGGCTCCGCCTCACGGCAGACGGTCATATCAAAGCATGTCTGTATTGGTCCGACGAATACAACGTCCGGCGTTACGTGGACGACCCGGACGCGATGGCCGCGCTCTTCCTCAAGGCATTGGGCAGCAAACCGAAGAACCATGAAATGGCGCTTGCCCTGGAGAAAAAAATGCAAAGCCATACGCCGACCGTACGGCGCATGTCCCAGATCGGCGGGTAACGATTGGTTGATCGTCCCCTGCTCCCGTCCATTGCCGCCATGAAACCATATCGACGACTGCATGAAAGCCGCCCGGAATTCCGGGCGGCTTTCATATCGTGGATTTGGCAAGGAGATTATGCTCCACTTGCCCATCGATCCGCTATATAATAGTAAAATCCGGAGCAGAATTCAGCCGCAGCATCTTTTTAGCGTCATTCTGTCTTCTGGCGAGGCCTACTTGCATCATTTGTATACATCACTCATGTATAGGAGCTGAATAGATTGAATATCATTGATGCCCTTGTTGCCGCAAGCCCTTATTTCAAAATCATGCTAAGGGAACACAACCTCATGATCGCCGTCACAGACATGGAGAAATTCAGATATTACGTGCCCAGCGAAGACCTCGACCTCGGAATCAAGGCAGGCGATGCGATCTCGCTGGATGACCCTACGCTGCGGCGAGCGCTTGTGGACGGCGAAACGTCGGCCAACCGCATTGCCGAGCATTTTTACGGAACCGCCATCAATTCTGCCGCAACACCGATTCGTGATGAGGGAGGGCATATCGTCGGTGCGCTCGCGATCGGCTTTTCGCTGCGGAACGAACAAAAACTGGAGCAATTCACCGAATTGATCAGCAGCATTGGCGGGCAATTGACCGACATGGTGCAGACCGTGGCTGCCCATTCCGAAGAGCTGACCGCTTCTTCGACTCAAATTCTGGACAACTCCCGGCAGGCCGTCCAGAATTCGGCCGAAATTAACAAAGTTGCTTCTTTCATTCGCGAAATTTCCGAGCAGACGAACCTCCTTGGCCTAAATGCAGCCATCGAGGCTGCGCGGGCAGGCGAAGCCGGTGCCGGCTTCGGCGTGGTCGCTTCCGAAGTCCGCAAGCTCTCGAGCGGAACCAAAGAGGCCACCGTGAACATTGAACGTTCCCTGAAACAAGTGCAGGATTCCATTCGCCAGATGGAATCGGAGATTACCTCCATCACCCAGTCCAGCAATCAACAGGCTGAACTGGTGACGGAGTTCAGCAATGTCATCGAACATCTGAACAGCGTCAGCCAAGAGCTGAAAACGTTCATAGAGTCCATGCTGCTTCGAGCCGACTGACGGATTATGCGGAGGAAAGCCTGCGCGCAATGCGGCATATCTTATGAGGCTTATTTCTCCCCCAAAGAGCATTCATTTCTGAGCATTCTGCATCAATGACTTCCTTGAAATCCAGAAAGCTTCCTGCGATCAATGGCAGGAAGCTTTTTCAGTTCATGCAGGTTGTGAGGACCCTATCCCAGTCGTGGGACCTTTAACAAGAACGTGTTTCAAACCGCCATCCATTTCCAAAGCATCATGATCCCCATGGCAAACATCACTGCCGCCGACAAACGGTTGAACCACCATCCGACCCAGCCGGAACGATCGCTTCCGCCAACCCACCTGCCCGCGCCTGCCAATCCGAAGAACCAGATCCACGAAACTGCTGCGGCCACGATCGCGAACAGCAGGCGTTCTTTGCCATCGTACTGCAACGAGCTTGTCCCGATTACTGCTACCGTATCCAGCAATGCGTGCGGATTGAGCAAAGATACCGAAGCAGCAAATAGGATTTGCCTTCCCGGCGCAATGAGCTTCGGTGCTGCATTGGATGCCCCGGTCGATCGCCAGACGCTCCATGCCATATATAACAGGAACAAGCCGCCGCAGGCATACAATACGCCTGCCAATAACGGCCACTGCAGCAGGACAAGCGAAATGCCCCCGACCGCGGCTCCGATCAGCAATGTATCGCAGAGACCCGCCGTAATCACGGCTGGCAGTGCCCGAATCAGGTTGGGCTGCATCATGCCCTGGTTGAAAACAAATACGTTCTGCACGCCAAGCGGCAAAATCAGACCAAACGCCAGCATGGCGGCATGCATAATGACCTCCATTTATGCATCCTCCTTTTGTGCTCTACTGTCATGGTAGCGGAGAGGATGCAATATGTATCCAGCCAATTGGATGGCATCGCAGCCAACCAAATGGTATAGTTACTGCATATTGAGCCACGCTCAGGAAGCGCCCGAGTATTGACGATGAGTGCCGAGTTTAGACATTAGTTTCTCAAATATCAAGTTGCGCTTCACGCTGACCAGCCGTGCGGCCATTCCCCACAACCCGCTTGTTTTCCCATTCCGTTTACTGGAGGTGATGACCGGCATGAAACATGCCGACAATGGCCAAACAGCTGCAGGCTGGAAGCCCAACCCCGCATCCCCCTTGCCGCTGTACCGTCAGATCGAGCTCCATATCCGCGATAAAATCATGGCAGGCGAGTGGACGGCCGGTTACCGTCTGCCTGCGCAGCGCGCCATGGCGGAGGCCATGGGGGTCAATCGCAGCACCTTGATCACCGCGCTGGACAATCTCGCTGCCGCAGGCATGATTGAAGGACGTCATGGCGGGGGCACGTATGTCTGCGGAGCTGGCTGGCATGCGATCGCCCATGAGGCAGCAGCCTTTCCGAATTGGAACGAAGCCGTCGAGGAAGGATCGCATTACCCCAACCTGCCTGAGGTCCAGCATATTAACGAGGCGGAATTCCAGCCAGGCATCATCCGGCTGGGAACGGGCGAGCTTGCTCCCGAGCTGATGCCGCATGATGCCTTTCAGGCCATTTTGCGCTCCTTGCCAGAACGAAGCCGCACCCTGAACTACATGGAACCGCAGGGCAGCATGGAGCTGCGCACCGCCATATCGGCCCATTTGCAGGCACATGGCGTGCAAGCTTCTCCGGCATCCATCCTGATCGTGTCCGGCTCGATTCAGGCCTTGCACCTCATATCGGTTGGTTTGCTTCCGCGCGGATCGGCGGTGATGCTGGAGCGTCCGTCCTATCTGTATTCGATCCATGCTTTTCAGTCCGCCGGGCTGAAATTGAACGGCATCGCCATGGATGGCGAAGGACCGCTGCTCCCTGCTCTGGCAGAAGCTGCCCGGCGCGGAGGGGTCGGCAAAAGCAACATCTCGCTGCTCTATACGATCCCGAGCTTCCACAACCCCACCGGCGCGCTGATGAGCGAAGAGCGCCGCCAAGAGCTGCTGGCCGCAGCCCACGCCTCCGGCATCGCCATCCTGGAGGATGCCGCTTACGCGGATCTGTGGCTGGAGGCCCCGCCGCCGCCATCGCTCAAGGCGCGCGACCGGGACGGCAGGGTGCTCTACATGGGCACCCTGTCCAAAGCCGTCAGCCCCGGACTGCGTCTGGGCTGGCTGGTCGGGCCCGAGCAGGTCATACGCCGGCTCGCCGACATCAAAATGCAAACCGACTACGGAACCAGCTCCCTTGCTCAGGAAGCTGCCGCACTCTGGTTTGCCGAAGGGCATCACGAGCAGCATCTGGAACGCCTGCGCCCCGAGCTGCGCAGGCGGCGGGACTACATGCTGGAGCTGCTCGAACGGCATTTCCGCGGCCTGGCCGAATGGAACAGGCCTGCCGGCGGCTTCTACGTCTGGCTCCGGTTTACGGCCGGCCAGCCTTCGATCCGCAAACTGTTCCACGCCTGCCTGGAACAGGGCGTGTTAATCCATCCCGGCTACCTGTACGACCGCCTGGATGCCGAACATTTGCGGCTGTCCTATGCTTACGCATCGCCGGAGGAAATGGAACGCGGCCTGCGTATCCTTGCCCAGACGGCAAAGCGCATGCTGGATTAAATTCCGCATGTAACGCCCCCTTGCACAGCACACTCACAAGCACTCACGCAGTTTTGACCGCGTCACTAACGAATCCTACGCACGTTATGTGCTGAACATCAGCCGCGTTATTCGAGGCAAAACGAGCGCAGCAGTCCTATTTTCCCCGATATAAAGACGCTGATGTTCGTTAGCATTCAAATCGGGCCAAAAAGTACCCCATAGCGTGTCTCAGGTTCGTTACAGCTCGGACAAGATCAAATCACGAATAAAAGGGCATTCCCCGTCATGGTTATGACGCCCGGAATGCCCTTATGATTTGCTCCATTTGCTCCAAACGAAAGATTGGCGACCTCACAGATTGCTTCACGGATCGCTTCGTCACCCACTTTATCGCTCACTCCATCCCCGCTTTGAGCTACCTTGCAGTTCGAAAGTTCCCATCCCATCCAATCCAATCCAACCAAATCAGCCTTTTACCGCTCCCTCCGCGATTCCCTCCATGATGAATTTCTGGAAAAACGCATAGATCAGGACGACCGGAACGGCGGTCAGCACGAGGGACGACAGGATCAGCGGCCATTCCTTGTTGTACTCGCCAAACAGCATATTCGTTGACAGAATCAACGTATAGCGGTTAACGTCCGTCAGCATGAGCAGCGGCAGCAGAAAGTCGTTCCAGATCCACAGGAAGTCCAGAATCGCAATCGTTACCGTAATCGGCAGCAGCAGCGGGAAAATGATGCGGAAGAACGTCTGGAATTCATTACAGCCGTCCATCTGTGCCGATTCTTCCAGCTCGCGCGGAATGGACTTCACAAACCCGTGATAGAGGAAGATGGCCATGTTGACGCCAAGTCCGACATAAATGAGGGCCAGCCCGTAGGTGCTTCCTTGTACCGCAAGCCCTTTCGCCACTCGCGTCAGCGGAATCATGATCGAGTGGAACGGCACCAGCATCGATGCCACGAACAGGAAAAAGATCAGGTTGCTTAGCCGTCCGGCTGTACGCGACAATTTATATCCGGCCAGGGAAGCGCAGAATACGATACCGCCGATGCCGAGGAACGAGACGATTGCCGAGTTCATCGAACTGCGCAGCAGGTTGATTTTGTTGAACGCATCCGTATAGTTTTCCCAGTGCAGCGTCGTTGGCAGCGCGATGAATGATTGAAACATTTCTCCCTGCGTTTTGAACGAATTGACGACGGCCATATAGATCGGCAGCATGGCGAAGAGAGCACCTGCGATGAGCAGCAAGCGGATCAGGTAGCTGTTGACTTTTTGCATCCTCATGCTTCCACCTCTTTCTTCTTCATGACCGTAATCTGAATGAGCGTAAAGATCAGCACGATAACGAACAGCACGACCGACTTGGCGCTGGCGTATCCATAACGAAAATTGTTCGAGAACGCTTCTTCATAGATGTTCATCGTGATCACCTGCGTAGCCCGTCCCGGTCCTCCACCTGTCAGACCATACACAACTTCAAATACCTTGAACGCGCCGTTCAGCGTAAGAAAGAAACAGATCGTGATCGCATGGGTAATCATCGGCATGACCACGTTGCGCAGCACTTGAAACGCGTTCGCTCCGTCAATGACGGCGGCCTCCTTCAAACTTTTCGGTACGCCCTGCAAGGCCGCCAGGTAAATGATCATCATGTACCCCACGCCATTCCAGAGCGATACGGTCAGAATCGAGTAGAACGAAAACTGGGGATCCCCCAGCCACTGTTGGTCAAGGAACGTTATCGCCAGCTTTTCGGCCAGCTGCGGCAGCACTTGGGAAAAGATGAACGTCCACATGAAGGCGCTGATAATTGTACTGATCATGTTCGGCATGAAGAACAGCGTCCGGAACAATCCTTTGCTGCGCGTACGCGTCTCGATGAACACGGCGAGCAGCAGTGCAATTCCGTTTTGCAGAATCAGCATAAATACGACGTACTTCATCGTGAACCACAGCGAATTCAGGAAATCGGGATCTTCCTTGAACAGCTCCACGAAGTTGCCCAAACCGATGAAGCTGTAGTCCTTATTTAGCCCGTTCCAGTCCGTCAAGCTGTAGAACATGCCGCCGAATGTCGGAATGAGCAGAAATATGGCATAAATGATAAAGGCCGGTGCCGTAAACGCCAGCAAGGATAAATACTTTTTGAAAACATTCGTAGCCATAGGCCGGGTCCTCCCCCTATTTGCGATGAGCATATAAGCAGAAACGGGGGATGGAAGGCGATGTCTGCCACCCCATTTCTTCAGCTTAGCGACTGTGATGAATAAATGGCCGCTAATGGGTTGACAAAGCTCCAACTGCTGTGGAGCTTTGTCAACAAAAGCGCGTACTCATTGATTCACAGTTTCCTACTTGTTGACTTTGTTGTACGATTTCCACGCCTTGTCGAGCGCATCGATCACCTGTTGTTGGTTCAACTGTCCGGAGTAGTAGCCCTGCAGCGCCTTGCCTGACTCATCCTTCACTGCCTGCGGTACCGACGGATCCTGATAGGCTTTGCCTTCATTGACGTATTTCATGGCATCGTCCACCCAAGGGAAACTTTCAAAGTTGTGGACTTTCGCTACCGGATTGAATTTGAGCGCTTCATAGAACGCACTGGAGTCTTTGTCGTCGAGAATGTAGTTCACGAAATCGAGCGCCACTTCCTTGTTTTTGCTGCTGGAAGAAACGGCGAGCGACGTGGACGTGCTCAGATTGATTTTGGTATCGTCCGGATTGTCGTTGATCGGCATCGGCGCAACGCCGAAATGGATGTCCGGGTTAGACTTCAGAATGGTCTCCGCATACCACGGACCCTGTACCCACATCGCCGCTTTGCCTGTTGCAAATGCAGCCGCTCCGTCGTCCGCGCCGACTTCCAGCGCCTTCTCCGTGCCGTTTGCCGTCACCAGGTCAAAGGCATCAAACATCGCTTTCATGTCGGAAAACGAACCCTGATCCTGATTCATTTTGTCCAGGAAATCCTTGTGCTCGGATTGGGTGAGCGCGCCTACCGTCAGCGGCAGGAAGAGCTGTGGTACCCAAGCTTCCTTGTAGGCCAGCTCGAACGGCGTAATGCCGGCTGCTTTCAGCTTGTCGACGACCGCCTTCATTTCAGTCAGCGTTGCTGGCGGTTCAAGCCCTTGTTCCTTGAAGATATCCTTGTTGTAGAGGTATCCCCATGACAGCGTTTCCAAAGGAACGGCAACGATTTTACCATTGGCATCTGTCACGGAAGGTTTCACCGAATCAAGCAATTTGTCGACGAATGGCTGATCTGACAGGTCTTCCAGATAACCTGCCTTGCTGAACGGCGGAATTTCGTTGACCGCGTGCACCGCGAATACGTCAGGCGCGTCGTTCGAGGCCAAGCGTGTCTTCAGAATCTGCGCAGCATTGTCCGCCGGCGGCATCTCCAGCTGCACGTTTACTTCAATGTTTTTCTCCGCCTTCTCCTTGGCCTTGAACTGTTCTATATATTTATCGTAATGTTCCTTCAGCCGAGGTTGCGCAACGAATATTTTCAAATTGACCGTACTGCCGGATGCAGAGCCTCCCTGCGATTCGTCCGTTCCCGTACTCTGACCGCACCCTGCGAGCAGTACGCTGACCAGTACCGCACTTGCGACGCTTTTCCATACCTTCATCTCTCATGACCTCCCGGTGTGACTGGTTTGTCTTGCATAAGCCCATTATATGCTTGTAATGAAAGCGCTTCATTGGACAATACGGAGCTCTTGCATTGGATTATTTTAAACTTTGTCCCTTGCGCATCTCTCCGGGAGACAAGCCGAAATGTTTCTTGAACACCCGATAAAAATAGGACACATCCTCATACCCGACCATTTCGGCGATATGTTTGAATGGAATGCTGTCGTCCATCACCCATTCCTTTGCCTTGGCCATCCGCAGCTGCACGATGTAGTCGACAACCGTGATGCCGTATTCCTTTTTGAACGCCTTGCTCAGATATTCCTTGCTGACAAAAAAGACTTGTGCCAGCTGCTCCAGCGTGATCGCTTCCATGCAATGCTGCTCCATGTGATGCCTGACCTCTTCAAGGTTCAGCTTATTCTTGAACTTCCGCTGCGCGATCACGCCTTCCAGCGCCTGACTGTAGAGGTCAAACGTCCAGGCCAGCGCCGCTGACGCCGTTGTCAATGCGGATGGAGGAGCAGGCTTTGCTGCCGAAGATTGCTCACCCGCTCCATTGGAACTGCACAGTTCCCCGAGCAGGGTCTGCAAATCATGGACGACCCTGCCCAATTGCTGCGGTTTCCGCATGTCCTCTTTTTCCAGTTTCTCCTCCAGTTGGTTGAAAAGATCTCGCAGCTCCGGCATGTTCAGTTCGTTGAATCGAATGCGGACCTGCTGCTGAAAACGCGAAAATTCCCCAGCAAACATCCGGGAATAAGGCTCCCACCCTTCCGGGCTGTAACGGACCTTCTCCAGATCACGCTTGCACTTTGCAAGCACGGCGTTCAGCTCATCCGGATTAACCGGCTTGAGCAAATAATCCGCTGCCCGGTGCCGAATGGCATGTTTCGCATAATTGAAGTCATCATAGCCGCTCACCACGATCACTTTGATTTGCGGGAACTGCGCGCTCAATGTTTCCAGCAAGGCAACCCCGTCGGTGCCCGGCATGCGCATATCGGTAATGATGATATGGGGATTCTGCTGCTGCAGCTGCTGCAAAGCCTGATCCCCATCCTCCGCTTCGCCAGCAACGACCATATCGAGTTCCTCCCACTCCCCCAAATTGCGCAAAATATCCCTGTTCCACGGTTCGTCGTCGACCAATAACACTCGATAAGGCTGCACGCTCATACGACTTCTCCTCCCTCGTCAAACGGAATGCGTACCGTCACTGTCGTTCCCTCTCCTACTTCGCTGTCGACGCTCATTCCATAACCAGGGCCAAAATGCATGGTGATGCGCGATGCCGCATTTACAAGGCCGATGCTTGTCCCGGCACTCCATACCCGGTCTCCCTCTATGGCTACACGCTCCAGTCTGGCTTGCAGTTCGCTCCGTTTCCCGGCATCCATGCCCAGCCCGTTGTCATGAACGCGAATGATGATCTTCTTCCCTTCCCGAGCAACTTCAATATTTAATTTCCATTGCGCCTTTTTGTTTTCCAGGCCGTGCACGAACGCATTCTCCACAATAGGCTGAAGTGTAAGCTTCGGAATGGCACATCCCTTCAGATCAGCTTCAATCTGCAGATGGTATTCGAGCCTGCCTGCAAATCGCTGCTGCTGGATCAGCATGTAATGTTCAAGCTGGTCCAGCTCGCTCTGGAGCGAAACCAGCCCGTCCGGAGCCCGCACGATGTAGCGGAACATCTCGCTCAGCGCACGAATCACTTTGTACGTGTCGGCAGGCTTTTGCGAATACACCATGCCGCCGATCATTTGCAGCGTATTTTGCAAGAAATGCGGGTGGATCTGGGACTGCAAAGCCTTCAGCTCTGCCGTACGTTTATCCAGATTCATTTGGTAGTTTTCGCGGATATGCTCGCGGATGCGGCCAGCCATGCCATGCAGGTTTTTTTCCAGCAGCCCGATCTCGTCCACGCGTCCGGTGCGAACCACCTCCCTGTCCTTGATGAGCCGAATGCCTTTCATGGCATTGGCCAGACTGACGATCGGCTTGGCCGTGCGCCAGGCAACGAGCGCTGCCAGTCCCACCGAAATCAGCGTAGCCAAGCCGCCTACGACAAGTCCGTATTTCATCGTTTCCAACGCGCTCTCATTAATGACATGGGCAGGCACGATCTTGACGAGACGCAGTCCCGAAGGGTCGATGGAATGGTAAAAGACATACTCCCGCTCGGTACGGATCAAACCCGCATCGTCTTGGGTATCCGCCAGTTTGTCCAATGCTTCTGCCGAAGGCTGGAATTCGGAATGGGGCTGATACACCGGATGGCCCGACGGGTCAGAGATGTACACGGTGTAATCGCCCCGGCCATCCAGCAGCTCCAGCGTCTGGTTGAACACGGTCCATTTGATTTCCAGGCTGATCGCCCCGATCTGGGCCTGGTCCTCAAAGCGGTTCATGCTGCGGGTCATATGGAATTTTTCCGGGTCGTTCGGATCATTGATAATCGTAAAATCTTTGTGCTCGGCAAAAAGCTCATGATACTCGGCCGGAATGCCCGAAACCGATTTAATCCGGTTTTCCATGGAGTTGAACGTAAACAACGTATCCAATTCCTTCAGGTACAGCTCCACGCCGAACACATAATTGCCGGCAGAGTAGTACACGCTGTTGAGCATGTTGAACACGGCCTTCTGCTCGTCGAAACGGCTCGAGGCCGACGCATCCCGGTTCAGCGCCAAATACTGGTGCACCTCATCGCTGATCTGGATCGAGTAAATCAGGTTGTTCATGCGGGCGAACTGCTCTCCCAAGTAAGCCGAAGCCCACTTCATGTTGGCCCGGTTGGTCTCCATAATCTCTTCCTCCATCGAAGAGCGGGCATTTTCGGCCGCCATCGCGGTCATAACCAGCACGGGCAATACCGCGACCAGCGTCATCGTCAGGATCAGTTTGTTGCGGATGCTGCGTTTGAACGGATCAGCCAGCTTGCGATACATTTCGGTAATCATAGGCGCATTCCCCCGATCGCGCTTGAATATAAAACGGTGCATCCTCATTTCTTCCGAGGCAGACATTCGCGTTCAGCGGGAGTCCACCATGAAACCTACGGGAAGCAAATGTGTCGATATGTTTATAATTTCCGATAGGACAATGAAACGCCCCAGCATAAACAGCAAGGGCGCCTCCATCTCTATATTTTCACTTAACAAGCCAATGTAAACCATCATGGACCAACCACGTTAACGGTCGTTTATATTTCTTCAATAATTTGCATTCCCCATCGTTCCAGCTTCAGCTCCTGACCGGTTTCAACCGGTTCATCCGCATGAAGCTCTCTCCCGCTGCCGTGCGGATATATGAACGAAACCGGATTGTCGGAATAATTAAAGTAATAACGAATCGTTTTTCCCTGTCCGTTGACGCCCGATTTTACGATGAATGGGAATGCCAGCTCCTGATCGGCCCCCCACACGCCGGATTCCTTTAGAACCCGCTTAAGCACTTCGCGGATTACCGCTGAACTCGTGAAGCACCCGACATAAGTTGCTTTTCCGCTCCCATACGCGTTTTGCGTGATGGCGGCATATGTGCCCCAATGCGGATGATCATACCAAGCGAGCACTTCGGCCGTCGTCGGCGTTATCAGTTCCATCCAGGTGTGCACTTGGTTTTGCCCTTCACCGACTTGGAAAGGGTCGCCTTGAAGCGATACATGCTTTGGCTCCACGAACATGCTGTACTTGATGCCGCAAGCTTCGCTGATGATGCCCGGCTGGCGCGTGGAGCGAACCTTGATATGTTCGTTGGCAAATCCGCTTTTGAAAGAATACACGACATGGCCGCCGTCCCTCACGAAAGCATTAAGCCTTTCCAGCAGTTCGTCCGGAGCCGCGTACAGCGCGGGCACCACAATGACATCATAACCTTCTAAGCTCTTCACGGACGGGTCGATGAAATCGCAGCCCACGTTCATTTTGTATAACTCGTCGTACATCCAGCGCACCACGTCATTGTAGGTTTTATCGCTTTGGGCTTGAAAGCCGAACCACTTGATCGACGTGAGCGCTTCGTTGCTGGCAAGGATAGCTACGCGGTTCGTTTTTTTCAAATTGACCAATTGCGGGCTCCATCTTGCAAAATCGCGTCCAATCGTCTTCGCTTCCTCATACACCGGATTCGGTTCGAAGTCATGGCTGAGCAGTCCCTTCCAATACGTTTCGAATGAATTGTGCAGCGAATGCCAATGCCAGTAGGCGACCATGTTCGCTCCGGAAGCGAGATGGCTGAATGCTTGCAATCGCAGCTGCCCCGGATAAGGGACCCAGTTCAGAAACGCCTGGGCTTCGGTCTCCATGACAAGATAGTTTGCCTGTTTGGTTGACCGGGCGACGTCGCCGCCAAACGAGATTTCGATCCCGGTCAGGTCATCTTGGGAAGGATGATAGATATCCACGCTCGTGATGTCGAATGGCTGTGATGCAGCAAAATGGTTCACATCTCCCTGGATGCCGTAGGAATAACCTCTCCAGTCAAAGTCGAAGTTCTGCGTCACGAACTGGCCTTCCTGCTTGTATTCGTTCACGATGCCGACCTGCCATGCCAAAAAGTCCGTGACCAGCTGACGCTGGAATTTGGCAAACTCGGCACCCAAACTGCCATTGATCGTGCCTACCACGGAAGGGAAGTCCTCCCAGCTATTGATGCGGTTGCTCCAGTAATCGAGTCCAAACTCCTTGTTCAGCTCGTCCAGGGAAGCAAATTTGCCACGCATATATTTGACGAATTGCAGCTGCACATTATCCCCTGCCGTATTGTAATGCTTCGTTTCATTGTCGGTCTGATAGCCGATCACCGCCGGGTGTTTGCATACGCGCGAGATCAGTTTGCGAATAATGCGCTCGGCATAGAACAGGTAGGTCGGGTTCGTGATGTCCATAATCTGGCGCGCTCCGTATTTGCCGGGTCCTTTAGCCGTCGTGGCCAGCACGTCCGGATGTTCCTTGACCATCCATGTCGGTACGGCATACGTAGGCGTTCCGACAATGACCTGAATGCCGGCCGCATGCATGGCGTCCAACACCCGATCCACGGACGAGAAATCGAATACGCCGTTCTGGGGTTCGTGCGTGCTCCAGGTCGATTCCGCAATGCGAACGACGTTAATGCCCGCTTCCTTCATCATTCGTATGTCTTCGCTCAATCTTTCGTAAGGCATATATTCATCATAATAAGCAACGCCGTACATCAATCGGTTCATCATCAGCACTCTCCTTTGGGTCATCAAGGCATCGGTTTTTGCACTGGCTCATGCAGTGAATTCATCCACAGATAAATGGTAGCGTTTCCATTATTATCGGAGAAAGACTCCCTTTTCGGGAGACCTTAGTCCGCTTCCCCAGACTTCATTGCCGCCTCTAAACTGATTATAATGAAGTATAATACGGGTGCCGATGGCACAAGGCAAGTTGTTTTTACCCTTTTCCGGGGTAAACCTCTGATTCAGGGTCAAAAAGGCTCTGTCCGCATCTGCCGATAATCCTCCGGCGTGTTCATGTTGGCCAGCTGCCGTTCTGCTGCATGAACGCCGGCGTGTTCCAACTCGTCAGCATCCGCATAACGACAGCCGATTTCATCCAGCCAGCGGGTCACCCGCAAACGGTCTTCCTGCAGCCGTTGTTCCAATCCGGGAAGCACGCTTCGGTGATATACGCCTGCAAGTGGATGAATGCGCCCGTTCACTCGCGGCACAATGACGGGCGATTGCATGTCCGATTCGGCAGCAATCCTTTTCAAGCCTGCAAAAAGGTTGGTTTGAACCCGCGGCATGTCACAGGCGCAGACCATATTCCAATCGGTCCTCGAGGCCTGAAGTGCGGCGTGGAGACCGGCCAGCGGTCCCTTTCCCGGATAATGATCAGGGACGCACGGATAACCGAATCGTTCATAATCGCGAGTATGCTCCCCGGCCGAGATGAGAATCTGCGAGACCTCCGGGGCCAGCGCGGCTGCAGTCCGTTCAAGCACTGTGGCGTCATTCAGAACAAGCAGCGTTTTGTTCGTTCCCATGCGGCTGGACAACCCCCCGGCCAATATGATTCCCGTCCATGTTGTTGCATTCGTCATCGGTATCATCCCTTTATTTCAATCATGATAAACTTATTCTATACATTGAATCCCCTTTCAACAAATGATACATTTGAACAATATGACCCGGAAAGGATGGCCCTCTTTGGATAGAACCGTGCCTGAAAGAGGAAACGCCTCTTTAACCTCACTCAAACTGTATAACTTTTTCATTTACGGCGCCATCTCCATCTTTGCCGGCTTCCTGCAGCTGTACCTTCAGGAAATCGGCATGACGAAGCTCGAGATCGGCAGCCTGATGGCCATCGGCCCGTTTGTATCATTGTTTGCCAACCCGTTCTGGGGGTACTGGAGCGACAAGTCCCGCAACATCCGCGTTGTGCTGATGTTGATGATGGCGGGTACCTTCGTGTTGGCCCAAGCGGTTTTCTATGCACCGACGTATTCCTGGATTTATGCATCCATGATCGTTTTTTATTTTTTTCAAAGTCCCTTGTTCGCTCAAACCAACAGCCTCATCCTGGGATATATCGACGGAACGTCACAGAAGTTCGGCACATTCCGGTTATGGGGTTCACTGGGCTGGGCGTTGACGGCGGCGGCAGCCGGTCCGCTGATCGATCGTCTGGGCATACGGAGCGTCTCCATCGTGTTTGCCGTCATGATCGTCATTGCGTTTGGTTTCTCGCTGCTGCTGCCGAGACAGCCCATCGCTTCGGACACGCCTGTCATCACGTTCCGGCGGTTCGGCAGGGTCATGTTCAACCCGTATTTCATGACGTTCATCGGCCTCGGCGTGCTGGTGTCGGTGCCCAATGCCATGAACAGTACCTTCATGTCCCTGTACATCACGGAAATGGGCGGAAGCAAACAGATGGTCGGTTATGCCATTTTCACGTCTTCCATCCTTGAGGCAGTCGTCTTCCTGCTGCTGGATCGTCTGCTCAAACGCAGAATGAGCATGCTGCTGGCTTATCTCGTTCTCATCTGCCTGCTGTTTGCTCTCCGTTGGCAGCTCATGGCCGGAGCAACCAGCCCGCTGGAAATCGTGTTCATTCAGCTGACGCATTCCGTGACGTTTGGCGGTTATTTCTACGTCGGCACCCAGCTCACGATGCTGTTCATCCCCAAACCGTACCGATCCTCCGGCCAGGCGGTATACACGATGGCTTGGGGCGGATTGTCCGGCGTTATCGCGGGCCTGTTCGGGGGCTGGCTCTTCCAAAATTTCGGTGCCGAGATCATGTACAATATCGGCGTATTCTTCTCGCTGATCGGCGCAGCGGGGTTTGCCGTCATGTGGCTGATGAACCGCCGAAACGGCTACCAGCCTGCGGTACTGACCGAACTGGGCAATATGGACGAAGAGGATCGATAGATGTTGTCCAGGCCTCTTGGATTGCTTAGCGAATCCCCCAAACTCAAAAAAAGAGCGTCATTCCACGGCCATGGCCATGGATGACGCCCTTTTTGCATATAAGTTATGCCGCTTATTTTACTTTTTCGGGAGCTGGAACGAGCTTTTCAGCGAAACTACCCGGTTGAACACGGGACGGCCCGGTACCGAATATTTCGGATCGACGCTGAAATAGCCGTGACGGAAAAATTGGAATTTGTCATATGCTTTTGCTTCCTGCATTTCCTGCTCCACGAACCCGTGAACCACTTCAAGCGAATTCGGGTTCAATTGATCCAGGAACGTTTTTTCCGGCTGCCCTTCCAGTTCTGACGCTTCCTCTTCTTCGGCGGATTCGGCTGCGATCAGCGGCTCATACAAACGGAACTCGGCAGGGACGGCCTGCGTTGCTTCCACCCAATGGATCGTTCCCTTCACTTTACGGCCGGTGAACCCGCTGCCGCTCTTCGTTTCCGGATCGTAAGTGCAATGGATCTCGGTCACGTTGCCTTCTGCATCTTTAATCACGTCGTTGCACTTGATGAAGTAGGCATGCTTCAAGCGCACTTCGTTGCCAGGGAACAGACGGAAATATTTGTTTGGCGGATCTTCCATGAAGTCGTCCTGCTCGATGTAAATCTCGCGGGAGAACGGAATTTGGCGGCTGCCCATTTCCGGGTTCTCCACGTTGTTTTCCGCTTCAAGCCACTCCACTTGGCCTTCCGGATAGTTGGTGATGACCACTTTCAGCGGCTGCAGGACAGCCATCGTACGCGGAGCTTTCAGCTTCAGGTCTTCACGGACGAAATGCTCCAGCGTTTGCAGGTCGATGACGCCTTGGCTTTTGGAGATGCCCGTCTCGAACACAAAATCGCGAATCGCTTCCGGCGTATATCCGCGGCGGCGCAATCCGGAGATCGTCGGCATGCGCGGATCGTCCCATCCGTCGACGTGGCCTTCGTCCACGAGCAGCTTCAGCTTGCGTTTGCTCGTCACCATTTGGGAAAGGTTCAGCCGACCGAATTCGTACTGATGCGGCTGGCTTTCCATCTCGCATTCGGCAATAACCCAGTCATAGAATGGGCGTTGATCCTCGAACTCCAGGGAGCAGAGAGAATGCGTTACGCCTTCGATGGCATCTTCAATCGGATGCGCGAACGCATACATCGGGTAGATGCACCATTGGTCGCCCGTATTATGATGATGGGCATGAGAAATCCGGTAGATCACCGGATCACGCAAGTTGATGTTCGGCGATGCCATGTCGATTTTGGCGCGAAGCACCTTTTCGCCGTTCTGGAATTCGCCTGCCCGCATGCGCGTGAACAGATCCAAGTTCTCTTCCACGCTGCGATCGCGATAAGGGCTGTTTTTGCCCGGCTCGGTCAGCGTACCGCGCATTTCGCGGATCTCCTCGGCCGTTTGATCGTCGACGTATGCTTTCCCTTTTTGGATCAGCAATACGGCACGCTTGTACATCTCGTCGAAATAATCGGAAGCGTAACGTTTCTCGTTCCACTCGTATCCAAGCCATTTCACGTCCTCTTGGATGGAGTTTACGTATTCCACGTCTTCCTTGACCGGGTTCGTATCATCGAAACGCAGGTTCGTTTTGCCGCCGAATTCGGCACCCAGCGTAAAGTTGATCCAAATGGCCTTGGCATGGCCGATATGCAGATATCCGTTAGGCTCCGGCGGAAAGCGGGTAACCACTTCCTGGACTTTTCCGGACCGGAGGTCTTCGGCAATGATATTTTTGATAAAATTGGGAGGGGTAGTACGGTTCTCCATCGGTATCAACCTTTCGTGTGTATGGATTGAAGCATTCAGGAACGGCAACCATTCCCGCAGTATTTCCTTCATGGTACGAAGCCAAATTCCGTGCGTTTTCTTTTCTTTGGAAAAGTTTCGTACTGCTTTCATTTAAATATACCTTTAACGCGGAACGAGTTCAATAAATAACGGCACCAAATTGGGATTTTGCGCACTGGAAGATAGGCCTAAAACCATTTTGACTGGTTCCCGCGAATCATGTAGCATGATATTAGGAAAAACGCAGACCAACGCATGCCACTGAACATTCGGAGCGCGTTTTTCAGCCATTATGTCTCGCGAAATCAGAGGGGCATTTCACGGGGAATTTGACCTTTCTGACGCGCGAAAACATCATCATTCAGGGGAGGGATTCCCGTTCTGAACACACTAAAACTGACCAAAGAACAGCAGGATGAAGCCATACGGTCCATACAGACCTATTTCGCGGACGAACGCGGGGAAGAGCTTGGCGACCTGGCGGCTTGGGGCGTGCTGGACTTATTCATGACCCAGTTGGCACCCTACATATATAATCAGGCATTAAGCGACGCCCGCACGACCGTCAATCAGCGCATCGCTTCCATCGAAGAGGACTTGTTCGCCCTGGAGCGCAAACCGCCGCGTTCCCGCTGATCACCCATTTTACGAAGAAAGAAGGTTGCACTCATGTTTACCTATGCATTGGATGAATATACGGAGCTTCGCCCCCTGGCCCTGGAGCATGCCAAAACGTTATTCGAGCTGACGGACCGCTCCCGTGACCAACTGAGACATTGGCTCCCTTGGGTTGACCAGGTTACGGAGCTCGATCACACGACCCATTTCATAAGCAATGCGTTAAAACAGGGCGCAGAGAACGGCGGATTCACCGCCGGCGTCTGGCAAAAAGGAGAGCTGGCCGGCGTCATCGGATTTCATGAAATCAACTGGACCCATCGTTCCGTCAGCATCGGCTACTGGCTTGGCAAAGGCTTCGAGGGCCAGGGCCTGATGACAAGCGCCTGCCGCGTCCTCGTGGATTACGCGCTCGTAACGCTCGATCTGAACCGCGTCGAAATCCGCTGCGCCACCAACAACAAACGCAGCCGGGCCATCCCTGAGCGGCTTGGATTCGTGCTTGAAGGCGTGATTCGCCAAGCGGAGAAGCTGCCGATCAAAGGTTACGTCAACCATGCCGTATACGGCATGCTGCAGCATGAATGGGAGCTTTTGCGTTAAAGGACTACATAATTTCGGCTTCATCGGCCCTGCATGCGATATATCATCGCCGCTTTTAAAAGCACGGGCTTTGAGTGCCCCTCGCCTCTTGGGAATGCCCATTCCAGGCGAGGGGCTTCTTTAACGTTTGAGATCACGTTTTTACTGTAAAACAAGGTCGCTTCCAGCCGGTCGAGCTGCCCATCCATCTTAGCGCGTAATCGCCCTTGTTGACGGTGCTCGCCCGCAGAGCCGTGCTGGGCAGGGAACAAAGCCATGGACGCAAACGGACCATAAACACGCCATTTCACCAGAAATAGTGTGTCTGTGGTCCATTTGCTTCTGCGAGAACGCATTTCCGATCAAATAAAGCACTCACAGGTTCACTCAATTCTCGAACTTCTACTCTGAAGCATCCTCTTTGCGCTTACGTCCCCAATCGTTATTCGAACGCAGCGTTACAGCGCCCGCATCATACCGCCATCCACCACCAGCGATGCCCCGGTAATGTAGGTGTTTGCCCCGGACACCAGAAACAGCACAGCCTTTGCAAACTCCTCGGGTTCGCCGTAACGGCCTAGCGGAATTTCGGTCAGGAACTGCTCCGCCACTTCCTCCTGTGTGATGCCAGACTGTTCTGCACGCGCGGCATCCAATTCGCGAATACGGTCCGTCCCGATCCGACCTGGAGCAATCGTATTGATCAAAATGCCGTATGGCCCAAGCTCCTGGGATAACGTCTTGGCCATGCCGAACACCCCGGTACGGAACGTATTGGACAAAATAAGGCCGGAAATCGGCTGTTTGATCGATGATGACGCGATATTCGCGATATGTCCGCCATGCTGCTTCATCAAAGGCAGCGCTCCCCGGATAAGACGTACGTAGCTGAGCACGTTCAGTTCAAACGCGCGCTCCCAGTCTTCATCCGTCAACGACTCGAAGGTGCCGGAGGGCGGCCCGCCCGAATTGTTGACCAAAATGTCGATTCTGCCGCCGGACCAATCCCCGGTTTTGCTCATAAGGGCATCGATATCTTGTTTGCGGGTAACATCGGTCACGCAGTACTCGACTCGCCCGCCACCGCCCAGCCCCAGCAGTTCCTGCTGCACGGCCTTCAGCTTATCCTCATTCCGGCTGGCAAGCATCACGTCGGCGCCTTCCGCAGCCAACTGCTTCGCCACCGCCTTGCCCAGTCCCTGACTGGATGCAAGCACAAGCGCCTTTTTTCCCCGCAGTCCCATATCCATCGTTCATGCCTCCTAAGTTTGGTATATCGTTACATTCAAAGCGTCAATCGCTGAGGAGAGTTCACGGATGCATTCTATCCTTCCACAAAAAAGCCCATCAAAATATCGTCCACATATTGGCCGTGAATATAAAATTCCGCCACCAAGCGGCCTTCCATTTTGAATCCGCACCGTTCATAGAAAGCTACCGCCCCCGCGTTGCTCGACAACACCCGCAAACGCAATTTTCGGATTCCTTGCTCCGACGCATGCCGTTTCATGGCATCCATTAATGACGTTGCAATGCCATTTCTGCGGTATTCGGGATGCACGGCAATATGAATTTCATAGACATGGCTGTTGCTGTGCATTCCCGTGGCAGGCCGAAACCCTACCAGCCCGCATACCCGATCCCCCATGGTTGCCACCAACTGGCTGCCTGGAGGACAGTGCTGCAAATACTGCTGGCGGGAGCGCCATTGCATCGGCGCGGGTGAGGTCTGGTCCGTCCATACGAGCGCATCCAGTTCCATCAGTTGGTCCGCATCTTTCATTTCGGATAGACGTATATGGCATGTGTCCTGTGTGAGCATGTTTTTTTCAACCTTTCCTGCATTCATTCTTCCCTTGTCCATGTATTGTAGCATAGCTCAGACCTGCAGCTAAAATCCCTTCCTTAACTCTTAACCTTGACGTAACGTAATCGTTTATACTTAGGCTCAACGGAGATCACAGCAGGAGGTAAGGGCGATGAATATTAAGGAAGCTGCCGACCGGCTTGGCATTTCGGCCAGGGCCATTCGTTTCTATGAGGAAAAAGGACTCCTTCGGCCTGCCAAACAACCGGAGAACGGTTACCGCATCTATACGGAGAACGATATTTGGCGTTTACAAACCATATCCGCCCTGCGCGAGATCGGCATGTCCATTCAAGACATCGCCCAGGCACTGGCCGAAATTGATCGCGGCAACCCGCAGAAGCTTGAGGAATACCTCGAGCTTCAGCAAGCCGTTATGTACGCCCAGTGGGTCGAATTGAAACGCATGCTGGATACAACCCAGCGCATGATCGAAATCAACCGCTCGGACGGGCCTCTGAACGTCAGCCATCTCCATGATCTGGCTCAAAGTGCGCGCCGCCTTAGGGAAGCGCGGCAGAACTGGCACGACCGCTGGAATTACGACAAACAAGCCGCCATTCATGACCAGCGTGTCCGTAGCGCAGGCAGAAGAACCACAGAGGAGCAGCTCCCATCGAATACAGAGCATCAAACATCTGCTTCGGCTGCCTCGGAAGCTGAGGACAGATCCGCTTGCGGATGCATCCCGGAAGAGGTAACCGCAAGCATCGGGCACGCCGATGCCGGGGAAGATTCCTCCTTTTCTCTCTATGACAACTATAACGAGGCGCTGGAACAAACGGCTAACTGGATCAGCCCGGCTCAGGGCGAAAGGGGCCTGGATATCGGCACAGGCACGGGCAATCTGGCCGGAAAGCTGCTGGAACGCGGTGCCATCATAACTGGCATCGACCAGTCTCGAGAAATGCTTCGCGCCTGCCGCACCAAATATCCGGAGATGCAGGTGAGACTGGGCAATTTTCTGGCGCTGCCCTTTGCCGATCGGTCGTTTGATTTTCTCGTCTCCAGCTTTGCCTTCCATCACCTGAGTCCGGATCAGCAGCAGCTGGGGCTTCAAGAAATGCAGCGTGTCCTCACCGCACGGGGACGCATCGGCCTGACCGATCTCATGTATGTCGACGCGGCATACCGGGATCGATACGTCCGTGCGGCGGAAGCAGCAGGCGATGAAGCAATGCTCCGCGCCGTAAGGGAGCGCCATTTCCCTTTGCTGGACGAGCTGTGCCGCTGGCTGGAACAGCACGGCTACGTTACGAAGGCGTTTCGGCATAATGACCTGCTGCACACCTTGCTCGCCGTACCTTTGCGATAAAAAAAGATTGATTCTCCTTATGCCCACAGGAGGATCAATCCTTTTACCACTCGTCTTTTGGCTATCCAATCGTCACTTTATAGTATTGCAGCACATTATCTGTATAAAAGCCGGCACATCGGTATAACCCCGCCGCAGCTGCATTGAATTCATCCACACAAATAGATACCTCATGGATCGAATCTTTGAAAAACAGGTCATTGAGCGCGGCATAAAGCAAATTTTTTCCGATTCCCTTCCCTCGGTACTGTTCATCTACGGCTATATACTCAATGTTGCCTTCCTGAAAATCCGGCTCAGCTTCAGTATAACAATACCCTGCAAAATCCCCTTCGACGATGGCAACATATAATCTGTTGTCTTCTTTATTGGCAAGCTGCAGCACATTTTCCGCATTATAATACGTATTCGGAAACGCTCTGGCATGCAAACGAATAAAGTCTTCATGCCACTCAGGAGAAATCTTCTGAACAGCGTGGTCCAAGCTCCAGGAGCATCCAGGCTTTTTCAATTTCATGATCATGTGCCCGCCCATTTTTTGGGCCTGTAAATATTCCATGAACTCGTGACTTCGAACATTCTCCTTATTGTAAAATCCATGGTATTCCCTAACCACATTTCCAACTTTAGCGATGCCACGGTTCCACAAATCAGCAGCAACGGTTATGTAATCTTGATCTGTACCGTCAACATAGGGCCCCCACATCTCCGCATTCCCGGTCTCTTCATCGATGTTCAGCCCCAGCACTCCGATGATTCGATCATTTTCCAATACCTGCGTGAAATAACGCTCCCACCTTCCTTCCCCATTAAATTCCTCATGAAGGGTTTTAAGGATTTCGTCTTCCTGTTCACCTACGTAACCGATATGGTGTCTCTTTTGCACATTAAGTTCGGCAATGAATTTGGAGATCCGCGCTAATTGGTCCAACCCCAAACTTCCATTCATGCCATCCACCTCCCTGCCCCAAGAACACTTACCAACGGGACATAAGTATTGGGAAAATCGATACCAAGTTCAGATTCTTGATGATACAAAATCATACATTTAAATACATAATTTCACAACACATCTTCTCTTTCAAATGAATTCAGTTCTTATGTCTTTCAATCTACAAAACTACGAAAAAATGCCTTAGTCCCACAGATTGTGGAACCAAGGCATTCGCCACTTTGTTAACTTTACATGTAGATATCAACAACTGCACGCTCAGTGCTGCTGCTTGCCTGTCTGAACTTGTCCAGCGAAATGCAGAGGCCGCCCTGACGGTAACGGTTATTCGTTTGCTCACCGGATACGTCTTTGCCGTCCACGGCTACGCGCTGCACACCCGTGCTGCCGTTCAGGTGGTACACAAAGGTTACGGGGGTACCGGCGTACTCGAATTCGAACTGCATGCCGTCCAATTCGGGAGGAAGCACCGGGTCGATTACGAGATCGCCGCCGTCCTGCCGAATGCCCAGCGCATTGGAGATCAGCTGGTTCATGTAGATCCCCGGGCCGCTGGAGTAGATTCTCCATCCGCCTTTGACCGGAACGGCTCCCGTGCGGAGCTGTTCGAAATGCTCCTGCGCCTCGTAACGCGTGTTGAACTTGCCGTCCGAGCTGCTGAAGTACGCATTCGCTTGGCGAATCTCCGCGTTCGGCACCACTTCGCCGATGCCGACCGGGTTGATGATCGCAAGGCCGTTCCACACTTGATCGGTTTTGCCCAGCTTCGCCATCGCTTCCACGTAACGGATGTGGGCATGCACGTACTGCAGGCCGATTTCCCGTCCGAAGTTGGACGCCTGCTCCGCACGTTTGAAATGCGAGCTAACGCCGCCGGCATACTGTGCCGGGCGGTTCATCAGGCGAACGCCGTCCGGGCACAGGAACTGCTCGCGAATCAAAGCATAGTGCGCTTCGGCTTGCTCCGGCGTCAACAGTTCGCCGATCATGCTGCGCGTCATCGGCAGCAGGCGGTACTGAATGCCTGTTTCTTCGTCGGTTGGATGCAGCATCAATTTCGGTTGGTCGGCGTGCTCCATGTATACGAAGCCAGGAATCACGTCCGTGCCGAGCATATAGCGGTTGAAGTCGCCGCGAATGCCTTCAGCCAAAGCGCCCAGCTCTTTGGCAAAGGCCGCGTCTTTCTGTTGCAGCGCCCCGGACAGCACCTTCATCGCTTGGTACGTCAAGGCCACGGTCCAGCTGCTGACCATATATTGCTTCAGCTGTGCATTGGCCGGCTGGAGTGTATCGTCCCAGTCGCCGTCGCCGTACGAGGACAGGAACGTGTCGTGCAGGAAATGGGTACGAATGTACTCGATCTCTTTTTTCGCATGCTCCAGCACCGTGAACGTTTCGTCCGTAAAGCCAAACTCATGTTTAACCGTATAAGGAACCTTCTCGTCCAAAATCGCATAATCGCGGGTCGACGTCAGATAGTCTGCCAGCACTTTCAATGGCCAAACGATAATGTCGCCATGGCTCTCTTCCTGCTGGATCGCATAATAGTTGTCGAACATGAACCATTGCGGCCAGCTGCCGTCGTCTTCGTATTGATGCGTGTACACCATTTTGATGATGTCCCGGACTTGCTCGTATTTCTGGGTAGCCATGAAATATTCCACCGGTCCCTGACATACGTCGCGCGTTCCCCATGCGGCACCGCCGTATTGCTCCAGTCCGTGAGGTACGGAGTAGTGAACAAGCATGTTGTGGGTATACCACCAAGCCAGTGCGTTGACTTTAAAGAGATCCTCCGCGCTTTGTCCTTCTCCGCGGGACAGGCGGAACCCGTTCATCACCCCTGCGAAAAATTCGCGGTATGCCTGCACTTCTTCCTCAAAGGACAGCGCCTTCGCCTCGGCTGTGCCGTTCGCGCCCTGCTCCAAAACGCCTTCAATCGTCATCGTCCATTCGCTGGAGCTATCCAGGCTTAACACGACGAGAGACGCGCTTCCGCTTCCTACGCCGCTCGCCAGTAAGGTCTCGTCCCCTGCGGCAATGGATGCACCTTCCACGGATAACCGGTATTGCAGCCCTGGATACGCCGAGGAACTGATCGCTTTCGGATCGGCCTTAAACACGAGCACTTGGCCTTCCTGCACCATATGCAGCGGATATTCGTACTCGTTTACGTTCATCGTGATCTGGTTGGTCACTAGGTAACGGTATGCCTTGCCGCTGGCAGAACTTACGTTGAGGCGCACTTCTGTTGCAGCAGTTGTGGTATAGTTCGTCACCACGATCATATCGGATGCGGTTTTGTACATCCAGCGCACGTAGTTGAAGCCGATTTCGAACAGGGATGGCATCGTCAGCAGGCGGTATTTCCCGTCCATTTCCACGTAGATGCGCTGTCCTGCCGTTTTTGGCACGTTCAACGCGTTCCGCGCATTGCTCATCATTTTGTTGAAATTGGTGTTGCCGATGACCAGTTGGGAATTGAAAATGCCGTAAATATACGAGGTCGTCGTAATGACCGGCGTTCCGAGCTTCACGTTGCGCCCGCTCATCAGAATATGACCGTGCGGACGCTCCACCAGCAATTCCTTCGCTTTCAGCACAACATGCTCATAGTTCTCCGTAAAGAAGGACAGCAGCTTGCCCTCGCCGCGCTCTTCCTGATGGCGCTGCGGGAATAAGGCTTGCACCTCTTCTTCGGACATGTCGAGCGCAGCCAGAGGTTCGCCGATCATGGAGGAGCGTTTCACTTGCTCCAACGTTTCGCCGCTTTTCAGGCTGCGGTTTTGCACGGATTCCCAAGCAGCTTCGATCTCTTCTCCATATTCCAATGCAGTGATGGCGGCAGCATGATCCGGTTTGGCCAATCCGTAAAATACCACTCGTGCTTCGCCGTCCAGCTTCAGCAGTTCGGATTGCAGGGCCGTGTAAGCAAACTCATATTGATACGTTTCATTGGCCAATTTGGCATGCTTCAAGCTTTCCGGTTCATTCGTTTCCTTATAAGACAATCCGAAGAACTGAAAACCGTCCGTGGAGTATCCAACCGCCCTCGTGAGCGAGCCTTGCTGCATGTACGGAAATGCACCGCCTTGCGGTTGGTTTTGACGCGAGCATACGACGAATCCTTTGGCTCCATCCTCGAATACCGCATGATCGATATACTGCGACAGATACGCTTCATTGCTGCGCACGGCTCCCGGATCGGCCAAACCGATATCCTGCCCGTAAACGACGTCTACGCCGTCATGTTGTCCATTCAGCGTTACGTCCCAGAACCACACGCCTTGCGAGGTTGCCGTAAATACGACCCGATAACCGATCGCTTGCCCGACCCCTTCCGGCTGTACGCTGCCTTCCCAGATCAGTTGATCGCCAGCTTCCCCACCATGGGACAGCTTGCTGCCGGAATGAACGCCCAGCAGCGGATACGCGCTAATGGATTCTCCTTCATACACCCGCAAGTACAGATTGTTCAAAGAACCGTCGAGCGGATTGCCGAGCAGTTGATTCAGCATCGTGCTGCCCAAAGAAGCCTGGTACAGGTCGCCGCTGTTCATGAAAGTAAAAGTCAGGTCCCCGGCCTTCAGACGGATGGATTCATGTGTTTTCGTTGTCAATTGGCTCACTCCTTAATGAAATGTACTACAAAGAACGATGAATCGAAACGTTTCGATTTTATTGGAAAACAATAGAGGTCCCTCTGGAAATTTACCTGAGCAGGCAAACTTCCATCGATGAACCTATATTACCTATGCATTGTCATGAGGCCGTTTCCCATGAACCGGGAGTTATGCCTCACTCCATGGGCCATTTGGCCAAGCTTGCCAAGCGCTGCCCAATGATTGGGGCAGCATACATATATACACTCAGCTGCTCCAGCACTCAGCCAATGACACCTCTTTACGCGCTGCCTTCCAGGCCCATTATGGGGTGGCCTGCAGGCAGCAGCTACGCAGGCGATACACCCGATTCGGCTTGCACAGCACGAACAGAGCGGCGCTCTACCATGTCGATCGTCAGCGTATAGGAGGGGTTGACCGCTTCGCCATTCAACATCTGGAACAGCAAATGCCCTGCGAGCGATCCGGCTTCGTGCTTGGGCTGGCGTACCGTCGTCAGCGGCGGGTGCACGTACTCCGACAGCTGAATATCGTCGAAGCCGATCACCGAGATATCTTCCGGCACCCGAATGCCGCTCTCCTCCAGCGCTTTCAATCCGCCGATCGCCATCTCGTCATTCCCGTAAAAAACCGCCGACGGAAGATCCTTTTGCATGATCATCATCTTGGTTGCGCTATACCCGCCCTCGCGTACGAAATTCCCGCTCAGGCGCCATTTCGAGCGCTCTTCCAGGCCAGCCTCCTGCATCGCCCGGATATAACCTTGATATCTCAAAGCGTTATCGTACGAATTGGACGGCCCGCTGATATAAGCAATCGTCCGGTGGCCGCCTTGGATCAGATGACGCGTAGCCAAATATCCGCCCTGCTCCCCGTCCACAAGTACATTGACCAGATGGTCTCCGGACAAATGGCGGTCCATCACGATGATCGGAAAACGCTCCCCGGCCGACTCCACCAAAATATCGTCATGGATGTTATGCGCCAAAACGATGGCTCCATCCACCCTCTTCTCACGCAAAAACCGCACGGCCGTCGAATCGCGGCCCCCCATGGAGCTGCACGCGATCAGATCGTATCCGTTAGCCAACGCCACGTCCTGCACGCTGCGGATCAGTTCGGAATAATACGGACCCGACAAGTCGGTCAGGATCAGCGCAATCGTATTGGTCCGGCTCCGCTTCAGGTCCATGGCAAAGCCGTTTTTGCGGTAATTCAGTTCCCGTGCTGCCTCGAGCACTTTAGCCCTGGTCTTGGCACTCACCTTGCTGTCCCCGTTCAATGCATAGGATGCCGTCGATAATGCCACACCTGCCAGCTTGGCCACATCCTTAATCGTTGCCATTCCACGTTCGCCCCTTCTTACAAGAACAAAATCTCATTTTAACTACATTTTATACTGTAAATGGTTATAACAACCACTTAATTCTATACAAAAACATGATATTGATTTCCCTCATTTGATTCGAAACGTTTCGAGGTGTTTCCAAAAAAAATGGACCTGCTTGCGCCGGCTTGAATTCCAGTATACACACCCATCTACGTGGGTGCTCGTTCATCAAAACAACTTCAAAAAATGAAGAAGATGGAATAACGCCCATGTTGCTTTAAAAAAACAGCTTATAAAACCATGCATTGAAACGTTTCGACACTATCATTATAGACGGAGTTGACAGCGATTTCAACCATTTTATCCATTTTCGCAGAATTAAGTATGCCCGCTGACTCGTTTTCGTCGTCATACACCCCATAATTACGCAAAGGAAGGGCAGCCCGGACCCCCCCTTCTTTTGGTATTGCGTTAAGGAACGGTCCCCCTGCCCAAAATGGCGTCGGCCTGTTCCCGAAATTGCTGTGCCGCCTCTTCCGGCGTAATCCGGCCAAATAAAAGCTGGTCATATAAATCGCGCAGCACCAGGGTCACTTCCGGCGTCTCTACAGGGTCGGGAGGATCGATGGGACTGCTGTTGTTTTCCACCCAATCGATATACTCGAATACCCGCGCCAATTCAGGCTCAACCAGCTGCTTCATCTGCTCTTTCACAGTGGAAGATACGGGCACGCCCCGCTCTCCCTTGAGCAGCATATTGGCTTCCAAATCATTGACGAAAAAGCTGATGAATCGTGCAGCCTCCTCCTTGTGCCTGGAATTGCCCGCGATGGAGAAAAACATGCCCGGCTTCAGAAACAATCCTTTGTCATTGTCTGGTCCCGGCATCGGCGCGATGGATAAAAGCTTGCCATAACGCTGGACGGTGCTGATGTACTGATTCGAATATCCCCAGCTGAATAACGCCTCGCCTCTGTAGAACGGATCACTATCCGGCTTGCCGATGTCCGAGGTCCAAATGTCTGGCGCAAAAATCAGCTTGCTCTTCGCCAAGCGCTGCATCCGGCCGAAGTAATCGACGAACAACGCATCATCCTCGTACCCGAGCCGTTTGCCGTCCTCGTCATATAACTTGTAGCCATGCTGCCTCAGATAATACGCAAAGAACTGTTCCGGGGTGAAATAGGTGCCCACGTAGACGTCTTTGCCGATCAGCTCTTCCCCCATCCGTTCAAAATCTTCCCATGTCCATTTCTCGGTTGGCTCCTCGATCCCTTGCGTCTTCAGGACTTCCGGATCGTACATGCTTAACATGGCATTGACGCCGAGGCTAAGGCCATAGACCTTGCCGTCAATGCTTCCGCCTTGCACCTGCTGAGGATCCATGTCTTTCGTGTCGATTAGCCCTTTATCGATATACGGCGTCAAATCCTCCAAAAGCTGCAGCGAGCTGTACTGGGACAAGTAGGAAATGTCCATCTGAATGATATCGGGCAAGGCATTGCCCGCTGCGTGGGGGGCCATCCTTTTCCAATATTCGTTGAAGCTGCTGTACTCGTATTCGATGCGTACGTGCGGGTTCATCTCCTCATACAGCTTGATAACGGCAATGGTCGCATCGTTGCGAAATTCGCCGCCCCACCAGGCTATGCGCAGCGTAACCGGTTCTTCCTCCACGATCATGCCGGGCCGATGGGCAAGCTGGGGTACACATCCCGCAAGGGCGATCATCATGCCGATGATCCCGATCATTCGCAGCCATCTTCCCACAGCTCTTCCTCCTTTGGCAGCGGCAGCATGACCGTAACCCGGGTTCCGTATCCCGGCCTGCTCTCCAATGCAATATCGTACTCTTCCCCAAAAGACAAACGCAATCGCTCCCTGATATTCAGCAGCCCGATGCCGGTGCCTCGCGTTTCCACTTCGCCGCGCAGCACGCGTTCCACATATTCCGGGGCCATGCCTGGACCATGGTCCTCAACGATGACCATGAGATTCTCAGCCTGCACCTCAGACCACACCCTGATCAGACATGGCCCGACTTGGGGCTCCAATCCGTATTGAATCGCATTTTCAATCAGCGGCTGCAGTGTCATCTTGGGTATGGAGCACCCAAGGTACGCAGCGGGTACGTCCAATCGGAAATCGAGCCGCTGCTGAAAACGATATTTCTGAATCGTAATGTAGTGATTGACGATTTCTAATTCTTCGGCCAGCGTGATGACGTTTTTTTTGAAGCTGATGGACGCGCGCAGCAGGTACCCCAGCGATAGCACCATGCGGGATATTTGCTCCTGCCGGTTTTTTTTGGCCAGCCAGTGCACCGAATCGAGCGCGTTGTACAAAAAGTGGGGGTTGATCTGGGCCTGCAGCGCCTTGAACTCGGTTTCCTTAATGACCAACCGGCTCGCATAATTTTCTTTAATCAGCGTATTGATGCGCGTGATCATTAGCCGATAGGTGCGCTGCAGCAGCCCCAGCTCATCCATCTGTTGGGACGCCGGCATGGAGATGCTGGCATCCATGCTTCCAAGGTCACCGTGCTGCACTTCCTTCATTTGCAAAGTCAACTGTCGGATCGGCTTGGTGAGGCTGCGTGCAAACGCCATTCCCAGTCCCAGCATAAACACGATGGCAATCAGATACACGACGACGAGCGCGTTTTTCAGCCAGATGATGCTCTGGAACACGTCTTCGTAAGAAACCATGTTGTAATAGCTCCAGCCTGTATGTCCCGATTTCTTCTGGGCCAGGAACACAGCCTTTCCGTTCAAATTTTTGATCTCATATCCACCGCTTCCGGGAAGCGGTTTCAAACCGGAGGATACTGACTCTGGAAGCTTGCGGTAGGGGTACACGACTTCGTCTCCCGCCTTCAGTACGATGTCGCTGTCCTCGCTGTCGATCCCGGCATAGTCCTCGACGAGCCGTTCGATATGGATACGCAGAAACAGAATACCGACCGGCTCCAGCGTCATGGGTTCATAAGCCCGAACTTGGCGTACCAGGACCAGCATCGGATCGTCGTCATCGGGGTACAACCAGCGCACCGCGCCATCTGCCCGTTCGGCGGCCTGAATCATTCGATCGTATTTTTCCTGCGGCACGGTCAGCGTCTCGCCATATTTGTTCACCATGCCTTGCGCATCAATCAGATGAACGGACTGCACGTATCGTGCAGTCCCGCTAATGTGCTCCCAGAGCCGATCCGTCATCTTCTTGCGTTCGATGAAGCTTGAGTAATCCGTCTCGTCCTGCAGCAGTGATTTGAGCGCCTTCTGAATGACGTTATCCGAAATGATATCGAGGGACAGTGCCTCCAATTTTTTAAGCTCCACATCCACCGTGGAGGATGAAAGGTTCAGCAGCCTCGATGATTTGTCATACAGCTGTCGGTCGTAAACGGAGTACGTGTAATACAGGGAAGTGAACGCCAGCGTGATGACCAGGGCCATCATGAGCATAATCATGAGAAACATTTTCATTTTGATGCTTAATCTGCGGTAGGCTGTCATGGCAAGTGCGCTCCTTTGCACCACGTGTTAACACTACTTATATCACATGGAGGGGAGACTTTCTGTCGAATTGGGACAGGACGGCCAAAGTATGACCATGAATGCATATTGCCCATCCGATGAAGCCGTTTCCCGCATATCGCCTGCGATCACCATCTAATATGAAAACGGTTATTTGGCTTGATAACGGTCGTAAGCAGCCTGATGCACCTCGATGGCCCGATCGATGCCCATGCTTTTGATCGTTTCCACCATGGCGTCGAATTCGGTGATCGGTTTCTGCCCACTGATGATGGCCGTCATCGTTTCATTCAAATACGTGTTGACCTGGCTCATGATGGATGTGCTTGTGCTCGCTTCTTCCGTCGACAGGCGAATCGGGGGCAGCGTGAGTGCCGAGCTGGATTTCATCCATGCCTCGTTGGCGGCTCGCTGTCCATCATCGAAGAGCAAAGCGTCCAAATAACGGCTGTCCTGGTTGATCGGGCCGTCCATGATGGACAACGCATAAGCAGCCAATGCCTGGTCATACGTCAGCCCTTGGGGATTGTTCGTAATGGTTTCGGTGAATTTCACACCGTCTCCATCCTTTACGTAACTCTCGTTCTCGATTCCGAAGTTGAACAGATCGCTGCCTTCCTCACTGTAATTGTAATCCATCCACTGCACGATATATTTCAATTTGTCCTCATCGGCAGAGGAAGTGATGGCTTCGCCGTAACTCAACACTTTGGTTTCCATATTAAAAGCGGCATAAGGCGTTCCGTCAGGCGATATCGGCGAAGCTACGCCGGTTACATTGAAATCCGGATTGGTATCCCGCATCAGGTTGAAATATTTGCCCATGCCGCTGAACACACCGCCTTGATAGGCTCCTGCCAGATTGTTGGTGACTTTGTAGTCAAATGCTTTGCCGTCATTGGTCATGATTTCGGGGTCGACCAGCCCTTCCTTGTACCACTGAGCCATCGTTTCCAGGAAATCACGGTATCCGGGCTGGATCGGTCCGAATTCAACCTTGTCGCCATTCATCTGAAAACCGCCGATCACGCCGAAGCCTGGAGCGAAATCGTGCAGCTTCGTCAGGTTGCCGGGACCCCAGTTGCCGGTGAACGGGAGTTCATCCGCCTTACCGTTGCCGTTCGGGTCCTGCTCCTTGAACGCTTTGAGCACCGTATGCCACTCGTCGATGGTTGTAGGCGCTTTCAGATTCAGCTTATCCAACCAATCCTGACGAATGATCAGACCGGAGGTGGCATTCAGCTTGAGCGCGTCCAGCTTGAGCAGCGGGAACATGTAAATCGTTCCGTCGTCGAGCGCAATCTGTTTCTTGACGTCCGGGTCGGATTCGATAATCCGCTTCAGGTTTGGAGCGTACTGGTCGATCAGTTCGTTCAGTCGAATGATACGCCCGTCTTTGATCATCTTTTCCGGCCCGCCCACGGCATCGGCCCAGTTGTAATAGATGACGTCAGGCAGCTCCTTGGTGGAAATCAGCAAATTGAATTGGTCGCGCTGCTGTCCGAGCGGCGGATGCGTGAAATTGACCTTGATGCCGGTCAGCTCCTCCTTCTTTTTGTAAGCGGCAATTTCACCGAAATTACCGAGGGAAGCCGTCAGCTTGGCATCATTTGCCCGCCAGTAATCAATGGTGAACGGCTCGCTTGTAATCGGCAGCGGAATTTCGGTCAGTGCCTCGGCCTTAGGCTCCGTGCTCTCCGCAGGCTTGGCAGCTTCCTCTTCCGCACCTCCCGAACAGCCTGCCAGCAATGTCATCGTCAGCAGGGAAGACAGCAGGATGGACCCCATTCTTTTTTTCACGTTGTTCGCCTCCAATTAAGTCATTTTATAAACATCGGAAGCCGTGCATCATGCGCAGTCAGCTTCCTGATATTGCAACGAAAATATCATTTATTGTTTCACGGCACCGATCAGGGCGCCTTGGACAAAGTAACGCTGGATGAACGGATACACCAGCATGATCGGCAGCGTCGAGATGATAATCGTGGCATACTTGATGTTTTCCCCGATGGCAAAGCCCGTATCGGCTCCCGCCCCCATGGCCTCCGTGCTGCTGCTGATCAAGATATCCCTCATAATAATTTGGATCGGATACAAGTCCTGGCTGCGCAGATATAACATCGGGCCGACATAATCGTTCCAATGATCGACCGCGTAATACAGCATCATGACGGCCAGAATCGGCTTCGACAGCGGCAGCACGATGCGGAACAGGATCCGGAAGTCATTCGCCCCGTCCAGCTTCGCCGATTCGATCAGGCTGATGGGAATGCCTTCAAAATTGGTTTTCATGATAAGGAAATAAAACGTGCTGATGGCACCTGGAATGATCATCGCCAGACGTGTATCGACCAGCCCCAGGTTTTGAATGAGCAGGAAGGTCGGAATCATGCCCCCGCCGAAAAACATCGTGAACGTGATCATGCGCATCAGCATTTTTCTGCCCATCAGATCGCTGCGCGACAGCCCGTACGCCGCGAGCGAAGTCATCAACAGGTTAATGGCCGTACCGACGACCACATAGAACAGCGTGTTCATGTACCCGGTGTAAATGCGCGTATCCTTAAACACGGACTTGTATGCCTCGAGCTGAAAACCCTCGGGCAGCAGCATCAGAGACCTGGAGCGCAGCATCTGGTCCGGGTCGCTGATCGAAGAATTAAAGACATAGAGCATCGGGTAAAAGCAGATCACTATGATCATGAGCAGCACCAGTGCATTGATCGCATCAAAGACGCGTTCCCCTATAGACCGTTTCATCGCTTCACCTTCCGATCACCAGAGACTGGTTGAATTGAGCTTTCTGCTGATCGCATTGGCGATAATAAGCAGAGAGAAATTGATGACGCCGTTGAATAACCCGATGGCGGTGGAATAGGTATAGTTCCCCTCCAATATGCCTGACCGGTATACAAAAGTGGATATGACGTCCGATGTTTCATAGGTAGGGGCGGTCTGCATCAACAGGATTTTCTGGAAGTCGGAGTTCATGACCGCCCCCAGACGCAAAATCAGCATGATGACGATGGTCGGCAGAATGCCCGGCAGCGTAATGTGCAGCAGTTGTCTCCAGCGGCCCGCGCCATCCATTTTGGCAGCCTCATACAGCTGCGGATCGATGCCGCTAAGCGCGGCCAAAAAGATAATCGACGCCCAGCCTGCGCCCTGCCAGATGTTGGACAGGATGTACATCGGCCGGAACATGTCTTTTTCCGCCAGGAACATGATTGGCTGCATGTCGAAAAATTCGCGAATGACGTTAAACAGTCCGCCGTCCAAAGATGAGAACGTTTTCAACATTCCGACCACGACGACGACGGAAATGAAGTGTGGCATGTAGCTGATCGTTTGCACGGTGCTTCTGAACCATTTTTTGCGCACTTCGTTCAGCAGCAGCGCCAGAATGATCGGAGCCGGGAACCCGAACACGATGCTGTAAAAGCTCAAAATGAGCGTGTTCTTGATCAGCCGCCAGAAGTAATAGCTTTCAAAAAACATCGTGAAGTTGTCAAACCCGATCCATGTCCCGGACAAGATGCCCTTGACCGGACTGTAAGACTCTTGAAACGCCATCAGCAACCCGTACATCGGCCCATAGCTGAAGATCAAATAATAGGCAACGACGGGAATGAGCATCATGTACACGTACCTGTTGCGGATCAATTCTTTTTTGACGACGCCCCATCTGCCGGATGGTTTCAAACGCCCGGATGGCATGACCGGACTTCGTTTCAATTCCATTCTCCTTGCCCCCATTCCTGATGTTCATTCACCTTCATATGGATAATGATAAAATCCGGAAGCGGTTCTTCCCATGTCCATTTCCGATATGTTAATGCTCAAAACCGAGTTCTGTCCGACAAAAAAACACCCTGTCGCCATAACGGGCATACAGGGTGCGACTATATAAATTGTACGGTACACTTCCATAAGAACGGAGCCGGCTGAACGAATCGGGTTACGGCGCTTTTTTGAATTCCGAAGGAGAGAAGCCCGTGAGTTTCTTGAATACTTTGCTGAAATAGGGCCAGTTCGCCCCAAAACCCGTTTGCTCCGCAAGCGAGGAAACCGTGCATTCCCCGTCCTGCTCCAGCAGTTCCATCGCTTTGCCGATCCGGTAACGCATGACGTAGTTCGTGAATTTCTCGTCGGTCTCCTTTTTGAACATTTTGCCGATATAGTCCGGGTTCATATAGATCTCTGCCGCAATCGCCTGAAGCGTAAGCGACTCATCTCCGTACCGCTTTTCCACCAGCTGTTTGACGCTTCGCACCATTTGCGACTGCCTTGATCGCTGCTGTCTGTAGCGCTGCATGGCAATGTCCTTGGCCGTGCCGAGCAGAAATTGCTGGAACGAAAGAAGCGTGCTCGTCTCGATCATGCCGGGCAGGCGCTCCATATGCCTCTTCATCTCGTCCGGGCCGGTTAAGCGGATGATCTCCATGAACATCTGGATGAGATAGGACTTCGTCTGGGAAATGTCGTAACGCAGATCGGTCAGCAAACGGAAGCTGCGATCCAGCTCGTTCTCGGCCTCCTGCCAGTGCCCTGATTTAATGGCGGTAACGAGGCGTTCCTGATCAAATTCGAATTCGGGCAGCCCTCGCTCCTCGGGAGGAAGGAGGTCCCTTTCCATGATAAGGCTGCCCTCCCCAAGGTAGAAACGATGATTCAGGTAAACCAGCGTCTGCATGTACAGCTGCCGTGCCTGTGACAATTCCCCTGGCTCGCTCAGCGCGATCGTCAGGTCGTAATGGTAATATCGGGCAAACGTATCACGGATTTCGTCAATGCTGCGAAAGAGCTGATCTTCCGTGAGTTTATTCTCGATCATGAGCAATACGTGCCGTCCGACGGTTGTGCTGAGCATCGGATTACGGACGATATCCTCGGCAATGTTCTGAATGGCAAACAAATGCATGAATTCGTGCTCTCCCTCAATTTCGACCAGCAACAGCCGTACCTGCTGGCTTCGGAACTGCACGCCGAACAGCTCGCCAAAATGCTTCCACTCCTTAGCGCCATACGTCTTGTTTGTGACGAGCTCCTTCAGGAAATATTTCTGCGCATGCGGCAGCACCCGTTCCAAATTAGCTTGGATCGATTGCACAAACCGCTCCTGATCGGTCCATTCGTCCTTTTCGCCCACCAATTCGCCGATGGCTTCCACGAGGCTTTCTTCGCTGCACGGTTTGAGCAAATAATGCTTCACCCCGTACTGCATCGCCTTCTTGGCATATTCGAATTCCGTAAATCCGGTCAGCATAATAAACGAGATGTCCCGGTATTTCGAAGCTACTTTCTCGACGAGCTGCAGCCCGTCCATGCCGGGCATGCGAATGTCCGAAATGATGATGTCCGGCCGTTCGCGCTCAATAAAAGCAAGCGCTTCCAATCCGTCTTGCGCGGTGCCGACCAATTCCGTGCCGAGCTGCTTCCAATTCATGACGCTGGCGATTCCATCCACGATCAAAAATTCGTCATCGACCAGCAGAACCTTATACATGTCTGTTTCCCCCTGCTCTATATGCGGATCACTTCTCTATTATATGGGTATTTTGCACAATTCCGGTCATAAAAGTTTCCAATACCGGCTTTTGCGCAATGTAAGGGAAACAGCTTCTACACAATAACGGAGAGGGCAGGAAGAATCTGGAGAAGCGAAGCGGTCTAAAAGCTTTCTGAAAGAAAGCTGCATCGGAAGCATAAGCTTCACCGGATTTCCCTTTGAAAAAAGGGGATCAAAAAAATCCGGGGATAACAGGGATCGGAAGATGGTTCTGACCACGTAGTGACTCCGTGTAAAAATCATCGGTTCAACTTATATAATGTCAAAAAAGCCGCGTGCGGACCGAGGCATTTGCCTCATCCGAACGCGGCTGAACGCCGAAATAATAAACCTATTTGATCCTATCGTGCTTTCACGGCATGAATGAAATGTATCGTCTCAAACGCGGCCAGCCGGTCGCTTCGACCCTCGAAATAACGCCGCTGAATGTCTTCGGGCGACAAATGCTCATACACAAGCAGCCCGGCATCGGCCAGCAGGGACTCTATTTCTGCATAGGTATAGCAGGACTGCATCGGTTCGCCGCCCATCGCTGCCATTTGCACCATTTTTTCTACTCTTCCCGAAAGACCTTGCGTGCTGAATGTTCGTTCATCGGCATAATCGAACACGATAGAGCTTCCGGCAGGCAAATCGGCAAACAGCTCCCGCAACAAGCGTGCATTCACTTCTTTACTCAAGTAATACGATACGCCCAGCAGGCTGAAAAATGTTTTCAGCTGTCCGAATCCGGCATCGGTTAGTTTCCGGATTGCCGGTTCATGGATAAAGTCCATCGGAACCGGATGCAGGTGAGAGGGAACGTCCAGGCCAGCCCGGCCCAGCCGGTCCAGTTTGGATTGCTGCGTGGCCGGATGATCCGCTTCATAGATGTGAAGAAGTCCTTGGAGTTCCGGGTGCCTGAACGCAAACGTATCCAGCCCTGCGCCAAGAATGACGTATTGCCGGGTCCCCAGCCGCACCTCATTCATCAGACACTGCTCGCAATAGGCTGCGCGTGACAACGTAATCGGAGCAAGCTGCACATGGACGATCCATTTCAGTGTTTCGTCCAGGTCGTCGGCGTAACGCTCCGCGATCTCTTTGTTGAAAAATGTGATGCCCTGCGTCATGTTTGCGCGAATCATGGCATGTTCTTCGGGCGCAATCAGCTGCTTGGCTAGGAAATCGTCAAAAATAAGCGGGGTATCATGCTCGCTGTGGTAGGCGCGGGCAAAAGCCGAAATTAGGGATGTGATGCTGGACTCATTCTTCTTCATCGTCGAATCCTCCGTATATACAAAAATAGAGTTCCCCTGGCCAGGAGAACCCTATTATATACGCGATCATTTAATATGTAAATTATAGCATAAATAAACTTTTTTGTCAAGTAAAAATTCCGCTATTGGCGAAAAAGCGACCTTCTCCTTGCCGGACGAAGCCGGACAAGGAGTCAGGCATCCAGCCCGTACTCCTTGGCTTCCCTGCCGCGGTTCATTGCCCCATGGACCAGGAAGCCGATGACCGCCACGCCCGCCATGGCCGTGGCCAGCCAGGCTACGGGAATCAGTCCCTGGTGGTCGTACATGACCCCCATCGCATACGGCCCGATGACCCGGCCCACCGCACCGATGCCGCCGGACAACCCGATATAGAACGGGGCAGCCCTGCCCGCATGCTCTGAAATAAACGCCGGGGTTGCAGGCGAGATCAGCATTTCCCCGAACGTAGCCAGCACCATCGCAAGCACCATGCCCGGATAATTATACATCGTGATCATGACCAGGTAAGCCATGCCGTAAAATACGGCGCTCGCCGTCATCTGTGCATTGGACGTGCGTGCCATGGTCCGCTTAACCCAAGTGGTGAACGGTTGGCCCACAAAAATCAGCACGCCGTTCAACGTCCAGAGCAGGCCGTACATTCGTTTTTCCATGCCCTCGGAGATGATGTACGGGGACACGCCCGTATTCCAGATCGAGTTGCCGAACAGCAGAAACAGCACGCCCAGGCTCATGAACAGATACAACCTGACATTGCCGAGCAAAGCCCATGTGCTTGCGCCTGTTTGACCGGTCCGGCTGCGTTTGGCAAGATGCACGCCCCCCTGTTCCGGCTCTGCTTTCGACAGGTAGAACCAGAAAAAGACCGCAAATGCCGCTGATGTCACCCCGTTCAATACAAAGCTGAGATGATACGAAAAGTCCGCCAAAAAACCGCTGAGCGCCGTTCCTATGGCCACGCCGATATTGTTCGCCACATAGATGACGTTGAACAGTTCAGCCCGCCGCTCGGCAAACCGAAACCCGACAAATGCCTGGATTGCAGGCAATGATAATGAACTGAACAGGCCGATCCAGCCCATGGCGCAAATGAATACGACCCAGTAGGCGCTAATGAACGGCAATGCAAACAACCCGGCCGCATTCAGCGCAAGCGAACCGATGATCAGCTTTTTGACGCCGACGCGGTGGTACAATGCGCCCCCCAGCAGTTGGCCGAATATGCCGCCAAGCGACTGGATGAGGATGACGAACCCGGCATTAGCCATCGTTTGTCCAAGCTCGTCGAACACGTACATCGTGGTCAGAGGCCACATCAAGGCACTGCCCGTGGCGTTGACCAAGCTTGCGAGCAAAAACACTTTTACTTCTTTCGGATACGTATCAAGCCATCTCAACATGTCGATTCCATTCTCCTTCATTCAAAACAAAAGCCTTCGCTCCGGCCGTCTGATCAGCCCTGAGCGAAGACATGGTTATTCTAGGTCTATTCGTTCATTGTTGTTTCCACTGCCCTCAGTCCATCTTACCCGAAAACATGACATGCGCAAGCACACTCATTGACGCTTCACTTCAACAGTGGATGAGAAAAAGGTCGCTCCATTGCCCATGTCGGACAATCGGTTTGGCGTCAGCATGTTGACCCGCTGTTTCCGTCCCGCGCCGTCCCACCATAATCCTTGGCTGATGACCGTCCCCGGCAGCATCGCATCGCTGACCTTCGCGACCAGCTCGATGCGCCCGCGGTCGTTCCAGACGATAATCGGGTCGCCGTCGGCCACGTTCCGGCGCTCCGCGTCTTCAGGATGAATGTGCAGCAGCGGCATTTTCTCCATCTTCTGATGCTTCGCCGAGTTGGCGAAGGTGGAATTCAGGAAATTATGGTTCGGCGGGGAAAGGAACATCAGCGGATATTTGTCCTCTTCGCTTGGCCGGCGCTCGCCATCATACCCTTCCACCGCCGGGTGGTATGTCGGCAGCGGCGGCAAGCCGCGCTCCCGCATCGTTTCCGAGTACAACTCGATTTTGCCGGACGGCGTGGGCAGCGTTTCGAGGAACGTGGCATGCGCCGCCATGTCCAGCTTCACGAACCGGTTGGCTTTGAGTGCTTCCAACGTAATGCCATTCATGTACGGATTGCCCGTATCTTTTAGCGCATCCGCGATCATTTGCTCCGGCGTTTCGCTGAATATTTCGGGGTCATACCCCATCGCTTGTCCCAGCAGTGAAAACAGCTCCACATTGCTTTTGCTCTCCCCGATTTTCGCGATAACCGGTTCCTGCAGCTGCACATACTGATGCCAATACGATGTGTACAAATCCGTTTCTTCGAACGAAGATGCCGCAGGCAGCACGATATCGGCGTATTTGGCGGTATCCGTCAGAAACAGGTCATGCACGACCGTAAAAAGGTCTTCTCTGGCAAAACCTTGCATAACCCGCTCTGTATCCGGCGCAACCACCAACGGGTTGCTGCAATAAACCATGAGGGCCCGAATCGGCTGCTCCGCCTCCAGCAGCGCTTCACCGATCCGGTTCATGTTCACGACGCGCGGTTCCGGGTTCGCTCGCAGTTCCGGGCGCTCCAAGGCATCGCCGTTGGTGCTGGCATAACTGTTCGTGCGCACGGCCCCGCCGCCGCGCTTCAGCCAGTGCCCGGTAATCGCGGGCAGGCAGGCAATGCTGCGCACGCTCATGCCGCCATGGTCGTGGTGCTGCAGCCCGTTGCCGATATGGATGTAACCCGCGTCGGCGCGCCCGTACAGCTCGGCAAGCTTCACGATGTCCTCGGCCGATACGCCCGTAATCCGCGCCACCCGCTCAGGCGTGTACTCGCGGACATGCTCGCGCAGCGCCTCGTGACCGACGGTATATTTTTGCATGAAGGCTTCGTCCACCATCCCGCGTTCAAACAGCACGTGCATAAGCCCGAGCGCAAGCGCGCTGTCCGTGCCTGGATAGAGCGGGATGAACCAGTCAGCCCACTGTGCGGTGCGATTGCGATGCACGTCGATGACGACGATTTTCGCCCCTTTTTTGCGGGCTTTCTCGGCCAGCACGACTTGGTGCATGTTGGTGCTCACGATATTGCCGCCCCATACCACAATGACGTCCGCGTGCTCCGTATCTTCCGGCAATGTGCCGCGATTGGCACCCATCGTATATTTCCAGCCCGTATTGCCTGCCGCATTGCAGATTGTCTGCTCCAGCACGCTGGCACCCAAAGCGTTGAAAAAACGTTTGTCCATGCCGTCCACGCCGAGAATGCCCATGTTGCCGTAGAAATTGTAGGGCAAAATGCATTCCGGTCCGTACGTCTCGGACAACGCGCGGAACCGGGTCGTGATCTCGTCGATCGCTTCGTCCCAGCTGATGCGTTCGAACCGCCCCTCTCCCTTGGCGCCGACACGTCTGAGCGGATACTGCAGCCGTTCCGGATGATAGACTCGCTCCGTCATGTTTCTGACCTTGTTGCAGATGGCGCCTTTTGTGATGGGATGATCGGGATTGCCCGTCACCTTCACGATTTTTCCGTTCTCCTTATGTAGCAGCAGGCCGCACGTATCCGGGCAATCAAGCGGGCAAACCGCCGGAAATACGCCATTGTCCTGATCGATCATGTCCTTTCTCCTCCTCCTGCAAAATGCTATTGCTATATCATATCGCCAATTCGACTTTTTGCGCAAAAAAAGTTTGCTTTGCCTGATTCACCTAAAGATGGCGCGGGTACAATATAAGCAAGGCATCAGGTTAGTGTTTCCCCACTTCCTCCTTATGCCATATCATGGACCACTCCCGAAATTCGCCATGAACAGGTTTCGTTCCCCCGAACCTCTTCGTGGCGAATTTACTTTTCTGCGGTTTACATTTTAAAATGATAAAAAAACAAGTGCAGGCATCCCTGCACTTGTTTCGTTATGAGTATAAAACGGTCCTCTTCACGTTACGTTATAACCTCTCGCGGCTTACGAACCTTACACACCTTATTCGGGTTGATTTGGCCGTCTTGCATCGGTAACGAACCTCAGACACGTTATAGTTAGCGTAAGGCCACCCGATTCCCCTTTTTCGGTAAAATAGCGTGCGTAGGATTCGTTAGCGCTGAACAAAGCGGAAATGAGCCATTATAAGATGCCTCAGGTTCGTTACGCGTCGGATCACGTTGGATTCCTCCATCGCAGGCATTATGCCTGCTTGCTCCATACCGCTCTTGTCTCCGCCTTCGGCTGCGCCCCTTCCGCTGCGGCCGCCTCCGGTTTGGCTGTGCGCATATACGCCAGGTAGTACGCCCCCGCCACAAAGAGCGCGCCTCCCGTCAGATTCCCCAACCATACGGGCACAACATTCATAAAGAACTCGCCCCACGAATAGTGCCCTTCGAAAATGGCCGCCGGAATCAGGAACATGTTGGCCACAACGTGCTGGAAGCCGATGGCCACGAAAGCCATCGTCGGAAACCAGATGCCCAGCACCTTGCCGCTCATCGTGTCGGCTGCATAGGACAACCATACCGCCATCGCCACCAGCCAGTTGCAGCCGATGCCGGAGATGAAGGCCTGCAGGAAACCGTCATGCAGCTTATGCCCCGCCATATCGACCAATTTGGTCAAGTATGCTCCGTCGCCGGTCAATCCCAGTACGTGGCCGAAGAAATACGCAACGAACAGCGCACCCAACAAATTGCCGAGCGTCACCAGCAGCAGGTTTTTGAACATGCTGCCTGGCGTAATTTTGCGTGTCGCTGCCGCCAGCGGTACGGCCATCATGTTGCCTGTCAGCAGCTCGCCGCCCCCGACCAAAACCATGATCAGCCCCACCGGGAACACTGCGGCCCCGATAAAATTGGCGATGCTTCCCCACTCCGCCGGAGCAGAGGCAATGACCCGAATATCCAGCAAAAAGCCGAGCGCGATAAACGCTCCGGCCAGAAAACCGAGCACCAACACGGTAGATACCGGACTTTGCGCTTTTTTCATCCCGGTCTGCGCCGTATATTGTGCAACCTCAAGAGGTGTTTTTGCCGCCATAACGCATCCTCCTCTTACTGTGTGATGAATCGCCCTGACAAAGGTCTTTTCTCTTCACCGTTCAACTTCATGTTTTCATTGTATCTCGCCAGGCGGCAAAACTTTGTGCAAATAATCACAATGCCCGTATTAGCGATAATGTTGAACATGTTCCTTTCCATAAAAATGCGGTAAGATGAAGAGAAACCTTACTGAAGAGGGGCTTTGTCATATTGGATTTACGAAAAGGAGCATGGGCTGCGCTTATTCTTGTCCTTAGCATTTTGCCTGGATGCATTCTTCATTTGAACAAAGTTCAGCCTTCTCTTGCACAACAGCATCTAAACGCGTTCGAAGACATGATCCACTCTATGGATGACGGGGAATATGCGCTGAACGCAATCATTCCGTTTGACTGGGATGCCATGTATTCATTTTCTCCCTATACCTCCAAAGAAGAAATCACTTCGGCCATCGGCTTCGAAAGCGATCACGTTTATGAATCGGACGATGAAGCGATCCAACAGATCATTTTCGTGAAAGACCGGGAAATCGTCTGTTCCCTCTACGGCTCTGTGGTCAAAATGGGTTATCAATTTCATTTTCAGAGCTATGACGAGTATTATCGTGAAGTGAAAAAGAGTGAGAACTTTAGCGTGACTGTTCTGCGTGAAGAGAATTTCATACATTTGAAGTTAAGTGGCAGATCGCCGCAGCATGCGGACAACCTGTAATCACCAAAAAACAGCAGGCTGACGGATCTCCGCCAACCTGCTGCTGTTTAAATATCGACTTTACATATATAAAGAGTTAAACCATTGCCGGTGCTTTCACTTCCACAGGGGGCAGAGCTTGGAGTCCCGCCGAGTTCAGGAAGTTCCACGGTTTGTTGTAATGCGGTTGGAAGAAGAAGTCGATGAACGCCAGCTCATCCACCGTCATGTTGTTCTGGATGCAAACCGAGATCGTATTGATCGACTGGGTCAGATCCGCCTGCGACATCACCTGCGCCCCGACGATGCGGCGTGTAGCTTGTTCATACACCACCTTGAGCAGCAGTTTCTCGGCAGTCGGCATGAACTCCGGACGATAGCTGTCTTCCAGGATTACCGCTTCGACAACCAAACCTTCATCGGCTGCCGATGTTTCGGTAAGTCCCGTACCGGCAATGTTTTGCTCATAAATTTTGATGCCCGATGTGCCTTGGGTTCCGAGGTAAGGCGTTGTCGGACGAACAAGGTTGCGTGCCACGAGCGTACCCATGCGCACCGCGTTGGTCGCAAGCGGAATGTAGGCTGCTTTGCCTGTCGGATTGTAATGGATCGCGCAGCTGTCGCCTGCGGCGAAAACGTCTTTGTGGCTGGTTTGCATGTATTTGTTCACGATGATTGCTCCGTTCGGAAGCATGTCGACTTGACCTTTCAGCAGTCCCGTATTTGGACGGAAGCCGATGCACAGAATGACCAGATCGGTTTCGATCTCTCCTTTGGACGTGATGACTTTGGTTACTTTGCCATTCTCGCCTTCAAATTTCTGTACCGTTTGGCCAAGAGCAAGCTTGATGCCGCGTCCAGTCAGCGTATCTTCGATGGCATCCGTGAATTCACGATCCAGGTATTTGTTCAGGATGCGGTCCACGCTGTCGATCAGTGTGACTTCTTTGCCGTTCATCTGGAAGGCCTCGACAAGCTCCACCCCGATGTAGCCTGCACCAACCACGGTAATGCGTTTAGCTTCTTTTGCCTTTTCAATGATCGTGTTCGAGTGGTTGTAGTTTTTGCAGAGCAGGATGTTATCCATCTCGATGCCGTCCAGCTTCGGAATGACTGGCCAAGAACCGGTCGTTACGATCAATTTATCGAACGTGTCTTCGAACTCTTCGCCGGTTTTCAGGTTTTTCGCCCGCAGCGTATGGTTGTCGGCATCCACCGCAGTCACTTCGTGCAGCATTTTGGTGACCACGCCAAGGTCGGCCAGTTGGTCGGGCGAGGAATAGAACAAGCCGTCGGGATCTTTGACTACACCGCCCACGTAAAGGGCAATGCCGCAGGATAAGAAAGAGATGTTGTCATTGCGTTCGTAAACCGTGATGGTAGCTTCCGGATACAATTTGGCTGTGTTGACGATGGCTGCGGTTCCTGCATGTGTACATCCGATGACTGCGATTTTCATGATGAATTCCTCCTTGAGAGTTGGGCATATGATTAAAAACAGCGGATAAATAAACGATAATTAGATATGTGAAATCATTCACTTTGTAGCGTACGTCCTTTTGTGATTAATTTCACTTTATGCCCTTATTATAATGTGACATTTTTCACATTGCAATAGGTTCTACAAAAAAATTGTACAAATTTAAAGTTTCCTCTCTCGGCTGTGGTTCGCCTTCCCCTTTACTGACATTACATTTTCCCCTGCTTTAAGACAATTTATGCTTTGCCACGCTTGGGTTTGAGACAGGTTTCTTTTCCGCAGATTTTTCTTTCGAACGCCCCCTTCGAGGCATTTGAAAAATTGTCACAAATTTATAACAGGGTGTCATTTTTATGATGGCAAACGCTTACAATCATTAATATAGATGATCCTTATAATGGATTAACTATGATTAAACTCCCAACATTCCCAACAAGGAGGCTTATCTTTTGAAAAAAAGTTCACGGTCCGCCCTGCTTCGATTCATCCCGGCTGCCACCTCCATTGCCATGGTCTCTGCAAGTGCTCTGGCCGTTTCGCCGGTTAATGCCGACTCTGCACCGGTTACGATTAAGACCGAGGTCATCTCCGCCAATGCGCCTGTGGGGGCGGATGTATCCTCCATTTTGCAGAGATTCAGGGATTACAGCGCCTTTGCAACGGGAGATCTGGCTAAGGACACGGCCTATGCGCTCAATATCGTTTCGTGGCAGATGCCTCATGGCGGCTTTTTCAAAGCGATGGAAGAAAAATACAAAACCCCATGGGATGGCAAAACCGCTCGCTCGGATTGGAAGGACCCGAATGGCGTTGAGCTGGGTACGTTCGATAATGATGCAACCGTCACGGAAATCCGTTTCCTGGCCCATATGTACGATCAAACGGGCAATCCGGTCTTCAAGGACAGTATCCGCAAAGCCGTCCATTTCATTCTGGTTTCGCAATATCCATCAGGAGGCTGGCCGCAAGTGTACCCCAAACGCGGAAACTACTCGGATGCCGTTACATACAACGACAACGCGATGGTGCGCACCATGGTCCTCATTGACGATATGATTGAACGGCGCGAAGGCTTCAATAACGACATTCTGAATGAACAGGATCGTGCACGATTGAAAAAGGCCTTGAACAAAGGCATCGACTACACGCTGAAAGCGCAAATCGTCAACAACGGCGTGCCTACGGTCTGGTGCGCCCAACACGATCCGGTAACCTTCACCCCGCTGCCGGGCAGGGCTTATGAACTGGCCTCCAAATCGGGATCGGAATCGGTAGGCATTACCGCCTTCCTCATGTCCAGGCCGCAAACGCCCGAGATCAAAAAGGCCGCGCAAAGCGCCCTCCGTTGGTTCGATACCGTTCGGGAAAATGGAACCAAATACAACCGCCAGGGACCGGTGTATTTTGAGCCCGATCCGGGCAGCGTCATCTGGTACCGTTTCTATAACGTGGATGAGGATGTTCCTTTTTTTGCGGACCGGGACGGGTTGAAATACATGGACATTCGGGAGATCAGCGAGGAACGCAGGCACGGCTATTCCTGGGCCGGAAACTATGCTCGCAATCTGCTTAGACTGGCCTCCGAGCAAGGATATTATACATTGAGACAGCCGCTCCCCTAGGTATGCTACGAGACAACCCGGTCCACGGCAATTTTGCCGAAAGCTGCGAACCATTCCGCCACGTTCACAAAAAAACCTGTCACCGGAGACTTCCGGGGACAGGTTTTTGCGTAATATTCAGGTTTAACCCTTAACCGAGCAATTGCTCAATTTCGGCCGTCATCGCCTCAGGCGATTCCTTCGGCTCGTAACGTGCCACCACTTCACCGCTTCGGTTCACGAGAAACTTCGTGAAGTTCCACTGAATCTCATTGCTCTCGCCCTCGCCCGGCTGCTGTTCGCGAAGATATTGGAACAACGGGTCCGCGCCTTCTCCGTTCACTTCCACCTTGGCGAATACCGGGAAATTCACGCCGTAGTTCAGCTGGCAGAACGATGCTGCCTCCTCGCTGCTCCCCGGTTCTTGGCCACCGAACTGATTGCAGGGAAACCCGAGCACGACAAGGCCCTGATCGCGGTAACGATCATATAGCTTTTGCAATTCGCCGTATTGCGGCGTCAGCCCGCATTGGCTGGCCGTGTTGGCGATGAGCAGCACTTTGCCTTTATATTGATCGAGCGACACGTCTTGATTGGCGGTAGTTACCGCTTTGTACGAATATACGGACATGACCGATTCCTCCCATGCTTTTGTAGGTTTCAAAGGCTGTGCCTCCCGCAAGGTTCACGAACGATGCGCTGGCGATACAGCCGATATTTCCATTATAAACCTGTCCCTGCCCAATACCAAATCTGCGAAAACGGTACCCTTATTACTTATTCGCCGCGAGGATCGCTTCGTAACGTTCCTGCCGCTCCGACTTGCTCAGCTTCGGACAGGTGTAGCAATAATCCTGTCCGTCATAGACGACATGATGCAAACAGCAGGCGGGCTTCATCAGCAGGGTCTGCCCGGGCTGGTAGGGATTCGCAACCTCCACCGGCTTGAAGGACAGGAGGTTTCTTTTCAGCCCCAACACGTCCGGAGGCATGCTGATCACATGCTCGTATCCTTCGATGACCGCTTCGCGTTCCGCCTGTTCAATGGGCATCTGCTGCACCGCCGTTGTGAACCACCTCAGAATGCCCGCCAGCTGCGACCACATTTGGCCCGGTTTGGCCCCTCCGGCTGCTGCCACTCCCTCAATCATCGGACGCAGCTGCTCGCCGTAGTATGCCGTGAGCACCTCGTTTCGCCATGAGGACTGGGCACATGCTCGATTCCGGGGTTCATCTCCCTCGGCTGCCTGTTGAACATGCGGACGCTCTGTCGCATCCCTAAGGAGGAAGCTTGCTGCCACACGGTCGTTCTTCACTTCAAGCTGCAATTCGATATTGTCCAGCGAAATGTCGAGCCGCGCATCGCATACGGCTGTCATGTAGTGGATCCCAAGCACAAGCCCCCGCAGCGAATGCGTGAAATAAACGGCCGCCGAACGCAGCGAGTCGGCACGAAGGTGTTTGTTGAACTCGGCCAGCATTTGCCTGGCTTGAACAGGATCTTTCAACGCGGCCAGGGGCATGCTCCAGACTGGCTGCTCCAACGATGTCACTGCAATTCGGCCATATTGCTGCAGCCAATCGTAATTGATCGCTCCCATGATCGAAAACCCTCCCATACGAAATTATGTATCGATGTAGATCCAGAATTAACAAGTTACTTGTTTCAAACGTACATATCCGACATACCCTGATGCCAGATCTCTAGAAATGTACGCTGGCGAACCCTAATCCTGCATAACGCGAAAATGAGCCGTGTGCATGCAGCACAACGGCCCTTATTATGATTCGCCCATTACAGGCGTTGAAATGTCTAACTTCCCGCAGCGGTGCGAATGCGCTGTTCCGTTCTTCCTGCTACATGCAGCATCGATTCATTCGCAACCGGCTGTTCGAATACTTGTTGACGTGCTCCGGCAAGCGCGTACGGCAAGCACAACGGAACGCCCGAGCGCGGGTCTATAACGATATCTGCTTCAATGTTGAACACTTCGCGCAGCACGTCGGGGTTCATGACTTCAACAGGCGAGCCTGTAGCCACCGCTTTGCCTTTCTTGATGCCAATCATGTGATGGGCATAACGGGAGGCATGGTTCAGATCATGTACGACCATGACGATGGTACGATTGGCGGTCGTATTCAGCATCTCCAGCAATTGAAGCACCTCCAGCTGGTGGGCCATATCAAGGAATGTCGTCGGTTCGTCAAGGAACAGGATATCCGTTTCCTGAGCAAGAGCCATCGCAATCCATGCACGTTGGCGCTGTCCTCCGGACAACTGATCGATCGGGCGATCATGAAATTCGTTCATGCCCGTCACTTCGATGGCCCATTCGATCATGCGCTTGTCCTCGGGACGCATCGATCCGAAACCTTTTTGATACGGGAAGCGGCCATAAGAAACAAGCTCGGTTACGGTCAGCCCTTCCGGTGCAGTAGGGTTTTGCGGCAAGATCGCAAGCTGTTTGGCTACCTCGCGCGTAGATTGCTTATGAATGGACTTTCCGTCGAGCAGCACCTGTCCGCCCTTGGGATTCATGATGCGTGCCATCGTTTTCAGGATTGTCGATTTCCCCGAGCCGTTGGCTCCGACAAGGGCCGTGATCTGGCCTTGGGGGATTTGAATATTCAGGTCCTCAACAATCAGTCTTTCTTCATAAGCGATATCCAGCTTGGACGTCTCCAGACGAAACATGCGATCATCCCTCTCTCATTTATCCGGGTATGTACTTCCGGTTATGGCAACGATAACGTATTGGTTGTATGAAAAGATTACCGACTCAGCAAGTTCAAAAAGTTCCTATATCTAAAGATACTGATAATCATTATCATTTGTCAACACCATTTCGCAAATTCATTGGGTATGGAATGCAGTATTTTGCAAGATGGACATATTTCGAAAGGAAATACATCGCATTGGAAGACCGTATTTCAGTAAATTGCACAAGAGATGCCTGCTGATGAATGCTGCTGCGCCAGCTTCCCAAGACCGTACCGCGCCGGATACATCTCCAATCAGATCGCTGCAACGACATTATATATGCTCTTCAGGCCATTACGAATTCATGGAATTTCGGCCAAACCTACGAAAAAAAGGCGAGAGTCCATACACTGGCTTCTCTCACCCTTGTTTTGTTGATATGCTTTTCCCTGAAATGGGTCTGTTACCGAGCTACAACTTGGGTTCAGGGATCAGGTTAATCACAAGCGCGCCGCTTTGCACGCTGGCAATGTTCGCTGCCTCGATTCCCTCGGGAATGCGCACCTTCTGGCCGAACGGATAAAGCCGATCCATGTCCGCTTCCGTCAGGTTCTCCAAAGAGGGGGCACTCGATCCCGTTGAACCGTCTATTGCCGACTGCTGATCTGACGTGCCATTCGTTGAACCTGTGCCAGCACTCGTTCCGTTTTCTCCAGCCTGTCCGTCTGTCCCACGCGACGATGCGTCAGGAGACTGGGTTGAAGACGAATCGGGCGATGAGGCACCATTCTCTTCTCCTTGACTCAGATCTGGTGCAGAGCTCTCACTCTGTACACCGCTGCCTTCATTGGTCGATCCTTCGGAACTGTCATGGGTATCGTCATTCCCGGATGGGTCAACTGAAGAACCAGCCGCACCGTCGCCTGCAGTTGAACCCTCTGGTTGCCCTTCCGTGGTCAGGCTCTCCCACGCTCCGGCAGCATCAAGTTCCTCTACGCTGCCATCCTTCATGTTCAACTCCAGCGAATCGGACTGCAGCGTATCCCCGCCTGTCTCCGTGCGGAAACGGATCACCAATTGCGACGAGGCTTCCGCACTCCCGCCGGAGCCGCCCGGAATAACATAGGCCACCTGCTCGGGCAGCTGCACTTCCGGCTCGCTCGTAACATCGGGCTCCTGCACGGACGGCGGAGAAGCCGCCGGCGCTTCCGAATCTTTGCCCATCCATGCCAAGGCTGCTCCCGCAATGCCGGCAACCAGAATGACGATGAACGATGCCAAGAACAGGTTCTTTCTCTTGCCTGTCAGTATGCGAACCAGCGGTGAGGCGAGCTCCGATTTGGCCCGGTCATACGTCGGTTTCATGGTCTTGTCTGCCCTTGCATAATACGGCTTGAAGGCAGATTTCGATTTGAAGGCATCCCGATCATGGGTTTTGAAATAATCCACGACCGCATCCGAGTAAGCCTTGGCTGCTTGCTGCCCTCGCATGAAGAGCCGCTGGCGTCCCGACCATTCCATGAATTGGTATAACACGTCCTTGCTGCCGACATGGCTGCGGACGAAATCCAGCAGTCCGGCATAGTCCAGCCTGCTTCCGTTCCCTCCCCGATAAAAGGCAAGGGGCAGCGCCTCAAAGGACTTGCTTCCCGGCTGCAGCCGCATTTCGGCGGCCAACCAGCCGCGCGTCCAACGCTGCATTTCGTTCCGCTCCGCCAAAGAGAGGGACTCCAGCCTCGCCTCGTCCTGATCCTCTCCGCTTAGCCAAGCTCTCGCGGCCAGCATGACATTGATGCGGGCCGTTACGTCGGCTCCCTGTCTCGCAGCCCAATCCCGCACTTCGTTCTCGTGCAGCAGAATATCAATGCTCAGCAGCTGCTCCCTGGCGACCCGGCCCAAATCGAGATCCTGAATGAGGAAAAGATTAATGACATAAGCCAGCTTATCTGCCAACCGGGTCAATTGCTCCTGATAATCGGGCGGCGCTGCTCGTTCGGACAAGCTGCCCCGACTTGCAAATCCTTGGGTCCGCGCCTCGGATTGACCGATTTTGGCGGTGATGGCTGAACCGGCTGCGGCCTTTGGCATGCGGTCCAGCAAACTGACCTGCTTCAGCGCTTCATTTGCAGCCTCGACCGGATCAGGTGCCGAAAACAGACGCTCACGCAGTTCCTCGGCAGTCCGCTCCAGCAAGAAGCCGTCGTGAACGGCTGCAGGGTGCTCTGTTACCCAGCGCTGGAAGACCTTTGTAGTATCTGCAGCCGTCTCGGCCCGTTTCAACTGTTGTTCCAAATAGGGCTCGAACAACAGCTTCGATAGCGACGGATTACCCAGCACCTTCCCGAAAAAAGCCATATGCAGACCCGGTTCACGATCCAGCAAGGCATATAGCTCTTGGACGGCGCGCATACGTTTGCGCCCACGGGCGTTGTTGATGCCGTATACGAAATAGTCGACGATGCGCGACTGGACCGCTTGAGAAGCAATGCTGAAATATTCGCCGATCCGCGCAGCGACCGCTTCCTCGGGAACCTGTTCCCGTTTGACGCCGTCCAGCTCGCGGCCGAGAAGCGCCAGAAACAGTTCATTGAGCCGCGCACGCTGCAGCGTCCCGCCTTCAGGTTTCAGATACGTGAGCAACCCGCCCAGCACGCCGCTCTTGTTATCCAGCACATCCAGGGAATCGATGCCCTGTTCAAGCCGGTAAAATTGCGCTAATTCGCCATAAGCCTCAATCGACAGCTCGCGGCCAGGCTCCATGTTGGCGAGCATTTCGTCCGCGAACGTATAAAAGCCTTCCGCGGCTGCTCTCCCTTCCGGCTGGAGCAATGACCAAGCATAGGTCATGTACGGCAGTTGGGCTGTCGACAGGTCGGCATGGGTCACCCTGCCGGACATCAAATCGAACGTAAAGTCCTTCTCCGTATTGCGATCCTTCGGACGAAGCGTGCCCCGTTCCACGAACTGCAGATGGATGCCTTTCTTCGCCTGTGGTTCCTTCGCGTACGTCATGAATCCCAGCTGCCTGCGGTAAGCATAAGGCAAAGCGGCATACAGCAAACGCAGCAGCTTCCGGGCGCCGTCCGTTATCTCTTCGGCAGGCAAATCCAGTGCTACGTATACTTTGCGGCGCGTCGCCACCGCCTGCATGACGGCGTACAGCATACGCTTGAACAGCGCTTCGCTCATCTTCAGCGACTCCAGAACCGCTTCAGGAGACGGAGAGCCCTCTTCGGCAGACAATGACGGGGCTGCAGGCAAAGCGTCCAGCGAAGGCAATATTGTGCCTTGCTCGATGTCATATGACGTGGCGAAGGCGGTGTCCAGCCAACCGCCCTGTTTCATCTGCTGCTCCGCGCGGACGGCAGGCAGGACATAGTTATGGGCAAAAAAAGCGCTGCGCAGGCCGGTAAAATCGGCAGCCTGGTAGACGTTCTGCCCGAGGAGCGTCTCGCCGTTCTCCAGGCGGACCAGGTGGATGGACGGCGGAAACTTGCTGCCGTCCTTCTCTCCCCGGCCCGTCAGTTCAGCGGGAGCATCGTAGACGCAGTAAGGATGAAGCACTTTTTTGATGTAAGCAGGGTCCAATCCCGGCGATGCCGCAACCGTATCGAATCCTTCCGTGGTGCGAAACACCCCTCTCCGCTCCCTCGTGTACATCTGCTGTTCGATCGGCGGGGTTTGGGAAGAAGGCATCATTCCACTCTCCCCTCAATATACTTCAGCTTGTACAACAGCCACAGGAACGGCTCGTCCACGCGGATCGGACTGACGACGCCCTGCAGTTTCATGTTGACCGGATTGCTGCCCAATGCGGAAACGGCGAAATAGGCCGTATTTTTGAAATACACGTCCATCGTGCCTTTGAACGGCCGGTCCACCTTCTCCACGAAGCGGCGGATCTCTCCGTCGATGTTCTCGAACTCGGTCAGGTTGAAATAGTCGCGGTGCACCATGTTGCGGAACACGTTGCTGTTCGATTTGATATAATCGCCATCCTCGTCCTTGAGGGAATGCAGCATATCGCTTTTGGTCAACACGACGGCCGTCGGGATATCGGTTTTGGCCTTGTCCTGGTACGCGATGAAATCACCGAACAGCGTCAGCACCACGTCGCGCGGCTCGTCGTATCTTGGCGTCCATTCGCCCGGCTCGTTGCCGAGATTAATGCGGATTTTGTCCCGGATGGAACGAATCTGAAGCGGATCTACCATGAACAGGATGCCAGCGGAATTTTTGATGTGCTGCCCGTGCAAACCGAGATAGTCCTGCTCCACCATGCCTTCGCCGGCCACGTCGAAGAATACCAGCGTCAGCGGAGCCTTGTCCTCGTCCTTGAAGACGAATTGGAAAATGAACGGCTCCTGCAGCTTCTCCTTCTGCGTCGAATCAAGCAGGTCCCCGCGTTCAAACAACGGCTCTTCGTAGTCGGCGCGGAACCTGCGGCTGATCTCCGCATTCAGCGGCATGCACGCGGCATCGAAATGGTCTGCCGTGTAGTGCTGGAGCGTATGGATCAGTGACGTCATGTAGACCGACTTGCCGACCTGCGACGCGCCGATAATGGAAATAATGTTGCTTGGCGCTTTGCCTGCCGTCACCGGCAGCTCATTGTGACACTGCGGGCATAGCCTGCGTCTCGTTACCACGCCGTAACGATCATTCAAGCCCATGATGATGTTGTCCGAGTAAATGCGATGCTCTTCCGGCACGTCATGGGGGGCCAATACGGCCTCCATTTCGAATACGGTATCCAATCCAAAACGTTCGCGGTAGCGATTCAGCTTGGCGTCTTCCCCAAGCGCATAATCTTCATCGTCGTCGCGATGATGCGCGGCCCGGAACACGACCTCTTCCGGCGAAAATTTGCTGAAGCAATACGGACAGACGATATCGTAAAACAACGGACGTTCCTCCGGCTGCTGCCTTTTCAAAAACCGGCTAAAAAAACTCATAGTCTCTCCCCCTTCCCTGATCAGCGCAAAAAGATGATGCCTATTGCTTGAAACGTCAAAATGGTAAAAATTCATTCCGATGTATATAAGTTCGGCCGAAAGTGCTGATTACATCAACCTCGAATGCGTCCCAAACCACTCTCTTCTTCGAAACATGCAATGCTAATCGGATATAAGCCGGTACACCGCACCGTACTTCGGACCGTCCGTAAAAAACAAGCGGACGTAATCATCCTTGGCCACCTCGACGGCCGGCAATTCGGTTCGTCCCGGCGCAAAGTCGCTGAGGAACGGGTACACCGTCCCGTCCTCCTTGTTCAACGGCACGCCGCCTGGCTTTCGCACATAGCAGAGCGCCTCCTTCGGCACGGGGACCTCGGCCGTAACGGTCATCCACACGCTTTTCCGTTTCTGGAACAAGCCTTTTTTATATCGGATCGAAAAGCGGATATCCGCCTTGCGGCTGCTTGCGAGCACGGTATTGTCTCCATCCTGCTGACGGAGCAGCACCGGGCCGTCCTCGTCCATGCCGCAGGCATGGACCGTGTAGCGAATAGCGCCGAACCCCGTGATCCGATCCACGTATCCGTTGCTTGCTTTATATTCCTCTCTGGTGTACAGCTTGAGCTTACCCTGCGTCGTTTCACCCCCGACATGGTCTTTGCTGACCAGCTCCAGCTCCGATCTTTCAACATACACGGCTTCGATGCCTTCCGGCCACAACCAGCGAAGCGTGCAATGGTCTTCGTCCATCGCAAGGGTCAACTTGCGAATGACCGGTCCCGATGAGTCCGTATCCATAACTCGCATGATCCGATGACCTCCCGATGTTTAAAATCCCTTGCTGCGCGTATCTCGCGGTCTTTGCGCGAAGCCCTCTGCGGCGTTGCTTCGCCCGCCGCCGTCCGAACGGCCGCGCTTCTTGCGCACCGTGTCCTCCCTGACCGGAATGATCCAGGTAAACAAGGTGAGCACGCCGGACAGGATGAGCAGCGCTGCAAAACGCGTAAGCGGATCGCCAATGGCCGAACCGTCGATGCCCCATTCCAGCAGCAGGCCGGCAAGCAGGCCGGACACGACCCCGCCAATCCCGAAATTCATGGCCAGGTGGCGGTTATCGAACACAAGCCCGAGCGAAACGCCCAGCGCTGCCCCGATCAGCAGCAATGCCGCCACGCGGAAAATGGCCAAATAGGTGCTATGCTGCATCATGCCCGTTCGCTCTGTTACCAGCGTCCGTTCGTCGATCGTATCGTAAATCTGCTGGAACGCCAGCTGCAATCCGCCCGCATCCGGAACATCGTAGTACAAGCCGCCAGTCTGCTGAGCGATGCTCCGCAGAAGATCGGTCCCTGACGGGTCGACCAGGCTCAGTCCGACCGTATTCACGGCAATCTGCTCCTGCACGTAGTCCGCCAGAACGCCTGACTGATTTACTTCGCTGAAACCGTCGGACAACAGGATGGCTACCGTTCCCCGGCTTGGGTCCTGCTTGCTGCGCACTTGCTCCATCGCCTCGGTTAACGCCGCCTCGAAGTTGGTCCCGCCCGAGGTGGTCACGATGCCATCGATCTTGTCGTACACTTCGTTTTTGGCGGCTTCGCTATCCATCTGAATGAAAGGCTGCAGTAACTGAGGCTCGTCGTCGAACGTGATGACGGCAACCTGTTTGTCGCTGTCCATCTGCGCAATCAACGTTTTCGCCGCTTCGAAACGCCCGTTGTTCGGGTCCGTGTCCGACATGCTGCCCGAGTTGTCGATCATCAGCACGATATCCTTGACCTGCTTGGCCCCGCCCGGATTGATCTGGTACAGCAATTGCAGTACCAGGCCGACGACGAACAACAGTGCCAGCGTAGCCGGAACAAGCAATTTCCAGGACAGGCTCATGTATCTCAGTTTCCACGATGCTCCGTTCAGCCTTGGCGAGATCATCTCGGCCAGCAGGCAGAACAGCCCTACGCTGAGCGCCAGTACGCCAAAGTACAGACCCATCAGCAGCAGGCGGGGCATCTCCCCAAGCCACTCGTGAAGCATGAGTTCCCCTGCCGCAAATCCGACAGCCCCGCCAATGAGGCTGAACAGAACCAGGAGAAGATTGATTTTTCGCTGCATGTTCACATGCATCCTTTCCGATACCGGCCCTGAGGACCGGAAAATTGACGATGGCCGCTTGAACCGGTTGTGTGCATGTTTCCGCGCGATCCGTTCTGCTCACCATCGATGACGGCTGCGGACAGGCAAGCCGAAGGCTTCAATGAAGAGGCTCCAACTTATCGGCCAAACCGTCCGGATGAAGCTCGTACCCGTTTGCTGCATAGGAATCGTAGTAGACCCTCGCATTGCGGTAGACCATCAGGTCCTCCAAATGAAATCCGCCCATCAGGTTCAGCTTTTCCACGCCGCTGCTGCGTTCTTCATACACCACGCCCAGCTTGTAAATGCGGGACGTTTCTTCGGCATGAGCCGCGTAGTCCATAAAGGCGCTGTTCGAATCACCGAAGAAATACTTCTCTTCGTACCGATGCTCCTGCGTGTAATCGAACACGCGCACCCGGATCACGGCCTGATCCTCCAGCGTGCGATACAACTTGAGGAACAAGTCGTCGCGGGTCAGCACGTTTTTGTCCCCGTAGGCAATCGTGACGTTGGCCCGCTGCAGCAGCTCCTCTTCGAACGGCATGCGCAAAGGCTCTGCCGCAAGCAGCAGCGTACGGCATACCGTCATCAGCCGCTCCAAAACCGCTTCATTACCTTCCGCAGCAAGTTTGTTCATGTCGCCCATATAGCGATCTTCAAACCAAATGTCCCGCCCCCGGCTTGCTTCCAGCTCGGCGACGAGGGCTTCCGTTACTTTGCCGTAGTATTCCATAACGTTCTGGCCGATGTAATCGTCGGCCGCGGCTGCACTTTCCTCGGCTGCATCCCGCAGCCCTGCTTCCAGCTGCGCCAGTCGTTCCGTCACGCTGCGGCTGAACGCATGCAGCTGCTCCATCTCCGCGTCGTACATCCGCAAAAGCTGCAGCTCGCTTTCCAGCCGCAGAAGCTCGATCTTGGGAAGATACACCTTCTCCAGCAAGCAATCGATCAGATTGCGGACATTCTGCTTGTCGCGGAAAAGAGCCCGTTTGAACGGCTGGTCTTCGACGCGCTCCTGTTGTCGCTGCTCCAGCAAGGCCCGGGCCGCATCCAATTGCAGCGACTTGTCCCGGATCAGCGCCAGCAGCGCTTCGCGAACGCTGCCTTCGCCGCTTCCGCTCCAGGACGCCCACTGGAAGTACCCGATGTCCGGATGTTCGGACCGGGACGCTTCGGCCTGGCGAAGCAGGGAGCCTTCCTTGCCCCGCTGCCGCACCCGTTCCTCGGCGGGCCTCGCCACGTTTTCCCGGAAGTACGCCTCCGCTCCCTGACCATAAAGCGCCTTTTCCGCCTCGCGGAGGGAGAGCGGCTTCAGGTCCGAGAAACCGACATTATGGGTCATGATGCCGCTCATGCCTTCGATCAGGTCTTCCCCCGGCAGCATGCCGAGCGTTTTGCGTTCCAGCGCCGCCGCATCCGCGCCGAAGAAAGCCAGCTTTTCCTTCATGCTCCAATCCGGCTCCTGCCGCATACGGCCGAGCAGATAGCGGTACAAGTGATACAGCACCGCTAAAGCAATCGGTTTGTTCGGCCGCCGCACTTCGGCGAAACCCGCGCTCGCATAGCCGTGGCGGGCGGTCGCGGTGCGGATGTTGTTTTTGAAAGACGTGTTATTGTAGGCATTCTTTCCTCCAGGGTTGTCTGCATCCTGCTTCCGGTTTTTCAACAGGCAGATGCGGCAGATCATCTCTGCGTTGTCGATCCACCCGCCCGGCACGCCGGTGCCGCGCTCGTTTTTGTCCGACAGCACATACACCAGGTCGAATAACGGCGAAGCGGGATGAACGACAGGGATCGATATGCCGTCCTCCGTGACCAGAAGGTTGCCGCTGTACGCAAATTCGGACGACTGCATGTAATCCAGTTCACGCAAAAAGGCGAGGCTTGCCGCGCTGGCGTAGCCGTAGGATTCGACCTGTTCCATTTCGCTCACCAGCACGTGCAGATCGGTCTGCACGGACTTGAACGACTGGCCCAGAATCGTCTCCGTCAGCTTCACCAATTCGGGCAGCAGCACGTTCAGCGGGTCGTCCGCCCGCGTAATGACCGTCACGTAGATCCGATCGAACGAAGAGTACAGCCTGCCGAACTCGGCAATCCGGTTGCTAACCTTGCGCAGCGTCCGGTTAAGCCCGGCGAGCGCCCCGTTCGACGCATGGAACGCGCGATGCACGTCCCGGCGCAGCGTTTTGGAGGATTGCCCGGTATTCACGTTCAAAGGCAGAGCATAACGGATGACCTGGCCATCCTCGAAGACTTCGGACTTGCCCAACTCTCCGGAACCAGCACCACCGGCACCATACCGCTCATGGGCCCCATATACCCCAGGTTCATGTTCCTCCTGCTTGCCGTCAGCATCCGTCCCGCCCTGATGGTCTGTACCGACCTGCAAATACGCAACGCCGTCGCCGTTGTCCCATTTGACGCGATTGATGGCTCTCACCGCAGGCAACGCAGGCGAAACGGAATCGCCCACGAACAGGAACAGGGCCGGGTAATGAATGCTGCTGCGGCCATCGGCCAGACTGCCCTGCCGCTCCTGCTCCGCTGCATATGAAGCAGCGAATTGTTCAAGCTTGCGTTTGATCACGGCCGTCATCTTACTTCAGCCTTCTGCGGATGTCGTTCAGCTTGGCCGACATCGTTCTGTAGAATTGGTAGAGTTCCTCCCCGTTGGCCAGCTCCACCCGCTCGTACTCGAGCTGATCGCGGGCTTCCATATACAATGTGGCCAGATCGTCCAACTTCGCAAGCAATGGGGCGATGTCTTCGGACGCGGTCAATTCGTTGTCGCGGCGGGACGCTTTGCGCATCAGCGTGTTCCGGTCCTTCTCCGACAAGGCGCGGAAGTTGCCGAACACCTCGTATTCCGCATAGTTGCGGCTCTTCATCAGGTTGGCGAACGGCTCCCACGCGTCTTCCTCGGGATCGCGGTCGTACACGTACAGCGCGCCTTTTTTGACGATCGTATCCGTGTAGAGCGCCTCGATGAAGCGGTCATACCACTGTTCCTCGTCCTGATGCTGGGAAAGGATGCTTTCCAGTTCGGCGACTTTGGCCGAGATGGCCTCCATCTTCGCCAGCTCTTCGCGCACGCGAACAATGAGCTGCGGCGAGCGGACCAGGTTTTCTTTGGCCATCTCTTCGTTGATGCTGCCGAAAATGTCCTTCGTGCCAACGCGCGGCAATCCTTCTGCAAGCAGGCGCTTCAGGTCGGTCGAAGCCCGCTTTACCTCGCCCAGATTTGGCGCAGAGGACGTCAAACGCATGTCATAACCGGCCAGCTTCGCATTCAAGTCGAACGGTTCTGTGGTCACCACGGCATAGCGGCTGCTGGTGTTCTCATCTTGCGTTTTGGCCGTGATGATCCGGTACCCGAGCGCTTGGTCGAATTCGGCGCGAACGCGGGCGTTGTACTGTTTAACGCGGGCATTCTCATACACATCGCCCCACGATTTCTCCGGAATCGGCGATGGCAGGTAGGTCCAGTTGTTTTTCTCGGTCTGCACTAAGTGGCGGCCAATGCCCTCTTTGTCCAGAATCGTGCGCTCGTAGCTCTCTTCGTAAACTTTCAGCGGGGTATAGACGAAGAGCGGTACCCCGTTCCGGGTGTTGAGCCAGAAGATCCGGTTGCGCACCTCGCTCTCCTTGACGGTAAAGTGGGATTTGCCGACCGCGTTGTTTTGATAGTTGCGGATCCCTTTGAGAATACCGGGCGCCTGCGCAGGCACCGACACGAAGCCCCAGGATGGGAAATGCAGGCTGCCCGTGCTGTTGCTCAGATTGAATACCGGCACGGCCTCATCATCCAGCTTGCCTGCGATGTGGCGTTCCACAAACTTCTCGACCGACTCGTCCTTGCCGTATTTGATGACCAGGAAGTCTTCCATGGAACGGGTGATCAGGTCACCGAATTTCTCGGTCAGGAAGTCGGAGATGGAGCTGACGATGTCGATTTCGTTCTCCTGCACCCACTGGCTTGAATTGTCCAGCAGCTCGCGCGAGAAGTCGCGGATCAGGTCATCGGTATCGCGCTTGTCCAGCATGCTGTCCACGAGGCTCACGATATCCGGCACGCTAACAACGTTCCAATAATACGTTTTGTTGCCTTTGTGGTCGATCTGTTCCTCGCCGCGCGTGAGAATATCGCCGTTCTTGGCAAAGATCGAACTGAGGGCATTGAGCGTTTCGGTGAACACGTTGTAAATGCGGGAGTTCTCGCGGTTCAGCAATTCGTACAGGTCTTCGTAGAATTCGATCAACTGGTCGTTGCGCTCCACATCGGCGTGCAGCCAGTACTCATGGATTTTTGCTTCGATATACGCATTCTTTTTCTTTTCTTTCGATACAAAAGCGCTCTTGGCGTCACCCAGCTTCTCCTCGCATTGCTCCTGCGCCGCCTCGATATCGCGCGGGATGCGGAAGGCATTCTCGCGCAGCGTTTCGATGTAGGACTGGATCATCTTCAGCACGCAGAAACCTTTCTCGGTATAAATCAGGCGGGATACATAGAAAGGCCCCTGCTCCGGATGCAAAAACATGCGGCGGATCTGGTCGGTAAATTGCCCCACGATTTCGCCGGGCAGCTGCTTCTTCGCTTTGATGTATTCCTCGCGTGCACGCGACAGAAAGTTCTGCTCCAGCTCGGTGTCCATGTTGACCACCTGATGTTTGATTACATTGTTATAGGACAGGCGCTCGCTGTTCTGATACCCCGGCAGCGGTTCGGGCACGCGCGATTCAAATGCTTTAACGACGCTTTCGAGATCGATGCCCAGCTTGCGGGCAAACTTCTCGGTATCCTCCTGGTTCGGAGCCTTCGAGAACATGGTGCTCATTTTATCGAACATGCGATAGGCCAGATACGTCGTCATCTCTTCGATCGGCAATACGGCCGAAGAAGCGCCGATGATGTTGTAATCGTAGTTGGCCGGGTACACTTTGTTCATCTGCGCGATGTTGGTGCGAATGTTGCTGATATAGTCATGGATCGCGAATTCTTCGCCAGACTGTTTCTCCTCGCTCGCCATGAAGTTGGTGATGTTCTCTGCGGTCACGTTCATGCAGTAGTCGTACGCGTTTTCCAGCAGCTTGCCCTCCGTGTTCGTAGCCGAGATCAGATGGCATAGATTAAAAGGCGGAAGCGGCGAATTGACCGTCAAAATGTTGCCGTACTTTTGCGTGAACCGCTCGCCGCGGCTGTCCACGTTCATCCAGTAATCCAGTTCCTTCAGCGCAGCGTAGCCGTTCTTGCGGATATACTCTCGCGTATGTTCGCTGAGGCTTTTGTTGGACAGGTTCACGTCAGGGGTGAACAGGTAACCGAGCGTATTGACGCGGTCGATGCCCGCCGAACCGTGGTCGCGCTCGATGATGCCGCGCACGATGTAGGAGATGTCCAGAAAACATCCGCTGCCCGTTCCGCCAGACAGCCCTGTCAGCAGAAACACCATCAGCTTTTTGTTCGTGCCCACGGACAACGTTTTGATTTTTTTGTCGATCGCCTGCACGACCTGGTTGATCTTGGTGAACAGCAGCAGCCGGCCGGCCTGGCGAACGCCTGCGGCCCCGTTCATGCCGTCCGTAATGCTGAGCTCCGGCGACAACCAGTCCGTAATGTACGGCTCCAGCACGCTGCGGTTCTGCAGCAATCCGCCGATCTCGGCATTGGACAGCAGCACGAATTCGTTGATCGGGTCCAGCCCGATTCCTTTGTACCGTTTGGCGCGGTCCTGCTCGTTCGTTTCAAAAGCCAAAAATTCAACGTTGGCCGGCTTTTCCATTTTCTTTTTGGATACCGGGTCCTGCGGCAGCTTGAACCTGCGGTTAATCTGATATTTCAAACGCAGCAGCGCATCGATTCCCGTACCGCCAAGACCGATGATCAGAATCGGGTTGTCGATCGTATCGACCCTGATCTTTTCGCTGACGATTCCCCCGCCAAGCGATACGTCCAATTGCTGGATATGCTCTCTCACGATTGGTTTCATTTCATGTCCTCCCTATGCATGGGCATCATGGATGCCGGATGATGGATGATGATCACACCAAATATTCGATCAAAATCGTTTTGTCCGCCTGTTGCAGCGGGATGCTCAGCCGGTCGCCGTTCTTCAGTTCAACGCCTGAGCTTGCATCGACGGCGCGTCCGGATTTCTCCAGCGTGCCTCCTGCCGTGTTGCGCAAAATGATGCGGTCCCCGTTGCCAGGGGTGAATATATATTTCTCCGTTTCTTTCAATTCGGGGTCGAGCTGCAGCAGTTGATGCAGGTGGAACCGCCCCCGGAAAGTCATCAGCTTTTTGTATTGCGGGTAAGATTTGTCCCCGGTGTTCTCATCGCGGATCTCGATGACCATCTGGCCGACGAAGCCGCGGTTTTTGCGTTTCAGCCAGCCCATCAGGAACCAGCCCCCGACCGCAACGGCGATCAGCGCCAATGCACCGATGATAACGGGTATCCATGGAAAAGGCTTGTCTGTTTCGGGACTCGAAGTCGTCGGCTGTTTTCCGCCGCTTGCGCCCGTTCCCCCGGCATTGACGACGATCGGGGCGCTCTCCCTGTAGAAGCTGTCTTCTTCGGCACGGATCACCAGCTCATAATTATGGTTGTCCGGCACTTCGAATGTCCCGGCGAACCCGCTGCCCGTATTTTCGAGCGGCTGCTCCGCCGTTTTGCCCGTATCCGTATCCTTGACGACCAACGTCGCCGTCATGTCGGCATAAAGATCGTTGTCCTGCAAAGGCTGTCCGCCGTTTTCCAATCTAGCAGCCAATTCGACGGTGTCGCCCTTGGCATAGGACTTGGTCTTAATCGGGTCCGCGACGAGCTGCAGATCGTAGTTGAACAGCAGGTTGATGTCGATGCTGTCCTTCGGCGCGCCTTTTACGCGCAGCTTCCAGTCTCCTTCCTGCGGTTTGAGCAGTTTCAACAAAGAATAACTCTTCGACGTGGACAACTTGGCTTCATCCGAATTCAAATCCACGGCTTTGCCCGAAGGATCGGCCAATTGAATTTCGACAGGCTTGGACGACATGATGGAAACGTTGGCCTCCAGCACGCTGTCATTCGGGACGTTAACGGTAACATCCTGATAACTGCCGTTTCCCGTCACCGATGGCAGCTTGACCACGTTCAGCTTGGCATGGTCCGCAAAAATTTCGCTTAAAATCTGCGGCAGATCATCCGGCGTATCGGTAATGAACGACTTGCCTCCGGTCTGCTTGGCCAAATCGGCGAGAGCTGCCCGGTTGAGCTTGCCGTCGGCATTCAGTCCGATCGTGTAAACCGGAATGCCTTTGTTCTGCGCTTCCTTAACGGCAGCGGCCAGGTCGGCATCCGACTGCGACTGCGTGCGGCTGCCGGATTTGTTGAAATCGTTGTTGCCATCGGCCAGCAATACGATCATCGGCGAGTGGCTCGCATCCGCGCCATGTTCCAGAATGTTGACGGCTTCGCTCATGCCGACGGAAATATCCGTGTAAGGCCCTCGCCCCAGCTGGTCGATGAACGTTTTCAGGCTGTCTTTGTCCGCATCGGACTGAATTTCAAGCAAGGCTTTCTCCCGCTCGATCTGATCCGTATATGCAACAATTCCTACCTTGTCTCCCTGAGCCGGGAGCATATCGATAAACATTTTCATGGCTTCATTGCTGATTTTGTCGCGATCGCTCGTATTCATCGAGTTGCTTACGTCGGCTACAAGCACCGCGTCGATTCCGCTCGTCTGCGCCTGGGCAGCGGCCGCTTGGGGCAGCAGTGCCTGAGGCAGCAGCAGCGTGATGATGACCAGCAGGGCAACTGCTCCGCCGAGCCAACGCATTTTGCTTTTCTGCACCATGGGTGTACTCCTTCACGTTTGAGATTGAAATGGGAATAGTTTATTATAGGCCTCAAGCCTTAAGGAAATCTTAACAGCATGCTAATAAATTCTGAAAAGCCCCCCTATACTGAGTTACAATTTTGTCATGATTGGCAAAAATCGACAAGAACAAGCACCTGTTTCGGGAAGTAAAGCCCAACTATGGAAATATGATATAGTTATTCCCGTCGGTTCGCAATGATTGCTGTGCTTGTTATAATCACATCAAACCTTGAAAGGGACGGATTATGGTTACATACGTATGCCTCGCCATATTGTTTCTTTTTGTCCTGATCCGCTGGGTCAAGCTGTTGGTGCATCGCCGCAAACCGGTGACCCGGGAGGATTCGGACCGCACTCTTTATACTATTTTGAACGGTGAGCGTGATTGAGCATGGGTACCAAACAAGTGGTTTCGATCAGACCTTTTATACGAACGACGTATGCCTTTGAAAAGTTGCGCGTATGCAAGCGCTGCGGGACGTATACCTGCCTCTGGGAAAACGAATGCTCCTCCTGCGGACGCAGTGCACTCGTATCCGTACAGCAGCGGGCCGCTTCCAAAGTGAAACGCCGCATCGCTCGCGACATCGTGCTTGTAGCGTTGCTCGGCGCCGCCGCCGTTTATTTGGGCGAATCGTTGGATCAATCGATGCTCGCAGCCTCGGTAACACTGCTGCTGCTCGGCTTGCTCGCTTTTATGCATAAACGCTCGTTCCTTACGGAGCAATTGCGCCAAATGAAACGAACGCTGCAGGAGGATCGTGAAGCGATCCGCCAAGGCATCAACCGCAATTGGGCGCTCGTGGCCGAAGCGCGCAAGGAGGACGAAGTCCTCGCATACGAAATGCTGCGCGAGATCGGCTCGCTCGTCTACAATGACCGCATTCGCCTGCAGCAGGTGGCGCTCCTGCAATCGTTCGTGCTGCGCAGCGACATGGACCTGCAGCTGCGGCCGCTGCTGCTCGGCAGCTTCGAGCGCCTGCTCGCCGAATACATCGGCGAGATTGCCAGGCTGAAGCCGGAGCTGATCCGGGAAGACGCCATTCGTTATGTCGCGAACTACGAGGTCCAAATTTTGCAGCTGCACAACGGCATCCAAATATTGACCGCCGTCGTTGCCGCTGCCGTGCGCAAAAGCAAATACATCGAGCTGTTCCCAAGCCTCATTACCCGCTATGCCCGCTTCATTCCCAAGGATCGGTTCATGAGGCTGTACCAAACTCTCGAACGTTATCCCGGGAAAGCGCGCGGGGGCTTGGCCGAGTCTGTAGCCCGGGTCTATAACGAGAGATACCGTGAGCAGCCTGTCGATGCCTGGAGCTGATGGACTGATGGAGGCGCGACTGAGAGATAAGAGAATGAGGGATTGCTAGAATTCGACAAATAAAGTACTAGTAATTCTCCCTTGAGGCTCCCAAACATGATACAAATTGAAATCATTCAACCTTATATAGACGATGAAATGAATGTCTGCCCCTGCAACTGAGGCCGGAGACATCGTTTTCGTTTTGTGCGACTCAATTCATTTGGTTGTCAGCCTGCCATTTGTTAGCTGATTAAGCCATCCAAAAAGGCGCTCCTGGTCACGAGATGACCGAGAACGCCTTTTTTTCGTTTGATGCGGCATGGTTACATGCTGTTTATGCGAATGAGGGATAAGGATATAACAACGTTTGTTTGCCATATTATCCGCGGGAAGGCCGCGAGCGCCTCACTTGCCATTGCTTCTAACATAACTCTACTTATACTTTGCGACATATACTTTGCGCTCCACCCATCTTACTTTGGCCTCTGCGCTTGCTAGCCGCAACTATACTGATTCCGCACACCGCCTACATGAGAAGTTCTAACGAACATTGGACGCGTTATTGGGCCTCTTTTGAGTCCAGGGAAATTGTTACGAACTTCAGGCACGCTATTTGGCCTCCAAAGGCTCGTGCACCTACTTTTTCGATCAAATAACGTGGCTCATGTTCGTTAGAATTTGATGACCACGATTTAGGGCGATATAAGGCGTGTGAGGTTCGTTAGCGCGCGTGAACGCGAAAAACCGCAGCCCGGAAAGAGAGACCTCTCTACTCTTCCGGAATACGGTCTATATTCGTGCACGGTATATATCTGCGGACTGTTACCAGTTCGAGGCTTGTTCACGTGCTCTTCTGCTAATTATGTCAGTAGGCTGGCATGACGTCTCCCTGTGTCCTGCGTCTTGGCGGAACCGGAGCTTTAACGCCCCCGGCGTCCCCCGCTACGACCGCCACGCGAGTCGCCGCGGGAGCCTTGGCCCGCACCGCGGCCGCTGCCACCGCGAGCATCGCTGCGTCCTGCGCCGCCGCGGCTATCGCTGCTGCGTCCGCCGCCATTGCGGCCGCCCGAGCGGCCGTTCTCGCCACGGCCGCCTTGGCCCTGGCTCGCGCCACCGCCGCCGCTGCGGGCAGACCCGCGGCTTCCGCCACGCTCGTCGCGACGTCCGCCGCTGCGTCCGCTTTCGCCGCGGGAGCCGCGTCCGCGACCGCCTTCGGCACGGTCGCCCCGGCCCGAGCCGCGACGCGCGCTGCCCGTCCCGGCAGAACGTCCGCCTGAGCGCTCTTCCTCGCCCAGGCTGTGAACCGTGCGTCTCGCCGCGCCGGTGGACTCGACAGGCCCTTCGCTGGTCCAGATGATCCGGGACAGCTTCTGGCCGATGCCTTGCTCGATCCGGGCAAGCTCCGGCTTGTCGTGCTGCGCCGCAAACGTCACGGCAAGGCCTTTGCCGCCCGCGCGTCCCGTACGGCCGATGCGGTGGATGTAACTCTCCGCATCATGCGGAATGTCGTAGTTGAAGACGTGGGTCACGCCTTCAACGTCCAAGCCGCGCGCTGCCACGTCGGTCGCGACCAGCAGCTGCAGCTTCGCGTCGCGGAACGCTTTCATGACGTTCTCGCGCTTCGCTTGCGACAGGTCGCCATGCAGCTCGTCGCTCATGTACCCTGCCTCGCGCAGCTCGGCGTTCAGCTTCGACGCGCGGCGCTTCGTGCGGCAGAAAATGATCGCCAAATACGGGCGATACGTATCGATCATGCCGCGAAGCGCGTTCAGTTTGCCCCGATCCGTGCATTCCAGCACCTGCTGGCGAATCTGCTTGATCGGGATGACGGACTGGGACGATACCTTGACGTCCACAGGGTCCTTCATGTAGTTTTTGCCCAAATGGCGAACGCCTTTCGGCATCGTGGCCGAAAACAGCATCGTTTGGCGTTTGTACGGCAGCGCTTTGATCAGTGTTTCCACTTCGTCCAGGAAGCCCATGTGCAGCATTTGGTCGGCCTCGTCCAGCACCAGCTTGCGCACGTTGTCCAGCTTCAGCGTGCCGCGGCGCAAGTGATCCAGCAGCCGCCCCGGCGTGCCGATCACGATCTGCGTGCCGTTCTCCAGTTTGCGCAGCTGTTTCTCCACATCCTGTCCGCCATATACGGCAAGCACATGAAGTTTATCGTCATTGGCGGTAAGCTTCTTCGCTTCCTCCGTAATTTGCAGCGCAAGCTCACGCGTCGGCGCGATGATCAGTGCCTGCGGCGAGCGGTCCGATACGTTGATTTTCTGAATAATCGGCAGCAGGAAAGCCAGCGTTTTGCCCGTGCCCGTCTGCGCCTCGGCAATGATATCGTTTCCGCCCAGCAATACCGGAATGGAGCGTTCCTGTACCGGCGTCGGCACGGTGATTCCCTGATGCTTCAGAATCTCGCACCATTCGGGCCTGATGCCCAGTTGTTCAAAATTAGCCAATCGTTACACCTCTGTCAGTTCATTTAGATTAAAAGCAATTTAGTCCGTCTGCTCTTCTCATCCATACCGTGTAGTTTACACGTTTGTCCAGCAAAACAAAAGGGTACCGCGCACTGGCGGCACCCTTTGCACTTATTCTACCATTCCACGTCGCGTGGATGGATATACTAATGGCCCTGAGAAAGGGCGAATCCGCTCTTTTCGAGCAAACGGCTGCTTTCCTCGTTCAGCCCGCGCAAATGCACGGTTTTGCCCAGCTTGGCGTATTTGAACTTCACCTTGCCAATCGCCACGACGGCCGTGTTATCCCAAATGTGAGAACCGCTGAAATCGATCGTGATTTCATCCGGGTCAGCCTCGGCATTGAATTCATCCACGAACCGGGAGGAAGAACCGAAGAAAAACGGCCCATGCACGCGGTACACCTTGCGTCCTTGCTCTTCGCTCGATTGCACCCGAATCTTGGCTTGCTTCCAGCCGAAATGCAGCACGCTGAGCACAACGCCGACGAGCACACCGATCGACAAGTCGCTGGTAATGACTACGATCACCACGGTCACGACCATAACGAAGGCCTCTGCCCGCGGCACGCGACCGATGTTTTTGAGCGAGCTCCAATCGAACGTGCCGATGCATACCGTAAACATGACGCCGACCAGTGCACCGATCGGCACCTGCTTCACGACATCGCTGAGCAAGAGCAGCAAAATCGCCAGAAATGCACCTGCGGTAAAGGTCGACAAACGGCCGCGGCCGCCGGATTTCACGTTGATGACGGACTGGCCGATCATCGCGCATCCGCCCATGCCGCCAAAGAAACCATTCACGAAATTGGCGATCCCTTGGCCGCGAACCTCGCGGTTTTTGCTGCTGCGCGTCTCGGTCATTTCATCCACGATCGTCGCGGTCAGCAGCGATTCCAACAGACCAACAAGTGCCATCGTAAAGGAATACGGCAGCAGAATCATCAGTGTGTTGAAGGACCACTCAATGTTCGGCAGATGGAACATCGGCAACGTGCTTGTCAGATTGCCCATCTGTCCGACCGTTTTGACGTCCAGATGAAAGACGAACGTGATGATCGTCATCACGATAATGGCAACGAGCGGCGCAGGAGCAGCCTTGAAAAAGCGCGGCAAAATGTAAATGATCGCCAGCGTGCCCGCTACCATTGCGTACATGATCCAGTTTGCACCCGTAAAATGCGTCAGCTGTGCCATGAAAATCAAAATCGCCAAGGCGTTCACGAATCCGGTCAATACCGAATGGGGCACAAACGTGATGAAACGCCCTACTTTGAAAATGCCCAAAATAAACTGGATGATGCCCGTCAGAATCGTTGCGGCAAACAAATACTCCACGCCGTAATCCTTGACGAGCCCAACCATCAGCACGGCCATCGCTCCGGTCGCCGCAGAGATCATGCCCGGTCTGCCGCCCGCAATCGAGATGACGATCGCGATCGTAATCGAAGCATACAGCCCCACCATCGGGTCCACGCCCGCGATAATGGAGAAGGCAATGGCTTCCGGAATAAGCGCCAGCGCCACCGTAATGCCTGCGAGCACATCGCCGCGGATGTTGCCAAACCACTGTTGTTTTAACGTATTCATATGTCTAGTGCCGCTCCTCCTAATCCAACAAACCTTAATTCGTCTCTAGCCAAATGTGGCGGAACGGCGCACTCCGCTTCCAATCGGACGGCATGCCGAAACGAAACTACGGATTTGATCCGTAACCTAGCTTCTGACTGGACCTTGTAAAATTATGCATGCAAAATAACGGATGCACGCCCTTGCCCGCCATCGTGTTCATTGATTCGAATTTCCGTTTCCGTGTGCGTCCAGGACATATTCCGCGACCGGCTTAGACGTTGCTGCTTAAAACATGAACGGTCATCGACCGTTCTGGCTTTCCCCTCTCAGAAAAACCGGGTCCGTTGTGTACTGACCTACTATTATAGAGAATAAGTTAAAGATGCACGAACGTTGATACAGGGCTTTAATCGCTTGTTTTCATCCATTATCTTTTATTTTCATGCCAAATCCTTTGATTATCTTTTGATTTATTGAGCACAGGTATGGAAACACAAATAACCCTTACTTTTGCGTAAGGGTTACTTGCCATAAGTATAATGATCGCTTCCGCAGAATGCTCAGAACCTGCCTGACTTGAATATCGAATAGAGTAGAAACGCCACCATGAGAATCGCGACCAGAAATCCGATCTCGATCACGGGAATGTCCCATAACATCGTGGATTGGTGACTGATGGAAGAACCGATGATCAATCCGACCATAATGATGCAAAAGGCCAACAACACAATGCTGAACGATAGACGGTTGCTGATCTGGTCCAGCCTGCGAAGCAACGTTTCCAGTTCAGGGACGCTGACTTCCAGGCGCAGCTTGCCCTTGCTGATGATGGATGAGAGCTGTCGCAGCTGCCCCGGCAATCCCATGACGCTTTCCGCCATGTCGGCCGCGCTGCGGAACAGCCTGTTTTTGATTTTCCCCGGGTTAAAACGATCCTTGAGCAGCTTGCGGCCAAAAGGCTCGGCCATGTCCACGATGCTCACGGTAGGGTCGAGATGTTCGATTACGCCTTCCAGCGTCAGCAGTGACTTGCCCATCAGAAGGATGTCCGGCGGCATAATGATCCTGTGACGCTGAGCAACGCCGAACAGATCATTCAATGCTTGACCTACGCTGATTTTCGAAAAAGAAATATCGTAATATTTGGCCCGCAGTTTGTCCAAATCGTTGTGGAGCCCACGCTCGTCGATATCATCCGGCATCATGCCCAGCTTCTCGATGGCCCGGATCATGGCCTCGGTATCCTTGCGCATGAGCCCAATGACCAGCGATGCCAGATGCTTCCTCATTTCCTCGCTCAGGCTGCCCACCATGCCGAAGTCAATGAAGGCGATACGCCCATCCTTAAGCACCATCAAGTTCCCCGGATGTGGATCGGCATGAAAAAAACCGTGCAGAAATATTTGGTTCAAGATCGCATCAACCAACCGCTGTGCGATATCCTTCACGTCATACCCGCGTTTCGCCAGTTCATCGGGGTCGTTCAGCTTGATGCCCTCAATATACTCCATCGTCAGGATGCGAGATGACGTTTGATCCCAATAAATTTCCGGAATCTTCGCCTGGCCGTCCCCTTCATACTGCAGCGCGATCTTTTCCGTATTGCGGCCTTCCACCGTGTAGTCCAGCTCGGCCAGCAATGCCGCAGCGTACTCCTCGACCATTTGCGGAATTTGATACTGTCGGACCCAGTCCCACCGCTTCTCGGCCATGGTCGTCAACTCGCGCAGAATGTCCAGGTCTCGCTGCACGATGCGCGCAATGCCGGGCCGCTGGACCTTGATAGCCACGGCTTCCCCGCTCCGCAGCTTGCCCAAATGCACCTGACCGATGCTGGCCGCTGCTACGGGAGTATCCTCGAACCGGGAAAAGATCTCCTCGAGCGGCATATCCAATTCCTGTTCCAAAATCCCCCGCGCCGTGTCCGAAGAAAACGGCGGCACCTGATCCTGCAGTTTCACCAATTCCCGGATCACCGGATCGGGCAGCAAATCCGCCCGCGTGCTTGCCAGCTGCCCCAGTTTCACGAAAGCCGGTCCCAATTCCTGCAGCACCAGCCGAATCCGCTCGCTCAACGTTTTGCTTGCATGCTCCTCACGGGACATCCAACGCCGGGGCAGGGCCAGCAGCTGGAAAAGTCCCAGCTCCTCCACCATATACCCGAAGCCATGGCGCACCAGCGCCATGGCGATTTCGCGGTATCTGCCGACATGTTTGATGCGCACGGCCATCTACTCGTTCTCTTTAAGAGGAGGGACTTCGAGCGGCGCAGGTGCGGCAACCGGTTCAGCTTGCGGGGAGTGACCCAGTTTGGCCAGCTTGGCTTCAAGTGCTTCAATGCGTTGTTCCAGCCGAGCCACTTCGCCTTTGGTCGGCACGCCGACGTCCACAAGCGCACGCTGGACCTGTTCGTTGATCCATTTCTTGATCTGGCCTTGCTCTTCATTGCCGCGTTCCATCAGCTTGTCGACCAAGTCCCTGGATTCTCCGGGCGCAAGCTTGCCCCGTTTGACCAGGTCGTCCACGGTTTTTTCGATTTTTTCCTTGCTTACAACGGTAAGACCGAGCCCTAACGAAATTGCCTTTTTGAACAAATCGCTCATTCCTGTCATCCTCCTCTTTGTTGATTTCTATATTATACCCCTAATGGACGGCAACCAAAAGAAACCCCAAATCGACGGACTGACCGTGGCCATCTTGCAAAAGGCAACCCCCGTACCTGATCTTGTCTGCGCCTAACCGTTACACGTAACGGGCAGCCCATTTCCCTGCTTGCAGCACCAGCTGACGATAGGTTTCATGGGCAAAAGAAGGCACGTGATGTCCGGGCATCAGATACACGATCCGTCCAAGACCGTATGTATGCGCCCACGCGGCCGGCTTCGGTCCTTCCTCGGACTGATACTCCAGAAGCACCGTCGTTTCGGTGAATGTGCCGAACTCAAACAGGTAGGCTTCCTCTTCCATTGCAAAATCCGAAATGCCTTCGGTTACGGGATGATTCGTCGCCGTGACCTTGAACTCCAGCGGAGCATAGGCCGGATGGTGCAAAAATTTTGCGCCCATCATCTGCGCCAGCTCATAGCGGTTTTGCAGGGAGATGCCGTTGTGGATGATGACGAGCCCTCCCCCATTGCTGACGTAAGACAGCAACCCCGCTGTCTGCTGCGGCGAAGCTTTGCCTCTCCAGTCGTCGAAATACGAGATGCACACATCGAATCCCGATATATTTTCCTGAAGCAGCATGTTGCGATTTTCGCTGCACTGTACGGTCATGATATCGTGGAAGATTCGACTGATCTCCACGTCCACGCCTTGCATCGGATGCCAGTCGGGATGAGTGTAATCGCCGAGCAGCAGTGCCTTTTTACGATGATCCATTATTCATAACTCCTTTCGGATTCAACTTCAGTCAGACGATTTGCATGAAAACAACCGGCACCTCATTCTTCGGATATGCTCGTGCAGCCATGTCCCCGCCGGCCAGACCGACCGGAAACGATATATCTTCTAGTATAGCCGCTTTGTTCGCAGGCATATCCGGGAAATGCTGAACGGGGTGTCCAATTATACTTCATTCCACGCTTCTCGGCAAAAACCTTTTCCCAATCCGCCGGAAAACCAACTTCGCGACCAAAGTCTCAGAAGCCGGTTATTTCGCAAGGTGATCATTTCGACTAAGACAAAATACCTTGCCAAACATGGGTTCAAGATTCTTTATGACCAGTTTGGCCTTTCAGCTTGTAATGGAGGCAGTGGGTTACCCATCTTTGCGCCGCAGCCGGATTCGATCCGAAGTGAACGTGCGTATAACCGGCCATCACGCTCCCTGCAGCATACCCCTCCTTCTTCATCCCTCGCAGTCCCTTGGTTTCATAGGCAAACGGAGTCTCGAAGCCTTCCTTATAAGTCATGGTGGAGTAATGGAACTCATGCCCTCTCACTCCTTCTCCTTGTTCCAACAAAAAAGTGCTCTTAACCGCATGGGCTTCACGGTAGCCCAGAGCGGCCCGCTTGGTCTGCATCTGCACATCGGCAGGCACGATGCCTGCCATCGCATGCGTTTCTCCCTGGCGATCGGTCAGCGTCTCGGCCAGTACCATATAACCCCCGCACTCGGCAAAGAGAGGCATGTCCTTCCGAACCGCCTCTCTCAAACCTGCAAGAAATCTGCGATTCGCGGCAATGTCGGCGGCAAACTCCTCGGGGAATCCGCCTCCCAGATAGATGCCGTCCGCATCATCCGGAATGCCATCACCCGCCAGCGGACTGAAATAGGTCAGCCTGGACCCGGCTTCCTCTAACAGCTCCAGATTGTCGGGATAATAAAAATTGAATGCTGCATCTCGTGCCACCGCAATCGTAGGCTGCTGTTCAGAGGTCTGCTGAGTCTTCTGGTGTTCGGATGGGCGCGAAAATTCAGATGTATCTATACTCTCCCAAGCATCAAGCGGCGGCGCGCCAGCCGCAATCGCCATAATCGCATCCAGGTCGGTGCCTTCGAGCAGCACATCGGCTGCACGCTGGAACAATGGCTCCAGCTCGCCGCGTTCAATGGCCGGCACCAATCCCAAATGGCGCTCCGGTATCGAAAGCTCCTCATCGCGCTTCAGCCAGCCAACGACAGGAATGCCGCACATTTGCTCAATCGCTTTTTTGACGATACCGTAATGTCCGGCACTGCCGCAGCGGTTCACGATCACGCCCGCAATGTTCAGCTCGGGCTCCAGCTGTTGGAAGCCAAGCACGATGGCAGCCGCACTGCGGGCCATGCTGCGCACGTCCACGACCAGCAGGACGGGCGTTTGCGTCACGAGTGCAATTTCCGCCGTAGATCCCGTGTTGCTGAGCGGGTCCTTCCCATCGTAGAGACCCATGACGCCCTCAATGATGGAGATATCCTGCCCGACCGAAGCCTTGGCAAAAGCAGTGCGCACGTATTCCGGCGATGTCATCCATGCATCGAGATTGCGGGAAGCTCTGCCCGTAACGGCCGTATGATACGTCGGGTCAATGTAATCGGGTCCGCATTTAAAGCCCTGTACACGCAAGCCGCGGCCGGCAAGGGCCTTCATCAGGCCAAGGGTTACGGTCGTTTTGCCTGCGCCGCTGCCCGTGCCCGCGATAATCAATCGGGGCCTGTTCACGTCTGTAAAATTCACTTCTTGATTCGAGGCCATGTTCGAATTCGTCATTCGTCGCTCCACCTTTCAAAAAAACCGCACCGAAAAATCGATGCGGTTCAATCCTGTTCGTTTAGATGCTGCGGGGAAATCAGGTTTACTTTAATTTCGTCGCAGTCTCTCATTCCTGCATTTTGCAAAATGATCAATCAAAATGGGATGCGGGCAACCGACAGCGTCAAATTGCCGCTTTTTTTCTTCTCCAGTAACCAGTGGTCCGCACCGGAAGAAAGCAGTGCCGCCGGTTCGCACACGCCGTAAGCTCCTGTGTACTTGAACACCGTTTCCGACGGGTTTGGCAGCTCGACCGCGTTCAACTCCGCCGGCGTATACGTGACCAGCTCCCAGCCGTACTTGGCGCAAAGCGCAAGCAGGCCCTCTTCGTCTTTTTTCAAGTCAATGGTAGCTACGTTGCGCACGCTTTTGACCGATAGGGACAGCTCCTCCAATGTGGCGAGCATTTCCCGCTCCAGCTCCTCCATGGCCGTACCGCGATTGCAGCCCATGCCAAGCACCAGGCTCTTCGGACGGTAGAGCACCCCGTTGCTGAGGAAACGCTCCTGCTCGGCCTTTGTCAGCAGGCGATCGCTGACGACCAATGCGGCATTGAAGTCGAACGATGCTGCGTCCTCCAGACGATCGAACACGCGAATGTGATCCGGGACGGGTTTGTCGTACTTCCACCAGTTCCGCTCCCCGGTTTCCCGGATCAAAGCCACAGGCTCCTCGTTCACGACGGCGGCGCTGACAGGCGTGGCCTTGTCGAAGCTGTCCACCGTCCAGCCCAGCTCGCGGCCGAACAGGTCAACAGGGATCGTGCCCTGCACGTCGGAAGCCGTCGTAATGACGGCGTGCGAACCAAGCACACTCGCCACTTGCCGGGTCAGCTCGTTTGCGCCGCCCAGATGCCCGGACAGCACGCTGATGACGTTCTCGCCGCGGTCATCGATGACGAGCACGGCCGGGTCCACTTTTTTGTCGACCAACAGCGGCGCGATCATACGTACCACCGCTCCGAGCGAAATGATGAGAATGATGCCGTTGTACTGTTTGAACAGGTCCGGCAAAATCAGCTTTACGGAACCCTCGAACATGCGATAGCCGAGTTCTTCTTCGTCTCCCCGCGCAAACTTGGTCATGTAGTATACGTCGGTACCGGGGAATTGTCCGGCCAGCTCGCGTGCCATTTGCACGCCATGCTTTGTGATCGCCACAACCGCAAACGGGTTACTCACCGGCCTTCACCCCTTTGCGGTAGCCGTGCGTGAAGGTTTTGTCGTACAGCTTGGAGCGGTGGACATCCCGGTTCACGATGTCGGGATCGAGCGCCCATCCGGCCAAAATCATCGCATGCATCGTAATGCCTGCGGCACGCAGGTCGGCTGGGAGGTTTGCCAGCGTCGTACGCACGATTTTCTGATCAGGCCATGTCGCCCGCTGAACGACGGCCACCGGCGTATCCTCGCTCCAACCGGCCGCGAGGAATTCGTTTACGACCTTTTTCGCCAGCGTTGCGCTCAAGAATAATGCCACCGTGCAGTGATGCGAGGCCAGATCGCGCAGCTTCTCCCGCTCCGGCACGGGCGTACGGCCCTCGGCACGGGTCAAGATGACCGTCTGCGTCAGGTCCGGCACGGTCAATTCGGCGCCGAGCACTGCCGCCGAGGCAAATACCGAGCTGACGCCCGGAATGATCTCGTAAGCAACGCCCTGCTGCTTGAGCAGCACCATCTGTTCCAAAATGGCGCCGTACACGGCCGGATCGCCCGTATGTACGCGAGCTACGCTCCGCCCTGCGCGCACGGCCTCGCCCATCAGCTCGACCTGCCGCTCCAGGTCCATGCCCGAGCTTTGCAGCACTTCGGCTTCCGGCTTCGCCGTCGCGATCAATTCGTCATTGACGAGCGAATCGGTGTACAGCACCAGGTCGGCGCTGCGCAAAATGTTCGAACCTTTGACCGTGATCAGCTCGGGATCGCCGGGTCCGGCGCCGACGATGTATACTTTCGGTTCCAATGTTTTCATTTGCTCACCACCATCAGGGTCAAATATTCCAGCTCCTGCCCTTTCAGCTCGCGTGCGTCGCGCCAAACCAGCTCATACGGAGAAGTCACTTTCGTGACCACCGAAGCTTTGCCGCCCAGTCCCATTTCGTCCAGCAGCTCCAGCATCAGGTCAAGCACCTTGGCCACCTTGATGAACACGATCGTATCGTGGTTCTCGATCGCTTTCCGCATCGCCTCCTTGTCGGAAGTCGCCGGAACGATGCCCACCTGCTCATCGCCGTCCGCCAAATGCATGTCCAGCGCCGCCGCCGCACCCAGCACGGACGAAATGCCCGGAATCGATGAGATCGGCACTTCCGGATGTAGCTCGCGCATCAAACGCGCAAGGTGAATGAACGTGCTGTACAGGTTCGGATCGCCCTCGGTCACGAAAGCCACGTCCTTGCCTTCCTTCAGCGCCCCCCAGCATGCTTCCACCGTTTTGTTCCACTCGCGTTCCAGCACGACCGGGTCTTTCGTCATCGGAAAGATCAGGCCAAGCATTTCCTTTTCTTCGGGGTTCACGTACAGCTCCACGATTTCGTGGGCATACGATTTGCCGCCCTTCCGCTTCTTCGGATACGCAACGACCGGGCATTCCCGAATCATGCGATACGCTTTGACCGTAATCAGTTCCGGGTCTCCCGGACCGACGCCTACGCCATACAGCGTGCCTACTGCTGCCGTGCTCATGTTGTTTGCCCCTTTCTCTCTTCCGCTCCGCTCTCGCCGGTTAGCTCTTCCGTCTTGTGCCGACCTGTGATCACGTAGATCGGGTTCAGTCCGTCGAAACGCGTCATGTTCAGGATCGGTTTGCTGCGCGCCGTCTGCAGCAGCGTCACCGATGCATCCAGGCCTGCGCCCTGCATGGCCTTCATGCTGTCATGCAGCGTTTCGATCGTCGCTGCATTGACCACGATGCGTCCCTCCGGACGCAGCCGGGACGCGCAGAGCGCGATCAGCTCGGCGAGCTCGCCGCCGCTGCCGCCGATGAAGACGGCGTCCGGGTCGGGCCAGCCGTCCAGCCCCGCAGGGGCCTTGGCATGCAGGACGGTGAAGTCCGTCCGGAATTTGATGCGATTGGCCTCGATGTTCGCGAGGTCGCCTTCATTTTTTTCGACGGCGAAGACTTGGCCCTTCGGCGCAAGCCGCGTGCACTCCACGGCCACCGAGCCGGAGCCCGCTCCGATGTCCCACACGACGCTGTCGTCCCGCAAGCACAGCTCGGACAGGCTGAACACGCGCACTTCGCGCTTCGTGATCAAGCCCTTCTCCGGCTTGCGCTGGTGGAACTCCTCATCCGCAAAGCCGAACCCTCGGCGCGCCGGCGGCGCATCCTTGCGGCGCAGCAAAATGACGACGTTCAGCGGACTGCATTCCGTCTCTGCCAGCTCGTCCAGCGTGTAACGTCCTGTACGCTCATCCTTGCTGCCAAGGTTTTCGGCCACAAACGCATCGTATTCGGTCATTCCGAAATGCTGCAAATATGCGGCAATGGCGGCGGGGCTGTTTTTGTCGTCGGTCAGCAGCGCGATTTTGGCCTTACCGTCGATGCGCTGCGCCAGCCCTTGCAAGGGCCGACCGTGCACGCTCTCCAGCACGGCGTCCTGCCAGCTCTCGCCCAGCCGGGCAAATGCCAGCTGCAGCGAGCTGAGATTCGGCCGGATGTCCAGCGCATCCGGGCCCAGCTTACGCGCCATGTACCCGGCGATGCCGTAGAACAGCGGGTCCCCTGAGGCAAGCACGACCACGTTTTGCGTGGCATGAAGCTCCTTTATTTTTGCGACCAGTTCGCCCAGTCCGCTTCGGATCGTTAATTTCTCGCCTGCAAACGCAGGAAAGAACTGCAGCAGCCTCTCGCCGCCAACCAGCACGTCCGCCTGCTCGATGCAAGCGAGGCTGTCCGCAGTCAAGCCTGCTGCACCCTCCTCGCCAATGCCGATCATGCGGATCTTTCGATCATTCGTTTCCGTTGATGCCGTCCAGTTCACTTACTTCCGCCCTCCCCAGTTCCATTCCTTTCATCGTGACAAGCACGACCTCTACCGTTAAACCGCCCCCGGCATGTTCCAGACAGTGCCTGCAGGCATATGTACACAATTTTTCGAAATATGGCAAAAATCCGGCCTCCGTCATCATATCTGCCACCTGCGTCGCCGTGTTGGCTTCCTCGATCGCCTGGGCCAATTCTTCTCCCGCCCCGGTTTCCCGAGCCACGGACGCAAGAAATCCAAAATCCACCGGCGCGCTCTTGGAATGGACCATCATGACGCCTTGAGCCACTTTGGCAAACTTGCCTGGCATACCCACGAGGCTGATGCGTTTCATGCCAAGACGTTTGCCGTGTTTAATGGCAAAGCCAACGAAGTCGCCCATCTGAATAAAGGCTTCCTCCGGCAGCTCGGGCATCATCTTCATGGCGTATTTCTCGCTGCTGCCCCCGGTCGTCAGCACGATGTGCTCGCAGCCCGAAGCCTGCGCGACCGATATGGCCTGCACCACGCTGGCCCTGTAGGCCGACGTGGAGAACGGCACGACCACACCCCGCGTGCCCAGGATGGAGATGCCGCCTATGATACCCAAGCGGGAATTCAGTGTTTTCTTGGCGATTTCCTCGCCGTCGGGCACGCTGATGACTACCCGTACGCCGCGTGCCGCACCATGCTCGGCGAGTACCTGCGTGACCGCTTCGGTGATCATGCGCCGCGGCACGGGATTGATCGCCGCCTCGCCGACCGGCACGGGAAGCCCCGGTTTGGTCACCCGGCCCACGCCAATGCCTCCGTCCAGCTCGACGCCCGGCTCGTCCCGCCACGTGACATGCGCGATGATCTTCGCCAGATGCGTGGCATCGGGATCGTCGCCGGCATCTTTGATCGTGGCGCAAGTCGCCACGCCTTCTTTCAATTCCTGCTCCTGCAGCTCGAACGAGTGGTCAAAACCTGCCGGCAGCGATACGACAGCCCGATCCGGCACAATGCCGGTCAGCAGCAGCTGCGCGGCCCCTTTCGCCACGGCCGTTGCGCACGCCCCTGTCGTAAAGCCGGAACGCATCGGTTTATCCGGATCCGGGGCCTCTCCGCTTTTCATGCGTTTTTTTTCCATCATGGTCGTTGACCTCCCGTTCGTACTTGTTGCTTCGATATAGATTGCAATTATATAGGTTGAACAAATGATTATTACACGGGGCCACTACGTGGTCAGAACCATCTTCCGATCGCTCTTATCCCCGGATTTTTTTGATCCCTTTTTTTCAAGGGGAACATCCGGGGATAAATACGAACGCTTCGCTTCTCCAGATTTTTTCTGCCCTCTCCGTTATCGTGTAAGCATGCAGTTCAACCTATATAACATGAGATTCTTTTATAGCAACCCAGTTCCTCAGCTCCTGGGCGTACTTATAGAATGCTATAGCCATTAGGCTTTGGCCGCCATCAGGGAGATCGCGTTCAATGCAGCGACCACGATGGTGCTGCCGCCCTTGCGGCCGATGTTGGTGATGAACGGAATGTCGAGTTTGCGCAGCTCGTCCTTCGATTCCGCCGCAGACACAAAGCCGACCGGCATACCGATAATCAGGCCCGGCTTGGCTTCGCCTTCTTTGACCAGACGAATCAGCTCCAGCAAAGCGGTAGGCGCGTTCCCGATGGCATAAATGCCGCCCTCGTACGTTTTTACCGCTTTGCGCGTGGAAATGATCGCACGGGTTGTGTTCAGGCGTTTCGCCTCTTCAATGACGTCCGCATCGGAAATATGCACATGCACGTCCCCGCCGAAGCCGCGAATGCGGTCTTTGCTCACGCCGGCCTGGATCATCTGCACGTCCGCGATGACGGACTGGCCGGCACGAAGCGCTGCGATGCCTGCCGCAATCGCGTCCGGATGGAACACCATGCTGCGTCCGAGCTCAAAATCCGCGGAAGCGTGAATGACGCGTTGCACCACAGGATATTGTTCAGCCGTGAATGGATGCTCGCCGAGTTCCTCGGTAATCATTTCGAAGCTTTTTCCTTCAATTTCCTGCGGCTGTACGGTGAGCGGTTTAAATTCCGTTTTGAAATCCATGTGCCTGCACTCCTTCATTATTGAAAATGGTATTAACGGTCATGGCGTTCCCTGTTCTCGGCTTCTTTCTCACGAACCTGAGACACCTTATTCGGGTGTTTTCACACACTTCTTTAGGCTAACGAACATCAGCATCGTTATTGGCGGGAATCCGGACGAAAGTGACCTTTATACTGCCAAATAGCGTGCCTCAGGTTCGTTACAGTTCCAAGAAGCTTTTTTTCGCAAAATAAGGTGTCTGATGTTCGTTATATTTTCGGGCCCTGCTTAACTTGAATTTGAATGGTTCAAATTCCAACTAAATAATCAGGCTTAGCCGCTCCGGTTGTCCCCATGATTGTACGTGCTTTATGTGCTTTGTGTGCTTTGTTTGCTTAGTGTTCTGTTTGTATTGCGCTCAACTGTACATTTCGCCGTTCATATGACGGTTAAACTGAACGTCTTCAAGCTCGCCTTAAATTGGCCCGGAATACGGTTATTTTTAATTAATCCGGGTTGCTGCACCCATATTACTTATGAAAAATACGCCCTAACTCTTCCAATACGCCTTCGTAATGGTCAAACACCGTACCGAACTCGACCTCCGGTCTGGCGATCAGCACGACATGGATGCCCAGTTCCAGCGCCGCTTGCACCTTCTCGTCGACTGCGCCGGTTTTGCCGCTTTCCTTGGTGACCATCACTGTCGTGGCATAATGTTTATATAAGGCTTCATTCAGTTCGCGTGAAAAAGGTCCCTGCATCGCAATGATGTTACGCTGCTCCACACCCAGCTCCCCGCATTTCTCCATGTTGTCGAGACGCGGCAGCATTCGCGCCACCAATCGAACGTCCGGATCGCCGAGCAGGTGCTTTGTGAAAATTTGCAGCGTTTTGCTGCCCGTGGTCAACATGACTGATCCTTTAAGCTCCTTGGCCTTGATCGCTGCTTCCTCGTAAGACGGCACGACATGAAGCAGCGGATGATCGTCATAGGCCAGTCCTGTCCGTTCATAACGGATATAGGGAATATCCGCCTGTTTAGCCGCTTCCATCGCATTGGCATGGGCTTCCTCCGCAAATGGATGGCTTGCATCGACAATGGCTTTGCTGCCTTGCTCGCGGGCCAGCTGCGCCATTGCTTCAGCGGTCATGCGGCCTGTCCGCACCTTTAACCCGGCTTCCGCCAGACTGTTCGCCGCACTCTCCGTTACCACCGACGTTAACACTTCAACACCGGTTTCGTGAATGCGTAACGCCAACTCCCGCGCATCGCTTGTTCCGCACAACATCAGGATCATGGACGGCCCACCTGCTCTCCCGCAGACGCCTCTTGCTTGTCCGAAACGTCATGTTCTCCCTTTCCGGGGGCGCGGTTATCCCGTTCTTCGTCCTTCTCGTGATGGGACAGAGGAATCTCCCCATCATGATCGTGATGAAAATCGCGTGATGATGCAAAATGATCATGCTCGTGATGATGATGGTGATCGTGATCATGGTGATGGTCATGGTCATGATGGTGGTCATGGTCATGATGGTGGTCATGGTCATGATGGTGATCGTGATCATGGTGGTGATCGTGATCATGGTGGTGGTCATGGTCATGATCGTGATGATGGTGGTGGTGTTTCATCGCTTCGATCCGATACTGGAACTCGTTCCAAGCTGCATCGACTCTGCCTTCCAATGCATCAAATGCACGCTGATTCACCAGTTCCACCAGCTTGGGATGGAAACCGAAATAACCGCCCAGTTCAACCTGAATCTCCGGATGCTCGGCTGCGAATGCCGCCGTCATCTCGTCGATCCGTTTAATCAGCACACCCGTAAACAGGAAATACGGAAGAACGATAATCCGTTTGGCCCCAAGCGCCAGACAGCGCTGCAGCCCTTCCGGGAACAAAGGCTCGGTGACGCCGATAAAACAGCTTTCCGCCCATTTATAAGGAAGCTTCTCCCACAACATCCGCGTCATTTTGAAAAAGTCGCTGTTGGCATCCGGATCACTGCTTCCCCGGCCAAGAACCAGCACCGCCGTTTCCTCATCCCGGGCTGGAGCAGGCGGGGCAGCCACTGCGACTGCTCCGCGAGAGGCTCCTGCCGATACGGGCTTCGCCTCATGCAAGCGAGTCTGCAAAATCTCAATCACTTTGTCGTGTACGCCAATCGGGCGGCCATACACGAATTCAACCTGCGGATAACGTGCTTTTGCACGATCGATCGCATTCGGGATGTCTACTTTGGCATGTCCGGCCGCAAACAGAATAATCGGCACCAGCACAACACGTGTCGCTCCTCTGTTCACGCAGGCTGTAACACCCTCAGCGATGCTTGGACGCGTCAATTCCAAAAAGCAAGTTTCCACGATCGTAGCTTCCGGAGCCTGCTCTGCTACGGTACGCGCAAACTCCTTCAGTTCGTTGTTCCCCTCAGGGTCACGACTTCCGTGACCTACCAGCAATATGGCGTTCATGTGCGATTGCTTCCTCCCCATTCCCGGCCCCTCAGGACCGGGCTTCCTGATTGATATGTCCATGCATTGCTTATTGGTTCAAAGGTAAATCCGGGCTCCCGATCATCTAATCCCCACAAACCGGGTTTACTTCAACCGTGACCGGTGCATCCACATGGCGGAAGCCCTGAATCACGCCAACCCGTTTGAAAAATTTATGAAAACGCTCATTCGGATGTCCTTTTTCTTTGTACTCCGCAACGATCCGTTCCACGATGCCGCCAATTTCGTCGCCCGGAATGCCTTCCGCGACCGGTTGCGCGGGATGGGCGTTGCGCCCGAACTTTTTGCCGCCGAGGAACAGGTCGTAACCGCCTTTGCGGTACACGATGCCGATATCCTCCAACACCGCGCCGTAACATGCCATGCCGCAGCCGTTCAGGGCCACGCTCGTTTCCTTCGGCGCACTCACGCCGCCGATGACGGCCTGCAGGTGTTCTGCCATCGGTACGGCATCATCCTTCTCCATGTTGCAGAAGTCGCAGGCTTTCACCTTGATGACGTCCCCGATCGGCACCACGATGAACTTCGCGGCGCGCAGCTCGGCAACGAGCCGGTCCGGCTCGAAGGTTGGCACGCGCAATATGATCTGGTGCTCCGGCGTATACTCCAGCTCGCCGTCGTCACCCGCGCATTGCGCAAGCAGCGCCATCTGTGCGGCGCTGAACTTTTTGTTGCCGACGCCGGGCGATACGCCCACCTCGAAGAGCGGCGGCTTGCTGCCTGGCGCGGGCGCCGTGCGCTCCAGGGCCTGCGGCGCAGCGGCTCCAGGCCCGGCGTCCAGCCAGCGGCTGGCTGCTTCGCCCGCGAGGGCCCCGCCTGCCGCGAGCCGACCGAGCGCCTCCGCGGCCAGCTCGGCTGCGCCGATGGGCGCGGCTGCGGCGGCTGCGTGCGGCGCGGCAACCGCCGGCGCAGGCCGCTCGGCGACGAGCACGGCAGTGGCGCCGCCGGCATCGCTGCCCTCCGGACTCGTCGCCGTTCCCGAAGGCGCAGCGCCGGCCGCGCTTTGGCCCGCTGCCGTACCGCTTGCGGCTGCACGGGCCTCCATCGCGCCGAGCGACCATGGCTCGGCTTCCGTGCGCAGCCGCTCATGCGGCCGGAGCGGCTGTTCCGTCGCGTTCAGCGTGTATTTCCGCTGATAGCCGCGTGGGGTCACCATGAGGCCTTCGTACATCATGGTGGACGAATTGCCGATGATCACGGTCGTCAGCATGCCGATGTCATGGTTCAGCATGTCCTCCAGCGTGGTGATGACCACATGCTGGCGGTCGCGGTACGCGCTTTTGACCAGCCCGACAGGGGTCTTGGGATCACGGTAACGCAGCAGAATCTCCTGCGTTTCTACGATCTGGCGGGTCCGCCTGCCGCTCCGCGGATTGTACAATGCAATGACGAAATCAGCGGAAGCCGCGGCCTCAACCCGGCGCTTAATGGTGTCCCACGGGGTCAGATGGTCGCTCAAACTGATCGTGCAAGCATCGTGCATGACAGGCGCTCCCAGCAAGGAAGCGCAGGACTGGATCGCCGAAACGCCCGGAACCACCTCCACTTCCACGCCGCTGTCCGGCTTCCATCCGCGCTCCATCAACACTTCGTATACGAGGCCGGCCATACCGTATACGCCCGCGTCGCCGCTGGAAATCACGGCCACGATTTTTCCCGCTTCCGCCTGTCTTACCGCTTCCTGCGCACGGCTGACTTCCTCGGTCATGCCCGTACGTACGATTTCCTGTCCGGTCAGCAGCGGCCGAATCAGGTCGACGTACGTGTTGTAGCCGATAATGACCTCGCTCTCTCTCAGTGCCTCAAGCGCCCGGTGGGTAATATGCTCCATGGCCCCTGGACCGAATCCGATAACAAGCAGCTTGCCTAGTCCTTGCATCTGTTTCTCCTCCTCCGATAACCTGTCCGACTTAAACAGTGAAGAAGGACGGCTAAGCCGGCCTTCTTCGCGCCTTATCGCATATTCAAAACTCTGAGAACGCCAATAAATCCCGTCCGCAATGCGGACGGGATACGAATGTACGTATGCTCAAGAACACAGCATCATTCCGTGGAAGAATGATCCTGCTGATGCATGGCCCGGAAGGGTCTGCCGGACGGACCTATGGTCCGCCCTTTTCCTGATCGTTCGTACACCGCTCCTTTCCGCGAAGGGTCCGGTGACACATTCAAGGTAGGTCTCCTGGCTCTGGTTCATCAGCTTCCTTTTCCGTCTTCCCCGGTGATCCGAGTGACTTATCAGCAGCAGCTCCAACGTCTGCGCAACCGATACTATTGAAAGGAGCCTCCCCATTACAGTGGCGGGACCGCTCGGGATTTGCACCCGATTCCCTGTTACCTCTTGCCTGAAAGCAAGAGCACCTTGTCTGTTTTCATGTGATGATATTGTCTTCATCATACCATCCGTCAGGAAATGATGTCCATGCCCATGAAGGCCTGCATTCATTTAATTTTCCCGCCCGGACGCAATCCTTTGCCTGCGAAACTAAAAAGGCCCTGATCCATGTATGGATCAAGGCCTCTTCTTATTAGCTTTTCCGTTCCTCTTCGGTTGACCAAAACCCGCACATCAGCATAGCGAAGGACTGCTCTCAGCCTTTTCGCCTTTTTATACCGTGCATCCTTTAAGCCTGATCTACCTTCAAAGCGGCGTAATAACGGCCCAGCTCCACGATGAGCGCCCCCATCTTTTCTTCCTCGGGGACAACGCGAACCTCGATGCCTTCCTCGCGCATGGCATTTGCCGTTACTTTGCCCACCGAAGCGGCCACCACGCCCTGCCTGAACGCCTCCTGCATCTGTTCCAGCTTGCCTTGCGAAGCTGCGTATTCCGTCAAAAAACGCACCTGCGGGCCGCTTGTAAAAGCAACGGCGTCAACCTCGTTCGCGATGATTTCGTTCAACAGCTGCGCCAGCTCCGCTTCTTCCGGCGGCACATGCCGATAAGGCAGCACCTGCCGCACCTGGGCTCCTTGCTGCTCCAGCCAACTCACCAGTTTCGGTGCCGTTTCGCCATGGAGCTGCAGCATCACTTTTTTCCCGGCAAGATCATGTGCAGCAAACTCGCGGATCAAGCCCTCCGTGCTGCCATCATCGTCCCGAACGATGGGTGAAAGCCTGCGCTTGCGCAGTGCATTCACCGTTTTGTATCCTCTCGCCGCAATCGACGAAGCCGCAAGTACATCAAGCAGCGCTCCGGCAAGTTCCATATCCTCTGCCATATCAAAAATGGCATCGAGCCCCATGCCCGTCGTCAGCACCGCCCAGTCCGGCGGATTGGAAATCCAGGAGACCAGTCCGTCCCGAATGCTCCGGTCATCCAGAAACACCGTTCCCTGTGCAGGCCGTACCAGCGGAATTCCGCCCATTTTTTCAACCAGCAGGGACATCTCCCTCGACTTGCGCGGTCCCGTCAGAGCCACGCGTATGCCTGCCAAATGTTGCGCCATATCGTTCCCCCCAGTTGGATTCTGCCGAAAGTTCATCAGTCTGACTTCAGTATACAGGCAGAGCCCATGCAGGGGAACCTTGAATACCCTTTATTTTCGGGGTTTTCCTATAACGATTTTTTATAAAATCCATAAACCATGCACCTTCTTAAGAAGGTTGAAGTTTTCCGCCCTGCGGGCCGCTTCGCTTTCTTTCATCCTCCTGCCCGGATTTCTCCGCATGCTGCTCATGCTTGCCTGCCCGTTTCTTTTTGGGTCGAAGAAACAGAAACAACAGGATCGGAATCAAGACCTCAAACACTATGGCGATCCATGTCCATTCCCGCGTAAACCGGTAAAGCTGGACGGCGTTCCGGAAAAACCAAAACGCGCAAACAAACCCGAGCAGCGCAATCGGTCCGGTCAGCACTTTGCCGGATACCTTCGGAATCATCCGTTTGAGCCCCCAACATACAAAATACAGATCAAACGCGATTTTGGTAACCATGGCAGGCAGGGTCGCCGCGGCCAATGGCAAGTCAAACCGGTCCAGAAACTCGCTGATCTGCAATTGCCGTGCCAATTCGTAAGAAGGATACACCAACCGTGAGGCAATTTCCACGCCGATGGACGCAATCGTTTCAATAAGGATCAACATCATCAGCAAAACGGCCCATAACATTCCCCGAAAAGCAGGCTTGAATTTAAAGTCACTGCCTTTCATGACAAAGGGGAGCGCAACCATCTCGCCAAAAAAGGAAAAGATGTACCAAGTGCCTCTCCCCACGCCTGCCGCATCAACATCCAAATACGGCAGCAGATTGTTCAGGTCTACTTGCGGGGCAACCATAAACGGCACGATGACCGAATTGACCAGAAACAGCGTGACATACAGCTCTGACATTCCGATCAGTGATCCCAAACCGCCCCTCACGATAAAAACGGCCATCACGAGGATCGTTAGTGCAATAATCGAGATCGGGGTCGTTTCCAACAACGTTATGCTGACATAATCGCCGATCAAACGCAAATCCCTTGCGAAGACAAAAAGAAAAAACAGGATGTACAGCATACCCGTAACCCTTCCCCAAAAAGGATGCCGTTCCACCAGGGATTGAAACAAGTCCTTATCGGGAAAGCGGCGCATCATCCGGCTGATCAGCCAGAAGGATATCCCCATCACGACAAATGCGGGGATATAGGACAAGTAGGCATGTTGTTTGGCATAATAGATGGCTTGTGCATGAGGCTGAATTAACGTGCCGGTCATACTCATCAACATGACAAGCAGAAACAGCTGCCTCGGTTTCACTTCCTGGTTCATGGTACTCCCTCCCGTCTTCCATATGGATGCCCGTGTCGTATCCGCTTTTTAAGGCAAAGGAAGCCAGTGCTGAATAAGGTGGGCGATCCATACAGATACAAAAAACGTTTTTTTGAGCTGGATGACGTATAACCATATGCCTGTCGTAACAGCGATCAAACCATAGGAAAGCCAGCGGTTTACCGCCGCCGCTTGCCGCAGATGTTTGAAATCCATAAAAAGAACGGCGACGACCATGGCCAAATAGGTAAACAACAGCGGCTTAATCATGGATGATATCCTCCTCGACTACGCCAATCGGCTTGTTGACGATACCGACATTTTCAATGATAATGTGCGGCTCGACCTCAACCGTAATGTCCGGGTAGATATCTCTCCATCGGTCTTTGAGCTTGTCCCATTCTTTCGGATATTTACGATAGATCGCACGGCCCACCCCCAAAATATCGGCCCGATATTTTTTTTGAAGCAGCTGCACGCCTTCTTCAATATCCGCTTTCACTTTTTGATGGATCGCTTTATTTAAACTCATGATCTCGTTTTCCCTAAGATCACCGTAATTGGACTCGTTGTCCACGATGACGCCCTTTGCATACATTTGAATCTTAACGCTGACCTTTCCGTTGACCACATGGGGCCGCAAGGAAGAATTATTCTCGTTTAACTTGATGAAAATATCCCCCTTCCCGCGTGGCGCCTTAACCATGATCTCGGGTTCGTTGGCCTCGCCCATGGCCAAAATAAGCGCGTCTGCCGGAGCTTTGTCTATCATGCCTACCAGTTTATCCTTAATAAATATGGCAATTCCGTCCAGCTTGATGTTTGTTTTTACATTCTTCCAATTTTCAGGGACATTCTCAGTCACGGAAGCGACTGGCAGAAACGGATCGATCCCCTCGGCCAAAATGGAGTCGATAAACGTTTTGAGCGAACGCGGGTGCCGCATGTTCAGCAGACACAGCTCCCGTACCATTTCGGAAGGGAACTTTTCGATAGGGGCATCGGCATCCAGCACTTTATAAGCCGGCCCCCTCGTTACGATCGGCAAGGCCGAGAAACGGTTTAATGGATAACGGGTCAGCAAATCAAGCATGGGGGCAACCCCTTCCTTGGCAAGCTCCTCGCCGATCAGCAATGTACGGCGATGCGCATAGTACAGCCGTCTGGAAAGTGACTTCTGGCCTTCAAGCGACGTTCCGCGCAGCGTTTTGGCCGTATTGGACAGCATGAACCAGGACTTGTCACCGCTGGTGCCGCCTCCTCCCCCTTCGCTTCCCGTGGAACCGGCCTGGCCCGGAAGCGCAATCTGCAGGCTTGACCGATAGTTGTTATCCTCCCTGTCAATGGCTATGCCGATGACAAAAGCGATGTCGTTGATTTCCTCGCGATCCCAGCATCCCGAGAGGACAACGGTGAGCAGGAGCAACATTGCCATGGCACGCCGCTTATGCAAATTCAGCATGATCTCACCATCCTTCCTCCGACTCCGGTGACCCGTTGATATTTGGATTCATTCGCCTCTGATCGACATCAACCTTGGAAGGGCGACGAACCATTTTCCACCACGGCACACGCATCACGATATCCTTCGTATCCGATTTATGGTATGGGCTCAATCCGGACAAATACGGAACGCCAAAGGAAGTCATCTGCGTCAGATGCACGGAAATCAGCACAAGCCCGATAACGATGCCATATAGACCCAGCATACCTGCCAGCAGCATGATCGGAAACCGCAGCAAACGCACCGTGATCGCAAAGTTGAACCGGGGAATCGTAAATGACGCGATACCTGTCATCGATACGATAATGACCATGGGTGCAGACACAATGCCGGCCTGAACGGCAGCCTGCCCGATCACGAGCGCGCCCAGGATGCTGACGGCCTGTCCCACCGTTTTGGGCAGCCTGACCCCCGCTTCGCGCAATGCTTCGAAGGATAGTTCCATAATTAGCGCCTCCACCAGTGCGGGAAAAGGAATGGCTTCCCGGGCAGCGGCGATGCTCAGAATGAGCGTGGTCGGCAGCATGTCCTGGTGAAACGTCGTGATCGCGATATACAGCGCCGGAAGGAAAAGCGCAATGGCCACGAAAAGGAATCGGATCCAGCGGATGAGATTCGAAATGAAGAAGCGTTCGTAATAATCCTCGCTGGCCTGAAGCATCTGCCACATCGTGACCGGCGCGATGAGCGCAAACGGCGTTCCGTCCACAAAGATGGCAAATCTCCCCTCCAACAGATTGCCGGCAACCGTGTCCGGACGCTCGGTATAGTGCATTTGCGGGAACGGAGAAAAGGGATGATCCTCGATCAGTTCTTCGATATATCCGCTTTCGAGGATGCCATCGATTTTGATTTTGTTTAACCTTTCCTTCACATCCTTGATCAGCTTGGGATCGGCAATGCCTTCCAAATAGGTCAGCACCACATTGGTTTTCGTTTCGGTGCCCATCGTCATGCTCAGCATTTTCAGCGAGGATGTTTTTAATTTGAAACGAAGCAAGGCCGTGTTCACGCGAAGCGTCTCTGTGAACCCTTCCCTCGGTCCCCTGATGACGGACTCCGTCTGCGGTTCTTCAACGCCGCGGCGAACGCCCCCCTTTACATTGAACAACCAGCCTTCCTTGCTGCCGTCCACAAGCAGCAACACCGATGACTCCAGAAGCCCGTCAGTGGCTTCCGCCCAGGAATCTACCTTTTTGATCTGGGTCAATGCGATTCGCGTGTCGTCCAGAGGCGCTTCCGGCTCATTGGTCCGATCTTCCACCAAGCCTCGAATGAGCGGACGCAGCATATGTTCCTGAATGTCCGAGGAATTGACGATGCCCTCGATGTATACCAGCAATCCTTGCACGTCGGGCGAAATCATGACGTTTCGGAAGACCACGTCCGAGGCATCCGAAAAGATCTCTTTAAGCGCCTCCAGATGGCTCTCATGGGTCGCACCGATGGGCTGCCGGACAAAAGGCGGGGCGGGCAATCCCAATGGAATGTGTTTTTTATTTTGAGAATTGGGGAAAGAAGGTCCTCCCTCCGTTTTGTTTCCAGCCATGTACCGTCCCTCCGTTCTCGAATCTATACACGGTAGCTTGTGCCAGCATAAACGGAATTATGTGTCAATTTTCAAAATGGTGAAATAACAATGCGGTCCATAGGATGTGAACTACAGAAGAACAAATAAAAGGCCACCCGAGTTTGTGTACTCGGATGACCTCTATGTAAAAACGGTGTAAAGGAAACCTTAATGGGTGGGTCTAAGACAATGGACTCATTGCACGTTGGCATCCACTTCCTTGATCATCTCTTGCAAAGATTCGAGCCCGCCGCCGGACAGATACCAGTAGTTTGGATCAAGGTATACGATATGACCTTCCTTGAAGGCATTTGTGTTTTTCACCAGATCGTTCTCGATGACCTGCTTGGCCGGAACGGCTTCTCCCTGGCCGGAAACGACCGCGCTGCGATCCACGACAAACAAATAATCCGGATTTTTCTCCATCACGTATTCAAAGGAAACGCTCTGTCCGTGCGTGGACACCTCAATATTTTCATCGGCAGGTTTGAAGCCGAAGACGTCATGAATTACGCCGAACCGGGAACCGGCGCCATATGCGCTCAATTTACCTTCGTTCGTCAGTACGACCAGCGCGTTTTTGCCTGAAGCCTTCACTTTATCGTTCAGCGCTTTAATCGAGGCTTCGATGGAGGAGATGGCTTCTTCAGCCTCTTTTTCCTTGCCGAAAATTTGACCAAGCGTCGTTACGTTCCCTTTCAGGCTGTTCATGTAATCGGCATTGTCCACGGCCATGTAGATGGTAGGGGCAATGTCGCTCAATTCCTCATACGAATCCTGCAAACGCCCCGAAATGATGATCAGGTCCGGTTTCAAGGCATTGACCGCCTCAAAGTCGGCCTCTTTCAGCCCGCCCACGTTGGCGTATTTGCTCTCATCGTTATATTTGGACAGATACGGGGGAACGCCCTCCTGGGGAACGCCCGCAACTTCAACGCCCAATTGGTCCAGCGAATCCAGAACTCCGTAATCGAAGACAACGACCTTTTGCGGATTTTTTTTCACGGTCGTCTCGCCCAGCATATGTTTGACCACGATCTCTCCATCCGTTTCAGCAGGTGTCGAAGCCTGGGTTTCCGTCCCGGACGCATTCCCCTGTCCCGCATTCTCGGCTGATTTCGCTCCACCACATGCCGCCATCACAACAGACAGCGCAAGCAACAACGTGAATAACCATACATTTTTCATTCGTGAACACCTCTCGCCTTTCATTGTGAATTATGAAAAATAAACGCAAATTTTACGTCCGTCAATCCATTGCACGGGAATGTGCATATCGTAAACCTCTCTCAACACTTCCGTGTCAATGATGTCTTCGGTCCTGCCCTCCTGCACAACTCGCCCATCCTTAAGCGCGACGATATGATCCGAATAACAGGAAGCAAAGTTGATGTCGTGAATGACAATGACGACCGTTTTGCCCAGTTCATCGACCATCCTGCGAAGCACCTTCATAATTTGTACGGAGTGCTTCATGTCCAGATTGTTGAGCGGTTCATCCAGCAGCACGTATTCCGTGTTCTGAGCGATGACCATCGCAATGTAAGCACGCTGCCGCTGGCCGCCGCTCAGTTCATCCAGATACTTTTTCTGAAACGGCCCCAAATCCATATAATTGATCGCTTCCTGAATATGCAGCCTATCTTCTGGCGTAAGCCTCCCTTGCGAGTACGGAAAGCGTCCAAAAGCAACCAGATCTTCTACGGTCAGCCGGATATTGATATGGTTGGATTGCTTCAGCACCGATATTTTTTTGGAAAGCTCCTTGCTTTTCCAGGTCCCGAGCTCGCGCCCCTCAATAAGCACCTGGCCGGAATCCTTCTCAATCAATCTCGTAATCATGGATAACAGCGTGCTTTTCCCCGCACCATTCGGGCCGATGAACGAAGTGATCTTGCCTTTGGCGATGTTTATGGAGACATCATCCACTACCCGGACTCCGCCGTATTGTTTTGTGACATTTCTGACTTCTATCACGACTTATTCTCCTTTAGCAGCAAATAGATGAAATAGACACCGCCGATAAAATTGATAATGACGCTCACTGTAGTGGCAAAGGTAAATACTCTTTCAACGATCAGCTGCCCGCCGACCAACGCTACGATCGAGATCATCACGGAGCCCCACAGCAGCACGATATGCCTATGGGTTCTGAATACTTGATGGGCCACGTTCGCCACAAGCAGGCCTAGGAACATGATCGGACCGACAAGCGCGGTAGAGATGGATACCAGCACCATGACAACCAGCAGCAGACGTTTGACGATCCGAGCATAGTCCACGCCCAAGTTCACTGCATGATCTTTGCCGAGCGACAAGACGTCGAGGTATTTGTTGAATCGTCTAGCATAAAGTAGAATCAGCACGATCGCCGCCATGGAAATGATCAGCAGATCGGTATTGACGTTATTGAAGCTGGCAAACATTTTGCCCTGCAGCACCAAAAACTCATTGGGATCGATCAAGACTTCCATGAATGTGGACATGCTCTGAAACAACGTGCCGAGAATCAAACCTACCAACAGCAGCAGGTAGATGTTTCGCCCTCTCTCCCTGCGGAACATGAACTGATGCAGCAGCAGGGAGAACAGCACCATCAGTGCAACCGATACGGCAAAGTTGATATTTTGGTTGATGAAGCTGATATGTGCACTGCCAAACACAAATACCGCAAAGGTTTGGAACAGCATATACAGCGAGTCCAGACCCATAATGCCCGGTGTAAGAATGCGATTGTTCGTGATCGTCTGAAAGATGACCGTGGAGTAGGCAATGCACGCCCCGGTGAGCGCGATCGCCAATATTTTTTTCCCTCTCCGAGGCAAGATGTAATCCCAGTTCCCGCCTGCCTGGATGGTCATAAACACCGCAACCAGAATGACTGCTGCCGCGACCAGCAAAATAAACTTCCACGTGTTAGCCGTAAATTTCATGTTCATGATGCATACGCCTTTCTTCGAAGCAGCAAATACAGGAACAATACGCTGCCGACCACGCCTACCGTCAGACTGATGGACAGCTGATACGGATAAATGACGAGTTGTCCCAGAATGTCGCAGACCAGCACAAAAATGGCGCCAAGCACCGCCGTATGCGGCAAAGTACTGCGGAGATTGTCCCCCTTGTACAGGGTGACGATGTTCGGCACGACCAGCCCCAAAAACGGAATCGTTCCTACCGTGATGATCACGACAGCCGACACCATCGCAACCAGAATGAGTCCGATATTCACAACTCTCCGATAAGCAAGCCCCAGATTGGTGGCGAAATCTTCTCCCATGCCCGCCAGCGTAAACCGGTTGGCAAACAGGTAGACGATCACCAGCAGCGGGATGCTGATATAAATCAACTCATACCGGCCTTTCATGATGGTCGAGAAATCTCCCTGCAGCCAAGAGGAGATATTCTGGATGAGATCATTTTTATAAGCAAAAAACGTCGTGATCGAGCTCATGATATTCCCGAACATCAGGCCCAGAAGCGCAATGTAGACGGTATCCTTGAATTTGACCCGCTCCAGAATACGCATGAAAATGAAGGTGCCCGCCAAGGCAAAAACAAAGGCCACCAACATTTTTTGCAAAGGAGAAGCGCCCGGGAACCACATCAACGTGACGAGAATGCCGAGCCGTGCCGAATCCATCGTTCCCGCCGTCGTAGGCGAGACGAACCGGTTCCGTGTGAGCTGCTGCATAATCAGTCCGATGACGCTCATGCTGACCCCGGCGACAAGGATGCTGATCAGGCGCGGAATCCGACTGACCTGCAGCACTTGCAGCTGTACAGCATTCAGGTCAAATAAATCCCAAGGCGCAATATCTGAATTGCCGATAAATATGTACGCGAAAGACAAAACCAGCAGTATGACCAGCATGTACCTCAACTTCATCTCTCTTACAGACCCCTCGCTTATAGCCGTAAAACGGAAGTACCCCTTCTTGCAGCCAATTTTCATCTGTTTGATTCTTATGATAATGATATTCATTATCGACATTGTGATTATATTAATTTTTATTAAATTGATTGTCAACCCACTTCATCGTCCTGAACAGGTTGGAAATTGCGCAAAAAAAAGAAAACAACCTGCCGAAGCAGGTTGTTTTCTGCCATATCCTGTACGTTTCACTCCATATACGCTTCAAACTAAAACATCAACGGTGTCCTGAACCGGACTGCCTTGAGAAAAGCTGGTCCAGCGCAAGAAATCGGCTGCCTGTGAATAACAAGGCAAGCGAACTTGCCAGCAGCGTATATTCCAGCTCCGTTCCGCCCAGAAACGGCGCATCCGCCTTGGCCATGATCAATGCTCCGGCCGTTACGGCAATGAACAGCGCAGCAAATACGCGGGTGCCCAGGCCTAGAATCACGGCTGCTCCGCCTGCGAGTTCAATGATGGCCACAACGGAGGCAAGGTATCCAGGAACGCCAAGACTTTCGAAGAAGCCTACCGTATTGCTGATACCGCCTTCGAACTTGCTCCAGCCATGCAATGCAAAGACCGCTCCTATGGCGATCCTCAGAAAAAACAATCCGATTTCCACACTTCTACTATTCAAGTTTCATCTTCCTCCTTCCATTCGGGGTGGGCTGAACCGGAAATGGTCAGCCAATCGACCACACAAACAGGACCGATAACATAAGAATGGCGGTCGCGGACACCAGTACCGCAAATCGCGGCAGCGTTAGCGCAACCTCCTGTTCGGGATCGAGCAGCCTCGAAATTCGAACGTTCACCGATACATCGGCAAACGACGATTGTACCGACATGTCTCTGACTCGCCATGACTCGGGACAGGCACGTATCAATTTGAGCAGCGCGCTCCCAATGCCGGCAACGTTCCCGGTGCGCCTGATCGCTTCGTTATCCGCCAATATTTCCCGGACGATGCCGTAATGTTTCGCGACATGCTTCAAAACGGGAAGATAAGGCATCATGCTGGCAAATACGGTCAGCAGCGTCGTTTTGAGCGGGTCGCGATGCCAGAGATGATGAAGCTCATGATAAACGACTGCCTCCTCTTCATCGTTATCCAGCATGTTCAGAAGGCCTGTCGACAAAACGATGCGCGGCCTCCACAGCCCGATAGTGAACGCGAGCGGAGCCTTTTCGGCCACTACGATAAATCCGGTCTGCCCCACATGTTCGTATTTGGTTTGCAGGCTGCGTGACCATCCTTTATCCTCGATCCTCCATAACCTTTTCATCGCTGCCCGTGTCTTCATCAACCGATGAACCAAAAGCCACCCCGTGCCCGCAAATGTTATGATCGCCAATCCGACAAGCACATGGCCCACCCATGTCCAACCCATTCGGCTCATCCAATGATTGCACAGCCAGAGCAGGTTAAACGGCATGTCCCATCCAAACATTTTGTACAGCAGGTACATCGACATCTGAAGGAACACAAGCAGTGGAATGCCGAGCCCAACGGCGAACAGCAGCTTCGAACGCGCCGCCCACATGTCAGTTGTTCTCCTTTTTCCACTCTTTGATCTTCTGTTCCAGCCGTTCGATCAAGCTTGCATCCACATCCTCCAACGCATCCAGCATATGGTTTACGGCCAAGGCCCCGAACTCGTCGACCAGTTCATGCGAAAGCTCCTTCGATTGGTCATTCATGAACTGTTCCTTGCTCTGCACCGGATGGTACAGCGAAGTTCTGCCTTTCTGCGATTTGCTGAGCAATCCCTTGTCCACAAGCCGGTTCATCACCGTCATGACCGTGTTGAAGTTGACGTCCCGATCCTGTTCAAGCGCCGTTTGCACCTCACGGATACTGCTGCCAGGGCGACTCCACAGCACATCCATGATTTTGGCCTCCAGTGGACCAAAGAAACGATTCAATCCACGTTCTCCCACTTTGAAATTGAGTATTTTCATGATCCGACACCCCTCACACTACCCATTGTAGTTTCGTATAGCAGGAAGTCAACCTTTATATCACGAGTTGGTTGTGATTATTTTGAAAAATGCAGTAATTCCTTCCATTCCTCTGGCGCAAAAAATACGGCGCTCAGTTCGTAAGATAAAAAAAAGCAAATGCCGCCTTTTAAAGCGGCATTTGCTTCATTCCATCCCCTTTAGGGATCGTGATCATTATAGGTAGGCTCGATTAATCTTGTTGCCCTGTCGGCATATGGGCGGAAATATCTACGCCAAGCCCATGGGCAAGTCGACCACCCAATTGCGCGTCCGCCCGGAAGAAATGACACAGTGCACGCATCTGGATCTGCACAGGAACTCCCTTAAGGTCATTTACAAGATTGCTCAAGAGATTCTGTTGCTCTTGTGGCGTATACGAACGGAACAGCTCGCCAGCTTGTGTGTAATCATCCGTCTTTTCAATCCGTTCCCGAGTCACGTTCCCTTGCAGCGGCGCCTCGCTATCCCGATACGCCGGATCTTCCTTCGGAGTATCTTCATAGCTGTTCGGCTCGTAGTTTACCGGAGACGGGTTCTGGTTCACGTTCATCAGACCGTCGCGCTGGTAATTGCGAACCGGAGCGTAGGGGCAATTCACCGGAATTTGCATATAATTCGGTCCCAATCTGTGCCGCTGCGTATCCGGATAAGAAAACAGGCGGCCCTGCAGCAATTTGTCTTCGGAAGGTTCGATTCCCGGAACCACCACGCTTGGAGAAAATGCAGCCTGCTCCACTTCGGCAAAGAAATTTTGCGGATTGCGATTCAAGGTCATCGTTCCTACGGGACGGAACGGGATGACATCCTCCGGCCATGTTTTAGTCGGGTCCAACGGGTCAAAGGCGAAATTGTCCATCTGCTCCGGCGTCAACAGCTGCACCATGAGCCTCCACTGAGGGAAGTCGCCATTTTTGATGTGATCGTACAGGTCGCGGGTCGCATGGTTGAAATCCTGCCCCTGCACTTGCGCGGCCTCTTCACGGGAGAACGTGCGAACGCCTTGCAACGACTCCCATTTGTATTTGACATAATGAACCTTGCCCTCTGCGTTGATCCATTTGAAGGCATGCACGCTGAATCCGTCCATTTGCCGGTAGTTGGCCGGCGTGCCGAGATCGGAGAATAACCAGGTAAGCATATGCGTGGATTCGGGCGATAGCGTCATGAAGTCCCAATACCGGGACGGGTCCTGGATGTTCGTATCCGGGGCCGGCTTAAGCGAATGGACCATATCGGGGAACTTTATCGCATCCCGGATGAAGAACACCGGCAAGTGATTGCCCACGATGTCGTAGTTCCCTTCCTTCGTATACAACTTCACGGCAAAACCGCGCGGGTCACGCGCCGTCTCCGGCGAACCCGTGCCATGGATGACCGTGGAGAAACGAACCAGCACCGGTGTCTCGGTACCCGGCTCCTGCAGGAAATCCGCCTTCGTGAATTCCTTCATGCTCTCTTCCAGCCTGAATACGCCATGGGCTCCTGCACCTCTGGCATGCACGACGCGTTCCGGAATCCGCTCCCGGTCAAAGTGAGCAATTTTCTCGATCAGGTGGTAATCCTCCAACAATGTGGGGCCCCTTCTCCCTGCGGTGCGCGAGTTTTGGTTGTCTCCTACCGGTGCGCCTTGGTTGGTGGTCAAACGTTCTGTCATATCATGCTCCTCCTTATTCAGTCATTATCATGTGGGGTATGCCACGCCATGGGTGTATATCAAATTCATATGCAAATGGGTCGCATTTGAATGTACATTTAGACTAGATCTAACTGTTAAATCGATTCTAACATGTACCCTATCGGCTTGCATGAGATTCGCATGAGTTTACGATGAGATTTGGGCGTTCTTCATGAATGAAACATGAGCATGGATATGGGCAAAAAAAAGAGCGGACTAATCCGCCAGGCGGTAGCCCACTCCTCTTACCGTTACAATATATTGCGGGGAAGCCGCGTTATCCCCCAGCTTTTTGCGCAAGCTTTTGATATGCACATCCACCACGTTGCTTCCTCCGGTAAAGTCCGTTTCCCAAATGTCGCTGAGCATTTCCTCGCGAGAGATGACCGCGCCTTTGGCATCGATGAGCTTCACCAGCAAATCGTACTCCGTTTTCGTCAAATGAATGCGGGTGTTATCCCGCTGCACGCTCATCTTCTCTCGATCCAGCCATAAATCCTTGAAGCCGATGCGATGATCCTCCTCCGGCAAAAACGCGCGTTTGGGCAATACCGGACTATTGCCGATCATGCGCTGTACGCGGTAAAGCGCCTCCTGCGGACGGGCCGGCCAGACCAGCAATTCCTCCTGCAGCATTGGCCCGCTGGCGTTGCCGATCATATTTTCCCCAACCAGGTACAAACAAGGCGTAACATGTTCCGCCTCGCGGTTCAAGCGGCTGCTGATGCCGGCAAAAGCATCGATGGTTCCAGCCACGGACAGATCGTAGATCAACAGGTCAAATACAAGACGTTCATGCAGATCCGGTTCCCACCGGTGAAATACCAGCACATCAAAGCAGCTGTCGGTCAGTGCTTTGACGAGTTCATGCACCTGGCCCGGCATCGGGCTAATCAGAATGACGCGCCGCGTAACGGGGCATGCCTCTACCATAGGCACTTGTTCGGACAAAGCCGGCTTGACCCGCAGCGGCAAACGGCGACCGGACAGCTTTATTTTCACTTGCCCCGTTTGTTCCTGCATTCTTCGCAGACACCTCCAAAGACCACGTGAGCATGGTCGATTGCATACCCGGTTTCGTCGGCCACCTGCTTCAACCATTCGGGTGGAACCACGGTCATGACTTCATCCACTTTGCCGCACATTTCGCACATAATATGTTGGTGGTCATCCATCCGGGCATCGTAGCGGCTTGCCGCTTCTCCCAGCTTCAGCTCGCGAATCAGTTCCTTCTCGGTCAAATACCGCAGCGAGTTATACACCGTGCCGTAAGCAAGGTTATATCCCTGCTCCACCAATCGGTTCATGACGTCCGCCGCAGTCGGATGATCTTCCGAGTGGCGAACCACATCGTAAACAGCCTGTCGTTGTATCGTCAAATTTAACGTTCTCACAGCCATTCTCCTTTACTCTATCCATTCAAACCGCCCAAAGTTCACATAACTTCAAGCGGCCATTATATTATTTTGAATCATCATAATCAATTTCAATTTAGATTAAGTATAAATCTTTATATACAAAAAAGTCAACAAAGCCTCCGTTTTCGGTAATCCCTGCCCTTTTTCAACGTTTTTCACCACCATCCGCCTCTATATCGCGGGATAATATGGTTCGCCACCAGCCCTTTTTTCATATAGAATAAAAGAATGTGCGCTGAGAGGAGGAGAGTTTGTTGATAAGCACTTTTTTCGTAAATGTCTGTGTCATGATCACCTTTATGTACATATCGGGAATCCTTGCTAAATTTTATGGTATTCGCATTTCCGAGCCTTCGATCCGTACCCAGCTCATCGGAGGCCTATTGTTCGGAATCTATGGCACGGTGCTTATGAACTACTCTTTCCCTTTGAACGAAACAACCATCGTTGATCTGCGCCATCTTGCCGTCGTTACCGCTGCCGTATATGTCGGCGGCATGGCTTCAGTTGTGTCCGGGCTTGTCATTGCCTTGCTGCGCATCGTCTTGTTTGGCGTGTCCTCTTCTGCCATCGACTCGGCTTTTGTCTTGACGATCATCGGACTGACGGGCGTATATTTCCATTATGCCTCCTGGGCCAGATTAACCAAAATCATAACCATGAACCTGCTGGGCATGTCGCTCATCTTTATTATCCTGATCATGAACACGTCAAGCATGAATTCGTTGATGAAAGTGTATCCGCTGCAGATGGCCATCTCCTTTATCGGGGGATTGTTCATTTATGTCATCGCGGAATTTATCAATAAATCGAATGAACTGCTGTTCCAATTGGAACGGCGGGCCTCCACGGACCATCTGACCAACCTGGGCAACCGCAGGCAGTTCGAAAAATCGCTGGAACTCCAGCTTCAGCAAGCCAGGCAGCATAACCAATATCTCTCGCTTCTCGCCATCGACATCGACCGTTTCAAAAAAATAAACGACAGCTACGGCCATAGTTCAGGGGACGCCGTATTGAAGCAAATCGGGCAATTGCTCCTGAACCAGGCGAGGCCGACCGACCTCGTTTCACGAAACGGCGGCGAGGAATTCGCCGTATTGTTGATAGACTGCAATGCACATCAGGCCATGGCCATTGCGGAGCGCATCAGGCATGCCGTCGAAAAATACGTATTCGCCCTGCCTGACGGCAGCACCGTTCGCCTCACCGTGTCCATAGGCGTTGCCGTCTTTCCGGATCATTGCGACGAATACGATGACAACGACCTCTTCGAACACGCGGACCGTGCATTGTATGAGGCCAAAAATACCGGCCGGAACAGAGTATGCTCCATTCCGAAGCCGATCGAACTGCAAACCGGCGAGTGCTGACCCGCCCGACTGAAACAAATATGAAGGGATACCCCGAGACTGGCGCTCGGGGTATCCCTTTTTCGATCGTTTAGAGGCCGATCACGCCTTTATGCGCAAATCAGGCCAAAATGCGTTCAATTTCGCCGATGATTTCCGCGTCCAGTTTGATGCCTGAAGCTGCCGCGTTTTCTTTGACCTGTTCAGGACGGCTTGCTCCCACGAGCGCGCTGGACACGTTACTTTGGCGCAAAATCCAGGCCAAGGCCAGCTGCCCCACTTTGATCTCCAGTTTGTTCGCAAGCTCGATGAGCCGATTCACTTTGGCGATCTTGTCGGCATTGATTTTGCCTTCGTCCCAACCCAGCTTCGCAGCCCGGCTGTTCTCCGGAATGTCGGATACGGATGTGTATTTGCCCGTCAGCAAGCCTTGAGCCAACGGCGAATATACTACTTGTCCGATGCCTTTGCGCTCGCCGAGCGGAATGATCTCTTTCTCAATGTAACGATCAAACATGTTGTATACGGGTTGGTTCACAACGATATGATCCAGCAGCAAACGATCTGCCGTGCCCAGCGCGGCCTCCATCTGCGCTGCCGTCCACTGGCTGACGCCCACGTACAGCACTTTGCCATGACGCACGAGATCATCGAGTGCACGCAGCGTTTCTTCGATCGGCGTCTCCTCGTGATAGCGGTGGCAATAATATATATCTACATATTCAGTTCCTAACCGTTTCAGGCTGGCCTCGCACTGCTCCATGATGTGCTTCCGGGACAAGCCCTGGTCATTGGGGCCGTCGCCCATTTTGCCGAACACCTTGGTGGCCAGAACGTATGAATCGCGTGGACGTGCCTTTAGCGTCTGTCCAAGCAGCTCCTCTGCCGCTCCGCGCTCATACACATTCGCTGTATCGAAAAAGTTAATGCCCTCATCGAATGCGGTTTCAATGGAGCGAACCGCGTTCTCGCGTTCCACATACCCGCCATATGTCAGCCAGCTGCCAAGGCTGATCTCGCTTACTTTAAGTCCGCTTTTGCCCAGTCTGCGATATTCCATTGATTCTACATCCTCCTCATGCAATAGGTTATGGATAAAGTTCCCTTTCCATTTTACCGCACATTGCGCAAATAAACAGTCCAAAGTTGTCCATGAACCCAATAGGGTCATGTTCATGGGCGGCATCCATCTTCAAATTCGAAATTTTTTTATCCGTGCAGCGATGGGGAATACGGCTCCCGAGGGCGAGACAGTGTGATCATCCTCACACCCAAAAAGCCTATATATAGTTTATAAATAGGTAATGTTCATCTATATCTAGTATTCAACGACATAACTTTATAGATCAATGGATTATGGGAGGAATTTTGATATGAGTACGCTTGAACGCGTTGCCCCGCCGTCCCCGGACCTGCTGTCCGATCTCGGGCGGCGAATCATCGGTGCGGAGGATGCGGATACACTTCGGGAAAATGCCAACCTCAATGGCGATTCCTTCAGCGGAAAAATGAGCAGGCTCGGTTCGGAAACGGCGAAATGGCATGCCATGCGCCACGTACTGCCCCGGGAGCTGTCCGAAGCGGTGGAGAACGGCGATCTGTACGTGCACGATCTGGACCAATACGCGCTTGGAACGACGAACTGCATATTCATTCCGTTTGACCGGCTGCTCGCTTCCGGTTTCAACACGGGCAACGGCTCGGTGCGTACTCCGCAAACGATCATGTCGGCCATGGCGCTGGTTGCGATCATTTTCCAGTCCCAGCAAAACAGCCAATACGGCGGCGTCTCGGCCAACAAAATCGACTGGGACCTGGCGCCTTACGTACAGCGCTCCTTCCGCAAGCATTACCGCAAAGGACAGCGGCTGTTCGGGGAACAGGCCGCGATCGGGGACGAGCAGCTGCATCTGGATAGCGAGCAGGCACAGCGCGCCTGCCCGAAAGCCTATGCGTTCGCCTGCGAAGAAACGGAGCAGGAGACGGGACAGGCCGCCGAGTCGCTGATCCACAATCTGAACACGATGAGCAGCCGGGCCGGCGGGCAGATTCCGTTCACGTCGCTCAACTACGGGCTGTGCACGTCCGCCGAGGGCCGCCTCGTTTCCCGGTCGCTGCTGGAAGCGACCATCCGCGGGCTGGGGAACGGCGAGACGCCTGTGTTCCCGCAGCATATTTTCCAGTGCAAGCAAGGCATCAACCAGGCCGAAGGAGAGCCGAATTACGATCTGTTCCGGCTCGCGATCACCTGCTCGTCACGGCGGATGTATCCCAATTTCGTCAATGTCGATGCCTCCTTCAACTTGCCGTATTACCGGCCGGAGGACCCCGATACGATCATTGCAACCATGGGCTGCCGGACGCGCACGCTGGCCGATCGTTTCGGGCGCAACCGCCAGAGCGGCAAAGGCAACCTGTCCTTTAATACGATCAATCTCGTTAAATTGGGCATTCGCTTCGGCATTTGCCAGGGCACTCGGGCCGTCGCCGACCGCAGCGGATTCTATGAGGCGCTCGACTCCGTTATGCGCAATGCGGTTCGCGGGCTGCTGCACCGTTACCGCATTCAGACCGGCCAGCCCGCCAAAGCGTCGGACTTCATGATGCGGGAAGGCGTATGGGAAGGCGGCGAACGCCTTGCGCCGGATGAACCGGTGGCCGACCTGCTGAAGCACGGTACGTTGTCCGTCGGTTTCATCGGGCTTGCGGAATGCATGACGGCGATGTATGGCCGCCATCATGGACAGGACCCGAGCATCCACCAGGAAGCGCTGAACGTCATCCGCACGATGCGGGAGTTCTGTGATCGCATGAGCGACGCCCATAACCTGAATATTACGTTGTTCGCAACACCTGCGGAGGGCCTTTCCGGCAAATTCACCAAAATCGACCGGGCCAACTATGGCCTGATCGAAGGCATCAACGATCGCGAATACTACACCAACTCGTTCCACGTTCCGGTCTACCACGCGTTGCCGGCCTATCGCAAAATCGAACTGGAGGCTCCGTTCCATGCGTTATGCAATGCCGGAGCGATCTCCTATATCGAGTTGGACGGCAATGTACGTGCCAACACGACCGCGTTTCAACGCATCGTGCAATTTGCCCTTGCCCAGGATATCGGCTACTTCTCCATCAACCACCCGATCGACCGCTGCACAGGATGCGGTTATGAGGGGGTCATCGGCGCAGTTTGCCCAGGCTGCCAGGCCCATGAGGATCAGGTACATATCCAGCGCTTGCGCCGGGTGACCGGTTACCTGACCGGGGACTATAAAGTGCGCTTCAATGCCGCGAAGCAGGCCGAGGTCCGGGATCGGGTGAAGCATAAATGAACCTGTTCGGCTATATCCCCGAATCGGTCAATGAGGGACCGGGTCTAAGGGCCGTACTGTTCATCAGCGGATGCCGCCATGCCTGCCCGGGCTGCTTCAGCCCGGACTCTTGGAGCTTTCGGGCAGGAGAGCCTTTTACGGCAGAGCGGCAGCGGCAGATTTTGCAGGAAATCGCGGACCATCCGCTGCTGGAAGGAGTTACGTTATGCGGCGGCGATCCTTTTTTCTCCGCAGCGGAATGCAGCGCATGGGTACGTGAGCTTCGTACTGTCAGGCCGGACCTTAGCGTGTGGGCGTATACCGGATTCGTCTACGATGAACTGATCGCCGACCCGGCAAGAGCCGAGCTTGCCCGGCTGTGCGATGCGATCATCGACGGCCCTTATCTGGCCGCAGAACGGGACATTTCGCTGCCTTACCGCGGCAGCCGAAATCAACGGATCATTGACGTAAAAGCCACCTTGGCCAGCAATCACATCGTTATAATGCAGACGGATGCATTGTAACGGTGTTTTTTTGTTTAATTATTGCATTGGCATAGCACCATTGATCCGCCCTGAACGAAACCAACCCCGACAGCTGAAACATTTTGGGCAAAAGACTGGTTACGCCGGAGGAACGGTAAGGACGGCAAAAAGGCAGAGCCCCTGACTGCAGGAGCTGCTGCCTTTTTGCCTCGGCATATGACGCCTTGATGATGAATAACTAAAAATTCGGTTATCGGATTTCGAAATAACTGATCCGCACACCGGCGGACAGCACAATGTATACATCGCGTTGGCCGGAAGCGCCTTGAAGCTCTGCCTTCAAGGTAGACCATTGCTGCGCTCCGCCCTTGGAAGCCTCCGCGCGTCCGGCAAGCGGGCCGTCCGGAGCATCCAGACGAACTTCGATTGCCGCATGGTCCAGCTCTGCCGATACGCGTGCTTCGAATGCGGCCGCACCGTTGCCCAGATCGGCATCTTTGAAGGCAATCCATCCCTGCTCGCCCGTAACACGTACGGCAGTGCCGCCTTCCTTGCTTTCATCCAGATCCACGCCGGCATATGCATCGTAATTTTCCGCACGGGTTGCTGCAGCCAGGTTGCGCGGAGGAATCGTTTCGCCATCCACGCTCAGATCGGCAACCAGCTGAATATCGGATGAGGATTTACCTACCATAATGGAGTAAGTCCCCGCCTCTACTACATAACGGTCCCGGGTTACATCCCAAATGGCAAGTTCCTGAACAGGCAGCGTGAAGCTGACTTTCACGGTAGCTCCAGCTTCGACATGAAGACGACGGAAGCCTTTGAGCGTTTTGAGCGGGCGTTTCACGCGCGATTGGCCGGCACGAACATACAGCTGCACCACTTCGTCGCTCGCCACGGACCCGGTATTCGTCACGTCCACCGTAACGGTTACGTTCTCTTCCGTTCCCGCACTTGCCGGGCTCAGCGCCAGGTTACTGTATTTAAACGGAGCATACGTCAGACCATGACCGAACGGATACAATACGTCTCCCTCGAAATACTGGTACGTTCTTCCGGATTGGATGATATCGTAATCTTTGATGTCAGTCAGTTGGTCGGCGGATTTCACCCACGTCATGTTCAGGCGGCCTGCCGGCGCATAGTCGCCATACAGCACGTCAGCGACGGCGTTGCCCAACTCCTGTCCGGCATGGGATGTGTACAGCACCGCTGGAATGTTCTCCTGTACCCAGTTCGAAGTGAACGGATAACTGCCCACAATGACCACGATGGTGTTTGGATTTGCCGCATGTACAGCCTCCACAAGGCGCTGTTGGGATTCTGCAAGATCCAGACCGGGACGATCAATCTCTTCCTTGCCGTTCACGAGCGGATTGTTGCCCACGAACACGATAGCCGTTTCGGCTTCTTTCGCGGCGGCGACCGCTTCCTCCAAACCGTTCACGACGATCTCTTTCTTAAACGTTTGTTCCGCACCAAACGTCTTGATTTCTTCCGACACGGCGAAGGCATCCTGGCCGCCATTCGGCGCAGTGACCGTTTTGCCGTTCCATGTCGTGAGGCCAACGCTGCCATCCTCTTGAGGCAACAGATGGAATACCTCTTTGACGAACCAGCCGTAAACTTCGTCCGCAGAAGCGGTTACTGTCTCTTCATCCGTGGTGAGGTATTTGCCGTTGCTCTCCGCCTGCAGCGTATAGCTGCCAAAGCCCCAATCGGTAAGCTTGAACGTTTCCGCTTGGCCGGAAGCGATGACAGGCGTTTTTTCCCCGTCTGCCAATCCTACGGCCTTGCCGTTTGCAATCGATGTCAGCGTGATCCGGTCGTCCCCGTCTTTGTACGTAACGTTGTCGATGCCGATTTTGCCCTGGATGGCTTCAAGCGGGGATACGCTGTAAGGCATCGTTCCTGCATACCAGTCGCGGTAAACCGTTCCGCCAAGCTGTCCGATGACGGCAACCTTGCCGGACTTGGTTTTGTCCAGCGGCAGCGTGCCGTTATCGTTTTTGAGCAACACCACTTGTTCTCTTGCCGCTCTGAGCGTCAATGCTTTGGCTTGCTCGGTCATCATGGCTTCTTCGCCGATGGAAGCGTACGGGTTGCCTTCGGCCGGATCGAACTCGCCCAGGCGGAAACGAACGCGGAACGTGTTAAACAACGCACGGTCGATATCTTCCATAGTCAGCAAACCTTGCTCAAGCCCTTCGCGCAGCGCTTGTTTGGACAAATCCGCATCATCGGTAATGCTGTCGATGCCTGCCTTTACGGACTCCACCGTACCCGGTGTGTGGGAATCATAGTATTTATGATCGTTCTTGATGCCCATAACGTCCCCTGCATCACTGACGATAAAACCGTCCATGCCCCATTCGCCTTTGACGATCTCGTTCACGAACGGATGGAGCAGCGCCGGCGTGCCGTTAATGGAGTTGTACGCCGTCATCATCGACTGTGCGCCGCCCTCCTTGAACGGTTTCTCAAATGCTTTCAAGTAATATTCGTGCATATTGCGCGGATCAATGCTGGAGGAACCGCTGCCGCGATCCACCTCATTGTTGTTGGCCAAAAAATGCTTCAGCGTGGCAACCGCTTTATAATACTTCGGGTGGTCTCCCTGAATCCCTTTGACTAACGCTGTCGTCAGTTCCGCCGTCAGTTCAGGGTCTTCGCCGTAAGCTTCTTCGTTGCGTCCCCAGCGCGGATCGCGTTCCATGTCGACGGTAGGCGCCCACAGCGTCAAGCCGTTTACCGCCGGGTTGCGTTTGTAAAATACGCGTGCCTCATCGCCGATCACCGAACCGATCTCTTTCATCAGGTCGGTATCCCATGTGCAGGCCAAGCCTACCGGCTGCGGGAAGGAAGTCGCTTCGCCGAGCCATGCCAAGCCGTGGGCCGCTTCTGTCCCATGTTTGTACGCAGCGATGCCGAGGCGTTCGACGGCAGGCTGATACTGCAGCATGGATTCGATTTTCTCGTCGTCGGTGAGACGGGATACCAGGTCTTTAACCCGTACATCCAGTTCAAGCGTCGTATCCTGGAAAGGATATTTGGTCTGGTTGGTCATATCGGAAATCTCCTTTTAAATAGCCATAATTAATCAAATTATGATAGCGAATACATTAACAATCTCCAATGAAGCTGTTACCACTCTGTTTTTTTGGTTTATAAAAATGGAGAATACCCCCTATTTACAAGGGATATCGTCTTGCCAGCTTTATAAGAACCTATTTACTAAAACGGTTTCGGTATTCCTATCATAAAACATGTTCGTTAAAAAAAACAGGGGGCGCATCCAGGAAAATGTGAACATTGCCCACAGGATATCCGCTTTGATCGTTTTTTTCCTAAATCGAATGGCAATCATGAATAAATGTGAGACCAGAATCACCAAACAGGAGGAAACCGAATGAACAGCAAACAGCATCCCCCTACCAGACTGCCTGAATTTCCTAACTCGCTCTGGAGAAGCACGCATACATTCCCGACCTTTCCGACGCTTGAAGAGGATGCAACCGCAGACGTTGCGATCATCGGCGCAGGAATTGCCGGCATAACGACCGCCTATTTGTTGGCCCAGTCGGGACTGAGCGTCATTGTGCTCGAAGCAGGCAAAGTACTGGACGGGACGACGGGACATACGACCGCCAAGGTGACGGCGCAGCACGGAGTGGTCTATAACGAGCTGCTGCAGCACTTCGGACATGAACAGGCACGCATGTATTACGACGGCAATACGGAGGCCATCCGTTGGATGCGAGCCTTGGTCCAGGAGAAACAAATCGATTGCCAATGGGCTGAAGAAGATGCTTATGTGTACATTCAATCCGAGGACAATTTGAAAAAGATGGAGTTTGAGCTGACCGCCTACGACAAGCTGGGGATTTCCGGCGATTGGGTCTCCTCCCTTCCCGTATCGGTCCAATCCAGGGCCGGCATACGCATGCCGGGGCAAGCGCGCTTCGATCCGTTGGCGTACTTGCATTATTTGCTCGATGAAGCCGTGCAAAATGGCGTCCGCTTCTACGAAAAAACCACGGCAACGGACGTGGAGGAAGATGCGTCCCTGCATGTGCGGACTTACAGCGGTTCGTCCGTCACCGCCCAGCATATCGTCGTGGCATCCCATTTTCCCGTATATGATCCGGGCTTTTATTTCACACGCCTGCATGCCGAGCGCTCCTATGCCATTGCAGTCGAGCCCGGGAAGCCATACCCCGGAGGCATGTACATTTCGGACGACGAACCCAGACGTTCGCTCCGTGCGGTCATGCATGAAGGCAAGGAGCTCATCGTGTTCGGGGGAGAAAACCACAAAACGGGCCAAGGCATCTGCACCTTCGGCCATTATGAAAATCTGGAACGTTTCGCGGAGGATACGTTCGGCATCGTCAGCATTCCTTTTCGCTGGTCGGCCCAGGACCTGGTCTCGATCGACAAGGTACCTTACATCGGCCCAATTACAGGGCGACATGAGCGCGTATACGTCGCTACCGGGTTTGCCAAATGGGGCATGACGACTGGTACGATGGCTGGCCATATCCTTGCCGACCGCATCACCGGACGGGACAATCCCCATGCGGCCATATTCGATCCCGCACGGTTCAAGGCCGATCCCGGATTGAAAAACATCGTGGTCGAAAATGCCAACGTCGCCAAAGAGCTGATCTCCGGCAAGGTTGGCCTGACACATGCCACCGCTGACCAGTTGGGGACTGACGAAGGATCCGTCGTCCGTCACCAAGGCAAACGCGCCGGAGCTTACAAGGATCACAGCGGCAAGCTGTTCCTTGTAGATACGACCTGTACCCACCTCGGCTGCGAGGTGGAATGGAATGAAGGCGAGCGTACATGGGATTGCCCGTGCCATGGTTCGCGATTTGATTACACCGGCAAAGTCATCGAAGGCCCTGCCACGCAGGACCTGCCCGCACTTGAAACACCGCAATAACGTTTGAATACGGCATCGGCTTTAAGGACCTGGATCGAAATCCGTCTCAGGGCGGAGGATATCGATTCAGGTTTGCCGTATGCTGTTTTAGGGGGAACCCGCACTGCCTCTCAAAAGATGTTTACATTCGTAAAATCATGTTCCAGAGCCCATTTTAATTCACTATCTTGCATTATACAGTACCTGATGGTATCATTGTTTCTGTACTACTGAACATTACACAATAGTAAAAAAACATCGAATTCAAGGAGGGACCTGCGTGAACGTGAACATCCAGTTCAAAAAGGGAGTTCTGGAACTGTGCGTCCTGGTGCTGATTCATCGGCAGGACCGTTACGGCTACGAACTGGCACAGGCGGTCTCCAGACATATTGAAGTAGCTGAAGGCGCGTTATACCCGCTATTGCGCAGACTCGTCAACGAAGGCTACTGCACCACTTATCTGCAGGAATCGAGTGAAGGTCCGCCCCGGAAATATTATAAGCTGTCCGATGCAGGACGCGACTACATGAGGACGCTCTCGAGCGAATGGAACGAATTCGTGCGCAATGTGGCAAATTTATTGGAAGAAGGGAACCTGAATGAATAGACAACAATTTATGCAGGCGATGGAGTTTCATTTAAGGCCGATGGATCCGTCGGAACGCAATGAACTGTTATCGGACTATGACCAGCATTTCGAGCAGGGGCTTCAGGAAGGAAAAGCCGAAGAAACGATCGTGTTCGAACTCGGTCAGCCCGAGGAACTCGCGCGTGAGGCGCTGGGCGACCGTTATGCGGCCGCGCCGTCAGCGCCAGGCTATGATCATTTTGACTATCCACCCCCGCCTTACGGATCGCCGGCCCGACATCAGAGCAGCAGCGCGGCACGCACCCTTTTTACAGGCATCGGACTGATTTTTCTGAATCTCATTCTCGGCATTCCTCTCGGCGCCACCCTTTGGTCCATCTGGCTGGCCATTGCCAGCCTGTCACTGCTTATGCTGGCTCCCATCGCTGCAGCAGTCGACTTCGTTTATTTCAATCATCTGGAGATGGCCGAAATTTTCGTAGCCGTTGGCGTATGCGGCATAGGCATGCTGTTTGCGCTGGCAGCCAAATGGTTGTTCAACGGATTTGCCGCCACAACAGCCGGGTACATCCGCTGGAACCTTAAAACATGGAAAGGAGGGGCTTAATCCATGACGGTCAAAAAATGGGTTACTGCTGCGCTTGTATTCATCCTCATCGGAATCATCGGCACCTCGGTATACGGGTTTCAGTTCGGAGATCAGCGGGAAGCATACTCGAAACGCTGGGAATTTCAGAACGACCAGCTGCAGCGCCTGATCCTGGATGCCCATTTTGACGGGGGTATCCGGTTTATCGAAAGCCCCGATGCAAACGGCTATATCGAAGTTAATGGAAAATGGGATCCAGCCACCGTCGAAAGCTTCAAGAAGGCTGCATTATCGAATGGGACCTTCGTTCTTTCCGATACGGAGCAGGCAAGTTTCCAATTTTTCAACCTCTACTGGGAGGATTTGAAATCAACGATGACCGTTGCCCTGCCTGCGGGACACCATTTAAACGAAGTCAAAATCAGCTCTTCCTCCAGCGATATCGAATTGCAAGGGCTAAACGCCCAAACGCTTGAGCTGGACAATACGTCAGGAAGCGTCGGCCTCAAGGACATCCATGCGCCGAACATTCGGCTCGACCTGACCTCGGGAGATATCAAGGCATCCGGGATCCAGGGCGACGTGGACGTATCCCAGACATCGGGCAGTTTGCGGATTGAAGGTTTGACCGGCGATCTGCATAGCTCCATCCAATCCGGCGACACCCGTGTAACCGATCTCCATGGGACGGCTAACGTTCAATTCACTTCAGGCAACGTCGACATTGAACAGGCGACGGCAGGGTCGATCGACGTATCAGGCCAATCCGGCGACGTCCGCATTCAGGCCGCAGCCGATTTTGCCGGCGTATACGACACTCGGGCCACCTCGGGGGACATCACCACGCCCGACTCGCCAATGACGAGCAGCGACGTAATTAAGGTTCGTACGACCTCAGGCAATATCAAAATTACCCAATAAGGCTTCTCCGAATGGAATTGGGCTGGTGACGAAGCGAATTTCCGATCCTTGGGTAATATAGTATAATCAAAGGCCAGTCCAATTTTAAAGGAGGATTCCTGCATGGAATTGAAAAACAAAACAGCTATCATCACCGGCGCAGGCAAAGGCATCGGACGCGCCATCGCGGAGTCTCTAGCCAAAGAAGGCGTTCACCTCGGGCTCATCGCCCGCACGGCATCCGACCTGGAAGCTCTGCAGAAATCCTTGAGCGAGACGCATGGCGTGAAGGTCATCATCGCGGTGGCCGACATTTCCGATCGCACGCAAGCCGAGGCGGCCGTTGCTGCCATCGAAACCGAGCTTGGCGCCGTGGACATCCTGATCAACAATGCGGGCATCGCCAGCTTCGGCACGCTGCTCGATATGGATCCTGAAGAGTGGGAACGCATCCTGCACGTCAACGTGATGGGTACATACTACGTTACACGCGCAGCTTTGCCTAGCATGATCAAGCAAAGCAGCGGAAGCATCATCAATATCGCTTCCACTGCGGGCGAACGCGGCTTCGCAACAGGTTCGGCCTATTGCGCATCCAAATTCGCGCTGCTCGGCATGACCGAATCGCTGATGCAGGAAGTCCGCAAATCGAACATCCGGGTAACCGCCCTGACGCCAAGCACGGTGAATACCGAGCTGGCCAGCAATGCAGGGTTGAAAATCGGCGACGAAGACCGCATGATGCAGCCGGAGGACGTAGCCGAGCTGGCCCTGGCCACCCTCAAGCTGTCGGATCGCGTTTTCGTCAAAGCGGCCGGCATCTGGACGACCAACCCGCAATAAGCGGCAGTTCGGGTCAATTCGGACATGGCATGCTGTAGAAAATTGCTCCCGACTTCATTTGGATAACATAAAAACCACGGGTACGCGGTACCTGTGGTTTTTGTGTTTGACGTTGATGCGCAAAACCGGCTGGCAAGAGTAGTGAACTGCCCGCTACGCCACAAAGCATCGTTTGGAGGCTGCATATCAGCGCTTCACACGCTCCTACCTTAATGCTCCCCGAGCCGATCCAGATCCAGTTCCTTGGACACGGCGATCAGGATCACCGCAGTCTCTGCGCCAACATTCGTGACTTCGTGCGGCACGACCGCATTCCAGCTGAACGAATCGCCCGCCTCCAGCGTTTCCTCGTCTTCTCCCTGCTCGGCACGAATCGTGCCCTGCAGCACGAGATGGCTTTCTTCCCCCGCATGTTTGCTCATCCCGGTCGAGGCTCCCGGCGGCAGCTCCACAATGGACATGCGCATCGCTCCTTTGGCCGTCAGGTGCTGCACTTTGACTTGCCCGTCCCCCGCAGTCGTCTCTTTTCGCTCGTTTTTCCGCACCACGTTCATCCGCTGCTCGGGCGTGAGCAGCAAATACGGCAGCGGCACGTCCAGATAATCCGCAATGCTCTCAAGCGTTGCTATGGACGGCGAGGTTTTGTTGTTTTCCACGTTGCTGATGAAACCTTTGGATAACCCTGTTCCTTCGCACAGCTGCATGATCGTGATTTGCTTCTGCTTGCGGATCGTACGAATCGTTTTGCCAATATCCATGTCGCTGCGTGTTCCTCCTTACATTCAGTGCCTGGCTCGCTTACTCGTTATCCTCCTGATAGAAAACAATCCGGTTGCCGGATGGATCAATCACTTTCATTTCCCTGAGGCCCCAAGGCGTCTCCGTAATACCCGGTCTGGAATGCTTGTGCTCCTGCCGGTTCAAAGACTCGCATAACCCATCCAAATCCGTCGTTTCGATGCGCAAGGCAGCTCCCGGGGTGCAATCTCCATAATGCCCGGACAAATGAAGCACGATGCCATCCAGCGATACCTGCATGTACAACGGCAGATCCTCTTCGAAGCGATGTTCCCAATCCACCTTGAAACCTAAATACTCTACATAGAACGATCTGGCCTGCTCCTCATCAAATATACGAAGGATGGGCACTATTCCTTTCAGCATTCGCTTCACTCCTCTGATCAAGATGGCGATACAGAGCCGGATCGAGCCAGCCGGCTTTATTTCTTGCATAAGGATTCCCTATACGTAACATATTTTCATAATACAAAAAATATGTTGACCCAACAATGCGATCATGCTACATTTCGTTCATAAATAAAAATATTTGTTTTCTATTGGTGAACTTTATAAAGGTACGAAAGGACTGAATGCACGATGATGCCATCTTTGTTTATCGCCCATGGCGCGCCTTCCCTTGCGCTGGAGGACAATGCATATACCGAATTTCTGCAAGGCCTTGCCGGACAACTCTCCAAGCCCAAAGCCATCGTGCTCTTCTCGGCACACTGGGAATCCGGAACACAGCTTGTATCTTCAGTAGCCCGGCATGACACGATCTATGATTTCGGCGGTTTCCAGCCCGAACTGTACCAGATCAAATATCCTGCCCAAGGACATGCCGAAACGACCAAAGATGTCCTGCATTTATTTGCCAAAGCAGGCATCGAAGCGAAAACAGATGAAATCCGTGGGCTTGATCATGGTGCCTGGGTCGTGCTCCGCCTGCTCTATCCGGATGCCGACATTCCGGTCGTGGCCCTGTCGGTGAACCGATACTTGTCCAATGAAGAGCAATACAAAATCGGCCAGGCGCTGGGGGCGCTCCGCGAGCAGGACGTTCTCGTGATCGGCAGCGGCGGCACCGTACACAACCTTCGCCGATTGAACTGGGAAAGCAACGGCGTGGACCCATGGGCCATGGAATTCGATGACTGGCTGCAAGAAAACGTCTCCGCTTGGAACACCGGAGCACTCTTTGCCTATGACACGATTGCTCCATCCGCTCATGCGGCGGTACCTACGCCGGAGCATTTCGTGCCGCTCCTGCTGGCGATGGGTGCAGGAGATCGCAACCGACAGGCTTCTCTGCTGTTCAGAGCATACCAATATGGCAATCTAAGCCTTTCCTGCTGGAAATTCGACTAAACTTGTTTGTTTCAGAGACAGCTCATTTAGTGTATTGATGGTTAGCAGATCGGTCGGATATGACCTTTTTTGCATAATGCCGCCTTAAGTAAAGCACGCTATAATAACATTTAGTGGAAATGCACATGCTTTAACCAAGCGCACTGCCTTTTGCCATCTAATACATTATTGGGAGGAACATTCAACGTGGTTGAACAACCGAAATCGGAGAGCCTGATGTCTCTCGTCAAAAAAGGAAACACCTCCTCGGCGACGGCGATGGCAGGTAATGCGGTGCTTGCCCTCTGCAAAGGAGGAGCGTTCCTGCTCAGCGGAAGCGGAGCGATGTTTGCCTCGGCCATGCACTCGCTTGCAGACGCCATTAACCAAGGGTTCGTGTTTGTCGGGAGCGTATTGTCCGAGAAACAGCCGACGCGCCGCTTCCCGACCGGATTCGGGCGGGTCATCAACATTTTCTGCATGATCGCCGTCATCGTGGTGACCATTATGGCGTACGAGACCATCCATGAGGGCATTCATCTGCTGCAGCACCCGGCAGGCCACTCGGGCGGACTGTGGATCAACATCGGCGTGCTTCTGCTCAACATCCTGATCGATGGAGCCATTCTCATCAAAGCGATGAAAGAGATTCTGGTGGAAGCACGCGCGCCGAAAACCAGCGGTCTCGGACTCGTTCCCGCAGCGATCAAAAACGTGGGACGCGCCGCCCCGCCTACTCGCCTTGTATTTTATGAGGACGTGGTAGCCGTTTTGGGCGCAACGCTGGCGCTCATCTCGGTGGTAGTTATTGCACTGACGAATTTCGCCTTGCTCGACGGCATCGTCACGACGCTGATCGGCTGCCTTATGATTGCCGTGGCCTTCCGCGTCGGATTTGACAACATGATCGGGCTCATCGGCGTGGCCGCCCCGCAAGATGTTGAAGACAAAGTAACCCGGACGATCCTGGCCGATTCCCATGTTGCGGATATTCAAATGATGCGCATCATTCAGGAAGGCCGCTACTATCATGTCGAAGGTCTGATCGAGCTGACCAAAGGGCTGACGCTGGCCGATGCCGACGACATCAAATTCCGGATTCAGGAGAAGCTGATGACCGATCCCGATATCGCGGATGCGGCCATCTCGATCATCGAAGATGACGGCGTGAACACCTGGGGCAAAAAACAAGCCGAGATCGTAGAGCCTTAACACAAAATTAAATGCGGCAGGCATACAAGATGAACGAAGAACCTAGACTTTGGTCTAGGTTCATTTTAACTCCACAGACCGAGGATCGCATTTTCCAGCTCATGGTATGCTGTATGTAATGAAACAGAGGAATCCGTGACCAACCAGATCATTGATCCCACGATGCAGAGGAGAGATCGTATGTCTAAACGCGCTATTCTGGCGCCCGTGCTGATTTTGCTGGGCGTCTACCTGATGCTTAACCAGGGAGGTTCCCTCGGCCCAGGCACCATTTTCGCCACCTTCTGGCCCACCTTGTTTGTTATCCCGCTAGGGCTGTTCTTTCACTGGCTCTACTTCTCCATGATCGGCAGGGGGGTCGGCCTGCTCGTTCCGGGCGGGATCCTGTTAACCGCGGGTATCGTCAGCCAGATCGCCATGCTGTTCGGCAACTGGGGCACGATGTGGCCGGGTTTCATCCTGGCCGCTGCAGTCGGTCTGTTCGAGCTGTACTGGTTCGGCGGCCGCAATCGCTGGCTGCTTATTCCGATCAACATCCTGCTGGTGCTGTCCTTGCTGTTCTTTGCAGTGATGTCGCTAGGCAATATGCTCAGCAGTCTGTCCTTCATTCAGCCATTCGTGGCAATCGGACTTATCGTGCTGGGTTCATGGTTTATTCTCGGCCGCAGCAAAAAACGGATGTAAAAGGTACGGAGAGCGTACCATGGCTGCGTGCGATAGATGCACGAACGGCTATTGCAACGCAAAAACCCCCGTTTGCCCAGGCACGTCATGTGCCCGGCAAACGGGGGTTTTTCATGGCATAAGGTGCGATTTGACCGCGAAGCGGGCAACGCGCCTTTATTTGCTGTGCATTTTAAACTCAAGGAACAAGTCGTTGTAGTGGGACAGCATTTTTTTGCCCAGATTATCGTATAATTCCAGCTTGCCCGTCAGCGTCTCGTCCGGATAGAAGCGCTCATCCCCGGAAATGTCCTCTGGCAGCAGCTTCAAGGCCTCGGCATTCGGCGTGGAATAACCGACATACTCGGCGTTGCGGGCCGCATTCTCGGGATCGAGCATAAAGTTGATGAACTGGTGTGCCCCGTCGATGTTGCGGGCTGTCTTCGGAATAACCATGTTGTCGAACCACAAGTTCGAGCCTTCTTCAGGCACCACGTAATCCAGCTTGTCGTTTTCGTCCATGATTTCGGAAGCGTCTCCCGACCACACGAGGCCTACTGCCGCCTCTTCATTGGCAAGCAGCATTTTGATCTCGTCTCCGACAATCGCCCGCACGTTCGGCGTTAAGGTGGACAATTTGGCCAGAGCCTGCTGCAAGTGGTCCTCATTGGTGTCGTTCAAGGAGTACCCCAGGCTGTTCAAGCCCATGCCGATGACTTCACGAGCGCCGTCGAGCAGCAAAATCTGGTTTTTGAGCCGGGAATCCCACAGATCGTTCCAGCTGTTAAACGTCAGCCCATCGACCAACTCGGGATTGTACACGATGCCGACCGTTCCCCAGAAGTACGGGATGGAATAGCGATTATCCTCATCGAACGACAGGTTAAGGAACCGGGGATCGATGAACTTGAGATTGGGCAGCTTGTTGTGATCGAGCGGGACAAGCAGGTTTTCTTCCTTCATTTTGCTGATCGCGTATTCGGAAGGGATCGCCACGTCGAACGTGGTTCCTCCCTGCTCGATCTTCGTCAGCATCGCCTCATTGGAATCGAAGGTCTGGTAGATGACCTTGATGCCCGTTTCCTCTTCAAATTCGGTCAACAGATCGGGATCGATATAATCGCCCCAGTTATAGATCGTCAACGTGTTGCCGCCGGAATACCCCTGGCTTCGGTTCAAGTAAGATGCCAGGATCATCAAGGCAAAGGCCGCAATGAATACCAGCGCAAACGTCCGTACCAGCTGTTTCATGGGCGCAGCCCCCTTCCGGCAGGCGTTTTCGCGGCGCGGCGGTTAATGAAGTAATACCCGATCACCAGCAGCACCGTCAGCAGGAACAGCAATGTGGACAGCGCATTGATGGATAGGGATACCCCTTGTCTCGCCCTGGAGTAAATCTCCACCGAAAGCGTGGAATAACCGTTGCCCGTCACAAAGAACGTAACCGCAAAGTCATCCAGCGAGTAAGTCAGCGCCATGAAAAATCCGGCGAAAATGCCTGGTTTCACGTAAGGCAGCACCACTCGCGTCAGCACCTGCCACGAGCCTGCGCCGAGGTCGCGTGCCGCGTCCATCAGCGTTGGGCTCATCTCCTGCAGCTTAGGCAGTACCATGATGACCACGATCGGCACGCTGAACGCAATGTGCGAAAGCAGGACCGAAGTGAATCCCAGCTTGATGCCGATCATGGTGAACAGGATCAGGAACGATGCGCCGATAATGACATCCGGACTAACGATCAGCACGTTGTTCAGCGAGAGCAACGTATTTTTCGTCCGTTTGCGACGTACATGATAGATCGCCAGCGCTCCGGCAATGCCGAGAATCGTTGAAATCGCCGAGGACAACAACGCGATGATGAACGTGTTCAGCACGATGATCAGCAGCCGCGTATCCGCGAACACTTCCCGGTACCACTCCAAGGTGAAACCCTCGAAGTTCCGCATATGCCCGCCGCTGTTGAATGAATAAAAAATCAGATATGCAATCGGTGCGTACAAAATCAGAAACACGATCGTCAAATACAGGTTAGACAGCTTTCCGTTTCTTCCCACCGCGCACCTCCTTCCTGCCAGATCCGGTCAGAAACATGATGACTGCCATCGCAATGATCAAAAAGACGGCAATCGTCGAACCCATGCCCCAATCCTGGGTGACGAGAAAATGCTGCTCGATCGCCGTCCCCAGCGTAATGACCCGATTCCCCGCGATCAGACGAGTGATCATAAACAGGGACAAAGCTGGAATGAAGACGGCTTGGCAGCCGGATTTCACGCCGCTCAGCGTCAGGGGAAAGATGACCCGGCGGAACGTCAGCCAGGACGAAGCCCCCAGATCGCGGGCCGCATAGATCAGCGACGGATTCATTTCTTCCAGCGCATTGAAGATCGGCAAAATCATGAACGGAATAAAAATGTAGACCGACACGAATATGAAACTGAAGTCGGTAAACAAAATTTGCTGTGTGCCGATGCCGACCACTTCAAGCAGGGAATTGGTCAGCCCGTATGTTCCGAACAGGCCGATAAAGGCATATGCCTTGAGCAGCAGGTTGATCCAGCTCGGCAGAATGATCAGCAGCAGCCATAACTGCTTGTGCTTGGTCCGTGTCAGCAGGTAAGCCGTCGGATAGGATACCAGCAAAGAGAACACGGTGATCAAAAACGCGTACCAGAACGAGCTGAGCGTCATCTTCATGTACACTGGCGTAAAAAATTCGGCATAGTTGCCGAGCGTAAAATTCCCTTCAACGTCGAAGAACGAGTAATACACCACGAGCAGCACCGGGGCAACGACGAACAATACCATCCATATGACATAGGGAATCAGATACGCATTGCGCGTGCTCGCCTTAGTCTGCATGGGTTGCCTCCTGGTAGGATTCCAGGCGTTTGTCGAACTCTTCTTCCGTCTCGTTCAGGCGCATGACGTGAATGGCCTCCGGATCAAAATACAATCCGATTCGTTCTCCCACCGTAGCCTTTTTCGTCGAATGCACAAGCCACTCGTTGCCGGCGTCGTCATAGCTGGAAATTTCGTAATGCACGCCGCGGAACAGCTGCGAATCCACGCGCACCTTCAGCTTGCCCTGTTCCTCGGTCGTAATCTCCAGATCTTCCGGACGAATGACGATTTCGACAGGTTCGTCCGGCTGCAGCCCTTGGTCAACGCATTCATACTGTGCGCCCGCAAATTCAACCACGAAGTCCTGCTTCATCCGGCCAGCCACGATATTCGACTCCCCGATGAAGTCGGCCACGAAGCGGTTGATCGGCTCGTCGTAAATGTCGTTCGGCGTGCCGCTCTGCTGGATGAGTCCCCCGTTCAGGACAAAAATCTCGTCCGACATCGCCAGCGCCTCTTCCTGATCATGCGTGACGAAAATGAACGTGATCCCGAGCCGCTGCTGCAGCTCGCGCAGTTCGTACTGCATCTCGGTGCGCAGCTTCAGGTCTAATGCCGAAAGCGGCTCGTCCAGCAGCAAAATTTCCGGCTCGTTCACGATCGCGCGGGCGATGGCCACGCGCTGGCGCTGACCGCCCGACATTTCTCCGATCTCCCGGTTTTCATAACCGGACAGGTTGACGAATTTCAAAGCTTCCAACACTTTGCTGCGAATTTCAGCCGTTTTCATTTTTTTGATGCGCAAGCCAAAGGCTACGTTCTCGAATACGTTCAGATGCGGAAATAACGCATAATCCTGAAAAACGGTATTCACCTGTCGCTGATGCGCAGGGATATGGTTGATCAAGGCACCATTGAAGTAAATATTGCCCTGCGTCGGTTGCGCAAAGCCCGCAATCAGCCTTAGAATCGTCGTTTTGCCGCAGCCCGAAGGGCCGAGCAGCGTATAGAATTTACCCCGTTCGATCTCGAAGCTGACTCCCTTCAATACGGCATCATCGTCGTCGTACTGTTGAGTCACCCGTTCGAACCGGATAATCGGTTGTTGTTCTGACATGTCTCGCATCGCCCCCTTAATCTTGAGGTTTACCCTAAGAAACCTTATCCATTATACACGACTTTGGTTCAGCCATGTTTCGAATAAGGTTAATTTACCCCATTTTCTTAGGATTGGAAAGGCATTCCGGCACGGGCTGCCCCTGATGGGCCGGACTCACATACAGACCATAGGAATTCCAAAAATAATTCCAAAAATCGAATCGAACACACGTTCCCAAAAGGTATAATATGGTATAATGGATGGGACGAAGCATCCGGTGGTACTACGTCACGGCGAAGATGCCCTGAGAGGGGGTGACGCTGTGTCGCTTGATCTTTTGGTGAAAATGCTGGACGTGCTGCTCAAACTGGTCGGTATTTCGGCCGGTTTGCAAACGTTAATCGGTCCGCGGAAGAAAACACGCAAAGTCAAGAAAAACCACCGGCAATAGGTTGGAGCCCCACCCGGTGGTTTTTCAGTGAAGTGTCGAAATCTCGCCGTGGTTGCCCACCGGCCGACTTTGTCAACATCCGCGATGTTCCCGCATCGCGGATGTTTTATGCTGCTACGGTTCTTATAGCACCAGTATACCACAATCGAAACGATGGGAACCATTCAAAACCGATCTCGACCGCGCCGTTGATGCCAGTATTCTGATTTGGCCGATTGACGCATATGATGTCGGGGATATGTAAATATGTGTGCAAGGGAACGGTCTGAACGCATGGAGTGAATTTCCGTACTGCGGAAAGGAGGCACCTATGGATCTTCGCCGTAATTTGCCGTTATTAATCGTGGTCTGTTTTCTCAGCCAGATGGGAGGATTCATGATTCTCCCCCTGTTTCCGCTGTTTATTGATGGATTGGGGTTGTCCAGCTGGACGATGGGAATCATCTTTGCCATGTTTTATGTCGGGAAAGTCATCGGAGGCATGCCCGCTGCCGGGTTGTATCGAAAAACGGGTGGCAAAACGTCGCTCATCCTCATGCTGCTGATGCTCGCGCTCTGCATGGCCGGCTTCGCCATGGCCTCCTCGGCCCTGCTGCTCGGCCTGCTGCGGCTGCTGCAAGGGCTTGCTTCTACCGGGCTTACCGTCACGGTGCGTTCGATCATCGGTGATGGCGGCAGCGAGCACAATCGCGGGCTGTACAATGGCTATATCAGCAGCAGCGAGGGTGGCGGCATGGTGCTCGGCCCGGTCGTCAGCGGCTGGCTGGCGCTGCATTTTCCGCCTTCCGTGCCCTTTTGGCTGGTCACGGTTTGCTGCCTGGTCGCCATGCTTGCCGCCATGGCTATACGCAACACAACAACAAGTTCTAAGGCTGACGCCGGATCATCGTCCAAAGAGGACGCTGCCATGCAATCCGCCGCCGCTTCCCCGTCCCCTGCCTCCTTTACGGAAGCCGATGAAAGTGCCAACCGGGCTGGACTCCGCGGCGAGCTTACACCCGGCCAGCAGCTGTTCGGTTATAGCCTGGTGCATTTTCTGGAAATGTGTGCATATGCCGTCTTCTTGACCTATTTTGCACTCTATGCGACCCATATCATGCAATGGAACTCCTTCTCCATCAGCCTGGCCTTTACGGTCGTAGGCATTTCAACCTTGGCCGCAGCGCCGCTGGCAGGTTATCTCTCGGATCGCATGGGAGACCGCCTGCTGCTCTGCATGCTGGGCATGCTGTTCATCGGGGTGGAGGTCGCTGTGTTCCTGACGACATCGTCGTATGTCTGGGTATATCTCGGCATGCTGATCGGCGGAGTCGGCGGGGCATGTTATATGGACTCCTTTTTCGCGCACATCGGCGATCATATTCCGGAGACTGGCCGCAGTGAAGCCATCGGCAAAATCGTCTCCCTTGCTGAGATCGGCTCCATCGTCTCCCCGTTGATTGCAGCGCTGCTGGCGGAAGCCGGATCGCTGTACGCCGTCTTTTGGTTCAACCTCGCACTCATTGGTGCGGCGATCACCGTGCAAGCCTTCATGCGCAAGCAGCTTCGCACCGAACATTTGTCGTCCGAGAATGTACGCAGCAAACAATAAAATTTGACTCAAAGGAGACCAAAATCCGTCCTTCTTGAATGGATCGTTAGCCATTTTGAATGAGCGCGGCGATTTGCCCTGCGTGCTCGGCTATTTTGCTGCGCAGAAAGGGATCTGTCTTCTCAGGCAAAGCCGACGGATGGAAAAACATCGCTTCGAGAACTTCCACCCCATCCGGCCTTAGCTCACCCTCGTATTCGGTGCAGACGTAGCCGATCACCACATTGGAGTACACGTGGCCGTTCCGCAGCTTGGTATATAAATCTTTGCCCGAAAACACGCCGTACAACCGCAGCCGCCCTAGCTCGATCCCCAATTCTTCCCTGACTTCGCGCATGGCGCATTCCTCGGCGGATTCGTCCAGTTCCATGCATCCCCCCGGCACGCCCCAAGTATCATCGACATGGCGCACCAGCAAAATTTCCCCGGCCGGATTGAGGATCAGCACACTTGGCCTTACCAGAATGAGCGGCGCATTGCCGATTCGTTCACGCAAAGACTCGACATATCCCATTTTCGGACATCTCCTTATTATGTGAAGTTATGGAGTAAGTATAGTTCCGGAAAATCACCCAATAAAGAGAAAAGAATAGAGAATACATTTCCTATTTTCGGTAAAAAAAACCCGTTCGCATCACCTTAGTGGGCAAACGGGCATTTCATCGGGGCGTCGCCAAAAGCTGCAGCTTGGCAGGAATACGCCTTCTCCTGATAAAAAAAATTGGGCTTCACGAGTTTGTTGCGATACGGCTTATGGAAAATATGCGTCGTTGCAGGCGACACAGGCGGAATAAGCCAAGTCCAGTCGCCGGTCAGCTCGCGTCCCTCCTGGGATTCCCGCTGCTCGAACAAGGCAAACTGCGAAGCCGCCGTGTGATGGTCCACGATGCTGACGCCCGCCTTCTTGAACGAATGCAGCACGGCTGCATTGAGCTCCACCAGTGCCCGATCCTTCCATAGCGTCGTTTCGCTCGACGTGTCCATGCCAAGCGCCTTCGCGACTTCAGGCAGCTTGTTGTACCGGAATGGATCGGCGAGATTGCGCGCGCCGATCTCCGTTCCCATGTACCACCCGTTGAACGGTGCCGCCGGATAGGAAATGCCCCCGATTTCCAGACGCATGTCGGCAATCATCGGCACGCCGTACCAGCGCAAGCCCAAATGGGCCATCTCTGGCCGGTCCGGATGCTCGATGCGCACTTCCACGATATCCTCCCCCGGCACCTCGAACCATTCGGGGTCCTGTCCATCCGATTGAATAATGATCGGCAACACATCATATGGGGTGCCCGCCCCTTGCCAACCCAGGGACATCGCCACTTCAGTCATCTCCACTGAAGCCGGGTCGCCCACGATGCCATTCTCCGTTTCGTATCCGGCATACCGGATCAACTGATGATTCCAGATCCGCAAGGGAGCGCCTTGAGGCCCTTCCGGCGCCATAACCGTGATCATCGGAATGACCTTGCCGCCATTCGATGCCGTCCGGATATGGTTAAGGATGGCCTCGGCTGCTTGAGCGGCCGTATCGATCTCGCGCGCATCCACGATGCGCAGCTTGTCCCAGAACAGGCGGCCGATGCAGCGGTTGCTGTTCCGCCATGCCATTTTGCAGCCATGCTCCAGCTCTTCCTTCGTGTGCGTGTACATGCCTGTGGCCGCGATGTCGCCCAGCACGACAACAAGCCGGGCCTCCGCGACTTCGCGCGTGTGGCCCAGCTCTTCATAACATGTATATATAAACCGTTCCGCTTCCTGTTTCAGCTCTTCCGGGTCTGTCCGCATTGTCCATAACCACCCATCCATACGACTAGAATGCCATCATTATACGGCAAGCCCACCGGATTTGTAAGCGAACGGGCATTTTGTTCACGGACTCTACATATCGTTGTCAGGATGCAGGCAACCTTGATTATTTGCCCAGAAAAGCATTCAGCATCCAGATTTCTTTTTCCAGTCCAGCCGTGAAGCCGATCAGCATATCTTCGGTTGCGTTATCCACGGCTTCGCCTGCAGCTTCAATGCCTTCGTGAATGACCGACACCATGGTCCGGAGATCAGCAACGACGGCCTCCACCATTTGCTCTGCGGTTGGTTGTCCAGCCGCTTCTTCGATTGGCGAAAGGCTCAACTGCTCACTGAGCGTAGCTACGGGGCTGCCGCCAATCGCCAGCAAACGCTCGGCAACCTCGTCCATGTTGGCGGTCGCCAGGTTGTACAATTCTTCGAATTTGCCATGCAGGGTGAAGAAATGAGGACCTTTCACATACCAGTGAAAGTTGTGCAGTTTAGTATACAATACGGACCAGCCTGCGATTTGGCGGTTCAGTACGTTGTGAAGTTCGGTCATGCGTGCGTTGAATGTGTTGTTGGTTTGAATTGTGCTCATGGATTATATCCCCTTTCGGAATGTAGAATTTAAGTGTTTATATAAGTTGATTCGTTAGTTACACCCGGTTACTCCGATTGCATCCCATCTCCAGAATGGTTCTGCATTCTCCGTTAATGTGTAACATATTCAATCAATTTATATTCATTTTTAACTTCTTTAATTTAGACTTAATCTAAATCTTGTTTTAATTATATCATCGGGTAGTCACTTTGAAAACCCCTTTGCCATTTCTTGCAAATGAAGATTTCATGAAGCGGCCTTCATCTTCTGGTCGTATACATAAAATCAAGCAAATGCACAGAAAAGCCCTGATTCCGTGGGTCCATACGGACCAACATCGTTTCAGGGCCTTCATGCAAAGAAGACTTCTTATTTAACCCTATGAAATGGGAGCAGCTATAACACCCGCGCTGGGGATAATACCCCTTTCAGTATCCGTTCAATTTCCTCATAGTTATGCGCCACGTAATGCGCCTGATGATCCGATTCCGGTTCGGCCTGGCGATGATTGAACCAGATCACCTGCCAACCGGCATCGACTGCGCCCACGACATCGTTCCGCCAAGAGTCTCCGATATAAAAGCTGTTGCGTGCCTCGGTCCCCGTCTGTTTGCTCACATGCTCGAACAAACGGCGGTCCGGCTTGGCATAGCCGATCGTCCCCGAGATGAAAATACGCTCTCTCGGAATCACGTCTCGCACCTTCAGTGCCTCAAGCTTGCGCTCCTGATGCGCACCTTCGCCGTTGGTAATCAAACCGACAAAATAGCCTTCCTCCATCAATTCATGCATCAGAGCATACGCTCCATCAAACGGTTGAATGTGGAACTGGCGACCCAAATACCGCTCCTGGAGTGCAGCAGCCTGTTCAGGTTCTACCGCAATCCCGAACTCTTTCAGCATCAGCTCAAAACGCCGACGGCGCATCCGCTCCACCGCTTCCGGCTCCGGCACGGCGGATAGCCCTTCCTGATCGGAAAGCCAGTCGCTGTAATAACGAAAACGGTGGTATGCCTCCGCATAAGGAAAATCGTCAGGCAGCCCGATGACTTCCTGCAGCGCTCCCCGCAGCGGCTGTAAATGATCGTACAGTGTATCGTCCACGTCGAAAAAGATCGCTTTTTTCTCTGGTTCCATTAACGTCATCTCCCTCCCACTTCTCATCCACGAAATGTAGCTATGATACCATATCCGCACAAGGATGTTGATATCTCACTCCAACCAACGCTTGAAACTCCTATGGCAAATGCCCTGATGTCCTTGCTGTTCCTCTCCAAACAAAACATAAAAAGACATACGCACTCTCTCCAAAAGAGAATGCATATGCCTGCTCCATTAATCCACGATCAACGGTACAACTTTGCCCGCATTAACATCGATCAAGCCATGATCCGTGATCTTGAGCGCCGGGCTCACCGCCAGCGAATGCGTGCTTAGCGACATGATCGGATTATAGTGTACATACCCGAGCGAGAGCATCGCTGCGCGCAGTTCCTTCACTTGATGTGATACAACAGCGAGTGGTTCCTCGGTCAGGATGCCACCCACCGGCAGTTCCAGATGGGACAATACTTTGCCGTCTTCCACTACACAGAAACCACCCTGGCTCGAAATCACCGTGTTAGCTGCCAGAATCATATCTTCGCGATTACGTCCTACAACCAGAAGGTTGTGATTGTCATGCGAATATGTCGTTGCAATGGCACCGCGTTTGATCGTATCCCCGCCAATCAGGCCATACGCCCGATTGCCGTTCACGGCATAACGCTCGAACGTCGCGATTTGACCGTATTCGCTGTTTTCCCATTGCAATTCACCGTTCAACGCTTCGATCGGCGCGATCAGCTCTTCCACAAAGGTCGAACCGTCTTTCACCATCATTACCCGGCAGTTATGCAGGCCATCGGACAACTGGGTAACCGAACCTGCCGAACTCGCCTCCGCCTTTGCTCCCAGCATGCTTCCGTTCACTTTGGGATCGTCCAGCCGGATGGAGAAATCGCTGGCTGCCAACGGATTCAGTTTCACGCTGCTATAGAAGTGTGACGGAAATTGCGGGGCTGTCCGTGTCTGCTCATACGGTTCGTAATCGTCATAAGCTTTCTTCCCGTTTTTATATACCTGTTCAATCGAAAGTTTATCCAGATCCGCTACAAGCGAGTAGTCGGCGATTTTACCCGGCGCGATGCTGCCGCGATCGGTCATCTTCATCCGTGCCGCAGGCGTCGACGTTGCCGCATAGATGGCGTCTTCGGGGCGCATGCCCATGCCGATGGCCTTGCGCACGATGTGGTCAAGGTGTCCGCGGGCCACGAGCGAATCCGGCATGACGTCATCCGTGACGAAGCAGAAATGCTGCGACACATCATGCCTGATCAAGTAATCGATCACTTCCGGCGTCATCGATTTTTCCTGAATCTCGATGAACATGCCTGCCGCGATGCGGGCCTGAAGGCCTTCGATGCTTTGATGGGTATGGTCCGAATCCACCCCGGCATAGATGAGGCGATGCAGATCCAGTCCCAGCAGCTTCGGCGTATGTCCTTCGATGACAAGATCGGGATAGTTTTTGCGGATATGGCGCAAAATCTGGTTGGTTTTGCATTCCGGATCGCGAATGACGTCAACGTAGTTCATGATTTCGCCCAGACAGATGATCTCCCCGGTCGCAAGCAGCGCATCCATATCCTCGATTTCGATCGATCCGCCCGTTGTTTCCATCGGCGTGGCCGGCACGGAGCTCGGGATGCCGTAGAACATGTCCACCGTCGTCTCCCGGCTCGCGGCCATCATTTCCTGCACGCCTTCCAGGCCGAACACGTTTGCCATCTCATGCGGTTCCGCCACGATGGAGGTAACTCCGCATCGGATCAGTCCATGAGAAAAGGTCGCGGGGGTCACCATCGTGCTTTCGATGTGCAGATGGATGTCGATGAGGCCGGGAATCATGTACCGTCCCCGGGCATCGATCACCTCGCACGCTTCGAACCGCTCCGTCCCGCCAGGTCCGATGTATAGAAATCTGCCGTCCAGCACGGCAACGTTATTCTCTTCGAATCGTTTATAGTAGCTGTTGTACACCCGTACATTGACAATCAGTTGATCGACACGCATGGGGCATCATCTCCTTTTTCTCGGTGTCAAGCATATGGAATGATGCCATAGGCTTCCATCCATGCTTCCTGCTTCTATTCCACAAGTACAAGCTTGTCCTGCGGGAAAATGAGGCTGACCCGCTGTCCGCTGAGATAAGGCGTCTCCATCTCCTGATTGGCGGTGAAGTCTCCCAGCTCCGTCTCGATCACGTATTGGTAACTGCGTCCCAAATACGTGCTGACCTTCACGATGCCCGGCAATGCGTTCAACTGTTCCGAAGTGTCGCCGCTCACGATCAGGTCGTCGGGACGAATCGCGCCTTTGCGCGCGCCCGGTCTTGCCGTCCCCGGATGTGCCGTCGCGGTGAACTGTCTTCCGCCTGCTTTCAGGGTAATCGTATCGCCCGCATCGCTGCGGTCCGCGAACTCGATGAAGTTGTGGAACCCGATGAATCGGGCCACGAATTCCGTCGCCGGATATTTGAAAATCGTTTCCGGGCGGTCGAGCTGCTCGACCACGCCTTTGTTCATGATCGCCACCTGGTCGGAAATGGAGAAGCACTCCTCCTGATCATGCGAGACGTACAATGTCGTAATTCCCAGCTCCTGCTGGATTCGGCGGATCTCCACGCGCATGTTCACCCGCAGGTTGGCATCGAGGTTGCTGAGCGGCTCGTCGAAGAGCAGCAGATCCGGCTCGATGACCAGCGCGCGGGCAATCGCCACGCGCTGCCGCTGACCGCCGGACAGCTCCTGCGGGAACCTTTTTTCGAAACCGTTCAGGTTCACCACTTCGAGAATGCGCATGACGCGCGCCCCGATATCTTTATCCTTCACTTTGCGCATCCGCAGGCCGAAGGCTACGTTGTCGTAAACCGACAAGTGCGGGAACAGCGCATAGCTCTGAAACACAAATCCGAAATTCCGTTTGTTCACCGGAACCTTCGTATAGTCCTTGCCGCCGAACATGAACTTGCCTTGCTGTGCTTCCAGGAATCCGGCGATGAGACGCAGTGTCGTTGTTTTGCCGCAGCCGCTCGGTCCAAGGAGGGAGAGCAGCTTGCCTTTTTCCAGCTCCAATCGAAAATCCTTCAGGATCGTCTGGTTGTCATAAGCCACCGATACCTGGTCCAAAGTCAGCAATGCCATACGCTTTAGCGCCTCCAATTAACGTTTAGTAAAATAAGAAAGTCCACCCATTACACGTTCGATCACAAACATGAGCAAGCCGGTCAGCACCATGAGCAGCACCGAAATCGCCGCGATGGTCGGATCGAAATAATTTTCCACGTACGTCAGCATCTGTATCGGCAATGTGCTTACCCCCGGTCCGGTCATGAACACGGAAATGTCGACATTGTTGAACGACTCCAGGAAAGCAATGAGCACCGCAGCCAGAATACCTGACCGAATGTTGGGCAGCACCACCTGGAAGAACGTTCTGATCCGTCCCGCTCCCAGACTCAGGGCAGCCTCTTCCACGGCAAAGTCAAAGCTCGACAAGCTCGACGCGATGACCCGAATGATAAATGGAAGCATAATTACCGTGTGGCCGATCAAAAGCCCGAGGTACATCGGCAGATGATAGATCACGATCAAGTATCTCATCAGCGTGAAACCAAGCACGATCCCCGGGATGAGCACCGGAGACAGGAAGATTGCATTCAAAAGCGATTTTCCTTTGAAATCAAAACGGCTCAGCGCATAAGCGGCAGGAATCCCGAGCACCAGCGCGAGCAGATTTCCCAACAGGGAAATGACGATCGACGTCTGGAACGTGCGCACGAAACCGCCTGCGTTGAATATATTTTCGTACCAGCGGAGGGAGAAGCCCTCCGGCGGAAATTTCAGTACCGTTCCCGGCTCGAACGACGTGACCGAGATGATCAGAAGCGGGCCCAGCAGAAAGATAAAGACCAGCAGACTGAACAGGCCCAGCCCGATATGTTTCTCCCGCATAATTTTACCCCTTCGGATTTAAAGTTTTGGCCAATTTGTTCATGATGCCAACGACGACAAACGTAATGACAATCATGATCGCCGCAATGACCGAGGCCAGATACCAGTCATTCAGCGTCATCGCGTTCTGATACAGGAACGTTGCGATGACCCGCTGCTTACCGCCGAGCAGGGCCGGCGTTGTATATGCCGTGAGGCTGCCCACGAAGACAAGCACGGCACCAATGACGAGACCGGGCACCGCCAGCGGGAAGACTACCCGGCGGAATGCCGTGAAACGGGAGGCACCCAAGCTCTGAGCCGCTTTGAGCAGATCGCCGTCAATGTTCTCCAGCACGCCGACCAGGGAAATGATCATGAGCGGCAGGAACAGATGCGTCAAACCGATCATCATCGCGGCTGGCGTATACATGATATCCAGCGGTTTGTCGATGATGCCGAGACCGACCAACGTATTGTTGACGAGCCCTTTGCGGCCGAGAATGATCATCCAGCTGAACGAACGCACGACCGGGCTCGTCAGCAACGGAAAGATGGCGAGGGCAAGCAGAATGCCCTTGCGCCGAGGCGCTTTTTGCGAAATATAATATGCCGTCGGGAATCCGAGCACCACGCATACCAAGGTGGTGACCACGCTGACCTGCAGCGTCGTAAGCAGAATTTTCAAAAAGTAGGGGTCTCTGAAAAATTGCATGTACCCTTCAAACGTAAACCGGTTTTCCTGAAAGAAGGTCGAGCCGATCGTCAGGACAATCGGTATGACCATAAAGGCTGCCAGAAAAACGAGACCAGGCAGCAGCAGCCAGTACATAACTGATTTTTTCATCACGATGCTCCTGACATAAGGAATGGATTGGGATCGAAATGATACAGAATCGATTTCGACCCCTTTACGATACAGCTACGCATTAAGTGCGCCGATAAACAGTTCCAGGAACGCTTCGGCGTCAACGGCTTCACACACCAACGTGTTCGGCTTTTGACCGAGACGGTTCTGGAAGTCGCAGACCATTTGGCCATCGCACAGACGGCTCGCCGTTTCCACGTCCACGTAGTACGACTTGCGTTCCACAAGCTCCGGTGCGAGCGCCACGCCCACCGCCAGAGGATCATGAAGGGCGCATGCGCGTATGCCGTTCATTTGCTCATAACGCCGGATATATATTTCGGTGCTCTGCGCCACATAACTGCGCAGTACCGGATCGGTCAACCGCCCAATCGCTTCTTCATTCAGCAGCGTCTGGCGCGTAACGTCCAGTCCGACCTGCGTCAGCTTCTCGAATCCTGCATGCAGCACGATGCGTGCCGCTTCAGGATCAGCGTACGTGTTGTACTCGGCCGTCGGGGTAATGTTTCCGTGTCCGCGCACCACGCCGCCCATAAAGATGACTTCCTTGACGAGGGACGACAGCTCCGGGCATTTGGCCAGCGCAAGGGCCAGATTCGTCAGCGGCGCCGTCATAATCAGCGTCACTTCGCCAGGGTACCGTTTCACCTGTTCAATGATAAAATCCGGTCCAAAGCCTTCTTCTGCACGCTTCGAGCGCGCCGGATCGGGCAAAGCTCCGCCAAGCCCGTCCTGGCCGTGCACGCGATGTTCGTAATGAGACTGGCGGGTCAATGGACCCGCAGCCCCGGGGATGACCGGAATATCCGTTCCATCCACCAGCTCCAGCACTTTGCACGTATTCTCCGTGGCCTGCGCAAGCGATACGTTCCCACAGACCGTTGTGATGCCGAGCATATCGAAGCGGCGGCTTTTGACTGCCAGCAAAATGGCAAGGGCGTCGTCGATGCCGGTGTCCACGTCCAAAATCATGCGTTTTGTCGTTTCATTCATGGCTTAGTCCCCCACTTATTGCGCGATTTCGCGATTCCAGCGATCTGTCCATGTTTTTGCCTGTTTGTTGACGAATTCCATATCCAGCTTGTTCAGCTTCTCTACGACGTCCGCGCCGTATGTTACGCCTTCCGCTTCTTCCGCCGTCAACTCGACCTTGGTGTTTACCGGGGAATCGACTTTGGCTTTGGCCGATTTGGCCTGCACGTCTTGGCTGAGCTGCCAGTTGATGAACTCTTCGGCGAGCTCTTTGTTTTTGCTGCCTTTGACCACGTTGATCGTATTCATAACGGCATATCCGCCTTCGCTAGGCGTTACGAATTTCGCGTTTGGCACGGCTGCTTTCAGATCTTTGAAGTACATTTCCATGATCGGTCCGCCGGCGATTTCTTCTTGCGAGAACATGTTCACGAACTCCGACGTTTGGGTGTAGAACTTAACTACATTTCCGCTCAGTTCTTTCAGTTTGGCGAATGCCGCATCTTCATTGAACGTTTGGTTGCCTGCAATGCGGGATGCCGCATCCAGCACCATCGGTCCGGCCGTTGCCGTAATGTTCGGGATCGTCACGTTGTTTGCGAATGCCGGGTCCCACAGATCGTTCCAAGACGTGACTTCTTTGGATACCAGGTCCGGGTTGTAGGCGATGCCCAATTGTCCGATCGTGTAGGCAGGGCCGTAATCTTCGCCAAGCGGTGCTTTGGCCATATCGTAAATATCGTTAATGTTCGGAATTTTGGAACGGTCGATTTTTTCGAACAAACCTTCGTCAATCCCTTGCTGCGCATAGTAGTCCGACAAGTAGATCACGTCGACATCCGATGTGCCCTGGCGAATTTTGTTCAAGCGTTCGGCATTGTTGCCGACTTCCAACACGATGTCCACATTGTGCTCTTTTTCGAATGGACCGAATACTTCTTCATTAAAGAAATCTTCCGAAAATCCCCACGTGGAGATCACGAGCTTGGTCGGCGCCGCGCCGCCATTGCTTGAGCCTTCCGCGTTATCCGCGTTGCTTCCGCATCCTGCCAGCAATACCGATGTCATCGCTGCTGCTACCAAACCGCTTACCCATGTTTTCCTCATGTTCCTGATTCCTCCTAGAAATGTGTGTTGGTAAAAAAACAAAAAGAAAAGCATTCTTGTATTCAACAAGAACACTTTTCTTCGTAAACAAAGGAAAGCGACACCCGTTACCGGTTCATTCGAGGTTTCCGCTTCAGAATCAATCCGAAGCAAGACGCCATCGTGCTATGAAATTGTGTAGGACCCGATTCATGCGGTGGAGCGGTTCAATGCACGTTGCTTGCCGACAAGTCGGTCAGCCCTATGCTTGCTCCAGAATCACGTTCGTGATGGCCCACTGCGTGGACGCATCATAATCCCTGAGTACAGCTTCAATTGGCAACCCCATCTGCTGCTCCAACTTGTCCCTGAATTTTTTCTTATATAAAACAGACATACGGAAGTCCACTTCCAGCTTCAAGCCGGGGGCCTCCCCTTCCAGGGCGTCGGAGCGCGGTGAACGTCGGTGTTTGGCATAGAAGGTCACGATGTTCTGATCGATCGTCACTCTCAGGAGAGTCGTCCCGAATCCGAACAGTTCCTTCGAAATTTCATTGTAGAACTGGCACATTTTTTTCTTGCTTTCATTGCTGTCCAGTCGTTCCATTGAACTCACCCACATCATTTACTACCGTACATTCGACGTGTTAACACGATTGATTATACATAAATGTCCGGGTTTGGGCAACCCAAAAGATCAATATAACCAACATTGCACCTACAAAAAGCGAACATTTAACATTATATGATCAGTATTTGTCACATTTTCGCGATTATAGGAAACCGTAACCTTCCTACCGTAAATCATGCCCTCTCGGCACCTAATCTATCCAAAGGCATGAATATTGATATGGTGACCGCTACTGCGAACGATCCGTCGTTGATTACCCCAAAAGCATGGACAAACTTCTGCAACAACCGTTAAAATGGGACAAAATGTATGCCTATTATCTAAAATATGGAATCGGAGGTTTGAATCATGAAATGCCCTGTTTGCAATCATGAAAACGCAAATGCACGCTTTTGTGAAAAGTGCGGCTCCAACCTTGCTCCAGGCGAGCCTTTGACTGAAACAAGGAAGATGGATGAAAGATTGGAGCCTGCGGCTGCGGCAGAATCCGGGTACACGCATTGGTCCAGTACGCAGGAGCCATTTTCCGCGTCCCCTTCGTCTTCTCCATCCGTCTCGACACAGCCTTCCGCATCCGGTGACAAGGACAACAATCAATGGAGCAATGTACTGCAGAATGAAAAAGTTCAACAAGCCAAAGAAGTAAGCAAGCAATACCTGTCTTATTTTCTGAGTGTGATGGCCCGCCCTTATCAGACGATGAAAACGGTCGGTGAACAACATGCCCTGAACGGACTTTTAACCATGGCACTTGTCATCCTGCTGGTCTCCTTATTCTTTTTGCAAACCTTCAGTGCCTACAATTTTTCGAGCTTGTTCTTGGGCGGATTCGTTCGTCCGTTGATCTTTACCGCCGTAACGCTGGCTGCTGCGCTCGTTTTGATCTACGCCGTGTTGAAAATGGAAAAGCTCGCTTTTCATGCGAAGACCCTCGTCGCCCAATTTGGCAGTTTGCTTGTCCCTGCTGCAGCCTCGCTCATTGTAGCCAACGTGTTTGTGTTTATTTCATTTTCCATCGCATTCTATTTATTTGTTGTTTCTTATATTATTATTTTTGTGGCGCTGAATGCGGTGCTGTTTCATTATCCGCTCAATCGTTCTGCGGCCGCAATGGACAGCCTTTACAGTGTATTGATTGCAAACGTCGTGCTGTTCTATATCATGTACCGTTTGCTCGCTGCAACCATTTTCGGCATGATCGGCATGTTGTTCTAGCCTTTTGTACGCTATATAAGTACATATTGTTTAAGAAGTTCTCACCGCATGTTCTATCATGCGGATGGAGGACTTCTTTCGTCTACGGGATTGCGCTTTCCGTACCATTTACACTACAATATGTAGTGTTCAATCCTATTATAGAAAGCCGAGGACTCCCATGGACCATAACATGAATGACATGCAAATGATGCAGATGAACCATGAAGCCGCCACCATCTCCTACCTGTGGCTGATGATCGGGGGCATAGCCTTGCTGCTGGCTATCGCAGCCTACGTTTGGGCGTTTCGAATCAAAGGCTCCGTAATGGCGCATTCCAAGAAACAGGAGCGGGCAGCGATTAAGAAAAAAAGCCGTTCCATCCGACTGGCAGCCCATATTACACTGGCGGCATCGCTAATTTTGATGGGGGTATACGCTCTTCAAGGAGCGAATACGAAATACGACGTTTCCGATCTGGGCGCAAACGCCGATATCGAAGTCACTAACGATGCTTATTATGGCGCAGAGCATACGGAAGATCCTATTTCATACGAGATGAACATACCCACTTCGGGACCGCACAATCCTCATGACATCAAGTTTGGATTCTATACCGATTTTCCGGGGTATCCTTATCTCGTCCATAATCTGGAGCATGGGGATATCATTATTTATTACCGTGAAGACGCAAGCGAGATGATCAAGGAACATCTCAAATATTTCGCCAACTTCCGCAAGGCTGGTTCCGGCATCCTCGCCGTGCCCAACCAAGATATTCCGGAAGGGAGCGAGTTCGTCGTCACCGCCTGGACCAAAACGATGAACTTGCCCGCATATGACGAAGCCAAAATCGGCACGTTCATTAACCGCTATATCAACCAGGGACCGGAGAAAATCCCCCCTTCCGTTCGGCAAGGCGGCGGAACCATGTAATACGGCAGCAAGCGCAGACCGACTCAATTTTTAAAAAAAGCCGCACAGCACCGAAATAAAATTCCGGCCTGTTGCGGCTTTCTTTTATGAATGTCATGACATGGTGCGCTGTGGCAGCGCAGTAATTAATAACGCTGCGGAGCAGCCTTTTTGCCCAGGTCGGTCATGTATGTGAAGAATGCTTCAGGGTCCGTGTCATAGACGAGCTGTACCGGACGTCCGTCCGCTTGCTCTACCGTACGGCCTTGGCTCGGACCATCCGGAATCACGACGCAGTTGACCGTTTTTTTCTTCACGATATCTTCGCGTCCCACGGAAGCCGTTGTTAACACGTCCCACAGATAGTACGTGGAGTTCGTCTCGCTGTACACAAGCGGCGGACATCCTGCATAACAGTTGCCGATGAAATCCACGCCTTCATAGCGGCGTTCGGAAGCCCAGCGTTTGCGCACGGCTGGCGTCAGCGGCACTTTGTTCGTACTTTCCAGTGCCACCAGGTCGATCTGGATGCTGCTCTCCCATACGCGGTAAGCTGCCTCCGGATCCCAGAAGACGTTCCATTCCGCGGTGCCGTCGTGTTCAGGCTCCTCGACGTTCCCTTTTTCGAATGTGCCACCCATCCATACGAGCTTCTCGATTTTCTCTTCGATGTCCGGTGCTTCATCCAAAGCGCGTGCCAGGTCGGTCAGCGGGCCGGTAAAGAGCAGGAGCGTCTTGCCTTCCGTATTGCGTACTTTTTCAATCAAATGTTTATGGGCAGGAATGGTGGACAGCGGTGCTTCCATCTTTCCGGATTCGTTCAGAATCGGCAATGCATCTACATAAAATGAGTGCAATCTCCACGCCGCAGGGAACGGGTTTTTCCCTCTGGAATTGGATTTCGAAACTTCGATCTCATACGAACCGAAACGGTCGATGATTTTGCGGCTCGCATCGGTCGCCGGCTCCAGATATCCGTCTGCCGGAATTACCGATACCCCGGTTACGTGTACATTGTCCATTTGCAAAAGCATAAACAATGAAACGAGGTCGTCCACGCCGCCGTCATGGTTAAAGTAAACATTCAACTTGTTGGTCATTGCTTGTTTTTCATCCTTCCTCTGGTGTCCCATTGATGTTGAACAGGTCCGTCCGCCCTAGCCGACGTTACCTCTATTATGTCCCAAAACCCATGCGCGCGTAAACCTTAGACGGACTCGGTCTGCTTCTCTCGTGCTTTCTCGGGTACGGGAACGTACCTGCCGGGCCAGAAGGACCATTTGCCGAGCAGCGTCGTAATCGCAGGGACCAGGAAAGGCCTTACGAGGAACGTATCCAGCAGCACGCCCGCTGCGGTAATGATGCCGAACTGCACCAGCACCTGAATTGGAAGCGTTGCAAGCACGGCAAACGTGCCGGCCAGAATAAGCCCGGCGGACGTGATCACTGACCCGGTCTCTCCCACGCCTTCCTTGATCGCCTGGCGAAGAGGCATCGTTTTGCGTTTTTGCCAGATGCTCGAAATCATGAAAATGTTGTAGTCCTCGCCGAGCGCCACCAGGAAAACGAACGAATACAGCGGGATTGCGCCCTGAATGGCATCTGCGCCTAGGCCGTAATGAATGATTAGCCAGCCCAGCCCCAGGGCCGAGAAATAGGACAGAACCACCGTCAGGATCAGGTACGCCGTAGCCACGACTGAACGCAGGTATAACAGCAGCAACAGCGTAATCATGCCGATGACGACCGGAATGATGATGCGTGCATCGCGTTCACCGGCCGTTTCGATGTCATATTGCTCTGCCGTCTGGCCGTGGATCCATACGCGGCTGGACGAACCGTCGACTCCGGCGTCGGTCAGTGCCTGTTCCGCAGTTGCCCGGAGATCCGGAATATGCTGCATGGCTTCCATCGAATACGGATTCAGATTGAATTCGACGTCGTACCCCGTCATGTTGGCGTTCTCGGCCCCTTGCTGCGGTTCGCCAACCTTGCTCACATAATCAAGGGCCTCCAGCCGCTGCTTCAATTCCGTATTTTTGCCTCCGGCATCGACGATCACCTTCGCCGGAGCAAGCTCCCCTTGCGAAAATTGTTCGCCGATGATCGTAAAACCTTCGCGGGAAGGCACGTCTTCCGGGAAGGAGGACAACAAGTCATACGTGAATTTGATTTGACTGGAGAAGGATGCAAGCCCCCCCAGGAGCACCAGTGTGACGATCAGAACCGTCCAAGGCTTCGTGATCACTGTGCGGCCGATCCAGCTTTCCCGGATTTTGCGCGGTGCTGGAGCCGGTTTGCCTTTTTTGCGGGCCCGTTCGGCCTCCATCTCATGCGTGCGCGGAACGAACGGATAGAACGAACCCCGCCCAAAGATGGCCAGCAGCGCCGGTACCAGCGTCAGGCTTGCGATAAACATAATGAAGATGGACAAACTGAAAGGAACGGCAAAACGTTGGTATGCCCCGTATTCGGCCAACAGCAGCACCAGCAGCGCCGCCACAACCGTGAACCCGCTCATCGCAATCGCGCCGGAAGAACCAGTGATGGCTTGGAAGAGTGCTTTTCGTTTGTCCGGTTCATGATACAGGATTTGGCGGAATCTTGAAATGAGGAACAGACAATAATCCGTACCTGCGCCGAACAGCAGCACGGTCATGATCGAGATGGACTGCGCGTCCACCGTAATCCAGCCTTTGTCGGCCATGAAGCCCAAAATCGGGCTGGTTACCATATAGGCGAAACCTACCGCAATAATCGGAATGATCGCGAGCACTGGCGAACGATAGATCAGAAGCAGCAGCACGAGCACAAGAAGTACCGTTGCGATGAGCAGCGACACGTCCGCCGACGCAAACAGGCCGCTCGCATCGATCGAAATGCCAACCGGGCCGGTCACGCGTGCACTCAGCGTTCCATTCGAATCGTCAACGGCCACCGTGAATGGGTTGCTGCCGAAAATATCCTCGGTTTTCCGTTCCAGCCCTTTAATGCCTTCCTTGAGCTGACCGGAGTCTGCCGTCTCATTGAAAAACAGCGGCATTACGAGTGTGCTGCCGTCTTCAGACAACTGCCCTTTGATCGCCTGCGGCGGCAGTTGATACAGCGGAACGACGGTTTGCTGCTGTTCCACCGGGTCCTGGTCCAGCCGCTCGGTCAATGCCTGAATCTGTTCAATCTGCCGATCCGTCAGGCCGCCGGCTTGATGCCACACAATCAATGCGGGCAGTCCTTGCCCGCCCGGAAATTCCCGCCCGGCAACGGCAGCTGCCTGCACCGAAGGCTTCGATTCGTCCAGATCCTGTGCGTTGTTTGTTTCACGATCGCCTACTGCCGGCCATATAACCCCTAGCAGCACAGCTACAACAATCCATACCACCAAGGTGATCCATTTACTTCGTTTGCCCGCAACAAAACGGCCGTAGCCTGAACCTTCCTGCATGTTTGTTTCATCTCCTTTATTTCAGCAGCGTATGACCGTATGTGTGAAAAATCATAGAAATGAACCGTCGGTCATCGTACAATCGAATTAATTATATATACCGGAAGGTTAATTATGCAATTGATATTTTTGTGAACGCCGTTGCCTATACTTTACCGTCCGGAACATGTACAATCTAATGATGCATAATCCCATGGAAAGAGGTATCTCCATGAGCAAAAAATCAAATCCTGCCCGTACGCCGGGCAGGCCAAAGGCAAATGCGGAACAGGCATCTGCCCGCACGAAAATATTGGCGACTGCGTCCCGGTTGTTTATGGAATACGGTTATGAACCGGTCTCTTTGCAACAGATCGCATCCTTATGCGGCGTGACGAAAGCGTCGATCTATTACCATTTCTCCAGCAAACCCGGCCTGTTCACCGTGGCCATCACCCATATGATGGCCATGGGCATGGAGCAGACCGCCCTTCGACTGGATGCTCCCGGTACGCTGCGTGAACGGCTGGAAAGCATCGCTGAAGCCAAAATGCAGCGCTCCCATGTCGATACGGAAACGATGATGCGAGAGGCGGAAACGTACCTCGATCCGGACCAACTGCAGCAAATCCGCGAGGCCGAAACCCGCATTTTCCAAGTGCTGGCCACCCACTTTGAGCGGGAAATGCAGATCGGTTATTTGCGCCGGAGCAATCCGCTGCTGCTGGCACAGGCTTTTACCTCCCTGCTGATGCTGGCCAACCGCGAGGACGTTCGCAGCATGCACGAGAATATTGCCGACCTGGCACGGGAGCTGGTGAACCTGTTTCTGGAGGGAGCCGCTCAACAAGCGTGAATCCCTCCCCAGCCCTTCGCCCGTGTCGTTATCCCTGGCACACCCCGCTCGATACTAATCCGGGGAGGCTTATAATGCACTCTTTTCCTGTCGATCAACTTCTTCTGTAGAAGATGAACAAAACGCTATATTTTCAAATGTATAACAATGGTCTATAATCGGTGTTACCCGAATCAAACCGAACCTTGCATAGTGGAGGGGGATCAGCAATGACCGATACAAAACCAACGAAAGCGCGCATTCCACGTCTGCTTGAGACGGAGCGCATCTATCTGCGTCCATTTGAACCGACCGATGTGGATGCGTATTTCCCTAGTCTGTTCGACGAGGAAATGCGCAGGCTGACCGGCACGCAGGGCAGCTTTACCCATCAGCAGGTGGAACGATTCGTGGAGGAGGCTTCGCAGGACGGCTCCCGAATCATGCTGCTCATCTGCCTGCAGGATACCGACGAAATGATCGGCGAGATCGCCTTGATGGATATGCATGCCAAAAACCGAAGCGGCCACATCCGCATCGCCATCGACAGTGCGGCGCATCAGGGCAAAGGCTACGGAACCGAAGCCATGAAGCTCCTGCTGGACTACGGCTTCGGCATCTGCAATCTGCACCGGATCGAGCTTGAAGTTTATGCGTTCAACGATCGGGCTATTCGTACGTATGAGAAGCTCGGTTTTAAGCGCGAGGGCGTGAGAAGGGATGTGCTGTTCTACAATCATCGGTATCACGACGCCATTCTGATGAGCATGTTGGAAGAAGAGTTCCGCGAACGATATGTACGTGCCTGATATGTACTTCCATCGAACTCTGAAAAAGAAAAAACCGAGATCGGCGTAATTCCGACCTCGGTTTTTTTGATGTTGCTTGCAGTGTATGCCTGGCTCTACACCGCTTGCGGTTGTTCCTCCGCAAACTGGCTGTTGTACAGATCGGCGTAGAAGCCCTGTTTTTCCATCAACGCTTCGTGGTTGCCCTGCTCGATCACGTTCCCGTGGTCCATCACCAGAATCAGGTCCGCTCCGCGAATCGTAGACAAACGGTGGGCAATGACAAAGCTGGTGCGGTCCTTCATCAGATCGTTCATCGCTTTCTGGATGAATACCTCGGTGCGCGTATCGACGCTGCTCGTTGCTTCGTCTAGAATCAGGATGGACGGATTCGCGAGAATCGCTCTTGCAATGGTCAGCAGCTGCTTCTGCCCTTGGGAGATGTTCGATGCGTCCTCGTTCAGCACCGTGTCATATCCATCCGGCAGCGTGCGGATAAAGTGGTCGGCATGCGCGGCAACCGCGGCACGCACAATATCGTCTTCCGTGGCCCCCTCTTTGCCGTAGGCAATGTTGTCACGGATCGTGCCGTTGAACAGCCACGTATCCTGAAGCACCATGCCGAACATGCTGCGCAGCTGGCCGCGTTCCATGTCGCGAATGTCCACGCCGTCAATAGCGATGCGCCCATCCTGGATTTCGTAGAAACGCATCAGGAGATTGATCAGCGTCGTTTTCCCGGCGCCGGTCGGTCCCACGATGGCCACCGTCTGTCCTGGCGCAACATCGATGTTCATGTTGCGGATGAGCGGCGCATCGGCTTTGTAGCCGAAATTCACGCCCTGGAACGTGACCGCGCCTCTAGGCTGTTTCAGCTGCGCAGGTTGGCTGGTTTCCGGAACTTCTTCCTCTTCGTCCAACAGCTCGAACACCCGCTCTGCCGAAGCAATCGTGGATTGGATGATGTTCGAAATGTTCGCGATCTGGTTGATCGGCTGCGTGAATTGACGCGAATATTGCGTAAAGGCCAAAATGTCCCCGATGGAAATCGAACCGCGGGTGACGAAAATGCCGCCCACCACACAGATCAATACATATCCCAGGTTACCTACAAAACTCATGAGCGGCATGATGATACCCGAAATGAACTGAGCCTTCCAACCGGAAGCGTACAATTCTTCATTGATTTTTTCGAACTGCGCCACAGACTGCTCTTCCCGTCCGAACGCTTTGACGACTTTGTGGCCTGTGTACATTTCCTCTACATGGCCATTCAATTCGCCGAGCGATTTTTGCTGGCCGGCAAAGTGTTTCTGGGAACGGGACGCCACCGCAATGACCACGATCATGCTCAGCGGCAGCGTCAGTACCGTGATCAACGTCATCCATGGGCTGATCGTCAGCATCATGATAATGACGCCGACCACCGTCACAACCGATGTAATGAACTGGGCCAAACTTTGTTGAAGCGTATTACTGATGTTGTCCACGTCATTGGTTGCACGGCTCAACGTTTCCCCATGCGTGCGGGAGTCGAAATATTTGAGCGGCAAACGGCCGATCTTTGCACTAATCTGTTCGCGCATATCGTACACGACTCGTTGAGCGACGCCAGCCATCAGATATTGTTGAACATACATAAAGGCTGCACTGAACAGATACAAACCAAGCAGCAAATACAACACTTTCATCAAGGCAGGAAAATCAACGCCACCGCCCTGAATTCCTGTCATAATCGCAATCGCGCCCTGGGCCAAAATATCCGTTCCTTCCGCCATGACCTTCGGGCTGATGATGCCGAACACGGTGCTCAGAATCGCTGTAACGAGCACGCCAAGAAGCCGATAGCGATGAGGTTTAAGATATTGGATCAGCCGACGCATCGTACCCTTGAAGTCTTTGGCCTTTTCACCCGGAGGACGCATGCCCATGCCGGGACCCGGGCCGGGATGCCTCGGTCCTGCCGCAGGACGTGCGTTGTTCGATGGACGTTCACTCATGCGATCTCCTCCTCTGTCAGCTGGGAAGATACAATTTCACGGTACACTTCATTGTTCTCCAGCAGTTCCTGATGCGTTCCTGAACCTACGATTTTACCTTCGTCCATGACGAGGATGCGGTCTGCATCCATCACGGTGCTTACGCGTTGGGCCACGATAATGACCGCAGCCTCTTTCGTCTCTGATTTCAAGGCTGCGCGAAGCCGGGCATCCGTTTTGAAATCAAGCGCCGAGAAGCTGTCGTCGAAAATGTAAATTTCCGGACGACGTACAAGTGCGCGAGCGATGGACAAACGCTGCTTTTGTCCCCCCGAAACGTTATTCCCGCCTTGGGCAATCAGGCTTTCGTAGCCATCCTTCATTTCGGAAATAAAGTTCTCGGCCTGGGCGATCCGGGCTGCATGCTCCACTTCCTCCATCGAAGCGTCCTCTTTGCCGTGACGGATGTTTTCCGCAATCGTTCCGGTAAACAGAACCGCCTTTTGCGGAACAAAGCCGATTTTGGATCTCAGCTGCTCCTGCGTGAGTTCGCGCACATCCGTGCCATTCACACGGACATGCCCCTCTGTCACATCATAAAACCGGGGAATGAGACTGAGCAGCGTCGTTTTGCCTGACCCGGTACCACCGATAATCGCCGTTGTTTCACCTGGACGAGCCGTAAACGAAATGCCCGACAATGCCGCATTCTCTGCTCCCGGATAACGGAAGGTCACGTTGTCAAACTCGATGGTGCCCTGCTCTGAGCCCATGCTGCGCGGCTGCGACGGATCTTCCAATTCCGGCTGCATTTCCAATACCTCGTTGATCCGCTCTGCGGAAGCCGAAGCCCGCGGAATCATGACGAAAATGATGGATACCATAATCAGCGAGAACATAATCTGCATCGCGTATTGGACAAAGGCAATCAACGAACCGATATCCATGCTTCCGCTGTCGATGCGCTGCCCGCCAAAGAACAAGATGGCAATCATGGAGAAATTCATGACCAGCATCATGACAGGCATCAGCGTAGCCATCAAGACGTTTACCTTAATGGAGATGTCTCTGAGATCGGTATTTGCGTTGTTGAAACGTTGGCGTTCATGTTCCCCTCGGTTAAAGGAACGTACGACCCGGATGCCGGTTAACTGCTCCCGCAGCACCAGGTTCAACCGATCCAGCTTTTTCTGGATTTGCTTGAACAGCGGCAATCCCTTGGCACCGATCAGCGCGATGGCTCCGGCCAGCACGGGCAGCACGACCAGGAAGATCGTAGACAGCTTGGCGTCCTGGGAAATGGCCATGAAAATGCCGCCGATGCTCATGAGCGGCGCCATGATCATCATGCGCAGCATCATGGTCAACACGTTCTGCACCTGCGTGATGTCATTGGTGGTACGGGTAATGAGCGATGCCGTACCCAACTTGTCGAATTCCTGCAGCGAGAAGTTCTCGACATGGCGGAACACCCTGCTGCGCAGCTGTTTGGCAAAGCCGCCAGCCGTCTTGGAGGAAAGGTAGCTCGCCGTTACGGAGGCTGCGGTTCCGCCGATGGCAATGACCAGCATCCAGCCTCCGATTTTCCAGATATAAGGCACGTCGCCTTTGACGATACCATCGTTCACAATGTCCGCCATCAGGGTCGGCAGGTACAGTTCAGCAAGCGACTGCAGCAGCACCAACCCGACGATAAAAAAAATGGGGATCCGATACGGCTTCAGCATGCGAAACAATTTCATCATGGCTTATCATCTCCTTGGTCGTTGGACTGTTCCGTCTGAACGGACTTCAATGTATCGAAAAAGCTGTACACCTTGGTCAACAATTCGGCCAATTGCAAGCTGTCTTCCTCCCCCAAATGTGCGACGAGTTTGTTGAAAATCTCCATTCGTTCTTCATGCGCCGCCTGGATAATCTTACGGCCCGCTTCCGTAATCGTGATGCGTACGGCGCGCCGATCCTCCTCATCCATCGTCCGTTCAACCAGTCCCTCGTCTTCCAAGCCGCGAATCACCGGCGTGATCGTAGGCGACTTCACGCGAAGCAGCGCACTGATTTCCGATACCTTCAGTCCGCGCGGATTAGGTTCGGGACCGCTGTCGAAATCAGGCGGATTGTCTCTCCAATCGATGCGTTCACCGGGATGCGCCCCGTGCAGCAAACAAGCCAGCACCATGATTTCGTTGTGATTTCGCCCGTGAGGCTTGTGCTGCCGCCATTTGCCTTTGTTGAATTGCATGATGGAATACAGCAGTTTGCGGGCAACCGGATCCAGACCCGTCATATGTCTCCCTCCTTCTTAGGGCATCTATTAAATAGATCACATAATAAATAGCCATTAAATTAATTAGGTGTACTAAGTATATTATCATAAAGTCCGAATGTCAAACGATCGTTTAGCGGTCGTATTCATAAGGAAAAATTTACATACTTAGGCTGCTGTGATAACCTTTAATCAGATTTAAATATTCCCATTTTTGTGCTATGCAAAGATACCAGTCTAATTAAAGAAGAGCTTACAGAAAGGACCTAGCTATGCTGAAAAACATCATTTTACTTCTGATCGCTTATGTAATCTCGCGCGTACTGTTTCTCCATCTAACCGCCAACTTATCAAGCGCCTTATATAAAAATACGTTGGAATTCATCATTTTTGCCGTGATTTATGCGGCCTTTCTGTTCATCTTTTCTCCTCGCAGAAAGTATGCCAAGCAGTGAATGGCTTGCTAAGCAGCCGTTTCAAAATAAAAACCGCCCCATTCTGCGAGATGTCTGCATACAATCTCCGCAAAGGGGCGGTTTTTTTAAGTTCCTTTAGGATTAGCGCGAAGCCGTTACCGTTTCGCGAGCCGAGGAGAACGGGAAGTATTGCTCGGCATTGTTATGGGCAATGCCTTGCACCATCCGTCCGAGCAGCTCCATATCATGCGGGGCTTCGCCCTGCTCGGCCCACTCACCGATCAGGTTGCAGACGAGACGGCGGAAATACTCATGCCGCGTGTAGGACAAGAAACTGCGCGAATCGGTCAGCATGCCGACGAAACGGCTGAGCAGACCCACGTTCGCCAGCGCTCGCATCTGGGCGAGCATGCCGTCTTTGGTGTCGTTGAACCACCATGCGGCACCCAGCTGAATTTTGCCCGGAACGCCGTCGCCCTGGAAGCTGCCGACGATGGCGGCAAGCACCTCGTTGTCGCGCGGATTCAGGGAATACAGAATCGTCTTCGGCAGCGCGTTCTGCTGGTCGAGCGCATCGAGCAGTCCGATCACGGCCGCAGATAACGGCGCATCGTTTACGGAGTCGTAGCCCGTATCCGGTCCCAGCCGTTCGAACATGCGCCGGTTGTTGTTGCGTGCCGCATTGATATGGAACTGCATGACCCAGCCGCGCTCGGCGTAAAGTTTGCCCAGGAAGGTCAGCGTCACCGTTTTGTACTTGTCCTCGTCTTCCCGGCTGACCTTATGGCCTGCAAGCGCCTTGGCAAAGATCGCTGCGGCTTCCTCTCGGGTCGCCACGCCGTAAGGCACATAATCCAAGGCATGGTCCGACACGCGTCCCCCCACGGAGTGGAAGAACTCTACCCGCGATTCCAGGGCGGACAAGAACGAATCGTAATCGGAAATGGCCGTGCCGGAGGCTTGCGAAAGTTTGCCTACCCAGTCTACGAACGTGTCGCGGTTAAGCTCAAGCCCTTTATCCGGACGGAACGAAGGCAGCACCTTTGTATTGAAGCCCTCGATCTCCTTGATTTGCAGATGGTACTCCAGCGAATCGCACGGATCGTCCGTGGTGCATACTACGGAGACGTTCGATTTCGTGATCAGGTCACGCGCGCCGAATCCGGGACCGTTCAGTTTGGCGTTGACCTTTTCCCAGATCGCCGGGGCGCTCTGCTCGTTCAAAATTTCGTATACGCCGAAATAGCGCTGCAGTTCCAGATGCGACCAGGCATAGAGCGGATTGCCGATCATCATCGGCACGGTCCGGGCATACGCGAGAAAACGATCGTAATCGGTCACGCCTTCTCCACCCGTCACGTATTTCTCCTCGATGCCGTTCGCTCGCATGAGCCGCCATTTATAATGATCGCCGTACAACCACGCTTCGGTAATGTTGGCAAACGTTTTGTTTTCGTAGATTTCCTGCGGGCTGAGATGGCAGTGGTAGTCGATGATCGGCATATCCTTGGCATAATCCTCGTATAACCTTACCGCGGTTTCGTTGTGCAGCAAAAACTGTTCATCCAAAAAAGATTTCATTCGCCTCGCACGCTCCCTTTGGGTGAGTTTACGTTCACATGGGTTCATTCCCATTTTTACGCTACACTGTTTGCCCCGAAAGTTCAATACAAAATGATAACGATTTCAAAAAAGGTTGATTTAGGCACACCACCGAAAGACAAGGTATACTGAATTTATCCTGTTTATGCCGTTTTGAAGATTCATATCCAGAGGAGATGATCAAGGGTTATGACACAGATGAAGGTTACGTTTCTCGGCACGGGGGACATGTTTAGCTTCGAGCAGCACCACAACAGCATGCTGGCCGAATTCGGCGGCACGCATCTCGTCATCGATTTTCCCGAATCGAACGCCAGGGCGCTGAAAGAATACGGCTTTCCTTTAACCGATATCGAAAATGTGTTTATCACGCACCTGCATGAGGACCATATCAACGGCGTCCAGCTGCTCGGTTATTATTCCCAAATCGTAAGCGGACGCAGACCGCGCCTGTATATCCACGAAGCATTGGTAGACCCGTTATGGAGCATCTTGTCTCCCGGCATGCGTCATACGACGGATGGGGAGCGTACGCTGCATGATTATTACGACATCGTTCCGCTGCCGGACGGCGGCACGTTCGAGCTGGGCGGAGTCACCTTCGAAACGTTCCGGACAACGCATGTACCGGGCATGATAAGCAACGGCCTGCTGGCCCGCGGATACTTTGATTACAGCGGCGACAGCACATTGGATCAGGACAGGCTGATTGCGACGGCCGATGAAGTGCAGCTGATTTTCCACGAATGCCACATGCACGATCTGGTGATTAAATCCCATACCTCGCTGCAGGATCTGCAGCAGCTGCCAGCCGAGATCCGGCAGAAAACGGTGCTGATGCATTACCATGACGAATATGCGGATGCCGGCAAAAGGGCCGCATTCAATCAGGCGCATGACCTGCAAATGGCCGGACAGCTTCAAACCTTTGTCCTCAGAGGGTAAAGCGCCCTTCTGAAACGGGTAACACGCAACGGCGCGCCAAAGCGGTTCTCATACGTCCCTTGAGCGGGAACGGAAGGGAACCGCTGTTAGCCTTTGCCGGCCGACAGCGTGTATCCTTCCGATTGTCCTGTTTGAAACCTATCCGCTGCTTGGCGATCAACTGCTCCAGATCAAGCTCTCGGAGTTCAGGGCATACGAGTCGCTGCGTACTTTTAAAGGATCAACCCTGTCTTCTTTCACGCCACATTTCATATGAAATATCCAACTGCTCTCGAATCATCTCGTAATTTTCCCACGTGTCCGGCACATGGTAGACCGATTCTGCGTCATCATGGTTCACGAAAAAGAGGTAGTCGCTCAGATAACTTTCATACCCACGCTCGGCAAAAGCATTCCCTTCATCGTTCAACATATCTGCCGCAAGTACACCCCCCGTTTTTCGGCACAGCTGCGAGCTCAGGAGCTTTCTGGCTTTGAATGCCTCCACATCCGCGCGGTATTTATCCAAGAACTCGTTGCTGCACAGTCCCTGATCGACCAACCACCCCAGGAAAAAACCAATATGCACATAAGCCTGATCATGGGACAATTCCGCCGGAAAGTCACCGTCATAATGGTATTTTGCTTTGTCGTATACTGTCATTGTTCTGTCTCCTTTTCTCCCTAATCGTCATTTTAAAACCTAAATAACACCCATGGGAAGACCGATTAGAATCGATCTCGAAATGCCCCCCACTGACATAGTCATATTATCGGCTTGGGCGGCTCTGTAATTTGCCTTGTTTAATCCAAAAAGGCACCGTCCCAGACCGACTCAGTCAGGAAACAGTGCCCGCTTGCTTTGTATTAGGAATTAAGACGAAGACTGACCCGCAGCCGCGTCGGGCAGTGCCCACACGGACAGCCCACCACCGTTAACGGGGAAACTGGCCCATCCGTCCTGACCGATCTTAATCTGTTCTTTTCGGCTCAGTGTCAGATCGGTCCACGTTTCGCCGGCATGGTGCTGCCCTACGCACATGCGTTTTTCGCCATCGTCCCCGTTGGAGATAACCACCGCGCAGCCGGAGCCCTCGAACTCCTTCGCTCCCCTTCTTACCCAGCCGATGGTGTTCGGATGATCGAAATAATCGACCTGCTCCCCGTACGCTTTGTTGGTTCGTGCATACAGCAAACGATCCAGAATGTCCTGTTTGCCTTTCACCGGTTCAGGACCGCCAATCCCGTAATAGTCGCCATAAAACACAACCGGATATCCATCCTTACGCAGCAGGATCAGTGCATAAGCGCTCGGTTTGAACCAGTCCGCCACCCACGATTCCAGCGCTTCGTGAGGCTGGGAATCATGGTTGTCCACGAACGTAACGGCATGGGTAGGATGCGTCTGCACCAGCGTATCGTTAAAAATGGAGGATAAATTGAAGTTGCGGCCCTGAAGGGACGCCTCATGCAGCTTGTAGTGCAGCGATACGTCGAACAGGTCGATCCGGTAATCGACAGTATCCAGAAATTTGCGGCAGGCATCCAGACTTGGGTGCCAGAACTCGCCGACAATATAAAAATCCTGGCCGCGTTTGCGGATCATCTCTCCGGCAAATTCCCGGATGAATTCATGGTTGATATGTTTGATGGCGTCCAGCCGGAAGCCGTCGCACTGGATCGTGTCGATCAGCCAATGGCCCCAGTTCAGCATTTCACGCCGGACGTCGGGATGGTTGTAGTCGATGTTCGCAAACATTAAATAATCGTAGTTGCCGAACTCCCGATCGACGTTTTTGTTCCAGGTTTTGTTCTCCCCGGCAATGCGGAACACCCCACTTCGTTTCCCTTTGGCATCGTAATCGGTGCCGTTGAAATGCTCGTAGTTCCATTTGAAAGAGGAATACGTGTCCCCGCGCCCCGGAAAAGTGAACTTGGTCCACCCCTCAATCTCGAACGGCTTGGAAATTTCCTTCGTCCGGTCGTTCGGATCGACCTCGATCACTTTGAACACTTCCGTTTCGTCCGCTCCTGCCTTGTGGTTCATGACCAGGTCGACATAAACGGCGATGCCGTTCTTTTGGCACTCCGCGATGGCATCAACCAGCTCCTGCTTGCTGCCGTATTTCGTGCGCACGCTTCCCTTCTGGTCGAATTCGCCAAGATCGTACAGGTCGTATACGCCGTATCCCGTGTCCGTATTGGATATGGCTTTGGTCACGGGCGGAATCCACACCGTGTCGATTCCCTTCGCCTTCAGCTCGGGGGCCAGCTCGGCCAACCTTTTCCAGTGGTTTCCGTCTGCGGACAGATGCCATTCGAAAAACTGCATCATCGTATGATTTCTCTTCATAAACCAACCTCCCTAGGATTGCTTCAGAAGCCGACCGCAAAACGGCTCGCTCGGTAGTTCTACGTGTTGTCAACTAACCAAGTAATACCCTTTTCGGCCCATGGTTTAATCATTGGAAGAGAAATTAGTTGCAGAAGGGGCAATGCGCGTGAAATGCTGCCACTCTTTCGGAAGCAGGGAACGGTAAGGCTCCTGCGTAAACCGGTCATCGATGAGAACCAGTACGCCGGTGTCTTCCTCCGTACGGATCAGCCTGCCGCCAGCCTGCAGCACCTTGTTCATGCCAGGGAAAATATAGGCGTAATTAAAGCCGTTGCGTCCAGTTTCATTAAAATAATCGCGAAGCACGTTGTTTTCCAGTCCGATCTGCGGCAAACCCGCACCCACTACAACGACGCCGTTCAAGCGGTCGCCCGGCAGATCGACGCCTTCGGAAAAAACACCGCCTTGAACGGCGAAGCCGATGCGGGTACGTTCCGGATCAGGCTGGAAAGCATTCAGGAACTGGTCACGCTCCTCCTCGCTCATGCCCTGCCGCTGCATGGTGACGTCGACATTGCCCGGTTGTTCCATGAACGTGTCGTACACTTCGCGCATGTACGGATAGGAAGGAAAGAATACGAGTAAATTGCCCTGCGGCCATTCCGCGGCCAGCTGTCGCAGCATTCCCGCAATCGGTCTTCGGGAGCGCTCCCGGTCCTTATAGCGCACGGACAGCGGCATCAGCCTGACGTCGAGCTGTTCCGGTCGGAAGGGCGAAGGCACCCGCAGCGTGTAGTCGTCCTCGCCCGCGCCCAGCATGTCGCGGTAATACCCCATCGGCGACAGCGTGGCCGAGAAATGAACGACCGACCGAAATCCTTTGGCCGTCTGACGCAGTAGCACCGAAGGGTCCAGGCAGAACAGCCTGATTCGCACCTCGCTGCGCTCGCATTCGGCATACGTGATGAATCGCTCATCATACAACTTGCCGATCCGCAGGAAGTTTTGCGACGCAAAATATGCGTCCAGCAGCAGCGCCTGAGCCTCCTCGTCCTGCGCTCCACCCTCAAGCAGGCACTGCTCCGCTGCCATGACGAAGGGTTCCAGCAGGTCGAACAGCTCTTCGGGAGGCTCCTTTTTCAGCAGTTCGCCCGCGTTTTCGCCGTGCGAGCGAATCGTGCCCATGTATTTGTCCACCGCACCCGCCGTGCTGGCGATGCCTTTCGCTGCAGGCAAGCTGCCCTCAAGCGCTTTGAACGTGCTCTGGGTATCAAAGAACGCGGACTTCGCCAGTTCGGCCGAAAACATCATCCTGCCGCGGTCCACCAGATTGTGGGCCTCGTCCACGAGCAGAACCGTCTTGCGTTTCTGCTCTTCCAGCATGCGTTTCAGGGAAATCCGGGGGTCGAAAATATAGTTGTAGTCGCAAATCACCGCATCGGCCGCATACGCGGCATCCAGCGAGAATTCGAACGGGCATACCCGATGTTTGCGGGCATACTGCTCGATCACCGGGCGCGTCATCAACGTCTCGTGTTCCAGCATGTCCAGCACCGCACCGTTGATCCGGTCATAATAGCCTTCGCACATCCCGCATTGCCCGGCGTCGCATGCTTCCTCTTCCTTGAAGCAAATTTTATCCTTGGCGGTCAGGCTGATGACATGCATGTGAAGACCCTGTGCCTGCATGCGCGCAAACGCCTCTTCCGCAGTAGCACGCGTCGTCGTTCTGGCGGTCAAATAAAACAGCCTGCCTGCCTCGCCTTCCCCGATCGCCTTGACCGTCGGGAAGAGCACGGACATCGTTTTGCCGATCCCTGTGGGAGCCTTGGCCATCAACCCCTTGCCCTCGCGAATCGTCTGGTATACCGCCCCGGCCAGCTTTCGCTGTCCCTCCCGATACTTTTGAAAAGGAAAACCAAGCCCGCGAACCGTCTCATCCCGTTTCTGCTCATGGGCAACCATCATTTCCGCATACGGCGCGTAACCCGCGATGACCTCGGCAGCGAACTGCTCCAGCTCTTCCCGCTCCAGCATGCGCCGCATGCGGCGCTCCTCGTTGCTCATCGAATGCACGTAAGTAAGCTGTACCTGCATACGCGGCTCATCCTGCTGGACGGCTATCATGTAAGCGTACATGATGGCTTGAGCCCAATGCACGGGAGCACCCTCCCCCAGATCGTCCAGATTGCCTGCCGTTGATTTGATCTCATCCACGGTCAGCTGCCCATCCAGGCGGATCAAGCCGTCGCAGCGCCCTTCGATGACGTAGACCAAATCGCCGTATTGCAGCTTCGCCTCCAGGAACACCTCCTTCAGGTCTTCCTCCGCATAATCCTTCTGCACCCGCTGGTGAATGCGCGTTCCTTCATGCATCGAGGCATTGGTACGAAAGCCGGGACGAATGCTTCCGCTCCGGTATACATATTCCACCAACGGTCTTACCGGTATTCGAATTTCAGTTGTCATGCGATCACCCGTTCCGTATATAGTCCCTATACTTTACCATGAAATACTGGCTGATTTCATGTTTACGGACGTATTTAAATGCAGCACCCATTTCCGCGAGGAACCATCAAACCGGGTTTGGATCAGCGTTACCATAAGCTATCTTGAGTAGTAAACCATAAAGAAATGCACAATAAGGGGGAGAAGCTCATGAACCTCTATTCAATACCTGGTCGTTTCCTGACCAACCCCGCAAAGATGGATCGTTTCGATTCGTTTCAGGATGATGCTTGGTGCTTTTTGACACGGCTCGCCTGAACATAGCATAATAATTGTAAATGAAACAACGGAAGGGAAGGCGGTATTTTGTCACGCAGCTCACTCGGCCGGTTTCTAAGCGGACCGTTCATCTTATTCACCGTGATCATGATGATCAAGAGCTCTCTCGCCTGGATCGTGATCTTCGACGATATTCCGGTATGGAAGCCCTTGTTGACCGAATTGCCGCTCATCTGGATCTGCTTCTGCCTGATCGAATGGTTTGCGGCTAAACGGCGCATGTGGGCGTACCTCGGATTGGATTTGCTCCTGTCCGGCATTTTTTTTGCAGCCATTATGTATTACAAATATTACGGGGTCATCGTCAATTACCATGCCCTGGCGCAAGTCAACCAAGTCACTGCGGTGAAGAGCAGCATGTTCTCCCTGCTTGATCCGTATTATCTGTTTATTTTCACCGATATTATCGTCATCGGAGGCATCCTGATCCGTCGTCGCATCCGGCATGGAGGCCTTGAACTCCCGGGGCGCATTCCGCTTGAGAAGCGTACCCGGAGACGGATTGCGTCCGTCATTCTCGTGCTCTCCTTAGTCGTTTGCTTGCTCAACATTTATCCCAATCGGGCTAGCATGAACGAGCTTATCCAGGCTGAACAGATGGGCATTCTCGGGTATGAGGCATTTACGATTCTGGCGGATCGGCCGAAAAAACCCGTCCCGCTGGAGGCGATCGACCAGAACGCCGTGAACGAGCTCAAGCAGACAACGAGCGTGCCTGCCGTCGTGGAAGCCGGCGCAGCCAAAGGCCGTAATGTCATCGTGCTGCAGTTGGAGTCATTCCAGAACTTCCTGATCGGGCTGGAAGTGGATGGGCAGGAAGTGACTCCGAATTTGAACGAATTGGCACGGAAAAGCCTGTATTTCCCGAATTTCTACCAACAGGTGGGACAGGGAAATACGTCGGATGCCGAATTTGTGGTGAATACGTCGTTTTATATTCCCCCAAACGGAGCCGCTTCAACAGTCTATGCCAGTAAAGAACTGCCCAGCCTGCCCAGACTGATGGGGGCAAACGGTTACCAGACGGCGACATTCCACACCAATGACGTTCATTTCTGGAACCGGGATCAGCTGTATCAAGCGCTAGGATTCGACCATTATTATGATTTGAAATATTTCGGAACGGAGGACACGGTTGCTTTCTCCGCATCAGATGAGGTGTTATACGCCAAAACGCTGGATAAACTGGAGGAAATGCAAGCTTCAGGATCTCCTTTTTACGCACAGGTCATCTCTATGTCGGCGCACCATCCTTATGAATTGCCTGAACGAAAGGTCGATATGACCCTTCCCGAACGATTCAAAAATACGCTGCCCGGCAACTACCTGGTGTCCCAGCATTATGCAGACAAGGCTGTGGGGACTTTCATCGAGGGACTGAAGCAGCGCGGATTGTGGGATAACAGCCTGCTCGTCGTATACGGTGATCACCTCGGCCTTCCGATCTACTCGCTCGACAAAGACGACAAAGCGCTCATGAAAGAGATCTACGGCCGCGAATATACGTCTGCGGACATGATCAACATTCCGCTGATCATCTCTTCGCCGGGCGTGGCGCCGGGAACGCAGCTCGGACAGATCGGCGGCCAGGTCGACATTCTGCCAACGATTGCCGGACTGACGGGTTTGTCCTTGGAGAATCAGCTGCACTTCGGGCAAGATCTGCTGAGGGAAGGCGGCAACCTGCTGCCGGAGCGTTATTATTTGCCTTCCGGATCGGTGCTGAACGATGCGTCATTGTTTATTCCGAAAACCGGGTATGGGGACGGCACCCATTATTCTTTGGAAGAAGCTGCGGCGAGAAACATGCTTGCGCTGAAACCGGCCGTGGATGACTCCGCACAAGATGAAGCCACTCCGGCCATGGTGAATGGCAATGCTGAGGAAGGTAACACTAAAGACGTTCATGCTGCTGATACCGTAAAAGCGGAGGATCAAACAGAGGATCATCAGCCAGAGACTGCTCAGGACGAGAATTCATCGGCAGCTTCCACGCCGTACATCACCAAAGAACAATATGAACGGGCACTGGAACTCATTCATTTGTCCAATAGTTATCTGAGCCAGCTCCCGGACCGAAATCAAGATCAATAACGCCATTATTCAATCTATATAAACCGCACTAATCATTCACACTAGGGCAATGCGAGTGCAGTACCATCTTCCGATCGCTGTTATCCCCAGATTTTTTGGATTCCCCTTTTCTAAGGGGAAAATCCGGTGATAAGCCTATGCTTCCGATGCAGCTTTCTTTCAGAAAGCTTTTAGAACGCTTTGCTTCTCCAGATTGGTTCTGCCTCTTCGTTAACGTGTGTTTGTTTTTTGCGGTTTATATATTCATGAAATGTCGAAAGCCCGCAGACGCGGGTCCGGTGACGGACTGCTCTGCGGGCTATTTTGTGTTAAGAACGGCTACTCTATGTTGCTCATCGTCTCATACAATGAATTACAACGGCAGCAGGGACACCTTGTTCCGTTCCGACAGCTTTGCCGCCATGTCCAGCCATTCCTGCGGTTTGTTCGGCAGTACGGCATAGTACCGGTTCAGGAAATCGTACACCAGGCTTGCCGGGAGCTCGGCCAGCTCCTCGTCGCCAGGCATGAAGCATAGATCCAATCCTCCCACCGCTTCGCCGTCTCCCTGCCAGGACGGATGAACATACGGGAAGTCGATCCGTTTGTATCCGAGGTGCGACAGCACCTCGCGGCGTACGTAAGGGTCCATCGGTTTAATGCCGCCGAACGAATGATCCTGGCTCAGGTACGGGTTGTAGATTTCGGCAAACATGCCGAACAGCTCTTTGCCGTTCGCTGCAGCGAGTGCCTGCAGGTCACGCTTCCGGTGGTTGGCCAGAAATGCGCCAATGCCAAGTCCTTCGCGGCCGATGATCGTGAAGTCGGTCATGGCCACGTTCCAGTCCTCGTAATAGCGATATTCGGTCGCACCTACAACCTGTCCTTCATGAACCGCCACGAATACGCGGATGCCCGGGTCTTCCAGCGGTTCCTTCCACAGCGGGAAGTCAAGCACTTCCTCAGGCGGGAAAATCTCCTTCATCAGGTTGTGCATCTGGGCGAACAGCGGGTCTTCAATCGATGTAATTCGTTGATATTCCATGATGACGGCCTCCTTATCATTTACATGCTTTTGAATGAATGATTGTTAAACGGAGCCACTGCGTGGTCAGAAACATCTTCCGATCGTTATCGTATAAATGTCCAATTCAACCAAGAATCGTTGACTTAAAAGTACTTTGCCGCACGTTACTTGAACGGATTGCGCCACTCCATCAGGGCGGCATAGTTGCAGGACTCCTCGTCGTCCAAATAGTCCGCCGCAACGCCCACGGGCATTCGCCCGCAGCGCAAAAGGAACGAGACGACCGGATCGCGAAGCTCTCCCGCGGTTACGCTCTCCAGGTACGCTTCTGCCGACATCTGTCCGGCAACGAGATGATACCCCGGCATCCGGCCTGCGCCCAGCAAGCGGTCCATCCCTTGAGCGATCACCAGATGGTACATCGCCTGCATCATAAGCTGGGCCAGCCCCCATTTGCGATACTTGGGACGAACGCAAAGATCGACGATATATAACGTATTGCCATCCGGCTGATGATTGCGAATATAACCGTCATCCGTCACTTCGGCCCAGGTATGCTGCGCCGGGTGATCAGGGTCCCAGTTCATGCGCAGCGACGTCATTGATCCTGCCAGCTCGCCATCCACTTCGATACATATGGCTCCGTGAGGATAATGCGCAATGTGGCTGGTGAGCTGCTCATGGTTCCACAGCAGCTCCTCCGGGTATGGCGGCGGGAAACTCTCCGCCTGAATGCGGATCAGCTCGTCGAAGTCGGCTGCGGCATAGCTGCGAATGACGGCCTTGGCCGGTCTGCCGTTCCGATCCGGGCCGGCAATGTACATCTCTTTCCGATACAAGCCATGCTGAGCCATCGCTGAACCCCCTTTCTGCCATAATCGAAGCACGTTTATTTCCAATCGGTGTACAGATCGGTACGACGGTCGCGCCATGTGGTAACCGAACCGCGTTCGCGCACCTCATACAGCAGATCAAGATCAAGGTCAGCCGTTACGAGCATGTCGTCATTGATTTCCCCTTCGGCCAAAATGCCGCGCGGCGGAAACGGTACGTCGTTCGGCGTAATAATCGCGGCTTGACCATAATTGGCCCGCATGAAGTCAACCGTTTTCAGGCTGCCCACCGTTCCGGTGAGTACAACATAGACCTGGTTCTCCACCGCACGCGCGTGGCTCGTATAACGGACGCGATAGAAGCCATGACGGTCATCCGTGCAGGATGGGCAGAAAATGACGTCAGCCCCTTTCGCCTTCGCCATGCGTACGATTTCCGGAAATTCAATATCATAACAAGTCAGCATCGCAATCCGGCCTTTATCCGTGTCGAACACCTCAAGCCCTTCGCCAGGCGCCATGTTCCATTCATCCACTTCCGTAGGTGTAATGTGGATTTTGGCTTGGCGCGCGATGCGGCCGTCCGGATAGAACAGGTGAGCCGTGTTGTACAGCTTGCCTTCACGGCGGATGACATGTGTTCCCCCGATGAGGTGCATGCCATACTTCGCCGCCAGCGACGTAAACAACTGTTCATACTGGTCCGTGAAATCCGGCAAGTCCTCAATGGTCAGTGCGTTACCCTGCTCATCCCCGATGGACATTAACTGCGTGGTAAAAAACTCGGGAAACAGCACGAATTCAGTGCCGAATTCGCTGGCTGCCCGTATGTAATGCTCGGACTGAGCAGCAAATTGCTCGAACGAGCCGATCGTTTCCAAATGGTATTGCACAGCGGATACCCGCAGTTTCATCGAACAAACACCTCCACCATAGTCTGATTTCATTTTACCAATGAAACCGTGATATTCCTAATCATTTCAGCTTCGATTGCGTAAACGAAATCCACTCCCTCGCGGCAAACGAAAGATAACGATCTTTGCGCCAGATCATGCCCAGCTGCCAAGGAATAACGGGCTCTTCCACGGACATGATCCGCACGCGCATATGGTCCACCTCGCGGCAGATCGTTTCCGGCAGCAGCGCCACTCCCAAATTGGCAGCCACCATCGAACTAAGCAGGTCCCACTGCGAGCTCTCATAGACGACGCGCGGCTGGAATCCCGCTCCCTGGCAGGCAGCGATAATCCGGTCGTGCAGCGCGAAGTCCTCCCTGAACAGCACGAAAGCATCATGCTCCAGTTCGCGCAGCGCAACCGTCCCCTTGTCGGCAAGCGGATGGGAAGGATGTACGAGCAGGTTCAGCTTTTCCTCCACGAATACGAAGTGATCGAGCACCTCGTCCACCGTGGGCAGCACGGCCACACCGATATCCAGCGCACCGCTGATCACGTCGGCCTCCACTTTTTTCGCGCCGTCTTCGAACAGTTCGATGGTCACTTGGGGAAATGCCTTGTGAAACTCGCCAATAATCATCGGGAAAAAGCTGGATCCCACCATCGGTGGCAGACCGATGCGCAAATGTCCCTTCTTCAGGTTCATCAGATCGTCCAATTCCGACGACAAGCTGCGGAACGACTTTTCGATTTCCTGCGCCTGACGGAAGAACACATGGCCCGCATCGGTCAACTCCACCCTTTTGCCGTAACGATCAAACAAGATCACGCCGAGCTCGTCCTCCAGGCTTTTTACCGTTTTGCTGATCGTGGGCTGTGTGATAAACAGCACTTCTGCCGCCTTGGTGAAGCTCTGCTGTCTCGCTACCTCGAGAAAATATTGCAAATGGCGAATATCCATCGTAATATGCCCACCCCTTCCATAGATAAATGGAATGATAAATATTCTTAATATGCATTTTACTCATGAAAGATGTCGCTGTAAAATTTGAAATGACAAAGCTTTATTACTTTCATTTTTCATAACAAACATGTTCTTCATTCACATATTCAAAGGAGGGTTTACCGTGAAAAAATGGGGCATTGGCATCGTGCAGGTTGCGCTGCTCATGGTGTTCTCGCTCGGGATGGACCAATTGGCCCGAGTTCTCCATCTGCCCGTCCCGGGATCGATCCTCGGCATGGTGATCCTGTTCCTTCTGCTCCAGGCCGGCGTCGTGAAGCTGCGCTGGATCGAGGTTGGCGCGGGCTGGCTCCTGGGCGAGCTGCTGCTGTTTTTCATTCCGTCGGCCGTAGGCATCATGAATTACGTGCCGATGCTGGAACAGGACGGATTGCAAATTTTGTTCATCGTGCTGTTAAGCACGTTTCTGGTGATGGCCTGCACGGGTCTCGTCGCCAGCCGAATCGCCAAAAGAAAGGAGCGTCATACGGGATGATCGGATTTCTTTGCTTGCTGCTCACGGTCGGCATTTACTGGATCGCCAAACGCATGTACCGCAGTCTGCCCAAAGTATATTTGTCACCGCTGCTCATCACACCGCTGATTGTCACGCTGGTGCTCATCGCTACAGGCACCAATTATGAAACGTACAGCATGGGCGGCAAATGGCTGAGCCTTTTGCTTCAACCGGCTACCGTTGCCTTCGCCGTTCCGTTATATACGTTTTTCCATGTGCTCAAAAAACACGTCTCGGAGATCGTCTTCAGCGTCATGACGGGCTCCGTGGTCGCGGTGTTGTCCTCGGCCCTGCTGGCCAAGCTGCTGCACCTCGACGCCGGGCTTGTACACAGCCTGATTCCGAGATCGATCACCACGCCGATTGCGATGAACGTCTCGGCCACCATCGGCGGCATTCCGGCCGTTACGGCCGTATTTGTCATCATGACCGGCTTGCTCGGCGCCACCATCGGCCCGTCCATCGTAAAAATGCTGCGCATCGAAGGCGAAATTGCCCGCGGCACGCTGCTTGGGACCGGGGCCCACGGCACGGGAACGTCCAAAGCGTTCGAATTCAGCTCGCTGACGGGCACCATCTCCAGCATCTCCATGGTGCTCGCCGCCTTATTCACCTTGGCAGTGGCCCCCCTGCTCTCCAAGCTTATTTTTCCGTAATATAATAGATGGAATTATCCCTTTTTTTTGAAATATAATTGTTGTAATAAAGCCCTTTCTTCCTTACAATAAGGACAGGTTTTCAAAGTTAATATTGCGGGGGAGATGCGATGAAAAGAACCGGAATGAAGAGATCTCTGGACCGCCTTGGACGAATTGTCCTTCCCAAAGAAATGCGGGATACGATGGAAATCCATATCGGCGATCCTCTTGAATTTTTCATTGAAGGGAAAGAGTTGATTTTAAGAAAGTACAAATCGACATTGTGTGTGTTTTGCGGAAACCTGGATACAGAAATGTATTTCAAAGAGCAATTCATCTGCCGGACCTGTGCAACTCAATTAAAACACCCGGAAGACACTCCCGAATGGTTCGTTCCTCAACCGAAAAAATCTCCTGCATCCGCGGAGCGTCCTGCTTCCGAATCCGCCCGAGCCGCTTCATCCAATTCGGACGAGAAAGCCGGCAACGAGTATCCGGACCTGCGGCCCAAAACGGCCCGCATGCTGCAGCAAATGAGAGAAATCGTTGAACAGCATCCCGGCCTGGCCCAGCAGCAAATTGCAGAGAAGCTTGGCATCAGCCAAGGACGCGTCTCCCAATTAAAGAAACTGCTATAATCGCGACATCAAAAACATATGGAGACTTCCGGGTGACCGGGATCCCGTTGCAAGAGAACCCTGAATAACATGCGGGTTCTTCTTTTTTTGGATCAAGCCAAAAAAAGAGGATTGCCGCGGATTCGGGCGTTCCTCTTTTTCAGTGTAAAGTCATATTATGAGATCGCCTGAAAAGCGTCGAGCTCCTCTTCCTCCATTTGGCGCATTCCGATCAGCAGCACAATGATATTCGCCACAAGCAGAATTGCAGGGAACCCTAAGGCCGCATATTGGCCATATATCAGATGGGTGCCCACAGCCCCAATCAGGATAAAAGTCAACAAACCGGCCGCAACCATGCGTGTACGCGGGATAAGCAGGCCCACGGCGCTCAGCAGCTCGACTGCACCGATGAGATACATCGTCCAGGCCGGATATGAAAATCCTTCGAAGGTCTGCACCATCATCTCCGATCCGCTTACCTTGTTGAACCCCGTCATCACGAACACCCCTGTCAAAATAACCAGCGCAATATAACCCAACATTTTCATTTCCATTCACTCCTGACGCATTATATTTGAATGTTCGAAAGCATCCTGCCAACGAAATGCATATTAAAAAGAATCTATGTAATAGCTGAGCAAACAGCTTTATTTTTAAAACAAATTTCTAGTATCGATAATTTAGTTGGTATTATTTAATACATTGTTATATTTTTATTATTTACTTACTTTTATGAAGCGAGTATATAATAATAACATTATTTAATCAAGTAATTTTTTGCGGAATGGTGTATAATACATACAAAAGGTATGTTACAGTAATAATTGTAGTAACTCTTTATTGACTTGCTTGTCCCCTTACCACGGTTCGAGTGACAGAAAGCCAAGCTCTTTATATATACAAATATGGATATGTCTTTACCGGAATTGAGGTGAATAGATTGAAGCTGAGAAAAAAAGCGCCGCCCAGCCCTTGCCTGATCACTCAGGCCATGGATATCATCGGCAAAAAGTGGGTGCTGCTGATCATGTATCAACTGCTGTCCGGCCCGAAACGGTTTACCGAATTGGAAGCCGAGATGGCCATCAGCGGCCGACTATTATCCGAACGCCTGAAGGAAATGGAGATGGAGGGCATCGTCTCGCGGCACATGTATCCGGAGATTCCTCCCCGCGTCGAATATGAACTGACCCCAAAAGGCAAAGCCATCGAACCTGTCATCAATCAAATTTATGGCTGGTCATCGGAGTGGCTCAAGAAATAGGCTTTATGGCTGCCTGCCGACAAAAACAACATGCTTTAACACAAAAAACGCCTGATTCTGGCTGACCCTTGCGGGTCGGTTCAGAATCAGGCGTTTTCGTTTATCGGATGAAGAGTTAGCGGACGTGGAGCTTTACAGGCAGGCCGGACTCGAGCGAAACCTGCGCCGCCACAGTGATTTCCTGCGTCCGATAAGCGTCTTCGTAGTCGGACAAAATGCGTGAGCGGTCGCCGGTGCGAAGCGCGTGAATGAACGCTTCATTTTCCCGTTCGTACGGATTGGCTCCCGCCGGAAGCTCATGGCCGGCCATCGGATGCGGCGCCGCAACGGGCAGCAGAAGCCGATCAGGCGTCCAATCCCACACGCCGCTAGCCGTGTAGAATTGCAGCCCCGCTCCGCCTTCTCCGTCCGGGAGCAGGCAGGTGTTCGCAATGCTTGCAATGGCGCCGCTTTGCAATTGGAGCGTGACATTGGCCACATCGTCCACGGTGACATTCTCGTGAGTCTCGTGCATGACTCGCTGCGCAGCGGCCGCGTATACCTCTGTCACCTCGCCCGCGCAGAAGCGCAGCAGGTCCACGATATGGGTGGTCTGCTCCACGAACTGACCACCCGATCCATCCTGGCGACGCCACCAGGCTACTCCCGGCATGCCGCCCATCCAGCGGCCAAGGGCCATGCCCACTTTTTGATTCTGCATCGCTTCCCGCAGCACCTGTGCAGCCCCTTGGTAACGGAAATGGTATCCCACCGATGTCAACATATTCGTCTTTCTGATTTCGCCAAGCACCTGCTGCGGCACATCCAATCCCGTGCTCAGCGGTTTCTCGACCAGGAACGGGACGCCGCGGCGAATCAATTCCAATTCAATCGCACCGTGGGACATCGGAGGCACGCAAATATAGACAGCATCCAGCTTCTGTCCATCCAACATATGTCCCAACTCTTCATACCCGGCAGCATCGTAGACGTTGGCCATGGCTTCCGCCTTTTCCAGTGATGTGCCAAGAACGGCAGCCACGCGCACGCCCTCCATCCGGGTCAATATATCTGCATGCACCTTGCTGAACCAGCCTGTGCCGATTATGCCAATCTGTAAAGTCATCGCTGCAGTCCCCTCTCCATGTTATACGCTTACATGTTCCATTCGACCCCCATTCGCTAAATCCTCCCTTAACGCCGAAACGAAACCTCGGACAACAATCGGTCCAATTCTTCGCCGTAATGCGAGGCCTGCTCCTCCGTCCAGTGCAAAACCTGGCTCATGTATGCGGCGACAGCGCCCTTCCATTGGCGAACTTCCCCGATCCGGAAAAAGAGAGCCCCTGTGCGCCGTACCCAGAAGTCCGCCGGCGTCGCTGCCATCTCTTCCTCCATGGCATAGCTTGCCATCAAGAAAAGTTCGATCGGCATGCCGTGCACCTCTGATCTGCCCCGCAGACCCGACAAACGTGCATAAAGCCGATCCACGTTGGAGCCATAGGTGCGGACCAGCCTTTCCGCGACGGCTCGCTCCAGCCCCAACGCTACGCCGTCTTTGATTTTGCGCTCCGCATAAACAGCATATCCTGCCGACCCGCCGACGTCTCCGCCGGAAATGGGCAGCCGCTTCGTAATGCACGGGCCTGCGGACCGGCCTGTTTCCTCTTCCAGTTGGCGGGCCGCCAGATCAACGACCATTTCGGCCATTTTCCGATAACCGGTAAGCTTGCCGCCTGCAATCGTAATCAATCCCGAGCGGGACACCCACACTTCGTCTTTGCGGGAAATCTCGGAGGGACCCTTTCCTTCCTCATGAATCAGCGGGCGCACGCCTGCCCAGGCCGACTCCACGTCTTCCGCCGTAACACGCACGTCCGGAAACATGTTCCGGATCGCCTCCAACACATACTCCCGGTCGGAATCGTCGATGAGCGGATGAGCCGGGTCATCCTTATATACCGTGTCCGTCGTTCCTACATAGGTTTTCCCATCCCGCGGGACGGCAAAAACCATGCGCCCGTCGGGCGTATCGAAATATACCGCCTGCCTGAGCGGAAAACGCTTGCCGTCAAACACCAGATGAATGCCCTTGGTGAGCTGCAGCGTCTTCCCTTGGCGGGAACCGTCCAACTCGCGAAGACGGTCCACCCATGGTCCCGAAGCGTTTATCACCTTGTCGGCATGCAGCATGCAGGTTCGTCCATCCAACTGATCGGTCGCCTGAATGCCAACGACTTTGCCGTCCTTCTTAATGAAGCCATCGGCCTTCACATAGTTGATGGCTTGAGCTCCGCGGCTCACCGCCTCTTTCATCACTTCGATCGTAAGGCGGGCATCGTCCGTCCGATATTCCACGTATAGGCCGCCGCCCAGAAGCTCCTGCCTACGAAGCAGCGGCTCCATATCCGAGACGGCACGGGCATTCAGCATACGGCGGCGTTCGCTGTACTTCACGCCCGCCAGGCGGTCGTAAACCATCAAACCGATGGAGGTGCTCAGCCGACCGAACGTTCCGGTTTTATAAATGGGCAGAAGCATGGGTTCCGGCGTCGTCACATGGGGTCCGTTTTCATAAACGACGGCTCGCTCACGCCCGACTTCGGCAACCATTTTTACTTCGAATTGCTTTAAATAACGAAGTCCGCCATGAATCAGCTTGGTCGAGCGGCTGGAGGTTCCGGCAGCGAAATCCTGCATCTCCACCAAAGCCGTCTTCAGTCCGCGCGATGCGGCATCCAGCGCGATGCCGGCTCCGGTGATGCCTCCTCCGATAATCAGTATGTCAAAATGTGCATTCGCCATTTCATGTAATACATCGGTTCGTTTTCCGGCCGAGAACGTTGCAGTCATCCGAATCGCCTCCACTGATTTCCATTCATTTTCTCCGCAAAAGGACAAAAAAAAGACCACGTCATGCGCCGCAGCGATAGCTGAGCGTTACGTGGTCTCTCCCGATCTCCAGACATCATTTTTTAACTTGTGCCTTAATCCTACCACACAATTTGGGCGGCGTGAAGGCCTGAAATGACACATTATTCAAAAAATTTTTGAATCCACCTTTTGCTATAGGGTGTAATTTCAATATGACCCACATACCCTTTTATTTCCCTTATTATGGTTACCCCAATTCTGCGGACCAGGAAAATTAAACCTGCCTCTTATGAATGATTTTCCACCATTTAATCACAGCTATTGTATATCTTTGTCGATAAAGTACAAATATCCACAACAAGGCCCGCCGGGTCTATTTAAACGCCATTGCCGCCCGGACTGCCCGCTGCCAACCCTTGTATAACTCCGTTCTTCTTTCCTCCGGCATGCTCGGACGGAACAAACGCTCCGTATTTTCATGATTGCTCAGCTCGGTTCTGCTCTTCCAGTAACCAACCGCAAGACCGGCAAGATAAGCCGCTCCCAAAGCCGTCGTTTCATTCACTGCAGGCCGCTCTACCGGCATGCCCAGAATGTCGCTCTGGAACTGCATGAGAAAATCGTTGGCCGCTGCCCCGCCGTCCACGCGCAAGGCCCCCACCTCGATACCCGAGTCCGATTCCATAGCCTCAAGGACATCCCGGGTCTGATAGGCCAGCGCCTCCAGCGTCGCCCGTATGAAATGCTCCTTGGTCGTGCCGCGCGTCAGGCCGAATATCGCACCTTTGACCTCGCTGTCCCAATATGGACTTCCGAGCCCCACAAAAGCCGGCACCATGTACACGCCATCCGTCGATGGGACGCGTGCTGCGTAGTCCTCGCTGTCACGCGACGAACGCAGCATCCGCAAGCCGTCCCGGAGCCATTGAATCGCCGAGCCTGCAACGAAGATGCTGCCCTCGAGCGCATACTCCACTCCGCCGTCGATGCCCCAGGCAATCGTGGTAATCAGCCCATGCTCCGATTGAACCGGCTCTTTGCCCGTATTCATCAGCATGAAACAGCCGGTTCCGTACGTATTTTTCATGCTCCCCCGCGTATAACAGCCTTGACCGAACAATGCGGCTTGCTGGTCTCCGGCCGCACCCGCGATCGGAACCCGGTGGCCGAAGAAATGATATTCCGTCGTGTGGGCATATACTTCGGAGGATCCCCTCACTTCCGGCAGCATCGCTTGCGGAATATCGAGAATGGCCAGCAGCTCTTCGTCCCATTTCAACTCGTAAATGTTGTACATCAGCGTACGGGAAGCATTGGACATATCGGTCACATGCGTCCCCCCGCTTAGCTTCCAGATCAGCCAGCTGTCGATCGTACCGAACAGCAATTCTCCGCGCTCGGCGCGTTCCCGCGCACCTTCCACATGATCCAGGATCCAACGTACTTTCGTTCCCGAAAAATAAGGATCTATGAGCAGCCCTGTTTTGCGATGGAATACGTCGTCCAGCCCTTTGGACTTGAGCTCCTCGCAAATTCCCGCCGTTTGGCGCGACTGCCAGACGACGGCATTGTAGATGGGACGCCCGCTTTCCTTGTCCCAGACCACCACGGTTTCGCGCTGATTGGTAATGCCGATCCCGGCAATTTGCGCCGGCTTAATGCCGCTCTCCGCCAGGCAGGAAGCCATGACGGCCAGAATGGAGCTCCAGATTTCGTTGGCATTCTGCTCCACCCACCCCGGCTTTGGAAAATACTGCGGAAATTCCTGCTGTGCCGTGTGCACGATCTCCCCGTTTCGATTAAACAAAATTGCCCTTGAGCTGGTGGTCCCTTGGTCAAGGGCCATAATATATTGATCCATCCTTGCATCCCCTCCTGCACGCATTCGTTATGTTCACAGCACTGTTCATTGCGATTTCACGCCGGGTTACTTTGTAAGCGTTTTCCCATAGTGTCGGATCAGATCGTCATTGGACGTCGTTACCGCTTGAGCTCCGGCATGAAGAGCCTGCTCGACCTCCTGTACGGAACGGATCAAACCGCCCGCTATAATCGGTATCCCTGTGTGTTCATACACCTCGGTAATGATATGCGGAATGACGCCGGGCAGCACCTCGATGTAATCGGGCCGCGTTTTGTCGAGCAGCTGATAGCTTTTTTCCAGTGCATTCGTATCCAGCAGAAACACCCTCTGAATCGCAGTGATCCCTCTTTGCTTCGCTTTCTGAATCACGCTCGCCCGCGTCGAGATCAATCCTGCCGGACGGATCTGCTGACATAGGAACTCTGCCGCGAATTCATCGTTTTTGAGACCTTGCACCAGGTCGGCATGCAGCAGCATGTTTTTGTCCCGCCGCCGAGCCTCGTTCAAAATGCCCTGAAGCTGGCCGATATGGGTATCCAGCAGAATGCCGTATCGGTACGGCCCTGCGATGATCGCTTCGAACTGCTTCATGTTTTTGGCCGCCGGTAACATGCATTGTCCCTCAAATGGCATGGAGCTCCCCCTTACATGATTCGGATGGTTCCATTGTATAATTGACAACTGTCGGTCAGCAAGATTTTCGAATACGAGAAATTATTTCAAATTTTAAGTATTCCGTGCATGAAAAAAGAACCAGTCAATACGTGACTGGCTCCTCGTTGTTTTTTATACGAATAAATTCGCATCTATTCATCAGGCATCAGGCGGGTCGAACAAACAATGATCTGCGGCGAAAGCTTCTTGGTTCTTTCGTTACGCCTGGGCATGCGGAAGAGAACTTGCTGCCACATCCCAAACATCACTTTCCGAAAGGTGGCCGGAACGATTGACCTTGGTTTGCAAATATTTCTCGTTATACGCCGAACGGTCCCCCCAGAGCGGAACGCGTCCGCCAACGTTCAGTCCAGCCTCCTGCAAGGCAGCCAGCTTGCGAGGGTTGTTGGTGATCAGAGTAACCGGCTCTGGACGCAGTGCGCGCAGCACGGCGATGGCGTCATCGTAATTGCGTGCATCGTCCGTGAATCCAAGCTGAAGGTTGGCATCTACGGTGTCCATGCCTTCTTCCTGCAGCAGATAAGCCATGGCTTTGCTGAACAAACCGATGCCGCGACCCTCATGGTTCGCCAAGTAGAACAAAGCTCCAGCGCCGTGAGCGGCAATCATCTTCATGGACTGCTCCAGCTGGAAGCCGCAGTCGCAGCGCTTGCTGCCAAAAATGTCGCCGGTATGGCAAATGCTGTGCATCCGAATGAGCGCTTCCGTGGCTTGGGCGAAATCGCCGTAAACAAGCACGCTGGATTGTTGACGTTCCGCCAGTTCAGCCGCCGCCAGTGATTCGATCAGTTCGCGGCTGTCCATCTCTTTCTCCGCCTTCATCCAGCTGTACCATTGGAAGATGCGTGTTTCGCCATCCAGATTCACCGGAAGCTTGATGGGGCCGACCAAGTATATAAATTCTTTTCCACTTGGAATAGTCTGTATTTTCGGGGCGAGCAATTGTATAGTATGCGAATTTATCATCGAAAGGTTCCTCCCGCTATGCGTTCTAAAGCTATTTTATGATTCGCGTCCGGGTAAGCGGACCACTTGAATAGGCATCTGCAGTGATATATATCATTGTCATCATCATTAGTTACTTTATGTAAGCAAGTTTAAAATAAAAATTAGATGGTGTCAAGTAACTTTTGTTTTTAAAGTAACTGACAAATCTATAACTAAATCATGGACACAAATTTGTGATTCGTTTCAGGAATATTGGTTATGAGTTTAGAAACTGCTCATACAATGATGGTGTAGTCGGCAAAATCCACTTTACTTCACGTTGGCATCTTAACCTTAAGGGGGTAGTGCATATGATCCGCCGAAAAAGAGCTTGCTGGGTCGCCGCATTCATGGCATGCGTTCTGCTATTGGGCGGGTGTTCCATTTGGCCAGGGCAGGACGATTCAGCGACCAGCAAAAAGGCAGCGCTTACATTGTGGTATTGGAACCGTTCCATTGACGACAAGCTGTTAGCCAAGGCACAGGAGCAGTTCCCCAACATTCAACTAACGGCCCAAAAAATCGGGGGCGACTTCAAAGCCAAACTCAAAACCACGCTTGCAGCCCGTTCCGGCGAACCGGATATCGTTGCGTTGAACGACTGGATCATGGAGCTCTTTCCGAGTGAGGACCGTTTCTATAACCTGTATGATCTCGGCGCGGGAGACATTGAAGACCAATATCTGGAGTGGAAGTGGAAACAAGGCGTGACGCCAAGCGGACAAATGATCGGATTCCCGATGGATACGGGACCAACCGCCCTGTTCTATCGCGAAGACCTGTTCCGGGAAGCCGGACTGCCGTCCGATCCGGATGAAGTATCCCGTCAGATCAACAGCTGGGAAGCTTATGCAGCGGCCGGCGAGAAGCTCAAGAATGCGTTCGGAGGCAAAGTGTTTCTGACCGACAATATTGGTAGCGTTTACAATCAAGTGTTGTCTCAAGGCACGGACCGCTACTTCCAGCCGGACGGAACGTTCCTTGGCCTGGATTCGCCTCTGGTCAAGACGAGCTGGGATACCGCGATATCCTTCAAGGAAAAGGGACTGCTGGCCAATGCCGACGGGTGGACTCCCGGCTGGAACGCAGCCATGAACAACGGGGAAATCGCCTCCTTCGTGGGCGCTGTATGGATGAAGCAAGTGCTGCAGGAGGCCGCCCCGGATACATCCGGCAAATGGAGGGTAGCCCGTGCGCCGGGCGGAGATGGCAACAATGGCGGATCCTTTTTGTCCATTCTTAAATCCAGCGAACATCCGCAGGAAGCTTTTGAACTGATTCGCTGGCTGCAAAATCCGGAAAACCAATTGGAACAATACCAGACGTTGAACCTGTTCCCGTCCGCGCCAAGCGTATTCGATTCGCCTTCCATGAAAGAGGAAGAGCCTTTCTTTGGCGGGCAAGCTACCGGAAGCGTATTTGCCGAATCGGCACAACACGTCCCGATTGCCTTCTTTGGCGAAAGGTATCCTTCCGTGCATGGCATCATTACGCGGCGCCTGAACGATATCGCCAAGCAGAATGCCAATCCGCAGCAAGTATGGAATGATACGGTGCAGCGCGTCGACCGCGAGCTGCAGCGTTAGGTTGTATGAATGGCACCGCCCATGCAAGGATGACCCGCAAAGGAGGAAATTCCCATGGCCGTAACTGAACCGCGTCTTACTCCGGATCAAGCCGGCGCACGCCCCGATCTGGATCGTCAGAAACCTCTCCTGTCCCGCATCTGGGAAAACCGCTCGTTATATGTAGCTATTTCGCCGTTTTATATTCTGTTTGCCGTCTTCGGACTCTTTCCGATCGGATTTTCATTATATCTTGCCTTCCACAAGTGGGATGGCATCGGCATCATGACCTATAACGGACTGAACAATTTCAAATACATGTTAACCGATGCCGAGTTCTGGCAGGCGGTGGGGAACACCTTTGCCATCTGGATCTACTCGACGATTCCGATGCTCTTCTTTGCCCTGATTATAGCCTTCCTGCTGCATGCACCGTTTGTGAAATTCCGTACCCTCTTCCGCGTCGGCTATTTCCTGCCTAACGTCACGTCCATCGTGGCCGTTGCCATTATTTTCGGGGCCTTGTTTGCCAACAATTACGGCTTCCTCAATTATTTGCTGCAATCGGTCGGCCTTCCGGTCGTGGAATGGCTGAATGCGCCATGGGGCATCAAGGTTGCGATTTCTTCCATGGTCGTCTGGCGCTGGACCGGGTATAATGCCGTCATTTACCTGGCCGGTCTCCAGAGCATTCCCCAAACGCTGTACGAAGCTGCCCGCATTGACGGGGCTTCGGGCGTGCAGTCCTTTTTCCGAATTACGATCCCGATGCTGCGGCCCGTCATTCTGTTCACAGTCATCACGTCGACCATCGGCGGCATGCAGCTGTTTACGGAACCGCAAATTCTGGTGGGCAATGACGGCGGATCAGGCGCTGCCGGAATGACGATCGTGCTTTATTTGTACCGGGAATCGTTCATCAACAACTATTTCGGATACGGCGCTGCCGTCGGGTGGGGCATGTTCCTGATCATCGCGCTGTTCTCGATCGTGAACTGGAAGCTCGTTCAAGGCAAGTCATCCTGATGTGACAAGGAGGAGCGCTCATGGCATCCAAACACCTCAAATCGTTCGTGCTTTATATCGGCTTGGCCGCAGGCATGATCATTTCGATGTTTCCGTTCTACTGGCTGGTCGTCATGTCTACCCGAACCACGTCCGACATTTATGCTTTTCCGCCCAGGCTCTGGTTCGGCAGGGAGCTATGGAACAACATCACCCGGGTGATGCAGCAAATCGACTTCTGGGGAGCTTTTGTAAACACGTTTCTCGTCGCAGCCACGGTCACGCTGCTGGTGCTGTTCTTCGATTCCCTTGCCGGTTTTGCCTTTGCAAAGTTTGAATTCCCCGGCAGAAAGTGGCTCTTCGTTGTGCTGCTCGCCACGATGATGGTACCTTCGCAGCTGTCGCTCGTTCCATCGTTCGTGTTGATGGCTACCTTCGGCTGGGTCGGCTCGTTCAAAGCATTGATCATTCCGGGCATGGTCAACGCCTTCGGCATATTCTGGATCCGGCAGTATGCGACCGAGTCGATTCCAAGCGACCTGCTCGACGCGGGTCGGATCGACGGATGCGGATTCTTCCGACTATACTGGAACGTTGCCCTGCCGATCTTGCGACCTGCCTTTGCTTTCCTCGGCGCCTTCACGTTCATCGGCGTATGGAACGACTATTTGTGGCCGCTTATCGTCCTGACCGACGAACGAAAGTACACGCTGCAGATTGCGTTATCCCAACTGAACGGGCTATACAACACGGACTATGCCATGGTTATCGCCGGCACGCTGCTGGCAGTCATTCCGCTCATCGTCATGTTCCTGTTCATCAGCCGCCAGTTCATCTCGGATATCGCAGCCGGGGCAGTAAAAGATTAATTTAAATTCCAGATACGGGTAATTTTGATCCGTCCCTGAATTCTGATATGCTTGATGGCAGAGTACCCACCAGACGTTTCAGAAAAGAGGGATAGCAACCATGGCTTCTTCACGTTATATGATCGGCGTGGATATCGGCACTACCTCCACCAAGGCCGTCCTGTTCGAACAAAACGGAACGATCGTGGCCCAGGGCAGTGTCGATTATCCGCTATACACGCCTACGCCTGCCATTGCGGAGCAGGATGCGGACGACATTTTCAACGCCGTCTTGGCTTCGGTCAAACAGGCTACCTCCACTGCAGGCATTCAGCCGGGCGAGGTCATGCTGGTGTCATTCAGTTCGGCGATGCACAGCATTTTGCCCGTAGATGAGCATGGCAAGCCGCTAATGCGAGCCATGACATGGGCGGACAACCGTAGCGCCGAATGGACGGAAGCGCTCAAAGCCGATATGAACGGCCACGAAATATATTTGCGGACCGGGACGCCGATTCACCCGATGTCGCCTTTGACCAAAATCATGTGGTTCACCCGGGAAGAGCCCGAGTTGTTCAAACGGACGCACAAACTGGTTTCCATGAAAGAATATGTATTCTACCAGCTGTTCTCCGACTACGTCATCGACCATTCCATGGCATCGGCTACCGGAATGATGAACCTGGAGAAGCTGGATTGGGACGAAGAAGCGCTCCATGTCGCGGGCATTACGCCGGAACACCTGTCCAAGCTCGTGCCGACAACCCATGTGATCAAACAAGGGTTGAATCCGGAACACGCCAAGGCGATGGGAATTGCCGAAACGACTCCTTTCGTGATCGGAGCAAGCGACGGCGTACTCTCCAATCTCGGGGTCAACGCCATCGATCCGGGCGTGGTCGCGGTCACGATCGGTACCAGCGGCGCCATCCGTACGGTCGTGGACAAACCCGTAACCGATCCGAAGGGACGCTTTTTCTGTTACGCACTCACCGAGAATGCATGGGTGATCGGCGGTCCGGTCAACAACGGCGGCGTGATCTTCCGCTGGATTCGCGACGAATTCGCCGCATCGGAGGTGGAGACGGCCAAACGGCTCGGCATCGATCCGTACGAAGTGCTTACCCGGGTTGCCGAAAACGTGCCTCCGGGTTCCGAAGGCTTGCTGTTCCACCCTTACATGACGGGAGAACGCGCCCCACTCTGGAATCCGAATGCGCGCGGCTCCTTCTTCGGCCTGACGCTGCATCACAAAAAGGAGCATATGATCCGCGCGGCGCTCGAAGGCGTGCTCTTCAACCTGTACACGGTGATGTTGGCCATCGAGGAAAAAATCGGACGCCCCGCCAAAATCCAGGCTACGGGCGGCTTTGCACGCTCCGAGCTGTGGCGGCAGATGATGGCCGACATCTTCGATCAGGATGTCATCATTCCGGAAAGCATCGAGAGCTCCTGCCTGGGCGCAGCCGTACTCGGCCTGTATGCGCTGGGCCGCATCGATTCGCTGAGCGCCGTATCGGGCATGATCGGTTCGACCCACCGGCACAAGCCGGACCCGGACAGCGTGCGTGTCTACCGCGAGCTGCTGCCGATCTTCATCCGCATCTCGCGCAAATTCGATGAAGAGTACGCGGACATCGCCGCTTTCCAGAACAAGGCTGCACGGCAATAAGCATCGCCTGATCACGGCAACGGCAGCGTTCCCGTGATCAGGGCGTAGAATCCGGCAGCCCTCCGGTATCGGGAGGGTTGTCGGTTTTCTTTTTTCTATGGTATCTCATCTCGCTTGGAGACCTTATTCTATATATGATGGGAGAATGAATTTCATGGACAAAAAAGCACTCAAAATATTGCAAAGTTTCTTCTGGGGAAACGGCGGATGGAAATCGCCGCAGACTCCTTTTACGGGGGAAGACTTCGAGTATGCCAAAAGCAAAGGCGTCATGTTCGACCCTCTCACCATTTCGCATGATGAAATCGTTCAGCGGCTGCACTCCATGCACCAGGAACACAACATCAAGGAACAGGCGGCCATCGCATTTCTGCACAGCCTGTCCACGCGAAAAGTACATCTTCGCAGCGCGCTCTCCAGTTGGGCCCTAACGGCGCCTTTGCCGCTGCATACCTACGGCGAGCGTCCGGCGCTTCACGCCAATTCCAGCGCATGTGGAGACTGCAACTTCCAACGGCTGCGTTCCGATCGCGAGTACGTCGCTCAGGACTTGAACGTCCTGAATTTTGAACGCATACGGTGGGGCGGGGTGCGCCATGATCTGCTGTTATACTGCCTGATGGATTTGGAGCTGCTGTTAACTGACGAAGATACCTATGAAGTAACCGATGCCGATATCGCCATCCTGCGCGGCATGCTGGAAACGATATATGCCTGTGAGTCTGGTGAGGGTGCTCGCAAGCTGGAGAAGCGGTGGAAAACCATCTTCCCGTCCAACCAATTTGAGCGCGATGCCATTCTGGAAATTTGGAGCGCAGCCGGCATTTTAGCTGAGACAGATACACCGCGCATCGGAAGAGGTGGTTCAAGCGATTTCCGTTTTGCCTCGACCTGGCAAGGGAATGACCGGTACAGTGAAGAAGCTGTGAAATCGTATTTCGGAGCCTGGCTTTCCTGAACTTACCACGATGGCGACAAGAGCTTCCGGGCAATAATGACAATAATGACATCGACAGACTTCCTGCCGAACTCGTATAATAGGGGAAATATGGAGATGGGAGTGAAACAAGCAAAGTTATGTTATATTTAGCTGCATTTCTGTTGTCATTTGCTGTCGTGGTTCTGCTCATTCCTCCGCTTGGGCGTCTTGCCCACCGTCTTGATTTCGTGGACAAGCCCCGCGAGGACGTGGAGCGCAAACTCCACAGGCAGCCCATTCCGCTGACGGCAAGCTATGCGATATTTACAGGATTTTTTCTTACATATATTTTGTTCACCAAACAGTTGTCTATGGAAACGGCCGCCCTGTTCGTCGGCGGGATGCTGCTTCTGACGATCGGCACCATCGACGATTGGTATAAAACGAAGGGCAAGGACTTTCCAGCGCTGCCCAAAATGATTATCCAGATTTCCGCGGCGGTGCTCGTTTTTGCCTCAGGCATCGCTTTTACGGGATTCGTTAATCCGCTGACGTCCGAATATGTCATGCTCCCGGTCTGGCTGCAGTTCATCCTGACCATTCTATGGATTTTCGGCGTAACTACCGTCATTAACTTTTCCGACGGTATGGACGGGCTGGCTGGCGGACTTTCGGCCATTTCCGCTGTCACGCTGTTCGTCGTAGCGCTGGCGAAAGGACAGGCTGATTCAGCCCTGATGTCCATCGTACTGGTAGGCGTCACGGTTGGTTATCTGAAATACAACAAGCCGCCTGCGAAAGTGTTCATGGGTGATGCGGGCGCAACCTTCCTAGGTTTCATCCTGGCAGTCATCGCTCTTGACGGAGCATTCAAGCAAGCAACGATGCTGTCGCTCTTTATTCCGATCCTTGCGCTTGGCGTACCGATCTTTGACAACATCTTTGTCGTGGTCAAACGTTTCCTGCAAGGAAAAGCGATCTACCAAGCCGATGCCAGCCAAGCCCACTATCGTCTGCTTCGGGCAGGCTTGAGCCATAAACAGGTCGTAGGCGTGCTCTATCTGATCAGCACATGCCTTTGCCTTTCATCGATCATTCTGCTGCTCGTCGAGCGATAGAAGATGTCCATCCCGGCGTCTGCCAGACTTTGCAATATTCAGTCGATGTTAGAGCGTGTGGCTTGGCAACCTGAAGCATGCAGAAAGGAACGATTCCCGCAGGGAATCGTTCCTTTTGGCTTTCATCTGAAGATGCCGCTGCACCCACTGCCTACTTCAGTTTTCATCGGATATCTTGAATGACGTTTTTGCCGCCGCTGCGACCAGATCTTCCATACAGCCGCTGCACGGTTTCTACGAACAATTTCGTCGCACTGGATGCTTCGGCAAACGAAGGCAAGGCCAGGTCTACCTCACGGTAGATTTTAGGCTCCAGCTTAATGGCCTTCAGTCCTGCCGGCAGCCCAGCGAGAAGCATGGTCGGCAGCAATGCCACGCCGAGCCCCTCCTGAACCATGTTCAGGCAAGCGTTGACGTTATGGACCGTGAAACTGACGTTCAGTCCTGCCTTGCTGCGCCGGAAGATGTCATAGATCGGCACCTCGTAACCGCCGTTGCAGATAATGAAAGCCACACCTTCAAGCTGGCGGATGGACAGTACGGTTTCGCTTGCAAGCGCATGGTCATCTCTGCACACAAGCTGCATCTCTTCTTCAAGCAGCGGAATGCTCTCGAATTCCCCCTGCTCCGATGCAATAATCAGGCCGACATCGATTTCGCGTTGGTCCAGCCACTCCCTAATGTCGTTTACCGTTCCTTCACGCAAGTCGAATTCAATGCCCGGGTAACGTTCGCGAATGTCGCGAATGACGCGTGGCAGCAGGTGCGTAGACGTCATTGGGAACGATCCGATGCGAATCTTGCCGATTTCCAACCCTTTCTCGGCAGCGACCAATTGTTCCATCTGTTCAAACTGCTTCAAAATGACGCGGCTCTGGACAAGCAGGCGGCTGCCGATATCGGTCAGCATCAGTCCTTGGCGGCGGTCGCGGATCATCAGCCTGACGCCCAGCTCGTTCTCCAATGCGGAGATGGACCGGCTGACGGCAGGTTGCGTGATGTTCAGCTTTTCCCCGGCCCGGGTGAAGCTGCCGGTTTCGGCTACTTGAACGAATAATTCCAATTGTGCTCTATTCATAACAATATGGTTATACTCCTTATGAATAACATGCATTTCAATCATGGGTGTTTATATTGTACCATGTAGTATACAGTATCATCCATCAGGACGATACATCGTGACTATCATGCGTCCGTGTTAGGTGCAATTAAGGAAAAGAGGGATTCACATGCAGCTTTCCCGTTTCAAAACGAACGTATATCTCGGCATTCTTGTCCTCCTGTGGGGCTGGAACTGGCCGCTCACGAAGTATGGGTTAATCTTTATGCCTCCACTTCTGTTTGCAGGCTTCCGCCTGCTGATCGGGGGCGTCATTCTCGTGCTCATCGCTCTTCCGCGGCTGCACATGCTGCGGCTAAAGGAGAACTGGCCCGTGTATGCCCTGTCCGCACTACTGAACATCGTGTTTTACTACGGTTTTCAGACCGTTGGTTTGGCCCATGCGCCGGCAGGCCTGTTCTCCTCCATCGTTTTCCTGCAGCCCGTGCTGATTGGCATTGGAGCCTGGCTGTGGCTGGGCGAGTCGATGAATGCCATCAAAATCGTCGGACTGGTGCTCGGCTTCGCAGGGGTCGCCACGATCAGCATCGGAGGCATCACGGGCAACGTCTCGGCAGCGGGCATCGCGTTGGCGCTGGCCTCTGCCATTAGCTGGGCCCTCGGCGCGATTTATATGAAAAAAAATGCGGCTCGCGTCGACGGGCTATGGATGACGGCAACGTCGGTATTGGCCGGAGGCATCGTGTTGACGGCCACGGGAAGCATCACTGAGAGCTGGGCCTCGGTGCGCTGGACGATTCCGTTCATGCTGGACACATTGTTCATTGCACTGCTGGTCATCGCGCTGGGATGGTTGCTGTATTTCAAACTGCTCGGCTCCGGCGAGGCCAGCAAGGTCGGTTCGTTCACCTTCCTGATTCCGCTGATCTCCATCCTGACCAGCGTGCTCATGTTCGGCGAGAGCGTCAGCCTGAATCTGATTGCCGGCCTGGTCCTGATTTTGTTCAGCATCGTGCTGGTTAATCGCCGCACAGCAGGACCGCAAACGGCTAAATCCTCAGCTTCATAAAAGCATCACCGCGTTGCTATAAAAAAATTTTTAGCCAAACTTGGGCTAAAAAGATAGGGATTCCCTCTCACATCTGGTATAATAGCAAAAAATTTCAGTAACTTGAGGGGATGACTATGGAATTTATTAGCACACGGGGAAATGTCGGCGGCATCGGTTTTGTGGACTCCATTTTGATGGGGCTTGCCGACGACGGCGGCCTGCTCGTACCGACGGCCATACCACAATTATCATCCGAAACACTTCAATCCTGGCAGTCGCTCAGCTATCAGGAGCTCGCTACGGAAGTGTTCTCGCTATACATTGGTGACGACATTCCGAAGGACGACCTTCGGAGACTGGTAGACGACAGCTATGGCACGTTCCGTCATCCGGAAGTAACGCCAGTGCGGCACTTGCAAGACAACGAATACGTGTTGGAACTGTTCCATGGGCCTACATTCGCCTTCAAGGACGTTGCTCTGCAATTCCTCGGCAACCTGTACGCTTACGTCTCCCGCAAACGCGACATCAAAGTCAACATACTCGGCGCTACTTCGGGTGATACCGGCGCTTCCGCCATTGAAGGCGTAAGCGGCAAGGAAGGCATCCGGATCTGTATCCTGCATCCGCACGGCAAAGTCAGCAAAGTGCAGGAGCTGCAAATGACGACCGTGCACAGCGACAACGTGCTCAACCTGTCCGTCGACGGCAACTTCGACGACTGCCAGCGCATTATCAAGGAACTGTTCGCAGACGTTGATTTCAAGCATCGTTATCACTTGCGTGCCATCAATTCCATTAACATCGCCCGTATTTTGGCACAAACCGTGTATTATTTCTACGCATACTTCCGTCTGAACAAGGCGAACGGAGCTACGATTAACTTTAGCGTGCCGACAGGCAATTTCGGCGACATTTTCGCGGGTTACCTGGCTAAACGGATGGGACTGCCGATCGGCAAACTCATCCTGGCTACGAATGAAAACAATATCCTGGAACGCTTCGTCAGCGAAGGCGTCTATCAGCCTGGCGCATTCCGCAGCACGCATAGCCCATCGATGGACATTCAGGTGGCAAGCAACTTCGAGCGTTACCTGTACTATCTGTACCAAGAGGATGCCTCCGCGGTTGTTGCGCTGATGGACCAATTCAAAAACGAAGGCAAAGTGGTCATCCCTGAGGACAAACTGGCCATCGTTCAGCGCGATTTTGCAGCTTATGGCGTTAAAAACCAGGAGTGTCTCGATAAAATCGCCGAAATTCATGCCGGCACGGGCTACCTGCTTGACCCGCATACTTCTTGCGGCGTTGTGGCCGCGGAGCATCGCGGCAGCCGGGATGAAATCAACGTGACCTTGGCCACTGCTCATCCGGCTAAATTCAACGAATCGATTGCACTCGTGAACATCGAGCAGGAGTACCCTGAGCAAATTCAGGCCTTGTTCGAGAAGCCGCAGTATCAAACGACCGTTGGCAATTCCAATGAGGAAATCGCCCAACAATTGGAGAAGTTTTTCTGATTCGATCCCATTGCAAAAACAGGCCGGCGCGAATATCCCACCGTATTCGCTGATCCCGGTACAAGCAAAGCCCGCATTCCATAAAGGAAGCGGGCTTTGCTGCGTTTTTGCGTCATTAAAGGGACTTCAAGAAGGCTTCACAAAAAGGCTTCATGCAGATCATCGCTTATATCTTCCGATTGAAAAGCGGCTCGGGCTTTTGCCAGGTCTGTGCCCAAGGCTCCCGTTTAGCGTTTCCCGCCCATCCCGGTCGATCCAGTTCCACCAAGCGACGATATCGTTCTTCCTTCGCCAGCAGCTGTTCGTGAGAGCCCCGCATCGCAATTCGCCCGTTCTCCATAAAGATCAGCTCATCCATCTGTTCGGCGCCCATCAGGTGATGGGTCACCCAGATCATCGTTTTGCCCTGCATGCTTTCCAGCATCGTGCGCATCAGCGCGCGTTCCGTCATCGGATCAAGCCCTACCGTCGGTTCGTCGAGGATGACAACGGGCGTATCGCGAAGCAGAACCCGCGCCAGCGCGATCCGCTGTCGCTCACCGCCCGAGAATCGTTGGCCCGTCTCCAGCATCGGCGTTTCGTAACCCAGGGGCAGCGACTGAATGAGGTCGGCAAGCCCTACCTGAGCTGCAACGCGGCGCAGTTGTTCGTCTGTCGCGTCCGGACGGCCGATCCGCAAATTGTTTGCCACCGTCGTATCAAACAGATGCGGATGCTGGTTTAATACGGAAATCACCTCAGGCAGGCTCTCGCCGAGGGACTGTACAGGCTGTTCGTTGAATAACACTTTTCCGGCGGATGGTTCAAGCGCGCCTTGAATAAGTTTAAGCAGCGTCGATTTGCCGCCGCCGCTCCGCCCAAGGATCGCCAGTCGCTTGCCTTGCGGCAGATGAAGCGTGAGTTCATGCACCGCGTCCTCGTCATCCTGGCCGTAGCGAAAGCTGACGCGGTCCAGGCGGATATCCGCTTTGTGCTTTGGATGGATACGGATGCGGATACGATGGTCAGACAGCCGTTCCAGGCTTGGCTCGGCAGGATTCGGCGACATGTGCTCCAGGCGGGGCTCGGCTTCCTTCTGCTGCCCTTGTTCGCCCTCGGTACCTTCCAACCGTCGCAAGCGGTCCAGCGATTCCCGATACCTCGGAATATGCTGGACCGCTTCGGACACGGGAAGTACCGCTTCCGCAAGCGGAAACACGACCAGCGCAAAGGCCGCGATCATCACTGCCGGGACATGCCCGGCAAAGGCTTGTCCGCCTGCCCAGATGGTGACGGAGCAGACCGTCAGGCCGATAACGCACTGGGCAAGCAGGTCGCGCCAGCGCGTCCATTGCTGCAATCTGCCGCGAACCTCATCGGCCCGCCCTTCCTCCGCCTCCTGCTGCAGGACGAATTTGCGTACGCGTCCACTGGCCATCCAGTCGCCAAGTCCCAATACGCCGTCCGTTAAGCGGGTGTACAGGTTGGCGTTTTCCCGTTTCATCCGCACATGCAGCTTCCATGTCATCTTAAGGGACAAGGCGGGCAGGATGCCTACCAAAACCAGCAGATACAGACCGATCCAAAGCGCGAATCCCGGGTCCATGCTGCCAAACGCCGCCACGGCTGCCGCATAGAGAATCAGCGAGGTAACCGCCGGGAATACGGTGCGCAGGTAGATGTCCTGCAGCCGTTCCACATCATCCGCCAATGCGCCCAGTACATCCCCGGCCCGCATGCGGGAACGCAGGAACAAGGCTTGCGGTTCAAGGATGCGGTACAGTTTCACGCGTTGCTCGGCAAGCACGCGCAATACCGCATCATGACCGGCGAGACGTTCGGCATACCGAAATACCGCCCGAAAGATGCCGAATGCACGCACGCCTACAATCGGCACATACACCATCAAGATGTTTTCCGGACGAAGGGCAGACTTGGAGATCAGATAGCCGGAGGTGAACAGCAGCATAACCGCGCACAGCGCAGCAAGCGTGCCGAGCGCTATAACGAGCACGAAGCGCCAGCGATGCCGGAACGCATGGGGAGCAATCCAGCCATCATGATGCGGCGCTTTGCCTTCCATTGCCTCCCCTTCATATCTACCTTGCATGTTACACCGCCTCCATCTGAGCCTGAACCATCTCATAATATACGCCTTTTTGGGCCAGCAATTGTTCATGCGTTCCCGTCTCGGCCACGGTGCCGTTCTCCATGACGATAATGCGATCCATATGCGGCATCCAATGCAGCCGGTGGGTCGCCAGAAATACCAGTTTTTCCTTGAACAATGGCAGCATTGTCGATTTCAGCTCGTATTCCGTCTCGACATCGAGATGTGCTGTTGGCTCATCCAGCAAAAGCACAGGGCGTTTGCTAATTAAAGCCCGTGCCAGCGCCACGCGCTGCTCCTGCCCGCCGCTAAGCTGTCTGCCCCCGGCTCCAATCAGCTCGTCGATTCCCCTTGGCAAGGTCGAAACCAGATGGCTTAATCCGGCAGCCTGAATGGCGCTCCACACCTCTTCATTTGAAGCCTCGGGCCTATAAAAACGCACGTTGTCTGCCAGACTGCCGCTGAAAATATGCGGATGCTGCGGAATGGCCGCCGTCTGCCGCCTCCAGGCCTCTGTCATCTCCAGAGACAACGGGCGGCCGTTGTACAGCATCTGCCCGGAAGTCGGCAGCACGAAACCTCCCAGCACGTCAACGAGGGTGGATTTGCCCGCCCCGCTCGCGCCGATGATTCCGACCTTGCCCATGCCGGTAACCTGGAAAGTCACGTCCTTCAAGGATGTTGGTCCACCGTCCTGATAGCTGACCTGTACATCCCTTAATGCCAACCTGCTGGCTGTATCCCATACCGGCAATGCCGCATCCCCTTCATCCATAGTGTCAGATGCCGGCTGATCGTTTAATGCGTGGATATAAGCCTCCTTCTGCTTCTGCTCGGCAGATTCCCCCTTCAAGATCATGTCGCGAATCGCTTCTCCGGCCTCTTTGCCGTCCAGCGTTGCATGATAATCCGCTCCCAGCATGCGCACAGGCAAAAAGTACTCGGGTGCCAAAATAAGCACCGTCAGCGCCGGAGCCAGCAGTATGCTTCCTTCTGTCAGGCGCAGCCCAAGGCTGACCGCCACCGAAGCGACCGACAGCATCGTGAAGAAATCCAGCGCGAACGAAGACAGGAACGCCATCCGCAGCGTAGACATCGTCGCTTTGCGGTAGCGCTCGCTCACCCGCATGATCGTCCCGGCGTGCCTGCCGCTTTGTCCAAGCGTTTTAAGCGTCTCCAGGCCGCGGAGCGTATCCACGAAATGGTTTGCCAGCGCCTTGTAGGACTTGAACTGCAAGTCGATTTTCCGCTGCGCCGCCAAACCGAGCAGAATGAGAAAACCGATCAGGATGGGCAGCGTTACGGCCAGAATCATCCCGGACATCACATCCAGCTTGGACACATACAACAATATGACCAATGGAACAAGTCCCATGCCCAGCATGCGGGGGATAAACAGCTCCAAATACGTTTTGTACTGCGTTGTCCCTTCCCGCGCCAGCGTGACCAAATGGCCCGTTCCTTCCGTCTTGGCAAAACGCGGCCCGAGCCGGAACCATTGCTCCACCATCTGCCTGCGCAAGTCGGTTCCCGTCTTCTCTGCATATCGCGACACGATCAACTGCAACCAGAAGGAGATCGCGTAACGGGCGGCAAATGCGGCCAGGAACAGCAGCAGCACAGGATACTGCGACGATACGGCAGCACCTTCAAATAAAGCGGTGATGGCCTGGGCCAGCCATTTGGCCTGCATGATGATGGCCATGGCCTGCAGCAGCACCAACGCCGATGCTAGTGCCAGCACAGGGCGCACGCCCGGCAGCTTCAGCAACCCCCTTCCCATCTCAGTACTCCAGATGATGCTGCTCGTTCAAGCGTTTGCGGAAAATGTAATAGCTCCAGATCTGATATCCCAGCACAAACGGCAGCAGCGTGCAGGCAACGATGGTCATGACCTTCAAGGAATAAGCGCCCGACGATGCATTATGTACCGTGAGGTTGAACGCTTCTCCTAACGAACTGATCATGACTCTGGGGAACAATCCGACAAACACGGAGGCAAACAAAATCGCAATGACGGCACCCGTCATGCCGAAAGCCCATCCCTCGCGTTGCTGCCGCACAAAATAGGCAGCGGCGGCGAGGGCAGCGGCACCGAGTGCCACCAGAATCCAAAGCGCCCATCCGCGGACGTCAAACATGTCCGTCATGAAATAGGTCAATGCGGCATAAAGCGCAAGAACGACTGCCAGCGGCAGCATCAGTTTGCGGGCCATGTGCAGCGCGCGTTCCCGGAGCGGTCCGACCGTGCGGAGCGAAGCAAACAACAGACCGTGCACCAGGCATAGCATCGTTACGGCAAGTCCGCCTACCACGGTGTACGGGTTTACGATATCCAGGAAACCTGCCCGAAGCTGCATGTCACCGTCAATCGGCAATCCCTTCATCAGCGTTGCGAATACTACGCCGAACAGGAACGGCAGCAGGGCGCTGGAGATAACAATGATAATGTCCCATGTCTTGCGCCAGCGCTGGTGTTTCATCTTGCTGCGGAATTCAAACGCCACTCCCCGTCCGATCAGAGCAAGCAGCACCACGACCAGCGGCAGGTAAAATCCGCTGAACAAGGTCGCATACCAGTGCGGGAAAGCGGCAAACATCGCACCGCCCGCCGTCAGCAGCCACACCTCGTTCCCATCCCAGAACGGTCCGATCGAATTGATCATCGTCCGTCGTTCCCGGTCTGTCCGCGCGATCAGTCCTGTCGACATGCCCACGCCGAAATCAAAGCCTTCCAGAAAGAAAAAGCCGATAAACAACACGGCAATCAGCACAAACCACAGTTCACTTAGTGACAACTGAATAACCCCCATCCATGCCGAACGGATCGGCCGATTCATCCTGTTCCTCCGATTGGTCGACCGCGTAAGGCCCTGCTTTGATTTTGCGAACGAACAGGTAGACCATCACGATGCCGAGAATCGTATAGGCTGCCGTAAAGGCAATCGTCGAGAACAAAATCTGTCCTGCCGTCACATTGGGCGATACCCCGGCTTCCGTCGTCATGTAACCGAAGACCGTCCACGGCTGCCGGCCCACCTCGGTCATGATCCAGCCGGCCGTGTTGGCGATAAACGGCAACGAAATCGCAAAAATCATCGATTTCATGAACCAAGGGCGGGCACCTTCCAGTTTCCGGCGAAGTGCCAGGTAACAGCCGTACAGCGCAAGCAGGATCATCAACCCGCCCGCAGCAATCATGATGCGGAAGCTCCAGAACGTCGTGCGCACAGGCGGAATGTAATCGCCAGGTCCGTACTTCTGTTCATACTCGGCCTGCAGCTCCTTCATGCCCGTTACGCTGCCGGAAAACTTGCTGTAAGACAGGTAACTCAGCAGCCCGGGAATTTTGAGTTCGCCCGAGTTTTCCTGCTTGTCCGGATCGATAAAGGCAACCACTGTCCATGGGGCAGGATCCTCCGTCGTCGTCCACGTTCCTTCGCTGGCAGCCATCTTCATCGGCTGTGTTTCGACCAGGTACTGCGCCTGGAAGTGACCGGAGAATGCTACCCCGATCGAAGAAACCAGCGCCACGACGATGCCGATATGGAACGATCTGCGGAACACGTCCACATCCTGCTTTTTCATCAGCTTAAACGCACTGATCCCGGTCACGACAAAAGCTCCTGTCATCAAAGCCCCGAAGATCGTATGCGGGAATTCGACCAGCAGCTGCCCATTGGTAATCAAGGCGAAGAAATCGTTCATCTCGGCCCGGCCGTTGTTGATCGTGAATCCGACAGGATGCTGCATGAAGGAATTCGCCGCCAAAATCCAAAGCGCGGACAGGAACGTGCCGGTAAACACCAGCCAGATGCAGGCCAGATGCACCTTTTTGGACAAGCGCTCCCACCCGAAAATCCATAATCCGATAAACGTCGATTCCATGAAAAACGCCAGCAATGCTTCAATGGCGAGCGGTGCGCCGAACACGTCGCCCACAAAGCGGGAATACTCGGACCAGTTCATGCCGAACTGGAATTCCTGCAGAATGCCCGTAACTACCCCGACGGCGAAATTGATCAGGAACAGCTTGCCCCAAAATTTGGCCATCGTCTTGTAAATTTCCTTGCCTTTGACGACGTACAACGTCTCCATGATTGCGACCAGCAGCACCAAACCGATGGACAGCGGCACAAAGAAAAAGTGGAAGATCGTCGTAAGCGCATATTGGATACGCGATAGCATAATCGGATCCATAACTTACCCCTTCTTTCTGTTCACATGCAAAATTTTCGCGTTTGGCATCGGTTTGTCTCCTTTGCCTCACCCTGCCAAACACGTCCTAATGAACGTTATTGTGCCAGATCGCTAAATTTGCACATGTGACAATTATCACAAACTTTGGCATGTCCACAAAAAAAAGTGATGGCGGTCACACAATTTATAAAAATTTAATCTTGGATATCAGGAAATCGAACCGGCTGATTCCCCGTTGCACCCCATAACAGTCGCTGCAGCACAACCCCAACCAACCCAATGAGAAACGTTGCTGCCCCAATGTAGACAAAGGTCAAACCAGGGCCGGCAGCCTGAATCAGAACACCTCCTGCAAGCGGGGCAGCGACTAGCACGATGCTCGACATGGAATTCTGAATGCCGAATACCCTGCCCACCATGTCCGGCGGGCTTTCCTTTTGCAGCAAATAATTCATGGTCACCATGGACAAGCCGTTGCCGAGACCGATGCATAGTCCCCAGAAGATGATCCACCCTTCATGCGTAGACGGTTCCAGCCAGCCAAGTCCGGCGATCCCCGCACCGATCAACAGAAAACCTCCCCCAAGCCCCCAACCGTAACTAATGCGCGACAAACGATTGAGCACCATGATGATGGCTACGGCACCTGCGCCTGCGGAAGCTCCGAGCCAGCCGACCAGCACCTCGTTGTCCGGCTTGATGCTTCGAAAGAGGGTGGCGAATTGATAATCGATCATAAGAATGGCCAACAGTCCTGTGCAGCCAAACCAAATCGTCCGGAATACCGCCGGTTTGCTGCGCAAAAAAATCCATCCTTCCTTCCACTGCGTTATCCACGATGCCTGCCGTGTTTGATCGTTCCCAGCCGCTTGGTCGACATCCGCGGACTTCGCCTCCTCCGTCAAACGCCTTAAGGGCCACAAGACCATCCCTGAAAGCAGGCGGCTGCAGGCATTGACGACAATGCAGGTTTGCGGCGAAAATGCCGCCAAAATCACGGCACCGAGCAATGGCCCTGCCACCTTGGAGCATTGGGCAACAAAGCCGTTCATCGAGGTGGCCTGCAGCAGGTGTTTTTCCGGCACGACTTGGCGTGTCAATGCCTGCTGTGCAGGAATGTGGAACACGCCCATCATCGCTCTCGCACCGAGCAATGGGAGCAGCCAGCCCGGCCCTGGCGCGAACAGAATGCCCACGGTCAGCAGCACGTTCGCCGCATCGCAAATCAGCATGATGTTCACCTTCGGCCACCGGTCGGCCAGCGTGCCTGCAATCGAACCGAACAGGATGCCCGGAATGGCCATGCATACGGGAACCAGAGCAATAATCAGCGGATCTGCTCCCCAGCGGTAAGCAATCATGACCTGGATGGCGAGTGCGTCGAACCAGTCGCCGAACGTGGCCAGCGCGTAGGCCAGGAACAACCGCACGAATCGTATATTTTTCCACAAGCTGCCTTGGGGTGCCGACGCCGATGAATGGGCGGCATGCTTTTCTTCAAATATTGTTGTCATGTTAGTCTCCTCCTGATCCAGTCCAGCAGCCTGGACGGCTGCATCTCTTATAACTGTGATCATATAGGAGCAATATCAGAGGAATATCAGAGGCCTTGGCCCGGGGAAAAAGAGGATAAAAATGTGCGGACTTCATCCAGCATTTGTTGTCTATAGACCGGAACTTCATAGTATTTGGCGATTTCTTCGGATACGATCTTGTATTTTCGCCGCAAACGGCCCTCAATGTGATGATGATCCATAAACAGCAGAATCTGCGAAGCCGAATTCAGGACCAACGGCGCATTCAGCGACATTTTCAACACGTCCAATCCGTCATCCAGCCTTTGCTCCGCCTCGCGCAGCCTGCCCTGTCTCAGCAACCAAAGGCCTTCCATGACCTGAAATCGTCCGACCTCTCGCAAATACGGAGCCTCCTTCAAACTTGCACGCAACGACGCAATCAACGGTTCCACGGCATCCTCACTCCCGCCCCACAGCTCGACATAGAGCCGTGCTAACGCAACCGGCAGCCTGAAGTTCACCAGGCCGTCCCGTTCCATCACTTCGTACGTTTCGACCAATTGCGATCTTGCGCGCCCATACCGTCCTGTTTCCGCATAAACTTCAACAATGTTGAGAATGCGCAGCTCCCGCTGCTGATCCACCGACAAAGCATGTGAGTTTAATGCTTTTTCATATAGCCGTAGAGTTTCCTTGGGTTCCGTCAAGGCATGCATGAAGATAAGCAGCCAGTACAGGCGATCCTCAAACGGAATTTCCTTCGTGGTGACCAGCCATTTCAGATCCCCTTGCACAAAGCGGATATACAGCCGGTAGAACGGGTCGATTTGGATGCCGAGCACATCCTGCTGTTCGATCAGCGTCAACATGGATTTTCCCTGGCCGAACAGATGATATTTGCGAAACAGGCCATGAACGGCTTCGCGCAGCTCCTGATCCGCTTCGGAAGGATTGGCAGGCATGGCATGAACAGGCATACGGATCGTCAATCTGTAGCCGTAACCGCGCACGGTTTCGATCATCACCTCTTCCCAGTCCCTTAACCTTTTACGCAGGCGATAGACATGGTCGTCCACGGTGCGCTCCACTGGATACTCCAGCGGCCATACCCGGTCAAGCAGCTGGCTGCGCGTAAACGCCTTTTCCTTGTTTTCGTAGAGAAAGCGGAGCAGCGCAAACTCCTTGGCCAACAGGCGAATGGATTCGGTACGGCGCGTTACGGTATATGATCCTTCGTCAAATTGCAATGACATGCACAGCGCCTCCTAATATATGCCGTCATCCCATAGGGATTTCATAAAATGTATACTCCATTATAGCCGTGCATCGCACAGTCTGCACAAAAACCCCTTTTGCAGAAATGCAAAAGGGGGAATCACCGCTGCAGCAGTGCTGCAATCGGCATCATTTTTGATTGTTGCGTTTTTGGGATTAACCCAGCACCACGCGGTCATCGGCCAGCGTTTTGCCGCTGATCCGCTCGAATTCGCCCAGCAGCTCGGGTACGGTCAGCGTGCGCTTGCGCTCTTCGCTTACATCCAGAATGATGCGGCCCTTATCCATCATGATCAGGCGGTTGCCAAGACGAATGGCCTGCTCCATGTTGTGGGTAACCATCAAGGTGGTCAGCCGCATCTCGCGCACCAGCGTTTCGGTCAGCTCCGTAATCAGTTCGGCACGGGCCGGGTCCAGAGCCGCCGTATGTTCATCCAGCAGCAAAATTTGCGGCTGGGTAAACGTCGCCATCAGCAGGCTGAGCGCTTGACGCTCGCCGCCGGACAACAGCCCTACTTTGGCGTTCGGGCGTTTGTCCAGACCGATGCCCAGCTTCACCAGCTGCGCGTTGAACAGCTCGCGTTTGGCCCGGGTGACGCCGAAGCTGAGTCCACGCCCTTTTCCCCGTTTATAGGCCATCGCCATGTTTTCCTCGATCGTCATATGCGGAGCGGTTCCTGCCATCGGGTCCTGGAACACCCGGCCGATCCAGCTGCTGCGACGATGCTCCGGCAAATGTTTGATGGAGCGTTCGTTGATTCGCACATCTCCCGTATCGGGCTTCATGACACCCGAGATGATGTTCATCAAGGTCGATTTCCCTGCGCCGTTACTGCCGATCACCGTGACGAAATCGCCGGGTTTCATCGTCAGGTTCACGCCAACCAGCGCGGTCTTCTCGTCGGTCGTACCCGGATTGAACAGCTTCGTTACTTGTGAAATCTCCAGCATGTCACATGCCCCCCTTCATCTGCTGACCGGATCCCTGCATCAGTTCTTGGGTACGCATGCGGGCGAGCCGCTTTTGCTTCATTGAACGGCGCATCGTCGGAATGACCAATGCGATGATCACGATGACGGCGGTGATCAGCTTCAGATCGGACGTATCGAACCAATCGACCTGCAGCGCCAAGGCAACCACGACGCGATAAATAATCGAGCCCACAACCGCGGCAAGGGTAGCCCAGAAAATAGTGCGCGCCCCCAGGATCGCTTCACCGATAATGACCGAGGCCAAGCCGATGACGATCATGCCAATTCCCATCGTAATGTCGGCAAAACCGGATTGCTGCGCGATAAACGCTCCGGACAGCGCAACCAGCCCATTGGACAAGCTGACGCCAATGATCGTTGTCACGTCGGTGTTTGCACCAAAGCTGCGAATCATGCGTTTATTGTCGCCGGTTGCCCGCAGTGCGAGTCCGATGTCCGTTTTCATGAACAAGTCCAGCATGATCTTGAATACCAAAACGACAATGATGATAATAACCATGACATGCTCGCCCGAAAACGGATTGTCGATGCCCATGATGGATTTGTTCGGGGCACCGCCCAAAATGCGCATATTGATGGAATACAAGGCAATCATCATCAAAATCCCCGATAACAATCCGTTAATCTTGCCCTTGGTATGCAGCAACCCCGTGCAGGCCCCGGCAATCATTCCGCAAACCATAGCCACCAGGCAAGCCACCCATGACGAATAGCCATTGGAAATCATCACGGCCGCCACGGCCCCTCCTGTCGTGAAACTGCCGTCTACCGTAAGATCGGGAAAATCAAGAATCCGAAAGGTAATGTATACGCCAAGCGCCATAAGCGAGTATAACAACCCGAGCTCAATCGCTCCTTCAATGGCACCCCAGCTGATACTGAACATATTGCTTCCTCCCATCTGTGACCGAAACATCTGTCAATGCAATTCCACCCAACTTAGCGCTCTCACCGAATGGCAAACACCGATTCCGGATACTCGGTTCTACTGTTATTCCACGACGAAAATTGTCGAAAAAAGGGAGGCGAACCCGTCTGAGCGTCCGCCTCGTATCTGACCCTCCGGAGCAAGTTCCGTCCGGTTATTGAATGATGTTTGCTGCCTGGTCCTTCACTTCGGCTTTCATTTCGTCCGTTACCGTGATGCCTTGCGCTTCAGCCGCTTTCAGGTTCAGGATCAGGTCCAGTTTGTCCGGTACGGTTACTTTCATTTCGCCCGGGTTGGTGCCGTTCTTCAGAATGTCGGCAGCCATTTCGCCCACTTGGTAGCCGTGATCGTAGTATTTGAAACCCACGGTGGCAAATGCGCCTTTTTCGACCGTATCGCGGTCACTGGAGAAGAACGGAATTTTGTTCTGGTTTGCAGTTTGGATCATCGTATCCACCGCACTTACGACGGAGTTGTCCAACGTGATGTAGAACGCATCCACTTTGCCCACGAGCGAATCGGTAGCTTGTTTAACCTCGGACGTGTTTGTTACGGCCGCCTTCACCAGCTTGATGCCGTGCTTGGACAACGCCTTCTCCGCATTGTTTGCCATAACGACGGCGTTGGGTTCCCCTTCGTTGATGACCAAACCTACCGTTTTGATGTCAGTCATGTATTTCGCGATGAAATCGGCCAATTGCACGATCGCTTCCGGGTTCGTGTCGGAAGCGCCTGTCACGTTGCTGCCCGGCTTGTCCAGATCCGTGACCAGTTTGGCTCCCAGCGGATCGGTTACCGCAGCAAACAGCAGCGGTTTATCTTTGACTTGTTGGGCCAATGCCAATGCAGACGGCGTGGCGATCCCCAGCACGAGATCATTTTTCGAGTCGCCGGCAATCTTCTGCGCGATGGACAGGTTGTTGGTGGAGTCACCCTGCGCGTTATTGTAATCGATCGTCAGGTTTTTGTTCTCTTCGATTCCCGCGTCCTTCAATGCAGCGATGAATCCTTCACGAGTCGCGTCGAGCGACGGATGCTCCACGATTTGCGAAATGGCGATGCGGTACGATTTCTCGGTGCTTCCTTCGTTGGCATTGCCCGTTCCCTCGGAAGCGGTATTCGAACTACTGCCATTGTTGCCGCAGCCTGCGGCGACGATCATGGTTGCAGCCATCATCAGAGACATCCAGAACTTTTTTTTCATGTGATAACCCCTCTCTACCTTCTCAAATTTGTGAGCCTTGTCGCGATCAACCGAGTGATGCGACAAGGCGGGACAAAACGAACGCTTCAACGCATTGTTGCTTTGATCGACAAAAGTAGACAAATGCAGACTTTTCGCATGCGACTGAAGTCCATGGCCCGTGTGTGAATTTTGTGTTTCCCTAATATTAAGGTGAGTCCTCTTTCCCGTCAATGGTTGATGCGCTTCCAATTTTGTTTTTTCGCTCACACGTGAGAGGAAACATGACACACCAAAAAGCCATCCGTACAAATCTACGGACAGCTAAATACATCATTTAGTGCATGGAAAGAGATTGATGAGCTCTCTCCCCCTACCCCTAACGAACCTCTCGCACCTTATTCAGACGATTTCCGCCCTCCCAGCATCCTAACAAACCTCAGACACCTTATTGTAGGCAACATGAGAGATATAGACGACACGATGGTGAATAGCGTGCCTGAGATTCGTAACCACAAAAACTAGCGAAATTCACCCGAAATAAGACGCCTCAGGTTCGTTACAGCTAAATTGCAAACACTTGGCCGATTAACAGGAAGCTGCCCGCAAGTTTCAATCCCCACAAAGGCCAAGCTTCGTCCATACAAAAAGGACTGCATTCCGGCAGCACCCCCTCGATGTATAAGCCAATTCTAACATGGCTTACTACAAGAGGGGAACGCCCCGGACAAAAACAGTCCCCGTTGTTCGTTTTATTCTCCCGACGCCTCACGTACCCGATAGGTGCATTTCTTGCCGCCGTCGGCGTAGCATTCCGTTCGTTCCACATCCGCTTGCAGCAGCGAACGGAACAGCTCCAGCTCGCAGCGGCAGGCCTGCTTGTGCACTCTGGCCACCTGTACGATCGGGCAGTTCAATTCGGTGATAACGTACGTGCCGTCTTCTTCCGCAGAAGAATCGGCCATATAACCGTTTGCGTTTTGAATGCGCGCCAGTTCCTCGACTCGTCCGGCCAGGTCCCGGCCTTCCATCTGCGGCATCCCGCTGCGCAGCAGCTTGTCGCGCCGGTTCTCGAACAGCGTGCCGATGATATCGCCGCCAACCGATTCGTTCAGCTCTTCCAGCAATTCCAGCGTAAGCGCCGGGTAGGATTTCGGAAAAAAACCGTCGCCCCGCGTCGTCAAATGGTACACGGAGGAAGGACGGCCAGCCGTCGCCCTCGCTTCGCGCACCTCGATCAGGCCGTCCTGCTCAAGCGCCGACAGATGGCGGCGAATCGCCATGCCGGTCAAACCCAGCTCCGCCGTCATTTCCCTGGCGGTTAACGTGCCTTGCCGTTTCAGCATGAACAAAATCCGTTCACGCGTCGTCATTTCATTTTCATGCTTCACATGCAGCACCTGCTCTCAGGCTTATGCGTGTACGGGCGCTGCCTCCCGGCAGGCATCCGAGCAAAAGCGGTTATGCGTCTCTTCGCAATCCTCGCAGCATACGTGCTGCAGGTTGCAGGTTGGACAGTTGATATATCGGTCATGCGTCGTTCCGCAGTGGTAACAGCTTGCGATAACGATATCTTCATCCGTACGGTTAATCGGCACGGAGATGCGTTCGTCGAACACATAGCATTTGCCATCGAACAGACGGCCCTGCACCTCAGGGTCCTTGCCATAGGTTACGATACCGCCCTCAAGCTGTGCCACATCCTGGAACCCTTCGTTGATCATGAAGCCGGTCAGCTTCTCGCAGCGAATGCCGCCAGTGCAGTACGTAATGATCTTTTTGTCTTTCATGTCGCCCAGATTCTCCCGAATCCACTCCGGAAATTCGCGGAACGACTCGACATCGGGACGGATGGCACCGCGGAAATGGCCGATTTCGTATTCGTAGTCATTGCGGCCATCGATGACGATGACGTCATCGCGCTGCAAATGCTCGTAGAATTCCTTCGGCGAGAGGCGTTTGCCGCTGACTTCGTTCGGGTCCAGCTCTTGGTCCACGCGGAAAGTCACCAGCTCCGCCTTGTGGCGAACAAAGATTTTTTTGAACGCATGCTCTTCGACTTCATCGATCTTGAACACCATGTCGCTGAACAGCGGATTGGCATGCATGTCCTTCATGTATTGCTCGGTTTGTTCCCATGTTCCGGACACGGTGCCGTTGATGCCTTCGGAGGCAATCAGGATGCGGCCCTTGACGCCCAGATCCTTGCAGTATTGCAGATGTTCCTGTGTCAACGTCTCGGCGTCATCGATCTTCACGAACTTATAATATAAAAGCACGCGGTACGCGCTCTTGCACATGTGTATCACCTGTTCCTGTTTTTATATGATGAAAAAGAAAAAGAAACAGCCGCCCGAAACCATGTCTCGAACTGCTGTCCTTAGCTTCGACCTGTATTCCTGCCCTTTAGTTTATCGGAGCGCAATACCTTAGTCAATATTAATGTATAGAAAGGGATGCAAGTTATGGAAGTGACAAATACGATTCGATGGGGTCTCTTCATTTGATTCGCTGCAACCGATAAATATATCAGAGATGGAATAATTAAAATTTCATTCATTTTTGAGGGCGAATTCATTACACTGAACTCAGAACAAGAGAGCCCAATGGTTTCGCAGCACCGAATATTTGCATTAGTCAGTCAGGATTAACACATTCATCGAGAAAATGGAGTGAACTTTTGTGATTGCACAACGAATCAAAAGAGCGGGCATTCTGTCGCTTGTCTTTCTGCTTGCCGTAAGCGGGCTTTCATCGGTCCTTCCCGTCACCCCTCGTGCCCACGCGGCGGCAGCAGAACCTCTTCTTGGAGAAATCAGGCTGTTCCCCTACGATGCTGCGCCTAACGGATGGGTGCCGGCCGAAGGCCAACTGCTCGCAATTTCTTCCAACACCGAGTTATTTTCCTTGCTGGGAGCCAATTACGGCGTGGGTGACAATCAGACATTCGTTTTACCGAATTTGTCCAACCAGGCTCCGGGAGGGACCAGATATTATATCGCCACAAACGGCATTTTTCCATCCAGAGAAGAAGGAAGCGGCATAGCCAATGCCGTCCTGGGCGAAATTCGCTTGTTCCCTTACTATTTTTCGCCTTCCGGCTGGCTGACGGCAGAAGGGCAGACCTTAGAGATTGCCAGTTTCCCGTCGCTTTATTCCCTGATCGGCAAGAAATACGGCGGAGATGGAGAAACTACGTTCCAGCTTCCTAACTTGCCGACTAATGAGCAAACCCCGCTTCATTATGCGATTTTCACAAATAGCACCTACTCCCCACTAACCGGCGGAACAGGGGACGAATACATGGGCGAGATTATTCCGATGCCCGTGCAAGTGAGCAATCCGGAATGGATTCAAGCCGATGGAACGCTGTTGACGATCAATGCCAATCGGGCTCTATTCGACCTGCTCGGAAACCGGTACGGCGGGGATGGGATGACTGGGTTCAAACTTCCCGACCTCACCGGCGACCCGTCTGGCATCATTTATTATATTTCCAAGGTAGGCGCTTCCCCGATCGGTGATCGGGCGTTGGCCAATAACGATCAATACTTAACCAATGGGGGCACGACTCTAACCGTTGCGTCACCAGGGGTTCTCGCCAACGATATCAACGTTTCAACGGCAAGACTGATCAATTCCCCAACGAACGGGGCAATTACGTTAAATTCGAACGGGGCTTTTATGTATACGCCGAATACCGGTTTTTCTGGCAATGACAGTTTCCAGTATATTGGCAGCGGCAGCATAGGCGACAGCAACGCGGCAACAGTCACGATCACCGTTACCGCGACAAATAAACCGGTCATTACCGGAGTGAATGACCAAACGACCTACAACGGTCCGGTTACGCCTGCGTTTGACGGCGGCACCGCACTGTTAAACGGTTCTCCTTTTACAAGCGGTACCTCCATCACCGGTGAGGGCAGCTACACCTTGGCGGTCACCAACAATGCCGGCACCACAACCGTGCATTTTGTCATCGACAGCACCCCTCCTGTCGTCATAGGGGTTGCTGATGATGCCGTCTATGAGACAGCGCCAACCATTGCCTTTAACGAGGGGACTGCCACGCTGGACGGTTCTCCTTTTGCCAGCGGTGGAACGGTAAGCCGTGAAGGAACACATGTCCTGGTTGTAACCGACGCCGCAGGTAACACAACGACAGTCGCGTTCAAATACTATACGCCGCGAACCGTCACCTTTGTCAGCAGCGGGGGTACAGATATCCCAGTACAAAGCGTTCGCTATGCAAGCAGGTTGACCGAGCCCGACGCGCCTTCCCGCACCGGGTACACCTTTGAAGGCTGGTTTACCGATTCGGAACTGACGCAAGCGTTTGATTTCGACAACACGACGATTACCAGCGACCTGACGCTGTACGCCAAATGGACGGTCCGCTCCTTCAACGTGCAGTTCAACACCAACGGCGGCTCGGCGGTCGACGGACAGCAGGTCGATTACAACGACTTCGCTCATCGTCCCGACGCGCCCTCCCGAACCGGGTATACCTTTGCCGGTTGGTTCACCGATTCGGAACTGACGCAGGCGTTTGATTTCGACAACACGACGATTACCAGCGACCTGACGCTGTACGCCAAATGGACAATCCGCTCCTTCAACGTGCAGTTCAACACCAACGGCGGCCCGGCGGTCGACGGACAGCAGGTCGATTACAACGCCTTGGCTCATCGACCCGACGCGCCTTCACGCACCGGGTACACCTTTGCCGGTTGGTTCACCGATTCGGAACTGACGCAAGCGTTTGATTTCGACAACACGACGATTACCGACAACCTGACGCTGTACGCCAAATGGACAGTCCGCTCCTTCAACGTGCAGTTCAACACCAACGGCGGCTCGGCGGTCGACGGACAGCAGGTCGACTACAACGCCTTGGCTCATCGACCCGACGCGCCTTCACGCACCGGATATACCTTTGCCGGTTGGTTCACCGATCTGGGACTGACGCAGGCATTTGATTTCGACAACATGCCGATCACCGACAACCTGACGCTGTACGCCAAATGGGCAGCAATTCCCGCGGAAAATACTGGCGGGGGTTCCGGCAGTTCGGACAGTTCTGGCGGTTTCGGCGGTTCGAGCAGTTCGGGTAGTTCGGGTAGTTCGGGCAGCTCCGGCTCCGTTTCCACCCAAAGTTCCTCCGACGCAGCCGTCTCCACCGATGGACGCCTGACTCTTGCCGCAGGGCAGCCAGGGCGGATCAGCCTCGGACCAGCAATAACGATGAATATTCCCAAAGGTGCCTCGCCGCAGGCAATGGTCATATCCATCAACAAGCTTGCCGATCCGGAGGCTTTGCTGACCAATCAGAAACGTTTGCTGAGTCCCGTGTACGAACTTCTGAAGGACTCCCCCGATCATTTCGGCGTGCCCGTAAACCTGGACATGGCATTCGACACCGCTTTGCTGGCAAGCAATGAACGGGCAGAAATCATGTATTTCGACGAACGGCAGAAGATATGGACGCCTGCGGGAGCTTCAAGCACTCAGGGCTCGCGCATTCAGGTCAATGTGGATCATTTCACCAAATTCGCTGTATTTGCCGTCGCCCAGCCCGAACAACCAGAACCCGCATCATTTCGGGATATCAAGGGACATTGGGCAGAAAATATCATCATTCAAGCCGTGCGCGAAGGAATCGTCAAGGGTTACAGCGATGGCAGCTTCAAACCCGGAAAGGCCGTGACCCGGGCGGAATTCGTCGTTATGCTGATGAACCGTCTACAGCTCCAATCTGATGATGCCACGGCACATTTCACGGATAACGAGGAGATTGGGTCGTGGGCGCAATCTGCCGTAGCACAAGCCGGAAGCCTGGGCTACATCCAAGGCGACGCAAGCGGCGCGTTCCGCCCGCAAGACCCGATCACTCGGGCTGAGATGGCCGTAATTGTGACCAATGTATTGGGCGCCGAAACGTCAGGGAATGCAGCGACTACGTTCGCGGACGATGCAAGCATCCCGGCATGGGCAAGGACGGCCGTTGCCTCCATGCAACGAGACGGCCTCCTGTCAGGCAGAAGTAATAACGAATTTGCCCCAGCGGCAAACGCCACTCGGGCAGAAGCGCTGAACGTATTGATGCAGATCAATCTCCCATAACGGGCTGATGCCCCAAACCGGAAAAGAGCCTCGTGCTTCGATGTCAATCCAATCGAAACACAAGGCTCTTCTGCATGGGCCGCCCAATCACTCCGAAATCGTAATGATCGAGGTGACGAAACGGTACGAATCATTTTCGAGCACGGACTGAGACAGCAGAATCCGATTGCCCTCCGGACTCCAGCTCAGCGGATCGGAGACGTTGTCCATGTCGGCGGAAATCTGGAATTGCTCTCCGGATTCCGTGTTGGACACGAACAGTCCTTTCTCGTTGTCGTTGTCCGAATTGATCGTATAGGCAATCTTCGAATCATCGCCGGACCAGCTTGTGCCGAAAATTTGGGTACCGCGCGCAAGCGTAGCCTTCTCATTGCCTTCCAGGTCAGTAAGCACCAGCGCCCGTTTCGTGTCGGCGGTTTTTTTCACGATGGCGAGCCTTGAGCCATCTGTGGACGGGATCACCCATTCCACGCTTTTCAGCAGCTGCTTCACTTCACCCGTCGCCGTATCCACCGAATTCAACTGGCCATCCTCACCCGTAATGTAATACACGAGGCTGCCTGAAGCCGCAATGCTGCGTGTATTGAAGCTTCCCGTCTCCACCAGCACTTTGGTATCCCCGTTCACGCTCGCCGAAATCAGCTGGCCCTGCATGTTCGGAAATACGACGTGATCGTTGTCCAGCCACGCTCCTTCGCCTACAAAACCTTCATCATCCCCTGTTGGCACCGTCTCTCCGCTGTGCAGGTTCAAAATGAACCCTTTGCCTGTCGCCTCCTGAGGCTCGCGGTAGAATACATGCTGACTGTCCGGCGACACCAGCGGTGCGCCCAAGCTCACTTCGCTTTCTTTCACCGGCGTATCGCTGGCCTTCGCCAAATCGTACATGTACAGATTGTGCGGATAACGCTGCTGCCCTTCGACGTTGACCGGTTTTAAGGATTTGTTCTCTTTATCCGTCAAAATCAGTTCATTGTTCAGCCACGCCACCCCGCGCATATTTTGCAGCTTGTCGATCTTCTCCAGTTTGAAACTCTGATATACCGATGTATTCGTATTGTCTTTAACCGTAATGTCCGTTCCCGAGCCAACATTCGTGCTGCCGCCCGACGTTCCCGCCCCGCATGCCGTTGCCGACAACAGCGCCATCGCCCCAAGCGTGCCCAAGGCCGCCTTCTTCCAATCCATGATGTCCCCCCCTGATTTGCTTTTCTAGGACCAAGCATACCTGTCCGATACTTCGAAAGTTAATCCGAGTTGTTTCCAACTTGTAAACTTGCGTCCGCCAACGGAAAAACCAATTCAAAGGTCGTCCCTTCCTCGTTCTGGTCGCCATTCGGCAACAGCCGGATCGCACCGCCCTGCTTCTCGACAAACTGTTTGACGAGGGATAGCCCAAGCCCTGTGCCCCCGGATTGCCTTGCCCTGTCTTTGTTGACCGTATAAAACGGCTCGAAAATTTTCTCGCGCGCCTCCTCCGGAATGGGGGCTCCCGAGTTGAAAATGCGAATGACCACCTCACGTTTCTTGATTCGCGGCCCGCCGTCGATCCGGATTACCCCGCCGGGCTCGTTATATTTGATCGCATTATCCAGCAGATTGATGAAAATGTGCATCAGGCTCTCCCGATCGCTGCGGATCGTTGCAGGCTGTACGTCCAGCTCCATGCACAAGACGAACTTCTCCGCCTTGCCGCGCATCCGGCCGCAGGCATCTTCAAGCAGTGCACGAATTTCCACATCTTCTGCCTGGTTCTCGAAATCGTATTTTTCGAGCGCGGACAGGTGCAGCACCTTTTCCACCATTTCGTACAACCGCTCGGTTTCTTTGCCGATGTTGTTCGTTGCGTCGTCCAACAGTTGGGGATCGTCCTTGTACATATCCAACAGCTCGACATACGCCTTAATGGAGGTTAGCGGCGTCTTGAACTCATGGCTGATGTTGCCGATATACTGCTTCTGCTGCTGTTCCAGCGCCTGCAGCTTCTCGATGGCCAGCTTGAGCTTGCGTTGTTCTTCGTCCATGGCCGCGATATTTTGCTGGATGGACGTGCTCATGTAATAGATCCCCTGGCCCAGATCCCCCAATTCGTCCTTGCGATTCACCGGCGATGCGGAGATATAGTTCCCTTCCCGAATGGAATCGGCTGACGACTTCAGCCTTGTGATCGCTACGGCGAACCGGTTGTAGAACAAGTAACCCAAGCCGAAGCTGAGCGCCACGACCACGATTCCTGCCCATATGAACAACTGCCGGATTCGGGCGTAGAACTCATGGTAGCTTGCGACGGAATACTGGATCTGCACGGCGCCCATCTGGCCTTCCGGGCCGTCGAGCGGCGCTACGTACAGCATCGTATCTCCCTGCTCGCGATAAGCGATTTTATTGTTCAAGGCATAGCTCAACAGTTCCCCGGCATCTGCGCGATCCCCGGCCATGATGGATGAACCGACTTGCCGCGCATTCAGGTCATATAGGGTAATGGGCAGCCCGGTTGAATTGGCCAGCTCCTGGGCGAGCCTGCGGCCGCTCTGCTGCAGAAAAGCCGACGGCTCCATCCGGACCGCTTCCGTATAATAAGATTGCCTTACGTTCAAATTGACCAAAAGCGTCTGCTGCGACAAAATGCCCTCGATCTGGGCCTGCTGATTACGCTCGATGCCGCGCAGCACCAGATAACTCAGCACAACTACCGTCAAGATCAGAAGCACGGCCAGAAAACCGCTAAACTTCAGCTTGATGCCGGCTCTCATGATGCTCCGCCCGCTTCCGGTGCGGACGCCTTGTATCCGATGCCGTAGACGGTTTGCAGCTTGCGTTGATCCGTATCGCCGATCTTTTTGCGCAGCCGCTGGATATGGATGTCCACCGTCCGGGTTCCGCCCGCGTACTCCATTCCCCACACCTGGTCAAGCAGGTCGTCCCGCGTATAAACGCGTTCCGGATGGGACATCAGGATGGCGAGCAGATCGAATTCCTTCGGCGTGAGCTCTACCCGTTCCCCACCCAGCGTCACGGTGCGATGCGCCACGTGAATGCGCAGGTTGCCGTTAATAAGAACCTGTTTTGCATCCTCTGCCGGAGCAGGAGCGGCACTCTTCTCCACGCGGCGCATCAACGCCTTCACGCGGGCAAGCAATTCCCGAATTTCGAACGGCTTGGTCATATAATCGTCGGCGCCCATCTCCAGACCGACGATCTTGTCGACGATGTCGTTTTTGACAGTAAGCAGGATGATGCCGATATCCTCCCGATCCTCCAGCCTGCGGCATACGCCATACCCGTCCAGTTTGGGCATCATCACGTCCAGAATCATGACCCGCGGGTGGAATGAAGCGACTTTAAGGAGCGCCTCTTCCCCGTCATTTGCCGTTTCCACCTCATACCCTTCGCGCCGCAGCGCATAAGAAATGGCACTGACGATGCTGGATTCATCATCGACCACAAGCACTCTTTTGTTCATATCCATATCATCCTTTGCTGCGATGTCATCAAACGCTTTCTGCATCTATGTTAACAAGGAGCTGCGGATTCGCCAACAATACCGGTCGTTCCTCCCCGAAAAGGGATTTTCCATTTTGCGGGGCAATGGCCGACGCCGCGGGCAGTAAGGACCTGCTTGTAATTTACGTTGATCCTCCCATTTCTAATCATTGGCATGGAAAAAAGAGCCTCTCCGATACTCGGAAAGACTCTGAATAAGCAGATAAACCGATGCCGCGCTGCGTTCGACGTAAAGGACTTCATGACCCTCGTTATCCAGCTGCCCGCATGTATTGCATACACGTACGAATTCTATCCCTATTCCTCAAAAGACAAGTTCGTCGGTTCATCCAGCATCTCGTACTCCGTGCTCATGTGCGTAAGCGGTGTGCTCGGATCGACCTCCTCGAAGCGGAAGCTGTCCACCCATACCTTGCCCGGGCCGCTCAGAATCACGCCAAACGATATGACGGCGCTGCCTTCGGGCACGTCCAGCACGATGCTGTACTGGTTCCATGGCTGCGTGCCGAGAATCGCACGATCATGCATGTTATCGAACTGCAGCACATCCTGCGCATGATTGTCCACGCGCATCCACAGGCTCGCAAATCCCTCTACCTTCTCGGTCCTCACGAAGCCCGTCAGCTTCATCCGCTTGCCGATGTACTTGTCCGCCTTGAACTGCTGCATCATCGTGGCAAATTCACCATCCCCCATCGGTGTCACCGCTTTTAAATATCCCGACGATGTTCCCTGGTGGACTACGGTCGGATCGATGCCCATCTCGTAATTTTGCGGATTGCTGCCTGTCAGTATCCAGCCTTTTACCTTCGTTGATTGGTTCATGCTTATTTCTCCTCCTCTGGTTCTGAATTTGAACAATTTCAGATCGAACAGCTTGCGAAATCGCCCTGGCGGCATGCCGTATATCTTTTTGAACGCACGGGTGAACGCTTCCTGACTCTCGAATCCGCACTCGAACGAAATGTCCAGAATGCCCATGTCGGTACTTCTCAGCAGCGTGGACGCCTGGCTCATTCGGCGGTGGCGAATGTAATCCGTTACCGTCATGCCTACTTCCTTCCGGAATACACGGTGATAATGGTACGGCGACAGCCCCGCTTCAGCGGCAATCTCCTCAAGCCCGAGCGGCTCATGCAGCCGGGTTTCGATCAAATACAGACTTTGTCCGATCATGGTGCTATAACGGCTCAAGCTTGTAACAGCCCCCTTCCATATCCTTACTATACGGGAAGGCACGTTTCACGTTTTGATCATTTTTGCGGAAAATGAAACAAGGAACAGGGTTCCACCCTCAACAAAAAACCGACCAAAGGAACGTTATTCCCTTGATCGGTGATGGTTGATCGCTAACTATCGCAGCGTCCGCTGTCCTAAACGGCAGGAACGGTCTGCGGAACATTTTCATCCTCGTCATGGTCCACAAGTCCATGCTTCTCCCATTTGCGGCTTTTCCAGCGGAAAAACATGATGAAGGCTCGCGTCCACTCGTCTGCGGCAATCGCCAGCCAGATCCCCGCAAGGCCCATGTTAAGCTGGAATACGAGCAGGTAACCGAGCGGCAAGCTCAGGCACACCATGGAGACCAGACCGATGTACACCGGAAACTTTGCATCCCCGGCAGCCCGCAGCGAGTTAATGATGACGATATTGGTCGTGCGCCCGGTTTCCAGCACAATGCTCAGCAGGATCACCTGCGCCGCAATGCGGATGACCTCCGGATTGTCCGTGAATATGCCCACGAGCGGCACACGGAAGGTGATGACCACCAAGTCGACCGCGATGGTGGCGATCATTGCCCATTTTACGCTTTTCCAAACGCGTTGGTAGGCACTCTCATGATCCTTTGCCCCGACGAACCGGCCGACCATGATCGCCGTACCCATGCCAATCGCCATGCTGAACAGGTAAATGTACGATGAAATGTTCGACGCATATTGGCGGGAAGCCAGCGCTTCCGCACCCAGAAACGTGGCGTAAAACAGGAAAACGAGCTGGCAAGAATGGTACATGATCTGCTCTACGGCAGAAGGAATGCCGATTTTCAAAATTTTCGCCACATAGTTTTTCGTGAATTGCAGGTAGAACTTGAATTCAACCCGTACTTCGGTAACCCGGTACAGCAGCCAGAAGAACAGGAGCAGGCACGTAAAACGGCTGATGACCGTCGAGATGGCCGCGCCCTCTACGCCCAGCGCCGGAGCGCCGAAATGGCCGAAGATCAGGATGTAGTTCAGAATGACGTGCATTACGTTCATCAGAACGGATACGTACATCGTTTCTTTCGTAAACCCGTACGTACGGATGATAGCGGCAAGCGAGTTGATCAATGCCTGCAGGAAAATAGCTCCCCCGACGATGTGCATGTACGACTTGGCGTACACAAGCACCTCGCCCTGCACGTTCATCTTTTCGAGCAGCAGCCCGCCAAACAGCAGGAACGCTCCGCTCAGCACTAAACCGATCAGAAGGTTAAGCGTAATCGCCATGCCCGTAATTTTGGACGCTTCAAGAAATTTCTTCGAACCGATATATTGGGCAACAACAATCGCTGCTCCGTTACCGATCACTTCGAGAATCAGGATGGCGATCGAGATAATCTGGTTGGACGCCCCGATCCCCGACACCGCATTGTCCGACACTGAACTGATCATTAGCGTATCGACCGTGCCCATCAGCATAAACAAAAATACTTCCAAAAAAATCGGCCAGGTCAACGCAAACAGATTCATTGATTTGCCTTGCTGCGGTGTCCCGGTCTCCGTAACGGCTGCACTCATGATGTCACCTCTTTAATTCCGTTGAAATGTTGGTCTTTCACTAATGACGACGCTGCAACAGTTAAAGATACTTATACAAACAAGGGGTATATTAGCACAACCTTTCTGAAAAAGCATCCGCTTTTACGAAAATAAATATTTTTATTTCAATAATATTGAAAATGTTTGAAAAAGCGCAGAAAAAGCCTGGACACATCTCATCCAGGCTTGCTTTGAAAGCGTCGGGTTCCATCTCCACGACGCTATTTATTTTACAGACCCTTGCGTAACCCCGGTAATGATCCATTTCTGCGCGAACAGATAGATGATGATCATCGGCAGCAGCGCCAGCAGGTATGACGCAAACGCCAGGTTAAAGTCGGTGTTGAACTGTCCTTGGAACACGTATTGCACGAGCGGCAGCGTATATTGCTTGGGATCGCTGATAATGATCAGCGGCAGCAGGAAGTCGTTGTACGTCGACAGGCAGGTCAGAATGCCCACCGTTGCGCTGATCGGCGCCATGAGCGGAAAGATGATCCGCCAGAACGTGCTCCAAGTGGTCGCACCGTCCACGAATGCCGCTTCCTCCAAAGCCACCGGAATGGACTTAATGTAACCGACATATACGAACACGTTGAATGCCAGTCCATAAACCGTGTGCAGGAAGGTCAGGCCCACCAGGTTTGTCATATCCAGCGAGGACGTCAGTTTGACGATCGGCAGCATGATGATCGGAAACGGAATGAACATCGCGCTGACGAAGTAGTAATACAGCCCTTTGAAAAATTTTCGTTTCTCCATTTTCCGCGCGATGGCGTAAGCCACCATCGAGTTCGTAAGCAGCGTGAGAATGACGGTGGATGCCGTCACCAGGGCACTGTTGCGAAACGCTTGGAAGAAGTTCGTCATGTCGATGGCGCTGGCGAAGTTCTCCCAGTGCAGCTCCGTCGGAAACGCGAAGACCGATTGGGCCATTTGCTCCGGATTTTTGAGCGCAATGGTCACCGTCATATAGAGCGGAAAGAGAATAAACAGCGTGCAGACAGCCACGATCAGCATGACCGGCCAGTTGGTGCGATTGCGGGTTCTCATCACAGATCCATCTCCCTTCTTTGCAGGAACCGGATTTGCAGAATCGAGATCACCGCAATGACGATGAAATAAATGACCGAGTTCGCTGACTGATATGCGTATTCGCCGCCTTCGAATCCTCCCGTATAGATCAGGTGCGAGATCGACTGCGTCGCCCGGCCTGGTCCGCCGTTCGTGAGCGCGACGATCTGGTCGAACACCATGAGCGAGTTTTTCATCGCCAGCACCATATTGATCGTGAAGAACGGGGCAATCAGCGGGAAGGTGATGCTCCAGAATTCGCGCCATTTCCCGGCACCGTCAAGGTTGGACGCCTCATATAGCGTACTCGGGATCGTCTGCAGTCCGGCTAAATACAGAATCGTGTTGAGCGCGACCGATTGCCATACCGCCACGATGACGATCCCGATCCAAGCCATGCTTTCGCTGCCCAGAATATTCGTCGACAAAGCGTTGATGCCCAGGTTCTGGCCCCAGATCGGGAACACGTTCGAAAACAGGTAATTGAATATGTAACCTACGATCAGCACGCTCAGAATGTTCGGCAGAAAGTAGATGCCCCGGAAAAAGTTGCGGAACTTGATCTTTGCATTCAGGCCGAGGGCAATCAGCAGGCTGAGGACGTTCGTCAGGATCGTGACCACGATCGCGAACTTAAACGTGAACCAGTATGCATGGCCCACATTGTCGTCCTGGAAAAGATAGAAATAATTTTTGAATCCGACGAAATCGTAGCTTTTGCCGAATCCGTTATAGTTCGTGAAGGAATAATAGATCCCCTGGAGGGCCGGCAGCGTCATGAACACAAAAAACAATACCACCGCCGGGACCGTCATCCAGTAAAAGGGTGCGATACGTCTGTTCATACTCCATCCTCCTTACGCAGCGTATCCCGGCTTAACGCCGGTTCGCCACCTTGTCCCATTCTTTGTCGAGTGTGTCGAGATATCGGTCGATGTCTTGGTTCTGCAAAAAGGACTGCACGATGGAATTCAGCTGCACCGCAGCCGGAATGTAGTGGTCCGCAAAATCGATGACCTTGCCCTGCTCGATGTATGGCATGAGCTCCTGCACGGCCGGATCGTCCTGCTTGACGCCCTTTACGGCGGAGAAGAGCGTTTGCTCGTCAATGTATTTGCCGATGTTTTCCGGTTTCAGCAGAAAAGCAATAAATTGCTCGGCCTGCTCCTTGTGCGGCGTATCCGCCGAAATCGTGAACAGGGAATCGATGCCGTTCACCAGCTTGATTTGGCTCGGATCATTGCCCGTCGGGAAGGGGAAGAAACCGATGTCGACGTTGGGATTGGCTTTGCGGATCTCGGAAATCGCCCAGGTTCCCTGGATGTACATATAAGCCTCGCCGTTCGCGAATGCCCTGTTTCCGTCGGAATACCCCTTGCCGAAGTTGTCGCCATGGCCGTAATTCATCAGCCTCAGCTGCTTCTCGGCCACCTCCTGGTACTTTTCCTTAAAGGTCACCTTGTTCTCCCGGCGTTCCAGGAAAAAATCGATGCCCACCAGGTTCGGCGCCAGGGCGTTGAACGGCAGGTTCGTTTGCCAGTCGTCTTTATACGTAAAGTAAAACGGGATCTTTCCCGCATCCTTGATCTTTTGCGCGGTCGCGATCAGCTCGTCCCACGTTTTGGGAACGTCCAATCCCGTTTCTTTGAAGAGTGTCTTGTTGTACATGATGCCGTTGGCGTTGGTTGCATAAGGGATGCCTGTCACCTTGTCCATACCCGTGACGTCCTTAAGCATTTGTATGTAATTCGGATCGATCGTTCCCAGCAGCGGGCTGTTCGTCAGGTCGGCGAATATGCCGCTTTGGGCCAAAATCGAGTACGTGTCCGTCGCACCCATCGCCATAATGTCGGGCACGTCGTTTTTGACGACCCGCGTCTTCAGCACCGTTTCTGCATCCGGCGGATTGATCTGGGTAACCTGAATATCGGGATGCGCCTCGTTAAACGCATTGATCAATTCGTCAAAGGTGCCCTTCGCTTCCGGTTTGTTCTGGAAAAACTCAAGCTGCACCTTGCCGCCGGCGGACTCCCCGCTTGATGTGCAGGCAGACAATAACGCAGCCAAGACGCCGCATAGCAGCATGATTCCGAGCGATTTGGTTAGCGTCTTTCTCATGTTGTACCTCCCTCGCCTTGTTGATATATGTACAGATATACCCACTCCGTACGTGAAATAACCATACCCTTAATCCAAGCAGGCACTCCAAGCATGGTGGTCCTTTACTTTTTATCTAAAACGGTTTCGGACTGTTTGAACCAAATGGCATGGAGCCCTGTCTAGGATTCGGCAGCGTATTATGCCTTACGAGGGCGACCTTTCACGCATAACAAAAAACCGCGTCCCGTGAAAGGAGGTTTAATCCCTCATCCACGAAACACGGTATTTGTTTGAACAGCTTCTATGCAAAAGCAAACCTCACACGCTGCGGGAGCAGCCCCTCGCAGCGTTTTGATCCATTAAAATTTCGGCAGCGAGTTGCGCAAACGCTTCTCGCGGTAATTGCGGAAAGCGCGAACGAGCATGCCCAACACCAGCAGCACCACGCCAACGTTGATCGCAACGTCCGCCAGATTGAGAATGCCGCGTCCGGAAGGAAAGACGAGAAAGTCCGTCACCTTCCCATATACGAAGCGGTCGATGGCATTGCCCAGCGCGCCGCCAACCATGAACCCGGCCCCCGCATTCATCAGCAGGCCGCGAATTTCTCCCTTTTTCCGGTAATACAGCACACCTGCCACGAACAGAATGGCAATGATGCCGAACAATCTGGCATTCCCCTGAAACATGCTGCCTGCCATGCCGCTATTCTCGTAATGGTGCAGCTGCATGCCGGAGTTCCCCAGCCGCATGTTCTCGCCAACCTCCATGTACATCCGAACCGCCAATTTGGTGCCCTGATCCACCAGAGTGACCAGCAGCGTTATAAAATAAAAAAGCATCGTCATGTTCCTCCTGCCATACTATCGCTATACTCAGCCATATATCCAACCGTCTCAATGTATCGTTAACAGCCGTACGTGTGCCTCTACTGTACCACAGCACCAAGCCTGAAACCAAACGGATTCTCCCTCAAAAAAGGAAAACCTACCCGAATGCCGCAGCATTGGATAGGTTCTTCTGCTTTTGTTATTTTATTGCGGAAAGCACGTCCAGCAGCATGGACTTGAATTTCGGCCGATCGATCGCCTCGCAGACGCGCACGTTCGGCTCTTTGCCGAAACGCCCGTTGATGTCCACGACGCTGTATCCGCGCGTCAACTCGCCTGCCGCTTCCACGTCGACGTAGTACTTGCCGGACTTCGTCATCACCGATTCGTCGGCAGCGACAGCCATGAGCAGCGTATCGGGATGCGTCGTTCCATTCAGCTTATGTACCGCCTTGTTGAATTGCATGACCACCTTGTTGATGGCCGTGAAAAATTGGCTGCCTGCCGTATCCAGCGCCGCGATTTCGGCATGATCATCGTCATCCATGACGGAATATTCGGTGCACATTTCCCAGCCGACCATCGTCATCGGAATGCCGGAATGCAGCACGATTTTGGCCGCTTCGGGATCCACGTAGAAGTTGTATTCCGCCGCCGGCGTAATGTTGCCGAGCGCATTGTTCGTGCCGCCCATGATGTACAGGTGGGCGATCTCCGGTACGATGGTCGGGTCCTTCTGGATCGCCATCGCGATGTTCGTCAGCGGCGCAATGGCCAGCAGCGAAATTTCGCCCGGGTTCGCGTGCACCTTCTCGATGATGAAATCGACCGCATGGCCGGTCTCGGGACGCTGCACCGCTTTCGGGAAATGAGCGCCGCCCATGCCGTCGTCCCCATGGACGTCCTCTACCGTGCGATGTTGGGCTTTGCCGTATGCCAGCATCGGCCGTTCATGGCCTTTGTAGACCGGAACTTTGCCCCCTTTTCCTGCAACCTGCACGGTGTAAAGCGCATTTTCGACTTCCTGGTCGAACTGCACGTTGCCGCCGGTAATCGTAATGCCCTCCACCTGAAAATGATGCAATGCCGTCAGGATCGCAATCGTGTCGTCTCCTGCCGTATCCGTATCAATGATGACTTTTCTCATGCTGAATCTTCCTTTCCTTGATGTTCAACCATACCTTTTCTGGTTCATTTTACATCAAAAAAGTGCCAATGACGATGGAAACGCCGATGATGATCGAACGCAGCAGCTGAGCCACGGCCATATTGCCCTTGGCAATTTCGTCGCATACGCGCATTTTCGGAGTCAGGAAATCGAATATAATATAAACCAAGCACAGAATAATAATTCCCAATACCGACCAGATCAACATATCCAGCCAGGAATGCGTGGAGAAGGACACCATGCCCACGATAATGCACAGCCCGAGCAGCTTGCTTCCCATGTACATTCCCGCCGCCTCATTGCCTTTAGCGATCTCCTCGCTGTCGTTATAACGGGTCAGTCTGCTGAACGCAAAATACCCGCACACCAGCACCACCAGCAAAATGCCGATGCCTATCGCCACGTTCAGCAGGTTCACTCCCAAATTTTCCATTGCCGTTCATCCTCCTCATCATTCATCCGTTCATTTCACCAAGCTTACCGAAGCGGCGCAATAATAGGCCATATCCCCGGTCACCTTCTCGCCGATCCGCGGCAGCACGCCGGCAAACCGTCCGCCGATCACAAATACGCCTGTCAGCAGATAACCGCTGTACCGCCCGTCTTCGGTCGCCATTTGCGCCCGTTCCATCGGGGCTAATTGCTGATAGATCTTGGGCTGGTTATCATAATACGCCGCGATTTCCGCATCGTCTTCATCCGCGGCATCGCCTTTGCTTGCAATGCACTCCTGCTGACGTTCCTGCAAGAAAGGGATGTGTTCTGTTCCGTGATTGGCACTTCCCGATGCAGGCTCCTCTCCGATCAACGAGGTGCCCCGCCCCTCGCGGCCCCAATAACTTTTGGCCACGTACGGGATCGATTGCAGCTCAAAAGGCCCGGATTCGAAATACGTCGGCAGCAGGTATTTTGAGATCACGGCCAGCTCCGCATCGTCGAACAGCCTGAAGCCGCAATACTCCGGCGTCTGCTCATTGCGTTCGTAGAGCGACCAGATCGCCGCCATGAATCCCTTGCTCTGCATCAGCACATGCTGGGCAGGGTTCATCAGGCCGAGGCGGCCCTCCTGCACCAGCTCCAGCAAAGCTGCGCCGATGTCCACACCCGTTTCTTCGTCGCGATCATCGATCAGATATTCCAGCGGATAAAGCCGGTACAACAGGTCGATCCGGCGGCCCTGATGATAGAGCGCCTCGCCAGGAACGATCTCCAGCTCTTCCAGCGGCGCGTAATGCACGTCGTACCCGGCCTCCCGGCACCTGTCCATCAGATATTGCGTGTTGGTGCGATCCTCCAGGTGGTCGCCGAACGACGTAAACGTTACCGTTCCCATTAGCCCGCGTCGCGCGTACTCCTCCAGCCAGCTGCGGAAGCAAAGGCGGATGCATTCGTCCATATCTGCGGAAGGCGAGGCCAGAGCGGCGCTGCCGTCCGCCATGCCGACCAGAATGCCCTCAAGCACGGCGGCTTCCGGAATGCCGGTAGGCGTATCCGTATTGTTTTCGATGCATTTGAAGCCAGCCTCGCCGATGATCCAGTCCTGACGGGTAATTCCCCCAAGCACCATCTCCATGCGGGCGGCCGGCACAAGTCCGGGATGGATACCCAACTGCTGCACCAGAAAGCCGTCCGGCATGTAGCGCTGGATGAAGCGCAGCACTTTGCCGTAAATGCCTTGTACAGCCTCGGCAGCAACGCGCAGCTCCCGCAGCTCGTCTTCGTTGTACACCGTCAGCGCAGGCACGCAATATTGCTTGCCGTACATGCGATGGTACGGAATGTGGCGCCCCGCTTCGCCTGCAAATACCTCCTCATGGCTGAAGGGCAGCTCATGAATCTGCCTCATGCCGCTTATCCCCCCGAACCGCCAAAGAAGCTGCCGAAGCCGCTCGATTTGGACTTGGAGCTTGAGCTGGATTTGCTGTAGCCGCTCGATTTGCTGGTGCTGGAGGAAGATCCTCCATAATAATAATGCCCGCTGCTGGAGTCGTATTCGCAACCCGTGTCATATTCGGGATCGCATTCGTCGTCGCTGCTGCAGCCGGACAATGCGGCCGGGACGGCCAGCATCAGCGAGAAGGCGATCAGCTTCGCGCGCGATCCGGCTTTGGGTGCATCGCTTCGACCTTCGTCTGCCATTACAGATCAACCTCCTTTACGAAAATAACGACTTTCCTGCGATCCGTATCCAATACCGAATACACGATCTCATAGGTAACGCCTTGGCGAACCAAGTAATGGTCCAGCAGCGCTTCCGCCAGTTCCATCGTGTACGACACGTTGGTACCGGGATCGAACTCCTGAAAAGCCCTTCCATCCCAGCGCATGTATTCCGCACCGTACGTGGAGGACACCCTGCACATGGCAAGGGCAGCGTCCGCAATCGCCGCACCATACTCCGCAGGTTTCTGGCTCTCGTAGTCCGCGACGTAGACGGCATGCTCCCGACCATCCTCGCATTCATTGGAGAGATGCGCCCACAGCCTGTTCTTCATCAGCGTAGCGTCGACCAGCTTGTGCACGAACAGCTCGTCGCGGGATAGCGACAACTGTTCCAATACGCCCGTTTCCATCCGCTTCTCATCCGACCAGTTCCGATAAGTCAATGCGTAATAAATAATGAGTCCTTCCCTTCTGTAAGCCCTGATGGAGCCGTTTCAAAATAATTACAAACGTATTTAACGCATGAGCAAGAAAAAAGTTACACACTTCTCCATGGAACTCAAAAAATCCCACCCTTGCGATAGACAAGGAAAATGCCGATCCAAGCCTGTTTAAAGAAATCACAATATCATTTAGCGAAATTTTTTGATTATATTATCGCTCGGAATGTCCTGTACATTAGAATCCGTCCACTGCATACAAAAAGCGATGGCGACGCCATCGCTTTCCAGTCATTTCGCTGCCGATGGCAGCATCGGACCTGTCTACAACTCGGCCCAACGCGCCAGCAGCTCATTGTGCTCGGAGGAACAGCGCTCCCGCTCGCTCCAAAGTCGGGCGAGCTCCTCGGTATCCGCAAGGGATTCCATCTGCCGGTCGAATTCCTGCATCTCCGCCTCCAGCGCGGCGATCTGCCGTTCCAGCTGCTCGGCCGTCATTTCGGGCTTTCCGCTGCGCGATGAAGCTGCGCCAGAACCGGCATCCAAGCGGGATGCGGAGGGAGAGGCAGCGGTCCGCTCCGCATTACGGGCGGTTTTCCCCGGTCGCGCACCAACGTCTTTGCCTGAATGCTCCGCTTCTGCCCGGCGGTGCAGCTGCTCCGCCTTTTTCGTGCGGTAAGCTTCAAAGTCGCCGAGGTAGGCCGTCATCCGCCCGTTCTCCAGCTCCCATACGCGCGATGCCAGACGATTGACGAAATAACGGTCATGCGAGATCGCCAGCACGGTCCCATCGTAATCGGCGAGCGAATCTTCCAACGCTTCCCGGGACGCGATGTCCAGATGGTTGGTCGGTTCGTCCAGCAGCAGCACGTTCGGCTTCCGCTGCACAAGCAGAGCGAGCCGCAGCCGCGTCCATTCGCCGCCGGAGAGCTGCCCTACCGAACGGAAGACATCTGCTCCGTAGAACAGGTATCGCGCCAGAATGCCTCTTGCCTCCCCTTCCTCGACGCCTGCCTCCAACCGGAAATGCTCCAGCACGGTGAGCTTCGGATCGGCCGGCTCTTCCTGCTGGGCCAGGTATCCGACGTCCACCCGCGCCCCCCACTCCAGCTTGCCGGCACTAGGCTGCTCCTCGCCGAGCAGCAGCTTGAACAGCGTCGTTTTGCCGGAACCGTTGCGGCCGATTAAGGCGATTTTGTCGCCGTATTCAAGCAATCCGGACACGCCGTTCAAGATGGTGCGGCTGCCATAACATTTCTGCACGTCATCCAGCACGGCTACCCGCCGCCCTGTCCGATCTTCCGTGCGCATGTCGAAGTCGGCGTTGCGGCGCTCCAGCACGGGACGTTTCACCTTCTCCATCCGCTCCAGCGCTTTGCGCATGGAAGCCGCGCGGCGGAAAAATTTCTCGTTGCCGCCGATCCGGCCCCATTCTTCGAGCTGGCGGATCGTCTCCTTCATCTTTTTGATCACCTTCTGCTGTTCCTTGAATTCCTCGAACTGCTGCAGCAATCGACGCTCCTTGTCCTGCATGTAATCCGTATAACCGCCTGCCGACGCATGCGCTTCCCCGTCTTCCAACTCAATGGTGCGCGTCACCACCCGGTCGAGGAAATAACGGTCATGGGAGATCAGAACGATGGTTCCGTCGTACTCCTTGAGGAATTCCTCAAGCCACTCGACCCGCTCCAGATCCAGATGGTTGGTCGGCTCATCCAGCAGCAGCAGGTCCGGCCTGACGATCAGCTGGGAAGCCAGCACGACGCGGGTCTGCTCCCCGCCGGACAAGTCGCCGAATGTCCAGCCGTAATGCTCCTTCGCAATGTCCAGCCCGTCTGCAATCTGGTCGATTCGCGCATCCATCTCGTATCCGCCTTGCCGCTCGAACTGCTCCTGCAGCGAGGCGTACCGTTTCAACAGCTTCTCCAGCTGGTCGGCATCCCCCGCGCAATCGGGGTCGGACATTTGCTGCTCCAGTTCCTTCATGCGGGCACGGCAGTCCGTCAGCTCGCGGAATCCGAGGCTCAGCACATCGAGCACCGTGTAATCGTCCAGTCCCTCAGGGATTTGGGCCACGTAGCCGATCTTCGTATCCCTTTTTATGGTCAGTTGTCCCTCATCGGGCTGTGCCAGCCGGGCAAGCAGCCGCATCAAGGTCGTCTTGCCGCTGCCGTTGCGGCCGATCAGGGCAACCTTGTCTCCTTCCATAATTTCAAACGTAATGCCGTCCAGCACCAGATGTGCTCCGTAATATTGGGTCAATTGTTGCGCGCTAATCATCATCATTGTTAGGTTCCTCCTATGGTATGGAAGAGCCCGACCGCAACACAAAAAGAGCCGCAGGAGGTTAGCTCCGCGGCCCTTCAGAATTCAAGCGCAAATTATCGCTTATCGTCCGAATGAGGTCAAGGCAGGCATCTTCTCGCTATGGTTAACTTCCGTATATTCAAAAATGGACAGACTTCTCCCGTTGTACGGAAAAGTATGAACAATGCCAGCCATAGCGATCGGCAGCTGGCTAATACGGTTGTTGACCATCTCGTGATTCACCTGTCTTCACCTCCTTGTCATAATTATTGCCAATATATCATAGCATCATGGCGAACTGCAAGCCCGATTTTTTCAGCGACCTGTTCTGCGCCGATGCGTTACAACCAGCGCAATCACCACGGACACGAAGGAAAGCAGTCCCGAAGCCAGAATGGACATACCCATCAAACCGTATCCAAGCCCGCTCCAGCCGCCGATGCGCGCACTGATCAGAATGATGGTACCCCCGCCCACGATCACGAATCCGGGCAAAACAAACTGAACCCACGTCAGCTTCCGACCCTGTAAACGATAGATGCTCCATCCGATCAGCAGTTGCACCGCGACCATCAGCAGCGTCCATAAGATCAGCACTCCCATACGTACTCCTCCTTATTCGCGATCCTGCCTTAAACCGGTACCGCGGGTCCCGCTTGGCTAGTTCAGCCATTGCGAGAAAAACGCCTGATACCCCTCTTTCATGATCGTGCGCGAGAACGCGCCGAACGCATACTCCCGGTTATCCTCCGATACCTTGCGCGGCGAGGCTGCCGCCATATTGACCAGCTCGAACCAATTGGCTTCGTTGCCTGCAAAGGCATGCGGGCCGCGAATGTGGCCGTAGCAGGCGTGCTCCGGTTTCACAACCAGCTTGCCCATGGCCATCGCTTCGGTCAGCGGCATCGCGAACGTATCGAAGGTCGAGCAGCTCCAATATACCTTGGCCGTGTTCATCAGGGTGAACACCTCGGCCTGCGTCAACGCAAACTTCAGCTTCACGTTGAGCGGAATGTCATACTTTTTCATGCTCTCCTCATAACGGCGGCCGCCGAATACCATGTATACGTCCTTGTCCGGGTTCTGCCGGGCATAGTCCAATACGAGGTCGGGGCGCCGGTTGGCCTCGTCGCGGCCGATCCAGAGCACCCGGTTATGGACGACCTGATCCGGGTCGTAATGCCGGCGTGCAAGCTCTTCGTCGAAGCCGATCGGAATGACGTTGACGTCATGTACGCCGAATTGGCGATCCAGCTCTCTTTTTAGAAAATCGGTCTGCACAATCGCCTTGTCCACCATCGTGTAAAATGGTTTCATCATTTCGTATCCGGTCAGCGCCGGGTCGGGGAAACTGTGCGGGAACAGCACGCTTTTGGGCAAAAACATGTTCAGGAAGGTAAAACCGGACACGGTATAAATGACATGCTCGATATGTTGACTGTAAATTTGGTCGAGCACGATGTCATAGTTCACCAAGTCGCCCTTCTCATGCTCATAGCCCGGAAGCCAGTCGTATCCGCTCACATGCCGCTCCGGCGAAATGAAGACGATCTCCACGCCCAGCTCCTGTCCGATCTGTTTCAGCCGCTCTGCAAACACGCGCGGGCCCTGTGCCTCCGCGAATTGGATTTTACGCATGATCAGTCCTACTTTATGCATACCTCATCCTCCTCATTCTATTCCGCGTTCCGGACGTTCATGCGGGCCCGTAGTTTGGCCAAATAACGCTGCCGCACATTGGTTCAACGCTGCCGCCGTCTCCCGCCATTGATTCCGCAGCTGGTCCTCCGGCCAAACGCAGTGCTCCCGCCGCAAATCGCCTTCGATCAGCCTTAACATCCAAATGGAAAATACGAAGGCATACGCATGATACCACTGTACGAAAGAAGACCGCTTCACCCGCTCTGCCCGCTCGCCATGCCGCTCACGTCCATCCAGATACGCTTCCAGCACACGCTCCCGCAGTTCGGGCGACACCCTGCGCGGAAAAAGCGGATGCGACAAGTCGATCAGATGGTAGACGTCCCATAACGGGTTGTTCAGATGGGCATGCTCCCAGTCGATGATGACGGTCCGCCCCTCTGAAGCGGCAATGTTGCCTGGATGAAGGTCGCCATGGCAAAGGACGGGCGATAATGCTGCCGATGACAAACGAATCCAGACCGGGATGCGTTTCCATTGATCCACAGTCAGGTGAATGCCCAGATTCGCCAGCATCTCGTTAACCGTTTGCCCTAGCTCCAACAACTCGTCCAGCATGCGATCCATTGGAGGCTTATGTCCATGGCGCGGAAGCCCGGCCCACTGCGCTGCAGGCAGCGAATGCCATCGGGCTATCTGCGCCGCAGCCGCAATCATTGTCTCCTCGCTGGAGTCATGCACCAGCCTGCCCAAGTCTTCATAGACGATCCAGCTTCGTTCAGGTGCGGTACCGGGCGAAGATGCCGCGATCAAGCGCGGGTAGATCGGCGGCAACGCGGGCAGCACATGCTCGGCCACCCACTGCTCTTTCCCATATTGGTCAGGATGGGTCAACGGTTTGAAAATATAACTGCATCCATCCGCACCGATGAACCGTTCGACGCATCGTCCGTTCCATCCCTGGTACAGCGTTTCCCGGCCCTTGACATGCCGCTCGTCCAGCTCCCCTTCGGTTGTAACCCATTGCTTCACTCGCAAATGTTCGTTCATCCGACACACCTTCCGTTCATATTCCGATCTGTCCTGCCATAGTTGTAATCATCATACTTTGAGCGCCTACCTGTCTGCAAGAATAAGCCAACCATCTTAACCCTTGCATTTTGGTTAGCGATCACTTACTATACAACCATGACAAACAAACCTCATGCTGACAGCAAAAAGAAAGATATTCTGAGAGCGGCTATGCGGCTCTTTGCGACCAAAGGCGTTGACGGCATTTCCGTCAAAGAGATCGGAGACGCTGCCGGGGTGACCGACGCGGCGATCTATAAACATTTCAAAAACAAGGATGCCGTCGCGCTCGAAGCGTTCACTCAATATTGCGCTGAATATACCGCCTTGATTGACGGATATGTCCGGCAGGAAGGGCCGGTTATGATGCGTTTCACCCAACTCATCACCGACGTGCTGCGTCTTCACGATGAAGACCCTTACGGGTTGCTGCTGATATCCCAGAACCACGAAATCTTTGCCGACATGGGCAGCAGCGACGATTACCGCCAGCCGCTCGACGCGCTCGCCGATTTGATCGAAGCAGGTGTGCAGACCGGCGAGTTGCCGGAGCAGAACGCAAGGTTCACCGCCGTGCTCTTGATCGGTGCCGTAACCAGCATGGCTACGGCCAGCATGCAAGGCGAGCTGCCCCAGCAGCTTGCCCCATACGCAGCTGAAGCGGCGCAGCGATTGGGAGCCATGCTGACGGCCCAACCGAATTTCGGATGATAACCAAAAGAACAGGTCATTCATGGCCTTTTCTTATGCCTATAAGGTTAGTAAACATTAACTAAAATAATGGAACGGGAAGTGTTTGCCCATGAAAAACGTATTGATCATCGAGTCCAACCCGGTCACGAACAGTTTTAACGGCACGCTGGCGGAAGCCTATCGCAAAGGCGCCTTGGCAGCCGGGGCCGACGTGCGCGTCATTCATCTCAACGAAATGCGGTTTGACCCCAACCTTTCGGGAGGTTACCGTGACAAAATGCCGCTTGAACCCGATCTCCTGGAAGCGCAGGAGCTCATCAAGTGGGCAGAACACATCGTGTTTGTCTATCCGATCTGGTGGGGAGGTCCGCCCGCGCTGCTGAAAGGGTTTCTGGACCGGATATTGCAGCCGGGATTCGGCTTCAAATATAAAAAGGGGAGCCCCTTGCCCGAACAGCTGCTTAAAGGCCGCACGGCCCGCCTGATTACAACGATGGACGGACCGCACTGGTACTTCAAGTTCATCCAAGGCCAGCCGGGCCACAACATGATGAAAAACTCCATTCTCCGCTTCTGCGGCATCAAACCGATCGGCATCACCGCGGTGGGCCAAGTGGGCAAGCTCTCGGCGGAACGCCGGCATTCCTGGGCCGGGAAAATAGAACGGCTCGGGCAGCGGCTGAGGTAGCCTCTCCGGCTCCGCCGCCGTGTTTTATTTTCATCCAGACGGACGGCATTCGCCCCACGCAAAAAATGCGGCCCCACAAAGGCCGCATTTCTCATTTTAGTTTGGCATGCGCTATCTTCTATAACTGAAGGAAAGCTTTTAGCGTCCGGTCGGATAGTCCAGGCAAGTATTCGTGCCCGTATTCGGGATACACCAGCAGCTCTTTCTCCGCAGCTATGCGGTTGTACGCCGCAAACTGGGTGGATGGCGGACAGACCGGATCGGCCAGCCCCGTGACGAACAGCACCTTTGCGCGAATACGGTCGGCCAGATTGGATATGTCGATGTACCCCAGCCTGCGAAACACCTCTCCCTCCCGCAGATGGTTCGGGTCGAACCAGCGGAAATAGTAGACGAGCTCCTCATAGGCTGATGTGGATGCCCCCAGCTCCCAGGCGCGCTTGTAGTCGGAGAGAAAGGGATAGACGGACACCGCCAGCTTCACGCGCGGTTCCAGTGCGGCACAGGCCGCGGCCAGCGCCCCTCCCTGCGAGCATCCGTATACGCCCACGCGGTCTTCATCCACGCCAGGCATCGCCATCAGAATGCGCACCGTCTGTACGGTATCGAGGAAAACCTGGCGGTAGTAGAGCTTATCCGGGTCCGGATCGTCCAGGCCGCGAATGATCTGCCCGCGAATGGTCGTCCCCTTCACGGACTGGTTATCCTCCGACAGGCCGCCCTGCCCCCGGCAATCGAGCGCCAAAACGGTCATGCCGTGGGCCGCATACGCGACCTTGTCGAACCAGTCGCCGCTGTCGCACGAGTATCCGTGAAACATCGCCATCGCTGGCCCTTGGTCAGCGGACGATCGGATCGGACGTGCCAGCTTGGCATGTACCCTTGCACCTCCCACCCCCGTAAAGTAGAGGTGGAAACATTCGGCCACCGGCGATTGGAATGATGCCGGCACCAGTTCATAGTCCAGCGGCTGGCGCTCCAGCTCCGCAAGCGCCCGTTCCCAATATACTTCGAAATCGTCCGGCTTCGGACTGCTTCCGCTGTAGGCTTTTAGTTGTTCCAAAGGCATATCGCCCATGCTGCTCACCCCTTCATGGTCAATCATCCCTGCCCGTCTGGAACGGGAGCAAGAATCTCTCCCCCCGCATCCGTTCGGGAAATTACAGGCGTCCTTCCTCTGTATCCCCGGGAATCACTTCGTTGGTTTCGATCACGTAGTTCACGATCTCGCCGACCGTTGTATACGCAACGCCGACATACGTATCTGCAGCGCCATAATAGATCGCGATCCTGCCGGACTCCGCATCATGCAGCGTGGCGCACGGGAATACCACATTGTCCACAAAACCCTGCTCCTCATACCATTGCTCCGGGGTCAGCACAAAGTTGGCGGAACGGTACTTCACCTTCGACGGCTCATCCAGATCCAGGATGACGGCACCCATGCTGTACACGAAGCCGTTGCATGTGCCGGTAACGCCGTGGTAGAACATCAGCCAGCCCTCCGACGTTTCGATCGGAGCAGGACCGCCCCCGATTTTGACCGATTGCCACCAGCCTTGGCCCCCCTTGCTCATCACATGGCGATGTTTCCCCCAATACACCAGATCCGGACTTTCACTGAGGAAAATGTCACCAAACGGCGTATGCCCGCTGTCGCTGGGCCTGGACAGCATGACATAGTTATCGTTGATTTTGCGCGGGAACAGCACGCCGTTGCGATTGAACGGCAGCATCGGATTTTCGAGCCGCACAAACGTTTTGAAATCGTCCGTCCGGGCCAGTCCGAGAGCAGCGCCATAAAAGTCGGTGCACCAAATGATGTAGTAGGCGTCCTCAACCTTCACCAGCCGCGGGTCGTACGCATAATTCGGCATGAAGGGCTCGCCTTGTTCGTCCACGAAGGCGATCCGTTCCTCCTCGATCGTCCAGCTCAACCCGTCTTCGCTTCTTCCCAGATGCAGGTGCGGACGGCCGTTGATTGTTTCGGCGCGGAACACGCCGATGAATTTGCCCTCGTATGGCACCACCGCGCTGTTGAAGACGCGGGCTACTCCCTTGGCCGGATTGCGTGGAATGACCGGGTTGGCAGAATGACGCCACACCGGACCCTCGAAGCCCTCCGGTTTATCCTCCCACGGCATGTTGGACAAGGCCTCGCCGACGATGCGAATTTCTTTCTTTTCGATGACAGTCATCGTATTGATCTCCCTTCATGTGAAATGATTATCGATCCGACTATTTGACCGAACCTTGCGTGAAGCCGTTATAGATGTATTTCTGCAGCAGCAGGAAAATAATCATGGTAGGAATGATAGCGATCATGATGCCTGCGCTGATGACCTCCCATTGGGAGCCGAAAGGGCCCTTGAACTTGAAGAGAGCGGTCGAGATGACCTGCAAATCGGTTTTGGGCATGTACAGGAACGGCGTGTAGAAATCGTTATAGATGTTGACCCCTTTGACGATAATGACGGTCACGATGGCCGGCTTGAGCAGCGGCAAAATGATTCTCCAGTAAATGGTGAAGTAGGACGCCCCGTCCAGCATCGCCGACTCGTCTAGCGCCGTGGAGATCGAACCCAGAAATTGCAGGAAAATATATACGGCAATAATGTCGGTGCCCAGATACATGACGATGGCCGCCCAGCGCGTATTGAACAGCTCCAGCGCATTGATAATCTGGAAGGTGGCGACTTGCGTCGTTACGCTCGGAATGAGCGTCGCCAGCAGAAAGGCGGTCAGCATCACCTTTTTGCCCCGAAAGTTAAAACGGTCCAGAATGTAGGCGATCATGGAACCGGTGAGCGTTGCTCCAATGATGGAGATGACCAGAATGATCAGCGTGTTTTTGAAACCTGTAAGCATGTTGCCGTCCACGAACGCCTTCGTGTAATTCGCGAAGTTAAGCCAGTTCTCCGGCGGGGCCAGCGGGCTGCTCGTTGCGTATTCCCCGTTGGTTTTGAAGGAGGCGAACAGCACGACCACAATCGGAATCAAAGCGACCAATGCGGCGATGATGAGCGAGGCATACTTGAAAATGCCCGCGAGCGTATATTTGGCTTGTTGCATGTTCAGTCCTCCCCTTTAATGGCGACGCGCTGGATCATCGTTACCACGATGACGATCAGCAGCAGCACGACCGCCATAGCCGAAGCCAGCCCCAGCTTGCCGTATTTGAAGGCCAGATGTACCGTCTGGATCACAAATGTCATGCTTCCGTTGGAGCCGTCAGTCATGATATATGGAATATCGAACGCGCTAATGGCGCCGCTGATGGCCAAAATCAGATTAAGCTGCAAAATCTTGACGATGCTCGGCAGGATGATATGCCGGAACTGCTGCCAGCGATTGGCTCCGTCAATATCAGCCGCTTCGTACACATCTTTTTGAATGGAGGAGATCGCTCCAAGGAAAATAATGAAGTTGAAGCCCATATATCTCCAAACCGACGCACTCGCCAGCGAAACGTTGATGATGTTCGGATTTCCGAGCCACAGCTGCGTATATTGACCGAGGCCAAGTGCGTTCAGCAATGTATCCAGCGTGCCGTCCGGCTTGAAGAAAAACAGGAAGATGAATCCGATCGCCACCCCGTTCAGCAGGTACGGGAAAAAGAGCACGCCCTTGAACAAATTTTTGCCTCGCAAATTGAAGCTCAGAATGGTGGCAAAATATAGAGCCAGCCCCATCTGCACAAACGTAGCCACGAAATAATAGGCACTGACGATGAATACTTTGAAATACTCCGGATCACTGAAGATGCGCGCGTAATTTTCGAAGCCGACATAGTCCATGCGCTTGCTGTATCCGTTCCAATCGGTGAAGCTGTACTTGAACATGTTGAACACGGGCAAGTAGGCGAAGGTAAACAAAAGTGCCAACGGCACGATGGAAAAAAGGATAATAATCAGTTTGCGTTGAGCCGAATAGCCCCAATCGGAAACCTTCAAGTATTTCATGCTCTCCACACCTCCCAGCGGATATCTCCGCTATTTGCAAAAACGTCGATTGAACGGCGTTCGGGAACATGCCGCCCGCCGCACGACTCCTGATCCAGACTGAAACGGCTTGCGATCCGGGTGTACGCTACCCGGCAAACGGAACCCGGCAGGCCCCGTTTCCCAGACAACTCCTTTTCTCTCTCACCGGATCGCAACGCCGACGGATGATTTACTTTGCGACTTCGGCACGCGCTTTGACCCACTTGTCGTTCAGGTCTTTCATGATATCGTCATAGGTTTCACTGCGATTGCCGATGGCGGCTTCGATGATGCGTTTCTTGAAGTCCGGCTGCCAAAGGCCGATTTCGCCTTCGTTGTCGATTTTGTCGATCAATCCTTCCTGCCCTTCCTTCGCCGGCGTCAGCGTCGAAAATTTCACGTCGCTGTATTGCTTCAGAATCGGAGGCAGTTCCGCGCTCTTGTCGGCGCTCATGCCGCCGCCCTGCTCGACGGCATAATTGGATTTGGCCAGGAACCAGTCGATCCATGCCTTGGCGGCCGGTTTGTTCTCGCTGTTCACGTTCATGCCGATGTTGTAGTCCGCGGAGAGCGGCACGATGACCTCGCTTGCATTGGTCGGGAACGGCAGAAATCCGATGTCGTCCGGTTTGTCGGTAAGATCCTGAATCTGCGTGATGGCCCAAGAGCCAAGCGCCATCGTCGCGATTTTCCCATTCGCCAGATCCGCCTTGGAGCTCTCCCAATCGGTTGTTGTCGGATCTTTCTCGATCAGACCGTTCTTGGCGGCATCATACAGCACCTTGTACAGCTCGTAATGCGGCTGACCTGGCACGAAGTTATCGTCGGTGTTCGGCTGTTCTACATTCACGTAATCGATGCTGCCGGCCACGGTAGGCAAATCCGATTCCCATTGGGTCAATGCCCAGCCTGATGCATAGTTCGTATAGAGCGGGATCGCATCGGTGTTATTTTTGATGACTTGCAGAGCGGCCTGAAACTGCTCCGGCGTTTTCGGCAATTCGGCAATGCCCGCATCCTTGAAGACCTGTTTGTTATAAATGATGCCGGAGAACGTAATCACCGTCGGAATACCGTACACCTTGCCGTCCACCATGCGTTCTTCGATGGCGGTGTATTTGTCCTTCAGCTCGTCGTACGTGCCAAGCGGCTCGAAGAAATCAGGAATATCCGCAATCGGCACACTGGTCGGAATCATAAGCACATCACCGTAATCCTTCGTGCTCATGCGAATCTTCACCTGACCCTCATAATCGGCCAATGCCTGAAAGTTGACCTTTACATCCGGATACTCCTTGTTGAATTCTGCGGCGTACTCCTTGAATACGGTGTCCACGATATCCGTCCGCTGCGTCAATACCGTAATTTCGCCTTTGATGTCGGCCGGGTCCGTGCTGATTTCTTCGCCTGCCGAAGTCCCGCCTCCCGACGAACATGCTGCAAGCAATGAAGTAATGAGCAGCATGGTGAGCAGCAGCATCCAACCTTTTGGTTTCTTCATGAAGCTTCGACCCCTTTCGAGTTATAAATTAAGTTATCGTTTAGGTTACAAAATGAATTCTATATTGGTAACGCTTACGTGTCAATATAGAGAAACATTGCTTCTTTTCGATGGAATGCATAACGGCTCATTGACATCCAACCTTCTCCCCCATAATATTATAAACTAAGGTTACCGATTACTTTATTTTATGTTTTAATCAAAATACGTTCATACCAAATCTGAAGGAGCGCTCATTCATGATCGAGGCAGCACAACTCAAACACGAAATCAAAGCGCACTGGGAAGAGAAAATTTTGCCTTTCTGGTCCGCCCTTAAGGATGACAAGCACGGCGGATACTACGGCTGGGTCGACAACGGCCTGCGCGTGAATCAGGATGCCCCCAAAGGCGGGATTGCAACCGCGCGCCAGCTATGGTCCTTTGCGGCCGCATATCGCGTGACGGGCGAAGCGAAATGGCGCGAGCATGCGGAGCACGCCTACCGATTTCTCGTCAATCATCTGCTCGATGCCGAGCACGGCGGGCTGTACTGGATGGTAGAGGCCGACGGAAAAGCCCTCGACACCAGCAAACATGTATATGCGCAAGCATTCGGGGTTTACTCGCTCAGCGAGTATTACCGAGCGACAGCAGACACCTCGGCGCTGGGGTTGGCTCGGGCCCTGTTTGACCTGATCGAGGACAAAGGTCTGAACAAGGAGCTGCCTGCCTACAAGGAGCAGTTCGACCGTCACTGGAACGAACAGCCCAATGAAATGTTAAGCGAAAACGGGGTCATCGCGGACTATACGATGAACACGCACATACATGTGCTGGAGGCGTACACCACCCTGTACCGCGTCTGGCCGGATGCCAGGGTGAAGGCTGCACTGGAGCGTTTGCTCGCCATTTTGCATGAACATGTGTACAACCCGGACACCGCATTTCTGGGGGTGTTTTTTGATAAACAGTGGAATTCCATCATTGACCTGCAATCCTACGGACATGACATCGAGGCGAGCTGGCTGATCGACGATACCCTTCGTGTGCTTGGACTGGATCAGCATCCCCAATATTCTTCGATGGTGAAGGATATTGCCTACAACATCGCCGCCGAAGCGATCCAGCCGGACGGTTCGCTCGCCAACGAGCGGGAAGACGGCCGCGTGGACGACACGAGAATCTGGTGGGTACAGGCCGAAGCGATGGTCGGTTTCTACAATGCATATCAGCGCACTGGGGATACTTCGTTTCTGGAGAAGGTAAGCGGATTGTGGAAATACACGAAGGAGCATATCGTCGATTCGCGTCCGGGCGGGGAATGGTTCTGGTCGGTCGCCGCGGACGGCACGCCAAGCCTTCACGAAATGGCCGGGCCATGGAAATGCCCTTACCATAACAGCCGATTTTGCATCGAACTAATCGAGAGGATGGGATAACGATGATACACCCGAAATATTATGACATGCTCGAACAACAAGAACTGCTGCTGAACCGTCCGAATGAGAAATGCGATTCTTTCTACAACGGCATATACGATCGATACCGCTATCCTGTCGTTACGCGCCATCACGTACCGCTGCACTGGAGATTCGATCTGAATGAGCAGACCAATCCGCATTTCATGGAACGGCTCGGCATCAATGCCACTTTGAATCCGGGCGCGATCTATCACGAGGGAAAATATATCTTGGTGGTACGAACCGAAGGATTGGACCGGAAATCCATCTTTGCGCTTGCCGAGAGCGATAACGGCATCGACGGATTCCGTTTCACGGGAGCCCCGCTGGTCTGGAACGACATTGATGCGGACGAAACCAATCAGTACGACATGCGGCTCGTCAAGCATGAAGACGGCTGGATCTACGGCATTTACTGTTCCGAGCGCAAGGACCCTGACGTGCCCGCATCGGACACGTCCAGCGCCGTAGCCCAGGCAGGGCTTGTACGGACGCGGGATCTCGCCACATGGGAGCGCCTGCCGAACATTCAAACGAAATCGCCGCAGCAGCGCAACGTGGTGCTGCACCCGGAATTCGTGGACGGCAAATACGCGTTCTATACCCGACCGCAGGACGGATTCATCTCTACAGGCACCGGCGGCGGTATCGCATTCGGATTGTGCGATGACATCCTTAATCCGAAGATCGACGAAGAGCGCGTCATGGACGAACGCCGCTACCACACGGTTTATGAGGTGAAAAACGGTCAAGGGCCCGCTCCGCTCAAAACCGACCGCGGTTGGATCCATATCGCTCACGGGGTGCGCAATACGGCCGCAGGCCTGCGTTACGTGCTGTACACGTTCGCGACGGCCCTGGAGGACCCGGCGCGAGTGATCGCCAAACCCGGCGGGCATTTCATCGCACCTTATGACGATGAGCGCGTAGGCGACGTATCCAACGTCATCTTCTGCAACGGCGCCGTAGTCAACGAGAAGGACGAGGTATTCATTTATTACGCATCCAGCGATACCCGCTGCCATGTGGCCACGACGACGTTGGATAAGCTGGTCGATTACACCTTCAATACGCCAGCCGATCCATATCGCTCCCTGGATTGCGCCATTCAGCGCGGCGAGCTTATCGCGCAGAACGAAAAACTGCTGCAGCTCCAAACAACCTGAAGCGCATCCGAAGAGACCGATCCTTCCGCTGGCCAGGAACGGCCTTCTTTACCCTCGAATTTCTTTATTCCGCGCGAGTAACGATGTATACTGATATGGATTGTTACTATGCATAACGAAATGAAGAAAACCGGTAATTGGAGGACTGCACACTGGACCTATACCGGCTTGAAGGGGGCGACCAAAGCTGAAGAACAACATCACCATGCGGGATATCGCCGACAGGCTCGGGGTCAGCAGTGTGACCGTCTCGAAAGCACTTAACGATAAGGAAGGCGTCAGCGACGAGTTGAAGGAGAAGATCAAGGCGCTGGCCGTGGAAATGGGCTACCGCTTCAACGCTGCCGCAAGGTCGATGAAGGAAGGCCTGACGCACAACATCGGCGTCATTATTCCCGAGCGCTTCACCGGGCCCGACCAATCGTTCTATGTCCGTGTCTTCCAACGGATTACGAAGCATCTGGAGGATCAGGGCTACTACGGCATCCTCCATATTTTGAACGAACACGACGAAAAAGCATTGACGCTGCCGCGGCTGTACAGCGAGAGCAAGGTGGATGGGTTCATCGTGCTGGGTCAGATCAGCAAAGAATACATCGAGCTGGTGCAGTCGATGGAAGCGCCGAAAATATTTTTGGATTTTTACGACGAACATGCGGATATCGACTCGGTGGTCACGGACAATTTCTATGCCGCATACGAGCTGACCAACTACCTCGTTCAGCAGGGCCATCGCCAAATCGCCTATGTCGGCAATCTGTATTCGACCAGCAGCATTCAGGACCGCTTCCTCGGCTATTACAAATCCTTGCTGGAGCACCGGCTTCCGCTAAACCAGGAACTGGTGCTCAACGATCGGGACGAAAGGGGAACCTTTGTCGAGATCGAGCTGCCCGAGGAATTGCCTACCGCTTTTGTCTGCAACTGCGATCAGGTAGCGCACCTGCTGGTGCAGAAGCTGACCTCCATGGGGGTTCGGGTACCGGATCAATGTTCCGTGGTCGGCTTCGATAACGACATTTACGCTATGCTGTCCGATCCAAAGCTCACCACAGTGGAAGTGGATGTCGAACATATGGCGCGAACCGCCGTACAATCCATTTTGAAAAAAATCGAGCAGCCTAACCGCAGCTTCGGACGCGTGCAGGTCAAGGGGAACATTATCTACCGCGATTCCGTCAGCACGCCGCCCGCTAATGCGGAGCATCCGCTATAAGAACTGTACCGCCCACCCGTTCCTCGGGATGCCTCAATCGCGGCTGCCCAAAGCGTCAGCCTACGCAGTTTGCTCGATCGTTCAAGCCCCGAATGGGTTTGAGCGCAGGCACAGCTTTGCACGTCGGTTCAACCGAATACAAACACCCCGCGAACGCGAACGTTCCCGGGGTGTTTGGCGTTGACTTGGCAAAGCAAAGTGCCGTTCAACTTCACCGTTTCTCAGCCATGTCTGGCAAACTGTTCTCGCCAGGCTCTTTTGCCGTTTAGTAGGCGACCTTCAACCAATTCTCCTTAGACCACGAAAGCTTGCCGGCACCGGCTCCGTTCGAACCGGAGAGCCGCGCGTTCAGCGTGGATGGATCGTCCACCGAATAGCTGTAAGGCAGAGACGAGAAGCCGTTCCACGAAAACGCCTTAATAGCTGCGGGGACAGGGCCAAGCGGGCTCCCCGTGGCATCGCTGTCGCCCCGGAACGAACTTCCGTCCAGCGAATAAATCGTGTCGGCAACCCGAATTTTGCCCGTATACGCTGCATCGGACGGATCGGTCTGATTGTTGCGGACCGGGTATACCACGTCCTTGATGACTGATTTTTCCACCAGCACGGCACCGCTTTCCGTCGAAATCGCTCCATTGCTGGTGACGTCGAACTTATACCCTTTGGACGAAATGGCCGAGGCCATGGCTGACGTAATTTTGCCCTTGGCCGCACGCGCTCCGCTTGCATCCATAATGATGTTGTACGCGTGCACATTGCCGCCGCGCAGGCGCGGCATGCGGTCCTGGATGTCTTTGTACAGGTTATGGTGCAGCGTCATGGACAGATTTGCGTTGGCCGCCTCAAGGCTGGTCGAGCCCACAAGATGCCCTTTTTTCTGCGAGGAAGCGACGGCGATAATGTCCGCTTTGCTCAGGCCCACGTCACTGCTGCGAAGATAGTTGTACATCGGGTAGGCGGATTTGTTTGCCTCGAGCTCGTTGATCTGCTGCGTAACCCAGCTATTCGAGCTGCCGTCGTCGCCTTTGAACAGAGACCAGGAAATGGTCACGCCGCTCGTTCCTTTTTTGGAATCCACGAGACCGTCATACGCTTTGTTGAATGTACAGTGATCGATCCAGACGCCGCTGCTTTCTTCCAGCGTAATGTAATCCCAGTCGTTTTTGTCGTAATCGCCCTTGGTCGACTCGTCCCACTCCCATAATTCATCGAATTCCAGATTGCGAATGACCACATTGGAGCTGCGTTTGATCGAGAATGCTGCATGTTTGATCTTGGACCCGTTGGCCGAAAAAATAGTCAGACCGTTAAAGCCGTCGATCGTCACCTTGCTGACGCCGGTCTGCTTCAACACGGGATGGGTCAGCGCATCGTTATGTTTGGCAAACGGGGATGTCTGCGCTGCGCTCGGAATTTCGTTCCAACCCAGATGGAGATCGTTCATGATCTCGACCACCTTGACGCCAGACCCTTTCTTGAGCGCTGCCTGCAGATCGTTCGCCGTATACACCTTCCGGTATTTGGCGGTATCCGATTCGCTCACGATGCCTCCGCCTGCATTGCCTTGGGAGAAGCCCGTCAGATTATAGTCGGCGTTTCCCGCCGCCTTCACATCCGACCCGCCTGCACCCAGAAGCGTGAAACCCAATGCAAGCGCCAGGGCCCCGCTGCACAACGTACGAATCTTGTTTCTCATAGAACGATGCCTCCCGATTCATAATGGAATGTGTTCGTTCGCCAGCCCTTTCCGGACCGCACGGACATGCTCCCAATGTAATTCGGGAAACCGGTTACGACAATAATCTCTGGATCACATTCATGTTTTTGAGGCGGAAAAGCGGCTGTGATCCACCTAAAGCAACCTCCCATCCTTCATGTTTAACCCTGCCTTGATCCAGTCTGAAATGCCTTCAGCATCAACAAGGTAAACCCTCATCCTAATTTCTACCTCATTCAACCATCATCTTCCAATTCCAACCTTTCCAGAATTCACGCGCTTAGTCGTAACGAGCCCTTATCCTGTTAGGGATGGGGATGCAAACGCTTATGGTCTTTGCACACCTTATACATGAATTTTGGGGTTTGGGCCTCTACACGATTTATGCATCCCAGGCACGCGAATGAGGGCGAAGCAAAGCATACATGCGCCATTCTTTTGAACATAGCGCGAGTACGCTTCGCTTCTCCCCCTGGAATCGTCAGATTTCCGCCAAATAAGACACCTCGGATTCGCGGTTCGTTGATTGTTGAGCTTTACCGCTTAATGGAACGCGTCCAGAATCCGCCATGGAACTGTTTCGGTTCCACCGTGATGACAAACGCCTTCGGATCGAGTGCCAAAATGGTCTGGTAGAGCAGCTTCTGGTTTTTGCGTTTAGCCAAAATCTCCATCACCAGCCGATCCCCGTCCCGGCCGCTGCCAACCCATGAGGTTACTCCGTATCCCTTATCTCTTAACGCATTCGCCAGGCTTCCGTCCATCTGGTTGCAGATCACCTTCACCGTGACGTAGCCCAATGCAATCTTCTCCTCGATCCATGCCCCCAAGAGCACGCCAAGTCCATACCCCACCGCATAGACGATCAACGCCGCAGGCTGCTTCAAATAACTGAGCACGAGATTGAGCCCCAACACGTAAATGACGATTTCGCCCATGCTGATCAGAGCTGCGATGTACTTTTGACCTTTCAGCGTCAGGATCATCCGCAGCGTATATGCCGACACGTACACGATCTGTATCGCGAAAATGAACAACAATATTTTAAACAATCGCACATCCCTCTCTTTTCCGAACCTGGCGGGCAGCATGCGAGAAAATACAACCTCGCTCCAACTCCGATTCGTTCTCTCGCCTGCATCTTCGTTCGACGCACCTTATCTTCATCATTGGACGTAAAGCACGAATTTTAAACGGGATGGACGAAATCTGCCCGGAAGGCATGAAAGTGCCGCGATGCGCGCGGCGGATTATGGACGTTCAGCGCCAGGAGGGAGGTTCAAGCTGCCGTCCGGAAGCCATCCCGGAGCTTGGCCGATAAAGCACCGTCCACAGCACAACATTGGCTACAAGCAATATGGCGAGATAGATCCAAATGCCTGCAGGCAAAGTACGCACCCATGCGTGCAGTCCCCACAGCAGGCCAATGACAGGCAAATACGCGAGAATGATCCATCCATCACTTTGCTGCGCCATGCTGAAGGACTGGGAGAATGGAGGCTGCTTCAGCAGCAGCTTGCCGGACGGCGGAATCAGCGCCAACGCGGTGAGCAGGATGACTATGAGATCAGGGACGATTCTCCACCCGAACGTCCAGCCGAACACGACGGCGTTAAGCAGATACATGGGCAGGAACATGTTGGTGGCGAACGCCTTCAGCGCCGCGCTGTACAATACCCCGTCATGCGCCAGCGGGGCGGCACGGAAGCTCCAGAATGCCTTGTAGTTCCCCGAAAATTTGAGCATGAGCACGACGGACATAATTAGAAACAACATGATATACATCGTATAGAACATCGAACTTTGCCTTAGCTCGCCCCACGACTCCGACTGCAAATAGGTGAGCCAGAACACGTAAGGCAGCACAAAGGATAAGCCGATGGAAGGATATACTTTGAGCTTGAATTCCCGTTCGTTCCGCATCATGTTCGCTGACAAGCGGAAGCAAGCCTGTTCTTCCCTAGAGCGGCACAACAATTGCGCGATGCGCCGATCCCAACGGCCACGCTTGCGCTTCGACGTTTGCCCGGAATGGGCCATTTTCTCCAGATAAAGCTCAAAGGACGGCATAAGCTTCACGTATGCAAACATGCCGATCATCGGGACAAGAACGCCCAGCGCGGTGAAGACGTAAATCCAAGCATTCCCGCCACCGCCTAACAACCATTCAAACGCAGACGCATACCACACCGGAGGGAGAAACATCTGCCACCAGTCTGGGGTATACACCATGTCTGTGTCGATGATGGAGAACGAGCGAATGACGAGCTGATATCCTACCGCGATGCTGATGGACAATGCGATTTGAACCGTGTTAATCATGTCCCTGAGCCTTTCCCCGTCCAGGAATCGCATCATGAACAAATAGACCAGGGATGTGCTTACGAGCACAAGCGATACCATCAGAATGAGCTCAACCAGAAAGATGACAAAAAAGATGATGCCATGTTTGACAAACGCAGCAACGAGCGGAGCGGCCGTCAAGGAACCGGTCAGCAGCAGCAAATACACGCCTGCATGGATGGCTCTTGCCAAGCCCACGGTTCGGGCGTTTACCGGTTTGGTCAAAATGATGTTGCGATCCCGGATATCCAGCAGCACCGCGGAAAAATCGGAAACCATCGACGTCATGATGATGAACATCAACATCGCCGTCACGATGCTCATGGACAGGATGTAGGGGCCCATATCCCAGATCATGAAAGGCACCATAATGATGCCCATCAACGCATAGAACCACAGGGAACGAATGTACATATTGCCGTCCTTGTTTTCCTTGGCTGCCCTGGACCCCGACAAAATGGTCGGCACCCTGCGTCCATCCATCTGGAACTTCACCTGCAAAATCAGACGCAGCATGTCGTAATCGGCTCCCGTGCGTTCGACCAGGCCGCGAAATCGGTCCAAGATCTGCAGCGAGCGAAAGTCCGGTCTCTCCACCATTCAGCCCACCTCCTGTACAATGGACACGAAACGCTCCGCAATCGTCTTATGTTCATTGAAACCCGTCAGCTGGTTGAATACTTCCTCCAGACTGCCCTCCTTGGACTGCTGCTGCAGCTCTCTGAACGTGCCGTCCGCCATGACGCGGCCTTCCTGAATGAGCACGATACGGCTGCTGATCTTCTCTACCACATCCATAATGTGCGAGGAGTAGAAGATCGTCGTACCCTTGGCCGAGAGCTGAGCCATAATCTCCTTGAATACCATGACGCTGTTGGCATCCAGCCCGCTGAGCGGTTCATCCAGAAACAGCAGATCCGGATCATGCAGCAGCGCCGAGATTAACAGCACCTTTTGCCGCATGCCTTTGGAGAAGGATGAGATGCGCGAATGATAGGATTTCTCCAGTCCAAAACAGTCCATCAACCGCTTCGCCTTATAGTCGGCCTCCTCGTACGGAATGCCGTACAGCTCGCCGGTAAACGTCAAATATTCCGCTGGTGTCAATTGTTCATACAGATCGGCCACTTCCGGCACGTAACCGATTCTGCGTTTGTATTCCACGCTGCCATCCTCTATATCTTGGCCAAAGATGCGGACCTTGCCCGAGAACCCCTGAACCAAACCAAGCATGATTTTGACGGTGGTGCTTTTTCCCGCGCCGTTGGGACCGATATACCCGATCATTTCTCCCCGATTTACCTCAAGATCAATGCCATTCAACACGTAACGCCCGCCATATCTCATGCGCAATCCTTCCATGGAAAGCACTTGTTGTTTATTCATTCGGTATTCCTTCCCTTCCATTTGTTATCTGCAATCCCACTATTTTACCACATTTAAGTGTTCAAAAAATGATACATTGTTCGCAATTCGTTTTCCTCCGCAGTTTCTACGATCGACAATGTGCCCCATCCATGCTTTGCAGCGCCGGTAGAACAGCAAAAAGACGCTTCCCCGGAAGCGCCTCCTCTGTTCAGGCACAGCAATGCCTTTTTATAGATAAAATTATATCGTTGGATTTAATCCTCATCATCGAAGTCCTGATCGAACTTCAACACTTTGCCCGTGTCGGCGTCGACATCGACGTCCGCCTCGCCCTGATCCGTTCTCAGCTCGACTTCGTACACATAGCGGCCGTCGTCATGGTCCAGCTCCACTTTGGTCACTTTGCCGCCGCCCACTTGTTTCAACGCGATGCTCGATGCTTGGGCTGCCGTCAGCTTTACTTCTTTGGAACCCGCAGCAACCGTGCCTGTTGTGTAATCGTCGTCATTGTCGTCATCGTCGTCATTAAGCACGGCAACAATTTTCCCGGTGTATGCATCCAAACGCACAACCGCATCGTTGCCTTTCCGGTCGATTTCGACCTCATAGAACGTTTGGCCGTTTCTGCGCTCCAAGTCCACATCGTCCACTTTCCCTTCAACCGCCTTCAAGGCTGCTGCTTTGGCCTGCGCTGCCGTCAACAGCGTTTCCGTGCCCGTTTGAGTCGTCACTTGCGAAGTCGGCTTCGACGCCTGCTGCGCGGATTGTCCACCGATGCCGCTGCTTGCCGCCGCTACGGCCGTTCCGCTCAACAATACTGCCGCCGATATCGTGCCAATCCAAAGTTTACGTTTGTTCATCATCATCCATCATCTCCTCATGTCATGTTCTGATCTCGTCTACAAATACAGCTTAACCCTTAAGGATGAGAGAGCATGGAGAACAAGATTAGAATTTGATGAGAAAACGACAAACCGGTTCGCGCCCCGCTCAATCGTCTTCCTTATCCCACGTAACCGAGCGGATGTCGCCGGAGATGGCGTTGACCTGCACCGTAGCTTCACGGCCGTCTTCCAGATCGATGTCTACCAAGTAATAAGCAATGCCGTCGTCGGTGCTGCGCAGTTCGATGTCATCGACCTCCCCAGGCACCCTTGCCAAAGCTTTGCGTTCGGCTTCCTTTTCGGTCAAAATGTGAGCCGCACTCTCCCCATCCGACTTCCGATCGGACGGCTGCAGTTTTTTCGAGGACAGCACCTTCCCTTCATAAGGGTCGATCGTCAATTCCGCACGACTGTTGTCTGCCGCTTGGACCACGGCCGTGTATACGGGGCTGCCATCCTTCTCGATCAGTTCCAGCGATTCCAATTGTCCCACGGTCTGATTCGATAGCTCCGTTTTGACCTGCTCCCGGCTTAACAGAGGTTTCTCCTCCGATCGCTCGCCGGCTTCCAATCGTTTGATGGCTTGCACGGTTCCCGTTACCGCATCCAGCTGAATGTCATACAGTCCCGTTTCGGAGCGAAGCTGTATCATATAGGTACGGTCTTTCAGCGTGGAGCTGACGATTTCCCCGGGGTACTGCTTCAGTACCGATTGCGCAGCTGCCTCGGCGGTCAACGTTGCCCGTCCGGATTCCCAAGGTCGCCACCACACAGCCGTCCATACAACAACTGCCGCCACAACGAGGCTCCCCACGATCCAGCCTAGAGCACGCAGCCCGACAGTGCCCTTACGTCCGCCAACCTGCGGGATCTGATCTTGCTTCTTCATCCGGGAATGCTGTGATAGATAACCGTTATGGCTATTATGATCGTTATGGCTGTTGTGGCTGTTATAGCCGTTATGCCCGTCCTCCATTCCATGTCCTCCTTCCGTGCTCTATGGGTATTATAAAAGGGAAGAATGAGAAATTCATGAGAACGGGACCTCCCGAGCTGCAGCCGGCAAAACGATGGACGCCTCAGTGCCTCGGCCGACACGGCTTGCAAGCTCGATTCGTGCACCTACCGCCTCGGCGATATCTTTCGCCAGCGAAAGGCCCAGCCCTGATCCGCTAATGCCTTCGCTGCGGGTTCTGGACTGTTCGACGCGATAGAAGCGGTCAAATACCTTGTCCAATTCTTCTTCGCGGATGCCGATCCCCCGGTCCACGATTCGGATCACGCAATCCCTTTTGCTTGCTTCGAGCCGGACAGCAATGTCATCCTCGCTATATTTGCGGGCATTATCCAACAGGATGAACAAAAGCTGTTTCAGCTTGCTTTCATCCGTAACTGCCCAGACGTTGTCTGGAGCTTCGCATGTCACTTTACGATGGTATGCCTCCCGAAAAGCCATGGCCGATTCCTGCACCAGTCGGGAAACATTCACCTTGTCCAGCCGCACATTCCACTGTTCGGGCTGCTTGGCCAGCTGCAGCAGTTGTTCGGTCATTTCCCGCATGCGGACCGCTTCCGACAGGATCGCATCTACCGCTTCCTCGAACACCTCCGGCTGCTCTTTGCCTCTCCGCTGCAGCAGGCTGGCGTAGCTTTCGATAATGGTAAGCGGGGTCTTCAACTCATGCGATGCATCGGAAACGAACCGTTCCTGCCGTTCAAAGTTCGATTCCAGCAAATCCATCATCCGGTTGAACGTCTGGCCCATCGTGTTCAGTTCATCCTTTGAACCCGCGCCCAGCACCAGGCGTTTAAACTGGCCGCTCGACTGAATGTCGCTCATGGTGTTCGTCATCTGTTGAATCGGCCGGGTCATTCGGTTGGCCAGAATCCGGCTGGCTGCGATGGCCGGGATCAACGCCACAACCGTGACGACGATCAGTACCGTGCGCAGCACTGCAAGGCGACTCTCCGTATCCGCAATGCTCTCGGTAACCTGCACGTTGACCACTTTGCCGTCCGGCCAAATCAAGGGCACGGACACCCACACGTAACCGGTCTGGTCGACGCGGATATATTCGGATTTTTTGGCGCTTTCGTATTTGTAGGGCTGCTTGCTCAGCTCCTCCTCGTTAAACGTCGTAACCGGTGGAGAACTGGTGCCGTCCTCGTTCACGATTCGCAGCATGCCGTTCAGCGGCGCATAAGCCCGAAGCAGATCGTCCGGCGGAATCGCATCCGCCGACTGGCGAACCCCGGACACAATCGATTCGGCCTCGGCCTCGATTCGTTTGATTTCATTATCCATGGACATCCATTCAAACACATAATAGATCGACAAATTCGCGGCGATTAGCAGCACGGCGAACAGGACGGAAGAGTACCCGTATATTTTGCTGCGCAGGCTCATATCGTTTCCTTGAGCACGTAACCCACGCCACGCACGGTATGGATCAAAGGCTGCGCGAAGCCGTTATCCACCTTTTTGCGCACATAGCGGATATAGACGTCCACCACGTTGGTATCGCCGTAATAGTCAAACCCCCAAACGGACTGTACGATCTGCTCGCGCGTCAGCACCTGGCGCTGGTTGCGCAGCAAATATACGAGCAGGTCGAACTCCCGCGGCGTCAATTCGATCGGCTTGCCGTTACGCAGCACTTCACGGGTTCCTTCGTTCAGCTTCAGGTCTGCCGCAGATAACCATCCGCTCTCCGGCTCCGCCATTCCGGCATCTGACACCTGACCGCCGTTTCCAGCCTCATTTGGTCCGCCCATCGAAGAAACCGCCGCCGATGCCGCCGCGGCGCTTAACCTCAATGCTGCACGTACTCTCGCAAGCAATTCCTCAATGCGGAACGGCTTCGTAATATAATCGTTGGCCCCCAGGTCAAGGCCCGAAACCTTGTCTTCCACCGAATCCTTGGCGGTCAGCAGCAAGATTGGAATCGATGCATCCTTTGCCCGGATGCGCCGCAAAACCTCGATGCCGCTCAAACCAGGCAGCATAATGTCCAGCAGAATCAAATCCCACTGACCGCCTGCATATTTCTCCAACCCTTCCGTTCCGCTGCCAGCCTTTCCTACGCGGTATCCCTCATATTGCAGCTCAATTTCCAGCAGGCGCGCAATTTTCGGCTCGTCTTCAATGACCAGCACGGCTTCATCCATGCAGCTTTCCCCCTTAATCCACTTTCCAGCTCCCATATCCGATATGCGTGCTACAGCTTGCCCAATGCATCCTCAATGGCATCGTTTCCGGCCACAAGATCGAATGCCCTGCGATACGTCTTCTCTTCCTGCAAAGATGCCGCGATAACGCGGGCAACATCCTCGCGCGGGATGCTTCCCGGCTTCAAGTCCGTGCCAACGGCCACTTTGCCGGTGCCCGGCTCATTCTTTAATCCGCCCGGGCGAATGATCGTGTAGTTTAGTTCACTGTCCAACAACGCCCGATCCGCATAGTGCTTTGCCACATAATAGGGCTTGATGGCCTGGGACCATTTTTCCCGCTGATCCGCGCCAAATGCGCTGACCATAATATATCGTTTGATTCCGCGTTCTTTCGCCGCTTCCATCGTTTTCACCGCTCCGTCCAGGTCGATCAGCAGCGTTTTGTCCGCTCCCGTGGAACCGCCAGAACCTGCCGTAAATACGACTGCATCGTGATCCTTCATCGCTTCGGCAAGCTCTTCCACGCTCCCCTCCAAATCGCCAATGACGACATGGGCGCCAAGCTGTTTCAACGATTCCGCTTGTTCAGCTTTTCGAACCATGGCGGTAACCCGGTGTGCTGCTTCTTTGGCCAACAGTTCTACCAGCAGTTTTCCGATCTGTCCGTTTGCTCCGATAACCAATATGTTCATCATAATACGCTCCTTCCGGTTATGGTGATATACGCCTTAATATACCATAACCAACCGTGGCTTTTATAACCGCTGAACAGCGCCCACTTTCTACTTGAACCAACGACGAAATAATCAAAAAGGCGCTCCCGAGGAGAGCGCCCTGTTGCATTGCTACGGTTATTAGTACGCCAGTGCGAACAAACCGTGAATATGGGACAAGTAACGGATGTTACTTGCTTCTTTCATCATTGTTGCAGGCAGGCCTTTCAGGCGAGTCTGGTTGCCGCCGATCATGCCGACAGCGTCTTTGCGACCCAAGCTTCCCAGTGTTCCGGAGAATACCGGCGTGAAGCTTTCCATTGCGCCACCTTTGAACATTACGCCCAGGTTGTGACCGATGGTTTCACCCATTTGCCAAGCCAGTTGTGCTGTTGGAGGGTAAGGACGAGCACCTTCGCTAGGGAAGACCACTGCGCTGTCGCCGGCAACAAACACGTCTTTGTGGGATGTGGATTGCAGAACTTCCGTAACTTTCGCACGGCCGCGATCCACTTCGATTCCGCTGTTGGCAACAACTGCATTACCTTGGACTCCGCCTGTCCATACAAGCGTATTCGTAGGAATGGAGCTGCCGTCTTTCAGCATTACTTCGTTTTCTTTCATTTCGGTGATCGCAACGCCGATAATGAAGTTTACGCCGCGTTTTTCCAAGCTTGTTTTTGCACGCTCAACCAGCTCTGGCGGGAAACCGGCCAGAATGGAAGGACCTGCTTCGACCGTGTAGAGGGAGATATCTTTGAAATCGATACCTTTCTCTTGGCATACGCCTGGCAGAAGGTCAGCGAATTCGCCGACAAGCTCGATACCCGTCAAGCCGCCGCCACCGATAACAAACGTAGCGTCTGCTTTGTTGCCGGATTGTTTGTAAGCATCCAGACGCGCTTCAACGTGTGCACGGATACGGTTTGCATCGTCAACGGATTTGAGCGTGAAGCTGTGCTCTTGCAATCCAGGAATTCCGAAGAATGCCGTTTCGCTGCCCAGGGCAACGACGAGTGCATCGTAAGAGTATGTGGAACCGCTAGCCATCAGCACTTTTTTCTCGTCAGGTTTGATGCTGTCCACCGTATCGATTTTCAGGTTCACGTCTTTGCCGCGCAGCAATTTCTCCAATGGAAGGGCAACCGCCTTTTCGGCGATGCTTCCGGCCGCAAGACGGTGCAGCTCCGTAATGATTTGGTGCGTAGGGAAACGGTTAACGACCGTAATAGTCGCTTCTTCCGGGGTCAAGTATTTGCGCGCAGTCAGCGCAGTCAACAAACCGCCGTAGCCGCCGCCCAAGATCAAGATTTGCTTCGACATATCCATCCTCCGTTCTTTCTAATCTTAACGCTGTTGTTGACGCTCGTTCAGAACACTCAGGAAAGCTTGAGCGAAACGAAGCGATTTTTGTACGTTTGGATCTTTCAGCATTTTAAGCATACCGAATAGACCGACCGTCGATTGGTCGACTTGTGCACGATCTCCTGCTTCGATGGCAGCGGAAGCTACACCTTTTGCAGTGTTCACTACAGGCTTGGCAAATTCGCCCATTGCGCTCATCGTATCGCTGATCAGAACTTTGTCCGTGGCGATGCTTTGTGCGAAATCGTAAGCTTTGGTCATTACCGTAACCATTTCAGCCAGTTTAGGCAGGTTCTCTACCAGTACGGTAAGGGACTCCTGTACCTCAGGCTTCATCAGTTGATCCAGCACGTCCAGGGACTGTTGCTGGTCGGCGCCTTCTGTTACCGGCACCTCTTGTTGAGTAGGCGATTGTGACATAAGAGAAAGTCCTCCTTTACTTTGGGATAGAAGTCCGCGACTTTCATGATGCCTGTCAATCAGAGCCGAACCAGGAATACAAACGATACAATACCAATGTACCAAATTTCACACAATAGAAAGAGCGCAGCCCTTTGGCCACTCTCACATTATGCATTGTATTTAGGTCAGCATTTTGCATCCTTTCTCTCCAAACGTGGATGGACGCAAAATACATAGGTCTATTGCGGACAACAAGTGTTGACACACAAAACGACAAGCAGGCCGAAATCGAACTCTATATCCTTATATTACACCTCTTGCACATGAACATGAAAAAGAAATTTTTTACACTTGTGAAGATATTGTGAACATTGTAACAAATCCGATTTTTTTGTCAAGTATTGCGGCTCGCCGGGCGGTCCATTTACTTCCATATGCTGCCTTTCACCCTACCATATATGGTATTAGGACAAGCTCCTATATGACCATATGTACGAAGCATCACACCGGTCACGATTTTTTTGAGGCTGATAAGAAGCCCTTCTTCCAAAATCATGGTTTTTCATGCAACGAAATGCGTCACTGTGGTTATTATGCAGCGCGCCTTGCCCGCTTATTCTTCGAAGTTTCCAACAACGTCTCTCCAGGCAGAAATAAGGAATGCACGGTGTGCATTCCTTATGCCAATGACATGAATAATCAAGGTTCCTGCCTCTCATTTTCCCCCAAGCAGCTTTCGAGGTCCCTGCGTCAGCTGTTTCGCCCGCCATTCCGCCAGCATGTTCTCCAATATAGCGATGGCGGACCTTTCAAGCGTCTCAACCTGGTCAAGCAGCCTCATCGCCTGATTCGCGTTCATTTCGTCATTCGGGCGTCCGCCCTCAGGAAAAGGAAACAGGCTTGCAAGCCCATCCAGCCTGTCGGTCATCGTGCGGTAGATTTCCTCTGCATCCAGGCAGAGGGCACTGAAGTCGGCATATTCTGGTTCACTCGCCCACTTTTCGGATAGCGTTTTGAGATATTCAGCCGCATAATACCGCGCATCCTGCAGAACGGCCAGATTATAGGCATTGCCATTGGGTTCGATCCGCCCGCAGCGAAAAGCGTTCCGCCAGGCTTCATAAGCCTCCAGACCGCTAACCGTATCCTGCAAAGCATAAGGGTCCTCTCCGCGGTAGTGAGCCAATGCAGCTTCCAGGGCCCCGCCTACGTCCAAAATTCCATTCGAGCCCGCGGCATCGGCCGCCAGCACGAAAATTTCCTGGTTCAATCCACGCCCCAAATGGTCGACCGGATAAATGCCAGCACGAATGTAATCCGCGCCATATAAAGTATGATTTGAACTGTTATATCCGTAGATGAGCCCGAACTCCGGAATATTCAAATCCCAGACAACGGCTGGAACACCACGGTCAATCGAGTAGTGGATCAAGGAAACGGCACTGGCCAACCGCTGGTCCAGGGGCCTTTTTTCCTTCGCTTTGCCTTCGCGCAGCGCCGGATCAAGCAGGTTGGCATTGAGTCCCGCTCCGGTTCCCACCCCCTCGACGGAATATGAAGGAAACCCCATGAAGCGTAAGGCTCGCGATAGCACTTCTTTGAAATGATATGCGGTTGGACCGGCGATATGGATATCCTGCGGGAAAAGTGTCAATCGAAACGCCAGTCCGCTCATCCCCATCACCATGGGCAAGGACAAGGCTGAGCCGGTGTACAGCAGCATTTCATGCAGCGTTTCAGCGGCTGAGCTCCAGGATTGCGGGCTGCGAAAGAACCCAGGCTCACGCAAAATGACCTGTTTGCTGCCATAAGGCGCCCGTTCGGCCAGTACATCGTTTAACGAAAGACGGATATGGCGCTGAGCCAGCTTTTTGCGCCCCCGGGACAACAGCTGATACGTGTTGGCGAGAGTGAGGTCCAACGCGGCAGCAATCTCTTGCGGTGAACGCTCCTCCATAAGATAAGCATGCATGACGCCGCGTTCCTTGCCGCTCAGTCCATGAAGCAGTTCGTGAAACCGTCTGAGCTGCTCGCGCTCTGCAAGCCTTTGCTCCGGGTCGGCATCGCCGCTGGTGATGACAAACGAATCGCAATTCGCCCCGTCCCCCCTCCCGTTCCTGTTCCAACAGTGCGGGGGAGCGCCCTCATTGGGCAGGAAGGCCTCCGTTAATGCCGACAAACTGTACTCCTTCTGCCGATCCTGCCGCCGCATCCGGGAGTACGCCTGATTTCGCACGATGCGCTGTACCCAGGCCGAGAACCGTTCCGCATCCTGAAGCTGCTCCAGATAGACAAAAGCCCGAATCAACGACTCCTGCAAAATATCCTCAGCGAGATATGCATCCCTCACCAGGGAACGCGCATAGCCGAATAGCCGGACCCGGTAACGTCGCACCAGCTCTTCGAATGCAGCCGAATCGCCAGATTTCGCCTGCTTGATGAGAACAATATCCTCAAGCACGGATAATTCTGTACACTGCGCATGCGCTTCCCTGTCCAAATGATCCATGGATCGCTTCAGCGTAGATTTGTTCACGTCGATTCTCTCCTTCCCAAGATGCATGTTTCAGACTGGATACAGCAAGGCTACAGCTGAAGCAGAGCCTCTTCGATGGCAGCCTCCGTCTCGGCCAGTGCTTCCATCGCATCTGCCGCCGCTTGCCAGTGACGGGCAGCAAGGCGGGATTGACACTCGCCAAACTGTCGGGATTGTTTGTACTTCAAGCCCGATAGCTGACCATGATTATTTTTGAAAAAGGAGCCGTAATCATGGGCGCGCCGCGCACCTACAGGCAGGGCAAAATATACGTAATGACTCCATTCGTCCATATCAATCGCGCCATCACGGATCTGGTTTGCCTTATGCAGTATTGCCTGTTTTCCTGTCCGCCCGGATTCCGCGGCCTTGGTCTGATACTGATTTTGCATCGTTTCCCTGAACCAGCTCAGCACGCGCTGATGCAGTTCCTTGACGTCAAGTTGCTCAACCCGCTCAGGGCCTGACCAAAAACGATAGGCACCCGGACTCCAAGGAAATACGCCTCCCTTCCATGCCTCGTTCAGCTGTTCCAGTGTCAGGCAGACATAAGGAAAGCCTGCGGGGTCATGGAGCCAGACTTCATGCTCTCGTATCTCCAGCGCCAGCACATAATGGTCGCACCCGCCAAGATTGTTATGGTTCGGGTTATACACCAGTTTGCCCATATCCAGAGGCCCAAGCATAACCGGGCCTTGATCCAGCGCCTCCCCTAGCTCATACAGAGGTAGTGCAGTGCCCTCCTCCTGTACCCGATGCTGCACGCGGAAGCCCAGCAGTTCCATCGCCCTCGTGATGCCCGAATCCGGAGTTTCGGAGCAATTGTCAAAAAAGAGCAATCCACTGGGTATCAGATGCGCTCCCAGCGAGAAACCACTGGCCACTTCGAGCAGTCCCGGCTCAATGGTCTCTCCCTTGGCCGCCAGCATCATGGCTGCCGAGTTGGCGTAGCAGTACGCTCCATTTCCGATATATGCATTCATATCATACCATCCTCCCTTGAAGTTGAAGAAGCACCGCCATTCAGTGCCTATACTTGATTGACTCCGGAAGGGATCGATTTCTGACAGCTTTTTCAACAAAAAGACGTACGAAGTGAAGAAAGGTTTCCACGCTCGGCGTTTAAAACATGCGCATCCCGGTTAATAAAGGACTACACTTCCGATGAAGGAGATGATCGACATGAGCAATTCGGCTAGCGACAAGATCAAGGCAGGCGTGAACAAAGCCAAGGGCGAGATCAAGGACCAGGTCGGCAATGCAACGGATGACAGATCCCTTCAGGCAGAAGGCAAGATGGACAAAGCCAAAGGGGCGGTCCAAGACAAAATTGCCGATGTAAAAAAACATCACTAACCGTTCGCCAAGAGGGCGATATCTAATCGTTGCGATTCATCCAACAACAGGATGAGGGCATCCCGGTCCGTTACTACATGTTTTTCGTCCATAAGTACGGTGCGGACACGTTAAAAAGCCAAGGAAGGCGTTCGGATCCATCGACCCTTCCCTGGCTTTTTTGCTTTTGTCAGACGGCAACAACTCCGTATCTCGCCATATCCACAAGAAAATCGCGGTTCTCTCTGGAGCAACCATACTGCTTTGCGAACTGTCGCACCCAATCCTTATGTGTTTCATACCAAACGAATGTCCGCTCGAGACCTTCTTCAAGCGTCGTTTGCGGCTCCCAGCCCAGTTCGGCGCGCAGCTTGCCGGAATCGATAACCAGGCTTGACCCTCGGGAATTGGTCGGCTCTTCTTCAGACAGGTTTACCCGTCCTGACGGTTTCAAATTTTGAAGTTCCCGTCCGATCTCTTGCATGGTTGTGCCCACGCCCGAAGAAATATTGTAGACATGGCGCTCCCGCCCATGATGGAGAATCAATTCGATGGCACGCAGCGCATCTTCTATATACAGGAAATCCCGGACGGCAGAACCCTGTATATCCAAAGGAAGGCCGGCGATCATTCTGGCCATGTTGCGGGGCACGACCCGGTCAGGCAATTGCCACGGCCCGTAGAGGTTGGTGAGTCGAAAGACTTTTACGGAAAGCCCGTAACATTGGGCATAGGATTGAGCCAGCATTTCGCAGGCTACCTTGGAGGCGGAATAAGGGGATACCGGCGCATACTCATCCGATTCGCGATATACCTTCCCATGCTGCCCGCCATACACTTCAACGGAAGAAGCAAGGATAACCGGAATGCGATGATCGGCTGCGTGCTGCAGAACGGACTGAGTGCTTGCCGTATTGTTTTGAAACACTTCAACAGGCCGGTGGTACGAGTAATCGACATGAGGCATTGCCGCAAGATGAATGATGCAATCTGTGTTTTCAGGCCATTTCAAACCGCCGCTTATCAGATTATGAGCGATAAGATGCATCGTTGAGCTGTTCGATCCCATGGAGAATCGCTGGCAATAATCATCGAGATCGATCAAAGTAAGGCCATGTCCCCGCTCCGCCAAATAACGGGCGAGATTGAATCCAACAAATCCGGAAGCACCTGTAATGACAATGTTCACCAGTTCATCCCTCCTAGGCCATCATTGTATGCTTGAATCGTACATGCAATGATTATACCTCAAAACGATACAATTCGTATCGTTTTTTCATGCGTTTTCAGAGTTCTTTGTCCGCAGCGTCGGGAATGGGTAATACTTAGTGAGGTGATGCATAGATGAATTCAAAAGAGGCTGGCGTGGATACCCTGTATTTCAAGGATGACGGGATCATTCCAAACAACCCCATTTTGCCTGTTCTGCTGTACCGGCATGTTTGGGCAGCCCAACCGGTTGAAGCCGAACATCTCCTGAACAGGAACGGTTGGGGAAATAGCTGGACCAACGGCGTATTTGATTTTCACCACTACCATAGCAATACGCACGAAGCGCTTGCGGTCATCCAAGGATCGGCAAAGCTCTTGCTCGGCGGAGAGCATGGGCAGCCCGTTTGGGTTGAAGCAGGGGATGTCATCGTGCTGCCTGCCGGAACAGGCCACAAACGCATGGAAAAAAGCCCTGACTTTCGCATCGTCGGGGCTTATCCGGAAGGAATGAACTACAATCTTAAGACTGGCGAACGATCTGAACGACCAGCGGTGCTGCATGAAATTCGGGAAGTGCCCTTGCCTCTTACCGACCCCGTGTACGGCAGTGGGGGCCCGCTGGTAGAGCATTGGGGCAAATTGCGGGGATAGGGGCCGCAAGCAGCCGGCATGGCGCGCGACCTCCATTGTTTAGGGGATATCCCCTCAGGAGGAAATCGACTCGCCTGCCGGTGGATCCAGCTTGCTTACATCCTCGCGTTCGGAAGAACGGGTAAAGTGGCGTTCCAGCTTGCGGCTGGCCCACAGCGAAATCGCAATGAACAGCAGTACGCCCAGCCAGCGCACGGGATGCTCAAGGAACTGCTCCACGTTTGAACCGATATATGTCACGCAGAAGATCATGATCGCTTTCCCCAGCCCGACTGCCACCAAAAAAGAGGCCAGTCTCATTCTTGCGATGCCTGCAGCCACATTAATGATGACAAACGGGCCCACCGGGAAGATGCTTAGCAAAAACACATATCCCATGGCATTGCGCCGGATCCATACCATGCTTCGCTGTACGCGCGGTTTGTTGGACCAGCGTTCCACGAACCTGGATTTGCCGACTTCCCTGACCAGCAGGAACGTCACCGTGCAGCCCAGCACGATTCCGATCCATGAATACAGGAATCCGGCCCACAATCCGTACACGGCTCCGTTTATCCCCACGATCAGCAAGGTCGGCAACGGCGGCACGAACGACTTCATAAATGTCAGCAAAATGCCCGGCAATGGTCCGAGCGAGCGAAACTTCTCCATCCAGAACCGGATGTTCTCTTCCGTGATGTACGACATGATGTCCAAGGTCGTCAGAGTCATGCTCTCCCTCCATCCGTCAGTATTCAAACCTTTATTCGAAGGCGTTGATTCTCATAAATGCGCTCACCCAAGTATAACGTAGAAGCCAGTCCCGAATGGATGTTAATTTGATGAAATTTTAGCTTCTCGGCGTGTTTACGCCCGGCATTAGCGAACCGTTTTTTTATGTACTTGCTGTTTAGACAAAAAAAGAGCCTAATGGCCCTTTTCTCATTCCATGATCACATTCATTTCTTCCTCTATCGTGTTCATCTCATCCTGTATCGCGTTCATCTCTTCCTGATGGGCTGCATTCCATTCGGGTATGCCGGAGCGCATGAACTCGTCCGCATCCATCGCCGCCTTGGACTGGTTGCACAGATTGCAGGCGCACACGCAGTTCATCGGCGTGGTATGACCGCCCTTGGCCCGAGGGAGAAGGTGATCGATCGTGTCTCCATAGGAACCACAGAAATAACAGGTATATCTGTCACGATTCAGAATATATCGCTTGAAGTCCTTGTTGCTGAACAATCGGCGAATCGTATATCGATTGACAACGACGGCGGCCTTCTCCTTCACGAGCGTTACCGCAAGCTCCATCTCGACTTCCTGATGCCAGCGCCGCCCCTTGTCCGTCTTGCCGCGCATGCGTACCAAGCCCTGCCTGTTCGTACGCAAAAACGAAGGGTCTTCCGGGTCCAATACCGAAGGTTTCGCCGCAGCATGGCGACGCGGGCGACCATCCGCGACGGCACTTCGGTTGCGATTGGCATGGGCAGCTGCCGGACGTTTGCCGTCACTCGCGGCAGCCTCTCCATCTGCTGATTCCTTTCGTGCGGGGGATGCTTCTTGACGCCCGCTCTCCGCCCGGACCAACGGGCGTGTGCCTGCCTCATCCCCTGCAGACTGTTCGGCTATCGCCTGCAGTTCCGGACGTTTGCTTTTGCGTTTGCGCCTTCTCCGCTTTCGTTTGACGGTTGCGGAATCAGCAGCAACAGCAGCTGCAGGTATGCTTGCCGTCCCGGAATCGGGTTCGGTTGCGAGACCTTCCGTGATAACCGGCGATCGTGCAGGCTTCGGAGATGCAGCTGTTGCACTGTCGAAAGCTGCGGTTTTGGCACGTTTTTTTCGCGGTTTGCCGATGCCGGACGCGCCCGATAAATCCTTGGTCTCAGATGAAGCTCGCCCTTCGTCTCGAGCCTGAAGCGCTGCGGCATCCACACTTCTCTGCCCTGACCATGCCGGTCCGCTTGCCAGCCCGGCCATCGGCTCACCCTTATTCGCGCCAAGTTGGCGACAATTGCGGCAGGCCCCGCGTCTGGAGCCGGCACCAGCCCTTTTTCCGGTTCTGCGCCGAAAAGCGGACAACGGGTAGGTATGTCCGCAATATGTACATGTTTTGGTCTGTCTGGCCTCATGTTCTGTCATGCTGTTCCGGAAAGGGGCTGTGCCCATCTCCATGATGTCACCTCGATTCCGTATGAATCCGGTTTCTTTCCATTGTATCACATCCGATAAGAAAACCTCTAACGGAGGCATTCAGGGAGTCAGACTGCTTTTCGAAGACGGATCGGATTAAGATTGCATCGTTAAGCCCTGCCGAACGGTCTAATTCCGGCAATCCTTATACCAGCACTCCTGTGCGATTTCCGGACCGTTCTCCGTTCCGTTTCCCTGCGCTCGTCCGCATTCGCGCAATATATGTTCCACATACTCAAGTATATCTTCAACTGCTTTTCCGCATTGTTCGCATGTCTTCATTCGAATCACCTTATTTCCAAAATTGGTTTCATGTCCACACCCTTCTTACCCATTATACACCAGAATGAAACACCTGTTCTCATTTTTTTCGAAAAACGCTGTACAAAGCGTAAACAAAAAAACCGTATCCCTAACCCTAAGGTCGACAAGGATACGGTTTATTATTCCATGCAGGATAGACGTTAACGAACGTCCACCTGTCCCGGATTGCTTTGAGGTACCAAACGCGGTTTGGGCTTCGGCAGATTTCCGAAAATGACCCAAGCGAACGGGATGAACCTCGCTGTCAGGGCTACCACGATCCACGAGGCAACGAGTGCGATGCCGAAACCTCCCGCATACCACAGATGCACCAGCCAAGATGTTCCCGTTTGCGGCGGAAACTCGCGATAGACCAGCAGGAAGAACGGATGAATCAGGTAGATGCCGAACGACAAAGCCCCAAGCGAGCTCAGCGGCTTCACGAGGAATTTCGGACCCTTGCGGTACAGCAGGTAAGAAATCTGGATGAGCACCAGCGCGCAGGCAAAGGTGTGCACATTCCACAACAGCTCATAATACAGCGTATTGTACGTAGCTATTTTCATGCGAAGCAGATAGTAGATGTATACATGGCCGAGACCTGCCCCGATCCATACAATCCATAAGGCAATCCATGAAGCTACGCGGCCTGTGGTCGCATTTTCGCGGCTAACGATAAACCACTGCTTGATCTTCGGAAAATACACCCCGATGAATGCTCCTAGCATGAAGTAGGAGAAGTAAGAGAATGCCCAGCTTCCTTTGTTCGGTACCTGGAATCCGTATTTGTTGCTTACGATGAAGGCCCATTGAATAAGCAGCCCGATCGGCACGGACCATTTAACGACGGCGGGATATTTCTTGAGCAGCCATAATACCAACGGAAAGAGCAGGTAAAACTGCATGTTGATAAACACGAAGTACAAGTGCGTGTAAGCTTTGCCCGTAAACAACTTGCTGATGAAGCTGATGGCCGATTCCCCGAACGGACGCCCCTGATAATGCGTAACGTGAAGAATCACGAAGTAGAACAGGGAGAACAGGAAATAAGGCAGCAAGATATACACGAACCGTTTCTTGTAGAAGTTGCCGATCAACTTCTTGTCGAGCGGACGGGAATAATAGTTATAGAACAGCACAAAGCTGCTCAGAAAAATAAAAGAAGGCGTACCATACTTCATGAAAATGTTAATGAAATTGTACAACCAGTAGTATCCCGATTCCGTCATGTCAACAGTGGCATATGAAGTCGAGTGCACGCACAGAACGCCGATAATGGCCATGGCGCGGACCAGATTCAACTCCGGTATTCGTTCTCTTTTGATCGTTTCTGTCATGTTTTGCGTTTCTCCTTAATTATTTCGTCAATAACGTATTGCGATAATCTCAATCTCTATTAAAAAGCATATAGCTTAATAAGGGTAGTCCAACTTCTTAAAAATTCCTGAATTTTCAACTTTTTTTGCCATCATAAAATTTCACCAAATGCAAAAAAGACCGCAACGACGCGGTCTGGAGGAATAAAGCGGAATCAACCTGTATGCCAAAAAAATTATTGGCTGACGGGGATGAATATGGAAAACTCAGGTTCAGGATCGTACGGGTCCTGATCCATCGGGTACACCTCATAATGGGTAAACGGCTCGTTCAACGCTTTGAAGCCTTGTTGCTCGATCCAGGCATAAATATGGTTGTAGGATGCCTCGATGCTCTGTCCTTTGACATGACTGCATGTGGCATAGGTCTGTGCAGGTACATCCATGCGCAGCATGCCTTCGGGAACCGAAGCCTCTTGTTCCGCTTCAACCTCGACAGCGACAAGATGCGAAAAATGAGTTTCCGTCATATGATAGGACAGACCTAGCAGTTCCTTTGGATGGAGAACACCTTCAATTTCCGGCAATCGCCGTTTGAATTCCATCTGCACGGCTCGAATGCCACCGGCACCCGCCTCCGCAAATGTTCCCTCCCACTTCAATCCGATGACTACCGCGGCATCCTTATGCAGAAGCATCGCTTCGTTGACCTGATTCATCGTTCTCCTCACCCTTTCAACATTGGTTCTTGTTCACGCATGCTGTCTTTGTTGTCGCTAGCCTGACTCTATTTTATACTAATATAATGACAAATTCTGTCACAATAAAAAACATTTCTTCCTAAGGAGCGACCGGTATCATGACCAAAACGCAGCGCTTGATCGAACTGATGATGCGGGTATATGAGAAACGAACCTTTACCGTGGAAGACATGGCCTCCGAGTTCGGCGTATCCTATCGGACCATGCTGCGGTATTTGCACGAGCTCAGCGGCATGGGGGTACCTTTGTATGCAGAGGCCGGCAGGGCCGGAGGGTATTCCTTGCTGCCCTCTGCTGCACGAAAAGGAATCATGACCGATTCCATACAGCCGGCCGCCGATCCATTCCGGCGCGTATTACGTCCCGAGATCCACATTGTCGGCATCGAGTTCCAAGCCCCCTTCACAGCCGTGTATATGGCCAAGGTCATGATCCCCAGGTTATGGTCGGAACTGGAGCGCAGGCGGCATGAAATCGTTCGTCAAAAGCAAGCAGGGAACAGTACGGGCGTTACGCTGAGCCGTTCAAAGATATATCGTTACGTGGCCGGGGTGGAGGTGTCGCACCTTCACGAAATACCGCAGGGTATGGTCGGCTTGACCCTTCCTGCGTGCGAATATGCTGTTTACACCCACCAGGGCGGCTCCGACCGGGCTGAAACCGATCAAACCTTCTTATGGTTGGCAGAAAAGCTGAGGCAACGCGGGTTGGAGCCGAACATGACAGCTTACTCGTTGGAATCAAGGCATTCCGGCGATGCGCAGTCCATGGACATTTACATCCCCTTACTCGATAACGCTGCAGAAGGCGTAAGCCCATAATCCGTTCATAAACCTCGTTAGCTCCCTGCCGCGAAGTCTAAGGTTCTTATAAAATACAAAAACCACAGGATTCTCCCGGCATTCCGTCGGAGCATCGCTGCGGCTTTTGACATGCTATCGTTCTATTCGGAATCAGGCGTGGCCTTCCACGACCCGACCGAGCTTCTGTACAATTCCAGTCCAGCCCTGAGACATTTTCTCTCGTACGATGGCGTGAGCCTGCCCAAACTCGGTCAGCTTGTCCGCATCCCAGCCGTCGTGAATCAACGTGAAGTCCGTGCTCTCCCCATGCGCTTCAAGCTCGAAGGTCAGCGTCCAATCTTTCCCCCAACGAAAAGAGAGCTTATGCAGCGGCTGCACTTCGGTGACCTCACAAGGGGATTGACCAAATGGTCCTGCCTCCAAAATGAACTTGTGGCCCACCACAGGCTCCAAGTTGCTGGGCATGAACCAGGAAGCCATGCCTTCGGACGTGGACACGATATTCCATACCTTCTCCGCAGGGGCCTGCAGCGTGAGTTGTTGCCGGATTGCCGGCAATGCACTTGATGATTCCATATCTTCGCCTCCTTGGCAAGGTTATTGTTCTCTGTACACTTTGTTTCAAACGTTGCTCCTACCACTATATCCGGGGATCGTGCAAATATGCAAATAAGCCGGTGCATGGCATCTCCATGCATCGGCCCGGCCTCAATCAGTATCCACGTGTATATTGCTGCGCAATGGCTGCCTGCTTGACGTCCGCACCCAACTTCAGTGCGGCATGGTTGGCCCAATACGGATCACGCAGCATGCCTCTGCCTACCGCCACGAGGTCGGCATCGCCGTTGCCGATCACGGCTTGAGCAAGGGAGGCGTCATCCAGCAAACCCACGGCAATGACCGGGACGCCGAGCTCATCTCGGAAACGGCGGGCAAACGGAACCTGGTACCCCGGATAATTGCCCGGCTTCCGCGTTCCAGACGGGCCCTCGCCGCCGGAACTGATGTGGAACATGTCGACGCCCGCTTCCTTGTATGCCCGTGAAATGTCGAGGGTATGGTCGATATCGTAGCCTCCGTCGGCGTATTCCACGGCGGAAATGCGCATAATAAGCGGCATGGTATCCGGCATCACCTTTTTAGCCGCACGAATGATTTCGCAGCCGAAGCGCGACAAATCTTTACCGTATTCGTCCTCGCGATGATTCATCAGCTTGGAATGGAATTGGTGGATCAGGTATCCGTGCGCCCCGTGAAGCTCAATCGCGTCTACACCCGCTTGAACTGCTCGCCGTACGCCGTCCGCGAATTTTTGCACCATGACCTGAACCTCTTCCGTGCTCAGCGCACGTGGAGTCTTGAAGTTTTCGCCAGGGAACGTCACTACGGAAGGAGCCACCGGCTGTTTGGCATCCTCTGCTTTTCGCCCTGCATGCGCGATCTGGATCGCCACTTTGGAGCCATATGCATGCATTCCATTCACAAGCTTGGCAAAAGCGGGAATATGCTCATCGGACCAAATGCCCAGGTCATTGTCGGTAATGCGCCCGTCCGGTTCCACATCGGTCATCTCAATGACGATCAGGCCGGTTCCCCCAACCGCCCGGCTCACGTAGTGAACGTGATGCCAATCGTTGGGAATGCCGTCTTTCGCCGTTACGGAGTACTGGCACATCGGTGCCATGACCACGCGATTATTCAACTCGAGCCCCTTGAAGCGATATGGCGAAAACAAAGATTCTGTCATTTTCTCATCATCTCCTAAGTAAATCGTTATTTATTTCAATGTCCTGAAACACGATCGGAAAACAACCCATTCGTCATTCAATATCTTATTATGAACCTGATCAGCATAATTACAAGTACGGACATTTTTTACCGCTCTACTCTTTTTATACTTAACCCGGCCCGCGCGAACCCCATCCAAAACATGGTATGATATTTGCAAACCGTTCTGAAGGAGTGATACGGATGAAAGATATTTTAATCCAAAGACTGACCACCTATGCCCAAATGGACACCCAATCCGACGAAAACAGCGAAACCTGCCCTTCCACGCCAGGCCAATTGGAGCTCGGCAAACATCTGGTCGAAGAATGCAAAGCCATCGGTCTGCAAGACGTCACCATGGACGAGAACGGTTATGTCATGGCAACGCTGCCTTCCAACACGGATAAGGACATCCCGGTCATCGGCTTTCTGGCCCACCTGGACACCGCAACTGACTTTACGGGCAAAAACGTCAAACCGCAAATCCTTGAAAATTACGATGGACAAGACATCGTCCTTAATGAAGAATTGGACGTTGTTCTGTCCGTCGCCGAGTTCCCTGAGCTGCATGAATACAAGGGGCATACATTGATGACGACGGACGGCACCACGCTGCTCGGCGCGGATAACAAAGCAGGCATCGCCGAAATCATGACGGCCATGGCTTATCTGATCGAGCATCCGGAGATCAAACACGGGAAGATCCGCGTTGCCTTCACGCCGGACGAGGAGATCGGTCGGGGACCGCACCGCTTCGATGTGGCAGCATTCGGGGCCAAGTACGCATATACGGTCGACGGCGGTCCGCTTGGAGAATTGGAGTACGAGAGCTTTAACGCCGCAGCCGCCAAAATTACGATTCGCGGCACCAACGTGCACCCCGGAACGGCAAAAGGCAAGATGGTGAACTCGGCCAAAATCGCGATGGAGCTGAACAGCCGTCTGCCGATCAAAGAGGCCCCCGAGTTTACGGAAGGCTACGAAGGTTTCTATCATTTGTTATCGATTGAAGGAGACGTGGAGCAGACCCGAATGAGTTACATTATCCGGGACTTTGACCGCAACAGCTTTGAAGCCCGCAAATCCACGATGCAAACGATTGTGGCCGAACTGAAAACCAAATATGGCGAAAAGATCGTTACGCTCGAACTCAAGGATCAGTATTTCAATATGCGGGAAAAGATCGAGCCTGTGAAGCATATCGTGGATATTGCCCATGAAGCGATGACGCGGCTGGACATCGAACCCGTCATTCGTCCGATTCGTGGCGGAACGGACGGATCGCAGCTCTCCTATATGGGCATGCCTACGCCGAACATCTTTACCGGGGGAGAGAACTATCACGGCAAATTCGAATACATCTCGGTCGACAATATGGTTAAAGCAACGAAGGTTATTATTGAAATAGCGAAGCTGTTCGAGGAACAAGACGCGAAGTAAACAACGTCCTTCACTTTCTCGGCAGTGCACGCCTCACGCCGCATGCCGGCTAGCAAGTCAACGCAACCTGCAAAGAGCACCCTCAGCAACGATCGGGGGTGCTTTTATGCATGGGCATCGCTCACGTTGCTCCCGTTTATCCGTTTCGGACCATTATTCGTACATGTTCCCCCCGGCGATTTCCCGCAGCTGCTCAACATCCCGAACCACGATCTTTTTCTGTTCTTTGCGGATGATGTCCCGCTCGCACAGATCCGAAATGACGCGGTTTAAATGCCTGTAGCTCGTACCTAACAGATCGGCAAGCTCCGTCAAACGGGAGGTCTGGATCTCCTCATTGACTTGTCCCCCTTGCTCCATCGTGGATAACATGTAACTGGCAAAGCGGCTTTCTACCGGATATAACAAGTTCAGGCTCGAAAAATTGGAGAACGTATAAAGCTTGTGGGTTATATGGCCAAGCATGAAATGGAGAAATTTTGGATTGCTGGCATACGTGCTTTGCAGGAAATGGTAGCTTATACCAAGCAGCAAGCTTTTGCTCACCGTTTGCACCGTGTTTTTGGCCTCCTTGCCATTAACGAGCTCCAGATCGCCCACCAAAGCAGGCGGAGTGGAGAAACGAAGCAGCAACGATTTCCCGTTAGGCGACGTCGTATAAATCTTAAGCTTGCCTTCGACGAGAAAATACAGACGATCGGGCCGTTCGCCTTTGGAACAAATGATTTCTCCCTTGGAAGCTTCCAACAGCCTTAACTCGCCAAGGGCAGCTTCATTCAACACCTGATCCAGACCATGCTCTCTCGCAAGCCGACGAACCTGTTGAAAGTCCAATATTTCTTTCATACCGAATAACCTCCTGCGTCATCTTTTGAAGGCCAGTCATGGACACATGTCCTGTTTTTGATATATGTACATAGGAATATCTTGATATAAAAATAGTTACTATTAGAACTTATATCCAGCACCACGATATAAATGGATGTTTCACTGAAAATATTACGTTAAACATTCACAAATTTATCTAAAATACAGTTAATGATAGCGCACTCTTATCCGATGATATATACAGTTTGTTCACCTTTTGTAGACATCACTCCAGCCAGGAAAGGAACATCAGCCATGAATATTATAGAAGCTCTTACGAAATCCCTGCCTTACATCAGCCGAATTCTTAGAGAACCCATCGGCCTTTCATTATATGATCATGAAAAGGTAGTCGACGTGATCACCAACGAGAAGTTCAGCCTTGGTTTCAAGCCGGGCGAGCCGCTCCTCGATAACTTCAAAAACTTCTCCGCTTTGGTGAATGGTCGGGAAGCCTCGCTTACCAAAGTGCCGGCAGAAGTGTACGGATTCGAAATGGACGTGCTCAGCATCCCGATTTTTGACGACGAAAATAAGGTCGTTGCCGTGTTCTCCGCATCCTACGATCAGTCCAATCAAAATCATCTTGAAGCCATTATCCAAGAAAACCAAGCGATTAACAGCCATCTGGTGGACATGGTGCAGCACGTTGCCGCTCATGCCGAAGAATTGCAAGCGACCAGCGAGCAAATTCTCGAGAACACACGCCTGGCCGTGCAAAATTCGAGTCAGATCAACAAAGTCGCCGGCTTTATTCGAGAGATTTCGGAGCAGACCAACCTGCTTGGCTTGAACGCCGCCATCGAAGCCGCCCGCGTGGGTGAAGCAGGTGCAGGATTCGGCGTTGTGGCGTCCGAAGTCCGCAAGCTCTCGATCGATGCCAAACAAGCCACGACGGATATCGATGCCAGCCTGAAAGACGTGCAGCATGTCATCAAACAAATGGAGGTTGAGGTATCGCAGATCGCGGCTTCTTCCCAAGAACAAGCAACGCTTGTACAGTCTTTCACGGATGTGATCGAAAAGTTGAACGCAACCGGGGAGCGCATGAAACTGCTCGCAGACCAACTCATCAGCTACACGGTTGAAGCCAAGTAATCCGTTATGCAAACAGGACTTCCAGGAAAACTACGTAAGTAGGATCTCCTGGAAGTCTTGTTTACTTTATTTCAATTTATAGAAAACGCATGAATCAACCACGCTAGGCCACTACGAGCGCAGTACCATCTTCCGATCACTGTTGTCCGCAGATGGCGATTCCGGCTCCCAACATTCAACCTCGCCCGGAATGCGGATGCGGTCGCGGGTGAAGACCGGGTCCCGCCCTTCTGCCTTTTGCCTCTTGTAATCCTTCAACGCTTCAAACGTTACTTTAGACAGCATCAGGATTGCGATCAAATTCACCACAACCATCAGCCCCATGAACAAGTCGGCCAAATCCCATACCAGCTGCACCTTGGCAACGGCACCAAACACGACCATCGCAATGACGCAAACGCGGTATAACCAGAGCCATCCTTTATTGGACTTCAGGAATTCGATGTTCGTCTCCCCGTAATAATAATTGCCGATAAGCGTACTGAAAGCAAACAGAAACACCATAACAGCCAAAAAGCCGGAAGCCCATGATCCGATATGCACGCTTAATGCCGCCTGGGTAAGCTCAATTCCGCCCAAATTCGATCCTTCGTACAATCCGGACATCAAGATGATCATGGCCGTGCTTGTGCAAATGATGAGCGTGTCGGTCAATACGCCAAACGCCTGAATGAGCCCCTGCTTGACGGGGTGCGAAGTATCGGCCGTTGCCGCAGCGTTCGGCGCGCTCCCCATCCCCGCTTCATTCGAGAACAAACCGCGTTTGACGCCATTCATGAGGGCAGCACCGAGCGTCCCCCCCGCCACTTGCTCGAACCCGAAGGCATTTTTGACGATCAACGCAATCATTGCAGGCAGTTCCGTGACGTTCGACAGCACCACGAAGGCAGCCACGCCGATGTAGAGCACGGCAAGCACGATGACGATGTATTCGGAAGCTTTGGCGATGCGTTTGACCCCGCCCCAGATGATCGCGGCGAATATTACCGCCATAATGATGCCCACCGTCAGACGATCCGTGCCAAACGAATTTTGAAAGGCAACGGTGATCGTGTTGGACTGCACCGCATTAAACACCAGACCGAACGAGAGAATGATCAGGACGGCAAACAGCGCACCCATCCAGCGTTTTCCCAACCCCCGTTCCATGTAATAAGCCGGTCCTCCTCGGAAACCACCGTTGTCCCGGACTTTATAGATTTGGGCCAGCGTGCTCTCCACAAAACTGGAAGCCGCACCGATGATGGCGATGATCCACATCCAGAACACCGCCCCCGGACCACCCAAAGCGATGGCCAACGCAATGCCCGTAATATTGCCCGTGCCCACGCGCGCAGCCATGCTGATGCAAAACGCCTGAAACGGCGATATGGTGCCCGGCTTCTTGCTCTTCGGCTCGGTAAGCACCTTCACCATGTCTCCAATCATGCGAAACTGCATGAATCTCGTTCTCGTGGTAAAATAGACCCCGCACACGACCAACAAAATAATCAATAACTTGGACCATAGAAAATCGTTGAAAAACATGACGATATCTTGTATTGTTTGCTCCATCAGCACTGCCCCTTATCTTCTATAATTCATTCGAATCGGCGATCTGCCCGGCTCTCGGGCTTTCATATACACATCCTGCACTGCCGTTTGCATCATTTCGCATATGCTTAAAGTAACGATGTTACTTATAGTACGGGAACATCTACCGAAATCGACATTTATCTACGTGTGATGGGCAAAATTTTTGTTATAAAGTGATATTCGGCCATATGTTGTGACTTTACTTGACACGATGAGGATGATAGGCGCAATGACCGCCACTCATCAGAAATGTATGCATGTTTCTGAGACACACCGCCAAAACAGGGCATACTGTGGGCAAAGATAGGATGGGGAGACATCGGATTTTGTGCAAGCCGTTCGCAAATAGGTCGCTTGTGATCAAGAAAGGAGGAAGAAGGTTGAGGTATTTTATCGTGGATGACGATCAAGGAATCCGTTCCATGCTCGGTGATATTATAGAGGATGAAGGACTGGGTGAAATTGCCGGCGAATCCGAAGACGGGATGCACGTACACGCGGAGCTGCTTGAGCTGAACAAAGTGGACATCCTGCTGATCGATCTGCTTATGCCGCAGCGTGATGGTATTCAGACGATCCGCGCGCTTGGAAACCGTTTCGGCGGGAAAATCGTCATGATTTCGCAAATCGAATCCAAAAGCATGATCGGGGAAGCTTACTCGCTTGGCATTGAATACTATATTACTAAACCGCTCAACCGCCTGGAGATCGTATCGGTACTCCGCCTTGTCAACGAGCGGTTGAGAATGCAGCAGTCGATTCAGGAAATCCAGCGCACGCTTCAAGGATTGACAGGGATTCAAGGGTCTGAGCGCCAAAGCGGACAGGCCGCCGAAAAAAACATTACGACCGCGGGACATCATCTGTTATCGGAAATGGGCATGGTGGGGGAAGCGGGCAGCAAAGACCTGCTCGACATGCTGGAGTTTCTGGAGGAAACCGAAACGGAAGAGCATAAGCTATCCCCGTACATGTTCCCTTCCCTTAAGGATGTTTTCCATAACGTTGCCTTGCGCAAACTGGGAGCAGACGCGTCTCCCGCTGAGATCAACAAGGAGATCAAGGCTGCCGAACAACGCGTTCGCCGCGCCATTTTCCAAACGCTCAGCCATGTTGTTTCGCTCGGGCTTACAGACTATACCCATCCCAAGTTCGAAAACTACGCATCAAAGTTTTTTGATTTTACCGAAATCCGCAAAAAAATGCTGGAGCTGCAAAACAACGTCGAGCCATCCTTGTCCCAAACAAGGATCAACACCAAAAAATTCGTTCAAGTGCTGTACCTTGAAGCGAAACGCCTTCTGCAGCATTGACCGCCACATCCACAAACAATGCGGACATGTCCTGACCGGAAGTGCACAGCGCTATCGCTGCCTGCTGCTCCCGGCCATTTGCATGTCCGCATTGGGATAAAGCTATATGAAAAAGAAGATTAGCATGAGAAATTAAATCGGCCTGACCCCAGCCTTGCTTCCATGTTTTCGATGATATTCGTTGATCAGCTCGTCCAATGCCATGGACTGCCGAATGACATCCGGATGCCCTAGCCCACCTTTGTTATGTTCCACCAGCATGTGCAGGTTATGTCTCGCTTTTTCGATTTGACTTTTCAGATCCAAACTCATTACCATCACCCGAGACCTCCTTAATACTGTGATATAGTTTAGGTTTTGCTGTCAATCTTCGGTTGGATTAACATATGGCATCATCGGCTCGGGTGCGGCTGCATCACCCATTTTTTGAGATTCTTTACGGATATAGTAACACATTAAGGCACAATTTGACTCTATAATATCAAAAAATAATGACGAAAAACCCCAAATCCCCCCTCATTCATAGCCATATATGGGATCACATCGTTAATAGGCGTCTATATATTGTGTTCTAGTACAACATGAATCGAATGCTGCAAAATACTAGAAATGGAGTAATAACCCGATGGATTACGATCACAAATTCCAATGTGACTATACTGTGAATATTACCCACTTGTCGCTTTTTATGACATCACATTTGCAAGAAAAATGAATTTCTTGTCCATGTAGACCAAAAAGCACCCCTCTGTCGAGATTCGACCCGCATGGGCCGACCCAGATTGCAGAGAGGCGCTTCTCCTCATTTGCCAACCGATCAATTCGTTATCGCTTTGTGATCTGGATTATTCAAGGTCTGACGGTTACCTTCAAGACATCACTCTTTACCGATCCACTTTCATTGATCCATTCCACAACATACTCATATTCCCCCGGAGCTCTGTCCGAGATCGTCACCTTCGCCTCTTGGGCATTAGGCGTGGCTGCCGTCAGCGTCTGTGCATCGATCTCTGCTCCGTTCTCATACAGGCGATATGAGGTAGCATTGGTGCCCCACCACATATTGATGGTAATGATGTAATTGCCGTCGCCATCCCAATTGTCGGATGAAAGCACAGGTTGGCCTGGCGATGCATCCGCAACCGTCACGGTGAGCGGCGCACATTCGGTCGTCCCTTTGGCATTTATCAGCTCACACGTGTAAACATATGTGCCGTTGACTCGTCCTGAAATGTCCGTGACCGCCTTCTGGGCCGATGGCGTCGACGCAGCAAGCTGCTGGGTATCGATCAGCTCGCCGTTCTCATACAATTTGTATTCGGTACCGTTGTTTCCCCACCACATGTTCATCGTGATCGTATAACTTCCATCAGCGAGGCCATCTCCATGCGTGTTATTATCGGACAACACCGGCATTCCCGGTGCCCCGTCTGCCTGATCCGCAGTCACGACCGTCACTTCGACCGACAATTCGGTGGCCAGACCGGCTCCATTCACCGCTCGTGCAGTGAACTTGTGTTTGCCGACCAGACCCTTCAGACTGATTTCGTCACCCTGTTTCACCAGCTCCCCATCCCAGGTCAGCACCAGTTGGGTAATGCCCGATTCGGGATCTTCGGCTTGGACGTCCACCTTCAATACTTCATCTTCCTTCATTTTCTCTGCAGGCAGTCCGGAAATGACCGGAGGGGTTGTATCCTCGGGGGCTTGCGGTTCACCGACATAGCGAATGCTCGGTGCTGCAGGCTGTTCCATGCCTACGCCAAGATGAAAACCCGTATGCGGCGGTTGGTTATAGGCAACATTTTGCCATGCTACGCCAAGACGATACACCGGATCATGCATCAGCGTGCGAATTCTCACGTCCGTCTCATCCGTTGTCGTGTAGATGCGGAGCTCCGAGCTGTCCTCGCTGCGCCACATCACTTCCTCGCGCCAATCGCCGAACAGGTCAGCCTGCAAGCTCGGATTGGCTTTGGTGCCGTTATTGGAGGCTGATCCCGCAGCCGTGAGCAGGTTCACCGTGGTTTGATTTTCGTAGTCCCATTTGTCGACTCGAATGCCGTCCTGCAGCTCGCGCAGCAGGTCCCCGTCCCACCAGATGCCGAAATTCGTGGAAGAAGGAATATTTGCGGAGATCAGTTCCCCCTGGGCACTGTACAGACCGGTAATCGGGATATGCTGTTCATTCGTAATGGTTGCAGCCCATACTTCCGATCCCGGGTAATTCGGATCGATGTCTGCCGCCATACCGCGTCCGGTATCCATGCCGGTGAATACGCCCCAAAGCACTTCTCCTGTCGCTGCATCGCGCATTTCCATTCCGTACTGCGAGCTTTTGTTCTCGTGCACGCCGAACACTTCCAATCCCGAACGCGTCGGATCCAGATCGCTTAAATGCATGGCATCCCCGTGGCCGAGCTTGGTGTTGTACAACGGTTTGCCGTCATCATCGATCGCCATGGCACCAAACGTAATTTCGTCCTTGCCATCTCCGTCGACGTCGGCAACCGACAAATTATGATTGCCTTGACCGGCATACTCCGCGTGCCCTTCATCATTGGAATCGAAACGCCATACCTGGCTGAGTTTGCCGTCGCGGAAGTTATAGGTTGCAAGCACGGTGCGCGTATAATAACCGCGGCTGAACATGGCGCTTGGACGTTCCCCGTCCACATAAGCTACCGCTGCCAGGAAGCGGTCTACGCGATTGCCGTATCCGTCTCCCCATGAAGCCACGTCCCCACGCGGCGGATCATAGTCCACCGTATCGAGAGCAGCTCCGGTCCTGCCGTCAAACACGGTGAGGAACTCGTCGCCGAGCAAAACATACCCCGAGCTGTTGCGGTGGTCGGCATCGGCGTCGCCAATCACCTTGCCCTGCCCGTCGACGGTGCCGTCGGCAGTACGCATCATCAGCTCTGCCCGGCCATCGCCGTCAAAGTCGTATACCAAGAACGGAGAGTAGTGAGCCCCTGCGCGAATATTCCGCCCCATGTCGATGCGCCACAGCCTGGTTCCGTCCAGCTTGTAAGCGTCCATGTACACGATGCCCGTGTATCCGGCCTGGGAGTTGTCTTTAGCGTTAGATGGATACCACATCAGCACGATCTCGTACTCTCCGTCACCGTCCAGGTCACCCACGCTGGCATCGCCAGCATGGTACGTATATGGCTGACCATCTTTCGTATAGGCATCCGCTGGCTTCTGCAGCGGTATCGGCAAATACTGCTCCTGCCATACGCCGAACTCCTTGGTCGCCGCTTTTTCAATGCCATTCAACACACTTGTAATGCGGTATTTGGAATTCTCCGTTCCTTCCGCATCGGTATAGTTCGTGCTATTCGCGATCGGCTCCTCATTCAGCTTTTCTCCGTCGCGATATACGTTGAATGCAATGGATTCAGGGTCGAGGCCCAGCATGCGCCAGCCGAGATAGTTGCCGTTATCCGTCCGAACCGCTACCGGTGCGCGATCCAAATACTCCATCTCGCGTTCCAGCTTCGTTGCGACAGGCGTCTCAAGGACGGCCGACAGCTCCGATACGCCGCCCGCATTGACGGAAGCGACTTTGTAGTAATAAGGAATCGTGCTCAGAATCGTGGAATCCGTATATGTCGTTTCTTTGGTTCGACCGATCAGGTCGTAAGGTCCGTCTGCCTTGACCGCTCGATAAATCTGATATGAACGTGCACCTGCAGCTTCATTCCAGCCGATGGTGGCATCGTTCTTGTTAATGTTCTGCAACGTTAAGCCGGAAGGGACTTCGGCTTTGTCGACGGTGGAATCAATGGTCGATACGGACAAGGCATTGGAAGTTACCGATTCCGTCCCCGTGCTGTCCACGGCTGTAACCGTGTATACATATTCTCCGCCCAGCTCCACTTCGTTGTCCACGTAGACGGTCTCTGCCGTCGTAATCAGCAGCTCGGCCTTGGAGGCTCCGCCGGATTGGCGATACACCTTGTACTCGGCCGCATCCGCCGCCGCTTCCCATGATAGGGCAGCCGTAATCGGATCGGCGTCGAGGTTCAATTCATCCAGCTTCAGGTTTGCGGGAGCCGTCAATACGGGCGTGATCTCGATCCCGTTCAAATGCGCCGTTTGTCCGCTGAACACCAGATTCATCTGTCCATCCTGAACCGTGACTTGGTTGAACACCTTTTCGGCAATATTTTGGGCGCCGGAGGAGACGGTACCGTAATCTTTGCCTTCGATGTTAACGTTCGTTCTGGCCGATCCGATCCAGTCGCCCGTATACGTCTTCACCGAGTACGTTCCGTTCGGCAAATCCACCTTGAATTCGTACGACCCGCCGAAATAAATGACGAAATCGCGGCGCAGGTCATCGGTGGCGCTGCCACGGTCCCGATCAGCCATATTGGCTGAAGAGGTCAGGCCGTAACCCCGTTCCGGCGTATAAATCGTATTCCGATTGACCTCGGTGTACCCTGCAGCTACCGGCGAGCCGACCGGGCCGAAATCATAACGGTAATTGGCCGATTTGGTCGTAAAGCCGACTTCATCCGAAGCTTCCGATTCGCCGCGTCCGTTCACGGCAGTAACTCGAACGGTGTAGGATTGTCCTTCGGCCAATCCGCTAAGCGTAAGCGTAGGCACGGTGGCCGTTCCTGCCAGCTTGTAGGCTGATTCCGGCTCGGATGCCAGTTTCCGGTACACTTTGTAAATATCAGCGGCGTCATCAGCCGTCCATTTCAACACAGCCCCTGCGTTGCTGATGCTGCCTGCTCTAAGATCCTGCGGTTTGGCCGGCACTTCGGCCGGAACCTGCGCATCCTTGACGGCGGCGGACAACGGAAGGTCCAGCTCACGGATGGCACCGGCAACAAGCCTTGCGATCTGGATCGCTCCGTATTCCTGGAAGTGGGTATTATCCGTTGCGCCGTTCGGGAAGGCCTGGTAGATACCCGCCGGCACATGAAGGAATACCGATAAGGTCGCCTCCGGCCCGATGGAATCGTAATATGCGATGCTAAGCGCGCTGAGATCGATCAATTTCACGTTTTTCTCGGCCGCGACTTCCTTCATCGCCTGCACGTATTCAGGGAAAGACACATTAAATTTGCCCGTATCCGCGTTGAAATCGCGGCGTCCCATCGGCGTCACCAGAATTGGCGTAGCACCCCGCTGCTCCACCCCGTCTATGTAAGTCTTCAGGTAGTTTTTGTAATCGGCGGGTGAGGCGTAGCGATCGGGAACGCTGATCGTTGCGTCGTTATGCCCGAATTGAACCAGGAGGTAATCGCCCGGACGAATGGCGCGCAAAATTTCATCCAGCCTGCCTTGGAAAATAAATGACTTGGAGCTGCGTCCGCCGATGGAATGGTTTTTGATCTCCACGGCATCACTGAAGAACGATGGCAGCATCTGGCCGTATCCGGCTTGAGGTTTCCAGTACGGGTCATACGTCTGCATGGTGGAATCGCCCGCAAGGTACAGCACCGGTTTGCTCCCAGCCTCCCGCTCAGGCAACCTTTCAATCGTAAGCGCATTCAATTTGGCGGCCGTTCCGGCGAACTCAAAGTTCATCTGCCCGTCCACCAGCGCAATGTCGAAGCTCATCTCCAAAAATTCACCAGCCGCTTTGGCCGTGGGCAGCACCTTATCCATGCTCTCCACCTTGATGGCAATGTCCGTATTCCCTTGCGGGTCGCCCGCCACCAGGGAAACGGTGTAATCGCCATTCGGCAAATCAACCTTGAAGCCTGCCCCTTCGGCCAGCAAGGCAAAGTCCGATTTGATCGGATCTTCCGTGCCCCGATCCTGTACCGTAACTTTAGACAGATCCGTGAAGCCGTAACCCGCCCCGGCAGAATAAGCAGCGCTCGCGTCAACCGCCGTATATCCGTCTGCCGTCCCTCCCGAACCGAAGTCGTATTTATGAAAGATTGCATCGGCAGCATTCCCTTCGGAAGCAGCCGCACTTACCGTTGTCATGCCAAACATCGTCCCCCAGCCCATGCTGGAGATGGTAAACACCCATATGAGCAAGATCAAGCCGATTCGTCGCGTCTTCGCGATCATCAATACCCATCCTTTCGTCATCTCATGATTGAATGATTACAGACAAATTGATGAAACCACTAAACAAGTAAGCGCTTGCAATATGTCGTATCCAACGTTTTTCTTCTCTGATTTATGTCATTTCCGGGCCCCGCATCGGCCCGCCCGCTTCCCTCCCCATACCAAAAGTAAATTACTTTCTAGATACTATCCTTTCTCCCAGGGAATGAACATGTAATTTTCCGTCTTCTTCCATTAAAAAACCGATTTTTTGATGTATTACCCTTGCTCAAAACCGTTTCAGTGGATCAGCACCGCCATAGCGATAAATGTCCTTTTCAATCATCAACCATTCAGTTACAATAGGGCAATGTGTGTCCGGACCCGGCGGATACAAATTTAAACCATTCAAGGATGTATGCTTCGCACCATCCGATTTGAACCATTGGAGGCTTATCAACAACTATGCAAACCGATTCACGCACTCAAGTCAAAATCATAAACGCCGATCCCAGCGCGATGGGATTATTCGGGCTGGCCATCGTCACTTTGGTCGCCTCTTCCCAAAAGCTCGGCATCACGGAAGGGCTTAGCTACGCGATCCCATGGGCGATTTTCCTCGGCGCGTTCGCGCAGTTGTTCGCTTGCATTCAAGATTCGAAAAGAAATAACACCTTCGGTACAACGGCCTTTGGCGCATACGCATTTTTCTGGTTTGCGATGGGGGCAAACTGGCTGATCAAAATGGGCGTGTTCGGCTCCACTCTTGCGGAACAAACCGATGGCAAGCAGCTCGGATTCGCTTTTGCCGGATATTTGATCTTCACCCTGTTCATGACGCTGGGCGCCGTGGAAGCGAACAAGGTATTGCTGATCATTTTCATTCTGATCGATTTCCTGTTCCTGGGCCTTACCTTCGACGCCTTCGGCATTGCCCCGCATATTTTCCATACCATTGCAGCCTATGCCGAGCTGTGCATCGGAATCGTATCATTGTACGGTACGGGAGCTTCGGTGCTGAACGCCCACTTCGGGCGAACGTTCCTGCCCGTTGGTGGACCATCCGGCATTTTCAAAGCCAAGGCTTAATAATATAGAAACCGCATAAATAAACCACACCAGGCTACTGCGATTGCAGTACCATTTTCCGATCGCTGTTATCCTTTTCGAAGGGGTGTCCCGAAAGTCATCATCGATGACTGAGGGACGCCCCTCTTTTGTTCAATGCTCGAACATTTCCCCATTTCATTCAAGCACTTTTCCTTTTCAAGCATCGGGAAGATGAAGGTATTGTCGAACGAAGAAGAACGAATTAGAATTTGAGAATGTGCAGCTGACGTCACATCGAAGTTAAAAGACCGCTAACAATCAAAATGTAAGCACTTACAGATTGAAAGGAAACGTGAACCTCATGATCGATTCCCGTAATTTAAACACACTTCGCAATCAAATTTTTATCGGGTCCCTATTTGTCATGATGCTTGTTCTCGGCTCCATTGCTTTTATTCTGTATCAGCAGGTTTCCGTTCTGCTTAGAAACAATGCGGAAAGCCACATTGAGCAGACCGCTATTCAGACAACAGGCAAGCTGGAGGCTTTAGTGAGCCAAATTGATACCTGGACCTCTCAAGTCGCGACGGATCCTTCTGTCCAGCTTTACTTGGCTCAGGAGTCCGCAGGCGGGACACTCAGCTTTACAGAGAGACAAAACCTGCAGGAAGAGGTGCGCAAGCTGGAAGCTTACGCAGCCTCCATCCGCTCCATCGAAATTTACACGAAGGAATACCGTAGACTTCTGCCGCTGGATGATGTGCAGCTGGATCAGCGCGTAGAACACGGACTAGTGGATGAAGCAGATCGAGCACAGGGCAGACTGGTCTGGTTCGGCATTGATCCGCGGGATTCTCACAGTGTCGTTGCGATCCGCAACATCAGACTGATCAACCAGTCGTTTGAGGCAGCCGGTTATTTGGTCGTACGTATCGATAAAAGCTACTTTCAGCTCACCGATACCCAATCCAACAGCAATCGGCCGCTGGAGTACATGAATTTGTTCGACGGAGCCGGCAAGCCTATTTCGATCGCTCCCATGCCAGGCATCAGCGCGAATATTCAAGCGCACCAGCTTCAATCTTCCATTCAGCTGGACGGTAAATCGTATATCACGGTGACGAAGCCTTCGGAAAAGACAGGCTGGAACCTGGTCATTTTATCCCCGGCAGATTACAAGGCAGAGGGCATCAGCCTGCTTCAAACCGTCATTATCGTTTCAGGCATTGGAGGCGCCCTGCTGTTCATCATCCTGTCCTTTTTTCTATCTACAATGATTACGAAGCCCATTCTGAACTTGATTAAGGTGATGCGGAATTCCAAATTCGGGACGTTAAAGCCAAGTACAGTTACCTCTGCCACACTTGAAATACGGGAGCTGAACAACACATACAATCAGATGGTGGACAGAATGAATGAGCTCGTAGAGGTCGTGTATCAAAAAGAAATTTTGCAAAGCCGTACAGAGCTTAAAGCGCTTCAGTCTCAGATCAACCCCCATTTCTTGTTTAACACGCTGGAAGCCTTCTACTGGGCGCTCGACGAAAAAGGAGAGGATGAGCTGGCTGAGAGTGTCATTGCGATGTCCGGTCTGTTTCGCTATGTCATTAACCGGGGGGATGAGGACGAGTGGGTGGCTATAGATCATGAGCTGACGCATGCTGAGCGTTACTTGACGATTATGAATATTCGGATGGGAGACAGGCTCTCCTGGAGTATCACATGCGATCCTTCATTACGATCTGTTCCTATACCCAAGCTGCTGATTCAGCCCCTTGTCGAAAATGCCATTCTACATGGAATTGAACAGCAAGTCGGCCCAGGGAGCATTGAGCTGACGGTTTCTCCATCAGAACGTCCGGGATATACGCAGATTATAGTCAAAGACAGCGGACCGGGAATGGACGACGAGAAGATTCAATCCCTATACACGGCCATGAAAGAAGGACGTTCGGCTTCTTCAAAAGGAAAGGGCATCGGCATTGCCAACATCTACGGAAGATTAAAGCTTAGTTACAGCACCAAGGAACCTGAAATGCGTATAACGAGCCAAGCAGGAAAAGGAACCGTCATTGCACTTACGATACCAAATGAACCGGGAGGGTCTTTTTATCATGAAGACAATACTCATTGTGGATGATGAACCGAGAACCAGAGAAGGCATACGGAAAACGCTAGAATCTTGGTCATCCGGACAGCACACGATCCATATTTTATCGAGTGCAGTAGAAGCGTTGGCATGGCTGCAGGTGAATCATGCCCATCTTGTCATTACCGATATTCGCATGCCGGAAATCAGCGGGCTCGATTTGATTGAACAAATCCATTCATCCCCCTCCCCTCCTGTCGTTATTGTCATTTCAGGGCATGCCGAGTTTGATTACGCCCAAAGAGCGCTGAAATACGGTGTAGTCGAATATTTACTCAAGCCGATCGACAAGAAGAAGCTCGTTGCGGCGGCGGAGCTGGCTCTTAAGCGTTATGAGGACCAGAACCAAGTAGAGCAGATGAAAAAGCTGGTCGATCCAAAATTGATGGAGACCGCTCAAGAGAATCGTATGTACAGCACATCGATTCGGGAAGCGATGGATTACCTTGATCAGCATCTGAACGAGCCGGTATCCCTGCGTGATCTGTCCCGGGTGCTTCATATGAATACAAGCTATCTTAGTTCCCTGTTCAAGGAGCAAACCGGCCTTACCTTCAGCGATTATATGACTCGCAAGAGACTTCAACGCGCCAAGGAGCTCCTCGTGAATACGAGACTTTCCATTAACGAGATTTCGGAGCTCGTCGGATACCAGACTCCGAAATATTTTGTGAAAGTGTTTCGAACAGCGGAGAATGTAAGCCCGGGCAGGTATAGAGCGAATCTGCAAACCAGCTCGGAGGAGAAAATCCAATAAAAGTGGTATTACACCCAAAGCCTGTTACGTTATGCGCTTACAAAAGCTTTGCTACAATTCAACTAGAGTCGATAAAGCGGTTTCACAACCGACCAAGATCAATAAGCAAAGGGGATGTAAACGTGTTCAAATCTAGTAAAAAGTGGACGTTTATGATCATGACGCTATGCTTCGCCATCGCGCTTGCCGGCTGTGGCAGCAGCGGCAGCAATGGCAGCGCAAATGGAGATGAAGGTGTCTCGGACGGCGATAAAACAACAATCAGCTTTATGCATCTGTGGCCTGAGGGTGTATCTGCCGGACAAAATAAAATCGTAAATCAAATTATTCAAGATTACCAGACAGAAAACCCGAATGTAACGATCAAGACAGAAGTGCTGGACAACGAACAGTATAAAAACAAGCTGAAGGTACTCTCTGCTTCCAATGAATTGCCTGATGTCGGCATTACCTGGGCTGCAGGCTTTATGGCCCCTTATGTTGAAGGCGGACTGTTCACTCCGTTAGATGATCTGCTGGACGGTGATTTAAGCGGAAAATTTGTAGAAGGAACAACGGAAGCCTTCAATATTGATGGCAAGACATACGGTCTGCCGCTGGAGTTTAACATTACCCCTGTTTTCTACAACAAGGCTATTTTTGAACAGTATGGACTGAAAACACCGCAATCGTATGATGAATTGAAACAGGTTATTACTACTCTTACCGACAACGGTGTTGCTCCCATTGCGCTCGGCAATAAGGACCGCTGGACAGGATCTCTCATTTACATGTTCCTTGCTGAACGCTTTGGCGGACAAGAGGCGCTTGCTAAAGCGATTAACGGCGAAGGCTCCTTCTCCGATGAAGGCTTGCTCAAGGCGGCAGCTGAAGTACAGTCACTCGTAGACAGCAACGCTTTTATTAAAGGCTTTAACGGGCTTTCCAATGAAGAAGCCAAATCCGAGTTCCTGAATGGAAACGCAGCAATGTACATCATGAGTACTTGGGAGCTTCCTAACTTTACAACGAACGAGGAAATCCCTCAGGAATTCCGCGACAGCGTCGGTTTCTTTAAATTCCCTGCAGTCGAAGGCGGCAAAGGAAGCGTTGACAGCTGGGTAGGCGGACCCGGCGTAGGATTGTTCGTATCTGAGAATTCCAAAGTCAAAGAAGAAGCAAAGAAATTCGTAGAGTATTTTGTAGCTAAATGGGGTGAGCAATCTGTTACCGGCGCAGGTGTGATCCCGGCAACTAAAGTAGACACTGCTTCACTTGAGCTCCCTCAGCTGTATATTGACTTGTTCAACGAAATGAACAAAGCAACCAGCATTACTTTGTATGCCGATGTGCAGATGCAGGCATCAGCGGCTGAAACCCATCTGAATCAAATCCAGGCATTGTTTGGCAAAGCGGTGACTCCTGAAAACTTCGCTGCCGAGCATGACAAGGCTATTTCCGGGAAGTAACCAACAAGAATAACCATCAAAATCAGGTGAGCTGGCCCGGTTCTTGCACCGGGTCAGCTTATTATGCAGAACGGAAAGGAGTTTGACTCAAATGGATAAGGTAATGTCTAACAAGAAGATGATCGCACTCTACGTCCTTCCATCCCTGCTGTTAATTTTGGTGCTCGTTTATATCCCGATTCTGTTAACTGGATATTACGGCCTGCATGAATGGAACGGAATAGGCGCCATGAAATTTATCGGATTGGATCACTATAAGGAGCTGCTGCAGGACAGCGTATTTTGGAGCAGCGCTTGGCACTCCCTCTTGCTCGCTTTCTTCTCAGGCTTAAGCTTGATTATATATCTGGCTGTGGCTATGGTTGTAGCGGGTCGCATTAAGGGAGCTAATCTGTTCCGCAAAATCTATCTCGTCCCGATGCTGCTGTCCTCTGTTGCTATTGCACAGCTGTGGCTTCGGATGTACCATCCGACAAACGGGGTTATTAACAGCTTTCTGACGTCCATCGGCTTCGAGGACCCTCCTGCATGGCTGGCAGACCCTTCACTTGTACTGATTGCGCTCTTTATTCCCATCCTATGGCAGTATGCAGGTTTCTATATTCTGATCTACTACTCTGCACTGAAGAACATCCCGACATCGCTTGAAGAAGCGGCAAAAATCGACGGCGCTACAGGCATACAGATTGCCCTTAGAATCAAGCTTCCGCTTATTATGGAAGTCATTAAGGTTACCATCGTGCTATCCCTTGTGGGTTCGCTTAAATATTTTGACTTGATCTACGTCATGACAGGCGGCGGGCCAAACGGCTCAAGTGAAGTTATGGCCTCCTACATGTACAGCGAGGCATTTAAATCCTACGACTTCGGATACGGCAGCGCCATCGGCTTTTTCCTGCTCATTATCTGTCTTGTCGTGACCTGGATCATTCGTAAATTAACAGCGACCAAAGATACGATTCAATACTCATAAGGAGGTAACACATCATGATGGAAAGCACTGCCCGGCTTGGCGGATCTGCGCAATCCGGTTCCGGTATACTAAAAAAGACCGGATACTCGCTTCTATACATTATATTGATCGGGGTTGCAGCATTCCAGCTGTTTCCACTCGTATGGCTGCTGCTCTTCTCGCTCAAAAATAACCAGGAGGTATTTAACCTGCCTCCGCTGTCTCTACCGGCAAATCCGAAGTGGGAAAACTATGCAAAGGTATGGAACTCAGGCAATATTGATGTTTACTTTTTCAACAGTGTTTGGATAACCGTGGCAGCAACAATCATCACCGTGGTGCTTGGAAGCCTTGTGACCTTTGCCATCACCCGGATGAAATGGAAGGGCAGCTCTCTTGTCCTCGGCCTGTTTATGGTCGCGATGATGATTCCTGTCCATTCCACATTAATTCCGTTGTTCAGCATGTTTAACAAGGTCGGCCTGACGGATCATCCGCTTTCACTGGTGCTCTCCTATGTCGCCTTTAATATGCCGATTACGATTATGATCCTGCTGGGTTTCTATTATGCGCTTCCTAAAGAGGTCGAAGAAGCGGCCGTAATCGACGGGTGCAGCGTTAACCGAATGTTTTTCCGCATCGTTCTTCCGATGACAAGCTCTGTTATTGCCACAACAGGAATCATCAACATGATTTATAACTGGAATGAATTCATCTTCGTAAATACGTTTATCAGCTCCGATCAATATAAAACACTGACCGTTGGCGTCCAGAACTTTATCGGCCAGTACACAACCGACTGGGGCGCCATCGGTGCGACGCTGATGATCAGTATTCTGCCGATTCTCGTTGCCTACATGTTCCTCAGCGACCGGATTGTTGAGGGAATGGCGGCAGGAGCCGTAAAAGGCTGATGTAGAACAGGCTGTTTATGCGATTAATACAAGAAGCTCCGAACCTCTTGCGCAGGATTAATCCTTTGCGGAGAGACTCGGAGCTTTTTTAACACATGTTTAGATTACGCTTCGTTGCTCTTGTAGATGAAGTAATCAAAATCGGCAGGCAGGCTTTGGCCTGATGTGTCTTGAGAACGCATGCCCACAAATGCGCCGGTGAAGAAGCCGCCGCCTTGAATGTAATCATCCGACAGCTTGTGAGATTGGAACTGTACTGGAATAGTCGACCAATTCCGGCCATCCCAAGAATAAGAATACTCGTAAATGTCGTACTTCACATCGACACGCAGGTATACGTACTCCGCTTCGTCCGGGATAACAATCTCCTGCCCCTGCAGAGGCTGGGAGAACGTGAAGTTATCACATACTGCAAGCTCCAGCACCCTTCCCTTTTCCTCATTCCAGGTAATCTGGCAGGAGGTCCAGTTCTGGGTATTGTAGTAGTTTGCAAGTCCTGCCGATTGCTGGAAAGTCGTTGGATTAAACGCAACTTTCGTCTCCGCTGTAAAGCGGAAATGCTGCCAGCGTCTTGCGATGAAGGCCTGCGTAAACTTGGACGAGAAGGACTCTTTGCCGTACAATCTCAAATGCCCCGGGCGATCCGTCAATGAGAGAACCGAGCTGCCAAGCGGAATACGCAGGCTTTGGAAATGCAGATTCAGCTCTTCGCTGTCAAAATCGTCTTTTTCCGGGAAGTCAGGATCCCACTTGACCTCTTCCATATTCGGGCCTTCGATCTGAAGGGAAGGCTGGTTGCCGCCGACGACGTAAGGCCATCCGTCTCTCCATTCAAGGCGTTGAATCGCTGTTTCACGACCGAGCGGACAGTATCCTCTCGGATCAAGGAGCGGATGTCCTTCTCTCGAAAGAGGTCTTCCTGTCAAATGGACAAGGAACCACTCGTCGGTGTGCGTATGCACGATGGAAGAGTGCCCCGCCTTTTGCAGCGGATTCCTCGGATGTGCAAAGGACGAAATGAGTGGATTCTCCGGATGCACTTCATAAGGTCCGCGTAGATCTCGGGAACGGGCCAGCGTGGAGCAATGATCATACTTCGTTCCGCCTTCCGCAGTGAGCAGGAAGTAAACACCGTCAATTTTGTACAAATGCGGAGCTTCTGTCAGCTTGATACTGGTTCCTTTAAAGATAATCTCTGCTTTGCCCACCAGCTTCTGCTGTACCGGGTCAAATTCCTGCAGAGCAATTCCGTAGAAAGGGTGATTTCCAACACGCTGATCCCAAACCATATTGACAAGGTACTTTCTGCCGTCCTCGTCGTGGAACAGGGAGGGATCAAAGCCTGAGCTGTTCAAATAAATCGGTTCAGACCATTCTCCGTCAACGGTGTCACAGGTAACCAGGTAGTTATGAGAATCTTTCCACTGTCCCTCCGTCACTTTAACATCCGTGTAAATAAGCCAGAACTTCCCGTCACAGTAAGACAATGCTGGCGCCCAAATGCCTCCTGAATCGGGATTTCCCATCATATTCAGCTGGCTTAGACGATTTAAAGGCCTTGATACGAGCCTCCAGTTCTTCAGGTCTCTTGAATGATAGATTCCTACACCCGGAAACCATTCAAATGTCGATACTGCAATATAGTAGTCCTCCCCGGCACGGCAAATGCTTGGATCCGGATTGAACCCAGTCAAGATCGGATTCTGAATAACAGCCATCGTTTTGCTCCTTTGCATTACGGATAATCCTGTCTGCTGGCACTATATTTACCCTTCTTCTTCAACAGGCAGAAATCCGTGAAAATTTAGTAGTATACTGTAATCATAGCAAAGTTATTCATACTTACCCATATCCAGAAGAAGTCACTATTTACCCAAATCAAGCAAAAGTTTGCTGACCTATTGGAAGGTGCATCGATTATGGAACGCAGAGAAAATGTGATAAGAGATCATAGGGGGAACAAAGAGGAATATAAAGGAACTGAGTTTATGCTGCCTGATATGAATTCAACCTTCCGTGTCTTTGCTGCCCATTACCGCACCGTAGATCATCATTGGAGCTATCCTGTTCACTCTCATCCCTTCTTCGAGGTAAACCTCGTTTTATCCGGTACTCAAGAGATGAAAGTGAATGGGCAGCATTTTACACAACAGCCAGGCGACCTGCTGCTCCTTATCCCGGGAGAGGAACACGAAAGCTATGCGGCCGCTCACCGAGGCATGACTTATTACTGCATTCATTTTGATGTAGATGAACCGGATTTCAGAGAGCTGCTATGTGCCAGGGTCAGTCCTTTCTCAGCCTCAGACAGCGAGCTTAGCAACGCGATTCGTCCCGCACTGGACAAACTGATTATGCTTACGCTGGAGGGAGCTGGCGTGAGCGTCCAGTCCCGCATGATAATCCTGTCCGCCTTGTTTGAGCTGTTCGGAACACTCAGCCATGTCCTGTCTCAGGAAGGGCACGGCATCTCGTCGCAAATATCCCCCACCGCTTCCTATGTTGCCTCCAGGCTGGAGCAGATCGTCGGCGACATGGACAGTGAGGAGGGGGAAATTCGAACCCATGAAACGATTGAGTCCATAGCACAAGACGTCGGATACAGCACATCTTCAGTCAATCGCATGTTTACCCGTTCATTCGGCTTATCGCCAAGACAGTACATGTCTATGCTGATGCTCAAAAAGGCCAAGTTGCTGCTCATGAATCCCGAGACGTCCATCAAGGAAATTTCCTCTAGACTGGGCTATAAAAATATCGCTCATTTCAGCAGGCAGTATAAACGCTGGACAGGGGAATCTCCAAGCCAATTCCGCGACAGATTCCACAAATAATGGACCGCTTACGCACATGGCGAAGACAGGATAGACTAATTCCGGAAGACCGAGGCATTCGGCAGCTTCAGCGGTCGACATCCTGTTTCCGATCGATCGTCGGACTCGGTAATGCTGGGATCTGTTCGCAACCTGGACGGGCCGGAGTTCGATGAAAATATTCGTGTAGGTGATTCGCGAGGATCTGAAGACAGGGGAAAAGAAAATCGCCGCAACGGCCTTTCTTACCTTTGTGGCTTTGAACGAAAATAAACGCAAGCTGATCGTACCCAGGATCAATCCGGAAACGGAAGAGGAGAAAAAACGATATGAAACCGCTCCTGTACGGGCAGTCATGAGAAGGCAGCGGCGGGAAGAGAGCAACAAATTTGCCGACTTCCTGACCGTTAGCTGCCCTTGGGAATAATGCTTCCTATGTGGTCGAAGCCGGATATGTGGACAGCGTTCTGCGATCCGGCAGCTCCCCGCCCATAGTCAGGCACCACTGCCGATAAATGCGGTATGCCGATCCATCCTCAAGCAAGCCCTGACATGTATAAATGCCTTCCTCGATGGAACTGACGCGTCCCATCGCATACAGGCGAAAGCCTCCATTAAGCGCAACCTGGTTGATAAAAGCAACATGCGCTTCACCGCTCAATACCGCTTCGGCAACCTCCAGCTGCTTCTTCGCCGTCCACGCCAGCTCGGGTGCAGGGATATCCAAATCGTACGCCGCTGGGTCCACGAGCTCCAGCTGCATCTCCCCATTTTCCACGCCGTATACCCGCGTAGGCCGATCAATATACAAGTCCTCGGAGCCTTCCATGCCCTGAACGACATAAGCGCGGCGGTACCGGAATCGGGTAAGAAGCTTGGCGATCCGGTCCAGGAACGTATTATGGAACACGCCGAACACGAGATAAGGGGAGTGGTTGAAATCAATCAGCTTCTCCGCCGTATTGAACACCGTACGGAATCCCAATTCCTCCCGGAGCGGTCTAAGCTTACGCAGCGGCGCGCACCAGTCCTCGGACGATACATACATGACCCCGGTCCGCAGCGCAGCTTCCCTTGCATCCTCGCGATCCATCTGCCGCGGATCAATCCCGGCTTCCCGCAGCAGTACAGGCAAAGTCACCCCCCACTTGGGAGGCAAAGGCTCGCTGCCGTGCAGCGTGACCCGTGCCCCTGAAGCGGCAAGCACAAAGGCGGTCGGATACGTCGCCATGAACGATTTGGTTCGGCCGTCATACGGACCTGCGCAATCCAGCCCGTCTTCGAAGACGGCCATTCGCTCCGCGCCGTTACGGCAGGCATGCACAAACGCCTCCAACTCTTCCACGTTCTCCGTTTTCATGCGCTCGGCCATCAGGAAGGCGGCTGTCTGCACCGGAGATACTTCCCCATTCAATATTTTACCCGCAACCGCAAACGCTTCTTCGTAGTTCAAATCGCGCGCACCCCGTTTGCCCCGTCCAACCTCTCTAAGTATGGCAGACATATCCACAATGAATCCCCCTTCCGAATTAAGACTGAAGCAACTGATGGGCCTTCACGATTGCCTTAGCCACATCCACCATCCGTTTCCGTTCATCCATCGCTTTCCTGCGCAATTGATCATAGGCTTCCGATTCGGAGATATGCCTCATCTCACACAGAATGGCTTTGGCCATATCGATCCATTTCCGGTCCTCCAGCCTGGAATGGAGCTGCTGGCGTTCCCGTTCCCACTGCTTGCGTTCCATATAATGCCTGGCAGCAAAGTGGAGCGTCCAATGAATCTCCGCCCCCGCCATGGAAGGGGTGAGCATTCCATCGAAGGCAACACCGACCTCGCAAACCTCAGCGGATGTCGAAACCGTATCGGGTGCACACCACCAGAGCAGCGGTGTTCCCGTTTTGCCCTTTCCCAAGCAATCAGCCCAATGTTCTGCCTCGGTCAGAGGTAAATGTAGAACAGAAGCATCCACTTCGCCGGCCAACTTGAGAGCATCTTGCTCATTGCTCGTAACCTGAACATGATACCCGTTAGCCCCCAGCAACTTCTCCGGTGTCGGAGGGATCATGTCGGATGAGGCGAATGGAGGCGGCGACACACGGATGACCAATATAGAACGCATGGCGGATCAATCCCTCCCACTACTTAATCGGAAATTTGCACAAAATCGCAATGTAAGCGTTTCAATCGTTAATTTATGTCACATCGAATGACACTTTTCACTTCAATCGCCTTCATGTAATTCGAGACGAGCTTTTCGTTCAACGACCGATTCTGACGCCTAGGCAGCTCGCTTCATAGAAGCAAACGACCGGCTGATACACCCAATGTAAACATAATTAACTTCAAATTTCAATTACTTTTTTGTGTTAACTATGTTGACATATTGAGATGGATATTCTATAGTTAGCCATAACAACACCATATGATATCGATCACAGTTACAACGGCGTAGCTGGTGAAAACGGCAAAGAAGCCTGTTTTGCAATCTCGGAGTCAAGGGATGCGCATGTATGCGCACTCCTCCGGGGCATGACAGGCTTTTTCTATTTCAGGCAAGGCTGCAGGAATCACGCAGAATGGACCAAGGGGGTTATCGACATGAGTACAATGAAAAAACTGGTGCTGGTCGGCAATGGCATGGCGGGCATCCGCACAATTGAACATATCCTCAAGCTTGCACCGCACGCTTACGAAATTACCGTTTTTGGCGCGGAGCCGCATCCCAATTACAACCGGATCATGCTCTCCTCCGTACTGGCCGGCGGAACGAGCATTGAAGATATCGTCATCAACGACTGGAGCTGGTACGAAGAACATGGCATCCGCGTCTATCCAGGCGACCCTGTCATTCACATCGATGCCGATCGCAAGGAAGTGTTATCCCAAGCCGGCGTGCGGGCGAGTTATGACGAACTGATTCTGGCAACCGGTTCCCAAGCATTCATCCTGCCCATCCCGGGCTCCGACAAAGAAGGCGTCATCGGCTTCCGTGACATCAAGGATTGCGAAACGATGATGCAAGCGTCTCAAAGCTACCGCAAAGCTGCCGTCATTGGCGGCGGACTATTGGGCCTGGAAGCGGCGCGCGGATTGCTGAATCTTGGGATGGACGTTACCGTGATTCATATCAACGGTCATTTGATGGACCGGAACCTCGACCTTCCGGCAGGATTGATGCTGCAGCGGGAGCTGGAAGCACAAGGCATGAAGTTCCTGTTAAACAAACAGACCGAGGAAATTACGGGCAAAAAACGGGTTAAAGCGCTGCGTTTCACTGACCAATCGGTCCTCGAAGCCGATCTTGTAGTCATGGCCGTCGGCATTCGGCCGCAGATCGATCTTGCCCGCAAAGCAGGAATCGAGGTGAATCGCGGCGTCATCGTCGACGATTACATGAACACCAGCATCCCGGGCATCTCGGCTGTAGGCGAATGCGCAGAGCACCGGGGCATCGCCTATGGACTTGTCGCTCCCTTATACGAACAAGGGACGGTGCTCGCGAAGCGGCTTGCCGGCGCGGCAACCCAGGGTTACGAAGGGTCGGTGACCTCCACCAAGCTGAAGGTGTCCGGCGTAGATGTGTTCTCGGCAGGACAATTCAAGGATTCGGCCGATACCCGCAGCATCCGGATCCAGGACGACGTGGACAATGTCTACAAAAAGATGGTGATCAAGGATGGCCGGCTGATCGGAGCCGTACTGTTCGGCGATACGACCGACGGCGCCTCCCTCTTCTCCCTCATCAAAAGCGGGGAGAACATCGGCGGCCGCGAGAAGGAAATTCTGCTCGGCGTGCCTGCTGGAGGCGGATCAGGCAGCGGCCCGTCCGCAGCCGAGCGCATGGCGGCCATGCCGGATGACGAGATCGTCTGCGGATGCAACGGAGTCACCAAAGCGGCCATTGGCGATGCCGTGCTGAACAAAGGCTGCAATACACTTGGCGCAATCAAATCGTGTACCAAAGCCTCCGCTTCCTGCGGAGGGTGTAAGCCCATCGTGGAATCGCTGCTCGTACACTTTGCAGGAGATGCCGTCGGTGAACAGGTGAAAGAAGGCATCTGCGGATGCACCTCCCTCGATCGTGACGAGATTGTCGCAAGCATCAAGGAGATGGGCCTCAAGAGTGTCAAAGAGGTCATGAACGTGCTCGGCTGGAACGAGCCAGAAGGCTGTTCCAAATGCCGTCCGTCCCTCAATTATTACCTCGGCATGATCTGGCCGGGCGAATATGAAGACGAGCGGGTATCGAAATTCACGAACGAGCGGTACCATGCCAACATTCAAAAGGACGGCACATACTCCGTCATCCCACGTATCTATGGCGGCGTCACCTCTCCTGCAGAGCTGATTAAAATTGCCACCGTAGCCGAGAAATACGACGTGCCGATGGTCAAATTCACGGGCGGGCAGCGTCTCGACCTGCTCGGCGTGCAAAAGGAAAACCTGCCGAAAATATGGGAGGAACTCGATATGCCTTCCGGCTTCGGTTACGGTAAAGCGCTGCGGACGGTCAAAACATGCGTAGGCTCCACCTTCTGCCGTTTCGGCACGCAGGATTCCATCGAAATGGGCATCCGCCTGGAGAAGAAACTCGACAAAATGGTGGCTCCGGCCAAAGTTAAACTGGCCGTATCCGGCTGCCCGCGAAACTGCGCGGAAGCCACGATCAAGGATCTCGGCGTCGTGGCGATCGATGGCGCATGGGAAATCCATGTCGGCGGCAACGGCGGCGTCAAGGTTCGCGCGGCCGAACTGTTATGTACGGTGAAGACCGATCTGGAAGTGGAAGAATGGACGTATGCCTACTTGCAATATTACCGCGAGAACGCTCGCTGGAACGAAAGAACGGCAGCCTGGATCGAGCGGGTCGGACTGGACCACGTGAAGGAAGCGCTGGCGGACCGGGACGTGCGGCTGGCCTTGATCGAAAGACTGGAGCTGACACTGGGACATACCGTTGATCCTTGGAAGGAAATTATCGAGAACGACGAGCTGCGCAAAAACTTCACGCCGCTGGCCAACGTGCAGCCTGCAGCCCACTAGAGAAGGAGGAACAGCAATGGATCGATTGCGAATTGGACATCTGGCGGACATCGAGGAAAAAGGAGCTCGCACCTTCATGATCCGCGATACGGAAATCGCCGTATTCAAGCTAAGCGATGGCAGTCTGCATGCAGTGGAGAATCGGTGCCCCCATAAAGGCGGGAGGTTATCGGAAGGCATGGTATGCGGCACGGCCGTTCACTGCCCGCTGCATGACTGGAAAATCGACCTTCGGAGCGGCAAAGTATATGAACCGGACGATGGGTGCCTGAACACGTACAAAACCGAAGTGGATAGCAGCAGCGGCGATATTTACATTACGATTGCAGGATAAGCGACAGCGTGGTCGGAAGCAATGGCCGACATTTCATCAAGGAGGAATGGCTCATGAACCAAAGCAACCGAGGCTCCCGGGGGAGCGTCAGCATCATCGGAGCGGGCCCTGGCGATCCTGATCTGATTACGGTCAAAGCGCTGAAATGCATTCAAAGGGCCGATGTCATCCTGTATGACCGTTTGGTAAATGACCGGCTTCTCGCCGAAGCGCCGGAGGATGCCTTGCGCATCTACTGCGGCAAAGCTCCTGGCTTGCACTCCATGACTCAGGAGATGATCGGACGCATGCTGGTAACCCATGCCCTTGAAGGAAAAAGGGTCGTGCGCCTCAAGGGAGGCGATCCGTTTGTCTTTGGCCGCGGCGGCGAAGAGGCTCTGGCGCTCGCCCAAGCCGGCATCGATTACGAGATCGTGCCCGGCATCACTTCGGCGACGGGCAGCTCCGCGTCCTCCCAAATCCCGCTCACCCATCGCGGACTCTCCTCTTCGTTTGCCTGCATCACCGGAACGGGCAGCGATGGCAGAGCTTCTTCCGTCCGATGGGACCTGCTCGCGCACGGCGTCGATACGCTGGCGATCTATATGGGAATAAGCCAGCTGCCCCATATTCAGCAGGAACTGCTTCGGCACGGCAAAAGCGGCTCCACTCCGGCCGCGTTGATCGAACGAGGCACCACGTCAGCCGAACGTGTCATTACCGGTACGCTGGCCGACCTGCATATGCTGGCCGTATCCGAAAAGATCAGCAACCCGGCGCTGATCGTCATCGGCGAAGTCGTGAAGGTTCGCGAACAATTGCTGCATCTGCAGTCTTCCGCGGAGTCCTCCATGACAGGTTAAGGTATAGCCCTCACTCCCCTCGTGCTCATTAATCCGACAATATGCGCTCGTGAATCGTCCGACCCTTCTGCCCTGGCTCGATCAGCAGACGGGTCGGTTTGATGTTGATCAGAGCCGTCAATTGTTCTCCCATATAGTGCGCCGAATATTTGAATCCCGTCTCCGCCCAGTGCATGATGACGCCCACAGTAGCCGAAACGAGATAGCTCAACATGATGTCATAGTTGATCGTCTGCTCGCTATCCTCGGTCACCAGCACGAAATCCTTGGTCAGATACGTTCTGAACATGCTGCACAGTCGCGAATTCATGTCGTTATGCATCGTCATGAGCGCCCGAAAGATGTCCTGATGGGCCTCGATATATTCAAATACAGGCATGGTGGAAGGCAGCATAGCCGTCATGTCCACCTCTTTCAAATTCATATACGGTTCGGCATATGCCCTCCCCACGCCTTGCATGAAATCCTCCAACATAAACTCAAGCAGCTCGGGTTTGCCCGGAAAATGCAAATAAAACGTGCCGCGATTATAATCTGCGCGTTCCGTAATATCGCGAATCGTTACCGCATCTACCCCTTTTTCCAAAATCAAAGACACGGCCGCAGCGATAATTGCATCCTGCGTCCTGCGTGCCCTCCGATCATGAGGATGGTGTATAATCAACATTTTCGCCTCCTTTGTCCATTATTGCAGCCTAAATGAACACTGCTTACATGAATGTACGATAGCGGACATTTTCATCGTCAATGATTATTGTCACAACTTTGTGTATATCTTAACATTAAGACAGGAAGTACAGATGACCATTTGTACCATTCATCAATAGGCCCACCAACCATTTTATACACAAGGAGAGATTTAATCATGAGCACATCCTATACACAAACAGCCGTTATCACAGGAGCAGCCGGAGGCATCGGCAAAGAATTGGCACGTCGTCTCGCCGAACGCAAAATCAACCTGGTTCTCGTCGACTTGAACGAAGAAGCCATCCAACAAACGATTGAAGAACTTCAACTCGACAAAGAACATGTCATCGCGGTCAAAGCGAACGTATCCCAAGAAGAAGACGTTAAAAACTACGTGAAACAGGCGGTTGACAAGTTCGGACGCATCGACTACTTTGCCAACAATGCAGGCATCGAAGGCCCTACCGGCCTGATCGAAGACCTGAGCGTCGAAGCGCTCGACCTCGTATACAACGTGAACGTACGCGGCGTGTTCCTTGGACTGCAGCATGTCATTCCGGTCATGAAACAACAAAAATCCGGCGCGATCCTGAACACGTCTTCCCTCGCCGGCCTGATGGGCGCACCGGCAGTATCGCCATACATCATGTCCAAACATGCGGTCATCGGATTGACTCGTACGGCAGCCAATGAGCTTGCATCGTTCGGAATCCGTGTCAACGCCGTTCTGCCGGGTACAATCAACACACGCATGATGCGCCAAATCGAAGCCAATTCCGGCGACGTGGAAGGTTATCAAGATGCGACAGTAGCCAGCATTCCGATGGGACGTTACGGCGAACCGGAAGAAGTGGCTGCCGTCATGAACTTCCTTCTATCCGAAGAAGCTTCTTATGTAACGGCCTCGTTGTACACCGTCGATGGCGGGATGATGGGGCAATAAAATAATAAGATAGATCTGCTTGCTTGGAATCCCTCAAACCAAAAGACCTGTATCAGCATCGCCAGCGCGGTGGTGATACAGGTCTTTCGTTTTCTTTTGGGCATGTGACGACGGCCTCAACACGCCAATTCCTCACAGCTCTTTAATCTACGTATCCGGCGTGTCCTTTCTCGATCAGGTAATCCATTTCGGCATCGAGAATGCTCTCCACCGTCAGTTCGTCCAGCTTGACATCCTTGCGGCCAACAATGTAGTCGGCCAAATCGTCGCCGTCAATGTCCACGTCGCCTTTGGCGTTCTGATGGGCGCGGTTGATATATTCCTGCTCATGCTTCAGGACAAGCGCGATATCCGCTTGGCCGGCCTTCGTTTTGTCTGCGATATATTGCATCATTTCCTGCTCGTTGATTGCATTTGATTCTGACATGTTATGTTGTCCACTCCCTCGGTTCTTTTCCTTCTGTTATTGTAGCATAGCCATGCCCCAAGCAGGCATGCATTATGCCTGCTTCGCCAATTTTGCCGCCATGGTGCTGCTTATTGCGGCAACCGGACATAGAAAGTAGCGCCTTCGCCCACAACGCTTCGGGCAAAGATTTCGCCCCGATGCTGTTCTACGATGGAACGCGCAATGGCCAGTCCGAGTCCATGGCCACCATGCTTTCGAGCCCTGGAAGCATCTGTCCGATAGAAGCGGTCGAAGATTCGCTCCAGATGTTCTGGCGCGATCCCCTCACCGGTATTGGACACGGCAAGCTGAACGCCGTGATTATGGTATTTTTTCAGCGTCAGATTCACCGCCCCCCGGGGACCGGAGTATTTCACGGCATTATCGAGCAGAATGAGAATGACCTGCTGGATCTGCTCGCTGTTGCCATTCACCATGAGTTCAGGCTCCACGCTGTAATCAAGGGATATGTTTTTTTCGAAAATAACGGCCTCCATCGTCAAAATCACGGTCTCCACCACCTCGCTCAGATTAAAGCGGGCATGGATCATGCTTGCTCGGCTATCATCCATTTCGGTCAGGTACAGCAGGTTGCTCGTCAACCCGGCCATCCGTTCCGTTTCCGATTTGATGTAATGCAGCCATTTCGATTGGTTGGCAATCGTATCTTCGCTGTTGGCCAGCAGTACGTCGGTATTGGTATTAATGATGGCCAGCGGCGTTTTCAACTCATGGGATGCATCGGCAATGAACTGCTTCTGTTTATCGAAAGCTTCCCTCACAGGGGCAATTGACCGGTTCGCAAAATAACGACTCAGGAAAAAAATGACGATCAACATCACCAATCCTACAATGGCAAATGTATAAACCAGGTTCGTCAGAATGCCTTGCTGCGCCGTAACGTCCATAAATACGATCATGTTGCTTGCACTGCCGGAATCGACGACGTACGCCCACTCCGTTCCGTTCAGCGAAAACTGTCCGACTGCACGGCTCGACCGTTCGGAACGGTCGACTTTCGCGAGCGCCTCTTCATAGAAGCTGTCTTCCGCCTCGAATCTGGACTGCTTCTCCGTCATGTTCCACTGGCTGTCCGTCTTTACCATGAACGACAAGGAACGCGAAGGCGGAGAATTGGGGTCGTCCATGGGGCCTCCCCCGAACCCCGGCGAACGCATGTCTCCCAAGCTGCTGTTTCCCTGTCCGTTATGCGACATTTTGGGCGCATGATAGAAGTCGGATACTTTGTACAGCTCCATGTTCGTATCCCGCTGCACGTTCTGATACGTGATCACATAGATGGTCGTGAAAGCAACCAGCATCATGATGGAGATGGATACCAGATTGACGACCAGGAATCGGTTCCGAAGCTGCCGGAACATCAGGAAGTCTCCTCAAGCACATAACCTACGCCCCGAATCGTATTGATCCGAACTTCGGAGTGCAGAAACGTCAATTTTTTGCGCAAAAAGGAGATGTACACTTCGACGTTGTTGTATTCCACGTCGGAGTCGAAGCCCCACAGCTTTTCGATGATCTGCTCCTTGGACGTAATCGCCTGCTTCCGGGTAATCAGCAGTTCGAGCAGCTCGTTTTCCTTCAGGTTCAGCTTGATCTCTTTGCCTTGTACCTTCAGCTTCAGCTGCGCGGTGTTCAGTTCGATGTCCCCAAACTTCAACGCATCCTCGGGTACAACCTCGCCCTTCCGTCTCAGCGCCGCCCGAATTCGGGCCAGCAGCTCCTCTGTCGCAAACGGCTTGGCGATATAATCGTCTGCGCCGTAATCCAGTCCGGCGACCTTGTCCGAAATTTCCCCTTTGGCCGTCAGCAAAATGACCGGCGTATGATTTCCTTCTGCACGCAGCTTCTTAAGTACGGTAATGCCATCCATTTCCGGCATCATGATGTCCAGCAGCAGCAGATCGTAAATGCCGCTGAGCGCATTATCCAAACCCGATCTTCCATCATGTACGATATCCACGGAGTAATTGTGTTTTTTCAATATTTGCGACACGGCTTCTGCCAGGTGAACCTCATCTTCCGCAATTAATATTCTCATCGTCTTTCCATCCCTCTGCATGTGAATTGGTTTCCTATGTTTTCTTCTATTATACCTGCTCATTGTATCCTTCCAACCTTGAATCAACCTTAATTCGGAGACTCTTCCCCCCTTATCAATAAACGGGTTTGGCCCTTGTTCCAAATTTTTTTCACACAACTATTATAGGAAGGTAAAGAAATGTTAACGGAATGTAAAACCATTTAAGATTCATTCAAGGTTGGCGCTCTAAGATACAGACATAACAGCAAGACATGATGCACCACAACATACAAAACACAGCGAAAGGAATGACATGAAATGGCGATTGAAGTATTCAACCGATACGAGAGCAAATACCTCCTGACGGATGAGCAATACGAAGCCTTCTACAACGACTTGCTGCATTATATGGAACTGGACGAGTACAACAAAAAGCATGAGTTCTACTCCATAAGCAACCTCTACTTCGACACGCCGCAGGATTCGCTGATCCGGGCCAGCCTTTCCAAACCGAAATACAAGGAGAAGCTGAGACTCCGGGCCTACGGCGTACCCGAACAGAATGCCAAGGTATATCTGGAGATCAAAAAGAAAGTGTTCGGCCTGGTGAACAAACGGCGCACCGCGTTGAAGCTGGACGAGGCTTATGAATTCGTCCGCACCGGACAGGCGCCTGACCTGGCTGATTATATGAACAAACAAGTCGTTGAAGAAATCAAATATTTCCTCCGCCTGTACGACCTGGAGCCTAAAGTTTATCTGGCTTATGAACGCAAGGCGCTGTTTGACAAAAACAGCCGCGATCTCCGGATCACCTTTGATACCAACATCCGCAGCCGCCGATATGACCTGAAACTGGAGCAAGGAGATTACGGCGAACCGCTTGTCGAGGATGGGCGATGGCTGATGGAGGTCAAAGCGGAAAAAACCGTTCCGTTCTGGCTGTCGCAGCTGCTGTCTGAGCACGGCTTGTACCGTGTCGGGTTCTCCAAATACGGCAATGAGTTCAAACGACTGGCGAGAACCACCAACTTGAATTACCAAGGCGAGCGCATGCTCGTACCCGGCACGGACTTCAATCCGGCCATGCAACCAAATCAAAAGATCAGAGAAAGAGAGAGTGTAGTATATGCTTGATTCCATTTTCAGTTCCGCCCTGACCGATACCACCCTGACATTCAGCAGCGCCGTACTTACGATTGGCCTGGCCATCCTGATGGGGGCCATCATCAGCCTCACATACATGAAGACCAACGCTAACACATACTCGCAAAGCTTCACCTTGACCATGGTTGTGCTCCCCGTCATCGTCGCCATCATCATCCTGCTCATCGGCAGCAACGTAGCCCGCGCCTTCAGCTTGGCCGGCGCCTTCTCCATCATCCGGTTCCGAAGTGCGCCCGGCGACCCGAAAGACATTGCTTACGTCCTGTTCACCATGGCTTCCGGTCTGGCCTGCGGTGTCGGCGCTTTCGGATATGCAATCCTGTTCACCATCATCTTGTGTGTATTGATGTTTGTACTGAGCCACTTCAAATTCGGCGCCAAGAAGAGCCAGCAAAAATTGCTTAAAGTCACCATTCCCGAAAATCTGAGCTATGAAGAAGCTTTTGACGAAGTCTTCAAACAATTCAATGTGCAGTATCAGTTGAACAAAGTGAGAACGACCGAACTTGGCAGCTTGTACGAACTGGTTTACCTCGTCCACATCGGCCAAAACGTCAATCAAAAGGAATTCCTCGACGCCGTTCGTACACGCAACGGCAACCTGGACATCTCCCTGAACATGGCCCCGACGCCAGAATATTAAGCACCACACATTTCTAATAATGAAGGGAACGATATTGTATGAATAAGAAAACATGGATTGCAGGAAGCAAATTATGGTCCGTCGTCATGATTGCCGCCATTGCTACGGCATGCGGCGCCCCCGCAGCAACCAATACCAGCGCCAGCGCGGCAACCACATCAACTGCGGTGACAGCTTCCAAATCCGTCACCGCCAATGAGCAAACTTCCGTTAAATTCGCCGACCTCGTCTCATTGGATGCGGATGACACCAATGTAAGCTGGAGCGAATCCGATGCTACAACCATCAAACTGAACGGCACGACGGCAGCCATTACCGGTTCGGGTGCCAAGGCAGCGAACGGATCGGTGACGATCTCCGAAGCCGGAACTTATGTACTGAGCGGCAAACTGACAGACGGCCAGATCATCGTCAATGTGACCGACAAGGAGACCGTGCACATCGTGTTGAACGGCGTAACGATCCATGACAACGACAGCTCTGCCATCTACATTCAAGAAGCGAAGGGCAAAGCCGTCATTACGCTGCAGGAAGGCACCGTGAACACCTTGTCCGACGGCAAAGAGTATGTATATGCCGACGACGCCACGGATGAGCCTGATGCAGCCGTCTACAGCAAAGGCGACCTGACCTTTAACGGAACGGGCACGCTGAATGTCACAGGCAATTACAACGAAGGCATTACGAGCAAAGACGATCTGAAAATCGTCAGCGGCACATTTAACGTTAAATCGGTAGGGAGCGGCATCAAAGGTAAGGACATGCTGGCTATCAAAGACGGCAATATTACCGTGGATGCCGGCGGGGACGGTATTAAGTCCAACAATGACACGGATGCGGACAAAGGATTCGTAGCCATTGCAGGCGGTACATTCAACATCACCAGCGCCAACGACGGCATTCAAGCAGAGACGATGCTTGTCACGGATGGCGGTACATTCAATATCGTCACCGGCGGCGGCAGCGCCAATGCACCCGAGAAAGTGGAAGAAGGCCCTAGCGGGGGCGGCTTTGGTGGAGGACGGTTCGGCGACGGCATGACTCCTCCGGATAGACCTTCGGGCGATGGCAGCTCGACTTACGGAACACCTTCATCGGGATCGGCTTCTACCAGCTCCAGCGGTTCGGCAACGGCAGCCCCAACAGCGCCGCCAACCAGCCAAAGCACAATGAAAACGGACACCACTGGCAGCTCCACCGATGCGAGCACGACGGAAACGACGGATACCACCGAAACCGAAAGTACAAGCGCCAAGGCGCTCAAAGCAGGAACCAACATTGTCGTGAATGGCGGTACGTTCACCATCGACGCGATGGATGATTCCGTACACAGTAACGGCAACGTCACCGTGAACGATGGCAAACTATCCATCCTCACTGGCGATGACGGGCTCCATGCCGACCTTACCCTTACCATTAACGGCGGTACAATCGACATCGACAAGAGTTATGAAGGCCTTGAAGGCAGCATCATTAACATGAATGGCGGCGACGTCGATCTGATCGCTTCGGATGACGGCGTGAATGCATCTGGCGATGGAACCGCTGCTACAGCGACAACGGACGCCGCGACAGATACTTCTGCGGACACAAGCACGGATGACGCTGCTTCCACAGAAGCAACAGACAGCACAACAACAGCAGATTCCGCAACAGACAACGGCGCTCCACAAGGCTTCGGCGGTCCTGGCGGCGGCGGAAACAGCAATAACGAGCTGAACATCACCGGCGGTACACTGACTCTTGATGCTGGCGGCGACGGGCTGGATTCGAACGGTTCGATCACGATGACGGGCGGTACAGTTATCGTGAACGGCCCGACAACGGACGGTAATGGGCCACTCGACTATGACGGTACCTTCGAAATGACGGGCGGATTCCTCATCGCTGCAGGCAGCGCAGGCATGGCTCAAGCTCCTGGCGACACATCGAGCCAGTATTCTATCGGGATGACATTTACCGATACGCAAAAAGCAGGCACGCTCGTTCATCTGGAAGACAGTGAAGGCAATACGATCATGACCTTTGCGCCAAGCAAATCCTATCGCTCCGTCGTCATCAGCTCTCCGGATCTGAAAGAAAACGGAACGTACACGTTCTATACGGGCGGTACATCGACAGGAACCGAAACAGACGGCCTGTACACCGACGGCACTTACTCGGGCGGTACCAAAGTAGTTGAATTCCAAACGTCCAGTGTCATTACCTGGGTCAATGAATCCGGCGTAACGACTGCTCCATCGGGCATGGGCTTTGGCGGTGGCGGTCGCGGCATGGGCAGACCGGGAAGCAGCACCCAAACTCAAGGCGGAACGACGGAAACGACGGGAACCGTCGTGGATAACAGCACGACAAGCTCCGAGAAGTAAGCACGCCTCCCGGCAGCACAGGATAAAAAAACAACCTAAGTCCACCAATATGGGCTTAGGTTGTTTCGTTGTCGGATCGTTGTGCGGTCATGTTGTGGCCAATATCAGCCCGAACAAACTTTTTAAAATACATACACGTACACCTTGGTGCGCTGCGCATCCCTGCACGTAATCGTACGCAGCGGCTTCTTGCCCGGCAGCGCAAAACAGACGCTGATCACCCGCGCTCCCGGAGGAAGCTCCTTGCTGAACTTGTCCATAAGCCGTTCCATCGCGCCAGGGAACAAATAACAAATAACCCCGTCGGCATGCTCGTAGGAACTGCTGTAGATATCTCCCCGCAGGAAACGGAGGCGCCCTTCCAGCGACTGGCGCTGGCCAAGCATTCGGCGCAGCCGGATACTCAGGAATGCCAGCAATCGGGACGACCATAGCGGCACAAGCGAGTTTTCGATGCCCAATAACCGTTTGCCCGGACAATGCCGAACGACGTCAAGGCTTAGCGTCCCCCAGCCGGAGCCTGCCTCAATCAAATCGCCGTAACCCGGAATGCGATTGACCTCCCGGATGACCGCCCTTCGGACCACCCCGGACGTCGGCATGGGCGAAATGCCGTTTTTCCAACTATAAAGTACGATGGATATGACCGCCAATAACACGATAACAGCCATAATCCACGGGAGAAAATGAATGGCCAAAGGAAACCCTCCCCGGCATGTACTCCTATTCCGTCAGCCGATCGCATTTTGAACATGCGATTTCATGTACACGCCTTTTTTGTACACCGACTTGATCGTGAAATGCTCTCCCAGCTTCCGGTTCGTCCGGTAAATGAGCGAGTTGATCTCGTCGATCCCCACCGGATCGCTCTCGACGATGCTTCGCTCGGGCCATACTTGGCTGACGATCTGCTCCCGGGTCACAAAATGATCGAGCTGGCTGTACAGCAGCTTGAACAACTGGAATTCCTTTTTGGACAGCGGAATCTCCAGCGTGCCCACCTGCACCGTCTGCAAATGATCGTGTACCCGCACACCCTCGCCGAACAAATCCGCGATCCGGTATTCTCTCGTTTCCTCGATGTCGCTCTCGGCGCGAAGCTGGATGAGCCCATTCACGAGCGTGATGCTGTCCCCTTCAGCAAACGGATATTTCTCGAAAGGAACGAGCCTCTGCCCGTTCAGCTCGGTTCCGTTTTTACTGTCCAAATCCTCAATCCACAACTGATGCAGCCCATCGTAATGAATCCGGCAGTGCAATTTCGATATCAATTGATTGTATACGGATAGGTCCGATTCGCCGCTACCCGTGTATCGCCCCACCGTAATGGATCGGTTCTTGGCAACGTAAGCGAAAGAACCGTCGCTCTCCTGGCCGGGCGTGCGAATGACGATTTTGGCCGTCTCCCGCATGACTGATTCCCCCTTTGAATAGGGCTTTTCCTCTGCCTGGCTTGTCCAATGACAGCTTCATCAGATTTGTTCCATTGTTTGCACGCATTGCGATATTTATAGTGTATACAGGCACCCTTCAGGCCTTTTCCATTTTGGCATTCGCAAACTCAAGCATATCCACCAGAGAGGTACCCCAAATGAAAAAAAAGAACGTTTTGATCTATGTGCTGCTGGCATTTGCCTTGTCCATCACGTTAACGGTATTGTCCCACATGAACGGAGATGACGGTGAGTCGCTCCAAATCACTCCGGCTGCCGAAACGTCCTGGATCAAGTAACCCGTCCATCGGCGCATTGGCGTCAATCCAGCCCACATGCTTTCATTCCATTCTATTATAACGCGAAAAGCGCAAAAAGCGTTTCATTAATGTCATGGAGACGAAACAGGCCCCATCGACTGCCATACGGCAGCCAGGGGACCCGAATCATGTCACTCCGCCATTTCGTTTGATAACTTACGAGGCACGGCCTGCCTGAAGAAACTAAGGAGCAATTCCCCCGTCGCGATCAGACGGCCCCTGCGAAGCATCCCCATCAGGCTTTGCTTTGTTCGGCTGAGCCTCTTCCATTCGGCTCGACACTTTCTGATACAGGTAGGAAATGCCGAGCAATAACACTCCAAAGCTGAAATAGGCGATGATTTTGCTGCCTGCAGTCAACAGGCTAACATCATAGAACACCATTTTCCCGGTAGACAGCAAGGTTAACCCCAGTCCCAAACGGCGAATCATCACGTATCTTCTGCGGAAACCGTAGGCAATGTACAGAATAGCCAGCAGCAGGTAGACTAGGCTGAACAGCAGGCCCACATCCCCCCACTGGAATTGTACTGTCAAAAATACCGTAATGATGCCCAGCAAGTACACCCCGGCAATCACGGGATACCACTCTATGCTCTTGAACTGTCCGCGTATTCCCGATATCAGCAGATCCCTTCCTGCAAAGAAGACACCTGTATTGAAAATGATGAGCACGATCAATCCCACGATTTCCGCTGCCGTGTGGTGCTGCGTATCCGGCTGAAGCGCCGGCATCGTCAACGTCACCGCCAGGGCCATAAAGCAGCCTACAATGTGTAAAAAGTTCGTATAATACCGCACCCAGCGATCCTGCAGCAGCTTCACTTTGTTCAATCCGTAAGCAAGGGCAATCGTCAGGGCAGCCAACAGGATCAGCTTGTAGAACATGTATAACACGAACGACGCATCCACCGCACGCACATATAGCTCATTCGATTCGTACAGAACATAGAACCAAAGGTTTACAAGCGAGGCATATTTGAATGCAGCCAGCGCCCCGGCTTCGAAAGCGCCGTAGCGCCTTTTTTCCCGAGAGAACGCCCCACGATCTGCCAGCGCGTAATACACTGTGATCCATATCGCCCCCAGCGTGACGCACGAATATTTCAGCATGAAATAGGACCTGTCACTGATAATGAACTGTGCCAGTACGTCATAGTACACAAACGTAAAGATACACAGCAATGTCACGCCCCAACCGGCCCGTTCCACGGCTCTGAACCGTTTCAGATGCCCGAACGTCACGAGCAGGACACCTTCGATGAGCCAGCCCATGGACAACCATTTGGCTCCAAACTGGAACGGAATGATCAGAATGGCAAAGGTTAACGAGGTCACGTAAAACAGCAGCGTAGTCTGTTTCTCTTGAACCATGCTGCGCTGCACGAATCGGGCCAGCCCGAAGTAAACGAGACAAAATACAAGTGCCAGCACACCATGAGCGTCTTCCCAGCCTTGCGCGCCGAAAAGCAGGTACAGCATCAGACAACTGATGCTCGTATTCAGGGCCAGCAAAGCAAAATCCCACCAGGTCAATTTCACCTTGTGTTTGAACGGGTAGGCCAGCGTGATGCCCAGATACAGGGCAAACGTCACGACGGAATAGCCCATGGCCATGATATGGCTTGGCGAGAGCCACAACAGAATCAGCATGCATGGCGTATTGAACAAAAAGCTGATGTAATGCACGACGGGCCACCGTTTACCGAACGATACCCATGCAATAATGCCGTTTAACAGCAGCAAATAAACCATCGCTGCATACACCGCGTTCCCGTGAAATCCGAAATAGCCCAAATACGAGAAAAACGGCAAATATCCGCCCACCAGGCCGAGCGAACAAATCGTTCTGGATTGGTACCTCAGCGATAGCAGCACTGCTGCGGCCGATACCAGCACGGATAGTCCAAGTGCTGGGTACAGCCCTATGATGCCCAACAGGAAATAGCTGTAGAAGATCGAACCAAACAGCACCGAAATACCTCCACCGAGCAAGCCCATGGCAAAGGTTTGCCGTTTGCGCCGGAACAACCACTCGCCGCCCCCAAGCATGAGCAGCCCAAGCAAAAAGAAGGCAGCCCCCTTCATGTGGTCGTTAAACCATGCGGCATACGAGTATCGGAATGCGGCCCCTACACCAAGGATGATGAGCAGGATGGCTACCTTGTTGATCCAGCTCAGCCCGATTCGCATCTCCATCCGATTTTGGCGAATCCGCCGCTGAATCGTTTCTTCGCTCAGTTCTTCCTCCGCCATATGCTCGTATCCCCGTACCATCTGCTGCCGTACCGCTTCCTCCCTTTCCAGCAACGTTTGCCTGCGCGCATCGATACGTCTCTTCACCTCTGCAGCGAGATAAGCGATTCGCTCCGTGAGTTCGCCCGCTTCTTCCTGCAGCTCCCGCTCCGCGTGATGATACAGCCCGTTTAATTGCGCCCTGGTTCGGTGTTCGTGAGCGTCCAGACGATCGCGGTGCACGGCCGTCCTGCCGTGAAAATACGTCTCCATCTTCTCACGGGATACCCGGATCAGATTGAGCTTCTCATCCAACATTTGCTCCGACAACGCCATCCGCAAGCGGGCGTTCTCTTCCTCCATGCTCCGCATTCTGGCTTCCAGTTGTTCTAACCTAAGCCTGTTGGCTTCATCCTTCTCCCTCAACTGTTCGTTTTGCAGAATCAAATCATCGGACTCATACTCCTGCAGCAGGGCGTTATACTCCCTTACCAGCTGCTTCTGTTGCTCATGGACGTGATGAAGCCGATCCTTAAATTCCTTCATGGACTTCCTCCATTGTTTGTCAAATAATGTTTTCCTTTATTTTACTATATCCATGTCAAAAAATGAGGTTTTAATGCTAACTTTCCATCCCATAGACATGGAGAGCCCACACCACTAATAGACGGATTATCATATAAAAAAGCATCAGCACTCCAGGTTTTTGAAATAACAAACGCCAGGAATATGCTGATGCTTACTTATTTAATCAATGTTGATTTATATAGAACTTATCTTTTCATTCAACAGCTTTAGTGAGCCGCTTTAGGGATAGGTTTTTTCAAGAATACCCCGTAGGATAGTGCACCCAAGAGCAGCAGACCTGCGCCTAGTAAAAATACATTATTAAAGCTGCCTGTCGTATCCAAAATGTATCCGGTTACAATCGGTGCAAGCGCAGCTCCCAGGAATCCGCCAAAGTTCTGGATCGCACCCAAGGAGGCTACTTGTTCACCAGGAGCAATGTCTGCGGCCAGCGTCCAAATCACGCCGGATGGCAGCTGCGAAGCAAAGTAACCCACGGATAACAATACGATGCTCACCACCGTACTATCGATGAACGGTATAGGTGCTACCGAAGCTGCGGCCAGAATGGCTCCGCCAACAATCGGAACCTTGCGTGAGGTGACAGCATTGACCCCTTTACGAATGAAAAAGTCCGAGATCAACCCGCCCAGCAGAACTCCGATAATTCCGGCTACGAACGGAATGGATGCAATCCAGCCGGTTTCTTTCAACGTAAAGCCCTGCTCCTTCTCCAGATAGCTCGGAAGCCATGTCAGGTATACCCAGATGGTAAACATAATACCAAAGTTTCCGACAATCATAAACCAGGTACTTTTATGTTTGAATAATGAACCCCAGTTTGCTTTGGGAGCTTCAACAGCGGCTTTGCCCTCTGTACCCGGGTTCTCGTCTGCAACAGCTTCCGGCCCTTTGATCATCTGCTTCTCGGCAAATGTCGGATCACGGTATACCTTGAGCCAGATCAGCATGATAATCAGACCAATGACGCCGACAAAAATGAACATACCTCTCCATGTCATGGTTAACATCAGAACAGTCAACAGCGGCGGTGCGATTGCGTTGGCGATCTGTGAACCGGTATTAATAATAGAAGTAGGCAGTCCCCGCTCACTTTTGGCAAACCAACGCTCGGTCACCTTCAGGCCGGAAGTGAAAAAAGGAGATTCGGATACACCAAGCAGCATCCGCATCGCGTATAACAGGGAATAGGTGTTGGTGAAAGCACTAAGTATGGTAGCAGTAGACCACAGTCCCGATGCCCATGCAAACATCTTTTTGGGGCCAAACTTGTCCACCAGCCAGCCGGCAGGCAAATTCGCCAATGCATAAGGCCATAGAAAGGCGGACAACAGCAAACCCATCTGAGTGGAAGACAGCCCGAATTCTGCTGCAATGGTTGTATTAGCAATGCTAAGGTTGGATCTGTCCAAATAATTTACAACTGCACCCAGCAGCAATAACAGAATAATTCCCCATCTCAAACCCACTTTCGGAGCTTGAGGTACCGAGGCAGGGGATGGCGATGTTTTTAACGTTGCCATTGAACTCACTCTCCTCAACTTATAAATATCAAATAACTTAAATTATATATAATGAATAAATATGGGAATAAAGGATTATAGCTAAGCCTTACTGCTCTCCAAAAATACGCAGCAGCCATTGAAGTATGCGTTTTCATAACAGTGTTAAAACTTTCGTTAATTCCAGCATTGCTTGCATTCCGTACCTATGCGTTCACAACGGTCAGCATGATTTCTGCCCTGATCGTTGTGAACCTCATTCGCACGGTAATGTATTTGCTTGAAGTTAATTAACGCGCGGCCGCTACTGCCTGCAGAAACTCTTCAGCCGCCTTCGTTACTCGCCCGTAATCACCGGAATCCTTGGCGGCTTTGGTGATATAACTACCCACACCAACACCAACACAACCGGCAGCGATCCATTCATGGACATTTTGCGGTGTTACTCCGCCAGTAGGGGCAATCGCGGCTTGAGGCAACGGCGCAGACATCGCTTTTACATATTGCGGCCCTACAGCTTCTGCCGGGAACAGCTTGACGATATCTGCACCTGCTTCAAGAGTCTCCACGATCTCCTTGGCCGTGAACGCACCACTGACCGTGACCGCCTGGTAACGATTAGCTATCTTGATCATGTCGGGATTAAGCTGAGGACTGACCAGCATCTCTGCCCCTGCCAATATGGCAGCTCGCGCCGTTTCACCATCCAAAATGGTACCTGCACCGATCAGAATACCTTTGGAACAATATTTTCGTGATAAAACCTTGATCACATCCAAAGCTCCCGGCACACTCATCGTAATTTCCAGTGCCCGAATGCCTCCTGCAATTGCCGCCTCTGCAACAGATAGCGCTTCTTCCTCATTGTCCGATCGAATGATCAGTACAATTCCGGTTTCGGCAATTGTGTTCATATTCTTCAGCTTTCGCCACATATCTGTGCCCTCCTCATTCCATATGTCTATTGGTAATACCATGTGTATATTGGGTTTTGGGTTCGCTTCGACCTACTCTTGTGTTCGCGGATATAACCGATCACCGCTGTAACCCAGTTGAGCTGAAAGCTTCCATGCCGCTTCTTTGACCAGCTTTACAATGTTTGCTTCACGTTCCGCGGTCATGGTGGAATACATGCTGGCCACACTGATTGCAGCTACAGGTTCGTCCCACTGATCATAGACAGCAGAGCCAATGCAATACATCTCAAGATGATCCTCCCGGTCATCGATAGAATAACCACGCTCGCGAATCTCCTGCATGTCCTGCAAAATATCGGGAATGGTTACTTTGGAGTAGGATGTACGCGAAGGGATCTCTCCTTCTCCCAAAATCTCCAAAACCTTGCTTGTCGGGAGGGCCGCAAGCAGCGCTTTGCCCAGACCCGTAGTATGCATATATCGGCGGGAGCCCAGCTTGGCTGTCGGCCGCATCACCGAATAACTCTCCGCTTTGTCCAGGTAGACAATCCGTCCCTTATCCTCAATGCCAAGAAAGGCCGTGCTGCCCGTCTGACGATTCAGCTCTTGAAGCAAAGGTCTGGCCATGTGAGGAACACCCATGTTGGACAAATAAGCCATGCCTGTCTCAAACACCGCTATACCTAGGCGGTATGTTTTGAGACGCGCATCATCCATTTCAATAAATCCTTTGTGCAGCAAGGTTTGCACCAATTCGAACCCGCTGCTTTTGGGCATGTTCATCTGTTTGCAAATTTCATTCAGTGTTAGCGGAGTACCACTCTTGGCAAATAAAACGAGTAAATCTGCAACACGCTCCGCAGATTTATTCATGCGAATATTGTCCATGTTATCTCCTTCAAATTCTTCGACGTCGAAGTTCGCATATGTGAACTTATTTCACATCACCGAACGATGCCCTCATTATAGATCAGCCCCTCGGAAAATTTCAACCGCTTTCTTAAAACTTTTTTTGTTTATCCTTTTTCCTCAAAAGGGATTGTATTTCCGAGAAAAACAGTATACTCTAGAAGCGAATGTTCACCAACGCGAATCAGGTTCGCATATACGAACCAAAAAAACACAAAAAACACCCATGATCTAAATGGTCTGGGTATCTTTTTAGGGGGGAACCTCATGAAACCTGTTCTGATTTTTCTGATCGGCTCCGCTGGCTCGGGCAAATCCACGATCGGCAAAAAACTTGCCGCCGAGCACCATTTTTGTTATCTGGATAAAGATGTGGTGTGCAACACTTTCACAGGAAAGCTTCTGGAAGCACACGGCTACTCCCCTCACGAGCGCGACGGCAACACCTATTACCGGGATACTGTTATGGATCTGGAGTATGAAACGTTATTAAACGTGGCGAACGACAATCTGCAATTAGGCAGATCGGTCATTCTTGACGCGCCTTTTGTTGGATATTTTCATAAAAGCGATTACATTGATGGATTAATCTCCAAGTATGGCTGGGAAGAGGTTATTCCTGTCGTGTTACGAGTTGATGTGAATGCAGATGTTCTTCAGCAGCGGATCAGAAGCCGTGGCCTGGAGCGAGACAAGTGGAAACTGGAACACTGGGATACCTTTGTCCAAGGAATACAGGCGAATATATGTATGTGGGAAAATATTGATCTCATCGCCGTAGATAACAGCTCAGAGGATTTTGATCTGAGGCATCTGGCTTCTCAGCTGCCTTTATCTGTCGTGCCATCTTGATGTCATAACGAAAAAGTACACGGAACGCGTTAGGCTTCCGTGTACTTCCCTATTTTCATAATGTAAATAATGAAGAGCTTGTTGCTTCTTACGTTCTAGCTCTTATCCGTCGCGCCGGTTTCATCCGTTGATTCCGGTTCAATGACGGTTTCAGCATTCGGGTCCAACCAGCTGGCAATCATGCCTCTCGCATACTCCAGATCACTCTCCGACAGGTCATAGTACCATGTACCGCTTCGCATTGCCCCGTCGCCTTTCAGCATATAATTGCTGATGGCAGGAATGCTGTCCTTCATGTACAACATCTCGGCAAAATCGATGATAAAGTCCGAATTCATGTTGGTCGTAAAATTGCTTCCGGCAATTTTGATGACGTCCGGGATTTTGGTCAAATTTTTGACTTCAAGCGCACGATTCATGAATGCACTCAGAAATATGCGCTGCCGCATCGTCCGGTTGAAATCCGAATCCTCGCGATAACGGACGTACCCGAGCGCCTCTTCCCCGTTATAGATCGGTTTGTTCGCCGCCACAAATAACTTCTCGTGGGACTTTAACTTGTTTTCAATGTCTTTTTTGATCGGCAGCTCCACGCCACCTACGGCATCCACGATATCCTTGAGACCGTTGAAATTGATCGCGGCATAGAAATCGACCTTGTTTTGCAGCAGCTGCTCCACCGTGTCTATCGCCATTTTGGCTTCACCGTGGGCATATGCCGAGTTGATCTTCGATTTCACGTCCCGGCCGACGATTTCCGTATAAGAGTCTCGCGGAATGGATAACAACAATACCTTATTGTCTTCCGGGCGCACGACAGAATAAATGATGGTATCCGAACGGCTTGGTTCATTATCCCTCTGATCGATGCCTAAAAGCAGCAAGGAAAATGGGTCGGTATGTTTTACCACAGGCTCTTCTTCCGCATCTCCCACAGGTTTGAAGGACTCGTCCAGCACATCTTTAACGGTATCCGATGCGAACAGTTTAAACCCCAGCAGGACCAGATCTTTCCTAAACACGAATCCGAGGCCCCCCAATAAAATCAAAACGCTGAACGCGATCAGCAAGGGTTTCTTCCATGACTTCTTCGGTTTTTGCGGCTTCTTTTTGCGGTCCATCCGGCTTAGACTTGCGATACTGTTTTCCATCATATCTCCTTTGTATACGCGTTAATAGAATCATTTAACTACAATAGTAACGTGTTTTCAACAAAATAAGTTATAATCGGCTATACAACCGTTGACATAAAAAGGAGCGATACCCATGCAATATCGACGTCTCGGAAACAGCGGCCTGCGCGTATCGGCCATCGGGCTGGGCACCAATGCCTTCGGCAAACGGTCGGACGAGCAGACCTCCATTCGCATTATTCATGCCGCACTGGATCGCGGCATCAATTTCGTGGATACCGCCAACATCTATGCCGGAACCGAATCGGAACGCATCATCGGACTGGCGCTGGAAGGCCGCAGAGAGCAAACCGTGCTCGCGACCAAAGCGGGCTTGCCTCGGCATGACGGCCCCCATGGACGCGGCTCTTCCCGTCTCCACCTCCAGCAGGAGCTTGAACAAAGCCTGCGCCGCCTGAAAACCGATTATGTAGACCTCTACCAGATCCATACGTTTGATCCATATACGCCTTTGGATGAAACGCTGCGTACGCTGGACGACATGGTTACTTCCGGCAAAGTGCGCTACATCGGGGCTTCAAACTACGCGGCCTGGGAGCTGATGAAAGCTCTGGCCACGAGCGAATCGAAGGGATACGTACGCTATATTTCCACGCAAACCAGCTATTCGCTGGCAGACCGGACGCCGGAAGTGGAACTCGTTCCCCTTTGCCTGGATCAGGGCGTAGGCATTATTCCGTACTTCCCGCTGGCCGGCGGTATCCTGACCGGCAAATATAATTCCGAATCCGGCGTGCCGGTCGGTTCAAGGGCGGATACGGACCCTTCCTTTAACCGCTTTTTGCAGGAACGGAACATCACGCTCGGCCAGCAGGTCAGCGAAAAGGCCGCCGAATACGGATGCTCGCCAAGCGTCCTTTCCCTGGCCTGGCTGCTGAACCGCCCGGCCGTATCCACCGTCATCGTCGGGGCTACGCGTACCGAGCAGCTAGAGCATAACCTGAGCAGCCTGGAATTGGAACTCACCGATGAAATGATGGACGGGCTGGATCAACTCAGCCAGTCTTTCCGCCATGGCGAACCGTTCGCGACCTATCGCATCGATGGATGACACTTGGCAACCCGAAAAACCCCTTCTGGCTCATTTCAGGCCAGAAGGGGTTCTTCACTATAAGGAAACCCGGACATGCAACCACGCGTCATTAATGATTGAGCCGATCAGTTATTCGGAGGATTCGGTGAACGATGAATGATTGATGAATTGCTGCAACGTTTTCATGAACTCTTCCCTGCGCTCGCCCACCCGACCAAAAAATTCCCGATCCGCGGCCTCTACGACCTGAATTGCCTCAAGCGCCAGCTTCGCTCCCGCCTCTGTCGTGTGAATAATGTTGGCACGCGTATCGGTATGGTGGCGTGACCGCGTGATCAGCCCTCTTTTTTCAAGCGTACGCAGTACTTGCGAGGTTACGTTAACATCCACATTGGCAAATTGGGCAATCTGAACCTGAGTGACTCCCTTTTCTTCGTGATCCCGTTCATTGAGCCATGAAACGGCATGCAGCAATACAAATTGGGGCTGCGTCAGGTTCATGGGCTCCAGCACCCTGCGAATTTCCTTTTGCCACATCGTCGTCACTTGCCACAGCAGGTGTCCGGGACTTTCTTGTGCATTTTTAAACTGTGAGCCTGTCATCTCATCTTCCTCCATCATTGATACTTGGGGCCTGACCGCCATCGCTGTTCGCGTATCAAAACATCACCATGAAAACATGCTTTCAGCATCATTTGTGCCATCCTTCGACACATAGACTAGGGCGCAGAAGCCTTGGCGATTGGATCCGGGTCCATGTAGTGTAATAACGCCTGGATATTGAAATCCGTTGCAAACCGTATGCGTATTCATCATTTCCTAACGCGAAGGAATGAACTGCTTCACCCATTGCCCGAATCCTTGAGGGTTTCGGCTCTGGATCAGGACGATACCTTCTCCGCGGAATCGGCATACAAGGCCTTCCCCGCTGGTTACGCTGGAGAACCACCCTTGCGAAGCTTTTTCAATCCGGTAGTCCATGTACTGGGGCCACGCCACCAAATGGGCATTGTCCACGATCACTTCCTCACCCGCCGCCAATGGAAGGGCATGAATGGCCCCGTATGACGACAGAAATACCGTGCCCCGGCCGCTGATCTCGACGATAAAGAAGCCCTCGCCCGAAAATAGCCCCTTTTTCAGGTTTTGCATCTTGCTGTGGACTTGAATGCCCTCCGTGCCTGCGAGAAAGCCGTCTTTCTGCACATATAGGGAATACGAGCCGTCCAGTTCGACCGCTTCCACGCTTCCTATGCTGGAGGGCGAAAGCAAAATTTCGGCGGGACCGCCGACTGCAGTTAATTCCTGAAAGAAAAACTTCTCTCCGCTAAGCATCCGGCCAAAACCGGCGAGCATGCCGCCTTCCGCAGAACCTTTCAATTCGACCGTCGGCGTCATGGATACCATAGCGCCGCTTTCCGCCTTGAATCGTTCCCCGCGCTGCAGACGAACGCGAAGCATCGCAAACGCACCCTCATGCAAAATTTCGTAATTCATCGTTCCTCAGCTCCTTGGATGAAATGCATTAGAATCGGTTCCAACAATCATATAACGTCGGTGGAATAAGTACCGAAAGAATAATTCATAATAGCATCTGCAGGGAACAAAAATCCACTGAACGAAAACCTGCGGTCTGTACCCTAGTCTCTTCCAATGTTATATAAACTTTAATTTCGTATTTTACTATATTATAATATATTGAGTCCAATTCAATCTATATAGATTCAATCGGATCATATTTAAATTATTCATCCATATCCCTTTGTTTAGGGTTGGATATATCAATCCAGAGGAGGTCATTCCATGACAGCACAACATCTACAATCGACGGTAACCTTACATAATGGCGTTCGTATGCCTTGGTTCGGCCTGGGCGTATTTCAGGTAAACGAGGGCTCCGAATTGATTGCAGCGGTCAAAAAGGCCATCGAGCACGGCTACCGCAGCGTGGATACGGCCGCCATCTATGGCAACGAAGCCGGCGTCGGCCAGGCGATTGCCGAAGCGATGAAAGAATACAACGTGAAGCGTGAGGAATTATTCATTACGTCCAAAGTATGGACGGCTGATCTCGGATATGAGGAAACGCTCGCTGCCTTTGACGCAACCATGAGCAAGCTGGGGTTGGAATATCTGGATCTGTACCTGATCCACTGGCCAAAAGCTGGCAAATATAAAGGTGCCTGGAAAGCGATGGAGGAGCTGTACAAAGCCGGCCGCATCAAAGCCATCGGCGTCAGCAACTTCCAGATTCATCATTTGGAGGACTTGCTGCAGGATGCGGAAATCAAACCGATGGTCAATCAGGTCGAATACCATCCCCGACTGACCCAGGTAGAACTCAAAGCCTTCTGCGACCAACACGGCATTCAGCTTGAGGCCTGGTCCCCGCTCATGCAGGGACAACTGCTGGATAACCCGGTCCTGACCGAGATTGCGGCCGCCAAAGGAAAAAGCGTGGCCCAGATCATTCTGCGCTGGGATCTGCAAAACGGCGTCGTCACCATTCCGAAGTCCACCAAGGAACACCGCATTATCGAAAATGCGTCCATCTTCGACTTCGAATTGACGAAGGAAGAAATGGATCGCATCTCCGGGTTGAACGAAAATGTTCGCGTCGGTCCCGACCCGGATAACTTCAACTTCTAAACCACGACAGATGTTGTATCCGAGCTAATCAATCACACCAAGCAGCTAGACCAAACAAGCCAATGGATTGCCCGCTTTTCGGGAAGTCCATTGGCTTGTTTGGCGCATCAACCCATATCGCAGTGAAAGAACCCGCACCCCGGCCTTCTGCATCCGTCGATAACCGAATTACCGAGCAAAGGGCCGCCAATGATCCTCTCCTGCCACAACCAAGGCATCTGCATATTCTGCCGCCTCTTCGTCGCTCAGCACTTTGGCCCAGGGCACACGCTCTCCGGCCTCGGCTGCTCCGGGTCCGCTGCTTTGATATTCGGCGTAGAGCACGGTAGACTCGGCCTCGCTTTTGTTCCAATTATGCCATCCTTCACGCCTTAGATGCGGGCCCATCCAGCAGTGAAGAAAACATGTTTTGGCATCGTTGCGCCATGGCCGACCCAAATAAACGGATCGGGGCGGAGCGTCGCCGGTAAGGCGGCAATTGCTGAACACATAGCCGTACCGGACTCCCTCCGGCGTGGAAGCCGCCGTGATCCAACCGTTCACTTCCCCCTGCGGCATCTCTTGGCCCGAAAACCTGTTCTTGGAGAAGATTTCACACCCTTGAAACAACGCCGTCGCCGAACCGAAAATGAAATCAACGTCCCCTTCGATGTAACAATCCTCGTAATATTGACGAAGCTTGCGCCGCTCCAGCCCATCGCGAGGTCCGCCGAAAAAACTGCGATCCATCGGCTGCTCCGGCAGCGGTCCGGTAAAGAGCGTATCCTGATGTCCGATGAAATGACAGCGCCTGAACGCGGCCCGGTCTCCATCGACGTAAGCGGCGATGGCCTGACCGACCTGCTTGCCCGGGCCAGCCGCGTTCACGAACGAAATGCCTTCTGCGATAAAATCGTCCGCGGCAATCAAAACGGTATATGAATGGAACGTATGGTAGAGCTCGCCGTTCGGAAAACGTTTAAGCGCATAGTCATCATAAGTAATGACCGTGTTATCCGCCCCTTCGCCGACAAGGCGAACGCCCTCCCTGTCGATGGTCAGCTTCTCTTTGTACACCCCGGCTCTAATGGATATGACCGCCTCCCCGGAAACATCGGCCGGAATGGCATTTAACGCCGACTGAATAGTGCGATAATCTCCGCTTCCGTCCATGGCCACCGTGCAGCGGTATGCCGTCTTCCCTGATCCGTCCATCGGCTGAAACGTCGCCATCCGTTCATCCTCCTTCTTTCATTTCTATTCCATGTTCCTGAAAGTGAAGCCTCATCCCCGGCATGGCCCCACCGAGCTGCGATGGTACAGCCTGGGCTGGATCACGACCGGAACATCCACCTCTTCGTCCCGGATCAACGCTACGATTAACTCCGCCGCTTGCACGGCCAGTTCATCCAGCGGAGGGCCGATCGTGGTCAGCGCCACTTCCGCATACTGCATGTCCGGCAGATCGTCATAACCAATAAGAGAAACGTCCCCCGGAACGCTATAGCCCGCTTCGAGCAGCGCGCGCAGCGCCCCCCGAGTCACCAGGTTGTTCAGACCGATGAAAGCCGTTGGCGAATTCGAATCGAACGCATGCTTGCGGATCGCAAAGTACCCGTCTTCCCAGGAAGAGTGGGCTGGCAGCACATGGCCCGGATTGAACGCCAGACCGGTGCGCTGCATGGCCTCGCGATACCCCTCCAGCTTGATATGCTGGGAGTTTCCGATAAATCCGATGCGCTGGTGCCCCAATCCCTTCAAATGTTCCACCGCGCGGAAAATGCCCTCTTTGCGATCAATTTTAATGTAGGGGGAATTGGGGGTCTCATCCGTGCCCAGCACGAAGCAAGGCATGTTCAGGGAAGCAAAACCTTTCCAGAACGTCTCCCGGTTGTTCAGTGCAAAATCCCACAGAATGCATCCATCCACACGAAGCTGGCTGAAGATGTCCAGACCGTCGTCGGCTACGACGAGAATCATCTGATACCCCCGCTTTTTCAGTTCCGCATGCAGATTCCCCGAGATTGTAGAGAACAAAGGATTGCTAAGTTCGTCCAATACAAAGCCGATAATGCTGCTCCTGCCTGTCGAAAGCTGGCTCGCAAGCATGTTTTTGCGGTAATGATGCTTCTCCGCGATAGCGAGCACTTTCTGTCTCGTCTCATGTTTGATGCGGGGGTCGCCATTCAGCGCCTTGGATACGGTGCTGTAGCTCACCCCCGCCAATTTGGCAATGTCCTTAATTGTTATCAAACGTCCTACACCTCAAAAGGGTTATTTTTGTGCGGCCATGTAGCGGTCATATTGGGCCTGCCTTCCGGCAATGACCTGCTCGACGTTCATGTTTTTCAACGTTTCGATGTAACTGTCGAACTGATCCAGCCCCAGCTCACCGCTGATGAATTTGAAATTCATCTCTTGTACATACGTGGTAATGTCAGGCATGGTTGTGCTTTCAATTGAGGCTTCGTCCGGCAGCGCGTACACAAACGGGAACGGTTCATGCACGTACTTCTCCAGTTCTTTGTCCAAGCTGGAGTGCCACTCCGGCACAACCGCATCGGCTGAGTCGGTGGACTGAATGTTCGGCAGATTCACCGGACCGATGCCCAGCTTCTGAATGTATTCGTTGTCCTTGCCTTTGTCCGTGAATTTCTTCTCGCCATTCTCTTCCGTATACGTGTCGTCTTTGATGCCCCATGTATACATGGTCTGGGCTTCCTCGCTGACTCCGTAATCGAGGAATTTGAAGGCGAGATCCGGATTTTTGCTGTTTTTCGAAATGCCGAAGATGCCGCTCACCGGCGTGCGTCCAATGTAGAACTGATCTCCGTGCGGTCCCTTCAGCGGCGCGATGCCTTTGAATACAGGCTCTTTGGGATCATAATCCTTGAACAGCGGGCTGTATACCATCGACTGGTACCAACTGAAGTTGAACGTCACCCCGGTCACGTCCTGCGAAATGCGGGAAGTCACCTGATCGCCCGTCGTGCTGGCATAATCAACCGTCAGCAGTCCTTCTTTATAAAGACCGTTCAGATACGCCAAATACTCCTTGTATGCCGGCTCGTAATAGCTGAAATGCACCTTGCCTTGATCATCGGCATAGAAGTTGTTGGACAGATCCAGACCAAAGGCCGGCCCAAACGCCATCGGAATAAACTTGGATTCCATGGAAAGCGGAATTTCATCGGCTTTGCCGTTTCCATTCGGGTCCCCAGCCTTGAACGCGCGCAGCATGGCGGTAAATTCGTCCAACGTCGTTGGCTCCTGCAGATTCAGCTTGCCCAGCCACCGCTGGTTGATCATGAATAATGGCATATAGTTCCGGGTCAGCGTTTGCTGCGGCACATAATACATTTTACCATCCGGCGTGGTCAGACTTGCCTTAATGGACGGTGATTTTTCATAAATTTTCTTCAAATTGACGCCGTATTTCTCGTACAGCTCATCCAGCGGGAGAAAAAGGCCGCTATTGATATACTTCATTAATTGGTCCTGATCCGGCAAATAAACGATATCCGGCAGGTCCGATCCGGCCGCCAGCCGCGGGCTGACCGCGTCGGCGTAGTTTTGCGGCGGAATGAGGTCCCAATCGACCGTGACGCCGGCATTTCCTTCGATCTTTTTGACGATTTCAGCTGTGGAAAGGTCCACGTTCGTTGTCCAGGCATTGGTCGCCAGAATCGACAGCCTGGCATCCGGCGTGTCGGTCACCGGGCCGGCTCCCGTGTAGTTATAGCTCGACTCTGCTTCCGCCGAAGCTCCTCCATCAGCGCTTCCTCCCGTCCCCCCGCTGCTGCAGCCTGCCAAACTGATCGCCAGCCATGCAAATAATGCGATTTTGCTTGCCCCTTTGAATTTCATCCGTCGACTCCTCCCTTTTCATGAACAACACATGATTAGATATGGCTTGCGGGTAAAGCTATCCTTTCACGGCTCCGAGGGTGATGCCCTTGACGAAATACCGTTGGATAAAAGGGTAGATCATGACGATGGGAACGATGCTGACCACAATGGATACATAACGCACTTGGATGGTGGATACCGCCAGTGCATTGCTGGTCATCGCGCCGCCCATTTTCTGCATGACCTCGGGGGAGGCCATGACAAGCACCCTGCGCAGAAACATCTGGAGCGGCTGCATATCCTGTTTCCCCAAATAAAGCAATGCGGTAAAAAAATTGTTCCAGTGAAACACGGCATAATACAGTGCCAGCACGGCCAACGTAGGCTTGATGATGGGCACGGCCAGCCGGTACAGCATCGTAATCTCATTGGCCCCGTCAATACTCGCGCTTTCGAATATTTCATTCGGAATGCCTTCCAGTGCGGAGCGGCAGATCATAACGTTAAACGTAATGACCAACACGGGCAGTACCATCACCCAACGGGTGTTATACAGGCCCAGCGAGTTAATCAGCATGTATGCCGGAATCAGGCCACCGGAGAAATACATCGTGAATGCGATGAAAAAGTTAAGTTTCCTGCGCAGAAAAAATTGCGGCCGGGATAACGGAAATGCAGCCAGACATGTGGCCACTACATTAAGCAGCGTGCCCACCACGGTATACCAGACCGTATTGTAGAAGGACACCCACAGTTCACGGTATTGCAGCACCATCTTGTATCCGGACAGCGTAAATTCAACGGGGAACAGAGACACCTTCTGTTTGTCGATGGCATCGACGGAACTGAACGAAATGCTGATCACATATAGAAAAGGATACAGGGTGACCACCACGGCAAGAATGGTCAAAATGTGAACCAGAACGTAAAATAACCGGTCGCTTGCGGAAATCTTCATGTTTCGCCTCCTTTGAAGTTAGAAGCTGCGACGAAATCAAGTACCGCTAAGTTTCTCGCAGCTTCTTAATGATGGGCTTACCATAAGGACATCTTGGTCAATCGTCGCGTCAGCGTATTGGCTGCCAGGACGAGAATAAACGTCACGATGGAGTTGAAGAGGCCGACGGCGGTCGCAAATCCGTAGTTTTGTCCGATAATTCCCATACGGTAAACATAAGTGGAGAGAACATCAGCGGTATCGTATGTAGCGGGATTGTAGAGCAGGTACACCTTTTCGAAGCCTACATTCATGATGCCGCCCAACGACAGCAATAACAGGATCACAATCGTGGGTTTGATGCTCGGCAGCGTCAGGTGCCACAGCTCCTGAAATTTGTTGACACCGTCGATTTTGCCGGAATCGTACATTTCGGAGTCGATGCCCATGATGGCAGCGATATAGATAATCGAGCTGAAGCCGAAGCTCTGCCAGATGTCCGAGCTGGTGAAAATGGTACGGAACCACCCCGGCTCCATCATGAAATTGACGGGATCCATGCCAAGCTTCATGATCAGCGTGTTGACGATGCCATCGGTCGGAGAGAGAAAGTTGATGATCATGCCGGCGACAACCACGGTCGAGATGAAATGGGGAAGATACGTCACGGTCTGCGCGAAACGTTTGAACACCCGGTTTTTGATTTCTACAATGCAAATCGCGAACAGGATCGGAATCGAAAACCCGAAGAGAAGCGGAAGGAATGCAAGCAGGAACGTATTCCGCAGCAGCCTCCAGAAATAGATGGAATGCACGAATTGATCAAACCACTTCAGACCCACCCATTCTCCGCTGAACACGCCCTGACCCGGCATAAAATTCCGGAAGGCCAGCAGAACCCCGGGCATTGGAACATACATAAACACGACGTAATACAGAAAGATGGGCGAGAACATCAGCAGCAGGTATTTGTCGCGCCGCATCAGCTTGAACAGCGCCTCCCACCGTCTTTTCACCTTGAATCAGCTCCTTCTCTTCATAAATTACAACGTTTGAAATTTCGAACAAATTTATAGATAAACCAGATGGAATATCTCATAATTAAATAGGATACGTACAAAAATTTATGCTGGATGTTTATAATTACAACGTTGTAATTTTGCCTTAAATGAATACGCTTACATAACATTTTACCCATCATAGCAGAGCCTCCACAATTTAGCAATAAACAAATCCGTCGGAAGCCACTATTTTTTTGTACAACTAGCCCCTTCAAATCACAAAAAACGTAATGCCTTACGCTCCTTCTACAGAGCAGGCATTACGTCTGACGCCGGTATTCGGTGGGTGTTAAACCCTTGAGCCGCAGAAAGGCCCGATAAAATTGGTCGATGCTTGAGAATCCGCACTGCGCACAAATATCCGTCACTTTTGCCTGCGTTCGGCGCAATAACATCGAAGCCTGTTCCACCCGCAGCCTCAACACATATTGATGCGGGGTCGATCCGGTCATCGCTTTGAACGAACGCATGAAATGATACCTGCTCTGATGCGCAACGGCAGCCATCGAATCAATGTTCATTGCACCGGATGTATAACTGTCGTGAATATATTCAAGCACCCGGGTCAAATGTGTGTCTGCGGTCCCCAGGAAAAAACCGTCCACTCGCGCAGGCTTAGCCGAAAGCAATCCTTCTTCCCGGGGGGAATGCTCCCGCCCCTTCAACAAACCGTCCAGATACCTTTGCACCTTGAATTCAAGCTCCTGCATTTGAAGCGGTTCCGGTGCATCCTCCAGCAGAATGGCGCTACAGCTTCTGAACAACGTGTTGATCTCCCGCGTATCGAATACATGCAGGCTCTTCACCTCCTGCTGCCGATGTTCCCGTTCTCCATCCTTCCCACCGGCCACAGGAAGGCTGCGAAATTTGATGACGATAACGCTCGTATCCGAATCCATCTGAAAAAAGTGCTCGGTTTGGGGATGCGCCACAATGGCCTTTCCGGCAGCGAGTTGATAGGCACGGCGTTCCTGAACGAAATCGCATATTCCGCTCACGGGCATCGTGACCTGATACCAGTCGTCATGGACATGCGGTTCATTGGCAAAACGGCCCGAAGCTTTCCATAGTTCCAGATCGTTCATCATTATGTTCAATTCCATATTGTTCTCACCTGCTGACATTATAGCAAAAAGTGCGTACTTTCCCAGCACTTTTCGCAAAGACAAACCGTTTGCGATCTTCTATGATGAGTAGAAAAATCTTCGAGGTGATTTCCATGGCCCAGACGGCCTACATGAAATTGCAAGTGAACCACGCCGCAAACTGGGCACTGGCCGGCGTAAGCTTCGCTCATCTGCTCAACGACGCGATGCAGACGGTCGTTCCGGCATCGTTCCCGCTCTTCCAGCAAACGCTGCAGCTGAGCTTTGCGCAAATGGGATGGATCGCGTTTATGCTGAACATTACCGCATCCGTTCTGCAGCCGTTGATCGGCTATATGTCGGATCGCAAACCGATGCCGATTCTGCTGCCTGGGGGCATGCTCTGCTCGCTGCTCGGCATGCTGGGATTCGCGCTATCCACCGAACTGTGGATGCTGCTTGTGTCGGCAGCCCTGCTGGGCGTAGGCTCTTCCGTGCTCCATCCGGAATCTTCCCGTGTTGCGCACATGGCTGCAGGCAAAGGACGTGGGCTGGCCCAGTCGATTTTTCAGGTTGGAGGCAATACCGGGCAAGCTTTGGCGCCACTGGTCGTTGCTTACCTGATCCTGCCGCGCGGGCAGCACAGCTTCCTGTGGCTTATTGGTCTGGCCCTGGCGGGCATGCTGATTCAGACCTATGTCAGCCGGTGGTACAAAGACAGGCTGGCCCTGCAGCAGGCGAGCTCGGAAGCGAAGCGGTCACTTAAGCGTCAGGAACAGGCCGGAGGCTCAGCAGTATACAGCAAAACGTTCATTGCCTTTACGCTGGGCATTCTGATCCTGCTTCTCTTCTCCAAGTTCGTCTATTTGGCAGGAATGACGGGATATTATTCGTTTTATTATGCCGACCATTACGGCTTATCGTTGTCCCAGGCGCAGATTTGCCTGTTTATCCTTCAATTTGCGGGCATGGTCGGCACCCTGATTGGCGGTCCTTTGGCCGACCGATTCGGACGTAAGCCGATGATCTGGTTTTCCATTGCAGGCACGGCCCCTTTCTCGATCCTGCTCCCTTATGCAGGTCCGATCTGGGCCATGGTGCTTTGCGCATGCATCGGCATCATCCTGATGTCCGGATTTAGCGTAATTATCGTCTATGCGCAAGAGCTGCTGCCAAATCACATCGGTACGGTATCCGGCCTGTTTTTTGGACTTTCCTTCGGCATGGCGGGACTGGGGTCCGTCGTGCTGGGCTCCCTGATGGATGCCACCAGCGTCGCTTGGGTCATCCAGTTGTGTTCTTTCCTGCCGCTGCTGGGCGTGTTCGCCATCTTTCTGCCCAAAGGAAAGCAGGCAGCCGCCTGATTGCGGTTGAACAATGGCGAGCATTCGGTCTACAATGTACAAAAGCTGACATATAAGCATGAATCGCAAAGACGGCATTTTCAGGAAAACGAGGAATAGGTCAATGGAAAGAAGGGTAACTGACATGATGATTGATGTGCAGCATGTAACGTGGAAAAGAGGGCCGCTCACCTTGCTGAACGATGTGACCTGGCAGGTGGGCGATGGCGAGCACTGGGCCCTGCTTGGCCTGAACGGGTCGGGCAAAACAACGCTCCTCAACATGATTACCGGTTATTTGTGGCCGACCGAAGGCAGCATCTCGGTGCTGGGGCACACGTATGGAGACGTCGACTTGCGTCAACTACGAAAGTCCATCGGCTGGGTCAGCTCCTCCCTGCAGGAGAAGCTGTACGGAACGGATCGTACGCAATACGTCGTGATCAGCGGCAAACACGCCACGATTGGACTGTACGACAAGTTGGATGATAACGACCTCGATCAAGCCAGACATTGGATGAATATGCTCGGCTGCGGGCACCTCTGGGACCGCGAATACCGCACCTGTTCGCAGGGAGAGAAGCAGAAGCTGCTCATCGCCCGCGCGCTGATGGCCAATCCGCGCATTCTGATTCTCGACGAGCCGTGCAACGGCCTCGATCTGTTCTCCAGGGAACAGCTGTTGAACAGCATCAGTGCATTGGCTGCCAGGGAAGATACGCCTTCGCTTATTTATGTCACCCATCACACCGAAGAGATTCTGCCGGCTTTCCGGCACAGCCTGCTGCTGCGCAGGGGCGAGGTGGTCGAGCGCGGACTCACCAAAGACCTGATGAACGTGGATGTGCTGACCCGTTTTTTCGAAGCCCCGGTAGAGGTCGACTGGCACGGTGAACGCGTGTATGTGCGTGCCGCGCAGTCATCATAACTCAAGCCATTTATCCATACGATGTGTACAACCTGTGCAGAAACGCCTTTGTCATGCCCCGAATGATTTATCCACATGTGGATAGATATCGGGGCTGTTCCCTTTCAACGGTTATCCCCACAAATTGTGCATACCTCTCCCGTAAATGTGCAAAACGTCGCGCAGTATGCCACGCCTAACGCAAAAAGACCGTCTCCGAAACCAACCGGAAAACAGTCCTTTACGTTTAACAAGCGACATCAGCCAAAGCGCTGGGTTTTGTACCACTTTGTTTCCCTGCGGAGAATTTTGTCCCCGATCAGGGAGATAAATGCCTTCACGGAAATGATCAGGAATAACTGGGCATACGTGAAGTAGGATATGCATGCCACGATAAAATTCCGTGTGTTCAACTGCCCGATATCGGCCGAAAGCGCCAGCGTGATTTGCAGAACATAAATGTAATACATGAGTGCCCAGGCAATCACGAGGTATACGTACACGTCTCCGGCAAACTGGAACGGCGAGACGACATCAGGATTGAATAACGCAACAATCTGATAAATGATGTTGGATACGAAAATGATGTCCGATACGAGAATGGCGATCATGAACCAAAAATAGCTTGCCGCATAATAAAGCACATGCAGCTTGATTCTCCAACTGGTACGGTCAAACAGGTGTTTCACATTATCGATGACCACCTGGTAGTTGCCTTTGGACCAACGCTGTCTCTGTTTCATGTAAACCTGCAACTGCTCCGGCTCCTGCTGATAAGCCTCGGCACGCGGAGCCAGCGCGATAAGCTGCCCACGCGTGAGCACATCGAAGGAAACCGCCGTATCCTCCGTAATCGCGTCCGGGTCCCAGCCTCCGATTTCCCTGATCAACTGGGATTTGATGATATAGTTGGTTCCGGGAATCGTACCCAGCTTGAACAGTTCCCACAATCCGGTATGGTGGACGCGCTGCACGGTCACAAGCTCGAGATTGATACAATGGGAGAGAAAGTTCTGTCCACGATTGCGGGCTTTGTTCCGGCCAAAAACAGCGCCGTGCTTCTCCGGGTTTTCAAGCGCTTTTTGCACCAGAAATAACAATGCGTTGCGTTCAGGCGCGGCATCGGCATCATATACGCAAATCCATTCGCCCGTGGACATTTGAAGAGCGTCATTCAACGCTCCGGATTTGCCGCCCGCGCCGGTTCGCTCAAGAATCGTGAAATCCCGCTCGGCATAGCTCGTATTGGCCTTCAGTTTTTTCAAGCGTTCGGCCGTATCGTCCGTGCAGTTGTCAGCAATGACAATGACCTGCACCTTATGCTCAGGATAATTCAAACGTAGAATATGCTCCACGGTAGACACAATGACAAGCCCTTCGTTATGGGCGGGCACCAACACCGACACCGTTGGAAAGTGATCCATATTCACGGGAATTTCGATGGGTTGCTTTTCCTGGCGATGAATGAATCGAATGGCCCCGGCCATGATGATAATGGCTTCGGTCACGGAGATCCAGATGCTGAGAATGGACAGCAATAACACGGTATCAGCCATTCATTCTCCTCCGATCATATTTTCTGTTGATCCGTTCCCGGAAACGCAGCGTAGCCACGGTCAGTATAAGGATCGAGATGATAAAAAAACTGCTTACCGCAATGCAAAGCGGGATAAACCAGGATACATAATCCATGGATGATCCTCCCCTTCAGTCTAGATGTATTCTCCAATAAGGTCCGTTTCCGTGTTGCGCTCAAGAGCGGCGATTACCGCATCGACATGTTCGTACTTGTCAAACTGCTCTTTTTGGAACACCAATGCCCCGGACTTGATCACGGTTTGCAGCTCGTTTCCTTTTTTGTCGATAAACTGGAGGTTCATCATGGCATCTCTGATTCGCTTCGTCATCTCCGGCAAAAAGTCCGCATTGGTCATCGGACATAAAATAACGAAACGTCCGCGATCCACATAAAACTTATAATCCTCATACCGGATCTGCTTCTGAATCGTATTCGATAGTTCCTGCAAAAATTGGGCATAACGGACGGAGCCGAGCGATTCCTGCACCAGCGACAAAAACTCGATTTTGAACATGGCCATGCTGAAGCCGTATTGGTCCGAGTAACGCTTTGCCAAATTGCTCTGTTTGATGACCGTATCGGCAAAAGCCTCGCGATTTCCCAGCGACGTATCGAGGTCAACCTCGGGATTGCGGTCCTGCAGCTCCTGCAATCGCTCCATCACGCGTGCGCTGCGTACGAGCCCTACCTTGATAAAGGCTGCCACAGCCACGTTAGCCGGAATGAGCAGCCACCAGGAAAACGAGATGACGTTCACATCGGCATACGTTACAAGCCATACAAAATAAGACACCAAATAAATAAATCCAATGACGACAGAGACGCCTACCGGTATAACAAAACCAACGACCAGCGCGCCAAGGGCAGCGATGCTGAATACAACATCAATCAGAGTGTAGCTTTGATTGAGATACAGCTTGAGATAAACGAGCAGCTGTTGAATGACCGCTAACCCGATCAAAATGGCATAACCCCAAGCCATGCGAAGGATGGGCGCTTTGTTTCTCATGGTTCCCTTCTTTCCAGACGTTTTTCCAAACGTTATTTCGCTAATTTATGACACCGTTTGACAATTATATACTAGCATAAACAATCGTAATTGAAATGAAAATTTTTATATACTATTTTCATATACTATTTCAAGAAATGATACAATTTCGTCTCTCCGAGCAAAGCGACAAGGTTATCAAACATATGCGTATTCCCGCCCGAAACGTATCCTCCCGGATAGCGTGAGTCTTGATCCCGCAATTTCACCATCTGTTTGTACAGCTGCTTCGCCCACTTGGGATCGTCTGCCCGAATGGCTAGCTCGATGGCAAGACCGTAAACGGCAGGCGACTCATAAGTAACGGAGGGCGTGCGCTGGGTACGGTTGTATTGGCCCGGAAGGTAGTGCAGCCGGTTCATTTCCTTTTTCAGAAAAGTGATCAGTTTGTCGGGTTTGCGCGGGGTCTCCATCAAATGGTTGGCAATGATCAATTGGTCGATCAAATTTACCGTATCGCTATATGCAAATTGTTTGGTCGATGGATCAAAGGTTTTGGCATAAAACACGCCATCATCAGGCATGCTTTGAAGCAGGCCTTTGTATTTGCCATAGGTCCCCGGCTGCAGCATTTCATGCGACTCCATCGCTTTCAGGGCAGGCAGATCCACATAGACCAGGCTTAATAGATCCGACGAATAACCATTGGAGAAATCATGGAAATCGACATAGTATCCATGCTGCTGCACGAATTCCGTCAACACCCGAGAGATGGCGGCTGCCGTTTGCAGCTTGTCCTCTCTCCCGTCGGCCCACTGGTCGGCTGCGGCCAACAAGGCATTCACGATGCGGAAATCATCGCCAAGCGCATTGGTCGTCACATGCGATGTTCCATCCGCATCCAGCTTCCAGGCTATGTACTTTTGCGGCATGAGAAAATACGTTTTTAACAATGTATAACTCTGCTCAAACATGGCCTGATCATTTTTGGCCACCGCATATTGCATCCACAGGCCGATCGACTCGGACAGTGCTTCACGTCCTGCGACGATATCGGGATTCTCCGAACGCGCGTCCTGCAAATAAGAGGCCAACGTGCCATTGGGATTGGTCATATGATTTTGGATAAACGATGCCGTGGGGGAGTTTTCGTTCATCACGAATCTTTCCTTTAACATAAAAATCACCGCCACCAGCACAACGGTTGCCACCACCAATGCTGGAATCCAGATTCGCCATGTACGTTTCATACTTTCCTCCTGATTCTGAATCTCGTGTGCCGCCTTCTGATCACGAGCATCCCCGAAACAAGTTCGGCGCACGCCCAAGGGATGTAATTCAGCATGTGTAGGCTTCATTCGGTGGAATCCATGTAGGCTCTTCGGCCGCCTTTCTTGACGAACTTCCAATCCACTTCAATATTGTGGCGCATCCGGCGCAGCAATCGGACCGCTGTTTCGATCTCTTCAGGCGTAAATCCGGCAAGCGTAACCTGGTCCGAATGCACGCCTTCCCGGCGAATGAATTCCCAAGCTTCCAGTCCCGCCTCGGTGGGATAAAGCAGCTTGTTCTTTTTATTGCCCTGCTGAGGCTTCTTGACGATAAAACCGTCCGACTCCAGTTTACTGATGGCCCGGGCAGCCGTCGTCCGGTCAACCTTGATCAGCTCGGCCAGCTGATTGGGGATAATGCCGGGATTTTCGCAGATGCGATAAAGATAAAGGTACTGTCCCCGGGACAGGTTCAGGTGCTGAAACTCGATGTTGCTGATGGAATCGAGACAGCGGGCAATCATGCCGATTTCGCGCAAGACCTCTTTCAAGCTCATTCACGCCTTTCTATACCTTTTGTTGCATTCGCAACATAGTTGGTGTTATAACTAAAACATCTGATTGATGCAACTCACAGGAGACAGACCACGTTTAGCGGTTGTTTTACTTGCAATATCAGGATGCTTTAGCTCCGATGTCGATTCTCGCTGATATTATAACTAAACATCTGATGGTGCAACTCTCAGGAGACAGACCACATTTATCGGTTGTTTTACTTGCAATATCAGGATGCATACGCTCCGATGTCGATTCTTGCTGATATTTCAGGACAAGTTCAGTGTACCATGCCGAAAAGGGTTATTACCGACCAAAGGGGACATTTTCATGAATACTACGGTGACAGAAGTTCAAAATCAGGAACAATTGGAAGCCTGCTTTGCCATTCGCAAAGCCATTTTCGTTGAAGAACAAGGGGTGCCGGCAGAAGACGAGTTCGACCAGTACGATGCGCTTCATACGGAAGCCCGTCACATCCTTGTACATGTCGATGGGGAGCCTGCCGCCTCGGCCAGACTGCGTGTTGTCGAGCAAACGGCCAAGCTGGAGCGAATCTGCGTTATGATGGAATATCGCAAGCACGGTCTTGGAAGAGTGCTCATCGACAAGCTGGAACAAATGTCCTTGGATCAAGGGTTGGTCAAAGCGAAACTTCACGCTCAGGTACAGGCCTCCGGCTTCTACGAACGACTTGGATACGCCCCGGCTTCGGACGTTTTTCTGGAGGATGGCATTCCGCACTTGCTCATGACCAAAACATTGAATTAGGGCTGTTCGCGAGCGAAATCGCCACAATACGCCCAAAGATAACGCAAAAACGCCTATGCACCTACTTCTACAAAGTGGAGTGCATAGGCGTTTTATTCGCTTTAGTGCCTTTGCAGTAAGCCCGCAGTCACAGCTTCATTGGCATGCGCCCAGACACTACTGCCCCAGCGCCAGTTGACCTGGCTGCTGTTTTTTCATCTGTTTGCTGCGCAGCTGTCCGCAAGCGGCGTCGATATCTGTGCCGTGCTCCATACGCACCGTTGCATTGATGTCGTTTTTCTTCAGCGTATCATAGAATCCGAGAATCGATTCCTCCGTACTTCGCTGATACTGGCTGTGTTCATCGACCGGGTTGTACGGGATCAAGTTCACGCTCACCATGCTCTTCCGGCTGGAAAGCAATTCGGCCAGCTCGGCCGCATGCTCGCGTTGATCATTGACATCGCGCAGCAAAATATATTCGAACATGATGCGTTTGTTCGTCGTTTGCAGGTAATAATCCACGGCGTCCATCAGCTGCTCAATCGGGAACGCACGGTTGATCTTCATGATCCGTGTCCGCAGCTCGTTGTTCGGCGCATGCAATGAAATCGCCAGATTCACCTGCAGGCTGCTGTCCGCAAACTCCTTGATTTTGTCCGGCAGTCCGCTTGTGGAAACGGTAATGCGTTTCGCCGCAAGCGCAAGACCCTTCCGATCCTTGATCACTTCGATAAAATCGGACATGTTCTGGAAGTTGTCGAACGGCTCACCGATGCCCATCACCACGATATTGGTGACGCGTTCGCCTTTGCTGGCCGCATCCAGATGACGCTGCACGTGCATGACCTGTTCAACGATCTCTCCGGCAGACAAGTCCCGGCTCTTCTTGATCAGGCCGCTCGCGCAGAAGCTGCAGCCGATGTTACAACCCACCTGCGTGGTTACGCAGACGGTCAAGCCGTATTTTTGCCGCATCAAGACCGTTTCGATCAGATTGCCGTCATAAAGGCGGAGCAGAAATTTGACCGTGCCGTCGGCCGACTCCTGCTTCACGTGTTCGCTGACCGAATTCATCGTAAAATGCTCGGCCAGCACGTCAAGACACTCCTGGCGCACATCGGTCATATCCGTAAAATCGCGAGAGCGCTCCTGATATAGATGTTCCCAGATCCGGGAGGCACGGGATTTCTTCTGTCCATGCTCCGGCAGCCAGGAACGCAATTGATCTAAAGTTAATCCATAGATGGATGGTTTGTTCATTATGCTATCCTCTTTTCGCAAAAAGCATATGGTCTATTGATGAACCGCAAGCCAAACGTCTTTCGATAAACTTCCTAATATGGAGACAGACTGCGTTTCGCTCAAAAAACCTCTACACCTTATTGTCCCAAAATTGCAAAAGGAACACAAGGCCTTTCGCTTTTCTTCCAAGAGGTTTTATGGTTGGTAAAACTGAACAATACATGTCCAGGGTGCGGGTGAATTGCCCGCCCTTGGTTTTAAAAATGAATGATGCCTGACGTATGCAGCAATACCAGGAACACAAGAACGGGCGCTACATACCGAAGCATGAACAGCCATACTTTGAACCAGCCGGCGTTCAAGCCGGAGGCTTCGGCTGCATTTTTCCAGAAGTAACCCGCAAAAATGGTCACCAGCAATCCGCCAATGGGCAGCAGGATGTTGGAAGCAACAAAGTCCATCCAGCTGAACACGTCCGTGCCATTGATTTTCAGCTCCGGCATAAGTCCCATCGACAATGCGGCCGGAATGCCTACGATAAAGACAGCGAGGGAAAGCACCCAAACGGAGCGGCTGCGGCTCCACGACAGTCTTTCCATAAAGTATTTGACCGGCACCTCCAGCAGCGATACAGCCGAAGTCAACGCCGCAATGGCCAGCAGCACGAAGAACAGTCCGCCGAACAAGAAACCCAGCGGCATCGCCGAGAAAGCCGCAGGCAAAGCGATGAAGATGAGCGATGGTCCTTGGTCAGGCGCAATGCCGAACGAAAACGTCGTCGGGAAGATAATCAGCCCTGCAATGAAGGCATATAACAAGTCACCCGCGCCGACGGCGACGGTAGCCGCTCCAAGGGATTGATTCTTGTCTACATAAGAGCCGTATGTGACCAAGATCCCCATCCCCAGCGACAGGGAGAAGAAGGCATGTCCGAGTGCCACAAGCGCCGATTCGGTCGTTAATTGCGAGAAGTCGGGGTTCAGGAAGAACGATGCTCCCGCTCCTGCTCCAGGCAATGTCAATGCGCGAACCATCAGCACGAGCAACAATACCAGCATCGCCGGAATCAATACTTTGTTGAATTTCTCGATCCCGCCGGATACCCCTTTGGCAACGATCAAACCGGTAATGAGAACGGAAACGAGCTGCCAAACGATCGGCAAGTATCCGCCCATAAAGGAACTGAATTGCCCGGCAAAGTCCTGATTGTTGTACAAGGCTCCGCTAAAGGATGTTACCGCGTAATGCAGGGTCCAGCCTGCAATGATGAGATAAAACGACAAGATGATGAACGGCGTCAGCACCTGCAGCAATCCTGCAGCCAGCCATCCCTTGCCTCCGCCTGCCTTGATGAAAGCCGTGGCGGCGCTTCCGCGGCCGCTGCGTCCAATCGCAAGCTCAGCCAGCAGAACGGGCAGACCGATCAACAGAAGACAGACGATAAAGAGCAGGAAGAATGCCGCTCCCCCGTTTTCCCCCGTGATATAAGGGAACTTCCACATATTTCCCAAACCCACCGAGCTGCCGATCGCAGCCAGGATGAAACCTGCGCGTGAGAAGCGTTCCCCCTTGCCGGAGCTGTTTGGATCCAAATTGGAATGACCTAAATTCATGTATCTACTCCACCTGTCCTAAATTTATTTCGTTATTATATACTACTCTCCGTGTCAGGTCATTCAAAAAATCGAAATAAGTCAAAATGTTATTTTATTACAATGACTTGGCACAAAAATATGCTGCCTTGCCCTCTATTCAGATTAACCAAATTTGGCCATGATGCGCTTTTTGCGACTCATTTTCTTTTCCCCATGGTCAAATACAATCCGTTTCCTCCGGGATCGTGTTTCGTTCTCGGAGAGCAATATAGAGTCTCGTTATGTTCCCTCTTCAAAAGCAGTGTGGGTCAATGTCCTTGCCTTTAAACAACAAGTTGCCGCGAATGTAACCAAACCACAATAAAGAAGGGGCGAACAACCAAAGAGTTGGTCGTTTGCCCCCAAGAAGTCAGGTCATACCGTTTTGATTTCAAGCAGCTCGTATTTGATGATGCCCATCGGCGCATTGACGTGAATGACGCTTCCCACTTCTTTGCCCATTAATTCCTTGCCGAGCGGGCTTTCATAGGAAATTTTGTTGTCCGCCACGTCCGCTTCTGCCGGACCGACCAGTTGGTACTCCAGTTTTTCCTTAAACTCGATGTCATTTAATACCACGGTAGAACCGATGCCCACCCGGTCCGAATTCAGGTTGTCGGCCGAAACCACCCGCGCCTTGGTCAGCATCTTCTCCAACTGCAAAATCCGAGTTTCCATAAATGCCTGATCGTCTTTGGCTGAATGATACTCACTATTCTCCTTCAGGTCACCGTAACTGATCGCAAGCTTCAGACGCTCAGCCAATTCCTTGCGCTTGACCGTCTTCAATTCCCTCAGCTCGTCCTCCAGCTTTTGCAAACCTTCCTGCGTCAAAATAACTTCATCATTAGCCATATTTCACATCTCCTAATCGTGCATTCTTCTTCTATTCTAACCTATATCCATTCCAAACGGGTAAAATACCCGTGAAAAAGAATTTAGGCCGTGTAAAACGGAGGGCATTTCCTTAAAGGAAAGCCGCTTCCGTATGCCGAATACAACCGTTAGGTGATGACATATGACAATGACGATGAACATGCATATTCTCTCTGTCCCAGCGGTACTAAACGAAGAACATTGGAACCTGCTTCTCTCTCAAGTCTCTTCCGAACGACGGGAAAAAGCGGCCCGCTTCGTGCATCGGGTCGATGCGTACCGCTCTGTACTCGGGGAAGTACTCGCAAGGGTCACGCTGGGACAAAAGCTTGGGCTGCGACCGGATGAATTGTCCTTCACGCAGAATGCCTACGGCAAACCGTCCCTGCTGACCCGCGATCCGGATGGCGATGTGCCGTTCAACCTATCCCATTCCGGCAGCTGGATCGCACTTATCTCGGGCGGCCGGGCTCCGCTTGGCGTGGATGTAGAGCAAATCGCCCCGATCGACATGCACATTGCGGAACGTTTTTTCTCTAAAGAAGAGAACGGCTATTTGGCCACATTGCCTGCAGCGGCTCGGCTGGAAGCCTTTTACCGGTTATGGACGCTTAAAGAAAGCTACATCAAAGCCGTTGGCACAGGGTTGTCCATGCCGCTGGAGTCGTTCTCCATCCTGCCCGACGGAGCCGGGCATTGGCATTGTCCCCAAACCAGGGCGTATCGCTTTTTCAGCCAGCGTCTGGATGACAATCACATGCTGGCAGCCTGCTCGACCGCGGGAGAGCTTCCGCAACAACCGGAGATTGTAACGATGGAAGAAATCCTTGAGGGACTGGTGCGTTGATATGCGCATCGTTCCCCTGGTTCATATTGAACTTCACATCGTTCCATTGCCGATAGCGAATCAAATTCCTCGTGGCGCGCTTCTCAATTCGCACCCTCGTGTACCATACCAGGCGCGCCCTGCTCGTCACATAGGCTGAGCGGCTTCAGATCGGTCCACTGCTCGGCGATATAGTCCAGGCAAACCCGCCGTTTGGCCTTGCCCAGCATCATCGTCCAGCCCGCCGGAATCTCAATGGATGCCGGCCAGAGCGAATATTGGCCCTCGTCATTCATCAATACCACGTAGTTGCCATCCTCCCGTTCAAACGGGTTCGTCATAGGTGTATCCCCCTTTAAAGCGTATAAAAGCAAATGGATCGGATTCAAAACGCAAGGCTTTGCCCCGCCCGTCCAAGGGGCGAGCGGAGATCCGCTTCGGCTGAACTTAGCCGTCGCTGCGTTTGCCCAGTGCATCGAGTTTGGCCGCGAGTGTGCGGCATATCTCCTTAAGCGGCCCGGGCTGGCACAGGTCCTTGTGCCTGCAATGGATATCGTGGCGCTCCATGCCGCCGCCGACATATTCGTTCCACATCTCGGGATCGATGGGGTCGAACCAATCGGGAATGATGGTGGAACGGAAGAAAAGCAGCTTGCCATCGAAGCGCGACGGCTTGTATTCGCCCAGGATGCGCACGGAATTTTCGTATGTCCTGCGCAGCTTCATGATCGTTTCCTCGTCGAGGCTGGCCAGCGCACTGCCCTCGCTGCGCAATATGCGCATCGCCGTAGACATGTCCAGCGGCGCATCGCCGATGCTGTTCGGATCGTATCCGCCCAGTGCCAGCAAGGCGGTCAGCGCCTCTTCCTCGTCCGGTTCGCCCCGGATCGGCAAGTAATGGCTCGGATACGAATCGAGCATGGCCAGCAGCTCGACTTCCTCTCCCTCGGCCTGCAGCTGCACGGCCATGGCTTGGGCGACATTGCCGCCCAGCGACCAGCCCAACAGGCGATATGGCCCTTGCGGCTGGATGGAACGAACGTGGCGGATGTAATCCGCCGTCATCGCATCCAGCGTGGCCGGCAGGTCTTCGGCTTGGGCGATGCCGCGGGCCTGTAACCCGTAAATCGGAACATCCATGCCAAGATGCTTCATCAACCCGGCATAACACCAGCTAAGTCCCCCGGCAGGATGGATGCAGAACAATGGCGACTGCTCCCCATGTGGTCGGAGCGGCAGCAGCACTTGAAGCGAACCCGTGCCCGATTCGCCATCCATTTTCAGCCGCTCCGCCAAACCTGCCACGGTCGCCGTTTCGAACAGGATGCCGATGCCCGGCTCCTTGCCGAGCGCTTCCCGAATTCGGCTCATAAGACGCACGGCCAGCAGGGAATGCCCGCCCAGTTCGAAGAAGCTGTCGTCGATGCTTACACCGCGAAGGCCCAATACCTCGGCGAACAGGTCGCAAAGAATCTCCTCCTGCGGATTACGCGGTGCCCTGCCGCCCGCGGCGAGCTGCATCTCCGGCATCGGCAGGGCTTTGCGGTCCAGCTTGCCGTTCGGCGTCAGCGGGATCGCCTGCATGACAACCACTGCCGACGGCACCATGTAGTCCGGCAAACTTGCCGATGCATGGCGACGCAGTGCAGCCCACTCCGGCGGCGATGCGTTGTCCGCTGCGGGCACGACATACGCGACGAGGCGCTTGTCTCCAGGCTGATCCTCCCGCACGACGACCGCTGCCTGAGCAACGCTCGCATGGCGGGCCAATACAGCCTCAATTTCGCCCAGTTCGATCCGGAAACCGCGAATTTTCACCTGCTGATCCGCGCGGCCCAAATAATCGAGCGATCCGTCATGCAGGCGTTTCGCCAGATCGCCCGTCCGGTACATCCGGGTTCCCGGCGGTCCGTACGGATCGGCGATGAATCGCTCTGCAGTCAACTCCGGCCGGTTCCAATATCCGCGCGCAAGGCCTGCTCCGGCTATATACATCTCACCCGCGACTCCGGTCGGCACCGGTTGCAGCCGCTCATCCAGCACGTACACCCGCAGATCGGGAATCGCGCAACCGATCCAGCTGCTTGCCCCTTCGTCCGCGCTGCCCCGATGCAGTTCCTTGTAGCTCACATGTACCGTCGTTTCGGTAATGCCGTACATGTTGATCAGCTTCGGCGCATCGTCGGCATGGCGTGCGTACCAATCGTCCAGCCGTCCCAGTTCCAGCGCTTCGCCGCCGAAAATGACGTAACGCAGCGACAGCTCCCTTCCGATGGCAGGCTCCTCGCGATCCGCCTGCATCAGCTGGTAGAAAGCGGACGGCGTCTGGTTCAATACCGTTACCCGCTCTTCGGCGAGCAAACGAAGGAATGCTGCGGGCGAGCGGCTGATTTCGTGCGGAACAACGACAAGGCGTCCGCCGTGCAACAAAGGCCCCCAGATTTCCCAAACGGAGAAATCAAAAGCATAGGAGTGGAACAGGGTCCACGTATCGCTTGCATCGAATTGATACCAATGCTGCGTGGCATCCAACAGCCGAATGACATTGTGCTGGGGTATGACCACGCCTTTTGGTTTGCCTGTCGATCCCGACGTATAAATCATGTAGGCCGGGCTGAACGGCGACATGCGGCCGTTACGCTCGTCGTCAGACACATTACGAGCTGGTTGGGCGTTCAATCGTTTAACAGTTTCCTCATCGTCCATGAGAATGCAGGACACCGATTCGACGTTCGGAAGCAGCGCCCTTACCCCGCCGATGGCAATCAGGACGCGGGGATTCGCGTCGGTCAGCATGTGAATCAGCCGGTCTTCCGGATAATTCGGATCAAGGGGGAGGTACGCGCCCCCTGCCTTCAGAACGGCGAGAATGCCGACCACCATATGGATGGACCGCGGCAGCGCGAGCGCAACCATCTGCTCGGGAGCGACGCCCTCGGCGATCAAAAGCCTCGCGAGCCGGTTGGCACGATCGTTCAGCTCCTGGTATGAGATGTGCTGCTCCCCATGAATCAGCGCGACATGGTCCGGATGAGCGGCCGCCTGCACCTCGAAACGTTCGGCAATGGTCGCTTTTGCTTGCTCCGTTTCATCGATTTGGCTCGCCCATTCTTGCTGGAGCGCAGCCCTCTCCTTCGGTGTGATCACCGGGAAGGAGCCGATGGCCGCATCCGCGTGCCATGCGGCATGATCCAGCACTTGCCGCAACCGTACAGCTATTTCTTCTGCCGTGGAGCGGCGGAACAGGTCGGTGCTATACTCCAGCACGCCCGATATGCCAGCTGGCGAGCCGTCATGCCCGCGCTGCTCCGTCAATTCGACCGTCAGATCGAACTTGGATGCGCCAACGCCATGCACCAGCGTTTCTGCCGTAACTCCCGGCAGATCAAGCGGGGTGTCCGGCGTATTTTGGAGCACCAGCATGATTTGGAACAACGGATGTTTGGCGCGGGAACGCGGAGGATTGATTACTTCCACCAGCCGCTCGAACGGCAGATCCTGATGCTCGTATGCCCCCAGATCCACGGTACGCACGCGTTCCAGCAATTCGCGGAACGTTGGGTCACCCAGAGTGCTGGTACGCAGGACAAGTGTGTTGATGAACATGCCGACCACCTCGTCGAGGGCATCGTCGTTCCTGCCGGCGATTGGCGTTCCGATCACGATATCCGTGCCTGCACCCATGCGGGTCAGCAGCACGTTCAAGGCGGCATGCAGCACCATGAACAGGCTGACCTTATTCTCGCGTGCCAATGCCATGAGCTGGCCGTGAAGCTCAGGGCCGATGGCAAACGGAACCGTATCGCCCTCATAGCTGGATACGACCGGACGGGCATAATCGGCAGGCAGCGTCACCTGCTCCGGCAGACCGTCAAGATGATGTTTCCAGTAGTCCAGCTGCCTCGCGATCAGGCTGTCCGCACGCTGTTCGTCGCCAAGCAGCCTGCCCTGCCATGCCGCATAATCGGCATATTGAATGCGCAGCGGGCTCCATGCCGGCGCATGTCCCAGCAGCCTTGCCCGATATGCTTCGGATACGTCCCGCAAGAGCGGCGATAGCGACCAGCCGTCGCCTGCGATATGGTGGAGCAGCAGCAGCAGCACATTCTCCTTTGGAGCGATCTTGAATAGCGTTGCGCGGAGGCAGGTTTCCTCCGACAGCTCGAAGCTGTAACGCGAGGCTTGCAGCAGTAAACCTGGCAGCATATCCTCCTTGGCCGAAACGGTCTCAAATCGAATGCGGGTACGCTCGTCGGTTTTCGGCAAAATGCTTTGGCTCGCTGCGCCCAGTTGTCGCGGATATAGCGTTCGCAGCGGCTCATGCCGATCGATGACGTCCTGCAGCGACGCACGCAGGACGGCTTCATTCAGAACGCCCGACAACCGCGCCACAAGCGGGATATTGTAGGTCGGGCTGGGTCCTTCCAGGCAATACATGAACCACAACCTTTGCTGCGCAAAAGACAGCGGAATGCTGCCCTTCCGGGAAATCGGCTGAATGGATGGCCGTGCCGTCTGGGCATGATCTAGCCTTCTTGCCAGGGCGGCCGCCGTCGGAGACTCGAACAGAACGCCGATGTTCAGCTCGACGCCGAATATATCACGCACGCGTGCCGTCACTCTTCCCGCGAGCAGGGAGTGGCCGCCAAGCGCGAAGAAATCGTCGTCGATGCCGACTCGGGCAACGCCAAGCACTTCCGCGAACAGGCTGCAGATCATCTGCTCCTGCGGCGTCCGCGCGTCCCTGCCTTGGGATGGGGACAGGACGGATGGAATTGGCAGGCGTTTGCGGTCGATCTTTTTATTTGGCGTCAGCGGCATTTCAGACAGCTGCATCCATGCAGCCGGTACCATGTAGTCAGGCAATGCCTCGGCCACGCGGCTGCGCAGCTCGGTCAGTTCAACATGCCCGGAGGCCTCGGCCGCAACGACATAGGCAGCCAGCCGTCGCTGCCCAGGCTGATCCTCTCTCGCCATGACCGTGACCTGGGCGATGCCCGGAATCCTTGCGATCACCGACTCGATCTCGCCAAGCTCGATGCGAAAGCCGCGAATTTTAATCTGATGATCCGCGCGTCCCAAATAATCAATCTCCCCATCGGGAAGCCATCTGGCCAGGTCCCCCGTACGGTACATCCGGCTGCCCGGCAATCCGTACGGATCGGCAACGAAGCGCTCGGCCGTCAGGTCCGGTCTGCCCAGATAACCGCGCGCAAGTCCATCTCCGGCGATGTACAATTCACCGGCTACGCCCGGCGCCGCTGGCTGCAGCCCCTGATCCAGCACGTAAAGGCGGGTATTCCCGACCGGACCGCCGATCGACGGTTTGCCGGAATGCTCCGGCTTCATGCGTCCTGCCGTGGAGTAGATCGTCGTTTCGGTTGGGCCGTATTGGTTGTTGACCTGACAGCCCATCTCCTCCAACGCTTGCTTCAGCTCGGCCGTCAACGCCTCGCCGCCGGTAATGACCGTCAATCCGTCAAATCGTCCGGGACGGCTGTTCACCAGCGACTGCCATAACGTCGGGGTTGCCTGCATGATGGTCGTTCCCTTCTCCCTCATTTGCCGGGCAAGGGCAGCCGGGTCAAGGATCGTTTCCTTTTGCGCCAAATCGAGCCGCGCGCCTGTAACCAGCGGCAGGAACACCTCCATGACCGAGATGTCGAACGCAATCGTGGTAACGCCCATCCAGCGATCATGAGGACCTACCTTCAGGCGGCCACGCATGTCCTGAAGCAGGTTGGACAACCCCCGATGGGTCACGGCTACGCCTTTCGGCTTGCCGGTGGAACCGGAGGTATAAATGATGTATGCCGGATTCTCCAACGATGCCGGAACCGTCCGATCCTCCTGCTCGGGATTACAGTCGGGCTGCTCTTCCAGCTCGGCCTGAACGGCGGGATCATCCAATCGCATGACAGACACTTGCATATCGCGCAAACGGTCTGGCATACTGTGCTCCACCGTGATCAGGCATGCCGGTTCGGCATCGGACAACATGTAGTTCAGCCGATCTATCGGATAATCCGGGTCAAGCGGAAGATAAGCTGCCCCTGTTTTATGAACCGCCAGGATTGCTACGACCACATTCAGCGATCGGGGAAGGGCAATAGCCACGATTTTCTCCGGACCAGCCCCGAAACGGCGGATCAGCGCATGTGCGAGACGGTTGGCCTGTTCGTTCAATTCGGCATACGTCAGCGTATGGCCCTCGCAGGTTACGGCCTCCGCGGAAGGCGTCCGGCGAACCTGCTGCTCGACCATGGCTGCCGAATGCAGCTGGGGAACGCCCTGATCGGTCGCATTCCACCCTTCAAGCACTTGTTTCCGCTCTGCCGGAAGCAGTACATTCAGATTGCCGACCGGCTGGTCTGCGGCGTTCTCTTGAACAATGGTATCGAGCAAGCGTAAATATCGGAGCTGATGCGACCGCAGCTCCTGCTTGCCATAGATCAACGGATTGGCATCCATATCAACGCGCAGTCCATGACCATGCCCCTGATCCACCACATGGATGGCCAGATCGTCTACGGGCCCTGTCGATAGATTGTGGATCATGCCGGGCTGCCCGGCAAAGTTCAGCTCATGATGGAAAGGCATCACGTTGATCATCGGGCCGAACAATCTGCGATGTTCTCCGAGAAGTCCCAGGTCCCTGCGCAGGTCCTGATGACGATATCGCTGATGCTTGCGCACGTTGCGGATCTCCTGCACGATCTGCTTCAAGAGACTGTCCAGCCGTTGTTCCGGCTCCACGTTCAGGCGAAGCGGCAGCACGTTCATCACCATGCCGGGCACCCGCAAAGCTGACGTTCCCAAACGGCTCATGACAGGCAGCGCCAGAACGACGTCTTGCGTCCCGGTCATGCGGTGTACGTAGACGGCGGCCGCGGCTACGAGCAGATCCGGCCAGGTTACGCCGTACCGCGAAGCCGCGGACTGCAACCGTTCGCGATCCGCGTGGGACAACACGGCACTCTCGCGCAGGAAGCTGTCGGCCGTTCGCGGCGCGCCTTCGCCGAGACTCACGATGTCCGGCGCATCGGCGAACCGTTCCAACCAGAACTGCCGGTCCCGCTCCCTGGCGTCGGACGAATGATAGGCGGCATCCTCGTCCAGAACGGAGCATAGCGGGCCAAAAGAAATTCCAGTCTGCACGGCTTCATCGTTTGCCCTGCCGTCCACCATTGCCGTGTACAGCTGGGCCACCCGCCGTGCAAGGAGCGAGACGCCATAACCGTCGATCGCGATATGGTGCACGCGCTGATACCAGTAATAACAGTCGTCCGAGATGCGGAAGAGCGCCTCCCCGAAAAGCGGACCGACGGCGAGATTGACGGTCTGTTCCATATCCCGTTTCATCCAAGACCATGCCGCCTCGTTCGGTTCCGGTTCGTTCCGTACGTCGATGACATGGAATGGCCATTCCTCTGAGCCGCCGTTTGGCGCCTGCCAGGGTCCCTGCTCATTTTCGCCAAACACCATGTTCAGCGATTCGGCCTCGGCAACCGCCTGACGCAAGCTTGCCTCGAAACAAGCGGCATCCACATGCCCTTGAATCACGACGTATTCGCCGGTGTTGTACATCGGATTATCCGGGTGCAATTGCTGCGCATACCAGATGCCGGCTTGGGCGGAGGACAACGGCATCATGGCATTGCGGCAGGGAGAGAGCTTCGCAGCCCGGCTCAAAAGTAGTCTCCGTTCGGCAGTACTTTATGCGGCGCTCCCGCATTCATCAGGCTTGCCCATGCTGCCAGCGTCGGGGTTTCCGCCAAATCCACGAAGCTCACGTCTCTGCCCGCCATGCGGAAGCGCTCGGCCAGGCTCATCATTCGAATCGAATCCAATCCCCACACCTGGATCAGGTCGTCTTGGTCGCCAAGGTGCTCCGGCTGCTCCTGCAGCATTTCCGCTACCTGGCTCCGCAGTTCATGCAGCGTCGCCGATGCGGCCCCATGTACGTCCAGAACCTCGGCGTTCGTGATGGGCGGCTCGCCTGCCAGTCCGCTCTGTCCGCTACCTTTGCTCGCCCCGGTACCGTAAACCGTGCCGGCGGATGAGCCCAGCGCAGCGGCCGCTTGCTGCGTGGTCAGCGTGACCGCGCAGCGCTCGGCAGCATACGTCAGTGCCATGCGATGCTTCTCCGCGGAAAAATCGGCGACCGCATCCGCCACCAGAAACGCCTGGATATCTTTCATGAATGCCTCGCAGGACGTCATCAGGCAGCCGATATGGGCATATATGCCGCAGATGATCAACTGATCGCGCCCCTGCTCCTGCATCCATTCCAGCAAGTCGGTCTTCTGGAAAGCGCTATAACGCCACTTGGTCATCAGCGTATCCTGCGGAGCAGGCGCCAGCTGTTCGATGACCTGCTTTTGCACCGGACCGCCGTCGATGCCCGCCCCCCAGAAATCGAGCTGCAAGCCGCGCTGCTCCGCCGTCTGTCCGCCAGGCTGGGCCGAATACACGACAGGGATGCCGAGCTCGTGACACTTCGAGCGAAGCTGTGTTATATGCTCGATCAATTCGGTAACGGGAGAAGCCCCGGCCGTAAAAGCATCCACGAAATATTGCTGCATGTCATGAATCAGCAGCACTGCGCGTTTCGCATCCGGAGTCCAGGCCACCTTGTTGACAGGAAGCTCCGATTCAGTAGGCATGGCATATGGCTTAATCACTGGTAGTCCCATGAATATCCCTCTTTTCAGCATAAATTTGGATTCATCCATCCATGATCGCATGACCAACGTTTAGGATTGGACAAAGGAAGATGGGTGCAATAACCGCTCGCGCAGCGCCTTTTTGCTGACTTTGCCTACGCCCGTCTTGGGGAAAGACTTCACGAATTCGAAGCGGTCGGGAATTTTGTAGGCAGCCAGCCCGCGTTCACGCAAGAATGAACGTAATTCTGTCGCTGTCGGCATGGCCCCATCTTCTCCGTTCGGAACGATAAAAGCGCACGAGCGCTCGCCCAGATAATCGTCAGGCATGGCTACCAAGGCAGCGTCGTGAACCCCTCCATGCGCCAGCAGGTGATTTTCCACTTCCTCCGCAGCCACTTTGTCGCCGCCACGGTTGATCTGGTCCTTCGCGCGTCCCTCGACCACGAGATATCCATCCTTCGTAAAGCTGGCAATATCCCCGGTCCGGTAGAACCCGTCCGCCGTAAAAGAACGGGCATTATGATCCTCGGCTTTGTAATATCCGCGTATCGTGTAAGCTCCCCGTGCCAACAAATGCCCGGATTGCCCCTGTTCTACCTCAACGTCCTCGTCATCCACGATTTTCAACTCGTCGTACGGCGACATCGGTTTGCCCTGGGTATGGATAATGACGTCCTCGGGATCGTCGAGCCGCGTATAATTTACCAGCCCTTCGGCCATGCCGAACACTTGCTGCAAGGTGCATCCCAGCACCGGTTTCACACGTCCTGCCACTTCAGCGCTGAACTTGGCTCCGCCCACCTGCAGTACTTGCAGCGAAGGGAATCTCTTCCCTCTAGCGGACGCGGCGTTAAGCCATACGAGCGCCAAGGGAGGCACGAGCGCGGTGATCGTCACCTGGTGCCTGTCAATCAGCGGAAAAGCCTCGTCCGGACTGGAGCCGCGGGAAAGCACGACCCGGCCTCCGGCATAGATCGTACCCAGAATACCCGGCGAGCTGAGCGGATAATTGTGGGCGACCGGCAGTACGGCCAAATACACGCTGTCCGGGCTCAAACCGCACACCTCCACGCTTCTGCGCAGACTGTAGATGTAATCGTCGTGCGTGCGAGGGATCATCTTGGGCAAACCCGTACTGCCGCCCGACAACTGCAGGAAGGCCACATCGGAACTGAGCGGCCGCTCCGCTTCCGGCAAAGCGACCGGTTCAACGTACAGATCGGATAGCGCCGTGTATGGACCGGCCTCTCCGGCAACGATGACATGCCGAAGCCCGGGTACTTCCGCCTGAACCTCTCCGGCCAGCCCGCGGTAATCATAACCGCTGTCGATGTCCGGAATGACATATGCCTCCGCTTCGGCAAAGCGGGCAAAATATGCGATTTCGCTTTTCCGATGCAATGGAAGAGCAAATACGGGCAATGCTCCCAACCGAAACAACGCAAATATCACTTCAATAAAAGCCGTGATGTTGGGCAGCTGCACGATGACCCGATCCTGCTTTCGAATACCCATCGCATGAAACCCTGCGGCGAGCCGATTCACCCGTTCATTCAACCCTTCATAAGTTAACGCTCCATCGTCGCCAATAGCGGCTACCCGATTGCCATATAATGCCGCGCGCTGATGCAGCATCTCGCCAAACGTGATGCCTTCCCAGCAACCCGCCTGGCGATACTGTTCCGCGAGTTCCTCCGGCCAACCCTGAAATCCTGGCAGCATGCTCATTCCTCCCTTGTAGCTCCTGCTGATTGCAATCCCATCGCACGCAGCATCGTGCCAAATTTCGCCGCAGTCTCCGCAAGTTCTGCTTCCGGCGTGGAGCCAGGGACAATTCCAGCTCCTGCATACAGCCGGAGCTGATGACCCTGCACTTCGGCACACCTGATCGCAACGGCCCATTCGCCATCGCCCCTGCTGTCGCACCAGCCGACCATTCCGGTGAACAGCCCCCGGTCAAACGGCTCTTGTGCCTGAATTTCATCGCGTGCATCTTCCACGGGCGTGCCGCAAATGGCCGGCGTCGGATGAAGGACAAAAGCCAGCTCCAACGATGTTGTGGCCGCATCAGCAAGCTCTCCGTAAATATCCGTGGAGAGGTGCCACATGGTACTCGTCTGAATGAGCGATGGCTCCTCAGGCACGGTCAGCTCTTTGCACAGCGGGCGCAATGCAGCCGCAACCGCATCAATGACGACGGCATGCTCGTGACGATCCTTGGCTGACGCCAGCAAAGCTTCAGCACGGCGTCGATCTTCTTCCGGGTCACCACTGCGTGCAGCCGAACCCGCCAAGGGATTGACTCTCACCCGCGTTCCGGTCCGGGTGACCAGAAGCTCCGGACTTGCTCCGAGAAACGTCCGTGGTTTGCCTTTTTCGCCCACACTAATGACGCGATTATCCGTTGTTACTATACTTTTTGGTAATTGCGATTTACGCATCGGGACGGCAAATGTGTAACCATGCGCATTATCCCTAAAGAGGTTACGCAGCAGTTGATGCGTATCCACCTGCGTCTCCGACGTCACGCACAGGGTGCGTGCCAGAACGATTTTGCTCAGTTCTCCTGCATTCAGACGGGTCAGGACGCTCCGTACGCTTTGTTCATAGACCGCCGCGGCCGGCTCTTCTTCAATGCTGCAATTCCCTGCTGCCGGCAGCCTCTCGCGCATGCGGTCCGAGTCTGCAGGCGGCTCCGCCCACTGCACGCTTTCGGGAACATACAGTTCCACGTCAGCACGCCGCGGATTGAAAGGGATGGCTCCAACCGCAACCGGGTTTACTCCCCCTGCCTGCTTCGCCTCGTTCAGCAGCCCCTGAATCCGATGCAACAGACCTTGAATCGGCTCGTCATACCGCAAGCCGGGATTGGGCTGTTCATCCGTATCCAGAGCATTGCCCCCTATTGACGAAGAAGGCGCATCAGACAACCTTTTCCATTCCCCTTGAGCCAGCATCGTATGCAGCGGCGATGACCAGAAAAAGGATTTGCCTTCTTCGTATTGCTCCAACAGGCGAAGCGCGGAAGTCGCAGCAACAGCACTTGCTTTGGACATTCTCATCATCTCCTTGGATTTGGTTTCAAGCACCAAGTGTGGCGCCTCCATCGATGCGCATGTCATGCATCGTGATATGTCTGGCCTGGTCGGATGAGAGGAAAAGCACCGCATCGGCAATATCCGCCGGATCGGCCAGCCTGTTCAGCGGAATGCCTAATCGATACGCATCCAGCGAGCCGGCAATGGCCGCTTCTGCGCCATGCTCGTCCTTCCACAATAAACGCTGCATCTCGGTATCAGTCGAGCCGGGCGACACCACATTGCAGCGGATATGGTCCCGTGCATGTTCCAACGCAAGGCACTTGGTAAACTGGGTGGATGCCGCTTTCGAAGCCGCATACGCCGACATGTGCATTCGCGGTACGGCAGCGGCGTTGGACCCGACAGTGACGATGCTCCCGCCCCGCCTTGCAGCCATTCTGGCCACAACGGCGCGCGATACGTAAAATACGCCATGCGTATTCACCTCAAAGGTTCGCAACCACTCCTCATCGCTAAGTTGGCCCACTCTGCCCATGTGCAAAATCCCCGCCGCATTCACCAACATGCCAATCGGCCCGAGCTCCTCTTCAATGCAAGCAACGCCATTCTCTACAGCCATACGATCGGAGATATCCATTGGATAAGCGGCTGCCCGGCAGCCTTGAGCACGCAGGTCGGTAACCAACAGCTCAAGCCGTCCTGCCTGAAGGTCAACCGCCGCCACGACTGCTCCCTGTGCAGCGAACGCCTTGGCTACGGCCTCACCGATGCCTTGGGCTGCTCCGGTAACCAACACCACTTTGCCCTCGATTCCCGTATAACTCACCAGACATCCTCCATTTCTCTGTATCGATTCAGCTTCCCGCTCTGCAGCCCTTATCCCTGCTCGTGCTCCCTCTTCATATCGGTTCCTTCATTTGCGTGTATCCCTCCGCCACTCTCCATCCGCCGCAATTCTCACCTCTCCGGGCTGCAGGCAAAACGGATCGTACGGCTAATCAGAAACGGAAGCACCGAAACATGGTTTTCATCCTCGAACTCGGTATATCTAATCTCCAGCCCCGTGAGCTTTAACGAGGATAAGCGGTCGGCAAGGCTGGAGGCCTTGTCGTTGTTTCGCGCGGGATGGGTTTTCTCATGCTCCCCCATGCCGATCCAGACCCTCGCGTCGACCGGCCCCTCCTTCATTCGTTCAACGAACCTTCGCTCTTCCGACTGCATCACCTCTTGGTTCCAATGGAGCGATGGGCTGCCTGCAATGTAGTACCGAAACGCACCCGGCCTCGTAAACAACGCATGGATCACGAAAAGCCCGCCAAGCGAATGGCCGAAAATGGCCTGCCTGTTGCGATCGATCCGGTACTGCTGCTCAATGTCCGGCTTCAGCTCCTGCTCGATAAAATTCAGAAACGCATCCGCGCCCCCCTGTTCCGGAATGGGCGTCCCATCCGACTTGTGGGTGTACGCCGTCGTCGCCTGCGGCGTGAAGTCGTAGTACCGATGCGGAGAAAACGGCCCTGCCGTTTCGTAGCCGATGCCTACGACGATCGCAGGAAGGGCTCCGGTCTTTTCCGGCCTGCGGCCTTGGATGCGGACCGCTTCAACCATCGTGCCGAACACGGAGTTGGCATCGAGCAGGTAAATGACCGGATAACCGTTCGGCGGAGGCGGTTCTGCCGGTTGGTGCACCATGATTCGGTAGGCATGCCTGCCGGATTGCGATGTCATGGTCCATTGTTCGGAACGCGGTACGAGTATGGTACTGCGGGCAATCGGGTTAAGGGTTCCGGTAAGGGAAGAGTCGGGTTGAAACGTCATTGCAGGTGGTTCCTCCTTGTGATTCGGCTTATATAAGACAACGATCGTTTATATGAGATTGATTCTCATTACCAATTATAAGAGAGTCATGCAGGTGCTCCCATGGACGATATCCAGAAATGATTTTGACTATCTCCATATCTTGATCCGATCGATTCAAATGCGTGCCTTTTACTTGCATGAAAAAAAGCCCGGCCACAGGCAGACAGAACGGAAAATGCCTTCGTTCCCTCTGCTGTGGGGGCCATTGGTTGTATACCTTGCGATGCTAAGGTCCACGAGATCTCTTGGACCAATCCGAACTTAAGCTCTCATGATGGTTACTGCTGTGTGATTGCTTTCAACGTGTCGTCAATGACGTGACCGTAAGCAATCAGCCCGCTGCCAAGCCATGGCGCAGGATCGACGTTGTACACCTTTCCATCTTTGACTGCGGGCATGCTCTTCCAGACGGCGGTATCGGTCATTTCCTTCATGCTGCCCACGCCTTGTTCCACGGTGAAAATGTAGTCGGCATCGATTTCCGGCAGCACTTCCGTCGATACGATCGCGCTGTTCTCCGTTTCGACCAAAGCAGGCTTGCCCAGACCAAGCTGCTGATATACAACGTAGCCGCTGAAATAGTTTCCGCCCATCATGCTGATGCCGCGCGGAGCAAACCGAATGATCGCCGCCTTTTTACCTTCGGCCACTTTGGAGATTTCGGCTTTGGCTGCATTCACCTTGGCATGGTACGTTTCGATGGCCTGCTTGGCTTCAGCCGTCTTGCCCAGCAGGTCACCAATGATCTCCAGCGATTTTTCCACATCGCCCGATGCATTGTTGAACACGTAGGTCGGCGCGATTTTGGAATAGCTCTCATAAACGCCGTTCTCCGCATAGTTGGCCGTATGCAAAATGATGAAATCCGGATTGTACGCCATGAGCGCTTCCGGCGAAGGCAATCCGCTGGAGAAATCGAGGGTTGGCACCCCGCTTAACTGGTCCTGCAAATAAACGTGCCCCTGCGTACCTGCCGCCCATTGGGCTACCGGTTTGACGCCGAGCGTCAGCAGCGAGTCTTCAAGATAGGGGGCAAACACACGCTCCACCTTGGCAGGTACTACGACATCATGTCCCAGTTCATCCTGCACCGTTCGTTCGCTGGCCTTTTCTGCCGGCTGTTCTTCCTCCACAACCGTCTCCGTCGATGCCGGGGTGGTTGCTTCCGCGGTCTGCTGCTCCTTTCGGTTCTCGCCCGACTCGGAACCCGAACCGCAAGCAGCAAGCAATCCTGTCATTAAAATCAACACCAGCGACATCAGGATTCGGGTGCTGCAGAAGGTGCGAGCACCCGACCGATGAACGGATTTTTTTCTCTGTTGAAACATTGGACATCCCCCTTGATAAACATTCTCATTTATATAGAAGGATTATATGTCATGTCGCCCGGGAATCGCCATGGACGGTATCCAGATGCCGATTTGGACAATATCCCGTAAACATCAGCAGAGCTTCTTCCAGCATACGCATCACCCCGACCGCAGAATAATCAAGCCAGGGGTCGCCTGCGATCAGGTGTACTTTATACTGACGCACAGCCTTGAGCCCGCGCCATGCAGGAGCATGCTGCAAACTGAGCCAATGTGCACGTGAAGCCGCCTCGGGGCACACCATCACCATAATCCGGTCCGGATTCAGCTCTGCCAGCTGCTCTAGCGTCAAAGGGGCGTTTGCCCTTACGTCAGGGAATGTATCTAAACAAAGATCGTGGTACAGCACCTCTCGGATGCCGGGATTGCTATAGAAATATAAATACTGTCCGTAAACACGGATGACGGCGACCTTTTCGCGGCCTACCTCCTTTTGTACGGCTTCGCGTGCCTGGCCCACCCTGCGATCATAAAGTTCAATCCATTGCTTGGCCTGTTCCTCCCGCTCAAGGAACGAGGCAATCGTGCGTAGTTCGCCGCGCCAATCCGGGTTGTTTCTGTGCACGATGCAGCATGGCGCAATTTTCCTCAATTTGTCCTGATCGGCCGCGCTGATCTGGTCCGTGCCGATAATAGCATCCGGACGAATGTGGACCAACCTTTCGACATTGGCATCGAACCGCCAGCTCGTATACGGGTCTGTCAGCTTAAGATGGCACTCGATGTCTGTGCGATGCGCATTATAATAATAAGCCGTCCACTTGGGATCAATGGGTGCGGCGACAGGCATGATTTGCAGGGCAAGCAGTTGTCCCGTCACGCAGGAGGAGCAGATTGCTATCCGTTTGCGAGCCGTCTTGGCATAATCGGAAGGAGACACGCCCACTTCTTTCTTGAACTTCCGGCTGAAATAAAACTCGTCGCTATACCCTACCTTGAGCGCAATGTCCCGCAGCTTGTGGCCTGATTCCTTCAAATAACGTTTGGCCCGGTTGATCCGGAGATCCGTCAAATACTCCATTGCACTCTGCCCGTACGTCTTTTTGAACAGATCCACGAAATATTTCGGGCTGATGCTGGCTTCCTGCGCCAGATCGGCAATCGTCAGCGGTCGGTCGAAGTGCTCATCCATATATGCTTTCACCTTGGCAAGATCCGTCTTGGGGCTGCGGCCGGCAGCAGGCACGGAACCGTCTGACCGCGAACCATCCTCCAGTAACATGTGGCCACTCCTTTCGATCTGCTTGATGAGTATGAAGATTCGATAAAACTGTGATATCATTCATAACGAAAATGATAATCATTATCAATAAAATTATCATATTCTTTTCATCTCAGTCAATCCATATATGGAAAAAATAACACACCTGATGGCATCAGCATCAGAAGCTTACAGGAAAGGGGGACGCGCTGATTTCATCCTCCATGGCTTCATTGTTCTGTGAATTTTGTATTGAATACATATTAATCCATACAGTAAACTCCAAGGTGAACGTTTGTTGAATTCGCCATTAAAGGAGAATCCCTTTAATAATCTCAGCTATTAATGCCAGTAATATGGAAATGAATGAAGGAAAAAGGTTAGAGTTTACTTTGATGACTGGAGGAGAAAGCGATGTCCACGATTAAAGAAATTTCGGAGAAAACCGGAATTACCCCATATACTCTTCGATTTTATGAACGGGAAGGAATTCTGCCATACGTCAAGCGCGATTCGAGTGGCAATCGATTGTATGACGAAGAGAGTATGGAATGGCTGAATTTTATTTTGGCGCTGCGAGCGACGGGCATGCCGCTTGCCGAGATCAGGAAATACGTGGATTTATACCAAGAAGGCGAGAGCACCCTTGAGATACGTAAACAAATGATGCTTATGCACAAGGAAAAAGTGGAGAAGGACCTCTCGGAAACCATTAAATATTTGGAGCAAATCAATTACAAACTGGCACTTTATGACATGCAGGAAAAAGGATTGGCCAAGATGCTGCCCTAGATGTTGGTTTGCAGCATTTCACTCTAAAATGGAGCGCGTTTCCCCGATGGGGACGCGTCTTTTTTGGTGCTTATATTAGAGTGAGCTCTAATATATTTTGCGCTTTTATCCCCTTAAAATTTCCATTTTATGTCCTGTATCATCAAAAATACCACGAATTTATGGGAATTCCGCCTATTCAAATTATTTAATATTCGAGACTTGACTTATATTAAACTCTAATTGATAACCTTGAAGCAAGCCAACGATGAGTGGCTAAACCAAGAACAAAGGAGAAGTACATATGAACACAAAAGTAGCAATCATTACAGGTGCAAGCAGCGGAATGGGAGCGGCCACGGCGAAACTTCTCGCTCAACACAACATTAAAGTCATGCTTGCCGCTCGCCGTGAAGACCGATTGCAGCAGCTGCAAGAAGAAATCCGTAACGCTGGAGGTGAAGCCAGCTACAAGGTGACTGACGTCACTTCGCGTGTTGATCTGGAAGCATTGGCGGATGAAACGATTAAAGTTTATGGACAAATTGACATTTTGATTAATAATGCGGGGATCATGCCTCTTTCGTTCTTCAAAAATTTGAAGGTCGACGAATGGGAGAGAATGATCGATGTGAACATTAAGGGCGTTCTCTATGGGATGGCGGCAGTGTATAAACATATGGAAGAACGTAATGAGGGACATATCATTAATTTCTCGTCCATTGCGGGACATATCATCTTCCCTTCAAGCTCTATTTATAGTGCGACCAAGCATGCTGTACGGATTCTAACAGAAGGTATGCGAACCGAATTGGGATCCACACAAAATATTCGGACAACACTCATCTCCCCCGGTGCGGTAGAGACCGAGCTCTACGATACCATTACTGATAACTCCATTTATCCAGCATTGGAGAAATTGGGCAGCCAGGAATGGAGCCAACTTGACCCAAGCGACATTGCGAGAACGATACTATTTGCAATCCAGCAGCCGACTAACGTAACTATTAACGAACTGATTGTACGCCCAACGTCTCAAAGCTTATAACATGGTCGCCGATCGCCAAGAACATGTCATTTCATAGGATAAAGAGTCAAAATTCACGCTAATTTCAATTTTTGCGACAAAAATTTCAAAATAGTGGTTAACTTCCCTGTTTTAAAGTGGTACTATAGGGGTATGAGGAAGAAATTGGGCACTATGACACATGTCTTTTTATCAACTTCGTTCATTTGAACTAACCAGGTTGGCCCTCTTTTTCATACTGAACGCTGTGAAAAGCGCGCATATCGGTCGTTCAGTGATAGTTTTTCAGATTTCCCATCCATTCGACAACAATTGGAAGACCCATTAGAACGAATGTAGTAGTACCATAGATTTACCATAGCAATGCCACATTCCCTTAGCAAGCAAGATTTAAGTTTCAATATAGCCATCCATGTAGCACGAATCAGAGGGACAGATAGCTATCGAATCCAGATCATGTAGCCTGATAACGAGAAGTGGGAATTTATAGCGTTAGAATTCTAGAAATAAGGAAGCAGTCGTCATCAGCCCGGCAGAAGCCAGGGCTTTTTGTCGTGCCTGTATAACCTGGACCACTCCGGCACAGAATCGGAGGTATCGTGGTTCTTTCTGGCGGGTTTATAATATGGCAAGATACCATTAAGGGAGTGATGGGATGTATTCCGATCTGCAGTTGACGGATGACCGCCCTGTATATATACAAGTCAAGGATTACATGAAACGGTTGATGCTCAAAGGCGGCCTGCAGGCGAAGCAAAAGCTTCCCTCCACCCGTGAACTAAGCACCCTCATGAAAGTGAGCCGCAGCACCGTCCTGCTCGCCTATGCCGAGTTGGAGGAAGAAGGGCTGATCTATGCGGTCAAAGGAAAGGGCAACTACGTCAGTCCTTCCATCGGGACCCCGGAAACGGAGACGCCGCCCTGGGAACCGGACTGGTCTGACCGTGTCAGCGACTACGCCCTTCAAGCTGAACAGCTTGACCTGATGAAGCACGGATCCGGAGCGGAGCGAGGCGAGATTTCCTTTACCAGCATCGCCCCGGACGAGAAGCTATTCGACCTGCATAACGTGAAACGGGCCTTTCTCGACCGCATGTCGCTGGAAGGGGAAGTTCTGCTTAATTACGGGTATGCCAAAGGCTACCGCCCCTTGATGCAATATTTGCTCAGATACATGGAAAACAAAGGCGTCGATCTGGAAGGCAAAGATATTTTGATCACCAACGGGTTCACCGAGGGTTTTGACCTTGTGCTGAGCGCTTTGCGCAAACGAAGCGGCCGGGCATTATGCGAAAATCCGACGCACCATACGGCCATTAAAAATCTCAGGCTCCATCAGTTTGAGCTCACAGGCGTCGATATGGAATCCGATGGGCTGAATTTAAAGCAATTGGAAAACAAGCTGGCTTCGGATACGTACGATCTGGCTTATCTCGTCCCGTCCTATCACAATCCGACCGGCATCGTGACCTCACCGGCCAAGCGGGCCGAGATTATCCGGCTTATGAACCAGTACAAGGTGCCGGTCATCGAAGACGGGTTCAACGAAGAACTGCGCTATTCCGGATCGCACGTTTCCCCGCTGATTACAAGTGTTGGCAAGGGCTCTGGACTGATCTACCTGGGCAGCTTCTCGAAGGTGCTGTTTCCGGGGCTGCGAGTAGGCTGGATAATCGCTGATCAAGCATTAATCGACTTTTTGGAAAGCATGAAGCGTGCGCGAAGCATCCATACCTCGACGCTGGATCAATCATTGCTTTATCAATATTTAAGCAATGGCCATTTCGAGAAATACCTGAAACGGGCACGCACCGAATACAAACGCAAATACGAGCTGGTCGTGCGCTGTCTTAAGCAGCATCTGCCCATGTGCAGAATATCCGGGGAAGGCGGACTTCACTTGTTCGTTCAGTTCCCTGAGGCGTTCAGCACGCGAGAGCTGCTGGAAGCATGCAAGGCAAAAGGGGTTACCTTTATGCCGGGCGATACTTTTTACTTGGAGGAAGGCCAGGGACAGAACACCATGCGTCTCGGCTTCTCCAGGGTGAGCGACGAAAACATACGCAAAGGCATTCGCATTATCGGTGAAATAGCGGCCAAATGGCGCTGATCCGACATGGGTGCAGAACGTGCACCCGAAATCATAAGGGAGGGCATTACATGAAAGTGGGCGTGATTATGGGCGGAACATCTTCGGAGCGGGATATTTCCCTGCTGACCGGAAAGGAGATGATTGCCCATCTCGACAGGCAAAAATACGAGGTCGTCCCGGTGGAGATTAACAGCAAACGCGATCTCATTGACAAAGCAGCCGGTTTGGATGTGGCCTTGCTTGCTCTCCATGGAAAATACGGGGAGGACGGCACCGTACAAGGCACGCTCGAATCGCTCGGCGTACCCTATACGGGATGCGGCGTGCTCGCAAGCAGCCTGTGCATGGACAAAGACTTGTCCAAACGTATTATCCAACATGCGGGCGTAACCACCGGAGCATGGCTGCAAGTGAGCAGCCTGGATGAACTGTCCGGGCCTTCGGTACAACAGCTGTCGTACCCGGTCGTCGTCAAACCCAATTCGGGCGGCTCCAGCATCGGCACGCAGATCGTGCGTGAAGAAGCAGGACTGCGCTCTGCGGTAGAAGCAGCTCTGGCTTGGGACGAAACGGTGATGATCGAGCAATATATCGAGGGCGACGAGATCACCTGCTCCATTCTTGACGGCCGTATGCTTCCGGTCCTGTCCATTCGCACGAACGCAACGTTCTTCGATTATGAAGCTAAATACAGCGACGGCGGGGCCGTCGAACAGGTTATCGAACTTCCGGCCGATCTGCATCAGCGCGTGGAAGCGGCGGCTCTCGCCTGTTACCGGGCCTTAAAATGCAGCGTCTATGCACGCGTCGATATGCTGATTAGGGACGGCATCCCTTATGTGCTTGAAGTGAATACCCTCCCTGGCCTTACCAGCAACAGTTTGCTTCCCAAAAGCGCGGCAGCGGCCGGTTTATCGTTTGCGGGTTTGCTAGATTCCATTATTGATTTATCGTTGAAACAACGGGCGAAGGAGGCTGCATTGGCATGAGTCTGGATGTCAGCATACGGCACAGTACGGAAAACGATATACAGGACATGGTTATTCTCATGGATCAACTTGGTTATCCAACCACCTATGCCGAAATGAGCGAGCGTTACCGCCATCTTGCGTCAGACGCCAACTTTACGACACTGATCGCCGAAGTGCGGGGACGCGCCATTGGGCTGATCGGCCTGCAAACCTCATATATGTATGAAAAAAACGGGCGTCATTGCCGCATCATGGCACTGATCGTGCATGATCAGTTCAGAGGTTCGGGCATCGGCACCCGGTTGATTCAAGCCGCTGAGCAATGGGCAGCGGAGCAGGGCGTATTTTCCCTGTCCCTGAACAGCGCCAACCGCGAGGAGCGCCAGGCTGCCCACCAGTTTTATCGCGCGATGGGATATACAGACGGCAGCACCGGCTTCAGCAAAACACTGCGAGTTCCGCAGCACGTTTAACAAATGGATCTTATCCTATTGAAAAGCCCGCTCCCGGACATCATGCCGGAAACGGGCTTCTTTTTTCAATCGTTTTTTTCACCCGATTTGCATCTTTCATAAGCCGCCAGCAAATCCTCCACAGCTACCCCGTCGATCTTCATGCCTTTCACGCTGCATCCGTCCAGCTGCACGCCGGACAAATCGCAATCCCGAAATACAGTACCGGCAAGGTCGCAGCGCTCCCACTGCATGGGCCTTCTCTCTGCGCCAAGATGCGTATCGCGAAATGGATGCCATCCAGCGCACCCCATTCCACCACGCTTCCGCTTAAACGCAAATCTGCTAGCAGCATGTCGGTCATGTTCAAATTCGTAAACCGGCTGCCGCTCAAATTGCAATCCGTGACGCGCAGGCGGGACAGATTGCTGCTGCTGATTCTTCCCTCTTCCAAATGGGCCTGTATCCATTCGACGGAGCCTTCATCCAACATGGGTTTCGGAACAGACCGATGCAAACGTTTCTCATACCCATACTCATCCTTGGAGCTATATAACCGCTCATACCCCATCTTCTCGTAAAAGTGGTGATTGTTCGGTTGCCGCCCGGACGTCTCCAACCTCCATACCGCAACCTCGGGATATGCGGCCTCAATAAGTCTCACGACCTGAGCCCCGACTCCCCGGCCCTGCCACGCGGGATCGATAAAGATTTTGTCGAGCCGCGCATAAGCACGCCCCAACACCTGTACGCTCACTCCCCCGATCAGGCAATCGCCCAGTTCGACCGTAAAGTAATCCCACTCGCGAATGACGTAACGATGCATGTGTACCGACGAATAGCCGGGCGGACACAGGTTGGGGTCCAGATCATCCGGCCCTTTGGACCATTCTTTCATTGCTTGGTCAAATGCACGGGTACAAGTCTCCGTCAGCATGGCGGCGTCTTCCATCTGGGCTCGGCGCAGACGTACCCGTGCTGGCGGTTGATCATTGCCTGTCTGGCCTGATTCCTTGCCGATCAGTTCAAAATAATCATAATCCGCTCCATCGGCCAGCCTTCGGCGTGAAACCAATCGAAAGCCCGCGTGCTCCAGCACCTTGCGGGAGGCCATGTTAAATGGTTTGACGATGCCTACGATTCGTTCCAAACTCGTATGCTCGAACAGATGTCGGCTGATGGCCCGAACCGCCTCGGTCATGTATCCCTTGCTCCGATGATCACGGGAAATCGCATACGCGACTTCACGGTCGGAAGCGTCCAGCATGTCGTTGGGAAATACGCCGCACCAGCCGATCACGCGTTGATCCACATTGTGAATCACTGCCAGCATTACACGCACATCTCCCGGATCGAATTGCTCGTAACTCCCAATCACAAACTGCAGGAAGCCTTTCAGTTGCTCGACAGTCATCTTCCACTCGGGCAAAACATTCGTAATCTCCGGTTGGGCAATCAGGCACAACAGCTCGGCTTGATCTTCCATGGTAAAAGGACGAAGAGAAATATGGCTGCTCTGGATAAACAAATGATGGTTCATATACAAACACCTCTGGGGATTATTTTGGTGATGACGCAAAAAAGGCACCTCCAATCGAGGTGCCCCCTTCGTTTCATCGTTTCAGAAACGCCGAGGTTCCTCGTAACGGGTAAAAAAGGACACACGTATCCCGTAGACCAATCCACGGAATTTTTTAAATGTGCACTTCATCGCCATTACAAGAAATCCGGCATATTCCGAAATCCCCTTTCATGAACATCATTTCAAATGAAATCAAATCTTACTTGCGTTCGATCCAAAGCCAACCTGCATCGTCCTCCGTCACTGTTGCGCCAAGCGATTCGGCTGCAAACTGGAGCGGTACATAGGTTTTACCATCTCTGCCTACAAAGGCAGATCCCGTCATTCTCACTTCTTTCCCCGCTACGGTTGCTTGATCCGAATTCAGAGTCAAGATAACCTCATTCCCGGTAATGTCGTCGATGACGACGATTCGATCCGATCCTTTGGTCCACTTCACTTCGGCATCCAACTGCTCGGACAGGTAACGAACGGGAACAAACGTGACTCCGTCAACGTCGACTGCACCCGAATATTCGTCATCCGTTTGGAGCATAACCGTTTTGCTTGTAATGCCTGCTTCGTTTTTGAGCAAGTCATAGATGACGGAATCCGATTCGAAGTTGCGCAGGAATTGACCTGGCGTAATACCCGAATCTTCCACATCGATTACGCCGTTCGTTGTATCGACCGCATTGACCGCAACCGTGCCGCCAATGTTCCACATCTCGCTCACGCTCGACAATGTCGCGGATTTAATGGGGAGGAACTCGGAAGCCGGCAGCGCCACTTTCAAGTCAAGGCTTTGCTTGCGGATGTTCTGCGCACTGTCCAGATAGAGGTCCAGCTTCAGTACGGTGTCTTTGCCAAGCACCGTCTTCAGTTCAGGCGTGTCTGCGAGAAGCTGCTTCAGCCCCTCATCGTAACTTGCGAGCAATTCATCCAAGCCTGCTTTTACCATGCCGTACATTGCCGTTACTGCCGCATCGCGGGATTCGGGCACGATCGCGGCAAAAGCGTCATCTTCGGCGCCCTCCACCGTATTCACGGCTTTAATCACCGGATAGAATACGTCATACAGGTCGCCAATCAGACTTTTGAGTCCTTCTTCATCCTTCGCCACACTGGTGAGGAACGGCTTAACCAGCGCCAGCAGTTCTTCGCCGTTAATCTCCACATGCAGTTTGGAAAGGCTGAGCGATTCCCCGTGAACCGTTTCCTGTACAGAATTCACGGAAATGTTTGTTGGATTGGACAGATGTTTCAGCATAAATGCCAGCATTTTCGGAGAGAGCTCCTCGATTTGCTTCTCGAACGCGGCCGTATCCAAACCGAGCAGGGCATCATTGCCTGCAAGCGATATGTAGAGCGGCTTTTTCGCGCCATCTACATCAAACACGATGGCCGACTCGTCCATCGACAGATGGAAAGGCAGCTTTTTGTCCTGAATGCTCAGCGCGCCCTCAATGGAGGCCGTCTTGGAATCTTTCAATTTGGCATCCGTAATATTCAGGGATAACGAATTAATCAGTTCTATCATCTCAAGGTCATCGTCCGAATCGATCCATTCGGATGCCGGTTCGAGCTTTATGTTCAGCGTTTGATTGGATTCAGCGGATTTCACTGTTGCATTGTTCTCAATGGCTTTACCAACGTCAACCCCACCTACGGCTTGGCACCCCGTAAGCGTAACCATAATCAAAATGAGCGGTATGGCGATCCATTGCGCAAATTTGCGGTTAATAATACGATCTCCTCCTTTTTCATGGGCGAAATGTCGTTCATTTCTATTATGGAGGCAGAGGTAATTGTTGTAAATGATATTGATGCAAAAATTCCAAAAAAAGTTAAACATCCGGCGATCATGTGAACGAATCGGGATAATACGCAATGGATCAGATCCATTCATCAGGGATCTCCCATTTAACACAGACGTCAAAGTACTGCATGTGTCGGAAGATACCGCATCCATTGCAGCTCATTGACGGCAGGACGTTCATCCGCCTCGGGATAGAGGGTGGACCACAATGTGGTTTGTTCGACCACAAGTCCCGCTTCGTTCATTCCGCCCTTCATAAAGGCGCATTGACTTATGGAAACATCTGTATGAGAATCTAAATAGTCCAACCTTTTCAACCTAGCCTATAAAAGGAGAATGCATATGATGTCATCCCCCAACATTCCATTAAGCACCGGGCAGAACACAGCCATTCCGTCAGCCGCCCAACTGCAAGTAACGATCCAATGCGATTCGGGGCCATCAACGCTCGATGTCAGTTGTTTCATGGTCAACGAGCGGGGCCATGTTCCTTCCGACGACTACTTTGTATTTTACAACCAGACCTCGGACCCTCATCGCAGCGTAGAGCTGCAACAGATGGAGGCGCGCAAAACTACTTTTGCAATCGACACTGACAGACTTCGCCAGGCCCCCGTCGAAAAGTGCGTTTTCACCGCTACCCTGGATGAAGGCGGCACTTTCGCTCAGGTCCGCAACTGCCGGGCCATTGTACAAGCAGGGCAACAGCAAATTACATATGAGATTACCCAGGCAACCGCCGAAACGGCATTGATTTTCATCGAAGTGTACAAACATAACGGCGAATTCAAGGTACGCGCCATTGGACGCGGCTTCTTCGGGGGGCTTAAACCACTCGCTGAATCGTTCGGCGTAGAAGTGGAAGGCAACCCTGGACCTGAGGTGGCTGCTGCCACAGAGACTCCTGTACCGCCTGTTGCCGAACCTGAGCCAGCCCCGTTAAACCTGACCAAAATCGATTTGCTTAAACGAAAAGTGAATTTGTCCCTGCAGAAGAAGCAGTCCGAACCGATCCGGGCACGCGTAGCGGTTGTATTCGACGCCTCCGGCTCCATGTACCACCTGTATCGCAACGGAACCGTGCAAGAAGCGTTCGAACGCATTCTGGCCATTGCTGCAGCCTTTGACGATAACGGCGAACTGGATGTTTGGTTTTTTGCCAAAGACTTCTTGCGTGCACCGAGCGTAACCGCGCAGGATTATGAAAACTACATCAATCGCGCATATACTTTGGGAAGCAAGGGCGGAACCAACAATGAGCCTCCTGTAATGGAAGACGTCATCCGCAAATATACGGTGGAGGAACCCAATGTGCAGATTCCAACGTATATTATCTTTTTCAGCGATGGCGGCGTAGGCAACAAAGGAAAAATCACACGGTTGATCACCGAAAGCTCTACCAAAAATCTGTTCTGGCAATTCGTTGGCCTGGGACGAGCCAATTACGGCATTCTTCAGAAGCTGGACGACATGCCTGGCCGATTCATCGATAATGCCAACTTTTTTGAGTTGGACGATATTTCACGGATCAGCGATGAAGAATTGTATGACCGCCTGCTGGGCGAATTCCCTGCCTGGATTAAGGAAGCTCGTTCCAAAGGCATTCTGGCTTAAAGATGGAGCCTTGCAATCATAGGTACATCCCCTAAGTCCTTTTCAAATTCGATATCACCAAAAATAACTGCAAAAAAGACGCTAACCATGGAGTAACCACGGTTAGCGTCTTTTGGCGTTTAAGTTAAGCTTGGGCCTGCTCCGCTTCCCAGCGTGCGATTTCAGCCCGTACTTTCGGCGCAACTTCTTTGCCGAGCAGTTCGATCGCTCTCATGACATCGGCATGAGGCATCGTGCCGAGCGGGGTATGCAGCATGAAACGGGTAATGCCCACTTGTTTGCGCAAATAAATGATTTTTTCGGCGACGGTATCGACATCTCCGACATACAACGCGCCTTCAAGCGAACGAGCGGCGTCAAAGGTCGCCCGACTGTAATGTCCCCAACCGCGCTCGCGTCCAAGAACGTTCATGACGGCTTGCGTTGGCGGGAAAAACTTCTCTACTGCCTCTTCCGTCGTATCGGCAATGAAACCATGCGAGTGAGAGGCAACCGTCAGCTTGGATACGTCATGTCCGGCATGTTCCGCCGCTTTCTTGTACAGCTGCACCAGTGGCGCGAATTGGGTTGGGCGACCGCCGATGATGGCCAGCACAAGCGGCAATCCGAGCAAACCTGCGCGCACGACCGACTCCTGGTTGCCGCCGCTGCCGATCCAGACTGGCAGTTTTTCTTGTACCGGGCGCGGATAGATGCCCAGGTTGTTGAAAGAAGGACGATGTTTGCCTTCCCAGGTTACTTTTTCGGAGTCCCGCAGTTTCAGGAGCAAATCCAACTTCTCGTCGAACAGTTCATCATAGTCGTTCAGGTCATAACCAAACAGCGGGAACGATTCGATGAACGAACCACGTCCGGCCATAATTTCCGCGCGCCCGTTCGAAATGCCGTCCAGTGTGGCAAAATCCTGATACACCCGCACAGGGTCATCCGAGGACAATACCGTCACTGCACTTGTCAGGCGAATACGTTTCGTTTGGGATGCTGCCGCTGCCAAAATAACGGCTGGAGAAGATGCCGCATAGTCCACGCGATGATGCTCGCCTACTCCGTATACGTCCAAGCCTACCTCATCCGCAAGAACGATCTCTTCCACGACTTCGCGAATGCGCTGCGCATGGCTGATCACCTCTCCCGTTTTGACGTCCGGCGATGTTTCTACAAAGGTACTGATTCCGATTTCCATGCCTAATTCCTCCCTTATGATTAATGTTCCGTATTTACTGCTCATCTATTTCTAACGTATTGTAAGCTAATAACATTTCGTTAATAACTACTCTAAACGATTTGAGATAAAAAAACAAGTGCCCTCTGCTCAGGTACGCAGAGGGCTTTGCAAGGATCTACCACGCAGATTGTTTAGCTGCTGATCCTGCCTAGATTTTTTTCACAAACTCCGACTTCAGCTTCATTGCGCCGAGGCCGTCGATCTTGCAGTCGATGTCATGGTCGCCTTCGATCAGGCGGATGTTTTTAACTTTCGTCCCCATTTTGACGACGAGCGAGCTGCCTTTCACCTTTAGTTCCTTAATGACGGATACGGTATCCCCGTCCTGAAGCACATTGCCGTTCGCGTCGCGGACGACCTTTTCCTCTTTCCCGGCCGTTTGTTCGGATTCCGGATTCCATTCATGTGCGCATTCGGGACATACCAGCATGAAACCATCCTCGTACGTATACTCGGATTTGCATTGCGGGCAATTTGGCAAATTGGACATATGTATTTAGCTCTCCATTTCTATGATGGCTTCCTCGCAAGTATACGGGAATATGCGCCGTTGTTCTACCTCTGGATCGAAGGTTAATGGAAAGAAGGAGTGTTTGCCATCCGGGAACAAGACCATCTGGCTCATCGTTTAAACTAAATTTAAGGTTGGCACGTTCCTTGATTTAAGGTAAACCGCTTATGATGGAGATCCGGAACAACTTTCCATGTTAATATTGTAAGCATGCAGTCAGAACATATATGATTTTTTCAGAAAAAGGAGCTTCCCTGTATGACACCCTATGTGTTTCCCGTTAAAACCGCTTTTTTCATTTTTCTTATCGCTGCCATGTTTTTGTTGATTCCTTGGCTCATTTACGGCTATCGCAAGGACGGTTTTTTTAGCTGGTCCCGCTTTGCGATCAGTTTTTCGTTTGTTTTCTATATGCTTGCCGCCTACTGCCTCGTTATTCTGCCGATGCCCGAAACCCGCAACAATTGCGCACAGCAGGCGGCGGACGCCGTTTATTACAACCTGATCCCGTTCACCTTTATCAGCGACATGTTCAAAGAAACGCCGATGAACTGGTCGCAGCCGTCCAGTTATATGGCAATGATCCGCAGCAGAGCTTTTTTGCAGGCCCTTTTCAACGTATTTCTGCTCATGCCGCTCGGAGTATATATCCGTTATTTCATGCAGCAACGATCCCACTGGAAAAAGGCGCTGATCGCCGGATTCGGGCTCTCCCTATTTTTCGAACTCACGCAAATTACGGGTCTGTATGGCTACTTTGCCTGCCCCTATCGGCTGTTCGATATCGATGACCTGATGCTGAATTCGTCCGGCGCCGTGCTTGGTTTCCTGATTGCGCCTATTTTGCTGGCCATGTTCCCTTCCAGGGCGCACCTTCAAGCCAAAACCGAGCAGATTGTCGAGCAGAATAAAGTATTTCCGGTAGCACAGCTGCTTGCGTTAATGATCGATGCGGCAGTCATCGCGCTGTTATCCAACCTGTTTTCCATATTCAATTTGGCTTCAGGCAGCAATATTGTCACCGGGGCCGTCAACACAACGCTAGCCATGATGATCCTGCTCTTTTTCGTTCCAATGGCACGGGGTGGCAAAACGCCAGGATCCGCATTTATGCGCTTCCGTTACGTCAATATCAGCACAGGGCAGCCTTCCTTCAAAACGTTGTTCAAAAGATGGCTGGCACTGTATATTCCCTGGCTCATTCTTAGCGCGATCCGAATCATGAACGAGTATGCAGTCATCCAAAATGCATATATCCCCGAAACCTATCAAGTGTGGATATCGGTCGGCATATATGGCCTGTACATGCTTGCCTGCATCGTTCTGGCTTTCCATCTCATACTCGTCCTCTTCTCGCGGGGTAAACGCAACTTCTATTTTGATGAAGTGTCCGGCACGAAACCTTCGCGTAAATAAGAAATGCTATAAGCTTTAGTAAATAATCCATCAAACATTCGATGGGTTATTTTTTTTTGGGGGGAGTTTTGCTGTCGTTGTCATCCTCTATTTTCACGTAAGATGGGGAATTAAACAAAAATAAGATTCCAGGTTAAGGAAAACTATTATATGATGAAGCTATGGAAAACTAACAATATAATAGTCGGGGATGGTATTCGATAAGATGGGCCTAATAACTAAAATCAAAGATATGAGTTTATTCAAAGAAGAGGATAACTCAGCCAATAGCTTTATACTATACGTAGCGCTATCTTACTTTGTATTAATTCCATTTGCCCTATTCGGGGCCTTTAATAATGTTTCCTTTCTGATTTCATTCGCATTTTCAGGCCTTTTCTTTACCTTGTATGATATGACATCAAAAAAAAGTGGATTCATGTTATTTTTAGGTATTCTATTTACAATAACTATTCCTCAAATTCTCCAATTAAAAGCGATCCATCGTTTTCTGAATTGGATATTGACTAGCTTCAACACCTTCTTCTCTTCTGAAATCAGCTCAACGTCAATTAGCAATGCTCTCACCATTGCGAGTTTAGGACTCGTCCTGTTTAGCTTATCGAAGAAAAATAGAAAAATAAAGGAGATTAACGCTGAAAACATCCGATTGAACGAAACCATTGATCAACAAAACGATTGGACAATGAAATTTGAACAGATCAATCAGCTTGATGAGATTGAAGAACAAATCATTGCTTTAACAGAACTTATTGAAAGTGCGACCGATCCATTAATTTTAGCAAGAGCGTATGCCATGCGGGGGAGTGCGTTAAGAAAAAACGGCATGTTATCTGAGGCTTTAGAAAGTCTAAATATATCCATTAATCTAAATCCTGGTTTTGCTCAGGCATATAACAGTCGTGGAATTATCTATAAAGATAAAGAACTCTATGACAAGGCTATACAGGACTACAGCAAAGCTATCGAGTTGAATCCGGATTACTCTATAGCCTACTATAATCGTGCCAATGTTTTTGGCAAGAAAAAACTCTATGATAAAGCTATACAGGACTATAGCAAAGCTATCGAGTTGAATCCGGATTATTCCATAGCCTACAACAATCGCGCTAATGCCTTCAGTAAGAAAAAACTCTTTAATGAAGCTCTAGCAGATTATAATCAGGCCATTGAGTTGAATTCAGATTATTCACTTGCATATAACAACCGAGGGATACTTTTTAGAAATATGGATCTCTATAGCGAAGCCTTACAAGATTATAACAAGGCCATTGAGTTGAAACCGGATTTCGCTGAACCTTATTTGGGTCGGGCCAACCTCTTTTTAAAGAAGGATCTCCATGATGAAGCGCTGCAGGATTATAGCAAGATCATTGAGTTGAAACCGGACTATGCTGAAGCTTACTTCAATCGTGGCAATCTCTTTTTCAAGAAGGATAGCTATGATAGAGCCTTGCAAGATTATAGCAAGGCCATTGAGTTAAAATCGGATTACGCTGAAGCTTATAATAATCGGGGCTATACATATAGAAAAATGAATCTCTATGAACAAGCTCTTCAGGATTATAAAAAGGCCTTCGAGTTAGGAGCTAAATTTCCCGAAAACCTTCCTGTCATTATTGAAGAACTGAAAAAAAATATAGTTGAAGCTGCTTCAAGCTTAGAAGAATAGTTGCATCGACCTCATACAGTAAAAATTTCAAACGGCACCCCTTCGGGTGCCATTTTTATAATGCGGCTCTATACAAATTATTTCGTTTCAGGCAGTCTCGTTCATGCCACTACAATCCAAATTGTACGAATATACTTGTTAAGTATTCTACATCTAGACACCCAACCGTTTGCGTTTCTCCGCTTCCGGATCGTGTTCGAGCTTGATCTCGTGATTAAAGATCATCGTTGCACGATCCTGTTCATACGTCGGCCATTCCATGCCGGCTACTTGAGGCTGACCCGTTTTGGCAAAAGCAATCCATGCATCCTGCACCCGAAGCGCGAGCGCGGCGGCAGCCGCGTCCGGCTCGGCCTTCATGAATTTCAATGCATGCAGCGTATTGAATACAAAGAACATTTCGATGCTGTGAATCGCTTTTTTGAGAAGCGGGTGCTCCGGCATGACCCAATCAAAACGATACATCCACACCGGTGCATGCTTCTGCTGGGCAGCAGCATATTGGAGCGATGAACGCCAGAAGAACATATCGGTCATGGCCTGGGCCTGTCCGTCCGCCGTTTTGGGATAGCTGTCGGCAATAGCCTTGCGATCGGCAAGGTCTGGCGCCATGAAGTCGACTCCGCGCACCATGTCGATCTGCTCGGAAAATGGCGTGTCGGGCTGGATAAACAGCGAACCTTCATCGAGCGTCGTACCGATCAGCACCGAAATATCCCGGGCTGACCCTGCGGCAACGGCCTGAAGCGGAGGTTGCGGAAGCGTATCGCCATCCAGCACCGGCTGAAACAGCAAGGCCATTCCTACACCGCTTTGCTCTTTGAACCTCTCGGCAGCTTCGACGATCCGCTCTGCCGGGATGTCCTGCAGCTTGTGCAGCTCGTCCGCACCGATGCCAAGCATCTTCAGCACGCCTTCACGCACCCCGTTAGCCTGCTCGGCAGGCATGAACTGCGATGCGCCGCTTTCCATAATAGCGCGCCGGAACAGGCCCTTGGCCGCAGGCATCGCCATCAGGGCAGCAATGCTCATGCTGCCCGCCGATTCACCGAATACGGTAACGTTGGCCAGGTCCCCTCCGAAAGCGGAAATGTTATCCTGCACCCATTGCAGCGCAGCGACCTGATCCAGCAATCCCGCATTGGTGGCGTACGATTCCCCGAGCGGCGACATATGCAAAAATCCGAGCGCCCCGAGACGATAATTGATCGTGACTACGATCAAATTGCCTCGTACGGCCAAGGACGTGCCGTCATATACGGGTAAGCTGCCCGAACCGGTAACGAAGGCACCGCCATGAATCCACACCATGACCGGGAGGGGATGATCGCTTTCTTTTTCCGGAGCCCAAACGTTCAGATACAGGCTATCCTCGGATTCCCGAATCGCTCCCTCAGCTTCTTTCAGGTGAGAACTGCGCGGCTGAATGTTTTCCGGCCCGTAAAACCGGGCTTCGCGCACGCCTTCCCATGATTCCGGAGGAACCGGGGCTTTGAAACGCAGTTCATCCACTGGCGGCTTGGCATAAGGAATGCCTTTCCATGCGTTCGCTCCATGCGAATTTTCGCCCTCCACAATCCCGTAGCTGGTCATCACTTGAAGTTTTCTCATTCCGCGTCTACATCCTCTCTATTGAGTAGTGTTCCGACATGTATCGGTACGATCAACTTGCAGCAATCCATGGAAAATTTTATCTACCTTTTGAGTATAGAACGCATATGTACCCTTTTACAACTTCCCCCAATTCACGCTTCATCCAACGTTTCACGTGGAACTTTTTATGACACCGGCCCTTCTTGCGCACGATTCCATGTGATCCAAATGATGATCACGAGCGATTTTAGTTCAAAGTCTGCTGTCCCTCAAATAGTTCACCGTAAACTCAGCGCCCTCAATCCAGCTCCCTTTCACGAGGCCCCTGCCCTTCACGACGACGCGATCCGCATAAACCTCCACATGCAGCCCTTGGCTTCCTTCCAAATGTTCATCATCGTCCGTCCACAAATAGGCGACAGAGGAGGCGTTGAACATCGTTGGCATGTGATCGCCGCCTTAATAATAACGAGATTTTTTATCCTGTTTTTCTTGCTGACGTATAACTTCGATGATCCGAAAGGCTTATTCCGAGTTTTGGCGGTCCATCATTTTGAGCCGGGATCGGCATGCTCCTGATCTTTACGCGGTCTATAATCCCGCAGCAGCCCCTCATAGATCAACTCCAGCCGCTCGTTTTGACGAAAATCATCCGGCGTCACCAATGCAGGCAGCTTGTTCCACAGCTTGATCCCCGATCGCTGCAAAATTTCAGCCACAAACTGCGAGCAGAAATACGAGTTGCTGAACTCCACCGGTTCTTTAAGCGTGATGCCAATGACGCCGAGCAGATTGTACATGAACTTCTGGCGGCTGCGGATGAAGATGTGCAGCACGCGTTTCATTTTTTCCACCTCGCGCTCGGTCACCTTCAGCTCATAAATGACACAAGTCGTGTCCGGAAATTTGCTGAACGTGCCCTTCTGGATATCTTCTTTCACAAAGCCGCCGCTGAGCGGATTGTTTGGATGTTTGCGCCCAAAGCTGTATAACTCGGAAAGTTCCCGATTGAATGAAATGGATGCATGATTATAGGGTGCGCGCGTGTAAGTCTGAATCATTTTGGTAAACAAAGTACCTGTATTAGTCAACAAAATATAAACCGAACGATCCGGTGTCATCGCAAAATTACCCCTTATCAAGTGTCGAGTATTCCTTCATAATAACATAGGAACCCTATAATGGAATCTCACATCCCGACAAGCAGGTGATATCGCCAAGTGAATAGCACGCTTTTTACGCTTACGCTCATCTTTTCAGCATTACTACTCGTACATATCGGTTATAAAACCGTGTCCCGACTTCAACCGGACAAGGATTACTCGGGCATCGGCAATAAAATCAAAACCTGGTGGGGCATGTTCGTTATTTTTTGTCTCGCCACATTGTTCAACCCCATTGTCTCCCTAATATCGCTCATGGTGCTGGCGTTTTTTGCGCTCAAGGAGTATTTCTCCATGATTCGCACGCGCAAAGCGGACCGCCGATTGTTTCTATGGGCATACCTGGCCATACCGGTGCAATTTTACTGGATCTACATCGGATGGTACGGCATGTTTATCGTATTTATTCCGCTGTATGTCTTTCTCGTGCTGCCGCTGCCAAGGCTGATCAACAAAGGCACGGTCGGTTTCCTTCGCAGCGTAAGCTCGACCCAGTGGGGCCTCATGCTGATGGTGTTCGGGTTAAGTCATCTTGCGTACTTCCCCTTTGCCACGCCGGAATACGGCTCCAAGCTCGTATTGTTTCTGGTTGTGTTGACGCAGCTGAACGATGTGGTGCATTATTTGGCTTCTCTCTATTTGGGCAAACGCAAAGTGGTGCCTACCGCCAATCCTTTTTTGACCTGGGAAGGGTTCCTCTGCTCCTTCGTTGTGACCACGGCCGCATCTTACTTTATTCACCCATATATGACACCGTTTAATTGGGAGTTCTCCATTTTTATCGGTATACTGATCGCGCTCGCAGGATTTTTCGGCAGCTTGACGGTATCCGTGTTGAAAAGGGACCTGTTGATCGGCGACGACACCAAATTCGACGCATTGAAAAAGAGTTACCTTAGCCGGGTCGACAGCTTGACCTATACGTCCCCGGTCATGTTCCATGTCGTTCGTTATTTCTTTGACTTCATGTAGCGTTGTGAAATCATATCTCGTTTATCAGCAACGTTCGGACTTGATGATAAAAGCAAAAGCAGCCCGCCGGGCTGCTTTTTGCATGCGCTTTTCGGTACAATCTCGAAGCTTTTTGGCCTCCCTGACCGCCTTGAATGTGCCGACAGCGACCGTCTTTTGGCACGACCGAACGATGCACATCACACACTGGCAATCATCTGAATAAGGCTCCCGCCGTTAAAGAGGCAATGCCACTTCGGTTTCGACCCGGACCTCATCGCTGCCTTGACCATCCGTATAAACCAGGGTCACTTTTCCGCTTTCCCCTTTCATTTCGCCCGTGTATTGGAAGCCTGAGATCTGACGCTTCTCGTCAATGTAAAAACCCTCTTTGCCGCTTTTGGCGTGCTGAACCGCTTGTCCGTAATTATCGATGACCGTAATCTGGTTGGATGTCCAACGCAGTTCGGATAGTGTATACCCTTCAGGCACCTGTCTGACCGTGAATTCGAAACGCTTGTGTTTGGCCAGTTCGTCCGTCTGATGAAGTTCAATGGACATCAACGAGCCGACTCCTTCCGAATCGTTGGCCTTGGCAGACAGCCGTCCTTCTTCAACCGCTTCCGGGTTCTTGTTTTTGGCAGCCGCATTCGGAACCGAGTTTGGACCCGCTTGCTCGATGGGCTGTTTCGATTGGGGATACGCGTGTTCCTGCACCGACTCCTTATTGTTTATGGCGCCGCATCCGCTGACCAGCAACGTTGATCCCAGAATCAGCACGCCAAGTGCGTTGATGTTGAACCTGCTTTTATTCATCTAAAGCTCCTCCATCCTGTCTGTAATCCTTTCGTCGTGGCAACAAGCCAAACGTTCCCTATATTCATTCAATACCCATATCATTCCTCATGAAGCTCCTTGATATGTAAGCAGAAGAGACATATGCTTTTCCGCGCAAAAAAAACCGGCTATCCGGCAAAATGGCGATGATGCTCCATCTTTCGGATAACCAGTAGTATATTTGGACTATATGTAAGTTTATTGCTCATGCTGTTTCGATCAGGGTAACGTCAGAACTTGTCCAACCTGAATGGAGCTGGAAACCAGTTCATTGTATGCTTTGATCTCTTCAATGTAATCTCGCGTATCCATATCATCCGGCTTATACTTCACTGCAATATTCCAGAGCGTGTCGCCCTGAGATACGACGAGTTTGCCTCCAAGTGCCAGACGGTCCTCTTTGCCTCCAGCAAATACATTCAATACCGTGCTGCATCCGATGAGGATGATCAAAAAAACGATCAAGCTTTTTATCAAAACTGTGGGCATTTTCATACGCGGCCATTTCTTTTTGAAATCGCCTATGCCAGATTGGGCCGTTTCCGGGTTTACCGATTCGTAAATGCTCTGATACGTGGAATACCTCATCATCCAACCAACCTCCAAACCTTTGTTTCACAATGGCGTTAATAAACGTGGATCGAATCCCCAAGGGCACATGGACCTAACCATTTTCTTTTTATAGGTCTATAATACCATCTGCATCTCAACAAATTCTAAACAACGACAGGAAGCGTCAAATCGCTCGACAAAAAAATCCGTGCCTGAATTTCGGCGATGCAAAAATCATATTTGGGTATAATCGAGATACAAACTTCCCGGTAAGGACGTGAAAGCCCGATGCTCGACTTCGAAAAGAAAAAAATTTATTATCAGGCCCTGCTGGCCAAGGATACGGAATACGAAGGACTGTTCTATGTTGGCGTCAAAACGACGGGCGTGTTCTGCCGTCCCACTTGTCCGGCTCGCAAACCCAAGTTCGAGAACTGCGAATTTTTCGATACTGCGCAGCAAGCGTTGTTGGCCTCATATCGCCCATGCCAGCGTTGTCGTCCGTTATCCCATCCCAACCAGGTGTCGGACATTGTCCGCCTGCTGGTGGAAGCGGTCGAGAACAATCCGGAGAAACGTTGGAAAACCGAGGATTTCAGACAACTATCCATAGATGAATCCACGGCAAGGCGACAGTTCAAGAAGCGGTTCGGCATGACTTTCGTGGAGTATGCTCGCGCCCGCCGTATGGGGCTTGCCCTGAAAAACATTCGTTCAGGGCGACCCGTGATCGATGCGCAGCTGTCCACGGGTTACGAATCGAGCAGCGGCTTTCGGGATGCCTTTTCCCGAATCATGGGTGCTCCACCCACACAAATCGATGACGAGCATGTATTAAAGGCGGCCTGGCTGGATACCCGGCTTGGTCCCATGATGGCGATTGCCGACGACGATGCCTTAGTTCTGCTGGAGTTCGTGGATCGCCGGGGATTGGAACGGGAAGTGGAGCGATTGCGGCTGCGAACGAAACGCGCCATCGTTCCCGGCGTTACCGGCCCCATTATGTCGATCGAGAAAGAGCTCGAAGAGTATTTTGAAGGTACCCGCACCGAGTTCCACACCCCGTTGTCCTGTTTAGGAACACCATTTCAAAAAAGCGTATGGGAGCAGCTGGTCGCAATTCCATCAGGAGAAACACGTTCCTATCAGGATATTGCCGTCATGTTGGGCAAACCGTCCGCATGCAGGGCCGTCGCCCAAGCCAATGGAGCCAACCAGTTGGCCATCGTCATTCCATGCCATCGCGTGATTAACGCCAGCGGCGATTTGGGTGGATACGGGGGCGGGCTGAATCGTAAAAGCTGGCTGCTCCAACATGAAAAACGGATGGAAGAAACGATCCGAGGAATAGATCGGGGACAAGCATAATCCAACGTAAAACACACTACTCCAAAAAACGCAGCATCAAAGGAGAGAACACTTTTATGAATTCCGCCGCAGAGCAAGCATTGTCATTTCGCAGCATGCACGTCAAAGGAGATCCGCTTATCCTGGTCAATGTATGGGATGCCGGAAGCGCGGTCGCCATTCAGTCAGCCGGAGCCAAGGCTATAGCCACCGGCAGTTGGTCTGTTGCAGCAGCTCATGGCTCGCAGGATGGTGAAGCACTGCCTTTCGAACTGGTCATTGCCAACCTGAAGAGGATCGCGGCAAGCGTAGATCTGCCTGTTACGGTCGATATTGAGGGAGGGTATGGGAGGTTTGTGTCAGAAATTAGCGAAAATGTGCAGCATACGGTCGAATCCGGTGCCATCGGCATTAACCTGGAAGATCAAATTCCGGGTGGGGAGGGCCTATATTCTATTCAAGAGCAGCATCTGCGATTAAAGGCAGCCCGGGACGGTGCCGATCAAACCGGTGTGCCCCTGTTCATCAATGCCCGCACGGATGTCTTTCTCCAAACTCCCCCGGCTAGTCATCGTGAATGGGTCGCAGACGCCATAGAGCGGGCTTATGCCTATGAACAAGCCGGGGCGGACGGATTGTTCGTGCCCGGACTGCAAGATCCGGATAGCATCAGGGAACTGTGCGAGCAGTGTGCCCTGCCCGTCAATATTATGCTGACTTCACGCAAGCCAACACCTGCTCAACTTGGTGAATTAGGCGTTGCCCGAGTCAGCTACGGGCCTTATCCTTACCAACACATGATGGAGGAACTTTCAAGGTTGGGCCAAGAACTTTTATTGCACCGCTAAACTCGGATATCCCGTCCACCATGTATAATTAAAGCGAAAATAAAGCAGCCCGGTATGGACTGCTTTATTTCCACTTATATTTTACGAATCCAATGTTTACCTAATGGCAATTTCCTGCAATCGTTTTATACGTTCCATTTACCAGTGTCAGCTTTTACGCCCCTTCATCACAAGCGGAGCATTCTTCATCATGGGATAGGTCGCGAGCATCAGCCCTAGACCCAATACGCCGCTCACGATGAACAATACCGTTTTATTGGCTTTCATGATCCATTCCACAAATAAGCTCCAATCCACCTGCGTAAGTACAAGCGTTAAGACCACACTCAGTCCAAAGAACAAAATCAGAAAATTGCGCATCCCCAATCGGAGCCAGCCTACCGTTATAAATAACGATAATCCCAGCAGGAAAAATCCAACCATTAGATCGGTCCACAAGTAAGGAAAGAAGTGAAAATCTTTTACGTACAGAGCCCCAGCACTATAAAAGGTGACGCCCAACGAGCCGTATTGATGAAGCAGATCCATAATCAGATAGATCAGGTTTAACGTCGTAATGGCGACAACAACCATCCAGACCGAGATCAAGTAGAACGACTTAAGAAATTGAGTCCGCGTGCTCCCCATGCCAATCGCAACCGGGTACACGTTAACGATCCCCACGATGGCAAATGCAATGATTCCTCCATACATCGGGCCGAAAAGCGTTGTCGGGAAAGCAGCACCGAAAATGTATCCTATCGCAAGATAGATGGCCGTCAGCGCAAGCGTGATGTACGCAAACATTTTATAATGCCACACCATGTCTTCCATGATCATGCGATTTGTGCCTTTTGCAACATTCATGGACGAACCTCCTCATGCTTTCTGGTTACGTTAACCAGGTAATCCTGTATTGCCGCCTTTTCGATGGTTACCCCATATTCGCTGGCTTTTTCTTTCCAGGCTCCAGAGTACACTGCGTCGATCATGACTTTGTGCGTGCTGCCCAGCCGGGATGATTCCAGGATAGGGGAGCCCGCTGCAACTCGTTCAATAGCGCTAATATCCCCTGTTAGAAGAATACCTCTCTCGCGCATTTCCTCCATGGATTGATGCAGCAATATGTTGCCCCCATGAAGAACGATCAAGGATTCGCATAAAGGCTGAATTTCCTCAATATGATGGGACGACAGCAGCATCAATCGCGGCTGATCCTCGTACGTTTCCAGCAAAGCGCGATAGAAAAACTTCCGCTTCTCAGCGTCCAAGCCATTGGTGGGCTCGTCAAGAATCGTAATATTTGCGCGGCTGGATAATCCAAGAATGATCTGGGCCGCCGTTTTCATGCCTTTGGAAAATTTAGCGATTTTCCGCTTCAGCGGCAGTTCAAACATATCCACCAGTCGCTCTGCCAGCTCCTGATCCCATTCGGGATGAAAATACTGGCCGTATCGCATCAAATCAACCATGCTCCAGTTTCTCCCGAAAGGATGATTCTCCTGGACATAACACAGATTCTCCTGTGCAGCCAAATTGTCGTACGGCTCATGACCCATGATCCGAATCGTTCCCTGCTCCGGCCGCTGATGGCCTGCAAGCAAACTCATCAGCGTCGTTTTCCCTGCGCCGTTCCTCCCCCACAATGCACTGATGACCGGTTCGTCTTCCCGCAGCGTGAGGTTCTTCAAAACAGGCGTTCCCTGGTAACCGTACTCCACTTGTTCCACGTGTATCATGACTCACTCTCCTTATCGCTCTTGCCTTTGATCAGGTCGATGATTGCTTCTTCACTCATGTGAATGCGTTTGGCTTCCTCAAGCAAAGGTTGAATGTATTCCTCGTAAAAATGCTGCCTTCGTTCTTGAAGCAAAGTATCCCGCGCTCCTTTTGCGACGAACATGCCCAGTCCCCGCTGTTTGTAGATAATGCCTTTGTCCGCTAACGACTGCAGCCCTTTCCGCGCCGTAGCAGGGTTGATATTGTAAAACCGCGACAGCTCATTGGTGGAAGGAACCTGTTCCTCAGCCTTTAAGCGGCCTTCTACGATGTCATCCATAATCATCAGGGCGATCTGATGAAAAATGGGCTGTGATTCGTCCAGATTCGATTTCATGCAAATCCAACTTTCATCATTGAATTATTGATTCAGGCCAAGTTAATCGGTTAGTTACTCATGTAACTAACCATACTACAAAGAAGCCACGATGTAAATAGTCCTTTTTCTTAAACGCGCCCATTTCTTTCGCTACGTCTGCGGTTTATGGATTGGACTTTTTTTCGTGGCACGATAATATTTATTCATCAGCTCGTCCAGCACTATAGATTGCCTTATCACTTCCGGATGCTGGAAACTCCCGTACTCCCGTTCCTTCACGTACAGCAGTTCCCTGGCAAGTTCAATCTCCAATTTCAATTCCGTACAATCCATAACCTCCTCCTTCTGTCACATTTTAACGGAATCTGTCGATCGCAAGATTGTACGGGATATCGCATACTTATTCTTCCAACAAAAGAAAAAAACGTCCCCTGGCAAGCTGAGGACGTTTTCTGCCGGCATACGTTTTTTACGATCCGAATCCATGGTCTGCGGTGCGCATAATATCCGGATTGGACGTCGTCAGACCTCGATCAGGACCATCAGATTGAGCACCAGGAGCTACAATGGCAATAACAATGCTAAACATGACTATCAGCGAAGCAAACTTCCTCATCATTGAGTTTCTGCACCTCACTAATCAAATTTTTGTATTGCTGCATTGCTTCATCGGTCGCATAATCCCTATACTGTTCAAACAACCCGATACTTTTAAGCATACCCCGGCCATCATGAATTTCAAGAGCAAACTTCATACTATTCAAGGCATACTGTAAACCTTTGATAAAATCGTCCTTCCGTAAATAATATGAAGCTAATCCTCCCATTAGACGAACATAGCGATCATCGGTAACCTGTTTGCTCACTTTGCCGATCCGGTTGCTTTGCTCCTGATATGACAAATGTGATTTAAACTTTTCAAGCACGAAATCGATGTTCATATCGTAGCGGTTGGCGGCCGTCACAATGTCGCAAAGCGCCGGAAAGACTTCATTTTCCCTGTTGGAGATGTACCCTACATAATCGGGCAGCACCTCGAAACGACCGGCCATCAATTGATATACATAGCGATTGCCCTCAGCCCATTCCTGGAATTGATGCATTACGATTCGTTCTTCCTCATCAGGCTGCTTCACCCAACTGCTGTCTGCGTAACGAGAAACGAAATCAAGCGCCCTGTCGTACTCCTTAAGATGATAGAGCGCGCTTCCTGCAGCCAGATCGGAATATAAAATATAAAAAATAATCGGTTTTTTCGTTTCTTCCTGCTTGTTTCTCCCATTCAGTTCATAATGAACCTTAGCCTTCACCTTTAATTTTTCGGACAATTCCTGGACCTTCATCCAGCGGTGCAGCGCTCCGAACGCATTGATCAATTCGTTCAGCGCATCCAGTTGATAGCGTTCATCCAATCGATCGACGTAATACTCGAACCTGGAAGCGATAATGAGGTTCTTCTGGCGGTCTTTGCCCAGGCCCAGCTTAAATAGGCGATATTGGCAGAGTGCAAGCCGTTCCGAATGCTGCATTTTTTCACTTTCGGCAATCGTTTCGTACAAAAGAACGGCCGCTTTGAATTTTCCGCCACCGTAAAACTCCTCTGCGACTTCAAATAACAAAGGTATATAGGACAGATTATCCATCATCAACCGGATAACCTCTTCAATGCAATTCAATTTGTCCAACTCTGCACATCGATGGAGGAATGGACCAAGCCTGCGCCAGTCCGGCGTGGAGTGAACGAAACACTCTTCGATGTACAGTTCGTAATAGTAGCCCTCATCCAGCTGCATGGCCGCCGTAATACGGTCCAGCTGCTGCATCGAGATCGGGCGGTTTTTGTTTAATATGTTGCTAAGCGTGCCTGAATTGATGCCTGACAGCTCGGAAAACAGACTGATCGACATCCGTTCCCTTTTCAAGTATGATTCCAAATGATCGCGTATCGTGGTTGCCGACTCCAAACGAACACCACCCTCCAAAGTAAGCAAAACGCCTATTGACGTACATTTAAAGAAGACAGACCGCGACTTGCGGTTCTCATAAAAACCATAAACAGGATCAACGACATTTCAAAGTAATTATATGTAGGAATTGATCGAGGGTCAATAAGTTTCCTTTCAACTAATTTGTATTTATTACAATTTAATCCTTTTAAATATACAAATCTCTCATTCTATTTTATACGCTGGAAACTACGGCAATCAATATCAAAACCAAATGAAAAACACGAGCAAAACATGCCCGTGCTTCCCATGTTATTCAAGTATTCTACATCCACGAATCTCGCTTACGGCAAAATGTTGCCTGCTGCGCGATAAATGTCATACCATTCCTGACGGGTAAGATCGATCTCGCCGGCCTTGATGCAGTCTTGCAAACGGCTAACGGTCGTCGTTCCCGTCACCGGCTGCATTTTGGCCGGATGACGCAGCAGCCAGGCAATGGCAATCGTTGTATTGGTCACACCGTATTTCGCGGCAATTTCGTCGATCTTGGCATTCAGCTCCGGGAACTTCTCGTTGCCAAGGAATACGCCTTCGAAGAATCCGTATTGGAACGGGGACCATGGCTGAATCGTAATGTCGTGCAGACGGCAATAATCCAGCACGCTGCCATCGCGGTTGACGGCGGCGTCGTTCTCCATATTCACGTTGATCCCGCTGGAGATCATCGTTGTATTCGTAATGCTCAATTGAAGCTGGTTGGCAACCAGCGGTTGTTTCACATATTTTTTCAACAGTTCGATCTGGTTCGGATTTTGGTTGGACACCCCGAAATGGCGCACTTTGCCTTCGCGCTCAAGCAGATCGAATGCTTCGGCCACTTCCTCCGGCTCCACCAGAGCATCGGGACGATGCAGCAGCAAAACATCGAGATATTCGGTTTTGAGGCGTTTCAAAATACCGTCCACCGAATTCAGGATATGTTCTTTGGAGAAGTCGAACATGCCCTTGCGAATGCCGCATTTGGACTGGAGAATCAGATTTTCCCTCACTTGGGGATTCATCTGGACAGCTTCGGCAAAAATCTCTTCGCACGTCCCTGCCCCGTAGATGTCGGCATGATCAAAGAAGTTCGCGCCCGCTTCGATGGCCGAGTGGACGAAATGCTCCGCTTCCTTGCTGCTCAGTGCATTGATTCGCATGCAGCCCACGGCTACAACCGGCACCTCAAGCGAGCTGCTTCCAAGCTTTATCGTTCTCATGATGATTCCCCTCCATATCAAATCGTAATGATCCTATGAACTACCAGATGGCTTGCACAGATGATGTTCCTCTATGATTGTGACATATATGCGCAACCGTTTTCAATGGATTTATGGAAAACTTATATGGAATAATGGACGATTTACGGCGAATGAGGCCTGCAACGCATTTTTTTGCGGCAAGGTTCAAGAAGTGTGCAGGCGGGGGCTGGTTTCGTATAGAATAGAAATGTAGAAGACGGAACGCTTTTCGGGGCTGTTCCTTTTCCGTGGAGCCTGGTTAATAACTAAGAAGTGATTTTTACATAGACCTTGCGTGTTTGCTAAACGAATCTTGAATTCAGGCGGAGGGAGTTCATGCAATGAAAAGAATAGCTCTTTTATTTGTCATATTGATCCTCTCGATCGGAGGAGCCGGACAGGCGATGGCCTACCCCATGTCCGAGCAGAAGAGTAGTATTGTGGAAGATCCCGCATTGGAAACCGGGCTCAAGCTCATTTTGAATAAACCCGTCGATGCCAGCCTGACCCCGTCCGATCTTCAGCAATTGACCGTAGTCGACCTGAGCAACATGGGGATCCAGAGTCTCGCCGGGCTTGAGTATGCAACGAATCTGACGCATCTGCGCTTGTACGGCAATGAATTGAGTGACCTCACGCCGGTTGCCCATCTGACGAAATTGCGGGAAATCGACGTGCGCAACAACTATATTACATCGATTGATGCTCTTGGCGAATTGCAGAACCTTGGACGGCTGTACATCAGCAACAATTCGGTGACTTCCATTGCCGTTGTTCGGGCTTTTCCGAGACTACATACATTCTTCGCCAGCGGAAACGGGATAACGAGCATTGCGCCGCTGGAACATGCGCATGATTTGAAACGAGTCGAGGTTGCCAACAATCAGCTCACAGACCTTTCGCCCATTAGCGGCCTTACCAAATTGCAATCCCTTAACGTTGCGAACAACCGGATTGGATCATCCGGCTCCTTGTCCGAGCTTCCGGAGTCGCTGCTCCAACTCAACGTCGCAGGCAATGATATCGTTGATGCCGAACCGCTCGCCCATTTGACCAACCTGCGGTCGCTGGACGTATCCAACAATCGGATCGAACAAATCGAGGCCTTCGGGGCATTGAACAGCCTGAAGGAGTTGAACGCGGAATCCAACCAGATTTATGATCTCCGACCGCTCGCAGCGCTGAAAAAATTGCAATCGTTGAAGCTTGCAGATAATCGAATATGGGATCTGAGCCCGATTGCGAAGCTGAATCTATCCTCTGGACTGACGAATGGCGTGCAGGATATTTCTGCCTCATCATCCGCCATAGGCTCTCTCGTCCCGATCAATGAAATCGAGCCTGCACCATTGACGATTCAGCATAACTACCTGGACATTTCCAGCGGCAGCCAAACCATGCAAATGCTGAACCAGCTTAACGTTCGCGAGCAGAAACGTTCTCCGCAGGGCAGTATTCAAAGGTTGACCGAAGGGTCGACCACGGCATACGTCGGAGAAAAACCCTATGCATTGGATGCTGCCCCTTTCATCGATAAAGGCAGGACTTACGTTCCACTGCGCTTTGTTTCCGAGCATCTGAACGCAAGCGTGGACTGGCATCCCGCCACAGAAGAGGTCATTATTTCTCAGGGCGATCAGGTCATTCAATGGGCGGCTGGCCACCGGCAAGTGAACGTGAACGGCAATACCATCGTAAATGATGCCCCATTGCTGATTCAAAACGGCAAAGCGTTCGTTCCGGTCCGGTTCATTTCCGAGCAGCTGGAAACGACGGTCGGTTATCTGGCCGACAGCAGAACCATTCTGATTTTCGCAAACAAACCACCGGCGCAGCAGCCGGCTTTGCAACCTTAATCATAGGCGCAGCCGCGTACCCGTTTATTTCAATATCAGTGAACTCCCTGCCAAGCTTCGTTTTGGCAGGGAGTTTGGTTATCCATCCAAAGCATAACCGTGGATTTGGGTAAATTTCACGTGGTTTGGCACATCCTTTTTTGATCAGCTAACTGATATACTGACTGTATTGAAACATACTATGGTTCTCGCGAGGAGGAACTGGACATGTCCCTGAAGGTGCGCGCGTATTCGACGACACCGGATACCCCGTGGAAGGAAAGTGTATTAAAACCAACAAATGAAAGCGCTAACTTGAAAGTGTCGGACGAACTTTACCAGGAGGTGGAGGGGTTTGGCGGATGTTTTAACGAGCTTGGGTATATAGCCTTGTCCCATCTGAACGAAGAGCAGCGGCACGAACTCTTCCACTCCCTGTTCCACCCTGACGGTGAACATAAATTCACGATTTGCCGACTGCCCATCGGTGCAAGCGATTACGCGGCAGAATGGTACAGCCATAACGAAACCGATGGCGATTTGGCCATGGAACATTTTTCGATCGAACGAGATTTCAAATATTTAATTCCTTATATCAAGGAGGCCTTATCCTACAATCCGAACCTGCAGCTATTCGCTTCTCCATGGAGTCCGCCGACCTGGATGAAAACGCCGAAAGCCTACAACTACGGCACGCTGCGCTGGGAAAAGGATATTTTGGATGCATATGCGCTGTATTTCGTGAAATTTGTGCAGGCGTACCAAGAAGCCGGGATAACCATCCATCAGGTCCATGTGCAAAACGAGGTTATCGCGGATCAGAAATTCCCTTCCTGCAAATGGACGGGCGAACAGCTGCGCGAATTCATTGCGGAGCACCTTGGGCCTGCATTCGAAAAGCACGGCCTGGACACGGAAATCTGGCTGGGCACGATCAATGCCCCCGATCCCTGGGAAGAGCTGATCCACAAAAAAACGAACGATTTCGACGAGTATGCCGGGCTTGTCCTTAGCGATCCCCAGGCATACTCCTACATTAAAGGCGTCGGTTATCAATGGGCGGGGAAACACGCCATACAACGCACGGTAGCGAGCTATCCCGAACTCCGGTACATGCAAACCGAAAACGAGTGCGGCGATGGAAACAACTCCTGGATGTACGCCAAGTACGTATTCAATCTGTTTCAGCACTATTTCGCCAACGGAGTGAATGCATATGTGTACTGGAACATGGTTCTTGAGCCCAAAGGTCGCAGCACATGGGGATGGGAGCAAAATTCCATGGTTACCGTCGATCCGGCAACCCAACGGCTGATCCGCAATCCGGAATACTACGTCATGAAGCATTATGCCCACCACATCGTTCCTGGTGCGCGCCGCGTCGGGCTATCCGGCCCCTGGAGCGGCAAAGCTACGGCTTTCCGCAACCCGGATGGGAGCCTGGTCGTTGTTATCAACAATCCGTTCAGCGATAACCGGGAGCTGCTGCTTGCCCATGCGGGCCAGACATTCCGAATTGAACTGGAAGCCGAGTCTTTTAATAGCATCGTCCTTTCGACTTCTTGATAAGGCTGCCATATTCGGCAATAAAAAATGGAACCAAAAAACAACCATCATCGGCCCGAAAAGGCATCGAAATGGTTGTTTTGTATGGTTTCGATATTGACTCCGCTTGTCCCCAATGTCCTTTCGCATCATCAAAGTCCTGCGGACTCCAATTGACGGACCAGGACGCTTGGGGATGTTCCTCATTGGATTGCTATTTGCCAGCCCCTCCTCTCATGTTGTTATTTAGGGAATTCAACACTTTAATTCGAGGCCATGGAAAATAACAAAATTCTCCATATCAATTAATACTATATCATCGGCGCCTTGACAAAAAATAGACGAATATCGACAGTTTGTTGTTGTCGTTCTTTGGAGTAATGTGTAAATTGCGCAAGCGATTCAGCAGGAAACACAGCGATTTTTGTCGAAAGTAACACCCACTATGAAAAAATCAAACACGTCCACTCATCTCAAAATGAAATATATCTGGATCATCTTGATGACCTTTGCGGTATTAGTCGGCATGCGCTGGTTCTGGACCCATCAAATGTTCCCCATTCTGCGGGATCATTCTCCTGTAAACGGCGAGCTTGATTTGCGAAATGTCGATTTGGACAGCGCACCGTTGATGTACCTGAACGGCGAATGGGATTTCTACCCTCATCAGCTGCTAACCCTTAAGGAAATCCGATCCGGAAAATACGATTCCATCCCTATACAGGTGCCCGGAGACTGGGGAGATGCGCTTAACAACAGCGATAATACCTCTTACGGGTACGGTACTTACAGGCTGCAAATTCGGATGAACCCGATTCCGCAGCCCGTTTCATTTTGGTTCAAGAAACTCCAGGCATCGTCCGAAGTGGAAATCAACGGCGAAACCGTATCTGCATTAGGTACAATCGGCGATACCCCCGAGCAATACAAACCCAACAGTCTATCATTCACCCCTTCTTATGACGGGAACACAACGAAGATTGACTTGGTCGTTCGGATTGCCAACTTTGACAGCCCGCATAAAGGAGGGATCATGGTGCCTGCCTATTTCGGATCACAGGCCGCCATGGACTTTTCCCGCTGGTATTCGATCGGCTTTCAGCTCTTTATATTTCTCGTGTTGATGCTTCACGGGATCTACGCCGGCATCCTTTTCTTGATCAACCCGTGCGAAAAATCCTTATTATACGCCTTGTTGGTTACCGTATCGGTAGGTATAGCCATTTTGTCCGCACACGATAACATTCTGATGCTGTGGTTGCCGCTCAATTACACATGGGGACTGAAAGTTCACCTGATTGCTCTGTTAGCCCTAAGCATGTTCATTATTTTATTGTTCCGAAAATTCACGACGCGACGTTCACCCAGCCGCTGGACCCGCATATACCTTGCCATGCTGCTTGCCATGATGATCCTGACTACCGTTTCGCCGGCGTCCTTCATTTACGAAATCATCCATTATCGTATCTTTGATTGGCTGTATTGCACCGCATTCGTCTGGTTTATAACGCTCTCGGTCAAAATGGTCGGACAACAGCAGAACGACCAAGACATCATTTTCATACTGGTGTCCGCTTCCTGCATCATTTCCAACCTGTTATGGAGCTTTGCGGAACTGTCATTTAACGTCACGACGGTCTTCTATCCGTTTGATTTGGTCATGGCCCTCGCGGGATTCTCGACGTATTGGTTCAAAAAATACTTCCGCAATGCCAGATTGAACGTCGAGCTGAATGAACAGCTGATCAAAGCGGACCGCATCAAGGATCAGTTTCTGGCGAATACGTCCCATGAGCTAAGAACTCCCTTGCACGGCATCATGAATATCGCCCACAATGTCGTCTCGCAAGAGAAAGGCCGGCTGCATCCCGGCAGCCTGCAGGACATGAATCTGCTGATCACGATCAGCCGCCGCATGTCGCATCTTATTGGCGATCTGCTCGATGTCGTCCGGCTCAAGGAGCACCGCATCAAGCTGCATCCCGAGCCGATCCGGGTTCAGTCCATTGTGCCCGGAGTCATGTCCATGCTGCAGTTTATGACTGAACGCAAAACCATAACGTTGCATAACGACATTCCCGATTCGCTGCCCGCTGTCATGGCGGACGAGAAACGACTGGTGCAAATTTTGCACAATCTGATCCATAATGCATTGAAATTTACGGAGACCGGCATGGTGACCCTCTCTGCCGAGGTACGGGAAACAAAGGCGATCATCCATGTTTCGGACACGGGCATCGGCATGGACAAGGAGACCCTTTCGCGCGTTTTCTCCCCATACGAACAAGGCCTGTCCGGAGATGGCCATGAACAGGGCATTGGGCTCGGGCTGAGCATCTGCCAGCAGCTCGTTGAACTGCATGGCGGTACGCTGAGCGCTCGCTCCGAACCTTCCAAAGGTTCAACGTTTACGTTCAGTTTGCCGCTGGCCAATACGGATCTCAGCCAGGTACAACCGGGAATACGGATGGAACCGTGGGAAGAAGCAGCCTCTCCCTCCACGAAGCTCTCTGCCGCGGCGAAATCAGGTTCAGAAACCAATGTGGCCGAATGGTCCGAGCAGAACACGAAGGCAGCTCACGCCTCACCTGCGGTTCTTCCTTTGCTGCAGGAAAGCCCGATTCACATTTTGGCCGTCGATGACGATCCGATCAACCTGAAGGTACTCGTCAGCATGCTTTCGTCTGAGCCTTATACCGTGACGACGGCCCATTCTGCCCGTGAAGCGTTGGAGCTGCTGGACACCCGACAATGGGACCTGCTGGTCACCGACGTGATGATGCCTCAGATGTCCGGATACGAGCTGACTCAAAGAGTACGTGAACGCTACTCCGTCTCCGAGCTGCCCATCTTGTTGTTAACGGCTCGCAGCCAGCCTTCGGACATCTATACCGGTTTCTCGTCCGGAGCGAACGATTACGTGACGAAACCAGTGGATGCGCTGGAACTGAAATACCGGATTAAAGCGCTGATCGGGCTGAAACAGTCCATCAACGAACGGCTTCGGATTGAAGCTGCCTATCTGCAGGCCCAGATCCAGCCTCATTTTCTGTTCAATACGCTGAACTCCCTCATTGCATTAAGCGATATCGATACAGAGAAGATGCACAAATTCGGGGATGCGTTTGCCTCCTTTCTAAGAATCAGCTTCAACTATCTCAATACGGGAAAACTGGTGGAACTCCCTCATGAGCTGGAGCTGGTTCAGGCCTATCTGTACATTGAACAGGAACGGTTCGGAGAACGATTGTCCATCATCTTGAATATAGAGCCTGGCCTGAACATCTTGCTGCCTCCGCTTTCCGTTCAACCCTTGGTCGAGAACGCCGTTCAGCATGGGTTGCTGGGAAGAGCGTCGGGCGGAACGCTAACCCTCACCATTGCCCGTGAGAAACAGAGTCAGGCCGTGCGGGTCGAGGTTCACGACAATGGCGTCGGCATGGACTCCCAATTGGTCAAGCAGCTGCTGGACGTTTCGATGCAAGGGAAACAGGGCATCGGGGTTGCCAATACGAACCGCAGGCTGATTCAGCTCTACGGACAGGGGCTGACCATTCGCAGCGAACCGGGGGCAGGTACATCCGTCTCGTTCGTTATCCCTTATCAACAGCCTGAATCCCATGAACATGCCAGGTCTTGACCATGACAAGACCGGAAACCTGCGCCCTTCGTCAAGAAGGGGGTTTTTGCGCTCTCCAGCTGCCCTTGGGAAGGCGCTCTTCCCGCTGCAGCTCGCCCGAACCAGATTGAATTCACTCCGGCGAGGAATGTTCACTTGCCTATTTGGCCATTTTTTGTAAAATAATTGATGTAAGCGCTTTATTTCAAACTCTTGGGGAGGTGCTTGAGATGGGAAACAGGAAGACGGCTTGGATTCTGGCTTTCGCTTTGACTCTCACGCTGCTAGGCATGTATGCCGAACGAACGGAAGCGGCAAGTGCAACGATCACCAACGGTACCGATTGGCTTGATACCGCAGGCAACCCCATTCACGCCAACAGCGGCAACATTCTCAAAGTAGGCAGCACGTACTACTGGTACGGCGAACACGCCGTGAGCGGCAAGTTTGACAGTGTTAATGTATACACATCCACCGATCTGAAAAACTGGACGTTTCGGAACGCCATCCTGACCAAAGACTCGGCAACCGAACTGGCTTCCAGCAAAATCGAACGTCCCAAAGTGATCTACAATCCCTCGACGGGCCAGTATGTACTATGGGCACACTACGAAAACGGCACCGATTACAGCCTGGCCAGGGTTGCCGTAGCCACCAGCAGCACGCCGGACGGCAAATTTACGTATGAGGGCAGCTTCCGCCCCATGGATCTTGAATCCCGCGACATGACCGTATTCGTGGATACCGACGGCACGGGTTACCTCTTGTCGGCTTCTCGCAAAAACGGCGGGGCTAACGATACGATGGCCCTGTTCAAAATGAACGACAGTTATACGGGCGTGGATTCCTTCGAGGGCTGGCTGTTCGAGAACGCCTACCGCGAAGCCCCGGCCGTCGTCAAAAAAGGCAACCGCTATTACCTCTTCACCTCCCAAGCCTCCGGCTGGTACCCTAATCAGGGTGCATACGCCACAGCAACATCCATGTCCGGACCCTGGTCAACGCTTACGCCTTACGGAAATCCTTCTGCCTTCGGATCGCAAATCCATGATATTGCCACCATTACAGGGAGTACGACAACGACCTACATCTACATGGGTGACCGCTGGAATCCGCTCAATCTCGGCGAACACAAACATATATGGTTGCCACTCACCTTGAATGATAACAATGGAACTGCCTCTCTGGAATGGAGCAAAGAATGGAGCATCGATGCGGCCAGCGGAGTCGTGACCCTGCCCAATCTAGTCAATCACGCCCAAGGCAAAACAGCCGCAGCCAGCTCCGTCGCTTCCGGCTCTTCTGCTTCAAATGCCAGCGATGGCAATTACCAGACTTCATGGGCGGCATCGTCCAATACGTGGCCAGCCTGGTGGCAGGTCGATTTCGGTTCACCCCGAACGATTACCGAAATCGACATCTCCTGGTTCATGTATAAAGGTTCCGAAGGATACTACAAATATAAAATCGAAATCAGCAACGATGGCATCAACTACTCCACCATTGACCGCACGACCAATACAACATACGGCTTCACCACGGACGCAGTCCATTTTACGGCCCGTTACGTGCGCATCAACATGGTTAATGCTGTTCTGTGGAACAACCCGAGCAACTGGTACACACCGACGCTGCACGAAGTGAAGATGCTGGGCCCATCCACGCCCGATGCCGTCAACTACAGCCGTTTCAATTCCCAGAACTATCCTGACCGGACCATCCGCCATGCCGATTTTGCGGCCCGGATCGATGCAAACGTCTCGCCCGAACTCGACTCCCACTTCAGGGTAGTACCTGGCTTAGCCAATTCCGGCAGCGTGTCCCTGGAATCGATTAATTATCCGGGCTACTTCCTCAAGCGCAATAACAGCAACAAAATCGTGCTTGAAGTTTACAGCGATACCGCTGAATACAAAGGCGACGCCACCTTTCTCATCCGTCCGGGCTGGGCCGATCAAACGAAGGTATCGTTCCAATCCTACAGCCAGCCTGGCAGCTACATTCGGCATTACAATTACGTGCTGCAACTCGACACCGTGACCGCGTCCAGCAGCGCCACGTTAAAAAGCGATGCCACTTTCGCAAGAACGGACTTCTAGGACACCATATTCGCCACATAAATAAAAGGTCGCTTCCGACCCGGATTCAGGGGAAAGCGGCCTTTTATCCATGATTCCCATAAACTGTATGGATGGGCGGATAGTTGTGCTGTATAATTTTCCCCAAACCATAATGGAAGGAGATGTTGTATTTTCTAATGAAAACGAAAAGTTCCACACCGAGGAAAAGACGTTTACCTGCAATCCTTGCTTATAGCTTCGCCGTTCTTCTTTTAGTATCAGGCACGCTGGGAGCCTTCGGACCTTCCAACCTACCCAAGGCATACGCGGACGGCAATGTCACCACAGGATACTCCAAAGATCAGCTGGACGCGTTAAATTTTCTGAACGAGATCCGCGCCAAGGTCGGCGTGCCGCCCGTTCGTTTGAATCCGTATGTCACCCAGGCAGCGGAAGCCCATGCTTCGTACTATAATAGGAACCATGCCCAGCATCCCAATCTGAGTGCCCACTCGGAGCAAGCGGGAATGCCTGGTTTTAAAGGCGTAAATATCAAGAACCGCATCGAGGCGGCCGGATTTGTCGCCCAAAATCGCGGATTTGCCTATGGCGAGGTCATGCATTACCATCAGAAAAGCAGTTCCCAAGCCGTGCAGGGATGGCTGGATACCGCTTATCACCGCAAAATCATACTCGATCCCAGTTATGACGAGGTTGGCATCGGTCTGGTCGACGGCACGGCCGTAATGGATTTTACGGGTTCAGGTTCCCAGCCGGACAATGGAAACATGTCAGTTTACCCCTATGACCGTCAAACCGATGTACCCGTTGGTTTCTATGGGTTGGAAAGTCCGAATCCACTACGGCAGTTCAATGTGGAATTCTCGGGCTACATTATCTCTGCGTCTACAGCCGCAACCATTAACCGTTACCAGGCAAAAATGACTGACCAACAAGGAAACGAGGTTCCTTTGCATGAAGAATTGTACGGGAGCACATTATTTCTGTATCCAAAATCCGTTTTGAAAGGAAACCACACCTACACCGTAACGCTTGAGCTTTTGAGCGGTAAATCAGCGGAAGCGCTGCGCAAAACGTGGTCATTCACTACCGGAAAAGGTCATAGCTTGACCGAACTTGGCCCATATATGAAAGAAGTCACTCTGAACCAGGGAGAGCAGCTTCAACTAAAATGGAGAAGTTTTTATGATGATGGATCATGGGAAGATGCAGAGACAGGAGTCAGCTACATAACGAGCAATCCCAAGGGGCTTAAAGCATCCACAAATGGCATGATTCATGGCATATTGCCTGGCGAGTACACGCTGAAGGCTACGCTCGAAGGGAAGTCAGCGCAGGCTAAAATCAAAGTTTACCCCAAATGGAAGACTAAAACGTACAGCAAACCAATTAACAAGCTGCCTTCCGACATTCAGGGACATTCCCTTCAGGAAGCATTGGAGTGGGGATTGCGCTCAGGCATCGTGAGCGTTGATGGCCAGGGACAACTCAAGCCTGATTCAACCGTAAGCGAGTCGGAATTCTGGATCATGTTGCTGAAAACGTATAACGTCGACATTCAGTCTTATCAGAAGGGAAAAGAAAGCCTTGCCGACACTGCTTACCGAATCGCCAAAGACCGTAATTATCCGCTGCTGGGCCTCAAAACGGCTTCATTACGCGACAAACCGATCAATCGCCAGCGCATTGCCGAAATCGTGTCCGCTGCAGACGGCATGCATTTCATCGGCTCCAACGCGGTCAGGTACGTGCTAGCCAAGGACTACGTCCGCGGAGTCACGGAATTGTCTTACTCGGGATATGAGAGCGAGAGCACGGTAACCCGAGCAGAAGCGTTGAACATTCTGAAACGCCTTCAGAGCTCCCTGGGCACATTGAAAGGCAGACCGGCGGAACCGACAGATCAATTGGCTCTGCCTAAATTGCCGGAAAAGGTAATGTATGTCAAACCGGCCGTTTTCGAGGAACAAAGCTTGTTTGCCCAATATGACAAAGGCGGAAAGCTGATTGTGGAAGGCCAGTTTTCACAATTGAAAGACAGAACGATCCTGTTCAAGGTTCAAGAACACACCGTTACCGGTTCCCAACATATTGAGGATGTGCAGGTTACCTTTGATAGCAAAGGATACTTCCATATCGAGCCTGGCACGTATTCTCCGGACCAGCTTAACCTTTACTTGTATGCACCGTCCGCCACCTTTTTTATATCTGTGAAAAAGGACACGATGAATCTGTCGCAATATTCTACGCCTGCAGTCCAATAAAACGAACGAAAAGACGATTCCTATATCGATAGTGTACAGGAGTAGAGAACGGTTCCAGCCACTTCTTCTGTTGTTCCCGGCCTGCCTCCTTAATCCGGTCTAACCGGGCATATTTAATAGAAGACAGGGGAAAAGAGCGACAAAAACAACCACTGACGGCTTTAGGCGGTCAGTGGTTGTTTTTGAATAAACTTGCTTACTTGTCAATCAAATTGGTCGTTTTCAGCAATCTTGCGATCAGGGCCGTCACTTCCGCACGCGTCATCGTTGATTTCGGGCTGAGGGTGGTGCCTTCGCCCTGAATGATCCCTGCTTCGATCAATTGCGCCACATCCGCCTTGGCCCAGTTCGATACGCTCGCACCGTCTTTATATTGGGACAGAGCAGAAGTATTCTGACTAGCCGCAGCTTCGGATTTAATCAGGCGATACGCACGGGCTACCATCGCGAAGCCCTGCTCTCTCGTAATTGGCTGGTTGCCGTAGAAGTTGCCATCATCATAACCGCGAACGATATCAAATTCATCCGCAATCGCGAGGGCATTTCCGTACCAGGCGGAAGTCGGTACATCCGGGAAGTTAATCTGCGACGCTTCCTGACGCATCAGACCCAGGCCGAGGACCACGATCTCCGCGAACTCGGAACGGGTTATGCTGCGATCCGGCGAGAACGTGTTATCCCCGTTCCCCTTCAGATCCAGTCGTGCGGCAACGTTATTCACATCCGCTTGACCCCAATGGGTTTTCACATCTGTGAAATCCTGCGGATTCCAGATTACCGAGTACGTACCGCTGCTGCGCAAATCATGGATTTGTGCATAATAACGATTGCCGATCTTCGTTACAACGGTTGGCAGGTGATATACGCTGCCGTCCGGATTCACTACAACGCCTGTCGTAATCCGGTTCGGATCGATGCCTTCCGGCAGGGCGATGTATTTGGCCGCATATCCGTTCAATTGGCCGGATCCTACGGTTTTACCGCCATGGTTAAATGTCAGATTCAGATCAACCGGATCAACCAGCAGCTCATAACCTCCCGCCGCTGCCTTGTTTTTCGCAGCTGCAATCAAGGCATCCGAAGAACGCTTGATATCGATGCGAACCCCGATATCGCTCAGCGCTGCATTGCCCAATTGACCAGCGACGGAATTCAGGTTCATTTTTCCGACAGGTACCGGATAAATGGCCAGCGGGTTGCTGATTTTCAGGTTTGCGCCCTTATCGTTCAGTTTCTTCAAGATGTCCGCCGTCAAGCCGTCAACCGTCATATCCCCTTCATTTGGCGAGTGAATCGTCAGATCCTGGCTTGTACCTTCCGATACAGCTTCACCCAGCTTGTTCGGGTCTACCTTAACTGACGTTGTCGTACGGCCGTCTGAGGTTGAAGTTGTGCCTGTTGCAAACGGATTGTCTTTGCCGTTCAAAGTTACGTCCAGATTGCCTTTTGGAGCTTCAGGCGTACTTGGTGTTGCTGGAGTAGTTGGCGTTGTTGTTGGAGTCGAGCTTCCGCCACCTCCGCCTCCACCACCGGTGTTGCCGTTATTTCCATTATTGACTACACGGAAGACGGTCAGCGTATAGATCTTCTCCCTACCATTAACGGTAACCTTGACATTAATCGTGTTGCTGCCTTCATTCAAAGGCAATTCACCGTTTTCTTTACCGCTCGTCGCGTCCGTCCAGGCACCATTGTTGAGCGAAAACTCAATTTTGGCGTTCGGATCCAGACCTGCAAGCGAATCCAGTGTTGGTGTGAAATATACACTGTACGTTGCAGTAGTCGCGGTGTAATTGTACGTGTTCTCAGCAAAAGCCGGTGACAGAGGTATCGAAGTTTTATCATTGGCGTTCAGCTCGAGACCGACAAGATACGATTTTTGAGCAGAATCGACTACGATTGTTTTGGATTGTTTGGTTACTTTTCCATTTCTCACTGCCGTTACATCCACCGTATATTTTCCATCCGGCAGTTCTTTCGATGGGGTAAAGCTCCAGTTTCCATCTTGATCCGCTTCCACTTCCCTTGTTTCAATCACATTGCCGTTCTCATCCTTCAATTCAACGGTGACTTTCGAATCCTGGTCTGCCACGCCTTTGAGTTCAGGCTTGGACACGTTTACCAGCCCACCGCTCGGCTCGGTGATCAACAAAGGTTTCAGAAGCTCACGCGCTGCCTGTAATTCCTCAAATGCTTTATTGACTTCTTCTTGTGTTTTGTTTTTGTTGTCAAGCACGGCTTTGGCGTCTTCCAGAGCTTTTTGATACGCTGGCCATTCCTCTGCCATATAATCTTCCTGGTTCAGTTGATTCCCTTCTTCAACGGCCTGCTTAAGATCGGTAATGTTAACAATGGTAACGGATTTCTCGGCGATGATATCCAAATTTTCGTCGTCCTGCATGCCGCCGTATTCAATGACGTAGCCTGTAACACTATTGTCTACGGGGTAATCGTTCCATTGTCCTGCTTCGTTTCCAGGTCCGTAAATATGAGCTACATATTCTTTGCCGTCATAATCGTTAGGTTCGCCGCTAGCCCAGTTGGCATACCCCAGTTTGGTGCCGCCTAGATAACCTTGATAGAATTTCAGACCTTTTTCGTTGTCCGCTTTGCCTTCCGGTCCGGTTACCCAGCGCCAGTCGCCATTGGTCTTAGCTTCACCGTTTTTGCGCTCGATATCTTGTGCGCCAATCCAGCCAACGCCCAATGTTTTATCTTTTACAAACTCGTTCTCTTGTGCATCCGTAATCGTGACCAGATATCCTTCCCGTCCGAAATAATCGTCGGCGGCAGCCTCAGCCTTCGCGGCTTCCCAGGTAATATTGCTTCCTTTATTTACAAATTTATAAAAATGACCATTAGCATCATAAGGGAGGGCATCACCCAAGGCAAATCTAACGGTTCTGGCAGACGTATTGCTGGAAGTGGTTGAGAACTTGACACTGGACAATACCTTCATGTAATCTTCCGCCGAAGCATTTCCTGTCAATGTCAAGACACCATTCTTCGCTTCATAATTTCCTTGAATTCCTGCCACTGCGGTATATGACAACAAATCCCCTGCCTGAAAATTTTCAATCATCACGGTGGCAGCGTTCAAATTGGTTGTGTAAGTAGAATCCTGAATCTGAATTTGAGGATCAATAACTGAGCCTGACGATGTCTCTCCGTCAACAATATCGTAGCTGGTTGTACCACCTGATGTGGAGATTAAAGCTTCGCCTGCATCAGCCGCGCTGACATTCGTCGGGACTACCGGTAAACCGCCAACGGTCAGAGCAGCTGCGAGAACTAATGCTCCATGCTTTTTCTTAAGAGACTTTTTGCTTTGTTTGGACACGTTCTTTTCCCCCAATTCCTTTATTAGACTGTTCGATATGGATGAATCTTTTTTGACACTTTTCTATGGGAAAACGTTTTTCTTTTTCGCAACCTCCTTATTTTTTTTTAACGTTTAATCTGGTTGTGTTCAGGGTTGGGATTGCAAAAATAAAATTCTATTCTCATAAATCCCTTTCAATTTACCTGGGATCCTATGGTCGGCAATCCCGCAGTTTCTGTAAGTCGTATTATAAAGACCCAGTCTATACAAAAACTATACAAATCATCTAAAGCGTTAAAACAAAGAAGCCGCCATTTTGGCGACTTCTTCAGCGACGATGATCTTGTCTCTAAGGCAGTTCCTGCAGCAAGGCAGACGAACAACCGACTCTTTCAGTTTTTACATAAAAGCGTTTGTTTCCTGGCATCCTCATCAAGAACATTGCGTTTGAAAACCCTTACTGGACCGAAACTGTAATGACATCGATATTTGGCCCCTCCATCGTTTTTGAAGTGTACCCTTAGAATAGACATTGGGAGAAAACCCCGGGTTTAGATGAAATTTTTAGGGGTGTATTTTTTGAGACAGTAGTTTTAGGTGTGAACACGGAGCAGGGAGCGTGTATAATAAACACAACCTGTAATGCTCTGGAGGAGATAAGATGACAATATTTCTGAACCTGACTGGACCCATTTTGGAAGGATAGCGCCTACCGGTCCACAAACTGCGTGTTTCCTTCATGAACGAAGGTGCCAAACTCATGATTCATCATCAAGTTATTCCCATGAAATACGATAATGCTGCCCAAATTAACGATATCGCTGCGCTGGAGCAGCAGTGCAAGCAGCTCGATTCCGCTTGCCTCAAGGCCGATCTGGAGCATCTGACCAAGGAAGACGGCGACCATGGGCTTTTGTGCTATCACAACGGTCAATTGGTCGGACTTCTAAGCTGGTATCCATCGGAAGGCACAACAGGAAGCATCAACGCTGTGGTTCATCCGCATTACCGACGACAAGGCGTCTTCCATAGCTTGCTTGAACGAGCGCGGGAGGACATGCGGCCTCTCGGCATCCACCGGCTAAGCTATCGCGTGCCGCAAAGCCATCCGGCTGGAATGGCTGCCGTTCAGGCGTTTGGCGCTGCATATGACCGTTCGGAGTATGCGATGAAGCTCCAGAATGATGCGTCTGCAAAACAAAGTCAAACGGTTTTCTCTTCCGGACTTGATCTGACTGCCGCAGAACCGGAAGATCTGGAGTTCATGATCGCCTGTTCATCGGCTGCATTCGGCGATCCGGAAGATTGGACGCGCGACTATTTCAGGCACACCGATGAACCGAGCCGGCCCACGTATGTGATTCGCAAAGAAAATGAGCCCGTAGGACTGATCCGGGTCAACGTCATCAACGATTCGACGGGGTTCATTCACAACTTCTGCATCCTGCCTGCGCGTCAGGGAGAGAAGCTGGGACGCGCCGCGCTCACTTTGATGGTACACCGATTGCTGGAGCAAGGTTATACGGACATTCGGCTTTCCGTCGTAACGGAAAATGAACGTGCCCTAAGCTTGTACCGGAGCGTCGGATTCGACGTGACCACGGAATATAAATATTTCATCGGCCCGATCTGAACGGGCACGGAAAGGAGATGTTCCCCCGCTAAGGGAGGACATCTCCTTTTTTCACAATGACCCGAAGTTCCCGAAACGAAAGACGAGCTTCTCTCCGTCAAAACCGCTGAGCTGCCACGTTCTTTGGCGCCGGATTCGTGAACAGTTCCCATTTGCCGCGGAAACGGTCAAAGCTCATGGCCGCAGCCTGCTCCGCAATGCCCAATCCCCGGAATGGACGCAATACAAAAAACTCATGAACGAAGTAATCCGTACCTTTGGAGCAATGCGGCGGGGTGGCGATCAAAGTAAATCTGGCAGGGAGATCATCTATGGTGATGAGAAGCGGATAAAGGCAACCTTTTTTCTCCCACCACACGTTCTGAACGTCGTACTGATCCTGCTATGTTCTGTATTCATCGCCATTATGGTGGAATGATCGTGCCGGTTTATGCTTACAGCATGAATTGCTTGGTCAGGTTTCCTTTTTGCCGTACACGATTTTGCGGATGCTATCGTCCGAAAGGCAAAACTGTCCGGCCAGGTCGGCCATGCTTGCACCGTCGGCAAATTGGGCGCGAATCTGCTCGTTTCGTCGTCGGACCAACGCCCTGGCGCCGGAGTTCTCGCCCCATTTTCGATGCATTTCCTTCGGTTTCGGAATATAGATCAACCCGCCCGGAAAATGCTGCTGCACCAGCTCCACAATTTCCGCAGGCAGTACGGTATGTGCATTCACGTATTTCAATTCGCTCCACTCCTTAAAATAAAGTTTTAAGGAAGCAGAGTCCTGAAATGAACGTTTGCCGCTAATCAGGCTTGGCGGTGGTGTTTATTAAGCTCCATGCAAAACAGCCGCCGCTGTTCATCCTGTGGACTCTGCATGGAGCGGCGATCCAATCTTCTTACGGGTTTTACCATGGTATCACCCCCTTCTACAAATATTGGTTCAAACTGCTCGCGAGCAGTTCCTTGACGGCTTCCTTCAGCCCATCCGGGCGAATGACCTCTACCTCAGGACCGTAGGATAGCAGCCTGCGAGCCGTGTACGGCATCTCTTCATGCGGAACCCGTCCGCGCCACGTATTCCCTTCAACGGTTTGGAACAATGGATCGGACCCGGCCAAGCGTTGGCCGAAATCGGTAAAACGAAGCACCACCTCTTCGCCAGAACGCCCATCTTCGGCTCGAAGCCATGCTTGCAAATGCGGAACCGTGTCATCCGTCTGCTCAAGCACCCGGAGCGCCTTCATGCGATCCGTTCGGTACAGCAGCACCCGCTCGCGTCGCCGGGCCGGCATATACCAATACCCGTCATCGAAATAGATGCCGAGCGGGTACGCCTCGACTGTTTTCTCTCCGTTCCGGGAGTGATAGGTAAACGCAATGGCCCTCTTTTCCACCGCCGCTTGCAAAACGCCAGTCGTCACCGCTTCGGGCGCAACCGAGGGACGCTGCATAAACGTGATATGCCGCCTCATCCGTGCGATCAGTTCCTGCACGTCTTCGGGCAAACTGCCGAAATATTGTTCGGCCAGATGCTCCCGAATGGAACCATAAGGGAAGTCCGGAACCCGTTCCAGATACTCCAGCATCATGAACAACCCGAGCGCCTCGGTTTGCGTCAATTGCAGCGGGGGCAGAATGCGGTTGGGGAGCACCCGGTACCCGCCATGAACGCCTACCTCGGCGTACAGGGGAAAGCCCAGCTCCTGCAGATCGTTCAGGTCGCGTTGAATCGTCCGGACGGACACTTGAAATCGCTCCGCGAGTTCGCGGGCGGTAAACTTTTTGCGCGAATCCATCAGACGCATGATGGCCAGTTGCCGATTATTCATTTTACCCCGCCTAACTACGTCATCTTATGTCGTAATTATAGTTTACCATAGTGTTATATCGAAAGGAGTGATCAATACTATGCCAAAACGTAAAACGATTCTGTACATTGCCGCAAGTCTCGATGGATACATCGCCAAACCGGACGGTTCGGTGGATTGGCTGCACGACGTAGAAGGAGATGGCGGGGATAACGGCTATGGGGCCTTTTACGCCAGGATCGGAACGGTGGTCATGGGGCGCAGCACCTATGAAGAGGTGCTCACACTTACGGATGATTTCCCTTATGCGGGTAAACCGACATATGTCCTGTCCCGTACGCCTCAGCCTCCCGCTCCGCATGTGCAATTCACGGACGAAGACGTCGCGACCCTCATCCCGAAGCTGCAGCAAATCTCCGAAGGCGATGTCTGGATTGTCGGGGGCGGGAAGCTCGTACAGACGATATTGGAAAAAAGACTGCTGGACGAGATGGAAATTGCCATCATCCCGAAAATTTTAGGCAATGGCATCCCCTTGTTCCCTGTGGGTACCCTCCCCAGCGTCTGGACGATGGTCGGCACGCAAACGTTGGGACAGATCGTATCGGTCCGGTATCAATCGAAGGCAAACTAGGCGGGGAATCCCGCCTTTTCGTTGGGGAATACATCCGTGCCGCGCTACGTCCAATCCATCGATCTCGGGGGGCGCCAGATCAAAGGCTCGGATATTTATCCAGCTTAAGCCAATCGCCCATCTGTTTCCGGGTCAGCTTGCGCACAGGTTTGACCTTGCTGCTCTTCGTGTCATACCGGAACAGAGTGAAGCGGTCAGACGGATGCTCGCTAATAAAATCGAAGGCTTTCCCGTTCTTATGCCACAAAATCAGGCTTGTGCTGATATAGTTGGTCGTCCGGGGCAGCCGAAGTACGCTGTCTTTCGCGGCATCATAGATCGCAAGGGTGCTTTTGGACGGATCTCCATAGGAAAAGGCGATCTGCTCTCCGGTCGGGGACCATTGATATGCCGTAATGGTTTCGAGGGTTCCCTTCACCTCTTGTTGCAGGCGGTCGTTCAAGACGATGCTTTCCCCCGTGTCCAGGTTAACCAGCAGCAATGATGCCCCGGCGCTGCGGCTTGCCTGAATGGCCACCCATCCCGTGGCAGGCGATTCGGCGACGCTCGCAAGGTCCAGCCAGGAATCGTCGTAATCGGCCGTGTCGATCTCGTGCCGAACTGCGCCCTTCTGGATCACGATGGATTCGATGACGTTCTGTTCAAAGTCCGCTTTATCTTCCTTTACAACGGTATGCGCGGTTACGGTCAAGCCTTTGCCTGTCCAAACGATGCTTCCGGGTGCTGTTTTTTTGGCATATTGGGTTACGTTCTGGTACACCACTGACGAAGCAGCGCTGACCTGGGATACAGCCTGCTTTGACGTCTGCCCTTGTGCCGATGCCGCTAGCGTTGAATTAGGGATTGTCCCCAACACTCCCGCCATAACGACAGCTCCGCACAATAACAGCACCGACGCCTTTCTGATCGCCACGTATTTCATTGGCCAACTTCCTTTCTCCACCGAAATTATAGGTTTAGATGATGCCTTCGAGATAATCGCTTAACGCTTCGGCCGCCCTGCGATGGGACGACTCCCCTGGATGGCTTCTGGCTCCCATCGTTGCTTGCGTCGTGTCGGGAAGCTGGAAAATGGATACCTTGCGGTCTCCCGTCCGGTGGACATAACGATCCACAGCACGGTAAATCGCCGGCATCATCGGCGAGCCGAGCATGCCGTAAGCCCATACGATCCAGGCCTTGGCATTGTTGTCGCGCAGCTTGTCGAGAAACCGTTCAGCCGCCCGTTCGAACGCGGCCAGATCATCCTCGTTAAAGGAGCCGTCGTCATTCAATCTTTGCTTATGCACCTGCCCTGTCACCGGGTCCTTCCATGCCGGCGTCCGAAATGCGCCGCCATCGTTGCTGCCCAAGTTGACCACAATGACATCGGGCTGCCATGACGAAAAATCGTGAAGATTGGCTGCGCCCAGTTCCCGGTTGGTCTCTCCTGTGAGCAAGCCGCATACTTGCTCATAGTAATCCGGGATGTTGCCGTGCGGATTGTTGTCCCAACTCGTCATCACGCCCCACCCGCTCTGGGAAATGACCCGATACTCCGCATCCAGCGCAGCTGCGGTCAGGAACGTGTAATTTTGTATTGCGCTGAACCACATCGGAATCCAGTCTTCTTCCTGCCTGGCACCGATGGCACCCTCTCCGGAAGTGATGCTGTCTCCAATGAATTCGATCTTGCGCGGGCGTTCGCGCACCGGCAGAAATTCGCCATCCGTTCGCACGGCATGCATTTGCAGTACGCAGCCGGGATCGGCACTCATGGCCTGCACCTCCTTGACGATCCGCACGTTTGTCGCTTTGAGCGGATTCATTCCCCGAAAGAGGCAGATCCAATTCCGGCCTTCAGCCAGCATCTGCCTGCTGACCGGCACACCGTTCACCAGCACGCTGATCCAGGACTCGTATAGTTCATAACGCGACTCGACCTCAAGCCACAGCTCGCTTCCTTGCACATTCAATTCCAGTGCGCTTCCCGTCCAGAACAGGGTCAAGGGCGACAAATTTCCCGTCGTGCGGCCATGCACCTTGAGATGTTTCACTTCTGTTAGCTCGAAATGCTGCAAACGATCATTGGACTTCACGCTAAATCCTCCCGCCGATATAAAATCTATCCCTACCCTAGTAAACAACAAATATTATGATTCGTTGCCATTCGTTGATATATAACGCTGAAAAAGCAGCTTGTACTTTTCATACCAGTGCTGCCATTCCTCTGTTCGAGGCTCTACCGTCCGCCCGTCAAGAAGCTCTTCAATGACGCGGAGGCAGACATGCCAGCCCGCAACGTCTTTGGGCGTATGGCTTGTCACACGGCCGATCGATTCCTGCAGCAAGAGGCGGCAGCCTTCCGTTTCAGGGTATAGTTCAAATCTCACCAGATCCTCGCCCCATGTAAATTCGAGCACCGAGTTCGCCTGGACTTCCGTAATCTTCATTTCCTCAAACGTGCCGTCCTGCATGTCAAACCGGATGATACCGCCGGCATCCAGTTCCATGACCTCCAACTCGGGAAACCACCATTTTAGTTTGTCATTGTCCGTTAGATACGACCACACGTTTTGAACCGAATGCTTCCATAGACGTTCGAATCGAACAACCACGCCCTCCGGAGTTTGCTGCACTTCCGCGATCATGATCGGCCTCCTTATTTGTATTTTCATGCGGCATGTTCAACGGTTGCTTGAAATCGCGCTTGCGAACGAATCCACCCGCCAATATCATCCATATATTGGTGGATTTTGTTTGTCCTGATTGTTGCACAGCCCTGGCGTAAAAGCAATACAGCGCTTTCGGCCTTTCCGGAGCTCGTGACACCCCGCGATCTGCCCTGCCTGCCCTATCTACTCTGAACCAAACGTATCGTGCATCTCAGATGACTTCAGCAGCTTCGCCTTCGGTATGCATACATCGAATTTGGCCCCCTGCTCCCCTTCCACACCGTCGCTGACCGTGATGCTTCCACCCAGGGACTGCACGATATCCCTCACATGGGATAGACCGATACCGGTGGCCGCAATGCCTGCCTCATTGAACTTTGTCGTGTAACCCGGCTCGAAAATGACTTCGCGTTTGGCAGCGGGAATTCCCTTTCCGGAATCCATGACGGTGACATGCAGGTTCTCCCCCCGCTCCAGCACGCGGATGTCGATGGTGCCGCTTTTGTCGACGGCCTCTACGGCGTTCGCCAACAGATTGTTCACTACCGTCAGCAGCGGTATGTAATAGGCCGTCTCGCAATCCATCTGCTGCTGTACGCGGATCTGAATCCGTTTGCCCAACATTTCGCCGTATTTCCGGTTTCCCCTTATCGCAAAATGAATAACCTCCGACACGCTCATATGGACGGCTTTCCCGTTATCGTACAGTTTCAACAACCCCGCCAGTATGCGTTGCGAATCCTTCTTGACCTCATGAATCTGCTGAGCAATTCCCAGCATGCGCTGGCTGTACTGCCCCAGCCCCTGCTCACGCAGATCGCGATAAAGCTCATAGCTGTCTGCGGCGATGCTTTCGATCGTTTTCATCGACTTCTTAAGGTAAAACACTTCACCATACAGGCCCGAGTCCACGCTGAGCATCTGCTCCATCCGCTTTTCCTGCTCCGCATGGAGAAGGCGCATCTGTCGTACGGTGATGCTGCTATACAGACCAATCACGAAGTAGCTTCGCAAGCAGGCTACCACAAGCAGATACAGCCATCCGCGGATGGAAAATATATCCGATCCCACCAGCACACCTCGAAAAAGAAGCTCCACGAGGTTGGAGGAAAAGTCGATGACGGCAATCATTCCTCCCAGCAAAAGCGGCTGCAGCTCGTTAAAGCGATACTTGAGCTTGCTCAGCATCCACGCGAATACGATGTAATACATGCCGGCCCCGATATTGTTCAGCACGCCTTCCAAAATGGCCCAGTCATGCTGCTGGAGCAGCCAATCACCCGTCTGGAATGCAAAGCTGGCAGCCCCCGTGGTGATTCCGGTCTTCAGGTAAGGCAGATTGGGCAGAATCATCAGCAGCAGTAAAAAAATGCTTACGCCCAGACCGATGCGAAACACATCTTCCCGAAAAGGGTAAATTCTGAATTGTGCACCGACTGCCGTAGCCAAGGCTACCGCACTCATCTGCACATTTTCGTTCCTGAACCAATTGCGCATAAGATCCTCCGACGATTTCTTGTTCCACGCCGCTGTGTACACAGCGACTATGAGATTACACCATCTAATATACAGCAGTCTTAGCATGATCAAGCAAAAAATAAGTGTCGCGCATCGCGTAATCGTTAGAAATTTTCCGAAAACCTTGTTATGCTGCACAGGAATCGGGCTTCTTTTGTCCAATATTTCTCAATATCTGGTTTGCCTTCCGATTTCCCAGGTCCAAAAGAGCGTGTATGATGAAGGTAGAAAGTTCAGTTCAGATTCTCGGCTTAACATGTCCAGTTACATAAGGGAGAGATGAAGATGGTGCATGAATCGATTACAGAAGGCGTTATGCGCACGCGCAGCAAGCTGCGGAAAGATTTGCTGGTTTCGGTTTTTAACGAGTTCGACGAAAGCATGATGCAACTGGACTCTCTTAAACGAGAGGAGAAGTACCGCAAAATGTCGCTGTCTCCGTTTTCTTTTTTCCGGGGAAGTGCCTACCTGTTCTATTTCGATGCCACGCGGCAGTATTTCCCCTATCACACGCGGGCGGACCGTCCAACCTGGATTCAGGGCGACCTGCACTTCGAGAACTTCGGCGCGTTCCATATTCAAGGCAGGCAGATCGTATACGACGTCAACGACTTTGATGAAGGGTACCTGGGCAGTTATCTGTATGACGTGCTCCGCATGTCCAGCAGCGTGGCTCTTGTGGGCAGGCAGTTCGGTTATGCCGAGGCGGAGCAAAAGGAACTGATTCAAACCTATCTCCGCGCCTACGCGAAACAGATTCGCCGTTTTGCCGCCGGAAAGGACGACCCCGCCACCTTTATGATGAACGTACAGACGGCGAAGGGTCCTGTACGCAAGCTGCTGCGCAAATTAGAAAAACGCAAGCAAGCCCATTTTCTCGAAAAGGTTACGGCACAGATGCAGGACGGCCGCGCATTCCTGGAAAATTCCGAGCTGGTCGTGCCGGAAGCATCGGAACAACGCCGGTTGGAGCAAGCTTGGACCGATTATCTGGATACGGTGGCGGAGCGGCATCCCGACGATGGCCATTATGCCATTAAAGATGTTGCGGTCAAACACGGCTCAGGCACGGCTTCCATCGGCCTTGATCGGTATTATCTGCTGATCGAGGGCGAGAAGGGCCATAACGATGAGGACGATACGATTCTGGAGGTCAAAGAGGTTCGCGTGCCGGTTCCCGCCTATTTCCTGCCCTATTCCGAGTCGTTCTGGGCGCATTTCGGACATCAGGGCAAACGTGTGGTTACCACCCAGCAGGCGATGCATCATCAGGCCGATGCTTATCTTGGCTATCTCACCGTCGAAGGCCGCGATTTCTATGTCCGGGAACGCTCGCCTTACAAAAAACGGCTCAAGCCGCAAAACATCCAGAGCATTCAGGATATGCGCCAGGTACTTCGAGCCATGGGCAAATTAACGGCCAAAATGCACGCCCGCGCCGACATCGATGTCGCGAGCGGCATTCTTTCTTACCATAGCGAGCAGGAAATCGCCCACGCCATAGGAAGCGATACAGATGCTTTTGCCCGCTATATCGCGGACTGGAGCTATCTGTACGCGAATCAAGCGGAGCGGGACTATGCCTTGTTTACCGAGTGGATTGAGGAACGGTTCGGCATTGCCAAAGAGGAGAAGCTTGTGCCTAACATGTAGGTTCTGTCATCTTCAAAAAAACAGTGGTTGCCTGTAGGAAGCGCTATGCCTCCCCGGCAACCACTGTTTTTTCATGATCATCCCGTATTTCCTAAGGCTCCGCAGGTCAATTCGGCAATTCGGGGCACCGGGACGTCAGCCCCATTCAGCACGGGAGGGTGCATTTACTGCAAAAGCATAATTATCACCACGGAAGCTCGTTATCCATATAGTAGAATCCGCCGGTAGGGCCGTCCGCAGGCAAGGTCGCGAGGCGAACCGCCGTTGTCGCCCCTTCCTCTGGCGACAATTCCGCTTTGTTCCCGCCCATCTGCGTTTTCACGAGGCCCGGATGTACAGAGTTGACCTTCACGTTGGTTTCTGCTGTTTTCTGAGCCCAGTAGGCAGTCAGCATGTTAAGCGCGGCTTTGGACGCTGCATAGGCCGGCGTGCCAATCCGCTGCACAAGCGCTTCCGTGGACATCATGCGGATGGAGCCGATGGCACTGCTCTGGTTGACGATTCTGCCCGCTTCGCTCTTGAGCAGCAAGGGGAGCAAGGCCTCCGTAATGTAATAGGGAGCGAACGCGTTGACTTCAAATGTATCCCGGAACGCATCCCCTGCGTAATCTGCATTTTCAAGCCATACCCCTGCATTGTTCACCAAAATATCGAGTCGGCCATACGTGCTTGCGATATGCTCGGCCAGCGCTTCGATATGGGCAGCATTGGTGACTTCAAGCTCCACTCCGCTCGCCGCAATTCCTTCTTCCCGGAGCCTGGCTGCGGTTTCGTCCGCCGCCGCTTGGGTTCGAGCCGCAACCAGTACCGTAATCCCTTGCTGTCCCAACTGTCTGGCCACCTCGTAGCCGATGCCTTTATTCGCTCCGGTAATTAATGCGATTTTATTTTCCATTTCAATCTCCTCCTCTATGTTTAACCACGTTTTATTTGTTGATGGTGATCAGACCGCCTGTTTGAACATGACGGACATGCTTCAGATGGCTTGCATAGGCGATTTGGCTTTCCTCGATCTGTTCGTCTGAAATGTGGTTGGCATTATGCACGGCAAAAGGCGGCAAATAATGTGCGCTCACATAGTTGGCCAGCGCCTCCATCGGCTTCGCGATATCGCGAATGGTGAACAGATTGTATCCTCCAGGCTGATATGAAGCCGCTGTGCCCGCCGTCGAGATGGCGATGCCGATTTCCTTGCCTTTCAAATGTTCTCCCTCCGGGCCAAAAGCCCACCCGTATGCCAGCACTTCGTCGAACCATTGCTTCAACAACGGTGGCGTGCTGTACCAAAACAACGGGTATTGGAAAATGATCCGGTCATGGCTGTCCAGCAGTTCCTGCTCACGTTCCACGTCAATCTTGCCATCGGGATAAGCTGCATATAGATCGTGTACGACAATGTCCGTTTCTTTTTGTATGGCTTCAACCAAAGCGCGGTTGACGCGGGAATGCTGTAAGTTCGGATGGGCAACGACAATCAAGGTGTTCATGGTTATCTCTCCTTCACATTTTATCGAGAACGATCATTCTAATTGGGCGAAAAAAAATTGGTCTCTGCTTATTTCTCTAAAATTCGCATAGCCTGATTGGCAATCCGCTCAATCTTTTCCTTGGAAACCGAGGTCCGAACCATCACCCGAATGCCGGTCATGGCATTGTGCAACGATTCAGCGAGTTCCTTTGCTTCATAATCCGTGGTGAATTCGCCGTTTTGCTGGCCCCATGATACGATTTCGGTGAGCAGCCCTTCCGACTTTTCGAATGCGCACACGGCTTTGGCATCCACTTCGCCATCCCGCATCGCCAGCTCTGCCGCAGAATTCACGATCATGCAGCCTGGCGGGACGTCTTCTTCGCCGTAAATCATGAAATCAAACACGAACCGAACCGCTTCCTTCGCCGTCTTCGACCGCTTTACCCCAGCCGTTAATCTGGCGCTAATACGCTCGTCGAATCGATCGATGGCTCTCAGGAACAACGTGTGTTTGTCCGTAAACGTGTCGTATAGGCTCCTGCGGTGAATGCCCATATGTTCGACGAGATCGTTCATTGACGTTTTCTCGTACCCTTGTTCCCAGAAAAGCTTCATGGCCTTATCCAATACGGCTTGCTCTTCGAACTCTTTGCTTCTGGCCATTTCATTTCCCTCCAGTGATCTCATCTTAGCATATTGGGAACGATCAGTAAAGAATTATTTTTACTGCTCGTTCTAATATTGCACTCTAGCCATTGGTGTCAGACTTTTACATCTATATACGCCACACTAATTAATCACACAAGGCCACTGCGAGTGCAGTACCATCTTCCGATCGCTGTTATCTCCAGATTGGTTCTGCCTCTCCGTTAACGTGTGTTTTTTTGCAATTTATATAGCTTCGGCAAAACGGTGAGCAGTTCCCGCAAGTCATTGATCACAATGTCCGCTTGAGCCAACTCGTCTTCTTGGGCAAAGTCGAAGCTGCACCCAATGGCCGTCAGTCCGTTGTCTTTGGCGGCTCGGATATCCGATAAACGGTCGCCGACTACGGCCCCCTGATCGATCTCGTATTTTCGCAAGATACTGCCTACCAGATCCGACTTATTCAAGGATGGAATGCGCTCAATGCTGAACACTTCCGTAATCCAGCGAGTCAGATCATAGTGATCCACGATGGTTTTCAAGTATTTTTCCAATCCGTTGCTGGCTATAAAAATGGAATATTGCTGTGCCCGCAGGCCGCGGAATACCTCCTCGACATGGGGATACAGTTCTCCCTTGCCCGCCTCGATATTCGAAATTAACCTTTCTAGAAAAAAACCGTCCGTCTGGGCTCGTACATGCTGATCGTGCTCCGGCAACAATGTTTCCCACACTTTTGGCAGGGGAGCTCCCATGATTTGACGGTACTGATCGATCGGCGTCTCTCCAACCCATACACCCATGGAACGCAAACGTTCAAACGTGTCTTCCAAAGAACATTCCAGAATCTTATCGGTTTGAAACAACGTCCCGTCCATATCGAATATGATCGATTTCTTCATGCTGCTCTCTTCCCTTCATATGGATACGGATAAACGTATCGCTCACTATTTGGTGTTCATCATTAGATTATATTTTTTGATGATTTAGAAGATATCCCCATACTATCATTTAACGTAAATATACAAGGTGGATTTCAGAAAAAAATCATATGAAGCAAACTGTTTTTTCGATATAGTATCTCTGGGGAGTTGAGAAATATGGAATGGAGGGCTGTCTTTGGAGCCATTGAAACATCTCTTGGAAACGCGGTCAGCCGGACACCTGTTGGACATTGGAACAGGAACGGGAAAATTCATCCCCACCCTGCTGAATGCATTTCGGAATGATTATGCTCGAATTACAGGAATCGATACCGATATCCGAGCCATAGAACAGGCTAATCAGCAATACAGCGATGACGGTAACATCCATTTCCTCGTCATGGATGTGGAGAGTTTGCAGTTCGGCGAGCATACCTTCGACACCGTGTGTATATCGAACACCTTGCATCATTTGCCCACCCTCACAAACGCTCTGACCGAAGCCGTCAGGGTGCTTAAACCCGATGGCCTGATGTTGATCAATGAAATGTTCCAGGATCACCAGACGGAGGCACAACAAAATCATGTCCTGTACCATCATCTGGAGGCGGACATCGATTCGGCCCTGGGCATCTTGCATAGACACAACTACAAGAAGCAGGAAATTCTCGATCTGATCGAAACGCTGAATGTAACGATTATCGATACGATAGAGTACGTGGAGCCCAAATCAGACTTAAAAAATGAGCAGGAAATGACCATCGTGGCACATGCCTGCGACAACCATGTTGCTCGAACCATTCACCTGCCCAACCACGAGCATTTCAAACGACGGGGCGAAGAATTCAAAGCGAGACTCCGTGCATATGGCATTCTGCGCGCTACGCAGTTGGTTGTAATATGTACGAAACACTAAATAAGAGTTCGAGGGGCGACGCTGCACCTTGTCGCTGCGGGAACCTACGGTTCCGCTTATGAAAAGAAACGCCCATTCCTAAGGAATGAGCGTTTCTGCCGTGACCTTTACTATATAGATTGAACCGTAAATTTACACGATAACGAAGAGGGCAGAAAGAATCTGGAGAAGCGAAGCGGTCGCATTTATCGCCGGATTTTCCCCTTGAAAAAGGGGATCAAAGAAATCAGGGGATAAGAGCGATCGAAAGATGGTTCTGACCGCGTAGTGACTCTGTGTAAAAATCATTGGTTCAACCTATATAGCTCTTTTTCTGTACAGGTATCCAAATCTCGCTTCGATATTGCGGCGAAGTCACGTCCGGGTGTTCATTCCACAGCATTTCCGGTCCTTCCGCCAATTCAAAATTCGATGAAGGAAGCCATTCCGCAAAGATTCGCCCCCATACCTCCTGAAGCGTATCGGGAAAAGGACCAACGGCAGTAAACACCGCCCACGTTGAAGCCGGCACCTCCAATGCTGCCAAACCCTCCGGAGCTTTCAACGTCGTCGCCGCTCCTATGAAATGATCCAGCTCGCCCTTCTCCTCCATCCTTCCCTCACCAAAGTGAGAAGAAGCACTGATGATGCCTGAAGGTTCGATATTGGACAATCCCTTGATCGTGCCGATCAGCTCCGGCGTCAGGCTCTGGTACATTGCAGCGATATCCGGGTTCACTCCATGAAACACGATAGGTACCCTTTTGCTGATGCCCACGATGCGAAATGCTTCCTTTTGCTCCACACGGTAATTCATTTCTCCGCCTCCCTGAATGGTCAATTGAAATGTCATCCGCGGGAAGGCTTTGAGCGATGAACCACGGCCCCTAGCCTCGGAGGGCGTAACCCCATGCACGGCCTGAAAAGCTCTCGCAAACGAATCCGGCGAAGCGTATCCGTATTTGATCGCAACGTCAATAACTTTGCTGCCGTCCCGGCTTAGATCGAATGCAGCCAGCGTCAACCGCCGGCGCCGGATATATTCGGATAACGTCATTCCGCTGAGAAAGGAAAACATGCGCGTGAAATGGTATTCGGAACAGCAGGCAATCCGAGCCACCTCTTTCATATCCAGCGTGCTGTCCAGATTCTTTTCCACGTACTTCAAAGCTTCGTTTAATCGAGCCAGCATATCCATGCCCTCACCTCCCCGTACATTCAGCATAACAAAGCCGTTCGCTGCCGACCCGACATTCCCTGCACCATTTTGCAGGCTGCACCGCTTTTGTTGCCGACTCAAACGGTATGAATAAACCAGGCGGATACAGAAAGACAGGCAAAAGAGCAGCCTTGCAGCAACGCCCGAATGCCTGTTTTGCCTTCGCAATGATTTTTGACAAATCTCAAATCTCTCGCAATTTCATATCAAATACTCTGCCATGATCCGCTCAATTTCAAATGGTGTGATTCCTTGATCCACCGCATAGACGGTATCGGCCTGATCCGCTGCATCCACCAGTTCACCCCGGGCCTTGGCATGCATCATGAACAGCTGGTACAGGTCCGGCTTACGCAGTGACGTCATCGCTTTGCCGATCAGCACCATACCTTTCTGGTTGCCTTCGACGTTGTTGGAATACTGGGGTTGGCTCGTCAGCGCCAGATCGGTCCAAATGACCGTTCGCTCTACCAGATCGAGAATGACGGGGATCGCAATCTGGGTGTCGGCTGCAACGTCGATTTTGTTCGATACCGTCTTCGGCTCAAACGCCTCGCCGGAACCCGGCTTTTTGCGCATCATCCAGCCCACGAAGCACTCCGGCAGGTCGCAATACGGATGGCTGGTGTACGAGAGCAAACTCGCCACGACATAACGCCCGCCATACTGGACGATCGAAGGAATATGCAGATCGATGAACTCGCACGCGCCATGTGGCGCAGTCACGATATCGCCGCTGTGGACCGCCTTGTACTTGGAAGAGCGCAGGTTCGTATATGAAATATGCTCGACGTAGTTCCACTGGTCGTCATACATTACCGCAGACAGGTCAATATCGACACGTCCGGTGTCCTGTCCATTGACCTTGCCTTCTTTCCACCAGCTGAAAAAACGGATGGTGTCCCCCTCAGCCATCGGCATCCGAGACCCGCGTACGACTGTGTGCAGTGCCTTGCTTGCGGATCTTTGAGAAAATGGCACAACATAATCATTCAGACGCGGATCAACATACGTCTTCCCAAGCGCAGGCAGGTCAGTGAATCGCCTGATCAGTGCCTGCTCGCACAACTCGACCACGTCCCGGCAGGTCTCCTCATCGATGACAGGCAGCTCATCCGGAATGGCAAACGCTTTGGCGACATTGCCTTTCGGGAAAAACACTCGTAAATCCTGCGGTTCATTCCTGCGCGCAAAATGCTCCTTCACCTGCAGCAATACAGGTGTCGATACCTGATGCACGACTTCACCAAACGCCAGCAGCACATACACCTTGTCTTCGGTTAACCGCAACAGCTGATCCAGTCTTCTCGCAAATTCGCCAGGGCGCTGCGACAGCAGGTCGATCAGGCTCCACACATTTTCATACTGGAACGCCAACTCTACACTACCGTTAAACGTGGTGAAAGGTTTATCGTTCCGCAGGACGTCAAAAGCCTCCTGACAGCGCGGATAACGATGCCTATACTCGGAAGGATGCAAAATCTCGCCGAGGCGAATCCAGCGTTCTTTATAACGAAGCATATCCTCGGTCATTGAACCGCATTGCTCCAGTAATCCAAGCAAAAAGCGCCGCTCACGGCGTTTGAATTTGCGAAAGCGCGAAGCCGAGGCAAGGCTCACGTCGCCATCCGACCAAGCAACGGCCAATCGCAGAACATCCGTGGCTGTTTTGAAATAACCCCCGACGAGGTCCATGCTTGCCTTTTCGTGTCTCAATAATGCTGCTACGACGAATCCGGCGTTTTCCTTGAACGGGATCTCGTCAGGCAATAACGCCTGCAGCTGTTCGGGACCGGCTTGCTCCAGCACCGCATCAATGTCTTTTTTGTCCGTTTCCGAGATGGAGCCCTTTGCTTCGATCAACTGGCGGATCAGGCCAATGAAATGATACTCGCTTCCCAGGTCGATGACTTTCAAGTCCACACGTTCCAACAATGGCAGCGGCTCTCGTTTTGACACCTTCTGTTCCGGCAGGATATTCGTCAGATAATGAAGGATGGCATTCAGGTATAACTCGGCTTCGTCCGCCTCCATGACTTGTGCCGGAAATCCGGCATACATCGGTTTGTACTTCACATGCGCTCCGACCATAAGCTTCAAATCGACGACAAGCTGCTTAACCAACGCTTCGAATTGATCCTGGGAAAGCTGGCGAACAGCCTGGATTAACTGATCCGAGAAGGTGAAACCAAGCGACTCGATATTTTTCAGGGCAGTGGCCAGCATGTCGTTTGCCACCCGGTTCTCCTTGTTCGTTTGTTCTATATACGGTTCTACAATAAGTTTTTTTGCTCTTCTTACATAAATGGTATTCATCATGATTAAAGAGTCCAGGAAAGCCATGTCCCTATCAAACATAAAGGTTTTGGGTTAGAAGGAAGGAACATGATAGCCTGGACGCCTCCTCTCTGAAACAGAATCTTCAGGAGACCTGCAACCCTAAATCTCCAATGATGTAGAAGGAAGGATCGCAATAGCCTGAAGACCAAAGACCCGAAGCTCGTGGTCCGAACCTTTGATGAACCCATCTTCCCATATTCCTGCAATTCCCAACAGGGCAAAAGTATTACGACTCGAAATGGACGCTCATGGTTTGATGACGATGAGGGATTCATGTACACTTTTAGATGTGATTTCCAATGAATCTGATAAGAATCGAGGATAAGATTCGATGCATATACAACATCTGTATCATAGTTATTTGAATATGAAATACAACCGGGCGCTGCCGTTACTGGAAACCCGACCATTCGAGTACGCTTTATGCGAAGACGGCGGGGCGGAACTGTTTTTCACCGATCACCCGGAAGAAACGTTTGCAGAGTGGCTGTCGGAGCTGCAGCCAAGAGATCCGAATTACGTTGCAAACCCGGATTGGAAGCCCATGCTTCATGAGCAATTTGCGCAACTGGACGTTTATGAGGAGCTGATTCTGTATTATCTGCTGTACACCATCAACGCCACAACGTCGATCGCCAGCCTGAATCCGTACAATGCCATGAACGACTTTATGAAAAACTATGCTTTCTTTCAACTCAACCCATTGACGGGCATAAGCAGACTCAGCGATGAGCAAAAAGGACAGTTAAGGGAATTTTTCTTCTTTTTCTATCTCTACGCCCATCCCGTAAACGAGGAGACGTTATACGCCTTTTCGTTCAAGGGGCATACACTCGTCCATAACAAGACTAATATCGAGGTAGAACGGTATATTTCCGCCTTCCATGACCATTGCATCCACAACTTTGCGGATTTCGAAGACCAGCTGTCCATTCTCCCGTCCAACATCAAGGCGTGCAAACAACTCACGCTGGAATTGCTGCGATCCATTGAAGGCCATGCGCCCAAGCTGACCATGCCGCCGGAAGAGGGAATCGAGCCCATATTGCGCCTCATCAACGACGTCGATGAAATGCTGCGCATGCATTCGGAGAACAACGCCGAGTTGTTTGCGGTGATGCGTGATTTTATGGAGAACAACCCCGGCGCTTCAACTCCCTATTCCGAACACTGTTTCCGCATCCTGTTGCAAAACTATGTTTCGTACATCCTCTTTTTTAACTTCGATGCCATTCGTGATCTGGTGAAGTACTTCAAGGATGACCCGCTGTGGGGCAAAACGATCATCAACCATATGTTCACGGACGCGATTTTGATTCAAAAAATCATGCGGCAGCTCCGGATTGATCTTGCCTTCTACCCGGAGGTCACTGCATTGTTCGAGGAGCAGGCGCGCCGGATTTATTTGTGAGTCCGTCCTTATTCCTTAAAGCGCATTCCCTCCAAAAGACGTTTGAAAGGATGGCTCTTTATATGCAGGATTTTGGCTTATTATGTCGAAAAGCATGTGTACTATGAAACCATTAAAACGTATGCCCATCCCTAGATATGTAGTCTTGTCCATCCTGTTTCTAACCCTTTTGCTTGGATCCCGCTTCGTTTGGTCGGAAGGCTTCACCATGCCGCCATCGCCGCAGCCGGTGAATGGCACCTTGGATTTGCGCGGCTGGGATCTATCATCCGCATCGCCTGTTTCGTTGGACGGGGAGTGGATGTTTTACCCGAACGCCCTGTTTTCCCTCCAGAAATTACTCTCGTCCCCCAATCCACCCCGATCGATTACCGTGCCCGGCGATTGGCAGAGCGAGATGTCCACCTCATCTTCGTCGTTCGGGTATGGAACGTATCGGCTGCGCATCCTTATCGACTCTTCGGTGAAGGACGTCGCCCTCTGGGCCCAAAAAATCCAGGCCTCCTCCATCGTGGAAATCAACGGGAATACCATCGCCGGATTCGGCCGTCCTGCCGTCCGCGAGCAGGACTACAAACCCGAAAGGACAGCCTTCACGGCAACTTACGCCACGAACGGAGCCACGGAGCTTGAGCTTCTCGTGCAAGCGGCGAACTTCGATGATCCGTATAGCGGCGGTTTAACGCGCTCGCTCTATTTCGGCACCCCGGAGGCTATTGCCCGTGATCACGGTCTCTCGGTCGATTTGCAGAAAATCACGTTTGCCATTTTGCTCTTGCATAGCTTGTATGCCCTTGCCATGTTTTTTTTCAATCGCAAACAACGCGCATTGCTGACATTTTCCCTATTGACCTTTTCAGCGGCGCTTACTGTCGTATCCGACCATGACGGCTTATTGCTGAGCTGGCTGCCGCTTAATTTTACTTGGATGGTCAAGGCCAAGGCGCTTTCCTATCCGTTGTTTTCGTTTTTCATGCTGCTGCTTGCCAGAAGCTTTTCCAATAGCTCCAAAGCCATTTCGATATTTCGCATGTATGCTGGATTGCTTGGAGCCCATTGTGCATTTTTGCTGGTTGCTCCGGTGCGCAGCATCTATTTCTGGCTCGAAACCGGAATATCCGATGTGCTATACCTGTTCCCGATCGCATGGTCGGTCGTTCTGTTCATGAAAATGGCTGCCGACAAACGGGATGACGCGACATTCCTTCTCTTTGCAGCGACAAGCAGTCTGTCCAGCGTGTTATGGGGAATGGTTAATTCGCATAACGAAATTACCAACGTCTACTATCCCATCGACGTCATCGCTGCCATATTCGGTTTTTCCGCGTACTGGTTCAAGAAGTATTTCCGAAACGCGTCGAAAATCCAACATTTATATGATCAGCTCAAAGAAGAAGACGCGCAAAAAGATCAGTTTTTGGCCAACACGGCCCACGAGCTCCGCACGCCGCTGCACGGCATGATCAACATTGCCGAAAGCATTGCCGGGGAGGAGAGGCGCCGTACCGGAAAAGCGCATTCGGAAGACATGAAATTGTTGATTACGATTGGCCGACGGATGTCGCAGCTGGTCGACGATTTGCTTGACGTTATTCGGCTCAGGGAGAAACGCATCGAGCTGCAGTATAAAGACGTGTCCCTTGCCTCAGTCGTTTCGGGCGTGGTCAGCATGTTCCGATATATGGCTGAGGGCAAGCCAGTCAACATCGTCATGGAAATTCCGGATACGCTGCCGCTTATTCAGGCAGACGAAAGAAGACTGGTTCAAATCCTGTACAACCTGCTGCACAATGCCCTCAAATTCACCGATGAAGGGACGATTACCGTTGCCGTCGAAGCAACGATGGGAGTACATGCAACCATGCGGGTCTCCGATACGGGCATCGGCATGAGCGAAGAGATGCAAAACAGGATATTCGACGCTTATGAACAAGGGACTTCCAGTGCCCGCCTGAGCGGAGGACTTGGATTAGGGTTGAGCATTTGCAAACAACTCGTTGAGCTGCACGGAGGGAGCATTGCGGTACATTCCGTTCTTGGACAAGGTTCTACCTTCGTCGTACATCTCCCATTGGGGCAACCGGCTGCTCAGATTATTCCACCGGGACAACGGCAAACGCCAATCCGCCATGAACCCACGGAGACCAGTAATCGTTTGGATGATGAAAACACATTTCCCCAGCCCCACCCTTTCAACGCAGAATCCCATGAAAGGGCGGCAGCTCGAATTCTCGTCGTCGACGATGACCCCGTCAATCTGCGTGTGCTCGTATCCATGTTATCGAGCGAGTCTTATCTGATCCAGCCTGCGGCCTCTGCGCGGCAGGCCCTCGAATGGTTAGAGGGAAAACATTGGGATTTGGTCATTGCCGACGTTATGATGCCGCAAATGTCGGGTTATGAACTGACGGAGAAGCTGAGGGGACGATTCTCGGCTTCAGAGCTTCCAATTCTGCTGTTAACGGCCCGAAACGAACCAGCCGATATTTATGCAGGCTTTCTGGCAGGAGCTACCGATTACGTGACCAAGCCGGTAGATGCCATGGAGCTGAAACATCGTATCCGATCGCTGGTCGATTTGAAACAGTCCGTCGATGAAAGGTTCCGGATGGAGGCCGCGTATTTGCAAGCCCAAATCCAGCCCCACTTCCTGTTCAATACGCTGAATTCCATCATGGCGCTGAGCGACCTGGATACGGAACGGATGCAGAAGCTTGGCGATGCTTTTATTTCATATTTGCAGACGAGCTTTGACTTCCTGAATTCCGAAAACCTGGTTCATATCCAGCATGAACTGGAACTTGTCCGGGCCTACCTGTACATCGAGAAGGAGCGCTTCCCTGACAGACTCAACATCGTATGGGACATACCGGATACCATTGACGTGCTCCTGCCCCCGTTAACGATCCAACCCCTCGTTGAAAATGCGGTGAGACACGGCGTTCTTAGCCAAGCAGAAGGCGGGACGCTTCGCATTCAAATGGAGGAGCAAAAGGACGGAATTCTCATTGAAATCCAAGATGACGGCGCAGGCATGGACGAGTCCCGGATTGCACAAGCACTTACTTGGCCCAAGCCAAGAACCGGGCAACCGGGCGGGATTGGATTAACCAACACGAATCGAAGGCTCAACCAGATTTATGGTCAAGGGCTTCATATCGTCAGCAAACCAGGGAAAGGTACGAAAGTTTCCTTCATCATTACGAATGGTTGAGATGTGCTCTCAACTTCAGATCATTTTAAAGCCTCAATGTCTGCTCCAATAAATACCGCTCAGGCGTTTTGCCGATCACAGTCTTGAAATCTTTGCTGAAATGCGCCTGATCATGATACCCCAGCTCCACGGATAAACGCGCGAGGTCGGTGACCTGTCCAAGGTCCATCGCCTCCGCTGCGTTCTGCAACCGAAACAGCCGAATCACCGACTTCGGGTTAACGCCAACGTATTTCGAGAATAGGCGCTGCAATTGCCGGAGGCTGATATCAAAGCACTGCCCCAGCTGCTCCACTTTCGTGATCTCCCGGTTTCCTTCCATATGGTCGATGATCTGGTTAACAAGCGTAATGTTCTCGTCATACCGCGGCACTTTGGCTGCGAAACAGTCATCCAACACCTTGACCATCCCCGCATCATTGGACTGTGCCAGTACCCTCTCTTCCAATTCGGAACCCTGGATTCCCAGTACAGCAACCACGTCGATGGGTTTAACGATACATTCCGACATCTCCCTTTTTATATACGGGTAAAGCCCTCCCGGTCTGAATTTGGCACCAAAAACGACTCCTCTCCCTTCCAAACGCTGGGTGTATCGCTCCTTTGCCGGCCCATAGAAACACGTTTTCCCTTTTTCCACCACCAGGTTGGCGCAAGGGTTGGGGACAACATCTTGAAGGTGAGGCTGCTCCCCCTCCAAGTTCCATTCGACGATCCAGTAATGCTTGATGAATGGGGATATCGGTCCCGTAGCGGGATAACGATCCAAACGGAATTTGCCCCCGGCTCCGTAAAGTCCAAGAACGCCCATACTTGGGCGGGATTTCGAAATGCCCATGCTTTCTTCGCTCCGTTCCGTCAAGATTGTGATCCTTCAGTAATAGGGACAAGTTTCTGTCGCGTTTTTACAATACGTCTGCGTAAGGGTCAATTTATAATGAGTGTACCACACAGCCTCTGACAAACGCAGAAGTTATCTATATAAACCGCATAAAACAAACACACGTTAACGGAGAGGCAGAACCAATCTGGAGAAGCGAAGCGTTCGTCTAAAAGCTTTCTGAAAGAAAGCTGCATCGGAAGCATAGGCCTATCACCGGATTTTCCCATTGAACAAGGGAATCGAAAAAATCTGGGGATAACAGCGATCGGAAGATGGTACTGCACTCGCAGTGCCTTAGTGTGAATGATTAGTGCGGTTTATATAAAAAAAGTTGCACACTTAAGGAGGAGCATGATTATGGAATTACAGTACATTTTTTATATCGGCGCAACGCCAGAAAACGTATGGAATACCCTGGTGAGTCCGGAGGGCACGCGCAGCACGTTTTTCGGCGCTGCCCTCAACACAACCCTGGAACCGGGAGCGGCTTTCCAGTATGTAGGCCCGGGCAACGACGGGGACGAGACGGTGCATGTCTACGGCACCATCCTGCAAGCCGTTCCCGGGAAGGTGCTCAGCTACCTTGAACATCCCGGAGCATCCTACCGTGACAACCACGCCGATCTTGAATCACGGGTAACTTTTACCTTGGAACCCGTAGGCGGCTGCACCAAACTGACATTGACCAATGACCAATGGACCCCTGGGCACCCGTCCTTTGCCAATGCAAAGGAGCATTGGTGGATGATACTTAGCAGCATTAAAACGTATGCCGAAACGGGAAAAACGTTGGACTTCGGCTGGTAACGGACGGGATCAAACGTATTGACGCTGGACCTGCGTTGATTATGAATTAATACGTCAAATAAGCCCCTATGTCCTGTCTAACAGAACAAAGGGGCTATATTCAATGCACAATGTTATGATTTCATAGCTTTTCGTTGAAGACCTAACCATGCTCCGATCAAAATCAGCCCCACACCCGCGAAATAAAACGGATATCTGCTTGCTTCGCCCGTTTGCGGAAGCGTCTTGATCGTAATTTCCGATGACGGTGTTTGTGGTATTGCAGTCTGCTGATCCGGTGTTTGCGGTTTCGCAGGCTGCTGATCCGGCGTTTTAGGTTCATTCGTCTGCGGTTCCGGCTCAACGCCGCCGCGCGGAATCTCACCCTCCTCGATCTCGATGGTCGGTGTCTCCGGATCGTTCGTCGAAGGCGTTTCTGGTATCGACGGTTCACCTCTCGGGGTCTCTTCATCCGGTACGTCTACTTCATCAGTCGGCGTTCCTGGCGTTGATGGTGTCCCCGGATCCGGCGTATTTCCAGGAGTTCCCGGGTTAACCGGAGTACCTGGATCCGTTGGTGTGCCCGGATGGGTAGGATTCGTTGGATCCGTCGGGTTCGTCGGATTTGTTGGATCCGTTGGGTTCGTTGGATCTGTCGGATCCGTTGGGTCCGTTGGGTTCGTTGGATCTGTCGGATCCGTTGGGTCCGTCGGATCTGTTGGATCCGTTGGGTTCGTTGGATCTGTCGGATCCGTCGGATCTGTTGGATCCGTTGGGTCCGTCGGATCAGTTGGATCCGTTGGATCCGTCGGATCAACAGGCTCTTCTTTTTCGTTCGTTACAGTTAATTTCACGACATTGCCCTTACTCACGATACTGGAGTCAATCTTGACGTCCCAAGTTGATTGACCAATCTTATATCCTTCCGGAGCCGCAAGCTCCTCCAACACATAATCGTCATAGAGCAGTTTCGTAAACAGGATCTTTCCTTCTTCATCCGTCGTTTTCACCATTGGGGCGCGTTTGCCTGCTTTGTCGTAAAGCACGAATTTCGCTCCTGCCAACAATTTCGTATCGTCATCCTTATCCACCTTCGTCACTTCCAGGCTGCCTGTTACGCCGCCGCCGGAACCCGAACCCGAAGAGGTACGAACGATGATTTCTTTCGTCGTTTCCCGCATCTCCGTCTTCAGCTGGTCGCCTTCAAGTGCCACCTTATTTCGCACGGCTTCCTTGTCTGCGGCAATAATGAATGACTGATATTCCAGAATATAGGCTGAAGAGATATCGTTCTTGAATTTCAACTCGAATATTTCCTGATCGCCTTCAAGTCTCGTGAACGTTAACGTATAATCTTTTCCTTCAGTCAACTCTCCGGCTTTGACCGCTTCTCCATTCTTATTAACGGATGTTGCATACAAATGGAAAGAGTCCTCGATCAAGATCTGATTTGCACTCGGCTCGTCAATGATCTTGGCGTTTGAAATATGGGATTGGCCTTCATTGATACGAATCGACCAATCGATTTTATTTCCATTTTGGGCACCGCTTTTTGTTACATACTCACCGCCGTGAGGAACAGATACCTTAGCATTCCAGGTAGCGGCTTTGTCGCCAACATTCCACAGTTCGGCCGTGTTATTCATGTCTTTGGTGATCACTGTGCCTTGCAGCGACGTTTTGAACTCGATCCAATACGCCGAGGAGGTTGGACCCTTGAAATGAACGGACAACTCGTTGCCATTCGTTTCGGTAGGTTCGGTTACTTCATACTCGGAAGCCGGTACCTCGGCGCCTTTCGAAACACCGTTCCACCACCCCAGCAGCTTCATCTCGTATACTTTGACCGAGTTCGGGACAAGCTTTTGCCCATCCTTCAGAACATCCTTCACAATCGCATCATTCAACGTGTTGAGGTTGTAGTTCATCTTGATGTTCCATGTGATTTCCTTGTCGACAGGATTGTAGCTACCATCTTTCCCGCCGTTGTTTTTGGTATATCCGTCGGAGGCAAAGCTCGCATCCCTTTGAATGGGTCCTTTATCCACTCCGTTTTCGCTCCAAGTCATTGAAGCCCGGTTCATGTAATCCAAATTGCTTTTCGTCAACCATTCAATATTAAACTTGGTTTTGTATTCAATGGTGTATGTGGTCTTTATGGTATTGAGGAACTTAATGACAAAACCCTGACGAGCATTATCATACGCGACCTCATATTCACGATCGGAAACCTTGGTCCCATCCGCCTTAATGATCACCGAATCGGGAATAAATTCAAGACCGCCCTGCGGGAACGTATCTTTAATGACCACGTTTTCCATATGGTATTTGCTGCCGTCCGGTTTGCTGTCGCTGTTAACCGTAATCATCCATGTTGCCGTTTTGCTGGCAAAATCGATGTTCCATGTTCCTTTCGTCAGCGCACGGCTGCCTTGAGCCGGAACCGTCACTTCTTTAATCGAATCGCCGGAGGTGACTTTATTTCTGACCTCTTTGCCGTCGGCAGTCGAACGATCGACCGGTTGGGTTTGGTAAACGATAGTGTATGCGGAATCAACATCATTATTAAATTGAAGTTTGAATCCGTTCGTTCCCACGGGCACGGCTTTATATTCCGTCGATGCCAACAAATTCTTCGCGTCGGTAGAATTGCCGTTATACACTTTCAGCGAATCGGCAACCCATTCATGAACGTTGCTGAACTGATCCGTGATGACCGCCTGCTCTTGTGGAACGTGCTTTCCATTGAAATTATATTTGACCGTCCAAGTGATAACCCCTGTGTCGTTATTTTGCTTATATGTCTTATCCAGGAATTTCCCCAAATCCACCGTTACCGTTGCGGTCGCTTGGGCATCCTCGATGCCTTCGCCGGACAATACGGCCTTATTCTCAAAGCGGGCCTGTTCGCCGATTCGATTCGTCGTAAAACGAATTTCATACGCCTTGTTGATCGATTCGTCCTGGAATGCCAGTTCCAGCTTGGTGCCGCCGTTCGATTCAACCGTGTACTTTCCGGCGTCTACTTTGCCCCCCAGGACGGTCGACCCGTCACCATTCACCTGCAATTGATACACCTCGACAGTGTCGGCTGCAAGCTCCAGACCTTCAGGCATGACGTCGGTAACAACCGCATGGTTGATCTTATTCAACGATTTGTTGATTTGAATAGTCCAATCAATGCGATCTTTACCAACCGCTTTCCCCTGTTTCTCGATCAATTTGCCGCCTTGCGGCTTCAGGTTCACGATAATCGTCTGAACTCCGCTTCTGACCGGAATAGCGATAACGACCTCCGTGCTCCCTGTAAGAACTTCTTTTTTGAATTCCGTGCGGATTTCCAGTTTGCCGCTGATGTTGGAATGACTCTCGACGTATTCATTGAAAGTCATCACCACTTTGCCGCTCCGGTCCACCGTGAATCGGCCGACTTCGCCTTGGTCAGCAACGAGCGGTTCGTCGATCTCCGTGTAAATTTCGAACTGCTGCGGCAGATCAAACGTAAACGTACTGCCATTCTTATACCCGTGTCCGTTCGGGAGTTCCCATTCGTAACTCAGGTTTACCGCTGCGCCAATGTCCAAAGTGCTGTCTGGATTATATACTGCATCAATGACGGTACCGTTAATATCGGTTAGTACCAGTTTGGTTAAAATATCGTCTGAAACCGGAATTGTCGTATCGTCGTTGTTACCAGCTTCCGGTTTCTTGATTTCTTCATCTACCGCCTCGTTCGTATCACTGCCCGGTTCTGCGGCATCCACAGATCCCTCAGTGCCCTTGCTCGGATCTTCTGTTTCATCTACCGACTCATCGGTGCCCGTACTCGGGTCTTGAACTTCGTCTACCGATTCATCCGTACTGCTACCGGGTTCCTGATCATTGTCAACCGATGGTTGGACGCCTCCCGGTACTTGATCGCCATTTTCCAATTGCTGGGCCCCGACATCCGTTCCCTGCCCCTGCACGTTTTCCGCTGCACTGGCGATCCCAACAGATGCGCCAAACAGCGTTTGGATCATAAGCAGCAGTACCATTACGATTCCACTTACTTTTTTCTTCATAATCTCTCCCTCGGACTCGTCATTACCCTCGTTTTTTCGGTTCCAATCTCGCTTTTGGTGCGCAATTCGAGACATGTATCCAGTGAACTACATGCCTATAAGGGACGTCTGAGTCCATCACCTCCACCTCGTTCAATTGGCGCACGATTCAAATGGTGTCTATATTTTCGTTCAGAACCAAATGGGCTTCCTGCATTATAACGCCATCGCATAGACATTTTCTTAACAAACCCGAAAAAGCCTTGGACATGTGCGTCCAAAGCTTATATTCACGAGAATATTAGTAAATTTTCGATGCTGTGTAGTGCGAAGCGTCTTTAATCATTTTGAACGAAGTACCTTGCGTTTTCCAAGCGGCATCGACGGTAGTATCGATGGTGATCCACTGCCCGTTGAGGTAAACTTCATTCCATGCATGGTATACATCTACATAATCCGAAGTACCCATTACCAATTTGGTCGGTATATCGAGACTCCGCAGCATGGATGCAAGCAAGGAAGCATAATCGTAGCACATCCCTTTGAGATCCATGATCGTGCGGACGTTATCTGGAAGATAGTCCGTTAACTCTCTCGATGCAAGTACTTTGTCATAACGAATGTTACCGATCACATAGTCGTATACAGCTTGTACTTTTTCTTGGTCCGTTTTTGCAGACCGGGCTAACTTTTTAGCAAGCTGTGCAGCTTGTTCATTATCAGACCAATCAATATTCTGAATCGAGTTCAGATATACGTTGTTGCTGTCCTTCAGATGAAGCTTGACGGCTCCTTCTTGAACGACCTTGTATTTGGTGCCGCTGACTTGTTCCAACACAGTGATTGTATAGTCTCCGTTCCCCATTTGCAGCGGGAAAACGTCCCGAGACTTACCCGGCAGCAGCGTATATGTATATTTTTCCTGTCCTTTGGCGATCATAAGCTTAGTCTTTACATCGGATTTCACGTCATAATGGATGACAACTGCTCCGCGATCAAGCTGGTCCAAACCCAGCCAATCTTCAGACTGCGCAGCTTGTACAACCGGTGCGTATAAGAGTAAGACAAATAGTCCTACCATGGCGAACACAGCGTTACGCATGCTGTAAACCCCCTTCGGTAGCCAGGCTGCCATTTGATCATGCATCAAGAAGGCCCTATAGCTTTGCGTCCCTGCCTTTCGACAGGTTTGCCATTATCGTTATTGAGTTTTACTGCGTTTTAGTGGATATTTGTCCAATAAAAAACAAAAAAAGCACTTTCGTTCGGTAGCTGGCTGCCATTTGACAATATGTCAAGAAGACCCTGTAGCTTTGCGTCCTTGCCTTTCGACAAGTTTGCCGTTATCGTGATTTGCTTTTGGTGATTACATCATATCAAATACCGCCCCATTCGACAAGTAGAAATCTTCCAAATCGCGCCGCTTTTGTCGAATAATCAAGGTTACATTTCGAACGTTCCCATCTCATAGACCAATGGTATGCTGCCAGGGAGGAATTGTTGGGAGATTCGAACCATTAATATAAAAAACAAAGAGCTAAACGCGGCTTGAAACCGGCTTAGCTCTTTCCTTGTATATGCACTTCAACGACAACGGTTACCCGTTCATCACCGAACTGGAGCCCCTCTTCTCTGCCAGGCCTAGGGCTTTGGCGGTCGAAGCATGAATTCTGTTGAGCAATTCCACGTTCTCCACCAATGACTGGCCGTAGGAAGGGATCATCTCTTTGATCTTAGGCTCCCATGCGCTTATATGCTGCGGGAAGCAGCGCTGAAGGATTTCCAACATGACATGCACAGCAGTGGATGCCCCCGGAGAAGCCCCCAGCAAGGCAGCGATCGAACCATCCGACGCAGTCACTACTTCCGTACCGAATTGAAGCGTGCCTTTGCCGCCTTGAGCGGTATCCTTGATTACCTGCACGCGCTGGCCGGCAACGACCAAATCCCAGTCCTCGCTTTTGGCATCCGGTACAAAGTCACGCAATTCTTCCATGCGCTGCTCTTTGGACAGCATCAGCTGCTGGATCAGATACTTCGTCAGCGAAATCTCCTTCACGCCGGCTGCCAGCATGGTCAACAGGTTATGCAGTTTCACCGAGGTGATCAGGTCAGTCATTGAACCGGTCTTCAGGAACTTCGGCGAGAAACCTGCAAACGGCCCGAACAACAACGACTTTTGGTTATCGATGTAGCGGGTGTCCAGATGCGGCACCGACATTGGCGGGGCACCTACCGAGGCTTTGCCATATACCTTGGCATGGTGCTGCTCGACGACCTTCGGGTTTTTGCAAGCCATGAAAATACCGCTTACCGGAAATCCACCGATGTGTTTGCCTTCCGGAATACCCGACTTCTGCAGCAAATGCAAGCTGCCTCCGCCCGCTCCGATAAAGACGAACTTGGCCCTGTGGCGCTCGGTCGCCCCGCTCTTGAGGTTTTTCACCGTCAATTCCCATAAGCCATCGCTCGTACGTTTCATGTTTTTGACGCTATGCTGATAGTGGATACCCACATTGCTTTTCTTCAATTGTTCCATCAGCATACGCGTTAAAGCACCAAAGTTAACGTCCGTACCCGAGTCAATTTTGGTCGCTGCAATCGGCTCGTTTCCGGTACGCCCTTTCATCATCAGAGGAATCCATTGCTTCAGCTTCGCCGGATCGTCCGAAAACTCCATGCCTTTGAACAAAGGATGGTTCGACAAGGCTTCATAACGTCTTTTCAGAAACTGGACGTTCTGCTCGCCATGCACGTAACTCAAGTGGGGAAGCGGCATGATGAAATCCTGCGGATTTCGAATCAGGCGGCTGTTGACGAGATAAGCCCAAAATTGCCGTGAAATCTGGAATTGTTCGTTAACCTTAATGGCTTTGCTTATATCTACGGAACCGTCCGGCCGTTCGACGGTATAATTGAGTTCACATAGCGCAGCATGCCCTGTTCCGGCGTTATTCCATTCGTTGGAGCTTTCTTCTCCCGCAGTGGCGAGCTTTTCAAATACCTTTATCTTCCAGTCGGGTTCCAATTCTTTCAGCAAGGTTCCCAATGTTGCACTCATAATTCCGGCACCAATCAAGATCACATCTGTACTCGTTTGTCCGTGGCTCATTATTAACCGTCCTTATACCCTAAGATTTGCCGAAAGGATGTAAGCGCTGTCGATATGGCATTGAAGCAAGCCGGTCTGTGGAGCTGGCTCACACCTTTTCTGTATAAATAATGTTCTACACATAGTGTATCAATATTATGGATAGAGTTAAATATGTAATTTGAAGATATTTGCTCTAATAGTTAGTATACTCTAATTTGTTCCCCTCCGCTAACCCGCTTATATCCCTGAAAGATTTCTTTTTTCAAGTGAAGCTTACTCATCAGCAATCCATACAGATTCGTTTGATTCCCAGGAGTTGGACAATATATTACAAAGCTCTACAAGTAAGTCCTTGGCCTCCGCATTCAAATGCTCGGTTTTTATTTCTTGTAGCTGTTTTAATACGATTTGTATATTTGGAATCTTCCATGGTTTTCCCCACCAAGGCTCTTCAACATGGTAATAATATGCCAAACCTGTCCACCCGTCTTGCTCCGGCTGTATTCCCCCCATTATTTCGTCAAAATAACCATCCCATATTCTTATTACATACTTATCTCCATTTGAGAAGTGCCTTATAAACTGTATTTCTCCTTCGCCCTCATAACCTTCATAATATTTACTGTTTATTATTTCCATAGTCCTATCTCCTTGTTACGGGTATGATTCTGAAAGACATTCTGGGTCCGGGTCTTCTAACTTCGGTATAAACGGCGATAGAAACGGATCATCATGCCCCCTTACTTCTCCTCGAATTAGTGTATACACCTTAAATATATTAAATGACTCAACGTCATCACTATCCCTTATGTACAAAATTCCGTATGAACCCGGAGCCACATCTCCAATCTTCTTGAATACATTGATCGGATCAACTCTTTCCGAAGGCTTATGATTATCTAGCCCAGCGATCCAAACTTGGAAATCCCCGTTTACTGCCCTAATATCCAACACGCCGCTAGTCCAATTCATTTCATGAATGTAATCTTGTATTTCTTGAACAATCGGGGCTTCATCCATATCATTATCAAAAGAAGCACTCGCTCGAATTGTCGCCCAACCATGGTACTCATACATCGCATTTTCACCCTTCCACGCTTGTAGATGCTTACTATTTAACTCTCAATCATATCGATCGCTACGATTGTTTCGTTTATCCAATCTTCGAATAGTTCCGCATGTCCTTGATCCATGACGCCTCGGTGTCTTTTATATTGAACATTTCTCTTGGCCCACACAAGAATTATTCTCATGTATTCTACTGTATCAATAGTACACGTAGAATCTTCCACGCCTTCTTCAGCGAATATGTCTTCAAAGGTAGTGTACTTCGCATCAGAATGGATTAGGTTCACATTGCCACCGCCGCCATGAAAGGTTGCTTTCCCGGTAAACAGCTCGAGTAACCCTCTGATCTCTTCCTGAATAGCAGCAAAATCTCCAAAGATATCAGTCCCTAGCGAATTAGTGATCAGATAACCATTTTTTAATGACTTATCCAAACTAAAATCGAGTATCACTTCGTTGAAATGCTCATTATATTCAATACTGTATATATATCTAATATTCATACTCCCCCCAAAACCAAAACTCACCCTTTTAGTGCTTGTATTTTATAAAATAAAAAGTAAAACACGGGTAACTGACGCATCTCTAACTCTCGAATATTGGGCGCAATCTTTAGAATGCATAAGCTGCTGACCCTAATGGTATATCTGAGCGCTTTATTGATTCACCTAGACGTATGCCTCCTATTTTTTTGTCAGTTGGTGAGCTAGTGAGATGGGTAAGGCTCCTGAGACCATCCCGTCTTGTCACAAGCATATTCTGATACAACGAAAAATACAGGCCAATTCTTTGACGAATGGCCTGTAAATAACAAAATAATGCTTTCATCACAGCGGCTTTATCACCATAGACCACAGTCCCGTCGGCAGCCTTCACTTCTCAAGAGACTTCCGTCTCAGACGAACCATCTCCCGCTGCAATCCATTTCAATTCCGCAAATTCAACTCGATTTCGTCCGTTATGCTTGGCTTGGTACAAGGCTTTGTCCACGGCGGCGAACAATTGAACCAAAAATCCTTCCGGACTGTCAGGCACTTGAACGGTTTGGAAATCCTCCACCGATAAAATTCCCATACTCACTGTTATGGAAACCGGTTCCTCGTCCTCCCCCAGTGCCATAGGATTTCTTTCCACCGATAATCTCACGCGTTCCGCGACCTGTTTGGCCAAATTGCTGCCTGCATGCGGAAGATAGATCATAAATTCCTCCCCGCCGTACCGGGCCAGAATATCGGTGCTGCGGATGGACTGTTTGACGATGAGCGCCATGCGATGGAGAACTTCGTCGCCGATGACGTGCCCGTGCTTATCATTAATCCCTTTGAAGAAATCAATATCAAAGAGAATCATTGAAAACGGGATTCTGTACTGCATGTTAGTGATCACTTCATGCGTCAACTGCTGGGTCAAGTAACGGCGATTATAACTGTCCGTCAAACTGTCCGTAACGACCAGTTCTTCCAGCTTCTGATTAGCTTTGGACAACTCGCTGCTAATGCGGTCCAATGAATGGTTTCGTTCTTGAAGCACTATGTTCTGTCGATTCAATTCTTCAACGAGATAACGCTCCTGCGAAACATCCTGAAACGTAAGGATATGTCCGATAGGGACAAGGCGCGAATCAACGATTGGCGAGGATTGCAAAATAAACCGGCGAACAAAGTCCCTCTCCACGATGATTTCGATCTGGGACAAAATGTTTTCTTTTCGTTTGTAATGTTCCGCAAACTCGCGGACCTTGCCCTCCGCCCGCACGGATTCCAAAAACGCATCCAAATCAAACGTATCGCCCACGTTCATATCCATGAATGACCGCAGTGCCTTGTTGACTTCAACAATGGTTTCGTTCTCGTCCAATACAAGAATTCCATGGGGAATGGTGTTAATGACATCCTCGTGCGCAATGGAGACGAGATCAAACACATTGTATTTTTTAATGACATAGACAAAGAACAACCCGGACAGAAAGATGCCCAATGAGGTCAGTCCCGGAATAATCGGCAGCCATGGTCTGAATACGACGTTAAGCAGGGCATCCAAACCGGCGAAAGAAGCCAGCACGAAGAGACCCCACAATGTGAAAACGACCTGCTTCTTGATCGCAGGCAGCGTCCGGGAAGAACGAAGCGCTCCGAACAAGACGGAGAGGGATGCCAGAAAGTAGCTCACGAGAATTGCAAGGATCACCCAAAACCATGGGCCGTAGGAACGTTCTGCATATCCGCCGCCCAGCGGCGTCACGAACCAGTTCCACGGATTCAGCACGACGCCTGTAGCTCCAATGACCGCAGGGACGAACAAAAAGACGGTTTTCCTTTTCCTATTCCTTAATCGATCTGTTTCGCCTGTCAGGAAATAGGTTAGCAACAACCACCCGCTTCCGAGGAGCGATACGGCAACAAAGGAAAGCGTCACGTAAAACCATTGCAAGCTGAGATTGCCCGTCAGGTCAATGGCAAACTGGCAGAACGGCCAGATCATCATCAAACCGTGAAAAAGAAAGTACACCTTATGTAAGTTCGTAATTCTAACGGTAACAAAAACATAGACATATAACGCAAACAAGAGGACGAATAGAAAGAGATCATACCACGCTGATGGGCTCACAAATCTTCTCCTTTGTCGATTCAACAACTACGATATCATGGAACAGTATACTCCTTGAATCTGAAATGAACCTTTAATAAGACTTCAATAGCCTTCAGAAAGGGATTGCCTCACAGTTGTTATTGGTTAATTAAACCACATCTTATCACACCGCAAAGGGACTGAGTAGCCCACACAATGGCAGTCCAGCCAACCTCTGAGCATTTCTGAAATCAATTCCGTGAAGTTTTGACGACTTTTGAACGTTTCAAACCAGGCTTGGCACACCCGGAGGAAATTCCGCGATTCATGGTCCTCCGTTACCGCGTATGGTCGTACAAATCGTCTTTCAGCGGTTCATTATCCGAGAACAGATCGGGATTTTCCCGCAGCATCCCTGTGATCACCTCTGCTACTTTTGCAGCATTACAAACCCTCACCACCGCATCGCCAAGTTTCCCCTTGTACATCGCCCCTTCTCGCTCCAGCACCTCGTCCACCTTCCAAAAGTGCTCGGACCAGGACAATCCGCAATGTCTGCGTGAAGGTACCCGTATCTTCGTTCCATCGGGCAGAACGGTGCATAACGGTTCATGTCCGTCCGTCAACCGGCCTGGGATGTCCACCCACTCCTCAACGCCATGGATAAACGTATTCCGTTTCAGATCTACGCCCACCAAAATAATGGTCGCTTGCCGATCCAGCAGTTTGCCCCATGCCGAACCTCTCGCACAAGGCGTGTCGAACAGATGATCATCTTTCGTAAACGCTTCTGCATCCCGACCGAGAGCGGCTACCGAGTGCGTCGGATGCCATGAACGAACCACGCCAGGGCGTTTGCGGAAAAGCTCTGGCAAAATGCCGACGCAGCATGGCGATGATTCCACGTGGAACATTGGGTTGCTCGCATTGATCGTGGACCACGTATGCGTGGGCAAAACGAGCAGTCCCTCTTTCATGTATTCGGTTAACGCATCAAGTACCGTGTCGGCTCCGCCCTCGACTTCACCTATGCTTTTCATGGAAGAATGCATGAGCAACGTGCCCTTGCCGTCGATGCCGAGCTGTTGGAGCTGCTGAAGCAAGCTTGCTTGAGTATGCATAACTATCAATACCTCCTTTTAAGTATTATAAAAGAAAACCGTTGACCGTTGTACAATGGAAGGATAAATTATCCAACCACATAAGAAAGGGCCGGAGGGTTGCCTCCGGCCGCTTCATAAGAAATCGTATGCGTGAATGATGGCCAAATTACTTAATGACCACGTACTCCAAATTAACCAGTTTGGCATAGGTCACGATTTGATCTGTCGTCAAATTCAGGGATACCACGGTATGATGACCGCCGCCATTTTCGATCCAGGCTTTGACCCCATCCTGGAAGTTCGGCTTCACGTTCCAAAGCACGCGGGCCACCGGCAGTTTTGGAGCCGGAACCGTCGGTTCGAAGGCAGAGACTTCGTTAATCAACAATTTGTAGTGTGTCCCGAAGTCAGCCATGGAAACAACTACGCCTTCGCCGGCTTTACCGTCAAATACGAGACGTGCCGGATCTTCGCGATCGCCAATCCCAAGTGGGGACACGATGATTTTTGGCTTGTTGCTCGCCAGCGTCGGATCAACTTCAAGCATGTGGGATTGCAGAATCGCTTCCTGACCTGCTGCCATCTCGTAGGTGTAGTCTTCCATGAAACCGGTGTTTTCGTTATGAGCCATCACTTTCAGCAAACGGTCAAGCGCAGCCGTTTTCCAGTCGCCTTCGCCGGCGAATCCATAGCCTTGGGCCATCAAACGTTGAACGGCCAGACCCGGCAGCTGCTTCATGCCGTGCAGGTCTTCGAAGTTTGTCGTGAAAGCGGTGTATCCGCCATCATCCAAGAAACGTTTGATCGCGATCTCGTAGCTCGCTTGCACGCGCACGCTGGCTTCCCAATCTTCTTTACTGTACGTGCCGTAGTCGAATTCATACAGCTCTGCATACTCGCTCATCAGATCGTCGATCTCTTGCTCGGTCACAGCATTCACGTACTGCACGAGGTCGCCGATGCCGAAGTAGTCCACGGTCCAGCCGAACTGGATTTGGGCCTCCACTTTGTCGCCTTCCGTAACGCCCACGTTGCGCATGTTGTCGCCGAACCGAGCCACTTTAATGTTGAAGCTTTCGTTATAAGCAACGGCTACGTCCATCCAATCCGCGACTTGCTTCTGCACTTCAGGACGCTCCCAGTAGCCAACGACGATTTTATTTTGTTTTTTCAGGCGGGCATTGATGAACCCATACTCGCGGTCGCCATGCGCCGCTTGGTTCAAGTTCATGAAGTCCATGTCGATCGTCGCCCAAGGGATGCTCTCATTGAATTGGGTTGCCAGATGGAGCAGCGGCTTTTGCAGCAATTTCGTGCCGCGGATCCACATTTTCGCCGGGGAGAACGTATGCATCCACGTGATTACGCCCGCCACCTCGTCGCGATAGTTGACTTCCTTCATGATGCTTGTGATTTTGTCCGCGCTGACGGCCAGATCCTGCAATACGAGCGGGTATGGCAGAACGCCGCTTGCGTTCAGGGCATCCGCGATTTTTTGTGCATTCGCTTTAACCTCGCCCAGCGCCTCATCCCCGTACAGATGCTGCGAACCTACAACGAACCAAAATTCTTTAGCTGCTGTTGCTGTCATATCGATCATCCTCTTTTCCATGGTTTATGTTTTTCAAACATTGTTCCGCTTGTGCTGATGTCCGATTTATTTCTGCCCGTAATAGGCGTCTTTGCCGTGTTTGCGCAAATAGTGTTTATCCAGGATGCCTTGCGGCAGCTCCTTCGCAAAGTTGTTCAATTGACGGGCGTACAGATTCATTTTGCACACTTCCTCCAGCACGACACTGTTCACGACCGCCGACTTGGCATCTTTGCCCCAAGTAAACGGTGCATGGCCATGAAGCAGTACCGCCGGGATCGCCATGACATCCAAACCGCGTTGCTCGAAAGTTTCAATGATGACGCGGCCGGTTTCGGCTTCGTACCCGCGGTCGATTTCCTCCTGGTTCAAAAAGCGTGCGCAAGGCACGGGGCCATAGAACGTGTCTGCATGCGTCGTACCCATCACCGGCACGTCCAGTCCGGCTTGCGCCCAGATCGTCGCCCATGTGGAGTGGGTGTGCACGATACCGCCGATCTCCGAGTAATGCTTATACAATACGGCATGCGTCGCCGTATCGGAGGAAGGTCTCATCTCGCCTTCCACCACGTTGCCGTCGAGATCGACAACGACCATGTCGCTTGGTTTCATTTTGTCATAGCTGACGCCGCTCGGTTTGATGACGAACAGACCGCTTTCCCGATCGATCGCGCTGACATTGCCCCAAGTGAATTTGACGAGGCCGTGCTTCGGCAATTCCAGATTCGCCTCGTAGACTTCCTGTTTCAGTTGTTCCAACATGTTAGTCCCTCCCGTTCTCTACCAGATGGTCGACGGCGGCCTGCTCGATGGCCAATCCCTTCCGGTAGCGCTCGATAAATGCTTCGAATCCTTTGACGTCGGATGCATCCGGCGCAACTTCCTCTCCAGCAACATCGCTGAACACTTTCTGCTCAAGGAAGACATCCAGGCTCTCTTCTTGATCCTTGTTGATCAGATAGGAAGCCAGGAGCGCCATGCCCCATGCTCCGCCTTCGCCTGCGGTGGACATGACCGATACCGGCACGTTCATGGCCGCAGCCACGATGCGTTGTCCGACGACAGGCGTTTTAAACAGCCCGCCATGGGCCAAAATGCTATCAATGGCCACATTCTCGTTCTTCGTCAAAATGTCCATCCCGATCTTCAGCGCGCCAAAGGCGGTAAAGAGGTGCGTGCGCATAAAGTTCGCCAGGTTGAAGCGGCTTTCGGGCGAACGGACGAACAACGGACGGCCTTTGTCGATGCCCGTGATGTTCTCGCCGGAATAGTACCCGTAACTCAACAAACCGCCGCCATCCGGCTCTGCTTCAAGCGCCTTGTTGAACAGGACGCTGAACAGCTTGCCGGTATCGGCTTCGAATCCCATCGCTTCCGAAAATTCGCGGAACAAGCCGATCCATGCGTTGATGTCGCTCGAGCAGTTGTTGGCATGCACCATGCCCACAGGGCTGCCGTCCGGCGTCGTGACCATATCGATCTCGGGATATACTTTGGACAGCTCCTTCTCCAATACGATCATCGCAAATACGGACGTGCCGACCGAGATGTTACCCGTGCGCTTTCTCACGCTGTTCGTCGCAACCATGCCGGTTCCGGCATCGCCTTCCGGAGGACAGAGCGGAATGCCTGCCTGCAAATCCCCCGATGGATCGAGCAGCTTGGCGCCCTCCTCGGTCAAGTCGCCTGCACGTTCTCCGGCGAGATAAACTTTGGGAAGCAGATCCTCGACCTTCCATGGATATCCTTTGGCAGCAATCAGCTCGCTGAATTGCTTGATCATGGATGGATGATAGTCATGCGAGGCCTCGTCGATCGGGAAAATCCCCGAAGCATCGCCGATGCCGATCGCTTTGCTGCCCGTTAACAGCCAGTGGATGTATCCGGCAAGCGTGGTCAGGAAATCAATGCGAGGCACATGTTCTTCCCCGTTCAGGATGGCTTGGTACAAGTGGGCAATGCTCCAGCGCTCTGGAATGTTGAACTGGAACAGCTCGGTCAACTCTTTCGCTGCGGCGCCGGTCGTGGCGTTCCGCCATGTCCGGAACGGTACCAGCAGCTCGCCTTTGTTATCGAACGCCATATATCCGTGCATCATGGCGGAAAATCCGATGGAACCTACGGTCCGCAGGGCCACTCCATACTTTTGCTCGACCTCTTGCTTCATTTCGCGATAGGCCGTCTGCATGCCGGCGATGATATCTTCCTGGCTGTATGTCCAATATCCGTCTTTCAGGAGATTCTCCCATTCGTAGCTTCCGGACGCGACGGTTTCAAAACGCTCGTTGATCAACACGGCCTTGATCCGCGTAGATCCAAATTCGATCCCAAGCGAAGTCGCTCCCTTGGCAATCGCTTCTTTCATGTCCAAATGACTCATGATCACGCTTGTCCCCTCTCTGATCGCAAGTTTTAAATCCGAAGGATGGCATCGCTAAAAAAGCGCAAAAAATATATTGAATTCATGAATTCGTATCGAAAATAAGCGGCCTTTTACTCGAAGAACTTTTTCGTCCCCTTCAAGAAGGCGCTTTCTCCAACTGACAGCCTTAGTATATTTTTTGTACGTACATTTGTCAATAAAATATAATAGTTATACCTACATAGTCCGTGAAAATTGCCGCTATAGTGGACTATTCTTACATTTACCAGGCTATACTGTTAAGTACACATCCCTGTTTCACCCGCAAATTGTACGGTTCATTTCAAAAATATGTACCTTTCGTTCCCATCCCGCCGCAATCATGATAAAATATGTACGTACAACTATTTCGATAACGACTTTTTATATATGAAACGACAATGAAAGAAGTGGATGACGTGAAGCCAAAGTATCAAATCATCATCGATGACATCAAAAGCGATATCCTCGCCGGGACATACAACGTGGGAGAACAAATCCCGACCGAGTCGGCGTTGCAGGAGAGCTATAACGTAAGCCGCCAGACCGTACGGAAAGCCATTTTGGAGCTGTCGAACGAAGGTTTTCTGCGAAGCGAAAAGGGCTCGGGGACCTATGTAAGCAACCAATACAGGCTGCGGTCCGGCGGCCACGCCTCGAAAAGAACGATCGGTGTCATCACGACCTATATCTCGGATTACATCTTTCCTTCCATCATCCGCGGCATTGAAAGCCGATTGAATGAAGACAACTATTCGCTGCTGCTTGCCAGCACCAACAATGATGTCGCCCAGGAGAAAAAGGCGCTTGAAATGATGCTGTCCTACGGCGTGGACGGTCTCATTGTCGAGCCTACCAAGAGCAATTTATACAACCCTAATATCGCGTACTATCTTTCTTTTAAAGAACAGGACGTGCCGTTTACGATGATTAATGCCTATTATGAGGAGTTGGAGGTGCCCTTCTTCTGTCTGGATGACGTGCAGTCCAGCTATCTCGCCACGCGGGAACTGATCGCCAAGGGCCACGCCCAGATCGGCATTATCGCGAAAATGGACGATTTGCAGGGGAAATACCGGATGAAGGGATATATCAAGGCCCTGGGAGAAGCCAAATTGCGTTTTCATCCCGAGCAGGTGCTTTCGTTCGATACCGCATCCAAACCGGATCTATCGACCAGCCTGGAAACGTACTTAAGCGAAAACAGGGACGTTCTGACCGCCATTGTCTGTTACAACGACGAAGTGGGGCTGGAGGTGGTTCATACTTGCCGCAAACTTGGCATTTCGATCCCTGACGAGCTTTCCATCATCGGCCAGGACAACTCGTATATCGCCAAAAACGCCAACATCAAGCTCACGACGCTGACCCATCCCCAAGAGCAGATGGGACGCGACGCCGCAGACTGGATCATCAAAACACTGCAAGGCAAGAAAGACTTGGCCGCCCATACCTATTATCAGCCTGTGCTGGTCGAAGGGGAAACCGTTAAGGAAATCGAAGTGGAGTAACGCAGTGGCAAACGCCAAGGCGGATGAGTGGCAGAAAGCATGCATGATTGGTTGCGATCTGCAAGGGTGTACCCCGCACTGCATGATACATTGGGATTCAGAGGGAGGGAAGCGGAATGGCATGGTTTGGACGGCAGCATCGACAAGCTCGTTCAGTCCACCGGACAGTTTGGCGAAACGGCAACCGAGCTTTGTCTGGTCAATGCCATTTGCGATTACCGTGAAGTGGAAGGCGAACATACCTTTCCGTATATGCTGTTCGCCCACAAAACCGACAATGACGGAGATCTCTGGGAGATCTCCTTTTTGGTTGGTTATGGGCGGCTCCCCTTTGCTGCAGGAAATTGAATCGTAACCGTGGTGCCACGCCCTTTCGCACTGTTATAGCGAATCTTTCCATCATATTTTTCCACGATGTTAAAACAGATCATCAATCCCAAGCCGGTTCCGCTGCTTTTCAACGAATAATAGGGCGTGCCCAGCGACCTTACCTCATCTTCGGACATTCCACTTCCTTCATCCATGACTTTAATCTCAATGAATTCATGGTCTTTCTTCGCCATCACCGCAACCGATTGTCCTGCATCGGAAGCTTCCAACGCATTTTTGATCACATTCATGAGCAGCTGCTTGAATTCGATTTCGTTGATGAAAATCAAGCAATCTTCCTCCGCTTGGATACGGAGGTGTTTGTCGGACAGCATCGCGTAGGAGCCGATCAGCCCCTCAACGCTCTCCACGACATCCTTTACATTTACCTCCTCCGGACGCTGGTCTACACTGGGCTTCGACAAGGTCAGAAATTGGGAAGTAATATGTTCCACCGTATTCAGTTCATCGATCATCAATTGAAATTTGTTCTTGGTTGACTCGGAGAATGAAGGGTCCTCTTTAAAAAACTGCAAGAACCCCCGGACTACCGTAACCGGGTTGCGAATTTCATGGGCAACGGCGGCCGTCAAATGCGCGACCATTTTCAGCCGCTCGGATTGTTGCAATTGTTCGTAATAGTGCTGCTGTTTCCGCATCCTCACGAAGGAGAGATGAAAGATCAGGAACATTAATAGTTGAATCGCCACGATGTTGATCAGATTGCCCACCACGTCCTGGTGCAAGTAGGCATAGGCATTGCGCTGATCCACCAAAAGGATGTACGAGAACGTGAAGGCGATTAAAATGCCGTTGACCGTGAACGAGAAATAGAACAGCTTGGAATCAAAAAACAGGATCGATAATGCGGGAAAGAGAGAAATGAAAATATACGTGGTCCACGTCTCCGGATACATAAAGAACAGGGTGTAGAAATAAGCAAACCCCGCCAGAATGATCACTTTTCGAAAAAAATGGGTCTCGCGCCTGGGATACATCCATAAACATGCCGATATTCCTGCTACGCACAACAAATGGATGATGTATCCGAGGTTAATCTCCTCCAGCTCGGTCGTAGACAGAATCAATCCGCCGAACATCAGCACGATGACGACAGACATGATGATATAATATGTTTTGCGGTTCACTTGACTGTAAAATTCCTTCATGAATTCACCACTTAACCCTTTTATTGATGTCCTTCCTTTTCAATGAATGAAAAGATCATCCATATAGCCCAGTTTCATCTTTGGTTGTGTACAATATAACAAGCTTTTTATTATTATGTAATTTTAATTTTTCCACAGCTGGGCAGGAAATACAGGGAGTTGCCATGAACCTCTTTATTATTACGAGTTTTCAGGAGGTTGTTACGTGCAAAAGGCATGGGGTTCAGTGTTATTTGAGCAAATATTCGGGGAAAACGTGAATCGGGAGGCCGGTCCATCCAAACTTGTGGAATTTGCCGAAACGATGCTGGCAAAAAATAAAGCGGGAGTTGGCAAACGCATAGCGTATTGGTTTGCACCCCCGCTTCAAACTATGTTTCAATGCAGGTCCACCTTCGAGGAAAATGAAGTTGGTTCTATTTCGGGCGTGGATATCGACCGGGAAATCAGCTCGCGAAGCCGTTTTTTGTCTACCTTGTCAACGATCGTTCGAGGCAACGTATCCAGAATGATCAGATGTGCCGGCCACTTGTGGCGAGCAAGGCTTTTTTCGCAGAACGCATGCAATTGTTCCAGACTCAAGCTGTCCCTCTTTTTCTGCAATACTACGCAAGCGACGAGAGCCTCTCCCTCCAGAGGAAGCGGGATTCCCACCACTGCCACATCAGCCACTTGGGGGTGAGCTAAAATCGCCTGCTCCACTTCGGCGCTGTATACATTGGAGCCGCCAACGATCACCATATCCTTCAGCCGATCCAACACATAGAGATACCCTCCCTCATCCACATAGCCAAGATCGCCGGTACGGAGCCAGCCGTCGATCATCGCTTCACGGGTGGCCTCCGGCTGACGCCAATATCCGATCATCGTCTGCGCGCCTCGAACGACGATTTCGCCGGGTTCATTCACTTGCGCCTCCCGCCCATGCTCGTTCACGATGCGTACTTCGAAAGCCTGCTCGCCTTGAAGTCCCAAATCTGCAGGACGTCCTACCGATTGAAGCCGGATCGGATCATGCAGATGTTGAGCGGGAAACAGTCTGCTGATCGACATGCCGCATTCGGCCTGCGAGTAGTTGTTGACCATCAAGGCGCCAGGAAACTTCGCAACCGAATCCCGCAGCGTTTCCGGTGCGATTATAGATCCCCCGCAGCCGATCACCTTCAGGCTTCGCCTATCTCGATCGGTCGCGGAGAACTCACGATTGAGGTCACGGAGCAGTTGTCCCACCGTGCTTAGATGTGTAATCCGGTCGCGTTCCACCGCTTCCAGGATGCGGTGTACATTTGCCGGATATTCATCCAAAAAGATAAGACATCCTCCTGCAGCCATAGTGGCCCATATCTGAAACTGGCCCACCAAATGCGAAATGTTGAGTACCAGCACGCGACGGCCAATGTCATATCCGAAACCGGCAGAAGGCGTGACCTGGTTCCAGGCAGCGATGCCGCGATGCGAATGCATGACCCCTTTCGGTCTGCCCGTCGTTCCCCCCGTATAGACCAATACGGCCACGTCGTCCTCACTTCGTCCGCAAGTGCTAACGGACGACGTTTCGATGCTGCTTTCGTTAAGGGAGTCCGCGAAAACAGCGACTGCTCCCTCCTCCGCGGTAATGAAGCGGGGCGGATTCGCCAGCAACGCTGCCGCCGATTTCGCAGCATCGGCATAGCGGCGATCGTGAATGACGATCTTTGGTTCGGCATCCTTCAGAATGGCCGCAAGCTCTGGAGCTGTCAGTAAAGGGGATGGTGCTAATGGAACGGCACCAATCCCAACAGCGGCATATAAGGCAATGACCAATTGAGGATCAGGGGTGTCCCAACAAAGCGATGCGATCACCAGGCCGCACCCCCTCTGCATAGAGGACTTGGCCTACTTGTTCTGCATTTTGGTGAACTTCCCTATAATTCATAACTTTACCGTGCCTTAAAAGCGCTGGTTCCTCAGGGTATAGACTGGCTGCCAATGGCAGGCGTTCCGACAGAAGCATAGTACGGCCCTCCACGTATGGGATTGAATAACCGGATCAGGAAACTCGGTATTGCTCGAACATACCACACATAAGGAGTTTATAGGCATATATTGTTTTGATCGAATTGATTAGTCATTGAAATAAATGGTTTGGAATCCTATCTAGCACAGTGCTGAATAGCAGTCACGAGTGGAATTAGGTCCCTTCCCCTACGCTTTGTCCACTCCAAACCGTCATTTTACCCGCCATTTAATTGGACCAATTTTACATAAAGATGAGCGATTTTCATACAAACATATACTTCCATTGGCAGATAAGCCTCTGTTGGCCCGTCCGGCCTCAGCAACCCATTCACCGTGAGGTGGGTGGGCTTTTTCTTTTTTTTATGTATACAGTCGCCCGGAGGAATAATTTTTTTTGAAAAAATTCATCGTTTTTCCGTGCTGACACGTCTTTCATACGAACAGAATTTCAATTTCAAGGGGTTTCTGCCGCATACCGGAACAAAAAAGACAGAAGGGGGCGGTGAGGGTTGGAAAACACGGGAAATCAATACGTAGAAGATACGCCATTTTCGATCATGGATGAAGACGTTTTTTTCGAACGCTTAACCCGCGAACAGCACAAGTTGTATTCCGTCGCCTACAGCTACATGCGGAACGAAGCGGATGCGCTGGAGATCGTACAGGAAGTGGCCTGCCGGGCATGGATGAAACGAAAGAAGCTCAAAAACGAACAGTCGTTTACGCCATGGCTGATCCGAATCACGACGAATTGCTGTATGGACGAGCTTCGACGCCAAAAGCGGGTTTCCCCGACGGATACGATACATGAGGAAGCCACCCAGGAAATGAAGCATAACGACCAAATCGATTTGGAGCGGGCCTTCGTGAAATTAAAGCCTAAACACCGTCACGTCGTGATGCTGAAATACTACCAGGACATGACGACCGCGCAGATCGCCAAAGTGCTCCAAAGGCCCGAAGGCACGATCAAAAGCTGGCTCCGGGAAGGGCTGAAGCAGCTTCGAAAATATCTGTAGAGACAGGAGGCGTGTCCATATGTCGGAAAAAGAACAGCGCATGCTGGCGCAAGATTCCAGGGACGTACATAGAAAGGCACAGATTGCGGAGATCAAACTATCGACGGCGATCCGCAAAGGAATAGCGGAAGGCAAGAGACGCGAAATGAAACGACGCAGGGTTGCATACGGAGCCGGGGTCATTGCAGCCGCTGCGGCATCCGTGTTCTTCACGACTTCACCGCTGGGAGCTCCCTCAAGTGAAAAAACGTATGAAGTGGTTCAAACCACAACTACGCAGCAGCCGATCGATGTCGAGCTGTTCCGGCCGATGGCCAAACAGGATCAAGGCATTGCAGCCGCGCTGGATCAGGGGCTTGTAAAGCCGATCAACCAAAGTGTGGAGAAAGACGGATTCCGCATCGATGTTGCGGGTGCGTTTACGGATGGACGTAAATCGTACATCATGTACAGCGCGCAAAACAATACCGATCATACAGCCTATCCCCTGATCGATTCGCTGGCCTTCGGCGGCGTCGAAGCCTCCTCCTTTAAAGCACAATCCATGCAGGCCACGAGCAGCAGCGAGCTCCTTCCCGGCGAAACGGGTTACTACGTGTACACGGCCAGCCTGGAACCTGCTGCTTCCTACAAGGAAGGTGCCACGATCGGCTTGAAAATTTGGGATGCCGTAAGCAACGAATACCGGAGCCGTTTGAAGTTCACGATCCCGCTTGAACCTGACCTGCTTGAGGAAAAGGATCGAATTTATCACCCAAGGAGCACACTGGTCGTGGATGGGCAAAAAATAAACGTGAGCCAGGTTCAATTCACTCCACTGAATACGTACGTCGATCTCGAATATGACGCAAGCAATGACCAGCAAATTTTCAAGCTGCTGAACCCTGTCCTGGTCGGCGAAAAGGGGGAGGAACGGGAGAAGGTATATTACCCGGACACCATGTTTTCGGACGACTCCAAGGTCACGCTTGTATTCAGAAGCAACTCATTCGATCACATGGACGGCGTTTCATTGAAGGTATCCGGCATTGCCGCGCTGCCTAAAGAAGAGATGCACATCGCCATCGACCTGGGTCAAAAACAGATCGTTGCGGCGCCGGACCAATACGTTCAAATCATCGAACCCGAAGAACCGGCGGCAGATGGAGAGATTTTGCTGTATTTTAAACGTGAAAAAGCGATGGCTGCCCAAAGCTTCGGCATGTCGCTTGAGCATAACTTCACGGATGCGGAAGGTAACAAGCACGACTTGTTATCACCGGAAACCATTAAGCAAGGCGGGCATTCCGTGTCCACTACAGCCGATAGTTCCATTGAAGACTACTATGCCGTAAATTTTGGAAAAGAGGCTTTGGATTATCGGCAACCTTTAACGATTGCGATCGAGCAATACTGGAATCCGATCATGGATTCGCAGTCTGTTGAACTGGTCTCGAACTAAGAAAACATGTAACACAACAGAAAGGCATGATGGGGGGTATTAATCTCCCATTCATGCCTTTTTCGGGTGCACCGATAAGCGGCTTCATTCCGATTTCTTTTCTAAAGGATCGTTTTTATATAACTTGCTCATATGTTCAAGATGAGTGACGCCCCAATCATTTAATGCCTGCAACACGGAGCTTAAACCTCTGCCGTACTCGGAAATGGAATACTCCACCTTCGGAGGAATCTGATTGTACACCTCGCGATGCACGATATCGTTGTATTCCAGCTCTCTTAATTGCTGAGTGAGCATTTTTTTGTTGATATCCGGTATCGCCTTTTGCAGTTCGCTAAACCGCATGGTGCCTTTCGAAATAAGCTGCAGCAAAATGACCGGTTTCCACTTTCCCACCAAAATGTTCAATGCCGATTCGAATTTACAATATTCTTCCATGGAACGCTTCACCCCCTTATGTTTCATAAGGTCACTTTTTGTTAACCAGGTTTAGATAAAGTGCCTACTTCCTGAGTCTTGTCGTTAGGCTCTATTATACCTTGTGTAACGAATAAAGTGATCAGGAGGTCTATGTTCATGAATGTTGTATTATGGATAATTCAAGGGGCTGTGGCATTCGGCTTTGTTTACTCCGGGTGGTTGAAGGCGTTTCAGCATGAAAAAGCCAAAGCATCTTGGGGGTGGGTCAAAGACCTCCCCAAAGGTCTCGTCATCATGATCGGATTGGCCGAGTTATTAGGAGCGCTAGGCGTTATCCTGCCTCAGGCCACGAATATTTGGCCTGTTCTGACGCCAATCGCCGCGACTGCGCTGGCAATCATCGTTCTTTTGGGCGCTCTGCTGCACATCACACGCAAGGAATATCGGGAGATCGGCGTGAACGTCGTCTTTTTCGTCCTGGCTGCATGGGTTGCCATCGGTCGTTTTTTAGAATGATATGCCCTTCTGATGGCGAAAAGCATCGTATGAGCAGCGCTTTGATTGTTTTTACTACGCTTTAATGGTAATCTGAACCATAGAGATGCAAATAAAGGAGCATATACCTTATCATGTGGACTACGCTGTAGAGATTACGAATTCAAAAGGATGCCTTCAATTATGGGTGAATACACTCGTTGATTTGGCATGCTTGGAATTCATCTTGCAGGGTATGCAGGAAAGGTGCATCATACACCCATTCTGCGGATACCTGACGGTATCTGCTTTTTATTTTTTGGGAAACCGCGTCTCTATGATTCTTGCCTGCTTATCCTCCAACCACGAAGGAGGAACTTGATTATGCAATCGAAATTAGTGCTCATCGAAGGGCTGCCTGGTTTCGGCAAAACGACGACGGCTGGGCTCGTCCATGAAATTTTAGCGGAAATGAACGTTGCATCCCGATTGTTTCTGGAAGGCAATTTGGATCATCCTGCCGATTATGATGGCGTTGCCTTTTTTATAGAGCATGAATTCATTGAATTACTGCGTTCATATGGACCATTTCAAGATCTATTGAGCGATCACGCTATTCGAGAGGGTCATCATTACTTTTTGGAATATCGAAAAATGCAAAATAAATTCGGTGAGAGCTTGCCCGATGAATGGATGAAATCCATTTTCAAACACGATATCTACGAGCTGCCATTTGAACAGAACAGAAAGCTGATCACGGATCGGTGGAAGAGGTTTGCCGAGCGCGCGTGGGCCGGCCCCGATCCCTTTGTGTTTGATTGCTGTTTCATCCAAAACCCTGTAACGATCGGGATGATTAAGCATCATGCTAAGAAAGAAGACGTGATGGGCTATGTTACGCAACTGGCGCACATCGTGGAACGTTTGAATCCATTATTGATTTACGTGGAACAGCAGGATTTGGGTTGTTCTTTCAAGAAGGCCATACAAGAACGGCCGCGGGAATGGTCCGAGGGGTTTATCGATTATTACACGAACCAAGGCTACGGCAAACGTCATAACCTCACAGGCCTGGAAGGCACGTTAAAGGTTCTTGAAGCACGGCGTGAACTGGAACAGGACATATTCGCCGGCTTACATATAGCCAAAAGAAAAGTCGACAACTCGTCCTATGACATGGAGGAATACAAACACGTTTTACGCGGGATTTTGGTGGAACATTTTCATGGATAAATGATGTTTCCGTACTTAATGTTGAGGCAAAACGTAGGGCCATCCTTTAGAGGACGGCTCTTTGTTTGAGAAGCGGATAATTTCATCGCCTCCTTGTTGTACGTATACTGCTTGAAGGAATATGGCAGGTAGGTTTGTATATGTAAAATGGTTATATATTTCCATGTAGTAAATGTCGTTTCTTCTGAATGCACTTCATTTTTCCGAAAAGCTTTCCCCCTTTCAGCCATCCACTGCTTTGCGCAAAGTTAAAATATTTTCCTCCAGAAACGTTCGATTTTTTTCGATCCCTCTGTTCTTACACCAAACCACTGCACTGAAAGCGTCGTAAAAGTCATAAAACGGCAGCACCGTTTCCAGATCCAACATCGGTCGAATCGTTTGGTAACCTTCGATGTACGACGCTTTTGTTCCCGGATTGACCTCCCAAATATACCGATTAACCTTCGTAAAATCGATTTCCGAGGATCCGCCGCGAGCGCTCTCGAAGTCGATCATGCCAGCAACGTCGCTACCGTTCACCAATATATTGGCGGGTCTGAAATCCATATGAACAATGCATGGTCCATCAGGATCGGGCAAAGCTGAGAAAACGCGATCAAAGTGCAGAACACTTCTTTCGTATAATTCGGGGTCAAGCATTTCTTGGCATGGCTCTTTCCACTTTTCAAAATTGTTTTGGATATGCAGCCGCCAATCATTTGGATCAAAAACTTTAAATCCATCGGTCACATGGCAGCCGTACCCTGGCATGCTGACTTCATGGAGCATGGCATGATGCATCCCGATCTGAAAGGAAAGTTTCTCGTCAATGTTTTCTGTACAGGGCATCCCTTGAATCGCCGAAAGCAGCAATGCTCCAGTCATATGTTCATCCCCAGACCAAAAGTCCAACACTTCTGGAACAGGCAGCACGTTCTTCAACGTCTCAAGCATCTGAAATTCACGAAACAGTTTATTTCGGTTAAACGGAATTTTGACATAAACATGTTCACCGCCAGCAAGCGTAAGTTTGTACACTTCTGAACTAAACGAATTCGGAACGCCGTCGATGCTTAACACGTTCAATTTCATCTTTTCAATGACGTTCATAATGGAACTCATGGGGCACCTCCTGTTTAAATATAGCCTCAAAACGGAAAAGCCCCTTCCGTCTCCAAAGGGGCTGAGTATCGGACTATCCCTCTTGCTCTTCGTCCTGACTAGGCGGAGCCATCAGGCTTTGGACGGCACCCATAAACGGCCGGATGGACTTGATCATGCCATACCCCATCTTTACGACCGGGACGAATCGTTGGATCATGCCAAACAGCCGCATACCGTTGCCAAGTAAGCCTCCAGCCGAAGCCGCACCGCCAAGTCCTCCGAAACCGCCGAACAGCGAACCAATCATGGGCATAAAAGACGAAACCTGCGCGCGCTGTGCCTTGCGCGAATGGGTTGGCATCTTGCGCGTGCCGTTCACCCGTCCCCGGTTCTGCGAACGAGCGCCCTTGCTGCGTGAACCGGTCTTGCGCTTGGAAGAACGTGAACCCTCCCCTGTCGCCTTGTGCGGTAGCGTTCCTCCACCAGTGAGCACTACGCCTCCGTTATTTACGTCAGTTATATAACCGACATATGTCTCGCCACTGTGAAGAGTGACGCAGACAGGCCGATTTTTGTACCGCTTAGCCTTTACGCGTATTGAGTTGGTTTTAGCCATGAAATCTCACCTCGCTCCACTGAAATCTAATTCAGTTTACGCGCTGGGTGGACTACTTGCCTGTGCGAATAGGACATCCGCATGCCGAAATGGCCGGGACAAGAGTAGTTCCGTCCTATCCAACATCATGTTCACAAGCCTCCAAGATATACCCTGCATAACGCAGCGTTTCCTGGTCCTCAACCCGGTCAAGCTTTTTTAAAATCACGGGAATAAACCCCGTCAAATCCTCGGTTTTACTGTACGCGTGCAGAATCCTTAAAGCTTCCAGAAAACCCCCATGCCCATCTGATTGCAATAGTCTCAAAAGATATTCTGAACCTGCACCAAAAGAAGTTTTGCAGATGAGCCGAATGGCTGTGGCGTGATTTTTGGAGCCTTGAGCCGCGATATTTTGCAAAAAACCAAGGGTTTCCTGAGAGACCTTCTTAAACTTGAACATTCCATCAAGCGCCTTAGCCTGGATTTCTTCGTTTGGAGCGGTTTCATAAATCCTGATCAACGCCTTCTCGTCACCCGGCATTCGGCTGCCAAACCACCCGATATCATAATCCAGAATAATTTCATCAAGCCAGCGCTCATACCAGTCCAGAAAGCTGTCCTCATAGACAAAGAAAAAGGGATGATCGGGATGGAAATCGGAAGTGTATACTACTTTCCCCCGGTGTTTGCCTTCAAGTACGAGATACATATCATATTCGCAGCCTTGTGTCCCTATGCACAGCATGCCGCCCAGCACCTTATTACGGGTATCGTCGTATTCCTCATCCGAGATGTCCTCATCCTTGGTCAGAGGTTCAATCAGATCGTTCCATTCCTCCTTAGCCATTCCGGGATACAGCACGGATTTTGCAAGGAGAGCCTGACTTTCGGTATAGGAAGTCGCCTTTTCGATCGAATAGATTCCATAATAGGGTCCGGCGCCTCCATTGCCGACTTCTGTCAAAAACGATGCGAAAGGCTCTGGCAGGTTGACCTGATTACGGGCTTGCCATTCAGCCAGCTCTTTTGCTGTAAGCCTATCCTTCACTCTGTACCGATGTGAGGATGCCCCAAACACGGAGAACGATGTGTCTTTGCACATGGCTTGATTCAGTTTGTCTTTTATGCGCTCCAGCTGCGTTTCTGTATTCCCCAATCCCATCGATCGGCCCCCCGTTAACTAGCCTGTTTTCGTATTCATTTTCCTTTTCCTCTTATTCATCCATTTTAGCATTTGGTTTGGAAACTTGTTTTTCCTTCCAATGTGGCCTGCAGGAATTTTTTCGACTTTTTCAACCGCTTCTGAATCTCTTCAATTTCTTTGATTTTCTGTTCAACCAGCTCTTTCTTTACCTCATACGATAGATTGAGTTGTTGATCGACTAGTGAACGTAACTCTTCTACAGAAAATCCTACGGATAAAAGGGCCTTCACATCCTCTAGAAACTCAACAATATTCTCCGAATAGATCCGATAATTATTTTCATCTCTCTTCACAAATGTGTCCGGAATCAGGTTTTTACGTTCATAGAATCTCAATGTCGATATAGGCAGACCCGTTAATTTGGAAACATCATTGATTCTCATCCTATGGCCTCTCTTTATTGATTTGCTATAAACCTAGGTTCATAGTCCATAATGCGAATATGATAACGAACGACATACTCAATGTCAAAAAAATTGGCCGTTATCCAAAGGAGAGATTTGATGTTTAACCACATTGTTAATAACGATTTCGCAAGTATAGTCAAGGGACGACGTTCTGTGCGTCATTATGATGAACATATTAAAATATCGAAAGAGGAGCTCAGCGAAATCATCTCGGAAGCTAGTTTGGCTCCATCCTCTGCAAATATGCAGCCATGGCGGATCGTTGTTGTTGAAACGCCGGAAGGAAAAGAGAAGCTACGACCTCTGATGCGTTTCAATACCTTACAAAACGATACTTCATCTGCCATGGTAATCATTTTCGGTGACACCCAGAGCTATTTACATGTTGAGGAAATTTACAATACAGCCGTGGAACAAGGAAAAATGCCAGCTGAAGTGAGAGACAGCCAACTTGAGACCATTCTATCGATGTATCCAACTCTCCCCCAACATATCAAAGTTGAAGTTGCAAAGATCGATAGCAGCCTCTTTGCTATGCAGCTCATGTTAGCAGCGCGCGCACATGGGTATGATACGAATCCAATGGCAGGCTTTGAAATGGATCAAGTCGCACAAGCCTTTGATTTGGATGGAGAACGCTATGTTCCCGTCATGGTTATTTCTATAGGTAAAGCCAAGGAGGAAGGATATGAGTCCGTTCGATTAAGTTCCGACAAGATTACATTCTGGAGATAACGGGCTATTCTAAATCTATTCACTACTTTTTCTTCAAAACAACTCTTCTAAACAGGCTAATGGTGCCCAATCATCCTCTCTGAATCTCACATACATTGGAGCATCATATAAGAGGGGTTGATATTGTGGTACGTATCCTTGATAAAGCGGCAGTTCAGCCGCTTAATCGCTTTAACCCGGCCAAATCGTTTACGATTCGACGTTCCCCGCAAAAATCCGGCATAGCAACGATTCCAATACGGATTCCAGCGAATTCCCAGCCGAACCGGGTAGATTTGGTAGCCTCCATTGGGGTAAGAGGTGTCAAAGGCATTGCTCAAGTTCGCTTTAGAGTCTTCCGCGGCAATAAAGAAATTTTCAACACACAGCAAGGGATCGAATCTACGGGTTCAGAACAAAATTATATCGTTACTTTCCAGGCTGAGGATCGAAATGTCCCAGCAGGTACGCATGCATACACGGTTACAGCCGAAAACCGTACTCCAAATACAAGAGTAGATGTCGTAGGACCCATATCATTTAGCGGGTTGGCGGTTAAAACCAGAAACTAACACCGCCTCTGATCCCCGACCTAGCTCTCAATATCTTTCTGCTGCTTAAGATGGTTCGAGCAGGAAAAGCAAACACAGTGCGCCTCAATAGAAGGTGCACTGTGTTTGCTTTTCCTGCTTCTTGTGGGATGGTTCAGCTTAGTCTAGTTACCTCATATTACACTCTTTGAGAGGGTTCAAGCTCCCCTGAGTGCTGGCTCCGATAATCGAATAACAGCCGCTGCATCTTTTCAACGGTGCCGTCTCGATGAGGAACATGAATGGAAACGGTCAAATTGGAATCGTTTAAATACTGAAACGAAACCAGATCAAAATTCAATGTCCCGAGATTCGGACATTGGAGTGCCTTTGGGGCATCGATGGCATCCAGAACCTCATAGGATTCCCAGAATTCCTGAAACTCGCTGCTGGCTTCGCACAGCGCCTCGAACTGCTCTGACCACCAAGGGTCATCTACGTGCCTGGCGTACCCGGCATGGAACTTGGCGGCGATCCTCCGGGCATGCAGCTCCCATTGGTCCCCCTTGATGTAGCGAAAACGGGGAGAAGTAAACGTCATCCAGACAAAATTCCGTTCCCGTTCAGACATCGCCGCAAGGTTCCCGTTCAGCGCGCAATAGGCTTCATTCCATGCAATAATGTTCATGCGCTCATCCATGACATTCGCCGGAGATACGTTTTGACTATCCAAAAAACGTTGGAGTTCCGGTGTTGCCTTAGAGGTTTTCCATGTTTCGTTCAAAGGCAGCTGCTTGCGGGCAAGGTAAAACAGATGCCTGCGTTCCGATTCATTCAACCGCAGCACTTCGGCTATTCGATCAAGAACTTCAGCCGACACATTGATATGACGCCCTTGTTCCAAATAGGTATACCAATCCAAGCCCACATCTGCCAACATCGCCACTTCGCTGCGGCGAAGTCCGGGTGTCCGTCTGCGTCTGGTCTCCGGTAATCCAATCTGCTCCGGAGTAATCCGTTCCCGGCGCATGCGCAAAAAGTGAGACAACTCCTCATAACGGTCCAAGCTGAACGTCATGATCCCTCTCCCCTCCTTCGAATTCATGAACGTAGGATTCCCCATCCTACGATAACCAGATCTCTTCCTAGCCTCTTCAGGTCCATTTATACTCAGTTTATGTCTTCCTTCGGGAGAATAGCAAGAATGGAAACGACAGCGTACATCGGCTATCTAGGCGAAAACTGCAAAGTCGAATATAACCAGAATTTGAGGAGGGAAAAGGATGTTTGAGCATATCGTGCTTTTGAAATTTAAGCCGCATGTCTCCAACAGCGAGAAAGAAGAAGCGGTAAACCGCGCTCACGATTTCAAAGGAAGCATTCCGGGGATCATCGATCTTAGCGCGGGGATTAATGTTACGGAGGAAACAGAGCACGTTCAGGGCTATACGCTGGGAATCAGAGTTACCTTTGAGAATCAGCAGGCTTGCCGGGATTATATTCAGCACCCCCTGCATCAACGTTTATTGCAATCCATCGGACCGCTAGTTGAGGGCATCGTCGTTATGGATTATCCGGTTGCTTAGACCGAAGAAATGGAAAACAAGGCGGTCGCCTCCGGAAGGGCAGCCGCTTGTTTTGATGGCTATTTGGATTTGGAAAAACCTCTCTTTGTAACTCGCTCTCTAGCGATACGGTTCACCGTAACGGCTCTCTCGACGAAATGGCCAGAGGAGCTGCGCCCGACAGCTCTTTTTTTAATTCGATCTGGTGTGCATATTGTCATTTTCTGACCTGTTTGCCCACTGGAATACTCTGAGCAAAACGAAACACATTATGGGGATCGTACTTTCGTTTCACCTGCTTCAATCTGCCAAAGTTCACGCCATAATATGCCTTGGGCCAATTCTTAATCTGCAGGTCGGGAAAATTCACATAGTCCCCTTTAACAAAGGGGCGCAACGCTCTACGGAACCTTTTTACCCACTGAATATTCCGCTTCTGCTCCTTGTCGTTTCTCCAGCGGGCTGACAGTTCGTAGATTGTCTCCGCCTTCCGATGAGGATAAGCTGTTGCAGTAGGCGATACTCGACTCACCGCGCTTCTTGCACCACCCAAGCTTTGACTCCACACGCTAGAATGCCTGTTAGGTGCTTTGGATAAAAAGTCCCGTATAATTCGTATTCCTTCAGGCGGCAAAGGTCGGAACCCGTAGGCCCCGGTTATTTTAAATTTCGGTTCCAAGTTCAGGTCAGATTCGGCAAAGAATTTGGTTGCTTCAATAAAAGGTACAGTCTTCACCATCACCTTCACCGGCGTGCCTGCTCGCAAGAGCGGCCTAATCCATCGACGCAGCTCCTCTGTACCGCCAAGCAATTGCCCGGTAGATACAATGGTTCCTACCTGCTTGGCAGCTACCTCAATGGTTGAGGTTAAGCGGTTTGTAACCGATGGCGCCCAGCGCTGCCAAGCCGGTAACACTTTCTCAAGATCACTCCATTTCCACGTAATGCTGTATATAGAAACCGATGAAATCGGTCTAACCCGAAATGTATATTCTGTGGCAACGCCAAAGTTCCCTCCCCCTCCGCCTCGTGATGCCCACAACAGGTCGGAATGTTTCTTTCGGTTTGCCACAATCGTCTTTGCCCCATACCGCCCCGAAGCTACGACCATCTTCACTTGTTTCAAGTTATCGCACGTAAGTCCATATTTGCGGGAAAGCAGTCCAACGCCACCTCCCAGGGTAAGCCCAGCTACGCCTACGTCGGGCGCGGTCCCCGCCGGAATTGTCACACGTTTATTCCACAGCTTTTTGTACACCCGGGCAAGTGGATTTCCCGTTTGCACAATGGCCACTCTATTTTTTCGATTAACCTTAACTTTATTCATCTCGCTCACATCGATAATAATACCGCCATTTACAGCTGAAAATCCTTCATAGCTATGGCGTCCGCTGCGCACTCGCAGCCGTATGCCCCGCTCACGAGCCCATTTGACGGCGTTGACCACATCCTGAGTTCGCTGGCAAAAAACAATGACCCTTGGAAATTTGGAGAAGCGCCTATTGTACTCCATTCTGGCCGTATTGTATGACGGATTTCCCGGAAATACGATCCTTCCGGTTAATCGTGTACTTTTCTTTTTCAACTTTCGTGTCATCTACTTTACACCGTCCCTGCTCATGACATAAGCCTTCCTCATCAGCTTATTCCTATGTAGGGACACCTGTCCTAGTTACGGCAAACGCCCAGCTCCTTTCGCTTTAACATCAATCCACCCCTGTATGAACAGGAAGCAGGTTAATGTACGCATGGCTTTTCATTGATCCATCAGCGATTGAACACTTACCGCTAATCCATAGTAATAGGATAGCAACATTTCAACAACACTCCTATGTTAAAACTGTAGAGGAAAGAAGATAAGGAGCTGAGGACAGATGAGCAAATTGACAGGAAAAATAGCGTTAGTAACGGGGGCCAGCCGGGGGATCGGGCGCAGCATCGCTTTGCGTCTTGCACAGGAGGGCGCTTTTATCGCCGTACATTACGGTCAACGCCGCAATGAAGCGGAAGCGGTCGTACAACAAATCGTCCAAAACGGAGGAAACGCCTGTGCGATTGGCGCCAATTTGAGCACGTCTGTCGGCATTCGTGAGTTGATCGCGGCGCTGGACGAAGCAATTCGAGAGCATGGAGACGGCGGCGGATTCGATATTTTGGTCAACAATGCGGGAATCGGGCAAATTCTTACTTTTGAAGAAGCGACAGAAGCTACTTTTGATGAAGTGATGACGATTAATGTCAAAGCGCCGTTTTTTGTAACGCAACAGGCTTTGCCGCGGTTGAAGGACGGCGGGCGCATCATTAACATTTCTTCCCTCGTGACGCGGGCAGCTTCCCCGGGTGTCTTCACTTACAGCATGACAAAGGGAGCGATCAATACCTTTACGCTATTGCTGGCCAAACAATTGGGGAGCCGAAATATTACGGTCAACTCCATCTTACCCGGCATCATCAACACCGAGATGAATGAAGGAACGTTGAGCGATCCAGACGGACAGAAGTATGCGGCAGATCTATCCGTTTTCAACCGGTGGGGAGAACCCGAAGACGTTGCGGATATCGCCGCTTTCCTCGCTTCTCCGGACAGTCGCTGGGTAACCGGTCAGTTGATCGATGCAAGCGGCGGTTCGCATCTGTAAAACACGGAAAACAACACGCGTGTATGTCACACTACGTGTTGTTTTCTTCGTTAGAATTGGACTACTCCAGTTGATCATATTGTTAGGCGCTTTCCACAATTAAACTCTTCGCTGTAACTTATGATACGGTTCCCCGTAACGGGTCGATCGGCCAAATTTTAGGGGGACCTGTTAAGCAGCAGAAATTCTGCCTTTACCTTCTCTACAGCCTCTTCGCGGCCACCTACCTGCAGTTTCAGGTAGATGGATGAGATATAATTCCGAATGGTTCCCTCCGATAGATGCAGTCTCTGCGCGATCTCCTTGTTACGAAGCCCTTCTGTCAGGCACCGGAGAACATCGATTTCCCGTTCAGTCAGCTCGTACGGATTCGGCGCTTTATCCCCCTTCTGGTTTTGGAATAATTGATGGGCTACATCTTGCGAGATAAACGTCCCCCCGCCGTATATGAGCCGGATGGTTGCTGCCAGCTCCTTAGGGTGTATGGATTTCAGCATATAGCCTTCCGCCCCGATTCGAAGCGCCTCCGACGCCAAAGAAATATCTTCAATCGTTGTGATCATAATGATCCGAATGTCCGGCCATGTCTCTTTAATGGACCTGGTAGCCGCGATGCCATCCATTTCCGGCATGTTGATGTCCATCAAAACAATGTCGGGACGATCTTTCCCGCATTGCGCAACGGCCTGTTTGCCGTCGCCAACAACCACGACTTCAAAATCCTTCTCTTCTCCCAACAGGAGCCTCAGGCTCTCACGGATCAAAGGTTGGTCATCAGCCAAAAGAATTTTGATCTTCTGTCCGCCTTCACGAGATGGATTGGGAATCGTGCAGGTGACCATCGTGCCCGCCTCCGCTTGCGAATGGATATAGAGTTGGCCTTGCAATGGGGCCAGTCGCTCCTTCATGCCTGTCAGACCAAATCCATATTGAAGGTTATCGTCGCCTTTGCCGTTATCCTGGACCTGCAGCATCACCTGCAGATGATCGTACTGAAGCAGGACTTGAATCGTGCTGGCTTGCCCATGACGGCTGGCATTGGTCAACGCTTCCTGGAGGCAGCGATACAAAACAAGCTTGGCTTGCTTCATGACAGGGTAAGGCTCGCCCATCGTACGAAATACAACTCGAATCCCGGTGTTCTCCTTGAATTCGTCCAGCATCTGAAGCAGCGATCGATCCAAAGGCAGCGCCTCCTCAACCGGATCCATCTGATGCACCTGATGGCGAATATCGTCCAGCCCCGTTCTCGCCAGCTTGAGCATGCCCTGCAGCTTGGCTTCTCCCTCGTCCGAATGAATATGGGACTTCAATGTCTCCATCCCCAAAATCAAGGAAGTAAAGGTGTGTCCAATGATATCATGCAGCTCGCGAGCCATGCGGTAACGTTCCTCCAGCAGCGTCATTCTTTCGATCTGCGAGGAATAGTGCTCCAAAATCGTATATTGTTCTTTGATTAACGCCAGCTTCTGCCTGATGGCATTGATCGCCAAAGCCCCCTTTTGCAGCGCATAACTGACACCGTAGAGGATCATCGCGTCGAATAAGCTTTGCCATATGACAGAGTGAGACAACGACGAAATGACGGAATTCCCCGCGCTCAGAACAAACAATGTTACAGCTGCGGGCAGCGAGTACCAGTGGGCTCGCCCCCGGCTATAGAATGCAATCGTAAAGAGAGCCGGCGGAAACAATCTTATCAAACCAAGGTCGTAAGCAAGAAATAAGGATACTCCTCCAGCCAGCAAGCATTCCGCAATCAGATATTGGGAGTATCGGCCCTTCACAAAGAAAAAGGGGATAAGATTACATAGCAAAAGTGGAACAAACACCATCCAAAAAGGAAAGGCTGGCTGATCTTGATACATCAAAATGATCACGGCGACGACCCATAAGATGCGAATGGCAAGCATGGTCCAATCCGGCCATGACCACCGTTTTGGGATAAGAAAACGCATATGTACAACTCCGTTCACTCTTTTTGAATTGAGCGACAAACCGGCGGGAACAGGCCCGATTTTACTTGTCATTCGAGAGTATGACTCCTTGTCACTCGGCTTTATGACAGCTGTTCTGTTACGTTGAGGGCGGTTGAGATGAATCCCCTAGAATACGGAAAATTATATCTCATTCCAATTGCCAATAAAAGGAGCTGGTTGCATTGTCGCTGCTGCAAATTCGCGAACTCACAAAAAGGATAGGAAACAAAGTCATTGTTGATCGGGTAACGCTGGATATGGAAGAGGGGGAAATCTTGGGGCTCCTCGGCCCGAACGGAGCAGGAAAAACGACGACGATTCGGATGATCGTGGGCCTCATGTCCAAATCGGGAGGTGAGGTTCTGATCAACGGTATGGATGCTCATACACATTTTGAACAAGCCATGAAACACGTTGGCGTCATCGTGGAAAATCCGGATTTATACAAATATCTATCAGGTTATGACAATTTGATTCACTTCTCCCGCATGACGCCGGGCGTGACAGAGGCAAGAATCCGGGAAGTCATCGCTCTTGTCGGGTTGGAGGTCAGCATTAATGATAAAGTGTCCACCTACTCTCTAGGCATGCGGCAGCGGTTAGGCCTCGCCATCGTTCTCGTCCATAAGCCTTCCCTGCTTGTCCTTGATGAACCAACTAACGGACTCGACCCGGCAGGGATCCGGGAGCTGAGAGGCCACTTGAAGTATCTCGCGCACAAAGAAGGCGTAGGCATTATGATCTCCAGCCACCTCATGTCCGAGATGGAAATGATGTGCGACCGGGTCGCGATTTTGCAAAAAGGGAAGCTGGCAGGCGTTCATCAAATATCGGATATGGCGGACGACGAACGAACCCAAGTCCGATTCGAGGTCGACCGGCCGGATTTAGCAGTACAGATCCTGCAAGCGATCATGGCAGGCGATGAAATAACGGCCGATCAACACCACATTCAAATCCGTATCGCCAAAGGGCATATCCCTGAGATTAGCCGAAAGCTGATGGAGGCCGGAATTAATGTGTATGGTGTGAGCACGATCAAGAAGACGCTGGAAGACAAGTTCATGGAGGTAACAGGAGGAGAACAACATTGATTCCACTTATTCGCAATGAAAACATGAAGATTTATAAACGAAAGCGTACGTGGGTGATGATTGCCATCGTTTTGTTATACGTGCTGCTTCAAATCGTAAATTTGAAGACAGCCGGAAACAGCTTGACAGGTGACAATTGGCGAGCACAGCTGGAACAAGAAAATGTGCAATACAGCCAGGAAGCTGCCAAGCCGGATGCGCTGAAGATTGAAATCAAACAGGCCGAGAAACATATCCTGCTGAATCAATACTATTTAGATCGCAACATCCCGCCTAGTACTAATGCCTGGAGCTTTGCAGTAGGCCAAGTGCAGAATATCATTTTTGCGGCTTCTTTAATTTCGGTCATTATTGCCGGCGAAATCGTTGCCGCCGAATTCGTATCCGGCACGATCAAGCTGCTGTTGACCCGTTCCGCCAGCCGCACCAAGATCTATCTGTCCAAGTACATCGCCGCCATTCTGTTCGCCCTGTTGTTATCTGCGGCCGGCATACTCTTGGCCACCATCTTAGGAGGTTTCATATTCGGTTTCGATGGATTAGCGGACAGCTATTTCTATGTCAAAGACCAAGCCGTAAGGGAAGTACCCACGCTGCAGATTTTGTTGGCTGGATATGTTCTTCATATTCCATTCTTGCTGATCGCAACTACGCTCTCTTTCATGATTTCCGCTGCTTTCCGCAGCACGACCTTCTCCATCGTGATTTCCCTGCTTGTTGCATTGGCTGGATTCGTAATCGCGATCGCGATGGACGGCTGGGCATGGACGAAATACTTCGTCTTCTCCCACACTGACCTAACACCGCTCCTGTACGGAAATCCTTCTGTTGATGGGGTAACGTTAGGATTCTCCCTTGTATTTATCGTGCTTCATCTCGCACTCATGCATTTGATATCATACCCCTTGTTTGTAAAGCGGGATGTAACCTAAGAGCAAACCTGTTTAAAAACCTCATTAAGAAAAGGGTGATATATATGAAAAGAACGAGATCAATCCAAGGCTTGATGATTTTAGCGGCATTATTGCTGCTGATAACAGCCTGCCAAGCAAAAGAAGAAGCGGAGAAAAAGACCCTGGAATTACCCGCAAACAATTTATCCAAGCTCGTCATTGACCATCGAAATGGGGAAATTCAGATTACAGGCAGCGCCGATTCGGATAAGATCGAAGTGATTGCTCTTGCTAAAGCAAAAGGAATAAGTATGGACAAATTGAAGTTTACACTGGAAGCGCAGCAAGAAAATGCTTATCTGGATGCTCGGTTTGGAGAGCAATTCCTTGCCATGGGGTCTGGAGCGGTCGATTTGGTCATCAACATTCCGGAACAACTCCAAGTGGACATTACTTCACATCGCGACGGAAATATTCACCTCTCGGATTTATCATCCAGCGCCAAGCTCGACAATATCAATGGCGATATTCACGTGTCGAACCTATCCGGGTCCCTTGAAATCGACAATCGCGACGGTAACCTGACCGTTCAAGATATCGGTTCAGATGTAATCATTCATAATATCAATGGACATATTCAGATCGATCGCGTAGATGGTTCAGCCGAGATACATGTCGGAGACGGCAGCCTGGATATGGATCACGTGATGAAAAATGCAACCATAAAGCAATCCGGTAACGGAAAAATCAACATCGGCGAGGTCAAGGGCGAAATCTTCCAAAATAAAGAATAGCAAATGAACCAATCTACTCCATATGTGGTTTATTTCCCGCCTGTAGAGGAAGGCGTCCTCATCACATAAAAAACAAATAAAAGGAGCTGCGTATGGCAGCTCCTTTTATTTGGATTCGAGATCAGTCATTCAGGGGTTTTCCTGATGAAAGCAAAAGCCCTCCGCCGTTTCGGGGGAAGGGCCTGTTCATATGTCCATCATGATCAAGGCGACGGGGCATTGCAAGACGAAGACTTTGTTTTTTCGGCCAGCCTGGAAATTGACTCGATGTCTTGCTCCGTTAATTGATCAAAAAAATGTCTGCGTATTGCCTTCGAGACGACGGGACGTGCATCATCAAGCGCTGATTTCCCTGCCGGAGTGATGGTGACTTGAACGCCACGATCCGTGTTCAGCGGTTTCCTCTTCACGAGTCCACGTTTCTCCATCCGCGTCAGATGATGTGACAATCGGCTCTTATCCCAACCCATCGAGTCGGCTAAATCCTGCTGGCGAAGGCTGCCTTCCCCTAACAGGTCTAACCGGTCCAAGACTCCAAAGTCCCCTTCGGATAGCCCTGTATTCTCAGACATGTCTTTGATTACGCGGCCGAAGATGGTCTGGAAGGAACCCTTCCACATATGCCATATTCTCATTTCTTCTTTGTTCATCTCGTTCTTATCCATGAAAACATCATATCATGGTTGACGCATCAACCACAACATGTTACAGTGGATACCAGGTTGACATATCAACAATAACAAATTCTGATCATCAAGTTGATACATCAACCTTAAGAAATTTACTAAATACACACTTCGATACACAAAAAAGGAGACGATTACGATGCAAAATAAACCGGTCGCCCTGGTTACCGGGGCCAACAAAGGAATCGGTCTTCAAATTGCAAAGGATCTCGCGGGGCACGGCTTTACCGTGCTCGTCGGATCTCGCAATCTCGAGAATGGAGAAACGGCGGCGAAGAGCATCGGAGCGGATGCCCGCGCCCTCCAACTCGACGTCACGAGTCAGGCCTCCATCGCAGCCGCTGCAGAGCGCATCGGCAGCGAGCTCGGCCGTCTTGACGTGCTCGTCAACAATGCCGGCATCTCTCACGCGGGCAAGCCAGGCCGGACGCTTGAGGAGATCGGGAATTCAGGTCGGCCTAGCGCTGCGTCTCTGGACGAGGTGCGGGCAGTGTTCGAGACGAACGTGTTCGGCGTGATCGCCGTCACGCAAGCGATGCTGCCGCTCTTGCTTAAGGCACCGGCTGGACGCATCGTCAACGTATCAAGCGGCGCAGGCTCGCTGACGTTGAACGCGGACCCGACCAATCCGCACCGTCCGATGTTCGGCGCCGTTTACAGCCCGTCCAAAACCGCCCTGAATGCGATCACGCTCGCTTTTGCCATCGAACTCGAGTCCACAGGCATCAAGGTCAACGCCGTATGCCCGGGCTTCACTTCCACGGACCTCAACAACTTCGAGGGTACGGGCAATGTCGAGCAGGCCGCACGTCAACCTGTGCGCCTCGCACTCCTCGATGAGAACGGCCCGACGGGTACGTTTTCGAACGAGAGCGGCCTGCTCCCATGGTGATACAGCCTGGACGTTATGACTTAAAACCAATTTCTCTCCAAGAAAGGAACCTTATTTATGAATATCAACGTTAATACGCCTACTCCGGTCATTTCAATAAAACCGGTAGTGCTAACCGCCCCGGATCGGGGTGAGGATCTGCAAGTGCGGGTATCTGCGCCCGCGACGGGACACAACCTGCCGATTGTGGTTTTCTCCCACGGCTTTGGCTCGTCGATGGACGGTTATGCCCCGTTGGCTGACTTCTGGGCCGCTCACGGCTTCGTGGTCATCCAACCTACCCACCTCGACTCCAGAACGCTGAATCTTCCTCCTGAAGATCCCCGTACACCGCTGATCTGGCGCGTTCGAATCGATGATCTGAAACGCGTCCTCGACCAGCTTGACCAGATTGCGGCTTCTATTCCCGGCCTCAGCGGGCGCCTGGATCGAAGCCGCATCGCCGCAGCCGGCCACTCTTGGGGAGGCCAGACAGTGAGCACGCTGCTCGGCGCGCGGGTCCTCGATGCCGACGGCGAGCCGGGCGAAGACATGTCCGATCCGCGGATCAAGGCAGGCGTGCTGCTTGCCACGACGGGCAAAGGTGGAGCTGATTTGACCCCATTCGCAGCCGAGCATTTTCCTTTCATGAACCCGAGCTTCGAGGACATGAATACGCCGACCCTCGTGGTGGCAGGAGATAAGGACCAGTCCATGCTTTCCACTCGGGGACCGGACTGGTTCGCCGACCCGTACTTTCTGAGCCCAGGCAAGAAGAGCCTGCTTACCCTTTTCGGGGGAGAACACTCGCTTGGCGGAATCCCCGGGTACAGCGTCACGGAGACAACGGACGAGAGTTCCGAACGGGTCGCCCTGCTCCAACGAATCACATGGGCTTACCTGCGCAGTGCGCTGGGCATCGACGATTCCAGCTGGCAAGCAGCCCTGGCAGATCTTGAAGAGGACGACAATGCTCTGGGTCGCATCGAATCCAAGTAAGGGCCTGGCGGCTATACCGACTTTATGCAATGACCATGGAACATAGCAGATGCACCATTTCGAAGGTGCATCTGGCGAACTTTATATACCGTTTCCACGGGTACAAATCCAAAACAATACTCTTGAGCGGACACTCTTAAAGTGTTCGCTCTTTTATGCTTTTTCCTAATTGCTTTATCGCGCAGTCAAGCTTGAAGATGATTATCTACTAATAGCCGTTCCTCTTTTCTACCGTTCACATAGATTATAGGAAGATAGTAAACGATCATCACTGGTAAGGGGAGCGATAGGATGGGAACCCGCACAGGAAACACCATAAAACAGCAGGGAGTCTCTATTATTGCCTGCACGAAACGCCAAAGCTATATACGAAACTTGTTTAATAATTTCAGCCGGCAGAACCATGCAAAGAAAGAGCTTATTATTATCGTCAACAACGATAAGATCCCACTTGAACCTTATCAGACGTTAGCCAAAAAGCATCAAAACGTACAAGTCTATCGGGTTCCGGAACGCTCCTCGCTCGGTGCTTGTCTGAACTTTGCCGTCAAGAAATCAAAGTACAGCTATGTGGCCAAATTCGACGATGACGATTATTACGCTCCCTACTATTTGACGGAAAGCCTTGAGGCCTTTCAAAGAACCAACGCCGATGTGATCGGAAAGCGGGCGCATTATATGTATTTGCGTGGATCAAATACCCTGGTCCTTCGTTTCCCGCAGGATGAAAATCGCCCCGTAACCAAGCTCCCTGGCGCAACGCTTGTCATTAAACGGAACGTTCTTAACAACGTTCGCTTCCCGGATCGAAATGTCGGCGAAGACGATCTTTTTTGCTTAAGAAGCAAGCGGAAGGGGTACAACGTTTATTCTGCTGGAAAGCATAATTTTGTCGCCATTCGCAGGAAAAACTCATCCAACCATACATGGATCATCAGCGATAAAAAGATCCTCGCTCACAGCAGAAAAATTCCGCCTGTAAAAAATTACGAAAAGTTTGTGCAGAAAAAGCCAAAGGGTGCATTATAATGCCAAACCCGGATATTTCCCGTGAGAAGAATGCTGTTTCCATCATTACGTGTACCAAAAGGCAGCAGTGCATGGATACCCTTTTTCATAACTACAGCAGACAAAATTATAAGAATAAAGAGCTGATCGTCATATTAAATCAACGTAATCTGAAGGTCAGCGAGTATATAAAGGCGGCAAATCAACATCCAAATGTGAGGATCTACAGCTTGCCGGAGCATGTATCGCTTGGCCATTGCCTTAATTACGGGGCCTCTTTAGCTAAATACGGGCTTATTGCCAAATTTGACGATGACGACTATTATGCTCCCGGCTATTTAACGGACAGTGTGCGAACCCTGTTAAAGACCAACGCCGATATTGTGGGAAAGCGGGCCCACTATATGTATTTGAGCGGCAAAAAACTCCTCCTGCTTCGCTACTATAACAGGGCCAATCAATATGTTTCCCTCGTTCAGGGAGCAACCCTTCTCGTCAAACGGCATGTGCTAAGCCAGGTTGGGTTTCCCGATCAAAATCGAGGGGAGTGCGTAAAGTTTTGTGCCGACTGCCTTGCAAAGGGGTACAAGATTTATTCGGGCAGCCCATCCAACTTCCTCGCGATTCGCAGCAGGAACGCCCAAGACCATACATGGATCGTAAGCGAAAAAGAGCTTTTATCCCGCAACGTTAAAATATTGAAAGCGAGAAACCCCAAAAAATTTGTATGTCAAAATTAAATTGATCGCCGTATTGGTGAAAAATACAAAAGGAGCTTGTCGCAACCCGACAGCTCCTGAAAAAACGCTCCATGATCGACGTGAATGTCTAGCTGTATAGTAACCGTATAGCCTCTGCTTTTTCCTGAATGTACGTTATCGCTTCGAGCGGCCCCTTTATTTTGACTTCACTGCCGAGATTCCAGATCAAGTCTACATAGAAATGCAGATCCTCCGTGGCGATCTGTACCGCTGCCGTTCCGCTGCCGTCTTCGTTGCGCTGTATGCCTGAAGCAAAACGAGGATTGGATTCCAGCAGCCATATCCCCTTCCGTGTCAGCTCCATATGAAGCGTCGTCTGATCCAGATGCCCTTTTTCCGGCTTATTCATCAAAGTCATCTTGCGGATGTCCTCCCGCGAAGGGACCGATTCGTTGAGTGATACAGAAAGGATCCGATCCGCCCTGAACTGGCGAATATCTTCCCGATGGAAGCAATAAGCCGGGCAGTACCAATAACCCGAGCTTGTATAGAGACCAATGGGCTGAACATCCCTTAGGCCAACCCCGCTGCCGGAATTGTACTCCAGAGTGACCACGCTGCCAGTCATGATGGCCTGCAGCAGTGTTTGAAGAATCCCCGGGGCCATGGAACGGTACGGACTCCACAACATGATTCTCCCCTTCAGGCGGTCGATCTGTTCCTTAATATCGGCAGGCAGATAATGATAGAACTTGTGCAATGCAGACTCGGCCCCATCTCCAAAAGGCAGGGAACTGAAGAAATCCAATGACTGGCACGCAAAAAACATGGCGATGGCTTCGCTTTCAGAAAGGCTGATAGGCGGGAGCATTCTTTCTTGAAGCAGTTTATACCCTCCGCCTCTTCCTTGGATGGAATAGATCGGTATACCGAGTTCACTCAGTTCCTGCAAGTCCCGAGTAATGGTTCGGGTGGATCGCCCAAATTCATCGGCAAGTTCCTTCACGGTAAATGACTTTTTGGCATTGATCGCCATAATTAATTGAATGAGACGCTGGGGCTTGTGCATGGTCATCTCCTCCTCAAGGTTTTTCCATTATACCCTCCAAATAAGACATGAACTGTCTTATTTATGTGATACGCTCTTCACGTAAAGCAATCTCAACCATTAACCTGCGAGGAGAGTTAACTCATATGCATAAGCACACAAATGAAGAAATCGGTTTTGTATTCGTCCATGGTGCGGGATTAGGGAGCCAAATATGGAGCAGCGTCGTGAAAGGACTGGATCATCCTGCTTTGCTTCTTGAGTTTCCTCTTAGAGACAACTCCGCGGATTCCGGGAGCAGTCTGACTTTAGAAGATTATGTGGTCCATATGAAAAAACAAGTGAATGAATGGAGCATTCCAAGGTTTGTTATCGTAGCCCATTCGCTTGGGGGAGTTCTTGCCCTGAGACTCGCATCGGAGTTCGCTGATCGAGTGGCGGGATTTGTTGCTATAGGGGCGGCTATCCCCAAGAACGGCGGTTCATTCGTATCTGTCCTTCCATTCCCGAAAAGAATGATCATGTCGGCCATAATGCGCAGATGGGGCACAAAACCTCCCGAATCCGTAATCCGCGCGGGATTATGCAATGACTTGTCCGAGGATCAGACAACGGAAATCGTAAAAGCGTTCATCCCCGAGGCCGTACGCGTATACACAGACCGGGTTGATGCAGGCGTCCCGCTTGTTCCCAAGCTGTACGTCAAGTTAACGGAGGATAAGGAATTCCATCCTTCCTTGCAAAATAAAATGATCGCAAACCTTTCCCCGCAATCTGTCCAGCATTTGCAGGCCGGGCACTTACCGATGATCAGCAGTCCGGATCATTTGAGGCAGCTATTGCGGTCTTTCCTGAACAGCCTGGATGAATCGCGCAGGCCCGCTGCCCAATCGTTCAATGCCCGTGAACAGCGAACGTAACCCTTTGCCCTGATCCGGAACCAACCGGCCTTATGCCTGCAACGGTCTTCCTGCTTTACGGGTGGTCCCTTCGGTAAGTATCGATGCTTTTGTACCCTTCGCCTAAAATCTTTTTCATTTCGGTTCGTCGTTTGGCCCGGGTTGACTCCTGTACGGCACTGTAGACATAACGAGCCCAATCCTTCCGGTATCCTGGAGTAAGGGATCGATAGAAAGCCAGTGCCTCAGGACGATCGCTCAAATCCTTTTCTATAGCAGGAATCAGCGCTGCATAATCATCCACGCGTTGACTTGGCTTAGAGGGTGCATCCTTCTTCTTTTGTGCCTCCGCTTTGAAACCGACAACGGTAAACACATCGTTCAAGCCCACCATACGTGCAAACTTCAGGCTGCTCGTTCCAATGTAGCCGTCCTCATCGGCTCCCACCCCTTCAAAAAGACTGTCTCTATGAATATAGGTTGAGTACACTTTGTTCCCCTTCTTGGGGTAAGCTGCGTACAAATAGCCTCCTTGATTCAAGTTGTTCTGATCAATCACTTGATGGACGAGGTCCCGAAGCGATTCGATATTAAACACGTAAGCAAAAATAAGATCATAGGGGCCGCCCGTTAATTCGGTATCATAGTCAGATAACCCCGATAAGCCGTGTTCACTCTCCGGTCTGTACAACACTGCAACCCTCTTGAATTTATGCAGATTCAACTTTTCCACAATCGTTTTTGTCATGTACAGAGCCCCCTTCGTAAATATCTTGATTATACGAGATAGAAAATATGCATTCCAGTTAACTACCCCGACCTTTCCTTCATGGCAATGAATAAGAAAGAAAATCCCCGTCTGGACGACCAGACGAGGAAATTATGCGAGACGAATTTTTGTATTGTTGTTTACGCATTACGGCTGAATTGATTCACTGCACTGAACAGGGCTTTGACAGATGAAGTCATGATATCAACGTCAATGCCGCATCCCCAATATACGCTGCCATCCGAAGCCGTGACCCCGATATAAGAGACCGCTTGGGATTTGGAGCCTGTTTCCAGAGCGTGCTCCGTATAGGTCAAATCGCTATAAGCCGTTCCTAGCTCGGTTTGCAGAGCATTGCTGATCGCATCAAGTCTTCCGTTTCCGGTACCTGTAATTTCCTTGATTTCATCACCGACACGGATCGTAACGATCGTTTGAAACTCCTCATCGTCCGCAGAGCGATATTTGACAAACTCCACCGGGGTTTTTATGTTTACATATTCCTTCAAGAAAATATCGTAGATTTCATCAGGCATCAGTTCCTTCTGCTGCTGGTCCGATACGTTTTTAACAAAGTATCCGAAATTTTCGCGCATTTTCGCCGGGAGATCGAGCCCGTATTTCAGCTGCAGCACGTAACCGATCCCGCCTTTGCCGGACTGGCTGTTGATGCGAATAATGTCGCCTTCATACTCCCTGCCGATGTCCTTGGGATCAATCAGCAGATAAGGGACCGACCAATGCTGAGGCTCCTGTTCCTCGCGATGTTTCATTCCTTTGGCAATGGCGTCTTGATGAGAACCTGAGAAAGCGGTAAATACCAGCTCGCCTCCGTATGGATGTCTCTCGCTTACTTTCATTTTGGTCAGCCGTTCATAAACGGAGATGATCGCAGGGATATTCTCAAAATTCAGCTTCGGGTCCACCCCGTGAGAGTACATGTTCAGAGCCAGCGTCACAATGTCCACGTTCCCTGTTCGTTCTCCGTTTCCGAACAACGTGCCTTCAACGCGCTGGGCTCCGGCCAGCATGCCCAGTTCCGCGTCTGCGACACCGGTTCCCCTGTCATTATGCGGATGGACCGACAAAATAACATGCTCACGGAAGTTCAGGTGCTCGCTCATATATTCGATCTGGCTCGCGTAGACATGCGGCATCGACATGGATACCGTCGCGGGAAGATTGATGATCACCGGGTTCTCCGCCGTTGGCTGCCATATGTCCAACACACTGTTGCAGATGTCCAGCGCAAACTCAATTTCTGTGCCTGTAAAGCTTTCCGGCGAATATTGGAACTGGAAGTTTCCTTCCGTTTCCTCCGCGCACTGCTTCAACAGCTTGGCACCGTTCAAAGCGATGTCGATGATTTCCTGTTTGGATTTGCGGAATACCTGTTCCCGCTGTGCCACGGATGTCGAGTTGTACAGATGTACTACGGCTTTTTTGGCGCCTTTCAGCGATTCAAAGGTTTTGCGGATAATATGTTCTCTCGATTGGGTAAGCACTTGGATCGTTACATCGTCCGGGATCAATTCCTGCTCAATCAATGTGCGCAAAAAAGCAAACTCCGTTTCCGATGCTGCCGGAAATCCGACTTCGATCTCCTTGAAGCCGATATCTACAAGCAATTTGAAGTACTCCAGCTTTTCCTCCAGATTCATCGGAACGATTAATGCCTGGTTTCCGTCACGAAGGTCGACGCTGCACCAAATCGGCGCCTCTGTAATATACTCCTTCCGAGTCCAATTCAAGCTTGTCTCCGGCGGCATAAAATACCCTCTGGCGTACTTGTTAACATTTTTCATGGATATCCTTCCCTTCATCGATTTTCCTGTGCTTACCCGCCTAAGATGGAACGCGCAAAAAAAGCCTTTCATCTCCATACACAGAGACGAAAGACTTTGACATCCTACGCGGTACCACTCCGAATTCATGCCATCATCGGCATGCACTCTACGGATCCGAGGCTGCATAAACGAACAAACCTTGGTTCCTCCTGATGATAACGGTCAGGCTCCGGCTCCACCTACTTAACGGGTTCAGTGAGCAACTCCAAGGCGAGTTCCGATTTCCTCCACGGCTGTTTCACACCATCCAACAGCTCTCTGTTCGCTTGGAAAACCGTACTATTCCTTTTCAACGTAGTTTAATTATTAGGAATATGCTATATCACCTATACTCTGGTGTCAAGTGTTAATTGACAACGATCGGTTAGCTGAGCGAATTTGGAATTGAAGTAAGCTTTGAAATCGCATCGATGATTATTCCCCAGTCATCCTCATGTAGCTCATGCCCTGCACCTTCCAGTGTCAATAAAACCGCGCCCGGAATTTCACTCGCTATATGTTTTCCATGTTCATAAGGGATAATGGGATCTTCCGTACCGTGTATAATCAGAGCGGGTACATTGATTTCACTCGTCCTAACCAGATAAGATTCTCCACCCGTCACCAAGCCGTGATTGCTCATGCTGGCCATATTGTCACTTCTTGCGAACTCTTTTCCGGCCAACATGCCCACTTTCTTTTCATTAAAAATATGCTTTGAACCAACCAGGATTCGGGACCGATCAATCGCAAATTTGATTACCGATTCGCTGTTAGTCCAATCGATCGCCCCCATATTCGAGAAAAAATCCATAACCCTTTCCTCCATCGGGGGGAGATGAGGCGCAAAATTGGACGTTGCCAGGAGCGTAATGGTTAGAACTCTCTCCGGATGCCGTAAAGCGATCATTTGAGTCAGCATGCCGCCCATGGACATACCCATGATATGCGCTTGCTCAATCTTGTAAGCATCCAGTACTCTAACGGCATCATCGGCCATATCTTCGAAAGAATAGCCTGGCTGACCCGGTTCGTAAGTGGTTGAACGTCCGACATCGCGGTTATCATAACGAATAACAAAACGCCCTGTGTCTGCCAGACGTTGGCAAAACTCTTCTTCCCACCAAATCATTGACGATTGAGCACCCATAATCAGCAATATAGCCGGATTACTTGGCTCTCCAAAACTGTCTGTACATATATGAATTCCATCTACCTTTACGAATCGTTCGTTCATATTCGAATCCTCCAATGACTAAATTAAAATAAAAAAACACAGGCTATTGGCCTGTGCAAACTGTAATCGAATTAGAGAATTTGAAAATGAACGCAATAAGATCATATTCCCTCTGGAGGACCCGAAGTTCGGTCACGGGACAGATCGCAAAAGGCTGCATTACATGTTCTTCAAATTCAGTTTATATGACAAGAAGGAGGAATTATTCCCTACCTTCAATTACATATAACAATCCAGGTTACCGTAAGGCAAACCATTCTTCGATTACGATGCACACTAAATAGCCTTAAACCACCGTTTAATTCATTGTGCAAAGAATATCGAAGAATTAGTTCAACACACGTAACCCCTCCGTTCATATCGGTTAGGCTGATCCTAACATAGGGTACGGATCTTTGTCAATACCTGGGAATCCACCCCGAGATAACATAGTCTGCCCAAAAAAGAAGCCTAAAAAAACGCGTCCTCCAAGGGAGAACGCGATATTAAAACAGCTTGTCGCCGGGTTTCAACATAGTCATTTGCGTTTTCGAGCGATCACTGCTAAACGACCGTTTTCGGTCGAGTACTCACAGGTAGACAGTACAACAAGCTTGTCACCATATTGGGCATTTACGCCCGTGTCATAAAGAGCAAGTTTTTTGATGTTCTGAACATACGAATCGAACTCGGCGGGCGTATTTACATTCTCAATCTGGTAGTATTTAAAAACGTCGTCCGATTTTCGATAAACTTGGGACAAGATTACGGCAACAATCTCATACTCTTCCTTTTCGTAAAGCGTGCTGAACTGGAACGCAGCATGCTCTTTATAGAAGCTTTCGTTCTTGTACTTCATTAAATCTTTAAACATCCAGCCGCTTTTCATGTGGTGTCCATGAATCAGCAAAATGTCCGAATCGTTGACCCGGCTATGCTCGTCCAAAAAGGGGAGACCGCCTTTGTTTTCCTTTTGATCGAAATCATGATTGAGATAGTACCCCGCATCCTGCGGATTCTGCATAACCGGGTACTCAATTCGAGTGCCGTCAATCTTCAGCCAGCCGACAATGTCCGAGTTTCTCTCGTAAAGCGCTCGAAATTCGGGAAGCATGACCGGCTCATTCTCCGTATTGAACAAAAGGGAGGGGAATGCATCCCCTCCGCCTTTGTCAGACCCTTCCTCCCAAACCTTGGTCAACTCTTCGATTTTCTGTTTCTCCGCATAATCCCCCAGAAAGGTTCTTGCCAGATTAACGAGGGAAAATACCAACACAAGGGAGGAAACGGCGATAAGAAATTTTTTGGTTTTGCTCATTTTCTTACCGCCTTTCCGGTCATTGGATGTGCTTTCTCTTTTTGTTGCCGAGCAGACAGAATCCGATGATCACCATGGACATCAGCGCCAAAACCATATAGAAGATTGGCGATACGCTGTTGTCTCCGGTTTGAGGAGCATCGTCCAGCTCGTTATTTGCATTGCCCGCACCCTTATCGGCCAAGTCGCCGACATTACCAACTCCGTTGTCATCGTGATCAGCCACGTCGTCGATGTTGTTAGTCCCATTGTTGACGCTGCCAGGTTGGTCAGGAACAGGGCTGACAGGACCCGGATTCACCGGCTCTGGAGCAGGGTTGACAGGGCCTGGATTCACCGGCTCTGGAGCAGGGTTGACAGGGCCTGGATTCACTGGCTCTGGTCCAGGGCTAACAGGGCCTGGGTTCACTGGCTCTGGAGCAGGGCTAACAGGGCCTGGATTCACTGGCTCTGGTCCAGGGCTAACAGGGCCTGGATTTACCGGATCTGGTCCAGGGTTAACAGGGCCTGGTACGCCGCCGGTGTTTATCGGCTTCATTGGCACGTCTTTTCTGACAATGTCAAAATCGACAGAAATCGTTTCACTCTTGTACGTCTCGTATCCGTCTTTCGTTACGATCAGATAGTAATCCGCTTCAGGAAACACCATGTATGCATAGAAGCCATTTGCGTCGCTATCCTGCTCCGGACTTTTGTTGTCGTGCGGCGCAAAATTCGGAACCGGAGGAAGCGTTACTTTCGTATCCGGAGTACGGCCTTTATCTCTATTCCGCTGCGTATCCGCATAGTACAGGGTAACTGTGGCTCCTTCAATTTTCTTGCCAGTGATGGCATCTCCTGTCGTTTCATCATAAACCGTACCGTAAGGGTCGACCAATGCCTCGGAAATATTCAGCTCTCCGTTAGCCTTCACGTTCAGCTTCGTCACGTTGAAGAGAAGTTCCTCGCCGGTCTCAGCTTGATAGCGAACTTCCATGGTGTACTGCTGCTCGCTTAACCCTTCCACGGAGAAGGTTCCGTTCGGATCCATCGGAAATGCCTTAGGAAGATAATTGCCGTCCTTGTCCTTCAAATAGATACGCATCTGGCTGGTAAACGAATCATTGAATAGCTCTTTGGTTCCATCCAGCTGCTTGAACAGAACGATCCCTACCGCCGTAATGTCCGCCGGAACGGTCTCGTCCGTCACGCCGTTGTTCACGTTTCCTTTTTGGGTGAACTCGACAGGGACATCCTTCCCGCCAACGTGATACAACTTCGTATATGTGATCGTATAGTTGGTATCCGCTGCGGCCAGGACCGAATATTCACCATTTTCGTTCGTCCAAATCGTTTGCTGTTCGTTGGTCTTCTTGTTCGTCACGATGATTTTCGCGTTCGGAATGATTTCGCCTGTGTTGTTGTCACGCAGCACGCCTTCCAGAACTGGAAGCTGACGGGTGTTAACAAAGTGTGCTTCAGCCGCGCTTTTCGCCGGAATGGAGCCCGTGCGGACGAAACTTTCAGGATCCGTCACATAGCCGTCTTCCGAATAATCATCTTGGGTCACCTTGTACTCGAGATACGTTGGAAGTCCTTGCATAACGAGCGTCTGGCTATCAGTAAGCTCGAAGGTATCCCCGCTCTTAATCTTGCCCTTGGTGCCGTCCGACTTAACATAGTCGTAGGATTCGTCCGCTCCCTCGCCTGTGAAGACGACGGTGTACTTGAACACCTTCGTTTTGTCGCCGGCATTACCTTTAACCGCGTTGCTGATGAGCAGGCCGCCCTTCAAGACTCGCGTGTTCGTGAACGGGGCATCTTCATCAGTGCCTTTCATAACTCCGGTATGGTTCCGCTCCTGAGGAGTAGTCACGTACTCATCCGCTGTGTAGTCTTTCTGGGTAACCGTGTATTTCAGATTCTTCGGCAGACCCACAATTTCCAGTGTCTCTCCATCCTTGAGTGTGAAGGATTCGCCAGACTTGATCGTGCCCGGTGTACTTGTCTCGCCATCCGACTTCGTATACGCGTAGCTTCCATCCTTGCCTGCATCCTCAAAAATGACGGTGTACTCGAATTCCTTCGTTTTGTCGCCGCCATTGCCCATGACCGTATTGCTAACGGTCAACTTGCTGACAGCCCGTTCATTCACGAAATCTGCCGTGCGATCGGCGCCCGCCATAACTCCCTCATCAGACAGCGCAGGAGTCGTCGCGTAGCCGTCGTTCTTGTAATCGTTCTGGGTAATATCATACTTCAGATTGTCGGGAAGATCCTTAATTATAAAGGTCTCACCATGCTTGAGCTCGAAAGTGGCGCCGGATGTGACCGTGCCCGTCGTGCCGTCTGAAAGCTCGTAATTGTAAGTTTGACCCTTACCTGCACCGTCAAAGGTCACGGTGTACTTGAACGGCTTGTCCGATTCTGCGCCGTCCCCGGTTACGGTATTGCTGACGGTCAGATTATAAACGTATCGTTTGTTGACAAAATCTGCTTTGTGATCACCTTTATTCTCGATCTTGCCTGACAACTCTCTCGTCTCCGGCTCAGTCGTATAACCGTCAACAGTCGTATAATCGGCCTCGGTTACGGTATAGACCAGACCCGCAGGCAATGTCGGAAATACAACAGATTCCCCGTTCTTGAGGATGATCTTATCTCCGCTCTTGAACTTAACAGTGCTAACTTCACCATCTGGCTTCTTAAAGGTGTACTCTCCGTCCTCGCCCTCTCCGGTGAAGTTCACGGTGTACTCGAACTCTTTGTTCGGATCGCTGCCGTTGCCTTCCACCTTATTGGTAATGGTCAGCTTGCCCTGGGCCGGCGTAGGCACGACCAGCGGACTATCAGAGGTTACTTTCACGCCGTCTACCCAGATGGGCTTCCCAGGCGTATTTCCTACATATACTTGATAAACTCTTGTAGTAGGCAGCCAAGTATTGGTGTCAATATAAGTTTCCTTCAGCTCATAATAGCCTGGATCTGGGAATAGGAGATTAAGTTTCCCTCCGCTATCGGTTGTTCCTTTGGCGATTTGATTTCCGCTATCCTTCTTATAGAGCGTAAACTCTACGCCTTTTAGCGGATTGCCATTGGGATCTACCTTTTTCAGGGGCAGCAGGGCGTTGGAGCTTGAGCTGCCAGCTACGTCTGAATTGTCCAGCGTGCTTTCGCTTCTGGCACTGACAGATTTCAGATTGTCATCGCCCTCCAGTTTTACCTCGTTGCCCATTTTGTCTCCGGCTTTCGCTTTAGATGGATCAACCTCTGTTTGGTACACAAACTGGTAAAACTTGTTAGGGTTTTTCATTTTGAATTTTAGAACTGTGGTGCCTCCTGCGCCTGGTGCAGCTTCTACCTGAACTTCAGCATTCGGATCGCTAAGATCCAGTGCTGCGCCCTCCCGTTCCAGAGCACCGCTGGCAGTGAGTTTGGCAGGATAGACTGCCATACTAGGCGCTGTCAGCACAAGCTTTCCGTTTTCTTCATAACGCAGATTCATGCCTGCACCTAGGGTATCCTGCAGGTAAACGTCCTGCTTCATGTTGAATGGCGGGGTATAGTTTACCGTCCATTCGAGCACCCCTGGAACTGGCTTCGTTACCGATTTGCCCAGAGTCTGAATAGGTACAATAATCTTACGTTGTTCGGTAAGGACTTTCTCCACTCCGCCCCATGTCATATGAAGGTCGGCTTTGTTATACAGCACCTGCTTGTCTGTGCCGTTGGTCGTGTACTCGTCCAAATATTTCGCCAAAGCTTCATTCGAAGGTCTTGCTTTTACCAAAATGACATAAGGGCCTTCCAATTTAGAGAAGGTGAAGGTGCCTTCGTTGCCGCTATGGGAGAAGTTTACGACGTGAGCAGGGTCGTTCGGCTCGATGATTGAAACAGCGTTGTTTCGAAACCCATATCCGGTGCCGCTGCCATTATCCGAAAAACCTTTCCAAAGCTCAAATTCCTTCTCCTCGGAAAACGGAACGAACTCCCATCCTGCCGGCAAGGTGTCCACCAACTTCACATCGGTGATGACCCGGCTTCCACCACTTTTCGCCATTTCAACCGTGTTGTAGCCCGGCATATTGACGCTTAGACGGAAGGTGACCGTCTTGGTTGTCCGGTCATAACCAGCCAAGGTGTATTCGTCGCCGCTTGATGATCCATCATAACCGATATAACGGTTAACGTTGTTCGGAGTATACCAAGTGTCGGCCGTCCCGTCCTTCTTAATAGGATAGGATGCCGTAAGCATATCCTTGTTCAGCATACGCAGATGAAGATTGGCATTGTTTTCCGCTTTTTTTACGGCTTCGCCGTCAAATAGCAAAGCCCGATTCCAGCGTGTTTTCTCTGTGTTAATATCCTGCCTAAAGAGGATATCCGGGTTGGTTTCAAGTGCACGGAAGCTGAAGGATGCAGCTTGGTCGGTGTATCCCGTCACCTTGATCAAATCTGCCACGACTTCTCCGTTCACCGTCAAAGGAATGGCTTTCATGGTCAAGCTGCTTGCATTGGTTACACCCTTCAAGGTTCCCGCATGATACTGCTTCCAAAGCTGAGCAGTATTGACATTTGCCTTGATTTTCGCAATCGTTTCCGCGCTAACCTCGCCGGTTGCATCCACTGCGTTATCCAAGACGTTCAAATCCCCGCCATGTACCAGCACGTCGTATACTACCGCATTTGGCAGAGCATACTGTGGCGCTAGATTGACAGTCCATGTGATGGCGCCGAGGTTGTAATCCTCCGTCGAAACAGCTCCGCTTTTTGTAAAAGTATGCGCACCGATCGTTACGATTGCCTCGTCAGTTACCGCGACAGGTCTTAATCCAGTTGTCGCATCATTGTTCTGAATACCGCCTGGTGTGTCTAAATTCCAGTTGGCACGAGGGTCGATTCTGAAGTCGGAGCCGCTTGTTACCTTACTCTTAATCACCAGTTCGACTTTACCGTTAATATCCCCAAAGGAATAAACGCTGTTCTCATCCGGTGTAATTGGTTTTACCTCAGATGCAACGCCATCCACCCATGTCTGCCATTCAGCCGATAAAAAGTCCAGCCCAGCAGGTAATGCATTTGTGATGGTTAAGTCCTTTAACCCTTTTTTGTTATACTGGTTAACAGTGATTTTCCATGTGATTGTTTCATTAGGATTGTCATACGAGGCGCTGGCTTGAATCCAGTCGGGAGCAAAAACAATTTCCTGATTTCTATTCGCAAGCACAGCATTGCCATCTTTGAGCTCCACTTTGCCATTCATGTTCACAGCGCGACCAGGATCGCCCGATGGACTCCGATGCTCGTAATAGTAGCCTCCCTTTGGAATCCAGGTTTTATATTCGACCTGTGGATCTACACCCGTTCCCGGCGGGAAGACATAGCTTAGAGCGCCATTGGCATCGATGGTTGGTTCTACCACCTCATTATTTACTTTGAATGAACCTGGCACATAGATACCACTGACTCGATACGAAGATGAAGGCGAATCCATATTATAGGATGCAGGGTTCGTATAGAACGTCTTCCCATCCAACGGTAGTTTAATTGTATTATCAAACTGATCGGAAGCAGACACAGTAGACTGCCAAGTAATCGCTCCCGCTACAAAGAAATCGGGGTTAATTATGCGATAAGCCCAAGAACTATTTCTCATTCCCGGTGAGGTCAATGTGAGATTGTATTTCGCTGTAACATCCGGGTTCTTTAGCTCATACGCTCCCCCGAAAATCGAGATAGGCTTTGTATCGCCGTATTCTATCCCATTCAAATCCGAATTGGCAGTGGTATCAAAGCCGAAGGTAACTGCTACTCCAATACCATTGAAAAACGAATCATCACCATTAAATACAATCTTGATGCTGTCCGGAGTGAAATAGGCGGTGCCCAGCTGTTTCTGACCATAATCAGTTGTTGCCATCAAGGTTTTGGTAGCTGTCGGCAGCACCACTTCCTTGAAGTAGTCTTCTCTTTTCAGCTCGATTGAGTCGCCCTTCTGAATGTACTTGGTGGTGTCATTTTCATGCTCCGTATTGGCAAAATCGCCTCTCACCGGAACCTTGAGGCCCTCAGATTTGAGAGTAAATGCCTGTCGGCCCTGAATCGTACCGCCTGGGGCAATGTCAGTTCCCTGCGTCACCTTCAGCGGAAAGGTTGAATTAGCTTCCATAAACACCGCTGTTTTGTCCGTCGGAACTGCCGCCATCGCTACGAAATTGTTCGGCGCATCATACACTGCCTCAGGTACTGACAGCGGTTCGTCCGCGCTCGGCGAGGCAGATTCACTGACTGCTTCCGTCGCTGAATCGTTTGGCACACTCTCCGCATATGCGCCAGCAGAGAACATCACTGTCTGCAAGACAAGCAAGATTGCCATAAATAAAGACAGCAACGGTTTACCTATACTGCGTTTTTGTTTCAATACCGAAACCTCCTCCATTCCCTAAATCTCTGGAATACTTTGGTGACAACAAGATCATCTACACGATATAACGGCTAACACAAATAAATATATGCTGTTTGCCTAGGTCCAGCGCCCCTTTCCATCGTCGAAATCCCGAGGAGTTCGGATGAATGCCGGGGTGTGTAGGCCGTTGACCTTGCCTTAGTACTTTCTTCCCCCTTTCTTTCGACTCTTCGCCACGTACATACTGTAGTGGCAAAATACGCCCAATTTACAAAGCGTGCCCTTCTATTATATGAAGGAGGACCTATACAAAAAATAGACAATGCTCGACAATAAAGCGTAAAATTCGGTGTCCAATCTCATAATCGGAGCAGATCCGATCAACAACCAAGGGCAAAACGAGAAAAAAGCCCTAAATCCTGTCTATTCCCAGTCGGTCTATGCTCTTTATAGGCACAAAGAAACATTCAAAAACGGTATTCAGGGCCTATAAAATTTTCGCAAAAACGAACAAAAAGATAGGGATTATGGAGCCGTGCCATTATTTCATTCCGGGATTTACACGCTTAATGAATTTAAAGAGATGGAGGCATTCAAACTACAGTCCTCGGCTAAACGTTGTGGAGTTACGAAAGTGGAAAAAGCCCTCTAAATGTGGTCAAGCTTTTTAATCAAACTTTGTATAGTGTAAACGTTGCAATGTGTACAGTGTACGATCCCAACCTTGGGCATATATTAATAGTCTAATAGGCGGCCATCATCGTTCCATTGACCATACATTTTGTTTTCTCTCGTGTTGGATATAAATTTGTCTAATCTGCTCTTAAATAATTCCGGCTGCTTCTTATTGCTCTGTATCGTGTCGATCCGAACCCTTTTATAAAGATCTGGAAATGACAGAAAATTTTCATATACCTGCTTTTCCTCTCTTAGCCTGTGCTCTATAACCGGATCGATGCGAAAAGAATCGTAATCCATCTCAGGTAGAACCTTTCTCCCTTCGTCTGTCATCAACCCCAACTTTTCGAGGCGGCGGACACGCTCTTTATTCAACTCAGTCCATGAGCTTTTTTTGCTTCGAGGGGACAGTCTCTGAGCCAGCTCCGTTTCGGATATTTTCTTCTTGACCCCATCAATCCATCCAAAACACAAAGCTTCCTCGACCGCATCCAAATACAAGAGCGTATCCGATTTGGGCTTCATACGAACCAGGACCCAACAAGACTTTTCCGTCTTACAATGGTTCTGCAGCCAAATCCTCAAATCTTCTCGTGATTTTACCGGAATGATATGATCCATCTCCATATTTGAAAAAGAAGAATAGCTATTTTTCATAAATCGTGCCTCCGTCGGTGTAATATAAAAAATGGCCTTTAGTTACAAGACCATTTTTTAGAATGCGTTTATTTTTTATTTGAAATTACGCTATCCAGAAACTGATCTGCATCACGATTAAATTTCCAGCAGACTCCAAACTTATCCACCAGCATTCCAAAGCACGAAGACCAGGGAGTATTGGATAACGGCATGATGACATGGCCGCCAAGAGACAACTGGCTGAAGTATTGTTCCAATTTTTTCCTATCGTCGATGACCAGACTAATCAAGATATGATTCCCTTTCACCAGCTCGCCTGTTACCGCCTTCATCGAAGGCAAAATGTCCGACATCATGATTCTCCCGCCTGCGAATTCTATGGAAGACTCCATGATCATATTTAATTCATCTTCCGACATGGGGTGGTTTGGATCTTGCGGGATATCCCCGAATTTCACTTTTTTGACTTCAGTTGCGTGTAAAGCCTCAGCATAAAATTCAATCGCTTGTTCTGCAGTTCCATCAAAATTTAAGTATGCAATAGCTGACATAAAGTAGTCCCTCCCTCTTCTGATGAATGTAGTATAATTCATGATAGGTGACATATGTATGGCACCATTCGACGACGAGACAGAAAAATAAGGAGATCCTATGGAAAAGGCTGAGAGATTAATCTCGATCATCATGATTTTGCTGAAAAAAGATATCGTTTCCTCCAAAGAGCTCGCACAATTGTTCAACGTTTCCAAAAGAACCATTCTTCGCGATATGGAAACGCTGAGTTTATCAAATATCCCGATCTACTCTGTCAATGGAGTGCACGGCGGCTACGGTCTTATGGAGGAATACAAGGTCGATAAGCGTCTTCTGAACAGCTCTGACTTGGAGAATATACTAACGGCGCTCAGCGGATTGGAACAAATTCTAATTAGCGAGGAGGTTGGCGTGACGATCAAAAAAATAGAGGCAATGGTTAACCCACTTTCTCCGAAAGGTTCCATACAACTGTCGTTTTACGATTGGGAAGGTCGGTCCGAAATTCGCCAAACCTTGAAAATATGCCAGGAGGCCATAGCCAAGAGAAGATTGGTTTCATTTGACTATATGGATAAAAACGGCGCGAAAACACAAAGAATCATCGAGCCGGTTCAGCTTCATTTTAGTGAAATGAGTTGGTATTTAAAGGGGTTCTGCCTGCAGCGTATGCAATATAGGACCTTTAAATTGTCCAGGATCGATCATCTCGATTTGGATAAGAAAACCTTTAACCCTAGGGATGATTCATTAGAGCAAGAGCGCGAAGCCGATCATCCGCAACTAGTCGCTGTAAAAGCATTGATTTCGCCCGGCATAAAAGATCATTTCATAGAAAGGTATGGCCGAAAGAGCATTGAAGACTATAGTTCTGAACTTTTCTTGGCAACAATCGCTGTTCCTCAAAACAGTATTGGATTTCAATTTTTGGCCGGTTTCGGTACGAATCTGGAAATTGTGGAACCCCAATCATATGTAAACGAATTTCGAGAGTATTTGCTTGAACTGGTAAATAAATATTCCTAAAAAGGATCCCTTTTATCATTAAAGGTTGGCGGGACCCTTACTAAATTGAATCTCCTTCCACTTCTCCTTCAAGGCTTTCAAATCTTCTACGAAGAACCTGAGTAGATTGGGGCGTCTTCTTACTGCAAGCGGGTGATAAGTGAAGCTGATGGGCCTACCCTGCCACTCATACCAGCTGCCTCGTAACTCCTTAACAGTGGCACTCTCCATATCTGTGAATAATGTTTCCGATACGACATTGCCAAATCCAAATAATACAAGCGGCTGCTTCTGAAAGATCTGCAGTTGTAGGTGTGGGAGACAAGCCGCTCTAGCCCCGGGTTTATTGTAGGCACGCATCGGTCGGCATTTCAGCAAATAGGTGACATATACATCGTTTACATCGATCCCCGCTTCTCTCATGCCGAATTGGAGCGTTTCTCGGGTACCGCATAAAAACGAATTCCCTTCCCGGTCCTCTCGCGCTCCGGGGTTATCCAGAATCAACATAAGCGGGGCCTTCGGATTTCCTTCCCCCCAGACGACACGATTCCGCTGTTTGAATAGTTCGCAAATTTCACAGTGCTCTATACCATGGGGCGCTTGTTCTTCAGGTAAGATTACATAAGGATGATCCATTTCCTTGTCGTGGCGTCTCCTTCCTTTTACACGTAATGAACCTATTATGCCCACTCAAAACAAAAACTTGCCCTTATTGATGATACGGTTCACCGTAATATATCTAAATGAGGTTTTCTAACCTTGATGGATTTCTCTCCATCCTATCTTTACCGTTACTATTTTCTGATATTTGATTTAAAACCATGTTCTGTAAAGAATCGCAATACCATTCTCGATTTCTTCTATTGTCAGCCCACCAAAGCCTAGTAAAAATATAGGATTTATAAATGGATTGTTTGCTTGTCTATACCACGTGTCACTCAAGCTATAAAGATTAATACCTGCTTTTCTAGCTTTTTGAAGTAGGTTCTCTTCTTTTTCACTTGTAATTACTTCCAAAACAATATGAAGACCAGTCTGTCCTTTAAATACTACAGCCTTATCTTTAAAACAGGCTTCTATAGCATTTATAATGGTCCCGTACTTCTTTTTATAAATTTCTTTCATACGGAACCTATGCTGTTCCCAGTGACCATTTCTCATGAATAATTCAAGTGTTTTTTGCTCAATTCTCGATGTCGTTTGCTGAAATTCATATTGACTTCGATAGTACTCTGACAGTAAATGAGGAGGTAAAATGAGATAACCTATATTAATGGCAGGTAATAAACTTCCATGAAATGTCCCTAAATAAATAACCCGTTCTTCACGGTCTAGATTCTGAAGGGAAGGGATTAATTCTCCAGAATATCTAAATTCCGATAAATAATCGTCTTCAATGATATAAGCGTTATTTGAATTTGCCCATTTCAATAAGCTGATTCTCTTTTGAATCTTCATTATGTTACCGAATGGAAATTGAAAGGAAGGTGAGGTAAAAACGATACTTGCTCCAGAATTCTCTAATTCTATTTGGTTCATTCCATCTCTCTCTATCGAAATGGGCGCAATATGACATCCATATTTTTCGAATACATTTGTTGCTAAAGAATAGCCTGGCTCACCTACAGCTACTATTTTTTCCCTTAGACCGATTAGATTGCATACGAGCATTAATAGGATTTGAGAATGTGAACCAATGATGATTTGATCTGCTGTACACTTTACACCCCTAGCGAACCTAACATAGTTGGCAATTTGCTCTCTTAATCCAAGATCCCCCTGAGAATCTCCTGTATTAAATATCTTAAAAGTTTCATCGCTTAACACTTCGTTCGTTAATCTCCTCCAAGTGGAGAGGGGGAAATGTTGGACGTCAACATGGTCTAAGTTGAAATCATACTGATAACTAGACTCCGTTTTTTCAACTCTATTCAACTTATATTTGTGATCTAGTTTATGAAAAAAGCCAATATCGATTTCTTTGATATAGTAACCACCTCTTGGCACACTCTCAATTAACCCTTCCATCATGAGTTGATCATATGCCGTTTCAAGAGTGGTTTTATTAACTCTCAATTGCTCTGACATCTTTCTAATCGATGGTAATGAGGCATTGGGGGAAAGATGCCCTTCTAAGATTTCTTTTTTGATATAATCATATATTTGAACATACAAAGGAACGGATGAATCCCGATCCAAAGTGATTAATAACTCATTCATGTGATTCTCCCAATCTATAGTCTTTCGTAGAAATCCTATTATCTATTTTACGTCTTTCCATTAAGAATAAAGAAGTACAGCATATCACGATGATGGAACAGGCAATGATGATAAAACTGGCATGGGTTCCTGAAACCCCCATAACAAAAGCAACTAATATACTAGAACCTGCTTCCCCGATAAAGGCAATCGTAGATAGAAAACTAAATACCTTACCTATTTTGTCTTCAGGTGTGAATTTTTGAATCATTAGTACCATAGGAAGATCAATGAAAGCTTCCGTAATCCCTGTGAATAACGCAAATAGGCATGCCAGATACAGGTTTGGTGAGAGCCCTACTCCCATCAAACCAAGCCCCCATAAAATACAATTAATCATAATGAAACGAGAATAATGGGACTTGATTTCAATTTTCTCTAGTAAAACAGCTCCAAGAGCATTTCCTATACCGAAAAGTGTCAACATAATCGAAAAGCCTTTTGCTCCCTTTTGCCATTGTTGATCCGAAATAATCGGGAGGCCTAAACGTTCCATCCCTGTAAAGAACAATAACACGATCCCAAAAGAAACAATCGAAATAAACAACGAATTTTTGGTTTTTAAAAACGTAAATGTTTCTTTCACTTCCTTTATTACTCGTACACTCTTGGAAGTTTTTTTATGTTCTAAAAATAAAGGTATCACAAATCCTATAGGTGCAATAGTTAAAATGAAAAAAATAAAGAACATCCATTCAGATGAAAAATGAGATAGTAGAATTCCTGAGAAAATCGGTGCAATCGATCTAGATAATTGCAAACTTAATTGAAAAATAGAATTTCCCTTTGGCCACAGTGCCTCGGGTAATGTTTTAGATACCAAGCTTCTAATAGCAGGGCTGTAAAAACAGCGCAAAGATACAATAAAAAATGAGGCAACTGCGATGTACCAGATAGACTCGATATGAAGCCAGTACATGATAAGGATGGTAAAAATCATAAAACCGGTTCCGAGTTGATTCCATATAATGATTTTTTTCTTATTCCAATGATCAGCATACACTCCACCAAGAAGGCCAAATAATAAATAGGGCACAGCACTGCTTTGCACGACAACGGCTGCTTGGAAGGTTGTCTCTGACATTTTATACGCCAACCAGAAAAGAACAACTTGAAATAATACGAAACCAAAGCTTGACAGTGTACTTGATACTAAAACAAATAAATATTCTCTATGCATTAATAATTCCCTATAGCTAGTATCATTGACTTTCTTTGACATTTCTGTTCCTCCTTATCTTTGCTGCTAACAGTATAAATAAAGTTGAACCTAGAGTAACGGTTCAACTCAAAAATTTTTTATCAGGTCAGATCTGTAATCAAACCTCTTTTCAATTTAATTTCATAAGTTTTTTCCTCATTTACTTGTGATACGGTTCAGATTAACGGACCTACCGGCACAAAAAACAACCACTGACGACTTCATGTCATCAATGGTTGTTTGCATTGCTATATTCATGCACAAAAGGCCACCGATATACTGCCTCTATCTCATTAAGGCTTCGATACGGATACGAGAAGCTCGTTTCCCCCGGAGATGACCGTCACTTCAGGCGGTAGGATCAGATCCTTCACGAAGCGTGTATCTCCGATTTCCATCGCACTGATGTCCAGTTCAACGGTAGACGGCAGGTCTTTCGGAAGAGCCTCTACTTCAACATAGGGATCCTGGATTTGCACAACGCCGGCCGACTTCGTTCCGATCGGAGTACCTACGAACTTCACCCCGAGCTTCGTACGAATGACCTCACCCGTCTGAACGAACTGAAAGTCGACATGCACAAGCGCGCCGGTTACCGGGTCTCGCTGAAGATCCTCCATCAGCACCGTCATTGACCGCTCACCTTCCATCTGCAGCTCAATAAAGCCGGACGCCCCTTTTCTCAGCCATTTTTCAAATTGTTTAGCGGAAATATGAATGATTTCGTTATCAGCGTTTTTGCCGAACACAACCCCTGGCAAACGCCCCTTTTGACGTAAATTGCGTAGTCCCGAAGAATTCAATCGTGGACGTCTTTCTGTATGAATGCATGCATCCATGCTCTACCTCTCCTTTACATGAGTGATCTTAGCGCGCTACAGCCGCCGTCGAACCTCCCCTGCCGGGGATCAATAGAGAAACATAGCATCCAGACCTCCATCCTTTTAGATAGATAGCAATACACATTAAATGTAAAAACCCACAAATATAGACGAAGGCACCCCACTCCGAAGAGTGGAATGCCTAATGGGTTTCATCTACTATATCATAGATTGGCTTGTCAAACCATAGAGCTCCGCAATCGGCGTACGTCCCGGATCGGCGGCATTCCAAACATCCGTGCATATTCCCTGCTAAAATGCGATGGGCTCTCGTACCCCACCTGGAACGCTGCTTCCGCCGCATCGATCGATCCAGAGAGGAGCAGCCGGCGCGCCTCCTGCAATCGAATTTGCTTTTGGAACTGGATCGGGCTCATGCCCGTGACTTCCTTAAAATAATCGTACAAAGACGAAGCGCTCATACGGGCCTCCGCTGCCAATTCATCCACTCGGAGGGGTTGGGCAAACTCGCGATTAAGCTTCTCAACGACCCCCGCGATTCGCTGTGCATGGCTTCCGACAACTGCAAATTGCATCAGTGATGCGCTGTTTTCGTTCTGAAGCACCCGGTAAATGATTTCCCGCATGGCATAAGGCGCAAGCACCGGGATATCCCGCGGCGTTTCAACCAGTTTCAAAAACCGCAGCACGGCATCCAGAAGCGTATCGCTCACCCGGCTTACCTTCAACCCCCGGCTGGTCTCATTGCCTGGTCGGATGACATCGCCGGATGCCTGAATGACATCAAGAATTTGACTCATATCAAAAAGGATCTGCAGGCTCAAGTACGGCGCTTCCTTCGAAGCCTCTACCACTTGCCCCGTAATCGGTAAATGTACCGAAGCGGTTAAATAGCTGCTCGGGTCATACCGATACACCTCTTGTCCTAGCATGACCACTTTGGAACCCTGCGCCACGACGCAAAGGGAAGGCTCATAGACAGAGTATACCGGCTCGGATAACCGGGAGGAACGAATCAAACGCAAACCAGGAACTTCCGTATCATGCGTACCGTCTTCCGGTGTGAACTTCTCGATGATGCGCAGCATTTCTCTCCTTTGTTTCTCGAACCATTCCTCCATCCCCTTCTCCCCTTTTTATCCATAAAGTTAACTTAAATTTATCCTCTTCTGGAGGATTAGGCAATCATTGCGTTTGATCCGGCTACCGACTTGCTTCCCGAAAGAACGATAATGAACATGTAAGACATGCGATACACCCGGCACGGAGGTCCTAACCGCAGGAAACGAGTGGCGGGCAGGATTCAGTTTAACATCACAAATGGAAGGAGAATATTCAATGAGTACTCAAAACGAACAATCCCATCCCTATGTCGGCATGTGGGTGACCAAAGACGGTTATATCCGGCATGAGCTGCTGCCGAACGGGCGGTATGACGAAGCACGCGGAAAACAAAAGAGCGCTTATCAAGGCAGATATACCATCGTAGGCGACCATATCGAATATGTGGATGACACAGGGTTTACAGCGGACGGCGATTTCCGCGATTCGGTGCTCTATCATGCAGGCATGGTTCTCTATCGTGAAAAATGAATCAAATTGAAAAGGGGAATTAAGCAATGTCTGAAATCCATGGAAAAGTCATTTTGATTACAGGAGCAAGCAGCGGAATCGGCGAAGCAACGGCGAAGCTTCTCGCCAGCCAGGGGGGCCATGTCGTCATTGGAGCCAGACGCGTGGAAAGACTGGAAGCTCTGGCATCCCTCATTGAGGCCGAAGGAGGCTTGGTCGCTTATCAACAATTGGACGTTACAAATATCGATCAGATGCAGGCATTTGTCCACTTGGCGCAAAGTCGGTTTGGTCGTGTAGATGTGGTAGTGAACAATGCCGGCGTGATGCCTCTCTCTCCTTTGGAGGCCTTGAAAATCGACGAATGGAACCGGATGATCGACGTCAATATCCGAGGGGTTCTCCACGGCATTGCTGCAGGCCTCCCCGTGATGAAAGAGCAGCAATCCGGTCACATCATTAATGTGGCCTCCATCGGTGCCTACGCAGTCTCACCGACGGCAGCGGTATATTGTGCGACCAAATACGCCGTTCGCGCCATCACGGAAGGTTTGCGGCAGGAGGTTGGCAGCAGCATCCGGGTAACGCTCGTTTCTCCCGGCGTGACGGAGTCCGAGCTCGCTGAGAGCATTTCGGACGAAGAAGCGAAGGCCCTCATGAAAACGTACCGACGCGACGCCCTCCCGGCTGCCGCCATAGCCCGCGCCATCGCTTATGCGATAGAACAGCCGACAGACGTCGACGTGAACGAACTGGTCGTTCGGCCTACAGCCCAGCTTGCCTGACGCTATCCATTGATCCCACTAACCTGCCGCTCCAAAGCGGTTGAGGTGGTTATATTTCGAAATTTAGAAAATACCTGCCGGAGCTGCCGTCCCTTGTGGTACGGTTCAGCCTTCGCGAATAAATCCCCTACTACGGATGTCTTCAAGGAAAAAGCCGCCATATCGGCGGCGGCTGCTCCGGTTATTTTCTAGAATTACTGACTTGCCTGAGTATAAGTGCATGAATACGAATCGATAAGAGTTAGACCCCGGGATTCAATAATGATGCAAGTTCCTCCTTCTTATCTTTCAGCTCCTGTTCAATCCGCTGCAGCTCACATTGCGCCTTCCGATAAGCACTCTCAGCTTGTTCAATCTGCTGTTCATACTCCTTCCTGCGCAATATGGGAATTAAGACACAGTCGTGGAACGATTCGTCTTCCCGTTCTCGAACCACCGCGTTTAGAAGAACGGGAAGTGTTCCGCCGCTGCCTGTTTTCATCATTAAATACATTTCATCCACGTGGCGATTCAGATTAATCAACGGCATAAAGTAAATCCGAAAGAAAATTTGGCTGGACCGGGTGAGCAGGGATTCAAAGCTGGTGCCTATTACCCCTTGTTTTTCATATTGTAACAAGTGACAAAAGGTCGCGTTGACGGCGCGGATCGTCCGATTTTGATCCATCGATAAGTAACCGCAGGGAGCATGATCCAACCGTTCGTCCATTTTAGGTATGCAGCTCGCTTTCCTGTCTCAATTCCATTGAGGCGAAATATTCACGGATGAGACGAATGGTTTCATCCGGATGGCTCAGGTGCGGACAATGACCCGTTGCATCCATCAGTCGAAACTCGCTCCCCTTCATCTGCTGATGGACGTAAGCACCGGCTTCCAACGGAGCGATCATATCATCGGAGCATTGCAGGATCAACGAAGGCACCACGACCTTGCCAAGTTCCTTACGGTAATCAGAGAGAAAAGTGGCTTCCGCAAAATGGCGGGCTATCTTGGGATCGGTTGCGCAAAAGCTCGTTTCCAGCTCTTCGGATAGTTCCGGCCGGTCTGCATTTCCCATAATAACAGGTGCCAGATAATTCGCCCATCCTTGAAAGTTCAAATCCATCATATCCAATAAAGCCACCAAATCTTCCCGTTCAAACCCGCCGATGTAATCCGGCAGATCGTTCATATAACGCGCAGAAGGACCTATCAGAACAAGCCGCTCAAAGTAATCCGGCCTTTGAATAGATGCCAGCATACCGATCGTTGCACCGACGGAGTGACCTACCAGAATGGCATCCTGCAATTCTAGTGCTGAACAAATGTCCAAGATATCCTGGGCATAACCGTTCAGGTCATGATAACGAGATGGATCATAAGCTTGAATATCGGACCTTCCAGAACCCACGAAGTCAAACAATATCACCTTGTACTTCTCTTCGAAAGCAGGTGCGACAAAGCGCCACATATTCTGATCACAGCCAAAGCCGTGAGCAAATATAAGAGCCTTCGAACCATAGCCGGTTACCTTGACGTTGTTTCGGATGAGAATCTGCGGGCTATCCATTGTCTCTTCCTCCTAGTTGCGATGAACTCTAGCTCTAAAAGTACATTATACCACTATATCAAGATTTACAATTTAATGCTAAAGCCCTATCCGTTGCTTGGCTCCTCGCGTGTACCCATCCCAACTAGTTGAATAAACATGGCGATCTCCCGCATCTGCCTCAAAATATATTATGATTTTGCTTTAGTTCCGGCCGCAGCAAAACGTTGCCCCAGAAATCGAACGATCCATTTTCCCCATTAGCCGATGGAGGCGACTCACTTATGAGATGGTTTGCAAAATATGGACGATTTGTCCCTCAATATTGGAATCGTCGATCATCTTGAGGTATTCAGGTTTTATCAATTGATACTGCTTCATGCGGTAGAAATCCATAATTGCTTGTTTCAAGGTGATATCATACTGAATCGAAAATGATGGCTCGATAAAGCGCCGCAGCACGGCGTCATCTTGAACCATAAACAGCACGGCATTCAATCTGTTGAAAATCTGCTGCTCCATTCCGGATTCAAAAAAAGCTTGTAAGTTTTTATTCCGATTTTGCAGGGCAGCTGACAGATTCTCAAAATGGTGCGGATAAAATTCCTTCAGATCTTGCAAGAACAAATCAGAGATATACATGGCACACATCAAAGATTGTAAAAACGTAATTTGAAACCGATCCAAAAAAGAGACGGACTCATCATTGGCCGTGGCGTCAGCTTTCTTCGAATAATCAATGTAATAATCTACAACTTGTTCGATGATGTCATCTTTGGAGGCAAAATACTTATATAGCGTCACTTTGCTGATATCCATATATTTTGCGAGATCGTCGACTTTCAGTTGGCTGAATTTCGTTCTTCTAAGGACAGGTTTTATTTTTTCTATATATGTCTCCACACTCACGGCTTTTCTCACGAATAAATGCCCCTTCCTGTGATACGTATCAAATGCATTATAACAAATTTGCCGTCTTATTATTTACACCAATAATTAAATGAATTAAGTTAACTAATTTAGTTAAATGAGTTTACTTAGTAAACTCGCTGTTGTATAATCGTTCCTGTACCTAATCATCCGATTGCGGATTATACAAAGGGAGGACGATTCAAATGGAACGATCCAGTAAAGGCAAATTCTCCGGCAAAAAAGTCGTGATCACGGGAGGCAGCAGTGGAATCGGCCTCACGACAGCGAAGCTGCTAGTGGATGAAGGAGCACACGTGATGATTACCGGACGTACTCAGGCGACGCTTGATGCGGCTCGTGAACAACTCGGCAACAACGCAATCGCGTTCTTGAGCGATGCCGCCTCATTGAAGGATATCGCCGCGTTAGCCGATCAAGTGAAGGTTGAATTCGGAACGATAGATGCCCTGTTCGTTAACGCAGGTGTCACCGGCTTTGTCCCGTTCGAGTCAACAACCGAGGAAACGTACGACGAGATTTTTACGGTCAACGCCAAAGGGTCGTACTTTACCGTACAAAAACTCTCTCCACTTCTAAGCACAGGAAGCGGGGTAGTACTGACTACTTCAATCGTAAACGTTGTGGGTCTCCCGATGCTCAGTGCGTATGCAGCTAGTAAAGCGGCGCTGCGCTCCATGACTCGAAGTCTGGCACGCGAGTTATTGCCTCGAAATATTCGCGTCAACGCAGTCAGTCCTGGCGTTATCGACACAGGTATCTTAGAGAAGGCGATGCCGAAAGAAGCTGCCGAACAGACAAAGGCACAGATGACACAGCAGATCCCGATGCTGCGTTTGGGCGATCCCGTCGAGGTCGCCAAAGTCGTAGCATTCCTGGCATTTGACGCCACCTATACCACCGGGGCTGAGTTCCCCGTCGACGGAGGCGGCTCCCAGATCTAAGGAATCCAGCATCTAACCCTGTGACCATGCGGCCGGTTCGCTTCCGTGACTACGGGGAACCGGCCGATGTCTTGCGTTTGGAGAGTTGGCAATTCCAGAACAAGACCCGGGACGCATACGCTTGAGCGTATTTTGAAATATGAGGGGGGGACATCCATTGAATACGAATCAACGGGAACATATCGCATTGATTACAGGCACGAGCCAGGGAATCGGCTTGGCACTAGCCCGAAAACTTCTATCGCAGAACTGGCAGGTCATTACTTTGAACCGTTCCGATTTACCGGCGGACGATATGCTCATACAAAATGCCCTCAAGAACGGATGGCTCCGAACCTATAAAGTGAAGGATCTCACCGATTATGGCAGCTTGAGACACACTTTGGAAGAAATCAAAAGCAAAGAGCAGCGGATAGATATGTTGTTCAACAACGCCGGAGGAGGCTTAAGTGAGCTGCGCTATTCGAAACAAGGCCGCGAAATGCATTATGAGTTGTTGACGGTCGTTCCTTATATCATTCTGATGGAATTGAAAGAGCTTTTGAAAAAAGGCAGTTTAAAAACGGTGATTAACACTTCATCGCAGGTGTTTAGATTTACGAAGGAGTTTTCGATCGAAAACTTGGAGCATCCCACAACCTTCCGCAAAATGTACGGCCCTTATGCAACTTCAAAGCTGGCTCTTTCGTTGTGGACCCAAGCCGTCGCACCACAACTTGCCAAGGAAGGCATCAAGATCCGCAGCGTTGATCCGGGAATTAATAACACGCTAAGAAAAGGGAAAGATTCCGGGCTGACCGGATCGTTTGGACTGTTTATGAAGCTCTTTGCCTCTCCGCCTACCCATGGCGCCAACCTGTTATTTGAAGCAGCACTCGGTAAACACCGCAATGAAACCGGCGTGTTTTTGTTGAAAGATCGGGTGACCGACTTGAAGTTTACAGAGCACGCGCAGGGTGTGCTGGACAGAATCTCCGACATATATAGCCGTGAGTTTCTTGGTGGGAGTGTTCTTCATGGCTGAGTTCCAGAAGAACGTTGCTTAGGAGACGATTTTCCGAGGCCATTTAGGGAGCCGACCGCTCACATCCATCGGCTAGCCAGCGTGGGTCATTACTGCCTGAAGGACGCGACGGACGAGATCGGACATCTCATTGCAGACTTCATCCGACCTCATTGAAGGCTTCTGTCGGGATATCGCTTTAAGGGACACCCTTATGGGTGCCCCCTTCATCGGTTGTGAGTATGCCTCATTTTTATGGCGGACTCACCTTGTCTAATGTAACCTGGAGTCCCCCTAATAAGGTTATTGAGCCAGCACCCGCAACAACTTCCTCCTCTATTGCCCACCTTCTAGACAACTCCTCCTAATCAAAATCTCGCTTTCCTTCACCGTACAAGAAACTTAAACCAGAGTAGATCCGCCATCTACGACAATGATTTGACCGGTGGAATATTTCTCGCGCATTAAGTAAAGAAATGCCTCAGCACCGTCCTCCGGTTCGCCGACTCGCCCAACCGGCAATGATTTCCCAGCATCTTCATACATCGCGTTCCGGTGTTCCTCTGGAATACCGTCCCACAACTCGGTACGCATAAGGCCGAAGCAAACGGCGTTGACGCGAAGCGGACTCAGCTCGACGGCCAACGCCCTGGTGAGTGACTCAACAGCGCCGCATATGCTGGCTGAGACAGTAAACCCCTTCTGCGGACGAACTCCGGCAACGCCCGTAGTCAACGTAATTGACCCTCCCCTTCTGATGTTTCGGCTGCCGTATTTGGCGGCCATAAACGCTCCCCAGTATCGCACGTTAAACAATCGGCGTGCTGTATCGACATCGGTGGTGCCCAGACTTTCAACCATCAATGGGTCGCCGGCAGTAAAGACCAAGTGATCGAATTCCCCGATTTCGCTGAAAAATTGACGAACTTGTTCCTCATCTGTCAGATCAATCGCATACCCCTGGGTACCTTCGGGCAAACGCGAAACGGCACGGTCAGCTTTTTCTTTTTGACTGGACCCGACGACTAAGGATGCTCCTTCACATGCAGCGGCTTCCGCTGCCGCAAACCCGATTCCGGACGTTCCTCCAAGAACAACAACACGTTTGCCTTTGAAACTATACCCACGTTCGATCTGTTCTGATTTCACCATAAATTCTCCTTCGTATTCTATGATTGGACTGACCTTGCAATATGATTCTCTTCAGCCGCGAACAGCTAATCCATGCGAACGGTACAGCTTGTCTTATCTCCGACTCTCCTTCACGACGGAAGATAAGTAGATTATAATGAGTCATAAAATCGGCAAATAGGTCTGGATTTATAGTATTGCCGTGAACACTGCTATAAATTCTATCACCCTATGGAGAGGGAACTTCGTGATGAATGATGAAAGAAGACGTAAACAATTGGCTGACTTTCTCCGGTCACGCCGCTTGCGTTTATCCCCGATAGAGGCGGGTCTGCTGGTTGAAACATCGCGCCGTCGCATAACGGGCTTAAGACGGGAGGAAGTCGCGAGCTTATCAGGCATTTCCTTGCCGTGGTATACCGCACTGGAGCAAGGCCGGGACATTCATGTGTCTGAGCAAGTCTTGGAAAGCTTGGTACGAACATTACGGCTTAACAGCGACGAACGCAACCACCTGCTCGTATTGGCCAATCATTCCTCGCTTCCTCAGCCAAAAGCGAATGATTCCGTCCCCACTTCCCTGCAGCGGATTCTGGACAGAATGGGGACCTACCCGGCCTACATTATCGATAGGCACTGGAACGTTCTCGCATGGAACCGAATATCAGGTACGCTGTGCGGAGACTTAAGCCGAGCCCCGGAGCTTGAAAGAAATATGCTCTGGCGCGTCTTCGAGGTAGAGGAGAACAAGTCTCGGATCGTTAACTGGGAGAATGTCGCCTCTACGATGGTGGCTCATTTCAGAAATCGGTTTGCCTTGTATATGAACGATTCGTGGTACCAAGAGCTATTCGACAAGTTATATGACAGAAGCGAAGAGTTCAAGACGTTATGGGATCGACAAGAGGTTTCCGGTATATTGGAAGGGGAACAAATAATCCGTCTTCCAGAAGCTGGCCTGCTGACTTTCCGTTACCATACGTTTACAATCTCTGAAAGCAGCGCTTTTGCAATGAGGGTGTTCACGCCACTTGAAAACTCGGGGACCGACGAACAGTTGGAAGAATTGCTAAAGTAAGTTCATGATCCCAAAACAACATTTCTTTGCTGCCGCAGTTTTCTGCATGAAGGCCCTATGTTATCGTGAATGAAAAAGTACCGCACATGCAAAAACCGCACAAATCCTGATCACGCTAGGTGGCCGGACTCGGGCGGTTTTCATTTTGAACAGCTAAATCTTCTTTTTTACCGGCCGTAACACTGCATAACCATATCCCTCTGGAAAATGCCGCTGGTAATCCTGTTTGATCTCCTCATCCCATTCATATCCCATTTCTTTGGGGTCGAATTTCGATGCAGCTTCTTCAACGGTTCTCATCACAGCACCATTATCCTTCAGGTAATCGAACGGCGGGTGGAAAAAGACCAGGTACTCCGATTCCGGGATATCCCTGCATTCCATTCCTGCCGGAATGGGTCCATCGTACTCCGATGAAACAGGGATTCCATACAAGTATCCCTTCTGACCGTTCTGATAAAACCATCCTGCCGTCTGACCGAGCTGTCCGGGGAGGACGTGGTTCGACATACTCTCTAACGTGCCACTGATTTCATCACAATTGTGGCCATGGTTCCAGAAATCTCCGTAGTTTTGTACACAAATGTCCCAGATGCCGATAAATTTGTGCGCCGGAATGAACTCGACTTTGATCCCAACCGGTTGCAAATGTACATTGCTCATCTTTTCGCGCTCCTTGATCCAATAATGATAAGGCGAGAATACCTCCTGACGAATAGCCAGCTTAATAGGCCTGGGCGCTTTTCGGTAGGCTGTCGGAGTAAGCTGAAAAGCCTTGCTGAATGCTCGTGTAAACGCTTCTTGCGATGAAAATCCGTACTTTACGGCAATATCCAGAATCCGCTGGTCCGTGTCACGGAGCTCCAAGGCGGCACGGCTGATTCTTCGGGTCCAGACGTAATCGCGTAATGTCATTCCAGTTAATTGGTTGAACTGCCTGGAACAATAATAGGGGGAATAGCCGAGCTGCTCCGACATATTTAAAAGAGACCTGCTTTCTGTTATGTTAGCCTCCACCCAATCCACCATAAGCTGCACCATTTCGTTCCATTCGTACATGGACGTCCTCCCTCCTTTCCCCTCAATCATATCACCAGCGATTGTGGCATATTTGATTCCAGTTGCATAACAAAAACTTGTCTGTAACGGTTAAGTTTTTGGGCCCTCATTTGTGGTAACAGACCAAAAGCGAGAAATGGCGGAGCAGGGATGAACTCCCTGGCGCCGCCATTCCTTTAATTCTGCTGATTTTTTTATAAAGTGAACTGAACTCGAATCGCTGCTTTTTAAGCTCTGACAATTTCTTGGGATGTATTTCTTAGGCATTCTCCGCCGTAACGGGGTTAACTGCAAAGAGGGAATGAATGTTGCCTTCTGGATCTGCAAAGAAGCCCGTGGTGTGCCCCCAGGACATCACCTTCGGCGCTGTTATCCCTGTAGCCCCTTTTGAAACAAAATCATCATACATCACATAGACATCCTCAGGAGAATCACATTCGAAGTTAAGCTCAAAAGCTTGCCCTCTACGCTCTTCTACAAAAGAATGGTGGCCGTTTGTGTTATCCGCCATTAAGGGTGCCGCGAAAATGGCCAGACGAACACCATCATTCTCAAATTCAGTGTAATGTTCTTCTTCTACAAGAACCTTAAATCCCAGGACATCACGATAAAATCTAGTCAATCTAGGGACATCAAGCGCCAAAACAGTGATTCCTTCTAATTTTACTCCCATGCCCATACCTACACCCCTCCAGCATCAATTTAATCAAATTCTGTCATCGGATATCATTACTATGAAATATTATATATCATCCTCATCCACTCTTACATATTAAAGTATAATATACAAAGTCTTCCTCAACCTCCGGTACGGTTCTCCGTGCTGTCCAATCTCCCTCTCGGAATGGAATTCCTCCAGAATCAGATACCTGCCGGCTTAACGGGGTGTCGGCGAACCGCTTAAGTCGAGAAGCATTCTCCAAAGCATGTCGCGTAAAGGGAATGGTTACTACAATACCAAACGGTTGAAGGCAAAAATAAAAATGAGCCCGGTACAGTACCGAACTCATTTTGAGAAAGCTGCCTGATGAAATCACCGCGTCTAACTTTTGGGGGCACTTCAATCATATGGCTTTTTCTTTTTCAGCGACTTGGCCCAATCGTATATCAAAATTCCTACATTTAGAATTAGTTGTTTAATACTTTTGGCTCCTCATTTGCAGGCCCTACAATCGTGTTTCCGCCGAAACTGAGATGCTGACCATACTTCTCTACGATAAAGCTGTTAAACGATCCATCTGCATTCATTGTCGCAATGACTGTGGGAGCCCCTTTTTTGGTGAACGTCATTTGATCCTTGTCCCATGCATTTGTTCCCCTTGCTCCCTTATATCCTTTCAGATCCAGATTTAGCATCGTTTTTGCGTCTTTCACTGCATTCTTCATTAATGTATCCAACGTCAGATTCTTGATCTTTGCATCTTTTGCTTTTTCATCCTTTTGGAATTCTTCGTAATTATCTATGCTTTTACCATTACTATGATGTACGCCGGCTTGGAGCAGTTCCAGCGTTTGTTCTTCAATGGCAAAGCTCACATTCATCGTTTTTGATTTATACTTATATTGATACACATTCGGTTTGCCATCGAGGACAAACACACGATCCAACTTTTCTCCTTTCTTTACCTTACCATTGGTAAGCTTGGATAATACCTGAGCAGCCTTCTTCTGCACGCTTGCCGGGGCATCGTCAGGTGCATAATTTACGCCATGCAGCTCTCCGTTGTCTTCCATATAAACTTGTTTATTTTGTTTGGCATTCGATGAGATGGTACCCACATAGTAGGTTGACTCTGAGATATCCACATACTTTGGTGTTTCCCCTGGGAACAATGCTTCCCACGTTTCCTTCAGTTTGGTTTGATATTTCCCACCGTTTAACTCTTCATAATTGATTTTAATACTGATATTTTCGAGCTTTCCATTCTTTTTATAAGAAATCGTATCATATTTGAAATTCTCTCTTTTAAAATTCACAAAATCTTTCATGGCTGTTCCCTGAACTAACTTATAGGTATTTCCTGTTAGCTCTTTCAGTTTATCCTGAGCCTGCTGCATAAGCTTTTGATCCACCTTAACATCCTGTGAAGCATTGATATTTACCTTGTTAGGCGAATCTGCCTGAACAGGTGTTTGGCACCCCAGCAAACTTCCTGATAATAAGGCTACTCCGAGTATAGGGAAAATTTTCTTTTTGTTCATATCAATGAACTCCTTTCTTTTGCTACCTCATGGTTATACTGAAATATAAGTGCATCTCCAAGCCGCTTTTCAATACATATCAGTCAATTAACAATTTGAGTTCTTCATTTGGGGGACCTACGATGGTCATTCCGTAAAAATCGATTTCCTGATTATACTTATCAATGGTAAAGCTGCTAAACGATCCGTTTTTATTAAATCTGGCAGTAACTGAAGGCGCCCCTTTTTTGGTGAACGTCATATAATCTTCATCCCATGCATCTGCACTTCTTTCTCCCTTATATCCTTTCAAATCCAGATCCAACATCGTTTTTGCGTCTTTCATTGCGTTCTTCATTAAAGTGTCCAATGTCAACTTCTTCATCTCTGTACTCTTTTCTTTTTCTTGTTCCTGGAATTCTTCATAACTATCTACACCTTTACCATCAGTATGGTATACATCGACTTGGAGCAGTTCCAGCGTTTGTTCTTCAATGGCAAAGCTCACATTCATCGTTTTTGATTTATACTTATATTGATACACATTCGGTTTGCCATCGAGGACATACATACGATCCAACTTGGCCCCCTGCTCGACATTTCCATCGATAAGCTTGGAGAATACCTGATCAGCCTTCTTCTGCACGCTTGCCGGGGCATTGTCAGGAGCATAATTTACGCCATAAACATCGCCATTCTCTTGCATATAAATTTGCTTGTTTTGCATAGCATTCGATGAGATTGTACCCTCATAGTAGATTGACTCTGAGATATTCACATATTTCGGTTCTTCCCCTGGGAACAAAGCTTTCCACGTTTCCTTCAGTTTGGTTTGATATTTTCCACCGTTTAAATCTTCATAATTGATTTTAATACTGAACGTTTCGAGCTTTCCATTCATGTTATAAGCAATAATATCGTCCTTGAAGTTCTCTCTTTTAAAATGGATAGCATCTTTCGTAGCCGTTCCTTGAATTAACGTATACGTATTTCCTGTCAATTCTTTAAGTTTATCCTGAGCCTTTTGCATAGGGGTTTGCTCTGATTTAGCACCTTGTTCGATGTTTGAATTTACGTTGTTATATGCATTTGATTGATTCGACGTATCAAATCCAAGCAAACTCCCTGATAATAAGGCTGCTCCGATGATAGGAAAAATTATTTTTTTGTTCATATGAATAAACTCCTTTATTTTTTATTTACTTACACAAAGTTTTTAATGGAACTCTTCAGCCACGTTGAAATAAATCTATGAAATCAGCAGTCACCACCCCCTCTCATTGCATTGATTAGTCCGTTCCTTTTTCAGATAACTGCTTTAGCTCAATTTTAATTGAATAGATCGTTCCTTTAGAGGTGAATAGCGCAGTCACGTCTGGAGAACCCGCTTTTGTGAACGTTAATGTATCAAACCTTGATTCAAGTTTGGATACGTTATAATCAGCCAAGTCCAAATTCATCCAGGCTTTAGCCTGTTTCACGGTTTCCTCATGAATCATGTCCAGCTCAATTGCTTTTGTTTTCTCAACTAAATCATGATATTTATTTTTATCGTCCAATTGATTAAGTTGATCCGACAGCGGAAAAGCTACAATCCTTGTGATCTGATTCGTATTTTTTTGTACATCAATGAGGATCGAACCCTCGTGTGTATGATACACGAACTTATACACCGGATTCTGATCGGGTCTTAAGACCATTTGACTTACTGACCGTTCACTTTCTTTAAAATCCCCAACTTTATGAAAAGCTTGGTCCGCTGCATCTTTTGCAGCATCTGGAACCTGCTCCTCTCCAATCGTTTGCTGCGCATAATACCATTTACCTTGGTCAAATTCGATGGATCTGTTTTCGTTTCGCGCCTCTATGTGAAATGTGTCCGGTTTATATTCGTACATAACCACATCATTAATTCCTTCTCCTTGGGGAAAAATCTCATTCCATACCTTTTGCAGCTGACTTTTAAACTCTTGATCCTCAATGTCATCAAAGCGAATCATCCCCGAATGAAATTTCTTATTCCCATCCGAGCCTTGTACATAAATTGTATCGGCCTTCTCATTTGGATTTACTTTCATTTCTTTGGCGAACGGATTAATATATTCAAGCAAGGATAGCCGCTCTATGGCTTGAGCCATGACAGGAGTTAGAGACACACAAAAAGCAACCAATGCCGCTGCGATAACTCCCACTCTTCTTGTGAAGATCGGTTTTTGTGGTGGCACGCTTTTGGATTCAAGTTTTTCGACAATCTGTTGACTCATGCTGTGCTCTGGCGTCTCCGTATCCCGAATCATTTGCTCCACCTGGTGAATACTAACGGTTTTAGATGGATTTGGTGATCGACGCATTCACTGTTCCTCCTTCACTAACTTCCTTCGTCTGCAGTTTTTTGCGAAGGCGTTCATACTTTTTGCGCACGGTTGCTGGCTTCATATTCATGATTTCACTAATCTCGTTAAAGTGATATCGATGAATCGCCCGGAGAACTAATATATGTCTCTCTTCGGTAGTCAGTAAATTTAGAAGATCCTTCAGTGTCGTTTGACTGTCTATTTGCTGAGTCGAAGTTTCAGGCTGATCATATTTATAACGATCGATAAAACGAAACCACCTTTTTCTGCTCCTGATTTGATTCAGACTGTAGTTGTAGGCAATTTTGTACAGCCATGCCGAGAAAGTCATATTTGGACGATACTTATGGATCTGTTCATACACTCTGATAAATATTTCTTGTAGAGCATCCTCGACTTCTTCTTTGTTTTTGAGCATATGGTAACAATAGATATACATTGGTTTTTCAAAGATTTTAATAATAGAAGCGAAAGCTTCCTTATCCCCAAGTTTAGTCCTTTCGACCAGCATCTCAATTTCTTCTGGGTTTGATTCATACTCTCTGTAGTCTCTATCCAAAAGTCATACCCCCTCCTGCCTACACTCTTAAAACACCAATGCAGCTCATTTTGTGACAGCAGCATCAAAAATAATACTTGGTAACATCATCAAGGCAAGTTTTAGAGCCATCCCTAATGGGATGGCTCGGGCGCTCTTTGCATCAATTACACTTTACGTACCGTAAACCAGATGCGTTCAGATTCTGGACGCTGCCAAAATTTCCGGTTCCTTGCAAAAATTCATGAACCTCACCGATTCTGTGCTCCCCACTCGCACAGCTGCTCCAACACAGGCAGCAGCGTCTGCCCTCTCGGTGTCAGCGAATACTCCACTTTGGGCGGAATCTGCGGATACTCCACGCGCTTAACCAGCCCGTCGGCCTCCAATTCCTTAAGCTGCGCGCTGAGAACTTTGTACGTCACCGCTCCGAGCTGTCTCTGCATTTCGTTGAATCGAATCGGCTGCTTGGCGGACACCAGATACAGAATTGCCATCTTCCACTTCCCGCCGATCACTGACATCGTATAACCGAACGGTGTGTCTTGGATTACCGTTTCCTTGCCCTTCAAATCGGAAATGCCCATGTTCACACTATCCTTTCGGATAGTAGCCCACTTCTTTGTGCGTACTATCCTTTTATTTTCGCCCAGTCTATACTAGCCTTACTTTAAAGTAAAGGGGCTAAAACAATGACGACCATTCAAACATACAACCATAATCTCTGGGATCACGGAATTTCGCAGGGGTACCTTGTCGACAGCACGCTGTATATCTCGGGACAGTTCTCCCATAACGCCGAGGGCGAGTTCGTCGGAGCAGGCGATATTCGGGCACAGATGAAGCAGACGCTGGAGAATTTGGATGCCGTGTTACGAGAGTTCGGAGCGACGAAGCATAATCTGGCTTACGTGGAGCTGTATCTGACGAATGCACAGGAGCACGGGGAAACCGCAATCGAACTGTTCAAAAAGTATGTCGGAGAACATCGGCCGGCGGGGAGCATGATCGGGGTGACTTACCTGGCATTTCCGGAACAGTGGGTAGAGGTTCGGGCTGTGGCGCATGTAGGCTAAGAAAAAAGAGAGGAGCTTCGCTTGAAGCTCCTCTCTTCGAATATTCGATTGTTCTTCCCGAAATCGTCTAAGCTTGTGGCGTTTGCTAGAGTGCAGACAGCTGCTTGATCCATCCTTCCAGCTCGTCGACCAATCCTTTTGCAAGTTCGAAATCGGTATCTTTCAAGGCCGATTCGATTTGCATTTCGACCAACTTTTTCTTTTGCTCCGTTTCCAAGTAGTCTTTATCGAAATGACTGGCATAGATCATCTGTCTGAATTTTCGCATACTCATTTTTCGAATGGTCTTATTGTCAACGATCAGCACATAATCCATCCCGTTTACGACGGAATAGAAATCGTGCGAGACCATAACGATCGCACCTTTGTAGTCGATGATGGCTTTTTCCAGCGCGATCTGTGTATAGATGTCCAAATGGCTCGTCGGTTCGTCAAGCAGCAGCAGGTTGGCTTGACTGGCCGCGACTTTAGCCAATTGGAGCATGTTCTTTTCTCCGCCGGACAACGATTCGATCTTCTGCTCAAGGATCTCTTCTTCGAAGCCGTAGTTCGCCAGATACGCTCTGACCTCGTCATAAGTTTTGAATCCGGCGTCGATGAATTCATGCAGGATCGTATTCGAATCTTGCAGCGTTTCGCCTTGAAGCTGAGATAGGTACGCCACTTTCGTATCCGCATGGACTCCGATCGAGTCGTGATGGTTTCGGAAGATGTCCCGCAGCAAAGTCGTTTTCCCGGTGCCGTTCGGACCGATGATCGCGACTTTATCCGTGGATTTGATCTCGAAGTTTACGTTTTCCAACAGCAGCTCGTCGAAGGACGCGCTATAATGGTCGACTTTTACAACAACTGCGTCTTCCATTTCATGCTCGATCCCGAAGCGGATATCCGGCTGCTTGATCTCGACGAACGGCGCTTTGATTCTGCGCGCTTCCAGTCTTTCTTGGAACTTGACTCTGGCTTTTAACGCTCGGCCTCTGGATGCTTCTGAATTATAAGTCGCGATCGCTCTGAGGTTGTCGATGATGTGATCGTATCGCTCGATCTCTTCTGCCTCAGCGACAGCGATCTCCTGCAGCTCGATTTTGGTCTGAAGCAGCGAGAAATGATATTCGACATAGCTTCCGTCAAACTCTTGAATTTCCGTATTTTCCAGGTGAATGATTTTGTTGAAGCAATGGTTTAGAAGATAGCGGTTGTGCGTAACGACCAGCAGCATGCCTTTGTGGGAGTTGATCAATTTTTTGAGCGCGTTCAGATTTTCGAAGTCCAAAAATACATCGGGTTCGTCCATGATCATCAAGTCCGGATTCGTCAGCATTTCCTTCATGACTTGAATGAGTTTGAATTCCCCGCCGCTTAAGGAGGTTACGCTAACATCTTTTAACTTCGCGAGATTGGCCAGATTCAGCTTCTTATGAATGCGGCTCTCGAAATCGTCCCCGCCCATCGATTCCAAAGCGTCCAGAGTGAGTTGATATTTCTCCATCAGCGAATCCATATCCGATGTCGTCGCCATTTCGGCATAGATCACGTTGAGCTTCTCCTGAATCTTGGTAAATTCTTCACTAATATATTCAAAAACGGTCATTTCTTTCGCCGGGTCCACCTGCGAGAACTGACTGACGTAACCGATTCGGCAGTTCGGTTCGATCTCCAGCTTGCCATCGAACAAATGCTTTTCCGGGTCCATCAGAATCTCGATCAGGGTGCTTTTCCCGCTGCCGCTTGTTCCGATAAAGGCGCAGTGCTGCCCTTCTTCAAGTGTGAACGAAATGTCGGTATACAGTTCTTTTTGCGGGAACGAGAAGGATAAGTGTTCAACTTTGATCATTGTGTTACCTTTCTTGGTAGCTGAAATGGGGTTGATTAGAGGTACTGCAGAACATGAATACGGAGTCTGCCGCACCTCAGATTAACACTGTTTACTGCCAAATTCAATGCTTAGACCAAGCCATGAACGCAGCCATCGAAGCCACGTTAACGATGATTCCATCCTTTCTCTCCAGCATATCGGGCAGCAGCCGATGCGTAAGATCGACTAACGCAGCCGTATTCAGCAGAATCTCCTCCTGCTCGCGCTCCGGGTCTATTTCCTCGAAACGGCCATAAGTGCCAACGCCTGCGTTGTTGATGAGAATATCGACAGACAAGCCCAGTTCGGATATTTGTTCGGCCAGTTGACGCGGAGCATTCGCTTTGGACAAATCGCAAGCGAGTGCATAAGCCTCTACACCGTACTGGCGGTTGAATTCCCTTGCCATTGCATCCAGTTTGTCCTTGGAGCGAGCTGCCAGAACGACATGACAGCCTCGTGCCGCCAGTTCTTTGGCATACACTTTCCCGATTCCGGATGAAGCACCGGTGACTACAGCCAGCTTGTTTCGATATATATATTTGTTCAAGAAGCCAACCTCCTATTTAAGCGTCTCTGACGTAAATTAGCTTCATTGTACTGTCGGTGGAGAGAAGTCAACCACATCATGCTTATACTATTAGCGGGATTAACAGCCTCTGTACTCGTTATGGTTCTCTTTTGTAGAAACGGCATTCAACAGAGATTATAATAATCATATATAACGTTCTTTTGGTCCATTTGGTACTAGCAATCTGCATCTTCCCTATAGGTAAATAGATAAGTAAATAGAGGTGACCCACTTGAAAAAGAATCATTCTCCATCCGCATTGGGTGACTTCCTTAAATCGCGCAGGGAACGGTTACAGCCTTCAGAGGCAGGGATCCAGCCGCTGCCCGGACGAAGACGTACTCCGGGTCTTCGAAGAGAAGAAGTCTCTTATCTTGCCAATATAAGCGTGACTTACTATGCCTGGCTGGAGCAAGGCAAGGAGGTTAATCCTTCGCCGGAAGTGCTGCTAAGTATCAGCAAAGCGCTTCAGCTTGACGAAGACGAGCAGAAGCATCTATTCGATCTCGCCAATGTAGATGTGGCTAGCGTCGTCACAGTGCCAAATAGCGAAGGGCCGGATACGAGAGTTTTGCAGCTAATCGTAGATCAGCTGCATTATCCTTCTTTTATCACGGACGAAGGTACGGACGTTATCGTCTGGAATCGAGCGGCAGAACTGATCGTAGCCGATTTCGGCAGTCTGCCGGACAACGAACGGAATATGATGGACATTATGTTTTTAAAGCCGGATTACCGCAATAGACTGGTGAACTGGGAAGGCGCTGCCCGTTACTCTGTAGCCGTTCTGCGGGCAGGCTTCGATCTATACAAGAACAACCCGTTATATATGGAAAGGTTTGAACGCTTGACGCGGGAAAGCGCGGAGTTCGTACATTTCTGGGAGTTATATGAAATCAAACAAAAACGCGTAGCTACCGCTTTATTCCGTGTTCCTGGCGCACAGGAGATGGAGTTCGAGCTCCACTCCGCGGCTGTAATCGATAATGGCCCGGGACTGCACTGGTGTTTCTTTGTTCCGGTGCCCGGTTCAGGTACGGAGGAGAGATTACTGCGTTTACTTGAGCGGGACAGGCAGCTACCGTAGACTGTTACTCCCGTTAATAGAATAGACGTGCTGTGGCTAGCTCCCTCCAGTTGCTTGTATGATTCAGTGGATGACAACGATTGGAGGGTGTTTAGCATGCAAACATGGTTCATTACAGGAGCATCAGGAGGCTTGGCTTCACGTATAACTCGCCAGTTGCTTGATAGAGGGGACCGTGTAGCCGCAACGGTACGCAAGCCGGGTGTGCTGGATGATCTGCAGGCACAGTATGGCTCTGGGCTATGGCAGGCTAATCTAGATCTGACAAACTCTCAGCAAATTGCTGAAGTGGTGGAACGTGCATTTTTAGAACTGGGCACGATCGATGTGTTTGTCAATAATGCAGCCTATGGCTTGTATGGCGCAGTGGAAGAAGCAAGCGACAGGCAAATTGAGCATCAGTTTATGACCAATGTGCTTGGCTCCCTACGTGCAGCGCGTGCAGTCCTGCCCTTTTTCCGCAAGCAGGGCGGCGGTCACATGGTACAGATTTCGAGTATGGCGGGTCATTATTCTATTCCGGGTATGGGGCTGTATTGCTCTTCGAAATGGGCGGTCGAAGGAGCCTTTGAAGCGCTGGCTAAGGAAGTGGCTCCGTTCAATATTAAGACCACTATGGTGGAGCCCGGCGGAATCCGAACGAATTTCATTACAAGCAACGCCGTATTCGGCGAGCGGATGGACGAATACCGGGATACGGAGGCAGGCCAATTCGTTAGCCTGATGAAGGGAGAACTGCCTGGTATAGATATGAGCATGTTCAATCAAATGGTTGTCGGCGATCCGGATAAAATGGCGCAGCAGATTATCCGTCGTGTCGACCAGGGAGAGGGCCCGATACGTATGGCGTTGGGCAGTGACGCCTATGAGCAAATCCGGGCAGCCCTGCTGGACAGACTGGCCGCTCTGGAAGCACAGAAAGAGCTGGCTTACTCCACTGATTCAGATGATGTGGTAAAACCATTTTAAAGGATACCAAAGCATTCGACATCCACGACAACTGATATGCTCCTCTGAAGTAGCCGATTTATTTATTAACCCAGTCTACTTAAAGGGGAGCTTGTTTAGGGATTTTCGTTATTTGTGATACGGTTCAGCTTAACGGGTCTACGGCGAATTTTAAAAGTACCCAATTAATTAAATGACCATTTAAGCAACTCAAAAACCGGGATTCGCCAAATAAGGTCCCGGTTTTTGACGTTCTATGTTGGGTTAATCATCTCAGATAGCAGAGGATATCTTTCTCTCCCTGATCCTTTATTGAAATCCATCTTTCAGCCAAGCGCTGGCTAATGCAGTAGCACCGCGGGCGGCCAACGTATCCGCCAAAGCATTCAACATGACGAAATCATGAATGATTCCTTGATAACGCACCGTTGTGACCTCTACACCAGCTTCCCGAAGCTTATTCCCATAGGCCTCGCCTTCATCTCGAAGAACGTCGGCTTCCGCCGTAATGATGAGAGCTGGAGGAAGATCGCGAAGCTGGTCGATGGAAGCTCTCAGAGGAGAAGCATAGATTTCATTTAACTCTTCCGGTTTGTTGATGTACTGTTCCCAGAACCAAGCCATCCCGTCACGGCGAAGGAAGTATCCTTCGGCAAATTCATGATACGAGTCCGTATCCATTCCCCCATCCGTAACCGGATAGAATAGCAGCTGGCGTTTAATCGCAGGTCCCTTTCTTTCCTTAGCAATCAACGTGATTGCCGCAGTCATGTTTCCGCCAACGCTATCGCCGCCGATGGAGATATGATCCGAATCCAGGCCATGATCCTTGCCGGAGGAAGCGATCCATTGCAGCGTAGCGTAGATCTCTTCAAGAGCTGTCGGGTATTTGACTTCGGGAGACAAGCTGTAATTAGGAAATACGATGGCCGATCCGCTTCTGACCGCTAGCTCGCGAATCAACCGATCATGAGTATGGGCATTACCGAACACCCATCCTGCACCATGTATGTACAAAACCGTTTTAAGCAGTTGGCCAGCCGTGTTCTTCGGACGCAGGATCCGAACGGACACTTGACCGCCTGGTCCGCCTGGGATATTGAGATCCTCAATGTCTACATCTTTTTTCTTGGTATCTCCCGACTGAACTTCGTCTACCGTCGCTCTCCCCTGCTCAGGTTCAAGATGGAATAAGTAGGGCGGATTCGCAGTTGCCTCAGCAAATTGTTGTGCGGCGGACTCCAGAATAATTTTTTTGGTCATTTTCAACATCTCCTCATATCACATTAGTTTTAAGAAATTAAATTGTGCACAATTATTAAGGGTAAAAAAATTCGTTTCTATTATTGGGACAGCCAAGAATTGGCCAACAGCATTGCTCCGCGTGCAGCATTTGTATCCTTTAAGGCATTCAACATTACAAAGTCATGAATAATGCCTTGAAAGCGTACAGCCGTTACAGGTACACCTGCTTCTCTGAGCTTGTTAGCATAGGCTTCGCCTTCATCTCGCAGGACATCCGCCTCACCAGTGATTACAAGCGCTTCCGGCAATCCCTTTAACTGATCCTTCGTTGCACGAAGCGGTGAAGCATAGATTTCGTTTCTTTGTTTCGGATCTGTCGTATACTGATCCCAGAACCACTGCATACCATCACGACGCAGGAAATAGCCCGTAGCGAATTGTTGATAGGAGGCGGTGTCGAATTTGGCATCCGTAACAGGGTAGAAAAGAAGCTGCTTGCTAATTTTCGGGCCTTTACGGTCTTTAGCCATCAATGTAACCGCCGCCGTCATATTGCCCCCCACACTATCTCCAGCTACTGTGATTTTCTGTGAATTCAGTCCATTATTATTTCCATCTTTGGCCACCCATAGTAGCGCTGTGTAAATCTCCTCGATAGCAACCGGATATTTTGCTTCCGGAGAGAGATCGTAGTTCGTAAAGACTACAGCTGAGTTGGAACCAACGGCTAGCTCACGAATGAGACGTGAATGTGTCAGCTCGTCTCCAAATACCCAACCTGCTCCGTGGGTGTACAATATAACCGGCAGGTCTTTCGTTACTCCCTTCGGACGAACAATAGTAAGTGACACGCTGCCTTTTGGTCCGCCTGGAATCGTCAAATGCTGAAGATCCACGTCTGGCATTTCCACGTCACCTGATTGTACTTGATCCACGGCTTTCCTTCCCTCTACTGGGCCGAGATCGAACAAATAAGGAGGTTTGGCAGTATCCTCGACAAACTTCTGAGCTGCCGGTTCAAGCACGACTTTATGATTAGAAGTGGTGGTGTTATTTTCCGACACCGTGGAACCGATCGAAATCTGCTTATTCTGAGCGTCGTAGACGGTCGAAACGTGTAGAGCATCCGCTAGGGTGCGAACCGGAAGATAAGTCAAGTTCTTATAGCTGATCGGCAAAACCTTGTTACCGTTCGCATCCGTAGGAGCATATTCCGCGCCATTGACCTTAAACTTGATATCATTGTTTAAATATGCCGTGATCTTCTCTTGATGGGTTCCTGCATATACGCCGGCCGTGCCGGTAATGGTCATGCCGAGCGCCATCATGGCCACAACGGATGTTTTGAATTTGTTCTTCATTTTCGGGTTCTCTCCTTTGTTATTCCATTCATTGGTAATCATATATTGCATCAATGGCAGGCCTTTGCCGTCCAATGTAGTTATGGCCATTATTAGTTGTTAAAAATTTAATTTTGCACAATCTTTACGGGTAAAAAAAAGATCATAACTTTTGCAGCTCCCAGAGAATATCCTCCGGTTCCATTCTTTTGGTAAAATCGGGATTCACATATGCGGAACGGATAACGGCGTATTCGTCAATCATGAACGTTCCCGTCATCGGAAGCACCCAATGATCTGTCCCATTGTACTCGTGCAGATCAATATTATGGCTTAAGTACATGTCCCTCAGATAGTCAGGCACGTCATACAACAGGTTATATTTGGCGGCAACGATTCCCTTAGGGTCGCTGAGAACTTTAAATGACATTTCTGCTTTCTCTTGATCAGACAGTGTATAATCCGGCAATTGTGGACTGACTGCGATAAGCTGCGCGCCTAGCGCCTGAATGTCGGGGAGAATCTCTTGGTATGCTCTTAACTGCCGATTGCAGTAAGGGCACCATCCTCCTCTGTAAAAGGTAAGGACAACGGGACCTTTTGCCAGTTCGTCGGCTAAATTTATTTGGTTCCCAAGTGAATCTGACAGTTCAAAGTCCTTGGCTTTCGTCCCGACTGGTAGCCCTGTGGCGTTCCCTCCCTCTTGAAGCTGCTGGATGACACGTTGGTGTATCGCCTGCACTTCAAAAGGGCTTGCTGCCGTAATCTTCTCTAACGCTGAAGTTAAGGTCATAGTTGACATGATCACACCTCGAATGGATTATTTCCCGCTAGTCTGAACGACTTTCTCTACTAACTCTTTGATCGTTTTGTTTAATTCCGAGACATCTTCGATTGACATTCCGCTGGCTGAGAGGAGTTCGGATGGAATACAATCGGATTGCTCCTTAAGGGCCAACCCTTTCTCTGTGAGCAGGACCAAGACAACCCTCTCATCTTCCGTTGATCTTACTCTCCTAATCAGTTCGTTCATCTCCATCCGTTTCAGCAGCGGCGTCAAGGTGCCTGAATCGAGGTCTAATTGTTCTCCCAGTTCTTTCACCGTCCGCCCGTTACTTTCCCAGAGGGATAGCAATACGAGATACTGAGGATAGGTAATTCCCATCTCCTCTAATAGCGGTCGATACAACCGAGAAATAGCTCGGGAGCAAGTATATAAGGAAAAGCAAAGGTGTTCGTTAAGTTGCAGCATGTGAGGTCAACCTCTCTATAATGTTGATTAATGATGTGACATGTACTTCACCTCATTTTAAGTTGTTTGCAAATTAGTTGTGCACAACTTTTATAAGCCAATAATACATACCCCTCTCTATATTGTCAACGATTTAATTTTATACAATTTAAATTTAGGGAATTTTTTTGAACACGTATTTCATGATAGGCGCTAGAGATGCCCGCTCAATAGTGAAGATTCCCAGGTAACGTGGCGGAGGTCACGTGCACCTAGAAGTTCGTCGAGTACTGGAAGAAGCGTGGATTTGAGATCGTGCAGAAGAATGAGGTGCGACTGATGCAGGATAGAGAAAATCATCCCGAGACTAACCTGACGTTTACCGACCAGGCCGTGAAGCTAGTCAAAATAGGAGCTGAGTGTAATTCTCGAACACCCAGGGGTTGTCCCACGCCCAGAAGACGCGGGCTATGAGGCTGTGCACGGGAAAAGATAGCTTTGATTTACTCGGTATGTACCCCAGAATGCAACTGGGACTTCTCTAAGTAAATAAGAACTCTACTTAAAGCGCTAAAATTGGACGGGCGGTTTGTTCTCCTATTCCTTTATCACCTGCCTCAATCCCTAGGATTCAACAACACGCCGACCCCAAAAGCCCGTCGGTTGGTGCCATCTCCTTACTCGGATTCTCCACTTGGTTGACAGTGTAAAATGAAAGACAAGACAAATACCCCTTCTTGTGAAAAGGGGTAAGTTATCTTAATAAAAACCACCGGATGTTCTTTCAAGCCAGTGCTCAGAAAGTTTCAGTTCAGGATTACTCCCTGTTCGCTATTTGCTCCTGAGCGAGACGGACCAATTCCCTAACCATGGAACCGCCAATTTTGCCACCGACATGGCCTGCTGATTCTGTTGTCAGTTGACCATTGTTTCCTGGGTGCAGAGGCACACCAAGCTCCTTCGCCACTTCGTATTTTACATCGTCTGGTTGATTCGGATTTACGGTATATCCTTCGCGCTTCATTACATCTGCTTTGAACGCTTGCATTCCCTGTTCGACCCCTGGCACCGCATATTTTCTCCTTCTTCTTGCCATCATACAGCACTCCCCTCGATGTTATTCCATAACATGCCCGGAAGCACAAAATTTCATCCCTATTCCCTAAAATTTATGAGTTAAATCATCATCTCCTCTTAATCTCCCGATCAAAGTACTTTTGATTCATTTACAAAAGACGAAGAAGCTGTTTTTGCACTTCTCACTTGCTGAAGAATCTGAAGCGACTGGATCAGTCGCCAAATTCAGCAGGCTATGAAACAATTGTTTTATTGACAATAGTCATTCGTAACGCATAATGCCTCAAACAGACGTTTTTAAAGATCTCAAGGCCAGGAAACAGCATTTTTCGCCCTACTTATGATACGGTTCAGCCCGCTAACTATTACGGCAGGTTTGATAAGCCATCATTCCAGAATAAATTTGGCAGATTTAGAGTACAACCCTGTGTTCCAATATATTTTTCAAACTGATATGAGACTTTGAGGGACCCAGCTTTAAAAGGGAATCTTGAAATTCGGCAAGTTCCTCAATCGATGCCGTTTGTACCTTGATAAGATAATTATATTCTCCGCTTATTCGATATAAATCCGTTACTTCCCTAGCCATTTCACAAAAATCAACGATCATCTGGCAATGTTCTGTTTTGACTAGTATAAACGTAGTCATGCCCCGATTCAGATTCTTTAAATTTAATTCTGTGGAATACCCGGAAATTATCTTCTTATCTTCAAGTTTCAAAATCCTCTCTTTAACTGAAGGTTGGGACATACTGACTTCTTTACTGATTTGAGAGATAGACATTCGTGCATTGTGTTGAAGCAGCTGCAAGATCTTTTTATCCATATCATCGATTAGATGATCCATCCCCATCACTCCCTTGAATTGAATTTTAAAAAACTAAGCCATATCCATTAAAATAGCTTATATTTAGTTACCATCCTTTCATTATATCCTCATATAACATATGTAATTCAACAAGTTAGTAGCTGTATACTATAAACAACATTCAAAATATACACAAGGAGAAATCAAGAATGAGCATAAACGGTCTTTCACATGTGGCGATCCAAGCCAAAAACTATAAAGCTACTATTACATTTTATATTGAAGTTCTAGGGTTCAAGGTTGGTCATCATTGGTCTCTGCCATCCTTTCAAATCAAAGAAGCCTCCATGCTAGTTTCACCTGACCAAAGAACCTGTATTGAGATCTTTGATAACGACGCTGTCATCCCTGCTCAAGGGAAGAAAGCATCGTCTGAAGAAGATATAACTTACGGAGCGTTATTACATTTAGCCTTCTACGTGAATAATGTGGATGAAATGTATCAAAAAGCCCTTGCTCATGGAGCAAAGGCTTTTATAGAACCGGATTACCTTTCACTTGGCGAACCCCCACTTGTAGTGAAGAATGCTGTCATTCACAGTCCCAACGGAGAAGTTATCGAATTTATTGAAGAGGTCGATTTTGATATGTCTACCAAGACTCATGCAAATTAAGCTTTATAACGAAAACTTGCCCTTATTTGTGATACGGTTCACCTCAACGGGTCTATCGGCGAAAAATGCGAAAAGGAGCTGTCGCGGCCAGCTCCCTTGTACTGTAATCAATCCAATTCGGCGCGAGAGAATAAATCCCTGATTGCTCTTGTTTGACATACGACCTGCTATAAAAATGAAACTATTGTCGCAGCTATAGCTCTTTTTTGTCTTATCCCAAGCAAATCAGGGCAAAAACATCCTGGTTACGGAAAATCCAGCTCATCATCGATGACACGGAATATCTCCCTATTCCGCACCGGATACCGGGCATCCAGTTCCTCCCACTGCCGCTTCGGTAAAATCAAAAAGTCGAATTTCGTATTTGTCCCGGATCAGCTCCTGAAAGCCGCGAATCGTGATATAGCGATCATTTCCGGTAAAGGTAAGCGCAATCGAATGCAGTTGTCCATTGTAGGTAACGTCCAGTCCTTTGTCCGTAGACGTCACCTCGACCGTTTCATCTGGAAGCCGTTTACCGAACAATCGGACGATCTCCTCGTCATCCTCTCCCCAATCTACAGTGACGCTGTATACAAAAGCCCATAGAAAGCCACCGAAGTAATCGGCAGCCTTATTATCGATGATTCAACTATCGTTCCGTTAGAACTATGGAGCCATTTAACGAAATGATACCAAAAACTTTATTCGAGTTTTTTCCAACTCTGTGTGGTGGCTGATCTACCATCATCATCTTCATCATTGACTCTTCCAAGTTGTTCAAGGGGCTTTTTGTGTTCCTAGCAAAATAGTTCGTAGTAAGTAGAAGATTATGATAGCAATCTAATTTTTTATATCGTATGATTCTTCACATACAATAAGATTTTGCAATAATAAGCTTCATAATATATATCTTATTACACTTTAGGGGAATAAGGCGTACTGCGGATTATTTATATTTTCCGTACGGGAGTTTTTTCGGAATGGAGAGACTATGAAAAAAAATATTGTCTTTATGATTGCATTACTTATACTGTTCACCGGCTTCGCAACACCAAGTTATGCATTATCAGACTCGCAATCTGATTCAATACAAACATTGTTGGATGATGCAAGCCGTATATCAGGTGTACCGGGAATGTCAATCTCAATACTTGCGAACAATGAAGTGCTCTACTTTTCTTCCGGGTACGCAGATCGTGAAAAGGGACTGCCAGCAAGTGAAAATACTCTATATGAGCTGGCTTCGGTAAGTAAAGCTTTTACCGGCATGGGTATTCTGCTGATGGAAGAACAAGGGCTGCTGTCAATGTCAGACCCTATCCAGAAATATTTGCCTTGGTTTACGTTAAAGTATCAGGGGAAACACGTGGATATGCAAAGTATGACACTCAATAACTTTTTACACCATACTAGCGGCTTAACAAATGGCAGTCACAGTCAAAACATTCCACAAGGCAATACGCCGGATATGTTGCAAAAAACCGTAGAAATGCTCGTAGATTCTGAATTGTCGTTCTATCCCGGTGAGCAGTATAATTACGGAACTGTTAATTATGACGTATTAGGTCTGGTTATTGAGATTGTGTCGGGACAAAGCTATGAAGACTTTATGAGGGAACAGGTATTTCAGCCGTTGGGTCTTCACCAGACGTATGTTTATAAAGAAGATGCTCAAGCCACCGGACAGTTGGCACAGGGCTACCGTTCTTCCTTTTTTATGACAACCCCATATAACGCGCCGGATTTTTCCGGGAATACACCCGCAGGCTACATCATTTCTTGTACAAAAGATATGGCGCGTTGGATGGGCATACAGATGGGTATTGTGCAGGACATACCCGAAATATTCCATACGGTTATCGAAAAATCACATCAGGGTGATATGTCTGTTCCGGCTGTCAACGAAATGTATTATGCGGCGGGCTGGTCGGTAAACGCCAACCAAACGATTATAGAGCACCCCGGGGGCAATCCCAATTTCGGAACCGAAGTGGTCATACTGCCAAATGAACGAATAGCCATCAGCTTGCTGACCAACGGCGAAAATATCAATAGAAGCATGGTACTAAAAGTTAAAGATATATTAGATGGCAATCTGACGCAGTCATATGGAATAAGCGGCACACAGCTTTTGGACATCATTTTGTCGTCTGCCACAATTATTCTTTGCCTATTGGCTGTTCTGTTCTTTCTCTTAGGATTACGCAGAAGGAAAACGAATGAGCGGCAGCCAATGACAAAAAGGCGAATAATCGTAACAGCTATTTTGCTAATTGCTACGATTGTCCAGTGTGTAATATGCTATGCATTAGATTGGTCAGAGATACTTATTTGGCGAACATATAGTGTTCTTACAGCTTTGATTTCGGCGGCCTTATTAACAGCAAGCATTACATGGTTTGTATACACTCACCGATATAATGCCTCGCTCCGAAAATAAGCATTTCATTCGTTCGCCTTATTGAAAAAACGCGAAGATTTCTTTTAATGAGAGAACAATATCAGCTTAGAAGGAATGTGTCAGGCACCCCCTATTTTTCGCCGTCACTTATGGTAGGGTTCACCGCGGTTAATCTTCACCGCCCGATAAATTTGCTCCACCAGCACCAGACGCATCAGCTGGTGCGGCAAGGTCATGCGCCCAAAGCTCAAACGCTGCTTCGCGCGGCGCAGCACCTCATCGGAGAGCCCATGGCTCCCTCCGATGACAAACACGACATGGCTCGTCCCGTACGTGCCGAGCTTGTCGATTTCCGCGGCCAGCTCTTCCGAGCTCCAGAGCTGGCCATCAATGGCGAGCGCGACGACATGCGCCTCGCTCTTCACATGCGCGAGGATGCGTTCGCCCTCGCGCTCTTTTACCGCCCGTACCTCTGCTTCGCTCAGGGTATCGGGCGCTTTCTCATCCGCGACCTCGATCATCTGAAATTTGATGTACGGGGCGAGGCGCTTGGCATATTCCTGAATGCCCAGCGTCAAATATTTTTCCTTCAGCTTGCCCACGCCAATAATCTGAATCAACATAAAACCATTTCCTCCATATCTTCAATCTCGGTATGTATCCATTTATGAGCGATGCCTCGACACACCGTATATCCTCTGACGAACCTCACACACCTTATTCAGCCTCATTTACACATTTTGCGCGCCTAATGAACTTCAGCCACGCTAATACGCAGCATTTAAGCCATATGCACATCATTCCGGGCAAATAGCGTGGCTACGGTTCGTTAGCGCAAACATCGACCCAATTTACTCCGAATAAAACGTCTGAGGTTCCTTAGCGTGATTGACTCCCCCTGCTCGACCTCTCCACAAACAGCACAAGACAGCACACCACGCCAATGCGCAAACTCCCCCACAAAACGCAAAAAGAGCGCTCCGACACGCTCTCTTTGCTTCTTGCCTGTGATGTTCATACCGGATGGAAGGCAGGCCGGGGACACCCTATCATACAGTGCCTGCGGCCGTTCGTTCCTACAGTACGCTAAACGACGAGGAATTCCGCGTGCTGTTCGCATTCGGAACATTTGGCAGGCGGGTCCCAGTCGGCAAATTCCGTCTCCTTCAGATCAACGATATCCGGAGCGTCCTCATACTCATCGACGAACTTGTCAATGGCGATGTCCACGTGTTCTTTGCATACAACGTACATCCGTTCAAGCATCCTTTCTGTAACCAGCTATGCTCCCGATTCACAACCGCTTATCCATACAGGATAGCCACTTCTCTGTTCTATCACACCTCAGGCTGAAAAGAAACCCCTAACTCCCATTTATCGTGCCCAACTTCCAGGAAACCTCTCCATTCGCCACGAGCAAACGGCAAAAAAAGCGCCCTCTCCGGGCGCTGTATCATACATATATTCGGTTAGGCAGCTCCATTTACTCCAACCCGGATTGCGCCTTCGTCAGCAGCTTGCCGCCCTGAAATGCCAATACCGCATTGGCCCCCGTATCGCCAACCCCTTTGTAGTTATAAACCACCATATTTTCTGCTTCGCTCAAGGCTTCTCCCTCACCGCCCAGGATGTCGATTACTTCGTCAAACGTCATGCCCACTTCAATTTTCTCGTACTGTGCAAACGTAATAACTACGCTATCGCCCCTGCCTGCGGAACCGTTATTGCCTGGTCCGGCAGATGAGCTGCCTCCGCCCTGGCTTGCAGCAGCGACGCTTGCGCTCAGCTCATCCAGCTTTTTTTTCAGATCCGTAATTGTAATGTTCTGTTCTTCCAGCTTGCCGGACTGTTCCTCCAGCTTTTTCTCCAACGCGGCTACGCGGTCCTCCTGCCAGGAAGCATCGCCGCCGGATGCAGCATTCGTTTCTGTCTTGCTTCCGCATGCCGACAATACGGATAACAGCATCATAAGCGAAGTTCCGCCAAGCAGCAGCTTTCTAGCGTATTTCATAGTCCCAGGGCCCCCTATATTCATGTCTGCTTCCATTCTTCCGTCCAATACAACAACCTCAGGCGCAGCACCAACGCCAACCCTCGACCATCGTCTCATGTCCTATAAGGCATAGTACTCACATGCTAACCAGTGTATCATAGCAGAAAACTTCTGTAACTGAGACTTTCGCTCTGGGCCCATCCGCTTAATCGGATAAACAAAAATCCCCTATATTCGCCAAACTGCGAGCCATGCCTGCATCAGACAAATGACAACGCCGTTCCCGAACAGGGGATACTCGCAATAATGTGCAACTGATAAACGGAGTGACTCCGCGCCTTGATCGAACAATCAAACAAGGCGGGACGATCTCCGCTTCGTTTTACTCCGGTTTATCTGCCAACGTTACGCTCACCTTTTCCACTTTTCCATCGCGGTAGAACGTCACTTCCAGTGTATCGCCGATTTTCTTTTTGTCGTACAAGTATTTCCGCAGATCCAGCGTAGAGGTAATCGGTTGCCCGTCAAATTCCGTAATGACGTCGTTCAGCTTCAGGCCGGCTTCGGCAGCCGGACCGGATGCCTCCAGCACCACCACCCCGCTGTCTACATGCGAAGGCAGCTTCAAATCCTTGCGCTGCTCATCGTCGAGCGGAGCGTACGGGTTGCTAAGATCAACGGTGTACACGCCCAGATATGGACGCGTTACCTTGCCGTGCAGCAGGAGGGCATCCACCGTTTTCATCACTTCATTCATCGGGATCGCAAAACCAAGCCCCTCTACGCCCGTATCCGAAATTTTCATCGTATTGATGCCGACGACCTTGCCGTTCAGGTCCACCAGCGCACCGCCGCTGTTCCCTTCATTGATCGCTGCATCCGTCTGAATGACGTTTTGCTCCCAATCGTACACGCCATCCTGGTTGATCGACACCGGCAGAATGCGATCCGTGTAACTGACGATGCCGGAGGTCAACGTACCTCCCAGTCCGAGCGGATTACCGATGGCCAGCACCGTTTGCCCGCGCTGCAGCTTGCTCGAATCGCCGATCTCGGCAGCCGGGCCAAGCCCTTCCGCATCCGCAGACAGCACGGCAATATCGCTCACCCTATCCTGACCGACCAGTTTGGCTTTGTGCGTTTCGCCATCTACCGTCACAATTTCCAAGTCGCTGGAACCTTCAATAACGTGATGGTTGGTCATGATGAAGGCTTTGCCGTCTTCCTTCTTGAAGATAACACCGGAACCGAGCGCGGACTCCTCCATCGACAGACTGCTGCCCGTTTTGTGATTGACGATGCTGACGACGGAAGGACGGACCTTCGCAGCCGCCTGGATAATCCGGTCATACGGATCGGCTGCTTGCGCCGCTTGAACCGAGCCTCCGCTTCCGCTGCCAATGACGTTGGACAACGGGACTGCTGTCGGCTGCGAAATGAAGCTGTAAAGCATCACCGTCACGACCGAGCTAATCACCGAACTGATGACAGCCACTTTGACGGTCGAACCGAATCCGGAGCGGGAACGCGATCTGCGCGGGTTCTGCCAGCGATCGCGCCCGCCGGGGCGGAGAATCTGAAGCTTGCCTTTCTGTACAGGCTCGGCGCGTCTTGATACCTTGGTTGAATAAAAGTCGTCTCCAAACAATCCCATCGTGATCCTCTCCCCTTCGTTGTCACGCATCAAGACCTTGACTGCCGCCTGCCCTAATGTTCGTCGCGAACATGAACCGTCGCGCATCCCCGCATCGTTCACGCAAGCGACGGACAAAATTTCCGATCACTATTCCTTCAGCATGCTGCATCCATCATATTGGCGCTTGCCCGTTTTGCTACTTCATGCTCATTTTCGGAAATCTTTCATATCGTTACATTTTCGAAGGCAGCGGATGCCATCGACTATGTATAACAACATCGCTTCCATCCCGGTTCGCCATGCTGTTTGCAGCCTGATATTTATGCATAAAGCTTCTCGATTCCACACGAACTTATGGCCTTTAATCCAGCCCTCTATATACTAAACACGAAATATTCCAAAAAGTTGCATAATCATGAAGATGATCGTAAATTCTCTGCATTTTTTCTGTCTTCCGCACCCTGCGGCTAATTAGTCACACTATCTATCACCACAAAAACAGCCCTGCTAACCGCCTATTTCCGGCGTAAATAAAATAATTTCCAGTCCTGCCGAGCCGTCCCTTTCAGCATACACGCCATTCCAGCCAATTTGTAGAGGGAAAAAGAGGAATGTTTTCCACGTCCTCTGACTACAATAATAGTAAAAGATATTCGAAGCTTCATAGAAGGAGGGTTAACGTTGAATCGCACACGCACACTCACAGCTATGGAAGAGGTTCATATGGCATCCAAACTGGCCGACCTGAAGGAAGAGCATTATCGTAACACGCTTGCGCTCAGTACGATGATCGAACTGCTGGTGGACAAAGGCATACTCACCCGCGAAGAGGTGGAACGCAAGGCTGCCGAACTCGACAGCTTTATGGCTGACCCACCCTATCCCATGGCGTAGGTCGGTCGTAATACGTGTCGCACAGCTTGAACTCATGGTCCTTATAAAAGCAACCGCGGCTCTCCATGGCATCGCGCACCGACATTCTGGCCAAATCGATCATATTATGGTCCAAGCTAAGGTGCGCCAGATAGGTGCGCTTGAGGCGCCCGTTCATCAGCTCGCTGAGCGCCGCTCCTGCCGCCTCGTTCGAGAGGTGCCCGATATCGCTCAGAATGCGACGTTTCGTATTCCACGGATAACGTCCCATGCGCAGCAGCTCCACGTCGTGATTCGCCTCCAGAACGAGCACATCCGAATCTGCAATCGCGTCGCGCACCTTATCGCTCATATAGCCGAGGTCGGTCGCCACCGCCAGCTTCTCGCTGCCGTCATCGAACGTATAGCCGACCGGCTCTGCGGCATCATGGGAGATGCCGAACGATTCGACGCGCAAGGAACCGAAATCCTTGTTCTCCCCCGTCTCGAAAATACGCCGGTTTTCCTCCGGAATGGCTCCGACCGATTTCTCCAGCGCTTTCCACGTGTTCGTGTTCGCATAGATTGGTAAATTATATTTGCGGGAGATCGCGCCTAGTCCTTTAATATGATCCGAATGTTCGTGCGTGACCAAAATTCCGTCCAGCTCGGCTCCCGAAATCTCCCGTTCCAGAAACAGCGCCTCCAGCCGCTTCGCACTGAGCCCAGCATCGATCATCAACGAGGTTCCCCCATGCTGGATGACTGTTGCATTTCCCGTCGAACCGCTGGACAACACGGTAAAATATATCCCCATAACGCATTACTCCTCTAGTTTGTCTGTCTTGGGACTGAATACATCCCCGCTGATACCCTGCACGTACAGAATCTCGCCGCTTTCCAGCACGAACCGCCATGCCGGCATCGCCACTTGCATATCCGAGTTGAATAACTGACCATAATATCCCAATTGAATATCCTTCACGATGGCATCATTGGGCAAAAAGTTCTCGATCAGCGTTCCCAGCGCCTTCGACGCCGGGAGCACCTGCTGCTCGCTGTCCTCCGTTGTCGTGATCCGCACCGGCGTCTGACGGTAACCCGTAATTTTCTGATCGCTGTAGAACAGCTCCAGGCTGACGTTGAAGAGCGGCCATTTCCCGTCCACCAACGGATGAAGAACGAAGGCCCCATCTTCGGCCATCAGTTGATCAAGTCGATAACTGCCGATTTGTACAATTTCATCTTTTAGCGCATTTTCCAACTCGCCCTGTGCAAAGATCAGCTTGCTGTCGATCGGTTGATCGAGATTGACTTCAAGGCCCGCCTTATCCTCTTCAATGAACTCATAGGACAGTTTCGGCAGCTTCGGCGTTTCACTCGGGATGGGGGCAAGCACTTGAATGCCCTTTTCCTCCATCGCCAGCTGGGTATTGTCCGCCAGGGAGGTGAAGTCCAGATTGGCTCCGGCCGTCTCCCGGGCATCCACCCAGATCTGATAACCAAGCACCAGGTTAAGCAGCAAAAAGGCGTAGATCAACACATTTTTCGCGCGTCCCCAATCCAACAACCTCACCTCCGCTATGACATGATTCAAAAGAAAACCGTTACACTAGGCCATTCCTATGACACCGTGGTCTCTTCTCCGTTCGTGAAACGGATGACCCATACGGGGATCAGCTTCAAGCCATCCTCCGTCGCAGACGGGCGGTATGCCGGATATACGTCCTCTACCTGACGAGTGGAGCCGGTCACCTTTTCGATCAGTGCCTTCAGCTTGTCCCCTCCCGAGAGCTTGACCGCCTTTTTGGTCTCCGAGCCTTCGTTCAGGTACTCCAGCGAACGTTCATAACTCGACACCGTTTCCTGCTGCATTTCCATGCTGATCGTACCGAAACGGAATTGCGCCAGATCGAGAATCGGAAAACTGCCATAGTACTGCTGGAATTGGAGACTGGTCCGGTTATCGCTAGATTCGATCATCATGCGGGACCTGCCCTTCCACCCGCCATGCTGGTTGACGAAATCCACCGCAGACAGCGCATCCTTGGCCGGGTCGCTCTGACCCGCCGGCGGTGCCGCAGGATCGGTATACGTCATCCAGCGCTGCTCCTGTTTGATTTGCAGACTGCGCTTGCTGTCCGTATAAATCTCCGATCCGTCCTTTTCCCGAATGTTTCGGGTCATGCTTGGATCGAAGAACAGGCTGCGCTGCATCTGCTCGACCGTGAATTGGCCTGTCGGCACCTCGGCTTCGATCGTTTCCAGCGCCGCCCTTGGAATGTAATATCCGCCTTCCATCAACGTATACGGCGTCCAATTGCTGCCGAAATCCACATGCTGCTGCACGTCCTGCACGGTCAGGTCGGCCTGTGCAGCTTCGTATACCACATCACCTTTGGCACTAAAGAACAGCGCATGCACCTTAGAGTCGTTTTTGGCCGTATAAATGGAAATTCGGTTGATCGTCTCTCCCTGGAACAGCGAGTCCGTGCCAAGCCGCATTACCCGCTGCAGCAATTGCACGGGAATGCCTTCTTTGAAAGACAGCTCAAAGCCTTGATTCTCCTTGCGAATCTTCTCCCAATTCACGGATTGCACGTTTCGGCGCTGGAAATCCTCAAACGTCCGGCCCTGAATCCGCGAATAGATCAACTGATAAAAGGTATTGCCCGGATAGAACACGGTATGTTTATCCCCACCCAAATGAATAATCATCTGATCGGGGAAGATCAATTCCTCAATATTGCGCTCCTGGCCCATATTCTCGGTTTTGACATAGTTTGTCTCGGAGGTGACTACCGAATCGCCGCCGCCAGGCAGACGATAAATCAAGAAATAGCTCTGCACGAGGCTCGCAGCTACCAGCGAAGCAAGCACGAGTGACTTAATGCGTTCCTTCACTGTGCTCACCTCCTTCGCTCCGCATCGGCAGCTTAAACGTAACCGTTGTGCCGACGTCCAGCTCCGATTCGAGCGAGATGCTGCCGTCATGCGCTTTTACGATTTCCCGGGCAATGGACAGTCCGAGCCCTGTGCCGCCCATGCTGCGGGATCTGGCCTTGTCTACCCGGTAAAACCGCTCAAAAATGCGGTCCAGGTCCCGCTGCGGAATACCCACCCCGGTATCGCTCACCGAAACGGCCAGCGTATTCCCGCCTTCGCGCCTTGCCGAAATCGTAATCGTGCCGCCCTCCAACGTGTATTTCAGCGCATTGGACACCACGTTGTCCAGCACCTGGTCAATCTGGTCGCGATCCAGCGGAACAAGCGGCATCCCGTTTTCCACCGACAACACGGACTGAATATCCTTCTGATGCATCTGGAAGGAGAAACGGTCCGTCACTTCCTCCAGCATTTCCAGCACATCGGTCGGCTGTTTACGGAGTCGCGCCTCTTTGGAATCGAGCCGCGACAGATGCAGCAAATCGGTAACCAGCCGAATCATACGCTCCGTCTCGTTTTGGATGACGCCCACGAAACGGCCCGCCAGCTGCGGATCTTCCAGTGCGCCGTCATCAAGCGCTTCGGCATAACTCTTGATGGTTGTGAGCGGCGTGCGCAGCTCATGGGAGACGTTGGCGACGAACTCCCTCCGCGACGCTTCCAGTTCTTCTTGCTCCGTGACGTCCTGCAGCACGGCAATCGTCCCCGTAATGCCCAGGTCGCGCCGATGCACAGGCGTGAATGTCATGCGGATGACGACAGGCTCCTCCTGCCCGGCTGGCGCAATCTGCAGCAACGTCGATCCGGTGAATCCGCTCGCCAGCGCCTCGGCATCCTCCGGATCTATGCCGAGCAGCACGGCAAAATGCCTGCCCTCGATATCCGCAGGACGCATGCCCAGAATGCTGCTGGCGCGGCGGTTCACCAGTATGACTTTGCCATATTCATCGGTTGCCACCACGCCGTCGCTCATATTGGTCAGAATCGAAGTCAACTTTTCCTTCTCTTCTTCGTTCTGGGAAAGAGCATCGCGCAGCCTGCTCGTCATATAGTTAAAGGCCCGGCTGAGCTGTCCGATCTCATCCGTGCCGAATACGGGCGTCTGCTGGTCGAAGTTGCCTTCGGCCACCGCCGTGGCCCGCCGCGTGACTTCTTTGATTGGCTGGGTGATCGTATGCGACAGGATCACGCCAAGCACTGCCGTTAGCACCAGGGCGATCAGAATGCCCGAAATGAAAATTTTGTTGATGCCTTCCATGGTGGCGTACAACTCGCTCATCGAAGCGGCGATGTACACTGCGCCGATAATTTTGCCGCCGGACATGACCGGCTTGGCGACGACCTTTTTGCGCACATTATCTTCGTCGACAATGTACTCTTCATTATCCCGAATGCCTTGCAAGGCACGACTAACTACGGTCTGCGTGTTTTTCCGCCCCACGTAATCGGAGTGCGAGCTTAAAGAGGTCGTCAGCACCTTCCCGCTGGCATCGAGAACCTGAATCTCCGCACCGTTGATATTGAACAGATTGTTCACCAACACGCGCAGGTTTTCCGTACGGTCTTCACCAGCCTCCGGGTCGCCGCCAGCCAGCGTTTCGCCCACCAGCACAGACAACATTTCAGCCCGGGCCTGCAAATCCTCCGTAAAATTGCTCGTTAACGAATTCTTCATCGCGCTGACGAAATAAACCCCGATCAGTTGCATCGCAATCAGGATTAGCAGCACATAGATAATAATCAGCTTGGCTTGAATCGTGCGAAAGAACGAAAACTTCAAGAAGCGGCTCATTACAGACCTACGCTTTTGGGGCTGCGCACCAGATAACCGAGACCGCGCCGGGTCAAGATCGTTTCCGGCTTGCTCGGATTCTCCTCAATCTTCTCACGCAGGCGGCGAATCGTCACGTCGACGGTCCGCACATCCCCGAAGTATTCGTAACCCCATACTGCCTGCAGCAGATGTTCGCGCGTCATCACCTTGCCCGAATTTTTCGCCATATAATAGAGAAGCTCATACTCGCGATGAGTCAGGTCGAGCGGTTCGCCTCCTTTGTACGCTGTATACATGTCCATATCGAACGCCAGGTCGAACAAACGCAGCACTTGCTTCTCATCATCCTCTGGTGCCTCCGTTGACGCTGCAGCGATGACCGGCTTCTGCCGCCTGCGCATCTGTGCCTTTACCCGGGCAAGCAGCTCGCGCGTACTGAACGGTTTCGTGACGTAATCATCCGCGCCCAGCTCCAGCCCGAGTACCTTGTCGATCTCGCCATCCTTGGCGGTCAGCATGATAATGGGCATCTCCAAATGAGTGCGAACTTCACGGCATACGTCCATGCCGTCTTTGCCCGGCAGCATCAAATCCAGCAGCATCAGGTCCGGCTTCTCGGATAGCGCCAGCTCAACCGCACGAATGCCGTCAAAGGCACAAATGACCTCATACCCTTCTTTCTCCAGATTAAACTTCAGAATGTCCGCGATAGGCTGCTCGTCGTCAACCACCAGAATCTTTCCCTGCATCTGCTGTATTCCCCCCTATATCCTGCATGATCCGCCGCAGCGGTCTATTTCTCTTTTCTATATAAGCAACGCTTCGCTTCTCCAGATTGGTTCTGCCTCTCCGTTAGCGTGTAAAAATTGAGTTCAGCCTATATGCATGCTCATTCTCTATATAACGCACAAACGATGCTGCTATTTCCCGGTGGCGAAGCTTGTCTCCCCATTTCGGAAATCACACATGTTTGTCCTACATTGGATGGATTATAATCAATAGTTTAACATACCTTGAGCGGCGTAACATCCCGAACCGGCGTCTCAATACTCAGAAATTGAAAGTTTTTTACATATTGATGATCATCGCAATAACATGTGCGGGAACCCGCCTGACCTCAGTCCCTGATCGGTCCAACGGTTCCTCTATCTTCCAGAACCAGAAAACCGAAGTCCTGCCATCGCAAAAAGGCCAGCCTAAGCTGACCCATAGATATAGCGGTTCGCACAGCAGCATTCGCAGCCACCACAATCCGCCTTATATTCAGTTCTAATTCAAATAAGTGAGCGGGTTTTCCACCGTTCCGTTGTTATGGATCTCAAAATGAAGATGGGTTCCGGTAGAGCGTCCCGTATTGCCCATAACGCCGATGCTTTCGCCTTTTTCGACGACTTGTCCTACCTTGACGCCGATGCTGTCCAGATGACCGTATAACGTTTCGTATCCGTTGCGATGGTTGATGATGATCACATTGCCATAACCGGTCTTCTGGCCTGCAAACGTCACTACGCCTTCGTCGGACGCCTTCACGTCCCGATTGCCGACCAGGTCGATGCCTTTATGCTGGCGGCCCCAGCGTTGTCCGTAGCTGCTGGATATGGAAGCGCTCGATACCGGCCAGGCAAACGCGCCAGTCCCTTCGCCCACGACCTTGGTTCCTTTCAGAACCACTTCCGTTACGGCAGCCTTCACGACTTCCTGACCCAGCCATTCTTCCTTAACGACCTCGCCATTCTCCTTGGTGACGCGGTACTGCATGTTTTTCAGGCCGCTCTGCCCCGGGCGGACCACTTTGGTCGTGCCAGCTTTCAGATCGGCGCTTTTGCGCACCTCGACTTGCGGTTTAATCTCGATTTGTTCCACGATCTGTTCGACCGACTTGACGGTCACGGCCGGTTTCGGCACCGTCAGCGTCAGTTTATCGCCGATTTGCATCGACGTTTCCTTGATTCCGGGATTGTTCTTGCGAATCTCCGCCTGCGTAATCTCGAATCTCGCTGCGATGGAGGAAATCGTGTCTCCTTCCTGCACAACGTAAGTTACCGGCGAGTCCTTGCCTACGGTCAAAGCCTTGACCGCTTCGGACACGTCCCAAATTTTGTTGGGATCGGCTTTTACGGCGTCGGTGGAAACCTCCTCCTGGATGTCGACCGACTTCAGCGTGGTGCTGGGTCCATCTGCCTTGGAGGAAGAATTCGCCGATACCGACTTCGTCTTGAGCGGGCTGCTCACGGCCGCTGCCGATATGTATTTGCTCTGCACCTGTTCGAGTACCTTGTTCGCCGTTTCCTCGTCTTTCACGATGCCGATGACTTCACCGTCCACCTTGATTTCGACGCCTTTGGCGTAAGCTGTCAGCATATCGCTCAACTTATCCAACGTACCCTGACTGTCCACTTGAGGCTTGTAGGATTTCGCCGTTTCCGTCGTAATGCCTTCGGTATTCAGGACCATCTCTGCGTCCGGATATTTATTTTGGTATTCCTGCGTTTTGTCTGCGAATAGTTGTTGCAATTGTGCCTCGTCCGAGATGCTTCCGACAGGATTGCCTTTAACCAATACGTTGTAATACGTAAGCGTGTTGGCCGCTATGTATTGCTTGGCTGCGAATCCGATCGAAGCTGCGATGAATATCCCGCATGATGCGGCGATGATCCATTTGCGCGAGGTCCAGGCGCGCGCTTTCGTTACACTGAAGTTGGACATGCTCATGCTGTTCTTGTCTTCGGCCTTCGGGTGTTTTCCGGATGGTTCGTGTTTCCGGATTTTTTTGCCCGGTTGGCTTATGCCTTTGAAACCTTTCATGATTCTCTCCTTTTCAGCACTTCTAAAACCGCATTCTGTAAAGACATTACCCATCGTGTCTGTCTTATGCCTGTCAATGGTTATATTGGGTGTCCGCAAAAATCAGGACTTTAGCTGCGTTTGTAAAAGTGTCAAAATTTTAACCTTTCATCACACCCGTTTACTTTAACACAGGTTTTACAGGCATTTCAACTACAGCGATCACGGCTCAAATTTGCGCTCCCAGGCCGTTTTCCTTATTTATGCATAATGTGGAAGACCATCGCCGTCTGTGTCGATGCATTTTTTCCAAACCGGATTCACCCAAAAGCAAAGCCATTAGGAGTAGGTTCTAAGACCCAGTTTAACATCTTGATGATGCGCATTCACACCTTGCCTGGCTTGGGGTTTCACCTTCTATGAAAGAGCCGACCATCCTGTACGGCCGACCTCATCATAGCGGAATTTCGATCCGTTCATCCGATGGCGTCCCAAGTTTTAGCGAATGTTCCAATGTAGTTTTGATCGTCCGGCAACCACGTATACAGTGAATTATTTTCCAGTGGAGAATGCCTGCGATGAATCGGCCACAGGATCTCAAAGATGTAATTGCGCTAATTCTCTCCCAGCTCCCAAGAGCCAAAAAAGCCACCGGGAAGGGGATAATCCCGTTCCGATGGCTTTTCTATTACATGTCCTGACCAGCATGCGTGCATAAGTCTCTATTCCGGCCCTAGGCCTTGAAAGTATCCTGCTCGTTTAACCTCTTCATTCCGCCTGCAGTACTTCCATCAGGCCGTCGTATTCTTCGCTCGTTAAATACTTGGAAATGACCTGCTCAATCTCTCGCAATTCTTCTTCCGTCAATCCGCCCTCCATGGCGCTCGATATTTGCTGCATCTCCTGTTGCGGCAGCTTGCTCATGAGCAGACTGAAGATCTTCTCTTTCTCCGCCTGCGGCAAGCTGTCTTTTTTGTTCGTAATATCGTCCGGTGATACAACGACCGCTCCGGTCTCTGCGGAAGCTTTGCCTTCCTCCGTTCCATTGGACGCGTCTGTGGTACCAGCGGTTCCATTGGACGTCCCTGCTGTACCAGCGCCAGCATTTGCACCGGTTCCCGATCCTGTTTCAGAATTGGCTCCTAGATCCGATTTTTCATTTAAGTTGCCCTGGCCTGAATCCGGGTTGCCCTGCGATGCATCCTGCGAGGCTTTTTCCTCACTCTTCGTGCTCCCGTCACCTTCGTTCCCCATCACTGAAATGGCACCCTCGGGCACCTTCTCCTCCTCGGCCCCGACGGGTTTATCGGTCGGTTCCGACTCAGGCTCACTCTTCTTTTCGTTGGTTTTGCTCCCGCCCAGAGCACCCTGAAACATGGAGGTTAATCCAAGCGATGACCCTTCCCATTCAATATTGAAGCTTGCCAGCAGCGATTTTACGTACGATTGCACTATCAGTCCGGTTGTCAGCAGCGTCAATGAGCTGACCAGCACAACCGTGAGCAGCATTTTTACAAACCATTGCAGCAGTTTCATTTCTCTTCACTCCCTCCGATGATCCGTCCTCCAGCCTGTCCGGGTGACGGCTAAGCCAAATCGGCTGTTAACCAGTATTGACGGAAAATCGGGGTTTCATATCAGATCAAATGCGAAAAAGCCCCAAGCGACGCCAGATAGGCAGTACTTGGGGCTTACTTATTTATAATGATGGATCAGACGTAGATCGGCATAACCTGATTCGTCTGTTCACGGTTACGGCCTACCGAGAAGATGGCAATCGGAATGCCTGTCAGCTCGGATACGCGTTTGATGTAGTTTTGCGTGTTCACTGGCAGATCTTCCAGCTTTTTCGCTCCCGTGATATCTTCACTCCAGCCTGGCAGCTCCTCGTAAACCGCCTCGCACTCCGCCAGCATTTTCAAGCTAGCCGGATAATGAGTGATGATCTCGCCTTTGTATTTGTATCCGGTACAGATTTTCACGGTTTCCAATCCTGTCATCACGTCCAGCGAGTTCAGGGACAGGCCAGTGATACCGCTCACACGACGGGCGTGACGAACAACGACGCTGTCGAACCAGCCAACGCGGCGAGGACGTCCGGTAACCGTACCGTACTCATGACCCGTTTCGCGGATCTGGTCGCCAACAGCATCAAACAGTTCCGTTGGGAATGGACCATCGCCTACGCGTGTTGTATACGCCTTAGCCACGCCGATGACCTGCTGAATGCGTGCCGGGCCAACGCCGGAACCGATACATACGCCGCCTGCGGATGGGTTCGAAGACGTTACGAACGGGTAGGTACCTTGGTCGATGTCGAGCATAACGCCTTGCGCGCCTTCAAACAGCACCTTTTTGTTCTCGTCGATGAACTCGTTCAGGACGACGGAAGTATCGCGCACGTATGGACGAAGAACCTCGGCATACTCCAGGTAATCCTTCAGGATTTGCTCTACATCCACCGGCTCGCCATCGTATACTTGCTCAATGACGCGATTTTTCTCCTGCACCAGATGGCGCAGCTTCAGTTCGAACTCTTCGGCATCCATCAGGTCCGCCATGCGGATTCCGATACGGGCTGCTTTGTCCATGTAACAAGGACCGATCCCTTTGCCTGTCGTACCGATTTTGTTCGGTCCTTTACGCTCTTCTTCCAGCGCATCCAGTACCATGTGATATGGCAGAATGATATGTGCCCGGTCGCTGATCGTCAGGTTTTTCGTTGTAAAGCCATTGTCATGAATATAATTAATCTCTTCAATAAGTGCCTTCGGGTTAATGACCATGCCGTTGCCGATGACGCAAGCTTTGTCAGTGTTGAAAATCCCCGATGGAATCATCGTCAGCTTATATTTTTTGTTATCGATCAAAATCGTATGGCCTGCATTGTTACCTCCTTGGTAACGTGCGACCACGTCCGCGCTTTCCGCGAGATAATCCGTGATTTTGCCTTTTCCTTCGTCTCCCCATTGCGTTCCCACTACAACTACCGTTGACATGTGCATTCCTCCGTGGGTGCCTTGCGCACCTTTTATTGATCTGTCCGTCCTCTATCTCGGCAGGCAAATGAATGTGAAAACACCGGCGGAGAAGCGTGCTAACGGACAGTGAAAACTCCTTCGTTACATTGGAAGGAAGGTTTTCGCTGCTTTAACGCAGCAGTAATAGTGTACCAGTCCCCATTTTCAAAGTCAAATCAATAAACGAACTAATCATATATTTTTCGTTGTTAATGTTCGGAAATACACCTAAGTTGCGGCTGAATGTATCCATTATTGTTCCAAAAGCACGCAAAGAAAACCGGCTATGCCTGCGCCCTGGAAGCAGGATGGCATGCCGATTTCTTATGGCAACACGGAATTGCGCAAAACGGCGCAACTCCATCATTGCATATAATGCTTTACGCATCAGAGGTCTGTACTACATCGCGAATGCATCGTTATGCGCCCGCTCGTAGTTGACGAATTTGTTGAACTGCTTCAGGAAGACCAACTCTACCGTACCTACCGGACCGTTACGCTGTTTGGCGATAATGATCTCGATAATGTTCTTCTTCTCGGTCTCCTGGTTGTAATAATCATCCCGGTACAAAAACGCCACGATATCGGCATCCTGCTCGATCGAACCCGATTCCCGCAAGTCACTCATCATTGGGCGCTTGTCCTGCCGCTGCTCCACGCCCCGGCTGAGCTGGGACAACGCGATAACCGGAACTTCAAGCTCACGGCCGATCTGCTTCAGCGTACGGGAAATCTCGGAGACCTCCTGCTGGCGGTTCTCCCCTGCTTTGCCGCGGCCGCTGATGAGCTGCAGGTAATCGATCAGAATCATGCCAAGCCCCTTCTCTTTTTTGAGACGGCGGCATTTGGCCCGAATGTCGGCTACCGTGATCCCCGGTGTATCGTCAATATAGACTTCCGCTTCCGACAATGCTGCAATGCCCATCGTCAGCTTCTGCCAGTCCTCGTCGCCCTTGAAATCCCCGTTACGCATGACACCTGCATCCAGGTTCGCCTCGGCGCAGATCATCCGCTGCACAAGCTGTGCCGCCGACATCTCCAGACTGAAGATGGCTACCGTCTCCTGCGCACGAATGGCCACGTTCTGGGCGATATTCAGTGCAAAGGCGGTTTTACCTACGGAAGGACGTGCCGCTACAATGATCAAGTCACTGCGCTGAAAACCTGCGGTCATCTTGTCCAAATCGATAAATCCGGACGGAATGCCTGTTGTTGTTCCCCTGTTCTGATGCAGCGTCTCGACACGGTCGAACACTTCCATCAGAACATCGCGGATGGCAATAAAGCCGCTGCTGGAGCGACGATTGGAAATTTCCAGGATGCGCCGCTCGGCTTCCCCGAGCATGGCCGATACATCCTCTCCGCCTGCATAACCTTCGCTCACAATCTGCGTGGCGGTACGGATGAGTCGCCGCAGCATCGATTTTTCTTCGATGATCTGGGCGTAATAATCGACATTGGCTGCCGTAGGCACGCCATGGGCCAGCTTCGCAAGATAGCTGACGCCGCCGGCCTCCTCCAGCTCGCCTTTGTCCTTCAAACGCGAAGTCAGCGTGACAAGGTCAATCGGCTGATTTTCCTCGCCAAGCTGAATCATCGTTTCATAGATGAGTTGATGCGGCTTGTCATAGAAATCCTCGGTTTGCACCCGTTCCATCGCTGTAATCAGGGCCTCGCCCTGAAGCAGGATTGCACCCAGCACGGCCTGCTCGGCTTCCAGGTTCTGCGGGGGAATCCGGTCGAATAACATTTCGCCGCCCATCTTACTCCTCCGTTACCTGTACCTTGATAGTCGCTTTGACTTCAGGATGAACCTTCACCGTTACTTGTGTTACGCCGAGCGTACGGATTGGATCGTCCAGTTCGATTTTGCGTTTATCGATTTTCAAGCCTTTGGCTGCAAGCGCCTCGGCGATTTGTTTGCTTGTGATGGCCCCGAACAGGCGACCGCCTTCACCCGCTTTGGCTTTCAGTTCGGTGACTTCAGCCTCCAGCTTTTTGCCGAGCACTTCCGCTTCCGCTTTTTCTTCTTGTTTGCGGCGCTCTTCGGCTGCATTCTGGTTCTCCAGCGTTTTCATGTTTCCGTCGGTAGCCAGACGCACCAGCCCGCGCGGCAGAAGGAAATTCTGTGCATATCCTTCCGATACTTCCTTCACTTGTCCTTTTTTCCCCTGACCTTTAACATCTTTTATAAAAATGACTTTCATTCGAACAGCCCCTCTTCCTTTTCGATTTCAGCCAGTACGTTCATCAGCCGTTTTTCTGCCTCTCCCAGCGATCCTTCCAGCTGAACAGCCGCATTGGTCAAATGCCCGCCGCCGCCGAGCCGTTCCATGACGACCTGTACGTTCATGCGGCCGAGCGATCTTGCACTGATTCCGATCAGCCCGTCCGGACGCTCGCTGATCACAAATGAAGCGACGACGTCGTTCATGTTCAGCAAGGTGTCCGCCACTTGGGCGATCATCATTTGCGGGAGCTTGCTGCCGCGTTCAGTGACCGCAAGCGCAATGTTCCCATATACCATTTTAGCATGCTTTATGATTTCTGCCTTAGCAATATATTCTGACAGATTTTCTTTCATCAGCCGTTGGATCATGATGGTATCTGCACCACTTCTGCGCAGGAAGCCGGCCGCCTCGAACGTTCTTGACCCGGTATGCAGCGCGAAATGCTTCGTATCCACCGTAATTCCCGCGAGCAGCGCCGTCGCTTCCAGCGGCGTGAACTGTACTTTGTCATGGATATATTGCAACAGCTCGGTAACAAGCTCGGCAGCCGATGAAGCGTAAGGCTCAAGATAAATCAGCACAGCGTCGTTAATGAATTCCTCGCCGCGGCGGTGGTGATCCACCACGACTACGCGCGTAGCGGCCTGTACCAGCTTGGGCTCCATCGTCATGGAGGCTTTGTGGGTATCGACAACGACGAGCAGCGTGTGCTCGGTCATGACCTGGGTTGCCTGTTCGGGCGAAATAAAGGCTTTGGCCAACTTTTCGTCCTTGTTCACCAGCTCCATCATTCGCTCAATGGACGGATTTACCCCATCCAGGACGATGCGTGCCTCCACATTGTACAGGCTGGCCGCTTTCCACACCCCGATGGAAGCGCCGATCGCATCCATATCGGGCATTTTATGCCCCATAATAATGACCCGATCGCTCTCCTGCATAAGATCCCGCAAAGCATGCGCAATGACCCGGGCGCGAACCCGCGTCCGTTTCTCGACGGCATTGGACTTGCCGCCATAGAAGGACAGCCGCTGTCCCGATTTGACGGCAGCCTGGTCGCCGCCGCGTCCTAGCGCCATATCGAGACTGGACTGAGCAAGCTCTCCCAGCTCGCTAATGCTATCCGAACCAAAGGCCAGCCCGATGCTAAGCGTCATCGGCACCTTGAGATCGGCGGTCATTTCCCGCACCTCGTCCAGAATGACAAACCGGCTCTGCTCCAGTTCCTGCAGCGCCTTGTGGTTCAGCATCATCAGGTAGCGGTCGGACGACAAACGGCGCAAATACACTTCGTACCGCTTCGCCCAAGCCGTGATTTCGCTGGTTACGCGGGCAATCAGCGAGGTGCGCTGCTGGTCGTCCATGCCTTGTGCCGCCTCGTCCAGATTGTCGAGCACCAGAATGCCCAGCGCGATTCGTTCATTTTCGTACTTATCCCGGAGAACAGCCAACTCGGTAATTTCATACACGTACACGTACCGTTCCAGCGGGTTATGGATGACGCCGTAATATCGGTCATCGAGTTGGAACTCGTCGTGCAGTTCCTTGGATGCCGCGTCTTTCGATCCGTCCTTCTTTTCTTTCGGCTGCGGCAGCTTTGGAAACAGATGGCTTAGCGTGCTGCCCACCATCGTTTTCTCCTGAAACATATCCGCCACAAAGCGGTTATGCCATTCTACCGTACGGTCTTCGCTGTACAGCACAATGCCGAAGGGAAGCATGTTTACCGCTTCCCCCTCCATCCGTTTGATGCGTATGGATAATCCGTTAATGTAATCATTCAATTCCCGGCGAAAGGCAAGCTCCGCTTTGATCATGACAATGCCGAGCGCCGAAGCGAGTATCAGGCTGATCAAACCAAGCGTCCAGTTGTAAATGGTCACGAACATGACCAGCAGGAGCAATAGAATAAACGCCCATACGGTATAGTAGCCGTGCCAGCGCTTCTTCAGAAATTTAGGCATGACTCATCACCCTATCGTTTTGGTTTCGAAATTGCCTCTCGAAGCGGGAACGCCAGATCAATGATCCCGATAATCCGAAGCGGCCCAATGAAAAAGACGGCGGCGGCCAGCAGATAGGGGATTACCGGATTCCATTTCCTCACATGGGACAAGAAAAAGAAAAAACCGATAGCTTGAATCATGAAGCCCAAATTGATTAGCGGCGACAGATTGGCCGCGATCATCGTCCAATACGTCCCGTCGCTTTGTCTTGACACGACCTCGAAGATCAATGCAAGGAAGTAGTACCAGATCAACGCGCGTGGCATTCTCCATTCGCGTGCAGGCGGCAATTTGGACACCGTCACCCCCATAACACTCAGGATGGGACGAGCGACTGCATGCGTGATAAGAGCCATCACCATAGAGGTGACAACCAGTGCAAACGGAATCATGAGCTGCGTCTGTCTCGCCACGTCCTGCGTCATTTCCGGCGTCCATACAAAACCGTTAACCATCTGTGTGGATGATCCGGTTAATGGTTCGACCGTCAGTTGAACCACATCGGTAATATAGCCGGACAGGTCGAACTGGAAAAATACAGTGCCTAAAAGCAAAAGGAACAAATATTCCCCCAGCATCGCACCCATTCCTGACATCAAAGCAAACAGAGCCGATTTCCTTTTCTTATAAGCATTACCCATAATCATGGCAGGAATCGTGAAAATCACGAGCAATAACAAATATATGGGACTGATCATCAACAAAATGACGGCTACCGGCACGAGATGCCATACAAAGGACTTCACCGATAAGGACGCGTACAATACGACTCCCGGAACCAGCACGAAAAAGATCGCGAGCACCGATAGAGGCGTTGGCAGCGAAAGCAACAAGAGCAAATACACGACGCTCCAAACGGCCGTTTTAAAGCTAAATTTCAACAATTTCACCTCTTACGCATATGATCTTCGAGCGCGGATATATCCTGGTACCAGTCTTCCAACTGGTGACCTTCCGATTTGTGCTTTTTCAGTTTCTCTACTAGCAGTGCATCCAGATCCTTGAACGGAATACCAAGCCTGCGGCCCAATATGTACACGCTCATCATCAGACTGGCGAGACTGTCCCCGATTCGGGAGGTGCTGCCTTCCCATAACGCTTTGAACAATCGGGACACCTGGTCAAGCACTTCGGTCTTCAGCCATTCAATCACTTTAGCGCGTTTGGCTACATCCAGTTCTTTAGGCATATTAGCGAAAGTCACTCTCCCCGGAAAAAGCTTTATTCTCCATTATAGCATAAAAAGGGGGGTGTAAAAATGTTCCCCCTTGGCAATGCCCCAAGCTGTCTCCTTGGATAAGGTTATGCTTAACATGATACCGAAAAGCACGGATTATCCCTTTTCTGCAACCGATTTTTTCAAATGGATTTGGCCTTGAGCGTTTCCTTGGCAACGATGCCTTCACAATATTCGATAATTTGGCTGCGCCGCACAATGCCGATAAATCGTTCCATGTCATCCACGACGGGTACAAAGTTCTGAACTTTGGCCAGATTGATCAAATCCTCCATGTTGGCATTGATCGATACCGGCTTGATATCAAGCCGCAGCGGAACGTCCTTGAGCAAAAACTTTGAAGCGTTTTCAAATGAAATCTTCCCTTCGGAGTTCTTCATGTGCCACAACAAGTCGCCCTCAGTCACGGTACCGATATATTTGCCTTCCTTATTCAAAATGGGCACCGCCGTAAATCGATGATATTCCATCCGTTCCAACGTTTGCCTGAGTGTAGAATCCGACGTTACGCATGTTACCTCTTGCTTGGGCAATAGAAAAAATGCAATATTCATACCCTTGCGTGTCCTCCCTTGTCCTACATACTCAAAAGTTTCTCCAAACTTTATTATACGGGTTATAACACGTGATGTTCCAATCGGGGGAACTCCCTGCGAAAAAGAAAAAAAACAGCAGCCCGTAAAACACGCACTGCTGCCCTGTTCTCATCACACATCGCTGGTATAGAATGGTTGGATTACTCGATCTTCTGCCGATCGGGAATCATCAGTGAGCCGACTGGGGTCGATTCATCCATCCAGTTCGTAATCAGCTCTTTGGCATATTGGACATCCTTCTCATCGGCCTTGCCATAGTAGATGCCATCCTTGCGCATCCCCTCGCCGAGAATCGTAAAGCTGGAAATTTGCGGCTTCTCCTGGGTCAACACCTGTTTGGCCAGGTCAATGATGAAGGAAGGCTGCATATCGGTCTGAAAATTGTCTCCCATGATCTGCAGCAGCTCCGGAATCTTGCCAATTTGATTGAGATTAAGCATTTCGTTCGCCATGGCGTTCAGGAAAATCTGCTGCCGTTTGGTCCGGTTAAAGTCGCTATCCTCACGGTACCTCACGTAGTAAAGAGCTTCCTGACCATCATAGATGGGTTTGCCGCCTTCAATGGTGAACTGTACATGATCCGGGTTTTTGTTCACGATATCCTCTTCAATGGGCAGCTTAACGCCGCCAAGCGCATCGACCACTTTTCGGATTCCATCAAAATTGATCGTGGCATAGTACCCGACATCGGCATCTAAAAATTTCTCCACCGTATTGATGGACATATTCTCTCCGCCAAAAGCGTAAGCATGCGCGATCTTGTCGTAATCGTCTTCGCCATCCTTGTTAGCATCCCGCCCTACAATCTGTACATAGGTATCGCGCGGAATAGATACCAGCAGCACCCTTGACTCCTTTGGACGCACAACGGCATACATGACCGTGTCGGAGCGTCCGCGGGTTTTCTCATAGGCGCGCTTGTCGGACCCGAGCAGCAGCACGGAGAATGGTTTCTCGCGATATACGATCGGATCAGGCGTTTTATTGCCTTCCTGCGGTACGTATGATCTGGAGAGCGAGTCTTCGACCGTACCGGCCAGAAACAGATCGAATGCAGCCACAGCGAGCTGCTGGCGGAACAAATAACCGCCAACTAATAGTACGACGAGTGATAAGAGCGTTATATATAGGCCTTTTCTTTTTTTCTTTTTCTTCTCTTTAGTTCTTCTTGTCATTCGCGGATTCCTTCTTCACTCTCAAAATGAATTGCCAATCTACACTTAACCGCCTGGAATGCGTTCTGACACAATGTTGCCTGACGTCCCCCGTCCTGAAACAGGGTACCTTATGCTCGTTCTATTGTAAACACTGCTGCTTCGCGAAAAGTTACAATCTGGTTAAAAGAAAAGAACAGCTTTCCCTTCATGAACGAGCCTGTGGCCATTCGAATCCCTGTCCCTGCCTGAAAGGGAGAAGCAGATCAGTTGGATCAGCCTCGAATATTTCTTCAACAGGATTTGGAAATCCGAACACACGCGGATCAGAGAATGCTGCACTCGTATAGCAGATCGCTGTCCTTTCCATCCATATATGAAATGATACACCGGATTCAGCTGTTCGTCACGGCCTCGTTTGACTGAAGGCTTTTCTCCCGGCTGCGAATGCGTCCCGTAATCAGCGCCGCCACAAGCGTAAGCACACTGAAGATTACAGCCGACCAGAATAAGCCGCTATAACCCTGTCCGGTCGTCTGATGCACAGCCTTCAGCAGCGTATCGCGAATGCCCTGATCGGGGATTTGCGCCAGTCCCTCCGTCAGACTGGATACATCGCTGCTCGCGGCCCCTTCGGATGCGAATTGATCCATCATTTCCGGCTGGACCTGGATGCCTTTGTCGGTGAACGCATGCTGGACATTCGTGCCCAGGTTCGTAAACGAGCGAGCAAGGAAGCCGGCGAAAATCGTAGGCGCAATCGCCATGGCCATCTGGCGGAACAACGAACTGGTCGCTACGGCGATCCCCTTGTTGTTCTCGCCCGCTTGCTCCGTAACAAGCACATTCACGGGTGCTCCCAGCATCATGCCGAAGCCGATACCGACCAGCACGCTCGCAATGACGAACTGCCAGAGGTCTTCCACCCATAGCGGGAAGAGCAAGAAACCGACGGCAGACAGGAGACCCGCTACCGATAGCGTCCAGATCGGCCCTTTACGATCGACAAGGTACCCGCCGCCGCCCGCGCCGATGCCGGATGCAATGGCCAGCGGCGTAAACCAATAGCCGGAAGCCGTGTTGGACACGCCCAAATACTGCTCGACGAAACCAGGGATAAAGATGACCGATGCCAGAATGGCTCCGGAGAAGAACGCGATAAGCAGCGTCCAGCGAAAAGAAGCGATACCGAGAAGCCGCGTAGACACCACAGGCTCGCGGCGTGTTCCTTCCAGCCTTTTCTCAAGGTAGTAGAAAATAATCAGGATAGCGATGCCTCCGGCGAAGAATCCGTAAAACATAGGGGATACGATGCTCTCCAGCATGTTGACGCCATCCAGATTGCTGAAACTGTACATCAGACTGAGCACCCCGAGCGTTAGGACCGCTATGCCGCTCCAGTCTACAGCCGCTTTGTTGAGTTCCTGCTCCTCCTGGATATAACGGATGCCTGCCACAAACAATAGAATCGCAATCGGCACGTTAATGAGAAACAACCAATGCCAGTTGCCCGTAACATCCAGAATAAACGAACCGACGTTAGGCCCAAGAATGGCCGCGATGCCGTTCATGCCCCCCAGGATCCCCAAAGCGCTTCCTTGTCGTTCTGCCGGAAAACGGCTTAATACATAAGAGCTCGCAATGATAAATATCCCGCCGCCGCCAAGCGCTTGAATAACGCGAGATATCAGGAAAAACGTAAAGGACGTGCTCAAGGCGACGAGCAACGAGCCGATGCCAAACAGAGCAACCTCAATCAAAAACAGCTTCTTGCGGCCATAACGGTCCGACAGCTTGCCTGCAATGGGCACGCTGACTGCAAGGCCCAGCGTATACAACGTGATCGTCCACGCCCCCCATGTTGGCGTCACGCCGAACGAAGCGTTCAGCGTTGTAAGCGACGAAGTAATAATGCCGTTATCCAATGCTGCCATAAAAACGCCGACCGCGAATAAAATGAGCGGCCATTTCATCTGTCTTTGCATTTCGCTGCCTCCTGATTCATAAAGTAGGTTTCGTTCTCTTCCTTATACATGTATATTAAACGACAACAATCCAAAATGACTCATTGGTCATTTTAAAGCAAATGGAATTCCTATGTCAATTTATGAGTAATCCAATGAAAAATGCCCCCTTGGTTTCAATAACCTGGCGGCATTCTTGACGAGCTGCACGGGTTGCCCTTAACGAGAGCCGAACCCGTATACTCTATATATGTAGATTTGTTCACGTCCGCGCTGAAACTACTGCTTGCTCGTAAAGCCATAGTTCAATAATTTGCGCGTTTCCACAAAGCGCCCTTCCTGCGTCTCGCTGCCAAACACCACCGAGATCAGGCGCTTGCCGCTCCGTTCGGCCGTCCCGACAAAATGATATCCGTCCTCTTGATCAAATCCTGTCTTGAGGCCGTCTCCTCCGTCATAGGCATACGGCCCATCTATGGAAGGCAGCATCCAGTTGGTATTGCTGACGTACATGCCTTTCTGATTCATGGATACCTGAATTTGACTGGAGATCTTCAGAATTTCCGGATGATGGCGGATCAAATAATAGGCCAGGTTGCATGCATCAAGCGCCGTCATGGAGCTATCGCCTTGGATGGCATCAGGTCTATGGGGACCAAGGAGCTCCGTGTGCAGCCCTGTGGAGTTGGCAAAGTGCGTGCGTTCCGACAAACCGATCTCGGCCGCCTTGCGATTCATCGCATCCACGAAGGCAGACTCCGATCCGCCGATATGCTCGGCGAGCGCAATCGTTGCATCATTCGCCGAATACAGCGAAACAACATTGAACAGTTCGCGTACGGTGAACCGATCCCCTTGCTTCAACGATAACTGCTTCCCTCCAACCGAGCTCGCATATTGGCTGATGGCCACCGGATCGTCCCAGTTCACCTCACCATTGGAGATGGCATCCATCACCAGCAGTTCCGTCATGATTTTACTAATGCCTGCAGGGGATACTTGATTGGAACCATTATAATCGAGAATAATCTGTTTCGTTCCTGCATCCATCAACACGGCCGATGCAGCCTTGATGGCCGGCTTGCCTACCAACATGCCAGGCTGTATTCCTACATATATAATGACCAGCAAAGCTAGCAAAATGCTTGTCCGTTTCCAACGTTTTTTCACCGACGATCACCTCTTATAGATATAGACGAACGAAAGAGGCATTTTGTCTGCGATTTTTTTAAAAAAAGTTAAATTTTTTTTATCTTTTTGTTACCAATGCAAATTAAATAAAAAAACATGGACCCTGAACACCCGTGCAAGGCGTACAGAATCCATGTTATTCAAAGCTTTTACGCACAACCGATTTCATAAAGGACCCCAAATCCTAATCGGTGTTAAATCATCAGATGTAACCTTTTCCTGTAATTAAGGCACTTATAATTAAGAACATAATTTCAAGTGAAGTTACTGAGCTACTGCTGGTTTGTCTGCATTGACAGCCAAATCGCTCAGGTAGACTCCCGTACCATCGCCAATCGCATAGTTCATTACACGTTTGTTCACTGGAGACAACTCTGCACGGTACAGTGTTGGGAATACAGGCACTTCTTCAATCATGTATTCCTGCCATTGCTTGTAGATCTCTTTGCGTTTCTCTACGTCAAATGCTTCTGCGGACAATCCTTGTGCAAGCAGCTTGTCGTTTTCTTCGCTGGACCAGCGTGGGAAGTTATACAATGCGTCGCGTCCGTACAGACCGGATGGGTCAACGTCGATGCCGACGCTCCATGCCGCCTGGTAAACATCAACCGTAGGATCGTCTTTACCTGTGTTACCTACACGGTCATAGAAGTTGTTAAACTCAACCATTTCAAGGTTTACTTTCAGACCAATCGCTGCCCAAGATTGCACATAATAACGAGCCAGTGGTTCAGCTGTATCTCCACCGGTCATGGAGATGAAGTTGATTTCCAGCGGAGAGCCGTCCGGATTCGTACGGAACTCGCCATTCATTTTGTAACCTGCTTCATCCAAAAGTTTCTTTGCCGCTTCCGGATCGTAAGTTACGCCCGGGTTGGAGGCGTCATGGAATTCCGGATGGGATGGCGGAATCAGCGTTGTTGCATTCCAGCGCAGACCGTTGTAGAAACGTTTACCTACTTGATCGTTGTCTACAGCCAGCCACATTGCCTTACGCAGGTTTTTATCAGCCATTTTGGCATCTGGATTCGTCACGACTTTGCCGTTCTCGGCATCCCATGTTCCGAGTTTGAAACCGATGTATGTGTATGCCCGATCAATCATGCCGAGGTATTCCACATTGGACATGTCTGCATTGTCTTTGTACTGATCCGTCGGGAAGGAGTCTACCATGTCTACTCCTCCGGATTTAAGTTCCTGTACAACCGTTGTCGGGCTGATGACTTTCAACGTTACTTTATCCAGCTTCGGAGCGCCGCGCCAGTAGTCCTCGTTTTTCGTGTACACAACAGACTCGCCCGGAACGATGCTTTCCACTTTGAATGGACCGAAACCGATCGGTTTTTCGCGCACTGCTTTGGAAGAAGACATATCGGCTACATCCATGTCGCCAAAGATATGTTTCGCCAAAGGATATGTCCACACGCCGCCTGTCAGCAGGGACGGTGTAGCTTCTTTATACGTAATGCTGATTTTTTTGTCGCTCAGCACTTTGATGCCGGAAATGGTTTTGGCTTTTCCAGCATGAAACTCTTCCATGCCCACAATGCTTGTGAAGTTGGAATCGTAACGGGGACCGTCATAGCCTTTGCTTCCGATCACTTCATAAGCAAACTGCAGGTCTTCGGCGGTTACAGGCTTGCCGTCATGCCAATTTACGTTGTCGCGGATCGTCAACGTAAACGTTTTGCCGTCTTCGGACGTTTCGTAGGTTGCAGCGCCATCATTGGTATATACATAGTTGGCATCCCAAGTCAGAAGCCCTTCATCAAACCACTGCAGCACCTGGGAGTCCGGGTTACCCGAGTAGAAGTTATAGTTCAGAGTTCCCTCAAAAGCCGTATCAGATACGAGACCGAATGTAATTGAACCGCCTTCGATGGCCGTTCCTTCATTCGTTTTGACATTGCTGAAATCTTTGATGTTGTAAATGCCTTCTTCATTGGCAGGCTTCTCTTCGTTCTTGACCTCACCGGAATTGGCCGGAGGCGTTGTTGGCGTCGCCTCTTCCTTCTCTGAACTGCAGGCCGCAAGCACCAGTACAAAGACAAGCATCATGGTGAAAAAAATACCCCTTGAAAATAGTCCCTTCTTCATGAACCTTCCTCCCTTTTTTTAACCTCTTCTTTGTCTTGCATCCGTCGCACGCTTCAGAGCCTGACCGACATTATTTATACTCAACATCAGTACCAGAATCAGTAATGATGCAGGTAGCCATATCCACCATCTGGATTCCAGGGTTTGCGGATTTTGAGCATAGCTTACGAGAGTACCAAGACTTGGCGTGCTTTCGGGAAAGCCAAATCCCAGAAAGGACAGCCCGGATTCAAGGCCGATGTTTGCGGCCAGATTCAACGTCATCGTCACGATGATAATGGAGCTCAGATTCGGAAGAACCTGCGAAATCATGATTTTCAAGTGGGACGAACCCAAGGTTTTGGATGCTTTTACGTATTCCAGTTCCCTCTCTTGCAGCGCTTTGGAGCGGATCAATCTCGCAATCCCCATCCATAGAAATGCCGTCATAATTAACGAAAAGGAGACAATGCTATATTTAGGCACGGCGGTGACAAACGCAATAACGATCATCAACATCGGCAGGATCATGAAGAAATCAACCACACGCATGAAAATGTTATCGATGACACCTCCGAAGTAACCCGAGATCAATCCGAAGAAAATACCGATTGCACCCGTCATCAAGGTGACGAGAATGCCGATCGTCAACGAATTCCGAGTACCGATGATGAGCTGCCCGAACACGTCGCGGCCACCATAATCAGTACCTAACCAGTAGTCGGCGGAGGGCGGTTCATATAATGCGAACAGGTCTACCTTTACGATTTCGTCCTGATCAAGAATCAGAGCCGTCCCGTACACCAGAAGAATGACCACGCCCAAAAATATAAGTGAAATGAGTGCTATTTTATCCCTTACAATTTCCCTCCACAAGATGTTCATGCTTGAGGGGCTTTTATCCACTTTATGTGAGTTTACGACGATCTCGTTGGCCTTGCTCATTTGTTTTCACCCCGAAATGTTCAAGTTCTTACTTGATCCGAATGCGCGGATCGACAACGCCCAGAATAACGTCAGACAAAAGCGAACCCAAAATCGTAGCTATGCCGTATAAAAGAACAAGCGCGGTAACGACGCTGAAATCGCGAAGCGAGATGGAATTAAGGAACAATGAACCCATGCCCGGATAGCTGAAAATGCTCTCGATGAAAATGGTTCCTCCAATCAAGCCCGTAATTTCATAACCGAAAAACGCGGCAATCGGCAAAAGGGAGTTGCGCAAAATGTGTCTGTTGTAAACCCTCGATTCCGATGCGCCCTTGGCTCTCGCCGTAAGAACGAATTCCTTTTGCTTGATATCGATAATTTCGCTTCGCAAATATTGGACGGTAGATACCGTCGTGATCAGGGCCATGGAAAGGGCCGGCAATAACAAATGGTAGAACTTGCTCATCACATAACTGAATGTCCCCGGCGTTTGTCCCGGAGCCACGCTGCCTCCGGTCGGGAACCATCCGAAATGGAATCCGAAGATCCACAGCATCACCAGCGCAAAAATGAACAGCGGTGCGGCAAAGCCCAAATAGGTATACCCCGTAATCAAACGATCCGACCACGTGTCGTTGTATCGGCCGCTGATGATTCCGAGCGGAATGGCAATCAGGTACGTAAGGATCAGCGTTGCCAATGCCAGCCAGAACGTGTTGGCCACACGTTGGCCAATGAGGTCCATAACAGGCATTTTGAAACGGAAAGACTGTCCGAAATCGCCCTGCAAAGCATTCCGGATCCAATCCCAGTACTGCACGTACCAAGGATTGTTAAGCCCCAACCGTTCCCTCTGCTCCTCAAGTGCTTTCGGATCGACGCTTGGATCGAGCAGACCCGTTAGAGCGTCTCCCGGCATGGCCTTGGCCATCAGAAAAACGAGCAGACTGAGCAATATAATTTGGGGAATCATTATGAAAATTCTGCGTACGATTGTTTTCCACATATGGCCTTCAACCTTTCTGAGGGAGAGCTACACGGTGGGTATCCGAAATGGATCGCAGCGAGTAAGCCAGCCCTTCCTCATCAAAGAAATTTCGATAAGAATTCTCGTATTCGGATTTGACCTTCCGACGGAATGCAATCATTTCGTCCCGCTTGGTCGGATCCATATCCGGAATGGCCGCGATCAGCCGCTTCGTATAGATGTGCTGCGGATTCTCGAAAATATCCGCCGTCGTCCCCTGCTCCACGTAACGACCCTTATACATAATCCCGATTTGATCACACATGTGCCGGATAATACCGAGGTCATGGCTGATGAACAGATAAGTAAGATTCAGTTCCTTCTGAATGTCCTGCATAAAGTTAAGCACCTGCGCTTGGACCGACACGTCCAGAGCGGATACAGGCTCATCCGCAATAATGAGCTTCGGCCTCAGGGCAATCGCGCGGGCGATTCCGATCCGCTGCCGTTGGCCTCCGGAAAATTCATGAGGGTATTTGTATATCGATTCGGGGCTAAGCCCCACCTTTTCCAGCAAATCTCTGACTTGCGTCTTCTCCTCTGCAGGCGACAGCTTCTCGTAGTTGCGAAGCGGTTCAGCGATAATGTCCAGAACACGTTTCTTAGGGTTCAACGAAGAATACGGATCCTGGAAGATCATTTGCACGTCGCGCTGGAGCTGCCGATCTTTGCGTCGTTCTTTGGTAAGGTCCTTGCCGTTGAACAGAATCTTACCAGCAGTTACATGGTTCAGACCGATTACAGCCCGACCCGTCGTCGTCTTGCCTGAACCCGACTCCCCCACAAGTCCATATGTTTGCCCTTCTTCAATGGAGAAGCTTACATCGTCGACCGCCTTGATGCTTCCGATCTCTCTCCTGAACAGCCCCCCGCGAATCGGAAAATGAATTTTGAGTCCTTCTACTTCAAGTAGTGCCATGTTGTTATTCCTCCTTCGCCTGATCAGGGAAATGAAAGTGCTGGTAACAGGTACACCTTACAAAGTGACCTGGTGCAATTTCATGCAACTCCGGGTTGTCTTCGTGAGCCGCATCGTTAATCCATGGAATTCTGGATTTGAAACGACATCCTGTGCGAGGTAGGTTCTTTAATGAAGGGACGATGCCCTGAATGACGTGCAGTTTTGTTTTTTCTTCGGATAAAGTCGGAATGGAGTTTAATAAGGAACGTGTATATGGATGTTTGGCATTGCTCATCAATGTGTAGATATCTGCAATCTCAACAATTTCGCCCGCGTACATGACGGCCACTCGATCAGCCATTTCAGCCACTACGCCAAGATCATGGGTAATCAGGATGATCCCCGCATGAATCTCGTTCTTCAAATCCCGGATCAGTTCCAGAATCTGCAGCTGAATCGTTACGTCTAGCGCCGTTGTCGGTTCATCGGCAATTAACAACTCGGGTTTATTGGCTATCGCGATCGCGATGACCACCCTCTGCCGCATGCCCCCGGACAATTCGTGAGGATATTGCTTATATACATGTTCAGGGCGGGGAATGCCCACTTGATTAAGCAGGTCAATGACTCTGTCTTTCTTCTCTTTGGAAGATAGCTTCGGTTCATGCAAGGTCAGTATCTCTTCGATCTGATCGCCGATGACCATAAGAGGATTTAGTGCGGAAAGAGGATCTTGAAAAATCATGGCCATCTCTTTGCCGCGGAGTTTGTTCAATTTATTGGGTGGCAGGTTGGCGATATTCTCGCCTTTGTACAAAATTTCGCCTTCAATCTTGGCCTTGTTATGGAGACCCATAATCGAAAAGGCAAACGCGCTTTTGCCTGATCCGGATTCACCTACGATGGCAAGCACTTCGTTCTTTTTAACCTTTAGGTTAACATGATCCACCGCCGGGTAGTATTCATCTTCAATTCTGAATGACGTCGTTAGATTTCTGACTTCCAATAGTTCTGTATTCAACTCGATCACCCTAACCCCAAAATTTCCGCAGATCGCTTCGTTTCAAAGGATTCATTGGATGTATATTTCCATTTTCCAGAATCATATGAACGAAAGTCTATGCAAATTACCTTTTAATTGTAAAAAGAGCTATGAAAGCTCATTTAGACCGTTGGTCAATTAATGCTCACAATTCCTAGTGGGATTATACTGGAAAATAATTAATGTAATCATACGTGTAAATTTAGATGACGTCAATCATTATTTTGAGATTTTTGGTATAAATGTTTTCTATGCTACATATATGGGTATTTATTATGCATTAAAGGTAAAATAAAGGAAGGTTGTACGTAGAGGATGTCCCTTTTATGGGATTTATTACAATTTGATTGCAAGAAGTGTTATAAATATGACATTACTGTTACATCATATCCAATGTTCAAGCATCAGGAAATGTGGTTTTCTGTAACTTTCATGTTATGTTTCGTGCCAAAAATACATTTTTCTAAATTTGTCCATGTCAGGCGGACAGCAAACAATTTTATCCAAAACTTCTTTCTTTACGCCCTTCATCAGATGATTGTAAAAATCCTAGTTATTATAGTATATGTTCATTTATTTGCTGCTGTAAAGAATGAATTGTCAACTTTTATCATTTATTTTACAAAAGGTTGAAAAAAGTCCTGCAATAAGCAGGACTTTTTTAATATTTATGCGTTTATATCAATATTTATAATATCAATGTACTCCCTCTGTTGGCGGCCGCTTCCCACGCTTTAACTCGTTGATGCTTAAGCCAAAATCCATTTGCAAGTGAGGATAATCCGGGAAATTTGCCCAGTCCCCGCCCCAAGTGAATCCCAGCTCCTTGGCAATGTCCACCACTTCCATCCAATCCGCTTTACCGTTTCCGTTATCATCGCGTTCCATATCCCATACGATGTCTCCATCCGGCGTCCGAAGGGCAAAATCAATGGCCAGTCCATAATTATGATATGATTCTCCGCCGCGGGCATTCGTAACGATGTTCCCTGCCAAGGCTCTCCCTTGTTCAAAAAGCTGATCCTGTTCCTCTATACTGCGATACCCATGCGTGATGACAACTTCAATGCCGATTCGAGCCGCCTTACGCACAAGCAATTGCTCGCCTTCCACGACCTTGGGATGAAGACCAGTAATCGGTACCGCTGCTTGCTGTTTGCCTGGCCATATTTCATGCACGCGATCCTCTTCCTGGATCCATACGTAAACGACCGAAATCAGCAATGTGGCAACAATCCATGATCCAAGCCGCCCTTTCCGCTTTTGCTTCATTCTGCGCTTTGATTTATTCATAGATTCTCCTGATGTGTGTTCTTTCGTCCAACACTGCATTCATAGACTCTATTATTATAAAACATTTCGCTGCAAAATGCCTCTCGGCGCGATTAGCGAAGGATCTTCCCGAAATGCAAAAAAGCAGCCGGCGATTAAGCCGACTGCTTCGTATCCAAGCTGAGTAAATACTACTCAGTTGTGTATGGCAGCAATGCGATTTGACGGGAGCGTTTGATGGCAATCGTCAGCATGCGTTGATATTTAGCGCTAGTACCTGTTACACGGCGTGGCAAAATTTTTCCACGTTCGCTGATAAATTTACGGAGCAAGTCCGTATCTTTATAGTCGATGTGAGTGATTTTGTTCGCAGTGAAGAAGCACACTTTACGACGTTTGTTGCGGCCGCCGCGGCGAGCCGGTCTTTTATCGTTGTCTCCGCCTTCTCTTTGCTTGAAGCTCATGCTTTTCAGTCCTTTCCTATCGTTATTCCGCCAACTCGAATGAGAAGCGGTTCACGTTAAAATGGCAAATCATCATCCGATATGTCAATCGGTTTTCCGTCATCGGAAAAAGGATCCTGATTGTTACTGCGCGAATAGCTGTTGTTGTTGTTATTCGCACGTCCGCCGCCTCCGTAAGAAGGCTCCTCACGCATTTGTCCGCCACCGCCGCTATTGTTGCTATCGCGGTTAGACTCCAAGAAACGAACGTTATCGGCAATAACTTCGGTTACGTATACACGTTTACCTTCGTTATTTTCGTAATTTCGTACTTGAATGCGTCCTTCGACTGCAGCCAGACGCCCTTTGCGCAAATAGTTTGCACACGTCTCAGCAAGCTGTCTCCAGGTTACGACCGGAATGAAATCCGCTTCCCGCTCGCCTCCTTGGCTCGTAAACGGTCTGTCTACTGCCAAAGTAAATTGCGTAACTGCTACCCCAGCCGGAGTATAACGCAGTTCAGGGTCCCGAGTTAATCGGCCGATCAGAATGACACGGTTCAACAATGTAATCCCCTCCTTCAGAGCGTGTTAGGTACAATCATCACGGGTTGTCTTAAGCAACAACGTCGTTCGTAATGAGATAACGAATGACTTCGTCAGAAATTTTCATGAGACGCTCAAGTTCGTTAACAACTGCTGGTTCAGCAGTGAAGTTAACCAGAACGTAAACCCCATCACGGAATTTCTTGATCTCATACGCAAGACGGCGTTTACCCATAACGTCGTGAGCAGTAACCTCACCACCGCCGTTGGAGATGATGCCTTGGAATTTTTCGACTGTAGCTTGAACAACTTCTTGCTCAACGTCAGGACGAATAATGTACATCACTTCATATTTGCGCATAATTTTCACCTCCTTATGGACTTCGGCCCTCAATCCGAGTTGAGAGCAAGGAACGAGCACAAACTCGAACCATATTACTATAACAAAAACAACACCCGAATGCAAGCAAACGTTCCCTTTATTCTTTGCACATGATCAATTCCCGGTTGGAGCACACTATATGGGCAGCACGAACGACCATATTCAAGGAGGGAAGCACCATGGGTGAACGAACCGAGTTTGAACCTGGAGACAAGGCACCGAACGATGGTGAATATACGGAGGTTGGGGAGCGAAGTTTTCACACGGAGATCCAAAATCCTAAACGGGTAACGCTGAAAAAAGGCGAGCCTTTTCCCGAAACGAGCAATCACAATCGCAAATGGAAAAAGCTGACCAAGGCACGCGTGCATTAAGAGCAACTTTTTTTTCTGAGGGCTGTATATAATCCGTCAACATGCACATAATACAATTAGGCGATACACAAGAGAGGTGTGGTTCCGTTGGACTACGTAGCCGAACTTGATTGGTTCGTTGGAGATGCATCACGTAATATGAAGAAGCAAGTGGTAAGTGCGTAAGACCATTCGTCTGAAGCACGTGTATTGCTCAGCAGTACGCCAGGTTTCTGACCGTTACGACCGATTGTTTTCTAACTAAACGCTGTATCGCCTTAGAGAGCCCTTCGGGGCTCTTTATCTGTTTTTGCAGCTTTTCACGTTGTCCATAAGCTTAATATGAAAGATGAACCATCAGACTAAAACGAAAAGACCTTCCATTAAGGAAGGTCTTTATCTTCATTTGATAACGTTAGTAGTTAGTGGCGGAAAGGGTGGGATTCGAACCCACGCACGCTTTGACACGCCTAGCTGATTTCGAGTCAGCCCCCTTGGGCCTCTTGGGTACCTTTCCGCAGCAATACTGATTATAGCACAGTTAATCGGATATGGCAATAGCTTATCCAATTAATTTGTAATCGGCCATTGCTATGGCTGTACTGCATTCAATTACTCGTCCGTTTTAACCTCGGTTTCTTCTTCGGCAAGCGTAGAACGCAGTACTTTTTTCAGGCTTTTTTCAAATTTGGCTCTAGGAATCAGAACACTGTGCTTGCACCCCACGCACTTGATCCGGATATCCATGCCCATGCGAATGATTTCCATCTCATTGCTTCCGCATGGGTGCTGCTTCTTCATCTGCACGATATCGCCAAGTTGAAAAATTTTACGCTCCACCTCTTCCATCCCCCTCGTCCTTTTCCTGGGCTGAAGCAAACTCCAGCGCAGCCTGACTGCTGTTATCCCGGTATTCGAACATTTTTTTCACATCGCTCTGGATTTGGCGTTCCACCGATGCCCGCGAATTGGGCATACACTCGGCTACGATTCGCACTACATACTCTGAGGTCGTCATAGACTGAATGCCGAGCACATCAGGAACCTTGACGATATTGAGATCGCGGTCCTCGATGCCGGCGAGGGCCCTTTTTACAAGATGGACGGACTCATCCAAGCTCTGCTCTGCTTTCATTGGAATATCGACAACAGCAAGGGAGTTGGACATGGAGAAGTTCGTCACGCTCGCGATCGTACCATTAGGAATGATATGAACCTCACCCTGCCAGCTCACCAATTTAGTCGTTCTCAGACCAATCACTTCCACTGTTCCTTTGTAAGAGCCGGTCTGAATGACATCTCCCACGGCGAACTGATCTTCAAGAATAATGAAAAATCCGGTAATAACGTCCTTGACAAGGCCCTGAGCCCCGAACCCGATGGCAAGACCAAGCACGCCGGCACTAGCCAATAGCGGTCCTACCTTGACGTTCAGCTCCGACAGCACCAGCAATACCATAATAAAGTTACACGTAATGGAGGTCGCATTTTTAAGCAGCTCGCCAACCGTTACGAACCTCCGTGGATTCACGCGTATCCGTCCCTCTTGTTTGCGGGACATGGAACGGTCGATGATTCGATGCACTACCTTTATGGCAATACGCGTAAGAATGAAAATAATGATCAGACGAAGCGAACTGAACAGAATGCTCATCCACATTTCGCCATCGGTTAACTGGTTCCACAATTTATCTGTCCACCGGATAGCGGTCTGAACGGCTTCCTCCGACGTGGAGGTCGGTGGTTCTTTCGCAAATTCAAAGGGCAACATGATGACTCCCTCCTCTACATCGGTATGTTATCATAGCTTGTTTCATTTTTGAAATAGAGGCCCCTGATCTCGACGAATTCATTGCGAATGATCTGCTGAACTCTGGCAAGATCCTCTTTGGGGAATTGGATGCATAATGCGCAGCCTGCCGTAATTTCCTTCGGCGTTGGAAACAAATCAATTTCGATCTCCGCAAACTCAAGCAGCATCTCTGCCCTCAGCGCCTGCTGGGTCGAATCAAAAGCAATAAGCAGCCAATCATCCAACCATTCGTCCATGTTCGATCCCTCCAAAAAAGCCTGACTGACAAAGTATAAAATCTTCTATCCTTCCATATACTGATACTACCATTTCAAGGGGAGAGGATAGATCCTATGAATCCAACTTCACATTCCTTTTCGTCTCATGATACCACCAGTCTAAAGATTTCGCATACTGATCCTGGCGCCCGCTCCGCTATTATCCACCGTTTAATGTTCCATCTATACAAAGCCCATTCCCTGCGAAATGTCGTCGTGGTATGCATCGGCACCGATCGCTCAACCGGCGATTGCCTTGGCCCGCTTGTGGGTTCGTCCCTGTCGAAATGGGACAGCCCCCTCTTTCACCTATATGGGACCCTCGACGAGCCTGTGCATGCCATGAACTTGCAGGATACGTTGAATAAAATCAACGCAGCCCATCACAATCCCTACATTATTGCCGTCGATGCCTGTCTGGGACAATCATCCAGCGTTGGATGCATTCAAGTCGTTAACGGTCCATTAAAGCCTGGAGCAGGCGTAAATAAAGAATTACCGCCGGTCGGCGATATCCATCTTGCTGGTATCGTTAACGTCGGCGGTTTCATGGAATACTTTGTTTTACAGAACACCCGGCTGAGCCTTGTCATGCGTATGTCCGAAATGATCGCCAGCAGCTTGTATTCCGCCATTCGCGAATGGCATACCCGTTCTACTCTGCTTGCTGTGCGAGACTGATAGCTTCCTTTTCCTCCGGGGATAGGGTATACGAGGATTCTCCCCCTTTAAGAGGTTTAGCGTACACATAAGAACCATCACGGTTAAAAATGCCCGTTAATACCATGCCATCTTGGCTGTCGTTGATCATGGCCACGGAGAAGCTGAGATCGCCGCCGTTTCCGCCAAAGGCATTGTACCGTTTTACGCCAACCTTGCTCTGGATGCGGGCCAGTTTCTGCGTAATCGTCTGCAACTGGTTCGTTTGCATCTGATGCCCATCCTCAATGCTATCCATTTGGATTTTGAGGTTGATCAGCAATGACTCCAAATCCTCGACGCCGCTGCCGGCCATCATTGCTTCGTATTTTCGCTTGAACTTTCGAAGTCTTGCTCCTTGGGCAATGCTCACAATCAATAAAATTACCGTCAATAATGCCAATCCGCCAATAATCCATAGCAGCTGTTCCAGAATCAGCTCGTTTATTTCAGCCATGTAGTGTAACTACCCCTCTGTTTGTTCAAATTCATGTTTGCGTCTGTTGCATCAAGACGGTATCCCACATGTTCCTATTGTTGCCTGGCGGCATTCCATTCCCTAGATTAACCTAACCCTCTTCTTCTAATCAACCCGAAAATTGTAACATGTAAACACCAAAAAGATACAAATATGGAAATCCACGCGGCGAATTTCGTATTATAAAGGTGTCTTTCAGGTGAAAAGTCGTCCCTAGTCTACTCTTATTCCATGTTTGCCAGCTCTTGTACAGCCTCGATGAGGGCATTCACCTCATCCTTTGTAGTACTGTATCCCACGCTTGCCCGTACGGCTCCACTTGCCGTCGTCCCCGCCGATTCATGCGCAAGCGGGCTGCAATGGAATCCTGCCCTTACGGCAATGCCGAAGCGCCGGTCAAGTTGAAATGCCAATTGGGCCGAATCGCAGCCTTCTAGGGTAAAGGATAACAAGCCTGTGCGTGGTTGATCAAGTTTCGGTCCCAGCATGTGTATGCCTTTAATCGAAGACAGTCCATTCATCATATGCTGAATGAGTCCCCATTCATGCTGGTATATTTGTGCCGGATCCAAGGAGGATACATGCCTCACACCTGCCTCCAATCCGGCTATGCCCACCGTATTCGGCGTTCCGGCTTCATATCGGTCCGGCCGAATAAGGGGTTGTTCAATGGCTTCGGACTGGCTCCCCGTTCCCCCGTGGATCAAAGGCTGCACATCGAGTTCCGGACCTATGTAGAGTCCACCCGTACCCTGTGGGCCGAGAAGTCCCTTGTGCCCGGGAAATGCAAGCATATCGATCTCCAACTGCCGTACGTTCAAAGGCAAAATTCCAGCGCTTTGAGCGGCATCTACAAGCAATGTCGCCTTATGTTTATGAGCGAGCAGCGCAATCTCGCCGATAGGAAGTATGCTCCCGAGCAAGTTCGAACTATGCGTGCACACGACCAGCCTGGTGTTAGGTTTGAACATGCGCTGCATTTGCGCTAAATCAACATCGCCGTTCTGATCGACACCAACATAATCCACCTCAACACAGCGAGTCCGCCGTAAATACTCCAGCGGTCGCCGTACCGAATTATGCTCGGCCATCGTCGCAATGACATGATCCCCATGACGAACCCATCCTTGGATGGCGATGTTTAACGCTTCCGTTGTATTTGCTGTAAACGAGATATCGTTGGCATTATGAATGCCCAACAAGTTGGCTATTGACTTTCTGGCCCCAAACAGCACCCGGCTTGCCTGAACGGCCATGCGGTGGCTCCCTCTTCCGGGGTTGGCCCCGGATTGTTGCAAGGCATTCACCATGGCTTCTGCAACGGCTGGCGGCTTCGGCCATGATGTCGCGGCATGATCAAGATATATAATGTCTTGCACCTGAACTACCACCTCTACTTCGATGATGGCCACTTTTTCATTATGCGAGAAAAAAAAGAATAATGACATATCAAGTCTCCAGCGTTCGGAGGCGATATGTCATTCTCATGAGAGGCCCCGCTGATGTTGCCCTACTTGGCTCTATTGCAGCAACTCTAACAGCCGTTCCAAATCCTGTTTGCTGTAGTAGTTAAGCTCGATTTTGCCTTTGTCCTTATTATGTTTGATCTTTACAGTTGTTTTGAAGCGTTCGCGCAGCGATTCTTCCAGCGTATCAATAAAAGGGTCCTTTTTCTTCACCTTGGCTTTGGCCTTCGCCTCGCCCAACTTGGAACGGTCCAGTTGTTGAACGGCTTCCTCCAGCTCACGAACGCTCCATTCTTGATCGATGGCCTGTTTGGCCAACTGTTTCATCATGTCCTGATCTTTTAACCCCACAATAGCACGAGCATGGCCCATGGATAACGTTCCACGTGAAACATAATCCTTAACTTCCTCCGGCAAAGCCAATAACCTCAAGAAGTTGGCAATATGCGAGCGGGATTTCCCTACTTTCACAGACAGTTCTTCTTGCGTTAATGAGAACTGTTCCATTAAGCCTTGGTAAGCGACAGCAACCTCCATTGCATTCAGGTTCTCCCGCTGCAAATTTTCAATAAGTGCAATTTCCATCACCTGTTGGTCACTAAAGCTGCGTACGACAGCAGGTATGGTTGTATTGCCGCAATATTGAGAAGCTCTGAAACGACGCTCACCTGCAATGATTTCATATCCTCTCAGCACTGTTCTGACAATAATCGGTTGAATAACGCCATGCTGGCGGATCGATTCGGCTAATTCGTGTATTGCATCTTCGTCAAAAACTTTGCGGGGTTGATATGGATTGGCCCGCAACTGATTGAGGGGGATTTCCACGACTTTGTCATCGTCATTGATTGAAAGCGATGGGATCAGGGCATCCAGGCCTTTTCCAAGCCGCTTACTCATAAGAAATCACTTCCTTCGCGAGCTCTAAATATACTTCCGCCCCTCTGGACCGAGGATCATACGTAATAATCGATTGGCCATGCGATGGAGCTTCGCTCAATCGAACATTACGCGGAATAATCGTCTGATACACCTTCTGTTGGAAATACTTCTTCACTTCTTCAATGACCTGAATTCCCAGGTTCGTGCGTGCATCAAACATGGTAAGCAGTACGCCCTCAATTTGCAAAGACGTATTCAAATGTTTCTGCACCAAACGAACCGTATTAAGCAATTGGCTTAATCCTTCTAACGCATAGTACTCACACTGAATCGGAATGATCACCGAATCGGAGGCTGTTAACGAATTGATGGTCAACATGCCAAGGGAAGGTGGGCAGTCGATCAGTATGTAGTCATAATTTTTTTTCACTAGGGCAAGTGACTTTTTCAAACGAACTTCCCTGGAAATCGTAGAAACCAACTCGATTTCCGCGCCAGCCAGTTGAATTGTTGCAGGGATAATATGAAGTCCTTCGATTTTCGTTTCCAAAATGGCTTCTTGGGGATGAACCTCATTAATCAACACATCATATATGCAGTTGGCCACGTCTGCTTTATTAATTCCAACTCCACTCGTTGTATTTCCCTGAGGGTCAATATCGACGAGCAATACCCTTCTCCCGAGCGAAGCCAGACCTGCACCCAAATTAACAGATGTCGTCGTTTTCCCCACACCGCCCTTTTGATTGGCTATGGTCATAATCTTAGACAATTACTTCACCTCAAATATAGGAGTCTTTTCTTGTAGGTTTAGGTTTATGAGATATCGTTAACTAAAAGCAGGTGGCGATCATCCATTACTGCAACAACCGTTTGTGCACCCTCATTCCCTTTCGTGCTGTCCATTCATGGCTTGCGTAGATAGAAAAAGCGGCCATTGCCGCCTCAAAGCTTCAATTATTTGCGCTTAGGTATATGAATGACGATTTCATAATGGTCTTCATGGTCCGATTCTTTCGTCTTAATATCCATGCCTGAACCAGTGACCATATCAATCGATTGCCTGATCGTATTGAGGGCAAGCCGTACATCCTTCGTATAGGATATGCGCTTCGATTTTTTCACTTTGGATGCTTCTTTATAAAAGGCTACCCGCGCTTCCGTTTGCTTGACGTTCAGTTCTTTGTCGATAATTTCTCCGAGCAGCTTCATTTGCAATTCCTCAGTGTCGAGGGAAAGCAGGGCCCGTGCATGCCGTTCCGATATCTTCCGTTCCATCAACGCCGTTTTCACGCCTTCCGGAAGCTGAAGCAGCCGGATTTTGTTCGCAATCGTGGATTGGCTCTTGCCAAGACGTTGAGCAAGGCTCTCCTGCGTGAGCTGGTGCAGGTCGATCAACTTTTGATAAGCAACGGCTTCTTCAATGGAAGTAAGCCCTTCCCGCTGCAAATTTTCGATCAACGCAATCGATGCCGCCTGTGAGTCATTGAATTCGCGCACGATGGCGGGAATTTGCTCCATACCCAGCTTGCGCACCGCGCGCCAACGCCGCTCTCCGGCGATAATTTCATAGGAGCCATTTCTCACCCGAACCACGATGGGTTGGATTACCCCATGGGTTCTGATCGTTTGCAACAGTTCGTCAATTTTCTCATCATCGAAAATGGTGCGGGGTTGATACGGGCTGCTCACAATTTCATTCACCGGGATTTGTTTTATTTCGTCACCGTTATTACGCTCCGCCAAACCAAACAACTTCGAAAATTGTTCTTTCATTCCGTATACTACCACCTAGTTTCATAATAGCGCTCGTCTGAAATCGAGGGCTTCTTATTCCATGCAAAGGATGCACATATTTGGATATGTCCTAAATACTCTATCATTGGTCATGCTCATAAAATCGATCTATATCATTCAACGTAAAGGCGATGTCCGCCAAGAGCCGATACTTCTATTCTACCATCTTTTCTTTCATAATCCTATGCTTACCTATTCTTTAAAACGGCTCAATTTTCCTGCTTTTGATCACTTTGAGAATCAATATTTTGGTCTGCGTCCTACGCAGGAATCTTCAGATGTCTATGTCTTTCTGTCTTGTTGAATACAATGGCTTGGCCTATTGCCACACAAGGCAAGTTGTTCCATCTTTTTTGGGGGCACAGATTTTCAGATGGATTTCTGCAAATCAATGTTTCGTTTCCATATTGGCTGCGCGAATACAGATCTAGATAACCGCAATAATAAATCGGACCAGGCGACTGCGAGTGCAGTACCATCTTCCGATCTCTGTATCTCCAAATTTTTTTTAAAATGGAAATCCGGTGATCAGTCCATGCTCCCGGTCCAGCTTTCTTTCCGAAACTTATAAGCGACCGCTTTGCTTCTTCAGATTGTCCTGCCTTTCCGATCCAGACAACCTCCAATCCAAACCGCATCTCATATTATCTTTAGCAGCACTTCTGATCTTTCATTCTTTTTCTCTTATTCAAAAACAAACCCATATCTTTTTCATAACTGGCTCCTCTCAAGGATTTGCAAACCTCATTTTACTATAGCCAACCATCGCGTGGGTTGATGCTTGTCTTCGCCCAATCCTAAGGATTGTTGCTCCTTTTACGTATAGAAAAAAAAGAGAATGTTTCACGTGAAACATTCTCTTTCCCTTTTGAACATGCCCCTCATATTCTGTTATTGAATCAACGGGGTCTTCAACGGCGTCCCCGGCTTGCGTGGATATTTATGAGGTGTCTTATCAAACTTCTGTACCAAAATAATGTGGCGTGCCGATTCCTCTACAGGAAGCTGGAACGGATGTACAGCCTTTACGCGTCCCTTCAATTGATTGAAGCTGAACTCGGCTTCCTTCATTTCATCACGAGGGTCCCCGCCTTTCATCGCGGCGAAGAATCCTCCTTTTTGCACAAATGGCAGACAGAACTCATTCAGAACGGCAAGCTTGGCGACTGCACGCGCAGTGACGAGATCATAGCGATCCCGGTAACCTTCCTTGCGTCCCAATTCCTCCGCACGTCCATGAATCAACTCAACGTCAGTCAACCCCAGCGTGTCCACCACATGCTGCAAGAAACCAATCCGTTTGTTTAAAGAATCAATGATCGTGAGCTTGATATGCGGAAAACAGATTTTAAGCGGTATTCCGGGAAATCCGGCGCCCGAACCGATATCTGCAAGTCGCTCAACCTTCTCCATATCCACATAAAAGGCGAGCGAAACCGAATCGTAAAAATGCTTGGTATACACCTGCTCCCGCTCGGTGATTCCCGTCAGATTCATCTTTTCATTCCACGATACCAATTCCTGAAAATAAAGCTCGAATTGCTCCAGCTGGCGTTCATCCAGCTCCATTCCATGCTCCTTCAAGCGTAACTGCAGCTGCTGTTGAATCGTATCCATTATTGTCCCCTTGCTGCGGTTACGCGGTTATAGTGCTCCAGGTATACGAGCAAAATGGAGACGTCCGCCGGCGTAACCCCGGAGATCCGGGATGCCTGACCAATGGAGATTGGGCGGATTTTCGACAGCTTTTGTTTCGCTTCCATCGCCAACCCATGAACGTCATTGTATTCGATGTCGGCCGGAATTTTCTTTTTCTCCATCTTCTGCAAACGTTCCACGTGGATCAATTGCTTTTCGATGTAACCCGCATATTTGATCTGAATTTCGACCTGTTCCTTCATCTCAGCCGTCAATTCAACCTCGGAAGGAGAAATGTCTGCAATCCAATCGTACGTAATTTCCGGACGGCGCATCAAAGTGAGCAATGTGCTTCCATCTTGAATCGGCGCAGATCCGACAGCCTCCAGTTTATCGTTAACATCAGCAGGACGCACTTTGGTCGCTTTCAAACGCGCAATCTCTGCCTCTACCTTCGCTTTTTTGTCCAGGAATTTGGCGTAACGTTCTTCCGTAATCAATCCGATATCGTGACCAATTTCCGTCAGGCGCAAGTCCGCATTGTCATGGCGAAGCAAGAGGCGATACTCGGCACGGGAAGTCAACAAGCGGTAAGGCTCGTTGGTTCCTTTCGTAACCAGATCATCGATCAGCACGCCGATGTAGCCTTGGGAACGATCAAGCACAACAGGCTCTTTGCCTTGCACTTTGCGCGCGGCATTAATGCCGGCCATGATTCCTTGCCCTGCGGCTTCTTCATAACCGGAAGTCCCGTTGATTTGGCCGGCAGTGAACAATCCTGGCAGCCGTTTGGTTTCAAGCGAAGGCCAGAGCTGGGTCGGAACCATGGCATCGTATTCGATCGCATAGCCGTTTCGCATCATTTCTACGTTTTCCATCCCCGGGATCGAACGCAGCATACGAAGCTGCACATCCTCAGGCAAGCTGGTGGACAACCCTTGTACGTAATACTCGGATGTATTCTTGCCTTCCGGTTCCAGGAAAATTTGATGTTTTGGCTTATCGCTGAAACGCACGATTTTATCTTCAATAGAAGGGCAATAACGCGGACCCGTTCCTTCGATCAAACCAGAGAACATCGGTGCGCGATGCAAGTTGTCGTTAATAATCTGATGCGTTTCGACCGAAGTGTACGTCAGCCAGCAAGGCAGCTGCTCGTTGTCCGAAGATTCCGTTTCATAGGAAAAGAACTTCGGTTCGTCATCGCCTGGCTGAATTTCCGTTTTGCTGAAATCAATCGTGTCTTTATGCACGCGCGGAGGCGTACCTGTTTTGAAGCGAACCAGCTCAAATCCCAACTCGCGCAGATGTTCCGACAATTTCAACGAAGGCTGTTGATTGTTCGGCCCGCTCTCGTACATCAATTCACCCATAATGATTTTGCCGCGCAGGTATGTTCCTGTGGTCAGCACCACCGCTTTGGCACGATACTCAGTTCCCGTCTGGGTTACAACGCCAACGCACTGCCCGTCTTCAACAATCAAACGATCAACCATCCCTTGGCGCATCGTCAGGTTGCGTTCGTTCTCCATCGTTTCTTTCATGGTATGCTGATAAGAGAATTTATCCGCTTGCGCACGCAAAGCATGCACTGCAGGACCTTTCCCCGTGTTCAGCATCCGCATTTGAATAAACGTTTTGTCGATGTTGCGTCCCATTTCGCCGCCCAACGCATCGATTTCACGTACGACATGCCCTTTGGCCGGACCTCCAATCGAGGGGTTGCAGGGCATAAATGCCACCATATCCAGATTGATGGTGATCATCAGCGTTTTGCTTCCCATGCGGGCTGCGGCCAGAGCAGACTCCACGCCTGCGTGGCCTGCACCCACAACAATGACATCATAATTTCCGCCATCATAAGCCATTTTCAATCTACCTCCTTATGCCTTCGCATAGCATCATCTATATCCAAATCAACCAACGACCGTTAACCCTTACTTGCCCAGACAGAACTGGGAAAAAATCTGATCAATCAGCGCATCATGCGCCGTATCGCCTACGATTTCGCCAAGCTGTTCCCATGCCAGACGCACATCGATCTGGATCATGTCGATCGGAATCAACTGTTCGGCGGCTTCGAAAGCATCGATCAGCGATTGTTTCGCCTTTTTGAGCAGGGCGATATGCCGCACATTGCTCACATACGTCAAATCCGAAGACTCCAGCTTACCGCTGAAGAACAAGGTAGAGATCGCTTCTTCCAAACGATCCACGCCCAGATCATCTTTGACCGACATCGGCACAAGCCGTTCCTCCGGAATGTAACGGAGCAGCACATCGCGCTCCACCTGAGGCGCCAAGTCCATTTTATTCATAATGACAATGGATTGTCTACCGCGGATTTGTTCCAGCAATTCGATCTCATCCTGATGCAGCGGCTCCGCCGCATTGACGACCATCAGCAGCAGATCCGCTTCATTCACCGCAGAACGTGAGCGCTCGACTCCAATCTGTTCAACGACATCCATTGTCTCACGGATCCCTGCCGTATCCAGAAGCTTTAGCGGGATATTGTTGATTGTCACATATTCCTCGATGACATCGCGGGTCGTTCCCGGAATGTCGGTGACGATCGCGCGATTATCCTGAGCCAGCGCATTCAGCAGAGAGGACTTGCCCACGTTCGGCCGCCCGACGATGGCGGTCGTAATGCCTTCACGCAGTATTTTCCCTTGTTCGGCCGTTGCAAGCAATTGATCAATTTCGTTGATGACCAGACTGGATTTTTCCTTGATAAAGTCGGCCGTCAGAGATTCGACATCATGCTCCGGATAATCGATATTCACTTCGATATGGGCTAGTGTCTCCACCAACGTATGTCTAAGATCCCTGATTTTTGTCGACAGCTTGCCTTCGACTTGTTTCAAAGCGACCGAGAAAGCGCGATCGGACTTGGACCTAATCAGGTCCATAACCCCTTCCGCTTGCGAAAGGTCGATCCGTCCATTCAGGAAAGCCCGCTTCGTGAATTCGCCGGGTTCGGCCAGACGAATGTCCAGCTGCAGCAGCAGGTCCATGACCCGTTTGACCGACACGATGCCGCCATGGGCGCTGATCTCCACGACATCCTCTGTCGTAAAGGAACGCGGTGCCCGCATTACGGTAACCAGCACTTCTTCCACCTTTTCGCCACTGGCCGGATCGATAATGTGACCATAATGTACGGTATGAGAGTCTGCCTGAGACAAAGGCGTTTTACTCCGAAAAATCTTCTCCGTCTCCGTAACCGAGTCCGGGCCGCTCACGCGAATGACCGCTATGCCTGCTTCGCCCAGAGCCGTTGATATCGCTGTGATCGTATCGCTGATCATTGCTCATCTCTCCTTGATCTATTTCAAATTTCGTCCCACAGGACGCCATGGAATTTCGTTTTATACGTAAATGCAAAAGCTTATTAGTACGAAAAAAGCAATGGCTTCTGCACCGGGCAGGAAGCCATTGCGTCCTCAATGTCATGTTATTTCGTCGTAATGACCACACGCCGATTCGGCTCTTCGCCCTTGCTGTACGTCTTGATCTGCGGGTGGTTTTGCAGCTTCGCGTGAATCACCTTGCGCTCGAGCGGCGGCATCGGCTCCAGCATGACTTCCTTGCCGGTCCGAATGGCTTGTCCAGCAAGACGTTCAGCCAGATCTTCCAGCGTTTTACGTCTGCGCTGGCGGAAGTTTTCCGCATCCAGCACAATGCGCACGAAGCTCTCCGAATAACGATTGGCAACAATGTTCGTTAAATATTGAAGGGCATCCAGCGTTTGTCCACGTCTTCCAATAATCATGCCAAGGTCTTCTCCGGCAATGTTGAACAGGTGTCCATCCCGCTGTTTCTTGATGCTGACCTCAACGCTAAGTCCCATACCTGCTGCGACTTCCTTCAAAAAAGCAGCCGCTTCCTCATAGGGATTTTTCGCCGCGACGTCCTCAGGCGTTACATCCGCGCGGGGAGCATTCACGACTGGCTCGCTCGGCTGTGGTGGTGCCTCAGGAACAGGCAGCAGCCTGACTTCAACCTTGGCCGGTTTCACCCCGATCAAGCCCAGGAATCCTTTTGACGGCTGTTCTAACACTTGTATCTCGACCTTGTCCCTGCTCACGCCGAGTTCGGCCAATCCTTGGTTTACAGCATCTTCAATGGTTTTTCCTGACGTAATGACTTTGGTCATTTCGATTTTTTGGCCCCTTTCGACCGTTTGCCAGAGACGGTTGCCTTGCCGCCATTTTTGCGTTTAGCCCCGTTGTTGGAGCTGCTCTGCTTCACGTTCACCTCGGCTACGGCTTTGTCGTTATTCCGGTAAAGGAAGAAGTTTTGCACGATGGTGTAGATATTGCTGTAGAACCAGTACAACGGCAATGCCGAAGGGAACTGGTAGGACATGACAAAAATCAGGATCGGATATACCCATAACATGAATTGCATCGGTCCAACCTGCTGGGCCGGATTCATGCGCATCATCATCCAGGTTTGGACCCAAGTCGTGATCGCTGCCAGAATCGGCAAGATGAACAAGTGGTCCGGCGCTCCGAGCTGCAGCCATAAGAAATCATGCGTTCTCAGACTGGAGTTGCCGTAAATCGAGTTATAAAGTGCGATGTAAATCGGCATCTGAATCAGAAGCGGCAGACAGCCTGCCATCGGATTAACCTTGTTTTCCTGAAACAGTCGCATCGTTTCCTGCTGAACCTTCTCAGGTGTATCTTTATACTTTGCTTGAATTTCTTTCAATTGCGGCTGAATTGCCTGCATGGCCTTGGAACTGCGAACCTGTTTCATCGTCAGCGGCAGGATCAATGTCCGTACGATAAGCACCATCACAAGGACGGCCAGTCCATATTCACCGTTAAACCAGTTGGCAAATGTATCGAGCGCCAATGAGAACCAATACACTACATTGCTTTGCCAGAAAGATTCACTGTTCCTCAAGTCTTCCGTTGTTACACCGCTCCCTTGCGGAGTACATCCGGCGAGTACGGCGACCATTGCAATGACTGCAATAAGGAGAATCCACTTCCCCTTTGATGTCTTCAATCGCGACACTTCATAACCCCTCTCTTAACCATTCCATTCCACCGTAAATCATACCATATTCAGGAGGACAAATAAACCGAATACTATCGCTTGCTTGACTTCAAGAGGCTGCCCTTGCGCAAGACATGCAGTACGCTTTTTTCCATCTCCTGATAAGACATGGCCAAGGCTCCCTTTCGCACGATGAAAATCAGATCCATCTGGGTCACGATTTCCTGCTCGTGCCGTCTGACAATTTCCTTCACCATGCGTCTCATTCGGTTGCGAACGACAGCATTCCCGATTTTTTTGCTGCAGGACACTCCGACCCGGAATTGTTCGGTATCTTTACGGCGGCAGCCATACACTACGAATTGATGATTGGCGAACGATTTTCCATACCGGTATACGCGGTTAAAATCCGCCCGGTTTCGTAAACGCAGTCTTTTGTACACGGCGCTTCTCCTTGCTATTCTCCACCGTTCAACTTGACGGGGCTCCATTACTGATTTAGTATAGGCTTTCTTGCGTGGCGGTAAACCGCCGGAGTACAACTTGTTATATATGAAAAAGTACGTCGCACCGATGCCTGATCATACACGCCTTCGCCTAAAGCTGCGTCTCTCGCAATCTTTGGCTGGCTGCTGACTCCGGCTGCTTATGCTCTTGATATATATAAGGAAGTTTCCTGTTATCTTGTCGTGCATTGCATGAAAATCGGTTTAGCTTTGTAATGAAAAAAAAGACCACCGAAGTGGTCTTCTCATGCATTAAGCACTCAGGACTTTACGGCCTTTCAGGCGACGTGCAGCCAGAACTTTACGTCCGTTTTTTGTGCTCATTCTTTTACGGAAACCATGAACTTTTTTACGCTTGCTTACGTTCGGTTTGAATGTAGGTCTCAATGTATTGCACCTCCTTACAAGGAAATACTTATGTGATGAATCATTTTCATCTTCACAGAAAACACCTTTATATATTTAACCACGTCCCCATGCAAAAGTCAACTGAAAACGTATCCCCTCTTCCTCTTTTTCAAAAATATAGAATGATCCTCTCTCAAAAAGTTATCCCCAGCCTATGAGCAGGACCGTATTCTCCAATCCGATTCGATTTATCCACACCCGCGGAACGGATCAGCTTCGTTCCCTTTTCGGCCTGGTTATACACATGTGGATAATCTTTTGTCCAGCTTCTTTTCTTTTTGCTTCAATATTCTGCCGTATTTTTTGATGATCTGTAATTTTCCGGGATTGAACTGGTTATGCTATCGTAGAAGCTTGAAATTTAATGTATTCGCTTTAATGTTCAGGTTTACAAGCTTTTGCGAAAAGTGTAGCATAAACAATGAGCTTGTATACAAGTATACTTATCGATGTCGTAAAATGTCTTTCGTGCCAAGATCGCTTCAAAAAGTCAGCGGTCCTCCGGTTGTGTTATGATCAGTATGGACGCATTCGGACTGCCTGCAAGTGGAAGTCTGTCTCGTGTACTCAAGAACTGATTATATTATAGGAGCGTTAGCCATTATGCAGTTTCCTTCTTCCTGGCTGCAGGGAGCTTCCCGCGGGGAAGCGATTGCCTGCGAATTGAGGTTGCGCATCATCAGCGGGGAACTCCGCCCCGGTGAAACATTGTCGGAAAACCGTATTGCCGCTGATTATGAAAGCAGCCGTTCTCCAGTGCGCGAAGCATTGCGTACACTGTCGAATGAAGGCTTGATTCGACTGGAGCGTATGGGCGTGGTTGTGCTCGGTTTGAAAATCAGCGATGTTGAAGAGCTATATGACGTCCGTTTTTTGATCGAGAGCTTTGTGCAGCAACGGTTGGCGAACAATGTACCCGTACAACTGCTGACGCAGCTTCGCAATACGATTGACAAAATGGAACTTGCCGGACGGCACAGGGACGCCATCGAGTTTGCCCATCAGGATCTGACTTTTCACGAGGCGATCATTGAAGCGGCCAAGCACACCCGGATCTCCCATTTATGGAGAAGCATCCGATACGTCGTCATGACGGTGATGCTGCTTACGACCCGCAGGGTTTTCGCTCAGGGCGAACAAAAAATAAGCGATGTCATTCATAAGCATCGCCTGCTCCTCAAGGCACTTGAATCGGGGGATAAAGAACAGATTCAAGCCGGGGTCCGCGCCTACTTCAAAGATTCGGGCAAGACGCTTCACGAAAGCTTTGAGTCATGATCGGCGATGTATCGCGCTTCCTTTAAACGGCACACGAAGGTCCCCGTAAGCATAACGTTGCTTTTACGGGCGGCCACAATCATTCTGCAGGGGAATGGTTGGACATTTACTTGTCGACAAGTATACACAATGCGATTTCCATTCATCCTCGGGGTCCATTGTAAGCGTTATATAAACATAAAAAGGAGCATACACCATGAGTACTCTTTTTGGTCTATCCCATAATGCCACCTTGTTGGTATGGACATTGATTGCGATCGTATTCCTGATCGTGCTGATCTCCAAATACAAATGGAACCCGTTTATAACGTTGATGCTGTCGGCCCTGATGCTTGGCTTGCTTGCCGGCATGAAACCGGCTGACGTGATTTCATCCATTACCGGCGGATTGGGCGGTACGCTCGGAACGATCGCCATCGTTATCGCACTCGGCACCATGCTGGGCAAAATGATGGCAGAGTCCGGCGGTGCCGAGCGCATAGCAACGACGCTTGTCGACCGTTTCGGAGTGAAGCGGGTACACTGGGCGATGATGATCGTTGGTTTTATCGTCGGCATCCCGGTGTTCTTTGAAGTCGGGGTTATTCTGCTTATTCCGATCATTTTCACGGTTGCCCGAAAAACCGGCATGTCCCTGCTTCAGATCGGCATTCCGATTCTGGCCGGACTTTCGACCGTACATGGTCTCGTTCCACCCCATCCCGCTCCAATGATCGCGATTGACGCGTTCAAGGCAGACCTGGGCAAAACGATTTTGTACTCCCTGATCGTCGGCATTCCGACGGCCATTATCGCCGGTCCCTTGTTCGGGAAGTTCATCGGCAAACGTATTCAACTGGAACCGCCGACCGAACTGGCCGAGCAATTTTCCACCAGCAAAACCGACCGATTGCCTGGGTTCGGGATCACCCTGTTTACAATCCTTCTGCCTGTTATTCTGATGCTGATCGGGTCGATTGCGAACATTGTGGACCCTGAGGGTACTAGCTCCTTCACGGTTTTCTGTGAATTTATTGGCCATGAGGTCATCGCGTTGCTTATTTCCGTCGTGTTCGCGCTGTTCTCCCTCGGATTCGCACGCGGGTTCAATAAACACGACATTTCCCGGTTCACCAGCGAATGTCTGGCTCCGACAGCTACCATCATTTTAATCATCGGTGGCGGCGGCGCGTTCAAACAAGTACTGATCAACAGCGGTGTGGGCAATGCCATTGCCGAAGTGGCCACGCATGCCCACATCAATGTCATCTTGTTCGCCTGGCTGGTTGCAGCCCTCATACGCGTAGCCACCGGTTCGGCCACGGTTGCCATGACGACTGCCGCGGGCATTGTAGCCCCGGTTCTGGCTCTCACGCCAGGTGCAAGCATTGAGCTGGTCGTGCTCGCTACAGGTGCCGGTTCCCTCGTCCTGTCTCATGTGAATGATGCCGGCTTCTGGATGATCAAGGAATTTTTCAACATGAGCGTTGCGCAGACCCTCAAGACGTGGACCGTTATGGAAACACTATTATCTGTTGTAGGATTGATCTTTATCTTGATTCTGAGTACGGTGCTGTAAAGCACCTGCTCAGATTCGTTTTATTTTTAGGGGAAAAGAGGTTTAAATCATGAGTAACTATATGATCGGAATCGACATCGGCACCACCAGCACCAAATCGGTATTGTTTACGGAGCAAGGTGCCGTTGTTAGTACGTGCACACAAGAATACCCGCTCTATACGCCCGCGCCTGACGTAGCCGAGCAAGATCCGGAACAAATCGTACAAGCTGCCGTCCGTTCCATTCGCGGGGTCATGGACGAAAGCGGAGTCTCCGCAAATGAGATTCTGTTCGTATCTTGCAGTTCAGCCATGCATAGCTTGATAGCGATGGACAAGGATGACAAACCGATTACCAACTGTATCACCTGGGCAGACAACCGGAGTGCTGCTTGGTCCAGCAAACTGCAGGAGAATGGCGTAGGCCATCGTATCTATCGTCGTACAGGTACGCCAATTCATCCCATGTCACCGCTGACCAAGCTGATGTGGCTTCGCCACGACGAACCAGAGCTGTTCCAACGTGCCGCCAAATTCATTTCCATTAAGGAATATTTGTTTTTCCGTTTATTTTCTTCATATATCGTGGACTACTCCATCGCATCCTGCACAGGTCTGCTGAACCTGGAACAGCTGGATTGGGACGCAGAGGCGCTTGAGCTGGCCGGAATCACTCCGGATCGTCTGTCCCGCCTCGTACCAACAACACATACTATAGAGGGAATGCATCCGGAGTGGGCTGAAAAAACGGGACTCTCCCTCTCTACTCCTTTCGTCGTCGGAGCAAGTGACGGCGTGCTGTCCAATCTCGGCGTCAATGCCATCGAGCCCGGGGTCGTAGCAGCCACGATCGGCACCAGCGGCGCGATCCGCACCGTCGTCAATCGCCCTGTCACCGATCCGAAAGGCCGTACCTTCTGTTATGCCCTGACCGATAACCTGTGGGTTGTAGGTGGTCCCGTGAACAACGGCGGCATGCTGTTTCGCTGGGTACGGGACGAGTTTGCCGCTTCGGAAGTAGAAACGGCGAAACGGCTCGGCATCAATTCGTATGACGTGTTAACCCGCATCGCCGAACGTGTCAGCCCAGGATCGGAAGGGCTGCTGTTCCATCCGTACCTTTCGGGCGAGCGTGCCCCCCTGTGGAATCCGAATGCACGAGGCTCCTTCTTTGGGCTCACCCTTCATCACCAGAAGGAGCATATGATCCGCGCTGTGTTGGAAGGGGTTATTTTCAATCTGTATACCGTGCTGCTCGCTATGGAAGAACAGATCGGGCACCCCTCCTCCATTCAGGCTACCGGCGGATTTGCCCGTTCCCCGCTCTGGCGGCAAATGATGTCCGACATCTTCAATCAGGAAGTCGTGGTGCCCGAAAGTTTCGAAAGCTCCTGCCTCGGCGCCGTGGTTCTCGGTCTTTACGCAACTGGCCGTGCGAAGTCGCTTGATGTCGTCGCCTCCATGGTAGGCACAACGCACAGACATAGCCCTGTGCCGGAAAATGCAGCTATTTATCGCGAGCTTCTCCCTCTTTTTATCCGCATTTCGCGCAAACTGGAGGAGGAATATGCCGATATTGCAGAATTCCAGCGCAAACACTCTGTTCTGAAGGAATCCAAGTAGGACTCCTCCCTCTTTATAAGCTAAAAGGCAGCACCGCGGACCGTTGGTCCGCGGTGCTGCTTTTTGCCTCCATATCAACGTGCATGGCCACCTCCGAGTTGAGCATCTGGCCTGACACGACGCTATGATGCACTCCGTCGACGACAAAAGAGTTCACTTTAAAAATCCCATTCAACATCAAAGGACATCTTTTGTGCCTCTGTTTATCCACAATAAAGTTATTCACAAAATAGTAGCCCCATTTACGCACACTCGCCAAATTCCGCCGGATAACCTGTGAATAATCACATTTAGATTTTTAGGGCTTCATGTCGAAAATTAAACAAATTATAAACAATATATAGTGTTGTGATTAAAAATTATACACAAGTTATTGAATTTGTGGATAAAATCTCGCGATACATTGAAATGCCGGGCTTCTTTTGCTATGATTGTATTACTTTTGGATGTGAATATGTGATCTGAACCATAATATTATCAACAACCTGTGGATAAAGTTGTGAACAATTTTCCGTTGTTCATTCTTTTTTTGTTTTCGGCTTGCGGGAGTTTGGGGATAAATGCAACATTATTTCTCGTATTTCGACACTGCAACATGGCTTAAGCCACACTTGTAACATGTAAAAGGAGTGACAGTCTGTGGACAGCCATACTTCCGACTTATGGCAGCAAATCTTATCAATCATACAAAGCAAGCTCAGCAAACCAAGCTTCGATACCTGGTTCAAGGCCACCAAAGCAACCAAGCTGACGGACCAGACCATCGTCATTTCCGCGCCAACAACGTTTGCCGTCGAATGGCTGGAGAGTCGTTACACCAAATTGGTCGGCTCGACAGTATACGAATTGCTCGGCAAACAAGTCGACGTGAAATTTGTCATCGAAGAGAACAAGCCGGCTGAACCGGATCCGCAGCTTCCTGCACCAACACCTACCGTTGTACAAGAGGAAGCTGTGCTTAGCATGCTTAACCCCAAATATACATTCGACACTTTTGTCATCGGACCAGGCAACCGGTTTGCCCATGCCGCATCGCTGGCGGTCGCTGAAGCGCCCGCCAAGGCCTATAATCCCCTCTTCCTTTATGGAGGCGTTGGATTGGGCAAAACGCACTTGATGCATGCGATCGGACACTATGTTCTAGAACATGACCCAAGCAGCAAAGTGGTTTATTTGTCATCCGAGAAATTCACCAACGAATTTATCAATTCCATCCGCGACAATCGCGGGGAAAGCTTCCGCAACAAATATCGTAACGTGGACATCCTGCTTATAGACGATATTCAATTTTTGGCGGGAAAAGAATCGACTCAAGAGGAATTTTTCCATACGTTCAACGCGCTGCATGAGGAGCGGAAACAGATTATCATCTCCAGCGACAGACCGCCAAAGGAAATTCCGACATTGGAGGAGCGCCTTCGCTCCCGATTTGAATGGGGTCTGATTACGGACATCCAGCCTCCGGATCTGGAAACGCGGATCGCTATCCTGCGCAAGAAGGCCCGCGCGGAAAACCTGGATATCCCGAATGAAGCGATGATGTACATCGCCAACCAAATTGACACGAACATCCGCGAGTTGGAAGGGGCTTTGATCCGGGTCGTAGCCTACTCATCGCTGACAAACCAGGATGTCACGTCCCATCTTGCTGCCGAAGCCTTGAAAGACATTATTCCATCCAGCCGTCCTAAAATGATCACTATTCAAGACATCCAACAAAAGGTCGGGGAATACTACAACCTGAAGCTCGAAGATTTTAAAGCGCGGAAGCGAACCAAGGCCGTTGCCTTTCCGAGACAAATCGCCATGTATCTCTCCCGCGAATTGACCGATTTTTCGCTGCCGAAAATTGGCGAGGCTTTTGGAGGAAGGGACCATACCACTGTCATTCATGCGCACGAGAAAATCTCCCAATCCATTAAAAGCGATCAGGAGCTCTATAAAGTTATCAACAACTTAACCGAAAAAATTAAGAACCCAACCTGAACAAGTCCAAAGCCTATGCACAACGTGTACACATGTGGATAGGCTTAATTTTATGGGTTTTAACACACTTATCCACATATTCAGTGCCCCTATTACTATTAATACTAAAAAGATTTAAAATATATCTTCTCCTAAACAGACAAGTCGAAACAGGCCTATCGGCCTTTTGAATAACCGTAGCCCATCACTTGACCACCTAATGCACACACCCAAAAAATCCGTCAGGAGTGAAACCATGAAAATCAGCATAATGAAAAGCTATTTGAACGAGTCCATACAGCATGTATCCAAAGCGATCTCCAGCCGTACAACGATTCCGATCCTGAGCGGGATCAAATTCGACGTAAATCATCAAGGCGTCACGTTGACGGCAAGCGACACTGATATTTCGATCCAATCCTTCATCCCTCTTGAGGATGGAGATCGCAGCGTAGTTCAAGTCGAGCAGCAAGGAAGCGTCGTGCTGCCTGCCAAGTTTTTTGTCGAGATCATCAAAAAGCTGCCTTCGCAGGAAGTTCACATGGAGGTCAAGGAAAACTTCAATACGTTTATTTCAGCCGGAGCTACCGAAATCCAACTGGTCGGCCTTGATCCGGAAGAATTCCCTGTATTGCCAAGCATCGAGGAGAATCAAACCGTATCGATCCCCGGCGATTTGTTGAAAAACATGATTAAGCAAACGGTATTCTCCATTTCCACTCATGAAACTACGCCTATTCTTACAGGGGTGCTTTGGAGCCTGGCGGATAACGAGTTGAAATTTGTGGCAACCGACCGCCACCGTCTTGCCACCAGATCGGCAATGTTGGATAATGCAGAAGGCGTTCGTTTCAGCAATGTCGTTATTTCGGGAAAAACGCTGAACGAGCTGAGCAAAATCGTGCCGGACCAAAACACGCTTGTGGATATCGTTGTCGCTGATAACCAGGTCCTGTTCAAAATCGACCGGGTGTTGTTCTATTCCCGCATTCTGGACGGAACATATCCCGATACTTCTAGAATTATTCCGACTTCGTACAAAACAGAACTTGTTCTCGATACAAAAAAATTGAGCGAGTCGATCGACCGCGCATATTTGCTGTCCCGCGAGGAGAAAACGAATATTGTGCGCATGCAGACGATGGAGAACGGATCGATCGAGATTTCTTCCAGTTCCTCCGAGCTGGGGAAAGTGAGGGAAGAGATCGAGCCAGCCGAATTCACCGGCGATCCGCTCAAAATTTCGTTCAACTCCAAATATATGCTCGACGTACTGAAGGTTGTGGAAAGCGAGCAGCTGATGATAGCTTTTACCGGCGTCATGAGCCCGATTATCCTCAAACCGATGGATGACAGCCATAGCTTGTATGTCATTCTGCCTTACCGTACGACGAACTAACGAAAGGAAGATTCCTTTGAAACGAGTGACCATTCGTACAGACCGTACGGAATATATCAAGCTTGACCAGTTTCTGAAACTCGCTGACTGCGTCCCGACCGGAGGTATGGCCAAAGCGTTGCTTCAGGAAGGGCTTGTGCGTGTGAACAATGAGCCGGAGGAGCGCCGGGGACGGAAGTTATACCCTGGGGATATCGTTGAGGTGGACGGAGAAGGCACTTTCGAGGTTGCCGCGGAATAAAACGATGTGCTCCTGATGCCTCCTGATGAACGGAATCACAAGGGAGGGTAACGCGTGTTTGTCAAAAGCATAGATCTGCAGCAGTTCCGCAATTACGAGCATCTGAGACTGGATTCGTTCGGTCCGGTGAACCTGCTGATCGGGCAAAATGCCCAAGGCAAGACGAATATGGCCGAGGCTATATTTGTCTTGGCCCTTACCAAAAGCCATCGCACGTCCCGAGATAAGGAGCTGATCCGTTTCGGTGAAGAACGTGCCCGCTTGTTTGCTGAGGTTGACAAAAAGTATGGCGCGGTCCAACTGGAACTGTCGCTGTCCCAACAAGGCAAGAAGGCGAAGATCAACGGCCTGGAGCAGCGCAAGCTTAGCGATTTTATCGGGGCGCTCAATGTGGTGATGTTTGCTCCCGAGGATCTGGAGATCGTCAAAGGAACACCGGGGGTTCGCCGCCGGTTTCTTGACATGGAGATCGGACAAGTGGCACCGGGTTACCTCTATCATCTGCAGCAGTACCAGAAGGTGCTCGTGCAGCGGAACAATCTGCTTAAACAGCTGTGGGGCCAGGGCGCTTCCGCCCAGACGATGCTGGACATCTGGAACGAGCAGTTGGCCGAGCACGGTGTTAAAATCGTCAAAAAAAGGAAACAATTCATAAAGAAACTGCAAAAGTGGGCCGAAACGATTCATCAAGGCATCACCGGCGGCGGAGAAGTGTTAAAACTGGCATATGTGCCATCATTCGGCGAAGCCGCCGAGGAAGATGAAGCTGTTTTAATGGACCAATTTATGATAAAATTATCACAAATGAAAGAGCAGGAGATTCGCCGGGGGACTACGCTGAGTGGCCCGCATCGGGATGACCTGTCCTTTTTCATTAACGATCGGGAAGTGCAAACATATGGTTCGCAGGGACAACAGCGCACAACCGCATTGTCCCTTAAACTTGCAGAAATCGAACTGATCCATGAAGAAATCGGAGAGTACCCCGTCCTGCTGTTGGACGACGTGCTGTCCGAGCTGGATCCTTTTCGCCAGACGCAGTTGATCGAGACGTTCCAGAGCAAGGTGCAGACCTTTATTACGGCTACCGGAGTCGAGAGCCTGAACGTTGACAAGCTTAAGAATGCCAGTATTTATCACGTTCATGCCGGACAGGTTGAACGCTAGGGAGTGAGGGTGCCATGTACATTCATCTGGGCGGCGAGAAAATTATCCGTTCTTCCGAACTGGTTGCTATTTTTGATATATCGATTGAAAAATCCTCAAAGATTTCCAAGCAATATGTTACGCATGCAGAGCAGGAAAAAACGGTGGAACACATCGGCGAAGAGGAAGCCAAGTCCATCGTGGTAACCAAAAACATTGTGTACTACTCGCCGATTTCATCTGCTACGCTCAAGAAGCGGGCGCACATCTTTCCGGACCTATGACATGTGCAAGCAACACGAGCGTTGCCTCCCGTTCCTTGGTTTTATTATGTTTAACGCATATTTAGGATATTGAATCTATAGAAGTAGGTGAAAGGCATGTCTATGAATCAACCGTCATATGATGCGAATGAAATTCAGGTCCTTGAGGGACTGGAAGCCGTACGGAAGCGTCCGGGGATGTACATCGGTTCTACCAGCGCCAAAGGTCTGCATCATTTGGTGTGGGAAGTAGTGGACAATAGTATTGACGAAGCACTTGCAGGATACTGTGACCATATCGAAGTGACGATTCATGAAGATAACAGCGTTACCGTCGTGGATAACGGGCGCGGAATTCCGGTCGGTGAGCATGCCAAAATGAAACGCCCTGCGCTTGAAGTCGTCATGACCGTACTTCATGCTGGCGGTAAATTCGGCGGCGGCGGTTATAAGGTATCGGGCGGTCTGCACGGTGTAGGGGTATCGGTCGTTAATGCCCTGTCCGAGAAAGTGGTCGTGACCGTTAAGCGTGACGGTCATATCCACCAGCAGGAATATCGCCGCGGTGCGCCGCAGTACGATCTGAAAGTCATCGGCACGACGGATGAGACGGGAACGACGGTTACGTTCCATCCAGACCCGGAAATTTTTACGGAAACGACCGTATACGACTATGAAACACTGCTGACTCGTATTCGGGAGCTTGCTTTCTTGAACAAGGGAATCGGTCTTACGCTCACCGATGAGCGCACGGGGGCAACCAACTCATTCCTGTATGAGGGCGGAATTATCGAGTACGTATCTTTCCTCAACCAGAAGCGGGAAGTGCTTCACGAGAATCCGATTTACGTTGAAGGCTCACGCGATAATATCCAGGTAGAAGTGGCGTTGCAATACAACGACAACTATACCGAGAACATTTATTCTTTTGCCAACAACATCAACACTCATGAAGGTGGAACACACGAATCCGGATTCAAGAGCGCCCTTACCCGGATCATTAATGACTATGCACGCAAAACAGGCGTTATCAAGGACAGCGCGAGCAACCTGTCGGGAGATGACGTACGTGAGGGCCTGACTGCCATCATTTCGGTCAAAATCCCTGAACCGCAATTTGAGGGACAAACGAAAACCAAATTGGGCAATAGCGAAGTGCGCGGTGTCGTTGAATCCCTCTTCTCGGAGAAGCTGCAGGAGTTCCTGGAAGAAAACCCTTCTGTATCCCGCAGAATCCTGGAAAAAGGTCTGCAGGCTGCACGCGCTCGAGAAGCTGCGCGCAAAGCGCGTGAGCTGACCCGACGCAAGGGAGCGCTTGAGGTAAGCTCCTTGCCAGGGAAGCTGGCGGATTGCTCCTCCAAGGATGCTTCCATCAGCGAACTGTACATCGTCGAAGGGGATTCGGCGGGCGGATCGGCCAAACAAGGCCGGGATCGTCATTTTCAGGCCATCCTGCCATTGCGCGGTAAGATCCTGAACGTCGAAAAGGCGCGCCTTGACCGGATTTTGGGCAATGCAGAGATTCGGGCCATCATAACGGCAATGGGGACAGGAATCGGCGACGATTTCGATATTTCCAAAGCACGTTATCACAAAATCATTCTGATGACCGATGCCGATGTCGACGGTGCGCATATCCGGACACTATTGTTGACATTCCTGTACCGCTATATGCGCAAGATTATCGAAGCGGGCTATGTATACATTGCCCAACCGCCTTTGTTCAAAATCGAACGTAACAAGGTCATTCGCTACGCAGGTTCCGAGAAGGAACGTGATGAGATCATTGCAAGCTTCGGCGAGAACGTGAAAGTCAACGTCCAGCGTTATAAAGGTTTGGGCGAAATGAACGCAGAGCAGCTGTGGGAAACGACGATGGACCCTGAGAGCCGGACGATGCTTCAAGTATCCATCAATGATGCGATGCTTGCTGACGCCATGTTCGATACGCTGATGGGCGATAATGTCGAACCACGACGCGATTTCATTCAGGAAAATGCAAAATACGTTAAAAACTTGGACATTTAATTTCGTTGATTGCGAACGGCTTAATGACAAGGATATGGGGCGCCTGATGGCGCCCCTTTCACTTTGTGATCATATAATCCGGTGGTGGTGTGGTAACCAAAATGCAATAGAGCAGACAGTCACTGTTTTTTGGACTTAGCGGCACTTGTTTTTAGCTGGCGTATTTGGCGGGCTGGCTTTGATTTTTTGGAAGGCAGTCTGCCATATGCGATGGCATAACGCTTAATCTTACGGTAGGTTTCTTTGTCGGGCAAAAGGCCGAATGCATAAATGCCGGGAAGTGTGTTGACTTCCAGAATCCAGGGTTGACCCGATGGGTCCAGCGCAATATCAACGCCGATTTCTTTGATTCCGGGATAATACTTCCTCAGTTGCCGTGCAATCAGGACCCCTAGGATATTCAGTTCGTTGCGAAGCTGCTGATAGCGCTTTGGTGTGAAGTGAGGTTGTACGAGTTCCGCGAAGGTTGCGAGGCGTCCGCCGCCGTGAATGTTGGTTATGATTTTGCCGGGGGCGGCGACCCTGCCTAAGATACCGGTCGTTTCCCAGTTTCCTTTCAAGTTTTTTTGCGTCAGCACCCGGAGGTCGAAGGGCAAATCCTCATGTTTGAGCAGGGGGATGCCTTGCTGGATGATGTAATCATGGTTTTTGATCCGTTTTTGCAGTGCCGAATCCAAATCGTCCAGACTGTGATATGAAAACTGTTCCGTACCATGTTGCAGCTCGTAAGCAAAGGTTGGGAGTGCGGAGATTTGGGCTTGGAGGATTTCGGAATTTCCCTCGATTGTGGACAATTCGGACTGTCCGACGGCTTCATCTCCAGCAGCATCATGTCGGAAATCCTGAGGAACTTGGTAGGTACGAAGCGCTTTGACTCGCATAACTCCATTCCCATAGGTGCCACGATCGGGTTTGATATAGTTCGATTCAAATAAATTTAACATTTGTTCCAGGGTCTGGCGACTATATTGGCGGGTGACTGGAATATATGGGGCTATACCATGGTTACGCCGTAAAACTGCTGTCTTGGCCCATTTGCTGGAGACGCGCTGGATACTCAGAGGGCATCGTTCCTTTCTGTTGTAATCAGAATCGCGTGCAGGCAGAATTGCAGAGAAATCAAAGGACAATTGAGGATTTCAATGGTATAATAGAGAAATATGGCGTTTTGTGCGGTTTGCTGCACAATTTGCAGTTTAGTCTTGTGAATGGGAATGGCGAATGCCTGATGGAAGCAGTATAACTGCCGCTTTTTCTAGCATTGTATGTACAAATGCCGAGGAAGTAAGGGCTAACCCCCAAACTACCCCAAGTTCCCGGAAAAAGGCTAAAACCCAGCGGACGTTTAATTGTGTAACTTTTGTGAAAGTAATATAATAAAGAGTAGCGTTTTTGTGCGGTTTTAGCCTTGTTATGCTTTTCACATATAGTGATTGAATGGATTTGGAACGTTTGTTGAAGGTCAAGAAGGAGGTCCAGCATGGCGGAAGAAATGAACTCGCAGATAAAGGATCGGGATATTGGCGTCGAGATGCGTGAATCGTTTATGGACTACGCGATGAGCATCATCGTTAGCCGCGCGCTTCCTGATGTGCGTGACGGATTGAAGCCGGTGCACCGGCGGATTTTGTACGCAATGTCAGAGCTAGGCATGACACCCGATAAACCGCATAAAAAGTCGGCCAGAATCGTCGGAGAGGTCATTGGTAAGTACCATCCGCACGGAGACTCGGCTGTATACGAAACGATGGTACGGATGGCTCAGGATTTCTCTCTTCGCTACATGCATGTCGATGGTCACGGCAATTTTGGTTCGGTAGATGGCGATATGGCGGCTGCCATGCGTTATACCGAGGCACGCCTGTCCAAGATTGCGATGGAGATGCTGAAGGATATCAATAAAGATACGATCGACTTCCAACCAAACTATGACGGCGAAGAAAACGAGCCGGTTGTTCTGCCTGCCCGTTTTCCAAACTTGCTTGTCAATGGTGTAGGGGGGATCGCCGTAGGTATGGCGACCAACATTCCTCCGCACAATCTGGGTGAGGTTATTGACGGCGTACAAGCGATGATCAAAAACCCGGATATTACTTCGATGGAATTGATGGACTACATTCAAGGGCCGGATTTCCCGACGGCTGGTTACATCATGGGCCGTTCCGGTATTCGCCAAGCTTATCAAACGGGCCGCGGATCAGTGACCATGAGGGCGAGAACCAACATTGAGGAACATAACAACAAGGCCCGCATTGTCGTTACGGAAATTCCGTATCAGGTCAACAAGGCAAGACTTGTTGAGAAAATTGCCGAGCTGGTGCGTGACAAAAAAATCGACGGCATTACCGATCTTCGGGACGAGTCGGATCGTAACGGGATGCGTATCGTCATCGAGCTACGCCGCGACGTGAATCCAAACGTTGTGCTTAACAATTTGTACAAGCATACAGCGATGCAGTCGACTTTCGGGATCAATATGCTGGCCATCGTGAATAAAGAGCCGAAAATTCTGAATTTGCGCGAAGTGCTCTATCACTATCTGCAACATCAGATTGAGGTTATCCGTAGACGGACCCAGTTTGAGCTTCGGAAGGCTGAAGCCCGTGCACACATTCTCGAAGGATTACGCATTGCTCTTGATCATATCGATGAGATCATTGCGCTGATCCGATCTTCGGCGACGGCCGATGCGGCAAGAGAAGGTTTGATTGAACGCTTCGGACTCAGCCATGACCAGGCGCAGGCGATTCTTGACATGCGTTTGCAGCGTCTGACAGGTTTGGAGCGGGAACGCATTGAGAACGAATACCAAGAACTGATGGCCAAGATTGCCGAGTATCGCGAAATTTTGGCGAATGAGCATCTCGTTCTCGACATCATCAGCACAGAGCTGGAAGAGATTCGCGAGCGCTTTTCCGATGATCGCCGTACCGAGATTACGATTGGCGAGGAAAGCATTTTGGATGAGGATCTCATTCCTCGCGAAGAGGTCATCATTACGATCACCCACACGGGCTATGTGAAACGTCTTCCTGCGTCGACATATCGCAGCCAGAAGCGCGGCGGACGCGGCGTGGTTGGCATGGATACAAAGGATACGGATTTCGTGGAGCATCTTTTCGTGACCAACTCGCATAACTATTTGATGTTCTTTACCGATAAGGGTAAAGTATACCGTCTTAAAGCTTATGAAATTCCTGAACTTGGCCGTACGGCACGTGGAACACCGATCATCAACCTGATCCAGATCGAGCAGGGAGAATCAGTCAACGCGGTAATTCCGGTGCAGGAATTCGAAAGTGACAAATATTTGTTCTTTGCCACGCGCCAAGGGGTTGTGAAAAAGACGCCGCTTGAGGACTATACCAATATCCGCAAAGGCGGTCTGATCGGTATTTCCCTGCGCGAGGACGATGCCTTGATCGAAGTGAAGCTGACCGATGGGCAGCAGGAGATCATTATGGGGACAGCCCACGGAATGTCGATTCGCTTCTCCGAAGAGAATGTTCGTTCAATGGGTCGCAGTGCTACCGGTGTCAAAGGGATCACGCTTGAAGGCGATGATGCCGTTATCGGCATGGACGTTGTCGATCATGATCTGGACGTACTCATCGTGACTGCCAAAGGTTACGGCAAACGGACTCCGGTTGCGGATTATCGTATTCAGACCCGGGGCGGTAAAGGGATCAAGACGATTAATGTTACCGATAAAAATGGCGAAGTAGTCAGCCTGAAAATGGTTAAGGATGACGAAGACTTGATGATTATCACATCCAGCGGCACGCTTATTCGTACAAGCATGGATGGCATCTCCACGATGGGGCGTTACACCCAGGGCGTGAAGCTGATCAATATTCGTGAAGAAGACGATGCGGTGGCTACCGTCAGCCGAATCGACAAAAATGAAGAAGAACCGGACGAGCAAGAACTCGAAGGATTGGAGGGCACGGATGCCGATAGCGAGGCAACTGCCCCGATGGAAGATTCAAATGCTGACACGGAAAACGATCCTTCCGATACAGAAGCATAAAACGGAATAAACATGGATGAAGAGCCCTGCATAAGGGCTCTTTTCTTTTATGCTCTGATCTAGGCAGATAATGTACAGCAGCATAGCTGTGCGGAGAAAATCCTTAGAATCTGGGATGTACAAGCCCGTTTGCTCAGTAATATAATGGGGAATATCATGCGATCCGGGACTATGGTCATACAAAATTCATAGATAAACAACGAGGGGATAAATATGGGACTAATTACCGTGTCTGAGGCCAAACCAGGCTTTAAACTGGGAAGTGACGTGCTTACTACGCGCGGAAACGTGTTGTTGCCGAAAGGCAAGGTCATCTTACCAAAGGATATTGAAGTGCTAAAAGCTTTCATGATACATAAGGTCGAGATCGAACAGGCGAAAACAGGTGCAAATGCTCCGACCTTCATCCCGAACGAAACAGAAGATCCAATCCTGAACGGAAAGAATGCTGAGCGGCCAGTTTCGGATGGAGGAGCAGCTTCAACTGTGCAGTCTTCTTTACAGGATGAGTATGAGAAGATGGTGAATTTGACTAAAAGTGCTTTTTTGGCCTCTATTGCTGCCGAATTGCCAATATATGAGCTTCGTACGCAGTTGGAATCCTTGCTAGGATATATTAAGCAGTACAATCCGCTAACCTTCAGTCCGAGAAATATGATGGATCACGATTATGTATATCACCAAGCGGTGTTAAGTGCAATGACCTCCTACCAATTGGCTCAATGGATGGATCTTCCGTCCAAAGACTGGATGCAAGTAGCTTTTGCAGGGTTATTCCATGATATAGGAAACAGCAAGGTCGATCCTCAAATTTTGCATAAACCAACGACGTTGACAAGCTCGGAACAGGAGGAAATCCGGCAGCATACGAAATATGGGTATCAATTGCTGAAGCAGGCAAAAGCGATTAATGAAGGGGTCAGACTTGCCGCTCTCCAGCATCATGAAAAAGTGGACGGATCGGGTTATCCGCTACAACTGAGTGGCAGCCAGATCCATGTATATGCGAAGATTGTTGCCATAGCGGACATTTTCCATGCGATGACACTGGAGAAGGTTTACCGCAAAGCCCAGTCTCCTTATTTGGTGCTTGAGCAGCTCCAAAGCGAAGCGTTCGGTAAGTTGGATCCGGCGATTGTAAATGTTCTGGTTCAACGTTCAACGCAAATTCATAATGGAGTAAGAGTAAAGCTAAGCAACCATCAGATTGGTGAAATTGTATTTTCGGATCGGGATCATCCCACGCGCCCAATGGTTTCTGTGGAGGGCAACATCATTAATTTGATGCAACAGCGGCAGCTACATATTCAGGAGGTTATTGGTTGAACTGAATCCTGGACAAAGCACGATGAAGAAACTAGTCAGGTTATAAAGTGTGTTTCTTTATCGTGCTTAAGTTATGTATCTTCTGCTGCCACCATAAATTTTATTCGAAATATTATTAAAAAACACTTGCATAATATTTATGTACATGGTATATTCTAATTCCGGCCAAGAAAACACCGAGAAACATGGTGCGGCAAGCAAAGCAAATAAGCTTCG
>NZ_CAKMMP010000003.1 GCF_927798175.1 Paenibacillus sp. JJ-223
CAGGGAATGTTGTTGTAACATAGGGTTACACACCTTTCTTGTTGGCATGGTTGGTCGCACTTCCATGATACCAAACAAGCGAGGTGTTTTTTTGTCAATACGAGTAAATCTACTGAATTATCCTTACGCACTCAATGGTTTAAGCCATTTTTCTAGGTGCGAAAGTTGAGTTATTAATAAACATCGAAAGCAAGGAAGGAATTCGGCTGTAAAACATGGCATACAATTGAACAGACGTTTTGCATGATGGGGTTAGCCAGTTATTGCTGGCTGGCCTTTTTTGCATGTTTTGTTTGAAATTTCGATTTCTAATGGGATCCTTATAAAATCCTTAGAATTGTTTTATAACATTCTTTTCAAGGACACATACGAAAAGGATGAAGACGAGAATGGAACCATTTATTTTGCAAACCGAGCATTTAAGCAAGACGTTTAAATCACAAATCGCGGTCAACGAGGTATCGCTTGCGATCCGGCGCAACACCGTTTACGGGCTGCTCGGACCGAACGGCGCAGGAAAGTCGACGATGCTCAAAATGTTGACCGGCATGCTGAAACCGACCTCCGGGGAGATCCGTTTCGAAGGCCGGCCCTGGACGCGGGCAGACCTCCATCAGATCGGCGCGTTGATCGAAACGCCGCCCCTGTACGACAATTTGACGGCACGCGAAAACTTGAAGGTCCGGTGCACGCTCTACGGATTGCCTGATTCCCGGATTGACGAAGTGCTTCAACAGGTCGATCTGACAGGAACGGGACGCAAACGTGCAGGCCAATTCTCCCTCGGCATGAAGCAGCGCCTCGGCATTGCGATTGCGTTGTTGAATCATCCCAAGCTGCTTATTCTCGATGAGCCGACCAATGGCCTCGATCCGATCGGCATTCAGGAGCAGCGCGCATTGATCCGCTCTTTTGCCGAACAAGGCATTACCGTCATCGTTTCCAGCCACATCCTCTCGGAAGTGGAGCAGGTTGCCGACGATATCGGCATTATGGCCGGAGGGGTTCTCGCTTATCAAGAAGCCGTGAAACCCGGTCAACAACTGGAGCCGTTGTTCATGCAGATCGCCAGCAAACATCGCAAGGAGGGAGCGTGAGCATGAGCCAATATATTCGTATTCTTCGGGCCGAACATCTCAAGCTCAAACGAACGTTTACGCGCAAATTGATGTTGACGGCCCCGCTGCTTACGTTATTTCTATGTTTCATGTTAATGGGAGGGCGTTTCTTTCAAAGCGGAAGCTTGAACTGGTGGTATACCATGATCTTGCCCGGTGCGCTGACGCTGATGTGCAGCGGCGTGCTTCGCAAGGATGGAGGAAAGCTCCGATATCGTCCGATCCTTTCGCTGCCGATACCTGCATCGCTGAGTTGGCTGGGCAAAATCGGCGAAGTGGTCATTCTGTTTTTCGGAGCGTCGATGTGTTTGTGGGTCGCTTTATTCGCTGTAGGATTGCTCTTGGCTGGTACCATCTCTGCCATGGACAGTTTGCTGGGGACGCTGGCCATTTTCGCCACGTTCCTCTGGCAAATTCCGTTTTGCCTCTTTCTGGCAGACCGTGTCGGCACCTTCGTTACGCTGATCATAAGCATGATCGGCAACTTCGGAGCAGGCGTTATCTTTCTCCCGACGTCGGATCTATGGTGGATTCCTTACGGCATTCCCAGCCGGTTGATGTGCGCCATCATTCAAGTGCTGCCGAACGGGCTTCCGGTGCCTGCCGGCGATCCGCTTCTGGATCAATCGGTCATTCTGCCGGGATTGCTTATCAACATCGGATGGTTCGTGCTGCTGTCCTTCATAACGGCCAAAGCATTCCAGGGCAAGGAGTCGAAGTAAAATGAGCATGTTCATTCGTTATATGCGTGCCGACGTGATCAAGCTGCGCAGACAATCGCTGCCATGGATTCACCTGGCGATCCCGTTCATCGGCATCGTGCTGTTTCTTTCGTATTATGCATTCACACCGTATTCCGATGCCTCCAAAATCGATGGATACCTGCAGGCCGTTGCCATTGCACTGCCTGCAATCATCGGCATCGTATGTGCAATTGCCGCGGAACAGGAGTATAATGCAGGAGGCTTTCAACATTTGCTGACATCACCGGTCAAGGTGTTTCCTTTTCTTAGCAAGCTCAGCCTTCTCCTGGTGTTTGGTTTGGCAAGCATCCTAACGGCGGCCGTAGGATTCGGCGTTGGAAATGTATTCATTTTGCAAAATGAAATGCAGGATATATCTTTTTACATACTGGCGGGACTGATCTTGTTCGGCAGCAGCATATTCCTTTACGTATTTCATTTTATCGTTAGTTTGAGATGGGGAAGAGGTGCTTCCATGGGACTGGGCATCGCGGGGAGTCTGGTGTCTGCGCTGCTGTTGACCGGACTGGGGGACGCCAATTGGGTTTACGTTCCGTTTGCCTGGCCATCCCGATTGATCACCTTGTGGTCAAGGTTTGCAGGCGAGGCTGCAAGCTCCGTACGTGCGCATTCGATGTTGGGCATGGGAATCGCCTGTCTGGCGGCGGGGACCCTCTTGATGATTGCAATATCAGTTGCATGGGTATGGCGTTGGGAAGGAAAGCATGCGCTTGAATAGGATCAGCGGGTTGGATTGCCCATGGATATCATGAAGTGAAAAAGAAGGAGGGTGGTCCGAACATGGCACGACTATTGGCCGTTGACGACGAACCTGCCGTGCTCGCGCTGCTATCGAACATTCTGCAAAAGGACGGTCATCTGGTGACGGCCGTTTCCGACCCGTCCACCGTGCAGGATCAACAGCTTGGAACCTTCGATTTGATCATGCTCGATGTGATGATGCCCGGGATTGACGGTTTCCAATTATGCCGGCAAATTCGGGACAAGGTCGATTGTCCCATTCTGTTCCTTACCGCCAAATCGATGGAAGGGGACATCATGTCCGGCCTTGCCGAAGGAGCGGACGATTACATCGTCAAGCCGTTTGGCGCCGGAGAGCTGAGAGCAAGAATCCAGGCCCATTTAAGGCGCGAAAATCGCGAAAAGCGTAACGTGCTGTGCATCGGCGACATGCATTTCAATTTGTCCGGAAAGGAAATACGGGTTCGGGGTCAGGACGTTCCTTTAACCAAAAGCGAATACGCCATCTGTGAATTTCTCGCGATGAAGCGGGGACAGGTGTTTTCCCGGGAACAAATCTATGAATCGGTGTTCGGGTATGAAGGGGAAAGCGATTCTTCCACGATCGTGGAGCACGTCAAAAACATTCGCGCCAAGCTGAATCGGGTTGGCGAATCGCCGATCGAGACCGTGTGGGGGATCGGTTACCGATGGAAATGACGACACGAGCGAAGAATCGGAAACCGACCAGGCTGCGTTCCTTGTTTATGAAATACCTCATGTTTTTCTGCGCAGGGATCATCGTGCTCGGATTGCTGTTGGGAGGCCTCTTCATTGCCATGCTGTCCTGGGGAGCCATTCTTCCTGCCAATTACGCGGAAAAGCAAGCGGCGGCTGCCGCCGCTTCATTCGAGCAGGAAGGAACCGTCCCTTCTTCTGATGACGCGTTGTTCCGATATGCTTTGTTGTCATCCGATGGGGAATGGGCAGCGGGAACGTTATCCCCAAGGGATGCTTTACAAGCTTGGACCGAGCTTAAGGAACGGATGGTCAACACAAGCCTTACCCATGTTTACGTGAAAGCCGTTCATCAGGATCAGGTGATGCTGTTCCGTTACTCCGTCTCGGCGCAATTCGAGCCTCTATGGCTGCGAAACGTTATACCGAGCGCAGAAATTGCTTTCTTTGCTGCCTTTCTCGGCCTGCTGATCGCCGGCGTTCTGTGGCTTGCATCGGCTTTTGGGCGGACGTTGTCGCTCAAGCTGAGGGGGCTCAGGCAGGCGGCAGAGCATGTGCAGAACCAGGACTTGGACTTTGAGATTCGAATGAGCGGCGTAAGCGAGATCGATCAGATTCTGGACTCGATGCATCAGATGAAGGAAGCGCTTCGCAGCTCACTGCAGCAGCAGTGGAAGCTGGAACAGAGCCGCCGCGAGCAAATTTCCGCCTTGGCCCATGACGTCAAAACGCCGCTGACCATTGTACGGGGAAACGTCGAACTGTTGTCGGAAACCGGGCAATCGGCAGAGCAGCAGGAATATACCGCTTATATCACCGATAGCGTCCGCCAGATGGAGCAATACATTCGAACCTTGATCGATATAGCGAATACCGAAACATCCATGTCTTTGAACAGGAGAGAGGTAGATGCGCATCAATTCGTCGAACGGGTAAAAGGACAAATCCACGCCTTGGTTGCAGTCAAAAAACAGCATGCGGTTTGGGCGGCTTCTTCGTTCCCTCCAAGGTTTTATGCCGATGAAGACTTGCTGGAGCGAGCGTTGATGAACGTGGTCCATAACGCTTCAGACCATATGGCAGAACATCAACAAATGACGATTCGAATGGAGGCGGCGGGACAAGGCGTGCGATGGACGATCATCGACGAAGGCCCTGGTTTTTCGGCCGAGGCGCTCAAATATGCCACCGATCAATTCTATATGGGAGATGCCTCCAGAAGCTCCACCGGCCACTATGGAATGGGGCTTTACATCTCGCAGCACATCATGCAAATGCACGGGGGAATGCTTCGTCTCGGCAATTCGGATGAAACCGGAGGGGCCCAAGTGACGCTGGAAATCCCCGTCGGTGCCAAACGATAACTGAATAGCGGCAGCTCTTGGTTTGGCCTAAACCATGGCTGCCGCTATTTGGTATGCATGGATTGGATTTATGACGATTTTCGCGTCAGAGAAATGAAGGATTTTTTAGGGTAGACAATCCGTTTAAATTCATATATGTTAATACTTATTAAAAGTATAATATGAAGTGAAGGCGGGTAAGCGGAATGAAGACAGAGAAACAAAAAATGCTGGATGGAGAACTTTATAAGGCCTGGGACCCGGAATTGACGCGTGATCGGACCCATGCCAGAAGACTGACCCGAATGTACAATCAGACCACCGAAGCCGATGAGGAGAAGCGTATACAGATTCTGAAAGAACTGTTTGGTTCGACTGGCGAGAACTTGAGCATGGAACCGAATGTGCGGGTGGATTATGGATACAATGTGCACGTCGGCGATCATTTTTACGCGAATTTCGATTGCACTATTCTGGATGTATGTGAAGTAAGGATCGGGCATCACTGCTTGTTCGGACCGGGCGTTCACGTGTACACTGCGACTCATCCCGTTGACCCGTACGAAAGAAGCCAAGGACCGGAATACGGCAAACCGGTAACGATCGGTAACCATGTCTGGGTCGGCGGGCGCTCTGTTATCAATCCGGGCGTGACCATTGGCAACAATGTCGTCATCGCTTCAGGATCGGTGGTCACCAAGGATGTACCCGACAACGTGATCGTCGGTGGAAATCCTGCAAGAGTGATCCGAAAGATCGAGGAAACCTCGATGAATCGGAATGACAACGAAATGGATAAAGGCTAAGCTGGGCGTTAACCCGAATTCATTTTGATGGGGCACGATCCCATACAAGACACTTTATGTTGTACAAGCTTTTGCGTGTGCCGTCCTTCGCTGCGGACATTCAGTTTATGGAAACGGCGAACCGATGCCGTCTTATCCCGAGATCGTGCTGACGCAAACATTTCAGCAGGATTTCGAGACGGGACTGCGTTTGCTGGCAATGGACGCATTACACCCTTCAATGCAAGATAGTATACACATTAAATAAACGAGCGCCTCCGCCAGGAGACGCTCGTTTTGATCGTTAAAAGAACAACTTATGCATAAGAAACGATGGTATTCATGAGGTTTTGCTTGAGCTGATCCGATGCGGGCATGAGCGGCAGCCGCAATTGTCCGGTCGCGATGATCTCTTGCTGGGACAGCCACCATTTGATGGCTGCGGGAGCAGGTTCCGAGAAGACCTGGCGAATCAACGACTCCACCTCTTTGAAGCTGTCTCGGGCGCCTGTAACGTCGCCGCTTGCAAAGCGCTGGTAGATGTCCACGTATTTCGGCAAGTTCAGGTGCGCGGATGCAAGCATGCCGCCGGCAGCCCCTTGGCAGAGCATCGCGTGGAAATAGAAATCCTCCCCGCACAGAATCGGTTTCGTATCATGCTTCGTCAACTGGAGGAGCAGGTCCAGTCCGCCGGAGCTGTCTTTCAGGCCGATTACGCCATCCAGGTCAAGCACGGTGCGAATCGTGTCGAGCGTCATCCGACTGCCGGTACGTGCCGGAATTTCGTATACCAGAACAGGTAATCCGGTGCCGGATGCGGCGCGAAAATGCTCCACAATGCCTTCTTGCGTAGGACGGTTGTAATATGGAGTGACCACCATGGCCGCGTCTGCGCCGATTTTGGCAGCCATTTCCGTGCGGCGTACCGTAGAGTACGTATCATTGGTTCCCGTGCCGACGACGATTGGAATGGTTTTGTTCAGCTCTTTGAGCACATCCTGCGTCGTTTGTACCAGTTGCGCAGCTTCGTCCCAGGATACGGTCGGCGATTCGCCCGTCGTGCCGTTTACGACAAGGCCTTGAATGTCGTGCTCTGCCAAATAAGTGACGTAATTCCGGTAAGACTCGATGTCCAGCTTATGATCGCTCGTAAAAGGTGTAATCACCGGTATGAAAATCCCATGAATATGTTTTTCGTTCATCATGATCAGTTATCCCTTCCCGTTGGATTGATTCTAATGTAACATAGGAGTGGATATCAGAGTTATCTATAATAAACGATGATTCTAATCAATTTTTTCGATGAGGTGACCCGGATTGGATTTCATCTACCTTCAAACGTTTCGCGAAGTGGCCATACGCGAAAGCTTTACAAGAGCCGCAGAAGTGCTCGGCTACGCGCAATCCAGCGTGACGACCCAAATTCAGAAGCTCGAAAAGGCTTATGACGTCAAGCTCTTCGAACGATACAGCAACAATAAAATTCGCTTGACCTCCGCAGGGGAGGAACTGTTCAAGCTCGCGGGGCAAATGCTGGAATTGTTTGAGCAGTCCAAGGAGAAAATGGCCAAGCAAGGCGGAGGTTCCATGACGATCGGCACGATGGATTCGATTGCATCCTATTATCTGCCAACTTATATGCAGGCGACCCGCAAGGAGTATCCCGAACTGAACATTCGTTTGCATACGGATTCGGAAGAATTGATCTTGCATCAGGTGAAGGAAGGGGAAGCCGACGTTGGGCTGATTCTTGCGGACGATTCCAGCGATCCTGCTTTGCAGTGGATAAGGATCAGGGAGGAACCCCTAGTGCTCATCGTTCACCCCGGCCATCCTCTGCTCAGCAAGGAAGAGATTGTTCTGGACGACCTGAACGATGCGGAATGGATCATGCCCGAGCATACGTGCAACTACCGGCAGCTGCTGGAACGCGTGCTTCGCGCGAATGGCATTCCGTATCGGGTAGGGTTGGAACTGGGCAATCCCGAGGCAATCAAGCGCAGCATCAAAACCGGGGAAGGCATATCCATCTTGCCGCAGATGGCAGCCATGGAGGAGATCGAACGCGGGGAACTGATGACACTGCCTTTCGATCATCCCGAGCTGAAGCTGGAGATTCAGCTGGTTCTGCATCCCAAGAAGTGGGTGTCCAACGCCTTGCGGCATTTTATGGATATACTGAAAGTATAACTAGGGGCACATGTGTAACAGCCGTTTTCCGATTGATGATCGGGGAGCGGTTGTTTTTTTTCATATAAGTCATCCAATTAACTTTATCGGATATTTACTATACGAGTAACCTATGTTACAGTTAACACAAGTTTCAAATAACATAAGAATGGGGAGAAGAGGATACAATGTCCATCCAATATGCCATACTCGGGCTGCTGAGCTGGAAACCGGCTTCGGGCTATGAGCTGAAAAAAGTCATCGAGCAGTCCCCGACCATGCATTGGTCCGGCAACAACAATCAAATTTACCGCTCCCTTGTCCAATTGCTGGACAAAGGCTACGTGACCAATGAAGTTCAGCACCAGGAGAGCTCCCCATCCAAAAAAGTGTACAGCATCACGGATGCAGGATGGTCCAGATTGAAAGAATGGGTCCTTACCGAACCGGAGCTTCCCGAGTTCAAAAACACGTTCCTGATTCAATTGGCATGGTCTGAAGCGTTGAGTGACGAGGAATTGCTTGAGTTGTTGTCGCAGTATGAGAGCAGAATCCAGGCAGAGCTTCTGTACCAACAGGAAAAACTGAACCGGGGCGTCCCGGCACCTCATCGGAGCGAACGCGAAACGTTCATATGGAACAAAATCTCCGAAAATCTGTTGTCGTCCTATCACCATGAATTGGAATGGCTCCAAAGCGTCCGCGAAGAACTTCACCAAACCAAAACAAGCAAGGAGATGACCCAAATGAATCATACCATTGTTGAACAAGACGGACGAAAGTATATCGAAGTATTATCCGCCGAAACGCCCCTTGGCACGGAACAGGATGCGCTTGACCTGATCGGGTTGTGCATGGAAAAAGAGATTAGCTTGCTTATGCTGCATGGCGAGGCTCTTTCCGACGATTTCTTCAAGCTGAGAACAGGGGTGGCCGGCAAAATGATTCAAAAATGGATCAACTACCGCGTCAAAACGGCTGCTGTCATCCCGGCGGAATTGGCCCAGCAAGGACGTTTTAAAGAAATGGCCGCTGAATCCAGCGGCAGCAGCGCATTTCGCATATTTGAACATAAACACGACGCGCAGCAGTGGCTGTTGAAAGATTAAACACTAAAGACACGCAATCTTGATCGATTGTCATTCCAAAGTTCAATGCCATCGCCTAAAAAAGCCGCATAAGATGCGGTTTTTTGTTCGTAATGGCATGTTCGTTCTCTCCCATTTTCTACATGTACAGGCCCAACATGCGTCAATGAAAGTAAGGCGCGATTAGCAAGCATGCTGTCGTGCTTTGCTAGTTACATGGCATTACGGAAAGGATATGATAAGTACCGTAGGCTCATAAGCAAGCTGCTTTACATCCGAATGTGTCAGTCCGCAGAAGGAGGCGCAAACAAATGACAACCGATTCCTTTGATCGCATCAAAATGCCGCCGGGTTTCTGGGAAGGGCTGCGTCAATTGGGGATTGCTCCGCAGGACGTAGCTCGTAAAGCCGGATTGCCGCTCACGATCATTTCCGAACCAGCCGTAAACACCGCCCAATATTACGCAATTTGGCAGGCGTATTCCGACCTGGCAGGCGATATTGCCCAAGGCATGATCAAACTTGCCACGATTTATGAAACCGCGAAATATCCGCCAACCGTGCTAGCGACATACCATGCCCGGGATTATCGGGATGCCTTGCAGCGGATGGTCCGATATAAACAGCTCTGTCCTCCCGAAAGCTTGCGCATGAGCGAGAACGGCGAGGAATGTGCCATTACATTGGAGTGGCTCGTTGCCGACCAATCTTGCCCGCCATTGCTTGTAGGCATCACACTGGCATTCCTGCTTGAATTGGGACGGCGGGGCACAGGCCAGCCTTTGACGGCGCGCGCCGTGGAATTCACGCAGCCGATGGGGGATATGCATGCGCTCGAAGCATACTTTGGATGCCAAGTCCGGACAGATGCCGATCACAATCGGTTGACGCTGCACCGGAACGATCTGGATCGTCCTTTTTTGACCTACAATGAACAACTTTTGGAGATTCTGACCCCTGCATTGGACCGCACGCTGGATGAACACCAGGGAAGTCGTTCCGTGTCGGACATGGCCAAATGGATCATGAAGCGCAGCCTATCCGGGGGGCGTCCCGATATTCGGACGGTTGCCAAGGAATTAGGCATGAGCGACCGTACGCTGCAGCGCCGGCTAACCGATGAAAACACAAGTTTCAATCATTTGCTTACGCAAGCAAGACATGAACAGGCACGGATGTATTTGGCAGACGCATCGCTCGATATCAAGGAAGTAGCCTTTTTAATCGGATATGAAGACCAGAACTCGTTTTACCGCGCATTTCGCGCCTGGGAAGGCGATACGCCCGCTCATTGGCGCAGCGCGCATGCAGAGACGCATGACGAAGACGCATCCACGCCTGCAGATCGACCGGATTTCCATTAAACGACGAGAACAGAAAAGGGAGAAATGCACTATGGATATGGGATTGAACCACAAAACCGCGTTAGTAACAGGATCGACGAAAGGAATCGGCAAAGCTATTGCCATTGAATTGGCCAAAGAAGGCGTTAACGTACTCATCAATGGACGAAATTCTGAAGAGGTAGAACGCGTAGTCGGCGAAATCAAGTCTGCCTATCCGAATACGTCCCCACAAAATGCGGCAGCCGATATCGTGAATGCCGCCGGGCGCGAAGCCTTGTTCGAAAAGTTCCCTCAGATAGATATTTTAGTGAACAACGCCGGCATTTATGAGATCATGTCATACGATGATGCGGACGAGGCCGTGTGGGAAAAATATATTCAGACCAACGTGCTTGCCGCAAACGCGCTGACCAAATTGTATATGCCCCGCATGCTGAACAACGGCTTTGGGCGGGTCATCTTTATTGCGAGCGAAGAAGCGGTGATGCCGTCCGGACAGATGCCGCAATATGCGATAACCAAATCCATGCTGCTCTCCTTGTCGAAGAGCTTGTCCAAATTGACGGCAGGCACGGAGGTAACGGTCAACACGATCATGCCTGGACCGACGCTCTCCGAGAACGTGCAGCAGATCATCGAGAGCATCATTCAGGACGAGAACATGACGTTCGAAGAAAAAGAAAAAACCTTCATGGCCGCCAATCTTCCGCAATCCGAATTGCAGCGGTTCATCAGACCGAGCGAGATCGGCAGGCTTGCTGCATTTGTATGCAGTCCCTACGCGACCCCGTTCAAGGGTTCCCCGATTCGCATGGATGGAGGAATGGTGCCGACGATTTTCTAATCGTTCGCGTTATTCCCGACATGAAACGATTGACACTGTTCCAACATTTGGATAACATGAACTCATGAATTTCATGCATGTCCATTTGATCCATACGCCCAACCGGCAGACAGGGAAATTGGTGTCTGTGGTTTGGGCTGTTTTGTTATACAGGCCTTCATCTCATGCAAAAATCCAATCATACGGAGGTCGTTGATATGAACAACAAACAGCAAGAGAATCAGGCGATGGTGGAACAAGCATTGCGACGGTATACGACGGGGAGTTTGCCTCAGTTTACATTTTTGGGGGGATCGCAGAATCAGGCCTATGAGTACAAACAGGACGATAGAAATCTCATCTTGAGATTGACGCCAATCGCCAATCGTTCGGAGTTGATGGTACAAGGTGAGTTGGATTGGCTCCTTTTTTTAGCGGACAAAGGCATTTCGTTGTCCAAACCCATACCTTCGATTCAGGGGAAACGAACGGAAGTGGTTTACTCCATGGAAGGTGGGGCGATCTTTGTTGTATTTGAAAAAGCGCAGGGAAGAAAAGTGGAGTATCCGGAATGTCTGGGGGATAACGCTTTATATGAACGGTTGGGCCGGTTAACGGGAAAAATGCATGCGTTGTCGAGGGAATATGTGCCGGCCAAACACCAGCTCAAAAGGCATGAGTGGCATCAAAACTGGTACCTGCAGCATCTCGATTTGCTGCCGCAATCACATGTTAAGGCGCGTCGCCAATGCAGCACATTGATCCGTGAAATCGGTTCATTACCGAAAGATGCCCAATCCTATGGGCTGATCCACGGCGATATCAATGTCGGCAACTTCAGGGTAAGCGGGCAAGGGAAGATCACGCTGTTCGATTTTGATGAAGCGCAGTACAGCTGGTATGTGGAGGACATCGCGGTACAACTGTATTATTTGGTGTATGTCTATGGCGGGGAACAAGGGGCGGAACTACGTGCACAGCAGGCACGGCGATTCATGGATCCTTTTATGAAGGGCTATCGGGAGGAACATCATCTGGACGAATACTGGCTCCAGAAGCTTCCGCTGTTTCTGAAATTACGGGAGATCATCGTATATATCGGTTCATTTCGAAACTGGGACGGGGACGAAACCTTCAGCAGTTCGAATAACCAGTGGTTCAAGGACTGGATAACAGAAAGCAGGGCAAGAATCGAAAACGGCATTTCGATCGTCGACATATGGAGTTAGGAGAACCACATGGATATCTAACAGATAGCAGCTCCGGCTCAATTATCGTGCTATAACACGATGGAGCGACATTTGTTGTATGATTTATCGTAGTTGAACGATTCATGCACTGGAATTTTACAGCAGGGGAAGAGGGATGGCATGGCTGCGACACTTGTTGCCGACGACGACGCGAACATTCGCGAGCTCGTTTGTTTGTTTTTTTGCAACGACGGATTCGAAACGCTTGAAGCTGCCATGAGGAGCAAGCCAAACAATCCGCACAGGGCAAATGCATCCCGATGGAAGGCTCGCATTACCTGCACCATACGAAATACAAAGAAATTGCCCGGGAATTTAAGGCGTACATGCAGCAAATTCAATAATATGCGTTCAACGGAATGGAACTGCGGCGCCGTACTCGGTGCCGTGGTTTTTCGCTATGAGCATTGGCTCTTGCATGCAACTTTTCAGATGTTGGGAACGTTGGTTAATGAAGAGAGAGGTTTACCATTATAAGATTTCAATACGGAGGTCTGATCATGCCCAATACCGAAACCAAACGGGACTTTAAAGGGTCCAATAGAAGAATAGTTCGGCGTACAGCGTCAGGCATCATTGCGGCAGTGCTTATGGCCGGCGGGATTGCCGCCATGGGGCCGTCCCATGCATACGCCGAAAAAGCCGATGTGTCCATAAGCCATTGGTACGGATATCCTCAATTGCAGGTACCTGAACTGAAACCTGTCTGGGAAGCGAAAGTCGACAACTATTTGAAAAATGAAGCTTATTACGGACAGCAGGCGATTGCGGAGGACGGAAAGGTATTTGTTTTCTCCGGCAAAAAACTCATTGCGCTCGATGCAAAAACAGGCAAACGCTTGTGGGCCTATGGCAAAGGATTGACTCCGATTGTTGCTTATGGGAACGGCGTCGTATACGGCTTGACGGCTGACCATAAACCGTATGCGGTGGATGCCAAAACGGGCAAAGCCAAATGGGTATCCGGCTCGTCCACGTGGATTGAAGCTCGTTTGCGGACCGAGAAGCTGGTCCCGACTGCGGATACGCTGTATATGATCAACGGCAGCACGACGTTTGCCTTCGACAATCAAACAGGAAAACTGCGCTGGAAGGCCGATGAAGCGCTCGCGGAAGGAAACGGCACCGAATATTTGGAGATCGCGGACGGCGTCGTGCTTCGGACATTCATGGTTCAGGGGGCGCTCACATCGGTTCAGCTGAACGCTTACGACCAAAAAACGGGCAAAAAATTATGGGACGAGTTCGGGCAGGGGGAAGCGCTGCATATCAAAAACGGCCTTGTCTATACTGCCGATTATTATTCTTCGAGATTAACCGATTACGAATCATCCCCTGATCGCGCGATGAAGATCAGTGCGTACAACCTGAAGACAGGGGCTTTAAAAGGCACTCGTGAATATCGCTGGAAAATGGAAGGCGAACCACCGTACACGTACGGGTACGGAGCCGTGCTGGCCAGCGGGGACAAATTGTACATGGAGCAGGGCAACAAGGTGGCTGAGTATCCGCTGGATGCGTTCAAAGAAGGGGAGAAACCTTTGCGGACATTCCAACGCCCCTATGGGGAGGGCTGGGAACTGCTCACCGTTGCGCAGGACCGGCTAATTTACAAATCGGGAGACGGGGAGTTGGCAGGCATCAAGTTGGCGAACGGGCAGGCAGTGCAATGGAACGGGGATGCACCGATATCTAACGTTAACGTGTACGGCAAGGGCATGTACCGGGCAGAACGGAACGGGACGCTGCTGGCGATCAACATGCTGACGAATCAGCCTGTGTTCCGCGTCAAAACCGGGGCGGACCTGCATGAATCCACGTTGAAAACAAACGGAATGATCATCATTCAGGCGGAAGGCCGGCTGCTCGGCGTGAAACTTCCGGCATCATTGAAATAACGCACATACTTACAGTTTGACGAACAATTGGCCGCTGCACTTCTTTAAAGAAGTGCAGCGGTTTTTCTTTTGTAATGACAAAATTGTCATAATAATATTGACAAAAGTCACTGACAAACTTATAACTAAAATATTATGTAAACATGATTCTCGGAGGGCAGTGAATGAATTACAACGATGAAGCAGGCTTTTTTGCCAAAATGAAAGCTCCGGGGAGGAGTACGCTGAAAGTACATCCACGAAGCGCAATTCTAGCAGGCATCGGAGGTTTTGTAACGATCGGCATCTTGTCTTTCCTGACAAGCTGGACCTCCAGCGAGTGGCTCATGGCTCCGTTCGGTGCGAGCTGCGTATTGGCTTTTGGCTTGTGGGATGCGCCATTATCCCAACCGAGAAACATTATCGGCGGACATTTTATTTCCACGTTAACAGGACTGATCATGTATCACTTGTTCGGCAACAGCAACTGGGTCATCGCCGCAAGTGTGGGCTTATCGATTCTTGTCATGATGCTCACCAAAACGACCCATCCGCCTGCAGGCGCCAATCCGCTGGCCATCATGCTGGGCGGAACCGGCTGGTCGTTCCTGTTCATGCCGGTGCTGACGGGGTCGTTTCTGATCGTGCTGGTCGCGCTGGTGATCAACAACCTTGATAAATCGCGCAGATATCCAACCTTTTGGTATTGATGCTCGGAGCATCTGGAATTTAACTTGAACCGATACAGAACGGGCAAAGAAAGAGGACTTCCATCCGTGAAGTTCTCTTTTTTGCTTTACTGCACTCGCAGTGCCCTAATGTGATTGATTCGTATAGTTTCTAGGGTGAGGACGGATATACATACTTGAGCGTTCATCTTTGTACACATATCAAAATAGTGATAATATACGTCAAAATATAGAGAGATTGCAACAGAAAATATCAATATCATTACATTTGTGGTTATAACAATAGAATCACGCCCGGGTGACAGGACTGTTAACAGCGATCACGATACAGATGGAGGAAAGAATTGAAATGGCTACATTATTGCTCATCTTGATTTACCTTGCATTCATCGGACTCGGACTTCCGGATGCGCTGCTTGGCAGCGCATGGTCCGTCATGAAGCAGGATATCGGCGCCACGACGGAAATGGCGGGTTACATCTCATTAACCGTTTCCTTCTGTACCGTCATCTCCAGTTTGTTTGCAAGCAGATTGTTGCACAGGCTGGGCACGGGAAAAGTTACGCTCATCAGCATTTTGTTCACAACGATGGCGCTGCTTGGCTTTGCGGCATCCAGCGAATTTGTGTTTTTGATCCTCTTGGCCATTCCGTTGGGACTTGGCGCTGGGTGCGTAGATGCGGCATTGAGCAATTACGTCGCATTGCATTTCAAAGCAAAGCATATGAGCTGGCTGCATTGTTTTTGGGGAATTGGGGCCATGACGGGTCCGTTTGTAATGTCTTTTTGGCTGACCCATGGAAACAACTGGCGTGCAGGATATTTCACAGTCGGCATGCTTCTGCTGGTCATCGTCATCGCACTGCTGGCATCGTTGCCGTTATGGCGGATTTACGAAAAAGGCAACATCGAAGAGGGCAGTGCGCAAAAGCTGGTCAGCAACAGGGAAGCCGTGCGCATTCGCGGCGTGAAATCGTCCATGCTGGCCATGCTTTGTTACAACGGGTCAGAGACCGCTGCCGGATTGTGGATCGCCTCCTTTTTGATCGCGGGCAAAGGGCTTGATCCCGCTAAGGCTGCTGCCTATACGTCCCTTTTCTATATCGGGATCATTATCGGTCGTGTCTTTTCGGGATTTCTTTCGACGAGCGTTTCGAGCAAAAACCTGATACGATATGGCGGACTTATCGGTTGCTTCGGCCTCCTTGTCCTTGTTTTGCCTGTCCCGCATTGGGGTGCGGCAGGCGCTTTGTTCATTGTCGGCATGGGCGGTGCGCCGATCTATCCAAGCATCGTCCATGCTACGCCGGAGCGGTTTGGAGAAAAGGCTTCATCCAGCGTGATTGGACTGCAGATGGCCAGCGCATACACGGGCTCCACGCTTATTCCGTTAATGACGGGTATGGTGGCCGGCCGATTCGGGATGTCCTGGGTACCCGTCATTCTGCTCGCGCTCTTCGGCATCATGTTTGTTGCTACTGAAACGGCGAACAGAGCTCTTAAGATGGGGATCCGCTGACGGCTGTTCATTCGGAAACACGGGTTATCCACGATTTAATGTGCTCCATCTCTGGCAGACCATGCAAAAGATAAAAAACAGTTGAACGGCCTTGGTCCTGAAATCATTCGGACGGAGGCCGTTTATTTTTTTCATCGCTCCAACGTTGATGGGGTAGCAACGGCGCACATGCGTACGCCTCAGCCAGTCAAGACGAACCGAGCATTTACAAACCCAAAGATAGCGATTCGTAGCCTTCCGGCGGGCGGTTTTTTCGAGTTTTCTCGTAAAAATCGGTATAATGGAGGGATTACATATAACTATATGTTGCAGGCAAGGAGTTGAGGAAACGAATGGAATGGATCCAATGTTTATTGCTCTTATTGAGCATGGCTGCGGACATGGGAACGGAATCGGGAAATAAACCTGCTGCACCGGCAGGCTCGGCCGATTCGACGTATTATGTTTCCAAAGAAGGCAGCGATGCCAACCCGGGAACGAGCAGCAAGCCGTGGAAAACGCTGCAGCACGCAGCGGATACGGTTCCCGCAGGCGGTACGGTGCATGTACGGGGAGGAGTGTATAACGAAAAACTGAAAATGACGCGCTCCGGTTCGGCATCGAAAGGACCCATTGCTTTTGTGAGCGACGGATCGGACAAGGCGATCATTGACGGATCAGGGCTTTCGGTCACAGGCAGCGAAGGTCTTGTCGAACTGAGCGATGTAGAGTATGTGACCATCCAGGGATTCGAAATTCGAAATTATTCGACGGCAGCGAGGGATGTGGTGCCGATGGGGATATACGTACATGGTTCCGGCAGTTTCATCCAGTTAGTGAACAACGACATTCACGACATTCATAACACGGCCAGTCCGGCCGGTGAAGACCTGCGCGGCCGGGATGCGCATGGAATCGCCGTTTACGGCACAAAAGCACCGGAATCAATTCATGATATTACCATCGCGGACAACGAACTGCATCATCTCGTGCTTGGTTCCAGCGAATCGCTGGTGTTGAACGGCAACGTGGACCATTTTGTCGTATCGGGCAACCGAATCCACGATAACGACAATATCGGCATCGACCTGATCGGTTTTGAAGGCATAGCACCAGATGCTGAGTATGACCAGGTACGGAACGGCGTGGTGAAGGAGAATTATGTGTACAACATTTCAGCGAACAACAATCCTTCCTACGGAAAGGAGCTGCCCAACGGCAGTTTTTCTGCGGGAGGCATCTACGTCGATGGAGGCAAAGAAAGCGTGATCGAACGAAATTACAGCTATGATAACGATATCGGGATCGAGATTGCCTCAGAACATGCTGGACGAACGACAGACCATATTACGGTTCGCAGCAATCTGGTTTATAACAACCGTCTTGCCGGGATCGCCATCGGCGGATATGACGACGAGCGGGGCTCGACGTCCCATACGAAGATCGTGAACAACACGTTGTACAACAACGATACGTTGGAAGAGGGAAGTGGACAGCTTTTCGTCCAGTATGATACCCGGAACAATGTCATCCAAAATAATATTTTCGTGGCAAGCGCCTCCGGTGTGCTGATTTCTAACGATTACACCGAAAATGCTGGGAATGTGGTGGATCATAATTTGTATTTTGCCAAGGGAGGCCCGGAGGACGCGGAGTGGACATGGATGACCAAAGGGTACAACGGATTCGCGGCGTACCAAGCTGGAAGCGGGAACGATGCACACTCCCGGTTCATGGATCCCCAATTCATGCATGCAGGCAAGGGCGATTTCCGTCTGCGGGCTGCGTCCCCGGCGATGGATACGGGAGAAGCGCTTGGGGACATGCTGGGGACCTTCGATCTGGATGGCAATCCAAGAGTCAGCGGGTCCGGCGTGAACATGGGGGCTTACGAATAGCCCCTGTATTCAGGGAGGAAGCTTTGTGGCTGAATTGACTTGTCCAATAATTCAAGATAGAATAATTTGATTTAGTAAATTAGTGGATTAGTAAAGGAGAAGTGGGGAGAAGCATGAAAATTCCAACTACTTTGAAACATAAACCGGTCGTTGTAGCCGAAAATTATGAGCGCGTGGATGGCCGGCTTGGTCCAGACAGCGATGCCAAAGGCCTTTCCCTTGGATTGGCTCAATGGAATGATCGCGGGAAGGTGGATATTTCCGCCAAAGTATGGAGATACACGGGAGAGAAATGGTCGCGGCAATCCGAGGAGCTGCCGCTTCATCGTGTGCTGGATTTGTCCATTTTGATCTGCCGTTCATTGGAGCATTTCCGGGAAGCTTACCAGTATGAACACCTGTATGACGAGAACAACCCGGTTATTGATCGCGTCGGGCTGCAAGGCGACGCCTTGAATGTAGCCGTCTGCACGGATAACGAGAAAATCAACGACGATATCAAGCTGTTTAGCCAAGCACTGAGCGACAACGACGAGATGATCGGGGAACGCCTGCGCACCTTGTCCAAAATTCTTCGCGACATGGGGTACTAAGCCCATTTTTGCGTGTTCACGGAATACCATTTCATGATAAAAAAAGAAGCCGAAATTCCTTTTAGATAAAGGGGATTTCGGCTTCTTTTCGTTTTGGGCTGCTCTGGAAAAACGAGAAATGAGGTTGACTTGCATGGTAAAGCAGGATAAACTGATGCAGTAATTTAGTAAATTACTAAGTTAGTAAATTAGTAAATGTGAAAGAAGGGGAGAACTATGAAATCACCCACGCAGCTCCATCACCAACCCGTCATTGCTTCGGATCGTTATGAGCAGGTGGATGGTGTAAGGGCAGGCAATAAAGCAAGCAAACGTCTCACATTGGGCGTCAGTCGGGAAGCCGGCACGGGTAGGGAAGAAATTTCCGCGATATTATGGAGCCAGCTTGGTGGAGATGCTGCAGAGTCATCCGAGCCGATGCTGATGCATCGGGTGCTTGACCTGTCGATCCTGATTTGCCAATCGTTGGAGTACTTTCAGGAAGCCTACAGGTACGAGCATTTGTACGATCCCGCACAACCGGTGATCCAAAAAATTGGTCTGCAAGGCAGTGCCATGACGGTGGCGGTCTGCACCGAAAATGACAGCATTCGCGAGGATATTCAGGCGTTCAGCCGGATTTTGAATGACAACGGCGAAATGATCGGCGAACGGCTGCGTACGTTGTCGGCCATTTTGAAGGAAATGGGGTATTGACATGTTTTCCAATCGATACGTTCGGACCGTCATCCTTTCCCGAGTGCTGCTGCAATTGGGCATATGGATTCGGAACTACGCGGTTTTGCTGTTCGTGACGCAGTGGACGAACAACAACCCCGTTTACGTTTCCCTGATTTCGGTCGCGGAATTTGCCCCGATCTTTCTGTTCGGACTGATTGGAGGCACGTTTGCCGACCGCTGGAAGCCGAAACGAACGATGGTGTGGAGCGATCTATGGTCTGCACTGTCGGTGGTGGCCGTATTGTTGACCGTGATGAACGGGGGATGGATCGCGCTTCTCATCGGATCATTCGTTTCCGCCAGCCTGTCCCAGTTTTCGCAGCCTTCTGCGATGAAACTGTACAAACGCCATGTTCCGGCAGAACAAATTCAGGGCGTGATGGCCATGTCGCAAACGCTGGTGGCCACATTCATGGTGCTTGGTCCGGTGATCGGGACGTTTATTTTCATCCGGTTCGGCATTGAAGTGTCCCTTGTTTTGACGGCAGTTCTATTTCTGGGATCTGCGCTGATCCTGTCCTCACTGCCTCGCGACGAAGAAGAAAACCATTCCGGTCAAACGGGCAAATTCATGGCGGAATTGGCTGCCGGACTGAAGTACATTGGTGCCAACCGATCGTTAAGGACGCTTAGTTTGACGTTTGCCGCCGTCGGATTGGCCTCGGGATTAACGCAGCCGCTACAAATTTTTCTCGTGATCGAGCAATTAAGGCTGGACGTGTCCTATTTGCAATGGTTCGTTATGGCGAACGGGGCGGCGATGCTGATCGGCGGTGCCGTTATTATTTCCCAGGCCAGGAAGATGAGTCCGCAAACGATGCTTATGGCAGGTCTGCTCGTCTCTTCCGTTTGCACGATCGGCATCGGAGCCTCCACTTTGATCTGGCTCACGGTTCTGCTGCTTGTCGTTAGCGGTTTGGTCTACCCATGCATTCAAGGCGGTATCCAAACATTAATCGTAGGAAACAGCGAAGCGGCTTACATCGGGCGGGTATCCGGGACCATTACGCCTGTGTTTATGGGCATGATGGTCGTCGGCATGCTTGTATCCGGATATATGAAGGATTCGTTTTCGCTGCTGGCCGTCTATGCGGTGAGCGGAGGTTTGATTATCGTCGGGGCACTATTGCTTGTTCCGATCCTTCCCCGCAAGAAGGAGAAACAGGCCAGGATTCAACAGTTGTAATAAGGAAGGTGAGTTTACATGAACAATCAAGGAGCTTACGTGCTGTCGCCGGAGAGGATATGGACGGAAGCGGAGCAAAAGCTGGTATGGCATAAACCGGATTCCCATAAAACGAGTCAGGAGGAACTGCGGATCACCGAAGAAATCAAACGCAATTGGCATCGCGGAGAGATGAAGATCGCCAATATTTTGCTGGAGGGCGATGCCGGATCGGGGAAAACGCAATTGGCGAAGGCGCTGTCGGCCAACTTGGGGCTGCCGTATACGAAGGTCACCTGTTTTGCCGATATGGATAAGTCGGATATCATTGGCGCTATTCTTCCCGTCATCGGGCCGGAGCAGATGGAACAGCTCGATTCCTCGGATCAAAAAGCGCTTCAGGCTTTGTACGAGAGCGATGGGTTCCGAAGTATCGCCGAAGTGCTGACAGAGGCATGGGGAGTGACGCAGGAGCAGGCTTCTGCCCGAATGAAACGGTTGTTACAGCAGGTTAAAGATCACGCCAAACGTGAAACGGTCGAATACCGCTTCTATCCCTCCGAGATCGTCAGAGCTTATCGAAACGGTTATCTTCTGGAAATTCAGGAGCCTAACGTCATTCGCGATGCCGCGGTGCTGATGGCATTAAATTCGGCGCTGGAGCTGGACGGCAGCATCAATCTCCCGACAGAGATCATCCGCAGACATCCGGATTTTGTCGCGGTGATTACCGCGAACCGCAGCTATGCGGGCGCCAGACCGCTGAACGAAGCATTGCGAGACAGGGTGCAGCATTCGGAGAAAATGGATTTGCCGACTAAAGAGGTCATGGTGGAACGGGCGAGGGCGAAAGTTGGATTCCACGATGAAGCGGTATTGAGCGTGCTCGCGGAAATCATTATTTTGCTGGATCAGACGGCTCGGGCCAATGCCATCAAAGGCGTTGCCGGCATGCGCTCATTCTTTTACTGGACCGATGCCGTAGCCCGAGGGGCTTCTGCCCGCGAATCAATGTACTATAAAGTGATATACAAAATGACGACAGATGCCGAAGAAATCAGGCTATTGGAGGAAGCGCTCGAAAAACGCGGGCTGCTCGCGGAACTGGATGACGTTTTCGAAAAAAAAAACGGAATTTGAGCGAAGCGGCGGATATTCAGTTGGAGGGAGATATTTTTCAGCAAAGCAATGAACTTGAACAACTCTCCGGGGAGCAAGGCGCTTCGTTCAAAACGTCGGCAGACCACGAAGGGAGAAGCACTGAAGTCCCGGATGACGCGGCTTACACCGAGCGATCGGAAACCGAGGGCGAAGCAGAACCGCAGTATCATCAGGTCGATCATAGGCAAGCACTGGAGGAGTCCAAACAGCAAGAGCGGGATATTCGCAAAAGACTGAACCGGGATGCACGGCAGATCGCTGCCGATTCGGTCCACCGAGGGATCCGGCTTATCGTCCATCGTCCCGACTACAGTGTCCAGGATCAGGAAGCGTATCTTCGCATGAGCAAAGAGCTGTTCCCGATCATTAGGGAAATCGCCAGGAAGGCGCTTCCGCTGCTCCAGCATGAAGAGTCACCTGACTTTTCAAAGAATCGCTATTATGGCAGCAGGTTTCAAGCGGACCACGTGGCCTATGGGGATTATCGATATTTTGCCCAAAAACGTCCGCCTTCCGAATCTCCATCCCTGGTCGTTGGACTCAGGGTCGATGAATCGGCCTCCATGTCTGCGTTCGGAAGGCTGGAAGCCGCTAAGCGCGCAGTCCTCGCAGTGTATGAATTTTGCCGCATGTGCGATGTGCCTGTGCTGATCTACGGGGATACGGCGGATGTATCCAGGCTGGAGCAAATGTCCGTTTTTGCGTACGCGGATGGTGACAGAACAGATGATAACGACCGCTTTCGGTTGATGACCATCGCGGCCAGAAGCAACAATCGGGACGGCCTTGCGTTGCGGATCATTTCCGAACGACTGGTGGCTTCCACGCAGCAAACCAAGCTGCTCATCAGCATTAGCGACGGTCAACCGAAAGCGATGGAGAACTACACGGGCAGCTATGCGATGGGAGACATGCGGCAAACCATCGAAGAGTATGAACGAAAAGGCATTACGTTTCTGGCTGCCGCCATTGGGCATGATAAAGAGCTCATCGGCGACATTTATGGCCAAGAACGATTTTTGGACATTACGGATCTGAAGGAATTCCCGGCCAAGTTGGTGCGTACGATTGCGCGTTACCTTTAGATGCTGCGGATGAAGCTGAAGCGCTGTACAGAAAACAATCGTTTTGGAGCCGTCGATGTTTGATTTTGCAAAATGGGTGTTATTGATATACATTCCTCGGAATACAAATTTATACTATGATTAGGGCGTACCTGAAACTTGCCTATAAGATGAGTTTTCAGGTACGCCTTAGTACTTCAAGTTTGGAGGAATCCCATTGTATAACGCAGGTTTTTGGGTCAGACTCGCTGCAAGCATTCTGGATAGCATCATCATCACGCTGCCTTTGGCCGTCATTGCAGGCATCCTTACGGGAGATTATGACAGCAACAACCCGGTGGCGAACCTTCTTAGCGGGCTGTATTCGATGCTTCTGCCGGTATTTTGGCAGGGCCGGACGATTGGAAAGCGCATATGCGGAATTCGAATTCGGAAATACGACTCGCATGAGCCGCCGACCATCGGCACGATGCTGCTGCGCGTCCTCGTCGCCGGGATCGTTTATGCCATTACGTTTGGAATCGGAATCATTGTGAGTGCCTTTATGGTAGGTTTACGCGAGGATAAACGTGCCATTCACGATTTTATCGCAGGCACGGAAGTGGTCTGGGATTAGGGGAAAGACCGAAGCACCAAAAACGTCGTTCCTGCATGCGAACGGCGTTTTTGTCGTTGATCCTTTTTATGAAAGGGAAGGGGATGACTTTGCGGCATAAGACAGAACAAGAAGATTTGATTTGTATTAACTCCTTGTTATATGAACCTTGTTATCTGTGACAATCCGTAGGTTAGTTAAGTCTCCATCCAGTTTTTTCAGACTCGGCAGCCATATCGCTAAAGTTGCACATACCAAAGGAAGAAGTCCAAAGGCGATGAACAAAAAAGGCAAACCATAATGCTCGGCTATTGCTGCGCCTGCCAGGGCACCAATAGGCTGCAATCCTCCGCCAATCAAAAAACGGATGGAGTTGACGCGCCCTTGCAGCTGCCGGGGGACGAGCGTACCGTGCAGCGATGAGCTAAGCGATCCGAAGAAAGGGATGGCCACACCCGTTGCAAATAGAAGAACAAGCGCAGAGGGATACGTCGGGAACAGCCCAAGCAAAACATGGAACAAACCGATCGCAGCCAGACTGCCAAGCATAACGGTCCTCCTTTTTTGAACATCGCCCATCCAAGAGATGATGGTCAGCCCTGCCAATGTGCCGATGGCTGAAGCTGTACTCAGCGTTCCAAGGGTGGCGGCGTCACGGTGCAGCACCTCCCGGACAAAAGGAACCATCATGGTCGAAATGGCAATGGAAGACATGTTGCTGACGGCTACCATCCCCATGATGGATAACATGGCAGGAAAGCGCAGATAAAACGTGAAGCCTTCTCCAATGTCTTTGATATACGACCGCAGCGAGAAGGATTTATCTGTTATTGTGTTTGGTTTCTGCATGGCAGGCAGACATAACAAGAAGCCAATGGCCATCATGTAACAAATGGCATTGATGCCCAGCGTCGGCAATGCCCCAGCGGCAGCGGTGGCAGCCCCTGCCAAAGAAGGCCCCAACAATGCTGCCGCATTACGGCAGCCATCGATCACGGCGAATGCCCGTACAAGTTTGCGTTCTTGCGCCACTCCAGGGACGACTGCCATGGCTGTAGGCATAAACAATGCGGAACAAGCACCGCTTAATACGGCAGCAAGAAATAACTGCCATAATTGCAATTGTCCTGCAAGGCCCAAGCCGAGAGGAAGAAGCAGGGCAAACAATCGTACAGCAGCCAGTCCGGCCATGAATCGGCCACGGTGCAAACGATCGGATAGGGGGGAGCCGATCAGCCGAAAAACCAGTTCGGGAATGCCGTAACAGAGTGCCAAGGCACCCATAGCCAGTTTGGATGCCGTCAATTCGTACACAAGCCATTCCATGGCCAAGAGGCCGAATGCATCACCGAACGAACTAAGAGTAATGGTGGCCAGAAGGCCGTAATAACTGCGCTTGAGCATGAGGGTTCCTCCAGTTGGTTGTATTGCACAGAAAGGGGCGGGATGTTCTCCTATTTGCCTTGAATGTAAGAACCGATTTGCTGCGGGAGATCATGCAGTGCTTCAAGGCGCAGACTGTACGCGGTATTTTTTTGGTCGTAATGAACGATGACCAGTCCTGCTGCCCGCAGAGCGATAAGATGGTAGTGTATCGTGCTTTTGGACAATTTAACGTCACGAACGATCTCGGTAAAGGTCAGCTGTTGTCCAGCCAGCAGGCGCAGGATATACAATCTGGTTTCGTCGGACAATGCACGCGTCAGACGTAAAAGGGCATCTGTCGGCCGTCCCGGTTCGGGTGGCATAATATCGCAAGAATAGCTGCTGAAAATCACTTCATCATAGAACGCCGAAATAACAAAGGGACGGGCATGATATTGAGGAATCAGGACCACTTGTTTCAGTGCATCGCTAGGATACAATCTCATGCCCGCGGTAACCTGTTCGTAAACCTCAAGGCCATTGCTTCCGTTCAATGTGGAACGTCTCGTTTCTGCTTCCCGCGCAAGTCCTTCCAAAATGGCAGGGTCAATCTGGGAAAAATATTGCCGGTCCCATTCCCGTACGGCTTCGGCCGTCCGACTGCGCAGCTCCGGCAGATTGGAAGGGACGGTTAACTTGAGCTTTGCAGCGATATCGTACAGTTGCCCTGTGGACAAATCCTCCAACCAATTCAAAAAGCCATCTACCGATCGATCTCCCGGGCAGCTCCAGATATAAGGCGCAAGACTGAAATCGTCGGTGGCCTTCATGATTTCCCGCATTTGCTGCAGTTTTGTCGGTGCAAATCGGTCTTGCACATCACGCACCCATTGTTTTCCTAGATCGAGAACCCCATGATTTTGTTTGTTCATAAAAGCGGTCATGCTGCTGACACATTCATAAATCGGTGCAAAGTCAAACTCGACGTTGTCGTTCATGCGAATGGTTGCCCTCTCTTTCATTGGTTCTATATTTATAGAACAAATTCTTGTTTTATTATATACGAACTATAAGAGGAGTATCAACTACCATTTCCACGAATAGATGAGTTAAGGGTGGTGGTTATCACGAACCATCATTTGTGGGGGAAAGGATGGGATTATCAAAAAAGAGGGAGTAAGGATGGTTCATTCATTCGTACTGCAAAACAAAGAGCAGGAGGAAAACCTCGCTGCTCTTTTGTGCATTAGGTATTCTTTTTTTTAGATTCCAGTAGCTCACTATCTCACGGTGTATTCGAAAAGTTGATCCTGGATCTTGATTTCAGCCTTCAACGGCTTGTCGCTTTTGGCGACTTCGTTAGGAATTTCTACAAGATAAAGAAGGGTGCCTGATTTGAGCGGATCAATCGTAGTAATGTTCGTGTAAGTAAAGTCTTCACCGCCACCCTTTTCAATGGTACTAAACGTTCTGTAATCATATTGATTGTCGAATTTCAAATTGACCTCTGCAATTTCATCTGCACCGATTCCTTCGGTGTTCAGGTTTTTCGCTTTGATGGTCAAGGCAAAGTATGTGGAGTCTGCCTCTTTCGATTCGTAATATGTATAGAAAGTTCCTGGGTTGGAAGGCTCTATTTTTTTTGCAATTTTGCTTCCGCTCACCGTTATGTCGGCAAATTTTTCAATGGTTACTTTTTCTCCTTTCTTGAGTGGGGTAACCGTTTCTTCTTGTTTCTGTTCAACGACTTCTTCTGGTTTCGTTTCTTCGGTGTCGCTCGCATTCGAGTTCTCTGTCTGATTTTCACTTGTTGTTGAAGCATCCGTAGTCGTGGCCGACGGCGTGCTTGTCGTTGCTGTACTTGGAGTAGAAGAACAAGCTGTAAGCGTCAATAAAGTGGCAGCTAATAAAATTCCTGTAGCAATTTTCATTTTGTTATGTAGTCCTCCTGGAAATATTTATTTGTATAGTCTATCAGACCTAGGAATATTTTTCTACGTTTTATTGAAATTTGATTAAAATACAGGGCCAAGAAACTATTACGGCGATTCATGCTCCCGAGTTCACTCTTCTCGGTATTCATTCATTGGATCAGAAAAATTCGATTCGGAACAACATGCTGCCCTGAGGGGATAAGAAGAATATATGGAAATTTATGTTGACGGGTTGCTGCCGCTATGCTATATTACAACCAGTTAATAGTAATAATTACGATTAAGCGCGGGGAGAATCGAGGTCATATGGTGAACCAAATAGTCGATTTTGTCAAATTTAATCCAACGCAAAATATGACGATTCTTGTAACAACGATTTATGAAGACGATCTTGAACGACTGCAAACGGCCAAAGAACTTATGGCATATGGCCATCTTCATGCCGAACAGGTCGGATTCATCGAGAAACCCCGCATCATTTCGGCTAGCGCGGCTCTTCGAATGGCCGGTGGCGAGTTTTGCGGAAATGCCTGTATGGCCTTGGCGGCATGGCTGTGGTCCGATAACAACGATGACCGGCCGAATGAAGGTGAACTGATGCTGGAAGTTTCGGGAACCGATCGCTTGGTGGCTTGCCGGGTCAGAAGGGAAGGCGAGAATTACCGCTGCCGGGTTGAAATGCCTGTCCCTGTCGGCTTTGAAGCCTTCCACGTTTCGTATGGCGGCAGGATATGGCACATGGTCAAGCTCAACTATAGCGATGCCATCCATATCATTATGGAGATCCAATCTTTCAATGAGGCAATCCGGTCCCAAGCGGAAGAGTTGGCTCGTTTGCTGGGCAAAACGACGGGTCAATCGCTTGTCGGGATCATGCTGTATCAAGCCGACATTAGGCAAATGGCCCCGTTGATCTATGTCAGAACGCTCGACAGCCTGGTCTGGGAACGGGGATGCGGCTCCGGGACGGCTTCCATAGGAGCGTACCTGGCATGGAAGCTTCGGAGTCATGTCAGCGTGCAAGTCAAGCAGCCTGGCGGCATCATTGAAGCGGAGGCTTCGTACACGGACGGTGAGGTCACATCCGTCCGCATCGAAGGCAGCGTAGGTATCGTTGCACAAGGGAAAGCATATATTCATGTCGGCGAAACAGCAGAAAAGGAGGAGGTCGGTATCGCATGGCAACGATGATCGATTTTCAGCGCGAGCTGCATTCCTTCATGGAATCATTCACCGATTTGGCCCGCGAATTCGATGGAAGCGCAGGGCATGGAGTACGGTTGGAGCACATCATCAATGAATATTCGGGCTTTATTACCAATGAAAGAAATGAAGCTTTGTGGACCAGGCTGCTGTATGAGAAGCCGGCCACGTCAAGAAGACTGGGGGCAGAGCTCAGGCAAATTTCCGCCCGCTGCGTGAGCATGATGGAAAAGTATCGGGCTTGGAAGCTGGCGCGTGGGGAGATGCGGATCGACGACTACTTCCAAAACATCGAAGCTTGCATCGAAAAGGAGTTCGGCAGTTTTCGCCTGACGTCCGAATCTAGAGTGCTCATGGTCGGTTCGGGCGCATTTCCTATGACCCCGTTGATGATTGCGAGACGAACCGGAGCCGAGGTCGTCGGCATCGATATCGATGAAGATGCGCTTGCGCTTGGCCAAAATGTCATCCATACCCTTGGACCGGAGCTGAACGTCTCCTTCTTGTCATCGCCCTTGGATGACCTGGCCGGTATGGACCGGATTACGCATATTATTTTCAGTTCCACCGTGCCCGAGAAATACGAAATGCTCCATCGGCTCCACCCGCTGACTTCTTCGGAAATCGTGGTTGCAATGCGCTATGGAGACGGGCTCAAGTCCCTGTTTAATTATCCGATGCAGGAAGTGGATGAACGGGCGTGGAGGCTCGAAGGCTGCATTTTGCAACCCCGCGATGTGTTCGATGTCGCCTTGTATCGAAAGGCTCCGTAACGTTAAGGAAGAAAAAATAGACCAAGAAAGGATGGATGAGGTTTCGAATGAATCCATTTGAACGTGTGTTGATCGCTGGAACGGGTCCTGTCGCCATTCAGCTGGCTGTAACCATGAACCAGCAAGGCAGCTGCGCCGTTGCACTGGCAGGCAGGGAGTCTGCAGGCTCGTCGATTCTGTTCGCGGCGTTGGCGGAGAGTCGTGGGGCCATCCGAGCGGAAACACAGAACGAATCGCATCGCCGAATGCAAGGAGAGTGCAGGCTTGACCGGGTGTATCCGCGCTATGCGGACATTGATGAACCGTGGGATGTGCTCGTTCTAGCCGTTACGACAGATGCCTACTGCGAAGTACTTGAGCAGATGGATTCTTCTGTTCTGCGCCAGCTTCGGTGCGTCATTCTGGTGTCGCCCACATTCGGTTCGGGCAGTTTGGTCAGTCATTATATGCGTAACAGGGGCCATGATCAAGTGGAGATCATCAGTTTTTCCACATACTTCGGGGATACGCGATGGAAGGAAGGCACCCCTTCATTCCAGGTTCTGACGGCAGGCATCAAGAAAAAGGTATACGTCGGCTCAACTGCCCCGGCATCGCCTAACGTGGCACGCTTGACCGAGCTGTTTTCGCGGCTCGGCATTCAATTGCAAGATGCTGGGACGCCGCTTGCGGCCGAGACGCGCAACATTTCGCTGTACGTTCATCCGCCGCTGTTTATGAACGATGTCGCTTTGGAAGCCGTATTTCACGCATCCGCTCCAAGGCGATACGTCTACAAGCTTTTTCCGGAAGGACCGATCACCATGCGGTTGATTGAAGAAATGCTGGACTATTGGAAAGAAATCATGGACATCACGGAGCGTTTATCGCTTCCAAAATTGAATCTGCTCGCGTGCATGAACGAGGACAGCTATCCTGTCCGTCCGGAGAGCTTGGCGCGGGAAGATATCGAACGTTTTACGGAGCTGGAGCCGATCCATCAGCAATATCTACTGTACGTCCGTTATGCCTCATTGCTGATCGATCCGTTTTCCGATCCCGATCCTGAGGGGAAATACTTTGATTTCTCGGCCGTGCCGATCCGCCAGACTTACGTAAACAAGGAAGGGAAGCTGGATATTCCCCGAATGCCGAAGGAGGATTACTATCGCATCAAAATCATTCGCGGCATGGCCCGACGCCTCGGCGCAGCCAGTCCGGTGATGGACCGTTTGATCGCAAGGTACGAATCTGCCTTGGAACGCGCTGCGGCCATTCATGCCCCGTTCCCGTTATCCCGAGCCTTTGCTGCGTGCAGCTTCGATGATCACGTCGACATGATCTGCAGCGATCCGATGATCAGAAAGAACGATGGTTCCGCGCAATCCATATAGCTGCCGGTCACGGCAGCCATAACCTATCATGAAATCGAATCAGGAGGAATCAAGGTGTTATCAATCAGGCATATTCCCAAATTAGCAGCATTGCTGCTCATCGCATCGCTATTTCTTGCAGGGTGCGGTACAACTTCAGGACAAGGAGAGACGTTCAACCAAACGGCAAGTTCGCCGGAGGATGCCGCACGGCCATTCGAATTGGTCTACGCGACTGCCAAGGATATCCAGGACATGAACCCTCACCTGTACACCGGGTCGATGTCGGCGCAGGGCATGGTGTATGAATCTCTCGTGGAGAATACCTCCGAGGGCATCAAACCGCTGCTGGCGGAGTCCTGGGACATCACGGAAGACGGCTTGACCTATACGTTCCATTTGAGAAAAGGGGTTCAATTCCATGACGGCACGCCGTTCACCGCGGACGCCGCAAAGCAAAACATGGATGCGGTGCAGGCCAACGCCGAGAAGCACAGCTGGATCAAATTATCCACCAAAATTCAAACCATCGAAGCGGTGGACGAACACACGCTCAAGATTAAATTGAGCGAACCGTATTACCCGGCATTGGCCGAATTGTCCATGACGCGTCCATACGTGTTTTTGTCGCCCAACGATTTCAAGGACGGCGGGACGAAAGATGGCGTAAACGGATTTCATGGAACAGGCCCTTACCGGATCACAGAGCATAAACCGGATGAATATGCCGTGTTCGAAGCCAACGAAAATTATTGGGGCGACGTGCCGCAAATCCCAAAAATTACGGCAAAGGTGCTTCCGGCGGGAGAGACCACGTTCCTTGCCCTTCAAAAGGGCGAAGTCAATTTTGTTTTTACCGATGATCGGGGAGCGGATAGTTTGGACGTGCAGGCGATGGATCAGCTGATCCAGTCTGGAACGTACCAGATTATTCGCAGCGAGCCGATGAACACGCGCATGATCGTGGCCAACACGGGAAAATCGGGCAGCCCTGCCGCGGAAACGGCCGTGCGTCAAGCCATCTGGCTGTCCATCGACCGCGAAGCGATCAGTTCGGGGTTGACCGAAGGGACCGAGCTGCCTGCCAATACGCTGTTCTCCCCCAATGTCAACGATGCGGACGTGGAGTTGGAGGCAAGAAGCTTTGATCAAGCGAAAGCGGCGGAATTGCTGGACCAAGCGGGATGGAAAGCCGATGCGAACGGCACGATCCGCACGAAGCAAGGTGCGCCGCTGACGATGAATTTGTATTATGACAGCAATGCGCCGGCCCAGAAAGCGATGTCCGAGTTCATCCAGCATAGTCTTAAAAGCGTGGGTATGGAACTGAAACTTGTGGGCGAGGAGTCATCGTCCATTGCAAGCCGCAGGGCAAGCGGCGATTATGATTTGTTGTTCAACCAGACTTGGGGTCTCGCGTATGATCCGCAGAGCACGATCGCGGCATTCACGTCGGCGTCTGCGTACCGACATGCCACCAGCGGCATCGCGGAAGCGCAACAGCTATATCGGAAAATCGACGACGTGATGGTGTCCACGGAGGAAGGGAAGCGGAAATCGTTATACGCCGACATTCTCGGCATCGTGCACGACGAGGCCGTATTCATTCCGCTGACCTATGGCCGCGTAAGCATCGTTGCCCCAAGCGAGCTTCAAGGCATTGCTTTCAAACAGTCCCAATACGAGCTGCCTTTTGAGCAGATGTTCGTACGATAGGCCGCAGACGATGGGGAGTTATATGATTAAACGAATGGCGCTCACCGTGCCGCTGTTGGTTGTCATCTCTTTGCTTGCGTTTCTGCTTGTGAATCTTTCGCCGATGGATCCGGCGGAAATGGTGCTGCGCGCGCAAGAAGTTCCGGAGATTACGGAACCGCTGCTGGAACAGACACGCGAACGCTTGGGGATGGACCAGCCGTTGTTGGTCAGGTATGCGCAGTGGCTGGGTGACGGCTTGCGGCTAAACTTCGGAGAATCCTACGTGTCCGGGCAGCCGGTCTGGTCCATGCTGGGACCAGCAATGTGGAATACGGTCAAACTGACGTTAATATCGTGCCTGCTCATCATCCTGCTGTCGGTGTTCTTCGGCGTGGTTTGCGCGCTGAATGAAGGACGAACGCTGGACCTTTCCGTCAGGGGAGTGACGTTTCTGCTGACGGCGATGCCTTCATACTGGCTTGCTTCGCTATGCATCTGGTATTTCTCCGTGAAGCTGGATTTGCTGCCGACGAGCGGCATGGATTCGTATCTTAGCTACATACTGCCCGTGTTTGTCATTGCCTCGGGGTACGTCGGCTTGTATTTTCGCAACGTCCGCAGCGCCATGCTTGCCAACCTGCATGAAGGTTACGTTCGGTATGGCCGTGCTTGCGGATTGTCCGAAGGCACGATTCTGAAACATGTTCTTCGCAATTCGCTGCAGGTGGCCGTATCGATCTTCTGCATGTCCGTCCCCATCATCCTTGGCGGCACCGTGGTCATCGAAAACGTGTTTGCCTGGCCGGGAGCGGGCAGATTGGCCGTCAAAGCCATATTGGGCAGGGACTTGCCCGTGATTCAGGCCTACGTGCTCGTGTTGGCAGTCACTTTTGTCGCGTTTAACGCACTGTCCGATCTGATCCATGCCGCTCTCAATCCGCGGTGGCGGAAGGAGGCATCATAAACATGAACATCGTTCGCCGTTTGAGCCAAGACAAGCTTGCCTGCATCTGTTTGTCATGGTTGGGCCTGGTCATGCTGGCGGGACTGCTCGCTCCGTGGGTATCGCCGCATGCGCCGGATGCCGTCGACATGAGCCTGCGTTACGCGCCGCCTTCCTGGGCATATCCGCTCGGCAACGATCATCTGGGCCGATGCGTGCTGTCGCGGCTTATCTACGGGATTCGGCCGAGTTTGCTCGGGGTGCTGGCCACGCTGGGCATATCGCTGGGCATCGGAACGTTCGCGGGTCTGGCCGCCGGTTATTTCAAGGGAAGGATCGACAGCATCGTGATGCGGGCATGCGATGTCATGCTTTCCTTTCCGGGTTATGTCACGACGCTGGCGGTGGTGGGGCTGCTCGGGCCTGGCCTGGAAAACATTTTGCTCGCCTTTGTCATTTCAAAATGGGCTTGGTTCGCACGGGTAATTCGGACATCCGTCATGCAGCATTCGGAAGCGGGATACGTAAAGTTCGCCAAGGCTGCGGGGATCGGGCATTTCCGCATTCTACGCAAACATATGCTGCCGATGGCGCTGGCCGACATCGCCGTGGTCGCCAGCAGTTCGATGTGCTCCATGATTTTGCAAGTGTCGGGCCTGTCGTTTCTCGGGCTCGGCGTACAGGCGCCGACGGCGGAATGGGGGATGATGCTGGGTGAAGCAAGGGATGTTATGTTTTCGAAGCCCGAATTGATGGTTGCTCCGGGACTTGCGATCATTCTCGTCGTCTGTGCGTTCAATTTTGCGGCAGATGGATTACAGGCGGCCTTGGATCCCAAATTGGCTTCCTCCCGGCAAAGGAAAGAAGTAAAAAAGGAGCGTGGAACGTATGAATATGCTGGAAGTTGATCGTTTGCGCGTATGGGACGCGAAGAGCGGACACGTCATCGTGCACGACAGTTCTTTCCGGCTGGCCGCCGGAGAATGCCTGGCCATTGTGGGCGAGAGCGGCAGCGGCAAGTCGATGACCTGCCGCTCGATCCTGAGGCTCCATGATCCGTCCATTCGGCAATCCGGTGAGATCCGTTTTCAAGGCGAAGGCTTGTCTGACCTGCCGGAGAGGGACATGAGAGAGCGAAGGGGGAAACGCATCAGCCTGGTCATGCAGAATGGCATGAATGCCTTCGATCCGTCCTGCAAAGTTCGCGTTCATTTCAGGGAAACGCTGGGGCGGCACATGGGCTGGACGCGCAGGCAAGTCGATGAACGGGCGGAAATCGCCCTGGCGCAGGTCCAACTGCGGCCTGCCAAGGACGTTCTGAATAAATACCCTCATGAGCTTTCGGGAGGCATGCTGCAGCGTCTGATGATTGGGCTATCCCTGCTGCTGGAACCGGAGTTGATCATCGCGGACGAACCGACAACCGCGCTGGACGCCCTTTCCCAATATGAGGTGCTGGTGCAGCTCCGACAATTGAAGGCGCGCATCGGCTGCGCGATGCTGCTGATCTCGCATGATCTGGGTGTGGTGCGCACGATGGCTGACCGGATTTTGGTGATGAGACAAGGAAGAATCGTGGAGGAAGGGGATGCCGGGAATGTGCTGTCTCATCCGCGCCATCCTTATACGCAGCATCTGATTCATACCCGGCGCCAGCTCACGGAACCGTTCAAAGCGATGTTGGAGGAGGGCGGATATGCTGAGCATGAACGGCGTCGAAAAGTATTATAGTGCTGGGGGAATGTTATTCAGAAAGCGTCAGCACATCTTAAGGGACATCCATCTATCCGTTGCACCAGGCGAGTGCTTGGGAATAATCGGGGAGAGCGGCAGCGGCAAATCCACGATCGGACGCCTGCTCTTGGGCATCGAACGCCCCGATTCGGGCAAGGTGCTGCTGGAGGGACTGCCCGTCTCCCGCAGGTCCGTGCGTGCGGGCAGGGTCAGCGCCGTTTTTCAGGACTACACGTCGTCGATCCATCCTTTTTATACGGTGGAACAAGCGTTATGCGAACCGGTCGCAGCCCTTCCACGGTCAAGCGCATATCGCCAGGAGCTGCCGGAACGTCTGGACTTCTGGCTTGAACAGGTGGGGTTAAGTCCGGCATACCGCAAAAAATATGCGCATGAACTGTCCGGCGGCGAGGCCCAGCGCGTCTGTATCGCCCGGGCGGTATTGACCCGGCCGCAATTCGTTGTCATGGATGAGGCGATCAGTTCGCTGGACGTATCCGTTCAGGCACAGGTGCTCGAGCTGTTGAAACAACTGAAGGAAACGTATGGCATGGGTTATGTTTTCATCACACATGACATTCAGGCGGCGGCCTATCTGTGCGAGCGGCTTGTGATACTCAAGTCGGGACGGATTGAAGAAACGGTAGACGTGTCGAAGCTGGGACAGGTTCGGTCCGAATACGCCCGGCGGCTGTTGGCATCCTCGATCGTGTTATAAGCGGGGCCGCAGGGGATTTCCTTCGAGTCTTGCGCAAAGTCGCAACGGCGCAATCACAGTCAACCATTTTGAAGGAGGAACATGGGTGAATGGAGCTTTAGCTTGGCCTTTCATGCGCCTGTATCTGCTCACGCTGCTCTATTTCAGTGCCAATGCGGTGCTGAACGTCATCATTCCGCTCCAAGGCGCCGCATGGGACGCAAGCAGCGCGACGGTTGGCCTGATCATGGGCGCGTACATGCTGACCACGATGTTTTTCCGCCCGTGGGCAGGCCGCATCATTCAGAGGCACGGGGCCGTCAAAATACTTCGTATGATTCTGCTGCTCAACGGAGCAGCTTTGATTTTGTATACATTTACGGGCATTGGCGGCTATATAGCTGCCCGTTCGTTACAGGGCGTGTGCACGGCCTTTTTTTCCATGGCCCTGCAAATCGGCATCATCGAAGCCTTGCCTGACAACGATCGCGCGCAAGGCATCTCGATGTATTCCCTGTTCAGTTACATTCCCGGCATCATGGTTCCCTTTCTGGCTATTGCCTTGTGGCAAAGCGGAGGCATGCCGTCTTTTTCGGTGCTTCTGATCGTGATTGCCGTGGCGACGGCGATATTCGGATATACGATTCGCTCGGACCAACAGGAGCACCCTGACAAGAATAGCAAAGCGTTTGGCAGAGAAACGGAACAACGGAGCATGTGGGGCATGTTCGCTCAGCTGGTGAAGCAGCCTGCACTGCGAACTTGCGGCATGCTGATGTTGTCGGCATCCGTCGTGTTCGGGGCGGTCACGGCTTTTATGCCGTTATACGCGCAAGAGGTGGACGGGGCCAATGCGGGTGGGTACCTCGGCATACAGGCTGCGGTCGTCGTTGCCGCCCGGTTGTTCTGGGGGAAAAAGCTGCCTTCCGGGGCACGGTGGAGTGCCCCCTTGATCGTGGGCATGATGACGCTAATCTCCCTTTCGGCCTTGAGCATTAGTTACGCTGCCGGCGGCGGTGCTGCCTTCTTATATTTGGGGGCAGTGCCGATGGGCATCGCGCAAGCGATTCTTTACCCTGCACTCACCACGCATTTATCGTTCGTGCTCCCTGCAGAAGATCGGAATGTGCTGCTTGGCTTGTTCATCGCCACGGCCGATTTGGGCATTTCGCTTGGCGGCATGGTGATGGGAATGGTGGCGGATGCCGCCAATTATGCCCAAATGTTCATCGTATGTGCCGTGCTCGGTCTGGTCATGCTGCCTGTTGCCTATCGCCGCTGATGTCTTGCGTGCATTGGAGCGGCAGTATGATTTCATGGTTTGAAAAAACGCTGAAACGTTGAAGGGGTTTGTTTATGAAAGCTGCCTGATATCTGTCGTTTTTTTGATTCTGCATCGTCCCGGGCGGATGTCAAATCCCGATCCGATGACTTTTTCGACATGTTCCCGACTTTAGAGACAACCACTTCATGATTGGAGACGTTCATTATATAGAAAGGAATGGAATATAATGCAAGTCGATTTCTTAGTATGGAGTTGATCATGATCGTGGACGAGTCGAAGAATAAACGATGGAAAAAGGCGTTGTGCGGAGCGGCTGCTCTAGCTCTGGTATTAAACGGTTGTTCGTTGTCCAATGCGAAACCGACTTCGGTGCAGGTAGAAACAGAACGTGAGGTGACCCAGCCCGAGACGAGAAAGCCTAACGATGCTGCCGTTGATTCGGTCGTTTTAGGCGAGAATAACGGGATCGTTATCACGACGCCGGCCAAGAAAGGGAGCAAGATGCAGCGTGAAATTACGGTGGATTTGCGGGGAGATGTCCAGAAAACGTTTGTCTGGAACGCCGATATGGACGCGAATCGCCCGCCGACGATTGAGGAAGTTGACGTGAATGGGGACGGAGAACGGGAGATTGTCGTAAATATGAATGCCGGCAGGGGAACCGGGATCTCCATCTATGAAATTCATATTCTGAATTCAAACACGCTGGAGGAACTGGCGGTGGAGGACCCCATCCAAGCGTTAAATAAGAGGGTTATTTCTTCCGTGAAGCATGAGTCCGGGAAAACGTTTGTCCATGCAGAGTTGAACGGCCAGCATTTGAGCAAGGTGTATGACTATGAAGAGGGAGCTTGGGGAAAAAGGGTCGGTTTTGGCTCCATCGTATATTATGAGGTGGTGGATGGGCGATTGCGGGCAAAACTCGATGGCCAGGCCTCCATTTCGGAATTTCCGCTGCAGGTTGTGGTCGATTACGGCCATGATCTTCATATCGCGAATGTAGAACTCCATAGCGCTTACTTTATGGAGACGCCGCTAAACGAGGAAGATATCAACGTCTTGCTGCAGCACTGGCTGCCGAACGATGAGTGGGAGGTCAAACAGACGGATGATCAGTATACCGTGACATTCGTCAAAAAAGACCAGGATGCCGAGGCCATGGTGATGAAGGTCAATCCGATGACGGGCACGGTGCATGACAGCACTTCCGGAAGCCCGCTGAAAAGCCTTGTCAATAAGGATGCGCCAGATCTTGCGAAAATCACGAATGGCACACGGTATCAGGCTGAGCTGTATAAGTTGGCTGGGCCTTTGCTGGAAGCTGCCGATTTGCAGCCGGTTAACCGGGAATGGATCGAAGGATTCATCGGTGATGGATATTTGTTCGGGCGGGTGCAGCACAACGATCGGCAATTCATCATTAAACTGGATGTATTCACCGGGCAATGGGAAGAAATTGAGGATCCATTTGGGGAGTCGCCATGATGGCGGCTTTTTGCCGTCAAGTGTAATCGTTCCTGCCCTTGGTCAGGAGATGCACTCCAGAGACAAGGACAGGAACGAAGGGAGTGTTACTCGAAGCGTTCAATCACGATTTTGCCTGTCATACGGCCTTCTTCCAATATGGCATGGGCTTTTCGCAGATTGGCTGCGTTGATCGGGGAGTAGATTTTTGCCACCGTAGTCCGCAAACGGCCCTCGTCGACCATGCGGGAAACTTCGTTTAACAGGTTGTGCTGTTCTATCATATCCGCCGTCTGGAACATCGGTCTGGTGAACATTAGCTCCCAGGCAAACGTTGCGCTTTTGTTTTTGAGCAAGGTCAGGTCGAGCAGCTCATCCGTCTCCACAATGGAGCAGATCTTCCCTTGCGGGGCAATAGCCTCGGCCATGTTGGCCCAATGCTTCTCCGTGCTGTTCAGACAAAAAATGTAGTCAACGTGTTCGAAGCCCATCGCTTGAAGCTGGGGAACGAATGGTTCGTAATGGTTGATGATATGGTCGGCTCCCATCGATCTGGCCCAGTCGGACGATTCGGGGCGGGAAGCCGTACCGATCACGGTCAATCCGGCGTATTTGGCCAGCTGCGTTGCGATGGAACCGACGCCGCCCGCCGCGCCGATGATTAGAATCGTTTTGCCTTCGTTGCGCTCTTTGTCTGCGGTTATGTCCAAGCGGTCGAATAGTCCTTCCCATGCGGTAATGGCAGTTAACGGCAGAGCGGCTGCATGCGCAAAATCCAGCGTTGCCGGTTTGCTGCCGACGATTCTCTCGTCGACGAGATGGAGCTCGCTATTCCCTCCAGAGCGGGTAATGCTGCCTGCGTAATAGACTTCATCGCCGGGTTTGAACAGCGAAGATTCCGGTCCGGCTTGCTCGACCACGCCTGCAACGTCCCAGCCGAGCACTCTTGGCGTGCTTTCGGTCCGATTTTTGGGTGCCCGCACTTTAACGTCGACGGGATTGACGGAGATGGCTTTGACTCGAATCAGCAGATCCCTCCCTGTAGGCACAGGTGCATCGATCACCACGTCCAGCAGGCTTTCAGGGTGTTCGATTGGCAAATAGTTCAGTAGTCCAACGGCTTTCATTTGTTTGGTTGACATTATGGTTTCCTCCTCGGATATGCATGTATTATTGATTTATGGTTGTAAATATAACGCATATCAACTACCATGAATAGTACGCACATTAATGTTATGTAGTATACATTTGTATACCAATAAAAGAGGAGGCTGCAAAATGCGTGACCGCAAATCCGGATACGGCTATAGCCCGAATGAAGAAGGCTGCCCGGTGGAATATACGTTGGACGTCATCGGCGGAAAGTGGAAAGGGGTGCTTTTGTACCATATGATCGAAGGACCCAAACGATTTAATGAATTCCGGAGGATTTGTCCTGCCATTACCCAAAGAATGTTGACCCTTCAGCTTCGGGAGCTCGAGGAAGATGGCGTCGTGCATCGCGAAGTGTATCAGCAAGTTCCTCCCAAAGTGGAATATTCGCTTTCGGAATTCGGTCGTACGTTAGTGCCGATCATTACGGAAATGAAAATCTGGGGGGAAAAGTACAAAAAGTTGTCGGGTGCGGCTTCCGAACATGCGGAGTCCGCTGTGAAGTCGGTGCCTGATTCGATGTAGCGGGTCGGTTTCGCAAAGCTAAAAAGTTAGATCGTAGACGAAGGATGGCTTGTTGAAAAATAAGGCGTTTGAACTATTTAAATTCCAAATATTTACTTATAATATATAAATGTAAAAATAAAGGAGGAGAGTGTTATAAGTGAAAAAAAGTAAATTTATGCTTGTTTTTATGAGCATGATGTTGGTCTTGGCCTTCACCGGGCTGGGCCAGACCGAAAGGGCAGCGGCGGCAACGGCACGAACGCCCGTTGTTTTTGTCCACGGTCTAACAGGTTCGGATAGCAATTTTACGTTCATTGAAAGTTATTTGCGCAGCCAAGGCTGGGCGAAAGACGAATTGTTCGCCATTGATCTGCCGAGCAAACAGGGCAACCAACTGTTGAATTCGGCAGCGATCAGCCAATTCGTTGATGACGTGCTGCGCCAAACCGGCCATTCGAAAGTGAACATTGTGGCTCACAGTATGGGCGGAGCGAACAGTCTGTATTACATATTGAACCGCGGCGGAGCGTCCAAGGTCGACAAGCTTGTAACCCTTGGCGGAGCGAATCGCCTTACGACCAATACCGCGCCGCAAGGCATTTCGGTGACCTCGATCTATTCCTTGAACGACACGATCGTGTCGCCTGTGCTTTCCCGGCTGGAAGGTGCTACGAACATTCCGGTTTCCCTCGTGTCCCATGTCGGACTGCTGTTCAACTCGCGGGTGAACGGCTTGATCAAAACCGCTTTGAACGAATAGTTGAAACTCTACGCACCTAAAGATAAAAAGCTCTCGCAAATCTCCATGTCCAACACGGCTGCTTGAAGCAGTCGTGTTTTTGCATGTCTTTTTTACATGTCTGCCTGCTCGGTGTCATAACCAACCGATATTCCACCGAATGAACCGATCTTCCAGAACAGGGTGCCCAGGTGAATTGGTTCATGCGGCGGAGGATTGCACGATTGATGCGCAGGTATCGGACCCTTAACATGTGAACCACAGAACCAGCTCATCAATCCCATCATCCATTGCAAAAGGGGGCAAAGACAGGTATGGCTGACCGATCGGAAGCATCGACGCCGCACCCCGGAGTCAGCATTAACCCAAGCATCCGTGAAGGTTACTTGAGGAACATTAGAAAACACTGGATGCTCTATGTCATGATCCTTCCCGGCATTTTGTTTTACATCATTTTTAAATACATCCCGCTGGGGGGAAGCGTCATCGCTTTTCAGAATTATCAAATCATGAGGGGGATCTGGAACAGCCCGTGGGTGGGACTGGATAATTTCAAGTTCATTTTTACGTATCAGGATTTCTATCACGTTCTCCGCAATACGGCATTGATTGCTTTTTACAAGCTGGTGATCGGCTTTCCTGCTCCGATTCTGCTGGCACTCCTGTTCAATGAAGTAAGAAAAATGCTCGCCAAACGATTTTTGCAAAGCTTGTTTTATTTGCCGCATTTCTTATCCTGGGTCGTCGTCGGCGGGATCGTGTTTGAAGTGCTGTCCTCCGGCGGTTTCGTCAACATGGTGAGAGGATGGTTTGGCTTTGAAGCGATTCTGTATATGCAGCAGGAAAAGTATTTCCGCTCCATCGTGGTGTTGTCGTCCATATGGAAAGAAGTCGGTTGGGGCACGATCATTTACCTTGCTGCCATCAGCGGCATTGATCCGAACCAATATGAAGCGGCCGTGATGGACGGGGCGAACCGATGGAAACAGACGATGTATATTACGCTGCCCGCGCTGTTTCCGACCATTCTGATCCTGTTCCTGTTAAACATCGGCAACTTCCTGGAGCTTGGCTTCGACCAGATCTACAACCTGTTGACGCCGATGACGTACTCCGTAGGGGATATCATTGAAACGTATGTATACCGTTCAGGGGTGCTGCAAGGGCAGTACAGCGTAACGACGGCCATCGGCCTGTTCCAGTCGGTGATCGGTTTCATCCTGCTATGGATTTTCAATCGGCTGGCCAAAAAATCCGGGGAGGGATTGTGGTGATGAAGCAGACGTTCGGAGAAAAAAGCTTTCAGGTCTTCAACTACGCCTTTCTTACGGCAGCCGCCCTGACGATGATTTTGCCTTTGCTTCAACTGTTGGCGGTTTCGCTCAGTTCGCCGGTTGCAGCCGATTCCCAAGCCGTCTTCCTGTGGCCGGTCGAATTTACGCTGGATTCCTGGAAACATATTTTGAAAAGCACAGGATTATGGCAGTCGTTTGGCGTAACTGTTTTCATTACGGTAGCAGGTACGGCGCTCAGCATGCTTTTTTCGGTATTCACCGCCTTCCCGCTGTCCCGCAAGGAATTTCTGTTCCGGAAACAAGTGATGCTTGGCATCGTGATTACGATGATTTTTAATGCTCCGATGATCCCGTTTTTTCTGACGGTCAGGGAGCTTGGCATGATGAATTCGCTGTGGTCCTTGATCATTCCCGGGGTGATCGGTACGTTCAACATGGTCATTTTGCGTACGTTTTTCATGAATTTGCCCAAGGAGCTGGACGATTCCGCCCGAATCGACGGGTGTCATGATTTCCGCATTTTGTTCCAGATCTACCTGCCGCTCTCCAAACCGGTACTGGCCACGGTCAGCTTGTTCTATGCGGTGGGGTACTGGAATACGTTCCAGCGGGCGGTGCTTTTTATCCGCGATCCAGGGTTATGGCCCTTGCAAATGAAGCTGCGTGCGTATTTGACCAGCCCGGAGGAATTGGCTCAGGTGAACATGTTTCTCGGTGATTACAATTTCAATACAACGACGTTGAAGGCAGCAACGATTCTTTTTGCAAGCGTTCCCATCATTTTGGTGTATCCTTATTTGCAGAAATATTTCGTGAAAGGATCGCTGTTGGGGTCGCTCAAAGAATAAACGAGGATTGAGGGGGACAATTTCATGAGACAAGAATGGACACGTAAAATCGTACCGGCATTTCTCAGTCTGGCGCTCCTGCTGGTCGCGGGTTGCGGAAGCGGCAGCCCGAATGCCGGATCGCAGGACGGCGAGAATGGAGGAGGAAGCTCCGGTGCTGCCAAAGTCAAAGTATTCAAAAGCCACATGGGCGTAGGCACATTGCCTGCTGCGGATAATCCGCACGTGAAGTATGTCGAGGAGAAAACCGGCGTCCAATATGAACTGATCACGACACCTCCCGGATCGGAGCCGTCCGAATACTTGAATTTGTTGATCGCTTCGAATGAGCTGCCGGATATTTTGCGCCCGATCGGAGGCGTGGAGCAAACGCTGATTCAGCAGGGCGGTGCGCTGCCATTGGATGAACTGCTGCCCGAGTACGCACCCCATGTCTGGGAGAGCATTCCCCAGGAAGCGTGGGATATCGTGCGCTCCGCTTCGCCTGACGGCAAAATCTACTATGTGCCTAAAGTATTTCTGGTTCCCGAGCGTGCGCCACTCATTCGCAAGGATTGGCTGGATAAACTCGGATTGGAGATGCCTAAAACGACCGATGAATATGTGGAGGTACTGCGAGCTTTCCGGGACAAAGACCCGAACGGCAACGGCAAAGCGGATGAGCTGCCTACCAGCGGCAGGGAGTTCGGCCGATGGATGGACCATTTGTTTGCGATGTACGGGGTAGCCATGTGGGAAGGATATCCTGAATGGGACGAATATGACGGCAAAATCCAGTACGCAGGCGTAACGGACAACATGCGCGAGGCCATCAAGTTCATCCGGAAGTTATACGAAGAAAAATTGCTGGACAACGAAACGTTCCTCAACAAAGGGGAAGTATGGCAGGCCAAAATCAACAACAATCAAGTGGGCAGCTGGTATCATCTGCCGGCGAACGTGCGCGATCGGTACAATGCCATGCTGACGCAGGCGCCGGATGCTTACATTGCAGCGATGCCGCTGCCGAAAGCAGAGGGGTTCGAAGCGTTTGTCACGCAGAAAAGCATGGGTGAGCCGGAGTGGATGATTCCCACCGTAAACAAGGACAATGCCCCCAATGCCCTGAAATTGCTGGATTTTTTCTACAATGCTGAAAACGATGAATTTGGGCGCTTCGGCCTCGAGGGCGAACAGCATGAAGTCGTCAACGGACGCAAAGTGATCCTCCCGCCCGCAGACAACAAACCGCTTGCCCTGGGCATGAAAAATTTGACGACGGCAGAGGACATGAACAAACGAATCGAAGAAACGTATCCGGAAGACCAGCAGCAGATGGTCAAAGACATGTTTGTCGTCAGCACCGCCGATGCGCGCCAAATTGCCGGTGACGGACTCCCGGCCTCGGTATATGAAGGATTTCCGGATATCCAGTCCCATAAGTTGTTCCAGGAGGTTTTGACCAAAATTGTCATTGGTGAGCTCCCGATCGAGGCTTATGACGACTATGTGGACAAATGGTATGCTGCCGGCGGTGAAGCCGTGACCCAGCGAGTGCAGGAATGGTATGAGAAGGTTAAAAATTAAAAACATGCATTCGCTAACCTCCCCATGGCTTGCGAGCAGTTCGATGGCAAAAAAGGCGAAATTTCGTAGAAACGCGGGAAATGATGACGAGACGGGGGAGGAAAATTAGGAGGTAGGGCCGGGTCGTCTTGGTCACATCACCGCTGTATAATGGCGTTATCACGCAAATAAGGTGGGAGACGGCCATGCCCCTTTCGTTTTTGAAATGGTTGAAATTTAATTTGACCAATACCCAAACCCGGCTGCTGCTGATTTTGACGATTGCGGTGTTCGCCATCATCATCGCCGTTGGCATGACGACGTATTATTCCTCCAAATCCGTGCTGCAGCAGGAGCTTAGCGAACCCCAACATCAGATGCTGCGCATCGGCATGAACGACATTGACGAGATGATGCGGGAAAGCGACCAAATCGCGGTCAAAATCGCCCTGAACGGGAACGTGTATCAATTTCTGACGAGCGACGTCCAGGCTTCGTACCAAAACATCACCGAGCTGCTGAAGTTTATGGAAACGCTGATCAGCAGCACGTCTTTCATTAAAAGCGCTTACATTTATGACGTGGAACGTGGAAGCATGGTTGCTTTTCCCCAAGGATTCAGTTCAAGCAAAGCCAACTTTCCCGATTCCGGTTGGGTAGACGTTGCCGATGATTTTAAGGACCGGCCCATGCTGGTCAAGCAGCGGGAAATCCCGTCGGCCTCGGGCCCACCTGCCAGGCAAATCACGCTTTATCGCAAAATCATGATATCGGGCCAGTTCAAGGGCATCATTGCCGTGAATTTCAAATCGGAGCAGATGTTCAGGCATATGCTGCAATCGTCGGTCTCCCGCCTTGACAGCCGCCGTTTGATTCTGGATGTAGATCATCAACCGTTATACGAGCTGGGAAATTATCGCGTTGGGGCAGAAGTGGTGGATCAGGTCCTCTCACAGCTGGATGGGGAGAAGATCGGGGAATTCGAGCACGAAGGCAAAACCTTGCTTGCTTCGCAAATCGTGTCCCCGTATACCGGTTGGCGCTACTTGTCCGTCATTTCGCAAGACAGCCTGCTCGCGAGCGCGCAGAAGATCCGCAATACCGTTTTTGTCGTATCGCTGCTTGCGCTTGCGGCCGGGGCGGCGGCCATTGCCTTCTACAATGCATCCGCCTTCAGGCCGGTGAAGCGGATGCGACAACTGCTCAGCGGTTATGACAGGGTACGGATGGATACGGGCACGATCGATCTGGAGAAAATCACGAGCCAGCTGCTCACGGACCATGCCCAGCAGGCGATGAATTTGCGGCAAACGCTGCCGGAGGCTTCGAGCAAATTTTTGATGGACATCCATGCCGGCCATATGTCCGGGACCCGGGAACTCAGCGAGAAGTGGGAGCGATATTTCAGGGAATGGGATCCAGCGCCGCTCATCATCGCAATGTTGTCGATCGACGACTATGAGGCATGGTGTAAACGATTCAACAAACCGGATCATTCCCTGTTGAAGTTCGCCATCGCCAATATCGCAGCCGAGCTGCTGTCCGGGCAATGGCGCGTGCTGACCGCCGATCTTGGAAGAGATCGCATGATGGTGATGCTTCAGCCGCTTGGCCGTTTCAGTGACGGCGACGCAGTGACTGCCATCGGAGAGACACTCCCGATGATTCGCAGGCTGCTCAAATTCCAGGTGTCGGCAGGGGTCAGCGCGAATCACGACGGATATATGCACTTGCAAAAAGCGATGCAGGAAGCCGAGCTCGCCTTGGACTATAGGCTTTATCGGGGTTATGAGCAAGCGATTCCGTTTCGTGAGGTGGCTGCTGCGCCATTGGACGATGGTGTTAGTGAAGATCAGGAGACGATGGCTCCTTTGACGGAGAGTATCGAAGCCGGTCATGCGGAGGCGGCGCTCCATGTGTTGGATAAAATGCTCTCTCGCCTGCAGCAGGAGAATACGCACCCTTCGAGAGCCATGGCCTGTTTGCGATCCGTGGCTGAAACGTTGGAAACCCTTCGTTTAAGTCGTGCCGCGGAATGCCGCGATCTTGAATTGTCCAGCTTGCGCACGATGCATCTGGAGGATGTCCAGGCGCTGCTTAAAGAGCAGGTCGAGGCGATGTGCGCGTGGTTTGGCGGCATGCTGCTCAGCAAGGATTTCGTTCTGTGCCAGCAGATGATTGCGTTCATGAACGATCATCTGGAGGAGCCCATAGGCATTCAGGACATTGCCGAGCACGCCGGGATCGGTACCAGCCTCGCCAGCCAGCTTTTCAAACAGGAAATGAACGAAACCATCCATGGATATTTCACCAAATTGCGGATGGAGCGTGCATGCAGGCTGCTGGTGGACACCGATTATAAAATCTCGGAAATCGCTTCCATGGTGGGGTACCAGCACGAGAACAGCTTTATTCGCGTATATCGCAAAACGAAGGACATTACTCCGGGGAAATACAGGGAGATGATGCGCACCCGAAGGGATTCCTTGTTGGAGCCTTGAAGATTTTGCTGTGTATTTCTCAGTTTTGAACGGAGTTGAAAAGGAGGAGCGGACATATGATGGATCGCCAATCGATCGTCACTAGAAACCATCCGGTGCTGACGCGGATCGAACCCCTGTCACCTTTATCAGTAGGCAACGGGGAATTTGGATTCAGCGCCGATTTCACAGGGCTCCAGACCTTTCCGGAAGCCTACGAAATTCCTTTGGGAACCCAATCCGCTTGGGGTTGGCATTCAACCGGAGGCCGCCATGTATTCGGTGACGAGCATATCGTCTTCCAGCCTTTCGATACCTATGGCCGGCAAGTATTATATCCGATGAAACCGGAAGGCAAAGACGAGGCCTATCATTGGCTGCGCCAAAATCCGCATCGTCTCCAGCTTGGACGCATCTCGTTTCGGCTGCTGCGGCAAGACGGACAAGAGGCGGAGTTGAGCGACGTTGTTCCGATCCGTCAGGAGATGCATCTCTGGACAGGCGTGCTTCACAGCATCTTCGCGGTGCAAGGTACGGAAGTCAGGGTGGAAACGACCTGTGATCCGCAGCGGGATTGCATCGGCATTCGCGTGCACTCCGCTTTGATTCGCGAAAATCGCCTGCAGCTGTTCGTTGCGTTCCCTTCACCGGACATGACCCACCGCAGCTGGTCGAAGTCTGTTTTTCCGGAATGGAACCGGGATGACAGGCACAGCACGGCGCTGATCGAAACAAGGGATGGTTCCGCTGCATGGAAACGTTTGCTGGATGAAGACGAATATGCCGTGAAATGGATGTGGGACAAAGGGCGGCTGACGCAAACGGGAACTCACGAATTTACGCTAATGCCGCGCATGGATTCCGACTCGGAAAGCTGGGAATGCAGCATCGCGTTTGCTCCCCGTAATCCGGAGCCGCAGCCGGCGCATGCCATTATGCAAGCAAGCTCGGATCACTGGCAGCGATTTTGGAATGGCGGGGCCGCCGTCGATTTGTCCGGCAGCACGGACCCGCGCGCTGCCGAACTGGAACGGCGGATCGTGTTATCCCAGTTCCTCTCTGCCGTACACAGCGCAGGAAGCATGCCGCCGCAGGAAACGGGGTACATGTACAACAGCTGGTTCGGCAAAATGCATCTGGAGATGCATTGGTGGCATGCGGCGCATTTTCCGCTGTGGGGGCGTGCCGATCTGCTGCTGAGAAGCATGGATTGGTATGTGGCCATCCTGCCGGAGGCTCGCAAATTGGCTCGTTCCCAGGGCTATGCGGGTGCCCGCTGGCCCAAGATGGTCGCGTACGATGGGCAGCAATCGCCGTCGCCCGTCGCACCGGGTTTGATCTGGCAGCAGCCGCATCCGACGGCACTGGCCGAAATGTGTTATGCAGCACGCCCGGAGGTATCGTTGCTGGAACGATACAAAGACATCGTGTTCGAGGCGGCTGATTTTATGGTTTCCTATGCTCATTGGGATGACGAAAAGAAGGCGTATGTTCTGGGTCCGCCGCTCATTCCGGCACAGGAAAACCATGCCATGGCCGAAAGCCTGAATCCGCCGTATGAGCTGGAATACTGGAAATACGGGCTGGACATTGCGGTGCGATGGGCAGAACGGCTGGGCATAACAGCTCCGCCGGAATGGATCGATGTGGCCTCTCAAATGGCGAAACCGCGGCATGAGGAAGGCGTGTACCTTGCGCATGAACACTGCCCGAACACCTTTACCGCCAAAAATCAGGATCATCCATCGATGCTCGGAGCGCTCGGCCTGCTGCCTGGCTCCTTGGTCGACAAAGGCATCATGAAAGAAACGCTGCTCAAGGTAAAGCAATGCTGGGACTGGGAGTCTGCCTGGGGGTGGGATTTCCCGATGTGCGCCATGACGGCGGCCAGGCTGAACGAACCTGAGCTCGCCGTCGATTTCCTGCTGATGGAGGCGACGAAGAACACGTATTTGCCAAATGGACACAACTATCAAAGACCCGGACTATGGGCATACCTGCCCGGAAATGGCGGATTGCTGACGGCGGTGGCGATGATGGCCGCAGGATGGACGGGAGCCGCTGAACGGGAGAATCCGGGATTTCCGCAAGACGGGAGCTGGAACGTGAAGTGGGAAGGGCTTAAACCGTTGCTTTGATGACCAGTTTCATCTTTATTCATAACAACACCTGGCACTTGTCGGGCAATCGTTGAAGAACACGACAGGGGGAGAGCGATATGGGCGAAATGTCGGCAAACGCAATACAGCGGCAAAGCAGAATGTCCGCCAAAATCGCGGATACGCTGCTGTCCGAGTGCACGGACGGGAACCACCCGAAGCTTGCGGGAAAATGGGGCTACGTTGCCGGAATGACGCTGATGGCCCTAGAGCGTGCGGCAGCCTGGAATAAAGAAGCGAAATATGCGGAAATGGTCCACCGCCACATGGACGGCTTGATTGGCGACGACGGAACGATCCGGACCTACTGTCTGGAAGACTATAACCTGGACATGATCAATGAAGGGAAAAACCTCTTTTCCCAGTGGAAAAAAACGGGCGACGAGAAATACCGCCTGGCGATATTGCGGCTGGTCGCGCAGTTGAAAGGACAGCCGCGCACGAGCGAGGGCGGGTTCTGGCATAAGAAGATTTATCCGTATCAAATGTGGCTGGACGGCGTGTACATGTCCTCTCCGTTTTTGGCCGAATATGCCAGTACGTTCGATCATCCTGAGAGCTTCGATGAAGCGGCACGTCAAATATTGCTGATCGAGCGGAGAACGCGCAATTCCAAGACGGGGCTGTTGCATCATGCCTGGGACGAGAGCAGGGAGCAGCGTTGGTGCGACAAGGAAACCGGCCAATCTTTTCATGTCTGGGGCCGGGCGATGGGCTGGTATGCGATGGCTGTGGTCGATGCGTTGGAGCATTTTCCGATCGATCACTCGCAGCGCGGGCAGATCATGGGCATTTTCGAGCGGATGGCTTATGCGATTGCCCACGCGCAGGACCATGACAGCGGGCTATGGTATCAGGTCATGGACCAGAACGGCAGGGAAGGCAATTACCTGGAAGCTTCCGCTTCCTGCATGCTGACTTATGCGCTGGCGAAGGGACTGCGGCTTCGGTATTTGGCCGAGTTGGATCGCAGCGTCATTGAACGTGCGTATGATGGAATTTTGAACAGGCTGGTTACCGAGGATGAAAAGGGGATACACCTGCACCATATTTGCCACGGCGCAGGCCTTGGCGGCAAGAAATACAGGGACGGCTCATACGCTTATTACATTAACGAAGAGATCGTGAGTGATGCGCAGATGGGCGTTGCTCCGTTCCTGCTGGCCAGCATTGAAATGGAGAAGCTCGGGGCAGGAGAACCATGAGCAGCTTGGCAGGAGATTCGAATGCCGCCAGACCGGACCAAAACAGACTGCTGTTGAAATATCCTGCATCGTGGTGGCAAGGCATGTGGCGTGAAGCGCTTCCTTCGGGCAACGGCAGACTTGGCGCTTCCGTTCAGGGAGGCGTTCAGGAGGAAATTGTGTTATTGCAGCATGCCGATCTATGGCATTGGGGCCAAAAGCACGAACTGCCTGACGTCAGTCATACGCTGCCGGAGACGCGTCGCCTGATGGATGAGGAACGTTATTTGGAGGCGAGCTGGCATTTGACGCGAACGCTGCAGTCGCTCGGGTATGCCTCCAGGTTGTCTTCGCGATTTCCGATGGTGGCGCTAACCGTAACGATGCCTGGCAACCGTGCTTTCCGCAGCTACCGCCGGGAACTGGAGATGGACACGGGTGAGGTTCAGGTTCGCTGGCAAGACGGCGAGCGGGAATACTCCAGATGTTTGTTCGTCTCCCGGGCGGACGATTGCATCGTCTATAAGGTGGAAGGGAGAGAGCTGGAAAGAACAAACCCTATAAAGGGTACGGAAAACCGGGCTGGAGCATCGCCTGAAGGTCCGCTCGAAGGTTGGATCGAAGGAATGATCGGGCTGCGGTTTCACCCCGGCGACAAGGTGCGGGAGGATGACGAATTCAAGGCTTTGGCGTCTTCGATCACTGTAAGAGTAGAAGACAACACGATCTATTACGGTGGCCGCAACGATGACGGGCAAGATTTTGGCGCGGTGCTTGTATTGAATCCTTTAGATGGCGGGCACACGGTAAGGAAGAATTCAACGGATGTAGGCAGTACTGCTCAAAAGGGCAGTGACAAGCAGGCTGAAGGTTCAGGCAAAGCTGATCAACACGAAGGAAGCGGCCAAGCGCTTGCGGGTCATCTCCATTTTCGAATGCCAGGCACATGGCTGATTTTGGTCAAAGTGTTTGCGACCGGGGAAAGGCAGCGGCAGTGGCCTCGGTTAAAAGAGGAACTGTCGCAGCTCGCCTCCGATTACGATGTTTTGCTCGCCAGGCATGTCGCGCTGCATCAACCGCTATTCCGCTCTGTCGGACTTGATCTGGATGATGAAGGCGATGATGGCCGCTGCAATGAAGAGATGCTTCTGGCAGCCTATGAAGGCGCCGCTCCTGCGGGGCTGGTTCGCAAACTTTGGGCTTTCGGCAGGTACCTTTTCATCAGTGGAACGCATGAGCACGGGCAAACGCCTTTTGGTCTTTATGGCTTGTGGGGCGGGGATTACCGGCTGATCTGGGGCCATCACATGGCCAACGAAAACGTGCAAATGATGCATTGGCATTCCAATGTGGGCGGGTTGTCCTGCCTGAACCGGGCATTGTTCCGTTACTATAACGGTTTAATGGAGGATTTTCGGGATAATGCACGCAAGCTCTACGGCTGCCGGGGCATCTATATCCCTGCCGGAACGACGCCGGGCATCGGTGTGCCGAACCAGATCGTGCCGGTTATCATGAACTGGACCGGAGCAGCGGGCTGGCTTGCCAGGCATTATTACGAACATTACAGATATACCGGCGACCTGCATTTTCTGCGGGACGAAGCTTTGCCGTTTATGCGTGAGGCTTTGCTGTTTTATGAGGACTTTCTGGTGCCGGGCCCGGACGGGAAATATATCATCTATCCATCGGTATCTCCGGAGAACACGCCGCAGAACTTCATGCCCAAAGACGGACAGCAGCTTGCACATCCAATGCCCACCGCTATGAATGCTACCATGGATGTGGCCATCGTGAAGGAATTGCTTCAGCATACGATTCAGGCCAGCCATTTGCTCGGCATTCACAAAGAAGACATCCCGCGCTGGGAAGCCATGCTCGGCCGTTTGCCTGCGTATATGGTCAATCCGGCCGGCGCAGTGAAGGAATGGCTGTATCCCGCGTTCGAGGATCGGCAGGATCATCGTCATCTTTCGCATATGTATCCGGTTTTTCCGGGACAGGAGGTGACCCGTGAGCAGCAGCCGGAGCTTTTCAAAGCATTCGAAACGGCGGTGCATCAGCGCCGACTCGGCGCCCAGAGCGGCTGGTCGCTTGCACATATGTCTTCCGTCTATGCACGCCTGGGCGATGGTGATCGGGCACTGGAGTGTCTGGACGTTCTCGCGCGCTCCTGCGTGCTCCATAACGGTTTTACCCTGCATAATGACTGGCGCCAAATGGGGGTGAGTATGACGATGCCTGCTGCACCCGTGCAGTTGGATGCCAATTTGGGCTGGGTCAATGCGGTACAGGAAATGCTGCTATACGTTTCACCGCAGTGGATCAAACTGCTGCCGGCATTGCCGTCCTCATGGGTGAAGGGTTCTTTCCGCGATTGGCGCATACCGGAAGGAAGCCTGTCTCTCCACTGGGATCGGTCAGCAGGAGCATTCCGCGCAGAAATAAGCGCCCTTCGTCCGATGGTTGCCAAGCTTCAATTGCCGCCATGGGTTCCAGGCATTCATGCCTATGGACGAAAGGATGGCATTTCGGGACCGATGGCGCCGGGTGAGTATAACCTACAATTAGAAGCCGGGGAGAGGCTTGTGGTTGAACAGGCATGATGTCAAAATGATGAACTGGATGTTATAATTTGGTTTTAATACATTAGCTGAGTAGAGCAGAGAAAGGTGAGATGAGGAGCATGGCTCAAGTCAAAATTTTCGGGATAAAGGAACGCCTGAATCCGGTGAAAGCGAGGTTGTCGGACATCGTCCATGAGTGCGTTGTCGCAAGCTTCGATTTGCCTGAAAGTAAAAAATTCCATCGGTTTTTCCCCATGGACCGGGAGGATTTTCATTATGCGCCCGGACGCACGGAAGCGTATACGATCATTGAATTGAGCATTTTTGAAGGCCGGTCGGAAGCGGCGAAGAAACAGCTGTTTCGTTCGCTTTTCGAACGAATCGAGCAAGAGCTGGCTATTGCCGTTCAGGATGTTGAAATCACGATCTTCGAGACGCCGAAATCCAACTGGGGCATACGGGGATTACCCGGAGACGAATTGGATCTTGATTATAAGGTGGATGTGTAATTAAGTAAGGAATAAAAGATGCCAAGCCGCCGAAAGGTGGCTTTTTTGGTTTTTAATGAATCAGGATGGTGTTGGGGTTGCCGATGGAAGTTTAAGATGCGCAATTCATTTTTTTCTTGACATGTGATGAGAGATGCAATAGATTTTATCTATTAAAGAAATCAATTGAATGGTTTAGAGGTGGTCGAGAGTGGACGAAAGAGAATTTAGAGACGGCTTGTTTATTGAATTCGCTCGGATTGGTAAGTGTTTATCCAGTCCCAAGCGGTTGGAAATTTTGGACGTGCTGACGCAGGGACCGAAATCGGTAGAAAGCATCTCCAAAATGACTTCGATTTCTGTGGCGAACGCTTCCCAGCACTTGCAAACCTTACATCAAGCTAAATTGGTCGTATCCAAGAAACGTGGAAATTATGTGTTTTACGAGCTTTCCGATCCGGCAGTATTACATTTTCTCCATTCTCTTTACGGACTTTCAGAGAAAAAGCTGGTCGAAGTCCAACATATTAAAGAGCAATTTATGGGGCAATTTTCGGATGTGGAGGCCGTCACACTGGATGAATTGTCAAAGCGTATGGATGCAGGAGAAGTCGTGCTTTTGGACGTGCGTCCGATAGATGAATACGAAGCGGCACATATTCCGGGGGCGGTATCAATCCCCATTGAAGAATTGGCCGAGCAATTATCCTCATTGCCGCAAGATGCCGCCATCGTAGCTTACTGTCGTGGACCATATTGCCTTATGGCGATCAAAGCTATTGAAATGCTCAAGGCTCGGGGTTACGAGGCCTTCCATCTTGATCGAAGTGTTCATGATTGGAATGATTACGTGAGTAAGGAAGCAACCACTTCATAAACTTGGAACCAATCAGCAAGGTCTGACCGATATGAAAAATCAGCCTGATTCAGGGAAAGGTGTTAACAAGATGGGAATGGCAAGCTCTGTCACAAGGCAACAAGAATTGATTAATAGCTATGCGGAGTCCCCGGAGAAACAACGGAAGCTGTATCGGCGTACACTTGCAACAGTGATTTTCTCGCAAATTTTTGGAGGTGCCGGCCTTGCCGCCGGAATCACGGTGGGCGCTTTGCTGGCTCAGGACATGCTGGGTACGGACAGTTACGCGGGCGTACCCACGGCACTGTTTACGTTGGGATCGGCTGCGGCAGCCTACATGGTCGGCAGGTATTCTCAGAAAAAAGGGAGAAGGCTTGGCCTGGGTCTGGGATTTGTAATCGGGGGCATAGGCGCAATCGGGGTGATTTTCGCGGCACTCCTGAACAGCATTTGGCTGCTCTTACCTTCGTTGCTCGTATACGGTGCCGGGACAGCGACCAATTTGCAGGCGCGTTATGCAGGAACAGATTTGGCATCACCGAAACAGAGAGCAACTGCAGCGAGCATGGCGATGGTATTCACGACCTTTGGTGCGGTTGCTGGACCTAATCTGGTCGACGTTATGGGCGAATTTGCGCTTACGATTGGTGTACCTAAGCTTGCGGGACCCTTTATTCTGGCTGCGGCCGCTTATATTTTGGCTGGGATCATACTGCTGGTCTTTCTTCGACCTGATCCACTTTTAGTTGCGAAAGCTGCAGCTACGCGAACAGTGCACAATACAACATCTGCGGGACAAACGGAAACACTGCTTGAACGCAGAGGAATCATTCTTGGTGCTTCCGTGATGATTCTGACTCAAATCGTTATGGTTGCCATTATGACGATGACCCCGGTACATATGAAACATCATGGGCACGGGTTAAGCGAGGTAGGGATTGTCATTGGTTTCCATATTGGATCGATGTATTTTCCTTCGTTGATTACAGGCATTTTGGTGGATAAAATCGGTCGAACGACCATGGCCATCGCATCGGGGGTAACGTTACTCCTTGCGGGAATCACGGCAGCGCTTGCGCCAGCCGACTCCATGACACTGTTAATCATTGCCCTTTCGCTTTTGGGGCTCGGATGGAATTTTGGACTCATCAGTGGTACGGCACTTATCGTGGATTCAACGAGATCGACGAATCGTGCAAAAGTGCAAGGTTCTGTGGATGTATTGATCGCGCTTGCGGGTGCCTCTGGCGGAGCGCTGTCCGGTATGATGCTGGCACATACCAGTTATGCGGCCTTATCTTTTGCAGGAAGCGCACTATCGACATTGCTGATACCGATTATGTTCTGGCCTCGTAAAAGGCAAGCGAACGTAGCATTGAATACAATGGGGCTTAACGAATCGAAGGGTGAATAAGGTGGATTGTGACTATCATTGGCGCCGCTGGGCACTCCATGTCTATTCTTGCGAACATATGTTAAAATGGAACAGTACTTACGTTTTAGCAAATAAGGAGGCCCACATGCAGCTGATACAACCCCAAGATATCCAATCCCGGATCGATCGGCTGGCCGATCAGGATCTGTACGTACACCTGGAACTGACGTCAGGTGCATATGCCAATCATTATGACAGCTCGAAACACCCGGCTTCGGCATTCATTACCAATGCGGTTATTCGATATACGCAAGGTTCCATCTCCGGTACAAACCCTTACCGTGTCGGTTTGAAGACAACGCAAGGCTGGATCTATGCCGAAGGACTTACTCACGTCGACGAAAACGAGCAGGAGCGATTGATCCTGGCCGGGCACGATAGCCAAGGCAAATTGGTTGTCGCCCTGCAGTTGAGCCGGGAACCCTTTTGAAGAAAGCGGAGGATCAAGCAAACATGAACAATAAAACATATGAAAATCAACGCATTCTTGTCGTGTTTCCCCATCCTGACGATGAAGCATTCGCTGCATCGGGAACGTTGGCCAAGTACATAGCCGGAGGTGCTCAGGTAACTTATGCTTGCCTTACGCTTGGCGAGATGGGTCGCAACATGGGCATTCCGCCGTTCGCCAACCGGGTCACTCTGCCGATCATTCGCAAAGAGGAACTGAAGGAGTCTGTCGAGGCGATCGGCATTCAGGATTTGAGAATGCTCGGCTTCCATGACAAAATGATCGAATTCGAAGATAAAGACCTGCTCGACGGTCAGATCATGGAACTGGTCAAGGAACTGAATCCCGCACTTGTCATTACCTTCTATCCAGGGTACAGCGTACACCCCGATCATGATGCGACCGGTGCCGCCGTCATTCGTACGATCCAACGGTTGCCGGCAGAAGAGAGACCGCTCGTATACTGCGTGGCGTTTTCCCGCAATCATGAAGAGGCGATCGGAAAACCGGACGTGTTGGTGGACGTCAGTGATTTTCTTGCCAACAAGGTGAATTCGATTCGTGCGCACCGTTCGCAATTCCAGGCCGCAGAGCTTTTCGGAAACCGTGAGCTGGACGATGAAGAAATTCGCGGGAGGTACGGCCGGGAAGCATTCTGGACCTATCGTTTCGAGTAATTTCCATGCATCCGTCCATATGATTACACATCGAAAAGCCGCCATTGGCGGCTTTTCGTTTGATCAGGCCAGCCAGTATTTACTGGTTTGCCTGTTTTGCTGGTTTGGATTCGAAGGTTTCCCATCGTATGGCAACCTCCATCACAATGGCTACAATGACTCCAACGATGAGTCCGTTCGAAAAAATCGGCGACCACAGCGGCGGAAAATCCGCGAATGCGGAGGCAGGAATGTTCATGATGCCGATCCCGGTCAATACCGGAAGGGCCACGCGATAGATCGTTTTGTCGTTGAACGAAGTCAGCGTGAATGAGCGGATTGCCGTACCGAACATTTGCAGATACGCAATGAACAGCACCGCGCTGCCCACCGACATCGGAAGTGTGGCTAGCCAGTGGCTAAGGGCGGGGACGATCCCCACCAGCACGAGTAAGGCTGCCCCCAGCACAAATGCGGCGCGGCGCAGCACTTTCGTATTTTCCAGAAAGCCGATGGAGGAGGCAAACGTGCCGAACGGTATCAAGCCAAAGCATGCACCGATCACCGAAAACGATTTGGTGAACAATAACGAGCGCACAAATCGCTTGTTTTCAATGTTTTGCTGATACAGTTTGCCTGCTGCCGTGAGGCTCGTTAAGGTGTTGGTCATGTTAACGAGGCCGGCGACGAGGCCGACGAGCAAAATTCCCGGTTCGAAGGAAGGCTTGCCCCAAGGCATCCAGTTCCATATAGCGAGGCTGCCCGTGTTCGCCGATGCCGTCCCGTCATGCTGGCCGAACAAGGCCGCATAAGCGATCCAACCGATAACCAAGCCGCCAAGCAGCGAAAATTGGCCGATTTTGCCCTTTCCTTTCATGTGGATCAGCGATACAACCACCATGACAAAAAGCGATAGTCCCGCAAGCTTCAAATCCCATTTGCCCTCTTCGTTGAAGCCGATCAGGCCTTTAAAAAACGTATTCGCCAGTTGGAAGGTCAGCAGGAGCAGATAAACACCCATAACGATGGGTGTAAATATGCGCTGCAGCAGCTTCAAGAAGCCGAATAACGTCAATGCCATCGCCAGGATGCTGGACAAAATAAACCCGCCTGTCAAATTCGCCGCAACGGTGGCCGCATCCATGCCCATGGTCGGGGCGGAAGCGATGATGCCCAAAACAAGCCCCCACCAAACCCCGGCAGGTCCATCCATAAGTGCCAAACGATGTCCCCAGAGAGCTTGCACGATGCATAATATGCCGGTCAAAATAAACGAACGCTGCATCGAAGCAGCAAGATCCGGAGCGTCCAGCCCAAGCGCATGGCCGATCGACAGCGGCACAAGCACCGTGTTGGTAAACAAAAAGAAAAGCCACTGCACGCCTGCTAGAAGGGTGCTGATGGCATGTTTAGACTGTGCAAATTCCATAATTCATTCCCATCTTTCTGTACTATACAAACCGACTAATCAATACGGCTTCTATAAACATATTTGATTAAGCGTATTAGCGGCCGCCCGCCGCTTTCAGAATCGCGATCATTTCGATATATCCGCGTTTTTCCGCATGTGCCAACGGCGTTACTCCTTCGTTGTCGGGCAGATTTACATCGGCCCCGTGCTCGGTCAACAGCTGCACGATCCGGGTATGTTTGGTGCCGCCATGACCCAAAATAACGGCTTCCAGAAGAGCGGTACAACCCAGATTGTTGATATGATCGATGTTGACGTCGGAGTGCTCAAGCAAGTACTGCACGATGTCCACATGTCCGCGGTCGGCGGCCGGAATGAGTGCGGTCCCGCCGAACCGGTTCGTAAGCGTCGTGTCTGCTCCCGCCTCCACGGTCAGTTTGACGATATCCAGCAAGCCTTCGGCACCTGCGTACAGCAGCGGGTTATCGGAGCGATGATCGCGCTGGTTGATGTCGGCCCCCGCATCGATCAGCGCTTTTAGCGTGTCCGGATGGTTGCCATGGGTGGCAGCTAATGCTGCGGTCCGTCCGCGTTCGTCGGTAGCGTTAATGTCGGCGCCGGCCTGAAGCAGGGCGAGGATCTTTGCGGTGTTGCCCTGTTCGGCAGCCGCGAACCATTCTTTTTGCATAACTTCATCTCCTTTCGTGTTAACCGTACAACCTGCCAGAATGATAACTATCGCAGCCAAGAGGCCTTGGGTTAAATAACTCACATTATCCCTCCATGAATAGGTAACGTTTTTATGTTATCATGGGATTTATCTATATGAAAAATATTAAATTCGTAGCGAAAGTATATGAAAAAAGTATGTTTGATCACGCCGTCAACCATTCATGTACGCATTTACCGAGTATGGAGGAACTCATGGATATCAAACAGTTGCGTTATTTCATCGCCCTTGCCGAGGAAAAGCAGGTGACTTCGGCAGCGCGCAGGCTTCATATGTCCCAGCCCCCGCTCAGTCAACAGCTGAAGCTGATGGAAAGCGAGCTGGGCGTACGGCTGTTTCACCGGAACGGGCGTCATTTGGAGATGACGGCTTCCGGGAAAACGTTGTACGAGCATGCACTGACGATTACCCGCCTGATGGAGGAAGCCAAAGAAGAGGTGCGCGAATCCGGCACGGATATTCGGGGGAAATTGTCCATTGGAGTCAATACGTTGTCCGATCCGGGGCTGCCGGGTGCACTAAGCCGTTTTCGGGAGCAATATCCCAAAGTGACGTTCAAGATCCAGCAGAACGAAACGAATACGCTCATCCGGTTGATCCGGGAAAAGATGCTCGACATGGCCATCGTCCGCATGCCCGTCGATATGGAAGGACTGGACTACGCGCTGCTCGGGGAAGAGCCTCTTCAATTCGTTGTCGGGGAGAACGGACCGGCATCCGTAGCAAACCTTGCTCAGGCCGTATCCTACGAAACGATCGCGGGTTATCCGCTGCTGCTCCCCAGTACGGAAGGTCTAGGACTATACAATCTGTTGCTGGAGCAATTCCTCTCCAAAGGGCTAACGCCGGACATTATCGGAGAATGCTCCGATATCGGCATGCTGCTGGAACTCGTTTCCTCCGGATTCGGGGCGTCCATATTGCCCAAGACGTCACTGGCGAGATATATGGATCATCGCCTGCGAACGTATCGCATCGATGATGCAAAGGCGGTATCCGGTTCGGCCGTAGTCTGGCTGAAACGCCATTATTTGAGCAAAGCGGCCATGCTGCTGATCGATTCGATATCGGACAGGTCATCCCGCGAGCGTTGAAACCGGTATTGTTGCATCGGCATGCCGCATATGGGCAACCGGATCAAACTTGTGTTAACATGTGCACTAACGCATTCATAGCAACATGAAGAAGGTGAACCCATGTCGATTCGAATCAAAATGCTGTTGTCCTTTACGGGGATGGTGGTCATAAGCCTGTTGTTTGTCTTGTTTACGGCAAGTCTCTATACCATTGCAGCGACGGGTGATCTGCAAAGCTTCCGCGATATTTATAAAGTACATTACCAAGTCAACCCGCTAACCGATCAAGGAGAAGCCATCTTCCAGGAATTGAAATATACAGCCAAAAACAGCCCGGACGACCTTCAGGACGTCGTTTTGCTGCGCGAGTACGACATGAAGCTGCGAGTCGAGAAATCAGGGCTGTTCGTCAGGCGCGAGAGTCATCAGATTTTCGAATCGCTGACGTTCAATCAACCGGAACTGGGGAGGGCGCTGCCTCCCTATGATCTGAACAACAACCAAATCCGCAGCACGTTTAACATCAGCGAACGATTCTATGCTTACGCCAAATTCGATTTCACATTTTCGGACGGTGAGCGGGGGAGCGTGTTCGTCATTCGGGAGAGAAGCCCGGTTGCCGAACTTACGCGTAAACTGCTTCCGGTTATGTCGCTTTTGCTGATCGGCGTGCTGATCGTTACGAACCTGCTGCTTTACCGCTGGATCACTCGAAGTTTCATTAAGCCGTTGAATCAACTGAAAGACTCTGCAGAGCGAATCAAGGAGGGCAACCTCGCGTTCCAACTCAAGCGCAATTCCAATGACGAGGTCGGACAATTGAGCGAAGCTTTCGAGAGCATGCGCAACCAATTGCAGCGTTCGAACGAGCTCCGGAAACTGGACGAACAGAACCGAAAGGAGCTCATTTCCAACATTTCGCATGATTTGCGTACGCCGATCACCAACATTAAAGGATACATCGAAGGCATTCGCGACGGCGTGGCCAACACCCCTGAGAAAATGGAAAGCTACGTCAACATCATTCACGCCAAAGCCGTTAGCATGGACAAGCTGGTCGATGAGCTCTTCTTGTACTCCAAGCTCGACTTGAATCAAGAACCGTTTCTGTTCAAAACGGTGGACATCGTCGATTTTTTGGAAGACAGCATCGAGGAATTAAGATACGACATGGAAGGCAAAGGCGTCGTCTTCGGTTGGTTCAACCATGCGGCCGGGCCAGTCATGGCATCAGTGGATTTGGACAAGCTGCAGCGTACGGTGGTCAACATCGTGGACAATGCGCTGAAATATATGGAAACCGACGGACAGAGGCGATTCGGCATTACGCTGGATGCGGACAGCGAATGGATCACGATGGCGTTCATGGATAACGGAAAAGGCATACCGGAAGAGGCCTTGCCCCATATTTTCGAGCGTTTCTACCGTACGGAGCCATCCCGCAATTCCGCAACGGGAGGGAGCGGACTAGGGCTTGCCATCGCCCGTCAAATCATCGACGGCCATGGGGGCTTGATCTGGGCAGAGAGCGAGAAGGGGGCAGGGACGACGATTTTCATCCAATTGAAACGGCTGACGGAAGAGGAGGTACGGCATGGAGAAAGCCAACATATTGATCATTGAGGACGAAACGACGATTGCGCAATTGGAGCGGGATTATTTTGAGCTTCACGGATTCGCTGTCGATCTTTGCCATACCGGAAACGAAGGGCTGAAGCTGGGGCTGGAGGAAGACTATAACCTGATCATTGTTGACCTGATGCTGCCGGGATTGGATGGTTTCGAGTTGTGCAGGCGCATTCGCGAGGTGAAGGAAGTGCCCATTCTCGTCGTGTCCGCCAAAAAGGAAGAGATCGACAAAATCCGGACGTTCAATCTGGGCGTCGACGATTTTATCACGAAACCGTTCAGTCCAAGCGAATTGGTTGCCAGAGCCAAAGCCCATTTGATGAGATACGAGCGGCTGCTCGGCAAAAGCAAACCCGCGGAGCAGGATGAAATTCATGTTCGCGGACTGCACATCGACAAGGCATCCCGCCGCGTGTTTGCGAATGGCGAAGAAATCGCGATCACTACGAAGGAGTTCGATCTGTTAGTCTTCCTGGCCAGCCATCCTAACAGGGTATTTGGAAAAACCGAATTGTTCGAACGTATTTGGGGCATGGATTCCAGTGGGGATATCGCCACGGTGACTGTGCACATTCGCAAGCTTCGCGGAAAGCTTGAGGCTGATCCGTCGAATCCGGAGTATATCGAAACGGTATGGGGAGCAGGGTACCGGTTTACGGTCTGAGTTTCGATAAAAATTCGCCAAAGTTTATTTTTTGTTAATCTTTTTGCCCTTGGGAGTTTCTTTCTATCCTCTATGCTAGGAATACAGGCAATAACAACCCATTAGAGGAGGAAATTCAGCATGAAACTCACAGCCAAAAAATTCGCCGCATTGTTAACCATAGCCGCATTAGGAACGACAGCACTTCCGACCTCTTATCATCAGGCATACGCAGCTCCAAGCACCGTGAACGTCTCGGCGACAGGATTGCAGTTGGCCTCGCAGATTGAAGCTGCCATTAAGGAATTGAACGATCTCGGCATCATGAACGGATATGCAGACGGCTCGATGGGAGAGCAGCGGGAAATCAACCGTGCCGAACTCGCCACATTGTTATATAAAGGGTTTGGACTGGAAAACAAGTCGGGTGAAGGCGTGCAATTGTCCGACGTCAATGCCAATGCATGGTATGCGCCATACGCATCGAAGCTTGTTGAACTCGGCATCATGAAAGCCGACAACGGTCAGTTCAATCCGCAAGCCACCATAACGGATGCGGAGCTCGCTGAAGCCGTTTCCTCGGTGCTGCAGCGGGACATCAAATCCGTTCAGCACTGGATGAACGCATTTTACGTGGAGAGCAGCCCAGTAACGCGGGGAGAAACGGCGGTCTTGCTGCAAACGGCCCGTTTGGCCATTTCTTCCGAAGAAGCACAGGTGACCAGCGTTCGATCGCTGAACGCCATTACACTGATCGTTACGTTCGACAGACCATTGACAGCAGCGGATGAAGTTTTTGCCAAAGCACAAACGGATTTGGCGATCAGCGGAGGGTTGAAATTAACCAACATGCCTCGTTTGAAAACAGGGTCGATCGCAACCTATATCGTTCCGACGTCCGTTCAGAACGAGGGCGAATTCTATCGTCTTACATACAAAGGGACAGCTGCAGGCACATTCACGGGCAGCGGCACCAAACTGAATATGACGACAGCAACCCAGATCACGAACGATACATTTGAGCTTGAAGCTCTGCAAGCGAATGGCGTCGTCGACTACGGGTACGTCATTTCCGCATACAGCGGCGGACGTGGCGCAAACGCATTCGTGCTGGACGACAGCGAAGAAGCAGCAGGAAAAACGTATCAGATCATCTCTTCCATGCAAGCAAGAGAAGTGGTGATCACACCGGAAGGCGGCGAGCCGATTGTTGCGAAATACGTTCCGTTCACCCAATCGACGGATGGCAAACAAAAGCCGAAATTCCGCATGCCGGAAGGGCAGGTGCTGCAACCTGGCGTGAAATATACGGTGACTTCCGATTGGGCAAACATTGCCAATCCTTCGTTCGTGGCGTCAACGTTCGAACCGCTCCAGATTGAAAGCGCGCAGGCCTTGAGTGAAACGTCCGTGGAAGTCACGCTGGCCCAAGATCCTGGCGATGAACTGTTCTCCGGCCGCAGCGTCACGCTGACATCGCCGGAAGGAGACGTATTGACGGCGACATACAAATATTCGAGCCGCAAAGGCGCGACAGGCGTATTTGACCTGTCTGGCGACGGCAAGCTGGTAACTGGCACAACGTACACGGTGGCACCTGTCGGCGAATGGGCGGCCGGTTCTTCGGTAACGACGACGTTTGAGTAAGAGAGCGGACGTGAACATTCCGGACCGAGGCGGCGTATCGCCGCTCACCCACGCCAAGTACAACGGATTTAAGGAAATAGAAGCCATCCCTGCTGCAGGCGAGTGCCAAAGAGTAGACTTAGTTTCAAATTGCAAATCCCATCAAAAACGAAAACCGGCCTTCTCCGCATCAGGAGAAGGCCGGTCTTTTGTAATCGTCAATGTATATTGATGGAATGACAAGGCTTAAAAATCGAAATTGTCCGGGTCGGGTCCGACGCGCAGATTTTCGTTCATCGCCGTAATTTGCTTCATTTCATCGGCGGACAGTTCAAAGTCGAACACATCGGCATTGGAAACGATCCGCTGCTCTTTGGTGGATTTCGGAATCGTCACCACGCCATTTTGCAGATCCCAACGGATGATGACTTGGGCCACTTCCTTGTTGTGTTTGTCCGCGATTTCCCGGAGCAGCGGATGGTCGAGCAATTGTCCTTGCATCAACGGTGACCACGCCTCCAATTGAATGCTGTGCTCGCGGCAGAAGTCGCCGACTTCCTGCTGGGTGAGACGAGGATGGTATTCCACCTGATTGACCATGGGCACAACTTTGGCGTCCTTCATCAAATCCTGCAGATGATGAACCTGGAAGTTGCTGACACCGATCGCTTTCACTTTGCCGGATGCATAGAGCGTCTCCAATGCTCTCCAGGCCTCTTTATATTTTCCGGCAACCGGCCAATGAATGAGGTACAGATCCAGGTAATCCAATCCCAATTTTTGCAGACTTGCCTCATATGCGGCAAGAGTGGACTCATATCCAAGATCGGCATTCCATACTTTCGAAGTGATGAACAATTCGTCACGGCTTATTCCGGCATTTTTCATACCTTGGCGGATGCCTTCGCCGACACCTACTTCATTGCCATAAATAGCAGCGGTATCGATGCTCCGATAACCTTGCCCAATCGCATATTGAACCGCATGAACGAGTTCCTGTCCTTCTTCCACCTTGAATACGCCGAGGCCCAGGCCTGGCATGTTGACTCCATTATGCAGCGTGACTGTATCTTGCAGGTTTTTTATCATGATTGTGCCTCCAATGAATGGTTTTGTTGGTATTTTGTTTGTTGCGGTTTATCGGCTCGGGCGTCGCGTTTTTCAAGCAGTCGGCTCCAGCCTGTAAGAATAACCGCGCCTGCGACCATCAGCGCCCCGATCCAGGCGGTGTGGATCAAGCCGATCGAATCGGTGATCACGCCGCCGAGATACGAGCCGATGGCGATGCCTGCATTAAATGCCGCGATGTTGATCGCGGACGCGACATCCACCGCTGATGGAACATAACGCTCTGCAAGCACGACGACATGCGACTGCAAGCCGGGAACGTTCATGAAAGCGAACAATCCCATGAGAATTAAAGTTATGAGACCGGCAACCTTATACGGTGCTGTGAAGTACATGGCAAACAGGACGATGGCCTGAATGATGAACATGAAAAATAATGCGCGCAGCGTATTGCGGTTAGCCAGTTTGCCGCCAGCCATGTTGCCGATGGCGATCGCAACGCCGTAGACGAGAAGAATGATGGCAACGGTGCTTTCTCCAAATCCCGTAATGGTTTGAAGCATTGGCGACAGGTACGTGTACACCACGAAGGTGCCGCCGTATCCCAAAGCGGTAATCATGAACATCAACAACAAGCGTCCGTTCGTGATCAGCTTGTACTGATCCCGGAAAGAAGCCTTCGCGCCTTTGCGCAGATCGGACGGAACGAGCAGGGCGTTTGCGACAAATGCTGCTGCACCGATGGCGACGATAATGATGAATGCGACGCGCCATCCAAATTGCTGCCCGATAAAGGTACCGATCGGCACTCCGGTTACCGTAGCCACGGTAAGGCCGGTAAACATGATCGAAATGGCGCTCGCCCGTCGGTGCTCAGGCACGACGTCCGCGGCGATCGTCGACCCGATCGACATAAACACGCCGTGGGAGAACGCGGACACGACCCGTGCGGCCAGCAGCATGCCGATGCTGGTTGCCGACGCCGCCAGCGCGTTGCCGATGATGAATACGACCATAATCCACAGCAGCAACGTTTTGCGTGGTATTTTCGAAGTGACGGACGTCAGTACGGGCGCTCCGAACGTGACGCCCAGCGCATATAGTGAAACGGTCAGCCCTGCCGTTGTGACGGAAATATGCATGTCCTCCGCGATCAGGGGCAGCAGCCCGACGCTGATGAACTCGGTGGTGCCGATGGCAAAGGCGCTAATGGCCAAAGCCAACAGCGCAAGCAGGCTGCGTTTGTTGTCCGTAGACATGAATGTTCCCTCCTGTATAGGTTATGATGCAAAGTAGATGCCAGCTTGATTTGTTAATCCGTAAAGCGTGGCACTCCTCGGCGACAAATGCTATTATGGAGGATGAATTCAAAGGTTGGAAGTACGTACTTTTTTGTACTATAGGAACCTGAAAGTACGATAGGTACTTTTTGGTGCCTACCTTATGCAATGGAGAGATGAAGATGAAGGACAAAAAATATAACATCGGGGTAGAGGCAACGCTGGACGTCATCGGGGGGAAATGGAAATGCGTCATTCTGTGCCATCTGACCCATGGACGGAGAAGAACTAGCGAGTTGAAGCGGCTCATGCCAGACATCACGCAAAAAATGCTGACGCAGCAGCTGCGCGAGCTTGAAGCCGACGGCATTATCAAACGGATCGTGCACCATGAAATTCCTCCCAAGGTGGAGTATGAATTGAGCGAATACGGGCAAAGCCTGCAAAGCATTCTCGATGCGTTATGCGCATGGGGGGAACAGCACATCTGTAATGTTTACGGCCATTACGACGTGCTCGACCAAAATCCGCTGAACGAACATTTGCGATCCTCCGCGAATGAACCGCAATAACGAACCCGCAGAATGAACTTAAGCCGTCTCGCAGCTCTCTGGAAAATGACAAAAGCCCTGCCAATCCATGGATTGGCAGGGCTTTTGAAGGTTGTTACATCGTCTAACATGGATACTCTACAGCATGATGTATGCATGGGAGTTGTTTTGCATTCAACGCGGTTCCTTGGTTGCCCGTGCAGCTTTCACATATTTAAGCTGTGCAACGATGATCACGCTGATAATGACCAGCAAAAACCAGGAGCTGATCTTGCTGAAACTGACGAGATGCCAGGTTTCGTGCTGGTCCGGATATTTCCAGCCATTAAAAAAGGTAGCGATGTTCTCGGCTGCCCAAATGAAAAATCCGACAATGAGAAAAGCGATCGTTAACGGCATGCGATACGTTTTGGTACGCACTCTATAGATGATCCAAGTTTTCCAGAAGACGATAAACACCAACGCCGTCAACCACCAGCGAAAATCAGGGATGAAATGATGGGTGAAAAAGTTGAGGTATATCGCTCCGCCAAGCAGGAAGGAAGATGCGCCTCCCGGCCATCCGGTCATATCCATCCGCAGCCTGCGCCAGATCTGGCACATGAAGCTCGCCACGCTCGCGTACATGAACCCGCTGTAGAGCGGAACTCCGAACAGTTTGGTATACGCTTCTTCAGGGTACGACCAAGATCCCATCCAGACTTTATACAATTCAAGTGCCAGGCCGATGACGTGAAAGACGCAGATGACTTTGATTTCGTCGAGGGTTTCCAGTCCGCTGCGGTACATAACATACTGCACGCCGAGCAATATGAGCAGGATCGCATCGTAACGATGCAGGAAAGGGATCTCGATGATGCTGGTCAGGGCCAGCGTTCCAAAGATGGCGACCGGGAAAATGCAGCTCATCGCCTGATGATATCCAAAATGGAAAAGTTGAATGAAAGCTTTCAAAACGGTTGTGCTCCTTCCGATGCACTGCCTGAATGCGATGGATGACATGACGTCATTCATTCGTTTTAATGTCTATAGAAACCGCGTTAATCAATCACACAAGGCCACTGCGAGTGCAGTACCATCTTCCGATCGCTGTTATCCCCAGATTTTTTTGAATCCCCTTTCTAAGGGGAAAATCCGGTGATAAATGCGACCGCTTCGCTTCTCCAGACTGGTTCTGCCTCTCCGTTAACGTGTGTATGTTTTTTGCGGTTTATTTACATAGCCCATTCATCATAATATATGTGATCAGGCAGAAAAAGAGAAAAAAACGGATGTGCATCTTCTTGTTTTAGCCGAAAAGGAAGGAAAGCGAACGACTGCTTTTAGCATAACGCACACAAAAAAAGCCGGACACGCCTGTTGCAGGCGGGACCAGCTTCTGAGGAATACGCGATAAAAGCAGCGCATGTGAATCAAACGGTTATTACATGTTCGTGTACTTCATCATGGTCTTAATTTACAGCAGTGGTTGAAACGTACTTGGCACGGGCAATTTTAGTGGCATCGACCATGTTGCGCAGGGAGGCGATCGTTTCTTCCTGTCCCCGGGTTTTTAAGCCGCAATCCGGATTGATCCAGAACAGCTTCGGATCGAGCACCCGCAAGGCACGGTCGATCATGGTGCTCATTTCCTCGACGTTCGGAACGCGCGGACTATGGATATCATAGACCCCGAGACCGATGCCCAGTTTGTATGTGTTCAGCTCAAAGCTGTGAATCAGCTCGCCATGGCTGCGGGACGTTTCGATCGAGATGACGTCGGCATCCATCGCTTCGATCGAGTCGATCATGTCATGGAATTCGCAATAGCACATATGCGTATGGATTTGCGTTGTTTCCTGTACGGTGCACGTCGTGATTCGGAATGCTTTGACCGCCCAATCCAGGTAATTCGCCTGCTCCGCTTCCTTAAGCGGCAAACCTTCGCGAACTGCGGGTTCATCGACCTGAATCATGCCAATGCCTGCCTGTTCCAAAGCTTCGACTTCTTGTCTAAGCGCGTAAGCCAGTTGATAAGCGATCTGCTCACGCGGGATATCGTCGCGCACGAACGACCAGTTCATGATGGTGATCGGTCCGGTCAGCATGCCTTTGACCGGGCGATCGGTTCGGGATTGGGCGTATTTGGTTTCTTCAACGGTCATTTCTCCGATAAAGGCGACATCCCCATAGATCACAGGCGGTTTTACGCAACGGGAACCATACGACTGGACCCAGCCGAATTGCGTAAACGCAAAGCCGGCCAGTTTTTCACCGAAAAATTCAACCATGTCGGTACGTTCGAACTCCCCGTGTACGAGTACATCCAGCCCGATATTTTCCTGAATTTCAATCCAAGCATCGATCTGTTTCCGGATAAAGTCGGCATATCGTTCATCACTGAGCTCGCGTTTGCGCCACGATTGGCGTGCTTTCCGCACTTCGGCGGATTGAGGGAAGCTGCCGATCGTCGTCGTTGGGAAAAGAGGCAACTGCCATTTGGCTTGCTGCAAGACGTAACGTTCCGCAAAAGGAAGGGAACGCTTCGGCTCTTGCTTACTCAATGCAGCCACCGCCTGATGAACGGCAGCCCGATTCCGCTCTGCCGATTGCTGAAGAGCCTGAAGGGCTTGCTCTGCATCATGCAATTCGGTTTCGATCTCTGCTTTCCCGGAAGACAGGGCTTTGGTCAACAGAACGATTTCATGGAGCTTCTCATCGGCAAAAGCGAGCGCGTTGTTCAACTCGGACGGAAGCTTCGTCTCTCGCTCCGTAGTAACCGGCACATGAAGCAGGCTGCAAGAGGACTGCACGATGATGCGTTCCGACGGCACGATTTTGGCCAAAGACTCCAGCAACAGCAGCTTGTCCTGAAGGGAAGCCTTCCAGATTCCACGCCCATCGATGACGCCTGCACCGAGCACCTTGTCTGCCGGGAAACCGGACGTTTGGATGGACTTCAGATTGCCGGAAAGCCCGTGAACGAAATCAAGACCGATGCCTTGCACGGGCAATGCCACGATGTCGTCATAATGTTCCACCGATTCAAAGTAGGTTTGCAGCATGATGTTCAGGCCTGGTGTCGCTGTGGCAAATGTCTTGTAGATTTTGTTGAGCCGGCTGATATCCGCTGTATCCAAGGAAGTGACCAGAATCGGTTCATCGATTTGAACCCACTGAACGCCTTCGTCCGCAAGCTCTTTAAGAAGCTGCGAATAGAGTGGAAGGAGGCGATCCAGCCAAGCATCGGTTTCGGATTTGTCGTACCCTTTGGACAATTTCAGGAAAGTCAGCGGACCAACGATCACGGGTTTGCCTTCAATCCCCAGCTGTGCCTTGGCTTCGCGGTAAGCGACCAGCGGTCTGTTCTCGGTGAGCGCGGGTTCGGCGCCGTCCAGCTCGGGAACGATATAGTGATAGTTGGTGTTGAACCATTTTGTCATTTCGCTGGCTGCCGCATCTTTCGTACCGCGGGCAATGCCGTAATAGACGGATAACGGAACGGCGCCGCCGTCGTAAGAAAAGCGTTTCGGAACGATGCCAAACATGACGGCTGTATCCAATATGTGATCGTAGAAACTGAAATCATTCACGGGAATGAGATCGACGCCTTTGGCCTGCTGTTTGCGCAAATGGTCTAAACGAATGTCTTGCAGCCGCTGCAAAAATTCCGTTTCTTCCAGTTTTCCGGCCCAAAAGGCTTCCAATGCTTTTTTCCATTCACGGTCCGCGCCGATTCGCGGATATCCCAATACACTGCTCTTCGTCATTGCTCATAACCCCTCTACAAATGTGTTACAGAAAAGGTATCATAGAATGCCCGGCACCATGTAATTCCAGAAAATTATATCTAGCTATAGCTAAAAGCTATAGTGGGAATGACGATGACTGCATGGAGCGAACCTGAAGAAGCTTCGGAAATGTACGGGAGATCGGCATCACGAATGGACCAATGGTTGTGGGGCATAATAGTCATCGAAATAGAGGGGGGATTACGATATTAAGTCACTATTCATTTAATTAGTAACTTTCGTAATTAAGTTATGGGGATACGATCAATGTTTCAAATCTAAGACGGAACGGTTACATATTCCAAGCGTTTATTTTGTGTATAGTAGCTTGACTTTCGTCAAAATCGTTTATACTGGAGGAATCAACATGACGGATCTTAAAGACAAGGTTGCCATTATTACGGGCGGGGCTTCCGGTATAGGTTTGGCAACGGTAAAAGCTTTTCTGGACAAAGGCGCGAAAGTCGTGATCGCCGATTACGACGAGGAGCACGGAAAAAGCGTGGAACAAGAACTGAAACAGACCTATAAAGATGTTGTTTTTATCAAAACGAATGTAGCCGATGAGAAACAAGTCGAAAACCTGGTGGCAGAAACAGTTAAACAATTCGGAAAATTGGACGTGATGTTTAACAATGCCGGCGTTGGCGTGCAGAAACCTTCGCATGAATTGACGGACGAAGAATACAAACGTGTCATTTCCATCAACCAAGACGGCGTATTCTACGGTTCAAAATATGCCATCCGCGAAATGCTGAAAACAGGCGGAGGTTCTGTCATCAGCACGTCTTCGATTCTTGGTTCCGTGGGTGAACCCACGTCCATGCCTTATGCAGCAAGTAAAGGTGCCGTCAACCAGATCACCAAATCGCTTGCTCTGGAATATGCGGATCGTAACATCCGCGTTAATGCCGTAGCTCCCGGATTCGTCGAGAGCGGCATGGTCAACAAAGAGGCACTGGGAGAATTCTACGACGGTTTGGTCGCGAAACATCCGCTGGGCCGCTTGGGCAGACCGGAAGAGATTGCTCATGCCGTCGTATTCCTGGCTGAAAATGATTTTGTTACAGGAACAACCGTGTTAGTGGACGGCGGATATCTGGCCCAATAACTACCCGATCTATAGCATTTGAAGCCGAAAAGCGGTACAAACCCGAAAATGGTTTGTACTGCTTTTTTGTTTTGGCAATGGTCCATTTTTGATGGGAAGTTCTGTCAGTATAGCATGCCTGATTGGTATAAAAGGGCTTTGGATCTTTGAATAATTCTCTCCTAGATGTATAGGCTGCTCCTGTGCTATGTTGTATGGTGCAGGAGGACGCCTGCTTATCGATGATGAGAAGCGAGGGACCATTCATGTATAAACAAAAGACGAAACAAACCGATTGCAGTGTCGTTGAATTCATCGAAAGCGTGGACAACCCGAAAAAACGGGAGGATGCCTATCGATTGCTGGATATATTCACGAAGGCTACGGGAGATGAAGCCAAGATGTGGGGCCCGACCATCATCGGATTCGGAGCGTATCATTACAAGTATGAATCCGGCCATGAAGGCCATGCGCCGCTGGTGGGATTCTCCCCAAGAAAAGCAAAAATCAGCTTGTATTTTGCGACAGGAGACCCGCAGCGGGAACATCTTTTGAAAGATTTCGGCAAACATACGACAGGAAAAGCATGCGTCTACATTAACAAGGTGGACGATATTAACGTCGGGATATTGGAAGCTTTAATCCAACAGTCGGTCCGCTTTTTGAAGGAAAGGTACCCCGCAGGCCCGGCTTGAGGCAAGATAACGTAAAAGCAGGAAAGCATCCGTGATGTACTAACATCTAACTATATGAAAAAAGAATGAGGCGGGAATGTCTATGAAGTTGGAACGATTGATCTCCATCATTTATAAGTTGATCAATCATGAAGTGATCTCGGCTTCCACATTAGCCCAAGAGTTTCAAGTCTCGCAAAGAACGATCTATCGGGATATTGACGTGATCTGCGCTGCCGGTTTCCCGGTTGTATCGCACCAGGGAACCAAGGGCGGGTACGGCATGATGGAGGGCTACAAAATGGATAAAAGCCTGCTCGGATCGTATGACGTGAGTACCTTGATCACCGTGCTCCAAAGTCTGTCCACCGTGTTTGACGACGAGCGTGCGCAGGGAACCATCGAACGGTTGCAAACGATCGGGCCTGAACATCGGACGCCGAATGTATCGGTCGATTTGGAAACCCGCAGGACGGCACCCGAAGCACTTCAGCTTTTGCGTAAAGCCATAACGAATCGAAGCGTCGTTCGCTTTGACTATATCAATGCCAACAATGAACGTACGCTTCGCGAATTGGAACCGATGAGGCTTCATTATAAATATCGAAATTGGTACATTTACGGATTTTGCCGGACTCGGGACGACTGCCGGGAATTTCGGTTATCCAGGTTGATGAACTTGGTTCTGACTCAAGAAACTTTTCAACCGCATGAGGAGCAGCCGGAAGAAACAAGGGGATCGAACCAAGCATGGCAAGGCGAGTTGGAGGATGTTGTGATTCGCGTCGGACCCGATGCCTTGGCAGAAGCGTTGGATCAATTTCATCACATGCACAAGCAATTTCATGCCGACGGCAGCATGACGATGCGAATTCCCGTGTATAAACCGATGGAAGCGAAGTGGCTTTGGTTCATTCTGCTCGGATTCGGCAGCAGGGCAGAGGTGCTTGAACCCTATGAATTGCGGGGCATCTTAAAAAAACAACTTCAAAATACGCTCCAACTTTATGAAGAAGGCTGACACGCTGTTGTCAAACTTCTTTTTTTATAATCATGTTCAGAAACGTAAACAAAATCATTGCTAATTCAAAGGAGACGCTACGAATGACAAATCATGCAGGGGAAATGTATCATTACCATGTTTGGGCGAACCAAACGATCTTAGGGAGAATTGGCGAGCTGCCAACCTCGGTGCTGCATCAGGAAGTGAACAGCTCGTACCCCACGATCGCCCATGCCCTCAGCCATATTTATGCGGTGGATACGATGTGGTACAAGGTATTGTCAGGAATGGGCATGCAAGAGGCGCTCCAGGAAGGTATGCCACTAAACGCTCAGATTTTGCCGTCCATCGAAGAATATACCCAGGCTTTTGCCGAGTTGGCGGAACGATTGAAGCAATGGCTCCAAGGCCAAAATGATTTGGAACAAACCATTTTGCTCGATAATCCGTTTGCAGGCATCCGCGAAACGCGTCTATCGGAAATGGTGCTGCACCTTGTTAATCATGGGACTTACCATAGGGGGAACATATCCACAATGCTGCGTCAGTTGGGTCATGCTTCAACGATGAATGACTATGCTTTGTATTGGTATCAAGGCTTGGCGTGAATCCATTTAACTCGAAGGGAGCGATAATCAACACGATCCAAAGCTATAAAAGCCAGCCAAAAAATATACACTAGCCGATTGGACAATTTCATTGCGAACACGAGAGAAAACATCATGTATGGTCAGTGGAATGATCAGGGTCGTTTGTTGGATTATTAGCAGTTGATATTACTCGGATCGTGAAAATTAACCCAGGAAGTCGCCACAATGGCGGCTTTTTTGGCCTTTTGGAACAATTATGCTGTCATCTGTTTCAGATTCATTTAAGAAAAGTTTTTTAAGATGAATTTCAATAAACAGATTAAAAAGCAAAGAGGTGGATGAATCATGACAGTAAACAAATGGACCAAGTTGGTTGGGGTGGCGATATTATGTTCATCCATGTTGGCAGCATGCAGTTCGGGCAGCCAAGGAACTGCAAGCGAAACTGGCACAACCAATGAAGCGAGTACAGATAATCAAAGTACATCTGACGGAACTGCGCAAACAGCTTCATATGCGGAGGAGATCGATAAAACAAAGATCATGTCCATCTCCATCGACGCAGATGAAGATGCATGGCAGCAAATGCTCGACAATGCCACGAATGAAGAGTACATTTCTGCAGACATCACGATTAACGGAACAACGATCAAAAATGTCGGTATCCGTCCAAAGGGTAACTCCAGCCTTAGACAAGTGGCGTCAGACGATACGACGGCCCGTTACAGTTTTAAAATTAAGTTCGACGAATTCGTTGAGGATCAAACGTGGGAAGGGCTTGACAAACTTGTCGTTAACAATATGATTTCGGACAGCAGCTATATGAAAGAATATTTGAGCTACGACATCATGAGTTATATCGGCGTGGATGCACCATTGTTCTCGTTCGCCAACATTAGCGTTAACGGGAACACTTGGGGACTGTATCTGGCAGTCGAAGACATCGATGGATCATATAAGGCTCGTGCCAAAAATGATGAAGGCGAAATATACAAGCCGAACAATGATGATAATGATATGGGCGGAGGCGGCATGGGTCAACCAGGAGGTAACCCGCCAACTCCAAACGAAACAACGTCTGACGGCGATCAACAGACGGATCAAGCACGGGCGGCTGGTATGGAACCGCCCGATGGTGCTGAATTTCCGGATATGTATGGGAAGCAAAGCGGATATGGCGAGAATGGTTGGCCGCAAGGTGGCATGGGGGGAAACCGTGGCCGCGGAGGCGGCATGAACGGCGGAGGCAACGGCGTTTCGCTGGAATACACCGATGATGAAATCTCCAGTTATTCTGCGATCTTCGACAATGCCAAGACGAAGACAACGGAAGAGGATGAACAGCGCGTTATTGAAGCGCTCAAAAACTTGAGCACAGGCACGGATTTGGAGAAGTACGTGGATGTGGATGCCGTACTGAAATATTTTGCGGCGCATACGGTCGTCGTAAATATGGACAGCTATACGTCCAGTATGGGACATAACTATTATTTGTATGAAAATGACGGTAAAATCAGCATGCTGCCATGGGATTACAATATGGCGTTCGGTGGCTTCCAGTCGGGCAGCGCGTCCGATGTCGTCAATCAGCCGATCGACACGCCGGTGTCCGGCGTCAGCATGGAAGAACGGCCGATCCTGAGCAAACTGTTAGAGGTGCCGGAGTATAAGGAGAAGTATCATGAATACTTGCAACAAATCATGGACGGCTACTTCGCAGATGGGAAATTTGAGGAGAAAGTGCAAAGTTTGAACGACCTGATCGCAGAATCCGTGAAGGCAGATTCTACGGCGTTCGTAACGTATGACAAATACGAAGAAGCTGTAGCGGAATTGTCCAAACTGGGCACATTGCGTGCGCAAAGCATCCAAGGCCAACTGGACGGAGATATCCCTGCCACGACTCAGGAGCAGCAAGCGAATTCGAACTCCCTGATTGACACTTCATCCATCGACTTGTCCAAATTGAGTGATGGCATGGGAGGTGGAGGACGAGGATTTGGCGGCGGCCAGCGTAAGGATCAAACTGAACAATCCACCGACACCAGCACGAGTACCAGTACCAGTACCAGTAACAACAGCAGCACTGGCAAGGAATCTAAATAATTTAGCGAAAACATATTCACGCAATCCATGTGCAGTACGATGCTAAATGAAACAGAGTATGTTGCAATACGAAATGTCAAAGAGGTCCATGCCGAAAGGCACAGACCTCTTTGTTGCGTTTATATAAATTGAAATATATAAACCGCAAAAAACATACACACGTTAACGGAGAGGCAGAACCAATCTGGGGATAACAGCGATCGGAAGATGGTACTGCACTTGCAGTGCCCTTGTGTGAATGATTAATGCGGTTTATATAGCCAACCACATGAGTTAACCTTTCACCGCACCGGCGGTAAGGCCGCTGACGATATATTTCTGGCCGAACAAATAAAGAATGAACACGGGCAGCGACGTCAGCACGAGGTTGGCGAAAATCAGGTTCCAGTCCCGGCTGTACTTGCCGTAAAAGTTGTAGATGGAAAGCGGCATCGTCCAGGTGGAGCTATCCGTCAGGAAATAAACCGGTATCGTGATATCGTTCCATACGGACATGAACACCATGATCGCAACGGTGGCGTTAACAGGCAGGATCAGCGGCGTGACGATTTTGAAAAAGACCCCGAAGACGCTCGCCCCTTCCAAAAAAGCCACTTCGTCCAGCGCTTTCGGAATCGTTTTGATGAAACCGCTGTACAGGAACACGCTGAATGCCGTATTCAGCGCGGCATAGATCAGAATGACGCTGGTGATGCTGCCGTAAAATCCAAGTCCTTGCACGACGCGAATCGTCGTGATGATGGACATCGGGGCGATCAATCCCATGAAGAAATACATATAGATCGCGCCGGAAACCTTCGTTTCCCTGCGTGCCAAAATGAACGATGCTGCCGAAGAGGCAACGATGTTAATGATGGACGAGATCCCCGTAATCCAGATGCTGTTCAAGAAAGCGCGGGACAATCCGCCTTCTTGAAATACTTTAACGTAGTTCGAGAACTGCCACTCTTTCGGGAAACTGAGTGAGAAGCTGAGCACTTCGGCACTCGTTTTGAACGAACCGAAAATCAGGATGATCAGTGGCAAAAGAATAAGCAGTGAAGCGAGAATCAGTATGCCCTCCACAATATAATTGCGAATGGCGAGTTTGCGTGTGTATCCCATGTTATTCGGTAACCTCCTTGCGCCGCATGAAAATCAGAAGCGGAATGGCGATGATGGTGACTGCCACGAACAATAGCGTATTGACCGCGGTACCAAGTCCCCAGTTGCCTTCGCCGAACGAACGCAAAATAATCGTACCGACGACCTGCGATGCATTGCCCGGGCCACCGCCGGTCATGACGTATACTTCGGAAAATACTTTGAGTCCGCCAATCAGCGTCAGCATCACGTTGATGTTGATGGCAGGCAGCAGGAGGGGCAGCGTAATTTTAAAGAAGCTTTTCCAGGAGCTTGCTCCGTCGATCCTGGCCGCTTCGTAGTATTCCTGGGAAATGGATTGCAATCCGGCCAGATAGATGGCCATTTGAAACCCGGCGCTCTGCCAGATGGACACGATGGCAATCGTCCAGATGACGAGCGAAGGATTCGTCAGCCAGGCTTGGCTAAGCGAATGCAGGCCGACCGCATCAAGTACGTTGTTAATCGTACCTTCCGTACGCAGCATCGGCGTGAACAAAATGCTGATCACAAGAATGCTGAGAATGGAAGGGGAGTAGAAAATCGCGCGCAGCAGGTTTTTCGTTTTCAATCGCATGTTCAGCGCTACCGCAAGCAGAAGACCGATGATGTTTTTGCCGGCAACCGTGACTACGGCGAAGATGGCCGTGTTTTTCAGCGCGAGAATAAGCGTTTTGTCGGAAAAGATTTTTTCGAAATTGGCCCAGCCGATAAATTTCAGGTCGATCCGGTCGAGCCGCCAGTCCGTAAACGAATAATAGAAGGCCGCAAGGGCCGGAATGACGAAAAAAATGGAGTAGATGAGGATTGCCGGAAGTATCATGTAATACGAATATAAGTTTTTTGCCCTTTTCATGTCTCACGCTCCGTTATGGCTTGGGCAGCACAACATCTGGAATGTCATGCTGCCCTTTATTTCGCTCTCTTAGAAACCGGCTACGCCTTTGTCCTGCATCAGTTGACTGAATTTCTCGTCCCAAGCCTTGAGCACTTCTTCCGGCGTCATGCCGCCGGCAAACTGATCCTGCAGCAAACGGTACAGCTCGCTGCGGTCAACCAGCATGTATGCATCCGTCGTCAGCACGGTTTTCTTCGGCGTAATGTAGTTGTCTACGATGTCTTGTTTGTAAGCCGGCAGCTCCGGCGTCGTTACGTCGCTGAGATTGGATACGTAGCCTTTGGAATCTACGATTTTCTGCGCTACGTCTTTGGAAGCGATGAAGTCCAGAAACTTTTTGGCTTCTTCCAAATGTTTCGCTTTTTTCGGAATGAACAGCTGACCGCCGAGTGGACTTGCACCCAGGCTAGCATCTTCGGATGAAGGGATCGGGAATACGCCCAATTCCATGCTCGGGTCTTGCTGGGCCACGCCTTCGATCAACCAGTCACCCATAAACATCATGGCGACTTCCTTGTTCAGGAACTTGCCAACCGCCATGTCGTAACTGTCGCTAAGCACGTCTGCGTTGGTGTACCCTTTTTTATACACTTCGTACTGCTGTTCCAGGAAGGTTTTGAATTCCGGGATGTCAGACCATTTTCTTTTGTTGCTGTTCAAGTCATCGAAGAAGGTCGGATCATTTTTGGACACAAAATCGGCAAAGGCTGCCGCAGGCCAGATGTTGGCTGCCCAAGCGTCTTTATAAGGCATAAAGACCGGCGTAATGCCGCTCGCTTTGATTTTTTCGCTGACTTCCAGGAATTGATCAAAATTTTTCGGGATCGACAAGCCCAGGTCGGCAAAGATCTGTTTGTTGTACACAACGCCTTGCATACCCGTATCTTGGCTGACATGGAAGCTGTAAATATGGCCGCCTGCAGACAGAACGTCTTTGTTCACGATTCTGCTTGCCCAAGGCTCGTTATCCAGAATTTCGAAGTTGCGTTCCAGGTTTAAGTCCGTAACGGCGCTGGCCAGGTTGTATTGAATAATGTCCGGCGTTTCATCCACGGCCAGCTTGGTTTGCAGGACGGTCGTCGTTTGTTCGGCCGGAATAAGCTGCAAATTCACGGCGATGTTGGTTTGCTTTTCGAATTCGTCCAAAATGTCCTGCTGGATAAAGGCCGAATCTTGAGAGCTTTTGGAGATGGCCAGCTCCAGCGTGACTTTGCCACCTTTGCTTTCGCCGCCTGCGGACGTTCCTGAATCCGAGCTACCCGAGCCGCATGCCGTCAACGCGATGGACAATAATCCGGCCAGAAGAACGGACGCCGTTTTTTTTCTTTGATGAATCTTCAATGCAAATCCCCCTCTAAAACGTTTGATTGAATCCGCTTACAGACCTGATTATACGTTTTCCTCCATGCAGGGTACATGTCTGTGGTTGAGCGTTGATGTGTAAAATTCTGAACTTGAAATCGCTATCATTTCATGATCACTCGTGATACAGTAAGGAATGAATGCAAACGGATTCGACAACAAGACAGAACGGGAGGCGGTCTCGCAAGTGGCCAAGTTCATGCATCGCGCAACGCAATTCAGTTTGCAAACCAAGGTGTTTCTGACGTTTCTGGCACTGCTGTTGTTTGTGCTGGGTTGTTTCCTGGTGTACGTCAATGTCGTGGTCATCCGGCCTCTTAAAGAAAAAACGGTTCAGGATATGTTGATGACGGCGACCAAAGTCAGGGAGCAGGTTGACCTTTACATTGATCATCAGAACCAGCTGTCACAGCGGCTGCTGTCGAATAAAGACATTTTCGCTACCATGGACAAAAGCTATGAGGCCCAGAACAGCTATGAGAGACTAAAGCAAATTCGCAAGTTAAAAGATATCATGTTTCAAGCGATTGGGCCTAGCATGAATATCAAGGACATGTCCATTTATGATCCAAGAGGGGTCATGCTTACTTCGTACTTGGGAGCAACCAATCGGGAGTTGTCCTTGCAGCGGACGCTGGAGGGCAGTGAGGCGGGGCGGCAGTGGTCAGGCAGCGGATTCGTGTTGCTCCGGCATGCGGACACCATTTCGTTCATCCGCTCCATCAATGATCAGAATGGCACAATATACGGTTATCTGAACATTCAAATGGACCAGGATTACGTGCAAAAGCTGACCGAAGGAGTAACGGCTGGAGAGGTCTATATCCTCAATCAATACGGAGAGCAGATGACCGGCTTGGATGAGGGTGCCCAGCAAGTGAAACAAATTGAACCGTCGTCGTCCGAGGGGCTGGATGTCGATGAGCAAGGCAATTACATAACGCATTCCCAATCTTTGCATTCGGGATGGATTACGTATATCGTTACGCCGAGAAAATCCGTATTTGGATCGGTGAATTCGGTGCAGCTGATTTCGATCCTGCTCATTACTTCCCTTATGCTGGTTTCTTTTGTGTACATTTTAGTTTCGACGCGGAACCTGCTGCTCCCCATCCGCAAGCTTCGCAGCCAGATCTGGCGCATCAATTATAGCAATATGAATTTAAAGGTTGACGATCGTCCCAAAAATAACGATTTGCTGCTGCTGAATGAAGCCTTCCAGGATTTGATGCAGCGGCTGCAGCAATCGATCGACCGGGAGAAAGTGGCGCTGCATGAAGAAGTCATGGCCCGGAATTCGGCGCTTCAGGCGCAGATCGCACCTCATTTCATTCATAATGTGTTATACCTCATCAGCATTGCAGCCCAAGAGGGCAAAACGAACGTTGTTTCCGATATGTGCAAACATTTGTCGGACAGCTTGCGTTATATCGTATCTTCTCCATACGCGCATGTGACTTTAGCCGATGAGCTTGAACATACGAGGCATTACTTGTCGTTGGTTCAACAGAAGTACGAGGAAGATTTGGAATGGGAGATCGTATCGGACGACTTGTCCAACGAAATTCAATTGCCGAGACTGGTGATTCAGCCTTTTGTCGAAAATTGCATTGAGCATGCATTTATGAATACGGCTCCTCCTTGGAGCATCCGGATTACCGTAAAACAATTCAACGGTTTATGGGCTTTGGAGATCAGAGACAACGGGGACGGATTCAGGGCGGAGAAAATACAGGAAATTATGAACAATATTCGAGAGAACGCTTCGAATGCGAGTCAAAGACAAAGCCGGCATACCGGGCTGGGCAACATGGGGATCGTCAACAGCGTCAACCGGCTCCAGCTGATGTATGCCAATCGGCTTATGTTTAATATTTTCAATCACCATTCTGATCAGGAAAAAGGCGCAACGGTACAGATTATTGGCTCCATGAGCCAAGATTTTTACCAAGAGTAGGAGGCGGAAGAGATGTACAACGTCATCATTGTAGAGGACAGCAAACCGATCTTGCGCAACATTAAGACCCTGTTGGATGCGCTCGACATGCCGCTTCGGGTCGTCGCCACGGCAACGAATGGAGAGGAGGCGCTTGAGGCAATACGCCATGAGTCCATCCATATATTGCTGACGGATATCCGGATGCCCAAAATGGACGGATTATCATTGATTGAACAGGTCAAACAACTGCACCCGAATCTTAAAGTGGTGCTGATCAGTGGTTATAGCGATTTTGAATATACGCGCAAAGCGTTGAATCTGCAGGTGTTTGATTATTTGCTCAAACCGGTGGATCGCAAAGCGCTGGAAGAGGTCATGGCTCGCGTCATCGACCAGTTGAACCGGCAAATGCCCAATGATGCGGAGCTGTTGAAGGATATCGTAGCCCCCGAGTTATACGCGAACTTCAAGCTGGGAGAAGACCTGTCTTTGGTCGGACAGGTGATGTTTGTTCTTCGCAGACAGCCTTTCACAGGCGGCGGCCAACAGTGGGGAAGAGAGACGATCCTGTATGCGCTGACGGAATATTTGGCTCCTTATCCTTGCAAGGCGTTTCCGGCGCAGAGCTCGCAACAAATCATTGCGTTCGTAAACCGTGCCGTTCTGGATCGTTACTCATCCGTGTATGAGTGCCTCGAATCCGTTCGGCGGCACTTATCGAAGCAGGGCATGGACGTAATGATCGGAGGACAGCTGTTAACCGGCGAATCCGGCAGATTGCCGGAGTTATACCATCGGATCTCCGGAATTATTGGGGAGCAGCAGCGGATCAATCAAGGATGTGCGCTGGATACGGGGAATCCCGTTTCGCTTGCCCGTTCGGAAACAGGAGGCATGGGCATCGCTCCGGAAACGGACGTTGTGCGCATGATCCAACGGAATCAGAAGGAACGTTTTCAACTGAAGCTGTCCGAGCTGCTGGTGAAATGGAAGGAAAATAATGTACAGCTGGCGGAGCTGGAACGATTCATCGGTTTATTGGTCGATACGTTTGCCCATTTGCTGGAGGAGCGGGGGTCGGGGATTCGGCTTGGTCTTGAAGCACGTGCTAAACAGCTGCTTGAAGAAACGAATTATGCCGATTTTGGCATTGCGTTCATGGCGTGGACGGGACAATGCTTCGACATGCTGCAATCGCATTCTCGCAAAAGCAGAGAGGTGCTGTTCGAACAGATTGACGAATATATGAAAATGAACCGATACTCGTCATTGTCGATCAATGACCTTGCCGTAAAATTTCACGTGAGTCCGTCATATATTAGCAGAGTCATTAAAAACTTTACCCAGAGTACGTTTGTTCAGTATTATACAGGGTTGAAAATCAAAGAAGCATGCCGGCTGATGGAGAGCAAACCACACATGAAGTTCAGGGAACTGTCCGATTTGCTGGCATTCAGCGATCAGCACTATTTTTCCAAAGTGTTCAAAGAATACACGGGATTCACGCCCACAGAGTATAAGGAGCATAAAAGGGAGGGATCAAGGTGAGTGAAAACAAGGAAACGCCGGAATACATGAGGGAACGTTTAATTCAAGAAGAACAACGTAAAGATTCTCCGATGGTGGTATTTAAGGACGGTATGGATCGGGCCGCGGGCGGCAACCTGTCGGAACTGATGCGCGGTTTGGGGTGGAAGGGAACCTTGATCGTTGTGCTGGTGCTTGTCGTTGCGATCATCGTAATGCCGAGGTTTTTTTGAATGGGGCGTGTGGATCGAGGTGAAGTCGCCAAATCAGGTGTTTTTTTAGGAAGGTTCAATAGAACTATTGGAACAGGAGGCAGATTTGGATAAAATATCCTTGATTCTAATCACATTCGCTTGGAAGGAGAAATACAAGATGACGGGCACCGAGAAGAGGAAAGGCATCATTCTACGAAGAGGTGGGCTGCTGGCCTTAAGCTTGCTGCTGATGTCCCTGGCCCTTCTGCCGGCGGGCTCCGCCCAGGCTGCAGACAGCAAATGGATCAACCAGATATGGGACAAATACAAGGCGTATAACAAGAAAACGGTCTCAAATTATAACGCTTATATGAAAAAGGCGACGGATACATACAAAGCCTATCTTCAGAAACAAAACAGCCGTCTGGACGAACTGGAAAGCATTGTCCTGGAAGACCAAAAAAAGTGGAACGAATGGCTGAAGGAGGATTTGGCGAAACTTACGGAAAAATACGGGGATAACCGCGAGCTGCGGGATGCATTGAATCAGTACGAACGCGATATCAATCCGAACTCGCTCAGCAGCCCCATGGGTCTTTACTCCCGGGCGGCCAACCGCAATTCCCTGAGCAGCACGATGGGCATATACGACCGCGCAATCAACGAGAACGCACTGACCAGCTACATGGCCGAATATAAAAAAGCGGTTGATCCAGACAGTTTAACCAGTCCCGCTTTTGCGCTGAAAAAAACGGTATCGGATCGTTACCTCACCAGCCCGATGTATCTTTTAATGAAAAACTCCAGCACTGACTACCTCACCAGCCCGTTGTATCGTTATTCGATCGGAAAGATCAGCAAATCCAAAGCACAGCAGCAATACAGCAAACTGTATAAAGACTATACCGCCCAAATTTCCAGGGATACTGCGGCTTACAAAAAGGAGATCGCCGAAAAGGTCGCATCCGCCGATCTGAAGATTCAGAAGCTTTATCTGGAAACCATCCAGGCGCTCGAGAAGCAGCGTAATGCAACGCTGCAAAACATTTCCGACCAGCGCAAAAAAATGGGCGAGGAAGGATTGACCTGGGAGCCACTGCTAGTAATCCCCGCAAAAAAGTGAATGGTAACCCTCAAGATGGACACTTTGAAAAAAAGGGACCGTCCTGCCGATTTTTATATGTTGAGGACAGGAACTTGGTTCCCGTGCCTTTAAAGGACGATAGCTGTTAGCCGAGGAGGCAGTCAAGGACAAATGCTTGCCCTTGGCTGCCTTTTGTCATCCAACTTACGGCCGGCTCATCGCGGTTTCCCCGGTTCGTGTCAGCTCAAGCAGGCCATATGGCTCAAGAAGCTGAAGCAGGGCATTGTTTTGCGCCATCTCGCCGACAACCTGCACAACGAGCGCGTCCAGACCGACGTCGGCAATGGTGCATCGAAACGTTTCCGCGATCGAGCCAATTTCCTGCCGCTGGGCAGGCAACGCCTTCAGCTTCACGAGCATCAATTCCCGCGACAGCTTGGGAGCGGGATCAAGCGAATGGACTTGGATTACGTCGACCAGCTTGCTCAACTGCAAGATCAGCTGATCGCGCATTTGACGGTTGCCCGCGGCGACGATCGTCATCCGCGACAAACCTTCGAGCTCACAGCCGCCTACCGTAATACTCTCGATATTATATCCTCTGCGGCTGAATAAGTTGGCGACCCGCTGCAGCACCCCCGGATGATCATTGGTCAATACGGAAATGGTATGTCTATCCATTGGTTATCTCTTCCCCCGTCATCATATCGCTCAGCGCCATCCCTTGCGGCACCATAGGATATACTAGCTCATCCCGATCGACTACAAAATCGATCAGAACAGGTCCTTCCGTTTCCATTGCAAGCTGCCACACCCGTTGTGCTTCCTCTGGGTTCTGCGCCCTTAATCCCGTTATGCCGTAAGCTTCCGCGAGTTTGACGAAATCCGGACTGCCGGACAAATCGATATGGCTGTGGCGTCCTTCATAGACAAGCTCCTGCCACTGTTTGATCATGCCCAGCGTGCGATTGTTGATCACAACAATCTTCACCGGGATTTGGTGGATGGCGCACACCGCCAGTTCCTGTGCGCACATCTGCATTCCGCCGTCGCCATTGATCGATATGACAGTGCGCCCGGGATTACCGATTTGAGCGCCAATCGCAGCGGGAAAGCCGAATCCCATCGTACCGAGGCCGCCTGAAGTGATCAGCGTACGGGGGTGGTTAAAGCGGCCGAACAGCGCGGTCCACATTTGGTGCTGTCCGACGTCCGTCGTGATAATGGCTTCGCCCCCGGTGGTTTCGGCAATCATCTCGATGACATATTGGGGCTTCAGTTCCTGTCCGTCTTTGCGGTAACGCGGCGGGTGAAGCATTTTCATCCGGTTCAGCTCGGAAACCCACGATGCGGTTTGGTTGGCATGGCCGTACGTACCTGAATCTGCCCGCAGCTCATCAAGCAGTGCGCGGAGTACCGTGCAGGCATCCCCCGTAACCGAGATGGACGAAGGCACCAGCTTGCCAATCTCGGCGGCGTCAATGTCGATGTGGGCAATGACCGCCTCCGGAGCAAAGCCGTCAAGCCTCATGGTCACCCGGTCATCAAACCGGGAACCAACGGCGACAAGCAAGTCGCACTGCAATAAAGCCCGGTTGGCGGTAACCGTTCCATGCATGCCTGCCATGCCGAGCGAAAGAGGATCATCGGAAGGAAATCCCCCGATTCCGAGCAGCGTGGTCGTCACCGGGATGCCGCAGTGACGAGCCAGTTCCGACAGCGCCTGTTCAGCCCCGGCGTGGATAATGCCTGCCCCCGCCAGAATGAGCGGTTTCCTGGCACTCCGCAGAACGGCGGCCAACCTGCCGATTTGATCCGGTCGGACAAAGGGAAGCGGTTGGTAGCCCCGTATGGAGATTTCCTCAGGATATATAAACTCTGTCATCTCAGCGGAAACGTCTTTCGGGATATCGACCAGCACCGGTCCTTTTCGTCCGGAATTGGCCAAATGAAACGCTTCACGAAGCACTCGGGGCAGTTCATCCGCCGTACGTACCATATAGCTGTGTTTGGTCACCGGCAGGGTCATACCGCCGATATCGGCTTCTTGGAAAGCGTCGGTGCCGAGCAGCGACGTAGCCACATTGCCGGTTATAACGACCAGCGGAATGCTGTCCATATGAGCGGTCGCAATGCCGGTGATCAGATTCGTCGCACCAGGTCCCGATGTTGCCAGACAAACTCCTGTTCTGCCAGTGGAGCGGGCGTATCCGTCTGCGGCGTGAATGGCTCCTTGTTCATGTCTGGTCAGGATATGCTTGAAATCCGGGTTTCCATGCATCGCATCATATATATACAGCACGGCGCCCCCAGGATACCCGAAGACACATTCAACCCCTTCAAGAAGCAGGGATCGCAGCAGTATCTCCGATCCGCTGATTCGGTCTCTCTTTAACAAACGTTCACGATCCGTTGGATTCATGCACATTCACTCCCTTCATTTACACGGTAACATGCGGAAACGAAGGAGAGTACTACCCATCCTGTTACTTTGATAGTATACTTTTGGCTAATAATTTAACCGGGAGCGTACCGAACATGGAAACGATAAGGGATGTCATGATCAGGCTTGGTGCCGAGGAATTTACGGGGAGAGCCTTCGAATGCCAATATTTCGGCAGGATGCTGGAAGCCGGCAGGGAGGGAACGGCACAAATATTAAACGTGCACGGCACGGGCGGAATCGGCAAAACCACGCTGCTGACGCGCTTTAGCCGCTTGGCGGACAATGTCGGTGCCGGGTTCGTGCGGATGGACATGCAGGATTATATGGGCAGCCCGGACCTTTTTATGCAGGATCTGGCGTCCAGACTGGACTCGGATGGGCAAAGACCTATGGGGACAGTGACTGCAGAACGAATTATCGAGCATCTCCACAACAGCGCGGCGGGAAAAAAGATCGTGCTCGCACTGGATCAATACGAGGAGGCCGGAAGCATTGATTCTTGGCTCCGTGAAACCTTTTTCCCCCTTCTCCGGTCCGATCTGCTGATCGTCATTGCGGGGAGGTACCCGCTGGGCGGCCCCTGGAAGCTGTCTTCGTTATGGAGGAGGCTGATCGTTAATCTTCCGCTGTCCGAATTGCAGTATGAGGAGGCTAGGACCTATCTCCGGCGGCAGGGAATCACGGACGAGTCGTTGATCGACCGGCTGTGGCTGATCTCATCAGGGCATCCGCTTTCCTTGTCGCTGCTCGCCGTCAATACGGGAAGCGGCCAATTCCGCAGCAGCGCTAAGCGGGAAACGCACGCGGAACTGCTGCAATATTGGCTTGAGGAGGTGCCTGACGAAACGCTCCGGTCCTTGGTATATGCGGCATCCGTTCCACGGAGCTTCGATCTCGAAATGCTGCAGCGGATGATGGAGGCAGAGCTGCCTCGCGAAGTATTCGAACGTTTGATCAAGCTTTCCTTTGTCGGAAGCTCTGCGAGAGGATGGCAGCTGCATGACCTTGTCCGTGACGCTGCCCGGCAGAGTTTTCGGGAACGGCAGCCGGATACGTTCGCGCTGTACCTTGAGCGGCTGATCGCGGTTCTTAACGAACGGATCCGTTCAAAAATGGAGGGGGGGTCAAGCGCCGCTGCGGATATATACGAGTTGATCAGCCACACCGGCCATCCGATTCTGCGCGCACATTTTCGGTACAATCGCAGCTCGGCAAATTATTGGGAGCCGGTGACGGAGCAGACACTGCCGGAAATGGAGAAGTATATTGAACGGCGGAAAGCCGCGGCCAAGACGGCCAGAATCGTATGCTCCGATCCGGACAGTGATGAGTGGTTCCGATATGAGTTGACGGGGCAAGAGAGCCTGCTCCGGTTAACCGGATGGGATCCAGCCGAATTGACCGCATTTGGGCTGGATTCGTTCCGTCTGCTGCGGGGACCGGATGGCGACGTTCTCGGGCTGGCGGCAATGCTGTCCGTTCGGGCCGATACGCTGCCGTATTTACTGCGGAACCCGCTTTCGGCTCCTTGCTTCCGTTTGTTAACGGAGGCACATGATCCGCAGGAGAACGAGACATGCAAATTTATATTCGCCGTAGATGTGATGGACCCGGAAAGCCGCGAATTGCGTTCGGACAGCGTTAATCTGATCATGGAACACGTTTTATCAGGGACTTTGCTCATCGCTTGCCCTCCGGCATTGCCCTTTTACCGGGATTCCCATATCAGCATGGGCTTTGAACCCTTACTCGGCATAGAATGTCCTTATGTTTACAACGGCGGCGTTCAGGCCGCAGCGTACCGTTTGGATACCCGTGGGAACAAGCTGCACGCATTTTTGGAGAAGGCGGCAAGTTTACGAACGGAAAATGGTTCAATGAAAGAACATCCTCATTCGGCTCGGCGAAAAGCGGAGGGCCCCCTGATAAGCCGACTAACCCCGCGGGAGCTTGAAGTAGCCGAACGCATTGCCAGCGGGTCCACGAATAAGGAAATTGCCGGCTCGCTGTTTATTAGCGAAGCGGCCGTCAAGAAACATCTGAATGCGATGCTGCAAAAGACAGGCCTAAAGAACCGTACGCAAATTGCTGCCGAGCTGCTGAATTCGCGGACAGACCTTTAAAAAATGCAATCCCATTTAGGCTGCCATTTAAGTCCGGTGATGAACCGGGCTTTTTGTTATCGGTTATGAAGCTTTATCCACTTTATTTAACCCCGAGTTAAAATGGAATGCGAAAATGATCGTTATAATGTGGGTATATAAACCGTACTTATCAATCACACTAGGGCACTGCGAGTACAGTACCATCTTTCGAGCGTCATTATCCCCAGATTTTTTCGAATCCCTTTTTCAAAAGGGAAAATCCGGTGATAAGCCTATGCTTCCGATGCAGCTTTTTTTCAGAAAGCTATTATGCGCGCACGCTTTGCTTCTTCGGATCGGTTCTGTCTCTCCGTTAACGTGTGTATGTTTTTTGCGGTTTATATTGTCGGGAAAAGGGAATAGATTTACTTCTCTGACACTGTGAAATGAATCAGATCGTGCAAACGAATGGTCAGGAGGAATCAAAAGCGCGTGGAAAACAATAAAGCTGCAACCCCGCATGAACCGAAAAGCAAACTCAAAGCACTTCTTGAAGTGTTGACCGTATCCACCAAACTCGGCCTGACTTCATTCGGAGGACCGATTGCCCATCTGGGGTATTTTCATGAGGAATACGTGCGCCGCCGAAAGTGGATGGATGAACGTAGTTATGCGGATTTAGTAGCATTGTGTCAATTTTTGCCCGGTCCTGCCAGCAGTCAAGTAGGGATTGGCATTGGCGTCATCCGTGCCGGATTGCTTGGGGGATTGACGGCCTGGCTAGGTTTTACGCTTCCATCAGTCATTGCTCTGATGTTGTTCGCTCTCCTTTTGCAAGGGATGGATATTGGAAGTGCAGGCTGGATTCATGGTCTTAAAATCGTTGCTGTTGCCATTGTCGCACAGGCCGTGCTTGGGATGGGGCAAAAACTGACGCCTGACCGCAGCAGGGCAACCCTTGCTATGGTTACCGCTTCTGTAATCCTCTTGTGGCAAACGGCCTTCACTCAAATCCTGATGATTGTTATTGCAGGCATCCTTGGAATGATGCAATATCGTAAAACAGCAGCTTCTGAGATGACAGACTTGTCCGTACCCGTTAGCCGTAAATTCGCCCTTTTCTGTATAGCTGCCTTTGTTGGACTTCTTATTCTTCTCCCGTGGCTTAGCCCGTTGGATCGCTCGGGCTGGCTGTCTTTCTTTGATCGCTTCTACCGATCGGGAGCGCTTGTGTTTGGCGGTGGTCACGTCGTTCTTCCGCTGTTGGAACGTGAAGTCGTCCCTACAGGTCTGGTCAGCGAGTCCGACTTTTTGGCAGGGTATGGTGCGGCACAGGCTGTACCTGGACCACTATTCACCTTTGCTGGATATTTGGGTACAATGATAAGCGGGTTTACAGGCGCTTTGATTGCCACGCTCGCTATATTTTTGCCTGCTTTTCTTTTGGTCGCAGGTGCACTGCCCTTCTGGAATTCTTTACGCAAAAGCTCAAAAATGCAAGGAGCTTTAACCGGGATTAACGCAGCCGTTGTAGGCATCCTGTTGGCGGCGCTGTATGATCCGCTTTGGACTACGGCGATTGTGGCCCCTGTTGATTTTGCACTGGCATCCTTTTTATTTCTGATGCTCGTTTTTTGGAAAGTACCGCCGTGGGTCGTGGTTGTTGCCGGCGCATTGGGAGGCACCATCATTAACTTTCTTTCACCTTGTTTTTGTTAAAATATAGGGGAATGTGGAATTAATCGATTAATTATTCCAACAACGAAGGTGAAACCGGCGTAAAATTGGGCTGGTTTCACCTTTTTAATCGCTATTTATATTATTACAATATATGAAAAATTCACAACAGAAAAAACAATCTCCGCTCATCATATTTACGAATCCATACACATTCCCACGCCCATCGAAAAACCGCATGATGTGCCACACTCCTTTCAAAAAAGCAAATATACCCTCTACCATTATCATGGCATAATAAAAAAAGTGAAGAAAAATTCGCTCTCGCTTGTCTAATAGATATCTCATCCAGAAAGGAGCGTCAGGGGTGGACGAGCATGAACTGTTTCAAACTTACAGCAAAGATGTTTATCGTACCTGCCTGTACATGCTGAAGAACAGCCAGGATGCGGAAGACGCCAGCCACGACGTATTCGTCATCGTGTTCCGCCAGGACTGGAGAAGCGTGACATATCTGAAAAGCTGGATTATGCGCATTGCGATGAACCAGTGTCTGAACGTGATCCGAAAAAACAAAGTCAAACATGACAAGCAGCATCAATTGCAAGCATTGCACGACCAGATGAGCCAAAAAACCGATGCGGTGGACAACATCGTCATGACCAAATTTTCGAACGAGGAATTGGAGAAACAACTGCAGATGCTGCCGGACAAGCTGCGCAGCGTCATGACGCTGCGATTTATCGGTGATCTTACCATTGCCGAGATCGCGGCAGCGCTAGGCATACCCCAAGGGACGGTAAATTCAAGGCTGCACAAGGCTCTGAAGTTGATCCGAAAGAAGATGGAGAGTTACGAAAAACGCACCATGAGAGGAGAGAGTTATGTTGGACTCCGTTGAAACCAAGGTTAAAGCCCATATGAATCATGCAAACCACGTCAATTATCCTGATTTTGATCAAATGTTTGCCAGCATTCAAAAGGATCAGTTGCGCATGGGCATTGAGGGCGTTGACTCACGCAACAGGTCAAAAACGAAAACGGCCATCGTGCTTGGTTTATCGGCTGCCATGCTTGCAACTCCCGTCTATGCGGCCTTCCAATACGATTGGAGCAGCATCCTTTCCAGCAAATCGGGCATCGAATCCGCGCTAAAGGCCGGTTACGGACAAGTCATCGAACAAAGCGTGACGAACCATGGAGTTACTTTAACGGTTCACACCGCTTTTACCGATGAAAACAGAACCGTTCTGTTGTATACGCTAAAGCCGGAAGCACACATGAACGGACAAGAAGTCAGATATGACGAGATCGTGCTTAAAGACGCCAACGGGACGCCGCTTGGAGGACGTTATTATCAGGAGTGGAACGCGGAGCAGGGTGTATATCAAGGTTATTACGAAACAGAGCAGGTGATGGACAAGCCGCAGTCACAGCTTCAATTCTCCATTACCAACGTACGTTATCTTCAAGATGTGCAGCAATCCATTGCGTTGGACCCTGCGGATTCGGGCACACAGAGGTTCGATATTCAGAAAGACGGAATTTTATCGGTTGAAGTGCAGTCCTTCAAACATGCGGAAGGAGAGACGAGAATTCAATCCAGCGTGATCTTTGCTCAACCCGAATTGAAGGCTCAGACCTGGGCAAGAATTATGGCCTATGACAAGGATCAGAGCCTCATCAAAGAAACAGAAAGCCCGGGTTATGGCATGGACGGCCCAACGGGGGAATACTTCAGCAGGCAGATATTCGATGAACAGAAATGGCAGCAGCAGGGAAACCGTTTCACCTTTGCGTACACACATGAACAGGCACGAACGGAGGGCACATGGAGCCTGGATCTGTCTTTGTCGGGGCAGCAAATGGAGACAGGGGCTTTCAAGAAGGTACTGAACCTACCGCTGCTTGACCATCCTTCCAAAGTGGACATCAACGAACTTGTTGTGACGCCAACACAGATTCGCGTAACGTTGAACCATGATGAAGAATACTTCAGATTGCCATACCGGAGTTATCAACTGGAGGTCGGCGGAAAAATCATGGACGGTTACGTCAATGTCGAGGGAACACCCGATCCCCACCAGACCGAGTTGAGGTTTGAACAGAACGACTCCATCCTGATGGACATGGACGAACTCGTCAACAAACCGATGACATTGATCGCGAAAGAGCGCGTAGATGAACATGCGGGGAGCGGAGTGCCCATCCGTTTGCAAAATATTTCAGAACAACCCCGGACGGTGACAACGGATTATGAAGGATTTCCGATCAAGTGGACCTATTACAGCAAGGACGGGAATCTGTATGTCGATTCGGAAAGCACGGACGATACCTTTGGCGGGATCAACCAAACCTATTTCCTGAGCGGGGGCGACAAACAGTATTCGACGCCACAGTTTTATAACGATGCCGAAAACAAGCATACAGATGTGTTCAAAAACGTACATGCTGCTGAGCTGGATTTGTATGTGCACAACTATACCACCAGACAGAAACAGGATGAGCTGCGCATTCCGCTTACGACAACAAAGTGATATTTATCCATAGAAGTTAGTAACAGAACGATCCTTTTCACAATATCGTATGAATTTCCTAAAGAGCTGCCTGCTGGCAGCTTTTTTAGCTTATATATAACCGAAAAAACATACACACGCATTTTAGTGCGTTTATTTAACTGTCACTTTGCCCAAAAGGGAAGCGCGTTTGCCCGTTCAGACAATGTATTAAATGTGGATCGGTTGTATGATAAAGGAATAAGACGACTATAGGGGGAACCTCATGTTTGGCAAGTTCAAAAATAAAGAGGATACAAATGAACTGTTTGCGTTCAGGCTGCCCATTCTGATCTGGCTTGGACTGGTATACGCAGCTACGATAATCATGCAGTCGATCAAGGAACCCATGATCGTTTCGTCATTGTGTTTTTCCTTACTGTTTATCATTCATGTCTATCTTCATCTCAGTTCTTATCGCTTCCTTGAAAAAAACTTCTGGTTATACTTTTTTTTACAAAGTATTTTGATTTACTCCTGCGCCATTATTATGCCAGAAGGGTATCAGCCTGTTCTGATCGGGCTGCTTCCGGCGCTGATTGCGCAAACGCTCGGATATTCCTTTAGCGTCAAAAGAGCCGTGTTCGTTTCCATCATTAGTGTCATGATCTTTTTTGATTCTGCCTTAACGGTGGGAGAGCGACAAGAGCTCTTTTTATTTATCCCCATCTTCATCATGATGCTGATTATCGTCATCGCGTATACGGTGTTGTTCTTTCGTCAAGTGCATGAACGGCTTCGTATTCGAAGCTTTCTCATGGATTTGCAGGAAGCGCATAAAAAGGTGGAGGAGCTGACCCTTTCCAATGAACGGCAGCGTATGGCAAGGGATCTGCACGATACGCTCGCACAAGGACTTGCGGGAATCATCATGCGGCTGGAAGCGACGAATGCGCATTTGGCGCAAGGACGCACCGAGCGGGCTCACGAAATTGTTCAGCAGTCGCTGACGCAGGCACGAAGAACATTGGCTGAGGCAAGAAGGGCCATCGATGACCTGAGGTCAACCTCAACGTCTGATATGAATTTCAAGGAAAGCATCGAAGACGAGATGATTCATTTCAAACATGCTACCGGCATTCCGATCGAAGCGACTATTCGATGGAGCAGACCTTTAACGAGACTCATCATGGAGCATAGTCTGCACATCGTTAAAGAATGCCTTACGAACATTGCTCGGCACGCCAAGGCGAACATGGTATTATTGACGGTGACCGATCAGCATGGTGCCTTAACCATTGAGATTAAGGATAACGGGGTCGGCTTTAACGTGGACACCATCGGCAAACTTTCCGGGCATTACGGATTGCTTGGCATTCAAGAGCGGGCCAGATTAGTGGGCGGAACGCTTACGTTGTCCAGCAGTGAAGACGGAACATGCATTACATTGGAAATCCCATTGGATGAGGGAGTACATGATGAATGATGAATACGTATAAAATCATGATCGTTGACGATCATTATGTGGTCCGTGAAGGTCTCAAGCTTATTCTGGAGACAGGCGAGCAATTTCAGGTCATCGCTGAAGCGGAAAACGGGAAACAAGCCGTACAAATGCTGGAGAAACAGCTGCCGGATATCATTTTGATGGATCTGAACATGCCGGTCATGGGCGGATTGGAAGCGATGCAAATCCTCAAGGATCGAAACTGTGAAGTGCCGATCATCATTTTGACCACTTATAATGAGGACGAATTGATGATTAAAGGGCTTGCGCTCGGCGCCAAGGGGTATCTGCTTAAGGATACCAGCCGCGAAAGCCTGTTCCGCAGCATTGAATCCGCAGTGAGAGGTGAAACGCTGCTCTCCTCGGATATGTTGGAGAAGGTCATCCAGGCCAAGATGCAGCCCAAAAGCGAAAGCACCACGGTAAGCAGCAAGTTGGCACTGACTGACAAAGAACTTATGATTCTGCAATTTGTATCCAAAGGATATAAAAGCAAAGAAATTGCTGCAGCCATGGATGTATCCGAGCGTACGATCAAAGCGCATTTAACGAGCGTGTATAATAAACTTGGCGTCGATTCCAGATCACAGGCCGTTGCCATCGCCATGGAACGCGGCATATTAAAATCATAGAGGGTTAAAGGAATGCGAAACGATCAGATGGCCATCTGATCGTTTTTTTGTTGGTTACGGGCTTGCCCGTTTTTGCCCAAAGGTACATGCCCGATGGTACGATGCTGCTGCGCGCAATCTCCATTAACCTAATAACAGATCAAGAAATTTAATGTTATTGGATTGGAGTTGTTGGCGGAATGGCTAAAATGTTGTATCGACTGGGATGGTGGTCGGCCAAAAATCGATTGAAAGTGATATGGATCGGATTACTGAGCCTGCTGGTCACCGCAGGTTTTGCATTATCCATCGGACCGGCGTTTGGTGAAGGCTCGTCCATGCCTGGATTGAAATCACAGGATGCATTGGAGCTGCTGTCCAAGGAGTTCCCTTCACCGAAAGATGATGGCGGAAAGATTCAAATGGTGATGAAAACGCCTTGGCATGAAGATCTGTCCGCAAGTTCAGCCCGGCAGTTCATTCAGCAGAATTTGAAAATAATCGCCAAGGATACAAGCGTACAATCGACTGTAAGTCCTTATGACACCAAAACCATTAGCGAAGACCAAACCATAGGGGTTGCGACAATTAACTACAAGGTTGCGGGTGACGAAGTTACAGACCAGTCCAAAGAACGGGTGGAACAGGTTGCTCATGCGATGCGCGATGCAGGCTGGGAAGTTGAGCTAACCGGCACGGGGTACGTACAGATGGAAACCGGCGGGGCGACCGAAGCCATCGGCATCCTCTTTGCCTTTATCATTTTATCCATTACCTTCACTTCGTTTCTGACAGGCATGCTGCCCATTATTACTGCTATTGTGGGGCTCGTACTTGGACTGATGGGCGTGCTTTTGGCTTCGAATGTAACGGAAATGACTTCAAGTTCGCTTTCATTGGCAGCCATGCTTGGACTGGCCGTGGGCATCGACTATGCGCTGTTCATCGTTTCCCGGTTCCGTCAGCAACGAGCAGAAGGATATGGCATACATGAATCCATTGCGATTGCCAATGCTACTGCGGGTAGTTCCGTCGTATTCGCGGGCATCACGGTCATCATCGGACTGATTGGGCTTTCCGTCGCACAGATTTCGTTTTTGACGGCAATGGGGATTGCAGGTGCATTGTGCGTATTCACGGCGGTCATCACAGCAATTGTTATTGTGCCCGCCATTCTGGGGCTGCTTGGAAAACGGTTGGATCCGGAAAAGAAAAACCGTTTCTTATCCCTGTTTGTGAGCAAGTCCAAAAAAACGGGCGTAGATAGCCGCTGGGGAAGTTTCGTGACAAGACGACCTTGGTCCATTCTGGTGATCGGGGCCGGCCTGCTTGCCATTGTTGCTTCACCATTCAGTCATTTGAATTTGGGCATGCCGGATGATGCGCAAAAGTCCACGGCCAAGACGGAGCGTCGGGCATACGATTTGTTATCCGAAGGTTTTGGCGCCGGATACCACAGTCCGATTATTGTGCTGGCGAAAACGTCGGGCAATGAAGAGAACGATTCGAATACGGAAAAGATAAATCAGGTGGTAAGCGAATTTAAAAAATTCCCGAATGTGGCCAGTGTGTCCCCTGCAATCCCAGGTTCGTCGGGAGAAGTCAGCATGATCCGCATCATTCCTTCCACAGGTGCGCATGACGTTCAAACGAAAGAGCTTGTGGAACAGATTCGCAGCAAAGCCCCTGAGATGCAAAAAGAACAAGACGTGCAGGTCATGGTGACCGGAAGCACGGTCGTCAGCATTGATATTTCACAGAAATTGAATGATGCAATCCCGAAATTTGGGTTGGTTGTTGTCGGTTTGGCCTTTGTTCTGCTTATGGTTGTATTCCGTTCCCTGCTTGTACCCATCAAGGCAGTACTGGGTTTTGTGCTCTCCTTTATGGCAACCCTGGGTTTCGTCGTTTATGTCGTTCAGGATGGCAAGCTGGGCCACTGGTTTGGATTCGAAGCTCCCGGGCCTGTGCTGAATTTCCTGCCGATTATCGTCGTCGGCGTTCTTTTCGGGCTCGCCATGGACTACGAAGTGTTTTTGGTCAGCCGGATGAGGGAAGAGTATAAACATACGGGGAATGCGCGACGAGCCGTTTTGGCAGGAATCAAAAATAGCGGTGCTGTCGTGACGTCTGCCGGCCTGATCATGATCTCGGTGTTTACGGGGTTTATGATGGCTGAAGATCCGATCGTTAAATCGATGGGGTTTGCGCTTGCATTCGGCATTCTGTTCGATGCATTCGTCGTGCGTTTAATGCTGGTGCCTGCCATCATGACGATCCTTGGGAAGTCTGCCTGGTATTTGCCGAAGTGGCTTGATCGCCTCATACCGAACCTTGATATTGAAGGCGAGAGCGTATTGCAGGAACTTGAACGGGACAAAGCGGCATAAGGACAAGGCGGCTGTATAAACCGCCAAAAATATGCACACGTCAACGGAGAGGCAGAACCAATCCCAGATTTTCCCATTGAAGAAGGAGATTCGTAAAAATCGGGGATAATGGCGATCGAAAGACGGTACTGTACTCGCAGTGATCGAGTGTGATTGATTAGTGCGGTTTCTTTAGTCGCAAGTGTCTCCAGCCATGAAATGAAAAACGTTCTACCGGAGGTGAACGAACCATGACGAAGCTTTCGTTAATCATCCCTGTTTGCAATGACGAACGAAATATTTATGACCTGTATATGGATATTAAGGACGCTTTTCATGAGCGGCTGGAACGTTATGAAATTATTTTCGTCAATGACGGGAGCAAGGACGGCAGCGATCGGGTATTGCGTGAAATTGTGCAAATCGATCCTTGCGTGAGAAGGATCAGCCTTGACCGGACATACGGGAAAAGCGCGGCCATTCAGGCAGGCATCCTGCATTCCAGCTATCCGCTCATCGCGCTGATGGATGCCAGCATGCAAACCCATCCCAAAGATATTTTCAAATTAATGCCGTTTATCCGCAGAAAGGATTTTGTGAACGGAAGATGGCGCACATGCGACGACAAATTTCTGAATAAAGTGTCCATGGATTTGGGAAGCCGCATCCGGTGTTGGATTACAGGCCATAAAAATATAGATTCGATATGTCCGCTGCAGCTTTTTAAAAGGGAAGTAGCCGATCGTTTGTTTTTCTTCAATGGCATCGATCGATTTCTGCCCGTGATGGCGAGGATGCATGGATTTTCCGTGATAGAGGTCACGGTTGAACGGAATCGTGCGAGGAGCAGCACACAACGTCGTTTCTTCCATAATATCTGTGCAGGCGTGATGGACGCCATCGTCGTCGCATTGCTGAAGACAAGAGTGATCCGGTATAAAACGAAGAGCGGATAAACGGTTTCCACGATAGGCACCGTGAATAGCGCTTCACCGGCTTAGGAAGGATAGAACGCCCGTTTGATCCCTGCTTGTGTTAATATTATCCTGTGCCGAGCATAATCAAGCAGAGGAGATCAACTTATGAGCAGAACGATTCTGTTAACCGGTTTTGAGCCTTTCGGCGGGGATGCAATCAATCCGGCGCAAAAGGTACTCGAATGGTTTGAAGGGCGATCCATCGAGGGTTATTCGATCTATGCCAAGGAACTGCCGACCGTGTTTGGTTCGTCGATCGAGCAGCTTTACGAAGCGATCGACGAAATAAAGCCGGAGTTGGTGATATGCCTTGGCTTGGCGGCGGGCCGACCTGACATTACGGTGGAACGGATCGCCATCAATGTGGATGATGCACGCATTCCGGACAATGAAGGCAATCAGCCTCCGGGCCAGCCCATCTTTCCGGACGGTCCGGCCGCTTATTGGTCGACGCTTCCCATTAAAGCTATGGTGAATGCGATGAACGAGCAGGGCATCCCGGCTTCGGTATCCAATACGGCAGGAACGTTTGTGTGCAATCATGTTTTTTACGGTTTAATGCATAAACTCGAACCATGCGGAGGCCGCGTTCGGGGAGGCTTCATCCACATCCCGATGCTTCCGGAACAAGCGGTATCGCGCAGCGGACCGAGCATGGGTATGGAGATGATCCTGAAAGGAGTGGAAGCAGGCATTCGCGCGGCCATCTTGCATCCGAGCGACATCGTTGCTGCCCACGGGCAGATATGTTGAAGTCCAGCTGTTGGTCTTTAAAAGTTAAACCCGGGAGTCGCTTTATAGCGGCTCTTTTTTGTTAGGCAGCTTGAGCTTGCATCGAAACGGAATCAAGTTCTTGCCAAAAACAAGCGGACAAGAACTTGATCCAACGTTTATTTGCCAAAAACGAGCGTGGTATTGGATGATCCGGCGTATTTGGTCACGAATTCGCGGGCATAGCTGGCATCCCGCACTTCGTAGCTGTAATTGCTGCTGGGTCTCCAATTGGTTTTGGGTGATTTGGGAGCGGTCAAGGCTGGCGTACTGCCTGTATCGGTGAATTCGCCATTGCCCTTGTCATCGAGAATGCCGCCTTTTTCGGCACCTGCTCCGAAGTAATTGTTTTCCGAGTAAATGCGAGCTTTTTCGCCGATGGTCATCGCCTGGTTGAAGTTGTTGGCGTAGTTATTTTTGATGTGAAAGTATCCGTATCGCATGAGTCCGGGTCCGCGAACGTACAGGTTCTCGAAGTAATTGTTGGCCATCGTGACGTGAGGCACGCCATTATAAGCACTGTTACCATCATTAGGGTGCCCCAGAATGATTCCGTATTTGTGATTCGCGAATTTGGAGTTGCTGATCGTAATGTAGTCGGCACGATCGCCGATGTAAAGCAGCTTGTCCAAATCACTGCCGCTGGAACTGTACGCATGCCCCGAGAAGGTTACATGGTCAATCCAGTAGTTCGTGCCGGAGGTAATGTACATCTGGATGTCGTCATTTCCGTTTATGCTGGCAGAATGTTCAAACGTGAGGTTCTGGAAAATGACGTTGCTTGAGCTGGAGGTGGAGCGGAAATGAATATTGGTGAGCGTGTGGTTGTTGTACGAACCAACAATGGTTTTGTTGGCGCCAAAGTTCACTTTTTGCAATGTGGATGAAGAAATGTTTTTTTCAATGACAATAATTTTCGGCGTAGTATCTGCAACTTGGGTTCGCAGGTCGCTCAAGGTACTGATATAGACGATCTGACCGTTTTTGCCGCCGGTGACGGCCGACTTGGAAACGCCATTTTCGTTTTTGGCGTTCCCGGCGAAACCGGTAAGTCCCGTTGTGCCGGTGTTCGGAAAACTGGCTGCACCATAAGAGGGTGAACTTGCGGGGAAGTTCAACAAAAACAGCACAGCGGCGAGCAATAAAATTGAAAGCCTTTTCAAAATAGGTCACCATCCTTTGTTTTGTCCTTAATTTTACATATTGATTATATTATGTATTTAGTTTCGCATCAATAATAATGATTTAATACGATATAAACTGCAAAAAACATACACACGTTAACGGAGAGGCAATGTATATAGGATTAATAAGAAAGGCTTTGAACTCAGGAAATTGGATTTCCATTTTCAAGAAATAATAAGCAAGTTATTTGTTTTTCTGCCAAAATCATAACAAAAAACGAATCAATAAGTCCGGTGCTGCAAATCCTAATATTAAAATTTGAAATTTTTCATTTTCATGCAATGAATTGGAATGTATAATGGGCAATACACGTGAACAAACATGTCACGCTAAAGCGGGAAAGAAAGATGTTATCCGGTGAGGGCCGAGAAGAAGGAGGACACATGAAAACAACAAAGGTCTCATTTGCATTACTATCCATGCTGCTGTTTCTGGTGGCGGGATTAACCGGATGGGCAGGTACCACTGCCGCACAATCCAATGAAGTTAAAACGTACGTCATCGGTACGGATATTACGTTTGCTCCGTTTGAATTCCAGGATTTGAACGGTGATTTCGTCGGCATCGATATGGACCTGTTGAATGCGATCGCCAAAGATCAAAATTTCAAGGTACAAGTTAAACCGCTTGGATTTAACGCAGCCGTTCAGGCACTGGAATCCAATCAGGTCGATGGCGTGATTGCGGGTATGAGCATTACCGATGAGCGCAAGCAAAAATTCGATTTTTCCGAAGCCTATTTCCAATCGGGCGTTGTTATGGGCGTAAGTGCCAACAATGATACCGTGAAAAGCTATGAAGATCTGCGTGGCCAAAAAGTCGCTGTAAAAACAGGGACGGAAGGTTACACGTTTGCAGAATCGATTGCTTCGAAATACGGATTTACGATCGTTCCGTTCGACGACTCTTCGCAAATGTACGATGATGTCAAAACCGGAAATTCGATCGCGTGTTTTGAAGACTATCCCGTTATGGCTTATGGAGTCACCCAAAATAACGGATTAAAGATCGTGACGGATAAAGAACCGGGCGGTTCTTATGGCTTTGCGGTCAGCAAAGGACAGAATAAAGAGCTGCTGGCGAAGTTCAATGCAGGTCTGACCAACATTCAAGCAAGTGGCGAATATGACGCCATCCTCGCAAAATACTTGGGCGAAGGTTCCTCCACGGCTGCGCTCGGCCGCTGGGAATTGATCCAGAAATCGCTGCCTGCGCTGATTAAGGGCATGGGCAAGACGTTATTATACACGATCGTATCGTTGTTCTTTGCGTTCATTCTGGGACTGATCTTCGGTTTCATGAAGGTTGGCCAGAATAAATTTCTGCGGGGCGTAGCTACGGTGTTTGTCGATTTGTTCCGCGGTGTGCCGTTAATTGTATTGGCTTTCTTTATTTATTTCGGCATTCCGCAGGCATTAGGATTTACGATGCCGTTGTTCTTGGCTGCGATTCTGACACTCAGCTTGAATGCTGGGGCTTACGTCACCGAAATCATTCGCGGGGGAATTCAGTCGGTGGATCGCGGACAATTGGAAGCGGCTCGCTCCCTGGGTCTGCCTTACCGCAAGGCAATGATCAAGATCGTTATTCCTCAGGCGATTCGCGTTATGATTCCGGCATTTGTCAACCAACTCGTGATCACCTTAAAGGATACGTCTATTCTGAGTGTCATCGGTCTGGTCGAGCTGACGCAATCCGGTAAAATCATCATTGCCAGAACCTTTGCTTCGTTCGATATCTGGTTGACGGTTGCCATTATGTATTTGATCGTGATCACCATACTAACCAAATTGTCAGGCTATCTGGAGGTGAAGCTTCGCCGTGGGTAAAATCAAAGTCGAAGGATTGAAAAAAAGTTACGGATCGAATCAGGTGTTGAGAGGCATCGACATGACGGTCAACGAAGGCGAAGTGGTTTGCGTCATCGGGCCGTCCGGCTCCGGAAAAAGCACGTTTTTGCGCTGCATCAACAAACTGGAAGAGATCACCGAAGGAAGGGTCATCGTGGATGACCAAGACTTGAGCGATCCAAAAACGGACATTAACAAAGCACGCGAAAATATCGGCATGGTCTTCCAGCATTTCAATCTGTTCCCGCATTTCAGCGTACTGAAAAACATCATGTTTGCGCCGATGGAACTCGGTAAGCTCAGCCAAGAAAAGGCCCGTGATACCGCGCTTCGTTTGCTGGAGAGAGTGGGATTGAAGGATAAAGCAGACAGCTTCCCGAGCCAGCTTTCGGGTGGACAAAAGCAGCGGGTAGCGATTGCCCGCGCGCTTGCGATGAACCCGGACGTGATGCTGTTCGACGAACCGACATCCGCGCTTGATCCCGAAATGGTCGGCGAGGTGCTTGGCGTCATGAAGGATCTTGCCCGCGAAGGCATGACCATGATGATCGTTACTCATGAGATGGGATTCGCCCGCGAAGTAGCCGATCGCGTCATTTTCATGGATGGCGGCTATATTTTGGAGCAAGGCAAACCTGAAGATATTTTTGTGAATCCAAAAAATGAACGTACCATCACCTTTTTGGATAAAGTGCTGTGACGTGTCGTAACGTGTTAAACACAAAATCAAAACCTTCCGGACTTTTAGGTCTGGAAGGTTTTTTTGCGGCATGGCTGCCGATCGCTTCGATCGGCTAATAACAAAAAGCACCTTCGAGAATATTCCTTGCCCGAGAGACAACGGGGAATTCTCTAGGGTGCTTTTCATAAGTTTCAGCGTTTTTCTTGTGCATTCAGTTCTGCGATCAGTTTGTCTCCTTCGACGTCCAGGTTTGGAAGCATGCGATCCAGCCATTTCGGCAGCCACCAAGCTTTGTCGCCAAAGAGGGACATCACCGCAGGCACAAGTGCCATACGGACCGCGAAGGCGTCGATCAATATGCCAAGCGCAAGCGCGAATCCAATCTGTTTGATCATAATATCATGGGTGAAAATAAATCCGGCGAACACGGATACCATAATGATGGCTGCTGCGACAACGACGCGGCTTGCCATTTGATAACCATGTTTGACACTGTCGTTTCCGCGATGTCCGTGCACATAGGACTCTCTCATCGAGGATACCAGAAAAACCTGATAGTCCATGGCCAATCCGTAGAGAATGCCTGTAACCATGATCGGAATAAAGCTAAGCAGAGGACCGCCCGTGTCAAACCCGAACCATTCTTTTGCCCAACCCCACTGGAACACGGCTGTAGTTAACCCGAACGTAGCAAGGATACTCAGCAAAAACCCGATGGTAGCCTTAATGGGTACCAGAATGGACCGGAAGACCAGGAGCAGGATGACCAATGAAAGGATTACAATGATTCCGATATATACCGGGAAAACTTCTGCCAGTTTGGCAGACATGTCGATGTTGACCGCAGTAAGTCCTGTAACGCCAAGCTTCATGTCCTGATCGCGTGCAATCGCAGAGTCTGGTGAACGCAATTCCTCGACCAGCTGTTTGGTCGCCTGATCCGTTGGGCCCGTTTCAGGAATGAGGCTTAGAATGGCCATTTTGCCGTCTTTGCTCACACCGGCAGGCGTTACGACGGAAACGTGGTCCAATTGTTGCAATTGCTGGGCAAGCATGCCCAACGTTTGAAGCGAGACCGTCTGCGACGCATCCTTAGGCTCGGCCACAATGAGCAAAGGCCCATTGAAGCCTTCTCCGAATCCCTTCGTAATGGCGTCGTAACTTTGGCGCGCGGTTGTATCCAGATTGGCCGTAGCGCCTGATGGCATGCCCAGTTCCATTTTGGCAACCGGGAGCGCAGCCGTGCCGAGAATGGCAATGACGGCGACGATGACCGGCCAGCGGAGCTTCACGACGCCGGAAACCCAGCGATCCGCGAGTTTGTTTGCTGGTTTAGTTCCTTGAGCATGATTCTTTTCTCTCGCTTTGCGGGAGCAGATGCGTTCGCCCAACAGGCCAAGCAAGGCCGGAAGAAGCGTCAAGGCGATCAGCACGTTGAACAGTACGGTAACGGACGCGACGAGCGCCATCATGCTCAGGAAGGAAATGCCGATGACGAGCAATCCGCACAGCGCGATGATCACGGTCAGACCCGCGAAGAATACGGCGCTGCCTGCGGTGCCGACGGCCCGGCTCGCTGCTTCGCGCGCGCTTAGGTTTTGGTCAAAAATCAGTCTCCGCTGCCGGTTGACGATAAACAGTGCGTAGTCAATGCCGACGGCGAGGCCGATCATAAGCGCCAATACCGGTGTAAAGGAGGTCATCGTCACAAAATTCGAGATGGCGAAGGCACCGCCTACACCAGCGGCTACACCGAACAATGCGATGACGATTGGCAAACCTGCCGCAACGACGGAGCCCAGCGTCATAAACAGAACGATTGCGGCAATAACCAGGCCGTAAATCTCATTGCTTCCGATCGGGATGCCGACTTCTTTCAACGAATCGCTCGGCAGGATGGTTATATTCGTTCCTTGTTCGGCTTGCGATACCGCCTGAATGACGGAATCCGTGACGCCTTTGGGCAAGGAGTTCTGCTGCACCGTGAACTGGAATTGGAACAATGCCACGTTGCCGTCTGAGGAAATATTCACGCCAGGTACGGGCATGCCATTAACTATAAGAGGCCCATAAGGCGGTAACTCCGTTTGCTCCGAGCTTGGTTGTCCCGATGCGGCGGCCTGCGCAGCCTGCTGCTGCATGGCTGAAGCGTCGGCACCGGCAGCAGCCGCCAGCTCCGCAGGATTGATGACATAGTCCAATTGATATACATCATTCACCGCTTTGGTGATGGCGCTCAGGTTATCGGGCGTATCCAAACGCTCTCCTTCGGGAGCGCTGAAAATAACGCTGCCTTGGCCTCCCGAAGCTTCGGGCAATTCCTTTTCCAAACGGTCCAGCACTTGCTGGGAAGGGGTTCCTTCGAGTTTGATGTCGGACGAGACATGCACGCCGTTCATGCCCAAGGCCGCTGCGACGATGCCCAGAATCAGAACCCAGCCCAAGATGAAGTACCACGGTTTGTCGTAAGCTTTCCTTCCAAGTCTATAAAGTAGTTTTGACATCGTTTTTTCGTTCTCTCCTAACGTTCGTTAAATCTGGAATCCATTGCGCAAATAAGTAAACGCGGAATCGATATATTCATCGAATGAAACGGAACCCGGCGTATCCTCGGAAGGCAGCCCAGGAATGTTAACAGGGACGCTTCCATCCAGCAGGGGGATGATCGCCGCGCAAACGGCGCCGGCAAGAAAATGGTTATAGCCCACCGGATAACGGTTTTCGAACAGTCCATTCAGCGCTTCCTGGGCAGCGGTCTGCAATCGGTGCAACAGGCTGAGCGTGTAAGGAGCCAGCGTCGGATACGTTTTCGACAGTTCCAGAATTTGATGGATTCTCCGAAGGACCTCTTCCGTCAATTGCATTTTGATGAACTGGTACATGACTTCAAGCGGCGTCGTATCTTCGGGCAGCCGTTCAATCATGTCCAAATATTCGTCAATCCCGTGAAAATGCTCGCCCGCCATGACTACGGCTTCCTCCTTGCACGAAAAATGATTCGCGAACGTTCTGCGGGAATATCCTGCGCGCTGCACGATATCTTCGACCACGAAACCATCCAGCCCGCGTTCCAGGGCAAGTTGAAAAGCGGCTTCAGCCAAAGCGCTGGCGGTGGCTTCTTTTTTGATAGCGCGTAAACTGCGGTTCACGATGGTTCACCTCCGATTCCATAAAAATGTGGGAAAGATGCCTCAATCATATCAATTAATTGCCCAATGTGCAATTTTGCCTAAAGTGCAATATTTAAAATCGAGAAAGTTGCATGAAAAAAAGACCATAAGGCTGAGGGCCCAAGGTCTCACATGCAAGTCACATACGTCTATTGCTAGCGTACGTTACATACAACCAATCAGACACTGAACATGTGCCAGAGTGCCAATATGAACTGATAGGAGAAATAGAATGAAAATCCCAATAAAAGTATGCCTGCAATGACGGAGACAAAACGAATCATGGCCCGGCTCATCACTTTGCGCGAAACGGAAACGATGGACATCAAGCCCAAGTCATGAATCACAATGCCGCATAACACGCCGATGGCCGCGATGGCAAAGCTTTCTTTGCCCGAATTGTAAGAAGCCGATAACACGGCTCCGAAAACGGAGATCCAGAAGATCAGATTGCCGGGGGATACAGCAACCAGCAGTCCGCTGAAGAATGTGCTCCAGAACGATTTTTTCGTTTTTTCATCTGCCGGGGTGATGTCCTGGTCTGCGTTCCGGATCGAATCATAGCCCAGGTAGGCCAGAACGGCTGCGCCCGCAAGCCAAAGCGGAATTTGCACATAAGGCAATGCAAGCAAGGAAGCAAACCCGAAATACATCGCCAGGATCAGCGAAACATCGACCGTCATGCCGCCCAGACCCACGGCCCACCCGTGAACGAACCCGTTTTTTAATCCTTGCTTCGTCATCTCGACCGTAATAGCGCCGACAGGCATGGCTATGGCGAGACCGATTAAAACATATTTGATGTAAATTTCCATAAAAAAGCTCCTTTCACTATCGGGAATCCACGTGGAGACATGAAAAAAGACGGCATGGGCAAAGCTACTTAGAAAGCAACATCACTCACTCATATGAAAAAGGAATGAATCCATGGGTACTGCATCAAATGCGTCAGACAAGGAGAAAAAACTGAAATGGTGGCAGCTAAGCCTGCTTGGCGTTGCTGGCACGATCGGTACGGGTTATTTTTTGGGATCGGGACTGGCCATCTCCATCGGCGGACCGGCGGTATTGTTTGCTTATGTTTTGGCCGCGCTGGGGACCTATGTAGTGTTCGATGCCCTGGCTCGGATGACGGCCGGTCATCCCGAGCAAGGCTCCTTTCGTTCCTACGCGAAGAACGCGTATGGCAGCTGGGCAGGGTTTGCGAGCGGATGGATCTACTGGTTTTCGGAGCTGCTCATCATGGGAAGCCAACTGACCGCATTAGCTATTTTCTCGCGATTCTGGTTTCCTGCAGTTCCGTTGTGGATATTCGCTGCTGGTTTCGGACTGGCAGGCATGTGCATCGTCTTTTTCGGCAATAAAGGATTCGACCGGGTCGAGCATGTGTTGGCGATCATCAAGATTGCTGCCATTGCGATGTTTTTGATACTGGCATGTTCACTTCTGGCCGGATGGATCGGGGGAGCGAAATTCAATGCCGATCTGCCCCTCGATGCTGCAGAGGTCTTGCCCAAAGGATGGAACGGGCTGTGGTCGTCTTTTCTGTTTGCGTTCTATGCTTATGGCGGCATTGAAGTGTTAGGTATCTTGTCCTATCGGCTAAAAGACCCCAAACAGGCGCCCAGAGCCGGGAAAGTCATGTTGATCACCCTTGCGGCAGTTTACGCCTTATCCATCGGACTTGCCGTAAGCATGGTTCCATTAAGCGCGTTTAATCCGAAGGAAAGCCCGTTCGTGTTGGCGCTGAGCAGCGATCATCTGAAATTCATCCCCCACGTGTTCAATGGAGTGTTGATCATTGCCGGATTTTCCACCATGACTGCATCCCTGTACGCCGTCACGTCGATGATGATCACCCTAGCACAGGAGGGGGATGCGCCTAAGCTTTTTTCGCGAAAATGGAAGAAAAAATATCCGCTGTTTGCGTTAACCCTCATCGGCTGCGGCTTGATCGGAACCATTGCCGTTTCCATAATGCTGCCGGAAAAAGTGTATGAGTACGTTACGACGGCAGCCGGATTAATGTTGCTGTACAACTGGTCCTTTATTTTGATGTCTTCGGGCAAGTTGGTTAAGGCGACTGCTTTCGGGAAAATCAAGCGCTGGGTCGGATTGCTGCTCATCGGAGCGGCCGTTACGGGAAGCTTGTTCCATCCGCTCAGCCGCCCCGGATTTTTCGTCAGCCTGCTGCTTGTTGCACTGATTGGTGCAAGCGACTTCATGGTCCAGCATGTCCGCAAAAAGAGGGCGCGTCTGTCAGAGCCCCATCCAGGGAATGCCGATGCGATGCATTATTCCGAACGGATGCCGACATTTGCGAAGCGAAGAAACAAACTGAAATGATGAAGGCATGACAAAAGCCCTCTTTCGAAAGGACTGCTTTTAACATCCTATTCGAAGGAGGGTCCTTCTAGGACAAGGTTCTGTTAATTCGTTGACAAGCACGTTTCGAATCACTCCTGCCGCTGTCCTTTTTGCAGGGCGCGATGAAACGGGCACTTGGATAAAGAAGTCTCGTCATCCCGCAGATAATACTGCTTGTATTCAAGGTTTCCTTGCGATCCGTACGGTTTCAATTCCGGGTGGGCGGGAGCAGCATCGTATTTGACCAAGCGCTCGCGGATTCTCGGAGCAATGGCAGCCGCCTTTTGGGGATGGGCATTCCAGCGATCAAGCACCCAACGGGGCGTTAAGGCTAACATGAAATAAGGGAAGCTGCGGCTTTGGCGAAGGACGTGCGCCGGCGTGCCGCAATAGACAAAATAACGTTCCCCGTCATAACAGTACTCCCACATGGCATTTTCCGGATCTTCCGGAATGTCGGACGGCCAGGATGCATCGTCGTGACCGCTGACCTCGCTTAACAGATTCCAGAAAAACGTTTCATAACTCAATACGTCTTCAATACTATCCCCGGGTTCGAAAAAAACGACCAGGGAAGAATAATCGCCGAAAGAGCGTGAATATTGTCCATATTCTGCAATGATGGCTGCCAGTTGGCTGCCTGCAGACCCATTGCCCGAATTGGACACGAACCCATAACGGAGGTGGCCCAGTGCGAAGGCATGCGTTGCCGGAATGCAGGGAAACCGGTGTTCCCGATCGCCCATTTTGGAAGCGAATCGCTTACAGGCGTCTTTTTTCCAGTCATCCAGTGAAAGCTCTTCACGCTCGATCTCGGTATGTTCGAACAACAGCGACATGAACAGTCCTCCTTTTCCTTATAGGATATCGCCCAGAAGGAAAATGGTGACTGTCCAGTTGACGTTTTGCGCAAGGCCTATAACGACAACAGGCGCGTGCTGTCTTGCCCGTGTAAACAAACAGCCCAGCGCACATCCGGAGATTGAATGGGCTGCTTTGTTTGCACGAAGGTATTCGGCAAGCCGTCCTTAATGGCGGCTTTTTCCCGCTTATGGATCTTTACATCCAACCTGATCCCATTTAAGATGAATATGATTTTGGCCTCGTTGAAATAATGACAAAGACAAGAACTAGGGGGGCCAGAATTTTTGATTTAATGATCTTTGGGAGATGGAACATATGCTCGAAATTACCCCTAATCTTGATCCGGCCTCGGATGAGCCGATGTATTTGCAGCTATATGAATACCTGAAAGACGAAATACAGAAAAAAAGAATTCCGGCTAACGGCAAATTGCCTTCGCAACGGCGCTTGTCCTCGTATTTGAACATCAGCCGCAATACGGTAGACGCGGCATACCAGCAGCTCGTTGCCGAAGGGTACGTCATCAGCGAAGAACGCCGGGGGCTGTTCGTCGCCGAGATGCAGGATACGTTTCTGCTGGCCGGCCTTCCGCATGATGCACTGCAGTCCGGAAGCGAAGGTGAAGCTGCCGGACTCGAGGGACCGGCGCAAAAGTACGCATTCGATTTTAAATATGGGGAAGTGGACCTGACTCATTTCCCCTTCAAGCTATGGCGTCAAATGATGATGAAAAGCATCATGGCCGAACAAAATAGCGTGATTTTGGCCGGGGAACCGCAAGGAGAACTTGGACTGCGCAAGCAAATTTCGGAGTACATCTATCAATCCCGCGGCGTAAATTGCCGGGAAGAACAAATCGTTATTGGTGCGGGCACGCAGTATCTATTAAGCATGCTATGCAAGATCATCGGCAGGGAGCATGGTTTCGGGGTGGAAGATCCCGGGTACGATCAGGCCCTTCTGGTCATCAAGGATTACGCAAAACAAGTAGAACCGATCCCTCTCGACAAACACGGCCTGAGCGTGGTCGAGCTGATGAACACAGACGTAAAGGCCGTATATGTTACGCCTTCGCATCAGTTCCCGACAGGTACCGTCATGCCGATCTCCAGGCGGTTGGAGCTGATCGAATGGGCAAAAAATAACGACGGGTACGTCATCGAAGACGATTACGACAGCGAATTCAGGTATGAAGGCAGGCCTATTCCCTCACTGCATAGTTTGGATATGCATGGAAACACCGTGTATTTAGGCACGTTTTCCAAACTGTTGATGCCTTCCATACGAATCAGCTTCATGGTGCTTCCGGAAAAACTGCTAGGAACGTACAACGAGCGGTACGCGGGTTACAAACAAACCGTGTCCAAACTGGATCAGCATACGCTGGAGATGTTCATGGAAAGCGGCGAATGGAGCAAACATCTCAACAAAGCCAGAAACATTTATAAAAAAAGACATCATGCGTTATTGACGGCAATCAAGGATTACATGAAGGACAGCGTTCAAATCATCGGTTCGGCTTCAGGGCTGCACCTGGTGCTGGAGCCGCGCAACGGCATGACCGAGGAAGAACTTATCGCCGCCGCGCAGCATAATGGCGTTTTGGTCTATCCGATGTCTGCTTTTTATGAGAAAAAGCATCATTCGGGAAACGCGCAGGTCCTGCTTGGTTTCGGAGGATTGAATGAGGAACGGATCCGCGAAGGCGTTTCTCTGCTCTGCGAGGCTTGGTTTCGTGGACGATAATTTGTCCCGGTTTTGCACGGTAACGCGTTGTGGTCCTATATAAAATTTAAAATCTGGCCCTACCCATTACTCCCGGAATGGTTTAATTTATAAGAGCCAGTTAACAAAGACGAAATAAAAGCATGCAATGCTTGGATGGTTCGTTCGAATTCGGATAGGGGGACTACAGATGAATACAGGTACCGATCGTGTGAAAAGAGGCATGGCAGAAATGCAAAAAGGCGGCGTCATCATGGACGTCATGAACGCCGAACAGGCAAAGATTGCAGAAGCGGCCGGAGCGACAGCAGTTATGGCGCTGGAGCGCGTGCCATCGGATATTCGTGCCGCAGGCGGCGTTGCACGGATGGCAGATCCAACGATCGTGGAAGAAGTCATGAAAGTGGTAACGATCCCGGTTATGGCCAAAGCACGCATCGGCCACTACGTGGAAGCCAAAGTGCTGGAATCCCTGGGCGTGGATTACCTGGACGAGAGTGAAGTGTTGACACCAGCCGATGAGGTGTACCATATCGACAAACGTGAATTCGTCGTTCCGTTTGTTTGCGGCGCGAAGGATCTGGGTGAAGCGCTGCGCCGGATCGGAGAGGGTGCCTCGATGATCCGTACCAAAGGCGAGCCGGGAACCGGAAATATCGTTGAAGCGGTCCGTCATATGCGTTTGATCAACAGCCAGATCAAGAAAGTGGCGGGCATGTCCAAAGACGAGCTGTATCATGAAGCCAAATTGCTCGGCGTTCCTTATGAGCAGCTGCTGGATGTACACGAAAACGGCAAACTGCCGGTCGTCAACTTTGCGGCAGGCGGTGTAGCCACCCCGGCGGATGCGGCGTTGATGATGCACCTGGGCGCAGACGGCGTATTCGTAGGATCAGGCATTTTCAAATCGGACAGCCCTGAGAAGTTTGCGCGTGCGATCGTGGAAGCAACGACGCACTACACGGATTACAAATTGATCGCCGAAGTATCCAAAAACCTGGGTACGCCGATGAAAGGCATCGACATTGCCACGCTTGCACCGTCGGAGCGCATGTCGGACCGCGGCTGGTAAGATCATCAAGACCATGGTGTGTGACCGTGGAGGACTATAGGTCAAGAAAGCATCACTCTTTATGGAGTGGTGCTTCTTCTTTTTACGCAGGGCAACTGTACGAAAAGGGGAAATGCCGAAGGAACGACTTACACTTTTAATACCCTGCCAAACCTTATACAATAAGGCATATCCGCAAGAAGAAAGGAAGATGAAATGATGCCACTGACCCCCGCAGGAATTCAAGCGATGGAGCTTCGGATGGACGTGAATGGGGAAGCGTTCGTCGTACATCCGACATTGTTGTGGGACGAGCAGCATGTCGTTCTTGTCGATACCGGCATTTCCGGGCAATTGGACCTGATCCGTACGATGCTGGAAAAGGAAGGGTTTGCTTTGGACGATTTGACGCATGTCATCATCACCCATCAAGACCGCGACCATATCGGCAGTCTGCCGGAAGTGGTGCAAGCCAGGGAAGGCCAGGTCGCGGTGCTGGCGCATGAGGAGGCCGTCCCTTATTTGACCGCAGCGATCCCGCTCATCAAAAGCAAGGTTTTCGCACCGTCCGTGCAGGTGCATACGGCACTTCAGGATGGCGACATTCTTCCGTTGGCCGGCGGCATTCAGGTCGTCTATACGCCGGGGCACACGCCGGATCACATGTCACTGTACCATATTCCGAGCAAAACGCTGATCGCCGGTGATGCATTGACTTCGCAAGAAGGCAATCTTCTCTCCTTTGACCCCCAACATACGTTAGATCCATCCACCGCTTTGCAGTCGATCGCGAAATTGCTGGAGCTCGACGTGGATGCAGTGATCGCTTATCATGGCGGCGCCGTCACGAATCATGTGAAGGAACGGCTGCAAGAAATCGTACATACGACACCCGTCATTCGACCATGTGAGGAGAGCGATGAACCTGCCATTTTCCGCATTATTAACGATGCAGCTACCGCCTATCAAGGGGTTATTCCGGAAGATCGGTATCATGTGCCGTATATGAGCCTGGAAGAGCTGAAGCAGGAGATGAACAGTGGCGTAAACTTCTGGGGCGTCGAGCTTGGCGGACAACTTGTCGGCGTCATGGGTATCCAAGACAAAGGGGATGTGGCGTTAATCCGTCATGCTTACGTACAAACGTCAAGCCGCCAGGGCGGCATTGGCACCATGCTGCTGAATCACATCGTTGGATTTACCGACAAACCGATCCTGATCGGCACATGGGAAGCGGCATCGTGGGCCATCGCGTTTTATGAGAAAAACGGCTTCGCCCTGGTTCCGCCGGAGAAAAAAGCGGAGCTGCTGCAGCGATATTGGGACGTGCCGGAAAGGCAGATTGAAACGTCGGTCGTGCTGGCATCTCCGAATGTTTTAAAGTAAATATGTTCATCCTTGTACGGTTTCGATTCATGGTAAAATGGGATGGCGATGATCATCGTCAACTGAAAATATTGCTCTTGAGGAGGGGGATTATGGAATTTTTTGCGGAATATTTGACGCGCATCGATCATCCGGAGCACCGTGCCCGAATGGAAGAAGTATTGAATTGGGTAAAGGAGTCTTATCCGGTTTTATCGCCCAAAATTGCATGGAATCAGCCCATGTTTACCGATCACGATACGTTTATTATCGGGTTTAGCGTGTCCAAACAGCACATCGCCGTAGCTCCAGAGAAGGTGGTCATTGAACGTTTTGCGGATGACATTACCCAAGCAGGATACACCCATACCAAGGAACTGATTCGTATGCCGTGGAAAAATGAAGTCGATTTTGGTTTGCTTGCGAAACTGATCGAGTTCAATATAATGGACAAGGCTGAGTGCACTACGTTTTGGAGAAAATAGTAAGCAAGCTCGAAGCACACTACAAAAATAAAAAGGGAGATCCCGTCATGGCAAAAATCGGCCCTAAAATCAAAACGTTTTTGATGTTTGAAGGTCAGGCAGAAGAGGCGATGAACTTCTACGTGAGTCTGTTCGAAGACTCTGAAATCACAAGCATTCAACGATACGGCCCGAATGAAGATGGTCCGGAAGGTTCTTTGCATCAAGCAACATTCAAGCTGGCCGGGCAAACGTTCATGTGTATCGATAGCTACGTGAAGCATGCTTTTTCGTTTACGCCTGCCATTTCCCTGTTTGTGGAGTGTGAATCGGATGAGGAAATTGAACGCACGTTTGCCAAATTGCTGGATGGAGGAACCGTGTACATGCCGCTTGGCGCTTATCCATTCAGTTCCAAATTCGGCTGGGTCGGAGACAAATTCGGCGTGACGTGGCAGCTTAACCTGGCCTGATCCGTTCTCTGAAAAAGCGCGTAAATCGTAGGCTGAAAGCAATCATGACGGAGCAAGAATTCGGACAAGCTTGCTCCGTTCAATATCTTCGATTGCTCCGATAAGCAATGATTTCAGGCTTCAAGACCCACGCCTTCATAAAACTGATACTTGTTTTTGCCGCTTGATTTGGCTTGATATAATGCGGCATCCGCATGCTCAAGCAGCGTGGACAGATCGATATTCATTTGTTCGGTATAAGGAATAATGCCAATGCTCACCGATAATTGGAATTTCTCCTTATCCCTGAGACTGTCCCAGGAGGATAACCGACCCAGAATCAACTCTGCCTGGTTCACAATCTGATGCCGATCCGACAAATGATGATAATAAACCACGAATTCATCCCCGCCAAGCCGAACGACAAACCCGTCATTGTGCAGCATCAGCTCTTCCAAACGAAGGGACACTTCCTTCAATACCAAATCTCCCGCATGATGGCCGAACAAGTCGTTGACATTTTTGAAGCCATCCAGATCAAGGAACAACAAAGCTCCATATGCTGTTGGATGCTCATCAAAGTATTTATGCAGGAACTGCCTGTTGTAAGCCCCCGTTAACGAATCCCTGAAGGCCAATTTTTCCAAATCCAAATAATATGAAAACAGCCTCGCCACTTTTTGAAACAAATTCACGCTTGTGCAGTCAAATACCGAAGCCGAGGAATTCACGGCGCATAACGTGCCGAATACATCCCCGTTTCTCAGGATTATGGGAACCCCTAGGTAGGAACCGATCCTGGCTTCCTTTAAAGCAGGCAGCAGATCATCCAATGCCGAGTCTTGGGTGATATCTTCATAGACCAACGGCGCATCGCATGAGAAATCAATCCGGTTGCATACGGTGGAGTCGACTTGAATCGTCATCCCTTCATGGATTCCGATCGTTTTATCATTGTCCAACACTTTCAGGATGACTTGCTCTGTGTCGGTGAGGGAACTCAGGAATAAAAACTTATCCCGGAGAATCTGATTGGCCATTTCCAAAATATCGTGCGTGACCTCGTTGAAATTTGTATAAAAAGGAAATTCTTTGATGGGCTGACTCATAATGTAACTCTCCTTAATATCAAATATATATAGTTGCAGACGATCAGGTTATCGCTGTGAAATATGTATTCAAGACCGGGTGTCCGGGTCTTCTTGTTGATTTCGTTTAAAAATAGTATCAACCTATATATTACTAAAAACTTACATTCAAAAAAACAAAAATATTTTCAATTTTTAATAAAATGAAAAAACAGGACTTCCTAAAACGAGGTTTAGGAAGTCCATCGTATAATGCTGACCAATTGGAAAATGTTCTAGGGAAAAGTTTAGTTGGATCAAAAAAGAGCATGAGAGGATCATCAAGCGGCTTTAGGCGCCGCAGGTTTGCTGTTTACGATCCAAATGCCGAACAGGACGAGGGCGATGCCTCCAAGCGTGGCGATCTTGAAGGATTCATGTAGGAAGAGCCAACCGGACAACACCCCGATGATGGGAACAGTCAACAATGTAATCGATGCTTTGCTGGCCTCAAGTTTGGACAGAATGTTGGTCCATAATACAAACGCAAGCGCGGACGCAACAATGCCGGAAAACAGCAAGTACAACACAGCGTTCAGATTCCAGTGGGTTGTCCCATGTTCGAACAGCAGGGAGCAAATGAACAGACCGATCGTTCCGAATGCCATCTGCCAGGTCGTGAACTGCACTTTGTCACAGTCCTGAAGCTTTTGTTTGATGATCAGGTTGGAGATTGCCCAAGAGATTGCGGACGAAAGAGCCAGCAGCAAAATCCAAGGATTCCCGGAGAAACGAATGTCCATCGCGAGTCCCAATCCCAGAATGCCAACGATGATTCCAATGGATTTGCGGGTCGTTAACCGGTCGCTTGGAATGACGTAATGTGCCATTAAGGAGAGAAACAAGGGCATGCTGTAGGTCAGCACGGACGTTAAGCCGGCACTGATGTAATTCAGGGATACCTGAATCGCAATGTTAAAATAGGTCGTTTGCAAAATGCCGCAGATCACGAACCATTTGAAATGTTCCCGTTTCGGAAGGGGGATCCGTTTGAAAAACACGATCAGAAAAAGAAAACCGGACCCGACCAAAAAGCGAAAAGCGGCGAATAAAACAGGGGGGAACAGGCCGTTCCCCAGCTTCATGATCACGAAATTGAATCCCCAGATTAAACACAGAACCAAACTCAGAAGTTGCATTTTCAAGTCATATCCCTTCGGTACGTTTTGTTTAGGATGACAGGCTGCCAGGAATATGCTTTGACACCAGGGACAACAGAATATCCTTTTCTCGAACAGCATCCGAATCATACGGAGTGACGGAAGCGTATTGGTCCGAGTTCGTAATAATGATTGGCGTAATTGTGTTATAGCCCTCGGATTGGATGGCTTGTATATCGAATTCCAACAACAGGTCCCCGGCATTCAACCGGTCGCCTTCGTTAATATGGGAGGTGAAGTGTTTTCCTTTCAATTTGACGGTGTCGATACCGACATGAATCAAAATTTCCGCCCCGTCATCACTTACGATCATTATAGCATGCTTGGTTTTGAACAGTTTGGCCACTACGCCATGGACAGGAGATACAACCCTGCCTGCTGCAGGCACGATGGCAACGCCTTTGCCCATCATCTCCTGGCTGAAGGTTTCATCCGGAACAACGCGGAGAGGATGGAGCGAACCTTGCATTGGGCTCAAAATGACACCTTCCGGCACTTCCGTTTGTCCACCAGCATGATTTAAGACACTTTTAGGAGTTGGAGCAGAGGCATTCACGGGTATTTCAACTGTGCTTTCAGGGTTTGGAATGTCTTGGAATCCGATGACCCAAGTGACCACGGCAGCAACAATAAACGAAGCAGCCATGGCGATGGCCAGATAGATGAACGTTTCTCCTAAAAAGAGCGGAATGCCCGGAAGACCTGCCAACGTGTAACCGTACGCTTTGGCTCCATAGAAACCGGAAATGGCTCCTCCGACCGCACCGCCTGTAGCTGCGCCGATGAACGGTTTTTTGAGCCGCATCGTTACGCCGTAGATTGCCGGCTCGGTGACACCCATCAATGCGCTGAACGCAGCTGCACCCGCGACAGATTTGAGGGCTTTATTTTTCGTTTTCAGGAACACAGCGAAGGATGCGCCTGCCTGGCCGATATTGGCTACGGTCATGAGTGGTTTGATGTAATCGTATCCATATTGTGATACGGATTGCACGATGAGCGGAACCAATCCGTAGTGCATGCCAGTGATGACAATCAGCGAGAACGTGCCGCCCAGAACGATCCCTGCAAACAAGCCTGACGTGGAATAGAGCCAAGAGAAACCAACGGCGAGTGCGTTACCCGCATACGAACCGAGTGGACCCAATACAATCAATACGATTGGAATGGCGATGAGCAAAATAATCATCGGTTCGAATACGATTTTCAGCGAACCGGGCACGATTCTTTTAACATATTTCTCGATGTAAGCCAGCAAAATGACGGACAACAGGATCGGCAGTACGGAAGACGAGTAGTCGATCAGGCGCATGGGGGCGCCAAGGAGGCTTAGCTCTGTCACGCCATCCGCACGCAGCGCGGCGAAATTGGGATGAAGGAGCACACCTGCTACAACGACGGCGATGTAAGGATTCGTCTTAAATTTGTTAGCCGCCGTAATGGCCAAGAGGATGGGCAAGAAATAAAAGGCGGTTGTGGATAGTGCAGTCAGCACAACGAACACACCGCTTTCCGGCTGGACCAAATTCCATACCGTGAGCAGGGAAAGCAGCCCCTTCAGCATGCCGGCACCGATGATCACCGGAATGGCAGGGGTGAAGATGCTGGAGATGACTTCGAACAATCGGCTGAATATGTTCTTTTTATCCTTGTTATCCGCAGTAAGTTGCTCTTCATCTTCGTCATCGGTTTTGATGTCGGCAATCTGAATCAGCTGGTTGAACACCGAGCCCACTTCGTTGCCGATAATGACCTGGTATTGGCCGCCGCTTTGGGCAACGCCCATGACTCCGGCCATGTTTTTCAGCCTTTCGGAGTCGGCCCGCCGATCGTCGTGCAAATTAAAACGAATGCGTGTAATGCAATGCGTGGCCATTTTGATGTTTTTCTCTCCGCCGACGCTTTCCAAAATTTCTTTAGCAAGTTGCTTTTTGTCCATGGATCATAACTCCCTTTGAGTCATATTCTCAATTGTAAACACTTACATAATTGTGATGTATCGTGTTCGTTTTCCGGCAATCAAGGGAATGGAATAGGGGATCGATCATCCCCGTTTCCCTTGAAAACCGGCCTTGAAGTAAGTGCTGAACGGTAAATCGTTGGTATTACAACGTTTCGCCGTTACTTGCAATGACTTGCTTGTACCAGTCAAAGCTTTTCTTTTTGATGCGTTTAAGAGAGCCATTACCTTCATCGTCCTGATCGACGTATACAAAACCGTACCGTTTGGACATTTGCGACGTCGAAGCGCTGATCATATCGATGGGTCCCCAGGCCGTGTAACCGATCAGATCGACGCCATCATGGATGGCTTCACGCATTTGCTCGATATGTTTTTTCAGGTAATCGATGCGATAATCATCCTGAATGGTGCCGTCTTCTCGGATCGTATCGATGGCGCCTATGCCGTTTTCCGCAATGAACAAAGGTTTCTGATAGCGATCGTACAGATTGTTCAGCGCATACCGCAACCCTTTTGGATCGATCTGCCATCCCCATTCGTTTTGCTCGAGATATGGGTTTTTTACGCCGCCAATCAGATTGCCGCTTGCTTTTTCGTGCTGCTCTGCCGTGGCACTTGCATTGTTGGACATATAATAGCTGATCGCAATGTAATCGACGATGTTTTCGCGAAGGATCGCATCATCACCTGGCTCGGTTTGCAACACAACGCCTTTTTCTTCGAACATTCTTGCGGAATAAGAGGGATAGTACCCTCTAACTTGAACGTCACTGAAGAAAAAGGAGACACGTTCTTCATGTTGGGTTTCCAAGACGTCATCCGGATTACAGGTGTTTGGATATAATAACAGATAACTGATCATGGAGCCGACCATAGAACCGGGAATGATCTCATGCGCTGCTTTGACGGACAAAGCGCTTGCAAGAAATTGATGATGAGCTGCTTGATACTTGGCTTGTTCGAGATTAGGGTGGCCTTCCTCAATAATTCCTGCACTGACGAAAGGATGATGTTTGAGGCAGTTCATTTCGTTAAAGGTGATCCAATATTTCACTTTGTCTTTGTAGCGACGGAATACGGTTTCTGCAAAACGAACGAAAAAATCGATGCATTTGCGGTTGGTCCAACCGCCGTAAGCATTAACGAGATGTAATGGCATATCGTAATGCGTCAAGGAAACGACAGGTTCGATCTGGTGCTCAAGTAACTTGTCGAATACTTTGTCATAGAAAGCAAGCCCTAGTTCATTTGGCTCCAGTTCATCGCCGTTCGGAAAAATGCGGGTCCATGCGATGGACGTCCGGTAGGTGCTGAAACCCATCTCCGCAAAAAGCTCGATATCTTCTTCATAGCGATGGTAGAAATCATTACCGCGGCGTTTCGGATAGTTTTTTTGAATTGCTGGATCGAGAGCTTCCTGGACCTGACGATGTGTCATCATATGCCATTGGTCCAGCCAATATTTTTTATCCTGCTTGGAATCGAACGTAAATACGTCACTTACGGACAACCCCCGGCCATCCGCATCATAAGCGCCTTCTGTTTGCATGGCCGCAGCCGCTCCGCCCCACAGGAAATTTTTAGGGAAACCTTTTTTCACATGTTCCATGACTTGACCTCCGAAGTAGTATAAGTGATAGAATTTAGTAGTCTGAAGGATTCATGAACAATCCTCATAGGCTCATGCTAAACGCTGGAATGCATTCCAGGTCAAGCACAAATTTCGCGGGGTGGCTCACATGATCAACATCACAAAAATCGCAGAAATTGCCGGAGTTTCGAGAAGTACGGTTTCTCGCGTATTGAATAATCATCCTCACGTTAATGAAACGACCCGGGAACACGTGATGAAAATTATGAAGGAATTCGACTATATTCCGAACATCAATGCCGTTCAGCTAAAGGTAGGCCGAACCAAAATTATCGGTGTCATGACGCCGACGATCAACAATTATTACATGCAATATATCAATGGAATCGCTCTTGAAGGCAAGAAAGAGGGATATCAGGTTCTCATTTACCAAACGGACGAACAAGCTGACCAGGAGCAGGCAGCACTGGAATTGCTGCGCCAAAAAAAGGTAGACGGGCTGATCGTGTTAAGGCGGTTGATGAGCTGGAAAACGATCGAGAAATATACGGAATACGGACCGATTGTGACATGCGAACCTTTGAACAGCGGCAAAATACCTTCGGTATACATGGACCATTATGAAGGATTTCGATTGGGGATAGAGCATCTGGTAGAGAGAGGATATCACCATATCGCCTGTACGATCGGAAGGAAACATAGCACCAACAGCAAGCGAAGAATTCAGGCATACATGGATGTATTGGAGAAATACGGGTTACCGCATAAAGAAGAGTGGATGCTCTACGGCGTCCGCACGGTGGAAGACGGAATTGCGGCATTCAAGAAACTGGAGAGGCTTGCCGATAAACCCCATGCGATCGTAACCACCAACGATTTCGTTGCAAGTGGTATTCTATCTTCGGCACGTTCGAGCGGTTTTCGGGTGCCTGAAGATATCGCCGTGGTAGGATTTGAAGCTGACGAAAGTCAGGTGGCCGACGCCATGCAGCTCACGAATATCACGAATCCGCTCAAAAACATTGGACAGGACATGTTTCGGATTTTCATGAACAAGCTTCAGTGCAAGCCTTTCGAATATCGGAATTTGGAATTCCAATTGATTGTCCGTGAATCGACTTGAATGAAAGATTCAAGTCTCGAAAAGCCGCGATATCGCGGCTTTTTGCGTTGAATGACATGGGGCATGAATTCATACGGGCTGGGCCAACAAATAGTCTTGTCAAAAGTGTACCCGCATGATAAAGTTGATAACGATTATCAATATCATTAAAAAAGGGTGGATTCATTTGTTGAAACGGACAACTTCAATCTGGCTTATGCTTGTACTGGCCATGGTGTTAGTGCTGAGTGCATGCGGCCAAAAAGCGACTACAACGACCGAGACGACAACGAATGCGTCTGCGGGAGCGGACCGTTCGACCGATACAAGTTCTTCGGAGGCAACAGCGGTAACGGAAGAAGAAACGGTGACGTATCAGTCTGATGCGGGTGAGATACAAGTGCCTAAAAATCCGCAACGCATCGTTGATCTGACCGCATTCTCGACAGGTTATTTCGTTGCGCTGGATGCACCGGTCGTCGGAGCGCTCTCGGGCGCGATGAACAACAAATACATTAAAGATCAATTGGCCGGCCAAGGTACGACGGACCTGGGCGAGCAGCCGACAGCCGAGCAAATCGTCAGCCTGCAGCCGGACTTGATCATCGCTTATACAGGAACCGAGGGAATTGACCAATTATCCCAGATTGCTCCCGTCGTACAGCTCAAGTATGGTGCGCTAAACTACAAAGACCTCATGCTGGAGCTGGGCAAACTGACCAATCGGGAAGATGCGGCCAAAGCATGGGTCGCGAACTGGGAAGCCAAGATTAACGAACTGAAGCCGCAGGTGAAGGCCGCGGTAGGCGACCGCACGGTTTCGATCCTCAACCCGTATTCGAAGGGGCTATATGTATTTGGCCATAATTTCGGCCGCGGCGGGGAGATCATCTATGGGGAATTTGGCCTTAAAGCGCCAGCCAAGGCTCAAGCCGAAGCGATCGACAGCGGAACAGGCTGGGCTTCCATTTCAATGGAAGTGCTGCCGGAATACGCGGGTGACATCATCTTTACGAGTCCATGGTCGGGCGATACAAGTGATCCGCAGATTGTTTACGAGAACAAGATCTGGGCTAATCTGCCTGCGGTGAAGGCCGGACATGTATTCCAGCTTGACCCTACCTCGGACACGTACAATGATCCCATTTCTTTGGAAGGCCAGTTGAAGTTTATTACCGATAGCTTGCTTTCCGCCAAATAAATCCTTATCCGTCCATAACGTTTAACCATAAAAACGAGTATTCCTGAAAGGCTTCCTAGCGGCGGTTCAGGAGTACTCGTTTTATTTCACGTCTATTTAAATAGGATATAACGTTCGAAGAGAAGGGATACATCGAGAAATACAGAATATTTGAGGGTGTATGCTGGGAGCTTGCTTTGGGGTATTCGTCGTATCAGCGATTGTTACAAGTTATGATACAGGGAGGAAATGATCCGTGGTACTAGATGACGAAGCTTTTAAAAAGCTGATATCCACCAGAAATGTTGGGAAAGTCACGTATTGAATAGAAAAAAGGGAAGCAGAGAACGAAAAATGGATGAATGATTTATTGGTCAAAATGGGGCATAACTCGTCGAGAATCGAACATCATTGGAGATCGGTAACGAGGGAGTATGCCCATCAGATTCTTGAATTCATCTTTACCATGGAAATGACCCACAACCTGGCCATAAATTCTAAGCCGTTTGCGCACTCCATAAGCAACTGTTATCTGAATCAATTCGGACCAGAGGCAGAATTTTACACGAATGGACTGTTCGATACTTCTGACGGCTCTTTCAAACTCTATGCCTGGACGTCTATTACAGATGGCGAAACGTATACCTATGATACAGGGGTCATCGGGATCGATACAGAGCGAATTGGAATTCTTTGGGCGACCGATCCTATGTAGATAAAAGAAAAAAGGCCTTCCCTCTCAACGAATTGGAGTGATAAAGCCGCTATTTCGCGATGCGAACCTGAATCTCCGTCAAAAATTCATCGGTATGGATCGTTTCCCGGTTGTCGATTTCATAGATTTCGAAAGGGGCATCCAGCAATGTATATCCGTTTTCACTGGCATGGTCCATGACGTCCATGATCCGCTTTGCACTCTGAGTATAATCCCCTCGGTAACAAAGTGAAAGGTACTCCCCGGCGGGAAGCAGATCATCGTAGTCGCGGGCGTTTCGATCCAAAATGAAAAAGATGGAGTCGAACACCTCCTTCATGCCTGCCTGCAATTCCTCGACAGCCACGGATGCTCCGAATAATTGATTGCCAAAATCACGGATTTTGCTTTCATGCTTTTGATGCAGCTTTTTGATCGCCAAGTCCATTTCCTCATCCCTCGTGATCCGCATCTTTAGCTGTAAGCAAGGCCGATCGGGATAGGATTTGATCGTGAATACTCCAGTTTCAATGTTCTTTGCTGCAGACAAGACATGGATTCGTTCCTGGATAAGTTGTTGCTTGAAACGCAGCCTTTCGATCTGTTCGCTGATCAGCGCCTCCTCTGTATGGAACAACGAAAGCGTACTATCAATGCTTTGATGGTCCAAGTACTCTTTGATCTGCTGCATGGAGAAATCCAATTGGCGCAAATCGCGAATAATGTTCAATTTGTATATGTCATGCAAGCCATAGAGCCTATATCCATTGGTGTCCCGTCGTGGCTGGAGCACGCCCAATTTCTCGTAATAACGCAAGGAGTCCGCGCCGATTTGATACAGTTTGGATATTTCATTGATTTTAAAAACACTTTTCATGCCTCGATCCAATCCTTCTTCAATAAGTAATCAGTCAAAAAACAAACGATGGAACGCCAAATGGCTTTTTGCCTTGCGGAATTCGCCTGGCGAACATCCGACAATGCCGTGAAAGACTTTGATAAAATAACTGCTTCCCGAGAAGCCCACTTGTTGGGCAATTTCCTCAATGCTAAGATCGGTTTCGCGCAGCAATCGCACGGCATGGCCGAGCCGGATCTTGGTCAAATACTGCAGCGGGGACATTCCTATGGTTGCCGTAAATCTTCGAATAAAATGAAACTTGGACAAACCTGCCGCCTGCGCACAAACATCAACGCCTGGAATAACCGGATAATGCTCCTCCATCCAGGCCAAAGCCTTGCGAATCGCTTCCGGATGGTCGCCGTCTCCGTCTGTATGGCTGGTATAACGTCTCAATTCCATCATGAATCGGTAGACGGATGACGAAGCACGGAATGCATCCGATAGCTGACCATCCCTGGCATCGAGAAAGATATGCTCCAATGTATGGATTACCGAATGGTGACGCGGAATGGGAACGATCGGGCCGTACTTTTTTTTGACGGCATGCCAGTGGTCCTGCAGCCCTGTAGGACGAAACAGCAAAAAAAGGAATTCCCAGGATTCGTCACGGTCATCGAAGCGATAACAGTGATCGTCCGGGATTTCCACGAGCAATGCCGTCTCCTCCGGAACGAGGTACTCTTTGCTGCCTACACGGAGGCGTCCTTGTCCGGATAACGTATATTGAAAAAGAAAAAGGGGGCCGTCGGACCGCTTCAATCCGTCCCAGGAATAGAGGGGGGACGAGACCTGGTCGCGACCGACGGCATATAGTTCATAAAGGCCCATGGCTGCCGCTTCGGAAAAACGGAACCCGATCGTTGAATACTCAGGCTGATTCAATTTTGGTTTAGTCATCTTCTAAGTATATGGAAGTTTACGGTTCGAGTCTATACAATGCGGCTCCATGCGGAGCAATCTCGGCAGACAACGTCCCGTCATTGACGTTAACGTGCTGTCCTGTCCAAAGCTCTTTCGCGCCAGAGGAGCGGGTTACGCCGATTTGCTGCAATCGAACGGAGACGGTGGCCGCTTCGTCACCAACATTAAACAATGCGACGTACACGGAGCCGTCCGTATGATTGGCTTGCCATACAACCTTGTTATCCTCACGGGATACCTGGCGTGCGCCAAAGCCGTTTCTGTGCAGATCAAGCACGTCCCGGTTGGTCAAGAGGGATAGCGTCCAATCGTCGTTGTCCCGCATTTCTCCGCCAAACATGAGTGGCGAACGGAAAATGGACCACAAGGTCATCATCGTCAATTGTTCGTCCTTGGTAAACCGCGTCCACCGATCGCTGCCTCCGCCGTCCACGGAACGAATGCCGAGATGGCCGAGCGGCAGCATGTCGCAATCAGGCCACTGGCCTGGCTCCACATGTTCGGCCCACTTCTCGCAGCGTTCGAACATGCCGAGCAGCAGGGGCCACAGATCCCAGAAATCGTCGGTCATGCGCCACATGTTGGCATTGGCTTTGAATTCCTCGGCGTGCTCCAGAGGGGCTGGCCCCGGTGAAAGGCTGAGAACCATCTCTCTGCCGCTGCGGTCAATGGCTTTGCGAATCATTTCGATTTCAGGCAAATGGGCTTGATACAGGCGGGATGCAGCAATGTCATCCACTTTAACGAAGTCGACGCCCCAGGATGCATACAGTTCAAACAATGAATCGTAATAGGCCTGAGCACCTTCTTTGGCTGCATCTACGCCGTACATGTCCGTGTTCCAAGGGCAGATCGAATTCGGGTGGGCGATGTCCCGAGCCGTGGCCGAGGTGCCCAGAATCGGCGTTGCCGCATGGGCAGCTTGACGCGGGATGCCGCGCATGATGTGGATGCCGAACTTCAGGCCCAAACTGTGCACGTAATCCGCCAATGGTTTGAATCCTTTGCCCCCGGCGGCAGAAGGGAAGCGGTTAACGGCTGGCATCAGCCGAGAGTATTCGTCCATTTCCAAAGGCACAAACGGCCGATACTGCGAAGATATTGCTCCCGGTTCGTACCATTGGATATCGACGACCACGTATTCCCATCCATACGCCTTCAAGTGCTCTGCCATATACTCCGCATTTCCGCGAATCTCTTCTTCGCGCACGGCAGCACCATAACAATCCCAGCTATTCCAGCCCATAGGCGGGGTAAGTGCAAATTGGTGATGATTCATGTCCAGATCCCATCTTTCGTTGATAAAGTATGTTCTGGCTTCATTTTATGGGAACGAAGGATAAGGGACAATCATAAAGTATTGCTCAGGTTGTAAAATATTGCTGTTCTATTGGCGTGACGATCCACGTTGTAATGCCTGTAACGGGTTAGATAGGCTGAATCATGATATAATGGGCTGAAATGGAATAAATATGATGAACATCGAGACTACCAAAGGGTATGGAATGGAGGGAAACGTATGGACCACCGGCAGCTGCTTCCTTTGGTCGAACGGCTGGATGCGAGAGGCGTCCGTTACGCTTTAGGCGGCAGCGGATTACTGCGTTATCTGAACTTGATTCAAAGCGTAAACGATTGGGACTTGACGGTTGAATGCTCCAAAGTCGAGCTGCTGGAAGCCATCCATGGATTCGACTACAAAGAACAGCCGAGTGGAGACCCCCCGTTTGCCAGCGAATACCGATTGAGTTTGCCTTCATTGAACGTGGATATCATCGGGGGCTTTGCTATATATTCAGGCAAGGGTGTGGTTAAATTGCCCATCCGGCGTATGAGCGTCTGGGACGGAGTCCATGTTTCCCATCCGGAAGTCTGGTATGTTGCTTACAGATTAATGGATCGCGGAACGAAAGGCGATATGTTGTTTCAGTATTTGCAGTCCAATAAAAGGTTGGTCAATCAGGACCTCGTTCACGAGCTGCTTGCTGCCGATCATCTTGATCCGTTTTTGCGCAATGAGCTTAACGATTTGTCATTACCCGCAGAATGAGCATGACATGGAACAGGCGCTATCCTCATCATTGCAGCTTATTTATTTCCCTTTTACGACAGACATAAACGAAAGCCGGAGGGAAGTTGAGCGGAACGAATTCCACTTTATCGATGACAAATGTTTCGGTCAATTGCTTTTTCATTTGAAGCGAATACTGGAAAGCAATGAACTGCCCGCCAGGTTTCAGAGCCGAATGAATCTGTTCGACCAATGCATCCCTCAGTTTGCGCTCGAAATTGAAAAAGGGAAGTCCGCTAAAAATGCAGTCCAATTGCTCGACATTCGCTTGTTGGATCGTTTCCACCAGGTGGGTCGCATCGGCATGACAGGTGAAACGCGGATATTCGGCCTGCAAATTGTTTCGCATGGCCGCGTCCATTTCGAACAAAAACACCTTTGTCGCTTCGGTTGCCCGGGCTTGAATTTGGCGGGTGATTGCTCCCGTACCCGACCCAAGCTCCGCGGCGGCCTTCATATCATGCCATGGCGCATGTTTCACCATGGCGTTCGCCAAAAAACGGGAGCTCGGCATGAGGCTTCCGACCCGTTTCGGGCTTTGAATGAAGCTTCTCAAAAATATTAGATTTTCATTCAGAGTCAACGTTTCCACCTCCATTTCCGTTAACATTGCAAAAATAGAAGCGAAGCCAAGATATATGCTAACCAGCATACGTGCCTGCTGCAAAAAAGGTAATGGTCCAACATCACGCACTCGTGGTTGGAAGCAGGGCAATTTTTCGATGATCGGCTTCATGGCTATCTTAATGAACATAACTTAGGAACCACCGGGGATATTTCTAAAGAAATTCTAAAGAATTCGTTGCTATATAAACCGTACTAATTAATCACACCAGGCCACTGCGATTTATATAGCGATACGGAGTGGATATAAAGGCAACAAAAAAAACCTTGCCAACCTTCGTTGACAAGGAACGATTACAGAACCGTGAGAAGTCGCTTTATGGCGGCTTTTTTGGCGTTTTAGCACGTACGAAGAATGGAGGAAAGGAGGGCGTTTTATAGAAAAAAGGAATAGATCCGGTTTACAAATCGTAATAATTACGATAAACTAGCTTTTGCAAAACGTAATTATTACGATTAATAGGAGTGCCAGACATGATCTTATCCTCTTTGCGGGATGTTGTATTTGGCTATGGCCATGAACCGGTCATCGAACAACTCTCGCTAGACATTGCTGCCGGACGGTTCATCGGAATCACGGGGGCTAACGGAACTGCCAAAACGACCTTGCTCAAACTGATGCTTGGATTGCTCAAACCTTGGAGCGGTACGGTGTCGTTCAATAATGTGCGGGAAGACGGAACGAAGGTGATCGTGGGATACGTGCCGCAGCAAGTATCTTCCTTCAATGCCGGCTTCCCAAGCAGTGTCATCGAGCTGGTGCGTTCAGGTTGTTATGCGCGCTTGGGGTGTTTCGGCCGATTCAGCAAACATATGCATGACGTGGTTGAGCAAAGCTTACGGCAGGTCGGCATGTGGGAATACCGTCATCGCAAGGTCGGCGAGCTGTCGGGTGGCCAGAAACAACGCGTATGCATCGCACGGGCGCTTGCCCAGGAACCGGATGTACTCGTGCTGGACGAACCGGTGACCGGTTTGGATGCCAAGAGCCGGATCGAGCTGTATCGATTTTTGAAGGATAACGTGACAGCGCATGGGAAAACGGTAATTATGGTTACCCACGGCCTGGAGGAATTGGCACAGTATCTTGACACGGTCATCGAACTGGAAAGAAGGGAGGATGAGGGATGGCGATGTTTGGTTACGAATTCATGCAGCGTGCTTTCTGGGCAGGCGCAATGATCGGCATCATTGCCCCGATTCTGGGAGTGTATTTGATGCTGCGCCGACAAGCGCTGATGGCCGACACGCTCTCGCATGTCTCCCTTGCCGGCGTGGCGTTGGGATCGGCCTTGTCGCTTAATCCTTCGCTCAGCGGATTTGCCGTAGCGATCCTTGGAGGCATACTGATCGAGCAGCTTCGGCGCTCTTATCGCACCTACAGCGAGCTCCCGGTAGCGATTATCATGATCTCCGGCCTGGCACTCGCCGTTGTCCTGATGAGTCTTAAGCAAAATTGGAGCAAAAGCTTGAGTTCCTACTTGTTTGGTTCCATCGTTGCCGTAAACGACACCCAACTGCTGTTGATTGCTGCGGTGCTGCTTACAGGACTGGTGTACTTTATTATCTTAAGACGTCCGTTATACAACCTGACCTTTGACGAAGAGACAGCCACGATTTCGGGCGCAAAGGTGAAGCTGCTGTCCTTTTCCTTTGCCGTACTGACCGGCATGACCGTAGCGGCAGCGATGCCGGTTGTGGGCGTGCTTTTGGTGTCGGCATTGATCGTGCTGCCCGCCTCGCTTGCGTTAAGGATTGCGCCAGGGTTTGCAGCCGCGATACATATCGCGATTGGCACCGGTCTGGCCGGTATTTTTTCCGGTTTGAGCTTGTCCTACTACATCGACACACCGCCTGGCGGTACAATCGCATTGGTTTTGCTCGTTTTCCTGCTTGTCACGATGCTTTTCCAAAAGCTGCTGCAGCGCCGCAGCCGGCGAAGCGTGAAATATGCCAAAGAACGAATGAACAAAAGGAGTGCATGAATATGAAATTTTGGAATCGCAGTTTTATCTTTTTAGCTTTGTCGCTTGTATTGGTTCTGGCCGGATGCGGCACGAAATCGAACAGTGCGGGCTCTTCAGCATCCGATAACACAGCGTCTTCAACGACCGAAACATCCACTGACGATGCTGCACAGAAAAAGCTGGAGATCAAGACCAGCTTCTATCCGATGTACGAATTCACTCGTCACGTCGCCGGAGATTTGGCCAATGTCGAAAATTTGGTGCCAGCAGGCATGGAGCCGCATGATTGGGAGCCGACCGCACAGGACATGGCAAAGCTGACCGAAGCCGACGTGCTGGTATATAACGGTGCCGGTTTGGAAAGCTGGGTAGGCCAAGCATTGGATAGCGCCACAGGCTCGAATCTGAAAGCCATTGAAGCAAGCCAAGGAATCGACATTATGGAAGGCTCGGAAGAAGAAGGCCATTCTCATTCTCACGGCGATGAGGCTCATGCCGATGATCATGATCACGACCATGGAGAGGAAGCGCATTCCGAAGAAGAGCATGACCATGAACATGGCGAGCATGCACATGAGGAACACTCGCATGATGAAAGCGGGCATGTTCACAATCACGGCGGTCTGGACCCTCACGTATGGTTGTCGCCGCAGCTGGCGATTCAAGAGGTTCGTAATATTGAAAAAGGATTATCCGAAGTTGCCCCGGAATACAAAGAACAGTTTAAAGCCAATGCCGATGCATACGTCACCGAACTCGAAGCGCTGGACAACGAATTTACGGAAGGTTTGAAGGATAGCAAACGCAAAGATTTCATTACGCAGCACGCAGCCTTTGGTTATTTGGCCAAACAATACGGGTTGACGCAGGTACCGATCGCTGGATTGTCCCCCGATCAGGAGCCATCTCCGGCCCAAATGGCAGACATCGTGCAGTTTGCCAAGGAGAACAACGTTAAAACGATCTTCTTCGAAACACTGGTCTCTTCCAAAGTGGCCGACACGATCGCTAAAGAGATCGGAGCGAAAACAGATGTTTTGAATCCCATTGAGGGACTTACGGAAGAAGAGCTTGCCGCAGGAAACGACTATGTGCGCGTGATGCGCAGCAACCTTGAAGCATTAAAAACAGCATTGAACGAATAGCGATACGTTGCAAACACGAATCCATGTATACAAATCCAATAAACGAGAACGCGTTGACTTTTGTGGTCAACGTCTTTTTGTGCACTGCATATCATGAATTCCATCACAAATTGGACACAATTTCCAAATGGGTATAGCTACGTCGAGCTATATGGGAAAGAGGCAAATGTTTGTACACTAAACACAGTTTGTTGTTATCGATGACGTTGTAATCCTTTCGTGGCAATGACGAAATCCATGATGAAAGGAGGGAAATTCCATTCCAAAAGCAGCCGGATCAACGCGTTCGCTGTTCTTGTTTGATGAAAAGCTGTTATTTCGATGGCTTGTCAGCATGCTTGCTTTGGGACTAATGAGCATGTTGTCTTTTTACGGCATTGCCTTTGCTGAAAATAGCAGCGGCCCGATCCCCTTGCAGCCACGGATCGACCGCGCTGTTAATGGCGAAGTCATTACATTGGCACCAGGTACATATTCGGGACCGATCGTCATCGACAAAAGCGTTACGATTCAGGGCGATGATTCCGTCGTGCTGATCAATCCAAAGGCAGCTCCCGCCATTTCGGTTCAATCCGACGAGGTGAGATTAACAGGGTTTCGCGTGCGGCAAGAACATCTCGGCGAGCATGCAGCAATTCACGTGACGGCAAATCAGGTCGTTCTGTCCGATCTTGATATAGAGAGCCAAGGTTACGGCATCATTCTTAGAAAAGCCAGCCAAGGAACCCTGCAGCATAATCTCATTCGTTGGACGGGGCCGTCGAGCACGAAGAATGCGCTGAAGGGAAATGGGATCGACCTGTATGCATCGCAGGAAATCCGGATCACGGATAACGAAATTCACGATGTGCGCGATGGCATTTACATGGAAAACAGCCGCAGCATCGAGGTCGCCAATAATAGGTTATTCGGCAACAGATATGCCATTCACTTAATGTATGTCCACCTTTCGAGCATTACGGGAAATCTGGGCGAGGGAAATGTAACCGGAGCCATGGTCATGGGTGCCAATAAAGCTGTAGTTACGGGAAATACGTTCCGCAAACAAAGCGAAAATGTTCATTCCCAAGGCATTCTGCTCTATGACGTGCAGCGTTCGATCGTCGCGGATAATGTACTTGAGGGAAACCGTGTCGGATTGTATATCCAGGAGTCTTCCGAAAACGAGATCAGCCGAAACGATCTTTTGCGAAATTTCGTTGGCGTGCAATTCAACCATGCGGAGGGAAACGAGCTTCACTCCAACCGATTCGTATCGAACGTGATCGAAGCGCAAGCGGTGGATAGCCGAAACAACGTCATCCGCCACAACTACTGGGATTCGTTTCAGGGCCTTGACCTCAACGGGGACGGGGTAAGTGAGGCGGCTTATGCCATCAACCCGTTTTATCAGCGTTTGATACAACGCAACTCGGCCTTTCAATTGTTTTTTCAATCCCCGGGCATGACGTTTCTGAGCGACCTGCATACGGAAGGCAGAAGCGAATGGCTCACCGATCTTTCGCCGCGAATGAAACTGGATGCTGCTTCCCGGGCTTACGCAGGAGATAACGAGAACAATCGGTTCGTGCCATGGCTTGGGGGACTGTTATTACTTGCTGCAGGATATATGTTCTATTTGGGAGGAAGACGAAAATGAAAATGAAATGCTGGACATTCACTTTAATCATGTTGTGGTCCATCTTTCTGTTATCGGGCTGCGGCGCGAAATATGCGGCTGTGCCGATCAATGAGGACGTCGATGTATGCGTGATTTGCAATATGCAGGTTAAAGACGATGCTTTTGCCACTCAACTGACGACAAAGGATGGCCAAACGTACAAATTCGACGACATCGGCTGCATGAATGAATGGAAACAACAGAACGGGACGGACCAAATCGGCATGGATTATGTCCGTGATTATAATGACAAAGAATGGATCGAATACGGCAAAGCGACTTATGTCTACGATGCTTCCCTAAGAACGCCAATGGCTTACGGCATCGTTAGCTTCAAGGACAAGCCGTCCGCCGAAGCCTTCGTTCAGGAACAGGGCGTCGGCCGAATCATGACTGCCGAAGAACTCGCATCCCACGACTGGAAGCAAAATACGGAGGGCATGGACATGCATGGGGAAGGTCAGGGACATACCCACAGTCATGAACAGGAAGCAGGGAGTGAGGAAACGAATCATGCTAACGAAAAAGCAGGAGATGCCGGTCATCATTAATCCGAAAGTCGGTGGAATGCCATGATCTCGAACCTGATTTACGTCGCCAACCGGGAAATCAAACTGGGTTTCCGCAACCCTTGGGCTTATTCGTTCCTGATATTGTTCTGCATGTTCGGTTTGAGCCTGCTGGTGCTGAATGCTCAAAATGTCGTTGAAGGTTTTTCGGGTACGACGGGTTCCTTGCTAAATTTAATTCTCTATCTGCTGCCGTTGATGGCCCTCTTCATCGGATCGTTTTCGTTGACGTCGGAGAGGGAAGACGGCGCTTGGCAATTGTTGTCCACCTATCCTTTGCGTACGTCTTCCTTCGTGATCGGGAAATACCTGGGTTTGTGCTGCGTGCTGATTACGATTGTCTTCTTTGGTTACGGACTGATGGGGGTCGTCAGCGGATTCATGGGCAACGCATTGGACCTGTTGACGTATGGGCTGTTTACGATGTTTTCAGCAGGGTTGGTATGTATGTTCGTAGGAGTGGCTTTATTGATTGGTTCGATCTGCAGCAATCGGTGGCAAGCACTCACCATTTCGGTTTCCGTCTGGTTCTTCCTGGTCATTGCCTGGCCAGCCCTGCTTATTGCGATCCTGGGTTTCGTTCCTTACGCATGGGTGCAGCCGCTTTTGTCTGTTTTGACGTTGCTGAACCCGGCAGAGCTCGTCCGATTGTTCGTTGTCATTAAGCTTGGCGGCGGTTCGATTCTCGGGCCCGAATATTATCGGTGGGTTTTCTGGATACAAAAACCCGGCGGAACAGCAATGTTCATGATTGCCTTATGCATTTGGATTGCCTTGTCCATGCTGATCGTTCATCGGATATGGGAAAGGAGGCGATACCTTGGCTGACCACGTTATGCCCTATGTAGTGCACGTCAACAAGTTATGCAAAGTAATGAAAGGAAAGGCACTTGTGCAGAACGTTTCATTCACCATCCATGCCGGACAGATTCTGGCGTTATGCGGCGGAAACGGGGCAGGCAAAAGCACCGTGCTGCGCATGATAGCAGGCATTATGCTCCCCACTTCGGGAGAAGTGAACGTTAACGGCCAAAGCCCAAAGTCGAAACGAACACGCTTCGCCGAGCAAATCGGATACATGCCCGACGATTTTCGCTTCAGCCACAGCCTTTCCGCCGAGGAGACGCTTCAGTTCTGGGCAGACTTGAAAAATGTCGGTACGGACAGAGTGACCGACGTTTTAGAAATGGTTGGGCTCGGGAATCACAAAAAGCAACGCGTCACGACGTTCTCCAAAGGGATGCGGCAAAGATTGCTTTTCGCCCAAGCCGTTCTGTCCAAACCGCCGCTGCTCATTATGGATGAGCCGACGAACGGACTAGACCCGTACTGGATGCAAGAATTCGCTCAGTTGATGAAAGGCATCCGGGCCGAGGGGCAGATGGTCGTTTTCTCGACGCACCAATTGGAGATTGCGGAGGACGTTGCCGATGAGGTGGTGTTTCTGAACCAAGGCCAGCAGGCGGACTTCGGCCCGACGTCCCGGTTCCGGGAACGATTCGGCACGCTGCATGCTGCGTTTCGCCACAGTTTGGGATTAAAGTGAGGTTAGCGTATTGCGATTTCTATCCATAATCATGCGGCGCGCACTGGCTTGGACGATCATCACTGCAGCAGTTGTATGCGCGGTTGCGGTTGTATTGCAACCATTTGCAGATTCACGACAGAAGGCCGAAAAGGGGATTATTGCCGTGGGAGAGACGGCTCCCGATTTTGCAGCTGTCGATTTGTCAGGGGAACAAGTACAACTTTCGCAGTATCGCGGGCAGGTCGTGCTCCTTCACTTTTGGGCCTCCTGGTGTGCTCCCTGTGTCAGGGAAATGCCATTATTGAACCGTTTATCCCAATCCCATAATAAAAATGTAAAGACGATTTTCGTCAATGTGGGGGAGTCCAAAGCAACCGTCCGCGAATATCTCGCCGAGAACGGCTTTGAACTTGACGTCGTGATTGATGCGACCGGCAAAATCGCAGGATCCTACCGTGTGCCGGGATTGCCTGCAACGATGATCGTCGATCGGAACGGAACGTTCGATCATATCCTTCTTGGCGAACTGCATGAGGACATGCCGATCGACCGATGGCTGGCTGAGCTTTGATCTTGAGCAGGGCACGGGCTCTTTTGGAAACCGGAGAATGAGAGCCGGAATCATCAAGTTGTAAAGGAGGGCTGCGCCCGAAGCGTTGGGATTTGCTTCGAGCGCAGCTGTTTTGGTCATATTGACACAGGGATCGGAAGATGGTTCAGACCGCGAGGCGATCCCGTGCATTCAACTTAGATTTTGGATGGCCAGTTGCCGTACCAGGCGTAGCCGGCCCGTCTCTCTTGGTCGATTTCGCTGAGATTGTATCTGACAATCCCGTCGCGGCCGACAAAGATCGGCTTGTCCGTGCCGATTTCATAGAAACGTGCCCACAGCGGCGTTGTGATGCTGGAGTCTTTAATGACTTTGCCGTCCCCGTTTTCTCTCACGAATTTGATGCCCGTCATCTTGACCTTGTCAAACCAAGCCTGGGCACCGTTAATGGACGCGGTAATTTTGGCATTGGCCGGGCGTGTTTTCAGGAATTTTACGATAGTGCTGCTCTCTGCGGCGGAGAGGGAGGGAACTTCGTATATCCGTGCTCCCGCTGGTTTCAACGTGCTGGAATCATGCTGCTGTCCCCAAGCCGTCAGCTTCCCGCCAACGACGACCTGTGTATTCAGAATGGCATCTACGCCTTTGTTAACAGCATTGCGGCTGCGATCGGCCAGGGAACTGTCAATAAAGGAGAAATCTCCCTTGCGGTTAGCGACTTCATCCAGCAGGTACATGACATTGATCATCGCGTCGTCATTATACGTGATGTGTTTGTGGTAACCCGAGCTTTGGTAAATTTGAGGCCATCCGCCGTTGGCATACTGCATGTTCAGCAAAAAGTTGATGCCTTTGATCGCTGCAGCGGAATATTGGGGATTGTTGGTCTTTTTAAATTCGCTGGCAAGTCTTCGGATTTCAGAATATGTAGCTTTGTTATCGATCGTGGATTTTGCCCATTCTCCGCTCGTTTCTTTGTAATCTTTTCTCCATCCTCCGTCAGGACGCTGGTTTTTCAAAATATCGGAAATGCTCGCCGTCGTTCCGGATGCATCCGCCGCATAGACTTGCCCCGCAGGTAGAATTGCCGTTCCGACAACAGGAAGTGCCAGGGCACAGGCCATCATCAAAGAAGTCACCGTTTTTTTCGCGTTCAACATAGTTCACCCTCCTAAGTTTTGGAATGAGAACGGTTCCAAAATATCGATTACCGCTGCTACAGCCTCCTTTTTTTGATTCTGGAAAACCATTTTCATCATGTCCATTCCAATTTGTGGATATGGACAAGCTCATTTTATGCAAAACTTTAAAAAATATCAATCTTTGCACATACCATATGGGTGTATATTTTGAATATATTGTTCATCAGAGATAATCTTTAATTAAATTGAATCATATAGACGTATAGGGATAATATACAAATTTTATATGAATATAGTTTCACAATAAAATGGAAGTACACATTTATTTTCAAAAAATGCATTGTGAATGAGCAAAGTTTGTGCTACGATCTTAATCGTTATTATTACGATTAATTTTCAGGAGGAAAACATGAAGTCTACATTTTTGATGGGAATGGTGCTTTTGCTGGTGGTGTTAACCGGTTGTGGACAGCAGGCTAGCCAGGATGACGAAGCTGGAGCCGCCAAGGACGAATTGGTTTTTGCCAGCACCAAAGATATTCGCGACATTAATCCGCATCTGACGGGCGGAGAATTGGCGGCGCAAAATATGGTTTTTGAATCACTCGTCGTGAATACTGCGGACGGCGTGCAGCCTAAATTGGCCGAAAGCTGGGAAATCTCCCCGGATGGTTTGACATATACCTTTCATTTGCGCAAAAACGTTGTATTTAGCGATGGCGAAGCCTTCAATGCCGAGGCCGTAAAGAAAAATATCGATGCTGTCGTGTCCAATTACGATAAGAACGCCTGGCTCAATCTGGTGCAGGAAATCGACAACACGAAAGTGGTGGACGAGCACACATTGGAATTGACGTTAAAGCACCCTTATTATCCGACTTTGGAAGAGCTGGGGCTGACAAGACCGTTCCGCATGATCTCCCCCAAAAGCTTCATCGACGGCACGACCGCGAACGGGGTAAACGGTTATGCCGGGACCGGACCATACATACTGACGGAGCACAAAGACAATCAATATGCCTTGTTTGCTTCCAATGAACGCTACTGGGGAGAGCAGCCCAAAATCAAACAAGTGCGTTGGAAGGTCATGCCGGATCATCAGACGATCCTGCTGGGATTGCAAAAAGGCGAAGTGGACCTGATCTTCGGAGCCGACGGCGACATGCTGGACGCCAATGCGTTCAGCGCACTGCAAGAGGGTGGAAAATACGCGACGAAAATCAGTCATCCGTCCGGATCGCGCTCGATCCTGCTGAACAGCAATCGCGCGTTCACGAAGGACAAGCTCGTACGCGAAGCACTGCAATATGCCATCAACAAACGGACGATCGCTACAGGCATTTTGAACGATACGGAACAGATCGCGGATACGTTAATGTCCAAGGCCACGCCGTATGCGAACATCGATTTGAGCATCCGTTCTTACGACGCCAACCAGGCCGAGCAATTGCTCGATCAAGCAGGATGGGTAAAATCGGATGACGGTTACCGCTACAAAAACGGGCAGAAGCTTCATCTGCTGCTCTCGTATAACTCGGACAATGCGCAAGAAAAAACGATCGGCGAATCCATGCAAAGCGATCTGAAAGCGATCGGGGTGGAACTCGAAATTTTGGGTGAAGAAAAGCAAGCTTACTTTGACCGCCAAAAATCCGGCGATTTTGATTTGCAATATTCCCTGTCTTGGGGACTGCCGTATGACCCGCAAACGTACGTCTCCACATGGCGCGTACCTTCCCACGGCGATTACCAAGCCCAAGCGGGATTGGAAAAGAAAGCTTGGTTGGATCAAACCATTAGCGAAGTTTTGCTTGAACAGGACGAGGCCGCGCGAGCGGAAAAATACAAAGAAATCTTTACTTACGTGCATGACGAAGCCGTGTATTTGCCTTTGACGTATTCGGTCGTGAAAGCCATTCACTCGGATCGTTTGCAGGGCGTGGATTTCAATGTGTCGCAATACGAAATTCCGTTTGAAAAGATGTATTTTCAATAACAGAGAGCGAGTCGAACGATGAAAGCATACCTGAGCAAACGAATCATCGGCGCCATCCCGCTGCTTGTGCTGGTTACCTTCCTGGCATTCATCCTGATCAACTTAAGGACAAGCGATCCGGCGGAAATTGCCTTGCGCGTCAACCAGATTACGCCGACGGACGAGATGGTGCAGAGCATGCGCGAGGAGCTGGGCCTGAATCAGCCGTTCCTCGTGCGGTACAAGAACTGGATCGTTGACAGTTTTAACGGGGAGTTCGGCACGAGTTATGTCAACAACAAACCCGTATTGGAGGAATTGCGGCAGGCGATTCCGCCAACCTTGCAGCTGGCAGCAGCAACGCTGGCGATCATCGTCATCTTCAGCATGTCGATCGGCATATTGTGCAGCGTGTTCGAGAACCGGTGGCAGGATCGTTTCCTGAGGGGCATCGTATTCGTGCTTGCCGCCATGCCGAGTTTCTGGATCGGTTTGCTGCTGATGTGGTATTTCTCGGTGCATCTGGGACTCCTGCCGACCAGCGGTATGGAGGGACCGACATCGATCATTCTTCCTGCGGTCACGCTGTCGCTTACGTTTCTGTCGACGTATGTGCGCTTGATACGCAATAACATGGTTCAGAACAAACATGAAAATTTCGTCCTTTACGCCAAGGTGCGCGGTTTGAAGCAAAGCACGATCACATGGAAAATCTTCACGAATTCGATCCAGTCCTCCTTGACGGCATTCGGCATGTCCGTTCCACGGTTAATCGCGGGTACGGTCGTCGTCGAAAACATATTCGCCTGGCCGGGAATCGGCAGATTGTGCGTCAAAGCGATATTCAATTCCGATGTTCCCGTGATCCAGGCGTACATCTTCATGATGGCTGTGCTGTTCATCGTGTGCAACCTGATTGTGGACATCCTGATCGTGCTGATCGACCCGAGATTACGGAGGGAAGCAAAATGAGTTTTTTCAAACGTTTGCGCGGTGATCGACTGGGCATGGTGTGCCTTGCATTTCTGTCCATGGTTACGCTGGCCGGCCTGTGTGCCCCTCTCCTTGCACCCTATGATCCAACCTTGGTCAATGTCGCCGTGAAGCTCTCCCCGCCAAGCGCGGATTATTGGCTCGGCACCGATCATTTGGGTCGGGATTTGCTGTCGCGTTTGTTGTTCGGCATTCGTACAACCTTTTTCTACGCATTCCTGGCCATGATCGTGACCATTGTGTCGGGATTGATCTTTGGCTTGATGGCCGGGTATTCCAACGGAAAAGTGCGCGAGGTCATTCTGCGGTTCTGCGACGTGATGTTATCCTTTCCGTCCGAGGTTATGATCTTGTCCATTGTCGGCATATTGGGGCCGGGGATCGTCAATATCGTCATCGCCAACATCTTGTCCAAATGGGCCTGGTACACGCGGATGATCTACAGCAGCGTGCAGCAGTATCGTGCCAAAAATTACGTGAAGTTTGCCCAAGTTCACCAAGGCTCTTCTTTATATATCATGAGAAAACACATTCTCCCGGGCATCTCCGGCGAACTCACCACGCATTCGACGCTGGAAATGGGCTGGGTCATCCTGAGCATTTCCTCATTGTCCTTCCTTGGATTGGGCGTACAGGCACCCGTGCCGGAATGGGGCATGATGCTGAATGAAGCGAAAAACGTTTTGTTCACGAATCCATGGCAAATGATACCTGCGGGCGTTACGATCCTGCTTGTCGTTGCCGCGCTGAATTTCCTGGGGGACAGCATGCAGCATGCGCTGAACGCCCAATCTTACGTCACTGGCCGCCAACGACAACGAAAGCTGTTCCGATTCGGCAGAGAGAGGAAGATCAATGATGTCCATCTTGACCGTAAACCATCTTAACATCATAGATACCAAAACCAACAAGGTCATCGTCAAGGATGCTTCTTTTACGGTGGAACAGCAAACATGCCTGGGGATCGTGGGGGAGAGCGGCAGCGGGAAATCCATGACGGTTCGGGAAATCATGGGCGTGAATCCGCGCTGGATCCGTTCGGAAGGTGAAGTTCTTTTCGAGAATCGCAACCTCCTGGAGGATAACGACAAGCGCAGAAGATCGATTCGCGGCAAAAAAATCAGCATGATTTTGCAGGACGCCATGACGGCCTTCAATCCGATTGAAAAAATCGGAGCCCAGATGAACCAAACATTCGTACAATTGCTCAAGGTTCCAAAGAGAAAAGCGGAGCGGCTGAGTCTGGAAAGCCTTGAAATGATGAATTTCCAGGAACCGCGTACCGTTTATGGCAGCTATCCCCATGAGCTTTCGGGAGGCATGCTTCAGCGATGCATGATCGCCATTGCCCTTGTCATGAAACCCGACGTGATCATCGCGGATGAACCGACGACCGCACTGGATTCCATCAATCAGCTGGAGGTCGTCAAGCAATTCCGTTCCTTGAAGGAGCTGACGGGCACAACGATGATCCTGATCTCGCATGATTTGGGCGTCGTACAGCGATTGGCGGACAACGTGATCGTCATGAAGGATGGGGAGATCGTCGAACAAGGCGTAACATCAACCGTTTTCAATGATCCGAAACATGCGTACACGCAGTATTTGGTGAATACCCGCCTGCAGCTGACGAACAGCTTTAACGATTCTTTGCTGAGTGGAGTGAAAGCTAAACCATGATATCCGTAAAGCACGTCAAGAAAAGGTATAAAATGCCCGGAAAATTCCTTCGTCCCGTCCAAAAAAATGTGCTGACAGATGTCAGTTTTCATCTGAACGAGGGCGACTGCCTCGGAATCATCGGAGAAAGCGGCAGCGGCAAAAGCACGTTATCCCGCATGCTGCTTGGTTTGGAACAGCATGATGGAGGCGAAATCCAAATCGACGGTGTGCCGCACAAGAAATGGATCAGACAGAATAAAGGCAAGATTAGCGTGGTGTTCCAGGACTACCGCACATCGGTCAATCCGAACTGGACGATCGGACAGATCATAGAGGAACCGCTGAACATGTTGGGCGACATGAAAACAAACCAGGTTGAACGAACGCAGTGGATTGCATCGCTGGTTGGAAAAGTACAGCTTCCTGCCGACGTCTTAAGCAGGCATCCGCATGAATTGAGCGGAGGACAGCTGCAGCGGGTTTGCATTGCCCGTGCATTGACGACCCGCCCGAAATACGTCGTTCTGGATGAAGCGATCAGCTCCCTGGATGTGTCGGTACAAGCTCAGATTCTAACGTTGCTGAAGGACCTGCAGTCCGAATTTCGATTAAGTTATTTGTTTATCGCCCATGACCTTCAAGCCGTAGCCTATCTCTGCAACCGTTTGGCTTTTTTGCGGGATGGACGCATCATCGAAGAATTGGACTGCAATCATTTTACGTGCGCGGAGAGCGATTACGTCAATCATTTGCTGGAATCGATCATTCCTTTTAAATCCGATTATAACGGGGAGAAGAGCTTGTGATCCGGTTTGATCATCTTCGAAATGTAGAGAATGGACCTGTTTAAGACGCTGATTAGCGTCTTTTTTGGTTTTCAGTTTATCAGGAACAAAAGTATGCTAGTCGTAAGAACAGCGGCGGTTTACCATTAGTTTACGTTTCGTTCCCGGATGGTTTACCATTTTACATTATAATGGTTCTAACTACCTTGAGAGGAAGACGTATAACCATGAGCGTAAAACGCCGACTCTACATCTCCAACTTCCTGATGCTGGTCATGCCGGTTTTGCTTTTGATCTTGACGAGTATTTGCCTGATGTTAATCTACACAGGGATCACGGGAATTCGCGAGAAACCTCCTTTGAATTATGGAGAACTGTTTTCGAAACGCATGGAAAAGGTCGAAGAGCTGGCCGCAAAGCAAAAATCCGTCACCAGCAAGGAACCCATTCAGTCCGATATAGACGAATTCAACCGTCAGAACGAGGGAACGGGGATGAACTTGTCACTGTATCAGGGGCAACATCGGATTTATCCGGTTTCATCGACTAACGTTGAAATGCCTGACATGAATCATTCCCAATCCAACGTGATTATCGTGACCGACCAGCTCGCTGTTTACCGGGCCGAAGCGGGGGATTATGCGCTTGTACTGAGTGATTCTAATTTTACGGTCAATAACCATGACACATTCGAGAAACGGATATATGGCGGAGCTTTGATGCTGACAATCCTCATAGTCGTGGCCATCGTGACGAACAGGGCATTGACGAAGTTTGTTTTCCGCAGCATCATGGATCCGATTCAGATCATCGTGGACGGCGTGCATCAGCTTCGGGACGGGAATTTGAAGTATCGGATTCATTACGATAAACAGGATGAGTTTGCTTCCGTGTGTGTGGAATTCAATGACATGGCAGAACAGTTATCCAACATGGTCGAAGAGCGAAAAAAGAACGAAATTAATCGCCGGGAGCTGATCGCGGGGATTTCCCATGACTTGCGCACACCGTTAACTTCCATCAAAGCGTACTTGGAAGGGTTGGAGAAAGGTGTGGCGACCACGCCACAGATGCGAATGAAATATTTTGATACGATTAAAGCCAAAACGGCAAGCCTGGAACACATCATTAATCAGCTTTTCTTGTTCTCCAAACTGGATATCGGCGATTTCCCGCTGTACATGGAGCTTGTAGACATCGGTGCTGAAATGAAGAGAACCATGGCTGCTTTCGAAGCAGAGTACAGCCCCAAAGGGCTGAATCTTCACTATGAACAGCAATTTCCGCAAGCCGAGACGCTGATCGATGTGGTGCAATTCCGCAATGTGATTCAAAATGTTCTGGAAAATAGTCTAAAGTATAAAGACAAAGAGCGCGTCGACGTAACCATCACATGGATGGAAAATGAACAATGGGTAGAAATGCGTTTAACGGACAATGGTCCAGGGGTATCTCCTGAAGAATTGGGCAAGTTATTTGACGTGTTCTACCGCAGTGATGCATCACGGAAGAGGCCTGATCTGGGCAGCGGTCTGGGATTGGCCATTTCCAGCAAAGTGATTGAACGGCTGGGCGGACGCATTCATGCGGAACTGGAGCCAAGGGGTGGACTTTCGATTATTATAACGATTCCCAAATACAAGGGCGTAAAAGGAGAAGACGATGAAGAGAATCTTAATCATTGAAGACGATATGGCCATCGCCGAAATCGAACGGGACTTTTTGGAGATCGAAGGTTTCGAAACGAGCATTGCGACGGACGGACATGAGGGCTTGCTTTTGGCTTCCGGAGAGTATGACCTGATTCTTCTTGATCTCATGCTGCCCGGTATGTCTGGATATGACCTGTGCAGAGCTATCCGCGAGAAGACGAACATTCCCATTATTATGGTTACGGCCAAAAATGAAGTGTCGGACAAGGTTCGCGGGCTCGGTCTGGGTGCGGACGATTACATCGCCAAGCCGTTTTCACCAACGGAATTGATTGCCCGCGTGAAGGCCAACTTGTCGCAATACGACCGCTTAACCAATGGTGGAACCAAGCACTCTCGCGAAGTCGAAGCCGGTCCCATTCGCATCAACAGGTTAACCCATCGGGTTTTCGTCTATCAGCAGGAGGTTGAGTTCAAAAATAAAGAATTTGAATTGTTATTGTTCCTGGTCTCGAATCCGGACATCGTGTTTAGCAAAGAGCAGTTGTACGAACGGATATGGGGGATGGACGCGATCGGTGATCTCAAGACGGTTGCCGTACACATTAATCGGTTGCGCGAGAAGATCGAACAGGACCCTCAGAATCCGACTTACATTCAGACCATTTGGGGTGCAGGTTATCGATTCAGGTTATAAGAGATTTGAACATTGGTTTACCTTTTATTAAACTCTTTCCCCCTGTCAGTTTAAATTCTGCTGTTATGATGAGCTCAGACATCAAATGAAGGGGGAAGTCATATTGAGCAAGTTAAGGCTGACAGACATCAAGAAATCATACCATAGCGGTGAAACCGTGCAGGCGTTAAAGGGGATATCCCTGGAATTCAGGGAAAGCGAATTCGTTTCGATCCTGGGACCTTCAGGTTGCGGCAAAACAACGCTGCTTAACATCGTGGGCGGACTGGACCGTTATGATGAGGGAGACCTTTCGCTTGGCGGGCGATCGACCAAACATTTCAAGGATCGGGATTGGGATGCTTACCGCAATCATTCCATCGGATTTGTATTTCAAAATTATAATCTGATCGCTCATCAAACGATTCTACAAAACGTGGAAATTGCCATGACATTGTCGGGAGTACCTGTTTCGGAACGGAAACAAAAAGCCAAAGCGGCTTTGGAATCCGTGGGCCTCGGCAGCAAGCTGGATAAAAGACCGAATCAATTGTCGGGCGGACAGATGCAGCGGGTTGCCATTGCCAGGGCGCTGGTCAACGATCCGGACATCATTTTGGCTGACGAACCGACGGGAGCACTCGATAGTCAAACCAGCGTTCAAGTCATGGAGATCCTCAAAGACATCTCCAAAACGAAATTGGTTATTATGGTTACCCACAACGCCGACTTGGCTGAGGAATACAGCAGCAGAATCATTCATTTGCGGGATGGAGAAGTGCAGTCGGACAGCAATCCGATGTTGAACGACAAAACAGGATATGAGCAGCAGAGCTCGTCCGGAGCTGAGAAACTTAGCTTGGGTAAAACCTCAATGTCCCTGGTGACAGCTGCCTCGTTGTCTTTCAAAAACTTGCTGACGAAAAAAGGGCGGACGCTCATCACCTCGTTTGCAGGCAGCATCGGCATTATCGGCGTTGCCCTTGTATTAGCCCTATCCACCGGTTTATCCAATTACATATCCAAAATGCAGTCCGAAACGCTGGCGGGATTCCCGCTGACCATATCCGAGAATGTGCAGCAAATCGAAGGACCGCCGGATTCCGCAGCAGGCATACTTACAGGAAATAGCGGTGGGAAAGACGATGAATTTCCAAACGGGGATGTTCTTTATTCGCACGACAGCGCGGCCAACACGCAACAGCATACCAACGTATTGACTGCGAGTTATTTCGATTATGTCTCCAAAATAGGACAAGAGCTGCCGGGCGCTGTAAATGCGGTAACCTACGGCCGTGACGTTGACATGAACATACTCGCTAAAGGCGACAAGGATGTCGTGAGATTTGAGACTACGGTGAACGCTTCGCCTGACATGTCCCCGGGATTCGGGTCCGCCCCGACCTATTGGCAGGAGCTTCCGGACAATGAAGAATTCATTACTTCCCTCTATGATTTCATTGGAGAGGGCAGCCGTTATCCGACGGCTGAAAATGAAGTGGCCCTCGTCGTTGATTCTTACAACCGATTGGATCAAGCGTTTTTTGAGAAATTGGGTATCTTCACAGAGAATGAAGAGTATAAACTTAGCGACTTTATCGGCAAAAAAATATTGAAGATCGTTCCGAACGATCAATTTTATACAGAAAAGGAGAACGGCATTTTTGCTCCGGCAACAGCTGAGTCGTATCCCGAATTGTATGAGGATGCAGATGGGATGGAGTTGACGATCACTGGCATTTTGAGATTGAAAGACGGAAATGCATCATCCAGCGGATACTTGTCCGAAGGAATCGTATACACGCCGAAGCTGACGGACTATATTGTGAACGATTCCGCAAAATCAGCGATTGCCCTGGCGCAGCAGGCTTCCGATCGGGATGTCGTTTTGAATACGCCTTTTGCCAATGAACAGGCCAAAGATGCTCGCTTGAGAGCGCTGGGTGCGGTCACGACACCTTCAAGCATTAACATTTATCCAAAAGACTTTGGTGGCAAGGATGAAATCAAACAGTATCTGGATGCGTATAATGAAGGCAAATCGGAAGAGGACCGGATCGTATACACGGACATGTCCGAGATGATCGGATCGGCTATTCAGACCGTGCTGGATACGGTATCCTACGTATTGATCGGTTTTGCCGCAATTTCTCTCGTCGTCTCGACCATCATGATCGGAATCATCACGTATGTCTCCGTATTGGAGCGCACCAAGGAAATCGGTATATTGCGCAGCATCGGAGCAAGAAAAAAAGACATTTCCCGCTTGTTTAACGCGGAGACGTTAATCGTTGGTCTCGTGGCCGGAACACTGGGCATTGTCATTTCTTATCTGTTGACTTTGGTCATCAACAGCGTGATCGCTAATCTGCTGAGCATTGAGGGGATTGCCCAATTGACGGTAACCCATTCCGCCATACTAATCATTGGCAGCATGCTTTTGACCCTGATCGCGGGGATGATTCCGGCTAGAGCGGCAACCAAAAAAGACCCGGTCATTGCTTTAAGAACGGAGTAACGCGCTTGACCGATGTTGACTGAACATTGCATGTAACATTTGAACGTTTAACCAAAAGCAGCCATCCAAAGATTAATGTCCTTAAGATAAGTTCTAAACTTAATGACATTGATCCAAGGAAGGCTGCTTTTTTTGGTTAATCGGATGCATGATCGCCAAACATGTCCTTTTGATTCTGTTTGCGGAAACTGCGCGGGGATTCGCCGACCGTTTTCGTGAATAGAATTGTGAAGTAATTCGGGTTGTCGTAGCCGACCAATTTGGCGATTTCCCATATCTTTTTATTGGTTGATACGAGAAGGCGGGTCGCCTCTCCCATCCGCCGCTGGATCAAATAATGGTAGGGGGACGTGCCGAAACGGTTTTTGTACATATGGATCAAATAATAGAAGTCGATATGGAACTGTTCTGCCAGCTCCTTGAGCTTGATGTTTTGCCGATAGTTTGTGTCCAGATAATCTTTGATGCTTTCGGCAAGCGTGTTGCCGCGAACAATTTCTCCGGTGGCGAGCTGATGGCGTGACATGCGTTCAATGATCATTAACAGTGCTTTGAGTACATGTTGAGAGACTACCTCGTAACCGTCTTCACGAATCGAAAATTCATTAAACAAGGTTTGCATCAAGGAGCGGATTTCTTCCGAATAACGGTTCGCGCGAAGGATGGGTTCACTGCCGGGAGGAACAACCCAATCATGATTTACGCGGGTACCTTCCTTGAAACGGAAGCCGCAATACAGCGTCGATAACGGGAAATCCGGGTTCGACTTTTCTTCGTGCAACGTCCCTCTGTTGTAAATGAGCAGATCTCCCTTTTGGGCCAAGTGATTGATTCCATTGATGGTAAATGAACCTTTGCCGTCATTGACGTAGATGATCTCGTGCAAATCGTCATGCTTATGGGTCGGAAAACTCCAATGAGGATGGTCGGCCAGCTTGCCTACATAAATAATGATGCAATCCTGATCTTCATGCCGTTGGTCGGATTCATGGCGTGTATTCATTAATGATTAATGTCTTCCCTTCAAAAATCTGAATTGAAATGACAACATATATAATGTTTTGAAACAACATCACAACAACCTTGATTGTCGCTTTTCATGTCTGACAGTACAATTTCACTATCCAATATGTAATATATATTGAAACTGAAGGGAAGGGAAAGCAAAATTATTATAAAAAGAAGTCTGTTCAAGGAAATAAAGCGCTTGCAACATTAGAAAGGAATAGTGAGGGTTTATAAATGACCAGAAAAAGTGAAAATTTACTTATTTTAATACTCACGCTCGTCAGCTTTGTATTGGGGACGACCGAATATGTGATCGTTGGCGTGCTGAAGGAAATAGAAAGTTACATGCAAGTGTCGCTGGCAGCCGCAGGAACGCTGGTGTCCGGTTTTGCCATCGCCTATGCGATCGGAACGCCGTTTGCGGTTGCGTTTCTGGCCAAAATATCGAGAAGAAGCTCCATATTGATTGGCTTTGCGATTGTGCTTGTCTTGAATTTGCTGACCGTGTTTTCGACGTCATTTGCTTCCTTGATGGCGATTCGCATCGTTTCGGCCATCGCTTGCGGGCTTACGATATCGCTTTCGATCTCGATTGCCAACGATGCGGTCAGCCGGGAACGCAGAGGGGAAGCCATCGCGTGGATCTTGGGCGGCTTTTCCATCGCCAACGTGCTTGGCGTTCCGCTGGGTACCTTTATCGGCCAGCATTTGAATTGGTCCATGACCTTCGTGGTTACGGCATGTATCGGTGCTCTGCCGTTTGCGTTGATGTTTCGCGTGCTTCCGCGCCAAACGACGACGATCGTCGGTTCGTTCAGCGATCAGATGACGCTCTTTATGAAACCGCGCATTTTGTTGGCCTGCTTGATTCCGGTGCTTGGAAACAGCTGTATTTTCGTGACATTTACGTATATCACGCCGCTGCTGGGACAGTCCATGGGCGTGCCTGAACGCTGGATCAGCGCCGTGCTTCTCATCTATGGAGCCTGCAGCATTTTGAGTAACTGGATCGGCGCAAAAATCGCCAAGGGCGATTTTATGACCAAGCTCAAGTGGCTGTTTGTCATCCAGGCTGCCATCTTTCTTGGGCTCAGCTTCGCCGTGTCCCAACTTTGGCTCGGCTTGGCGTGTTTGTTCCTGATTGGCTGCTTATCCTCCTCCATGAGCGCGGCATCCCAGCTGTACCTGTTCGAGGTAACCGGAGCGATTGCTCCAAACTCCAAGCCGTTTGCTTCGACGCTGCTGCCTGTTGCTGCTAACGTGGGCATCGCGCTCGGCTCCGGTGTCGGCGGACTTGCCGTTAATCTGGGCGGCGTCAACTGGGTGCCTCCGGTTGCCGTGATCCTGGCTTTGCTGGCATTTGTCATTACGAGAGTATGTCAAAGCTCGATTCAATTGAAACCTGAAGACGACAAAAGTACACCAAAGGTGTTACCTCAATCCCAGTACCAATGAGTAGAACAACAGATGTCATTCCAGGAAAAGTCGCGATGATGGCGACTTTTTTCGTTTTCAAGAATTGGGGCTTGGGAAACGAGCTTTGCCTCAGCGAACAAAAAATAGACATGAAGTGGTAACATTCTGCTTCCGCCACTCGTTTATTGGTTGAGGTGATTCACATAAAAACGATGAAATATGGTCGATTGCTAATGACGGTCTTTTTAGTTCTGATGTTTCTCGTGGGTTGCAATACTGTGAAAAAAGGGCAGGAGACGTCGAAGTCAGCATGCAAGGAAGTGGTTGACTGGGTTGATTTTATGATCATCAACCAGATTACCTATGTCCGAAACAGCGATGAAACGATGGTCATCAAGCCGGAACAAATCGGGGATAAGGTAGGGGAGGTCAATTACACGTTGAGCGGTCATGCTTGCTCAGACCATGTGTCCCAAAACGGGGATGCTGCATTTCTGCCCATCGGAACGGAAGTGCGTGAATTAAAAGGGTATCAATCGCAATTCCGCGTTGTCGCAGAAGGTAATATTTACCAGGCCGACGACAACCCTAATGCCAGCACGCTGGGTGACCTTTTGGATATTGAAGGCAAAGTGCAGAAAGTTAGCCTCGAAAGCGGCATTGACGGCAGTAGGATCGGCGACTTCTCTAAAGATGCGGCAGCGGACTTCATTAGCGAACTGATTCCCTTGAAATATGTCGGGTTCGATGAGGTTTATAAAAAAGCAAAACATGAGTCCGGCGTTTTTTTGCGCGTGCACCTGCAGGACGGTACGTCATTCAGGATGGTGTTTTATCCAAAAGCAAATGCCTTTACGGACGGAGCGTTTGGGACGGAAAAATTAAAGAGGTTGATCATGTCACAAAGACAACAAATTAAAGCAGCTGCAGGAATGTAACAAACATTCCGCAGCTGTTTTTTTATTTTAAAAGAATAATAATATTTTGTTAAACAACAATAATTTATTGTAAAACGATAAATTTCATGATACATTCATTTCACGAAAACAAGCGAGGTGTTTAAAAGTGAAACGAGGTTCAACCATTTTTCTGAAGGCAGCCGTCCTGTTGATTGGGATTCCGGTTCTGGTTTTGGGCGTTTTTGGACTGTATTGGTTCATGAATCATCCGGCAAATCCTGAATATGCTCACATGCTGTATCCCGCGTTGTTGATTGCCTATGTCTCGATAATCCCTTTCTTCATGGCGCTGGTACAGGCGTTCCGGCTTCTGGGTTACATTGATGCGAACCAAGCGTTCTCCGAGGTTTCGGTGAGGGCCTTGAAGAAAATCAAACAGTGCGCCGTTGCGATCAGCATCCTGTATGTCCTCATGATGCCCTTTGTGTATCTCGTTGCTGAGAAAGACGATGCGCCAGGCCTCATTTTGATCGGAATGATCCCGATCTTTGCTTCACTGGTCATAGCAGTCTTTGCGGCCGTTCTTCAGCGACTCTTGCAGGAAGCTGCAGACATCAAATCAGAGAATGACTTCGTTATTTGAGGTGAAAGCATATGGCCATTATAATCAATATTGACGTCATGCTGGCGAAGCGAAAAATGAGTGTCACGGAGCTGTCCGAAAAGGTGGATATCACGTTAGCCAACATGTCCATTCTGAAGAACGGCAAGGCGAAAGCCATACGTCTATCAACGTTGGATGCGATATGCAAGGCGCTCCAGTGCCAGCCCGGAGATATTCTGGAATACGTGGATGAAGAAGAAAGCGATAATTGACGATGGTAGTACAGAATGTCTTACGCCAGGCCAAGAAGTCCCCAGCATCGGGGATTTTTTCTGTCCCAAGAATTCATATTCCTTAAAAAGAAGGCTGTATTAGACATACTTGTTGATTTGCATTACAAAAGTTAACCGCCCACTGAATGGCGGTTAACTTAAACCAATGACTATTCATCTATAAGTGCTTTTCATAAAATACCATCGTCATTTTGTCGTTAATTACTTTTGTTGAACCCGTTTTTTTATAGCCTATCTTTTCATACAAATAACAGTTTCCTTTCTCTTGTAAGATGGTACCCAATTTCCATGACTTTGCATCATCATAGATCTGCTCAACTATTGTAAAGACTTTTTGAGCAATTCCTTTTCCTTGATGCTCTGGCAGTATAAAAATTGGGCTAACACTATAGATTTGATTTTCTTTTTTCACAACTCTAATTCCACCAACAGCAACCTCAAGATGATGAATGATGAAATAATCTGTAAAAGATTGATTGATTTGAGTAATCATTCTTTCTACGGTTTCATTGGCGGGGCTTGTTTCAAAATCCTGATATTTTTTCAACAAGGGCATAAATGCTTTGACTTTCATTTCATGAATGGTCACTGCATCTTTTACATCTGCTTTGCATAATGAAACCTCCATTAAATATATACCTCCTTTTGAGATGCTTGCTAAAAATACAATTTATAGTACATGCTCTGTGAACTTAGTACAAGAAAGATGTCCGTCTAAATATCAATATTAAGGATTAACATAGTCATTAAAAACAAAAAAAGCAACCTGCAAACGGCTGCTTTGGTTCGTCACTTCAGATCCTGCAAAAGATTTTTCATTTTCTTGTAATGTCCGCTGACGCGATCGATCATGTAGTTATACAATAGCTGGTTCTCGGTGAGATCTGCCATTTCGATATCGATATCGACGTTGTTGCGATTGTTGTTCATCGTTGTATCGCTATGTTCAATGATCCGGTAAGGGACTACCGACGGATTGGCATTCTTGGCGGACAGATGTTTCGGATGTGTCTGTTTCAAATCCAGCTCGGTAGTGTTGCCGTTTTCGATCATCCGGCGAAGCTCATCCTCGAACGCAACCGATTTCCTTTTGTAGTTGGGCGTGTCCGCATTGGCAATGTTATTGGTAATTACACCGTGTTTCGTATTCAGTATTTGTAAAAGCGATTCATTACGTCTTGAAGTGTTGGTTTCTATCACGTCTTAGCCTCCTTCACGGCGAATGCTTTCCATCCTCTCCATGATAGAAAGCAGCATGCAGACTGTCAACATAGCAGTTGTTACATATAGTTACATGTACATATCATTTATAACACTGATTTTTTACAAAATGGACATCCATTCTTTATTGGGCAATGAATGTTGAAAGTTCTTGAAATCTCCGCGGTTATACACGAGAATTACATTAAGTTCATGACGAGACGAGGCTGCAATGAGGCCATCGATGAAAGGGAGTGCAAATGTGGGAAATGCTTTGACGGTCAATCAGTTTTATTTGGGAGCTTGTTATTATCCCGAACATTGGGATGAATCGCTATGGGCGGATGATCTGCGAAGAATGAAGGAACTGGGATTCAATATCATCCGAATCGGAGAGTTTGCCTGGAGCATTTTTGAGCCGGAAGAAGGAAAATTCGAATTCGGGCTGTTTGATCGCTTTTTGGAGCAAGCGTTTACATTCGGGATCAGCGTGATCATGGGTACGCCTACGGCTGCGCCGCCGGCCTGGCTTACGCATAAATATCCGGAAGTACTGAACGTATCTATGGAAGGGGTTACATATCATCATGGGCAGCGGAGGCACTACAATTACAGCAGTCCCGTGTATTTAGAGCTCTGCGCCCGTATTACGAGGGAAATGGCGCAACATTACAAAGATCACCCTGCCATTATAGGTTGGCAGATTGATAACGAGTTGAACTGCGAAATGAACGTGTTCTATGCCGAAGCGGATCATGTGCAATTCCGTCGTTGGCTGCAAACGAAGTACGGCACGCTGGAACGGCTTAATCAAGCATGGGGCACCGTTTTCTGGAATCAAACCTATGATCACTGGGAGCAGGTTCATCTGCCCCGTCCAACCGTCTCTGGATCACCGAATCCACATCAGGCGCTGGACGAGAAACGTTTTATTTCGGATAACGCCATTTCGTTTGCCAAAGCGCAAGCCGACATCCTCAGAGCTGAAGCGCCAAACCAGTGGATCACGACCAACGGTCTGTTCGGGCACCTGGACAGCCACCGGTTGTCGGATGAAAACCTGGATTTCATGTCCTATGATTCCTATCCGCAGTTCAGCAGCATCTATCCTGACACCGGCGAACAGCCGCTCCTTGATCGAAAATGGAGTCTTTCCCTGAGCAATGTAAGGGACATATCCCGGAATTTCGCGATCATGGAACAACAAGCCGGTCCGGGCGGATGGGTAAACCGGATGGAGATGCCGGCGCCGCAACCGGGACAAATGCGTTTGTGGACATACCAGAGCATCGCTCACGGAGCGGACATGGTTCTGTATTTCCGCTGGCGAACAGCCATCTTTGGCACGGAAATTTACTGGCATGGCATCAATGACTACCACAACCAGCCCAATCGTCGCGTAGCCGAAGCAGGCCGCGTAGGTCAGGAGCTGCAAAAGGCAGGAGAACGCATTATCGGCAAACGTTACTTGGCCCAAGCTGCCATACTTCGCGATTACGATAACGAGTGGGATGGGGAATTGGACCAATGGCACGGTTCTTTGGCCAGACCTAGCGAGCTTGGCTGGTTTAAGGCGTTACAGTACGGGCACATTCCTGTTGACGTGGTCACCATCCGACCGGGAGCCGAAGAAGAGCAGGGAAGGGAGCTCGGGAAATACGATGTATTGATTTATCCTCATGGAGCCATTTTGCGGGAAAGCACGGCTGCGATGCTGCAGCAATATGCGGAACATGGCGGGACCGTGGTCTTTGGATGTCGCACAGGTTACAAAGACGAAGCAGGCCACTGCCGGATGCAGCCATTGCCGGGACCGGCTGCGGCGCTCAGCGGCATTGTCGTCGAAGACTTTACGATGGTGAATGGCACTGCGGCCCCCGTAGCGGTGAGATTCACAGATGAGGGGACAGAGATCGATGCGCCTCGTTTTAACGATATTCTAAGCGTGCAGGCTGACACGGTTGAAGTTCTCGCCACATATGAGTCAAGTTATTACAAAGGAAAACCAGCATTGACGGTGAATCGGATTGGCAAAGGGAGCGTTTATTATTGGGGAGCGTCCTTTGATCTTCCTGTGGCGAAGGAACTTCTGAAACGTTTGCCGTTAACTTCTCCGCTGCATGATTGGTGTGAGGTGCCTGAAACGGTGGAGGTTGCCGTTCGAGCCGATGCCGCGGAAGAGCTCGTATTTTTGTTGAACTACAGCAGCGAACAGGCGACGGTCTATTTTCATGAGCAGGCTGAGGAATTGCTGACAGGTCAAACGCTTGAGGGAAACACCACATTGGAGCCTTTTGGGGTATGGGTTTTAATAAAAAGATAAAAAACAACAATGGCGCTGACAGTGATTGTCGGCGCCATTTTCAGTTGATAAATGCAGCAATGACAAGTACATAAAATCCAAATCGGGCGGTACTTGTTTGAATGTTTGAATTTACAAAAGGATTAAAAGAAGTATACCTGCAACAAAGCAGTAATACGAGAAGTAGATCAGGTTGCCCTTGGCCATAATGCCCATGAACCACCGCATGGCGAAATAAGTCGCAACAAGCGTGGTAATGAAAGCAATCAGATACGGAAAGGCCAGCTGGGAACGATTCGGATCGTGGGCAATATCGGATGCACCCAAAATTAAGCCGCCGATGCTGATTGGGATGTAAAGCATAAATGAAAATTTCAGTGCCGTTTCCTGCTTCATTCCGACCGCGATGGAAGCGATCACCGTCGACCCCGAGCGGCTGATGCCCGGAATCAGCGCGACGGCCTGTGCCAAACCTACCAATATCGCGTCGCGAATCGAGAGATTGCCGTCTCTCTTTTGCCCGCGCAAATTGCGAATCAGCCAAAGAGCAACGCCTGTAAGCAATAAACTAATGGCAACGGTATGTACGGAGGTGAAGATTCGTTCAATGGTGTCTTTGAAAAATACCGCAGCAACGGCCGCGGGTATGGTGCCGACGATGATGTAGACGCAAAACATGAAGTCGGTCCGATACTCGGTTTTGCGCGTCTGCAAATAACGTACTGCACCGACGATTAAGTCCTTGATGTCTTTGCGGAAAATGAAAATGATTGCGATCAATGACGCTGTGTTTGTCAAAATTTCAAAGGATAATCCGTTCTGTTCCATGCCGAGCAGTCGCTGCACAATGATCAGGTGTCCGCTTGAGGAGACTGGTATGGGCTCCGTCACCCCTTGCACGATACCCAGCAGCAAATATTTCAGCCAAGTTACCAGGTCTGCCATGATTCCCTCCCAATGGTGTATTCAATTTATGAATCTATCGATGCCACTCCAGAAAATGGAAGCTGACGACAAGACTCACAATACATAATGATACAATAGCAGACGCATGTTCTACAAATTCCTTTTCATAGATAGAGTAAGCGTGGGTGCAATATAATTCTTTGCCATTTGATATAATGGTTGCAAAGTAGAGACGAGGAGGGGGATCGGATTGTCTGGCGTTATTTCAAAAGCAGTGCAAATATTGGATCTGCTGCTGCCCCAGGGCACGGAAAAGGACATGAGCGTTACGGAAATCAGCAAGGCGCTGAACATGCCGGTGCAGAGCGTGCATCGTTTGCTTTCCTCGCTTGCGGAGCATGGTTTTGTCACGCAAAACACAAAGACCAAACGGTACAAGCTCGGCCTGTCCCTGATGAAATACGGTTTCCTGATGTGGGATAGCCTGATGCTGCGTACGGTCGCAAGGCCGGTTATGGAGGAATTGTCGAAACGAACGAAAGAGACTGTATATTTGTCCGTTCGCGAAAATGCAGAAGGGATCTACATCGATTCGGTGGATTCGCCGCAAGTATTGAAAATTTCCGAGCCGATTGGCCTGCGCCTGCCTTTGTTCATCGGAGCCTCCAATCGGGTGATTCTTGCTTTCCTGAATTCGGGGTTGCAAAAAACATTGTTAGACTCGTTCGAGTGGAATGACATTCCTTCGCTTAAGCCGCTTTCCCGCGAATATATCGAGCAGGAACTTGCGATGATCAAACAGAACGGTTACGCCATCACGTCCAGCGAGGCAACGGAAGGCACCACCGGCATCGGTGCGCCGATCTTCTCTTACGAGAATACGGTCATCGGTTCGTTGAACGTAGCAGGTCCTTCCATTCGGTTTGATGAAGAAAACGTTGAAAAATACGCCAATTTGGCCATTAAATATGCCAATCTCATATCCAATGAACTGGGATATCGCGGCAAAAGCCGACATGGATGAGGTTCTTCGCAAAGGTTCGACCATCATATTCCAATGTATATAACCATCAATACATGAGGCCTTCTGTCAATCAATGACGGAGGGCCTTCTGCTGTAATTGCCACGTTTTCACTTCCAGTAATGTGCTCCCTGCATCATTTTCAGCAGGTTTACGATCCATTCCGGAAGAGCATAAGGGAGTGTAATATCGAATTCATCCCGGTATTCGGGAAAGGGGATAAACCTATATCAAATTATTTTGTTATTATCTCATTATTCGGGATAACTGCATTGATGATATTGAAAAATGAGATATGATAATGATTATTCTTTGAAGTCGAGGTGAGCTTATGAAAATTATTGCTTTTCGTCATTTTGCATTCGATGATCCATCCGTGATCGTGTCATGGTCCGAACATGCCGGGCACGAATTGCTTTTGCATGATCCTGCTCAAGGCATTCCGCAAGAGTGGCTCCAAACGATGGACCTTCTTGTGGTGCTGGGTGGGCCGATGAGCGTTTACCAAGAGAATGAACACCCGTGGCTCATCCAGGAAAAGGCGTTTGTAAAACGTGCCATCGACATGGGAAAAAAGGTGCTGGGCATTTGCTTGGGAGCTCAAATGATATCGGAAATTCTGGGGGGAACGGTAACCTCCAATGGGGACAAGAAGGAGATCGGCTGGCACCGGATGCAAAGAACGAAGGAACGTCATCCGTGGCTCACGCACGTACCCGAACAATTCATGTCATTTGCTTGGCATGGAGATACTTTTACGCTGCCTGAAGGGGCTCGGCATCTGATGTATTCCGAAGCTTGCGAGCGGCAAGCGTTTGCGTACGGGAATCATGTTCTTGGTTTACAGTTTCACCTGGAATCCACGCCAAGCTGCATTGAGCAAATGTTGTCCGACTGGACTCATGAACTTACGGATTTGCCATTCATTCAGCGTGAATCGGAGATTCGAGATGGCATGGTACATAGCGAGAATTCCAAGATGCTGTTATGGGGAATTTTGGACAAGATCGCATTAAACAACTCGTTGAAGACAAATTCTGGTTAAGGCTCATTCGCTTACAAGCCAAGCTTTGGCGACCTCCGGATCATCAAAATATTTAATCGGGAACGAAATGGGATGGGGAATTTTCTTCATCTCTTGGCGCAAACGCAGCTTGTCCCAGAACGTGAAGCCTACAATCGCGAGTTTTTTCGTGTAGTTTTGGAGATGACCGATATTCTCCGCAAATTTGATCAAGACAGAAGTCGTCAGCTTCGTTTCGTAAAAATCAACCCATATATTGAGCTGGCGGTTTCGGCTTGTAATAAAATCTTCTTCTGCTTTCATTAACATAAATAACGCATCCGCATTAGTGTGAAAACTTCCATACTTGAGGCAGTGCAATTCCCCTCCTTTGTAATAATAAGGAAATAACGAGCCACCGGGCGACTTTATGCTTCTCACTATGCATTCCTCCTTAAAATCATCAGCTATATAAACCGCAAAGCATCCACACGTTAAACGGAGGGGCAGAACCAATCCGGGGAATAACAGCGACGGAGGATGGTGCTTCACTCGCAGTGCCTTGTGTGAGTGATTAGTGCGGTTTATATAGCCATTTTTTTGGTTAAGGGGCTATATTGAACGATTACAGATGCCTTTGAATCTTGACATCACATTCGGACGTTGTCGCTGTGACGTACTCCATGTAATTTACGGAACCATTAAAATTCAAATAAGCCTCGTAACGCATACGAATGGCAGGTAAAGTGATCAAATCCAGCACATGTTCCTTAGGAACCCACCTGCAATCGCTGGTTTCATCCGAAGCGGCTAATTCCCCGCCCACAGCTTTGCACACGAAATCAAACATGACCTTCGTAGGTACGTCAGTCACGCCATCATACCACTTATGTATTGCTGTATTCGACACAACACTTATCATGTGGCTAACCGTAGCATCGATGCCGCTTTCCTCTTTAATTTCACGAATGACGCCATCGATCAGATTTTCTCCAACTTCAGTGATCCCGCCAGGATACACCCAACCATCGTCATGTGCTTTAACCAAAAGAATATTGCCATGCCCATCTTCTACGATTCCGCCTGCCGATACAATATGTGTTGGAAACGCCATTTAACGACCTCCTCATAATATATAGATGTATATTTATTCCATGTAAATGTGGATATTTCCTGCTTGCGTCATTTTTTATACTTGAAGATACATACGGCGATAAAACGAACCTGTCTTTTGCTCTTGTTGCTTTGATTCTTCTTGACATTTTGGTCATGCTTGAATCGGAGTGTCGGTGCATATATTTAGTGGGATGGGTTCCTCAGTTCTGAAAATAGGGCGAAGGCCCTTGAGTTCACAGTACCCCTCTTGTTATCAAATGCATTGACAACATGTATATACAGGTGTAAAATCGGTCTTGCTTGTATATACAGGATTATTCAAGTAGCATCGGAGGGGGTTCACTGTGAACAAGCGGAATTTAAACGATTGGTGGAGAACATCTACCGTTTACCAAGTCTATCCAAAGAGCTTTAACGATACGTCAGGTTCGGGATTGGGGGACATCCGGGGTTTAACGAATAAACTCGATTACCTCAAACAGTTGGGCATTGACATCGTATGGCTTCAGCCGGTTTATGTCAGTCCCCAAAATGATAACGGTTACGACGTAGCCGACTATTACCGCATCGCTCCTGAATTCGGCACTATGGCCGACTTTGACGAGCTGGTCCGGGAATTGAAACACCGCGACATGCATCTCATGATCGATATCGTGGTAAACCATTCCTCGACCGAGCATGAGTGGTTCAAGGCTTCGCGTTCATCCAAGGACAATCCGTACCGGGATTACTACATTTGGCGAGACCCGGCACCGGATGGCGGCGTACCAAACAACTGGCAATCCAAATTCGGTGGTCCGGCATGGCAGTATGACGAAGCGACAGGTCAATATTTCCTCACCTTGTTCGATAAAACGCAGGCCGACCTGAATTGGGAGAATGAAAAGGTCAGAGAGGAAGTCGTGAAATTGCTGACGTTCTGGGCGGAAAAAGGCGTCAGTGGATTCCGAATGGACGTGATCAACCTCATTTCCAAAAATCAGGACTTCCCGAATGATGACGGATCAGTTGCGCCGGGTGACGGACGCATCCATTATACGGACGGCCCGCGCGTTCATGAATATCTGAAGGAATTGCACGAAAAGGTTTTCGCACCATATAACCTCGTCACGGTAGGAGAGATGTCGTCAACGACGCTTGAACATTGTATCCGCTATTCCAATCCGGCGGAAAACGAGTTCTCGATGACGTTTAATTTTCACCACCTGAAAGTGGATTACCCGAACAACAATAAATGGGAGCTCATGCCCTACGATTTCGAACAGCTCAAAAGCCTGTTGTCCGAATGGCAGACCGGCATGCAGCAAGGCGGGGGATGGAATGCGCTATTCTTTAACAACCATGACCAGCCAAGAGCGATATCCCGTTTTTTGAATGACGATGTTTATTTGGCCGAGAGTGCAAAACTGCTGGCAACGACGCTTCACGGTTTGCAAGGCACGCCGTACGTTTACCAGGGCGAGGAGATTGGCATGCCCAACCCGAAATGGAACGATATGAGCGAGTTTCGGGATATCGAATCAACGAACATGTACCGGATCTTGCTGGAACGCGGCAAAACGGCGGAAGAGGCCTTTGCCATCATCAAAGAACGCTCAAGGGACAATTCCCGCACGCCGATGTTATGGGAGAACAGCCCGCACGCCGGATTTACCACGGGAACGCCGTGGATCAAGGTGGATGAACGTTATCCCGAATGGAATGTGGAGCAGCAGCTTTCCGATCCGGATTCCGTGTTCCATCATTACCGCAAATTGATATCGTTCCGCAAAACGATTCGTGTGTTCACCGATGGCACGTACGAACGTTTGGATCAGGCTCATCCCCAAATTTACGGCTACAGTCGCAGCAACGGGGACGAAACATTGATTGTCATCTCCAATTTCAGCGGAGAAGCGGCAGCGTTTGAATTGCCGGATGCGTCGTGGCAGCACCTGGAAGGGAAGACATTTGAGCTGTTGGTCGGAAACACGGGGGAAGAAATGGAACTCCGGAAACAGCTGGAACTTGGTCCGTACGCATCTTACATGTGGATCGTTCGCTAACGATTGGGGAGTATGAGAAATGAGGAGGAGTGAGGTATATGTCAGTGGATCGTAAAAACGTGGAAAAGATCATTGAAGCGATTGGCGGTTCTGCGAATATTGAAGCGGCCACGCACTGCGTGACCCGCCTGCGGTTTGCGCTGCGTGACGAGAGCAAGGTCGATGAGGCGTCATTGGAGAAGAATGATTTGGTCAAGGGTCATTTCTCCACGCAAGGCCAATTTCAAGTCATTATCGGACCAGGTCTGGTCGACAAAGTATATGAAGAAATGATTCAACTCACCGGGGTTGAGCGTGTATCCAAGGACGACGTGAAAAACATCGCCGGCAAAAAACAAAATCCGATTCAGCGTGCGATCAAAACGCTGGCGGATATCTTTATCCCGATCTTGCCGGCGATCGTTACCGCCGGTCTGCTGCTCGGGATCAACAACATTCTGACAGGTCCCGGCATCTTTTTTGAAGGGCAATCCTTAATTCAGGTTTATCCGCAATGGAAGGACTTTGCATCGATCATCAATACCATTGCCAGCACGGCGTTTACGTTTTTGCCTGCATTGATCGGATGGTCAGCCGTCGTACGGTTCGGGGGCAGTCCGCTGCTCGGTATCGTACTCGGATTGATCCTTGTTCATCCCGATCTGTTAAGCGCTTACGGGTATGCCGAAGCCAAGACGAACAATGCCGTTCCGGTGTGGAACCTGTTCGGCTGGGAAGTCAACAAACTCGGATATCAGGGTCAGGTGCTTCCGGTCCTTGTATCCGCTTATATTCTCGCCAAGATTGAAACGTTCCTGAACAAAAGGGTAGCCGACTCCATCAAACTGCTGGTTGTCGCGCCTGTTACCCTGCTGATCACCGGATTCCTCGCATTTACGCTGATCGGGCCGATTACGTTTGCGCTCGGTAATGCGATCACATCCGGATTGGTGTATGTATTTGATACCGTACCTGCACTGGGCGGATTGATTTACGGCGGATTGTATGCGCTTCTCGTTATCACGGGTATGCATCATACGTTCCTCGCCGTTGACGTTCAACTCATCGGATCTCAAGGCGGAACATTCCTTTGGCCGATGCTGGCTCTCTCAAACATCGCGCAAGGCGCGGCCGCGCTTGCCATGATGTTTGTGTTCAAACAGCAGAAAAGCAAAGGTTTGGCCGTCACGTCTTCGGTCTCGGCATTTCTGGGCGTCACGGAGCCGGCGATGTTCGGGGTGAACTTGCGCCACAAGTTTCCGTTTGTGTTCGGTATGATCGGTTCGGCATTGGCAGGTGTGCTGCTGACCATGAATCATGTCCTCGCATCCTCGATCGGAGTAGGCGGGATTCCAGGATTCCTGTCCATCTTCCCGAACCAATGGGGCGTATTTTTCATCGGCATGGCCATCGTACTGGTGGTTCCATTCGTTGCTACCGTGGTTTACGGCAAATGGAAAGGCAATGCGGCGTTGGCAGACGGCGATCCAGCGGATGTTCGTGACAGCCGTGCTTCCGGAGTACAACAGGCTTCTGCCGAAGTAGCCGTAGGCGAAGCCGGGAGCACCGTCGTATCTGCGGACAGAACGAAGCCAACTCTATCGGTATTGGAGATTCAGGCTCCCATCAAAGGAAATGCAGTCGCGCTTGATAACGTGCCTGATCCGGCTTTCGCCAGCGGAGCGATGGGGCAAGGGATTGCCATCGAACCGGAAGAAGGAAAAGTTTTTGCCCCATTCGACGGAACGGTGTCTCATGTTATCAAGAGCAAGCATGCAATCATTCTGGAGCATGAGAGCGGCGTTCAAATCCTGATCCATGTCGGCATCAACACCGTTGCCCTTAAAGGAAGCGGATATACGCCGCATGTACAGACCGGGGATCGCGTCAAAGCAGGCCAGCTTCTGTTGGAATTCGACCGTGAACTGATCGCCGATGCAGGATACTCATTGGTTACGCCGATTATTTTGCCGGATGGGCAGGATCGGGTCGATGTGGTCGAAGAGACGAAGCTGGGTCCGGTGCAGCATCAAGGTGACGTTATTTTGCGAGTGCATTTGAAGGCATAACGTTTCCTGCACAGCGTGTTCATGATATGACGAATCCGTATTCAGAGCGGCTTTTATGGATTTATGCCGATTCCGTGTTAGAATGAGTATGGTGATTACGTTGAACAAAAATATTTATTTGCAAATTTACAATGATTATTCCGAAAAAATCCAGAATGGCCGCCTGGCACCGGGGTCCAAATTGCCTTCGGAAAACGATTTTACGGCCGAGTATGGCACTTCCAGGGAAACGGTGCGAAAGGCCTTGAACCTGCTTGCACAGAATGGATACATCCATAAAGTAAGGGGAAAAGGTTCTTTCGTGCTGGACATGGGACGCATGGACTTCCCGATTACCGGACTCATTTCATTCAAAGAAATGTCGGAGAAGTTGGGCAGGAATACGCGAACCCATGTGGAAGAAGTCGCTCGGATCTCTGCCAATGCCGCGGTGGCCAGACATCTGCAAGTTCCCGCGAACGAGCCGGTCTGGAAAGTGATTCGGGCAAGGGAAATCGAAGGCGAACGGATTATTTTGGATAAAGATTACTTTCTTACGTCCGTTGTCGAGCAGTTGACGGAGGACATTGCCGCTCGTTCGATCTATGCTTATCTCGAAGGAGAGCTCCAATTAAAAATCAGTTACGCCAAAAAGGAAATCTCCGTCGAAGAGGTCACGGCCGAAGATCGAAGGCTGCTGGATCTGGGCGATTACCGACACATCGTCGTCGTCCGCAACTATGTATATCTTGAAGACACGATGCTGTTTCAGTTTACGGAATCGCGGCATCGGCTGGACAAATTCCAATTCGTCGATTTTGCGCGACGGGTGCATGTGGAGGATCCTTCTAAGGATTTGTTCTAACGTCGGTGCATACTGGCGTTGACATGCACCCCTTACCATGATTTACAATGAAATTGCAACAGATGGTTCCTGATGTTAATGAGCAGCCATCCCAGTTGCAATTTTTTTGCATACTTTATAAACATTCTTTATAAAGTGCGTACGAACCGTGAATTCGCGTGTTCCGCTTGTTTAGACGAAACGAAGGAGATGGACGTATTGCTGGAAGAAGAGCGGATTTTTAACGGCATTTTATTCAGTCCCGCGGACTCGGAACTGAGAGCAGTAAAGCGGCGTGCCCACAATCTGAGCAGTGAATACAGCCGCACATTCGAGGATCAAACCGAGGAACGCGAAGCATTGCTGGCGCAGCTGCTTGGCGGCAAAGGGAAGCATTGCTTCATGCAAGGCCCGATTTTCTTTCACTATGGCGTGCACACCAAGATCGGCGACCATTTCTTTGCCAACTACAATTTGACCGTACAGGACGACGCCAAAGTGACCATCGGCAACCATGTCAGTTTTGGGCCGAATGTCACGATCGTTACGCCCGTTCATCCGCTTATTGCCGCTGAGCGCAGGCAAATGATTCATCATGATGGAGAACCCAAGTCTTTATGTTACGCCAAACCCGTCACGATCGGAAATGACGTATGGCTTGCAGCCAACGTCACAGTATGTGGCGGCGTGACGATCGGGGACGGTGCCGTCATCGGCGCAGGGAGCGTCGTGACCCAAGACATACCGGCAAACACAATAGCTGCAGGCGTGCCTTGCCGAGTGATTCGCCCCATTACGGAGGCGGACAGCATGCGCCATAAACCGGAGATATTGGCCGATTGTCGTGTCATCGAATAATTTAGGAAGCACGGACTTGTCTGATGGAAAAGGCGAGAACGTGCTTTTTTTTATTGGAAAGAGAGTAAGGGTGAAAACGTAGTTATACTTATGTAAACTAGATTACGAACGGCTGATGCTTTATACAACCCATACATCGGAGGAGTTTATCCGTCAGGAATGTACGACCAGACTACTTCTGCTGAATCTATGGATCCCGAACGATAAGCCCATGAGGAAAAATGGCTGTTCTATGACCGCTATGCCCCTGCTTGGGCGATGAAATGTACGCAAATTCCCCAATTGTACCTACCCCGGAGACTTCAAATTACACTATTCTTTTCTCGTAAGGAAAGCGCTACCATTTATCGACTGAATTTCATTTACAGAGGAGGTAGGAATGAATTTGAAACGAATGGGGAACAGGTTGGCGACGGGGCTGTTGGTGCTAATCATGACGGCAGTGCAATTCGGCTTTATTGGAACGACTCGCAACGTGGCTGAGGCGGCGGATGACAGTTTGGCCGAGAAACCGTACATGGGCTGGAGCAGTTACAGCATGCAAGTGTATGAGCCCTCCGGTCAGTGGACATCCGCAGAGAGCATCAAGAAGCAATCCGATGCCATGCGTGAGAAACTGCAAGCCCACGGCTATGAATACATCAACATCGATGCAGGCTGGAATGGAGACATGGATGAATACGGGAGGCCCATTCCGAGCGAAAAGCTGTATCCGAACGGGTTTCAGGAAGTGATCGATTACGTGCACAACAATGGACAGAAGATCGGAATCTATCTGATCCCTGGATTGTCCATCGACGCATATAACCAGAATCTCGAAATTTACGGAACGGATGGCGCCTGCCGCATGCAGGATATCGTGTACCAACCATTAACCGTAATGGATTATTGGAATTCTTATACGTACAAGATCGACTTTTCGAATCCGTGTTCCCAGAAATACGTGGATTCCATTGCGGATATGTTAGGTGAATGGGGAATCAACTTCGTCAAGTTCGACAGCGTAACTCCGGGATCGGGGATAAACAACCTGAGCCGGGATGCGCGCGGGGACGTAGAAGCGTGGTCGAAGGCGCTGGCGCGGCATGACATCTGGTTCGAGCTTTCCTGGGCGTTGGACCATAATTACGTAGACTTTTGGAAAAAGCACGCCAATGGATGGCGCATCGATTGGGACGTCGAGGCATACGACAGCAGCGTAGGGCTGACGCAATGGGCGAATATCGCCCGCTTGTTCCCGATCGCGGCATTGTGGTGGCGGGATGCGGGGCCCGGAGGATGGAACGACTTCGATTCCTTGAATGTCGGCAATGGTTCAATGGATGGACTCACGAAGGACGAGCGCAAAACGGCCATGACGTTCTGGGCGATTTCCTCTGCGCCATTGTATACGGGAAATGATTTGACCAGACTGGACAGCTATGGCTTGGAGCTGTTGACGAATGACGAGGTCATTGCCGTTAATCAGGCGGGCCGCCCGGCTCATCCCGTATCAATGGATACCAAGCAGCAGGTATGGTACGCCAACAACGGGGATGGAACATACAGCGTAGCCTTGTTTAACCTGGCTAACCGGAGCGCCGAGGTCAACGTCAAATGGAGCGATATCGGGTTGGAAGGTCCCGCTTCGGTTCGCGATCTGTGGAGCCATTCGGAGCTGGGCACCTTCAACGAGGGCTTCAGCGGAGGTTTGTTGGAACCCCATGCTTCGCGAATGCTGAAAGTGACGGCGCTAAGCGGCACGTCGACGGTGAACAACGATGACACAGGCATGCGGTATCACGGCGAATGGAAGCGCAACGGGGGCAAAGAACAATCCGAAGGCACGCAGGACCTGTCCCTTACAATTCGAGACTCTGCAACCGCTGGTTCGGAATCCGCGATTGCAGATTTGCCTGAAGGTGCAAATGCGACGAACGATGAACCCGCCGCCGTATTGGAAGACAACGCTGCCGTAACCGATGTGGTTTACGTTAACGATGACAGCAGTGACATTCAATACACGGGAACATGGAGCCACAATTCGGGGCGTGGTTTGGGCGACCATAACGATGATGTGCATTTTACGGAAAAGAACGGCGATTATTTCGAATACACGTTTACGGGTACGGGGATTGAGCTGCTGACGGAAAAGCATGGGGAACAAGGGGACATGATCATCACGCTTGATGGCGGAGAGCCAGAGAAGGTGAGTGCATATACCGACGGAGACCGGGAAGTACAGCAGATCCTGTACAGCAAACGGGATTTGCCTAATGGCACACATACTCTAAAGGCTGTGAAAGATTCCGGGCAGTACATGCTCCTGGATGCACTTACAGTAACCAAGGAAGTGCCGACAGGCGAGCAGGACAGTACGATTCAACCGACCGTCACCAACTTCGACAAAGCGGTGGAACAGCAGAAGGATATCTCGATTACGCTGAACTTGAACGGCAATACCTTCGTAGGTGTCGAACGAGACGGCGTTCTTCTGGGCGAGAATGATGTTGAGGTGGCTGAAAACACGCTGACCATCAAGAAAGCATATCTTGCGCAGCTTCCCGTGGGCACAACGACGCTGAGCGTCACTTTTAGCAGCGGCAGCCCACAGGTCCTGACGGTGAAGGTCAGCGATACGACAGGCGTGCGCTTCGTGACGATCAACAACGATGACCCGGCCATCAAATATAACGGGAACTGGAACCGCAGCACGGGTAGAGGGTTTGGCGACTACAAGGACGATGTGCACTATGCCGAGCAGAACGGCGAATATTTTGAATACGAGTTCAGAGGAACGGGCATTCAATTGTTCACGGAAGTCGACCCGTCACAGGGGGACATGGATATCTACGTGGACGGCGAGTTTAAGGAAACGGTCAGCGCGTACCGCACCGATCGACTGGCACAACAGAACCTCTACAGCATCTCGGGTCTGACGAACGGATTGCACACGCTGAAGGCAGTGAAGAAATCGGGACGCTTCATGCTGCTTGACATGCTTAAGGTGGAGATTCCGAATAGCATCCAACCGGTAAGCGCCGTGTTTGACAAGGCGGAAGCCGCTCAGGCAGACATCGAAGTGAGGCTGCTGCAGGAGCCGGCAAGTTTCAGCAAAATCAAAAACGGGTCCAGTGAGTTGGTGAAAGGAACCGACTATGAAGTTTCAGGCGATCTGATCACCTTGAAAAAATCATATCTTGCCGCTCAGCCGCTCGGTACGTTAAACCTCACCTTTGTCTTTAGCGGCGACTACCTCAATGATGTGCACTATTCGGCAGAGAACGGCGATTATTTTGAATATGTCTTCAAAGGCACCGGCATTCGCATGATTACGCCGACCGGTCCGGAACAGGGAGAGGTCGACATTTACGTTGACGGACAATGGGTTCAAACGGTAGACGCATACAGCGCAGGCCGTAAAAACATGCAGGAGATATTCAGCGTATCCGGATTAACAGCAGGGGCGCATAAACTCAAGGCCGTCAAGAAATCCGGGGAACTGATGTTCACGGATCAGTTGAAATTCACGATTGCGTCTGGCAACGAGGGGCCTACGAACCCAACAAACCCGACAAACCCGACAAACCCAACCAATCCGACAAACCCATCGGATCCATCGGTACCATCCGGCCCAAGCGGACCGTCAACGGCTGCACCTACTCCGGGAACAGGCACCCATGAGGAAACCGCAGGCAGCACGGATCAGGAGCTTCTTCGTCATCGGGCTTATATCCATGGCTATGCCGACGGATGGTTCAGACCGAATCGCCAGATTACCCGTGCGGAAATGGCGAGCATTTTGGCCAAGGTTTACGATCAAGAAGCAGCAGAAACCAATGCTGCATTCAGCGACGTACCTTCCGACCATTGGGGAGCGGAGGCGATTGCCAAGGTTGCCCAAACGGGACTGATGAAAGGATACAAGGACGGTACGTTCAAGCCGGATCAACCATTAACCCGCGCAGAAATGGCCATCCTTGCTGTTGCTGCAGCCGCGTCGAAATCACCGGTGTCAGGAAGCGGATTTACCGATATCCGCGGCCACTGGGCAGAAGAGGCGATCCTCGCGGCGCAAGGCGCAGGCATGTTGAATGGCTACAAAGATGGAACATTCCGTCCCAAAGCGCTGTTGACGCGAGCCGAAGCCGTTGCTGTGATCAATCGTGCGCTGGGCAGAGGGCCGTTATCCGGCATTTCGCAGCCAAGCTGGGGCGATGTTCCGGCTTCGCATTGGGCTTTCGGAGATATTGAGGAGGCATCGACCGATCATGCGGCGAAGCCAGGTGCAACAGGTGGAGAACAATGGGTGGATGAAACGCAGCAAAAATAGAAAGCGAAATAAACCGCAAAACAAACACACACGTTAACGGAGAGGCAGAAGCAATTTGGAGAAGCGAAGCGTTCGCCTTTATCACCGGATTTTCCCCTTAGAAAAGGGGGATCAAAAAATCTGGGGATAACAGCGATCGGAAGATGGTACTGTACTTGCAGTGCCCTAGTGTGATGATTAGTGCGATTTATAGAGATTGTCTTTGGGGACCACGCGGTGGTCCCTTTTTTCTGAATAAAGGAAGTGGGCGCAGGTCAATTCATATGTCGCAGGAGATGCAGTCACATAGGGGTGAACATCAGGAAAAAAACATTGGATGAAACGCGAAAGTGGTATAATCTGTGTTTATGATAACGCTACCAACATCTCTGCAAGGGGAGGGTCTACCCATTAGAAATTCCAGCGTGTTTCGGAAGTTTTTAATTTCCTACGTGATCATTTTGGTGATTCCCAGCATCGGCGGATATATGTCCTATTTGACCTCCATATCCGTTACCCGGTCGATCTCCATCGAAAACGGGGTTACCCAGCTCCAGAAGGGCCAAGACATTTTGGAGCGCCGCATGGCTGAGGTGGAGGCGTTCACCAGACAGCTTGCGGTCAATCGGGAATTGAACGTGCTCATGAACGAACGGGACAACGAAACCAATGTGTACGGCATTTGGAGAACGATGGAGAACGTGCTTTCGTTTGGCCGCAGCAGCGATTTTTTGCAAAATTATTATATTTACCTCGCGAACTACAATCTGATTCTGACGCCGGGTTCGTCATACAGGCCGAATCATTATTATGCCGATTTCCATTATAACGACCTGTCATTGGAGGAATGGACAAAGGAAATATTGGATACCCACCACCGCAGCGAAATCAAGCCGCTCAGCCCGTTTATGACGAGAGGTCAGCAAACGTCGGTCATCACGTACATGCAGTCGCTGCCGTTGGACAGCTTTAACGATTCATCGCCGGCGGTCGCCGTCGTTTTGATTGACGAAAAGCTGATTACGGGCCTGCTGTCCGGAATGACGGAGCGCTACGGCGGTTGGGTTCGGATCAGCGATTCGCAGGGAAAAACCATTGCGCTAAAGGGAAGCGAAGAAGCGGAGATGGCCAACATGTCCCTTGATCCGAAGTTCGACCCGAGCAAGGCCAGCCAGTTTTATGGGGACGATCTGGTCATTACCACGCAATCCAAAACCAACGGGTGGGTGTATCAAGCGGGAATCCCGCGCGACCTGCTGCTCGAGAATGCCAACAAAATCAAGAAAACGAGCATGCTCATCACCGGCGGCACGCTGCTTATCGGACTTGTGGTGGGGTTAGTGCTGGCTTACCGCCACAGCGTACCCATCAACCGGCTGCTGAGCGTCATGAAAGAACAATTCGGGAAGGATGAGCGCTCGTCCAGGAACGAGTTCGACTTTCTGAGCGGGAATATCGCCGACATGATTACGAAAAACAAGCAGCTCGAATCCGAGCTGAACCGCCAGCTTCCGCTGGTGAGGGATGCATTCCTGAAAAGGATGTTCTCCGGCGAATTCAAATCCAGGGAGGAGATTCACTCCGCTTCGGAGCAAGCGGGAGTTCGTTTGCGGCAAAGTACGGGGTATGCAGGCATCGTCCAGATTAAAGGCTATGGCAGCATGGACAATGTCGAGGTCCTGAATGAGCTGAACGCATCCCGTCTGCTGCTGAAACAGGCGATGGCGGATCTTGGCGCAGATCCCTTGATGACGGATTGGGATTCGGACAAAGTCGCCATCCTGTTTTTCTCTGCCGAGGAGGATGAAGAATCAGAACGTGCCGTGAACGAGATCACGCATACGATGGAGAATCTGGCGGAATACCTCTTTAATGAATATCGAATAACCATCCAGTCGGGCTTTGGTCAGCTTTTTGCCTCCTTGACCGAAGTGAGCCTTTCTTTCGAGCAAGCCCATCAAGCGCTGGAATATGCCATCCACACGAACCGAAAGGGCATGGTTTGGAACAACGAAGCCCATATCGAACATACGACCTATTATTATCCGCTGGATTCCGAGCAGCGCCTGGTCACGACGATTCGGGCCGGAGAGCTGGAAGCAGCCGAGCGGATCGTTGAGGGCATCATCGCGCAAAACATGCAGCAGCGGGAGCTGTCCATCGAAATGAAGCATCAGCTGATCGGTGAGATGAAGGGAACATTCATCAAACTGCTGGATCAGAAAGTATTCACCGAATACGACGCTGCCGAGGATATTAAACGGCTTGTTATCGATATCTCGCTTTCAGAGCCGCTGGAAAGCATCAAAACCACCTTGTTTGCAATCATGAAAGAGCTGTGCGGATTCATTGCCAACAAAAAGAAAGACGTCCACGGCCAAATCGTCAAGCAAATCAAAGCATACACGGCCGAAATGTATTCGGATACCGAACTTACACTGTACAGAGTTGCCGAACATGTCGAACGTCCGGAGAAGTATATTTCGCAATTGTTCAAGGAATATACAGGCATCAATTTCTCCGATTATTTGATCAAGGTGCGCATGGATCAAGCGATGGTTCTGTTAAATGAGAGCAAATACACGGTGGACGAAATTGCGTCCAGAGTCGGATACAACAGCTCGCACTCTTTCAGGCGTGCCTTTAAAAGACTGAATGGCATATCCCCAAGCGTGTACAGACAATCGGGTGGCGGTTAAACGCTGCGGGTTCTTGAACCGGCTTTGGCATGTATGGGACAGATCGGCCTTTTTAGGGGCAGATGTACCGGTGCAAACGGAAAAATGGCCGTTCTGGCGCTGTTTTGTGCCCCTGATCACAGGATAACTGTACGCCGAACGGCGCAATTGTACCTGTTTATGGGATGGCCGTTTCCTCTATGATCAATTTGTGGAAAGCGCTATCATTTTCCTGTTCCACAGACTGTCGTTAGGGGGGGTTGTTCTGAAGGAAGAAGTCACCGTAAATCGCAGGTCATTGCCGCAGAGAGCAGAAACGAGCTTTTGGATCGATGCCCGCAAAAAAATGAAGAAACACTGGCAATTGCATCTGCTGGTTATTCCGCCCTTGCTGTTTTTTCTCATATTCAAGTATTACCCGATGATCAATACGGTCCTTGCCTTCAAGGATTATAACGTCATCAAAGGAATATGGGGAAGTCCGTGGGTTGGATTCCAACATTTCCGACTCTTTTTCGAAAATCCGTTATTCTGGACACTGGTCAAGAACACGATCTTGCTCAGCGGGTATTTGCTGCTGGCCGGATTTCCGATCCCCATCCTATTGGCACTGATGATCAATGAAGTGAGGGGGACGAAGTTCAAAAAATTCGTGCAGCTCGTCTCGTTCGCGCCCTATTTCATTTCAACGGTGGTGATGGTTTCGATCATCATGCTGTTTCTGGCCCCACGGCTCGGATTTGCCAACATTGCCCTTCATTTCTTCGGGCTTGAATCGGTCAATTTCCTTGGCGAACCCGGCATGTTTCGTTCGATCTACGTGTGGTCCGACATTTGGCAGACTGCGGGTTATAGTGCCGTCATTTATTTGGCTGCGCTCGCTGGCATCGATCCGACGCTCTACGAAGCGGCCAAAGTCGACGGTGCCTCGCGGTTTCAAAAAATCCGCCACGTCGACCTGCCGGGAATTGTGCCGACCATCGTGATCATTCTGATCCTCAATGTAGGCAATGTCATGGCCATCGGCTTCGAGAAGGTGTACCTGCTGCAAAATCCGCTCAATCTTGCTAACTCGGAAATCATTGCAACCTATGTTTACCGGATCGGCCTGCTGAACGCCAACTATAGCTTTGCGACGGCAGTCGGTCTGTTCAACTCGCTGATCAATCTCGTTTTGCTGCTGACCGTGAACGGTTTGGCCAAAAAAGCGACCAACCACAGCATCTGGTAGGAAAGGAGGTTTCCCATGGCAGTACCCGTGCAGAAACGGATTCGAGAATCCGCCGCCGACAGGACATTCCTGATTGCGATTTACATCGTGCTCAGTCTTGTCGCGTTGGCCGTCATCTATCCGCTCATTTTCATTATCAGCAGTTCGTTCAGCAGCCCGGCAGCCGTCACGTCCGGTCGTGTATGGTTATGGCCGGTCGACGTTTCGCTAAGTGGATATAAAGCCTTGTTCCACACGCCCGAAATTTTGACGGGCTATGGGAATTCGATCTTTTATACCGCAGCAGGAACCATCATCAGCGTGGTGCTGACCATCATGATCGCCTACCCGTTATCGCGGAGAAGCTTCTTTGGCCGAAATGCTTTGATGATGGTCATTACCTTTACGATGATCTTCAGCGGCGGTTTGATTCCGACGTACATGGTCGTCAAGCAGCTCCATCTGATCGATACCCGCTGGGCGCTTCTGATCCCGAATGCGATCTGGGTCTGGCAGGTCATCATCGCCCGTTCGTTCTTCAAATCCTCCATTCCCGAGGAGCTGCTGGAAGCGAGCGAAATGGACGGCTGCAGCGACATGCGCTTCATATGGAGCATCGTGCTTCCTTTATCCAAACCGATCATTGCGGTTCTGGTCCTCATGTATGCGGTAGGGCAATGGAATGCGTATTTCGATGCTCTGATTTATCTGAAATCGGCGGATTTGTTCCCATTGCAGCTGATTCTGCGCAGCATCATCATTCAGAACAACAGCGCAGGGGCGATGGATGCAGCGAAAATGGTGGAGCGGCAGCAGCTGGCCGAACTGCTGAAATATGCTTTGATCGTAGTTGCCACGCTGCCCGTGCTGGTTATTTATCCGTTCGTGCAGCGCCATTTCGTACAGGGAATGCTGGTCGGTTCCGTTAAGGGATAATTCCGGCGGCCAAAAACTAAAGGGAGTGATCGGATTTGAAAAAAGGCCTCATCATGATGCTTATGCTGTTGATGCTGTTCACGCTTGCGCTGAGTGGATGTTCAAGCGATAATGCTTCCGCACCGGAGTCCGGGGGATCGTCAACGGGGAATGGTCCGGTGAATATTAGCGTATTTTCCGTGCAGGAATCCGGAATCGACATTCCGACCAACCAATTCACGAAATTCGTGGAAGACAAATTCAACATCAAATTCAACTGGCAGATCAATCCGTCTGACGGAGCCAAGGAAAAACGGCAAATCTCGCTGGCGAGCGGCGACTACCCCGATGCTTATCTGCTGACGCATTACATCGACCAATTTTCACAAGCAGACCTTCTGAAATACGGCAAACAAGGGGTTTTGGTGCCTCTGAACGATCTGATCGACAAGTATGCACCCAATATCAAAGCCGCAATGGAAAGCAACGAAAACCTGAGAACGTTGAACACCGCGCCGGATGGCAATATTTATGGTCTGGTTGCCTATACCGAGTGTTTCCACTGCTCGTATTCAAGCAAGATGTGGATCAATACCGAGTGGTTGAAGAAGCTGAACCTGGAGATGCCCAAGACGACGGAAGAATTCAAAAACGTATTGAAAGCATTCAAAACGCAGGACCCGAACGGCAACGGCAAAGCGGATGAAGTGCCGCTCAGCGGTTCGATCGAGGAATTCGGCGTACGCGTCGTTCCGTTTCTCATGAACGCCTTTGTATACGACGATGACCGGAATTACCTGCAAATGTCCGGAGGCAAGGTGCAATCCGCGGCGATCACGCCCGAGTGGAAAGAAGGATTGACGTACATCAAGTCTTTGTTCGATGAAGGATTGATCGATCCGGGTGCCTTTACGCAGAATGCCGAAGCGTTCAAAAAAATCGGGGAAAACGCGGATGCCGAAATTTTGGGCGCAGGCGCGGGCATGCATCCGGCGATCTTCGTGAACATCGATCCGGGCAACACGCGATCGGCTCATTACAATGCTGTGCCACCGATTACAGGTCCTCATGGCGTGTCCTATGCGACGCATGACGGAGGAGGCGTGCAGCCTGGAGCCAAATTCGTCATCACGAACAAAGCCAGCGAAGAAGCGCAGATCGCCTTGATCAAAATGGTGGACTATATGTTCACTCCCGAAGGCCAGACGAACGGGGCTAGCGGCTTGAAAGGGATCGACTGGACCGATCCCGGAGAGGGAGACGTCGCACTTGGCAAGGATTCCAAGGCGGTCGTCAAACTGATCCCGATGGCCGAGGGAGAGGCACCGCGGAATGCAGGCTGGAGCGGCATGGCTCACTTCTACATGCCGAAAGAATATCGCGACACGTTTGTGCAAGGAACCGATATTTACGCATCCGACGGTTACGAACGCAGACTTTACGATGCAACGCTGCTGTATGAAGGACATGAACCGAAAGAGCTGTTCCCGATCTGGTCGGTCTGGATCGATCCGGCTGAGATCGATGAGGCCAGCTTGCTGCAAACCAACATCAAAAATTACATCGAACAAAATACGCTCCAGTTCATTACGGGCAACAAGGATCTGGACAAAGACTGGGACGCATACGTCAAAGGATTGCAGGATCTGAAGCTGGACCGTTATCTCGAGATTTTGCAAAAGGCGTATGAGGCTTCCAAGTAATTTGGGATAAAGCCGGTACACTTGGGTGCTGCCGCAAAAAGGGCACCTGAGTGTGCTTTGTCTATGAACAGGAGGCCGTTTGTTCGGTTCGGCACATTCATAGCACTGGACGAGGGGCTTACGAAGCGATTTCTCTGATGGGAGGACGAAATGGACGATTTCAAATTATGGTACTCTACCCCTGCGGTTACGTGGGCTCAAGGTCTGCCGTTGGGCAATGGAAGAATCGGTGCGGTGGTTATGGCCGATGTGCATCGCGAGGTGTGGAGCATGAGCGAGCTTACGTACTGGTCCGGCCAAGCGGACGAGGACCCCGCGTTTGCTTCAACGGGAGGCAGAGCAGCGCTGGATGAGATGAGGCATCATTTTTTCTCCGGCAATATCGATGAAGGCGATCGTTTGGCCAAGCAGCATCTGCAGCCGCCAAAGCGGAATTACGGCACAAATCTTGGATTGTGCGAAGTGGTGATCGAATTCAGCGATACCGACGTGGACAGCTATGAATATGCAAGCTTCAGGCGGGAACTCGATCTAGGCGAAGCGATAGCAAAGGCAGAGTGGGTGAGTAAGGGCACTACGTTGTATCGCGAGGTTTTTGCCACACATGCGGATGACCTTGTCGCCTCAAGAGTGTGGAGCAACGTCTCGGGAAACGTATCGTTTACCCTTTGGCTGGAAGGAAGTACGGAGTCGTTTCAGGCGATCGCCATTGATGACAGTACGCTGGGTTTCAACGGACAGGCAACAGAAACCGTGCATAGCGACGGGACTTGCGGCGTATGGGCCGAAGGCTGCGTAAAGGTAGTTGTTTCAGGCGGCACGGTGAGTGAGCAAAATGGGCGAATGACGGTGATGGGTGCAGATGAGGCAATCATCTATTTTACGGTCAGCACAGACTACCGCCGTATAGGTTACGATTGGAAAAAGGAGAGCCGTTTCACGCTGGATCAGGCGCTGAGGAAAGGATATGCGCGTTTGCGACAGGACCATATCGACGATTACGCCGAGCCATTCGGCAAGGTGCGCATTCAGCTGGACGGCCCGGTGCATGCCGACCTGCCTACCGACCTACGCATCCGGTCACTGGCGCAGGACGGGGATGACGACCCGCAGCTGTTTGCATTGTTCCTGCAATACGGCCGTTATTTGACCATTGCGGGCTCACGCAGTGATTCCCCGCTGCCGATGCATCTCCAAGGGGCTTGGAATGACGGCGAGGCATGCCGCATGGGTTGGAGCTGCGATTATCATCTGGATATCAATACCCAGATGAATTATTACCCGACGGAGATCGCGAATCTGGGGGAAAGCCTCCTTCCTTTGTTCAATTATATCGAAGACTTGGCGGAGGCAGGCCGATCGACGGCTCGACAATTATACGGCAGCGACGGCTGGGTGGCCCATGTTTTCTCCAATGTGTGGGGCTTCACGCTTCCCGGCTGGGAAACGTCATGGGGGCTGAATGTTACGGGGGGATTGTGGCTCGCATCCCACTTGATCGAGCACTATGAGTACCATCAGGATCGCGAATTTCTGGAAAGCACGGCCTATCCGGTGCTAAAGGAAGCGGCCGTTTTTTTCCTGGATTATATGACAGTCCATCCGAAATATGGCTGGCTGGTAACAGGCCCGTCGAACTCCCCGGAAAATCATTTCTATGCCGATAATGCCGGATGTACCGTTCACCAGTTGTCCATGGGTCCAACGATGGATCAAATGCTGGTGCGCGAGTTATTCGAGTTTTGCCTGACAGCGGCGAAGCTGCTGAATCGGGATGAAGGGCTTAGAACCAGGCTGGAGGAAGCCACCGCCATCTTGCCGCCGCTGCAAATCGGCCGGAAAGGTCAGCTTCAGGAGTGGTTGGAGGATTATGAAGAAGCACAGCCGGAGCATCGGCATTTGTCGCACATGGTTGCCTTGTATCCGCGGAACCGAATCACGCCTGAGCGGACACCGGAGCTGAGCAAGGCAGCGCGTGTGACGCTGGAGAACCGGATGTCCCAGGAAGAATTGGAGGATGTCGAATTTACGGCCGCCTTGTTCGGTCTGTGCTTTGCCAGGCTGCATGACGGTGAGACGGCATACAGACATATCCGCCATTTAATAAGCGGACTTTGCTTTGATAACCTGCTAACCTATTCGAAGTCGGGGATCGCGGGGGCGGAGAGCAACATATTTGTCATTGACGGGAATATGGGAGGTACCGCTGCCATTGCGGAAATGCTGCTGCAGGGCGATCAAGGAGAGATCCGTTTGTTGCCTGCGCTGCCGCAAGCATGGAGCACGGGAACCGTATCCGGTCTTCGGGTCAAAGGCAATGCCGAGGTGGATATGACTTGGGAGAGCGGCAAGCTAGCGTCGGCAACCATTCGCACATTATCGACAGGAACGTTTACCGTGTGTACGCAAGGGTTTAAAACGACGTTTCAGGCTGAAGCGGGTGGAAGAACTCATTTCAACGATAGACTGGAACGGGTCGAATAACGATATGAGCCTGCAACCCGTCATGCGTTTTGATTCATGGTTGGAATGATGTTCACGATCAGAAGGAATACAACCGTTCTTTAAGCCGTTCATAAGCCGCCTTGGAGCGGCTTTTTCTGTTGTTTCTTGCTTAGATTAACTTGAGTAAACTGCCTGCCCAACCATCAACACCTGTAAATCAAGCACTCAACATGAAAGGATCCAACATTGACGCTCCTTCCTTGGAAGCGTTTTAATTATAGTAGTTACGCAAGAGGATCAAGGGGAGGTCATCATATGATGCTGAAAGTGAAAACGCTTCGATGCGAACATTTCAACAATCCGATTGGGCTGGGGTGCCCGAAGCCGCGGTTAAGCTGGCACATCGAATCCGACAGCATGCATGTCACGCAGAAACGGGTCCAACTGCAGGTCGCTTTGAATGCGGCATTCGATTCGCTGATCTGGAACCATTTCGCTTACTCGGAGCAATCCGTTCTTGTTCCATACGAAGGGCCGCCGTTGGAATCGGGCCAACGATATTATTATCGGGTCAAAGTATGGGCCCAAGGGGCAGGGGATGCGGAGCCGCAAGAGTCCGCGTGGAGCGAGCCGGCATTTTGGGAAATGGGGCTGCTGCATGAACAGGATTGGAAAGCGCAATGGATCACTGTCCAGAAGCGAAGCATCCACGAAGGCTTTCAGGCGCGGGCACCATTTGCGACCACCAAAACTTTCTCGGTAGAGGGCAAGGTTAGCAAAGCCGTTATTTATGCGACCTGTCTCGGATTGTATGAATTACAGTTGAATGGGCAAAGAGTAGGCGAGGCCTACTTCACCCCGGGATGGACGGATTATAACGATCGCATACAGGTACAGACCTATGACGTCACCGATCTTATTGGCCAGCAGCATAATTCCATTACAGCAACGGTGGGTGAAGGCTGGTACAGCGGTTATCTAGGATGGCAAAAGCGCAAGGACACGTATGGGGATACCAATGCCTTGCTGCTGCAAATGAAAATTAGCTATGAAGACGGCCGCACCGAGCTGATCTGCTCCGATGCCACTTGGGAAGAAACGGGCTCCGCCATTCTGATGTCGGACATCTATAACGGCGAAATTTATGATGCAAGGCTTGCGTTGCCGAAAGACGGAAATCCAACCGTGAACGAACGCAAAATGATGAAAGTCATGCCGTTTCCTTTGAGCCATCTGGTTGCCCAGGAGAACGAACCCGTGCGGATCATGAATCGTCTCCGACCGGTTGAACTCATTCGAACGCCCAAAGGGGAGCTTGTGCTGAACTTGGGGCAAAACATGGTGGGATGGCTGGAATTCAAGGTCAAAGCGCCGAGGGGCACGATCTTGAATCTGGTTCACGGCGAGGTATTGGATCAGGAAGGAAACTTTTACCGGGATAATATTCGGGATGCGGCACAGCAGATTACGTACATCTGCAGCGGAAATGGCACGGAAACGTATCGGCCGCATTTTACGTTCCAGGGCTTTCAGTACGTGAAGCTTGAAGGTTTTCCGGACGGGATCACGATTGAAGATTTCACCGGCGTTGTACTGCATTCGGGCATGGAGCCGATCGGTACGTTCGAAACGTCCGATCCCAAGCTCAATCAGCTGCAGCATAACATCGTTTGGGGACAGAAGGGGAACTTTCTGGATGTGCCGACCGATTGCCCGCAGCGTGATGAACGGTTAGGCTGGACCGGTGATGCGCAGATTTTTGCGAGAACGGCCAGTTTCAATATGAATGCGGCTTCTTTTTTCCGCAAATGGCTGAAAGATTTGGCTTACAACCAGATGGAAGACGGGGCGGTTCCTTTTGTCGTTCCGGACGTACTTAAAGGGACGTTTGCAGATAACATGGGTAGAACGACAGCGGCTTGGGGAGATGCAGCCGTCATTTGCCCGTGGACGATCTATCAGTGTTATGGCGACAAGCAAATTTTGGCTCAGCAATACGAGAGCATGAAGGCTTGGGTCGACTACGTACGAGCACAAGGAAACGAAGAATGTCTATGGGATACCGGACTGCAGCTCGGAGACTGGCTGGCATTGGACAGCGAGGAAGGAAGTTATTTCGGGGCAACGGACGGAACGTTGGTCGCCACGGCCTACTTTGCGTATTCAACGCAGATCGTCGCGCAAACGGCCAAACTGCTCAACCGTTATACCGACTATAAAACCTACCAGTCTTTGCACGAAGGCATCAAAGCGGCATTTGCCGCCCGATACTTCAACGAGGCAGGCCAGCTCATCTCTAATACACAGACCGCTCAGGTCATCGCCCTGCACTTTGATTTGGTGCCAGAAGAGCATAAAAAGCAAGTCATCCAAGAACTCGTTCGGCTCATTGAACAGAAAAACATGCATCTGGATACCGGTTTTGTCGGCACTCCATATCTTTGCCTGGTTTTATCCGACAATGGCTATGCGGATGTAGCCTATACATTATTGTTCCAAAACGATTACCCTTCATGGCTCTATCAAGTTGAACGGGGAGCAACGACCATGTGGGAGCATTGGGACAGCATCAGAGAGGACGGATCGTTCTGGAGTACGGCGATGAATTCGTTTAACCACTATTCATATGGTTCGATCGGCGATTTCATGTATCGCAGCATTGCGGGAATCGATCTGATGGAGGCGGGTTACAAAAAATCGCGAATCGCCCCCAAACCCCCGGTTAATCTGACGTCGGCACGCGGCAAACTGGAAACGCCATATGGAGCCCTTGAGGTTCAATGGCAAATCGTGGAAGGGAAAATGCTGCTTGAAGTGAATATCCCGCACAATACAACAGCCGTAATTACGCTGCCAGGCGTAAAGGAACCGGATGTATTGCAGCGGACCATTGCCGCGCAGTATCCTTCGATTGCGAATCCGCCAGTTAACATTCCGCCGGAATTGGCCGGGAAAATGGGGATAGAGGGGAACGCGGAGGTGTTCTGCAACAATGGAGAGAACGGATTGACATTTACAGCAGGTTCAGGACAATATACGTTCCAGTATAAATACGAGCCAGCTCTTGTCCCCGTGCAAGCATCCAGAAGATAAATCGCCTAAACTAGAGGAGAGACTTGTCATGAAGACGAAAAATCGCATATTATTCAAAACAGCCCTGCTGTCCATATCCTTGGTCTTGACGTCAGCGAGTGCTATTTCGGCCATCATTCCGATGATGCTGGACCAGTTATCGGACGTATCCAGCTCCCTGATCGAAAGCGTAGTCACGATTCCTTCCTTCTCCATGATGCTGTTTGTGCTGCTGAGCGGCCCGATTTCTTCTAGGTTGGGCAAAAAAAATACGGTGATGCTTGGGCTCCTGCTGGTGCTGGCCGGGGGAATCCTGCCGATGTTCACAACAAATATCACTTGGATTCTCGCGTTACGACTGGTACTCGGCGCCGGGCTTGGCATATTCAACTCGCTTGCCGTCAGCTTGATCAGCGACTTTTTCGAAGGAGACGAACGGGCCCAGCTGGTGGGATTCCAAAGCGCCGTTCAAGGGCTGGGAAGCAGCCTCGCTACCTTTGTAGCCGGACAGCTTGCCTTGATCGACTGGCAGTTTGCTTTCTTGTGTTACGCCATTACGCTTCCTATAGCATTGTTGTTTTTCCTTGTCGTACCTGAACCAAAGCGCGCCGAGCCTGTTTCACAGACTCCCGAAGAAACGGGCACCAAAAGTCGTGGAGTATCGATGCCTGTGCTTGGATTGAGTGCTGCATTGTTCCTGTTTATGACGTTTATCATGATCGTGTACACCAAAACGGGCATTATGATTAGCGAGAAAAGCATGTCGAATGCCGGATTTTTGGGGACCGCGTTCACATTGTTTTCCTTGTCGTCCATGGTCGCCGGGTTCTTGTTTGGCAAAATATATACATGGTTCAGAAATTACGCCCCATTTATTTCAAGCTTGTTGACGGCAGCAGGTTTTGTGCTGCTGTGGTTTTCGCAGAGTGTTACCATGGTAACGATCGCCATGCTGATCATTGGGTTTAGCTTTGCATTGTTCATCCCTTATATTTTTACGACGCTGACCAAAATCGTGCCCAAAGGCAGCGAAACGATTTCCATATCGATTGCGATGGTAGGCTCCAATTTGGGAGCGTTCGCTTCACCTTACGTCATCAACGCAGTCGGCACGATGTTTGGCAATGGCACTGCATCATTCGCATTCCTCGTATCTGCGGTTGTGTTCACGATTGCTGCGGTGATCTGTCTGGGGATTGCCGTTAAAGGAAAGGCAAGTCGAAATCAGGCGTCCGTGCTGGGAGGTTAACGGTTTTTCTCTGAAAGTAGTATCCATCCACGGGCAGTCCGCTGCCCGTTTCTCCATGATCAAGCAAAGAGGGGGTGTCGCTCGTGGATCTTCAAGAGCTGGATCGCTTGCTGCGAACCAAAACGGACATCGAACGGTTGCAGCAGCGGAACAATGAGGTCATCAACGATCTTTCCGCAGAATCCGAAGACGAACGGTATTTCGACATGCAGCGGAAGATGTATCGCATGCCCGCATCGTTTTTCTTTGGCAAACGCGATATTTATATTAAAAAGCACAACCGCTTCGCTCCGATGCTGGAACACATGCACGAATTCATTGAGTTGAACTATGTGTATTCGGGAACGTGCCATCAGATTATCGCCGGTAAAGAAATTCAGCTGGGCGAAGGTCAGATGTGCGTGCTGGACAAGGATGTGCCTCATAGCATCGCCCCGCTCGGGGAGAACGATATCCTTATTAATATTTTGCTGCAAAGGGAGACGATCTCTTCGCTGTTCCTGCAGCGGTTGTCGAAGAAAAAAAGCTTGATTGGCGAATTTCTGGCCAACTCGGTGCTTCAGCATCAGCACCATGATCACTTCATTATTTTCAAATCCCAGGATCACGACAACCTGCAATATATTTTGCGAAGAATGTTGATAGAGTACTATTCCGAGCAGGACGATTCGATGGAATTGGTGAAGGCGTACATGCAGATCGTGTTTGGGGAACTGGTCCGCGTATTGGAAAGCGAGCACAACATTCGCCTGAACGAGCAGGAGAACAACATCACGGCCATTTTGAATTATATGGAGGAACATTACAGGAATTTGAGCCTGCAGCAATTGTCCGACCATTTTAGCTATAACAGTACCTATTTGAGCAACAAGTTGAAAAAGGTAACCGGTTTGACGTATACGCAGCTGATTGCCAACATCAGGTTGAACGCGGCTTATTCCTTGGTCGTGAACACCCAATTGCCGTTTGAGACGATTTTCAAACAGGTCGGCTATGAGAGCATGAGTTTTTTTTATAAAAAGTTTAAACAAGTTTATGGGGCTACCCCGCAAACCATTCGCAACAATCCGTCGGCCGCGTTCTGAAGAGCAGACATCTGGCAGCGTTGGTTTGTTTTAAGTTCCAATAAAGAAAAGCTCTTGCCCGGAGTGACGGACAGGAGCTTTGTTCTATGAAAAAAATGCGGCAGGCCAGAGCACGGTTACAGAGGGATATTCAGCCATGGTTCAAGCTTCTTTTTTAACGTTTCCTTGTCGTATTGCACATATTGATTTGCCCGGTTGCGGGTCGGATCTCCCGCATAGAACCGTTCATAAAGATCATGCCTCGCTCCAAGCGGACTGCCCGTTATATCCCAAGCAAGCTGGAACAGGCGGATTTTTTCTAAAGCTTGCATTGTCGTTCCGCCAAGGTATTTGTCCAGCAAAGGTCTCAGCGGTTCATTACGATCGAAGTTTCCGGAGGGAATCTGGATCAGCCCGCCTGCAGCGATGGTTTTCAAAATTTCCACGGCACGCGGATAATACCGGCTTCCCAAATTGCGGGCGGTTTCGATGAATTGGAATGAAGGAAGCCAGTTGCCATGCGCGTCCGATTTGGCCTGGGCTTCAGAAGCGATGATCAGTCCCTCGATAGTTTGCATCTGACTGATCATCTCCCCAAGCTGTTCCTGAACGTTCAGGAAGGAATCCACGCCGATTTCGTTGGCAACCGCCGAGGTTACGGCCGTTATGAATTCCAGTTTTGCATGCAGACGAATGATGCTCTGGTGGTAAGCCAAGCTGGACGATGCGGCATTGCTGCGGATCTGCCACAATGCTTCCGGATTGTTATGTATGAGCACACGCTCCCAAGGGACCAGTACGTCGTCGAAAAAGAGGATCGCGTCCATTTCATCATAATGTGCACTGAGCGGATGACTTGGGTCGGGGGTCTTCGCAGCAAAAGATTCCCGGCATACCAGGTGCAAGCCCGGACTTGAGACAGGCACGATGACCATATGGGCCAGCTCCGGACGATCTGCCGGAATTCGCTGCACCGGATAAACGACGATATCATCTGCATAAGGGGCCGCAGTGGCTACCATTTTGGCGCCACGAAGGAATATGCCTTCGGCATTTGTTTTAACAACGCGCAGCATGGCGTCCTCATCTTGGCCGACAGGCAAGGCTCGGTTGATCTGCGGATCGCGCTGCACAATGGTTAGGAACGCGTCTTTTCGTTTAGCTTCCTGATAGTAGGCTGCTAATTTGTCTGCATAATAAGGATCGTATATTGCCATGTCATGGCGAGTCGCATACCAGCCAGTCAGACGGGAGCGGGCGTAGTCCGATAACCGGCTCATGACGCCATGGGTCCGGTCAGCCCAAAGCCGAAAGGCACCCGCTCTGCGTTGGATATCGTTAGGGGAGAGGGGGAGTTGAAAAGCGCGGTGAACATATCCTGCCGTCTGCTCGTCCCAAAAAGCGACTGTATCCCTCGTTTCGGGTTCATCCGCCAGATTGAACAATCGTTCTATCGTTTGCAGCGTTCCCTGAAAAGCCGGGTGATGGGGAATGCTGACACGTTCACCGTCCAACCACACATTCCGATCGTCATTTAATCTGTGAATATATGCTTGTCCACGAGACATCGTTAAACTCATTATGTATGAGCCTCCTTATTGGCATAAGCTGCGAATCCTCGAGAAGCCAAGTTAAGTGAACAGAAGAAGTTGGGGTTCGATACAATTTGTATCTTCTGAAAGAATAACGCTCCTATGTCCGAAAAGTCAACGTTAACCGTCTAATGCAGCCAATAAGCTCGGCCATGGATCACAGCCAGGGTAGGACCAGATTCAACGAAGGTCGAAGTATCGCTTTCAAGAGAACATCAAGGACAAAAAAAAGATGTTCCTCTCAACAGGAGGAGCATCTTTTCCTTTTTCAATAACAAGGTATGTTCAGTAATATCAAAAAAGAATTGAACTAAAACAAACGCCATGATATACTCAATAGCGTCATTGACAAAACAAATAAATTGTGTTACTAATTTTATCCCTAATTTAATTATACACTCTGGATTTGGGATTGTCAATGCTCTTTTTCGCCCAACAACTTGGAAGAGGAGCGTGTCCTAAACGTGATCAAGAACAATGAATGGCATCAAGAACAGGAACGGCTGGAACAGGTCAAAATTAAACTGCAAGCGAGAATGGATGAACTGGAGCCCGAGGTTGCAGGGCTGGGAGATCAGGCCAGCGACATCCGCAAACGCTTCTGGGAAGAAGTCACGATCAATACGGCTACGGATGAAGACTTCGAGGAAACCTTCTATACGATTAAACAGCAATCCGCAGTGCTGGCAGAAAGGGAACGCAGTCATAAGCGGTTGGTCCAGCAATGGAACAATATGAAGCGTTTGTTAACGTCCCCGTATTTTGGACGGATCGACTTTCACGAGAAGGGGCTTAACTCCAGTGAACAGGTTTATATCGGGGTTTCTTCCTTCCTTGACGAAGACGGGTTGAATTTTTTGATCTATGACTGGCGTACGCCCATCGCGAGTTTGTACTACGACTATTCTCCAGGGCCAGCCTCCTATGTCACGCCGGTCGGAAAGATCGAAGGCACGATGGAGCTCAAGCGGCAGTTTCAGATACAGAACGGGAAAATTCGCAACATGTTTGACGCTACCGAGACGATCGGGGACGAGTTATTGCAGCAGGTGCTCGGCAAAGGCGCGGACTCGCAAATGAAGAGCATCGTGGCAACGATCCAAAAAGAACAAAATGCCATCATCCGCGACGACCATCACCGGATGCTCATCGTTCAAGGTGCAGCCGGCAGCGGCAAAACTTCTGCGGCACTGCAGCGGGTGGCGTACCTGCTCTATAAACATCGTCAGACCATCAGGGCGGATCAAATCGTTCTTTTCTCGCCGAATCCGATGTTTAACAGCTATATCTCCACCGTCCTTCCGGAGCTTGGCGAGGAGAACATGCAGCAGACGACGTTTCAAGAGTATCTGGACTATTGGCTGGGTTCCGCACTCCGTCTGGAGGATGTTTTTGATCAGATTGAATATGTGCTGACTGCGCGAGGTTCGGCAGGATATGAGGCCCGCATTCAAGGCATCGAATACAAAGCTTCCGAGGTTTTCATGCAAGCCCTGCAAAACTATGGAGTGTGGCTGGGGCAAGAAGGCATGCAGTTCAACAGCATCCGGTTCCGGGACCGTGAGCTGATTACGGCAGAGCAAATGAAGACGACATTTTACGGTTATGACCGTTCCTTGTCCGTGGTTAACCGCATCGCTCTTTTGCAGGAATGGCTGCTGAAAGAGCTCGCATCGCTTGAGCGTGCGGAACGGGATGCGCCTTGGGTAGAGGAGGAATTGAGTTACCTCGATAACGACCAATATGCGGAAGCTTACCGCTCATTGCACAAAGAAAAGGAATTGTTGGATCTAACGGAGCACTATGCCGTCGTTCGTGAGAAAATAACCAAGCAGCGCCGGGGCGATGAGGGCGATTTCGACTATGCCGTAAAAGAGGAACAGTTGCTGCGCCGCAAGGTCGTGAAAGAACGCTTTGCACCGCTGAGAAGAAGCGTAAGGAAATTTAAGTTTGTGAATGTTCAACGCATATATGCCCAATTGTTTGCTGACGAGTCCGTTTATCGGGAGAGAACGAATGGCGCTGCAACGCCTCCGCTTTGGTTGGAAATATGCAAACAGACCAAGGAAAAGCTGATGAGGAACGAATTGTTTCATGAAGACGCGACGCCGTATCTGTATGTCAAGGAAATGATCGAAGGAGTCCGAACGAACACGGATATTCGGCATGTCTTTGTTGATGAGGGCCAGGATTATTCACCCCTGCAATATGAATATTTGAAAAAGCTTTTCCCGCGTGCCAGGATGACGGTGCTGGGCGACTTCGGGCAAGCGATCTTCTTGCAGGCGACAAGTCTGGACGCAGATGATTCGCCGCTGCTTCGTCTTTTTGGGGAAAACGAAACCAGACTTATTCGTCTTGTGCGCAGTTATCGTTCAACCCGGGAAATCGTCGAATTCACAAGATCGATGCTTGCGGACGGAGAGGGGATTATGCCATTTCAACGCGGAGGCCATAAACCGATCCTGGTGCAAACGGAAGGTGCGGATCAGCGCTATTCGCAAATCTGGGCAGACATCGATGGACTTATGGCCGAAGGGTTCGATTCGATCGCCGTCATTACGAAGAGTGCATCCGAAAGCCGGGAGGTTTACGAATCGCTGCGTGTTCATGGAGGTGAGAAGCTTCGCTTGATCACAAAGGATACCTTGGGATTTCATAAAGGAGTCATGGTGATTCCCGTATATCTCGCCAAAGGTGTCGAGTTCGATGCCGTCCTGATCTACGATGCTTCACCCGAAACATACGCGCAGGAAAACGAGCGAAAGCTTCTTTATACCGCGTGTACGCGGGCCATGCATCGTCTTCATCTGTATACGACCGGTGAATGGTCGCCGTTTGTGCAAGCACTGCCTGCGAATTTGTATGAATTGCGTTCTTATTGAAAATTTCAATATATGCGGCAATTGACGCTCGTACGGTATTGGTGATAGCTTATATACATCGATATTAAGCCAATAATTTCAATGTGAATGAAGGGGGTATCATACATGACGCATATAGTGCAAGCTGCCGCTGAAGATGTGCGCAGCAAGGATTCGGAACAATTGATTCGGGAGTTAAGCATCGAATTGGGTGCATTATATGGCGGCGACGGTACGGCTGGTTTCTCGCCGAGCGACGTGGAGGGACCACGCTCGGCCTTTATCGTGGCCCGTCTTGACGGATATCCCGTCGGTTGCGGGGCAATCAGGCCGCTTGATGAAGATTCGGTGGAAGTGAAACGGATGTATACCCGCTCGGATTTCCGGCGCAAAGGCGTGGCGCAGGCGATATTGGCCGAAGCGGAGCGGTTGGCGCGGGAATTCGGCTATAGCAACCTGAAGCTGCAAACAGGACCGAAGCAACCGGAAGCGGCAGCGCTTTATGAACGGGTTGGTTATTATAGAATCCCGATTTTCAGCGGTGAATGGGAGGAAGTGCTGGCGTATCAGAAAGATGTCGTGCGCGAGCCAGTTTAATGTTTTGGGCTTGTAACGCGTGGGCACAGCGACCAAATAAATATGAAAATTGGAGATTACTTTTACTTTGCGAATAGAAAAAGTATACGAATACGATATAAGCCATGAATTGCAATCAGAAATACAAGATTTATTGATCGCCAGTTTTCCGGATGTGTACCCTGAGCACCGGATTTATTTCAAGCAATTGCCGCATTTGCGATTTCTGGTTTACAACCAGGAAGATCGACTCGTCGGACATGTTGGATTGGATTACAGAGTCATGAATTTAAACAAGAAACCGATCAGGGTACTCGGCGTCATTGATTTATGTGTCTCACAAAGCGCCCGTTCCCAAGGAATAGGCTCGTCCTTGCTGGCGGAATTGGATCAATTTTGTGCGGGTCGAAATATTGACTTTATCCTTTTGTTTGCGGATAACATGACTTTATATTTGAAAAATGGCTACAAACCGGTGAAGAACAAATGCAAATGGTTGAAAATCGATGATGGATTTCAAACTTCCATTGGCTTAGGCCATGAAGCCATGGACGAACTGATGATCAAAAAAGTAGGCAAGATCGATTGGGAAGAGGCAGATCTGGACTTATTAGGCTACCTCTATTGAGGAGGAGAACGTGGGGTACGTTTGTTGAACAGGAGACGACGACTGATCTTAAAACGGTCAACCGGCAGGGCCGATAAAAAAATAATACCGAAGAGAGTCGCGCAATTTGCGGCTCTCTTTTCATATTTATAAGAAATAACGCTGAAAGGAGGACAATGTAGCCAAACCTTTCAGCGGCCCATACCTCCAATTTAATGATGCGGCAACAATCCGTTTGCCTTCCGTTTACATTAGAATGAAGGGGCGGATCTTCCCACAGCAGCGGGGAATACAGGCAGGACGCGCATCCTTGGGATTATTGGCAATCGTATGCAGCGGCTTGTTTGGTCAAAGTCATCTTGTTGAAGTTATCTGTTCATTTTACAGAACACATCATTTTACGCAACGATCGTTGAATGCCCAGGACTTGCTTTTCCTGTGATCCACAAGGGTGGTGGAATATTCCTGAGTCGTGAACATTGTGTGACTTCCTACGGTCTTAGGGGGAAGGGGGTTGCGGACCCTGTGGCGAGTTATTATTGAAGCAAAAAAGCGTAAAAGCGTATATATGAGCATATGAGAAAGTGTTGGTTCAATGTTAAGCAATGTAACTCTATGTCAAAATTTTGATATACGCTTTCATTCCGTTGATCTTGTCCGCAACGTCCCTTATATTAACTTCGTTACATACACACAGAGGGATGGTGGACAATGTTGTTCGGGAGTAAAGGAAAGAAAATGCTGGCCATGCTTGCGCTGGTTCCGCTGACGACAGGCTTGGTAGCGGGAACAATCATGCCTGCAGGGACGGCACATGGCGATCCGGTAACGGGAAATAACCCCGTATCGACAACGAATGTCACAGGATCGTGGCAGACGGGAGATCTGCATGTGCATACGTTTGAGTCGGATGATGCACAGAATTCGCTCAAAAATGTGCTGGACAACGGTCTGAACAAGTATGGGCTGGACTGGATTGCGATTACGGATCATTTGCGGACGTCCAAGCGTGATGCTGACGGTAATGTCATTAAGAACGGGCCTATCCCCATGTCGCTCGGCATGAATGAATATCAAGTTCCGCAGATTAAAAAGCTGCAGGAAGAGGGGAACTACGCTGGCAAAACGATATTCTCCGGTTTTGAGTGGGACATGCCCACACACGAACATGTCGGCGTGGGCATTCTGACGAATGAACCCAATTCCACCGAGGCACTTGAAGCGGCCAAGGAATTTGAATATCGGTTCACGAATCGTGATGCCAATATGTTCGACGCCGAGGATGTAGCCAAATGGAATGCGGAAGGAGCGCGTGCCTATTCGACGCATCAGGATGCGCTTACCGCCATTGAATGGCTCTCCACTCATTATCCGATGACCAGTTATGCCATGATTAATCATCCTTCGCGCGGCAAAAACAAATATACGATCGCCGATTTCCGCGATTTCAACGATCTGGCCCCCGAAGTGGTCTTCGGTATTGAAGGTATGCTAGGCAACCAGATGGAACCGGATCGCGGCGGGTATAACACCTCTTACAATACATCGAATCCAGCCGCCGATGACGGCTACAAGTACCGCACATATGGCGGTGTCGATTACATGGTTGCCAAAGTGGGCGGTCTATGGGATGCATTGCTTGGAGAGGGACGCCATTTCTGGAATTATGGCAACTCGGACTATCATTTCAAAACGATTGACCCGAATTCCAGCGGTTATTTCCCGGGCGAGTATGCCAAAACCTATGCTTGGGTAGAGGGTTCGGGCATGCAAGCGGTGCTTGACGGACTGCGCTCGGGCAAATCATTTTCCGTATTTGGAGACTTGATCAATGCCTTGGATTTCACGATTTCAAGCAACGATTCCCGATCCGAAATGGGCGAGGATTTGCAAGTGACCCAAGGGGACGACATGGAAATCAAAATCCGCTTCAAAAGCCCGTCGACCAACAATTATGAAAATCCGATCAACAGCGGCATCAAGGTAGGGCAAGCCCCTGTCGTGGACCACGTTGACCTGATCGCCGGCGATGTGACCGGCAAAGCCCGAAAAGGGACACCGGAGTACAGTAAGGATACCAATGATTCTACCCGCGTGTTGGCAACGTTCACCTCGGATGATTGGACGACGGACGCGGAGGGATACAATGTCATCACCTATAAGATCAAGGCAACGGATAAGGATCAATATTTCCGTTTGCGCGGAACGAACCTGGGCATGAACGTGCAGGGAGAAACGGTAAACGGGGAACCGCAGCTGGACCCCAAAGTAACCACGGCGGATGCTGCAGCCCGATTCAATGAAATCAACGATAACAATTATCGCGATCTGTGGTTCTATTCCAATCCGATTTTCGTAAGCGCAGCGCCATACAGTGATGAGCAGGCCGTTAACGATACCATTCAGGGCATCGATCTGGGTGATCTGAACGCGGTCACAACCGACCTTACGCTTCCTGTCAGTGGCGAACATGGCGCAGCGATCCGTTGGTCCAGTTCCAGACCGGAGCTGATAAACGATGAAGGCAAGCTGTTAACCCAGCCGGATAACAATGAGCAGCTGGAGCTGACGGCAACCGTAAGCCGCGGCGGCGTGACGGATACGAAGGTGTTCAAGATCATCGTCGAAGGACGGAACAATCAGGCATTGGTGTTGAAAGGAACGATGACCACGGCGGATGCGCAGCCGTATCGCACGGACACATGGACCAACCAGTCTGTCACGTTGAGCGTCACCAGCGCGGTATATGCTCCGGCAGCTTCAGCGACCATAGAGTTGTCCCGGGATGGGGGAGAAAGCTATGAATCCTATGAGGAAAATACGCCGGTTGAAGTCACCGAACCTGGTGAACATTCACTCTTGTTCAGAGCTACCGATAATCTGGAACAGCAGTACACACTTCCGCTTATCGTCAAAATTGATCGGGAGATTCCGGTGATTATGTTACAGGGCAGCAGCCAAATGACCCTGAATGTAGGAGATACGTATAACGAGCCTGGTGCACAGGCAGCGGACAATGTGGGCATCGACGGTTCCGTGAAAATAGAAGGTACAGTGAATACGCAAATACCCGGAATATATACCATTCGTTATCATGCGAAGGATTTTGCCGGAAATGAGGCACAAGAGGTAACGCGCACGGTGACTGTGCAGCCTCGTTCGAGCGGCGGAGGTTCCGGAGGAAGCGGCGGCTCTGGCGGCAGCAGCGGAGGCGGTAACCCTGGCAGCAGCACAGGTGGCAGCTCGCCAGCTGTACCGGCTGAACCTGCCAATCCTACAAACTCTACAAATCCTGCCAATCCGGGAGCGGAACCAGCTCCTGTGACCGAGGTCAAGATAGAGACTGGACCGGACCAGGCCGTGCGCACAGGCATTGATAACAAAGCTCAGTTTGACGCACCCGTTGGAACATTTCCAGGAAAGGAGACACTGCAACTTTCCCTGGTTCCTCAAGACGGATTGCCTGGTGCTTCATCGCTTAACGTTCTGGGAGAGGGAATCCGGATTACTAGAAACGAAGGACGTATTCTGAATAAGGACGCTTCCTTGACATTAAATTACGATTCTTCCAAACTATCCGACGGTGAACGCCCAGCGATCTATTATTACCATGAAAACCGCAAAAGTTGGGTATTCGTCGGCGGAGTCTCTCACGCCGCAGGCAGCATCACGGCAGATGTGAATCATTTGGGCACGTTTATCGTGGCCGGTTATGCACCGAAATCTCTTGTTGATCTGAATGGACATTGGGCGGCTGACTACGTGGATCGCTTGATGGGGATGAACGTCATTCAAGGTTATGGCGACGGCAGCTTCCAACCGTCCTGGAACGTCACGCGCGCGGAGTTTGTGACATTGCTCAGCAAAGCGCTGGCATTGAAACCTGCTGCGTCGGCTGTGGACTTTGCAGATCAAACAACGCTACCGTCCTGGGCTCGCGAGGATATTGCCGCTGCCGTAGAGGCTGGCATTGTAAAGGGATACGGCGATAACACGTTTAAGCCGGATCGTACGATTACCCGAGCTGAAATGGCCGTATTGCTCGCAAACGCGCTGAAGCTCAGCAGCGAGGTTCAAGTTGACACCAGCGGCCAAAATGGCAAGGCATTCGCGGATGCTTCGCAAACGCCAGCTTGGGCGCAGGAGGCTATGGATGCAGCGGTTCAAGCAGGCATCGTGGAAGGTTACGCCGACCATACCGTGCGTGCAGCAAACATGACAAGCCGTGCCGAAGCGGCAGCCATGATCTATAAGCTCCTGTCAGCTTTGCATATTTAAGATTGAACTCAAAGAAAAGCACCCCATTGCGGGTGCTTTTTCGTTGATATGGCGGACACCCGGCTGATCCAATCCGGTTAAACGCCATTCTTTATCGATTTGTTGATCATGAAGAGCTCTATACGGTTCACTCGAAGCGGAAATCGTCATCCGTCAGCGGTTCTACATTCAACGCACGAACGTATCCGTTGCCTTTTTTGGAGAAGAAATCATGCTGCTTGGTGTGTGTGCTGATTCCGTTCAATACGATCGGGTTTACTTCCGCGTCTTCGAACAATGGCTCAAAGCCCAGGTTCATCATCGCTTTGTTGGCATTGTAACGAAGGAAAGCTTCCACGTCATCGGTTAAATGAATCGGCGTATACAATTCTTCGGTGTAACGCAATTCATTCTGATGTAGGGTCTGAATTAAATCGACCAGGTGCTGATAAAGCTCGTTCTGCTCCGCTTCGTCCAAACCGGCGTATATTTCTTGGGCCAGCACGCCCACGTATACGCCATGAATGCTTTCATCCCGCAGGATCAGGTCGATGATTTCACCGCTGCACGTCAGTTTGCCCTGCCCGGCCAAATAGAGCGGATAGAAGAACCCGCTATAAAACAAATAACTTTCCAGAAGCACGGAAGCGGCCATGGCCATGTATAAGTCTTTGGGCGTTTCAATGCTGGTGTAGTACTGGCGGATGATCGAAGCTTTCTTTTGCAAATACGGATTTTGTTCGACCCACCGGAAAATTCCGTCGATCTCCTCGGTCGTTGCCAGCGTCGTGAAAATGCTGCTGTACGACTTGGCGTGAATTTGCTCCATCATCGCCATAAAACCAAGCACGGCCTTGCGTTGGAGTCCATCGACATGTTCCATGATTTGCGGCATGCCCACGCCGCCCTGAATGGTGTCCAGGAGGGTTAATCCCCCAAGGACTTTCATGTAAGCTTCTTTTTCCTCATCGCTGAGCGTTACCCATGTCATCTTGTCATCGGATAGAGGGATTTCATCATCGATCCAAAATTGCATAATATTTTGATTCCAGAACATCAGCGTGAAATCATCATCCGGGCGATTCCAGTTCACGGCTTGAATAGGCTGCATCTTATATCAAACTCCAATCGTCATACCCGCAGGTAAATTAGTTTAAATGGAACAAGCGATGCACTCTTCCATCGTCAGCTTGTTCGTGCGTGTATAATACAGGGATTTTAACCCTTTATGAGCGGCATACAGGTAACAGCGGGCCAGGTCCCGGGTAGACACGTCGCTGTTGACGTGGAGAATCGTCGAGATCCCTTGGTCCACATGAGGCTGAATTTCCGCAATCAGATCAATCACTTTGAACTGGTCCATTTGATACGCCGATTTGTAATAGAACACATTATCCTTCTGCAGGTAAGGCATCGGGTAGTACGTCGTCGAATTCGCATAGGTTCGCGTTTCGATCTGTTCCACGATCGGCATGACGCTGGAGGTCGCGTTTTGAATGTAAGAAATGCTTGCCGTCGGCGCGATGGCCATTCTGTAGGCATGATATAGGCCGTGTTCCTGCACTTTGGACTTCAGCCAATTCCAATCATCCGTTGTCGGAACGAATATCCCCTTGAACAGCTCCTGCACTTTTGGCGTGCTAGGCGAGTAGTCCGTAGACAGGTACCGATCGAAATAAACTCCTGTCGCATAATCGGATGCTTCAAATCCGTGGAAACGTTGGCCCTTTTCTTTCGCAATTTCCATGCTTTTTTCCAAGGAGTGAAAATTCATCGTCATGAAGAACGTGCGTGCAAAATCCTTGGCTTCCAAACTTTCGTAAGCAATTTTGTTTTTGGCCAAATACCCGTGCAAATTCATGGCGCCGAGGCCGACCGAATGCATTTCCGAATTGGCCTTGGCTACGCCGGGAGCATTGGCGACATGGGTCATGTCGCTGACGGAAGTCAGCGCGATCATGCCCTCGTGAACGGATTCTTTGATTTTGCCGCTTTCCATGACATTCACGATATTGAGGGATGCCAGATTGCAGCTGATGTCTCTGCGAATGATATCGGGCTGGCCGTAGTCCGTAATTTCAGAGGTTTCCTGGAGCTGGAAGATCTCCGTGCACAGGTTCGACATTTTGATTTGTCCCACGTTTTTCAAGGGGTGTGCCTGATTGGCATTCGTTTTGTTAATGATGTATGGATAGCCGGATTCCAGTTGAACCATGGCGATTTTGGTGAGCATATCCCGCGCCATCAACGATTTTTTCTTTTTCACGCGTTCGTCGGCGACCAAGGTGTCGTACATCTCGTCCAGATCCATATCATCCAGGTGAATTCCGTAATTTTGGTATACGCTATATGGTGCAAAGAGGTAAAGAGGCTCATTATCCTGGGCCAGCTTATAAAAACGATTCGGAACGATCAACCCGATGGAGAGGGTTTTCAGGCGAATTTTCTCATCGGCATTAATTTTTTTGCTATCGAGCAGTTCCATGACGTCCCAACCGAAAATATTGTAATAAGCCGCACCGGAGCCTTTGCGTTGACCCATCTGGTCCGCGTAGGAGAAGCCGTCTTCCATCAGCTTGAGCACGGGCGTGATGCCTTTGGCAGCACCTTCCACGCCTTTGATGGCTTCGCCCCGGGCGCGCAGCTTGGACAAATTCACGGCAACGCCGCCGCCGATTTTGGACAACTGCATGCATGTATTCAGCACATAGTTGATCGAGTTCAAGGAATCGTCCATTTCGAGCAGGAAGCAGGATACCAGCTCCCCGCGTCGGCTTTTGCCCGCGTTCAAAAATGTCGGAGTGGCAGGCTGCAGGCGCTGTTCCATCATGGAACGGGACAACAAAGAAGCTGTGTCGAAGTTTCCGCGACCCAAATGCAGCGCTACGGCTGCCACGCGATCCGGATATTGCTCCAGCACCGTTTTGCGATCATAGCTTCTCAGCGCGTAATCGGTATAAAATTTCGAAGCTGCCATGTAGGAAGGGAAGCGATGCTGGTAACTGCGCGTGATTTCAAAGATTCGTCTCACTTCATCGGCAGTGTAGGAAGCATAGAAGTCCTCGTAATAATCATTCTCAATCATATAGCTGACTTGATCGTCGATGGTGGCAAAACGCATGCTCTTTTCTTCGATCTCTTTCATGAACTCGGCTACAGCTTCCTGATCCTTATGTAACTGGAAAAAGCCATCGGAGTCGCGCTGCAGCAGCATGTTGTTCAATTCAATATGTTTCAAGGCGGCTTACCTCCTGTTCAAAATGCTCTACGTCTTTTTTGGTGCCGGACAGCTCGAATTTGCTGATTACAGGCACGTTATAGGATGCGGAAATCAAATCCGCGCTTTTGGCGAAACGTTCGCCCCAGTTGCGGTTGCCGCTCGCGGCAACGCCAATCAAATGTTTGGAGTTTTTTTGCAAAAAAGAAGACACCTTGTCAGGTATCTGTCCAAAACCTGTTGTATATGTCACGAGTACGTACGGTTCGTCGATCGTCATTTGACTATTGATCTGGATGGCCGGCATGTGAAGCTTGGAGATGAATCTCTTCACATTGCCAGTGATGGAATCATACACGATCAGCAATATCATTAACCTCCTTAAACGTAAAAGCTATCTATAAATACGCTATATGTAGATTGCTTTTCTAATTCTATATCAATATATAGATTTGTCAATGAATATAAGGTGAACTCTTTCAAAATAGCGATGAGGGTGCATGGAATCAAATATGTGTGAAAATGGGAGAAGGATGAACCCGTTGTCCTGAATAACATTGTATTCCTGATCGATCGATTGCGTGATTCGGTGAGGAAGCGTAAGGAGGAAGGGAGGAAGCTTCGCAGTCGGGAGCGGTGGAACGAGGGGGGCGGCTAATTTTGTATGAGGAGACTCCATTTTGCTTGGGAGCTGAAGGTTATGTTAGGATACATAAGTGATTGGGAAAAAAATATAGAGGTGAGATCATAGTGAAAATAACATTACATAAGCAGAGCGATGTCGATATTTTAACTGAAATTTGGTACAAAGGCTCGGTTCAAGCCCATGATTTTATCGAAGAGGCTTATTGGCTTTCCAACAAAACCGAAATGAGAGACAAGTATATTCCGATGTCGGAAACCTATGTCATCTACGATCAAGAAGAAATCGCCGGATTCGTTTCGATGGTAGATGACTATTTGGCAGCGCTTTTTGTCGATCCATCGCGTCAGAATAAGGGATACGGCAAAGAGCTGCTTCGTTTTGTCAAAAGCAAAAAATCAAAAATCTCGCTAAAAGTGTACAAAGAAAATGCCTCGGCCGTACGTTTTTACGAGAAAAACGGCTTTCATGTCGTGGAAGAGCTTCTGGATGAGCAAACCGGTCATGAGGAATACCTGATGGAATGGAAAGAAACTGGAACAAATTTGTTTCCCTGATAAGTAAGCGAAAGTTCAATTCGAAAGTTCAATTAGGCATTCACAATAATCGATAAAGGCTCTGCGGGGTTAAGTACCTCTAGCAGAGCCTTGTTCTTCATGATGTATTTCAATCTCTTTATTGATACGTTTGTTTGATTGCCAATCTATACGACTTGGGGACGATCCCCTTATGTTTCTTGAACAGCTGGGAAAAATACGGCGCGTTGTCTTGCCAACCGGATAACATCAGCGATTCCGGGCGACCGTGCTTGCCGGAGATACGCCGTACACTTCCCGATAGAGCACATCCCTCACTTCTTCAAACTGTGAAGGGGTCAAATGCTCCGGATAACTCATGATCCGGAGGGACAAAGGCTGCTGTCCTGGGCGCAGCGGCGGTTGAACATAGGCAGCCTCCTCTAAATGGAATCCCAAACGCTCGTAAAATCCGATCCTTCTTCGCTTCAGCGAATCCTCGGGCAATTCCACCTCCAATACGATCGGCAGAGCAGACCTCTTCATGAAACGTTCCATCAGCCGCTTGCCGATGCCTCCACCGCGAATGCCCGGGGAAACGGCGATATTTTCAACGTACCGAAACGTCTCGAATTCCCAGCCTGCGAGGAAGGCAATGACTTCGTTCTGTTCATTCTTCTCGGTAAGAAGCAGATATCTCGAATTGGACAACAGCTTCAATTGCTGCGAATATTCACGATACTCAGCCTCCGGAAAAGATTGTTTCATAATGTCGTATACTTGATCGAACTGTTTTTGCAGCATCATACAACCACCCCTGAATGTAATCATCATCTTTGGATATTCACCACGATAAACCTTGGTATAATACTAAGGTCAAGCGATGCGGTCGCAAGTTGGTGTTATTATGACGGAGCAGCCCCTTTTTAAACGGGGGACGGATAAGGTCAGTTTCCGAAAAGAAGCCGTATTCAAAAATCCAGTTGTTGAAGGAGGCGAAGCATGGATTATTATTCACCGATGGAAGCTGCTTTAAAAGTAAAACCGTGGCCAAAAAATACGATTGCGGCAGGGCGCCGTCATTCCGTTGGCATTGCAGCGGACGGCACCGTGATGGCTGTAGGCGATAACAAACACGGCCAATGTGATGTCGGGGACTGGCGTGATGTGGTGGCGGTTGCCGCCGGTAACGTTCATATGGCGACCAATACGGGAAATGCCCATACGATTGGCCTTATATCGAACGGCACGGTGGTTGCCGCAGGTTGGAACAAGCATCATCAATGCGATGTAAACGATTGGCAAGATATTGCAGCTGTAGCAGCGGGTTGGCGGTACACGATTGGGCTTGGAGCCGATGGGAAGGTGGTTGCTGCGGGTCGAAATCATGAAGGCCAATGCAATGTTAGCCATTGGCGCGATATTATAGCGATCTCCGCGGGTGACTGGCATACTGTCGGGCTTCAATCGGACGGTATTGTATTGGCTGCGGGCAATAATCGGTATGGCCAATGCAATGTAAACGACTGGGACAATATCGTAGCGGTGGCGGCAGGTTACCTCCATACCGTCGGGCTAAAGTCGGACGGCACCGTAGTTGCTGCAGGGCGTAATCACGAAGGCCAATGTGACGTAAGCCATTGGAACGGGATCGTCGCCATAGCGGCGGGCAGTAATCATACGATCGGTCTTGGAGCCGACGGCACTGTAAAGGCAGCGGGTTGGAACAAGTACAGCCAATGCGATGTAGACAGCTGGAGGGATATCGTGGCGGTAGCGGCAGGCTGCACGCATACCCTTGGCCTTCAACAGAACGGCATCATGGTCGCTGTGGGAGACAATGAGTACGGTCAATGCGATGTAAGCGGTTGGCGCGGCATTGGACTGCCGGGGGAATCGTTTCGGGCATGCAGCGGCGAAATATAGTAAAGAGAATGCCATGGGGGCAGGCCAAATAGGTCTGCTTTTTTTGTTGGTCTTCATTTGTTAACTCGCCAAATCAACCATATCGCAAATTTAACACGATAACCGCTGAGACGACATGAAGACCAGGCGATCTGGCTGCAACAAAGGTGTTTCAGTGAGAGATTCAGATTTTGATAGAGTTCAGAATTTAAGATTTAAAAATCCCAAAAATTGATATAAATTTCTATTAGATTCAAATCTTTGCCAAGTTAAGACAGGGGATTCGGACAGGAGGTGGGTTGTTTAGTCATTTCCCGCAGGTTTGAATCGGTTAGAGTCAGTCGTTCCACATTATCCTACAGGAGGGATTCCATGCTTTATACCATTATCGTGCCAGTTAACCAGGACTATAACATTCTGAACCTCTTCACCGATTCGCTGCTTCGGACGGTTAGCCCGTCCAGCGAAATCATCTTCATTAACGATGGCTCGGGTGCGGCCGTCCTGCAGCATTTGGAAAAATTAAAGCAGGAAGTCAGAGAAGGCGTAACCATCGAAATTTTGCAGCATGATTTTCCGCTCGGATGTGCCGTATCCATCAATAGCGCGCTGCGCATCGCCAAAGGCGACTATATTTTCTTCCTGGACTCCGACACGATTCTTCAGCCCAACTGGCAATGGATGATGAAAGAGACGCTCGACAGGGATATTACGATCGGCATGACCGGCGGCGTGCTGTTATATCCGCAAACCGGCGGCGTACAGCACTGCGGCATCGCTTTTGCGGACACGATCGGCCGTCATCTCTTCCTGAACGCGTCTCCCGAAGATATCCCGAAAGAGACCTTTTCGGTTCAACTCGTCGTCTTCGCCATGTTTGGCATGAAGAGAGAAGTGTACGAGACGATCGGCTTGCTCGACGAAAAGTTCTTTAATGGATACGAAGACTTCGATTATCAAATGCGGGCACGCGCCGCAGGTTACGATACGGTCATCAATCCCGACATCCTTGCTTACCACTGGGAAAGAAGCAGCGGAATCCACCGAAATTTCAACCGCAAAAACAATCTGGCGCGGTTTTGGAAGAAATGGGGCAACGAAATCGAAGCCGATATCTGGCCGTTCGTATTCGGTCACTTGAAGTCACAGCTTGAAGGCCAAGGCGAAGACCGACATCTGCCGATCGTAGGCATTGATCTCGCCGAGGTGCGCAGCGATGCGGAAACGTTCTGGACGAAGCTGGAAGAAGCGGACATTGCGCCTGTTGCCGAAGTTCGGGACTATTCCAACCGTTTCCATTCGAATGGAGCCATCTGGCTGCCGCAGGTACTCGGCAAGGAACTGATCCATACCGAGAACCGGCTGCTGTTTTTGGTGGACAATTTCGCCCGGCTGCTGGAAAACCGGTATTGGATCGAGATGAGGCATGCCCAAAGGGCCAAAGACCTGATCATCGACTTGTATGGAAATGTCATTACGATGGATCGCATCTACGACGGGTGCTGGCCTGGAACGAAAGTACGCTAATCGAAAAAACCAAGCAAACAGGGAGGTACTGTCTGTGAATACAAAAGAGAGCGCGCTGGAGCGTGCCGTCAGGTTTAACCGGAATCTGGAGTGGTTGGAACAGGTCGAAAAAGTCATCCCGAGCGGATGCAGCACGCTTGCCAAGGCGCCGGAACGATTGTTTCCCGGTCACACCCCCGTCTGCTGCGCGGAAGCTCGCCATTCCCGCTTTACGGACATTGACGGGAACGAGTGGCTGGATTGCGAAATGGCCATGGGAACTGCCTCCTGGGGACATGCCCGGCATGAGATTCAGCTGGCCGTCATCCATCAGTTGAAAAAAGGAACCAGTTACTCCATTCCGGCCGAGATCGAGCTGCAATGCGCCGAATTGATTTTGAAGCGGTTCGAAGGCCGATATGCCTCGCTCCGATTTACCAAAAGCGGTGCCGATGCCGTCAGTGGGGCAGTGAGGCTTGCTCGCGCAGGGAGCGGCAAAAGCAAAGTGATCGCGACGGCGTACCATGGGTGGCATGATTGGTCTGCTTACGGCTACTATGGCCGCGAAACCAAAGGCCGCGGCATTCCGGTGGATATCGAACGCACGACCATCTGGGTGGATAAACCCTCGCCTGAACGCATCGAACCTCTGATTGCATCTTCGGCCGAAGACATTGCCTGTATTGTGCTGTGCCCTAACGAATGGAAACGCGATGCCCTGGAGCGGGTCGTGTTGCTCTGCCGATCGCAGGACATCATCGTCATCTTTGACGAAGTCACCTCCGGCATTCGCATGGGCAAGCAGGCCACAGCGGGGGAGTACGGCATCTGGCCTGACCTGCTCTGCATTTCCAAAGGCATGGCGAACGGTTTGCCCCTTGGTGCCGTGCTTGGACCAGAGCATCTGATGTCGTTGTCGGGACAGGTCAAATTCAGCAACGCCCATTCCAGCGAAACGACCGCGCTCGCGGCAGCGATCGCCTGCGAAAAGTTGATGGAAAATGCAAAGACGTGGCCGAGCTGGAGAGAGCCCGCTGCTCGGATCATGGACCGGATCGAGTCCGAACTGGTTTTGCTCGGATTAACCGATCAGTTGGTACTGAAAGGAACCTATGCGAGTTTCTACATCCAATCCATTTCGGAAGACAATTTCCAGGCAGACCCGTTCCGTGAATTTATGGTGAAAAAAATGGCCCACTTCGGCATTTTCACCAAAGGTTATTTCTTGTTCTCGGACATGCATACCCGGGAAGAAATGCTTTGGGTAGAGGAAGCTCTCCTGCAAACGTTGTCGGATTGGAAAGAGGTTCAAAGACAGCAATACCTTTCTCGCGTAACCATAACCAAAAAAATCAAAGCGTAACCCGGATCGGGAAATCGACGAAGGAGGAACAACATTTGAAAGCACTCGTATATCAAGACCGCAAAGAGGTAGCCCTGCTGGACATTGAAGAGCCGCGCATCGAAAAGGCAAACCAGGTCAAAGTCAAAATTTACGGTTCGGGCATTTGCGGCACGGATCTGAACATCGTGAAAGATAAAATTCCTGCCAACCGGGGAACGGTGATCGGACACGAGGGCGTTGGCACGGTGGTTGAGGTCGGAACGGAGGTTCGAAGCCTTCGCGTCGGGGATCGGGTGTTGATCGACCCTACCCAGTCTTGCGGAATTTGCTCGTATTGCCGCGAAGGCCAGTTCATCTATTGCGAAAACTTTGAAGACCACCAGGTGGGCATGACCATTCATGGTACGTTTGCAGAATATTATGTCGGCGACGAGAAGTATATTTATCCGATCCCGGACTCCATGAGCTGGGAAACCGCGATGATGGTCGAGCCGCTCGGCTGCGTTCTGCAAACGTTCATGAAAGCAGGGGTCAAACCGAGCGATTCGGTTCTGGTCCTCGGTTCCGGCGCCATCGGTTCCCTGTGCCAGCTCGTCAGCAAACGATTGGCCAGGCTGACGGTCGGCACGGAGGTCGATCCGTATCGCATTCAATTCGCTTCTACCATTGCCGACCATGTGTTCCACCCGCAGGAGCTGACATTGGACAAGGTATACGAAATCAACAACAACCACAAGTTCGATATCGTGGTGGATGCTGTGGGGAACCAGCTTCACGTCGGATTCGAGCTGGTCGCCAAAGGCGGGAAAATCATTCCGATGGGGTATGACGACAGCTACCAGGTGACGTTCAAACCGACCGACGTCATCAATGAAGGTCTCAGCGTCATCGGTGCGGTCGCTTCCCACTCCATGATCAGCACCGCCCTGAAGTTTGCGCAGAGCATTCCGGAACTGGAACGAATGGTTACGTCCACGGAATTGCTGAGCGATTACGAGCAAGCCTTTAACGGTACAATGGGGTACCATCTGCGGACAGGAGAACCGCTGCCGATGAATTCGGTTAAAACCGCGCTGATCATATAGATAACTGACACACAAGGACATAAGCGTTCGCGGTTGCGCCGCTGCGACGAATGGTGATCGCAGCGGCTAACAACCGCAGAAAGAGGGGGATAAAGGTTGAAGCTGCTGCAAGATTTGCCGAGAAATCCACGGTACTCCATATTGCTCGAACCGGTGTGGGCCATACCCGGAACGATTGTTCTTTTTTACGCGCCTTTGTACATGAAGGAAGTTGGCCTTTCGGATATCGAGATCGGCTTGATCAATTCGGTAAATCTTTATTTTGCTTTCATTTTTCAATTGTTTGCCGGTTCCGTAACGAACAAGCTGGGACGCAAACGGACAACATTGATTTTCGACCTGCTTGCCTGGAGCGTTCCGATGTTCATTTGGGCGTTTTCGCAAAACTTCTGGTTGTTCCTGATCGCTTACCTGCTCAACGCAACGTCCAAATTCGTGACGGTTTCCTTCAATTGCCTCATCATCGAGGATGTGGAGGAGCACAAACGGTCCAAGGTTTTCGGCATCCTGAACATGATCATTACGGCGGCTGGCGTACTGACCCCGATTGCGGGGATCGTCATTGCGGATGTTGGCATCGTGCCGACCCTGGCGAGCATTTATTTTATCGGAGGCATCCTTATGACAGCGATGTTTTTCATTCGCAACCGCTACACGGATGAAACCGAGGTGGGGAAGGAACTCATGGGATTGCACAGCCAAACCCGGGTGCTTGGGGGGCTTGCTTCCAGTTTGCGATTGTTCGGCAAATCGTTCTACAAGCGCAGTCTGCTGCCGATCATATTGATCACGGTCATCTCCAATCTGATTTTGCAGCTGAATTTTTTCCAGGTCGTTTTTTTCAAGGAGCAGTTGAAGTTTGACGATCGCGTCATCTCGTTTATCCCGGTGGTGACCGCCCTTACGGTCATGCTCCTCTATCTGGTGATCTTCCCGCGCCTGAAACGCCGGTCGGAGGAAAAGTACGTGAGCTTCTCCATTATGTTGAGTACGGTCGGTTCGGTGCTTTTTCTGCTCATTCCCGTCGGAAATGTGTCGATGCTGTTCATGACGCTAATCGTGCTCGCAGCAGGCAATTTCATTCTGCAAACTTATCGGGATTCGCTGCTCATGAACCGTCTGGGCACCCATGAAAAAGCCGACATGTATTCAGCCGTGCAAACGGTCATGACTTTGACGGCCATTCCATCGGGGTATTTGACCGGTTTGCTTTATCACCACAATCCCGTTCTGTTGTTCGGTGTCATTCTTGCGTTATATGTCATACTGATGGTTATCATGCTGTTCCTGCCTGATCCCAAGAACCAACCTGCTCAAGCGATTGAGACTTACAAGAAAATGTAGAAGAAGGGGTTTTCTGTATATAAAAAGAATAACTATATAGGTTGAACTGGACTGGACATTTACACGATAACGGAGAGGTCAGAAAGAATCTGGAGAAGCGGAGCGTTCTAAAAGCTTTCTGAAAGAAAGCTGCATCGTAAGCATAGGCTTATCACCGGATTTTCCCCTTAATAAGGGGATCAAAAAATCTGGGGATAACAGCGATCGGAAGATGTTCTGACCACGTAGTGACTCCGTGTAAAGATTATTTGTTCAACCTATATAATACGGAAAACGAACTTGGGAGGCAAAAACATGATAAACGCATTCGACAGCAATACGCGGGAACAATTGAGCTGGATCAATGAGCCGATGGCCTGGTCTTATACGGATCAAGGAAGCCTGACCGTGGAAGCCCAGCCGGATACGGATTTCTTTCAAGACCCCGCTGGCATAAACGTCCGGGCATCCGCGCCTTTCCTGGGCATGCCCCTGCCGGGCGACTTCGAGATGACCGCGCAATTGACCGTAGACATGAAACACCAATACGATTCCGGCTGCCTGATGCTCATGGCCGATGAACGGAACTGGTGCAAGCTTTGTTTCGAATTCGACGGCAGCGTGCCAACCATCGTGTCGGTCGTTACAAGAGACGGTTTGTCCGACGACTGCAACTCGGTTGAAGTGACCGTATCCCATCCCTTTTTGCGCATTCGCAAAGTAGAGCACTGCATCTCGTTTTTTTATTCGCCTGATGGAGAAGAGTGGAAACTTATTCGATATTTCGGCATGCCGGTGAAAGGGGAACTCCGGGGCGGGGTCGTTGCTCAGTCGCCTACGGGAACAGGCTGTACCTGCCATTTTCTAAGCTTGCAGGTTACTCGTCCGGATTTGGCTGCACGTTTCTGAGCCGCCCCCCTGCCGATCAGAGGAGGGAGAATCGCTTCATGGTCAAAGCGTTCATATTGGATTTTGATGGACTTATTGTGGATACCGAAACCCCTTGGTACTATGCCTTTCGCGATATTTATCAAGAGCATGGGCTTGAGCTGGGCCTGGAATTGTGGTCCCGTAACGTGGGCACCGATTTTGAAGACTTCCATCCTTATCTTTATCTGGAGGAAACGCTGCAAAGATCGATCGACCACGATCACATCAAGCGACTCTCGGAGCAGAAATACGCCGCCTATTTGGGGCAGGCAGCCATTCTCCCGGGCGTTCTAGAATTGCTCAAATCGGCCAGAGAGCAAGGGATTCGTCTAGCCGTAGCCTCCAGTTCCACCCGGGACTGGGTGCATGGTTATTTGCAAACCCTCGGCATTTTCGACCAATTTGCGGTCATTCACACGGCCGAGGACGTTAAACGGGTCAAACCGGACCCGGAGCTGTACCTGCTGGCCCTGAAGAGCCTCGGCATCGAGGCGTCCGAAGCGGTTGTGTTCGAAGATTCGCCTAACGGGCTGAAAGCCGCCAAAGCAGCAGGCATTCGCTGCGTCATCGTGCCGAATGAAGTAACGCGCAATTTGCAATTTCAACTTCATGACCTGAGGCTGTCGTCGCTGATCGAGTTCCAATTGGAAAAACTCTAACCGAGGTATTGCTTGCGCAATTCGATCGGGGAGATGCCTTCATGTTTTTTGAATACGGCCCCGAAGTAACTCGCGCTGTTGAAACCGACCGCTTTGGCAATTTCGTGGGCCGGGGCGGCATGATCATGGATAAGCATTTCCTTGGCTTTCAGCAAACGGTATCGAAGCAGGTAATCTAGCGGCGTCATATGAAACTCTTTTTTGAAAATCCGGTTCAAATGCTGCTCGGTGATGTTCATCTGCTGGGCCAAGGTTGACAACGAGAGATCCTGGTGATAGTTCTGCTCGATAAAAGCAATGAGTTCAGCCAGCTTTAATCGGGCTTCGGAACGTTCAAACGTGCCCAAATGGTCGCCCTCGATGTTCAACCTGACCAGCAGCATGTACAGCAGTGCGGAAACGTGCCAGATCTGGTTCTTGTGCCTGGACTCCTGCGCCAGCGTTATTTCATGCAGCAGGATTTGAAGCAAACCGTCCGGCTTGAAGGCACGCAGTTTCCCGATTTTCAAGGATTGCAGGAAACGGGGCAATAAATAGCCATTGAACGTCAAACCATCGAACAATAGCGATTCGCTAAGATTGCGGTAACGGTAGGCAACCTCCGGAAACATAATAAGAGCGGTTCCTTCGCGGATCAGAAATTCGTCGTCGCTGGCTGCGATTCGCCCGGTTCCCTCGATGCATTTCACTATGGTGTAATCCCGCGATCGGTCGCTCCAGTGCATGAATTCATTTACGGTCAACTGGATTTGCCCTGTAATCATAAGCGGCATATCGGCATCCAGCGGATTCTCCATGCTAGGTTTCGGCATCGTTGTGTAATTCCTCTTTTCGTAAAAGGTTCGTTAGCATAAGTGGAGCGGCTGCAGCGTTAATAGAAACCTAAAAAGAATTATATTACATAAATGACAATAATTTAAATATATGTTTCGATCATTTTCTTGTTTTCGAAAACCTTTTATATAAGCCGTAAGATAACAAAGATCGAAAGGTGGTACAGCGCTTGCAGTGAACGGGTGTGAGACAACGCTGTGGACAACAATCCGCTCTCTCATTGATAATCATTTTCAATTGGGTTAATATAGTTAACAGAGACTATATCATTGTGCCGGCAAACCTCGAACGAAAGCACGGGCAAGCCATGGCATCCAGGAGGAATATCGAATGTTAATCCAAACCCGAAGCATCCTTGTCGAGAAAGGGTACAGTAACCAAGTCGTAGAACGGTTCAGCGGTCCAACCCCTGTTGTGGACATGCCAGGCCTGATTGATTTCAGCGTGATGGTCAACAAGAAGAGCAAAGAACAAGAAGAAGTCCTGATCATCATCCGCTGGGAATCGGAGGAGGCCTGGAAAAATTGGGAGAAGAGCGATGCACACATCAAGGGACACCGGGAAAAAAGAAATCAGGAAAAACCGGCGTATCTGATCAGTACGACGGTGAACATGTATGAAGTGCAAACGGTGAAGAACGGAAGCGGGTCCGTGAGCGGAGAAGTTAACGCATAGCGTTTGGAAGGGCAGTGCCTTCACCTTGAAAATGTTGGTATAAGAAAAAGCATGCATCCTTTTCGATGCATGCTTCTTTTTGTTGCCTTTTTCCACGCTCAGAATGTTCAGAGCGTTCATACATCAATCAAGGGCGCGTGTTCCGCTTGAAAAGGGAATGATTTTCGCGCAACGTCGATAAACGTCTTTACGGCAATGGTACAATCCTCAACGGGACCGGTGGCCATATGAATGTCCCGATAGGCCGAGGGAGAGAGCCGTTTGACCGCAATGCCCTGCGGCAGGTCCAGAAGGGAAAGCTCCGACATGACCGCCAGACCTTCGCCTGCCAGGATCATTTGCAGCGAGGTTCTGTAATTATAGAGGATGTATTCCACTCGGGGCGTTTCTCCAGCGCTTTCAAACCAATTAAGGACAGGCGGTTCATATCCTGCTTTCCATAGCAGCATGGGTTCCCCCCGTAAATCTTGGGGAGTAATTACGTCCTTCTTCGCCAGTGGATGGTCGTCTCTCATCACGGCATAGATACCTTCTCTGTAAAGCGGAAAAGAATGGGAGGTTTGATCCGAAGGAATCAACAGACCGACATCGATTTGCCGATTGTCCAACCAGGACTGAACTTCGGTAATGGTACCTTCCACGATGCTGAACTCCAGCTTTGGATAAAGCTTTTTGATCCGGCTGATCAGCTTCGGGACAAAGTAGGACGAGGCTACGGGGAAAGCGCCGATGCGCACTGAGCCGGTCTCCACCCCTTTTTCGCTGGATATTTCCTGATCGACTTTATCGTAACCTTGAAGAATTTCCCGAAAAATGCGGACGATCCGTTCGCCGACCGGCGTGAGCGCAACGCCGTTTCGCCGATCCCGAATCAACAGCGTGACGCCAAGCTCGCGTTCCAGCGTAGTGACCGCACGGCTGACGGCAGGTTGGGTCATATTCATTTTCTCGCCGGCAATCGTGAAACTGCGTGTCTCCGAAATGGAGACGATGAGCTGCAGCAATGATCTGTTCATATCAAAAATGGTATCCCCTTCATGATTTATATTCATTTTATTTATGCTACAGCGTATTGTATCATGTTTATCAAGCAAGAGGGAAGAAGCAAAACACAGCATTGCCAGTGGCTAAACCCGGCACTGTAGTGCCGGGATCTGTAATATTACATGGATGGGAGCAGGATCAAATGAAAGCAAAAGCTTGGCTATTTTTAATACTGGCGAATCTGTTTTGGGCCGGAAACCTGATTTTCGGCAAAGCGGTAACGTCTGATTTCCCGCCGGTCTGGGCGTCCTTTTTGCGGTGGGGCATCGCGGCTTTGGTGTTGATTCCGCTGGCGCAGCTGGCGGAGAAGCCGAATTGGGTGAAAGTATGGAAGAACAACTGGGGAGTGCTGCTATTCCTTTCAGTGGTGGGCGTTGTGCTCTATACCCTTCTCACCTATACAGCACTCCGGTACACTTCGTCGACGAACGGAAGTTTGATCAACAGTTTGACTCCGGCCGTCATGATTATCCTTTCGCTGTTATTTCTCAAAGAGAACATTACCGGGTGGCAGGGAGTGGGGTTGGTATTGTCTTTTTTGGGCGTGCTGACGGTGTTGACCAAAGGACATTTGCTGGGTGTATTCAACACGCATTACAACCAGGGAGACGGCATCATGTTTGCTGCCGTATTTCTGTGGGCCATGTATTCGCTGATCGGCAAACGGGCCCAGCATCTTCCGCCGATCACATTTGTGGCGTTTACGGCGTTTATAGGCGTCATATGCATGGTGCCGCTTCTGTTTCTACAACCATTGCCTACGGAGCACATCACGTCTTCGGGCATCACAGGCGTCATCTATTTGGGCTTGTTCCCTTCCATTGGATCATTTCTGTTCTGGAACCAAGGCGTTAAGGAACTTGGACCGGGCAAAGCCAGCATTACGATGAATTTGATGCCCATCTTTACCGCGATTCTTTCCGTGATTCTTGGCCAGCAGCTGCTGATTTCACAAATCGTCGGCGGCGTGATCGTCATCGTGGGCATGCTGCTTTCGGCCAATCTGATGGCCCGGAGAGGAAAAGGCAGGACGCTGTGGAAGCGAACCGGCAGAACGGTATAACCCATTTTTCGTGGTTAAGAATCGTTGTATCCAGACTGATGTATGCCCATTCGCAAGAAGGACATGGTATAATGGCGAAAATATAATCGCAACGGCGATCCGTGCAGTCAAATGAAGGCGAAAGAAGACCCGAATTCCAACGAATTCGGGTCTTCTGCATGTTTCGCTTTAACGCTGTGATTCCAATCTTCTCATTGGTCAAATACCGCTTTTTCGATCCGACTCACTCATGTGCTTCTTCATAGGATTGAAGGTCTTTAAGAGTCGACTTTAATCTCTCCCGTGCTGAAGAATTCAATGGTTGCAGCGGAAGCGGGAGACTAGGGCTTGAGATCAAGCCGAGAATTTCTGCCGATGCCGCAGCGACGCGAAGACTGCCGTATTGACGAAATAGCGCCCAAATCGGTTCAAGCCGCGCTGAGCTGAGCTTGGCTTCGTCCGCACGGCTGCTCAGGGCCAATCGAGTGATGCTGAGGCATGTTTTTGGAAACAAACCTCCGAGAACCGAGTACCATGCGTCGCATCCTGCATTCAAGCCGGTGGCAGCAAACGGATCGCCACTTACGCCGATCGAAACATGGGAAGGGATGATGGACCTCAATTGATCAATGCGCGCCTTGGCCTTTTCAGGCTCAGAGGGGACGCCGGGAATTTTGATCGAACGAACAAACGGCAACCTGGAAATTCTTCCGTGGAGTTCGTCGCTAAAGTGAAAATGCGTCGTTGACGGATTATCGTAAACGCACAAGGGAATGGATAACGCATTCGTGACCTGTTCATACAACAAATAAACCTCTTCATCCGTAAGCGCTTGATAAGAGACGGGCGCCAGCAGCACTCCCTTTGCTCCTGCTTCTTGTGCGTCCTCCGCCAAGCGAAGCACGTCAAGCGTCCGAAGCGCGCTTATGCTTGTCATTACGGGAATGCCTTCAGCCGTCTTGACGGCAAGTTTAAGGACCCGCAAACGTTCTTCCCGGTTCAAATAGGCATAGTTTCCCGTCGAACCAAGCGCGCCGATCGAATCGACGCCAGCGGCAACCAATCGCTGAACCAATCCCGCAAATTCGTTGTCATGAATGCCTGCCTCGTTTAACGGGGTAAGCGGAAAAGCGGATAATCCATGGAACATCGAGCCACACTCCTTATATCTTGAATCTTGACAAATTGTATAAACAAAATGGACTGATTCACAGTACCAATAATGAGATAAATAACTGGGCCAATTTTTACTACCACAAGCAAACTTGCTATATAGGTTGAACTAAACATTTACACGATAACGGAGAGGTCAGAAAGAATCTGGAGAAGCGGAGCGTTCGCATTTATCATCGGATTCCCGGAAGGTCGGCGTGACCGATCGAGAACATATGCCACCCAAACCTTTGCGAATGATGGGCATAAAAAAGTTCAGAATCAATCCTCCGAAACATACCGTTAATATCGTTCCGATTCCGATCGGCCCTTTTAAAAGGATTGCAACCAGCAAAAAGGCCAGGTATACCAAAGTTCTCGCGAAAAACAGGTTGGTTTTCATCAAATCCCGAATAATCAACGTTAACCGGTCTACCGGAATCGGCGCAAAGTTGGTGTATAAATACGTAGCCGTGCCCAGCCCGATAACGATGAGGCCGAATGCAAAACAAACCCATTGACCCGGCCACAACTCAGACCCCGGCCAGCCGTGCAGCAGAAAAAGCCACAGATCGATCCCGAAGCCTGTGATCATGGCTGTCAGCAATCCTAATATTTCCGGTCTTCGTTGGCTTAACAGTGCATTGCAGCCTATTAACATCAAAGCAACGATGATCTCCCAACTGCCTACCGTAAGTCCAACATTTTCGGAAAGTCCGACCAAAAGGGCATCAAAAGGCGACGTTCCAAGATCCGATTGGATGGTGAGAGCGATGCCCAGCGTTAACACGAAAATACCGATGACGTAAAATACAAACTTCATATTGACTCGACCCCATCACTCTAAAATTTTGTTGCAAACTCAACAAAAATAATATACATTAAATATATTCCATTGCTCGTTGCATTTGCAACAAAAATATAGAACGGAAAAACACCAAAGACTTTGAATGATCTAGGAGTGAACCGATACCATGGCGATACAGTGGACAAAAGCCAACCTCAACGATGTACAATTGCTTCAGGAACTGAGCATTCAAACGTTCAACGAGACATTTAAAGATCAGAATTCCCCTGAAAACATGAAAGCTTATCTGGATAAAGCGTTTAATCTGAAGCAGTTGGAGAAGGAGATGGCCAACGACTCGTCGGACTTTTATTTCATCTATTTCAATGAGCAGCTTGCGGGATATATGAAGATGAATACAAGTGACGCGCAAACCGAAAATATGGGTAACGATTCGCTTGAGGTCGAAAGAATCTATATTAAGCGCGATTTTCAAAAACATGGGCTTGGCAAATACCTGCTGAACCAAGCGATCGAGATCGCCAGGAAACAGGATAAAAAGAAAATTTGGCTGGGCGTATGGGAGAAAAACGAAAACGCGATCGCTTTTTATGAAAAAATGGGGTTTATTCAAACGGGGGCGCACGCTTTCTACATGGGAGATGAAGAACAAACGGATTTGATTATGACCAAAAACCTCGTTTAGTTCCTCGTCGGATCAATAGGGTAGTAGAGTAATAGTGTAATGGGGTACGCATTGGCGTGCCCTATTTTTACGTGTTTTAACAGACGCTTTTCTCACCCCATTCTCCCATCGCTAACCTATGGCATGATAAAAAGCTTTACAAGATATAGCAGTAAACGGTAAAGTAACGACATTGAAGAGGATGGTTCAGAAACTCCACAATTTAAACAAAGGAAGGTCTGCGGATGGAGCGCAATCACCGGATCAAAAGGTCGGGGTCATGGATTGGAAACTTGCGGTTTCAAAACAAATTGCTGATCAGTTATTTGCTGGCATGCATTGTTCCGTTATTAATTGTAAGCGTATTCATTTTCCGTTATTCTGCTGCCACGCTCGAAGATTCTTCGGAAGAGTTCGCTTCGCTGTACACGTCACAAATCAAGTCTTCGTTGAACGAATTCATCAAGGAATATGATAAAGTCACGAAGTCGGTGCTGGTCGACAACCAGCTGATTTACAACCTCGGAGAAGAGCGGAACATGCCCATGGACGAGGTGGTCAATCAAAGGGTCGCCGTACAGCAACTGCTGATGCGGGTCGCGATGCTCAAATCTGAGATTGGCACGGTGATGCTGATCAGCCGGGATCACCACGTGTATCAGTACACAACGACAACAAGCAGGGTGAACGAAAAGAGGGTGCTTTCCCAAGCGTGGTACCAAGGAATCCAGAGTTTAAACGAAACCTTCTTCATTACCGGTTTGCATGACCGTTCCTATTATGAAGATCAAGGAGCGGGAGCCGTCGTGACGTTGGGAAGAGTGTTATATAACTCTAATGGTGCGTATGCAGGCTTGCTGCTGATCGACCTCGATCCCTTTGCATTACTGCAGCTCGATCACGAATTTATCACGACCAGGGACAAATATGGCATCAATGTCGTCATTTACAACCGGCAAGGAGAAATCGTGTACCATTCCGACGCGGCCAGCGGCCAAATTCCGTGGGAAGAATGGATCGGATTGAAATCGGAGCTTATTGGCGAAAGCGGCAGCAAAGACCAGATCCGCTTATCCGGCAGCACTGCCGGGGGGGAACTAAACATCCAAACCGATATTCCACGGTCAAAGCTGCTGCAAAAGATCAATCAGATCAAAGGCATGAGCACCATCGTGATTCTGGTCAGCTGCCTGATTGTTGTCCTCATCTCATTTTGGTTAAGCCATAGAATTACCCGGCCGATCATTCGTCTGCGCAGAAGTATGAAACAAGCGGAAATGGGAAATTATCATCCGATCGAAAAAGAGCATACCAACGACGAAATCGGCGGCCTGGTGCACAGCTACAACAAAATGATCCGCACGATCAAGGCATTGATCGAAGACGTGTACATGGCCGAAATCAAGCAGCGTCAAGCGAAGCTCACCGCACTTCAAAATCAGATCAATCCCCACATGCTGTACAACACCCTGGAATCCATCCGCATGAAAGCGCTGGTGAACGATGACGAAGAAACTGCCGGAATGATTAAAATTTTGGCTCGCATGTTTCGTTTGACCTTGGGCAAAGAAGGAAAACGCCATTCCGTGAAAAATGAACTGGATTATACGATCAATTATTTGCAGCTTCAGAACATGCGTTTCGATCATACGTTCGAATGGGTGATTGATATCCCGGACGAAATGTTGGAGTGCAGCATCATTCCATTGATTTTTCAGCCCATCGTTGAAAATAGCATCAACCACGGATTTATCGACTACAGCCGCAAATTGACGATCACCATTACGGGAAGCTGGACGAAAGATGGGGACCTCCTGTTCCGGATTTCGGACAACGGGAGCGGCATCACTTCGGACAAATGGATGGAGATTCAACAGTCGTTGAAGGAAGCCGGTACGAACAAATCCAAGTTGGAGCAGGAGGAGGAATCTGCAGAAAAAGGGCTGGGATTGCAAAACATTTCGGAGCGAATCAAGCTCAATTATGGCGATGCGTACGAATTAACGATGATGTCGGAAAGCATGCATGGAACAACCGTCGAGATTCTGATCCCCAAACATAATTCGTAAGTTGGTTTGAAATGACCGAAGGTGGTGTGCTTGGATGAAAATTATCGTGGTGGACGACGAAAAAGGCATTGTGGAAGGTCTTAAAAAAATGATCCATCGATACATTCCGGAATGCGAAATTGTGGGGACTGCCTATAACGGGTTGGAAGGCATGGATATCATTCAGAAAAGGAAGCCGGATATCGTCATAACAGACATACGCATGCCGCAGGCGGGCGGCCTGGAGATGATCCAAGCCCTGAAGCAAAGCAGCTGCACGGCAAAGTTTATTTTGCTCAGCGGATATGCCGACTTTGAATATGCAAGGACAGGCATGCGGCTCGGCGTAAGGTTCTATATGAACAAACCGGTTGAGGAAGAGGAGCTGCGCGATTGCGTTCGCCAGGCCATCGAAGAAATCCGTGCGGACAATGACTCCCAGCAGGAAATGAAACAGCTGAAACAAGAGGTTCTCGGCCGGAATCAGGAAGAAGCTTTGCGGAACATCCTTGAACTTGGCGGCGGTCATGCGGAACTTGTACAGGAACTGCTTCAGATCGCCCAAATCCCTAGAGACAACAAGGTTTTCACGTCGATGATGATCGAATTCCACGGGCCTGTCGATGTTCTGAAAGAGTCGGGTTTGGAACCGTTGTATCAGCGCATTGATCTGGCTTTAAAGAGGTACGAGGGCGTCTACCGGTTCCGATATTCGGGTCCCCAAATTGCTGTGTTGATTGCGCATGGCGGAGTGATTGGCTATGGTGAACTGGTGCGTTCGACGCGCAATCTGAGAGAGGATGTGCATCGGAATTTGAACTTATCCATCGCTATTGGCATCGGTTCCGTGCAGGAACGTGCAGAAGGCATCGGTCAATCGTTTGAGGAAGCCCGGATGGCACTGAGTTATAAAGTCATCAAAGGCGGGAGCGCCGTCATTCCGTTCACGGAGATCGTTAACTCGGGCGAAAGCAGCCAGCCGGTACCCGAGCATTTTATCAATAAACTGGAAAGTGCGCTCGATAACATGGAGGAGGCGGAATGCACAGGCGTGATCCGCGAGATTTTTCGATGGATGGAGGCAGGGGCCAACATGGGACTGCAGGATTTACAGTTAAAGTGTCTGCACATCCTTGTGGCAAGCACTCGCAAGATGTCTTTCCAGCAGCTGCAGCAGAATGAGTCTTTGGGACGCCATATTCTTTCGTTGGAGGGCATTTCGCGGTTTCGAACGCTGGCAGAGCTGGAAACGTGGATGATTCAAACCTTTCGCGGCATCATCGGGTTCAAGCTGGAACACCATGTGCCCAAAAAGAAAGACATGATTACGGAGATGCAGGAATATATCGCGGAGCACTACAATCAACCGCTTGGCCTTGCGGAATTGGCCGCACGTTTTTATATGAATCCGTATTACCTGAGCCAGTTTTTTAAACAAAAGACAGGGGAGACTTACCTGAATTTTTTGACCCGCATCCGGATCGACAAAGCCAGGGAGCTGCTGGAGAATACCGATTTGAAGATATACGAAATTTGCCATAAGGTAGGTTATTCCGATGCGCAGCACTTTGCCCGGATGTTCGAAAAGCTGACCGGCTGCAAACCGCGGGAATATCGCAAAAACTTGCCGACGAATTAAGCGAATGTTCACTTGCCACCTCGAAAGGGGTGGTTTTTTCACCTTAAAAATAGCGTGTTTAAACTTAAAAATGCCCAATTGAGAGAGGTTCATTCGAATTGTATAGTTAGCATGTAAGCGAATTCATCTAAGAGATGCCAGGGAGGAGGAAGGACTTGAAGTCTATTGCGTTCCATCGTATGAAAGTCTATTGGCCCTTGTATGTGATGGCCATTCCGGGAATCGTTTTTCTTATCGTTTTCAAATTCATTCCCTTGGGCGGCGCGGTCATTGCCTTCAAAGACTACTCGGTTTTCCAAGGATTTGTGGATAGCCCTTGGGTAGGACTCAAGCATTTTAACACGCTGCTTCACCATCCTGACTTCGCTCGTGTATTCGGCAACACACTGATGCTGGGGCTGCTTAAGCTGGTCATCGTGTTTCCGGTCCCGGTGATCCTCGCGTTGATGATCAATGAAATCCGAAAATCAGCATTGAAGAAAGGAATCCAGACCGCGCTGTACATCCCGCACTTTTTATCATGGGTTATCGTGGGGGGCATTCTGTTCGATTTCTTTTCGTTAAGCGGATTATTCAATACGGTCATCGGCTGGTTTGGGGGAGAAGCGGTTTTGGCCATGCAGGAGAGCGCCTATTTTCGGCCGATTTATGCCCTGTCTTCGATATGGAGGGATGCCGGGTGGGGGACCGTGGTGTATATGGCGGCCATCAGTGCGATCGATCCGCAGCTGTATGAATCGGCGATGATCGACGGGGCATCCAAGTTCAAACAGATTCGCCACATTACGTTCCCGCTCCTTTTGCCAACCGTGACGGTGCTGTTTTTGCTCGAAATCGGGAATTTCCTGGACCTTGGCTTCGATCAGGTGTATAACCTGCTCACGCCGATGACCTATAACGTGGGAGATATTCTGGACACGTACGTATTCCGAACGGGCATTCAGCAGGCTCAGTACAGTTTTGCGACGGCGGTCGGCCTGTTTCAGTCAGTCATTGGATTCATGATGGTATACGTCTTCAACAGGCTGTCGAAAAAAGTATCGGACGGGGGGCTCTGGTAACATGCTCGAATCGAGAAGCGAAAAAGTGTTCACCACGTCGATTACCGTCTTTCTCATTCTATTTTCCATTGTGGCCATCATCCCGCTTCTATCCGTGATCGCGACCTCATTCAGCTCGAAAAGCGTTGTGGACATGAATCTGGTCACCTTGTGGCCCAAGCAGTTTACGCTGGATTCGTGGAAGTACATTTTCGACCGTCCCGATCTGTGGAAATCTTTCTTCATTACGCTCGGCTCAACGTTAATCGGAACCGTGCTGGCATTGATCATGACTGCTTTGTTTGCATACCCGCTCTCCAAGTCGGAGTTCCGCTGGGGTTCATTCCTGATGGTGGCCGTGGTCATTGCGATGATCTTCAAAGCGCCGATCGTGCCTTATTTCCTGACGGTTCGCAGCATCGGCCTGTACGATAATCCATTGGTGCTGATCTTGCCTCACATCCTGAACCCGTTCAATCTAATCATCATGAGAACGTTCTTCAAGCAATTTTCCAAAGAGTTGGAGGAAGCGGCCTTCTTGGAAGGCTGCGGATATTTCCGCATGCTGTTCCAATTCGTGCTCCCGTTATCCAAAGCCGTACTTGCAACGCTTGCCCTGTTCTATGGCGTGGTGTTATGGAATCAGTTCCAGCATCCATTGTTTTTTCTGCAAGACGCCAACTGGTTTCCGCTTCAGATCAAGATTCGGCAATTCATTACGGATGACAGCGTCATTATGGCCGGAGCCGCCTCCACGGTGGACCTGAACTACAATGAACGGACCCTAAGAGCGACTACCGTCATCTTTGCGATTCTCCCGATCATTGTGGTCTATCCTTTCCTGCAAAAATACTTTGTCAAAGGCGCCATGATCGGCTCCGTGAAAGGCTGAAGCAAAGTCTGCGGTTGGCTACACCTAAACTATAAATCTATGAATAGGGGGAATACAGCATGAATCTTAAAAAGTTCTGTATGGTGCTTGCGGCAAGCGTGCTTGCGATCTCTACGGTTACGGCTTGCAGTGGGAGCAGTACTTCTTCCGAGGCTCCAGCTTCCGGCAGCGGGGATGGCGTGATCGACTTGGAGGTATGGGGAACGAACATCGGGTACAAAGCGGTGACCAAAGGCAGCAAGCTCTACGAGTTTTACAAAGAAAAACTTGGCGTTGGCGTAATTAATCCGTACGTAGAGTGGAACGGCGGCACCAATTACCTGAATCAGCTGAACCTGAAGATCGCCGCGAACGAAATGCCCGATCTTTTTATCCCGCAGCAAGGCATTGAGGACAGCTTGGCCAAAAACGGCGCGATTGCCGATTTGACGGAACTTTTGCCAAAGCATGCGCCTAACGTGTGGGAAGCTATTCCCCAGGAAATGTGGGATGTGGTGAAAGCAAACGATCCGACCGGCCAGGGCAAAATTTATTATATTCCTGGTGTCGTGGAATACGGACGTTATGCCGGCCTGATCCGCCAGGATTGGCTCGACAAGCTCGGGCTGTCCATGCCGACGACTCAAGACGAATACGTCAATGTGCTGAAAGCATTTCGGGATATGGACCCGAACGGCAACGGTCAAAAGGATGAACTTCCGACCGGTGGCCGCGAACAGGCGCGCTGGATGGACCATTTGTTTGCCATGTATGGCGTAGCGATGTTCGAAGGTTATCCGGAGTGGGATATCTATGACGGCGAATTAACGTATGCCGCAGTGACTCCGAATATGAAAGCCGCCTTGGAATTTATCGCCAAGCTCTATCAAGAAGGGCTGATCGACAAAGAATCGTTGTTGAACACCAAAGACAAGTGGGACGGCAAGATTCAATCGGACAAGGCAGGGAACTATTTTCATTGGGTCGAGAGCGGAAATTTGGTTTTGGAGAATCTGAACAAGAATACGGGCGTGAAGGCCGACTTTACCGTGCTGCCTGTACCGAAAGTCGAGGGTTATGAAGGGTTCTACACGATGAAAAGGTTTGCGCCGCCGCAGTGGGTCGTGAAGAACAACAAGGACGAGGACAAACTTATGGCGACGTTGAAGCTGCTCAACAACATGTATAACAAAGAAATTTGGAAGGACTTGTTCCTCGGCGTGGAAGGTATGCATTACGAAATGAAGGACGGCAAAGCCGTCAGACTCCCCGACGACAAGAGCAGCCAGGAAAATATGATTTTGAATACTTCATCATCGTTAGCAACGCTTGATTTTACGATGGAATTGCTCAACAGCACGGCCTCCGAGGAAAGCAAATGGGCCATTGATCAAGTCACACGAAATATGAAGGAAGCGCAAAAGTATGCCAAAGTCATTGCGGGAGACGGCATGCCGGCCAGCATTTACGACGGTTTCCCTGACATCAACAACCGCACATTGTATGTGGAATACGCTACCAAAATCATTTTGGGACAGTACCCGATCAGCAAGTTCGATGAGTTTGTCGAAAAGTGGTATCAGTCAGGTGGGGAAGAAGTGACGAAACGGGCCAGGGAATGGCATGCCAAAGTGAAAAAGTGACCTTCGAACAGGGGGAAAAGCGATGAACCATCGATTACAAGATGTGCTTGATGGTCGGGAAAGCAATTATATTCTTCCTTTTCTATGGCAGCACGGAGAGGATGAACAGACGATACGGCAAGAGATCGCTCGCGTGCATGAAGCCGGGATCGGAGCGGTATGCGTCGAATCCCGACCCCATCCGGATTTTCTAGGACCGAAATGGTGGGAGGATATGAATGTCATTATGGACGAAGCCCGAAATCGAGGCATGAAGGTATGGATTCTTGACGACGATCACTTTCCTACGGGACACGCAGGAGGGAGGGTCAAACAGGCTCCCGCGGAACTGCATCGCAAGTTTCTGGCGGAGAGGCACATCGACACGTTGGGACCGGCAACAGGGGCTTCGCTGCTGCTGGAACCGATATTGGCGAACGGAAAGCATGAATTGATATCCGCCGTGGCCGTGCAAAGGGACTCCATAAACGGGGGGCTATGCGGTGCTGCGGTTGATCTTACCGAATTCGTTCAGGATGGAATTTTGTACTGGGACATTCCTGCAGGATTCTGGCGCGTGTTTGTCATTTCGGTGAATCCGGATGGCGGCAGCAAAAAACAAAAGCATTACTTGAATCCGCTGGACCGGGATTCGACCCGTATTTTGATCGACACGGTGTATGAGGCGTTCTTCGAACGATATCGTGAAGATTTCGGACAAACGCTGGCGGGCTTTTTTTCCGACGAGCCCGGATTTTATAACGATCCGGAAACGTTCGATTTCGACTCGAAGCCGGGGAAACCGGGAGTGCCGCTGCCCTGGAGCCGCGACATGCCCGGTTTGCTCAAGCGGTCGTTGGGTCCCGATTACCAGCAGCAGCTGCATTTGTTGTGGCATGATGCCGGAGAAGCGTCCAGCAAGGTAAGGTATGCCTATATGAATGCGGTCAGTCAGCTGTACGCGGACCATTTCTGCAGCCAGATCGGAGATTGGTGCCGTGAGCGGGGCGTGGAATACATCGGACACGTGCTGGAGGACAACAACATTCATGCGCGATTGGCAGCAGGTGCCGGACACTTTTTTCGCTCGATGTGGGGACAGGATATGTCAGGCCTTGACGTTGTGTTATGGCAGATCGTTCCCGGTTTCGACGAACTGCCATTCCGATGGAAGGCAGGAGAGACGGACAGCGAGTTTTTCCACTATGGTCTCGGCAAGCTCGGTGTGTCACTCAGTCATATGGACCCGAAAAAAAAAGGCCGGACGATGTGTGAACTATATGGGGCATACGGCTGGACGGAAGGTTTGAAATTGATGAAATGGCTTACCGACCATATGCTTGTGAGGGGGGTTAACCACTTTGTTCCGCATGCGTTTACCCAGAAAGCATTCCCGGACCCGGATCATCCGCCGCATATGTATGCCAGCGGGAAAAATCCGCAATATCGCTACTATAAAGTGCTGAATCAATATATCAACCGCATCAGCCATCTGATCTCGGGAGGCAGGCATGTGGCCACTGCGGCCGTACTGTATCATGCCGAAGCGGAATGGTCCGGGGAATCGATGTATTTTCATAAGCCGGTCAAGGAGCTGATGCAGCATCAAATCGATTGCGATGTCGTTCCCGTTGACGTTCTATTGGAAGGAGCCAGCGTTACCAGCGGAAAACTGCACATCCATCAGGAGGATTACGGGTGCCTGATCATACCATATGCAGAAGCGCTTCCGGTTGCAATGATTCAGCGTTTGGCGCAAATGGCCGAGCAAGGGTTGCCGGTCCATTTTATCGACGGGCTGCCTCGACGATCGAGCGAGGGAGTTCAAGTGTTGGCTGAACTGTCACAGCTCGCCAGCGATCCGAGCGTAAACGTCTCAAGCCTGAAAGGGCTGGCAGCTTCGCTCATCAAAGAAGGACTTTTCGACATTCGGGCAGAGGGAGACTTGCCATACCTTCGGAATTACCATTATGTGCATGACGATTTGCATGTGTTCATGTTTTTTAACGAATCCCCGCATCAACCTGTTCAAACGAAGATTCATTTGCCGGTGTCGGGAAAGTTATATGCTTATGACGGGTTTCTTAATCGGCTAACAAGGGTAGATGCCAGTCAGGATATGGACGGCGGCAGCATGGCTGAGATCGCGCTTTCCCCCTATGAATCCGTCGTTTGGTTAAACGGGGATATCGTTGAAGGGAGCGTTGAGGCGATGCCTTGCCCTGCAACCGAATCTACTATCGCTGTTGAGCTTAACAGGGTATGGACGGTGTCTACGTCCCGAGCGGAAAAGTATCCGCATTTCGAAGCATGGGGATCGTTAAAAGACTTATGCAGCATGAGCGGTCCGGACGTTTTGCCGCGATTTTCGGGAACGTTCCGCTATGAAACGGATGTTGAATGGGGTGAAACCTCAGATCGGGTTCTGCTGAACTTAGGCGAGGTGTACGAAACGGCCGAAGTATGGGTGAATGGGGAGCATGTAGGGGTCCGAATCTGCCCTCCGTATCAACTAGACGTTAGCAGATTCCTCATAAAGGGGAACAATTGTCTAATCGTTGAAGTGACGAATACGCTCGTGAAAGAGCAGCGGGACAATTTATCGTCGTTTGCGCAGCAGGAACCGAGCGGCCTTCTTGGGCCCGTGCAATTGGTCGTGTTTAAATAGAAATCAAAAAAGTCGCCAGAGGCGACTTTTGCTATTCATCGGACGAATAAGCCGAATTACAAGTTTCGCTGTGCTTCTGCTGCTTGCAGCAGTTGACCGTCTGTTGCCGAACCGTCAAGGAAAGTCAACAATTCCCGATTGAATTTCTCCGGTTCATCGAATAACATGGCATGGCCGCTATGTTCAAACATCACCAAGCGGGCATTCGGTATGCTCTGTGCTGTCAGTTCACCCAATTCCGGCTGCACGATTTTGTCTTTCCGCCCGTGGAACACAACGGTCGGTACGTTGATGGCCGTCAGATCGTTTCGGAGATCCTCGTCCCTTAGCGAAGCGGCGGCTTTGATCGTTCCATGATGGGATGCTTGATAACAGAGAGACTCGAGCCATACCATCATGCCAGGCTGCGTTTTGGTCCGGGTGAATTTCAAACCTAATTTATTGAGCATCGCCGGCCTGTTCTCGTAAGCAGCATCGATAAGCTGCGAAGTGACATCGTCCGGCTCCATGCCATAATCGATCCCGGGACGCCGTGTAAACACCGGCGTCGCGGCACCGGCCAGCAACAACCGATGAATGCCATAACCCTGATGGCGAGCCATATATCGAACCGCGATCGCTCCGCCCATGGAAAAACCGACCAAAGCCGCGTTTTCGAGGCGAAGCTCATCAATGATGCTGCGGAGGTCATCCGCCATGCGGTCATACGAATAATGTTCCCACGGCGCATCGGATTTGCCAAAACCGCGGAGATCAACGCCGATGCAGCGGTAACCTTGCTCTGCGAGCAGCGTGTATTGATACTCGAACATCAGATGATTGGCCGGCCAGCCGTGCAGAAAGATGACCGGAACGCCTTCACCGATATCTTCAACATAAATGTTGACGTTGTCCTCAGTCTGTACGTAATGTCCCATTTTGGTTCCCTCCCACCTATTCAATGAAAATACTCTGTTCAGCAATCAAGCTGCTATGGTTTGGCAATTCGGTTGTGTTGATACACTATTAAACGCATATCGATAAACGCAAACAAAGTAGTTCCACGACCAAGAAAAGTCCAAGATCCGTTGAGTGAACCACCTTATTGAAAACCATCGAAAACGACGATCCAGCCAAACGGTGAAAAATATAAACATAAAAAGAAGCCCGAAGACGTAAGAACGGTTCGTCTTCGGGCTCTTTTCTTAGTCGGCCGCTTTGGCAGCCAAGTTCATTTCCGCACACATCAAGATGAATGCGCCTGCTCCATGAAGGTCGTTTTCGCTCGTAGGACGAGCAATGTAATGGTCATAGTCGCCAATCCCTGTACCGATGCATATGTTGCCGATGACAACGTTGCCGTCGTCGTCAAATTTCAACGTATCAATAACGCCTTGGTAGCCCTTCCAGGCATACTTCAAGTATTGCGGGTCCAAATATCCGAACCGAACGGCTTTGGCGATGGCGTGCACATACAGTGCGGTGCAGGAGTTTTCGTGCCAATTGTCTGCGCGGTCGCCTTTATCCACCACTTGATACCACAATCCGGTGGCAGGGTCCTGATAGTTCGTCAGCGCGATCAATAGATCCTGTACAATCGCTACAAGCTTTTCCTTGTCGGGATGATCCTCGGGCATGTATTCGAACATTTCGAGCAGCGCGACCGGATACCAGCCGATGGCGCGGCCCCAGAATTCCGGCGCAAGGCCAGTGACCGGATCGGCCCATTTGGCTTCCTTCGTTTCGTCCCAGCCATGATACAGCAAACCGGTAACCGGGTCTTTCGTATGTTTCTCCATGAGCAGCGCTTGAAAGGTCATCATGTCGATGTATTCGCTTTCACCAAACGTGTGGGCAAATTGCACCGCAATCGGTCCGGCCATGTACAAGCCGTCGAGCCACATTTGGTTCGGGTAATGCTCTTTGTGCCAGAATCCGCCGGATTCGTTCGTTGGCCAAGACTTCAGCAAAGGCACGAGCGTATGCAGCGCTTTTTTGTACCGCTCGTCTCCGGTTTGTTCGTAAAGGGTGAAAAGAAGCACGCCGGGCTGGATGTCGTCCAGTTCATCAGGCTTGAATTTTTTGATGCTTCCGTCCTCAAGGACCTGACTGTCGACCCAACCCTTCATATAGTCATATAATTTCTGTTCTCCGGTCTGCCGCCAGCACTTTTCCATGCCGGACAGGAAGACGCCTTGATGGTAATGGAAACGGTCCGGCGGAAGGTTCTCCGGCTCGAATTTGTTCATTAAGGCTTCACAAGCTTTAAGTGCCCATTGGATCGGGGTGGTTAGAGATGAAGCAGTTTGCATGCGTATCCTTCCTCCTTGGGTTATTTGTACTCTCATTTTAGCATCGGGATATGTACATGTTTTGCGGAAAAACTCCATTTCTTCTTATTTCTTGCGGTATAATGAACTACAGGGATGGGAGGGAGATCGAGGTTGGGGAATCTTTATTTTGAGAACAATGCTGGCACTTTCCTGGTATCTCACCGCAAAGCGTTAAGCCACCATATGCCGGAAAGCCATTTTCACAGCACCTACGAAATTTATTATTTGATGTCCGGCCATCGGGCGTTTTTTATTCAAGATCGGACGATTACGATTAACGAAGGCGATCTCGTTGTGATCGCGCCCAACATTTTGCACCGTACCACCAATGCGGAACGGCCGAAGCATGAACGGCTCATCATCAATATGCATGAACGGCTTTTCTCGCCGGACGGTTCCCATCAGGACGTGTTTCGGCCTTTACTCGAACGGGATTATCTGGTCTTGAAACATTCCTTGCGCAGCAGGCAACCCATTGAAACGCTTGTCGGTGCGATGATCCAGGAAATGCAGGAACGCAAAGAGGGCTTTGAGTTGTTTGCCCAGACACTTGCGCAGCAGCTCCTCGTTACATGCTGCAGGCATTTCATGCAGCACGATGCGGAGCCGATGGCCTCACCGAGCCCCATGCACGAACGAGTGTCGGAGATTGTCCGCCATATTAACGAGCATTACATGGAAGAACTATCGCTTCACTTGCTGGCAGACAGGTTCTATATCAGTCCTTATTATTTAAGCCGATCCTTCAAAGAAGCGACGGGGTTTGCGTTTGTCGAATACGTGAACAGCGTGCGGATCAAAGAAGCAAAGAAGCTGCTTGAGACTACGTCCATGAAAGTGAACCTGATTGCAAGGAAGGTTGGCTTCGGGAGCGTTACACACTTCGGAAGGGTGTTCCGGTCGGTCACGGGCAATGCCCCGTTGCATTATCGAAGCAAAGAATAACACTTCTCAAGTGATGGCTATATCAAGCTTTGCGTAAAAAAGGCTAACCAATGAGTTTCCCGACTCATCGGTTAGCCTTTTTGCTGTTTCGTATTCATGGGCATCAAAAACGAACCTTGTAGGCGAGGCTCTTTGGCAAACTTATTGTCGCTGCTGGTTCGGGAAGCTCCCGAATGACTGGGAAGGCATTCCGATGCCGTGGTTGGTATTATACGGCTGCTCAAATGAATTGACATGTTGAGAAGTCGTATTGGCCAGTTGTTGTGCAAGGTTAGCGATTTGTTGCAGCTGTTGGATCGCTGTTTGATGGCCTTGCAGCGCGGTTTGAATGATATGTGCCGCCTGCTGTTCGCGCTGAGCGAGTTGTTCAAGCTGCTGCGCGTTGCTTTGCTCTTGTCTCAAAAGCTGTTGATACTGCATTGATGCTTGCTGCGTTTGCTGCGTGAGCTGTTGTGCAAGCTGAGTAATTTGCTGAGACTGTGAAAATTGGTTCATGTCGGATCCCTCCAATGGTCATTTGAATAACAATTGTAGTATGGAATAGGCAATTGGAAAATATTCAGTAAAAGTTGGGGGGCAGGGGCACAGATCTTGAAGGTGGAAAACACTCTGTCATTCCAGGCCGTTATGCATATTTTCAGAAATAGGTAGACATATTAACCGGAAAATAAAGGAGGTGGAATTGTGCTGACCCGTTGGATGAAAAAGGCATTTGCAAAGCCACAAGAGAATGCTCCACAGGCAGTACAAAATCATCCTTCCGAGAGCATGGGAATATCGTTTCGAGATAAAGTGGAGGCGATTCAAAAGGCGTTTGATCAAAGTCCCGATTTGGTTGTTCGAGAATTTTCCGCATCATCTCCAGATGATTCCGTTTTGGCGATCTGTTACCTTGAAGGATTGACAGACCCCGCCTTGATCATTGAAATGATGGATTCCGTTCTTCGAATGGTCGACTCCATTTCCTCGGCCGAAGAACAATCTATCGATGCATCGGTTAGGAGACTTCTACCTTCTGGAAAAATTCAAAATTTGCATACGTATTCCAAGGTTTATGAGGCGATGCTAACTGGCCATGTCATTATTTGTATGGACGGCGTACAGCATGTGTTGTCCGTTCCCGTGAGCGGAGGAGCAAGGAGGTCGGTGGAAGAGCCTACCTCGCAGACGGTGGTCAGGGGTCCGAAAGAAGGTTTCACGGAAGAATTGAGCACCAATATGACCCTGATCCGGAGAAAACTCCGGACAGCGGATCTGAAGTTTCAAATGCACCATATCGGTTCGGTTTCTCAAACGTCGGTTGCGCTGGTTTATATTCAAAACATCGCGAAGCCTGAAGTCGTGGAAGAAGCGACAAGGAGGCTTAATGCCATTTGCACCGACAGCATTCTTGAGAGTGGATATATTGAAGAATTTATTCAGGATGCGCCCTTGACGCCTTTCCCGACGATGCTTAACACAGAGCGGCCGGATACGGTCGCAGGCAGTCTTTTAGATGGTCAAATCGCCATTCTCGTGGATGGAACCCCGTTTGCGCTTGTTGCTCCCGTAAGCTTTTTTAATTTCTTTCAAACGACCGAGGATTACTACCAGCGGTATGATATTTCTACATTTCTCAGAGTCATCCGTATATTGTGTTTTTTCATTTCGCTTTTGCTGCCATCCACGTTCATCGCATTAACGACCTTTCAGCAAGAAATGATACCTACGACCTTATTGGTCACCCTTGCAGCCCAACGGGAAGGTGTTCCATTTCCAGCTTTGCTCGAAGCACTGCTCATGGAAATTACGTTCGAAGTCATTCGCGAAGCGGGAGTTCGAATGCCTCGGGCCATCGGACCGGCAATATCCATCGTTGGCGCATTAGTGATCGGACAGGCTGCGGTCGAAGCAGGATTAGTTTCGGGAGCCATGGTGATCGTCGTGTCTTTTACCGCGATCGCCAATTTTGTCATTCCATACTTCAGCATGGCGACAGCCGTTCGTTTGCTGCGGTTCCCGTTCATGCTGCTGGCGGGCACGCTGGGCATATTCGGAATATTGGCCGGGGCCGTGCCTTTATTGGCTCATTTGGTTTCGCTGAGGTCATTCGGCATTGATTATTTAATGCCATACAGTCCGTTCTACAAGTCCAATATGAAAGACCAATTGCTGCGGGTTCCTTGGTGGGCCATGAAAACAAGGCCGGATGAAAAGGCAGGCGCAAACAAAACAAGGCAAGCGGCTCATCAATTTCCTTCGGGATCAAACAATGCCATAAACAGTATCCCTGATTCCGAAACGGACGAATAAAGGAGCAAAAAGCTATGATTAAACGCTGGTTCAGCGTCCTGATGCTTGCTTTGTCCATGGTTGTGGCCGGGTGCGGCAATCTCACGGAAATGAACGATTTGGGCATTACGACGGCAACAGGGATTGACAGGCAGAATGGGAAATGGCTGGTGACCTATCAAACGATCGTTCCCCCCGCGAGTGCAGGGAAATCTTCATCAGGGGGGTCCCAAACATCCGTAAATACCTTCACATCGGAAGGCAAAACCATAAACGAAGCCGTCTCCAAAAGCAGCTTGGAAAATTCCAAAAAATTATATTTTGCCCATACCCATGTCCTTCTGATCGGTGAAGAAGCTGCACGTCACGGCATTGCGGAAGTCATGGATGAGTACTATCGCAGTATAGATGCGCGGGAATCGGTTAAAGTGCTCGTTGCGGACGGGCAAGCCAAAGAGTATTTAAAATTTCAAGTTCCTCCAGAGAAACAACCTGGTCGGGCGTTATCGGGAATTCTGAATCGAAATACGGAAATGGGCTCTTTTTACCCCGTGATGACTCTTCACGAAATCGCACTGAAAATGACCTCGGACAGTGGGGCAGTCGGAATACCTACAATAACGGTTAAGGGTGAGCGCAGCGAATTGGAATCCACCGATATCTTCAAACAAACTTCTCCGCCAGTCAAATTGAGATTAGCGGGATTAAGCGTATTCTCCAAAGACAAAAAAATCGGAGAACTAAGCGAGAGCGAAAGCTTGGGCATCTCTTGGCTGACGAATCGGATCAAAATCGCCAACCTGACGTTTTCGGGTGATAACGGAGAGATCAACTCTTTTCTTGTCCGAAAAGCAGTTGTTAACGTGAAACCCCTGAAGTCCGGTTTACATTATATTGTTCATGTCGATGTAAAGGTCAACGCCGAATTAAGCGAGAGCACCTCCCAAAAGGAGATCACAAGCGCCAGCGATATTCGCATCTTGCAGCGACAAGCCGAACAAGTCATTAAAGCACAGGTTGTACAGGGGTGGACCGCGAATCAGCGGCTTCGCGTCGATTTGCTGGGCCTCGCAAACAAAATTCATCAAAGACATCCGAAGGACTGGAAAGCGATTCAGGAAAACTGGCCCCAAGAGTTGGCTCAAATGGACGTAGAGGTGGACGTAGGCGTCAGCCTCAAACGGGTCGGACTTCTGCAGGATTCGTTCAGCAAGTTGCTCAAATCGAAAGAGCAAGAGGAGCACTAAAACCAAAAGGGGATGTACAACATGGCTTTGGCCAAGACGCTGCGGGTATCCGAACTGGCAGTATGCCTTTCCCTGTTTGAAGTAGGGAGCACCACCTTGTTTCTTATCGGCGGAGAAGCCAAGCAGGATGCATGGATGGCCATGCTGGCCGGGGCCTTTGCCGGCTTGCTGCTATTGCTTCTGTACCTGGGAATCCACCGCGAAGCGCCTGATTTGGATTTGTTTATGATGTTTCGGCGCTACATGGGGAAAGGGTTGGGAACGTGTTTAAACGTGTTGTTCATCGGCTATTTCGCTTACGAAGCATCCCGGAATTGGCGCGATCTTAGCGAGGTCACCGAGTTGACGCTGCTAAACAAAACGCCCATGTGGCTCATCAGCATAATCACGATCGTGGTGGTGTCCAACACCGTGCGATACGGATATCGCGTGTTGTTTCTTATGTGCATGATCTTGTTCCCCGCCATGCTGCTGGGTTATGTGTTGATCAGCATTCTAATACCTGCTACGGGTCTGTTCCACTTGGAGCTTAGCTTGCCGGTTCTGGACCAGGGATGGGGAAGCATCTTCAGCGCCGCATTTCCGGAAATCGTTTCTTTTCCTTTTGGGCAAGTTGTGTTGTTCCTGGTTTTTTACCCCTATGTGCGTCAAGGCGGAAACTTGAACAAGGTGGTCATCATCGCCTATACCATAACCGCTCTTGCGTTAACGTTTATCAATCAGCTTGTCATTTTCGTCATGGGTCCGCAAATTGCAGCATTCAGCACGCTTCCGCTTCTGCAGACCGTCCAGCTGATTGACATAAGCGAGGTGTTTGAGCGCATGGACGCCTTGTTTACGCTGCTTCTTTTTTTAGGGCTGGGTATCAAGCTGGCGGCGTTTTTCCACGGTGCGGTCATCGGGCTTGAACGAATAACACGCGTGACTTACAGGCGCTGGGTTCTGCCGGTTGGACTGGCTCTGTACGGCGTGTCTTTCTTGTCGCCCACGTATACTCAACACATCGAGGTGGGGCGCGGGTTTACGGTAAATTATATTTCTCCCCTCTTTCAAATCGTCTTTCCGGTACTGCTTTATATCATTGTGGTCTTAAAAAGGAGAAAAAAACGCAGCGTCTCGTGATCCATCAATGAAATAAAAAAATGATTCGCTGGCCCGTCCCCGGACGGTTGCAGCGCAATATCGAAAAGAGTCGAATGGTTTGCCAAAATAGTGAAAATTATTATAGACTAATTTTATTCATCATTGTCCAAGGGGGAAATTGAGTGATTCAAAGCAAAGGCAGAGTGCAGAAATCGAACAAAGTAAGAATCGTTTCCAAAGTATTGCTGATTATGATCGGGGCTTTTATTACCGCATACGGCCTGGAAGCCGTATTGATACCCAACAATGTATCCGACGGAGGGGTGACGGGTCTCAGCATCGTTGGTTCCAAGCTGTTCGGGCTGCCGCTGGGGCTGTTAATCGGCATCATTAACATTCCTTTCGTTTGGCTCGGATACAAACAAATCGGCAAAAGCTTTGCCATATATTCGGTGATCGGCATTGCCTCTCTGGCCGTCGGCACCAGTTTAATGCACCATGTTCCAACCATTATTGAAGGTGATACGCTGTTGATCACCGTGGTCGGCGGGATTATCATCGGTTTCGGTATGGGTCTTGCACTGCGTAATGGCGGGGCGTTGGACGGAATCGACATGCTGGCCGTATTGCTTTCGCGCAAACTGCCTTTCGGAACCAGTGATCTGATTTTGTTTTTGAACATGTTTGTCTTTATTGTCGTTTCGAGCGTATTCGGTCTTCAGGGAGCCATTCTCTCCGGACTTGCTTATTTCATTGCTTCCAAAGTCATACATATCGTTGAAGAAGGTTTGAGCGGCTCCAAAACGTTCAAAATCATTACGAACCAACCCGAAATCATGGTGGAGACCATCCGTGACCGGTTAGGACGGGGAGCAACATACACCGATGCTTACGGCGGCTACACCAATGAACAGTTCAAAGAAATCACTTGCGTCATCAACCGAATGGAAGAGAGCAAAATCAAAGAGATCATCCACGAGATTGATCCCGGTGCTTTTGTTGTCGTATACGATGTAGCAGAAGTGAAGGGCGGCAATTTCAAAAAGAAAGACATCCATTAATGGCCTGCGCCGTTGTTGGAAAAGTGAACATCATATTTGAACAGCCGCTATTTTAGCGGCTTTTTTGTTCCTCCACGGCAAGGATTACGCTGCCGACTCCAGGCACGATACATTCAGGATTGAAAGAGTGCCCTCCGGTGGTCTATAATCAATTTCACGCCAAATGGTACCGATAAAATTGAAAACGGTTTATAATCAAACGATTAAAGCCGAATCGTCATTGAAACAATTTATAATTGAAAGGGGTTGCTATCAATCATGCAAGGCGAACGAAATACAAAGATCGATCCATACTTCAATAAACTCAAACAGTGGAAGGAAGAGTTCAATCTGCTGAGGGAAATCATTCTGGACTGCGGTTTGACCGAGGAGTTCAAATGGATGCACCCGTGCTACACGTTTGAAGGCAAAAACATCGTGTTGATTCATGGCTTCAAAAATTATTGCGCCCTTTTATTCCACAAAGGAGCATTGCTGAAGGACCCGCACGGGATTTTGGTACAGCAAACGGAAAACGTACAGTCCGCGCGCCAGATCCGATTTACCGAGGCGGAGAAGATCGAAGACATGCAGCTGATCTTGAAGGCATATATTGCCGAAGCGATCGAGGCTGAGAAGTCCGGTTTGCAGGTGGAGTTCAAAAAGAAGGAAGAGTATGCCGTACCCGAAGAATTGGAAAACAAATTCGTGGAAATTCCCGACTTGAAGGCAGCATTCGAGGCTCTGACGCCGGGGCGGCAAAGGGCGTATCTCCTGCATTTTTCTTCACCCAAGCAGTCTAAAACCCGCGAAGCCAGAATTGAAAAATATATGGTGCATATCTTGAATGGCAAAGGGATGAATGACAAGTAACAATCTGTGATCTGGACAAGATGGTTGGATTCTTTCAAAAGGTCGCTAATGTATATAAACCGCACGAGTCAATCACACAAGGCCACTGCGAGTGCAGACCATCTTCCGATCGCTGTTATCCCCAGATTTTTGTGATTCCCCTTTCTAAGGGGAAAATCCGGTGATAAATGCGAACACTTCGCTTCTCCAGATTGGTTCTGCCTCTCCGCTAACGTGAGTATGTTTTTTGCGGTTTATATATCGACTTTTTTTCTTTGCCTTAGGGAGATGTAAAAACGAAATAACAGAAATATTTTGAATTCTATCTTTACAAGAAATGATGTCTATGATATATTCTAATTCCGGGAGAAAAATTGATAGAACTCCGGTAAGCAAACTCTGCATCATACATAGAAGACAGTTGTTGATTGATGTGAGATGAATATTTTCTAATTTTCCCTGATAGCTCAGTTGGTAGAGCACTCGACTGTTAATCGAGTTGTCACAGGTTCGAGTCCTGTTCGGGGAGCCATAAGGCCCGTTGGTCAAGGGGTTAAGACACCTCCCTTTCACGGAGGTAACAGGGGTTCGAATCCCCTACGGGTCATCGCAATTTTATTGCAGCATACGGGGTGAGAACCCCAAAGGTTCGTCGGAGGATCAGCTTCGCAAGTGAAGGCTTCGCAGTCTCGAACGAAGTGAGAGTATCCCCTACGGGTCATCGCAGTACTTTATGATTCACTAATATGGCGGTGTAGCTCAGCTGGCTAGAGCGTACGGTTCATACCCGTGAGGTCGGGGGTTCGATCCCCTTCGCCGCTACCATATTTGCCGGTGTAGCTCAATTGGTAGAGCAACTGACTTGTAATCAGTAGGTTGGGGGTTCAAGTCCTCTCGCCGGCACCATGATGCGCGTGTGGCGGAATTGGCAGACGCACTAGACTTAGGATCTAGCGTCTTTGACGTGGGGGTTCAAGTCCCTCCACGCGCATATTTATCGTTTGTTAAACCCTTGGGAGCAATCCCAAGGGTTTTTCTCTTTTACGGAAAGTCTACGTCAACTTTAAGCAACATGTTCCTGTTCCGAATGATCGGACCCCTGCATTTATGACTCCAATAAATATTGGAAACGATCTACTGTTCGTACCATACCTTCGGTGATATAATGTCATAGCTTTAGATTGAAAATAAATTAGTAAAGGAGAGTTGGAGATGATTCACCCCAAGTACAATGCCAGAACGGCTTACCTGGTAATACTGACCCTGGTATGTTTTGTTTTCAGCGCATTGTTGCTGCATCCAGTTAAAGCAGCTGCAAAAGGAGAGCAAATTTCTGCGGAACAGCTCAAGAGCATGAGTCGCCTGTCGTTCACGGTCCGCGACGCCAATCAGACCCCTTATACGGTGTATATCTTCGCTGACGATGAGCAGAAGAGCACATTGACCGAACCGAACAATTGGACCAACAATAAGAAGGGCGATGCTAGTTATTCAGGTACATATCGCGCAGCACTGTTGAAAAAGGGAGCAAAGTACGGAGTCGTTCAAGCAGCCAAACTGGATTTGAGTACAATCATTTTACCGCAAACCTGGAATTTCGTCGTGAAAAGCAAAGAGTCCGGAACTCCCGATATGCTGATCATTTCAGATTGGGGAACGTCCAACTTCAATGAAGTAAAAACGTATATTGTTCGCTCAGGCGAACTGCGCCGCGTGAACTTCGTAGACAACAATGGCAAAAAAATCGGTGATCGCTATTCGGCCATCCGAGGCGATGGTATACGTACTCTGTCTGGGGCCAGAGTGCAGTTCAAAAATTATAACAACCTGCAATTCGTTTACGGCGTGGATACGTTCAAATTAAATGCAAGCAAATTGGAGCTGCGACTGGAAGATACGCGGAATACCCGTACGAAAGCTTGGCCGAATTCAGGCACTGGAGATCGTGCTTATTTGAAAAGTCTTAAGGATGCGGCCGTAAAAGGCGTATTGCCTGGCCGCGCCGATATCAAGCTTGGAATGTCCATCCAATCCGCTCAAAAAAAGCTGGGCAAACCGAAGTCCAAATCAAATGGGGAATGGGGAGCAATCTACTATTACACCCAATTCGGCCTGGGTTTGGATGGTTATATGCATGAGCTTAACAATAAATCCCGCATTGCCATGTTCGAGTTGAGCAACGAAAAACGATACCTCTCCCCGCTGAATGTCAAGCAATGGATGGGAAAACCTTCGTCTGAATATTACAATGAAGCCGCTGGAGGCTATGAGATGGTATACAACGTAGGGAAGCATACGATCGTTTTCAATTATGAAGAAGAACATGATCTGATTGATTTCACGAATATTTATTAGTTTCAGTGTAGACAAAAATAGAGTGTATTGAAAAAAAGCCGCTAAACATATAAACCGCAAAAAATAAACACACGTTAACGGAGAGGTAGTACCAATCTGGGGAAGCAAAGCGTTCGCCTAAAAGTTTTCTGAAAGAAAACTGCATCGGAAGCATAGGCTTATCCCCGGATTTTCCCTTAGAAAGGGGAATCAAAAAAATCCGGGGATAAGAGCGATCGAAAGATGGTACTGCACTCGCAATGCCTTGTGTGATTGATTCATGCGGTATAGCGGCTTTTTTTGGTGGGTCATTTTTGGGCGGGCGCAATTCTAAGTTGAGGTTACGCGTTGTACACGATTGACCATATAAATTCCGACCGACACGAACAGCAGGGCAATCAGGTTTTTCAGTTCGAAAATGGTTTCCCCCAGAAATAACGCCGATAACAATGCGCCGAAAACAGGAATAAGAAAGTTAAAAACGGAGATTCTGCCCACCTTGTTGTATTTCAGAAGCAAATTCCACAAACCAAACGCAGCTGAGGACAGCACAACCAAATACAGCAGGTTGCCAGTAGACCCCGGCGTAAAGTGCGTCACGCTGCCCCCAAGCAAAAAACCTAGCAGGGCAAGTGCCAATCCGCCGACGAACAGGCTGAACCCCGTTACAATCAACACATCGATGGAGCCTGTCAAATGTTTGGCATAAATGGCCGTAATGGAAAAAATGAGTGCTGCGATAATAATGAACCCTTCCCCTGTAAATGAGACGGAGAACGTCAGCAGGTCTGAGTGAAAATTGACGATGATTACGCCGATAAATCCGAGTAAACAACCGATGACTTTATTTTTGCTGAGCTTATCGTTTTGATATAGGAAATGGGCCAGAACAACGCTGAAAAAGGTCGCGGTTGCATTCATGATCGAGCCTTTGACACCGGTCGTGTTTGAAACGCCTATATAGAAAAACATATATTGCAAGCCTGTTTGCAATACGCCAAGCATGGCGAGGCTTGTCCATTGACGCCCGGACAATTCGAATTTCCGTTTTCGAAAGACACGAAATAGAATCAGGAGCAGCAGCCCTGCCAATATGAACCGATACCCGGCAAAAACGAATTTGGACGCAATGTCTTCCGGGGCGATTTCAAAAGCGATATACCCTAGTTTAATGGACGGGAAAGCACTTCCCCACAGCAGGCAGCATAGGCTGGCAACTACGGTTACAAATAAAGGTTTACTAAATGGGTGTTTTTTTTCGATTGCCGATTCTCCGTGCACGTTCAATCTTCTCCTCGCACATTGTATATGTATATGTTCGAATAACACATCCTTCTGACCATATCACAAATGGCCACCGCTTGTAATCAAAAATGATAAAATCATGTTCTTTGTCCGACATAGGCAGAGTTTGAGGTTCCGGTTCATCCACCAGGAAAACGTTCAACGGGGCGATGGCCTGGCCATCAACATTTAAAGGTTGACATTCCTTCGTTTGTTCATGTAAACTCTTTAACAATTAACCAACAATGATATTTAGGCGATGAATGGAAAGAGTAGTTGTGCGAATTCGTCCAAGCGAGCCGGCGATTGGTGAGAGGTCCGGCACGAGGCAGCGCAATGAATGGGTCCATTCGCTTCAATCCGAACTTCGTACTGCGAACAGTAGGCGTTGACGGCATCCCACCGTTATTCCAGGGAGCCCTGTTAGTCGTTTTGACAGGTTAGAGTGCGGCCTTTGGCCGAATTCGGGTGGTATCGCGGAGCCAAACACTTCGTCCCTTTACGGGATGAAGTGTTTTTTTGTTTTGGAAGCCTCGGAGATGAAGGACGCGTAAAAGAGGAGGAATAACAATGAACAAACAAATTTTGTCAGGCATTAAGCCTAGCGGCGACTTGAATATTGGAGGTTATGGCGGAGCACTCAGTCAATTCGTCCAGTATCAACATGATTTTGAGTGTTTTTTCTTCGTTCCTGATTTGCATGCCATCACTGTGCCGCAGGATCCGCAACAATTGGCACGGCGGACCAGAGAAATCGCGGCGTTCTATATTGCGGCCGGCATTGACCCGACGAAATCCGCCATTTTCCTGCAATCGCAGGTGCCCGCTCACACGGAGCTTGCCTGGTTGCTTGAAACCCAAGCAAGCTTTGGCGAATTGGGCAGAATGACCCAGTTCAAAGACAAATCGAACGGGAAAGAATCGGTAAGCTCGGCCTTGTTCACGTATCCGGTCCTTATGGCAGCCGATATCCTGCTCTATCAAGCGACCCATGTACCTGTCGGCGAAGACCAGAAACAGCATCTGGAATTAACGCGCAATCTGGCGGAACGCTTCAATCATCGTTTCGGGGAGACGTTCGTTGTACCTGAACCGCTGATCCAGGACATTGGCAGTCGAATCATGGGATTAGATGATCCCACCAAGAAAATGAGCAAGAGCAATCCGAACCTCAGCAGTTATGTGTTGATGCTCGATCCTCCTGACACGATCCGGAAGAAATTTGCCCGTGCAGTCACCGATTCCGAAAGCAGCGTGCGCTGTGACTGGGACACCAAGCCTGCCGTCAGCAATCTGATCGAAATCTATTCGGTATTTGCCAACGAACCTGTGGAAATCATCGAGAAGAGATACGCCGGTGAGGGTTATGGTACATTCAAAAAGGATTTGGCAGAGGTCGTGGTTGACAAATTAGTACCCATTCAGGAAAAATTCAAGGAAATCGTAGATTCCCGGGAGTTGGACGATATTCTGAAGCGAGGTGCGCAAAAAGCATCCGAGAAAGCATATGACACCCTAAAACGCGCCAAACAGGCGATGGGTTTGGTCACATTTTAAATGAAAGCCTGGATTCGTGCTTTTGAAACATGAATAAAAGCAGCCTACGAATGGCAACATAAAAAAGTGGTATACTTCTATTTTCCAGAGGAGGTCTCCTTTTATGGCACGCCAGAAAAGAAGGCAGGAAGCTGCTTGGAAGTCACGAAAGCAAGAACAGCATCCTCATGGCAAAATCAAATCGCTCAAAGAATTATCAAGCGAATATGACGAGAAGCATACTACGTTATAGGTGGAAGACTGTCGGTATTTTACCGGCAGTCTTTTGCATTTTAGAAGCTTGCCAAATGGCTCAGGATCGACCTAGGCCTAACATGTTCACCAATATATATCCCATAAATGCAAGCAGCACCGAACCGATAAAACCGGCGGCCAAAGCGTTTAAACCCATTCGTCGAAATGTACCTGTATCTACATTGAGTCCCAGGCCAGCCATCGCCATCGCAATGAGCAAATAAGCCGCGAAAACGATCTGGTTTGCTGCCGCTGCAGGGATGATCTGCAATGTATTCACCGCACTCATCGCAAGGAAACCAAAAATGAACCAAGGGATGGGAATAGATTTCCAACCTTTCTTATCCGGAACGCCCGTTTCTGCATGTTTGCAGCCTTCCTTGCGATGAGTCCAAAATCCGATCAGGAGCGCAACGGGCACCAGCATCGCTACACGGGTTAGTTTAACGATGACGGCCAGATCGACAGCCTCTTTGCCAACAGGTTCGGCGGCTGCGATGACATGTGCGATTTCATGTAAAGTAGCTCCGGCGAAAATGCCGTACCCCGAAGGGGATAAATGGAGCATAGGATATAGCAGCGTATAGCCGAGTGTAAAAATAGTGCCCAGAATCGCAACGGCGGCAGCAGCGATAGCTGTTTCTTCGTCTTTGGCTTTCATTTGCGGGGAAATGGCAACCACCGCCGCGGCTCCGCAAATGGCTGTTCCGCATGCCGTTAACAGTCCCAATCGTTTCTCTACTTTGAACAGTTTTGCAATGCCGTACACGGCACATATCGTTATCGTTATGTTCAGGATGGAGATCAGGGCGACCTTCGGTCCGGCGTGAACAATATCCCGCATATTCAGCCGCATGCCAAGCAAGATGATTCCGTAACGCAGCAGTTTTTTTGCTGAAAATGAAATTCCGTTTGCGATACGTTGCGGTACTCCCATAACCATTCTCCAGAGCATGCCGAACAGGATGGCAAGCACGAGTTGTCCCATAATGCTAAGAAAAGGAAAGCCGGCTGCATATTTGGCGGCAAGCGCAAGACTCAAAGTAAGACCAATCCCCAGCGTAAACCCCCATTTATTCGTTTTTACTTGTTGCAAGGCAGAGGGTTGAATCATTGTTATCACATCCATTTTTAATTGTTCATTTTCATGTATAACTATAATGAGTTATGATTACAAAGAGAAATACGAGGTTGAAATGCTTATCATAACAAAACATAATGATTGATCGAAATGTATATGGATATTAAGTTGGAGGGAAATCATGATTGTCGAAACGTTGAAAGTATACGTAACCGTGGTGGAGCAGCGCAATTTCTCTCGGGCCGCGGAAATATTGCATTTATCGCAGCCTGGCGTCAGTTTGCACATTCGCAATCTGGAAAAGGAATTTAATGCAAAGTTGCTGCATCGTTCACCGAAGTGGGTAAAGTTGACCGAAGCGGGCGAGCTGCTCTATGTTCGTGCCAAGGAAATGCTGAATGTGTACGAGTCGGTAAAATTGGATATTGCTCGATTGCATGATGACGTAAGCGGAACGTTACAAATCGGAGCCAGTTTTACGATCGGTGAATACGTGCTGCCTCGTCTGTTTGCATCGTTTGCGAAGCAATACCCCGAAGTCGAAATGGGGGTGTTTATCGGAAATTCCGCTCAAGTTGTTGAGGCTATTCGGGATAACAATATGGATATGGGCTTGATCGAAGAGGATATCGAGGCCCATGATCTGGCGGTGACACCTTTCATGAAGGACGAGTTGATTATCGTGGCGGCTGAAGGACACCCACTGACGCTGTCGGATGTGGTTGACGTAGAGCGATTACAGGATCAGGTATGGGTTCTTCGCGAGAGCGGTTCTGGAACAAGGGCTGCCAGCGATCGGTTCTTGGCTCAGACGGGTTTAAGGATTGAGCGTTCATATGTTTTTAACAGCAGCCAGGGCGTCAAAGAAGCCGTGTTCTCCGGATTAGGCATGGCCATGTTGTCTCGCTGGGTCGTAAAAAGGGAACTCACCGCCGGATTGTTGAAGGAAATATCCATTCCTGGAATCCGTCTCGAACGGAACTTTTCATTCGTTCGCCGCACGGGTCAAGTTCCTTCCAGAGCAAATGAAGTGTTTTCGGAAAGATTGCTTACATTGGACAACCATTTTATATAATCAGATTGGCCTGAAGACTTCTAAACCTTTTGACGCCAGTTTGGTTCATAAGTATAATAAATTGTTATTGATTGCTAATCATACGAAAGTAAAAGGAGCAAACCGCAGTGGCTTTAAAAAAATGGATATCCACCTTACTTATTATTCTATCTACATTATTGTTCGCAGGCTGTTCCCTCCAATCATTGCCCGATATCGGTTCATCGCAAGCAGGGGCGGCGCAGACGCAATTTGATGAAGTTGCCGAGTACATCAGCGAACATCATGAACTTCCGGATTATTATATTACCAAGAAAGAGGCCAGGGAGCTTGGATGGAAGCCAAGCGAGGGTAATTTGGACAAAGTTGCTCCCGGCAAAAGCATTGGCGGTGACGTATTTCAGAACCGGGAAGGGTTGCTGCCCAAAAAGAAAGGGCGGACCTGGTACGAGGCTGACATAAATTATTCAGGCGGCACGCGGGGAAGCGACCGGATTTTATACTCCAATGACGGACTGATCTATAAAACGACCGACCATTACCAAACATTTGAACAAATAAAATAAACGTGAAGATCAACCACTAGAATCATATCTGAAGGGAAAAACCAGATTTTTACCCATGAAAGCCAGGAGGCCGCTGCTAGCGGCTTTTTTTTGCGTACAAAAGGATTATAAACAAAAGGGGATGTGATAAAATTTATCATGAAAGGGAGGTATCGATGAAGACGTTTTATTATACTCCACCAAAGCTGAAAGCTTCGACCCAACGGATTGAGGTAAAGGATGAACAGGGAAATGTATCCTGTACATTCCGACGAATTTATCCGAATGCTCTAGTAAAGTGGGGCAATGTCATTTTTGATATCGATTGGTCTGCGAGTGTTGAAGTGTATTCTTCAGAAGGTCAACCGATATTTCAATGCTCAAAAAAGACGCCGTGGATCGGTAAACCGGAATACTTCGTCAAAAACAATCGTACTCAAGATACTTTCCGTGTAACCTACACCACATGGCAAAAGGTTGCTCCAGAGTTTAAGGTCACCCATCGAGATCAAGAGTATGTGGTAAAAAAAGATCTGTTTGATTGGGCCAAGTTCATGCAGTCGGGCGAAGTATTGGCAAAATGGCAAATGAAACCAAGCGAATGGTTTAAGGTAAGATTGGAGATTGAAGCCGATTGTCCCATACAAGAGCCGGGATTTTTCGTGGCACTGTTCCAAAGCATTTTCTATATCGGGGATTGACGACATCAGCATGACAAGCAAAATATATGATAAGAGGGGGGACGATCATGGAACGTGTATCCGATGCAGTAAAGCAGGAATCCATAACATCTTTTCAATCGACCATAAACAAGTGCGAAAATGCATTGGCGCAAATGACGGAGAAAGGCGCAAATACCACCTTAATCAAGAAAAGGCTGCATGCGCTGTACATAGGCTTGGCGATCCTGAATCACACTTGGGATCAGAGAACGCATTCGTTTGCCCGGGAAGATTTGACGGAAGCTCGCCATATTCTTACTGGTTTGTTTCCGTCCCTAGAGCGCGCATATGCCAAGTCGAAAGAAGGCAGCCCTCAAAGAACGCTGCTGGAACGAAGAATGAAATCGCTGGATCTCGCGGTGCAAGCCATAGATGATCTTTTGAATGATCCTTCTTCTAACTGCATAACGTAGGGCCGAGTTCAAAGCCGCCTAAGAAGAACTTCCATGAAGTAATGGGGGTTCTTTTTTTTGTCAACGCAAGAGCATAAGATTGTTCAGGCAAAGTAATACTACAAAAACAGTACCTTGACAGTCATAGTAATGTATCGTATTATGCAATTGTGGAGGTGATTGTATGAGCGAAAACAAAATCACATCCGACCTGCTGCGCGGACATACGGATACGATGATCTTACGGCTCTTGTTCGAAGCTGACCGCTATGGCTATGAAATTGTGAAGCTGATTGCCGAGCGCTCGGGTGGCAAGTATGAACTAAAAGAAGCCACGATGTACTCCAGCGTCCGCCGGCTCGAGGCAGACGGTGATATCGAGTGGTATTGGGGCGATGAGTCTCAGGGCGGACGGCGTAAATATTTCCGAATTACCGAAAAGGGCAAGGAGACTTACGCCAACAACAAAAGCAATTGGGAGTATGCAAAACGCGTGCTCGAAAACCTGTTATAGGGGGCTTGATGTGATGACTGAAAGATTGAACCATTATTTAAATGGCGTGTTCGCACCGTATGATGGGGTGAAAAGCGTTGCTGAATTAAAAACCGATCTGCTTTCCGACTTGCAGGAGCGATTCCGTGAACTCAAAGCCGAAGGCAAGGACGATGAAACGGCCTTTGCGATGACCATTGACAGCATCGGTGACATTGAGCAAACGGTACGAGAAGTGGCTAATCTTTCCCGTTCATTGGAACGACAAGTAGTGACAAACTTTAGTGCAAGTAATCTGGCCAAAAGCGATTTTGCCGGCGTCACCGCGCATCAAGGGAAATTTTCGGGAAGCGCGCTGCGAGGCTCCGATTTTACCGGTGCTGACTTAACCGGCAGCACATTCGCAAGCAGTGATGTGAGAGATTCCATTTTTGACCATGCGAATCTGACGGATTGCAACCTATCTGCCATCGACCTTACGAATTCAAGTTTCTATAAATCCATCCTTGTACGTACCAACATCAGCAAGTCGGGTCTGGATCGGGCAAAATTCACGGATGTGAAGTTAACGGATGTGATGTTAAATATGGCTGATCTTAGAAAAACGGTCTTTGATCGCTGTAGCTTTACCGGTGTAGATTTCAGATATTCGGATCTGCGGGGGCAGCGATTTGACGGGCAGACTTTCATCGGGGTCAAGTTTGACAAGTCGGCACTTAACGAAGCTTCGTTTAAAGGCGCGATACTCAAAAATGTTTCGTTTGTTTCCGGCTTTACTTTGTCCAAGAAATACTATCGTGCCATCAAAACCGTCTGCTTTGATGACGCTATGATGGATAAGTTGACATACGCAGCTCTTAAAGGCATGGAGGCGGACTTGTCGAAAGTTACTGTTATTTAAAAACAGTTCGAGGAGGAAGGAATATGCAAAACGCTGCAATTCAAGTGAAAGGACTGCAAAAGTCCTACAAACAGCTTCACATCCTCAAAGGCGTAGATTTCGAAGTGGATCAAGGGAGTATTTTTGCCCTGCTTGGTTCTAACGGCGCGGGCAAGACGACGATTGTCAAAATACTCACCACGTTGTTGAAACAGGACGGGGGAACAGCTTCCGTAAACGGATTCGATGTTGCATCAAGCCCCGACAATGTGCGACAGGCGATCAGCCTGACCGGACAATTCTCCGCTGTAGACGAGATTTTGACCGGAAGGGAAAATCTGATCATGATTGCCAAACTGCGATACCTCAAAAATCCGCGTCAAGTGGCGGATCACATGCTTAAACGCTTCAGCTTGACAGATGCCGCCGATCGCAGAGCTTCCACCTATTCCGGAGGGATGCGCCGCAGGCTCGATATCGCCTTAAGCCTTGTGGGAAGTCCTCGGGTCATTTTCCTTGATGAGCCAACGACCGGGCTGGACCCGGAATCGCGCATTGAGGTTTGGAAAATTATCAAAGAGCTTGCCGACGGTGGTACGACGATTCTTCTTACGACGCAGTATTTGGAGGAAGCAGAGCAGCTTGCCGACAAAATAGCCATCTTGCATGAAGGCAAAATTATCGCAAACGGCTCGCTCGCGGAGCTGAAAAAACGGCTTCCATCCACAAAGGTGGAGTATGTTGAAAAACAGCCGACGTTGGAAGAGATTTTTCTCGCCATCGTTGGCAAAAAGGAGGGAGCGTAAATGGAGACGACAAAAAAACATTTTTTTAACGATCTGGGTGTCATGCTCGGACGCTCAATGCTCCACATTTCTCGCAGTATGGACACCATCATTACAGTCACCGTCATGCCGATCGCATTCATGCTGCTGTTCGTCTATGTATTCGGAGGTGCAATTGAATCCGGAACGGATAACTATGTGAACTATCTGCTGCCAGGCATTCTGCTTATAGCCATCGCCAGCGGCGTATCTTACACGGCTTATCGCCTGTTTATTGATGTACAACGAGGTATATTTGAGCGGTTTCACACCATGCCCATTTCACGTTCCACCTTGTTGTGGGGGCATGTGCTGACATCACTGGTATCCAACGCCATATCGGTTGTCATCATTATTCTCGCAGCGCTTATTATGGGGTTTCGTTCGTCAGCGGGAATCCTGTCATGGCTTGCCGTAGCAGGTATACTCATATTGTTTACACTCGCGTTAACCTGGGTTGCGACGATTGCCGGGCTGTCCGCGAAATCTGTGGATGGTGCAACCGCTTTTTCTTATCCGATGATATTCCTGCCGTTTATCAGCTCGGCGTTTGTCCCGACTGATTCAATGCCATCGATTGTGCGTGCCTTTGCCGAAAACCAGCCGGTGACCGCAATCGTTGAATCCATTCGGGCGCTACTGTCAGGTCAGCCGGTGGGTAGTAATCTGTGGGTGGCTCTTGTATGGTGTGTCGGAATTATGCTCGTAGCGTATGGATTGGCGATGCAAGTGTATAAAAAGCGCGTAAGAAGCTAAAGAAAGCATAAATTCTGTTCTGCTGGTGGTGCCAGGTTTCGCGGGTACCATTCTTTTTTTTGCATCATTATCGGTATTGCGGCATCAAAAAAAAAGAACCTGATAACATTTATCGGGTCCTTTAGTATTGCATATACAGAACTACAATGTTACAATCGGAATGCGATTCTATATTGTGAATTTTGCATAAGTAGTTCATCTTATAATTTAATTATAGTACGCTGATGAACTCTTGTCAAATGATTTTTTCTGAATTCATGAATAAGGAGTGACATGGAATGAACCCTCTGGTACTCGGTTTTCACGAAATGAACAATGACCAGCTTTTGCTTGTTGGCGGAAAAGGGCTGAATCTCGGGGAATTATCGAAAATTCCAGGCATTCATGTGCCCGATGGATTTTGCGTGACAACATTGAGCTACCAAAAAGCGGTTGAACACAATCCAATTTATGATGCATTACTGGATCGGCTCGCTCTGATCCAAGCAGAGGATCGGGACCAAATCGGGGAAATCAGCCACAAAGTTCGGCAATCCATCATGACAAGTGAGATCCCTACAGACGTTGCGAAAGCAGTCACGGACTACGTATCACAGTTTGGCGAAGAACAGGCTTATGCGGTACGTTCCAGTGCAACTGCCGAAGATTTGCCGCATGCCTCTTTTGCCGGCCAACAAGACACATATTTGAACATCATCGGCACAGAAGACATTTTGCAGCATATCCGGAAATGCTGGGCGTCCTTGTTTACGGATCGCGCCGTCATTTACCGGATACAGAACGGATTCGACCATAGACACGTTTATTTATCCGTCATCATACAAAGGGTGGTTTTTCCCGAGGCTTCAGGTATTTTATTTACCGCCGATCCGATGACTTCCAATCGGAAAATGGTATCGATCGATGCGGGTTATGGCCTTGGAGAAGCACTGGTTTCCGGGCTGGTATCCGCTGACGGTTATAAAGTACGTGAAGGAGAAATCGTCGAGAAGAGAATTTCGGATAAAAAACTGGCGATCTATGCACGTCAAGGCGGAGGCACAGAAACGCGGCAGCTCGGTCCTGAGCAGCAGAAGACCCAAACGCTTACGGATCAGCAAATTGTGCAATTGGCACGGATCGGAAAGCAGATCGAAGCATATTTCGGCTGTCCGCAAGATATTGAATGGTGTTTGGCTGATCAAACGTTTTATGTGGTCCAGAGTCGGCCGATCACAACGTTATACCCGATCCCTGAAGTGAACGATCAAGAAAATCATGTTTATATATCCGTCGGTCACCAACAAATGATGACGGATCCCATGAAACCGTTAGGCTTGTCCTTTTATCTGTTAACCACGCCGGCACCCATGCGTACAGCAGGAGGAAGACTGTTCGTTGACGCTACTCCCATGCTCGCTTCTGCCGCCGGCAGGGACACCCTCCTGAACGGCCTGGGCCAATACGATCCGCTGGTCAAGGACGCTCTTATGACGATTGTGGAGCGAAGGGATTTCATTCCAACGTTACCCCAAGAAGCGAACGAACAAGGTTCGGGTAAGGGCAGACCAAAAGTGCCGCATGCAGGTCATGAAGCCCAGTTGGCGAACGACCCGGACATCGTTTCCCGTTTGATCAAGAAAAATCAAGCCTCCATAGAACAGTTAAAACATGACATCCAATCGAAATCGGGTTTAGATGCCATGGATTTCATTCTGGAAGATATCCAGCAATTAAAGAAACTTCTATTTGACCCGCAAAGCTCGGCCGTCATTATGACGGCGATGAATGCTTCTACTTGGATCAATGAAAAAATGAACGAGTGGCTGGGGGAGAAAAACGCAGCAGACACGTTATCACAATCCGTAACAGGTAATATTACTTCGGAAATGGGCCTCGCCCTGCTGGACGTTGCGGACGTCATTCGTCCTTATCCGGAAGTGATCGAATATTTGGAACAGGTCAAAGAGGACCACTTTTTGGACGGATTGGCCCACGTGGAAGGTGGACGAGGGGCTCAACGTGCAATCCAGGCGTACCTCGATCAATACGGCATGCGGTGTGCCGGAGAAATCGATATTACGCGAACACGCTGGAGCGAGAAACCGATCACACTGGTTCCGCTAATCCTCAACAATATCAAAAACTTCGAACCGCATGCGGGGAAGCGCAAGTTTGAGCTCGGACGGCAGGAAGCTTTGAACAAAGAACAAGAGTTATTGGAACGACTGAAAGAACTACCGGACGGGGAGCAAAAAGCCGAAGAAACCAAACGCAAGATCGACCTGATCCGAAATCTCAGCGGTTATCGGGAATATCCGAAATACGGCATGATTCATCGCTATTTCATTTATAAACAAACATTGTTGAAAGTAGCCGAGCAGCTTGTACAGGCAGAAGTGATCCGCGAAAAAGAAGATATCTTCTATCTCACTTTTCAGGAGCTTCATGAAGTCGTTCGCACAAATACGTTGGATGAACGGATCATTAGCCAGCGAAAAGCGGAATACAAAACGTATGAAAAACTAAAGCCGCCGCGCGTGATCACGTCGGATGGCGAAATTATTGCAGGCGAGTATAAGCGTGAAAACCTGCCTGGCGGAGCGATCGTTGGTTTGCCCGTTTCTTCCGGAGTCATTGAAGGGAGGGCTCGCGTCGTTTTTAACATGGAAGATGCCCATTTGGAGCCAGGGGATATTCTGGTCACGCCTTTCACGGATCCAAGCTGGACGCCATGCTTTGTTTCCATCGCAGGACTGGTTACCGAAGTTGGCGGCCTGATGACCCATGGAGCCGTTATTGCCCGTGAATATGGCTTGCCGGCCATCGTCGGCGTAGAGAAAGCTACCGAGCGAATCAAAGATGGGCAGCGGATTCGCTTGCATGGTACGGAAGGATATATCGAGGTGCTGTAACATCCAGAGTCGGTTCAAAACAGACCCCAAAAAACCGTTGATCGTTTCGGATTAACGGTTTTTTGATCTGACAAACGTTTATGATGCTTTCTTGCATGTAATCATTAAAAATGGCATCGAAGGTTTATTGGCCATGCTTTTGTTCGGTTCGTTTATTTCCGAAATCTCGACCAGCCCGAATTTACCGAATTGATCCGTAATGGAATCCGTGTCATAGAAGAACAGTTTGACGCCATCCTTTGTCTCGAAATAGTTTTGATCCAAAAGCTTGCCTGTACCGAACATCGGAGCTTTTTTGGAAATCGTGGTAAAGACCATATAACCGCCTGGCTTTAGCTGAGCATAGCAATCTTGAATGAATTTTTCTCTTTCACCTTGGTTCAATAAGTGGATCAGGGCGTGGCTGAATATGCCGTCGTAACGTTTGTCATCAAACGGCATGCCGGTTACCGAACCATGTACGATATCGATGTCAATCCCGTTTTGCCTCGCCAAATCGATGGCTGTTTGTGAAATTTCAATGCCGGTGACAGCGATGCCTGCATCCATAAAAACCTTTGCGTTTCTACCATACCCAATACCCGGAATCAGCACATGCTTCACATGTTCCGCAAGGAAAAAATCTCTGGTCAACATGGCCGAATCTGCAGGTTCAAATCCCCACATCGTTTGTTTCTCAATAAAGCTGGATTCCCAAAATTCCATGATGCGTTGATCTCCTTTCGTTTCATTCGTAAGTTATGAGAGAGTCTCATTATTATAGATATATAAACTCTTTAATAACTATAATTGATAATCTTCCGACTGTAAACAGTCATCGCTTAACGAAGTACAAGTCATACCTTTACTTCAAATACCGGTAGACATTAAAGGCCAACTGCCTGGCATTCCGGATCACGGACAATTCCTCGGTGCGAATTTCGTAAAAGGGATTCATCTTTATTTCCTCCCTGTGCAATTTTTGGCTGATTTTTAACTTTCAGTAGGCGAAGCCTAGAGTCTTTATGTTGATACATTTTTCTATACTATGATATAATCAGTATTAGAACATCGAAAGGCTGGTAAATCAATGAAATTGGATAATAATAATCATTCAGTGTTCTTGTTGTATTATCATCTCGTTCTGGTCGTGAAACATCGTAGAGAAGTGATTGATGATACCGTATCTGACTATGCGAAAGAGATGTTCGTTCGATTGGGCGAAAATTACAATATCTCTTTGGTCGAATGGAATCATAATATGGACCATGTGCATATTTTGTTCAAAGCACATCCGAATACCGAATTGTCAAAATTCATCAACGCCTATAAAAGTGCAAGCTCAAGGCTGATCAAGAAAGAGTTTCCACAAGTCAGAAAGAAACTGTGGAAAGAATATTTTTGGTCAAGGAGCTTTTGCCTACTTACAACGGGTGGTTCCCCTATTGAAGAGATCAAGAAATATATTGAACATCAAGGGATGAAGTGAGGTGATTCGAGATGGCAAACAAGGCCTATCAATTCCGTCTATACCCCACACCACGACAAGAACAGCTTCTTGCAAAAACCTTCGGTTGTGTTCGCTTCGTCTACAACCAAATGTTAGCTGAACGAAAGGATACGTATGAACAATTCAAGGCTGATCAAGAAACGCTAAAGAAGCAAAAATTCCCTACCCCTGCCAAGTATAAAAAGGAGTTTGTGTGGCTCAAAGAAGTGGACAGTCTTGCTTTGGCAAATGCTCAACTTCATTTGCAGAAGGCATATCAAAGCTTCTTTTCGGGTCGAGCCAAGTTTCCGAAATTCAAAAGTCGTAAAGCAAGACAGTCCTATACAACAAATGTGGTCAACGGAAACATCATGCTCTTGGATGGCTATCTCAAATTACCGAAGCTGAAACTCGTGAAAATCAAGCAGCATCGGGAAATCCCTTCGCATCATATCATCAAGTCTTGTACGGTTTCTCGAACAAAAACGGGAAAATACTACGTTTCTATTCTCACGGAATACGAACATCGCCCTGTACAAAAAGAAATACAAGCTGTTGTTGGCTTAGATTTTTCCATGAGTGCCTTATATGTGGATAGTGAAGAAGGGAAGACAGCCAATTCCTCTCGTTTCTACCGCCAAGCATTGGAGAAATTGGCAAAGGAACAGCGTATTTTGTCACGCAGAAAGCAAGGTTCTCAGCGTTGGCACAAACAGCGTTTGAAGGTAGCGAAGCTACACGAAAAAATTGCCAATCAGCGACGAGACTTTCTACATAAAGAATCGCACAAATTAGCGAAACGGTATGATTGCGTGGTCATTGAAGACCTCAATATGAAGGGAATGTCACAAGCCCTCCATTTTGGCAAAAGCGTTTCTGATCAAGCATGGGGCATGTTCACGAGGTTTCTCCAATACAAGTTAGAGGATCAAGGAAAGAAGCTGATCGAAATCGACAAATGGTTTCCATCCTCCAAAACGTGTTCAAGTTGCGGTCACATCAAGGAGTCCTTATCTCTTTCTGACCGTATATTCCACTGTGATTGTGGTTTTGTGGCAGATCGAGACTGGAATGCTTCGATCAACATCAAAAACGAAGGACTGCGAATGTTAGCATAAAATGATATAGAGCATGGAACAGGCTCGGGAAGCTAAGTCAATTTCGTACCGATAGGTGCGATTACCTTAGAAGCCCCCACCTCAAAGAGTTTGCGTAGGTGGAGGGTAGTTCACTGTGTTATGTCTACACTGCCATCCTCCGCCATGGTAAAATTCAAGTGTATGACGCATGCAAGCGATTACAAAAGAGAGGCAGAACCCATCTGGAGCAGCGAAAGCGATAACTTGCATTTAACGAACTCAAGAGTGGAGGGGCGTTCCGTGCGAAAAAGTAAAACTTTTTACAATATCTTTGTTCCAATTCTGCTCCTCAGCGTGGGCATCGTTGTTTGTTTCGGAAGTTATATTTATATTTCTACCACGAAGTCCGTGATCGAACGGCTCGGAGAGGGACGCCAAAGTCTCATCATGCAGGTCCGCAATACATTGGAGCAGAAAATTCAGACGATCGAGTATGCTTTTGCCACATACAGCACAACGCCATCGTTCCGCACGGTGATCGACAGTCCGCTGACCGGACAGGATTACGAAGCCTATCGGGAATTGAACTCCCAATTGGGTTATATCGCAACGATGGGCCTGGATGGTATCCAATATACGCTGGTAAGCCTAAAGCAAAACTGGAGTCTGTCCAACGGATCCTTAACCCGGATGACGGACACCGAAAAAGAAGGATTGCAGCACCTATTCGCCGATGCCGACGGCAAAGGGCTGTATTGGACCAAAACCGAAGACGGGATTCGGTTATTACATGCCTTACCCGTGTATTCCAAGGAAAAAGAAGCGATCGCCATGTCGGATATTTCGCTCCGTACGTTGAATCTTTCGCTGCAGACCCAACCTGATGCCGCCATCTACATATTAGACAAACAAGGAGAGCTGTTATACGCAAGCCAGACGGAGCAAAAGGCGCTGTCGAGCGAGCAGATGGGGTGGATAAGCAGTCAGACAGTGAGCGAACCGCGTGCAGGGCAAATGGAAATTCCCGACCCGTCCGGTGGAACCTTGATCGGATTGTATGCCCGCTCAGCCTATAATGGTTGGACCTATGTCACGCTTCTGGATCAGAAGGAAGTCAGCCAGGCATTGACGACGACTCGTGTCGGCCTTATTGTCATGGGCATCGTGATTTTGGGCTTGATGGTCGTTCTTGCCTACATCATCTCGCTGTATCTTGCCAAGCCTTTCCGCAAAATCCGGCACAGTCTCGGGAACCGTTCCGAGAGAACGATCAAGGACGAAGTCGACTGGATTATTCAATCGATCGATTCCATCGTGTCTGAAAACCAAAGTTTGGAACAGCTGATGCATCTGGAGAAGCCGAAGCTGGAAACGCAGTTTGTGCTTAATATGCTGCAAAATCGGCTGACCCGCGAAGAAGTGGCGGATAATCTGGAGCGGTTCGGTTACCGCATCACCACCGATGTTCTGTTCGTCACCATGCTGATTCAGATCGATCGCCGCGGGAAAGGTCCCTTGGCTGACAAAGATACGCTGCTTCTCGCAGTAAATCAACTTGTACAGGAGATCGTGCCGGAATCCGAACGAATGCTGCCGGTAGTGCTTAATGAACGAACGCAGGCAACGCTGCTCTACTTCGATGCCGAACGAGCCCAAGAGATGCGCGATGTCATGATGGCGTACGCCAAACAAGTGATCATGCTGGCCCGCGAATACTGGTCGGCTTCCGTGAGTGTAGGCATCAGTGCTCCTTACGGAGATCTGATGAACAGCCGCGAGGCATCGGATATGAGCCTTGAAGCGCTTTATCAGCGCCTGAAGCTGGGCAAAGAGTCCGTTATTTTCTACGAGGACATTTCCCGCAGCGGTGGGCCGACATTGCTGCATTACCCTACGGAGCTGGAAACCCGTCTGTTCGACGCCATTCGGTTAGGGGACAAAGAAGAAGTGTCGCGCACGTTATATCCGTTCTTGGCCGACATGATGAAACATAGTCCGAACCCGATGAATCTGGAGATCACGCTGATCCGCTTTGTGAACAATTTGATTCAGCTGGAGCAGCTGATCGGGGCCGAGATATTGCTTACGCAAACCAATTCCACGTTGTATCACAGGCTGCTGAATACGCTGAATCCGGAAGAGATCGAACATATTCTCGTTCATGAAGTCATCTATCCGATGGTCGCGAGCATGCAGGAGAGAGCCAACCAGCAATTCCGTTCCATCGCGGACCGCATGGCATCCATCGTTCGTACGGAATATGACCAGGACTTGTCGCTTGAATCCATCAGCGAACGTTTGCATTACACGCCCAACTATCTAAGCAGCATCTTTCGCAAGGAATACGGCACAACCTTTAGCGAATATCTCATGAACTTCAGACTGGAAGTTGCCCGAAAATGGCTGGTGGATACCAACATGCCCGTGAAAGACATCGCGGAACGCCTGGGCTATCAGAATTCCCAAAATTTCATTCGCTCTTTTCGCAAAAAAGAGAATCTGACCCCCGGTGCATACCGGCGGATGAAGATGGAAAGCTGACCAGATTTATATAGGCTTCATACTCATCACGGTTGAGACCCAATCGAAATCCCCTCAGGTAGCGTACCCGAGGGGATTGTTGTCTGCCGGCTCGAAACGGAGCGACATGAAACGAAACATATGAACGGCTCATCCTTTCACCGAACCAAGGAGGGCACCCTTCGTGAAATGCTTTTGCACGAAAGGATAGGCGATGAGCATCGGTATGGTAGCCACAACGATGACGCTCATCTTGATCGTTTGGGACGGCGGCACGATGTCCACGGCCGAGCTGTTGCCTTCCATGCCGCTGGAGACGATGACGATCTGACGAAGCAGCACCTGCAGCGGCCACATTTTGGATTCGTTCAGATACAGAATGGCATTCATATACGTGTTCCAATAGGACACGCCGTAGAACAAGGAAAGCGTGGCGATCGACGGCAGGGCAAGCGGAAGCATGATCTGCAGCAGTACGCGAAAATCATTGGCCCCGTCCATCTTCGCCGATTCTTCCAGACTGTCGGGGAGAGCCTGAAAGAAATTGCGCATGATGATCAGATTGAACGCATTGATCGCAGTCGGAATGATCATCGACCAGTAGGAATCGATCAATCCAACGGCTTTAACGACCAGAAACGTCGGGATCATGCCCCCACTGAACAACATGGAGAAGACGATCAGAAAGTTAATGAAGTTTCTGCCCAGAAGATAGCGGCGGGAAAGTCCGTATGCCATGAGTGCCGTCAGCGTCATGCTCACGATGGTCCCCGCAACCGTAATGAAAACCGATACGCCAAGCCCTTTGAAGATGGTAGGTGTAGAGAAGATGTAGCGATAGGCATCCAGCGAGAAGGTCGTCGGGAATAAAATGAATTTCTTTTGCACGATTTCTTGCGTAGATGCGAAGGAGCTGGCAACGACATTGACGAAGGGCAGCAGGCATGCCAGGGAAAAAAGGAGCAGCAGCGTATAATTCATAACATTGAATACGATGCTGCCGATGCTTTCTTTTCGGAGTGCGGATTTGGACAACATGGTTGTTCCTCCTTGATGGATAGTGGTGTATGCCCACCATAACAACGGTGAAAGATTCCGTATATAATCATCACCTACGGACATTGAAACAGGCCTTAATACCGAATCCGGACAGAAAACATCGACGATAATCCGGGAGTTGAATAATAATCATGAGCTACGATCGACTTCGATAAAAATCGAAAAAAAGCCCGTGTTATGAGGAATCCTGCAACCCCAGTAGCTAATGATTATGTACGGAATAGCCTCCATGACATATGCTTGGGAAGCAATCAACCACGAATCCAGATCAAGGAGGTCAGCAAGCAGTGAAAGAGCCAGATTCCACAGTCGTTCCATTGCAACGCAAGGTATACGGAAAGTCCGGCCTAAACCATTATTTAAGAAACGCGGCATCCAACAAACTTCTCTACTTAATGATTCTTCCCGGCTTTGTGTACTTCGTCATCTTCAAGTATTTTCCGATGGGCGGCCTCATCATTTCGTTCCAGGATTATCAGCCGTTTCTCGGGATCAAGGACAGCCCGTGGGTAGGCTTCAAACATTTTATCCGCCTGTTCACGGAGCCCACCTTTGCCCTGCTGCTTAGCAATACGTTGATTTTGTTTGCGCTGGAACTGATCATTTTCTTTCCGATTCCGATCATTCTGGCTTTGATGATGAATGAAGTAAGACATAAGCTGTTCAGAAATTCCGTGCAAACCATCGTCTACATTCCGCATTTCATGTCTTGGGTCATCATCGTTTCGATTACGTACGTGTTCTTGAGCGTGGATGGCGGCGTTGTCAATGAACTGATTGCTGCCTTCGGTGGAACCAAAATCAGTTTCCTGACATCGCCCGAATGGCTCCGCCCCATGTACATTTTGCAGATTATATGGAAGGAAGCCGGATGGTCCACGATCATTTACTTGGCGGCGATTACCGTCGTGGATACGCAGCTTTATGAGGCGGCAGAGATGGATGGTGCATCACGCTTGCGCAAAATGTGGCATGTGACCTTGCCGGCCATTCGTCCGGTCATTATCACGCTGCTCATTCTCAAAATCGGAAATACGCTTGAACTCGGCTTTGAGCACATGTATTTGCTGTTGAATTCGCTGAACCGGGAAGTGGGAGAGATTTTCGATACGTACATCTTCACGGCAGGTTTAAAAAACGGACAACTAAGCTTCAGCACAACGGTAGGGCTGTTCAAAGGGTTGGTAGGGCTCGTTCTTGTCATGTTTGCAAACCGGCTCGCCAAAAAATTCGGCGAAGACGGTGTCTACTAATTGGGGGGATCTCGCCCATCTAACTACAATCACGAAAAGGGGAATGAACCATGAAATTTGGCTATGCAAAGTTGATAGCGCTTACGATTTGCGGCAGTCTGATGCTCTCCGCGTGCTCCGGAGGGAAAAGTGAAACAGGAACCAATGCCGATGGCAAAACGACCATTACTTGGCTGAACATCATGCATACGGCTTCGCCGCCAACGGACACGGTGCTTGACAAAATCGAAGAGCTGACGAATGCGGATATCCAGTTTTCCTGGATACCGGATGCTTCAAAGGAAGAGCGCCTGAATACCTCGCTGGCTTCGGGTTCCCTGGCTGATATCGTTTCGCTGACGATTCTGGAAAACTCGTCGGTTCGAAACGCGCTAAAAGCCGGAGTTTTCTGGGAAGTTGGACCCTATCTGGATGAATTCCCGAACTTGAAAGGAATCTCCCAAGACATGCGGAATTCCGCTTCCATTGAAGGAAAGCTGTACGGGATCCCGATGCAAAAACAGGTTGCGCGCAACGGCGTCATCATTCGCAAAGATTGGCTGGACCGACTCGGATTGCCTGTGCCCAAAACGACGGCAGAACTGATGCAGGTAGCCAAAGCGTTTACCGAACAAGATCCTGACGGCAATGGGGTCAAAGACACGACAGGGTTCATGGACCGCAGCGATCTCGTGTTTGGAGCATTCAAAACGCTGGGTTCCTACTTCGGAACGCCTAGCAGCTGGGCCGTCAGCGAGGATGGCAAAGTGACGCCCGAATTCGAATCGGAGGGGTACATCCAGGCGATGGATTTCATGAAGGAGCTGTATGACAACGGCTACATCAATCAGGATTTCGCGGTCACGGCGAAAAAGGATCAACAAGAGGGCTTCGCGCAAGGCAAAGCCGGCATTTACGTAGGCGCTTTATTTGATAGCAAAGGTCTGCTTAATCTGGCCAAAGGCGTTCAAGATGACATGGAACTCGTTATGGTGAACGATATCACGTCCACGGGCAACGAAAGCGATCGGGCCATTTGGTCCACATCCAACGGCGTAGGCGGACTGCTTGCGTTCCCAAAATCAGAAGTGAAGGACGAAGCCGAATTAAAGCGGGTGCTGAAATTTATGGATGATCTCATGAGCGAAGAAATCTACACGTTAATGACGTATGGCATCAAAGACGTGCATTACAGCCTGGATGCCAACAACGGGGCGACCATCATTGACACCAAGCTTTGGGAGCAAGAGGTTCAACCCTTTTCGTCATCCCGGCCGAACGAGAACGGGTACAGCATTCAGGACGCAGACCCGCTGCGCATCGAATCCACGCGATTGATCGAGGAAAACACCAAGTATGCCGTGCTCAATCCGATGTACTCACTGGAATCGCCGACGTTTTCGGAGCAAGGCTCCGAATTGCAAAAGATTATTACGGATGCCACCTATAAATACATTCTGGGCAAGACTGACCTGAACGGCTTCCGTGACGCGGTGAACACCTGGAGATCATCAGGCGGCGACAAAATCATTGCGGAATACGAGGCGGCATACCAAGCCGTGCAGGGGAGCAAGTAAAGCAGAACAATAAGGAGAGTCAACGGCCCGGATCGTACGTTCAAAGGAGGATTGACGAAACGGGCTTTTTTAAAGATGCAGCGAGTTCATATCTTGTTCATTGGCTGTGCCTTCATTCGCTAAGGAGGTGATGTTTGGCTGCTGAAAGGTTAGCTGCCTCTCGGCAAACACGGCATTGAACCGAATAGACGATACCGGAGGAGGAAGATTCTTTTGAAAAGGATTGTGTCACTCGTTTTGGTCATATCCATGCTATTCAGTCTGCTTCCAGCGATGGCTGCTGCGGAAGAAGCGAACGAGGCCGGTTCATTGCCTGCCTTTCCCGGAGCTGAAGGCGGCGGAAAATATGTAACCGGCGGCAGGGGAGGCGCGGTGTACGAAGTAACGACCTTGGCGGATTCCGGCCCCGGTTCCCTGCGCGAAGCGGTCAGTCAAAATGACACTACAGTGGTGTTCCGGGTCGGCGGCACGATTCATCTTGAATCCCCGCTGGCCATCACGGGCTCCAACCTTACTCTTGCGGGCCAGACGGCTCCCGGCGAAGGCATCACCGTTTCGGATTATTGGACCACGTTTCAAGCCGATAACATTATCGTGAGACATATGCGTTTTCGCCTTGGAGACAAACATCCCAGCGAGGATGACGTGTTCGGTGGGCGTTACCACAAAAACATTATCATCGACCATTGCTCGTTCGCTTGGTCTGTCGATGAAGTACTCAGCATGTACGTCAACGAAAATACGACCGTACAATGGTCCGTCATTGCCGAAAGCATGCTGATGACTACCCACCAGAAGGGAAGACATGGCTACGCGGGCATCTGGGGCGGCAACAACGCTTCTTTCCATCACAACATCATCGCCCACAACGTAAGCCGTAACCCGAGATTCGCCGGTTCCCCCGGTTTCAACACCGAATCGTACAACAACGTCGTTTATAACTGGGGATTTTTCTCAGCCTATGGCGGTGAAGAAGGCAATTATAATTTGATGAACAATTATTACAAATACGGGCCAAACACGTATCGTTCGGCTCGGGATCAGGTTTTTCTCGATGTGAGCCCCAATACACGCCTCTATGTCGGAGGCAATGTCGTGGACGGTTTCCCTGAAGTCACGGCAGACAACTGGCTTGGCGTCGGCGAACTGGCAAACCCGGAGTCCAAATTGTCCTCTCCAGTGGAGATGGCCCATCCTTCGCCTGTTGACGATGCAGAAACCGCATATGAACGCGTCCTTGCCGAAGCGGGAGCCGTTCTACCCCGCAGGGATGCCATCGATGCCAGAATCGTGAACGACGTCAAAAACCGCACCGGGCAGCACATCAATTCGCAAAAAGAAGTCGGAGGATACCTCGAATTCGAGGAAGCCGTATCCACGTTGGCTGATCGTGACCGCGACGGCATGCCGGATGATTGGGAAATCAGCATGGGGCTGAATCCCGATGATCCGAACGACCGGAACGGAATACACGAATCCGGTTATACCTATCTTGAAGTTTACCTGAACGGCATTGTCGGCAACGGCTCGGCCAACCCGGCAGTGACGATCGATTCGCCTGCCAACCATACCATCACGACGGAAGGAGCTTCTGTCGAGATCACAGCTTCGGCATCCGATTCAGACGGTACGGTGTCCAAGGTGGAGTTTTACCAAAACGACCTCAAATTAGGTGAAGATGATACGGCTCCGTATACCTTTACATGGGAAAATGTTCAGGACGGAACGCACTATCTGACGGTTCGCGCCATCGACGACACAGGAACGGCGACCCAATCCAACAATGTCACGGTTCATGTCCATAAAGAAAGCGACATTGCCCCATGGCAATCCACGGATATCGGGACGCCGGGCATTGCCGGACAAACGCAGATCGGTTCAAGCGTGACCGATATCACCGTCAAATCGGCAGGCGATATTCATGGAGATGCTGATCATTTTCATTACGCTTATCAAACCTTGGAAGGCAACGGCGAGATTGTAGCCAAGGTGGAACGCGTAACAGCCACGGATGACGGAGCGGAAGCCGGCGTGATGATCCGTGGCGGGCTGGAACCGTCTGCTCCATTTGCCGCACTCATGGTCTCTTATGCCAAAGGCGGGCAAAAAGCGGTTGGATTGACACGTGAAAACGCGGGAGAAAATGTTATCTACAAAGAAACGGAAACCTTTATCGGCCTCCCTTACTGGGTAAAGCTCGTTCGGCTCGGGGATCGGGTGACCTCGTCGGTATCCAAAGACGGCAATGATTGGTCTGTCACGGATTCCGTCTATTTCTCCAAGGATGAACCGGTATACATCGGTCTGGCTGCAGACGCGTCCAAGCCGGACGACGAGGTGGATAAACTGAATACGTCGGTGTTTTCGAATGCTGCAGTCCATGAGCTACCTGCCGATTTCCCATTGCCACCGAGCCATCTTTCTGCAGAACCCGGTCCCAAATCCGTGGTATTAACATGGGATGAGGTGGAAAACGCAAGCTCGTACTCGGTATTCCGCTCCGAAATTTCCGGCGGACCTTATACGAAATTGCAGCAGGGCCTCGGCTCCAATTCATACACAGATTCAAATTTGACGGTGGGCAAAACGTATTACTATGTTGTCAAAGCCGAGAATGACAAGGGCATCAGCCTGGATTCGAGCGAAGCCAGCGCCGTGCCCGAAGGGGATTTGGAAACGATCTATTATATCGACGAGGACTTTGAGGAGCAGGAGACCGATACAACGCCAACGGGATATGTAGTGTCGCCGGATCCGCAGGATGCAGACCACAAAGTGGTCATCGCAGGCGTTCCTTCCGGAACAAGCGGCAACTCATCGGCCAAAGCGTTGATGCTCTACGACAATGCGCCGGGCACAACGCAATTCATTCGCGCGTTCCAGCCTCAGCAGGGAAACTTTGTTTTCGAAACGGATATCATGTCGCCGGGATGGCCGGGAACTTCATATCTCCTGCAGCTGCAGAACAGCTCGGGAAGTCGTACGGCGCTATCCATCGAAATCCGCAAACCGTCCGCTCCCGTGGCCGAAGATCAGTATACGTTGGTGTACAAAAAAGACGGAGCAGATCACAAATTGATGGATGTGCCTGCCGCCAATCAATGGTACAACCTGAAAATCACGGTCAATGCCGCCTCTCAGAAAGCCGATATTTATATCGACAACGTACGCGTTGCGGACAACGTTCCTTTCCAGGCCGACGTAACCGGCGAAGGAATTGGCCGGATTTCGGCAAGAACGCCGGGCACGGGCAAAGGAACCATTTATTACGACAACATTCGCCTCTATGTTGAACCCGTCGCCACGCCCAAGGGACTCGTGGCCCAGCCCGGGAACGGCATGGTCCGGCTGGATTGGGAAGAAACGGAGGGGGCTTCGACGTACAATGTCAAACGCAGCGATCAACAAGGTTCCGAGCATGAACTTGTCGCTTCGAACGTGGCCGAAACCCATTATATCGACGAAACCGTCGTCAATGGCACGACCTATTCTTATGTGATCACTGCAACAGGCCCGTTAGGCGAGAGCGGACCTTCCAACCAAGTCCAAGTGACGCCATCGGAAGATGCCGTAAGACCGGATGCCCCCGAAAACTTGCAAGCCTTGGCGAGAGATTCTCAAGCAGAGCTGACATGGCTGGGGGTGGACCAGGCGAGTTACTACACGGTTAAACGCGGTACCCGGGAAGAAGGCCCTTTTGTCACCGTGGCTTCCCGCACGACGCGGCCTTTCTATCGGGATGGCGGATTGGAGAATGGCACGACATATTATTACGTCGTGTCTGCGACCGGCATCGGAGGAGAGGGAGCTGATGCCGTCCCGGTCGCCGTGACGCCGACGGCAGCGTTGTCCACGCCAACAGCAGCAGTAGAGTCGCTGCCGAATGCGGTCCGTCTTGTATGGGAACCGGTGGAAGGAGCGGCAGCGTATCTCATTAAGCGGGCAGATTCGGCGGAGGGGCCATATGAAATCATCGCTGAAGGCGAAACAGGAACCTCCTACACAGACACCGGCCTTCGAAATGGCCAGCCATACTACTATAAAGTAGTTGCGGTGAGCGGTCATATACACAGCTTGGATTCAACAACGGCGGGAACCCGCCCCGCCGCGAATGACGGCACGCCTCAAATCCCGTCGGGGCTCATGGCCGAAGCGCAGGACGGCGGCGTTGTTCTCCGTTGGAACGAAGCAGAGGGGGCAGACGGTTATGCCGTTAAACGCAGTCATTTGCCGGAAGGACCGTTCGTACCGATTGCCTCGGATTTGAACGGGACAACGTATACCGATTTAGAGCTGGACAATGGCAGCACGTACTACTATGTCGTCACGGCGCACAATGAGGCAGGGGAAAGCATGTCGTCCGTTCCGGTATCGGAAATTCCTGCGCCCGTACTGACCGTGGCTTCCGATGGCAGCGCGCAATTCGAACGGGTTCAGGATGCCATCGATGCGGTGCCGGATCAAAGTCCGACGCCGACCATCATCCGGATTCAGGATGGAACATACCGCGAGAAGCTGAACGTGCCTTCCAGCAAGACGAATTTGCGGATGATTGGCGAGAGCCGTGAAGGAACCGTCCTGGTCTACGGCGATTCGGCCAGCACGCTGGATGCGGCCGGCAACCCGCTGGGTACTTCGAACAGCTACAGCTTCCGGGTGCAAACGAACGATTTTACGGCCGAACATCTGACGATCCAGAATGATGCCGGCGACAATGCCGGGCAGGCCGTGGCCCTCTTTGCCCGCGGCGACCGTCTCGTGTTCCGGGATGTCAGCCTGAAGGGATGGCAGGATACGCTCTACGTCAACGACGGCAGACAATACTATGTGGATAGTTACATCGAAGGCGACGTCGATTTCATTTTCGGCAACGCAGCGGCAATGTTCGAGAACAGCATCATTCACAGCCTGAGCAGCGGCTATGTGACGGCAGCTTCGACGGCTGAAGGAAAACCCGGTTATGTGTTCCTGGGCAGCCGAATCACGGCCGAGCCGGGCCTAACCGGCAAAGTGGCTCTTGGAAGACCATGGCGGCCTAATGCCAACGTCGTCTACATCAACAACTACATGGATGATCATATCAGTCCGTCAGGTTGGAACAATTGGGGCAATACAGATAACGAACGGACGGCCCGTTTCGCCGAATACGCCAGTTATGGTCCGGGTGCGGCGGCCAAAAGCCGTTACAACTGGTCCAGCCAGCTGACGGCAGAAGAAGCGGCCGAATATCTTCCTGTCCGGCATTTGGCCGGAGACGACGGCTGGAATCCTGCTTCTAAACTTTCATGGGTTGACGCCAACAGAGAGTTGTCAAAGGTATTCGTGGATGGCGAGCCTGTAGCGGATTTCGATCCGACTCGCAAGGAGTATTCGTTGGTGGTTGCGGACGCAGGTGAGCTGCCTGTCGTGACGGCGGAAGCCGCTTCTGCGAAGGCCAAAGTGCACATTGAGCAGGCCGATTCCATGCCTGGCCAAGCGACGATCCGGGTTACGGGGCAAGACGGCGGCGAGTCGGAATATGTCATTCATTTTACGGGTGGGGAAGAGCAGGATACAACACCGCCAACCCTGCGTCTGAAGGTGAACAAACCGGTCCTAAAGGCCAAGGGGAACAAGCTGGAAACAATCCGGGTCACTGCAAATGCCGAGGATGAAGGATCTGGCGTTGCTTCCATCGTCCTTGTATCGATTACAAGCAATCAGCCTAAGCAGGGGAAAGGGAAGGGAAACTCCTCGCCTGATATTGTAGGAGCCAAGTATGGCACGCCCGATTATGAATTCAAGCTTCGTGCCGAACGATCGGGGAAAGGCAAAGGAGAAGACCGCATTTACACGATCACTTACGAGGCGGCGGATCATGCAGGGAACAAAACGAGATCTTCCGTTACGGTAACGGTCAAAAAGTAAGATTTACATGGCATAATAAATGGTTCACTCGCATTGAAATGAAAAGCCGCTAATCCCATTTAGCGGCTTTTTGTCTATGTCTGCCAAACCATGCAATTCAAAGTCTTGAAGAAGAGCGGCTTCGTGACAAAAGTCATCGGACTCGACCCTTTTGTTGAATCCTATAAACGCAGCTTCTTCCTCCCGCTAAAATATACTCTACCCGCTCAACGGCAACGTCATTTCCGAGAACGTGATGAAACAATTGCAGTTCGTTCTTGCATAAACCGGTGCAGGCCGCCGCTGCTTCACAAATCGGGCAGTGCTTCTCGATAAACAATAGACTGCCATCGTCTTCTTGCTTGATCTCCGCCATATACCCTTCATTGGTTCGAACTTCCGCCAGTTTCTCCAGTCTCTCTTCGATGACAGAAGTGTCGCCGATGTACTCCAAATATTTTTCTTGCATTTTTTTATTCCGGACGGTCAGCAGTTTATCCATGCCTTCGCTTCCGAAAGCCTCTTTCATCGAATGGATCAGACTGAGCGATAAATCTGAATAGCCGCTTGGGAAAAAACGATCCGCTGCAGGCGTTAATCTCCATAGCTTGGTTGGCCGGCCCATCGGACGAGCCTCTTCTTCGTATGTAACCAATCCTTCTTCCTGCAAGGCATTCAAATGTTGGCGAATCGCCATTCCTGATAACGAAAAATGAGCAGAAAGGGCTACGACATCCATTCCCGCGTGTTCTTTTAATTGATTGATGATGGCCCTCCGAGTACTCGTGGAGGCATCTTTTTTCGTTTGGTTTCGACTCATGTAGACCTCCGCTATAAACCATGATATCTAAGGGAATGTGTACATTTTAAACAATAATGTTGACAAAGTAAAGGGAACTCCAAACGGAGGATTTGGTTACAAGAACCTGTTTGAAGCAACCACATCAAATCATGTATGCACTGACCCCCAAAGGGTCTGCGCTTGCTGCATTCATTCCCGGTTTGACGGACTGGGTTGCGTATAAAGAAGAGGAGTCGCCTTGACTGCCCTGGCTGCTTTTTATAACCATTACGATTTACAAAACGATTCTATGGAGGGATATGAAAATGATTCAGGTCACCGAAACAGCATCACGAAAAATTGCCGACATCATCGCTAGCGCCAACCTGCCTAATGCGTCTTTAAGAGTCGGTATTGAAGAAGGCGGGATGATCGGGGGGGGGTCACCATGAATAATCCAAATGCAAAAGCGTCCTGCGGATGGGGGGCCAGTTTCAGAATGGCAAATGCTCGCGGCGAAGCGAAGAAGTGTGATTAAAAGCGGGAAGGATGCATGGATTCCGGTTGGTGAATCAAGAGTTTGCGGCTACAGATTTTTTGGTGGGTGATGGGATAATTATTCAATTGCATTGGGTCAAATGTTTCCTTCAATTGTTCTCCGATTCCGGCATAGTTCCCACTATAGGTGAACGAACATACAACCGAGCAGGTTTTAGAGTATATTGTGGTACGTCAAAGGAGGTGTTACTTGTGAGCTACGATAAAGGATGTCATTCAATGTTTACTTCCACTGCGACTATATTGGTACTTTATATCCTATTGGTTATTGTATTGAAAACGTTCTGTTTTTAGCAACATAGGCAGTTGTAAAATTATCTGAGGACAAATCTTATCTAGATTAAGGGTAAGGTTTGTTCTCAGCGTAAATTAAACGTTTACGTTCGTGATCATGTTCTTTAGAGCATGTATTTTTTATTTTCAAAAATGATTAAAGTACATATTAGTTTAGGCTCCCATTATTAAGTCGCACAATGAAGCAATGAAATGAAAAAAACATTGAGGCACTCATCCTAAAATGCCAGCAGCATGAGATCGATCCTTGCGGCTGGATAAGGAACTCACCAACTGCCTTCTTTCCATTCACATTTAGTTCATAAAAGTACGATATTCTTCCCCTATCAACGATATGGGAGGAACCACAATTGATCAAACCATTGGAAAGAGCAGCGCATCATGCCTCTGGAGATTGGGCTATTGAAGCGCAAGGGCTCGTGAAAACGTTTGGAGATAAGCGGGCGGTAGACGGAGTCAATCTGAACGTAAAGGCAGGTACGATCTACGGCGTGCTGGGTCCCAACGGGGCAGGCAAAACAACGACGATCCGCATGCTGGGCACCTTGCTGCGTCCGGATATGGGATCAGCCCAAATCTTTGGACATGATGTGGTAAAAGAGTCACATACCGTACGCCAGCTGATCGGACTGACCGGCCAATATGCCTCTGTTGACGAATCGCTGAGTGCGAACGAAAATTTGATGATCTTTTCCCGCCTTCTCGGTCTTGGACGTGCTGAAGCAAAGCGCAAGACGGCAGACCTGCTGGAAGAGTTCGGGTTGACGGATGCGGCGAAACGCCCGATTAAAGGTTTCTCGGGAGGCATGCGCCGCCGTCTGGATCTGGCAGCAAGCTTGATCGCACAACCGCCGCTGATCTTTCTGGACGAACCGACGACAGGGCTCGATCCGCGGACCCGCGCACAGATGTGGAACACGATCCGGCAGCTGGTCCAATCAGGTTCGACGGTCCTGCTGACCACTCAATACCTCGATGAAGCGGATCAACTGGCCGATCGCGTCGCCGTGATCGATCAAGGACACGTGGTTGCCGAGGGCACGGTGGACGATTTGAAAGCATCGGTGGGCACGGCATCTCTTCAGCTGCGCATTCAGGAGATGACGCAGCTCGAACAGGCACGTCAGATTGTCGAGCAGATCCTTCGGACCGAATCCAACGTCACGGCGGAAGCGGGGAAGATTACTGCGCCCATGGCGGATGCCAATATCGCGGCAGATCTGTTGATTGCCTTTCGTGCCGCAGGCATTGATTTGGCAGAGATGAGCGTGCAGAAGCCTACGCTGGACGAAGTGTTTCTCGCCATTACTGGCCAGGATGCTCGCGGCAATGAGTCCCATCCATCTCCGGAAACCAATGCAGTGAAGGAGTTGCAAGCATGAACAGTACACTATTGAAACAAAGCACAGGTCGGAAGTTGAGGAAACACACCAGTTTGGGGCAAACCGTCCGAAATTCGTTAACGATGGCTTACCGCGGAATATTAAAGGTGAAACGAACTCCGGAGCAATTGTTCGATGTTACGCTGCAGCCGATCATTTTCACATTGATGTTTACGTATATTTTTGGCGGAGCGATTTCGGGAAATATTCAAGCGTATTTATTGGTCATCATTCCGGGGATCCTTGTGCAGACCGTGATTACGAGTTCGGTCGTTACCGGCGTGCAATTGCGAGAGGACATGGACAAAGGGGTATTCGACCGATTCAAATCACTGCCTATTGCGCGTATTGCACCGCTGGCGGGAGCTTTGCTGGCCGATACGATCCGATACACGATCGCGACGGTGCTTACCTTTGCCATTGGATATATATTGGGTTATAGCCCGGCAGGTGGACTCGGCCATGTTGCTTTGGCTGGTTTGCTGGTTATCATTTGTTCTTGGGCCATCAGTTGGATTTTTGCTTTTCTTGGTGTTATCGCGCGCACGGCATCCAGCGTACAAGGGATTTCCATGCTCGTCCTGTTTCCGCTCACCTTTGCCTCGAACGCTTTCGTACCTGTAGAGACGATGCCGAATTGGCTGCAATGGGTGGTCAACGTCAATCCGATCTCCCACCTGGTCTCCGCCGTTCGCGAACTGGCGAACCAAGGAACGATGGGAACAGATCTTATGACCACCCTTGCTGGAGCGGCGGTTATTGTAGCCATTTTTGCACCTTTAACCGTACGGGCATATATGCGTAGAACATAATTGGGAAGGGAATATCATTTGAGCAGCGGTTTGATGTCAGGAATGAGAGGTGATGTCTTCTCGGCATGGCGTCTCTTTCTTGACAGGATTTGTGGCATAGGGCAAGGTTGGAAATGGAGGTGCTCACATTGGCAAGCATACTGGTCGTAGCCGACGACCCGCATATCAGGGAACTCGTTAAGCATTTTTTGCAGCAAGAAGGTTTGCACGTCATCGAGGCCGTGGATGGCCTGGATGCGCTGCGTGTGCTCGATGATCACAAGGTTGATTTGGTCGTTCTCGACATCATGATGCCGGGCATGGACGGATGGGAGTTATGCCGCCAGCTGCGGCAGCAGACGGACCTGCCTCTCCTGATGTTAACGGCCAAGGGGGAAACCTCGCAGATCGTCAAAGGATTTTCGCTGGGTACGGATGATTACCTGGTGAAGCCTTTTGATCCGCTGGTGCTCGTCGCGCGGGTGAAGGCGCTGCTGAAACGATATCATATCATGACTTCACAAGTGATCGTTCTCGGCAGGCTGGTCATGCGGGGAGATACGTTTGAATGCAAAAATGGCGAACAGGATATGGTTCTCCCGCGTAAGGAATTTGAATTACTGTTTACCCTGGCAAGTTATCCAGGCAAAACGTTTACACGCGATCAGTTAATCGAAAAAATTTGGGGGTATGATTACGAAGGGGACGAACGAACGGTTGATGTGCATATCAAGCGGCTTCGTGAACGGTTTCCCGAGGAAGAGCATGCTTTCGTCATTCGTACGATGCGAGGGCTAGGGTATCGCTTGGAGATCAGGACATGAAGCGGGAACCCGGATTTCTTCATATGGCCAGAAACATCATTCTGGTATCCCTGGCGCTGTTTGCCTGTTGGACCGCGGCCTTCTATATTACGAGAAGCGTATATTCCCTGATTCCGTGGGAACCGCATGAGCTCATCGCTTTTCTGATCAATGCCATGCTCGGGTTCATCCTCTTTGGTATAGGCATTACTTGCATCGGTCCACTGGTTAAGGGTAGGGATAATGAGCATTTTAATGAATTGATTCAGGCACTGAAGAGTATTTCCCGAGGGGATTTTCGCGTGAATCTGGATGCGGCGTTTGCCCGTCGAGGCGGGAGACAGGGACATACACATCCTTATGCCCAATTGGTGGAAAGCATCAATGACATGGCGGCGAATCTCAAAGCGATGGAGGATTTGCGTCAGGAGTTCATTTCGAACGTGTCCCATGAAATTGGATCGCCACTGACCTCTATCATCGGGTTTGCAAGAGCACTGAAGGACAAAAAGATGGACCAGGAGCAGCGTGACCAGTATTTGACGATCATTGAAACGGAGTGCGTCCGTCTGTCCAGACTCAGCGATAACTTAATGAAGCTTGCCGTCCTGGACGCCTCGGAACACGCATCACATCAAACCACGTACCGTTTGGACCGACAATTGGTTACGCTGATTCTGGCCTGCGAGCCCCAATGGGACGACAAAAAAATCGATATGAACGTGGAGCTGGAAGAGCTTGAAATCACCGCTGATGAGGATTTGATGATTCAGGTGTGGGTCAACCTTCTCCATAATGCAATCAAGTTTACGCCACCGGGCGGAAAAATCGATGTTTTACTTACGCAAAGCGAAGAAAACGTATCGGTCCGTATTACGGATAGCGGACCCGGTATCGCCCTTCAGGACCAGCTTCGGATTTTTGAGCGTTTCTACAAAGCGGACGAATCCCGGACCCGCGCCTTGGGCGGCAGCGGGCTGGGCCTGTCGATCGTGCATAAAATCGTGGACATGCATGACGGTACGGTCGCTGTTTCCAGTGTACCGGGTAAAGGCGCGACGTTCACCGTACACATGCCGCTGAATAAACGAATCGATACTGGCGAAGATGAAGGCTAGGGAGCTGCGTTTGATGGGTCGGAAAAAGCGCCTTTCGCAAAGGTCAGCCGCATGCCCGGTCCCTGCTTAAGGGCAGAATGACCCCAGCCTGTTTTTTAGGCTGTACAACACCTCTTCAGGCACTTCCTTGAATTGGATGTCCTCGCCTAAAAATAACAGCCAGTTCGCGATTTCGGTTAGCTCCTCGGGATGATCGACTTGCACATACATTTTGAGCAGCGCCGTGGTCTGGAACGGATTGGTATAAGCAAGCGAAGCTTTCAAGGGATGGTATTTGCGAAACTGCGCAATGGCTTTGGGGCCGAGCTCAAGGGTCAGGTTGCTTTTTTGTTTCTGCTCGTGTAAGGCTTCCATGATCTTTTTTGCGCTGACCCTTTTTTTAGGTTGAAACGGTTCGGCCTCTACAACGTGATCGACAGGGATAATCCGACGCTGTTCCTCCATTAAATCAAAGCCCTCCATCAGCCAAAGACTGTTTTCGCGATGAAGATGCAAAAGGTACAGCTGAACCGTTTTTATTTGCTGGCCTTCCTGGACGGCAACCGTCAAACAGCGATCCGAAAGCAGCATGTGAATGATTTGCTCCAGCATCGGATGGGGAAGATCCGAAAGGTCAAGCAGATCGGGATGATGGGGGTTCGTTCCTTCAAAAAGCAGCAGTTGATTCAACAGGACAAGGTCGTCCTGCTGATTTTGCGAAATAAGGCCAAGCAGCTTTTCCGCCAAAGACTGGCGGCTCTGAAGATAAGGCAGCTGTTGATTTCTTGTCGCCATAAAGGCGATGAACAGCGCTTTGATCTCATTGTCGGTAAAGCGGGCTGCTGGCAGGACCGAGTTGTTCATGACAAAATATCCGCCGTCCCGCCCAACCTCAGCCACAAGCGGCATGCCCATGGATTCAATTTCCTTGATGTCCCGGATGGCCGTCGAACGGGAAATATCGAATTCCCGCATGATTTCCGAGATGGTAAAGCGGGAACGATTGTTGATATACCGCATCATCGTATTAATCCGTTCAACTTTTTTCATGCAGCCTCCTAAACAGTTTCATTTTCTGACATGATTTAAGGTTATTATAAACCTATCAAGGGATAAGACAAAGCCCTGATCAAACCCAAACAAAGGCAGGTTAAAAAAATGGCAAATTATACGTTGGAGCAAAAAGAAAGTTTTACGGTATCGGGGATCGGCGTGGAGCTGAAAAGCGACTATACGGACTATGTCGGCATAAACAAAGAGAAGTCCGATTTCTGGACGGCGATCGAAGACAATGGGAAGCTTGAAGCGTTAAAATCCATTGCCGCCAACGACTATATTTTTGCTGTGAACGAAGCGGTAAACAACAAGATGATGCATTATGCGGGTGTCATGACCGCTGCATCCATGCCGGATATTACGAGAGTCATCCAGTTTCCGAAAGGGGAATACCTCGTCGTCAAAGGGGAAGCGAAGACGGCGGAGGAGCTCAACCAGCTGCTCACCGGCATTGCCTTTGGTCAAGCGCTGCCTGAAGCAGATCATGTGGCCTATGTCGGCGGACCGAATACGACGGTAGAGATGGGGCAGCGGGACGGATTGGTCTTTGGCGAAATGTGGATTCCGGTTGTCAGAAAATAAATAAGAGAAAACATTTTAAGGAGAGACGCAGATGTCATATATCGTTGATTTTAAAGAGGTGTCCACGGTTGGTTTGGAATCGTCGCCAGTGGCTGCCGCGCTTGCGGGCTTGCGCGCCAATGAAGCCAGGTATTTCATGAACAAGTACAAGCATGAATTTACGGTTGCGCCTGCAAGCGAAAGTCAGGACGTGCTGGATTACGTGAACCGCATTTTAAAGGAGGAGCGTGATTTGACGTTTGCAGCCAAACCGCTGGAGACGTCGCGCTTCCAAGTAGACAATATTTTATTTACTTACGTGTTCTATGAAGACGGCCTTGGACTTAATGTGATGTATACGGTGGATGACCCCAAGAAGCGGGCCGTCGGTTTGAAGCTTTCGGAAGGCATGGAGATTCCACAAGAGCTGGAAGGGAAATTTAAGTTTGCGCGGCAAAAGTCCAAATTGGCCGGAACGATCCGCGGTTCGTTTTTTGTGATCAAGGGAGAATATTAATCTTATCGACGATGCGGAAAAAGAGCAGCAAGCGTTTGCGGCTCTTTTTTGCTTTTTGTACAGGGAAAACCTGGTGCAATCTTCTTGCATAAAAATGAACGGAACTTTCCGCTATGCGTCAATTGACCTGCTTATTTTCAAAGGTTTGCGCTGATATACATTATTCTGGATCAAAGCAAAAATGACGAGCAGGGCACCGTAAAATTCATTCATGCTGATGGAATATCCCTGAAACGCCATGACAATGAACGTTGTTACAGGCACCAAACTGATGAACAGAATGCCATTGACAGGCGAAAGCCATTTCATGCCCGCATTCCAGCTTAGCAAAGCGATCGTTCCCGGGAACACGACCATAGAACTCATCATCGTGGCAAAGAGTGATTCCTTTGTGATCGAAGATGCCGCAACGATACGCTATTGTTATTCAATAAAGGATGCAGTTATCGCGAAAGGCTGGAAGGTTGGTTAAAAGCCGAGGGCATCATTCCACGAAAAGTAATGCAGTTCGGCACGTTTGAAACGATCATCGGAAGCGTCGCGGCCGGCATCGGAATTACAATCGTTCCGAAATCGTCCGTCAGTCCATGGATCAATGAATTAGCGGCTTTTTTGCTTTGAGGCAGGCATATTCTCGCCGATTGCGAACAATGAGTTGCGGAAAAAACAGGTAGACATCCAGAGTAATCTCATATAAATTAATACTTATTAAAAGTATTATAAAAATATAAAAAGAAAGAATGTCGGAGTATGCATGACCACATTCGAAGAATAGGAGGGTAACACAAATGACGACAGCATTACATCAGCAGCGCATGATTCGTAATATATTATTTCTGTTGTTTGCCTTGCCAGGGTTATCTTTCGCTTCCTGGGTAGCGCGAACTCCCGCCGTCCGGGATGCGTTGAACGTGTCTACGGCAGGAATGGGAATCATTATTTTCGCTTTGGCCATCGGTTCGCTCACCGGATTGCTTACGGCTGGCTCCGTCATTGCCCGCAAAGGTGCGCGTTTGGTCATTATGATAAGTTCTTTGATGATCGTCATCGGGTTTGTTGCTATTGGCATCGGCGCGAGCGTAAAAGTTACGGCGATCGTCATGGTCGGCCTATTTATATTTGGGTGCGGGTTCGGTGCGGCTGAAGTAGGGCTGAATATGGAAGGTTCGGCGGTCGAAAAGGCATTGAACAAGATTTTGCTGCCTGCTTTTCATGGCTTCTTTAGCGTAGGTACATTAGTGGGGGCAGCCATTGGAGTAGGTGCAGAAGCGATTCAACTTCCGATTATCGTACACTTTTCCGTGCTTGCCTTGTTGATTGCCGTTACGTTATGGTACTGCTTTCGATATCTTCCGGAGGCGACAGGCAAGGAACCTGCACAGACGGTCGGTCACAAAGGGGGCGCGTTCAAAAAACAGCTTAAGGTTTGGACGGAAAAACGAACGTTGTTGATCGGGGTCATGGTTCTGGGCATGGCATTTGCCGAGGGATCTGCGAACGATTGGTTACCGCTCATTATGGTCGACGGATATGGCGTTAGTGCATTAACAGGCTCATTTATCTATGGGTTGTTTGTTGCAGCTATGACCATTGGGCGCTTTGCAGGCGGTTGGATCCTGGATCGGTATGGGAGAGTGCGGGTACTTGCGGGATGTGCCATTTCAGCCATTCTCGGTTTGGTGCTCGTGATCTGGGGTCAACATTATATTCTGTCTGCGATGGGTGTCGTTCTTTGGGGGCTTGGAGCCTCGTTAGGTTTTCCGGTGGGTCTGTCTGCAGCAGGGGATGAACCTGAAGGGGCAGCGGCAAGAGTAGGCGCTGTAGCAACTTCGGGTTATATCGCATCGTTGGTGGGGCCACCCGCTTTGGGGTTCCTTGGAGAGCATTTTGGATTATTAAATGCAATGATTGCAGTGCTTATCGGAGTTATGATCTCGGGATCATTGATCCGGTGGGCCAGACCCAGCGATGAACCGAATACTCCCTTTGGGCAGGAAAAAGACGGAGTCATCCCCAAGGATATCGCATAACCAACCGCAGCTCTTTATTTGGACAGAAAACCGCGTTTCAGCGGTTTTTTATTTCGGCTGGAGCATTTTTCAAAAGATGACGTTCCGTTTATAGGGATGCCGCGCGCTGTTTACGATATTGCGACGGTTTGACGCCGTAATATTGAGTGAACATTCGAGTAAAGTAATCGGGCGAGTGAAAGCCCACGCTCAGCGCAATCTCCGTAATTGGGCGCTGCGTATAACGCAGCAGCTTCTCCGCCTGCTTCAGCCGATATTTGTTCAGCGTTGCGACGATGGAATCTCCGACCTGCTCTTTAAACAGGTGGGACAGCCGGGAAGGAGAAAGGAATACTTGATTCGCCAAATCTTCGATCAGATGGTTTTCTGCAAAATGGAGCGCAAGAATATTTAGCACTTCTTTCACTCTGGGATCGAGAAGCTTTCGATCGGCATGCTGGCTGGCCAAAATCAAAATGATCTCTTCCAGGGCGTTTAACATAAGCTCCTCTTGTAAGGCGATTACGGGCTCGACGCGATACGAGAGGATGCGGCGGAATGCATGTTCAATGGATGCACGAGTCTGCGTGCTGTCGATCTGCAGGTGGTAAATCGCCCCGTCTGTTTGGCTTGCCGGCAACCAGTCCGACCAAGCCATGCGGGGAGTATAGTGGGCCCACATTTTCTCCCAGACTTCATGTTGTTCTGTATAAAAGTGATGTTTAACCCCGGGCGGAATAATGGTAACCGTCCCCTCCGCACACTCAAGAAACCCATGGTCTTCATGGTTGACCACACCTTTACCAGAAAGCGTATACATTATCAGCCAGTCTTTCGTTCCGTTTGGTCGATAACACGTGTAACCGTAAGGCATGCGATAATAATCCGATACGAGAATGCCCGGTGGGTGCGTATATTGTTCATCGTTTTTTGCCATAGCAGGATTGTTAGGATTTTCAGCCATATCATCATTCCTTTCCCATATGCTCTATCTTACAATAAACACCGGATGTCCAGTATAAAGATTTGTGTGTTCAAGTCATTCGCCATCTTGGTGTGGAGGTAGAACAATGATAAAAGCTCAGCAGGAAATGACGTGTTTGAATTTGGCAGGAGCATGGGCATATGCGTTGGATCCGAATGATATCGGCCATCAGGAGGGGTGGTCCGGCGACCTCACTCCCTATGAAGAGGGGACGGTGCAGCTTCCGGGCACATTGGCGGAGAACGGCATCGGCGACGAGAGGGTTTGGGGCGACGAGATGAATCGCGAAACCGTGCGTTCCCTGAGGCCGCGCTATAGCTATGTAGGCAAGGCCTGGTATGCAAAAGAGGTTCTTGTTCCGGAAGCGTGGACGGGGCGGCACATGGTTCTTTTTATCGAACGGGTTATGGTCCAATCCACCCTATGGGTCAACGGTCATCTTGCAGGTGAGCAGGACAGTCTTTCGGTTCCGCATCGTTTCGATGTAACTCCGTTCATCCTGCCAGGCGGGACCAACAGAATTATGATCTGTATCGATAACCGGGATATTCATCGGTTAGGCCAGCATCCAAGCGCCTACACCGATGAAACGCAAACGATCTGGAACGGCATGATCGGCCGCATCGAAATGCAAGCGATGCATCCGATCTATCTGCAAGAAATGCGGATCTTTCCGGATATGCACAACAGCAGGATCAAGGTAACGGGAATGTGGACGAATACGACAGCAAGCCATGCGGAAGTATCATCACGGCTGTCTGTACGGTCCCTGGAGTGTTCCGAATGGCTTCAAACGAACAGCGATCCGTATGAGTCAACGCTTCCTCCTTATAGCTCGGTTCCTTTCGAATGGTTCTGTGATATGCAGGAAGATCATGTCCAGCCGTGGGATGAATTCAGTCCCCATCTCTATGAAATGAATGTCGAGTCGACGGTGACAACGCCAGCGGAATCCACGAAAATAGAGCAAAAGCAGCGTTTCGGCATGCGCTCGTTTACTGCCGTGGGGACCCATTTCGCAATAAATGGACGCCCAGCCTTCCTGCGGGGAACGCTGGAATGCTGTATCTTTCCGCTGACAGGCTATCCGCCAACAGACCTTTCGGTCTGGCTGCGCCTTTTCCAAATCGTGAAGGACTATGGGTTAAACCATGTCCGTTTCCATTCATGGTGCCCGCCCGAAGCCGCATTTGATGCAGCGGATCAGCTCGGCATCTATGTGCAGGCCGAAGGGCCGGCATGGTTGGACACGTGGAATACGCCCGTTGGTGCCCACCCGGAACACTACGACTATTTGCCGAAGGAAGCCGGGCGCATTATTCATGAATATGGAAATCATCCATCGTTTTGTTTGTTCAGCAACGGCAATGAACTAAACGGGGATTTCCATCTTCTTCATCGCATCATTGCGGAGTTGAAAGCAAATGACGATCGGCGCGTATACACGCTGACCTCGAACTGGGACCGGCCGCTGGACCCGGCGGATGATTTGTTTTGCGCACAAACGGTCGACGGAATCGGTGCGAGGGGGCAATATTTTCCGGATGCACTGTCGGACGCTACAATGCTCGATTTCAGAGAGGCCGTTGCGCAGCGAAACGTGCCGCTGCTGAGTCACGAAATCGGCCAATATGCGGTATATCCCGACGTGGAGGAAATCCACAAATATACGGGCGTGCTCAGGCCGGTTAACCTGGAAGCGATTAGAGCCGATCTGGAGCGCAAAGGGATGCTGGGCGACATTAAGAAGTTCGTCTACGGCTCGGGGATGCTTGCCCTTCAACTGTATCGCGAAGAAATCGAAGCAGCGCTGCGAACGCCGGGCCAAGGCGGGTTTCAACTGCTGGATCTGCACGATTTTCCGGGTCAGAGCACGGCAACGGTCGGTGTTTTGAATGCGTTTTGGGAGTCCAAAGGGTTGATTGAACCGGAACAATTCCGGACATTTTGCAATGAAACGGTGCTGCTGCTGAAGATGCCGAAGCGTATTTTCACACACGGAGAAGCGTTTTCCGCCCAAGTGTGTATTGCCCATTTCGGTCCGCAAGTTTTGCGGTCATCCGAATGGACATGGAGCATCGCGAACGAGCAGGGCGAAGTGTTGGACCACGGTGTAATCCATACATCGGATATCGGGCAAGGATCGGGCATTCCGATCGGCTCGATCTCTTCAAACGCTTTTCATAAAGTGAAAACAAGCGTAAGATTAACCGTTCTCATTCAATCCAAAGGTGGAACGATACGGAACGAGTGGCCGATCTGGGTATTCAGCGATTCGGAAGAAGAAACTGCCCGTGATCAAACGAACATATGGATAACGGACGTTTGGAACGAAGAAACCGAGCAAAGGCTTGCAGACGGCGGATCGGTATTATATACCGTAAATGCCGAGGCTCATCATACCTTTCCAGGGAAATTTATTCCCGTCTTTTGGAGTCCTGTGCATTTCGCCACTGAAGATCCATGCGGCATTTATGTCGATGAACACCATCCCGTCTTTGCTTCGTTCCCGACGAAATCGTATGCCGAACATCACTGGAAGGAGCTGCTGGATCGCTCCGTGTCGTTGTGTCTCGATGAATTTCCCGGCAGCGCAGAGCTGATCGTACAGGTGATTCCGAACTTCTATCATAACCGCAAGCTGACCAATCTGTTTGAATGCCGGGTTGGCCCGGGCAAACTTATGGTCTGCGGAATCGACATCGTTAACGATTTGGGCGCAAGGCCCACGGCAAAGCAGCTGCGCCGAAGCATTGCTTCCTACATGAGCGGCGATGCTTTTCAGCCGAACAATTCGGCCGCCACAGCCGACCTGCAACAACTGCTGCAAACCAAGCTGGATTTTCAAAATGGGGATCAGCTTTGACGTTTTCGAACCCTATGACGCTCGTAAAAGATATCATCCTGTAAGGCGAAAAGTCGGCTTACATCATGTTCTAACGAAATGCTGTCCAGATCATGCTAATTCACGACCTTAAAATCCAGAAGAGCGGCTCGGATGTGAAGTATAATGAATATTCGAGCCTATCCAAAAATCGGTTTACACCCGTTCAAATCATGTTGAAATGGAATGGACTTTTTGAACGGGTGAAACAGTGATTCAGACAGAAATGAAGGAGTGACGGCATGCACACAGACTTGGACAAAACATTTCCGTATTGGAATCCGGATCTTGCCCTCGAAGAGCGGGTGAACGATCTGGTTTCGCGTTTGACTTTGCAAGAAAAAATTGAGTTGATGCCGCAATATCAAGCAGGCGTAGAAAGGCTTGGCATCAAGCCGTACAAGCACGGCACGGAAGCCGCTCACGGTATAGCCTGGCTTGGCGAGTCGACCAATTATCCCCAGCCGATCGGTTTGGCGTGCACCTGGGACAAGGACTTGCTGCAACGGATCGGAAGCGCGATCGGAGATGAAGCGAGAGGTTTTTATCAGCGGAATCCGGAGCATAACGGATTAACGTTATGGGCGCCGACGGTGGACATGGAGCGGGACCCGCGTTGGGGCAGAACCGAGGAGGCATACGGGGAAGATCCCGTGCTTGCCGGCAAATTAGCCGCGGCGTTGGTGAAAGGCATGCAGGGCGACCATCCCTTTTATTTGAAATCGGTCGCAACGTTGAAACATTTTATCGGCAACAATAACGAGGTTGATCGGGGAGAGGCCTCCGTTAGCCTGGATCCGCGGAATTTGCGCGAATATTATTTGAAAGCATTCGAGATTCCGTTTAAGGAAGGCGGAGCTCTGTCGATGATGACGGCGTATAACGCGATCAACGGCGTGCCTGCGAATCTTAGCCCTTTGGTTAACGACGTCGTGAAGGGCGAGTGGGGGATGAACGGCTTCGTGGTGAGCGATGCATTTGATGTAACGGGAACGATGAGGGATCATCATTACGTCGACACCGTCAAAGAGGCCGTGGCACGGTCGATTCGGGAAGGCGGTATCGACAGTATAACGGATGAGGCCAATGTCGTGACAGAGGCGATCCGTTTGGCGCTTGAGGATGGGCTGCTGACCGAAAACGATCTCGACACGGCATTGCAGAACACGTTCCGCGTGCGATTCAGGCTGGGAGAATTCGATCCTGAGGAACGAAATCCGTATGCCGCAGTGGGGGAGTCGCATATTTTGAAATCCTCGCACGCCGAACTGGCGCGTGAAGCTGCGCAAAAAGCCATCGTTCTGCTCAAAAACGATAAAGAGACCTTGCCGCTTCAAGCAAGCAAAATCAGCAAAATCGCCGTCATCGGTCCACTTGCCGATGCCGTTTACAGCGATTGGTACAGCGGTACGATTCCATACGAGGTCAGCCCGCTGCAGGGGATCAAGGATCGCCTGGCCACAGAAGGAAACGAAGCAGAGGTCCGTTTCTCCGGCGGCTCGGACCGCATCAGACTCAAGTCAACGCGAAGCGGAAAATATGTACGGAAGGTCAGTGACGGAAAGGAAACGCTCGCGGCTTCCGGCGTTACCAAGGAAGAAGCCGATGTCTTTGAAACCACCGATTGGGGATGGGGGAGCCATACCTTACGGGCGGAACGAAATGGCCGGTATTTAACGACGGACGACAAACATGTTTACGCTTCAGCCGACCGGATCTGGGAATGGTTCACCAAGGAAGTGTTCCTGATTCATCCGTTGAATCCAAACAAGTCATTGGCTACCATCTCCACATGGAATGATACCGCACTTAACGTGGACGAACAAACCGAATTACTCGTCGTTGGTGACGGAACCGCTGCCGAAACAACGAACGAAATCAATGTTGGCGGCGCGGCGGAAGTGGCCAAAACCAATGCAGCGACCGCCGAACCGTTTGAGCTGGAGTATGCAGGCGTCGGCGTAGAGGAAGCCGTTCGTGCTGCCAGTGGAGCAGACGCGGCCATTGTTTTTGTCGGGAACCATCCGCTGATCAATGGCAAGGAAACGATGGACCGACCTGACATCACGCTTCCTGCCTCGCAGGAAAAATTGGTGCTGGAGGTGCTGAAGGCCAACCCGAATACAATCGTGGTTGTCGTCGGCAGTTATCCGTTCGCGTTGAACGAATTGCAGACCAAAGTCCCCGCGATTCTATACACGTCCCATACGGGGCAGGACCTTGGGCGGGTCGTTGCAGATGTGCTGTTCGGCGACGTCAATCCTGCCGGGCGCCTGAACATGACGTGGTATTCCTCTGTTGAGCAATTGCCGCCGTTCATGGATTATGACATTATTCAGGGTGGACGGACTTATCAATACTTTGAAGGCACGCCGCTGTACCCGTTTGGGCATGGACTTTCCTATAGCGCCTTTCACTATGAAGCGCTGCGGATGTCCGTAAATCAAGTCGAGCTTGGGCAAGACACGGCGGTTGATATATCTTTCCGTCTGACTAATACCACCTCGCGAACAGGCGAAGAAGTTGTGCAGTTATATGTGAGGGCAGGTACTTCGCGGGTGAAACGACCGCTTCTGCAATTGGCCGATTTTCAGCGCATTTCGTTGCTGCCTGGCGAAACGAGAGAGCTCACATTCCGCCTGCCGTTGGAATCACTGCGTATTTGGGATGTCACCCGGGAGCGGTTCTGCATCGAAAGCGGTCGATATTCCTTGATCATCGGTTCTTCTTCCGCTGACCTGCGACTGGAAGAACAGCTCACGGTCGTTGCCGAGACCATTCCTCCGCGCGACCTGATGTCTTTGACAAGGGCCGTCAACTATGATGCATGTCACGGCGTTTTGATCGGCGAATGCCGGGAGGGAGGAAGTTCGACCGAGGTTATAGAAAACACGGGTTGGTTGTTGTTTGCGGACGCATCGTGGGAGGAAGGTATTAGCATAATGGAACTGCGGGCCGCAAGTCCGGAAAAGGCAACGATTGAGGTCAGACTTGACGCATTGGACGGACCGCTCGTTGGCAGATGTGACATTTCTGCCGGAGGGTATCAGGAATGGAGGGATTATTCGTGCGAATTGATCCTGCCTTCCGGACGGCACGATGTATATCTGTTGCTGCAAGGTCCGATCTCGCTCAGTTGGTTTAGAATGTTAGCGTAATTCATGCAATTGCTGCACCATAAAGTCGATTTCAAAAAGAGGACTGCCAATGCCATGGCAGCCCTCTTTTTAGCTTTAACCTTAACAACTTAGCTGGATGTAGGAACTCGGAAAATCACCGATATGAATTCAATGATACTCGCATTTAAAATTCGTGAACGTTGCCGCCGACCCTTTCCCGTTTGCATATAGACCGATAAGTACGCCTGTAAATCCTCCGGCAACCTCAGAAGAAAGGTATCTGGTTTGGGCCGTCCCCAGAACGACATTTTTGCCGTCCGAATTGAACAGGAAGGCGTACCGTTCAGCGCTTGCCCGGATAATCAGCGTCGCGTGATTGCTTGTCCCTATACTTTCCTCCGACTCCACGGATTTGATGTCGCCGACATTCAACCGTCTGGCCACTTTGTACTCGTTCCCGACTTTGCGGAAGGCCAGGTCATAATGGTGATTTTCATCCATGTAAAGCGTAATGCCGGCTTCTCCGTCCGTCAAAGTTACGTCGCAAGTGATGACCGCATTGAAATCTCTCTGACGTAAGCCGATGAAGGTAGGGGATAGCGGCGTATCCAACGTAATATCTGTACCTTTAAGCGTAACTTTGTTGGACGCAAGTTCATATTGTTCAGGATCGGGGTGACGAAGGTAACACCAATCCAGGTTCCAATCCGTATTTTCAAACGTATATACCGTTTTCTCCTGTTGCACGACGGCGTCCGGAATCCGGTCGGTTTCGAAGCTGGTCAGCGTAGTGCCATCCTGTCCTGCCGTAAACCACCCATCTTCACCAAAAGTAACCGGAGTAAGAAACACTTCCCGTCCCAGATGGTGATAAGTCAGCCAGCGTCCGATCTGGCGGAAGCCCAGATGCAGCATCCACCAATTTCCGCGATCATCCTGAACCAGGTCCCCGTGACCGGCGCCCTGCAGCTCGTAACCACCCAAATTGCGATTGGTCAGCACAGGGTTGTGCGGATAGGCTTCAAACGGACCAGAAGGGGAGTCTCCTCTCGCATATGTGACCATATGACCGTACTCCGTACCCCCTTCGGAAGCCATGAGATAATACGTTCCGTTGATTTTATACAAATGAGGGCTTTCCAAATAACGACCACCCGTTCCGCTCCAAATCACGCGGCCTGGGGTCAGCTTGCGGCCGGTTTCGATATCGATTTCACACTGAATGATGCCGCCCACGCCATGCTCATCCGTGCCGTTGCTCATGAAGAATGCTTTTCCGTCTTCGAAATACAAATCGGGATCAATCCCGCCTTGATCGACGTAAACAGGGTCCGACCATTCACCGTAAATATCGTCTGTCCACACATAGAAATTTTGCCGGGTCGTGTCATTGGTCGTTGTCATGTAGAACCGCCCGTTGTTATGACGGATCGTCGGGGCAAAAACGCCGCCGGAGCTGCTTACCGTTGCCAATTGCACCTGGCTTGTCCGAGTCAGGCAATGCCCGATTTGCGTCCAGTTGATCAGGTCCTTGCTTTCAAACAGGGGTACGCCAGGGAAAAATTGAAACGAACTGCATACGAGATAATACGTGTCGCCTACTTTGCAGACGCTTGGGTCCGGATAAAATCCTTTAATTACAGGATTATTGTAGTTCATGTTAAATATGCACCTCACTAAATTCACGTTGATAAGAATTCAAACCATTGGTATCATCAAAATTAAACAACAAAGCGTGTGAATTTACAATAATCCGTGATGGAATCTGCAACTTAAATCCATTGGATTCACATAAATAAGATTTCAACAACGAGAACAAGGAGAGTTTCGAATAATGAAAGCAAACGGAGAAATGAAATACATGCTGTTATATGAAGCCTTGGCAAGCGAAGTGCGGTGGAGGATCATGGACCTCATCTCCGATGGCGAAATGAATGTGAAGGATATCGCCGACAGGCTGGAGCTTAGTCCTTCCATCGTGACAATGCACGTACGGAAACTGGAGCAAGCTGAACTGGTCGGCAGCCGAAGAATTCGGCTCAACGGCGGAACGCATAAAATGTGTTTCCTGAAGCAGAAATCGATCGAGATCGAACTGCCGTCAGCCAGATCAGTCAGGGATATCGTGAAGGAACAGACGATTTCGGTAGGGCATTATACGGCTTTTGAGGTGCATCCGACTTGCGGGCTCGGGACTCATGAGAAGGAAATCGGAGTATGGGACGATCCACGGTACTTCCTTGATCCCGAACGTGTTCACGCGGCCATTTTATGGTTTGGCAGAGGATATGTCGAATATAAAACGCCTAATTACTTGCTGCCCGCGGAGACGGCCGACGCCATTGAAATTTCGATGGAAATCGCTTCCGAGGCGCCGGGATTGAGGGATGATTGGCCATCCGACATTACGTTTGCGTTTAATGGAGTGCGACTTGGAACCTGGACCAGTCCTGCCGATTTCGGCAGAGCTGCCCGCGGGAAATATACGCCCCCATGGTGGCATAGAAACGTGAACCAGTACGGATTGTTGAAAACGATTCGAATCGATCACGCGGGAACGTATATGGATGGTGAGTGGATGTCCAACATAACGATCAGAGACGTCAAGCTCGAAGAGTTATTCTGGACGCTTCGTTTTTCCGTCGAGGAGGATGCCGCTAATGTCGGCGGGTTGACATTGTATGGGGCCGGTTTCGGAAACCACAATCAAGATATCGTCATCCGAACGATCCAGAAAAAAGATACGCTTTTATGAGAATGGCGTGATGCGCGAAACTCGATGATTGGGGGGTGTAATCAACATGGAGATTACTCAGGCTTCACTTCATAGTTCCTGCAAGGAGACATAAGGGAGAAGGGCTTATAGCTGGTCCTTCTCCAATTTCTCGATCAAGGTGGAAAAATCGACGCCCAGGAAGATTATTTCTTCTGGCTCTCGAACAACTTCAATAGGCGGCATATTAAACATCGGGAAGTTATCCTCCCGTAGATCGTAGCTGTCAAACCGTCTCTGGTTCTTAGGCATACGCTGCTTTTTAAGTTCCTCTGTAAAGAGTATTTTGGCTCGCAGGGCTTCAAAAGAGTATCCTCTGCCTAAATGATTAATGACTCGAATAAGGCTATTTAGAGATTCCGTATAAGCATCTGAAATGCGATGTTCGAAGCAGGCGAATATTTCCTCTTCCCAGTACTTCATAGCCATTGTAAGTGGTTCAAAAGCGGAATGCAGTTCAGTTGGTATTTTAACTTTCCATTCGTTGTATTTAAGAAATGCCGTCTGTCTGTTATCACAATCCCAAATATCCAAAAATGATTCCTTTAAGTCATAAGCAGTGCCAAGAGGAGGGTGATTTTTTGTCCAAAGGTCAAGCGTAATTTTATTCGTCTCTGTAAGCTCTATATGGCGTTTGAGGAGGATAAAACGGTCGTGCATCAGCTTGCGGCGTGCTTTTGGCGATAATCCTTCAAGGATCTGCTTACGTATGGTTTCTAACGCTTGGTTTGCCAAACGGACAACGTGAAATTTATCTACGATGACAAGAGCTTTTGGCAATATAGCCCTCACGGCATCCTTATAAGGTTGCCACATATTCATTGTGACGTATCGGATTTCCCCTATATTTGGAAGACGCAAGAGGTAATCTACAACGGTCTCCTTGTTACGATTGGGCAAAACATCCAACAAAGTACGTTCCTCAATGTTGGTTAAAACACATCTTGGCTTAATGATGTGTATTTCGCCAATCCCAAGCCAATGAGGAGTTTCATATCGATGCGTTTCTTTAAGACGATTGATGTAATCACGAAAGATGTTACGTATCGTTTTTTCATGCAATCCAACCTCTTCGGATATGCTGACAAACGTGCGTTTAAGGCTTTGCTTCTCTATAAAAGACAATAATCGTTTGGTGCAGTTTCGCTTTTCGTCTATGGTGTGGTCTAAGTGTTCCCAAAAGGTTCGATTGCAGTCTCTACAGCGATATCTTTGACGTTTTATAAGAAGGCCTACACGCTTGCCGTGAATAGGTAGGTCCATGCAGACCTGTTCCCTGCTATCGTGTTTGTAGAGGTTGGCTATACATCCACAATGAGGGCAAGCCAAAGGTGGAGAGTTCGTCACCACTTGTATTAGAAAATCAAATTCCTTCTCACTAATACTCAGGATGTTGAATTTTGAAAGATTCAGACGATCCATATGAATTTCTTCTATCATTTATGATGCAAACTCCTTCTTTGTTTTCGTATGACTGGTCAGAATACCGCTGAATATGAAAGATAACAACGAACCGGCAAAGCATATGGCCGCAAACATGCCTACGGCGGAAAAACCGTTAAAAGTCGCGTAAATCAGGCCTGCGATCCAAGAACCGAGCGTGGTCGCAGCGTACATGATTGAATTGGCCAAGCTGGAGATCGTGCCGCGGATGGTCGGATTTAATGAATTCAGCATTCCCAATATTAGGGGAAAAGCGATCCCCATATTAACGAATATGAAAAAGTAAACACTTTCGAAAACCGCAACCGATGGCAAGTGAGGCAAAACCATAAAACATGCGATAGAGACAAGAAAGCCCACAACCAGCGTATTGAAACGGTTTAACGTTTTGATCACATAGGCACCGCCGAAGCTCCCGACGATATTCCCGAGACCAAGAAAAAACATCACGTACCCTGCTTGATCAATGGAAAGGTGAAAGCGATCCGTCACCCATTTTCCAATGAAAGAAAAGGCAGCAAAAAATCCACATTGAAATAAGAAATGAGCGAGGAAAGCCCTTCTCGCCATGCGGCTATTCAATAGCGGGACGTATCTGCTGAACATCGGAGTCTTGGTTTTTTGGCCTTGATTCGGTTTCATTTCGGGTAAAGCATAGAAGATAAATACCGCAACCAGTAATGCACATGCTCCGATCGTAAAAAAGGGATAAGACCAATGGGTGGAGGCAAGCAGGCTTCCAATAGGGATGCCGAACGCTTGGGATGCAGCCAAGCCTGCCATGACGATTCCTGATACTTTGGCGATTTTGGACGTTGGAAACAGAGCGGGGATGGAGGCCCAGACTTGAGGCGCCGTAAAAGCTGCGCTGACTCCGGCTAAAAAACGGAAGAAGAACATCGACCAAAAACCTGTGGCAAAGCCGCATAATATCGTTGAAACCGAGAAGCAGACCATGCCGGAAAGCATGACTTTTTTACGATCCCAACCATCGGAAAGCGGTCCAGCAATTAGTGCAAAAATGGCATAACCTAAAGCATAAGACCCCACCATCCAACCCGAATATTCGGTCGGGATATGAAACAAGTCCTGAAGAGTGGGGATGAGCGGAGAAATCAAAAACGTATCCGTACCGATAACAAACATGATCAGGAAAAATAAAGCAGTTAATTTGATCATTCTATATTCACCCTTTATAGTTAGTTCTATAGTTCAAATATTATTGAACTAATGATTAAAAAAAGAATTTCTTTCTACAATGTATCCAGAAATCCGGGTAAGTAAGTTTGAAATGTCTCCAAATCGATGCTCATATACTTCGTTTGGGCTTCTTTTCGTACCTTGATCAACTTCGCCTCCTTTAAAGCACGCAAGTGATACGAAGTATTCGATTTCGTAGTATCGCGAATGTCTCCTACTTCTCCACAATTCATCTCCTTCCTGCTGGTGTATAGAGCTCGTATGATGTCCAATCTTGTTTCATCGGCTAATGCCTTGAATATTTTGACTCTGAGTTCATCATTTATCATTTTTTGAGTAGTCATAAAACCATTGTACTAAGATATCGCTACAAATCAAGTCTTCAGAAAAATACCACCATATTCTCCGATTTTTAAGTCCAATGTTTGGATTTTGTTTCCGCCATAAATTCCGGTTAACCCAAAAATTTTGCGCCTTCGAACTTGTAGGCATTCCCGTTCTCAGCCGCAAGTGAGCGGGATAGAGAAATGCAATGGACTTTTTACAGGCCGTCGCAGTATCCCCAAACCAAAAAAGGGGAGAAGGGGCAAATCCCCAACTCCCCCTTGTTTTCAATTTTCCTTCTACGGCTCAATGCCCCATACAAGCTGGTCGTTCAGATATCCGGTAACCTGCTCATGGTTTGCGAACTGACTGCCGGATGCCTGGAACGAGTAGTCGTCAGCCTGATTGTAATTGGACCAATCGGTTTTGGAGAACCGGGTTTGAATTTCGGCACTCTGGCCAGGAGCCAGCGTCCCGGCCGCAGTTGTGAAACCAACTTCCAGATAGTGGTCTGCCCCGGCCGCCGGAGCTGCCAGTTTGACGAATTTGCTCGTCACGTTTGCGCTTCCGATACTGGCCCAGTCGCTCCAGAAGTTCTGATCTTCTTCGCCGTCAATCGTGTAATAGTATCGCAGCTTCACGTCATTCAATGAAATCGCTGAATTCCCGGAGTTAATGAGTTTGAATTTGGGAGAGATCCCGTTCGTAGAGGCACTTGTGTTGCCGTTAAAGGCTTGAATCGTTAAATCTCCTGTGGCCGCAGGAACACTGCTGTCTACCACATTCACGGTAAGAATGGCATCATTTCCTCCGCTAAAATGAAAGGTGATCGTATTCTGACCCAGCGGCAATGAGGAAAGGTAACCTTTGTTCAGAACGACGGAAGCGTTGGATGCCGTATAATCCTGTCCCGGTATAAGCGTATAATTACCGTTTGTGATGCTTGTCAGTTGATGCCCGTTTAACGTCAGGGTAAGGGGAATATCCTGCTGCAAGTTCACGCGTTGATCAAATGTCGCATTCGTGAGCGAAAGCGAAGCGCTTGGCGTTGAATCGATAATGCTGACTTTTAATACAGGATCTTGCCCTTGATTAAAATCCAAAATGATCGAATGCTGGCCAACCGGCAATTGGGACAAAAACTCTTTTTTTAACAGCAGCGTGCTGCCATTTAACGTATAATCCTGCGCTGCCGTCAATGCATTCGTACCTGACCGGAGAGCGGTCAACGTATTGCCGTTGGCATTCACGGTAATGGTTTGGTCACTCTGGTGGGGCGCGTATTTATCAAATTCAACATGTGCAGGAGTGATGGAAGCGCTTGGCGTTCCTGCGTCAACCTTTAAATCGGGCAGCTCATCCAGCGTAATGACATAGTCACTTTGATAAAGCGTTTTCAGCGTGGCCGGATCGTTAAAGGCAGGGCTCATCAAATGCTCGCCGTACCATGGACAGAAGTAGAGCCATCCTGACTTTTCCTCCGTCAGATTCTGTACGCTCGGTACGGTGTCGTTCTCCGTCATGGCCACCATTTTTTTGCCGTCCGTCAAATCAACAAGCTGATAGAAAATCGAAGTAATGGCATCTTCGTTGGGTACGCCGGACAAACCGTCATAACGATTGTAGATCGTATTGTATTTATCATAACCGACGAGATCCACCTTGTCATCGCCGGGATACCATGCGGGAGAAGTGCTGTACACGTAGCTGTTGTAGGTCCAGATCAAGTTGTGCAAGTCATACGTCTCCGTAAGCTCGGTATAGAGAAGGTCCCACAGCTGTTTATATACGTCCGCGCCTGCCGAAGCCCACCAGAACCACGCGCCTTCGCCGTTCAATCCGCCATTGCCCTCGGCCTCATGGTAGGGACGGAAAATAACGGGCACGTCGTTGTCCTGCAAAATCTGCAGCTGTTCCGCCAAATCTTCAATGGTCAGCATCACATATTGATATTCTTTCGTTCCGGGAATGACCGCATTGGCCGTATTAAAATTGGTTTCGGTCGGTTTGTAGGTCGCTTCTTTCCAATCCACGAAATCCCCGAGTTGATAGGTGTCGAATTTGCGGGGGACATTGATATGCCATGAAGCTGTCGCGATCCCGCCGCGGGTATTCACCCAATCGATCATGCGAGCGGTTGTGCCGTCTTCCCAGCCATACAATGGATTGTAGTTCATGAAATCGAAGCCGCGAATGGCCGGATACTTTCCGGAAAGATTGTGGATCCATTCGAACTCCAGCTCGGTATTTCCGTCATTTCCGCCCCCGTAAATCTCTTGTTGGCCTGAAATGATATGGTTGCCGTACACCTCTGTCAAATAATTCATCAGAAGCTGGGTTTCCGGCGTGGCCGCAGGATCGGTGAGGACAGGCTGCACATCCAGCGGATCAAGATCGGCATGATCCACAGTGAAAGTGTCAAAATAAGCGAAGCCCCAGCCTGCCTTGACTTGTATGGTATTGCTTCCCTTATTCAGCTTGTGAAACCCAAAATCGTAATTCGACCATGCAGTCGTGTAGGGCAGCATGTAAGATCCTTTGGTGACGCCGTTAACGGTCAAATATTGGAGCCTGCCGTCAGGGCTCAATTCCTGCATGTATCGAGTGGAGATCGCGTACATGCCTGTTTCCGGAACAGTCACGGTAAAGGTGATCGTGCCGGAATTTTGCATCCAGACAAATCCCGTCCCGGAAAATCCGGGTTTGGGTTGTCCGTAAATTTCAGTGACGACTTGCAGATCGGACGTGAGCTGAGCGTTTTCGCTTTCAATCGTGAAGAGTGGAGGATCATCTGCATGAACAGGCACGGTCATCCATCCAAACAACAGGGTAATGGCCAACATCATTGCGCTTGCCTTTTTGAGCCGATTTTTCATTCTCATCTCCCTTTCCATAAATGAAATAAGATAAAGAAAGATCAATAAACCCACTCATGGATGCGCTTTCAAAGTAAACATAGCATATGCATCAAACTTTGTAAATATATGGCATAAAAAGTTGACGATTTGCTGCTCTTTAAGAGAAGAAGAGAATGAAGCGGGAAAATGCGCCTCTCACAGATCGTGGAAGCACAAGAATAGGCTGCAGAAAAAGTAAAGTATCAATATTCCTTGACAGGAATATACTTGATGAAGTATATTCTTCTCAGAAGTTGAAATGATCCTGGATCAAGGAGATGATTCGACGGGAAACCATACTAACAGAGGTGAGCAACATGTCCGGAAATAGCCCGGGAATGGACATAGCAACATTGACTGCGTTAGCTGAGGCGAATCGGTTGAATATTGTCCAATTGTTGCGCAATGGTCCGCTGCCAGTTGGCGAAATCGCTGATCGTCTGGGCATTCGCCAACCACAAGCTTCGAAACATTTGAAAGTGTTAAGCGATAGCGGAATCGTGGAAGTGCGTGCCGATGGAAACCGAAGGATCTATGCGCTTCGATCGGAACCTTTTCAAGCGATGGATTTTTGGGTACAATCCTTCCGGCATATTATGGAAGAACGTTTGGATAATTTGGACAACTATTTGCGCGAAATTCAAAACAAGAAAAAAGAAGACTAATTTCCTTTCCTAAGGAGGAGTATTGAACATGCCCGACAACAAAATGGTTTCGAACGTAGAGAGTGGACGCATCCTGGTGCTGGAACGCGTATTCGATGCGCCGCGTGAACTCGTATTTCAAATGTTCAAAGAGCCGGAACATCTCAAACGCTGGTGGGGGCCGAAAGGCTGGGAAATACCGGTTTGCACCGTCGATTTCCGTCCCGGCGGCGTGTGGCATTACTGCATGAAGTGCGTTGATCCGAATCAAGGTGAATTTTACGGCATGGAGTCCTGGGGTAAAGCCGTTTATAAGGAAATCGTTGAACCAGAGCGAATCATCTACAACGATTATTTCTCGGATGCCGAGGGCAATGTTAACGACGACCTGCCATCTTCCTTGATTACGATGGAATTTATCGATTTGGGCGGCAAAACCAAGCTGGTGAACCGTTCTGAATACGTGTCCCCAGAGGCACTCCAGAACGTGATGGACATGGGCATGCTGCAAGGAATCACGGAAACATGGAATCGTTTGGGCGAATTGTTGGAAGGAGAGCTTAAATAAATGATTACTCAACTTGGGCAAGTGATGTTATATGTCAACAATCAGGATGAATGCAAAGCATTTTGGACCGAAAAACTGGGGTTCGAGGTCATCTCCGAAGAAGTTAGCGGCCCCATGAGATGGATTGAAGTGGCTCCAAAGGGGGCGGCAACCAGCATTGTTCTTCATAATAAAGAACTCGTTGCCGAAATGAACCCCGAGATGAATCTGGGAACGCCTTCTCTCATGTTTTACACGGAACAATTCGACCAGTTGTACCAAGACTTGGCAGACAAAAACGTAACCGTTGGCGAAATCGTGGAGCTTCCCGCAGGCAGAGTCTTTAACTTTGCAGATCAAGAGCAGAACTACTTCGCCGTCATGGAAAAGAAATAGAGGGACACGCACAGCGTAACGGTCAAAAGTCGCTAAATTAGCGGCTTTTTTCCATTGGATTGCAACTATTGCCTCGATTGCAGAAAACGGATTTGGCTCAATGTCTGGATTAGTATTTTGAAATATGCATATAATGGATTGATTGTTCCAGCTCCAAATTCTCCACTTTGTATAGTGCAGTATACTCTATGAAAACGGAAATCGGAGGATTTTCATGTATAAATTGATGATCGTCGATGACGAATTGCTGATGCGAGTTGGCATTCGTTCCATGCTTGATTGGGAGGAACACGGATTTTATGTCGTTGGTGAAGCGGCGAATGGAAAGGAAGCGCTGGAACTTGCGCTGGACGTTTCGCCCGATCTCATCATTACGGATATCAAAATGCCTGTCATGGACGGGCTGCAGCTTATTCAAAGGGCCGCTGACGCTTTAAAAACCTGCAAGTATGTCATTTTGAGCAATTTTGACGAGCTTCATTATGTGAAAGAGGCGTTGAAGTTAGGTGCCTCCGATTATTTGATCAAAAGCGAGATCACAGAGACCACGCTCGCAGAACTGCTTGCTTCGATTCGTCAGAAGCTGCGGAAGGAGTTTGGAAGCCAAGCCGGTATGCCCGTCAATCCACATACGTACACGCAGAGTCTCAACCATTTAAAGGATACGTTTTTTCATGATCTTGTAAGCGGATTCATAGAGGAGGGGGATATTGCCGCGAAGGCCGAAGAGCTGCGTGTACGCGTGAGATCGGACAAGTTGGTGGTCATCAAGTTTATCGTAAACTATTACGAGGATACAAAGAAGAAATATGTCGAGAAGGGGGAAAAGCTGCTCCGTTTTTCCATTCTAAATATTATGGAGGAGATCATTCCATCCAGATGGGAGAAGGAGATCGTCGTTGATAGTTCATCTGAATATTGGGTCATCGTCAACATTCCTCCGGATCGTGCATCAGTAGGCACCGATATCAGGAAACTGTGCGACAAGCTGCTTTCTTCCATCAAAGATTTGATGAATGTAACGCTCACGGCTGGCGTAAGCACTGCCGTAACGGGTTTCGGCAGCATCAGAAAGGCGTATCAGGAGGCGGAATCTGCTCTCCGCCAGGGATTCTACGCAGGCAGCAAACAGGTACTGTTTTATGAAGATGTGGTCCATGCTCCGCCCCGGAAAGAAGTGAATGCGATCCTGAACGCGCAGCAGGAACAAGATTTTTTGAAAATATGGATAAGCAAAGACGAGAAAAAGGCGGCGGCATTTCTTGAAGCCGTCCGTTCGGAGCTGGAGGCGCTGCATGCGGATGAAAATAGCATTCGTGAAAACTACATCCTGGTTATGGAAATGATACACGCACATGTATCCCGGACTGCACAACGGACACAACCTGCTTTTGCAGAGAAGTCGCCCTACGAAACCGTCCTGAAAGGGGAGTGCTGGGATGATATTCATCAAGCTTTGCTGGCTCAGATCGGAATTTATTTCAAGGCCGATTCCCGGGTCATGCAGGAGCGTACCTACGCGGACCTCGCGATCGAGATCATCGACAAATACTATGCCGAGGACATTTCTTTGCACAGCGTAGCCAACCAAATCAACGTCAACCCGTCGTATCTCAGCCGAATGTTCAAACAGGAGAAAGGGGAGAACTTTATCTCTTATTTAACCCGGGTTCGAATCGAATGCGCAAAGAGCTATCTCATGAGCAGGGAATGGAGAGTTTATGAGATTGCAGACAAGGTAGGGTACCACAACTACACCTACTTCAGCAAAATATTCAAAAAAACGGTAGGCGTCAGTCCAGAGGAGTATCGAGAAATGCAGCAAGGCTCCCATGTGATTCGCGAATAGAGGTGCATCGTGAGGAAGCATGTCCGGCTGGTTCAAATTAAATACAAAATTATGGTGATTTGCATAACGGTCATTATTCTTCCGGTATTCGTCATGACGATTAATTCGTATTATTCTTCCGAACGGCTGCTCGCACAAAATTATACCACGCTGCTCAGCGATCTGACCAAGCAGACGAACATTCGCATTGACGAGTTTCTTAAAGAGATTGAGAAAATTTCGCTGCTGGCCAGCAACGGACTTAGCGGCAGTTTATCTGCGACCCATGAAGGAAGTTTTCCGATTCAGGATTTTTTGAGGGACGGGGGTGAGCAGAATGAAAATGCCGCTTATGACATTTTGATGAATTACATCATGATGAAGGACCGTGTATTCTCGATTTACCTGTACAACCTGAATGGGGGGCAAGATTTGTTCGTCAGCCCGAATCAGCCGATCGACCGAAACTTCAACATGCAGAACGAGCTGTGGTTCAAAAAATTCATGCATACCAAAGATCGAACCATTACGCTAACGACCCGAATCGATCAACAGTTGAAAAATAAAATATTAGCCGTCTCGCATGCTCGGAAAATTCATGATGTGACTACCGGAAGGCTGCTTGGCGTCATCGTTGTGAGCATCGACATCAAGTTTATCGAAATTGTCAATCGCAACTTGCAGGAAGGTCTGCGTTCAAGGTTCATGATCGTCGACGCGGACGACAAAATTGTATATAACGTCAATGAGAGGTTGATCGGCACGTTGTTCCGAGACAATGTTCGGCCAGATGAAGCATTAAATGTCGTAGTGACCAGTCCGCTGAGCCAGCAGAAATGGACGACCTACTTGTACATGCCTCTGGATGAGTTGACTGCCGACGGCAAAATACTGGGCCGCAATCTGGTCATGCTGGCCATGGTCATGTCCCTCTTTGCTGCGATTATTTCCATCTCTTTATCCCATGTCATAACACGTCCCATAAAGAAACTAATGCGTAATATCACCTTGGTTGAACAGGGACATTTCGATCAAGTCGAACAAATCCGTTCCCGGGATGAAATTGGACACTTGTCCATTCGTTTTAACAAAATGTCGTATGAATTGAAGCGCATGATTGAGAGGGTTCAGCAGGAAGAAATGGAGAAGGCGGCAGCCGAGATGCGGGCGCTGCATGCCCAGATCAACCCTCATTTTTTGTATAACACGCTTGGTTCGGTGAAATGGATCGCCTCCATGCAGCAGGCTGACAAAATCGTGGACATGACGGATGCGCTGATTTCGATGCTTCGGTACGCGACAAGGTCTGACGGGACCTTGGTAACGATACGCGAAGAGTTGGAAAACATCGCCAACTACGCCACCATTCAGAACGTGCGGTACTATGGCAGCATTCAAATGAAATACGAGATCGAACATGGATTGTCGGCGTATTATATGCCCAAAATGATTTTGCAGCCGCTGATCGAAAACGCGATTTTCCATGGCCTTGCCGATCTTGAAGAGGATGGGGTGATCACCATTCGAATCCAAGCGCAGGGCAGCGATATTGCCGTCGAAGTTTGCGATAACGGTGTCGGTATGGACCATCATACGATCCGGAACGTGATGGACGAAAGGGAGGATAGGGATACGGGAGCGAGGGGGATCGGCCTGCATAATGTGCATCGGCGCATTCAGCTTCACTTTGGCAGGCCCTATGGAGTGCAGGTGAACAGCAAGCTTGGCGAAGGTACGGTTTTTACCATTTTGCTGCCTGCCATACCAGAATTGCCGGAAACGAAATCATGAGCCTGTGGATGGAATCCGAAGATGGATCGGCAGGCTGGGTAATATTGAATTTGAAAAAAAGCTTGCAGACCATGCTGCAAGCTTTTTTGCCTACCCTTTGACGCTGCCAAGCACCAACCCTTTGGTAAAGTATTTCTGAAGGAACGGATAAACGAGCAAAATCGGAATGGCGCCGAGAAACATTTGAGCCGCGCGTCCGGTTCTAGCATTCATCATGGAAAGGAGCTGAGTGTAATCGCTTCCCGATTTCAACATGATCTGCTCAAAGCTCTGCAGAAGGGTCTGCAGGTAGCTCTGTAACGGGTAGTTATCCGGATTGTTCATATAAATGATGCCATCGAACCATGAATTCCAATGGCCGACGATGCTAAACAAACCGACGGTTGCAAGAGCGGGTTTGAGCAGGGGGAGTAAAATCCGAACCAGGACCTGCATCGGTCCCGCACCGTCGATAATGGCCGATTCTTCAATTTCCTCCGGCAAACCTCTAATAAAGTTCATCAGAATGACCATGCTGAATACCGGAAGGGCTCCGGGCAGAATCAGGGACCAGATGGAGTCGATCAAGCCCATTTTGACCACAACCAGATAGGTTGGAATCAACCCTCCGTTAAATAACATCGTGATGATAAAGAATCCCATATACATGTTGCGTCCCATCAACTTTTGTTTCGATTTCGAGAGTGGATACGCGGTAAGTACCATTAAAACGAGATTGACCAGCATACCAAGCAAGGTGCGTTTAATGGCGATCCAGAGAGAGGTATAGAACGAACCTCCGGATAATGCAAATTCATAAGCCTTTGTCGAGAAATCGACAGGCCAGAACGTAACGCTGCCGGCCGAGACGGCCGAGCTGCTGCTGAACGAAACCGCCAACAGGTTGATAAACGGCAGAATGCAGAGGAGTGAAATTACAATCAGAATCGTGTAGTTCACAATATGAAACAAGCGCCTGCCCATGCTTTTATCGTTGATCATAATGAGGGTTCCTCCTTAGAAGATACGATAGCCGGCTACCTTGTAAGCCAGAAAATAAGAGAGCGCCATGAGCACGCTGGAAATGACGGACTTGAACAACCCGACGGCCGTGCCGATGGAATACTGTGCCTGCTGAATCCCTAGACGATATACATAGGTATCAATGATATCACCGGTCTGATACACAACAGGGGAGTACAGGTTATAGATTTGATCAAAGCCGGCGTTGAGCACGTTGCCGAGCGATAGTACGGTCATTAACACAATCGTAGGCATAAGGAGAGGCAGTGTAATATATATCGTTTGTTTCCAGCGTTTGGCTCCGTCAATCACTGCGGCCTCATAAAGCCCCGGGTCAATGCTGGTCAGCGCTGCCAAGTACACCACGGTGCCAAAGCCGAAGCCTTTCCAGATGTCGCTCACGATCATGGTCCATGGAAAGATCGAGGGTGTGCCGAGAAAAGAGATGGGGGCAATCCCGAATATGCTCAAAAACGTGTTAATAATGCCGTCGGCGCTAAGGATGTCCAGCATGATTCCGGCCATGATGACCCAAGACAGGAAGTTCGGAATATATACGAGCGTTTGGAAGGTACGTTTGACGGCACTGTGTATCACTTCGTTCAGCAATAAAGCGAAAATAACGGGAACGACAATACCTCCGACGATTTTGAACGCGGACATGTACAGCGTATTCCAGATGGTTCTCACGAAATTCGGTTGACTAAACACATGTGTAAAGTTGTCCCAGCCCACCCAAGGTGAATTGAATCCAAGGCCCGGATTGTATTTCTGAAACGCAATGATTAGTCCGTAGAAAGGGATGTAGCTAAAAATGAACACCAAGACCAAGCTTGGGATGAGCATGAGATGGTAGGAGCTTTGCTGTCTCCATTTTCTCAGCATTCGAATTCCTCCGTTTCTGATGTGATGAGCTTCTGTTCTTCAAATAGAGAACGGGACGAGAACAGGCTCATCCCGTTTGGAGTATGGCTCGTTATTTTCCGTAGGCTTCATTCACGGCCTTGGTAGCCTCGTCACCGCCAGCTGCTCTCCAGTTCTGGACGAGCACATCGAAATAGTCAATGCTTTCCGTACCCATGATGATCTTGGTAAACCCTTCCGTCAAAAGGTCATCCAGAGTTGTGCCGTAACTTGCCAGCACTTCGGGGGTTACTCCCCACAGTGCCGTCTTAATGTAGTTTTGGTCGTCCAGGACTTTCTTGGCAAGACCGTACGCGTTCTTTGGAGCACCTTGCTGCAAATAATCGCCGACGGCTCCTGGCGTTGCATTCTTCATGAACTCGACGCTATTGTTATATTTCTGCCACATGCCCGAAGTGGTTAGGCCGCTGCTGTCTCCGGATTGAAGTGCCGCGGATACGGCCTCGTATTGCTCGTAGTCGGAGTTCGGGTTGAGCACACGGAAGGCACCGACGACATGAGCGATATCGTTGTCCAGTAGGGCGGATAACGTTTCCTTGGATTCCTTGCCCTGACCTTCATCGACGATATAGGCATAATCGTTCAAGATGTCGATGACCTCTTTTGGATTCGCGAAGCCTTTTTTCATGACCACATAATTGTTATTTGCAAAGAAAATCGATTGTTTGGCTTCTTTTCCGTCGACGGTAGGAATGGTATAAGGGTAAAAGATGGCGTCCTTGCCCAAATTGGCCACCGTATCTACACCAGGATTGTACCCCCACCATTGATAATACGGCTGCATGCCAACCTTGCCGGCGACGATATCTGCGTTCATGGCGTTGAAGTCTTTGATCGCGAATTCCGGATCGATAATGCCGAGTTTGTACCATTCTGCCCATTCGGCTAACGCCGCTTTCATTTCAGGTTGGATCGAACCGTATACCAAGCTCCCGCTCTGGTCTTCGATCCACAGATCCGGATGGGCGTTCCAGCCAATGGCGAGCAAGTTAAGGTAATCCAACGATTGGTCAACCGCCATGCCATACCCGCCGTGTTTCTCCATCAATTTCAGCGCAATGTTTTTGACGTCGTCCATATTTTTCGGATCTTCCAAACCAAGTTCTTCTTTCCAATCATTCCGTATCCAGATAAAGTCGGGCTGTTCGATCAATCCCCAGTGCATTTGCGGGATTCCATATAACTTGCCGTCCTTTTTCCCCGACTCGAAACTGTCAGCATCCGCCTCCATATACCCTTTAAGACGTTCCGAAGCATTTTGCTCAAAGACATCCGTAAGATCCATGATCATATCCGCTTCAATTAACTGCTGCAGTTGGGATGGATTAACTCTGAATACATCGGGCAGATCGTTCGAGGAAATGGCCAAGTTCAATTTGGTATTATACTCATCGCTCACCCAGTCTGTTTTGACTTCAACACCCAGTTTCTCTTTGTATCGCCGGATCCAAACATTGTTGGTAATATCATCGCCCTTCGGATACTTTGCGGACGTGTACTCGGAGGTTACCGTGTGAATGGTTACCGTTCCTGATTCAGCGTTACCCGAGTCCGAACTTGTCGGATTTTTGCCGGTGCTGCCGTCATTACTGCACGCGGTCATAAGAATGGTGGACATGCATAAAGTCAAAATCAAGGATTTCGTTTTCTTGGCCATGCTCGTTCCCCCTATGAAATGATTTCAGTGAAGACTTGCTTGAACACATTGTAAAGGTGGAAGGGACAGAGTGGTATAAAAGTTATTGACGGATATCCACAACTTTTTTTACCTGTTGATCTGACGTGGAACAATACAAATAGGGGAGCATGCACTTTTTTTACTTTTTCCATACTTTTCTTTACGGACTACACTTGTGTGTATGTATAAAAACAAGCTCCAATCCCCAATTGGGGACAAGAACTTGTTTCAATGATATAAGCCAAAATAGAACAAACACACGTTAAACGGAAAGGCAGTACCAATCTGGAGAAGCGAAGCGTTCGCCTTTACCGATGGAAATTTTACTGCGCAATAGCTTCAAATTCCGGCTGCAATTTGTTTCGCAGAAGAAACATCATGATCGCACCCACAAGGAATGCCACAGCATCGGCAATGACGAGCGACCAGACCACGCCGTGGAAACCGTTCATATGATTGGCGATATAGAGCACCGGAATCAAGGTAACGCCTTGAATAATGGACATGATAAATGCGGCGGTTCCTTGTGCTGTTGCCTGGAAAATACCCGTGAACAGCGTCGTCATTCCTGAGATGAACAGGGATAAAAACGTTACGTGAAGAATGTAGCTGCCCATTTCAATGAGCTGCGGATCACTCGTAAACAACCCGATTAAATGATCGGAGATCAGATAAACGATGACGCCGAAGCCGACGGCTAACGCAACCATGGTTTTGATCGTAAATCCGATCGTTTGTTTCATCCGCAGTTTATTCGCCGTAAAAGTGAAAGCGATGAGCGGCACGACTCCCTCGCATAAACCCATCAAAATAAACTCGGGGAATTGCAGCAAACGTGATGATATTCCGTACCCCGCCACGGCTTGATCCCCATAATCGGCAAGAAAATGGTTGAGCACGAGTGACATCGCACCCAGGAAGATACTCATAATAAACACGGGAACGCCGATTTTGAGCACATTGCCGAGAATGTCCTTGCTGACCTTGAACCATTTGGCCGAGATGGTCAGGAAACGGCTTTTTGTTCCCATATGGAAGGCGTAGAACGCACTCGCAACCAGGTTGGAGATGACCGTGGCCGATGCCACGCCGATGATGCCCCAATGAAAGACGTAGATGACCACGGCATCCAGAATGATATTTACGACCACGCTAAGGATCATCCCAGCCATTGATGTGATGGCTGCTCCCTCCGAGCGCACGATATTTTCCAGCGTGAAAAATAAAATCACGAAGGGTGAGCCGATGAGCATCACGGTGACATATTGTTTCGTGAATTCAAAAGCTTCCGGCGTTGCTCCCAAACCATGAACGATCGGATCGATTAACGGAAGGCCGACGGCCATCACGATCAAACCGAGAACTAAACTGCTATAAAAGGCAAAGGAAGACACATGTTTTACGTCATCATACTTGTGTTCACCCAATAGACGGGAGATGAAGGTACCGCTGCCCATGCCAATCAAGCTGCCTAATGCCATAATGGCGGCGAATAAAGGCAAGGTAAGCGCAAGGGCGGTTAACATGGCCGTATTGCCCAGCGTCCCCAGGAAATAGGCATTCAAGATGGAGTATATGACATTCATTGATGTGCCGAGCATCATGGGAATCGCAAAATGAGCTACGGCTTTGGTGATCGGTGCTTTTTCAAAGTAATGGAGATGTTCTGCATCCATGCGGATCACTACTTTCTTCATGTATTTTGTTCTTATGGCAATCTAACAGTGTTAGATTGTACCTTACGGTGTAAGATGATATCATGAACGTATGAAGCTGTAAAGTAAAACTTACACTGTTAGATAAAAGGGCGGGTAATGGATGAAAAAACAACAGCCTCAAATCTCGGAAGATAAAATATTGGAAGCTTCGTGGGCGCTTCTGGGGGAGGAGGGCATCGAGAAATTCAGCATGCGACGATTGGCCGACCGTTTGGGAATACAGGCTCCGTCCATATACTGGTACTTTAAGAGCAAGCAGAATCTCTACCAACGTCTGGCCAACCAGATATCGAAACTCATTCTGGAGGAGTTCCACTCCGATGGGGATTGGAAAGAGCAGATGGAGGGAATTGCCGTCACGATACGAAATGTGCTCAGCCGGTATCCCTGCTCCACACAGCTCATGATGATGACGCTGCCTCATGAGCCGGACATGATCCGATTCACCAACAGGATGCTGCTCTGCATCGAATCGACGCCACTTGAGCAGGAGCAGAAATTGCAAGCCGTGATTACGCTTACGAACTATGTGTTCTACTTCGTTCTGGATGATTATCAGCATCAGCGCAATATTACCGTGATGCTGGAGGACGAGGGAGTTGTGCCGGGCGGGCAGATGACCGCTCTTCTGGACTCGATGAGCGAAGCGGAAGCGGGATTGTTCCGTGGGATGTACAAGAGCGGGCTGTTTGAGGTGATGGGGACCGATCAGGCGTTTGAATTCGGCCTGAAGCTGATTCTGCTGGGAATTGAGCAGGTGATTAAGGAGCATGAAAAGAAATAGAACGTAAAAAACCGCTCATCCGGCGATCGGATGGGCGGTTGTTATGAAATTTTGCAATGATATAATCCGCAAGAAACATACACACGTTAACGGAAAGGCAAGTCGGAACCGGCTGCAGTTTCTTTAAATCATAAGATCATCAACGGTTTTTAACAAGATGGAGGCGTTATGCCCGCCAAACCCAAAGGAATTTGACATACCGATCTTCAAATTTGCCGTTCTGGCGCGATTCGGAACATAATCCAAGTCGCATTCGGAATCTGGCGATTCCAGGTTAATCGTCGGCGGGATGACACCCTGTTGCAAGGTTTTTACGAGGGCAATGGCTTCTACCGCCCCCGAAGCGCCAAACATATGGCCTGTCATCGATTTATTTGCAGTCACGGGGATGTGATAAGCCTGTTTGCCAAAAACCTGTTTTAATGCTGCTGTTTCAGAGCGGTCTCCAACCACTGTACTCGTTGCGTGGGCACTGATGACATCTACCTGCTCGGGGGAAAGCTGTGCTTCCGACAAAGCAGAACTCATCGCTCTTGCTGCACCTTCGCCGTCCGGCGGCGTAGCAACCATGTGATAGGCATCTGAACTAGCTCCATAACCGATGACTTCCGCAAGGATATTGGCCTTTCTTCGCAGAGCATGCGTGAGTGATTCGATAATCAGGATGCCGGAGCCTTCTGCCATCACAAACCCATCACGACTGGCATCGAATGGACGGCTCGCCCGTTCCGGTTCCGTATTTCGCGTGGACAATGCGGTTGCATTGGCAAAACTGGCCAAAGCAATATCGGTCACGGCCGCTTCCGCTCCACCTGCGATAATGACGTCCGAACGTCCGGATTGGATATTGTAAAAGGCTTCCCCGATCGCGGTATTTCCAATCGAACACGCGGTTACAGGCGACATGGTGGAGCCTTTCGCTCCGTATCGAATGCTGATGAATGCCGCCGCCATATTTGAAATCATCATGGGCACAAGGGTGGGGCTAATTCGCCCCGGTCCCCGCTGTTTAAGGACATGGCTTTGATCCATCAACGTTTGAATTCCTCCGACGCCTGATCCAACATAGACGCCCATTCGATTTCTATCCACCGTATCCAGATCCAGACCCGAATGCTGTATGGCTTCTTCCGCAGCTGCAAGGGCGAATTGACAGAATCGATCCATTTTGCGGGCTTCTTTGATGCCAAAGAGCAACGTTGGATCAAAATCACGAACGACACCGGCAATCTTCACTTTATGATCGGATGAATCCAATATATCCAATGCAGAAATCCCCGATTTACCCTTAATAAGATTAGACCAAAATTGTTCTACATTGTTGCCGAGAGGGGAGATTACGCCCATTCCTGTAATTACGACTCTTTCCATAAATCAGATCCTCCTGAACGCAAATAAATTTGTGATTTACGGATATCATGTCATGGTGTGTATCCTATTACAAGTTGTAGTTTATCCTAGTATAATTACTACTATCATCATTTCCGTATAAAAGCGTACAAGGAGGCCAGTAATGAATCGTCAAGTCAGACTGCAGGAACTATCGACATTTTTAAAAGCGAAACGTGCCCGGATTTCTCCCGAATCCGCAGGTTTTCCGGAAGGTCAGCGAAGAAGAACGCCAGGGCTGCGAAGAGAGGAAGTCGCCCAACTGGCAGGGGTAAGCACGACGTGGTATACCTGGCTTGAACAAGGGCGAGAGATCAAGGTTTCTTCTTCCGTGCTGGACAGTGTGGCTAATGCGCTCCAATTAACAGCAGATGAGCGGAGATATGTATACTCCTTATCTTTGGAGGCGGGGAGTACAGCTTCTTCTCCCATGAAAGAACGGCCGCCAATCGTAAGTCCTTCTTTGGAAAAAATCATTACGGAGTTAAGCTATTGTCCGGCCATCATTTCGGATCGAAAGTGTCGAATTGTAGGATGGAATCGGGCCGCCGCCTATGTATTTCTGGACTTTGATCAGCTTCCCGATGAAGAACGGAATATGATATCCTTGCTGTTCTCCCGCCGGGAATTTAAACGTTTGGCCGTGAATTGGGAGCAATTTGCCAATGAATTTCTTGCGATGTTTCGTTCGTATTATGGCCAGCATGTTGAAGATGAGTGGTATGAACAGTTTCTGAATAACATGAAAGAGCGTCATCCCGAATTCGATGAAATGTGGAAGCAGAGCCCTGTCAATTATGCCCCGGATGTGCACCTGGAGTTCAGGCATGCCAAAGCAGGAAAAATGATATTTGAGCTTACGTCCCTTCAAGTGTACGGTGAACATGATTTGCGCTGCAGCATTTACACGCCTGACAAAAAAACGGAAGAAAAATTGATCAGCATGATGTAAGAGAGAGCTTCGTGATTCCATTGAAAGTCGCTAATTTAGCGGCTTTTTTTACTGTGGTCGCGGCGTATTCTCGTTTAAAAGGACACCATGCTCATGGAGCAGTTGGACAGTAAGCTGGATTCGTTGTATAATAATCCCAAAATTTCTGTACGATACCGTACAGAAAAAGGAGAGGAACTTCTTGCCAAAGGTGCTAGTTACAGAAGAGCAATGGATCCAGCTCGGAATCGAGAAATTTTCGCAATCCGGGCTGGATGGCCTGGTCATCGAGAGAATGTCATCGGAATTGGGCTGCAGCAAGAGCAGTTTTTATTGGTACTTCAGAAATCGGAACGAGTATATCACCAAACTGGTGGAACGATGGGTCGAGCTATCGACCAATGAGGTCATCCTTCAGTCCTCCTTGGCCATAAATCCGGAGGATCGATTAACTTATTTGCTCCAGCAAATGTTCTCTGCAACGGGTAAAGGTGACTTTTTGTTTTTCTTCCGAAAACTGGGAAGTAACCATGCAAACTTCCAAGAAATGCTGGAGAAGATTGAGCAAACAAGGATCGATTACGCTGTGCAAGTTTTAGAAAGCATGGGGATGACGACCTTAAACGCCCGACAAAAAGCCTTTATCCTATACCACTATTATTTAGGCTGGTATGAGCGTTTCAAAAACAGACAGGTAGAAAAGGACGAATTGCAACAGCATATCGACACGCTGAAAGCTCAATTGTTGAGTTCATCTTTGGAGGGATGACAATGAATGTGATGGCATGGATGCTGGGAACGATTTTATTTTTACTCGGCGGTCTACATATCTATTGGATCGTAGGCGGGAAATTCGGAGCTTTGGCGGCTATTCCAAGCAATGGCTCGGAATTGTTGTTCAAACCGAAGAAAGCAGGCACGGCCTTTGTGGCAGGAGCATTAATTTTTTCAGGATACATTGCATTAGCTCTTGGGGAGGTTGTTCATACCTTCATTCTGGCAGAATGGATGGTTAGCACCGGCGGCTGGATCATCGCGCTCGTGTTTTTCATCAGAACGATTGGAGACTTTCATTGGGTCGGTTTCTTTAAAAAGAAAAAAGGAACGTTGTTTGCACATTGGGATACACGACTTTATTCCCCGCTATGTTTGTTCATCGCGATCCTTTGGGTGACTCTATTGATGAGATGGATGCCTTAGTCAGGTCAACAGCACAGTTTGTATACATTCCCCTTAAATTTCGCATAGAATAGAAAGGAAACCATCGACATCTTAAGAAAATTTCATTGTATGCCAGTGTCGGTATGGTACATGGATTATTAAAAAGGGACCGCGCATCATTGTTGGAGGTGGCTCACGTGAAGAGAAGGCATGGTGTACCCCATGTTTAAATGGATGCTGAACTCCCGTTTAGTCAAGTTTGGTTTACTATTGATCGGACTCATCGTACTTTTTTATTCCTGGGAATCATTCCAGCATATTGATCTTAAAGGGTGGCTGTTGGAACCCAAGGAGTGGTGGATCGTTTGGGCCGTCCTGTGGGGACTGTCTCTCGTTAAATCCATCCTTTTTTTCTTGCCCATTCAACTGGTTTACGTTACTTCTGGAATATATTTTCCTATGGAAACGGCAGCACTTCTTTGCCTGCTGGGCCTGGTGCTGGAGATGACGATCACTTATTTTATAGGCATCAAGGCTGGGAGAAAAACGGTTGCTCGCTTCATATCGAAGGAAAACAAATGGAGCAAATGGTTCAATACCTACAAACAACATGAATTCTCAGGCATGTTCTGGGCAAGGCTTACTCCGTTCTCGATTGAAGCAATCAGTTTATTGTTAGGAGCTGCCGGGGCGAAGTATAAACCGTACATCATCGCTTCCACGCTCGGTTCGCTGCCTAAAATTGTTTTCTTTGTCATGATCGGCTCAATCATCAGCCAGGGAGAGGTCGGTGCATCCCTGTTGACTTTTCTGCTCATGACATTGGGGTGGTGCATCGTCATCGCATTTTTGATCGGACGAAAGCAGATTGTTTGGAGAAAGCAAACCAAACAGAACACTTCAAATACGTTGAACAGTTACGATGGGAAGTAACGGGGTTACGTTTATTCAAGATGAAACGAATGGTCGACCCACCTTTTACGGTACTGATGGGGCGTGACGTCCATCTGTTCTTTGAATAATTTGCAGAAATACGACACATTGGTCAAACCGATTTCCTCGGCAATGAGCGTGATCGGTTTGTTTGTCGTCGTCAGCAATTGAACAGACTGATGAATCCTGCGAGCAGCAATATATTGCGATATGCTGACTCCGGTTGCTTCTTTGAATAAATGCGAAAGGTGATAGGAAGAAAGGTGCAGCGATTGAGCCAGATCGTGCAAGCGATAGGGCACATGGTAGTTTTTTTCGATCCAGTTCAGGATGCGCTCGACCTGGTGGTTTTTGCGTCCCGCAGGAGAAGCTGCCGAATTTCCCTCAAAGTCATTCCATAACGGTTTGAGATGATGAAAGAAATTCACAAGAAACAGTGAAATTTCCTCCGTACGATTCGATTCGTCCAAATAAGGTATACGCTCCTGAAAGTTTTTAAATTGATGCACCAAGATATGCTGATCGCTCAGGTCGTAGAGGCAGGGGGAGGGGAGTTTCCCTAAATAAATATGCTTAAAGAAAGCATGTAAAACAGGCCATTTCTCGAAGTAGGCTTCAAACATGGAGGGTTCGAAAACGGCCAAAGACCGTTCAAAACATCGGTTATTCGAGTAGTCCAATTTGAGATGATGAAGCTGAAAAGGCTGAAAAATGCAAAGCATGCCCGGTTTAATCTCATAGCTGCGGTTATTAACGATCATCGTTCCGCTTCCTTCATGGATAAATAACAATTCAATGCCTAAATGGGAATGGAACGTTTCGTTGTTTGCGCTTTTGCGTCTATACGCGAAATGAATGGAGTGTTTATTGAAATCGTAGAGATCATATCGCACATCGGATTACCTCGCTTTGCACGGTTTATATTTCCATGAGTTCACTATAACGAAGCGTTCCAAAAACAGCAATATAGCGTTATTTTATCCACATTACAGGATCACAATGAACCCTCTCCCTGAGGTACTATTTTGTTGAAGACATCAATGGAGTAAGAGGAGGGATTCACCATGTTAAAGATTGCGATTATAGGCGCAGGAGCCATTGCCAACGCGCATATCAACAGTTATTTGCAATTTAAGGAACGATGCGAAATTGTGGCCCTATGCGATATGTATCCTGAAAAGGCCGAAGCGAAGAAAAACGAGTTTGGATTGAACGCCAAAGTTGTTAGCGATTACAAAGAACTGCTTGATAAGGAAATCGATCTGATTTCGGTCTGTTTACCTCCTTATGCGCATGCACCGGTTACGGTGGATTTTCTGAATGCAGGAAGTCATGTTCTGGTGGAGAAGCCGATGGCATCTTCCCTGGAGGAATGCGATCTCATGATCGAAGCAGCGCAGAAGAGCGGCAAAATACTGTCGGTTGTGGCGCAGAACCGGTTCACCAATCCGATCATGAAACTGAAACAAATGCTGGATACCGGACTTGCCGGTCCGATCCTGCATGCTCAGGTCGATTCCTTCTGGTGGCGCGGTCATTGCTACTACGATCTCTGGTGGCGTGGTACATGGGAAAAAGAGGGAGGAGGTTGCACGCTGAACCATGCGGTGCATCATATTGATGCTTTGCTCTGGATGATGGGACGCCCCGATCAAGTTCAGGCGTTCATGAGCAATGTGGCGCACGACAATGCGGAAGTCGAAGATTTATCCATTGCGATGCTTCGTTACCCGAATGGTGCATTGGGACAAATCACGAGTTCGGTCATCCATCATGGCGAACAGCAGCAGTTCATCTTCCAAGGGCGGGATGCCCGAATCTCTGCGCCTTGGAAAATCACCGCTTCCTTGTCCAGACCCAATGGTTTTCCGGATAAGAATGCCGAGCTCGAAGAGCAGCTTCAACAAGCATACGACCGTTTACCGAATTTGCCGTACGAGGGGCATTCCGCCCAAATCGACAATGTCTTGCATGCCATCGAGTCAGGGGAACCGCCGTTGATTGACGGCAGTAGCGGCCGCAGTACGTTGGAACTGATTATGGCCATTTACAAATCGGCGAGCACCGGAGAGAATGTCAAGCTTCCACTCGTCGCTGGCGATCCGTTCTACACGCGAGCAGGCGTCCAGCAGAATGCCATCCATTTTTACGAGAAAAGCGGTTATGTTGAAAATTTTGCCGCGAATGAGCAGATTACGATCGGCACAACGAAGGAATAGCCAATCTTACCATTCGAGGTGGACCGGAAAAACAAGAGGGTTGCTCTCTAAAGCGGCCCTCTTTATCATGTGTCTTTTCTCAATTCCCCCAATTGCGGCATGCCATCGCCTGCTTGGCGGTATTTTCAACGTTTGCAAGTCAGAACCCTCCGGCGTATAACGATACAGACAAATTTAGCAGGTTTGTTCCCATCTCAAACACGGCGTTTTATGCTCTTTTGTTGGACAAACCTCTCCAGAACGGAAAAGTCCTCGGTCACGTTCTTAAACGGCAATGTTTCCAGCACCTGTTCCCGGTAATTTTTTTTTGCCGCTCCGCTGAGACGCGAATCGAGGATGCTAAGTACGCCAAGATCCGTTTCGCTGCGAATCAAACGTCCGCTTCCTTGCCGTAACCGAAGAAGCATGTCCGGCACAAATACGTCCATGAACGGATTCTCCGCCACCAATGACTTATATTCATAAATGGGATCCGACGGAACGGGAAAGGGCAGCCGGAAAATAATGACCTGCGACAGGTCCGAGCCTTCGATATTCACGCCTTCCCAGAAAACACCGGTACTCAGAAGCACACCTTTGCTTGCCCGAAATTCAGCGATCACGCCGTCCTGGGAAGATCCCTCTTTTTGAACATGCACTGCCCATGCATGCGTATTGGCACTCGACATCAGCTTCTTGTGAATATACTTCATGTCTTCCTTGGCTGAAAAAAGGACCAATGTTCGTCCTTGCGTCAGATTACAGAGTTTGACCATTTCTTTGTAGGCTGATTCAAGGTAGATTTCACGCCGATCATGATGATAGTGCGGAACATGGTTCGAAATGTACATCATGGCATGATTGGTGTAATCGAAAGGGGATGGTTTGCGGTCCATATAATCCCCCCTGTAACCAAGCGATTGCGTCAAATAAGAGTATTGTTCTTCCAGCGTTTCCCCGCCCTGGCACATCGTTGCAGACGTGAGGATCACCGAAGTCTTGCCGTGAAATAAAGTATGTTTCAGAAACTGGCTAATATCTTTGGGACAGATGCTGACCGTGGCCTCCTGCAGAGGTTTGCTTGCCCATATGAGATAGTTGTCCTCCGCTCCAGCCAGAACATCGATGAGAGAGATAAGCCCGTTCATGGCTTCATAAACGTCATCGATCTCACGTTCGTTGCGGGAGGTCAAAACCGATAGGCTGAGACTCAGGTCTTTCAACACATGCGAGACTCGAGTCAACGGCGTTTCTTTGATCTCGGATACTTTGATCCGGTCGCTGTCCTGTTTGGCCGCACGGAACAAGTCCGTGCCGATCTGTTTGAAAATGCGTTCAACGCATTTTTTCAGAAATTTGGATTGCGAAAGAAGGCTTTTATCCCCGGATTTCTTCATGAGCAATTGCACAGCATCGTCCAGAATGCGGCAGATTCCTCGAAAAGTGAACTCCAGAGTTCGTGCGTCTCTAACTTTGGCTTCCAGATTATGAGCTTCATCAATGACAATCAGAGCCGGCCGTTCCGTAATAAGGCCTCGGGTTCCTTCTTTTTTCTTCATCAAATCCCGGATGAGCAGGTCCTGATTCACGATTATAAAATCGATTTCATTTACCCTTGCATTGATTTTGGCACGCATATCGTAAAATAAGCAGCCATTTTTATGATGGCAGCGTTCGAATTTGCAATCGTTCACGGAAACATTGGACCATTCGGCATCACGAATGCCGCCCTTTATATCCGCTCTTTCGTCAATCTCAAAATTTAATACACGCTGTGCAAGGGTAGAGAAGGGGGAGCCTGGATCATCAGGGTTGAATAATTCCGCTGCCCTGTTTCGGCAGGCATACTGTCCCATGCCTTTCCCTACGACAGAGCGAACCGTTGTAAAGCCTAACCGGCTGCCGATGCCCTAAGGTCTTTATGTATCTGTTCCGAAAGCTGAATGGAGGATGTTGCGATAATAATCGGTTGGCGCGATACCTGATTAATGAGCAGGCCGGGAATGAGATATCCGAAGGACTTGCCGATACCAACCCCGGCTTCGATCATGGCGTTGCGTCCATTAATATAAGCATCAGCTATATCCAGTGACATATCCTGCTGCCCGACCCGCTCTCGGAGGCCCATTCGGGGAAACCGGTCATACACTCGGAAGATGGCTTCAACCAACGAGCGCTCGAGGTCCTTTTTCGGCTCCCGCTTCTGTGAAGTATAGAGTTCATTTAACCAATTCATAACGATCACCTCTTTTCCAAATGAAAATCATCCTTTATGGATATTTATAGTGAAACTTTAATTATCTTTGAAGCCGCCGCCACAGTCAAGTGTTCGGAATGGCAAAATGGCTGAACGCAACAAAATCGGTTCAACAGCGTCTATTGAGCATAAATAGAGAACATCAACGGGAGTGAAACAGATGCATATCAAACGTTTGACGATCATCGGTGCCGTACTCGGCTCCATGTTTTTATGGGCAGGAAGCGTGGCTGCGAACGAGCGCTTTACCGATCTGCAGCATTCGAAGTGGGCCGAAGACGGTATCGAATATATGGCTAAACGGGGAACCGTGGCCGGATACGGCAATGGGAAATTCAAGCCCGCAGCGCCTGTGACAAGGGCGCAAGCGGTCACTTTTATGGTACGGGAGCTTTATTCGCAGCAGCTTGAGAAGCCGGTGCAGGGTACGACATATGGAGATGTTCCGCCAACACACCCCTTTTACCGGGAAATCGCCATCGCGGCCAAAAACGGGCTTGCCAGCGGGTTTCCAGACGGAACCTTCCATCCGGATGCACCTCTTAGCCGCGCAGAGACGGCGGCATTTCTTACACGCGCATATTTACTCGTCGAAGGCAAGCAGCCTGCCAATTGGTCGGATACGGAAAAGCACTGGGCCGCAGCGCCGATTCTCATCATGAGCTCGAACGGTTTGGTCGGCGGATATGCGGATGGAACCTATCGTCCGAATCGTACGGTCACGCGTGCGGAGTTTGCCGTATTTATGTCGCGCGTGATTCGGTTTGAACGTGAAGCAGCTATTCGGGCACAAGATTGGGACAAGTTGATTTCATATATGACCGTGAGCGAGCAGGTCGGCCAAATGCTCATGCCTGACGTTCGGCAATGGAACGGTAAGGTGACAACAACTGTTAATGATGGTTTGAAAAGCAGCATCCATGATCAAGATTTGGGCGGTTTGATCCTTTTCGATAAAAATATTGTAGACGCTAAACAGGTCACAACATTCACGCACAATCTGCAAAACGAAGCAGGCGACATTCCGTTGTTTCTAGGTATCGACCAAGAAGGCGGCGTCATAAAACGAATTCCTGGCGGGACGAATCTGCCGGGGCAAATGGCCCTTGGCGCCACAGGGGATGCGGCACTGGCCGAAGCGGCCGGACAGCTGACAGGAGAAGAGCTGAAGGCGCTCGGACTGAACCTCAACTTTGCGCCCGTGCTTGACATAAACAGCAACCCGGACAATCCGATCATCGGCATGCGTTCGTTCGGCTCTAGTGCGGATTTGGTGACGCGGTTTGGTCTCGCAACGATCAAGGGACTGCGTCAATCGGGCGTGATCGCGGCAGTCAAGCATTTTCCGGGCCATGGCGATACAACGGTGGATTCCCATCTCGGAATGCCTGTGTTGACGCATCATCGGGAACGGCTTGATGCGGTGGAACTGAAACCGTTCCAGGCTGCGATCGAGAATGGGGTGGATATGATCATGACTGCGCATATTGCTTTTCCTGCGATCGATAATGAACAGGTCACTTCGCTCAAAGACGGAAGCCGTGTGCCGATCCCTGCCACATTATCCAAAAAAGTGCTCACCGGGTTACTTCGCGAAGAGATGGGATATGAGGGTCTCATCATTTCCGATGCCTTCACCATGAAGGCCATTGCAGCGCATTTCGGGGAAAATAAAGCGGTGGAACGCGCCGTCTCTGCAGGCGTGGATATCATCCTGATGCCGCAAGATTCGGAAGCCGCTCATCAGACGCTGGTGAACGCGGTGAAGGACGGGACGATCCCGACCCAAACCATCCATGCGTCCGTTAAACGAATTTTGGAGCTGAAATCGAAATATGGTTTGTTCGAACCTGGCCCAAGCCTTGCTCAAAAGTTAGCCGACCTTAAACAGGTCATCGGAACAGAGGAGCATCGCACGGTGGAGCGGAAAATTGCAGAAAAAGCCGTCACCTTATTGGCGAGCCGCGACGGTTTACATCCGGACCCGATCCATCAGGGCGACCGCGTTGTGATCGTTGCAGCCGAGGAAGAGCAGGCAAAACAGCTGGAGAAACAACTGAAGCAAGCCACAGATGACTTGTCGTTCAAAACGGCAATTTCCGTGATCGACCAAGGACAAACCAACGCTGCCATGCAAGCGATCAATCAGGCTGATTACGTTATTCTGGCCTCCTACCAATTCCGCAATGTGGCCAGCCAGTTCGGATGGAATGAGGTTCAATCCTTGATCGACGAGATGAACAAGCGGAATAAGCGTTACACGTTGTTATCGCTAGGGAACCCATACGAGATGGTCTATTTGCAAAACGTGCGCTCCGCGCTTGCCGTTTACGGGAAGCAGGAGCCGAATACGGCAGCCGGAACGAAAGTCTTGCTTGGCCAACTGGAAGCGACCGGGGTGCTGCCGGTGCAAACGGATTGAATCACCTGCTTTTTAAATTTGTTGACCGAGAACCGTCTAAAGAAACGTCAAACTGCAGGGAAGCGGAGGCTTTTGGTTCATAAGCCCAAACCGCTGCCTCGATGTACCCCATCCGGGATAAGTCCGGGTTGTTACCAAAAAGCCCCCGCCTTGAAGGCGGGGGCGGTTTAATATAGACAACTATTCCCATAATGGGCCTGTAATTATCAGAATTATAGTTAATTGTCTATGCCCCCCCGTGATTTTTACACATAGTATGTGGAGAAATATCACGGAGGTGAGTTCATTGATAAAACGTCATGGAAAACTGATTGGTAAACGTAAATTAAAAAAACATGTGCATTGTGCTAAGGTTAAGGTGGTAAAAGTTAGACCAAAAATTGTTGTTAATGCACCGCAAGGCGCACAAGGGGTTCCTGGCCCGCAAGGACCTATAGGTCCAATAGGTCCAATCGGGGCCACTGGCGCACAAGGGATACCAGGCCCTGCCGGCCCGCAAGGACTTCCTGGCCCCGTCGGTCCTGTCGGCCCCGTCGGCCCTGCTGGAGCAACAGGCCCCGCCGGCCCTGCCGGAGCAACAGGCCCTGCCGGTCCTGCCGGCCCTACTGGAGCCGGAATATCCGATTTCTTGAGCGTATTCCGGGCAGATCCGGGCACAGGTACGGACACCGTTCCAGGAAACGCGCCCATAACTTTAACCGGCGTTTTGGCTAATGTTGGAGGTGCATTTACCTTCGTGCCGCCATCCCCGACGATCACCATCAACGAAACAGGAAGCTACCTGATCTCTTTCACCATTCATAATCAGAGCAATGCTGATTTCAACCTCACAGTGAATGGAACGCCCATAACACCCGTGCCTTTCACGGGTAATGGAGGAGGACCCATATCTGCTGAAGTTATTATTACGGTCACAACAGTTCCGACGACGATCCAGCTTGTAAACGCGAGTGCAACTCCTGTACAGTTGCATAACAATCTAAATACCACTGTGACCATTCTGAAACTGGCTCCTTAACTTCGATTCTCAATATAGTTTATGTCTGCATAAAAATAAAAGATTATGTCTTTTATCCGGTCAATAAGTCTATTTATTCGAAAAGATAGTCTGAATGATCGGGGGCTGGAGAGCGGCGGGGCGAAAAAGCTAGAACATATCGCCCGCTGCTCTCTCCGTTACCGAAGGCAAACCCTCAAAATCTGGTAAGAATATCCCGGTGCCGGCAACTACCGAAGATATGAAGGTTACTGAAACCGTGGTCACGTTCAAGCTGGACAAGATACATAAGCAAGGGGAAGTTCTGTCCGGAACATGATCAGTCTAAAAAAACGACATCATGAATGTTTCACTCCTGCAAAACGGCTTGGAACTGGAGGTAAACGGTTGAGTATCCTGATATCAGCTTTTTCAGGTGAGAAAGATTACGATAGTATATGGTGAAAACATGGGAATGTGACCATTCGTATCGTTTCCGGATTATCCGAATTTTTGTTTTTTCTACATCCGTTCATGCTCGGGTTCAATATGAATCAAAATTTGGGCACGATGAAAAACTTGTTTAATGGCCTGCTCCATTTCATCGGAAAGTTGATGGGAAGTGATCACGCTCATGGTAGACGGGACGACAAGGTGAAAATCAATAATCTCCTCCGGACCGGATCGCCGGGTACGAAAGTTATGAACCTCGATGTATTTTTCCTCGAACGATTGAATAATGTGAAGGATGTTCTCTTCCTCCTCTTCGGACAATCGGGCATCGATCAGTGGTGGGAAGGATTCTTTCATCAATTTGTAAGCTTCTCGCATGATATAGAACGCCAGAATAATCCCGATGACCGGATCCAATATATGCCAGCCTGTGATCGTAACGAGCAATAAGCTAAACGCTACTCCTAGGGAGGTGAAAACATCCGTAAGTAAGTGCAGTGCATTTGATTTCATGGCGACTGAATTCATTTCTGCCGCTGTTTTTTTGAGCTTTCGCGAAACCCAATAATTGATGCCGGCTCCAATAAGCATAACAATGATTCCTAAATAGGGAAGTTCTACGGGACTCGGATGGATGATTTTATGAACACACTCATAAATGATCCAAATGCCTGCCACAAAAATGAGTATGGTTTCGATCGTTCCGGAGACGTTCTCTACTTTGCCATGTCCATAGGGATGCTGTTGATCTGCGGTGCGTCCGGAAATACGGATCGAAAAAAATGCAATGAGGGAAGCCGCCAAATCCAAAGCAGAATGGATCGCTTCGGAAATGATGGCCACCGACCCCGTCAAAAGCCCAACAACGAATTTGGATAAAACGACAAAGGCGTTGCTCAGGACAGACAGAAATGCAACATTTGCCCCTTTCAAACGATCTACCTCCATTTGGAAATTAATAAATTAATTTGCTGCCATCCGGATATTATGTTCACTATTTCCCATCCTTAATCAACAAGAGTTTCAAGAGCATGAAGCATTACCTGATTGCACAACCGATGGTATTGTCAAATGAGGAGCAACATTTTATAATATATGAATAGTTGATCATATATTTATAAAGAGTATGATAATGATGTATGATGTATTGGTTGTTGGAGCGGGGCAGGCGGGTTTAGCAACGGGCTACTATTTGAAAGAAGCCGGGGTGAATTATCTAATGATCGATGCAGGATCCTCCATTGGCGACTCTTGGCGTAATCGGTACGACTCTTTGCAATTGTTTACTCCGAGAGAATATGACGCATTACCGGGAATGCAGCTTCGTGGCCATAAAAATACGCTCCCAAGCAAAAATGAAATAGCGGACTATCTGGAAGATTATGCCGCTTTTTTTAAACTTCCCGTCGTTTTGAATGTTCTCGCCAGACGGTTGTGGAAAAAAGACGGCATCTTTTGCCTTGAAACAACAAAAGGCCTGTTTGAGGCCCGGAGTATCGTCATTGCCACAGGACCTTTTCATAGGGCAAACATTCCTGATTTTTCAAAACAGTTACCCGAAAATGTAATTCAATTCCACTCCTCTGAGTACAAAAATCCTTTACAGCTATCACCAGGCAGCACACTCGTTGTAGGCGGCGGTAATTCAGGAGCACAAATCGCGGCAGAGATTGCATTGCATGCCAAACAATCCGTGGCCATATCGATTTCCGGAACAATAAAGTACAAACCTCTTTATATTATGAAACGAAGCATATTCTGGTATTTTGAAAAACTCGGGATTCTCCGAGCGGGTGCGGATACCTTAAGGGGAGCGTGGTTGCGCAAACAACCTGAATACGTTTATGGATACGATTTAAAAAAACTCGTGCATAAGGGGAAAGTCCGTGTGTACCCTCGGACATTGCATGTTGAAGGACAACGCGTCATTTTCGAGGACCGGAACGAACTCGTTGTGGATAATGTGATTTGGGCTACGGGATTTAAACAAAATTACGCCTCATGGATGGATATTGAGGGAGCACTTAACTCCAATGGTGAGGCTGTACATAACGAGGGAGTATCACCGATCGATGGCCTTTACTTTGTCGGATTACCTTGGCAAACAGCCAGGGGATCAGCACTTATAGGCTGGGTAAAATACGATGCAGAACGAATTGTTTCTCATATCAAAAAATCAACATCTTAGTCTGTTGAGTGGGATCTCGGATTAAAGATGGCTGATGGAACAGCTTTCTGATGTTGCGGACACGTACTTAACCCGAGATGAGGGCCAGTACGTGTGCCGAATATCAACGATCACCTGCAGTTCAGACTTCCGTCTCTGGCAGTTGCAGTGCTTCCGTTTCATAGGCCTGATACGCATTCTCTATGCCCATAATAACGTCTTTAATTTTCATATATCCTTTGGTATACGGCTCCGAATCCCGAATTTCCTCCCACATATAGTGATATTGCTTCAAGTCCTCGGTCTCGCACACTACAAAATCAGTAAAATCCTTGCCAGGCAGAGCTTCCGCATCAAAAAACCTCACTTGCACAGATGGACTGTACTTGGATATGATCTCTTGCAAGCCACCCGCAAATGTTCTTCGCTCCTCCCGCGGCAGCGCCAACCAGGTTGGGTAGAACTCCAATAATACAATCATCATTTGACGCATATTCATTCTCCTCGCTCAACTAAGTTTTCGCTTTGCTGCCAACCCATTTTACCCTGACCCGATTCGTTCGGCATTAACATAGGTTAATCCAGTTTATCCATGAAGCAAGCGGCTGAGAGATACGGGGGAGACGCCGATATAAGAGGCAATATGATATTGGGGGATTCTGTGTTCCAAGCCGGGATACTTTGCCAAAAAGGCATGGTACCGTTCCAACGCTGACAGGCATAACAGTTCCTTCTCCCGCTCTTCTTTGCGAATGTACAACCGTTCCACGGCCTTTCTAATAAATCTTTCCCACATGTGGCTTCGATCCATAATCAGCTTTAGCGTATCATAGGGAATTTCAATAACTACAGAATCCTCCAATGCCTCGATGTTGAATAATGATTTCGAGCCCGTCACCATTGCACCATAGGATGTGGCATAGTCGTCCTCCAACGTAAAGGCAACGTTGAAATCCTTTCCGTCACGCAGCGCATAGTACAGCCGAAATAATCCCTGCACGCAATAATAGGCATGATTCACTTCTTCATCAGCTTGAATGATAGTGAAGCCGCTAGGGATATGTCTGATCGTAGTCCGCTGCACGAACCATTCCCACTCTCGGGGCGAGATGCCTCCTTGAACAGCCGCATTGTGAAGCGATCTATAATAATGCTGCATAAATTCCTCCTGTACGTGCCGTATCATCGTATTTCGGTGATAAGTATATTACAGCTTTCACTTGGATTTCTACAAGATCAGGGAAAAGGGGCTGAAAATAAAAAAACACCCTTTTCAAAGGGTGATCGTCGTTATGATTTCGTTAATCGACTCAACTGGCGAACACTGAATTCGAGCTGTTCAATGACATCTTCAAGCTGCTTCCGCTCAATGAAATGTTGACGCCATTCCTGCTCTCCGGATTCCTTCAAAGATCGAATCTGCTCTTCATACTCTTTTTGTTTATCCATCAGGTCCGCGATGTGTGCATAGAAACGCTCATAATCCTTGACGACTTCGTCAAGGAACCGGTCTACCGCCTCGGTATCATAACCGCGCAGCTTATAATCAAACTGTTTTTCGTGAATATGCTGAGCGTCCATGCCTATGCCTAATTGCTTGAACAGCTGCTTCTGTTTTTCCAGCCGTCTTTTCAAAACTTCTTCCATGTTCACTCTATTAGACCCCCATATGAATCTGCAATGCCTTTTTCTTTATGCAGTTGGACTCAGGTATACACTTTTTTGTAATCAACAGAGAGCGACTCAATAATCTGCTCATATTTTTGACTGGCACGCGGGGCATAAAAGCGAAAGAATTTATCCTGCAGTGCTGCCTGTGCAAGCCAATAAAAAAAGTCGTTGCTAAGCCTGTTTTTGCCGATCGAGTAGGAGTACATGACACTATGTTGATACATGTTCTTCCATTCGAACGTAAAACGCTGCTTTATTCCTTTGTTTTCCAAACCGAACGAAAAATTTCCCTTCCTTAGAAGGTAAAACTTTTCCCTCCAGAAATACATCGGTCCGTCCTTCGTGCCAACAATGCCGGTAAAGCCGTTCTCGAAATTCATATAAAAGCCACGGATGAATGCATTGCCATCGATTCCGCGGGTATCTACTTCCTTAAAAGATTGCAGGTCCAGGCATTTGGTGTCATTTTTGGGTGGAGCATTAAAATCTCTGACATACATTGTGTGCATTCGAAAAGCACCTCCAGGATAAACATACTTTCATGTAACAGACACGTCCAAGAGAACGACAAACCTTCCCTAGAGACAATGATCCTTTAAGTATAGTTGATGGATATATACATTTTCTTAACACTTGCCGTCAGATCGAGGCTGTTCCATAGCACGCTTCAATTTTAAAAGGAGGATAATCATATTGGATTTGTACTTGATTCATGATCATTTGGCGATTATGATGGAGCTTGGCAAGAAGGGGCATAGAGAGCTGCAAAATTTCAATTTCAATAGAAAGCCGAGGAGCAGAAGGAGGTCAGTCATCCTAGAATTCCGAACAAATTAGCTGCAGTTATTAAAAACATAAGAGGAATTGGAGATTTAATCATTAATGACAACCAACCATAAATGGAATGTGGCTGGCCTGGCATTGCTGCTGGGTTTATTTTCGACGTTAGGCCCGTTTACCATCGATATGTATTTACCGGCATTTCCCGAGATTGCCGAAAATCTTAATACAAGCGCTTCTCTGGTTCAGTTCAGTCTTACTGCCTGTTTATTGGGCCTGGCTGTGGGACAGCTTGTTATGGGTCCTTTGAGCGATGCTTATGGCAGACGTACACCGCTGCTGATTTGCATGGCTGCCTACATCATTTGTTCCGTAGCGTGCGCCTATTCCCCGAATATCGGGCTGTTGATTCTGTTTCGTTTTACTCAGGGATTTTCAGCTTCGGCTGGTATCGTCATTTCTCGCGCAATCGCTCGTGACTTGTACAGCGGACATGAACTCACCAAATTCTTTTCTTTGCTTGTGCTTGTAGGCAATCTGGGGCCGTTGGCTGCCCCGATCGCCGGCAGTGGAGTTCTTTCATTTACGACTTGGGTGGGCGTGTTTATTTCACTGGCTATTCTAGGCATTTTCTTATTAGCGATGACCAAATGGGCTTTGAAGGAGTCGAATCCACCCGAACGACGTGTGGCCCCCAACTTCAAACAACAGCTGCGTAGTTACGGGCAGCTTCTGCGTGATCGCAAGTTTGTCGGCTACATGCTGGCTCAAGGCATCATGACGGCCGGAGTCTTTGCCTATGTAGCGGGAACGCCTTTTATATATCAAAATATTTATGGCGTTACGCCCACTGTATTTGCCATATTATTCGCATCGAACGGCATCAGCTTGATGATCGGCTCGCAAATCGTGGGGCGGATGTCACAACGTATACCAGAGCAGACTTTACTGCTATCCGGACTGTGGGTTGCCCTGGCGTCAAGCGTTGCCGCACTGGTCGTAACCATCGTTCATGGCCCGCTTTTCGCTTTGGTCATTCCATTGTTCTGCTTTGTGTGTTCGATTGGTATTACGTCAACTGCGGCATTCCCGCTGGCCATGGAAAGCCAAGCCAAAAGTGCCGGAAGCGCTGCAGCATTGCTTGGGGTCGTTCCCTTCCTGTTAGGTGCATTGGTCGCTCCTTTGGTTGGGGTGGCAGGCGAGGACACTGCGGTTCCGTTGGGTCTGACTTTATTGGGGACCAGTATTGTTGCAATCATCACTTATTTTGTACTCGTTAAAAAGGTTTCGCAGGATGTCCCTCAACATGCCCAGTCTGATCTTGATTTTTAGGTATATTCGATCATCACAGAAACAAGCTGCCTCAAGACAGCTTGTTTTTCCTTTTTTATACTCGATTACCGTGTCACTGCATAAATCGGGGTGTTTTTGCCGGTTGATAAAGCGGCGAGCAATGTGTTTGCCTCTATGAGAAGCGATGTGAATTACAGTAACCCTGTTGGAAATTTGCTTTAACTATGTCATGATGGAAAAAAGCTAAAAAGCTCTGTCGTTAACAACTTATTTTGGGTTAGGGGATGAATCTTATTATTATCAGAGAAGCGTGTAAAACAGACTATCCACAGTTAAGACAAATATATCTTGAATCCCGCCGCAAGAGCTTTCACTGGGCGAATGCAGAAGAGATGGGTTTAAATGATTTCGATCGGGATACCGTCGAAGAACATATCCTGTTAGCTGAGGAACATTCGCAAATTCTTGGATTTGCTTCCTTATATTTGCCTGATCGTTTTATTCATAATTTGTTTGTACACCCCGATTTTGCCGGCAAAGGGGTTGGCGCTCAGTTGCTCAAGAAGGCCATAGAGAAAATGGGTACGCCTGTAACATTGAAATGTGTGTCCGAAAATCACAAAGCGATGAATTTTTATGAAAAATGCGGTTGGAGGAAAGTTGTTGAAGAAGGAAAGCCGGGGGAGAAGTACTGGGTTCTAACATATGACGGGGTGACAAGTTAATGAGGGTTTCATCGGATTTCGTTTAGTAAGGGCGAAGTACCGCAACTACACCCTTCAGCGTCTCCTCCTGTTTTTGAATGCAAAAAAACCACACAAATGTCCTGTATAAGGCCTTTGTGTGGCGAAAATGGAGATTTGTCTCCACAAAAGTCCACATCTCCAAGTGATTTTAGGTGTAATATTCCGTTGTAGTAAGTATAAATGGACTCCTTCATTGTTGTTAATTGCTTACCAAGTACAAGCTGTACGTTCTATCCAAATTATTGGTTGCCTTAACCAAAGCTAAGCGTGTTTTTTGATAAAATGAAGCAATGTTTGTCCCAACGCTGTTAAAATGACGCCTTTGCCATCACATTTAGAACAAGGTTCTTTTTCGTCATTGAGAACAACATATTTTTCTCCGTTACAGTTAGGGCAGGGGAGCTCCAAATCGTCTGTTGCAATAATTACTGACATCCTGATCACCTTTACGTTTTTATTTAAGGAGGTTGAAGGTAGAACGCCTCGCTTTGATTTAACATATCAAAAGTAAGTCACTTATTCAACCTTGAGAATGATTATAATTCTCATTTACGAACTTCGACATTTACGGTATACTGACAATGATTGCTATACATAATGTCGGTAAATAAAAGAGGAGAGGATTGAAATGTCGGGAAGGATCAAACAAGGAATGTTCATTAGTTTAATGGCTGTAATGGTTTTTGTGCTTGCAGCCTGCTCCAGCAATAATGGCAGCAGCGATGCTGAAAGCAGCAGCTCACAGCAAGCATTGACGAATAGCTCTGCAAAAGCTGCAGCGGATGAGGAAAAAACGAGCGGGAATGGTTCGGATGCGGCCCAAACAGCGTACCCGCTAACCGTTTCAAACTATAAAACAGAAAACGGTGCATGGGTGGCCAACGAACAAACTTTTGACAAGGCACCCGAACGAGTTGTTGCGAATACGCAAGGTGCTGCCGAACTGTTGATTCGCCTCGGTTTGACCGACAAGATTGTCGGCGTGGCAGCGCTGTTCGGTAGTGTCCCTGAAGACATTGCTGAGGAGTTTAAGAAAATCCCTGTATTGGCTGATAGTTATGTTGGCAAGGAAGTAACGATCGGCGCTTCCCCCGATCTGGTCATGGGACGTGGCGGATTGTTTGAGGATGCCGACTGGGGCGTTGGCACGGTAAGCAGCTTGAATGAAATGGGTATCAAAACGTATGTGCAGCGGACCAGCGTGACGGATGCATCGCTAGATAGTCTATATGAGGATATTGCTCAGCTAGGCGAAATCTTTAACGTACAGGCAAATGCAGCAGCATATGTTGAGAAGCTTAAAGTTCGCGAGAATGCACTCAAAGCGAGAGCAAGCGCCGAACCGATCAACTATGCATCTTTCTTTGATAATGGGGATGGAACCATCGGCATTTACAATGGAAACGGAGATACGTTTATTGAGAGTGCGATGTCATTAATAAATATGCATAATATGCTTATTAACGAAACAGGTACGCTCAGCTTGGAGAAATTAATCGAAATTAATCCGGATGTCATGATTATTTCTAAATATGCCGGTGGCATCGACCCGCAGCAAACGATTGAAAAACTGTTAGCCAACAAGCAGGTACAAAGCGTTAATGCAGTCAAAAACAAGAAAATTTACGTTATTGATTTCAACAATTTCTGGGGCTATGGAGATTCCATCTTCACCGGAGTTGAAACGCTTGCCGATGATATGGGCTTGTAATGAATTGGATATCATTTATTTGGGTTAACGCCCAAGCAGGAGCCAACTTTATGCGTCGGCTCCTTTTCATTTGGTTCATCCTATGGTTCATCCTAACGGTTTAACCATTTGCAGCAAAACGAGGAGGCAGACACCATACAATACCATTGCTGTTACTTCCCCGGGAGTACCCGGGAAAAAGGTATGTGCGGCCATCCGGGACGAATAGCCCAGCGGTATGCCGATGAATAATATGACGAAGCCCCATACAGCCATTTTGCTCCAGAATGTGCATTTCAGCAGCCTTCTGAGCGCAAAGACATTGGCTGAGAGGACGATCAGCTCCATAAGCAGAATGCCAACCACGGCTCCGTTCAAATGCAGGTAGGGAATAAGTATGTAGTGGCAGCATACGGCAAAAGCGATGCTGACTGCTGTGCTGATGAACGTGATTTTTCTTCGGTCCTGAGCCCATAGAATGCTGGTCGTGATTTCTCTTAGGCCGACAATTAACGGGATTGGGGACAGCCATTGGATCAACTGGGCGGCATCCGTAGAATTAAACAATAACAATGAAAGCTCTCTTGAATATATCCAAAAAAAGAGGCTGGATACCAAGCCCCAATTCCATGCATATCGGATGGCTTTGAAACTGTATGCCTGAAAGAGGTTTTCCTGTTGTTTTTCCCAGCTTGCCGAAAGTTTCATGGTCATAGTATGGGAGATCGCCGCTGTAACAATAGTCGGCATATAAGCGACAAGAAGGGCCATACCTGTCAGCAAACCAAAAAGGGCGGTAGCTTGGTTGACGGAATACCCGGCGCTCTGAAGCCTTGCAGGTATAATAATGGCATCGATCATGTCTGAAAACGGTATGAGCAGACGTGTCAGACAAATCGCGAAAGAACTCTGAAGGAACCATTTTTTATCCGTCCCCGACGGGGAGAACGGAGAGCCGATTTCAGCAGTATTCCTTGCAGTAAAGGCAAGCAGAATGACAAAAGCGGCAATTCCCCCCAATGTCGTCCCCATCATACTCATCCCGCCGGCATAGTGCGCACCTTTAGGTAACAGGAGAAAGCATAACGTTAACATCATTGCTATTCTGACCAACTGCTCAGCTACCTCGGAAAAGGCTACCGCTTGATAATGTTCCAGACCCTGGAGATATCCCCGCAGCAGGGCAAGGGGCGGAACAACAACAAAAGCTGGCGCCAATGCGCGAATAAAAAAGTAGCTGTCTGCGCTTCCCATAACATGCGAAAGCTCTGCTGTAAACGCAAGGGTCAGCAAGAAGGCGAGGGCTCCGCCGATCATAAGCAGAACCGCCAGCCGCTTAAACCATGTCCATCCTTGATGTTTCGTTCTGGCAGTGTATAACGCTAGCGATGTAGGGAAGCCGCCTGTGATCAGCATAAGCACAAATCCGAAATAAGCATAAGCAATCTGAAAGAGGCCGATCCCTTCGGCACCGATCATCCGTGTTAACGCTACTCTGCCTGTAAACCCTATGGCTTTGGTCAACGCGATGGCGCCAAGCCGCATTCCCGTTTGCATCATGAGCGACGACTTGTCCATTGCTCTGGTCCTCCTGTTCTAACTTGTCCGTTCAAATATATGAACTTTATGAACAAGTAAGAACATAGGGAATGCGTCACCTAGTCCCGAATATGAATGAACAGATACTGGGTTTCGTCATCCCATCCCAGATCAAAGGGAGCCTTGTATCGGTCGGCCGTATGCGAGTTAACGAGCGGATAGCCGTGATCGTCAAAGCCGGTGACGATCGAGAAATGATCCACATCGTTGTGCATAACGTGGGCAATCAAATCACCTGAAACCAGCTCACCGATGGCTCCGTATGGACGCTTGTCTGTTCGCTGTGTAAGATCACCGAAATGCCCTCTGGCGATAACCGTTCCATACCCGCTGTTTAGAAGAAAATGCTTGAATGAATCGGTTTGCACCCAGGTACGGGTACCTCCATTCGGATAATGATATCTCCATGGTCCCCTCATCTTTAAGCCGCCTCCTTCTTCGGGATCACCCAAAGCCTGGGATGCAAAGTTGGTGCAGTCTCCACCCAAATGATTATAATTTTTATATTTCCGGTTATATTTTCCTTCGTTTCCGGCTCCCCATGCCAAGCCGGCATACTTATTCGCATAGTCGACTGCACGTTGGCGATTATACTGTTTGCCTGAAGGGATGCTCCGGTCGGATGGAGAGGGTGGTAACACGCCTGCAGGAATTTTCTTGGGGTTTTCCTCCAATGGATCAAGAAACCATTCCTTGGCCACAACCCAGCGGTTGTCTTTTTTGGTCAGCGTCATTACATGCCAAGTCCCCAGACCAAACCAATTCATCTTGGAAGGAGTATCATGATACGTATATGCGATTTGTTGTGAATGTCCCAAAGTTAATTTGACTTGGTTGCCCGTAAATTTCATCCTGCCAATCCGAACCTTCGATTGCGCATCGACGACGGCCATGCTGCGGTGGTCGGCCCAAGCATGCAAATAGGTGGCTCTGATTTTCTGAATGTTGAGGGCGTGCCGTCCAGAACTGGAACCGAGGTCGTAATCCTTCTCCAGTTTGACGCTTGTTCCGGCCAGATGCTTGGAACGCGTGTGAAAAAGATCGTTCAGGAACACTTCTACTTCTTTTGTCTCCATGTCGGATGCATCTTGGGCATTTGCGGACGACGGGTAGTCTGCAAATGAAAAAGATGTTGAGATCAACAACATGGCAATCCAACCAATGATGTGACGTAACTGCATTTGCCTGCTCCCTTTTCCATAAATTATTGGATCAGCCGCGTATAAACAATCAAGCGCTGTTCATGCTCTTTTTTGGCACGGTTGTATATCCCGGTACAAGTAATCAGGTTTAAACGAAAGTCGGACGTTTCACCAAAAATCCGATCCAAGGGAGCTTCATCCGTAAAATAGGATTCAACGGATTCCACTTGATATACCAGAGAACGATTGCTTTCATCAAACAAAAGCACAAAAGCGCCGGGTTTCAGTTTTTTGAGCGGATAGAAGACGCCTGGACCTTTATAATCATCCACATGTCCGGAAATTAACGCATTGCCTGCTTCTCCTGGCAGCACGCCTCCAGCAAAATATCCGGCAATCTCGCTTGATTTGGGAACACCGAGCCGGCCGTCTTTTTGAACGTCGACAGGAACGACTGGTGCACTAAGGTTAACCGAGGGGATACACAATCGTACAGGTTTAAGTGCAGACCATGATGTAGAATCCATGTTTTCTTGCTCATGATCGGGATCAGGCTTTGCTTGAAATGCTTCATGGTGAGCCTGAAATTGGCCCTGGCTTGTTGACCATAACCCAATGCTAAGGCTAAGACAAATCACGAGAAACAGAAACCATAAAAGATATCGTTTTGTCATTGTTCCCATCCTCAATGTTTGAAAGGACAAAGGCAAAATGGATTCCCTTTGTCCTTTCGTCGGCTGTTACTCGCTTACTCCGCCGTAACCGGATTTCGGAAGTGCATGTGGCTTAACGCTTTTTGCACGCAGTTTGTGTTCCTCTTTAACGCTTTTCGAATGCAGCTTATGCTCTCCGCCAGCCGATTTCTGATGCAGCTTGTGTGCTTTTTCGTGCGCTTTTGTTTTCATTTTGTGCTCTGTCTTGTGCAGCTTATGCTCTGCTTTGTGCGTTGCTTCAGGGACTGTATAAGCTGAAGCGGAAGCAGCAGTGGCAGCAAACAACATACAAGCAGCAATCGCCGTAATGCTTGATTTTTTCATGGATTTTTCCTCCTCGGAATTAGCGGAATTGGGTTGCGTGTTTACTGTTGCCTGTTGTGACGGGATTTATTTAATATTTTTTTGCATAACTTCTCAAAAAATTCCAAAGGAAAAGTAGCGCTCATTTCAATAAATCGCTTTACAAATCGAAACGGTAAAAGCAGCAAACGGTTAGTGTTACCCATAAAAAATTAGAATCCCCTCCTCCGATAACCATCTTATCGGAGGAGGGGATTCTTGATACCAAACGGTTTCTTTATTGGGATTCTGAGTCAGGTGATTCCCCCAATTTTAATTTCAGCCAGCCTTCTACTGCACGAAATGGAGGTGGAACCAGAAAGGCATTTCCATTGGATGGATGGAGATTCGAAGTTTCGACCCATGCCCCATCCTCTCCGGGCGTGATAAATTCCCATTCCCGGTTAGGCAGCTGCGTCAACGGCATAACATAGCTTTCTCCTCCGGCCAGCAGCGGACCTAAATAAAAGGTCAGATAAAGCCTGTTTAAAGCAGCTTCGATCCGATCCGGCGGAAGGCGGTGTTCAGCGACTGGCAGCATGCCGCTTATGAGATGTATCGTTGCATAAGGGTCCATAATCAGGGACAAGGCCGTCCCGTCCGTACGGTCGCCAGCGGGAACATCGACCCGATGATTATGCCTGAAATAATCGGAGGTGTACCCTGTATCGGCAAAAGCGCTGTTGAACTGCTTATAACCAGTCTGGTCGTCACGAACAAAAAAGCCGATCATACCATCCCCCGTATGATGGGTTTCGCCAATCCATAACGGCATCTTAAACTGACTAATGGAGATATCCGGAGGGGAATCCGGGCCCTTGAAGGTTTCAAAAAATTTATAAGCCGCAGGCGGCCCGGCCTGCACCAGCTTGACATGTGCCTTCACCAATGCCAGCGGTTTTCCGGCATATTGGCTTAAACCGGTTGAGCCTGTGGACTCGGGCTGATGAATCTCCCACATGGCCGAGTCGACCAGGTCAAGAAACGGGGTGAGCACATCCTCTTTATGTTCACGGCTTCGGCGCAGAAACTCACTTAAGAAAGCCTTCAAATCCGGATTTATTCCATCGGGCAGTTCTGCAGATCCTCCTCCCGACGGCTCTCTCTCCGGTGTGCCCGGCGCATTTCTCCAATGGACCCGATCTCCGTCGTAGGCCGTCACGATCAGGCTTCCAAGCATATAGCCGTCCTCATCGTAAATCAACAAGCTTTGATCCATATAATTCGGAATCATCCAGCCGCAAATGGGGGAATCCGGAAGATTAAAGTCGCAGTTTTCTCCGCTGCGGCCCTGAATCCAGTTAAAATCCAGCCGGGTGGGCTGCATAAAGCGCGGAGGAAGCATCATGTACTGTCCAATCGGGAAAGGCAGCATTCTCATATTTTCAGCGATGGCATATTGGCTGCATTGAACCTCCTGGAATTGACCGAAGGTATCGATCAGTCTGAGTTTATCCAGTTTACACCAACCTCCCCTTAAAGGAGAAAAGAACGTATTGAACAGCGGCTTTTCTACGGCAAACTCTCCTAATGCCTCCCTGACCCGGGCTGCCAACTCCGCACTTCCAATATTAAACACCATGACAGGGAAACGCAGCGCAAGCTGACTCATTAAAAATCGTTCATTAAAGCCTTCCAGGGTCTGAGAGAGATAGTCCAACTGGGTCAGGTCCCCAAATTTCTGCGTTTCCTCTGCGCCCAATTGCTTGAGCGTCATCGCATAAAGCTGCTCCGCGATATGAGGGGTCAAAAAAATGCTGCCCTCGATCACCACAGACTCATGGGTATCCGGTTCCGAATTGTGATATACATAGTCCGTGCCTTGAAAATTCCAGTGATCCAGCTGCGGGTGACTGCTGACAAGTTTTTTGTCCGGATAGTAGAGGGCCCGCCAGCTAAGGATCACAGGATTCCAAGGTTCACTCCATACATTTAAAAACAGCGGGTCGGGCAGCTGCTGCCCTTTATCCAAAATGCCTCTTTTCGTAATGTCCTCCAGTGCCTGATTAAAGACTTTTAGCAAATCGTCATATTCATTTTCCGACAACGGCAAGAGATCCAGCTGCTGCGCAATGACATTAACCAAGAGATCCGCGCAGTTCGATGTAAACAGTACCGCCTCAAGCAGCAGCTCAGGATAATTTCCTTTAACCTGCTTCTGGGCAAGCAGCTGATCGGTATGACAGGATACCGAATAGGCGTTTTCTCTGAATTTAAAGTCAATCGTAAAGGAGCGGATCGTCTCTCCAAGCAGTCTGCATTTTAAAAGCTCTCCCTGGGATCCGTTTGAATCAAAGAGATTTCCCCGGCTTGCGCCCGAGAGAAGAAGAACCGGCGAATTCGGCTCGTAGAACCGGTGGTCCGCCGTTTGTTCCAGATCATAGAAGCTGTGAATAGAACCGACCAGCTGTTGTTCAAGGATCTTGAGGTGTTCCGCGAGCTGCTCCAAACCGGACTCCGTAAGGCCCAGCGCCTGGATTTCCTTTGCCAGTGCCTCCTCATATTCCCTCATATTTATTCTTGCCTGGTCATTTCCTAACGGTTCGACGGTGTAGGCTGTAATGATATATTTGCACCAAAGATCATAGATGAACGATCGTTTTGCATCGGCTTCAAATCGCTGCTTATAAAGCTCATCAAGCCCCTGCTGCAAGCTCCTAAACAAACGCTCCTCGTCAGGGGTGAGTTCCGGCAGCTCCTGATGATCACTGTCGCTGTTGCTGATTTTGCTCTGAAGTGAGTAACTGTTCTGTTCCGCAACGATTTGAAACCGTTTTTTATGGTCCATATAGTCTGCCTGATAAATCCCGTCCAGGTTCATCAGCTTATGACTTTGATCATTTAGTAACACCCGCATTAAGCGCTCGTTCGATAAATGATGTGCCGCATTTAAAGCGGCAACCGCTTCAACGGATGAATTGCCAACGGCCAGTTTGGGCATCGGAAGATTGCGGATGAAGTGGCCGTTATAATCCTGTTCGTCATCCCCCCAAAGAAGGCCGGTTACAACTCCGTGCAGCACCGGATAGGCGGGATAAACCAGACCCTCCGGGGGGGTCCAGCCGAACCGGTACCTGCAAATTTCCTCCGATTCGATCAAAGCCGGCTGATTTTGATAATAACCCCGTATCACGTAGCTCACTCTGATATTTTTAAGACGATTCCCAAATTTGTCATCCGCCAATAAATCATCATAAAAGCCGAATACATTGACATGATACGGATACATGACAGAGAAAGCGGGATTACCCGGCCCAAGCGCGTGAAGATCTTGAAGTCTCTCCAAAGGCTCATTCACGTTCGTGTCGATCGGAAAGGACCGGCCCAGGATCCGGTATGGAAAATCGGGATCATCAAGCTTGGGAAACGTCAAGCTGTCTTCATTCCAGAAAACCGGGCCTTTTTCTTTTTCCATCGCATCGCTTTCCACAATCCAGTGTTTGCAGGATACCCGATCGGGTTGCTTTTTCGATGACCACAGCCGGGAGACGATCCACCGGTTAGGCACTCTTGGATATTCGGGCTCAAGCTCTTCGTGGGTTTGATATCCCTGTCTCAGGCCCTCAGGCAAAATCCAGCTCAGATGGATTCCTGGCTTTTCCTGGTTCTTTTCACTCATCATCGGAGCGGGAACCTGATCTCCCAGCGGATCTCTGCCGATTTTGGAGAAATTATCGGTGATATCGGCAAAAACGGTGGGCGACGGAGTTGTTCCGACCATCATCGCCTGGACCTTGATTGGAACGCACAATGTGTTATTTTTAGGTAAACGTGGGATTTCCATTCCCTTACACCTCGCCCTCATTCCATGTTCAACACCGCGAAAGTTATTCGTTTTATTCGTCGGTTCTTATAACTCTTCCGATATATGGAGTTTTGATCATCTGGAGTGCAAACTCGGCGGATGTGATCTCCTTTTGAAAATAAGCCTCCATATGCTTTGCCGTTTGATATATATCAATGGTTCGCAAATTCTCGTTCTGCACGGCGACTTCAATCGAATCCGATTCAGGGAGCAGCTCGCCGCTGTCCAAATTTCTCATCCGCTTCATGTACCTGCCGTTGATCTGATTAAACCCGAAAAAAAATCCTTCCGGCGGTTGAGCCATTTCAAGCGTATACGGGACCCCCTCAAACAAACCGATTAACACATCATCGGACAAAGTTTCAATCCGGAGTGCCCGCAGGGGGGTGCCCTGAGAGGAAAGGGCTCTAAACTCCAGCCCTCGCCAGCCGGGGACCAAAGGCGAACGAAGGAGAAATCCCCCGATGGCTTGTACCTCATCGTCCAATTCCTTTGCCGTAACGGACTTGTTTTGAAGCAGGGGACGGACAGCCTTCATTCGTTTGCCGATTTGGGATATGACCGCATCGATTAATTCCTGATCATGGGTCAGATCCAGGGAAGCGTTTCTTCCCAGGCTGCAAGCTCCGTCAATCAACGCCTGAAGCCAGTTGGGGTTCACATAAAACAGACGGATGGAGTCTGACGGCAGCATCGATTCCGTAGGGATCAGGTAATGAAAAGGCAGGTTCACCAGCAGACCTAATTGGCTCAGCCAGCCGATCAATTCATCGTCCTGATGTTCCAGGCGTACAGGCTGATTTTTCGTGAGCGCAGCAAGCTCGCCAAACACACGGCGAATATGCGTGCGGACGACCTGAGGCGAATTATCCCAATCCATCCGGGCTTGCATCCGAAATCACCTCATTCAGCAAAGTTTTGTATCGATCGTTCAACTGTTCCAGCAGGATTTGTTTTCCGCTGGATCCGGGTTGAGGGTCAGTTCCTTCTGGTGACCGGGCTGTTTTGACAAAAGAATATCCGATGGAGCTCTCATCCTTCCAATCATGAACCCGTTTTTCATTGGACGGTGAAGAAAGGTGAAGGCTTAAGAGCCCTTGATAGACCGAAGTCCTGGCCAGTGTTTCATTGCTCTGGCGCCACGAATACAGCTTTTGGGCAAAAGACTGATCCGCCAGCGCCATCGATTTTCCGATCTGCCATGCGCTGGAATAGCGAATATCCATCATTCCTATATCGGGATCATAGGCCAGCAGCTGGTCGGCGAAGCGCGCGCACTTGACTGGGGTCCTCGGATCCTCATAAGGAATCAGCGGAGACTGGTACCAGGAAACAACCTGACTTCCGTCCCGTACAACATGATTCATCGGAAAGTACCCGAGCTTGCACAGCTTCTGAATTTGCTCGCTGCTTCCCTGGTAAGGGGTAGACAGCATGTCGGCATCCAGGGATGCGAATGCCGATCCGAAATCAAAGGCGGCTTTTGCCATGGAGAAGCTCCAGTTTGCCAGCACGATCATTCTGGCCGTTTGGACATGTGCCAATGCGTCACGGCGGCTTTGCTGGCTGCTGAGACAGACCTCGTATCCTTCCAAAGATACGAGGCAGGCGGTGTGCCGAATGGCTTGGCTGTCGTCGCCGGGGGCCAGGCAGAACCGGTTTGAGACGACCGTTGCAAACCAGTCGTCATTGACGGAAGCGTCGGTCACCTTCCGATCCAGGCTTACGCCTTTTCCGTGAGCCAGCAGCGATAATGCTTCAGGGTAAGGTAATATTTCTGCTAGAAGATTCGCCGGAATATGTACATAGGTGCACGGATCTTCCGGCTTCTCATGGTCTTCCAGCGGGAGAGAAGGAACAAAAACGCCGGCTTCCGGCTGCAGCGCGTTTCCCACCGTGCTTTCGTGGAGCTGGATGCTTTCCGTCTCGTCGAACACAAGGAGGGCGAGCCAGGGCATATGGGACTGGCCCTTCAGCAAAGCCCTTTCCCAGGGAAGGGTTCTGCGGTTCAGCACGATATGGGGAAGACATTCCGCATAGTTGCCCACAGCTTCCCTAGGGGGATAGACGGAGTAGATTTGATCCGGAGACAAGTAAAATCTTTCGGATGAAACCTTGAAGTCGGTTGTTTCACTAGAGAGCCGGCAGTTGATATTGGTAACCTGCTCAACCTGAACCCGGTAGGTTCCGGCCTTCAGCGGCGGTTCACTTCTTTGCGCGAAGCGGATGGATTCTCCCATGGACAGGCTCCTTTCTTTGTTTCTTGGCATGATCTAGCTTCCCTGGCTGCCTGTGGTACGAAGAACGGGAACCGCGAAAAGCACGGCCTGCGGATTATCGGCCAAAGCTCGCGTCTGTACCTGATTCCAAGTTCCAAAGGCTTCCGCTGTATCCATTAGAAGACGGTCTCGTCTGGGATTGCTGCCAATCGTGGTTTTTACGATATTCAATACGGTTTCAGGCTCGGCGGGATACACCTTTGCCGGTTCATATACGGGAGGGTGATAAACGGCAGTTCTGATGATCAGCTCTGATGAGCTTAGAACCGATTCTGCATAGCTGCCTTCCCGGGGAAGGATATGAATTAACGAAACCGGATTATGAACGGTAATGGACATGCCTACGGGCATATCCCTCATCAAAGAAGCATCCGGTCCCGGCGCCTGGTTTCCCCATAAGGCGGACGGCATGTTTCTTACTTCGGGAACGGCTTGCAGAAACGGAACAGCTTGATCATCTTCCAGTCTTTTGATGGTGACGTGCTGTTCCATTCGAACATCGCTCAGACCCATGGGCACGATCCCGAATTTCGTTTTGTTCTGCAGCAGCCTTTGTCCGTTAAAGTACAAATCGGAGCAGGGCGTTTTCTGCTCGATCATAATTCCGGCTCTAAAACCGTCGACGATATAAACGACGCTGCCATCCGCTTTTTGATATTGGGTGAGAAGTCCGCTGGTAATGGAGATGCTGCCCAGTCTGGCTGCTCCGGCTGCCGCAAAAGCCGACGCTGCAAGCCTGGCTTTACCGTCTCCGAAGGATCCGGGAATAAAACTGTCCGCGAATTCATCCCAGCCGATGGTTCGGGTCTCATGCGGATTGTCATCCCCGAAACCGATGGTAAAGGAGATAATGGTCCAATTGATTCTGACTTTTCCTGAAAATTTGGGTCCCCAAAGCGACAAATCTGCTCCCATCTCTACCTTGAACGTTTTGCCGATGCCGAATATTTTGATGCGGTAGGATACGCCGACGGATACCCGAACTCTGGCTTGATAAAAGAACGGCTTCCATTTCAAAATAAAATCGGCAGCAGCATAGAACCAGGCTTTCAGATTTCCCGACTCAAACAGCAGCTGCAGGCTGACGCCGGCCATCATACAGGAAGGGGTTACGGCAAAATAGGCGTTCCCTTTAATTGAAATATTGCGATTGATGATCCAGGAAACACCGAGTGCCGGGATATATGGATAATGGATGTTATGGAATGCCGGATGGTGGCATCCGCCCAGGGTGATGATGAAGTCTCCTTGATAGGTTCCGCTGAACCAAAACCCGATCGCAAAGCCTCCCTGGAGCTTACAAGCCGGGTCAAACAGGAAAGAACGGTCTGTCAAAGCTGCCATGACCAGCAGTTGGCCATTTCCCGGATCGAATACGGCTTTCAGCGCAAGTTCAGCCCGCATAATCGGGCTTACTCCGGTTAATTTTGGCGGCATCGATGCATTGGATAAACCGAGCAGGGAAATGACCAGTCGATTACCCATTTCGATATTGAGCAGCGCAAAGCTTTCCAACACGCCATACGTCGTAAATCGAACCCCTGCCGATATGAAATATTGGCCCGAGGCGGGAACGATCGACTTGCTCAAAGCGCTTAAGGCCACCATCGGCGGTGTGTCCGGCCGAAGTCCCGTGTTGTCTCCCATAGCCGCTTCCACCAAAGGGAAGGACCGGACCTGGGTCAAGTCGGGCAGCTTTAAGGACCGATTCACCCCGAGCCCAAATGCCAGGCCATTAACAAAGAAGAAGGGCGGTCCCCCGAGCGGCAAGCCAAGCATCAGGTAAGCAAAAAAGGTCATTTCTCCGCTGCCGGGCATCTCGCCGTAGGAACCGAGGGCCTGCAGGCTGTATTGACCGATTTTTAAGCCTAAAACCCCATTGTAAAGCGTCTTTTCTTCGGGTGATTTATATAATCCGCCCGTCAGGCTGAACCCGGGCTTCTCCAGCGTGACCATCAAACCGCTCAGTCCAAAATCGAAGTCGCTCAGGTCTTTTAAAGAAGTCGACACGTTAAGTTCAAAAAAGTCCAGCCGGATGAACGAGATCGTAAAGCTTGCGTCGAGATATAACGTAAGCTCGGATTCGATCAGACTGACTCCGATTTTGGAGAAGTACAGGACGCCGAAGCCTTTATGGATGTCAAGCCAATGGATGGTGTTTGTCGGAAGTTCCGAAGCATTCCCCGGTAGCTGAGGAAGTGCAAGCTTGTTTTTCAAGGATTGGATATAATCTATATCGAGGTTAACGGCAAGCTGTTTAATGACTAGCCGGGCAAGAAAAGTAAATTTAAATTCAACATTTTCCGTGTAACTCAAATTCAACCCTTTAAAGATAAAGCCGTCTCCGGGATTACAGAACCGGCCGATGATCGGGAGACTGGAAAGCTCCAGTTTCCGGTCAAAGTCCAAAGCCAGCTTATAACTATCTGCCGGTTTATTCGGACTTTTCCATGCTTCCAGCAACAAATGGCCAAAATGACGTATGCCACCATCGAAGACGATTTTGTTTTCGTCGGATAAATAATCGATTCCGATGGATTCGATAACCAATTCGAAGTTCAAAAACTCCGGAAGCAGGATGCCAAAATTATCGGCCACCTCACTCATTTCAAAAGAGATGTCCGGGTTGACCCATTTCCCTGCAACGACAAGGCCTTCTTTTTTCTTGATAAAAACAATTTGAAAGAGGGCTTCCCCGATGTAAAACTCGCTGTGAAGCACGGCGGTCAGTGATTTGACGGATTCAGCATCGTAAGCTTTCATTTTATTGACGGCTCCTTAGTCTAAGTTAAGAGCTGGTTAATATCTTCAAGCTGCATGCGCTCTATAATTTTTTGGCGGTTGGTGTTATAGACGGCAATGCCGAGAGATTTGATATTAAAGAGCTTCAAGCTTTCATCGGGATGAACCGGATTTAAGATGACAAAGTTAAATGCATACTCGCAAGGCTTGGAATTGGCCTGGATGCTGGACGAATCGACGTAAACGAAGAGCTGGCGGATTTGCACTTGAATATCCGCGAGGTTTTTCAGGCCCAGCGATTCCAACGTAGACTTCATGCTCTCTTCGTTGACCTTCTGACCGCCGCCGAACGACTGGATAATGTTATTGATTTCGGTGACCAGCTCCGTCAGCGTCATGCTCTGGGCTTCAGGATCAGTAGGCATGACGAGGATTTTCGTTTTCTTTTCGTCCTTGGTCACCTCATACTGATAGACGCCTTTGAGACTACAGTTCAGAATCGTCAAATCCACGAAAGCCAGAACATTGTTGCCTCCTGCGGCTTCGATGTTGAATACCTCTTGACTCATTTCGTTCATCCTCTCCACGTAAATGGTTAAAGTTTGTATAAGCTGATGTATAAGAAAGCTGCGATGCTGAATCGCCAAGAGTTACCGGACATTGAAGTCAAAAAATTCGGTTTGAAAAATGTCCGATTATACAATATGTGATGAGCTGGAAAATCAGTACGTGTGTTATGACTTGGAATTTCAAAAGCAAAAAAAGCCGCTAAATTAGCGACTTTTTCCTGTATGTCACGTGTCTTGCGCGCTCACAGCTCAACGATATCCGTGGCGATATTTTCGCAAAATTCGCTGTCATGCTCCACAAAAAGAAGGGTAGGGGCGTGCTCGAGCAGCAATTCTTCGATCTGCATTCGGGAAATAACATCCACAAAATTGAGCGGTTCATCCCATACGTACAAATGAGCCTGCTCACTAAGGCTTTTGGCGATCAGCACTTTCTTTTTTTGGCCTGCGCTAAACGTCGAAATGTCCTTCTCCAATTGCAGCCTTGAAAAATCAAGCTTTCTTAATATGGATTTGAACAGACTTTCATCAATATGCCGGGCGGCGGCAAATTCGGATAAGCTTCCTTCAAGACCTGAAGTGTCCTGGGATACGTACGAAATTTTAACTTGGGGATCTTTTCGGAGATGGCCTGTATACGTGATCCGTTCATCACAGATCAGTTTCAGGATGCTTGATTTTCCAGATCCGTTTTTGCCGAAAAGAGCGATGCGATCCCCCTGTTTGACCGTGAAATTCACATCTTTACAAACCGTCTTGGAGCCATACGATATCGATACATGTTCCAACTGCACAAGTTCATCTTTGTGAAAATCCAATGGATGGATCTGCAGACGTTCCGCACTCTCGATATTTTTGAGGAGTTTGGATTTTTCGCGGATGGCTGCTTGCTGTCTTTGCTCCAAGTTTTTGGAGCGTTTCATCATTTTGGCAGCCTTATGTCCGATATATCCTTTGTCCACCTTGGAGCCTGAATTTCGGGTGCCGTTTTTCGTCCGTTCGACTTCATGCGACCAGCCTCCCGTGCGTTTGGCGGAATCGGATAAACGTTTAATGTCTTTTCTTAATTTTTCGTTGCTTGCGAGCTCGAATTGATCTTGTCTTTGTTTGTTTTCCCACCAAGCGGAAAAATTCCCTTTCTGAATCTCGATATTGGTTTTATTGATGGAAAGGATGTGGTCTACGCAATGATCCAGGAAGGAGCGATCGTGGGATACCAAAATAAAACCGCTTTTGCTGCTGATGTAATTGCTGACGAGTTTTCTGGCATGAATGTCCAAATGATTGGTAGGCTCGTCAATGAGCAAAAACCGATTTTCCTTCATAAACAAGGCAGCCAGCAATATTTTCGTCTGCTCCCCGTTCGACAGTGAACTGAAAGGCCGATACAATACATCTTCCGAAACCTTTAACAGGTTCAGTTCTCGTACAAGTTTCCAATGCAGGTACTCTGGATAAACGTCCTCGACGACCTCGATCGTCATCGCATCTTTATTTTCGACGTGGAAAGGAAAGTACTCGAAACTAACGTTCGCAGATATCGTACCACTATATTCGTATTTGCCGAGCAGCAGGTTAAGAAACGTCGTTTTTCCTCTGCCGTTCCTTCCCGTAAAGCCCAATTTCCAATCCGTATCCAATTGAAAGCTTACATTCTCGAATATGTTATCGTAACTGCCTTCATAGGCAAAAGTCAGGTTAGAGACGTTTATTAATGACACAAGGGATCATCCTTTTCATTTAATTTAGATGGCTAAATGATAGAGGAAATGACCATGACATGGATCCCTTTTTTGATAATCTGAATAAGCTTGTTTCTAATCAGAGTTCCGATTTAACCGTATGGTGGACCATGTCAATGTTCATCCTCAGCGACAGGCCCACATAAACATCTACAACCTCTAATTCGGTCATCCTCTGGTCCCCCCTTTAAAAGTTCTGTATTTCAATAGAGAAAACTTAACATGGTTTATAATCATGGGTCAAGTTGCAGGGACTCGGCATCATCATACCGGTTTTGCAGCGATACAGCCAAGTCCTATACTTTATCCGGTTGCTGTTAAAATATGTAAGCGCTACACTCGGAGAGAAGGAGCGAATCGAAACCAAGGCCATTCGAGTTTCATGCTCCTTTAGCCCGCTTTTCTTGGAATGTAAATTCACGCAGAAAGGAAGGTGGTGTCGTAACGTGCTTGGCGATGCAGGGGAGTAGCTGGAAACCGGGGATCTGCTGCAAGCGAAATTCAGAGGGAGAAGGAATAATGTTGTCATTGTAAAGCTGTTCGATCGAAGAACGCAAGCCTTGAAGGGAGCACTGTACATGATAACTTCGGCACCTGAAGGATTTGACCAATACCGCGATAACATACCGCGCGGCGTGGTCGAGACGGTGGAGTATGACTCCGCAACGGTCGGCAATGTACGTAAAGCATTGGTGTACAAGCCGCCAGGATTTTCTTCGGCACTTACGTACCCTGTCCTTTATCTGCTGCACGGGATAGGCGGGGACGAGACGGAGTGGCACAACCATGGCGCTCCACAGACCATTCTCGACAATCTCTACAACGACAGTCTGCTTGAACCGATGATTGTGGTATTTCCCAACGGCCGCGCCATGCCTAATGATCGCGCGGAGGGAGACCTTTTTGATCCCGAGAAAATAAGAGCTTTCGAACGGTTTGAATCCGATCTGCTTCATGACCTTATCCCTTATATCGAGTCCAGTTATCCTACAAGCACAGCCAGGGAAAACAGGGCAATCGCCGGCTTGTCCATGGGGGGTGGACAGTCCTTGAACATCGGACTCAGCCATCTTGACCATTTTGCTTGGGTCGGCGCCTTTTCGGCAGCTCCGAATACCAAAGCCCCGGAGCTGCTCGTGCCCGATCCGGCCAAAGCGTCTTCGCTGCTCTCGTTGTTATGGCTTTCCTGCGGCGATCAGGACAATCTCATCCGGATCAGCATCGGCGTACATCAATACCTGGAGCAGCAAGAAGTACCTCACATTTGGTATGAAGAGAGCGGAGGGCATGACTGGCCGGTGTGGAAGAACGATCTGTATCTGTTTTCGAAACGCCTTTTCAAATGATTGCCCGCATTCAATCACTCGTTCAAAGAAGTCCGTAAAGGTTGCTGTGACGATGTTAATTCAGAATCCATCAAAAATATCAGGAGGTATTCCGATATGTTTAAATTTGGGAAAAAATTGATGACCGTTGTTCTTGCAGCTTCCATGAGCTTTGGTGTCTTCGCCGCAACTTCCGGAGCCGCGACGGATTATTGGCAAAACTGGACAGATGGTGGAGGTACGGTCAATGCCGTGAACGGTTCAGGCGGAAACTACAGCGTAACCTGGCAGAATACGGGGAATTTCGTTGTGGGTAAAGGCTGGACGTACGGGACGCCTAATCGTGTAGTAAATTATAACGCTGGTGTATTCTCACCTTCGGGTAACGGATACCTGACTTTTTATGGCTGGACCCGAAATTCGCTGATCGAGTACTACGTGGTAGATAACTGGGGAACATACCGTCCGACAGGTACGTATAAAGGCACCGTAAACAGCGATGGCGGCACGTATGACATCTATACCACGATGAGATACAATGCTCCTTCGATTGACGGCTATCAAACGTTCCCGCAATACTGGAGTGTCAGACAGTCCAAACGTCCCATCGGAGTCAACTCCACGATCACGTTCAGCAATCACGTGAATGCATGGGCAAGCAAAGGCATGTACTTGGGCAGCAGCTGGTCTTATCAGGTTATGGCAACCGAAGGATATCAAAGTAGCGGAAGCTCAAACGTAACCGTCTGGTAATCGTTTTCCTTGTGAAGGCAATCGGAAGCAGGCGTATCCTGAATTCCTGAACTGAACCTAGGCAGGACAGGTCCACGATCTGTCTTGCTCTCAGCTTCAGTTTCGAAGGAGGTCGTTGAATGGGAAAGTGGATGATATTGCTTTCAATTCTAGCTGTTGCTGCTTTGAGTGCTTGTTCAACCGCCGGCTCCACGGTGAGTGATGATCTTATTCTGGTTGAGGGTGGTACGTTTAAGAGCAGTAAGTCCGCTTATAGCGGCAAGGACGTTACCCTGTCTGATTTCTATATCGGGAAAACCGAAGTGACTCAGAAGCAATGGATGGAGGTCATGGACAATAACCCGTCCGGCTTCAAAGGAGAAGACCGGCCGGTTGAGAGGGTAAGCTGGTATGACGCGGTGGAATATTGCAACAAGCGCAGCATCAAAGAAGGTTTGAAACCTTATTATACAATTGATAAGAATACAACCGATCCAAATAATAAAAATGAATATGATAACCTGAAATGGACCGTTACCATCAACGAAGGATCAAACGGCTATCGCCTGCCTACAGCGGCGGAGTGGGAATATGCTGCAAGCGGAGGGCAGAAAAGCAAGAATTATACGTATAGCGGCAGCAACAATGCTGATGAAGTGGCCTGGTACTGGATGAATGCGGGGGACAAGCCGTTAACCGGAGAATGGAGCTGGCCGGTCATTGAGAACAACCGCACACAAACGAAACCTGTCGGTACACAGAAGGCCAATGAGTTGGGCATTCATGATATGTCCGGCAATGTAAGAGAATGGTGCTGGGAATGGCACAGCCACCCGGAAAGCCCGGAGAATACTTGGCGAGTAACCAAGGGCGGAGGCTGGGTCAGCGGGATGAACAATTTGGAGATCTCTTTTCCAGGCAAATTCGATGCTAATGGCTTAGGGCCCGATCAGGGTTTGAGGGTTGTACGAGGAAAATAAAGGGGGTCCCTTCAATAGAGAAGGGTTCTTTCCTTTGAAACTAAAAAGATCATTTTGAACCAATCATCTTTAAAAATGAATATCTGTTCTTTCAAGTTTGTTATAGTTCGAATAAGGAGAAGTGTATAAAATGGGGACAACACCCATGTAAGCGCTTTAAATTAAGTGGGTGAATTTGAATGGAGGTGTATGATGAAAAGAAAGACATGGGTTGCGTTAATGGTTTCGGGAGTGGTTTCATTATTATTTTCAGTAAGCGCTTTCGCGGGGTATGTATTTTGGGAGCCGCTAACGTACCACAACCCGAGCACATGGCAAAAGGCTGATGGTTATTCCAATGGTTCGATGTTTAACTGCACCTGGAGGGCGAATAATGTTAATTTTACGAGTGACGGCAAACTGAGGCTGGGTTTGACAAGTTCTGCATACAACAAATTCGATTGCGGGGAATACCGAACAACCAACAAACATGGGTATGGTCTGTACGAGGTGAGCATGAAGCCTGCCAAAAATACGGGAGTCGTGTCTTCCTTCTTCACCTATACAGGGCCTGCGGACGGGACGCAGTGGGATGAGATTGATATTGAATTTTTGGGAAAAGACACGACGAAAGTGCAATTCAATTATTACACGAACGGCGTCGGCGGTCATGAAAAAATCATCAATCTGGGCTTTGATGCGTCCCAAGGCTTTCATACGTATGCATTCGACTGGCAGCCCGGTTATATCAAGTGGTATGTCGACGGTGTTCTGAAACATACGGCCACAACGAACATTCCGAAGACGCCGGGTAAAATTATGATGAACCTGTGGAACGGAACTGGCGTGGATCACTGGCTTGGACCGTACAATGGAGCCAATCCGCTGTATGCCGAATACGACTGGGTGAAGTATACAAGCAACTAAAATGGCCAAAGCACAATAAAGTAAAATCATGAAAGGGAAAGTGGAGAGGTATGCTCTCCGCTTTCCCTCTTTTTAATTGCATAAAAAAGGGAGTCCGGAAGCGAAAAATACAGATGATTAAACGAAAAAACGGCTGTTTTTTTGCATTTTTACAAGGAACATTGCACTAATACAACATTCATATCCATTTTCCAATATCCTAAATTAATGCAATAAATGTTGTAATATTAGTATGGGCATACATACGGATCATTCATTATGATGGACTCTGTAAACAACATTACTACATAGACAGGGGGAACAAAGGTTGGACATGAGCAAAAAAAGAAAAATAGGCAGTTTGGCGCTCGCCGGAGTGTTCGCGCTTTCCGCTGTACTCAGCGGGTGCGGCAGCAGTGGACAGAGTAAAGAAGCTGCGTCGAGCACACCAAGTGCTGCACTGGAGATGAAGGATGGTAAATATGATCCGCCTGTCAGCATCACGTATTTGCGGCCATGGGGTCCGGATGTGAAGTTCAAATCAGGTGAGGACCAGGACAACAACGTACACACCAAATGGGCAAAAGACAAGCTCGGCATTGAATTGAAAAATCAGTGGGTTTCACCGTCCACCAATAATGCATTCGAAACCAAGCTGCGCCTCTCGCTTGCTTCCAATGCGGAGATGCCAGACATTATCTCGTATCGCGGGGAGTTCAATCTGGTGCGCGAGTTGATCGAAACTGGCAAATTTGCAGATGCTGGCGAATTGTTTGATCAATATGCGAGTGATACGTGGAAAGCAGCCGTTAATGAAGATCCTTCCGTATGGTACCCGTACATGCAGGACGGCAAACGAATCGGCATTCCGATTCTCGACTATGCCTATAACGGAGATCCGGTGATGTGGATTCGGGAAGACTGGATGAAAAAATTCAATCTGAAAGCACCGGAAACATTAAGTGATCTTGAAGTAATCATGGAAACGTTTACAAACAAAGATCCGGATGGAAACGGCAAAAAAGATACGTATGGTCTGACGATCGGATTCAAAAATTGGTTGAACACCTGGATGTCTGATGCAGGCTGGATTTTCGGAGCGTATGGCACGATGCCGAATCAATGGAACCTGAATGCAGATGGCAAGCTTGAATATGGCTCCGTCACACCTGGTGCAAAACAGGCTCTTGCCACATTGCAGGACTGGATGAGCAAAGGGTATATCCCGGAAGAAGCGGGCGTTTATGACGAGACCAAAGCTGCGGAAGAATTTACGGCAGGTAAAGCAGGCATTGTTGTAGGACCTCACTGGATGCCGTCATGGCCGCTGGAGGATGTGAAGAAAAATAATCCGGAAGCTGAATACAAAGCTTATCCCATTCCGGCCGGACCAGACGGCAAAGCAGGCAGACGTGGTACATCGAACGGTAATGGCGTGATCCTGATTAACAAGGACATGAAGAACCCGGAAGCCTTCTTCACCTACCAGAACTATCTCTTTGACCACTATGCGAATCCAACAGAAGGCGATGAATTCGAACACGGCTTCGCTGAAGGATATGACTGGGCTATGGTTGACGGCAAACCTTCTACAGATGCCGGTGCGACCGGCGGTTATTTGCCTGAGAAGTACACGTTGACATTTGACGGTGCACGGATTCCAAGTCTGAGCATGACCACACTCGCGAAGCTTGCAAGCGGGGAAGAAGCAACAACGCCTTTCGAGAAAAAAATGAAATCCGGCGTGCCGGAACCGATGCTTGCAGCAGCCAAAATTGTTATGGATCAAAAAGATATCGTCTATAACCAAATGTTCACAGGCGCTCCAACCATGACGATGCAAATGAACAACGATATTCTGTCGAAGATGGAGAAGGATTTGTTCTCGCAGATCGTTTATGGCAAAGCTCCGGTAGACGCGTTTGACGGCTTTGTCGAGAAGTGGAAATCTTCCGGCGGGGATCAGATTACGCAGGAAGTAAACGAGTGGTATCAATCCGTAACAAGCGGAAAATAAAGCGAAAGATTAATTACAACAGCTGCATGAGCAGTCTTGTTCGTATGAATAGACTAAGTCGTGTGAACAACTGGACCAAGAAGCAAACGAAATTGAAAAGGCATTGTCGGAGATCATTCCGGCAATGCCTTTTGGCTGTACGGGCGTTGGAACAAGCGCGTCTCACATCTCTAGGTTCGGGCAATCGAACAGCCAGCCTTTGGATTCCGCGTTGTATCACACGGGCAGATTCTCCCTGTACTCTTGCGGGGTCACGTCATAGAATTTTTTGAACACCCGGATAAAATAGGCGGTATTGTTGTACCCGACAAGCTCGGCAATCTCAAATACTTTTGCACTGGATGAACGCAGGTAATACGCTGCTTTTTCCATACGCAACCGATACACATAGGCGGTAAGAGCTTCTCCTGTCTCTGCCTTGTATACCTTGGACAAATACACCGGATGAAGGTGAACATGCTCTGCTATAGCGGGCAAGGAAACGTCACCAGCGAGGTGATGGTCTACAAAGCTTTTGACACTGCGCACGATCGTGCTGTGATTGTCCTTCAGCTCTTGTTCCGCATCCTCACTGATCGAATGAAGCGTCCGGATGGACCAGTCTTTCAGCTGCTGCGCGGTGGCATAACTCGGTGCATGAAAGTATCGATACGTTTCGGCAGGAAGCACGGAAGAGATCTGTTTGCCGTTCTTGTGAATGATGTAAGCAAACGCCCCCGCCAAGGCATGATACACTTCGATGGTCGTTTCCGCAATGTCATGATGCTCGCCTGAATGCAGCAGTTCATCAAAGATTACCTCGATTTTCTGCTCCACTTCGTCAAAACGTCCGGCTTCCAGCAAACTGATCAGCGTAGGCGGTTTGTACAAGGAACGGATCGCCGGCACCGGATGCACATCCGGATCATCCGAAGCCGTAACGAACAGGCCTCGTACCTGACCCATCCGCTTGCGCATGGAACGTACGGCTCCCTCGTAAATTTCACCGATCTCGTAAGGAAACTTGCCCCAATGGGAGACCGAGATGGAGATGGCGCCTTTCAAGTAGAGCTGTACATTCGTTTGAATCTGGGCTGCATACTGCTCCAGCAGGGCTTGCGGTTTCTCATCCTTGGTCAACCCTGTTGATGCGCCGTGTTTAACGCTGGCCAGTACAACAAGATAATCGTGGACATCCCGTGTGTGCCAGATATGAAAATGATGCTGCATCACTTCACTGATGATATTGCATATCGCGTATTCCATTAGAGAAAGATCATGCTGGCCCATCTCGGATAAATGCTCCTCCATACGGATCACCAGCATGCCCAGTTCTTCACCGATCGAGTAGGGCAGCTCCAGCAATTCAAGCTTGTCCGACAGGGCTTGCGGAGAATAGGTTTTGCCTGTGAGGAGTTCATGAAGCATGGTCGATTGCAATAGAGGCAGGTTCTCCTGAAAAGCATGCAAGGCACGTTGATATGACGCAGCAGTTTCCCATTTTTGCTTGATCCGGTCCACGAGTCGCTGCACGGTCTCGATCAGGTCTTCATCACTAACAGGCTTGAGCAAATAGTCGAAACTTTCCAGCGCCATCGCCTGTTTGGCATATTCAAAATCGGCATATCCCGATAAAAGAACGGTCTGCACATGCGGCCAGCGTTCGTGAATGGCTGAAATCAGCGCAATGCCGGACATCTCCGGCATGCGAATGTCTGTAATAACGATATCAATATCGTGATTTTCCATGATTTCAAGCGCTACCGCGCCGGACAAGGCTTCGTGAACCGTGCCGATTCCGCAGCTCTCCCATGGAATCGTTTCGGCTAACGTTTCCACGACCGATTTTTCATCGTCAACCAATAAAATCTGTAACATGCGTATCACCTACTCTTTGATATTGTCGTTCCATGTGATGCTTACTTTAACGCCGCCGGTTGGCGAATGTTCATAATGTAGTCCGGCCCCGTCACCATACAAAAAGTACAAACGTTGATGAACGTTCCAGGTGCCGCAACCCATATGTTCATCCAGTGGTTTCAACAGATTGCTCTTCAATTGATTCAGCTGTTCATCCGTCATGCCAAGTCCGCTGTCTTCAACGGTAATCTTGTACTTGTCATCCTTGCAATCTGCAAAAATGGTAATATGGCCGTCCTCGGATCGAGGCTCAATGCCATGAATGATAGCGTTCTCTACGATAGGCTGAAGCGTGAGTCTTGGAACGGTTTTGTCCAAAATATCATCAGGTACGTCGATCGTAAAATGCATCCGTTCCAGTCTCAACGACTGGATTTCCAAATAATTTTTGACCATTGTCAGTTCTTCCTTGACCGTGGCTTGATCCTTCTCCGACCTTGTTATGTATCGATAATACTCACCCAGATTCAGAGCCATGGCGACCACGGCTTTTTCGTTTTTCATCCTGGCCATGTTTTTGATGTAGAAGAGGCAGTTATAAAGAAAATGCGGATTAATCTGCGACTGCAATTGCTTCAGCGTAGCTTCGCGTCTTCTCAGCTGCTCCTCGTACACATTCTCGATCAATTCCTGAATGCGCTGGGCCATGATGTTAAATCGTGCAAACAGCAGACTGAACTCGTTCCGTGACGAATGCTGCAAACGAACGGAAAAGTCCCCGGTCGACAAGCGATTCGTACCTTTCACCAGTTGAAGAAGCGGGAGTTGAACGCTCCGGTACAAGACATACAACACAACAACGCTCATGGCGATCAGTACCGTGATGGAAGCAAAAAAGAGATTGCGGCTGCTCGTAATCGGTCTCAGAATTTGCTGCATGGGAACATAATCGACATAATACCATCCCAGGCTGCCGGATTGAATATAGGAAACATAGTATTCGGTATGATCCAGGTTGGTAGTAAAGCCGCCTTTGCCTTGCAAGTCCATCTCCCGCAGTTTGCTTTGAACCGCTTTCAAGGTGTCATTGCCGCTGCTGTTGCTGATCAGGCCGAGTTCTGGATGAAACATGAAGGGATCGCCCTTGTTATTTAACTTGTTCTGATCCAGCATCGCCGTCAAATGACGAACAGGGAAGCTGATCTTTGTGATTAATCTGGCTTTGTCCGGTTTGATGCTCGCTGTGGTCGGGTCCGTGGTGTACCATTCAAACTGGTTAAGCGCATACGTCCATGATTTCGAGAGCGGTTTCGTGAATTCGTTTTCCCGGTACGGAATAGAAGCATAATAATCCGTCGAGATGACTTTTTGCAAACGCGGAAAATACAACGTAATCGTTGAATGCCATTTGCTGGCCGCATTGTACAGGTTCAACTTTTCAAGAATGGCGCTGCCTACCTTGACACGTTCATAAGGGTTATCTTTATAGTCCGGACGCTGGTATTCCTGAATGCTGGAATCCTGGCCAATGGACATGCCGTAAAGAGACAATTGGTAAATATTGGATTCTACCGAATCGGCAAAAGTCGATAGATGATTCATCGAATTATTCTGGATTTCATGTTCGATCACGCGTACGCTCTCCCTGTTCGAGTACGTGTACAGAAACAGCACCAGTACCAGCAATACGATGAACAGCAGGGTGATTTTGGTAAAGACATTCAGACGGGCGAACAACGTTCAACCTCCTCAACTCATTTAAATATTGTTATCGTTGTTGCAATATTAGGATATAGATCGCAAATGGCCGTTGCTATAATTTTAATATACAAGTTCATGCGGACTTGTAAAATACAAAATTTAGAACATGGGGGATGTTGGGGTGAAGGAACATACGTTGGAAACGCCGCATAAACGGCGTGCCGCCAAGACGAAAAAACGCTGGAATATGCGGCGAAACTGGTCCTTGCATATGATGCTTGTACCGGCTGTTTTGCTGGCGATCATTTTTCAGTACATACCAATGGGCGGCATCGTCATCGCTTTTCAGGATTTCAAGCCTTACTTGGGATTTACTGAATCCAAATGGGTTGGTTGGGATAATTTCAAATATTTGTTCTTGTATCCGGATGTTGGGCAAGTGATCTGGAACACCCTGGTGATTGCTTTTTTCAAAATCATTGCAGGGCTGATCGCTCCATTTTTGTTCGCCATCTTGTTAAACGAGGTTCGCTTGGTCGCTTTTAAAAGGGTCAGCCAAACGCTCGTATATCTGCCGCACTTTCTCTCATGGGTCATTCTCGGCGGAATTTTGCTGGATATCCTGTCTCCGCAAGGAGGCATGGTGAACAAACTTATCGTTGCGCTGGGCGGGGACCCCATATTTTTCCTGGGGGATGGAACGTGGTTTCGCATAACACTGATTGTCAGTGATGTCTGGAAGGAATTTGGTTTCGGCACGATCGTATTTCTGGCTTCTCTCTCGGGCATCAATCCGGCGTTGTACGAAGCGGCCGAAGTGGATGGAGCCAACCGGTTCAAGCAGACGCTGCACATCACCATCCCTGCGCTGATGCCAATTACGATCGTACTTATGACACTCTCCATCGGAAACATTCTGAATGCAGGATTCGATCAGGTATTCAACCTGTACAATCCGCTCGTTTACGACAAAGGAGACATTATCGATACTTTCGTATATCGACTCGGTATCTTGAACGGCAAGATGAGTTTTGCCACAGCGGTAGGTTTGTTCAAATCCGTGGTTGCGACCATTCTGATCGTTATCTCATACCGACTCGCTTACAAACTGGCTAACTATCGCGTGTTCTAGAGAGGAGAATAGGGCTTGTATTACAAAACAAAAGGATATCGAATATTCAGCGTTGCCAATTATATTTTTCTCGGCGTATTATCGCTGCTCTGCATATTGCCTATCATTCATATTTTGGCCGTTTCGTTCAGCAGCATGGCTCCAGCCTCTTCGAATCTGGTCAGCTTCTGGCCGGTCGGCTTTACGACGGACGCCTACGTAAAGACGTTTGGCAATTCGAACTTTATTGACTCCCTCTGGGTCTCGGTGAAACGGACCGTCATCGCTACCATCCTCGGTATGGTGATCATGCTGATTACGGCATTTCCGTTATCGAAGGAGGATATCAACTTTAGGGGCCGTTCGATCTACACATGGTTCTTCGTATTTACCATTTTGTTCAGCGGCGGCCTGATTCCAAGTTATATCCTGATTCAAAAACTTGGTCTGATGGATACCATTTGGGCGCTGGTTCTGCCGGGAGCACTGTCTGTGTGGAATGTCATCCTGATGATGAACTTCTTCCGGGGCCTGCCCAAGGAACTGGAGGAAGCTGCCTATCTGGATGGTGCAGGTCATATCAAAACGCTGGCGCTGGTCTACGTGCCGCTGTCTCTTCCGGCCATTGCCACGCTGTCACTTTTCACCATGGTAGGTCAATGGAACTCCTGGTTTGACGGCATGATCTATATGTCGGACGTTAAAAATTATCCGCTTGCTTCGCTGCTTCAGACGATCATTGTGCAGCAGGATCTCAGCAAAATCAATGTAGACCCGTCCATGCTGGAGAACGTTTCCCAGCGTACGGTTCGGGCCGCTCAGATCTTTATCGGGGCACTGCCCATTCTGGTGATCTATCCATTTTTGCAACGCTTTTTCGTAAAAGGCATCGTCATCGGGGCAGTGAAGGAATAGCACTGCCCTGCATGTCAACATACATTAGGGGAGGAATACGAGTGAAAAAAGGATTGGCTTGTCTCGTGGCAGGAAGCATGATGGTTTCCCTGGTCTGTCCGGCGGTTGCCGGAGCAGAAAGCACATCGAAGCAAGCGGAGGCGGGACAGGTGCAGGCGGGCAGCCTGCATTCCGCCCCATATCGGGATATGACGGGACACTGGGCAGAAAATGCCGTGACGCGGATGCAGAATCTGGCTTTGATCAAAGGGTATACCGACGGCACGTTCAAACCGAATGAACGCATCAGCCGCGCCGAGTTTGTTGTGATGCTGGACCGGATATTTGGTTTTGCCGGCGGGCAGCAATCAGCGTCAGCAGCATTTTCAGACATGAGCGAAAAGGAGTGGTACTATGATGCCCTGGTTCGAGCGAATGGATCGGGAATCATTCAGGGAACCGATGCTGCACATCTGTCACCAGACCTGCCTATCACAAGGCAGGATGCCGCAGTCATGGCAGATCGGGCGTTCCAACTATCGACAGGCAAAGAGGACGAACAAGCGCTAACCGGTTTCAAAGATGAGAAAGAAGTGGCAGACTACGCCAAAAAAGCGTTCAGTTATTTGATTCAGGAGAAAATTGTAAACGGATACAATGGAAAACTGGCTCCACAGTCGGATATTACAAGAGCACAGGCAGCAACGTTGATGTCCAACATGATCACGGATGTGAAAAGTGCTCCCGGTACGTATGAATCAAGTGTTGATGGCAATCTGGTTATCCGATCATCTGACGTCACGCTCAAGGATATGACCGTTAGCGGCAATTTGCTGCTCACCGAAGGTATTGGCGAAGGCAGAGTGACGCTGGATGGTGTGACGGTTACGGGAAGTGTCATTATAAAAGGTGGAGGAAGCCACTCCATCGACATTCGCAGCTCCAAACTGAAGCAGGTTGTCGTCGATAAAGCTTCCGGTTCCGGCTTGGTGCATGTGAACATCGCTGGAAACAGCGTGGTGGAAGCAATGACCGTCATACGCAAAGCAACGGTTGAACTGTCTGACGAGAGCGTGATTGATACGTTGAGCGTGAACAGCAAAGCTCGACATACCCGTATTGATGCCAAAGGCAAGATCAAGCTGCTCGATGTGGAGGCTGGCAGCGTGCTTGTCAATGAGAAAACGGTTACAAAGGGGCGGCACAGCGTTAATATGACGTCAGACAACGAGCAGTCTGCACAACCGAAACCTTCCACGCCTGGCAGCGGTTCAACCGTTTCATCACCGTCCTCTCCGGCTGGAGAGACACCTTCCGTTCCAGGTAATCCGGCGGGGGAGAAGCCGATTCCGGCAACAACGATCCCGGACGAGGATTGGGAAATGATCTGGAATGACGAATTCGACGGTGCTGGCGTGGATGATTCCAAATGGACGGTTCAGGATACCGGACTTGTCTATAACAATGAATTGCAATATTACAGTCCGGATAATACACGCATCGTCAAAGATGGCGCTCGGAGTGTACTTCAAATTGAGGCGAAGCGGGAGCAAAAAAGTGGCAAATCCTATACTTCAGGCAAACTGATCACGATGGGGAAAGGAGACTGGACCTACGGCAAAGTTGTCGTTCGGGCGAAGCTTCCGGTGCAGCAGGGCATGTGGCCGGCCATCTGGATGATGCCTACGGATGAATCGCATTACGGTGGATGGCCGGCTTCCGGCGAAATCGATATTATGGAGCTGATCGGCGGCAAAAACAAAGACCACGAAGTGTACAGCACGATCCACTATGATGCCGTGAAGCCTGATGGCTCGCACGGGCATGACCAAGGCAAGTTTACATTGCCCGCCGGAGAGTCCTTTGCAGATGAATATCATGATTTTCAGGTGGAATGGCTGCCTGGCATGATTCGTTTCTACGTGGATGGCAAGCTGCATCATCAAGTGAATAACTGGCAAACAACCGCGGCAGGACAGCCGGAGAGCTACACTTTCCCTGCACCGTTCGACCGGCCGTTCTATCTGATTCTTAACCTTGCGGTAGGCGGAGACTGGCCGGGATCACCTGAAAACGGATTTGTGTCCGAGAAGATGAATGTGGATTTTGTTCGGGTATATTCCTATAAAAAAATGAACGAATGGCCCGACGTCACTTCGAATCCAATCGAGCCTGAACGGAAGCGGGATCCGCAAGCAGATGGCAACCAGATATATAATGAACGCTTTACCGAAGGCGTCGATGCAGCCGGTGTACCGAATGAATGGAAGTTCATTACGAATGCAGGCGGAGCTGGTAAAGTGGAGGTTGTTGACGATGAACAGAAGGGCAAAGCGGCGAAGGTGACCGTCTCACAGCCCGGAACCGAGGGTTATTCCATACAGCTGACACAAATGCCGATGTACGTGAAGAAAAACAGAAAATACAGAGTGCAGTTTGATGCCAAAGCATCTGCTCACCGTGTCATTCGTTCGAAAGTGACGCAATTCGAGAAAAGCTGGACGAATTACTCGGAGGAACACAGCTTTTCGTTGACTACGGATTGGCAGCCCTATGAATACACCTTTAACATGCGGAATGGCTCAGACAATAATGCCCGATTTGAATTCAATCTGGGGCTGGATGACGCTGCAGTCATGGTATCCAATGTCAGACTGATCGATATCGGTGAGGCTGACGCTGTACCTGTGGAAAGAAAAGCACTGCCGGATGGAAATTTGGTGTATAACGGTACATTTGATCAAGGCAAGGGGCGGCTTGGTTTTTGGTCCAATCGGATTGAATCCGGTGCCGAAGCCCATATTTCCGTGAATAACTTCCTGAAGTTCCCGATCATGGAACGGCAGCTCGTGGTTGATGTGAAGCAAACCGATGGTCAGCCTGATCAAGTAGCTGTGGTACAGCCGGATATGAAGCTGGAAGCTGGCACCACCTATGGATTCTCTTTTGATGCAAAGGCGGATGCGCCTCGTACGATGGACATCGGCTTGTCAACCGCAGAGGGACATGACGTGCAAATCCATCAAGGACAGCAGATCCAGCTCGGGCAAGAGATGAGAAACTACACCGGTGAAATCGTGATCGGACAGAGCGGAACGACAGCAACAACAGCAACAGCCGAATTGAAGCTTTTATTCGGCAGTACTTCAGGCAAGGCCTACGTCGATAATGTAAGGCTGACCAAGCGCGGAAAACCGGTTTCGGTTCAGGGCTATGCCCATATTCCTGCAACTGAGGCATGGATGATGCAAGGTTTGCAGCTCGAAAATTCCGATGAAGGCGGCCAACATGTCAGCTACATGGACGAAGGCGATCTGCTGCAATTTAAAATCGATGCAGCAAACGATGGGGCATATGCCTTTTCCACCCGGATGGCGAGTGCCAAAGCGGATTCAAAAATCCGATTCAGCGTCAAAGATGAACAAGGCAATAGGGTTGCAAGCTCGGAGCTTCTGCTTGGAGATACGGGCGGGTGGCAAACCTACAAAACCGTGTATCTGCCAGCGGTTTCCCTGAAAGCGGGAAACTCGTATTATGTTAATTTTGAAGGGAACGAATATAATACACGCTGGCTGGACGTTTCTCAGAATAAGCTGCAGAACGGCGAGTTGACGCATGATCGAAGCGGTTGGGAACTGATTCCTGATGATCTCGTGGCTTCACATAGGGAAGATGAGGGCATTCGCATTACTTTGTCGGGTGCAAGTGAAAATGGACGGGAAGCGTTATTGCAGCAAGGTCAGCTTTCCTTGGAGTCGGGCAAGACGTATCGCTTGAGTTTTGATGCCTCTGCATCCGCTCCAACATCCGTGCAAGCGGTAGTCTCGCAGGAGGGAAGCGGAGACAGGTATATGGATGAAACGGTAAACCTGACTGAAACCAAACAGCGATACACTTATACATTTACAACGGGGGACACTGCGGGTGCGGCTGCCTTGTTGAACTTTGGTTTTGGTACTGCTCCAGCGGGTGAGCACAGCGTATCCATTCACAATGTGATGCTGTTCGAAGTGAATCCCGATGCGGATCAGGGCGGACAGCCGGTACACGTCAATCTGATATCGAACGGTGACTTTGCCAAAGGAAGCGACGGCTGGTTTAGTCATTCTGACGGGAATAACTCGGAACTGGTATTTACCGTCGAGAATCGGAAGCTGCAGGCTCGTATTGGTCAGGCGGGGAATAATCCGTGGGATCGGCAAGTGATTAATGAAGCTTTCGCGATGCAGCAGGGTTACAAATACAAACTAACGTTCAAGGCCAAAGCGGATAAAGCACGCAAAATGGGCCTTGGCGTCGGCTGGGTTGACGTTCCCGCAGGATACGCATGGCATGGATTTTTCGGTGAGCGAGTGGACTTGTCCACCGATGAGCAAGAATACACCTTCACGTTCGACACAACCGAGCAAAGCTATGCGAACAGCCGTATTGTATTTGATATGGGCAGCATCAGCGGTGCCGAAGACGGGAATACAAGCATTACGTTGTCCGATGTGAGGCTCATCAACATGGGACCAGTCCAATAGAACGTAAGGAACCAAGTCCTTCGCGGCCTGGTTCCTTTCATTCTTATGTTAAAAAACCTCTATATAGGTTGAACAAGAAATTTACACGAAAACGGAGGGGGCAGAAAGAATCTGCAGAAGCGGAGCTAAAAGCTTTCTGTAAGAAAGCTCCATCGAAAGCATACGCTTCGTGTTTATCACCGGATTTTCCCTTTGAAAAAGGGGACCAAAAAAAATCTGGGGATAATAGCGATCGGAAGATGGTTCTGACCACGTAGTGACTCTGTGTAAAAATGATTGGTTCAGCCTATATAGATAGCCCGCAACGTTTACCACACCATCTCAATACGAATAACATCTTCTTTCGCCAGGTCCTTACCCAGCACAACTTCCATTAGTTCAAGATCGGTAAGTGCCTTAATTCCATGCCTGGTTCCAGCCGGAATTTGCAGAACATCGCCCGCCTTTAGCTGGCGTCGTTTACCCTCCATAAGGATTTCCGCGCTGCCCGTCACAATCGTCACGATTTCTTGCCGCTCGAGATGCTGATGGTAGCTCGTATATTTTCCGTGGATCAGCTTCACCTGCCTGATCATCACTCCATTTCCCGTTTCATCGTTCCAATCGTTCAGAACCCGGTAGGAGCCCCATCTTTTCTCTTCATACTTCGCAAATCGCGGCATATGTTCGAGCTTATCCTTGATTTGATTTGCTTTGCCCTTGTTAGCAATGAGGATGCCATCGGAACTGGCCGCTACGATGAGATCAGAAACGCCGATCATTTCGATCGGATAGGAAAGCTCGTTAATGATATGGCTGTTAGAGGAGTCGTCCGATATTCGCCCTGACCCGATGACATGGCTCTCGAAATGATCGCTTAACGCCATCCAACTCCCGAGATCATTCCAATAGCCGTCATATCTCATGACAACAGCAGACAATGCGTGTTCCGCGACTTCCCGGTCGAAACTGGTGTTTGCAAGCTGTTCGTAATTTTCCAGCCAATGCTCAACTTGGATCGGATGCCCCTTGTCTTTCAAAAATGTCAGCATGAACTTCAAGGAGAATGCGAATACGCCGCAATTCCACATCGCTTGATGTTCGATGAGGCGACAGGCTGTCGGCTCATCGGGCTTTTCGATGAATTGGTGAATGAAAGAAAAGTCGTCATTTCCATTGGGCTGAGCAGGAACGATATAGCCGAACTGATCGGAAGGATGGGTAGGTTTGGTTCCGAGGAGAGCGAGATCTGCTTTAGAATGCATCAGAACATCAGGAACGCGAAGGAGCAGTCGAAAAAAAGCGGTATCTGCGTATGTGTCGACTGGAAGAACGCAGATGGTTTCATTTGGATCCATTTGCAGCTTTTCATGAAGATAACTTACCGCATAAGCAATGGCTGTGAAGGTTCCTCTTTTAAAGGGTTCGGCCAGGATCGGGATATGCTCGCCAACATAGGAACGGGTAATTTCCACTTGACTGTGATGGGTAACGATGCATGTGGATTGAAGCAGCCCCGCCTCATTTAATTGCCGGCATATTCGCTCAATCATCGATTCTCTGGCCCCGGCATCGGATTTCAAAAGCTTAAGGAACACCTTGGAGCGAATCTCATTGGACAAAGGCCACAGCCTTTTTCCGGATCCCCCGCATAACAGGATGATACGCAAGCCGATTCCTCCTTTCTTGGGGATATCGCCCTCCATTCTTATTTCTTCGATCGAATGATTTCTTCAATCGCATGCTTCATGAATACCCCGGACCGGTCCCAGGATAAGCGAAGTATATCCTTTCTGCCTTGTTGTCCTTTTTGTTTGCATAGTCCGGGGTTTTGGTACGCTTCCCTCATCCGTTTTTTTAAATAGCCCAGATTCGGTTCCGCCCATCGTTGTCCCTTTTGCGCAAACAGGTTGCTGAATTTTTTAGAAATGGCTCTGTTCATACTGCTTGACGGGCTGCGCAGCTGGTACGGAATCAGGAACGAGTTGCTGTGCGTCAGAAAATCCATTTGCCCGCCCCAACTTGTAGTGATGACCGGTACGCCGCTCGCAAGCGATTCTAGAAAGGGCAGTCCAACCCCCTCGCCGCGAGTCGGGAGGACGAAAGCATCGCCGAGCGTATACAAACCTTTTAATCTGCTTTCACGAAGATGACGGCCGATCACGACAACGGGTGCCGTATCTTTTTGGATACCCAGCTTTTTTTTGTATTGCGTTATTTTGGCCTGGATCCATTTTTCGTTCTCATGCGGCGCATATCCGTTTGTTTTGATCACAAGCACGACGTTATCTTTAGAGGAAAACTCTTCCCAATATGCCCGCAGCAGGCCCTCCGGATTTTTACGGTGCTGGAAGCCGAAGACGGACACGAACGTAAACTTGCCGGCCGCACCCGGCACGGACATTTTCTTGTTATTCGGATGAAACTCCTTTGCATTTACACCATGAGGAACGACAAAAATCGGGACATTCACGCCGCTGTTCCTTAGTGTTCTTTTATTATGCTGGGAGGGCACACAAACGGCATCAAACTGATTCATATGGGGAAGCCAAGCCTTGGGGAGCTTGCTTGTTTCCCAAACTGTATTCAAAATAATAAGATCATACAGACGGCGCTCTTTTTTCCATTGAATGCTATTGGGGAGGTGGTGATAAATCAGCACCCGTGTGTATCGGCTGCCGTTTTTGCGCTGTTTTGCCGGTCCTATACTAACGGCTACGCCTTGCCGCTTTAGTGACTGGGCATACGCTCTGCTGGCACGGCCAAGCCCGCTTGCTTTGTGTACAGGGCCCTTCCAAACGACGTGATAAGGTTTCATATGACAACATCCCTCGGATAATTACTTTGCTCATCTCTATACTTTTAATATATGGATTATCATATGACGGAAGAATAAAAAGGTATGGGTGTAGGGAGTGTGTAAAGAACACACAATCAGTGATCACTCAATGGCTTCACGTCGCTGTTTAATATACTTTCCTGGAGAAATGCCAACCATCTTGGTGAAGCTTCGTATAAAATTGGCGTAATCGCCAAAGCCCGATTGAAAGCAAGCATCGGTGATGCTCATCCCGTCAGACAGAAGAAATTTGGCAAGTTCGATACGACGACTGAGAATATAGGAACGAAGGGTCAGCCCGGTATGCTTTTTGAACTGGCGGCTGATCGAAGTGCTGTTCATGTAGAACGCTTCGGCAAGTTTGCCAAGCGTAATATCTTGCGTGATATGTTCGTCGATGTAATCCATTGTCTTTCGCACCAGATCGGGCATGATATCATGAGGCTCAAAAGAATTGTTGCGAAACCATACGTTGATCAACACCAATAATTGCGCGATTGCAGCATTGGTTTTGACGTCTGCCCCATAAGCATCCGAAGAGAGCGATTCTTCGATCCGGTTCGTCCAATATGTGATCTGGTCCAAACGATCGTCGTCCAGGTGTATCATGTTGCCTTCGCCTTTGCGGCGGCAATCAAAACAGGAAGATAGGTTCGTTGAGGCCGTGGACAATTGGTACAGGTATGTTTTTTTGAGATTGATCGTAATCCGTTCATACTCCGTTTCATCCAATATAAACGCACGATGCATTTCTTTGGGGGACATCACGAGCAAATCGCCCCGCTGCATATGATAACACCGATTTTCTACATAAAAGTGCACATGACCGCGAAGGAACAGATAGATCTCGTAGGCATTATGCCGATGATAGCTCGTTTCCAGCTTGTAAGTCGTGATTCGATGCAGGTACAAAAGCTCCGGCTGAATGGGGTCATAGAAAAAGTCAGAGGATCCGCTCATACAGCACCTCCCGTCATTTCGCGCAATAAATGGAACAAATAACGCAATGAAATTGTGTTCAGATTACCTTAAAATGTAATCATCCTACCATGAAGTGGTTTATTTTGCAAACGCTTACTATCTAAACCTATCTTTACAATATCGTAAACGCGCCAGAGCAATATGATCTTACGACTATATTCATTCCAATTGAACCGGGGGGCATGTCGCCATGCACAAGAGATGGATGTACAGATCAAGATGGGCCTTCATTATCCTCCTTGCGGTGAGCATACCTGCCGGCCATACGCAAGGAAATTCAGGGCAGCCGCCTTCGACGTCTGCCGGGCAGCAGGTACAACCTTCCGGAAGTGCAGGGAGATACGATCCTCCTATACGGGTTACCTTTGTCCGAGAGACTGGTGAAGACCTGCAGCGAATGCTTGATCAGTTGCCGGGCGAGAGTTTGGTAGATAATCGCTGGACCCGTTTGTATGAAGAAGAATTGGGCATTCGGATACACTATGACTGGATCGCGAACGGTGACGTATATAATCAGAAACTGGGAGTGTCTCTTGCAGCAGGCCGTTTCCCGGACGTGGTCAAAGTCAATCCATATCAACTCAGGCAATTAAGCAATGCCGGATGGATTGAAGATCTGACCAAAGTATACCAGACCCATGCCTCTCCGCTTACGAAAAATATATTGGAGGCCGAGGGAAAAGGAGCGTTCGACGCCGCCACGATTGACGGTAAACTCATGGCGATCCCCGAATCATCCTCTTCCATCGAAACGGCGCAGTATCTGTGGATCAGAAGCGATTGGCTGAATAACCTGGGCCTGCATCCGCCTGAAACGATGGAAGACGTGCTTCAAATATCGAAAGCGTTTACAGAAGAAGACCCCGATGGAAACGGAAAACAAGACACCTATGGACTTGCGTTAACGAGTTATCTGTGGGACCCCGTCATGAGCGCGTCAGGATTCATGGCCGGTTACGGAGCTTTTCCGAATATATGGATCAAGGACAAGGAGGGCAATCTTGCATACGGCGGCATACAACCCGAGGTGCGAAAAGCGCTGGAAGCGTTGCAGACCTTATACCTTGAAGGCCAGCTTGATCCCGAGTTCGCCTACAAAAACGGAAGCAAGGAGTACCGCCTGATTCAGGACGGTAAAATAGGCATGCTCTATGGTGAACAGTGGACTCCTTTCATGATTCAGACTACCCGGGACACGGATCCGGATGCGGAATGGCAAGCGTACCCCTTGGTAGCTGAATCTGGCCGAAGCGTGTTTGTCCCTCTTCGTTCCAATACAGGACATTATTTTGCAGTAAGGAAGGGATTTGCGAGTCCGGAGGTTGTCGTAAAGCTCATGAACCTGCATCTGGACAAAAACTGGGGAGAACAAGCCGAGTATGAAACGTACTACAATGACGATTCGCGTGCCGTATGGATGCTCTCGCCGGTAACGCCTTTTCCCGGCATGAAAAACATGGATGCCTACAGAGACATCCGCGACGCCAGAAAGACAGGGGATTTCTCTACCCTGGAGAACGAGGCGCTTGCGATTCACAAGCGGATTGCTGCGTATGAAACAGAAGGCTTGAAGAGCGGATGGGGTTGGAAACAAACCTATGGACCGACAGGAGCCTTCAGCATTGCGGATGCCTATGAGCGGAACGGCCAGCTTCTATACGACGAATTCACCGGCGGCATCACCGAAACGATGATCGATCGGCAGATCATTCTGCGGGATCTTCAGCTCGAGGCATACATGAATATCATTCTTGGATCGCCGATAGAAGAGTTCGATCAGTTCGTCGAGAATTGGCGCAAATTGGGTGGAGATGAGATCACATCGGAGGTGAATGCGTGGTTCAGAACCAATGCCGCACGGGGTCACCAATCGTTCGCCTTATCCTATTAACACAGGTGTCCCGATTCAACCAGGGAGACGGGAGGTGAATGCATTGTTGAAGATTCCTGCGCAGTCCTGGCTTAACAGCATATTTGCACGGCTAATCATGACCTATCTGATCTTTGTGATTCCTCTGATTCTTCTGGGTGTGTATTTATATCACTGGAGTTACGACACGGCAAGCCAGGAAATTTCCCTGTCGACGGAAAGGCGATTGAACCAATTTGCGATGGAACTGAACAGGGAGATTGAATGGATGGAGCTGCAGCAGTTTGATATTGCCGAGGACCGCAAACTGAATCGGCTTGCGATCCTCTGGAACATCATGGACCAGGTGGAAAGGCGTGAAACGCTGAATTATTTATCTGAGCGACTGGCCGCCTTTAAGAACAGCAGTGCTTATATCAAGAACGTTTATGTACATATCCCTGCAGTCAACAAGAGCATATCGGCAATGCAAGGCATCGATGATTATGATCAGGCGTCCTTTGACTATTTCAGTTCAGCTATGGAAGGAAAGGATATCCGTTTTACTGTAAAAGGAGACACGCTGAACCTGAGCGCTGTCCGGCTCACGGGAAAAAAAGGGGAAGGTCCTCTGTTTGTTGTACAGGTAGAACTGGATAACGCTCAGTTTCAGAATGAATTATCGCAGCTAAACCTGTACCCTGAAAGTGCCACACTCCTGATCGAAGAGAAGACCGGGAATGTAATCTCGGATCACCAGCAGCGAGATGTCATTCTGTCCAGTTACCGCGAGCATCGTCGGAAAAATCCGCATGACAGCTTTCAGGTCAAGGTTGAGGGCGTTAATTATCACGTCAATCAGCTGCACATGGATGCTCTGGGCTTATCGGCTGCAACGTATCTGCCGGAGAAAATGGTAACCAAACCGCTCAGCAAATTTTATACATGGGCCTGGATATTTGCCATCACGTCTTTCATTGCCATTACGGCCTATCTCTATTCCAGCTACAAGCTGATTCATATTCCGCTGCTGCTGCTTGTCAAAAGGTTTAAAAAAATGGAGGGAGGCGTGCTCGATATTCCGATCGTACACCATCGCAAGGACGAGTTCGGTTTTCTATATGCACGCTTCAATCATATGATTGAAAATCTGCAGCAACTGATCGATCGGGATTTCAAACAGACGATGATGATGCAGCGGGCTGAATTGAAGCAGCTTCAGTCCCAGATTAATCCACATTTTTTGTATAATAGCTTTTTCATTCTGAACTCGCTTGCCAGAACTGGAGAAACGGAGCGCATTGAACAGTTTACGAACATGCTTGGCGAATATTTTCGTTTTATCACCCGAAACGGAACGGATCATGTGCCTTTGAAAGACGAAGTGGAGCATTCGCGAATCTATATGGAGATTCAGCAATTACGCTTTTCACGGCGGATCAAAGTAGACTTCGGGCAGCTGCCATCCGGAATGGAGCAGCTTCAGGTCCCCAGATTGATCATTCAGCCGATCATAGAGAATGCTTATGAACATAGTCTGGAGAAGAACACGGGTACGGGACTCCTGCGGGTTCAATTCCATATGAAGTCAACCTACATTGAAATTACGGTGGAGGACAATGGGGAGGGGTTGCAGACGGAGGAGATCGATATGCTTCAGGCACGTCTGCACAATGATGCCGATACGGATGAAGTGACCGGTTTAATGAATATTCATCGACGTCTGGTGTTGACCTATGGGGAAGGAAGCGGGCTTTCTCTCTCTCGGAGCGATCTGCAGGGATTGAAAGTCGCGATTCGAATCCGATGGAAGAGAGGGGAGAGCGCATGTACCGACTTCTGATTGTGGATGACGAGGAAATTATAACGGACAGCCTGTATGAGACGTTTGCCGGACATATGCCGGACCGGCTTGATGTTTGCAAAGCCTATTCCGCTGCAGAGGCCCTGGACTGGATGCGGCGATCCAGAATTGACATCGTTCTGACGGATATTCGCATGCCTGGCATAAGTGGTCTCGAACTGACCGAGGAGATCCAGACACGCTGGCCTCAATGCCGCGTTATTTTTCTCACGGGACACAGTGATTTTGATTATGCATACCGAGCCCTCCAGATGCCCAATGTGCGTTATTTGCTCAAAACGGAAGGTTACGACAAGGTGATGACGGTCATTGAGCAGGTCATGGAAGAGATTCGGCAAAGTCACAGCATGCATGAAGTGTTGGAAAAGTCCCGCCAAATGACTTCCCGGCTGGCTGCGCTGCACCAGGAGGAATATGTGCGCAAGCTTCTTCAGGATAGCCCGTCCGCTCACTCCTCTTCGATGGAGCTTCAAGCCGAACTGGTGTCAAGAAACATAGGCTTGCAAGCGGACTCCCCGGTGTATCTGGTCCTTGGACGATTCAATACGCCGCCTGGAATCGAAGAAGGACCGAATCGTTTGCAGGAGTCGGTCCGGATTATCGGATCTTCACTATTGAGTGAACATGCGATATATATCAGTGTTACAGATCACTATGGCGATGTGGTCTGGCTGCTTCAGCCTAAAACAGGGAAAAACAATGCAGAAGAGCACTTTTCCACTTATATCGAAGGCACATTGGAGCTGGTTCAGGAAGCCTGCATGGCGTCGTTGGACGTGTCCATTGCCTTTACATTAAGCGGACGCGGTTGCCCTTGGTCCCGAATTCCAAGGCAGTATGAACGGCTTCGGTTGTTACAGTGGATGAAAATTGGCGATGGGGTCTCCATGGTATTGACGGATAAAACCGAAGGCACTGCAGGAGGAACATTCAAGGAATCCGTTCGGATCTCAAGCCGGATTGACGTGATGTCTGGTTTCTTGGAAACCGGACGCTTTCAGCCCTTTTACGATGTTTTTGAAGAGCTTGTAACGGAACTGCAGCAGCAGGACCTGACCATGGAGCGGGCTATGGAAACCTACTATTATCTGGCTCTGATGCTGTATTCCACATGTAATCGCTGGGGGCTCCGGCAGAACGTCCCTGATCAGCCAAGTTTGCTTCAACTGAGTGACTTTACATGCATGAAGGAAGCAGTGCACCACCTGTACCGCGCTGCGGATGAACTGGTTCATTTCAAGCGTTCCAATGAAGAGGAACGTGTGAACCAGGTCATCCATACTCTATGCGGCTATATCAGGGACAATCTGGAAAAGGACCTTTCGCTGGTCAGACTCGCCGAGTTGAATCATTTCAACCCGTCCTATCTATCCCGCTTCTTCAAGCAGGAGACGGGGATCAACTTGTCGGAGTTTATCGACGACACCCGTATCCGAAGAGCCAAGGAGCTGCTGAGCAACAGCGATCTGATGGTGCGAGAAGTAGCGCTTCAAGTCGGATATGAGTCGGCACATTCGTTTACCCGCCTGTTCAAGAAGCTGACGGGCATGACGCCCCAGGAATATCGGGAATCTGTGCTCGTGCGTTAGAACCGTTGTTATGGACACCTTCATCAGAAGTAAATGGAAAAGGATAACACGTAAAAACGCAGGCGCTGCTGGCCTGCGTTTTATGGTTTGATCACCCGCCAGAAAGGCTGCCGAGGAGGCAGCTGATCAGTCATGCCTAGGCAGAGTGATTCTTTTGTCTGCGATAGGCGTTAGGACTTGAGCCTGCATAGGCCTTGAATTTTTTGTAAAACCAATCGATGTCTTTATAACCTACCTCCAAAGCGATTTCATATATCCTCATATCGGTAGTTAACAGCAGATGCTTCGCTTTTTCCATTCGCTGCTGCAGCATGTAATCGTTGAAGGATACTTTCTCCTCCAGTTTAAATTTTTGTCCAAGATATGCACAGTTAAAATGGAGCATGTCGGAAATTTTCCGGAGCGTAATTTCGTCGCTTAGATGATCTCTCACGTAAGCTTTGACAATTCGGATGACATGACTGGACTCCATCGCTTTGCCATTGAGCTGAACGAGTGGTTTCACAGGCAATCTTTCTTTAACAGGTTCCGGTCCCAGTCGCGTCTGAAGTGCCTGCAAACTTTGCAGTAAAGCTGAAGCGCTGACAGGAGAGGGCAGATAATCATTCACTTGATAAGTTAACGCTTTGCGCACAAGTCTGAAATGGTCTCTTCCACCCACCAGCAGAATCGGAATGTCGCTTATTTGGCGAATGCGATGGCATAACCATAAACCGGCCGTATCACATCGCTCAGTATGGATGAGCACTACCGCGAATTCCTGTTTCGACAGGGCGATCAGTGCATCGGAGGAAGAGAAGGCCGATTCCCCAATTGTAAATGGAGAGGTAGAACGACTCAGCAACGGTCCAAGTTCTTTGCACAAACGCCGGCTGTAATCAACAAGTAATATGTTGTACATAAAGCATAACCTCACCTTCTTCTGAATTTCCGGTCCGGATTCCAATCCATAAGGCTTACTTTCATTATGAGAATAAAAGAAAGCGCATACAATGTGCATTTTTTTGCAGACAATGCATTTCTTTACCAATTTCTATTGAAATGAGTTCGTAATCCTTCAATAGCATGCCTTTCTATAATTTGACCGGGTGAATACCTGCATTTCGGCGGGTTGTTTGCGTTTTCATATGAGGGATACACTGTGGGAGCAAACGACAATCAGGGGGGAAGACGATGAGAAACAACAAGTTTATGCTGCTGAGCCTTGTATTTGCGGTCATGCTGATGATTGCTGCATGCAGTTCTGCTCCGACCGCACAACCGGAGCCGGAAAAGCCGGCACCGCAGGAGGAACAAAACACCGCGGAAACCGAGCCCAAAAATGAAAATTCAACGCCGGAGATGGACTTTGACATGGGTGGCAGAACCATCAAGGTTGTTGCTTGGTGGGATATGGAGATCCAGGGTAACAACCCGGATAACATTCAGCGCCTGGAGAACCTTGAAGCACTGAAGAAAAAACATAACTTCAATATTGAATACATCTCCATCGATTTCGGAGAATACCAGGAAAAAGTGGTTGCTTCGCTGATGGCAGGGGAACCGCTGGGCGATTTGGTGAGACTGGGCAAAAACTATGCCATTCCGGCATTGACCAAACAGGATCTGTTATGGCCGGTGGATGAGTATACCAAGAACGATAAGGTGTTCAATCAAAAAACGACCAACGAGTATATGCAATATGAAGGCAGAGGCTACGGTTTTACCGAAGATCAATCCTCCTTTATCAACGGGATTTTCTATAACCGAACGCTTATGCAGGAACTTGGTTTGAAGCCGCTGCAGGAATATGTGGATGCCGATGAATGGAACTGGGATACGTTCCTCAGCGTTGCGAAACAAGCGAACAAGGATCGTAACAATGATGGCAAGCTGGACACGTGGGGACTCGCTCAAACGGGTCTGCTTGAACCGATCCTGTACTCCAACGAAGCTTCTCTGACCAAAGAGGATAAGCAGAACCTGGAGGATCCCAAGACGAAAGAAGCACTGAACTTCCTGTCCAAGCTGGCAACAGAAAAGGTTGGCAGACCAACTGAGGGTGGCGACTGGACAGAACCTTCCACCTTCTTCCGTCAAGGCAATACCTTGATGTATGCAGGTGCGATGTACGAAGTCGAAGGCATTATGACGGACATGAAGGATTATGATATCGGTTTTGTGCCGTTTCCAAAAGGACCAAGCGCATCGGCGTATCACTCCGGCGAATCGCGTTACCAAGCGATCACCATCCCTAAAGCGGTGGAGAATCCGGAACAACTGATGTACATCTGGGAAAAAATCAACGAGATCGATTCGATCTACGAGTATCCCGGTCAGTCCACGCTGGAGACGCATCTGACCGACGAGGCGGACATCAACAACGCCAGAAAGGTCGCTGAGGGCATGCTTGTTCTCGACCATAACACCTTCCCGTCCTTGCCTTACTGGGATTTTGATGCGGAGCTCAAAGAAGGGGTATCCGTATCCACTCTGATCGAGAAATACAAGGCTCCTTTCCAGGCCGCGATTGATGAGGTATATAAATAAACCATTTTACTAAATCACGGGCAGAACGCACCAGTCATGGCGCGGTCTGTCCGGATCAGTCCATCGTCCCATTGTCGCTACGCCTAGAGGAAAGGGGATACATTCAGACATGCGGTCACGTAAGAAAAAGGGACTAATCCTGTTGCTTGTCCTGGCCTTGGTGTTCTCGATATGGACCATCTATCCATCGCGGGATCGTACTCCGGGCACGGCTCATGCGCTTGAAGATTTTGAAGCGATCTCCAATACGGACGATGAAAGCAGCTATGAACATTATCTGGCGGGTCATCAGAACACTCCCAAACCGGATAACGTGGTGCGGATTGAAGGCGAGTCTTATGTTCGGACGGAGGGTGGAACGTTTGAAGTGGTGCAGGGATATGCCGGATTGGACGGCAGTGCCGTCATTACACCCGAAACCGGAACCATTCGCTGGGATGTTCCCGTTCAATGGAGTGGTTTGTACCATGTTCGCATCCATTATTATCCGGTAGAGGGCAAGAGTTCCGGCATCGAACGCAGACTGGAGATAAACGGACAGGTTCCGTTCAGGGGGGCTGACGTCCTGCTGTTCGACAGGGTGTGGGGCAATCGCGAAGATAACGTTCGCCGGGACGATCGCGGCAACGATCTCAGACCGAGGCAAGTGGAACAGCCGGAGTGGCAGCTCGCTTCCTTCAGGGACAGCGCAGGTTACTTCGAGGAACCGTTCCAGTTTTATTTTGAAAAGGGCAAACAGCAGCTATCGCTCACTTCGCTCCGGGAGAGCATGGCGATCGATTATATCGAGCTGTATCAGGAGGAGGATGTTCCGTCCTATGCAGACTTGCGGGCGAGTTATGAAACGCGCGGCTTGAAACCGGCCGGTCCGGTCATGCTGAAGGTCCAGGCAGAACAGGCTGCAAGCAAATCCTCGCCTACGCTTGCACCGATCTCGGATCGTTCCAGCCCTTCGCTGGAGCCGTATGACGTATCCAAAATTCGCATCAACGCCATCGGCGGCATCAACTGGAAGCTGCCCGGTGAATGGATCGAATGGGAGATCGACGTGCCGGAGGACGGATTGTATCAAATCGCGCTAAAAGTAAAGCAGGATCAACTTCGCGGCATCTATGCGACCCGCAGTCTGACGATTGACGGCAAAGTGCCGTTCAAGGAAATGAAACGCATTCGTTTTAATTACAGTCCATCCTGGCAAACGCAAGTACTGGGAGCCGGAGAAGACCAGCCCTATCAATTCCATCTCGAAAAAGGAACACATCGCATACGGATGACGGTCACGCTCGGCGACATCGCTCCGCTTCTGCGCACCGTGGAATCCAGCGTACTGGAACTGAATGGGATGTATCGCAAAATATTGATGATCACCTCCAATAAGCCCGATCCGCTCCGGGATTACCAGCTGGAACGCCGCATTCCGGAGATGACGGAGGTCTTTGAACGGCAGGCGGCAACGCTTAGCTCTGTAGCCGCGTATCTGGAACAAGCAACCGGAGAGCAGAGCGATAAAGTCGCCGTTCTGAATGCGATGGTGGTCCAGCTTAAAGATATGGCAGCCAGACCGGAGACGGTTCCGAAACGGCTCGATACGTTCAAGATTAACGTAGGCGGCCTCGGTACCTGGATTTTGTCCGTACGCGAACAGCCGATTACGCTGGATTACCTTCTCGTATCCCCGCCGGGCGAGCCATTGCCGAAGGCGGAAGCGACGGCGATCCAGCAGGTGAAGCACGAACTGGGTGCATATGTCGCATCCTATACCGAAGATTACGACAGCATCGGCAATGTGGAGCAAAAGAAGGACGCGATTACCGTCTGGATTACGACCGGACGGGATCAGGCCCAGGTGCTCAAGGGTTTGATCGACGATTCGTTTACCCCGGATACGGATGTGTCCGTGCAATTGCGGCTCGTTCCACCTAATATTTTGCTGCCTGCCACGCTCGCTGGGGAAGGTCCGGACGTAGCGATGCAAATGGGCGAAGATATCCCCGTGAACTATGCGATGAGAAATGCGGCAGCCGATCTGAGCAAATTCCCGGATTTTGAGGAAATCTCGGGCAGATTCCGCGAAAGCGGGCTGACGCCCTACCGTTATAACGGAGGAGTCTATGCGCTGCCGGAGCAGCAGCATTTTCCGATGCTTTTTTACCGCAAAGATATTCTGAACGAGCTGGGTCTCGAACCGCCGAAGACGTGGGAGGACGTCTATAACGCTATCGCTGTCCTGCAAAAGCACAACATGGAGTTCTATCTGCCCATCGAGGATACGCTGAACAATGCCAATCTGGTTCCGAACTCGACTTTTGCGATGCTGTTGTATCAGAATGACGGCACCTTCTATACGGAAGATCAGAAGAAGAGCGCGCTGGATTCGGAAATTTCGATGGATGCGTTCAAACGCTGGACCCAGTTCTATACCAATTACAAATTTCCGCTCAAGGCCGACTTTCCAAACCGTTTCCGCACCGGGGAGATGCCGATCGGCATCGCCGATTACACTACGTACAACATGCTTACGGTCATGGCTCCGGAAATTCGCAACCTCTGGGATTTTACCATTGTACCAGGCACTCAGCTCCCCGACGGCTCTGTAAGGCATGAGGTAGCCAGTGCGACCAGCGCTGTGATGATGCTCGAAAACGCGGCCAACAAGGAAGCCGCCTGGAAGTTTATGAAATGGTGGACCGATGAGCAGACCCAGATGGAATACGGAAGAGAAATGGAAGGTCTCATGGGCGCGGCGGCCCGCTACCCGACAGCCAATATCAAGGCGCTGGAGCAGCTGCCTTGGCCTGTGAAAGATTATCGGAATTTGGAGAAGCAATGGGAATGGGTACAAGGTATCCCGCAGCTTCCGGGAGGTTATTTCACAGGCAGGCATCTGGATAATGCGTTCCGCAAGGTCGTCAACGCCAACGAAAATCCGCGTGAGGCCCTATCGGACTATGTCCTGTATATCGATGATGAAATTGAGTTGAAGCGCAAGGAATTCAATCTGAAGTAGAAGGAAGGGAGGGTAACGGTTGCAAGCCAAAACAACCAAGACAGCAGCCGCTCCTGCCGTCCATACGCGTCCGGCGGGCTGGTGGTCCCTTTTGAAACGGGATCTGTACCTCAGCAGGCACTATTACGTATTGATGGCGCCGTTTATGTTGATCTTTTTCCTGTTCACTGTCATTCCAGTCGGCATTTCGCTAGGCCTCAGCTTTTTCCACTTCAATATGCTGGAGGTGCCGCGTTTTATCGGCTGGCAGAACTATTCACGTCTTTTTCTGGGCGACGACGTCTTTTTGATTGCGCTGAAAAATACGCTCCTGTTCGCCGTTATCACTGGCCCTGTCAGTTATATTGCCTGTTTTTTGTTTGCATGGATCATCAACGAACTGTCGCCCAAAATCCGGGCGGTCATGACGCTGGTTTTCTACGCGCCGTCCATATCAGGCAACGTGTTCTTCATCTGGCTGATCATCTTCTCCGGTGACAGCTACGGGTACATGAATGGTTTCCTGATGCGGCTGGGCGTCATCCTGGAACCCGTGCAATGGCTCGCAAACGAGAAATACGTGCTGGCCATCGTCATTATTGTTCAGCTGTGGCTTAGTCTGGGAACCAGCTTTCTGGCGTTTATCGCAGGTCTGCAGACGATTGACCGATCTCTGGTGGAAGCCGGTACGGTAGACGGGATCAAAAACCGCTGGCAGGAGCTCTGGTACATTACGCTGCCATCGATGAGACCCCAGCTCATGTTCGGTGCCGTGATGCAGATTACGGCTTCGTTCGCCGTAGCCGAAATTTCGATCGCCCTGGCCGGCTTCCCAAGCGTCAACTATGCGGCGCATACGGTCGTTACCCACTTGATGGACTTCGGCACCATTCGCTTCGAGATGGGATATGCCTCGGCCATCGCAACGGTGCTGTTTGCACTGATGCTTGGCACGAACGTTCTGACGCAAAAAATGCTGAGAAAGATAGGTGAATGACGATGACCAGCAAAGTACGTGCCGCGTTAGGCATGCCAAAAAGACTGAATCGGTCATTTGCCGTCAGCCTGATGCTGTTTGCCCTGCTGGCCGTGTTTGGATCATTTATGGTGCTGCCGCTCATCTATGCCGTTAACAATGCATTCAAGCCATTGGATGAGCTGTTTATTTTTCCGCCGCGCTTCTGGGTGAACAATCCGACAACGGAGAATTTCGCAGATCTGATCAATCTGATGGGCAATTCGTGGGTACCGTTATCCCGCTATATCGCGAATACATTGCTTATTACGATATTGGGAACGGTGGGGCATATTCTTCTGGCCTCAGCGGCCGCTTATCCGCTGGCGAAATATCGCTTTCCCGGCTCCAGAGTGTTGTTCACCATTATCATTTTGTCGCTCATGTTCTCGCCCCATGTCACAGCGATCCCGAACTACATGGTCATGTCCTGGCTCGGCTGGATCAATACGCATGCCTCCATTATCGTGCCGTCGCTTGCGTTCTCGCTGGGGCTCTTCCTGATGAAGCAGTTCATGGAGCAAATTCCCGATGCGCTGCTGGAGGCAGCCAAAATCGACGGGGCCAATGAATACCGGATATTTTGGAGCATCGTGATGCCTAATGTAAAGCCGGCCTGGCTCACACTGATGATTTTGCAGTTTCCGGCCCTCTGGGGAACGGACGGCGGAAGTTTTATTTACAGTGAAAACCTCAAAACATTGCATTATGCGCTCAGCCAGATTGTTCAGGGAGGGATTGCGAGAGCAGGGGTGGGTGCTGCGGTTGCGCTGCTGCTCATGATCGTGCCGATCACCCTGTTCATCATCTCCCAGAGCAGCGTTATGCAGACGATGGCTACATCGGGCATGAAAGAGTAGAGAGGAGGCAGCGAGGTGCGGAAAAGCACATGGAACAAGCGCAGCTGGATCATGATGGGCATGGTCTGCCTCCTGTTGTTCAGCCAAGCGGCTGAACCGGCAAGTGCAGACGGCAAGCAGGATGCTTACCAATACTCCTACTGGGGCGATTCCGTTCCGGCGCCGGCGGCGTATGAGGCCACGTCCATCATCACGGGCAATAAACTGGACACCGGTGCGTTCAAAGAACCGAGCGACATGCATGTCACAGCGGATCAGCGTGTGTTCGTACTGGATTCCGGCAATGGCCGCATCGTGGAGCTGGATCGCGATCTGAAGCTGGTGCGGACGATTGATTCCTTTGAACGGGCGGGCAAGGAGGAGCAGTTCAACAATCCGCAAGGGATCTATGTCAGTAAAAAAGGAGATCTCCTCGTTGCGGACACCGACAATCACCGGGTCGTTCATCTGGATGAACAAGGCCATCTGGTCAAAATTGTGGCTGAACCGAAATCGGATCTGTTACAAGCGGATTTTCAATTCAAACCCGTGCGGGTTGTCATGGATCAGGGAGAACGGATTTACGTCATGGCGGCGGGTGTATTCGACGGATTCATGGAGTTCAGTGCGGACGGCACATTTTCCTCCTTTATCGGAGCGAACAGGGTTCAGGTTGATCCGGTGGAGTATTTGTGGAAACGGTTGGCCACGCGCGAGCAGCGCAGTCAGATGGTGATGTTTACGCCGACGGAGTTCACCAACCTGGATCTGGATGAAGAGGGGTTCATCTACGCCACAAGCGGCGACCGCGGCAAAGATCCGATCAAGAAGCTGAACGCCCAGGGCACCGATATTTTGCGCAGACAAGGGTATCATTACCCCCAAGGCGATCTGATGTACACGAACGAAGCAGGGCCTTCGCGCCTGGTTGATGTAGATGTAGGAGACAGCGACATGTATTCCGTGCTCGACTCCAGCAGAGGACGAATTTTCACTTATAACGGCGACGGATACCTGCTCCATATTTTTGGCGGCATTGGCAATCGGTTGGGACAGTTTAACACGCCGGTCGCATTGGAACGTGCAGGAGACCGGATGCTTGTGCTGGATAAGGCGCTCGGTGAGATTACGGTATTCCAGACAACGGAGTACGGTCGCACGTTGCATGAAGCGGTACGCAGTTATTACAACGGCGACGAGGACCAATCCTCGATGCTCTTCGCCAAGGCTGCCGAAATGAATGCGAATCTGGAGTATGCCTATGCGGGCATTGGCAAATCGCTGCTTCGCCAGAAGGAGTATGCCGAATCAGCGCAATATTTTAAACGGAGCATGGAGCGGCAGGGGTATTCGAAAGCATTTCTTCTGTTCCGCAAAGAACTGATGCGCGAGCATTTCTCGTGGATGATGTCCGGTTTATTCCTGGCTGCAGCTGCGTTTGTCACCGTCGTCATCGTTCGCAGGCATAAAAGGAGGATAACGAATGCAAGCGCCAAGTAAGCAGCTTTACCAGTATCCGCTGCATCTCATCTTTCACCCTTTCGACGGATATTGGGAACTGAAATATGAACGCAATCAACGAACGACATTGCTGATAGCCTGCATGATCATGCTGCTGCTGGTGGTTACCAAAATTTTGCATGCCCAGTACAGCGGCTTTCTCATTAATTTTAACAATCCCAAGTATTTGAATAGTCTGCTTGAAGTGTTGTATGTCGTGATCCCGATCCTGTTCTGGTGTGTGGCCAACTGGTCGTTAACCACCCTGATGGACGGAGAAGGTAAGTTTTCGGAAATTTTTATGTCGACGTGTTTTGCACTGGTGCCGCTGCTCCTGATTCATTTTCCGTGGATCTGGCTGAGTCTCGTCATTTCCGCGCAGGAAGCAGCCTTTTATTATTTCTCCAATGCGCTTGCCGTTGCCTGGACGGTGTATCTGTTATTCGTGGGCAACATGACCGTTCACCAGTACACGCCGGCGAAGACGGTGCTTACGATGCTGCTTACACTGGCTGCCATGGCTTTTATGGCCTTTCTGTGCCTGCTATTTTTCAGTCTCGTGCAGCAGATCGTATCGTTTGTCTTCACCATCTATCAGGAATTCGTGCTTCGGGGCTAAGGAAGGAGGACATCCAGTGAAATATGCTGTAGCGAAAAAAATAACCGGAATGCTGCTCATTGGCAGTCTGCTTCTAAGCGGTTGCCAGTTCTCGCCATCACCGCAAGCTCGCGAGGCGGCCGCTGTAGAACAGACCGATCTTCCCTCCCTGCCTCTCGGAGAAAAACTGAAATCTTCCTTTAGCGATGCTCGTCTTCAAGGCATGATTGGCATTGCCGGGAATGAAGCCTTACGGTTGTTTATAAATGAAGAGACTGCAGAGATTGCTGTCCTGCACAGAGAGAGCGGACAAATCTGGCGCAGCAATCCTGCAGACCGGGAGCAGGACGGAGTTGCGGCAGGCATCAACAAAGACCTCCTGTCGTCACAAGCAAGGCTCAGCTTCTTCAACAGCCAGGGCCAAAGCAGCACGGTGAACTCGTTTACAGATAGCATCGGACATAAGCAGGTTAGCTATGAGGCGATGCCAAACGGGGTTCGGGTTCACTATCAGTTCGGGAGCACCGAGCGCTCGATTGAAGACTTGCCGGTCAAAATCAGCAAGGAACGATTTGAGCAGAAGCTGTTGGCACAGCTCGACAAGGCCGGGGAACGCGCCTTGAAGATCGGTTATACGGAGGATAAGGACGAAGGTGTCTACGTTCGAATTGACAAGGCACTGCAGGGACTTCAGCTGTCCCGTGCCCTTAAGGCTTTTGACGCGGCCGGATACACGGAAGAAGACCTGGCACAGGACAATGCCGAACATGGGATTGATCAGGAGCGCAGCGGACCGCGGCTCTTCATGATGACTTTGGAATATGAACTGGATGGCGAGAATCTGCTGGTGCGTGTACCTGCATCCGGCATTCATTTTCCGGAGGAATACCCGATCAACACCATATCCGTACTGGAATATTTCGGAGCCGGAGGGACGAATGAAAAAGGCTCCATATTTGTACCGGACGGCTCGGGAGCCTTGATCCATTTTAATAATGGCAAAATCCAGTATCCCGGTTATCAGCAAGATATTTACGGTCAGGACTTGACGATGAAGCTCCGGGAAGCCGGCTCGAATGAAACCAAAGCGAGATTGCCGGTCTTTGGACTGATTCGGGAAGAGGGAGCTTTTTTGGGAATCATCGAGGAAGGTGACGCTGTGGCCGTGGTGAATGCGGATATCAGCGGCAAGCTGAACAGCTACAACAACGTTTATCCCAGCTTCTATGTCGTGAACAAGAGCGATGTGACGCTTCAGGCCAGCGATATGGTGCGTACGCTTCCGAAATTTCAGAAGAGGCCGACAGCCTCGGACTTTGTTGTCAGATACGCTTTCGTTGGTGCGGAGAAGGCTTCGTACTCGGGACTCGCCGCATTGTATCGGAATTATCTGCTGCAAACCGGCGGACTTCCCGAACAGCAAGCAGGCGAAGAGCAGCCGGGCATTCCATTTTATCTGAAATTGATTGGAGGCATGACAACCCGGCAGCATATGCTGGGGATTCCTTACGATTCTACGGAGGCACTTACGACCTTTGAGGAAGCCAAGCAGATCCTGTCCACGCTGAAGGAGAAGAACGTGTCGAACATTCAGGTTCGCTACGCCGGATGGTTCAACGATGGGCTGCATCACCGTCTGCCGGATTCCATCTCGGTGGACGGCGCGATTGGCGGGAAGAAGGGCATGCGCGATTTTAGCGATTATGCAAGGGAAGCGGGAATCGGGTTTTATCCGGATGTGGCTCTGCTGAATGTGCAATCCAAGAAAGGGTTCAAACCGTCCAGAGAGGCATCTCGAACGTTAACCCAAGAACCGGCTGTGGTATATCCGATGAATCAGGCTTTGCAGCAACGGGATCGGGACCGATCTCCATCCTATGTACTCTCGCCCAACAAGCTGAATCAGCTGACGGAAGAGATGCTGGAAGAGATGAAGTCTATTCAAAAAGAGGAGCACTCGCAATCACTGAGCCTGAAAGATCTGGCTGAGCAGCTGAATAGCGACATGAACCCGAAGAAGCTGCTGGATCGAACGGAAGCGTTGGGCGTGGTCACCAAAGCGCTGGAACGGATCAAACAGCAGGCAGGCTCCGTTGTGGCCGAAGGCGGCAATGGCTACGCACTGCCTTATGTTACTGGGTTGACGGATGCTCCGATGAGCAGCAGCCAATTCAAACTGGAGGATGAAGAGGTTCCGTTCTTCCAATTGGTCGTTCACGGAAATATCAGTTACACCGGCTCTCCATACAATCTCTCGACCTATACGAACCCGAGACAGTATGTATTGAAGCTGATTGAATATGGTGCGAGCCCGTACTTCGCCTGGTTTAATGCGCCGAACCATGTGGTCAAACAGACCGACTATGACGATCTGTACGCGGCAAACTACGAGCAATGGGTAGATCTGGCTGCCGAGATGTATAACGAGGTCAATCAGATCAATCAGCCATTTGCCGGGCGTTCCATGAAATCGCATGAATCATTGGCGGAAGGTGTGTATCGAACAACTTATGACGGCGGTGGCTTCGTGATCGTGAATTATAATGACTTTCCTGTAAAGGTTGAGAACCAAACCGTGGAAGCTCAAAGCTATATGACTGGTGGTGAGCAGCTCTGAAGACGCTCCTGAAATGGAAATGGGGAAGTCGTACGTATGCTCAACAGAAAGCCATGTGGGGCGTCATCTACGTGCTTCCGTGGCTGGTCGGATTTGTTTTGTTTTTCTTTATCCCGCTGCTGGCGTCTCTGCGTTACAGCATGAGTGCGATTCAGGCCAATGCGGAAGGCATTGCCATTCAATTCACTGGTGTCGCCAACTATATTCAGGCACTCACCGTCAATACAAGCTTTAACCGCGCGCTGATCGAGTCCGTTACCGATGTGCTCGTCAATGTGCCTCTCATCGTCATATTCAGCCTGTTTCTCGCCGTCATCCTGAACCAGAAGTTCAGAGGCCGGGCCGTGGCACGCTCCATCTTTTTCCTGCCCGTTATTCTGGCTTCGGGAGTCATCATGTCGCTGGAGAGCACCAGCTTGATTGATGCCGTTAATCAAAACAGCACCGGCGGAAGCGCACTAGGTACATTTGAGCTGGAATATCTGATGCTGGATGCCGGGGTAAGCGAATGGATCGTGACGTATCTGAGCAGTGCCGTCGATCGGATCTATCAGATTGTCAGCCAGTCAGGCGTGCAAATTTTGATCTTTTTGGCAGGCATTCAGACGATCTCGCCTCAGCTCTACGAGGCATCCAAAATGGAGGGGGCCACCGGATACGAAGCCTTCTGGAAAATTACGTTCCCGATGGTCAGCCCGCTGATCTTTGTCAACGCCATCTATACGATTATCGACTCATTCGCCAATAATGCCATGACTGAACTGATCCGGGATACCGGATTCGTGAAGTTCGACTTCGGTCTAAGCTCTGCTATGGCATGGGTGTATTTCCTGGCCATTGCCATCATTCTCGTGATTGTATCCATCATTTTCTCGAAACGAGTCTTCTATCAAGATTAGAAAGGAGGACGTTCAGCGTGACCACTTCACGATTATTATCGCTGGAACATTGGAAAGGCTGGCTCTGGTCTGTCATTCGGTTCGTACTGATTACCGGACTTTCCTTTGTTATCCTCTTCCCGATATTCCAGAAAATCTCTACGTCCATCAAAGACAAGGGTGATCTGTATTCCGCGGTGGTGGTATGGATTCCCCAAAATTTCTCGCTGGATAACTTCCAGCAGGCCATTCGGGTGATGGATTACTGGGCGACGCTGTTCAATACCTTCGCGCTGTCAGCTACGACAACGCTCTTGACGACAGCGTCCTGTGCTCTTGCCGGATATGGTTTCGCACGATTGAAGTTCAAGGGGAGCAACTTGCTGTTCGCGGGCGTCATTCTCACGATTCTCGTTCCGCCAACGACCATCCTGATTCCGGTGTATCTGAATCTGAAAAGCTTTGACCTGATGGGCCTGATGACACTTATTGCCGGCAAACCGGTGAATCTGCTGAACACCTACTGGCCGTTCATTCTGACCGCCATTACGGCCAATTCGCTTAAAGCCGGATTGTATATTTTCATCTTCCGGCAGTTCTTCCGCGGCATCCCGAAGGAAGTGGAGGAGGCTGCCTACGTGGACGGTGCAGGCATCGGGCGAACCTTTGCCCGAATCATGCTGCCGAATGCGATTCCGTCCATGGTGACCGTGATGCTGTTTTCCTTTGTATGGCAGTGGAATGACAGTTTCTACACGACCACGTATCTGACATCAAGCAAAGTCATGTCGACCCAACTGTCATCGCTTCCATACAATCTGGCGCAGCAAGTGAGTGATGGAGCCTCCAAGGCAGACCCTTTCTATCTCAGCATGATCCAGGATACGGGGATATTGCTTGCCATTCTGCCTTTGATCGTCATCTATCTGTTCGTGCAGCGTTATTTCGTGGAAAGTGTGGAACGTACGGGGATCGTTGGCTAACGTTTGGCCGGTACAGTAAAACTGGAGACTTAAAAATAAACCGTGGAAGGAGGGAAATTCATGCAGCTGCACGGATGGAACGGGGTGCGGGAGCGGGCACCAACGGATATGAACGGCTCGTGAAAGCTGTGCTTGAATTCAACACATATCGAATAAGGGAAAGCCATCGATCATGAGAGGAGGATCCAAAGTGAAGAAGATGTGGATGTCTTGTAAACTTTTACTCGTTATGGCTTTACTGATCACGATTGCTCCATGGGGAGGCGGCAGTGCCGAGGCATGGGTGGGCATGCCTATGGGCAAGCTTCACGTCAGCGGCAAACATCTGGTGAACAGCAACAATCAGCCTGTGCTTCTGAACGGCTGGCATCAACCGTCTGGTGCCTATTGGACGTATCAGGACAGCAATTACTATCTTAATCTGCACGGCAACAACCGTCATGCGGCTACACTGGCCTACCTGAAAGACATTACCGATACGTTTGCGGACACAAGTCCGAAATACGGCAGCAATCATGGCTGGAATATGAATCAGGTTCGTCTGTTCATTGATCGTCAGGACATGGGTGATGTGGCGGCGGGTACATACAATTTTGCCGGTGTGCAGACCGTTACGCAGAACGTCATTATTCCGTATATTCAGTATGCCAAGACAAAAGGTGTATACGTTGTCCTGGGTCTTGACTTCACGTTGAAGGATGATCAGGCAACGACCGCTGCCAATCTGCAAAAGTTCAATCAAATCTGGGGTTATCTCGCTTCCCGTCCAGAGATTAAAAGTGCGGACAATGTCCACTTCGAGCTGATTAACGAGCCGGTGAAGTCATACGCCAATGGACATTGGGGCGGCTACAACGGGGAAAACGACTTTGTCGATCACTGGAATGATCTGCGTAACTTTCAGAATTCCATCATCTCGACGATTCGCAGCCAAGGCGCGGACAATGTGATCTGGGCGGCAGGTCTGGGCTACAACCAATTCTATAGTCTGACGGCAAGCCATCCTTTGACTGACCCGCTGAACAACTACGGATATGCCGTGCACTGGTATCCTGGTTACGGCGCATATGATAACTTTTCGATCTTGCAGGATCAATGGAATACGAACGTCAAGGCGGCCGCAGACAAATATCCGATCAACATTACCGAAGTAACCTGGTTTAAGAATAAACCCGGCGACTCAGCATACTGGAACTTGTTTAATGGCAGCAACGAAGGTTTCGGCACCAATACGAAAACGATCTTCAATGCGGCAGGTAATGTCAGCATCGCTGCCCATATGAACGGCTTCATTCTGGAGCCGGGTCAACGCAGCTCTTTTGCTGACCCTACGGCAGGACTGAAATGGGATGGGGATGCTTCGCGGAGCGCGATGGGCCGTTTCCTGTTCAACTGGTATCATGAACGTGCACAAACGTATCCCGGCGGCGGAAATGGTGGTGGACCGACAACCGGGCTTGTATCAGGCGCAACGTACAAAATTGTAGCCAGACATTCGAATAAGGTCATCGATGTTCCCGGCGGGCAAAACCAGAACAATCTGCAGCTCCAGCAATGGAGCGATCTGGGCGGCAATCCGCAGAAATGGGTTCTGACTTCGATCGGTGGCGGAAGCTACACGCTGACCAGCGTGAACTCTCCCGATAAAGTGATTGATATTCGCAACGGTACCCTCACAAACGGCGAAGCGGTGCAGCTTATGAGCAATCTGAACACGACCGCACAGCATTTTAAAATTAACGATCTGGGCAATGGGTACTGGAGTATCATCAACGTAAACAGCAACAAAGCGATCGAAGTGGCGAATGCTTCGTCGTCAGACGGAGCAAAGCTGCAGCAAAACGATTATACCGGCGGGCTCCATCAACAATGGAAATTTGTTGCCGTCAGCAATTAACATCCATGTAAAAGAGGACCTTTCCGGCCGTAATGCCTGAAAGGTCCTCTTTTCGTTGAAATTTCGGCCTGCGTGGTGCAATGTGATGCGTGTGATTTCCATTTGCGATGATTCATTGTTGGATGATCATTGTCGGATAATCAATATATGCGATATCTGCCGCTTAAAGCCAGCAGACTGAAGAAATATAGGCAATTGTCGTAGTATCGGCGTTCTCCTTGTCGCAGCGGCGTGTTCCAGAACCGGCGAACGAATGGTTCGACATCCGGACCGTCCGCAGCCAGCGAAGCCATCGCGTTCGTGGCGAGCAAGCCTACAGGATGCAGGGAAGGTTCGTCGAAGGGTTCACCTTCGATGGTATATCGACGATATTCGGATACGTCAATGCCGCTGAAGAAGGACTGAATCCGATTGGATTGTTCGACCTGCCACGGATCTTTGTGGAACCATTCCCAATCCAGAGCAATATTTGCCGCAACCCGGTAAGCATCGCTGTAAAAATGTCTAAAATCACCATGCGGCTGAACCGGAGCGGGTGAGCCGTCGTAATTCGCATATTCAGGCGAAAGCCCGGTTACAGGATGACAGGCGGTATGCAGATAAGCCCGACTTGCCGCCGCTGCTTCCTTCCAGAAGGCTTGATCCCCCTCATCCGCATATATTGCGAACAGTTCGTAAAAGTGGGGGAGATGGTAGGAGGGGTCGCTGAATGGTGATTCCGGAACAAACTTGATCAGCCGGGTATCCGGGTCCCACATCGGATCTCCCTCGCCATTTTCACCTTGATGGATGCAGGCGCGGAGGATTTTTCGGGCTTGTTCCTTGTAATCGTAAGGCGCAGCACCATCACCCCAGCGGTTGGAGGCAAAGAACAGGGCCATGGCGAAAAACTCCTCGCCGTCAGGGGCAGGACCTTGCGACAGGCGGGTACCGTCAGGCTTGCAATGCCAAGCAAAATAATCCTTGTATCGGCCTTCGGTATGCTGCATATACGTACGGGAAAAATTCCAGAGTCGATCAAATTCTTCTTTCTTATCCATTTGCACGGCCATCATCATGCCGTAAGACATGCCTTCCGAGCGTACATCGTGGTTACCGGTGTCGAGGAAGTACCCTTTGTCCTCACCCATCGGGTAATAAATTCGTGTATTCTCGTCTCCATAGAACAGCTCGTTCCATGTCTGCTCCAGTTTTGCCTCAATTTCCTTCTCGTCATAGCCCAGTTCCAGGAACAAATTCCTGTATGCTCCTGTATGGAACGCCCCATTTTCGTTGGTAGCCATGGATATCCTCCTTCGTTGGTCACGTTTAGCCAAATTATAGCATGACAGGCAGTACCCAAATTAAAGCGTTTTCTTTGAAAAGCACGGATCATTGCATCCTGATCTTGTACGGCATGATCATGCCGTTTAACAATCTCTGCAGGGTAAGTGCAGGCAATGTAGGGCGTTCGAACGGTTCCAAATATGGAACTGTAAACGGGACGAAAGTCATCAGTAATGCCCCTTTTACGGCAACCGGAGACTGGGGAGCCTGGGGAGAGAAAATGGTCTCCGTGCCGATGAACCAAGGGATCAATACGTTGAAATTAATAACCACCGGAACGGAAGGACCGAATATAGATCGAATATAGATCGAATAGTGATTTCAGCTCCATAGGCTTTCTAAACATTTGGCGACGACTTACGACCCCGGTGACCGGTTCACGGATCGAATCGATGACGAGTTTGGAGAAGCTCGCACTGCAGGAGATATCCACTTACTATTTTTAATCAACATATGGGAATATATCGGGTCGAACTTTTCGGAATGACTCACTATTTTAAGTTTTCCTCTTGCAGATAGTACAAGTGAAGCTGCACCACCCGCAAAGTAGATGGGATGTTATTCAATTATAGTTCCTATCTTCCAGCGCCAGGGGAATTTTCATCACAAACCAACCTGGTTTTACTGGATCGTATCACCAGGACATATATCATAAACCGTTAAATCTTCAATATCAGAAAGCAGAGCAGAAAGTTCGCTTGGTCGACCGATTAAAAAATCAAATACGCCAAAATGTGTCGGGATTACATTTTTTATATTTAGAAGGCGGACTGCCTTAGCTGCCTCTCGAGGGGACATCGTATAAGCATCGCCAATTGGCAATAGTGCCAGCTCTGGCTCGTATAATTCCGCAATTAGAGCCATATCGCCAAATACGTTTGTATCCCCAGCATGATAGACCGTGTATCCATTTTCGAATTTGATTACGTAGCCCATGGGCTCCCCACCATAAATAATCTGATCATCATCAACGAAAGCCGAGGAATGGTCTGCATGTACAGCAGTAACCGCAATGTCTCCTAATTTTCGAGTTCCACCTTTATTTATCGAAACAACATTTTGGACACCCTTTTTCTGGAGAATAAATGCCAATTCCCAACCCGCCAATACTATGGCACCTGTCGTTTGCGCAAGCCAAACGGCATCTTCAGCATGATCTCGATGTGCATGTGTGAATAAAATGTAATCTACTTTTTCAATGTTTTTAATCGTTTCGGGGCAGGAGGGATTGTTTCTAATCCATGGATCAATAAGTATTTCTTTATTTCCGGGTGTTTTTATATAAAATCCGCCAAAACCAAGCCAAGTAAAAGAAATATTCCGGTTTAACATGTTGATATTCCCCTCTTATAGATGTCTAGTTGTAAAAACTTCCTTAGCCGCATTCAGTCCATTTAAAGCGGCGGGGAAACCAGCATAAACTGCCATTTGCATCATGATCTCTACAATCTCTTCTTTTGTGCATCCAACATTTAAGGCACCATTAATATGAACTTTCAGTTGAGGAATTGCGTAACCAAGAGCGGTTAAAGCAGCGATCGTCGCAATTTCACGAGATTTCAGATCCAATCCAGGTCGACTATAGATGTCACCAAATGGGAATTCAACTAAGAAACGTTCAAAATCAGGGGCAATGCCTTTCAAAAAATCACGAGTATGACCTCCAGATTCCCCGACTACCTCATTCATTAATTGTATACCGACTTCATATCTTTTTTCTGTCATCTTTTACTCCTCCGTCTCTATCTTACCCGTGCCCTCAATGTATTTTTCGTAGAATGAAATTTTTTGAGCCACGGCATTAATAAGTAATTCAATATTTTGTTGTTGTTCAAGTAACTTATTCTGATGATCCATAAGAATCGAAAGTCGATTGCTAACTGACTCTTTGGGCATTTCTCCGGATTCCAAACGTTCCAGTATGCACCCTTCTTTTGTAAACTCGGAAATATCTTCAAGGGACATCCCTGTTTTTTTGAGAGTTACCATAAATATAAGAAAGTTTACTTCAGAATCCGTAAATTCTCGTATTCCGCTATCGTTTCTCTTAATTTTCGGAATCAACCCACTTCTTTCATAAAATCGAATGGTATGTGCAGAAAGTCCGGTTCTTTCCGCAACTTCTTTAATATTCATTCAAGGAGCTCCTTTTGTTGTCGACTTGGTCCCATCTTACACCTTTGAGTTTACTCTAAGTCAAGCTATCTCTTTTGAAAATTTGTAGACTTTCAAACTCCTCTGGCACCGAAAATTATGGAGAAGTTCCGTTGAGGCTCATTACGGTTTTACTTAAAATCTTTAAACATTTTTCTGAAAGCAAGGCTATACCCGTAGGCTAAAACGAAAGGCAGAACGTAGGATAAAAACGTCCAATAAATGTTCCAATCATTGAAATAGATTACCCTGCCCATTTGTTTAGCGATCCACTCCAGAATCGTTAAAATGAAGGATGATGCCAGTATTGTCGGCCAAGGCTTCATCCCTTTTTCAAGAATGGCATATATCATAAGACATCCGAACATGGGATATAAACCTAAATCCATAGGGAGGGCTGCATACGATTGATTGTTGGTGTTCGGGAGGATATTCCAGAAGAAATTAAAACCCACATTGTTGACGCAGCTGGAGGTAGCCACTCCCAATGGATAAAAAGCAAGTAGGATGTTGAGGTTCCTGCGCAGAATCCATCCGCCAACGAGCACGGGAATCACAAAAGCGATAATGACATTACTCAGCATGCAATCACTCCCCGAAGTTTCATTCGAATCAATTTCTTATTATTGGCTTCATCGAACCGTTTCATAATGAATCAAGGCAAAAATGCAGAAAAAACAGTTGATTCAGAGTCTGCAGCGAAGAGCAGGAGGTTAGAGTTAAAAAACCATAATTGACATATTATTACACGTAAAGTATAGTGGGCTATGTAAAGCTGACTTTACATTTTGGTTTTTGGAGGACTAACGTGCAAAACCATATCCGCGCTAAGCGCATGGATGCGTCATTGACGCAGGAAGAATTGTCTCGTCTGCTCAAAGTGTCCAGGCAAACGGTCGTTTCCCTGGAAGCAGGGAAGTATAAACCTTCGCTTGTGTTGGCACACAAGTTAGCCCAAACCTTCAGGTGCAGCATTGAGGAATTATTCATTTTCGAGGGGGACGAAAACATTGAATCCTGAAGTCATGAACCAGATTGTAGGCGTCGGAGGGATCATAGCAGGGATGCTTGCAGCCATAATCACGGTCATCGTATCCCGGAGCAGGCTCAAAAAGCGGTACGAACTCGATGAAAGGTACACGTATTGTATTACCAAATCAAAGGCTTTTTCATGGAATGCTACAACAGTCACGCTTGCCGTTGCTTGGATTGTCGCCATGGTTATGGAAGGAGTCTCTCTATCGTTCTTTATCATTACGGGTATATTCGTCGTTCATTGTCTGTCCTCGATCGGCGCGAATCTGTATTATTCAGCAAAAAACTGACGTTATGCATAAGTTGGATCTCTGTAATGACAGGGATCAAAGGGGAGAAGGGATACGGATTCATGTTGATCAACCACAACAATCTTGAAGAGTATCGAGACCCGATCAATTATGATCTTGAATTCGGCGGGGATACAACAAAATACAATTTCTATCTTGAAGCTGCCAGATCGAGCCCGGGCGAAGTGTTAGAGCTTGCGTGCGGTACAGGATTGGCAACCATTCATTTAGCAAAATCGGGGATTAATATAACCGGCGTTGATATTTCTGCAGCGATGCTTGCGTATGCGCGGTTTAAGGCTCAAGGCTTGCCTGTGGAGTTTATTGAAGCGGATGCTCTTACCTTCGATTCCGATAAACGTTTTTCTTTGATTTATTTAACCGGAAATGCATTTCAAGCATTTTTGAGCGAAGAAGATCAAGTGGCCTTACTCGGAACAGTGTACAAACACTTAAAGCCCAATGGAATGTTTGTTTTTGAAACACGGAACCCCTGGGGGACCGATTTATCTGACGAAGAGGAGACGACCTGGGGAGAATTTACGGATCAGGATGGAATTAAAGTCAAGGTATCCGGAACGCAATCCTATGATGCAAGGAACCAAATCATGCACTGGGTCACTTTCCGCGATTGGGGATTCAGGAAAACAACTTCGCGAATTGCATGTCGTTTTACGGATAATGATACGCTTAAGCATTTATTGACCAGCCACGGCTTTACGATTGAAAGCCAATATTCAGACTGGGATAAAACACCGTTCACGCCTTCGTCTTCTTCCATCATCAGTGTTTGTCGAAAAAAACAAGGTGAATAGTTCCGGTATGCTGAGGAAGCAGCTGATGCATATTATCGTGGACAAAGAAACAGACGATGCAAAGTCGCTAAAAATAGCGATTGTCTCTTTAAAGAATGGAACCACGATCTAGTCCCGAGCTCAGGTCAAGATCGTGGTTCCGTCATTAACATTCGCGAATCCGGAGACGGGTGGGTTGATCTTTTTGGGATAGGCTTCCGATATCCGCGTACCCTATATTCAGAATTGCCGCTATTCGCTCATGATCCCGTATCCCCAATCTTTGGCGTACCGTCTCGTCATAGATCCAGCCCTCGATGCAAACCTCAATGCCTATGCCGTTGTCCATCCCGAGCAGCTTTAAGTTTTGAATCAAGCAGTAAACGGCGGCCAAATCTTCCGCTTGTTTGTGCATGGCGCCTTCGGCATTCGCAATGACGACAAGATGCGCCGGGGCTTCGCGACGGTGGAGAGGCAGTGCTTCTTCACAGTGTTTGCCTTCCACGAACAGAAAACGCCAGGGTTCCCGCAGACCATCATTCGGTGCCCATACCGCTGCATCCAATAGACGCAGAATCACTTCAGGGTCGACCGGTTTTGGTTCGAAGGAAGGAAATCGATCGTTTTTGTGCAATACATCCGAAATTAACATGATCTTCTGCTCCTTTTCTTTAAGTGATATAAGCCGGGGAAGTTAAATCAAGATTGGTATATAATTGGTTTATATTCGTTGTTATACGAATAAATCAGAGATGGGAACGAGTGCATCAAATCGTTCAGGTTTGCGGCCAGCGACTCCATTTTTTTGCGGCAGGCGTCCGCTTGCGGGGACGGGGTGTTTTGTCAATGAAACCAAAGATCAAAATACCGACCAATCGTTCACGTTCTGACATGCCCAGTTGTTCAAAAAAAGGCCTGGTATACAACATTTCATCTGTGCGCCAAAACATGCCGATCCCGTTTTCCCAAGCTAACAGCTGCAGGTTTTGCAGGTAAAAACAAACATTTGCATACTGCCGGTCTCGTTGCTCCGGCGAACCATGATCTTCCACAACAACGGCCACGAGGCCGGGAACCTCGGAAAAGTACTTCACCATCGTTTCCTTTAGGGGCTTGGGGGTGAGCTTGCCAAACCGGGTAACCGCAAAAGAATCCATCATATACCGGGAAAGACGAGTTTTGGATTCGTGCGACAGGGCCAACATAAGCGTCATGGCATTCAGCATTTGTGAGTCGCACAAATTAGACGCTTGATTCAATACATCCTGAATAAGGTGATCGGGCACAGGCTGATCGGAGAACTTCCGTATGCTCCGGCGTTCCCTAATGATGGATTCAACCTTCATTTGGAATCACTCTCTTTCTTATTGTTTCCGAAGAAAACATAATAATTTAGATGAATAAGTACATACTTTTAATTACGACAATAATATTGTTTCATATGAAACAATATTATTGTACAGTGTGCTACCTGTAGTGTCAACCCGGGATTGCGACGTGAGGCAAGCTTGGAGCATTGCGTTGAGAAGGCAAGCAGGTACAGGTCCTCTTTGTTTCTTAGGAAAACATGCAGTGATATAATAAAAGAAATAAGTCAAGGAGCCAAGCAGATCATGGAGACTTTAAATAAAAACAAAAACGCAATTCATGAAAGCTTCATTCAATTTCTTCAACACAAAGAACAATACGAATCTCGGATATCCGCGTCATACCTTGAGGATCTCCGAAAGCACATCGATGCCAGCTTCAGCTTGAACATGACGGAACTGCATACCATTGCATGCATCGGAGAGCAAGAGCCGATCAATATCACGTCCATCGCGGAACGGATTCATGTAAGCAAAGGCAATACCTCCAAGATCGCCAATAAATTGCTTAAGGCTGGTTGGGTACGAAAAGCTCAGCTTAACGATAACAAAAAAGAAGTATACTTTCGATTGACGCCTGTCGGGAAAAAGCTGTTTGCTGCCCACGACGAGCTTCATGCGAAAGAAAAGCAGCGCATGTACGATTTTTTGGGTCAATACAGCAATGCCGAACTTGAATTTATCAAAAAATTGTTCGATGATATGGCTGCCTTTTACCAATGAGAATAGGAAACGCATGTCTTTTGGGGCTTATGCCCGTGAATAACGTTTCCCATAAAGCAGAATATCCTGCAGCGAAAAGCGGGTTCGGAGCCCTCTTTGCTGCAGGATATTTTTTTTGAGCCGGCTACTGCCTCTCTTGTCGGATTACTCCCAAGCGCTGCTGCAGCTGGTTGGCATAGAAAGACAATTCGGGCTCCGCAGCCAAATCCCGAAGCAATGCTTGAATCAGAAAAGTCCGCGGCTTGTCCCCGGCCAACTCCTCCTCAAGCAGCATTGCCACTTCTTGAAGCTCCTTCTTTCGGGCATTCGGAACATACAGATCAGGAATGGTCGATTGTATGGTTCGAAACAAGGTAGAGATTCTGCCTGAATTTGTGGGTACCGCTGAACCCAAATCCACTTCCTCGTATTCTTTCATAAGCTCGGGTGTTAATAAGGGCAGGGGAGAAGCTTTGCGCAGGCCATCCACCAAATCATCCATCCGTTCCGCAATAAATACCGCCAGTTTTTCGGCCGGGATCGGTTTGTATGCAAACAACAAATGAAAAGTATACTCCCGAACAAGACCGCTGAACAGGGCTGTCACGTCCCACTTCCAATTCGAGATGGCCGAACCGTATTGCCTCGACAACAGATTCTCGTAGTAGTTGAACATTTGAACCTGAATCTGATGAATGAGAGAGGAAATATTGTCGCTGCCTCCCGGAGGAAATTCATTATAATCCCGGGAAATATAGTAGCCATGGCGGCCAAAGAATTGAAACAAACACGTAATTTCGGATAAGTACGTTTCCCGGCGTGGCAGTGCCAATTTACGAATTCGCTCCACCCCATCCATCATCGATTGCTGACGTTGTTTCAAAATGCTGACGAACAAGTCTTCTTTGGATTCGAAAAATTTGTACAGAGATCCTTTCGCGATGCTGCAATCGTCTGCGATGTCTTGAATCGACGTTGCCCGATAGCCTTTTTCCATAAAAAGGCGGACGGCGGATTGGATGATTTTGTCCTTCAATAAACTCATGTTCAGTTCTCCTTATCACTCGTTACGGATCAGGTTTAATGCCTCTCCAGCTCCTTAGTCAAGTATAACCAATATTCGAAGAGCAAAAAAGAAGGATTGCTTCGGGGACGCCTAGATCAAAGCGAGCCATAACATGCAAATTTGCAATAGAGCCAGTACATAAATAAGCCAGCCGGCACCTTCCCTCCATCGGCGATAGAGCAGAACAATCATCAAGACAGGAAGAGCAAACAAGCCGCCCCATCGACTGACAAACCTGTCGGCTTGACCATTCGTAAAGTGAATGGGGAGCTCCGATGGAGCAAACCATACCGCAATGATGGCCGCTAGCAATGCCAGCACTGTGACGAGAATAGGCGTTTTGGGATTAAAGAGGAAATTGATCATGTTCATGTATCCTTTCGTTTGAGTCATTCACAGAGGAAGAGGAGCCTTTCTTTGCGGAAGGCGTTTTTTTCTTCAACAAAAAGCTGCATACCAATCCCACCGTCGCGATGCAAGCGGCCAGCCAAAATGTGTCACTAAAAGCAGCGGTGTGAGCATCCATGGCAGACAGCTCTTTGCCTGCGTTATTCGTGATGCGTGACGAGAGATAACCCGTAAAACCGGCAATCGCAAAGGATGACACCACTTGTTGGGAAGCGCTCGTTAGCGGAGTAACCCGGCTAACCATCTGGGGCGGCGTGGCGTTCAATACGTAAGTGTTAAGCGACATCATTGACAGACCCATCCCTGAACCGAGCGCAAACAAAATGAGCATGATGAAGGAAGGACCGTAATCCGTTCCCACAATCGACATGGCAAAAAGCCCGCCTGAGATCAGCAGCATGCCCACAGTCAATGGAGGACGCGCCCCCATTTTGTCAAACCATTTTCCGGCCAATGGCATGAAGATCATCGAACCGATCGCCTGAGGCAAAAGGTGAAGGCCTGTTGCCAGTGGTCCCAATTGCTTGACCTGCTGAAGGAGCAGCGGAAATAAAAGCACGGTACCGAACAGAGCCGTTTGCATGATCCAGGAGGTTATTATTCCGATCGTAAACGGCCCGGACTTCATAACGCTCAATTCAAGAAGCGGTTCTCGCTGCACTAAACAGGAGATGACGAAGAGTGCCAGCAAAACGGTACCCGCCGACAAGCCCCAAAGAGCGTATGAAGAGGCCAAGCCGCTCCCTGCTTCGCTGAAGCCGAACGTCAGACAAGCAAAAGCAGCAGGGCCGAGAAATAAGCCCAACACATCCAAACGAGGGTTTGCTTGGGATTGGAAGGAGGGCAGGTGCTTCATGCCGATCCATATTCCTGCCAACCCGATCGGAAGGTTAATCCAGAAAATCCAATGCCAGCTCACGTATTCAACCAACCATCCGGATATAACCGGCCCGAGAGCAGGAGCGAGAAGCATCGGTATGCCCAGCATGCCGATAATTGACCCACGTTTGTCAGGAGGCGCCAGGCGATACACCATCGCCATTCCGACCGGAGAAACCATTCCTCCTCCTAAACCTTGAATGACCCGAAAAAGAATGAGCTGTCCGGACGTTTGAGCAAATGCGCACAGCAGAGAACCAAGCGTGAAAAATCCGATGGAACTCAGGAACACTCGCTTAGCGCCAAATTTGTCCGAAAGCCACCCTGCCAGTGGAATGACTGCAGAGAGAGCTAACGTATAAGCGGTGACCGCCCACTGCATCGTTTGGAGCGTAACGCCGAAATCCCGCACCCAAGTCGGAAGGGCGACGTTCACCGCCGTACTATCCAGAATAACCATAAACGTTCCGATGACGATCGCGATCAGCGGCGGTAGATACGGTCGAATGGAAAATGAACTTTCTTTGGGCTGTTCCTGAAGTAATGAATGTTGAGACATGCATGAATACCTGCTTTCATGAGGATTTGACGGGACAAGGCTGGCCGGCTTCAGCCCGTTCCGCAAGGCATATTTTCGCCTTTCTTAACCTATTAGTTTTATATAAAACCAATAAGTCACGATACATCATATCCTTCACATGACGTTGTGTCAATCATTAGACGAAGCGATAAAACACATTTTTGAACATATGGTTCTTTACAAAACCAGTTAGTCAAATTATGATGGTTATTAGTTTTCAAGAACGAGTATCGGTGTAAATACTTTACATGAATGTGAGATCAGAAAGTAGGAAGCGAACATGGACAAGAACAACAAAGAGCACGGCATCATATCTTCTTTTGACGGGTTGGGCAACTTCAGGGACTTTGGGGGTTATAACACGACCGACGGCAAGAGAGTGAAGAGAGGGCATTTGTTCCGCTCGGACGATTTATCCAAGCTTTCGAGAAGGGACATTGCGCGGCTGGAACAGACCGGCATGCAATTGATTTGTGATTTGAGGACGGAGACCGAACAACAGTCCAAAAAGAGCCGCATGCTGAATCGGGGGATCGAGGTCGCTAATCTGCCTATGCAGGACAAAAGCCAAGCGTTTACCAGGCTTGAATTCATGAAATATTTGATCCGGCATGGGAGCGAGATTAACTTTGAACAACAGATGAAGGACATGTATTTTCATATGGGGAACGGATCCCAATCCACGATCAAAAACATTTTCAGTTTGTTATCCAGGAAAGAAAAATTGCCCGTTCTGATTCATTGCACCGGAGGCAAAGACCGAACCGGATTTATCGTGGCGATCATCCAGCTTTTTCTCAACGTTCCGTATGATCACGTCCTGAAGGATTACCTGTATTCCAATGTACGCATTGGACCTCGCATGAAAAAAGCGGAGAACATGATTCGTTTCATGAGTTTTTACCGCGTGCCGGCAGAACGGATCAAACCTATATTGGAGGTAAGGCGCGACTATCTGGAGGATGTGCTTCAACCCATTCTGGCTCGCCATGGCACCATAGAAAACTATTTGATAAACGAATGCGATATTCCCGAAAAGCATCTTGAAACCTTCAAGGAACTCGTACTCGAATGAGGCATAACGGCAGCATACGTAGTACTTCTAGAAACGATAGGTTCTTGAAAAAACTAGTGAGTAGGATTACAATTGACACTAAATCCGGAATAACAGGAGGAACAGAAACAATGAATTCGATTGGAAAACAAACATTGTCCAGATTCGTCAAAACAGGATTAGCCATAACTTTTCTCTTATCGCCAGTCTCATCGTTTTGGGTGGATACCAACCAGGTATCGGCCCAGTCTGCAGACAACGTTGCGTCCACGAACCTTAAACCCTTTTGGACCAAAGCAGTTGGTGACCTGAATCAAATGGACATAAAGGCCACACTAATCAAGAATGATTTATACTACACGGTTGGTGGTAAATACATTGCCTTTGATGCTTTGTCCGGCAAAACTCGCTGGACTTATCGGGCTGCTGCGTCTTCACAAACAGTTACGGATGGCCAATCGGTGTGGATTACGGATACAACGGGGCAGCTGCTGAAACTGAATGCAAAAACAGGTAAATTGCAATGGAAAGTTAAAACGCAATTACGCCCAGGAAAAGGGGAGAGTTACTCCAATTTCAGTTTGCATCTGGCGGATGGGGTGATTTATGTCGGGGACGAATATGGTCTAACCGCATACAACGCCTCAAACGGTAAAGTGAAATGGAAATTAAAAGGCGGCGAACATGGGTATAACGTTCTTCTTACCGGGAAAATGCTTGTCGCATCTACGACCATCTCGGGAGGTTTAACAACGAGCAGTTTGAAAGGGATCGATGCCGCGACCGGTAAAGTGAAATGGACGCTAAACGATGGGGACCATCAGGACATCCTGTATTCAAACGGAAAAACGTTTTACTCCCGTGACGTAACCGAAGGCATCGATGCCGGTTATGCGGCAAATATTGATGAAATTGAATTAAGCAGCGGAAAGATTAAGGCTACCCGTTCTTATGTCCCTGTAGACTTTGTGGAAGAACTTAGCGCGGTCGATGTCGTATCCGATGGAAGTTACTTCTATGTCATCGGCAAATACGATGAACGTCAAAAACAAGCGGTCGTTTCACGCTTTCCCGTGAACGATCCTTCCATCACCAAGCCCGATAAAACTTACGTTTTCCCGGTGTCGGTCGTGGATTGGTCAATTCCGGGCCGTGATGGCATTGCCTATGCCCGTTTAGGGAACGGCAATCTGGTGGCCATAGATACGAACAGTGGAAAAACGTTGGCCTCCGTATTGTACAAAGGGACCCCATTGCCAACCCTCGTTGGCCAAGACGTAATGATAGTCCAATATGGCTCGAAAATCAGCGGAGTAAAGACCGGTCGCTGACCGATTGAAAACCAATGCTCTATTTGAACATGTCGTCCTTAAGTTTAATCATGATCGGTTCATTTGGAGTAAATTCCTTATGATGTGCCGGCAGCCCTCAGGGGCTGCTTTTTGCGGTGAAATGCTTGCTGACAGAGTTGATGCGGCACAAAAATGATCTTTCCACGAGTCCAAGTTTATAGTATTCTGTACATATAAGGGAGGATGGTAAACTGTGGCAATAGATCTGATTATTGGCGATGCCAAACACGAGCTGGCTTCTACCCGCCGCATCCTGGAACGCTTGCCCGATGAGCATATGGAATGGCGTCCACACGCTAAATCGATGACGCTCGGCGGGCTGACCACGCACTTAATCAACCTGGTAAACTGGCAAGTCGCGATTTTTGTTGGACCTGAACTGGATCTGGCGACTGTGCCGCCCAGACGGGAAGCTTTGACAAGTCGAGCGGATGTGTTGAACGAATTCGACGAGAACGCCGCAAAACTGGAAAAGCTGTTATCCGAATGCAGCGAGGAAATGCTGGGCGAGGAGTGGACCTTGCGAAGCGGGGATTATGTCATTTTGCAGCGCCCGCGGGCAATCGCATTGCGCACCTTCGGTCTTAGCCATATGATCCATCACCGTGCACAGCTTGGAGTTTACTTCAGACTCCTGGACATTCCCGTTCCAGGATTGTATGGCCCCTCGGCCGACGACAGCGTGAATTAAAAGAAAATTTGAACAGAACAGTCGCAGTATATCGGTTCGATGACCGGTGTGCTGCGACTTTTTGGCGATTGACGTTAGTTGCTAAAGAGAAAGGGAGGAGCAGGCTTTAAGGCATTCAACGGAAAGTGTGAGGTTAAGTCATGTGCCTAACTTTAAAAGTATACAACATAAATATTATGTAAACCTAAATAGAAAAGAAACTACTTTGCATTACAAGGCATTGAATAAGGTGAAATTCAGATGAGGTATACACCCCGCATGACATGATGGTTATGCGGGGGTATCCATCGACTTCGTATCGCTTATATATAACCCGACATCAAAGATCCCATAGATCCCATCCCCATAATCCCTCTTCCGCTTTAGGCGGGGAACATCGGGTTGCCTTTCAAGCCAATCCAGAGCTCGGATGCTTCAAGCTGTCCGGCCAAATGAAACAGCCAGTCCTCACGGCCTTTAGTCGCCATGATCTGAGCTCCCATAGGCAGGCCGTCCGGGGTCATGTGTATAGGTACGCTCATGGCAGGCTGACCCGTCAAATTGGCAAGCTGGGTAAATGGAGTATAGGTCAAGCTCGGCTCAAACATTTCATAAATAAGCTGCTGCTGCCGATCCTTGTCCAATTCGCTGACCATCATCAATTCGTCGATCCGTTTGGCATCGGCCGTTAATTCCCCGATTCGTGGTGCTGGAAAAGCGTTCGTGGGCGTTACGTAAAAATCATATCGTTCGAACAGCTTGGACATCTGCGCAGCGGCAACATCCCACTCAGCCAAACTGTGAACGAACTCGGCGGCAGATACTTTTTTGCCTGCCTCGGCAATGACCCAGGCTTCGATTTCCATATCTCTTGCGGTCAGCTCACGTCCGATGGAGCGTTCAATGGAGGAAACCATGGCGGCCATTTCTCCACTGTTCATCATGTAGTAATTTTCGATCAGACGAACGCCGTTGACGGGACTGAGTTTTTCTTCAACGTCGTGGCCTTGCTCTTCGAGCCAGCGAACGAGCTTGTACACCGCTTGTTTGGCTTCTTCGCTGACAGGTGTTCCTACAGGCGAAGCCGTAGTATATGCGATTTTCAGTTTTCGTTGGTGTGGATAGTTCATGTCTGCCTGGTAACTTCCCGGAAAAAGAGGGGCGTGGAACGCCGCTTCCGGCTGGACGACTTGCAGCACATCCAACAGTGCCGCACTGTCGCGCACGGTGCGGGACAAGGCAAAATCGATGGAGGCGCCCTGCCATTGACGGCCTGCGCCTGGACCAACCGGCGTCCGGCCGCGCGTAGGCTTCAGACCGAACAGTCCGCTAAACGCTGCAGGTATTCGGATCGAGCCGCCGCCGTCGCTTGCACCTGCCAGTGGAACCATTCCCGAGGCAACGGCTGCTGCCGCTCCGCCGCTGGAACCGCCTGGCGAGTGCTCCGTGTTCCATGGATTGCGCGTCGGGCCATGCAGGCTGGGTTCTGTGATGTTTTTCAAGCCGAACTCCGGCGTATTGGTATGCCCGATAATAATAAAACCGGCCTCACGCAGGCGTTGGACGAAATTGGAGCTGCGCACAGCGCGGTGCTCGCTGAACAAACGCGAACCGGAAGTGAGAAGCTCGTTTTCCAAGGATTGCGAAATGTCCTTCAACAAGAGCGGTACGCCGGCAAAAGGTTGTTCCCCCGGCCTTGTCTGGTTGGCCTCCTGCCTTGCGCGTGTCTCATACGTGCGGATCACGGCGTTTAACCGGGGATTGAACTCGTTCAGTCGGGCAAATGCCGCATCCAATAGCTCGTTTGGCGATACTTGCCGCGCACGCACAAGCTCTGCCAAACCGACGGCGTCATAGGATGTATATGGAAATGAAGACATGTGTATCGTTCCTCTCAATATGTATTGGGCTGAGCATGTTCCATAGTCATCGTACCATCAGGTGGACGAAAAGACAAAAGCGCAATGTAATGTGATGCTGCACGTTCAACCATAAAAAAAAACACTGTTTGCCCAGAAGGAACAAACAGTGTGGATATACAAATCATGCCATTAATGATATGCTATGTTGATTCACTCTGTGCGCAATCTTCGCGCAGCTTCAAGGTTGGTGTTGGATGGCGAGCGATCTTGCTGTCTGGAGATGGCGAACAGGGCGATCCAGATCAGGACGAAACCGATGAGCTGCTCCCAAGTAATCAGCGTACGGAAAGCGATCCAGTTCACCAGCACGCCTGCCATCGGAAAGCTCAATTCAGCCAAAGTAGCCACCGATGCCTTGGTCGAAGAGAGACCTTTGTAATACAGCAAAAGACTCAACAATCCAGGCAGCAGCGCTTGGCCCAAAATGTTCAGGATGACCGCAGCCTGGGCACCCGTACCTGAAGGGAAGGACCATGGTGCGCCTTCATTCCAGGTCATGAAGATGAGCAGCGGCAGGGCAACGACGAAACGAAGGGAGGTTACCGTTTCATACCGCGTTTGTCCCAGCATCAGCCGGCCCATAACCGTGGAGCCTCCCCATAGCGCGGCAGCGCCCAGGGACAACAAGCTGCCTGCATGGACCCAGCTGTCCCATCCGGCCGAGGGGAGCGTCAATCCAAAGGTCAGCAAGTAGGTTCCTGCCAGCGCAATGATGAACAACCCGCCAAAGCGGCGCGGCAGCGATTCTTTTAACAGCAGCTTTGCCATCACGATCGCGAACAAGGGCTGCATTTTTTGCAGCAGCAGTACCGTGTTTGGATCATTATGAGTGAGGGCCAGCGTGAATAACACCGTGGCAAGCGCAGAACCGCCCCAGGAAATGAAAATGACGGCAATCCAATGGCGTGCGCGCAGATCTTTCAGGTCGGCCCTGAATTTCCAAAGTACGGGAAGGGCGATCAGGCTTACAATGATATGTTCCACCAGGACGATCTGGGTGGAGGTCATCGTTTCGAGCAAAAGAATGCGGAAAAGAGGGTCGACGCCCCAGAGGGCAGCGCCAAGCACAACCAGCCAGAATCCGGTGTTGCCTCGTTGCTTGGTCGGAACGTTTGATGCAGTTTGATGGTTTTCCATATTCAGGACTCCTTCGTCAGAACACGGAATCTTCAGTTGGCAGATTCGACAAAAGCCCCCGTTTCGGCGTACGCCAAATAACGGGGGCTCACACGCATGAATATGGCGTCGGGAAAAAGGCGTTCCCGAGAACGGCCGTATTCATGTGTTGATCTTCTCTCATCCGGACTATACCGTCGGCCCTGGAGTCGCACCAGGTCAGTCGCTGTCCAAAACTGGTCAAACAGCGAGTCGCGGGCTGGTTCCGAAGAACATCACCGCCGGTTGGGAATTGCACCCTACCCCGAAGATCCTATTCGATTGGTTTATAGGTTCGTTACACAAGCTGTAACATCAATAGATTCATCTTAAATGTGAAAGCGCTAGCAGTGCAAGAGTTTTTGCGAAATAAATATTTAATTTCCATAAGAATAATCGGAATAATACGCTGGAATATCGTCAAATCGTTGAAAGGTGCTTTAGACGAGCATAAACGTTCGTTTAAGAAATAATTCGGAGCTTAAGGGGTTGCTGAAATGGAAGTCGTAGGTATTTTGGGAGTCGTACATGATGAAGAGCTGCGAGTGCAGCACCATTTAACACTTAAAACCATAGAAAGGTTAATTGTTGATTTTGATCCGGATGTAATCTGCGGCGAGGTTTTGCCATCCAGTTTCGAGAAATACAAAAAGGAGCCTGCAAATAGAGGGTACTGGGGCGAACCCCCAAGCGAATATTACGACCTGATCTTTCCGTTATGCGAAGAAAAAAAGATCAAGTTTGTTCCCGTGGATTGGGTGGAACTTGATGTTTGGAACGATTTCGATCCTTTGCGAAGCTATACCGGGCCCGAAAAAGAACGGTTGGAGAATGAATTGGATCATTGGTGGCACAAACAGCTTGCGGCTTCCGGTAAGGGTGCTATTCCATTTAATACGGAAGCATTCGACCATGTGACCCGACTGAAATATCAGTGGCTGAAAAGGTTGGATCCAAAAGCGCATGCCATACGATGGGAATGTCGGCATGATATCATGCTTCAACGAATCATAAACGCAATCAAAGACAATGCGGATGCACGTATGTTGTGTATTGTGGGTGCCGATCATAATCATGCTTTGTATGAGGGACTCATGCCGTTGAATCATATACAGCTTATCTATCCATTGAAATAATGGTTATCCCATGGATTGAACTGATCTTATTATTGGATGGGTATTCATTCCATGATTGTGCGTCATTAACAAGTGCTATATAATCGTTATATCCTTGAAATAATACACTCATAATCTTGCATCCATGAACAGACAACCTTTCATCAACAACTTGTGTAAGTACCTGAACGTACCCATAACATGAGGATTGGAGATGTGTCTTGTGGAAAAAGGTTATTTGCTCAAAAATGGCTGCGTATTGTCCATGGATCCTTCGGTAGGTCAGTATGCCCGGGCGGATGTACTGATTGAAGGTTCAATCATTACGGCAATAAGGCCTGATCTGGAATGTGAGGAAGCGATCGTGATCGATGCTTCCGACATGATTATTCTGCCCGGGTTGGTGGATACCCACCGCCATGTATGGGAATCGCTGCTGCGTACCGCGGGAACGAACTGGTCCTTGCCCGTTTATTTGCAAAATCTTTATTATGGGGCGATGGGCAGCAAGCTGCGACCGCAAGACAGTTATATCGCCAATTTGCTCGGTTCATTGGAAGCGCTTAATGCAGGCGTGACCACGATCCTCGATTGGAGCATGCCCTATACGCCGGACCATACGGATGAGCTTGTTCGGGGGTTGCGCGATGCCGGCATTCGGGCTGTGTTTGCGTATGGTGTTCCCGGGGAGACCGAATATTGGAATCGGGAAAGCCGTTTGACATATTCAGCCGATGTGAGAAGGGTAAAGCTGCAGCATTTTTCTTCGAACGACCAATTATTAACGTTTGGACTCGCTATACGGGGACCCGAATTCAGTCACTGGGATACAGCGGTGGACGAAATTCGTCTTGCCCGCGAGCTGGATGCGATCTGCTCCATGCATGCAGGGTTTGGCAGCTGGGGCTCGGTGGACCGCTCGGTGGCCAGGATGGCTGAACACGGTTTGCTCGGCCCGGACGTCAATTTGGTGCACGGCAATACCATGGGCATCGACGAATATAAGCTGCTCGCCGATAGCGGTGCTTCGTTATCGGTGACGCCGGAAGTGGAAATGATGATGGGACATGGCTATCCTGCAACGGGTGCTTTTCTGGAGCAAGGAGGCACGCCGACGCTTGGCGTCGATGTCGTGACATCAACGGGTGGAGACATGTTCTCCCAGATGAAATTTGCGTTGCAAGCCGAACGGGCCAAAATGAACGAGCTCGCGCTGGAAAACGGAGAGATGCCCGGCGAGCTGAATTTGCAGTCCAGGCAAGTGTTGCGGTTTGCAACATCGGCAGGTGCGCAGGCGCTGGGACTTGGAAGCAAAGTGGGTACGCTTGCCCCAGGCAAGGAAGCTGACCTGATCATGATCCGCACCACGGATCTCAATCTGTTCCCGGTGCATGATCCGATAGGCGCCGTCGTGCAATTTGCGAATCCTTCCAACGTGGATACCGTATTTGTCGCAGGACGGCTTGTGAAGCAGGGGGGCAAACTCATCGGCGTGGATTTGGACAAGATTCGACGCCAGGCCATGGAAAGCAAAGTGTACTTGCTTCAGCAATATCGGTTTAGCGACGCAGAACGAATCGTATATTCCTGATGAGGGAGCAACCGCCTGGTTTTGGTGGAAGGATCCATATATCCATATAGGACAGGTTTATTCAAATCTATATTGTGAAGGAGGCCGCATGGGAACATGCGGCTTTTTTGACGCATTTTTCGTTTGTTTCATCAAACTACAGATAACAACAGCATAATGCTGCATCTCCACGCGGAAAATGGAGATTAAAAACTGCGCATAATATAAATTATACGCAGTTTTGTTTTAAAACGATTTTTTCTTTCGTTGGTGTCCAACAGTTCGTGATATGAAATGATAAATTTCGGGTGAAAAACACAAAATAAGCCGCTTGAGTGCTTTGCAAAAAAATATTTTATTAGAGCAAAGCGGCAAAGTGTAGAAAACGGTAGTTTTTTATAGATGCTGGTTAAGATAGAACAAACGGATTTTTCATAGAACAGATGTACCAACGACCACACCTTGTTACGAGAGGAATATGTCCATGAGCAAAAACGAAGCAAGAGCTGCATTATTCAGAAAAAAGCAAATCTCGGTTGAAGGTGATTCAGGCAGTGGTTTGAAACGGGCGCTTGGAGCTTTGGATCTGACGACCCTTGGAGTAGGGGCCATCATTGGAACAGGAATTTTTGTCCTCACCGGTGTAGCCGCTGCCGAACATGCCGGACCTGGACTGGTGCTGTCCTTTTTGTTGGCAGGCATTATTTGTTCCTTTGCCGCGTTATGTTATTCCGAATTCGCTTCAACCGTGCCTGCTTCGGGCAGTGCATATACTTACAGCTACACGGCTTTTGGCGAGGTCATCGCCTGGGTTTTGGGATGGGACCTTATTCTGGAATATGGATTTGCCAGCGCGGCGGTCGCGAGTGGTTGGTCGGGGTATTTTCAGACATTGCTTTCGGGTTTCGGCATTCAATTGCCGCACGCATGGACAAGCGCCTTTGATCCGGAAAAAGGAACCTACTTTGACGTTACGGCCGCTGTGATTACGTTAATCATTACGTTTCTGCTTACGCGCGGCGTCAAGGAAGCGGCACGCGCCAATGGCATTATGGTCGGGATCAAAATCATCGTGGTGCTGATCTTCATCGGCGTTGGGGTATTTTATGTGCAGCCGGCGAATTGGCAGCCGTTTCTGCCGTTTGGCCTTTCGGGCGTAACCGCCGGTGCGGCTACCGTGTTTTTCGCCTATATCGGATTCGATGCGGTGTCCACGGCAGCCGAAGAGGTCAAACGACCGCAGCGCGACCTGCCGATCGGCATCATTGCATCGTTAGCCATTTGTACGCTCCTTTATATTGTCGTGTCGCTGATTCTGACCGGCATCGTTCCTTTCCATATGTTAAACGTTGCGGATCCCGTAGCCTTTGCGTTTGAGTTCGTTCATTTGAACGGATTATCCTGGATTGTCGCTCTGGGTGCCATTACGGGAATAACGACGGTGCTGCTTGTCATGATGTACGGACAGACACGTTTGCTTTATTCGATGTCGCGCGATGGCCTGTTGTCTCCCGTCTTTTCCAAAATCAGCGGCAAAAGCCAGACTCCGGCTGCGGGCACTTGGCTCGCAGGCATCATCATTGCGCTGTTCTCCGGATTCATTTCCCTGGGGCGCTTGGCGGAACTGACGAACATCGGCACGTTGTTTGCTTTTGCCGTAGTGAGTCTCGGGATCATCGTATTGCGCAAAAACCATCCGGACTTGAAACGAGGATTTAAAGTGCCATTGGTGCCGTACATTCCGATTCTTAGTGCCATAGGCTGCGTATATTTGATGACTCGGCTGGAAATGTTGACCTGGATCGTGTTTTTTGTATGGCTGTTCATCGGATTGTTGATCTACTTCACGTATGGCAGGCATTACAGCCACTTGAATCCACTGCGCCTCGTTTCGAAGCAGAGCGAAAACAAGGGCAGACGATGAGGCATCCATTCCATCTATTAGCTGCAGCTGAACCATGATCGACATGCGAAGCAAAGTTCATATCTGACGCGAGTTCGTGTTGGTTATGGGCTTTTTTTCATGCGCAAATCATAAAATGTGATCCGCCGAAGCTGAGAAAACAGGCGATAAAATGAAATAAGATGGGACCCGGCCAAAGCTTCCGGGGTTGCACCCTTAAGAAATATGACATATATTTGGGAGAACAGGCGATGCGCCATCAAGGGAGCGAGAGAACGCATAAATTCGCAAAACTAACGGATGTGTGGTGAACGAAACGAATGATCAGCGAGGAGATTCAGGAGCAATATGCCGACGAGTTGGAGGCTTTTCACATCTGGATGAAGGATGCCGGATATACTCGGTACACGGTAAAATCTTACACAGGCGACGTTGCTGAATTTCTCATGTCCATCCAAGGAAAATCGTTGGAGCAGGTTAAAAAGCTGCATGTGCTATCCTTTCTGTCCCGTGCCCGCGAACGCGGGGTCAGTGACGCCACGCGTAATCGCAAGCATGCGGCGGTGAACTGTTTCTTCAAGTCTCTGATCGAACTGGAAGTGCTGACCAACAACCCGGCGTCTGGCATCAAAAAGTCGAAGACTGAAAAAAACCGTGCCCCCGTTTTTCTGGACGAGCATGGTTTGGAACGTTTTTTGCAATCCGTCGCAGGTAAATACCGGACGCGCAATCTGGCCATTTTCCTGCTGATGGGATATATGGGGCTGCGTGTAGGCGAAGTTCATGCATTGAACTGCCAAGATTACAATGCCGAGCGGCGGACGCTCGACGTATTCGGGAAGGGAAGGAAGTGGCGGACGTTACCCGTGCCCGAAATGGTCGCGGATATACTGTCCCAAGCGGTGAAGGAACGATTGGCTCCTTGGCGTGAAAAGGAAGAGGCGATGTTTGTTTCGCAAAAAGGGAAAAGATTATCCATTCGGAGCATTCAGTTGATTTCAACCGAAACGTTCGACCGTTTCCAGCAGGAATCCCCATCGAATCAGCGTCTGCATTACTCCAGCCATAAGCTGCGGCATTCGTTTGCAACGATGATGCTGCGGCGTGGAGCCGATCTGCGAACAGTTCAGGAGTTGTTGGGTCATGCCTCGATCCAGACGACGACGGTATATACCCACGTCACCAGTCGCGAGAAGGAGGAAGCGATGGCGCTGCTTGACGTCAAGCTTCCTTCATTTGTCGGCGAGTAGCCGGGCGAAATGGGATAAGATCCGGCCTTTGTTCAAAATGAATCATTAAAACAAGTTCTATCTGAACGGATGGAACTTGTTTTTTTGGTTTATTTTTGGAAAAAAGCTGAAACCACAAGAACTAGGTCGACGAAATTATTATTATGTAAACTTAATTATTTGTATTTGACTCCATGGGCACTGCCGGTTTAGTCGGTGATGCTGCACAAGAGGCAATAGACCAACCATTTTAGCCTAACGGCAGACTGGCTGGTCTATTTTTATCCGTTTTGGTGAGCTATGACGTCAGTGGATAGCCTGCTGGCTATTCCAGCCCGGAAATTTGCTCCTTTAGTTTGTTGGCCGAAGCCTGGAAAGCAAGCTTTTCCGTTTCGTTCAACGGCAGAGGCAAAATTTCGCGAACGCCGTTTCGGTCAACGATGCAAGGTACGCCAAGATATACATCCGATACACCATTGTAATCCTCAAGCAAGGTGGATACGTTCAGCACGGAGCCTTCGTTGCCCAGAATGGCGGCGACGATGCGATCGAGAGCAAGCGCAATAGCATAGGATGTGGCTCCTTTGGCATTAATAATCTCATAAGCCGCGTTTTTGGTGCGGTCAAAAATGTCTTGTTGTTCTTCATCGCTTAGCTCAAGATCCGTGCCGGCCACGTTGGCCAGGCTCCATACCGGGACTTCGGAATCACCGTGCTCGCCGATAATATGGGCATGGATGCTGCGCGGATCGATGCCTTTGTTTTTGCCGATAAGGTAGCGGAAACGCGCACTGTCAAGCAGTGTGCCGGAACCGATGACCCGCGAAGCCGGCCAACCGCTTTGCTTCCAGGACGTATAGGATAAAATATCTACAGGATTCGTCGCAATGAGCAGAATTCCATGGGAATTGACTGCCGTAATGCGCTCGATAATGTCTTTGAAAATGCTCGCATTTCTTTTCAACAGATCAATCCGGGTTTCGCCCGGCTTCTGGGATGCCCCCGCCGTAATAATGATGATATCTGCATCCTTGCAATCCGAATAATCGCCTGCCCATACCTTGACGCCTCCTGTAAACGGTAGGCCGTGGTTCATATCCAGCATTTCACCGACTGCTTTGTCATGATTTACGTCCACGAACACCAGCTCGGAAGAACGCTGCCGCAACATGAGCGTGTACCCGGTCGTTGTTCCTACCGCACCCATGCCTACAATAACGACACGGCTTGGCTTAAGCATTGCATGATCTACCATATCAGATCCTCTCCTTTTGGGTGTGCCTTCATCCATATTAAGGGATATTTAACCAAAAAGCGAGACTGTCTATGTTATTTGTCATATTTTAGGTCGCAAAACCGGAATTAGTGTCTAACGTCCTGATCCGGCCGAATCAAACGTTTCATGGCATTCAACTTCAGTCTCCCTTTCTGTCCAGGTTTGTCGATGGGCCTTTCCAAGAGGTTTATGGTAGAATGGGAGAGATGGATTTGCATGAACGGTTTGGCTTTATAGTTAACGATGAATGCAAATTATGAAAACACCAGGTAGAACAGGCTTGTTTGCCTGTCGATTGGACAAGAAAGGTGGAGACCACTTGCGTTCGCGATGGATCAAGCTAACCCAGGCAGCGCTTCTGTCTCTGGGGATCGCAACGTTGCTTGCTGCTTGCACGGACTCGGGTCAGACTCCTGCAGCACAGCCGCCGCAGGCACAGGATGAGGATCTGGATGGCGGCAATGCCGGACAGACTTTAACTGTCGTTCCCCCAGTAAGCACGAATACACCGGCTGCGGAAACAACCAAATATCAAATTCAAACCCGGCTGACCGATTTTCAAATGCTCAACGAAAACGGTGGCTTGGCATGGGGCGTGACGCGCAACGCATTGCGTTTGTACTATACGCAGGATCAGGGGGCAACCTGGAGCAACATTTCTCCATCGGAGAATGTGCAGTTTCCGTCCAACCCAGTATATGGACAGAACATTTATTTTGTGGATAGCATGCATGGCTGGATCGTCCGGGAAGGAATGGGCGGAACGGATACGATCGTGCTGCGCACGAATAACGGGGGGGCCAGTTGGAGCTTGTCTTCGTTATCCAAAACGGATAAAGTCGCCGCGGTTTCTTTTGTCTCTCCCGAAAAGGGCTGGATTTTGACCACGGTGGACTCGACCATCGGAAAACAGGAGAAAAAGCTGTACATCACCGAAGACGGAGGCATCAGCTGGAAGCTCATGGAATCCGGTGATGAAGCCGAAAATACGTCCGCTGGAGAGATTTCGAAGCGCGGTTATGCGACAGGCATGACTTTTTCGGATTCGCATCACGGATTTCTGACTGCCGTGGAGTTTGGCTTGCCGAAGCTGTATGTAACCACTAACGGAGGAAAGGAATGGAAATCCGGACCTTCCTTCTTCGACCGCAGCAAATTCAACGCATGCGGCAACTTTAATCTCGGTTCTCCGCAGTTTTTCGGACGGGAAGCAAAGAGCGCTTGGATGTCGTTAGCTTGTTCGTCCGGGGAAACGACAAAATTCAGCGGTTTTTTCACAGCCGATGGCGGAAAGAGCTGGACATTGTCCACATTTGGTTTGAATCAGCAAGCTGGCCTGAACCGGAACCTGGCCCCAGCTTTCTTGAATGAAAAGGAAGGTTGGGCCATCCAAGGAGATGTGACGTATCATACGAAGAATGCAGGGAAAACGTGGGAACCGCTTCCCGAAAGCAGGGTATTGCAGAAAATATTGGATGAATATCCCGAAATCAATAAACTGCAGATGATCTCCCGAAAATTGGGCTGGGTCCTGGTGGAGAATACGGATAATAAACGTTCGCTGCTGCTGCAAACCGTGGATGGAGGCGTGCACTGGAAAGTGTTATAGCCAGCAAAACGTTAAAGAGAAGAACCGTTGGGTTCTTTTTCTTTCGCTTACTTTGTGAAAATAATCACAAAAACAATTCTGAAATGATGTTATATTGAGATCAAGAAGAGATGGGAGTGATGATGATGAGAACCAACGAACAAGTTCAACTCACACAGGCGGACGATTTAACTCGATACATGCTTCAATTATGCTACACCTGTGAGGATGCATGCTTCTGTACAACGGAGGAAGAAGTGAGGGAATGCATGGCCAAACATGCGCAACAGGCTGATCCCGAACAAGCTGACGGCGCGGGAATCACTCGCGGATTCATGGATGAGATGTATGCATAGACTATAAAGTAATAGTAATCTCATGGCCCCTTTCAGGGGCTTTTTGATGTTGGAGAACCCGGCCTGAATTTGAATCCGGCTAACAAGTTCTGCGCCGAAGTGCATATACATTACTGAAAGAAGGGCCAAGACTACGGCTGTCCCAGAACGGAGGGGGAGACTTGGGAATTGAATCATCCTGGATGTTTGATTTTTTTGGAACCGTCTTTCCGGTCGTATTTGTCCTGATTATCGGTATCGTTCTTCTGTCGATGGGAAAAGAGATATGGAGGTGGGGGAAAAACAACGCCGAACCGCTGCTTACGGTTTCCTCGCGAATTACCGGAAGAAGAATGCAAGTCCAGCAATCGCACGCCGAACCCGGAAGCTCTGCCCGTACATTATACTATGTCACGTTTGAAGTCGAGAGCGGGGACCGAATGGAGTTCAGGGTTAGCGGCGAAGAATACGGCCTTTGCTCTGAAGGAGACGAAGGGCGTCTCTCTTTCAAGGGAACCCGTTATGTGGGATTTGAACGGAACAACCGACTGTATACGGAGCGCGTGCGCGGGTAATCGTTCAGCTTGTGCCTTAAAGGTGCAAGTTTTTTTTGCGTTCTCCTGTAAGAAAGTATTTCATGATTTAGATCGGAATGCGTTTCTTGATGGTGTATAAATGAGTAATAACGTTTATGATAAATGAATCATTGCAATTCAGGGAGGACAGAGGCATGTCATTTACAGATCAAGTTGTCATCGTTACGGGAGCCGCGCAAGGAATCGGAAGAAACGTGGCGGAGGCCTATGCGCTGGCGGGTGCCAAGGTGGTGCTTGCCGACCATCAGGAAGCCGAGGGAGCTGCCGCCGCAGCTTCGATCCGCCATGAAGGCGGAGAAGCTGTTTTTGTTCACTGCGACGTCCGAAAGGAAGAAGATATCATTCGGCTGGTGGGTACGGCGGTGAAGGAATTCGGGCGCGTGGACATTCTCATCAACAATGCCGGCGTGGCACGCTGGAAATCCCCTTATGATCTTACGGTAGACGAATGGGACGATGTGCTTAACACCAATGCTAGAAGCTGTTTTCTTGCGAGCCGTGAGGCGGCCAAATATATGAGAAACAATGAACGGGGCGGGTCCATCGTCAACATGGCATCCACGCGTGCTTTGATGTCCGAGCCTGACACGGAAGCGTATGCAGCATCCAAAGGTGCCATCGTGGCTCTCACTCATGCGCTCGCCATATCGCTTGGCAAGGATCGAATTCGGGTCAATTGTATCAGTCCGGGATGGGTCGAAACAGGAAATATAGACGAGTTGAAGCCGGAAGACCATGAGCAGCACCCTTCAGGTCGGGTTGGAGTCCCTTCGGATATTGCCCGCGCTTGTTTATATCTGACTGATCCGGACAATACCTTTGTCACGGGTACCAACCTGACGGTGGATGGAGGAATGACCCGGAAAATGATATATGAGGACTAGAACCGGGATGTTCTCCCGCTGATGCGTTTTGCTATGAAATGAAGCGGCCAAGCCCAAGTTAAGCACTTGGGCTTATTTGTTTTTGGTACTCCCGTTGCTATAATAGGTGTGATTTCAGAACAATACAGAGAAATGGAGGGAGAATATGCTCGGGAATCCATCCCGAAGAGGGCTGTGGCTTCTTTTGTTGATTGGAGGGATCATCATGACGGGTTTTGATTCATCTGAGGAAGATGACGCCAATATAAGGGCCGCGTGGGTATGGCAGGCTTCATCCATATACGACGGAGGTGAGGCCTTGCTTGCCCAGTCGGCCAAACATAACGTGAATCGACTGTATGTCAGCGTGGATATGAATTTGAAGCATGAGGTCTATCAATCTTTCATTGCGAAAGCAAGCAATGCGGGTATTGCGGTAGAAGCACTCGGCGGCGATCCGTCTTGGGGGGTCAAAGGCCGCGAGGGTCCCATGCTTGCGCTAGCTTCCTGGGTAAGCGAATATAACGCCTCGGTTGGACCGGAAGAACGGTTTGCAGCCCTTCATCTGGACGTTAAGCCCTATGTACTGCCGGCATGGAAGGACAATCCTGTCCCGTTGATCGAATCTTGGATGAACAATATGGAATTGCTCCATGAACGAGTGGAACAAGAAGGTTCGCTTCAGGTGAACGTAGACTTGCCGTTTTGGCTGGATTCGTACACCGTTGCAGGTCATAAAACATCGGAGGATACGGATAACGAACCGTTATCGCGTTGGTTCATGGATCGTTTCGACCAAATCACTTTATTAGTTTACCGCGATAATGCAGAGGGCAGCAATGGAATTATTCGACTGATTGAGCAGGAAATGAATTGGGCGCAAGACAGGAATGTGTCAATTACGGTCGGCGTAAATACCAAACCGATGCCTGGCGAAGAATTCACCAGTTTTGCAGGAAAGGGAACGGCCCGATTGGAGCAAGTGCTGTCGGAAGTCGCGAATTCGTTTGCGAATCATGCCTCCTACGCCGGAACGGCGGTCCATGACATTGTATATTGGGGGCAGCTTGATTCAAGCGAACCAAGCAAACCGGAAACGCCAGGCAACGAAACAGGCATTCGAGGGACCTATATTTGGGAGGCTTCGGAGGTGACGGATGACGGCGGTGAGCATATCCTCGAGTTTGCCAAAGCGCAGCGAATAAACTGGTTGTACGTTCGCCTAGATCTGGAGCAGCCGTATTCCAGCTACCGTTCGTTTGTGAAACGGGCTCACGCTCAGGGGATTCAGGTTCATGCCATGGGTGGCCATCCCATCTGGGCAAAGGAAGAAAACAGGCCCCGCATTCAACGTTTAGTCGATTACGTCAAAAACTATAACGCCGAAGCGCAACCAGAGGAGCGATTTGAGGGCATCCATCTGGATATCGAACCGTATACACTTCCCGAGTGGGAAGCGAACCGGGATCGACTTTTGACCGAATGGGCGAGCAATGTTGCTTATTTTCAGGAGGAGACAAAGAAGGACAGCCATTTGGAAACAAGCGTGGACTTGGCGGTTTGGCTGGATATCTATGAGTTGCCGGGCAAAGATATGTCGGTATCGGAGTTCATGATTCGTACCCTCGACCATGTATCGTTAATGGCATTCCGCAATAAGGCAGAGGGCTCGAACGGAATTGCGGCAGTGGTGAAGCAGGAAATGGAAATCGCGGATCGTCTGGGCAAAAAGCTGCTTGTCTCCGTGGAAATGAAAGAAAATCATGAAGGAGCGCACATCTCGTTCCATGACGTTGGCGCGGTCGAAATGGAACGTCAATTGGCTTTGCTTCCTGATCTGATTGGCGAGCATGCTGCCTATTACGGCAATGTGGTCCATGCATACGACTATTGGGTCGGAGCCAAGCCCTGAATGAAAAGCTTATATAGGAAACGCGAAATCTCGGGGTCCCCTGCGGGGGAGTTCCGGGATTTTTTTTGTGCCGATCGTGTCACAAAATGGGCATCAGCACAATACGATATACGGTGATGAAGAGCTCAACGAGGGAGGGAACGGTAATGGCTGTAATCAAGGCCAATACGAACGACGTCAGGCTGCTTGCGCGACTGATGAGAGCCGAAGCCGAAGGTGATGGCGATCAGGGTATGCTTATGGTAGGCAATGTCGGCGTCAACAGAGTGTTGGCAGATTGCCTGGATTTTGCCGACATCAGGGACATCAACCGTATGGTATTTCAGAATCCCGGAGGCTTTGAATCCACGCAAAAAGGCTACTTTTATCAGCGTGCAAGGCAATCCGAAATTCGCCTGGCCCAGCGCGTCATCAATGGCGAACGAATCTGGCCGGCCAGCAATTCGCTTTGGTTCTTCCGTCCGGCAGGCGAATGTCCGCCAACCTGGTTTAACCAGCAAAATACGGGACGATTCAAGGCACACTGTTTCTTCAGTCCGACTGGCGAAGATTGTCCGAGTGTATATTAAATTTGGGGAGGAATTAACATGATTAACCAACCTTATCAACCAACCATGCAATCTCCGGCCTATGGCCAACAAGCCAATTCTCAGGTGCAAGGATTATCCGCGTACAAAACGGGGAATGGCATGCCTTCCATGTCGCCGACGCCGGGTATGACCTCCATGTCACCCGCACCGGGCATGTCTTCCGTTTCGCCGACTGCAACCATGGTGTCTCCAACGGCTACCAGCGTGCCGCCGCTTGTTTCCAGCGGAGCGCCCATGACACCTGCCGGCGGCGTAGTCACAACAACGGCTCCCCAGTTCGAGCAGTCTTACATCGAGAACATTTTGCGCCTGAATCTCGGCAAATTCGGTACGTTCTACATGACCTATGAAGGAAACAAAGAATGGAACGCCCGCATTTTCCAAGGCATCATCGAAGCGGCTGGCCGGGACCATATCATTATCAGTGATCCAAAAACAGGCAAACGCATCATGCTGCTTATGGTGAACTTCGATTATGCAACATTCGATGAGCCGCTTACTTATCAATACCCTGGCGTGATCGGCAACGTTCCTCAAGCGCCAAGCAGATACTAATCCGCGTACGCGATAAATCAATACCAAAGGACATAACCAAGAACCGTTTCGATGCGGCATTCGTCGCAAAGAGCCGGTTCTTTTTTTCGAAACATTTAAAAGTAACCTTAATGTGATAAGATGGCACTTAATTAGTAGAACGGAACAAACCATTGGAAGGAGCAGACATCATTGAAGTCATGGATCGAAGCTGCCATCGAGGGAAAAGCGGAAGCTCAGGAACAATTAATGAAGCAATATCGGGGAATGGCCCTTGCGGTAGCGCGACGCCGGTTGGGGAGCATGCTGTGGGCAGAAGATGTGGTTCAAGAAGCGTTCGCCGAGGCTTTTGCAAACTTGGGTAAACTGGACAAGCCGGAAGCTTTTCCCGGATGGTTCAAAGTCATCGTGGAGAGGCAGTGCCATCGGCACGAAAGACGTAAACAACATACGGTCGTACCGATCACCGAGCTGCTGCATGTGGACTTGGACCGCGACTCGCGGCATAATCCGGAAGAGCAGGCGCTGTTGAACGAAAAATATCGGAGCCTGCATGATTCGATTGACGATTTGCCGTCGGCCTTGAGCAGGGTAGTCCATATGTTTTATTTTCAGGGTTACTCCCTAAAAGAAATCTCGGATGCGCTGAACGTGTCCGTATCGGCTTTGAAAAAAAGACTGTACGATGCCCGGGCAAAGCTTAGGCATTCATTACCCGTAACCGACATGTTAAATGTATTCAATGAACTGTATGAGGGAGGAAAACACATGCTTCATATCACGAACGGGGATCATGCGGCGGATCGAATCCGGCAAAGCGGAATCCAGGGAGAGGTCGTCGCTTGGCGCGAGCTGTATACGTTCGGTCCCGTATTTCCCGATATGAGCAAAAGAAACGAACGAGCACGCCGTGCAGACTATTTGGAAGCGCAATTGGGCATTCCGAAGTCGGAATACATGAAGATTCGAGAGCTGGAACAAAAACTGGATTCGTTGGATCGCCATCGGGAAGTGGTCCTATGGTTTGAATACGATCTATACGACCAGACGATGCTTTCTTATTTGCTGCATGTTCTTCATGAAAAAGGAGCAAATCAGGCGAAACTCCATTTGTTATGCCTGGATTCCCATCCGGAGATTTCCCGTTTTCGGGGACTTGGACAGCTCACGCCCGTGCAGATCGAACGTTTGTCGGGAACTTGGCATGTAATAGAGGAAGAGGAGATGGAGGCCGGACGCCGTTTCTGGGAAGCGTATGTGTCCCCTGATCCACAGGATCATGCCCGGTATTTGCTGGAAGACAAAGCTGCACTCCCATATGCGCAAGCGGCCTTTCAGGCCCATTTGTCGCGACTGCCTTCCACCGCCAACGGGCTTGGAATGATCGAACAGACGACCCTGGAAATCGTGAAAAACGGGACGGTTCATCCATTTGACGTATTCCAGCAAGTTTCCGAGAAACTTCACCTGCTTGGTCTGGGGGATTTACAATATTGGGCACATTTGCGGAGAATGGCTGACGGACCCCATGCTCTGCTGCATGTGGAGGGAGCAAACGCGTTTCCGAATTTTCGCCAGCAGGACGAATCATTCCGGTTCGCCGTCCTGGCTTTGACGGAGCTGGGTGAAAGGGTGCTGCATGGCGAAAGGGACGGGGCAGCACTCTGGACCGATGAATGGTGGATCGGCGGAATCATGACGGGAGCAGGCAAATCCTCGGATTGGAGATGGGATCCGGAAATTGGCGCTCTCGTGAATATCAGGGAAATGTAAAATGAAGAGCTTGTTTGCGTCGATTCGCTGTCATAGGACATGGATTGACTGTGTAGCTTAGAGTTATATAATAAAAGAAGCATATGTTTGCTATATTGCTAAAAGCAAGGGAGGTGAATCCATTGGGAAGTTGAAGCGGTGGATGAACGGCAGAACGGTTAATATCCTACAATTTCGAAGGAGGTGGACCTATTTGCCGAAGAGTGACGGCGAATAGGATGAACATTTGAGTGACCCCTTACCGAGTATTTTAAACTTGTTAGCAATTGCATTTTTGGTGCTGATGAATGGCTTTTTTGTCTCGGCTGAATTTGCCATGGTGAAGGTGCGCGGCAGCCGGATTGAAGCTTTGGTGGAAGCAGGAAACAAAAAGGCAGTTTATGCCTCCAATATCGTGAACAATCTCGATGCTTATTTGTCCGCTTGCCAATTGGGCATTACGTTGGCCTCGCTTGGGTTGGGATGGCTGGGGGAACCTGCCATTGCACATCTGCTTGAGCCGATGTTTACCGCATTTGGACTAGGTCCGATCTATGTACATGGAATCTCGATCGTGATTGCTTTTGTTATCATAACGATTTTGCATATCGTACTGGGGGAACTTGCTCCCAAAACGATGGCAATCCGCAAGTCCGAGACGATTACGTTGTGGTCTGCGGCATTGCTGACGTATTTTTACAAACTGATGTATCCGTTCATCTGGGCACTAAATGGCATGGCCAACAGCTTGCTCAAAGCGTTCCGCATGGCCCCGGTATCCGAACTCGATGAGGCCCATAGCGAAGATGAACTACGCATTCTGATGAAAGAAAGCAATAAGAGCGGTTTAATTGACAATACTGAATTGGCGCTTGTTGATAATATATTCGATTTTACGGCAACAACCGCCCGTGAAATCATGATTCCGCGGACGGAAATGATCTGTCTGAACGCCAATCAGTCCATGCTTGAAAATTTGGAGATTGCCAGTGAAAGCATGCGAACCCGCTATCCGGTCTATAATGGCGATAAAGACCATATTATCGGTTTTATCCATATCAAAGACTTGATGCGTTCCCAGCTTACGGACACCATTTCCATTATCAGGCCTATTCTCGCCGTGCCGGAATCCACGCCGATCAGCGAGCTCCTCAAACGCATGCAGCGCAGCAAAAACCAGATTGCCATCCTTATTGATGAATACGGAGGTACCTCCGGTCTGGTTACCCTTGAGGATATCATGGAAGAGATCGTGGGCGAGATTCAGGATGAGTTCGACCAAGAGCGTCCTACCTTTGTGAAGGTTGGTGAGACGGAATACTCCATTGACGGCCTGATGCTGATTGAAGAGGTCAATGGACTGTTGGGTTTGGAAATGGATCATGACGATTACGATACGATTGGAGGATGGCTGTACTCAAGAGTACAGACGATCCCTCCGGAAGTCGGGCAATCGGCAGAATACGACGGTTATGTATTTGTCATTCAGGAAACCGAGCATAAACGAATCTCCCGCGTTAGCGCGATCAGACTGGAGCAACTCTCCGAAGGAGAGGGAGCCTAAGACCCTGGGCTGCTTTGCTGACGTCATGCTAAAGGTTATCGGATGCAAGTATAAAAATAAAAGCTGCACAGTGGGAGCGTATCACTAGACGCCACTGTGCAGCTTTTTTTATGAAGGAACGAGAGAATACATAAAATGCTGTAAAAAAGTTAAGGCATTATTTTGAAACCTTTATTATGCTTGATTCGTTAAATAACTATGATTATCCCAAACTATGGAATTGGAGGAAAACCGAATGTCGACAAAGAACTTGCACCCGATTTTGAAAGCAACCCTTGCTGCAGCGATAATTGCACCAGCAGTATTTACAATTCCTGCTGCCAACGTAGAGGCGGCTACGGAGATCCAGCCATCTGTACAAGCGCCGGTCGCTCTCACAGCACCTCCACCAGAGTACCATAACATTCAGAGTTTAGCTCAACTGAAATACATTTATAATGCGGTTGGTGCGGTAACTCCCGGAGGGGGACTTACTGCAGTCGTAGCTACGACGACCTCGACCTATCAGAAAATGAGCTCGATCAAGGTAGACTATCGTCTTGAACGCTGGACAGGAACAAGCTGGGTGACGTATCGCTCGGATTCCGACTCGGCAACAAACGTATCGGTCTTAAATGCAAAGTCAAGCTGGACGGTGATCACCGGATATTATTATCGCGTGGTAAGCACACATACGGTACGTGACGGCTCCACTACCGAAACGACAACACATACCTCTCCAAGTACGCTTTTCTAATCCAAGCTAAGGATTGGTAGAAGGAAAACGTTGTTTCTGCAGGTCATTGGCAATGGCCAACATTTCTTCCTCGCTAACGGTGCCAAACAAGCTTACGTTGGTTGAACCCATCATCCATTGAAACGTATTATAAGGCGGTCCAAGGGACATAAATGCTTCACTGCCATCCTTTAAATCAACAACGCTTGTTTCTCTTAACATTGGACCTTCGACAATCTGTCCGGGATAGATCCATACATAGTCGAATTGGATCACTTCCTCTTTACCATCCTTGTCTGTACCGGAATAACGGACTCTCATGTGATCCGATTTCTCCGGATCAGGTGAATTTGCAGGCCGATCCCGATCCAGCAACAGTTCAAACGTAACATCAGTAAACCGCTCGGGGATTGCATTCGATAGCAAGAAGTCCCCAATGAATCCCGAGCGGGCTTCTTCCTCCGTTACTTCGACCGGGACAAACACCTGGGAAGTTTCCGCTTCTGCGTCCATATTGGGCTGATCCTGCTCTTCACTCGGGAAGATTTGCGGAGCTTCATCAATTCCACGTTCAGGTGGCGGTGCTGTCTTGGCATGCGATGGATCTGGAGTCATCAAATCGTTCGAACGATCCTGAATAATGATGGACTTTACCCCATTTCCCCAGTCTTTCATCGTCTGTACAAAAGGGGAAACCGCCTGCATGCCTGTAGGCATGCTGAAAATGACGGCACCTAGCATAATCGAAGCTGCCACTACTCCTGACAGTTTCAGCGTCCGCATTCTTTTTCTCTGTTTGCCCATTTTGTTGATTTCTCGCTGTACCTTGAGCCAGGAATCGCGCATATTCTCTGTAACGTCATTGTTGCCTTTTAAACTCGCTGGGGCAGAAGTCGCTTGCTCGAAAGCTTGGTCAAACGCGGCGTCAAAAGCTGCATCAAAAAATTCATCATCAAGTTCCGCATATTGATGGTTCTGTTTATCGAATTTGCCTTTGCTCAACGTTTCCACCCCATTCCTTATGTAATTGCTTCTTGATACTGCCCCTGGCTCTAAACAGGCGCTGTTTAACGATTTCCTCGGATGTATCCAACAGATCGGCCATTTCCCGATAGGACAAGCCTTGCTTCCAGCGCATTTCCACCAGCACCCGGTATTCAGGTTTGAGCTGGGCCAGATAATGTTCGATCGATTCCTGCATCATCTGCGTTTCAACGGTCGTTTCAACCGATGCGCTTGTTTGATTCATCGCCTCCATATCTATAAAAACACCGTCTACATCCAACTGGTTACGGTTTTTTTTATTTTTTCTCAAATAATTAATGGCCGTATTCCGGGTTACTACTTTCAGCCATGCCTTCAATTTGGCTTCATCCTCGAAAACCGGCTTGTTTTTAATAATTTTGATGAAGGCTTCCTGGATAATGTCTTCAGCAGCGCTGTATTCCTTGATCATATATACAATGAGTCCATGAACCATATTGTAATATTCGTAATATACTTCTTCCTGCAGTGCAGGGCTCAAATGGTGAAAATCGGAAGCTAACAATAATTGAAGCCGATTGGCCATGATGTTCTCCTTTCTGGCGAACAGTCCACAAACATTGGTATCCTTACATTTTACAACATGATATGGAAGGCTTACAATGGGTAGACAAGCAAATGGAACATGTCCGGCTGCATCCAAAAAAAGCCATCCTGCCCCATGGCCGCAAGGCTACGTGGGGCAGGACAGCCGGGAAGAAAAACGGAAACCGATGCTCTCAGAAAGCCCAATCCCCGTTGAGGAATACCGGCTCTCGGTCGCCGTTAGCCGTGATGCCGTAAATGCTCGTTTCAGGCGAACCCATCATGAAGTCGACATGAGTCATGCTTGAGTTCATGCCGCGGGCTGCAAGTTCCTCGGGAGACATCGTTTTACCGCCTTCCAGATTGGAAGCGTAAGAGCTGCCAATGGCAAGGTGGCATGAGGCATTCTCGTCGTACAGCGTGGTATAATACAAAATTCCGCTCTCCGAGATGGGAGAATGATACGGAACTAAAGCGACTTCCCCCAAATAATGGGATCCCTCATCCATATGAATCAGCCTCTCCAACGATTCCTGACCTTCTTCCGCATGATATTGGACTATACGCCCGTTTTGGAACGTTAGCGTAAACCGGTCAATGATGTTACCGCCGTAGCTCAGCGGTTTCGTGCTGGTTACCGTGCCGTTGACCCCTGTTCTGAGGGGAGCGGTGTAGACTTCTTCGGTAGGAATGTTGGCGACGAAAGGGGTGCCTTTTTCGTTTACGCTTCCAGCCTGCGCCCAAATATGACCTTCGGGCAGTTCCACCGTCAGGTCGGTACCTGGGGAAATGAAATGCAGTGCACGGTATTTTTTGCCGTTCAGCACCGAGGCTTTACTGTCGAGTCGTGCAATATGCTGTTCCCAGGCTTGCACGGGATCTTCCTGATCGGCTCGCACTGCAGCAAAAATCGCATCCCACAGCCGGGCTACCGAATCCTCGGCAGGAAGGCCGGGAAATACCTTGGTTGCCCAGGCCGGAGAAGGGCATGCAACGCCGGTCCAGCTCATTTTGTCGGCTTGCAAATATCGTCTGTAGGTGGACATGGCTTGCCCGAAGGCGCGCTGATGGGCGGCGATGCGCTTCGGATCAATGCCTTTCATGGCATCCGGCCCGGAAGAGAGCACCGTGAGGAAGACCGCATTGTTTTCAGCCAGTTCCTGCACTTCCCGGGCATGCCATACTGGAGGTTCCTCCAGCACGGCTTCGTCAGCCTTTTCCAATCTCAGCCGATTGACGGTTTCGTCCGAATATTTCACGATGACCTGTTTGGCGCCGGCTTCGTATCCTTTTCGTGTCAATAGATGCACGAATTCAGCAGCATCAATCATGGCATTGATGACAAACACTTGTCCAGGCTGCACGTTCGCTCCGACTTTAACGGCCAGTTCGGCGTAACGGTCCAATTTTTGTTCAAACGTCAACATTTTCTGTTTTCCGCCTTTCTTTTTCTATTTGGTCTTCCGGTCACATCGAAAGACAAAAATAGAGAGGAGGCGAGCTCCTCTCCATGCTATTCGATCATGATTTAGAAAGCCCAGTTGCCTTTACGGAAGATCGGTTCTTCCGTTCCGTCCGCAGTCACGCCGTTGATGTCCATTTCGCCCGAACCAATCATGAAGTCGACATGAGTCAGACTGGAATTCAACCCGCTTTCCGCCAATTGCTGCTGAGACATCGTTTTACCGCCTTCCAGACAGAACGCATAGGCATTGCCGATGGCGAGATGGTTCGATGCATTTTCGTCAAACAAGGTGTTGAAGAACAAAATATTTGTATCGGAAATCGGCGATTGATGCGGCACTAGAGCCACTTCGCCAAGGTAATGAGCACCCTCGTCCATTTCGACCAGGCTTTTCAATGCTTCCAGTCCTTGTTCGGCCGTATAATCCACGATCCGCCCGTTTTCGAATGTAATGGAGAAACCGTCGATCAAATTACCGCCATAGCTCAGTGGTTTTGTGCTGCGAACGGTGCCGTTAACTCCGGTTTTGAGCGGAGCCGTAAATACTTCCTCTGTTGGCATGTTTGCGACGAAAACATGTCCTTGTTCATTGATGCTGCCGCCGGATACCCACAGATGTCCTTCCGGAAGCTCGATCGTCAGATCCGTTCCAGGTGCGGTATAATGCAATTTTTTGTATTTCTTCGAATTCAGCAGCTCGGCGCGGGAGTCGAGGTTTTGCAAATGGCTCTTCCATTCGGCAACGGCATCCTGATCGCCGATTCGAACGGTTTTGAAAATAACGTCCCACAATTTTTCGACTTGTTCGTTCTCCGGCAGATCCGGGAATACTTTGGCAGCCCATTCCGCAGACGGTACGGCCACGATGGACCAACTGAATTTGTCGGCCATTTGATACTCGCGATATTTCTCCAGCGCTTTGGCGCGCACCTTTTGCGTCGTGACGATGCGTTCCTGCGGAACGCCGTTCAGCAGGTCCGGGTTCTCGGCGATGACGTGCAGTACGGCTGCGCCATTTTCCACGAGTTCGGTCATTTCACCGGCAAACCACTTCGGTTCGATCGAGAACGCTTCGTCCGGGGCCAAATCATAGTGGATGCGGGTCACTGTTTCATCGCTCCAGTTGACCTTTACGAGCTTGGCGCCCACGCTGTAAGCTTCTTTAACGATGAGACGCACGAAATGCGCGGCCGAGATCGGAGCGTTTACGACCAGCGTTTGTCCCTGATGGACATTGACGCCGACTTGGACGGCCAGAGCAGCATATTGCTGCAGTTTTTTTTCAAATGAGTTCATGCTATGTTCTCCTCCAGTATGATAGAAATGTTGTAGCTCAAGTGTTGCGTCCCCATTAAGTGTATGTAAGGAATGGTTCCTTCATTAATTAAGGTATACGTTGCTACAATATATATTGTACAATTAACCAATAATAATTACCAAACCCCATTTGAACAAAATGGGGTGAACTGGCGCAAGACCAGAGAGCAAAAGGAGAGAATGACGGTGAATGTTGTGATTGTTTCCGCCGAAATGCATCGCGGCGACGAGATGATGTTTGTGGGAAGTACGGTATTTCGGGCAGAGGGCGATAAGTCCCTTTACGAAATTACGTTTATGAGCAAGAACGGAAAGGACTGGGATTACAGTTTGCATTTCACGGAAGAGTCCGGGGATGAAGAGGAATTGCTGCGCATGGACGAGCTGCTGGAGAACGATGACGATCTTTATAACATGCTGCTGGATGCCGCTTTGGATGCATATCCTGCTTGATTTTGGATGAAATTGGTTCTAACCCCGTGTTGAACAGACTATACTAGACGGTGTGTGCCTGTACTTGGCATGCATCGTCTGTTTTTTTGATGCTTCGAATGAACTGTTGCAAAAAGGGAAGTCTACGACAGAGCAACGCAATCCGGGTCACGATCGCCTGAAGAGGAGGTAAGCGTGTATGTCATTAGACCAATGGTTTACATCCGGCATGACAGGGCTTGAAGAAGTCGCGCACGATATCCTCAGTATGCGGACGCTATTTGTCAATGTTGTGTTTGTCGGGGAAAAAGGAAGCAGGAACTGGATTCTTGTCGATACAGGCATGACGTCGTTTGCCGAGGACATCAAACAGGCTGCAGAACATAGATTTGCAGGCCCGCCTTCTGCGATTATACTGACCCATGGCCATTTCGACCATGTGGGAACGGTGATCGAGTTGGAGCAGTTTTGGGGAGTGCCGGTGTATGCCCATCCATTGGAAATGCCTTATTTGACGGGACAAAAGGATTATCCGCCGGCCGATCCGTCCGTGGGCGGCGGCCTGATGTCCAGATTGTCGTTTGCCTATCCGAACGAAGCCATTAATTTGGACGATCGCGTGTTCTGCCTGCCAAAAGATCATTCTGTGCCCGGAGCTCCTGGCTGGCGCTGGATCCATACGCCTGGCCATACGCCGGGACATATTTCGCTGTTCCGGGATGCAGACCGCTGCCTGATTGCCGGAGACGCCATCGTAACGGTGAAGCAGGAATCGTTATGGAACGTGCTTCTGCAGGATTTGCAGATGCACGGGCCTCCAGCCTATTTTACGACAGATTGGGATGCGGCCCATCGCTCGGTCAGTTGCTTGCGAAGCCTTCAACCGGAAGTCATCGTCACCGGGCACGGACATGCGCTTCGCGGAACGGCGTTAACGGATTCATTAGAGAAGCTGGATGAAACGTTTGAAGACCAGATCGTACCGGAACACGGCAAGTTTGTGGATTGACCGTTACAATGGTGACATACGGCGGCCTGCGATGATCTGCAGCCGTCTTTAATTTTGCCGGATGAGTTTATCTGAAGGCGAGAAGACTCCCTCCTCAAAAGCCTCAGCTTTAGGTGGGGGATGAATCGCCATCTTTTCTATTCAGAACCGAACATATGTGCTATAATAACTGCAAGGAACGGAGGTGTATGGCATGCTCTTCCATAAAGCATACAAGTATCGGATCTACCCCAATCGTGAACAGCAGAAGCTAATCCATCAGATGTTTGGATGTTGCCGTTTTGTGTTCAACTATTTTCTGGGACAATGGAAGGATACGTTTGATGCCACAGGCAAGGGCTTGTCGTACCATGCTTGTGCCACTCAGCTTCCAGGTCTAAAGCAAGAACATCCTTGGTTGAAAAAAACGGACAGTATTGCCCTACAATCGGCTGTTCGGCATGTAGCCGATAGCTTTGATCGTTTTTTCAAGAAGCAGACGCAGGCTCCGCGTTTCAAAAACCGTAAACATCCGGTTCAAAGCTACACGACCCGATATACCAATGGAAATATCGCTGTGAATGGGAGGGAGCTCAAGCTCCCCAAGCTGGGGTGGCTGCGTTTTGCAAACTCCCGCCCCTGTGTAGGACGCATTCTCTCGGCTACGGTACGGCGAAATGCCGCGGGGAAGTATTTTGTTTCGCTCGTCTGTGAAGTGGAGATGGAGCCCTTACCGCATAACGAGAAGTCGGTAGGGATCGATCTGGGACTAAAAACGTTTGCGGTATCGTCCGAGGGTATGCGGGATACTCATCCAAAAGCCTGGAGCCAATATGAAAAGAAGTTGGCAAGCTGGCAGCGGAGGCTGGCCCGGCGTACGAAAGACGGATTCAATTGGCAAAAAGCCAAACGGAAGATCGCTCTGATCCACGAGAGAATGGCGAATATCCGCCATGACTTTTTGCACAAGCTGTCCACCAAGCTGATCCGTGAAAACCAAACGATCAGCACCCTCGGACTTAAAAGTTTCTAACATGCTCAAGAATCACAAGCTGGCCAAATCGATCGCCGATGCGTCCTGGAGTGAGTTCAGAAGGCAGCTCACGTATAAAGCGGAATGGTACGGGCGCACCCTCAAGATTGCGGATAGATTTGCTCCGACAAGTCAAACCTGCCATGTATGCGGAGCACTGCACCGAGAGGTGAAAGATCTTTCGGTACGGCAATGGGTGTGCCCATCCTGCGAGACCCTCCATGATCGGGATGTCAATGCAGCCCGAAACATTAAGGATGTTGCCATATCAATCGTCATATCGCCCGAGAACTGTGGGGACCACAGGGATCGCTTGGTCCACTTCGAACCAAGAGGTTCGATTACCCAAGAATCCCCCACTTCAAGCGAAAGCTAAGTGGTGGGAGTGTTCAATCTCTATCATAGATTGGTATTTTTGCCGAAGTCATGATATAGTCGAGCCGTATAGTTATAACCTTAGAATGCAGGAGGTACATAATCCATGACACGACAGAATTCGGCAGTGGAAGGGCAATTCGGGGGCATCCCGGCTATCTGGCTTCATTATGGCGCGTTTGAAGCGGCCGTTATTCCAAGCATCGGCGCTAATTTGGTTGCATTCCGCGATGTGGAGCGCGGCCATCGTTACTTGCGCGAACCGAATGAGGCAAGGATCGAAGAGTTCAAGGCAGCGCCTGCGGTATACGGAATCCCGGTGTTGTCTCCGCCGAACCGTTACGAAGACGGACGTTTTCCTTGGGACGGGAAGGTATACCAGTTACCCGTCAACGAACCGGCTACGGGCAACCATTTGCACGGCTTTTTGCATGATATCGAATGGAAGGTTGAAGGATATGGCTCCGACGATCTTGAGAGCTATGTATTGTTGAGCCAGCAAGTGAAGGAAGGGCATGTTTTCCATAAATATTTGCCGTTTACGTTTACGGTAACCTTGCGCTACTCTCTTAGCGTCGACGGGCTTCAAATTCAGTTGAAAGCACGTAATGAGGGTGCAGAACGCATGCCTGCCCTGTTTGCTTTCCATACGGCGATCAACGTGCCTTTCGTGCCGGATAGCGCAGCATCCGACTATACGGCGAAAATTACGATTGGACAACGCCGCGAACTGAATGGACGTTCTTTGCCGACAGGCCAATTTCAACCGCTTTCACCGGAAGAGCAGCAAATGAAGGCTGAAGGGGTCAGCCCATTCTTCGAGGCGATGGATCATCATTACACGTCGGAACCTCAGGATGGCCGCAATTATATGGAGCTGACCAACCTGCGTACAGGGGACAAGCTCGTATATGATGTGGGAACGGCATACAAGCACTGGATGATCTGGAACAACAACACGGAAGGCGGATTTTTCTGCCCCGAGCCGCAAATGAACCTGGTAAACGCACCAAACCTGCCTGAAATTCCCGCAGAAGAAAGCGGTTTGATCGGCCTGGAGCCAGGGGAACTGTTTGAACAGTCGAGCCGCCTGTATCCGATTCGTCCACGCAACTAAGTTTTGCTTTTTTGTGATGCGCTTACATCTTTGTCGAAAAGGTGAAAGTTTGCACGGCAATCATGTATAATATGACAAGATACGCAAGCTCTGCCCATGAAATCATTCATATTTGGAAAGCTCGAAACCATCTTTCCGGAGGAGGACAAGCAAGTGGAATATCGCATTGAGAGAGATACGCTAGGTGAAATGAAAGTGCCCGCAGACAGACTGTGGGGAGCTCAAACGCAACGGAGCAAGGAGAACTTTCCGATCGGGAACGAACAGATGCCGATGGAGGTTGTGCGAGCTCTCGCTATATTGAAAAAAAGTGCTGCAGCCAGCAACCACTCTCTGGGCAAGCTGTCTGCGGATAAAGCAGCGGCCATTGCTGAGGCTGCCGATGAAATTATCGCCGGACGCATCGATGACCATTTCCCACTCGTTGTTTGGCAAACCGGAAGCGGCACCCAGTCCAACATGAACGTGAACGAGGTCATTGCCAACCTGGGCAACCGATTGCTGGAGCAAAAAGGCAAAGAAGAGCGCCTGCATCCGAATGATGACGTTAACATGTCCCAAAGCTCGAACGATACGTTCCCTACGGCACTGCATGTGGCCGGTGTCATTGCTGTTGAGGATCAGCTGCTCCCGGCGATCGCCGTGCTCAAAAAAACGCTGAACGAGAAAGCGGAAGCGTTCAAGGATATCATCAAAATCGGCCGTACGCATCTGCAGGATGCCACGCCGATCACGCTTGGACAAGAAATCAGCGGCTGGTCCGCTATGCTCGACAAGAGCGAGCGCATGATTCGCGACAGCGTGCAGTATATGAAGGAGCTTGCCATCGGGGGCACCGCTGTCGGCACAGGAATCAATGCCCATCCTGACTTTGGCGACCTGACCGCAAAGGAAATCGGCAAACATACCGGCAAGGATTTCGTGTCTGCTCCGAACAAATTCCATGCGCTGACAAGCCATGACGAAGTCGTATATGCGCATGGGGCGGTAAAAGCGCTTGCGGCAGACCTCATGAAAATCGCCAATGACGTACGCTGGCTTGCGAGCGGTCCGCGCAGCGGTCTGGGCGAGATTCGCATTCCGGAAAATGAGCCGGGCAGCTCGATCATGCCTGGTAAAGTGAATCCAACGCAGAGCGAAGCCATGACGATGGTGGTTACGCAGGTTATGGGCAATGATGCTGCCATCGGATTTGCCGCAAGCCAGGGGAATTTCGAGCTGAACGTGTTTAAGCCGGTCATCATCTATAACTTCCTGCAATCCGTTCAATTGTTAGCCGATTCCATCATAGCGTTCAATGACAAATGTGCCGTTGGCATTGAACCGAACCTGGACCAAATTCAGCATAACCTGAATAACTCGCTGATGCTGGTCACTGCGCTAAACCCGCACATCGGTTATGAGAATGCGGCGAAAATTGCCAAGCTTGCGCACAAGGAAGGGCTCTCTCTGAAGGAAGCTGCCTTGCAGACGGGTTTGCTGACCGAAGAGCAATTTGATCAATACGTCGACCCGGCAAAAATGATCGCACCCAAAGCCTGATCTATTTCATAGCCAAGGGTATGGTTAACTTGCTTGGCGTTGATCTTTGTTACGAAGGACCTGCGGTTGGCAGGTCCTTTTACCATGATATTTAAAAGTTTTTCAGTCCATGGATGCGTCGAATAACGATCGTTCTACACCATGATTAACCAAATTACATGCATTCACACAAAATACGGATCCATAGAATACGCATGCGCATTGAACGACGTTTCCCAACCAACTTTGGTCGTTGGACGTTACGGTGCGGCAGCCAAATTCAATGGTTGCGATATTGTGCGTTCCACTGGAGGTCCCCATGCTGCCCAAAATGCAAAGATTCTCGATACGCTCCAAAATTTTGCTGGGATATCTCGTCGTACTCCTGTTATTCGGTATCTCGCTCTCCGTTTTATCGGTACAGATCCATACTTTACAGGAAGAAAACGATTATATTAGCCATCATGATCTTGAAGTACATAATCTGACCAATGCCATTGAAAAAAACGTGCTGAACATGGAAACCGGACAGCGCGGATATATGCTTACCGGTGACGAGGATTATCTTGAACCTTATCGGTCGGCCAATTCGGAATGGAATTCGAATTACAATCTTCTCTATGAACTGATCGGCGACAACCCCACCCAGCAGCGCAACCTGGAAATGATTCGGAACCATATCGAGCGCTGGCTGGAGGTTCGGGGGAACCTGCGATTGCGTTGAAGAAAGAAGGAAGTCCAGGCGAAGTGCTCGCCTTTTTTCGGGCTGACCCCGGAAAAAACGAAATTGATCTTCTTCGCGACCAATTAACCCGGTTTCGGAATACGGAGTTACAATTGACGGATGCCCGCGTATCCGAACTTTCCGATCGTTCCTCCGTGTTGTTAAAAGTCATTTACGCCCTCTGGTTCGCAATCACGGCGATTTCCGTTGCCGCTGCTCTCGCGATCTCCGGCAATATCGTAAAAACGTTGAAAGAAGTGATTCAGACGATCAGCGACATCTCACGCGGCGGAAGTCTGACTCAACGGGTTCATGTACGTTCGAGGGACGAAGTCGGCGATCTGGGGATGGAAACCAACCGGCTTTTGGATACTGTTCAGGAACAGAATCGGATTAAGGAGCGCATTGCAGCAATGGCCACGATGCTGCAAAACCAGGCCAGTCTTGAATCGCTGTCCCAATTGTACCTGAACCACCTGTCGATCGTTTTGGAGGTCCCTTACGGGGTGCTCTATCATTGGAATAAACATCAACAGTTGACCAATCTGGCATCCTACGCCGCAAGTGGAGAATTGCTTAAACCGAATCAAACCGTATTAAATGTCGGCGAAGGACTCGTCGGACAATGCGTGGCCGAAAAACGGATGCTGCACTTGCATGATCTGCCGCCTGGTTATATCCGTATCAGTTCTGGTCTGGGGTATGCGGAAGCACGCTCATTGACGGTAGCTCCCGTATTATTCGAAGGCAAAGTGATCTCGGTCGTCGAGATTGCCGCTCTCCAGCCTTTGTCTCCGGATCAAGCGGCTGTGCTGAGCGAGTTGAATGAGATTTTCGGAGTATCCCTGCACTCTGTCATGACGCGCATGGAACTTCAGCAGTTGTATGATGAATCCCAAGTGTTAAACGAGGAGCTGCAGGCCCAATCGGAGAGGTTGCAGCAGCAGACCGAAGAGATGGCTTCCCAAACGGAGGAGCTTCAGATGCAGACCGAGGAACTTCACGTCCTCAACGATCGCCTCGAAGAGCAAAAGAGCGCTGCCGAATTATCGGCGAGCGAAATGGCCGTTCTGGCAGAGCAATTGCGTGCTAGTTCGGGGTACAAATCGGAATTTTTGGCGAATATGTCTCATGAATTGCGCACGCCGCTCAACAGCATGCTTATATTGTCCGAAATCCTTGCTGCGAACAAACAGGGGCATCTGGATGCGGAAGAACAGAAATATGCTTCGGTCATTCACGCGTCCGGCAAGGATTTGCTGCACCTGATTAATGACATTCTGGATCTGTCGAAGGTTGAAGCCGGCAAAATGGACATGGCCTGGAGTAACGTAAGGATTGCCGACTTGCCTGAGGCCATGTACCGGTACTTTCAAAAAATGGCGGAACAAAAAGGGCTTGATTTTCGCATTATATTGCAAGGGGAACTTCCCGAGTACATTGAAACCGACGAGATGCGTTTGCAACAAATTTTGCGGAATTTGCTCTCCAATGCATTCAAGTTTACAAGTAAAGGCGAAGTAATTCTTACGATTTCCCGCATGCATTTGGAAGGCTCCCATAAGGACGGGAAACCGGCCGAGGTTGTCTCTTTCTCCGTAAGCGATACGGGGATCGGGATCCATGAAGATCAGCTGCAGCCCATTTTTGAAGCGTTCAAACAAGCAGATGGGGCCACTGCGCGAAAATACGGCGGGACGGGGCTCGGATTGTCCATATCCCTGTCGCTTGCCAACCTGTTAGGCGGTTCCATTTCAGTGACGAGCCGGATCGGCGAAGGGAGCACGTTCTCGCTAATTCTGCCATTGAACAGGGACAATGGCGTTGTTTCGTTATCTCCATCAGATGCGCATGGCGCGAGGTTATTCTTGAATGAGGCGGCTGCTGCAGCCGAACGTTCGGGTCAAAATTCGATGGACGAAGAACCCGATTGGAAAACGGACCCTTGGTTAACGCCGTTGGAGAAAACGCTGCTTCATGACAAGGAAGTATTCGTCGTAGACGATGACATCCGCAACGTATATGCGCTTGCGAATGCACTTGAGCAATACGGCATGAAGATTGCGACGGCCCAGAACGGGCATGAATGCCTGGAGATGCTGGAGCGGGGAGAGGTTCGGCCGGATATCATCATGATGGACATCATGATGCCGGAATTGGACGGGTACGAAGCGACGCGGCAGATCAGAAACAGACTGGGAATGACGCGAATTCCGATCATTGCGCTGACTGCCAAGGCGATGAAGGAAGATCGCGATAAATGCCTGGCTGCAGGAGCTTCGGACTACATTAGCAAACCGCTTAACATGAGCGAAGTGATTTCCCGCATGAAATTATGGCTGGGGAGTTAAAGGAACAGACGCAAGGCGGATGATCAACATGCGGGCTTGAAAAAAACTACACCAATACGCTGCACGATATGCAATCCAAGAAGCTTCCACAGCATGGCTGTGAACAGCCCTTGGGTTGTATTTTTTTTGGATGTCAGCTTTAATTCGGAATTTGATGTTATAATACTTAACAAGAATTAATGGTTCCAGCCGATTTATTACTTTTAAAACTACAGATCAACCTGAAAAAGACGGTGAAACTAATTCGTTTATGGTTTTAATGTAATGTACATGGGAGGTAATGTCCATGCAGCTCACGGTTAAAGAGGCTTTGCAGGTGTATCCGCTGTCCGAGGCCAAATTGGTCGCCGGCGGGGAAGGAACTTCGCGTATGATGAAATCCGTAAACGTCATGGATGCTCCGGATATTGCGGACTGGATCAAATCGGGCGAGATGTTGTTTACGACCGCCTTTATTATGAAGGACAACGAAACAGATGCATTGCGCCTGATGCGGCGCCTGAATGAACGGGGATGTGCTGGGCTTGGCATCAAACTGGGACGTTTCTGGCAGTCCATTCCTCAAGGCATCATCGAAGAAGCGGATCGTTTGCGAATGCCTTTGCTGGAATTGCCGTTCCAATTCACATTTTCCGACCAGATGAACGCATTGTTTAAAGCCGAGCACGAGCGCTCCCATCGTTTGCTGCACGAGGTGATGCAAAAGCAGAAAAGGCTGATGAAATTCGCCCTGCATCAACAGCCTTATCGCAACGTGTTTGCCGAGCTGGCGGCGATCCTGAGTCATCCGCTTGCGGTAATCGGTCCTCGCGGACATGTGCTTTTCGGAAGTGAAGGCATTGCTGCGGATTCGGCGGTACAGGGATGGCCTTGGAGATCGGTCATGCACCGCGTCAAATGGAATCAAGGGAGCTGCCATCGCGTGCCCATCAAGCATAATGACGAGGAGTACGGTTTCCTGCTCGTATTCACGGATTCGGCATTATCGCTCAAGGCTGAGGAAGAATTGTTTCAACAAGCCGCGGACGTGCTTGCCTTCTATATGGATATGACGTATCGGGAACACATTAACCCGACCGTGCAAGACGAGATGCGCACATGGCTGACTCAATATCTGGGCAATAAACTGACGATCGAAGAGCTGAACATGCTTAGCGAAAACAAAGGCGTTTACCTGTTCCAGGGCACGTACCAATGCGTGCTTACCACGTTGGAGCCTGCCGCAGTTGCCGATGGCAAGCTTTTGAAACAGATTCACCGCGAGCTGCAGTACAACCCGCTGATGCAGTTTGCGTCCTCGCAGCATTTTCAGATCGAAGACGGCATTCTATCCCTGTACACTTGTCCGACTGGAAGGGACTATGGAGAAGAATTATCCGCGTTTCTTCTTAACCGTTTTGCTGACGTGCTCGCAGCGCAGGAGGCGAAGGGAGCTTCCGCTCCGCGTTTTTGGATCAGCAAAATGAAACATGAACCCAAATCGCTGCGCGAAGCTTACCAAGAATGCCTGGATACCGGGCAGCTGGCACGCCGATTCGGGATGAAAGACCGGGCGCTGCAATTTGAAATGGTGGAGTTTGCTTATGTTTTTCAACATGTGCCGGATCGCATCATGGAAAATTACTGCAACAAAGTGTTGGAGCCGCTGCTCGCGCACGAGGGGGATCCGAATCAGGTATTGATGAACACGCTGGAATCTTTTATCGAGAACGACGGTCTGATCAATGAGGCAGCCAAACGCTTGTACGTGCATCGCAACACGGTGACGTATCGCATGGAGAAGATCGGCAGCTTGCTGCAAATGGACTTCAAAAAAACGAACGATTTGCTGAAATTGAAGCTGGTCTTTACATTCCGCAAATTCATCCGTGACAAAAACAGTCCTCGTACTTGAAGTGAGTTTGAAGTTAGATAATATTCCATAATTCAACTGAAAACCAAGGAAATGTCGCCGTGCTTCCGTTGAGAAGCATGGTTTTTTGTGCTTAAAGGCACATGTCAGTAAAAAAGAGCCGTGCACGGCAAACAATTCAACTCACATATGTTATGTTATATCACAAAGTTGCATGATTATTATTGTTGCTCCAAGAACCTGCACGTACAATGAAATACAACAATCTACCAAAGACCGGAGGTGATGGAATGGATGAGTTCATTACACGCATTAACAACTGGTCTGCGGAACAATACGTGCAAACGTTCGGCGGGCTTTTCGAGGAATCGCCGTGGGTAGCCGAGCACTCCTATGGTATGCGTCCCTTTGCCTCTTTTGAACACATGATGAACGTCATGAAACAAGTTGTTCTGGCAGCCGATACCGAGGTCAAGCTGCAGTTGCTTCGCAATCATCCCGATCTTGGGGCACGTATCCGCATGAGCGACAGTTCGGTGCAGGAACAGGCCGGAGCCGGGCTGAACTCCCTTTCTCCGGTGCAATTCGAAGAGATGAACCGATTGAACAGGAAGTATACGGACCGACTGGGGTTTCCGTTTATAATGGCGGTGAAAGGACACCATCCCGATTCCATTTTGCATGCCATGCGGCAACGCAATGAGCGGAGCTGGGACGAAGAATTTCGGACGGCGCTCGGTGAAGTGTTCAAAATCGCTTCGATCCGTTTGGAGCAATGGATCACGCAGGCGGGAACTATGTCAGCCAGCTCGGGAGGACGCATCACCACGCATGTACTGGATACGTCCAGAGGCGTTCCGGCAGCTGGAGTGAATGTGGAATTATACAGGATGACGTGCAATAAGGAAATGGAGAGCTGGTCAAGGGAAGGTGCGTCCTTAACCAATACAGACGGGCGGCTGGATGCGCCGTTGTTGGTTGGAAGCGAGCTTCAAAAAGGCATTTATGAGCTTCGGTTTCATGTGGAGAAGTATTATTCGGAGCGGTTGGGCGAAGGAGAGGGACCGTCGCTGCTCTGGACCGTGGTTCCGATCCGGTTCACCGTTTCCGATGCGAACAGTCACTACCATATCCCTTTATTGATCGCGCCAGGGGGATACAGTACATACCGGGGGAGCTAAGTAAGCCGAGTACCGGTTTTGAGGCGGAGGGCAGGACGATGGCAAACATGGATACGATCGTCCGGGGCGGCCGGGTAGTGCTGCACGTTCCGGGTGTGCTGGAAGCGGTAATGCTGCATCACAAATTTGCTTTGCCTGCGGGGGAGGCGGTACAAGCGGCACTCGATGTCTATGCAGGAAAGGAGGGAGCATTATGCTGAACCAGATGCCGGTTTCCAGAAATGCCATGGTTACTACGCCGCATTATATCGCCAGTGCGGTAGGGAGCTCCATCCTGCAGCAGGGCGGAAGCGCGGTCGATGCAGCAATAGCGATCAGCGCAGCCTTGGGCGTTGTCTATCCGCATATGACAGGGTTGGGCGGAGACGCATTCTTCCTTGTTCACGATGGGCAAAGCGGCAGGATTGCGGCTTACAACGGGAGTGGACGCTCCGCTGCAGGCATAAACGCGGATACTTTCAAGTCGATGGGGATGAGTGCCATTCCGCAGCGCGGCGTGCTTAGCGCGATCACCGTTCCCGGCATGGTCGATGCCTGGTGGGAAGTGTGGAACCGCTTCGGCAAGCTGGAGTGGGCGGTATTGCTGGAGCCCGCGGCGCGTTATGCCGAGCAGGGGTGCCCGGTCTCCCGCAATCTGCGCCTGTGGATGGAAAGAGATGAAGAATTGATTACGGGATATGCGCCGCTTAGGCGCATTTACGCCCCGGAAGGCACTCTTTTGCGGGAAGGAGACCTGCTGCTGCAGCCTGAACTTGCGGCCTCCATTCGTTTGCTCCAAAGCGGGGGACGCAAAGCTTTTTATACAGGGGAACTTGCCGAACGCATCGCTGCAGCCATGCTTGAAGACGGTGGCATGCTGACCGCGAAGGATTTTGCCGATCACCGGGGCGCATGGGTAGAGCCGGTCAGCACGGATTATCGGGGCTATCAAGTGCATCAAATGCCGCCGAACTCGCAAGGGTTCTCGATGCTCATGATGCTGAACATGCTGGAAAACATCAATCTTTCGGCGGTGGCGCGCACGTCGCCCGAGTTCTACCATCTGATGGCCGAAGTGGTGAAGAAGGCTTTCCGCGATCGTGATCGGTATTTGACGGACCCGGATTTCAGGAAGATCCCGCTTGAGCACCTGTTGTCCAAAGCTTACGGCAACGAGCTCTGGAACGAAATTCATGCGGCACCGCCTTCCGCGCAGCCTTTCATCTCCCAAACGATGGGGCAGGATACCGCGTACGCGGCCGTGGTTGACGGCGATGGTCATGCCGTTTCGTTCATTCAAAGCCTGTATTTCGATTTTGGCTCGGCCTACGTGCCTGGAGGCACGGGGATCATCATGCAAAACAGAGGTTCTTTTTTTTCGCTCGATCCGAAGGATGCCAACGTGCTGGAGCCGGGCAAACGTTCCTTCCATACGTTGATGCCTGGCATGGTCACCCGGAACGGAAAGCCTTGCCTGCTTGTAGGCACTCAGGGTGGCGAAGGTCAGCCGCAAACGCAGCTGTCCGTGCTGACCGGCGTGTTGGATTACGGGCTAACGGTTCAGGAAGCGATCGGGCTGCCGCGTTGGGTTTACGGCCGCACTTGGGGTGAGGATGGGGACACCATGCGCGTCGAGAACCGATTTCACGACGATGTATGCGACACGCTTGCCCGCTGGGGACATCAGGTAGAAGCGGTATCGCCGTGGGATGGCATTATGGGCCAATCGCAAGGCATTGCGATTAGCGAGGACGGCATGATCAGCGGCGCGGCCGATCCCAGGGGAGACGGCATGGCGATCGGATGGTAGCCGATAACCCAACCACGCATTAGGGTGATTGCCTGGTCTTTGCTGCAGGATATAGACCAGTTCAAGGGCACAGATTGAAAACGGATGGGGGAAAAGACATGGGAACGATCCTGCTGAAAGGTGCTCAGCTCGTTACGATGAATGCGGACGAAGAAGTATTTACGGGCGATCTCTTCATCGAAGACAACCGGATCAAGCAAATGAAGGAGAATATCGACGCTCATGCCGATGAGGTCATCGATGCCCGCGGCAAAGTGCTGCTGCCGGGTTTCGTCCAAACGCACATCCACTTGTGCCAGACCTTGTTTCGCGGCCGCGCGGACGATCTGGAACTGATGGATTGGCTGCGGCAGCGCATTTGGCCGCTGGAGGCCGCGCATGATGAGGAATCTGTCTATTATTCGGCCATGCTCGGGCTCGGGGAACTCATCTCGAGCGGCACAACGACGATTCTGGACATGGAAACGGTCCATCATACGGAATCTGCTTTTCAAGCAATGGCACAGAGCGGCATTCGCGTCATTTCCGGCAAAGTCATGATGGATCACGGCGACGAGGTGCCGGAGCCGCTGCGCGAGAGCACGTCCGCTTCGCTGCAGCAGAGCGTGGACTTGCTGGAGAAATGGAACGGTTTCGGCGGCGGGCGCATCCAGTATGCGTTCTGCCCGCGTTTCGTCGTCTCTTGTACCGAGGATCTTCTGATCCAAGTCAGGGAGCTGTCCAATCAATATCATGTTCGCGTCCATACCCATGCATCCGAAAACCGGGGTGAAATCGAACTCGTCGAGCATGAACGCGGCATGCGCAACATCACGTACCTGGATCACATCGGGCTCGCCACGCCAAGGCTGGTTCTGGCTCACTGCGTGTGGCTGAGCGAAGAGGAGAAGGAGATCATCCGCAAACGCGGCGTCAAAGTAACGCATTGTCCCGGATCCAACCTGAAGTTGTCCTCCGGGATTGCAGATATTCCGGACCTGCTGAACCGACAGATTGCAGTGGGCATCGGCGCCGACGGCGCGCCGTGCAACAACAATCTGGATATGTTTCAGGAGATGCGTTTGACGGCGCTGATCCAAAAGGTTCCGCACGGGCCGACGATGATGGATGCACGCACGGTGCTGCGAATGGCCACGATGGGAGGAGCCGAGGTGTTGGGTATGTCGAAGGAGATCGGCAGCCTGGAGGTCGGCAAAAAAGCAGACGTCGTGCTGCTTGATCTGGACGATTTTCACACCTATCCTTCTTACGATACGGATGTGTACTCCCGCGTCGTGTATTCCGCAACGCGGAGCTGCGTGGATACGGTGATCATCGACGGCCGCATCGTGCTTGGCAACCGCAAAATCCGGACGATCGACCGTGGTATGGTGCTGCGGGAATCGGATAAAAGCATCGCGCGGTTGATGAAACGAATCTGAGTGAATCGGCTTTCAGCAGAAGCGAATGGAGGAACAGCCATGGAGATGCATGATCTGTGCGCGGCAGCCATCCGCGAAACGAGCTGTGTACTGGCAACGGCGGTGAAGGTGGAAGGCCATGCTTACCGCAAGCAAGGGGTTTCCATGCTGCTCACCGAACGCGGAGACATGTTCGGGAGCATCAGTCCCGGCTGCCTGGAAAGCGATCTTCAGGCTCGCGTTGGCCACGTCCTTGAGACGGGGAAACTGGAATGGGTCGAATACGACATGCGTCCGGAGGAGGATTGGTCCTGGGGAGAGACGATTGGCTGCGGAGGATTCGTGTTGGTCCTTCTTGAGCCTGTGCATGAAGAACTGCGTTCGGTGATGCATGAGATGTACGTTTGTCTGGAGGAAGGGATTGCCGTTGAGCTCTTGCGCCGTTTTCATGCGGATTATTCCCGGACGGAGTATGTTTTGAAGCGAAGGAACGGGATTCTCGACCATATGGAGATTCCTTCGACTAACTTGGCAGCCCTTCACGCTGGAAAAGAGAGCGAAAAGGAAGAAACGGTTGGCGGGACCGAACGGATGAACCCTGATAAAGCAGAAGAAACCGAAGCATTATCGAACAGTGCTATGGCGGCTGAACAGCGTTGGAACATGCCGCGCTGCCTGAGCAGCGTCCATTCTCCCAAGCCACGCCTTGTCATTGTGGGTGCCGGCAATGACGCGATACCGGTAGCGGGACTTGCGGGAGCTTCCGGCTTCCGCGTCGTGGTCGCCGACTGGAGGGAATCGCTCTGCAATGCGAAGCGATTTCCCCAGGCGGAGCGCGTGCTGGGTTTTCCAAACGAGATCATGCGTGTCCTGCAGATCCGAAGCGGGGATTACGTCATACTGATGAGCCACCAGTTTCCGCGCGAACGCGAGTTTTTGGAGCTGTTGGCAGCTTGCGAGTATCGATATCTAGGAATTCTGGGTTCCAAAACAAGAACGGGAAGACTGCTGAAGGGTCTTCCCACGCTTCCCAATTTGCATGCACCGGTGGGGCTGACCATCGGGGCGGACGGTCCGCAAGAAATTGCCGTTAGCATCGTGGCCGAACTCATCGCCGATAGAAGAGCTGTTTCGGCGAGAAAGCCGCCTGCCGGAGGAGGAGAAGCCTGTGAAACTGACAGGGATCGTGCTCGCGGCCGGTCGGAGCAGCCGACTGGGGCGTGACAAGTTGGCCGTTACGATGCCTGGGGGCAGAAGTCTCGCGGCTTGGGCATTGGAGGCCGCTCTAGGCTCTTCCGCCCTGGCGAACGTGGTTTGCGTGGTGAAGCCCGAGGATGATTTACGGTGGGTGCCTTCGGAATGGATGGGCGAGGCAAAAGCCCGTAATGGCAGCGTTTCTGCCCGTATTCGGCAGACGATGCTGCAGCTCACGGCATGTACCGATGATCGCGAAGGCATGGCCAACTCGCTGCGTTGCGGCATCCAGGCTGCGATGCAGACCCGCCCGGAAGGTGTCGTGATTTTGCTCGCGGACCAGCCCTTGCTGCAATCCCGGCACATCGACCTTGTGGCACGTGTTCTGGCGGAAGATCCCTTACTGGATTACTCGGCAGCGATGGACGGCACTCCCGGAGATTTCGGCAAACCGCCGATCGCGTTCCGGTGTCACATGATGGAACGGCTGCTGCTGCTTCATGGGGACGAAGGGGCGCGAACGGTATTGCGTGAGCCATGTTATAAGGGCGGTCAGGTGATCCTGCCAGACTTTTCCTTTTGGGATGCCGATACGGAGCCGCAGCTGGCGCGCATTATCGATTTCGCGGAACGTACGCAAGTGAAGTGAGAGTGTGAATGTGATATGAGCAACGATTTGGATCGATCCCCGACGCCAGAACCATGAAAGAAAAAGGAGATGGGGCATAATGGCTGTTCCGGCATACGGATCGGGTGCAAGACCACATGTATGGCAGCCCGCAGACCTGGATGAGCTGCAAATGGCAAAACAACGCTGTGGCGATAACTTTATATTCGTGGCGGGCGGCACGCTGCTTCGCACGCAGTGGGAAGGCGGGATCGCCCCTTTCCCCCGGCATCTCATCAGCCTTGAACGAATTGCGGAGGCATCCGGGATTTTCGTAGAAGAGGACCGGCTTGTGCTCGGGGCGCTGAATACGTTGAATGAATGTGCGGCGAATCCATTGTTGCAGCGGTTCCCGCTGGTGCAGGATGCCGCGAGGGCCATTGCGGCCCCATCGATTCGCAACCTGGCGACGATTGGCGGCAATGTGGTGTCCGGCGTAGGCGATGCTATTCCGGCCTTATTGGTATATGACGCAGGCTTGCAGTGGATGACGGACGCGGGCATACAGGTTCAGAGCCTTTCTTCTTGGCTGGCGGAAATGAAGACGGGGAAACACGATCCTCATCGCATGCTGCTGGCCGTTCAGCTCCCTCTGAGTTCGGCAAACGGAATCGGGACTGCATGCCAGGAACAGCCGTTGACATTGAAGCAGGTTTCATTCTTCCGGAAGCTGGGCCGACGGGAGACGTTCACTGCTTCGCTGGTCACCATTGCTTATCACGGACTCATCGGGTCAGACGGACGCTGGATCGAAGTTCGCATTGCGGCAGGCGGAGGATCCGGTTTGGCGATGCGCCTCAACGAAACGGAGGCACTGCTTGGCGGCAAGGTAGCGGACATTCAACAGTCAACAGCGCTGAGCCAGGCTGCAGCTTCCGAATTCTTGACCTATGGAGACGCATTTGCCACAGACCTCTACCGCAGCCAGGCGGCGGGCAATCTGCTGGGAGGCGGCTTGTGGGAAGCACTTGGCCGATCATAAACCGAGATCGATATGAAAGGGGAGCGGGTACATGCTGATTCATCGGGAAAACAGCGGCAAACGATGGCATCTTCGCCCCGACGGGGCGGGCAAAGTAACGGGGCAGCTTCAATATCTGACCGATATGTCGCTGCCGGACATGGTATATGGAAGGGTTTTGCGCAGCCCGCACCCTTATGCTCGGATATTGTCCATTCATACAGAAGAAGCCGAGTCCATGGAAGGCGTTCTTGCGGTGCTGACGGCCAAGGACGTCCCGGGATTAAATCGCTTCGGAATCGCCACGCCTGACCAACCCGTGTTCTGCGAAGATGTCGTTCGTTATGTCGGCGACGCCGTTGCCGCCGTCGCCGCGGATACGCCCGAACGCGCAGCGCTTGCGCTGGAAGCGATCCGGGTGAGCTATGAAGAGCTCGTCCCTCTCGATAGCACGGATGCCGCCTTGGCGCCTGAAGCCCCGGAGCTGCATGAGCACGGACCGGGCAATGTGCTCCATCGAACCGAGATCAAACGCGGCAACGTGGAGGAAGCTTTTGCCGCATGCGAGCATGTGGTGACCGAAACATACTACACGCCAAGGCAAATGCATGCGTACATGGAGACGGAAGGCGGGCTTTTCGTTCCGGAACGGGATGGAAGGCTTCATGTATACGCGGCAACGCAGCATGGTTATAAAGACCGAATGCAATTGGCCCGCATTATCGGCTGTTCGGAAGAAGATATCCGGGTCGTATCATCTCCGATCGGCGGATCGTTCGGCGGCAAGGACGAACTCAACGTACAGCCGTACGGCGCATTGTTGGCATTACGTTGCGGACGTCCGGTCAAAATGCACAACTCCCGTAAGGAATCGGTTCGGGCGGGATTGAAGCGGCATCCGATGAAAATCGAAATGCAAACAGGCATCAGCCCCGAAGGCATGATACTGGCCCATAAAGTCCGCATTACCGCGGATACCGGAGCCTATGCCACCTTGGGAGCACCGGTGCTTAATTTTGCCACGGAACATTGCCTCGGTCCTTATGCGATCCCGAACGTGGACGTGGAGGGGGTCTCGGTATACACCAACAATGGCGTATCGGGCGAGTTCCGCGGATTCGGAGGGAACCAGGCGATCTTTGCGATGGAGGGCCAGATGGATCGTCTTGCCGCAATCATGAACATGGATCCGTGGGAATTCCGCAGACGGAACCTGAGGGCCAAAACCGATCCGGGACCGCTCAACCAGCGCATTCTCGTCACGGATGGGTTGGCGCAGGTATGGGAAGCCATGGACCGTTCGGAGCTATGGCAAAAGCGCCTGCGTCCTCAAGCGGCTGCAAATCTGCCGCCATGGATCAAACGGGGCGTTGGCGCGGCCATCGCCATGCACGGCGCAGGGCTGGGCTACGGCATTCCCGATCCCGCAGGGGGCCGCTTGTCGCTGAACGCGTCGGGACGGATCGAAGCCGCGTTCGGCTACGAAGAATTCGGGCAAGGGCTCGTGGCGACGCTGGAAATTATGCTGTGCGATCTGTTCCAATGCAGCCGGTCCGACCTCAGCATCGTCATCGGCGATACCGACAAGGTTCCGCACAGCGGTTCGAGCACGGCCTCGCGCTCGACCACGATGGCCTGGATGGCTTTGCAGCGGCTTCAGGTTCCCTTTCGCGCCAGAGTACTTGAGGCAGCGTCAGGCTTGTCGGGAATCCCGAAGGATGAACTGGCGACCGGGCCAGGAGGCGTATGGCGCGCGAAAGATCTGGCCTGCATGGAGGATGGGAGCGAAGCTGAAAAGCCGGAAACAGGGTTGCCGGAGATAACGAGAAATGAAGATAAAGTGCGAGTTGGCACAAGGTCGGGTGGACCTGCTGCCATCGTGTCATATCAAGCATTGGTTCAGCAGGGCGAACCCGAGGATTGGGTATTCGATACGCGTTTTGAGTACCCGACTACCCCGGACAACGTTGTCGGCGGGCACTATCTTTATACGTATGCCGCAGTGGCTGCCGAGGTGGAGGTCAATACGTTAACGGGTGAAGCCAGGCTGCTGGATACGCGCCATGTGGTTGCCGCAGGGCCTGTCATCAACCCGATGGGTTTCTTGGGACAGATCGAAGGCGGCAGCGTGATGGCGCTTGGCTTTACTCTGACGGAAGATGCAGTGATGAAAGATTCCCGCTACGTAACCACGAATCTCGATACGTACCTGATTCCAACCATTCGCGATATCCATGCGTCCTTGGAAGTGGAAGCGATCGAGGATTTGCCGGAAGGGGACCCGTACGGTCCTCGGGGCATCGGCGAGATCGGATCGGTTGCGTTGGCGCCGGCCATCACGGCAGCAATCCATCAAGCTACAGGCGAATGGTTGACCCGGCTGCCGGTTTCACGCGAGCAATTGATGAGGCCGCTGGATGTACCGCTTGAGGAAGGAGTGAGTCATGGATGAAAGAGCCACGAGGAACCGAGTGGAACGCCATCGTAAACGGTGAGACAAAGCAACTGCACGTGGATCCGTCGACTCGCCTTGTAGATGTGCTGCGAAACGAGCTGAAGCTGACGGGAACCAAAGTATCGTGCGAAATCGGGCGTTGCGGCGCATGCATGGTGCTGGTCGAAGATGTTCCCGTCAATTCGTGCCTCGTCATGGCCTATCAATGTGCAGACAAGGCCATCACCACTATAGAAGGCCTGCACGGCGAAGGGAAGGAGGATCTTCACCCCATCCAGCGTGCTTTTGTCGAGGAAGGCGGGTTTCAATGCGGATATTGCACTCCCGGCATGATCATTTCCGCCAAGGCGTTATTGGATGCGAATCCGCAGCCGACTCAAGAACAGATTGAAACGGCACTGTGCGGCAATCTATGCCGGTGCACCGGATATGGGGGTATATTGAGAGCAGTGAGCAAGGCTCGAGAATTCTACCCTACCGAGTGTTCAACATCCGCCGGTTCCCAAGGGAATGCTTCCAAATCAGGATGACACGGACAAAAATGCCAAAGTTAAACCTTGTTGCCGGGAATGAACCGTCCGAAGTGGCGGTTTTTGTCGTTGAACAACAAAGAAAAGCAATCGTTTTTTGTGGAACCATGCGATAAAAACGCGAAAATGATATGTACGAAACGATAATGACGGAATATAATGGAAAGGAAGTTTTGATTTATAGAGCAGGACGCTGAACAGCCCCAAACAGACGCAGGAGGTGAATGATGCGATTCCGGTGTTTTTTGATCCATGGAGTCACCAGATACCCGATCGAGTGCATAGGGTCTATTTAGCACGCAAAAAAGAAAATACGGTTTTCCGGCCGGGTCATGAGTGAATTTCGATCGGAATAACACGGCATCCAGGAGGATTTTGCAATGGTAGCAAATCGAAGCGTAGCGTTATCGGTAATACTTACTCTTATTACTTGCGGTTTGTATGGACTGTATTGGTTCTATACGATTACCGAGGATACAGGGAGACTTAGCGGAGATCGAGACTTCACCGGCGGCAAACATCTTCTGCTCTCCATTATCACATGCGGGATCTGGACCTTCATCTGGTCTTACCAGGTGGGTAAACATCTGGCTTATGTGCAGCAGCAGCGTTCCCAATACATAACGGATAACTCCGTGCTCTATCTGGTGCTCAGCCTGTTCGGCTTGGGAATTATCAACTACGCGCTCATGCAGTCGGAACTGAACAAGTATTCGTATGCTCCGCATTAATACCCCCTTTCGAAAAAAGGCGGTTGGCACCATCCTGTTAGGAATTACGGGTTATGCGTATTTAAAGGTATGGCTGCCTTGGACGGGATTAAGCATTCCATGCGTCTTTCATGAAATGACGGGATTATACTGCCCGGGTTGCGGGATTACCCGAACGCTCCTCTCTTTGATCCAGGGGGATCTGCCTCAGGCTTTCCGCTTTAATATGCTTGTGTTTGTGTTAGCACCCATGTATCTGGCATATACCATCTCATCGAAATACAAGTGGGACATGACCAAAAACGCCATTATGGCCAGCATGCTGGGGCTAACCCTGTTATTCGGCATGATGAGGAACACCCCTATGTTCGGTTGGATGGCACCCACGTTGCTGGGGTGAAAATAAGGGATGAAGCAGGTATGTCCGACAGGGCATGCCTGTTTTTCTTTTGTTTTTGTTGCTTGAGCGGCTTCATTTTTTTCTATTTTGACCACGTAAATAAATCGCAAAAACTCATTCCGGGAAAATTCACGACTATTCTATACGTAATTATTATTATGTAAACTTATATTTTTCGATGGCCCCTATAAGCAGCATCTATGCAAGGATTCGATTGAAAAGTTTGAAAATAAAGCATTCCCGCATCAAACCTCCTATACAACTTTCCTCGATTGCACCGACTTCATCGTTCCATTTTTACCATTTTTCGAAGCTGATCAAGGCCTGCTGTGATCTCATGAAAATCGTTTTCGAAAAAATGAACTCGCCGAAGTTCTGGCGACATACTCCATAATAAAAATGTTAACATTCCCTTGTTTCATGAATTATCGAGCTATAATATGCGGTTTGGATGGTAAATATGACGTGCACACGGTCATGGGAGGTATTTTCCTTCAAAAAAGCGGTCGGCATTCAGCCTCTGCATCCATGATCTTCGTTGAAAATGGATTGAAAATCGGTCCGCTTAGAAGGTCCCACGTCTAACTGCAATAAAGTTAATATTTTGAAATGGCATGGGGAGAGGCATGTCTTAGATCATTTTCATACCGATTTGCGATGGATTTCCACTCCGTTCTGCCTGTATGCTTTGGAAAACTGGAAAGGAAGTGGGAAAATGGAACGCGAACTGGCGTTGGAAATTGTCAGAGTAACAGAATTGGCAGCATTGGCTTCTGCCCCATGGATGGGTAGGGGAGACAAGAACAGTGCAGATGAAGCGGCTACTTTGGCCATGCGCGCCATGTTCGATTCCGTGTCCATTCGCGGCACGGTAGTAATCGGTGAGGGAGAAATGGATGAAGCGCCCATGCTGTACATCGGCGAAGAAGTCGGCAATGCCGAAGGGCCTGAGGTGGATGTGGCGGTTGACCCGCTCGAAGGCACCGAAATTGTCGCCAAGGGGCTGAACAACGCTTTATCGGTTATTGCAGTGGCGGGAAAAGGAAATTTGCTGCACGCCCCGGACATGTATATGGAGAAACTTTCCGTGGGGCCTGAATTGGTAGGTAAAGTCAGCATTGAAGATCCGATTGAATTGACGCTTGAAAAGGCGGCTGCCGCTCTGAACAAAAACATTTCGGACTTAACGGTCATGATCCTGGACCGCACAAGACATGAAAGCACGATCAAAACGCTGCGCAAAGTGGGCGTGCGCATCAAATTCCTCAGCGACGGCGACGTGGCAGGGGCGATGGCGCCGGCATTTCCTGAAGCAGGCATCGACCTGTATGTTGGATCAGGGGGAGCGCCGGAGGGGGTTCTGGCAGCTGCGGCATTATCTTGCCTCGGAGGAGAAATACAGGGCAGATTGATGCCTGCCAATGCGGACGAATTCCAACGCTGCTTGCAGATGGGGATCGATAATCCATACAAGGTGCTGACGATGGAAGACATGATCGGCACGGAAGACGTCATTTTCGCCGCGACGGGCGTAACCCCCGGCGAAATTCTGGGAGGCGTCCGATATCTTGCGGATGATCGGGCAGAGACCTATTCGATCGTAATGCGGGCCAAAACCAAAACGATCCGCTTCATTCGCTCCATGCATTTCCTTCCCAATAAAGAAGTGCTTCATAAAGTCAGACAGCTGCAGTCCAAACCGAAGCCCGCGGATCGCATTCCGAAAGTGTTCGAACAGGCCGAATTCAGCCAGTCTTCCGCCGATGCCGGAGTAACGGGAGTAAGCGGTTAGTTTATCAGGGAAATAAAAGCAAGCAGTCTTTTTGCAGCTTAAAATAAAAGATGTTCACCCGATTTGCATCGAATAAAGACAAGACAAAAAAGGAGGGGTTCTGCTTATGGTCAGAGCCCGTCCTTTTTACGTAAAAAGTATTGACAACGTTTACAACACATGAGAAAATGTACGCGCGTACATAAAAGTTAACCGAGGGATTGAGCGTTGATCACACCATCGTTTATGCCCTGTTTCGTTAACTTTTGATTTCATAATTACATGAGAGGGGTGAGGCGATGGCTACGCGAAAAGAGGTCGCGGACCTTGCAGGCGTGTCCGAAGCCACCGTATCCCGCGTGCTTAACGGGGTAGGCCCCATCAAGGAAGAAACGCGCCGCAAAGTGCTTGCAGCTTCCAAAAAGTTGGGATACGTACCGAGCGCGCTCGCCAGCCGTTTCGCACGCAGCAAAAGCGGAAATTTGGGCGTTGTGTTGCCGTACGTTCCAAAGGCCCATCTATTTTCGGCCTATTTCTTCTCGGAAATGCTAAGCGGCATCGGCAGCAAGGCCAGGGACAACGGCATGGACTTGCTCGTTCTGTTCAGAACGGCGGACGAAGTGATGGACTATGCGGATCTGTTTCGACGCCATAAGGTGGACGCTTGCGTCATTCTAGGGGCGCAAGATGACCCGAGCGAACTGGCGGCCCTGCGGGAACTGCATGATGAAGGGCATCCGTTCTGCGTGATGAACCAGCATTTTGCCGGCGAATCGTTCATGGAAGTGGATGCGGATCATGTGGAGGGCAGCAGGCTGGCCATCAGGCATCTTGCAGATCAAGGCTACCGCAAAATCGCGTTCCTCAACGGTCCTGACCGTTATTCGAACAGCCAGGAGCGCCTGCAGGGGGTTCGTATCGGCTTGGCGGAGGCTGGGCTGGGAGCTGAACCGCATCTTCTCCTGCAGGGCAATTACAGCCGCAGGAGCGGCATGGAGGCTGCCACAGCCATTGCGGATCGGATCGGCGAGATCGATGCGGTGTTCGCGGCCAATGACCGGATGGCGATTGGCGTCATGCATGGCCTGCGCGAGCGCGGCATAGCTATAGGCGATTTCCCGGCATTCGTCGGTTACGACGACTCCGACGCAGCAGAGATGGCGGTTCCGCCGCTAACCAGCGTAAGGGTTCCTTTTTACGAAATGGGCGAGCTGGCCGCCGCAAAGCTGATTCGCCACTCGCTTGGCGAAAGCGATTACACGGAAGATGAAAGCTCGGCGTTCAACCCGGCAAGGCAGCTGCTGCCGACGAAGCTCATCATCCGGGCGTCTTCGGAACGTAAAGCTTAAAAATTGGTTGCAATGTTAACGATGGCAATTTCCAAAGGAGGAAACGATCATGTCAAAACGTCTTCGTGTCGGAATGGTAGGATACAAATTCATGGGGAAGGCCCACAGCAACGCTTACCGCGCTCTGCCGATGTTCTTCCCTTCGGCTCCGCTCCAGCCTGAGATGTCCGTGATCTGCGGACGGAGCGAGCAGGGAGTTCAAGCGGCTGCGCAGCAGTTCGGATGGGCTGAAAGCGTAACGGACTGGCGGGAGCTCGTGAAGCGCGACGACATCGACCTGATCGATATCAACGCGCCGAGCGACGCGCACAAGGAAATCGCGCTTGAAGCGGCACGGCAGGGCAAGCACCTCTTCTGCGAAAAACCGCTGGCGCTTTCGCTGGCGGATTCCCGCGAAATGCTTCAGGCAGCGGAGGAAGCGGGCATTTCCCACATGGTCGGATTCAACTATCGCTTCTCTCCGGCCGTGCAGTTGGCGAAGGAGCTGGTGGAGAGCGGACGTCTCGGCAAAATTTATCATTTCCGCGCGTTCTTCCTTCAGGACTGGATTCTCGATCCATCGTTCCCGCTCGTTTGGCGCCTGCAAAAAGACGTAGCCGGGTCCGGTTCGCACGGCGATCTTGGTGCCCACCTGATCGATCTGGCGCGTTTCCTGGTCGGCGAATTCAAGGAAGTCATCGGCATGAGCGAAACGTTTATCAAGCAGCGTCCGCTGGCTTCGGAAATGACCGGACTGACCGCTAAAGGCAACTCGGGCACCGATGCGCCGATGGGCGAAGTTACGGTGGATGATGCGACCTTGTTCCTCGCACGTTTTGAGAACGGTGCGGTGGGCAGTTTCGAGGCGACTCGTTTTGCGGCAGGCCATCGCAGCACCAATTCGTTCGAGATCAACGGCAGCTTGGGCAGCGTGCGCTTCGATTTCGAACGCATGAACGAGTTGGAAGTGTACTTCACGAAGGATGAGGAAGATGTGCAAGGTTTCCGGCGCGTGCTTGCGACCGATGCGGCGCATAAGTATGCCGAGGCTTGGTGGCCGGCTGGGCACACGATCGGCTTCGAGCATACGTTCACGCATGAAATGCTGGAACTGGTGACGGCGATCTCCGAAGGACGCCAGCCTCAGCCAAGCTTCCATGACGGCGTAGCTTGTCAGGCCGTATTGGAAGCCGTGGAACGTTCCGTAACGGAACGGCGTTGGGTCGGACTGGAAGAAATGTAGGGTTGAGGAAACAAAGTACAAAGTGCCATGGCAGCGAATATAACAAACTTTCGGGAAAGCGAGTGATTGGCGATGAGCAAAGCTTTGATCGTATGGGGTGGCTGGGATGGTCACGAACCGGAACAGGTAGCGGCTATTTTTGAACGCATTTTGAAGGAAGAAGGATTTGAGGTAGAGGTATCCAACACGCTGGACTCCTACGCCGATGCACAGAAACTGCTTGACCTGGATCTGATCGTTCCGTTGTGGACGATGGGGCAGATTGAACAAGAGCTGGTCAATAACGTATCCGCGGCCGTACAGAGCGGGGTCGGTCTTGCAGGCTGCCACGGCGGCATGTGCGACGCGTTCCGCAACAACGTTGATTGGCAGTTCATGACGGGTGGACAATGGGTTGCCCATCCCGGCAACGATGGCGTCGAGTACACGGTGAACATGAAGCGCGGATCAAGCCCGCTCCTGGATCATATCGAAGACTTCGAAGTCAAAAGCGAGCAATATTACCTGCATGTCGATCCTGCGGTGGAAGTATTGGCAACAACCCGCTTCCCGATCGTTAACGGTCCTCATGCGGCGAACGGTCCTGTCGACATGCCTGTTGTCTGGACGAAGCGCTGGGGAGCCGGCCGCGTGTTCTACAACTCGCTCGGACACCATGCCGACATCGTGGACATGAAACCCGTGTCCGAAATGATGCGCAGCGGTTTCAAATGGGCGGCGGCAGGCAAAGCCGTGGCCAAAGAACGGAATGTTGCGAGCACGGAAGCATACACAGGCATGGCGGATAATCAAACGGTATAACGCGCATAAAGAGGCTCCAACAATTCAATATACGCCCGAAGGGAGTACGGACAATCATGGACAAAATGAAAGTCGGCATTATTGGTTGCGGCAAAATCAGCGGCATCTACATGGAAAACTGCCACCGATTCGAGGTGCTCGAGCTTGCAGCCGTAGCAGATATCGACCGGAAGCGCGCGGAGGAACAGGCTGCTGCCTATCAGGTTCCGAAAGTATATTCGGTGGAAGAGATTTTGGCGGATCCCGAAATCGAACTGATCATCAACCTGACGATCCCCGCCGTACATGCGGATGTCTGCTTGAAGGCGCTTGAAGCAGGCAAACACGTCTACGTCGAAAAACCCCTTGCCGTTACCCGCGAAGAAGGTCAAGCCGTGCTGGAGCTTGCCCGCGAAAAGGGCTTGCTGGTCGGCTGCGCACCCGAAACGTTCTTCGGTTCCGGCATTCAGACATCGCTGAAACTCGTCGAAGACGGGGTAATCGGCAAGCCGATGTCTGCGACCGCTTTTATGATGAGCCGCGGCCACGAGCACTGGCATCCGGATCCGGAGTTTTACTATGCATCCGGCGGCGGCCCGATGTTCGATATGGGTCCTTATTATTTGACGGCACTGGTGCAGCTGCTCGGACCGATCTCCAAAATTGCGGGCATGACGGGCAAGGCCATGGACCAACGCACCATTAGCAGCGAGAAAAAGCGGGGCCAAACGATCCAAGTGGACATTCCGACGCACGTAACGGGTCTGCTGCAATTCGAGCAAGGGGCGATCGGCACGCTCATCACGAGCTTTGACGTATTTGGCGGGAGCGCACTGCCTCCGATCGAGGTTTATGGAACGCACGGCACGCTGCAAGTTCCCGATCCGAACACCTTCGGCGGTCCGGTCCGGTATCGCTTGACGGGCGAGCAGGAGTGGACCGAGGTTCCGCTGCTTCCCGGCTATCAGGAAAACACGCGCGGAATCGGCGTTGCGGATATGGCATACGCTGCGCGCAGCGGCCGCGCTCATCGGGCAAGCGGGGAATTGGCATACCATGTGCTTGAAGCCATGTGGGCCTTCCATGACTCCTCCGATACCGGAACGTTCTACGAGATGAAGAGCACCTGCAAACGTCCGGCGGCGCTGCCGGAGAACTTGCCGTTGTATACGCTGGATCAATAAAAAAACTTCGTCAATAGCAGCTCATTCAACCGGCTGCAAGACCATGAAAACAGCCCCGCGTCCTTATCATTAAGGAGGCGGGGCTGCTGCTTTTCACGATCGAGTTACAATAATTCAAGGTTTACCGATATAAGGTTCAAGGTTCAAAACCCGCCTGGCTGATCCGGATTTCGTCCGAGGAGAAGCATGTCCGCATGCGCTCCAGCACGATTCGGTAAGCATCCGGACCGTACCATTCCTCATATCCGCCTTCTTCATAAAGGACATCCAAGCCAAGCCTGCGCGTGCGTTTGCCTTCGCTGCCGTCGCCCATGAAATAATCGTCGATGCAAATGCGCTGCGTAAGCGGCCTCAGCAGGGAAGCGAATCGTTCGCTGCTTGGCAAAACCGGAGCGATCGCTGCCTGCGTCGGAATGCCTGCGTCGCGCAGTGCGGCAAGCGCTTTTAATCTTGCAGCGATCGGCGGCGCAGCCGGGCTGAACAGCTTGCGGACATGCTCCAGATCGGTTTCCACCGTCATGCTTACACGCACGCGCTGACCCAAGGATTGAAGCAGGTCGATATCCCGGGTGACGAGAGGACTGCGGGTCTGGACCAGCACGAAGTCTGGTGGATCGTCGGCCATCACCTCCAGCAAAGAGCGCGTGACACGTTCTTTATGTTCGACTGGCTGATAAGGATCGGTGCTGGAGGACATAAATATCGTCACAGGACCTTTGGCCTTGGCACGTTTGAGCTCGCGGACAAACACGGCGGCGGCCTGCTGCTTCACATCGACCCAACTGCCCCAGGCCTCACCGCGAAACAGCGCCACCGGCATCTGCCTGACATAACAATATGAACACGCAAAGGAACATCCGGCGTACGGATTCAACGTGTGGGAATACCCTTGAAGGAAGCCGCTCCCTTTGTTCATCAGCGATTTTGGATTTTTATGGAAAATGGTCGCTTTCATGAGTCATCACCTAACTTTTCCCGATACTGTGCGGGCGTGAGGCCGGTCGATTTTCGAAAGAGGGTACTAAAATAAGCGGCATTCGGTATGCCGACCTTGGGCCCGATCTCGGCAATGGAAAGGCTCTGGTCGCGCAGCAAGCCTTTGGCCGCAGCCATCCGTTTCGTTTGAATGTATTGAACCGGCGTCATGCCGGTGACCCGCTTGAATACGCGGTGCAAATGATAGGGACTGCCGTGACTCGCAGCGGCCAATGCGTCCAGCGTAATTGCTTCGGCATAATGGACATGAATATAGTCGGTAACGACGGCAATCCATTCCTGGTCCGGAACCCGTTTTCCCGTAGGCTTGCAGCGTTTGCAAGGTCTAAACCCGCGATTCAGCGCCTCATCGGCGTTTGCGAAGAGCAGAACGTTTTCGGGAAGCGGAGCCTTGGATTTGCAGGAAGGACGGCAGAAGATGCCTGTTGTCGCGACGCCGTAAAAGAATCGCCCGTCCCAGGACGCATCGTTGCCGATGATGGCTTTCCAGTGTTCTTCGCTCAAGGATAACGATTTTGCGCCGGCTCGACGGTCTGCGGCATGTTTCATGGCACTCACCTCCAGTTCCATTATAACCGTCTTGAGATCGTCAACAACGGTGAAAGAACGTAAAAGCAAGATTTCAAAACGAATTTCTGAGAAGTCCAATAGAGCATGCGATGAGGTGAGGTGCTGCCTTCAATCTGAATGCAATATAAGCTACAATGTACTGGAGACTGATAATAATATTTACTCATCGATGAAAGAGGTAGGTAGACATGGTTCGTTTTGGCGTGGTAGGTACGAATTGGATTACGGAAAGGCTGCTGGAGGCTGCCGTGCAGGTCGAAGGTTTCGAGTTGACGGCCGTCTTTTCGAGAACCGCGGAGAAGGCGAATGCCTTTGCCGATCAATATCAAGCAGAACATCGGTTCACGAATTTGGAAGAAATGGCAGCGAGCGAGCATCTGGATGCCGTATACATCGCTACGCCCAATACGCTTCATGCCGCGCAGGCAGAATTGTTTCTGCGTAACGGCAAACATGTGTTGTGCGAGAAGCCTTTGGCGGCCAACAGCGCCGAAGTCGGTCGCATGATCGAGGTTGCGCGCAAGCACGATGTCCTCTTGATGGAGGCCATGAAATCGACCGTGCTGCCCGTGTTCCGGATGGTGCAATCGCATCTGCACAAAATCGGGCCTGTTCGCAAATACGTGGCCAGCTATTGCCAGTATTCCTCGCGTTATGACAAATACAAGGAAGGCGTCGTGCTGAACGCATTTAAACCGGAACTGGCGAACGGGGCGCTGATGGATCTTGGGGTGTACTGCCTGTATCCGCTGATTACCCTGTTTGGCGCACCGCAGCAGGTGCAGGCGCAAGCGATGATGCTGGATTCCGGCGTGGACGGCCAGGGCAGCGTCCTTTTGAATTATGAAGGATTGGAAGCCGTCGTGACGTATTCGAAAATTTCGAATTCCTATGTTCCTACCGAAATTATGGGCGAACGGGGCAGCATCCTGATCGACAAAATCGGATCCCCTGAACAGGCCGAAATCCGGTACAACGACGGCACCGTCGAGAACATTGCGGCGGATCAGACGCACCCGGTCATGTATTATGAGGTGGAGGAGTTCGTGAAGCTGATCGAAGAGGGCAGACGAGAGTCGGACATCAATACGTATGAACGCTCCCTGGTCACGATGCAGGTCATGGATCGGATTCGGAAGCAAATCGGACTTGTTTTCCCGAATGATTGAATGAAAAATTGGAAAGTCGAGGCGAGTAGAGATGAGCGAGAACAGAAGAGACGAGCAAACGGGACGGTCGTCCGCTTTGGAGCTGGACCAGATCGTGTTTATCGGAAGAACGTTTGAAGAATACGTGCGCATGTTCGATCTTCGTCCGGAAGAACTGCGTGGCACATCCATTCTGGATTGTCCGGGAGGCGCATGTTCCTTTACGGCGCGAGCCTGCGAGCTCGGTGCCCGTGCCGTTGCGGCCGATATCGCGTATGCGTTTGATTTGGAGAGTTTAAGGTTGAAGGGGCAGGCAGACATCGATCATACGATGCGGCAGTTGTCCAAAGTAAGCGACGGCTTTCGTTGGGAGGAGCACGGGTCGATCGACGGCCTGAAAGTGGAACGATTGCGTGCGCTCAGAGAGAGTACCGATGACATGGCCAACTTTCCGGAACGTTATGTCTCAGCCGTGCTGCCTGGTCTGCCGTTTGAGGATGAATGGTTCGATTTGACGTTATCGGCCCATTTCCTTTTTACCTACGCAGATCAGCTGGATCTGGATTTCCATGTGCGTACCTTGCGGGAGCTGCTGCGGGTGACCAAAGGGGAGCTGCGCATTTTCCCTACGGCAGATCGTTCGGGGAAACGCTACAGTCAAATGGATGAGCTGCTGGCTTCGGTGGCGGATTCCGGGTATTCCGTATCGGAAGTGAAGACCGCATACGAGTTCCAGTCGGGCGCACACACGATGCTAATCATCCGAAAATGATCTTATCAGGCAGTGATTTTTCCTCCGCTGAGGAACATCAGTGGTTGAAATCAGGCAGGTTGCCGCTTTCCGGAATTTGTTCTTCTTCGTCAACGCCCGTTATAATTTGGTTTTAAGTCAGAACGTGCAGAGGAGGTTAAATGGGAATGAAAAAAGTGCTTATTCTTGGCGGTACGCGTTTCTTTGGCAAACGTCTGGTAGACCATCTGTTATGGGAAGGCCAATCGGAGATTACGATCGCTACGCGCGGCAATACGGATCCAGGTTTCCCAGACGAGGTGAGACGGATCAAATTGGACCGGGAAGATCCGCAATCCCTTGCGGCTGCCGCGCAGTCGGACCACTGGGATGTCGTCTACGACAACATCTGTTATTCGCCGAATGACGCCACATCCGCTTGTGAGGCCTTCAAGGGAAGAACGCGGCGTTATGTGCTGACGTCAACGTTGTCCGTCTATGGCGATCCGCGCCCCGGGTTTACGGAGACCGATTTTGATCCATATACATATCCGGTCCAACCGGGAGGCCGCGACGATTTCTCCTACGGGGAGGGCAAACGGATGGCGGAGGCGGTATTTTTCCAACAGGCTGATTTTCCGGTGGCTGCGATGCGCATCCCGATCGTGCTCGGCATCGATGATTATACGAAACGTCTGCATTTCCATGTCGAACACGTGCAAAAGGGCAAGCCGATCGGCATTCCGAACAAAGATGCGGAGATCGCCTTCATCAACTCGACCGAAGCGGCGAGGTTTCTCGCATGGCTTGGCAAACATTCGTTGACGGGTCCTGTCAACGCTGCATCCAAAGGCACGATCACCCTGTCGGCGATGATGAACCTGATCGAAACCGTGACCGGCATGCAGGCCCAGATCCTGACCCGGACAGGGCCGGAAGACATGTCGCCGTTCGGCGTGGCGCAATCGTGGTTCATGGATACAGCGAAAGCGGAGCAGGAAGGGTATTCGTTCGAGGCATTGATGGACTGGTTCCCGGGTCTTGTCAGAGAAGTCGCGCTCGCGCTTCAATCCAACGTTTGAACGATAATGTCCCAAAGTATGATTAATGCGACCACGAATCTACGATCGAGCTGAGCATACGCGGTTATTATAAAGAGACCATGCATCCAACGCGATGCATGGTCTTTGTTTATCAAGCGGCGGATGAAACCATACCCGGAACCATCCGCGTATTCAGCAAATTGCTCCATCACTCACCACGGTGCAGATCGTGGTGAAGTCGCCGACGCGCGTATGCGCAGCTCCGATGGCAGAATGACCGTCTGGGGCTCGGCTGGCGCCTTGTCCTCGATCCGATCGATCAGCATCCGCATGCCTCGGGCGCCGAATTCATAGGCCGGCTGCGCCGCAACGGTCAGGAACGGATCGAACGCGGACGCTGCATCCAGATCGTCGAAACAGACGACCGAAACGTCGTCAGGCACGGCAAGCCCTTTTTTTCGCAAAATCCGAATGACTCCGATCGCAACGAGATTGTTCGCGGCAAAAATGGCCGTAGGGCCGTCCGGGCCGTCCAGTAATGAATGGAGCGCTTGCTCGTCCCGGAACTCCCGGTAGTCTGTCCGCAGCACGAAGGATGGATCGGCATCTAGTCCGGCTTCCTGCAATCCCTCCATATACCCCTGTTCCCGCAAGCGGGCCGTCGACACATCGGGAGAACCATTGACGAGCGCAATGCGCCGGTGGCCGAGCTTCACGAGGTAACGCATCAGCTGGAGGGCGCCTTCGCGGCTGTCGCCGGCAATAACGTCTGACGTGATGCCCGGAACGGTGCGGTCCAGAATGACAAACGGAATGCTGCGTGCCTGCAATTGCTGCAAATGGTCCAGCGATCGGTCTCCGGCAGGCGCAAACAGTACGCCGTCGACCCGAGTGGACAGCAGGGCCTCGACATAACTTTTCTCCTTCCCGTAATCTTCATCGCTGTTGGCGAACAGCAGGCGGTATCCGCGTTCATGGGCTGCATCCTCCGCTCCCCGTGCCAAGGTGGTGTAGAACGGATTGGTAATATCGGTAATGAGCAGGGACAGTATGCCGGTACGCTGAAGCACGAGACTTCGTGCGTTTGAATTCGGAATATATCCGAGCTCGTCAATGACCTGCTGCACGCGTTCACGCGTTGCGGAGCTGATTCGCCCCGTCTGATTGATGACTTTGGAGACCGTCATCGCGGAGACGTTGGCTTTTTTGGCAATGTCATAAATCGTAATCAATGCGATCGAACCTTTCTCGGGTGATGTTCCTCCCATTTTATAGGATGACCTCGATTGACAGCAAGAGAAGTGCATGCTATGTTAGGGTTACCGATAACCCTACTAACAAAAGACTTCATTTTCACAGCATCCTTCTTGCCTAAAATGGCTGTTTACATCATAGAAGGGTGAAGTACATATCCATTGAAAATGAGGTCCCATGCGCAGAGATTGTATCGGTGTTTTTAACCAAAGTTATGTAAACGCATTCAAAACGAGCGAAACCCCGTATACAAGGCTGTGGGCACAAGAAAATAAGGCATCGTAACGTGATTCGCGAAATTCCATGGACCCATTAAAGGAGGACGCTTAACGATGACACATCAGGATTACCGTTATAAGCAGGCTTTTCCCAAGATTGGCATTCGTCCCACGATTGACGGAAGACGCAAGGGAGTTCGCGAATCGCTGGAGGAGCAAACGATGCGCATGGCCACCAGCGTGGCCGAATTGATCTCGGCTGAACTTCGATACCCCGACGGCTCGCCGGTAGAATGCATCATTGCCGAATCCTGCATTGGCGGCGCCGCCGAGGCTGCGGCTGCAGGTGAACTGTTCAACCGCTCCGACGTTGGCGTTACGATTACGGTCACCCCTTGCTGGTGTTACGGCACGGAAACGATGGATATGTCTCCTTCGACGCCGACGGCGATTTGGGGATTCAACGGCACGGAGCGGCCGGGTGCGGTATATTTGGCGGCTGTACTTTCGGCTCATGCCCAGAAAGGGATTCCGGCGTTCGGCATTTACGGTGAACATGTTCAGGATGGGGGAGACTCTTCGATTCCGGACGATGTGCGGGAGAAGCTGCTGCGTTTCAGCCGCGCAGCGCTCGCAGTAGCGACGATGAAAGGCCGGGCTTATCTGTCGATCGGTTCGGTTTCCATGGGGATTGCCGGCTCCATCGTGAACGATGCATTTTTTCAAGAATATCTCGGCATGCGGAACGAATATGTGGACATGAGCGAACTGACGCGCCGCATCGAGGAAGAAATCTACGATCCCGAGGAATACAAGCTGGCGCTCGCTTGGGTGAAAGAGAACTGCATTGAAGGCCCGGATAACAATCCACCGCATTTACAGACGGATCGCAAGCGGAAGGATTACGAATGGGAAACGGTCGTGAAAATGACGCAAATCGTGCGGGATTTGATGGCCGGAAATCCAAGGCTTGCCGAGCTCGGTTATGCCGAAGAATCGATGGGTCACCATGCGATCGTATCCGGTTTTCAAGGACAACGCCAGTGGACGGATCATGCGCCGAACGGGGATTTCCTCGAATCGATGCTGAATTCCTCCTTCGACTGGAACGGAAGACGTGCGCCTTATCTTGTCGCTACGGAAAACGACAGCTTGAACGGCGTATCCATGCTGTTCGGTTCCTTGCTGACACATACCGCGCAGATTTTTGCCGATGTGCGTACGTATTGGAGCCCGGACTCCGTCAAACGGGTAACAGGACATCAGCTGGAAGGTCTTGCGCAGGACGGTATCCTTCATCTGATCAACTCCGGTTCGGCGGCGCTGGACGGCACGGGCGAACAGACCCGGGACGGTAAGCCGGCGCTGAAGCCGTTTTGGGAAATAACGGATGAAGAAGCCAAGGCGTGCCTGGGGGCCACATCCTGGAGACCGGCATCGGTGGAATATTTCAGGGGCGGCGGTTTCTCGGCGGATTTCCTTACGCGGGGCGGCATGCCTGTCACGATGACCCGGCTCAATCTGGTCAAGGGACTTGGCCCGGTGCTTCAAATTGCCCAAGGATATACGGTGGATCTGCCGGAGGACGTGCACGATGCGCTCGATCAACGCACGGACCCGACTTGGCCATCGACCTGGTTTGCCCCGATCCTGACCGGTTCGGGAGCCTTTACCTCCGTGTACGAAGTCATGAACCAATGGGGAGCGAATCATGGCTCCATCTCATATGGCCATATCGGCGCAGACCTGCTGACGCTGGCTTCCATGCTGCGCATACCGGTCAGCATGCATAACGTGCCTGCTGAAGACATTTTCCGGCCGCGAGCATGGGGACTGTTCGGAACGAGCGAACCGGAAAATGCCGATTACCGCGCATGCAGCACCTTTGGCCCATTGTACCGCTAGGATTGCTTACAGACATTGTCGATCATCGGTTCTAAAAGGAGGAATAGCGGATGGGAAAGCAGGCAATCCGCGTGCTTGCCGCAGATTTCGGGGCCGGAAGCGGCCGGGTGGTTCGGGGCAGCTATGACGGCGCAAAGCTTGAGTTGCAAGAGGTGCACAGGTTCGCCAACGATCCCGTGCAGCTCGGCGCAGACCTGTATTGGGATTTCCTGCGGCTCTATCATGAACTCAAGGAAGGCATCGCGAAAGGGGCACGGTCCGTGTCCGGGATTCATTCCATGGCGGTAGATACATGGGGCGTTGATTTCGGCCTGGTGGACGGAACCGGGAGGCTGCTTCGAAATCCGCGCCATTATCGCGATGCAAGCAACAAAGCGTGGATGCAGGAGGCCGTGCGCCTAGTCAGCGAACGGGAACTGTACCGGATGTCCGGCGTATTGCCCCATCAGATCAACAGCGTGTTCCAATTGTTCGGACGTGCGCGGGAGCATGCCGGACATCTGGGTTCGGATACGCGGATGATGTTCATGCCGGATCTGTTCCACTATTATCTCTCTGGCGTGCAATCTTGCGAATATACGATCGCAAGCACCAGCGGGTTGCTTCAGGCTGGGCGATCGCAATGGAACGAACCGCTCTTACACCGGTTGGGGCTGCCGGAAACGTTGTTCCCCGAGGTCGTTCCTTCTGGAACGATCCTAGGTGGACTGTCCGGCGACCTGCGCAAAGAATTGCAGACTGGCCCCATTCAGGTTGTGGCTGCGGGTTCGCATGATACCGCCTCCGCCGTTGCGGCCATTCCAGCCACAGGTTCGGACCATGCGTTTATCAGCTGTGGAACATGGTCGCTTATGGGCATGGAAATGGATAAGCCGGTATTGAATGATACGGCCCGCGACCTGGGGTTTACCAATGAAGGTACGGTAGATGGCAGGATTCGCCTGCTCAAAAACCGATCCGGCCTGTGGCTTCTACAGGAATGCAAGCGACAGTGGGAGCGGGAGGGGCGATCGTTCTCGCACGAGGAACTGGTCCAGCTCGCCGCCACGTCCACACCGCACCTGTGTTACGTCTCCTTGGCTGACGAAGCGTTCATGGCACCGGGCAACATGCCAGAGCGGATTCGCAAGCAGTGCGAGGCCAGCAGGCAAACGGTGCCCGCGACGGTTGGAGCCGTCGTGCGCTGTATCATCGAAAGCCTTGCCCTGGAGTTCAGGCAGACGCTGGAAGAACTTGAACGGGTTACGGGGGTTGAGCCGCGCGTGATTCATATGGTGGGGGGCGGGGTGCATAACCGGCTGCTGTGTCAGTTGACCGCAAATGCTGCCGGCATTCCGGTCATCGCTGGCCCAGCCGAGGCTACCTCGGCCGGAAACTGCATGGTCCAGTTGATGGCCCAGGGCGAATTTGCCCATCTCGGCGAGATCCGGGAGGTCATGAAGGTTTCTTTTTCACCACAGACGTATGAACCCCAGGAAATGGCGCAATGGCAGGAAGCATACGGCACGTATCAGCGATTGAACATGCAGACGTAAATAGAATGATCTAAACCTTGGATATAAAGGAGTGGAGAGGACATGTTGGAACAAACGGAACAGCAGGTGCGGGAGGAACTGACGAAGTATGCCAGAAAAGCAGTCGCGCAAGGACTGGTGGTAGGACCCGGCGGAAACATCAGCGCACGCGCGGGCGACACGATGCTGCTTTCCCCAAGCGGTTATGCGCTGGAAGAACTGGAACCGGATGAGTGGGTTGCCGTGGATATTTCCACGGGGGAGACGCGGCCAGGCTCTCCCCGCCCTTCATCCGAAGTGCTGATGCACTTGTTCGCGTATCGCGTTAATGCGGGCATTCAAGCGATCGTACACACGCATCCGGCCTACACCATTGCGCTCAGCCTGGTATACGACGAACTGCCGCACCTCTTTCCCGATCAATCCGCACTCGTGGGGGACATCGGTATGGTCCCTTATGTACTGCCAACCACCAAACGCCTTGCCGATACCGTCTCCGCGAAAGTGGGACCAGGGCAGCATAGCGCCTTGATCCTGGCGAACCATGGTCTGGTGACGATCGGCAAAAATCTGCGGGAAGCCTATTATCGTACACAAGTCGTTGAGGAAAGCGCCAAGGTGTACATGATCGCCCAGTCGGTCGGAGAACCCAGAGCGCTCACGGCTGAACAATATAAAGAGATCCAATCTCTGGAAACGGAGGCGTACCGCGTCCAGCTGCTGCAGCAGCTTAAATCCTGATTCGTGAAAATAAATGAAATTCTTTTTTCGACAACTATTGCATATCCGCTATTACCGAGTATAATACTTGGTAAACAAACCGTAGGGGGATGCAATAAACGATGAAAACATACGATGAATTGAACTCGCTGCTTGTCGACGATTATCTGGATCTCCTGAACATGGCTGACCGGCTCGGGGATGATGAATGGAAGCAATCCATTTTGGATGCACTCCGCGAAGAGGTAGAGGCAAACCGCCATCGGGATTCGCATGAGGTCAGACACGACCTCTGGGTACAGTTTGAACATATTAATGAACAAATGCATGCTTTGCTGCTGCAGTTGAAGGATACGGACGAACCGAACGAAAAAGAAAAAATCATCGAGGAATTGTGGGGGCTTAAAGTCGACCGCAATGCCATTTCACGCAAGTTGGAAACGATCACCCGATCCGGTGCCGGCAGATAATACAACAGCTTTCGCTCTAAATATATATAATCATATAGATATATACCGCCAAGCTTGTCTATCCTAGCGCTATGCTAGGAGAGGCAGGCTTTTTGTGCGGGAATAGTGACCCTTGCAGCGATTCATGTATAATGAACAGGACGCGTTTTCCAAGGCTTGTGGTGGGACAACGTTAAGTCAGGCATAATTGGGCTTATAGTGAAGCGAGGCGAGCAGGGATGGATTTGGAAAAGCAAAGACTGAGCATTGAAGCAGCCAAATTGTACTATCAATCGGATTACAGCCAGCAGGATATCGCCGAGAGGCTCGGCGTGTCGCGCCCTACGGTATCCCGTTTGTTACAGTACGCCAAGGATCGCGGGTATGTACGCATCGAAATTATGGACCCGCTGGAGGACATCGACATCATTGCCGACGAGTTGAAAGCCAAATATGGGCTTGAAACGGCGCTGGTCTGTTTTGCTCCGATCAAAAGCGATGAAGAGATCCGGAAACACATCAGCAAACGTGCGGCCGATTATATGCATGAGATCGTGCAGGATACCGATATCATCGGCGTGACCTGGGGAACGACGATGCATGACGTGGCCCGCCAGCTGCGCCCAAAACAAGTCAAGGGCGTTGAAGTCGTTCAGCTGAAGGGCGGAGTCAGCCATTCACATGTGAATACTCATGCGGCAGAGATTGCGCATTTGTTCGCCGAAGCCTTTCATACCGTTCCGCGGTATTTGCCGTTGCCGGTCATTTTCGACAATATCGAAGTGAAGAAAATGGTCGAAGCCGACAGGCATATCGGAAGGATCGTGGAACTCGGGAGACAGGCCAACATCGCGGTCTTCACCGTGGGAACGGTGAAAGAGGATGCGCTTCTGTTCAAATTGGGCTATTTCAACGAAACGGAGCAGCGGCTTCTGATGGAAAACGGCGTGGGAGACATCTGTTCCCGCTTCTTTGACGCGGAAGGCCGATTGATCAGCGATGAGATCAACAGCAGAACCGTGGGGATCGATTTGGGCGAGCTGCGCAAAAAAGACAAATCGATTCTCGTTGCCGGTGGGCAGCGTAAGATCGAAGCCATCCATGCGGCATTGAGAGGACATTATGCGAACACCCTGGTTACGGACCAGTACACGGCGCAAGCACTGCTGCGAATGTAAAGCCGCCGCCGAATCGCGGCAGATCCTTAAGCCGCCGTTGGAATAATGCTTGCCGGAGGCAAACCGGTTAATATAGAAAGCGGTGACAACATCTGCCAAAGACAATCGGTGGATGTTTTGTTTTTTTAGGCAAAAGATAAGTCGTATGGCAACCCAAGTTATCTTTACAGATTGAACGAAAGTTCAAATTGATTTTTACATATGTTCATGGTAGTGTAACAGTATGGAATTCATCAGTTCAGAAAACTAAGGGAGAGATTCGATTGAATACATCACAACTCGCAAAAATGATTGATCATACCTTGCTGCGTGCCGATGCTACGCAAAGTGAAATCCATAAACTGACGGAAGAAGCGAAACAATATCAATTTGCTTCCGTTTGCGTCAATCCGGGCTGGGTTGCTTACGCCACCGAACAGCTTCAAGGCACTGGCGTCGATATTTGCACGGTCATCGGTTTCCCTCTGGGTGCGTCCACATCCGAAACGAAAGCATTCGAAACCAAAGATGCCATTGCCAAAGGTGCTACCGAGGTGGATATGGTCATTAACATCAGCGCTTTGAAGGACGGCAAGGACGATTACGTGGAGCAGGACATCCGTGCGGTCGTGGAAGCTGCAGCAGGCAAAGCGTTGGTGAAAGTCATCATCGAAACCTGTCTGCTTACCGATGACGAGAAGGTTCGTGCTTGCGAAGCGGCAGTTAGAGCAGGTGCTGATTTCGTTAAAACGTCCACAGGATTCTCCACGGGCGGAGCCACTCCGGAAGACATCGCGCTGATGCGCCGTACGGTGGGCCCGAATGTAGGCGTTAAAGCATCCGGCGGCGTGCGCAGCCTCGAAGACATGCAAAAAATGATCGAAGCAGGCGCAACGCGCATCGGAGCCAGCTCCGGCGTGAAAATTATGCAAGGCGGACAATCCACATCTTCTTATTAAGGCGAAGCTATATAAACCGCACGAATTAATCACACTAGGGCACTAGCATACAGGCCTCGTTCCATTAGCCATGCAGTAGATTCCGCTCTTTTCCATAAGGGAACAACTCTACGCTGGCTATTTGGATTCCGGCTCTATTGTAAGCGCTTCACCTTGTTTCTGAAAGGTTAATTCATGGCAAAGCAACCTTTGATCCGAAGACTTGCATCAGGCCCAACCAACTTCAAAGGAGTGAAGACATGAAATTTCTGATCGCGATTGTCGGTTTGCTGGTGGTGTTTGGACTGGCTTATCTCGCCAGCAACGGCCGAAAGAACATTCGTTACCGTCCCCTTGCCGTCATGATCGTTCTGCAGCTAATACTTGCTTATTTGCTGCTCAATACTGAGATCGGCACATTTTTGATCGGCGGTTTTGCGTCTGTTTTTAAAAACTTGCTCGATTACGCGAACGAAGGGATCTCGTTTGTGTTCGGCGGATTGACGACCGTCGGCGCGGAGAGCGGAGGCGTTCCGTTCTTCTTGAGCGTGCTAATGCCGATCGTTTTTATCTCGGCGCTGATCGGCATATTGCAGTATATCCGAATCTTGCCTTTTGTTATAAAATATATTGGTCTGGTATTAAGCAAAATCAACGGAATGGGCAAACTGGAATCGTATAACGCGGTTGCTTCAGCCATACTGGGGCAATCGGAAGTGTTCATTTCGGTCAAAAAGCAAATCGGCCTGCTGCCAAAGCATCGACTGTATACCCTGTGCGCCTCGGCCATGTCAACGGTATCCATGTCGATCGTCGGGGCCTATATGTCCATGATTGACCCGAAATATGTGGTTACGGCACTGGTGCTGAACCTGTTTGGCGGTTTTATCATCGCGTCCATCGTCAACCCATACCGGGTTACCGAGGAAGAAGATATATTGGAAGTGCAGGAAGAGGGGAAGCAATCGTTCTTTGAAATGCTGGGCGAATACATCATGGATGGTTTCAAGGTCGCCATCACGGTAGCGGCGATGCTTATTGGCTTCGTGGCTTTGATTGCGCTTGTGAATGGCATTTTTAGCGCCGTGCTCGGCATTTCATTCCAGCAACTGCTCGGTTATGTGTTTGCCCCGCTTGCGTTTGTGATGGGTATTCCCTGGGGAGAAGCGGTGCAGGCAGGAAGCATCATGGCGACAAAGCTGGTCTCGAACGAATTTGTGGCCATGCTGAGTCTGACCCAGCAAACGGCGCTGTCTGCCAGAACGACAGGCATCGTATCCGTCTTTCTGGTGTCGTTCGCCAATTTCTCCTCCATCGGCATTATCGCCGGTGCGGTGAAGGGCCTTCATGAAAAACAGAGCAACGTGGTGGCCCGCTTCGGTCTGAAGCTGCTTTACGGTGCATCGCTGGTCAGCGTGCTGTCCGCGGTCATCGCCGGACTGTTTTTGTAAGCCGGATCATTTGGAAGGAGTGCTTCAACTATGTCAACATTCAAAAGAATACACCTGATCGTCATGGATTCCGTCGGAATCGGCGAGGCGCCGGACGCAGCGGATTTCGACGATTATGACGTCGATACGTTCGGCCACATCGCGCGTGAGCGCGGCGGGCTGAACATGCCTCATATGGCCAGCCTGGGGTTGTCCAACATCAAGGAAATCGAAGGCGTGGCGGTAGCGGATGCGCCGAAGGCGTTTTACACCAAAATGCAGGAAGCGTCCAAAGGAAAAGATACGATGACAGGTCACTGGGAGCTGATGGGGCTGTACATCGATACGCCGTTTCGCGTATTCCCCGACGGCTTCCCGGATGAGCTGATCCGGCGCATCGAAGAAAAAACGGGCCGCAAAGTCATCGGCAACAAGCCGGCGAGCGGTACGGAAATCATTGACGAGCTGGGCGAAGAGCATGTAAAGACCGGTGCGTTGATCATTTATACCTCCGCAGATTCGGTGCTGCAGATCGCTGCGCATGAAGACGTCGTTCCGCTGAAGGAATTGTACGAAATTTGCGAGTTCTGCCGCGAAATCACGCTGGATGACCCGTACATGCTCGGCCGCATCATCGCACGTCCGTTCGTGGGTGAACCAGGCAGCTTCAAACGTACGGCGAACCGCCATGACTACGCGTTGAAACCGTTCGGCCGCACCGTGATGAACGAGCTGAAGGACGGCGGTTTCGATGTCATTGCGCTTGGCAAAATTTCCGATATCTATGACGGCGAAGGGGTGACCAAGGCGATTCGTACCGTTTCCAACATGGACGGCATGGACAAGCTTTCCGAAACGATGGACGAAGCGTTCACTGGCCTTAGCTTCGTTAACCTGGTGGATTTCGACGCGTTATATGGCCATCGCCGCGATCCGCAAGGCTATGCGCAAGCGCTGGAAGACTACGATGCACGCCTGCCGGAAATTATGGGTAAAATGACGGAAGACGATTTGCTGATCATCACAGCAGACCACGGTAACGATCCAACCTATCGCGGAACGGATCACACGCGCGAGTATGTGCCGCTGCTGGTATACTCCCCTCGCTTTGCAGGAGGCAAACGGCTGGAGCAGCGACGTACGTTTGCCGACGTAGGAGCAACCGTGGCCGACAATTTCGGCGTAAAACTGCCGGAACATGGCACAAGTTTCCTGAGCGAACTTAAATAATCGGGAGGAGCAATGAGCCGGGGCAGTCCTGCTGCTTCGGCTTAGCTTCGCCCATGGTCGATGAAAGTCGACACACCTGATAAACGAACACAATTCATTGGTTAATGGAGGAGAACATACGATGAGTACACATATTGGAGCAAAACCGGGAGATATTGCGGAAACGATTCTGTTGCCGGGAGATCCTTTGCGGGCAAAATACATTGCGGATACGTACCTTGAAGACGTGGTGTGTTATAACGAGGTGCGCGGCATGCTTGGTTTCACGGGTACATATCAAGGAAAACGGATTTCGGTGCAAGGTTCGGGCATGGGCATTCCTTCCTTCGCGATCTATGCGAACGAGTTGATCCGCGATTATGGCGTTAAAAACCTGATTCGCGTGGGCACTTGCGGAGGCATGCAGGAGCACGTTCGCGTTCGCGATGTCATTTTGGCCCAAGCGGCTTGTACGGATTCCAGCATGAACAAGCTGGTGTTCGGCGGATACGACTTTTCTCCAATCGCGACGTTCTCTCTGCTTAAGGCCGCATATGACCGCGCTACCGAAAAAGGCATGAACATTCATGTCGGCAACGTGTTCAGCTCCGATTCCTTCTATCGCGACGACCGTTCCGTGACAGAAAAGCTGATGCAGCACGGCGTATTGGGCGTGGAAATGGAAACGACAGCACTGTATACGATTGCAGCGAAGTTCGGTGTAAACGCGCTGACGATCCTTACCGTAAGCGACCACTTGTTGACAGGCGAAGAAACGTCGGCCGAAGAACGCCAAAAAACGTTCAACGACATGATGGTTGTCGCCCTGGATACAGCCATTACGCTGTAAGTATGACACCAATTCACAATATAAACTTCAAAGGAGAGATTAGGCCATGAGAATGGTAGACATTATAGCCAAGAAACGCGATGGGAAAGAGCTGACGACGGCCGAGATCGATTTTGTCGTTCAAGGATATACCCAAGGCGAAATTCCGGATTATCAAGTCAGTGCATGGGCGATGGCCGTGTATTTCAATGACATGACGGACAAAGAGCGTGCTGACCTTACCATGTCCATGGTGAATTCCGGCGAAACGATCGACCTTTCCGCCATTGAAGGCATCAAGGTAGACAAGCACTCCACCGGCGGCGTAGGCGATACAACGACATTGGTGCTGGCACCTCTTGTAGCGGCATTGGACGTGCCTGTAGCCAAAATGTCCGGACGCGGCCTGGGCCACACCGGCGGTACTACGGACAAGCTGGAATCCGTTGCCGGTTTCCACGTCGAGCTGGAAAAAGAAGAGTTCATCCGGCTTGTGAACGAAAACAAAGTTGCGGTCATCGGACAAAGCGGCAACCTTACGCCTGCGGACAAAAAGCTGTACGCATTGCGCGACGTGACGGCAACAGTCAACTCCATTCCATTGATCGCCAGCTCGATCATGAGCAAAAAAATCGCCGCCGGCGCTGACGCGATCGTGCTGGACGTCAAGACGGGCGCGGGCGCGTTCATGAAAACCGCAGAGGACGCCAAAGAGCTTGCGCACGCGATGGTCAGCATCGGCAACAATGTCGGCCGCAAAACGATGGCGGTCATCTCCGACATGTCCCAACCGCTTGGATTCGCGATCGGGAATGCGCTTGAAGTGAAAGAAGCCATTCTGACGCTGCAAGGCAAAGGGCCGAAAGACCTTGAGGAACTGTGCCTGGCACTCGGGCGGCAAATGGTGTTCCTCGCAGGCAAAGCGGATTCGCTGGAAGATGCCGAGGAAAAACTGAAAGAAGTCATCCGCAATGGCAAAGCGTTGGAGAAGTTCAAGCAGTTCCTCGCCAATCAGGGCGGCGATGCTTCGGTCGTGGATCATCCGGAACGTCTGCCCCAGGCTCAATATCTCATTGAAGTGCCTGCGGATAAAGATGGATACGTAGCGGAAATTATCGCTGACGAGATTGGTACGGCGGCCATGCTGCTTGGTGCCGGACGCGCAACGAAAGAATCCGAGATTGATCTGGCCGTTGGCCTGATGTTGAACAAAAAAGTGGGGGATGCCGTCAAAGCGGGCGAATCCCTTGTTACGATCCATGCCAATCGCGAGGATGTCGCAAGCGTGATCGAGAAAATCAAGGAAAACATTACGATTGCCGATCATGCGGAAGCTCCGGTATTGGTACATGGTATAGTAACCGAATAAAAGGACGAAATACATTACGAAAACCGCAGGCATGGGTCTCTACCATGCTTGCGGTTTTTTCTGTAGGCTCTGTTTTCTTTGGATGTTGATTTTTGGTAAAAACCGCTCACTTGCTCTGATTACAGAACAAATGTTCGTGGATATCAAATATCACCACAAGGATTATACATAGCCTTTCTTTATGATGCTTTTTATTGCCCCGTATCGCTATTCTGAAGTTGGTCATAGGCTTCCACCGAATCTGCGTTGGTGTAGATGTAAGGCGTCGACGGTTCAGCCACAGGAATGACTTTGTCAGCACGAATTTCCAGCCGATCTATGCCGTCTACCTGCACGGAACCGATGCTGCCGTCGATTTGGACCCAGCTGTCGGTGGGGAAGGCCGCAGCGTCGGGCACATGGATCATAATGCCGAAGGGAGCGGCGTCCGCCGGGCAGCACATGACCAGGAAACGACCAAGGGCAAAGTGGGAATCCTGATTCATGTCTTCATCCCGGTATACGAAGCCCGTTAACGAGATGGATTTGCCTGCAAATTGACGTTGAAACATGTCGATGGCACCAAGCGTTTCCGAGAAAATCGCCGGATGGACCTGAATGACCTGTTCGCGGTACAGCTTTTGGGCGAGATCGGCGAACTCCTGGCTGTATTCGTCAGGCGGTATGAATTGCACTTGTCCCGCGGCAGCTGCATTGGAAGCTTTGGACGCATCCATTCTGGATGGGAGCCCGTTAATATCCTGCACCTTCATGGCGTTTGCTTCCGGCAAAGGCTCTTTGCGTCGGATTTCGGGAGGTGCGTAAGAAAGCGCCATGCCTTTCTGACTAGCCATCGCGCTGCCCAATGCAAGATCAGGCAACAAAAAGCCGAGCAGTAAAGGAAAACAAACCAATCCGTAGGTAAGGGAGGTACGAATCCATCCCGAAGGCGGTGGATGCTCGCAATCGCAATGCACATGCTTATGACCGAAAACGCCTTGCCAACCCATGATTGCCGAGATGAACAAGAGCGGCACCGGACAGCACAAGAGCAGCGGGTGCAGCGAGGGGGCCAAATAATAGTGCAGCGAATCGGTTTCGTTGAGCCGAATAATGTATATAGCCAGCGCACCGAGCCAAACGGAACGAAACAGGCTGTGCCATTGCACGCGAACTGAACGGGAAAAGCTAGTACGCATTTTTGGGGATGATCGTAACACGGCAGCCATGGCATCAACTCCTTTCTTTTCTTCTGCGGTTCATGTATCTTCAGCTGCGAGCAGGCAAGATGCTCAGAATCTTCCGCAGCCTTAAAGCTAAGCTACCTCATGCAAATGCATTGATTAACCACGATCCCGCAAACACCAGAACGATGATGGCGATCGCAAGGCCAATGACAAAGCGGGTGCGGAACGTGGACAGCAGCATCAAGGTGCTTTTGAAATCGAGCATTGGTCCGAGCACGAGAAAAGACAACAGCGGCCCAAGGGCAAACGTATGTGAGAAAGCTGAAGCAACGAAGGCATCGGAAGTAGAACACAGGGACAGCACGTAGGCGAACGCCATCATGAATACATAGGACGAGATCGGCCCGTTTCCGAGGGAAATCAAGTCGGCCCGGCTGACAAAGGTTTGAATGCAGGCAGTGATCACGGCGCCAAGAACCAAATATTTGCCCATGTCGAACAGCTCGTCTCCCGCATGAATGAAAAAGCTGCGCCAGTTTTTGGGATGTTCATGATCCGAATGATCATGTCCGTTATGGACGTGCGGATGTGCCATCTTGAAGCCGGGATGCGTTCTCACCGTTGTTTGTACGGACAGTTCGTCCGGTACATTTGTTTTGCGGAGCGGATTGTGTTTTGCGAACAGATAGACGAGCCCCCCGACGATGGCCGCAACGGCGAAAGCCAGTCCCATGCGGGCGATCACGATTTCGGGATGGGACGGAAAGGCAAGCAAGGTGGCCGTGAACACAACCGGATTTACTACAGGTCCACTGAGAATAAACGTCGTGGCGATGTAGGCAGGCATGCCTTTGCGCATTAACCTGCGCACGACCGGAATCATGCCGCACTCGCAAATCGGAAACGCGATGCCGAGCAGGCCTGCGGCGATAATCCCCAGCACGGGGTTTTTTGGCGTCAGCCTGCGCACCATGTCTTCGGACACAAACCATTGCATCAGGGAAGAGAGCAGAACGCCAATGAGGAGGAACGGCATGGCTTCGAGCAGGATGCTGACCAATATCGTTTTTATGCTTTGCATACTCCCGCTGTTCCAGGCTTGCTGCAGGTCCGGCGCCATGAGAACAAGTACGGGGATGAGAAATGCGCAGGGAATAAGGAAGGTAAGGAGCTTCAGATTGGCCGCCAGCTTCATCGACAGACCTCCACAATCGTTTTGTTTAAGATATATGCTTGTACCTTGGACAACATAACTGTTGGCAGGCATCTAATCATAAAAATTACGATTTATTGGCGTGCAAAGACATAGTGCCGTTGACATTGTATTTGCTATAAGGTATATTACTACTTGTTAATCGTAATTATTACGATTAATAAAAGCATTCTGTTTATTATACAGGTTGAACTAAACATTTACACGATAACGGAGAGGGCAGAAAGAATCTGGAGAAGCGGAGGAACGATACATGGAACAACGACAAGCACGCAGCCCCATTCCCGTCACCGTATTGAGCGGATATTTGGGAGCGGGCAAAACAACTTTACTGAATCATGTGCTCCATAATCGCCAAGGCATGAGAGTGGCTGTGATCGTCAATGATTTGAGCGAGGTGAATATCGACGCTGGGTTGATCCGGGATGGCGGAGGTTTGTCTCGTATCGATGAGAAACTGGTGGAAATGTCCAATGGGTGCATCTGCTGCACCTTGCGCGAGGATTTGCTGAAAGAGGTGGAGCGACTCGCTTTGGAAGGCTCCTTTGATTATATTTTGATCGAATCGACAGGGATTGGCGAGCCTGTGCCTGTTGCTCAGACGTTTACATACATCGACGAAGAACTCGGGATTGATCTGACGAAATTTACACGCCTCGATACGATGGTAACTGTGGTGGATGCAGCCCAATTTTGGCGGGATTTCTATTCAAGGGAGACGCTGATGGATCGCGGCCAGGAAGCCGGTGAAGGAGATACGCGGGGGATCGTGCACCTGTTGACCGATCAGGTCGAGTTTTGCGATGTATTGGTCTTGAACAAATGTGATTTGGTGACGGAAGAGGAATTGCTCAAGCTGGAGAAGGCGCTCCGCGCGATGCAGCCGACAGCCAAACTGATCCGAACGACGCATGGGCGAATTGATCCGCATGAAATTTTGAACACGGGGCGTTTCGACTTCGAAAAGGCAAGTCAGTCTGCGGGCTGGGTCCGGGAATTGATGAAGGAAGAGCATACGCCCGAGACGGAGGAGTATGGCATTCACTCGTTCGTATATCATCGCAAACGTCCTTTCCATCCCGAACGCCTGCTTCGATGGATTGCCAAGTGGCCGGACAGCATCGTTCGTTCGAAAGGGCTGATGTGGCTTGCGACGCGCAACCATATGGCCGTTTCCTTTAGCCATGCCGGTACATCGAAGCAGTTGGCTCCGGCAGGATTGTGGGTCGGCGCGATGAGTGAGGAGGAACGTCATTTGCATTTTGGCGATACGCTGCCGAACATTCCGGATTGGGATGAGACGTGGGGGGACCGGGTAACCAAGCTTGTGTTCATCGGCATTGACATGGACCGTTCGGAGATTGAACGGACACTGGACGAAACGCTGCTGACGGATGAAGAGATGCAGCGGAATTGGAGGGATTTGAAGGATCCGTTTCCGACGTGGCATTGACAACAGAAAACAATTCAGCTACTATGATTAAATAGTAATTATTACGATTTAAGAAGACGAAGGAGGCATCACCCATGAGAGTCATCGTAACCTTAGCCTGCACCGAGTGCGGGGACCGCAACTATACCACCACCAAGAACAAACGCAATCACCCGGAGCGGCTGGAAATGAAAAAGTATTCCCCCCGCCTGAAAAAAATGACGATTCACCGCGAAACGAGATAAACCGGTTTGCTAGCTTGTACATAACAAGTGTACAATATATTTAGCCAAGTAACAGGGGGGTAGCACCCTCCCAGAACTTTTGAGAGCACAGCAATGTGCTCTTTCGTTATTTTTGGATTGGCTATACCGTGTAGTTCCAGAAGAAACGATCTTGAGGCGCACAAGCGTGTTCTTGTTTTTGCATACAGCCCAATGGGCGTTTTAGTAATAGGAGGTTTGGATATGGATGAAGATGCCCGTTTAACGACCCGTTCGAATGCCGATTCTCAGGATGACAGCGATTCAGCTTCAACATTACATAACCGTTCCCGTGCGGTGGAAGCAGCAACGATCCTTCCGCCCTCGGCGGAACAGGAAGTGCTGTTCAGCAACCAACCCGCTCACCTCTGGAAAAGGCGCAGGCAAGAGCTTCTCCAGTGGACGGAACGCGATAAAACAACCGTTTCTCCCAAACGAACGACGTTATGGAATGGGATCGAAGTGGATTTCCAGTTGGTTTCTGCCTTGGATCTGATGTCTCAAAAAGGAATGCTGACCGAATATTCTTGTGCAGGAGTAAGCCCCCTCGATGAACCTGTGGACCATTCCTTGTATGCATATGTTACACTGGTACAGAATGGGGCGGCTGACCAATTCGTAGAGTTTGCGATGAACCGTATGCGAAATAGGCTGCTTGTCACACTGGATCAGCTCACCGGCCGTTATGACCTGTCATCCTTCTTTATCGGCCATAACCGCAGTTTCTGCTGGTGGATGCAGCATTGCGCTGCGCAGTTCGAAATCCGAAACGAATAGTCGGCTTCGTCCGTATTTTCGCGAATATGATTGAATGGAAAGCAGGGGGTGGCACCACATTTGAACAAATGGCTCAAGACGATATTGTTTTTGCTGGGCTCGGCGTTTCTTACACGTTTTATTCCGTTTTCATCGTTGTTCCGCAATTTGGATACGATGATCCACGAGTTCGGCCACGCGCTTGTTACGCTGCTATTATCCGGCAAAGTGCTGCGCATTGAGTTGTATGCCGACCATAGCGGCGTTACGTATTCCTCGATGCTTACGCCCGGCAGGTCGATCCTGGTTTCTCTGGCCGGTTATCTGTGCGCGTCGCTGTTTGCCTGGCTGTTGTTTGTTCTTTATCGAAAAGGACGGCACATGTGGGGACTCGGGATCATGACCGCGGTCGCTGCCGTCTCGCTTCTGCTGTATGTCCGGGGAGAATTCGGCATGTTATGGCTAACGGGTTTTATCGCGCTGAATGCGGTCATCATGATTTTTGGCGCCAAATTCGCCAAGTTCTATTATCTTTTGCTGGCGTTTCTTACGTTGGAAGAATCCGTGGTTAGCGCCATGTACGTGGGCTGGATGTCCTGGACGCACCCTTCCGCTGCGGGAGACGCAACCAATCTGGCCAGTCAGACCTTTATGCCCGCATTGTTTTGGGGCACACTTTTTGCCTTGTTTGCGCTATGGTGTGCCAAAGGAGCGTTGACTTCCTTTTTTGGCAAAAACGCCGCATCCGGGGCCCGCTCTCGCAGAGTACGACAACGCAGTGCATAGTTGAATGGGAAAAGAGCAAATCCTGCGGGCAGGGAGTAGCAATCTTCCGCCGCAGTCCAAAAAGCGCCCCCTTGAAAGGGAGCGCTTTTCTCGTGTACATTAATCGCCCAAATTTTCCCACAGGACATAAAAATAATAGATTTCTTCCATGATCGCCTTATCGTCTTTTGCGGCTACGCCACCCTTCATCCGGGCAAGCGTGCCCAGAATGTCATAAATCGTTTCACGCTCCACGCTGAACTGGATGCGATCCACGATTCGGTCCCACGCCTTCAGGGCATATTCGATTTCTGACTTGGCTTGGGTCCACTGTTTGGCTTCAACTTGTTTCTCCAGCGATTGCACCGATTCAACCAAGCGATCATTCTCGCCCCACGGTTTTTTGAGAATCGTTCCCGTAGCCATGACGGCGCAAAAGATGAGAATCAGAACGATGGGAACCACATAGAGCAGCCACAATCGTGCTTTCATCGTATCCCCTCCTGCAGTGTAATCTTTCCGTTAGAACGGCCCTTCGTAGTCGCCCATGTCCGTTTTCTCCGTGATTTTGTCTTCGAAAAGGTCGATGTACAGTTTGTCATTGGGCAAAATGGCGGCAAAGGCGATGTCTTGGATCGTTATTTTTTTCTTTTTAAGCTGCTCGGTGAGCCAATGAATGTCCTTGTTTCGTTCTTCGAGATTTTGTTTGATCAGTACGCCGTCAATGATCAGCTCGGTCATGAGCTTGTTCGGGCTTGTCTTCATGTGCATATCCTTGGCCGTCACCGGTTGGTTCTCCGGCTTCAGGACAACGGAGAGACTGCCGTCCGGTTCAAGAATGCCATAGTCGACCGTCGTAATGTCGAACACGTCTTTTTGCCGCAGCATCATCGTCAGTTCATCGAATTTCACGCGCATTTTATGCATGTTTTGTTCCAAAATTTTGCCGCTCTGGATCACCAGCGTAGGATCGGAGTCAAACCATTTGGACACGGTACGATTTTTCAAGGTCACATATTGAAAAATAATCGTAACCAACGTAAATATGGTCAACGCGACGAAATGAATCCATGCTTTGGAGGAAAGGTCCGTGGCGAACGTTCCCGCAATCGAACCGATCGTAATGCCGTTTATGTAATCAAAGTACGTCAGGTTGCCCATTTGCTGTTTGCCCAGCACCCGCGTGTAAATCATGAGGGTCAGAAAAGCGATAACCGAGCGTACTGCGACCACCCATGTTTCTTCCATCATCGAGAAATCACCGTCCTTTGTATACCAGCTTTTCCCGTCTCTTAACATCTTATTCCACAAAAAAAAGAAGCCCGGAATGTAAATTCCGGACTTCGACTGAAACGTGAGAGCATAACGAATGATTCCGTTCATCGTGCATGGATTTGGCAAAAAGGTGCTCCGACGACCGCAAGATCTTAGGTCTTATACGCCGGAGTAGGCCATGAAGCCGCCGTCAACGGGAATGACGGTCCCTGTTACAAATCCGGATTGGCGTTCGTCGGCAAGCCACATCAGCGTGCCGAGCAGATCTTCCGGTTTGCCGAAACGACGCATCGGCGTATGGGAAATGATTTTGCTGGAGCGTTCGGTCGGCGAACCATCCGGATTCAACAGCAGATTGCGATTTTGCTCCGTCAGGAAAAAGCCGGGAGCGATCGCATTTACCCGAATGCCGGATTCGGCCAGATGAACGGCCAGCCATTGCGTGAAATTATTGATCGCCGCTTTGGCCGCGCTGTAGGCAGGCACCTTGGTCATCGGGGAAGGGGCGCTCATCGATGAAATGTTGATGACCGTTGCCAGTACGCTGCGTTCGATCATTTGTCTGGCAAAGATTTGCGTAGGAATCAGCGAGCCGACAAAATTCAAGTCCATCACTTGTCGAAATCCGCTTACGCTTACGTCAAAAAAAGTTGTGATGTTTTCCTGGTGCAGGTCTTCGAGCCGAAAAATTTCATTCGTTGTATTGGCGCTGGCATGATTGCCGCCGGCACCGTTAATGAGAATGTCGCATGGCCCAAGCCGTTCAAGCACCGCATCCGCGGCCGCCTGGACGCTATCCGGCTGCGTGACGTCGCAAGCAACGGCAATGGCTTTGCCGCCTGTGGCCGTAATGGCAGCAGCCACTTCTTCACCTTTGGATACCGTGCGGTTAAGTATCGCGACTTGAGCACCATGTCTGGCCAGTTCCTCGGCCATCGCGCGGCACAGGACGCCGGCACCGCCCGTAATGACCGCCGTTTTTCCTTGCAGTCTCGACGAGGTCTCGCGAATGAGTTCGTTCATGCTTTTGCCCTCCTTTGCAGGGAATCCCAGGCGCCCCACAGATACATAATACCCAGCGCGCGATCATAAAGGCCATATCCTGGTCTGCATTTCTCTCCCCATAAATGGCGTCCATGGTCCGGTCGGGCGTACCCCGTAAACCCGGTGTCATGGTAGGCTTCCACGATGCCCACGATGTCAACGCTTCCGTCCTGGGTCCGATGCGACGTTTCGATGAAATCGCCATTCTCGTACACTTTTACATTGCGGATGTGGGCAAAAGGAATCCGATCCTTGAACTCATGGATCATGCCGATGATATCGTTGGCTGGATTCGCTCCGAGCGAGCCGCTGCACAATGTAACGCAGTTGGATGGACTATCATGCAAATTCAAATATTTGCGAATGTTGTCCTGGGTCGTAATGATTTTCGGCAGGCCGAAGATCGACCATGGCGGATCGTCCGGGTGGATGGCCATCTTGATGCCAAGCTGCTCCGCGACAGGGATGATCTCGTCCAAAAAGTATTTTGCGTTCTGCCACATATCGTCTTCCGAGACATTTTTGTATGCTTCGAACGCGCTTGTCAAGTACTGGAGACGCTCAGGCTCCCAGCCCGGCATCGTCAATTCGGAGTTTTCCGTAATGCGGCGGACCAGTTCGAACGGGTCCATGTCTTCGAGTTTGTTTTTTTCGTAGAATAGGGCGGTGGAGCCGTCCTCCATCTCCTTATACATGTCGGTACGCAGCCAGTCGAAGATCGGCATGAAATTATAACAGATGACTTTGACGCCAACCTGCGCAAGCTTTTCCATCGTTTTTTTGTAGTTTTCGATATATTTGTCCCGGGTGGGGAGACCGAGTTTGATATCTTCATGGACGTTAACGCTTTCAACGACATCCATATGTAGTCCGGCCCGATCCGCCGCCTTCTTGATTGCCAAAATGCTCTCCATGGGCCATTCTTCGCCTGCAGGCACATCGTGCAGTGCCCATACAATGCCTTCAACGCCCGGGATCTGACGGATGTCATCCAGCGATACCGTATCGTTGCCTTCGCCAAACCAGCGAAAAACCATTCTCATGACGTTCACCTCATCATTTTATATAGGAAAGAATACAACGCTCAATTACCATACTACCATACAAGTTTGAATGTTGGAAGCGCTTTTAAGGAAAAATTTGATGACATTTCCCCAAAAAAATGTGAGCTCTCTCTCATAAGTGGTCTTAACTCTTGTGGATCATGAAGGAAAGAAGTAAAATAACTACAATGGTTTAAATGTTTAAACATATCAACTTTATAGAGAAAGAAGGAAGGAAACCCGATGGGACAAAAAGCACTATCCATTTTTCAATCCTGCATGCCTTTGTTTCAGGTGCTCAGCGACTCACATCGCCAATCCATCCTGATGCTGCTGACAGAAAAGGGGAGAATGACCGTCAATGAAATTACGGAGCAATCCAGCCTCTCGCGCCCGGCTATATCCCACCATCTCAAGCTGCTGCTGGACAAAGACTTGATTTCGGTGGAGCAGCAGGGAACCCAACGCTATTATTCCGCTTCATTGCAGGCATCGGTTCAATTACTGAAGGAATTGGTGGCGGCATTGGAAGAAGAGTGTTTATAGGGAGGAGCAGATCATATGACAAAAATACGGGAAATAACCAGCCCGGAAGTAGAGGAAATTTTGGAGCTGCAGCAGCAATTTTACCGCTCGGGCTCCACCCGTTCGCCGGAAGCTCGCATTGAACGTCTTATTTGGCTTAAGGATGCGATTCGAAAATACGAGAAACCGTTGACCGAAGCGCTGTATCAGGATCTCGGCAAAAGCGAATTCGAATCATATACGACCGAGATCGGTTTTATGCTCGACAGCATCTCGCACACGATTCGGAACGTGAAACGCTGGGCCAAACCGAAAAAGGTCAAAACGCAGCTGGCCCTCATCGGTTCCAAAAGCTATATCATTCCCGAGCCTTACGGATCGGTTCTCATCATCGGGCCGTTCAACTATCCGTTCCAGTTGCTGATCGAGCCGCTCGTGGGTGCCGTTGCGGCTGGCAATACGGCCGTGCTGAAGGCATCCGAACATACGCCGGCCGTTTCGGCCGTCGTGCGGGACATCATCACATCGGTATTCGAGCCGGGGTACGTCCAGGTCATTGAAGGAGCCAAAGATACGACGACGGCTCTCATCCAAGCGAAATTTGATTATATTTTTTTTACGGGGAGTGTGCCCGTCGGCAAAATCGTCATGGAGGCCGCTGCCAAAAACCTCATTCCGGTTACGCTGGAGCTGGGCGGCAAAAGTCCGGTCATCGTGGACGAACATGCCGACCTCAAAGTCGCCGCGCAGCGCATTATGTGGGGCAAGCTGCTCAACACAGGTCAAACGTGCATCGCACCGGATTATCTGCTCGTCCATGAGCGGGTGAAGCAAACGTTGATCGAGGAAATGAAGGCGGCCGTGCACAGCTTCTACGGCTCGGACGTTCGGCATAATCGGGATTATGGCCGGATCGTCAATGAAGCCCATTTCAAGCGGTTGAGCCATCTGATCGAGCGGGATAAGGCACACCTGATTTTTGGAGGACAAACGGACGAGGCAGATCGCTTCATCTCGCCTACGCTGCTGGACGTGGAGTCTTGGGAAGCAGCGAGTATGGAAGACGAAATTTTCGGCCCGATCCTCCCGATTATCAGTTATCATGATATTGACGAAGCCATCGCAGGCATTTTGAAACTTCCCAAACCATTGGCTTTGTATCTGTTCACTTCCGATAAGCAGGTTCAGGAGAAGGTGCTGCAGGAAGTGTCCTTTGGCGGAGGATGTATCAACGATACGATTACCCATGTGGCCAACCCGCGGCTGCCTTTTGGCGGGGTAGGGAATTCCGGAATCGGCGGATACCACGGGCGATACAGCTTCGAAACCTTTTCGCATGTGAAAAGCATACTCCGAAAAAGCACGCGGCTGAATCTGCCGATCTTGTACCCGCCTTATGCCGGCAAATTACAAACGATCAAACGGCTGTTGAAATAAGCCATACGGGTTTCGGATCAAACGAACTCGGTTTCTTAGTGCCACCCGGCAGGGTCAACACTTAGCCATAGCGCGGCGAGAATCGACGGAAGCGAAGTGTTGCGGCCCAAAGACTTATTCCGAACCAGGAGGATCCTGCCTGTACCGGGATGGGGATATCCCCGACCAGCGTTTGAACTGACGGCTGAAGTGGGCGATGTCTTTGTAACCTAGCATGACGGCGATATTTTGAATGGACAATGCCGGATTTCCGAGTAAAATCTTCGCTTCATGCAGAACCATCTCGGACAGCATGGCGCGTGGGGATTGGCCGAATACCTGCTTGAATACGCGGTTGCAATGGGACGTGCTGATCCCGAGTTCTGCTGCAATGTCGTCGATGCCATAGTGACTGGCCGATTCATGTCCCTGTTTGAACTGCTGGCTCACCAGCCCCTGCAAACGATTGCGGATCTGATGGGCAAGCTCGATCCGGTCGTAACCGTCGGCATACGTATGCGCAACCTCCTGGGAAACGGCTTCCCAGAGGTGGCCGAACAGCTCGAACACGGCCGATTGCAATTGCATGCGCTGCACCATGGTGCTGGCCGACGGGGCAGTGGCCGAGTTCATCAGTTTGCGCAGCACGGGTTCGATGTTTTGGGTAACGACGCTGTCGGCGCCAAACAGGACTTGTCTGATGCGGGCAAGCAGAGAGAGAAACAGCTGATCATCGATATCGAAATGCATGCAAAAATAGGTGAAGCCTTTTCCGTCAGGGCTATGGCTGGAATGAACGCTGCCCGGAGGGATCAGAAGCAGTTCTCCGGCTTTTTGCCTGTACAATTGACCTTCGATGACCATGTGCTGCTCGCCTTCGGTCACATAGTTAAGCTCGTATTGCGGGTGTTCATGGGCAGGATAGTCCCAATCGGAACCGACGCTGCGAAGATGGATGGCAAACAGGTTTACCGTCGTTTGCACGTCGGGATAGAACACTTCGTGCACGCTTTCCCCAAGCTGGGGAGGCAAATAGGTGGAAGACATGTGGGACCTCCTTTTTTCGGGCGCATAGCCAAGATGCAAGCTTGATTCGGCGTAACCTTCCCGCGGTGTACTGAAACATTTCTTCATGCGCCAAAGCATGAAACCGCTTTAGTACGATTATAAACCATCAGCCCGATTTGGGTAAATATCTGCTTGATTTGACCATGGTCTGGCCGGAAATGCCATGATAGGATGGGGCTATGAAAACGCATGCAAATCATTTGAGAGGGGTCGCATCCCATGAACACATCCAAATCGATTTTCTATAATGCCCACCATGCGCCGATCGGCGCTTTTGCAAGCTTTACGCTTGGATATAAAGGAGCCAAAGGCGGTCTTGGACTCGAATTGGGCAAGCCTGCCGACGAAAACATCTACATCGGCCTTCAGGCACGGGACGGCGAACATTACGAGGCTTTGCCCTTTTTTGCAGCAACCGAAGACGAAAGTGCCCGTTATGACGTAGAAAAGCCGGATCACACTGACGCGTCGGCGGCCGAAGCGGCCAAACCGTTGGTCTCCGCGTTTCGCGACGAGGACATCAGCCGTAAACTGACGATCGGCACGGATACATGGACCGCAGGTGATCTGACTTTCCGCATTTATTCGCCGGTACGTCCGGTGCCTCACCCGGTTGAAGGGGATGAACAAGCGCTGAAAGATGCCTTGGTGCCAGCCGTGCTGGTCGAGCTTGTATTGGACAACCGCCAGGGACAGCAAACGCGCAGAGCGTTCTTCGGTTACCAGGGCAGCGATCCATATTCCGCGATGCGTATGATTGGCGGGCCAGAAGGCGGTTCCGTGACGGGCATTGGCCAAGGGCGCCATACGGCGATCCTTTCGAAGGATAGCGGACTTTGGCCCGCGCTCGGTTTTACGCTGGAGAAGATTTTGCTTGAAAAACACGTGGAAAATCTGGCCTTCGGCCTTGGCGGCACAGCCGCTTTGCTTATGGAAGTTCCCGCAGGAGAACAGCGCACGTACCGTTTTGCGGTAAGCTTCTATCGCGGAGGCATTGTCACTTCCGGCATGGACACGACCTATTGGTATACCCGGTATTTCGCGAACATCCAGGAGGCGGGAACATACGCGCTGAATCGCTTCGATGAACTGGCAGCTTCGTGCGAGGAAGCGGATCGGCGCTTGGGCGTTTCCGCATTGTCCGAGGATCAGTCGTTCATGCTGGCGCATTCCGTCCACAGTTATTACGCAAGCACGCAGCTGCTCGATGCAGATGGAGAACCGCTCTGGGTGGTCAACGAAGGCGAATATCGCATGATGAACACGCTCGATTTGACCGCGGACCAGCTGTATTTCGAATTGGCCATGAATCCGTGGACGGTACGCAATGAACTGGAGTGGTTCGTGAAACGGTACAGCTATACCGATGAGGTCCGATTCCCGGGAGAGGAAAAGACGCATCCTGGGGGAATCACGTTTACGCACGACATCGGCGTAGCCAACGTATTTTCGAGACCCGGACATTCGGCGTACGAACTGGCCGGCATCGATGACTGCTTCTCGCAGATGAGCCATGAGGAATTGGTCAACTGGCTCTGCTGCGCGACGGTGTACATCGAGCAGACTCGGGATCGGGATTTTGTGCAGAACATGCTGCCTGTCATCCAAGACTGCTTCCAGAGCATGGTCAACCGTGATCATCCGGAGGAAAATCAACGAAACGGGTTGATGGGCCTGGACAGCACCCGCACCAAAGGCGGGGCAGAGATTACGACCTACGACAGCCTGGACGTGTCGCTGGGACAATCCCGTAACAACATCTATCTGGCGGGCAAATGCTGGGCGGTGTATGTAGCGCTCGAGAAGTTGTTCGCTGCGGAAAAGCTTAACGACTTGTCGTACCAAGCAGGTCGTCAAGCCGATCGCTGCGCGGCCAGCATCGCGGCGCAATTGACGGATGGCGGCTACATTCCGGCCGTCATTGCGGAAAATAACGATTCGCGCATCATTCCGGCGATCGAAGGGCTCGTGTTCCCGTATTTCACAGGCTGCGAGGGCGCATTGGACGCAAACGGCCGCTTCGGCGCTTATTTGCAGGCGCTGCGTACGCACTTGAAGACGGTTCTTGTTCCAGGCACCTGCCTCTTCGCGGACGGCGGCTGGAAGCTGTCCTCGACGAGCAACAATTCGTGGCTGAGCAAAATCTACCTTTCCCAGTTCATCGCCAGAGAGCTGCTGGGCGTGGAGTGGGACGAAACAGGAAAAGCGGCGGATGCCGCACATGTCGATTGGCTGCTGCATCCGGCAGAATCCTATTGGTGCTGGAGCGATCAGATTCTGTCCGGCGTAGCGGTCGGCAGCAAATATTACCCGCGCGGCGTAACATCGATACTATGGCTGCTCGAAGGCAAGGGCAACCGACTGACACAGATCTATGCAACCAAGGAGGCGGCACAATGAGTTCAATCGTACAATCCGGGCTGGCCGGACCGCAATATGACGCTTGGCTGGGATATCTCGCAGGAGTCCCGGGAAAAAACGGGGCTGGATCGGCCAAGGCACCGCTCTGGGCTCGCCAGGTGATTACTGAAGAAGCTCATTCGGTTGTCAAAACAGCTGCTGCAGAGCTGACGATCGGACTGGAAAAGCTGTATGGCAGCAAACCTGAAACGACGGCTGCCGGAGATGTTCACGCATCAGCGGCAGGGATATGGATCGGTACATGGGCGGGCAGCGCAACCCTTCGGAATACGTTTACCGATGCCGAGCGCGCTTCGGTTCATGGCGAAGGTTACGTCATTCGCGAAGATGCGGACCGCGGACATCTTTACATCGGTTCGGAAACTCCCCAAGGCGTTTTGTACGGTTCATTCCATGTATTAAGAGAGCTTGTGCTTCGCATAGGGCGTCCGGATGGGGCCTCCGCGGAGGTGTTCGGCCAGATTGCCGAGCAGCCGCGCAACCTGCTGCGCATGCTCAACCAGTGGGATAACGTGGACGGAAGCATAGAGCGAGGGTATGCAGGCAGGTCTATCTTCTATGAAAACGGGGAGATCGTATCCGACACCGCTCGGATTCGCGATTATGCACGTCTTCTTGCATCGACAGGGCTGAACGCGATCGCGATTAATAACGTCAACGTGCACCAAAGGGAAAGCCTGTTCCTGACGGAACCATTCCTTGGCGACGTGGCACGGGTAGCCGCGGAATTCAGGGATTACGGAATCAAGCTGTTCCTGAGCGCCAATTATGCAAGCCCCATCGAGATCGGCGGACTGCATACGGCAGATCCGCTCGATGAAGAAGTGCGGGAGTGGTGGAAATCGCAGACCGCCAAGGTCTATGCGGCCATTCCGGACTTCGGCGGATACCTGATCAAGGCGGATTCCGAAAACCGTCCTGGACCTTTCACGTATAACCGTGATCATGCCGACGGGGCCAACATGCTGGCCGAAGCGCTTCAGCCGTTCGGGGGGATCGTGATCTGGCGCTGCTTCGTGTACAACTGCAAACAGGACTGGAGAGACCGTTCGACCGACCGCGCGCGTGCAGCATACGATCATTTCAAACCGCTCGACGGACGGTTTGCCGACAACGTCGTTTTGCAGATCAAAAACGGCCCGATGGACTTTCAGGTCCGCGAACCGGTATCGCCGTTGTTCGGGGCGATGGAGCATACAAATCAGGTGCTTGAATTCCAAATTACGCAGGAATATACGGGCCAGCAGCGTCACCTCTGTTATTTGATCCCGCAATGGAAAGAAGTTCTGGATTTTGACACACATGCCAAAGGCGAGGGTTCGCAAGTGAAACGCATCGCCGACGGTTCGTTGTATGGCAGGTCCCTAAACGGCTTTGCGGCCGTTTCCAATATCGGCGCGGATGCTTGCTGGACGGGACATCCGTTGGCCCAGGCCAATTTGTACGGGTATGGACGTCTCGCATGGAACCCGGAATTGTCCGCCGAACAGATTGCGGACGAATGGGTGAGGCTGACGTTCGGCAGCGACGACGAAATCGTAACTATCATTACAGGCATGCTGCTCCGTTCGCTGGACATCTACGAAAGCTACACCGCACCGCTTGGCGTAGGCTGGATGGTTAATCCGGAACACCATTACGGTCCGAACGTAGACGGTTACGAGTATTCCAAATGGGGCACGTATCATTTCGCGGATTGCCATGGCATCGGCGTGGATCGGACGGCGAAAAGCGGTACGGGTTATGCTTCGCAGTACCATGCCGCGAATGCGGACAGATACGAATCGCTGGAAACCTGCCCGGACGAACTGCTGCTCTTTTTCCACCATGTTCCTTACACGCATGTGCTGCACTCCGGCAAAACGGTTATACAGCATATTTACGACACCCATTTCGACGGGGCCGATCAGGCAGCAGCATTGTTGAACGATTGGAAGCGGCTTGAGGGCAAGATCGATCCGACCATATTCAACAAAGTGGCTGCGCTGCAGGAAGGCCAGGCCGAACATGCAAAGGAATGGCGCGACATGATCAATACGTACTTCTACCGCAAAAGCGGGATCGAGGATCGATGGGGAAGAACTATATATTAATGAAGAAAAGGCAGAAGGAGGAGTACCATGCGACATCAAGAGATTCCCGAAACGATGAAAGCCGCGGTCATGACAGAGCCGGGTTCGATCCGCATCGAGGAGCAGCCGGTGCCTGAACCGGCACCCGACGAAGTGCTTGTCAAAGTAATGGCAGTGGGCGTGTGCGGTTCAGACGTGCATTACTTCGAGCATGGGCGAATCGGCAGGTTCGTCGTTGAAAAGCCGATCATTCTGGGACATGAATGCGCGGGCATCATCGCCGCCGTCGGCGCAGACGTTACGCGACTGAAAGAAGGAGATCGGGTAGCCATCGAGCCGGGCGTCACATGTGGACGTTGTCCAGCGTGCAAAGAGGGGCGCTACAATCTCTGCCCGGATGTGCAATTTCTGGCGACGCCGCCGGTGGATGGCGCATTCGTGCAGTACATGACGATTCGGGAGGACATGGTGTTCCCTATCCCGGATCACCTCAGCTTCGAGGAAGCCGCCATGAACGAGCCGTTTTCCGTCGGCATTCATGCGGCCCGCCGCAGCAAGCTGGCTCCGGGAACGACGCTGGCCATCATGGGCATGGGCCCTGTCGGCCTGATGGCCGTGGCTGCAGCGAAATCCTTCGGCGTGGACCGCATTATCGTGACGGATCTGGAAGAGGTGCGTTTGGAGGCTGCCCTCCGTCTCGGAGCGACGCATGCCATCAATGTTCGTAAGGAGGATGCGGTTCAAGCCATTCGTGAATTGACGAACGGGATCGGCGTGGATACCGCTTGGGAGACGGCAGGCAACCCGAAAGCGCTGCAAACCGCCTTATACTCGCTTCGTCGCGGAGGCAAACTTGCGATCGTCGGGCTGCCCGCCCAGGACGAGATCGCGTTGAACGTGCCGTTCATTGCGGATAACGAGGTTGATATCTACGGCATTTTCCGTTATGCCAACACGTATCCGGCAGGAATCGAGTTCCTTGCTTCGGGACAGCACGACGTGATGTCGCTCATTACGGACAGATACGACCTTGAAGAGACGCAGCAAGCGATGGAGCGGGCGCTGCACAACAAGAGCGGAAGCCTGAAAGTCATGGTATATCCAAACGGTCGATAAAGAGATGAAGGAAGCCCTGTATCCGGGGCTTCTTTTGCATTTCATGAGTCTATCAGCAGTTGGAGCTGGCCATTGTTATGTTTTTTCGATGGCCATTGCGGGCTTTTTTTCCGGCAAGGATTAGACAACCTGTCATATCGTGGTATAATGCTGAAAGAATTCAATATGCAACGATAGGCATACAATGGATTATCGCAACTTTTGCTGAAAGGAACTGAGCGTCGTGAGAACACACGAGTTTACGATTCACTCCGATTTTGACCGGGATGACCTGATCGCGGTTTCATCCCAAGCATCGCGTTTTGCCTCGGACATCTCCTTGTCATTCGTAACCACTGATCACGAGCATCGGGTGGATGTCAAAAGCTTGCTCGGCATGGCCATGCTTCCGATTCGTCACGGCAGCGTGGTCCGATTGCAGACCAGAGGGAGAGACGAGCTGGAGGCGCTGGAATACATCCTGGACGTATTGGAGAAGGGCCACTCATAGACTGGACTCACTGCAGAGCTTGCAGCCAGCATGCATCAAATTCCAGATATTGTTGATTTTTTATGCAAAATGGAGTATAATCGAATTTGGTTCAATTCAAGGGAACACTTACTCACATCACAAGGAGTGAAGATAGATATGCCAAAAGCAGATATCCATCCAAAAACGCAGATCGTTATTTTCTATGACGCCAGTGCCGATTACAAGTTCCTCAGTTCTTCCACCAAACATTCGAACGAAACGATGGAATGGGAGGACGGAAACACGTATCCCGTCATTCGCGTGGACACCAGTTCCGCATCACACCCGTTCTTTACAGGCAAACAAAGAGTGGTTGACGTGGGCGGTCGTGTGGATCGCTTCAACCGTAAATACAATCTCAAAAACTAAATGTTGTTGGACGTTCATACGGAAGCCTCGGGCACTGCCCCAGGCTTTTTTGTTGTTTTAATGGGAATAAGTGGAAAATAGATGTAAATATAAAGATTGCGCTTACACACTGTTCGGAGGTACTATTAAGTAGATCGTTATATATACATTGGAGGAGGAGTTTAGAGATGAGCATCACGCATATGGTAACGTTTTCGTTGTACGCAGGCAAGGGAACGGCTGAGGCAGAAGCCTTCTTGCAGGAAAGCAAAAATGTGCTCGAGGTCATTCCGGGTGTGGAGCAATTTCAGGTATTGAAGCAAATTAGCGCCAAAAACGAATTCGACTACGGATTCTCCATGGTATTCGCCGATCAGGCTGCTTACGACAGCTATAATGATCATCCAGCGCATCGCAAATATGTGGAAGAGCGTTGGCTGAAGGAAGTCAGTCGTTTCCAGGAAATCGATCTGATTCAACATCAATAATAACGGTTTGCAGCAATCATTGATTCCTAAAACGAAACCGTTTTCTATATAGTGCCCTTTACTGAGGGTGTTTTGAACTCGGATCCAGAAACAATATGACGTGAAAAAGGAGGTGCTGCAATGCGTTTGGATCTTACGGGCAAAATCGCGCTTGTCACAGGCTCCACCGGTCAGTTGGGACGTGTTATTGCACGTACACTGGCAGATTGCGGCGCGGATATCGCGCTTCATTACATAAACAATCAGGCCCAGGCCGAAGAACTTCGGCAGCAGATCGAGGCCGCCGGCCGCAAAGCCTTAACCGTGCAAGGGGATATCACGAAAGAAGAAACGTCCCTTCGGATTCGCGATGAGATCCTGGCGGGTTTGGGCCCGGTCGATATCGTCGTTGCCAATGCGGTGATTCAGTATGCGTGGACGACGGTGCTTGAACAATCTCCGCAGGATTACATGAGTCAGTTCGAGTCTTGCGTAATGCAGAGCGTGTACTTGGCCAAAGCGTTCATTCCGCACATGAAGGAAGCCGGGAGCGGACGTTTCATCGGTATCAACACGGAATGCGCCATGCAAAATTTTGCCACGCAGTCCGCATACACTGCAGGCAAACGCGGCATGGATGGTCTGTATCGCGTGCTTGCGCGCGAAGTGGGGGAGCATCAGATTACGGTCAATCAAGTCGCTCCGGGATGGACCATCAGCGATCGCGACCGCGCCGCAGAACCTGGTTACGATCAGGCTTACGCCGATCAAGTTCCCTTGAAACGCAGAGGCGAGGATCAGGAAATTGCCAATGCCGTCGCTTTCTTGGCTTCCGATCTGTCTTCGTTCATTACCGGGGCGTACATCCCGGTGAGCGGCGGCAATGTCATGCCAGCCATTTAATGGCGAAGTTTGTGTTTGATTTGAAATATGTTCATCATGGTGCGCTGCCCGTGTGGGCAACTGTTCCATATATGTTCCGCATATGTATCCGCCTGTCTCTGCGACAGGCGGATTTTTGCGTCATCTGGTTCGGGTTGAATGATTTCGGGTATGCGAATAGGTATATCGGCGAGGTGGAAGCATAACTCATATTCAGCGAATAAAGGAGATTGTCCATGAAGAAGACAGTAGCGGATGTTGTCATTAAAGCCTTGCTAAACGCAGGCGTTAAACGTATTTATGGTATTGTTGGAGACTCGTTGAACGCGATCCTCGATTCCATTCGCCGTTCGGGTGAAATCGAATGGATCCACGTGCGTCACGAGGAAGTCGCGGCGTTTGCCGCCGGAGCGGATGCGGCCGTTGCCGGGAGCATTGCCGTTTGCGCCGGAAGCAGCGGCCCGGGGAATATGCATTTAATCAATGGTTTGTACGACTGTCACCGGAATCGCGTTCCCGTTCTGGCCATTGCGGCACATATTCCGAGCGACGAGATTGGAAGCGAATATTTTCAATCCACGCATCCGGAATATTTGTTTCAGGAATGCAGCCATTATTGCGAGGTCGTCACCACGGCCAAGCAGATGCCGCGTTCGATTACGATGGCCATGCAGACTGCGGTGGCGCGTTCGGGCGTTTCGGTTATTGTGTTGCCGGGCGATGTTGCTGCTCTGGAGGCGGCCAATCTTCCCGTACCCGAGCATGTATTCCAAACCCCCAAACCCGTCGTTCACCCTTCCGTTCCCGAACTGCAAAAACTTGCAGAGTACTTGAATAGCGACCGAAAGATAACGCTACTCTGCGGGGCCGGATGCGCTGGTGCACATGAGCAGCTGATGCAGCTGTGCGACAGGTTGAAATCGCCGATGGTCATCGCGCTCCGGGGCAAGGAGCATCTGGAGTATGACAATCCGTATTCAGTGGGATTGACCGGATTGATCGGATATTCATCCGGATATCATGCGATGATGGATTGCGATATATTGCTGATGTTGGGCACAGATTTCCCGTATCGGCAGTTTTATCCCGAGGAGGCCATCGTTCTGCAGGTGGACATTCAAGCTTCGCACCTTGGCCGAAGAACCAAGCTGGATTATGGGGTGTGCGGGGACGTGAAGGCTACCATCGAAGCATTGCTGCCCTATTTGACACAAGAGCACAGCGACAAACATCTGCGCAAAAGTGTGGAACATTTCGAAAAGGTGCGTAAAGACTTGGATGAGTTGGCCGTGGGCAAACCCGGCAAAAAGCCGATCCATCCGCAATACCTTACGCAAGCGATCAGCGACGCAGCCGCGGAGAATGCCATTTTTACGTGCGACGTAGGCACGCCTACCGTATGGGCGGCACGTTACTTGAAAATGAGCCAAAATCGCCGTCTGCTCGGCTCGTTCAATCATGGCACGATGGCCAACGCACTGCCTCAAGGCATTGGGGCGCAAGTAGCCGATCCTGGCCGGCAGGTCATTTCTTTGTCCGGCGACGGCGGATTAGCCATGCTGATGGGTGACCTGCTTACCCTGAAACAGCACAATCTGCCGGTGAAGGTTGTGGTTTACAATAATGGAGCGCTTAGTTTCGTCGAACTTGAAATGAAGGCGGCCGGTTTTTTGGAATCAGGCACCGAGCTCGTCAATCCCAACTTTGCGACGGTGGCGGAAGCTATGGGCATCAAAGGCATTCGAGTAGAAGATCCGGCCGATGTCGAAGGAGCGATCCAGCAGGCACTGCAGCATGACGGCCCTGTCCTGATCGACGCAGTCGTCAACCGGCAGGAACTGTCCTTGCCACCAAAAATCAGCATCAAACAAGCGGAAGGCTTCACGCTGTGGATGATGAAGGCTGTACTTAACGGGCGTGGGGATGAGCTGATCGAGCTGGCCAAAACGAATTTGCTGCGCTAACGGCTTGGAGGGAAATTCCAGGCGTTATGCTGTGCATCATCATCCTATCGGATGCGTAGGGGGAGCGGGTTCAAAACATGTCCTGTTTTGGACGCTCTCTTCTTCGCACCATTTTTATATACTTATGAAACGAAATTATATGTACCAATATAAATATAATTTGATTTTTTTGTCGTAAGTCATTTACAATAAGTAAGTCAGGAAGGATACTTTTTTATCTTACATAGGTTATGTTTGAGCACTGCTTCAAATCGACTTAACCATCCGATGACGAAAAACGTACAGACATGGAGGAGATCAACATGAGTCACACCGGAAAAGTAGCTATCATTACTGGAGCAGGAAGCGGTTTGGGACAAGCTGCTGCGTTGAAGCTGGCGGAAAAGGGAGCATCCATCGTTGTCGTTGATCTCGTAGAAGAGACAGGTCGGGAAACGGTTAAACAAATCAAGGACCTTGGCGGAAAAGCCATTTTCGTTCAGGCAGACGTGAGCAAGGCTGCGGACGTGGAAAACTACGTAAAAAAAACGATCGATGAGTTCGGACGCATCGACATGTTCTTTAACAATGCCGGAATCGCGGGCCCAGGCGTCAAATTGATCGAGCACACGATTGAACAGTTTGACAAAATCATCGACATTAACTTGAGAAGCGTATTTTACGGATTGAAATATGTCATTACCGAAATGCTCAAAACGGGCGGCGGTTCGATCGTCAACACCGCCTCAACGGCAGGCGTAGTCGGCGTACCCGCCGTGGCTCCTTATGCGGCGACGAAACATGGCGTGGTTGGTCTGACACGTACGGCGGCTATCGAATACGGCAAAGATCAAATTCGCGTAAACGCCATTGCGCCGGGAACGATCGAAACGCCAATGGTTGTGCAATTCGGCAAGGACAACCCGGAGGTGTTCAAGGCGACCGTTGACAGCATCCCTTCGGGACGCCTCGGCAAGCCGGAAGAAATCGCGAACCTGGTTGCTTTCCTGCTTGGAGACGAAGCTCCGTACATCAACGGTGCTGTATATCCCATTGATGGTGCCGTAACGGCACAATAATGGATGAACAAAGAAAGAGAGGCGCTGTATGTGACAGAGCCTCTCTTTTTCTTATTACCAAGTGATTATTGTTCCTTATGCGGCACTTGAAGCATTTGAAGTTACTTTCCTGTGTGCGGATCGATAGGAGACCCCAACCACCACAAAAGCAATGGCGACTCCGGCTGCACCGATCCAGGTGATGGACGATAACGATATGGCGCTGACGGCAATCCCCCCAATACCGGCACCTGCAGCCATGGAGAGCTGCATAACGGAGCTGTTCAGACTGAGCATGATGCTGGAGGATTCAGGAGCCATAGTAACGAGATGATATTGTTGAGTCGGACCGGACGACCAGGCCGCAAAAGACCACAAAATAAGTACGGCTACGATGGCGAATGAAGAGTGGGATGTCCAGTTTAACATCGCAAGGCTAAACACATGAAGAGCCATTCCCACAAGCAGCGTGCGTTTTACGCCTTGACGGTCTGCACTGTAACCTCCTGCCTTGGAGCCGATCAGACTTGCAATGCCGAAGGCAAGCAAGGTGGTGCTTAACACGGCTTCACTCATGCCGGAGATTTCGATCAGATACGGCGAAATGTACGTATAGGTGATCGAATAACCGCCCAGCCAGAAAAAGGTCACAAGCAGGGCCAAGCCGATTCGGGGCTGCTTCAAGAGGGACAACTGTTTTTTCAATGGAACATGAGCTTCGGCTTCCAATGGCGGAATGGTTGATGCAATGACCAGCATGGATAATAGGCCAAGGAACGCAATCCCTGCAAAAACGAGTTTCCAATCCCATGAGGCGGCAACGAGCCTTCCCAAAGGCACGCCAACGATCAGGGAAGCGGTGAAGCCGGTAATGACCGTAGCAATGGCACTGGCCTGTTTACCCTCAGGGGCGATTTTGGAAGCGACGGTTAGCGCGGTAACGACAACCACTCCGGCGCCAAGCGCCATCAGAATACGGGCAGCAATAAACCATTCGTATCCTGGCAGCAGGAAGGCTAGCACATTGGCGATGACGAAAAGACCGAGGAAATAAAGCAGCAATTTTCGCCGATCGAAGCGGGAAGTCAGGGCGATGATCACTGGAGTACCGAGGGCGTAAACGAGTGAAAATACGGTAATCAGCTGACCGGCAGCAATCAGTGAGATGTGCATCGTGGCGGCGATGCGATCCAGAATGCCGGCAATGATATACTCGGAAGTGCCGACAAGAAAACTGACCAAAGCGAGAACAACGATTTTCAGCTGTTTAGACAACGAGATCAACCTCTTTCGATAATAGTTTTTTGATATTATTAGAAATATAGAAATAAAGACAAAGAAAAACCGCTATACCGTCCATTGAATGCATTGAGTGAGCTAACATGCTGATGTTCATCCGAACAGCCCTATTTTCGATATTTCTAGTTTTATAGAAATAACGATCAAAATTTTTAGCTGTTTAACAGATAGGGAGCATACCGCTGTACGGTGTCTGTATTCAGGCTGTAGTAGATATAGGTTCCTTTTTTTTGGGATGTAAGCAAGCCGCAATCGGACAGCTGCTTCAAATGGTGAGACAAGGTGGAAAGGGCCACCGTTACAAGGCGGTTCTCCAGATCGGCAGGACAAAGATTGCTTTCACCGGACAAGATCTGAACGATTTTGTACCGTGTTTGCTCACCCAACGCTTTATGAATTTTCACGGCTTGTTCCATATCAATCGGGTTATTCACCATTATGGTTAGTCCCTTCATCTTTATTTCTTATTTCTAGGAATATAGAAATAAGATAGCATGGATCGAGGAAAATGTAAACTCCCTGCTGAAAATTCGTCTTAGACAGCAAGGATGCATGCCAAGAGCGTAAGCATTTCCGCAGGGAGTAGGGGTGATACTTTTTAGTTTCGTTCAAGAGCTTCAACAACATCCTTGGCATCCTTGAGCGACAGCCTTCTTGCCTCGCGCAATTCCTTGATAGCCCTGATTGTGTTGCCAGCGCGAATAAGTTCGATCAGCCTGTGCTCCAGCGCTTGTTGATCCACAGACAACGCTGCCGGCTCCGGGTTTGTTGTTGAAAGATCGGTTTCTGCTTCTAGCTTAGTTGAATAGGGAGGGCCTTTACCCCTCTTACAATCAGACCTGCCCGCCATTCCAGCGAATCCACGTCGGATGCAAGACGCATGTGCGGAAATCGTTTCAACAAGGTTGCAATGGCGATTTCCCCTTCCAGGCGGGCGAGCGGCGCTCCGAGACAAAGGTGAATGCCTGTTCCGAAAGCCAAATGCGGGCTCTTCTCGCGCGTGATATCGAACAGGTCTGCATCGCTGAAGCGTGCTTCGTCCCGGTTGGCCGAATCCAGCGCAACGATGACAATCTCTCCTTTGGCAATATGTTGTCCGCGAAATTCAATATCTTCCAAGGCCCAACGCGTTGTGCTGAATTCCACGGGGCCATTATAACGCAGCATTTCTTCGACGGCTTGATGGATCAACTCCGGCTGCTTGACCAACAGATCGCGCTGCTCCGGATGTTCCAGCAAAGCAAGAACGCCGTTGCCGATCAGGTTTACGGTGGTTTCGTGACCGGCAATGATGAGCAGGGCGACAACGCCAAGCAGCTCTTCTTCGGACAGTTTATCGCCCGCTTCCTCTGCCGCTACAAGCTGGCTGATCAGATCCTTTCCTGGCTCCTTCCGTACTTTGGCGAACCATTCGGTCAAATAAGCCCTGAATGCCTCGCTATGCTCCTGAAACGTATCCGCATGCTCGGCGCTGTTTGCGTCAATGATGGCATTGGACCAGACCCGGAATTTGTCCTGATCCTCCAAGGGTACGCCCAAAATTTCGCTAATGACGATAATCGGCAGCGGGAATGCATATTCGTCGATCAAGTCCACGCGTTCCGTGGATGACAGATTGTTGAGCAAGTCGTCGGCAATCTCCTGGATGTGATCGCGCATGTCCGCAATGAGTTTAGGCGTAAATGCCTTTTGCACGAGTCCTCGCAGGCGTCGATGGTCGGGCGGGTCGGCGAACAGCATGTTATTCGTCATCATGGTTGCGTGTTCCGCCCCGTATCGTTTGACCACGTCCTTGCTGAATCGCGGATCTTTAAGCACTTGTACCGCATCTTCATATTGCGTGATAAGCCAGACGTATTGCCCATCGGGGAACAAGATGCGAAAAACGGGTTCCTGTTGTCTCATTTTTGCATAAACGGGATACGGATTCCGGGTGAATTCGGGCGTGAAGAAATCGGAATAATTCGAACCAGGCTGATTGCTCAAATGAATATCCCCTCTCTTTGCTCGTTTGGATACAACTCTATTTTTCCAGATGCTTGGGCAATATGCAAATGTTGCTACGAATGATCCCGAATTGGTCTGGACAGGGACAATTCTGTTACGTATTTATACGTGGATCTGTGTCCAAGGGCTTAGTATAGATGCTGATAAGAAGGACATTTCAACCATTTTTGGCGTTTATGCCTGTAGGCTGAAAAGGAGTATGTTAATATAACATCAATAAGAACATACGATCTGTTATGTGAGAGGAGAAAGCTTCACGATGGAAATGATTAAACCACCGGCCGAGACATTGTACGAGGAGCAGCTGCGTGCACTGCGGGAAGAAGACAAGGGCAAGCGGCCTCCAAATTGGCTGTTATCGCCTGTGCATGTGCGGGACTTCATCATTGGGCGCGACGAGCCGGCGGTGCTGGACGGCAAGCAGGTGCCGATTACGCGAAAATTTTACGGCAACGACGTGCTGATCGAGCGGGCCGTGGTGACGCTGGCGGGAAACCGGGGGCTTATGCTGGTCGGGGAACCGGGAACGGCCAAAACGATGCTGAGCGAGCTGTTGACCGCAGCCATTTCAGGCACCAGCCTGAACACCATTCAAGGTACGGCCGGCACGACGGAGGACATGATCAAGTACTCGTGGAACTACGCGATGCTGCTTGATAAAGGACCTTCGGAAGCCGCGCTCGTGCCATCCCCGTTGTATAACGGTATGAAAAAAGGCATCCTGACCCGTTTCGAGGAAATTACGCGTTGTCCTTCGGAAGCGCAGGATAGCCTGATCAGCATACTCAGCGACAAGGTCATGAGCATTCCTGAACTGGATGGCGGAGTATTGTTCGCCAAACCGGGCTTCAACGTGATCGCCACCGCGAACATCCGGGACAAAGGCGTTAACGAAATGAGCGGCGCGCTGAAGCGCCGATTCAACTTTGAAACGATCAAGCCGATCAACAGCGTGAAGATGGAAGCCAAAATCATCGAATCCCAGGCACGCAGCCTGCTGATGCATAGCGGCATCGAGGCAGAAATCAATACCGACGTGGTGGAACTGCTCGCGACGACCTTCATGGAGCTTCGCACGGGCATGAGCCGCGAAGGGTACAAGCTGGACACGCCGCAGGCTTCCATGAGCACGGCCGAAGCGGTATCCGTTTATGTGCAGAGCGCGATGACATCCCATTATTATGAAGGGAAGGACATTGCGCTCGACCGGCTGGTGCAGAACATGCTGGGTACGATCGCCAAGGAAAACGACAAGGACTTGTCCGTGCTCAAAACGTATTTTTCCAAGGTGGTCAAGGAGCGTTCCAAGGATGAAGGCATTTGGAAGCAGTATTATGAGGAGAAAAAATGGATCGGGTAAACGCCGCGTCCGGCTTGGACATGGATGAGCTGCTGCGTCTGTTTGACACCAGCGTGTTCAATACGGACGGCGGAACCTTGTATTTTCCAGTGAGGCATCACAGTCCTGCTTGTTCCTACCATTTATTGAAGCTGATTGATTTGTATAAGCCGGATATGATCCTGATCGAAGGCCCGGAAAGCGGAAACCCGCTGCTTGGCGTCCTGGCAGACGAAGCAACAGTTCCTCCGGTCAGCCTGTATTATACGTACGAAAATGAAGACGGCAGAGATGCTTGCTATTATCCCATGCTGCGTTATTCTCCGGAGTACGTGGCCATCAGGGAGGCAGCCAGGCGCGGCATCCCGGCCCGTTTCATCGATCTGGATTACCACCACCTGGCCGGAACGCAAACCTCGGAGCGAAGGGAAGTCTCGGGCCAGGATGAAACATTGCTCGCCGGATCGGAGTTTATTCAGCGCTTGTGTCAAAAGGCGAATTGCCGCAGCTTTGACGAGCTTTGGGAGAAAGTGTTCGAGATCGGCGGTTTGGCCAAAACGACGCGCGAATTTGTGCTGGACGTATTTACGTACTGCACATGTTCTAGAATGTGCTATACGCCGAGCCAGCTGCTGGCATCCGGCGATTTGGCAAGGGAAGCCCGGATGCGCGAACACATCGCGGAAGCCGCCGGCGCATATGAACGGGTGCTGGTGATTACGGGAGGATTTCATACCTATGGCTTGCTCATAGAGCCAGCAGCCGCACCGGGCGGCGGAGCATCACATCAAGATACGTTACCTCAGACAGCTCCCGTATCGCATCAGATTTACCCAATGGTTTATACCTATGCAGAGGCGGATCGGTTGAACGGTTATGCCAGCGGCATGCCTTTCGTCAGCTATTATGAATGGATCTGGGAACATTTGCAGCGAAAGAAAAACCGCCCATACGAACGAGTCGCCGTCGATTTGCTGGCCAAACTGACGCGCAAACTGCGGAGTCGCGATGAACATGTGTCCACAAGCGACGCCATTGAAGCGTATCGCATGATTCAGGATCTGGCGGCGCTGCGAGGCAAAACGGAAGGCGGGGTCTATGAGCTCATGGACGCGGCGTTGTCCGCCTTTATCAAGGGCGAGCTTACGCTCGCGACGGAACAGCCTATGAAAGAACTGCAGCAATTGCTGACCGGAGATGCCATCGGCACTGTGGCACCGAATCCTTTCAGCGTTCCGATCGTTGAAGACTTTAAAGCTTGGTGCAAAGAGCTAAAACTCCAGATCGGAACGACGGGCCAGCATAAAAAGGTGTTGGATCTGTATGCGAAAAAGGAACATCGCCGATTAAGCCAGCTCTTTCAATGCGTTACATACTTGGTGCCGCATTTCGCGGAGCGGCAATCCGGTCCGGATTGGGTTGCCCGGCGCGACATGAACCTGGTTCGTGAGACTTGGGTCTATGCGTATTCATCACGCGTTGAAGCCCGTTTGATTGAAAGCTCGCTCTATGGAGGCACGCTTCGCGAGGCGGCAGCCCGCAAAATGGAAGAAGAGATGCAGGGCATTCCCGATCATCACAGCGGAGAGCTTGCCCAGCGCATGCTGCGTGCCCTGTTGATGGGGCTGCAGGATACCGCCGAACGGTTATACAGTCAGGTACGCGCCGCTTTGCGCAAAGACGGCCATTTCCTTTCTTTATGCGACAGCCTGCACACGCTGAACCGGATTCGTCAGCATCGCCACTTGCTCGGAATTGCAAATGATGACAGGCTGCGATTGCTGGTGGTGGAGGCATATCGAAATGCGGTGGACAAGCTGCCGCAGCTAGCCCATACGAACCAGGACGAGCACGCTGCCATCATTCAGGGATTGAAGCTGTTATCGATGCTGGCGGACTCGGCCGAACAGCCATTCGAGGACGAAACGTTCCGTTCCTACTTGAACGATCTGCTTATGGATCAGGGACTTCCCCCTCAATTGGAAGGGGTCTGCGTTGCCATATCCTCCGGGCTCGGCGACAGGCCAAAGCAGGAAATTACCCAGCGCGCTCGGTCTTATATTCGCGGTACACCGGAGCAAATGCTGCAAACCGCGCTGTATTTGCAAGGTGTTTTTGCGATTTCGCGCGATGCATTCCTGTATGAAGATGAGCTGTTGCAGGAATTGAACTATTTGGTGGCGCAGCTGCCTACGGAGGATTTTATCGGCATGGTTCCCGAATTGCGCCTGGCCTTTACGTTTTTTACGCCGATGGAAGTTGCGTTGATTGCGGAACGGGTAGCCGGCCTCTTCCAAGTTCAGGTGGACGAGCTTTCCCTTCCCGCTATGGACGAAAGAGTGCTGGTACAGGCAAAGGCTTGGGATGAAGCGATCCGAAAGGAGTTTGAGGCATGGAAACTGATCTGAATATGCATGAAGCCGCTGGCGAGTCGGCGAAACGCAGTTCATCGGAAGCGCTCAATCGCTGGCGATTGATCCTCGGAGAATCGGCGAGCGAAGGTTTATGCCAGGCTGACGGCTTTGACGAGCAGCATTTCCAATATAACGAAGTGGATGAAATACTGGACTATTTATACAGCCGCGAATACGGGGAAGATCAGGGCTATCGGCAAGAAGGGGGCCGAGGTCCTTCCAATCTGACGGTACCCAAATGGCTGCATAAGGTTCGGAAGCTGTTTCCGAAACAGACGGTCGAGATTTTGGAAAAACAGGCATTGGACCGTTACGGACTCACCGAACTGTTGACGGACAAAAAATTGCTTGAGTCGCTTGAACCCAATATGGGCTTGCTCAAAAACATTATGCAGTTCAAAGGCCGCATGAAGGGCGAGGTGTTGAAAAGCGCCAAAGAGATCGTGCGGCAAGTCGTGGAAGACTTGCGCAGAAAACTGGAGTCGCAAACGCGCGCCAGCATTATGGGCAAACGCTCGCGATATGCACATAGCCCGGTTCGCTCGCTGCGCAATCTGAACTTCAAGCGAACGGTGACCAAAAACCTGAAAAACGTCGATCGCGTCAATCGAAGGTTCATCATAGACCGGTTGTATTTCGACGGCAATATTCAACCGCACAATAAGTGGAACGTGATCATCGGCGTGGACGAAAGCGGCAGCATGCTGGACTCGGTAATCTACAGTTCAGTGATGGCGAGCATTTTTTACCGGCTCAATGCGCTGCGCACCAAATTGTTCATTTTCGATACCCAAGTTGTTGATCTCAGCGACCGGCTCGACGATCCGGTGGATCTGTTAATGAACGTGCAGCTTGGCGGGGGCACGCATATTGCCAAAGCACTGCGTTATGGTGAAACGTTGATCGATAACCCCGGAAAAACGATTTACATCCTCGTCAGCGATCTGGAGGAAGGTTATCCGATCCAGCACATGTATAAAGCTTGCAAAGATATTCTGGATTCGGGCTGCAAGCTGCTGGTGCTGACGGCGCTTGATTTCAACGGGGACTCCGTCTACAACAAACATGCAGCCCAGACACTCGTCAATATGGGGGCGCACGTTGCCGCCATTACGCCCAACGAGCTGGCAGATTGGATCGGAGAGATCATAAGTTGAATGGGTCCAATTTATATAACCTTGTTTGGATGAACCATAGCTACACATTTTAAAGGAGGCATGTATGATGTTAACCGCAGATCGTGCATTGGAGGCCTTGATCGAAAAATTCGCCACCGAGTGTTCGCGGGAATACTCGGTACAAACGGACCGAAGCGGCTCCATCTATGACTATATTATGGGCAATACCGACGAATTTCCGGATATGTTGGGCAAATCGAGCCACTATGCATATTTCAGCATGGAAACGCTCATGAAAATTGGTAAAAGGGATGCGGGGGACGTCTTTTTCCGTGCCGGCTCCATTCTCATTCATCTGGAGTCCCGATACTCCCGAAATTCGTGGAGACAGGATGCCTTTTCCGTTTGTCTTGGCGAAGATGCCAACGCGTACGGATTGGGAGGCAAGACCAAAGGCAAAGATCGGATGGGGCCTGTTATTGCCCGTCTGGACAAAATTCGTGCATTTGCAGGCGAGCGCGAAATCGTGGATGAGTTGAAAAGCAGGCTGGGAGCGATTCAGACCCATCTGAAACAAAAGAAAGCCAATCGATCCAACAGCTGTTATGACATCGTAAACGCGCTTCTTTTGCTCCGTGCCTATGCCGGCCTGAATGGCGATGCACAGCACGGCGCACAGGTTCAGCTGTTCCATCAAGGTTTGCCGGAACTGTTCCAAGCGGTCTTCGCGGGAAATGTTTCCGAGCTTCGTACGCTTTTGCACCGGATGTGCGAACCGCTCGTGGTCGGCTACATGCAGACGAAGGACAATCGATCATGGTATGAGCTGGATCATGAATACCTTGAATCCAAACGCAAGCAACTCATCGATGAAAAGTATGCGGATACGGTTTTGCGGGAAAAAGATCGGGTATCTGCCGGCGATTTCCATTCCACGCTGCTGCTGATCAGCAGCGCTTTGTTATACGTGATCAACATCCAAGGGGGAAAGAACGCATTTCTAGAGCATCAAGACGAGCTGAGCCTCGTTTTGCTTGAGTCGATGCGAGAACTGCACGAAATCTATCCTCTGGAGGTGCGTCAATACCTGCTCGCGATGGATTACCGCGCGAAAAACGTGGATGAGCTGCTGAGCGGCTTGGTCCCGACGGACGAGCCTTATCAGCTGATCGAGCAGCTGCGCACGGATCTGTACAGTTATTTTGTGCCGTGGCAGTCGCTGGAAGCCGCCGTGTTGGCCGACACTGAGCGGGCAAAGCGCACGTATGCGCTCTCGCGCTCTGCTTATTTCAAATTATATATTCACTACGTGCTTGAAAAGCATGATATTTCGCTACCGTCCGGATCGGGAACGATCGAAGAAGCCGTCTTCGCCGCACTGGCCCATCCAACGGACGGAGGCCGGTACGGTCTGAACATGTCCCGTTATTTGAAAGGGGAAACCTCGCTCGAGGATTATTGGAAAGACAACTTGAATCTCGGGTTGTTCACCCATTTGAACCGGGATGCCAAACGTATTGCCAACCTGATTGCAATTACGTTCCTGCCGGTACGTTCCGAAGCGATGCGGCGGTTTGCCATCCTGATTTCCCGTCCCCAAACCGGGACGTTGGAGGCTTTGTCCGATCTCTACTCCTCCTATGCGTTCAGTGGAGAGAAGCTGCTTGATGCGTACAGCAACGATCCGGACGTGGACGATGAAAACCTGCTTTCGAGCTTGCTTCAATTGAACGGCATTCGTGAATACAGCTACCGATCGATGCCTCAGGATGAATATACCCGGATCATCGGAAACCATCTGGATGCTGCATTCAAGCAGTACAAAAACCTGCCTGCAGAAACGCGCCAGCTTGCGCTGGAAATTGCGTTTGCGGAAGATCAAGAGCTTTCGGTCGAGCAGTTGTCGCAGGCGCTTCGGTTGGGACTTCAGGATTCGTCCAAAAAAGCCAATGCGCTCGCCACGTCGCGCTTCAACCGCACGCCGGATGCGGAGCTGTACATTCACATCTATCGTGCGGAGAAAAAGGCCGGCATCAAGGAAATGGTGTTGAACGCCATTCGCGGGCTGCCTGATCCCAAAACGGCCTATCAAACGCTTCTACAAAGCGAGAAATCCGCAGAGTGGAAAGCATTGATTCAAATTCTGCTGGATACCGCCGATTTGAGCCCGGTACATGCCCATGCCGCGCTGGCAGACCAAGCCGATGCCAAAAAAGTATCCCGTTTGAACTGGCTGTCGTTGAAGGATCTGCCTGATCTTATGGATCACGAAGGAACGCCGCTCGATGAACGAATCAAAAAATATGTACTGCTTCAGTCCATGGACTATACGGCCGCCCCGAATGAAAGCTTGAATGAAGTACGTACCTATGCCACCGTGGAATCGCTCTCCCGTTTCGCCGTTGAATTGCTGCAGCTTTGGATTCAGGAAGGGGCGCCTGCCAAAGAAAAATGGGTAATGTATCTGTCCGTGCTGTTCGGCGATTTGCAGCTCGTTGCCATTTTCAAGCGTCAAATCAAGGAATGGACCGAGTCGAGCCGGGGAGCTATTGCCGCCGATGCGGTCAGAGTATTGGCTTATTTGAAGGCTCCTGCCGCTCTAATGGCGATCGATTCGATCAAACGTACGGTGAAAAATCGCCAGGTCAAGGGCTCCGCTGAGGAAGCGCTGCTGCTGGCCGCCGAAAATATGGGACTGACGACGGAGCAGCTGGAGGATCGGCTGGTTACTTCACTCGGTTTTGACGAAAAAGGGACGCAGCGGCTCAGTTATGGCGAACGCAGCTTCTTGATCAAGGTGAACAGCGATTTGCAGCTTGCGGTATGGAACGAAGAAACCGGAAAATCGGTCAAATCGCTGCCCGCGCCTGCGCAAAAAGACGATCCGGAACTTGCGGCCAAGGCGAAAGCCAGCTTTGCCCAATTGAAGAAAGACCTTAAAGCCATGGTCACCATACAGTCTCAACGTTTGGAGGAATCGTTGTCCAAGCAGCGTCTGTGGACGGCGGAGGAGTGGAAAAACCTGTTCGTCGATAACGTGATCATGCAAAAGTTTGCGGTAGGCTTAATTTGGGGCGTGTATGAGGACAATGAACTTGCAGCAACCTTCCGCTATATGGAAGACGGCACGTTTAATACGGTGGATGAAGACGAATATGAATTGGACCCTGCCTTCAAGGTTGGTCTGGTTCATCCGCTTGAATTGGAGGCATCCGACATTGCCGCATGGAAGACGCAGCTGGAGGATTACGAGATCAGCCAGCCGTTCGCCCAGCTTGAACGCGAGATTCATGTTGTGGACGAGGAAGATCAGGCGAAGAGCGAATATGATCGTCTGCCGGAGTCAGACCTTTCACCAACGGCGTTTCCGAAAGCTTTGGAGAAATACGGCTGGATCAAGGGGCCTGCCATGGATGGCGGTTGGTTTAACGAATTTTACAAAGAATACGGCGAGCTTGTTGCAGAGCTGCGATTCAGCGGTACAAGCATTACGTATTATGAAGGAATGGAAGACATTACGCTCGAATCCCTGATTTTCTTTAACCCAGGGAACCAGAAACAATATTATTACAGCGACCACAAAGCGATTTCTTTGGGCAAGGTCCCGGGGCGCGTGTTCAGTGAAACGTTGTATGACATCTTGAGAGCATCGGGGCGCTGATTACGTGACGTCATTTGAACGGAAATTTCAGGCATTCGCCGAGCTTTGTACCGAAGATTATTTGATCCGCCATGCCAATAAAGGATTGTACAAGCGTTCCTTGAAGGACATTGCCCAAGGCGTGAGTGTGCAGTACGAATGGGGAGAGACGGCCGTAACGTGCCATCTGGGCGACGGCATCACGTGCACCTTGGAAAGCACCTTGGATCACTGGAACTGCTCATGCCCTTCGGATCATTTGTGCAAACATGTGTTGATCTCCATTTTGTTTTACCAACAGACGCATGCCGCAGCCGAGGTGCCTGCCGATAAAGCACATAACGTTAATCCGGAACAGGCCTTGACGGAGGCGGAATCCGGATCGGTTAAGACTCATGTGGCGACTGACGGGGCTGATCGTGAGGATGCTGCTGCCCCGGAAGCCCGGTCGCGATCCCGGTTCGAATGGATGCTGCACGCCGACTTGCTTGCTTTGATCCGATCGTACAGTGCCTCTGCCCTGGAAGAAGTCATGTTCCGCCTGAGTTATCCCGAAGACATTGAAGTCATTCATGACTCCTTGCTCACGGTGCGGCTTGTTCGGCAAAACATCGAAGTCTCTTTCACAGAAGAGCCTGGTTTAAGCAAAGCGCTATGTAAGGTGAAACAGGCTGCCGGGAATATGGCCAAACTGGAAGCATTGCTTCGTTATCGGAAGAAGCACGGACTTCACGATGCGGACACGCTTGGCGGAAAGGCATATGAAGCTAAATTCTCGCTGGAGACGGTCAAAGAGTGTCGTCGCATGTTAGCTGAAATGTTACGGGTAGGGTTAGCTCGCTTGCCAGAATCGTACATGGCCCAGCTCGAAACGTTGGCGATCACAGCCCACAGCGGCAATCTGCCGGATATCGAACGCAGTTTGCGAGGAATCCAGGGGGAACTTCAGCTTTTTCTGACCAGGCATATTCGTTTCTCCATGCCAACCATGCTTGATCGGGTCACGAAGCTGTACCTTGCTCTGCAGGTATTGGAACAGAAGCAGGTATCCACCATGCAGCAAAGCCAGCTGATCGGCAGCTTTCGCAGCAAGTATTATACAGTCCCTGATCTGCATCTATATGGACTTGGGGCAGATGCTTGGGAGACGCAGTCGGGTTATCGGGGGATCACGTACTATTTTTACGGGCTGCAGGACCAGCAAATGTATACCTTCAGCGACGTTCGCGCCGTATATTACGAGCAACAGCAATTCCAGTTCGACGATCATTACCGTTCGACGATACCGTGGCTGCCCAACGTAAGCTTCCGGGAATTTGCAGGCGAAGAGCTGTGTTTCCACGGGATTAAGGTCAACGAAGATCGCAGACTCTCATCCGGAGAGGGAGCCAAGCTGAAACTGTTGACACGAAGGCCGGTAGAAGAGATGGATTTTGGCCCCCTTGCACAAGAGTTTTCTGCCCTTTCGGGTAGTGGAGGGCCAAGATCATATCAACTGTTCTCCATGCCTCAGGAGCAGCTTGCTCTGGTAAAAGTCACCCGTGTTTTCGATCAAGCCTATGACAAACAGAAGCAAGAGCTGACGCTTACGGTAGAGAGCGATCGCGGAGAACTGCTTGATCTGTCGTTTCCTTACGACAAGGATTGGAGCACGATGATCAGCCGTTTGGAATCCGGGCATGGCATCGCCAAGCTGGAACATTTCCTCGTATTTATGCGTGTCGAGGCCGGACGCTTGCGTCCCATCAGTTTTCTGAAAGGGCAGCAGGTGATCAACCTGAAGCTGGATGCCGGTTATGGAAGGATGGGACGGTTTGCAAGAATATAATGCCATATTGGAACGAATCCAAAGCTGGGGTGAAGAAATGCTGCTGCGGGGACTGACCCAATTCAGCATGAAGGATGTTGACGTACTGGAAGCGATTCTTGAACAGGTAAAGCGCTTTGAGGCGTCTTTCCTGCAAGAGTTAGTGGGTCACCTCGTGGATCAGGGGAGGAAAATGGCGCTGGGTGATGGCGATGAGGTTCAGCTCCTGGATCTGTATTGCCGCATCACCCAATATGTGAGACTTGGATTGCAAGAGCCATCCTCGTACAAATAGGCAGGATCAAAGATTTGCAGGGGATGACTCCTCTGTAAATCTTTTTTTGTTGGCATTAAGTAAATTCGAGGTTTCATTCGTATATAAAGTGAATTCGGTTTGAGCATTTAACCCTATAAGAAAGGAGGCTCACGATGTCAGATCAGAACATACGGGATGCCATCGTCAGGCGTGATGCAAATGTGATGGAAACCCTGATGAACGAATACTCCGGTCTGCTGTGGAACGTGGTACGGTCCATTTTGCGGTTAGCACCTGAAGAAGAAGTGGAGGAGTGTGTGGCAGACACCTTTTTTGCGTTTTGGCAAAACCCGGATGCATATGACCCCGAGAGAAGTTCATTGAAAAATTACTTGGCGATGGTGGCCAAACGCAAAGCGATTGACCGTTATCGTAAGTTGATGCGAGCCAAAGAGGCCAAATATGAGGAGCAAACTCATTTTCAGTCCAGCCCGGACGTGCTTACTCAAGTCATCCGTCAAGAAAATCGGGAAGAACTGGAACAAATGATAGACCTTTTTCCGGAACCCGACCGGGAAATTATGAAACGCCGATTATATGACGGTCAGAAGCCCGGCGAAATATCGGAATCCATGTCTTTGCAGCTTAGACAGGTACATAACAAGCTATACCGTTCCAAACAGCGACTCCGCACTTGGTGGGAAAATCGAAAATAAAGGAGGTGTGATTTTCATGTCCAATCCGAATCAACCATTCACCGCACGTAACCTGGCAAACATCAAACGAAGGTTTTATGAAAAAACCGATGAGGCCGGATTGTTACCCGACAAGCCCCATAAACAACAAGAGCCGACCCTCCGCCGAACGCGAATGCGCAAAGCCGTATCTATCCCCATCGTCGCGATCCTTTCGATCGGCGTACTTACTGGAGCCGCGGCGGCCATGAACATCGTTGATCTGTCAGCCGTTCTGCATTTCCTGGACAAAAGCCGTTTGGACATCTTGTCTCCCGTAAACCGTTCCAGCGAGGATCAAGGCATCCGCATGGATATACTGGGTGCGGTTCGCGATGGAGATACAGCTGAAATATATGTCGCCCTTACAGATCTAACAGGCCATCGGGTAACCGATACGCTCGATGTCTATGATTTCCGTGTGACTGGTGGTAGAGCAAACAACGCGCAGTTGGTCCATTACGATGAAAAAACCAAAAAGGCCATTGTGCGATTCCTGGTTCAAGGAGAACATCTCAAAGACCGAATTACGGTTAAGATCAGTTCTTTCCTGACTGGTGCACAAACGAATGAAGATATTGACGTGGATTTGAACTGGTCCGCATTGTTGGAACAACAAACAGAAGACTCCATCATTACTCTGGATCATCAAGAGGGGGAGATTAGCGGCATCGGCGGGCAGCAATATGAGGAAATCACGAGTCAATCCTCGATCCCTGTACTTAAGCCAGATCAAATGCATATTCCCGTGCCGGGCCTGGAGTGGATGTATATCTCCAACGTAGGAATGGTTAATGGCAAACTGCATATTCAGATCAATCCAGATGCTGAAATGGGTACCTATAATCATGGCTATTTTTACTTTGTGGACGATCAGGGGCAGGAGCAGGATGTTCCCTTGTCTTCCATCAGCTATGGCTCCTATGAAAAAGACGGCGTTCGAATGGGTGGGGATTATGAGGAGTATATTTTCGATATTCCGGATATTCGCGAGCTCCAGCGCCTTCATTTGAAAGGAAAGTTCACCAGTTACGATGCATTCGTGAAGGGAACGTGGAAGACCACGTTTGATTTGAAGCAGAGCACCGTCAAAAAAAAGGCAAGGCTCCAGCATGCCTCTACTCATTCAAATTCAGGGCCCTTGAACGTGGAAGTCTCTGAATTAGGTGTGACGCTTACAGGGGACTTATCTGAAATCGATTCGGAGCGCCTCGATCTGCGAATTGTTATACAGGACGGAACAACCATTGAGGCCGATTCAGGGTTTGTGCAGTTGGATCAGGAAATCGTCAAATGGATCTCAACCGAAACGATCCCCGTGAGCCACGTTAGGGAGCTTATTTTGAACGGAATATCCGTTCCGCTGCACGATTAAAAAAGAGGAAACGCTGCCAGCAAATTAAACAGCAAATGTCATATCCTGGCTTATCCCGCATACGATAGGCGTACGCGGACATAAGGGAGGAAACAGGCATGTCCATGAGCGAACCGCTATTGATTCAAATTGTGAATGAACAGCTCCCGGCAGGAGCCACGATGGTCATGATCGAGAAACCGGTCAAACACCCGGCTGTCTATGCGGCAGACCTTACCGGGGACGGCTCGCCGGAAATTGCGGCCGTATATGAGCAGGACGGGCAGCTGATGCTGCTTGTATTGACGTTTATCGCAGGCAAGTGGGTTAAAATGTCCTTGACGAAAGGCATGGGCTATGGCGTTACGCTTCTTACAGCCGCACAAGTTACTTCCACGGCACGAAACAACTTGATCGTAGGATGGCAGATCGGAGCGATCTGGTCCAAATTGTCCGTCTATGAATGGACCGAATCCGGACTGACGGATCTCGCGCCAGAGGACATGGTCTACAGCATGGCTGAAATTATGGATATGCCTGGCCAACACGGAAGAGATGGAAAAGCCGAAATCGCATTATGGGTGCATGATACCGGAGAGGCATACCGAGTAGATGTCGTTCGCTGGGATCACCAGCACTGGGTATCGGCCCCGGACATCTACCCGTATTACTTTCCAAAAGTGGTCCAATATTATGAACAGTTGGTACGCCAGCATCCGGATTATCCGTTCTATTGGAGTTATTTGGCGGAAGCGCAGTATCGGGCGGGGTTATGGCATGCAGCGCTTATTTCGGTACAAAAGGCCCTTAGCTTCGATCAGCCTTATCCTTCGAGAGCGGCGCTTCTGGCACTGGAGCAACAGATTAAACAAGCGGTTGGCCATCATGGCCACCATGAGCGTGCATTGACGTGGCTGTATCCCGTTTCGGTCCGGACGACCAACGGTACCAAGTGGGGATATATGGACGCTGACGGGCGTATCCGCTTGGAACCCGTGCTCGATCGGGCGGAGGCTTTCCAACCCAACGGGTTGGCCGTCGTTGAGAGTCGTGGCAAAGCCGGAATAATCGATCTTCAGGGGCGGTTTGTTGTTCAACCGGTTTATGATTCGATCTATCCTTTTTCGGAAGGCCGGGCAAATGCCATTGACGCCCAAGGCTTTAACATGATCGATGAACAAGGACGCGTGCTCACTTCCAGAGCCTATCCGTATATCGGCGATTTGCAGGATGGCCGGGCTGTATTTTACGAATCCATTCAAGGCCAAGCGAATACGAGCGAGATTCGTTACGGTTATCTGGATGCATCCGGTCAAGTCGCCATTCTGGCCCAATTTATGGCTGCGGGTGATTTCCAACAAGGTAAAGCTGTCGTTCAGACGAAAGAACGGGAATACGCCCTGATCGATCAACGTGGACACAAATTGGCCGTGTATCCATACGCCTATGTCGGACCGCTTGGAGAAGGGCTGCTTTCGTTTCAGCAGGAATTGTCCGGTCCTTACGGTTACATCGACGAACAGGGGCGCATCCGCATCGAGCCCAAATTCAATACGGCATTTCCTTTTAAAAACGGGCGTGCCATCGTAAGCATTGCAGAAGATTCCAATTGGAAGTATGGCGTCATTGACCCGCAGGGGGTATATATCGTCCAGCCTTCGTATAACGACATTCGGGATTTGGGTGAACACCGGCTTGCGCTGGGCAAAGCGATCAAGGCGGAAGAACCGTTTCTTGGCTCCGTTTATGCGATTGCAAATGCGGATGGCCGCAGGCTAACCAAGTTTGTGTATACGGGCGTGGAGGATTACAAGCATGGGCTTGCTTCCGTAACCGACGGCAAACATACCTTTCTGATCCAACTGAACGGCCAGCCGGCCGAGGGATATCCACGTGTTGAAGGAGCCGGAACGCTGGAGGTATTGGAGCCTGATCTCATCCGGGTGTTCGTCCAGCAACGCTTGTCTTATGTGAACAGGGCAGGGCAGACCATTTGGAAGCAAAATACCGTCGTTCCGCTTCGCCCGCCGTTTCGCGTCGTGGAGCGGCAGTTCAATCCGAATCCGGACTACTTTGTGTATTACCCGCAGGTCGAAGGCTTTTCGAGTCCTGCCGTTGAAAAGGACGTCAATACCAAACTCAAAGCGATGTCCGGGATAAAACCGATTCCTTCTGACCAGAAGCTTGATTATAGTTATACGGGCGATTTCGACATCACCTTTTATCAATATAAGCTCCTGCAGCTGCAGCTTACCGGTTACAATTATCCGTTTGGCGCCGCTCATGGCATGCCGACCATGGTCTACGCCATCATCAATCTCGATACCGGGGAAATGTATGAACTGAAGGATCTATTTAAACCAGGCAGCGATTATGTCAAGGTACTCAGCGACATCGTTGGTGAACAGATTAAAAATGATCCGCAATATTCGTATGTGTTTCCCGATACGTATAAGGGCATCCGTCCCGATCAGCCGTTTTTTGTTACTGCGGACGCGCTCCATGTTTATTTTGCGCCTTACGAAATTGCCCCATATGCGGCGGGATTCCCGACCTTCACGATTCCATTCGCGCAGATCCGTGAGATCATTGATACCGAGGGCTCGTTTTGGAGAGCTTTTCACGCGCCGGAACCGACGCTGTATCATCCATAAAATCAAAATCCGTGAAGCCATATGAACATATGGCTTTTTGGTATGGTCAGAACATCGTCGCTCCCGCCGATTTGCTCGGACTTCATCGATACCGCACCGCGCACCGGTGGAAGAAGTGAACAGGTGAACGTTAGCCCCCATGTCGCCGTCGTACATTTTAACCATGTAACGGTACGTAGGGACGTAACTATTTTCGGGCCGTGGGCGTTTATTCATTTGAGGTGATTTCAAAAATGGCAGGGAGTATCGTTCGGCGGTTTCTGCTGCAAGGTTTGTGTTTCATGATTGCTGCATTCGGAGCTGCCTTTGCGCTGGAAGCCATTGAGGGCATGAAAATCGGGACCACGGAATACTATGGCTTAATGAATGCAGGGAACATGTATTTTCTTTTAATGCTGTTTGCCTTCGGTCATTATGTGGCGGCATTTTACATGCTGGTGGCGTTTCCGTTCTCTTGGGTCATGCGTAGATGGATTCCAATTGTTGCAGTAAGAGCCATGATTTACACGGGGATTGGCGGATGGGGAGGCGGATGGATCTTCCATCAGTTGTACAGCGATTATTTTGTTACCGGATATGATTTGAACCAGAGTACGTCACGCTGGCTTTTTGCGATCGCAGGGCTGGTGTATGCCTTGTTGGAGTATTGGGTTTGGCATAAACCTGTGGCAGTGGACGAACGTAATCAGCGTAATCAACCCGTGATGAAGTGATGTATGGAACATCCAGGCTGCTAATGGTGGGTGATTGGTCATATCGGGAGAGGATTTGCGTGAAATGCATTGAATTGCGCTAACGAGAGGGATATAATGGGATTTATCTATTGAATTGAGGTGAAGTGGATGTCATTCCGTATCGTTCGAAGTAACTAGTTCTCGGGCCGGGTCAAAACGCGTACCGGCTATCAAGGGGGTGGTCTGCCCTTTTGATCCACGAACTGGAGCTTTGAACGGTGCCAGGCATTCATTGAGTGAAAGTCAGGACACCGACAACGGGTGGAAACAGGAGACGTTTGTATAAGAACGTTCTCTTTGTTTGCCATCGGTCACGGGTGTGCTGGCTTTTTCTATTTTCAAAAGATAAGGGGTATGAGTATTGTGTTAAAAACGTGTCTGCGTCAGTTGAAATGGTGGATACTTATCTATATAGGGATCGGTTGCGGTATTCAGTTCCTCAGCAGCTTGGGAATTGTATACTTCCAGAAGGTGCTGGATCTGGCGGTTCAGGTTCGGCATTTTGACGAAATTATGGATCACATCTGGATCTACGGGCTTTTGCTTGGCGGGATGGTCATCCTGAATTACGTCGATGAATATCCAAGCGTGCATCTGTCCAAAAGCATTACCGAAAGACTGAAGATTATGGCGTTGTCCAAAATTTCGCGAATGGACTATCAGGCTTATCAGAACCTGGGGACCGGCCAGATGATCAAAGTGATCGAAAACGGGGCGGAAGCCGGTAATGAAATCATATACGGTTTTTTTCTGAAAACGTTGCATGAGCTGCTGCCGACCATATTGTTCAGCTTGTTGTTTATCAGCTTTTATGACGCACGGATTATGTTGGCGATTGCTGCAGGTTATGTCGTCATTTTTATCGTGACCAACCTGATCCTGAAATTGTTGTACCGCATGAAAGAGGCCGTTCTTCGTCAGCAGGAGTCCATGTCCCGTCATTCCATACGCGGATTCATGGAGCTTGTGGTGTTCCGCACGAATAAAAGGTATGAAACAGAGCTGGCCAAGCTAAGCGCTTCGGCTCGTCGAATGATTCAACAAAGCGCGAGCATGCGCATGATCCATGAAGCTTTTTTCACGATTTTTGAATTGTTCGTCACGATCATTAAAATGATTATTCTGATTGTAGGCATCCAGAGCGTCATTCAAGGTGAATCTTCCATCGGCGTGATTGTTGCATTGTTCATGTTCATTGAGAAAATCTATTCGCCGATCGCCATTTTCAACGTGCTGTTTGTGGACTATCGCTTGAATCGGGTGACCTATCGCAGGTTTCAGGATTTCATCGAGGCGACGGAGGATCGAAATCTGAATAGCGGTCGTGAAGTACACGTATTGGAGGGTGAAATCGAATTCAAAAACGTTTCCTTTGACTATGGGAGCGCCCGCATATTGCATGATGTTTCGCTAACCATCCCTTCAGGAACTTCCGTAGCGCTCGTCGGCTTGAGCGGAGGGGGAAAGTCCACCATGATCAAACTGATCATCGGTCTGCTGAAAAAGAAAGAAGGCGAGCTCCTGCTGGACGGCATCGATATTGATGATGTAAACCTGAACAGCTATTATGGCCATATTTCGTATTTGTCTCAGGACTCGCCGATCTTCGATACAACGATTCGAGGCAATATCGCTTTCGATCACCCTGCCACGGACGAGGAACTTTATGCCATTTTGGATAAAGTAGATCTAAAGGAAAAAGTCCTGCAGCTGCCGGACGGATTAAATACGCTGGTCGGCGAAAAAGGACTGAAGCTGTCCGGCGGGGAACGCCAGCGACTGGCATTTGCCCGTGTGCTGTTTCAACGCCGAAACGTGTTGATTCTGGATGAACCGGTATCCGCACTTGACAATATTACGGAGCAGCGCATGATGGACCTGATGCTGAGGGAGTTCCGCGGCAAAACGATCCTCATCGTAGCTCATCGGTTAAACTTTGTTCAAAACGTCGATAAGATTGTCGTCATGGATCAAGGCTCCATTGTCGCGAAAGGCCGTTTCGACGAATTGATTCGCGATTGCGAAATGTTTAGGAAGCTTTGGAACAAACAGGGGAAAGAAGACATGGAGTCTGGTGCGTCTGCTTCGTTATATTGAGTTTTAGGCAGCCTGGATTTATCGGATGAAATAAGGATGTGCAAAGCCGAGGATTTTCGTAATTTGTTGCGGAAGTCCTCGGCAATAAAGAAGCTGCTGTGGATCGAGTGTACTTAGGCAAAAGCATCAAGAGATGCATCAAGAGAACAACAACGATTATCATATTTATCCATACGGAATGAAAAATTTCTCGAGGGTAATATTTATAAAAGGATACATTTATCCATATATAATCGAGAAAAATATGATGAATATTTCTTGGTGATCGTTGGGTGAAAATTTTGGCCACATCGAAAGTGTTTTTACCAAAATGTAACATATGCACACCGAGTGAAACATTGATTCAGGTTTTCTTTATGGGAAACATTAAATACAAAGTTGGAAAGATTATAATCTCAATCGAACTAATCGAACTTCGAAGAAAAAGGAAAGGAACGGAATAATCCAAAAACAACGGATAATCAAAAAACAATACGGAATAATCCAAAAACAACGGATAATCAAAAAACAATACAGCCAACAGATGCAACAGCATTCCTAATTTTTTTAGACACTATTTCACAAAACTCGTATTTTGTACATATGTATAATACCGGTATTGTTGGACAAGAACTTGTACCGGTACGGTTTTCTATGCCCTGCAGGAGCGTTATTTATTGCTTGAAGGTCAAGTCTTACGCGGGAGGAAAGCATGAAAATTCCTGTGCTGGCACAAAACGACCGTTCCCCGGTGGAATACCGGGAAACGGTCGCAGCTTAAAATCGTCTTTTTTTCATTGTCTACTTGACAGGGTTATGACCAAATTAGCGACTTTTGAAGTATTCTTTCTATATTCCCCAACCTTACTATATTGAATGGTTACTACGATTATATACCTGTCGGTGCTCTGCTGGTCCTTACGAAAACCAGGAAAATGAAAAAACGGATTGCGTGTAAAAAAACACCTCGAAATCCATTGGCACATACCTATTGTTTATATCAATGCCTCTTTACAGGTGAAACTTTCTGTCACTATTTAACGGGCTATGTACCGATTGCAGTATACTTCCCTTCATATTCCTGATGTTAAACACACAAAAAACGTCCATCTTTCCTGAAATTAAACCAATTGTTGGATTTTATGTATAGTTTAATTCTCTAAGGTTTATGCTATTTACCAGATAAAACTTTAGTGGAGGTAACCATGAATAAGAGAATGCTTCTTGTTTTGTGTTTGATTTCAATATTTGTTTATGACACATCAGTAAATGCGGAACCCCTAAAGGTGGAAGAAAAAGGGTCTGATAATATGAAGGTGAACTTTAAGCCTCTATACGCAAGTATTTCTGGAGAATTTGAGGTTGTCACTAAAAAGATTGATGGTTCATTTGTGATATTTTACTTGTCAGATACTGACCCTGTACTAAGTCTTTATGAGAGCTATTACCATGGGCAAGAAATAAATCAATCGGACAGCACAGAACTAATAATAAAGAATGGGGTTAAGTACCATTATAGCCCATTTAGAAATAATCATGGTGGCACGCTAACATGGGTTAAAAATAATATTCTTATTGAAATGAGTAGTTCTCATTTTAACAAAAATACCATGATGCAATATGCCTCTACTATCAAGTAAAAAACAAAGGATGCCAAACGCGAAATTAACGTATTGGCATCCTTTTGATTTTATTGATATGCGTAACCGTCAACTGTGAGCCAAAATCCGCCATCCATGTCATTGTTTGTATTGGATGTTATAACAACTTGGTATGTTCTCCCTGGAACCACATTGCTCACGTTCCAGCTTCTCCCTGTTACATCTTCAGTAAAAGTTTTACTCCACATGAGGTTTCCTGTCGTAAAGTCAGTAATTGACAAGGTGAAGTTTGCTTTTTCGCCAGCGTGAACGCCTACCATTTGTACATCAGTAATTTCAAAGGATGACACACCACTGTTTGTATATACACTTGCACCATCAAACTCATTTATGTTACGTGTTCTGACAGCGTAAGGTCCCCACTTCTTAACCGCTAGTGTTTCAAATTTGGGAGTAGCCGATCCGATCTCTGTGACTACCAATTTGGAAGATACATCTTCAGAAGATTCAGCATAGGACGGATTTACAGGGGAGATAAACAGCAAAAATGTAAATAACATAGCGAAAGCAATTTTGTAGTTTCTGGAGAAGATTAGCATAGATTAAATACCTACTCGATTTATTGAAATATTTACCTTACAATTACAAATATATCCATATTTTGAACTCTCGTATATAGGTATATCCTACTATTTATTCGACTTGGGTTGGCCTTGTTCCGGGGCATAACGAAAGCGCCGGTAAACGAAAGTCTTCCATAACAGGCTAAGGCAACAAGTATCTCCGTTCCACCCTCATCGAACCCCTCCCACTCCATACGTGGATCTGATAACGATCTCTGAGCTCAAATCTCAGCCCGCAAAGGAAAGCAGCGAGCGGCAGTTGCCGTTCCACATTCCATGATGACGATTGCTTATCATTTGCTAACCCGCCAGAAAGACTACAAGCACTTGCAATTCAGTTTGGCCAAGCTCGTTGACCATGATCTTATACCTTCGATGCCCACCGATAGGCTGGACGTACCCAAACTCCTCGATGCTTCTCCGAAGCTTTCATATTTCGTATCGCCTGGCAGAAGGTCAAACCGAGGGTTATACGCTGCTGCTTTGATCTGATCGATTGGCACGATTCTGATGTTCATAGGATATATCTCCAATGATTTATGGCAACTAAAAAGGACCAACCTTCTGGCTCGTCCTGATAATCGTATTAGCCGTTGTGTCTTCTCAGAGCATCCTCTAAACGTTGGAATAAATCGCCATAATGTTCTTTTTTGGGTTCATCAGTTACAATTTTCATCCCGTCTTAGGTGGCACCGGTCCCGCCAGTTTCTCCAGTCGATCCAGTCAAATCAGTAGTTTTGACTGGATCAGATACAGCTATTGAAACCTGTGTTTTAGGATATTTAAGTTCTCTAATACATCTTAATGATTGATGAAGTTGAAGTAATGCATCCCCAACTTCTTTCCTAGCACGATTTGTTTTTTTTCTTTTAACAAGGTAAGTGGCTTTCCGTAATTTCTCTAATTGCTGAATTAACTTTTCTTACACACCTTTTTCGCAACCTTTTCGATCTATTCATTTTTTCATCTTCCCCGACATTTTCGAGGGTGTGTGTTTATTTTATTTAAGCTCTCTAACACTCCAATTAGAATGACTAAGGTGGTCTCAATTTTATCCACTACGCGTTCATATTATTCGCCTATTTAAGAAATTTCTTTTGCCTAATCCCACCCAAATCACTGCAGGTGATATAGGCGTCATTAAAACGATGTTCTAAATGCCAATGTGATAAAAGAGAAATAATCTCAAAAATAAATGGCTTCCAAACTACAAATCTATTCCCTTTGTGGTTAAGGACCAGTAGCACTTTAACTTTGTTGAGGATAAACATATCTCCTCCGGAACTCACACTGTGACATCCTGAGTAACCCAACCAAGATTTATTCTATCGGTAAAAAGTTTGTCAGCGGCTCGGCAGGATTTCGTCCTCAACTGTTTATCCAGACGTCTGAGAGTTAGCCACCCGCAAAGAGGAAATATTTAAGCCGCTGATAGCAAATACAATTCCCGGCGTGGATTTTTTGGCACCGATCTTAGGCAAATCTGATCGTCTTTTGCTTTTTAACAAAATAAAACGCTTCTTTATACCTCGCATATATGCACCCAGATCCGGATCGCATAAGAATAAGGATTGTTCACTAAAAAATATTTAAGCAGGTCTATCGAATATGTGTCTCCACAAACCTATGGGCTAGCCATAATCCTTTCCCCAAGTCTGTATCTAAAAAGGCCACCTCACTGGGGGCATTCGATTGCGTCTATCCTTCCGGTCCCTCCCCTTCTCGCTGTCCCGCTAATTCTATCCCAGCGAGCTTCCGGGTCCTCTTCGTTAGGGGCGTAATCGATGGAAGGGGCTCTTTTCCTCGAGGCATTCGTCATTGTCGCTGTCAGAGAAATCTAAAGACTCCGTTTCGAACAGATCGTTGTATCTCTCTTCGCCTTCCCCCTCGTATTCTTCCACCGAAACGCTCAAGAACGCCTAGCTGATTACTCATGTCGGTGCGACAGTAATTGTCTTTGTAAACCGGGCGGTTGCTATCACCGTCGATAAGCAGCTCTACGTTTCTTCCTCATAACTGCACACGGAGACGGGCTTAGGGCAAGCATTTTGGATGAAGCTTGTGAAGTATTGATGTCCTTGATCGTCAGGCTGATAAAGATACATATTTTGATACTAATGAAGTTTATCTGCACGCGCTTTTTATTTAGATGTTCATCTAATCGGCAATCGGACGATGTTCTTGTCCATTTCGGTAATCGGTACAAGTTCTTGTCCTTCGCTCGGGACAAGAACTTGTACCGATAAAATAAAAAAGCCGCTAAATTAGCGACTTCAATGTGACCATGTTCTTGTACTTCGACAGATGGTGATTTCGTGTCGGAGGACAAGAACATGTACCGATTGCCGTATCTTCCCTTCATTCCTGTCGGATTTTCGGAAGTATTAAATTCGGACTTTTAAACACAGCGTGGCCTCGACGAAGTCGACCATTTTTTGGAGTAATCTTATGCTTGATTATCCATGATCGGGACAAGAACTTGTACCGTTAAAGGACAAGAACTTGTACCGATTGCCGTATAGTTCCCTTCATATTCCTGCCGGCCTTGACACTACAGCATTTTGGGATGCTAGCCGTTACGTCCGCCTCCTGGGTAAGCAGCAGCAAAAATCTGGTCGTCGATCCGGTTTACAGCCGCGTTTTACGACTCGAACGAGGTGATTTTCTGGAATATCCTGTTCTAAATCCATTAGCAGATAGAGTTGGTCCATGGCATATTGAATGTACAAAAGAAGCCCTCCTTTGAATGGTTGCTCGACACTTCCATTTTACAAAGGAACGGCTTCTTTTTCTGTCTATGATGGAATCAAGTTCGCTGTTCGCTTCGTATTTTCAACCAACTGGAAAATATTATCACAGCACTGTTTAGGCCAGCCTATAACCCAGCCTATTCACAGTTTAGAAAAATATAAAATTGCCGGCAACACCACATGATCAACAATCTCTTCCAATTTCTGATGCGACACTAATCCATTTTCAAACATATACGTATAGCGAATTTGCTCAAAAAGAATGAGTTTGGTCGCTTTAGGTGGGAATGTTGTGATTTCTCCCCGTTGTACGGCCCGTTGAAGAACGTAATCCATAATCTTAATATTGGAAGGGGTTGCTTCGGCCAACATCCGGCCTGTCCGTTCTCGCTCCTGCTGGTTAATCATCTCGGAAAACAGCATTTTAAACAATTTAAACGGTCCATGGTTAGACTCCAAAATAAAATGCTGACCAACATTCGTAAGCCCTACCTTTGCGATTCTTCTTGTTTCGCGGATTATACTTGCAGCAAGTTGCTCGATTGTGGTTGTTCTTTCTGTTGTTATGGCTTCAAGTATAGTTGCACCCGAATTAAGAGGTCGTGCAATCGGTATTATTTTTATGGGGATAAGCGCATCTCTTGTCATCGGTGTCCCTCTTGGTACATTCATCGGCGAAATGTGGGGATGGCGTTCAACATTTGCTTTGACCGGGGCCCTTACCTTAATCGTGGCATGGGCAGTCAAACGATATCTTCCACAGGTAGCTCCACGGCCGGGAGTCCAGTTGCGAGAACAGCTTCGAACGCTAAAGGACTCCAAAATTTTATCCGCTCATTCAATCTCAATATTACAGATGACAGGCCAATTCACGATCTACGCCTACATCACACCTTTTTTACATGAGATGATGGGGCTGTCAACGAATATGATCAGTCTTGTTCTGTTTGTATATGGATTAGCAGGTATAGCAGGAGGATGGATTGGAGGATGGTCCTCAGATAAACTTGGGAACAGCAAAACGATCTCATCACTCTCCTGTTACATGCGCTCGCTTTATTCTTGTTGCCTTATTCTACAGGTTCTATCTTTCTATTACTCATCGTAACCGTAGTCTGGTGTGCATGTAATATGGCTCCAAGTCCTGCCATTCAAAGCTATCTGGTACAAACAGCTCCGGAATCTTCGGATATCCAATTAAGCTTTAATACATCATCTTTACACATAGGAGTTGCAGCAGGTTCAATACTTGGGGGACTGATTGTCAACCATTATTCCGTCACAATGAATGCTTGGGTTGGCGGACTGATTGTTATTCTAGCAATCATTTCAGCCATCTTCTCCTTAAATAAACAAAAAGCATCGACCGTTCCATCATAGGTGAATTGTAAATGGAACTCCAAATAAAGGAAAGCGTGCAATAAAGCGTGCGCAAGACTTTAAAGGGAACATTCCGGGGATTGTGGAACTTAGCGCATCGAGCTTTAATTATTGGGCCTACCTTCTTTCAGCTTTATGTCAATAAAATCAACGATCTGCTGAAGCGAGGAAATTTGAATCATAATATGTTCACGTTGACTTCTTAATTGATCCACCAGTTCAGGATAATTAACGGAATCGGAGTCGACTGAGGCAGCCAAAAATGGCCGCATAGCCTCGAGCGACATTCCCGTTTTTTTGAGGCAGGTTATTTGCTTGATCCTATAAATGTCCTCTTTTCGATAAAAGCGATGCCTGTTTTCCTTCCGTTCTGCCCGAGGCAGCAGCATGATCTTTTCGTAATAGCGGATTGTATCCTCGGAAATACCGATTTGCTCGGCGACTTGCTTGATCGTAAAAGTTTGTTCTTCCATTATGTCTCCTCCCTAAATTGCTGTTTTGAGCATTATACATTTTGGAGCCGACTCCAAGTCAATCCTATTTCCATCACTTATCCTTGGGCGATTTTTTTATTTTCGCGCCTTGACTTGGATTTGACTCCAACTTTTATTATGGGATCTGCGGGGGAAAACTCCCGACAACAATCTATCTTAAGAAGGGCAGGAACATTTATTATGGAACTAAAGATTACCGCACCCTCTCCAGTCGTCTCGGTAAAGCCGATAGTGCTTCCAGCCCCGGGCCGTGGCGAGAATCTGCAAGTGAAAGTCTCCGCGCCGACGACCGGTCGTAACTTACCTATCATTGTTTTCTCACACGGTTCTGGCTCATCGTTGGAGGGTTACGGCCCCTTGGTTGACTTCTGGGCTGCACACGGCTTCGTAGTCATTCAACCCACCCATCTCGACTCAAGGACACTAGGTCTCCCTCAGGACGATCCCCGCACACCACGGATATGGCGTTTCCGAGTGGAAGACATGAAGCGCATCCTTGATCAGCTTGATTTCCTGGAATCTGCCGTTCCCGGCCTCAGCGGGCGCCTTGACCGAAGCCGCATCGCCACAGCCGGACACTCCTTCGGCGGCCAGACGGCGGGCAACTTGCTAGGCTTGCGAGTCCTCAACCCCGAGACCAAGAAGGAAGAGGACCTGTCCGACTCACGCATCAAAGCAGGCGTGCTATTCGCCACCGCCGGGCAAGGTGGGGACAGCCTGACACCGTTCGCGGCCGAGAAGATGCCGCATCTGAACGTGAGCTTCGAGCACATGACCAAGCCCACCCTCGTGGTCGTCGGGGATCAGGACGACACTCCTAACAAATATCAGCTGACCGTTCGCGGGCCGGATTGGATGACCGACCCTTACTTCCTCAGCCCGGGAGCCGAGAGCCTGCTCACCCTTTTTGGCGCAGAACACTCACTTGGAGGGATCGCTGGTTACGAGGTTAAAGAAACAACAGACGAAAACCCACAACGAGTTGCCCTGATCCAGAAAGTTACATGGGCTTACCTTCGACATGTACTCGATATTGAGCAGACCAACTGGTCAGCAGTGAAACAAGCATTGTCCGAGACGACCCATTCAATTGGTCGAATTGAATCCAAATAAAGCTCTGGAGAAAGACAGTGAGCTCCCCCGCCGGCCCAATGCCTGTGAGGGAGCTCACTCTCTTTTTCTGATCAGCACGCAAAAAATTAAAAGATTGTCGATACGGTTTGTTGAGGTACGTTAGCGCATAGAAGTCAACCATATCTCCAAACAGCCGTTTAATAAATTCGAGCTCGCTTTCGTTATATTTTCCCAAAAATTCGTACATTCTTTGCCTTTCCTTCACTCCTGCGGTTGCCCGTCTCTATCACCCACGCCCGGCAGCGTCAGACGGACATCGATAGACTTCACGTGGAATCATGCACCGGGACGTTGAGGACTCCACCAAGGTTATTTTTCGCCGTCATCTGTGATGCTGTTCACCGTAACATCAATAAAGCGAAATCAAAAGGCCGCCAGAATCACTCCCTGGCGGCCCAATTCACGTAAGCCGACGTACCTCATGCCGAAACTAGAACCAGCCTGACCAATAAATCAGAATGGGGAGATAAAGAAAGCTTGCAGTCGTCGTGATTGCAACGTTAACCGAAACCAGTTCCTTGTCTCCCCCATACTTCTCCATTAGCACCACGGAATTAATAGCAGAAGGCATTGAAGATTGTACAAACAATACCGATGCTTCAAGACCATGAAGTCCAAGCAGGTGAATGGTCAGCAAAGACAGAAGCGGCACGCCCACAATTCGCATGACAATAGAAATCCACAGTTCGCGGCGCATGCTGGCACGCCAGTTTGTTTTTCTGAGTTGCATACCCAGCATGAGCAGAACGATAGCGGCATAAGCTCCGCCAATAAGCTCGAGGCCCGAATTTAAGCTTGTCGGCAACGGGATTTGGAACAAATACAGCATCAGGCCAACAACCGCAGCATAGATCAGAGGGTTCCGTACCATTTTCGCAGCGGCTTGCCGTGGACTAAAGGAACTGCGAGAGGCAATATATAATCCAAGCGTATTCACGAGTACGATATGAAGGACTACATTCGTGACTCCAATGGCGAAGCCGGCATTTCCGAATGCAAGAAGCAGCAAAGGCAACCCGTAATTATTGGAGTTAGCGAATATGGACGTGAGTTCCATCGCCCGAGATGAAGGCGTATCAAATCGAAATAATTTCCCTACAGCAAGGGAGGCCCCCCAACAGAGAACCGTCTGAATGACAGTAAATAACGCAATGTGAGCAAATGCCGAGTTATTCAAGCCGCTACCCGAAACAGCGCTCACGATAAGGCAGGGCGAAAGAACGAACAAGCTCAAGTCCGCCAGCACCTTCGCATCAGGCGACTTGTACTTCTGATACAGATATCCAAGTAGACAAGCCAGCAGAATCGGTACGCTTACCGTCCCAAACAAAGAGATATAACTATTCATGACAAGGATTCCCTTCAGTCAAACTAATTTTGATGAACAAAGCCGTCTTGCTTGGAATAGCCAAGTGAGTGCGCAAGAAGCAGCGGTTCCAGTTGTTCGAAGAATACCGGTGCTGTTGCTGGCAGTTCCAGCTTGTCGGTGTCAAGCGCATAGACGGCCAAACGGTACAGATGATCGCCAGAATAACGGGGAGGCTCTGCGCCGTAATAGCTGTTTAATTCTACAGAACCGTCCGAGAAGTGACCCGAGGCGCCTACCGTTAATCCCTGTGCCGCTACCGGAATGTTAAGTACGCTCCAATGAATGAAGTTATCTGCAATCGGGTGAACATCATACATGACCACGGCAATGGATTTCGTGCCTTCAGGCGCGTTTTTCCAACTGACTGGCAGACTGATATTTTGTCCGGACGGCATACCGTCGTGGGCGTATTTGACCGGGATGTTGCCGTAAGCCGCGAATGCATCTGACCATGCTTGGAATCCCGATGCCGTTGACACAGAAGACGCGGTTAACATGCGGTTTGCTGAATCCCAGCGCAGTTCCAGCCCGAGGGCAACCTCAATTAGTCGGGAGGATACCATTACGCTGCCATTTTCAAGAACAACCTCATGATCCAGCTCATATCTAACACCATTTACATTAACTTGAGATTCCCCGAGCTTCTGTGATGCAGTGAAGCCTTCACCTTCAGCAAACCAGGACTGCTTAGCGGCATCCCATTTGACAATCGCACCGGCAGCCTCGAACACAGCGCGAAGTGGGATCAGCATGCGCGTATTCACCATTTCACCTTTAGCTTCGATTTTCTTCCCATTTACCGTCAGGTTAAATGGCGTATTCCATTTACTGTAGCTTGCTACATTGCTAGCGACATCCTTTGGGGCCGTTGATGACGTCGCGGAATTGTCCTCTGCAGCAGCGGTGATTGGCATGGACACGGTAAATAGAAGCCCAAGAATCATTGTAAGTTTTCCGGTTATTAGTTTCGCTTTTGTCATAAAAATCATGTCTCCTTTGAATTGAATTTGAGGTACAATGAAATTACAGCACTGTTTTGTAACATATTTTTGCGTTATCGACGATATTTATGTTATATTCACTTGTGCAGAGTTGTCAATAGGAGCGTGAATCCTGATGCTGTCAGTAGAAAAGCAAATGCTCTTTCTGTTATCCAAGGCAGATGAGCTTCAATCGCAGGAGCTTATTCGAATTTATGAGCAACGGGGATACTCGCCCCCTTATATACGCAATGGTTTATCACGGCTGAAAAAGGAGAGCTACGTCGATACCCCTTCCCGTTCGACCTACCGTATTACAGCTGCCGGAAGGGAGTTTATTCGCTCGATCAATCGTAAACCGGAGCTTTATAACACCGTTTGGGATCGCTCCTGGCATCTTGTCTTGATTTCATTTCCAGAATCGGAACGTAAACGACGCGACCGTTTGCGAGCGGATCTACTGCAAACGGGATTTGGACTACTATATAGCGGGATGTATATTTCACCATGGCCATACCGGGAGGAGCTATCGGAGCTCATTCAAAAGCATGATGCCGGTCCATTCGTAACCGTATTTTCCGGGAAAATGGAGCATGGGAAACTGACGGAGGATCAGGTTGAGGAAATTTGGTCTTTGGGTGAATTGACGCGGATCTACAACGAGAAACAGCTCTGGTTCGAGGAATATTTTGAACCCTTGTTTATTTCTTCATTGGAACATTTCTCTTCCGCTAAAGCATCGGAGAGTCATGCGCTGGAACTGTTTGTCCTGTTTTTGACGCTGGGGGAAACGATTAACGAGCTTTACCTATTAGATCCTATGCTGCCGCCTGAATTACTTCCGGCGAATTGGAGCGGACGATCCATCCTTCAGCGATTGACAGAGAACCTCGCCAAAATAATCGAAGCCATCCCTCCCGACTCCGCTTATGCGAAGTTTGTAAAGTGAGATAGAACATATCCAACTTACGCAGCAACAAAACGACTGGCATGTCCGACAAGGGCCATCCTTTGCGGGATTGGCCCTTGTCCCATGAATACCATTAAAACCCAATTGAAGTTATAAGTTCAGATACACTGTTCAGAAATTAAGAAGCTTGCCATCACGCCGATTAATATAATAATGATCATATTTTTAAATGAATCTTGTATACGTACTTGTGCCACGACTCCCCCAAAGCCGTTAGTACAATGAGAAGCGCACCTGCCGCTATCCAACTTGCATACCAAAAATCGATAATTAGAGCAGCTGCAGAAACGAGCTCGACGATACCTGTGACTACACGGAACCATTGTGGTAATCTCAATTTCTCGAATTCTTCAATTGGCGTTTTAGCACCCCTCAGTTTCCCAGAGCTCGCCATTAGAAACATAAGGATTAACAACGTTTGTAAGGTGATCGAAACAATGCTCAAAATTAACACTCCTATTGTTCATGAATGTATCTGTTAAACTGTATTATTAGCATAGCAAGCCCACCTCAGCAAACGCTGAAAACCGGGCTCCGCTTCTAACAAAGCATGTGGATGTTGTGTGTTCCATATGGGCTTGCCGTAGTTTTATTCCCTAGGAAAAATATGCTGACGATCTTCAGTCCGTCTTAACAGAGCTATACCGGATATGCCGTCACAAAGCAATAGTTTGTATTGTGGCACCCTATGCCCATGTAAGCTCTCATATGATTAATCCTCAGTTTAAACAACGGTTTAATGAGCATTCGCCGCGGTTCTGGACGCATTCTTCCCAAACGGTATGAGCTTGTGAAGCATTGATGTCCTTGATCGTCAGGCTGATAAACATACATATTTTGATACTAATGAAGTTTATCTGCATGAGCTTTTTATTTAGATGTTCATCTAATCGGTAATCGGACTATGTTCTTGTCCATTCCGGCAATCGGTACAAGTTCTTGTCCTTCGCTCGGGACAAGAA
>NZ_CAKMMP010000004.1 GCF_927798175.1 Paenibacillus sp. JJ-223
CGTTCTTCCCTGGCAACAGAGCTTTACGATCCGAAAACCTTCATCACTCACGCGGCATTGCTCCGTCAGGCTTTCGCCCATTGCGGAAGATTCCCTACTGCTGCCTCCCGTAGGAGTCTGGGCCGTGTCTCAGTCCCAGTGTGGCCGATCACCCTCTCAGGTCGGCTACGCATCGTCGCCTTGGTGAGCCGTTACCTCACCAACTAGCTAATGCGCCGCAGGCCCATCCTCAAGTGACAGATTGCTCCGTCTTTCCAGTTCTCTTCAGGCGAAGAAAACAAGTATTCGGTATTAGCTACCGTTTCCGGTAGTTGTCCCAAGCTTGAGGGCAGGTTGCCTACGTGTTACTCACCCGTCCGCCGCTAAGCATCAAGGAAGCAAGCTTCCTATCAACTCCGCTCGACTTGCATGTATTAGGCATGCCGCCAGCGTTCGTCCTGAGCCAGGATCAAACTCTCCAATAAAGATGAATTTCGGTCACGAGGTTAATCGTGATGAAAATCATCTGAGGTATTGAAAAGAGCGATTAGCTCATTTGAATCTGACGAGATAAAATATCTCAATATTGCTCCGGTTTTTATACAGTCATACGACATGCACCAAAAACCCTCGCATTACTCACTCGTTGTTCAGTTTTCAAAGATCAAACTTCGTTTTCGTTACTAAGTTGTTGTCATTAGCAACTCTTATATCTTATCACATCCGAACCAACTTTGCAAGCATTTTTTAAGTTTCTTTTTTCGAAGCTTTTTTGCTTTGCTTGCCGCACCATGTTTCTCGGTGTTTTCTTGGCCGGAATTAGAATATACCACTTTCAAATTCATAATGCAATACTTTTTTTAAAAAAATAGTGTGAATCCGTTATTAAAACTTGAAGAGATTCTACAATCTCCAGGTTCCTCGATCCAAAAGCACCCTTTATCAAAGAATGACCGAACCTCTTTCAGCCTACTATATTCGCTTCTTTTATTGCACATTTATACATTTATAAGCGGCCAACCGCTAGAGAGTCGGCCGCAACATGTTCCATTTCTACTTTCGGATCCAGGGAGCTCTGTTTTTCGAACTTGCATTACGCTTCGCCATTGCCGACTTACGTTCATTTTGTGCTTTTGACGAAACCGAAGCTTTGCTTGGTCTCTTTGCATTGGATTTTCCGGCTCTTCTTTTGGCAGCTTTACTCTTCGTCGCCGGTTCCTGCTTGCTTGCATCTTCCTTAATGAACAGTTCTTCCTTCTCAGCATCGGAATGGCTTAAATTGACGTCATGATCACCTTTTTTTCCCTTGCTTCCAGAAGGGTACATCTCCCCGAACGCACCTAATGGAGCCGGAGGAACCATATTTTGCACAGGATACGGATTCTGGTAGGTATACTCTGCCGGGTGAGCTGAAGTCATTGCAGGAGCCATCCCGGTAGGATTCACTCCGTACGGGTCATACATAGTCCAAGATGGAGACTGATATTGATGAACTGGGAATGTGTAATGTTGAGCATGCACATGACCTCCGCAACCGCATGGAGGATATGGAAGGATGGAGTATGGCGAAATCATCGGCGGCTGATTTTCCTGCGCCCCTACAGAATAAGGAGTAAACGGGCTATTGACATGCGATGCTGGCGATTGCGGAAAGCTGTTCACACCGGAAATCTCATTCGGCATTACTGGATTATGCGAGTGGTCAGGCCACGAATAATTCGATATCTGTCCCTCCGTGGCATACGGATTCACCTGATGGATTCCAGGAAAACCAAGGTTTTCATTACTTCCTGTTGCTGAATGAGCTGCGTTCGGCTCAACATTGTACGCCTCTTGTGCGGGAACGGGAACTTGTGCATAAGGATATTCTACAGGCGCATGAAGCAATTTTTTACCACAACCACAGGGCGATTTTACCGCTTGCTCGGCTGGCCATGCTGCATTCGGCAGGACCGGCATCACGTTTGCTTCAGGAGAGAGTTTCGGCATGGTGTACTCAGGCAGAGGCTTGATTTCAGCTTGATACAATACTTCTTTTTTAATTTCAGTTTGTTTGCTCGGTTCCACTTCAGGCATTACAGGCAGTTGAGGCACAATTTCCGAATTAGGCATTACATTGGGGAGCTCCTGATTGACTTCCGGCGGGGAAGACACGATGGGAGCCTCTGCCTGCGGTTCGGTTACAGGCGCTGGAGCCGGAGCAGGCATTACCGGATTTTCGATAACCTCCGTGTTTTCCTTCACCCCTGTGTACTCCTTGCCTTCTGGGGAAAGCTTCTCGTCGGCTGCACTATTGGATGTATTGTTGCCAGTCGCAGCCCCTCCTTGACCTTGTACCGAAGGAATATACACCGTTTCACCGACAAGGAGTGCATTGGGATTTTTAAGCTGCGGATTTGCTTCGAGCATACTCTTCAACGGAACTCCCCAAGCTTGCGAGAGCTTCCATAACGTATCCCCCTGCTGCACCTTGTGACTATGCAGCACCCCATCCAGATTTGGCGTCACGGGCTCAGCAGGAATTTTGACCTTCATGCCAACGTCCAATTTGTCAGGATCAGCGATTTGCGGATTGGCCGCAATAATTTTTTCAAGCGACACATTATACTTTTTGGAAAGCAAATACAGGGTGTCGCCCTTTTTCACCATGTGTATTTTCACTAGAAACAAACCTCCTAGGCGATACTTGGGCTGTACAATCGCCCATATTGTTAATACATCCTATGCAGCAACCGCCCTGATGACATCAATAACGCAAAAAAAATCCTTCCCGCCCCGGAATCGGCATGCATTTGCATACCCATTCTGTCATTAGGCAAAAAGGATCTCTTACTACAAAATCAGATATTAAAACTTAAGCTTCCCACACTTTATGGCCGTCTTTGTCAACGATTTGACGGAACGCTTCAAGCAGCCTCAGTGTCACAGGGCCGGCTACACCTGCACCGATGGTTCTTCCATCCACTTCGTATGCCGCAATGACTTCAGCAGCAGTCCCCGTGAAGAACACCTCGTCCGCAACATACACGTCATGCAGCGTGAACGGAGTCTCTTTCAACTCGAATCCAAGTTCGCCGCAAAGGTCGATAATAGCTTGACGTGTAATCCCCTCCAGAGCTCCCAGATAACAAGGAGGCGTGTAAACAACACTGTTTTTCACGATAAAAATGTTGTCACTCGATCCCTCGGTCACGTACCCCTGGGAGTTCAACATAATCGCTTCGCCAACACCCGCATAATTGGATTGGATTTTAACCAATACGTTGTTCAGGTAGTTCAGGGATTTGATTTTCGGATTCAGCGCGTCCGGGATATTGCGTCGTTGTGATACGGACACGGCCTTTAACCCCGTCAAATAAGCTTCTTCCGGATAAATTGCGAGCTGCTCCACGATGATAATCACGGAAGCTTTCGGACAACGCGTCGGATCCAACCCCAAATTGCCTGCTCCACGCGATACGATCAAACGGATATATCCATTGCGCATCTCGTTGCGGCGCACGGTTTCAGCCACAGCATCAAGCATTTCGTCATACGACAACGGAATGTTCAACGCAATGGATTTGGCGGAATCGTACAAACGGTCCAAATGGGCCTTGCATCTGAAAATATTGCCATTGTAAATGCGGATTCCTTCAAAAATGCCATCCCCGTATAAAAAACCGTGATCGTACACGGATATGGTTGCATTCTCCTTGGTTACAAATTGACCGTCCAAATAAATCCACTGCTCTGACATAATCATTGCACCTCCGTTATATTTCAAAATCACTGCTCCGAATACTCCGTCCAACTCCTCTATTGTACAACAAAAAGCAGTCAGGACGTGAATTTTCACCCATACGCATGACAACCTTCAACAAATTTCAACCCGGCCCTCAGGTCGTCTTCAACGAAGGATAGGTATAACAAGGGTAGCTTCCAAGAACACGCACCTGGCAATTCAAAGCCTCGATTTCGGCCATGGCCGCCGTTAATAGCACGGAGTCTACCGTCTCTTCTACATCAATGTAAAAGTAGTAACTCCCCAGCCTTTTTTTCGTCGGACGCGATTCCAGCCTGGTAAGGTTCAACTTCCGCCATGCAAATGCCGATAACACCTGATGCAGCGCCCCTGGAGCATCCTCCGGAAGCGTGACGAGCAAACTTGTCTTGACATGGTCCGGTTCCCGCGGAATTTGCACCGGCTCATGGCCGATGAGCACAAAGCGAGTATAGTTGTTGTCATGGTCCGTAACCCGTTCCGCCATGATGTCTAGGCCGTGTTTCTTCGCCGCAAGCTTTGTGCCGATGGCCGCCCAGCCTTTGCCCGGATTTTTTTTGACCAATTCCACCGCTTCGGCCGTACTGTTCACCCCTTCAAGATCTGCTTCAGGGGAATAAGTGCGGATGAAGTTTTGGCATTGCGGAATCGCAACGGGGTGTGACATGATTTTGGTGATTTTGCCGAAATCATACCCTCCGTCGCCTGTTGCAAATTCAGACCCGTGCCCGATCACGTTTTGTATGGAAGGATAGACCCATTCTGCTTGCATGGGGATATCGACTTCATTGACTAACCAATCCATGTGGAGGCTGACCGAGCCTTCGATCGTATTTTCGATAGGGATCACGCTATATTGGGTCTTTCCGTTGTCTGTTGCGCGGAACACATCGGAAATCAATTTGGAATGGTACAATTCCAGCGGTTCTCCATTAAACAGAAATTCAATAGCCTCGTGGGAAACCGATCCTTCAGGTAACACGGCGATTCTTTTCATGCGTTGATTTCTCCTCTGACGATGTCCAGAAAAGGACTGTTTTCTTGATCTGAAAGCACGGTCACCCCGTCCAGGTCAGGATCAAGCCACAACGCGGAAGCAGCAATGCCCTCGCGCTTCATTGTATCCAACAAATATTGCTCCAAACCGGTCTTGCGAGGATCATGTCGGTCCACCAACGTCAGTACCGTCGGTCCGGCTCCGCTCAACGCAGCGCCCAAAGCCCCGTGATCCGCAGCATGCTCCAAAATCTCAGCCATGCCCGGCACAAGCGATGCCCTGTAAGGCTGATGCACCCGATCCTTCATTGCTGCGTGGATCATGTCCAGACGTCCGCCGGCCAAAGCGGCAACAAGCAGCGAAGATCGGCTCACATTGTACACCAGATCCCCTTTGCTGAATTGATCAGGAACTACATCACGGGCTTTCGAGGTGGACAACTGGAAATCGGGCACAACGACAAGTGCCTGCAGATCCTGATGAGGCTCGATTCGGATATGTTCTACCCGCGTTCCGTCCCAAGCTGCAACAACAACCCCTCCATACAGGGAAGCTCCAACATTATCGGGATGTTTCTCCAACGACGTCGCCATATCAAACAATTTAGCGTCCGTCAGGGGGGACCCAATCAAAGCGTTCGCCGCAGCAAGCGCGCCAACGATGGCGGAAGCGCTGCTGCCTAACCCGCGGGTAAGCGGAATGTCCGAGAACATGGAGACTTCCAGCTCCGGAACAGGCACCCCGGCTTCGCGGAACACCATTTGGGCAACCTCATAGATCAAATTGGTCTTGTCGGATGGCAAACCGTTCAGATTATCCCCATGCAAATGGAAAACGGTCTTATCCGCCGGCTTCATTTCCAGCCATGCATATAATGACAATGCCATGCCTAGAGTATCAAACCCGGGACCCAGATTGGCCGTGCTTGCAGGCACCTTTACAACAACTTTTTGATTCATGCTCATTCGGTTTGCATCTCCAATCGTTCGATTGCCGCCATTACGGCTTTCTCGCTATCTTTAACAACCAACGGTTCGGATGCCACCGTCCGGATCGCAACGTTGGGATCTTGCAGCCATGATGGATCAGGACGCCTCTACCGCGGACTCTCCGCCTTTAAAATGCCTTTTCGAGCTTCAGCTCGTATACTCACGATGCCCAAAAGGTTGAAGCGCGCTCAGCAAATATGCTTTAACGCACAGCAAGGTCCGATACGCTTTCAAAATCGTATATCCATTCCGTTGTCCACTGATCCATCAGGCTCTACATCGGCAGCAACCGCCGTTTCCTCGTGATTCGCGCACGTTAACCTTCTACGCGATATACGCTCTTGATTCGGCGTATGACACTCAAGGATTCAAAATGCTTAAGCACCTTATCCATGCTTGCCTTGCTTGCATTATGCGTCACGATAATGATTTCTGCATCCGGATTGTGCTCATTCGGCTGTTGAACAACCGAAGCAAGGCTAACGTTGTATTCAGCAAAGACTTGCGTAATCTGTGCCAACACACCTGCTTTGTCATCCACATGCAGCAGAATAAAGTTTTTGGATACGATCTGTTCGTCGCTTTGCAAACGTTTCTGCTTATAGGGAACGATAGCTTTAAGGCCGTTGACTCCCAGCTTCAAGTTTTTGATCACAGCCACAAGGTCAGCCACAACGGAAGTTGCCGTTGGCAATTCGCCTGCGCCAGCCCCGTAAAACATCGTTTCACCCACGGCTTCGCCATGGACATAAACCGCATTGAATACGCCGTTGACCGAGGCAATCGGATGATTCTGCCTGACCATCGTCGGCTGTACGCTAATGCTGATCTCGTCGCCCTCGCGGTCGGCAATGCCGAGCAGTTTCATTTCATAGCCCAAACGTTTGGCGTAGGTGATGTCTTCACGGGTCACCGACGAAATGCCTTTTACGGCGACATCCTTGAGCTCCACGTTTGTCCGAAATCCAAGCGTTGCCAAGATGGCCATTTTCCGTGCGGCATCCAGTCCTTCGACATCTGACGTAGGATCGGATTCAGCGTATCCCAACGCTTGCGCCTCGGCCAACACTTCCTCATAAGAAGCGCCTTCCTGGCTCATTTTGCTCAAAATATAGTTCGTCGTTCCGTTCACGATCCCCATGATGCGGGTAATCCGATCGGAAGAAAAGCCTTCGATCAGCGTGCGGATAATCGGGATTCCTCCGGCCACGCTCGCTTCATAGAACACGTCGCACTGCTTCTCCTGTGCCTTTGCCAAAATTTCCGATCCATGCAGAGCCATCAGGTCTTTATTGGCCGTAACGATATGTTTGCCTCTCTCCAAAGCTTCCAGAATATACTCTTTCGTCCGATCGATCCCCCCCATCACTTCTACGATCACATCGATATCCGGGTGGCGGATGACATCCCAGGGATTTTCCGTCAGCTTGGCACGGTCAATAGGAATGACACGGTCCTTTTCCGTATTTTTCACCGCGATTTTCTCAATGACAATCGGCGATCCCACTTGGCTGCTGAGATCCTCCTGATTGCCTTCCACAATACGAACAACCCCTGTCCCTACTGTTCCGAGACCCAATAGTCCCACTTTTACCGGTTTCACGAACGATCTCCCCCTAATGTCTGTTGATGGTTGCCAACCACCTGCGATGAATCCGTTGCCTTCGAATCTAGCTTTGCATGTTGCCCCGTGCAGTCCGTAATACAATCAACCTTGGCCTACAATCCGCGTACGACGAACACCAGGCAGTTCCTGCATCCGTTCCAGCATCTCCCCGATTTCGCCATGCAGATGCGACGTTTCGACTGAAATCACCACGTTGGCCCTTCCCTGGAGGGGGATACTCTGGTTAATGGTAAGCACATTGGCTCCATAACCGGCCACATGCCCCAATACTTTGGACAGGATGCCCGACTGATGCTCCAGATCAATGGATATGGTCACGATTCTCTCGCGCTCGAGTTGGTTGATCAAATGAATTCCATCTTTGTATTTATAAAACGCACTACGGCTCAATCCTACCTGTTCCACGGCCTCATGCACCGTTTTGACATCCCCTGAAGCGAGCAGCTCCTTCACTTGCATCGTCTTCACGACTGCCTCGGGCAAAATGTCTTCTCGTACTAAGTAATAGCGTTCATTCATGAACGTCCTCTCCTCAAAGACTCATGTTTTTATTTAGTGGACATTATATCGGATATGTGAAAAAAGGGCAATACATAACACGCACATTTTCGAAACGACCGTCTCCCCATATGCACGTTGGCCCAAAGTATGTAATGTACTAAAAATGACTATGTTCATTCAATACACGCCCAAGAACATAAAAAACGCAGGCAGCGGGAACATCCCGCCACGCTGCGTTTTTTATATCTTTCTTCCGGCAAAGACAGCTTTTAATAATAACTGCTGCTTTCCACGAATTCGAACTCGAAATCGCCAATGCGCACAATGGTGCCTTCTTCGGCCCCGCGCTTGCGCAGTTCGTCGTCTACGCCCATATGGCGCAGCGTTCGTGCAAGCTTGAGGATCGCTTCATGCGAATTCAATTGCATGCGCTTCATCATGCGATCAATCTTGGCGCTATGCACAACGAAGATATCGTTTTCCCGCACGATGCGGAACCCTTCGTCTTCTTTTTTGTCCAAGCTGTATACCTTGCGTTCGGATACCTCGGCCACTTCGTCCACCGTGACTTCTTCCGGCACTTGATCCAGCAGATCGGCGGCACGGTAAAGCAACTCTGAAATGCCCTTCCGCGTGAGGGAAGATATCGCCATAACTTCAATATCCGGTTGGACCTCACGAACCTGTTTCAGGAATTGTTCCAGATTTTCTTCCGAATCAGGCATATCCATTTTGTTTGCCGCGACGATCTGCGGTCTTTCCGCAAGCAGCGGGTTGTACTGTTTCAATTCTTCGTTGATCTTCTGCCAATCTTCAAACGGATCGCGTCCTTCGGAACCGGACATGTCCACCACATGAATGATGATGCGGGTACGTTCGACATGGCGTAAAAACTCATGCCCCAGCCCGATGCCCTCATGCGCTCCTTCAATGAGTCCAGGCAAATCGGCCATCACGAAGCTGCGGCCCTCATCCACGGCTACAACGCCCAGATTTGGCGTGATGGTTGTGAAATGATATGCCCCGATTTTCGGCTTCGCCGCCGAGACGACGGACAACAACGTCGATTTGCCCACGCTCGGGAAACCGACCAGGCCAACATCCGCCATCACTTTCAGTTCCAGCACAATATAGCGCTCTTCGCCTTCCTCGCCATTTTCCGCAAGTTCGGGCGCAGGGTTGTTCGGCGTAGCGAAGCGAATGTTGCCGCGTCCTCCCCGTCCACCTTTAGCCACGATGACTTGCTGACCATGACGTGTAAGGTCCGCAAGCACTTCTCCGGTATCTTCATCCATTACGATTGTACCTGGTGGTATGCGCACGACCATATTTTCCGCATTGGCTCCATGCTGGCTTTTGTTGCGGCCCTTTTCTCCGCGTTTCGCTTTGAAATGGCGCTGGTAACGGAAGTCCATCAGGGTACGAAGCCCTTCATCCACGCGGAAGATCACATCGCCGCCCTTTCCCCCGTCACCGCCTGCAGGTCCTCCTTCAGGTACGTACTTTTCCCGGCGGAAGGAAACAATCCCGTCTCCACCGTCTCCGCCTTTGACATATATCTTCGCTTTATCTACAAACATGGCTACCCCTTCCTATACCTCACACGACATTCTGAATTGGATAAACGTATCTTCAGACGGAAGTTGCTCCGTTCTGACTTTCTTTCCTTTGAGTACGGCATCAAGCTGTTTTATCGTTTCCGGGTCGGGCGTCTGATCCCCGTCCAGCCGCACAACGACATCCCCGTGATCCTGTCCAAAGCTCAAGGTCAGTTTGCGAACCTCTCCCCAAGACGACCGGCCGCCGCCATACTGATAGGCACGGATGGCATCCGCAATTGCGCATGTTAGTGACTCGCCATCCTCGGGAGAGACCAGAGCACCAAGCTGCAGGTTTTCCTCCACTTCCACGTGCAAATCGAGCGCAGCCCCGCTCGCGCGGAAGGATTGAAGGTAAAATACGAGTGAAGGAATGCCCAGTTTGGAAATCCGGCTTTCCTCCTGAACCCGTTCTTTTATTCTTTCCACACATTGCAATGATTTATCAAGCTTGCCCATTCGAAGGTATCCATACAATACCTGAAGGTCGTTCATCCAATCATGCCGGTGATGATTCAGCGACGATATCGCTCTTTCTTCCAACGATTGTATAATGGCTCTGCGCTCCGCATCCGCCTGCTTTCTCATCGCAGCTAGCGAAACCAGCAGCACAACGACGGACCACAATGCATATGCAACGATCGATACGGCCGCCGGATACAGCATGATGAAAACCAAAGGAATCAGAAGTGAACATGCCGCAATCCACGGCACTCTTTTCCAAGATTTCATGGCTTCTCCCCGTTCTACCAAACTCGGTTGGTTTATCCCACCGTTACCAAGTATATCATGTCTGATCTGCCAGTTCATTACCGAATGCACATCCACGCAAAAAAGCCTCCGGCAAAAATGCCGAAGGCTTTCTGGCGAAGAATGCCGATATTACGCCTCTACTGCAGCTGCTACTGGAGCAACATCTACAGGATAGACGCTAACTTTTTTGCGGTCACGGCCCCAACGTTCGAATTTAACAACGCCGTCCACTTTGGCGAACAAAGTGTCGTCTTTGCCGATTCCCACGTTAGTTCCTGGGTGGATCTTGGTTCCGCGTTGACGAACCAGGATGCTTCCACCAGTCACGGCTTGACCGTCAGCACGTTTAGCGCCAAGGCGTTTGGAGCGGCTGTCGCGTCCGTTCTTCGTGGAACCCACACCTTTTTTCGATGCGAACAACTGAAGATTTAATTTCAACATGATGGTTGACCTCCTTCTTTAATTATTGAACTGCTCTATTTTAATATACTTCCCGTATGACTCTGCAATACTAGTGAGCATAATCACCATGGATTCGAGCAATAATTGTACCTGAGACCCGTCTTCATCCTTATTCAACGTTGGCATGGAGGCGCTCAGAAAACCGTTTTTCATCTTGGAATTCATCTCGACACCCGTCAACGCTTCAATGGAATTGACCGTACCTACCGTAACGGCAGAAACTCCGGCACAAACGATATCTTCTCCCCGCTTGGCATAATTGGCATGCCCTTGGATCGAAAATTTCTCAATACTGCCTTCACCATTGCGAAAGATTTGAACGATAATCAATTATCGCACCTTCTTACGCGTTGATTTTCTCAATGATTACTTTAGTGTACGGTTGACGGTGACCTTGCTTCACATGGTAGTTCTTTTTCGGTTTGTATTTGTATACAACAACCTTTTGACCTTTACCATGCTTCTCCACCTTAGCTGTTACAGTTGCTCCGGATACAACTGGAGTTCCTGCAGTCAGACCTTGCTCGCTGGATACAGCCAGGACACGATCGAACGTTACGCTTTCGCCGTCGTTCGCAGCCAATTTCTCGATGAACAGAACATCGCCCTCTTGAACTTTGTACTGTTTGCCGCCTGTTTCAATAATTGCGTACATTTGCCTTGCACCTCCTCATGTCTCAGACTCGCCCGATCTCGGGTGTCAGCCACCTCGCGGGGCTGTTCTTGTACCCGGCCAGTGCGGTTACAGCATGTGCAAGACCTACCGGCTCAACACATACCTGAACATTATAGCACTACTCACGGCAAAAATCAATGCAACGGCGAAATATATCTTTTCCCCGTTCCATGACAGGAAGAGCATGCCTCCACGTAAGGGAGCGTGCTTTCTTCACGCACCTTTTTGCGGGTCATTTCAAGCAGGCCAAGCTTGGTCCAACCTATCACGAATGCTTTCGTTCTGTCTTTTTTGAGCTGGGCCTCCAGCGTGGCCGCCACTTCCTGCCGATTCGCCTCTTCCTCCATATCGATGAAGTCCACGATAATCATGCCGCCAATGTCACGAAGCCGCATTAAGCGGGCAATTTCGACTGCAGCCTGCATGTTGGTTTCAGTGACGGTGTCTTCCAGTCGGTCTCCGCCAGCACCGGTATATTTGCCGGTATTTACATCCACCACAGTTAGTGCTTCCGTGTGGTCGATCACGATATATCCTCCGCCCGGCAGCCAAACTTTGCGCGCAAAATCAAGCTTCAGCTGCTCCTGCACGCCGTATGCCGCAAAAATCGGATCTTGCCCTCTGTAAACCTGCACTTTAGGCCGATGTCCCGGTCCGATTTCTTCCAGCAGGGCGGCGATCGCATCGGCATTCGGCTGGCTGTCGGTAATGACCTCATCGCTTCCAGGCGTGTACACGTCCCGGATAATGCGCTGCACCAGCCCAATATCACGATGCAGAAGTTTCGGAGAAGGCATTCCCTCGGCCTTTCGGAGAATATTTAGCCATTGTTGGCGCAGAACTTCAAGGTCTGCCTGGATGGCCTCCTGATGCTTCTCTGCAGATACGGTACGAATAATCAACCCTTCTTCGCCGTTCCGAAGTTGTTCACCGAGTGCCTTGAGTCGGGAGCGGTCCCCTTCGCGGGCAATCTTTTTGGATACGGCCACATAATCTGCCATGGGCATGTACACTAACCAGCGTCCCGGCAAAGAATAATGCGTCGTCACCCTCGCTCCTTTTCCGCCCACCGGCTCTTTCAGTACCTGAACAATAATATCCTGTCCAGGTTTGACCAACTCCGAGATGGAGGGCTTCACCTTGGGCTGTTTCTCCAGGTGTGGATGAAGCAGGTCATCCACGTACAGAAATGCGTTTTTTTTCTGCCCGATATCGACGAAAGCAGCCTGCATTCCCGGCAATACATTCACGATCCGTCCCTTGAAAAAGGAGCCGAGCAGTCCCCGGTCATTGGTATGCTCTGCCGCGAATTCTACAACCCTTCCTTCTTCCAGTAGCGCCATTTGCACGAGGTTGTGTTCATTATGTATGATCATTTGTTTCATGGCTGCACCTCAAGAAGAGCATTCAATTCTTCCACATCCGTTTCTGTATGTTAGCAATGCATGCACGCATGCATACATGAACCGTATAACCTTGATTTCGGCCGGTTAACCAGCGAAAACTATTTTTTTTCGGTATTTTGCTTGAAATAAGAACCGATAAGCCGCTGTTCCGGCAGAACGGCCATAATGCGGCCCTCTTTGTTCATGACGTATATCATATGATATCTTTCTCTCTTTAATAGACGCAAAATGGTATCCAAAGGTTTCGCCGGAAATGAGATTATCGGCTGCACAAGACTGCCAGCGATCGCATGACGAACAAACACTTCTTCCCTATTCATCAGAAAGCGGATAAATCGATAGGGAACATTCCTAAAATCGGTTACATTCGAATACAGCAGGAACACCCCGATCAGCAGCAGGTTTAAAGGCAATCCGTCTCCTGCAGCCAGCCAACGGCTAATTGCATATCCACTAATGCCCAAGCTGCACAAGATGCCTATACGATACGTCCACATCAATGTGCTGTAATAAGGAGCAAACAGGCTGACAAGCGCCTGCACGATTTTGCCGCCATCCAGCGGCATTACGGGTAGAAGGTTGAATAAAGCGATGAGCATGTTTCCCTGGATGATGTACCGGATAAATTCAGGATCGCCCACACCCAACTGCAGTATTAGCAGTGCAGCTCCTACCATCAGCATATTCTGCATTGGACCGGCGAGCGCGATCAGAATTTCCTTTCCCGCCGTAAGATTCCCGCGATCCTCGATGACAGCCACGCCCCCGAACGGAAGCATCTGAATCGAAAGGACTCGGCAGCCCAGCAGACCCGCTGCAGCCGCATGCCCGCATTCATGAATGAATACGATGGCGAACAAGGTCACCAGCTCGATAAAATGCCCTGTCAGCACGGAAGCCAGCATAATGATGACAAAGAACGGATGCATCGTGATGCGCACGCCCCAAAACCTAATCAAGGGCAACCACTTCTGCCGGATCTACATATTGGTCGCCTTCCTTAATGGCAAAATACAACGATGCGGGCTGTTCGCCCCGGCTTGCGGGCAAGCTTCCTACGACGCCTCCGGCTTCCAACCAGTCATTCACCGCTACATCGCTCTCTCCGAGTCGTCCGTAAATGGCCGTGAGGCCACCCGTATGCTGAACAACAACCGTAATGCCGCTCTCCGGGTCCCCCAGCACCTGCAGAACCCTGCCTGCATCCGAGCTGACCACCCGCACGGAATCTTCTCCGGCCAGATCAGGAACGATCTCGATCCCTTTCATGCTCATCGCAAAAGGCTGCACAACGGTTCCGGATATCGGCTTGCCCAGCAGCGAATGCACTCCCTCCCCGCCGTTGACAGCATCCGCGGCATGCCCGAATACCGGCAAAAATGAGGGGTGTCCCCCAAAGTGCTTCTCATACCAAGCCGTTGCAGCCTCAAAATCCATCTCCCGATGCAATGCATCGGCTACTGCCGTTTTGGGAGATACCGTCCAGGAAGCATTCCATTGAAACATTCCCCAGACTGCTCCAAACAGCACTGCACTGACAAGCGTTCGCTTCATCAATGATTTAAAAAAATGGAAGCGGACGTGTCCATTCGGTCCGTACCGCCCATTCTCCTGCTTCCATAACAGCTCAGGATCGCGCTCCCTTTCCTGCATCGACGATGCAAGGTCTCGAGGCTTGTCCTGTATATCATCAGACATCGACGGTATGCGCCGCTGATTGGCTTTGTCTTCCTTATGAACGAATCCCGGCCGCTCCTCCTGCATGATCTCCTTCGCAGCTCCGTCCAGCAGCCGCCTGATCCGCTCTTCCCTTCTCTGCTTCACCCTCAGTTTGGTATCCATGGAATGTCCTCCCGCCAAGGCTTGTTCAGGATGCCGCGATTCTGCGTTAACCGCCATTCGCATCCTGTGATTTCGCCAGAAAACCTCCGTCATATGACAGACGGCTTGTCTGCTTGCGATGATCAATTCACAAACGCATTTCTTTGGTACATTCTATGAAGGGTCTGTCCATAATATGAGCAGGCACGTTCGGAGGAAAAGCAAATTCGGGACACAACAATAACGGCGTAAATAAAGAAAGAAGAGAAGCCGAAAAAGCCGCGCTTACCGCCACGGCTGTTCGTCTGAGGGAATCATGAATCGGCAAGCTAAACCTATTGCTTAACCCATACCGAAAAACTTTTTAAAGCGTGAGAATGCTCCCTTTTTTTGATCCATCTGCATCAAGGGAACGGTATCTCCGAGAATACGACGCGCAATATTGCGATAGGCAATCGCTGCATTCGAATCCGGGTTCATGACCGTCGGTTCGCCGGAATTGGCGGACTTGATCACCAGCTCGTCATCGGGCACGATCCCGATTAGATCAATGTTAAGCACCTGCAAAATACCATCGATATCGAGCATATCCCCCGACTTGACCATATTGTTGCGTATACGGTTCACCACAAGCTTCGGTGATTGTACATGGGAACTTTCGAGCAATCCGATGACCCGGTCTGCATCGCGAACGGCAGCATTCTCGGGCGTCGTAACAACGATAGCCTGGTCTGCGCCGGCAACCGCATTTTTGAATCCCTGTTCAATCCCGGCCGGGCAATCAATAATAACGTACTCAAAATCTTTTTTCAGTTCAAGGATGATATCCTTCACCTGTTCAGGCGATACGGAATTTTTATCTCTCGTTTGTGCTGCAGGCAGCATGTATAATTGTTCGAAGCGTTTATCTTTAACCAGAGCCTGATTCAGCCGGCAGCGGCCGTCGGCAACGTCACACAAATCGTAAATGATCCGGTTTTCGAGTCCCATTACGACATCCAGATTGCGAAGGCCGATATCCGTATCGACCAGACAAACCTTTTTCCCGAGCAGCGCCAGCGCCGTTCCGATGTTTGCCGAGGTCGTCGTTTTGCCAACGCCACCTTTACCCGAAGTGATCACGATCGCCTCTCCCATGAGCTACACTCCTTTAAACACATTAAAATCACGGCGTAACCGAACGATATTGCTCATTTTGTCGATCTGCATCTGATTGTCCTGCAAATAAGCAAATTCCATCCCGGCTTCGCGGCTCTCCCATTCATCGGGAGGACGGCTGATGATGTCAGCGATCCGCAACTGCGTCGGCGCAAAAAACGAGGCCGCAATAATGGATTCCTCATCCCCGCCGATCCCCGCGTGAGCCATGCCCCGAAGAGAACCCATTATGTATATATCACCGGTACACGTAACCGTTCCTCCCGGATTGATATCTCCCAAAAACAGCAGATTTCCTTCATGGTGCAGCACTTGGCCCGAACGAACCATGCCGCACATCGTTACGATTGGCGGCGGTCCTATCACCTCTGGTTTTAGGTCGGGCGAGTCGATGGAACGAATGAGCAGGTTGCCCTTTTGACTCAAAATATTCAGTATTGATTCTTTCTGGTCCTGGGTAACCTCACGTTTGCCCAATTTGACGTCGACATGAACGATGGGACCCGTCAGAATATTTTGATGGCTATGTTCCAGCTTATAGCGGAGCTCAACGAGCAGATCCTCGAATTCACATTGATCGTCCAGCAAAAAAACCAGGCCGTCTCGGATGCCTTTTATCGTCACGTGATTCGATTTGACCGTCATAAGCCTGTCCCTCCCATCTCATTACATTTCGTGCCCGACGCCTCAAGTTCCTGCTTCCCTATCCAGAAATGGTTTAAGAAGCTTCCTTTGGTTTGCTGCGCTTCTTCGCAATCTTCTCCAGCTGCTTGCGAAGCGGCACGTAAATGATCAAAGCAAACACAAAATGAACAAACAAATTCGGAATCATGTACTCGATCAGCGCCCAATCAAACGTAACATGATTCAGACGAAAAAGCTTGTACAGGAAAAACAGCATCGTATCGTTAAGAAGGCTTCCCAAAAAAACGACCGTAACCATTACCGGAAGCGGTGCGCGCGGTGCCTGGAAAATGAGGCCCATCATATAGGCGGACAATCCCATGGAGAATCCGTAAGGGCCGATCATCTCGCCATAGAATACGACATCGTGCAGCAAGCCGAATAATATCCCGAGCACCAGCGCCGTATGACGGTGGTAATAGACAGCGAAGAAAAGGATAACGATATACACAAGATTAGCCGAAATCCGCATCTGCCAGGCAGAGGGAATCAGAAGCGGCAGCACGGTTCCTTCCAAAATGAAGAGAATGAACAACAACAGAAACAGAACCTGTTTGCGAGCGCCCACTATTTTTTCACCTCTGGAGGGACAACCACCATCAGCTCTTTCCAATCCAGAAAGCTGGCATAAGGCTCAATCATTGCAGTCCGCGTCAGTCCATACTCCCCGACTTCAATGCTTTTCACTTTACCGATACGCATGTATTTCGGGAAGTTGTTGATAATCCCGGACGAAATGATTTCATCGCCTTCTTTAATTTTGGATTCTTCCGATATTTTGGTCATCTTGAACATGCCTGTTTTGGGATCATAACTTTCGATCATGCCGAATACGTTGTCTTCCTTGCCCACGGCCGTAGCGGCGATGGCATTGGAGTTGGGATCGTTGGCATCCAGGGAAGTCAACAGATTGACGGTCGACGTGTATGCACTAACATGACTAATTACACCAACGAGACCTTCTTGTGAGGTCACAGCCATTCCCGGTTTGATGTTTGCATTTTCTCCGATGTCGATATTGATCGTCCTGCTGTTTGGATCGGCATTGGCACTGATGACCTGTGCGATCCGATAATCGTAGTTATAACGGTTTCTTTGTTCTTCCGTGAAATGAAAAAGTTCTTTGTATCTTGCGTTAACCTGCTCCATCTCATTGTATTTCAATCGATCCCGCGTATAGTGACCCATGGCAATACGAAGCCGTTCATTCTCTTCATAAACGGAACTCATGTTCGCTATATCCTTAAAAAAGCCCGCTACGTAGGAAGCGGGCTTGTAAAATACGTATTGTACGAAACCGACGGAATCCTTCAGGAATTTTTCCGGCCAGGATAACGCCGTCCGCGGACCGAGCGTAAAGCCCATTAACGCGATAAATGTAACAAGGCCCACCAGCAAAACAAAAAGTCTTTTGTTGCCCAGCAGCTTAAACAGTTCGAACACCCTCTAACATCCATTATTCTCTTCCGAGCCTGGCCCGGCGGGGAGACTGTCAGGTCTATAGTCCCTTTGAGAATATTCGCCATCTCCCCGAATACGCGGGTTTAGCTCTCCCGGCCATCCGCCGGGATTATTTTCGCTGTTTATACATATTCCGGTTCACAGGGAACCAGAATGTGCTTATCTTTCAATTATCGTTTGGAGCGAACTGCCGAGCTGCTTCTGCTTTTGAACAAATGGATGTTTTCCAACGCTTTACCGGTACCGATCGCTACGCAATCCAGCGGATTCTCTGCGACAATGACTGGCATACCGGTCTCGCCCGCCAGCAGCTTGTCCAGGTTGCGAAGCAATGCGCCGCCGCCAGTCAGTACGATCCCGCGGTCCATGATGTCGGCCGCCAGTTCCGGCGGGCATTTTTCAAGCGTCACTTTAACCGCTTCAACGATGGCGTTCACCGTATCCGCCAAAGCTTCGCTGATTTCATCGGAAGTGATAGTGATCGTTTTAGGCAGGCCTGTAACGAGGTCCCGGCCGCGAATTTCCATCGTTTCCACGGACTCGAGCGGCATCGCGGAACCGATCTCCATTTTCAACTGTTCGGACGTACGCTCACCGATCATCAGATTGTACTGGCGTTTGATGTACTGAATGATGGACTCATCCATTTCATCGCCCGCAACGCGAACGGAACGGCTGGTTACGATTCCTCCGAGGGAAATAACGGCCACTTCAGTCGTACCGCCGCCGATATCCACCACCATGCTTCCGGTCGGCTCCCATACCGGCAGATCGGCACCGATTGCGGCTGCAAACGGCTCCTCGATCGTGTAAGCTTCGCGTGCGCCGGCTTGCTTCGTTGCATCTTCAACCGCGCGTTGCTCCACCGCAGTGATCCCGGATGGTACGCACACCATCACGTTTGGATGACGCTGGAACATGGAACGCTGCTTCTGTGCCTGACGGATAAAATATTTGATCATCGTTGCAGTCGTGTCGAAATCGGCAATAACGCCATCCTTCATGGGACGAATGGCACGAATGTTGCCAGGTGTCCGGCCGATCATTTTTTTCGCCGATTCACCCACGGCCTCAATGCTTTTGGTATCCGTGCGAAGAGCAACAACCGAAGGTTCACGCACCGCAATCCCTTTCCCACGAACATAAACCAACGTATTTGCTGTCCCCAAATCAATCCCTAAATCCTTACTTCCAAACATGACGTAATCTCCTTTTCTGCCTTATATAGCCGTCCTGAATTTTCAGAACATTTTCATTTTTTTAGAATGCTTTTTGATTTGACATGCCATTTTTCATCATCGTTTTCATTTCCCGGCAATCTGCAGGGAGATTAGTATTGATCAAAAATTAGTTCAACGCCACCCATTATATTATACCAAGCCCTTCTCCTTCAAACTTACATAGGTTCCATCGCCAATAACTAGGTGATCCAGCACATCTATGCCAACAATCGTGCCGGCTTCGATCAATCGCTTCGTGATTTGGATATCCTCTGGGCTCGGTGTAGGATCACCGCTTGGATGGTTGTGAGCGCACACAATCGATGCGCTGCTGCATTTGATGGCAGCACGGAACACTTCGCGCGGGTGGACAATGGAAGCGTTCAGGCTGCCCATGGAGAGTGTTTCCTGGGCAATAATGTGGTTTTTGCTGTTCAAAAAGAGACAAACAAAATGTTCTTTTTGCAGATAACGCAACTGCTCGACCAAAATATCAGCCGCATCGCGCGGAGTGCGAATCGAAGGAGACTGTGCCAGTTTGCTCTTGGCAATCCGGTGGCCCAGCTCGATGCCCGCTTTCAACTGCACGGCTTTGGCTTTGCCGATGCCCTTCATTGCCGTCAGTTCCTCAAGCGTCAAGTCCATTAGCGAGCGGATCCCGCCCGTTTCTGCGAGAATTCGCTGCGCCATGTGAACGGCGGATTCTTTTCTTGTACCGGTTCGAAGCAGAATGGCCAGCAGTTCGGCATGGCTCAAGGCGCCCGCCCCATATTCCATCATGCGTTCTCTCGGGCGTTCTTCATGGGGGATGTCGCGCATCATATACTGCGGCGACTCCATATACTCCCTCTTTTCACGTCATCCATTCGAATTATTCATGTGCCGGGGCTCATTCACGCGGCAATACATGTACCCCGAATCCGTCCAGCATATCGCTGAGCAAGGATAAAGGCAGACCTACGACATTGAAATAACATCCTTCGATGCGATCAACCAGAGAAGCACCAATGCCTTGTATGGCGTACGATCCTGCCTTGTCCATAGGTTCTTTTGTACGTACATAAGCACGGATCGTGGCTTCAGACAATGCTTTCATCGTTACATCCGTTTGCCGATAATGAACCGAAGACTGACCGCTAATGGCATCGATACAAGCTACGCCTGTAAACACGCGGTGGGTTCGTCCTTGCAGCCTCGCAAGCATGTTCTCCGCATCCTTCTCATCTGCCGGCTTGCCCAAAATATCTCCATCCAGAACAACGATCGTGTCGCTCCCAACGATGACAGCATCCCGCTGCTGGCCTTCGACGCTGCGAAAGACGGCAAGCGCTTTGCGCATCGCAAGCTCCTGCACCGTTTGTTCAGGAGTCCATGATGGGGGCGTAGCTTCGTCAGCACGGCTTGGGATTACTTCAAAATCCAACATCAGTCCGGCCAGCAGTTCTTTGCGACGTGGCGATGTAGACGCCAAAATAATGCGGCGTTGTCCTGTTTTATCCAATATCAACGGCTCCTCACATTCCAGTGGTGTCCTCGTCCTTGCATACGCTTCTTGCGGTTCTGCAGCGTTCGTTGTTGTTTAATTCATCATAATTCGTCATTCTCCTACAATCTGCGGTATAGCCATACAGCGGCGATGATGCCGATCAGACTGAGGAGGCTCATTTGAAATTGAAGTGAAATGTCATAACTGAAAATGTCAAGATCAGCCTGTGGCGACCAGCGAATGGTCGTGGCTTTGGTTAAAAAAGCTACAGCCTTGACCGGCTGCAGTGCCTTGGCGATCCATGCTCCGGCCAACCAGCCGAGCAGCAGGAAAAGTAATAACATGCCGAAGTTTTTTTCATCCGTTATCGTCCCTCGCCATTTTTTGACACCCACATTATTATACGGGGTTTTGTACGTCAATACAAACACAAATCCGGCAAGGGGAACTATTTCCAGTTCCCTGCCGGACAAGCATTTCAAGACTGTGTTAGGAGATCCAACGATTACTGCTCCTGCAGCGTATCAAGCCATTTTTTTTGCTGCAGCACGTAGTCCATCAAATTCGTCTGCACCGACCACATATGTGCGGCAGAAGGTTTTTTGTTAAATTCGGCAACCGCCGTGATGGCGCTGTTCATCGCTTTGGCCATCGCCGCCGCATAAGGCGCTGCCTCCCCGTTCGTGTTTGCGGACAGGTCGTTGAAGCCGCGCAGCCACGATTCATGCCGATTCTGAATGGAGGTCATCGTTTCGGCGGATGCCGCTTGGGGCGCTGCTTTGCCCAGTTCTCCGATGGACAACGTCGAGAGCAGCCCGATCAACGTTTCGCTATCGTTAAAGAACTGTGTCGCGGTTGCCTGGTTAACGCCCAACGCCGCCACACCGACTTCCGGATACGGAATCTCTTTAACGTAAAGTTCCACGCCCTGGGCCTTTAGGCGCGTGCTGAGCAGTTTGGCCTCTTCGCGATCAGGGGATATGCCGGCATAGACCCGGTTGCCGTCCTCCGGGTCCGCCTCTGCAGCAATCCCGGCCTGAGTCAATTCAAGTTTGGCCTGTTCAGCACGCTCCGGGGAACTGAAAACGCCGTACTGCAGCGCATAGTAATTGCCGCCAGCCAATGTGGCCTGGGCCTGCTGCCCTGCCGAGACCGATACATTGGCCGTATTCTTTTGAGGTACGACGTTCGGAGCTGCCCCGTCTTTGTTGAAAAACGAAAGGATGACGAGGCCGAACAATGCTCCGGTGACGATTGCTCCCGTTACGGAACCAATCATTTTCCACCCCCGCGGGGCCCGGTTTCGCTGATAGGAATAGTGATTGTGCTCGCTTACCCAGTTGTGGTCCGCGTACTCCTCGTTCCATGGATCAACGGCTTCGCTCGCTTCCGGAAGGTCCCGGCGCTCATTGGCATACCCTGCCTGCGGGTACTCGCGTTCAGAAGCATGCTTGTCCATTCCTTTCCCGGGTTTGAGACCCTCGGTAAGTATCGGCAGCGTTTCCCCCCAATCTCCCGGTATCTCCTCCGCAGACCATTGCGGAGCACTGTCTATGCTCGCTGGAGCATGCGTTATCTCCTCGTTCGCCGCTTGGAGCGTTGCAGGCGCGAGCCGCCCTTCGTTTTGCGGCTTGACAGCATCGTGCTCCCCGAAGCGAAACGTCATTCTAGCATTGTTCACCCCGTACCCTCTCCCTTTGTCCCATTTATACAAGCTATATGCGGGAGAGCAGCCATTCATTCCTGAAACAACGAAAAACCCGTCTCTTCCCTAATACGGGAGACGGGTTTCCCCTTGTGTTCCGATTCTATGCTTTAATCAATTTGGCGAGCGTGTCGCCCACCTTCCAGATGTCGCCTGCGCCCATGGTAAGAACAAGATCACCCGGCTGCAAACGGCTCTGCAGATCGGCAACCACGTCCTCCTTCGTAGGCAAGTAACGAGCCGATGCATTGCTGTTCTGCACGATCAGTTCCACCAATTTGGCGGAATGCACGCCTTCGATCTGTTTTTCCCCTGCCGGAGAATAAATGTCGGTAATCAACACCTCATCGGCTTCGGCAAATGCACGGCTAAATGCGTCCAACAGGAAAAACGTGCGCGTGTACCGCTGCGGCTGGAACACCGCGATGATGCGTTTTCCCGTTGCTTTCGCCGCACTGATCGTGGCCTCGATCTCGGTCGGGTGATGTGCGTAATCATCGATAATCAACATGTCGTTGGCTTCGCCCAGCACCTGGAATCTGCGTTTGGCTCCATGGAACTCAATGATGGCTTCGACGATTTTATCGAATGAAATTCCTGCTTCCAAACACGTAATGACCGTTGCCATCGCGTTGTATACATTGTGCTTGCCTGGTACGGAAAGTTCAACGGTTCCGAGCGTTTTGCCCTGGTGGTTCATCGTAAAGGAGATTTGGCGGTCTCCCAATTGGATATCCGTTGCAGTATAATCCGCATCCCGATCAATGCCATACGTAGTAACGCGTGCCTGCAGCTGTGGCAAAATACTTTGAATGTTCTCGTCGTCGGCGCATACGATAGCCGTGCCTTCCGGACGAATCTGGCTAAGGAACTGCACGTATGCCTTTTTGAGCTCTTCAAAGTCGCTATTGTAATTTTCGAGGTGATCGGCTTCGATGTTGGTTACGATGCCAAGCCATGGATGGTATTGCAAAAACGAGCCGTCGCTCTCGTCAGCCTCCGCAACGACCCAATCGCCTTGACCCGCTTTCGCGTTGGTGCCCAGGTTCATGATTTCCCCGCCGATGATGTATGTCGGATCCGTTCCGCATTTATCCATGACGAGCGCGATCATCGAGGAGGTTGTCGTTTTGCCGTGTGCTCCCGCAACCGCCACGCCCTTGCGTTCGTTAAGTAACCGTGCCAGCATCTGGGCCCGGTGCAATATAGGAATGTTCAGCTGTTGAGCAGCCACACGCTCCACATTGTCCGCCGGAGCTGCCGTCGAATAAACGACCAAGTCGGCCCCGTTTACATGCTCCGCAGTATGTCCGATGTATATTTTCGCCCCTTTGGCTGCCAACTTCTCGGTCAACTCCTGGGAAGCGACATCCGATCCGGTCACGGTGTATCCCATTTCAAGCATAACTCTGGCAATGGCACTCATGCCATAACCGCCAATCCCTATAAAATGAACGTGTTCCGATGTATTTAACAAAACCTTCACCAACCTTTTTCAGAATCGGTTTGATGCAAAAGGGCTGCCCGCACATCCGCAATCAAGTACAATGTGCCGGAGACTACCCCCAGATCTTCCGCTTCCGTCCGTGATTTCAATAATTCAAGCGCCTTCACCCAATCGGGCTCGACGATGATTTCAAGTTCCTTCTTCGCGAAACCGGGACGCACCTGTGCTACAACGTCCTGCAGCTTGGCTGCATCCATTTTGCGCCTAAAGTCCGGCTCGGTCAGGATCAGCGTATCCACTAGTGGCAGTATATGCTGCAAATATGCTTCATGATGCTTATTCTCCAGCATGCCCATCATCAAATTTAACCTTTTGTGGGGGTAGACCTCCTTAATGCTTTGGGCCAGCGATTCCGCCCCTTCCGGATTATGTGCTCCATCCAGAACGATCCGCGGATCATCAACCACTTTTTCGAAGCGCCCCGCCCAAAATGCATGTTCAAATCCTTGCACGAGATCCTTGTCTTCCAATACAAACGCCATGTATTGCCGCAGCACTTCAAGCGCCATAAGCGCGCCCGCGGCGTTGTCGCATTGGTATGTACCCTTCATGCAAATGCGAATGTCCAGTTCGCGGAAAGGTCCGGCAAAATGAATGGTCTGACTGTTTTCGTCGCGATCCACTCTGCGATAAGAAAACTGCTGCCCTGCCACATAAGCCGTCGAACGAAGTTCTTGGGCCCGATCCGTGATGACCTTGATGGCTTCAGGCTGCGACGCACAGGTGACCACAGGTACCCCCGGCTTGATAATGCCCGCCTTTTCCCACGCAATGGCCTCGACCGTATCCCCAAGCACATCCGTATGGTCCATGCCGATGTTGGTAATGACCGAAACGACTGGAGTAACGATGTTGGTTACGTCCATCCTTCCCCCAAGCCCAGTCTCCCATACTACCACGTCGGGGTAGCACTCCTCCGCATAATAGAGAATCGCAAGCGTCGTCGACACTTCGAACATGGTTGGAGAACCGAGCGGAGTCGAAGCCATCTCCCGCACGAGCGGATGCAGCCGATTGGCAATTTTCAGCAGCGTCTCCTCAGGGATGTCCTCTCCGTTGTATTGAAAACGGTTCGTGAATTTGGTGATGTAGGGCGACGTGAACGTACCTACGTCATACCCTGCCTGAAGAAGTACCGACGTCAAAAAAGCGCAAGTCGAACCTTTTCCGTTCGTTCCCGCGACATGAATGAATTTGAGACGCCGATGCGGATTCCCCAGCCGTGCCATCAGCGCTTCGATACGCTCCAGCCCCGGTCTGATGCCAAAAGGAATAAGACCATTGATCCAGTCTACCGCCTCGACATATGTCTGCAAAGGTGCCTTTTCGCCTGCTCCATTGATTTCCGTCATCTGATTTCACCTTCGGTCCCAATGTAATTGAAAAAATCGGCCGGATGGCGAACAGCCGCCATCCGACCCAGAAATGCCTTACGCCTTCAGTTCATTGATCCGGGCAATGACTTTATCCCGTTTGTCCGAATAATCGGCCATTTTGGCGCGTTCTTCTTCAATAACCTTGGCAGGAGCCTTGGATACGAAGCCTTCGTTCGCCAGCTTTTTCTCTACGCGCGACACTTCGTTTTCCAGATTCTGCAGTTCTTTCTCCAAGCGGGCAACTTCCTGCTCGATATCGATCAGTCCCGCCAGCGGCAAATACAATTCGGCGCCTGTGATGACTGCCGTCATCGCTTTGTCCGGAGAGCTGAGGTTCAGACCGCTGTCGAATTCGGACGTGTTGCAGAAACGTTTGATGAAATGGCTGTTGCGTTCGATGATGCTGTTGGCCTCGGCGCTATTGGCTTTGATCAGCAATTCGACTTTTTTGCTCATCGGCACGTTGACTTCGGCGCGAATGTTCCGTACCGCACGGATCGTATCCATCAGCAGGTTCATTTCGGCAACGGCTTCCGGGTTTTCCATGGCCGGGTCATACGTCGGCCAAGCAGCCAGCGTAATCGTCTCGCCTTCATGCGGCAGATGCTGCCAAATCTCTTCGGAGATGTAAGGCATGAACGGATGAATCAGGCGCATGGTCTGATCGAGCACATAAGCCAATACGGATTGGGTTTTCTTTTTCGCCACAGGATCTTCGCCGTAAAAGGACAATTTTGCAAATTCGATGTACCAGTCGCACAGATCGTCCCAGATGAAGTTGTAGAGGAGACGACCGGTTTCGCCAAATTCATACGCTTCGATTAGACGCGTAATGTCACGGGAAGTTTCGTTCAGACGGTGCAAAATCCAATAATCCGCGGTCCCAAGCTCGCCGGAAATGTCGCGATCCTCGATAGTGAAGCCTTCCAGGTTCATCAGGGCAAAGCGGGATGCATTCCAGATTTTGTTCGCAAAGTTGCGGGCCTGCTCCACGCGTTCCCAGCGGAAACGCAAATCTTGCCCCGGCGTGCTGCTCGTCGAGATCATGTAACGCATGGCATCCGCGCCGTATTTCTCGATAACGTCGAGCGGATCAACCCCGTTGCCAAGCGACTTGGACATTTTGCGTCCTTCCGAGTCACGCACCAATCCGTGCATGAGTACGTCCTTGAACGGAATTTCGTCCGTGAATTCCAGCGCGGTGAAAATCATGCGCGCAACCCAGAAATAAATGATGTCATAACCCGTTACAAGCACGCTGGTCGGGTAGTAACGTTTCAGGTCGTCCGTATCTTCAGGCCATCCGAGCGTGGAGAACGGCCACAGCGCGGAGCTGAACCACGTATCGAGCACATCCTCGTCTTGTCTCAGGTTGCGGCCCGCATATTCAGGGAGCGTTGTCGGATCTTCGGCGGAGACGATAATTTCCCCAGTTTCGTCGTCATACCAGGCAGGAATCCGGTGACCCCACCACAGTTGGCGGGAAATACACCAATCGCGAACGTTCTCGATCCAGTTCAAATAGGTTTTCTCGAAACGTTCCGGCACAAAGCGTACGCCGTCGCCTTCTTGCTGTTTCTTGATGGCTCTTTCGGCGAGCGGCTTCATTTCAACGAACCACTGCGTGGACAGATAAGGCTCGATTACGGCCCCCGTACGTTCGCTGTGGCCAACCTGATGGACATGGTCCTCAATGTTGATCAGCACGCCCAGCTCTTTCAGGTCTGCAACAATTTGTTTGCGGCAGTCGCTGCGATCCATGCCTTGATACTTGCCTGCTTCGGCATTCATCGTTCCCGTTTCATCCATGACGATAATTTGCGGCAGATCGTGGCGCAAACCGACTTCGAAGTCGTTCGGGTCATGCGCAGGCGTAATTTTAACGGCACCGCTTCCGAACTCTTTGTCGACGTACTCGTCCGCAATGATCGGGATTTCGCGGCCGATGATCGGCAGCACGAGCGTTTTGCCAATCATGTCGGCATAACGTTCGTCTTTGGGATGCACGGCTACGGCCGTGTCGCCAAGCATCGTTTCCGGACGCGTCGTTGCCACGGTAATATGGCCGCTTCCGTCCTTGAGCGGGTATTGCAAATGGTACAGGTGGCCCTGAACCTCTTTATATTCAACCTCGATGTCGGACAACGCCGTCCGGTTCACCGGATCCCAGTTAATGATCTTTTTGCCGCGGTAAATCAGACCTTTCTCGTACAGCTGCACAAACACTTTGCGCACCGCTTTGGACAAACCTTCGTCCAGTGTAAAACGCTCGCGGGAGTAGTCCAGCGACAGGCCCATTTTGCCCCATTGCTCGCGAATCGTCGTTGCATATTGTTCCTTCCAGTCCCAAACGCGATCCAGGAATTTCTCACGGCCGAGATCGTAGCGGGTCAGTCCTTCTTCCCGAAGCTTTTGTTCCACTTTGGTCTGAGTCGCGATTCCCGCATGGTCCGATCCCGGCAGCCACAGCGCATCGTAACCTTGCATCCGTTTGGTACGGATCAGGATGTCCTGCAGCGTAAAGTCGAGCGCGTGCCCGATATGCAGCATGCCGGTTACGTTCGGCGGCGGAATTACGATGGTAAAAGGCTCAGCGTCTTTGCGCTGTCCTGCTTGAAAATATCCTCGCTCGATCCAGGTCTGATACCATTTTTGCTCCGCAGCCTTCGGGTCATATGTCGTCGGCATTTCGGTTGCGGCTGACTTGTTTTGTTCCGTCATTTGTCATTCCTCCGTTACTCATCATCTTCGCCAAAAAACAAAAAAACCTTTCATCCCTCAAAGGACGAAAGGTTAGCTTTCGCGGTACCACCTTTGTTTCACGCAAGCACAGACCAAGACAGAGCATCCTTGAGGCTTCGCGTGACACTTTAAGCAGATAACGGCTGCTACCGGCCCATTCTACCAAGCAGGGATGAAGCTCATGCCGCTTCACGAACTCCCGCGTTCAAACAGGCAACTCCCGGGCGACTTCGATCAGCTGGTTCCTGCGGAATTTTTCAGCGCTGCAATCCCGCTCTCTGAAAGGTCATACTGTCTACTACTCCCGATCTTCGTCTTTCCTTAAAATTCCCATGAGGCTAATGAAATAACCAAACGCCCGCCATTCGCGGATGTTAGGAAAAAACCTAAACACATCATACCTTGCCCGTGCCCGATAGTCAACCTGGCAACCGCTGATTCACGTCCCTGCCATGCGTTTTGCGGCATACCAATGGCAAAAACCCGCAATCCAAACGGATCACGGGTGAAACAGGCTTGTTTTTGATTCCAGAACAAACCCTTAACGGCATTGCCATTCAAGGGATGTAAAGGACCTGACCCTCTTCGACGACCTGTTCGGAGAGACGGTTATACAACTGCAATTCCCTCGTCGTCAATTGATAGCGGTCGGCGATGGTATCCAGCGTTTCTTCCCGTTGAACGATGCACATTTTCACCTTTCGGAAAGGCGTCTGCTCTACGATCGTACCCAAAAACAGGTTTTTCCACTGCACCTCTTCCGAAGCAGCAGACGGTTCCCGCGACGTTTCTGCAGCCGCCTCATTGGGGCGCTCCTCCTCTGCCTCTCTCGTGCCTTTGCCCGAAATCAAAGATGAAATGCCAAACCCATCCTCCTGGGGCGGACGCGTCTCCCGTTTGCTGCCAAAAGCCACCTTGAGTTCCGGCTTGTCTTCCGTTTCGGCCACGGGTTCGGGAATCGCCGATGGAGTTTCTGCCGGGGGATCAGCCAGCTGCACCTCATTAGACTCGCGTTCCTTTGCAGGAACAACCGCTTCAGAAGCGGCAAACACGTCCTGCCAGTTTTCCCCTCCTGCCGACTCTTCCTTCTGTTCTTCCTGCGTTGGAGCGGATCTTGTTTCTCCAAGGGTCCATGGGTTCGCAAAGGCTTCACGGGATTGACGAGATTCCTGAGCTTCCCGCTCCTGGTTTGCATGTTCCGGCAATGACGATGCCGAAAGTGCATGCCATGCAGGCAAGCTTGGTTCAGGTTCCGGTGGAGCCGGTACCTTCGCGGCATCCGCAGCGGTTCTTTCTTCGACATCCGTATTAGCGTCCGGGTCCGAAGCCGTATCGACCGGCTCGGAATATGCCGCTCCAAAGAAGGATAGATGGGCTGCTCCGTTCGCTTCAGCCGCCTCGTTTGCTTCCGCCTCTTCCACCACTCCCGGCTCACGCTCGGCTGCCTCCTGCGCAAGGAGTTGAGGTTGCTCCGCCGGAACCTGCCCGGAAACAGGACCGTTGATCGTTTCAGGCTTTAACGAATCGTCCAAACGTAAGGCATTGTCCGCTTCAGGCTGGTATAGAAGACCCCTGGCCGCCTCGTCCAGTTTGGGCGCTCCAATAAGCCTTTCCTCTTCGCTTCGCTGCAGCAGATATTCCTGGGCGTGAACGTTTATTTCGCTATCAGGTTGCTCCGGTTCCGTTTCGAAGCCATCCTGCGGCAGCTCCGGCGAATGAACGACTGTGAACTCGTCTGCCGGCCACCCTTGGTTCTCCTCCGCCGCAAAACCCTGAATGCCCCGAAGCGACAACACGCCGGTAATGTTCAAGCTTCGCTCCGATAACAGATCAACATCAAAGTTTTCAATTTCGATCGAAATATCATCAAGGGACCGAACCCGGTTGAGCGGAACCGTGATTTCAACAGGAATGAAATGTTTCAACTCTTCGGAATAGTCATTCTCTCCCCTATAAGCCCCCGTTAGCAGCAAATGCCCCCTAAGTGTCGCGTAATCTTCCTGACCGATCACCTGAATGCGCGGAAAAAGCTCAATTTCCTCCAGTTCCTCAATCGCAGGGACTCCCTCTGACAAATGAACGCGCTCATAAATATCGAACCGCAAACCATATGGTTGATTCAGCAAAGGTGGCGTCCTCCTTTCGGCATATGTTCACCATAATCCTTCTCATGGGACTGATGCATGGTCCAAATGTTTCATTACCCCATCTATATGCCCTGCATGAGATAAGCATGCCACCTTTTCCTCAAACCTTATGTTTTAATGGTCCTGGCTCTCCCGCTTGGCCAACTGTTCGAAATCGGACGGCCACGGATCGGCGACCTCCACCTTAGCTCCCGTCAGCGGGTGCGCAAAAGTCAGCCTTTCCCCGTGAAGCGCTTGTCGGCCGATCTGTTCTTTCCGGCCTCCGTATAACACGTCCCCGACAAGGGGATGACCGACGTGAGCCATGTGCACCCGAATCTGGTGGGTACGTCCCGTTTCCAGCTTTAACCGCACAAGCGTTGCGTTTTCCCATACCTCTACAACCTGCACACGGGTAATCGCCTCCTGTCCCCCATCGGACACGCGCCTTCGCTGTTTGTGATGCCTGTCTTTGCCGATCGGCGCATCAATGATTTTCAGCCGCCCCGGAATCTTGCCTCCTGCAATGGCAACATATTGCCGGTCGATCTCCTTGCGGCGCATGGCTTCGTCCAGCTTGGCTAAAGCAAATGCGTTTTTGGCGTACAAAACCGGACCTGTCGTATCCTCGTCCAAACGATGAATGTGGCGCACGCGGGTTTGTATCCCGTTCATCTCATAGTAAGCTGCCACGGCATGATCCAGAGTGACCGCCCGGTCCTCGCGGCTGCCGTCCGAATGCAGCTTCATGCCTGCCGGCTTGTGTACCACAAGGCAAAAATCATCCTCGTATAATACGTCAATATCTGCCCAGCGCGGCTCCACGTCCAGGGGAAGAGAAGCAAAAAGGGCCAGCCTTAGCCGGTCCCCTGCCAGTTGTATGCCGCCTGTCGCCTTGAGCTGGCGGAGCATTTTGTCGGGCATGCCAAGCTCCGAGAGCAGCCACTGCTCGGCTGCAGCTTGTCTGTCAGCACTGCCCGTCACTTTTTTTCCCGGCGTCAGCTCAAGCCAATCCCCGCGGCGTTTCCAACTTGTTATGCTCATAGCGATTGCAATGCCTTGCGGTTTGCCTCGATCGTGTCATCGATGTCTTGTTCCGTGTGGACGCCCGATACGAACATGCCCTCAAACTGGGACGGTGCCACACTGACACCTTGATCGATCATGGATGCAAAGTAGCGACGGAAATGATCCAGATTGCTTTCTTTGGCTATGTCATAGCTCGTCACCGGAGTCCCCGTAAAGAACGGGCAGACCATGGAGCCGACCCGGTTGATCGTGACCGGAATGCCGGCTTCCGCCGCATTTTGCTCGAATCCGGACTGCAGGCGTGCAGATAGCGTTTCAAGCCGATCATAAACTTCGGGCGTAAGCAGCTTCAAAGTTGTATATCCGGCAGTCATCGCAAGCGGATTGCCGCTAAGCGTTCCGGCCTGGTAGATCGGTCCGGTCGGCGCGATCTGCTCCATCAGGTCCCGTCTGCCGCCGTAGGCACCAACAGGCAAACCGCCGCCAATCACTTTGCCGAGACAAGTCAGGTCAGGCGTTACCCCAAAGCGTCCTTGGGCACAGTTCAGGCCAACCCGGAAGCCTGTCATCACTTCATCGAAAATAAGCAAACTGCCGTATTGTTCCGTCAGGCTGCGCAGCCCTTCAAGAAATCCCGGTAGCGGCGGCACAACACCCATGTTTCCGGCCACGGGCTCCACGATCACGGCGGCAAGCTCCTCACCATAACGCTCGAATGCCAGGCTTACGGATTCCAGATCATTGTACGGAACCGTAATCGTATTGCTTGCTACACCTTCGGGCACGCCAGGGCTATCCGGCAATCCAAGCGTGGCCACGCCCGATCCGGCTTTGATCAGCAGGCTGTCCGCATGTCCGTGATAGGAGCCCTCGAATTTCAAAATTTTGCTGCGGCCGGTCACGCCGCGAGCCAAGCGGATCGCACTCATCGTCGCTTCCGTACCCGAATTGACCATGCGCACGATGTCGATCGAAGGTACGCGCTCGCACACGAGCTTGGCCATTTCCGTCTCGATGAGCGTTGGAGCCCCAAAGCTCGTCCCTTTCAGGGCAGTCTCGCGCAAAGCTTCAACAACATCGGGATGGGCATGCCCCATAATCAGCGGTCCCCAGGAAGCGACATAATCGATGAATTCGTTCCCGTCGATATCGTAGATTTTGGAGCCTTCGCCGCGCTCTGCATAGATTGGCGTCAATCCAACCGATTTGAATGCGCGAACCGGACTGTTCACTCCACCGGGTATGTACTGCTTGGCTTCCTCAAATGCGCTGCGGGAGCGCTCGTCGTTCCGACGGCTTCCTTGTTGTGCGGTCATTGAACATCCTCCTTTGGATTATCCTCCGGCTGTCCATACAATCAAGTACCGACAGCCGGATGGAAACTTCAACATCAATTTGCTATTTAACGATGGAGTAATGGCTCGGGTGCCATGTCCATGATGCTTATATGGTCTAACCGTTTATTTCTCGGCAAGCCAGCGGCAAGCGTCCTTGCCATGATACGTTATGATCATGTCCGCCCCGGCACGTTTCATGCTGAGCAGGATTTCCATGGCCACTTTTTTCTCATCGATCCAACCTTGCATCGCAGCCGCTTTGACCATCGCGTATTCACCGCTCACATTATAAGCAACCAGCGGCAAGTCGAATTGATCCTTGATCGTGCGCATGACGTCCAGGTAGGAAAGGGATGGCTTCACCATCAGCATATCAGCGCCTTCGAGTACATCTGTCTCCGCTTCGCGAATGGCTTCCCGCACGTTAGCCGGGTCCATCTGATATGATTTGCGGTCCCCGAATTGCGGCGTGGAATCGGCAGCCTCACGGAACGGACCGTAGAAGGCGGAGGCGTATTTAACGGAATAAGACATAATCGGAATATGGCTGAAGCCATTTTCGTCCAGTCCCGCCCGGATGGCTTGCACGAAACCGTCCATCATGTTGGACGGCGCGATGATATCCGCCCCCGCCTTCGCTTGGGATACCGCGGTTTTGACCAACAGCTCCAGCGATTCATCATTCATCACATCGCCGCATACATGCCCGTCCACTTCGGTGGTATGCACCATGCCGCAGTGGCCGTGATCGGTATATTCGCACAGGCAGGTATCCGCTACAACGATCAGTTCGGGATACCAGGATTTGATCAAACGCGTCGCTTCCTGCACGATGCCGTCATCGGCGAAACCGGAAGTGCCTACACTATCCTTCGTTTCCGGAATGCCGAACAATAAGACAGCCGGGATTCCAAGTTCAACAATTTCGGTGACCTCTTCCTTAAGTCGGTCCAACGAGAACCGGAATACGCCGGGCATCGATTTGATCTCGGATTTGACGTTCTCTCCATAAATAACGTAAATCGGCTGGATGAAATCATCCACCGACAGATGTGTTTCTCTCACCATATTGCGAATGCCCGCTGACTGGCGCAAACGGCGATGACGTACAATCGGAAAACTCATAACGTAATGCCTCCCTTAGAATATGTTCATGCAAAAAGGGAAGCGCGCCGGGTTCATATCGAAATCAGCACGCTTCTGTCGTAAGCGCAACCTTGCAATGATCGCACTCTTCGGTTCAGTTCATTAACACCCGATCAACGTGAATCCTTGCCTGCAAGTACAGGCTTTCTTTGCCACTCGCACAGTGCCGAAATCAGGCTCTCCATCGTCGCTTCTTTCGCCATCATCGTTACATGCAATCCGGCCTTCTCGGCCGTTTTGGCTGTAACCGGCCCAATGCACGCAATTTCCACGTTTTTCAGCAGCGGCAGCGGATCGGACAACCCCATGCGCTTTAACATTTCCATAAAGTTCGTCACGGTGGAAGAACTGGTGAACGTCACCGCATGAATTCCGCCTTCTTCAAGCAGCTTCAGCAGCTCGTCGTCGTTCTCGCCCGCAAGCACCGTATCGTAGATTATCGCCTCGGTGACCTCAAGCCCACGTTCCCGCAGCTGCTCGGGCAGCCACGACCTGGCGAGGTCGCCGTGCGGAAGCAGTACTTTTTGCCCCTGGATCAGTTCGTTTTCATAGGCGTCAAGCATGCCTTCGGCCTGGAACGGTCCGGGAATCAGCTCGGCAGCAATGCCGCGTTTGCGCAAGGCTTCCGCCGTGGACGGGCCTACCGCAGCAATTCTCGCTTTGTACATGGAACGAATGTCTTTGCCCTGCTGCTCCAAATGGCGGAAGAAAAATTCGACGCCGTTAACACTCGTAAAAAACACCCAATCATAAGCATCCAGCTGATGAAAGGCTTGCTCCACGCCATGTAAAGCAGCCTCGTTCGTTGGCATCACCGTTTCGATGACCGGGAACTCATAAGGCTCCCCGCCAAGCTCTTCGATGCGGTTCACCAGTTCGCTCGCCTGGCTGCGCGCCCGGGTTACCAGAATCCGCTTGCCAAAGAGCGGCATGAATTCCGCCCACTTCAATTGTTCCCGCTGCTTGACGACATCACCAACGACGATGACTGCCGGCGGCTGGAAATCGGCAGCGAGCACTTTGGCCTCAATGTCCGCCAGCGTACCCGTGAGCGTGTCCTGCTCGGCCCTTGTCCCCCAACGCACCAGCGCTACCGGCGTTTCCGGCGGTCTGCCGTGTTTGATGAGCTGCTCGCTGATATAACCGATTTTCGCTACGCCCATCATAAATACCAGGGTACCCGTAGCGTTCGTCACTTTATCCCAATGAATGCTCCGGTCCAGCTTGTCAGGGCTTTCATGGCCCGTAATGATGGAGATGGATGAGGCGTAATCGCGATGGGTCACAGGAATGCCTGCATACGCAGGCACGCTAATCGCTGCGGTTACGCCAGGTACGATTTCGTAAGGAACGCCGTTTTTGCGCAGCAAATCGGCTTCTTCGCCTACCCGTCCGAATATTGTGGGATCTCCGCCTTTAAGACGGACCACAACTTTGCCTTCAAGTGCAAGATCGACAAGCAGCTGATTGATCTCTTCCTGCTTCATCGTGTGTCTGTCCGGCCGTTTGCCCACATATATTTTAACTGCGCCAGGCTTCATCAGCTTGAGCAATCGCGGACTGGCCAAACGATCATAAACAACCGCATCCGCCTTGCCGATGGATTCCCATCCTTTTACCGTGATCAGCTTTGCGTCCCCTGGACCAGCACCAACCAAAAACACCTTTCCCACCATATCCTCATCCCCTAACTTCTGCCAGTATCTGCTCTGCTCCCCGTTCAATCAGTCTCCAGGCCACTTCTTCTCCGAGGCGAACCGGGTCCTTGCCGGTAAGAGTCTCCTTCAAAATCAGTCCGCCATCCGGCGTACCGACCATTCCCGTTAATTGTAACGTGTTTTGTCCATCGGGGGAATCCACTTCTTGTTTCGTCCAGACGGCATGTGCACCGATCGGAACCTGGCATCCACCGTTCAGCACGCTGAGAAACCGTCGCTCGGCCATTACCGGCAGCGCTGTCTCCTGATCGTTATAAAGGCTCAGCAAGTGGCGAAGCTCCGCGTCGTCCTCACGGCATTCGATGCCCAGCGCACCTTGTCCTACAGCCGGAAGCGACTGCCCCTCGTTCAGATATTCGGTAATGCGATCCTGCCAGCCCATCCGGTGCAATCCTGCCGCCGCCAAAATGATGGCATCCAAACCTTCGGTCTCCAGCTTGCGCAGGCGGGAATCGATATTTCCGCGCAGCGATTCCAGCTGAAGGTCAGGACGGTAGGCTTTGATCTGGCTGGAACGCCGCAGGCTGCTTGTGCCGACCCGCGCGCCTTCGGGCAGCTGATCCAGTGTAAGACCTTTGCCTGAAATCAGCGCATCCCGGGGATCGACGCGACGGGGAACCGCCCCGTTGATGAGTCCTTCCGGCAATTCTGACGGCATGTCTTTCATGCTGTGCACCGCCATGTCGATCGTATGATCCAGCATGGCCTGTTCGATTTCTTTGACGAAGAGGCCTTTGCCGCCAACCTTGGAGAGCGTTACATCCAGAATAAGGTCCCCTTTGGTGACGATCTTATGGACCTCAAAATCGAACTCCAGCCCCTCGCGTTTGCTTATGCTGCGCAAATCGTCGATGACGTGACCCGTTTGGGTCAATGCCAAGGCACTTTGCCTGCTTCCCACTTTAATGGTTCTCATGTTCTACGTCCCCTCCTGAATTACGGGATATCCAGCTCCCGATTTCTTCTTCCGTCCACCACTTGAACCGGCCGGAACGAATGTCCTCCAGTAGATTCATCTCGGTCAAGCTTCGCAGCAAGATCGCCCGTTTCCGGGGAGATGGCACACGCGCCTTCACTTCCTTGCGCATCCGATGAAGGAATTCGATATATGTTTCGTATTCATCGCCGAACTGCTCTTCCAACGCGGCACGGATTGCCGCAGCTGCGGCCGGACCTGCTCCGGCAGTGGAAATCGCAATGCTCATTCTCCCCCGTCTGACCACGCTCGGGGTGGTGAATGTACTCCGTTCGGATGACATCGCATCGTTGACCAAAATATTTTCAGCCATTGCCTCCTTGACCACGGACAAGTTGACGTCTTCCCGGTCTGTAGCCGCATATACGAGAAAGGCCCCCCGCAAATCTCCGTTGCGGTAGGCCCGGGCCATCCATTCGATTCGGGAATCCTGATGCAATTGTTTCAATTCCGGCGTCGCGTCCGGACTAATGACTTTAATTTTGGCCCCCGTATTCAGAAGTCCTCTGACCTTCCGCTCAGCAACGCGGCCTCCGCCGATTACGCAGCAGGTCTTCCCGGCTGCATCTACAAAGAGCGGCGTGTAACACTCCATGATTCACTCTCCCGTCCAACGATGAAATGCCGAATATGCATTGGATAAAAAGCTTATGATGACCAAACCATAACCGATCAGCGTCCATCTTGCCATAACGATCGCGGAGAACTGCTTTCTTCTTTTGGAGATAAAATACCCGATATAGATCGCGATGGCCAGGCCGGTGGCCAACACCTTCAAATCCAGCAGCAGCATCCAGCGGGTTTCCGCCACGATGGACAACACGGCCAGCACGACCGATACACCTAAGAGCGGCGTTCCGATCAGTGTGGCTCCATCCATGGTTTTGCTGATCACTTCAAGACTGGGCAAACGACGCATCGTTTCATTCCATTTTTTGCTTTTCAGCTTGCGATGCAGGAACATGTAAAGCAACGCAAACACGGCAGCTACGGTCAAAGCCGCAAACCCCAGATTGGCAAGCGTAATGTGCATAATCAACAGACCGTGTACCGTTTGCCAATTATGGAGCGAAATTTCGCCGGCCGTAAACCACAATCTGTTCAGCACGGTGACCGCAAACCCAACGATGTTCAGCAACAGGATCGCAAATTCCGAACGCGGAATCCGGGTCATCGCCAAAGACATCAATACAAGGCTGAACGAAAAGATGCAAAGAAAATCAAAGGTCGTATAAATGGGAAAATGCCCCTCGGTCCACATACGCATCACGATATGCGTTACCTGGAGCAACCATACAACGATAAGAAACCCCAAGCCCGTCCGCTTCGCCCCCACATTGCGTCGAATGCAATCCGAGAAATAGAACAGAAGGCTCAGGGCATACATGTAAATCAGAGCTTCATAAATTTGTTCAGCAAGGGTCAAGCCGTCCACCCGCCTTATACACTTGCCGGAGCATATGTTGTCATTGCGCCTTGCCGCGAGTCGTTCATGCGTACAGAACCCGATTTGCGCAATGCGGAGGCGTCGCTTTGATCCACCTTCTCAGCAGCAGTCTCCACGGCATCTTCCAAGGCAAAAATTTGGGTGAACATGCGCAAGGCGTCATCGCCCTGCTTTGTCCCCGCCATTTCCTTGATCCGGTTAATCGGATCCGTGGTCATCTGGTTGACGATGCTTTTGGTCAGTCGGCGAATGACCTTGCGCTGGTGCTCATCCAGCTCGGGCAGCTTGTTGAACAGGCTCTCCATCGTTTCTTCATGGATGGAAGCCCCCTTCTCCTGCAGCGCACGAATGACCGGACGAACACCCAACGTTTTGAGCCAATGATAATAATCTTCCATGTCCAACTCGATCATTTTCTCGATCTTCGCCGCTTCCGCTTTGCGCATCTCCAGATTGCTTTCCACGATCCCTTCAAGGTCGTCGATATCGTACAAAAATACGTTGGACAGCTCTCCAATGGCCGGATCGATATCGCGGGGAACCGCAATGTCGATCAGGAACAACGGACGGGATTGACGGTGTTTCATGCTCTCCCTCACGACTGATGCGTCCAAAACGTAGCGATCAGCTCCTGTCGAACTGATCACGATGTCCACTTCATGCAACCTGTCCAGCGCCTCTTCCACGGTGCACGGCGTCCCCCGGAATTTGGCTGCGAGCTCCTCGGCCCGCGCCAGCGTCCGGTTAGCGACAATCACCTCGGAAGCTCCACTCGCGTACAAATGCTTAACGGTCAGCTCGCTCATTTTACCGGCCCCGAGAATAAGCACCTTCTTGTCCGTAAACATGCCAAAAATCCGCTTGCCCAATTCAACGGCCGCATAACTGACGGAAACGGCGCTTTCGCCGATCGACGTTTCGGAATGCGCACGTTTGCCGAGCGTAACCGCCTGTTTGAACAGCATGTTGAACCAGGTCCCCGTCGCTTTCTCCTCTTGCGCTTTGAAGAAGGCTTGCTTGACCTGACCCAAAATTTGCGTTTCTCCGATGACCATGGAGTCCAAGCCGCAAATGACCCGGAACAAATGGCGGATCGCCTGGTCATCCTCATATATATATAAATGCTGCGTAAATTCCTCGCGCGGAACGCCGAACCACTGTTCCATAAAAGTGCGAATGAAATAACCGCACATGTGAAGACGGTCTACCACGACATACAACTCTGTACGGTTGCAAGTGGCCACGATTACACCTTCCAACACACTCTTGGTCAGCTTGAGCTGCTTCAGCGCTTCGGACAGATCTTTTTCTGCAAACGTGAACCGTTCCCTTACCTCTACAGGCGCCGTGCGATAATTCAAACCAACGACAACGATGTGCATTGCAAGTTCACCTGCCTAATAAATTTCCAATCATAGTGTTTTCTTCATATCTTCATCCATCTTGGATCAACATAGTTAATTATATCACATATCATGGACTTGACAGGGGCGTTTTTATGAAATGTTTATGAAATCCCCATGAGCATGCTTCGCTTGCAATGCCAATAATGGTAGTGTTTCACAAATCTCCAGCGTTATGCGCACACATCCGATTTAACATGCTTAAGCCAATAGCCACGGAAAAATCCATGGCCATTTTGGCATTCGACTCTCCTTGAAATCCATTGAAATCAAGCAGCCTTGTCATTAAGCTCGCATCATGGCAGGTCGACCCATCACGTTCAGGTGTCAAGCTTCGGTTTCGTCCTGCGGTTGATCGGTTTGTTCCTCCGATGCCGGCGTTTCGCCGATGCCGGCATAACTTTCAATGATCGCCCACAGTTCTTCTTTTCCCCATCCTTCTTCAGAGGAAAACGGCACGAACGGATCATCGGCACGAAGGCCCAACGCTTCCTTGATCACCTTCAGGTGTTTGGGGCGGCGCGTTTTGGGGATCTTGTCCATCTTCGTCGCCACGACCACGACGGGCAAGCCGTGATGCCGCAGCCATTCATGCATCATGACGTCATCCTTGGAAGGCTCGTGACGCATGTCCACCATTTGCATGACCAGTTTGAGCTCATCACGCTCCAGCAAGTACTTTTCCATCATTTTTCCCCAGGCAAAACGCTGCTGCTTCGACACCTTTGCATAACCGTATCCCGGAAAATCGACGAAATAAAGATCCTGGTTGATCCGGTAATAGTTCAATTGCTGCGTTTTCCCCGGCGTTGCGCTTGTACGGGCCAGGTTTTTGCGGCTGATCATGCGGTTGATCAAGGATGACTTGCCCACATTGGAACGCCCCGCCAAGGCGATTTCCGGCAAGCCGTCGGCTGGATACTGCTCAGGCCTCACGGCGCTGATTACAAATTCGGAATGCTTTACTTTCATGTCTGCTCGATCCTCTCTTTACCCCTGCCCACTCAACGAGAATCGATGAGGGCAGGTCGTTCATCATCACCATCATACCAAAAAAACCGTTCCAGCGGACGCCGAAGCCTCCGCAGAACGGTTTATTCTTCATACGCTCCCTCGGATGGCGCGCTACAATTGGATTCCCGTTTGCTCTACCAGTGCATGCTGCAGCACTTGATCCATGTGGGCTACGGGCACAAATTCCACATCTTCCTTGATGCTGTCCGGAATGTCCCGCAAATCCCGCTCATTGTCCTTGGGCAATAATATTTTTTTGTAACCCGCGCGATGGGCAGCGAGGGACTTCTCCTTCAGGCCGCCAATCGGCAAAACGCGTCCACGCAGCGTGATTTCGCCTGTCATGGCGATGTCTTTGGAGACGTGTTTGTTGGTCAGCGCCGAGATGAGAGCCGTCGCCATCGTGATTCCCGCCGACGGACCATCCTTCGGAATCGCTCCCTCCGGTACGTGAATGTGAATGTCGTTTTTCTCGTGAAAATCGGCCGGAATGCCCAGCTGAGCCGCTTTGGAACGGGTATAGCTGAATGCCGCCTGGGCGGATTCCTTCATGACATCACCGAGCTTGCCCGTCAACGTCAGCTTGCCCGTACCTGGCACCACGGTGACCTCAATCACAAGCGTGTCCCCGCCGACCTCGGTCCATGCTAGCCCCGTCACCGTACCGATTTGATCTTCCAATTCGGCCATCCCGTAACGGAATTTGCCTGGGCCCAAATATTCCTTAACGTCATCCGGCTCGATGTTAATCGGCGTTTCCGCGCCTGAAACGATATTTTTCGCCGCTTTGCGGCAGAGCGAAGCCATCTGTTGTTCCAGGTTGCGTACGCCGGATTCGCGGGTGTATTCACGAATGACGCGCAGCAAGCTATCGTCTCCCACATGCAGTTGGTTTTCTTCCAGGCCATGATCGCGTTTCTGCTTCGGAAGCAGATAGTTTTTGGCAATCTGCAGCTTCTCCAGCTCCGTATAACCCGGGATGTTCAGCATTTCCATGCGATCCAGAAGCGGACGCGGAATGTTGTGCACCGTATTGGCCGTCGTTACAAACATGACGTTGGATAAGTCAAAAGGCAGCTCCACGAAATGGTCGCTGAACGTATTGTTTTGCTCCGGATCGAGCACTTCGAGCAGCGCAGCTGACGGATCGCCCCGGAAGTCCGAAGCCATTTTGTCGATCTCGTCCAGCAGGAAAACAGGATTCAACGAACCTGCCGTCTTCATGCCTTGAATAACGCGCCCCGGCATCGCCCCTACATAGGTGCGCCGATGACCGCGAATTTCGGCTTCATCCCGCACGCCGCCCAAGGAAATGCGCACAAATTCCCGACCGAGCGATCTGGCAATGGAACGGGCCAGCGACGTTTTGCCGACCCCTGGCGGTCCCACCAGGCATAGAATCGGTCCTTTAAGCTTTTTCACCAGCTTCTGAACGGCCAAATACTCAAGCACGCGTTCCTTCGGTTTCTCCAGGCCATAATGATCGGCATTCAGCACGTCCTCGGCCTTCTGGATATCGAGATCGTCCTCGGTCATATGGCTCCACGGCAGAGCCAGCAGCCAATCCACATAGTTGCGAATAACCCCGCCTTCGGCGGAGCTTGCGGGCATTTTTTCAAGGCGATCGATTTCCTTCTCGATTTTTTCCTTGACCTGCTCAGGCAGATTCAGTGCTTCCATCTGGCTCCGCAGCTCTTCCACTTCGCCGGCACGGCCTTCTTTTTCGCCGAGCTCCTTCTGGATTGCTTTCATCTGTTCGCGCAAGTAATATTCCTTTTGTGTTTTTTCCATCTGTTTTTTCACGCGCTGGCTGATCTTTCGTTCCAGTTCGAGCACTTCGCGTTCGTTATTCAAAATGTCAAGCAGCTTCTCCAGCCGCTCACGCACGTCGATCGTTTCCAAAATCTCCTGTTTGTCCTTGATTTTAAGGGACAGGTGGCTTGTAATCACGTCGGCAAGACGTCCCGGCTCTTCAATGTCCGACACAGCCGCAAGCGTCTCGGGAGTTACTTTTTTAGATAAATTAATATAGGTTTCGAACTGGTTAAGCACCGTCCGCATAAGCGCATCCGTCTCCGGATGAACGTTGTCCTCTTCAGGCAGCTCCTGCGCGAGCACCTCGTAAAATTCCTCGTTATCCGTATATTCAATGATTTCAGCCCGTTCCAGGCCTTCCACCAGCACACGAATCGTTCCGTTAGGCAGCTTCAGCATTTGTCTGACCTTGGCTACCGTTCCGATTTTGAAAATATCCTCAGGGGTAGGTTCCTCAATATTGACTTCGGCTTGGGAACACAGGAGAATCAAATGTTCTTCTACCATCGCTTTTTCTAAAGCCTTGACCGATTTCTCCCGGCCCACATCGAGATGCAGTACCATACTCGGGTAGACGAGAAGTCCTCTTAAAGGCAGTAAAGGAAAACGACGACCTTTCGTTTTGCTCGGTCCCATCGCTTTCGCACCTCCAATGGCTCTCAGGTTGTAATCCATATTATTTTATCAAATGTTCACATAAAAAACCAATGAAGGGAAGCTCTTAGCAGCTTCCCGAATCGCTAACCTTTCCCGGGCGCGGCAGATCCGCGCGCAAAATGGAGGCAGAGGCCGGCGGAAAAATGTCTGAGGCCGGCGCAGCCGGTTCCTCCACCATTCGCTGCTCCTTGGCCTGCTGGGCATCCGGCACCCATGAGAAAACCTCTTGGAATACCTCCTGCACCGTACTCACGGGCACCACCCGCACACCGTCCAGGTTTTCAAAAATGGACTGCCAATTTTCAGCCGGGATGATGACCTTTTTGGCCCCCGCCTGGAAGGCTGCCTCCACTTTGGCCAACACGCCGCCGATCGGCTTCACGCGGCCATGGATGCTGATCTCGCCCGTCATGGCCATTTCGTGGTCTACCGGGCGCTCCTGTATGGCCGAAGCGATCGCAGTTGCCATCGCAATCCCCGCAGACGGGCCGTCAATGGGCGTACCTCCCGGAAAGTTGATATGCAAATCATAATCATATGGGCGAAGTCCCATCGACTTCAGTACGGTGAGCACGTTTTCCACCGAGCCTTTGGCCATGCTCTTGCGCCGAAGCGTGCGGGATCCGCCGCCGATTTCTTCTTCATCCACTACACCCGTAATGTTGATGCGTCCTTGTTCTTTTGCCGCCGGCACAGCCGATACTTCAATTTCGAGAATGGTGCCCATGTTCGGCCCATATACGGCCAAACCGTTTACGAAACCGACCTGCGGATGCTGGGGAATTTTGCGCTCCGGGCGTGGTTGAATCTGGCTGCTGCCAGCTACCCATTCCACGTCAGATGCCTGCAGCATCTCGCGCTTCTCTGTCAACGCAAGCCCGGCGGCAAGCTGAACGATGTTTACCGCTTCGCGTCCATTGGTCGCATAGCGCTTCACAACGTCCACTGCCTCGGGGCAGGGGTTGAAGCCAATCTTTTGAATTGCGTCCTCGGCGATCCGCCCAATCTCCTCCGGCAGCAGTGGACGGAAATATACTTCCATACAGCGCGAACGCAATGCAGGCGGAAGCTCATGCGGCGAACGCGTGGTCGCACCAACCAGACGAAAATCAGCAGGTAGACCGTTTTGGAAAATATCGTGGATATAAGCAGGAGTATGTGTGTCCTCTGAATTATAGTACGCACTTTCCAAAAAGACTTTGCGGTCTTCCAGCACTTTTAGTAATTTGTTCATCTGAATGGAGTGCAATTCGCCAATCTCGTCAATAAAAAGCATGCCTCCGTGGGCCTTCGTCACCGCCCCGGGTTTCGGCTGCGGAATGCCGGCAACACCCATGGCCCCAGCTCCCTGATAAATGGGATCATGTACCGATCCGATCAACGGGTCAGCAATTCCGCGCTCGTCGAACCGGGCGGTCGTGGCGTCCAGCTCCGTAAACTTGGCGTCCGGCTTAAACGGGGACGACGGATTTTTTTTCGCTTCCTCCAACACTACCCTTGCCGCAGCCGTTTTTCCGACGCCCGGAGGCCCATAAATGATGACGTGCTGCGGGTTGGCACTGCATAATGCCGCTTTCAGAGCGCGCAACCCGTCCTTTTGTCCAACAATATCGTTTATCGTCATCGGCCGCGTCTTTTCCGCCAGCGGCTTTGTCAGCGAGATGGAGCGCAGCTTGCGCAGCTTCTCCAGCTCCTTGCGGGATTCGCGCTCAACCGCACCGCGGTTTGTTTTCTGGCTCCGAAGCAGATTCCAGAAGTATAAGCCGATCACCACGCCGAAAAATAGCTGAATCAACATGAATACCATACCTAATTCACCCATGTCTCCACATCCTCCTGTCCAGTATTCATTATTCTGAGACCATGCTAATACTTGGTAGTATAGCCTTTTCCCTAAGACGTAAACGGGCAGGAATGAAATTATGTGGATTAACGTTACGGCTCGACGGTTGGTCGGCTTGCAAACACAAGAAAACCCGCCATCGCTGACGGGTTTTCTTGTATTTTGCATATGAATGATCGAGCAATCAGTGCGATCGACCAGGAATAACTCCTGTTTTCTCATAGGCTTCGACGATTTGATCAATTTCCTTTTTGAGTTCGTCGACCATAATTTCTTCCGGTACCTTGCGAATCATTTGGCCGTGACGGAACAGCAGTCCTTCGCCGCGCGCTCCCGCAATGCCGATATCCGCTTCCTTCGCCTCTCCCGGACCGTTAACGGCACAACCAAGCACGGAGACCTTGATCGGCACTTTCAGCTTCGAAATGTATTCCTCGACCTCGTTGGCAATCGAGAATAGGTCGATATCCAGACGTCCGCATGTCGGACAGGAAATCAGCGTCGCTGCATTGGAAATCAATCCAAAGGTTTTGAGCAAATCGCGGGCAACCTTGATTTCTTCCACCGGGTCCGCGCTGAGCGAAATACGCATCGTGGAACCGATGCCCATCGACAACAGCGCGCCCATGCCGGCAGAACTTTTGATCGTTCCCGAGAACAGCGTCCCCGCTTCCGTAATACCCAGATGCAGCGGATACCTGATTAGCTCGGCTGCCTTGGAGTACGCCGCAATAGCCATCGGCACATCTGAAGCTTTGAGCGATACGATAATGTCGTGGAAATCGAGTTCTTCCAGAATGCCTATGTGATAAAGGGCACTTTCTACCATAGCATCGGCTGTAGGATATCCGTATTTTTCAAGCAAATGATTCTCAAGCGACCCGGCATTGACCCCGATCCGAATCGGAATGCCACGTTCTTTGCAGGCTTTGACGACCTCTTCGACTTTCGCACGTTTACCGATGTTGCCCGGATTGATCCGCACTTTATCGATCCCGTTCTCGATCGCCAGAAGAGCAAGCTTGTAGTTGAAATGAATATCCGCCACCAGTGGAATATGAATGCGTTTTTTGATCTCCTTGATGGCTGCGGCAGCTTCCTCATTATTCACTGTTACACGCACGATCTGGCATCCTGCTTCCTCAAGTCGCAAAATCTCTGCTACGGTTGCCTCAACGTCTGCCGTCTTGGTTGTACACATGCTTTGGATAATGACTTCGTTGTTGCCGCCGATCGTTAAGTTCCCGACCTTGACGGGACGTGTATCTTGTCTTAAATACATGAGTGATTTCTCTCCCCATAACGTCAAAGCTCCACCTTAACAGAATGCCTTACGCCTTCTGCCAAGGTGGAGAACTGACAAGTCTATATTTCAGAGCCGGACGGAAAAGCGCCTGATTCAGGCACTCTCCTCCTGCTTGTCGTCCTTCGATTGGCCAAGTTCAGGCACGACTTTTTTCTCTACAACCTCTTCGGTAATCACGCAGTTCGTAACATCTTCGCGCGAAGGCACTTCATACATGATATCCAGCATGATGCCCTCGATGATCGCACGCAATCCGCGTGCACCCGTGTTACGTTTAATCGCTTCTTTGGCGATGGCAAGCAAAGCAGCCGGTTCGAAGGACAGATTAACATTGTCCATCTCAAGCAGCTTCTGATATTGTTTGGTCAACGCATTTTTCGGCTCGGACAAAATCCGTACCAGCGTGTCTTCATCCAGCGGCTCCAACGTGGAGATTACTGGAAGACGACCTACGAACTCCGGAATCAAACCGAATTTCAACAGGTCTTCCGGCAGAACCATGCCCAGGTATTCGCCTGGCTTCAGGTCCTTTTGCTCGGATACGGTGTTGAAACCGATCACTTTTTTGCCGATCCGGCGTTTGATCATTTGCTCCAGACCATCGAAGGCTCCGCCGCAGATGAACAAAATGTTCGTCGTATCGATCTGGATAAACTCTTGATGCGGATGCTTGCGGCCACCTTGCGGCGGAACCGAAGCAACCGTACCCTCCAAAATTTTAAGCAATGCTTGCTGCACACCTTCACCCGATACGTCGCGTGTAATAGACGGATTCTCGGATTTGCGCGCCACTTTATCAATCTCATCAATATAAATAATTCCGCGTTCCGCTTTTTCCACATCGTAGTCCGCAGCTTGAATCAATTTGAGCAAAATGTTCTCAACGTCCTCACCTACGTAACCTGCTTCCGTCAAGGAAGTGGCATCCGCAATGGCAAAAGGAACGTTAAGGATTTTGGCCATCGTTTGCGCGAGCAACGTTTTACCGGAACCGGTAGGACCGAGCAGCAGGATATTACTCTTTTGCAGCTCGACATCCTCAATTTTGTTTTGTGTGTTGATCCGTTTATAGTGGTTATACACCGCTACGGAAAGAGATTTTTTCGCAAAATCTTGTCCAATGACGTATTGGTCGAGAATGTCGCGGATTTCTTTCGGTTTCGGAATATCTTTCAGATCAAGCTCTTCATCATGTCCGAGCTCTTCCTCCACGATTTCGGTGCACAACTCGATGCATTCATCACAAATGTAAACACCAGGTCCCGCAACAAGCTTGCGAACTTGCTCCTGAGATTTACCGCAAAAAGAGCATTTCAGCTGCCCTTTCTCATCGTTGAATTTAAACATGTGAAACCACCCCTTTAGGAATTGATCGGTCTGGTGAGCACCTGGTCAATAATGCCGTAAGCCTTGGCTTCTTCAGCGCTCATGAAAAAATCACGGTCCGTATCCCGCTCAATTTTATCAAGGGGCTGACCTGTACGTTCGACGTAAATCTGGTTCAATTTTTGGCGCGTCTTGATGATCCAGTCTGCATGGATTTTAATGTCCGCAGCCTGTCCTTGTATGCCGCCGAGCGGCTGGTGGATCATCACTTCGCTATTGGAGAGCGCATATCTTTTGCCAGGCGCGCCGGCTGTCAGCAGCAACGATCCCATACTTGCCGCCATCCCTACGCAGATGGTAGAAACATCTGGCTTAATATATTGCATCGTATCGTATATACCCATTCCTGCGGTGACAGAGCCACCCGGCGAATTAATGTACAAGCTGATATCCTTCTCGGGATCCTCGGCCGCCAAGAACAAAAGCTGTGCTATGACAAGATTGGCTACATCGTCATCAATCGCACTGGTCAGAAAGATAATGCGATCCTTCAGCAAACGCGAATATATATCGTAAGACCGTTCGCCTCGATTGGTTTGTTCCACAACCATTGGCACCAGACTCATGAGACCAACCTCTTTTCTACATGTAATTGGACATCGGGCCACCATTAAAGCATACCCCAAATTTTATTCTAACACGTTCCGATGACAATGTCATTTTTCCAGGAATGTGTCAAGTAAAAGTTGGTTTGCTTTTTAGCCTGATCATATTTAACCATGTTTTCTATGTATGTGCAAATCGGAGGCATCCTATGCCCTTATCCCTTTTTAATTCGCTCCGCCGGGAATCGGAATCTGCAGCCGGTAAAAAACCATCCATTTCGTGAATCATTTATGCATAAAATGGATGTCGTAATTTAAAAATAAGGCACGCAATGAATCACGTGCCTTATCGTTATTCAGCTGTTATCCAACAGCTTGTCTTATTTTTCGTCAGCTTCTGCAGCAGCTTCTTCCGCTGGAGCTTCAACCGGCTCAACCACAGTGCTGTTCTCCACGAGAACGTCGATGGTTTTGCGCAGTTTCACTTCTTCGCGAAGGCTGTCAAGGGAACCGTTGCTTTCCAGAATGCCGCGGATCTCTTCAGCGGAACGCTTGTAGGACTCGGCCATTTTTTCAAGCTCTTGATTCACTTCTTCGTCGGAAACTTCGATGTTTTCCGCTTTACCTACAGCTTCCAACACGAGGTTGTTGCGAACGCGCTTCGCTGCATCGTCTTTCATTTGTCCTCTCAGGTCAGCTTGCGTTTGACCGGAGAAGCTCAGGAACATTTCGAGGTTCATGCCTTGGCTGCGCAGACGGTTGTCGAAATCGCGCATCATGTTTTGAACTTCGCTGTCGATCATCGCAGAAGGGATTTCCACTTCGGCGTTTTCGGCCACTTTTTCCACAACGGCATTCTCTTGAGCGCCTTTGAACTCGTCCGCTTTGCGGGATTCCAGTTGTGTTTTCAGGTCAGCCTTGTACTCTTCCAGAGTATCGAATTCGCTGACGTCTTTAGCAAACTCGTCATCCAGCTCAGGAAGCTGTTTGCGTTTGATTTCGTGAACTTTCACTTTGAATACGGCTTGTTTGCCAGCCAGTTCGGCAGCATGGTACGTTTCAGGGAAAGTCACTTCCACGTCTTTGAAGTCGCCTGTGGACAGACCCACAACTTGCTCTTCGAAACCTGGAATGAATGTGTTGGAGCCCAGCTCCAAGGAGTAACGCTCCGCTTTGCCGCCTTCGAAAGGAACACCGTCAACGGAGCCGTCGAAGTCGATTACAGCGATATCGCCATTTTGTGCAGCGCCTTCGTCGATCACAACGAGTTCTGCATGACGTTGTTGAAGACGCTCGAGCTCTTCATTTACGTCTGCTTCAGTTACTTCAGCTTTTGCTACAGCAACTTCCACACCTTTGTAGTCGCCCAGCGTTACTTCAGGCTTAACGGTTACTTTTGCTTTGAATTTGAAAGCTTGTCCTTTGCCAAATTGCTCGATGTCCACGTCAGGACGATCTACCGGGAAAATATCCGTTTGATCGATCGCTTCAGTGTAAACCTCTGGCAGCAGAATGTCGATTGCATCCTGATACAGGCTTTCCACGCCGAAGCGCGCTTCAAAAATCGGACGTGGCACTCTACCTTTACGGAATCCAGGCACGTTCGCTTGTTTTACCACTTTATTAAAAGCTTTGTCGAGAGCTGCAGCTACACGTTCTGCATCCACTTCAACTTCAAGAACCCCAACGTTCTTCTCTATCTTTTCCCAAGTTGCTTTCATTATAAACTGTCCCCTCCAAAAATTCACATGTTCACGTAGGCGATCACAAAATAACCATTTTAGTATAAACAAGTTTACATTCTTTTTCAAGGGGAATCCCTTGAGGCAGGTTAAGGAAAACGTTTCCGCCCCCTACCCGCCCTCCAAACCTGTCGAAACAAATTGTTTCATGGAACGATATGCCTGCTCCAATCGGAAGCGCAAAGGCCCCGAAACAGCATACATGGAACGAATTTCTTCCTCGTCATGTGCCCCGCCCAAACTGTCAGCCACGGTCATGTGCAGGGCGGCTGCCCAGATGTCGGTCATCAAATCATCATCTTCAAGCATCGTTTGGTAATCACGCGTCCCGTACACGGCCATGACAAACTGCACCCATAATTCCTGTGCAAAATAAAAAAGCGTTGGCTCGTGCACTTCCGTTTGATCGGCGACCCTTTCCAAAATGTGAACAATCTGGATCGGAAAATCCTCCGGACTAAGCGGAACCGTTTCTACATCCACCTCGATCCTTTCTTCTCCCCGTGTAAAAGACACGACCTGCTGCACGCCTCTGCGCCTCAGTGTCTGAAGCACGCGGAATTGAAGCAAAGGATGAAGCGCCTTTTCCTTTAACCAATCTATAAGCGCGTCATCGATTTCCGGCAGCTCCAGGTAAGCCAGCTGCTCCAGAGCCAGCATCGTTTGTTCGGATAACGGCTCTTCCTTTACCGTGCGAAGCAGTTTGTCTGCATAACCGCTATCCTGCTCAAGCTTAAGTCGGGCATGCTCGCGAGCCATGTCTTGTTCGCTGATTTCTTCGTCCTGATCCTCCTGCTCGGTCTCCGCCATCTGCTCGTATTCGGGAAAAGCAGCCTCAAGCCATTCGAGCAGCGCTCTCCATTCCTCATGATGCCGTTCCTCTTCCCCTTGGCACTGCAACAAGAATCGCAGCATATTCATCGCTTCGCCATACCGTTCGTTCTCCAGCATAACCGTCAACTGAATTTGGTAATAGTCCAGCGTTTTCGGAAAAAGAATTAAATTATTGTCCTTACCGGTTTCCCGATTATTGGATTCCTTGATAAGGAGCACCTCCTCATATGTCCTGAATCATCAGTGGCATCAAACCCCGATTCGATGTATATTAAACGAAAAACGCGTCCATTTCCCGAGTTCACCTGATATTCTAACATAATGCCAAATATAAGAAAAACTTCAATCGATGTATCATCAAAGAAGACAGACCGCGTTCATCGGTTGTTTTTCTTGCAATATCAGAAGTGTGTCTTGTTGGATCTCAGTTTGATATTATAAGAAAAACTTCAATCGGTGTATCCGTCAAAGAAGACAGACCGCGTTTATCGGTTGTTTTTCTTGCAATATCAGAAGTGCCTCCATTTTGTCGGATCAACAGGTGCTGGAAGTCGCCAACGGTCAGCACCTGTACCGAACCTACCTCTTACGAATCTGAGACACCTCATTTACTGCTTTTCGGGCATGTTCATTTTCTAGCGAACTTTAGACACGCTATTCAGACGGTATATGGTATGAACAGGCTAAACACCACCAAATAGCAGCGCTCAGGTTCGTTAGAAGTTTCTGCCCCCTTAAAATCAGCATATAAGACTTCTTATGTTCGTTAGAGCTTGAAGACTGAGGGAATTTTCCGATCTGGTATTTGGAAGAAAAATATCAGTCATATATTTAGGCACCCTTAAATCCCAATTCCTCAGTTTGGTCAACTCTGCAAGAAATCATACAGATCTTTAATTTCAAAATAAAAGAGGGGAACGAGCTCAATCCTGCCGAACATCGTGGCAATTGACCAACATAAACAAAACACTTGATCTCCCGAATTCATTGTGATATAATCATTTTTGCGCGAAAAAAATATGTCCCAGTAGCTCAGCTGGATAGAGCAACGGCCTTCTAAGCCGTCGGTCGGGGGTTCGAATCCCTCCTGGGACGTAAAAAGAAAAGCTCTGAGAAGAGCTTTTTTTGCGTCCGGGGATGAGAATCCCATTGGTTCGTCGGAGCATAGGCTTCGGGAGGATTACATCGCAGTCTCGACTGTAAGGAGAGCATCCCTCCTGGGACGTAATGAAAAAGCTCTGTTAAGAGCTTTTTTGCGTTTCGGGGATGAGAACCCCATTGGTTCGTCGGAGCATAGGCTACGGGAGGATTACATCGCAGTCTCGACTGAAAGGAGAGTATCCCTCCTGGGACGTAATGAAAAAGCTCTGTTAAGAGCTTTTTTTGCGTTCCGGGGATGAGAACCCCATTGGTTCGTCGGAGCATAGGCTTCGGGAGGATTACATCGCAGTCTCGACTGTAAGGAGAGTATCCCTCCTGGGACGTAATGAAAAAGCTCTGAATAAGAGCTTTTTTTGCGTTCCGGGGATGAGAATCCCATTGAAGAATCTCCAAATAACTTGCGCCAGATTCGACGCACTCCACTTTTTATCCACTCTGACTACTACGCCCCTCCATTTTATATGCGTTTATAATTACATATTTAAACCGATACATCTTAAGCATCGTATCTTTTGCCCTCCCATTGAAGGCATTGACATGTAGTGTTATGCTTGCAGATGTGTATGTATCAATGCATACATATTCACTTCATAGAACACAGGAGACTTTGCCATGTCATTATCAATACAGCAACACGCTTCTTCCCCTTCTTCTGCAGAAGAGCATTCGGCTGCATCGAAGAAATTCGGCCTGTTATTGGCAGGCATTATCGTTATCGCGGCCACCATGCGTTCACCGATTACGGCCACCGGTCCCGTCGTGGAAATGATCCGCGCAGACACGGGAATCGGCCATACGATGGCAGGGCTCTTAACATCGCTCCCTCTGCTTGCCTTTGCCGCGGTCTCTCCCTTCGCACCGCGCCTGGCCAAACGTTGGGGATTAGAAATTGCCTTGTTTGTGGCCATTATGATCGTGACCCTTGGGGTGGCCTTAAGATTGCTGCCCTCCGTTTTTGCTTTATATGCGGGAACGGCCATTCTGGGATGCGGCATAGCGTTAAGCAATGTGCTGCTTCCAAGCTTGATCAAACGGGACTTCCCTTTAAGGGTAGGCATCGTAACCGGACTATATTCCGTATCGATGAACATATTCGGCGCCATCGCTTCCGGGATCAGCGTGCCGGCGTCGGGGGCAACCTCCATGGGATGGCGCGCCTCATTAGGCATGTGGGCTTTATTATCCATCTTGGCGCTTGTGTTGTGGATCCCGCACGTCGCGGCAGGACGCCGGCAGAAGCTTCAAGTGTCAGGCCATGTACAGGGATCGACCGTACGGCTTCGCACTTCTTCGCTCGCATGGGCCATTACCATGTTTATGGGGCTGCAGTCTTTAATATTTTATACCACGATTACCTGGCTTCCGGAGATTCTTGCCGAACAAGGCTTTAGTGCCACCTCTGCAGGCTGGATTCTTTCTCTCATGCAAATGGTTAGCGTGCCGGCGAGCTTCATCGTTCCCATTCTTGCCGGAAGAACCAGAGATCAACGTGTTCTTACCATCATGACTTGCTCGTCTTTGATTATTGGGTATTCCTTCTTGTTAAGCGGCATTTCTTCCCTCGTGACCGCGGGCGTCATTTTGGCAGGCATCGGAGCAGGTGCTTCATTCGGCGTAGTAACCATGTTCTTTGTTCTTCGCACAAGTGACGCGAGGCAGGCTGCGAGCATGTCGGGCATGGCCCAGTCTTTTGGTTATATGCTGGCAGCAGGTGGTCCTTTGTTATTCGGCGTGCTGCATGATTGGACGAAAGGATGGACCATTCCCCTGTTAGTTCAGGTTATCCTTGCCGTTGTTTTATTAATCGCAGGCATCCAGGCAAGCAAGGATCGCGTAATCGGGTAAATTTCACACCGCCGAAACGAAAATACAAATCCAATCAAAACGGCCTTCATCCCTTGAAATCAAGGATGAAGGCCGTTTTGATGTTGTCCTATATTCTACTTCACTTTTACCGTAATTTTATCGGTGCTGGTCACTCCAGCTTCGTTGATTAATTCCGCCCTGTACGTATACGTACCTGAAGCACGACCCGACAGCTCGCTAACCGCACGTTGAGCAGAAGGCGTAGCTGCGCCCAGTGCTTGAGTATCGATCAACTGATCATTTTCGTAAAGACGATACTCCGTCGCATTGGTTCCCCACCACAAGTTCATGGTGATCTTGTAGTTTCCATCTCCATCCCAGTTATCGTGGGAAAGTACAGCCTTGCCTGGCGATGCATCGGTAACCCGGACAGTCAGCGTTTGACTGCGCGTTGTGCCCTTGTCGTTTGTCAGTTCTGCTACATACGTATAGGTGCCATTTGTTTTGCCGGTAATCTTCGTTTGGGCAAATTGTGCCATAGGCGCATTATAGGTCAGCTTCTGGGTATCGATTAACACGCCGTCTTCATAAAGCTTATAGCTTGTGGCATTCTCCCCCCACCACATGTTCATGCTAACGGTATACGAGCCTCCGAGCAGGCCATTGGCATGACCGTTGTTGTGGGACAATACAGGGGTTCCTGGCGCCCGGGTTGCCGGTGTTTCCGGCTCAGGCTCCGTGAACTTCAAGCTGAGCGCCGTTCTGGCGGTACCGACAAGCCCCTGTTGATCTTTTACGCTGAACTCGACGACATATTCGCCGGCTTCGATGCCCTCCAAAGGAAGGCTGAAGGTACCGTCGTTCTGCACGTCTAACTTGCCTTCCGCATAGACGGATCCATCCTCCTTTTTCACAACATACGCAGCGTCCAACGAGCCTGCAGGGTCAAACTCGATGTTCCAGCCGCTTTGGAGCGCTGGGGCAACCTGAAAGTACAAATCTTTCACGCTGCCGTCAACGACAACCGTTTCATCATGTTCGAATTCAAGCTTCTCTGGAGCCGTCACGACCGGGGCTGTCTTCTTTACCAAAAACGGAGGCGTGTCTTCGACATACGTTTTGCCGTCCGTTCCGATCGACGTAATATCCACGGTGTACAACCCGTCCGGGATATCCATTGCTGCTTCTGTCGCATAGTCCAAATAATTCCCGGTCCAAGCCAAATTGTATCTCGTATTTGCATTGAAGTTATAATAATTTCCGAAAATGTACCCGATGTATCCATCCTGGTAAGGGCCACCTTCCGGATCCAGGCCGTTGAAAATTTCGATCAACGCAAAATTCATCGGATTGTGGAATTCCATCGCCACGTTCAACGTATCCAACGTACCGTCCGCCTTGAGCGGATAATGGAAAGGATTCGTTTCATTGCCATATTTCGTTTCGATATACTTGACGCCGGATTGTGTCAGATTGAAGTGGGCTACGTACGGCACGCTGTACGTTTTCGTTCCATGGCTGAATTGAAGGTAACCTTGGGCTTCTCCTACAGTGGTCACGCCTTTTGGAACTGTAATCGTAACCTGTACTTCTTCCTCCCCGTTCAGCGTGAAGGACGCCTTGTCCACGGATACCGAAACACCGTTCACGGTGCGCGTCGGATTGACGGATACGGCATAATCCCCGCCTTCTCCCTTAAGCGCCTGTACCTTGATCGTTTTGCTGGCCGTTTTTTCGTCCGTGCTCAAGAAATTGCCAAAGTTGATGCTGCCCGTTATGTTTTCTTTTTCGATCTCTTCGCCGCTGACCGTATATTTCGTCACGTCCATGACTTTCACGAAAGCCTCGGGATCGAACGCTTCAACCGCCTGAACGCGGCCAGCCCCTTGATCGAATACGTCATAGCTGGCAGTATCCAGAATCTTGGTGTTGTTCATGAGCGCAGCTTTAATGTCAAAAGGAGTCCAATCGGGATGTTTCTCGATGAGCAAAGCAGTTAGTCCCGCCACATGCGGGGTAGCCATGCTTGTCCCCGTTTTGCGGCCATAGGCCTGCGTATAATCCGCTCCCGGCTCATCTTTGCCATAAGCAGGAATCGTGGACAAGATGCTTGTTCCCGGTGCCACCACGTCCGGCTTAATGTCTAGCGTAACTTTGGCAGGTCCGCGGGAACTCGAAGAATATACTTCGTCGCCTGGTGCCATGTCTTTGACAAAATCGCTGAAGCTGACCTCGACCTTAAGGCCGGCATCCAGTTGAGCCTTGATGGCTTCTCCATCTTCCTTGCTCATGCTCAGGGCGGGAATGAATTCGAAATCATCCCCCAGGCTTACCCCAATCGGGCCAGGAATATTGTTAAACACAATGACGGCTACTGCGCCCGCCGCTTTGGCATTGGCGATCTTCTCCACGAACGCCAGCTCGCCGCGTTGGATAAGCGCAATTTTACCGTTTATCTCTTTACCTTCGAAATCGGTCGGTTTGCCCAAACCGGTGTACACCAATTCGTATTTTCCATTCAAGACCGCCTCCGGGTCTTCCGCAAGATTCCATCCCATCAAATCCAGATGATAAACGGACTCTGTTACCGACGAAGAATCAGCAGCCGCTGCATCAAGCGCAGGAAGACCTGCTTCCACTGCAGGCGTTGAATTGGAGTCTTCTTCTGCAGGCGCAGAAGGTACACTTACAGGACGTTCTTCATTAGCAACACGTTCCTCAAGACCCGATTCTCCATCAGCATCGGCTCCCTGTTCAGGCTCGGTGTGCTCTGCGGCTTCTTCCGAAACAGCAGGCTCCTCTTTGGGGGCGCTCAACGAAGAATCATCGGATATTGCCCCATTCTCGGGCATGCCCTGAGCAGAGACATCCTCATCGTTTACCTCTGGCACAAGACCCAACTCGGGTGTTTGCTCTGCATCAGGTACGGGTTGTTCCTCAGGCAGTTGCCCTTTGCCCTCCGTGCCGATCCAAAAATGCGCATCTGCCGCAATCGTCTGGCTCGGTCCCGTGGAATTCCCTACCGTGATCGCCATGGCCGAGGCACCCGGCGAGCCCAACGTATAGCGATTAGGCCCATCATTGCCGCTTGCAACGACCGAGGTGACGCCAGCCAGCATCGCGTTGTTCAACGCCACAGAGGTCACATAACTAGGATCGTTCGACTTATTGCCCAATGAAAGGTTGATGATATCCATATTGTCTTCCACCGAACGGTCAATCCCGCCCAAAACCCAGGAGGTTTGGCCGCTGCCGTAAGGGCCCAGCACTCGGTAGGCATAGATTTCGGCCTCAGGCGCTACTCCTTTTACGCCAAAATCGCCTGCTTCGCGGGCAGCGATGGTACCGGCAACATGCGTTCCGTGAGAGGTGTAGTATGCACTGCCGTTTTCGTTAAATTCGGGTTGCCCCGAACCTTTCCACTCTTCATGCGTCGTTTCGTACGGATCATCGTCGTTGTCGACAAAATCCCATCCGCCTTTATAGGCGTCCTTGAGGTTGGGATGCTCGTAATCGATCCCCGTATCAATGACACCGACTTTGACGCCCTCGCCCGTGTATCCAAGCTCCCAAACTTCAGGGGCTCCAATGAAAGGCGCCGAATCCTTCATATAAGGATTGACTTCTTCGTTCTCTGGTGCCAGAGATATTTCCGTATCGGGATAAACGCTGACCACCCCTGGCATACGAATCAATTGCCCCAACTGGTTTCCTTTTACCTCAAGGGCTATTCCGTTAAGCGCATATTCATAGTTTTCCACGACCTCGTGGCTGATGTTGTTCTTTGTGAGGTTATGTACAAATGTCTGTTGTTGTTGTTCTACTCGCGCGACAGCATTTGTTTCCATAGAGGAGGTGAATGATCGGCCGGAAAGGGTCGCTTCCCCTTGCGCTACAGCCACGGGTTTATCGGAAAGCTCCACGATGACTTTGGTTGTCTGTCCACCAAGGCCTTCAAGGCTTTGATCCAGATAGGGTTCGGCACCCAGTCGTTCTTCCCGCTGCTCCAAAATTTCCTTCCACTGCTTAAATTCGGCTGCACCAGGCGCTTCGAGCGAAACGGCCGGATCGGCTGGAGCGGCTCCAGCCGCCGGCAAGATGGCAGTACTCATCAACAATGCGCTTAAAAATGCGGACAACAATCGTTTACTCATGGCCAAGCCCTCCTTCTCATGGTTTTTTCGCTAATTCGCTAAAACGGTTCGGGTCACCAAGCAACGACACAGCATCTCTCCCGATCAACGATCCCTCCTTCAACCAGAGTTTGACCCTTGGTAAATTATTCGAGCAGAACACCACGTAAACCTTCTAAATAATTACATTTTTTATATAAAAATTGGTGATATGGGTCCTTTTAAATAGAAATGTGACAAACTGCTTATTTTGTCGATGCTATCGCCCGTGCCAAAAGTCCATGCCATAAAAAAAGGACCAGGCTTCTCGTTGAAGAGAACGTTCCTGATCCTTCGGTTCACATACATGCTCGGTATACTTTACCAACCAAAACCGTAACTTCGATTTAAAAACACTCTGGTTTGATCGCTTCAATCCGAATGCGTTTATAATCGGCATAGACGGCATCGCCGTTCCATAACTGCGGCACCACAATCTCGCTGACTTCCTGACAGATTGCGTTAACCATATCATCATTCATGCCTTGAAAATAATCCCCGCCAAAGTTGGCGAGCCACCCTTCAATACCCGATTCTCCGTCGGCCAATTTGGTCGGACGGTCATAGTGGTAGGCCTGACGAACCATAAAGCCTTGTTTTTCCAACAGAGAGGTGTAATCCCCGATCGTCGGAAAATACCACGGATTGCGTTCGGCGGCGTTGATGCCCGTTTTGCGCTCAATCACTTCTTCCAGCGACTTCACGATCGTTTGCACATTTCCCTTTCCTCCAAACTCGGCCACAAAGCGACCTCCGGGTTTCAACACGTCCCATACCCGGCCGGCAACAAGCTCTGGGCCTCGCATCCAATGAAGGGCTGCATTCGAGAAAACGGCATCATAGCGTCCGCGCATTTCAAAGTGATGTGCATCGCCTTGGATAAATTCAAGCTCAGGGAACTTCTCCTTCGCGCGGTGAATCATGTCAGAAGATGCGTCCAAGCCAACAACTTCCGCTCCCGATTGCGAAATTTCGAATGTCAGATCCCCCGTCCCGCAGCCCAGATCGAGAATGCGTTCCCCCTTCTGCGGCTGTAAGCATGAGATTAGCGTCTTCCCATATTCCGATACAAAGGCCAGCTTGTCATCATAATCCGCTGCCTTCCATTGGTTGATGGATTGCATAAACACCACCTGCGCTTTCGATAAGATATCTATATTGTGGCACAAATTTATTTATAGATGAAATATATAAAACTAATTTTGTTGATAGGAATTACCTATACAAAAGGCGAATGGCCTCCCTTTGAACAGGAGCACCAAAAGCTGTCTTTCAAAGGCCATTTACTCATACAATGAATCATGAAAAGCGTATTTGCGGATGAAATCGAGGTTAAACGGAAACGTTTTGTGCATGGCTTTGTTTTTCAAGCGTTCAAGCGCATCGATGGCTTCAGACTTTAACTCCACTGGGTATCGGTACATCATGCTGTTAGACTCGAACTCGTCCTCATCCACGACGACCCATTCCTTATCCTTTTCCCGGATCAAATCCAGATCCAAATCCGTAAATTGAAGCCCCTTATCAGTCCAAACAGAAGGCATGGCCACATTGCAATACGTGAACGAAACCTCCCCATCGACAACAGCCATGGCAGCCGTAAACCATTCCTTCAGGGAAAAATATTCGATGGACGCATGTTCCATGGTAAACACCTTGTTTTTGGTATGGTGGATCAGCTGCCTGCCCGGTTTGCAAAAGACGATCACATGATCGGGTGTACTTTCAATCAGCTGCCCCTCCCATTCATAGTGCGGAATATCCGGATATTTCAAAGCTCTGATTTGGATCATTTTGTTCAAGATCTGTTTTCCCCCTTATCAACGGATGCCACCAAAGCTTATCTCAGGAAGCTCCTTTTGACAAACGCCCGCTGAAAGTGCTGCTCCCACGAACCTTTGGGGTTCTCATCCCCTAATGGAAGCCTTAACAATAAATCACACTAGGCCACTACGAGTGCAGTACCATCTTCCGATCGCTGTTATCCCCAGATTTTTTCCGATTCCTTTTCCCAAAGGAAAAATCCGGTGATAAACGCGCCCGCTTCGCTTCTTCAGATTGGTTCTGCCTCTCCGTTAACGTGTGAATATTTTTTCGGGTTTATATTAAGAGAGCTTATTTTACGTCCCAGGAGGGATACTCTCCTTTCAGTCGAGACTGCGATGTATTCCTCCCGAAGCTTATGCTCCGACGAACCATTGGGGTTCTCCATCCCCGGACGCAAAAAAAGCTCTTGCCAGAGCTTTTCTTTTTACGTCCCAGGAGGGATACTCTCCTTCTAGTCGAGACTGCGATGTATTCCTCCCGAAGCTTCGCTCCGACGAACCTTTGGGGTTCTCATCCCCGGACGCAAAAAAAGCTCTTCTCAGAGCTTTTCTTTTTACGTCCCAGGAGGGATACTCTCCTTCTAGTCGAGACTGCGATGTATTCCTCCCGAAGCTTATGCTCCGACGAACCATTGGGGTTCTCATCCCCGGACGCAAAAAAAGCTCTTCTCAGAGCTTTTCTTTTTACGTCCCAGGAGGGATTCGAACCCCCGACCGACGGCTTAGAAGGCCGTTGCTCTATCCAGCTGAGCTACTGGGACAAGTATGTATTATTTTTTTCGGAACGTTCTCTATTATACTCCAATTTCTATAATTTTCAATACTTTTTTTAAAAAATTAATAATCCTTCTCCATCATCTTCATGCTTCAGACCGATATGGAGAAATAGGCCAAGACCGTTAAAACATAAAGCAGTAAAACCCGTCGTTACAAAGAACGACGGGCCTTGCATTCCGGTTACTTGTTTCCCTGACGCCACGGATTTTTCTGGGCGGCATGCTTGCTGTTTTTCGCCAGCACTTCCTCGGCAAACTCGGTATGATGCGCGTATTGGTTCCCTTTGTTTTTCTTGTACTTGGAAGCCATTGCAATCACCTCCCCGGAACTGTCTATAGTATGCTCCGGGGGAACAAGCTTACTCTCGAAGCTGGCAGGTAGTTGATGGAGCCATCAACTCGCCCAATCTCAGCGTTGACCAAGCAAATACCGTTGCAAAGTCGGACCAAGCAAACCAAAGCCGAAAAGCTCCTGTTCGAAACGTGCTTTGTCCTCTCCTGAGGTAATGCCCTCACTGTTCTGAAACGCCGTTTCGGTCGCTTCCTCAAAAGCGGTGTGCAGGTTATTGTTGTACCAGTCGAGGGTGGAATCCGAATGATTGCGCACGATCCGAGTGATTTGCAGCGTATTTTGCGGCTGGCTTGCTGCCACATAGACCAGCAACGACGGATCTCCGGCATTGGCAGGCTGGACCTCAACTTCGGCGCAAGACAAACCATCCACTTCGGTTAATCTGCGAATTTTGGCATCCTGAATAGCATACATGTTATATCGCGCTCCTTCTCCATTCATGTCGTTTGCTCGATTTCACGTCTCGTTTCGGAAGTCCCCAAACGGTAGATCTCTCCGTATACGTTTTGCAGCGCTATTTCGTAGGCACGATTTACGGATTCCTCCGGTGTATCTGGCCAGGGCAATACCATTCCCGGAAAAGCCTCCTCTTCCTTCTCCTGCATTAAATCAAGCAGTCTCTGCAGCTGCAGGGCTTCATCCGGTGTGGCTTGGATGGTCCATTCGTACGATGCAGCATGTTGGTCCGGTAACACGGAACGGCCAGCCACCGAAACGTAGTAAATGGGCTTTCCCATATTTAGAAATTCTCCTTTGCGTGGCATGCTTCGAACCTGGTCCTCAGATATAGTTTCCGAAGCGGACAGACATTTTATGCCTACTTTCGGCATATATTTGTTACACTTCCGACGAAAAAACCGTATTTGCTGGCCGTGATTACAAGATAAGAAAACATCTATACAGATCAACACTCGACTAAGAAAGGATGAACAAACCATGTGCGGTATAACCGGCTTCATACAATGGAATCGGGATTTGACCCAGGAATCGGAGCTGCTTGTCCGAATGACGGACAGTTTGTCGAACCGGGGGCCCGACGCTTCAGGTACATGGATTTCCAACCCATGCGCTTTTGGTCATCGCCGGCTCAGTGTCATGGATCCGGAGAACGGAGCCCAACCGATGCATGCGTTTCAGGGAGATACCTCTTATACCATCGTGTATAACGGAGAATTATACAATGCGCCCGAGTTGAAGAAGGAACTTCTTCAGCGAGGATATCATTTCCGCACGCAATGCGACACCGAAGTGCTGTTGACCGCTTATATCGAGTGGGGACCAGCCTGCGTGGAACGCTTTAACGGCATTTATGCTTTTGCGATATGGGATGGGGCACGGGAGCAGGTATTCATGGCGCGTGATCGCCTCGGTGTCAAACCCCTGTTCTACAGCCACGTAAAGGACACGCTCGTTTTTGGTTCGGAGCCTAAAGCACTTCTTCTGCATCCGGACGTGGATGCAGCCGTAGGCCCTGAAGGATTGGCAGAAGTTTTCATCATCGGTCCGGCACGAACGCCCGGCCATGGCGTATACTCCTCCATGCATGAGCTCAAGCCTGCACATGCGCTCGTTTATAACAGGGATGGTGTTCAGATCTATCCGTATTGGAAGCTTGAAAGTGCGGAGCATGAGCACAATCTGGACGAAACAGCCGCCCAGATTCGTCTGCTTCTGCAAGATACGCTGGAGCGGCAGCTCGCTTCCGACGTTCCCGTATGCTCGCTGTTGTCCGGCGGACTGGACTCCAGCGCCTTGTCCGCACTCGCCGTGGACTACTATAACCGGACGGGACAGGGGCAGGTGAGTACCTATTCCGTAGATTACGTGGACAATGCCAAGCATTTTCAGGCCCATTCCTTTCAGCCGGGTGCGGACGGACCATGGATTCAACGCATGGTCGACGAATTGAAGACGGACCATCACTGGATCGAAATCGAGAATGGCGACCTGGTCAAGGCCCTGACACAAGCGATGCTGGTACGCGATCTTCCAGGCATGGCGGATGTAGATTCTTCCTTATACTTGTTTTGCAAGGAAATCAAAAAGGGTGCTACCGTCGCCATTTCGGGCGAAGCAGCCGATGAAGTGTTCGGCGGATACCCATGGTTTCATCGGGAAGAAATGCTGAATTCGGGAACGTTCCCCTGGTCCGTTGCGCCTGACATGCGAGCCGGCTTGTTATCCCCTGACGTCCGGGAATGGATTCGTCCACTGGACTATCTTGCAGACCGATATGCAGACGCTGTAGCCGAAGTACCCGTCCTTCCGGGCGAAAAGGGAAAAACGGCACAAATGAGGGTCATGTCCTACCTGAACATTACACGTTTCATGCCTACTCTGCTGGATCGCAAAGACAGGATGAGCATGGGTGCCGGTTTGGAAGTACGCGTGCCTTATTGCGATCATCGATTGATTCAGTATGTATTCAATATTCCTTGGGAAATGAAAATAACGGGAGGACGGGAAAAAGGCATTCTCCGTAAAGCACTGGAAGGTGTATTGCCGGATGATGTACTGTACCGCAAAAAAACCCCGTATCCCAAAACGCATAACCCACAATACTTGGCCGAGGTCAAAAAACAGGTGCTGGATATACTGGACGACTCGTCCTCTCCAATACTGCCCCTAATCGATAAAGAAAAAATTCGCGATCTGGCCTCCTCACCGGATGCTTCTTCCAATCTTCCGTGGTTTGGCCAGTTAATGTCGGGTCCGCAATTGTTCGCCTATTTATCGCAAATCAATTCGTGGTTGAGCACATATAAAGTAAGCATTCGTTAAGCTCAAAAAAGCACCCTTCTTCAGTAGCGTTTAACTGAAAAGGGTGCTTCCATATGGGCAAATCTTTATCGCTGCATGGCCGTGATCGCATTACGTTCAAGCAAACCTTCGCCGAAGAGCTCTGCAAACGGAGAATCGGCCATATGAATATAACCAATGTAACAACCACATTTGCTCATGCCGCATGGCCGGTCAGCCGCCAGCGATTCCAATCCGTCACGGTACAGATGACCGATGATGCGCCGATCCTTGTAGCAGCGTCTTACATGACCGGAACCTTGGACATAAAACACCGTCGAACCAGCGGCACAGGCTTTGCCCAAACTCGGATAGTCGCGCAAATTCCCCTCGAACAACGGATCGATCGATTGCAGAAAACGGATCTCTTCAACAGAATAATAATTGGGCTTATCCTTAAATGCATTTACCCACAAATATACGTCCTCCGGCAATGCCTGACGCATCGATTCAATCGCAGGAAAGGCGCTTCGCAGCCCCACAGTTCCCACACTGAAATCAAGTCCCAACTCTCGCAAAGTCAGACACTGCCTAACAAAGTTTTCCTCTTTGGTTTCCCGCGGATGATACGTAGCCCAGAAGGCTGCCGTTTCCCGATTCAATTCCCCGGCCCAGTCCAACTTGACAGACAGATTGGTCTGCACGGCCACTTTCTCCACATGCTCCATATGCGAAAGCTCCACCATTGCCTCACGGTACCAGCTTCTTATGAGCGCTTCGCCATACGGATTAAAGAAAAGGGACAACCGGTGACCCGCGGCGGACTGTTCTCTCACCCAATCCACAAACTGGCGCAGCTGTTGTTTATCGAGTTCCAGCGTTTCCTTCGAGTCCACCGTTTTGCTGAAAGGACAATACGGGCAATCGTAATTGCAAGACGACAACTTGCCGCGATAATACAGGGTAGCCTTCATGAGAACACGAATCCTTCCATCCGGGAACGGATCTGTGCCGAGATCAGCCAGTCTCCGATCGCATCCGAATAACCGAGCCCGTCCTCGTTCAGCCTTAAAATCGTTTGGCCGTTCTCCTGCTCCAAACTCGCCATGCCTTCCGTCATGAGCTCGGATAACCATGAATAATCGCTCATAACGTCTGTCCCAAACCTGTTCTTGTAATCGATCAAGGCGAGTCCTTCCCGGTGCAGGAGAGCCTTCAGCATAAAGCGCCGTTGCTGTTCATCCCGGGTCAGCACGATCCCGTAATCCGCCTCATCATATCGTTCGGCGGCCACATAATCGGCGATGATGCTTTGAGTTTCTTTATAGCTTACGCCATACTTGGAAGCATAATGCACCTCGCGCGTATAAGAGCGGGCACCGCAACCAAGCCCGACCATGCCTTCCTCCTGACAGCTGTAAGGCAGAAGCCGCTTGTCTGAAACAGATGGCTCTTTGGCGAACCGACGCATGGAATGCTGCACGTACCCCCGGCTTTTCAATACTTCCCGAGCAGCCTTGTATAACTCCATCCGAATGTCAGGCCCCTGCCGCTCAATGTCATCGGGCTTTACGATCGTATTCTCGCGCGTATACAGCGGATAAATGAAAATCTCTCCAGGTTCATAGGAGAGTGCACGCTCCAGGGAGTATAACCATGATTCAACGGTTTGCCCCGGCAGGCCGTAGATCAGATCCAGATTGAGCAGCGGAAACGAATAACGGGCAAGCTTCTCCAACGCGCGCTCAACCTCCATCGGTTTTTGCGGGCGATAGATCGCTGCCGCTTCTGCCTCGATAAAACTCTGGATGCCCATGCTGACACGATCCACCCTGCGCTCCTTCAGTATGGATAACTTTCCGTCGATCACGGTATCCGGGGATGTCTCGACCGAAATGGAAGCCTGATGCGCATCAAGTCCCATTATGTTTTCCGCGATATCGAACAGTCGGTTCAACTGCCCTTCATTCAAGAGCGTGGGGGTGCCTCCGCCAATCGCAAAACGCGAATACGGCCTGCGCGACGTAAGCGGCGCCCACTGCCTGGCCTGGCGTTCCAGAGCATCCACATAGCGCTCATGGGTATCGTCACGCCGGTCAGGCAGCGTGAACAAATTGCAAAATCCGCAGCGCGCAGCGCAAAACGGGATATGCATGTACAAAAAATACGTCTCCGTCTCTTCCCGCTCCCAGAGCGGCCCAAGCGGAATCGGCGGGTCCAGTTCGCGATATGCCGTCTTGTGAGGATACGAGTACAAATACGAGCGGTAGGGTATAGAAAGGGCTTCCCTAAGTCCGATATGAGGTCCGGATCCGAGTCCGAAACCGGAGTCGGGCTGTACGGAATTGCCCGGCGTCACCTTTTGAATCAAGTCGTCCATCCTGTGCTCCCCTTTACAAAAAAAATTCCCGGTAAGGCACGTTCCAGACTGCTTCATGCGCTAACCGGTGCCCCCGATAACCATCCTCGCCATAACAGGTGCCGTGATCGGAAAAAGCCAGACAGAACGTCGGCCGCGAACGCTTCCTCATCGCATCAAACAACGGTCCGAGCGCCTTGTCCACGTACCTTAGCGCAGCCCGCTGCGTTTCGACGGAATCCTCCCGGGCCCCCTCCACGAAATACCGATTCGGGCCATGTATGGCAGATACGTTCAGAAACAGAAACAACTTTTCGTCCGGCGCTGCCTGTTCAAGTAATTTCAAGGCATGCCGGACCTGATGTTCCGTGGAACGCGGGTTCGTCACGCCAAAGTTCATGCGCCAGTAACTTTGCTGGAAATAGCCGGGCAGCACTTTGGCCAGCGGGTTCTTTTTGGTAAAGAAAATGACGCCGCCGATGCAGATCGTCCGGTACCCTTCCGCCGCAAGGCCGGATACGATGTCGGGGGTGTCAAAAAGCCAAGTATGGGGGTGCGTCTTTAGCCCGGTATTCCGGGAATGGAACAGGCGCACATGAGATGCTTTGTCCGTATTGGCGGGCGTCGGCATGAACCCGCCGAAAAAAGCATGGTGGGCCGCATAAGTAAAGCTGCCAGGCGTATGACGTTTCTCCCACCCGCCAGTGCCGCACAGGTTGGGACAATTCTCTTCCTCCAGCTTGGCTGCGTCGTAACGAAGCGTATCCAGCGTAATCATCAACAAATCATGGGAGCCCACGATGGTGTTCATATCAGGCATTGGTGCAAAGGCTCCTTTCGCAATAGTTCCATTTCCCATTCGTAAGTTCCGAGTCCGTTCCATTCTACCCTGTACAGCAAATCGCCAAAAGGGTTCACGTCAAGCACGTAAGCGCGCGGTTCCGATCCGCTCAGCATGACGTCGATGCCTGCAGACCAGGAATTCGGAAAGGCGGACATCGTCGCCATCGCGGCCGTCCGCACGCGTTCCATCCGCGCTTCGGACAAGCCCGCCGCCTTCGGCAGCATGCGCTCGTTTCGCAGGTGCAGATTTGTGATCGGGGTACGGCTCAGCCGTACGATCGCGTGTCCGGCAAGACCACCGGCCACCAGCTGCCGTACGTCATAGCTGCGACCCTCCAGGGTGGCCTTGGGCATCCAGCGCTCGATCCGCGCCCCCTCCGCACACAGCCAGTCCAACAGCGTTTCGATGTCTTCCCCGGACGTATACCGGCGGAGTCGTCCCTCATTATAGAAAAACGTTTCGCCTGCGCTGCGCTCCATGCCTACAGTCGTCACCGCGATTTCCGCGCCCGTACGCGGGTTCAGCTGATAAGCGACCACGCCCGAAGCACCCGACCCGCTGGCCAATTTCACAAAGACGCGATGCATGCCCGAGTCCAGCATCGCCGCCCGCAAGCCGGCGTAACTCCTTACATGTTCCGATTGCGGCAGCACTGGAGGTACGGATATGCCATGATCGCCCAAATGCCGCTGGCATTTTCTTTTGTCAAACATGATGGCGATATCCTTCGGATCATTCAGGAAACGAGCACTCGGCCACAACTCCCGCACCTCTTCATCAAGCCGCTGCAAACATGCCTTCCAGCCACGAAACCACTGACTTGGAGCGTAAATGCGTCCCCACACGTACTCCATACTCAGCGCATCTTCGGCAGCAATAAACATCGACCCGGCAGGATCACGATTGGAGTCCTTCTCTTGACCAGGTCCCTCTGCCGCACCAAGCGCGATCAACTCACGTTCCACCGTCCAGTCCTCGCCCGGCGCATCAAGCCGGACCAACACGGGGCCGTCCCCCCTCGGCTCCCGCCATTCCTGTCCGGCAGCATCGGCGAGCGAACCGCCTGAACGCCAGGTCTGAAGCAAGCGGGCGTAGGGCAGCACGATCGCAGGTTTTAAACCGCATCGGCGCCTGGCCTGCTGCATGTCCTCCGTGCGGCGGTTATCCGGGTTGCCGATGACCATCATGGGCACGTCTCCCCACGTCTTACACCGATGATCCGGCAAGCTTCTGCCGAAACCCGCATTGGCATGATCAAGCATCATTATTCCGTTAAGGCCGGATAACGCCAATCATCCTCATCGCCGTCCTGTTGATCGCTGACGTTTACAGGTAACCCCGAGCGCTTCCAGCGAATCAGCATTTCATCCGTCATGTAGTGGTAATGAAGATCAAGATGCTTCAGCCCCTTGATTTTATCGCTGGCCAGCAGCGCTTCCGCGCCTTCATCGGATAACGTGCCTTCGGAAAGGTCCAGCACCTCAAGCTGATCCATGATCGGTGCCTGCACCACCGCTTTGGCGATTTCGTCCTGGATTTCGCTATCCTTCAATCCGAGGTATACCAGTTTCGGAAAACGCTCCTTATCCATCAAAGGCAGCACATCCTCCAGCGAACCGTCAAATCCGTAATCCTCCACGCCAAGATACACTTCCAGCTTGCGCAGTTCAGGCAATTCCGCTTTGGCGATGGAAGCCAGCACCCCTTTCGGGAGACCTCCGCAGACAATGACGAGTTCCTCCAGTTTGGCATGCCGCAGCGGTTCCAGGCTAAGCTCATTGCTCCCCTGTACCGTGAACGATGTAAGCTCCGGAAATGCTCCGAGCAAAGGCGTCAAATCCGTCTGGACGATCCACGACACCTCGCATTCCTCACTGTCCATTTCTCCTATGTACAATTTCCTCAGTGCCGGAAAATTCGGAGCCAGTCCGACCAGCGTGTCGATGAATTCCTCCGGCGAATTTTCGTAAGCCTGCCCCCAGTCGCCGATGATGAGGCTTTCCAACGTTTTGCTTTCCGGCTTGCCCGCGAGTTCCTTCAACAAACCCTCCATGCGAATGCCTTCCTCATAATCGTCGTAAGAGACCGTAAGCTTAACTTCCTGCATGCGCTATTCCCCTCCATTTGAGTTCATAAAATGGTCCGTCACCCTGAAATGGTACCCCATATCGCCCAAGGCTTGCAACTTCTTCCAACCGCTGCCCTAGACGAATGCAGAAACATGAAACTGCTAATTCAACCCCTGAAAAAACAGGAACATATGTTTCTATTCTAAAATATGGATTACCCTCTTGCCAATAGGTATTTGGGTGGAATTACAATTACGGAAGGCTAATGCCAAAACGAAAAAAAGCGTTAATAACAGGTGGTCCTCCCCGTAAAAACGTAGAAAATGACCATCCTGCAATAAACGCTTTAGTTCCTTCAAGCCGTATTCACACGGGAGCAGCAGCAACTCATCTCTTATAATCCGTCCGTTTTATCGCTTTCGGTCCCCGAATGCTAGGCCTTGATTCTGTCTACGAGCGCTCGAAGCGCATGACCCCGATGGCTGATGGCCTGCTTTTGCTCCAACGAAAGTTCAGCCATCGTTTTTTCGTATTCGGGCACGTAAAACAGCGGATCGTAGCCGAAGCCGCCTTCGCCGGCGGCATCGCTCGTAATCCAGCCTTCCACGGTTCCTTCTGTCTCGTATTTGTCTCCGGTAGCGGGATCGTACAACACCAATGCGCAGACAAACCGTGCCGTGCTGAGCAGCGGCTGCTGCGTGTCCTCGCCGGATTTGAGCGATTCCAGCGCGGCCAGAAGCTTCGTATTGTTACGTTCGTCGGTGGCGCCTTCTCCAGCGTAACGGGCCGAATACACCCCCGGCTCGCCGTCCAGCAGATCGACGCAGAGACCGGAATCGTCCGCGAGCACAGGCATGCCAAGCGCATCCCCTACCGCTTTCGCTTTCTTCCAGGCGTTCTCGGCAAAAGTAGTGCCATCCTCAACGACGTCCGGCAGTTCCGGATAATCGAACATGCTTTTGACCTCTTTGCCAAGGGGCGCGAAGGCATGGGCAAACTCCCTGACCTTTCCCTGATTGCGAGTAGCAACGATGATCGTTGGGCTGTCCAGTCTCATCTCAAGCCTCTCCCAAACCTTTGGCGCCGATCTTGAGCGCAATCGGTCCGAGCACTTCTTTCTGGCGTTCGATCATCTCCAGAATGCCGCGCTCGCCAAGCTCCAGCATCGTGTTCAACTCGCGACGGTCGAATGGGGCTTCTTCGCCCGTGCCTTGGAGCTCAACGTATTTTCCGCTGCCGGTCATGACCAGGTTCATGTCCACTTTGGCCTTGGAATCTTCGTCGTAATTCAAATCGAGCACAGGCTGCTCGCCTACAACGCCAACGCTGACCGCTGCGATGAAATCCGTAATCGGGAACACCTGCAATTTGTGCTGCTGGGCAATTTTGTTTACGGCCAGCGCCAGCGCGACGAAGGAACCGGTAATGGACGTGGTGCGTGTCCCGCCATCCGCTTGGATGACGTCGCAATCGAGCGTAATCGTCCGTTCGCCAAGGGCCTGCAAGTTGACGACCGAGCGCAGGGCACGGCCGATCAAACGCTGGATTTCCATCGTGCGCCCGGTCAGCTTGCCCCGGCTCGCTTCCCGCTGGTTGCGCGTATGGGTTGCGCGCGGCAGCATCGAATATTCCGCCGTAACCCAACCCTTGCCTTGTCCTTTCATGAAAGGAGGAACCCTTTCTTCTACCGTTGCGGTACATATGACTTTCGTATCTCCGACTTCAATCAATACAGAGCCCTCGGCGTATTTGTTCGTATTAATTGTCAAATTCATCGGCCGCAGCTGTTCGCTGTTTCGTCCGTTAGATCTCATCATTTCTGCCTCCTACGACTTAAGCATCCTGTAATGTCGAGCATGTATTGCACATTAAGCATCCCTTATATTTTACCAAAGAGTTCTTCCAAAAGCACCCTAAACGGAGTCCTATATTAAATCGGAATTTCGTTGATGTGCTCGGGTTTGGAAACCGGAGCGCTGTAATCCTGATTATCATCGGCCATGACCGCTTTCTCCCCGTTCCATTCAATCTGCACTTTGGCGTCCTTGCCGGATGCGTTTTCCGTCGTCGTCAGCACGACCGATTGCAGCAGTTCGCTCGGCACCGGATCCCCTCCGGTGAACATGTCGTCCTTGAGCGCCACCGTCACGGTGCCGTCTTCCTCCGTTTTGACCGATTGCAATTGCGTGCCGCCCGTCATGACCTCTTGAAGCTCGGTATTCTTCGCTGGTCCTTTAATCAGCTCATTCAGCGCGGCTTGTACCTTGTCCCCGCCCGGAGAGACAAATCTCGTGACGGGAACATAATATTGTATTCCTGACGGAGAGGCTGCGGAAAAGTAGACGGTTACCGGACTGCTGTTTGTTGCAAAACTGTCGCCAAGATCAAGGTTGATGCCCACGGTGCGGTTCAGCCGTTCGGACAACGGCGTGCCGTTGACCGGCATCTGGGACAGCTTTTTGCCGTCCACCCAAATCTGTACGTTTTCCACGTCCGGCAAACCCGTCAATGTCCAGGTAATGGCCTCCAGGATCTGCCGCTCGTTTTTGGCTTCGTATTTGGCAAAGTTGCCCGAAAACTCCACCACGGCCAGCTTGTCATCCGGATGAACCGTTACGTTCTGCACCACGGTCCCCTGCGGGAGCACGCCCTGAAATCCTTCAGGCAGCATGCCGGCATAAGCCCCGCCCAATACCATCGCATCCAGCGCCGTTTTGGGATTGCTTGCATCCACGCTTGCCGGCAGATTGAAGGATACCGGAGCAAGCAGCCCCTGTTGATCCTGCAGGTAGACGGTCGTGAGCGGAAGAGTCGCCATCTTGCCGTTGCTCTCGGCAGCCTGGATCATGGCCGCCTCCTGGATCGGCGGCGGCGGATCGATGGCCTCGGATGACTGTGCCCCCAACATGCCGCAACCGGACAGAACAACGGGAATTCCCAGCAGCGCTGCTGCCGATGCGGCACGCAAATGACGGATCTTTCTCATGATCACGTTCCCCCTCATCATTTTTACAGTTTGTACTACCATGTATACGAGCCTCTGTTCAAAAAATAACTACTTTTTCAAACAAGCCCTGCTCTGAACAAACTCTACATGGTAATGACGGTACTTGGGCGAAACAGACAAGGAAACCAAATCCGCCGGATGACGTATTAGGAGACTAGGGTAAGGACATTGCTAATCTCAGAGGAGGCATCGCCCATGACACATCCCGAACACGAAAAAATCCCCTACAGCCTGAACAGCCGCAAAGTGGCTGAGGCTACGAGGGAATGGCTTCATAAGCGCGGCGTCACGATCCCCGAGATCGCCGAACTTGTCATGCTTTTGCAAAAGAGATATTATCCGGGTCTAACCATGGAGGAATGCATCGAAAACGTGGAAATGGTGCTTCGCAAACGCGAGGTCCAGAACGCGGTGCTGACCGGCATTCAGTTGGACTTGCTCGCAGAGGAAGGCAAACTGATCAGTCCGCTGCAGGAAATGATCGAGAACGACGAAAGTTTGTACGGCGTGGACGAGATTCTTGCGTTTTCCATCGTGAACGTATACGGCAGCATCGGCTTCACTAACTATGGTTATGTGGACAAGCTGAAACCCGGCATACTTGATCGTCTTAACGATAAAAGCCTCGGACCTGTCAACACCTTCCTGGATGACATCGTTGGTGCCGTTGCGGCAGCGGCCAGCAGCCGAATCGCCCATCGCAAACAGTCTGAACGCGAAGAAGCGATGGGGCAGCAACCCGTCAGGGATGACGGCATCTGATCCATCTCCCTTCAACCTTGTCATTTCCACACGATGGGGTAAACTGAAAAAAGCGGCCTTGGGCCGCTTTTTTCGCTTCCGTATTTTTGCGTTTCCGCCGGGTTAAACTCCCCCCCCGCATGCTCCTTCAGCCGTTCCGTCCCGTCAACTCTCGCAAAGGCATGCCGTCGGCCGATGGCCTTGGCGGTGTATGGTTTGATCCGATGGTGATCTGAGGGCCTTTGCGTTCCCGCATCATTGCGCGCAGCACCGTCATGCCGATGATGCAGAGCCCGGTAAACACATACATCAAGCGAACGATCACGTGATCCGAATCCGTGCCGGTCATTAATCCATGGAACAACAAGCCGATGAACACGGGGTACGATAACAAATGGATCATGAACCACCACTTGCGGCCCAGCTTGTTCCGCAGATCACTGGATAAAAGTACGACGATCAGGCCGTAAAAAGCCAGCGTGCCCAGTCCGCTGCCAACCGGATGCCCCGAAGCCGTGAACGGGATCAGCAATTCTCCCCAGCTGAACGGGCTGTAATAATCGATATACAGCGTTAATGCATGAACCAGGCCGATTCCGAAGGCCAGCCAGGTTGTTTTGGTATGCCATTTGTACATTAGCGCTTTCGGCTTTCCTTTGGCTGCCGGCATTCCCTGGGCAATTCCCAGAAACACGCTTGCAAAGAGCATCAGATAAGCGGCGATGCCCGTTATTCGAATAATGCCCCACGTCGGCAGGTAATTCACGATCCATTGTGCCATATCGGCTCCCCCATATCTAATCATCTTTTCTTTACAGCAAATGAAAACGGTGATCGGGATCGATGCCGGGCCAGCGTTCCTCCAGCAGCTCCGTATCTCCCCTGAATATTATGTTTCCTTCCTTGGTAATCCACAGGACATCATGGGGATCATGATGCCGGTTCAGCCAGCGCAAAGCGTCCTCGCTTCCCAAAATGCAGACGGTCTTGGCGATGATTTCGCACTGCGAAGCGTGTTTGCCAAGAACGGTGCATTGGAGCACATCCGTCTCTGCCGATGCCATCGTGCGCGGGTCAATGAGGTGATGGCCGATGCTTCCATCCGCCAGCCTCCAGCGCCTGCGCCAAATACCGGAGGTCGCCACAGCGCCGCACCGCAATTGGATGCTTCCGGTCAAATTCCGCTTCTCGAGAAAAGGATCGGTCACATAAATCGTCCACGCCGGATGATCTGACGTCCCCCATGTCTGCATATCGCCGCCTGCATTGATCATGCCTGCCGGTATGCGCAGCGTCCGCCGCAGCCACTCGGCAATGCGTTCTACGGTCCAGCCCTTGACGATGCCGCCCAGGTCCAGCTGAGTTCCATGGTCAATGTGCACCATGCGGCTGCCCTCGCGCTGTATCCAGCGGGGACGGCTGTAATCGTACGGCTCTGTCGTCGAATGCACGGACCGCTCATGGGTTCGCATTATCTCAGTAATCCGACTCTGATCCGTCATCGACGGCTGCGGTGCAAATCCATTCATTTCTTGCCCAAAGCTTGCCTCATACCCTTGTTCGCGCAAGGCTGGCAGAATGCCGGGTTGAAACATGCCTTCCGTCTGGCCCATGTATCCGTAAGCCAGGCTCAGCACTTCATCCATGGCAGCGGATACCGGCATCCAGCCTGTTGAGCGATTCAGGCGGCTCAATTCGCTATCCGGCAAAAACCGGCTAAAGCGCCGTTCCTGCGTCTCGAACCAGTTTCTGATCAGCGCTTCGGCCTGCATCGCTTCTTCCAATCCGGTTGCCAGCTGCACCTCCACATCCGTATTCATCGCACGGAAACGGAAACGGACAGGACGTACGCCGTGCTCCGTACGGCTCATGAGGCACCTGTGCGTGACTGGTAGCTGCCACTGTCATAACCGGAGCCCGTACCCGTACCCTGACTGCCTTGCGAGGAAGAGCGATCCGCATCGGAACCGTCCGTATACGAACGTTCGGGAACCGCATTGCGCCCGTCTTGCATCCCGCTTCGTTGCCCCGCTCTAAAATCGTCGTGCCATTCGTCCATCACATCGTCCCGATTCTGGCCAGCGCTGGAAGAAACATCCGTGGCATCCGAGCCATTCGCTGCCGCATAGGCGGCATCAAAGGCATCGGACGATCTTACATATTGAAAGAGCCCAGCGACAGCCAATGTGGCAATCGCCGATATTTTCCATTTTATCCATGGATCTTGCCTGGTTTTGGTCATCGTGTTCCCCTGCCTTATTCATCAAAGTTTATGGTCCCATGTTATGCCCATTGGCTTAAAACAACATGAATGAACCGTTAAGGCAGGCTAAAGCTTGCGCAAAAGACGGCTATGAACCTAAAAAAGCCCGCAAGCGGGCATAATTCCGCTTGCGGGCCTTCGAACCCGGACAACCGCTTCAACCTTTGCTGAAACGTTTAGTGCAGGCTGCTTCAGGCGGTTCCATTGGCGACAAAAACGAATTCCCCTTCGGAACGCTGCTCCTGCTTGACGATGCCCCGACTTGCAAGCTCCTGCAGGTGGGCCAGCGTTTCCCCCATGGCAAATCGAAGCTGCTGCGTGCCAAGACGATCGCTAAACATCCAGATGCAAAGGTCATATGCGTGCGCATCCCCTTCACGAATCCGTTCTGCCATCTTTTTCAGCCGTTCTTCATGATGCGTCAGCAAATAGGAGACTCGTTCGGCAAAAGCGGCAAACGGATTTCGATGGCCAGGATAGGCAACAGCCACATCCAGGGTCCCGAGACGGTGCAGGCCGGCGATATACGTGGCGAGTGGTTCGGGATCACTCCCTGGCTGCAGGCTGACGTTCGGCGAAATTTGCGGAAGCACCGCATCCCCGCATAACAGCTCTTTGGTTTCCGGCGCGTAAAAAGACAAATGCCCGGGGGCATGTCCCCCCGTCTCAACAGCCGTCCAGCGTTTATTCCCCATGTCCAGCCATTCCCCATCGGCAACATACGTTACTTCAGGCAGCGGGGCAACCTGGGTGTGAAAACTTTTCATATGCAATCCAAGCTGCTCCACTTTGTCCGCAGGCATGCCATGACTTCCGAAATAGGCAGGGAGCACCTCATCTATCGCTGCGTCCTCCCCCCACATCGTTTGCGCCTCCTGATAAGATCGCTTGGACATGCGTACAGGCGCACCCGACTTTGCCTGCATCCATCCGGATAGACCCAAGTGATCAGGATGATGATGCGTCAGCACAACCTGACGAATGTCCGCAAAGGAAATGCCCAGCCCTTCCAATGCTTCAGCCCACTCTTGCTCCGTTTCGGACGTGCGCGGTCCCGGATCGATAATGGTCGCTCCTCCATCCGCCTCGAGCAGAACATAGCTGTTCACCCAGCGTAACGGATAAGACATGCTGATCTGTATTCGATGCATGCCTTCCGGCAAAGGTATCGTTTCTGATCGTTTCATTGGTTTCTCCTCCCGGCTTACTCCTCTGGCCGATGGCCCACAAAAATCATGCGCGGCGACGACGTGGCATCATAGATTTCTTCATCGTAACCGCCATGGACCTGGTCCACCTCAAGCCCCGCTTGGGCGAGGAGATCTAGCATTTCATCGCGTGTATACAGTTTGACTCGTTCTTCATAGTTTCGGGGATCTCCCCCTGTTTCAACATCGGTAATCCGAATGTGTTTATGTACGTACCCGTCCCGAATATTGCGCTCTTCTTGAATCCGTTGTCCTTCATCCTCGCGTTCGGATCGGGCAACAAGATGCCGCTTTACATAGGCCGGGTTCAGAAAATCGATGATATAACGGCCCCCCGGCTTCAGCACCCGCCGGATTTGGCGCAATACCTTGAGCTGTTCCGCATCTTCACGGAAATAGCCGAATGAAGTAAACAGATTAACCACTGCATCATAATCGTTTTCCTGCGGCAGATTGCGCATGTCCGCCTGAGCCCACCGTACACGCTGCCCGGGATCCATCCTGCGCGCTTCACGAAGCAGCACTTCCGACAGGTCGATTCCCGTGACACGGAATCCGGCCTCAGCAAGCGCAAGCGAATGCCGCCCCATCCCGCAGCAAAGATCAAGCACTTTGGATCCCGGTTTGAGCCGCAGCCAGTTAATCATGTCATGCACTTCATGCTTCGCACCTTGCACATCCCGGTGTTTATAGACAAGCAGGTAATCCTCTCCAAAGCTCTCTTCATACCATTCCGTCATTGCAGTTCGCCCTCCAACATGGTCAATAGCTTGTGTCTGTTTGAGTGTGCTTACATTGCATGTGCTGTATGTGGTACAGGCCAGGAGCGTTTCTCCAATGCTCTAGTCATTGTATCTCCTTCACCACCCAAACTCAAAGCATTCCGTATCTTCGTGTTGAACACCTATATAGGCAACAATATAATGGTAAACATGATCGCATGCCTTCAAACGGGTAAAAGATAACATACATATCATGCCGCAGGAGGTGGAAACTCATGATTCGAATCGGACTAACGGGCTGGGGAGATCAAGATGACCTCTATCCGCTTCGTACCAAAGCCAAGGACAAGCTTTCCCTGTACGGGCATTACTTTTCCACCGTCGAAGTGGATAGCACCTTTTATGCCGTTCAGCCCAGGGACCGCATGGCGCGCTGGGCGTCCGAAACGCCGGACGGATTTTCTTTTATCGTCAAGGCCTATCAGGGCATGACCGGCCATTTGCGCGGCAAGCCCTATTTCAACAGCACCGGGGAAATGTACAAAGCATTTCGCGATTCGCTCGAACCCGTGATGGAAGCGGGAAAAATGCAGGCAGCGCTGTTCCAATATCCGCCATGGTTCGACTGCAACAAAGACAGCGTCCGGGAACTGCGCGAGGTCAAGCTGCGCATGGAAGGCATTCCGTGCGCCATCGAATTCCGGCATCGCAGCTGGTACGAGGGAGACATGCGTGAGCGGACGCTCGCTTTCCTGCAAGAGCAAGGCTGGATCCATAGCGTGTGCGACGAGCCGCAAGCCGGGCAAGGCTCCATCCCCATCGTTGCAAGGGCAACTGATCCGGAGATGACGCTGGTGCGCATGCACGGGCGCAACGTTTCCGGCTGGCATCAGAACGGCGCACCGAATTGGCGCGAAACGCGGTATTTGTACCGCTACAGCAAGGAAGAGCTCAGCGAGTGGAAAGTTTATCTGGAGGAGCTTCAGCAGCAGAGCAAGGACGTGTTCGTCATTTTCAACAACAACTCCGGCGGCGATGCCGCAGCCAATGCCCAAATGATGATGGAGCTGCTGGATCAGCCTGTTAAGCCGTTCCCCGACCGGACAGAGCCGGAGGAAGAAGAAGGCCCTGAGCAGCTGGAGCTGTTTTGAGTCAAATCATTCTAACGAACCCAGGAAGTCTTATTCGGCACTTTATCGCAGGTTTGGGTGGCTAACGAACCACAGACACGCTATTGTACGTAAAATCAGCCTTTTTCACCAAATTGGCCTTCCATAAGACCGCTGATGTTCGTAAGCATCCATCTTGCGTTCATACTCCCAAAATAAGGTGATCACGATTCGTTAATCCCGGCACCGCTGGTTTAAACTTAAGAAAAAAAGGAGCAAATCCCAACCGGATATTCTATTCCGCTGGGTTTTGCTCCTTTACTTTTTGCGTTGGGTTGGCTCTTTCTATGCGTAGTAGCATCGCTTTCGGTTGCCTATGAATCTTAACGGTCTAGTTCATGGGTTGCATGGGTTGTCGGCCGTTAACCCCTACCGTTGCAACACCGTGCCCGATTCCTCGGACGATACATGGCCTGCAAGCTCCTGGTTCATTTTATAGGCCTCTACCCCGGCCAGCAGCACGATGCCGATGCCGTGGGTATCGTTCAGGATCCATCCCAGATCATCACGGTAGTATAAAGCGGTAAACGAATAACCCGAGCCGCGGCATACACCGTAAACGTTGCCTTTTGCGTCGATGGACAGACGGGTCATGCCTTCCCATCCTTTACGTACGGCCTCCAAGTAAGGCTGCGGCTGCTTCAGCCAGCCCTCGCGAATGCCGCGGGCGAAGGCATAAATGAACATGGACGTGCAGGAGGTTTCCTCATAGGAATCCGGACGGTTCAGCACCTGATGCCAAAGCCCGCTGCTGCCTTGAAGTGCAAGATAACCTTCGCATAGATCGCGATAGAAATCGAGCAAGTCCGCACGTTTAGGGTGCTCTTCTGGCAGAATGGACAACAGTTCCGTCAACGAGAACAATACCCAGCCATTCCCGCGTCCCCAAGGAATGCCCGTGGCGCTGCCGCGCACGAAATCGTAGACGTGGGACATGATCTTCAGCTCCGGGATGTACAGGTACTTGCGGAACATGAAAAATTGGTTGACCGCATCGTCCCAATACGACGAATCATCCACCCACCGTCCGTAACGCATCAGAAACGGCGTGCTCATGTACAGATCGTCGCACCACATCGTTTCCTGGCGCATCTCTCCGCTGCCGCGGACCCGGTAAAAGGCTCCGTCTTCCAGACGTTCCTGGTCGTCCGTCATATAACGCGCAATCCGGTGAGCCGTATCGAGCCCTCCCCGTATTTCGCCCAGCTCCATCGCCGCAAGCAGCGTAGAACCGAACGAGCCGCAATCGTCGAGGCTGTCGATCGCGGACAGCTGATTGTTGATCCCGGCTGCCCCGTAATTGGCCCTGTCCCAAAGGGCGTAGCGGTCAAACGAGGTGCTGAGCCCGATATGGTCGCGCACGTACTGCACGTAATCGCTCCGACCGAGCTCCTGCCCGGTGCGCAGCAGCCCAAGCAGCGTTACGCCGAGCGGGTAGTTCCATTTGCCGTAATGCGTGTTCTCCAAGTACGGCCGCACGCTGGTATCTGGCAGGTCCACCTGCCAGTATACGCCTTTGCCGCCATCGTTAAATACGGTGTCAGTCACTGTGATTTCATCCGGTCCCGGCTCGCTCCCTGCAGCAAAAGTTCCCGTGTACAGCCATGGGTCGGAACATCCGCAGACCGGATGTGGCGGCCTTAACCTCCAGCCGCCACCCTGCGGCTCTTCCAAAGTAAATCCCCAGTCGTTCTCGCCCTGCTTCCATTCGCCTCTGGCGACGAGATCTGCCGGGCCATAACGACGATCCAGCTCCACCCGATATGTGCCGCTCTCCGATGAGACGTATGCTTGCCTGCCATCAACATACAACGTCAATGCACCGATATGCTGACCTTCCAGCACCACGGGCGACGTTCCAGGCTCTGTGACGTCCAGCTTCGTCCAGGCATAAGCCACTCCCGGCTGGTCCATCCCGAAAATCCGGGCAAATGAACCCGAATTCAGCTCCTCTGCACTCCATTCACGGCGAGGATACCATGTCAAACCGGTATCTTCCTCGCTCATGCCGTCGCGGGGAAGCGAGGAGAGAGGTTCATCCAGCGGCTCGGAGTAAAGCCAGCCCTCTTGTCCGGCACGATCAAGCCCTGGCGTGAGGAAGTGCAGCGGAAAGTTTTTGAACGAACCCGTTCCGTAAATGCCGCCGAAACCGACCTTCGTTTTCACAAAACAAAGCAATACGTCGTTCCATCCAGCATTGACCCCGATCGGAATGGACGTCCTTCTCTCGGGAAACAGCTCCTGCAGCAGCTCTGATCTTAAAATTTCCTCGCCATTCACGTACACCGTGACCGGGCTGTAGCAGTTAAGCCCCGTATTCAGCGTTGTTTCCTGCTGGCTCCACAGCTTGCCCCATACGTACACGTACTGCCCAACCTTCGCATCTGCCCACTTGTCGGCCAAATTCAGATCGTAACGGTAATCGCCCAAACGGCGGAATCCTCCGCGATGATAGGCCCTGAATAAAAAGGAATGCTTGGGATGATCGCCAATGTAACGCTGGGCCACCGTCGTCAAAATGTCCGGAATCGAATCATGCACCTTGCCTGCTATCGCTTCAGTTTCATGAAAATAACGAATGATCGTCAGCTCCCTTCCCCGACCAGGATTTGTTCCGCGAACTTGCGCGTCTCCCCTGCCTTCACTTCGACCACTTGCTGGTCCAGCGTAAACCAAACGGACATGGCTGACGGATTATGCACGATCGTGCGGTCTGCCGAGCATTCGAGACGTTTGACGGCTTTCCAGTAAGCAAGCACCTCCCGATTGGTGGCATACCACATGTCGTCCCGTCCGCCGATGGTTTCCGCAAAGGTTTCGATGATTTCCCAATCGTCGTTGTCGTTGAATTCGTAACTATGTCCCCACACATACAGCAGCAGCGGCGTTCCTGTCTTGGTATGCCGGATGAAACGATCCGTCTGCGCGGCCAGATCGTGGCTGTGGTGGCAAGTCGGATGCCATTCCAGCGGTCTCTCAGGCAAGGTGTACTGCCCATGCGATCGAACCGTGCGGGCATAATCGATGCCGAGCCACTCCAATTTCGTGCTAAGCGCCCGATCATAACCTCCGTTGGGGTACGCCATGCCTCTGATCGGATAACCGACGAGCTGTTCAAGCGCCTTGCGATCCTCCGTAATTTCTTCGACCAACACTTCATCGGGAACATACGTCAGCGTAGGATGCGTCACCGTATGCACGGCAACCTCGTGTCCGGCATATAGCTCTGCCACTTCTTCCTTGGCGACTTTCCCTTCTTTGCCGAGCAAGCCCGAGTTCAGGTTAAACGTGCCCCGCAGCCCATGCCGGTTCAAGATGTCAACCAGCCTGCGGTCGTGAATCACGCCATCGTCATAGCTAAGCGTCACGGCTTTCATCACGCCGCCCGGAAAGCGATCGAACTGAATGCGATGTACCATTGAATAGCCCTCCCCAGAATTGAATTCCACCAAAACTTTTGCGGCAGCCATCTTCCCATTTGCAGCGTACATCTCCCATGCCGATGAAACATCTTTGTGTTACTCGCCGGCTCGTGGAGACCTCGCCGTCTCACGCAAGCTGTGGCTGACGAGATCAAAATATGTGCCTTCAAGCAGGCCGATCAGCGTATTCGTAACGCAAACTTCAATTACGTTCTCCCCTGGTCGAAGCCATTCGGCTGCGCCCGTCCATTGATAAGGGGACCAGCATCTCACGCCAAGACTGTGCCCGTTCACTTTCACTTCGGCGGCATCCTGTACGTTCCAATCGCTAAATTCCAGTTCGAATGAGGATTCTTTCAAGTCGCCGAGGTCCAGTTCGACGCTTTTTCTATAACTCATTTCCCCGGCATAGTGAGGATATAATGCTTGCGGCTCTGGCGTTATGCGATCTGCCGTATCCGGTTCCCGCACCAAAGATGGAATGGGCCTGACCCCATACTCCACCCCGAAACGCCCTTGCAAATAAATCGGATCGACGATGCCATGCTCATCCTTGGTTACCTGTACGGTCACGGTCAATTCGTTCAGGCCATGCCGGATCAGCGTTGAAATATCGCAGGCTACATTATCGTGATCCGTAATTTCAACCTTGCGGAATTGGTCGGGACGTATCTCCTGTCCATTGAGTTCCATGACCCACTGGCCCGTCACTGCAGCCCGGTCCATAAACAACGTGCACTCGGACGATGATACGTCCCATTCGAATGAAGTTTGATAGCGGCACTCTACCGGATAGGACAGGCTTGCTTTTTTCGGGGTACCGAACACCTGCGAGAACCGAAGCGGCAAACGGTGGCGCTCGGACAATCCGGCGGCCTGATCGATAAACGGCTTGACCTCAACCTGCTCCCCGGTGATGAACTCGCCTTGCGCATCCGATGCTGTCAACCGGAAATGTCCAATCCGCAGCACGTTGGACTGCATGGCCTGCACGCTCCAAGGCCCTTCCGCAGACAGCGTGATCCGCGTCGGCTCTTTTCTCTGTTTCTCGTTACCTGCACCGGTTTTCACCAAGGATTCGGACGTATCCGCTTGCACCAACGACAATTTAATGGCATGGGCACCATAAGGGGCGAGTTCAAGCGAAATGCACCATTCCGCGCCATGTCTGGAACAAAACAACGCTTCCAAGGCACCTGTCTCCAGATCAAGCCGTTCGGCAACCAGCAACGATTCAGGCACCGACTTTGCATCCTGCCAAAGCCTTTCGGGCACGATATGCAGCTGCCCTTTCAGCCGCTGTCCCTCCTGGTTGGTCAGAAACACCATATACTCGCCTTCGGATAGCTCCCTCGTCTGCATCAGCAGGGAGGAGCTTTCGTCCTCCATGTTCCAGCTGACCGCCTCGGGCAGCACCTGGTCAAGCAGCAGGGAGATCAGCTCCAGGGAAGCATCGTCTCCGCTTCCGGTCCCTGCGGGAAGAAAGTAGGAACTACCTTTGCTGCCGCCGCCCCCGTCACTTTTTCCATCGCCCTGTCCCTGATGCCACATGGCTTCCGTGTCGTAGGCATCTGCTTCGCCGTGCAAGCCCCAATACTCTTCCTGGGCCAGCTCCGTTGCGCCGAAGAAACGGCCTGCCTCATCACCTGCCGGGCTGCCGGGCTGAATCGGAACATGCGGCGGCAAGCCGACCGAAACGGCCGTTCCGCCTTGCTCCACGAACCGCTTCACCTGTTCCCAGGCGGCTGCCTCCAAATTCAGCATCGGCGGCAGGATCAGTACCTCATAACGTGCGACCCCAATCCGGATGACGCCGCTCTCGACATCTGCTTCAGCCAGCAGTTCCGGATCCAGATGGTCATAATCCCGCCGATTCTCCAGCAGATGAACGCCGATGCGCATCCAATCGTTCGTAAGCCGTTCCAGCTTGGCGCGTTCGTGCTCGTCCTGACCGCCGTATTCAAAACCATGCAGCGGATTGCCCATCAGGCTCCAAAACGTGGTTGTCGGATCAAGCAGGGCGATGCGGATCTGGGCCGTGCCTGTGCTCATCAGATAACCGAGACGTCCCGCATAATCCGCCAACTGGCGAAAATGCCGCCAATACGGGTTCTGCAGGAACTGCGACGGCGGAGCGTCGTGCTTCGCCAAACCTCCGATCGTATAGAAAAAGGCGTGGAAGTTATAGAAATTCGTGCCCATCGCCGCCATGCGGTCGATCATCCATTTGGCGTCCTGCAGCGTCATTGACCAGCCGACGCTGTGAAAACATTCAATCAGGTTGCGATCCCGTCCGAGCTGTCTTGCGAGCGAGCTGACCATTTTCGGATTCTCGCGCAGCCTTCGGCCGTAACGCTCCAGAATCCAGGAAAGGGAACGCCCGATTTTCTCGTGTGCGGAATCGCCTCCCGGCATATGGCTGAACAATTGGGTCGTCATGCGTACGCCGGGCACTTCTGCCGCATATTGAATGCCTGCCTTTTCGCACCAGTCGTGCACTTGCTCATGATACGAGGACCGCAGCAGCAAATGCAGCGTTTGGTAATAGTCGTAGCGAATGCGCTCGGCTCCCGGCACATCGGCGTATAACAGCGCTGGCAACGCCTCTGTAAGACTGTAACCGCAGCGTTCGGCAAAATGTCGGGGGAGCTGCGGCGACCATGGGATGGCACCAAGCGGCGCGATTTCGTCGGTAAACATGCCCTTGATGACGCTTTCAAAGTGCTCTCCCACCGCTTCACGGTAACGGTCATGCGTCAGTTCGATAAATCGGGACATCGCCTCCCGGTGACAGGGGTCGACAAACGTGCCGTAGTACTTGAAATCGTCGATCTCCCGTTCCTGAAACACGATGACGTCCCACTCTCCCGGCGGAGCATCCCACAGCAGCCGAAAGGCCGTCTGATATGTAAAAAACCGTTTGCGGTTGTAGGACGTCAGGCCGGTCTCCTGGTACACTTGCTCGGTCTGAATGTTGCCGATGAATCCGCGCACGTCAAGGGCATCCTTCCATACCCTCTGCCCCTCGTCATTTTTGGGAATCGCCCGGGCATACAGTATCCGTCCCCATGACAGTTCCTTGTCCACATGATCTCCGCCTTGGACGGCAATCTGATGGTGAACGAGTTGGCGCTGCTTCGCCTCGGGATAATCAAGCGTCACTTCCCCTCCGGCCATGCCGCTGGGATAAGGATACTCGTCATACAGCCACACCTGCATGCCGCACTCCGCTGCAGCCTCAACCGCGATGCGGACCTTGTCGAACCAGGCTGCCGACAGATAAGGAACCTGCAGGCCCTGACGCGGGCAGATAAAAAATCCGCCGACACCCTGCCTGTGCATTTCGGCGATCTGCCTGCGGATTTGCCCTTCCTCCATGTCCCCGTTCCAAAACCAGAAAGGGTGTATCCGGTACTGCGCCTCGGGATTCAGAAACGTCTCCGAGTTCCACATGTTCGCCTTCCTCCCCGCATGTTCATGAATGATCTCCGCTTGCCTTTTCAGTGCGTTTAAGTTTGAATGCGTTTGTTTTTCTTTGATTATACATCAATTCCCAACGATGGAAACGTGAAATCAGCGTTCATTGGCCTGTTTTTTCAACAATACTGTCCGATTCGTCCTAGGGAAACGGCCCGGCTGCCCTCGTTAGGGAACGCAAGGCCGCCGGGCTCCGTCATGTCATTTCTACTTCAGTGCAGCATACAGCTCGTTGACTTCCTTCACGTACTCGTCTCCGCCGCTGCTTTTCCACAAGGCAACCGCATCCTGGAAGCCCTTCTCGTCGATTTGGCCGACGATGTATTTGATGCGTGCATCGTTAATGATATTGTCGAGCTGAGGTCCCTTCTGAGCGTACACATCGGAGATCAACGGTTCGCCCGGATTGGGAACGACGATCTCTTCGTTGGCTTTCTGTACTTCAATGACTTTCTCGCGCACTGGCGTCGGCTCGATGCGGAAAGCCCGGTCCTCCGGCACGAACATCAGAATTTGGTTCAAGCCCTGCAGATCGCGCAGCTTGAGCTTATCGGTCGTCGGAACGATATAATCTCCTTTTTTCTCGTACTGCTGGCCTTCCAAGCCGTTGGACAATAGCGCCTGCAGCTCCTGGTCGTTCAATTTATCCAGGAACGTGAGTACTTTTTTCAAATCTTCTTCGGTTTTGACGCTGCTCTTCGACACGGCAATGAGGCCGTTGTATCCCGACGTCGGCATATCGCGAAGCCCCTTCGGCCCCTCCATCGCCTGCAGCACGTCGACGCGTCCGGTCGCCGCCGGGTCCTTCTCCAATATTTTCTGATCCATGCGCTGGGCATTGTCGGCCACGTCGACCATCACTCCGGCTTGCCCGTTCACGAACGGATCGGACAGCTTGGTCGCATCCATGACGGCAAAGTCCTTGTTGACCAAACCTTCGCTGTATATTTTGCGGAAAAAGTTCAATGCGTCCATGTATTCCTGCGTTTCGTGAGCCGGAACGAGCTTGCCGCTCTCGTCCTCGCCCCATTTGTTCGGTGCGCCGAACCAGATCTGCATGTTGTCCCACGGACCGGTGAACTTGCTGGCAACCAGACCGTACGTATCGTCCTTTCCGTTGCCGTCCGGGTCGTCATGCGTGAACGCTTTGAGCACATTGTAGAACTCGTCGATCGTCTTTGGTTCCTTCAGTCCGAGATTCTCCAGCCAATCCTTGCGGATGGTCACCCCGTTGCGGCCGAGCGGGCGAGCCCGGTAAATGCCGTACGTTTTGCCGTCGATGGAGGCGTTGTTCGTGATGATCTCGTTCATTTGGCTCAGGTTCGGATAATCCTTCAGGTAAGGGCCAAGCTCCCAGAATGCCCCTGTCCGTGCCGCATTGATGAAACTCGGCGTTTTGCCCAGCACGACCATAATGTCCGGCAGCTTGCCCGATGCAAGCGTAATGTTGAATTTGTCGTCATACGAACTGCTCGGCACCCACTGCAGATTGACATCCACGCCCGTCAGCTCCTCTAACTTTTGCACGACAGGGCTGTTCTCCGGCGGATTTTCCGCTTCGAAGTTCGGCAGCATAATGGTCAGCTGCTCCTTGCCCTCAGCGCTTCCCCCGCCTTCGGCCGGTTTATCGGTCGAGCACGCCGCCAGAATCGTTCCCAATAACATGGATGCGCAAATTACAAGCGCCACCTTTTTCAAACCCGTTTTTTGTCCCATACGTTCTCCCCCTTGGCTTTAACCTTTGATTGAACCTAACATGACACCTTTGGCAAAATGCTTCTGCAAAAACGGATACACCAGCAAAATCGGAATGGTGCCGACGACGATGACCGCCATTTTCACCGACTGCTCCGGTGGTTTGACGAAATTGGGGTCCATGTTGGCCATATCGCCCACGCTGGCCTGCGATAGCAGCACAATCTGTCTCAGCATGACCTGCAAGGGCCATTTGCTGCTGTCCGAAATGTACAGCAATGCCGAGAAAAAGTTGTTCCAGTGTCCTACCGCGTAAAACAGCGCAAACGTGGCAATGACCGGTTTGGATAGAGGCAGGATGATCCGCCACAATACCCCAAGATCGGAACAGCCGTCGATCCGGGCCGCTTCCTCCAGCCCGGGCGGCATTTGCTGAAAAAAGTTTTTGACCACAATCAGGTTGAAAGCGCTGATCGCGCCAGGAAGCATCAGGGCCCAGTAGGAATCGAGCAGTCCAAGTCCACGAATGACAAGGTAGGTCGGAATCATGCCGCCCCCGAACAGCATGGAGAAAATGACCATGTTCATGATCAAATTGCGTCCCCAGAAATCGCTGCGCGACAGCGGATAAGCCATCGTCATCGTGAAAAACAGGTTCACCAGCGTGCCCGCAACGGTAATGAAGATGGAGACGCCGATGCTGCGGAAGATGGTGGATGAAGAAAAAATGTATTCATACGCGCTAAGCGAGAACACCTTGGGGACCAGGAAAAAGCTTCGTTCGGTAATTTCAGCCTCGGTGGCAAACGAATTACCGATAATGTACAGGAACGGCAGGACGGTCAGGATGCCCAGTATGCCGAGCAGGATGTAGTTGAATACGTCGAACACCCTGCCCGCAGGGCTGTTGAACAAACGGCTGTTCATGGGCGGTGCCTCCTTTTGAAGAATGGGTTACATTGCGTGCAGACCGAGCCTGCATGACAAATACGGGGACCGGGACAATACCGTGATGGCTAGTGCTAGTAAATGCCCGGATGGCCGAATTTTTTGGCAAGCTTGTTGCTGCCGAGCACCAGAATGATGCCGACGACCGATTTGAACAGGCCTACCGCGGTACTGTAACTGAATGCTCCTTGCGTGATCCCGACGGTATACACGTAAGTATCGAAGACATCCGCCACATCGCGATTGAGCGAATTGGTCATCAGGTAGATTTGCTCGAACCCGGTGTCCAGAAAGTTGCCCAGCCTCAAGATGAGCAAAATGACGATGGTCGTGCGGATCGCCGGAAGCGTCACATGCCACATGCGTCGCAGCCTGCCTGCACCGTCCACAATAGAAGCTTCATATTGTTCAGTATCCACGCCGGCCAGTGCCGCGAGGAAGATGATCGTGCCCCACCCCATCTCCTTCCACATCATCTGAATGATGATGAGCGGACGGAAGGCGTCCGGACTGGAAAGCACATCAATCGGTTTGCCCGTGATCCAGGCGATCAGTTCATACAGAATGCCGCCTTGAGGCGTCAGAAATACATATGTGATGCTGGCGATGATGACCATCGACACAAAGTGGGGCACGTAGACCAGCGTTTGAATCGTTCTTTTGAAAAAGGCCATTCGGATTTCATTCAACAATAAAGCGATGATGATCGGTGCCGGGAAAAAGAAGATCAGATCATAGATGGCAAGGATCAACGTATTGCGGAGCAGCCGGAAAAAATCCGGATTGGAGAAGAAGGTCGTGAAATTCTCGAAGCCTACCCACTCCGAATTGCGAATGCCCAGAAACGGCTGGTAATCCTGAAAAGCAATGACGATCCCCCACATGGGCAAATATTTAAAGATGACGAAGTACAAAAATCCGGGAAGCACAAGCACGTATAACCATTTATTGCGTCTGATCTGCCTTTTCCAGTTCGCCTCCTGTTTCGTCTGCAGTCCGGAGCCTTCGGTCTGGATCGCGGCGGCGGCATTCCCATTCTTCCCGCTCATAGCTCTCTCCCCTCTCTCAATTGAAAGCGTTACCAACACGCCTGTTAACCACAGTATACATCCGGTATTTTTCCGGCAACCTTCATTTTTTGCAAAGGGACCGCAGGGCCGCACCAAGCCCGCTATAGCGCCATTTCCAAAGCGGCTTGCACCTTTTTGGACTTAATGCATTGCACATTTTTGCAACTTGCTACATCTTTGCTTTGAGAGCAGTTCTAAGCTTTGCGGATAAACAAAACCGGAATCCGTGAAGCCGGATTCCGGTGATTATTTGCCCCCCCATTGATCGCGATATTGACTCGGCGTGATGCCTTCCTGTTTTTTGAAAATGCGATTGAAATAACTATGCTGGTACCCCACCTCGCCTGCGATATCGTTAATTTTCATCGTGGTCTCGCGGAGCAGTTTCTTGGCGGCATCCATGCGGACACGGGTCAGGTAATCGATAAAGTTCATGCCTGATACCTGTTTGAATGCTTTGCTTAACGCATAAGCGGTCATTTGCTCCGCATCCGCACAGCTTTCGAGCGAAAGTTCGCTGCGATAGTTCTCCTCGATATAACGCATTGTACGCTCAACGACCTGCTTCAGCGGTTCTTGGGCGCGCTGTTCGATTTCCACTGCATACGGCCGGATCACCTCGCGAATCATCCACTGCGCCATCTGTTCCGGTTCGCGAATCGCCGATAAACGCTCATACATATTGATGCCTTCGAACAGCCTGTAAGGCGTTACCCCGGTCTGCAGCATCGTATGCTGTATGCTTCCGAGAAGCTGCAGCATCATCTGCTGCAGGCGGAATTCGGTGCTTCCGCTGTGCATAATCTCGGCCATGAAGCGTTCAAGCCCTTGCTGCGCCTCGTCCTGCTTGCCCATGCGAATCGCCTGGATGATCTCCCGCTCCAGACCAAGAGGATATGTTGCCTCGTCCATGCGGCGCCGGAAACATTGCTCGTCCTCCAAATCGAGCACCTGGTTCCCTTCCTCCACGCTTCGGTAAGCGACGGCTTGCTCCATTTCCACATAAATGCCCGGCAGCTCCTTGAGCTCTGCTGCCGCCCGGCCGATCATCAGCGTCACGTTCATTTTAAGCGTGCGGTTCATGACGTCTATAAATTCCTGCGCCCAGGCCATGGCTTGTTGTTTGGCGTCCAGCACGTTTGGCGTGACCACCAGCATCGCTGCCGACAGATCATGGAAATTCATGACGCTGACCTGGGTAAAATGTTCCCTCGCGACCTCTTCGATAATATTGACTGCCGCAAAGGTAACGAGTCCGGTATCCTTCGTTTCGAACCGGCCCTCCAGCCGGGAGTACCCGGTGAAGTACATTTGCATCAGCAAATAGCGATGCGCTTCGACATCAAAGCCCAGATTACGCATCCGTTGTCTCAGATCCTGCTCGTTGTAGGCAAGCAAGTGACCCTGTACCAACTGCAGCACAAAGCTGTCGCGCAAATGCGGAAGCTGTTCCTGCAGTTGGCGGTGAGCAGACAAACTCTGCGAAGTCAGTTCATGCCACTGCTGTTCCAGCAGCTCGAATTCGTCCAGTCCCATGCCGGGAAGCGTTTCGTTTCTGTTCGGCGACAACAAATGAAGCATCCTGGCGACCGGAGAATAGATTCGATGGGAGGCGAACCACGACAGAAGCAGCCCCAGCAGCAAGCTGCCTGCGCTGGCGATCACGATGATTTTGGATACCAGCTTGACCGGAGACGTCACGGACGATAACGGCGCGGCCGATACGTACGTCCAATCCGAATCGATCCGGCTCAGTGATCCATAGGAAACCGAGTAGGTCTCATCCCCATATTTATACAGAAAGGACGGATTGTCTGCATGCTCGGCCAACGCTTCCTTAAGCCGAAGCTCAAAATCCTTCTCCTGTTCGCTTGCTCCCGGGTTTCCGGTGACCAGCGTGTTTCCTTCCCCATCCATCAGGAACGTGAAACCTTCGTCATATGGAGTAAGCGTTTTCAGCAAACTGGCGATTTTATCGTTATCCACCGTGATGATCAAGGCGCCAAAGGGATTGACGCTCTCCCCCGGTATTTTGTGCACCAGCACCAGCCCTTCCCCTTTCCCCATATTCAGCAGGCTGCTGCCGGAAGGCTTGGATTCGGATTCGGAGCCGGATTGGCCGGCCGTCCAGTCGGTCCAGTAAACATGGTTGCCCATCGAGAGGTAGCGGTCGTACGCCCGGATCTCTGCTTCATTTTTCAATTCGTTGTATTCGTGGTTAAACAAAATCGGCTGCGGTTCCCTCAAATACATCTGCACGGATTGGATCAGCGGATGGGAACCCTGAAGGACGTAAAGCGTCGTCACGATCTCCTGCGTTTCCTTGAAATAATAGACGAAATCCAACGTGCGCAGAGCACTCCCGAACCGAGGTTCGAACGCCCAATGGGACAGGTTCATTTCCAGATAAGCCAATTGGTCGTCCACGTTGCGGGCCCGGTTCTCGATCTGGCTCTGATGCATGCGGTTGAATTCACTCTCCATCTGTCCTACGACCATCCGATACATGACGCCGCCGGTAATCAGTCCCGGAATGCTGGCAATGAGCAAAATCAACATCAAGCTGTTCCGGTAAAAGCGGCCCCGCTGCCGCCCTGATCCCCAACGGTTCGTGCGCAGCCAGCGTCCGGCGGACATGCCTGCTCTTCTAATCGGTTCCATCGAGCCCCACCTGCCTGTCTGCATATGTACTCCATGTCATGGAAGTTCCTCATCTCCCTTGTAACATGATCTGCCCTCCGGCTTTCCGCCTTGCTTTTTTCGTTCATGGAACCGAGGGACGGAAGGGTATGATGCGATCCATGCGCAATCGTATTCCTGTATCTTCGTAGTTTCTTATTTTCCCATCAACCTTGATGGATTGTAAACCCTTTCCTGTATTATAAGCTCATTCCATAGCCGAAAGAAATGGTGCAAAAACGAACATTTTTTAACCGATGTTTTATTACGCGGGCAAAATGGATTACAATGGAGTTAAGCAGACATGAAGGAGGCTCTTGAACGATGAAAGAACAAGCTTATTTTCAAAAAAATAGAGAAAAACACCTGGCAGAGTTGAACGAATGGTTGTCCATTCCGAGCATTTCTGCCATTTCCACGTATAAAGAGGATGTACAACGCGCCGCGAAATGGGCAGCGGATGCGCTCACGCGCGCAGGCATGGAAAACGTGGAAATCATTCAGACCGCTGGACACCCGATCGTGTACGCCGACCATTTGCATGCGCCAGGCAAACCGACGGCCCTGATCTACGGTCACTATGACGTGCAGCCGGTCGATCCGCTGAATCTGTGGGAGACGCCTCCGTTCGAACCGACAGTGCGCGATGGCAAACTGTACGCTCGCGGGGCAACGGACGACAAAGGCCAAATTTTCTTACATATTAAAGCGGTTGAAGCCTTGCTCGCCGAAAACAAAGAGCTGCCCGTCAACGTGAAATTCTGCATCGAGGGCGAGGAGGAAATCTCCAGCCCGAATTTGCCGATTTATTTGAACGACAACACGGAGAAGCTGCGCGCAGACATGGTGCTGATCTCCGATACGTCGTTGCTGGAAAAAGGAAAACCGGCCATCTCCACGGGCCTGCGCGGCTTGTGCTCGCTCGAAGTCGATCTGTACACGGCCAACACGGACCTGCATTCCGGCAGCTTCGGCGGCGGCGTGCCAAATGCGCTGCATGCGCTCGTATCGCTGCTCGCTTCGCTGCATGACGAGCAAGGCCGCGTGAGCGTCGACGGATTCTACGATGGCGTGCTGCCATTGTCTGCCGAGATGAGAGAAGAATTCGTGAAGCAAGGCTTCAACGAAGAACAGCTTCGCCAGGACCTGGGACTGGAACAATTGTACGGTGAAGAAGGCTACTCCTTCGTGGAGCGGGTCGGAGCGCGTCCGACCTTGGAGCTGAACGGCGTTTGGGGCGGCTTCCAGGGGGAAGGCACCAAAACCGTCATTCCAAAGGAAGCCCATGCCAAAATCACGTGCCGTCTCGTGGCCGATCAGGACCCGCAGCATGTGCTGGACCGCATCGAAGCTCACCTGCACGCACATGTGCAGCCTGGCGCAACGATTCAAGTGAAGCAAATCGAACGCGCTTTTGCATTCAATACCGATCCTTCCAATCCGATCCTGCAAAAAGCGGCAGACGCCTACGAGCAAGTCTACGGTGTGCGCGCGTTGTTCACGAAGGACGGCGGCTCCATCCCGATCGTCGAGAAGCTGTCCCGCGTGCTGGGCGTTCCGGCCGTCATGATGGGCTTCGGCTTGCCGGACGAAAACCTGCATGCCCCGAACGAGCACTTCAACCTGGAGAACTTCGATAAAGGGCTGCTCACCATCGTGCAATTCCTGAAAAGCCTGTAAGCAAACGATTTGTCCTTGATATGGTTCGATTGTTATTAATTTGATGGGTTGGTTACTGTTTATGGCCGATTCCATGCTTGCATGGCGAGCCTGCACCTCTGTATGAAGAATGGGATTTGACCCTGGGATACGGACGGTGACCCCCGACTTATAGGTTGAATTGAAATGGATAATTGACGAAACACCGCGTGCCTTTGTTGGCGCGCGGTGTTTTTACGGCGTATGGTGATTGGAGAAAAACATTGCGGGTTAAGGCCGAAGGTTTGGCGTGAAGGGATTTGGTGCAATGGCTGCGAGCATAGGCGTGCACGGGTACTCTCTCGCAAGCACACGGTACACCGCTTCACGACAATGGTGGTTAGCCACACAACTATGTTACGTGACTCGCTTGATCCCCAAGTTGCTGTACGCTACCAAGGGCAGGGCGTGTTGCCCCGTATCGCTTAAACTCTTACGAATCTGACACATCTTATTGGCTCGACAGACGGTGTATTCCAAATGTAACGAACATCCGACACGTTATTCGTACCAGATCGGCTCGTTCGGGGCCAATTTCGGCAAAATAACGACGCTGAAGTTCGTTAACATTTCTGGACAGCTATTTTCAGCCAAATAAGCGTTCTGATGTTCGTTAGAATTGAATTCCCCGTCTCCTTCCGCTTGCCTCCCTTCTTTTTGTACTCTCCACAGCTCCCCAAGATACGTTATCTTGTATCACTTTTATTGGGCAACCCAGCACGTACTACCACTGTAGCGCACCTGTTGTCCAGTCACCTATTCCCCTTTAACCTGTCCCATCAACTGGTCGATCCACATTTTCTCGCCCGTGATCTGGGCCAAGGACAAGTTAAGCACTTCTTCGCGAAACGTGTCCGGCTCGCGCTGCTCTTGCCTTTGCAGCAGATCCGCTTCAAGCGTATCGAGCTGCTGCCGCCTCAGAGAAAGGATGCGCAGCCGATTCTCGGCGGTAATGTGGTGGAACAGGGATACCCGGATCAGGAATTCCACCTGGCTTTTGGCCTCCTTTTCGGAAAAGCGATTGACCAGTTCCGTAATCTTTTTTTCGCCCAATTTCGTCAATTCATAAATGGTTTGATTAGGCCTTCCGGCCTGCTCGTTCAATCGTTTGGTTACCAGCCCCTCTTCCGCAAAACGCCGCAGCGTCGGATACAGCATGTTGTGATTGATGTCCGTCAGGTAACCGATGTCGTGCTGGATTTGTTTTTTGATTTCGTAGCCGTGCCGCGGACCTTTCTCGATCTGAATCAATATTAGCAGCTCTATGTACATGGTTTCGTACCTCTCGTCGTGTGATTTGCCTTGGAGTACATGTTTAGTATCAGATTATCAATTAGCGCCGTTTCGTTCAATCGATTAATCCCCGGGAAAAGAATGAAATTCCAGCAACATGGGTCGCAGGGATGTGTTATTCCATTTATTGATATGTTAAAATAACATATGTTAAACTAACACAAAATACTTATGCTTTTCATTATCCAAAGGATGGGGAGGACTCGTGCATGAATCATGAAATTATCTCCTTGGAAGCCATTACGCAATTTCGTTCGCCTGTGGAAGAATTCAGTCCTTATGAATGGTACAAGCAAAAGCTGGAGCATGAACCGGTCAGTTACCATGAAGTGACCCGAACCTGGAACGTATTCCGCTATGCGGACGTGAAACGGGTGCTGAGCGACTACGAGCACTTTTCCAGCGTCAGGGAACGCACCACGATCAGCGCTGGCGCCGACAACGATGAAGGCAAGCATGCGGGCCGAATCGATTTCATGACCGATCCGCCGGAGCACCGCAAGAGCCGTGCCCTGCTATCTGCCGCATTTACGCCGCGCAGTCTGAAGCTGTGGGAGCCGCGCATTCGCCAAATCGTGGACGGGCTGCTGAAGGACATGCAGGATGCGCCGACCATCGATGTGGTCAAAGATTTCACCAGCGCGCTGCCAACGATCGTCATTGCCGATCTGCTCGGCGTGCCATCCACTGACCGCTTGCTCTTCCAGCAGTGGGTTTATGACCTGTTCCTGCCTTTGCCGCAAGATCACGCGGAAGACGTCAACGAACGCAAACGCAATGCGGCTACTGCCTATTACAGCTATCTTCTGCCCCATGTCATGCACAAAAGAACCCATCTGACCGACGATATCATTTCCGATCTGATTCAGGCCGAGGTGGACGGAGAACGTCTCACCGACGACGAAATCGTACGCATGACGATGTTCATCCTCGGAGCCGGCATTGAAACGACCAGCCACTTGCTCGCCAATACGTTCTACGCTTTCCTGTACGATAAGCCCGAGATCTATGGCGAGGTACGGGCCCAGCGGGGACTGCTGCCGAATACGGTCGAGGAGATGCTGCGTTACCGCTTCCATATCGCCAAGATGGACCGGACCGTAAAACAGGACAACGAGCTGCTCGGCGTGCCCGTCAAAAAAGGCGACGTCGTCGTCGCCTGGATGAGCGCTGCCAACATGGATGAAGCCGTATTCGCCAATCCGTTCACGCTGGATATCCACCGGGCCAACAACAAACAGCATCTGACCTTTGGCAATGGCCCGCACTTCTGTCTCGGAGCTCCGCTGGCAAGGCTGGAAGCCAACCTGGGCATCGGACTGTTCATGGACCATTACTCAAAAATCGAGCCTGTTGCAGGTTATAAATTCGAAGATCACCTAAGCCCGTCCGCGGCGGGACAGATGTTGACTTCATTGCCGATTCACGTCACTCGTTAATTTATTTTCGTCAGGGAACACGTCGATTGACGATTCTCCATCTCGAAGTGAGATTATCGCCCGCGGCAAAATAAACGCTCCAGAAACTTCACACGTTCCTACACCACGAAAAAACTCCCTTACTGCGGACAGCACACGCATTCCATTCTAGATGGTTTAACTTGCGCTGTTTGTGGTAAGGGAGTTCCGTTTTTTCTGTAACACATACCGACTTATGTTCGAAAAACCGTAAAATTCAACTGATGGGTCAGCTGTTTCAGATGGTCTATATCCCGCTGCACCTGTTCCGTGCTGTCCCCGTTCATCGCCTGATTGGCCCGCAGCGTCCGGCGGGTGTTCAGCATGCCGTCAATCAGCTTCAATACCGCATTCCGGCCGCGATGGTCCACGATCATGTACTTTTTGCGCGCATCCAGTTCAACCCATACGATATGGCTGAATTTTGCAAACAAATGCCTCCGGTAATGTTCCATGTCCGCTTCCCTGTAATGCTCGCCGTAAAAGGCATAATACCCGTGCACGTGCAGCTTCTCCGTAAGCTTCGCGATGAATGGGTCCGATCCGAGCATCGCGTTTCGTTCCATTGTCGTGCCTCCATGTTTTCCGCGATCCAGTTGATCCCGTTTTTTTGCACTTATTGTAGCATAGCAGATGCAGCATGTGAAATATGTTGACCCATACGCCCAGCGCCTCATGTTTCGTCCGAAAGGGGCACTGCTCCGCCATCGACATACCAGACTTTTTTGCCCCAGCCCTCTTTTTTCGTTTTCAAGTGAATCATCATGTAGGTTCCGTCTTTTTTCTCCCAAAATTCAATCACTTCGGTTTGGTCTGGGTTGACCAAAAGGGCCGGCATCCAATCTCCGATTTGCATATGGTGTGCCCGTTCATCGTTGTAGTATGCATCAAGAAATGCAGATTGTTCCTTCATGGAAAACTGCTGAAACAGATCGTTATGCATGTCCATGATGGCCCAATCCTCAAGAGGCTGTTTTGAATTCAACTCAGAAAGGGATGGGATGTCCGAAGCGTGCGCGATAATCTTGTTCTTCCCTGCATTCCACGACTTCTCCAGTTTTTGTTTCAGGACTAATTCCATCTCCTTCTGCTCGGCTGTCATTTCGAGAGCAGACACCTCGCCGGAAGTTGAATGGTTATAAACAAGCGTGCCTGCGATCACAGTCATCACCAAGATTTGAGCGAGGATGGTTTTGGTCCGCAATGATATCGTCATCATTTCCTCCTTGTACAAGGAACATGAACCGTTAAAGTCCACTTATTCTTCCCTGATCATTCTACGAAATATTTATTTACCTACATTTAAAGAACACCTCAAACTTCAGATCGTTATGGAAATTCGTCGTTCTCGGTTTGACCGTTGGTCTTATACCAACATCGTAATGAAATTCACTTTGGCACAAAAAAAGCGTTATGCGGCGGATGATCCTTTGCACAACGCTTGTTCCATATCGTTATTTTCGTAATCCTCGTTTTCGAAAGTCCCCTTTTTAATCGGGAAGGGCTACCGCCTTTTTTCCCTTCACCCAGACGCCCTCGATTTCCAATGCCTCATTCAGCAGCACGATATCTGCCTGTTTGCCCGGCGCGAATGAACCTGTGCGATAATCGATGCCCAGCAGCCGTGCGGGCGTCAGGCTTGCCGCGCGTGAAGCGGCATTCAGGTCAAGGCCGACCTCCTGCACGAGATAGCGGAATCCGCGCACCATGGTCAGGGTGCTGCCGGCCAAGGCCCCGCCTTCTTTCAGGCGGGCCACGCCCTCCTTGACGATGACCGGCAGATCGCCGATTTTGTATTCGCCGTCGTCCAGCCCGGCGGCGGACATCGCATCGGTGATCAGCACGAGCTGATCGGCAGCCTGCTTCAGCTGCGCCAGGACGGAAATCGCCGCCGGGTGCACATGGATGCCGTCGGCGATCACCTCGGCGCTGATGCGCGGATCGCTCAGCACGGCTCCGGCCGCCCCGGGATTGCGGTGATGCAGCGGCGTCATCGCGTTGAAGGTGTGCACCGCATGATGCAGGCCTGCCTGCACGGCGCGCTGCACGTCTTCATACGTGGCGTCCGTGTGCCCCAGAGCCGCCGTAATGTGCCGGCTGCGCAGCCACGAAATGACTTCCAGAGCGCCATCGCGTTCCGGCGCCAAAGTCACCTGGCGAATCAGTCCTGGATATTGCGCTTCCCAGTCCTTCAGCCAGGATACGTTGGGCAGCACGATATGGTCCGGATTTTGCGCGCCCGGCCATTTCGGGCTGAAAAACGGTCCCTCCAGGTGCACGCCTTCCAGCTGTGCGTACGGCATTTCGCCAGAACGATAGCTGTGCACTTCGCTCAGCACCTGATCCAGGCGTTCTTTCGGCGCGGTCATCGTGGTCGCCAGCATCGCCGTCGTGCCTTGTGTCGCATGGAACGACGTGATTTTGTCCAGCACCTTCGGACTGGCGTCCATGAAGTCTTCGCCATTGCCGCCGTGCACGTGAATGTCAATGAACCCGGGCACGATTACGCCCTGCTCCGGCACGGGCAGGGTGACCGCATCGCGGCGGATCGACGCCGGAAGCCCTTCGGGCCGTCCGGCATAAAGGATTGTGCTATCGGTCCAGGCGAGGAGGCCGTCCTCCGCCAGACCGTCTGGCAGCACCATTTTGCCGCGCAGAAGGTAAATGGGGCTGCCGCTCTCTTTTCCGTATGCTGTTCCTTGGGCTTGTGCTCGTGTGTCACTCATTTAACCAACCTCCCCGCTGCGCGATCCAGCAGCACCACCACGTTCGGATGGCATTGCAGCAAAGAAGCCGGGCACGCCGTCGTGATCGGTCCCATGAACGCCTCGTGGATGATGTCCGCCTTTTCCTCGCCGCGCGCGATCAGCAAAATCTGCTTCGCCTTCAAAATGCTGCCCACACCCATCGTAATGGCCTGCCTCGGTACCTCATCGATATGATCGAAGAAGCGGGCGTTGGCTTGGCGCGTTTCTTCTTTCAAATCCACGACATGGGTGCGGCCCGTCAATGCGCTGCCCGGTTCGTTGAAGCCGATGTGCCCGTTATGCCCGATGCCCAGCAACTGCAGATCGACTGGACCGCGCTCTTCGAGCATTTGCTCATACGTCTGGCATTCCTCGTCCAGATCGGCGGCACTGCCGTTCGGCACATGCGTCCGCTCTGCATCGATGTCGATATGATGGAATAACTGCTCGTTCATGAAATGACGGTAACTCTCCGGATGATTTTTCGGGAGCCCGACATATTCGTCCAAATTGAAGGAGGACGCCTGGGCGAAGCTCACCAGCCCTTTCTCGTACAGAACGATCAAATGTTTATAAATGCCGACCGGTGAGCTACCTGTAGCCAGTCCCAGCACGGCTCGCGGCTTCGTTTGCAGCAGGCTCGCGATCAGTCCGGCCCCGGTAGCGTTCAAATCTTCCTCATGTTCAAAAATACGAATGTTCATGTCGTCAGGCACCTCCGTTGTGATGAACTCGATAAGACTGCACGTTGTGATACGATTGCTCCAGCTTGGGAATGAAACGGTCGAAATCCGCGCTGACCATGCCGGTGAACAAAATGTCGATGACATGCAGCAGCGCGATGCGGGAAGCCATGTCTCCACGCCGCATGCCTTCTTCCAGCGATGAAGTGAACAGCGGAATGTCGGCCTCATTGGCCAGCTTGTTGCTCCCGTAGGACGTCAGCGAAATCGTCGCCGCACCCGCCTGCCGTGCACAATGCAGGGCATCGATCGTCTCCGGCGTTTCGCCCGAATACGATACGGCCATCGCCACATCACCCTCGGTCAGCGAAGACGCGGACGTAATCTGCATATGGGAATCCGAGAAGGCCGTGCAGCTTTTGCCGATACGGACCATCTTCTGATAAAAGTCCTGCGTCACGATCGACGAGGTGGCCACCCCGTATAAGTCGATACGCCGGGCGTTGCAAAGCAGCCGAATGGCCTGCTCCACCCTGCCCAGGTCAAGCAGCCTAGTGGTGTCCGAGATGGAAGCCAAATGGTTCGCCTCGATGGCGGCCACGATTTTGGACAACGGGTTGCCTGCCACGATATCCTGATACGCCGACTCCTGCGCAGGCTGGGACATTTCGGCGGCCAGCTTCATTTTGAAGTCGGGGAAACCTTTGAAGTGAAAGGATTTGCAGAACCGGGTAACGGTCGCCGGACTCGTTCCGCTTTCCTGAGCCAATTGATTAATCGTCCAGCCCGGAACGTCGGAGGGAGAGGCGAGAATAACCTCGGCTATACGCCGCTCTTGCGACGGCAAGCTGTCCAGTTCCTGTCGTAATGCATGCAATATGGCTGCCATATGAATTCCTTCTTTTGAAAATTATTTTTATTATATATTTCGTATGTCGGAAAATTATTTTCATTCGTTAATTTCATTGTAAACATTCACACGAGGCAAATCAAGAAGCTTACACTGCTTTAGAGATAAAAATTTAGAGATGTGGATTGATCCAAGTTAAGGCCAGCTTGATGGAAGAAGCTGCGTGTTTTATAGTGGAAAACAAAGAGACGGGTTCATTCCCGATATGGAGGAACTGCGCATGAACGGGCGACAACGCCAAAAGATCATTCCGTCCCTATGGATCATTGTGGAGGTACGATCCGGGGAACATCCTTTCTTTTCGCTGTACGCGGTGGATTGGAAACGTGGCGGCCGCTTGAGTTGGGAGGGCTGGGAGCGTCTGGAGAAACTGCTTCAGTTCCATGTGCCGATTCGGCGCAAAGTTGGAAGCACACGAACGCCGACGGAGCCTTGCGCCAAAATAGCCAAAAAAGCGCGGCATCTTCGGTTAATCGAAGCAAGCCACGCAGAATTGGAGCGGTTGTTTTATCGGAAGTTTTCACGCAAAGCTTGGAAAGCATTTGTGAGAAAACATCAGGCAGATGGATGGCTATGATCGGTGATCTGAGTTTCTGCATCACGTTCGAGATACGATTACGCACCCTTGTGAACGATAAAGAATGACAACAGTTAAAGGAAAATCGATTAAAGCTTCTTTGAAAAAAATCAAACGAACGGCGGTGATTATCATGATTTCCAATCGTAATATAATCCCAATCACGCTCAGCCTGTAGATGCTTGTCCCCTTGGAGCCTCTGCAGGCTGGGTCTTTCCCAAGGGAGCGTGATGATAATGAAACAGTACAAAACAAATCGAAATCAAGCTTACTTTCGGCACCAAAGACAACGTGTGATCCAGCGTAAGATGAGGATTGCTCAATCACGAGGCTGGGCCTATAAGTTTGAGGGCATCTTTGCCAAAGGCAAAGTCCACTGCTCATGCTGGTGGTGCACCCGCAAAACATATCGGCTTGGTTATTCCAAGTCAGATCTGGCGAAGATTTGCCGCTGTGAGGAACAGGTACTTGCATGGGCTAATTACACGGAAAAAGAAAAGGACATTATCCTTCAACCATGAGCTTTAAGGGTTGGTTAATTTCCATTATAAACAATGAAGGATATGATCTTATTCTTGTTTTCGCACCTTCCCCTGAAACTCTGGGGGATTTGTCGCTTGAGTATTTTGGGTGTTAACGTTTGCTGTAATTCAACCAAACATATTCAAAAGGAGGTGTTAATTTGAATAAAAAGATAACCTGGGGCCTACTAGTCCTGGTTATTGCCATTGCAGCCTTTATTATTGCCCGCACACAAAGCGAGACATTCCAGACGGTCTATAATATCTCGGCGATCGTGGTTATTATTCTGATTTCCCTTCTATTCTTCAGAAAAAAAACGTAGAGGAACTTGCGTGAACCCCCTCCACCTACGTTAACGCTTGGAGGCGGGGGCTTCTAAGTTAAATGAAAAAGGAACGCCTTTATTGTGATGGCTTTGTGTGGGTTATGTTTTTCGGGGTGCCTCAATGTGAACGATCACGTACGAAAGTATCAGGATCACCAATGTTGCGAATTGAACCATCAACATTAACGTATTTTTAACTTCCATGGCATCACCTCCCTTCCGGGAGATTAGCCGACAGTCCTTGTAGCCTATTGAGTTGTACAAACCAGATTATACCCAATAGTGCCCGGCTATAAAGACCAGGGCACCTTTTTATATACTCGGCTGAACCCAAGTATTTAACTGGCATACTCACTCCTAAAGAAGAACATTCATTTGTATTATATGCGAATGAATGTTCGTTACTAAACTAGAAAAAAGCCCACAAGCATCTGAATGCAAGATGGGGGCAGAGTACAACTCCAATATGTTTAAGTATAATAAAATAACACTTTACGTTATAAGTAATGCTTTAAAGATAAGTAAGGTGTCATTCTCACAGCGTTCCTTAGTAGTTCGAGTACACCTTTCTCATGTGCTATCCTTGGATTTGGAGATAAAACAGGAACTAATTTTTCAACCAACTCCTCGAAAGAAGGAATTTTTACGGAAGGATCTTCTTTCGCAGCAAGATGTGCTCGAACACACGATTTTAATACCTCTTTTATAGAATTATACTGATCAACATTTAGTTGGTTTGCGATTACCCAGTCCCACAAACGATATTCTTCGGGATCGACCGCAATTTGTCGCAGCAGCGTAACGTATAGTTCCAATCTTTCCACTTTCTCTTCTAGTGATTCGTTTGGCATAATATCAAACTACCCCTTTTTTATAGACACAAAGAATTAAGGTTTGCTGGATCATTGGTTCTACCGTATTCTCTTGGTTTAATATAGTGGATATCAAATACAACCAATCAAAGTTATTCAATCTATAAGTTTGCTCGTACCAATTCTATACGTGTTTTTTCGCTTGTTCCCCATTTAACTCTTTTAGATTGAGAGGTTACTGCCCAAGGCAAGCTAGCCGGGTCAGTCAGTTTATCCCCAGAAATTCCATCGTAATGAATCACCTAACCAAGGTCTTGTTGTTCTGCTTAAAAACAAAGTGCCTGATACCGAATTGTGAAGCACAAACTCTCTATAGTATCCAATACTAACATTCAATTTAACAGAATAATACCTAGTACCTGGCAAAGGGCTTTTTCGAGGCTGTCGACCCTTCACCGGTAATAGAATTGTGTCTGGTGTTGTAGAAACTACCTGAGGTGGCCCAGCTTCAAAATGATTATAAAAATAGAAATTTGATAAATAAAATAATACACAGAATACCAAGTATCAAGAAAATAATTGCAAAATTCCAAGATTTCTTCCACATCCGAATCGCTTGGGCAAAATTAAGGATTCCTAATGCAAGCACGTTTATACTTGAATCTGTTTTAAAAAGGTTGATTACAAGCATAACCATTACCACTATCGAGATACACCAGAACCAAATTGGAATCTTCTCTTTAATCATGGTCCGCTCCTTTAGATTGAAGGATATCCTATCTGTTATGAGATATTCTTCAATCTAACTGAAATCCCTTTTTTTGATGTATAACTTGAGTGAATACAAGAACCTTGTGTATCAACCTTTTTGTACCCTTGCCAATCTCTTATCATACATCAACTGCATATACACCCCGAACGGATCGCGCACAATGCCGTATGCCTCGCTAAACACGATCGGACCAAGCGGCGTAATCACTTCAGTTCTCGGGTCCCCGACCAACGAGTGGTATATCTGTTCGATCTCCTGCTTGTCCGCCGATTGGATGCAAAGCGACGTGTTATTGCCCACGATGTAGTCCAGTTTCGGCACCATCGATTCTTCCGCCAGCATGATTTTGTGCACCCCGACTTCCAGGATGGAATGAGATATCCATTGCTCCCGTCCCGGTTCAATCACCATCGCCGGGTCCATTTTCTTCATATCTTCGTACGTGACCTTAAATACAACGTTGGCCTGCAAATGCTCGGTATAAAACGCAATGGCTTCCGCCCCTCTTCCATTCATCGACAAAAACGTAACCACTTCATAACTCATTCCATTCGCCTCCTGATTATTTTGCTGTGTTCTATTGAACAATGTATACTATACAATCCAAAGGTTTCAGAAATGGATACCATTGGCGGGCATCATAGAAATAACTTCAACCAATGCACGTTCCCGGCAAAAATCAAGCGCGACGCAGCCTTCACAATAAACCAACCGCTGCACTGGAGGACCCTTTACAATGATGAAAAAATACGAATCCCTCTATAAAATGATGAACTACGTATACAAAAAGGACCGCTTCACGCTTCAAGAGCTGCGGCAAGAGTTCGGCATTTCCAAAAGCACCGCGCTTCGTTACATCAAAGCGTTGGAAGACATCGGCGTGCCTTTATATTCCGAGATGGGCCGATATGGCGGCTATCGCATACTCGATACGTACAAAGTGCCTCCCGTGACCTTTACGCCTCAGGAAACCTATGCGCTGTTTTTTGCGTTAAAGGGAATTGAACTCTTGGGCCCCCTGCCCTTTCGCGCCGAATACGGCACGATCCGCTCCAAATTTCTGGAGACTGTATCGCCGAAAATCCAAAACACGTTAGCGCTGATTCAAACCCGCGTTTCCTTTGGAACGGTCAAAATGACAGACAACGCTCCCTTGCTGGAAGACCTTCTTCAGGCGGTCATGGAGCCAGCCATTATTCGTATCGTTTACCAATCCCCGAACAAGCAAACGGAACGACGTGTTCAGCCGATCGGCATTTATGCCAATCACGGCCATTGGTACTGTCCGTCCTATGATCTGGATCAAGGGGAGTACAGAGTTTTTCGCTGCGACAGGATTGTAAACGTCACTGTACTGGACGACGAACAGCCCTTGGATTTGATCAAAGAAATGGATTTGGACAATCGCTTTCAACTGGTTAACCAAAGCAAACAAGCCATTGAGTATGCGATTGAAATTACCGCTGAGGGTCTAGCCATTTTCGAACGGCACCACTACCCCAACATGTCCCTTTCCGAAAAAGACGGACACTTTTGCATTACCGGTTGGATTGAACCGGCGGAGAGGCATTTCCTGCTGCAGTACTGTCACCGGTTCGGAACGACTTTGCTGGATATACAGCCTCCAACCTTAAAACAGGACTTCGTCAAACAACTGCGAGAATTAGCCTGCCGGCTACATTGAGCGGCATAATAGCAACGCTGTTTTCAAGCCCGAAACAGGCATGAGCACCCGTATGTAATCTGTTGATCCGCCTTCGTTTTACCCTAAATCATGACGTCAATCTTATTAAGAATCTTAGGCGCATATTATGCTGCCCATTTTTAAGTTAAAACTGAACCATCGCGCTTGACCTTACATAATATGAGTTGACTGTATCCCCTTAACCTTGTTACACCAACCAAACCCGAGCAAGGAGGGGTGAACATTGAAGGGTATCGATCATAAAAGCAAATTTCTGTTGACCCACCGTGAACGCGAAGTTTTCGAATTGTTGGTTCAGGACAAAACAACTCGCGACATTGCAGGGCAGTTATTCATCAGCGAAAAAACGGTGCGTAACCATATTTCGAATGTGATGCAGAAACTCAATGTTAAGGGTCGTTCGCAAGCCGTCGTTGAGCTGATCAAGCTTGGAGAACTAAAGATCTGACGCGAGCGTACACAGTTGTTAAAAAAGCATGAAAGTCTTTTCCTATTCTTCAACTACGAAAAGAATGGGGAGAGGCTTTTTTGCTGCTTGGACCTTTTCCATTGCTGCCGCTACAATAAAATATGCCTTTGCGTCCGATGTATTCATCTGCGCAAAGGCATATTTTCCATACTTGCTGCTTCTTACCGAAGATTGTTCATGCGACCGTTGGAACGTTCTGTTACGCCATGATCAAGTACGCCATCACGATGATGATTCATCGCATTCGTCGGGAAGATACGTTCTACCATGCTTGAGAAGGTATCCAGCATGCCGCTGACAGGTTTGCCGTTGCGAAGATCCGTCGAATATTTCTCGGCATGTTCCACGAATTCCGGGTTAGACGACACATAGACATTCTCTACGTTAGGCGCAAACTGCTTGACTCTGGCTGCGATTTTGCCCTTGATTTCGGCAGGCGTATTGTCGTCCGAGCTGTTTACCCGGTTTTCGCGCTTTACGCCATAATCCCCCGTATTTTCGTTGATGGGAATTCTGTCGCTCCCGGTCAATCCGCGCATCATGCCGTACGAACCGGTGCCCATCGTACCGTAAAGTCCGCGATCATTGCTCAGATGGCTGCGATCCGTTGCGGTTCCCGTGTTTAATCCTGGGGTAACCCGGTCAACGCTGTATGGGGACCTCGCTCCCGCACCGTCATTTACGCGAAGTCCTCGCATGTCAGGGGACAAGGTACGGCTGCGCATCGTATCATCCGCGTAGCCGGAATAACTGCGAGCACGGTATGAATTCGTGTTCAACTTGCCCGCGTGACCATCGGTAAGTCGAACAGCAACATATGCATTGCGATCGGTCAACAAAACATTCGCCGATTTCACTTCTTTCATGTCGGCAATGTGTTTGGCCAGCTCGTCGCTCGTCTTCAGGCTGGTCACGTTATGGGCGCGGTAGTTCCGAGCACGGATCCCATCCAGGCCGTTGGTTTCGACGCCATAACGATTGATCCCTCTTGCTTCGTGACGCACGCTTTTCGTTTGCACATTGCCGGCATCCCGGCTGGTGCCGCAACCCGTTAACCCTGCCATAACAAAAATTGCGGTAGACAAAGATAAAGTAATGGCTTTTGCTTTTTTGGCTGCTGGCATTAGCTCATCCTCCAATATGGGTATTTTGGTCACGAAAATAGGATGCGCCCTAGGCCTTTGCGATATGCTGAAAGGATATGGAACAGCAGGCTGAAAAATATAAAAGCGGCGCATGCACCGGAGTGCAGCACCGCTTTCTGAATTTTAGTTATTTGAAGTAGAAGTGGAATCCGATTTTTGACTGTCCGCTGACGAATCATTTGCCTGTTTCAGCGTTTCAGGGAAGTTTTCCGCTTCTTTAAGTGCATCTGCTTGCAAAGCATACGCCCACTTGCCATCCGTTGTGATCACCCAGATCGTATCGGGCTGCGATTTCTCAACAAGGCCGCGATACACATCTGTAACCGTCGTTCCATTGACCGTTTGTTCAATCGACAAGGTGAAACGCGGCACGGTATTTTTCAGTTCCGATGCCTTGCGCACGTCGTCTGCGGTCGCCAAATTTTTGATTTTGCCCAGCAAAGACACGGCATCATCAGCCTTGGCTTCCTTACCGTTCAAAGTCCACGTTCGGTCCGCTGCCCCTGCTTCCGAATTCGTCTTCAACAGCCATGTCGCTGCCTCGCCTTCCCAATCGGCAGACTGTACATTGGCTTCATCCAGGTTAAACGGCGTTGTATCCAACAATTCCCGGCGGGTAAGATCGATGCCGGTCACCGTATCGGTTTGGACGGCAACGACAGGACCGTCATTAACGCGTACATAACGCGCATTATCCGCCGGAAGCTGGCCACCGATGGTCACCGTCAATTGCTTACCGTCTTTCAAACCGATGCCGATCCGGCTTGCACTTTGTCCAAGTCCGTATTTCTCCAGGTCCTGCGGTTGTTCCTCTACGACCATCTCCTGTTCGGCAGCGCTAAGCGAATCCAGCCAGCTGCTTACCGCGTAGCCGTTCAGGGGATAAGATTCGGGTTCCGTCATGGTCCATACCCCTTCTTTAAGCTCAAGCTTGGAGGCTGGGGATGAACTGCTGCCAGACTCGGAGGAAGCATCCGCCGCCGTTTCCGTGTTTTCACGTTCAATGGACAGCGACTGAATGTCGCCTGCTGCAATGTCCAGCAGCTTTGCTTTCTGTGCTTCTTCTTCCCGAAAGTAATTCTGGTTCGCGGCATAGATCCAGCCAACGATCAGCACCAAAACGACCAATATCGTAGGCATCCATTTCTTCATACGCGTCTGCGCCTCCACCACAACAGCACACCGATCAATACAAAGAACAGCGGGAATCCGACAATAGCGGCAAAGAAAATGATTCTGGCCTGCTCGCCGCTAAGGTAAGCGACTTCGTAACCCGGATTCACCCGGGCCCGGATCGTTACGCCATCCTGCTTTTCGCTCAGATAGTTGGCAATGTTTAAAATAAAATCACGGTTGCCGCCGTTGGCGATCTGCGAATCCTGCATAAAGATGGATGAACCCAGAATGACTGCCTTGGGTTTGCCGTCCGTTGTATCTGCTGCATACCCGATTTCGACCGGCCCTTGCACGTCCTGATCCTTGTCATTGGTCGTTTCGTTTTGCAGCAGGCCATCGATGTTCGTTTCGCCATAACTTTCCACGCTGGAACGCAGCAGCGGCGACAACGTATATTTGTCCTGCTCCTTGCTTGTCAATGCGATGGACAACGACAGCATAGGGTACAGCTTGCTTTCCGAAAGTTTGTCCGTAATGGCATGACTTCCATACTCCGGCACAACCCACAGCGGACCCATGGTGCTCGCTTGTTGATGATCCACCATCACTGCATGTTTATCCACGACGCCATAATCGGCCATTAACGCATCGATGTTCTTCCATGAGGACTTCATATCTTCGCTGAATCCGAGCGATAGCAGCAGTTTGCCGCCATTCTCCAGATATGCCCGAATTTCCTTAAGCTCAGTATCGCTAATGTCTCGCTGCGGTCCAATGATCGCCAGCACATCCGCGTCATCGGGAACTTTTCCGGCCTGATTCAGCTGCAGTTCCTCCGTGGTCACATTGCTCTGCTCGAGCGAGGAACGCAATGTGGAAAGCTGATCCAGTCCAAGCTCTTCATGACCGGAAAGGAAGACCATCTTGTGTTTCTCCGTAGACGTCAGGTTAATTAGCGCTTGGGTAAATTTCTCTTCACCCGTAAACTGGTATGAACCATCCGCGCCGTCTCCGGTTGCCGTAAACAGGCTTCCAATATCGATAACCTTGTATTGATCGCCCCGCTCAAGCACGATGGAGCTGCCGGTGATGCCGTATTTCGAAGCCAGGGCTGGCTCTTGCGAGAGATTGTACTGTTTCACCTTCAGCTTGCTGTTTCGTTTCGCATATTCCTGTACCATGTCGGTGACTTCCCGGTTCAATACCGTATTGTTGGCATTTTCCACGATGAGCACCAATACGTTGACGTCTTCTTTTACGTTTTGGATCGCGCTAAGGGACTGATCGGATAAGGTATATTGTTTGTTTGAAGTCAGATCCAGCTGAAAGCCGCTGAGCGAATTCAAGAACAGGGTTACCAAAACGAATATGCCGATTACAGCGACAGACAGCACGGTGCTGTTGGTGTGACTCAACCATTTTTTCATGTTCTCACCTCCACCGCTTCCGTTCGACGATTTGAATGCTTAACAGCAGAAATACCCCTGTGAGCGTAACGTAATAGAGAACGTCCGACCCGTTCAACACGCCTTTGGTAAAGCTCTCGAAGCGGCTGGTCAATGCAAACGGCGCTAGCCATTCCTGCAATGCCGAACCCGTGTTGCCCCCGAATGAATCAAGCATCCACAGAACGAGCAAAATAATGAAGCCGGCTACTGCAGACACCATCTGATGCTGGGACAAGGTCGAGGCAAACAGACCGATGGCCATCATGCTTCCCCCCATGAAAAATAATCCCAATGCAGACAGCCACACCGTCGTCAGGTTCAGCGTGCCGAAAAAGGACATGATGAATGGGTAAACCAGACTGCATAGGATCAGTACGAGCAAAATCGCGAGCGAGGCCAAATATTTCCCGAAAATAATCTCGGTTACCCGCACCGGCGAGGTAAGCAGCAGTTCGTCCGTTCCCTGCCTGAACTCCTCGGCGACAAGCCGCATGGTTAACAGAGGCACCACGAACAGCAGCATCGATAACGTATCGCCAAGAACCAGGCGGTAGTCCACAATGCTCGGCTGGTAATACACAAAGCTGGAATAGAACAAAAGACTCGTTAACAAAACATAAATGGCAAAAGCAAAATACGATGTGGGCGACAAAAAGTACGCCTGCAGCTCTTTATTGCATACCGCCATCATTCTTCTCATCGGGAACCCTCCCCTGTACCGCCGTCGGATTTGGCACCCGGTGGTTGCTCGGTCTCATCGACCGCTGCCGAGGGGTCATCCTTGATATCAGGCCCAGGCCGTTCGGGGTTTTCATCATTTGCGTATGTAAACGCATTCGCTTCCGTTGTTTCAGACCCCTCCCCACCGCTTTCGGTTGTCGTTAGTTTAAGGAAGACCTGTTCCAGACTGAGATTTTCCTTCTTCATTTCCAGGATGGGCAGGCCCGCACCGGATAAAAGGTAGAACAGTTCTTCCCGGAAATCTTCCGGAGATTGCCCGGTCAGCAGCATTTTTACGGTTTCTCCTTCCGCATGGCCATGGCCGGCTGCCGCTCCGGGCTCCCGCACCGTTTCATGCTGTACCTTTTCCCAAGGCTGAAGCACGTTCTTCAGCTCTTCCTCGGTCGCCTTGACCTCAATGGACACCTTGAACCGGTCCTCCATCGATGAACTGAACTGCTGCGGCGATCCATCCATGACGAGTTGGCCCTGATTGATAATCAGCATCCGATTGCAGAGCGTGCTAACCTCAGGCAAAATGTGCGTGCTGAGAAGCACCGTGTGATTCTCGCCCAATTCCCGGATCAGGTCACGGATTTCGATAATTTGGTTCGGATCCAGCCCTGAGGTTGGCTCATCCAGAACGAGCAGGTCCGGTTTGTGAATGATGGCCCCGGCCAAGCCAAGACGCTGCTTGTACCCTTTGGAGAGTCCTCGTACCAATTGTTTTTCCCGATCCTGCAAACCGAGGCGGCTGACCATTTCGCTAACTCTCAGCTTGACCTCTCGTGCCGGCACATCCCTCAGCTTGGCAACAAATTTGAGATAGGTCTGAACCGTCATGTCTGGATACAGGGGCGGCGTTTCCGGCAAATAGCCGATTTTGGAACGAATGCTTCGTCCGTGATCGTGCACGGATATGCCATCGACCATGATGGAGCCTTCCGTGGGATGCAGATACCCGGTGATCATGCGCATCGTTGTCGTTTTTCCGGCACCGTTCGGGCCAAGAAAACCAACAATCTCTCCGCGCTCCATGGTGAAATTCAGTTGATGCACGCCACGGCGTCCATCATAAACTTTGCTGACCTGCTTCACTTCGAGCACATGCTTCATCCTTTCCCGTTAACCGTTAAAATACCCGTGCGCCATCGATTGCTGCAGACGGTGTGCACGGGAAGTCTCCTGTATCTTACGAATTGTATCCTAAACCCAGCTTAGTGCTACTTAAAAGATTGCTTAAAAAAATGTGTCTAAAACGTGAACAAACATCATTTGCTCACTGATGAACAACCAAAAGCTGCCGGAACGGGTTTGCAAGAATCGCATAAAACCGCATGTCCAAAGCCTTCTCGTCAGACCGTTACGCCATATCCTTTCGAGAAATGATGGCGCGCTAAGCATCTTCTCCAGATTCGTTTGCACGTCCCCGCAAAAAAAGGCAGTCCGGAGAAAATACTCCGAACTGCCTTGCTCCGACGATGCCTCAATGGCCCATCATCATGGCTGGATCCACTTGCTCTTCTGTCTGTGTCTCTTCCTTGCGATCCTGTTTTGGCTTACGCAAAATCAGGCTCAGTAGACATCCAAACAGCGCGATGCATGCTGCCAGCAGAAACGTATCGTTGAAGCCGGCAATGATTCCCGACATCATGTCCGAGGGTGCGCTGCCGGTCGTATGAATCTCGGTGCGCGACGTCAGGAACCCCGTTAACCCTGCTACCGCAAACGAAACTACGACTTGCTGGGCTGCCGCCGTAAGCGGAGTCACCCTAGCCACCAAATGACGCGGAGCAGCATTCAGTACATGCGTGTTAAGCGGCATCATCGAGAAGCCCATGCCCAGGCCCATCATAGCCAACGCAACAATAATCAAGGCAAGGCCTGTATCTGCCGTAATCGTCGACAGAATGAAAAGCGCTACCGATATAATTCCGAGACCTGCAAAAGCGAGCGGCCTTGCCCCAACCTTGTCGAACAGTCTTCCGCCAAGCGGCATTCCCACGCCGGAAGCCAAAGCTTGCGGCAAGAGGATAAGCCCGGTTTCAAGTGCTGTATACCCTTTGATCTGCTGCAAGTACAACGGAATCAGAAGCATGGACCCGAACAGCGCAACTTGCGCAACCCAAGCCAGAATAATACCGCGCGTGAAGTCCGAGGATCCGAATACCCTGAGCTCCAATAGCGGATTTTGGCGACGAAGCTCCACGATCACGAACAAGATCAAGGCAACGCCGCCAACGATGATGCCCGTTAAGCTGGAAGCGGACGTCCAGTCGGTTCCTCCTTCGCTGACACCGTAAGCCAGCATGGAGAACGCGATCGGCGCGAGAATCATGCCGAGCAGGTCTAGACCCGGCGCGCGTCCGCGATCCGTGTCCGGCAAAAATCGAATGCACAGCAGGAAAGCGGCAATGCCGATAGGCAGGTTGATCAGGAAAATCCAGTGCCAGCTCCAGGATTGAATGAACCAACCCGACAATACCGGCCCAAGCGCAGGCGCAAGCAGCATCGGAATGCCGAGCATGCCCATGATGGAACCTCTTTTATCGGGCGGGGCCAGACGAAATACCATCGCCATACCGATCGGCGCAACCATGCCTCCGCCGAGGCCCTGAATCACGCGGAAAACGATCAGTTGTTCGGGCGACTGCGCAATGGAACACAACACCGAGCCCAAGGTAAACATGGCAATCGTGAATAAAAACACCCGCTTGGCTCCGAAACGGTCCGTTAACCACCCCGCCAGCGGAATAACGGCAGACAGGGCCAGCGTATACCCCGTGACGGTCCATTGGATCGTTTTGAGATCCGTTTTGAAGTATTCGACCAGGTTCGGAATGGCAACGTTAACGACCGTGCTATCCAGAATGACCATAATCATGCCGACAATGATGGAGAGAAGCGGCAGGAGGATCGATTTGATCGAAAATGCCTCCGGGTGCTGCCGTGCTTGATTTTGCTGTTCCAATAGTTCACACTCTTTCCGGCCTGCGGGTAAATCCCCCGTTCATTGGCCTATAATTTTAAAACATTTGTTTTAAACCTTCGTTTTAGCACTGGTTTAATTCTAATGAAAATACCTTTGCTGTCAAGGTATTTTTATGTAAAAATTTCAGCACTATTATCGCCGGAGAAATTGCAATTATTTTCCATATTACGGCCCAAGGAATCGGAAAAATGCGTTATAATTCATTTTGAGACCACACGTCTTTCAAGAGCCTGCTTTCTTGTCACGAACCGCGTGAAGTATTTTGCAACAAACGATTGATTGGATGGAAGGTGGAGGATCGATATGGAGGAGATTCAAGCACACCTGCGAACGCGGCTGGCATCGCCGGAGGAAGCGGAGACGGTATTATCCCTTTGGTTGGGCTCTGCCAGGTGGCTGAATGCCAAAGGCATAAATCACGTAGACGAAGAAACCAGCGAGATTTTTGCCGTGTGGGAATAAGCTCAGGAACCGTCGCAATGCGAGAAAACAAAAAAGGGAGGCTGCCTTAAGTCAGCCATCCCCAGGATGCTTAACCTCCCAATACCGCGATACGATGCAGCAGCGCTCCCCGATATCTGTTCCATACCATGGAAGCTTCTCTTCCGATCTTTTCCGCATGCCGCAGCGATCCCATTCCTTCATGCCATCGATAAGCGGTTAGCGGCACGTTCAGATACGAAAAACGATATCCGTTCAGGACGATTCGCAGCCATAAGTCCAGATCATGCGTATAGGGCAAATGCTCATCAAAGAGCCCCACGGCGGAAAATAAATCTTTACGGATCATGACCGTGCACCCATTCACCGGATTGCTTTCCACGAAGCGGCGCAGCAGCCCGATTTCGTCTACCGGTTCGATCCCGCAGTTCATGCGCGTTACCGCCGATTGCCCATTGATATAATGGAAGTTGGTATGTGATATCAACGTCCCCTGTTCGCGCATCAACCCCACCTGAAGGCGGATTTTGTCTGGATATAAGAAATCGTCCGAACTGAGCCAAGCGACGTATTCTCCCGAAGCATGGCGAATGCCGTGATTGAGAGCAGATGCCGTTCCTCCGTTGCTTTTCCCCAGCACATTGATATGCGGCAGATAGGGCTGGAGCCGTTCGGCATGCGCGGTGGAGCCGTCATTCACCACGATAACCTCCACATCGCTGTAGGTTTGGTCCAAAGCACTTTGAATCGCCTGAGGCACATAGGGGCAATTGTAAAAAGGGATGATAATCGAAACCCTGGGATTCACCTGCTCAACCTCCCCAGCCCTGACCGGGCATCCTCTAGAATATCCCGAAGCGACTGCGAAAAAGAAATCATCGGTTTCCAACCAAGGTTCCGGAGCAACGAGGCACCTTCCTGGTCCCCCGCTCCATCCGGACCGGAAGAGGCATGATCCCAACGCACGGGAATTTCAGCGTCGGACATTCCTAACAGCGCATCTGCGATCTCTCCCAGGCTTCGTTCCTTGCCGGAAACAACGGGGTATACAACGCCGGACGTTCCTTTAATCAACAAGGTGGCGTAAGCACGTACGGCATCCCGCACATCCAGATAGTCACGGGTGCTTTCCCTGCCGGACAGTCCGAAAGCTTCCGTCTTGCCCGCGATTTCGCAAGCCGCTATATGGCGTGCCAGCAGGGAACATATGCCCGTGGAAGGTCCTGCGCCAATGAGGTTTCCCGGTTCGGCAAGCATGATTTGTTGACCGAACAGGGACATCCAGGCCAGGGATACCGTCTCCTCCAGCGCTTTGCTTAGACTGTACGGGTGAGACGGCTGGGGAGGCAAACCCGGCATTGGAACATATTTCAGCCGGGAGCCCACGATCACGATTCTTGCCGCCTTGAAATTGCGAAGAGCATCGAGCAAATACAAGGCGGCCATGACATTGCTTTCTATAGCAAGGATCGGATTGGCCCAGGAGTCCGGAACGGAGTTTTTCCCCGCCAGATGCAATACGTCGTCCGGCTGCACTTTGGTGACAAGCCGGCATACCTGTTCTTTGTCGTTCAAATCGCATACATGCACGGCTACGCCTTCCCCGAACGAGTGCGATCCTGCTTTCCTGACCACGGCGACCACTCTGGCGCCCATGGATTGAAAATAGGCTACGGCGTGCCGACCGGTGAAACCGGTGGCACCCGTAATGAGCACTTTCCTGCCTTTCAGCTCCGTTCCATCCATAACGCTAGCTCCTTCAGCATCGTAGGATAGTCCGGGAAGTTCGTCTGCACGTCCGCACGCGTGCATACCAACGTACGGTCCTGCACCACCCGGTCATCCGGAACGATGTTGACGTCCCGTTTGTCCCAGGTCTTCTGAAACAGTACAAGCAGGTCATGCTTGCTGATCGGCTTGGGGTGTGCGAGATGGATGAGGCCGCTCACCGGCGAAGCCAGGTAATGATCCACCCACTTTGCCAGTTCGAGCGTTGTTACCCCGTTCCAGAAGACACGGGTATACCCCCCGACCTCCCCTTTGGTCGACATGAACCAGTGCATGAGGCCAATGCCGCTCTTTCGGATTTCAGGTCCGATGATGGACGTCCGGATCGTCAGATGCCCGGCATCGTGCACTTCTCCAAGCGCTTTGGTGATTGCGTAGGCGGACGTCCCGTCCGTGGCGTCATCCTCCCGGTAGGCTCCCCGGTCCCCGCTGAATACGCAATCCGTGCTGATGTGGATCAGGCGCGCGCCGATCGTATCCGCGACGCGGCGCAAGCGATGCGGCAGGAAACCGTTGATATGGTATGCCGCGATCTTATCTATATCCGCAAAGCTGTTCAGCACGCCCACCGCATTAATGATGACGTCCGGATGGACCGCTTCGACGATCCGGTCGACCATGAAGCTGTCGTTCACGTCGAGCAGCAAACCACCCGGGTCTGCTGCATCCCGTGTCGTGTAGAACAGATGGTGCCGCCCCTGACGGCGGAAATATTCGACCAGCATATGGCCGGCCATGCCGTTTCCTCCAAGGACAAGCAGCTTCATGATAAGAATCCTCCGCGCTTCAGAATATCGCGAATTTCGTCCTTCGTCATCAACTGATGCTCCGAACTGAAGCTGCTGAAGGATACCGGGCGGCAGTGGCTGTAATGCTCCCGAAGTCCCGGAATGCCGACCGTAGGCAAGATGACCAAGTACTGCTCGTCATAAACAACGGTGGTCATGCTCTCGAACTCGCTCATCAATATTTCGTGGATTTTCTCTCCTGGACGCGTGCCACTTTCCACGATCGATACGTCCGCCACGCCCGAATCCTCGATCAGCACTTCAGCCAGATCCACGATTTTGCATGTCGGCATCGTCATCACGAAAATTTCGCCGCCCACGCTCTCCACGGATGCTTTGAACAGCAGCGAGATGGCATCCTTCAAGGTAAGGAAGAAGCGGGTCATTTTCAAGTCGGTGATGGACACCTCGCCCTTTTGGCGAATCTGGTTTTTGAACAGGTGCACCACGCTGCCGTTGGTACCGAGCACATTGCCGCCGCGGACCGTAACGAATTTGGTATTGCTGTTCAGCAGATTGGCATACACGATCAGCTTCTCGCCGATCGCCTTGGTCATGCCGTAAAAGTTGGACGGATTGGCCGCTTTGTCTGTCGAAATATAGATCACTTTCTTAACATGGTTTTCAATGGCCGCCTCAATGACGTTTTGCGTACCGATCACATTCGTTTTCAACGCCTCATATGGCTGGTCCTCGCAGACCGGCACGTGTTTGAGGGCTGCGAGGTGGAACACATAATCCACGTTCTGGCACGCCGCGCTGATCGCTTCCTTGTCGCGAATGTCACCGATCCGGAAATGAAGACGGGAATCCTCGAATTCGCGGCTCATCGCAACCTGGCTTGATTCGTTGCGGGAGTATACGACGATTTGTTTCGGCCGCTGGGGAAGCAGCTGGGCGACCAGCTCATACCCCCACGATCCGGTCCCGCCAGTCACGAGTATACGCTTATTTTCAAACATTCAATTTCCCCCCAAGCAGAAATTTGACCACAATGCCGGATACATTCTTTGCTTTATAGCCGTCGGGACATTCCCAGTCGGCTGGAAGAGCGGTCATGACTTTGACGCAATCGGCAATGCGGTCTGCATCGAGTCCGGATACCACATTGCTGCCGCAATCCACGGTTTCGGGACGCTCCGTCGTGCGGCGCATGGTGACGGTTGGCACGCCCATAATGCAGCATTCTTCCTGCACCGTCCCGCTATCGGTCAGCGCGCACCGGGCGTGCCGTTCCAGCATGACAAAGTCGAAAAACCCGAAAGGCTCATGGAATTCCACCAAGGGATGCATCTCCAATTCCAAATGCTCGGCGATCCGGATGGCCGTGCGAGGGTGAATGCTGCAAATGATGCGCTGCCCTTGTTCTTTGGCTACGCGGTTCAACCCCTTCATGATCTCCAGCAAATGCGGAGGATGGTCCACGTTTTCGGCTCGATGGGCGGTAACCAGAAAGTATTGGCCGGGTTTGAGTTTTAGCTTGTTTAGAATATTGCTCGCGCTCACCTGCCGATCATAATGTTGCATCACTTCATATATCGGATTGCCCGTCAGCACGATGCGGCGGCTCGGCACGCCTTCCCTGACGAGATGTTTCTTGCTCTGCTCCGTATAAGGCATGTTGATGGTCGATATGGCATCGATCACCCTGCGATTTTTTTCTTCGGGAACGTCGAGATCGAAGCAGCGGTTGCCTGCTTCCATATGAACGACGGGAATGCCCATGCGTTCTGCCAACACGGCGCAAAGCGCGCTGTTGGTATCGCCGAGGAGCAGCACCTTGTCTGGCTTCTCTTGGCGCAGGATATCCTCCATTTGGGTAAACATTGAGGATAACTGTCTCCCAAGCGAGGCTGCCTCATCCTGAAGCACGTAATCCGGCGCACGCAGACCCAACTCCTTGAAAAACAGGCCGCTCAGGCTTTCCGTGAAATTCTGTCCGGTATGGACCAAAACATGTTCGGCTGCATACTGGTCCAGCTTGGAGATGATGAGGCTGAGACGAATGATCTCCGGTCTTGTGCCCAGCACCGTCATGATTTTCATCGCTATCCCTGCCTTCGTCGTAAAATGGATGTCGGCTGTCAAGCCAGCCTTCGCTTACGGGTTTTAACTTTTACGGCTCGCGAGGGGCGCTTCCTTTTGCTCGCCCGCCCTTTTCTGCCTCCGGTCCTTGCTTTGCGGCCCAGCATCCTCCGTTTGGCCAAACGGTTGCCGCTTTCCCTGCGCTTTCTTCTTTTCTTGCCTCGCTTGACGGCCGCGGGATACATGAGCGGGCCATCCCCTCCCCCGCTCCCTCCCTCAATGGCAAGCGGGGGAAGAGGAGATTTGGGCAGGGCCTCGATGACGGATAGCGGGAACCGCTTTGCACTCACTCCGTTCCGTTCAGATACCAATACGGTACGAAGCCCTCCTTCTCCCCATCCATATACAGGACCCGTGGGCGACTGAATATACGGGAACCATCCGGGAAAACGCAACAACCACCGGGTCACCATCGCGTGCAGCGAGGTTCTGTACGCATCGTTTCCATACAGCCGTTCGGCCTCCGCCCGGTTTCTCCACCCCGTATCGGAAGCTAATTCCTCATTGTCGATCAGACGGGCGGCCAGCTCCGCGAGCGCCGCGCTGTCCCCTGGCGGCGCAAGAAACTCGCCGCTGCCGACGCCCTCCATCAGTTCAGCCAGCCCGCCCTGCGTGAAAGCGATGACCGGTTTGGCAAAGTGCATGCCCTCCAGCGCGGTCATGCCGAAACCTTCCTTCACCATGCTTGGAATGACCAGAATATCCATGGCAGGATAGGCCATCGAAACGTTTTCCACGAATGGGGTCATCTCGAATCGACGCTGGTAACCCGATTTTTTGACCCGCGATATGCATGCATCGTAATACTTTTTGTCCGCCGGCGTGCCGATGATCCAGAAACGGGCCCGCGGATGCGTTTCGCAGATTCGCAGGCACATATCCACGAAAGGTTTCAGTCCCTTGGCATCATGGATGAAAGAGGATATATAACCTATGCAGACATGCGACGATTTGAAGCCGAGTTCCTTCCGCTTCCGTTCCCTGAAGTACAGCCATCGGTCCGGGGCAGGCAGAGAGGAATCCCACGTAGGAGGCAGAACCGTGAGTTTGTCTTCGATCCCGGCTTCTCGAAAAGGCAAGGCCGCTGCATTGGAGATCGTAATGATCCAATCGGAGTAGCCGGCGATCAAGCGAATGGCGTCCTGCAGATGATCCGTGGACTGCATAATCTCGGTGATCTTCCAGATGACGGGGATTTGCAATGATTTCGCCGCAATTGCAGGCAGGACGTTGACGCAGGTATTGGTCAGGACGAGATCAGGGCCGGTTTCCCTGATCAGGGAAACCACGGCCTGGAATTCAGGTTTATGGCGCAGTTGTTCAGCATCGTCCCCAATGCCCTTATATGGCGTATAAACGTCATATAACAGCGGGAACTCGCAGACCTTGACCCGGATCCCCGATCTTTGGGCAAGCCCGGCAAGCTTCCCTTCACGGGGAACGACCAGCACGCAGTCGAAAATGGTGCCCATCTCCCTCATGAAATGAAGCAGGAGCTTTTCCGCTCCCGTAATGCTGCGGGTATTGCATACATGGGAGAACAACATCAATTTCGGTCTAGTCTCCATGGCCGCACGGGCCCGTGCATGTCGGCATGCAGAGCCCTATGCACACCTCCTCTAACCTGAATTTAAGAGAAGACGACGGACAGCAATTCATTGATCCGTTTGCCGTACGTGTGATCCTTCAAGGTCCGTTCGAGCCCGCGCAGCGCGATCTCTCGGCGCTCCTTCTCGTGGGTCAGATAATATTCGACCTTTTCGATCAATTCCTGCGGAGAGGCATACGTTTCGATCTCCACTCCCGGCTGGTAAAATCTCGTTAAGTCATCGCGCGCATCCGTGAGTTGGAGCGTCGCACACGCCGCAATTTCGAACGTTCTTGGGTTCGGCGAGGCCGGAGGTATCCGCAAATGGTTGTTGTTGACCGAATCGTCTTCATGCGAACGGTGCAGGTTAATGACGAGTTTGGTGCCGTTGTATACGTCGTTGGTTTCCTGGGGATTCATCCAGCGGCCAAGCTCTATTTTTTCGCCGTAAGCCTCGTAGCCGGGCAGGCGATCCCACCAAATCCCGTTAAATACCGTGTTGTGGGACATTAATTGGGCCATGATCGGATTGAAGAAATACACCCGGTTCCAATAGGCCGAGCCAATGAAGCTTACGTCGCGTTTCAGCGGGGACGGGGTAGTAATCGGAAAGTAATGCGACGTATAAGCCGCAAACGGCAGGTAATGCACCGAAGCGCAACCGTTCTGACGGTAAAGCTCCACGCAATTTAGTTCTAATGTAAAGACATGATCGAAATGCTTCGATACTTCCAGCGTCATGTCGGTGTAATAAGGATCGTCGGTCAACCAGATGGCTGTCGGTATGCCTGCCTGACGGATGGCATCGATTTGGTCCAGCGGCAGGTCCATGCCGTCCAGGGCAAGCACAAGGTTCGGACGGGTCGCCAATGCAGTTTCGGCAATGGGTTGACGCGGATCGGATAAAGTGACTTTAGCCACCATACTCTGCAAGGTTGCGGCGATCGCTTCATCCAATGGGGAATACGGGAAGCCTTTGCCCGATGAAATATACATGATATGCACGGGGCGAAAAGGAAGCGGCTCCTTAGCACAATTGACAATATAGTTTGCGCGTCCGCGCAGATAGCCTTCCTCCTTGCCAGCTTCGTATCCGGCACGCTGCCCGTTTTTGCGTGCCTGGTCAGCCAAACCGAGCACCGGGACATGAGACTGTCTGTGTTTACGGTGTTTGATAGGCATATTGCCACTCCTTTGTATGGGGATCATTCCGATCCCTGAATAAGAACCTACAGATGTTCCAGAAGCTGAGACATGCGTCTCGCAAAAGTATGGCGACTCATCGTGGTGATCAGTCCGCGCATCGCTATAGCCAGGCGCTTATCCTCGTTCTCGAGGTAGTATTGGATCTTGTACCGAAGTTCGGACGCGGAAGCGAAAGTTTCGATATCGTATCCTGGCCGGTAATATAGCGGGAGATCGGCGCGCAGGTCCGTAATTTGCATCGTTCCACACGCGCTGATTTCATAGGTGCGCGGGTTGATGGACCGGCCTTCGATCTGGTGCACATTGCGATTGTCCTCCCCGGACTTATCCGTGCGATGAACATTGATAACGATTTTGGCTCCATTGTAATAATCCACCGTCGCGTTGGGATCGATCCAACCTTCATGCAGAAAACGTCCCAACAGATCCGAGCGCTTCAGGCGATTCCACAGACCTCCTGCGATGAATACCTTTTTTCCGGCAAGAAAAGGAGCCAACTCGTCGAACAGTGCGATTCGGTTCCAGAAGCCCGTTCCAATAAAACACACGTCATACTGGTGCTGAGGCTCGGCCCTCCGCGGCTGAAACATTTCCGGATTAACCGCAAGCGGAAGATAGATGACCCGACTGGCTCCGTGTTGATGATAAAAAGCGACCGTCGCTTCCTCATGGGTGAATACCACGTCGTAATGACGGCAAATTTCCAGCGTGTCCTCGGTAAAATAAGGATCATCCACAAACCACACCGCCGTTTTGATCCCCAACCCACGTATGCCGTTTACCTGCTCCAGGTGGTCCGCAGGAAATACATGCAACCCATTCATGACCAACACAACATCCGGCCTATGCTGAGCCGCTTCCTGCAGCATCGCTGCAGGGGAACCGACGATGCATTCGCGTACCGATTGCTTCAATGCTCCAATGACGCCAGCATCGATGGCATCGAACCCCTGAGGAATGTAAAGCACCTTTATATCGCGCAATGGCGGCTTGAACCCCTCCACTCTTGCCATCACGGCCTGACAACCACCGAATCTGCGGCCTTCCGCGTATCCGCAGCGATATGCCGCTTCCGATTCCGTCAATGGCCGGTGCCTTTTTTTTGTCACATCCTTCACCCTGACTTCCTGCAGGAGAACCCGAATTGGATTCTCCCCGAGATTTGATCTTCCCTCTAAAGGATATGCCCTAGGGTCAGATGCATCATGGACGGCTGTCCTGCTGAGCGCAAAATTGGCGCATGCCCGAGCCAATAGCCTGTACGGGCATGTCCGCTCCTGCGGGGACGCAAAAAAACCCGGGGGAAATATCCCGCCGGGCAACATCATGCCGCTGGTCCGGATGAATGAGACGGTCTGGAAAATGACTCCATTAGTCTGTTACTGCGCCTTGTACGCCAGTTGATGTCCGTCCTCGAATCCCTTCGCGAAACCCGCGTTGAATCCCTCGTTGTAAGCTTCGTTGTATCCCTGGCCGTACGCATTGTCCGGATTGGGGTCGGTGGGCGTAGCCGGCGCGACCGATTGTACGGGATCTTGGCGCCGTACGGCCGTACGTTTCTTTTTTCTAAGCCACGCTTTGCGTCCCCGAAGCGTGCGTTTGCGAAGCACGGGTTTGCTTTTGGCGGCTCGCGGCTTGCGAACTTTGCGCAGACGAGCACCGCGAGCTACGAGCGCTCTTTTTTTCAACCCTACTTTTTTCTTCTTCAACATCTCAACATTCCTCCTGTATGCCCGGAACGATGCGTACTGCATATCCGGGTTCTTTGAGCCACGGCACGCTTGGCTCTCCCTGCTGAATGCGGGCCAGCCTGATTCCCGTCACCATACAGGACATTTCTTCCTGATACCGGCTCAGCAAACGAATATTCTCGGCAATACTGCGAGCGGACAGCTCCGAAATGGCGGATACGCTGGCTACGCTGTCCAGAATACGGGCTAACGCCTCCTGGCTGTGCGCAATGGATTCAATGAGAGCCAGCTTGACTTCCTGTTCACGCCTCAACAGATTCATTTTCCCATGTCCCCCATGTCCATACCGCCAAACATGCCTCCGTCCATGCCGCCTTCTTGCTCATTCTCATCCTTGACCATCAGTGCTTTCAGGTTGTTGCACAGGCCGGTCTCCATCCGTGTTAAGCCTTCCAGCACTTCAATGAGCTGATCATGTACTTTGAGCGGCTCTGCCACCTGATCACCGTGGGTCAGAAACGTGTCGCCGTTCAGATGATTCAACATCCATGTCCTCACCTTTTCGGCCTCGATCGCCTTGGCCTCCAGAATAAGCGCAATATTCCACTGCATCTTCGCTGCCGCATCCAACATCTGAATCAAGCTCTTCTCTTTGCTCATGCCCCTTCACCCGCCTTCCGGGCCCTATTCTTCTTCTTCTTGATCCGCCATTTCACGCATAACCTGGGTCAATGTTTCGGCTACCGCCTCCTCCAGATCCGCCAAGCCTCCCAAGTAGGAGATGATGCTTTTGTTGATGTTTCCCGAGCTGCCCAACAGACCCTCAACGCCATCGAGCTCCGGCTCGATATCCGGCAAATGATTGATGATTTCAGCCATGCGCACAGCGACTTGGCGCTTGGCATCCAGCACGCGTGCAAGCTGTTGGTGGGATTGTGCAATGTGCGAGAATATTTCATCGATCTTGCTCTGCATGGTTCTCCTCCTAACCGATGCGGCCTGTTCAATCCATACGAAAAACCCGGCCTATCAGCATTTGCCTGCTACAGCATATGCCGGGCCGGGATCGTCAGTTACTCCAGCTTGCGCCTATATATCGTCAAATCACATAACTCCAATCCGGCGAATACCGGCTGAGGAACTGGCGAGTTCGTTCCTGCTTGGGCCTCACAAAAATTTCCTCGGGCGCGCCTTCTTCGACAATGCTGCCTCCATCCATGAAAACGACGTGATTCGCCACCTCGCGGGCAAAACCCATCTCATGCGTAACCACAATCATTGTGATCCCTTCCTGGGCAATGGAGCGGATGACGGACAACACCTCGCCTACCAACTCCGGATCGAGGGCGGATGTCGGCTCGTCGAACAGGATGACTTCCGGATTGAGCGCCAGCGCCCGGGCAATACCCACCCGCTGCTGCTGTCCACCCGAAAGCATGCTGGGATAGGATGCGATTTTGTCCGATAAGCCCACCTGATCCAGGACGCGAAGGGCACGCTGGCGAGCCTCCTCTTTAGGGACCCTTTGGGCCACGATGAGTCCTTCCGTCACGTTCTCCAGCACCGTTTTGTGTTTGAACAGGTTATAATGCTGAAACACCATTGCCGTCTTGCGCCGAAGCTGCAATATATCCTGCTTCTTTGCATGTTTGCAATCGACGGTTAATCCGCTGATATCGACTTGCCCCTCATCTGCCCGTTCCAAAAAATTGACGCACCGCAGCAGCGTGGTTTTGCCTGAACCGCTCGGGCCGAGAATCGCCACGACGTCCCCTTGCTCCACGGTGAGGTCTATGCCTTTCAGTACCTCCTGTTTGGCAAACGATTTGCGTATGTTGGTCAACGTAATCATGAGACCCCTCCTTTGCTGTACCTTGCAACCCTGCGCTCAAGCAGCGCCGTGATCCGCTCGGCAATGATGGTCAATCCCCAGTAAATGAAAGCCGCGGCGATAAAGGCCTCCAGAAACTTCAGGCTGACCGAGGCCACGACGTCCGCCTTGCCCAAAATATCCATCTGGGATACGGTAAAGGCCAGCGTCGAGCCGTGCAAAAAACCGACAAACATGCTGCACAGATTCGGCAGCACTGCCCCGATAGCCTGCGGAATAATGATCCTCCGCAATGCCTGGAGCGTGGTCATTCCTACGGCGCGTGCCGCTTCCATCTGTCCCGGGTCCACCGCAAGAATGCCGGAGCGGATGATTTCGGACATGTAAGCTCCCGCCGTGAGAGAGAAGGCCAGCAGCACGAAAACTAGAATCGGAATCGATGCCGAATGAAACCCCCAGCCGTAACGCTCCGACAATTTGTCGATAATCATCGGGATGCCGTAATAAATGAGAAACAAATGCATCAGCATCGGTGTGCCGCGGAAGAACGATACATAGAACCCGGCCGCCCGATGAATCCATCGCACCCGGTAGATACGGATCAGCGCGGTGGCGAGCCCGATGCCCAAACCGGCGATGAGCGGAACAATCGTAATGACAAGCGTCAGCGGCAATGCCTTCAGGATCTGGAAAAAAGACGTGAATATAAAATGGAAATCAATCGACATAGGTTCACCCCGCAATCCGTTTCAGCCATTTGGCGCTGGCTGGCGGCAGGCCCGCTTCGTTTTTGCGCTCATGGCGCTGCAACCTGCGTTCCGTGCGCGCGAAGCCTTTTTCCAGCACAATGACGATGATGTAATAAATGATCGACAGGCTGATGTAAACCTCCAACGCGTGGGAGGTTGCCGAAATCAGCGTTTGGCCTCTGCCCACCATATCCATGACGCCGATGGAAAAAGCCAGCGATGTATCCTTGAGCGAACCGATCAGCGTATTGGCCATGTTGGGAAAAGCGACGACCAACGCCTGCGGTACTACGATCCGGCGAAAAGATTGAAATGCCGTCATGCCCGCAGCATAGGCTGCCTCGGTCTGTCCTTTGTCCACGCTGCGCACCGCGCCGCGGAAAATCTCCGCAAAGGATGCCGCGTCGCTCAGCGCATAAGTCACGATGACGAACAGCAGCGGATCTGCCCGCGAAAGGTCAATGCCTAGCGGCTTCAACAGTTCCGGCAAGCCGTAGTACACCAGAAACAGCTTGATCAGAATCGGCGTGCCCCGCATAAAAGAGACATATAGGGTGGCCAGCTGGCTCAGCACCGGAACCCGATACAGCCTGGGGACAGCCAGCAGCAGTCCACCGACTAATCCTAGCACGATGGAGCCGCCGAGCACGATGAGCGTAATATGCAAATATCGCAGCAGTTCAGGCACGAAGTCCAGAACAAGCGACAGATCGAACGATTTTCCCATGTCTTCCCTACGCTCCTTTAGGTCTACTCCTCAACCGTATAATCCGCGCCAAGCCATTCGGTGCTTAGCTTGCTCAACGTGCCATCCTCTTTAATAGATTTGAGCGCTTCGTCGATTTTGCTCTTCAGTTCTACCTCATCCTTGTTCAGGATGAAATACACCTTGGAATTGGATAGGGTATCCCCCACCGTTTTCAATTGCGCATCCACGGCCTTGTTCTGATAATCGATGGCAAACGGCGTGCTGATCGTTGCGTCCACCCGGCCTGTTTTGATCTGGGTTATTGTGTCTTCACCGGCACCGGAGTAAACGATGTCGATGGCGTTGTCGTGCTCCGCATTCCACTTTTCAGCCAATACCGCCGCATTGCTTGTGGCGCCTACGATCAATTTTTTGCCTTTCAGGTCGTCGATGGATTTGACGTCCTGGTTTTTCTCGCTCACGACCACTTTATTAGGGAAAATGTTATAGGCTTCGTCATTGAACAGGAACTTGGCCTGCCTTTCCTCATTCACTTCCATCTGATGGGCGATGATGTCTATTTTTTTCGTTTCGAGGCTGAGCAGCAGGTTTTTGAACTCCATCGTGCTGAATTCGAATTCGTATTCCGGCAAACGTTTGTCGATTTCACGAATCAATTCCACGTCATAACCCGTCAGCTTGCCGTTTTCGTCAATGAAGCAAACGTTGGGAAACTGCGTGCCGGTCCCGACGATAATTTTCTTTACCGTGCCCTGACTGGAATTTGCCCCAGAGCTGGCCTCATCCGCTCCTCCTCCGGCACTGCAGCCTGCAAGCACCGCCAGCATGGTGATGAACAGCATCGCTGTCCGCATCTTTTTGATCCCCTTTTGCTTACCCATTCCCGATCTCCTCCAATGGCTTTGGCGCCAAATATGATGTGTCCTCCCATTCCCCTCTTCCGATTTATATTAACAACCATTCTTACTTGTATAGTCGGAATTAGATTGAACCAAGAATATCATCGCGCCCATGTCCAGGCAATATGCCAGGCAATAGGAGATGTTGATATCGTTATAGAATTTCTCTATTCCTGACGGTGGCCCCTCGCCAAAAAAGCCGCTCCCCTTGGACTCGTCCGGGAAACGGCTTCTTTCATTCATGATGCTATGCTATCTGCGACTGGCCCATTTGATTTTGCGGGCGATCTCTTCCCGCTGCACCTGCAGCAGTCCGATCCGTTCCTCCCATTTCTCCCGCTCATCATTCGATTGAGCCACTGGGAGCTGGCCCAGCAACCCAGTCAGTCGACTGTTGATTGTCGTAAATCTCGTCCATAATTCATCTTCAGGCGATTCCTGCCGCTCCACCCCGGGCTGAAAAATTTTGAGCTGATGGATAAGGGACTGCTGCCATTCCTGATCCTGAATTTGGATGGCAAAATGCAAAAGATCCAGATAGTCGTCGATTTGCAATGATACGCCGCAATCAGGTTTCGTTCTCATAGTCGTCTCTCCTTAGTTCAGTGCTTTGGTTGGAGTCAGTCTCTTCTATTTTACAGGATGAAGGTTCGTTTAGGCGATAGTTTGCAGAAGAAAAGTTGTAAATTTTTTGTTTAATCAGATGGTGATTTGCCACAATTGGATCCGGGCTTGCCGGATGCATAGAAGCTTTCAATGAACATATAGACATAGTTTGATTCCCCCTACACCCTATGCGAACATATTCGCGCAATCTCACACCAAATAACCCGCCTCAAGGACATCTTCCCTTGGTGCGGGTTATTTTGGAATCGATACAACGTACCCTTTCAGACCTGTCTGCACAGTTCAAGAGCCGTCTCGATGAGACTGCCTCGTACATAACAGCATTAAAAACGAAATGACGATGACGGCTCCCGTCCATGCCCAGGCCATGGGCTGATTTCCCGAATCCACAGCCACATAGATCGCGGTAGGCACTGTTTGCGTTTTGCCCGGAATGTTTCCCGCAATCATTAACGTAGCTCCGAACTCCCCAAGCGCCCGGGCAAAGCCCAGGATAAAGGCCGTCATGAGCGCCCTCCCGGCGAGTGGCAACGAAATATATCGAAATACTTGCCACTCGTTCGCACCGATAGATCTCCCGGCATCCTCCAGATCGCGGTCGATTCCCGCAAAACCGGACTTCATCGTCTGATAGACCAAAGGAAAAGCCACCACAACCGAGGCGATGACCGCAGCCCACCAGGTAAAAATGACCGGAGCGGAGAAAATCGCTTCAATCCATCGTCCGAGCAAGCTTTTGCGTCCGAGCAGCACCAGCAGCAAAAATCCGACGACCGTTGGCGGCAGCACCAAAGGGAGCATAAATGCCGTCTCCAGCAACACTTTGCCCCGAAACGAACGGCGGGACATGAACCAGGCTACGGCAATGCCCAGAACGGCCGCAACGATGCTGGATAATAACGCGACCTGCAACGATAAGCGAACGGGAGGCCAGAATGCCCCCCAATCGATGGTCGTTCCGCTCATTCCGCGATGGAGAAACCGTATTTGGTGAACACGTCCAGCACCTCGGGCGTTTGCAAATAGGCATAGAATTTTTCGGCTTCCGCACGATGCTTCGTAGCTGTGATAATACCTGCCGGGTAGTTGGCTGGCGTATAGCTGGCCTTGTCCACTTCAAAGGCAATCTTTACCTGGTCGGATGTCAAAGCATCCGTTTTGTACACGAAGCCTGCATCGGCATTGCCTGTCTCCACATATTGCAGCACCTGTCTAACATCCTTGCCCTGCACCAGCTTGCTTTCCAACTGGTCCCACAGTTTGGAGTAAGTCAGGGCTTCCTTGGCATATGTACCCGCAGGCACGCTTTCCGGAATGCCGATGGCTACGGTACGGATCGCATCAGATGTCAGATCCTTTTCGCTCGCGATGTTGTTTTGGCTATCTGCGGGCACGATGGCAACGAGTGCGTTTTGCAGCAGGTTTTTCTGGTCTGCCGAAGCGATCAGCTGTTCATCGACCAGTGCGTTCATGTTTTTGGTCGCAGCGGACACGAACACATCGGCCGGGGCTCCTTGTTCAATTTGCTGCTGCAGCGCTCCGGATGCTCCGAAATTAAAGCTTAAATCGATGTTTGGATTTTCGCTCTCAAATCCTTTTTCAATCTCGCCCATGGCATCCGTAAGACTTGCCGCCGCCGAGATGGTCAATGTTACTTTTTCCTGAGGCTCCGTACTGCCTGCAGAAGCGTTATCGCCAGTCGTTGCCGTCGTCGAAGCCGCTTGGTCACCCGTGGTGGCCGATTCTGCAGCATTGCTGTTTGCTCCGCAGCCGCTCAGCACCAACGCCAATCCCAATGTCATGCTTCCCAATATGTAACCCAATTTCTTTTTCATCCGGTCTCCCCCAATGTTATGTTTCGTTATAACTAGTTATAATTAATTATAATTCATTATACATAAGATCGATCAAATGAAAAGGTGACATAAAGCACACTTGCCCTATTTTTGGCTTTCTTTATGGCTCGCTGCGTCCCTTTTGGTTTATCGCGCCCGGCAGGAATGGTATAGTACAAGAGGCACGGTAAATTGAACACGCCCCCAACCGGAAGCGGAATCGCAGCAACGAACCATAGATGACATACATGTACCTTTTTGAAGGAGGCGCTTCACCATGACAGAGGAGCAGTCCTATACCACGGAGGAAATCTCCAAGCTGTTGAAAATATCCAAATTGACCGTATACGATCTGATTAAAAAAGGGGAACTGGTCGCCTACCGCGTCGGCAAACAGATGCGTGTCGATGCCACGGACCTGGAAGCCTATAAACGTCGCGCCAAACAGCTGCAATCTTCGGGGCAACGGGGACAGGACACCGGAGCTGCAGCCCCGTCCGCTTCGAGGCTCATTCACGAACATGCCGAGATTGCTGCCCATCCTGCGGCGGCGGCATCCGGGGACCTAGCGTTTTCGGCGCCACTTGCCCCTTCCCGCCCGGAGCAGGGTCATTTGCCCGGGGCGGGAGCGGCAAGGCATCTTGTCATAACAGGACAGGACGTTAGCTTGGACATTCTCATGCGGCATATGGAGAAACACACCGGAAACCTTCGTCCCTTGCGCTCCTTTATGGGCAGTCTGGACGGTCTTGTCTCGATGTATCGGGGAGAATCCGATCTGGTCAGCACCCATTTGCTCGACGGAGATACGGGGGAGTACAACTTGCCTTATATCCGCAAAATTTTGACCGGCAGGTCTTACTTCGTGGTAAACCTGTTGTCACGCCCTGCCGGCTTGTACGTGCAGCGCGGCAATCCCCGAGGGCTCCGGAACTGGACAGACCTTGAACAGCAGGGGCTCAGGCTCGCTAACCGGGAAAAAGGCTCCGGGGCCAGGGTTCTGCTCGATGAGCAGCTTCGTTTGCACGGCATCCCCGCCTCCAGCCTCTGGGGCTACGACCAGGAAGAAACCAGCCATATGGGCGTAGCGGCCAAAGTAAGCTCTGGCGAAGCCGATGTCGGAGTCGGCATCGAGAAGGCTGCGCGGATCGTAAGCGGGGTCGACTTCGTCCCATTGGTGCGGGAACGATACGATCTCGTCATGCTCAACACGAAAGGTAACGAAGCCTGGACGGAATCGGTGCTCCGCATCCTGCAGTCCCCGGAATTCAGGCAGGAACTTCAGGCCTTTGAAGGTTACGACGTCTCCCGGACCGGCGAAATTTTATTTGAAGCATAGGGCGGCGAGGCAAACGGAAGCAACATGATCTTTCTTATGCTTCATCTCGAACCCATACTATGGCTCGGATGATTGGAGCAAGAACCGTCCGTTTGGAAGTTTGGTCCCCTGCTCGCCTCCAAACATGCAAAAAACGCCGCTGCAGCTTCTCGCTGCGCGGCGTTTTCTTCTTTGCGGGCATCATGATGTCGTAACATTTGTCGCCATCCAGCGTCTTCCCGCCGTCATTGCAAATTCGCAGGGCTCTATTCTTATCGCCAAAACAGGCCTGCTTCATCCCGCTCCACTTGTTCAAGCAAATCCTCGAAGCAGGCTTGGGGTCCAATTCCATCTACCGTATGCCATGTGCACCCGCCTTCCGCAGGCGCATACACCTTCCACTGCTCCGATTCCCAACAAAAGCGTGCAATATGCTGTTTCTCCCAAGGGGTCTGCCTGTCTACGGGACGTTCTTCCGTCAGAATCAATTCGTCATTGTTGAGCTCGTATGTCAGCTTGACCATCGTTCGAAGCGATGCGGGAATTTTGGCGTCAATGTACCCGTTCAATAGTGCCTGGATATTGTAGAGGGTGAAGTCATCCACGATTGGTCTCATCTCCCGCAGCAGTCCAAATTTTAACGATTCATGATCGTTTTTAGGTTGCAACATATGCTTCATCTCATCGCACGTTCCTCGCTGCCCGTTTCATACATGAACAGGCTTTAACAAAACATGGCCTCACCAGCTCGATTTGGTTACCCCGGGAATTTGCCCTTTGTGGGCAAGCTCTCGAAACGCAATCCGGGATACTTTGAATTTGCGCAGATATCCTCTCGGTCTGCCGGTCAGCTCGCAGCGGTTTTTCAACCGGGTCGGAGAAGCGTTGCGGGGCAATTTTTGCAGTGCTTCATAATCTCCTTTTTCCTTCAGCTCCCGGCGGAGTTCAGCGTATTTGGCAACGGTTGCCTGTCGTTTTTGTTCACGGACGATTTTCGATTTTTTGGCCATGGTTGTACATTCCTTTCTGTTATATTTAAACCGCACTATCAATCACACAAGGCCAATGCAAGTGCAGCACCTTCTTCCGATCGCCTGTTATTCCCAGATTTTTTGTTTCCCCTTTTTAAAGGAGAAAGTCCGGTGATAAGCCTATGCTTCCGATGCAGCTTTCTTTCAGAAAGCTTTTGGCGAACGCTTCGCTTCTCCAGATTGGTTCTGCCTCTCCGTTGACGTGTGTATGTTTTTTGCAGTTTATATGCATGGTTTTATTGCAACAGGGGCTGCGCGGCTTCGATCGGCCATGGCAGCGGATTATCAAACCGTGCCCAGTCCGCTTGCATTTCTTCGTCGTTCAACAAACATTGGTCCAACTCTTCTTCGATCTGCGCACGTTCCATCTCGATGCCGATCATGACCAGTTCGGTTTGGCGGTCTCCCCACTCGGCATGCCACTGCTCCATGATCTCCGGTTCGGTCTGCAAAATGGCTTCCCTGTCCGCTTCGGGCAAAGCCGCCGTCCAGTACCCTGCCGGTCCGAATTGAATGGATGGCCCGGCTTGACTGAGGCTTGCGGCGAGATCTCCCTGTGCGGCGAGCCACACCAACCCTTTGGCTCGTACCACTTCTTCCGGCCAATGGCTCATGAATGCGGCCAAACGAGCCGGATGAAACGGTTTGCGGCGACGGTACACAAAAGAGCTGATGCCGTATTCTTCGGTTTCCGGCGTGTGGGATTCCCGTGCCAGCTCCTGGATCCAACCGGCCGACAGGCTTGCTTTTTCAAAATCGAACAAACCGGTATTCAAAATTTTGGACGGGTCGATCTGCCCCTTCACGGTACGGATCAATTTGGCATTGGGCTGCAATTTGCGGATAACATGTTCCAGCTTCAGCAATTCGGCCTCGTCCACCAGATCACATTTGTTTAGCAGAAGTACATCGCAAGTCTCGATCTGATCGATCAGCAGATCCACCACATCGCGGGTATCGCCTTCATCCGTTGCTTGATCCCGGTCCAGCAAGCTTTCGCCCGAGGCAAAGTCATGCCAGAAACGGTGGGCATCCACTACCGTCACCAGACAGTCCAGTCGCGCCAGCCCTGTCAGGTCGATGCCGGTTTCCTCATCCGCATAAGTGAACGTCTGCGCCACAGGTACCGGTTCGCTAATCCCGGTCGACTCAATCAGGATATAATCGAAATCACCCTCATTGACCAACTTTTCGATCTCCTGCATCAAATCGTTGCGCAGGGTGCAGCAGATGCAGCCGTTCGACAGCTCAACCAGCTTTTCTTCCGTACGGGACAAGGCTGCTTCTCCCTTTACCAGCGCCGCATCGATATTGACCTCGCTCATGTCGTTGACGATGACGGCTACTTTAAGCCCTTGCCGATTATGCAACACATGATTGAGGACCGTTGTTTTGCCTGATCCGAGGTAACCGCTAAGAACCGTTACCGGGACTTGTTTTTGTACCATGAAATTCTTCTCCTTTTGAAACGAGTAATGAATTGTTTTATCTTTTTTTGTTTAATAGTAATTATTACGATTAACAACAATGACTATACTCTGCTTGCTTTAAGATGTCAAATCCCTTTTTCATGTAAACGTGCGGGCAACATTCCATAAAAATGTTGTGAGAAGAGCCATGAATCGGCCGATTCATGGCTCTTTGGTTCACTTTTCCTACCACGCTACATCTTTAATGCAGTACCTGTGACTGAAAATCGTCCCGGCTGGATCGACCCGCATCGTAAAAGACCACATCCCCATCCATCAAAGGCCATGTGTTTCCTTGGCCGTTCAAAGGGCGTGTATCAAAACCCTCCAACTTCCACTGATTCATCAGCGGAGCGTGGATATATTGCAAATAAGGCTCGTTCACATTGCCGTTACGCAATGTCTCGATATTAAAATTAACCACGATATACCCGTCTCGCAGAAACACGGGCGACTTTTCATCCAATGACTGCTGTCTCGCAACGGCCTCCAGATCGGTGCCTTTGGGAACGGCATATACATCGGCCGGCAGGCTGTACTCTCCATACCAACGCTGGACAGAGGCTAAGGCCCGGTCGGCATTTACGCTTGCTGGCAGATCTGTCTTGGGCCCGATCAACGTCCGGATGGAGTCAGGCAGTATCATCCAGTCGTAACGGCCGACCCACGTCTTTCGCCGCGATTCTTGTTCGGTTTGCTGGACCATATACTCGGCCAACGTCCGCCGCCCTCGTTCCTCGGCCGTGAGTTCGTTGGCATATCGATAGCGGGCCGTATCCCCAAGCTCGGTTCCGGGGACATTGCGCAGCCGTTCGTTAAGCACGACGTACCGTTTCTCCAGGTCCTGTTCGGAACCGATCCGAATTAAACGCTCCTGCCCGCGATGGTAATACAAGTCCACCTCTTGCCTCGACTTGCCATCCCGGCTCACCACGTAGAAGCTCGGCGTGATTCGGATGCCATCCTGCCCTCCAAACATGTTGCCTTTGGTTTTCAAGTCGAACCGGAAAAGGTAACCCGTTTTTACCGCTACGTTGCCAAAGCCCTGCACCGGATGACTCCCTGGACGGATTGGCAGCATATAAGGCGTCAGGTTCCCACGCGGATCGCCATCAATACCGAAGGGACCTATCCAATAGTTATTTCCCGTTGTTTCAGGACGCCCGATTTGTTTCCGAAATACATTTTCCCAATAATAATCGGCAATATCCGTTATTTTAAAATCATACACTCGACCAATCACTTGCACAGGCACTGTATTCACGGCGACATGGTTAACCAAACCCAAATTTGCCTTATCCTCGTAAGTAAAGCCTGATTCGGGCGAGTTCTCTGCAAATGAGCGATAAGAAACCGAATAATCCCCCTCATCCACCCAGGTCGGCAAATAAAAGGTGGTTTCCGTCTGTGAAACCGGAATATCGATCCACGTACTTGCCGGATAAAACGTGGTTTTATTCGCTGTATACACGTCAAACGGGAATAACACCTGTTTGCGCTTGATATACTTTGCATAATCTCTGTCCCCGTAGCCGGGAATATTGCGATGCTGTCCATTGGTGGGCAGCGTTACGGTAAAAGGCCGGTCCAGAATAAAAGCTCTGCGCGCATAATCCGGCGTCGTTCTCTGATTGTGCTCCCGGTCATCGGAAGCATCGGAATACATAACGGTCGGTGTATGCACCGTTACCGTATTAATCCCCTGAATCGGATGCTCTTGATTGGCCCCTCCATTCACATTGCCTGAAAGCAATTCATAAGAAACGTTTCCGGAACTGCCCGTGTTTTCTCTGTTCAGCAGCGTGCTGCTGATCATGTTTCCAGGTTTGTATAGTACATCCCGCCCAACCGTTGTTGGATTCGGAATATTCGATGGGTTCGGTCCATCTTTCGTATATTCGGCCCCATCCATGATCGTCTGGTTGTTAAACTTGACCAGATCATTATTCACTTTGCTTTGCGGTGTATTGGTCTCGGCCATCCCCTTAAGCAGTTCGGTGTCATCACGAACATCAGGTGGAGCGTTGAGTCCCCCGGTTAATTTGGGCGGTGTATACGATATCGCTGCCGTTTGCCCAGGACGCACGTGGCGATCGACGGCTTCTTCATGCCTCGATTCCAGCGTTGGTGCGGTGTACCCCGCTGGCATCATCGTGACCGTGCCGCCAGGCAGCGCATAATTGCTCATCGTTGCTTTGGCGAGTTTGTACACTTCCAGATTGTTAATTTTCCAGTACGAGTAGTCGCGGGTCATTTGAAATTGGTACGATTTCGTAACGGTGTCCCGCTCCGGAACAGGATCTCCATCCGTACAGTTGCCCTCTTCATCACATACTTCCGGGCCTGGAACCGTCCATTCTCTCTCATACGTAATGGAACCACTGCAATTGTAGGTCACTTTTCCGCTCATTTTGGCCCAGGCTTGCTTAAACAGGTAATTATCCGTCAACGCATTGGTATAGAGCGATTCCGAGGTCGGGATTCCCTTCGTCACATCGAATTTCTCCGCATCCCGCTGGTCCGCGCGAATGACTCCCGTCGCATTGGGATCAAGGTCGCTCATGATCATCGTTGTGCCCGCAGAAGGCGGACCGATGGCGGGAGCACACACCACGTCGCCCCCGCCTGGATTGCCACCTCCGTCATCAGTACCTTGTCCGACCACAATATTTGTTGAGGTTGTCAAATGATAGCCATCTTTTACCCATAATACCGTAATCGTCGTCGTTCCTTCGGTTAAGGCATGAACAACCCCTGAACTGCTAACAGTAGCCACAGTTGGATTGGAGGAAGTCCATGTGATATCTCCATTTCCACTGTTTACATTCGTTTCTGGGCCAAAACTGCCATCGCCGGTTTTGGACTTTACTGTTGCATTCAGTTGTTTTGTATCATTCTTGTTAAGAGACCCACCATTAGTAAGGTTTATTTCTTTGGTGACCTCGGCTCTGGCTCTCCAATATAAATCAGTGTGGAAAATATAATCCGCCGACCACTTGGGTGAATTATATTCTCTTGCATCTGTTGGAGGAATAGCTCCTCCAATTTGCATGGTAAATTTAGTATTAAGCCCATCAAAAGATTCTACAGAAACTAGTATGGGTTTTCCTGGAGTGTAGTAATGGGTGTTGTCCATATAAAATGGTTCTAAAGAGATATCAGTAAATTCAGAAAAGGGGTGATCTATCCCTAACTTATCTGTATATATTGTTGGTTTATAGACATCTCTATCTAAATTCAGATTAATGCAAACTGTCGATGACTTGGGTAAATTTGTTACAGGGTCGTTTGTAAGTTTGATATCATTGCATTGTCCATCGACTCTCCAATCTAGATCATCAACCTGATAAATATAGATACCAATGTTAGTGTTCTTCTTTCCTTCAACTGGACTAATCTTAGTTTGTGATTTTGAGGGGATTGCAGGTTCCATGTAAGGCGCTACTAGCTCAGGTTTGTTTGGGCCCGGTCCTCCACCAGCATGTATGAAACCTGTTGGATACATAATGAAACATATGAAAATAATAAAAAAAATTAGTATACTTAGTTTTGATTTAATAATTACCTCCCCCTTAATCAAATGTAGCAACTACGCTGTACGTCAAACCTTCTTTTGTGACGAGGGTAACTGGTCTAACCAAATCTTTCCGAAAGTGTAAAAGACCATCTGCCCAATAAACTGGATTTTTATCAACGAATACACCTCTGCTTTTGGTGAAATCTCCTGTTTTTGGAGCGGAGTAAGCCAAGAAAGCTTTTGAATTTGGTGAAGTCATAGGATTGATAGTTGCTGAGTTGAGCAAACTACCTGCCTGTAATTGGTTCATAGTAGAACTTTTAATATTCAGTTCAAATTCAACAAATGAGAAATATGCCCCATGATATAGAGTGTAACCTTCATCAACGAAAACAGGGTAGTAGATACTTCTATCATTTCCTTTTGCAAAAGTATTGACGATGATCCAGTTTCTCACCTTGAGGTCCGCATAGTTAGTTTCGGTAATAAGATCTTTATAACGAATTTTAGAAAAATCATCTGTAACCTCACTATAATCAAACCCATCCACAAACTTTTCTTGAGGTCTTTTCTTATACGACGGCGCAATAATACTCAAGTTCGTGCCCGTTAAACCTACCTGGCGCAACTCATTCAAACCTTTAAAATCGGACGGCTTCGCCTTTGCCACCGAAGAATAGCGTTCAATGAGGACCGCTACCTCTGCGCGTGTGGTTGTGCGATCAGTTCCGAACATTTTATCATTCGCAACGCTCATCAGCCCCGTGCCCATCGCTACTGCCACCGCATTTTTTTCGGAAGCCGCGAGTTTACCTGTAAAATATTCTTTAGCTGGTACAACGGTATTGGTAACGTCAGACAGCGCTTGCTTGTAATCGGCATCAACAGTTGCCAAACCTTGAGTAAGCCAAACTGCCATTTCCCCTCTTTTAAGGGAAGCACCGGCATCCAGTTTTCCTTTGTAATCGGATGGATCAATGAACCCTTTTTGAATAGCCAAGTCCACCCCGTCTTTCGCCCATGCAGGAATGTCTGTAAATGTATTGGTTTGATGGATTGCCGAGTTCGGCTGGTCCCTCAGCCTTCCCAAAATGCTTGCCATTTCTGCCTTCGTTACAGGCGAACCGGGTTTAAACGTTCCATCGGTGTATCCTTTTAAATATCCCTGTTCCACTGCAGCATTAATGGCTTCCGATGCCCAATGCGTTGCCGGCACATCTTTAAATTTTACCGAGGAAGCAGCCTCCGAAGAGGACCCACCCGTTCCCATAACGCCAGCTAACAAAGATAATGCCATCAATCCGGAAAACAACCTCTTTTTCATGACATGCACTCTCCTTCAATTGAATTTTTCGAATCGATACCCGAAGCGTCTTGACCCATTTTTGCTAACTCCATGCTTTACTTCCTCGTCTGCCCTCAGCCTGTTTCTATATTGCTGCATGTTCCTATGTACCTGAAAGCAGACATATTCCCTTGCTCCACTTACTCCACCACGCTGTCCTCACCATTCGAAAAATCTAATTTTGTCAGAATCACCTATATTCTACCATGCAACATGGGAGATTGGGATTATTTTTCATTAATTCCATCCGACTAAAAACGCATCCCCCTCCTCCCAAAGACCCACCTCACCTCCTGTCAAACAACAAAAAAAAGGCCACGAATCCGCAGATTCATAGCCTTATGCTTTAAGGTCGTCGTCGATCATATTTCATGCTTGCAATCAAGCATAACCGATTTCTCGGTCTTTGAACAGAGGGCAACAGGAAAATATTTCATCTAAATCGTCCCATATCAATGACTCAACCCATTAAAACGACGCTTTCGCCGCCTCCATCCGCTTCCTGCAAACGACAACCGGAATCACTGCCAACACCGACAGCAACGTACAAATCATAAACATCGCGGAATATGACGCAGCCTGCACAATCACTCCCATAACAAGCCCGCCTAATGAGAAACCAAGGTCGTACGAGGACATGAAAATGCCCATAAGCACGTATCTTGATTCTGCCGGAAGCACAAATGATAGAAACGTCGTCAACGTTGGATAAAGCAATGCTACCGCAAACCCGCTGAACACCGCAGACAAATAAACCAACGGGCCGATCATTTCCATCATCGATAGCAGCTGGGTGCCCAGCGCGGCAGACAGCAACAATCCGGCCATCAGCCACGTATTCCAACTGCCGTCCGAAGGGATCTTTTTACGCAGCACGAAGCGGCAGACAATCACCACCAGTCCCTGGAGGGTCAAGAACAACCCTGCACTAGCCCCACCGTTCGCTACCATGTACAAAGGCAAAAAGGTCGCAGTCGCGCCGAACACGCACGAAGCAAACAGCATGACCACCGTGCTCACCAGCAAAGGAGTGCTCTTCCAAACGCCGCCAAGGGAACGGAACATATCCGTTAGCGTATACGATTTGTTTTGCACCGTGCTCTCCGGCAAATCCAGACGAAATCCGAACAATAGCGGTAATCCGGCCAGAGCAGCAAGCATCAGCACAAACCAGAAGCCGCTTGCCTGTTCCCAGATTTGGATCGCCAGCACGGGAATGACCAGCGAAGGAACCATCGTAAACAATGTGTACATTGACAATCCTTGCGCCCGATCCTTGTCCTCCAGCCTCTCCACGATCCCCGCCTGCATCGTCATCGAAAAAAAGGCCGTAGCCACGCCCTGCAACGCCCGCAGCCACAGGTAACTCTCCACGCCGCCCACCATGAACAGCAGCAGCGTCGCTGCATGCAAAACAAGCAGCCCCTTCATGACGCGAAGCGGCCCGCAGCGTCCAAGAAGCTGGGCTGCGAAAGGACGCAGCAGCATGCAAGTGAACATGTACGCGCCCATCATCAGACCGATTTCGGACTGGCTCAAGCCAGCCGCTTCGCTGCGGAGCGGAAGAATGATCGTCAATGCCGAATTGGCGGCAAAAAACAAAAAAGCCAATATATAAAACCGGATAAACGATAAGGAACCCGGATTCAGTTTTTCAGATTGCTGTGCAGCTCTATTCAACAGTGCGCCCTACTTTCTCTCTTTCAAATCCCGACTCCATCTTGATGAAACCGAGAGCTTCTCATCCCCGGCTTCACCCAACGATACAATCATTTGACTTTGGAAACAAGTAGGCGGGTATAATCATGGCGTTCTGCATCATAAATCCGTTCAGTTTCAAACAGGTCAACACGTCGCCCTTTCTTCATCACCAAGATGCGATGGCTAATAGAGGCTAACGAAGCAATGTCATGCGATATAAACAGGCAACTGATGCCCAGTTCCCGGCCGAGCCCCTTCAGCATACGCAAAATTTCGGCCTGCACCGTCACGTCCAAGCTGGACGTCGGTTCATCGCAAATCAGCAGTCGGGGATTCAGCGCAATGCCGCGCGCAATCGCCACCCGCTGCTTCTGTCCGCCGCTCAGTTCATGCGGGTAACGGTCCAGATACTCCGGGGAAAGCCCGACCATATCGAACAGTTGCCCGGCACATGCCCGGCGTGAACCCCGAGCTTCGCTCAAAAACGGTGGAACGATCTCCGGAAAGTTGTCCAGCGGCTCCATGACCGAACGCCATACGGGAAGCCGCGGGCTTAACGACGATGACGGATCTTGAAACACGACTTGCATATTTTTCCGCATTTGACGAAGCGCTTTTCCTTTCAAACCAGCCAAAGATGTGCCACCAAAGACAACCTCGCCTTCATCCGGACATTCCAGACAGAGCAGGATGCGCCCAATCGTGCTTTTGCCGCTGCCGCTCTCGCCGACAATCCCCAAACACTCGCCCTGCCTAATCTGCAAAGAAACATCCTGCAGTGCTGTCACCAAGTGTCCGGCATGGCGGTAGCTTTTGCACACGCCCCGAAGCTCGGCCAGTACAGGCCGCGAAAAATCCTGAACCGCTAAGCGTTCACCTAAACGGACAGAGCTAACCATGCTTCACCAACTCCCGATCCGAACGTTCTACAGTATCTCCACGCTCTTGGTCCTCAGCATCACCAGTGGACTTATCATCCTCCACATCATCCTTTACCGGCATTTTTGGGCAGCTGTCCAACAGTTTCAGCGTATATGGATGCTTCGCTTTCATGCGAATATCCGATGCCGTGTTCTGTTCAACGATCTGCCCCTCCTTCATTACGGTAACATGGTTGGCACGTTTAAGGACCATCTGCAGATCATGGGAAATGAGCAAAATGGCGCATCCTGTCTGCCCTTGAATGTCCTGCATCAGATCAAGCACGTTCTCTCCGCTAATGACATCCAATGCCGTCGTTGGTTCATCCGCGATCAGCAGCTCCGGCTCCAGCATCAACACCGCCGAAAGCGCTGCACGCTGCAATTGCCCCCCACTCAGCTGAAAGGAATAACTGGAAAAGATTCGTTCTGCCGGCAAACCTACCTTGTCCAGATGCTCCAGCACCATTTTTTTGCATGCTTTACGCGTGTATGCTCGGTGAGCGCGAATCGCATCCATCAGCTGGCTTCCGATCGTTCTGAACGGAGCGAAGCTGCCCCGATAATCCTGGAATACGTAACCGATGGATCGGCCCGCCAGTTTCCTGCGCTGTTTGGCATGCTGCTGCAACAGGTCCTGCCCCTGGAAAATCAGTTGTCCCTGAACGACCTTTATTCCCGGCGGCATCAGACCAATAATGGCATTGGCCGTCATGCTCTTTCCGCTTCCGCTCTCGCCAACCAGCGCCAATATTTCTCCGGAACGAATGTCAAAAGAAACGTCCTTCAGGATCATCCGCCCCCCGTCAGCCGAACGAACGGATAGATTCCGTACGCTTAAAATGGGCACCGTGCCTGAATTCATGAGTATCACCTCAACTTAACCAATTCATGATCAAAGTCATCCTTGTTTGCCACGAACGTCCAACCCATCTCTCAGACCTTCCCCGATCAAATTAAAAGCAATGACCACCAGCATAATGGCCACTCCGGGATAAATCATAAGTTCCGGTTGGGTTTGGAAAAACGGCCGGCCATCGTTCAGCATCGCTCCCCATTCAGGGGAGGGCGGCTGTGCCCCCAGTCCAAGATAGGACAGGGACGAGATGACCAAAATCGTTTTGCCGATATCGAGTGCGGCATAGACGAGCACCGGAGGGAGAACTGCGGGCAATAAGTGTCGCCACAGGACGGTCCATGTGTTTCCACCGGCGACCTCAGCCGCCGTAATGTAGTCTTTTTCCCGCTCGGACAGCACGATCCCACGTACAATGCGCGCATATCCAAGCCAGTTGATCAATACGATGGACACCACCATGTTTTCCATGCTTGGCCCCAAAAAGCCGGAGATGGCAATGACCAACAGAAAATCAGGCAGCACGCTAAGCCCATCCACAATGCGCATAAGGAACGTATCCACCTTGCCGCCAATGTATCCCGAAAGCAAACCCAGCGGAATGCCGATCAACATGACCATAACGATGACCATCGACGAAATGCCAAGAGTCGAACCCGCACCCTCTACTAAACGGGAGAACAAGCATCTGCCCAGCTGATCCGTACCGAAGGGATATGCCAGGCTGGGCCCCTGCAGTCTGATCGCCATATTGACCAGATCGGGGTCATTCCGAACAAACAACGGTCCGAACACAATCAGCAATATCATCAACACAAGTATGGACGAACCAGCCACGATGCCTGGTCTGCGCAGCAGCCTTTTGAAAGAAGGAGATTTGCCAGAACTCAGAGAGCTCTTCCCACGAGCTGTAGCCATTCTCACGAGGAGACTCCCCCTTTGCGCAAACGAATTCTCGGGTCGATCCAGCCATAGAGCAGGTCTACGAGCAGATTCACCAAAATGGTAAACGCACCTGTCATCATGAGATATCCCTGTATGAGCGGATAATCCCGCTGGAAAATAGCCTCCACCGCCATGCTGCCCAATCCGGGCCAGGAGAACAGCGTTTCAACAACGACCGAGCCGGCAATCAAACTGCCAAAGGTCATTCCAAACACCGTCAGCACCGGGATACACGCCGCACGCAGCGCATATTGCAGGACGATTTTGAATTCGCCGATGCCTCGCGCCCTTGCAGAACGGACGTATTCCGTGGACAAGCTTTCAAGCATGCCGGTTTTGAGCAGCTGTGTGTGGACCGCCGCCAGACCGAAACCAAGCGTAATGGATGGCAGCACCAGATGTTTAAATTCGCCCTTGCCCATCGTGGGCAGCCAGTGCATTTTGGTTGAAAACAGGTAGATCAGAATCAGACCGATCCAGAACGTCGGCATGGATGCCCCCAGCAAAGCAAACATTTTGCCAAAATGATCAGGCAATCTTCCCGGAAAACGCGCAGCCAGCAAACCCAGCGGGACGGAAATCAGCACCATCACGGTTATGCCGCCCATCGCAAGCTGTAACGTGGCTGGCAAACGATCCAGCAATTCGTCAAGGACCGGTTTGTTCTTCAACAGCGAATCGCCGAAGTCAAGCGTCATCACATTCGTCATCCAGCTCCAGTATTGAACGGCCAAAGGCCGGTTGAAACCAAGCTCCTCGCGCAGCGCCTCTGCCTGTGCCCGGGTTGCCTGCATTTCATCCGCTCGCAGCAAACTCATCACCGGATCGCCGGGAGCAAGCTTCATCAGCACAAAAACGACAATCGATAAAACAAACAACACGATGACCAGTTGAGTCAGCCGTCGCCCTATCCATTTCAACACGTCAGTTCACGTCCATCTTATTCGTCATAAAGTAGTAGTCCTCGGCGCCCGGTTTCCAGCCTGTGACACGGTCGCTCATACCCACGATGATATTCGGATAGACGATATAAGCATGCGGCATGTACTGCTTGGAAATTTCCACCGCTTCCTGCGTCAGACGGATTCGTTCGTCCATATCGCTTGCTGCATTCAACGTGTTAACCACGCCCGACAGCTCATCGATCTCGATATCGGCTGCGTTCAGTGCCCCGCCGGGCATCAATGCCGAATTAAGGAAATATCCACCATCGCCGCGAGGCGCGGACAGATTGCTGTACGTCACGATATCCCAGTTGTTATTGTCACGGATGGCCGTGTCTACATTTTCCACCGTTCGGATGTTGATCGTTACACCGGCTTTCAGCGCTTCAGATTGAAACACCTGGGCAATAAGCGGCAGCTCCGGACGTGCCTTGTACGTCAACAATTCCAGCGTCAACGGTTGTCCGTCTTTCACCATTTTCCCGTTCTCGAGCACATAACCGGCCTCCTGCAACAGCGCTTTGGCCTGCTCGACGTTTTCCGGTTGAACGGGATCTGTGCTGCCGAACGGAAGGCTCGCATTAAACGGACCGTTGGCTGGAGCGGCATACCCCAACATGACGTCATTCGCAATGCTTTGGCGATCCAGCAGCAAATTCAGAGCCTGTCTTACTTTCAATTCCTTCGTTGCCTCCCCCGCCGGGTTAAACAACAGGAAGTGCACGCGCAATCCCGGAAGTGATTCCACATGCAAATCGGAAGACTGCTCGATCGGTTCCACGGATTCAGCAGGCAACTGCGTGGCAATGTCGACCTCGCCCGATTGCAGCGCCAATGATCGCACGTTACCATCCTCGTTGAATTTGAAATCGACCTGCTGCAGCGGGGAAGCGCCATCCCAATACCCGTCATAACATTCCAATTGAATTTGGATACCTGGCGAAAAGCTCGTTACCTTAAAGGGGCCCGTACCCACGGGCGCCAGATTGAAATTTTTCGTACCCATTGCTTTTTCCGCTTCAACGTTAATGATCGAAGCATAAGGGTTGATCAGCTCCGATACGAGGGCAGGATTCGGTTTGTTGGTCACAATGGTCAACTGCTGCCCTTGAGCCTGCATGCTTTTGATATCGAGTGCATTTTTCAATGCCCCATTCACGCTAACAGCACGCTCCAGCGAAGCTTGGACCGCCGCCGCATCAAGCGGAGCACCATCTTGGAAAGTCACGCCATTCCTGATCTCAAAGATCCATGTATCATCTCCCTGTGCTTCCCAACGGGTGGCAAGCCAAGGCTGTACGGCCAGATTCTCGTCTAACCTGACAAGGGTTTCCGTAATTCCTGCCCGTACCGCCACAAGGTCATTGGAAGGGTCAAGCATACTGCTCTTGAAATGGAACAACAACGTCATCTTTTTAACCGCAGATTCACTTTGGGATGCTGAGCCCGCGGAGGTTCCTTCACCAGACCCGCCACCTGCCTTTGCGCCGCATGAAGACAATATCATTGCCGAGGCAAGCACCGTTAGCGTCAATAACAACCATTTTTTACACAACACTCGCTTTTTGTTTTTCAATGAATGGTCAATCCTTCCTTCTGCTTCTCTTAAAACCGCAATCAAAGCTATTAAGACAGTAATTTTCACACTATCGGAGAATCCCTTTATTTCCCTGTCATATTTTCTATCATTATATGTAATTCAATCTATGTTGTACACACAAAAAAAGACTGACACCAATGTGCCAGCCCTTGCTTCATTTATATTTCATTTCCGAAGTGTTCTTTCCGTGCTTGTCTCAGTGCGTTCTCCGCGAGAGATGCAAGCAGTTCAGCCCCCAGCGGCAGCGCCCGTTCATCCAAATCAAAAGCAGGATGATGCCATTCGTGCGACCCGGAAGTACCTAAGAAAAGAAACAGGCCCGGAACCTCCCTTTGATAAAAAGAAAAATCCTCGCCTGCCGGTGACGGCAGCGGCCTGACGCCATTCAATCCTACAGCTGCGGCGGTCTGTTCCGCCAAGGCTGCAAGCGAAGGGTCATTGACCACGGCAGGAGGTCCCTGAATCCAGCGGACCGTGGCGGTGGTGCCGTATGCCGCGGCTACGCCAGCCACCACCTGGTTGAAGCGCTCCCTGATGCGTGCCCGCACCTTCTCTTCAAACGTACGAACCGTGCCGTCGAGCACCGCTTCCTCCGGAATGACGTTCCAGGCCGTGCCGCTATGGATTTTGGTCACGCTGATCACGGCGCTTTCCTGCGCTCCGACATTTCGGCTCACGATGGACTGCAAGGCCGTGACGATATGGGATGCCACCACGATCGGATCAATGCCTGCCTCAGGTACGGCCGCGTGGCTTCCTTTGCCCTGCACCTTAACGACAAAGCCGTCCGCGGCGGCCATGAGTGCACCTTCGCGGATGCCAACGCTGCCTACCTGCAAGTCAGGTTTGTTATGCAGACCGAAGATGGCTTGAACATCCTGCAGCGCACCGGTTTGAACCACTTGTTTGGCCCCCGTCGCTTTTTCTTCCGAAGGCTGGAACAGAAGGCGAACCCTGCCCGGCAGCCGCGATTCGCGTTGCTTTAACAATTCGGCAGCGCCGATCAGTATGGCCGTATGAGCGTCATGTCCGCAGGCATGCATCTTTCCGGACACCTGTGACGCATACTCCAGTTTCGTTTCTTCCTGGATCGGCAGTGCATCAATGTCGGCCCTTAACGCAACAACCGGACCTTCGCCTTCCCCGATTTCGGCAACCAGTCCGGTGCGAAGCGAGTATTCCTCGGCAATGCGAATACCTTGTTCCTCCAGCCAGCCCCGGATGGATTCCGTCGTTTCCCATTCCTCGCCCGACAATTCCGGATGACGATGCAAATGACGACGGATAGCCGTCAATCGTTCCGCGAAGGAAAGATCCTGGCCGCGATCCGCCATATCCGATAAGGATTTTGGTTCTTTAGGCGCATCCTGCGAATCCTGCGCCTCTCGCTGCTCCAATTCGCTTTTCATGAAATGGCCCCCTTGGTTCAATTTCTGATCCATCAGATCGTTATGGAACACGTCATTTCGCCATCAAAGCTGCAACTTCTCTGGTCGTGATCCGATTCGCGGTAATTTAATTTTGGCACAACAGAGGTTAGCCGACAACGGTCTGGATAGCTTCATGCTCTGCCTCAAATGCATCCAGCCCTTGCTCTACCAACGCCTCGCGCAGCAGCTCGAAGGAACGCAGTCTTTTGCCGAAATCGCGGGTTGCCGTTGTTACGATCAGTTCATCAAAGGCAAAATCCCGCTGCAGCTTGGCCACAACCCGGCCTACGCTCTCCTTGTTGCCCTTGATCGTGCTTGGTTCAAGCACCTCGATCCGGTATTTTTCATTCGATTGCTCGCCAAACTGTTCCGCTTGTTCAATCGAACCGACCGTCAGCGTTTTGCCGCCTTCCAGGTGAATTTTAACGAGTTTGTGCTCGCTGGTCAGTTCCTTGGCCTCTTCCTCCGTCTCCGCCACGATGAGCGCCGCTGCCAATGCCACGTAAGGCTCGGAACCGCCGGAACGGTCGAATTGTTCGCGATACACGCGGAAGGCCTCCTGCGCCACCTCCGTGTTGCCGTTAATGAACAGAGAAAATACATAAGGCAATCCTAACTCGGCGGCCATCGCCGCGCTATCCACGCTGGCTCCAAGCACGTAGAGCTCGGCAGGCGCATCGACGACCGGTGCGGCACGCAAGCCTGCCAGAGGATGCGTCTCGTCCGCAAGCGGTTCATTGTGAATATACCGCTTGACTTGCAGTATCTTTTCTTTTAGTGGAGCCGCATCGCTCACTCCCTCCTGCAGGGCTTGGGTGGAGCGCGGCAAACCTCCCGGCGCGCGACCGATGCCCAGATCCACCCGTCCCTGACCAAGGGCGGCAAGCACGTTGAAGTTCTCGGCCACCTTATACGGGCTGTAATGCTGCAGCATCACTCCGCCGGAACCCAAACGAATCCGCTCCGTATGGGCAAGCAGGTGCGAAATCAATACCTCGGGCGACGAGCCGGCGACATGCTCCGAATCGTGATGTTCCGATACCCACAACCGATGGAATCCAAGCCGCTCCGCCGCCTTGGCAAGCTCGATCGTATGCCGGAAAGCCTGTACCGGCGTTTCTCCTTCATAGATCGGGGTCTGATCCAAAATACCAATACGAATACTCATCCTTTTTCCTCCTTCGCATGCCAACCTGCCTTGCCTCATCTATAACTTCCGCAACAGCTCCCCGAAAGGCTCCGCAAACGGCGAATGTTGTTCTTTCAATGTCACGACGCTGATCTGTAACGACACGCCCGCGACTTCATGCACCTGGATCGGAAACAATTCCTGTTCGCCAACTTCCTTCTGCACCGTCAATCCGGGCAAAAAAGCGATGCCCGCCTTCTGAAGCACAAGCTTCTTCGCGGTTTCCGACTGATCCACATGGTAGGCGATATCCGGCGGTTGCTCCAGCGAGTCGAATGCCCGGTGAATCCGCAGCCAGTCGAGCGATCCACATTCGAAGAACACAAGCAGCTCATCCCGCAGCGCTTCCATGCTGACGTGTCCTTTTTCAATGAACGGATGTCCTTTGTACACGTAAAGTTGAATGGGATCTTCGTAAAAAGCGACCGTGCGAATGGCTGGATGCATAACCTTGCGCACAAACGCCAGATCAATTTCCTGGTTCAACAGCTTGGCAACCAGTTGGTCCGTCGTCGCCGTCGTCAATTTGACCGTTACATCCGGATAGGCTTCCCTGACCTTCGGCAGGAAATCGGGGAGGACATAGGTGGACACCGAGATGGTACTGCCGAGTCGCAGCGCATTCGGCGTCGTGCGCCGCTGCTGCAGCTTCTGTTTTCCCTTCTGGATCACCTGCAGCACCTGCTGGGCGTACGGCAGGAATTTCCTGCCTTCCTCCGTGAGCACGATCTGTTTGCCAAGCCGGTCGAACAGCTTGCAGCCGAGCTCGCGTTCCAGCGACTGAATGCGTGCCGTTACGGAAGGCTGGGACAAAAAAAGCACTTCGGCAGCTTTATTGAAGCTTCCGTAATGATTGATATATACAAATGCTTCAATGTTCTCAATGTTCATAAGCGCCTCCGTATCCTTATCCATTGACGATAACGTCAATATTGATTTAACCCATTAATTTACTTGGTTTTAGGAAATCGTAATGCTCTCCCTGCTTAATGTCAATACCAATTCTTCCAAAGCGCGATCCAAACGTGCGGCGATCTCCGCCGAGAGGGCATAGGTCCCGTCTTCCAGACGTTCAATGCCCTGATCCACGGCATATACGCCGCCAAGGATATGTCTTCCGCCGAGGGCGGCTAACACAGGTTTCAACGCGTAATCGATCGCCAGCAAATGCGCAATGGAACCGCCGATGACGAGCGGAAGCGCAAGCTTTCCTTTCAATCCCTCCTGCGGGACCAGATCCAGAAACAACTTCAGTACGCCGGAATAGGCAGCTTTGTATACCGGGGTGGACACAATCACCGCATCCGCTGCCTGCACAAGCGCAAGCGCGTCCTGAATGGCAGGACTGTCGAACTTGGCCTGAACCACATCCTCGGCCGGCAGATCAGCGACATGGATAATATTCACTGTAAGGCCTGCTTCGCCCAATTTCCCTGCACTGTAATCGATCAGTCCTGTCAGGCGGGAACGCTTGGATGGCGATCCCGCGATAATTACGACGTTTGACATTAACAATCCCTCCTCAAGCGATCTTGGTATGTGTTAAGCCGTTCCTTTGGTTTGCGGGTCCAATCGGTCGCGCAGCACGTCGCCGATCAGATTGACCGCGAGCACAAACAGCGTAATGACGAGTCCCGGGAATGTGCAAATCCACCATGCCACGGTCAGGTAGCCCCTGCCCTGTGAGAGCAGCATGCCCCAATCCGGAACTTCCTTGAGCACGCCGAGCCCGAGAAAGCTGAGCCCCGATCCCGTCAGGATGGAGGTACCTACGCCAAGCGTAGCCATAACGAGCAGCGGAGACAACGAATGCGGCAGGACATGCCTCCAAAAAATACGCGCGTTCGAACCGCCCAAGGAACGGGTAGCCGTAATGAACGGCAGCCCCTTTACCGACATGACCTGCCCACGAAGCACGCGCGCATATCCCGGAATGGCTGCGACGGCCACGGCGAGCGCGATGTTCATCAGTCCGGGGCCAAGCGCCGCCGCAACAGACAGTGCCAGCAGAATCCCGGGAACGGCCATCAGAATATCGACGGAACGCATAATGACGGTATCCACCATTCCGCCCGCGTACCCCGAAATGATGCCAAGCGCGCTCCCCACCAGTCCCCCCACCAGAACGGAGACGAGACCGATGAGCAGGGAATCCCGGCTGCCATGCACAACGACGCTAAAAATGTCGCGTCCGAAATAATCGGTGCCGAACCAGTGCGCTGCTGAAGGAGCCTGCAAAATCGCGTCCGTCATCATTTCCGTCGGAGAATAAGGAGCGATCCATCCCGGCACGATGGCACAGGCCACGATAAAAGCAACCACGACCAGTGCGGAATAATAAAACCACCGCGATATCGCAAACGATGCTTTGATGCGTTTGCGAATGCCGCCCCGCCAACGAATGCGCCCAGTGGTTCGGTTCCATGCTTTCTTTTCCTGAGCCAGCGGCTTCATGCTCATCTGCTTCTCCCCCCTGCTTCGTGCAAATGCCCTTCGATATTCCGCATATCTGCCATCGTCATGCCTTCACCGCACGCCTGATCCTTGGATCGATGTACGCGTAGGAGATGTCGACCAGCAAATTCAGGACCACGTAAATGATGGCCGTAAAAAAGACGACGCCCTGCACGACAGGCAAATCCTTGGCCATCAGCGCATCCGCGATGATTCGCCCGATGCCTTGTCTGGAGAACACCGTTTCTACCACCACGGTTCCTGCCAGCAAGTCGGCAATCATCATGCCGATGACGGTGACGGCGGGGATCAGCGCATTGCGTAAAGCATGCCCGTACATGATCGTTCGCTGCGTCAGCCCTTTGGCTCGCAGCGCAACGACAAACGGTTCGTTGATCACTTCCAGCATACTGTTGCGCACCATGCGCACGATAAATCCTGCACCTACCAGCCCAAGGGTTGCCGCCGGAAGCACCAGGGAACTGAAGCCCTCCGACCCCATGGCCGGGAACCAGCCCAACTGTACCGAAAATAACAGGATCAACAAGATTCCGGTCCAAAACGTCGGCATCGAGATGCCGAACAACCCGACCAGTCTGGCGACAATGTCAATGACGCCATTGCGATGAATGGCGGACAGTACGCCGAGCGTAATGCCAACGACGATTGCGATAATGGCGCTGAGCGCCGTCAAGGCAAGCGTAGCCGGGAAATGCTCCAGTATTTTCGGCAGCACCGGGTCGGAATTCAGCATGGACTTGCCGAAATCGCCGCGCAGCATATCGCCGAAATAGTTGGCAAACTGGATATAGAAAGGCTGATCCAGCCCAAGCTGTGCCCGCAGGTTTGCGATCATTTCCGGCGTGGCCGAGGAAGGGTCCAGCATGAGCAGGACCGGATCCCCCGGCAGAAGGTACATGATGCAGTACACCAGCACCGAAGCTCCAAAAATGACGAACAATGAGGTCGCGATCCGGGTCAGTATCGTTTGTGCCATGCCGGGACATCTCCTTCCTGAATGTAAATTCATGCATCGTCAAAATGCATCAAGCGGCGTCACTGCTGGATCCGCGCATCATTGAACAGCGGATAACCGAGCGAATCGAATTTGATGTCCTGCACGGTTTTCGATGCCGCCACCGTGTAAGGAAACACGTAAATGGGCAGAATCACAGCCTGATCAATCAAATACTGCTGAATTTGTTTGTAGATTTCCACCCGTTTCTCCTTATCGCTCTCTACCGCACCCTGCTCAAGAAGCTTGTCGATCTCCGGGTCCGACAGGCCCGACAACGTTGGGCGTTCGCCTTCGGCAGGCGTGTGGTAAAAGGCATACAGCGCATGGGGATCGGAATTAACCTGGCTGTTCCCGTACAAATCATAGTCCCAATTCTGGTAAATGACCGTGGCAACGTCCTTCGTAATCTCCACCTGCACCTCGATCCCCACTTGTTTCAACTGCTGCTGAATCATCGCCGCGATATCGTTGCGCTTCTCCCGGTTAGGCGAACCGTCTACGTACCGCAAGGTCAGCCGTTTGCCGTCCTTCTCCCGGATTCCGTCCGCTCCCTTAGTCCATCCTTGCTCATCCAGCAATTGGTTGGCTTTGGCAATATCCGGCTTGATGCTGCCTTCCAGCGAGCTGTCGTAGCCGAGGATGCCCGGGGACAAGGCGGACCATGCTCTGTCGTAAGTGCCCAGATACAACGTTTTAACGATGGCATCCACGTCCACTGCGGCTTGCACGGCCTGACGGAGCTTTGCGTCATTCCACGGTGCCCTGCGTTCGTTGAAAAAGAGCGTATACGGCAGCCCTACCGTGTTGGCTTGCAGCAATTGCTGGTTCGGATCGCTTTGGAGCGCAGCGACGTTTTGCGGAGGAACCGTCTCGGCCGCAAGCACCTGGCCGCTCTGCACGCTTCCGATCCGCGTGGCTTCTTCGGGAACGATTTTGAACGTAATCTGATCCAAATGAGGCGCACCGTCATTGTCGACCGTCTCCGGTGCCCAATGATAGTCCTTGTTTTTGGCAACGACGATGTCGGCATTTTCGGACCAGCTGACAAAGGTATACGGCCCGGTACCTACCGGATTTTTGCCCAGCTGATCGCCATACTTTTTCGCCGCCGTAGGGGACACGATGCCGAGCAGTGCCTGACTCAGGTTACCGAGGAATGCTTCAGATGGTTGGGACAGGTTAACCTTGATCGTGTACTCATCAATGACCTCGGAGGAGCTGTAGGGTCTGATCAGGGCAAGGGCGTTGGCGGCTTTGGTCGCCGGATCGATGACCCGGTCCAGGTTGTATTTGACCGCTTCGGCGTTGAACGGTGTGCCGTCATGGAACTTCACGTCCTCACGCAGCTTGAACGTATAACTTTTGCCGTCGTCCGACACCGTCCACTCCTTGGCCAGCCACGGCTTGATGGAACCGTCCGGCAGCTGCACGACCAAATTGTCGTACAAGGTTCGGATGGCCCGCACGGCCACGGCCAGGCCGCTGCGATGAGGATCAAGCGTATCGGGAGAAGTGGCGAGGGCATAGGTCAAATTGCCGCCTTCTGCCTTCGCTTGTTCCCCGCCCGACGCCTGAGCCGGGCTGCTCGCCTGATGGCCTGCACCGCAACCGGACAATACCAGCATTAAGGCCGACGCAAGCGCCACATATTTAAACCACGAAATGGACCTGATCATATCGCTTCCCCCTCTGTGTATACAGCAGTCATCAATGTTTAAATATACATTTCCTATGAGTTAACTTGGTTTTAGATTGCAACATGCGCAGCCCTAGGAAGTTTCGATACCTTGTCAGATACCAACTTCTTGACGGGCAGCCGTGTATCGGTTAACGGGAATCTTCAATCCAAGATTGCCGCGCAGCGTATCATGCTCGTAATCGGTTCGATAGATGCCGCGCTCCTGCAGAATCGGCACGACCAATTCGACGAAATCGCTCAGCCCGCTCGGAAGCTCGGAATGAATGATGAAGCCGTCGGCGCCTTCTGCTTCGAACCACGCCTGGATTTGATCCGCGACCTGCTCGGGCGTACCCAGGAACTTGCTTCGCGGTGTTGCAGCTCGAAGAGCAACCTCGCGCAAGGTCAACCCTTGCTCTTTCGCATCCTTCTTGATTTTGTCCGTGGTGCTGCGGAAGCTGTTGCTGCCGATGCCGTTCAACTCGGGGAACGGCTCATCCAGCGGATATTGGGTGAAATCGTGATGTTCGAAAAACCGGCCAAGGTAATCCAACGCTTTCTCGATCGTCACCAGACCCGCAATCTCGTTGTATTTCCGCTCAGCCTCTTCTTCCGTGCGTCCGATGATCGGATTGATGCCCGGCATGATGACGATATCGTCCGCGGAACGGCCGTAGGCCACGGCACGCTCTTTGACGTCTTTGTAGAAAGCCTGCGCATCCTCCAGTTTGTCATGCCCTGTAAAGACTGCATCGGCTTCTTTGGCAGCCAGCGTTTTACCGTCGTCCGACGATCCTGCTTGGAAGATGACCGGCTGCCCCTGTTTCGAGCGATCGATGTTGAGCGGTCCTTGAACGGAGAAAAACTCCCCTTCATGATTCAGGGTGTGCAGTTTGGAAGGATCGAAGAACACTCCGCTCTCCTTGTCTCTGACAAAGGCGTCGTCTTCCCACGAATCCCATAGCCCCTTTGTGACCTGCAAATATTCGCTGGCGATCCGGTAACGCTCCGGATGAGACGGATGATCCTTTTTGCTGAAATTTTTGGCCGAACCTTCCAGAGGGGAAGTCACGACGTTCCAGCCCGCGCGTCCGTTGCTGATTTTGTCCAGCGACGCGAATTGCCTTGCCACGGTGAACGGTTCGCTGTAGGAAGTCGACAGCGTGCCGACCAATCCGATGCGCGACGTTACGGCAGCCAGAGCGGAAAGGATGGTGATTGGCTCGAAGCGGTTCAAAAAGTGAGGAATCGATTTCTCGGTAATGTAGAGTCCGTCCGCAATAAACACGAGGTCGAACTTGCCCTCCTCGGCTTTCAACGTCTGGCGTTTGTAAAATTCGAAATTAACGCTGGCGTCCGGTAAAACCTCCGGATGCCTCCAGGTTGTCATGCTGCCTCCCACGCCATGGACGATGGCACCCAGCTTTAATTTTCGTTGCGTTGTCATATGCATTCCGCCTTCCTCGAATGGGATTGAACTGAAGTCAAAAACTTCGAAATCAACGATGAAACGAACCAACCTTGGGCAGCAAGCTGATGAAACGGAACGACAGCGATAAGATATTGACCTTAACACCAAATAATAACTATTCCTATGCGTTTGGTATGTTTTTAATTTCCACAAATCTTATCACCGCCCTCGAAACGGGTCAACCATGCTGCGATAGAACTTTTCTATAAGAACGAATCCCGGCCATCTCCAACGGAGACAGACTCGCAGCCAATGACCGGGAGACGTTGGCTTCGCTTATGCAAACGGCTTCCGGCCCACTATCAGACGGCTGCCGTTTCTCCCGGCTGTGCCAGCAAGGCTGCCAGCTTTTCCAGGTCCGGCTCCAGCAGCGCTTCGAATGTTCCGTCCACGCCGACCTCGACGACAGGCACATGCCGAATGCCGTACTTGGCTTCGAGGACGTCCCTCAACACGTCATGCCCTTGTACCTCAATGTTTTCGAAAGGCTGGTTGCGCTCATTCAGGAATGCTTTGACTTCTCCGCAAAAATGACAACCCGTTTTGCTCCATAACACGACTTTTTTGCTTGCAGCAGACATCGACATACCTCCTGTTTGTCTTCATAATAAAGGTCCGAAAGAACTGTCATTCTTAGACCATCAATTCCTACCTGTTAAATAAGAATTATGGCTTTAAATGTACTCCTCGGGCCAGGAAGCGTCAATGGAATTGCTAATAGAATAAACCTATAAGCACATAGAAAGAATGTATTCGATCTCTCGCAGCATATGTAATTGGCGAATGCGGAATGAAACCCAAGGCGGGTCTCCCTGCGATTCATTCCGCACCACGGCCGACCTCCATGCAAGCCCTCCTACAGCTGGCAGCCCAGCAATTTCGGCGGCGCTATGATCGGCCATCCTTCTTCTAGAGCATGCAGCTTTTCGTAAGGAACCCGCATGACTGCATAAGGGTAAACTCCCCAGCATTCGGCGGCGTATGCCGAAGCATATTTTCTCCGCTTTCCGCCGCTAATCTGGTACCATATCTGCGGTGCTTCATTGGCCGCAACAACGCTGCCTTCCGGCCATTCCGCCGAACTTCCTTGCAGCAGATGGGCCGATGATTGGCCGGAATCCGAAGCTTTTCCCTCGATCTGCATGGAAGAATCGATGGCGGTGCCGACCGGAATGCCCAGCAGATCGGGCTTTGCCAACCGAACGGGAGAGATGCCCCGCGGAACTGGAATTTGCAATTTACGCCGACAACCTCCAGACAAGTGATATACGTCGCCATTCACATCCGTCAAGAAGCTCCCCTCCGGATAGAAATCGCTGCTGCGCCTGAAAGGCTGGCGTCCGTCAGCGCTTCCTTCCGAGCGCTCGCCGACGTCGAACGAAGCAGGAGCCTCCTTTGCCATGCGGGCAACTTCGGCGATCAAGGCGTGGGGGTCTCCCCATTTTCGCTCATAAAATTGCTCATTGTCCTTGTTCAGAGCCGCGAATCGCTGCTCTTCCACCGCCTTCATGCTGACGCTCCCGAAATGATGGATAAAGGCATCCCCTGCCACAGCGAGCTTGTATCCCGCAAGTTTCGCACGCACGATCCAATCGTCGTCTTCGAAATTGCCTATGGCATAACCTTCGTCCAGATAACCTACCCGTTCGAACAATTCCCTTGAAAACAACCAGCAAAATCCGACGAGACGATCCGTCAGGCGGTGTTTGGACGCATCAGGCCTGTTGTAGTTTGCGGCAAATGCCCACATCCCCGATATGTCATCATATGGCACTTCAATCTGCTGTTCGCCGCCGATATAATTCGTCACCGGACCAACGACCCCGATGTCCGCTTGACTTTGAAGGCATGCCATCATGTTGTCCAGCCAACCCGGCGTGACCAGCGTGTCGTTGTTCAGCACGACGATATGTCGTCCTTTGGCCATCATGAGGCCATGGTTCACTCCGCCGGCAAATCCGCGATTGCTATCCAGCGCAGCTACCCGAACCATGCCCCCGATCCGTCTTAGCGCGTTGGCGGTGCCGTCCTGAGATCCATTGTCCACCACGATGATTTCGTAGGGAGCAGGGGTGTGCTTTTCAATGCTGGATACGCATTTCAGTACATAATCCTTCTGATTGTAAGTCGGGATGACGATGCTTACCCCGTCAAACACGGCGCCGAACGAATTTTTCCCTTGGCGCACGCCGTCCTCATACCCTCTTTTGTAGCCCTGATTGTATATCTTCATCCTTCGGACAGCCTGTTGTCCCTTCCGGCTTGCTTTGGATTTGCTTCCCTTGCCGCGGGCTGCCGCATGCAAAAAAACAGATGGGGCCGACGCCCGATTCCTGTTCCGTCGTTTTCCGGGTTTACCGGAAGAGCGCAGTCGGATGGCCTGCTTGCCTGACGTCTTTCCCAAAATCCGCGCTCGCTCCTTCGCACGGCATTCGGCCCGGCGGGAAACACCCCCGGCGAAAGCATCTTCACCGTCGTACGTTTCATCTGTTTGCCTATAAAGCTGCCCTCCGTTTGTCTCATGATCCGGTCTGCCCATACCGCTCCCTCCTTTTTTGTTCCAAAGCGCTGATGTTTTTACATAATCAAACTGGAAGCGCGTCAATATTGAAGTTCTCCCGTAACCAACTTGTTTGCCAGATGACCGAAATCGATGGCCACCTTGCCGAGTTCATCCGCAATATGACGGCACAGTACGATTGCGGGAATGCCCGCCGCCACCAGCGCCAGATCGAAATCATGCTTCCGAATTCGCTGCATGACTCGCGGAATGTCGGCATATCCGGCAACCGGTGCGATCATGCCGGCGACATACACCCCGTGGCTCTGCAGCAGCGCCCCCAGTTCGGATGCCAAATCGCCGATCACAAGCACGCGCCGGTTCTGCAGAAGGGACGGCAGCAGCCTGGAATGATGCAGGCTGTAATTGATTGTGGAGTCGGTCAACTTCAGGCTCGACCAATCGATCGCGAAATGACGAAGCACCGGAAACAGCAGGCCTTGGAACGTAGGTGCCCGCGAGATGGGCACCCCGACCCAATCGGCTCGGCGAATCGCTTCCGCCAAGGAGGCACGCACATCCGGCGTGGAGCGCGGCACTCCCGCATAAGGCAGAAAAGGGGCCAGCTCTTGCACTTCTTTGCTGGACAGCACGGTGTCCGCTGCCAGCGCAAGCAATTCGCCGTCGCCGAGGCGAATGACCGACAGCGGGCGCCTGGCGTCCAGCGCCGCATAAATGTGGGCAGCCACCTCATGCGGGCCGGCCAACCGGGTAAGGCGGGAGGCATATTGGTTGACCCCCGCCGCGATCAATTCTGCCGCGGCAACGTCCGGCAGAATATGGTTGGGCGGAATGCGCTGCTCCACCAGCGCCTCCCCGCCCGCGTACATGCCGTCGCGGAAACCGACGGCGTAGCTGCTATCCCGTGCCGCCCGCTTCGCAGCCTGCGGCGGCACGCCCTTCGCGCTGCCCCGAGCACCGGCAGCGCCTTCACCCCCCGCAGCGGCGCGGGGCCGCACCTGGCCCGCTTGCGGCGGTGCTGCGCCGACAGCGCCCGCTGGCATTGCCTGCGGTGCCGGCGAGTGCGTGCGGCGCACAGCCTTGCCCCGCTTGCCCCGGCGGCGGCCGGGCGCCGCGCTCTGGCCGCGGGCAGTGCCCGCGCGCGCTCCGGCATTAAGCTTAGCGCGCCTGTGCTTTACGCCCGCCCTTTTGCCTGCCCGGCTGCCTGGCTTCCTGCGCCCAAAGCCGGAGTGCCGGGACATTTTTCCTTTTCCGATACCATACCTCCCCCGGCGTGCAGAAATGGACACTCGCTGCTTGCAAGGCGCTATCTCGCCACTTCTGCCATTTATATCCATGGGTTCGTCGCTTTCGTTGACGATGATCTGCTCATCACTGCCCTGGTTCATTCCGACATTAAGCTGCCCGTCTTCGTTTGCATCAACAAGACGTCCCACGCGTTTAACGAATGGGTTTTGCACCGCTCTTCGGCGGGCTGCTTTATTCTTAAGCTTGGCTGCCTCTACTTCTGGACGTTGAACCTGACTTGCCATCGTTGATGGGTCCCTTTCGGGAAGCTTGCCCTCTCTCCTGCTTGCTCCGGTGTATTTCGCTGCTATCACCCCATTCCCTCCTTGCCGGCCACAGAAAGTGCCACTGCACAAAACGCCGGAGCATTGGGGCTCCAGCGCGGTTCATCCACCTGATCGAGGTGCCGCATGGCGGCAACTGTGGCTCATCGACTTATGGCAGCTGTCCTTTCATGCGGACGGCCGCTTCCTGCAACGATTCAAAGGTGCCTGCATCAGTCCAGTAATTTTGCAATATATCGTACTCCAAGCTTCCGGCGGCAGCATAATGGTTATTCACGTCGGTGATTTCCAATTCTCCGCGCGCCGACGGCGAGATGCCGGCAATGAAATTGAAAACATGATCATCATACATATAAATCCCGGTGACACAATACGAAGTTTTCGGCTGACTGGGTTTCTCTTCGATATGGGCAATCCGCTCCGGGTTCGCGGGGTCGAACACAGGCACCCCATAACGCCGGGCATCGTCCACCTCTTTCAAAAGGACCCGTGCTGTCCCTGCCGGTTGTGCCATATAGCGCTCCACATAAGGCTTGAGGTCATCGCTGAACAGGTTATCACCAAGCAGTACAACGAACTTTTCGCCGGGTGCGACGAAACCTTTGGCCAGGTTCAAGGCCTCCGCAATCCCCCCGGCCTTCTCCTGAATGCGATAGGTGAGCTTGACGCCGTACTCTTTGCCGCTTCCCAGAAATTCCGTGTACAAACCCGCAGAATGAGTGCCCATCACGATCATGATATCTTCGATTCCCGCCTGGCGGAGTCTGTCGAGTCCGTATGCGATCATCGGATGTTTGCCGACCGGAAGCAGGTGTTTGTTGATCAGGCGAGTCAAGGGATATAGTCTTGTTCCCGTTCCGCCTGCAAGAATGACACCTTTCATTCCTTATCCCTCCTTCGTCTGATGGTCAACATAGTCAAGCGGATCCACTTTCCACTTATGGATAAAAAGCTTTCTGTTCCGTTCAATCAACCGGTTCCACTGATCCCGGTCCGTTTTCTTGAAACTTGCGCTGCCCTGATGGTGGACCAGCACATCGCCGCACGCGAGCAGCCGGTAGCCTGCCAGACGGGCTCTATAGCAATAATCGTCATCTTCGTAGTGCCCCGGGGAATACGCTTCATCCAAAAGACCCACGTTCTCCATCATGTCTCGCCGAAACATCATGCATAATCCCACGATCCTTTGGACTTCTCTCCATCTGCCCGGATCGGGTTGGTTATTCACGGCGGCCAGTTCCTGAAAATGCTCCATATCCCGGAAATCCACGTTGACCTGCTGAATGCCGCTTGCATAATTGGTCATCGGACCAACGATACCGATGCCGGCATCGCTATGCAAGGCAGCATGAAGATTGCGAAGCCAGCGGGGCGTTACGGTTACGTCGTTGTTCAGCAGCAGCAGGTCATCTCCGCATGCCGCACGCATGCCCGCATTGCAAGCTGCCGGAAATCCGCGGTTGGCCGGCAAACGAACGAAACGAATCCGTTCGCTCGCGCAAAAGGAGGCCGTTCCGTCAGTCGAGCCGTTATCCGCCACGACAATTTCATACGGCGTGGCGTCGTCGGTATGCCGGCGAATGGCCGCGATGCAAGACTTCAACAGCTCCAGGCCGTTATAGGTAGGAATAATGATACTGGTCAATGTCATCTGCCGTTCCTCCTGTAGGCCACTTCGATACGCGAAATGCCCGGCGAAGCCCTCCCGCTTTCTTCCGACAATTTCAGCCAAACCGCCAACGCTTCAAGATGGTCGCCGATGATCAGCTTCGCAACCTCGTTGCCGCTGCCGATATTCGACTTGCGCAAACGATTGGTCCGGATAACGTCAACCCGTGCGGGAGCAGCTATTGCCAGACCATGATGGATGGCAAGGGTTTGCGCTTTGGGCGGCACAACGAGCGATTCCGGTTTGACGGTATCGATCATGCGGCGGGATACTGCATGGGGGACGGCGGTCATGGAGTTGGAGCCAAGATCCGGCCTTCCCAATGTACGGTTGAGGTAGGCCTTGATGCGGCTAACTTCATCCTGCCTTGCAAAAGGAGGAATCAGCGAGGAGATATCGTTCAGCGCAACATCGCTTCCACGGTCGATTTCGTACAGGAAAGGTGCAAGCTGTTCGGCAGGAAGCACCATGTCCCCATCCACGAACAGCACGGAATCCGCCATCGTCATTTTGGCTCCCAATGCCCGGCCCACGTCATGTCCGGCCCGTTCCGGTTCATACACAATTGTGATGCCTTTCTCGGAAATCACCCGTTCCAAACTGTTATCCTTCGTTCCATTCAGCACAACGATAATATCCTCCAAAGGCAAACGTTTCAGCTGTCTCAGCACTTGCGGAAGCGTCTGCTCTTCATTGCAGGCACAGACTACGGCCGCAGCCGGGCGGCGCAGCAGCAAAGGGACCAGATCGAGATTGCGGCCGGCGGCATGAGCGTATCCTTCCATGAACGCCTTGCCTGCCAAAATCGCACTATCGTACGTGGGAAACGTTCCCTCGACCGCCTTGCCGTGTTCATGCCATGACTGGAATGCATGCCTGATGAATGCCTCCCTTTCTTCGGGGGCACCCTGGCCTGCTTGTTGTCCCGCCCTTCGAAAGACATCCAAATTTACTGCGTATGGATGGATAGCCATCCCCGGACGTTTCCTTTTATGGATTCTGCGGTTCCGACGCACTCTTCTATTTATTGCGGGCCTACGTCGCCCCGTTTGCTGCTTCATGGTTTCACCTCCGACCTGCTCATCTTGCCAAAGCGCGGACACGGTTCAAATCGGGAAATCCTCCTCGTGGACCGCGATGACCCGTAATCCATCGGATCGCGGCCAGATGATCGTTCAGCACGATTTTTTCCAACGGGTCTGGCCCTGATCGCTTCAAGGCGCGCAGCCGGTTCATTTTGCCGACAGGAACATGATGCACCGCCCGTACCCGAAGTCCCGCATCCACGGCCTTTGCCAAGGCCAGCGGCGGAGTTTCCAGCGCTTCCACGCCGATGATTTCCAGTGCCTTGCGGCTCATCGCGTGAGGTATGGCAGTAAGGGAAGCTCCTTTAAGGTCCGGTCTTTCCAATATGATGTTCAATGCATGCTTAGCCTCTATGACCGGATGCACGGGATTGCGCTTTATTGGCCCGGTGTAGTCATTAAGAGCCACATCCGTTCCGTCAACAATCGCTTGCACGAAAGGTGCCATTTGTTCGGCGGGAATAACGATATCCGCATCGGTAAAGAGCAGGATATCGCCGCATGCCTCCGTTGCGCCTACGCGCCGTCCTCCGTCATGGCCGAGGGCATCGTCATGGACAAGTACTCGTGCGCCCGCGCCTGCGGCTAATGCCGCCGTACGGTCCGTAGAACCGTTGACGACAACGATCACTTCGGTGCTCGGGCTGATTCTCTTCGCTTCGCGTACCGCCCTGCGGACGGTTTTCTCCTCATTCATGGCTGGAATAATGACCGAAAGCAACGGGTTTCCTGCATTAGGCAGACCTATACGGGGCAGAACATACCTTCGGCGTTTGGATTTGTTGGAAATCCCCGTCTTTCGGACGTCTCTTCTCCGGCGATTCTTTTTTCGTCCTGCACTTGCCTTTACGACAGCACCAACCTTCCGTCTCCGATTCTGCAATATGGTCACCTCCCGTATTCTTTCATCATCCATCGCCAAAGGAACACACAGTATTCTATGTATCTGTGGAGAAGTGGAAACGGCATTCGCCCTTGAGCAGTTTTCTTCACTTATGACTTGCTCCGTCCGTTTCGACATGGATCGTTTATGGAAACAGCCGACAAAGCCGTTCCACTTGCTTTACCATTCGGTGATCCCCCCTTTGAAGCCACGTCCAAATATCCGGCTGCCAAAACTGATATCATTCAGCCTGCACTCGACTTGTATGGACCCAACTCATTCGCTGTGACAACCATTGCAAAAAGTGTTCCGGGCCGTCGGCCTCCGGGCATGGAATACGGGCATGGAATACGGGCATGACATACGGGACTGCCCCTTTATACTGACCTGGCCTTCCCTGGCGATTCTGACAGGACAATCTTTATACAGATAGTAAAAAAGGCGGCATTCCGGATTTTCCCGGATACCGCCTTTGCAGCATTAACGGCTGTTATCCCCGTTATAACGACGGACCGGCCGCGATCCATGACAACAGTCCGTACGTGTGCTTGCATCCTGCTGTACGTGTAACTTCCAACACTGCTTCGTCTTCGCTCTGGGACAAGAGCGATACCTGAAATCCCCGGTCATTGCACATCGCCACAATGACGTAGTGCTCCGATGCAAAAGCTTCTTCAAATATTACCGTCAGTTCGACCGAGGAATCTTCTTCAGGCAGGATGAAGGCTTCCATGCCGAACTGTTGAACGATCGGCTGGCGGCTGGAACTTCGCACCGGATGGAAAGATAAATGTTTTGGGGTTACGGCCCCTGCCTTCAGCTCCCGGCTACCCACCGCATCCTCGCACAGGTGATCCCCCCGAACGGAATTTTCACTGATCCGTTCTGCAGCTTCGAGGCTTTCCCTTACGTCGGCAGCCGGCTCCGGATTCGGTTGTACGTCCACCTGGTTCGAATCCTGAATCGGTTCGTCTTTTAGAGTAAATGCTGCTGCCTTTGCCGACTCTTGTTCTTCCTGCTGCTTGGCGGCAACCAATTGTTCCAACGTATCTCCGCTGAGTTGGCGAATCGCCTCCCAGACTTCCGCACTCAAATGCTCCGTCCCCACGATCCCCCCATTTAAGTGAAGGGAACTTATGCTTTGTTTGCCAAGTTTGCTGCCATCCACGCTGCCATTTGCCAGTTTTGGACCGGTAACCGATCCGTCTTGCAAGTTTAGCGTGCCGACCGCTTCTTCTTCCAAGTGCAAGCTGCCGATGCTGCCATCCAAAATGTGGTGCGATTGCACGGAACCGTCCGCCAGTTTGCTGCCGTCTACGCTGCCTGGGGCCAGCTTGGAAAGCGTGACCGCGCCATCTTGCAAGTTCAACGTTCCGACAGCTTCCTCTTCCAAATGAACACGACCAATGCTGCCATCGGAAATGTGATAGGAGAATACGGCGCCTTCGGCCAGTTTATTTTCATCAATGGAGCCATCTGCCAGTTGCTCCGAGCCGATGCTTCCCTTAACAAGTTTACTGCCATCAATGGATTCTGCCACGAGATGCTCCCAACCGACGGATCCAGCTGCGAGCTTGCTGCCTTGCACCGCACCGTTCGTCAAATGCACCGTATCGATGCTGCCTTCGGCCAGTTTGCTGCCATCCACGCTGCTTGGAGCCAGCTTGGAAAGCGTGACCGCGCCATCTTGCAAGTTCAACGTTCCGACAGCTTCCTCTTCCAAATGAACACGACCAATGCTGCCATCGGAAATGTGATAGGAGAATACGGCGCCTTCGGCCAGTTTGTTCTCATCAATGGAGCCATCTGCCAGTTGCTCCGATCCGATGCTTCCTGCGGCCAGGTTGCCGCTTCCCAGCACTTCTGCCGACAAATGCTCCAGGCCGATCGTTCCTGCTGCCAGCTTGCTGCCATCGATCGCACCTGACTTGAGATGCTCCGGACCCACAGATCCCGCTGCGAGCTTACTGCCTTGTACCGCACCGTCCGCCAAATGCACCGTGTCGATGCTGCCTTCAGACAGTTTGCTGCTTTCCAGCACTTCTGCCGACAAATGCTCCAGGCCGATCGTTCCTGCTGCCAGTTTGCTGCCATCCACGCTGCCATTGGCGAGTTTGGAGGCTGTCACTGCTCCGTCTTGCAGGTTCGCCGTACTGATCGCTTCTGCTTGCAAGTGCGCGCTGCTGATGCTGCCTTCAGACAGTTTGCTGCTTTCCAGCACTTCTGCCGACAAATGCTCCAAGCCGATCGTTCCTGCTGCCAGCTTGCTGCCATCCACGCTGCCATTGGCGAGTTTGGAGGCTGTCACTGCTCCGTCTTGCAAGTTCGCCGAACTGATCGCTTCTGTTTGCAAGTGCACGCTGCTGATGCTGCCTTCAGCCAATTTGCTGCCTTGTACCGCACCGTCCGCCAAATGCACCGTGTCGATGCTGCCTTCAGACAGTTTGTTGGTCTCCAGTACTTCTGCCGACAAATGCTCCAAGCCGATCGTTCCTGCTGCCAGCTTGCTGCCATCCACGCTGCCGTTGGCGAGCTTGGAAGCCGTCACTGCTCCATCTTGCAGATTCGCCGAACTGATCACTTCTGCTTGCAAGTGCGCGCTGCTGATGCTGTTCTCGGCCAGCTTGCTGCCATCCACGCTGCCATTGGCGAGTTTGGAGGCTGTCACTGCTCCATCTTGCAGATTCGCCGAACTAATCGCTTCTGTTTGCAAGTGCGCGCTGCTGATGCTGTTCTCGGCCAGCTTGCTGCCATCCACGCTGCCATTGGCGAGCTTGGAGGCTGTCACTGCTCCATCTTGCAGGTTCGCCGAACTAATCGCTTCTGTTTGCAAGTGCACGCTGCTGATGCTGCCTTCGGCCAGCTTGCTGCTCTCCAGCACTTCTGCCGACAAATGCTCCAGGCCGATCGTTCCTGCCGCCAGTTTGCTGCCTTGTACCGCCCCGTCCGCCAAATGCGCCGTTTCGATGCTGCCCTCGGCCAGTTTGCTGCCATCCACGCTGCCATTGGCGAGTTTGGAGGCTGTCACTGCTCCATCTTGCAAATTCGCCGTACTGATCGCTTCCGCTTGCAAGTGCGCGCTGCTGATGCTGCCTTCGGCCAGTTTGCTGCTTTCCAGCACTTCTGCCGACAGATGCTCCAAGCCGATCGTTCCCACCGCCAGCTTGCTGCCATCCACGCTGCCGTTGGCGAGCTTGGAGGCCGTCACTGCTCCATCTTGCAGATTCGCCGAACTAATCGCTTCTGTTTGCAAGTGCGCGCTGCTGATGCTGTCCTCGGCCAGTTTGCTGCCATCCACGCTGCCATTGGCGAGTTTGGAGGCTGTTACTGCTCCATCTTGCAGATTCGCCGTACTGATCGCTTCCGCTTGCAAGTGCGCGCTGCCGATACTGCCTTCAGCCAGTTTGCTGCCATGCACCGCCCCGTCCGCCAAATGCGCTGTGTTTATGCTGCCTTCAGCCAGTTTGCTGCTTTCCAGCACTTCTGCCGACAGATGCTCCAGACCGATCGTTCCCACCGCCAGCTTGCTGCCATCCACGCTGCCGTTGGCGAGCTTGGAGGCTGTTACTGCTCCATCTTGCAAGTTCGCCGTACTGATGGCTTCTGCTTGCAAGTGCGCGCTGCCGATGCTGCCTTCGGCCAGTTTGTTTTTCTCCAGCACTTCTGCCGACAAATGCTTCAGACTTATCGTTCCCGCCGCCAGTTTGCTGCCGTCGATCGCACCTGCCGCAAGATGCTCCGGACCCACGGATCCTGCTGCGAGCTTGCTGCCGTACACACTGCCCTTGGCGAGCTTGGAGGCCGTCACTGCTCCATCTTGCAAGTTCACCGAACTGATCGCTTCTGCTTGCAAGTGCACGCTGCGGATGCTTCCTTCAGCCAGTTTGTTGCTTTCCAGCACTTCTAACGACAGATGCTTCAGGCCTACCGTTCCCGCCGCCAGTTTGCTGCCATCCACGCTGCTGTCGGCAAGTTTGGAGGCCGTCACTGCTCCGTCTTGCAAGTTCACCGAACTGATCGCCTCTGCTTGCAAGTGTTCGCTGCCTACGCTTCCTTTGGCCAGTTTGCTGCCGTCGATCGCACCTGCCGCGAGATGATCCGAACCTACAGATCCTGCTGCGAGCTTGCTGCCATCAACCGCTCCGTCCACCAAATGCGCTGTTTCGATGCTGCCTTCGGCCGGTTTACTACCCTCCAACACTTCCGCCGACAAATGCTCCAGGCCGATCGTTCCCGCCGCCAGCTTGCTGCCATCCACGCTGCCCTTGGCAAGCTTGGAAGCCGTCACTGCTTCATCTTGCAAATTTGCCGAACTGATCGCTTCTGCTTGCAAGTGCACGCTGCCGATGCTTCCTTCAACAAGTTTGCTGCCGTCGATCGCACCTGCTGCGAGATGATCCAACCCCACGGATCCTGCTGCGAGCTTGCTGCCTTGCACCGCCCCGTCCGCCAAATGCACCGTGTCGATGCTGCCGTCGATCAGTTTGTGCCCATCCACGCTGCCATCGGCGAGTTTGGAGACCGTCACTGCTCCATCTTGCAAAGTCGTTGTACTAACCGATTCTTCTTCCAGATGGGCATTGCCGATGCTGCGCTCCAAAATGTGATGCGAGAGCACGGCGCCTTCCTCAATATGACGGGATTTCACTGCCCCTTGCTGCAGATGTACAGGACCTGTCGATTCCGCCTGCAAATGCAGGCTGCTGATTAGCCCAGGCTGCAAATGGACTCCCGATATCAACAGGGGTGCCAAGTGTTCTTCTTTGATCGATGAAGGCGCCAAATGCCGCGCCTTGATCTCATGGCTGGCAATGTGCTCGCCATTGATGCTTTCTACCTGCAAATGCTGTGGGCCAACAATCCGTTCGGCCAGATGATCCGAATCCACGCTGCCCGCGGCAAGATGGGCGGATTCCACTACCGAGGCCTGCAGATGTTCCTTCCCAACGGCGCCAGGCTGCAGCGCGGTGCCGGATACGGAGCCTGAAGCCAAATATTCCTCCCGAATCAGACCCGGTTGCAATTTATTGCTGGTGATGCTGCCATCGGCGAACAAATCAGGGGAACGAACCTCATCTGCCAAATGCTCCAAGGAAACCACATGCTGTTTCAAATGGTATCCGTGAATCGTACCTGTCGGAATATGTTTGGGCGCAATGCTCTCAGCCATTATTTTGGCAGAGTTCACACTGCCGTCCGCCAGTTTGGCCGACGTCACCGCCTGATCGGCAATTTTATCAGTGGACACACTTTCCGGAGACAGCTTTGGCGAAGTGACGGCATGGTCCGTCAAATGCGGAGGGAAAATCGAGCCATTTGCCACTTGTGCAGAAGCTACGCTGCCTGGTGCAAGCTTTTCTCCCGTCACGGCTCCTTTAGCCAGCGCCGACGTCTGCACGCTCCCCGGCTGCAGATGAGGGGCTCCTACAGCACGCTCGGTCAGATGCTCCGATTTTACCGTATACGGCCGTAACGCCTCTGAACTTACACTGCCTGGAGACAGGTGACTGCTCGTCACTCCGCCATTGGCAAGGTGTACTGTCGAAACGCTGCCTGGTGCCAGAACTTTGCCATTGACCGATGCCGGCCCCAGTTTGTCTGATGTCACGCTTCCTTCAGCGAGTTTTTTACCCGTGATCGCTCCGTCTTGGATTTGATCCGTTCCGACGGAGGCTTCGGACAGATGTTCGGTAGACACCGCATTCTCTGCCAATGCTGCACCCGAAACGCTGCCGTCTGCCAAATGCACAGCTTCCACGCTTCCTGAAGCGATATGAATGGAATGGATCGCGGCATTGTCGATGTGGACTGGCGTAATTCCCCGGTTGGCGATATGTTCGGCACGAATGGAAGCCTGGGCCAGATGTTTTCCCTGAATGACCTCGTCGGCGATTTTGGAGGAAACAATGCTTTGATCCGCGATTTTGGAGGCCGTCACCGCTTGTTCCAGAAGCTTTGCCGTTCCGATTGACTGATCCGCGATCTTTGAGCCGATGACGGCTCCTTCCGCCAAATGCTCGCTTTGCACTTCCCCTGGTCCAATTTGGTCCCGCCCCACCGCATAAGCACCAATCTGAATTTGGCTGATGGAACCGCTGGCCAAGTGTCTGCCGTTTAGCGCACCCGGTGCAATATGCCTCATTTCGATCGCGCCTTCTTCAATCTGCTTGCTGCCAACGCTTTCGTCCGCCAGTTGAGGTCTTCCCACCAAACCTTCGGCAAGATGACTTTGTTGAATAGCCCCTGTCTGAATGTGTGCCGACGTAATGGATTGTTCTTCGATCTTGCTGCCCGTTATCGCGCCTTCACGGATTTTGGACGTTGTAACCGCATCGTCGGCAAGCTTCGAGGTATGCACGGCCCCTCCGACCAAGTGACGGGTATCAATGCTGCTAACAGCAATCTTTTCTCCGGTGATGGCCTGATTTTTAATCAGATCCTCGGTAATGACCATGTGATTAAAATGCCTTGCACTGATTGATCCGTCCGCGATTTTGGAGGCATCGATGACCTGATTGCCGAGCTTCTGCGACGTGATGCTACCATCCCTGATTTTATCCCCCGAAATCGAGGCGTTTCGGATTTTGTGGCCCGATACGGAACCATCAATCAAATGCTCCTCCGACACGGAATTTTCGGCAAGCTTGGCGGACAGGATCGCTCCGTCAGCGATATGGATGCTCGTTACGGCATAGTCCTGAAGAGCCTCGCTTCCAACGGCACCCGGCTTCAGTTTGCTTGCATCCACGGACAGCGGGGCCAACCGGCTCTCCGTAACCGCATGCTCGCTTAAGTCATCGGTGTAAATATAATGTCCGACTTGGCCGGGCATCTGGTTTTGCCTCAACTGTTTGAGCCTTTCTCCGGCAGTGAGTCCTTCCTGCTTGTTGTCTTCTACTTCCGCGGACCATTGGGCTACGCTGCTGACTTTCATCTGATCCTTCTCGAGAGCAGTTGCCTGCGCAGCTTCCGTAACCGCAGTTTCCGGCGGCGGTTGAACGACTTCAACATGAATTTCGGGCTGCTGCGCATTTCCAGATGGTTCATCGGTTTCCGGCAATGCGGGATCGGATGGCTGTAGAGGTCCGTCCGGCTCCTTCGATGACGGAACATGGGCATTCAAACGATCATCCTTCTCGAGAGCAAAGCTTGAACGAACCGGACTCGGACTAGTGCGGCGTTCCGTCAGCTCCAGCTCCCTAAATGTGGGGCTCAGATGACGAAGTTTCGGCGTCTGGGCCTTTTTTCTCCCTTTTTTACTCATGCAGCTTGCTCCTTCCTCTAACCTTCGTCTCCGCCATCATATGCGCTGATTTGGGCATATGCCACTATCTTTGGAGACATTGGCGCAGAAAGGAGCAGCCTCTGCACGAGAAAGAGCAAACAACCTGTCCCGTATGAAATAGGCTGTCCCCCTCCATGCCGGTCAGGCGGGTGTCCAAGCATCGGTCCGGCGGCGTCATACGATATCTATATACACCGTTGGCACACACCCAAGAAACATGACTGCTGCATGTAAGCATTGCCAAAAAATAAACGTGATTCAATCTGCATTCGTTCGCCAACATATCGGCTTCGTAAGTAATACTTCTCGCATTTACTCGAAAGGGGGAATAATCAATGCCGCAAGAACTGATCGGCATTTTGCTCGATACACGGATGTACCGCGGCATACCGAATGGCAAAACCGGCCAAGAATCACTCGTCAATTATGAGATGGCAGCGGCACTCTACAATTTGGTGCCCTGTTTCCTGCGGCTGGAGGATATCCATCCCGAAAGCAAAACCTGCTTGGCCTATATCCGCATAGGGGAAACTTATGTCCGGAGGCGGATACCCCTTCCTGCGGTCATTCATAATCGCGCTTTCCAGCTGCGCCGGATGGAACAGCACAAAATTGCCCAGTTGCTGCTGCAAGGCATCCAGATTTACAACGTCCGCAACCGTTATCGCAAAGACTACATCCATGACATGTTGTTTCAAAATCCGGTTTTGCGTGAACATCTGCCTCATGCGCAAAGGGCCACGCAGCAATCTTTGGCTCATATGATGGACCAATTCGACGATCTCATTATCAAACCGTGCAGCGGAAGCATCGGCCATGGAATCATGCGTTTGTTCAAAAAAGAAGGGCAATGGCATTTAACCTGTCAATCCAAGGCTTCACGAAAGGGATGGGCTACCTTCCGCCTGCACAAGGGCCAGCTGCCATCGGCTGCGCTTCGGCGAATATTCCGCCATGCCTATTTGATTGAGGAACGAATTCCACTGCTGCGTTACAAGGGAAGGCCCGTCGACCTGCGTATATCCGTGCAGCGCGGAAAAGACGGTTTGTGGCAAGTGACCGGCATGTTTGCCAAAGCCGCTCCTGCGCATACCTTTGTCACCAACATCGCGCAAGGCGGAAAAGTCATGAAGCTCGGAGACGTGCTGGACAGCGATTCAACCACTCTGGCCCGCGCCGAGCTCGAAGACTCGATTTGTTCCATTGCGCTCCAGGTGGCCTACACCCTTTCGGCGAACCTGCCGCATTTGGCCGACCTTGGATTGGACATGGGCGTGACTGAACAGGGAAGGATCTATTTTATCGAATGCAACGGAAGAGACCAACGATACGGCTTTCGCAAAGCCGGGATGAATGAACACTGGATGGCCAGTTATCGGGAACCGATGGCCTACGGCCGTCTGCTGCTTGAACAAAACACCCGCATTTCCCGCCAAACCCAAACGTATCATAGGGGCCTGTATTGATTTCGCTTGCATTCTGTGTCAATATTATGCAGAATGGTTGGCCATTGCCGATCCTGATGTTTTGCATTAATTAAGGGGGATATTCATGGCAAAAACGCTGTTACGGTTAATGACCGAGCTTTCTTCTCGCAAATGGATCTCTCAAACCGTAGGGGGATTTTCCAAGAGCAGGATAAGCAAGGCCTTTATCCCTTATTTTGTTCGAACATACGACATCCCTTTGCATGAAGCCGAAATGGACTGGAAGGACTATCGTTCACTGAATGATTTCTTCACGCGGAAATTAAAGCCTGGCATGCGCCCGCTTGATCTTTCGGAGCATGCTCTGATCAGTCCGGTCGATGCCAAAATCACGGCCTCCGGACCCATCTCTTCGGGCACGCTCCTTAACGTGAAGGGACAAAATTATACACTTGCCGAGCTGTTGAACCATTCTCCCCACCAGGAGAAGTACAAACATGGTTATGCCTTTGTCCTTTACCTCAGCCCTCGCGACTATCACCGCATTCATGCACCCGTAAGCGGCCACAAAATCGAGACGGAGCACGTTAAAGGCAAGGTTTACCCCGTGAACGATTTCGGACTCACCCATATGCGAGCGGTGTTAAGCCGGAATGAACGGCTGATTACCTACATTGCTCACGATTTTGGCGAAGTGGCCGTCGTCAAGGTCGGCGCCATGAACGTAAGCAGCATCCAATACGCCGATGAAACAACAAGTGCCTGGGCACAAGGCGATGATTTGGCTTATTTCGAGTTCGGTTCAACCGTCGTCCTGTTAACGCAAAGTGGGACATTTGAACCTCGAACGGACTTGCAGCCTGGAGATACCGTCAAAATGGGAACACTTCTTGGACGGTTTAAACGGGTCAATCCATAACGACTGAACGCAGGCAAAAAAGGCACAGCCCCTGAACCAGGTACTGTGCCTTTTTTGGTTTGATCGGAAAACCCGTCCGCCGCATTTCTCCCATTACGTGGTGTTGAGATTGTAAACTGTCATTAACTTAACGGATCTCGGATGGGCTTTTGCCGGTGTATTGCTTGAATTGACGACTGAAGAAAAAAATGTCGCGATACCCGAGCGCATCGGCCACCTCGGTAACGTTCATGCCTGTATGCACGAGCAGATGCTCGGCACGCTCAATGCGCATGCGGATAATGTACGATTGCACGGAGGAACCGACAAGTTCCTTGAATTTGATGGAAAAATATCGCGGGGATAATCCCGCACGAGCTGCCAGATCCTCCACGCGATGGGTTATTCCGGGATGCTGCCGGACATAATTGGCGACTTCCTGGATCACATCGGAGAGCTGGTTGCTTACTTTCCGTTCGGCAGGCGGTTCCGTATCGGCCCGCAGCAGATGAATCATAAGCTGTTTCAGAATCAGCTTGCTCTCCTCTTCCCGTCCGTACACATCGGACAAAAACAGCCTCACATACCGGGCAAGCAGATGCTCAAACTCCACCGTCTCCTGTACCGTACGGTAGGGCTGCGGAGTTTCCGTAACATGCCCCTCCACATCAAAATGAATGTACGTGAGCACAAGCGGCTTTTGCCGATTATGAGTCGCACTGGTATGGTCTCCCGGCCGAAACAGGAAACAACTGCCCTTGCCCACCTCATACGGCTGATCATTGAGGACAACCGTACCTTCACCGCTCCATACATAAAACAAATCGTAATTCTGCATCGGTTTTTCCCGCTTCTGCCACTTCCAGCCCGGCTCGCAGACAATTTTGGCGACTGCGGGCAAAATAACAAAAGATGACGGCGATGCCTGCAGCATGTCGCCACTCCCCCTTGAATGTTGATCTCTCTTCATGCGTGCCATACTGTTCGTCCAACATAAAACGACGCACGGCACGCTCATCTATGGATGTCAGCTCCCTCCAGAGCATAAAACCATACAACCTTATCCTATTATACAGCGGAATTCACCGAAACGAAAATATGCACTTCTCCCACGCACGCCGCATGATGGCGATGCCTTCGGCCAATGCCTTCTCGTCGAGATGAGCAAATCCAAAGCAAACGGCAGAAGAGAACGGCTTCAAGTGATACCGGGCCGCATCACGAAATCGAACGCCTTCCTGCGCAGCCAACCGTTTGAACCGTTCAAAGGATTCGGAACTGCCGTTCCATGTCGCATAAACGTGCAAGCCTGCATCTCCCGGCTGCACCGTAAAAGCTTCCGGCAGCTGCCGCTCCAGCTCGTTCACGAAAAAATCATGCCGCTCCCCGTACAGGCGCGTCAACCTTCTCACATGCCGCAAATAACACCCCCGGGCCATGAATCGGGCCAATGCACGCTGCTCCAGCAATGCGGGGGAAACAGGTTCAAACAACGTTTTTGCCGCCAAAACCGGGCCTACGAGGCTTTGCGGCAAAACGGCATACCCCAGCCGAACCGCCGCCGGCATCGTCTGCGAGAACGAGCCGATATAGATCACTCGCTGTTCGCGATCAAGTACTTTGAGCGGTTCAATCGGCCTGCCTCCCCACCGGAATTCGCTGTCATAGTCATCCTCAATAATGACGGCATTCCGCTCCGAAGCCCAGGTTAGCAGTTTTTTCCGACGCTCCAGGCCCAGCACCGCCCCTGTAGGATATTGTCTGGTCGGCGTAACGAACAACACGCCTGCTTCCCACGCTTGCGGAATGATTCCGCCCGCATCCACGGGAGCCGGCAGGAGACGGCCGCCTCCCGCCTTTACAGCTTGGGCAATGCCCGGATAACCTGGATTTTCCAGCACAACGGAGTCTCCTTCGGAAACGAGCAGCTGGGTCAGCAGCGTTATTCCCTGCATCGACCCGCTGAACAGCACAATCTGCGAAGGATCGGCGTGTATTCCTCTCGTCCATCTCACATGCGAGGCGATGGCCTCACGCAGTTCCAGATCCCCTGCCACGCTGCTCTGCCTCCTCCAATCACTGCGCTGGGCAGCGGCAAGCGCACTTCTCCACTCGGCTTGCGGAAAATGCTCGGCAGGCATGCGCTGCATGTTGAAATCGATGACGGGCTGGCGGACGGCGTCGATGGGCACGTCCCCGTTCACCATATGAAGGTTGGCTACCCTCTTCCCCCAAGGGGACAAGCTGATCTTGGCCTCGCGCCCAGTATACTCCTTTTCCGTCAGCGTGTCTGAAACATATGTCCCTTTCCCACGGTAGGCGCGCACGTATCCGTCTGCAAGCAGCATGTCGTACACCTGGGCAACGGATCCGCGCGAAAGATTGTATTGGCGGGCCAGATCTCGCGTCGACGGCAGCCTCGTTCCGCTTGCGAGCGTTCCCGCATGGATGGCATCGCGGAGCGCGTGATACAATGCGGCATATTTGAAACGGTGCTGGCGTTCATAGCTTTCCATGGGGAGCCAAAACTCCATAACAACCATCACCTCCACGTTACCCGATTCAAATTGGCCTATAAAAATGAATGTAAATTGGATCTATTTTATTGTCAATATAGCTTATATCTTAGAAGTACGCTCTACGACGATTCAGGCCATACCAACCAAGGGGGATCTTGCAGATGAGAAGAAAAGAATTCAGCGTAAGTGAAGAACAGGAAATCGAAGCATTTTTGAACGAGGCTTCATTTGGTTTTCTGGGAACGATTGGCACGGACGGCTCACCTCGGGTAACGCCGCTGAACTTTGTTTATATGGAGGGATGCTTCTATTTCCATGGCAGTCTGGCCGGAGAGAAGATGAAACAGATCAAACAGGATTCCTCCGTCAGCTTTACGGTCGCCGAGGAGTTTTCCTTGATTCCTTCCTACTTCAGCGATCCCGAGCTCGCTTGCCCGGCAACCTCGTTTTTTAAAAGCGTCATGGCTTTCGGACAAGCCGAGGTCGTCGCCGACCTGCACACCAAAGGGAAGGCGCTGCAACGATTCATGGAAAAGCTTCAACCGCAGGGCGGTTACGTTCCCATCGATGCGAATGATTCCCGTTATGCAGGCCGCCTCAAAGCGGTCGCGGTGGTCCGCATCGTTCCCGAACGCCTCAGCGCCAAATTCAAATTCGGGCAAAACCTGGCGGCAGACCGGTTCGAGCACATTAACGGCGAACTGCAGCGCCGAGACGAAGGCCGGGATGCCGAAACCGCCGAAATGATGCGAAAGTACTGTCCTTTTCACCAGAAGTGACCGTTCATTGTATGTGAAAACAGGGAGCGCTTTTTCGTCTTTCCAAGCCAATTCTCCTCCTGCAACAACGCGGTGAAGTGTAATAACTGTCATTATGCGTAATTTCCGTGACGGGTTGCATGCAAGGTGATATAATGTTAGGCAGTTGAATCCCAAAGACTTGGAAGGATGAAAATAATGAATCCACTGGCTGAACAGTTGAACGAAAGTATTCAGGCAGGCAGCAGTCACGTCTACTCCATGCTGTCGCAGCTCGGAAAGGAAATCTATTTCCCGAAAGAAGGCATTCTGAGTCAGTCTGCCGAAGCGGCAAGCCTGGCCAAAACCTATAACGCAACGATTGGTATTGCCCTTGAAGGCGGCGTACCGATGCATCTTCCTGTCATTCAGGAGAAGCTCTCCGCATATGAACCCAAGGATCTGTATCCTTACGCTCCGCCTGCGGGCAAGCCTGAGCTGCGGAAAGTTTGGAGAGAGAAGTTGCTGAAGGAAACGCCTTCCCTGGAAGGCAAAAGCTTCGGCAATCCGATTGTAACCAATGCATTGACGCACGGACTCAGCATCGTAGCCGACCTGTTTGCCGATGAAGGGGACGCTGTGATTTATCCGGATAAAAACTGGGAAAATTATGAGCTGACCTTCGGAATTCGCCGTCACAGCCAGTTGGTTCATTATCCCCTGTTTAACGAAGACTTGACGTTCAACAGCGAAGGTCTGCTGAATGCACTTCTTGCACAGAAAGACAAGGGCAAAGCCATCGTGCTGCTTAACTTCCCGAACAATCCGACAGGTTACACGCCGGGTGCCGAAGAAGCAGACCTGATCGTGGATACGATTCGCCAGGCTGCGGAAGCAGGCGTCGATGTGGTTGCTGTTACGGATGATGCCTACTATGGCTTGTTCTTCGAAGATTCCATTCACGAGTCGTTGTTCGGTAAGCTGGCCGGCATTCACCCGCGCGTCCTTGCTGTCAAGATCGACGGCGCGACCAAGGAAGAATTCGTATGGGGCTTCCGCGTCGGTTTCATCACGTATGCCCACGAGGACGCCGGCGTTCTGAATGCGCTGGAGCAGAAGACGCTGGGCATTATCCGTGCCACGATTTCCAGCGGTCCGCATCCGTCTCAAACCTTTGTGCTGGATGCACTCAAGGCAGAAGGGTTCGAAGCCCAAAAACGGGAGAAGTTCGAAATTATGAAAGGCCGTGCCAACAAAGTAAAGGAACTGCTTGACAGCGGCAAATACGGCGATGCACTGCAATATTATCCGTTCAACTCCGGTTATTTCATGTGCCTGAAGCTTAAAGATGTCAGTGCGGAAGCACTCCGCAACCATCTGCTGCAGCAATACGGCGTAGGTACCATCGCATTGGGAGAAACGGATTTGCGCGTAGCCTTCTCCTGCATCGAGGAGTCCTCGCTTGAGGATCTGTTTGATACCATTCATCGCAGCGTTCTGGAACTGCAAGCCAATTAAATATAGGATAAAACGCCTATTCCATAAAAACGGAGACGGGGCTGCATTGCTCTCCTCATTCCGAACACCTCTCTTGAAACATGTCCGCATGCGACAAGGGAGGTGTTCTTGCGTTTACGGAAGTGCAATCCGGCGCCCAAACCTCCTTTTTCCTTTGGAAACGGGGCACTTGCCCAATCAACTTATACCCACGGCTCATAATATACGGTGTACGCAAAGGCGTGCCAACAACGAACCGAAAGGGGAATGACCATGTCTGGCGTTGAAGAAACAAGAGGCGGTTACGGATACTGTGGCGGTGGATTCACAAGTACAGGTGCTATTCTTGTACTGTTCATCCTGCTTGTGATCATTACGAAATCGTTCCTCTGTTGTTAGTACCATAACTCCGGCGCGGTATAAACGCTTCGGCCCGAACTAACGCAAAAACGGTTGACCCGGAACTTCCCCTGGATCAACCGTTTCTTCAACTCTAAGGACTGTCGCAAATGCCGTTAACCAAATAGCGAATGAGCTCTATATGTCCTCTTCTTCCTTCAACCATTTGTTTCTTTGGGATCTTCTCATCAGGTACGCAACCGCAACGCCAAGGACCAATGCTGCCCCGATGATCCCCAAACCGTCCATTCCCGCGGTGAGCATCGGCAGCCATAGCAGGAGTGCGAAACCCGCATGGAGGTGAAAAATAAAACCAAGCACCTGGGAACGACGGCTTTCTTCGGTAATCGGATAAATCATGATCCAGAACGATTCGGCATGGGCACGGCGCAACGACCCCAGCTGGACCCCGGCGATCAGCAGGAAGAACAAATACACGCCGAGGCCAAAGTAAGTGCCTGCCGTCCACCACGTCAATAACATGCCCAGCAAAATCAGACGCACCACGATCGGAAATACTTCGGTCCGAATAAACGTTTTGGTGATCAAATACCGGTAAGCCTTCTCGGGTTTCCAAGGCAAGCCGCTTCCCCACTTGCTCAACCAGCGGCGTGCGCTGACCTTCTGCCCTGAAGATGGGACATCCACAAACCATCCCAGCGTTTGCATGACTCTCGCGCTTTGGGATTGCTCCACTCGAATCAGGCGTTCCCAGGCTACCCGATGTTTATGCGGAATTCGCAATGCCACGAGGTAAAGCACGGCAAGCAGCAATTCGAACCAGATGCTTCGCTGCGGCGGATGCCACAACCAGGCGGCCACCGCCAGAATGACCACAGCCCAGCGCAGCAGCCGGTACCCTCGGGCTGCGCCGTATTGGACCATGCGGAGCTCCTGCCAAGCTCCATAGCTGGACACTCCTTTCCATGCGAGCAGCAGCAGCAAAAACCACCCGAACGGACGCGCATCCGCGTCGGCGCGCACATAGAGCGGCCATAACGTCACGTAAACGATCAGTAGTCCGATACACTTATAGATCACGCCGCGCGAGAAACTGTTTTTCAAATACTCTTGCATCCGATGCTCCTGCGGCCTGAGAAAAACGATGTCTGCCGGCTGTAAATACGTACGATATCCCGCAAAAATGGCCAGCGGGGCAAGCAAAAGCAACGCGACCCAGCGAATTGGAAAACCTGCAGGAATATGTTGTACGAAAGAGGTATACCAGGCGGAAAATGCAATGACCACAAACAGAAAGACCATGGCAACGCCGCTCTGGATCACGTAACCTATGTACGGAACGATGTTGTTCCAGAACCCTGTGCGTCTTTGCTTCCAAAGCTGTTTCAGATCCATGCCTAATCCCTGCCTTGCACGAGCGAATAGAACATTTGCTCCAGCGTGGCATCCGGCTGCCCGGACTGGTTCCGAAGCTCGCCCAGCGTGCCTTGGGCAATGACATGCCCGCGATGCAGCACCACGAAACGATCGCAGTAATTCTCGATGGTCGACAAAATGTGGGAACTCAGCAAAATGGATGATCCGGCCGCTTTCATCTCAAGCATGAAATCCAGCAGGGAACGTATCCCTAGCGGATCAAGCCCGAGGAAGGGTTCGTCAATGATATAGAGCGGCGGCCCGGCCACGAACGCACACATGATCATCACCTTCTGCCGCATGCCTTTGGACAGATGCGTGGACAAGCTGGCGCTCTTTTCGCGCATGCGGAACAAGTCCAGCAGCTTCTCCGTACGCTGCTTGAAATCGGCTTCCGATACGCCATAAGCCCGTGCCGTGAATTCCAAATGCTCCATGACGGTCATCTCATCATATAACTCCGGCGACTCGGGGACAAAAGCCATCGCAGACTGATAGATTTGCGCATCCTCTTCCCGCGTCTTGCCCATCACCCGCACATCGCCCTGCTGCGGGCTCATCAAACCCAAAATATGCTTCATGGTTGTGCTCTTGCCCGCGCCGTTCAGGCCAATCAGTCCAACCATCTCTCCGCGTCCGACCTGAAGGTCGATGCCATGCAATACAGGGCGCTTGGCACTGTAACCTCCGCTCAGGCCGCTGATTTGCAACACAGGTTCAGTGTTATTCATGCATCCATGCACCTCTTTCGTCAGCGATTATTGTTCGGAACGAGGCTTGTTCTCCTTGCTCCATTTCGGCGCTCCTTTGTTTTTTCGATCCTGTTCGCGCTCGGATCTGCCGCCGGCGGCTTTGCTGCCTCCGCGCTGGTTGGATATCGCTGCCCGCGCTCCGCTGCCACGGCTCGCCTGACCAGGTTTGCGCCCCTTGGAAAGGCCGGCAGCCCCTGCTGCTCCACGTTCGCCGCCTGAGCGTGCATCGGTATGCTTGTCGGATTCGATGACCTTGCCGCCGTATAGTGCACGTTCCTTGATGTCGATACCCAGTTCACGCGCAAATTTGCGCATGATAAACACCTGTTTCTCGTCCACGATCGACAGCACGATCCCGCTGCGTCCCATTCGCCCCGTTCGGCCCGCACGGTGGACATAATGTTCCGAATCGAAGGCCGGGTCATAGTTGATGACCATAGGCAAGCCTTCGATGTCCAGTCCTCTGGCCGCCACTTCGCTGGCGATCAGCAATTTGATTTTTCCGTTGCGGAAGCTGGACAGCACGTTGCTGCGCGTCACTTTGTCGGCATCCCCGTACAATGCGGCGGCGGACAAGCCGAGATGGTTCATTTTCGCTTCAACCTCGCCAATGTCCTCGGTTGCGTTGACAAAAACGATGGCCCGATCCGGATTATATTGTCTTACCAGACGACGCAGCAGGTCGATTTTATCCCGTTCCTCCCCGACGAAGTAATAATGCTCCAATCCTGAAGCCGTAGCTTGGTCCGGCGCAATCCCGATATGCACCGGTTCCTTCATTTCACGTTTGGCCAGCGCCGACGTATGTTCGTCCATCGTGGCCGACAGGAAGACGAGTTGACGATCCCGCAGCGCGCTTCGCAGAATGAAATCCACGTCGCTGGCTCCGCCAAGCTGGAACACCTGATCCGCTTCATCGATCACGATCGTCGATACGTTGTGCATTTTCAGCTTTTTCATCGTAATCAATTCCTTGAGCCGTCCTGGCGTACCTACGACCAATTCCGGGTGTTCACGCAATTTCTCTACCTGACGTTTAACCGCTGCGCCTCCGATGAGTCCCAGCACGCCAATGCCGCGACCTTCTCCATACCGTTGTCCCTCCCGCACGATTTGCATGGCGAGCTCTTGAGTCGGGGCGATGACCAGCTTCTGCGTTCCTTTCACGTCGCTTTTGACCGTTTGCAGCAGCGGCAGCAGATATGCCAGCGTTTTGCCTGTTCCCGTTTGGGATTTGGCCACTACGTCGCGCCCTTCCAGCATGACCGGGATCGTCTGAGCCTGCACGGGGGAAGGCTGTGTAATGTCATGGCTGGCCAGTACCGCTTCCAGGTCCTGATCCACGCCAATTGAAGCAAATGTTTCATTCGTCATGATTGTCCATCCTTATTTAAAGTAATAGTTGCGCCAGTCTATCTTCACATTACCTTTCATTATATGCGAAAAAAGTCCACACACCAAATATCGGTTTGCAAAAAGTAGCATGTTCAAAAAAAATAAAGCCCCTCGCGGAGCTTTTTCGGATGTTCCATATGATAAAACGATGGGTGCGACCTTATTTCTGATTCATCATGCCGTGGGTCAGACGGTCGGCAAGACGTGGGAACAGCTGGTACAGGCGTATGCCCGCCGACGCCAGTCGGGGCAGATTCACTTCTTCCTTGCGTTTCTTCATCGCCCGGATCATGTGCGCGGCAACATCCTCCGGCTTCAGCATCATCCAGCGCACATTGTTGACATAGTTACCGGACGGGTCGGCACGGTCGAAAAACGGCGTATCGATCGGTCCTGGATTAATCGTGGTCACCACCACGCCCGTTTTGCGCAACTCCTGGCGCAGCGCATTGCTAAAACCAAGAACGGCATGTTTCGTCGCCGTGTAGGAAGCCGACTTGGCTGTACCGATCTTTCCGGCCATAGAGGCCACATTGACGATCTGGCCCTTGCCACGTTTCAGCATTTGGGGCAGCACGGCTTTTGTACAGCGCACAATCCCCATGTAGTTGACATTCATCATCTCTTCGAACTCCTGCACCGTCATGTCTGCGATTGCCGCAAACCTGCCGTAGCCTGCATTGTTCACCAAAATGTCCACTTGGCCGTACTTCTTCATCACGCTGTCCACGGCTGCCTGAACCTGTGTATCATCGGTGACATCCAGCTCAAGCAATTCATGTCGTCCTGTTAACGAAGCTCCGATTCCTTCGAGCCTGTCCCGCGAACGGGCAGCCAAAACGGGAATGGCACCTTCTTCAATCAGCATTCGGGCACAGAGCTCGCCGATGCCGCTCGATGCGCCCGTAATGAAAACGATCTGGTCCTTCAACATATCCGAAATCCTCCCGTAATGAACGCTAATGCCCTTTCAGGCGTTTGGTTCCATTTTACGAGATCATGACTTGAATATCCATCTCACCGATACCGTCCATCATAAGCGGTATGCATAGTGCTTTCGAGGCATTGAACTCCGTCAGATGTTCCGACTTCATGACTTGTGGAGGCGTAATGTCTACAACTACGCCCTGGCTGGATAATATGGTGCTTGCATTCCCGCTGATCATGTTGCCAAGCTCCGAAATGGCGCTTTTGCTCATATCATCCATCTCCGTAATCACAAAACCGCCCATCATGGCAGAAACGATTTTGAGCGCAACCTGCTCCTGAATGCCAAATACGATGTTTCCGCTCAGCTGCCCTGTCATGCCGATCACGATCCAAACATGGTCAGCAATGTACTCCACGTTCTTCACGCCCAGATTCCCGGTGGAAGGTGAAACCTGAATGAGTTGCTCAAATACGTTTCGCGCGGATTCCAGGAAAGGATTAATCACTTCCGCTTTCACTGTTTAATGTCCCCCTTACACTGGGTTATGGGTCACACACCAAAAGTCCCATTTTCAATAATTTCATTATACTTTATCACGTCCAAGAATTCATCATGAATTCGGCAAGGCATGTGCTCTATAATTTATCGTCATTGATAGATCAAATGTTTATAGCTGTTATTGGCGAATTCTCACAGCTTTTCTCCCCTGCCGGGCAAGAATTGGCGATTCCAGGGGGTAGAACTTTGGTTTTAGGACTATTTTACCTATATTTCGATGAGCTTCGGCGGGGAAAGAGAAGAATCATGTCCAGTGATATATGTACCAACCCGTTGTACAGATTGTGCAAAAGTTGCTTCCATCTGCTTCATTGCCGTGCTGCCCCGTTTCCCATATAATTTAAAGTAACAGAACGATGACATGTTTGCGGGATTTTTTTACTCCCCCCTATATAAGTTGAACTATATATTTACACAACAACGGAGAGGACAGAACAAATCTGGAGAAGCGAAGCATTCGCCTTTATCCCCGGATTTCCCTCTTTGAGAAAAATTCAAAAAAATCTGGGGATAACAGCGATCGGAAGATGGTTCTGACCGCGCAGTGGTCCTGTGTAAAATCTTTTATTCAACTTATATAGTTGACAAGTTGATCGCAAGGAGGCCAACCATGAATATCAGCCAACTGGAAACGCTGATTACGATTTCCAAAACGATGAGCTTCCGCAAGGCAGGCGAGCTTTTGAATCTGACTCAACCTGCCGTTTCCGCCCAGATCAAAAGTCTGGAGGACGAATTCAACACCGTGCTCGTGGATCGCAATCAGCCCGTTACCCTCACGGACCGGGGGAAAGTATTTTTGGAGCATGCAGAGCGCATGCTGGATATCGTGGATGAGCTGAAGCAGAAACTATCCGACCTGGATGAGACCCCTCAAGGACATATCGTATTAGGGACAACCACTTCCATTGCCATTCAGATTTTGCCGCGCGTGCTGTCCTATTTTCAGGATCAATTTCCCTTGATCAAGACGAGCATTCAATCCATGCCCTCCTCGCAAATTTATACGCTGGTGGAGAGCGGGTTAATCGACATCGGCATCGGGTATCTGACGGAGCGCAATCCAAACCTGAATACGTCCGTGTTGTATTATGATACGTTTGAACTCATTGTTTCTCCTGCCCATCCTTTGGCCAAACTAAAACATGCTTCAGTGGACGTGCTGCGCGATATCCCGCTGATCCTGCTGTCGCCGGACACGGTTGGCCGCAAGTTTACGGAAGGCATTCTCAAAAAACACGGCATCGAACCGAATGTGGTCATGGAGCTGTCCAGCAGCGAGGAAATCAAAAGGATGGTTGAAATCAACCTCGGAGCCTCGATCATTTCCAAGCAGTCGGTCGCGCATGAACTCCGGCAAGGGACGCTGAAAATGATCCCGCTCGGCGAGCTTGAAGTCAGCCATCCCGTGGGCGTCATTTACAAAGCAAGCCGTTATCTCAACTCGGCCATGCAGCAGTTTTTGAGCGACCTCAAAGGCATGCCTGAAACGCAGTTCATCAGTTCGGAATAAGAAATTTGCCCGAGAAAGGAAGAACAGTCATGAAATTCGATCTTCATACCCACCATTTTCGCTGCGGTCATGCAGACGGAAACATTCGCGATTACATCGAAGCAGGCATCCGTGCCGGACTGCAAGCGATCGGCATCTCCGATCATACGCCGTATTTCGGCAGCGAAGAAGAGCATGCATTCCCCCGAATTGCCATGGCTAAGTCGGAATTGCGTCATTACGTGGAAGAAGTGCTTGCATTGAAAGCCGAATATGCAGGCAAAATCGACGTTCTGCTTGGCATCGAGTCCGACTTTTTCCCAGCCCATGCCGAGTTATACCGAAGCACGCTTGGTCAATATCCTTTTGATTATGTGATTGGTTCCGTCCACCATACCGAAGATGTCAGCATCTTCAACAAAACACGTTGGAAAGGACTAAGCGATGCAAGAAAGATCGAAGTCAAAGAAAAGTATTACGATTTGATCAGCCAATCTGCACGCAGCGGCATGTTCCAGATTCTCGGCCATATCGACGCCATGAAGGGCAACTATCCTCCTTTCTCGGAAATCAAGACGGATCAAGCGATCGATCATACGCTTAAAGTCATTGCCGAATGCAACGTGGCCATCGAAATCAACACTTCAGGCAAAACCAAACTGAGCGGCGGCTGGTATCCTTCGGATGCCATTTTGGAAAGAGCCCGTTTTTACGGGGTCAAAGTCACGTTCGGATCGGATGCCCACAAGCCCGCACGCGTAGGAGACGAACTCGAAGCGGTCCGCGACAGGCTGAAGCAGATCGGTTTTACCGACTGGGTATATTTCAAACAGAAGCAGATGCAGGTGGTGCCACTGTAACCATAACCCGTTGCCAAGAGCAGTGCTCTCTTCAGGCAATGGGTTTCTTTTTGTTCATGGAACCCTGATTCTGGAGGCAAAAAAAATGAACCCGTTCGCACGGGTCCCAACAGCATAATCTATTTATCAAAAAGGGGGTCATGAGATAAGTTTACCCCTTGTCTGTTAGAGTTCAATTGCAGCTATATTTCAATTGTGTAACAAATGATCGATGTTTGTTACATCCTGATGGCTAATATAAATTATGCGCTTCAGGTTTGCCGAATGCCACCGGTTGCAACGTATGCAGAAAATCTTGTTTTTGAGCGAATTCATACTGTTCCTTGCATATGCCGTAAATGTGCACGTCCAGCTCATGGCCTGGCATGGCTGCATCCGCCCGAGCCGGCCCGTATGACGCAATCGTCCGTTCCCGGCTCATCCCGAGTTTGCGCAGCACCTGAAGGGACATTTGGTTTGCTTCATAACAGCGTGCCTCCACTTTGGAGAGCTGCAATTCGCCAAAACCAAATTGCAGCAAACGGCGTACAGCTTCCGTCGCGACGCCTTTGCCCCACATCGACTTGTCCACAATGTACCCCACTTGCGCGGTTCGCCCATGTTCGTTCCAATTCTGAAAGGAAGCAAGGCCAATTACGCTTCCCGTCTCCCTCCAGCAAATGCCGTAATGAATCGAATCGAGATTGGCGCTGCTGCTGCGGATTTGATTCAGCAGTCTTCTCGCACGAATGGGTGCAGGCTGACTCCCCCTGTTCACGTACTGGATAACCTGCGGATCGGAAAGCAAATCGGCGATCATGCCGAAATCGCTCTGGCGCAATGTCCGCAAAACCAGACGCTCCGTCTGCAGCATGGGCAATCCTTCCATCAGCATGTCTCGCGTCAACATGATCATCGCTCCTTTTGCCTGTCGAATAAGGTTCCGATAAGACAAGCTTGCTCCCAAGAAATTCCGGCAGCAACCGTATGCATCGACGATCCGAATCAAAGTGTAGCTTTCCTTCAAACGCCCTTTTCTATACTGCGGCTCTATTGATCCTGCAAACCGCGATAAACGCCTGTTCGCAGCTCACGGATATAAAAATCCAGAAACGGCACATTGGCCTGCTCCGCCGCGCGCACCTCTTGTTCGATATCATAAGGGACACGCACGAATTGCAGATTAAAGGCACTTTTAACATCATTGCTGTTTTCGCCTTCGATAATGCAATAGGACGCTTGAGTCATATCCAGAGGATTGCCCACGCTTCCAACATTAAAAAGCATCTTGCCGTTCAGATGCTGCAAAAACGCATTGTGCACATCACCATAACCGACGATATCGGCTGTTCCGAATCCCGTCGCCTCTTCCGGAGCATCGAACATCGCCATTCTCTGCTCCATTTCATCCCATGGCTGCACGCGATGATATACGCTCTTCGGCGAAGCATGCACCAGACGGATGGCACGCCCGCTAAGCCGAAGCTCATAGCTGAACGGAAGATTGGCCAAATAGGCCAGGCGGTTTGCTCCCAACCGTTCTGCCTGCCAGGTGAAATTTTCATTGTCCTTGTTCACGGCCACCAACTCGTCCCAATTGCCGCGGATCACCTGCTCGCAGGTTGTTCTCACGGAATCCACAGCCTCGGCAGGTGCCGGGCCTTTGCCCACGAGGTCGCCGAGACAAAATATGCGCGTGATTCCGCGATGACGAATATTATCCAGCACTGCATTCCACGCCGTCATGTTACCATGAATGTCCGAAACGATCGCTATTCTTTCCATCCGGCTGCCCTCCTTTGCCAAAGATCATATTTATATGTTCTCCAATGAAGCGGACGATCCTGCCGTTCTTTCAGGCATCCCTTTAAGTTGAAATACCGTTAACTCCGGCCTGCACAAAAACCGGATCGGCAGCTGTGTCATGCCAAACCCTCGGTTAACGTAGACCGGCATCCGCTGCTGCCCAACGTGATACAAGCCTTTAATATACTTGCGGGAACCCCGTGGTGTCGTCATCGCCCCAAGCAAAGGAAAACGCACCTGCCCTCCATGGCTGTGTCCGGATAGCTGCATTCCAAAGCCGAGGGGAGCGGCGAAATCTGCATAATCCGGCTCATGCATCAGCAGCAGCTTCCATATTCCGTCGTCCAAGCCTTGAACTGCCTTTTGTGGATCCGGATTGCCCGTGAGCCCATCATCCAGACCGACCAACGCAATCCGGGAATTACCGTTTTGTAGCACGGCATGACCATTGCATAACAAAATAAATCCGGCCTCCTGAAGCATGGCGGCTACTTGATTCTGCTCTTTGCCCCGATAATCATGGTTCCCCAACACTGCGAATTTACCATACTTCGCTTGCATGGAGCCCAGCACGGAAATATAGTCACGCATCGGAGCGGCTTCCCGTTCGACCATATCTCCGGTAAAACAAATCACATCCGGCTGCAGCTCCCCAATTGCGGAAGCGAGCTTCTGTACCTGCTTCAGATGGGTATGGAATCCGAGGTGCACGTCACTGAACTGGACGATGCGCAGCCCGTTCCATTCCTTGGGGAATCCCGGCAAACTCAGATCGACTTTCACCACATCGAGTAAGCGAGGCTCCCATAAGGCATACCCTCCAGAGAAAATAGCGGCTATGGCCAACATCAGCCTTTTTTTGAGCCGATCACCCCATCGGGAGGCGTCATGATTTTTCTCCTCTCCGGGGAATAAAGGGGGGGCTGTGTGAAGATTCGGGATTCGAGACGACGGTTGGCTGTTTCTGTGTCCGTAGTTTCCCATTCCTGTCTCACCATCCGCTCATATTAATTCCATCAGTATATCATATTCTTTACCCATTCACGCTCCCCTTTTCTGTGTTACGGGTCGGGAGATGTATTTGTTATATTTATGCCGAATGCGTTCAAGCGAAACATGTTCAGTCGAGGAAAAAAAAGAAGCCGAATCCTCGGCTCCTTTGTTCGTGTTCGTGGTTTGTTCCTTTGGCAAAACGGAACTACATGCCCAACCAACGCTTGAACATGTGTTTCGTTGTTTGTTTGTTCATTTCTGCAATGGATGTCGTAAGCGGTATGCCTTTTGGACAGGAACGAACGCAGTTTTGCGAGTTTCCACAACCTTCGATGCCCCCGGACTCCATGATGGCGTCCAGGCGCTCCTCCGCGTTCATTTCACCTGTCGGATGAGCATTGAACAACCGTACCTGCGACAGTGGTGCTGGTCCCATGAAGTTGGTCTTCTCATTGACGTTCGGGCAAGCTTCCAGACATACGCCGCAGGTCATGCATTTGGACAATTCGTACGCCCACTGGCGTTTTTTCTCGGGCATCCGTGGTCCTGGCCCAAGATCGTATGTGCCGTCGATCGGAATCCAGGCTTTGACCTTTTTGAGTGAGTTAAACATGCGGCTCCGGTCAATGACGAGGTCCCGTACGACAGGGAACGTTTTCATCGGCTCGATCCGGATCGGCTGTTCCAATTTGTCGATCAAAGCGGCACAAGCCTGACGCGGCTTACCGTTAATCACCATCGAACAGGCGCCGCAAACCTCTTCGAGACAGTTCGATTCCCAACATACAGGGGCAATCGACTCTCCCTTGTTATTGACGGGATTGCGCTGAATTTCCATCAGGGCGCTAATCACGTTCATGTTCGGGCGATAGGGAAGCTCGAATTCTTCATTGTACGGAGATGACTCCGGACTGTCTTGACGGGTAATGATAAACTTGACGGTTTTGCTGGCTGTTGCTGTTTCCGCCATATCGCTGTCCCCTCCTTGTGGTGACGATGATTGATCGTTGCTCATTATAGGACCGATAATGTCAGCACACAGTCACTCCGCTGCAAAAGTTACTTCCGATCGCTGTTATCCCCAGATTTTCTGATTCCCTTCTCCAAAGGGAAAAATCCGGAGATAAAGGCGACCGCTTCGCTTCTTCAGTAATCTTTTGACGCTTCGTTTGATGTGCAATCCATTTCATCCTGCTAAACATCAACGTAAATAATCTTTGGGACGTATTCAGAGGAAGCGCCGCTTCTCCAGGATAATGCCGCTTCCTCCGCTACACCGTGCAGCACTGCAACGTTTTACTGAAATATTGCAATATTCATGCTGGAATATAGCATTTAAAAGCTTACTGTACGCTTCGCTTCTTCAGTAATCTTTTGACGCTTCGTTTGATGTGCAATCCATTTCATCCTGCTAAACATCAACGTAAATAATCTACTTAATCTTTAGAATAGTCGCGTACCCGCGGCGGGATCAAGGAAACGTCCACAGGCTCGTACGAGATTTGCGGGCCGTCGGCTGTCCATGTCGCGATCGTTGTTTTGAGGAACTCCTCATCGTTGCGTTTCGCAAATTCAGGCTTGTAGTGTGCGCCGCGGCTCTCGTTTCTGAGCAGCGCGCCCAGCGTCATCGCTTCGGCCAACTCGAGCATGTTCCACAGCTGACGGGTAAATGCCGCTCCCGGGTTGTTCCAGCCGGATGTATCGTACATGTTGATTTTCCGGTAACGCTCTTTCAGTTCCTTGATTTTGCCGATCGTTGCTTCGAGCTTGTCGTTGTAACGAACCACCGTCATGTTGGCGGTCATCCACTCGCCCAGCTCTTTATGGATCACGTAGGCATTTTCATTGCCTTGCATTTTCAGGATGCCTTCGTATTTGTCGGTTTGGCGCTTCGTGTATCCGTCAAACACGCTGGAACTGATGTCTGCCGACGACTTTTTGAGTCCTTTGATGTATTCAACCGCTTTGGGGCCTGCGACCATGCCGCCGTAGATGGCGGACACGAGCGAGTTCGCGCCCAGACGGTTTGCGCCGTGGTATTGATATTCGCATTCTCCGGCAGCGAACAATCCCGGAATGTTGGTCATCTGATTGTAATCGACCCACATGCCGCCCATCGAGTAGTGGACCGCCGGGAAAATTTTCATCGGGATTTTGCGCGGATCGTCGCCCATGAATTTTTCGTAAATCTCGATGATGCCGCCCAGCTTGACGTCGAGTTCTTTCGGGTCTTTGTGGGACAGGTCCAGATAAACCATGTTTTCGCCGTTAACGCCCAGCCCCATGTCCACGCACACGCTGAAGATTTCGCGGGTTGCAATGTCGCGCGGGACCAGGTTACCGTAGGACGGATATTTTTCTTCAAGGAAGTACCATGGTTTTCCGTCTTTGTACGTCCAGATCCGTCCGCCTTCGCCGCGTGCCGATTCGGACATCAGGCGCAGCTTGTCATCCCCCGGGATGGCTGTCGGGTGAATCTGGATGAACTCACCGTTGGCATAGTTCACGCCTTGTTGATACACCGCGCTTGCAGCCGTGCCCGTGTTGATGACCGAGTTCGTCGTTTTGCCGAAAATGATGCCCGGCCCGCCGCTGGCGAGAATAACCGCTTCCGCAGGGAACGTCTGCACCTTCATCGTTTTCAGGTCCTGGGCTACGATGCCGCGGCAAATGCCTTCGTCGTCAATAACGGCCTGCAGGAACTCCCAGTTCTCGTATTTTGTGACGAGTCCGGCAGCTTCCCAGCGGCGCACCTGCTCATCGAGCGCATACAGCAGCTGTTGGCCTGTCGTTGCACCCGCAAATGCGGTGCGGTGATGCTTCGTTCCGCCGAAACGGCGGAAATCGAGCAATCCTTCCGGCGTGCGGTTAAACATAACGCCCATCCGGTCCATCAGGTGAATAATGCCCGGTGCTGCTTCACACATCGCTTTGACCGGAGGCTGATTGGCAAGAAAGTCGCCGCCGTACACCGTATCGTCAAAGTGTACCCACGGGGAATCGCCTTCCCCCTTGGTGTTTACCGCTCCGTTGATGCCGCCCTGGGCGCATACGGAGTGGGATCTTTTTACGGGTACCAGCGAAAATAAATGAACATGGACTCCGGCTTCAGCCGATTTGATCGTCGCCATCAAACCTGCGAGACCTCCGCCCACGATGATTACGTTAGATGATGCCATTTCTTTCACTCCCTTATATGTCGGCATTGAGCCCAATGCTTAGATGAAAACCGATTTGACTGCTTCGATCATTGAAGTGGTCGTTTGGAAATCCACGTTACGGAACGCGATCAGCGATGCGATGAACATGATCGACACGATGCCGAACAAGCTCATGCAAATGTAGGAGGATACGCGTTGAGCACGCGGCCCGACGGTAATGCCCCAGCTGACGAGGAACGACCACAGACCGTTCGCGAAGTGGTAGGAAGCCGCGATCACGCTGATCAGGTATAAAATGAACGTCACGGGATTCGTTACGACATCATGGATGATGCCTCCAAGTTCCTCATGCGTGACCTTGCCGAGCGCAACCTGTACCCGCGTCTCCCAAACGTGCCAGATGACGAATACAAAGGTAATGACGCCGCTGACCCGCTGAAGCGTATAACGCCAGTTGCGCTCATTGCCAAAGCGGCCAACGTTGGGCTTCGCCTGATAGGCTATATACAGTCCATACACGCCGTGATAGAATAGCGGCAACCAGATCAAGAGCGTTTCAAGTACGATCACGAGCGGCAGGCTGTTCAGAAAAGCAACAGCGCCGTTGAAGCCTTCTTTGCCGCCCTCTACCGCAGAGAAGTTTGTCACCAGATGCTCAATGAAAAACAAACTGAGCGGGATGACGCCAAGCAGGGAGTGCAGCTTTCTGGAGTAAAACCCTTTCATAAAATGTCGTTCCCCTTTCGAAATAACAACGTTTTCATAAATTCGTTCACACATCCGATGAGTTGATCTCCCCAATGGGGGGATTCAAACAAATTGTTCTGTTTTATTCAGGTGTGAACAACTTGTGTCACAATTCATGTTACTCTTTTTTTTCTTATAAGGGAATTGCAATATAATTATTAAAAGATATACCCTATATGCATAAGGGATAAACGCTGATGCATCTTTTCTTACCTTAAAGGAACGCCACCATCTATGACAATCATCACTCTCACTGGAAATGGGGTCTGCCGACATGTTCGAGGAATTAAACGCATTTGCCGCAGTTGTGGAGCAATCCAGCTTGAACCGCGCCTCCAAACTGTTGAATCTGTCTCAACCTGCTCTCTCGCGCAAAATTGCCAAACTGGAAGACGAGCTCGGGGTCACTCTCTTCCATCGCCGCGGCAAACGTCTGGAGCTGACCAGCGTGGGACAGCTCGCTTACACCTTTGCCGTGGAGCAGCAGCAGCAGCAGCACAAATTTTTGACCATGCTGGCACAATATAAAGAGGAAGAACAGAGCTCAATCACGCTGGGAGCCAGTCTCACGACGCTCCAAACGACGCTTCCTCCGCTCGTAAACGCCTTCATGGAGAAACACCCCAATGCGGAAATCAAGCTGCTGACAGGCAAAACCCATGAGATCGTCTCCTTTGTCCGGGAAAGGAAGGCCGATGTCGGCATCGTTGCATCTTCCATCAATGAAGCGGGTCTGAACTGCATTCCGCTGTTCGATGACCATCTTGAGCTGGTTGTTCCGCGAACGCATTCGCTCGCCGGACAGGAGGCAGGCATGGAGCACCTTCAGGATTTGCCGATGATCATTTTTTCCAAAGGCACATGGTACCGCAAACTCACCGACGACCTGTTTCAGCGCTGCGGGGTCATGCCTGACATACGCATGGAGATCGACTCGTTCGAAGCCATCATTCGGCTCCTTCCTACGGGAAAAGCGGCGGCACTGCTGCCCAAATCCTATCTTCGCCCCCAACTGCTGGCCGACAATGACCTGGTATCCGTTTATTTGCCCCAGCTTCAGCAAACCCGCCGCACCACAAGCATGATCTACGGCGGAAAGGAATTCCTGAGCGAAACGGCAAGGCAATGGGTCAAGGAGACGGCCGCTTTATTTACGACGAAAGCGCCGTTATCCTCCAGGAGGACAACGACGCCTACGTAAAATACACGGCGATGTAGATCGCCTAAGAAGCAATACATCAGCCTTCCTGACTGACGACCTGTTCTTCGAACCGTTCAATGTCGTCATTATTGCCGATGATGACCATAATGTCTCCCAATTGCAGCGTGTCCAGCGCAGTCGGAGCAATGATGACCCCGGCTTCCTTCTGCAGCGCCACGATGCTGATATTGAAGCGGACGCGCGCATTCAGGGTGGACAAGGTCGTATTGTGCATGCAGGCTGGAACCTTCATCTCCACGATGCTGTAATTATTGGAAAGTTCAATGTAATCCATCAGGTTCGGAGTCACGAGCTGGTGTGCCACACGAATGCCCATGTCACGCTCGGGATAGACCACGCGATCGATGCCCAGTTTGTCCAGGGCGCGTCCGTGCAGCACGGAAATGGCCTTGGCCACAACGGTTTTCACGCCCAGTTCCTTCAACAGAATCGCCGTGAGAATGCTCGTTTGAATATCGTCACCGATCGCCACGATGCCGCAGTCGAAATTGCGGATGCCGAGGGAACGAAGCACTTCCTCGTCCGTGGCATCCGCAACGACGGCATGCGTGACCAATTCGCTCATATCCTCCACAACCTCTTCGTTCTTATCGATGCCCAGCACCTCATAACCAAGCTCCATTAATTCCTGCGCCAGGCTTGAGCCGAAACGCCCGAGCCCGATGACCGCAAACTGCTGTGTTCTCATCGTTTTTCACGAACCCCTTATCCAATAATCATTTTGCCCTCAGGATACCTGTACAGTTCCTTACCCTTTTTCTGCGTAAGCGCATATGCCAGCGTGACCGGACCCAATCTTCCCACAAACATTGTCAGACAGATCATCACTTTGCCAAAGGTCGTCAGCTTCAACGTAAGCCCCATGGACAGACCTACCGTGCTGAATGCGGAAGTGGTTTCGAACAGGATCATCAGGAAGCTGCTGTCCTCCGTCGTACTGAGCACCATCGTCACGCCGATGATAAGCAGCAAGGCCAGCAGCGTGATCGTCAGCGCTTTGAAAATCCGTTCCTGCACCAGCCGGTAGCGAAAAAACACGATATCTTCCCGCCCGCGCATCATCGCGATGACGGCCCCGGCCATGATGAGAAACGTGGTTGTTTTAATGCCCCCACCCGTCGAGCCGGGGGAAGCCCCGATAAACATCAATATAATGATAAAAAATTGCGTGGCCTGCCTGAGGCCGGCAATATCCACCGTGTTGGCCCCTGCCGTACGCGGGGTAACCGATTGAAAGAACGATCCCAATATTTTCCCGCCCCAGTTCAGTCCGCCAAGCGTGCGTGGATTGTTGAATTCAAATATAAAAATGACAAGCGCGCCGAACACGATCAGCAGCCCGGTCATCATGAGCACCACTTTGGTATGAAGCGAAAGCTTGCGCGTTTTGCGATATTCCGCCAGATCGGACAACACGACGAACCCGATGCCGCCGGACACGATCAGGAACATCGCCGTAAAATTCACCATTGGATCATACACATACCCCGTCAGGCTGCGGAAATCCCCGAATAAGTCGAACCCTGCATTGTTGAACATCGAAATTGCATGCCAGTAGCCGTAATATGCCGCTTTTCCCAGCGGCATGTCGAACGCCCAACGTATGGCGAAAAGGGTCCCGCAAGCTGCTTCGAGAATAAGGGAGTATGCCACGACTTTGCGAATTAACCGCACGATGCCTTCCATCGTGCTCTGGTTCATCGCCTCCTGCAGGATCAACCGCTCGCGCAGCGAGATTCGCCGTTTGAAGGCAATGGCCACAAGCGTTGACATCGTCATGAATCCCAGCCCGCCGATCTGGATCAGCACGGCAATGATCACCTGGCCGAACACCGAAAAGTGCGTGCCTGTATCCACGACGACCAGTCCTGTGACACATACTGCGGAGGTTGCCGTGAACAGCGCATCGATAAACGGCAGGCTCTCCCCGTTTCTGCCAGATAGCGGAAGCATCAGAATGAACGTGCCGAGCAAGATAATGCCCGCAAAGCCCAAAACGAGAATACGCGGCGGAGATTGCAGCAGCGATCGAAACATCGGTTTCACTTGGTTATCAACCCCCTTTGCCGAAATGAAAATGACTCCAAGATGGAGTCGTGTCCGAAGTCACGCAAGGCATACCCATGGTGGATGCGCTAACAGGCGTCTATTCGGCTCATGATGAATATATCGTGTTTCTGTATCATTTCCCGTAACGCCGCATATAGTGCTTGGCGGGTTATTTTTATTCGTTCCCTTGTTTGGCCGAAGGCATGCGATTTATACGCATTGGCATCAAAAATTATAAGCGTTCCGCTTCTTGCAAACAAAACGGCTTTTCCCGGAAATAGCATCGAATTTCGCCGAATTGGGAAAAACTCTGATATGTGGATGAATGAAACCAACTGTTTCGATCGTTTTCATTCATTTTCAGGGATTTGCACCCGTTCTCGTTCCGGGATTGGCGCTCCATATCCACCCTATGATATCTTTACTGTTATAACACATGATTAAAGGAGGAAACATATTCAATGAATCCCTTAGGGCAGCCTCTGCGGGTTAAGGCCAATTTCAAGCGCTTGGGGTTGCTTGCGGCGATCGGTCTGATTTTATTTGCGGTGCTGCAGATTTTCCCTTCCACCTCAACACAAACAACGGATATCCAGTCTGCACCTATTATTACCAAGGCACAGGCGGTGCAATCTGCCCGATCCTTCGCGGCGTCCCTGCCGGACTATTCTCTTCCTGTCGACGAGGACGATGTGCTGGTCACTTACCAGACCCATTCCGATGTGTACGGGTATATGGCCAAAACCAAACAGCTGAACGATTACAACCGGAAATGGGAAGAACAATACCCTTATGACGTGTTTCGGGTCCGGCTGCCCGATGAAGTCAAAGGCGGTTATCTGCATGTTGACGTACATATGAGAACAGGTAAAGTTGTAGCTTTCAAACACGAGCTTCCTTCTTCATTATACGCATCCATCGAAGCGGAACCGGACAAGAGCAAAACCAACTCCGCCTTGCGGCTGGCTGAAGACAATATGACGTTGGAGCAAAAAGTGCAAAGCGCTGCAGGCATTGTAAAAGAGTTCGGATACGATGCTTCGCAATTGGAACTGGAAACCGGAGAAAACGACGGGGGGCTTGTATACTCCGATCCCACGAAACAAATTGGCGATTCCCGGCTTGAACTCCGCTTTACCTTCCAAAATGAAGAAGTCCGTTCGTTTGACGCCGTCTTCTCCGTACCTGAAGCGCACAATGCATATGTAAACCAACAGACTCGTCAGGCCAACTGGATGACGTACGCCGGCTATGGATTTCTAACGTTTGTCCTTGGCGTGCTCGCCATCATTTACAGCATCCTGACCCGGTCCCATACGTCGTTCAAACGGGGCTTTGTGCTGGCACTGGTGCACTTCGCCGCTTCCGTCATCGGCACGCTGAATATGATGCCGCTTTTCGAAGCCCAAGGATTGTCCAGCTTTATGCTTATGTTTCTAATGGTCATTCAACTGGGCGTCAATCTGGTCATGAGCGCAACGATCTACTTGTCACTCGTGGCCGGCGACGGCATGTGGCGAAAAATCGGTTATAATCCTTGGCCTCGTGCCAAAGAACCCGGTTACGGAAAATACGTGCTGGACAGCATGGTTGTCGGTTATTTGTGGGCCTTCATTCTGCTCGGCGTGCAGTCCATTTTGTTTCTCGTTCTGGAAAACAGCATCGGGACCTGGTCAACCACCTCGGCAGACCAATCCACGTATAATATGACATACGCATGGGTTTTCCCGATCATGGCATGGATGGCAGGGATCGGCGAAGAAGCGGTATATCGCCTGTTCGGCATACGCATGATGCAAAAAATCGTGCGCAATACGTTTATCGCCTGCTTGATCCCTACGCTGATATGGGCGCTCGGACATACCCTGTATCCGATTTATCCCGTCATTACGCGTCCGATCGAACTGACGGTCATCGGTTTGTTGTTCAGTCTGATTATGCTGCGGCACGGTTTTATCGCGGTCGTATTCAGCCACGTCATTTTCGACAGCTTGTTGATGGGTCTTAGCCTGATATTCATGGGAGACGTACTGAACGTTTCTGCCGGGATATTCTGGATCGTGCTTCCAGCCATCGTAGGTTACGTGATCTATCGTTTCAATCCACGCAAAAAAGAGAAGCCGTATGTTACGACTCCTCATCACGAAGCGCTGCAATAATTTGTTTGGCGAGCTTGTCGCCGATCGAGAGAGGCCGGAAGTCTTCGACGCTGGCCTCTTTGATTTTGCGCAAAGACCCGAAATGCTTCAGCAGCAGCTTGCGCCGCTTCTCTCCAATACCCGGAATCGAATCGAGCTTGGAGGTAACCATCGATTTGCCGCGCTGCTCGCGGTGAAACGAAATGGCGAAGCGGTGAACCTCCTCCTGAATGCGCTGCAACAAATAAAATTCCTGGCTGTCGCGCGGCAAAGCCACGACTTCCGGCGGATTGCCGATCATGAGCTGCGACGTTTTGTGCTTGGCATCCTTGACCAGGCCGCATACGGGAATGTACAGCCCGAGTTCATTTTCCAGCACGTCCACGGCTGCCGAAATTTGCCCTTTGCCGCCATCCACCACGATCAGGTCCGGCATGGTCAGGTTTTCCTTCAGCACGCGTTCATAACGCCGCCGGATAACCTCTCTCATCGTTTCGTAATCATCCGGTCCTTCGACCGAACGTATTTTGTACTTGCGGTATTCCTTTTTGTCCGGTTTGCCGTCGGTAAACACGATCATGGCCGAAACCGGGTTCGTGCCCTGAATGTTGGAGTTGTCGAACGCCTCGATCCGGCGCAGCTGGTCCAGACCGATCCAACGTCCCAAACCTTCCGACGCTTTGGATGTCCGTTCCTCGTTGCGTTCGATCAGCCTGAATTTTTCTTCAAGCGCAACCTTGGCATTGTCGACGGCCATTTTGATCATTTGCCGTTTCAGTCCGCGCTGCGGCACATAAACCTTGATGTCCAGCCATTCCTGCAATGCCGCGGCAGCCTGTGCCGGCTCTTCCAATCCGGACAACGGCTGGTCGGCCGGCTCCATTACCGATGCGGCAGACTCATCCTGCGGATGCATCGAAGGTTCGCCCGTTTCCCCGAGATCGCCGGACGGCGCATAATCTTCTCTGGATTCGGCCACCAGCAGCTCTTGCCCGGCATCCGATTCACGGAAAGACGTTTCCGTTTCGACCGTTTCGGCCGTTACCGCAGCCGCCGTGTCGCTATCCGGTTCCCCGGCCTCTACATCGTTCAATTCGAGCAATTCCTGCGGCATCTCCGGCAAAAGGATTTCTTGAGGCAATGCAGGGTTGTCGCTGTAGTACTGCGTCACGTAAGTCATGAAGTCGCTGTACGCATCCCCATAAAAAGGGAACGTCGACACATGGCGTTCGATCATTTTGCCTTGGCGGACGTACAAAATTTGAACGCACATCCAGCCTTTGTCGATCGCGAAACCGAATACATCCCGGTCCCTGGCATCCGCCATCGTGATTTTTTGCTTTTCCATAATGGCGTCGATGGCAATGATCTGGTCGCGCAGTTCCTTGGCCCGTTCGAAGTAAAGGTCTTCTGCAGCCTCCTGCATTTTGCGCTGCAGGTCTTTTTTGATTTCCTCATGCCCGCCGCCCAGAAAGGACGCCATTTCCTGGGAGATCTGCTCATACTGCTCCTTCGGCACTTCCTGCACGCAAGGCGCCAGACATTGGCCCATATGATAATACAGGCAGACTTCCTTCGGCATCACGCCGCATTTGCGCAAAGGATACATCCGGTCCAGCAGTTTCTTCGTTTGATGGGCTGCATATGAGTTAGGGTATGGGCCAAAATACTTCGCTTTATCTTTAAGCACCCGCCGGGTGACCTCCAAACGCGGATGCTGTTCATTCGTAATTTTGAGGTAAGGAAACGTCTTGTCGTCCTTGAGCAATACGTTGAAACGCGGCATATGTTTTTTGATCAGGTTGCACTCCAAAATGAGCGCCTCCATGTTGCTGCCGGTCACAATATATTCGAAATCGCGGATTTCGGAAACGAGCCGCTGTGTTTTCCCGTTGTGGCTGCCGATAAAATAGGAGCGGACACGGTTTTTCAACACTTTTGCCTTACCGACGTAGATGATGGTTCCTTCGCCATTTTTCATTAAATAACAGCCTGGCAGATCCGGCAGCAAAGCCAGCTTGTGGCGAATCCGTTCCAGTGCTTCTTCTTGTGCTTGTACCGTATTGATAAATTGTTCCATGCTTCAGCGGGTCCTCCCTCCCGATGAATTGTGACGCAAAACGCCCCCGGCGCATAACCGGAGGCGTATGTGTGTAACCCATGAATTATTGATGTTTTTCAATGATCCCTTTGAGAGCTTCTTTGGAGTTCAGACCAACCACTTTATCCACAGGTTGACCGTCTTTGAAGAAGATCAAGGTAGGAATGCTCATTACGCCAAAGCGGGAAGCAGATTCCGGGTTTTCATCCACATTGACTTTTGCGATTTTGACGGAATCGCCAACTTCGGAAGCCAGATCCTCCAGGATTGGAGCGAGCATTTTGCAAGGACCGCACCAAGGCGCCCAAAAATCAACAAGAACCGTTCCTTCGCCTTCGACTTCGGCGTTAAAGGATTGATCGGATACGTTAACAATAGCCATGATATTTGTCCTCCTTATATATGCTTTACGGTTAATATAACCTGTAACGTCGTGAACGACACTGCCATTATAACACAGGAGCGTTAATGTTGTGAAACCAACTTGGAAATGTTCATCTCGCGAACATCAAATCTTCATTTTCCACCTTTAATGGACCAAATGCTAAATCTTTACAAACGCTTTCTTTTCCAAGTATACTAAAAGCACTTCGGGCTCAGCCACCATCGCGGCAGGCTGCTCATCCCAAAGGAGGCAATAACATGGACACCAATGTGAGAATCAGCGACCCGCGCGAACATGTCAATGAGGAGCCCCGCAACGACCTGTTTGATCTGGTTGCGGGCGTAACAGGCATGTTTGGCCTGATGACCGTCATCTTTTTCGGTATGGTGATCTTTAAGTTTTTGACCGAATAAGAGCCGTCTGCACGCAGGGACCCAAAAAGCCCGGTTTTCGCAGCTTGCGAAGACCAGGCTTTTTGGGCTTATCGCTGTATCCGGGGTCCTGTGTCCCCTATAAGCACATCGGCACCGATTCCCACCTTAAAGGTTAGTCTTGCTTGCCTCGTTGGTTTTCACCGCGAACGGCCACGACATCCACAAACGGGCGAATACGGTCCATCAATCGCTGCCCCTTGTTCGTATCCTCGCCTTCCCTGCTCGTAAAACTCAGATGCTTTTCCAGACCATCCAAGTTGTAATTGGACGTATAAAAGGTAGGCTTGCGGTTCATGCGGTAGTTCAAGATGGATCCCATTACGTGATCCCGTACCCAAGGATTCAGGTTTTCCGCGCCGATATCGTCAAAGATGAGCACATCGCAATTTTTGAGGATTTCCGTCGTTTCCTTCAACTTCTGGCCCTCGGTGATCATGGATTTGAGGTCTTCCACGAAATCCGGCATATAAATGATGACCCCGGTATAACCCGCGATGGCCAGTTCATGCAGCAAGTAACACATCAAGAACGTTTTCCCCGTTCCGAAGGAACCCTCCAGGTATAAACCTCGCGTTGAAAGCCCGTTAACCTTTGCCTCATTGACATAACGCAGTACCTGGTTGACCGCAGGCGCACGCATCCGATCCCTGCCCATGATTTCCACGTCGTTGTATCCTGCATTCAACGCACGCTCGTCCACATAGAAACTGCGGATCCGTTTGCGGATACTCTGTTCGTTTTGCCAGGCCAGATGTTTGGCGCAAGGCGCCTTTTTATCTATGATTTCGGGTTTGCCGTTAAAATTCTCTACTTCCAGCTTGCAAAAGTGCCCCTGAAAATCGTTCGGACAGTTGTCCAATCCCGGGCAATTCGCGCAGTTTTTCGAATCCCTCGCAAATTGGTACAGTTTGCTCAGGTCGGTGATCAGGTGCGCGTCCTGCAATTCGGGATGCTTTGCGCGGAATTCCCGCACGTACGGGTCCTGAATCAACTGCTCCGCGATCCGCCGGGACTGCTCGCGAAAGGAAGGGTTCAGCTGCTGAAGCAGTCCTCCCAAGGATTCCATGGCTTCAAGCCCCCTTGTATATGCATTGTTGGAATTCACGATTAATGTTGCCTGCCCTTGAGACCATCCGCATTAAAACCTCGACGAGCGCATGGATCGGCACATCGGAAGGCAGCATTCGATTGAATGAAATCCTAACCTTCATTCTATAATAAGTTCGGGGAACAACTCAACCGCTTCGTTCGTCAATTTTTTGCCAGTTATTCATTCGATTCGACGTGTAGAATAGCGAAAATGCCTTCTCATGTAGAGTTTCTCGGTTGTTGATCTGGTCAAACCATCCGAAAGAAAAAGTGTTTACTCTATTTACAAACCAATGGTCTGTTTGTAAAATAAACATAATCATTAAAATATAAAAAGCTTTGCAGCTATAAAACAAACCGCTTGTCGGTTTATTATATACTTTTGGACGACCCGCACAGAAACCTAAGGAGGAGAAACTCTTGAAAAATGAAGACCGCAGAAAACAGACCATCGCCCAGCTTCTGGGATCCACAAAGGAATTGCTGCAGGATAAGGGATGCCATGCCATCACTTTAAAAGAAATTATGCAAAAATCGGGACTTTCCAAAGGCGCCATCTTCCACTATGTGAAAAGCAAGGACGAAATCTTCGTCTGGATTCTGAACGAACATTTGGAAAAGATACACGCTTCCTTCCTCGCCACAGTCCATCACGCCAAAGTAAAAACGTTCCAGGAACCGATGGATATCATCCGTTTGAATCTAACAGGACTCGAAGAAAAGGAAAATATCACCAACAAAATTTTATTGTATTTATTCGGGAAAGAAGAGGATGCCCCTCTGGTTTCTGAAGCACTGCAGCAATTTCACGAGAAATCGGTCAGTTATTCAAGGCAATGGATCGAGCTTGGGCAAGAGCATGGTGTCATCTCTAAATCGGTTCATGCGGAACAGATGGCAGAATTGTTCGTGCTGCTCTCCTTGGGAATGCGAATAAAAAGCTCGTATGGTTCGAAAGACACATCAAGCTTGGGCTCTAACGAAGTATCCCAATTTATAGCCCGCATGCTGACGCAGCAGGATTAATCGGAAAGCGATCGGTTTTTTCGGCTGATCATTATTCAAACCATGCGCGTCATTATTGAAGATAAACAACGATAAGGAGGAAATTACATGGCACCCTTATTGACCCTCTGTACCACTTTTTTGCTGCTTCGCGGACTTGGTTGGATCGGAGTACCTATGCTGGATCATTGGCATCCTGCCCTCCAAGGGGGCGTTGCCTGCATGTTTCTGCTGACCGCTTCTGCGCACTGGGGGAAACGAAGACCCGACTTGGTACTTATGGTGCCTCCGGGTTTGCCATATAAGGAAGGCATCGTGACTTGGACGGGAGTCCTTGAGATTGCGGGCGCCATCGGCATTCTTATTCCCGGCACCGCCTGGCTGGCTTCCAGCGGTTTGCTCTTAATGCTCCTGTTGATGTTCCCGGCAAATGCATATGCGGCTCGAAAAAAAATGTCCATACACGGAAAGCCCGTATGGCCGTTCTGGCCCCGTTTAATGCTCCAATTGATCTTCATCGCGGCTGTTATATTAGCTTCCCCCCTGTTCCTGGAAGGCGCTTAACAGCGCAGTACGCTCTTTAGAAGCATTCTTGCAGGTGAAGAGGAAGAGGCGAGCCGCCAGGATTCGGCGGCCCGCCATGATGTTTAATGCGCATGGTTTCGGGAAACCATAACCATGCTTCCTTCGTTTTTTATCGCCGGATCCCGATCGTTATGATTTCGCAAGGCCCCGCTGACACCAGCCAGCTTTCTCTTAACATGGACGTGCCTTCCTTCTTCTCCGGTGCGTGCGCTCCGATTGGAGCCACTGACTCGCCCGGGATCTCCAATATGTTGCTTTTGTACAGTGCTGCTCGGGGTTGGGCATCCGCCTTAGGGAGCGTCACCTTCAATGCCGTGCCTTCACCCGTCATGTTGTACCATCGCAGCATCAGGTCACCCGTCTCTTCGTTCACTTTCAATGAAGAAAAAGCAACCCCTTCTCCATGCCAATCAAACGGAGCGTGGCAAGATGCAAGCGTGCCCGGATGAACCCCGGTTTGTGCCGCCGTCCACGGAATCTGGAATTGGTATGCCGTTCTGTACGCACCGTTTGTCGCTCCATTCCCGTCATGAGGGATCAAGCATAAATGAAATTCATGCTCTCCTTGGCACTGCGCCTCCGGTGTCGGAAAGTATCCCCAGTCGCCGAGCTCGCCTACGGCACGCAGCAACGTCACGGCAATCGTATTGCGTTCATCCCGCAGCACTTCATACTCGTTCAACCCAAGGTTCGCAACGGTAAGTCCGGCCTGTTCTCCACCAACATCGACAAAACATTGCTGATGCTGGGTATTGCTCGGGTTTTGCCATTCGGAAGCCGGTATGTTGTCACGCGTTGCGATTTCGAAAATCGAATCGACGCGGTGCACGTCAGCCTCAAGATCGGTCGGGAAAAGCACGCGAACCCGATGATCGCGAGCATGATTGTCCAACTTGACCGCCATTTCAACGCCTTCGCCATTCCGTTCAAGCGATACGCGGGTACGGATCGTAAGAACTGTGGTCTTGTTGGAGCGATTGGCTTTCCGATTAGGGTAATAGACCAATTCTCGCTGTTCCTCATCCAATTTGGCATCGGCAGATTCCGGTATGCTCCATTGATGAACGATCTCATAAGCGGCCCGATAAGGGGTGTCTTCCACGACATGAATATCTGCACGCAGATCCCGAGTCGTCAGCGGAGCTTCTCCATCCGGCTGGCGGAACATGTACTCGTTGCCGATATCCCCGGTATTTTCGAAAATGCCCTGATCGTTATAGACTTGGCCGGTGCGTTTATCCTGAATCGAAAATGAACCGTTGTCCGCAATGCGTACGATGAATTTGTCGTTTTCCATCCCACGGTCATGGCGCAGCAAGCTGGATTCGCCGTTCAGGCTTCGGTCTGCCGTCGCCCTGCCACGCTCATCTCGTTCTGCACGGTCGGCTTTCACCAAAGCATACGTTTTCCATCCCAAGGCGGGAACCTGCCCGGCTTCGAACGTCAATTTGACGCGCCGGCTGCTGTACGGCTGGCGGAACCGGTCATCGGGCAGGTCATACCCGAATTGCAGCCCCATATCCTCCAGCGTGCAGTCTACTTGGCCTCCCTGATCATCTACCAATAGATATCGGGACAGATCAATGGATTTCATGCGGGACGCATTTTCTTCCAGACCAAGCCCATCCCTGAAATAAAGCCGGGCTGCGTCCATTTCCATCTGCACGACACCGCTGCGCACCCACCCCGACGTGTTGAACACGACCAGTGGACGAGCATCGTTTCCGTATTCGCCGAACCGGCGGGTGTCTACGGCTTCCGCAATAGCCCTTGAGCTGTCTTCAATCAGCGCTTCCGCCGCATGGCGACTCTTGTCAAAACGCGTGACCATCTCGCGATGCACTTCGTCCACGCTGCAGCCGCAAATGCTGTCGTGCGGATGGTTCTGCATCAGCATTTTCCAGGCATAGTCCAACTGATCATGCGGGTAAGCATGGCCCAGCGTGTAAGCAATGGATGCCAGCGGCTCGGCTACCTTTTCCAACAATGCCTGCCCCTTTTGGTTCATTTGCTTCAAATACACGCGTGCGGAAGCGGTATTTACGAGCGTTCCCCAGCCGTCGGTGCGCTGGCTGCGCAGCTCGCCTTTGACGACGGACAGCTCGCGGGTCGAGGATGCCTTCAGCGCATCCAAATAATCCTCCAGGCTGGAATGCACGAATTCAACGTCAGGGTGCAGCTTGCGGGCTACACGCAGCGCTTCGGGCAAATCCAGCTGGATCGGTTGATGGTCACAGCCGTTCATGTATAACAGCTCGTCGGTGGACGCATACTTCACCGCATCGGCAAGCTTGGTATGCCAATACGAGCGGGCCGATGCTTCGTCTGCCGGAATCTCGTTGCCGTTGGAATACCAGTTGGCAAACAGGATGCCGAGCACCTGCGAGCCGTCCGGACCCTCCCACGTCAACTCCGAATAGCTGGACTCATACCCTTCGTCGGACACGGTATTGTTGAAGCCCGTCGGTTTGACGCCTCGCCCGAAAAAAACGTTGTCGATGCCGGATTGCCGCATCAGCTGCGGCGTCTGGCCGACCAGTCCGAACGTGTCGGGGAAATACCCGATTTTGGCCGGCATCCCGTAACGTCTCGCATCACGGTGCCCGGTCTGCATATTGCGCACATGGGCTTCGCCGCTCGTCAAAAAGGCATCCTGCAAAATATACCATGGTCCGATGATGATCCGGCCGCTGCGGATATGGTGCTCCAGCCGCTCTCTCTGCCCTGGGCGTACCTGCAAATAATCCTCGATGATGATCGTCTGCCCGTCCAAATAAAAGCTGCGGAACTCCGGCTCTTCGTCCAGCCGATCCAACAGGGAATCCATCAGGCGCACGAGGCGCATGTGATGTTTTTCGTAAGGCAAATACCATTCGCGGTCCCAGTGCGTGTGGGAAATGATGTGGGCTCTTTTGGATGTAGTCATGTGGTCTGTCTCACCTCGGCATCAAGTTGTGTAATTTCGACTTCTTCAGGACGGTAAACCGCCTGTAACTGACCGGATGCATCCGCGGCAAACAGGACGCTGCGATTGCTCTCCAGCACGAAGGAATACGTGGCTCCCGTGCGGGCATCCCGCACGCAAACTTCGGCATCCCGGCCATACTCGGAAACAAACACATACAGGCTTCCTTCCGCAAATGTCAGCTTACGGCCATACACCCCGGCAAGTTCGCCTCCGGTCAGCCATTCCATATCGGAAACGATCCCCGCCGTATGCATGGCATACCGATACATGGCCGCGAGCGCTTCTTCCCGTTCGTTCAGCTCCAGCGGCAGCGGGCACCAGATCAGCTTTCCTTGACCCAACGTCACCTTTGTAATGGAGTCTAGCTTTGCTTTGCTTCCATCCGTTTGATTATGACCGTTCCCGTTCACGAGGACCTCTTTGCACACTTCGGCAATACGGCGGCGACCATAGGCAAGCGCATAAGAGGTTCCGTCGATATCCAGCATTTCTTCGCGCTGCACGTTACGCTGCTCACGTTCGCCGACGAGGAGGTCTGCACGATCCGTCTTCTTCCAGTAGGCATCCAAGCCGAGCGGCCCGGTAAACAGCAGCGTGGCCCCTGCCTTCTCCGTGAACGATAGCAATCGTTCCAAAGCACCGCTGTCCATATTGTGCGGACTCGGCACGATGATCAGCTTCGGCGGTTGTTCTTCCAAATGCGCCAGATGGTACTCGGACATGGCCCTGAACGGTTGTTTCAGCTGATAGGCCAACACTCTCGTAAGCTTGGTCGTGGCATCATAGGCAAGCGCGCGATTGGAAAAATCGTTGGAATAAGGGAATACCACCGCGATATCCTCCAGCTCACGTTCCCGGAAAAGATCGCGAATGCCGCCCATGAAACGGCCGAAATCATAGGATACGTCCGCCTCCGGCTTCTCTGTGCCATCCGCCCTGAGCGCACCGATATGGGATTCGTTGGCATTGTCCATGTAAAAATTCGTGTTCCAGATCCATTGCACGGCCCCCGCGCCGCCTGTGGAAAAAGCATACGCGTATTTCCGTTCCAGGATGCTGCGCAGTTCCTCCTCCGTGCGTTTGGCCCGGCCGTCCGGCGTTTCGACGTACATTATGCCCGTTTCCTGGATCAGGTTCGGTTTATGCGGCGTTTTCGCAAAAATGCCATCCCATACGAGATCGTCGTTGAGCCACCAGGAATGCACGGTCGTATAGTCCACTTCGCTTTCATAGAAAAACGGAGAGGGCCGCTGTGCGCCCAGCGCTTCATCTTGTCCCATCGTCACGAGGTGATCGGGCACCAGATCCTTGATCGTTTGCACGAGTTCCCGCGCCCAACGGTTGTGCATCTCCATCGAGAACAGGCAATAATCCAGCCAGCGGGTTCCCTTTTTGGCCTGATGCATGTCCTGCACGTCGAAATTGATCTCTTCGGCTTCGGGGATGCGAGCGGCTTCAAAGTTCGGCAGCTGCGCCGGAGACATGTTCCACGCTTCCTGCAACACCTCGATCGTGTCATGACGTTCACGCAGCCATTGCACAAACGCCTGCTGTTCGTGCAGATCCCTAGATGAGCGTGGCCCGCTGGAGAAAATGCGCGCCGGATCGAACATCGAAGGTTCGTTGATCAGGTCCCAATCTACATGCGTCGCATGGGTATAACGACTGACGATGCTGCGAATGAAGCGTTTCTGGGCTTCAACGCTTTGCGGATCCAGATACGGATTCGTCCCTTCCCATGTCTCTGGCGTAAATGAAAAGAAGGTAAACGTCACGCGCAACCGGTGGCGCTTCGCCGTGAGCAGGAAGGCGTCGATCGATCGCAGCACCTCTTCCGACATGTGGCCGTCCACCTGCATCATGTTGCGGTAAGCGGTCCAAATGCCGGTGCGAATCCAGTTGATGCCCGCTTTGGCCATCTGGGCCATGTCCCGGTCCCATACCTCGGCGTTGGGCAGGAACAGGAACTTTCGGGCCACGTCGGATGCCATGTACGTCATGCCCACTACGGGAAGCGGGCGACCGCCCTGCAGGAAGTAATCCCGGCCGCGAGTCAGCAGCTCCCCTGCTGCGAGCAATTCAGCATCCTGTCCCCAGAAGCCTTGGCGAAGCATGCGTGTTTCGCCATCCGGTCCCGAAGCCTGGCACACGATCCGATAAAGCCCGTTTTGAATCTCAAACGGGAGAGGAATTCGCGCAAAACGCTGTTCCCCCGTCAATGCCAGCTCCAACTGGTGATGCCATACTTGTTCAGCCTGACCATTTTCAGGGTCTGCCCGCTCTACTGCAAGTTTAAATATCCATGTTTCCGCCGTATCCATGCCAACGCTGCCGCGGGCTCTATGCTGCAAAATTTGTCCTTGCAGCGTCAGGATCGCCCGTTCTCCGGGTTCATACGAAGCATAGTTCGGCTTCAGCGAAAGCTCGGTCACACCTTTGGCGCAAAACTTCGCCCACCTTACGATCTCTTCCACTCCGTCCTGCTGCCAGAATAAATCGGTTAAGGGTGCATGAACGAATAGCCAGCGCGAGCCGGCAAACGTACCGCGGGAATTTTCCCACAAGACGACAGGGGCTGACACGCTGCGGCCATCCGTGCTGATTCCTTTGAGCAGGGGATAAATCTGGGTGCTCATCGGACCGGCGGAACCCATCTGGTGGGGCAAATCGCTTGATTTTGTCGTATGCGGAACCAGATTCCACGTCGGCGCAACAGGAAACAATCCTTGTCGTCCCTCCAGCAATGGCATGCTCGTGGACGGCTGCAAGCTAGCCACATTGTCCCCCGATACGCGCAGCGTTTCATGGATATAAAGCTCCTGATGATATGCCGTCTGTTCCGGCTCCGCCACCCATGCATCATGCTCGCGCCGAACCGGCCGCTTGAATGGTGCGCCGCCGACGCTGACCAGGCTTCCTCCTTGATGAAGGAAATCGCAGATCGCCTTCCAGGCTGACTTCGGAAAATAAGGCGCATGCAGATTCACCAAACAACCTTGCCCATTCATCGATTCCAAGGCAGCTGCTAATTCATCCGCACGGACGACCAAAATGCCCTCCGTTTCCGGCCAGTTCTTTTGCTCTTCCGGCGCAGGCAGAGCGATCTCGGCCGGAAAGCCGGGATCGCACAACATGACGATCGGTGAGGCGGATTTACGTTTTTGCGCATCGTTCAGGCTCATAACAACCCATCCTTCATCGCTTTATAGACCAGCTGGGAGAACAAGCTGTTGGACCAGGCAAACCATTTCCGCGTAAACACCGTCGGATCATCGGCATGGAAGCCTTCATGCATATATCCCGTATCCGCATCCGTCGCTTCCAGCAATCGAATCATCTCCAGCTTCTCTTCGGCCGAGGTGGCCGTCAGTCCTTGCATGGACAATCCCATATGCCAAATATAATCCGGCGGCGTATGCGGGCTGCCGAGGCCCTTCGCCACTTTGCCTTCATAATAGAACGGATTTTCTTTACTGAGGGCAAAGCGCCGCGTATTCTGGTACACCGGATCATCCGCAGTTACGTAGCCGAGGTACGGAATGGACAGCAGGCCAGGCGTGCCGGCGTCGTCCATCAGGCAATAATTGCCGAACCCGTCGGTTTCGTAGGCATAGATCGGGCCGAATTCGGGATGGCGGTAAATGCCGTACAGCTCGATGCCATGGCGCACTTCCTGCTCCAGCTGTTTCAGCTCTTTCAGCAAAGCCATGTCACGGAACACCCACTCGGCGAATTCCTGCATCTGGCGCAGCGCTACGACGGCGAACATGTTGCCTGGAATGTTGTAGTGGAAATCGCAAGCGTCATCGCTGGAACGGAAACCGGACCAGATCATGCCCGTGTAATTGACCGGCATGCCTTGCCCGTTGTTGCGGATAGAGTCCGTCGGAATGCCATTATCCCTCGTGAAGCGATATGGAGACTGCTCCATATGCCGCTGCTCCGTTTTGAACAGGTCCACGATTACACGCACGGCTGCTTTGAAGCTGGCATCGAAAATGTCGGTCAGCTCCGTTTCTTTCCAATACAAATAGGCGAGCCGAATCACGAAACATAACGAGTCGATCTCGAACTTGCGCTCCCACACCCAGGGGGACATTTCCGTTTCATCCGTCGTGTTCCAATGCCAGTCATTGGCCGATTCGTTGAACGCGTTGGCATACGGGTCGATCTGCACGTACCGGATGTGGCGTTTGATCAGACCGCCGATGATTCGCTGCAGCTCCGGATCTTCCTTTGCAAACGGCACGTAATGGACCACCTGTTCCACCGAATCGCGCAGCCAGCAGGCAGGAATATCACCCGTGATGACAAAGGTCGTGCCATCGTTCATCAGTTTAGTCGTCGTTTCCAGCGTATTCGGGAAGCAGTTTTTGAACAGCTGGAGCAGCTTCGGTCTGTGAGCCAGCTTGTCGTCCGCCTCGGCGAGTACCGCTTGAACCGATTGCGGCAAGGCAACCGGAGGCATCGGTATTTTGGGTAATCTGAATTGTTCCATGGTCGCTTCTCCTTTAATCTTTTTCCGTTATTTAAGCCGGACTAATGAATCGCACCAGGACACTTCGAGTGCAGTACCATCTTCCGATCACCGTTATCCCCGAATTTTTTGAACCCCCTTGTCAAGGGGAAAATCCGGTGATAAGACTACGCTTCCGATGGAGCTTTCTTTCAGAAAGCTTTTAGGACCGCTCCGCTTCTCCAGATTGGTTCTACCTCTCCGTTGATGTGCTTATCTCAGTTCCTCTTATATATCGCGCAAAAGTACGGTTTTGATTTCGTACGGTGCGAAATGCAGTTCAATCTGCCGGTCGTTGGCTTCAAGCGGCTCTCCAACCTCTTCCAACGCATTGGAGAGATAAGCCTGCCCGAAGGCATGAGGCCATCTCAGGACGATCCGCTCGCGCGAGCCCGCCGATTCATAAAACCGGAGCACCGTGCCGTTGCCATCCTCAGCCGTTTTGACCGTATCCAGAATGACGTGTTTGCTGTCCAGCCGAATCCAAGCATCCCTGTCAGATGATGGACTTAACGCTGTATTTACCGCGCCATCCTTGTCTTCTCCTTCGATCCGCATTACGGCTGCTTCACTGTTTAGTTCGGATGCCCGGCGCACCGTATGCGCGCTTCGCCAATCCCCTTCATGTGGATACAACGCATACGTAAAGTGATGCTCGCCCAGGTCTGCCGTTCGGTCGGGCCATCTTGGCGCGCGCAGCAATGAAAGCCGGATGGTGCTTCCCTGCACGTCGTATCCGTATTTGCAATCATTCAGCAAACTGACGCCGTACCCGTACTCGGACACGTCCACAAAACGGTGCCCGCATACCTCATACTGGGCTTGTTCCCAGCTCGTATTGCGATGCGTCGGCCGCTCCAGCGCGCCGAACGGGATTTCGTACGTCGCCTTGGACGTCACCACGTCGATGGGAAAGCCCACTTTGAGCAGCTTGTGCTCTTCCTTCCAGTTCACCTGTGTTTTGAAATCGATGCGGCGGTCATGATGGTAGAACACGATGTCCTGCGTAATGAACGAATCATGCAGCCGCCAGCGGAAACGCAGCACGTCCTTCGTCCGGCCAGCGAGTACCCACTTTTGCTCCAGCAGCTCGGCTTCGCCAGCAACTTGATGTTCATAACGGCTGTCGATATCCCAAGCATCCCAGAGCGTCGGACGGTCATGGAAAAAATAAAACCGATTGCCTCCCTCCCCGGGCTTGAGGACGTTGCGCTTCGCCGTTTTGTCCCATAAGCGGATGATTTCGCCATTGGCATTGAAGCGTACCTGATAGAACGGGGTTTCCCAGGTATCCACGAATTCGCTGCATCCTGGGCTCGGGTCAATCACTTGCTGTGAATTGTCTTCTCTCGGTTCAGCATGTGTTTCCATCGACGCGGCCAACTCCGCCATAGGTTGTTGCCGGGAATCACTTTCCGCCAACGCATCTTGATTCATGCCGTTAACCGTTCCAGCATCCCGCTGGCCATCTGTGCCGTAATGGGCTTGCACATCGCAGGCCGTTAGCCAGATGACGCGATATCCGAAGGCCGGAATATCCTCGACGCGTACAGAAATGCCATCTTCTCCAACATCCATAGGCAATTCCTGTCCGGCACCGTCTGTGACGACATAGACTTTTGTTTTTGCCTGTACATCTATATCGTGGCTGTCCGTTCCCGGCAGCTTCACCACCGGGCTGCGTTTCCAGCCGAAGCCGTTGAACACCGCGTATGGCACGCCGTCCCCCGGCCTGTTCACATCCATGCCTGCGGCCAGCCAATGCAGTCCTTGTGCAAGCCCCTGTTCTCCCAGCTCCATAACGCGCACATACTCCTGCTCGGAAGTCACGTAAGACTCGGTAATGGCCGAACCTGGGATGATGTCGTGGAATTGGTTAAGCAGGATCAACTTCCAGCCATCATGCAAACTCGAACGGAGCGAGGCATCGCTTTGCTCATCCAATTCCGGCCGAGCCAATACATGCCACAGCTCCGCTTCCCGGTACAGATTCTCAGCCCGGCGATTGTGCCGCTTGTTGCGGGCGTGCGTGGTGTATGTGCCCCTGTGCAGCTCCAGATACAGGTCGCCATGCCACGCCGGAAGCTCCGGCCCCCGCTGTTCGATCCCTGCGAAAAAAGTAGCTGCCGTGCTGTAACGCTGGCTCGGCTGGCCGACCATCAGCTCGGTGCGCTGCACGTACTCCAGCATTTCCCGGGTTACGCCGCCCCCGCCGTCTCCATGCCCGTACAGCAGCATCTGCTCGGGATGTTCGGCTTTTTGGCGGTACGACTGCCAATGGTCGTGAATGTCCTTGGGCAGCGTGTGCTCATTGACGCCATGATTGAGGTAGGACAAAATAGCCGTGCCGTCAATCCCTACCCAATGGAACAGATCATGCGGAAACACATTGGTATCGTTCCAGCCCAGCTTGGTCGTCATGAAGTAATCCACGCCGCCATGCTTCAGGATTTGAGGCAATGAAGCGCAATACCCGAACGTATCCGGCAGCCATTCGATCCGCGACGTCTTGCCGAATTCCTCCTGATAGAAACGCTGGCCGTACAGCATTTGGCGCATCAGCGATTCGCCGCTCGGAATGTTCAGGTCAGGCTCCACCCACATGCCGCCAACGAGCTCCCAGCGCCCTTCGGCAATCCGGGCTTTGACCCGTTCGTACAATTCGGGATCGTTCTCCTTCAGGAAGGCATACAGCAAAGGCTGGCTTTGCGTATACATATAATCGGGATATTCGTTCATCAGAGCATCGACGGTGGAAAAGGTGCGGCTGGTCTTGCGCACCGTTTCCCGCACGGGCCATAACCAGGCAATGTCGATATGGGATTGGCCGATCATATGCTCCAGCCCCTCCGCATTGCCGCCGATGCCGCGCACGTTCGTACGCAATTGCTGCTCAATCGCTCGGATGCCTTCACCCTGCTCGATCTCCTGTTTCGTCATGCCCACGAATGCATCCATGCCCTGGTGCAATGCTTCCAGCAAACGCACCCGGCGCAGCTCAGCTTCCGGCATTAGCGCCGCCGAATCACGCACGATGGTGACCGTGTACATCAAACTGCGCACCGCCTCGTTCGGTCGGACCAGCAAACTTGTCACGGACGTAATCGGCGGTTGGATCACCGCTTGATGGTTGAGCGGATCGACGGGCTCCGGCACAGGATCGAACAGTTCGATTTCCAGCTCGGGACGATCCCCGATCCGGGAGGCATCCAGCGTCACGTAGGTATGATTGCGATCCAATCCTTGATAAGAGCGCCCATTAACCCTTAACAGCCCTTCTCCTCCAGACTCGAATACAAGCCCGAAGGGAGCATCCCTCCAAGATTCCGGAATTTCCAGTCGTGTCCGAAAAAAATACGTCGTGCCCTGCACGCTGGGGAAAACATCCAAGCCTTCGCCCTCGGTATACGCCGTCTCTTCCTCGTATTGTCCCGGCAAAACATAATTGGCGCGGCGGATCTCCCAGCTGCGCAATTCCCGCTGTTCCAGCCATTGATGCCGGGACAGCTCGGCGATCCATCGTTTGATACGTTCCATTTTCCTATCCCTCCCTTACGTGCAGTTCCGCATATTGCGTATCGTTCACGTTTCTGCCGATATGGACGCGAAACAGCCCTGGCTCGACAACACGCTGCAGATGCCGCCCGATGTATTGCAGCTGCTCCGCCCCGACGCAAAAGCTAACCGTCTTCGTTTCGCCGGGCTCCAGCATGACCTTTGCGAATCCCTTCAGCTCCTTCGCCGGACGGGTCATCTCGCTGGTGACGTCGGTGACGTACATCTGCACCACCTCGGCACCGCTTCGCGGCCCCACGTTGGTTACCTCTACCGATACCGTAACCGTTTCGTGCAACGTAATGGATGCGGCATCGAGCTTTGGCACGCCATACTCGAAGGTGGTATAGCTAAGCCCGTATCCGAAAGGATACCGCGGCTCCAGGTCTTCCTCCAGATACCGTTTGCCGCGCGAACGTTTGCCGTTGTAATAGACCGGCAGCTGGCCGACATGCTTCGGAATGGAGATCGTCAGCCTGCCGGACGGATTCACGTCGCCGAACAGCACGTCGGCGATGGCATGGCCGCCTTCCTGACCGGGATACCAGGCCTCCACGATAGCATCGGCGTGTTCATCCACCCATGGCTCCGCGATGGGACGGCCGTTGATATACACCACGATCAGGTTTTTGCCCAGTTTGCCGATCTCCTGCATTAACTGCAGCTGCACGCCGGCCAGTCCCAACGTCATGCGGTCGATGCCTTCCCCGCAGTCCATGTCGTTCCACGAATCGCCTGATACGACAGAAGCTCCTGTTCGAAGGTCGATCGTGCCCTCGCCGAAGTCGCGCGCGCTGGAGCCGCCCATCACCATGATGACCGTATCTGCGGCTTCCGCCGTGGCGATCGCATGCTCGAAGCCTTCCGCAGCCTCGCCTTTGATGCGGCAGCCTGGCGCATACAGGACCCCGTCGTCCTGTTTCGCCAGCTCATCTTTCAGCGCCTCGTGCGAGGCGGCCACTTTGGCGCGAATGCCGTCCAGTACGGTGACGACTCGCGATCTTGGCTGGGGCGATGTATAGTCCCCAAGCTGGTTGTATGGCTGATCGGCGTTCGGCCCGATCACTGCGATGCGTCCTGCCGAAGCCGTGGACAACGGCAGCGTCTTATGCTCGTTTTTGAGCAAAACGATGCCCTCTGCTGCCAGCTGGCGAGCCAGCCGCACATGTTCTTCGCTGCCGATCACGTCAGCGGCCCGGTCCGCATCCGCATAAGGATGTTCGAACAGGCCCAGCCTGAATTTCAGCGTCAGCACCCGGCTTACGGCCTGGTCCAGCTCATGAGGCTCGAGCTTGCCTTCCTGGACGGCCTGCATCAGATATTGCCCGAACATCGTGCCGGACATCTCCATGTCGATCCCGGCCCGCAAAGCCTGCACCGCTGCATCCATGCCGTCCGCCGCCACGTCATGACCGCTGGCAAGCATGTCGATGGCGCCGCAGTCCGTAATGACCAGACCGTCGAACCCCCATTGCTCGCGAAGAACGCCATCCAACAGTTCCCGGTTTACCGTGCAAGGCGTACCATCAATTTCGTTGTAAGCCGGCATCACCGATTGCGCGCCAGCCTGCACCGCTTTCCGGAACGGGTACAAATCAACCTCCAGCAGCTCGCGCCACCCCATATGCACCGGTCCGGCATTGCGCCCGCCTTCCGAGCTGCCATAACCCACGAAATGCTTAAGCGTGGCTGCGAGTGCATCTTCCGCGTCGAGCCGTTCGCCTTGCAGCCCCTCCACGGAAGCGACCGCCATTTCACCGATCAGGAACGGATCTTCGCCAAAACATTCCTCCGTGCGTCCCCAGCGCGGGTCGCGAACCACGTCCAGCACCGGGGAATACGTTACGGCTCCCCCCTGTGCCCGTGTCTCCCTCGCAACGGCACGGCACATCTTCCGGTAAAGATCGACGTTCCATGTGCTGCCGAGCAGCAGCGGGACCGGAAATACGGTACCGCCAATCGCCATGTGGCCGTGCGAGCATTCTTCCCCGATGAGCAGCGGAATGCCGAGCCGGGAATGCTCCACGGCGTATTTCTGGATCAGGTTGATCGCTTCGGCTCCTTCCCGTGCGGACAATCCGGTGTCTAAGGTCACTCCTGTCCACGGGTCGGCGCGCAGGGTGCCGTACAGCGAGCCGACGCCTCCGCTTGCGATCTGATCCTTGAATGCTTCGGTCAGCGTGATCCGCCCTGCCTCATGGCTGTACACTTGCCAGCCGAAAGGCTGGACAAGCTGGCCTACCTTTTCTTCCGTCGTCATCAGGCTCAGCAGGTGGTTCACCCGCTCTTCAACCGGTTTGCTGGGATCCTTGTAGATCATCATTGTGTGAACCGCTCCTTCCATCGATTATCCCGATTAGCTCTTATGCTTTCTCTCTCGACCCTATTCTTTGACGGCTCCGACCGTAAGTCCCTGCACGAAATAACGCTGGAAGAACGGATACGCGAAAATGATCGGCAGCGTCGCCAGCACAACCATGGCCATCCGCGACGTGTCTTGCGGAATCGACTGCATTGCCGCCAGGCTCATCGAGCTGTTGGCCGAATTTTGCTGGATGAACTGAATGCTGGATTCGATTCGCATCAGCATCGACTGCAGCGGCACCAGGTTGGGGTTATCGATATACAGCAGCGCGTTGAACCAGTCGTTCCAGTAACCGAGCGTGCTGAACAGCCCGATCGTGGCCAGTCCCGGCAGGGACAACGGAAGCACGATTTTCAGGAACACGTAAAATTCGCCCGCACCGTCGATTTTCCCGGATTCGATCAACGCGTCGGGAACGCTGGTGGAATAAAACGTACGCAAAATCATGATATAAAAGGCATTCATCGCCAGCGGCAAAATCAGCGCCCATATCGTATCCTTCAATCCGAGCAATTGGGACACGACCATGTACGTCGGGATCATGCCTCCGTTGAACAGCATGGTCAAAATGGCGAGCACGGAAAAAAATCGGCGGTATCGGAAGCTTTTGCGGGAAACGGCGTAGGCGTACAGCGACATCAGAATCAAGCTGATGATCGTGCCCAGCACCGTTACCAGAATGGTGACGCCGTACGCACGCAGCAGCGTATCCCCGCTCTGCCAGATAAATCGGTATGCGGCAAAGCTCCATTCGGACGGAATGACCCGGTACCCTTCGCTCGCCAGCACCTTCTCGTCGGTAAGCGAGATGATGACCACAAACACGAACGGAAACACGCAGATCAAAGCGAACAAGCCGGCCACAATATTCAAAATGACGTTCCAGCCGCGGGATACGTGGTGGAAGTCGCGTTTTTTAACGAGTTGTGCCAAGGTGAATCTCCCCTTTCCTTTGCGTCAGAACAGGCTGCTGTCCTTGTCGATTCTGCGGACGACGTAGTTGGAAATGATGACAAGCACGAAACCGACGACGGATTGATACAAGCCTGCCGCAGTGCTCATGCCGATCTCTCCGCTGACCTTCAGACCACGGTACACGTATGTGTCGATCACGTTGGTCACGGCGTATAACGTTCCCGAGTCGCGCGGCACCTGGTAGAACAGCCCGAAGTCCGCATAAAAAATGCGACCGACCGCAAGCAGGGTCATGATGATAATGATGGGAGACAGCATCGGGATCGTAATGTTCCGAATCTGCTGCCATTTGCTCGCGCCGTCGATCATCGCGGCTTCATAGAGTGAACGGTCGATACCCAGAATCGAGGCCAGGTAGACGATGCTGTTGTAACCCACCGTTTTCCATAGAGCGACGAGAATCAGGATGTATGGCCAATACTTCGTTTCCGAATACCACTGAACCGGTTCGGCTCCAAACCAGCCCAAAATCTGGTTCAGCATGCCGCGGTCCATGCTCAGAAAGCTGAACACGAAATAACCGACGATGACCCAGGACAGGAAATACGGCAGGAACATGGCCGTTTGATACGTTTTCGCCAGCCGTTTGTTCACAAGCTCGGATAACAGAACGGCAAGCCCGACCGCAAATACGAGGCCCAGAAAAATGATGGCAACGTTGTACAGCAGCGTGTTGCGCGTGATCAGCCAGGCATCGTTGGTGCTGAACAAAAATTTGAAATTGTCCCAGCCTACCCATTCGCTCTTGATCAGGCTTGCCCAAAAGCCTTCGCGGCTGAATCGGTACTCCTTGAACGCGGCGATGGTGCCTACGAGCGGCAAATACGAGAAAAATAGAAACCAGATGGCGCCTGGCAGCACCATGAACAGCAAAACCCGGTTTTTGAACAGGTTTTTCAAAAATGCAGTCATCAAAATCCTCCCCCTTCAGGCATGAATGGAAAAGGACCGGACGCAAGCATGCAGCCGCCCGATCCTTTCTCCGTTAATCCTATTGATTCGCCGCTCTCCACGCGTCCAGCTGCGTTTGCGCTTCGGCCATCACCTTCTCCAGCCCGGCCTGATTGAACTTCTCGATCACTTGGTCCAGGTTGGTTTCCGGGTCGAGCGTGCCGGTCATCAGTGCCGCCCAGTATTGTTCCTTCACGTTTTGCACGGCCGTCAGTTCGGCGGACACGTTGCTTGCATCGAAGTTGAAGCTCAGAATCGGAGAGTTGACCCCTTCTTCGTTGAATTTTTTGAATTGATCCCACTTGTCGTCCGGATCGTTGCTGTTCAGGTTGAGCAGCATGTTGTTGCCGAGCGAGTAGGAAGGCATGTCGTAATTTTTGGACTCAGGCAGATTTTCCATATGCAGGTCATCCACCATTTTGTAATGGACGCCTTCGATGCCGGAATCCACCATGTTGCGCAGAACAGGGTCCGTATTCAGCAGGTTGAGGAATTCCATCGCTTTCTCCGGATATTCGGAATTCGCGGAGATGGCCATGATCGAACCTTGAACGGATGTGTTCGTAATGATCGCGTCACTTGCCGGCGTCGAAACGACCGGGTAACCATAGCTTGCGGACCACAGGTTGTCGGCAAGCGGCTGCGTCTGCGCCCGATCCAGGAACCATTTGCCCGACGTTGTCAGGTCATTGGTTGAACCGGTGGTTGCCGCTTCCGGCGAAATGTAACCAGCCTTGTAGTATTTGCGCATCGTCGTGAGCGCTTCCTTCATTTCCGGCGTCTCCAGAATATTCACGATTTTGTAATCCGTCGTATCCAATTTGACGGCCATCGGCAGGTTTTGAATGACGTAGTCATACGGAACGTATGGCACGTAGTTTTTGTCCATGGCAAACGGTGTGATGCTCGGTTCCTTTTCCTTGATGACTTTCAGCAGCGGCTCCAAACTCTCCAGGCTGCGAACGCCGGAAATGTCCAGGTTATATTTATCCAGCAGCGTTTGGTTGAATCTCCATACTTCCTGCTGCGGAAGCTCTTTGTTCGCCGGAATGCCGTAGTTGTGCCCGTCCACCTTCGACCCTTCCAGGAAAGCAGGGTTGATCGTTGCTGTCAGGTTCTTGCCGTACTCGGTAAGCAGATCGTCCAGCTCCAAGAAGGCGCCTTTTCTGGCGTTTTGCACGTAATCGAATCCGCCCGAAGCGGTAAACAGAATGTCCATCGGTTCACCCGAGGCGACGTTAACCTGCATTTTTTGCGGGTAATCGCCCCAGTCCACCATTTTCATCTTTACCGTGGCATTGATTTTTTCTTTGGTATATTTGCTGACTTCCTCCATGACCTTGTCGACGTCTTTTTGCGGCGTGCCGATGGTGTACCAGATCAGCTCTACCGGCTTGTCATCCGCATTGTCCGAATCTCCCGGTTCTGCGGCGTTGTTGCTCCCCCCGCACGCTGTCAGAACAAGCGTAAAGGCCATGAATAATGCAAGGATGTGAGAAAAACGTCTTCTTTGTTTACTCATTTCTAATCCTCCCTTTTTGAGTCGTTGTATGATGCCCGCAAATGGTGCTGCATTGTTCGACCTGCTTTAACCTTAACGAATGAAAGCACTTTCAAATAGAAGATAAACTTAATATTTCGAGGTACAAATTAAATGGATGTATCCGATTGCCCCTAATCCGGCATGCCTTTTAGCCCAAATCCTTACAGCAAAAAGACATGCAGCGTCACATGAAGCTTCCTTTCCGGAAGGCCTTTGTTCATCTGCATGCCTGTGCCGACGTCACCTGCCCATCTGTAGCTACCCCATCACTTTGAAATCGGTTGGCGATATGCCCACGTATTTGCGGAACTGTTTATAAAAATATCCTGTCTCCCAATACCCTACGTTTCTGGCGATCTCATGCACTTTCCGGTTGGAGCTTCTCAGCTGCTCCTTGGCGCGTTCGATCCGGTATTTGTTGATGTATTCGGCAAACGTTTCGCCCGTCTCTTTCTGAAACAGCTGTCCCAAATATACCGGATGAAGATGATATTTGGCACCCAGAAGCTTCAACGACAGCTCCTCTGCATAATGTTCGTCGATATGCTGCAGCACTTGCGCAACGATCGGGTTTTTCATGTCCTGCTGCAGGCAGCGGATCGCCTCCGTTCCGACCTGCTGCAAGGCACTTACCAAGTCGTCGAATGTCTCACTCTCCGTAATGCGGCGGAGGGCCTGTTCGAAGAGGGGCAGTTCTTCCGCATGCCGGATGCTCTCCAGTTCCATTTTGAAACGAATGACCAGCTCCAAAGCGGTGCTGCGCAGAACGGCAGGCGTCGCCCTCTCCCTGTAATGTTCGAAATCGGCGCGTATCGTATCTGCCAGCTGCATCGTATTCCGGGCCAGCATCAGTTTGGCGTATTCCTTCCAATCGAGCGAAAAAGAAGAGCGTCCGCCTTCGGCGGACACGTGTGCGGCTGCCAATTGCGCGTGGTCAATCACCCGCAGTTCGGGATAGATCATGACATATTGGAGCGCCCTTTTCGCCTCCTGATAGCTGGTAGATGCCTGATCCAACCCGGCAACAAGACTTCCCGCTCCGATCAACAGCGAGGGATGTGTGCGAATCAGGCGTTCCGACAGCTCCGTCATACGATTCACAAAAGCCTGCTGCGCAGCCTGCGTCTCGTTCAGGTTTGCAATGACAACGACATCCCCATCCTGATCGCGAAACGTGTGAAGATGTTCTTCATTCGCCAGCTGCTCGACCGTTCGAGCGAACAAGCCGGATTCTTCTCCCTTCGCACGAAGAATGGCCACGGCAAAATGCGATGCCGGCAAAGAGAGATTCATCGTTCGGGTCCGTTCCTCGAACTCCCGTATGGCGATCTGCCCGTTCAGCCAGCGATGAAAAATGTTGTCCTTCAAAATTTGCATGCCGTATGCATCGTAAGGCGTATCCGCCGCCGAAACGTGATGAAGCTTGGAGACGGCATTCCGCAGCGTCGATTCGAGTTCTTCCACATTGATCGGCTTGAGCAAGTAATTTTCGATGCCAAGCTTCATGCCTTCTTTTAAATATTCGAATTCGTTGAATCCGCTAAGGATGATGACCTTCAACTCCGGCTGTAACCGTCTTGCCTCCCGGATCAGCTCAAGCCCGTCCATGACCGGCATCGAAATGTCCGTGACCAGAATATCCACCCGCTGCTCCGCAAGCACGTCCAGCGCGGCCTTTCCATGACTTGCATGCCCCACGATTTGAAGACCGAATGCGGGCCAATCCACCAGATCGTATAACCCCTCAATGATAAACGGCTCGTCATCCACAATGCACACGTTGTACATATCATGCACCTTTCCCTTCTGTATAAGGATATCGCACCTGAATGAATGTCCCTTCCCCAACGATGCTCTGCACCCGAATCCCGAATCTCGGACCGTACAGGAAACGCAGTCGGCTGTGAACGCTGCGCAGTCCGAACATCTGGCCCGACTCCTCCGGCCGCTCCAATTCCTCCGCAATTTCCGTCAACCGCTCGGGCGTGATGCCTTTGCCATTGTCCCTAATGTCCACCTGAATGACGTCATTGTCCCGTTTGACCACGATCGACAGCTTGTTGTCCGAGCATTCGGTCCGCATGCCGTGCACCACATAATTTTCGACGATGGGCTGCAGGGAAAGCTTGACCGCAGGAAGTGCATACAGTTCGGGATCCAATTGGATCGTATAGATGAAATTGTCTTTGTACCGGATGCGAAACAGCTCCAGATACAATCGGCAGGCTTCCATCTCGTCCCTGAGCGTATAGTTTTTTTTCTGCTGCACCAGGCTTTTGAACAGTACGGACAGGCTGTAAATCATTTCGCCGACGTCCCTCGCCCCCTGCGACACGGCTCTCATGCGGATGACCTCCAGCGTGTTATACAGGAAATGCGGATTGATTCGCGCCTGCAATGCCACCAGCTCCGTTTCCTTCTGCCTGATCTCGGCTTTATAAACGCGTTCAATATACAAGTTCAGCTCATCCAGCATGTCGTTGAAGCTATGCGAGATTTGACCCAGTTCGTCGTCGCGCGGATCGTCGATTCTCGCCTTCAGGTTACCGTATTTCACCATTTGCGTGAACCTGATGATTTTGCGCGCACGCTTCGCGAAGTTGATGATGAAAAAAGCCGGAACCAGCACCGCGAACAAGATACAGATCGTGCTGATCATCAGGATGGTGTTGCGAATGCCTTGGTAAGCCTCGGCCATCTCCGCCGCGGGAATGCTGCCAACGACGACATATCCCTGGTCGGCGGAAACGAACTTGTTGATATACCTGTTGCGTTCTTTCTTCATCGAGTCCAGATCGGTCTGCTCGAAGAGGGATTCAACGACATTCAGGTAGGGGTAGGATTTTCCGTAAAATTCGTTCTTCGAGTCAAACAATACGTTGCCCTTGGCCGACAACACGACGATTTCGCCCTTAAGGTTGTCTTCGTAGCTTGCCAGTGAGCTGGCAATGTCCGCCGAGTCGAGAAACACGAGAAATTGTCCCATATTTCTTAACGTTTGCGGGTCGTTCAGCGGTACGCGGATCGAATACAGCGCAGGATCAAGCTCGTTTACCGCTTTGCGGATCCACGGATTCGGCGCTCCGATGCTGGGCGACTCCATTGCCATCACGTCGGGAATGTACGAATGTGCCGAATTGGCGTCCAGCTTGCGGAACGGCCTGCCGTTGCCAAAGGTGGACATGTCCTGACGCTCCGCGCTGTAAAGGATCACCTGTTTCATATCCGGATTGCGATCCATCGTGTTCTGAAAATGCTTCAGCACGTCAGCCGAATAATCATCCTGGTTCGCGTAATACCCGTTCGTCAGATGCTGCACGTAATCGGCATAATCATGGTTCATCAGGTAAACGACATTGGACAGCAGCGCTTCATTCTGATGGATGTCCCTGACCATGTTTTGCACCGATTCGGCCTTGAGGCGAAGATAACGGTCCACGCTTTCCATCGCCGCTTTCTGGATATCCAATTCCCGGCGGATGATGGAATCCGATACGGAAAGGTAGATGATGTAGGACAGCGTGATCACCGTGACAATGGAGATGACCGAAAAAATCAGCAGCATTTTCATGAACATGTTGTTGTGGAAGAATTTTTTGTAAACGCTAACAATTTTCAAGTCGCAGACTTCCTCTCCTTGCCGTTTTGCTGTCTCGATTATAGCATTAGCACTTTGACATGAACGTGCCGCACCAACATTTTCTTTAGTTTGTACCTGCCAATCTTTAATTTGGCCCTATTTGAAAACGATTTCATATATTATGTTAGCCATACCTGTTATCCCCAGATTTTTTTTGGATTCCCCTTATTAAGGGGAAAATTTGGTGATAAGCCTATGCTTCCGATGCAGCTTTCTTTCAGAATGCTTTCCGGCGAACGCTTCGCTTCTCCAGATTGGTTCTGCCTCTTCGTTAACGTGTGTATGTTGTTTGCGGTTTATATATTTTCGATTTTACGATGTAATTGCGTGTTCATAGCATGACAAAGGCGAGCCCCTTCACTAGGGAAGCTCGCCTTTGATTTATATAAGCTGGTTGCATTCGCATAAGGTCACTTTGTGCAAGACGCGATCGATGCGACGAACGGTACTCGGCGGAACATTCATATACTGTGCTCGGCACGTTGCCTTTGGCAGCCCTCATTCCCCTTGCGGCGCTAACGAACCTCTCACACCCTATTCCGGGTTATAGTACCGCCTTGGGATCCTAACGAACCTCAGGCACGCTATTCGGGCAACCGACGCTACTTTGAGGCCAAATAATGCCAAATAGCGGCGCTCATGTTCGTTAGAAATTTCAGCGCACCTACAACCTGCAAATAAGACGTCTCATGTTCGTTAAACGTTATGCGGTTAAGCGTTAGCGTTGTGCGCTAAGCGTTTAGCGTTAAGTGTTGACGTTCTGCGTCAGCTGTTAGCGTTAGCTGTTAGCGTTAAGCGTTTTTGCGTTAGCCCTCCGCGTAAGCTTTCTGCGTTAAGCTTCAGCGCTTAGCATTCGCATCCAGGCACTGCCCTTTACATAAGCTTGGCACACTATGTCCCTCTTGCATAACGCCCTCGCCTAACCATTTCCCAATCTATGATGTCCCTTGCTGTTTGCTGGCCTGCATCTGCTGCGCGAACCGCATCATTTCCTCGAACTCTTCCTCGGATATGGCGTCGCTGTCCGCCACGGCATCCTGTACGATCGGAATTTCCGGTTTAGGTTTGGTGCCCTTGCCGTATGTACGCGTGCGTGTTCCGGCTGCACCGGCAGCCTGCTTGCCTTTGACCTTGGATTGGTCACGTATATACTGAACGGCCTTCTCGTACGTGTTGACTTGTTTGAGCAGCATGTTGGACGCGATCGCTTCGACGAAATTGCGGTTGATCCGCTGCTCGCTGCCGGAAACCATCAATGCCATCAAATAATGAATGAGCACGTTAATGACTTCGCCCGGCAATTTGTAGCTGAGATCGATTTTCTCGAAGATGTCGATCAGGTTGTCCGGCACAGCCCCGGGGAAAAAGGTCTGCAGCAGCCGGGTATACGGCTCGTTGCGCAGCATCATGTTGTACTGATGAATGTCGCATTTGCTCGCAAACTGCGGAGGCACCTCGACGTAATACTCCATCTGCACCACATGCTCCACGGGCGGTTCCGCATCCGCCTGCTGCGCCGATTCATCCATAGTCTGCCTTAGCGCAACCACTTTCGCCGCCTGCACGGTCTGTTGGTCCCGGCGCCGTTTCGTTTGCCGCGACAACAGACTTGCATTGCGCTGCAGCTCGTCCAGCAGCAGTTCGCCCTGCGGCGTAAAGATATCGTCTTCGTCCAGCAAACGGCATACGTCCTGCACGCTGAGATTGAATTTGTTCACCACGTAGTTGACGCTGCCCAGCTGCTCATGGTCAAAACGAAGCTTTTCCACATGGCGGCGATTCGCCGACTCGCGCGGAAAACGCAAAATGATGTCGGCATAATTCAATGTCGGTTCTTCCATGCCAATCTTCGCGACCCCGCGCTGAGCCGACGTCGACACCTCGGACAGCGCCTGCTCCAGCTCATAATCGATCACATGGGTGTTCAGCTCGAAAATCTCGTAAAATGGAACCGAAATGTTTTCCTTGTTCGCCGCTGCCGGATATGGCGCCTCGCCGCTCTCCAGGGCAGAAAAACCGGCACGAAGGGACAGAACGGCGAATTTGCCGATTTTGTCGCGAAGCAGCAGCGTCAGATGCTGGGTCCTGAAAAATTCAGCCGGAGACAGCGGTGCCTGCAGCTCGTATTCGTAGATGTAATCGTCGTTTTCCGGAATATACAAGCGCGAAGTCTGAAGGAGCCCTACTGCTTCCAGTTTGGACGCTTGCTCCGCCAAATATTTACGCCCTTTTTCGCTAGGCTCAAGCCCTAACGTCATAAACAGCCTGCGCTGCTGCTCCAGTGGTGAATATCCGACCTGTTCTCCGGGGAGATGCTGGAATAGCAGCCGATAAAGACCAATCGCAAATGCACCCACCATAGGCTGGTAAGCCCCTGTCAGCATACGGTCGTCCAGGGCGCTAAGCCCAAACTCCCTGTATACGCAATAGCGGTGATGTTCGGTAAAATGCAGCAAATTGTTCATGCGCATGGCCAGTATCTCCTTCTCCCCAAAAGTTTGTTTATCTATTCTATCACAAATGCCCGATCCTCAAATGCCCAAAAACAGGCGAAAAAAAGGTCCGTTCTCGCTCCGTTTCGTCCTAGGTCGACAGCATTCACGTTTTCGCAAAGTTGCTAGAATACTATAAAAGCTGCGGCACCGAAATACAAGTGAAACTATTGAGAAATAGAGGATCTTTATGGAAAATACGCTTGTTTCCCTATGCTATGCAGCCTAATTGCAGCAACATTCCTTTTTTGGACATAAAAAAAGAAACCCTGTTCTCGCCCCATTCCGCAAAAAGCGGAAAAGAAGGCACAAGGCTCCCCTTATTTAACGGCTGTTGCTTCAATCCAACTGCTGTCTGTTTCAAAACATTTTGTAACCGCCAAGCCTGAGTTTCCGAATAGCCCAGCCGCTGATGACGGCTCCGGCCAGGCCGGCCACACCCGTGAGATAGTCAACGATCTGGAATGAAGCCAGATGAGACATGAGGGTGCTCGCATGATCCCATAGCGAATAAACCACGACAGGCAAAATCACGATCACGAATAGATAGGAAGGAAACCATGTCGTTTTCATTAACATATTCAAAATGAAACCGATACCAAACATCATTACAAAAAACAAAACCATCAGCACCAGCACAGGGATAAACTGCATCGGGCGACGTTCACCTCTTCCTTCCGCTCTCGGGCATCTCTTCCGGTTCGTAGTTAGTTTACCGTAAAAAATGTGGCGAAGCAACGAACTTTCTGGATAAAATCCCCTTTTGTTTGCCGCGAATCATTTGCCCTTCCGCTTCCGATTGGGATACAATGAAAACGGTATTGTCACTAACCCGTCCCGTTCGCGGGATTCGGAAAATATAAACCTCAGGAGGAACAAGTCAATGAACGAAGCAGCATCAACGCTGGAGGGCTGGTATGCCCTGCACGATTTTCGGTCGATTAACTGGGCAGCCTGGAAAGCAGCCGACGATGAGGAACGCGCCGTAGCGCTGGACGAGCTGCAGGAATTTTGGAAAGAGTGGAAGGACGTTGAGGAATCCTCCAAAGGAAGCACTGCGGTATACACCATCGTCGGCCAAAAAGCCGATTTCGTCATGATGCATCTGCGCGAGACGCTGGAAGATCTGAAAGCCGTCGAGAACGCGTTCAACAAAACGATGTTTGCCCAATATACAACCAAAGCCTACTCCTATGTAAGCGTGGTCGAGCTCAGCAACTACCTGGGCAAAGACGGTGGAGACCCGATGCAAAATCCGGAAATCGTCGCTCGCCTCAAACCGGTATTGCCTCAAAAACAATACATTTGCTTCTATCCAATGAACAAAAAACGGGACCTGGCCGACAACTGGTACATGCTGTCCATGGACGAGCGCCGTTCATTGATGCGCAGCCACGGCCTGATCGGCCGCAGTTATGCCGGCAAAGTAAAACAGATCATCACGGGTTCCGTCGGTTTCGACGACTGGGAATGGGGCGTTACGCTCTTCGCGGACGATGCGCTCCAATTCAAGAAGCTCGTGTACGAAATGCGTTTCGACGAAGTCAGCGCCCGCTACGGCGAGTTTGGTTCCTTTTATGTGGGAAGCTTGCTGAACGAAAGCTCGATGGAAGACATGCTGAAGCTGTAGCAGCGCCGTCCAATCCAAGGCACAAAGCAAGACCAAAAAGCACCGAGCAACATCCATCCCCGGATGCCTGATCGGTGCTTTCTTTCTATGCTATTCATCTTCGGCGTCTACCGCTTTCAACGATTCCAAAAATTCGGCTGTAGCACGGTCCCTGTCCCGGCTCTTCTCCTTCAATCGCTCGATGGCAGGCAAAATAAGAATGTCGACCTCTTTTTGCACGATGTAGGCGAGGTCGTACTGATTTTGGTCCTCCAGATAGCCGCCGACCTTCATCAGATCGTTGTACCGGTCAAGCTCATCACGCGTCAGCAATCCCCGAACCTGAACACTGCAGTGTCTCATCCAAAAAACCGTCCTTTCTTCAGCACGAGAGGAATGCCTCCAATAATGAACAGATAACGAAGATCCACCAGCTTTTTCAACTGAGCCGCCTTCCAGCCCTTGTATTTCTTGCCGTTGACCACGGCGATGGCTTCTCCTTTTCCAAGCGAAGCTACCGTACCTTTGCTGGCAAATGCAAAAGACTGCGGCGCTTTGCCGCGAATGTCGGCCACGATGTTTTTGGCACAGTTGACGCCTTGCTGCATTGCGATCTGGGCCGTAGGCGGATACGGTCTGCCTTCAGGGTTAAATACGATCGAATTGTCGCCGATGACATAAACGTGCTCATGTCCGGGCGCACGCAAAAATTCGTCCACCTTCACGCGGCCCCGCATCACTTCCAGTCCGGCCTGCTCCAACAATCCATTGCCACGAATGCCGCCGGTCCATACCACGGTTGCAGCTTCGATTTTTTCCCCTTCGCCCACAATGACGCCATCCGGCAAACATTGTTTGATCGGAACGCCGATTTTGAAAGTGACGCCTTTTTTCTTCAGCACGCCCATGGCATGTTCAACCAGTTCGGGATCAAAGCCCGGCAGCGCCGACGGGGCAGCCTCCACATTATAGATGCGCACTTTTTTGGGATTCACGTCGAACTCCTTGCATAATTTCGGAATGCGATCGGCAAGCTCTGCTACAAATTCGATGCCGCTGAATCCTGCCCCGCCGACGACAAATTGGATCCGGCTAGCTTTATTGTCGCTTTTATATAATGCAAACTGATATTCGATATGCTCCCGAATCAATCTGACCGAATTGATGCTGCGAATGGTCATCGCATGTTCCTGCATGCCCGGAATGCCAAACGTCTCGGGTTCCCCGCCAAGCGCGATAATCAAATAATCATAGGAAAGTGTGCCGTCTTCCAGAATGACCTTGCGATCTTGAAGTCTGATTTCCTTGACGGAAGATTTGACCAAGTCGATTTTGAACTCGTCAATCAGCTTCGAAATCGACACCCGCGAATTTTCGATCGTATCCGTGCCTGCTGCCGGCATATGTAGGTGAGTCGTAATATAATGATAATCATGCCGATTCACCAAAGTGACGTCGGCTTCATTATAGTTCAGTTCTTTCTGCAGCCTCTGGGCCGTCAATACTCCGCCATACCCTGCCCCGAGGATGACGATCTTGGGAATGCTGCTCATGTCTTTACCCCTTCCGGTTTCGCTTGCATCCACCATATGTCTGAATGGCTGCAACTTGCATTTACTTACAACTATTGAACAGGTCTTATCCATTATGACAACAAATGTAAAGTCGAAAAAGTTTGATGGTTTTTAGGAAATCGTTTTACGTTTTACGTTCTACATTCATCCAAACTCCGCTTGCGGAATGCATCCGTGTTAAACGTTCGGTGGAATCGCATGCATAATATGAAAGAATCGTTTCGAATCTATATTTGTCCCGTTGGAGGGCCGCACGCTCATTGCAACGCAATTCAACTGTGAAATTGGACACATGTATGCCTAAAGTATGGATGCTGTCCTCCTCCGCCAAAAAGGAAAGGATTCTGACAAAAAAACACATAGTACAGGACAAGAATAGCTGTAATCCTAGTAAATATCAAGGCTTTTTTGCCACTTTTCATAACCTTTCATTTCCAATTTCATCCTTTTCTCACCGGATCTTCATCAATTATTCCCATATTCAGCGAATACGCAACTTTGCAACCCCGTTTTCAACGTTTATAATTGAGAAGGATATTCAGTTACGCGTACGGATACGGTTCGATCCGTCCATTTTTTTTCGGTAACTACCTATATAAACTAGAAAGGTGTTGTTGATTGTTGACTGCACAAACGAACGGTCATGAGATGACCGATTTGCTTATTATCGGCGGTGGACCTGCGGGATTGTTCGCTGCGTTCTATGGCGGAATGCGCCAAGCGTCCGTTACGCTGGTAGAGAGCATGCCGCAATTGGGCGGACAGCTGGCCGCACTCTATCCGGAGAAATACATCTATGATGTTGCCGGATTCCCGAAAGTGACTGCACAGGAACTGGTAAATAATCTGATCGAGCAGATGAGCCACTTCAACCCGAATATTCGTCTGGAGGAAAAAGTCGTTTCGGTCGAGAAAAAGGACGAGCGCCACTTCATCGTCAAAACCGATGCAAACGAATACCATGCCCAAGCCGTCATTATTACTGCGGGCGTCGGCGCATTCGAACCTCGCCGTCTGGAACTCGAAGGCGCGGACAAGTTCGAAAAAACGAACCTTCATTATTTCATTAGCGATCTGAACGCGTTTGCCGGCAAAAAAGTGCTGATCAGCGGCGGCGGCGACTCTGCGGTAGACTGGGCGCTGATGCTTGAGCCGATTGCCGAGCAAGTGACGCTCGTTCATCGGCGGGATAAATTCCGTGCGCATGAGCATAGTGTCGAAAACCTGATGAATTCGAAAGTCAATGTCGTGACGCCGACCGAAATTTCGGAAATTCACGGTGACGACCGCATTACCAAAGTCACGCTGTCCCATGTCAAAACCAAAGAAACACAAGAGATTGAAGTCGATGAGGTCATTGTCAACTTTGGATTCGTTTCCTCGCTTGGACCGATCTCCGAATGGGGAATCGCCATCGAAAACAATTCCATCGTCGTGGATTCCCGGATGGAAACGTCTATTCCTGGCATTTTCGCTGCCGGCGACATTACGACCTACCCGGGCAAGCTGAAGCTGATCGCCGTAGGTTTCGGAGAAGCGCCTACCGCCGTCAACAATGCCAAAGTATACTTTGATCCGGATGCGAAATTGTCTCCGGGACACAGCAGCAACATGAAGCGTTAATCGGCTGCCAAGCCCCTTCATAAAAGACACAAAAAAGGGTATCTTACTCCTGAACAACGATCTTATCCTTCAGGAGGGATACCCTTGTCTTATATATGCCCGCTTTGTAATGGCCTTATTGTTCCGGCGCAGGCTTGTCCCCACTGCCTTCAGGGGCTGTCGGAATGCGGCAAATTGGACGATTACACCGGTCCTTACAGCCCCTATACTTCCGGCATCACTTCTACCGGCGATGCGGAGGAGGCAGGAAGCGGTTGCATACATGTGCTGTACTGCGACCATTGCCAGACCCGTACGTTATGGTCCGAACCTCTATGGGACATATCCGGAAACCTGTAGCCTTGCCTGCAGTGAGGAGTTCTTTAGTGAAGAATGGCAGAAGCATTGGTATCCAGTTTGCGCTTATGGATTTCAGCCAAGAGCAGGGCGATGAAATCTCTCTCGAGATTGAGCTCAATCGCTTGATGGTAAGAATCCAATAACATCTCATCGGATAACATAGCCATTTCCACCCACAACCTTTCCTTTTTTTTCCTCGAAACTATCATATCAGAGATCCATAAAGAGAACAAGCGTTCTGTTATCCACAACAATTTGTGGAAATCCTGTGCATAGTTTGTTGATAAATGGCAAGAATGTTGACTATCCAACGTGGATAATGTGGACAGAATTTATGCACAGGATTTGTGGATATAACGATAGGCGATATATTAAAATTTTTTTTGCATGATTCATAGTTTTACAGGCCGATACGTCTTATTACCCTATGCACCGCGGATTAAACCTGACCTGATCCTGACCTGCTTTCTTTTATTATCGGCTGGCATTCGGATTTGTTTAAGCTTTTCATGCGTTTTATTGGGGTCTGGTGTTCACTTCCAAAATCCATATTTTCCCTGAATAATCCAGGCCGTAGTCAAATCCAAGCTCTCCTATTCCTGGAAAGCGGCTCTCCATGATTTGGGTACAGGTCAGTGTAAGCGAGCGCATTTCCCGCCGTTTTCGTACAGTGGACACATGCGGCAAGGAGTGCTTCAAAGCCGTTCTTCCATTTAGCATAGTTCCACCCCTGCTCAGATTGGTCACGCACAGGCCGCGCCGGGCCCATCGGCCCACCATGGAACGAAACGTCCATCCACGCTCGGTTTTGACGACCTTCACCCTGTAGTCCACGGCTCTTCCATGAATGGTAGCGAGGTGAATACCCTGTTGAATCAAATATTTTCGTTTAGCCTTTACCCGCAAAAGCGAACGGTACATCCTTTTGTAGCTTGAATAAGAACGTGTCGTTCTCTTATATTTATAACGGTATACGCCCCCGTGTGCGGACACCCGAATGACGCCGTAGCCCCCTGCCCCCACGATCGGTTTCACATATACCATTCCATACGTTCGGAGCATCTGTCGCAAATTCGGGGCATTGAACGCTACGGTCCGGGGGATGTGCGCAGCAGCAGCCGGATACTTCAACAGCGTTTCTGTTTTCAACCATTTGCTTGCAAGTTGTCTCGACATGATTGATCTCCTTTCGTGAACAATGGTCCTTCCTTATACATACTCAGCAGAAACCTCCCATTCTTGGATGTTTGTCCAAGGCCAGGACCCATTTCCTTGGGGGCCGTTCCCTTATGGGCTTGTTTGTCCGAAGGTCAAGTGCAGTTTGTTCGCCGCCTGCGTCACGTTGCTTTTCAAACGCTTTAATCTGTAATATGCTACTTAAGAATATATGGGTAATAGGATCAATAAGAGGACCGAAGGAGCGTTCATTATGGAATCGTTTTTCAAGTCATTGTACGGCATCGCCTATGTCGCCATGTTTATTGTGCTCTTGGCTGTCACTGTGCTGCTTTTTGTTACGGGAGTACGGCTGTTCATCCAAAAGCGGAACCGCGGATTCGCCGTAAGCTGTATTTTGTTCGCTTGTTTTATCACGTTCATCGTTGTTGTCATGCTGACAACCCCCTTCTCCCCGCTTCCGGATTCGTCCGGAGCGATGGCCGCACTGTTGCAGTTTGGATAGATCACCCTGCGTAGAAGGAGATAAGTATGAATCAAAAAGGAACTCTCGGCATTATCGACATCGGCTCCAACTCCATTCGCCTCGTCATCTATGAGATGGATGCAGAAGGCGCTTATCGAATCATTCATGAGGATAAGTATGCGGCAAGATTAAGCAGCGTGGTTGAAAAAGATGGACGGATTTTGCGTTCTTCATTGGACACCGCCATGACTGTACTGCAGCAATTCAAGGCAACGTGTGACGCATTTCGCACGAGCAGAATTCACGCAGCCGCTACGGCAGCCATTCGGAATGCAGCTAACGCCGATCAGATCATCGGGTGGCTGGAAGAGGAAACCGGGCTTGAAATCGAATGCGTATCCGGAGACCGTGAAGCTTATTACGGTTTTCTCGGAGTGATCCAGTCGATTGGCCTGAACGACGGGTACGTCGTCGATATCGGGGGAGGCAGCACGGAAATTACCGTTTTCCGCAATCGGGAACGGCTGCATAGCATCTCTTTGCCCATCGGTGCCGTGAACTCGCATGCCCGCTATGGGAATGAAGACCGCTGGACGGAAAGCCATATCGAAAGCCTGCGCAGCGAAATCGTTCAGGCCCTCAGCGGGCAGGAATGGATAAGCCAATACGCCGGACTTCCCCTGATCGGCTTGGGAGGTACCATGCGTACACTTGCCAAAATGGAGCAGAAGCGGACGCAATATTCGTTGCCGGTCACGCATCATTACGAGATTAGCGCTGCGGCGATGGATGCCATGTACGAGTCCATGCCGCAGCTGACCTCGGCCCAGCGTAAAAAGATCCCGGGATTGGCCAAAGACCGGGCCGATATCATCGTGCCTGGCATTATCATTTTGCGCACGGTATTCGAACTGATTCAAGGAGACCGTTACGTCGTCAGCGGAGCGGGCTTGCGCGACGGAATTTTACGCGATTTGCTGGCTCCATTCTATCCCTTGGCGCCGACGGCACTGGAAGATAGTGTCCGCAATTTCCTTCATTTCGGTCCAGTTATGCCAACCGATCGGCTGAAACGCGTATACGAGGACTCTCTTACCCTGTACCGTGCTTTATACGGCAAGGAGCCGTCGCCCGAAGATGACCGCATTTTGTACGTGGCCTCGATGCTGCATGGCGCCGGCAAACAGATCAATTACTTCCGATACAGCCAGCACTCTGCATATTGGATCATGAATGCCGGCATTTACGGACTTTCACACCGGGAAACCGTGTTATCCGCATTGGTCGCCGACTATCATCCGAAGAAAAGAACGAATCAACTGCTGCAAAAACACAAGGACATCTTGCTTGCATCGGACGATCACCATGCGCACCATCTTGGCTCCATCGTGCAAGCAGCCCAAGTCATTCATCGTGCCGGGCGTATATCGTCCATGACGGCAACGCAAAAAAACGGCTCGCTGCAGATGAATTTCACCTGTACAGCCGAGCCGTTACTCGAATTGAAAGGTTTGGAAGATGCCATGAAGGATCTGGAAGACGCATGGAAAATCACGTCAGCATATTCGATTCTTCCGGCTTCCAAGGAATGATGCCCATCGCCTCCGTCTGACTTCTCAGCGGGGGTTCTTCGTTTTGCACAAACACGTAATTGCCGCTAGGCAAGAGCTTTCTCGCCTTCACGTTGTCTCTGAGCGACAAATTCAAAATTTCCACAAGCATCCGCTTCAAATCAGGATCGAATACGGGACACATCAGCTCGATCCGGCGCTGCAGGTTGCGCGTCATCCAGTCGGCGCTGGATATATACACATCCGGATTCCGGTTATTTTCAAAGTAGAACAATCTGGAGTGTTCCAGGAACCGATCCACAATGCTGATGACGCGAATGTTTTCGCTCAATCCCTCGACGCCGGGACGCAGACAGCATACGCCTCGGACGATCAGATCAATCTGCACGCCGGCCTGGGAGGCCAAATAGAGCTCGTCGATCATATCCTGGTGCGACAGCGAGTTGATCTTGGCGATGATCCGTGCCGGACGCCCTTTTAGAGCATGCTCCTTCTCCCTGCGGATCAAAGCAAACAATTCATCTTTCATGCCGTCAGGTGCCACGCGGAAAGCTTTCATCGATTTGGGCCCGGAATATCCGGTAATCTCGTTGAACAACTCGGAGGCATCTTCCCCGATGACCGGGTTGGAGGTGAACAGCCCTACGTCCGTATATACTTTCGCCGTACTCTCGTTGTAATTCCCCGTCCCCACGTGCACGTAACGACGCAAGCCGTTTTGCTCCCTGCGCACGACCAGAATGATCTTGGCATGGGTTTTCAAACCGACAAGCCCGTACACGACGTGGCAGCCTGCCTTCTCCAACTTGCGGGCCCAGGCAATGTTCCGCTCCTCATCGAAGCGTGCCTTCAGTTCAACCACGACCGTCACCTGTTTGCCGCTCTCTGCAGCATGGGCCAAGGCCGGAATCAGGCGAGAATCGCCGTTTACCCGGTACAGCGTCATCTTGATCGCCATCACTCTTGGATCTTCCGATGCTTCAACGACGAAGTCGGTGACCGGTTCGAACGACTCGTACGGGTGATATACCAGCACATCCCGTTTGCGCAGCAACTCGAAATGACTCTCCCGCGGCAAAAATTCCGGCGGATAGATCGGCTGCACGGGACTATACTTCAGATGGCTAAAGCCCTCAATGCTGTCCACGAACCCCGAGAGGAAGCTGAGATCGAGCGGTCCATCGATTTCAAATACCGGGTCCTCGATCTCAAACTCCTCCTGCAGCTCGGCCAATGCGTCCGGCCGGAAATCCGTGCAGATTTCGAGTCGGACGGGTGCCCCCCGGCGTCTGCGCCGCAATTCTTTCTCAATCGCTTCGAGCAGATCCTCAGCTTCTTCTTCATTAATGGAAAGATCCGCGTTGCGGGTGACCCGGAACTCTTGCACTGCCAGCGGAATGAACCCGCTGAACAGCGTCGTCATATGATGCTTGATCAGATCTTCGATCAGAATGAACGTTTTCTTTTTGCTGTTTGCACGCAGCGGCACTTGAATGACCCTCGGCAGATTGGAAGGAACCTGAATAATCGCGAATAAGGGCTCGCCCTCACTCTCCTCTTCCTTCTGAAGAAGCACCGACAAATACACCGATTTATGATGCACCAGCGGGAATGGACGGCTTTGGTCCACTGCCATTGGGGTTAACACTGGAAAAATGATGTCATGATAATATTGATCCATGGCGCGCTGCTGCGTCACATTCAAGTCATCATATTCCTGAAGAACGACGCCTTTTTTGGCAAGCAGACGAATCAATTCACGATAGGTTTTGTATTGTTCGGATACCATTCCACCAATGCGCTTGATCAATCGCCGATACAGACCGGAAGGCGTATACCCCGTAAAATCCTTTTGCGTAAACCCGGCCTTGATCTTTTCCTTCGTTTCCGCTACCCTGACACTCATGAACTCGTCCAGGTTGCTGGCGACGATCCCCAAAAACCTCAATCGTTCCAGTAAAGGCGTTTCAGGATCCTGTGCCTCCTGCAGCACGCGCCGATTAAACTCGACCCAGCTTAAATCGCGGTTTACATAATTGCCTGTTTTGATATCTCTTTGCATGTCTGGCCTCCGAATGTGTTGCATATCCATCAATGTTACATGTACTTGTTATAATTGTACTATTCGTGATTGGCAGCAAGCGTCATCGCAGTGTAAAATCAGTGTAAAATTTACGTAAATCATACCGCATCTCGGTGACTTTTTCCATCCCTTTACAAAGGGAGGCAGACAAGGTAAAGTGATGTACAGAATCGCTTGAGCCGGCATTTTTTTGTTCGGAAATCCTCCGAATTCATATCGTATCTATATATAAGAAGGAGTTTAACATGAAATCCAACAAACCCAGAACATTGCATAAAAATATAGAATTTTTCGCAGCCGCGCTTTCCCAGTGTACGGTAACGGCATGGCAGGAAGATCCCGCAGGCGTATATTGCGAGGTGGGCCGCGGCATCGTGGAACGCATCAGCGACGAAAGCGTACGAATTCGCAACGACAACGGCACGAAGAGTCATTTTGCACGAGACATGACGATGTTCCAGACCGAGAAATAAAATTTTGCGCGATTGTAAAAAAAAAGCAAAAAAGTGCTGGCATTTTAAGCGCCCGTGATGTATACTCGTCTCACAAGGAAAGGAGGTGCGTCAACATTAGTTATTCCATGTTGAACGTGTCCCTTACCCGATTCAGCCGTTCAAATTAAGTTGAATGGTTGAAGGCGCGGGATACGGATCAAGGCTTCACATAGCGCCACGGGTAGAAAGACCGTCTTCGGACGGTCTTTTTTCATGTCCGAGAACGCGTGCCAGTGCAAGCTTGTTGCAAAAACAACCAAAATATTGGAAATGGACCCTGTAGGCAGATGCCCCTAGGCAACTATAATGAGGGTGCAACTCATCCTAATATTCAGGGAGGAATATTTGAATGCCGAGATTTGTAAGGGGTTACAAAATATCCATCATATTGGTCTTTGCTTTGCTGTTCACCTCGATCGGGCTGCCTGCCAGCCAGCATGCCGATGCAGCGCCAAGCTTTGCCAAAGGGGCCGACATCAGTTGGGTTCCGGGGATGGAAGCACAAGGGTATAAGTGGAAAGATAAAAACGGCGTGCAGCGCGACATTATCGATATCCTCAAAAACGACTATCAAATCAACTCGGTTCGTATCCGCGTTTTCGTGAATCCTTCGAATGATTACGGAAACGGGTACCTGAACAAAGATCGCGCCGCAGCGCTGGCCCAACGTGCCAAAAACGCAGGCATGAGCGTGATGCTCACCCTGCACTATAGCGATTCGTGGGCCGATCCGGGCCAGCAAACCAAACCTGCCGCGTGGAAAAACTACACGTTCCAGCAATTGATGGATGCCGTATGGAATTATACGCGCGAGGTCATGACGGCCATGCAGAGCAAAGGCGTGACACCCGACTGGGTGCAGATCGGAAACGAAACGAGCAATGGCATGCTGTGGGAAGACGGCAAAGCGTCGGTGAACATGAAAAACTACGCCTGGCTTGTCAATACCGGCCATAATGCCGTCAAATCCATGAGCGCCAACACCAAAACGATCGTTCACCTCGCCGGCGGGGATGACAACGCCTTGTACGTCTGGAACATCGGCGGGCTGATCAGCAATGGCGCCAACTTCGATATGATCGCCATGTCCCTGTACCCATCCGCTTCCGGCTGGAATACTGCAGTAACCAATGCCGTGAACAACGCCAAAGACCTGATCAACCGTTACGGCAAAGAAATCATCGTTTCCGAAATCGGCATGGACAACAATCAGCCTGCCGCAGGCAAAAGCTTCGTTGCCGCCATGAAAAACCAATTCCGCAACCTTCCTAACGGCAAAGGCAAAGGGGTGTTTTATTGGGAGCCGCAAGCCACTCCGGGCTACAATGGCGGATACGGCAAGGGAGCATGGCAATCCAACATGATGCCGACCATCATGCTGGAAGGCTTCATTGACTAAAAAGCAGATGCACCATATGTTTGATCTTTCGATGAATCAAACAGCCTTGGCTCGAATACCCGAACCAAGGCTGTTTGATTATATAAAGCTGGATGTACTTTACTACTTTACTTTACTTTACTTCGCCGACTACGGTGAAGCGCTCGTTAACATGTTTCGCATTCTCGATCTCATCCACCAGAGCGATTGCATAGTCAGCATAGCTGATATAGCTGTTGCCTTCGCTATTAACCATGATAACGTCATGGCCTGCCTGGTATTTGCCAGTGCGAGCGCCTTTCGGATTAAAGAAGCCTGCCGGGCTCAGAAACGTCCATTGGATGCCTGTGGAAGCTTGCAGATCCTGGAGGTTTTGCGTTTGGTTCGACGCGGTCGCTTTATATGCTTCCGGGAATCCCGGGGAATCGACAAGACGCTGCGTCTTGGACTCGTCCGTGAACAGGCTGCCCGCACCGCCGACAACGATCAACCGGGTGTTTGGCGCGCCTTTCAAAATTTGAATCAAGGCTTGTCCCACTTCTACATGCATATGCTCTTTGCCAGCAGGCGCACCAAACGCGTTGACGATCACGTCAAAACGTTGGGCATCTTCGGAAGTCAGGCTGAACACATCCTTCTCCAATGCGTTCACGCTTTTGTCCTGCAGCTTGGATGCATCACGCACGATTGCGGTGACTTCATGCCCTCTTGCTTTGGCTTCCTCCAAAATGAAGTTGCCGGCTTTGCCCGTTGCTCCGATAATTCCGATGATCATCATGATCTCTCCTTTAACGTTTGGGATGGAATATACTAATCATATTATGTTCAAACTTCATAATGTAACTATATCGGTTACAACAATATTTGTCAACCGACAGGCACAAAGAACCTCTGCTCACCCTGACGATGAGCAAAGGTTCTTACTTGATATAGCGTCTTGAAGTCAAAAACGGCTCGTTTATCAAAACGCTGCTTCTTTACCGCTTCTACGCACTCTTCCGGCTGTGCAAACGCCATACCTCTGTTTGATCTGCCAAAGCCAAGGGATTCTCGAACGGGATCGTCCCGTAAGCCGTCTGTGCTCCGGACGGCACACCCGGAGTAATGTTCCCCGAATGGTAGGTACTATTGCCAAGCGGGAACATATAGTTTTTCCCACCATTGTTGTCCCATGTGCCGCTGCCGTTGTTGAACACGGCCTCCAATCCCGATGCGGCTCCTACGTCAATCGTGATTTTATAGTAACCGGGAACCTCCGCCTCCGTCATGGCTACGCCGGGAGGTGTCGTCCACGTCCCTCCTGCAGGGCGATAATGAATATTTGGATTCGCGTATCCTTGCTTATAATAGATGGTTACGCTATTGCCCTGCGGAGCTTCATCCGTCGTAACGCCCTGTTCTTCGCTGGCTTCCGAACGATTGGAGGCAGCATCATAGGCAATCACCTTATATCGGTACGTCGTTGAAGGTTGCAGCCCTTGATCGGTGTAACTGGTCGCTTCGCTGCTCCCTACCTTCGTTCCGTCACGAAAAATCTCATAACCGACCACGCCGACATTGTCCGTCGACGCATTCCATGACAGCGTCACGGAATGGGGCGTGGTAGAGGCAGCTGCGAGCCCTGTCGGCACGCTTGGCGCTGTCGCGTCCACCTGAGGGGCACCGGGCGTTATTTTGCCATTGCTGTATGTGCTTGTGCCTAAGGGGAACATGTAGTTTTTCCCGCCATTGTTGTCCCATGTGCCGCTGCCAGTGTTAAATACGGCCTCCAGTCCGTCCGCCGAGCCTACATCGATGGTCATTTTGTTATAGCCGGTGATTTCGGCCGCAGCCATTTGCACGCCGGGAGGAGACGTCCATGTTCCGCCAGCAGGGCGATAATGAATGTATGGAGTGGCATATCCCTGCTTGTAATAAACCGTAACCACGTTTTCATCCTCCGTCTGGGCCGTTACCGGTAAACTGACGGGAGACTTGTTGCCGGCAGCATCGACGGCCTGAATCGTATAGGTGTAACTGGTTGCCGGCGAAAGCGCAGCATCCATAAACGAAGTGCTTGCGCTATCTCCCATTTTAATTCCATCACGGTAAATGTCGTAACGGGCCACGCCGTAATTGTCGCTGCTGGCGTCCCATTCCAGCGCTACGGACGATGCGGTAACAGCCTTCACCGTCACGTTGGCAGGAGCGGTTGGCGGCTGCGTGTCGGCTTCCAACGTTCTCACTTTTAACGGTTTGCTTGATTCCGAGCTGTTATTGGCCTTGTCTATGGCCTTCACGGTGTACTCATAATCCGTTTCGGGCGTGAGACCGGTGTCGGTAAAGCTCGCAGTTCCGGAACTGCCGGCCTTGATCCCGTCACGGAAAATATCGTATGACTCCACGCCGACGTCATCTTCGGCCACTTCCCACTCCAAAATAATGCTGCGATCCGTAACCCGGGACGCGTGAATCCCTGTTGGTGCAGCCGGCGGCGTCGTGTCCACGACAAGGAAAGGATGTGTGCCCTCGATATTTCCTGCGGCATCCTCCACGATTTTCCCGGCAGCGTTCTTGCTGTACTTGCCTGTGCCGACGTAAACGGTCTGAATCTCGCTGCGCGTCACGTTTCCGTTCTCATCCACGGCTTCGACGTAATAGTCCACCAGTTGATCCCGGAACTCGTTAAAATACGTGTAGTACAGGTCGCCGATTTCTTGTGCAGGCACTCGCTTGAACATATCGGTGCTGCTCGGCTGCCAGGCAACGCCGTTGATATCCGGTTGTAGATCCCGCTTGTTCATCGGGTATTCCGTCCACCCGCTGACTTTGTCCGGATCGATGTTCGGCACGCCTTCGGCTTGAAGTCCCGCCGGATCGTATACGCGGAACGTATTATCCCGGGCATCCGCCTCTTTGTCCCGATGCGTGCGTACCTTTACCTTGATATCCTGGATTCCGCTGACATCATAAGCGTACGTATAGATGCCGAACGTATTGTCAAAATAGTGCAGCGTCCATCCTTCGGCTTTGCTGACGTTTGCGCTGCCCGGGTTATACGGATAACGCTGCGGCCACCAGACCGAAGGGCCGGTTCGATCCTCCGCCAGCTGGCTGTTCACATAGGGCTTGGAAAAAAACAGCGACTGGTTGAAGGAGAGCGTCGGTTTCACGCCGTCATCGACATTTTCGTCGTAATATCCGAAACCGGAATCCAGCGCGGGCAGCAGAAAATACCAGCTCAGTTCGGCAGGATTGGCACCGCCGCTGTAATCGTTGGCCGGGTCTCCTTTGACCGGATATGCCATCATCCATGGATTCAACTGATTGCCCTCATACGTAATTTCGTGATCAAGCGCCGTCGTTGGCTGCCAATGGTTGGGGTGGCTGTCAAGCCATATCTGTTCCGCGGTTTTGGCGTAATTGAGGGCAGCCTGCTCCAGAGCGAAGTTACGCTCCAGATAGTGGTATCCATATTCGAACGACACCGTCATGCCTTCTTCCACGCCGTCCAGATTCTTTTTAGGCTTCAGATCAAGGCCTGTGGCTTGATTAAAAGCATCAAACTGACCCTTCCAAATACCAAACGGTAGACGCCAGTGATACCAGGTCGGATCAGAGGACGAGTCTCGCGTATCAATCCATGAGCCGTCCTGAACATGAACTACGTCTTCCTCGTCAGGCGTATTTGTGCGCAAATACTCGTTAATGCTCTCTCCCTTCACGCCAGACTGCGCATAGGTCACGTTAGCCGCGTTTCTCCATGTTTCCTCGGAGCCTGCGCGTCCCGAAGAGTTGTCTCCGTCATGGGCGATGACAAAGAACTGCTTCTGGTCGACCAAACCTTCGAACGGTTTAAACGCATCCGCCTTGGCCGATCCTTGATATCCTTCTTCCCACGACTCGGCCTGGGCAACGGGAATGCCTACGACTCGGCTCTCCTCACCCGTCTCCGGATTGACATGCCGAACCCAATGCGGCGTGGAAGCAAACGGATATTTGTTGTAGACCACCTGCTTTTCGTTAAACATAGGCGAGGATACCCAAGACCCAACGTCGCTGGTGTTCTGCAGATCGGCCCGGTTCGGTGGCGAGATCATCGTATCTTTGCCGGGATCGTTCAACAGCGGGTAATCCTTCAATGTACGGGAGAAATGGTTGTTGCCGATAACCGACCACTCGATGCCGAGTTTGTCGAGCACCGGGATGATCCGTTCCGAGAAGCCAAGCTCGGTCGGGAAAAATCCTTTCGAGGATTTAAACGAATCCCCCAGAAAGAAAGGCTGTGCCATCACTGCATTCTGGTAAATCAAATCCTTGAGCAAATATTCGTTGCCCGCCAGCGGTCCCATCGAATGGTGCCCGGAGAAATGAACGAGGTCCATCGTTCGCTCCCCGTTGGTTGTTTTGAGATTGTTGTATGCATTTTTCCAGGGAGCGCCCCAATTCACATTGTTGTAACCGTTTACATTATTGGTGTACATAAAACTGTTCACGTTATTGAGCAGCGACCCTGACATGGTAACCTGCATGCCCGCGGCAGGATGAAGGTTTTTCAAGTCGCTTGCCACCTGCCAGGGCCAGGACAAGTAAGCTCCCGTTTTGGCATGGTGCGTGTAATAAGCTACCAGATCATCATGCGGCATGGGTGCTCCACTGGGCAAATGATACGGATAATTGGCTGGAGGATTGTTTTTCAAGTCGACGACCTGCCCGTCATACGTATAACGGATGGGAGAACCCACCGGGGCCGAATGGTATGTGGACGTGTCATAGTAAGCCCAGAAATTCGGCATATGATTGTGATATACGTGGGTTGCGGATATTTCAGCGAAAACAGCCGATGTCTGTATTGTAAATACAAGCGGTAATGTCATAAGAATGGCACCAAGCTTGCGTACAAACTTCATGTTTTACCTCCCTTGATCTGATCCTTTGCAAAATTCACCCTAAACAGTCCTACAGTCGGCATATGCATGATATGCCTTTGCGGTCAGGTCATTATTCCCTTGCTCCATAACCGTTCTGTTCCATCTTCCCTCCTTTCTGTCGATCCCCGCAATCCGTGCCAATGGAGCTAGGTCGCCTTTTGCAATCACGGTTCATCCTTCATAAGAAATGCGATGATCTTTTTCCTTTTTTGTTATTGCGCAAACGTTTGTTCAAATTTTAATGAATATTTCGTGCAATCAACCTGCTTGAACCAAGGAATTCTAAAGTAATCGCACATTTCAAACCCCTTACTATTGCAAACGTTTGCACAAAGACTATACCTTTGAATGGAACGAAATGTCAATCATTCATTTTCTGCGTCGTCCTCTATTTGATGATGCAGTTAGGGGATGAGACAAGCCAAAACAAACGTTAGCAAAAAGGACCAGCCAATAATCTGGCTGATCCAATCATGCACCATCCCGCTTAACCTTTTTCCGAGCTCAATTTCTTCGCCAATTCGCTCATATCGCGGCCCTGTAACGCTCCTGCCACCAGTTCAGGAAGCATGCCGGGCGTACAAGCAAAACACGGTGTGCCGTCACGGGAGAGCTGCTTCGCCAACCGTTCGTCATAGAATGGCCGTCCGCGATCCGACAGTGCCAGCAGGCACAACGTCCGCACGCCGGATTCCCGCATTTCACGCATGCGGCGCACCAAAGCGGATTGGTTGCCGCCCTCATACAAGTCGGTGACCAGAATGAACAGCGTTTTTTTCGGGTCCTCAATAAAGGGCTCGCAATACGCGACCGATTTGTTAATATCGGTTCCTCCGCCGAGCTGAATACCGAACAACATATCTACAGGATCATTGGCGCACTGTTCCGTCAGATCGACCACTTCCGTATCAAATACAACGACCCGGGTATCCAGCGCGGGCATGCTTGCAAAAACCGCTCCCGTCACCGAGGCCCAGATGACCGATTCGGCCATCGAACCGCTCTGGTCAATGTCGAGGATGACGGTCCATTCCTTATTTCGTCGTGCCCGGTCGAAATAATAAAATTTTTCGGGAACGAGAATGCTGCGTTCACGGTCATAATGCTTCAGGTTGCGCTGGATCGTCCGTTTCCAGTCCAGTCCGCTGAGCGAAGGGAGAGGGGTATGCTGGCGCTTGTTCAGTGCGCCTGTCACAGCCCGCCGCATGTCTTCCTTCATGCGTGCCATCAGGTCTTCGACTACGGCCTGTACGAGCAGGCGTGCCGTTTCCTTCGTCTTTTCCGGTATTTTTCCCTTAAGCGCCATCAATGTGCCCACCATCTGAATGTCCGGTTTGACCGTTGCAAGCAGTTCGGGCTCAAACAACAGCTGCTTCCAGCCGCGGCGCTCAATCGCGTCATTCTGGATGATCGAGACAACGTCTTCCGAGAAGAGGCTGCGCACGTCGCCTAGCCAACGGGACAGATTAACCGCCCCCCTGCCGCCGCCTGCCCCGCGGCCCGAAGCTCCGCTTCCCCCGGCACCTCGGCCTGAGCTGTTGCCAGGTGAACTGCCGTCGGTATCATCGTAAATGGCGGCCAGGGCGGCATCCATGATCGCTTCTTCTTCGGTCAGCTGCAACGCTTCTTCCCCGGTCAACCCCTCCAGCTTTTCCTGAGCCGCCTCGCCCAGAATCAACCGCCAGCGGGAAACGGAGTGTTCTTGTCTTTTTTCCGCCTGATCCGTCATGTCAAAAGTCCCCAAAATCAAATTCGTTTAATTCGTCCAGCATCTTGTCCTCTTCCTCCTTCATATCCCCGGTTAAAACCTCTGCCGCTTGTTCCGCGTTCACGCCCCACAACTCGCCCAGTGTTTCGGCAATCATCGTTTTTTCGTGCGGCGAAAAGGAACTGAATGCCCGGCGCAAAAAGACTAGCGCCCGTTTGAACTCATCGTTGTTTAACGAGTTGATGTAATCGTTCAGCTGCTCCCATAGGCTCATGCGTGACAGCAGCGCATATCGGTTCCGCATGGACAAGCCCTCGAACCAGCCTGCGCCAAGATCGGACGGAATGCCCGGAGAAAGCCGCCGCGAAACTTCGGCCGCACACTGCTCCGCATCCATCTCGCCTCTTTCGAGCAGCAGGGCGCAGGCGAAGCCCGATAACTTGGGATTGCGGTCATCCCGTTCGGAGAGCTCGTTCAATTCGGCCGACCACATAGGCACGTCAACGACTTCGTCGTGTTCTTGGGCAATCCGGTTCAAATCACTCATAGCGGCGACCATGGCGTATGCTGCTTCGTCGTTGCAGTTTGCCGCATCCGACAAATACAGGCAGCCGCGGTAGAACAACTGTTCAAGCAGCGGCACAAGCGGTGCCGTTTCCGTACGCCGGATATCGCCATACGCGATGATACGCGACAGCTCTGCCGCAGCGGACGCGATCTGAGCCACGTCACGGCTGTCCGCAGCCAACGCCTGCAGGACGCGGCGTCCGTCTTCCATTTGCGCGGTCATGCCGCAGCGGACAGATACGCCAATCAGCCGGGATGCTTCGGCAATAGACGTACAGGCCTCCAGCTTTTCGCGCAGCCGATGCGCACATGCAATCTCGACGGTTTCGCCGAGCAGCGTGGATTCCACGACCCTGATTTCGGCCTCAGGCGTCCATTGGATGACCCAGTCCTCGGCCCATACCGCGCGATCGCCACCATTGGTATTGTTTCTTGCGAATGGAATCTCCAACAGTTCCAAGCGGTGGAACAGAACGGAGCGATTCAGATCAAGAAACGCCGATTCGTGCGAGGAAACCCGGCGATTCTCGCGAAGGTCAAGCGATAAGTCCGCGGCCACCGCGCTCTTGTATTTGGTGAGCTTAAGCCGCTTGAGCTCACGGTTCAAGTCATCCTGAAGCGGCGTTTGGCTAACGCCTTCGGCCAAGCTGCCGATATCCGTGCCGATGTCGAGGCGGGCCAGCGCCTCGGCTACCACCGACAGCTCGCCTCGACCGAGAAGCGTCTGTGCCGCATCGCGCAGCTCAAGGAGCGTGGGCATGCTGCCGCCGTGAAGCGAAGCCAGTCCTTCGGCCAACCGCACAGCCTCAATCACTTCGGCGGTGGACCTGTGCGTGCCTGATGACCGAAGCAAACGGGCAGCCGTCGACAGGTACAACCTCGGCAACTCTTCCGGCGATCCCGCCTCCATGGCCTCCCACATCATTTGAAAATAATGCGGAGCATGATTTCCCGCGCCATACCCCGACAGACTGGAAAGCCGATAATATGAATAAGGCATCAGGGTTAGTTTGGAGCTGCGCGAAGGCATTGCCGCCAGCTCTTCATCACTCATCGCGCCTCCGGCAGGATGCTCCAAAACCGATGCATGGTACGCTCCGCAGACCACTACGATCTTCTCGGGATCATGTCCTGCTTCGATCGTTTTTAGAATTTGCCTCCGCATGTATGCTTCGCGCACATGATTATACGCGTGCTCTTCCGCCTGCTCGGCCCGCTCCCGCTCTTCGCCAAGACTGCGCATTTCAGCCGAAAAAGCGAGGATCGAATCCCGATATGCTTCCGGGTTGGCATTATGTTCGTAATGGCGTTCCCAGTACGTTTCGTAATCATGCTCGCCTGCTAAATCGGCAATCCGGTCGTATATGGATCCAGCCTGTTTGTCATTCCGAGTACCGCCGTCTATTATTTCTCCCTCGCCGTTATCGGTCGCTTCGTTTGCCTTCGTTTCGTTTGCTGCCGTTTCATCCTGCTCTGTCGTACCATTCCTGCCACGGGACAAGAGCGATTTCTGTTTCAGCTCTTCCAGCGCCAGTGCTGCGCCGGATGGCAGGTCGATCAACTCACAATGCACCTCATTTTTGGCAGCCCAACGCATCGCCTGCAGTTCCGGAGAGTATACGGCGAATGGCCATAACGCTGTTCGAACGGGCATTTCATCCGTAAACGCCAGCAGGGCTACCGGAGGCACGGTCGATGGATGCACCAGGTCGGCGATCCTGTCCGTCGCATCCGAAGGACCTTCAATCAATACCGCCGTCGGACGGACCCGATCCAGATATTCCAGCAGATGGCGAGCACCTCCGGGGGACAGGTGCCGGACGCCGAAGACGGAGACGCGTGCGTCTTCCATCGTCTTCACTCGTTCAACTCCCTGCACGCCTGGTACAGTCCGCGCCACTCCGATCCCCGCTTCTTCATGACGTTGTCGAGGTATTCCTTCCACACCAGCTTGTCCTTGTCATCGTCTTTGACGATGGCCCCCTGCAAACCCGCAGCCAGATCTTCGTCCGACAGCTCGCCATTGCCGAAACTGGCGGACAGCGCCATGCTGTTGGTAAGCAGCGAGATCGCTTCGGCAGTGGAAATAACGCCGCCCGGAGACTTTAATTTCTCCTTCCGGTCGAGCGTCATGCCGCTGCGAAGCTCGCGGAATATGGTTACGACTTTCAACAAGGCTTCGTCCGCCGGCGGAGCTGCGTGCAGTTGGTACGAAGCAGCGATTTCGCTTACCCGTTTTTTGACGATGGAAAGCTCGGTTTCAAGATCGGAAGGCGCAGGCAGCACGATGATGTTGAATCGGCGCTTGAGGGCCGCGGACATTTCGTTGACGCCGCGGTCGCGCGTATTCGCCGTTGCGATAATCGAAAACCCTTTACGCGCACTCGTCTCGCTGCCAAGCTCCGGCACCGAGACGGTCTTTTCGGACAGAATGGAGATCAAAGCGTCCTGCACTTCGGAAGCGCAGCGCGAGATTTCCTCGAAGCGGGCAATGCTGCCGTCTTCCATGGCCCGCATGATTGGGCTGCGTACCAGCGCCTCCGGTGTCGGCCCGTTGGCGAGCAGCATCGCGTAGTTCCACGAATAGCGCACTTGTTCCTCCGTCGTGCCCGCCGTCCCTTGAACGACGAGTCCCGAATTGCCGCAAACCGCGGCAGACAGGTTCTCCGATAGCCATGACTTGGCTGTTCCCGGCTCGCCGATCAACAGCAGCGCACGGTCGGTAACCAGCGTTGCGATAGCCATTTCGACCAGTCTTCTGTTCCCTATGTACTTGGGCGTAATATCCACTTTGCCGGCTTTGCCACCGGTAATGTAGGTCAGTACGGCACGCGGGGACATCTGCCACCCTGGCGGAACCGCTCCCTTGTCTTCCTTTTTAAGCGCCTCAATCTCTTCGCGATACAGCAGTTCAGCCGGAAGGCGCATGACATCCTGTGCTTGTTTTTTCGTTGCGGCCATTTCGATATTCCCCTCTCCATGATGGACCTATTTCTTTCACCAATCTCGTTCCAAAATCCAAATCATCCTTCGCCCGGTGCTGCCGGGCGGCCTGAAATCGAAAGGATATTCTCTGTTTGTGGAAAACCGGTTTACACCGATGCTGCCCGGCGCCGAAGCGTATGAACGATCTCTTCGAGCCGCTCCTTAAGGCCTTCATAGCGTACTTCCGGGAGTAACGCCTCTACCCTGTCCGCCACTTCTGCGGCCAGATGATCGGGGACGCGAAGCAAACGTTCGCTCTCTTCGGAGTACATGCTATATGTGCGTTTCCAATCTTTTCGCTCCATCCATTGCACCAAAAGTTCGGCTTTTATATCCTCAGCAGCACCGCCGGCATCCAGGGCGGCGAAAATGTAATGCGAGTCATGATTGTTGGCTTTTTCTATGGCTTTTTCGATATAAGGAAGCAACCTGTCATTTCCGGGGGCTGCCAGCGCGGACACCAGTTGCAGCTCATCGCGATCCATCAGCCAGTCGAGCCAGCGGGAATCCCATTCCGTTTCGATCCGTTCCTGGGGCAGCCGGCTTCTGACATACCCATGATAAACGTACAATTCATCGCGAAGTGCATCCAGCAGCGCCTTCTGCGCCAGTTGCGACTTTCTGGAGACCACGGTTTTGAGGCGTCCCCACCCGGAAGCAACATACCTGTCGTAAAGCTCGGCTGGCGCAAGCTGGCGTCTGGCAGCACGGAATGCATATGGCAGATACCCCGGGTCTTGATCTTCCAATTGTTGGAGCACGGCAAGTGCCTCTGGCGAATCCGTTTGCGCCAAATAACCCGCAACCTGTCTCATTAATTGCACACGATCGCCATAGTCGAGCCTGCCCAAGGAAGGGAAAGCGGATTCGTTTCCTGCCACGTCCAGATACAGGCGCTCCAGCTCGGGATGACGCACGTCTCTGAGCGCAATGGCCAACGGCTCAAGTTCTTTCCATAGCTTTCCCTTGCTTTTTTTGTCATCTTCGCCTACATGCTCCTTGCGAAGCCGTTCCTCGAAAAGAGGCAGCAGCATGTCGACCATTTCCTCGGCAGGTGCATAACTGATCGCTTCGGCCACGAGCAATGCGTCTTTTCCCTGGATTGCTTGATATAACCGTTCACGCGCTCCTTCCGAATTACGGACCGCCAATGCACCATAGGCCCCTTCGCGTACCGGTTTCTTTTTGTCCTGCGACCACTCAAGCAATCGGTCTTCGAACTTTGGATGAGGCCCGAGGCAGGCAATCGCCGCGGAGCGGATTTTGTCTCCCCCTTCTTCCGCGGCCTTGACCAAACGTTCCAGCGACCGTTCATCCTCCGGATCGACACCGAGCGACCTTACCACCTGCAGGCGCCGTTCCTCTTGACGTCCTCCATTGATGTCCATTCCCTCAAGCAAGTAAGGTACAATCGCCGGTCCATATGCCGGTAGGATGTTCCGCGCCGCAAAATCCGCAATTTCCGAATATGAATCGCCCAAGGCCCTCACCGCAAACGGGAATAACCTTAAGTCACGGAACAGTCCCTGTTCAAAGGCAGAAGTCACAATCTCGTACCGTCCGCCTCCCGAATCCGACAATGCATTCTGCACCTCGGCCAGCTGTCGGTACGAGTGGCTGGTCGTTAACCCTGACAATTCGACCTCCTTCCTATGCTCCGCGCATACGTCTCCTTCTGCAGCCACGATCCCCTGTGTCGACAACACCGAATTCAGCAGCAGCGCCACATCCTGCAGCCGGGCCGCTCTTGCTTCCGCCTCTAAAGGACCTGTCAGTGCGGCGACTCCCTCGGCAAGTTTGCCGAATACCGGGGCCCGCTCCCCAAGCTGGGCCAACTTCGGCTCCAGGCGTTTCAGGCGGAAATCGTCTCCCGCCAAGTCGCTGCCTGCAATATATAAACGGCGAAGTTCGCCCTGTAGTTCTTGCAATAAAGTGGTGCTCATTCGCTTCTCCTCCCGATTCCCCGTTTTGATTCCAGCTTCGATAACAGCGATCAGTACAGCAGCCGGGCAATCCGGTCTCCCTGAATCACCGTTAACGGCTGTGCAGCCAGCCGCCCTGTATCCATCTGATGCTCGAACATCGCCAATACGCAGCAGTCGCTGAGCAGCGAAGCATCGACGAGCGACAACAGCGGCGTCGATTGCCCGGGCAGGCGGTAAATATCGCTGAGCTCCAATGTATTTCCTGCCTCATCGACCAGGGCGAAACCTCCCATTTCCGTGCGTGCGATGCGGGAGGCCTTCAGTAACGCGACCGGGGCCCGATCGCCCAGCGGATCTTTCAGTTGGTTTTTAACCGCCTTGACCGCCTCCGGTATCGATGACCAAGCCGATTCGCAGGCAGCCTCAAGATCGATGGCTTTCGTCTCGCGCGGGATCATGCCTTCAAAACGCACCCTGGCGTTCATGCCGCCCGGATAAAGGTACAATTCGGAAATCTGCGCCACATTGAAGAAACTGTCTTCTTCCTTCATGAATTTCAAAGCCTTAAACGGTCGATAATGTACGGTTCGATGAATGCGTTTGCTGCCAAGCTCCAGCCAATAACCGGTGTCTATGTATTCTCGGCGTGCGTCATCCTTGTGGCAATAGAAAGCAAGTTGAAGCAGCTCCACATTCTCGCTTACCCGTCCGGCTTCCTTAAGTTCGGACAGCTGCCAAGCATGACCAAGCCATTCTTCAATCGTTGATTCGCTATCCGGTTTGAGTTCCGGATCTTCCTGTTTGGCTTGTAAATATGTCCTGCCTCTTTTAATAAAAGCATGCAGCAAAGTCAGCTGCTCCATCGCATATGTATAGCCGCTCTCTCGGTCTTCCTCTTCCAACAGCAGTGCAAGCCGCCGTAATTCGTTCTCCGCTCCGGTAAGGTAACTGCTTCCGAGCCGCTTGGCATGCTCGTTCAGGCTTTTCACCGTTCGTGCATCCGCCGTGCCCAACCCACCGCGAACCAGTGAAAGCACAAGCTTCTCCAATTCGTCCAGCGCTTCAAGCTGCTTGGCGATTTTCTTCTTGAGCGCGCTTTTATTGACCTTTTTCGGCTTGTCAGGCAGCTCACCGCTTTCGCGCTTGGCTTTGTTCTCTTCGCGTTTCTCTGCCTTCTCCCGCTTGGACGCAATATCTTCAGGCACAGAAGCGTTCTCAAACGGCAATCCTTCCGCATAGGCATACATCAGTCCAAGCGCATGTTTGCATGGAAACTGCCGGCTTGGGCAGCTGCATCGCGAGACCGGATTGTCCGGCATGACAAAATCGACGGAACAAACATAATTGGATTTCCCGCTGCCGGCACATTCACCAAACAACAGGTTCCCTTCCTCCGATATGTTAAGTTTGACGAATTTGTTTTTCTGGACCAGTCCCCGTCCGTTCTTGGCCGCAGCCGCGTTCGGGGCCAGTGAATCAATATAGGTTGAAGCCAGTTGAAGCATTTCGCGCGCCTCCTCGCTGGAAAATTGAACTTGTGAAAATTATACTGTAATCTAACGCAAATCTCACTCGTGCGCATGGCATGGGCCGTTTGGCATTTATGATGCGGATTTGCGAAACAGGAACACCAGTTCCCTTTTTATTTGAATATATCATGGTCTTCCGTTATTTTCAAATCCGCCCATCCAAAACCTTGCATGCCGAGATCACACTTGATCCCTTTCCAATACAAAAAAAGCCCCCATATCGCAATTAGAGAAAAACTAATGCGCTACGGAGACCTTTATTACACCGGTAATACATATACCAGTAACATCTAATTCCGAATCAGCAATCTTTATCCGGCACGCCTGCTTCTTCGCGTGTGCGGAAGGAAGATCCGCAACCACATGTCGCTACCGCGTTCGGGTTATGAATAGTGAAGCCGCCCGTCATGCCGGATTCTTCAAAATCAATTTCCAGGCCATTCAGGTATTTCAGGTTTTCCTTCTCCACAACAACCTTCATGTCGTGAATGTTCATATAAATATCGTCTTCGGATTCTTTATCGTCAAAGCCCATGGCGTACGAAAATCCGGTACAACCGCCCGGTGCTACGCCAAGACGCAGGAACATGTCCGGCGTCTCTTGCTGAGCCAGCATATCCTTCAGCCGCTCGGCAGCCGTTTCGCTGATGCTGATCATGCCAGGTCACTCTCCTTTAATTTGAACTCTTTCTAAATTATACTCCACCGCGTCAAGGGGCTCAAGTCATGTTTGCCCGTGTTTTCTTGCCTCGGCTCCTCCTTTTTCTTTCCAGCATATTGAACCCCCGGGACACGAGGTTTATAATGGATAGGTGATCGATTTGAAATGTCGATATTTTGTCATGACTTCTTCAAGCGATGGTCATATTTAGAGTTGTAATTTTTTTCACATTTCGAGACTGTGCTGCAGTCCCCAATGCATATAAAGCCGGAGGGCTCATTTCGCGAAAAAAAACAGCTACGCAATGCAGCATGCGCTGCAACCGGGTCAATACGAGTTGGTTATACGGAAGGCGGCAAACGACCGCATCTTTGTTATGTAGTTCTGCCAGCCACTACTGCGCGCAACTCCAATCCGGTCAAGAACAGGAGGAAACAACATGTCTACATTGGTAACACCGTTCACGGACAAGAGAATGGCTGAAATCGTCGAGAAAGTACAGAACGGAGTAAGGCTTAGCGTAGAGGACGGCGTTTATCTGTACCAGACGGATGACCTGCTAACTCTGGGCCAGCTGGCCAATGAGGCCAACCTGAAGAAAAACGGCAAAAAAGTATATTTCATCGAAAACATGAGCCTGTATTTCACCAACGTGTGTGAAGCCCACTGCGCCTTTTGCAACTTCCGCAAGGATCAGGGTGAAGAAGGCTCTTATACCTTGTCGGGACAGGAAATGATCGATTACGTAGAACAGCATATTCATCCCGGCGTACGCGAGTTCCATATTGTAGGCGGACATAACAACCATGTTCCTTTTCAATATTATGTCGATTCCTTGCGTGCATTAAACGAAAAATATCCGAACGTTACGCTGAAGGCATACACGGCAGCAGAGATCGATTTCTTCACACGCATCAGCGGACTAAGCATTAAGGAAGTGCTTGAGGAACTGCAAAAAGCCGGACTGAAATCGCTCACTGGGGGCGGAGCCGAAATTCTCTCCGATGAGTACCGCAAAAAAATGCGCGTGGACAAAGCGAACGTCGATCGTTATCTGGAAGTTCACCGCACGGCTCACCTGCTCGGCATGCGGACGCACACCACCATGCTGTATGGTTCGATCGAATCCTATGAGGACCGCGTCAACCATATGGCCCAAATCCGGGAACTTCAAGACGAAACAAACGGATTCATGGTATTCATTCCGCTGTCCATGCAGCCAAAGAGCAAAAATGCAAGCATCATGCGCCGCAACTCGGCGTACGAAGACCTCAAAACGATCGCGATCAGCCGCCTGATGCTGGACAACATCGACCACATCAAAGCCTACTTCATTAATATTGGTCCACAGCTGACTCAAGTCGCGCTCGGCTTCGGAGCATCGGATGCGCACGGTACGATCGTACGTGAACGAATCAGTCACGCCGCTGGTGCCCTGACACCCGAAGGGCTGACCCGCAAAGAGCTCATCTGGCTGATCAAAGGTGCCGGACGAATCCCGGTGGAACGCGATACCTTCTACAACGAAATCCAAGTATACGAGTAAACCCGAGCATCGGGCTCGAGATCCGCTTGACCGAAAAGGGAGCGGATCCCGAACCGATGCTTTCCATTGGAATAATGCCCCTAATTTGAAAGACCTGAATTTTCGATATACTAATTTAGATATACTAATTCAAACCTAAAACAACACATGAGGCAGATCGCCATTATGGCCCTGTGCCTCACGGGTACAGCCCCGCTTCCTGCGGGACTGGTGCAGAAAGGAAGCCAATCATGAAAAATTTCGTCATTCTTGGGGGCGGCTACGGCGGCCTCACGATTGCTAAAGAACTTCTGGAAGGCAAAATTCCGGCAGACACTCAAATCGTTTTGGTGGATCGAAATCCATTCCAAGGGCTGAAGACCGAATATTATGCGCTCGCAGCCGGAACGGTATCGGATTACGACCTCCGCATTCATTTTCCCGTGCATGAAAAGCTTACCCATCGGTATGGAGAAGTGACGTCGATCAACCTGGAAGCCCGTCAGATCGAATTCGAAGGACAGGACCCGCTTCCTTACGACAGACTTGTCATCGGGCTTGGTTGTACGGATCGGTTCCACAATACGCCCGGAGCCGAGGAATTCAGCTGTACCATTCAAAGCTTCGGCAAAACAAGGGAAACTTACCTGCGCTTGAATGAGGTTAAACCTTACGGCCACGTGCACATCGTCGGCGGCGGGCTTAGCGGTGTTGAAGTAGCGGCTGAACTGCGCGAAAGCAGACCCGACCTGAATATTACGATCCTCGATCGGGGTGAGCGCGTGTTGTCCGCATTCCCGCAACGCTTGTCCGCTTACGTACATGAATGGTTCAAAGAACATCAAGTCGAATCGCAGCGCCATGTGGCCATCTCCAGACTGGAGCAAGGCGCCATTTACAATCGCGACGAAGAGATCATGACCGATGCCGTTGTTTGGACAGCAGGGATTCAGCCGGTCAAAGTCGTGCAGGATCTGAATGTCGCCAAAGACCCGCAGGGCCGTGTCGTCCTGAATGAGTATTATCAAATTCCGGAATATACGGATGTATATGTGGTGGGAGACTGTGCCAGCGTGCCATTTGCACCTAGCGGTCAGGCTGCCGAGGTTCAGGGTGAACAGATCGCTCATATTCAGCATGCTCTTTGGAAAGGCGAAGAGCCCAAACTTCACCCCCTCAAGCTTCGCGGCACACTCGGCGCACTCGGCAAGAAGGCTGGGTTTGGGCTGATGGGCAAAACGTCCATGATGGGACGCGTGCCGCGTATTTTGAAAAGCGGTGTGCTCTGGATGTCTAAACGGCATCTCGGTTAGTCAAGATCCAGCTCGTCCCAGGCGTCCGCTTCGGCAATTTTGGCCAATATGGCGTTATACAGATCTTCCACTTTGTCCGTGATGACAAGCTCGCCATTCACCAAAGCAAAAGGAGTCATGTAACATTGGCCGCAATTGCTGAGGCACCCGTACTCGATGACGTCAAAGTCAGGATTTTCTTCCAGCATGTCCATCACTTCATCGGTACCGAAATGCATATTATTGGCACAAAATTCAATAATCGGTCTCATTTGTTGTTCACCTGCTTGCTTTGACCATTTGAATTTATGGCCATTTGTAATATAATATATGAAGGAAAGGAGTTGAAAATATGAGCGAAAACGCACAAAGCACCATGTACGATGAGGTATCCGACGTGCTTGACAAACTTCGTCCGTTCCTGCAGCGCGATGGCGGTGACGTGGAACTGGTCGACGTGGAGGACGGCATCGTGAAGCTGAAACTGGTCGGTGCCTGCGGCAGCTGCCCAAGCTCCACCATTACATTGAAAGCCGGGATTGAACGCGCCCTTCTTGAAGAAGTTGACGGTGTGGAAGAAGTTGTCCAAGTATTCTAATCAATCCTTCACGAAATAAACCTCAAGAGCCTTTCGCTTCTTATGAAGCGGAGGCTCTTTTTTCGCCTTGCGTCACGGAACTGTACTCCTGACCAGCCAAGCGGAAACATTTATTACAACGCCTGCGCTCGCATCACTCGCTTTTCCCGGCCTCATGCTGCTCTGCATCTTCGCGCCAAATATTAGGGCGGATCGGATCCAGGCCGCCGGATACATCCATAATGTTTCCGGTAATGAAATCGGAGTGATCCTCGCACAGATACGTGATTACGCGTGCGATATCCTCCCCGCTTCCCGGGCGCCCTCTCGGTGTTTCTTCATCCTTGATTTCCCGGATTTCATCGATCGTTTTTTCTTTGTTCGCGCCGCGAATGTCACCAGGGCATACCATATTCACCGTGATCCCATATGGCGCTTCTTCCACGGCAAGCGTCTTCGTAAACGAAACCAGGCCTACCTTGGCCGCTGCATAAACCGCGCGATGGGGCCATGATCTGGCCTCTCCTGCATGGCTAAAGCCGAAATGAATGATCCTTCCCCACTTCTTGCGCCGCATCTCCGGGAGCACGAGCTGGTCCAGCAGCATGGGCCCGAGCAAATTGCCTTGCACAAGCATCTGGATTTCGGCTGCGGAGTAATCGGCAAACCATCTGCGTTCCCGGACAAACGGTCCCGCATTGTTTATAAGTATATCAATATCGCCCAGCTGATTTTGCACACGTGCGATCAGCCTGGTAATGTCTGTCGGTTGTGAAATATCGGCCTGCACCGCGATACAGCGCACGCCTGTGGACATAATCTGGGATTGAAGGCTTTCGGCCTCGCTTTGGCTGTGCACATAATTCAGAGCAATGTGGCATCCCTGTTCCGCCAGGCGCAGTGCCGTCATTTTGCCAAGACCTTTGGCACTTCCCGTTATGAGGGCCACTTTACCTTTCACGTCCATCCCCCTCTTCCAAGAACACAGTCACTCATTCAGTATAAAAGATTTGACGTTCCCTCACAACTTCCCCATCTCCAAATGCTCTTGCATATATTTGCAAAAAATCATTGGAGCGGGGACGATCCTCATATGTTGTCCATTCACAAAATAAAACCGTGTAGGACTTTAGAAGGAAATATAACCCCAATTTTCCAATTATCCCTTGATTAATGTATGAGGTATATGTTAATTTCGATAAGTCATTATTTTCTATACAGAAAAAGACATAATACATACGCTCATGCTAGGCTGTAATCAGCACTTTCCTGCCCAGGCATGAGGCCCTCGAAAGGAATCCGAAATGAAAAACAACAAAAGATGGTTGACCTCCCTTGTCGCCCTTATGCTGGTGACCGCTTTGCAATTTCCGCTCGCTCTCACGGCGTCTGCCGAAAGTGCTGCCGACAGCACCGCAGATGACTATGAATGGATTGACGGTCCTGCCACCGTATCGCTGGATGACAAAGCCACCCTCCAAATCGCACCCGGCCTGACTTATTTGGACGCAACCAATACGAAGCGTTTTATGGAAGATACGGAATCATTTCCGAACGGCACTGAAATCGGAAGCCTATACGGCGAAGGCGAGCAGTCCAGCTGGTATGTCATTTTCGAATACAACGACACGGGACATATCGATGATAGCGACAAAGACAATCTGGATGCCGAAGAGCTTCTCGACAGCTACAAACGCGGTACCGAGGAGCAGAACGAAAAGTCTTCTCCGGAAAATCGGCTCTACATCACCGGTTGGGAAATCGAGCCTGCTTACGAGAGTGCGAAACATCAGTTGATTTACTCTCTTGGCGCGAAGGACGCGGCGCAACAACCGATTGTCAACTATAACGTAAACGTACTGACACGCGAAGGATATATCGGCGTGATTCTCATTACGGATACCGCCCATTTCGAACAAAATCGCAAGCAGTTCGAGGAAAGCGTGCTTGGGCAGCTTCATGTTAACGCTGGCGAGAAATACGAGGAATTCGACGCGTCGGTCGACAAATCTTCCGAGCTGGGGCTAACCGGCCTGATTCTAGGGGGCGCCGGGGTTGCCGTAGCCAAGAAATTAGGATTGCTGCTATTGCTGAAAAAAGGATGGTTCGTCATCGTGGCCGCCATCGTCGGTATATTCGGATGGCTTCGCCGCAAATTGACGGGAAGAAAAAATCCAACGGATGCACATGGACAGCAGGATGAACTTACGCCGACTGACGAAGCCTATCAACAAGTTGCGGCCGGACAACAGTCTACCAATCCGGATGATTCATCACCGAACGATCGTTCCAAACCGGATTTGGAAAAAAGATAAATTGCGTCAATGCATCTCTATGACCATGCACAAAAACAAGCCGACGTCGCTTGAACAGCGATGAACGGCTTGTTTGATTTGCGCATCTATTTAGAATGCAGGTTCCACTGCGCCTTTGTAACGTTCTTTGATGAATGTTTTGACGGTTTCGGAGTTCAGTGCGGCTGCCAATTTTTTGATGGCATCTGCATCCTTGTTATCTTCACGCGCAACCAAAATGTTGGCATACGGATTGCCTTGCAAATCTTCGATCAACAGGGAATCCTTCTCCGGATTCAGGTTGGCTTCCAACGCATAGTTGGCATTAATGAAGACCAGATCGGCTTCATCCAGTTGACGAGGCATCATGGCCGCATCAAGCGTGATGAATTCCAGGTTTTTCGGATTAGCCGTAATATCCTGCACTGTAGACGAGATGTTGTTGTTGTCCTTCAACGTGATCAAGCCTTTTTTGGCCAGCAGCAGCAATGCACGTCCGCCGTTGGACGGATCATTCGGAATCGCTACTTTCGCTCCGTCCTGAAGCTCATCCAGCGATTTGATTTTTTTGGAGTATCCCGCAAACGGCTCAACGTGCACCGGAGTTACGGAAACAAGATTGAATCCGCGTGCTTTGTTCTCCTCATCCAGGTACGGCTGATGCTGGAAGAAGTTCGCATCCAGTTGTTTGTCGGCGAGCTGTTGGTTCGGCAGAACGTAATCGTTGAACGTTACGATTTGCAAACGGATGCCTTCGGCCTCCAATTCGGGTTTGATGGCTTCCAGAATTTCGGCATGCGGCGTAGGCGAAGCTCCGACTTTCAATTCGACGGTACGTGGAGCGCCTCCTGCGTTATCTGCGCCGCTGTCGGCATCCTTGTTGTTGCCGCATGCCGCAAGGACCGCGATCATCATCAGGCTCAGCAAAGCGATGGACCATTTTTTCATGTGTAAAACCCCTTCTCCTTAAAATTTGATCTATGTGTTATTTCCGGGTGAACTTTTTGACGAGACGATCGCCGCCCATTTGCAGCAATTGCACAAGAATAATCATCAAAATGACGGCCACGATCATGATTTCCGTTTGATATCGGTAGTATCCGTAGTTGATCGCCAGCGTACCCAACCCGCCGCCGCCAACCATGCCCGCCATTGCCGTGTACGATACCAGGGTCACGATCGTAATCGTAACGCCTGCCAGCAAACCTGGCAGTGCCTCGGGCAGCAATACCCGACGGACGATTTGGCCTGTAGAAGCACCCATGGACTGAGCGGCTTCAATGACGCCGCGATCCACTTCGCGCAGCGTCGTTTCCACCAATCGCGCAAAATACGGGGCAGCCGCAATAACCAACGGAGGAATGGTGCCCAGCACGCCGGTTGCCGTTCCAACCAAAGCTCGGGTGAACGGAATAAGAGCAACAATCAAAATAATGAACGGAACCGACCGAAGAATGTTAACGATAATAGAGAGAATGGTATATAAAATCTTGACTTGCGACGAAGCCGAGCGTGCTGTCATGAACAGCAAAACGCCAAGCGGCAAACCGATAATAACCGTGAACAGGCCGGACGCCCCTAGAATCTGCAACGTTTCAACGGTAGCCTGGCTGATCTCTTCCCATCGAATGCTTGAAAAATCCATTATTGTAGCACCTCCACATCAAGCCCCTGCTCAACCAGTTCGTTCATCGTCTGCCTGATGGAAGCAGGCTCGCCCTCAAACCTTACCGTCAATTGTCCGTAAGGAACTTGTTTGATGGTCGAAATCGTGCCTTGCAAAATGGCAAAATCCACTCCGGTTTTGCGGACCGTTCTGGACAGAATGGCTTCATATGTCTTTTCTCCCAGAAAAGAGATTCTCACCAGTTGGGAAGCTCCGTTAGCCAATGCGTCACCTTTGACCGGTGCGCTGACTGCCAACAGCTCCGCCGAGGCATCGTCCCGCTGGATGAAATCGCGGGTGACCTCATGCTGCGGCTTGAGAAATACTTCCGTTACAGGCCCTTGCTCCACGATGCCTCCCTGGTGAATGACCGCCACACGATCGCATATGCTCTGGATGACATGCATTTCATGCGTAATCAGTACGATCGTAAGATTGTACTTCTCGTTAATGTCCAGCAGCAGCTTCAAAATGGAGGCCGTCGTCTGCGGATCAAGCGCCGAGGTCGCTTCATCGCAAAGCAGGACCGCCGGATCGCTGGCCAGCGCGCGGGCAATGCCTACCCTTTGCTTCTGTCCGCCTGACAGTTGGGCAGGATACTTGCCGCTGTGGTCTTCCAACCCGACCAGAGAAAGCATCTCTTTGACCTTGCGGTCGATCTCCGCCTTGGGTGCATTGGCCAACTTGAGCGGAAATGCCACATTGTCGTACACCGTCGCAGATGACAGGAGGTTGAAATGCTGAAAGATCATGCCGATTTTGCGGCGTTGCTTCTGAAGCCCCTGTTTCCCAAGCTCCGTTAAATTGACGCCGTCGACCCACACTTCGCCGCTCGTCGGCCGTTCCAGCAAGTTCATGCAGCGAATCAACGTGCTTTTTCCCGCCCCGGAGTGGCCGATAATGCCGAAAATCTCGCCTTTTTGAATGGTCAGGTCGAGTTCGGCTAACGCTGTCGTTGCTTTGGCGCCTTTGCCGTATGTTTTGGTTAATGCCTTTAATTCAATCAAAATAGCTTCTCCTTCCCGCCATTACATGTATCTTTACCCGAAAGGCTGGAAAAACTCCTTCGGACGCCGAGAAAAACGACTTTAGTCATATCTCCCGAGCAAACCGATCATCGTTTGGCGAGTAATCATAAACCTGTATTGCAAGCAGATCCTTCCGATCTGCATTCTCCCCGAACCAAAAAAGAGCCCCTCTGCAGAAAAAAGGGCTCTTTGCGTGAAAGATTATGCCTTCTCATCTGCCAAAATCGTGCTCTGCACCATTTTGTAGGAATTAGCACCTAACATCTATAAAGAATGACATCGTGTCACACCCCATAAATCGGTTGCCGGGCTTCATCGGGCCTGTCCCTCCGCCGCTCTCGATAAGAATATATGATTTTTAATCAGTATTGAATATAGGAACTCAGTATAATCCAAGTATTCCGGTTTGTCAAAGGTAAATATTACACCCTAATGGGTGCTGTTTTTGCGATTCAAGCCGTGCTCACGCCACAAGGCATTAATGTAGCCATAAGCCGTCTTGATGGTTTCACACACCATGTCCGTTCCTTGCCTGAGCTCATGAAGATGCTGGTCCAGATCCTCCAGCTGCACTTTGCCCTGCAGCGTTTGATGCAGCTGCCACAGGTCATCTTGCATCTCCCAGTTCATGTAATGAATCTCCATGTTGCGTCGCTTGCGCAATCGGCTCATCGGTTCGCGGTATTTTTCTTTGATCCGGATCAGCGCTTCGGCCAAATCGGCATGAACTTTAGCATAGCCGAACTGCCTGAGTACTGTAAAGTAGGAAAAGTGGGCTTTGACCTTTGAGGTATTCAGGTCGAAAATTTCGTTGATGACCGTTCCGGTTTTGTCCAAAATGGCGAAACAGCGAATGAAGCCGTCCTTATAGAAATATACGTAGCGCGCATATTCCGCCTTTTCGGCAGCGGTCATGTCTTCCGTAGAGCCTGCTTTCACCTTTTTCCGAAAATGGGAAGCCGCAAAACAGCTTTGCTCCAATTCATCCAGCGAGGATATCAAACCTTGGGTCCAAACATACAGTTTGCGGTAATCATGCGTCGGGTCCTGATTCAGGTCCAACTGTCGCTGCAGGAGCTCCAGCGTTTCCACCATCGCTTCGATCGCTTCTTCCAGAACGCCTTCATTCCGGCGCGGGGGTTCACCCAGTAGTGTTCGCAGCATGAGCATGCCTCCTCTTGTCCAATCTGTCTCAACCACCCAACTTAAGCATAACCCCAACCGGAGACCGAGTAAACGCACAGCGCTATTGCACCATAGCGTACCCGAATCTGGTACGGATCAAACAAAATCCACCCGCATCCGTGACGATGCATCACGAGGGCAGGTGGACTTGGGAAAGCAGATCAGAACCGATTAACCGGTTTGTGCAGTTTGTATACCAGAAAACTCATGTACGTCAATATGCCGAACAGGATGGCAATATCAAGCATGTGCGACAAGGCAACAAACATGTACACTTCCGGACGATTCATCGTAAGCATCATCAGGAAACCGATAAACACTTGCAGCAACACCAGCACAACCGACACCACACCCAGCGTTCTAAGCTCCTTATTATCCGGATGTTTGCGGTATGCATAGTGCCCCAGAATCGCAATCACGACGACGAGCGACACCGCTGCTAAACGGTGGATGAAGGCTACGGCAACGCCGCCGGACAGTTCAGGAACGATTTGCCCGTTACATAGAGGGAATCCGGAACAGCCGCCAGCCGAATCCGTATGGCTTACAAAAGCCCCCGTGTACACAACCAGGTACGTGTAAATGGTGGAGAACCACACGAGATTCCGGAAATTTTTGCTCACTCGCGGATATTTGTTCAAACGTTCCAGTCCGCCATGCTTGGCCTCTTGGCGAATGCCCAAAGCCATCATGAGCGAGCTGGCAAAGGCGATCAGCGCAAACCCGAAATGCAGCGCCATGACCGCCGATGACTGGGAAAAGACGACGGCGAATGCGCCCATGATCCCCTGTATGATGACAAATAACAATGTCAGCAATGAGAACAATTGCAGATCTCGGCGGGACTTGCCGAACCGTAAAAACGCAACGAACGAGGCAATGGACAACAGCCCTGCCAACGCACTGACGGCACGGTGGGAAAATTCGATCAAGGAGGCAACGGTATGGGCCGGAACCAGTTTGCCGTTGCATAGAGGCCATTCGGCGCCACAGCCGAGTCCGGACTCGGTCCGCGTAACGACGCCGCCACCAAACGTGGCCATGAACATGACAAGACAGGTTAATACGGTCAACCATTTAAACAAGGTTAAATGCTTCAATTTTTCTCACCTGCAGTTAAATTTTTAAATTGCGAAGGAATGACTCCCTTCATGAGGTTCGTTACTTTGACATTTATTTCACAACTAAATCCATTATAACGGATAAAAGAGTCATTGACGGCGCGGTTTGTGACAAAATGTTAACGTCTGGGTGAGATTCGGACAAGCGGATCACGTGCAAGCGGCCTTCTTTCAGCATTCCCTAAAAATGACAAAACAAAAGCGCCTCCCTCAGTTGGGAATGGCGCTTTCGACCAAAAGCTTATTTATGAATCGTGTTATACACTTCAACCGCACGTTGCAAAAACTGCTCGATCTCTTCTCTGGATTTGCGCAGTTTGTTCACGAAACGAACGAGTTCCCGGCCATCCGTGTAAGCGACGAAGCTCGGAATGCCCAAAATGTTCTGCTCTTCGCTTACCGTTCCGACCTGATCCACGTCTACCTCGACCAGAGTCAGTTCGTTTGCATATTTTTCCTCGACTTCCGGCATGAACGGGTCAATGAATTTGCAATCCCCGCACCAATCGGCCTTGAATACCGCAACGGTAAGCCGCGAAGACTGAATAGCTACGTCGAATTCCGGTTTGGACGTTATTTGTTGCATCACAGCATCTTCCTTTCTTTTTTAGCAGCATGTCTCTTCTTTATACACATAAGCATGTTGACGAGTGGAAGTCAACTCTTCGGCACATACTTAAGATAACCATCAGTAGAAAGGATAGTACGCCATGATGTTCCTTGGCACCGATTCTGCCCCGTTCGGAGCCATGCTTCAGTTCATGCGCTCCCTTCCGGAAGCGGCCCGCGAAGCATGGCGCGGCAAACAGGCCGCGTGGCATGCCTCCGCACGGCTCAGGCACCCTGCGCGTGACCTCGATTGGAACGAGGATACCGCGGCAGCGCTGCGTTCCGAGATTCGGCGTTTGCTGCCTGGCAAAACCGGCACAGACCATGCCGCAGCCCGCCTTGCCAGAAACGCTCCCCTATGCGAGGAGGATTGCATCATTCTCGAAGACGTCTCCCGTCAAACCCGGGAACACAACCGGAGCAATATTACGCGAACCGCCGCTTATCTCGCCTGCTACGAGGAATGCCCCGAATTGCACTGGGCGCTGCTTGCCCATATGGTGTCCCGAAATGGCGGCTACCACATGACCGACCTGCAAAGCGGGCTCATGCGCAATTTGCAAGACGAAACCTCCCGGCAGCAGACGTACCGTTTGCTGGAGCGGTGCAATGCTCTTATTTTCCAGGACGCTTATCCTCAACTGTTGTTGTATCAGCATAGCCGCCGCCTTGGACGAAGCTGCTTTCATTTATTGTCCCATTTTCACGTATCGGCGTTCATGACGCCTTTCTGGGAGCGCTTCTGGCTGGAGAAGTGCAGCTCGCTGCTCAGCACGGCATTAATTATTAATGAGCAAAACTATATTGAAGGCCGGGTCGTGCAGCACCCGTATTTCCACAAAAACGTAATCTCCAGCCCTTCCTTCCGATTGCACGACCTGGCAGGGCTGAACCAGATCGTATTTCCTCTCGGAAAGGGCTTGGGCATCGTCGGGCGAGTACTGGAGCGGTTCGACAAGCTGGATGAACGCATTGCATTTGGCAAAAACCTGTATGCCATGCTATTTGGCATGGATCAGGTGCTGGACGGGGTATTGAAATTTGCACGAGCCGTGCCCCATCAAGGCTCTCGCGCCGAATATTGGCCAGGACTGTTCACCGCAGTTCAGCATGAATCGGGGAATAACACCTCCCAACCATTCAGCGCTGAGCTGATGGACGAAGAGTGGCCTCCGGAAGGACAGCGCTTGTACAGCCCGAAACTGCTTGACGTCTGGCATGAGACGCCTTATGAACCTCTTCCGAGATACGATTGGCTGCAGAACGCCGACTGCCTCTCTCACATCAGCACGCCCAAGCGTCCTTGGATCTTCGAGATCAGTCACGAGCATCGATTCGGCATCCTGAAAACCGCGCTGGCCCACGATGCCCGGACCATCCTGCACTAGGTTGGATGATCCTGGAGAATCCAGTGATCAACGCGAAGCGTATGCTTTCGATGGAGCTTTCTTACAGAAAGCTTTTAGCCCGCTTCTCCAGATTCTTTCTGACCCTTCCGTTTTTGAGCAAATTTCCAATTCGGCCTATATAGCCCAACGTTTCATCACAAATATTGAAAAAAGGTCCTGCCAGCTCTAGAGCGGACAGGACCTTCTTTTATTTTTATCTGAGAACGCCCATTCGCGTTCCAATCAACGATTCTCCCTTGCTTACCCACGTTGTGCCTGTCCGCGCTGGAACCGCATCAACGGACGCAATACTTTTTGCAAAATTCGCGGATAGCTGCCCAGTTCGTCCTTGCGTAGCACATTCATCACGACCAGCAGCAGCAGGTAAACCGCAACGACCAGAACGCCTACCACCATACACGTCAGCAGGAAGGAAATTCTCGCCGGCAGGAAAGCACCGAATACCTGATTGCCCGCCCAGTTCGCGCCGAATCCTACCGCCGCTGCGACCAAGACGGTAACGGCAAGGCCTGTCCAACGGTTGCCCATGATGGAGAAGGAAACGATTTTGCGCAGCACCCTGAGATTGAGGTACGTAATGACCAGGAAACAGAGTGCCGTGGCCATAATGATGCCGTAAATCCCCATCAGCGGGGCCAAAATCAAACTCGCCACAAACTTGACGATAATACCTGCCGCCACGCTGATCATCGTAATGCGCGGCTTTCCTACGCCCAGCAGAATGGCATTCGTCGTCATCATCGTGATCTGGAAAATGGTCCCGATCGTCAATACCGCAATGATCGACGTGCCGCCCAGATCGCTGAACAGCAAACCGTTGATCGAATGCGCTGCTGCGCTCAGCGCAATGACGATCGGCAGGCCTGTCAGAATCGAAATGCGCAGGGCCAGCGTGATCTGGCTTTGCAGATGAACTTCATCCTTGCGGGCAAATGCCGCCGAAATGACCGGCACCAGCGACGTGCTGAGCGCAATGGCCAAAATCGGAGGAATTCCGGCAATGCTCTGGGCTTTCATACCAAGCACCGCCAGAACGGCCGTCGCTTCTTCCAGACCGATCCTTCCGCTCAGCAGCGGAACGACAAGAGAAGTGTCAATGAAGTTGATAGCTGGAACCGCCAAGGAAGAGAGCACGATCGGAATCGACAATTTGAATATGTCCCCATAGATTCCGCCCAGCGGCAGCTTTTCTGAACGCTCCTCGATGAGTGCTGCGGCGCTGTCCACGCGCCGCTGCTTGATGGTGAAGTACAGCATCACCGCAAACGCCCCGATGCTGCCGAATACGCCCCCGAACGATGCCCCGGCGGCCACCGTCTGGTCATCGTAATTCCATTGCAGCAGCACAAAGGCCACCAGTATCGCGGTACCCACGCGGGCGAACTGCTCCACAATTTGGGATATGCCTCCGGCCGTCATGTTGCCACGGCCCTGGAAGTAACCGCGCATCATCGCGATGGCCGGGAAGAGCAGCAATGCAGGGGCCAGCGCGCGGATGGCGCTGACCGATCCCGGCACCTTGGAGATGTGCGTCGCGTAGAATGGCGCCGCAAACCACAGCAGGGTCGACATGATGACACCGGCTGCGGCCGCAAAGATCAGCGCCGCCCGGTAAATCTGCCGGGCCTCTCCGCCGCGGCCCAAGGCATAGCGTTCAGATACCATTTTGCTCAGTGTGCTCGGTATGCCCGCCGTCGCCACCGTTAACAGCATTAAATAAACCGTATTGGAAATCGTGAACGATGCATTCCCGATATCGCCGAGAATGTGATCCAGCGGCACGCGCTGAGCCAATCCAAGCACCCTTGCAACGAGCGCCGCGGCCGCCAGGATGAGCGTTCCTTTGATAAAGCTTTCTTTCTTAGACAACCTGTTTCCCTTCTTTCCCCACATGGGCCGCACCCGCCTGGATCACCAAGCCCGAACGTCTATGCGAATCTCGCCACCCAAATAATGAACAGAACAATCATAACGATCTGCAAAATGATTTTCATCACCGTACTGGTGAACAGGCCAACGACCGAGCCGAAGCCGACCTTGGTCGCCTTGGAAGGCGAAGATCCGCCGATCAGCTCACCCAGAAACGCTCCGATAAACGGACCGAGCACCAGACCAAATGCCGGAATCACAAACGGGCCGATAATGACGCCGATTGTGCTGAGCGTGGTGGATAGCTTGGAGCCCCCGAACTTTTTAACCCCCCAGGCACTGACCACGTAATCCGCGACGAACAGCACCACGACGATCAGAATCTGGAAGATCCAGAACCATACCCCGAACGGATCAAAGCTGAAGAACCAGCCATAGACCAGAAACGCGAACAAAATGGCGATAGCTCCCGGAAGAACGGGGTAGACCGTTCCTGCCATTCCCACCGCGAACAGAAGCACGATCAAAATCCAGCCAACGGTTGCGAGCAAGGTTTATTCCCCCTTCAAAATATGATCGCGAATGACCTCAACGATGCCATCCTCATTGTTGCTCGCGACGATCAGATCCGCCGCTTCCTTCACCTGATCCTGGGCGTTGCCCATCGCTACGCCCAGCCCTGCCGCTTCGATCACGGCCAGATCGTTCAAGCTGTCGCCCACCGCTACGGCCTGGGACATGTCGAGTCCAAGCAGTTTGCATACTTCGGCCACGCCGCTTGCCTTTGTAATGCCGGCCGGGTTGACTTCAATATTGACGGGCGAGGAGTTGGTCATCTGCAAACCGCCCAGCTGCTGCAGTTCCATCATAATTTGATGGCGAATCTCGTCGACCTCGGTGTTAAACCCGAATTTCAGCCACTGGGTTCCTTCGATATCCTGGGTCCAGCGGTCGCGGTTGAAAAGCTCTTCCACGGAGTATGCCCAATACCAAGTATTGTACTTCTCTCCGATCTCCCACATCTTGCGAATCAGCACAGGGTCCATCAGATGGCGAATATGCAGGTCATGCGGCGCTTTCCATACTTCGCTGCCGTTTACCGTGATCATCGGGGTTTCCAATCCGAGCTGCACGGCATAAGGCATAGCGTGAAAGACGGCTCTTCCCGTGGACAGGCAGACGTGTACGCCGCGGCGGATGGCAATCTGGATCCATTTGGCTGTTTCTTGTGAAATTTCATGGTTGTCGTTCAGCAGCGTTCCGTCCATGTCGAGCGCAAGCAATTTGTATTTCGGTTCTCCCATGTTGTACTCCTCCTTGGTTCTCTCTCTGATGTTTTTATGATGCGAAATCGGATCTCACAAAAAGACCGTCCGGCTGCCGCAAATGCGCGGGCGCTTCGGACGTCATGGCTAACGACATTTTACCACAGATGATCAACCTGCAACAAAGGAAGCTGCAACCTTTATTGCTCATGAAAAAAGACCGCCTGCAATGCAGGCGGCCTTATGCGCTTATTGTGCTGCGGACTTGCGGCGAGCGTAGCGAAAAACGATGCCGTGCCTCGGCGACAGCAGGAAAGCCAGCACAAACAATATGCCTGCGGCAGCCACCATGCATCCGGCAATGGAAGCATCCCATACGAACGCCATCACATATCCTCCGATGGAGGCAGCGGCCCCGATGACGACGCTGTACGCGATCATTCGACCCAGTCGGTCTGTCAGCAGATAAGCCGTGGCTGCAGGCACGATGAGCATACCGACGACGAGAATGGAACCGACGCTGTCAAAGGAGGCCACCGACGCCATGGACACAAGTCCCATGAGTACGTAATGGAACAGGGCTACCGGAATGCCGCAGGCGGCGGCAAGGGCCGGATCGAACGCGCATAGCTTGAACTGTTTGTAGAACAGGCCCAGCAAGACCAAAATAACCAGCAGCGTAATGCCGAGCATCCACACCGCCCGTGGTCCGACATTCATGCCCCAGAGCGTCAGTGTATCCCACTGAACATAAGCAATCTCCCCGAATAGTACATGATCGAGATCAAAATCGATGTTTTGCGCATTTTGACTGATTAGAATCACACCTACCGCGAACAGGGCCGTGAACACAATCCCTATGGATGCGTCCGAGGAGAGTCCTCCGGATTGCAGCGTCTGGATGAGAAACACCGTAATCAAGCCAAATGCCGTCGCCCCCAGCAGCATCCAGAGCGAATCCCGGGAGCCGCTCCACAGATAGGCAACCGCGATGCCGGGCAATACCGCATGGCTGATGGCATCGCCTACCATCGTCATCTTCCGCAGAATCAGAAAACATCCGAGAATGGCACAAGCGGAGGAGACGAGCATGGCCGTTAAAATAATCCAAAACGTGGACATTACAATTCACCTCGTTCCTGCTGCGCGCGCTGCACGGGCAGCCCGGATAAGGCCATGCGTTCCTCCCGCAAATAGGCCGATCTCGCCTGCGCGCTCCGCAGTCGTCTGGCCAGCAGCCCGCGCCGCGGAGCCAGTAATGCAGATCCGGCAAAAATGACCGTTGCCGCGAGCACCGTCACAGGCCCTGTCGGCAGATTCGGCACCATCGTGCTGAACAACGTTCCCGCCGCGCCGCTAAGAGCGCCGAACAGACCCGCCAGCAGCACCATCAGTGCCAGTGAATCGGTCCAGCAGCGTGCAGCCGCAGCCGGCGTGACCAGCAAAGCCGCAACCAGCACCACGCCGACGGCCTGAATCCCTGCTACGACAGCAATAACGGTAAGCAGCAGAATCAGGTGCTCCAGCATGCCTACGGGCAAACCCATCCCCCGTGCAAATCCCGGATCAAAGCTCACCAGCTTGAATTCCTTGAACCAAGCCACACTGGCAAGGAGCAGGATCAGGCATACGCCGCCCATGACGTATACATCGGTCTGCACCATGGATGCCGCCTGCCCGAACAAATATTTGTCGAGTCCGCTCTGGCTGCCGCTTGCTCCATGCTGGATTCGCGTCAACATGACGATGCCGATGCCGAAAAAGACCGACAGCACGATGCCCATCGCCGTTTCCTGCTTAATGCGTGAATAGCGCGTAATGCACGTGATGCCAAAGGTAGCCATAATGCCCGCAACGAGGGCACCGACGAGAAACAGGCCAACCGACTTCGTTTCCGCAAGCATGAACGCTATGCATATGCCGGGCAGTGCCGCATGGGCCAGCGTATCGCCCATCAAACTTTGACGACGCAAAAACGTAAACGAACCGATAATGCCGCTGCTGAATCCAAGCAGCATACACCCGAGCAGGATCCATCTCGTGTTGGGATCGGTCAGAATCGTCATGATCCAGTTTCCCATCATTTACACCTGACCCTTCCCCGAGCGGCTGCCAATCATGGCAATCCGGCCGCCGTAGGTTTCCTGCAGCATATCCGGCACAAATACCTCGCTGGTAGGGCCTCCTGCCACCAACCGGCCATTCAGCAGCAGCACATGATCGAAATATTCCTCCACCGTGGCCAGGTCATGATGAACGACAAGCACCGTTTTCCCTTGCCGCTTCAGCTGCTCCAGCAATGAAATAATCGCTTTCTCGGTCGTGGCGTCCACGCCGGCAAACGGCTCATCCATGAAGTACAGGTCAGCGTCCTGCACCAGGGCGCGAGCCAGAAATACTCTCTGCTGCTGCCCCCCGGACAACTGGCTGATCTGACGGTGCATGAAATCGCCCATGCCTACCTGCTCCAGACAATGTGCGGCGAGATCGCGCTCTTTTTTACCGGGACGGCGGAACCAGCCCAGATGGCCGTATCTTCCCATCATAACCACATCCAGCGCATGGGTCGGAAAATCCCAATCCACGGATTCGCGCTGGGGCACGTATCCGATGCGACGGCGCTGCTCCCGGTATGACTGGCCGAATATTCGCACCTCTCCGTTCATTTTCGGGATCAGCCCAAGCACGGCTTTGATCAAGGTCGACTTGCCCGCTCCGTTCGGACCGAGAATGCCGATGAGTTGACCTTCCGGAATATCGAAGGATACGCCGCTGAGCACAGGCTTTTTATGGTAAGCCACCGCCAAATCGCGAACGCTCAGGGGTGACGCCGCTTCCAAACTGCCAAGACCTTGGCCCGGATGATCTTCATTGCCTGCATAGGTTAATGACGTTGAATCTCTCATGCTGCCCACTCCTCTCATTGTTTTCCTTCATGTGGTTAACGGCTATTTCAACGCCTCGGAAATCGTATCGGCATTATGGCGAATCATTCCGATGTATGTTCCTTCCTCCGTGCCCTCGGCGCCCATGGCGTCAGAGAACAGTTCTCCGCCGATGTTTACCGTATGTCCTTTTTCTGCCGCTCCCGCAATGATGGCTTCCATCGCTTTCGCCGGAACACTCGACTCCACAAAGACGGCTTTGATGTTATTTTCCACCAGGTAGTCCCTCAATTCGCTGACGTCCTTGGCCCCGTACTCGGCCGCCGTGCTGATGCCCTGCAATCCCATCACCTTCATGCCATAGGCTTGGCCGAAGTATCCGAAAGCATCATGTGCCGTAACAAGCACGCGGCTTGGCTCAGGTATTTCCGCGATTTTCTCCCTCACCTCGTTATCAAGCTTCTCCAACTCCGCCAAATATGCCGCCGTCTGTTCCTTGTACTGTTCTGCATGATCCGGATCTGCTTCGGTCAGCGTATCCCGCACGGCTTCCACCACCACCATCCAGTGTTTGACGTTGAACCAGACATGCGGATCATACTCCGTATTCATCTCTTCGCCCGAACGCAGCTCCTTCGGAGGAATGCTCTCCGCGACGGCGGCGACTTTTTTGCCGGCAGACATTTTTTCAAGAATTTCGGACATTTTGCCTTCCAGATGAAGCCCGTTGTATAGAATAACGTCAGCCTCTTCCAGCTTGCGGATATCTCCCTGCGAGGCTTTGTATAAATGGGGGTCGACTCCCGGTCCCATCAGTCCGGTGACTTCCACATACGATCCGCCGACTTCACGGGCGATATCCGCGATCATGCCGGTCGTTGCCGTCACTTTCATTTTCCCCTCGCCGCCTGCCTCCGTACCGTTCGAACATGCCGTCAATACGACAACCAGCAGCAATACTGCCGTCATAACCCCTCTGTGAATACTCCTCATCTTGACCATTAACAATGTGAACTCTCCTTTCCCTCTCCTAAAATAATTGTGACAAGTTAATTTTGTTGTACAAGGTATTAAAATTTAAACATAACTAAAAAAGTTTCCCTTGCGCAAATTTTAAGCGATGCCAAACAAAAAGGCAAGGGATATTTTCCCTTGCCTTTCCTATACAAACTTATGTTTGCCCGAGCATTCCCGGCGCTTTCTTTTGTATTATCGATATATCTGTGTCCGTGTCTGAAACCGTTCATGCAAAAGGAATCCGAAGCGATGGGTGATCCGGCAAAATGGCTGAAATCAACGCTTTCACCGCCGGATGATCGCTAAGAAACACGGATTCCGGTTCGTCGCTGTAATGCACGATCCTGCCTTGCTCCATAACGGCAATCCGGTCACAGATCGACATGGCCGCCTGGATATCGTGCGTTATGAACAAATACGATAATCCATGCTTCGCCTTTAACTCGGCCAGCAAATCCAAAATGTGCACCTGATGCACCCGATCCAAGCTGCTAACGCATTCATCAAGCACTATCAGTTTGGGCTTAAGGGCAATCGCCCGCGCAATATTGACGCGCTGCAGCTGCCCGCCGCTGAATTGTTCCGGCCGCTTGGCTCCATCTTCCGCGCGAAGACCCACTTGTTCGAGCAATTCCCCGATGCGGTGCTCCATCTCCGCCGGAGATAGACGCTCATAATTCCGAAGCGGCTCGCCGATGATCTGCGCCGCCGTCATCATCGGGTTTACAGCCGAGTAACAATCCTGGAACACAACCTGCAGATCGCGCCTTACGCTTTTGGGCATGCCCCCGTTTGCCTCATAAAGATGGCATCCTTCAAACCGTACCTGTCCTTTGCTGGGCCTTTGCAGTCCAAGGATGATTTTTCCAAGCGTACTCTTTCCTGCCCCGCTCCCCCCCAGCAATCCCAGACAACAACCCTTCTCAAGCTCGATCGAGATGTCTTCAAGAACGGGAAGGCGCGTATCTGTACGATTCCACCAGCTTTTTTTCCCATAACTATGGCTTACGCCGAGCACCTGAAGCACATTAAGCATCCTTTCTTGCACGGAGACGAGCTTGAAGCAGCATCCGAGTATACTCGTGCTGCGGCCGATCGAACAATTCATGCACGCCGGCCTGCTCTACGACCTCTCCCTTTTTCATGACGGCGACCTCATCCGCGAGTTGGCAGATCACGCCCAAATCGTGAGAAATCAACAAAATGGACGTCCCCTTCTCCCTGCGAAGCCGTTCCAATTCCCGAAGCACTTGAAGCTGATTGACGACATCGAGCGCCGTGGTCGGCTCGTCCGCAATGAGCAAGGAAGGCTGCAAACACATGGAAATGGCGATCATGACCCGCTGCAGCATGCCTCCGCTCAATTGATGAGGATAACATTTCATGATTCTGCCCGGGTCAGGAAGGTTCATGTCTGCAAGGGCAGCCACTGCCTGTTCTTTGGCTTGAGATTTCGATATCTTAGAGTGGGTGCGCAGCGTTTCAATAAATTGGGACCCGATCGTATATACGGGCGTAAAAGCATTCATCGGATTTTGCATGATAAACCCGATGTCCTTGCCTCGAACACGCCGCATATCTTCGGCTCGCAATGCAGACAACTCACGACCGTTTAACCGCACGCTTCCCTCTACCCGCATGTTTTGCAGGTTCAACAACCGGAGGATGGCGTGGCACGTCATCGATTTTCCGCTGCCGCTCTCTCCGACGAGTCCCAACACTTGCCCTTTCCCAAGCGTCAAATCCAGCGGCTTTAACAGCGGAACGGTTTCTTTTCCAATATGCAGTTCGACTTGCAGCCCCCGGACCTCAAGCACGTTGGGATGATGCACTGTATCGTTCCCCCTGTCCAAATCTGTGTAGAACAACTAACGTTTCGCAATGCCGTAACGCTCCGACAGAGCCTCCCCCAGCACGTTAAACGTGATTACAACCACCAGAATCAGCACACCCGGGTAAATCATCAGCTCCGGATGGCTGCGGATGTAACTGGTTCCCTCATGAATCATGGCTCCCCATTCCGCATTCGGCGGCTGAATGCCCAAGCCCAGAAACGAAAGCGCGGAGATGTCCATGATCGCCCAGCCCATTTCCAGGGTGCCCATAACGACGATGGGACGCTGCACGTTGGGAATGATATGTCTGCGAATAATGCTCCATGAGGACGAGCCGCTGATGCGTGCCGCCGCAATAAAATTTCGCTCTTTCAGCGTAACGACCATGTTCCTGCAGATTCGTGCATAATATACCCACTGCACCATCATGAGCGCCAGCAGCACCTGCATCAAACCTGGCCCGAAAATGCCCACAATGCCAAGCACAAGCACCAGATTCGGGAAGGCCATGATGCCTTCGCAGAAGCGCATGAGCACACTGTCCAGCCAACCGCCGACATAACCGGAGATGGAACCGATGATCACGCCCAGAAACAACGACGACAAAAAGATGAGGATGGCAAATCCAAGCGATACTCTGGCTCCATAGATCAGACGGGACAGATTGTCGCGCCCCAAATGGTCGGTTCCCAGCCAATGCTCTGCCGACGGCCCTTTCAGTTTGTCCAGCAGATCCACCTTTACAGGATCATGCGGGGCAATCCAAGGAGCCAGCAGCGTAACGATAAAGAAAATCATAAGCACCAGAGAACATATCATGATTGTTCTTCGGCCTTTTAACGCCGCACGCCATTTATTCATCAATGCTCTGCCCGTCCTTTCGCCGAAATCCGCGGGTCCATATACATCTGTATCAGATCAACCAGCAGATTGCATACGATGAACAAACAAGCCGCCAAAAATACATAACATTGGATCACAGGGATATCGCGGTTAAAAATGGCCTCCACAAAGTAGCGCCCGAACCCGGGCCATGAAAAGACCTGCTCCACAATGATCGTGCCTGTAAGCAATTTCCCCAGGTTCATGCCCATCCCTGTAATCAATGGCGCTATCGCGATTTTAAGCACATGCTTCATCATGATGGCACTTTCCCGAATTCCCCTTGTTCGCGCATATCGCACATAGGTTTCCTGCAATTGTTCCAGTACGCTGGAACGAAGCAGCCGCGTATACACGGCGATCAGGACCAGCGACAGCGTTATCGTCGGGAGCACCAGGTTCTCCCAGGTCCCCCGACCTTCCACAGGAAGCAAATCAAGCTTGACCGAGAAAAAGAAAATTAACAGATATCCCAGCCAAAACTGGGGAATGGATGCCCCGAAATAGGAGATGGCCCTGCTCAACATGTCAACCCAGCTGTTTTTGTATACTGCGGCGAAAACCCCGAGCGGAATGCTGACCAGCGCGGAAAACAACATGCTCCAACATGCAAGCTCCGCAGTCGCCGGAAGCCTCGTTTTAACCTCATTCCATACGGGTTGATTCGTGAGGTAGGAGGTACCGAAGTCCAGCCGGGCCATTCGCTTTAACGTATTCAGATATTGGTTGAACAGCGGTTGGTCCAAGCCAAATTCATGCCGCTTCTGTTCCAGCAGCTCGGGCGTCGGATAGATGTGTGCCGCGGTCAAATAGGCCTCTGCCGGATCAACCGGCGAAATATGAATCAATGCAAAGGTTACGAGCGTTGCCATGAATACGATCGGAATGATCGCAAGCATTCGTTTACCGACATAGCCGATCACTCTTTTTTCCTCCTTGGATCAAACTGCCTCATGCCTTAGTTCGGCTGAATTATGGAGTGACGGTTTCCATCCCGGCAAACGGGTTTTCGTCACGATTCGCCGGAAATACGAAACGGGTAATTTTTTTCTGGTAAACGGCGGTCTTCTTGATATACGAAATTGGTACGATCGCGGACTGCTCCTGCAATGTTTGCAGAATGGAGCCGTACAGCTCCTGGCGCTTCGTCTCGTCGGTCGAAGACAATACCTCCCGGATCATGCCGTCCAATTTTTTTTTCATCGGGATTGCGCTTAACGTTTCCGAAATGCCGAAGCCGGGATTCGCGACAACGTTAACGAACGAATGCGGGTCATATGGAGCGCCGTAGTTGTACCAGAAATACAGATCGAAATCGTTCGCTTTCAGGCGCTTGATTTGTACCGTCAGCTCCAGGCCTGTGAGGTTGACCTTTACGCCAAGCTGGCTCCATTCGGCCTGAATCGTTTCGGCCATCGCCTTCTGGATCGGGTCCGTCTTGTCAAAGATCATCTCGAATTCGAGCGGCTGACCGTCTTTTTCCCGCACTGTGCCGCCTGACGGCAATGTCCAGCCCGCTTCGTCCAGCAATGCCATCGATTTCTGCACATTGTATTGAATCGGCTCCAGATCGACGTTGGTATACGGATAGTTTTTGGACAACACCGAGTCGGCCGGTTCTTCCAGCCCCGACGTAATGCCTTCTACCATCGCCTGTTTGTTAAAACCCTGTTGTAACGCCATGCGTACCCGAACGTCGGCCAGCTTTGGATTGGAGGAATTCAGGAGCAAACTCCGCGTTCCCACCGGATCGGATAATTGAGTCGTGTACGCTTCGTTCTCGCGAAGCTGTTTGAACGCATCGAGACTGATGACGCCTTCACCGTAAATCAGGTCCAAATCTCCCTTTTCAAAGGCAGCCACGCGCGTTTCTGCATCGGGGATGATTTTCACGGTAACTTCATCGATGGCCGGCGCGGTTCCCCAATAATTCGGGTTGCGTTTGAACACGGCATACTCGTCCTGTTTATATTCAGCCAGCATCCATGGACCTGTTCCGACAGGCTCCTTTATGCCCTCCGACGTGTCTCCGTTATCGGGAAAGCCTGCCTCGCCAAGGAAGCGAAACGGACGGACGACAGACAAATCCTGAAGTACCGGATAATACGGCTCGGTGAGCGTCAGGCGAAACGTGTGGTCATCCACCGCTTCCGTCTTGGCGATGACATTAACCACGCCCAGCCAGCTGTGGGTGTCTTTATGTTTCATCACCGCATCAAAATTCTTTTTGACGATCCCGGCGTTAAAATCCGTTCCGTCCGAGAACTTTACGCCTTGGCGAAGCTTGAACGTGTATGTTTTCCCGTCATCCGAGATGGTCCATGATTCGGCCAAAGCCGGCTCCAGCTTTCCGTTCTCTTGGTAACTCACCAGCGGCTCATACAGCATGGATTGGGCAAACAATTGCGAAGGGTTATACGTGTGAGGATTCATCGTGCCGATATCGCGAGGCCAGGACATCGTGATCGATTTGGCCTGGGATGATCCGTTTGAGGATGTGTTCGAAGATTCCGCGCCGTTCTCTGTATTGCTGCAGCCAACGACAACAAAGAGAAGCAAGAGCGTGGTCGCCAGCAGCAGGGCCGCGGTTTTACGATGATGTGTGAACATGGATGCAGTACCCCTTTTCAGTATTATGCAAAATATGATAATGATTATCATAATCATGGATTAAGAATAGGGACGAGCGCCGATTTTGTCAATATAAATTAAATGAAATGCACCTCCGGAACATATAGACAAAAAAAATATGCCCGTACAGAGCCGCTTGCACTCAGCAAGCTCTCTTACAGGCATATCCATTAACTCATGCTATTGGTCGCTGTTATTCTCCTTTTTTTTGTTCTTCGGCGTACCGTCGAGGCCATAGACCTCGTCATAAGCTTCAAAAATTTTACGGGCAATCGGAGATGCGCTAACCGATCCGAACCCGCCTTCAGGAACGACTACAGCTACGGCCAGTTTCGGGTTTTGTCTTGGTGCAAAAGCAATAAATACGCCGTTTTCTTTCTTGTTTGGCCCGCTGCCCTGCTGTGATGTGCCTGTCTTACGCGCAAAATCGTAAGGAAATCCGTCAAACGTGCTGAGCTTGGTCGCCATGCCGCGATGAATCTCGTCCCAATACGCATCGGGGAACTCGACTTCGTTGAGCACCTTCGGTTTGATCTTGCGAACCACGTTGCCGTCGGCATCGCGAATTTCCTTCACCAGATGCGGCTCCATCCGTTTGCCCTTGGTCGCAATGGTAGTCACGTATTGGGCTAATTGCAGCGTCGTATATTTCGCCTGTTGGCCGAAGGAAGCAAACGCCAATTTGGTCAAGCCGGATTCAGAGGACTCATTGTATTCCAGTCGGCCCAAAAACTCACCAGGCAGATCCACTCCCGTAGATACGCCCAGCCCGAATTGCTTCATATATTCGTCCCATTTGTCGACGCCTTTGTCACCTCCATACTTCGCATACAAGCGTTTACCCACCATATCGATCATGAAGGCGTTGGAAGATTTCTGAATGGCCTGTCTGGCGTTGATGTGGCCGTTGTAAGCGGCGCCTGCGTTCTGGATGCGTCTTCCATCCTTGCCCAAGGTGGTATACCCCAGATCGGGATACGTCTCTCCCGCTGTAAAAAGCCCTTCCTTCAGACCAATCAGCACGCTGAGCGGCTTGATGACCGACCCCAACAACACAACAGATTCGGCTCGCTTGCGCGAATCGTCGGGCGGGAAGGAAGCAATCGTCCCGTTCCGGTACACGTATTTGATTTTGTCGTAATCCCATTCGGCATTTGGATCGTAATCCGGCATGCTGGCCATCGCCACCACGTTGCCAGTATCGATTTCCATGGCCACCGCATAACCGGTTACGGCATTAGGCAGCTTGCGCAGTTCATCCGTAATAGCCTGCTGCGCCGCCATTTGAATGTCTTTGTGGATGGTGGAAATAAGGCTGTATCCCTTTTCGGGAGGCGTCTGCACGATGTTCCCCTCCGGCAAGTTGCGCGAGTTGATGTCGATGGACTGGTATCCGCTGCGCCCGCGCAGTTCTTCCTGATATTGATATTCCAGCCCGTCCGCACCGACCATTTCTTCCTGAGCGTAACGAAGGCCCGGATCACGCTGGTCGACTCCGCTGCTGGCGATCTCCTGATACTTTTTCAAGGTTCCCAGCCCCTTGTACTCCCGCGTATACCCGATAACTTGAACGGCCACTCCGTCCGGGTCGTATCGGCGCACATTTTCCTCAAGCACCATCACGCCGGGATGCTGGGCCTTGTTTTCCATGAAATATGCGATTTCTTTGGTGTTCAGATCGGATTTGACCAAACGCGGCGTGTATCCGTGCGTCTTCTGGTAATCCAGATCAAGGCGTTTGATGATTTCTTCCGCGTCCGGCTGTTCTTTGTCCCCGGGATTAAACTGCTTGAATATGCCGGCGAGATCTTCTGCGAGCTTCTGTGCCTCTTCCTGTCTAGCCCCATTGCTGTAATCTTCGTAAAGCAACACGTATAGCGACTGCACGGGCTCGGAATAAGCAAGCGCGATCTTGCCCGTAGCGTCATAAATCGGACCGCGCACAGGCGCCAGCGGAATGTCTTTCGTATTCCGACTGGTTTCCATGTACGTCAGTTCCGGCCCTTCGACAAATTGAATATAAGCCAGTCTGAATATAAGAACGCTGAAGATGACAAAGGCCACGAAAAAAAACGTATTCATCCTTAAGCTTGAAGGCGTGTTGATCTGCCCATCCTCTTGAGTTTTCTTTTTCTTTCCCCAAAGCTTGAACATGCTGTGTACCTCACCCATTCCCTGTCCAAAATAGTCTATACTTCATAAAACTCCCCCAGTGAAAGCACAACTCTGGATATTAACAGTCTACCAAAGCCACACTCCCATGTCGCCCAAATTTTGGTTACACTTTCGTCATCTGGAGGTTGGCATGGTAAAGACCCCTCCTGATCATACGGAGAGGTCTCGCATCATTAATAATGGAATGAAGCTACGTACACCTTATACTCATGGCTTATTGTTCTGAAAATCAAGAAGCCCGCAACGTGCTGCCACAAAACTCGCATTGGGATGAAGAATGGACAAGAACCTGCTTCTGGGCACCACAACCTGGACAATGAACACTCACCTTGTCGGGCGGTGTCCCCTCGTGCTCTGATTCTCCTTCTTGTTGCCGTTCAGGCTCCGATCCCGGCCAGTCGGTCAAATCATCCCATTTAGTCCCACTCTCTTTTGGCTTCCCTTGTCCAAACAACGGTTGTCCTTTAAACAACTTCACAACGACGTATAGCACCGTCAAACTCGGAATAAGATGAAAACAAATAGCGACGACGATATCGAATCCGCCTGCCTTTGCCGTTTGAAAAGCAAGCGAGAGCGAGGGCAAAAAGCACAACATAAACAAAATGACTCCAAAAAATTTTTTCATGGGCTGCCCCTCTATGAAAATCGGACGGTCGTGCCGCAGTAATCGCACACGGCAGAAACATTGCCCTCAAACTTCACGTTGGCCCCACAGCCTGGACATTGTGCCGCCGTAGGTTTCGGTGGGTTCGCTTGCTCCTGCCGGCGATTATTATCCGTTGAAAATGTCGAGGTATCGAACGTTCCTCCTGCGCCCCCGGAACTATTCGGGTTGAAAGAAGAAAACTGGGTATTCCAATTGATGTCGATTTGCTGCCCCTGATTACCGTTCGTAATTCTGACGCTCTGTTGTCCTTGATTTTGCATGTTTCCTGCTGATGGCTGATAACGTCCTCCTTGTGGACCGCCGTTATAGCCATTGGATGGATTTCTGAACGGATTGTTCTGAGCATTATATGCCGGGTTTGGGACTGGTTTGCCTTTAAGCTGCTTGATTCCAAGCCACCAAAACGCGATGGCAGGCAGTAAAAAAACAACAAAAGCAATAATCACATGAGCCGCTTCAGATGCACTGACCAATAAAGCAAAACATCCAAATGAAAAAATTGCCCCTAATAAAATTAAAATGATACCAAAGAACTGTCTCATGCTCGGTTCCTCCAAAACGTGTTATGAAACACATTGAATATTACGATTTGGCCATTAACACCTGTTGATTGCGTGCGCTTAAACGATTCTGAAGATCTGCAATACGCTGATTTATCCAATTTGCTTCAAGAGGTTGGCCTTTGTCATGCTCGTCATGCATTTGTTGACTTAATAATTGAATGTCGGCAAGCAGCTGATGATCCGTATACATGATCGCCTTAGGTGTAACAGGATCACTGTATCTCACATTTTCAATCAATGCTGCCACCTGCCTGCGCACTTCCTCCATTCCCTCCACTTCCAATAAGCCAAGTTTCCGCTCCAGTTCCTGCAGTGCCATCTCAATTTGTTGCAAATGGACGACCTGGGATTGCGTATCAAGTTCGCGGTCTTCGACTGACCGCAGCCAGATCATGATCAGCCCCACCAAAATAATGGCTGAAACCATGGTCAAAACATGCACGAGAAGATACCCGCGCAATGCTACATGGGCCACGTTCGTAAATAATGAGTACATGATGACCGCTGCAAAATAGACAACCAAAACGGTACCAATGGCTGTGTAACCCGGCACAAAACGTTTGACTTGATCGAGATTGCGAATGATATATACGGCATAACCCCATATTGCAGTCAAAGCGATGCAGCTCACAAACAAAGAGATCCAGAACGAAATATTAAAAATGCTGAACAAGGAAAAAAAGATGGCTGAAACGGCAGCTAGTGCTGCGACATACAGAACGGTGGAGATGTTAATCGCGAATCGGTTCGATGTCATGCTCCCCCGCCCCCTTGCTGTAAATTATAGCCGCAGTTCAGACAGAACTTTTGTCCCGGCTTGACCTCATGCTGACACTGACCGCAGTTCAGTACCAAACTGGAACCGCAATTGCCGCAAAATTTGGTATTGCCTGTATTGAGATGACTGCAGTTCGGGCAAGGACGAGGCATCGGTTCGCTGCACTTAACGCACTGCGAGCTTCCAAGCGGATTGTCGGCTCCGCATTTTGGACAGGCGTTGTAAGGATCTCCGCAGTTAGGACAGAATTTAGTCCCGCTCTGAAGCGGGTGTCCACAAGAATTGCATCCGTTCACAGCGCCTTGACTGACCATCGCTTTCCCGCACTTCGCACAGTATGAGGAACCTTTGCTATTCATGTGTCCACAGTTCCCGCACGATTGCAATTCCACGCTTTCACTGGTGCTCATCACCTGCGACAATTGAGACATGGCGCTGGCAAACGGGCCTCCCATACCAAGCCCCATTCCCATGCCAAGTCCGGCTCCCATTAGGCCCGATTGCATGCTTCCTTCGTTTTTAGCCGCCCCCTCCAACGTATCGAAGGAGCGTTCCTGTTGGTAATTGAATCCGATAATATCCATTTCTGCCTTTCGGGCCAGCGCCTCCCTGAGCCGCTTTACGGATGGGTCATCATCCGGATGGTTAATGCTATGAATATAAAAATTAATAAGCTGAATGCCGTATTCCTCAAATGCCGATTTGATGATTTCCGTGAAATGCCCCGACATTTCGTTGATGAATGCATTAATTTCCAACACGCTAATTTTTTTATGTACGAGATATGAAGTGAGCATTGAATTCATGTTCATAATGATGAGTCCGCGAAAATAATTAATCAAGTTCGTTTCATTAAAGACAGGCAGCGTTCCGACAAGTTTGACGAGAAATTTGCGCGAATCCGTTATTCGCAATCCCATCTGGCCGAAGGCACGCACCGGAATAATGATATTATACTTCGGATCCTGTACCTGGATGGAGTTCGGAGTTCCCCATTTTACGTCAAGGGCGCTTACTTTATTGATATACCAAACTTCTGCGGCAAATGGCGACTTCCCCCCGAACGGCAGGTTGATGATGTTGTTGAGAATAGGAATGTTGGCCGTGCTCAGGGTATGTCTTCCAGGTCCGAATAAATCCAGCGCCCTCCCATCCTTGAACAGGATCGCTTCCTGTGATTGGTTTACGATCAATTGCGTCCACGTTCCCATTTCGGTTTCGGGATGCTTCCACGCAAACACGTCTGGGGTACCATCATATTTAATCACGTCAATAATTGCCATGGTCCGATTCCTCACTTTATGCGTACTAGATGATTCTTTCATATAACATGGTTCGACATGTCTTGTTGATAAGGCTGATCAAACGCCGTCGAACTTTCATCATTTTACCATTTCCATCCTTCAAGTGCATTATCGAATAGTACCTTTTTCCTGAATTTCTCCAATTACTTCGCTAAAAAAAGACGACCTCCCTCCAGATCCATCCGAAGGGAAATCGCCTTGGTACTTATTCATTCAGTTGACTCATTGTTGCGTGTCAGCATTTTCCGTTTTGTCTTTTTTGGGAACGCCATCCAAACCATACTCTTCGTCATACGCGTCGAAAATCGCGCGCGCAATCGGCGCGGCACTCGTCGAACCGAATCCCCCTTCCGGGATGACTACGGCTACGGCCAGCTTCGGGTTGTTGCGCGGAGCGTAGGCGATAAATACCCCGTTATCGACATTTTTTCCGCCGACCAACTGGGTAGACGTTCCTGTTTTCCGGGCAAAGTCGTACGGGAATCCACTAAATGAAGAAACTTCGGTGGCCATCCCGCGCTGCACTTCGTCCCAGTATGAGGAGTTGAAATCAACCTTGTCCAACACCTTTGGTTTGATCTTTTCTACAACGTTCCCCTCGGAATCGCGAATTTCACTGACCAGATGCGGCTCCATCCGTTTTCCGCGGTTTGCCAGCATCGTTACGTATTGCGCAAGCTGCATCGTCGTATATTTCCCCTGTTGTCCAAAGGAACCATACACCAGTCTCGTCAACGAGCTCTCTGTCTTGTTCGTATATTCGCGGCGGCCTAGATATTCATTCGGAAGATCAACGCCGGTAGATACGCCCAGACCAAACTGTTTCATATATTCATCCCAAACATCGATTCCTTTTGCTCCGTAACGGTCATACAGTTTTTTCCCGATTTCATCAATCATGAACGGATTTGAGGAATGACGAATGGCGTCGCGTGGGCGGAGCGGTCCGTATACGTGTCCGCCCGCATTCTGCACCCTGCGATTGTCTCCACCAAACGTGGTGTATCCTTTATCGGGATAAACGGTATTGGCCGTAAAAAATCCTTCTTTGAACCCGATCAGCACACTGAGCGGTTTGATGGTTGAACCGAGCAACACGACGGATTCGGCACGCTTGCCGCTGTCATCCGGCGGAAACCCTCGAATCGTGCCGTTCTGATAAATATACTTGATATCATCATACTGTTGATTGGTGATGCTTCCCGTTCTCCAAATGTTGGTATCGTAGTCCGGCATGCTCGCCATGGCAACCACTTTGCCCGTGTCGACTTCCATCGCAACGGCAAAGCCGGTTTTGGCATTTTGGTGATACTTGCCGGACACCAGATTGGTATGCAGCCATCTCAACTGATCCGTGATCGCCTGCTCTGTTTTGACCTGAATGTTTTTGTTGATGGTGGTGATCAGGTCATATCCTTTTTCGGGAGGGGTCGAACCAGCTACGCCTTCCGGAAGGTTGCGCAGGTCTACGTCCACCGAGTTATACCCGCTTTTGCCGCGCAGAATGTCCTGATACTGGAGCTCAAGTCCGTCAAAACCAACGAACTCGTTCTCGGTATACACGAGTCCAGGGTCGGTTTGCGTTTTATTTTTCGCATCGATCTCTTTGTACTTGTCCAGCGTTTTGGAACTTTTGAACTTCTTGAGATACCCGATCGTCTGTACGGCGACCGTGTCCGGATCGTAGTAACGAACGCTTTCCTCCACGATCTGGATACCTTTGAACTCATCCTTGTGCTGGAGGAAATACGCTACTTCCTCGTCCGAAAGATCGCTCTTGATCAAACGCGGCATGAACCCGTTTGCTTTGCGCGAATTCAGGTCCATCTCTTCGATGATTTCGTCGACGGACAATGAGGGCGATTCCTTTTTCTTATACTGCTCGAATACGTCATGCAGCCGCGTCGCCATGTCCTGAATTTCAGCGATATATGGACTCGGCTCGCCGTTCACGTCTCCATAATTTTTGTACAAGGTCAGGTAAAGTGATTGAATCGGCTTGGAGTATGCCAATTTCACTTCGCCCGTCGCATCGTAAATCGTGCCCCTGACCGGAGCTAGCGGAACATCCTTCGTAATGTTGCTCGCTTCCTCCTGGCTTAATTCGGGGCCTTCCACGAACTGCAAATAGGCCAATCGTACGATGATTACGCTAAAAATAATAAAGGAAGCAAAGAAAAACACGTTCATCCGGTAACTGAAACGCCGTTTGTCCGTAAGCTCTTCCTTCTCTTTGGAACGATTGTTCATCCGTTTTACCTCTTTCATGACTTGATGCTTTCCGCTCTGGCTTTGAGGTGATTATGAGTACAGGCAATGTCTTACAACATCCGTCCTACACCCATTTGATTTCATATCCTTTTTATGCTGTCTCATCCTTCAGATGGGTATCTGAGAAATTCGGCGGATTGAACCAGTCCCCGCTGACTGCCCATGTCGAATCAAGCGGAATCCAGCTCTTCGAATCGCTCAAATAGATTTCATTCCAAGCATGAGGCCCATAACCCCCCTGTCCGTTATATCCCAAGCCGGTTACCACCTTGACATCCAGTCCTTGGGACCGTGCCATGACCGCATATAACCTCGCATAATCGATACACACGCCTTTCCGCGTGTCGAATGTGTCCTGCGGCGTCTGCTCATGCCAAATGCCTCGCTGTTCGTAATCCTCCACCTTGCCATAGTCATATTGAATGCGTGATCCAACCCAGTCATAAAGCGCCCTTGCTTTCGCTTCTTCGGTGGATTTGCCCTTCACGATCTCGGCTGCGGCCGCTTCGATATCCGTTGGGATGTTATGATCAATGACCTCATATTTGCGCTGCAGAATGCCGCTAAGCTCCTTCTGTACCGCTTGGGTAAACACCGGAAGCTGATCCTTGATCAGGTTGCCCGACAAAGGTTCAATGACCGACTTGGCGCCTTGCATGTAGATCGGCGACGCCTCAACGTACCTGCTGAACAGGCTTCCCGGATACAAACTCACGATCATGAACAGCACAGCAATAACGATCATGCCGCGTGCCGAACCGATGACCGTGCCGATCAGCGCGCCGGTAAATCGGCTGACGATCCCTTTCGGCCTGTTCCCGGGCTCGGCGTGATGATGCCTTACGTTAAAGAACATCATCGAGAACCATCCCAACAACATTCGAATGATCCCGTAACTCAATACGAACAGGACGGCAAACCTCATTAGCGGAAAATCCGCCACTGCCGTGACAAGGGTATAATACACCTGCTCCATGCGGCTTAATTCACGGCCCGGCATCGCCTGTGCATGATCGGACAGCCATTGCTGCACATAGGGTGCAAGCCATACCGTCAAACCTATGGATAACAAAATGCCTACCACGGTCATAATCCCGTCCAGCAGAAAGGAAAACAGCCTCCCTGCCGAACGAGAAGCTCCCCTGGACCACCCTTGCAGCAAAGACGCCGCAACAATCAACAACAACAGAATCGTGATGCCGTTGAATTCCTTCAGGCTGTCCAGCCAACTTTGAAACACGTTGTCCATTCCTCCTTTTGCCTAAGAAGCCGGGGCTCCCACGTTCCCTTCCGCCTGTTTGATGAACGTCCGGATCGTGTCATTGTCCAGCTTCCATTCGCCGAGCGAAATGCCGCGAAACGTGACGTCCACTTTGTCCGAGCCAGCGGTTCCCTGAATCTCCACATTAGGACTCTTGATCGTAAACGCCCCGCCTTCGCCACGGCTGTAGGTTGCCTTGGAAGCCTCCTTAAGCATGATGCTCGTCGCTTCCTTCTTCAACGTATCCATTGTGCTGCTCTGCACGTCAGATACCGTTTGCTTGATCTGATCGAGGGAGATGCCGCTGTATATCACCAGAGCCGCAACGATGATAATGGCAATCGCCCATTTCAAAACCGTTCGGAGCACATTCATAACAAAAACCAGAATGATCATCGCAATGACGATCACAAGCCAGTTCTGCATAACAAACTCTTTCCAAACTTCTATGTTCATGATTACACCTTCCGAATTAGAGTCGAGAAATGAATCTTCCCGAATATTATACATGATTTCCGGAGCCGCTGTCAGCTAAGCCCCATTCCCGTAAAAATAAGCGGTATAAGTTCGTCCCAATGCACGTACAAGTAGTACTACGGTTTTGCATGATCGGCATGGCCCGTCTGCAATCTTCCACATTTCAACGGCATCGCTTAACAAGGAGGGGCTTTTGTGAAAACGGCCATTTGGCTCTATCTGTTTTTGTTTCTCGCTGTCTTTGACCTGCACGCTCAATATCCCATACTGACGCCGTTCGCCATCTCGCTCGGTGCCGCCCCTACCTTCATTGGATGGATGATGGGCATTTACTCCCTGACGCATCTGCCTGGCAACCTGATTGCCGGTACGCAGATCGACAAACACGGCAGCCGCCGCTACATCGTATTCAGCCTGCTTGGCGCCGGGATCATTTTGCTGTTACAGGCATACGTCCAAACACCATGGCAGCTCTTGGCCCTGCGGGCCATCAGCGGCTTCGTGCTTGCCTTCTTGTCTCCGGCTTGTCTTGCTCTTCTGGCCCAGCTCTCCCGCGATCCCGTTACTCAAGGCAAATATATGTCCGGACACGGGGTTGTGCATACATTGGCTTCGGTCGTCTCTCCCGCGGCAGGCGCACTGATTGTGGCAAGCATCGGATTCTCGGCCACCTTCTCCAGCCTGGGTTACCTGCTCATTCTGACAGGCGTCATCGCTTTTTTGTCCATGCCCAAGGGATTGGTAGATGCAGCCAACGAAACAGAAAAAATTAAAGAAACCGTCCCGCCGAGCCCGTCCTCCGTCACTAAGGGAAGCAGCTCCGAAAAAGCGGCATTCATGCCTGTCTCATGGCGTTATTTCGCCCTTCCGCTGTTCATTGCTTGTGCCCAAGGCATCCTGTTTTTTGAATTGCCGCTGCGCAATGGCGGCACAACGTCCATCATGTCCACAGGGCTTATGTTTTCCATCATCAGTCTGGGCGCGCTGCTTACGCTGAGCATGCTGTTTCTCAACCGGTATTCCCCGAAGCTCCGCTTGACGTTGGGCGTGCTGCTGATGTCCCTGTGCTTCTTTGCTATGGCTGCATTTCCGGCGTGGCCTCTGCCCGGCATTCTGTTCGTGCTCGGATTGGCCAAAGGAATTACTTTTCCAGCCATGGCAACGCTGTTCATTCGTTTAAGCGGGGGCAGCAAGCTGGGCCGCATCTTCTCGTTACAATCCATCTTCACCTCGATCGGTTCGTTTATCGGACCCATCGCGGCCGGACAGCTTCGGATCGGGGTCTCTCCTTATTTCATTGCATTTCTATTGTTGATGTTAGGCATACTGCTGCTTCCCTATTTCAGATCGCGACATGAAGCGTCATCATCCCGTTCAGACCCGCATAGCATATTAAGCTGATTTCCCCGGTTTTCTGCCAACGAATCGGCTTCTTTTTTCCTTTTGACAGCACCCGAGCCGGTTCCGAGGTTTTCTTTGCATTATTCACCCGTTTACAGCTACACTATAGGTATTCCCGGTCGATTTCCGCTGTAACATTTCCCGGGTAATGTCGATACAAGCACTCGTTCAAGGGGTGAATAGGATGCCAATTCATGTCATTGTGGAAGGAAAGAATGACCGCAGTAAACTGAAACGCCTCGTTTCTCCCGAAATCAACATCTTATGCACGTTCGGAACATTAAATACCGTCAAACTTGAGGCACTTCGCAAACAGGTCGGATATGACGAAGTGTACCTGTTTGTGGATAACGACAGCTCCGGCAAAAAAATCCGGGGTGTGCTGCGGGACGCTTTTCCCGACGCCGTCCAAATCTATACCCGGCGCGGCTATGCGGGCGTCGAAGGCACTCCGGACGAATACATCATCGCCCAACTCGAAAAGGCAGGTTTGGAGGAATATATCCAATATCCCGAACTGCCTTCGCTTTAATGGTTCTATATTTACCTCACAATCAATCACACAAGGCCACTGCGAGTGCAGTACCATCTTCCGATCGCTGTTATCCCCAGATTTTTTTCATTCCCTTTTTCTAAGGGGAAAATCCGGTGATAAGCCTATGCTTCCGATGCAGCTTTCCTTCAGAAAGCTTTTAGAACGCTTCGCTTCTCCAGATTGGTTCTGCCTCTCCGTTTATGTGTGTATGTTTTTTTCGGTTTATATAGCCCCGAAAATAAAAAGGCTGCAAACAGGTTATCCCTGATTGCAGCCTTTTATTGTGCAGTGTTTTCTATCCCTTATTACTCTTTAATCAAAGCGCGGATGTCCGCGGCAATCGCTTCCGGTTGGACGTCCTCCGTATTGAAGGCGTTGTACACTTTGCGCAGGTTGTTGTTTTTGTCAACCAAACCGATCATGTTCATGTGGGCAAAGTCGTCCTTGCTCTCGCCTTCGATCAGGATCTGAAACGAATCCCTGGCAAGCTGCTTCGTTTGATTCATATCGCCGCGCAGGAAATACCAACCCGCATAGTCCGCATGGAAGCGGTCGGCGAACGTTTTGATCTTTTCCCTCGTATCCACTTTCGGGTCAAACGAGATCGATACGAATGAAGCATCGTTGCCGAACGTATCATCTTCTTTTAGCAGGTCCTGCACCTGCGAAAGGGTAAATGTCGTAATCGGGCAAACATCCGGACAGCTCGTGAAGTAGAAATAAAATAACCGAACCTTGCCTGCCGTATCATCCAGCGAGATCGTTCGCCCGTCCACATTTTCCATGGAGAAGGATTGAACTTCACGAATCTCGGGCAGTTTCTCTTTGCCAGCGAATACGGTATTCCATGTCAGATATACAGCCATGATCAATGCCAGTCCCAGCAGCATCCAGGTCCACTTATACTTTTTCAGCATCACATTCGTCCCTTCTGTTCATTTGCCCAACTTTCGGGTCGTTTCCATTGTCTATGTATACAAATCACCTGTTTATGAATAAGCTCTCATTATTGTAACTGTTTTTCCAGCAATTGCCCATGCCTTTTGCGCATTTCTTCATGGAACCTGTACAGTCCCCCTATTTTCTGATGTTTTGCTTCGTGTCGCGGGGATATTATACACTGGATATGGGCATCACCTTAAGATAGATACACGTCATTGCGTACAGAAAAAAGAAGGATTTCAAAGGAGTCGTTTATGGACACTTCCACACATTTTGTCATGGGCGTCGGTTTGGCCGGTCTGGCTTATGTCGATCCGGTCGTAGCTTCGAACCCCACGCTTGCCGCAGCTGTCATGATCGGCACGATTGTCGGCTCGCAGGCACCTGACATCGACACTGCGCTGCGCCTCAAAAGCAATTCCCTGTACATCCGGAACCATCGGGGACTTTCCCATTCCCCTCCGTTCCTGCTGTTATGGGTAGCGCTTATTACAGGCGCGATCGCGCTCTTTTTTCCGAATGTTCCCATTAGCCATGTCGCGGGCTGGACCGCCATCGCTGTCTGCGTACACGTGTTTACCGATCTGTTCAATACGTATGGAACCCAGGCGGGCAGGCCGTTCACGGAACGCTGGATTGCCTTGAACGTCATTCACATCTTCGATCCGTTCATGTTCGCTTCCCATGTCGTGGCCATTCTCTTATGGGCTTTCGACCTTGTCGCACCTGCTCCGATGTTCATCACGCTGTACGTCGTGATCGCATTGTATTACGTCTGGCGCGTGGCCGCTCATGCCAAAGCCGTCGCGAAGGTGAAACAATTGGATCAGGCCAAGGGCAAAACGAAGGCCCATTACATGGTCATCCCTACGATTTCGTGGAATCAATGGCATATCGTGAAACGGTATGCTGACGGCTCCTATGATATCGGCAAGATGGAGCACGCTCAACTGATATGGAATCTCCATGCAACGTCATCGACCCATGCCGCCGTGGAAGCGTCACGGAAATCACCCGAGGTGGCTGCGTTTCTGTATTTCACGTCCTATGCCGTCGCTGAAGTCGAAGAGCTGTCCGCAGGGTATAGAGTCCGGTGGGCGGACGTAAGATATCGGCATCGCAAGCAGTATCCTTTCGTTGCCGTCGTCGTTATGGATCGAAATTTCGAAACGATTGATACGTACGTCGGCTGGTTAAGCGAAGAGAAGATGAACAAAAAACTTTTATCTGCCCGGTCTTGACGAAAGTTGCGGGGAAGGGCAAAATCAAACATAGGAGCCGGTGCAAAAGCAAAGCCCGGAGCGTTTCCCGCTCCGGGCTTTTTTTGGAGATATTGGTACTGCGAAAATTATGATGGATTATTTGCCAGACCCAGCCAGAGACTGCTCAGCCAGTTGGACCAGACGTTTAGTGATATATCCACCCAGAGAACCTGTTTCGCGGGACGTGTAGTTACCGTAGTAACCATCCTGTGGGATTGTTACGCCCAGTTCTTGCGCAGCCTCCATTTTCAATTGTTGCAGAGCTGCTGTTGCTTGAGGTACCACCAAGTTGTTAGAACGAGATCCTTGAGCCATATTTAAAATCTCCTTTCAATCTGTGTCTGTGATGTATTGCAAGCTTGCAAGATTATTATGGCTCTCCCGTATCAGGTTATACGGAATTTTCAACAAAATCATGATGGAGGTTTTTCCCAATGAGCAAAGGCTTGTCTTTATGGTTTGCGTTTTCGTCCATTGTTTTGTTAACGGTTACAGCAATTACGATGTCTTATTCCGGTTGGCTTGCTGCACTTCTGTTTGTGGCATCTATCGGCAATATCGGCTGGGGCTTTGTCATTCGCGCCAAAAAAGAGCGCCAATCCTTGGGATCGCCGAATTCCGCATCCTGAGTATTCCCAAGCCTGCTGAATTTTTCAGGCTGCAAGAGAAGCCGCCATTCGGCATTTTTTATGACAAAAGGAGCGAATCGCCCAAGCAACCATTGCCGGCGAATCCCGCTCCTTTTTGTCATGTTCGCAGAATCCTTCCGCAAGATGGCTCAAGCCTACTTGCGTTTAGGCACAAACCCCATGCGTTCCTTAACTTCGCGAATGGTTTTGTCGGCCACTTCTTCGGCACGGCTTGCCGAAACCGCCAAGATTTCGGTCAGTTCGCCCGATTCGCGAATTTCGCGATACCGCTGTTGCAGCGGCTCAATGACCGAAACGACGGCTTCTGCCAATTCCTTTTTGAAAGGACCGTACATTTGCCCCTCGAAGCGCTCAGCCACTTCGTTCAGCGTAATTCCCGCGCATTCCGCATAAATGGTCATCAAATTGCTGACTTCAGGTTTGTTCGCAGGATCATACACGACCTCGCGTCCCGAATCCGTCGTGGCACGGCTGATCTTTTTGCGGATTTCGGCCGGTGTGTCCAGCAACGAGATGTAACTGCCCGGATTCGGGTTACTTTTGCTCATCTTGCTGGATGCGTCATCCAAAGACATGATGCGTGCGCCAACCTTCGGAATATACGGCTCCGGAATCGTGAAGTAGTCCCCGTAACGATGATTGAACCGTCCGGCGAGATCGCGCGTAAGCTCCAGGTGCTGCTTCTGGTCGTCCCCGACCGGAACGAGATCGGCATTGTAGAGCAGGATGTCCGCAGCCATCAACGACGGATACACGAACAAACCGGCTCCGACCGATTCTTTGCCTGACGACTTGTCCTTAAATTGCGTCATGCGTTCCAGCTCGCCCATCGCGGTGAGTGTGGTCAGCAGCCATCCAAGCTCGGCATGCTGCGGAACGTGGGATTGCAGGAAGACGTTGGACTTGGTCGGATCGATTCCTGCTGCAATAAACAGAGCAGCAACCGCCTCGGATTGCTCGCGAAGCGCTGCCGGCTCCTGCGGAACCGTGATGGCGTGTAAATCCACCACCATAAAATGGCACTGATAATCATGTTGCAGCTTGACGAAATTTTTGATCGCGCCAATGTAATTGCCCAGCGTAAGCTTGCCGCTGGGCTGAATTCCTGACAAAACGGTTTTCATACGACAAATTTCCTCCCTTAGATCGTGTCGAATTACAATCGTTATATTTTTGTACGCAAAAAGATCCCACATCCGCAAGGGACGTGAGACCGTGGTGCCACCCTAATTCACATTTCTTCCTTCAAAGAAATGCCTTCCATTTCCGTAACGTGGAATAGACGTCAGATCCTACTGCAGACCTGTCCTGCCTTCTCGGCTGCCGGCCTGGTTCAAACCCGCGCTCCAGAGTCCATTCGGCAATAAGTCCCTCATCGGTTCGCATCCTCCACCGACTTTCTGAAGAGAGCTCTCATAGCTTACTTGTCCCTGTCATCGCTTTATCGTGTTTCAAATTCATTCAAACAACTTCTGTCTAATTCATATTAATGCGCAAGCGGCGGATTGTCAAAACCGGAAGAGCTTTTTTTACCCCCGGCCCTAAAATCTGTTATGATGGAATTGTTCATTGAAGGTAAGGCACATCATGATCCGACGGTTCCGGGAGACTGTTGTGCACAATTGACACGCCTGCAGGCGGCATGCTATCTTTGAGCCGCGCAGACAGATTTCAAGTGGGAAAAGGAGCATCCAAATATGAAACAAGTGACCAAAGGCCAATGGAATGGTTACGACACGTATATTCTACATAGCCGTGAACTGGAGATTACCCTGCTGCCTCGTCTGGGGAATAATATCATTTCGATTCGGGACATGGTACAGAATCGCGATGTTGTTCGCAGTCCAGAGGAAGACGAGCTTGCCTTTTATCTGCAGAAGCCTTATCACTTCGGCGTACCTTTGCTGGTTCCGCCAGGGCGTATCCATCGTGGCTCCTTCGAATACGAAGGCGTCCCCTACCAATTTGTTCAAAATACGGCCCATGACAATCATATCCATGGACTCCACCGCACTCAAGCCTGGTGTGTCAGTGACATAGAAGAAGACGAAGACGGCTGCGCGATCACCACCGAATTTCTGACTTCCAGCGATGAGGACTGGATGGCGCAATACCCCATTCCGCTTAAGCTTGAAATGACATTCAGGCTGCAAAACGCTGTCCTGAGCCAGAAGCTGAAAGTGACCAATCTAGGTTCGTCTCCCGCCCCGTTCGGGATGGGTTATCATACATGGTTCTTGCTGGACGGCAAACCTGCGGAATGGACGCTGCAAATCCCCGTTTCCGGAGAATATGCCCTCAATGAGGAACAACTGCCTACAGGCGCGATAGAACCGCCAGGAGAGTGGGCAGCCCTTAATGAAGGGATGAACATGGAAGGACGCAACTGGGATAACATTCTCAAGGCGACACCGGGCCAGCCGGCGATTGCCCATTTAATTCGCCAAGATGGTTATCAAATTAAATATTCAACAGATGAAGCCTATTTCAAGCATTGGGTACTATTCACAAAGGGTGAATCCGATCAGTTTTTGTGCATCGAGCCATATACCTGGCTGTCGGACGCCCCGAACTTATCTCTGCCCGCTGAAGAGACGGGGCTAATTCGTCTAGAACCCGGATACCCTGTCGAGCTGCTCACGCACATTGAAGTCGTTCCGCCCGCAGAATAGCTGCTTCTTTCTGCTGCATTGCCGGGTTTCACATGAAACTGCTTGGCCGATCCTTAACGGATCGGCTTTTTCTTCGTTTAGGAGCATTTCATTCCAAATGTTACCTCGCCCTCTATCGGGTATATTTCTCGCACCTGCAACCATACTAACATCACCAAGACATAAGGAGGTGATACACATGTACGGAGGTCAAAACCAAGGTAGCGGAAACCGTTCTTCCAACAACCTCGTTGTTCCCCAAGCTACAGCAGCACTGCAGCAATTGAAAATGGAAGCTGCACAGGAGCTGGGTGTGACAATCCCTCAGGATGGTTACTACGGTAACTACACGTCCCGCGAGACAGGTTCCCTGGGTGGATATATCACTAAACGTCTGGTTCAAATCGCTGAGCAGCAATTAGCGGGTCGTTCCTAACACTCGGAATAATTGCTTGGATTACCTACAGCAACATGCGGCCTTCTTCGGAAGTGCCGCTTTTTATGCTCATCGTCATGAAGTCGATCCCAAGCCGGAATCCTTGTATGTATTGGTTCTAGGGTAGCGGATCATAAGATTGGCCATATTGTAGTTGGACTCCATCGTAGCGTCTACCATGATCATGCCTTGCCTCACCGTAAAATCAAAAGAAATTTCTCCGTGCGTCCAATTCCGCTTGAACTTCAGCGTCTCTAGGGCCATGGCCCGGAATGAAGCACGCTGGGTCTCGTTCAAACCTTCGTGATCGGATTCCATTTGCCCATTGCGTCCAGCTATCGGATTATGTCGAATACCAAACTTCCCAATGACATTATTTCGTATTTGCACAAACAAAATTCCTGACCCCACCCCGCCTAACTCCTGATCCACTTCTTTGAACACCAAATCCAATTGTCTTGCTAACGAAATCTGGTCAATTTTTACCACATCTATTCCTCCTTTATGCAATAAGACCTGAAAGTTCAGGACTTACGGCTCATTATATGACATCATATTGGCCTATTCAACAATAATAAACAAATTTGGGTATTGCTTACTATATGTTGCGCAAATAATTGCCATTCTCCGACTTTTATACGAGTTTTTTCTTTCTATTACGACATCGGTATTCGACAAAAAAACCTGCAACCCTGTGTGAAACACAGCATTGCAGGTTAAGATTACTGGATGCTTGCAGGCGCTGCCTACTCCGTCATGGCAAGGAACTGTTCGATATCATCCGTAACGAGCCGGGCAGCATTCTGCCAGAAATCAGGCTTCGTCAAATCGGTGCCGAGATGCTTCTGCGCCAGTTCCTCAACGGTCATTCGTCCGGTATCCCGCAGCAAGTCATCATACTTGTCTGCAAATGCGGTACCCTCTTGTTGCGCTCTGGCGTAAATGCCCGCGCTGAACATATAACCAAACGTATAGGGGAAGTTATAGAACGGAACACCTGTCAAATAAAAATGCAGTTTGGATGCCCAAAAATGCGGATGGTTCGACGCGAGCACGCCGCAGAACGCTTCATCCTGCGCCTCAGCCATGAGTTTGCACAATTCATCGGCGCTGACCAGCCCTTGTTTTCGTTTTTCATAGAAACGGGTCTCAAACAGAAAACGTGCATGAATGTTCATAAAGAACGCGACACTGCGCTGAATTTTGTCTTCCAGCAAAGCCAGCTTCTCCTGCTCGTCCGTCGCGGCCTGAACAAGCGCATCGGCCACGATCAGCTCCGCAAAGGTGGAAGCCGTCTCGGCTACGTTCATCGCATAGCGCTGGTTCAAGGCAGGCAGCTCCTCCATGATGTGCTGGTGGTACCCGTGGCCCAATTCATGTGCAAGCGTGGATACATTGGAAGGCGTGCCGGAGAACGTCATGAAGATTCGGGTGGCTTTGCTCAAAGGAAGCGAAGTACAGAACCCTCCAGGACGTTTGCCGGGGCGATCCTCGGCTTCAATCCACCGTTTCTCAAAAGCCATCTCCGCAAATGCGGACAATTTGGGACTGAACTTGGCAAACTGTTCGACAATATTCAACGCGGCTTGGTCATAAGTCACTTTTCCGCCCGCTGTGCCCACAGGAGCATCCACGTCACTCCAGCTGAGTTTGTCTACGCCCAGCAACTTGGCTTTTCGTTCGAGATAACGCACGAGCGCCGGTTTGGCATCGTTAATAACGCCCCACATCGTATCCAAGGTCTGGCGGCTCATGCGGTTGATCGCGAGCGGTTCCTTCAAAATATCCTCCCAGCCGCGATTCTCATACAGCTTCAGCCGGAAACCAGCCAGATGATTCAGCGTATCCGCGCAGAAATCTTCCACATCGGTCCAGGCCTGTTCCCATTTGGCGAATACGGATTCGCGAACGTTCCGGTCGCTATCGCTCAGCTTATTGGAAGCTTGGCCTGCAGACAGCATCACCGTTTCACCATTTTGTTCAAATGGAATGTTCACTTTGCTTACAATGGTGTTGTAGAACTTGCCCCATCCATGGTAACCATCGACACCCAGATCCAGAGCAAGCCCCTCCATCTCAGGCGACAATTTCTCCCGGGCCAGACGACGGCTTTCGTTCAAAACAAAGCTTAGCGGCTGCCATTCATCTCTGGCGATCCATGCTTCCCATACCTCATCTGGGGTCTGGCTAAGCAGGTTGTCAAAACGCGCTTTGCTGCTATTCAGCATGGCTGCAATAGAGCTGACGGTTCCCTGGAGCTGGGCGGCCTTTTTGTCAGCCTGGTTTTGCGCGGACAGACAGCTCACGAATGCGGAGCCTTCGGAAATGCGAACGTAACAGCTTTGCAGCAGCTCCAGTACTGGATCGAATACATGTGTAGCCTTGGCAGAGGTAGGTACAGGCGTTTCCTGCAAAAGCTGCTGCAGTTTCCGCACGTCCTGTTCCAGATCCTTCAAATAAGCAGCAAATGCTGCGGAGGAGGATCCCCCGCTAAAAACGGACTCCAAATCCCAAACGGGCTGTAATGGCATTTTCATATTGCGCGACACCTCTCCCTTATCACAATATTCGAAATCAATGAATTCAAACTGGTGTTATGCATGATCGTTCACTATACTATAGAGACAGTTCAAGCCACACTCAGGAGGTTATATTAGATGAAACCTTTGCAAATATCGGCAGACACTGCCGTCAAATTAGCGGAATCTCTCGGCGTACCGCTCGAGCACTTGATGCATATGCCGCAGCATATCCTGTTGCAAAAAATCGCGGAATTGGCAAAGACGGAAGCAAGCACTCCCAAACCATCTTCTTCGGAAGGCGATCAGCAATGATTCCTTTCGAAAACAGCTGGCCCTACGACATCGTTATGGGCGATATCTATATGCCGCAATGCCCGTTCTGCAACGCGCACAATGTGCTGCTTCCCTTGAAACCGAAGGAGCTTGTTCGCATCCGGGAAGGCAAAAAGAAGCTGCTCGTCCTGCCCTGCTGCAACGGCAGCATGACCATCGTCGACAATGATGCCGACTATCTTCTTGCCAGCTCTCCGCTTCGCAAAGCATAATCCAGATTTGCCTACAAGGGGCTGCGCTTCGCAGCCTCTTTGTCTGCTTCGAGCATTTCCTCGGGCAATTCCATCTGTCCGGAAATCATCTGTTCGCGAAGCAGCGCCCACTGTTCCCTTGACGCGCGAATCATGGCCGCATCCGTGATACGCTTATCATGGATCACCCGGCCGAACCATTTGACCGCTTCATGAAAACGGCCTATTCTCCGGTTCAGCTCACCGATCAGGTAGAGCAACCTTGCTTCATTGCTGCCCGCGCCTTCCATTTCGAATACCTTGACGTAGGCATCCAGGCTGAATTCCAGAAAACGGCGCTCCTGTTCATGATCTTCCCGATACCGGTATAACCAGGCGATATGGTGGAGCAACCCGGCAATGACCCTGTCCTTCTCTTTGATGGCCTGAGCACATAATAACCCAAGCTTGTACGTTTCCAAGGCGTTAGCCAGCGTGCGCGGTCCGCTGTAATCGCGTTTTTCCCAACGGCTGCCGACCTGATCCATAAAGTTTTTCTTCTGCAGATCGCTCAGCTTTTCGGTGGAATTTTCCGTCGAGGCGAATCCGCACTCCGGGCATATGCGCACGACGTAGAAATCCGGGTTTTCTTTTTTATAATAGGCGCAAAAATCGGAATCTGAACGGTAAGGCCGCTTCAAACTCGGTCTTACCCGCGAGGTTTCGAATACATGCTCGCAATAATTGCATGTGATTTTCACTTTATACAGAGGTTCCAGTTCCAGATCCACTTTCTCCACTCCTCTCCGAATGCCTGATAGCAGGCTAAGGCGTATTTACGAAATGGTAAGCCGGCCCCGACAAACGTTGGAGAATAAAGGAATGCAGCGGCTCTTCCACACCAATCTGTGTCAATGCTTGATCCATGCAAGCGAGCCAAGCCTCTGCCCGCTGCACCGTCACTTCAAACCCCATATGGCGGGCACGCATCATCGGATGACCATATGCTTCGGAAAACAGAGCAGGCCCGCCAAAAAATTGCGATAAAAACATAAATTGTTTCTCCATGACCGGTCTGATATCCTCAGGAAACAGAGGGGCCAGCTGTTCGTTTTGCTGCACAATGGGATAGAACGCTTCGACCAGAGCACGAACGCCCTGCTCACCGCCAAGGTTGTCATAAATACTTTGTCCTGGGTTCATTGGGCAAAACCTGCTTTGATCGTGTCGAATTTTGGCATTTATTACACTCCTATGCTTAATCTTAACAATACCTGCATGACTCGTAAGGCTCAGGCTGCAGTTGACCTAAACCTCATTCTATCAAAAAAATCCCAAAACTCCTATCTAACATGACATAGCTTTCCTTCAATTTATCCGCTATATAAACCACACGAATCAATCACACAAGGCCTCTGCGAGTGCAGTACCATCTTCCGATCGCTGTTATCCTCAGATTTTTTTATTCCCCTTTTCTAAGGGAACATCCGGTGATAAGCCTATGCTTCCGATGCAGCTTTCTTTCAGAAAGCTTTTAAGCGACCGCTTCGCTTCTCCAGATTGGTTCTGCCTCTCCGTTAACGTGTGTTTGTTTTTTGCGTTTATATAGACGCCGCCTAACGTAAACAAAAAAAGCACCAAACCGAAGTTTGGTGCATCACTCGATTTAATAGCTTCTCCAGTCCTCTTCCTCGGAAGGGACCAGAGAGGCTCGGATTACATACACAAATGCGCAAACCAAGATTCCCATGACAAGGCTCATCATCATCGCTCCATCCGTTCTGAATTCCACCGTCTGGACAATTGGGTGACGTATAGGCGTTGGGTTCATTTTAGCATACATCGTTTAAAAATACAGCCATTTATGCAAGCGTTTTCTTTATGAAAATGGTACTGTTTGTCCCTGCCGTTTCATATTATCGGAGAGACGAGCTTTTGTTGATTTCCGCCTTCATTCCAAACTAAAAAAGGAGAACTTTATGGCCGCAACCCAAAAGTGGATTCCCGCAATGATTGCCTTTGCGCTGCTCCTGATGTGTGGACTGATGGCCATGTTCCCAGCCGAAACCTGGCATGCGGGAGTGCGCGGACTCTCAATCTGGTGGGACGTGTTGTTCCCTTCCTTATTCCCGTTTCTGGTGCTGTCCGAGCTGTTGCTCGGATTCGGCATCGTTCATTTTCTTGGCACGATGCTTAATCCGTTGATGCGGCCGCTGTTTCGCGTGCCGGGAAGCGGAGGATTCGTATTTGCAGTCAGCTGCGCCTCCGGATATCCGACAGGAGCCAAACTTACGGCACAGCTGTATGAACAAAAGCTGGTTACGCGCGAAGAGGGCGAACGTCTGGTCTCTTTTACAACATCATCCGATCCGATCTTTATGATCGGGGCTGTATCGGTCGGTTTTTTCCACAACGCGGCCATTGCTCCTGTGCTGGTAATCGCCCACTACGCTTCCGCATTCATTGTCGGCGTGCTCATGCGCTTTCACGGCTCCTCAGGCACGATTCCATCGGCTCCCGCATCGGATGCGCATGTCCTCTCCTCCGGTGAACGGCGGAAAAACAGGGTCGCAAGGGCCATTCGGGCCATGCATGAAGCACGCCTGGCAGATGGGCGACCGCTGGGGGAACTGCTGCGTCAGGCGGTCGCATCTTCCCTCCGCCTTATTATTATCGTCGGCGGGCTGGTTGTATTCTTTTCGGTCATCATGGAGCTTCTGGTCCAGACAGGGGCACTCGGTCAATTGTACCGGTTTACCGAACATTTGCTTCAGCTTGCCGGCCTGCCTTCTGCCGTTTCCCACAGCCTTGTCGGCGGATTGTTCGAAGTCACCTTGGGTGCCAAAGAAGCGGGAGCTGCCGGCTCGGCAGTCCCCCTTCCGTATAAAGTGGCAGCCGCCGCGTTTGTACTGTCCTGGGGCGGGTTATCCGTTCATGCCCAGATTATGAGCGTGCTCAGCCACACTCCGCTCAGGTACGGTCCTTTCCTGCTCGCTCGGGTTATTCACGCGTTGATTGCACCCGTACTCGTTCTTCTGTTATGGTCGCCCATCACGGGAAGTTTGACGCAATCCGTGTTCCATCCGTCGGGCGTGATTTCCGGGCAAAGCATCTATAGGGCGGACTGGTCCTTGATCCTGTTTTCCGGGATCGGCGTGCTTGCAGGCATGATACTGTTTATGCTAAGCATCTCTTTCATGTGTTCGCGGTTCCTGCCTCGTCGCATCGAAAGGTAGGCCCCTTCGTCACCATTTCGTCATTTAGTTTCCGCTAAACGTTGTGTTCTTCCGTGGAATTGATTATCATCGGTAATATAATGACCACAAAGGAGCTTTCATCTTGAGATACTATGTTCAAGACCGCGGAGACCAGTTATCGATTGAACTGAGTCAGCAGTTCCACGCGCTGGCCAAAGAAGCCGGATTCAAGCTTGATGCAGAATCCCCGCAGATCGTCATTTCCATTGGCGGAGACGGAACCATGCTGCAGGCCTTTCACAACTTTATCGACCGGATTCCGGAAATCGCCTTTGTCGGAGTCCATACAGGCCATCTCGGGTTTTATGCCGATTGGAAGAAGGATGAGCTGCGCGAACTGATTGATTTGATGAGCGGCAAAGGAGACCCGGAACTTCTCAAGCCCCGCATTGTGCAATATCCACTGCTCGAGCTCGAAATTCGCAAAAAATCCGGCAACGCCTCGTACATTGCCTTGAACGAATTCACGCTCAAAGGCGTGGACGGCACGGTCGTCGCGCAGGTGGACATCAATGACGTTACCTTCGAGATGTTTCGGGGTGATGGAATCTGCGTATCCACGCCGTCAGGCAGTACGGCCTACAACAAGGCGCTTGGAGGCGCCATGGTTCATCCCACCATTGATGCGATTCAAATCGCGGAGATCGCTTCGATCAATAACAGGGTCTACCGGACGCTCGGTTCGCCCATCATTTTGCCCAAACATCACCACTGCGACATTTTTTCGCGAAAAGAACAGCGTTTGCTGCTGACGATCGATCATGTCAACGTGATGGTTGAGGATTTGATTTCGGTACGCTGTCAAGTATCCAGCCAAAAGGTAAGCTTTGCGCGTTTCCGTCCCTATCCGTTCTGGAGCCGGGTACGTACTGCATTTTTGGACTAGCCCTGCCAAAACACTTCGGGCACCTGTCGAACCAACAGCACCCCCAATAATAAGCAAACCAAAAAGCGGCCCTGTTCAGGAGCCGCTTTTGGCTTTCGGTGGCTGATCCTTGCTCTTTTGCAGCACGAAATATGCACAACCGAAATTGCAGTATTCATTAATGTAATCGACCATATGCGAAATGGCAGAGTCCTTGTTGGCCTTGGGATGGTTGTCCCGGTAAAATCCCTTCAAGCGCAGCTGGCTGTATCCCCAGTCCCCGACGATATAGTCGTAACGCTCCAGCACTTCGCTGTAACGATCGCGAAACACCTCGGGATTCCAGCCGTTTTTATGGTTCTGCACGATCTCGTAATTTTTGTTGCCGACCTGTACGATCACTTTTTCCTTGGGCCGCTCTTCGGGCTTTTCCTGAATTTGATCCTGGATCTGCTCCTGCTCGGGCACCATGCTTTTCTGTTCTTCCAAGCCTGTATCCTCCATCATGCGAGTGTTGCCGCTTGCTCCGTATGCTTCGTCGCAGATTTGACTTGCTCATGGGCATGATAGGAGCTGCGCACCATTGGGCCGGATTCGACGTGGCTGAAACCGCGCTTCAAGCCTTCCTGTTTCAAGGCCGCAAATTCTTCCGGCGGATAGTATTTTTCCACGTACAAATGCTTCTCTGACGGCTGCAAATACTGCCCTATCGTCATGATATCACAATCCACAGCCCGCAGGTCGTCCATCGTTTGCAAAATTTCATCATATTCTTCGCCTACGCCAAGCATAATGCTCGATTTGGTCGGGATGTTGGGCTGCATTTCTTTGGCGCGTGCCAGCAGCTCCAGAGACCGTTTGTATTTGGCCTTTGCCCGGACCTTATCCGACAGGCGTTCAACCGTTTCAATATTGTGATTCAGAATGTCCGGCTTCGCATCCATGACGATTTTCAAGGAGTCGCGATCCCCCATAAAGTCAGGAATAAGCACTTCCACGCTGCAGAGCGGCAGACGCCGACGCACGGCTTTGACCGTTTCTGCAAAAATGGATGCCCCTCCATCCTTCAAGTCGTCCCGCGCCACGCTGGTGATGACGCAATGCTGCAGATTCATCTGCTCGGCTGCTTCCGCTACCCGTTCAGGTTCCTGCAAATCGAGCTCCGTCGGCAAGCCGGTATTTACCGCGCAGAACCGGCATGCCCGTGTGCAGATGTCGCCCAAAATCATAAAAGTGGCCGTTCGATTGGCCCAACATTCGTAAATGTTCGGGCACCTCGCTTCCTCACATACCGTATGTAAGGTTTTGGAACGCATCATGTTTTTGATTTCCTGATAATTATCGCCGGTTGTCAATTTGATCCGAATCCAGTCCGGTTTCGGCTCCTTAACACGTTTAGCCAATGTATAAACCTTCTTTCTACTGAAGTTAGGCTGTTCTCGGAACATATTATACCATGAAAGCGTTGGAAAAACTCCCATTTGTCACATCTTGTCCGATTCGGCCCCAAATGGGATAAAATTCACGCTTTTGTAGAACGCTACGAAAAAGTGCGATTCAGACGGAAAGGAGGAAGCTTCTACCGTGAAAAAGCGTTTGAACGCGCGATTATACCGTCATCGCTGGATCTACATCGGTTTTGCCGTCCTGCTGCTAATTCCTGGTTTGTCCGTGCGAACCTACGCCAAACCCGCAGCACCCGAACCAAGGCCGCAACTTAAGGAATTGAAGCCTGCGGAAATTTTTGCCGAAAGAAGGCATTTGTACGAAAGCATCGGCCAAATGACCGACATTCCGTGGTACAGGCTCGCCGCAATCGATCAGTATGAGCGAACGCTCACCCGAGCTCATCCGAAGGACCGCAAACACCCGGAGCGGCTGACAGGCATATTCATGACGTCTCCGGCCTGGAGAGGCTGGCTGAATCCGGATGAAACGGATCAGAAGCCGCAATCGATCCTGGTCTTCGGCGGTTACGGGCGCGACGGCTCCGGCGACGGTATGGCCGACGCCAATAACGATGTCGACGTGTTGTACAGCATGGCTGAATTTATTCGAAAGCACGGAAACCGGCAGGAGGATTTCAACATCGCCCTATGGGAGTATTACCACAATTCCCGCGCCGTGCAGCGGATCCAGCAATTCGCCAAGCTGTATGAGCATTTCGATACGCTGGACCTGTTTGCGCACGCCTTTCCCGTGCCCCTCGGTACCAATTATTCCTATCGCAGCACCTGGGGAACGAAGCGCAGTTGGGGCGGCTACCGAATCCATGAAGGAACCGACATTTTCGCGCCTTATGGTCTCCCTGTTCGCAGCACCTGTTACGGGATCGTGGAAGTCAAAGGCTGGAATCCGTTCGGGGGCTGGAGGATCGGCATCCGGGACTTGAACAACCATTATCATTATTACGCGCACTTGTCCGGTTTCGACAAAAAGACGCATATCGGCCAAATCGTTACTCCAGGCCAGATCGTTGGATGGGTGGGCAGCTCAGGCTACGGCAAACCTGGCACGCAAGGCAAATTTCCGCCCCACCTTCACTATGGCATTTACAGGGACAGCGGGCTTGCCGAGTGGTCGTTCGACCCCTATCCGCTGTTGAATCATTGGGAGAAGGAAGAATACCGCCAAATCAAAGCAGGCAAAAAAAATAAATGATGCGCAGGCACCGACCAAACAGGACCTCGGTGGAACGAAACCGTTTGTTTCTTTCCATCATGAGGTTCTGTTTGTCATTGTTTTAATGGCTTTCATGCGCCGCGTCCGTCTGCAGTTCCTCCTCCATGCCGGGAATCGCGGGCTGCGGCTCGTGTTGTCCACCAGGCAGAGTCTGCTGTGGCACGACAGGCGTGCTCACGCCTCCGCTGCCCGATACGCCGCCGCCTTGGCCCGACGGCAGGGCAATGGCAGGCGCACCGTTTCCGTTATCTCCTACAGGCCTTCCTTGGTTATCGTAGTAGTACATGGGAACATCCCCTACGACTAACAGGTAGGAAATCGGAATTTCCGTATCCACCGTTTCGGGTTCCATATCAAACGGGACAACGACCGCGACTTCCGCAATAATGCGGATGTATACTTCGACCAGTATCATATTGATGCCCGCGTTCTGTTGGCGGGTATTCAGGTCGACTTTGACCGCGCCTTGAGGCTCTACCCGGAGCGGAATGCTGGGTCCGAACGATGCCAGAACGGGGCTTCCCAACGCCTGGCCGAGAGGGATCTTTTCTTTCAACATATGGATGTTCTGCAGCGTGGACTGCACGATGTTCATCGTACTTGCGGTGATGCGCATATGTTCGTCATAGTTCAGCATGAAACCCGAAACTTTTCCGGTTTGATCCGTCTTCCAATCGATCAGCCCTTCCGTTGTTTTTCCTTCGGCCACTTGTGCGGTGATCGCGCTGTTAATCGCCTCCGTCGCAATCTGCTTGACCCGGATCTTGGCCAAATGCATGATTGGCGGCTTCATTTTTTTCTCGACGTAGGCAAACCCCTGCAGCACGCAAAAAACCGATACCAGCAAAATAATCAGCCATATGCGCCGCTTTCCGCTTGGCAGCTTTCGTGGTTTCCTTATCCTGCGGCTTCTCCAGCGCATTCTTCTTCTCATCATCGGGCAATCCTCCCCTGCAGGATGAGCTGTAATGTATACGTTATCCTTATGCAGGACATGGCCGAAAAAGAAGGACAATGCCTCATCTCACCGCAAGCAACAGGACTAGGCCGGGCAAACGCAAAAAAGCCTCGCGGGCAGCTTCGCTGCCGGCAAGACTTTTTTCGCACGGTCCGAACCCTTATACAGGCCAGCTCATAGGCCCAAGGTTACGGAATCATTCATGCTATTATTTTTTTTCGACAGCATGTCCGCCGAATTCGTTGCGAAGCGCCGCAACGACTTTACCTGTAAACGTATCTGTTTCCAGGGAACGATAACGCATCAACAGGGACAACGCGATAACCGGGGTAGCGGTTTGCAGGTCGAATGCCGTTTCAACCGTCCAGCGGCCTTCACCGGAAGAATGCATAACCCCTTTGATTTCGTCCAGGTTAGCGTCTTTGGAGAATGCACGCTCCGTCAATTCCATCAGCCACGAACGGATAACGGAACCGTTGTTCCACACGCGAGCCACTTTTTCGAAGTCGAAGTCGAAGTCGCTTTTCTCCAGAACGTCGAAACCTTCGCCGATGGAAGCCATCATGCCGTACTCGATGCCGTTATGCACCATTTTGAGGAAGTGCCCGCTGCCCGCTTTACCGGCGTACAGGTACCCATTTTCCACAGCAGTGTCGCGGAACGCAGGTTCAACGATTTCCCAAGCTTCCGGATCTCCACCGATCATGTAACAAGCGCCGTTGCGTGCGCCTTCCATACCGCCTGATGTTCCTGCGTCCATATAGTGAATGCCTTGCGGTTTCAGTTCTTCGTAACGACGGATGGATTCTTTGTAGTGGGAGTTGCCTGCTTCGATGATGATGTCGCCTTTGGACAGCAACGGAGCAACTTCTTTCAATACAACGTCAACCACGTTATGTGGAACCATGATCCACAGTACGCGCGGGGATTCGAGGGATGCCACCATATCTGCATAAGAAGATACGCCTTGTGCACCGTATTCTTTCATTTCTGCTACAGCTTGTTCGTTCAGGTCGAAGGCAACAACCTCATGTTTATGGTCGATCAAGTTTCTGCCCAGGTTCAAGCCCATTTTACCAAGTCCGATAAGTCCAAGTTTCATTCCAAACTCCTCCTATTTTATCAACATTTTTTTCTATATCTAAAGGGCCCGGAAGCGAAAACGGCATTATCAACGCATTAAAGAAAAATGACAAACTCGCCGTTTTCGCCGTTTGGAGCCACTTATCGCTATATCACACGCATGTTCTAAATATATAACAGTAAAATGAAAGCTAATTTCCTCTAACGGTTCGGTTTTTCGTCTTACCACCAACGGAATCCGTCTGCCGCCGTCAGGCGATCTGCGGATTCAGGGCCTTGAGATCCTGCCGCATACGTATCCAGCGGTATGCTTCCTTCCTGGAAGGCTTCCAGGATCGGTTGTACCCACTGCCAGGACAGCTCCACCTCTTTCCAATGCGCAAAGAATGTGGAATCACCGCGCATGGCATCATAAATGAGGTTCTCGTAAGCTTCAGGAATGTTGCGCTTGCCGGAGGAGAACGTCAGGTTAATCGGCTCCACCTCGCCATGATGCAGCGGATTTTTCCCGTTGAGCTGCAAGGAAATGCTCTCGCCTGGACCGATTTCGATCGTCAGCAGGTTCGGATCGGATGTTCTTTCCGATTCATGACCCGTTTTGAGCGGCTCTTTGAATTCAATGACGATGCGCGTCGATTTCTCCGCAAGGCGTTTACCTGTGCGAATATAGAACGGAACTTCGCTCCAGAACGGATCGTCGATCCACAATCTTGCGGCAACGTAAGTTTCATTTTGGGAACCGGCAGGAACGCCAGGCTCGTCCAAATAACCTACAACGGATTCGCCTTGAAGTTCGCCGGCAGCATATTGTGCACGCACGACTTGGGAAGCGATCTTTTCTTTCGTCAGCGGACGAAGCGATTCAACGATTTTCCGTTTTTTGAAGCGGATTTCATCAGGCGTGCAGCGCTTCGGCAAGTGCAGGGCCGTCATCATCAGTATTTGCAGCATATGGTTTTGGAACATGTCGCGCGTTGCGCCGCTTTGATCGTAATACGCTGCGCGTTCCTCGACGCCAACCGTTTCGCTTGCCGTAATCTGTACGTTCGCGATGTAACGGTTCGACCACAAGGCCTGAATGACCGGGTTGGCATAACCGAGTACTTCGATGTTCTGCACCATCGGTTTGCCAAGGAAATGGTCAATCCGGTAAATTTCTTCTTCCGCAAACGTGCTGCTTAATTTCTCGTTCAGTTCGCGTGCGGATTGCAGATCATGGCCAAACGGTTTTTCAATGATCAATTTCTTCCAGCCTTTGGTGTTGCCCAAACCGCTTTGCTGAATGTTCTCCGCGATTGGCTCGAAGAACTCAGGAGCGACCGACATATAAAACATGCGATTTTCCGGAATATTCAATTCCTTCTCACGCTGCTCCACAAGCTCCAGAAGCTTCACATAATCTTCAGGCTTCGTATTGTTCAGCGAGCAGTAACGGAACGCCCCGATAAAATCGCGTACGACGGATTCTTCTTCCGGCGTCTGGCGCGAAAAGGTATGCAACGATTTTTCAACATTGCCCTGGAACTCGACATCCGACAGTTCACGCCGCCCCAATCCGATCACGGAGAAGGATTTCGGCATTTTCTGATCAACGAACAAATTGTATAAAGCAGGATAAATTTTGCGCTTGGCCAAATCGCCAGTTGCCCCAAACAAGACAAATGTCATTGCGTCCATTGAAGTGCCTCCTGTGTTCTGTGCAGTATAGTATATGATGTTGCAAAATGTTCAAATCCAAGCATGACAAAAGACGGAATTAGTGGGTATGTGCCCCGCCTTCGCTCCGTTTCGTGCCTTGGTTGAATTTAAACATCTGACATTCCTTCTCTCCACAACCCGAGTGATCAGGTTATAAAATGTAACCTACTTGAATTGCCGTAACCCATAATACACCCGTCGTCACATTTCGTCAATAATCGTGGCAAAACTGTGAACCCCAGATCCAGCAAGGGTTTTCAGTGTTGTTAACGCTTAAATTGGTAATATAAACTAACAATTGTATGTGATTTTTGACACATTCCGCGGTGGACATCTTGGTTACAATAAGTATACTAATGCTATATAGAGCCAAACTTTGAATAAAGGAGCACGTTTATGAGTGATGATAAGAATGCCAATCAGCTATGTGGAAAAGTGGAACAGTCTTATCTGATCATTGGCCGAAAATGGGTCGCCCTCATCATTCACGCATTGATGGAAGAGCCCAAACGTTTCAGCGAAATACACGCTTATATTCCAGATCTGAGCAAGCGTGTGCTGAATGACCGAATGAAGGAACTTGAAGAAGAGGGGATCGTCGTTCGCCATGTGGTGACAGAGCGCCCGGTTCGTACCGAATATATGCTAACGCGCAAGGGTACGGAGCTTGGGCGGGCATTAGGCGCTGTCGAGCAGTGGGCTGAAAAGTGGCTGTAACGAATGCATGGCATCTAAGAGGTAAATATGATGCATCATACCGTCTAAAAGTTTAGTGGTTTTCCCAAATGGAACATAAAGACAACAACAAAACCCCTTTGTCTGAACATGACAGCAGCGTCCGACTCATTTGCGGATCTTCGCCATTTCATCACAAAGGGGTATTCGTTCTTCTAGTCCGACAGGATGACTATAGGGTTGGCCGTATATTCCTTCCTATCGTATTTCAAGGCCCAGCCTCTTCAAATAAACGCTAATGCGCTGTGTAAGTTCGTCTAAATCCGAACGCTGTTTCTCGGACAGTTGCTCTTCATTTACGGTGCCATCACTGGTTACGGTCAATGCTTCAATGCGCTTCATTTCCTCGTAGACAGCTTGGAAATCGGCATAGTCTTCCGCACTGAACATTTCCTTGGCCTGGGCAAACTGTTCTTTCCAAAACTGCTCTTCACCCATGATGATGTTATGTGACATCCTTATATCATGTGAACTAACTTGCTCTAGTTGAGTAAAATAAGGTTCTAACTTCACGGCCAATGCTTCGTACTGCTGTCTGACTCCTTTATCCCATTGCTCGGGATGCAGCTGTCCATCCGGACCGGCTTGAGCAAGTGCAATTTTCCCCCACTGCTGGAGCAGACTCATAAAGGCGGTGTAATCTTCATTGCTAAAATGAGCCTTGGCGCCCTGCAATTTGGCTTCAAGCCGGGCATACTCTTCTACCGTCACGCCCAACGCCGCAACCGATTGTTGACTGCCATAGATGCCATCTGCCAAATAGGTGTAACCTGCATAGGCAGCGGTAGGGATTAACAAGGCGATGCTAATGATGCCCGCAACCATCCATCTGCTGCTTCTTCTTTTGTTTATGGAACTGACTCTTTTTTCGATCTGCTGCATTAATCGTTCCTTGCTTTCCGTCGGCACGGTCCATTGACCTGTCTGATCCTTGTATGCTTCGCGTAATTCGTTCTCCAATTCCTTCATCCCCAATCCTCCACCTTTCTGCCTTCGATGAATTGTAAAATGCGCTTCTTCTGACGCAGCTTGCCCAATCCGGCATGGATGCGGGATTTCACCGTTCCAAGCGGAATATCCAGAATCGTTGCAATCTCTTCCTGCGTATACTCGCTCAAATAATGGAGAGTAATGACTTGCCGCTGTTTGTAGGGTAATCGCTGTACTTGTTCAAGCAACGGACGATGGGCCAGTTTGCTAACCAATTCGCCTGTAAAGTCTTGTTCCATGGCTGTGTCCGTTTTGTTCACCCGCTCGTTAAAGCGCAGACGAAGCAGTTTTTTTCGCCGATCGTTCTGAACGATACGCATGGCAATGCCCATCAGCCACGGGCGAAACGGACGCTGGACATCAAATTTCTCCAGGGAGCGATACGCCTGAATGTAAACTTCCTGCACCAAGTCCTCCGCATCGCTCGCATGCCTCACCAAAAAACGAACGGTGCGATACACGTCCTGCACTGTCTTTTCATAGATTTCCCCATATGCTTCGTGGTTCCCCGCACGCGACAGTTTAACCAAAGTTATGAATTGTTCATTGTCATCCATAAGTCTCTCCTCTCTGCAGCCTTTACTATATATTGTCGCGGGAAGCAGATATCGTTCGATTTATTTGAACAGCTTAACGAAAAATGGAGCAGCTTGCCAACCGGCAAACTGCTCCATGACGTTCTAAGCTAACGTTTCCCGTTAGCTGAAGTCCTTAACCTTCGGATCTACCAAACAAACAGTTTAGAATGGAATCCGCACATTCCTCTGAAGAATGTATGTGTGTGTTGACAGTACAGTCATACTGTATATCTTTTGCCATAATTTCGTTTTGCCAGTCTGATTGATCTTCGGTTCGATCTCCTCGTTCAATATTTCTCTGGCGACAAATTTCCAATGGACAAAACACTTCAACAATATGAAAGGGATAACCAGCAAATATTTCCTTAACTTTTTCATAATGAGGCTTTAACTCAGGTCTTTCTACCAAAATGCCATCGATAAGTACATTTTTGCCATGGTCAGAAAATAGTTTGGCGGTATGATACATCATAATAATGGCATCACTTAAATATTTCCAGTAATCATCCCGAAGATAGTTATCGCCAATTGTATTTTCAAAAAGGTCGTTTGCAACAACGTAAAAGAACTCATCTGAGTTTAACTGGATAGCATCTACTATAGAAGTTTTTCCTGAACTAGTTACTCCGTTCAAAAATACAATTTTTCCTCTACTCATATCTTATCCCCAATTCATGTAAAGTTATAACAGTTCCAACGTAATAAGAATTGCTACCGTGGCTGCCGCAGAGCAATTTTCCTGTCAGAATAATCGATATAGTTCTACAGCCCACACTTTATTATTCAGTAAATGAAAAGGAGTATTATTAAAAGTATGGGCCCCGAAAGTGTCATTATTATAGAAAACTTCTTGTTTTGTATAAATTGGACTAAATAAAACACCAAAGAACCTGCCATAAAAATAAAGAATAGCGGCCAGTATCCTATAGATGCTATACCTCCTAAAAGTATATATAGTAAGGAACATAGGAAAAACTTTGATTCTTTATTATATTTAACGAGAATGGCATATAAGGCGATCCCCAATATACAACTAACGTAGACGTATAATGTGATCATTCCAAGTTGAAATTTGATGTATTCACTATGAATGGGGACGGAAAGGAAATAAATCAGTATACCTACCAATAAAGAACTGCCAGCCCCCCTTAAGTATCTAACAAACAAAATTAGGCCCCCTTTCTTTAAATAACTATTTTTCCACCCTCCAATGTCGTACTCGAACATATATTGTTTGAATATTACTCACCTGCCTGAAGGTCTTTTTATCGAGATTAAACAGGCGTATTTTCTTCCCCATATTCCCCTGCTTACACGGTTATATCTTAACACATTCTGGAAGTTTCCTGCCTGTATGTTGAACAAAAGCAGCCGATCATTTTGATCAGCTGCTTTCTTGGCTTTATTAAGCTACAATTTCTGTTAGTTTATAGCCTCAATAGAATGAAATGCAAACATTATTTCTGCTTCACAAACCAATTCATAGTTTACCTTGGCGATGCCGATTCCTTTGACAATTTGTCCCTTGGTTCGGATCACTTCGAATTCAAGGTGGAGTTGATCCCCTGGTTTTACTTGCTTTTTGAACCGACAATGATCAATCCCCGTCAGTAATCCTATCTTATGGTTATTGCTCTCTACGTTGGACATAGCGATACCACCCACCTGTGCCAATGCTTCTAAAATCAAGACTCCAGGTATGACGGGATAATCGGGAAAATGACCAGAGAAATATGGTTCATTGAAAGTTACATTTTTAATTCCAACGGCTCTCTTTCCCTCAACAATTTCTAAGATTCTATCGACCATAAGAAAGGGATATCTATGGGGAATAAGCTCTTTAATTTGATTAATATCAAGCATGGATTACCTCCTCTGATAATGGTTTATAACCATTCTAACGTCATTTGGAGGAATCAGCCATTTTTGTACTAAACTGTACGTTACTTGAACAAAAGCAGCCGATCATTTTGATCAACTGCTTTCTTTTTAAGTCATCGTTTCCCGTTAGCGTACCAGCTTAAGTGACAAGGTCATCTTACCGTCTGTAAACGACCTATGGCTCCAGAATCAAAGGTCTTGTTTTCGATTAGCTTAAGATTGATCTTCTCCTTGAGGCCTTGGAATAACGGCACTCCCTTACCGATCAGGACTGGAGAAACCGTAATATTTTACTCATCAATCAAATCAAGTTGCATAAGGTGGTGTGCAAATCTAGGACTGCCGAGGATGGCCCATATCCTTGCCTGGCTGCTGTTTGAGGTTATTGATCTCTTCCTTGACTCCTTCTTTCACGAGTCTGGAATTATTCCATTCGACTTTCTCCAGCGTCGTGGAAAAAATGATTTGGCTGTCTTTTCGATCCACTCGGCATGATTCCGTTCATGGTGCGAAGCTGAGGGGTTCGAAGGCACAGATTGCCAGTAACTGTGCATCATCTGATAAGTCCCACGCCCCCCAAATGACAATGTCGCTCCAAATCAGCATCGTAGGAAACCCAGCCAATGTCCATTTCACCATTCCGCCCTTCTACAAAACCGTCAAGCGATAAGTGAATGTTTTTGCCAGATTGCCTACATTCACCAGGCGTTATCCCATATTCGCGTTTAAACGCACGTATGTAGGTTTGCTCATGTTCATAACCGCATTCGATGGCAATGTCTAGAACCCGCTTCTCAGTTTGCATCAAATCTTCTAAGCTGAAGGCTAGCTTTCGAGAGCGGATATAGCTTTGCAGCGGTACGCCAAAAGCGAACTTGAAAAGTCGACGTAAGTGAACCGTGGAGATTGGAAGATCGTTCAGATATTCTGTCTCGCTCGTACCAGTAATATTTTCTTCGATTCGGGACAGGAGCTCAGAAAGAATTTTGTATGGTTGTATAGCCTATGTCACTCTCCTAATATGTTTTTGTTCCTTAGAATTTATAATGGACCTTATTTGCTACTAGTGAAATAGTACCACAGATGGGAATCATATTCATTTCTTGAATACTGACGATGAAGATCCGATTATCTACATTGTCAATCTTTTCGACGGGCGACATGGAGAACAGCGCCCCAGTGACGGGAAACCGACTTTTCTGGACGACTTTTAAGACGAACTCGGATTTCGTTGAACAGTTTGTCGCGTTTCCATTCTTCCATACAGCCCGCTTTTCTCAATCTCATCGTTTTGAATTTCACGGAAGAAGGGTCTCCACCGTCTGGAAATACGTGATCTGCGTTCCAAAATGCGAGGTATCCGCCGGGACGAAGGACCTGCAATGTCTTAATGTATTGTTCAAATGACTCACGCAACTTCATTTGAGATAAACTTGGACACCAGTTTAAGCATCTCCGGTTCTCGCATCCCTCTACTCCTTCAGCGTAAAGAACCACTGAATATCTTTCTTATTTAGAAATGCTCCGTTTTGTCTAGAGATTCAAGTACCACAACGAGGATTTCACTACCCTTTTTTTCTTTGTCTTTCACTTCACTTATTTTAAGTAGAATTACGTATAATCAGCGAAGTTTTGTAGGTTTTCGCTATAGGAGCAGATCGCATCCCCTTCAATCTCCGGGTAAGACATGCTGTAACATCCCTGGCCATTTCGGGAACACAATTGGTTAATGTGGTCAGTTCCGGATTAGTCATCAATCCCACAGGATGATTATCAAATCCGATGACGGACATTTCTTGAGGCACGGATATCCCCTTTTGCTTTGCTGCTTTCAATAAACCTGTAGCTACAAAGTCACTACCTGTTATCATTCCATCCGGCAATTGATCAGAAGTAAATAATTGTTCTCCCAAGGCATAACCATCTTCCATAGTCACCAGACCCATATAACATTGTGATTTCGTACACGCAAGGCCGAATTGTTGGTGAGCCCGTTGAAACCCGTTCCATCTTTTCTCTTGCAATAGTGTCAGATGATCCATACAGAAGAATAGATGACGGCGCCCCTTGGACAGCAAATAGGCTGTCGCTTGAAAGACCGCATCTTCTTCATCCAATCGAAAGACATCGAGAAACTCTCCGTCCATCGCTTCGTTGCATATGATTCCAATGTAAGAACCTATATATTCTTTAATTTCTCTCTCCGAGAAATGGGAATGAGCAATAACAACGGCATCCATTTCTCGACGTAACAATCGGGCATACACATCACGTTCATACTCGGGGGATGATTCAGTCTGATAGATGACAAGTTGATACCCCATCGAGCCTAAAGATCGACTTAATGCACTAACAAGCTGACTGAAATAGGGATGCTCCACATCCGGGACAAGCACACCGATATGATTGCTGGCTTGTAGACGCAACTGAACCCCCTGCGTATTGCGGACATATCCCAGCTCCGTAATGGCTCTCTGTACTTTTTGCCTGCTTTCAACAGATACATGAGGATGGTCGTTTAACACACGTGATACCGTCGACTTGGAGAGACCGCTTATACGTGAAATATCCATTATGGTAGGCAAAATTAACACCTCATCTAAAGTATTGACCTGGGAACGTTCCCTGCAATTATGATATCGTTAACAAACTGTAGGAGGAGTCACACTTATGGAAGTCATCTATACCCCCGCTGTAACCGAATATCTGATATTGTTTGATTTTGACGAAACGTATTACCCGCATGAATGTTTGCCTGAACAACTCAACATGGTGTACGAACTGGAAAAATACCTCCAGCAGCTTGCCAGAAATCATCAAGTAAAGATAGCTTGGGTCACCGGAAGCAGTGTTCAGCAAATTCAAGCAAAAATGAAAATAGCCGGTATGACACAGCTCCCCCATTTTATAGCGAGCAATCTGGGCACAGAGATGTGGGAAGTCGAGCCTGACGGACAACTGGTCACTGTTCCTTCATGGGCAAAGATTATACAGGCATCCGGATTCTCTCGAAGAGATGTAGAAGATTTAATTAGCGAATTAAAATCAACATTTAACATTGTCCTTCACGAACAGACTCAATTTGGTCAATCCGGATATAAAATGAACTACTATTATTATCCGGTATCGGCAGCCAGAACCCAATATGATATAAGTATCATCAGGCACCTGGCTGCAAATTACGGGATCGGAATTAATATTAATATTTGCAATCCCAAGGCGGGTGATCCGGAGAACGCATATGATGTCGATTTTATCCCCGCAGGAACTGGAAAGAAAGCGGCTGTGCAATTCCTGATGGATTATAGTCAGGTACTCCTCTCCAAAACATTGGCCTTCGGTGACAGTGGAAATGACATCGAGATGCTTCGGATGGTTGCCCATGGATATCTTCTCCAGAATGCAACGGCAGAGGCAAAGTCATGCCACAACAACATTGCCCCTTTTCCTTACGCCGAGGGAATTTTGCATGTATGCAGAAATTTCTTTGGGGAGTAATTCATATTATGGCGTTTGCTCAGCTATTGTACAATATACAAATACCGCCGCTTTCCTTTAGGGAGAAGGGCGGTATTTACATATTGACGGTTGGAAATCCAGTTAGCCTGTATCCATGGCCTTTAAAAATTGAAATGGATACATAACTTGAGGTTATTCCAGAAGCCCAGCCTCCTTGGCTTTCAGCACCGCTTCCTCACGGTTGCGGACTCCCAGTTTCAAATAAGCCGATGACGCATAGTTTCGAACCGTACCATCGTATAAATACAATTCGGAAGCAATGCTTTTATATCGCAGCCCTTTGGACACGAATTGTAAAATTTCAAGTTCCCGCGGTGATAAATCATAGGCCAAGGAGACTTTGATTGACGAATGGTCATCGCCGCTATTGTCCGCTTCCAGTTGGGCAAATAATTTGTGCGACATGCCCTGATCGATCAGCGTGCCCCCGCGGTGGACGGTGCGAATCGTTTCAGCCAGCTCTAACGGCTGCATGGACTTCAATAGGTATCCATCCACCCCGCTTCGCATTGCCTCCATAGCCTGTTTGGTATCCTCGAACGTGGTGAAAATCAGAATCCGGATGTTGGGCCACGATTCTTTTATCGGACGGGATGTTCGGCATTTCAACATCCATAAGCACCAGTTGCGGCCTAACTTGCCTGCACAGCTCGATCGCTTGCTCCCATCCTCAGCCGTCCCGACAATACTGAGCCTGAATGATTTTATAAATAATTAAAGGGAAAAATGCCAAATGTGGTCTGGCTGCAAAGAAGGCACGTCGATAGAAGGTTTTTAACAAGAAATTTTTTTTGACTGTGTCGATTTCAGTGATACGCATTCGTCGTATGAATGTAAGACAAAAAACAGATGAAAGGTTGTTGAACAATCATGGGAGCACAAATGAACGCTTATCTGATGTCGGGGGATGCAAGAAGCCAGGCAAAATACTATATCGAGGCACTCGGTGGGGAAATCCAGTTTGTCAGTACATACGGGGATGCGCCCGGCGCGCCCGAGGCAATGAAGGATAAAGTGATGCACTTGGCGATCACGGTGGCGGGAACGAATTCGTTGATGCTGTCCGACGTGTTTGAGCCGGTATCGTATAACCGGAGTGTCAGTCTCTCATTAACGTATAATGATGAGGCTGAAGCGAGAGCGGCCTATGCCAAGCTAAGCGAAGGCGGAGAAAGCAAGTATCCTTTTGCCCTTCAGCCATGGGGTGCTTATTATGGAGAGATTATTGATCAATTCGGAGTTACGTGGATGATCACTAAAAGGTAGTTGTAGGAATCAACCCTTTGAGAATTTGATGATGATCATTTCCGGAAGGCAGTCGACATTAGGATCGGCTGTCTTTTTCGTTCGGAAACTTCTAAATCATACATGTTCCTTTTTGTCATTAAACTAACCTGCCCGTTTTCCGCTCCCCCATCTCCATATTCTTCAGCAGTATCAATCAGAGTAAGCCCATTTCTAATACCATAACGCAGCTTACGATACTGCATTGAAACAAAACCTCCCGCAAAATAATAGGCACATTATGTGTTGATCTACCGTTAATAACTTAAAACAACCAATCACAGTAAGCGGCTACGTTTTTATGTAATCGTCCAAATAGGTTAATCCAACCTTACTGCTAATTTTGTATTACCTGTTTGCTCCATCTAACCTTAGAATACAAGTATTTCCTTACTACTTTTCTTCTTTATTTGAGATTACATTAAGAAGATTATTTAAAGAACCTATACCATGTACCTGCTCAAGCAACGCTTTATCAATGTATTGAAGAGACTCATGAGCAATTTGCTTAATTTGAGCAATGCTATTATTATCAATCCCCGATAATACCTCACGAACAATATCCAATGAGTAAGCTACTCTTTGAACCGTTCGAATAATAAATACCTTGCGAATATCAGATGGACTGTATATACGGAATCCACTATCTTTGTCTCGCTCAGGTCTGATTAATCCTTCCTTCTCCCAATGCCGAATTGCAGAAGTAGACACATTCGCTTCTTTAGCTAACTCTCCGATTGTAAACGAATCTTTATAACTGTACTTGGGGAGATCTGTCATTTCTTTCAAATCAAGCATATCGACAGTTCTTTGTGCGACTTCCCTTTCTGCATGAAGGTTAACTTGAGCTTTATTAATCAGCCATAAAGCATTAAGTATATCCCCATTTATGATGAGTGGCATAACCTCTCGGACCAAATTCATTCCAAAACCTGCGTACATTGCACGTATGCACTCAAAATAAGCCTCATGTTCCTTTGTATAATTGCGATACCCGTTGGCCGCTCTTTCGACCTTTGGAATAAGTCCCCAAGCTTCATAATGCCTTAATGCGCTGGTACTTATCTTCAATTTCCTTGCTATCTCGATCCCTTTCATCTCGCTTCCCCTTTTATCCTTTACTTAATCGTTAAACCAGATGACGGCTTTTTCTCTCTTATCATTATAAAAAAGGGATATAATAAATAAAACATTAGCATTTGCATGAGTGTTTTATGATAAGAGAGTAATTATGTTAATCAGCCACTTTTCGAGGAGGTTGTACTCTTGTCAACAAAACAATCCGGTACCACGATCCCCATTTTGCCCAGCAGATCTATAGACGAACAACTGGATTTTTACCAAGCATTAGGTTTCGAAGTGACGTACCGTCAAGCCAAACCCAACCTATACGCTTGCGTCCGCCACAGAATCGTAGAACTACATTTCTTTGTACTCAAGCAACTGAATCCAGAAAATTCTTACAGCATGTGCTACGTACACGTTCCAGATGTGGATGCCGTATACAAGGAATTTAGTGAGAATTTAAAAAATGTGTACAGAAAAATCCCCACTAAGGGATTTCCTAAAATTTCAAAACCAAATGACCTGTTGGAAGATCGCAGATTTAATCTCATCGATCCTGCCGGTAACCGTCTGTTAATTGGAACTAAGCATACCGAGAATAGACAAATCGTAAAAGGGACCTCCAAATTTGAAGTTGCCTACGAAGCTGCCTACCGAATGATGTATGCCAAAGATGAACCAGTTGGTGCAGCAAAAGTACTAGATGTAGTGCTTTCAAAAGCTCAAGATGCATCTTCATTACTTCATTTTAGAGCGTACGTATTACGTGCAGATATCGCAGTTGCTATGGAGGAATGGTCAATTGTGAATCACTTTGTCCAGAAAACGGATCAGATTTCATTATCTGACTCAGAACTTATTGAAAAAGTCACAGAAGAAGAATTTATTAGGCTAAGAGAAATTAAAAAAATGCTTGAAATACAAGGGGAATATTAAAGTTCAATGAGCGTTCAATCACTTACGAAATTTATAAAGAATTCCATACGTAAGAGTATCCGCGGAATCATTGAACTAACCTGCCCGTTCGTTGAACAAAAGCAGCCGATCGCGTTGATCAGCTGCTTTCTTGATATTATTGAGCAATCGTTTCCCGTTAGTTTAATGACGGTCTACATATTTTACTCTTGTTTTGAGGCATGGTAACTGAGTCCTTATCTACAAATATTATTTTGTAACTCCATTATGCTGCTTAATTTTTGAAAATCACGACCATATGCTTGCTCCCCATATATTCAACGGAAGTATTTAACTGCTCCGCCACAAAACGAACAGGAACGAACGCACTGCCGTTCTTCAGAAGTAAAGGAGCATCTTGCATCACCGTTTGCTGGTTTACTTTTACCTGCCTGTTCCCTACAACCCAACGAATCGTTTTACCATCCTTCTGAATCGTTACCTCTTTGGTGCTCTGCTTCCAATTCACGGCTGCCCCAAGCTTCTCGGAGATGAAACGGATCGGCACATAGGTACGTCCTGTCTGAATAAATGGCGCTGCGGTAATACGATAAGCACTTTCTCCAACATAAGCAGTCGTGCTGCCGATCACCAAGCGCTGTGTCTTACGCTGACCGCCAGGCAACTCATTTCCTGCCATTTTCACAAATAATTTATATGTTTTCGATCCCTTGCTTAAATCTAAATAGTTATTTTGCAGTGCAAGTGGTTCAATGAATGCACCCGTATCATAATACGGTAAAAAACCACGTTGTTGGAGCGGCTCTAAATCCCAGACTCGATTATTTTTCAAATAGAGGTAAGACAATCTTTGAAGATTTCTCAACGGCTCCAAATCATAGATCTGGTTAGATGATAAATCCAGAGAAAGTAAGTTAGTTAATTTAGATAAAGGAGCAAGATCTTTGATGTTATTATTCGCAGCATCGAGTCTCCAAAGATTAACCAATCCTGCTAGCGGCTTTAGATCTGTGATCTTGTTAGAACTTATGGACAACGTATTCAGATTAACTAGTCCCGCTAGCGCTGAAAGATCATTGAATTGGTTCCTAGATACCGATAAATCTGTCAACTTCGTTAACTTCCTGAGGGGCTTAATATCCTCAATTTGATTGTCACTCAAATCCAAAGTCGTCATATTGACTGCATACTCCAAACCCTGCAAACTCTTAATTCCTTTACCCGATAAATTAACGTCGGTCAGTGACTCTAAATCCTCTTTTGTCAGTGATTCATCGTCGTTTTTATTCAATAATGACTTAATCGCTTGTTCTAGGTTGATATCCTCAAAAGCCAAAGGCTGTTGGTTAAACGCCTCCATGTAAGCCTGTCTTGGTAAGCCAAAACATAGGACAAAAATAATTAATAATCCAGCAAGGTATTTCTTCATTCTGACCATTCCTCTCCAATCACTGTATAAACTAGCCAATGTTGCTTGAATTAAGACGCAGTTTGCAAAGAAAAGTTGTATTGAAGAGTAATGTAAGTATTCTGCTCGTTAGTTGAACAGCCCATCAAAGTTGATTCTTTCGGAGACCAATTGTCCTGCAACGCCAAATAGGCCCTTACCACTTTTTAGTGAATACAATGTTTTTAAGTAGGAAATAATTGTTGGTATAGAAGGGCGGGGATAATATGTTTAAGAAAATATATTTAATAGCCTTTGCAGTGACTATTATTTCAGGCGTGTCATTAATTTCCAATTCAAAAGCAGACACCTATCCAGAAATGGAAACCGTAAATAAGACAGATAAAAATCCTGTTAACACGAATTTTTTAACAAATAACGTGAAATCCGAAGAATCAGTAAAAAACGTAGAATCCGTAGAATCAAAAATCGCAAAAGGGTATTATAGTCAATTCTATACACCTCATGGCATGTTCGTGCGAGCAGATGAACAAAGTATCTTTAAGGAATCAGAGATAGCAAGAACTATAGATGAAATCGGGCCTAATACGAATCAACTAATTTTTGAAGGCGAGTTTTTTTTAAAAGTAGATGAAGCAGAATTTTCTAAAAATTATCCCAATTCGTTGCTCTTAGGTAAAACCTTAAATGATGAAAAACCGACTGATACTGATGTTCCATCAAGTTCATCAAAATAGTAATTTCATTTCATAAAGAAGGAGCCATTGTTTTCGACAATGGCTTCTGATTTTTTTATTTTGGAATTAGCGTGACTCCAGTGAATGTTTCGACTCCCGGCCGCTGTTGTCCCCAGATATTCACGGTAGAAATCCGGTGGCAAAGGCGGACGCTATCGCTCCTACAGTTCCAAACTTCTCCTCCGTCTCTCTTCCCTTATAAGATAGTTTCAAGTTCAATCTATATAGATTGATAAGCTCCGTTTCATTCACGTCCCTATCCTACGTTAACCTGCCCTTTAGTTGAACAAAAGCAGCCGATCACATTGATCAGCTGCTTTCTTGATATTATTGAGCTATTGTTTCCCTTTATCTTATCCTCAGATGCGTTTGGTGTAGGCAATCAAATCCAATATTGAGGCATCCATACGCTGCTGGATTTCGTGATCTAATTGGAATTGAATGTCTTGGTTAGGAACTTCAATACGTTCGATCTGACTGTCGATGGCAAATACATTTTCCGCAAAAGATTTAGTTCCCATCGAGGCTAAAAGGGGCTTCAACGCATAGTCGATGGAAAGCAAGTTCGAAAGGGTACCTCCTACAAAATAGGCAGCTGCGATTTTATCTTTAAAGGCTTTTTGCGGTAATAAATCAACGTAAGCTTTAAGGATGCCTGTATAGGTTGTTTTATACACCGGGCTTGCAATAATGATTCCTGTCGCTTCTTCCACTTTGGCATGTGCGCTTAATATGGGCTTGCTGTTGAAATTGGCGTGCATCAAATCAGCCGGAGGCAAGGAGTACACATCGATGATCGCTACTTCGCAGCCTTGCTGCTCCAATTTCAGTTTGGCATATTGAACAACGCCGTTTACCCGAGATCTATTGTTGGGGCTTCCAGAAATGATCGCTATTTTACTCATTCTGCTTTAGCTCCAGTAGTTGATCCTAGAGACGATGCGTAAGCTAATGTCATCCCATGCTGTGGCGGTAAGCCCATTAGTACTCTTCCGTATAGCTCAAGCCCGGTAGATGCCGTAGTCAGCGCATGATTAGAGCCGCCTCTAATGTCACGGAAGATTTGAGACAAGCGATTGAAATCGGCAATGACACTCCCTCCGCTCTCCGCCATTAGCATATCTACGGCTTCCCAGCATAACATCGCTGCATAGGTCATATCCGTCTGAAGCTGAGCCACTTCCTTTAGGCTGAATCCTTCTGCATTTTGCACATGACGCTCCAGATGATCAATGGCTCGACTGATATGAAGATGAGCGGATTCGACTTTCATGGCGGCAAGCCCTACTTTATACTGAATATGGCCCACTTCCGCCTGAGAATGATGGATGGTCATCGTTATTCCTCGATGAGGCGCTTTTTCAACAAAATACTCGACAGCCCCTCTGGCCAGTCCGAGAATCGCACTGATCCCGGTCGTAATACTTGTAATAAGCTGTACATAAGGTTTATATTTGTCACGCCCTTTTAATTCAACAGGCAAAGAACTCATTTGTTTCGTGTCCTGGCTGACGACATATTTCTCTGGAATAAAGACATTTTTGATTTCCAGACTATTACTTGCCGACCCTTTTAAACTCATCGTGTACCAGTCATCTACAATGGTAACTTCACTCATCGGAACGACGGCCAACATCATCCCCAAATTTTTGCTTTTCTGCATGGACTTTGCGTCATTCAAATTTAACAAAGCATGGGTTGCATGCTTGGAACCTGAACCGAATCCCCAAAAGCCCTCCTCTACCAAATAGCCCCCGTCTACTTTTTTCACTACAGCTTTGCGTGCTCCCAAGACGGAACAAAAACGTACTTCCTCTTGCTGACCAAAGAGAGAATCCAATGCTTCGGAAGATAAAGATAATGAAGCCGTATAGTTGTTGCCGTTAATGATTTGAACGACCCAGCCAACAGAGCCGTTCCCCTTGGCCACCTCGGAAATAATTTCAACCATGGCACGGATACTAACCTCATGACCTCCGTACTCTTTCGGTGTGCCAAGCTTAAACAAACCCGCATCCGAAACTTTCTGAATAACCTCTTCAGGAATATGTCTTTCTTCATCAATCATCGTTCCGAATTTTTGAAGATAGGGAACTAACGCTGTAGCGTTGTTTAGTAATTGACGTTCAAGTGTGGTGAGCTGATGGTCGCTGCTTAAGTTAGCCATTCGTATATCGCTCCTTGTTTTCGAATTATACATCTGTATATTTAAAATGTATTTGTAGAATAAATAATATGATGTATAATAGGCCTCATCAACCGATAAAAACGCCAATATGTCGAAAAACGATACACAGAGAGGAATCTGTCATGGTAAATAAAACAACGGAAGACCTTAGAGTCAGAAGAACCCATAAGCTCCTGTACAATGCTCTATTTGATCTCATGGGCAAACACTCATTTGAACATATAACGGTGAAGCAAATTTGTGATTTGGCGATGGTGCACCGGACTACGTTCTATACGCATTTTCAGGATAAATTTGATTTACTTTCACGTGCCGTGCAGCAAATTGCCGAGGAAGAATTCAAGAACTTTGCCGAGGTATCCCTTTCTCCGTTCGATAATTTTCGGGAATTGTTTTCCGTTGCAGCGAAACATAAAACATTATTTTCACAGCTTTTATTTGAGGAAAGAGATTCCTTAAGGAATTTGCTGCGGAGGGATATGGGGGCAGGTATGAAGAAATACTTGGTTGAGCATCACTCCATTGAAGTAGATTCCATAGAAATACAAATTAAACTGGAGGCCTACATCGGAGCTGTTCTTGGTGTGTTAAATTGGTGGATGGAGAACAACATGTCTATTGATGAAGAGGAATTATACAAAAAGATGAATATCTTTTCAGAATGGACTTTCGCAGAATAGTCTCTCATTGCACCAAAAAACCGATCACGATGGAACCGACGGACAAGCCAGTCCCTAACGTTGAACGAAGAACCCTTCAAAACCACCATTAACGTGGGTTTGAAGGGTTCTTGTGCTTCGCTTATTTCTCATCTAAATGGTAGATGACTTGCACGACACCGGAAGCAAACGTTCTTGTATCCACCGTTTTCAAGTTTATTCTCTGTTTCATATCCATAAATAGCGGTTTTCCTTCTCCTAATATGACAGGGTGAATGGATAATCTAAATTCGTCAACTAACCCTAAATGAATAAACGTAGTCATCAGATTGGCTCCGCCATATAACCAAATATCTTTACCCGGTTTATTCTTTAATTTAATGACTTCTTCAACCATATTATTATTAATGTAGGTGGCTTTAGGACCTGTCTCGTTTTTAGTTCTGGAAAATACATATTTCTCTTTCGCATGAACCAGATCCCAAAACTCTTTCTCAGCATCGGTAGATTCGTTTTCTGGAGTAAATTGTCCCCATAAATCATAGCTTTTTCTTCCGTAGAAAATCGTATCAATTTGACTCAGAAAGTGATTAAACTCCATATCAGGATCCATGATGCACCAATCCACTTCCCCATTTTTCCCTTCAATGAAACCATCCAACGTAACGGCTAAATCTAAAATTACTCTTCGGCTCATCACTTGCATCTCCTTTCATTCATCTACGTTCAGTATAGATCTGAATTACGACAAATCACGTCGTAGTTAAGAAGAGAAGGTTCTTTTCAATTAGGCAAGCAGGGCTTTAAATTCATCCATTGAATTAAGGGAATCCTGAATGACGTCAGGTTCTTTCAGCATTCGGGCTCTTTTAAAACCAAGGTAATTCAAATAAAAATAAATATATTGCGTACTTTTATATAAGTTTACTTTACTTTTATAAAAATTGAGTTTATAATCGATCCATGAGGTGATGGTCGTGAAGAAAGATTTTGGTGATTCGATATCAAACAAGGTTTACGAATATCGTGTACTTGCCAGAATGTCTCAGCAAGAATTAGCAGAGAAAGTCGGGGTTTCCAAACAAACCATCTTCGTCATGGAAAAGGGAAATTATGTTCCAACTCTGCTGTTAGCTTTTCGAATTGCCGATTTTTTTAATGTCGATGTAAACGATATTTTTACTTATGTGAAAGGAAATGATCAAAATGATAACTAAGTTCTTCTCAGATGCCCATAATGCTATTTTTTCCCCTTTAAAGTCCTGGGCTGAACAGTCTACGGCAAATTGGAACATTCTCATTGGAGTTGGTTTTTTACTGGTTATGGGGAGCGCAATTTTAGTGTATGTATTGTATAAGAAAACCGGGCAAGACGACGAACGGACCAATAAAATCTTTTTGAAAAGCAGTTCCTACATGCTGTTGGCCATTATTCTATGTGACATCATTTTTCCTAAAGACGATATGTGGACCATCTTCTTCTTGTTCAAATATACGCTGGCATTTCTAGCCGGTGGAATTTACATGGCCGTCCAATATAAAAGGGATTTTTCATAAGGAAAGATCGAGAAGCGAGATTGGGGTGCAGTAGGGCTCGTTATTACTGGTTGTACTCATGTTTTACCTAATGGGCATGGATTTACGAATGAATTTGCTCGATACAACGATGAATTGTTCCAAGTTTACACCAAAGCAGCTGATCACTGATCGGCTGCTCTCTTGGTTATATTGAGTTTACGTTTCCCGTTAGTTCAATGTCGTGGCGCATAAATACGGTCAGTATCCGTATCAATTACAACATTTGGCCTGACATCTATTTCTTCTGAAGAAGGTAGACGCTCAAATTGAAACATCCTACAAAAAATATCTGCAAATTCACTTATGTTTGTACAACAGGTTTTGGCTATTTCATATTTCTTTCTTAATTCCGAAATTGAACATGTTTTGCCGATGATAAGTACATTTTCAAAATAACCATCAATTTCAACGATCAAGTTCATCACCGCCAGTTGCTATCCAGCCTGTAAGCTCAAAAGTATTGATACATAAAGATTAATAACGGCACCTCTTAGTTAAACTAAAGTTTCCCGATAGTTGAATCTAGAATCTTTAGATTGCCACTTCTTCCATAACTCGACTCAATTTCTTTAGACAATACTTTTGTTTGTTCCCCTAGATATTTCAAGGCGTTAGTCAAAACTGTTGTATCGTCGCCTAGCCGAGCCATAACGGTTACACTTACAACATTTCGAACATCAACATCATTACTTAAAGCCATTTGTTCAATAAACCCAAAAATTATAACAAGTAAATTTTCCTCACTTTTGGTTAATTTATAGTTAATTTGGAGTCGGTTGATTAAATATGGATTCAGTATATTGCCAAATGCAACGTGAGGCGGAATCTCCCCCTCTTCTTTCCATAATTCATTTAGCTCTTTTATGTATAGCGTATTTAATACCGGCAATAGCCTACGCATTTCGTGAACAACGTTTTTATAATTCAACGTCATCTCTTTCCTCCTTTAGCAAGGTTAATCCCTCTTAACTCTTCGACTTATTTGTTAAACTAACCTGCCCGTTAGTCGAACAAAAGCAGCCGACCATGTTGAGATCGGCTACCTTAATGTTTTTATCAAGCTATCGTTTCCCGTTAATTTAATCACTTGGCAGGCTTCTCTGCATCAATAATCAATGAGACAAAGCCTAATTTACCATTAATATTTCTATGATCAAAACGTTGGGAACGGAAAATTAAACCTTTGTTTTTGTCCCATTCCTTGTAACGAAATTTACCTTCTTCATCACAATATTCGAGTAAACGCACATTGAATCCGCATACACATTCTGGATATAAATGGATCTAACTCACTTCGGGATGGAACGATGTGATCTCTATCTTAATGAAATAGTTTTTGAAAAGAAAGAGATCACAAAAACTCCTTGTTCAAACAGAGTGCTTCCGAGCGAATTACGTCAACCATCACCTTAGAAAAGCTTTCAAGCTCCAACTGTGAAATTGCAGAATCATTGTGCTAACCTCCCGTTATGCTCCTGCGAAAGAGAGCAGAAGTTGATATGGTCGACAAATTAGAGGAAGAATTCAATAGCATGGAAGAAACCATAAGTGGCGATGTTTACATAGGCTGTGGAGAAACCGACGCCATGAAACAGATTGCACAGGTAGCAAAAGATATCCAAATATACGGTATCACCTCTACAGCGGAAACGAAGACGATGTGACTGAAAGGCTTGACAAAGGATTGATTGACTTTGGCATATTAATTCAACCCGCTGATTTATCAAAATACAATTATATCAATATCCCCGCCAAAGATGTTTGGGGCGTTATCATGAGGAAAGACAGTCCGCTGGCTTTCAAAGATACGATTCAAGCCGTGGATTTATTGAATGTTCCCCTAATCTGTTCACGTCAGGCTTTGAAACAGACGTTTTCCAAAAATGAATTTTCGGATTGGTTTGGTGAATATTTTGATAAACTCAACATCGTGACTACATTCAATCTTGCTTATAATGCTGCTATGATGGTTGAAGAAGGCCTTGGTTATGCCTTATCCCTTGATAAAATAGTGAATACATCTAGCGATAGTAACCTTTGTTTTAGACCGCTAGAACCCAGACTTGAGTCTGGGTTAAATATCGTATGGAAAAAGTATCAGGTTTTTTCGGCCGCTGCTGAACAGTTTTTAAATGAAATTCAGGAGAGATTTTCAAATCCTTAAACACGATCCGTCCCCAAATTCATTACGTTAATACACCATTAAAACATCATGAGTAACCCCCGTCGCAGGATACCGGCTAGCGGATCGAATGCAGAACGGGGGTTAGCATATTTATTGTCTTACATAAGCAGAATGGCACATTTATTGCACGGCTGTAACCGTGATATTATCCACATTCGGCCCTTCCGTGCCGGTTGTTACCACTGTAATCGTATTGGTTCCCGCGTTCATGGGAACCTGAATGGTTTTTTCACTCCAAGTCGACCAGCTGCCGGTTGCCGGGAAGGGTTCGTTGCTGATGACTTTGGTCCCGTTGACATAAATGTCGAGATTACGCGTTCCGCTTTCCAGCGCATAGCGAAACTTTACGTTTTTGGTACCTGTTATCACGTTATTGATGGCATTCCATTGAATGGCCGAACCTGTCAATGCGTTGAAGTTCACGTATCCAGACCCTGTGTATCCAGGATAGAGGGTCTCAATGACAGCATCGGTAAGTGTGGTGCCCGTCTCTGCCTCGTATGTGGTTCCACTACCCGGGTTCACGCCGCCGCCGGTGAGATCGGCTACGAACGTGGTTACGCTTTGGGCTGGCAGTTGTGCCGTAAAGGCTCCACCGGACACCGTAATCGGTGCTCCGCTTGCCAGGTTTCGACTGCTGTCCGTAACCCATGAGGATACCGTAGAGGCGTTCCCGTTCTGCAGAACGAATTTTTGGCTTGCAGCCGAGGTGCCGCGATTAATCGCCACAATGACCACCTTGTTGTCGCCTTTATAGGCCGAAACGAAAGTATTGGTATCCGGATTTTTGGTAGCATCTACTCTGTAGTAGCCTGGCCGTACAAATTTCGAGAAATGGGCCATATTATATCCACGTTTGCTAATGGTCCCGTTCTCATTCATCGGACCGTATTGTCTCCGAATGTACCACCATACATAAGCCTGGAAATCCCCTTCAACCATGGCGTTATGCATATGGTAAGATACGTCCAGTGCCTCAGGCCAGCGGTCCGACGAGTTGTTGTCACTGTTCGGGTAATACACCTCGGTCATCCACAGTTCTTTGCCTGCTCCTTTTTGCTTAAAGAGCGGGTATGCAAAATCTTTGAACTGAGTTCCATAGGTATGTGCTCCCAGAATGTCCATGTTGGCGAGTGCCTGAGGATCATTCAGGATCGGGTCAGACATGTTTTTCAAATACTGGAACGATTCAGGTGCCATGACCTTGGTATTTTGAATGGAACCGGCATTCTCCTTCATGAAACGAAGCATCTCCTGCGGTGTCCACCAGGTCCAGTCATGGGCATAATCCGGCTCATTTTGTACCGAGATGGCATACAGGTCTATGCCATTATTTTTCATATAAGTGACAAAGTCGTTCAGATGCTGCGCGTACGCGGCATATTTGTCGTATTTCAATCGTTTGGCGTTCGGATCCCCATTGTGATTAAAGGTTTCGACCATGTCGCTTGGCGGATTCCAAGGTGAAGCGAATACGAGGGCGCCTTGCTCTATCGCTCTTTTCGCGGTAGCAACCTCTCTGTACCAGTTGTTTCTATTTTCGTCGACATAGATTCTTAAAATGGAAAACCCAAGCTGATTTTGTCCGTTACCAAAGGCGGTTTCACGCTGAGCTGCCGTCAAGTCGCCGATCCAGGCCGGATGGTTAATTCCCCCAAAACCCTTGATGAGCTGTTTTTCGGAGGATAAATTAATGTTGGCATCACTGGCTGCTGACACGTGGGTCGGAGTTAACATTAGGGGCAGAGCCGTCAAACAGGCTAACAGAATATGGACGGATCTTTTTAAGTTCAATTTCAACATGTTCACCTTCCTCAAATGGATATACATACGAAAGCGCATTCAATACTATAAACTTGTTCAGTGCCCAATAGAATTGTACGTACCACACCCTCTCGAATTGCAAAAGAATTTGACTTATATTTGTAAATATTACTATATTATTCCCCGCTCCAAAACCTGACAAATTATAGTTCATTCATTTTTTGATCTCAAGCATGTCGGATTTCAATGACAATAAAAAAGATGACCCCTAATGAACATAGGAGTCATCTGCCGATTACGAAGCAAGCTCAAGTTAATATTCCAAAAATGTATACAACAAGGAGGTTCGTTCAGATGTGAATCGAATTGGTCCCTTTTTCAGCGGAGGCCGTTGGGTTGTTCTTTTCTTTGTAAACAAAGTAATCAAAATCAGCGTGTTTCCGGGTCCCGCCAAGATCCTGCGCACACAGACCGATATAGGTTCCCGTGAACCGGATGTATTCCGGGGATTCATCACACAGATGTGTGATATCCGTCCACCCGCCTGCCGGAACCCATGACGGATCATCGTCTAACGCATAGTAAAAGCAGGCACGATCATGATCGACCACGGTTTTTAAGCGAATCCGATGCCCCGATTTCAGTGGAATGTCCTCCTCCAAAACTTCATCATACACCCCGTATTTGGACTGAATGATGCCAAGGCACAACCCCTTGTCTTCATGATGCGTTACCCGTAGGTAGAGGTAATCCTGAGTATCGTAATACAGAATAAGTCCTGCCATTTGCTGCGGATGGTCCGGTGCGAATTCAAGGCACGTCTCGGCTTCGCACTCAAAAGCCTGCAACCTGCGGGCAAGCATGCTTTGTCTGTGCGTTGAACTCATCGATTCCATCCCATGCAAGCGTAAATAACCTGGACGTTCTGTCAGACTAAGCCATGTTGCATCCGGCGGGATGCGAAGTGTATTCCAATCGTGGCGAAGCTCGGCCTGATCAAAATGGTCCATCTCCCCTGGCGGTTCAAACGGGTGCGGCTTGATCATCGGTGCTGTCACCTGAAGCTCCGGATACCGATCCCCGCTTGCAAGCCTTAGCCATCCGTCATCACTCCAAGTACAACGCTGCAGAGCCGTCTCACGACCAAGGATGCAGTGTTTCTCCTGAACAGGTCTTCCCACTAGGTGCGCCATGTACCATTCGCCCGTGTGCGTCTCGACGAGACTGCCGTGACCCGCCTTTTGCAGCGGTAAATCCGTCCTGCCGTGTGAAGTGAGAACCGGATTAGCCGGATCAACCTCATAAGGGCCTTGTAACGAACGAGAGCGGGCAACTGTAACGGCATGCTCGTATCCGGTTCCGCCTTCAGCTGTAATCAAATAATAGTATTCGTTGTGTTTATACAGATGAGGCGCTTCCGTCAGTCCCAGTTCCGTTCCCTTAAAAATGTTAACCGCGGGTCCGACCAGCTTTTGTTCCTGAACCGAATATTCCTGCAGCACGATGCCTGCAAACCGGTTTTTGCCTTTGCGGTGATCCCAGATCATATTGACCAGCCACTTGCGTCCATCTTCGTCATGAAACAAGGAAGGATCAAAGCCACTGCTGTTCAAATATACCGGATCGGACCAAGGGCCCTCAATCTCCGTTGCTGTTACAAGATAATTATGAGTATCTTTAAAAGCGCCTATCCGGCTCTTCACATCGGTGTATATCAGATAAAACACGCCATTATCGTAGCTGAGACAAGGGGCCCATACGCCTCCCGAATTAATATTTCCCTCCATGTTCAACTGAGCCATGCGAGTCAACGGAGCAGCCATCGCGCGCCAATGAACCAGATCCCTGGAGTGGTGAATGCGTACACCCGGGAACCACTCGAAGGTAGACGTAGCGATATAATAATCTTCCCCAGCCCGGCATATGGAGGGATCAGGATGAAAACCGGGGAGAATGGGATTGGTAATCCTATTTTCGATCGTATTCATTAAAGAAACCTCCGGTAAGTAAGTGGGTAACTATACAAAACAGGTCAGAACATGATGCCAGAGTTGCTTGGTTCAGTGCCACCCCAGCGCTTTTTTGCCAGCCTCCAGAGCCGTTATGATCCGTTCGACATCGTACACATTGCCTCTCCACGTACCACCGCTGACGGATTGCAGTGCTGCCCACAATCGTGTATCCTCCGGCAGCGCTTCATCTGGCCGCATATCCGGATGAAAAGGCCGCTGTGCCAGGATGAGTGCTCCTTCTTCGGGGGAAACCTCCATCCCTTCTTCTCCGACAAAATTAATGCTTCCATCCAGGGTGCTTCGATCCACCACAATGTCAATCAAGTCACCGTTCCGCAGTTTACCGATCGGCCCGCCGGCCAGCGCTTCGGGACCAACATGCCCAATACACGCACCGGTGGACACACCGGAGAACCGGGCATCGGTAATGAGTGACACGTATTTTCCAAAGGACAGATGCTTGAGCGCAGACGTAAGCTGATAGGTCTCCTCCATCCCGGTCCCGGAGGGCCCGCGTCCAAGCAGAACGATGATGTCCCCTGCCCGAATTCCGCCTGTTTTGATCGCCCGGATCGCTTCACGCTCCGTTGTAAACACCTTTGCTGTACCCCGATGACGATATACCCCGTGCTCATCCAGTACATCCGGGTCGATGGAGGTGGATTTGATAACCGAGCCTTCGGGGGCAATATTGCCGGTCGGGAATGTCACGGTGGAGGAAATCCCGAGACGCTGCGAGTGTTCTGCACTCATGATGACGCTGTCCGGATCAATGCCGTCCTTCTCCTTCAATTGTTTCCGCATGACATGGCGGCGTTCTGACGATTCCCACCAATCCAGCACTTGCCCCAAAGATGTGCCGCTTACTGTCGGAACAGACTCATCAAGTAAACCAAGCTGCCTGAGGTGAAGCATGACCTCGGGGACACCTCCGGCCTGGAAAACACGAATAGTCGGGTAAAAGATGGGGCCGTTCGGCAGAGCACTCACCAGTCTCGGAACATTCTTGTTGACCTGAATCCAGTCCTGAACGCCGGGCAGCGTTAAACCAGCCGCATGAGCGATCGCCGGGATGTGAAGAAGCAGATTGGTAGATCCGCCGAACGCGGCATGTACAATCATTGCATTGCGAATCGATGCATCTGTGACAATGTCCGCCATCTTCATCCCTTGGGTCTCCATATGGATGAGTGCACGCGAGGATTGCCGTGCCATCTCGATCCAGATCGGCTGCCCTGAAGGGGCCAGAGCGGCATGAGGCACCGTCATGCCCATGGCCTCGGCTACCACCTGGGCTGTTGCCGCTGTCCCCAGGAACTGACAGCCGCCGCCCGGTGTAGCGCAAGCCCGGCATCCCAATTCCGATGCCATTTCCAGCGAAAGCTCACCATTGGCGTACCTTGCGCCGATGGTTTGAATTTTACCCGCGTCTTCTCCGTTTGTAGGCGGAAGGGTAACGCCGCCGGGAACGATCACTCCTGGCAGCTGCGGCATACCCGCAAGAGCAAGCATCATGGCGGGCAGTCCCTTATCACAAGTTGCAACGCCGAGCACGCCTTTTCGCGTGGGCAGGGATCGAATCAATCTGCGGAATACGATAGCGGCATCGTTCCGGTACGGCAGCGAGTCGAACATGCCGGCTGTTCCTTGCGACCTGCCGTCGCAAGGATCGCTGACATAGCCGGCAAACGGGATTCCGCCGCGGCTGGACAGTTCTTCTGCCGCCGCCTTCATCAGCAGACCAACCTCCCAGTGCCCCGTATGATAACCGAGAGCAGCAGGACTGCCATCCTCGTTTCGAATACCGCCTTGCGTACTCAGGATCAGAAACTGTTTTCCGTTTAATTCTCCAGGCTTCCAGCCCATTCCAACATTCTGGGACATGCCGAACAAGTCGCCGCTTGGAGCATTTCGCAGCAAATCGTCGGTCAAAGGCAGACGTCCTGCAGCCCCTGGAGCATGAGCTGTAATCCCGAAGAAGTCGGACTCCTTCTCCCCCATAATCGACATGATCTGTTCGTACATGATACCCTCCCCGCAGTTTATGACTTCACGAAGACGGTTTTGATGGCGGTGAAAAATTCGATAGCCGCTTGTCCCTGCTCTCTGGAATGCGAACTGGACATTTTCATCCCGCCAAACGGAGCCTGCAGCTCTACACCGGCCGTTTCCGCATTGATTCTTACAAGTCCGGCATCCATATCCCGGATGAACGAAAGCATAGCCCCGACATTTTGTGTGTAGATCGAAGCACTTAAACCATAATCACTGTCATTTGCCGACGCTATAGCCTCTTCAAGGGAATCCACCGGAATCAAGGCCAGTACCGGGCCGAATATTTCTTCCCGGGCAATGGACATATGTGATTCGACACCTTCAAATACGGTCGGCTCGACATAGAATCCTTCTGCAAGCTCAGGACTGTCCGGTCTTTTTCCTCCAGCGAGCAGGACTGCACCTTCATCCTGTCCTTTTTGAATATAGCTCAGTACGGTGTTGAGCTGTCCTTCGCTTGCACATGGGCCCATCCAGCTGCCGGCAGACATGCCGTCGCCCAACCGGATTTCTTGTATCTGCGACAGAAGCTTTTCTTTGAAAGCATCATAAACTTTGCGTTCAATAATAACGCGGCTGGTGGCCGTGCATTTTTGACCCGTTGATTTCAGGCCGCCGCTGATCGTTCCCTCTACAGCGAGATCCAGATCAGCGTCGGCTGCAATGATGATCGGGTTTTTGCCGCCCATTTCAAGCTGGTACTTGGCTCCACGAGCAAGGGCTGCAGCGCCGACCCGCTTTCCGACTTCATTGGAGCCTGTAAACGTTATGCCGTTCACATCCGGATGCTCGGCAAGTGCGGAACCGATTACCGAGCCTTTGCCGCACACGAGATTGAGAACCCCGGCCGGAATGCCGGCTTCCTCAAAACATTCCATTATTTTGGCTGCCGTAACCGCCGTTTCCTGGGCCGGCTTCAATACAACCGTATTGCCATAGATCAAAGCAGGTGCCGTTTTCCAGATGGGAATAGCCACCGGGAAGTTCCATGGCGCAATTACGCCGACTACGCCAAGCGGTACACGGGTCGTGAACATTAATGCTTCGCTATCCGTCGACGGAATCACATCACCCGTTTTGCGCATGCCTTCCCCTGCGTAATACCTCAAGATGGCGACGCCGCGCATCGTCTCTCCTTTGGCTTCAGGGAATGTTTTCCCCATTTCTCTCGTCATGGCTTCTGCCACCTCGTCGGCCCGGCGTTCCAGCACGTTTGCTGCCTGAAAAAGATAATTGCCCCGTTCTGCGCCGGTTAATCTCCGCCAGGTCTTCGCAGCCGCTTTTGCCGCTGCCACAGCATCGTTCAGATCCTCTACGCCGGAGACAGGCACATGCCCTACGATTTCTTTTCGATTCGCCGGATTCATGCTGGGTTCCGTCTTTCCGGACGCTGCCTTCACCCATTCTCCGTTAATAAAATTGTTATAGGTCTGCTCTAACTGAAAAACGCTCATCGCCTTCATCCTCCTTAAGTCAACTAGTTTGAAATGACAGGATTAACGAGAGTCCCAATCCCGCTTATGGATATTTCAATACGGTCTCCGGATTCAAGCGTAAAATCATTGGGCGGTACAATATTGGTACCTGTCAGTAGAACCGTGCCGTCAAACAAATCGTTGTCTCTTGCTAAAAAGGAAACCAGTTCATCCAGCTTTCGGTTTAATTCACTTGTACTGGCTTCACTCTTCACCACCAATTCCCCATCGCGGAATATTTCGCAGACGATGTTAAGGTCATAAGGATTCTGGACCGTTTCCGCCAGACGAATCGCCGGACCGATCGAGCAGGAACTGCGCCATATTTTGGCCTGCGGCAGATAGAGCGGGTTATCCCCTTCAATGTCCCGGCAGCTCATGTCATTGCCCACGATGTATCCCGCAATGGTGCCATCTGCGGCAAGCACCAGTCCGAGCTCTGGCTCCGGGATCTGCCAAGTGGAATCGCTGCGAAGGGTAACCGCTTCATTCGGTCCAACGGTGCGGGCTGCTGTGGATTTGAAGAAGATCTCGGGACGTTCTGCATCATATACCTTGTCGTAAAAGGTGTTCGCATCCAGCTTGCCATCCGTTGCTTCATAGTTTCGCGCTTCCCTGCTCCGCTGATAAGTTACACCCGCCGCCCATACTTCCGGAGCTTCCACGGGTGTGATCAGGTGCAGGGAAGTCCAGTCGCCGCTCAGCTCGTTTAGCGGTTTAAAAGCGCTTTCAACCAGTTGAACTGGAGAAATTCCCCGTTCCCTTGCTTGATAGATCAGCGTCATGAAATCTGCTTGCGGCAAACGATAGGCTTTTTCATCATCCGTAACTGCTGCCAGCCACTTCTGTTGTCCATCCAGAAATCGAATAATTCTCATTCATGCTTGCCCCCATTCTCCCCTTCGGGGTGATAACACTACCATAGCATCAGCTAAGATTCATGACGATGTGCTAATCACTCCGACGACTTACCCTTTTCACGCATTTTTTTTCTGTTAATATGAATTTATCAGTATTTGGAATACAGAGCATTAAGAGGAGGTTGCTGTGACCAAAATCCCGGAAGCCATGTATTTAGGCCGTCTACCCGATGTTCGCATGTCTTTTCAGTTACTGGGGCTGCATGCAAGAAAAGTAGATTCCAACTGGACGTATCCATCCCATGAGCATTCCATGTATGAAATCCACTGGATGTTGAACGGTCAGATGGACATGGTGGTTAACGGACAGTTGTACAGTCAGTCTGCTGGAGACCTTCTGTTCATCCGCCCCGGTATGACCCATTCCTGCACCGGTGCCGGACCGCAGGGCTTCTCTTACTTTTCCGTTCATTTCAGCGTACATGATATCTCCTTTTGCAGAGAGCTCAACCGGTCCAAGGATATTTATTATCCGGCAGATTCGAATTTAGCCCTGGGACTTTCCTCTTCACTGTGTACGCTGTATGATCTGGCCACGGAGCACTTATCCATCCCGCTGTCTTCCTCCAAACAGATGAAGGTGCATGCTGCCGTATTCGAATTGCTCGGCTCCCTGGTCGGCCAGTTATCTCAGAACGCATCCGTGACCTTATCCAGAAAAGAAGCCATCGCCCATCAAATCGCTGAGCACATTGAGGATTCCGTTAGATATATCCATCTTCATGGTGAAATCCGGGATAGCGAGCGAACCTGGATCCAGGACATTGCCAAGTCGCTGAACATTAGTCCGTCGCAGGTCAATCGAATTTTTCGGCAGGTATATGGCACAGCACCGCGCAAGTTTCTATCAGAAACCCTTCTGAACGAAGCCCAGCGGCTGTTAAAGCAAACCGACCTAAGCATTGACCACATTGCGATGATGTTAGGATATAAGACCAATGCGCATTTCAGCAGGCAGTTCAAGCGGTGGACAGGCATTGCGCCAAGCGAATTTCGCAGCCATTCCCAGCAGGCTCCAGCAGCCGACCATCCTGATCATTGAAGAATCCGCTCATATCAACGGAGAGCTGTACGAAACACGTCTCCGTATAAGATACTCAGGCCCCCACGTAGGGCATTACAAAAATCACATCGAAATATGCACTGCGGATGTTCAAATGAAATAGCAGCTGCTGGCGTCCAGCAGCTGCTATTTCATTACGCAGGTCGAACCTGCTAAGCCGTTAATTCCAAGGTAAATGAAGCCAATCTCGCGCCTTCTGTAAGTAATACACGTTCTCCCCTTTTCCTTCAAAAGGCCCCCATTCAAGCCGCAGGAAGCCATTTTCCGCCTGAAGAATAGTTCCGTCCACGTTAAAAAAGATCCGTTAGTGTGGATTTGATTTCAACAATCGAATGGTAAACGAGGTCCCTTGTGAGAGTTCACTTTTAACCGTGATCGTGCCGTTATGGGCTTGAATCAGCTTATAGACGATGGCCATGCCCAATCCCGTGCCCTCGGAAGCAGCATCCGTCGTAGTGCCACGGAAATATTGCTGGAATACATGTTCTACCGTATGGGGCGGCATGCCTACGCCGTTGTCTGCAATGCGAATCGTCGCATGCTCTCCTGTTTCCTCGATCTCGACGTAGATATCCGTATGTTCCGGGTTATGGATGATGGAGTTCATCATAATATTTTGCAGGATACGCTGCATGTATTTCATGTCAAAATCGACGTGAATGACCGACGGATCTGCTTGAAAATGCAAGCGGTAGCTGCTTGCTTGCGGAGTATTGCTGATATCCGCAACTGCCCTTTTGGTAAATTCGACGATATCCTGCATCGTCTTCTGCAGTGGCAGCGCGCCTTCAGCGCTATGGAGCTGTGTGACGAGGCTTAAATCTTGTATCAATTCCTCCATATGCTTCCCTTTGCCGTCCATTTCCCGGATGAACGACATCGCCTCTTCCTTCGACCACTCGTATTGCTCATTTAATAAGAGAGCCGAATATCCTCTGATATAGGTCAAGGGTGTTTTCAAATCATGGGATATCCCCGCAATCCATTCCTGCTTGGCTTGTTCGATCCGGTTTCTCTCCACTTCGTTTGCTTGCAAGGTGCTGCCCAAGGATTGAAGCTGCTGGAGCACCTCCTTATACAAGCGGTACCGCATGCGTAATTTTCCGGTTCGGTTATATATGTTCGCCATATTGCCGGGCTCCATGTAGTTGTCCCGCGAGAGCTGCTGAATCCAGGACATAAGGAAGCCGATCGGACCGCCGAAATACCAGCCGAACAAAGCGATGCATAGCAGCGTGCTAACCCCGAAAATCCCCCCTACGATAAGACCCTCATCATCCATGCTGATGTGAAAACCAAGCAAGGGAAGAAGGCCTTCCACAATAATAGCAATAGATATCCCCGTACCCAGAAGCCACAGCACGAGCCCTAATGCCAAGTGAATCGTGAATCGAGTTTTTATTCGCATAGCCGTACCTCATTCGGGGGGATGAATTTATAACCGATTCCTCTTAAGTTCACGATGATTTTGGGTTTTCGGGTATCGTCACCGAGCTTCTTGCGCAGCTTGGAAATATGAATCGTAACCGTTTTTTCTTCCCCGAACACATCATTTCCCCATACCAACTCGTATAGCTGGCCCGTCGTAAAGATATGATTGGGGTGCTTGCAGAAGAAATGAAGAAGGTCCAGCTCCTTCGCCGTGCAATCGACGGTTTGGCCCTTCACGGTTAACGTGGCCGACTCCGGATGAAATGAGAAGTACCCGTAATCGTATGCCGTATTTTGTTGATACGCGCGTTCGAGGATCTTTTGCCGGCGAAGGATCGCCTTGATTCGGGCAACGACCTCCAATGGATTAAAAGGTTTGGTGATATAATCGTCTCCGCCGATCCCGAGCCCCGTTAATTTGTCGAAGTCGGTGGAGCGGGCGCTTATGAAAATAATCGGTGCATTCGTATGTTTCCGAATCTCCGTACAGAGCTCAAAGCCGCTTAGATCCGGGAGCATGATATCCAGCAAAATCATATCATACGTCTTTTCTCTGACGCGCTGCAACGCGTCTCTGCCCGATGATGCCGTGTCCATATGCGTAAAATTCTCTTTCCGAAGCGTGATCTCCAGCAGCTTCAAAATGCCGATTTCATCATCGACGGCTAGTATGGATGCAGATTCCATGTTGATCTTCCCTCATTTCAAACGTGTCCTGAATCTTCTCTTTCTATCTTACTCCATTTACAAATTCAGGAGGTTGATTCAAGTAAAATGTTACGTGTTTTTTCCGTACCGTTTACTTTATTTTTACTTTCATTCCCTAAGCTTAGGGTAATACATCCATAAATTGATCGGGAGGAACTCAGGAATGGAAGCCATCATTCAAATCCATCAAGTCAGTAAGACGTTCCAGGGCACAGATACCATTAAGAACGTCAATATGAGCATCAGCAGAGGAGAAATTTACGGTTTTTTAGGTCCGAACGGGGCAGGAAAAACAACGATTATGAAAATGATATTAAATTTGGTCAAACCCTCTTCCGGTGAAATCCGGGTATTTAATCAGATCGTTACGCCAACGTCCCATCAATACTTAAAAAGAATCGGCAGCATCATTGAATATCCCGTATTTTACGATCGGCTGACGGCGGAAACGAATTTGGAGTTTCACTGCAGGTATATGGACTACAGCGATAAGCCTGCGATCAAGGACGCGCTGGAGATCGTAGGTCTGCAAGGAGTAGGGAAGAAAAAGATCCATGAATTCTCGCTGGGCATGAAACAACGGTTAGGCATTGCACGTGCGATCGTGACGAAGCCGGATATTCTCATCCTCGACGAACCGATCAACGGCCTTGATCCGATCGGGATTAAAGAAATGCGGGAGCTTCTGCTGTTATTAAAGAAAAAATACAAAACAACCATTTTAATTTCGAGTCATATTGTGTCGGAAATCGAATCGGTCGCCGATACGGTTGGCATTATTCATCAAGGCACTTTTTTACAAGAAGTCAAGATGGAAGACATCCGAAAACAACATGCGGGATCGTTAGAAGAGTATTTCATCAATCTCATTCATGGGGGCCAACGTTATGCTTAAACTTATCCAACTCGAATGGCAAAAAAACAATCTATCTCACAATCTTAAAGGGGTCTTCATTTGCATGGTGGCCATTTACGCTGCCGTTGTCCTTATGACGTTGGGTACCCAGGGCGAGAGCGAACCTATGGATTATGCCGAATTTATGTCTTTAACGGATATTTTGATCCGGATCACCTTTATCATTTTCGCAAGCGTGATTTTATCCCGTTTAGTGATTGAAGAATATAAGAGCAAGATGATCCAAGTGTTGTTCACCTATCCGCAGCAGCGAAAAAAAATAATGCAAGCCAAGTTATTGATCGTGTATGTATTCTGTTTCTTCAGCATCCTTGTAACGACGTTGATGATTAATCTGTTAACGTATTTCCTGAATCCGATCCTAGGGTTATTTGACGCACCGGTTCGTCTTGATGAAATGGCTGCCACCCTTCCGTCAACGCTGTTAAACGCCTTTATGATCGCAGGAATCAGCCTGATTCCGCTAATTTTTGGCATGAGAAAAAAGTCGACGGCTTCCACCATTACATCCGCTGTCATCATTGGATTTCTGGTTAACGCCACGGTGTCTGACGGAGGAAGCTCGTCCAGCCTGTTCCAATTCATTGCCATTCCGATCATACTCTGTCTGCTTGGTCTTCTCCTCGGCTATCTTTCTTTTTACAAAATCGATCAAAACGACGTGGCCTAAACATGTGTTCCAAGGAAAATGGCTGCACGTAGAAACAAACTCCGGAGATATCACCGTAGCTTATACTACACCTCCTGCTTCATTAAAGCTGATGGCAAGCAGTGACTCGGCGGATATCCGTGTTGGCTTCGATGGCTTTGTGGAGCAGCAGAACACGGAAAGATTGATGGAAGGCACAATTGGGGATGGATCTAACACACTGGAGCTTGTCAGCCATGCAGGAACGATAACCGTAAAATAATTCAATACCGGTTACCTTACGAATATTTCTCAAGCCTTTCGAACGGAGGGCGAGTAAAATACATCACTATGCATATGCTTGATTTTGTCCCAGTTGCCAGGATTCATCGTGTCTGGAGAGCGGTGCTCCAAAATGGCCTGATACAGGTCGGTTTTTTGTTCCAGATGAGCAACGTGCAATTTGGCTTCTTCAAGCTTGGCGATTGCCTCCTCTTTGTGCTTCATCATGAGTGCGTAGCGCTGCGGGAGGGTCGAATCCCCTTCAAGACAGAGATCGACGTACTTTTTAATGACCTCAATCGGCATCCCGGATTGCTTGAGGCATTTGATGCCATGCAGCCAGTTGATCGATTCTTCGTCAAACATGCGAATGTTGTTTTGATTGCGCTGCACGCTTGGCACCAGACCTTTATCCGTGTAAAAGCGTACTGCATGCTCGGTGAGTCCCGTTATGAGGGCGGCTTCTTTGACCGTATGCATGTGAAACCCTCCTTGAAAAATAAATGTATAAAGACACTTGCCTTCGTGTAACACGAAGGTGGTAGGTTTATTGTAATGCAAATCGACCGTAAGCGGAAGCCCCGCTGAGATACCCGATTTCCGAGTTTCGTGGCCGTTTGCGTTTTTCAATTAAACACTAGGAGGAATTACAATGCAAACCGTAACATTGAACAATGGCGTGAAAATGCCGATCATCGGTTTTGGTGTCTACCAAATTCCGGATGCAGAAGAATGCGAAAACGCCGTATACGAAGCGCTGATGGCCGGTTACCGCTTGATTGATACCGCTGCCGGTTATCTGAATGAGGAAGCGGTCGGACGCGCGATCAAGCGCAGCGGCGTGCCGCGTGAGGAGCTGTTCATCACGACCAAGCTCTGGGTTCAGGATGCCGGATACGAGAGTGCCAAGCTGGCTTTTGCCAAATCCCTGAAGAAGCTGCAGCTCGACTATCTCGATCTCTACCTTATTCACCAGCCGTTCGGCGATTACTACGGCGCTTGGCGTGCAATGGAAGACCTGTACCGCGAAGGCAAGATCAAGGCGATCGGTGTCAGCAACTTCCTGCCCGACCGTCTGATGGACCTCATTGTGCATAATGAAATCGTGCCCGCCATCAACCAGGTCGAAACGCACCCGTTCTATCAGCAAATCGAGAGTGCCGCTTTTATGAAAGAACAGGGAGTACAACATCAGTCGTGGGCACCGTTCGCGGAAGGGCTCAACAACATGTTCAGCAACGAAGTGCTGGCATCAATCGCGACAAAACATAATAAGTCCGTCGCCCAGGTCGTATTGCGTTGGCTTGTTCAGCGTGAAGTCGTTGTCATTCCAAAATCGGTGAAAAAAGAGCGGATCATCGAAAACTTCGACATTTTCGATTTTGAGTTAAGCGCGGACGATATTGAACAAATTGCGGCCCTCGATACGCGGGAAAGTCTTTTCTTATCGTACCGCGATCCGGAAGTCGCCAAGATGATGGGCAACTGGAGAGTGGATCTGTAAACCATGATCGAATCCTAAACTTATCACGTGTTTTTCCTTATCTAATGAAAAAGGACAGGTCGGTCTGAGTTGACCCCTGTCCTTATTTACTTAAAGCCTGCCCTGTTAAAGCCTCGCGAACGTGATGTAATCGACTTGGACTGGCTCTGCCGATTCGCTTCGAAGTGCCCGGTTGATCTGTCCCCGGTGATATTGCCCATGCAGGATAACCTGCGACAGGATGTCCCGGACGGATGATCGGAACGGCAACCCGCTCTGGTTCGCATAGTCGATCATCTCATCCAACTCGGATTCCTCGAGCCCTTCGATATAGACGCGATATTGCGCGGCATTTTCTTCGAACATCGTCCGGATTGCCGTCAGGTCTTCCGTTTCCTCCCAGAGCGAATATGAAGCGCTGCCCTTGCCCTGCAATCGGGATAACCAAACTAGTTCCGCGACCGCGACGTGCCTAACCAGCTTCAGAAGGTCTTTGTTCTTCGTCCCACTCTCTTCGAGCGCGTCCAGGATGCGTCCGTCCGCCCAGTACAGATGGTCCATCATACACTTGATCGTCTTCATTTCGGCTTCCCCCTCTTCGTTTTAGCAACTGGAACCTGCTGGGATCCATTCGTTTAATGGATTCTCGGTTGAGGCTATTCCATTCTGAAGACTATTTTTGTTCCCGTCTCATTTTCACTGAACGGCTTCCTATATTCTATGAACGTTAATTCAATTCCTGAAGTTTGATCGGGTAATGGCGGAGATATTACATAGTTAAATGAAGCATGACCTGAGTGGCTGCCGCCATTCATCATTCGGCAATCATACTGTTCTCCCATTTTCAATTCAAAATAGCTGTGATTGTTAGAAGTTGGAGGTGTCTCAGTCACATCCCAATCCATACTAAAAGTCACTACACTAGCATTACTATACTGCCTTATTGAGTTTACAGTATAAAAGCAGTTCCCTTCTTCGACTGATTTTAGCAGGGGGATATGTTTTCTAAAATCCGACGGTTCAACCATGGGCTTAAAATGCTCTTCACTGCTAAAAGTTCCAAAAACGGCTTTCAGAAAGTCCTCGTAAAGTTCAAACGTTTCAGCCCATTTAGAGATATATTCAAAGGGCGGGAAACCAGGATTGTTGTTGGATAGCTGCTTACGGAGTTTCAATAATTCACAAATTTGTTCATCAATATTATAAATTCGCTCGTCATAATGCTCCACTGGGCGTTCAAAAGGCATCCGTTTCAACATGGATCTCCCCTTTACATGGGTTCAATTACAGGAAAAACGACCAGCCCGCGTCTGGTTATAGGTGTTCCGTTAGCGTAACGCTAAATGGGATTAAATCAAAAGTAAAACTACACAAGAAAAGATACAGCTTAGTACGGCAATGAAACTATGAAGACAACTACATGAGATTTTTTCCAGTAGAATTCTTTGTTTCTTTTGAATGAAGTACGAGTAAATGAACACAGTAATCACAAGGGGCAAATATAAATAGAGATCCGGCCCATCACTACTCGGCAAGACTTTATTAATATATCCACCTATAGTTTCGTCAATTAACATACATCCGTATATAACTCCGATTATCCCTGAAACAAAAAACTGAGCTGCTACCTGAACTAGATTGTTCTTTAAGAAAAGAGGAACCAGTTTCCGGTAGAGGTCATTGATCATAATATATTTGGATCCTCCTCCATTTTTTAAGATTATCCTTCTATATTTTACCACATGGTTCCGATTCGCGCAGATCGCTTCATTTTAGCAATTCCGCGTGATAACGCCACACGTCGAAACGATCCTGCCCGTTAACGTTAAATGAACAAAGCAGCCGATCACAATGATCGGCTGCTACTTGCTCTTACTGTGCTATTTTTCCCGTTAGCATAATGACCTTGCTGATTAAACGATTGGTCATTCTAGCATTTTGCTACGTTTTATTTGCTAATCATGCAATTCTATCCATTTGATGCCTTGTGCTGATCATTATGATAGGCATCTTCATTAAAGTAATGTTCAAACTGCTTTTCCATTTTATTCGCTACCAATTGGGTGTGGCGTGAATGCACAATGGCTCTAATGACAAAATAAAGGGAGACTATTGTAATCATGAAATAAATGATTTCCATCGAAAAACTCCTCTCTGGAAGGTTTACCATTCAACCTGATCAAAACGCATATCTTTATAGTAGAACTCTTTATCATGATCCGTAATCTCCCGAAGAACTCTGCATGGATTTCCAACAGCGATTACATTCGCAGGAATATCCTTGGTTACCACGCTGCCGGCACCAATTACACTCCCTTTGCCAATGGTGACTCCTGGTACAATAATCGCTCCGCTTCCGATCCACACCCCATCCTCGATGACCACGGGTAATGCAAACATCCCGCCCTCTTTGCGCTTTTCTGGATGTACAGGATGATTCGTTACAGCAATCGTAACATTCGGGCCAAACATGACATCGTTACCGATGGTAACTTTATAGTCGTCAACCACGGTGAGATTGAAATTGATATATACATTATTTCCTACGGTTGTATTTGAACCGTACGACATGCGAATGGGCGGCTCCAACCATACATGTTCTCCAATGCTTCCAAAAAGTTGTTTCATTAACGTTTTGCGTTTTTCAACATCATCCGGATGCAAATGGTTAATTTCATAGCATAACGCCTTACCACGCTGGCGTGCTTTGGCCAACGCTTCAGCCTCTTTCGGATAATTGGCATCATCATCGGTGAATAATTGTTTGCAAGCCATTCGTTCCTGGATATTCATTCGAAATTTCTCCTTTGTATATAAATTTAGATTCAATTGCATAAGTCTTGGTTATGATCAGTTTTTTGCAAAGTTTCTGGTAAGATTGTTAAGCCACTTAAACTGTCGGTATCGTATAAAAGCAATGGGTAATTTAATCACCTCGTCTAAGCTGATGACGATATACAAAAGGATCGGTGGTACATGCCAAACAAAAGCACATAGGTAACTAAGCGGCAGAATAATGAACCACATAACAACCGTGTCACACCATAATCCAAATTTAGAATCCCCACCAGCTGTGAATATGCCCGCGATCGTTGTGGAGTTTATCGATTTGGCTATACAATAATAAGCTCCAATGTACAGCATGCCATCTAGGTAACTTTGAGCCGTTGGATTCAAATTAACGATGGTATATATCAATGGTTTAATGAACAGAATCGTGCAGCCTGCAATGACTCCAAATATCAAAGCATAAAAACACATTTTGTTGCCCGCATGCTTTGCTTTCTCGATTTCACCCTGCCCCAAATACTTTCCAACAAGTACAGAACCCCCAGTAGCAATGCCTCCACAGAGTACAACGGCTAGATTTTTAACTACAGACGCTATGGAATTTGCAGCTACCATATCGGAGTTCACATGGCCAATAATGGCAGCAGTCGCGGTAAGAGCTCCTCCCCAAACGATATAATTCCCCTGTACAGGCAGCGTATATTTCAAGAAATCTTTTAATAAATTCCGTTGAATGCCGTCATATATGGGCATCATACGAAAACGAATGGGGCCCTTGGTGATGGAGTGATACATACAACATGCGAGTTCAACAACCCGTGCCAAAACCGTGGCAAGAGCTACGGCTGAAATGGCCAGTTCGGGCCTGGACGGGAACAAAACAAAAAGGCAAATGGCATTCAACAAAATGTTTAAAATCAAACATAAGGAACTAATCCATGCACTAAGTTTTGCATTTTCCATACTTCTAATCACACTGAGATACATCTGGGATATTCCCATCACAAGATAAGAAAAGGAATTCATTTTCAAAAATCTTGAGCCGTATTGAATCAGTTCTGCATCATTGGTGAATAAACGCAAAAGTGTATCCGGAAAAAAGAAGGAAGATAAACCAAACAAAATAGAGACACAAAGGGAGAACATGCAAGCGATGTTAAAAATGCGCTGTATGGTTGAAGTATCCTTCTTCCCCCAGTATTGCGCAGTGAGGATACTTGCCCCCGCTGATATCCCCATGTAAAACAAGGTTAATGCAAAGGTAATTTGCCCTGCGAGTGATACCGCTGACATTGCAGATTGGCTAATCATACCCAGCATAAGTACATCAACGGATATGACGGTTGCCGATATTAAATTTTGTAATGCAATGGGAATGACGAGCGTCATTAACTCCCGATCAAAATCACGATGGCCAGATCCTTTGAGTCGTATGCGGTTTACCACCTATATCCTGTCCTCTCCGCTGATCTTCACAATATAAGGATAGGATAATATCGTTGTTGTTTCCATTAATATTGGCTATAATTTTATAAAAATCGTATATTTCTAAAGGATGGTCTCTTTGATGACAAATTTAGAGGTGTTTTCTGATTTATCGGAACGTTTGAATTATAATCTTCCTGATTTACCGCTCTATGTCCGAAAGGGAAGCCTGCATCAATTTAACAATTATGCTGCAGTCGCGCATTGGCATTTGGACATCGAGTTTATCTACGTATTGCAAGGATCGATGGATTTCTCTGTCAACGGAAAGATCACTCGATTGCATCAAGGGGATGGGCTTTTTGTGAATAGCCAGCGTTTGCATTTCGGTTATTCTCCTGCAGACCATAACGATTGTTTATTCCTTGTCGTCGTCGTTCATCCCTCGATCCTTGGTGAGAAGACTTCATTTATTCAAACATACTGGGGGGAAAAGTTTAGTTTAACGATGGCTGATTTTGTTGTGCTTACCGATCAGGTTGATTGGCAGCAAAGCATATTACGGTCCATTCAAGAAATCTATCAGGAAATGCACAAGCACCATGCTCCTCCCAATCCGCTTCGTCTGGCATCACAAGCTTTATCTTTGTGTGCAGCAATAGGGGACCATTTGCAGCCCATTTCTGGGCAACCTGGAGTATTGACGCATGTCCAAGAAATGACTCGTTTCATTCATCAAAATTATGATCAAAAAATAACTCTCGAGGACATCGCCTCTGCAGGAGCTGTTTGCAGAAGCCGCTGCTGCACATTATTTAACAAGTATGTGGGCCAAACGCCGGGCAACTATGTCACTCAATATCGCCTTCAAAAAAGCTGTGAAATGTTAAAAGAAACCCGAAGATCCATAAGTGAAATTGCACTTGCCTGCGGTTTTCAAAGTGCTAGTTATTTTTCGTCCATTTTCCGTAAACAGATGGGCATGGTTCCGCAAAACTATCGAAAACAAGTTGCGAATATCGACTTAACGTGAATCAAGGTAATAGGGGGCACCCTTGAAGGTGTTATTTCTTTAGCTAAAACAAAAAAAGACGGGACAATTATGGCCCCGTCAAGTCAATGCAGTACCAATGGATAAGAAAAGATCACTGCAAGTCCAGTAATTTTTGAACCGTGAGAAGAACACCATTTTCTTCGTTTGACTTCGTAATGAAGCTCGCTGCCTTTTTCGTATTTTCACAAGCATTACTCACTGCAAAACTGTATTTTGCGATGGCCATAAGCTCCACGTCATTCTCTCCATCACCAAATGACATGGTTTCCTCGTAGGTGACGCCCAACATTTCTTGCAGTTTCTTTACTGTCTCACCTTTATGCGTATGCAATGCCGTAATATCCAGCCATCTGGCTTCCGAATCAACGATGTAAATTTGTCCACCCAACGTATTCTCCACATGCGCTCTTAATGCTGTACTTCGCCCCTCCGTATCGAAGACCGTAATTTTGATAAAACGGGTATCTATGTTTGCAAAGGAATCTGTTTTCACTACACGTTCATAAGAGCCTTTAACCACCTTGTACATATCCTCTGAAATGGAAGAATGAACGTAAGCAGCGTCGCTTGCACAGACGATCAGGGTCATGTTGTTGTCAAAGTCTTGAATTCGATCAATCGCCTGTAGGGCGAGATCCCGATCAATACTAAATTCTTTAACCACTTGGCCATCTTTTTTAATTCGAGCAGCACTGTCACCCAGTATCCAAACGCCTTTGCCATGCTCGTCAAACAATTTCTCAACACGTTCACATTGTTTGCCGGTACATGCGACAAATGTGACTCCTTTTTGCTGCATCTCTGCATAAACTGTTTTGAAAAGCTCGACATCGTACAGACCTTCATTGTTCAGAAATGTTCCGTCTAAATCCGTGACTACAAGTTTAATCATTGTATTCGCCTCCTGTGAAATTGATAAAATACTTTTTCAGACACTTTATAATAGTAATTTAAAAAGTATCTAGAAAAAATCATAACGACTTGATAACATGCTTATCTATGTTCTACTCGCTACAAAACAAGATTAAAATATGTAACTGGTTTCATGTCAATAAATGAATTGCAGAAATGTTTTCCTTTATCCATGAACGCAACTGATCGGCATCGAAAGCGCGTTCATCTGGATCGGACGGAGAACCCTTTGACAGATAAAGTTGATCATTGAATCAAGGTTTCTTATCATCTAGATTTCTCTCCCCTTTATTTTTGCGGATATGAGGTTCTCTGAAATATGACGGTCTCTGCCTTTAATGCATTCGTAATCCGAATCATTTGTAAAAACAATGTTCATTATAAATCCCCCTATTATCACAAATAAGCTCTCTGATACATCATATCCCATATCCAATACAATTTTAAAAATTTTCTCTATTACTAAACTAAACTGTCCGTTAATTAAAACAGCAGCCGACCAGGTTGATCGGCTGCGTTCTTGGATGTATTGAATTAACGTTACCGTTAGTTTAATGATTATAGTCAGCTTTTTACTTACAAATGGCAGATCAAAATCAGCCAAGCACTGTACAACCCTAGTCCATATTAGCTATAATGCGTTCTTTCAATTCAATAGGATTGTCCGTTTTGACTGCTACATAGTTGTACTCTTTTTCAATTCCCATAAAGAGTGTCACTTTTTGAGGAGTTTTCATTTTTAAAATTAAATCGGGACATGCCTTTTCAAAATCACGTATTACAAAGTCAATAGTGTCCTTGGAGAGTTTACTTTCTAAAATTGTTGAATCTTCAATCATTAATTCAACACTGGAATAATCAATTTTTGCACGTTTCGTTAAACCTAATGACAGATAAAATGATTCATTAGCGAAATAAATTGGATTTAAACGCAACGCTTGTATATCCGCTAAGAAAAAAATAACCGAGTAAATGTTCAGCACTAATAAAAAAATCGATAAAACTGGAGCGATCTCATGCAGCCAGTAATGTACTCCTAATGTTTCTAATATCATGGCATGGATTAACATGATTTGGAATGCAATAAAACTCGATTTTTTATACATTGTGATTCCTATTGGCGCTGTATTTTTCCAACTGCCGAATGCGTAATAAAGCATAAGCAATTCAGAACAAATTATTTGAATAATTGGATTGTTTCGAACGTAAAGCCTCACGGCTTGCGAAAAAGAAAAAACGATAGGAAGATTACTTCTCTTTACTTCAGTTAGTATCTTCGGTATATAACGAAAAAATGTAAAAATTAACAAAATTTCAAAAATAATGATACAACCTTCTGCTATGATGCCTATCCAAGTAATCGTTTCATAAGGTTCTAGCAATGAAGTTGGTATAAGAAATCGAATTAAAATACACCCTAAGGCTGAAAGGATAATGGCTGATTTAACCGTGAATTTATTTCGATAAAGCATCAGGAACAAAGGCAATAAAATAATTAAATCTAACATTGAACCCAGAACTATACTATGAGATTCTTCGAGTAATATCTTTGAACCTATTGTAGTTTGATATAGCAAAAAGTTGCCACTAAAAATCAAAACCAGCATCATGAACCACATTGATTTTGCTTTCTCAATCCAAGTCATTCTGCTCATCCCCTGCTAACTTTATCAGTTTTTCGAGTATACGGGCTAAATGTTCCAGATCTTGTATCGGTAGCATCCCATATAGTTTTTCGTTCATTTCTTTCTCTAGTAATATTAATTGATCAAAATACTTTTCACTTTTCTCAGCTAATTGGAGTTTTATTTTTCTTCGATTTTCTTGGTCTATTGCTCTAGTGATATACGCATTAACTTCGAGTTTATTTAATAATTGACTGACTGCACTCGTCGATACATTTAAGTTATCTGCCAAAGCTTTTGTTGAATTAACCCCAGATCGAATTAATTCTAAAACTAACACTTGTTTAGCCGTTAATTGATTATCGATATGCTTTTCGTATTTGCTTGCTAATTGTATATTCAACTGCGTTTGTAAACTATTTATTTTCTCAACAAGCTCCAATATTAACCACCCTTTATTATTAAGTTAACTTAATAATAAAGGGTGGTTAATTTAATTTCAACGATTAAATTTTATGTCAATATTCACTTTTGTTGTCTGGGACATTCTCCATGCTATCGTTGGGATCGGCGCAGCGATCATATTGCTGTTTATTGGTCCCTTGATTGGTCTATTGTTTCACCCAATCCATAGTTTCATTAATTTCCTGCCGGCAGTCTGGCAACTTGATTAACTTGTTCAAATAACAAAGCGTTTACAGATGCCTCCATCCCCAATCTATAGCTAACCAACAGCACAGCAACCTTCAACGGTTGCTATCTTGCTATCTTTGCTTTTGGCTCTAGGGTCTTGCTGTACGTTTTGTATTATTCATGACCTTCGTTCATTTTCAAGTCATCTTTTAATCGCTCCAGCTGCAAAAGATGATGTCTGTAGTGCATTTCGATTAACAAAAACCACTCTTTAGCGTTTAATTCACCGAGTCTCGGGTGAGGAACTTTCTTATGATCGGGAGCTTGGTACAGATCAGGTTCCTTACTTTTCATACGCTCCATTACACGGTTAAGACCATCAGTCAGCTGCTCTTTATTCTGCGGCTGCTGTGGGGTGTATTGCGGCGAAGCAGGTACCCGTATCCGAACTTGCGGGAAGCTCCCTAGTTTGAATACCGCCTTCCCCTCCTCCGTTTTTTCTCCAACGGTACTCCATGAAAAATCATGATCTGCTAAACATTGGTCAACATTCTTCAAATGCATAAATAGTGCGGATTGAATCAAATGCATGTACATTTGCCCGACGGACCATTCCTCCTCACACCTTTTATGGAGCAATTGCTCCATATCGAGGTTATTTAACTCGCTTAAATACTGACCGATCGTCTCTTCAAGCGATTGCAATACTTTCTCTGTTTCTCTCATTTTTCGAACAACTCCTCTTCTTGTTTTGCTATACCTTCATCATAAAAAAACGCTGCTGACAACAGTGTGTCAGTAGCGTTTTGTCATTTTTTTGCCCCTTCTTGATCCCGATCACATAGTATGAGACTACTGCTTTTAATAGCTAATTCGAGATTAACATCATCAACCCGCTCCCCGCCCAAAGTAAGTACCCGGCTTGAATAATGATATATAATGCCTTTTCCAAAACCGTTAGTTTCCTTTGCCTTTTAACCTTTCGTAATTGCAGATAAGAAATGAAGGAACCAATGAGTAATAGAATCACTGCCACTTGATTAAGCGTATCTAATACCGTTATGATATTTCATTCCCTTCACAGTTATAAAATGAGTTAAAACCAAGAGTAATCACCCTCCGTTGCCAATCCACCTGTTTTTAATAGCAGCGCCCATAATGATAAAAGACTTTTCATGGCTTATCCCCTTCATATTTGGCTGCTGCAATTAGAACGGAATGGGTTACATAGATCGTTACGCTAATTTGAATTTCAATTCCAATTTTGACTTGAGGCAGATTTGCGCTTCCCCATACCTCGTTAAGCTTGTTCCATTTCAAGGTTCCTTTCATCAGACTTCACCGATGGTTCTGCCTGAGAAACTTTGTCCCGGAAAGCCCGGCGACTTAGCAAGCCTACCAAAAGCGCTAGCATGGTCAGGCCGGCCGCGAACAGGTAGAGATTCACGATCCCGATATATTCGGCAAGCCCAGCCATGCCCAGCAGCGAAATGCAAAATACGAGATGCATAAGAGAAGCTTGGGCAGATAACACCTTGGGCAGCAAAAGTTTGGCTACGCTGCGCTGAATTAAGGTGCGCCGGTTAATAACGGAAAGCTCTGCGAAAGGCCCCATTAACATAACCAAAATAAGTGCAACGTATGGCTCTGTATTGAGCGCGTAAAGTGCGGTTAGAACGCCATAACCGGCCATGCCGATCATCATCACCGCTAAATAGCGGTTGCCGATGGTTTTTGCCAGTGCCAGTACCAGCATTCCACCACCTATTGTTCCTGCAAAATAAGCGGCATTGATAAATCCCCACCATTCTTCGCCTTGTCCAAGTGCGACTTGAACGAACGCAAGGGTAAAGGCGCCAACCCAAATCGAACCGCCAAGCATGTCGATCATGTCCATAAACGTAAGCACCCGCAGGCGAGGTGTTTTCCATATCATCTTCCAGCCTTCGGTCAGCGTATGCCATCTGGATGGGCCAAGTGCCGGTATTTCGTCAGAGGACGCGTTCAATGCCTTATCTCCAGATCCCGATTTCGTTGGTTCTTTGACGCCCAGCGTAAATGCCGCGGCAAGACCATAGATAACAGCCGTCAGCAACAACGTGGGGCTGGCACCCAGAAATGCAACGACGATGCCGCTTAATCCCCAGCCTGCGAATTGTACGACCTGATCGCTGACGCTAATCAGCCCGTTGGCTTTAAGCAAACCTTGCTCACGCGTTACTAAACGTGGTATAAGTGCATTTCGGGCCGGGGTTGTCCATCCGTCGAGAAAAGACATTACGAATACGAGTGAAAATACCAATACAAGCGATGAAGCCTCTCCATGAAGCTGTAAATAAACGGCCAGGCAAACGAACAGCAGGAATTGCCCCACTTGCGACAATAAAAGAAGGTTGGACAACTTGAAACGATGGATCAGCAAAGGCGCAATCAGGCTGCTCAACATTTGAGCCCCGCTGCGCATCAGCGGCATCAGCGCCGCCGATACGAGAGACTCGGTCCGATCAAGGACCAGCACCGTAAGCGCCATTATGTAAAGCACATCAGCTGCATTCGCCGCGGTTTGGGTCGTCCACAGGAAATAAAAAGGACGGGTCAGATTCGATGACTTCATGACAAATTTTTCTCCATTTCTTAAAAGTTACTTATTAAACAACAATAAGAGTAATTCTTAAAAAATATTTAATAAAAATAAGATTAATGCAATTGAATTAGTTTTACAACAAGAAACAGGAAAAACATAACATAAGTAAGCAGCAGGGGTTCTCGAACGATTTATATGCATCTTCACATTTTTTTTGGTTTTCCACACATTTTTATAAATTCGAGCACACTGTTAGCTGTTGGCTTCGTCTTTTGTTTATGCAAGAGTATCCTTTATTCCTTTCGTTCCACTTTATACGGCAATTGAATGATGAATCGGGTTCCTTCGTTCACTTTACTTTCGACTTCAATTGTCCCCTGGTGGGATACAACGTATTGTTTGGCAATCGATAAACCTAAACCGGTCCCCCCGCTCTCTCTGGTACGAGCTTCATCGGTGCGGTAGAAACGGTCAAAGAGATACGGTAAATGTTCTGAAGCAATACCAATACCGGCATCTTCCACAATCAGTGTCAGTCTTCGATTGTCCTGATTCAACATTCGAACGAATATTTTCCCTTGATTCGGTGTATAGTGAATGGCATTTGTAAGCAAATTAATCAGGACCTGTTTCATTCGAGACGGATCCACGAATAGTATGGTTCTGTCAGTTGAAACCTCCATTTGAATCGAAATCCCTTTTTCTTCAGCAAAAGGCTCTAATTCAGAGCAGAGCTGCTGCACTAGATGTGCCAGGTCAGTATCCGTTTTATTTAGAGTTAACTTCCCCGCTTCTGCTAATGATAAGGTCCTTAAATCCTCGACTAATCGATTCAAACGAATAAGCTCGTCCTGCAAAGGCAGCAACATCTGGGGAGACACGGGTTGCCCCTTCTGCTGCAGATCGTCCAACTTCCCTCCAATAATGGTGAGAGGTGTTCTTAGCTCGTGAGCGATATCTGCGCTTATATTCCGCCTTAATTCCTCCGCTTTCTGTAGCTTTGCTGACATCTGATTGAATGCGTCTGCAATTTTTCCATATTCATCATTCACTTGAAAATGAGCCTGCACACCAAGCTCACCTTTTCCTAACCGTTCTATCGATGAAATAAGGACTCTTAACGGAGAAGCCAGCCACCTTGATAATTGGTAGGCGATAAGAAGAGCGAGTAAGATCAGTAGCAAACCGCTCCCGATTAAAACAATAACAACGGATATCGGAATGCCGATCAGCATTTTATTGAAATACGCCACCTCTGGATCGTAATAATACAACTGTCCAATGGGTTCTCCTTGATCGATGATTGCTTCCGTTACCCCAAGTCGAGTTATTAATTTCATAGGCGAGTTGCCCTGCAACAAAATGATTTGTTTATCGTTGTCCATCACAAGAAGGCTTGGACGCTCCTGATCGATCTCCTGCAGGAGATCGGTTTGCCCAACCCCTTCCCATGATCCATCATTATGCACATAATAGTCGGTTAGCTTGGACGCAAGAAGTGTCATTTCGTCATTGCGAAATTCATGAATGCTCGCCTCAATCGAACGTTGGACAACAAAGTGGGTTAGTGCAACAAAAATAAATATAATTCCCACAATCGTCAAAGCCATCGTTATGAAAATTTTAAGATGAAACCTCATGCCTGACCTCCAAAACGGTAACCAAAACCGTAAACGGTTTGAATGTACTTTGGATTCTCAATATCATCCTCGATCTTCTTCCTCAGTCGGCTGATATGGGCATCCACCGTTCGCTCCACGTTAATTAGATCATCATCCAGGGCAGCCTTTAGCAGCTGCAGGCGGCTGTACACAATGCCCGGTTTGGCGGCCAACGTGTACAAAAGCTTGAATTCGGTCGGCGTCATACTCATTTCGGCCCCCTGTTTCCATACCCGATACTGTGAACCGGAGATGATCAAATCACCTCTGACCAAATGATCTTCAACCGCAGAATTGCCATTTAATCTTCGCAAAACCGAACGAATGCGAGCTAATAGTTCTCTCAATGAGAAAGGTTTGGTCATATAATCATCCGCTCCCACCTCAAGGCCTATAATCTTGTCCATCTCGTCCGACTTTGCAGTCAGCATGATAATGCCTGCCTGACTTCTTTTACGAATTTCACGGCAGACATCGAGCCCGCTCATATTCGGCATCATCCAATCCAGAACCACCAATGCCGGGTTCACTTCCTCGACTTTCGAGAGTGCCTCCATTCCGGTTTGGGCCGTAACAATCTGAAACCCTTCGTTTTTCAGAAACGAACTCATGAATTCCAAAACTTTCTCTTCATCGTCTACTAACAACAGCGTTTCAGCCATGATATACACGCTCTCCTTTCCCTTCCCACCGGTCATTATAGCGAAAATATAAGGGCCAATGTAATTATCATGATAACCGCAAAGGATCGTAATAAGTTCACAACAATAGTTTGTTAAAGTAACGATAGCTCAGGCACTGCAAGATTCAAAACATCTGGATCGGTAGATTACATTAGGAGAGGAGTGAAACCTATGGCCTATCGACTAAGTCATAAAAAGAAATGCATATTCGTCGCCATACACGTTATTTCTGCATCTTCGTGGATTGGCGGTACATTGGGGATGCTCCTGCTGGGCCTATATTTGTATAGCGCTGCAAATGGAGAGCAACTGGCCTACACATTGGCCAGCATGGAAATCATTGACGAGAACTTGCTCAAATATCCGGCCCTGATGACTTTGCTGACCGGCATCCTGTTGTCGATATGGACGCAATGGGGGCTCGTCAAGCATTACTGGATCGTCATCAAATTGATTCTTACCTTAACCACGATCCTTATCGGTATCTTTTTCCTGAATCATTGGACAGCTTCTCTTGTGGATATGGTCAGCGAAACAGGATTTGCAACCTTGCAGGATCATAACTTCCGGTCGAAATGGTTAGCGATCTTACTCACGGCAAGCTTCAACTTATTATGCCTGTTTATCATGGTGTTCATCACTTATTTTAAACCATTCGGGAAAATCAAGAAGAGACGCGCTACCAACTCATATAAACCATCGGAGAGGAACTGATATGGAATGAGAACCAAAGACATTTTGAGGGAAAACTTGCTTTTGATCCTCGGACTAGGTGCTATAGCACTTATTAGACCTATTATGAAAATAACCGGGGTAATGGACTTAATCGGTCAATCATTCGGGAGCATTCTAATGACATTATTCATTTCCTTGACTTGGCTGATTATCGTCCTGATCAGGAAAGTTTCCGCGCCAGTAACCATTCTGATCGGAGCGGGTGTTTGTTATGCTTTTTTCGCAATTCTGCTTAGCGGCATCTTATCTCCCGTGCTTGATGGTAAATTACAGGGTCCTTTAACCAATCCTCTTACCATTGCAAGTGTCTTTGCGACAAATGCAATATGGGGATTCATTATTGGCGGAATAGCTAAAACGCTAAGTCGTAAAAGCTAAATCCAACACGCCTTGCCTTCTATAATCGCCAGGTATTCAACCACATATTTGCGATTGCTGCGTCCGCCTTCATACGCAACGCCGGTACGGACTTCTCGCCCATCCGAAAATGCTTATTTGGCTTCTATCCCATTGGTAGAAGCCGTTTTTGGATATATACACTGTAAAAAAAAGTTATAATCGAGTCGATAAAAACAGCCCTAAAAAATGAAATTATTAGGACTGTTCAAGTTAACAAAAGCTATTAAGTTGTAACTAGGCAAGGAGATGTTATCTCACTTTTATCTCACAACAGCAACATGTCAGTTTTACACCATCCTGTAAAAAACTAAAAATAACTGTCCCCAAAACACCCTCTCTCCAATCTCCCCCAATCCCTTCCCCCACAAGGCTTCATCGCCATTTTCGAGATAAAAATTCGTGTCCCAAAAACGCTGAGAAAAAGACCTGAAAACTGGAAAGAAACTGGTTCAATTGTGAACGAACACGACTAATAATTCGTGTCCCTGAAAGGATAGAGAAATGACTGAGAAAAGCAAAGATCAGCATTTAAAACGCCTGGGTAAGAGCCTGGGAAATGCGCCTGAGTAAAACCGTCCCACCTACCCAAAAGACTTGATTAGACTGGGTTCCTGCTTGAATATCTATTCGAGATTTGGATGAGAAACCCCTGCTGTGATGCTTTCAGGGATGAGAAAAAGACTAGAGAAATGGTTGGGACAATCGTCAACCAGGTTCCAGTCTTTGGTGGTTTGGGGACAGTTAATTTTAGTTAGGGACAGTTAATTTGAAATTGGACAGGAATTATTAGTTAGTTAAAAGGAAGTTGCGTTTTAATATCTCTTCATTCTTACTTCATAAATTTACTTAGAGTTATTTAATTGCAGAAATCTTAACCAATACTTTACTAATACGGCTATTTCATCTACACTGAATCCTTTTTTACTCTATGATTCCAACTATATAGAGTTAGACGCGACGTTTTGTCTGTCATACCCAAAATACTCTAAACCAGGAATTTTTTCTTTTATTCTCTCGCAGTCTTCTTCACTCACACTGTTTCCGCTTATAGTTAAATGCTTCAGGTTTCGCAGATTAAAGAGTGGTGATATATCACTAATTTCATTATTATGAAGATACAATGTATTTAACTTTTTCAGTTTAGACAAAGCCCTAATATCTTTAATTTTGTTAGAAGCAATATCCAATATTTCTAAATTTATCAACTCCTCTAAACCGCTTAAATTTGAAATATTATTTTGGAAAACAGAAAGATATTCGAGCTTCTGTAAGTTTTTAATTTTTTTTAATGATTCTATATTATTCGCATGAATTCCAAGATATTTAAGCTCTGTTAATTCTGATAAAAAGGATATATCATACAAATCGGTTCTGCCAATATTTAAAGATTCTAATTGAGTCATTGTGGATAGTAATTCTAAATTTTTTCTTTTTGGAATAGTATCGTCTTCATTTTCCATCCCTGAACCTTGAATAGATAATATTTTTAAATGCTTCAATTTAACAACATCCAGTATATTTATATCCAAATATATTGGAACCTCTAATTTTTCTAAAGGCAAATATATTTTTTTTAAATAATCAGCATCTCCATTCAAGTTTTCAAGAAGCATAATGAGGTTTTGAATCGATTCCAAATCTTTATTTTTTCTCTTTAAAATAAAATCACTTCCGTAATAGGTCTCAATATAACCTTTGATCTTAATATACTCATTCAAATACATATCATCATTAAATTCTATTGATTTATTAATTACCAATAAAAGATATTTTTCTAATAAGTTTTCATTTATATCTTTCTTTCTGTAATACTCTATATTTATTTGGTCATCTATAAATTTTATGAATACAGACACTTCTTTGATGAGTAGACTAATTTCTTTAGTGGAAATATTAATCTGATTGCCTTCTTTATTTTTCCCATTCCTATGCACAATATCATGTCTTATCTTTACAACCTTGATCAATTCTGATATGTCTGAGAATTCAATATTAAGCACTGATTTAAACATCTTTCTGACATTAACTAAGTTATGAAAAGTAATACCTAATAATTTGTCACTAACTTTTTCTTTTGATTTTTCAACCCATTCAAAAATATCAGAAATCACAACTTTTTCATTTTTGTAATCTAAATCATTTTCAATGTATTTTCTCAATAAGCTATTATCATTTAAAACGAGGAAAATAAAAACATCAGAAAGATATGTTTCCATAGCTGTGATCGCATTAACGTATAGCATCTTATTCAAGGTTGATTTGTTTTTTTCATCAATAATGAATTCGTTTGAAAGATTAGTTATGATGTTAATATTTTCAACAAAAACATTATAGTATTCAGTATTAGTAAAAATAATATCCTTTAAATACTCGTCCAAATCTTTATCTGCTTTTTTTCCATTACAAACAGTACATATAGTAACCCAACTATCAATATCATAATCTGCTCTCTTATCAACACAATCAATCAGCAACAATTCCTCTTCCAACTTCTTGCTGCAATATTTACAAACGCAAAAATCTCTTTCGAATATATCTTTATTTGTAAAATTCAATTCTTCCATAAATATCACTTTTACCTATAAATAAAAACATAATAACCTTATAATCTGTGATAATCAAGAATGCTACATGATGATTCCCCATCCATCTGGATACTATAATCACTCATAAGAGTTTCCTGAATTATTATGGTTAAAAACAATCAAGTTTCTATTCATAATCAATCTATATCCAGTAGATGCAAAGCTGATTTCGTGGTTTTCGCAATATATTAAACCGAGTCGTTACTATTATTTAACCCTTACGTAAATGGTTATCGATGCAATCACTTGATCGCTTTGATTAATCACAACAAATATCATCTGAGTGTTCAGCTATTTACTTTGTATCCGCCTAATTAAAAGTTTTTGATATGATATAATTTCATCAATTTAAATATCCAAGCTCGGTTTCCGAATAACTGTGAACAGGCTATTTGAGTTCTATAATCATTATCAACCTTCTTGAATATACGAGTAGTCCTCTGGTATTAATTTCAACCACTCATCCCAATTAATTTCAGGGAATATTAAATTTAGATTAAAAGAGTTCTGTTCAAACAGCTCAAGCGTTTTTGGATATTGATTCACGTACAGGTTCCAAGTTGCACTATATTTTGTACTCACTTTAGGGTTACTATGATTTCGCATATTCTCAAAAATAAATTTAATATGGAGGGTTTCTGCCATAACATCTCTTGTTAATCCTAATTCATTAATTAGCCAGCCATTTGAATGTCCTTCATACTCTAATCGGTGAAGATTCTGAGTTACGAATACAAAATTTAGATCATCGCTGTAACGCTGTGTCCGAAAAATATTATTTGATGCATTGCAACGATCAGTTATAAACAACCCCGTACATGGTATTTCCTTTTCCATGAGATATGCATCGATAAGTGCAGCTCCATAAAAACAAGGAATTTGATTAATTTCATAATTAATAAATTGCCCATATGTTATTACAGCTCTGAAGGTAATGTTCCTACCAATAAGTCTATGTTGAAGATCCTGAACAAACTCACATAGGAACATCACTGTATATGCTTTTGTTTTTTCGTCTGGAGTAGGAAAATTGTTGTATATTAATATCGTATCTGAAAAGACAATTGCCTTAAAACTATCATGTTGATGTACATTGAGACTGGCAATTACTTGATACAAATCTTTAACTTTATTGATATCATTATCGACCAGGTCTTTGAAACCTAAAATGTCTATATATAATAAGTATTTATCATCCATCTGCTTTCTCCTTTGATTCAATAATCAGATTACAAGGCTTGTGAAATTATGAGAATAGACACTAAGCTCTAACCATTCCATTGGAGTCAGGAACAAATTGTTTGATGTTCATAGTTGTCAATTTTTTTTTAGCTTCTTTGTTTAATGGTGGACAAGCTATATACAAAAAATCCTTCGCTCTACTCAATGCAACATATAGAATACGAGTGTCATCTTCGTTAGAATCAATATCAGGATTAATAATTTGATTAACTTCATCAATATCTGAGAGATATAGTAGCACAGATTGAAATTCCATCCCTTTTGCCTTATGAATAGTTCGTATATCTGATGATTTTTCTTCTGGCAAGATAAGATTATCTAAAAGTTTCTTTATGGATGTTGCATCGGAAAACTCTTTAATTTTCCCCCTTGTAATCTTCTTAATTCCATAGTTCTTAGTCTTTAACGTTTGGAATAAACTTTCATAAAAATCATATAAAGAGCCATTATAAAACTCATCCATCCTTCCAGCCATAAATTCAAGCAGATCCACTGCCAAACTTCGTTTCTTTATAGAGCTAATATGTTGACTCTCCTGAAAAGGTTCTTTTAAAAACCCATCTTTATCAGTTCTAAATACTTTTATGAGTTCCTTTACTCCTGCCTCTTGTCGGTTATCTTTAATCGATTTATACGCAGTAAATATCTTTTTAATAAACCTTTCCCTATTAGCATCTACTTCATTAAAAATCGACCAAATGTCCTCAACCTCAGCATTTCGAAGTCGCTTTACCGTGTCATTATTACGAGTCAATATACAATAATCTCCGTCAAGCCCAAACCTACTTCTCAATTCATGAAAGCTTGTTACGCTTATGTCTGTCGTTTCACTACATTCATAAAAATAAACATCAATCTCACTATCATCCCTTGTAGGCTTTTGCTCCAGCTCGTCGCCACTTCTAATGCAATTCAGAAAGTCTACAATTTTACTACCGCATCTCCTATTATTCTCTATTGAATACGTAGTTTGATTTGGAAGAGTAAATGAAATAAATTCCTGACGCGAAGCTCCCTGAAATTCATAAATAGATTGAGCTGAATCTCCGATTACACCAATTACAGAACCAGCATTGCTTAGCTTCTTTATAATTTCTGTCTGGATCGGATTTGTGTCCTGAAATTCATCTATAAATATATACGGATATTTAGAACTTAAATGTTCAAGTAGAACGGGATATTCCTCAAGAATTTTATAAGCGAAATAAAGCACATCCTCGTGATGAATTACGCCCTCTTTCCAAAACTGCTTCTTATATAAGAGCATTTCTTCTGACCGTATGCTATACCTTCCGATCTTGCTTAGATAGAATTTTCTTGGTTTCAATTTAATTTCACCATCTTCAAGCTTCCAATCCAAGTTTTCTAAGCATTTCTTGATCTTTATTTTATCAGTCAAATAGCTTCCATTCTTCGCTTCTTGTTGCCAAACGTATATCTTACCTTTTGTAGCTATGTTATCGTCATGACCATCCAACTCTTCAATATTAACCAACGTATTTCCGTTGTCATCTTTCATTAGATAAATATACGGCTTAACAATATTCGCATAAAGAAAACTATGGATTGTTGATACTTCAACTTTATTCTGATTGGTTCCCAAACGCTTTTGGATCTCTTCTCCTGCTACAGTTGTATATGTAATGCATGCAATTTTTGATGTGGACGTAAGATTCCTCACATTTTGAAGAACGTTCAGAATGTGCATAACAAGCCAATGTGTTTTTCCCGCACCAGGACCAGCGATAACTTTGAAATGATTCGTTAACTCTGAAATCCTTTCATCGGAAGAGATAACCCTGACCTTATCCATTACGTTCCTCCAATTCGTTTCTATAGCACACCCACTCAAACGCTCCTTTAATATGCGTGGGCACATTAATAACAGTAGACCTATTGTCTTGTATCCTGCTTGCTAATTCGAATGCCAGCTCACCCTTTACGCCTTGAGCATGAATCAAAAAGCTTGAGGCAAACTTTGCACGCTCCTTTTCCTTCTCAACCCAGGTACACACGCTCAATTCTTTTACCTCTACGATCTCAACATCATCTGTAAATAAAAGCTCATTTTCAGAATTATCCCATGCTAAATCATATTCAAATGTTTTCCCTTTTTCTGATTTATAGAATACCTTAACGTTTGGACTTGCTATTGTCTGTTCGTTAAGATTTCTTACTGCACCTGATATCGGCTTATAGTCAAAAATATCAGGACTACTGTCTAAATCAAAAGGCCAACATTTCTTCCAACTTCTTCGTTCTCCATCTTGCCTTTCCTTAACGATTTTTGATGGGTCAGAGTCTATAACACAGCTTACTCTCTTTTCCAAAGCATACTCTCTGTTTTCTGATTTAACCCCTGCACCATATAGTTTAATAAAATGTTTAAATGTTAGTGCATCAACCCGAACAAGAGCTACATGATGCTTGTCCAGATCACAATTCACCTTTTGAGCTAAAATCGGTAGTAAAATTAATTCAGCCATCCCTTCAACCAATACGACTGACTTCGCAAACAACATGGCTGATTTAGTTGCATCCAAAAATCTTTCTACATATTTCCTTGATTCCTGATCTTCATTACTTTCCGAGAAAACTTTACTGGGATACTTTGCAAATACAGGCTTCCCACCTTCTTTTTCCAGGCAGATGATCGGTTTCAACCCAACAGCAGAAGTAATCTGCGTGGAATGTGTTGTTATAAAAATTTGCCTACTGAAACTTTGATGATCCATCTCATCCTTCAAAAATTTCAAAAAATTGTACTGAAGAGCTGGATGAAGATGTGCTTCTGGTTCCTCAATTAGTAGAATAGGAAATGTCTTTGCATTTTCGCCGTACTCGGGGGAAGTTATCATTTTGAATTTCGATAATATCAATGAAATATAAATGAGATTGTTATAACCCATTCCATTATTAATGATCGGGATCTCGATTCCAGTCTGATCTCTAATGATAAGCCGTAAGGCTGACAATACATCTCCTTCCTGTAGATTCCCATCTAAAGCAGGTACGCCGCCAACAGATGCACCCGTTTTTTCTGCGAATTCTAAGAATTCTTTCTGATTTACCCGTCCAACAATATCATCAACTAATGAACGAGAGAGATGACCAAATTTATCATTACCAACAGTTCCATTTTGACCATCAGTCTTTTCACTATGATCCACAGCATGCATTGCTTTATCTTTAAAATGAGTGAGCAGTTGTTTCAGCAGGGTGTTTTTGCCTGTAAACATGTTGCTCTCAACATCACGAAGCGCATCTAATGTCTCACAATGAATTTTATCCAAATATTCAGGCTCAGCACGATTTTTATTAACAATATTCCCACCATAGATTCTTGTAACGTATCGTTTTAGATTTCTTTCTAACAAGAACCAACGTTCTTTTGGTGTAGATAAATTAGCACTTTCCTCAATATATTTTTTTTGATCCTGCTCTGGAAGGAAATATTTAAAGGTTAGCTCTGCCTCCCACGGTGTTTCCAATTTCGTAAGCCAGCTTGCAACTATAGCCTTATCATCCATAGTATCTGTATTGGAGGATCTAAGCGTTGCGGTAATTGTTATTTCTGGTGGGGTTGATACATCAAGGCTTTTATTAAAATCGTCTATGGTAGGCGCTTTGGCACTTCCTCTTTTAAAAAGAAACTCCAATGCTCTGATTACTGTAGTTTTCCCTGCATTATTACCGCCGATTAATACATTTAATCCTTCGTTAAATTCAACAGTAAAGTCTTGAAAACACCTAAAGTTTTGGATAGTTAGCTTAGAAATATACAAATAACCCTTCCTCCTTGGCCTCTCATTTCACCCGCTATAGGAAATGAGAATACTATACTTCACTAAAACTCTATTATTAAGCCATACGCAGTCTGTTCGCATTAGAATGATTTATTGCATTCATCTTAAAATTCAATCAATACCCAAAAATTTCAAAAAAACCAACCATTCTTATTGATTCGACAAATGGTACAAATGTCCTCCAAAAAAATAGGTATAATGTACTTAAAATTTCCGAAAACGTTCCTTTTCGGAATAAATAACGATTTGGTATCTGACATAGAGAGATGAACGCCGAATTATAGGTTAGAGAAAGACTGAATTTTTTGTGTAAAACAAAAAAGCCGAACGAATAATCAGGAATAAACACCTGAAATTCATCGACTCGACAATCAACTTATTATTCTTATGGACTTTCTGTAGAAGAAAACTCTAATTATAATTGAAATTAACTTTAACACCCAATAATTGGTTCAAGGACATCCTCACATAAATGCTGTAGCCCTTCTAATTGTAAGCAATTAGAACGATGATTAAAGAATAATGTAAGGATAATGGTAAGTTTCTTGTCTGGAAGAATTAACTCAGCTATCTCATACGATTTCCCATTTCTCAAAGTCTTTTTCGTGAATGTTAAATTTTCATTTCTGAAAATGAATTCCAACAGTTTCTTCTTAGCGTTCATATCTCCAACACCGATTAGTGTTGAGAAGGGGAATGTAACAAATACTTTCCTAATCAGCTCAGCACGATTCCATAGCATCTTGGAATACTCGTCGAGTTCTTCTTTTGCCAATTTACCGTTGTTTAATTCAGTTATTTTTTTCAAATTTGCATTAGCTAATTTGAAAGCTGAAATGTACTTCTTTTCGTCAATTCCATCGTATGGCCAAACATCCTCTGTAGAGCGAGGCAAGGGTCTCCAGTCTACTAATCCTGCCTTAATTTTAGTCTTGTTTGAATATAAGTGTTCTTTCAACTCTTGTATTTGATTCCATTGATTATTTAGAAGGTTTTTCTTAACATTGAACCAATTTTGATCCTTTTGTTCAAAATGCAATAGCATCCTTGCTTGGAATTCTAAGAACGGAGAAGCTGGAGGTGGAGGTGGGGCAACAGGTGACAGTCCACTTGCAGTTCTTATTTCATTCGTTATCCTTCCCAGGGTTAAGTACCCATCATGACTTGTTTCATCCCAATACCCCAGTCTCCAATCATTATCAATCCACGTATTTGGATCATATCCGTAAAGCTGACACCTTCCTAAAACTGCTTCAATTGGGTAGCCTCCCAGTCCTTCTTCATTTCCAAAAAAGACTACTTCTGCTTCATTAAAATTCCCATACCCAAACCAAGGTACTAATCTTTCAATGTGATGAGATTCCAATTTCACTATATGCCGCTCCTGTCCCGAATAAATATACAGCTATTGAACTACATTTCGACGAGAAACCAAAATATCCCTCCTATGTTGGGAATGATCGTCACACTTACAAAACTGCAATTCTTTCAACGATTTTATATTGCGGAAATCTTATTAAGGTCATGCAAATATTCCTCTGTTTGAATCAATTTTTAGTATGTATCCTTACGCTTCGAGTGTCTTTTCTTCATGAATTCGCCTTGTCTAAATAAATTAGTTTGAAGTTTTGAGCTCCTGTTACTTCTGCTTCAATGCCCAGGTTCGACTTTTTGATCTCTTCTTAGTACAACCCAACTGGCTATTCGTCCTTTTTGTATACCTACTAATTTGATCTTAATCCGTGGTAAAAACCTTCTCTTACGATGACTTATCTGGCTTAGATTCTCTTTTAAATAATCTATAAACTCAGAAGTATTGCACATGTATTTTTTCGCCAAATCCATGGCTAATAGCGGTTTATCGCATATTTTAATGAAATCATTTTCAAATGCCAAAGGATGATAGACATTATACTTATTACTACCTGTAATATGAATAGCTGGTTCATCTACTAAATTAAAATCAAAGAAATAGTCATCAGTCATTCCCCAACCATGTACTCCTGATGAGTAGTGGTTGACTTTTTCTTGAAAGTGAACTGATATATAAGAAGCTATAGCATTAACAACTGTATGACATTGTGATCTTTTGGGTTCACATGGTACAGGTAATAAATTGTAGCAATCTACCATCCAATCATCATAAACGTTAATAATTTCCTTTTCTATAGATTGTAAAAATGTTAGTGAGTTAATGATAATCCCTCCTGCAATAAAGCTGTATTGACTTACGATTTATTTTCTTTTCCCCCTTACAGGGCTATAGTAATTTATCGATAACCAATCTTTAAATTTTTGAGTAAAACACGTTTTCAGACAATATGGTTTCGCCATATAGAATTTACTTAAAATCATATAATTAATCAGTAAATTCATTCAGAATCAATTCCCGTTCAAACCAAATGCCCGTGACCCCAACTTTTGCTTGTATTTCTGTTCGAAACTAACAACCTCAGTTTGAGTTAATGATTTAGGAAGTGTTCGTAAAATCGAGTATTGAAAATTCTTATAACGCTCTGGATCTACCTGTAATAATGCCATCAATCTTATATTTCCTCCATGTTTTGTTTCAACATAGCTTCTCCAGCGTCCCATAATACCCAGTTTCCCTGATGCCGATCCTACATACTGACTTCCATCGGTCATATCAGTTATTAAATAAACACCTGCAACAGAGGATAGCATGGTGTGCCATATTCTATTTGGATCAGGACTATTAACAATCGTTTGAAGCTCGTCAAAAGCTAAGATCACATCTTCAAAGCCTGGGAATTCCTTAACATATCCAGCAGGGAGTATTTCAATCACTGGCTTCGGATTGTCTTTTCTTAACCACTGGCACCAAGTCCTCGTTGAGGCTCCCCAATCAATAACCAGCCGATCAGCCAAATCATTTAGTAAATCAATCTTCTCGATTTCATAATGGAATAATGTTTGCTCTAATACCTCCATATAGGGGTACTCAGGAGGAACCTCTGCTACTGATTTATTAAATCTTGATTTGCCAATTACTTTGTATGCCCCAATATAGATTGCTTTCGATTGCTCATAACCTAAAAACGAAATGAGATACTCACAATTACCAAATCTATCCTTACTTTGAATACTTTGATAAAAATCGAGCATGCCACGCTTATAAAGATATTTGGTATCATAATTCGGATCTTGATGCCGAACTAACTTTATCGATTTGGAAAGATCCAGCCCTCTCATTGAAAGCAATTCACTTAGTAACACTAATCTCACCTTGCCTTGTCTTCAACATCAGTTAATTATCAATCCAGCTAATGCGATATTCACTTTTTCAGATAAACGAGGTTCACAAAAGCTTTTTTCCAAGTCAGCATCCCTTCACTCCTGCCACCAAAAAACTTATTACTTTGTAGAAAACTAAAAATAACTGTCCCCAAAACACCCTCTCTCCAATCTGCCCCAATCCCTTACCCCACAAGGCTTCACCGCCATTTCCGAAATAAAAGTTCCTGTCCCAAAAACACTGAGAAAAAGCCCTGAAAACTGGAAGGAAACTGGTTCGATTGTGAACGAAAACGACTAATAATTCGTGTCCTTGAAGGGATAGAGAGATGCCTGAGAAAAGCAAGGATCAGCATTTAAAACGCCTGGGAAATGCCTGAGTAAGCCTGAATCAACTACTTTCAATCCCCAAAAGCCTTGATTAGACTGGGTTTCTGCTTGATTACCTATTCGCGATTTGCTTGAGAAATCCCTGCTGTAGTGCTTTAAGAGGAGAGAAAAAGACTGGAGAAATGGTTGGGACATTCGTCAACCAGGCTCCAGTCTTAGGTGGTTTGGGGACAGTTAATTTTAGTAGAGACAGTAAAAATAAAATTGGACAGGAATTATTAGTTAGTGAAACATCCGCTGTCTCATCGCCTCAAACAACAGGACCGTTGCCGCCATCGCGGCGTTCAGCGACTCGGCTTGTCCCTGCATCGGGATGGTGATCGCATCGTCGACCCGTCGGGCCGTGGCATCGGAAATGCCCTTACCCTCGTTGCCGATGACCAGCCAAACGGACTGCGTAAAATCATAACTGTAGCACGAGTGCTCTGCCTGCAGTGACGTGCTGACAAGTCGCACGCCCGCCGCTTTTGCCTCAGGCAGGATCGTCTCCAGGTCGCCTTCCACGATCGGCAAATGGAACAAAGAGCCCATCGTAGATCGAATCGTTTTCGGATTATATACATCGGCAGAGCCGGCACCCAGCACTACGCCTGCCGCTCCGGCGGCGTCGGCACTGCGAATGATCGTTCCGACATTGCCCGGATCCTGCACGCCATCCAGCACAACGACGAGTCCTTTCGCGTCTGACCACAGGTTTTGCAGCGGTTCGCTGCTTTTGCGCACCACGGCAAACACAGGCTGGGGCGTCATCGTATCCGTACATTTTGCAATGACCGCTGGGGAGACGCTAATCCACTCCACGTGCTGAAGCGGCGTTTCCAATCCGGCCAGTTCCTTCGGAATGCCGCGTTCCCCGTCGTAAGCGATGCATTCCAGATCCGCGCCTGCGCGCAATGCCTCCTGCACGAGGTGAATGCCTTCAATCATATATTTATGCTGACGGGTACGATGCTTCTTCTCCAGCAATTGTGCCCATTCTTTCACGCGGTTATTTTGAGGTGATACGATATCCATGATTCCATCCTTCCCGTTCTCGGGTCATTTCTTTCGCTTATTTGGGATACGCCAGCTCCATCTTGGTCAAATGATCCTTGTGGCCCACGATAATGAGCACGTCCCCTTCTTCGATTCGATCCTCGGCATACGGCGAAATGTTCATTGAGCTGCCTTGGCGAATCGCCATGACGTTACAGCCAAAGCGCGCTCGGATATTCAGTTCCAGCAAGTTTTTGCCGATCATCTGCTCCGAAGCCTTCATTTCGAGAATGCTGTAATCTTCGGACAACTCGATATAGTCCAAAATGTTGGGCGAAGTCAAATGATGCGCAACCCGCAGTCCCATATCCCTTTCCGGATAAATGACCTTGTCCGCTCCGATCTTTTGCAGCACTTTGCCATGAAGCTCGTTCTGTGCTTTAACAATCAACACCGGAACGCCCATATCCTTCAAAATTAGCGTCGTCAGAATGCTCGCTTGAATGTCCTCGCCAATCGCAACCACCACGACGTCAAAATTACGAATGCCCAGCGCCCGCAGCGCTTCTTCGTCGGTGGAATCGGCCGATACCGCATGCGTTACGATATTCGACATCTCTTGAGTCCGTTGTTCGTCCGCATCGATGGCGAGTACGTCAAAGCCCATGCTGCTGAGCGCATTCGCCACACTGGACCCAAAACGTCCCATGCCAATGACGGCATATTGCTTCTTTGCCATTAGGGTCTAACCTCCCGCTCCGTGCTTCAACATCCTTCGTAGTATACCACAAAGACCGACAAACTTGAATGCGCTCACGGTCTGCAGGGTACAGTATAAGGGCAGCCGAATATACGAGGAGGGACTTGCGATGCCAATTACTTTAAGCCTGCGTGAAGCGATTGTTCATAAGGTTCATGACAAAAGCGATGCCCAGCTCCGCGAAATGATTGAAGGTTCTGTCGACGGCCCTGAAGCGGCCTTGCCCGGACTGGGTGCCATTTTCGAAATGATCTGGAAGAACACCGATCCTGGCAAACAGGATGAACTGATCCAGGTAGCACAACAGCATCTGCACACGATTCCCGTTAAGCCCCTGCGATAATGTCGGGAATGGCCGGGAATAGACTGTCACCCGTTATTACGTTGTTCTGTCTGCACACAGCATTTGCCTGATCGGTCCGAATTATGCTCCGCGGTTCTTAACTTGCGGCATTGTTCAGTAAAGCCGATTGGCTTGGCTTACCGAATCACAAAAACAAGGTACAGCTCTTGATGAGCCGTACCTTGTTTCCTATGAAAGCCCAAGAACTGCACCATCAACTTTATCGGCGGCCGAACTGAATTAAAAAAAGACCGAAACACCCTTCACAGGGGCTTCGGTCTTCCTTTTGTTGCTTTGCATAACACACGTAACTTGTTTTATTAAACGCTACTCCTAGAAAAACGAGGCTTATGGCGCCGTCTCCAGGAATTGGGCGGTTGGGTTTTTGTCCATGGCCGTTCTCATCGCATATTCATTTTCGAACAGGACCACGTAATTTCCTTTTTTGTCCTTCACCAACGCCGAATTGATGCGGAACTTGCTCGGGTCCAGATTCTCGTCAATGATCCAACGGGCGAACTGATACGGCATGCGCTGAAGCTGCACGTCCACGCCATACTCGCCTTTCATGCGGTATTCGAACACCTCGAATTGGAGCTGGCCGACTACGCCGAGCAGCGTTTCATCGAAGTTGACCGTCTGGAATACCTGGATGGTGCCTTCTTCGGTCAGCTGGTCGATCCCTTTTTGATATTGCTTATGCTTGAGCGCATTCTTCACCGTGACTTTGGCAAAAATCTCAGGAGAGAACGTAGGCAGCTCGTCAAAGACGATTTCGCTGCCTTGGCTCAGGGAATCCCCGATGCGGAAGATGCCTGGGTCGAACAAACCGATGATATCGCCGGCGTATGCCTCTTCCACGATATCCCGGTCCTGTGCCAAAAATTGCTGCGGCTGCGACAGCTTGATTTCCTTGCCGACACGAACATGCTTGACGCTCATGCCGCGTTGGAACTTGCCGGATACGATGCGCAGGAACGCAATGCGGTCTCGGTGCGCAGGGTTCATGTTGGCCTGGATTTTGAATACGTATCCGCTGAATTTCTCGTTCGTCGGTTCAATTTCGCCAGCCGTGCTGCGGCGAGGCTCCGGTTTCGGTGCGAGCTGCAGGAAGTTCTCCAGGAACGTTTGCACGCCGAAGTTGTTGATGGCACTGCCGAAAAATACCGGCGTCAATTCACCGCGCTGTACTTTTTCCATGTCGAACGGATCTCCCGCCACATCCAGCAGCTCCAGGTCCTGACAGAGTTGATCATGCAGGTACTCGCCCGCCATCTCGCGGATGACCGGATCTTCATAACCGTCCACTTTTTGCACCTTGATCGTCGAATGGTCGTCCCCTTGGAACAGCTCCACCTGATTTTTCATCCGGTCGTACACGCCGCACAGATCACGTCCCGATCCGATCGGCCAGTTCATTGGCACGGAACGGATACCCAAGACGTTCTCCAGCTCTTCCATCAGATCAAACGGGCTTTGCCCCTCGCGGTCCAATTTGTTAATAAACGTAAAGATCGGAATGCCGCGTTTCGCGCAAACCTGGAACAGTTTGATGGTCTGTGCCTCGACCCCTTTGGCCACGTCGATCAGCATGACCGCGCTATCCGCCGCCGTCAGCGTGCGGTACGTATCCTCGGAAAAGTCTTGGTGACCCGGTGTATCCAAAATGTTGACGCGGTGTCCCAAGTAATCGAATTGCATCACGGAGGACGTTACCGAAATCCCCCGCTGTTTCTCGATTTCCATCCAGTCACTTGTCGCGTGTTTGCTGGCTTTCCGAGCTTTGACCGTTCCGGCGAGGCGAATCGCGCCCCCGAACAGCAACAGCTTCTCGGTTAGTGTCGTTTTACCCGCATCCGGGTGAGAAATGATGGCAAACGTCCGGCGTTTGTCCACTTCCTGTTGTAAAATCTGATCTTCAGCTTTGCTCATTCCCTCTATTCCTTTCGTCCGTTCATTCTAAAGTTCAGTCTCCGGCAGTCGCCGGAAGGTTATTCATCGATATGCAGTCCGGCATTTGCCGGTTGATGTGATCCGCTGGCGTTCAAACCTATGCTTGAACCATTTTACGCATTTACAACGGAGTTCATCCTCCCTGACCTGTTGTATTATTGCATGCCGTTACTTAATATGTGTATTCAACTTTCCTATTGTACCATAATCCCGGCCGAAAATAACCGATTCCATGCCGCAGAGTTCATCCTTTTTCGCAAAAAAAGAGCACCCGCGGCCCGGTTAAGGCTTATGGGTACTCAATCCTGCTTTTGAGCATACACTTCGTATTAGAAAATCAATGCATCCAGGGCATATTGACCGCCGCCTGTAAGTGCCAATGCAACCCCGACGGCCAGAATGGCCAGGTTGTATTCGTATCCGTTTTGCGTAGACCAGTAACCGTTAGCTCCATGCACTTTGACAATGGCAATGACCATCGTGAGCGCAATCAGAACGCCGCCAACCGGAGTGAGCAATCCCAGGGCCAGCAACAATCCGCCGCCAAATTCCGCAAGTCCTGCTAGCAAGGCAACCACCGCACCCGGTTTCATGCCCATCGATTCAAACCAACCGCCTGTGCCTTTAATGCCGTAACCCCCGAACCAACCAAACAGCTTTTGCGCGCCATGCGCCATAAACGACAGTCCAATCACCAAACGAAGCAACAACAATCCTACATCCAACATGCTTTTCTCCTCCTATCAAATATATGCAAAATAGTATTCTTAGAATAAAGATATTATGCTAAAATATTTCCTTCATGAATGATTCTGCTCTGTATCCCCTTCTGCCTTCTGCCGCGTCTTTTTCATCTCATGAATCTTTGGGTGATCCCCGCATCGTGCCGACATCACTTTTTCTTTTGCGTAATCTCTTTATGTCCTGGAATGAGTATATGTTATCTACTTACTTTTTGTCAATAACTTATTTTAGTAATGTTATTACCATTATTATCATCATCGCGAAAAAAGCCCGAAAAACGCATAATGATGCGCTTTCCCGAGCTTCGCATATCCCCTGTCCATACGTTCAACCAAATAGGTTGAGCCGTATTTCATCTATTTTTCACCTGATTAATGATTGAATTGCCACACCACTTCGTCTTCAGCCTGCCCGTTTACCGGCCACCAGTGGAATCCGTCTTGTTCCAGCAAAGCATTCGTTGCTTCCGGTCCCCAGGTTCCTGCCGGGTAGGTGTGCAGTTCCCCCATGTTGTTCGACCAAGCCGCAGCAATGCGATCAACGAAGGACCAAGCCGTCGCAACCTCGTCCCAACGCGTGAAATACGTGGAGTCCCCTTCCGCCGCATCGTGCAGCAAACGTTCGTATGCCTCCGGCGAATTGATGCCGATCATGCAGCTCTGGCAGAAATCCATGGCTAAAGGTTGGATTTCCGAATCCGAGCCCGGTTTTTTGGCATTGATTTTGATATAGATGCCTTCCATCGGATTCACGCGAATCACGAGCAGGTTCGGCTCCAATTTGTACTTTTGACCCAGGTACACGTTGCTCGGCATCGATTTGAACTCCACGACGATTTCGGTCGTTTTGACCGGCAGCCGTTTCCCCGTCCGGATATAAAAAGGAACTCCTGCCCAGCGGAAATTGTCCACGAAGACCCTTGCTGCAAAATACGTCTCGGTCGTGGACTGCGCATCCACTTTGTCCTCTTCGCGGTAACCCGGCAGAGGTTCGCCGCGGAACGTTCCTGCCCCGTACTGGGCCCGAACCACATTCCGGCGCACGTCTTCATCCGAGGAAAACGGGCGCAGCGAGCGAAGCACCTTTACCTTCTCGTCCCGAATATCCTCGGGATACAAACGGCTGGGCGGCTCCATCGCAATCATGGCCAACATTTGCAGCATATGATTTTGCCCCATGTCCCGCAGTGCACCCGAGTGGTCGTAATATCCGCCGCGCTCTTCCACGCCGACCGTTTCCCCGAGCGTAATCTGTACATTGGCAATATGCTTGTTGTTCCAGAGCGGCTCAAAAAAGGCATTGCCAAACCGGATTACTTCGATGTTCTGCACCATTTCCTTGCCAAGGTAGTGGTCGATCCGGTAAATCTCTTCTTCTTTGAACACTTCTCGAATCTGCTCGTTCAACTTCTCCGCCGAGGGCAGATCATAGCCGAACGGTTTCTCGATGACCAGCCGATTCCATCCGCTGCCGTCCAGCATGCCCCCATCACGGAGACTGTAAGAAACGCTGCCGAACAGCTCCGGCGCAAGAGCCAAATAGAACAAACGATTGCCCGGAATGTTGAATTGTTCTTCCAGCCGTGCAGTCTGGACGTTTAACTCCCTGAAACCATCCACATCATTGATATCCAACGAGGTATACTCGAAATGTTCGGCAAACCGATTCCACTTCTCTGTTTCCTCCACAGGGTAACGACAAAATTCCTTGATCGATTCGAGAAGATCTTCTCTGAATTCCTCGGGAGACCGTGGGCGGCGCGCTACGCCAATAACGGCGAAATCCTCGCCTAATTTCCCTTCCCGATAAAGACTATAGATTGCTGGAAACAGTTTCCGGCGCGCCAAGTCTCCGGTCGCCCCAAAAATGAGAAATATTGCGCCTGGCGTCTGAACTTCGTGCTGCATTTGTTTTTCGACCATGAGCTCCTCTTCCTCCCGCAAAAGCGATTCGTATCGCTTCTTTGATTAAGTCGTAGAAGTTACCAGTTTTAGTCAAAACATATGTCATCGCCTGCAGATTTGATGACATTTTAGCATAAAGCATGAATACTTGCATTAATTTTCCTGTTGCTTTCTATCAATATTCAATCGTTATCACCGGGAACCCTACCGTAATTCGATTCTCTTCCCGATTTTGGTCCGTGTGTACGGCCAGCTGCATGTTCAGTTCGCGAGAGGCGCTCGCGATGGAAAGCGGCAGCCCGGGTACTTCGTAAGATACGGCCACCGTGCCGTTGTCCGTATATCGCTCCGCCTCGTGTACATCAAGCCGGGAAGCCATCGCTCGTTCGGCCTGCTCCAGTTGTTCCCCTGCATTTGTCAGCGACGCAGTTTCTACTGGTGTACTGCCCTGCATGGCAAAATTCCACGCCGCCTGGAGCCCTGCTTCGTTCAGCAGCCGCCCGACCTCCTCATGCAGCGAGAGGAATGCGTTCATATCCGATTTCTCATCGCCCGTTAACTGCACGATGAGATAATACTCGCCTTCATCAACGACGGCTGCGTTTACAAGGACCCCCGCCTGCAGCTCTCCCCCTTGCCGTTCGCTGCGGTATACCTCATGTCCCGTTTGAATGGTTTGTTCGGGTTCAGGCAGCCCAAGCTGCCGGGACAATACGGATGCGGCTGTCTGCGCATTTCCCTTTCCCTGACCCTGCCATTTAACGATCATGCGATCCGCTTGATCCATGGCCAAATGGCCGGTATGTATAAGTGCTTCAAGCTGTGTTCTTTCGGATTCAGACTTAAGCGGCTGTTTGTCCGCGTACACCCGACTCACTCCGACCAAAACGATAACCAATGCAAGCATCATGCCCGCTTTCATCCAATGTGCCTTCATGTTCAGCCCGCCTTTTCTATAATCTATCAATCTATCAACAGCATGCCCCGGATGATCCGGCTGTAAACACAGCAACACAAAAAAGCCCAACCTGCCATAAAGAGGATGGCAAATTGGGCTTCCGACCGAGTCAGGAAGGTATACCTGATGATCAGTTATTGCATTTTCTGCAATTAGTGCAGTTTTCGGGTTATCCGTTCATTCGATATGTTCGGCCCTGCTCAAGGCATAGCTCGCTTTTATTCGGCAAGGCCGTTTTTATATGCATAAATCGCTGCTTGCGTACGATCATCCACGCCGAGTTTGGCCAAAATGTTGGTCACGTGGAATTTGACCGTTTTGATGCCGATCACGAGGTCGTCCGCGATGTCCTGATTCGACTTCCCTTGCGCCAACAGCCTCAGCACGTCCATCTCCCGATCCGTAAGCTCTTCATGGGCAGGCGCGGTCGCCTGCGGTTGACGGAAACGGTTCATCATTTTGGAGGCCACCTGGGACTCCAATACAGACTGGCCGCGAGCGGCAGCACGAATGGCATCGGCAACTTCGTTGGCCCTTGACGTTTTCAGCAAATAACTGAACGCGCCCGCCTCAATGACCGGATACATCTTCTCGTCATCCAAATAACTCGTAAGCACAATGACCTTGCATTCCGGATACATTTTAAGCAGTTGTCGAGTTGCCTCGATGCCGTCCATGCCCTCCATCACGAGATCCATAAGCACCACGTCCGGTTTGTACTCCTGAGCCAGGCGAATGCCTTCTTCTCCGCTGCCGGCTTCGCCCACGACTTCAATGCCGTCCTCCGTATCCAGCACCGCGGCCAGACCGATGCGCACCATTTCATGATCGTCCACGAGCAGTACCTTGATCGACGTTTCGTTATCCGATTCCATCTCGATTTCCGTTTCCGTTGCCATGTTCTTCCCCGCTTTCATCGTTCATCAAAGGTATCGTAATCTCAATTCTTGTTCCCTTCCTGGGAGCGGTGACAAATTGGATCGCTCCGCCGATTTCCGTAACGCGCTCACGCATGTTCGCGAGCCCATAGGAGGCCTGCTTCTGGTCATTCAACTCAAAGCCTTGCCCGTCATCGCGAATGAGCACCCGAATCGCATCCATTTTGCGCTGCAGCCGAATCTCCATTTTGTCCGCCTTCGCATGGCGCAACGTGTTGGACATGGCTTCCTGGATGATCCGGAACAAATGGTTCTCAATGCCCTTCACCAAGTGAATGTTGTCATCGATTTCAAGCACGATTTCCATCGGCACTTTCGTTTTCAATTCCATCACCAGGTCGCGAAGTCCCTGCTCCAGCTGTTTGCCCTCCAAGTATACCGGCCTCAAGTGGAGCAATAATGCGCGCATCTCCGATTGCGCGACGGATGCCATCTCTTCGATGAGTGCCACTTGTCTCTGTGCCCGATCAAAATCTTGGCCCATTTTGCGCCCGACTGCCGTCGCCGTCATGGAAATGGCGAACAACTGCTGTGATACGGCATCATGCAGTTCGCGAGCCAAGCGCTGTCGTTCCTCCACGATCGCCGTAATGCGCGCCTGTTCCGCAAGCTGTGCATTATTGGTGGACAAACGCTGCAATGAAGTCACCTGTTCTTCCCACTTTTTGCCGATGCGTCCGAGTTGTTCACTCAGGCGACCCACATCATCCGGGCCGAGATCGGGCACCGTACGGGAAAGCGATCCTTTCTCCCATTGAAGCAGCGTTTCCCGCAGCAGTTCAAGCCTTCGTTTGACGCGGTAGCTTTGGTAAAACCCGAATATTGCCCCGATGGCAACCAGGAGCAATAGCAGCGGCAGACCCGCTTGGAGCAAATGCCGCCAGCCTGCAAAAGGAGCCAAAAAACCATATGTATACAATACATACAAAATGACGGCCAGCACAACGAAAACAAGGAGGATCCCCTCACCCATGCTTCGGGTTACCATATCGGCATGTCGTTTCGTTTTCAACAGGGTCTCCTCCTCTTTGCTTTTATTAACTTACTACGGTTTACTGATGAATAAGTCGCCAACAATATAGGAAATGACAAATTTTGCTTTATGTTCACTGGATTCATATCCAGGAGTTCTCCATACCAGTTTGTTCATCATTCCGCTGTCCTGCTCGCCCAGAAATTGAATGCGCCCGAACAAGACAGAGGCTTCGATTTCGACGCCGTAATCTTCAGGCAAGTTTAAACGTACATTTCCCATGACACCTTGGAGCAGTACGACGGTTTGTTTTTCTTCCGGCAGGGAGAGGGACAGATCGGCATTCACTTCGCCGAGGACATGCCACAGGCTCATGCTGCGCAGCGTCCAAGGCGCACGATCCCAATAATAACGGGCCATAAAGTTTTGTTTGCGCATCACTTTTTGATGCAAATCCATCTTTTTGTTATTCGAATAAAAATAAGCGAGTGAACCAAGCACAATCAAAAACACGATCATTAAGTTGTCCAGCAATAGCAAGCCTGCGCCGATGCCCAGACAACGGTAACCTTTGCGCGTATCTCCTTTGCGGACTTGAAGCATCCCGATCGTTAACAGGATGAGTGCGGCAGCCGTCAGCACGTTAATATGGCGATTCAGCAGCATCACAACGCCGATGGCAATGATCACTACGGCAAGCCATTGCGCTTTTCTGTTCATATCTGCCACACCTCCTCTGTATGCTGGTGAACCCTTGTCGTTGGAAAAGCCATACCAGGCATCTTTCATCCCGTATGGCTTTACCTTTTACTCTACAAACCGTTCTCTATTCACGATCTATAGAATATCATATTGTTTGCTGACCGAACAGTTATTCTTTGGTTGTACCTGCATCATTTTTGGCGCCATTGCCCAATTTGTTTTTGAGGGCTTGCAGCTGCTGGTCGACTTTGAATTGTTTTTCAGCGTCCGCTGGGTTGGTGTACGTTGCGTTAGTCGCATGAGCATTGCGATACGGTGCACGCATTACGTCAGCCTCTGCTTCCATTTGCATGATTTTTTCTTCCATACGGTGGAACCCAAGCGATGCGCTTCCGCTCTCGATCGTATGCAGGCTGTTGATTTGCGACATTTGTTTTTTCGCTTTGGCCATTTGAGCACGGGATACAAGCTCATTGCGTTTGTTGCGCATTTTGTAAAACTCGTCTTTCATGTCATGCAGCTGTTGCAGCAGGTCTTTGGCTTGTGCTTCGGATTGTGCATGCAGCTCGCTGTACTCGGTGATCTTTTGATCGAAATAGATTTTTTCTTCCAGCAGCTTGCGTGCTACCTCTTCCTGACCGTTTGCCAAAGCCGCTTCGGCTTGAGATTCGCGTTGTACGGAAGTACGCTCAGCTTCATCCAGACGCTGCTTCATGCGGCGCTCGTTGGCCATTTGTTTCGCTACCGTTACTTCGGCCTCATGAATTTCGGCCTCCATATCGCGCAAATATTGGTTGAGCATTACGATTGGGTCTTCTACTTTATCCAAAAGATCATTCACCGACGCCTTTGTCATATCCTTAATCCGTTTAAATACTCCCATGTTATTTTTCTCCTTTCTCGTAACGAGATAATTTTTGGCGAAGCTCTTCGACTTCTTTTTGCAATGCTTTTTTCTCGATATCCTTCATCATGGAATCCAGTTCGCTTTCCTGCTGGTTTCCTGCGTAATTGCCGTCATAACGCGTTCCCTGATTAGGTCTGTTGTTATACCCTGGACCCGGTCCGAAACCGCCGGAACCCTGGTTGAACGGGCCTTGGTTGAATGGACCTTGATTGAACGGCCCTCTTGGCGGATGTTGATCGTGACCCTGGAAACCTCGGCCGGGACCTGGCCCGGGGCCATATGGATCATATGGAGGGTAAGGTTCCTTCGGCACAACCAGTGCGGCGATGAAGTAGATCAGTAACGACGTGCCGCCCGTAACGAAGATGCTGATGACAAAGATGATACGCAGCAGCGTAGAATCCATGCCGATCGATTCGGAGATGCCGCCGATTAATCCGGTAAGCATCCGGTCACGCGTTGAGCGATATAGTTTGCTCATGTCGTGTTACTCCTTTCTGTCATTTGTATCCTCTTCCGAAATCAGGGCCGTATCCGTACGACTCACCGGGGTAAGTTTCCTTCGGTACCAACAGTGAAGCGATGAAATAGATCAGCAGCGACGTGCCGCCCGTGGCAAAAATACTGATGAAAAAGATGATGCGCAGCAGCGCGGAACTCACGCCGAGGTTTTCGGAAATGCCGCCGATTAGGCCTGTCAGCCTACGATTACGCGTCGACCGAAATAATCTGTTCATGCTTGGTTACTCCTTTCTGTCGGTATTCAGCTTCTGTCTCAGGCGCTCCAGCTCTTTATCGAGCTGGGAGGATGAGATTCCGCTTGAGGTGTCTCCCTGCCCCATTCTTCGCAAATCCCGAAGACTCTGGGTTTCATATTCAAGATCCGATACTTGATCATCCAAACGATTGAACATGCGAGGAACATTTTGGCCGTTATACTGGCTGCGCTGATTCATCCGCTGCTGCAGTTGAATCGTCTGCATCCGGGCGTAATAATATTGGCGCTTGCTGTATACGGTTTGATATTCAACCTTCAGTTGGTTGATTTGCTCATCCAGTTCCTGCAAAGCGGAGTTGCTTTGTTGGTACAGTTCGTTGTACTGCTCCATCTTTTCTTCGTAGATGATTTTTTCCTGCAAGGCTAGCTTGGCAAGGTGCTCTTCCCCGGCTTTCAAAGCCATCGAAGCTTGCTCCTCCCGTTTGTGTACCATGGCGGCGGCCTGATCGGCCTGTTGTTTCATTTGTCTTGTGTGTGAAGCATACTGGTGACGGAGCTTCTCGGCTTCGCCAATATCCTGGCGGGTCGAGACCAGAAACTGGTCGATCAATTTCACTGGATCCTGACTTTGCTCCAAATGCTCATTCAATGTTGCTACGGTAATGTCCCGCATTCGACGAAATACACTCATTATGCTCTGGCCCTCCTTTTCATAATCGTTAATGGCTTAGTACCGACGATATCCGCGTTTGTTGTTCAGCATGGAGATTCCGAAGATGATTAATCCGATAGCGATGATCGGACCGATCAACCAGGACAGTTTGACCATCAGCGAAAGAATACCGATGAGGAGAACGATCCATCCCAGAGCCACATTGCCTCGCTTCACGCCGTAGTATCCAAGTGCAATCATCAGAATCGGAATCAGATAACCTGTCAGATGTCCCAACAATGGAGTCAATTTCCCGAAGAGAAGCAGTACGCCGAGTGCGATAAAGACGATCGCCCAGCCATTTCCTTTGTTCCATCTCATGTTCTTGTTCACCGCCCTTTCAGTTCGTTTGTTTCTTGTTTAACCTTATGTCCTTATTCTAGGGGAATCCGACGTTTTTCAAAACAGACCGCGGACGGTTTTTCATCCTAGACTCTGGTCGGGGAAGGATTTGGACCTTCGGCTGTCCGTACGCTGGACCTCGATTCTCTGCATGGATCCCGGCCTGTTATGCTTCATTAACCATGTCAAACGCGTCTTCATCCAAGATGAAATCGGTGCAGCGAAGCACATGCAAGCACTGTTCACGTTTCCTGTCCCTCTTTTATGAGGTAATGAACGGCAATCCTTCTTTAACACATTACTTTTTTATCCAATTAAACAAAATGTTGTTGTTCTTTATGTAAGCGTTTACTAAAATAGAGTTGAAACCAACTTCATTCCAGAACGTCAGGAGTTGACTATGGGAGCACACAGTTATCTTCATCGGATGATCATTTTTGGCATGCTGTTAAGCACTCTCCCCATGCTGTTAACCGGAATTGCCGCTTTTTTCTATACAACGAACCAGAGCGAGCTGCATCAGCTTCAGACGAACAAACAGCTGCTGAATCAGATGCAGTCCAACGTAGAACATAAACTCGGTACTATAAGCTACATGCTGGATCAAGCAACACGTTGGCCAGCCACGCTGGAGCAGCTGTCAGCCCCACGCCTCGACGCGAAGACACCCAGCGCCGACCGGCTGCAGACCGAATTTCAAAATATGCGTTCTTGGGAGCCTTCCATGGATATCGCGCTCATTAACCAAACGCAGGACTGGCTGATCGATCATGCCGGAATGTATTTAAGCACAGAATTTCCGCTGGCTCTTCCCATGAAAGAAATGCTCTCGAAAACGTTAACGTCCGGTTGGCAGCTCATACCCTCGAGCGTGTTCAACAACCCGGAACATATCTCGGATAACGGTTGCATCTATCATATTGCCCTTGCCAGGCCAGTTCCGCACCTGAGTGCGCCGACCCATTCCGCTGTCATTGCAGGAATTCCTGCCTGCTCGTTGCAAAGCCCGGCCGATATGGAGCAAACCTCGGCTGCAGGCTTAATTATCGTCAACCGGGAACAACGCATTTTGGCCCATCCCAACCCCGCTTATATCGGCAGGCCGCTTGCGGGAATGGATATGCGGGAAGAAGAGTCTGGAAGCAACATGTCTGAACGGCTGCCTTCGGCATCATCCCATGCAGCGGGAGAAGCCAAAGTACGTCTGGGCGACTCGCGGTACTCTTTGTCCTACACCCAATCCTCATTAAGAGGCTGGACCTACATGCTTTTGACGCCAATGAACGTGCTGACCCAGGAATACACGCGCATCGCCGAGCATACCCTGCATGTCAGCCTGATCATGTTGTTGGTTTCTTTAGGGTTAACCTGGCTAGGCTCCAAACGAATGCATGTCCCGATTCGCAAACTGTTGGCCCATGTCGGACTTCATTACCATCCATCCGTGCGTCAAGCGATGGCTAAGAAGCGTGCAGATGCTTTCCCCACTGAGTTCGAGCAGATTCAGGCACGCTTTACGCAGATGGTGGATTCCAGCTCACGGCTTGAAAACCGCCTGAATCAGTACGTGCTTCAAACGCGTGTTTTTTTTGTTATGGACATGCTTCTTGGCAAATGCTCCCCTTCGGCTCTTCAAAGCGGCTTGATTGAGCATGGGTACGGTCACTATCTGGACCAGTGGCAACATGTTGCCGTTATTGTCATTCAGGCAGATCTTGTGCATCAATCCAAGTATACGGTGAGCGATCTCGATTTATTGTTGTTCGCCGTGCAAAATATGATGGAGGAAACGTTAGACGAACATCACCAGCTATACCCTGTAGTATTGGAACAAACTGTAGTCACCATATTGGGGGACGCTGAATCGGATCCGGTGAAATTTGCCGCACATCTGCATGCCATGACCGGGCAATTGCAGCAGCAGGTCGAACAAGTGCTTCAACTCACAGTGAGTATCGGGTTCAGCCAACCTTGGACATCTCTCCTGCAAGTACATCGTGCCTATTCCGAGGCCTTAAAAGCACTGCACCAGCGTTTGCGGCTGGGCACAGGCATTATCATTCAATATGAGCAGCCGATTCATAGCAGCAGCCCCGCATCTATCAGTTATCCTTCATCCTTGGAGTACGCTCTCGTTCAAGCGATTCAGACCGGCGACGAAGGTGAAGCGGAAGTGCTGCTGTCCCAGATGCTCGAGCATGTTTTGGATCCGGAATGCCATTCTGAAGATTATCATTTGGCTCTGGCCCGACTGCTCACCCGTATTCTGCAGATGCTGCATGAGAGCGGGATTCGGCTTGATCCGACAACTTCCGGCTATGATTCATTGTACAAGGAACTATTTAACCTTCGATACGCCTCAGAAGTGGAGCATTGGTTCAGTCAGCGGATGATCAAACCCATCATTTTGCTTTTCAAGGAGAGACAAGTTACACAGTACCGTCATATTTCGGACAAAATGATTGCGATCATCCATCAGGAATATGATAGAGACCTCACGCTAGAGGAGTGTGCTGCCAGGCTTCACTATAATGCCAACTACTTAAGCAGTGTGTTCCGCAAGGAAACGGGATCGTCATTCAGCGAATATTTGGCCAAACATCGGTTCACCATCGCCAAAAGATGGTTGGAAGAAACGGATCTGACCGTAAAGGACATCTCTAACCGGCTTCAGTATAACAATCCGCAAAACTTCATCCGTTCCTTCCGCAAATGGGAGGGAATAACCCCGGGCCAATACCGGCTTCGGCAGCAGAACCTGCATGCCGAAAGACAGGTTTAATTTCTAATGAGCTGCCCAAGCCATGAAATACATTCGCTGTTCTATAGCTGCAATCCAGTTTTCTGAAGGATAATTTTTGGAAATTTTCGGGTTTCCTCTATCATATGAGCTTCAGCCCGTTCTAAAAACCTGTTTGAAGGCGCACTACGAGGGATTTGGTCTGTTATTTATGGGGAGAATCCATTTCGTGAAAGGGTACAAGGTATACCTCGGAACCATGCATGCAAAAGGGGCAGCTTCCACTGCCCCTCTTTGTTTTTCTGATCATACTATTATATGAACAACCGCTCGTAACTTCATGCTTATTTCCGTACAGTTTTCATCTGAGGTTCATCGAGTTGAATCAATATTTTTCCGAATCGTCCTCCCCGCGTAAACGTGACGACGCCATCCGGAAATGTCTTTCTAATGTGCTCTTCAGCAAGTCGCAGAGTCTGTTCATCCGTTGGCAGCTTGTACGTTTTGAGCCATTCCGGCAGCTTATGCACGACATCCTCCAACGGCATCTCCAACGTAGTCGTTTCTTTGGTGATCAGGCTCGTATAAGAATATCCCTTCAAATATAGAAGCTGTTGGATGTATGCCATATCTCCTGCTCTGAATGTCGATTTTACCCCCAACACCTCTTTCAACTCATCCATTAGGGTGTGCTCGCGTGGAGCCGCCATCGTGCTGATATACACATATTGCCTGGCACAGTTGATGGCTTGTTCCACCGTCTCCCAGTCGGACATGGCTGGACACATGGAGGCAAACACCAAGTCGAACTTCTTTTCCCAGCCTTTGTCCTGAATGGACAATTCCTCAAAACGTTCCGACACAATGTCGATCCTGGATCTTAATTCGGCAGGAATGGTTTCTTTCATCAAAGCGGTCAGAAAATGCGAAGGTTCAACAGCAGTAACCGTTGCTCCTTTTTCCGCGAATGGTATGCTGAACGCACCTGAGGCGGCGCCGACATCCAGTATCGTTAACCCCTTATATTCGACGCCCTGATTCTCAATCCAGCCCATAATACGACCAGAACGTTGTTTGCCTTCTTCCGTGAACGACTGATGGTGGTATTCTCTGGCCCACCGTTCAAAGGCTTCCTCCGTATCGAACGGATAGCTCCCTTTCCTGGGAGGCATGGACGCCTTTCTCTTTCTCCAGGCTTCTTCCCAAAGAGATAGGTCAAATAATAACTGCGAATAATCGTGTTCTGTATACAAATCCGGCACTGTACTCCCACCTAATCATTTCATTTTGTAAGCATATAGATAAACAAAAAAACAGCCCATTAGATGTAATCTCTACTGGACTGTTTTCTTAATACTGAATACCGGCGAGAGGACTCGAACCTCCACGGTTTCCCACTCGATTTTGAGTCGAGCGCGTCTGCCATTCCGCCACGCCGGCATATTTACTGGAGGCGCCACCCAGATTCGAACTGGGGATAAAGCTTTTGCAGAGCTGTGCCTTACCACTTGGCTATGGCGCCATATTCTATTGGAGCGGACGACGGGAATCGAACCCGCGACCCTCGCCTTGGCAAGGCGATGCTCTACCGCTGAGCCACGTCCGCAAATAATGGCTGGGGATATAGGATTTGAACCTATGCATGACGGAGTCAAAGTCCGTTGCCTTACCGCTTGGCTAATCCCCACTAGAGGGCGATCGAGGGGAATTGAACCCCCGAATGCCGGATCCACAAACCGGTGCGTTAACCACTTCGCCACGATCGCCATAATACATAATTAATAAAGAATTGGCAGGGGCAGCAGGAATTGAACCCACACTAACGGTTTTGGAGACCGCTGTTCTACCTTTAAACTATGCCCCTAAAAGCAATGGTGGAGGCTGATGGATTCGAACCACCGAACCCGTACGGGAGCAGATTTACAGTCTGATGCGTTTGGCCACTTCGCTAAGCCTCCACAATGGTGCCGGCGAGAGGACTTGAACCCCCAACCTACTGATTACAAGTCAGTTGCTCTACCAATTGAGCTACACCGGCATATTCGATTATTAGATTCAATGGTGGCTCGGGACGGAATCGAACCGCCGACACGAGGATTTTCAGTCCTCTGCTCTACCGACTGAGCTACCGAGCCATAATAAAGTTAATCTTGAAACGTTGCACTTTATCCAGGCGTCAGTGCCTTACAGCAGATTTAGTGAACAGCTTCCTCAATGTTTGAAAGAAAATGGCGGAACCGACGGGATTCGAACCCGCGATCTCCTGCGTGACAGGCAGGCATGTTAGGCCAACTACACCACGGTTCCAAGATCCCTTATTTAAAATAAGTTCAATTGCGGGGGCAGGATTTGAACCTGCGGCCTTCGGGTTATGAGCCCGACGAGCTACCGGGCTGCTCCACCCCGCGTCGTTAAAAAAATATATGGTGGAGGCTGAGGGGATCGAACCCCCGACCCTCTGCTTGTAAGGCAGATGCTCTCCCAGCTGAGCTAAGCCTCCATACTATTATGACCCGTAGGGGATTCGAACCCCTGTTACCTCCGTGAAAGGGAGGTGTCTTAACCCCTTGACCAACGGGCCTCAATAAAACCAAGCTGGCGGAGAGAGAGGGATTCGAACCCTCGAGACGCTTTTGGCGCCTACACGATTTCCAATCGTGCTCCTTCGGCCAACTCGGACACCTCTCCATAATGGCTCCCCGAACAGGACTCGAACCTGTGACAACTCGATTAACAGTCGAGTGCTCTACCAACTGAGCTATCAGGGAATGGTGGAGCCAAGCGGGATCGAACCGCTGACCTCCTGCTTGCAAGGCAGGCGCTCTCCCAGCTGAGCTATGGCCCCATGATATGTAGGATTTATTGATTTGTAAGTTAAATGGTGGGCCCTGGTGGACTCGAACCACCGACCTCACCCTTATCAGAGGTGCGCTCTAACCAACTGAGCTAAGGGCCCAAATTATATTCAAGACCTTCGAAGTATTTCAATACCCGAAAGGGTTTCGCTTGGCGGCTTCCTACTCTCCCAGGACCCTGCGGTCCAAGTACCATCGGCGCTAGAGGGCTTAACGGTCGTGTTCGGGATGGGAACGTGTG
>NZ_CAKMMP010000005.1 GCF_927798175.1 Paenibacillus sp. JJ-223
ATTATTAGTGTGTAAATAATTAATCTTCTCATAAATAAAGTCTCATAACTATTGAAATTAACTATGTACATTTTTTTACTGAATCTTAAATACACCCATACGTTAGCGTAAATCGGTAAAAATAAAAGAAAGTAAAAATATTCTTGATCACTCCATTTTAATTCGGACATGATAAGCAAAGATAAGTACAAAGGGACAAATAAATAAAAAGTATGAGCTAATTGTTCGATAAAAAGTAATATACGTTTTGCCATGTACGTTTTCCATACTGCTCTATGAACAATCCAACCAATAATTCCACTTGTTTTGCTTATATTATTTTTATTTCTAAATTCAGTATAGGCGCTTGTTTCTATAACGGTTAAGATTGTAAAAATAAATAGAACGATAACAAATATAAAGGGATATTCAGAGAAAGAAACTAAATATAAACCAATAATTGCAAATGTAACAATTGAAATCAAGAATAAAATTTCAAAAAAATATATCCAATACTTAGAAGATATTTTCTTAGCCAACTTCTTACCTATAAATTCACAAAATGGAACAATTCCCTTCATAAAAATCATACCAAATATTACTGCTAAGATACTTGATACAACAAGAAAAATTCCGATTATTAAAAAATTATTCAACACCAATCTTTCCTCCCCTGATCTTCTATAACAGTTTCGTCTAAAGTTCCGTATTCACAACATCCGACGAAGTCGGATGTGTCCGCTAAATCAACTTCCTGTTAATATCTACTGCCGGACCGAGGGTACAGCCCAATGCGTGAAAATATTGTTATGCGATGTTCATCGCTTCGAAGCACTACTTACACAAGTTATTAGATGATCTTGCAATAATTGTAGCGATATTTTAAAGCCTTCTCTTATGTCTACAAGATCATGCAATGTTATATACTTTTTAGAATCCTCAAAGCTTTTCAAATTTCCCTTCATAATTATAATATTCATGTTGTTCTCATTAGTAATATCAAGAGCAATATATGGTGCTCCATTATGAATAAAGAAATTTCTACTTTCATCGAGGGTCTTGAACCACGATGTGTCGCTTGAAGCAACTCTGAGTATTCTTGCTAACTCTTGTCCTGTATTTTCTTTTTTAATAAATATCCCCATTGCGGCATATAACTCATAAATATACTGACCAAATAATTCGCAGCAGGAGTTGATCTCAAACAAAAATGCATCGATATCGATTAATAGATCCAGCTTTAGACCATCGTTTATGCAAAGAGCATATCCTTCTTTGTCCCGTGTGAAAATATGCTCTTCAGATACATTCATTATTTCTTTACTTAACAGTTGTATACTATTAGTAAGTCTTTTTAATAGTCGGTCTATCAGATCTAGTCTTATTGCTATTGACATGGAGAAATCATAAAAATCATCACTAGGTGTAGCAATACGTCCTTCTTTTGTTGCTTTATGAATTTCTGTAATAATTCTCAGACCCCATTTATTTCTGAATATACACTCAAAATGAACCCATTTCTCTATCATTTAGTTTAATTCCTTTCACATGAATTTCGCATAACCTTTTCCTGATTCACGAACCTCTCCAGAGGTTATCTGCCGTAAAGGAAGATCAAGGAACTTACGACACTGCGGGAATCAAATGTTAGCTGAGGTGTTGTAGTCATCTATTCCAACACTTTCCTAATGTATTCATTTTTATCATTGAGTAATTCTTACAATTGGCAGATTCGATATGCAAATTCTTTTATTGGAAGGGCTTTTATATGTTTATTTTCTTTACTGTCTCTTGTTAAGAAAATCGTTATAAGCTTCTTGATGTAGTATATCCATATTCCGACGTTCTTCTATTATTAAATCAATAATGCTCAATAATTGATTTAAACTTTTTGAACTTCTCGAATAACTTCTAAACATCAATAGCATCTTAATCAATACATATCCGATAAGTAGAATTAATATTGGAGAGAACAATCCTGTGAGCTTATATAATCCTAATTGCTCTCTCAGAATAGTAAAAACAATTGTAAAAACTGCCAACATTGTCGCGATCATACTAGTGAACAAAGAATTTTGTTTATAATCTTCTACCAGAGAGCTAACTTCAGTTCGTATTACCTGCATATTAGCTAGGTTATAGTCAGTAAAATGACCCTTTAACTTATTAAGTTTTACCACATTATTATATATGTTGTTTGATTCTTCCAATTTTAAGTTATCAATTAATTCTAAATATTTATCTACTTGCAATTTTTTTCCGAAAAGCTTCATGATTCTCATTCCTTTGTTTTAATATTCATCATGATTTAAAAAAGTCCGAAGAGTCTTATCGACTGATTGGTCCGTTTTATTCTTAGCCATTTACAACGAATTTCTCATAACGTTTTGTATTGACGACGTCCTGGCCCCTTAGAGTCCTGCTTATAGTTGTGAAGCTTGCCGAACACCTAATGCAGTGACGTCCCGACGGGCTTAGGGGGGGCTGGATGTGGTCACTCGCTTCTCAGAGTGGCCCAGAGCGACAAAATGGTGTTAGCCGAATGAAGTTCTAGAAGTAGCCATTGTATTTAAGGCGTTCTCAAAATAGCTATATGTCATTGATAACCTTCCCTTCCATACACAGATTTCACTTAACGTTTCTATATTCACGACTCAGCATATGCTGAGTGTCCCGGCGTTGCCCGACCAAGGACGACTGTCCACAGCGTGAATAATATGTTATCTGTAATGCCGTTTTTCAAAGTATCCTTTTTCCTTCTTTAAACCATATTAGTTCAGGTTTTTTGAAATTCTCCATTCCAGTTTCAAATTCAATAAATAAGCCCCAATCATATTCTAAGTTATTGTATCTTTCTTTATCCGTATAACATTCTAATTTTTTGAAATCAAAGCTTCTATCAAGTTTATTTGTCGATTTTTTAATCTCTATCACTAAGTAGTTATTAGTATTCTCCCCTCTCCGGTGGATTACTATATCCGGAAAAATTGATAACCCCATATATTCCGTGTCGCCATAAACAATGTCTTTTGTAAAATCCTTTTTGAGTTTTTCACATTCTGACTCTAAAACATAGATTCTTTTCTGTTTGTTCATTTCGTCAATATTTCTATTGTACTCACAATCCACATTGTACTCTTGGAATTCTTCTTGAAGATATAATGCTAACTTATGTGCGATTGTTCTTTCATTTAAATCATGACTTAACAAATGACGATCTTTTTCACACAGCTCCGAAATAGCTATATTAATTCCCTTTATTATTGTTAGATCCATTTTCTCACTCCCTTTTTATGTTTTGGGCATTACTGATAACGTTAACTGGTATTCACGACCCAGCGCATGCTGGGTATCCGGCGACAGCTGGACCAAGGGCCTATGCCCGAAGCTTGAATATTATGTTATCTTATGTATTCGCCTTCTTGAGCTACCCTAATCAATATACGGAATTTCTTTAAGGCTTTTATTTCGCATTGAAAATTCATTTAATTCTTTTCTACTTAGTTGTCTTCGAGGATCCATCTTTAATTGATTACTTCTGTATTCGAGGTAATCAAACTGAGATTTTGAGGGGTCAAACCAGTATTTATTTTTGTTGCTTTCTATTACACTTGCACCAGTTAGAGAAATAAACGATTCAAGCTGTTTTTGGCGTTCAAATATATTTGTATTTTCTCCCCAACCCATAATGATAAACATGTATGAACGAATATACACCATTCTAAATAATTCAGGACTTCTCGCACCATATAACGGAAACAAATATGTAGCAGCGAATATGTTTGGAGGAAATTGTTCTCCTTCGTGTACTGATACCTTCATAACATTACCTAATAATAAGGTGTATAATTTAGGATTATTTCCTTCACCCAAAATGTATGGTATGTAACTTTCAAACTCAGCTGTAGATGTTTTATATGCTCGAGCTGCATTGTAAGATATTTTAAGTATCCATCTTAAAAGCAAATCGTAGTCGTACTCGAACTCAATAGGTTGAGTACGAATAAAACTATCAAAATAGTTGTCACATAAATCCTTTGCATAGGTATCTAATCCAGATAAAATTACGTTATTACAATATTGGCAAACATCTTTAATTTGATCGGCTGACAATGTATATTTTCCTATTCCACCATTATAACCAAATTTATAGTCTGGGTTTTTCTTGAATAAAAAGTCCGGAAAAACATGTTCTTTAGTTAATGGTTCGTCTTTGTGCGACTTGCAATAACTACAAATTTTCATAATTGCTCTCCTTTTCATTTGACGGGTTGTAATATGAAGTGCGACACGTACTGGAAATAAAAAGACAAAGGGCCCATGGCCGGATTGGTGTAGAATGAAGTCACCACAACAACCATTCACACAAGGAGAATCCACCATGAGCTACACACATCTTAGCATAATCGAGCGAAGCAAGCTAGAAATCCTCCACCAGCAGGGGAAAAGTACCAGAGCGATTGCCCAGGAACTTGGCAGACATCATGCACCATTGGCCGGGAACTCCGCCGAAATACAGCAGAACACTCGTACTGCGCGGAAAACTCTCAAGAGAGCTAAACTGTGTAATCTCTGGCATCGTACACTCTTGTGTTTTACATTTCTCACAATACTCTAATTCTAAGAAATTCATTTTTTTTGCTCCCTTGATTAGATTTCTGATAACGTTCCTGTATTCATAAACCCCAAAGGGGTTTTCTCCTGATATTCCTCTTCGAAATCCTTCCCGCAGACCAAGGCTCCTACAGAGCTGCTGCTTGAATATATTGTTAAACGAATTCATTGTACTGAGTATCCGCATTACTAAATTCTCGTTGTAATATAATCCATTTTTTTGATAAAATTTTCTCTCAGTTCATAATTACTATTGTTATTTAGTCTCTCCAAGTATTCTTGGTATTCGTTAAGTAATTCATCTTTAAATTTAATTACATCTAAACTAATTCCGTTTTCGATTTCAATAATCATGTTTTCTTGTTCAAAAGTAAGCTGAGTATTTCTTTTTGTCTGCGCTTGATGCAATATTCCATTTCTAATATCTGAATAAAAAAAACTGGCTGTTCTTCGTGTAAAATAGCCCCCGAAATAATTACTTTTAGTCAAAAATTGTACAAATGCTTCTTTATGTCCTCTGAAAACTGTAACATCAAGCCCATTATAAAACTGATGAAGCGTTTCAATAAGCAAACTACATAATGCCATTGTGCTAAAACTATAATCAATATATCTATAATTTGCCGTTATGTTATCAGAATATTCTTGTATCAGAAGTAGAAACCTTCCTTCAATTCGATCTGAAAATATGTTTATCGCTCGCTGCCAAGTTTGCTCATCACTTGTTAAAGATAAATTCAATGCTAAGTAATCTTCAAGATAGTATCTTGGTGAAATATATACTCTGTCCTTAAACATTTTTAATCCCTCTCCGTCTTTGATGATTTCGTTTAACGTTCCCGCGATTCCCGCTGTCCCCCTCTTTTAACGCCTTAGCGGAAAAAGTGTCGCGGTGCTTGCTTCGCAAAAACCGCGACATCAAGGGGAATGGTGGGAATCGACGTGTTATGGGATGATTTCACCAGATATTATGTTTTTATCTATAAGTACTATATCCTTCAACTAGATTAGAAACATAATCACACACTCTATCGTAATTAATTATATTTAAATTCGTTGATTCAATAATTATTCTATTTTTTCGATCTCTATCATTTGTCTCCATTTGATTTCTTCTGCTAATCACTAAACAATAGTGAATCCTTGTAATAGGAACATTTATGCCTTTCTCAGTAAATTTATGCTCATTAAAAAATGTTGTATTATTTGATTCCATCCACTCTTTCCATTGATTAATCTGACCTAAGCCAGAATTAGCCGATGCTGATAATTTATAACCATCAGTTAAAACAAATGTTGAAGCCGGTGATTCGAATTCAACAAGGATTAAGCTGTATCCATCAGAGTTTCTACCACATAAAACATAATCTGCTTGCATGCTACTTCCTAACTTCATTTCTGGAAAGAGATACGTCTCTTTGTGACCAAAATTATACTCTTTAAATATTGAAGCCGGGATAAACCACTTTCTATTTTTCTTAATGTAATCTTGAATATCATGCTCATTTTTCGCAGAATTAATGACCTTCCTTAGTGCATTTACTTCTAAATCTACAGATGTTCTATCTCTATGATAATGCCATACAACATTATTGGGAAATTTAGTATTGAAGTTATAAATAAACTTTCTCGTCTCATCATCAAACTTTTCAATTGGATCGGAAGCTTTGGAAAAATCAATTTGTCCCTGACTCCAAAATTCATTATATTCTTTAATAGCTGCTACGTATTTTCCTGTTGGTTTAGTATAATCAACTTCATATAAGTTCATATAATTCCTCCATATATTGATTTTATCAATTATATCTTTATTTGCTTTGGTGAACTTGTCCCATAACGTTTCCGCATTCACGACATCCACCAAAGGTGAATGTGTCCCGGCAATTGCTTCCTTGCTCTTACTTCCAGGACCAAGGATCGGCGAGGCCGGTCCACAGCGTGAATGTTATGTTATAGGATGTCTGGCACTTCTTTGAAATGCATACTCATTGCTCACCATCTTTTGTACTATCCTTATTCATTGAATTACGCTCTATCTCATCGATTAAATTAAATAGCCATGTCTTGATACCATTAATATAGTCAGTCATCTTCTCTTTCCGAAGATCTACATTTTTTGAAATAGGTATATTATAGAGAGACTCAACTGGTACATGGATTCCACCACGATGTTTTATAGCATTTGAATCATCTCTTACATTAATTACATGATTCCATCCCGGGAGTTTATCATAATAAATTCCGTCATGTTTAAGAGTATTTAATAAAGTAGATCTAGATGCTTTCAATTGCTTTTGAATCTCTAATATATCCAACGTATCTTCATGAAAATTCGAAATATTATTTACAAAGCATAACAACGCAAAATCTACTATATTATTCAATTTATTTATTGTTGATTCAAAAGTTAACATGAGAGAGGTTATAGACAATTCATAATCTGACATTTTACCGTCTGATGATACAAATATATCAGTTTGGGTATTATTATAACTTTTATTCAAAAAATGATTTGAGGCATTTTCTAAAAAAAATACAAGTGTTTGAAATTCCCATTCAAAAAAAACTTTAAATTTCTTCATCTTCTTCTCCATTTTTCATTTATGTATTTGCCGGATTTCCCGTAACATTCCTGTATTAACGAAATTCACCAGCCTTAGATAGGCTCTTATCTTAGGCTAGGGGAGTTGTTGGCTGAGCTACTTCTTCGAATTTTTCCTTCTGACAACTAAGGGGATTAATCCCGTAGCGTGAATATTTTGTTATATGATGTCTGTTCCTACTTTGAACTACTTATAACGCTTGTCTAATTTTATTCTCTATTATTCATAATTTTATTGATCCAGTTTGTTAGCCTTCCTGACTTATTCTCAGCAGCATACCATTTTCCATTTAGTGTAACAACCTGACATTGGTCAGTTAGGAGTGTAATTTGATCGTTATTAAATGCTATTAAGTTTTTTTGTGTCAGACCCTCAATCATAGTTTCTAATGTTACAGTCTTTTCATCAAGCCAGTTTCTAAATCCTGGCTTATTAATATTTAGCTCACCATACATGCATAACCAATTTACTACAAACCATTCTACTTCATTTAGCTCCGCAGGCTCCCATTCAATAAAACTAGGCTCGTGACTCAAATTACTTTTTTCTATATATTGATATCTTATTTCCCAACCTAATGTACCGTCATCCATTCTATGAGCTTTTCCTTTTAGATAAGGATGAAAGCTTTCGAATTCAAGATCTTCACCAAAAATATTGCTATTTAAATTATATCGATAACTAAGTTTAGTCCAAATAAATTCTAAAAGAAGTAATAGCGGATTATGAATCGATGAACCATAAAAATCCCAATATCCTTTCTCATCTATTCTACCTATATAAGGCATAGCATCTAATTTAGCCAATGAACTATTATCACATATAATTAGATCTGGAAATACTGCTGGACTATGACCTGTAATATTCGAGTTATTAGACAAATATCTAAAAAATGCTTCTCTCAAAGCATATTCTGTTTTATAGCCATAGTATCCGAAAATAATTCTTACAGGCAGCATTTCTTCAATTAATAAGTTATGGTATATAATTTGTTTATTATAATCTAGCGATGTCTGTACTTCTTCATAAGAAGGTAATTCCGCCTTTACAATATGTCTAAACGCATCTCTAAACCCTCGCATGTTTAATAATTCCGGGTCTAGATCAGACAAATTATAAATTTTCTTCATCTTATTATAAGAATCAATCAAATTATCGATGTATAAGTTTTTTTTAATTTCTAATACAGCTATTACTTGTGTCATATCATATATGTATTTGTCTGTATAAGGAATTCGCTCACCTTCCCCTTCTACTATCATGCAATCAATTTCATTACTAAATTCCCCTTCTTTATTTTTTATTTTGCCTGATGCAATTCGAACATCTAGCCCTTCAAATATAGCCTTGTTCAATAAATCTGATGTAAGGCCTTCATACATATCACCAATTGTTGGACCATGTCGTACAATTTCATATTTTTTAATTAGTTCTTTTTCTTTGTTCATTACAGACTGTAAAAAGTCGGATATGGTGAGACTATCATTCACTTCTCTCCTATTTGCACTGATTTCCTATAACGTTCCTGTATTCACGACCCAGCTCATTCTGGGTGTCCGACGAATGTCGGACCAAAGGCATATGCCCGCAGCGTGAATATTATGTTATAAGATGTTAGCGTCTCCTCTGATTAAACAAAAGATTTAACTATTCACTGTGTATGTCTTCTAAACAAGTACCACATAAAGACACTCCATCTTCACCTACTGGAACAAGTTTAATTCCACATCGCATACATAAATCTATATCATCGAATTCCCATTTTTCAGCACAGTTAAAACAAATATATTCTTCTTTTGTTCTGACCAACGTTTCTAAATCGCAATTTGAACAATTATCAATCGGCCATTCTCCACCTTGAGTTACAACTTCGTACATGCTTTCTCGTAAAACTTCCGACACGTACTCATTTGCAATCAAATCTGGATCGCCATTTTTATATCCACAAAACAAACAATGAAATCCATCTGAGATATCTCCAGCATTTTGTAAGCATCGAGGGCATGCAATTCAAATTCAACATCATTATGCATTAATTTCTGCTCCATCAAAATTCCCTACCTATCATTTTTGATTTAATTCCGTACTAATTTCTTATAACGTTCCTGTATTCACGACCTCAGCGTATGCTGAGGTGTCCGGCTGCTTCCACTTTACTGAAATCCTTCCATGTCGGACCGAGGGCGTGTGTCCGCAGCGTGAATATTATGTTATGCGATGTTATCAGTCTCTTTGATAAATCTTTCAAATATTTCTTTGGGCGAAACAAATTTTCTTTCTATAACTTCCTCTTCTAAAGCCTGATCCCAAAATGTATCTACTTCTTCGGCAGAAATCAATCTGCAATCAACTGCAATCAACTACTCTCAATACGAAATGACTGATTTAACCACTAAGTAGAGCATAATACATTGCGATCACATAAGGAGGAACCATTAATCCGCTCTCATATCCCCCCCTCATATATCAGCCTTTCTTTACTTCCTAATGAGTAAGAAAACGCTAAGGATCTATATGTTCTATGATTAATTCTGGATAATTTTTTATAGTATTTTTTATAGTATTTTTGTAGTACTTCCCACTCCTGTTCATCGTTTTCTTTTATATATTTTTTATAGATGCTATTTAGTATGACTTTATCTTTATACCAGTCTCTTAAGTGCTTATCTTTTTTTGGATCGTTGGAATTAATATAAGAGGCTATATCCATTGTTTCTACAGCATCACGAAATAGCCTACCTGCAATCCTATGCTTCTTATCTCTAAGTAAATCAAGACAATCAATTAAAGATTCTAGAGAATCAAGAGATAACATCCAAATAGCCTTTTCAGCACTTGGATCGTCACGTACATATGTACCTGATTTTTTATCATATGTTCAAATAATAGCTTTAATAATTTACTGGTTTCTCTGTAAAACTGATTTTGAGCTTCGTACTCATAAGGGTTTTGATACGCTTCTTGGGGACTCTTCCCCAGATAAAACTCGTCTCTTATACCTCCTATGTTTTGATGATTTCTCATAACGTTCCCGTATTCACGACCCAACGAATGTTGGGTGTCAGGCGAATGCCGGATCCAGGACGAATGCCCGCAGCGTGAATATTATGTTAGTCGAAGTCATCTTCTTCTCGAGAAACATGCACTAATGTCCATGCATTTCTTGAAAAAGCATTATCGATAGCTATAATATTTATTAAGTTATATATCTCCATCGGGGCAGAATATAATTGCATGAATTTATTAACTTTGACAGGCAAGAAATTCTTGGTCGAGGCGTGCCATGTCCACATATTTCTATCTTTAAATTCTTTCATAATATTCAATTTAGTTTCGTAGATAAATCTATACGTGTTTCCTCTCCATTCTTCTGGGAGATGAGTTAATATTTCATTCAATCCAGCAGCAATCCAAATCAGAGCTTGTTTTTCATTATTTTCTTTGTTTTCCCATAACATTTCAGCAGTTCGGTTAAAACCTACTACCGTATCCCAATCAGCACCTAGGATACCTCTATCATTTAACTTTTTTGTTCTATATTCAATTTCATTAGTCGGCCACCAATCTATTATTCCAGTTCCAATGTTGAGATTAGGATTCGATTGTGATTGTATTTGAACTTGTTTGAAGATCGGGTCTTCAATAGATTTGCAGCTATAATTTTCAACAAAATATTTCCAAGACGAGTAGACTTCTGTCCATGAAAAATTTTCAGAATTCATATTTGATCTCCCTTTGGTAAAATGCTTTTCTATGAGATGATTTCACATAACATCTAATCTATGTACTTCGTAAATACAACACATTCTGCCTTATAATCTGAACTACGTATATGATAACCTATGGGGCGATATTCGCGAAGAAAAATTTGGCGAAAAAGGGAAATATATCAGATGCTCATTTTCCAATGCCTATATGATCCCAATGGACTTTGAACACGTCGAATATATGTGATTCCAAAACAAAAAAGGAAAGCTCTTTTTCATCCCATAGGGAGTCGAACAAACCAATTTTAAATAGGTATCCCCCCTCACTATAGCAGGTTTTAGCTATACACCTGTTACAACAAGGGGGGACAAATCTATTCCTTACCTCTACTCAGCTTAGAAGCTATGAGCTATTTCATGGTTAACCCAGCAATTGATCTATCGTTGGATTCTCTCTCAGCATGCGCATGATCACCGTTAACGCTTCCGCCCTCGTGAGGTTGGCGTCCGGTTCAAACCGATTTTGGCTCTTGCCCTCGAGTAATCCAGCCCTTGCAGCCGCTTCTATGATCTCCTTCGCCCAATGCTTGGGTGCTACATCAACGAATGTTGGGGCATCGCCAGATGGACTATCCTGAAAAATCAGGATTTTCGAAATCATGGCAACCATCTCGGCTCGTGTAATCCTCTGATCAGCGTGGAACGTTCCGTCAGAGTACCCGTTGATAACTCCATTAGAAGCAAGAATTTCTATAGATTCTCGCGCCCAGGAGGTCTGGATATCCCGTAACTCAATCCTTCCGCTTCCTGAACGTAGGGCAAATGCTTTAACAAGAAGTGTGCTGAACTCTGCTCTCGTAATAGAAGCATCGGGTCTGAATCTGCCGTCTGGGTAGCCATTGATTATACCTATCTTGGCAGCGGATAAAATATCTTTGGAAGCCCAATGGGACGCCACATCCTGGAACGTTACAGAGTTACCGGCCAATGCATCTTGTATAAAAGCTATGAGCCGATCGGTTTCAACAAGAGCATGAAAATACTTGGTCTCCTTAGCTGGAGGCGTTGAAGGGTCCGATTTAGCCGGAGTGCTCGTATCGATTGAAGTGCTTGTATTGGTTGTTGAACTGCTCGTATTGGTTGAACTGCTCGTAGAGGATTCTGGCCCCGAAACTGGCGCGCCGGTTACTGTTACGTTTATATCTACTGATTGGGTTCCATAGACAGCACTGACGACAGTACTGCCTGTCGTTTTACCTGTAACTCTCCCATTGATAACATTAGCAATTGACGGATTGCGAACAGTCCAGGTTACCGATGAGGTCACATCCATATGCGCCTGATCTGAAAAAATAGCTGTAATCGCCACCGATGCCGTCTGCCCGGTCAGTACGCTTAACATATTTGGAGTAGCCCTTAAACTGCTTAATGCCTGCAAGGTAACGCTCTTCGTTGCAATGCTGCTAACTTTGGTCCCATCGCTTACGGTAAAGCTGATCGTGCGCGTCGCCGCATCGGGAGAGACGGATGTATTATTGTAAGTAACTGCTTGCAATGCGTTCTGCCACTGTGCCAACGTTGCGGTTCCACCTGCGGACGTCAGCGTCAGCACGCCAGTAGATGCATTATAAGTCGCCGTAATATTTCCCATCGTCGCCCCATCATTGATGTAAGCCAGTACATCTTTTCCCGCGTCGAAGTGGCTCGTGATGCTAACCGTTGCGCTGGCCAAGGTTGCATTGTCCAGGTCTGATACCGTCAGACCGCCGTCAATAGCGACCGGAGTCGAAGCTGTACTATTCCCTGAAATGTAATTGGTCGAACCACCACTCGTGGTCACAATTGGTGACTGGTCGGTGGCCGCGACCGTTACAATTCGTGTCGCTGTATTGCTCACATTGACGCCGTCCGTCACCGTGAAGCTAACCGTACGTGTCACCGTATTTGGCGTGATCGCCGTATCTGTATAAGCAATTGATCTCAAAGCGGCTTGCCACTGCGCCAATGTTGCAGTTCCGCCCGCGGATGTCAGCGTCAGCTCACCAGTAGATGCATTATAACTGGCTGTTATATTTCCCATGGTCCGCTCGTCAGTGATGAAACTCAGCACATCCTCTCCAGCATAAAAATTACCTGTGATCGCCACTGTTGCGTTTGCAAGCGTAATACTGCTATCCGCGGTTAACATTATGCCCGAGTCGATAACGACCGGAGTCGAGGCTACATTATCCCCAGCCACGAATGAAGCCGAACCGCTGCTTGTAGTCAGACTCGGAAGCACAATCACCGTTACTTCCACAGTATATGTAGCAGCAGCGCTGGTCTTTATTCCGTCGCTTACAGCGTAGCTAATAATGCGCTGCCCTGGCGTGGCGCTCGTGCTTGAGAACGAAATTCCCCTCAACGCACTCTGCCACTGCGCCAACGTTGCGGTTGCGCCTGATGATATCAGCGTCATCACGCCAGTAGATGCATTATAAGTCGCCGTAATATTTCCCATGGTCGCCCCATCATTGATGTAAGCCAATACATCTTTTCCCGCGTCGAAGTGGCTCGTGATGCTAACCGTTGCGCTGCTCAAGGTCGTATTGTCCAGATCTGATATCGTCAGACCGTTGTCCATAGCCACCGGAGTCGAAGCTCCAGAAATGTAATTGGTCGAACCACCACTCGTGGTCACGATCGGTGCCTGGTCCGTAGCCGTCACCGTCACCGTTCGCGTAGCCGCACTGCTTGTATTGACGCCGTCCGTCACCGTGAAGCTAACCGTACGCGTCGCCGTATTTGGCGTGATCGCTGTATCTGTATAAGTAATTGATCTCAAAGCGGCTTGCCACTGCGCCAATGTTGCAGTTCCGCCCGCGGATGTCAACGTCAGCACACCAGTAGATGCATTATAACTAGCTGTTATATTCCCCATGGTCAGCCCGTCATTGATGAAACTCAGTACATCTTCTCCAGCATGAAGATTGCCTGTAACCGCCACTGTTGCGCTTGCAAGCGTAGTGCTGCTATCTGCGCTTACCGTTATGCCAGAGTCGATAATGACCGGAGTTGAGGGAGCATTATCCCCAGCCACGAATGAAGCCGAACCGCTGCTTGTAGTCAGACTCAGAGGCGCGATCACTGTTACTTCCATAGTATGTGTAGCAGCAGCGCTGGTCTTTGTTCCGTCGCTTACAGCGTAGCTAATAATGCGCTGCCCTGGCGTGGCGCTCGTGCTTGAGAACGAAATTCCCCTCAACGCACTCTGCCACTGCGCCAACGTTGCGGTTGCGCCTGATGATATCAGCGTCAACACACCAGTAGATAGATTATAACTCGCCGTAATATTTCCCATGGTCGTCCCATCATTGATGTAATCCAGTACATCTTTTCCCGCGTCGAAGTGGCTCGTGATGCTAACCGTTGCGCTAGCCAAGGTTGCATTGTCCAGGTCTGATATCATCAGATCGTTGTCCATAGCCACCGGAGTCGAAGCTCCAGAAATGTAATTGGTCGAACCACCACTCGTGGTCACGATCGGTGTCTGGTCCGTAGCCGTCACCGTTACAGTTCGTGTCGCCGTACTACTTGTATTGACGCCGTCCGTCACCGTGAAGCTAACCGTACGTGTCGCCGTATTTGGCGTGATCGCTGTATCTGTATAAGTAGTTGATCTCAAAGCGGCTTGCCACTGCTCCAACGTTGCGGTTCCGCCCGATGATGTCAACGTCAGCACGCCAGTAGATGCATCATAACTGGCCGTAATGTTCCCCATGGTCAGCCCGTTATTGATGAAACTCAGTACATCCTCTCCAGCATGAAAATTGCCTGTGATCGCCACTGTTGCGCTTGGAAGAGTAGTGCTGCTATCTGCAGTTATGGTAATGCCAGAGTCGATAGCAACCGGAGTGGAGGGCGCGTTATCTCCAGCAACGAAAGAAGCCGAACCTCCAGTTACAGTTAACACAGGACCCGTAGCTGCAAAGGTGGTCGGCGTCATATAATTACCGAGTCCCGTCTGGAAGGTTAATGCAATGGTAAGCAGGACCATCAATTTACGTATTACGTTCTTCATTGACTATTTCCCCTGTCATTTAAATTTAATCCTGAATGTGCAACCATTGCTGTAAGGTAAGCATCAGACTGTATCTAGTCAATGTGTTCTCATATTCGATGGATACTATATCGCCTTTTCTACTTAGATAAAACCCATTTTGCGACATTCTCGAAGAGAATTCCTGTGCTTTATGAACTATTTTTAGGACTTTAAGCATATTTTTTTGATTTTTCTTTAGTGTAATATGGATCTAGCCCTCATAACGTCTGCATTGTGAATTTTGACTATATTAAATCGTATGAAATATACCGTTCCGATAACGAAACATACTCTTCTTTTATCTGTACCTCGCTAAAAACTAAAAAACAGGCCACTTTCCCCCCTCCTGGAGACATAAGATGACCTGTCTATACGTCTGGTTAGATAATTCACTAGCCTCTCTATAGGTGGCACAGGATTTACCCTCACCCCAACAACGCCTGCTCAATCTGATCCACAATCCCATAGATACCCATCGGCCCATAACAACCAATCCACATCGCGGCATCAACTGAATGCACCTGCTGTCCCTCAGCCCCACCAACCATTCCCAAGACCCGTTGCTCTGTGGTCGATACCTCATTTTGCATAAGCTGATTACTCAGCAAGAAGTAATGACTCGCTTGTACTGCCGGTAATTTCTCAACCAAGATATGATAGGCCGTGTCGGAGGTGTCTGCTACAAATAACGGAACGCGCAGACCTGGATCACAGTACAGCACCGCGCCTGTCCGATGAGCCGCCGAATGGACGCGCACGAGAGAATCCAGTGGACGGATCAGAGCTACGCTTTTTCCTGCCAATACCGTAGCCAGTTCTTCCTGGCTCAGGACACATAGGCAATAGTCCCTGTGGTGTGATCTGAGGCATTCACCTTCTATAAAACACTACCCTTTCTTCTATTTAATTTCTTAAATGCCGAGTACTCCTGATCGGAGTTTATATAACTTAATATTTTTTCCGCACCTTCGGCTGGGCTAAGCTCTTCCGTATTCACTTCCAGATCATATTCATCATAAGCGTAGATGTAGTCGAACTGGGAATGGGCAAGTCCAATCTCGCGATCTCCCCTGCTCTGCTCTCTTCTGGCGAGTTCTTCTTTCGAGCAGTGTACGCCTACAAACAATATCGGATAATCTGAAAGCAAATCATAAAAATCATTAAACCACTTGTCATTGCTGATGACCGTATCCACGATGACATTCAAACCCATTTCCGAAAACAGTTTAATGGTTGCATAGTACAATGAGCCAATCGGGCCGAAAAGGATATCTGCCATCACATTGGCTTCCAATTCTCTTGTTGGTTTCATATCTGGATATGTAGTATCGATGAACTGATCATAATTATGGAGAAATTGATCTATAGATAGATGATGGAATGGAATTTCTCCCTGCTTTTTCATTTCCATCGCGATGCTCGTCTTACCCGAACTTGATGTTCCGTTTAAAAATATAATGAGTCCTCGTTCCACATTAATCACCCTTATCTTTTAAATTGGCTTATCTTTTAGAGCACGTTCTTGTATTATCACTAAATCAGAGCTGGTTCAAGTGCATAAACCAAGGGTTCATTCAACTTTTATAGGAAGCCTCCTTGGTCTCCCCTTATTTTCAGTTTAGCTTTGATTCATCTTTTCTCTCATGTGTTATCATAAATTTAAAGAAAGACCAAGTGCGTCAACACTTGGCCTATGCCATTGGCTTGGATGGTTTATTCCCTTCTTTCCTGACCGTTACCTCGCTCCATCTGATGCCCCTCTTTCCTTCTTAATATATTGTTTAAAATATTCCCTAAATACATCATACATGGCCTGCATTTCAATAATTTCGTTCCGAAACTTATGCTGTATCTCTTCTCTTTGTCTATACTCAAGCTCAACATTGAATTCTTCAGCTTCATATTCATTTAATAATTCAAAGAAGTATTCACAAGGCTCTTTCACAGCCTCACAACTGTCTGCATACTGTCCTGACCCCAGCAAAAAGCTGGCCCAGGATATTTCTCTTCTATCGTACTTTATGTACAAACAAGCAATGTATTGATCGAATAATGAGTTACGGTAATCATCAACAAAAGGTTCTGAGAGAATGTATTTGTTAACGATTTCAATAGCACTGCCTTGATAACGCACCGCAGCTAATTCTATGATCCAGTACGGCGGTTTCGTGTATGCAAGGATAATGTCATCACAAAAAGGCTGAAAGTGTTTGTACCAGATCAGTTTACTCTCGAGCATAATGCTTAGCTTACAAGCAAACTCTTTCGTAGGTTCGATTTTCATACCAATAACTCCTTGTTAAGCAAAATATTCAACATGACCTAGAGCGCTTGGAATATCTCCGTTTAACATATCAATGTCTCTCCAGGTGTTCTACTTCAAGAGTAAACGTACGATTCTACTCCACTTTCATTCTTCTTTTTCTTGTCCTCTGTTTTGGCTATGGGACGTTCTGCCGCTAATTCCCAGCCCCAACGCTCTTTAACGCCTGCCAATGAATAGCTTCGTTTGAGTCCAGTGAAGGTTATAGCCATAGCGGTATAGCTCAAAGTAAGGATACAGGCAGTCTTCCGCCTCCTGCAAACCTTGATAACGGGGCCATTGCAAATAATAGGCTACCCAATAATCGCAAGCGATAGAATAGTATGCTTCGCTCAAGATTTCGATGTTTTCATCGTAATCGCTGCGTGAGCTGAGAAGTTCTCCAAGTGCTTCGTAAACGGTATCGCGATCTTCCTCATTCGTGCCTTGAATTGCCCTTTGCTCTAACTTGCCAATTTCCCCTTGCGGCAGCACGACGACTTCCGTCAGACAGGCCAAATCTTGTAATGCTTCCTTAGCCATGTCCGCTGCTTCGTCATCCTCCGGTACCATGGAGAACAAGCCTTTCAATCCTCGAATTAACTCCTCCCCCAGACCACGCAGCGTTGCCTCCGAAGCATCCTCACGTCCACCATTGAAATAACCTGGCACATATTCGCCGGTGAAGTCTTCGGGATTCAACATCTCGTAGATCGGACGTATTCTGTCCAAGAAACGCTGGCCGTCTGGAATCGGCTCAAACACACGTTCAACACCTGCTCCCGATGGCATAAACCACTGGAAAAATCCGTAAAGATGGTCTGCTTCAACCTGCTCATCATCTTCCGGCTCAAACTCTTCACCGCCCATCGCTAACAAATAGCGGCCATATTCCTGTTGATCCATGAATATCCCCCCTTCTTCTCGGTCCGATCACCGACCACTCTCTCTATTTTTCCGTAATATCTTCACCCCCTCCATATTCAATGATATCTATATTTTACCTGCATCCACATTTACAAACAAGCGTTCTCATGCATGATTAATTGCCCTATTCTTCCCACAGCCTTGTCACTTTCTCTAGCTCCATCTCTTCAAATTCTAATTGGTAGATATCCGGTTTGCTGGTCTGATTCATGAAATCCAATCCGTAACTTGAATCAAAGTAATTCATCATCAACGTCATCACATGTCCGTGTGTGCCGATCGCTATTTTTTTCCCCTTATTATCTTCTAAAATCTGCTTCAATACACCCACAGCTCTATTCTGGCAAACCTTGTTCGACTCGCCTCCCGGTAATGCATAATCAGGATCTTCAAACATCCTTTTCGCAGCAGGCTCAAATTCTTCATCAGCAATCATATCATCTGAAAAATGCCTTTCCCGAAGATCCTCCATAACCTGAATATCTAATTCCAACTCTGCTGCCAACCCCTCCAAGGTTAGAATAGCCCTGGCATAAGGACTTGAGATCATAGACTGTATTCCTTCATCCTTTAATATTTCTGTGATTTGGGCCGCCTTCACCTTACCCTCCAAGGTAAGTCCCCTCGTTCTCTCCGTGCCTTCCGTGTATGGTGACTCCGCATGCCTAACCATGTAAACGATGGTCTTCATAGGATCCTCCTTGCATAGCAAAGTGTGAAATCGAATTGCAAACTATCCTTACCTCACTCAACCAAGTGTCTGTGCCAATCAACGCAGCATACCAAATTATAAACAGGTTTAGGCTGAGGACATATCTACAACACACACAGCTGGTATACAGCATGAACATATAGAGTAATGTGAGCCAGCCATGAAGCTACTTACAAGTAAAGGTTTGATACCTCTTCTCATTATCCATTCTAATTTTTACTTCACCTTCTGAAACTTCTTCTATTACCTTATCCCAGAACTTCTGTGCTGGTACATTCTTTAATAGCTGATAAAGCTCCCATTCTCCACTAGATTTCTTCAAAATGTGTTCTGCAGCCTTTCTCCCAACACCCAATCTCCTATATTTACGAAGAACAAAAAAGTGAGCTAAATAATTGTACTTCCTAACATCATCAATTTCCTTAGTCAAAATAAAACCATCGATCTCTCCGTTCACCACTTCGAGTGCAGTACCATCTTCCGATCGCTGTTATCCCCAGTTTGATCCCTTATTTCAAGGGGAAAATCCGGTGATCAGTCTATGCTTCCGATGCTTTCTTTCAGAAAGCTTTTATGCGAACGCTTTGCTTCTCCAGATTGGTTCTGCCTTTCCGTTGCCATAAAAAATTCATTGAATTCTTCGACTAAATCAGCGCTCTTTGTCATACGACCGACACCTATCCTATTTTAGTAAAATCAGACTATTACCCTGCTCTATTTGTCTACACCATTCCTAAAAACCGCAATACACTATATCAACCTTAGAAAAGGAGTGATTTAGTTGGCAAATAGTGATGTACGTCTTTCACTTTGGTCTCGTAACAATTTTTCTGGTCGTCGGATCCTCTTCAGACGTGGAGGGGTTGCGGTTCGTGATCTCGGAGCGTTTCGGTTTGACAATGCGCTTTCAAGCTTTCGACTCAGAAATGTTGTGCAAAGCACTCAAGTAACACTTGTACTGTTTTCGGGAATTAACTTTCAGGGGTCATTCCGGGTGTTCCGTGGCAGTCAAAATGTGGCTAACTTGGGTAATTTCAATTTCAACAACGTCACATCTTCGTTAATCTTGGTAGGCCGCAATCTTACTAACACGGAAATATCTCAAATTCAAAGCACTGGAAGAGCACCTCGAGACATTCTTATTATAAGACAATAACACTAAATAATATGGCCTTTTGGGATAGGAAAACGACAGTCTACTATACCAGCGGCAATCTAGGGCTTATTTATCGTCCAAGGCTTACGATTTTATTGAACGCAACAAAGGCTCAGGGTTGCTTATTCTACGCCCTGAGTCTTTTTTCAAATTGAATTTGGTTATTTTTTACCATCTTTCTCTAACTGCTGAGTAAAGGTAGTTTTACCAGAGCCCGCTACGCCACACATCATTACCACCAATGAAACAGTTGGATCTTTCTAAAGAATCATATCTTTTTTTTCAGAATTCTCATACATCAGTATTCTCCTTTCATCTTTGGTTTAGCTATGTTTATATTTTTGTTTTGCGCTGATTTCCTATAACGTTTCTGTATTCATGAACCCGAAGAGTTGTCTGCTGAAATGCCCCCTCGAAATCCACCCCGCAGACCCAGGCTCCATAGGAGCCGCTGCTTGAATATTATGTTATGAGATGTCATTGGCTTCTTCGATTTTATCCCCAGAACAGTCCGTTATGCCCTTCATCCACGATCTTTAACTGTTTTTCAAAATCTTCATTCGGTTCTATGTCATCTATGAAATGCCATTTCCCCTTGCTGTCTTGCCAATATATTTCCCATTCGTTTTCATCTAATCTGAACTGAGCTACAGGCATCTGCACCCATTGATCAATTTTGTATCCTTGTCTTTCTTCAATTAATGTCACTTGATTTCCTCTGATCTTATAACTGATTTTAATCTGGTTTTTCACATGTTCTGGTGCTGCATTTTGTGTATATTTGTCCATGATTTTCATAATCCGCTTCTTTGTAAAGTCATCCATGGATTTTGTTTCTCCTGCCCTGATTCGTTTTGCCATGATTATATCACGATGATGTCGCATAATGTTCCTGTATTCACGACCCGACGCATGTCGGGTATCAGGCGACTGCCGGATAAGGGCGGATGCCCGCAGCGTGAATATTATGTTAAGCGTTGCTTCTGTGTTTCTAAGTTCACTTCATCATTCCTACAACGTTTTAATCTTTAATTCTTTTTTCATGGCATACCAATTTAAAATTTCTTTATGTGTTCGATCAATCTTTGCGTGATATCTTTCTTTATATTCTTCTTTAATATCATTCGGATCATATCCGTACCATCTCTCACAATTAATCAAAAGATCACGAACTTCATCGAGCGACTCTTTAAAAAGAAGTTCTAATAGGGCTGTAGTTAAATCGTCATGCTCATTATCTGGAGCGCCATTTTCTACTAAACTTACAGGATCAAATCGGTTAACGATTTCTCTCAGTTCCAAAAACATCTTTGAATCTTTGGAGATTTTTATTTCATTATTCTCGTTAGCCTTGTCCTCGAATTTCATTCCTTCTCTCCTTACTCAATGTTTACATTATACTCATATGCTACGTCTGATTTACTCTCGCCGCGCGTGCTCCGTTTCCGAATCTGCTTCGTCGGTTTAATCAGACTTCAACCATTCTCTGCTCTTAACTTGATCCTAATCAGCCCTTCAGAAGTTACGCTTAACGTTCCTGTATTCACGACTCAGCGTATGCTGAGTGTCCGGCGTATGCCGGACCCAGGACGAATGTCCGCAGCGTGAATATTATGTTATATGTTGTCCCTGTCTTCTCTGAATCCGCTAATGATCCTATTCTTCTTACTTACATATATTTACTCAAATTCATTATTCCCACATTTACTGATGTTTCGATATATCCTTTGATCTGTATAAAACTAAAGACATTCAGTGCTCCATCTGCGTCTTGTTCTTCATATTCCATATCACCTAATACATAAGGAACGAATTCGAGTGCATCACGATATTTTACTTCATCCAAATCCATAACTTCACTAGCTTTATTCAGGATTGCATTTCTCATTTCATCCGTACATCCATAATGCTCTAACAGCTTTCCATTCAGTAATTTAAAATCATTATGGTAAAGTGGATAAACTCCCGGATCTTCCTCCATTCGATTTCTCAGCCAAGGCATATAAAATCCCTTCATCCACTGTTCATCTGCAATTAAATGGGCAAAATAACCAAGCACATACTTGTTATTTGAATATGAGTTGTACTTGTCTAAAAATTCTTGATAGTCTATGTGTCTTGTAAAGTTCTGATGTTCGCCTCTGTAGAAGTGAGACTCGTCTTTTGTAGCAACAGCATCTGGAGCAACGCTACCTAGTAAAAACGAAGTTCTATCTTCAATATTCAATCTTTCGGCAATTTTATGACCGATAATCAAATGCATGATTCTGGATCCCATAATATAAATCACTCCATGGTAATTTGATCTTTATGCTCTTACAGGGATTACATATAACATCTAATTTATGTACTTCTTAAATACCACACATCCTGTACGTTATCCGAACTACGTATATGATAACCCAAAATGTTACATTTGCGTAGAAAAGTTTGGAGAATAAGGGAGGCTTCGAGTAGCCCTCAATCCCCCAAATCCATCCGATCCAGCGGGCTTTGAATACGCTGGATATTCTTCGTACTAACATGCGTATATCGCTGAGTTGTACGTGCGCTCGTATGACCAAGTAGCTCCTGAATGTAGCGCAGGTCTGTCCCGTTTTCCAACAAATGAGTGGCAAAGGAATGCCTCAGTGCATGAATACTTACCTTTTTCTCAATACCTGCACGTCGTCTTGCTTCTTCAAAAACCTTCTGCACGCTCCGCTCGGTAAGATGTCGATCAGAAGATTGCCCCGGAAACAGCCAACGATTAGGTCTATATTCAGCTATGTATTTCTGCACGATATCCCAGGCAAGATTTGAAAGAAGCGTCCTCCGATCCTTGTGCCCCTTCCCCTGTCTCACGATGATTGTTTTCCTTTCAATATCCAGATCACTGCAACGCAGACGCAACCTTATTTGCATAGTTATGTTTTCTCCGAAATTCTGAAAAACAAAAAAGGAAGGCCCTTTATCATCCCATAGGGAATCAGACGACCTTCCGATGCTTTCGAAACATTTATGATGTTGTAAAAGTAGAGGATAAGCATAGCAAGTTCAATGACAAACCTCTACTCCATAGCATCTACTCAAGCCTGCACCACTGATCAATTTGTCTTGATGAATAACAGTAGACGATTAAACCAGCAGATATTTCGTCAGGGGATATCTCTTTCCCCAAACATATACCGATATTCTTCTTGTCGGCTATAGAATGATTAATTTGAGTAGAATCACCTTCAAATATTTGCTCTTCCCCATCCGTTTTTTTAATGATTATCTGTGCACCGATTATCTCTTTGATTGTTGAAGGAAGTAGTCCATCTAACTCTGCATTGGCACCCATAACGACGGCTCCGAATTCAGGTATTTCAAAGACTAAACCAACGTCAAACAACATTTTAGCTTCCATTCTTTGACCACCTTATCCTTGATCTATGAATAACTTACCTTTGACATCCTGCATCCTGAGATCGGCATTACGAAGTCTAACCATGGCATCTCTCCATATGCTTAAGTCATCCATTTATCAATTCCTACTTTTCTAAACATACAAATTCCATCCGACAATAAAAACAGCCAATATAAAAGCGGAGATGCCAGACATGATGTACATCACCTTTTGCTTTTTGCCGTAACTGTTCTTCCGCAGTTTGTAAATAAGCAAGCCAAGATACGCCACGGCCAGAACTACATAGAGTAGGTTAAACCCTAAATGAATGCGTAACGAAGAATAAGCGGGATAACTTGGAAGTCTGGTAAGGATGATAAAAAGATTCAGAAGCAGCAACACACCTGCGAAATGAATGGCAAAATAATATGTATCAAAATGAGTTGGAGGATTTCCTCGTTTTTTAAATTTGTAAAGAAGCATTCGGATTAAATAGCCGATCAAAGCACCTAAGCTGAAAATGATAGCTAGCGCAACAGGAATAAATGATATTTTAATCAAGTTTACCGTTAAACTCGATACAGGCAAGTAATCCAGGTAAGGAGTGTAGGAAATTTTCTCAACAACGCCATTATGCTCGACCACATTATAAAGACTACTTAACTCCGCTTTTGAAAATTTGGTTATATCCAGCTGCCTAAATAAATCGGTAAATCTAGAGGCAGGCCGTCGTGCGGATTGAAAATATCCTCCTTCCTCAGAAGTAACCGAATTAACGTATGTGCTGTTACCGAAGATTTTGCTAATAAGCCCATAATAATAAATTTCCTCAAACGCAATGTTCGTCATGACCACCATTCCAAATTTGGATTTGGGATCAAAGACAACTTTACTTGAAAATCCCTTTAAATTCCCCTCGTGTAACAGTGTAGGTACCCTGTATTCCATCTCAACGAACCCATGCGCAAATCGCGGAATCGAAGTCCCGTCATAATATAGACTTGTTGACAACATTTCATCTAACGTATCCCTCTTTGCAAATAATACATGGCTATCATCAACAGGCATCAGCGCTGCAAGGAATTTCCCTAAATCTTCTGCTGTCCCCATGGCTGCCCCAGTAGGATAAAAGGTTACATATACTCTGTTCTCAGGGATCCGTTTCAACTCTTTCGTATACCCTTCAATCTCATTCCTTCTTTGCACGAGGTCTGGACGATCTTGCCCCGTTGGATGAATCGTAGTGTCGTTCATATGAAGCGGTTCAAAAATATGTTGATTGACATATTCATAAAAAGGTTGGCCACTTACCAATTCCACGATGTAACCGGCTAGTCCAACGCCATAGTTTGAATAACCAACGACGCTATTCGGTTTGTAGATCTGTTTCGGCTCATTTTTACGCAACGTCTCTCCTAAATCATACGTTTCATTCTCGGCGTAATAATACACTTCGGTCGCTGTTTGATCTTCCCAACCCGCATTGTGATGCATCAGGTTCATTAGGGTAATCGGTTCATCGTATTTGAGCTTTTTGAAAAATCCCTCTGGCAGATATTCTCTGATATCCGTCTCCAAATCAAGCTTTCCTTGTTCGACAAGCTGCATCACACTTGTATAGACCAACAGTTTAGAGATCGAAGCCCATTCAAAAACAGTGGACGTGTCTGCCTTTCGCTGATTCTCAATATCCGCAAAGCCATACGCCTTATTCACAATGGTTTCACCATCTTTGATCGCCACAACGGAAACGGCAGCCGTATACTTCTCATACGAGGCAACATAAGCATCAATCGTTTCCTCTAACTCGGATAAAGGAATCCTGGATGGTGTAGTCTCAACCTGTTCTTCTTCGGCGTAGGCAGGTACCGCTATTGCCATAATGATAAATATGAATGACAGTACACTAGCGATGACTTTGTTTACAGTGTGATACCTTCGACTGATTTGCATGAGCCACTCCTTTTTATTCAAAATAACGCTACATTTAACCCATTTCATGTTCTTCAGGCTTAATGATCCTCCAATCGGTCCAGATATGACTGCGATCTCGTATACGCTTTCATATGAGTTTATATGTATTTCATACATGCTTTCTCTGTACGTGCTCCACTTCCCCGATAGATCTGTTAACTCTTGTCACTCCGTCACGAAAAAATATTGTTATATAAACCGCACTAATCATTTTCACTAGGGCACTGCGAGTGAAGTACCATCTTCCGATCGCTGTTATCCCCAGATTTTTGGGATTCCCCTTTTCTAAGGGGAAAATCCGGTGATAAATGCGAACGCTTTGCTTCTCCAGATTGGTTCTGCCTCTCCGTTAACGTTTGTTTGTTTTTTGCGGTTTATATAGCTGATATTTCTAGCTTCTAGATATACATAGAAACTAGTTCTACTCGATGATTTCTCCTTTCCAATTAACAATGGTCAACTCTTTATCTTTCAAGAGGCACCAATCCATGATTTCGCCTACTAATTTTGGAGTAATGATCTCATCACTCCATTTCGGTGTTAGTGCTCTCCTATATCCTATATACTCGGTTTTCCAGCCTTCAAATTCTTCTCCGATAATTACGATTATCCAAAATTTCGTATAACACTTTGCCAGTAATCGGGTAACCTCATCTTGTACGGTTTTCGCATGCCCTTTTGAAGAGTAGGTTCCAAAGTTTATTATGTTGTTCCTGCCATCCCTTTATCAATCAATTCGAATCGGGTAAATACGTAATTTCTTCAATATTATTTATTGGCCTCTATAAAATTACATAGATTACTCTCAAAGTCATCTGATCTACAAGACGGTTGAACATTTGGGTTATTTCGAATCGTAAAATCAATAGAATACTGATCGTTCGGATATTCTTCAAAACTTTTATAATATATGAATACTCTTACTTCATACTTAGCTGAAGGCAAGGCATTGATTACGTTATTTAAATCCTCTGTTGTCAGTGTTTCATTATCCTTTCTTAATTTAATCCAAATATCATGCCCATTATTGCTCCAGTAACGTAGAGTTCATCAAATTCCAATGGAGCTATTTTCTCAACAAAACTTGTTTTTAGTTCATTCATATAACTTTCCACATACGGCTTTGCTCGGTGTGTTTGATAAATACCAATCACACTATTACCGACTTCAACAGCTGGCATGGTCAGAAACGCAGCACCAAAAATGATCGCAATACTTGGGACAATATAGGCGTCAGAATGGTAAATGAGCCTGCCAAGCAGTAAAAAAACTATGGTTCCCATTAGCGCCAGAGCAGCAACTCCAAAAGCGGCAGGCTTGTTATCAGCGCTAAATCCTCCATTACCAATATTAAAGATAAAAAATATGTATGAGTAACAGCATCCGATGCCGACACCCACAGCAAATAACAAGTAAATTGTCTTCAATAATGTTCTCACGATTTCCACATCCATGCTCTAATTAAATTATATGAACTCATCCAAGCCATACGAAATCTAATGTATTTGGCTACCTCTACTTCCCCGAAATTCATCGGCCGGACCGAGGGCCGAATGGCCCTGAAGCGTGAATATGGTGTCATGCGCCGTTTGTCTTCGAAGTATCACCTACAAAACCTTTGATCAAGATTCCAAATCTATTTTTGACTTCGGTATACAAACTCAACTTTACCATCTAGCAAATATCGATATTCAAATAATTGCATTGTTCTTTCCCTAATTCTCTCCCGTATAACCGTGCCTAGGCTTACCGATCCTTGTGATCCAAGGTAACCATTATCAATAAATGTCTTCTCTACAAATTTTGTTTCCCTTAAGTGATACTTTAACCATTCTTTCTGCGACTCAATTAGTGCTTCTCTTGGTTCTCTATCCAACTTAGAGAGAAGCTTTTTATATATTTGATTTAACTCTTTATCCCAAATCTCTGTATATCTGCTTTCCAACGCCTCCCATTCCAATGTTGTAATAATCTCTTTGGAATTTTGAAATTCATTTAATTCCACTTCATAATCATGATCTATAGGATTTCGAAGCATTTCATCATAGAATTCTCCTTTCAAATCAAGGTTCCCAATGCTCATTGGTAATATTTTATTGTTAGCAGGATCTGATTGACCTTCCGTTATTTCTTTCGATTCTGTTCCATTACCTGTACTCACTGCATCAGGAGGCAGTTTAGAATTCATTATTGATTTAGTTTCGCTGTTTAAGGTAGTCGATTGACTACTATTTTGACAAGATGACAACATTATCGTCAGAAAAAATAATAAGAGTATCTTTCCTTTCATAAATTATCCCCTTAAATATTTTCTTTTATATTTACCGGTAATGGCGCATAACGTTGTTGTATTCACGAACCCGAGAGGCTTTAAAGGACCATCAGCGACAGGGTTAAAGACTTAGCCTCGTAGGAGTTGTCTGCCTGTTACGACTTCCTCGAAATACCTTTGGCAGACCAAGGGGAGTCAGGCTCGCAGCGTGAATATGTTGTTATATGATGTATCCACCCCCTTGAACTACCTATAAAGTCTTTCCACATTCATTAAGTACTTTATTTACAAATTCGGTCTTCCCATTCGTATAAGACTGGCGATTTTCTCTATATTTAATAACCAGCTCTTTCTTTAGATTGGCATATTCGACTACAAATTCGGGATTGCTAATTAATGGGCATACTTATAGTTGTGAGGCTTGCCGAACACCTATGCAGTGACGTCCCGACGGGCTTAGGGGGCTGGATGTGGTCACTCGCTTCTCAGAGTGACCCGGAACGTCAATATGGTGTTAGTCAAGGGAAGTTTTGGAAGCAGCCATGGCATTTAACGCGTTCTCAAAATAGCTATATATTTCATCTGCAATTCCCAGAAACTCTTCAACAAGTACATTATTACTATCCAAGTAACAAGCATACAGATAATCAACTAAACCGGAGTCAATCTCGCAATAGTTTAATATGGCATTCTTCATCTCAATAATGTCATCTTGCCATACACCTGTATCTACTAAAACCAAAGAGTATAATGCACGAATTAATCTTTTCGAATACCCTTTAATATATCTAGTTTTCATCGTGTGATCACTAGCAGTAGAAAGTGAACGACGTACACGACCTACTTCTTCCGTGGTCTCTGTATTTAAGTCTAGAATGAACTCTGGAGAAATAATGATCGGTGGTACTTTTTCACCAATGTCATCACCATACATGCAAACACAAATAATCTTAACCCAAAAACCCCACTCATTCGGTTTACTTAATACATCGTCAATCGAGCAAATGATCGTATCAATCTTAGTGACTATTGGATATTCTTTCAAAAGCCTGTCTTTAATATTTGTCAATCTTTCGTAATCAATATCTTTGGGATTTACACAGACAATAGTAAAGTCTGCATCTGACTTAAAAGGTTTAGCAGTTCCTTTTGGAATCGAGCCACACATATAAATGCTATGAATCTTACCTTTAAATTCGGTAAGGATCTGATCTATATACTTATCAACCAAATCCTTATATTCACTTTGTATTACAATTCTATTTATAACTTTTTCTAATATCATATAGACTCCTCCTAAACTAAGAACTTCTTTCGGCTAACGTTCCTGTATTCACGACTCAGCGTATGCGGAGTGTCCGGCGAATGCCCGACCCAGGGCGTATGGCCGCAGCGTGAATATTAGGTTAAGCGAAGTATCTGTCACCGTCGAATATGCTGTACGAAGTCTTCTAGTTAATTACTCTTATATCCCCAATGAATTCAATTTTTGTGTTATTTACTACTACTGCATCTCCATCCCTACATAAATAAACTGTTATATCTTTTGCCTTTGCATAACGACTTATTGATTGTTCTGTTTTTTCTGAGCCATCCCAGTGAGGTAAAAATTCAAATTCTACTAAACCTAATGCTTTCATATCTTTTAACCCAACTCCATTTAAGTCTCCATCTTCGCCATAGCCGGCTAATTCGATTGTTTTCGTCATTAATAAACTTCCGGCACTAACCCCAATTAAAATTCCACCATTGCTGACATATGTGCGCAACGAATCTATAAAGCCCCGTTTACGTAACAAGTGCAAAAAATAAAATGTATTCCCTCCAGATAAATGAATCGCATTGTGCTCAAAAATATTGGAAGTAACTATCTCGTCATACTCTTCATCGAGATCCTTATATTCGATATTTTCAATTCCAATCTTGTTATAAAACTCCGTTGTCGCTTTGAAATATGCTCTGTCCGGATCAGAACACGAAGGTATATAAGCAATAGAAGGTTTTATCCCTCCAAAGATGTCTTCTAATTTGTTCAACAATCTATCATTTTCTTTCAGGTCACTTAACAAAATCAATTTAGCCATGTATCTTCCCCTTCTTTTCTGATTGAAATCTTATATTCCTAATACTCTTAATTAATGATATTTCGCTTAACATTCCTGTATTCACGACGTTCACCGACTTGGGGTTGATGCATGGATATAATGTTATTGGAAGTGACCAACTCCTTAGATATACTACTTATTCTTGTACTCTTCAAAGTTTAATAACCTAAGTCTATTTTCATCATACACTTCTTCTGGAAAACGTAATGAATCAAGAGCATGAAGAGTTCTTGCAATATTAATACATTCTTGTACCTCATTATCGATTTCATATTTTCGTATAAGAATTTGCTTTAATCGATTGATGGTCTCCTCGTCAGCATGTTTAATATCTATTAGAATACTTAGAAACATCCATCGAGTATAACTCTCGCTTTGAATAATTACGCCATCGACTGATGGAATATATCCGGAAAACACCTCAAAGAGTGTGACTACTTTGCTTGATGCGATCAATCCTAATTTTTTTATTTCATCCTCAGCATCATACTCATTGCGGTTCATTTGTTTAAAAGCCCTTGTTCCATCTGTGTCGGCCTCAATTAGAAATTCGTATAATAAATTACACCAATGGGTAACTTGTTCTTCTTTAGTTAAAGAATAAATATGGCTTAGATATTGATCATATTCTTTAACTTCGGGAAACGCTTTATAATAGTCTTCAATAGTTACCGTCTTTTTTATGTATTCGTAGTAATCAGAGTCATGTTCTACAATAAATGCAATAAAATCTCCAGTCGTATTTAGTTTGGAAAAGGTCGGGGCAAGTTCATCGATTATTTCAACTAACGTATGGATAAACTTCTGAGTTAATTCATTCCATGATTCTTCATCTTCTCGATCAAAACATTCCGAAAGTATTGTTTCATACCATTGTTCAAATTTATTTATTTCTTCTGGTTGTTTCGAATCTTCGTATGAAAAATCTCCAACATTATATTCTACTCCCCTAGAGCCGAGTAATCTGTCTGGAGGATATGAGCTGCAGTGTTTTTCCGCATATATTTTAAACGAATCTACGGTATTCCACTTCATATTAACACTTCCATATGTAGCTTGGCAGTCCAATATCACCGCATACACTTCTTTATTTTCAGTTGTTGTTGCAAATTTCTCCAGATCATTTCTAAAATGATTCAATAATGTACTTTTCCATAGACTGAACTCAGGGTTCTTCATACTGTTCTTTTCTCCTTTTTTTCAGAGGGTCCAAAACCACTTGTGGTAATAGATCACTACTTATTCATTGACCAAGATGCTCGCTGGCTCACTGCTTCAAATGATACATATAAGGAGCAAAGTCCCATCCTTTTTCAAATCCTTCACGACGCGTCCATATCTCACGTTTTCTGCAAACTTCGCATATATGAATGAACTTTCTACCCTCGTACCCCCTACAATTTCCAATGTTTGAAAGTTTCGTTTCTTTAAAATTCACTTTCATATCGCTGCATCACTTCCCACGCATATCGTCTAGCCATTATTTATGATGATAATAATTTCTTTGGGTCATAAGCAGTAAGAAACTGACCAAATCCATCCTCAAGCAAAAACCTTGAGAACTGCCGCATACACTGTCCCTTTCGTTCAGGATTAGGCAGTGGATTTTCGGTTTTAAGAGTGATAAATATTTCACCGTTCACAAATGAAATTTCCAAGTATTTCTTAAGGCTGACCTGTCGCTTCGTTGCATTCTGGTAATAAGAATTCAATCGAGTAACTACTGCTTGAATCTGCTTTTGAACAACTGAGTCACTAAGCTTGGATCTATACTGAGGGTTCTTGAATGTCATAGTTAACTCGTAAACGTTCTGATACATACGATCTATTCCTCCCATTCCAGTAAGTTATTCTTGATTTTCTCAATAATCAATGCATCTGTTTCTTGAGCATCATGATCTGACCAATGTGATACGCATTATGAATACTTAAATTGGATACCACGCCCCACCAAGGAGCATTGAAATAGGAAGGAATCTCTTTGATAAGTTTGAGATCATCACTTTCCTCAAGGGCTTTATTCCAACCATTAAAGACTGTTTCAAGTCGCTCTAAGGTCTTTTTCCACTCAAAATCATTTATCGTATGTGGATTCACGTAAAAAGTATCATCATTGTTTATTGAACTTTCTAATTCAAATTGTCCGACGTTATACCTCTCAAGCCACTTCTCATTCCAAAAAATAAGATGATTCACGATCGACCAAATGGATTGGTTACTTTCATTTTCCCAGGCAGCTTGTGCAGCATTTAAATCTTTTAAAATGTCATGGAGCGGGATGAACCAACTTTTATCGTTATAACAGGCGTTTAATTGGTCTATAAGAATAGATTTATAACTCATCCTTGTACCTCACTTTTCGATTTATCTATAACGCTCCCCGTATTCACGACCTCGAAAGCCTTAAGGAATCAGTGACTGGGTCAGAGACTGAGCCTTGCAGAGGTGGTTGTCTGAGTCCGTTACTATTCGTTTTTCAAAAACCATTGAAGCATTTTTTGCTTCATTCGATCCGCTATTTCTTCATCTCTTGCCATGATCCATTTATATAAAGGTTCGTTTATAAATTCTAGTAAATTATTTTTGCATTTCTCAAGACCATCTAACAGCTCTTTATAGGTAAACCTGATACAAAATAATTCTTCCTTCTGTGTTGCTGGATCATCTGACCACACTAAGACATAATCTTCATAATATATAATTCCAGGTGACGGATCATGCCCTAACCATGGACTTTGTTTTGCTTTAATTGAATTAATTATTGTTTGTAGCTCTTCAAGTCCGCAACAACAGCTAGGCATAATAAACGTTTCTCTATCCTGTATAAATGTAATCCCGCCTAAAATAGCAACTTCATCTTCCTCCAAAAGCTCTTTAAAGGATTCTTCAAAAGACATCGATGCATCAATACTGTTGTATCCGAATAAATGCAATAAAAACAATTCAACTTCACTTTCACTGCTATTCGAGGATAAGAAAGCAAACTCCTTCCGAGCCACTTCATTCTCAATCCATACAGGCTTATCATAATAAGGTTCTCGAATTACAGGTTTCATATAAGGCATCTTTGATTCCCCCTACTTGGGTTCTTTATAAAAAATCAATAATGTCTGCAGGAGCCGCAGCCTTAATTCAGCTTTCATTTATTGCAAAGTATACATCGATGACAATTTAAATAGATACTGTGTTTTTCGCATTTAGGGTATCCCCTCTTCTAAGCGGAAAATCCGGTGATAAACCTATGCTTCCGATGCAGCTTTCTTTCAGAAAGCTTTTTGGCGAACCGCTTCGCTTCTTCAGATTGGCTCTGCCTCTCCGTTAACGTGTAGATGTTTTTATATAGTATAAATTTTTCTCACTCATGTCTTTCTCGCCTCTTCATATGTTCGGATCACTTCATCTAATTCGTTCTTCAGTTCTCTATGTTCTTCCCAATATCTTTGTCCTACCTTAAGTACCGAACAAAATAAATCTCCCATATACAGATCCCCTGAACTCAATGGGTTCTCCATTAATTTCTCTAAGGCTAAAGGTAAAAGAAAATCCAGACTCATTTGTTGCCCGATCGAAAGCCTTAAATCTTCATTATTCCATTCACAGAGAGGTTTCTTTCTTAATTCATATCCTTGGAGAACCAACCGAGAAGCAAAATTCGGTTCGTTCCACTTTTCGCCTTCTAACTCTTCAAGAGTTTTGGTTAAATCCACTTTCTGCATGGTTTCACCCGCTTAAATAAATGGTTTCCAGTATGTCATATAACGTTTCAGTATCCACGACGCCCCAATTTCATCACGATCGTTGAGTTGACTAATACATTTTTAGTAATATGTATCTCTTAAATCTTTCATTTAGTATGACAGTAATTATCGCTGATTGGTTTTCGATTTCTGAAGGGATGTTGTTATTATATGATTCCATGGTCTGATCGAATGATTCTTTGATCTGTGCAGAAATAGGACAAGATTGGACTGACAATATCTGCTGTAACCAATTCTACCACTCCTTAGGCATTATGATCTCTATAAAAGAGTACGGGACAATGTCCTCTGCCACGGCTCATATCATAGAACCATGTTTGACGGAGGATCATTATCCCGAAGCGTCAGTACGTTGTTTTTTCCAAGTTTCTTATCCATGACCCCCAATGCCTTATATAACGCTTGGTATGGTATTACAGTGTTATTTCCCGCTACGCTCATACCAATAACCAGGAATACCATGCGCAAGACGCATTAACGCTTCCAGGTAGAAATAATCGCCCCAGATCATATGATCATCAGGGGATAAGCCGCCATGAATATGATAAGACCCATGTTTAAGAAAGCCTTCTGCTTCATCGTCACCGATCGTGGCATAGTTGTTAATTAGCGATTCCATGCTTGTTGCCAGCATCTGCTCGAAATATAGACGATCTGGATCACCAACAGCCAAATGGGAGATGAGTTCCGCCAGTCCCGCAGCGACAATCGCTGAGGCTGAACTGTCCCGGTAAGTATCCGCAGCTACAGGAGCGTTGAAGTCCCAATAAGCAACGCTGTCCTCGGGTAAATGTTCAAGGAAGTAGCGGGCCATACGCTTGGAAGTCTCCAGAAACGCCTTATTTCCAGTATAACGATAGGATAGTGCGAACCCATATACTCCCCAAGCTTGCCCTCGCGTCCAGGTCGAACCATTGTTGTAGCCTTGATGTGTCGCGCCGCCGATGGGAACACCCGTCTTCGCATCCAAGAAAAACGTATGATACGAACTATCATCACCTCTTACGATATAACGCCGTGTTTTCTCTGCCTGGATCTGTGCTATTTCACCGTACGTTGGATCACCTGTCTGCTCACTTGCCCAATACAATAACGGCAGATTAAGCAGGCAATCGATAATAATTCTCCCCGCTTCTTGCTCGTTATCCGGGGCTCCCCAAGCCTGAATATATCCGCTGCCGTCGCTCGTATTCCGCCATCGTTTCATTAATACATCAGCTGCAGCAATAGCCAGCTCCCGAGCACGCTCATCGCCAGTTACAATCCACTGGGCTTTGGCCGATAAGCTGTATAAAAATCCGATATCGTGGTGATCCAGGGAGACATGCTGCTCGAGCCGCTGACGAAAACTTGCTACGGCCCCTTCTGCTGCCTTTCGGTAGCGTTCATCGTGTGAATATTCATAGCACAACCACAATATCCCCGGCCAGAAGCCATCTGTCCAGTCGTCGTTATCATTCAACATATAAGTTCCATTCAGACTAACATGGGGAAACCGGGTCCCGAACTTATCCATATTGTTTAGCGTTTTCGATAGAATGTCCTCAATGGCTTGTATATAAAGTTTTTTCTCTTCCGAGTCCGTTGTTTGCATTCCCTCGGTAGACATCGCACTTCAGTCCTCTCTTCATCTATTATGAGAAATGATCCAGAGAATGACAGCAAACAAGGGATCATCAACCGAGCTCGGTCAATTGGCCTGCCGCAAGCTCTACGACGTCCGTTTCCACGCTTACCCATACACTTTGTGCAGATGGATTATGGACGATCCGGTAATCTGCCGAGAATCGGAGCTGCCGCAATGCATGCATATACGAAACAATTTCAGCATTCGTAGCAAACCAAATATTTTCGTTTCCGGCAACGAGTTCTCCAAACCGATCGATCAGCTCCCAGTTGTTGTCGTTCTCAAATTCATAGCTGTGCCCCCACACATACAACAAAGCCATCTTGGTATGCCTCTGCTTTAAAGCAAGTAACTGCTGCGCATACTCCACCATTTGCCGATAATGGCAGGTCGGATGCCATCTCAGGAAATCTGAAGGCATATTGAACCCGAACTCGTTTGCTGCTGTCCGGGCATACTCTATCCCTAGCGAAGGCAGCAGCGAGACAAGCTGGTCGTTATATGTACCAAAAGGATAGCTCATCCCACGCACAGGATAACCAACCAGAGCCTCCAGTCCCTTTCGATCCTCCGTGATTTCCTGAACCATTTGTTCGACCGGCGACTGTTCGAGAAAAGGATGGCTGACGGTATGTGCAGATACTTCATGCCCTGTGAACAGGGGACGTATCTCGTCCCGTGTAAGAAATCCCTCTTTTCCGAGCGTACCGCTGTTTAGGTGAAACGTGCCTTTGAGACCATATTCATTAAACTTCTCGACCAGTCTCCTGTCATGAATCTGACCATCATCAAAACTCAGAGTGATGGCCTTATGCACGCCACCCGGAAAGCGATCATATCGAATTCTCATGCCAATTCCTCCTAACGATGGTTCAAGCAAGCGTATACGAGATTTCTCAAACGTGGATGCACATAGGGCTCTTGATTGTTCAACATATGCTGCGCATACATGACGGTCAGCTGAGAAGACGGGTCCATGATCGCCAGAGCACCGGCTGCGCCGCTCCAGCCGAATTCACCAAGCGGACTGAGCGACCCGCTGATCTGTTTGGAACGATGGGTGCGAACACCGAGCCCGTAACCATACCCCGCAAGCTGCGACCACGTGAAATGACTGCGGGTGGCCTCCGTCAGATGATCTGTTCTCATGAGATTCACCGTGTCGGCTGCGAGGATTCGAACGCCTTTGGGGCTTGTTCCTTGATGGGTAAGTGCATTCAGAAAGACGGCGTAGTCATCCACCGTGGAGAATAACCCGGCACCGCCGCTCTCATATTCCGTACCGATCCGGTAATCGTTCCCCTCCTTGGGAATAGGTTTACCTAAAGACTCGTTATATTCATACTGTGGAGCCAAACGGCTTCGATTCTCTTCCGATACATCGAAGCCGGAATCACACATCCCGAGCGGGCCGGTAATTTCATCCCGAACATAGGCACCGAATCGTCTTCCGTCCACGGCTTCGACCACAGCGGCAAGAACGTCATGGCTTAAACTGTAGCTCCACCTCGCCCCCGGTTCGAACAACAGTGGTTCTTGTGCGATGGCCGCCGCAACTTCGCGGGTTGGCGCTCTGCCGCTTGTGCGTCTTACGACTTCCTGGATTGAAGGGGAACGGATATCATAAGAGAGCCCGGCCGACATGGTAAAGAGATCCCGTACCCGGATCGCTCTCTGGGCTTTCTCCAATACCATTTCACCACTCGGCAAGGTCACCTTCACCGCCATCTCGGTATATTCGGGAAGATAATCCGACAACGGGTCATTTAACAGGAGTGCTCCCTTTTCTACCAGCTGAAGGGCTGCCGTGCAGGTCAGAATTTTGGTCAGTGAATACAGCCGAATGATGTGCCTATCGTGGATGGGAATACGCTGTTCCAAGTCAGCATAACCGCTGCGGTAGCGGAAGACCTCTTGATTGCGGTGCAAAACCAAAACCTCCGCCCATGGAATACGCCAATCCGTCAAGCGGTCGATAAATAGGGATAGTGGTTTGAAGTCCATCGCTTTGCTTCCTTCCTGTCTCAATATCACTCGTAATCGATAACCACCATCTGATGGCATTCCAGCTTCGGAACGGTGTAGCTAACCGAACCCTCCTCCCACTTAAAGGGAATGGACTGAACTTGCGGTGCCAAATACACATTCTTCACTTGATGGGGAGTCCGGATGGACACCTCAACATCATATAGCGGGACGATATCCTCAATCACTTCGATCTGTTTGCCACGACGGACCGGGGACACATACAGCAGATGATGGACCAGCCTTTTCTCTTGCTTTTGCTCCTGCAGGGTGGTTACGCCCTGGGCAGGCAGATCGGTGTTCAGCGTTTTATTAGGCAGCAGGCGGTTCAGCGCATACAGGATCGTCTCCTTCAGGATCAGACTTCCTTGGTTCGCATAATCTTCGAACACGTTCCATGCCAGATAGATGCCGCTGCCGCTCTCTACCATGCCCGGTCCGCCATAGACATCGCTGCTTGGCGTATGCTGATGCGAACAGAAGGTAAAAACATCGCGGTTGAAATACGGGTCTTTCCTGCTGCCTAGCTCCGTTCCGCCGGCAAGTTCGAGCTTCTGGCCTTCCGTATACATGACAAAGGAAGCTTCCCCCAGGCTCGCAGGCTTGAACAACGGATGAAAAAAGTCCGGACGGTATGGATTCACTCCCACATATCGCACTCCGAAATCAATGGCGAAGGACGTACCGTCTTGATCCAGACCAGACCAGCCTGTGGCGAGAACCTTACCTCCCTTCTGCAAAAACAAATCCAGCTTATCCTTCAGCTCGTCATTCACCGCCACATAATCCGGTAAAATCAGCACCTGGTAATTCGCAAAATCTTGTTCCGTATCAATCACATCAAATAGGATATTGCCCTCAAGCAGCATGCGTACAACCCCTGCATCCGAATCGTTCCGACTTGCATCTTCTTGGGCTTTAGGGTGCACGCCTGTTGCTTCCAAGGACAACAACGCTACATCCGCAACGTTCGCGGCATTCACGCACCATGCTTCCTTACTTTCGACTTCACGGTAAGCCGTACCGATCAATTCATAGGTTGCGGGATCCATGCGGCCGTCAGGCTGAAGCTGATCCCCAATCGAACATTTTGCACCATTGGCAAGACTGAGAGCGGTTTCATAGCGAAGTGCGTTTGGATGCTTATATCCGCCGAATTCTCCCCACGCGGTATGAAATTTCCCGGTCATGCCAAGATAATCAAATCCGAGCGTTTGTACGTACCTGGCCGAAAGAGGAAAATGGTCATAACCCCATCCGCCGGTAGGCAGCGACTCCAGTTCCAAATGGGTATTCATTGCAGCCAAATCGCGACGACCGCGCTTGATATGTCCGCCATTATGGAAGATGGGCAGACCTGGTTTGATCGATTCCACCGTCTCCTTCATCCTGGCTGTGTAATTGGCATATGTGCTCTCCCAGAGGCTCTTCATCGCTTCCTCGTTGCGAGGGTCATCCCCTTTACGCCGTATGGTATCCACACAGTTATGACAGTAACATTTGCGTATACCCACAATATCGAGAAACAATCCGTCTGCATCATATCGGAGCAACACTTCCCTAATCTGTTCGATCAGGATATCGAGATAAGGAGAGTTCATGCAAAATTGATGATAGCCTGGCTGCATGAAGCCTTCGGCCCAATTCGTTCGATCATTCATGTCACGGATCAGCCACTCGGGGTGACGCCGGGCTAGCTTTTCATCCAAACCGGCCGAAAGGTACACTGGTGTTTTTACGTTGATTTCATGGGCTGCCTCAATCTGTGCCGCAAGCAAATCGAAGCTTAACCCCGGATGAATCTCATTAGCCTCCGAAGGATGATACGCCCAGCCATGATGGCACTTGGAGAACACCGTAATCGAGTCGACATGCCCAAGCTTCAACATGTCCTGAAACTGCCTTTTGTCAAAGCGGTCCCCAATGGGGACAATGGCTTCCGAGGTGTGAAAATCCAGATGGACTTGACGGAATCGCATGATTTCGCTTCCTTTCTCGTTCATATACCCCTAATATATGCCTTCCAGCATTGAACGAATAGGTGTAAAGACGACTTTTTATAGCACAATTTCGACCATTCGCAATTCAGTCCATGATACAATAGGTGCACCAAGAAGTAATGGAAAGGGCTGGCCTTATGAATTGTCTTGAGCTAACCATCCCCCCACTTCCGCAGTTAGTGACGATCGGTCACTCCATCTGGGATCCGGGGCAGCAGCACCTTAGCCGTTCGTTTAACTTGTATGACATGCTGTTTGTGATGAAGGGTACCTTGTACATGACCGAAGATGATATGCCATTCGAAATCACAGCAGGTTCCTTGCTTGTGCTTGAGCCGAACCGTCTGCATGTCGGGCATCGCCCTTGCGAGGAAGAAACTGAAATATATTGGCTCCACTTGGCCCACCCTGAGCCTGTCCGAACGATGGACAGCGGACAAATTCCATGGTCGACTCCCTTCACGAAAGGCTCCAACCTGGATGTCACTCCGCACCGGCAGGTCATGTATATTCCCAAATTCACAAGCCTGCACACCTCAAGCATTCTTCCCTTCCTGCAGCGAATGATGGAGCTTCACCAAAGCTTGTCGCCCGCAACCTCCTTGCCGCTGCAGGGTCAGCTCGCTGGCTTGTTGACCGAACTGCAGTCAGCTATGCGCCTGCAGTATGCTCCACGTTCGAGAATACTGTGCGATCAAACGATAAGCTATCTCGAAGAGCATATTACCCGTCCCTTCGATGCGAAGCATATGGAAGAAACGCTTCATTTCCATGTGGACTATCTCTCCCGCTGCCTGAAGAAATACACGGGACTGAGTCCACTTCAATACCTGCACGAGCTGCAGATGAGTAAAGCTAAATCTCTTTTGGAAAATACGAGCCTTCCCGTATCCGAGATCGGTGTGTTGATCGGGATCGAGAATGCCAATTATTTTATTCGCTTATTCCGAAAAAAGCTGGGAATGACACCCGGTCAATATCGAAGCACCCGCTTGGGCCGCACATGACAAAAACAGCAGGAACGTAATCGTTCCTGCTGTTTTCTTATGAGTTCCTATTGTTTTCTTATGAAGACGTTTAGACGTATTTCTCCCGATATTCCGTAGGCGTACACAGGTAAATCTTCTTGAACTGGCGGGCGTAATAATTCTGATCCCGGAAGCCGCTCTCCTGAGCCACTTGCAAAATAGACAGGTTAGGATTACGCAGCAGCGCACAGGAATAGTCCAGCCTCCGCCGGATCACATAGTCCATGGGCGTCGTTTGGAAGTTCCTTGCGAATTCGCGAAGAAACTGCCTTTTAGACAAATAAGCCTTTTCCGCGAGCATATCCAGATTGAGAGGCTCCTGAAAGTGTTCCTCCAAGTACGTAATGGACTCGGCGATTCGCAGCGCTTTGTTCTGAGGCCACCCGTTGTTCGCCACATAATAACGGGAGAGCACACCCATGAGTGCCGTAAAATAGGAGCGGATCAGCATTCGGTAACCTTCTGGCCGCTGATCATGCTCACTCAGAATGACATCAAGCAGACCGGTGACCTGCCGCAGCTGTTCATCATTCAGGGTAAGCATCCCTTTGAAGTTCATTTCCTTCCGGTAGAACGGCTCGAAATAAAATAATGCCTGGAAGCCAGCCATCAGCTTCAGTTCCTGCAGCTGAGTCATCTGGTCAGGATGAAACATGACGTTGACGTACTGAATATGATCCACGTCTTTATAGCCGTGGGACACATTGCCATGGATGAAGAACACCTGCCCGGCAGAGATCGGATACTCCCTTCCTTCGATAATGTGAGTTGCGGTACCTCCAAGAATGACAACGAGCTCGGAATAGTCATGGTGGTGGACATCAAAGTCATGCGTTAGAGGGCATTTCTCGATGCGAAAAATAAAATCCGTTTCCAGCCCCAGGTCCAGATAATGGCTTTTTCTATTCATGTCGCTATTATGCTAAAGAAGGTCACTATCGTCAAGGAATCCTGAAGTAAATTACAGTAACATGGGGATAAAAGACATGAAACTGAGGTGGCTTATGTACCGCTATCATTTCCGTGCGCAGTGCTGCGAGAATATGAACCTGAAGCAAGTGTTCCGCGAAGCTTTACCCGTACTTCAAACCCGCATGAAGGAACTCAAGGCCCGTCAACTTAGTCTATTCCATTTCGGAACACAGCTGTTTCTTTATTATGAAAGCCCGGCTCAGTCGGTTGATCCTCACGAACTGTTCGCTCACTGCGAAGACGCTTTGGAAACCTGGCCCGGAACGAGCAGTGCTAGAAGGTGGGTACCGATGATCGATATTTTCCACTATCACAAGCCGGTCAGCGAGAAGCAGTGGTTAAGAAAAAACGCTCCAGCCCGGCCTTATGCCAGAATCGCCCATCTCAAGCCGGATCAAGTCGCCAGTTATGTCTTTTACCATTACCAATACCAGGAGGAGAAGCCGGGGGATGGCGATAAGTACGGGATGATTGCCCTGCATGAAAATCTGATGTTCTTCTACTCGGAAGATCCGGCAACCATCGAGAAGCCGTCCTATTCAGGGAAGCTCTCCACATCCCATACGCCATCCGACTGGGCGGGAACGATGGAGCCCCACTTTATACCCTGGGATTCGTCCGATGGGAGCTCCCGGATCTGGCTGGAAATTCCGCTCGTGATCCGGGCATAACGAATGTCAAACGAAAGGAGCATTCTTATCATGCGAACTGAATACTGCTTAAACGGTGAATGGAATTTTATGCCCTTGTACAAGCGGGACACTGGCTTCGGCCTTCCTGCAGAGCTGGTTTACGAAGAGCAGAAGGTTCAAGTTCCCTCCAGCTGGAGAAGCTCCTACGAAAGGCCTCCGGGAAAGAACTTCGGGATCATTCCTGAATACGAATATGCGCCTTATGATGTATTTCGATATCCGAAGGAGTGGGCGCACGCCGAAGCGGGAGTTCTTCACCGGTCATTCCGGGTGCCTTCGGCCATGTATGAACCAGGGACACGGATCTTCCTCCGTATGGACGGGATCATGCAAAAGGCTGCCGTGTATCTCGACCATCATCTCGTAGCCATGTGGGAGGATGGTTACCTGCCTCTTTTTGTGGAAATTACCGAACTGGTCAGAAAGGATACGGAGCACGAACTTCATGTAGTCTGCGGCAGTTTTGACAAGGTCGAGATTCCTTCTGGTCAACAAAAAATCACGGGCCTTGCAGGCTCGTGGTTCGGTTCGATTGCCAGAGGGATATGGCAGGACGTATATCTGGAAAGTCGGCCCGAGATTTCGCTTGCGGATGTAACAATCCGAACGTCGGTACGGGAGAATCGGCTGGACGTAGATGCTGCGGTAATCCATCCCTTGGCTTCCTCCTTGAAGACATCCCACAAGGCTATTCTTCATGTGCGCGAAAACGGTGATTCGGCGTCCTCCCCCATTCTTCAGGCTGAAGCTGATGTGTTAGCCGTGAGCGGCCAAGGGGATTCAAGCCGGCTCACGTTCCGACTGGATTGGGAGGACGCCAAGTACTGGAATCCGGAGCAGCCTTTCTTGTACAGCTTGGAGCTTTTGCTTCTGGACGGTGAGCGGGTTATCGCCCGGGTGGAACAGCCATTCGGCTTCCGTGAGATCTGGACCGAGGGTCCGCAGTTTATCCTTAACGGTACGCCCATGAACTTGCGCGGTGACTCCTGGCATTTCCAGGGTGCCATCCAACAAACGCAGGAGTACGTACGCAACTGGTATGGCATGTGCAAGGAGGCAGGAGTTAACTGTGTTCGTCTGCATGCCGCGCCTCATCCGACCTATTATCTGGATATCGCCGATGAGATGGGCATGCTGATTGTGGATGAAACGGCCATCTACGGTTCGAGCAAATCCATGCCTGCGGATCATCCCGCTTATATCGCGAACTGCACAGCCCATGTCCGCAGACTGGTAGAGCGGGACCGCAATCATCCATCCATTATCCTGTGGAGCTTGCAGAACGAGATGCGCTGGGTGGACGGCCGCGATATATTCAAGCAGCATATGCCTTCCATGATGGACCTCATTCGCGAGTTAGATCCTACCCGCCCGATCATCGCAGAAGGCGATAACCGTCTCCTCCCCAAAGAACTCACGGAGGTGGAGAGCAGGCACTATAACATAGACGGCACCATCGACGCGTGGGATCGGAAGAAGCCTCTCGTGTTCGGCGAGCATGGCGGCTGGTGGTATGTCTGCCCCCAGAACAGCAGCATGTACGTAGGCTTGGCTGCGTATCGAAACACGGATGAATGTATCCGAGGTCTGGCCGAGAAGGAGCGGCTGTTCGTGGAGTATGCGAGGCGGCAAGGCGCTTCGGGAATCTCCACTTTCAACTTCGCCCATTATTTCATGCGGGCCATGCCGGAACGCGATATTGTGCTTCCTCCATCCGCTCCAGATACGCCGGGGCCGAAACCAAAAGTCATTCCGAAATACGCGCTAACGCTGAATAACGGTCTTCTTCCGAAGGAATATCCGCTTTATATGAAGAACCCGTCCTTCCCGATCATGGAAGCCTCTTTCAAGCCCGCTACCATGATACCGGCAGAATACAATCGTTCCTTTTTCGATGATGAGCCGATTTCCAGAAGCTTCGATGTCTATAACGATACGTTCCATTCAAGTAAGACTCGGATTGAATTCGAAGTACGCCAGGAGGACAGACTCCTTCACCAGGAGCTCTTCCTGTTCGACCAAGAACCGGCGGATCATGAGATCGTGACCGTAACCTGGAAGCCTGAGCCTGTTAAGGATGTAACCGCTATACACGTGCATGCCGTAATGTTTCACGATGACAAGCTCGTTCATGAGCTGGATTTGCAGTACAAACTGTATCCCTCACATTATAAAACAACCCCTGTCTCGATAGGCCGACCTGTGGCCTTCATAGGTCGGGACGAAGACTTCGATCGAATAAACGTCCTTGTCCCGGAATGCAGACGAATCCGGCTTGAACAGCTTGGCGAGCTTTCACCCAACCACCTCGTCGTTGCAGGCAGCGGGCTGGAGGATGAGGACGGTCAACTGGAGATGGCGCTCCAAAATTATGTACGAAGGGGCGGGCGTCTTCTGCTGTTGGAGCAGCTCCATCTGTCTCTGGGTCATTTGACAATTTCGCGGCAGGATTTCATCCGCGCCCACGCGGGCAGCTATACCCATCCCATCCTTCAAGGCTTGGACGATGATGATTTGATGTATTGGGACGAAAGGATCCGTGAGGATGGCCCCCCTCCTATCATCCGCGCCGCTTTCGAGAAACCGATCAAGGGCAATTTCAATATGATCTTGGAGTGCAGCGCAGGGGATTTTGGAGATGGTGGGGATCTGTGGTCACCTCTACTGGAATACCGGAACGGCAGCGGCCTCTTCATCGCTAATCAACTGCAGCTCATGGAGCATTTCGACAGCGTCCCTGCGGCCTGCTGCTTGCTGCGCAGCATGCTCGCTTATGCAGGAAACGTCGAAACGATATCGATTCGAACGGGTGCATGGGTTGATTCGGGAGGAACAGCAGAGCATTTCCTGCGGTCCCTTGGTCTTTCCTTCGACGTGCTCAAGAATATCACGAGCAGCCTTCTTGCAACATATCAACTGCTTGTTGTGGAGCCAAACCTCCTGTTGGGTACGGATTCCGTAGCCCGGTTAAATGATTATGTTCGGCATGGCGGTCAACTCGTCATCCTTCCCGCTGCTCCAGGTCATGAAGCCGCCCTGTCTGCTCTATTGAAGCGCCCTGTCTCGATCCTGAAGCATGAAACGTACCACTTGGAGGCGAATTACGATAGGCCTGCGGTCCAAGGATTAAGTCCGGTTGACCTGTTCGGCTTCGACAAGGTTTTTCTCTCGCCCAGAGAAGTTGTTAATCGTCCCTTGGCCTCTTACAGTCTGGATACGACCGATGCAGCGGTACTATGCGCAAGCGTAGAAGGGACAGCGTGGAAGGATTATTTTGTGCATGGGCATACGTCGGAATACAGCAGGCTGGCATTGGTGGAGTTAAACCGGGATCATCAGCATCCTGCCGGGAGTTTTGTACTGCAAGTGGAACAGGAACAAGGATGTATCATTTTATCTCAACTGCTCCTTGAACCGGATTCCGCCAAATCCATACGCTTATACAGCCGACTTTTGGCCAATCTGGGGGCCGCCATAGACGACGGTCTTCTTCACAGCTCCAAAACAGACGCGCACTGGTCCGTTGAAAAGGTCATGGCTCTGCCTTGCAAGCCGTGGATCAATTACGAGGAAATGAAGGCCTATTATACGGATCCGGAATTCTCGCTGAACAATCTAGGCGAGGGGCTCTACGGCTGGATGCTCAAGAAAGAGCGAAGCTCTTCGGACGGTGCCTTTCTTATCCAGGAGCCTGGGGATGAGCGCTGGTTCCTGAGCTGTTTCGTTCATGGTTTGGACCCTTCATGCAATCCAGTCGATGGTACCCTCCGAGGTAAGCTTCAAGTCAACACAGACTGCGAATATGAGATATATCTAAACGGAAGTCATGTTCCCGATCCGGAGAGACATATCGAGCTGCGTGCTGGTATTAATCGTCTGATCGCTATCGTGCAAGGAGCCGGTGAGGACATCCGGTTTGGTATGGTATTTAGGAACTCAGCCGGTTCATATATGAGGCATCTTCAATATCGTCTGACCCTGGATGATGTGGAGCCCAAGTAAGTTTACTTTTCCGTATCTGTTACTGCGACAAGGATATTAATTAATGAATCATTCCATTTCAGAAGAGGTGGGTTCCATGCATATAAAACATCCGACTGCACTTGAAGTTCTTCTTGATCAAGCAAACGAGAGTCTATCTGCGAACAGCCATGCGATTGCCACTTGGGAGATTCCCGGCTTTTACCAGGACACTGAGGGGCACACGCTCGCGAAGCGGCGGATGGAGAAGGATGCCCAAGCGGCCTATACAACTGCACTGGCCTACCGGCTGTCAGGAACAGCTGCTTATGCAAGCAAAGCGAAGGAAATCATCATGTGCTGGGCAGTAGTTAATCGGGAGATTACAGGTGCGGACGGACCATTGGTATCTGCTTATCTGGGGGTTGGACTCATACTTGCGGCGAATGAAATTAAAGAATACGCGGATTGGAGCAAAGAAGAGCAGAGTATTTTCACACAATGGATGACCCAGGTATGTCTGCCGGAGTGGGATCGAATCCCCCTCCGCAACAACTGGTGGAGCTGGAGTCTGTATGCCCAGCTAGCGCTGTATCGTTTTATGGAGGATAAGCTTCGTTTGGCAGAAGAGGTGACCGCTCTCAAAGAACATCTCGACCACTCCCTCTCCATCGAAGGATTCATTCCGGAAGAAGCGTCCAGAGGCAAGCATTCCCTGTGGTATCATTATTTCGCTCTCGCTCCGGTAACGGCCGCCGCCAAGCTCGTCCTGGACACGACGGGAGAGGATTTGTTCCGCTGGGTCTCACCGGGCGGTAAAAGCCTCCAGTATGCCATCGAACAATTCTTCCATTATGTCAACGGGCATCTAAAGGAATGGCCATATGACGATAATCCGATCTTCCCGGCACAGCTATCTGGCAGCACATGGCCCCTTGATCTGGTTGAGGCGATGGCGAACATCTATCAGAATCCGGACTTTGAACGTTTTGTCGCCCCTTACCGTCCGATCACAGGCAATATTAATATCAACAGCGGCCTTTATCATGCTTATGCCTGGATCTATCCCGAGCTGCAATTTCAACGTTATATAAGTTGAACTGATGATTTTTACACGGAGTCACTACGTGGTCAGAACCATCTTCCGATCACTGTTATCCCCAGATTTTTTTGATCCCCTCTTTTCAAAGGGAAAATCCGGTGATAAATGCGACCGCTTCGCTTCTCCAGATTCTTTCTGCCCTCTCCGTTATCGTGTAAATGTCTAGTTCAACCTATATAGCTATAAGAAAAGAAGCCTTTCCGAATATGATCGGAAAGGCTTTTTTTCTGTGGTCTATTCTGTTGTTACAGCCTGCCCGTCCCGAAGCAGGTAGGCTGCTGCTTCCTCCGTAATATGTTTGCCGCTCTGGGCTTGAACCTCATGGAGGAACGCTTCCGTATTCCCATTATCCAGCTTCTTGAGCAGGCTGTTAGCGATCCCGCCATTATCAATCCAGGACTTCTCCCGAAAGAGGGTTACCAGCGCTTTCAGTGAGCTGATGTCTGCATAAGTGGAGAACGTCACAACCGCTTCCTGTTCATTCCCCGCTTCGTCTGTGGCAGTTACTGTGAAGGTGTGAGCTCCCAGGGGCAGCGTATAGAAAAGCACCGCCGCTCCCTGCTCGATCTGATGATCATCGAGCCTTGCTGTACTCTTCAATTCATTAACCCCGGACACCTCATCGACAGCTGTCCATGACAGATTCAGGGACTCTGCGCTTGTATAATCTCTAGCTAACGGCTCTGCCACCGAAATCATGGGTGCCGAAGCATCCAGATTAAACTCCAGCGATTTCGCTTCCTCCGCGTTTCCGGATGAATCCAGTGAACGGTATAGAATAGAATAACGGCCATCCTGACTGAAGGTCAGGGAGTCCTGATAGGCCAGCCAGGTATCCCCTCCATCCAGACTATATTCTGTCGATGCGGATGCAGAAGAGTATTCAGAAGAATGCAAGACAAGGGTTACAGGCTGTGTATACCATCCATTCATGCCGTCCGGTTCTGCCGGACTCATGACGGCCGTGGTCTCTGGAGCAGTCCGATCGGTATCGATCAGGGAAAACTGGATGTCATCGAACCACATTTCGCTGAACCCGCCTACATAGAAACCTACCGTTCCAGATGGATTGTGCTTGGTATCCGACCCTTCAAGTCTAAGTTCCCCGTTTACGTACACGCGGATGTCGGCACCTTCGACCCGGATGCGGATGGTGTACTCGGTATTAGGCTGCAGGTCCTCTTCAGGCAGATTCGTCGTTTTCAGAGCTGTCCATGCTCCATTATAAAGAATCCATTGTGAAGTGCCGTCCGCCAGCTTCTTGTATGCAATTTTCCCGGATGTGCTGGAGACGGAACGATCATATACATATAGAGTTCCCGTATCCGGCATGACCGCCGGCGTCTTCAGCTTGAAGGTAAGGTCATAGTCGGTATATGTCTTCGGATGAAGGGCCGAGGCGCCTTTGAGAATTTTATACTTTTTGTTGCCATCCACAGTTACGATACTGCGGTTCGGGTCCACCGGCCATCCGTTCGCTCCCGAATCGAAATCCGTAAAGTGCATCACATCCGATACCTGAATGCGTACGGATGCTGATGCTTCCGGGTTGGCGACTGATGTGACGGTGATATCTGCCTCGCCTTCCGCCAATGCGGTTACCAAGCCATGTTCATCCACAGCGGCAATTCCCGGTTGGGTGGTATGAAAGATGACCTCCTTATTCTCGGCATCAAGCGGGTCAAATTGAAATTGCAGCTGCTTTTGTTCCCCCTTGACCATGTTGACATGGCTCTCACCCAGCAGCAAACCGGATACTTCCCTGCTTGGAACGGTAAATTTGATGTCATCAAACAGGAGCTCACTGAAACCGCCGGCATAAAACCCAACCTGGCCGGACGCATTGAATGTCGAATCACTTGCCTTCAGCTTCAGTTTGTTATCCACATAAACACTGATCTCCGGACCCTTAACGATAACTTTCATGTGATAGACCGTATTCGGCTGCAGATCAGGTGCAGGCAGCGTATTCTGCTTCACTGCAGCCCAGGCCGCATTATACAAGAGCCAGGCAGATGTTCCGTTTGCATACTTCCGGTAACCAATTCTGCCGCCGCTTCCGCCAGAGTTCAGCCGGTCAAACACATAGAATGTGGCATCATCTGCAATGACTTTTGGCGTCTTCAACTTAAAACTCAGCTCATAATGGTTAAATTCGTTCTCGTTTAGCGTTGTTGCTCCTTTAACGAGCTTATACATATGGTTGCCGCCTTCCACCTCGACAATGCTCCGGTTCGGGTCTGTCGGCCAGCTGTTTCTCCCGTTTTCGAAATCGGTATAATCGATAATGCCATCCCCAACTTCAACAGTAACCTGAACCTCATCCTTTAAGGCCGGGTTGTCAGCAGAAACGGCTGTAATCGTGGCATTCCCTATGCTAACACCCTTCAGCTTGCCGCCTTGATCCACCTTAACAATCGAAGGGTCGCTCGACGTGTACTGAATAGCGGGGTTCGTTGCGTTCCAGGGAATGACTGCGGAATACAGAGCGAATGACTTCCCAATCCCGATGGTTACGCTTTCGTCATACAATTGGATCCGATCCACAGCAATGTGATCCGGAGCCAGATATGGACCGACTTTTCCCTGGACTCCCATCTCGCTGAAAGGGATGGCCGGGAAGCCAGGGATCTTTTGGAACACTTCCGCATCCGGCTTCAAATTCAAATCCCCGTTCGCCAAATTAACGAAGCCGGGATCATGATCCGTAATCCAGTTGTTCGCATACTGGAGCAGGTTTCGTTTGTCATTTGCTCCCTGATTATTCGTGCCGCTTAATTTCCTCGTCGGGTTATAGATCACATTGTTCTGAAACGTGTTGGTATCCGGATAATACCGGTTCTCCGTGAAGAAATCCGCCAGTTCCGGATATTTCTCCATATGCGGCGTGCCTTCGAAATGGTTGTTCTTTTCAAACAACGCCTTCCATTTGGGCATATAGTTTTTGGATATTTGCTGGTCCGGTTGATCGCCAAGATACATGTCCGAATATTCATACGGTACCTTTGCATCAATAAAAAGATTGTTCCGGGTTTTGATATGGGCACCGCCGTTATTGAGAATGGCATCGTTACCCATGCCGTTAAATATGTTCTCTTCAATGGTAATGCCCATCGTAAAGTTATCCGGATATACCCCTTGAACCCCTGCTTTGCCTTCCCCGATATTGTGGAAATAATTCCTGCGGATTACCGATCCCCTTTCCTGAGGCGACTCGCCCAGATTCATATAGATGGCACCGAGATCCGAGAAGGTTTTGCAGACGTCATAAATGTTGTTGTATTCCACGAGATGGTCATTGCCAAAGATCAGCATTCCCGGATGGGGAGCGTCATGAATTTCGTTGTGGGAAACCTTGTTCCCCGCACCGGTCAGGAAGATACTGGGATTATAGGCTTTATGGTAGTAAGCAAAATCATGGATATGGCTGTTCTCCACGACATTGTTTCCTGGCTCAAGCGTCTTCTTATCTCCCCCATTCAGAATCACCCCGGTCCCGCCGATGTGATGAATATGGGAGCTGATCACCGCATGATTCACTCCGTCCACTTTGGCAAAGTCGTTATACAACCAGCGGCTCTGCGTATTAATCAGTACGCCCCCATTGGAGAAATTACGTATTTCGCAGTGCTCCAATCGGACGCTGTCACCGCCCATAATAACTGCTGCGGAGTCCCGGCCATTCTCCAGGATCAGGTCCTCAAAGGTCACATGCGAAAGATTATTCGCGTTAATCATCGGTGTTTTAAGCATTGTAACCATGATCTCAGGATGATCACTTTCAAAGGCAGCCGTAGGCATGAAGTAGAGTTTGCCCTGCTTCCGGTCAATATAATATTCACCTGGCATATCGATCTCCTCAAGCAGGTTCTGGGCAAAATGGAAGTCCGGGTACCAGTTGGTAAACAGACCGCTCATCTCTCCGTATGCCAAGGTAATCGTCTTGTTGCTTGTATCGATGGATGCCACTTTATTGTACGACCATTCCCAGCTGTAACCGAATATGCCATCCAACCAGATGTCATCCGCTTCCTCCCAGAGATCAGGCCTTTCGTAATTGTAGGTAAAGGTCCCGCCGCGTGTCTGCAAATCCGGATCATTGCGGGTAGGTCCGGGATCCGTGATGGTGCCCATCTGGACCGTTCCATTGTTGGGCCAGCGGGCAAGGGTCATGCCTTGACCTTCAACATACAGCTCCATCGGAGGAACCTGACTGACGTCATTGGCTTTGTAATACCCATGCCGGCTCATTACACCGTAATCGGTGATGCCTTGAGCTTTCAGGTCTACCTGAAGAACCTTCGTTCTGGCATCCGCACTGATGATTCGGTCCAGGACATTCGTGTCCGTTACCGGAGAGAACCAGCTTTTCTGAAGTTCCAGACCACCGTTTAATCGCACGCTTTCTCCTGGATAAGCTTTATAGGTTATCCGCTTATTCTCCGTACCGGAATCCTGTTCCTCCAGCAGAAAGCTTTCGCTTCTATTGTAGGTGCCGCCCCTTAAATAGACCGTCACACCGCCTTCAGGCAGCCCGGAACCCGTCTTCAATTGCCGGATTGCGTCCCTTGCCTTCTCAAGTGTGCGAAATGGAGCAGCTTCTGTTCCCGGATTCGAATCATCGCCATCATTGGAAATATAAAAGACAGCACCAGGGTCCACCGCATCTTCCGCATTTGCTCCCGTAACCGGCAGACACCCCACCAACAACACCAGGATTAATGCAATAATGATCCGTCTCCTCATCATCTTCGGAAATACCTCCCTTATAAGATCAATCAGATAAAATGCGCACGATCACTACCCTTTTACAGACCCAATCATGGTGCCTTTTTCGAAATATCGAAGCAGGAAAGGATACATAACAATTACCGGCAAGGAGCTGACAATGACAGCCGCCATTTTCAAGCTCTCCGGCGCAGGCGGTGTTGCAAGCGTCGCCGTAGTAAACGGGTCGAGTTTGCTCTCGATGAGGATCTGGCGGACAACCTGCTGCAGCACGAATTTGGATGAATCGGTGACGTAAAGCAGGTTATCCATAAACGCATTAATGTGGTAAACCAGATTCCAGAGCCCGATCGTCACAAGAGATGGAATGGACAGCGGGAGCAGGATACGGAACAGAATTCGCAAGTCCCTTGCCCCGTCGATACGAGCTGCTTCGATCAGCGCATCCGGAACTGAGCGGAAAAACGAGATCATCACAAGCACATGAAAAGCATTGGCAGCGGATGGCAGCACATAGACCCAGTGTGTGTTAAGCAGATGCAGTTCTTTGATTAATAGATATTGCGGGACAATCCCGCCATCGAAGATCATCGTGAACAACAGCAGCATGATCAGCAGCCGCTTCATGGGCAGATCAGGACGGGAGAGCGGATAAGCGGCGCAGACGGTAACGAGAAGTGTTAAGGTCGTGCCTACGACCATCCGAAACAGCGTATTCGCATATCCTGACCAGATTAAAGGATAGTCCAGCAGCCCGCGGTATGCTTCCCACTCGAAATCCCGAGGATAAAAATGAAATCCGCTTCGAAGTGCTTCTCCCCTACCGCTGAAGGAGACGGACAGGACATGAATGAACGGGTACACAACGATGAGTGCCAGGATGGACAAAATAAGGTAGATCATGGCAGGTGCAATGAGCTCTTGCCATCTTTTTATTTTCATGACTGTCTTCCTCCTGCCTTTACCATAGACCGCTCTCGCCGCGGCTCAATTTTCGCACGGTCAGATTAGCCCCCAGAATCAGCAGGAGCCCCACCAGCGATTTAAACAAGCCAATGGCCGCCGTGTAGCTGTACTGAAACTGCTGCAGACCTACCCGGTAGACATAAGTATCGATGACGTCACCCGTTTCGTAATTGACCGGGTTTAACAGATTGATGATTTGTTCGAAGTTTGCGCTTAGGAAACCACCAAGACTCAGAATGAACATAATAGCGACCGTGGGCATAATGGAGGGGATATTAATTCGAATGATTCGCTGCCACCGATTGGCTCCGTCAATGACGGCCGATTCATGCAGCTCCGGGTTGATCGCCGCCAAAGCAGCAAAGTAGATAATCGAGCCCCACCCGATATCCTTAAGAATCGAAGAGATGACTACAATCGGACGGAAATATTCCTTCTTTCCCATATAAAAGACAGGTTCCCCTCCAAACCATTTCACAATTTCCCCTACAACGCCGGACGTTGGAGAGAGAAAATAAATAATCAGCCCGGACATGACGACCCACGATACAAAATGAGGCAAGTACATGGTCGTCTGGATAAACCGCTGGAAATACCTTGACCTCACCTCGTTAAGCAAAATCGCCAGTATGATTGGTGCGGGAAAAGCAAAGATCATCTGATACAAATTCAGGAGCAGGGTATTTTTAAGTAATCGATAAAAATCCCCATTCTGAAATAATTCCTGAAAATGGCGGAATCCGACCCACGGACTTCCCCATATCCCGTCGACGACCCGGAAATCCTTGAAGGCAATGACCACTCCATATAAAGGGCCGTATTTAAATACGACGAAGAATGCGAAGGCGAATAGAAATAATAAAAGCAGTTCTCCGTGTTTTTTTATCGTTTTCATGGCGCACTTCCTTGTAAACCGAACCGCCAGCCCTCCCGCAAGGGATGATTAAGCCCTCACGGGTGGCTGGGCCAAGTCAGGGTTATTTTTTGAATTGTGCTTGGTACATTTCATTGGCTTCCTTCGTTAATTCATCGCCGCCTTTTGCCTTCCATTCCGTTACGAATGTATCAAAATCAGTCAGAGGAATTTCACCGCTGATGATTTGTGCAAAATATTTTTGCATGAGTGACGTCAATTCCTGTTTGTATTTTCCGTCCGAAGGCAGCACAGAGAATAACAGCGCATCGGTCCATCTTGGAGCAGATGAATACGTTTTGACCGCCTCATTCAGCTTCGGATCGGAATATTTGTCCCGATAAGCCTGGGTGGTAATGTTACCAAAAGAGAACAGACGGATTCCCAGTTGATCCCGCTGCTCCTGCTTATCGAATCCAGGCAGGAATGTAGTCGCCCCCGAGGTAGCACCGTTCTCAGCAAAATCCCATTGCTCCCCCTTTACCCCAAGGCTGGTCATATTGATGGTCTCTTCATCACTGCTCTGTGCCCGTAGAATTTCGAACAGCTTCTCGAGCTTCTCAGGCTGATCCTTTACTTTGCTGCCGATAACCAGGAAATTGCTCTTGATTCCCCAATCCCATGAGCCCTCACCGCCAGGTCCCTTCGGATTTTTGGAAAATGCCATCTTGGCATCCGGATTTAGTGCCAGCATTTCCTTGACTGTTGCCGATTCCGGCAGAGCGCCTTTGCTGATCTGCTCTTCAATGACGCCGATCCGGTTGTTATACAGTTTCTTACGATATGAATCCTGTGTATCTGTAATAAATTCCGGATCGATGACACCATCCGCATACCATTTGCGCAGCTTCGCCAAGGCTTCCTTGGTCTCAGGCATGATCGATCCGTTTACAATCTGACCATCCCTCTCCATCCACATGGTCGGCTCCACACCGAATGCCCCGAAGATGGAATAGAATCCGGATGACCACGTGGACGTAGCCGTTCCTGTCAACCCGTACGTATCCTTCACACCGTTACCGTCCGGATCCTTTTGTGCAAAGGCATAAACGGCTTCCTCGAATTCATCCAACGTCTCCGGGACTTTCTGAATGCCGACCTGATCCAGCCAGTCCTTACGCCACAACATCCCCAGATCGTAAGGCTTCAAATCGATAAACATCGGGATAGCCCACAGCTCGTTATTGACGGTAACGGTCTGAAAAAGCTCTTTCTTTTTCTCAATATCCGCGTAATATTCAGGCATTTTCTCCTTCAACATGTTCTGATCAATGCTCATTAACACGCCCTGATTTTGGTAAGCGATTACATTAGAAGGATCACCGAGCATGAATATGTCCGGTATTTCCCCGGAAGCGATACTGGCGTCCGTTACCTTCACGGGTTTGATCTTTACATTAAACTTCTGCTCCAGCCACTTCTGGACCTCCGAGTCATTGACAACTCCATCTGCGGCAAAATGAATGCCCCAGGAGATTTCGATCGGATTGGAGTTTGCTCCCGGCGTTTCTCCTGCATTTGGACTCGGGCTTGAGGTGTTCGTCTCGGAAGTGCATCCGCTAAGCAAGCTTGTCGCCAAACTTACAGCCAACAAGATAACGCTTACAATTTTGATTCTTTTACGCAAAAGAACCTACCCCCTGTTGTTGGATTGGTTTTGGATTCGAGAATCCCGCATCCTGCATAACGACCCGGCCGGGTATTGGAAACGGTTTTTACATACTTAAAATTTAAGCTTTAACCCTTCCGGCGCACAATCCTCTCATTCCATTTTTTTTATGTTTTTGGCTTCAGAAGCCGCGTAGAGCCACTGACGTTATTCCGTTTTTTGTATGTTTTTCAATTTTGATCTGTTCTAATTCCGTTGGTGTGATATATAATGGACTGCACACAACTGTTGAGATCATCGAATTTTATTGTAAGCGCTACCACATCTGAGGTAAGGAGGGGATTGCCATGAGGGGACTTTTAGACATAAAAAATAACTCCATGTTCGTGAAACTGCTCCTATCGATGACTGCCATAGCTTTGATCACTGTTGTTCTCATTTCTTCGGTCACTTACATGATTTCGGCTGATAACAGTGTCCGTAATGCCATCAGTTATAATGAATCTGTCTTGACTCAGCAGAAGGAGCTGATTCATAAGGAGCTGACCACCATCAGAAATGCGGCCAATAGTCTGCTGATGGCTCAATCCTATGTGTACCATACCATCGGAGGCAAGCTCTCTGTTAGTTCATTAATTGATCTATCCACTCTTGTAGAAGAGCAAAAAAAGCTCAGTCCCTACATCGATTCCATCTATCTATACTACGCCCCGCTTGAACTTGTCCTGACATCACGTCCGGAGATAAAGACATCTCCTATATCCGACTTTGCTGACCAGTCCTGGCTGGATACCTTAAATCAAGACTCAGCATCTCGTACTGTCTGGTTAACCGGAAGATCGAACGGGTTTTCTCCGGAACATCCTGCGACCTCCCTGATTCAGAAGATGCCGCTGATTGGCCAAGTGGAGGGCGCGATTGTCATTAATTTGAATCTGGATCGACTTTTCGCCGACTACTTAAGTCATTACAATAGCAAGAAAGGCACCATCATGGTCATTGGTCCACAGGGTGAACTCCTCTATTCCGATGCTCATGACAGAGAAGCCCTTCTTCAGCAGTGGGATGCTGAACAGGTAACATCGGAGAGCGGCTACTATATTGGTGATTCTGATCAGATCGTATCCTACACTGCATCCAATATGACAGGCTGGCGATTCGTCGATATCACCGAACGATCCGTCCTTCTGCAAGGCATGAATCGAATTAAAGTCCTCATTTGGACAGTCGCCATCCTATATATAACGGCTGCTGTTGCTATTTCCTATGTTTTATCGAGAAGATTATATCGTCCGCTGCAAAGTGTGATTTCCTATATTGTGAGCTCGGAAGAATCCGAACGACGCGACAGATCCGGTGTTCCCAGCAGCACGGATGAAGCCGGCTTTATCCGTCATTCCTTTGAGCAGATGACACGTAACCGCGATATTTTAATCAAAGAAAAGCTGAAAGTGGATGAACTCCTCACCGGAAATCGCACGGCCATTAAGGAAAAGTATCTGAACGATTTAATCCAGGGCAACGTGCAGGAAGAAGCCGCAGACAGACCGGACCATGCGGCAGAACTGCTTGGATTACAGCTTGATTTCAATCGTTTTGCCATCCTGACCCTTGAACTCGAGGAGCAACAGCCGTTGAGAGGATCGGAGGATCTATTTCATTCCCATCTGCTCCAGTACGGTCTGATGGAAGAGCTGGGAAAGGATATCGACGGAGAAATTTTTGTCAAAGACAGCAGGCACACGGTCATCCTTCTCTCCTTGCATTCGGATGCCGATGATACCTTTCCTGTAGAACAAGCCAGAAGTCTCAAATCATATTTTCTCAGTCGTTATGGGATCTCTGTGACCATCGCTGTCAGCCGTATTCACTCCGGAGAACAAGCCGTGCGTACAGCTTACAACGAGACACAGGAGGCACTAAATATGAAAATCTATATTGGGAAGGGCGAAATTCTGCCCTATTCGATCCTTGATGAGTGGAAATCGGAAGAAGGTACCTACTATTATCCGTACGAACTCGAAACGAAGCTGCAGCAATCCCTGCTGAAGACGGATAAAGAGGAATGTACTGCCGTGATCCGGGCCATCACCCGGGAGGTGCTGAAGCAAAGGCTGGGTAAAGCCAATATTCATCAGCTGTATGTCCAATTGAGCGGGGAGTTGGTCAAAACACTCGTTCAGACTGGCGGCGAGGTGACCGCTGTTATCGGTGAAGGATCGTCTTATACCGATGCACTGGCGCGGGCCGAAACCGTTCAGGATATGGAAGAATGTGTCTTAACGATATGCAGCAAGATTATCGACTACCACCGGGAGAAGCGCTCCAAAATGACGGATGTGACCCTTCAGCTGGCAACGGAATTCATGGACAACCATTATAATAAGAATATATCTGTGGATAACGTGGCAGAACATGTAAAACGCAGCTCGTCCTACTTGGGTCGCATCTTCAAAGAGTCAACGGGCATGACGGTTAATGACTATCTCATCCAGCTGCGCATCAAGCGCGCCATGGAGCTGTTGAAGCAGACAGATGCCTCCGTTGAGGAGGTCTGCCGGGAGATTGGATACGCGAACGTCAGCTATTTCAATAAAATCTTCAAAGCCAGAACGGGACTTACCCCGGGTCAATTTCGGCACCAACAAGCGGCAGATCAACGATTAACGCAGGGAAAGGGTCCCAAAACCTCCTAATTCGGTCCATTCGCGAACCAAGAGCCGAACAGCCTGCCGCGTAGATACTTTCCCTAATTTCAACATATTCTGTGATCTCATGAAATTTAATTCCTAGGGTCTGTTGATTCGATTCGAAAAAAGGTTGACCCAACCTCCATATTCCGGTGTTCGTGGCATTCCATGCTCAGCGATATATCACTGGGACGATTCACCTTGTAAGGTGATATAGATAGAAACCGCCCCTTAGATATATGGTTGCGCCCACTTCCATTTTCCAAGGAACGGTTTCTTTTCGTTTTATAATGTTCAGAATGGCTTTCAAGCCAACAGTGCCTGAGCAATCTGATCGATAATACCATTGATACCCGTTGGTCCATAACAGCCGATCCATGTCGCGGCATCTACCGAGTATATTCGCTGTCGGTCATCCGTATCCAACATCCCCCAGACACTTTGCTCTGTCGCTGACATTCCCTCCTCCATGATTTCATTGCTCAGCAAAAAGTAGTGGCTAGCATGTACAGCCGGCAGTCTGTCGACTGAAATATGATAAGCCGTGTCGGAGGGATCGGCTACAAATAACGGAGCTGGCAACCCAAGGTCACGGTACAGCACAGCACCTGTACGATGTGAGGCCGTATGTACCCGCACCATCGACTCAAACGGGCGAATCAGTGCCACGCTCTTGCCTGCCAGCACTGGGGCAAGTTCTTCTGACAGCAATGCGGTTCGTCGATGATAGTCCGCAAGTATTTGCTGTGCCTCTGCTCGCTTGCCTGTCAGTTCACCGAACAGGCTCAGAATCGTCTGCCAGCTCTCATTGCGCTTAAACATGAGGACTGGAGCGATTCGGCTTAACCGTTCATAATGCGGATCATGCACCTCGGTACAAATAATGAGATCCGGAGCCAGTCGTTCCACTGCGGGCAGATCGGGGTACTCATAGGTTCCGAGCAATTCGGTTCCCTGAAGTTTTGCCCGAATATATTGAGGGAAATGGAACGCCGCACTCCCCGATCCTACGCTTCCTGCCGGGGACAACCCAAGCGCAAGCAAATGATCTGCATATTGAACATCGAGCACGGCGATACGCCGTGGAGATGCGGTAACCTCATATTCACCTCGCATATGGCAAATCACCGGGCCTTGGGACGACTCATACCAAGAAGCCATGCGGGTTTGCAGCAAGGAATACGCAGAGAGCGCACCTGTTCTGGAAGAGGCATTACGCCGGTAGAGCTGCGGAGGGACACCATAATATTTCTTAAACGCCCTACTGAAATAATACGTGTCGCGATACCCCATTCTCTCAGCGATTTCGCCGATGGGAGCATCCGTATGACGCAGCATCCGCGATGCACTCTCCATCCGCAGCTGGATGACGTATTCCATCGGTCCGAGCTGCTTCTCTTGTTTGAACCGTCGCTGCAGCTGTCTTACGCTGCATCCGGCAAGTGCCGCCAGCTCTTTAAGCTCCAGATTCTGACGATAATGCCCTGCTATATACGCAGCGACAACATCCACCATGTCTGATTCCGCTCCGCCCTGACCACGTTCATACTCCATAATGAGTTCGTAGAGCATCCCCTGCATCAGCGCATTGGCGTGAAAACGTTCCAGCCCTTCGCCCCGGCTCCATTTGGCCGCGATTTTCTCCGCCATCTGAACCCATTCCGCCTGGGTTCCAGGGTGCTGAACAAACGAAGTGCGCAGCGGGTGTTTGCGATGCGAGGGCAAAACAAGGGAGGCTCCCTCCATGGAGGATGCCTTGTACATGATCACGATATAATCCATGTTGTCTGAGCTGGCAGTCAGCGTAAAGGATGATCCTTTAACCACATGAGCAGCAAAAGAAGCCCCAATGCGGCAAACTTCACCATTCATTGAGAGCTCCCCTTCTCCGCCTCCTGCCAGCAGCAACAGATTCGATGTCAATTCGGTTTCGCTAAGCACACTGCCTGTCTGTAAAATACCGCTATACACGTCAAGCACCTTGATCGTCGTATCACTCCATAGACTTGTCTGTTCTTGCAGCGGCATACTTCTCTCATCTCCTGACAATAGCATCCTTCGCTAACGTGAACCCACCTGACTAGACTTACGACTATTAAAATACAAGCGAGCCCGTTAGCAAAGGTAAAGTTGTTGCTGCTGTCATTTTAATTGAGATTCATTCTCATTGTCAATTTTCGGACATTTTCTGCAATATTCCCCGGACATCTGGTAGTAAAAACAACAGGTGAGGCGCTTGTTCTTCGCAACCGGAACGTTGTCCTTCTTTTCGGTGAATCGAGTAAACGGATTCTTTCTTAGGCCAAAGGTTTGTCCAGACGCTATTTGAGTCAGATATGAAAAATCGGCTTGAATATGCTGGCTTTCTGGCCCAACATCGTCTACATCAGGAGTATACAGCGGAGCAATACGCACCATCATATTTTCCCAGAGGACACTCATCGAAAGAGGGCCAACGGTAGCAAGCGTCTGTAACAGCGGCGAAAGCCGTACCGCAAACAACTCCTCGATCATCTCTTTCCGCCAAACTTCCCTGTCTTCCGTTAGCGTTTCTGCCCGAAGCCCGTTCACGGCGAGAAAAGGAAAACGTGTTCCGCCTTCAGTAGCTGTAAGAGTCGAATGGTAGAGGTAGCTGTTGTCCAACGAGAAGGACATTTTCTGATGATGAAAGGTCATCGCGGTCAGCAACGGGGCAATCCACAGATAGCCGATTCGTTTAGCCAGCATAGAGGCAGCAACCCTCATGTCAGGTGCACCGATATACTCCGTAAGCCAGCTTACATACTCGCGGCATGCAGCTTCTTCATGCAACTGGCTTAGAGCAATGGTACGGAGACTATCTTCAGGTGGATCGCCAATCCTGAGTGAGTAGTCTTTCACCGTTTGCTGCCATACATCCGTCGACAGATAATGGTCCATTTTAATTCGATCCCAACAGCGCTTCCGATGCCTGATCTGCAATAATATTAATGGCAATTGGACCATAGTAAGCGATCCAGAGCGTTGCATTCACGTTATATGCGCGGTTATTTTTGACGGCATCCAGGGATTTCCATACCGAACTGTTCTCCAAAACCTCAGCCTCTGCAGCAAACAACTCATCGGATAGCAGGAAATAATGATCTGCCCCAATATCAGGGACCTTCTCCATCGAAATTTCAACGGAGGTGTCGTCTTTGATCTCCTGGACGAGCGCAGGGGCCTTTAAGCCCAAGTCCTCATACAGAATGCCGCCTGTCCGATGCTCAAGACCATGTACACGAATTCCTTCCTTTCTCGGGCGAATCAGCGCTACCGTTTCATCTCCCAGCTTCTCCGACAGCTTCGCCCGCAGGCCGACGATTTTGTCCTCATAAGCCTGACGCACAGCCTCAGCCTCTGCCTGCTTGCCTGTGATCGTACCGATCGTGGCTAACGTATCCCGCCAATCCTCGTAGAAGTCGAGTACGATCGTCGGCGCAATTTTGCTGACATTCTCATACTCTTTCTCCTGAAAGTCGGTCATTAAAATAAGATCCGGATTCAATGCTACAATTGCCTCCAGGTTGGGCTCGTCCCGTGTACCCAGAACCTCTACATTCCCTAGCTGATCACTCAAATATTCCGGAAATGTGGTATTCCCTCCAGCGATAACGCTACCTGCGGGCTGCTCGCCAACGGCCAGCAATTGATCCACAAATTTCACATCAAGCACAGCAATGGTCTTCGGCTTCTCGGTTAGCGTGTATTCCCCTTTCATGTGCGAGATTGTGACAGGATAGGCTGCCGTCGTCTGAGACTCTGACTCCGAAGGTGTCTCCGTTGGCGTTGCAGCAGGCTCATTGCCCCCATTCGTACCTGCTCCGGCACCACAAGCCGTCAGCACAAGTACAAGTCCCAGCAGCAAGCCCATTAAAAATCGTGATTTTTGAGCGGCAAATACCTTGCTTCCGGTTGCTCGCCCCTTTGTCCCTTTATTCATGATGACTCCCCCTTATATATGATAATGATTTTCATTATCGAATTATAAGGCGAGTATAAACGATCTCCACATCGCGTTGCCATGTACTTTTGCGACATTTCAGCCGGACTAATGCGACATGGTACTCCCACTTCTCTAATTCTCCATTTCAAACCTGGTTTGAAGCTCTTGAACAAATACTTCGATGGGTCTGTTATAGTCGATGGGTTTGTAAATTATTCTATTATTCCACTTGTGCCGTATGTCTTGATCTCTATAATCATTATCTTCAGTTTCAACCGACTTCATCACAAGCATAATTTCATTCATCGTACTTATAACACTTCGGCTATCCGTTTTGGTTATCGTCTTCTCGTTACATTGTTCTAAATAATATTTCGCGAGGTGATCGGGAACTTCCTCAACAGCCAAATAAGCCTCCAAATTCTCTTTAAAGACTCCTGCCAGTTTACTGGCCTGATTCGTTCTAATCCCAGTAACCGTTAAGCTTAATCTGGAACAATCATTCATAAACACATAATGTTTTCTGCCATATAACGTAAAAAAGTTCACATGCCAACTAAAGAAAGAATCCGTATCTCCGATGGTTTCTGGTTTGACATTTAGATCTTTTAATGTTAATTGGGTTGCTTTGAATATAATCATGCACTAATCCCCCCTTTGTGCTCTCTGCAGTATTCATTGTACCCTACTCCTATGACTGTTCCATGCAGATAAACTAAAGCCGCTGCGCCTACCACGGTATAACATTCAATTCCGGCCATATTCTTTTCCACTTCTTGTGTTTTGTTATATAAAGTGGCTGTTGTAGGCCACGAGTCAATTGCTTCCTCTAATGATAAATATGGCTTAAGATCAATTCCGAATTTATCTTTGTACCATAAATGAACCCTTGCTTGATTTTTTACATCAACTTTAATGGGCAGCTTACAATATACTTCTTTACATTTATTTATTATTCGATCTTCTTTTTCATAGGAAAGGTCAGTATCAAAATAAATAATATCAATGTCATCAATGCCGTATCCTAAAGGATTCCCTAACAAGTAGTTCCAAACGGTCTGTGCAATACAGCCAGCACCAATATAATATTCTGTTAACTCCGTTTTTCGAGTTTAAGGTACACAACGTAGATTCTATGTTATCGGATGTTCTTGCCTTCTTCGAACGACTAAACCAAGTCCTTCAATTCATTATAAGCGTCTCTAAGCCATGGATGAATAACTCTTAGGTTTTCTCGCTGTTTCCATAAAAAATGAATATATTCGAATGCTGCATGGTTCAACGAATCATCTAGCTTCTGCGTAATCTGATGTAAATATGGAGGTTCACCAGCTTGATCCCACTCTATCTTATCTGCAACAAACAAAACCTTGTCTAAAATAGTTGAATTTTTCTTGAGTGTCGTGTGACATCCAACTGCATCAAGAACTTCCTGATCCTTAATGTTAAAAATATCTCTAGCCATTTCTTTCGATATCTTCTGATGGATTATCATTGGAAAAGTCTCTTCTTCAGGCAGCACCTCAATACCCAGATCATAAGAAACTTGAATCCTTACATCATTAGAATATACCGCACTTATATCATGTAAATATCCAGCGATTTCGGCTGAATCCTTATCAGCATGATATCGATCAGCTATCTTTCTCGCTTCTTTGCCTACCCTGACACAATGTTCCGCAGTTTTGGGGCAGCCATTATCCACTAAAAAGTTATATATATCATCCTTGAGATTTCCCGACAAGGTATTTATAACAAGATTATTATATACTGACTTCATGGAGTCCCCCCCTAAAGATTCATTGATCATACCGTATGAATTTCCGATAACATTCCCGTATCTACGACGTCCGACGGAGTCGGGTATGTCCGGCTGTTCCGGCGTTTGTTGTGCCATATAAATCTTTGAACTACAATCCCTAATGTAATTGTCCCTAATACTTCGGTTTGTATCGTTCGTTTAAAATCGTTTTGATCTAATCCAATTAGTAGATAGAAAAATCGATGGTGTAGTAATTCAATAAGTGCTAGTGAATTTTCTATTGGTAATCCCTTATAGTCATTTAATTCTGCCCATAGATCTTCTCGATAGGTAGTTGCTAATGGGTTTTCTTCCGTTAGTCCTCTTTTGAATCGTAGATATGCGTTCATATCATTATCAGCTATATGATGAATGATTTGTTTTATGGTCCAGCCATTCATTCGATATGGAGTAATTAGTGTGTAATCTTTACGTCCATTTAGCAATGCTTTTAGTTTTATTATTAGTTCTGGAATTTGATGAATGAGATTACATAATTGTTCACCTGATAGATTCTTTTGGGGCTGAAAATGTCCAATGGGATATCTAATTGGATCCATTGAGTTTCTCTGCGATGCGGTTAGTCTGTGCAGGTGTGTCCTCCTGTTTCCTCTCCCTGCTATTCCCGTTCGGGCGACCGAGGAGCTCCCCATGCTCCGAAGCGTGGATATGATATTACAATACCTCCCTTGAGCCACATTCAAAGTAATCCCTTTTTACCTTCATTAAAATACGTACTTTCATTTCCATGAATTAAGTTTTTAAATCCGCCTTTATAATAAGGTATCAATTCATCTGCCTGTTCTATGTCCAACCAAGCTATTTCTGAGATTTCATCTGGTCTAATTATTTGTTCTTTACCGCCTATTATTTCTGCCCTAAAAGTAATAAAAATGGCATGTTCATTTATGTTTTCAAATTTGCACTCGTTGATTGCCACAATTCCATAGACTTTAACTTCAAGTCCCGTTTCTTCTTTTACCTCGCGAATAGCAGCTTGATCTAATGTTTCATTTAATTCAACAGCTCCCCCAGGAAGAGACCAACTTGATCGACCAGAATTCTTAACTGCTAGAACTTTAGTTTTGGACTGGTCTGTTATTAGTGAGTACACTACATCGACTCGTTTCATTGAGATCATATCCCTTCTACACTGCATATCTTACATATACCGTTCCTGTATTTACGATCTCAGCGAATGCTAAGGTGTTTGGCCCCTGCAGGACCAAGGGCTAATGCGCTGTTATGAATATTATGTTATGCGATGCCTCTGCCCTCTTCGAAACATTTCAAAATTCCTTATTCTTATTCCAAGCATTAGAAAATTCTCTAACAGACTGATACCTTTTTTTGCTTGTCATCATTAATTGCATTGCAAGCCACATAATAAAGTTTTTGGTTGGCTTCCCATTTCTCTTAGGATCGATCAAATTCTCCACCCAATAGCCCAAATGCAATGGCTCCCGTATTATAAACATTAGTTCGACTATCAATTTCTGCTCCTACTTGAAACTCCTCAGCAGACATGAATCGTGATGATATCCCCAAAGCCTCCCCATAATATTGTAAAATGGTTTCCTTTGATAACTTAAGCCGGGGCGTGTATTGTCTGAATAAACTTCTACGTCTAACTTCCGACAATCAAGGGCCGTATGCCTCGCAGCGTAGATGCATTGTTATATGATTGGACAGGCCTCCTGAACTACTTACTATCCCTATTTCTATTTTTGATACTTTCTTGCCATCTTTCTATTAACTTGTCGTAGCTCAAGTACCAACTTTTTTTAATTTCAAAATTAAAATCATCAAATATTATAATGTAATTATTTCGGTACTGTTTATTTAATTGTTTCACATCAAAGACTATGCAGTTCTCCTCCGATTCAATAATCTCTTCATTCAGACAACTTAGATATTCTTCTTTTGTCGGCATTCTTATAAATTCTGTAGGAATAAATCTACTACAATTTATATATGAAACTCCTTTAAAACAAACTATCAATTCGTCATAATATATACTTTGAGAGCCTGTTAATACTAAAGTATCACCCTTGAATTCACTCATAATAAAATGATCAATATTAGTGTTTTTAATAAGTTCTGAAAGATATCTGATTTTAGATTCTATCTTTAAATCACTGCAAAGTATGGTTATTAACTCGTTGAAATAAACAATTCTATCTTCTTTATTCACTTTGGGTGATAATTCTCCTTTCAGATTTCATTACTGTCCTTTCTCATAATGTTCTTTTATTTACGAAACGCCCCAGCTTTAGATAGCTCTTATCTTAAGCTGGGGCGTTTGTTGTCTGAGTCTCTTCCATGATTATACATCTGGCAACCAAGGGGCGGTAGCCTCGAACCGTGAATACTATGTTATAGGATGTACCCGACTTCTTGAACATCTATCAAAATGTCTTATAATAAATGTTTTTTAAATATTTTTGATTTCCATAACGAATCTCTTTTGGATAGTCTACGCTGCATATGTCCAATTTCAGTAAATCATCATTACTCTCTTTTATTTTGCTTTTGATTTCCGCCCTTGAGTGAATACTCCAGATTTTATCTCTTATCTGCCTTCCAAAATTAACTTCACAACGAACTCCTAATTTCACCATATTATACTGATCGGTAAAGTCTTGAAACAAATCTATTAATATAAAACTTTCCCCATCATTTTTATTTAAAAATACAAAGACATCTCCTTTTCCAGCCCTACATGTTCCTTTGCCATAAGATAAATATTGGTTATATAATTCCGCTAAATCATAATTTATATTAAACGTTTTCATCAATTCTTCTAGACTGGATGCTTCATCTACATCATCTATCAAATCAAAAAATGATAAATAAAAAGAATATTCAATATATTCCTTCATAGCTTACTCCTCTTCGATTTATTCAAAATGTTTTTTCGGACATTTCCTATAACGTTGTTTGTTCACGAGCCCGAAAGGCTTAAGCTGCCCATCAATCAAGCACAGCGATTGATTCTTGCCGGGCGGCTCCACCACTTAGCCTTGCAGGGCTGTCCGGCTGAATCTACTTCTTGGCTTCCCAACTTCTGCCGGACCGAGGAGCGAATGCGACGATGCGTGAACATGTTGTTAGATAATGATTCCTCTTTTTCGAGATTACTTCCAAATTGCCCTTCACATGTTTATAATAAATCCTGTTTTCTTTCCTTTAACAAATCCTGTTCTTTCATAAAAATTATGTACTTCATCTCTCTGAGATCCCGTCATTAGCATCAGTTTATAACAATTCATTTCTTGGCCAATTTTTTTGGCCTTTTCTATAGCCATCTGACCAAAACCTTGTCTCCTAAAATCCTTATGTGTTATTACATTCTCGATTAATCCGTACGGTCTTGCATTCCTTGTAAGATTTTTAATGATTACAAGTACACAAGATGCAACAATTATACCATCATGTTCGACAACTATTATGTTCATGTTCTTATCATCTAAAATTTCATTCCAGTAATTAGACAATTCTTGACCTCTAATCAGTTCTGGATCATCTGGTTGCAGGAACTTATAAAGTAATAAAAGATTTTCTAATTCATCAACATGGATTAATCTAACTTCAGTCACTGCAATGCACCTGCTTTCAAATTTGGTTTTAGGCAGTTTCACCTAACGTTTCCGTGTTCACGACGTCCCACCACCTTAAGGACCCGTAGGATCCGGCCGCGGTGCGGATGTGTCCCGGCAACAACTTCCTTGACTTTATCTTCCGGGAATCGAGATGGCTTGACTGTCGATACGTGAACACATTGTTATATGATGTATAGACCCTTTTTCGAAACTCCCGGAAATCAATTTACATTTTTTTTCTCACATGATAAAGAACATGTTTTTCTAAAGGATTATTCTTTTCAACTTTTGGATGATGGAATGTATTAATATAACTCATGCAAACTTGATCATTACTCTTTTTGAGGGTTCATTAATATCAGCTGTAAAACAATATACTTCCTCAAACCCCAAGTTGTTAAAGCCATATTGCAAACATGCTGTAGCACCTTCAGTTGCATATCCGTAACCCCACGCATCTTTTTTGAGTCTCTAACCAATTTCGATACATGGAGTAAAACTGGCTTCAAATGTTGCTCTGTGAAATCCAATAAACCCAATGAAGTCATCATTTCCCTTTACTTCGACAGCATACAATCCAAAGCCAGTTTCCTTAAATTCCGATTCAATTAATTTATAAAAGTCTTTTGTTTCTTCAGTTGATAAGGTCTTAGGAAAATACTTCATTACTTCTTTATCTGCATTAAGAAGACTAAATGGATCTAGTCGGTTTCTCTCCAATCACGAAAACGTAACCTCAGCGTTTCAAAATAGATCATATCACTCATCTCCAATTTAAGTGATTGGTTGTTCTGCTTTAATAGTCTGTTAAATCAATAAAGAGGTATATGCTATACCGAGAGATAATGATTTGTATATGATTTTATCCATCTTGCGCTGATTTCCCTATAACGTTTTTGTGTTCCTGACGTCGTTTCCCCTTAGATAGCTCTTATCTTAAGGAAATCGATGTGTCTGTCTGAATCTGCTTCAATGAAAAATTCCTCAGGCAGACCGGGCGACGACAGTCGAGAAGTTGGAACACTTTGTTATCGGATGTCTTCGTCTTCCTGAAATACTCTACAAAACATCTTTGTACTCATTCATTATCCTCGTAACAAATTCTGTCTTTCCTTCAGTATAGGCTTTGCGATTGTTTCTGAATTTACTTGACAGTTGGATCTTCAAATTTGTGTACTCAGATACCAATAAGGGATACTTTCTTAATATGTCTCGAAACATGATATGTCTTTTTAGTTCATTACTTTCTCTATTGCATACGTATAGATGATGTTCGTGCTTCACATAGCCTTCACTACTGTAAGGTACATAAACTTCCTTTCTTGCAAATGCCTCTCTGTTCTTAATTCCTAAATCACCTTCGTGTACATATCCCAGTTCGTCTAACCTCTTGATTACCCCTGGTAGGTACTCCATAGATTCAATTACTACATCAATATCAATGATTGGCTTGGCTGCAAGATTCGGTACCGCTGTACTTCCAACATGCTCAATTCGTAATGCTAGACCACTAAGTTTATTGGATAAAATTGATTCTATTATATTGAATGCTTTTGGCCATTCTTCATTATATTCTTCTATAATTACTGGTTTTTGATTCTTCATCGAATTCCCCTTGAGTTTATTTGATTTATATTTACGAATATTTCCGATAACATCTAATTGACATACTTCGTCACTACCACTCATTCCATCTATGATCTGAATTACGTATATGATAACTCATGTTGTGACATTTGCGAAGAATAATTTGGTGAAAAAAGGAAATTTAGTTCAGCAATCAATTCCCCCTGTCCATACAATCTTCCAGACTCTGAATACCTGAATATTTTTCGTACTAAACATATGTATATCGCTGGATTGTTCGCTCCACTCGTATGACCAAGCAGCTCCTGAATGTAGCACAGGTCTGTCCCGTTTACCAGCAAATCAGTGGTAAAGGGATGCCCTTAGGCGCATGAACGCTAACCTTTTTCACAATTCCAGCGCGTTGTCTGCCTTTGCAAAAACCTTCTGCATGGTCAACTCGGTAAGATCGATCAGAAGATTGCACCGGAAACAGCCAACGATATGGTCGATATTTAGCGATATCTCCACCATTCTGAAAAACAAAAAAAGGAAGGCCCTTCTTCATCCCCAATAGGGAATCCAATGACCTTCCGATGTTGAATGAAACTATTTGATGTTGTAAAAGACAGCACGGAACGCGGCTTGTGCAATGCAAGCCGCGTCGGGGTGAGGCGCTGCGCGCGATTCGGGCAGCACCTCACGAGGGATGCACCGCGTCAATGATCTCGCGGTGCCCTCCTCAGGCCGCTGCGCCCTACATGGCAGCGGCTTCTTCTCCCAGCGGCAGCATGTAATACTGCGCCTGCTGCCCTTCATGCTGCTGGTACACCACGACCAGCAGCGTCCGGCCTTTCGCGGCAAGCGGGCTGGCGCCAGCAAGCACCCGCTCAAGCCGGAACGGAAGCACGTCCAGTACGGCGTGCTTCTGCAGCTCTTTTTCGCCGAGTCCCAGATCGGCGAAAGAGCGTGCGCCCATGACCGTCTGTGCGGTCATGGCCGAGGTCATCGGCAGCGCACGCGAAGCGCTGCCGTCCCCTCCGTCCGCCGCTCCATCCCCGGCGGACACAAGCTCGCTGCCGTTCACACCCGCCGCATCCGCGGCAGTGTCTTCCCCGGCAGCAGCCGGACTGGCCGCAGCGGCAGGCGCACTCGTGCCGCTGCTTTCCAGCCATGCCGTGCCTGCGGCGCCGGCAATGCGCGGCAAACGAACGTCTTCCGGACGTTCAGCCAGCATTTTCATATAACCCGCCCACTGATCCTTCTCCAGCGCATCGTCCCACCAGATTTTGCGCGGTTTGTATTTGTGGCCAAGGAAATAGTCCAGCTTCATCAGGCCAAGCACGACATCCATATGGGGCGTGTTCCGCGACTCCAGGAAGCTGTACAATCGGGTGAACAAATCCTCCAACTGATGGCCGATCTTCTGCCAGCCCTGACCTTCCCAGTAGTCCCCGAACGCCTGGAAGAAATCGAACGGCGAATCGAATTCCTGCTCCATCAAATACTTCAACGTATGGTCCATCCGGTGTGCGTTCCAGTATTTCTCCAGCACGTCCTCCAGACGCTTCAAACGTACGATGTCGCTGAACGGCAGCACATGGCTGCCCAGAATTTCGTACGGCGCGTGATCCATATACGTGTAGTTGTACTTTTCCGCATCGAGACGCAGTCCGGTACCGCGCAGCATTTTCAGAAAGCCGAGCTGAAGCTCCTCCGGTCCCAGCGCAAACACGTCGTTAAACGTTTTGCGGAACGTATTGTAATCCTCTTCCGGCAGTCCTGCGATGAGATCCAAATGCTGGTCGATCTTGCCGCTGGCCTTGACCTTGTTGACCGTGCGGCTCAGCTTCGCAAAGTTCTGGCGGCGTTTCACCAGTTCGTTCGTCGGGTCATTCGTCGACTGTACGCCGATTTCGAACCGGAAAATGCCCGGCGGCGCATGCTCTGCCAAATAATCCAGCACCTCGGGACGCATAATGTCCGCCGTGATTTCGAACTGGAACACCGTGCCCTGATGGTTCTCGATCAGGAATTTGAACATCTCCATCGCATAATCGCGCTTGATGTTGAACGTGCGGTCCACGAACTTGATCAGCTTCGCGCCCTTTTCGATCAAATACAGAATATCCGCCTTCGTCCGCTCGATATCGTAATACCGCACGCCGACCTCGATGCTCGACAAACAGAACTGGCAGCTGAACGGACAGCCCCGGCTCGTCTCAAAATAAACCACCCGTTTCCCCAAATGCGGAATATCCTCGTCAAACCGGTGCGGCGACGGCAGATCGTTCAGGTCTGCCTTCGGGCGCCCCGGCATCACGATGACTTCTTCTCCTTTGCGATACGCCACGCCATAAACGAAATGATACTTCTGCGTCGTCGAAATTTCGGTCAGCAGCTGATGGAACGTCTCTTCTCCTTCGCCCATGACGATGAAATCGACGTTCTGGATGCGGTTCATCCAATATTCCGTGTCATACGATACCTCAGGACCGCCGAGCACGATTTTCACTTCAGGCATAACCTTTTTCAAAATATCGATAACCTTGATCGTCTCCTCGATATTCCAGATGTAACACGAAAACCCGATCACATCCGCACCGCGCTGGTACAGATCGGACACGATGTTCATGACCGGGTCCTTGATCGTATACTCGGCCAGTTCGATATCAAAATCCTTCTCGCTATACGCCTTCAGACAGCGAATCGCCAGCGAGGTATGGATATACTTTGCATTTAACGTCGAAAGAATAACCTTCATGCTTCACAACCTTTGCCTGGATCACCAGACCCTATTTTTCATTGCCAAAAGGAAAAGATTATCCGCCATTTTGCCTCAGATTCGCTCATTTCCAAGCCTTGCTTTACCATTCTTCAATCATCATTTTTCAAATCATTCATCAATCATCATTCATTCCACATATCACGGACATTTCGCCATTTCGTCCACCAAACAGTGGACACTATTTCCAAAAAGACATCCACTCGCCCGGCCCTTCAAACCGCTATATCTGGGCAAACAACCACTTTACCCATCTACATGTTGTGCTCCTTGGAAACAGCTCGCTCCACTCCCGAATGTCCGCCTTCTGAAAAGACAATCCAACTCAGTTTGTCCACTCTCAAAAGACATTCCGTGCACCCGGCGGCTAGGTCACCCCGTACTCAGGTTTGCTCCACGTTCCGACGTCCTTTTCCCATCGAAATCATACTGATCCAACTCCGAACTAATTCGAGCTAATCAAACCTAATCCGAAAACACCCGAACTTATCCGATCCGATCTAAACTTATAACTATAGAAACCGCATTAATCAATCACACAAGGCCACTGCGAGTGCAGTACCATCTTCCGATCGCTGTTATCCCAGATTTTTTGTTTCCCCTTTTCTAAGGGGACAATCCGGTGATAAGCCTATGCTTCCGATGCAGCTTTCTTTCAGAATGCTTTTAAGCGAACGCTTCGCTTCTCCAGATTGGTTCTGCCTCTCCGTTAACGTGTGTATGTTTTTTGCGGTTTATATACAGGTAATCTTATCCGTTGCAACTCTAACCACAGCAACCGATAAACCAAATCGTCATGTTCGACCGTACCCTCATTTATATCCAAATGTCCCAACTGATTTCCCCTAGTCCATCCGTCGATCCGACCTCTCATTCATATTCGTAAAAGAGATCGTCATCCAATCCCGCATCTTCGCCCTTCTGCTTTTGGAAAAATTCAAGAAACGGCTGTCCGTACTTGCGGTACTTCACCTCGCCGACCCCTTTGACGGTCAGCATGTCGCGTTCCGTCGCAGGGCAGACCACGCTCATCTCGCGCAGCGTGGCATCGTTGAAAATAATGTACGAAGGTACATGCTCCTTCGCCGCCAGATCGCGCCGGATCAGGCGCAGCTGCTCAAAGATCGTTTCGTTGACCGCCGAAGGCATCGCATCGCGGCCGCGACGGCCGCCGTAGTTCGTGCCCGAGGCGGTGGCCGCCGTTTTGCGCACGACCCGCTGCATCACTTCGCGCTGGCCTTTCAGCACCTCTACCGCCAAGGGCTGCAGCCGCACGACCGGATACTGTCCCTCGGACAGCATCAGATAACCTTCCGATACCATAACGTTGATGATCTCGGCAATCTCCCGTTCCGTACGGTTGCCCATCACGCCATAGGTCGGCAGGGAGTCGAAGCCGTAATCCAGCACTTTTTTCGCTCGTGATCCCTTAAGCACGGACGCCACCAGCGATACACCGTACCGCTCGCGCATGCGGTGAATGCAGCTGAAGATTTTTTGCGCGTCGATCGTCATGTCCACCAGTTCGCGGTCATCCGTGCAGGAGCTGCACATGCCGCACGGCTTGTCCTCATGCACTTCGCCGAAATAATCGAGCTGCGCGCTGCGCAGGCATCGCGTCGTATAACAATAATCGACCATCTGCTGCAGCTTGCGGTAATCGTTCGCCTTGCGGTCGCCCTCCATCGGGTTCTGCTCGATCAGGAATTTCTGCGTAATGATGTCCTGCGCCCCGAACAGCAAAATGCACTGGCTCGGCTCGCCGTCCCTGCCTGCGCGCCCGGCTTCCTGCACGTATGCTTCCATGTTTTTCGGCATATTGTAATGCAGCACGTAACGCACGTTGGACTTGTCGATCCCCATGCCGAAGGCATTTGTCGCGACCATCACCCGGATGTCGTCGTACAAAAACTGCTCCTGACTCTCGGCCCGTTCCTCGTCCGTCATGCCTGCATGGTAACGCCCTGCAGCAAGTCCCGCATGCAGCAGGCGTTGATGCAGATCGTCGACGTCCTTGCGGGTCGCGGCATACACGATGCCCGGCTCGTTCGCATGCTCGCGGGCATAGTTCAGGACGAAGTCCTTTTTGTTCTCGCCGCGCAGCACGCTGAACGCCAGATTGTCGCGCCCGAGTCCGGTCACGAACGTCTGCGGCTCATGCAATTGCAGCAGCCGCAGAATGTCCTGCATGACCTCGGGCGTCGCCGTTGCGGTAAACGCGGCCACCACCGGCCGCTCCGGCAAACTATCCACGAACGGCGCTACCGCCAGGTAGCTCGTCCGGAAATCATGGCCCCACTGCGATACGCAGTGCGCCTCATCCACGGCCACGCAGGAGATGGGCAGCTGCGCCATCTCGTCGCGGAACCAATCCAGCTCCAATCGCTCCGGCGCGACGTAGAGCAGCTTAAGCTCCCCGCGCTGCGCCGCGCGGATGCGGTCGTTCACCTCGCGACCGCTCAGCGTGCTGTTGATGTATGCCGCGGCAATGCCCGCCGTCGTCAGCGCATCGACCTGGTCCTTCATCAACGAGATCAGCGGGGAGACCACCAGGGTCAGTCCCGGGTACAAGAGGGCAGGGATCTGATAACAGATCGACTTTCCGCCCCCGGTCGGCATGATGCCCAGCGTGTCCGCCTGTTCAAGCAGGCTCGCCACAATCTTTTTTTGACCCTCACGGAAATCGGGGTATCCATAATATTTTTGCAGAAGACCCTGCGCTTCTTCCAAGGTCGCCATGTGCACGCTCATCTAAAGACTCCTAACTGTGTCACCGGCGTTCATTGCCGGCTTCGTTCATCCGATTCTGACATCCGATCACGGCATAAATGCCGTATCCTTGACAACAAAATGGCGTTCTCATGACTTGTCCGTCAAGCAAACGCCGCTTCTTCTAGTTTAACGTTCCACGCCCGAATGAGCAACCGTGTTTTGCAGTTCCGGGCAAGTGAGACAAATCCGGCGCAGGACATCCGCCAGATTACCATTCACTCTATTCTATCCTCTTCGTTCTGTCACAAAGTCGAAGCAAGTACCTATGGTCCCCTTCGCTAAATATGGTATTATATGTAATATATTTCTTTTTACGGAGGCCTCTACTGCATGGATCATAACGTTAACGACCAGACCGGCAAAACTTCGCGTCAGCCCTGGATCCACCGTCATCCGCTTTTTTCCGCGTTCACTTTTTTGTTGATCGGACTCGTTGTCGCAACGATGCTGTACATTAACCTGCGTCCCTACTTTTCCACCTTTGACCGCTCCCGCCAGGGAGACCTCGTCTACTCCATGCCTTCGCCAAGCGGTGAACTTGTCGCCGAAATGTACGGCGTGCCATACGGCGGCGCCCCGGGCGGCGCAACCCAGTGGGTCGATGTAAAAAGGCGGGGCTCTGATGACCTTTGGACCACCAAGACGATCTACCGTGCGGAATATCAAGGAAATAACCATTTGCAATGGGAAAACGAGCATACGCTCCGGATCGAAAATTGGAGCGAGTTCCGCGATGACAGCGTGACGCTGAACATCGAGGAGGACATTTACGACGGCTGGGGCTTTGCCTGCAAAAGCCTGCGCATGAAGGATGAATACGTCCGCTGCTACGGACCGGACGAATAAACCATAAACCAAAGGGACGGCGCACATGCTTGCCGTCCCTTTTCCATTCTTGATCCATTTTTTAGGAGATGATACAGGTTGATCCGACACTTGGTTGTACTGTATAAACCACACTAGTCAATCACACTAGGGCACTGCTCCAGCCGCCGTAATATCAAGGCTTTCCGTTCTGGCTTTGGCTCAGTATGGCTTCCAGTTTGGCTCTGTTGCTCAGCAAACCGGGGTCATCGGGTACATACTCCAACGCCTTGCCGTTATGCAGCAAAGCCTGCCCGATGTGTCCCGTATGGGCGTAACAAAACGATAAGCCCGCATGAGGCAGCCAGGTCCGGCAAGCAACGTGCACCGGGCGCAGCCCCGGATCGCGACTGCCGACGTCCAGCGCCTGCATATACCAGTAGATGGCGGCAATCCACTCCTGCCTGTCTTGGAAACAAGCGGCGATGGCGCAGCAGAAATCGGGATGCGGCAGGTCATACTGAAACGACTGCAGCAGATTGCCCAGCTTCATTCCGGGATCGCCCAGCCGCCCGTAGCAATCCGCCAGCCGGGCGCAGGCGATGAGCCGGTCTTCGGCATGCCCTTCCGGCCGCCTTAACAGCTCGGCGTACGCCCGCGCCGCAGCCGCGTAACGCCGGCGGTCATAACATTCGCCTGCATAATAATACAGCAGGCGTCCATGCCCTATCCCTTTTTCGGCGACCCATTTGCGCAGAATGCGCACGTTTCGCGCCGAATGATGGTCCGCTTCGCGGCGATGCGTGACGGCAATGTCTGCCGTCACCGTGCCTTGCGGCGGGAAAGTCAACTGCTCGTGCAGCCGCCCATGCCAGCGGCAGCCTGCGTCGCGCCTGACCAGGCGCAGGCGGCGGTCCGATACGAGCGGACCGCCATCCGGGCCCTCGGCCAGCGTATAGTTCAAGATCACGCCTGCCGTCTCCCCCCCTGACGGCAGGCGTTCCTTCAAGGCGAGCAGCTTTGCCCGTTCCGCGGGCAGGAGCACATCGTCCGCATCCAGCCACAGGATATACTCCTGCGTGGCTCGGGCGAACGAAGCATTGCGTGCCGCGGCAAAATCGTCCTCCCAGGCAAACGCATAGATCCGGTCGGTATACCGCGCGGCCACTTCCGTCGTGCGATCGGATGATCCGGTATCCACGATGACGATCTCGTCGGCGATGCCATTCACCGAATCGAGACAACGCGCCAGCGTTCGTTCCTCGTTCTTCACAATCATGCACAGGCTGATGGTGATCACGTTTCTAGCTCCTTCCTTATCCTTACGCGTATTGCCGTGAGGGTGTCTTCTGTACTTTTTTTCTAAATCTATTCCCCGAAATCCATCCTGCTTCGTTCAGACTGCATGGCTCCACCTTTTTGCTTCCGGTTGACGCTCACGGTCTTTGTACTCTCTCACCGCTTTGAAGCTTCCTGCCCATCCGACATTTCATCCGTGCCGGTCACGTTCCGTCCTGCCCCTGCTTCAGCTTCCTGAGCTGCTCCACCGCGCTGTCCAGCGCCTTTTTGCGTTGATTCATCTGCTGCTGGTGCCTCTGCTCGATCGCGGCGAATTCGGCATGATCCATGCTCATCCATGCCGCCAGTTGGCTGGCGGTCGGCTGGACGTGCATTTCGGTTTCCCGACGTCTGCGCGCCGCGCAACATAGATATTTATGATGGATCTCGATCTTGTATACATCGAAATACGGCATTAAACAAGTCGCCAGATTGCCCGCATAGAACGTTTGCTTGTGGTCATGGAAGGGATGGTATCCGTACGGCACGGTTACCACCAATGTCCCGTCGATGCGAAGCAGCCGGTGCAATTGCAGAAGCAGCACCTCGGGATGGGAGAAGTGCTCCAGCACCTCCCCGAGCAGCACGGTATCGAACACCGTCCTGACCCGCCACTGCGTAATGTCCGCCAGCAGGAAATCGACCTTGCTCCGCACGGGCCGGGATTCCTTGGCGAGTTCCTCGCGCGCATACCGGATGCTCTCGTCCTCCAAATCTATGCCGGTCACCCGAAATCCCTCCCGCCCGAGCAGGATGGAGGCAATGCCCTGGCTGCAGCCCACGTCCAAAATGCGCTGTCCCGTCGCTTGGCGGCACATCCAGTGGATACGGGCACGCGTCGCTTCATGCGAAGCCTCCGCATTGACGGTCCCGTAGTAGCGCTCGCTCACCCGATCATGATTCGCCATCTTGCCCACCCGCGGACATCCCTGGCTGCCCAAGCACGACGATTCGTCCGCCTGCGACGCCTGCAGTGGCATTGCGTGTGTCGTAGACCAGCCGGGCATGCGCCGCCAGTTCTTCGTAGTCGAAGCCGCTGTGATCGGTCGTAACGATCACCAGGTCGGCCCATGCCCACGTTTGCGGCGAGGCTGGGCGAGCTTGAGCCATCGTGCCGTCGTGCTTGCGGAACGTGGACACAAGCGGATCGGCGAACGCCACCTCCGCCCCGGCCTCCTCCAGCAGCCGGAATACGTCCAAGGCCGGCGATTCGCGCAGGTCATCGATGTCCTTTTTGTAGGCTATGCCCGCCAGCACGATCCGTGCGCCAGCGATGGGCACGCCGTCCTTGGCCAGCAGCTCCGCCGCGCGTTCGACAATGCGCTTCGGCACGTGACGATGGGTCTCGTCTGCGAGCGTAATGAAACGCAAGGCTGCCCCTTTCCGCTCCGCCGCCCAGGATAAATAAATCGGATCAATCGGGATGCAGTGGCCGCCGATGCCTGGACCCGGATAGAAGGGCATGTACCCAAACGGCTTTGTCGCCGCCGCATCCAGCACCTCCCATATATCCACGCCCATCTGCTCGCATGCAGGCGTCAGCTCGTTCACCAGCGCGATGTTGACGCTGCGAAACGTATTTTCGAACAGTTTCGCCGTCTCGGCCACGGTCGTCGAGCTGACCGGCACGATTTCGTTCAGGAACGAACCGTAGAACCGCTCTCCATACGACAGGCAGGCGGGCGTCGAACCGCCGATGATTTTGGGCGTGTTTTTCACCCCGTAATGCACACTGCCCGGGTCCACCCGCTCGGGGGAATAGCAGACATGGAACTGAAGGCCTGCTTTCCACCCCTTGGCCGCTTCGATCGGCAGCTTGACGCATTCCTCCGTCGTGCCCGGATACGTCGTGCTCTCCAAAATAACGAGACTGCCTTCCTGCAGGTAAGGCAGCATGCCGTCCACGGCTGCCGTAATGAACGAAATATCCGGCTCATGCTCCGTCGTGAGCGGCGTCGGCACGCAAATGACGATGACGTCAGCCTGCGACACCGCCCGGTAATCGGTTCCCGCCTCGAAGCGCCCCGATTCGTTCATCGCCTCCACCAACGCGGCGTCGATGCCGATGACGTACGAATCGCCGGCGCGCAGCCGGGATACCTTGCGGGCGTCGATGTCGATGCCATGCACGCGATAGCCCGCCTGAGCCATCTCCATCGCCATCGGCAAGCCCACGTAGCCGAGGCCGATCACCGCCGCTTGAAGCGACCGCTCCCTAATGCCGCGCATGATCCGGTCCGCATCGATCGAGGCAATCGTGCCGGTGGCAACACTCTGTCCGCTCCCTGTATCAGACGCTGCCGAGATCTTCGATCCGACCGGATTTCCCCCATCGATCTCGCTTGCCTTCGGGATCATGAAGCGTTGATGAGTCTCCCCGACCCAAGGTCGACCACCGGCACGGGAAACATGACCTGCTGCCGTTTCCTTTTGTTTCTGCGTTTCTTCCATCCCATCCGTTTCCATGGGTCCTCCTCCCTTCCGTTAGTCGATGAAGCCGCCGTCGCGCAAAAACCGTAAAATCCCTTTGCGTTCCATCATTTCGCTGTCTGAACGATATTCGGCAAAAGCGACCGGGGCGAGTCCGGCGTATTGTTCCCTCAGCCGTTTATCCGGATCCTGCGGCAAAATAACGTAGTACTGCTCGTCATATTTGTACGTGCGCGGCGCTTCGAACGGCGAGACCAGCACCTCATGCAGCTTCTCTCCGGGCCGGATGCCGGTCACCTTGTAATCGCTGGCCGGGCGCCCCGCCTGTTCCAGCATGACGATGGCCAGATCGGTCATTTTGCACGCCTTCATTTTCATCACGAACGTCTCTCCGCCGACTGCCGCTTCGGCCGCTTTGAGCAGCAAACGAATGGCTTCCGTGCGGGTCAGGAAGAACCGGGTCATGCCTTCGTCCGTGATCGTGAGCATTTGGCCATCATCGAGCTGGCGACGAAACAACGGCACAACGCTGCCGCTCGTGCCAAGCACGTTCCCCCCGCGAATGCAAACGAAACGCGTATGCTCGCTCAAACCGTTCGCACGAATCATCATTTTTTCGCCAAGCGCTTTGGTCATGCCATACACGTTGATCGGGTCAACCGCCTTGTCCGTCGATACGTCGATCACTTTCGGAATCCGGTGATATATGGCTGCCCGGATGATGTTTTGCGTTCCGATCACATTCGTTTTGAATGCTTCATCCGGCTGGTCTTCGCAGACAGGCACATGCTTGAGCGCGGCCAGATGGAAGAGCACCTGTATCCCCTGGCTGGCTTCTTCCACGGCGGTGTAATCCCGGATATCCCCGATGACGAAGCGCAGGCGCGGATCATGGCCAAACTCCCGCTGCATCGCGATCTGCGCGTATTCGTTGCGGGACAGGATGCGAATCTCGGCCGGGTCCTGCTCCAGCAGCACCTCAGTCAGCTTCTGTCCCCAGGACCCCGTGCCGCCCGTTATCAGAATCTTTTTTCCCTTAATCATGCTGCATCCTCCAATCAGATCATGAATTTCCGAAGTACGCTTGCCATTTCCCCCCAGCTCAGGCGGTCTTTGAATTCGTACTCCCATGTCACTGCTGCTCACCCTTGCGTGGATCAAAAATACTATTTCATGAAATTAATCTCTATAACGTATGAGAAGCAGTCCAAACCGGAACGGACACTCGTACCGATTTTCATAGAAATAGACTGATATGTACCCTGTTCATTCGCCGTATCCGACAAACGCGCAACAACCTTACCACAACAACGACATAGAATAGAGCAGTTAAATTTAAAAGAAGGGACGGGTTCGCATGAAGTCACGCTATCTTGAATTGGACGCCGTGCTCCTTGAGCTGGAAACGGCGCTGCGGCAACGGTCCCCCTTCTCCCTTGTGAGGGTTGGCGATGGGGAAAATATCGTCATGGCCCAGGAAACGGTCTGGACCATGGAAGAGGTGCTGCAGGAGCGTTGGTCAATCAAAGCCAATAAGGGACAAAAAGGGCTTACTCTGCCCAATCTAGTATTGCGGGATTTGGTTGCCGCTTCCCTGCAGCGCGCCACGATCGTCGGCATTCTCCCGCCGGACGATCAAACGATCAAAGCGCCGGATTATCTAAAAAGGGCTTTGACCGACAAGTTGTTCGCTTATTACGGCATCGAGCCGGCATTGACCTGCCATGCCTGCGTCAATCGGGACTTGGCCCGAACGCCGCGCTTCTGGCAATTGCTTGCAGGCAAACGCGTGCTGCTCGTCACGCGGGAGATCCAGGAGCTTCAGAACGCCCTTGTCCAAGATCCTTATAACCTGAACATTGCGGCAGCGTTGCCTTTTGACGGTTGGGATGATTTGCCGGAAACGCTGCAATGGATTGCGGCGCATCCGGAGGAATTCGATGTGGCGCTCTTCTCCTGCGGCGTCAATGCCGTTGTCCTTGCCGAGCAAGCCGCAGCCCTTTCCGGGAAGGTCGCCATCGATTTCGGCAAGGCGAACAATATCATCCTGAAAGGTTCGCCCAACTGAATCCGCTGCTTCCATAAACGCCAAAAAACCATTGATGACGATGATGTCACCAATGGTTTTTGGTTATGCATGGAATGGCCTGTCGATCATATCATTCTCCATCTGCAGCATGTATCTTGGAGATAGTCGTTACTAGAACAAAACAAAGACCGTCATGCGAAGGCTCATCTCCGCAAGGCAACTTGTTCTACACCGTCGACGCAATGCCATAAAATACTTCCGGTCCGGTACGAATAGACGTAGACACTCCCGAAATATAGGAAGAATATACGGTTAGCAAGGCCGGCGGCGCCAACAGATCCTGTGCTGTAAAGGAATGGAACTCTGGCCCTTCACTTTGCGATACGGTTCCTACCGCCCGGTAAAAGACATTCGCCGGATTGTATACACTTCCCCGGACAATCACGACCTCAAATGTGTCCCCTACTTCGCCTGTCACCCCGACCGTGCCGTTCAGCGTAATGACCGTACCGACTGTTTGCATCGTATCCAATCCAATGATGCCGAACAATGTTGGAGTTGGACTCAAAGCTACGTTAGGCGCACCTGTGCCTGACGAGTTCATCGAACTCTTCATATCAAGAAAGGTTCCCAAAAAGTCACACCTCCAATCCTGTTTGATAGGTTATACTATGAAGCTTCCTCTGACCCCGCTTGGATGAATTACGGAAGGCAACCTCCCATTTTTCATTCATGCCCTTTAATGGTATATTGGACAGCATGGAAGAAACGAACGGATCCGTATCGCACACCCGATACAGCTGTCCTAAAGGAGAATGAATAATAATGAATAACAAACGCAACGGCACCAAGTCCACTCCCGCGGCAAAGCGCGGAAATGATGCCAAGAAACCGAATAAGCACAAACCTCGCCAACGGCCGGCGCATATCCCCGCTCGCAAACCGGAGTCTCCCCGCCAGTATCAGGTGAATGAAGCGGAAGAACTGCTTTCGTTTTTGCTCCAGCATGTCAATTCCGGACGGAACGCCGTCAAATCCATGCTGAGCCGCGGCCAAATTTCGGTCGGGAATGAGATCGTGACCCAATATAACCACGCCCTCGTTCCTGGACAAGTCGTGTCGGTAAGCAAAGAAGGCGTGACCGAAGCTGAGCCCATGGCAGGGCTGACGATCTTGCATGAGGATGACGACATCATCGTCATCTCCAAAGAATCCGGACTGTTGTCCATCGCCGCAGACCGAAGCGATGAAACTACCGCCTATCGCCAGCTGACCGAGCATGTGCGCCGTACCGATTCGCGCAACCGGATCTTTGTTGTACATCGTCTGGACCGCGATACATCGGGTGTCATGATGTTTGCCAAAAGCGAAGAAGTGCAGCAGAAGCTGCAAAACAACTGGAAAGACCAGGTGCAGGAACGGATCTACGTGGCTCTGGTTGAAGGCAAGGTAGCCAAAGAAGCCGGCACGATCTCGTCCTGGCTGAAGGAAAGCAAAACGCTGAAGATGTATTCCAGTCCGCGTCCGGGTGATGGACAGCATGCCATCACGCACTACAAACGGCTGCAGTCAAACCGCGAGTTCTCCCTGCTTGAAGTTCGTCTGGAAACGGGACGCAAAAACCAGATTCGCGTGCATATGGAAGAGCTTGGCCATCCCGTTGCAGGCGACAAAAAATATGGTGCTCGAACGAGAACGCTGGGGCGTCTCGGCCTTCATGCACGGGTGCTTTCGTTCATCCATCCGACCACGGGTGAGCTCATGAAATTTGAGACAGACATACCCAAACCATTTTTGTACCCGTTCCGCAAAGATGCCCCGCCGGCGAAGTAACTGGAACATTCGGAAACCGAGCTGTCTGATAGGAGGAACCGATGCTGAAGAACTTGTTGATTACCGGATACCGGTCGCATGAGCTGCAAATTTTCGGGCAGAAGCACGAAGGCATTCCGTTTATCAAAAAAGCCATTGCCTCCCGCCTAGTCCCGTTGGTCGAGGATGGATTGGAATGGGTATTAACGCCTGGCCAGTATGGCGTCGACCTGTGGGCATGCGAAGTCGTTTTGGAGCTCAAAAAAGAATATCCTCATTTGAAGCTGTCGATCATTACCGCTTTTCTGAACCCGGAGGAACAATGGAAGGAAGACAAGCAGGAGTATTACCGCTCCATTCTGACGGGCGTGGATTATTACGGTGCGATCAGCCGCCAGCCGTATGTCGGACCGTGGCAGTTCACGGCGCGCGATGACCTGCTGCTCCGCAAGAGCGATGGGCTGCTGCTTGTGTATGATGAAGATGCCGGTGAAGGAAGCCCGCGCTTCATTAAGGAGAAGGCGTTGAAAAAGAAGCAGCAAAACGAGGAATATCGTCTCATCACGATTACGTCGGAGGACATTCAATCGATCGCCGACGATGAGCGCATGAATGACGCAAGTACGTACGAAGACTACGCCTTTTAGACGCAAACATGGTATAATTTAAACGCAATGGAAAGGCTGATATGGGCGGTCGGCTAATCTCCCGGAAGGGAGGTGATGCCTGGTGACAGTATTTGAAGCACTTATGCTGATGCTTACCTTCGGTTTGCTGATCGCAGCGCTGCTGTCCGACAAACACAAATAGACCGCCCCGGTCGAAGGTTGCGGTCTATAAGTCTGCATCTCGCCTGTAAAGCCCACCGCCCTTAATAGCGGCTATTGCGCAGAGAGTCGTGTGTCCAGCACGGCTCTTTTTGCAGTATAAGCTCTTTCTTCCCCCATTATAACATCTTGATCAGGCTTTTCAATCCGTGGTTCTGCTCTTTTTTATCACGCAATGCCGTCGTGGATCTCCACCTTTCAACCGATTATTCGCAGGGACCCCATGTTTATTTGGCATGGATTAGGGTATACGTAGTAATAATACTGCGATCATTGCGTCGTATGCATAAAGGGGATTGGCCGCCATGAGCTTAACGCCAGAGCAGCGCATTCAGCTGCATGGATTCAACAACCTGACCAAGTCGCTGAGCTTCAATATGTACGATATCTGTTACACCCAAACGCGAAAAGAGCGCGAGGCTTACATTGAATATATTGACGAGCAGTACAATGCGGAGCGGCTGAGCAGCATTCTGCACCACGTTGCCGACATCATCGGAGCGCATGTGCTCAACGTCGCCAAACAGGATTATGTGCCCCAAGGCGCCAGCGTCACGATGCTGGTCTCCGAAGGCCCGATCGTTGAGGTACCGGAGGAATCGTTCGAAGAATCGCCGGGCCCTTTGCCGGACAATGTCGTCATGCAGCTCGACAAAAGCCATATTACCGTGCACACGTATCCGGAATTTCATCCGGGCGAGGGCATCAGCACGTTCCGCGCGGATATCGACGTCTCCACCTGCGGCGAAATTTCGCCGCTCAAAGCGCTCAACTACCTGATTCACTCGTTCGATACGGACATTATGATCATGGACTACCGGGTGCGCGGATTCACGCGCGATACGAGCGGACGCAAGCTGTTCATCGACCATGACATCGGATCCATCCAGAATTACATTCCGGACGAGATCAAACGGAACTTCGACATGATCGACGTCAACGTGTATCAGGAAAACATTTTCCATACCAAGTGCAAGCTGAAGGCATTCGACCTGGACAACTACCTGTTCGGGTATACGAAAAATAAGCTGAGCGAGTCCGAGCAGCAGACCATCACGGAGTGGCTGAAGCTGGAGATGGACGAAATCTATTATGGAAAAAACATACAGCGCCCTTGAATCCAAAGGGAAGAATGAGCATTGATGAAGGTGTGGTCCTGAACGAAGGATGGCTCCGGCATAAGCTTGTTCTTCTTTTTCGTTTATGGGGGAATTGGCTTGGTTGACGCTCTTCGCTTAAGCGGACCATCGCAGCACCAGGAACGGCTGCTGTCGCATGTATTGCGGCACAGCCTCTTTCTTCTTATACGGCATTTCATAGTATAATGAAGGCACTCAGCAATACATTTTCTGGACAAAAGAGGTGCCTTATGAGTTATAACGACATGGATTTGTTTCAGGGCACCAAAGTCAGGCTAACGGCTCCGTGCCCCGAGGACTGCCTGCGAATCGCCCGATTTACCGATAATTACGACTACCTTCGCAACGTGGATACCGATGCTGCCGTCCCCCTGACACCGGACGAAGCGGGAACGTCGTCCGTGCGCCGGGACGGCGGTTTCGAATTTGCGCTGCGCACGCTGCAGGACAACCGATTCGTCGGCTTCACGGCCTTGTACCGGATCGAATGGAACAACCGCTCCGCTCGTCTGGCGGTCGGCATTGGCGATCCGCAAGATCGCGGCAAAGGCTTCGGCAGCGACGCCCTCGCCCTTATTCTCCGCTATGCCTTTCACGAGCTGAACCTGAACCGGGTCGCACTTGAAGTCATTTCCTACAACGATGCAGCCATGCATGCATACGGAAAGGCAGGATTCCGCGTGGAGGGCCGTCAACGTTCCGCCGTATTGCGCGGCGGAGCACATTACGACCTGATTTCCATGGCTCTGCTGGCCGAGGAATGGGCTGAACGGACAGGACTTCCGCTTTCCATGCGCCCGGCTTTGCCACATGAAAGCGACCTTGGCAACGCAGATGTGACCTGCGGGCCTTCTGAGCCGGAACCTGTGCAGCCCCGCATCGGCGTAGGTGCCGTCATTGTCAACGAACGCGATGAAGTACTGCTCGTTTGGCGCAACCGACAGCCCGAGCAGCACACCTGGAGCATTCCCGGCGGCAAAATCGATCCTTACGAATCCGCCGTAGACTCGGTCATCCGTGAAATCAAGGAAGAGGTCGGCCTGGATATTGAGGTGGAGCAACTGCTCTGCACTGCCGAGACGATTCGGCCCGAGAAGCAGGAGCATTGGATCTCCCTCCTCTACTCGACCCGGATTGTCGGCGGCTCTGCCCGCAACATGGAGGAAGGCGGCGCGATCGGGGAGGTCGCGTGGTTTCCGCTGAACGACCTGCCTTCCCCTCTGGCCTGCTTCGCCATTCCCGCACTGGAGGCCGTTAAGCGAACCAAGGATGGGCGGGCATGAACAGCGGGAACTCGGAACCTGCAAGGCTGCTCCCCTTCATCCTGCATGAATCAAGAGCAGGCTTTGCATGGAAGGGCAGCGGTGCCCTTTCGCTCAAAACGTTCCGTGGAGGAACCACCCTATATGAGGCCGGGCGAGGATACTTTTCCGTCGACGATCATCGTTTCCTCGTGCTGAACGCCGGACAAGAGTATGCGTTACATATCGATTCCCCCACGGAAGTGGAGTCTTTCTGCGTCTTTTTCCCCGACGGATTCGTTGAGAGGATCGGCCAAGACCTCGTGCAGAGCGAGGGACAACGGCTGGACGACCCGTTCGGTTCACGGTCCACGAAAAGCTTCGAATGGGTCGAACGCACGCACTCCATGCAAAGCAGTCTTGGAGAAACCCTGCGCCAACTGCGGCATCTTCATCGCCTTAAAACGCTGGATGCCTGGGGATGGGAAGAACGGATGCATGACCTGGCCGTGCGCTTACTCCGCTTGCACCAGGATGTACGCAAGGAAATGGACAATCTCTCGGCCGCCAAGCTCTCTACCAGGAAAGAGCTGTATCGCAGGGCTTATCTGGGACACGAATACTTGACCGCCTATTACGACCAGTCCCCGTCACTCGCCGACACGGCAGCCGTCGCCCAATTGTCGGTCAACCATTTTTTGCGCAGTTACAAAGCCGTCTTCGGCATCTCGCCCCACCGTTACTTGACAGAATGCAGGCTTCAGGCCGCCATGCGGTTATTGCAAACGACGGACCGTTCGGTCACAGACATCTGCTTCGCCGTCGGATTCGAAAGTCTGGGCACGTTCAGCTCGTTGTTTGCCAGACGATTCGGCGAGCCGCCCTCGCAAGCGCGATTAAACAGGTGAGAATGAAGAAGCGAACGTTTTCCCGCATCGTTATAATCAGGGAAGGACGGACGATGCGCGATGGATTGTATGCTGCTTCAAAAGCTTGGAGCGGCATCAAACGCCGTGCTTCGTTACACGTTATCTTTTTTGCGAATGGAGGTCTTTGCTTATGACTCAAGACGCACAATCCTTGGAAAAATGGTTCACAGCTGCCCAGCATGGCGATACAGCCACGTTAGCAGCCCTGTTAACCGCACATCCGGAGCTGGCCAATGCCGAAAACGGGGATGGGTTGACGCTGCTCGGGTACGCCGCCCATTTTGGCCAAAGCGAAGCGGCCGCACTCTTGTTGGACTACGGAGCCGATGTCAACGCCGTCTCCCATTCCAAGGTTTCGTATATCCCTTCCAACACGGCGCTGCACGCGGCGCTTGCCGGCGAACGCTCCACCGCCGTAATCCGGCTGCTGCTGGGGCGCGGTGCGGCGACGAACATCGCTGACAGCGACGGACAATTCGCCCTGCATTCGGCTGCCTACCATACGGATCAGGCCGAGATCATTGCGCTGCTGCTCCAGCATGGCGCCGACCCGTCAGCCATGAATGCGGATGGCCGGAATGCACTGCATATCGCGCTGGAGCGCGGCCATGAAACTGCCGCCGCCTGTTTGAGAGAAGCGCTCGGAGCACGATAGTTTTGCAGCAGGAATCATGCTCCTTGCGCGCCTGCTTCCCTTGATCGTGAAAATGAAAAGCTGACGATCCATTCCGAAACCCGCCGACCGGCAGCCCCGCGACGACAAACCGCCCGCCTCTTTAGCGAGAGACTGGCGGTTTTTGGCATGAGCTCACATCTTTAGCTTTCATGGCCGCAGGCAAGAGCAAGATTTTTTACATAATCGAGAACCGTTTGCCCTCTCTCGCCGTCTAATACGCAACACATCCACGAAAGGAGGAGAGCCTGTGACCCCTTCCGAATTGACCGTCGCCGCACAGAGAGGGGATGCCGAGGCTTTTTCGGCCTTAATGGACTTGCATCGGAACCGGCTGTACCGGATCGCTTATGCTTATCTCCATAATGAAGGGGACGCGCTCGAAGCGATCCAGGAATGCACCTACAGAGCCTTTCGCAAGCTGAAAAAATTAAAGGAACCTGCCTTCTTCAGCACATGGCTGGTCCGTATTCTGCTGAACTACTGCGCGGACGAGCGTAAACGCAAGCATCGGTTCAGCCCGTTTGCCGCACTCGCGGCTGAACCAAGCAGCTGGGATACGCCGCAGGACCCCGACCTCGCCGCAGCCATCGAAGCGCTGGAACCGGGCTGTAAGGATATCATTATTTTAAGTTATTTTGAGGGTTTTCCCCTGACGGAGGTTGCAGATATTCTGGACATTCCGGTCGGTACGGTGAAATCGCGCCTGCATCGGGCACTGGGCCAACTGCGCAATCATTTGGATACGAAAGGAGATACCTCGTTATGACCGATGAAAATAAAACGTTCGAAGCGTTGGAACGGCGGCTGCATGCTCGCAAAGCGGAGTATGACGCGATCCCTGTGCCCGATGAAATCGCTCACCTTGCTGTACAATCGGGCATTCGCAAAGCTACACGGAATCGCAAGTCCAGGCTTCGCTGGGGCCTGAGCGGGCTTTCGGCGGCATGTATTATACTGCTGTTTACGGGCTGTATTCGCGTGTCGCCCGCATTCGCCTCGTTTGTGGAGCAGCTGCCGGGAATGGAAGGGATCGTGAACCTGATTCGCCAAGACAAAGGCTTGCAGTTGGCCGTAGATCAGTCATTGTTACAGACGGTGAATATCACCGACAAGCATGACGGGATCTCTGTGACCGTAAACGGCGTGATCACCGATGACGCACGCATGGTTATTTTTTACACGATGAAAGGGGTAAGCAATCGCGAGGGCGGCTTGTACGACATCCAATTGCAGGATGAACATGGCGAAGGGCTTTCGGTCGGGATGAGTTACGAATCCCCGAGACAAACCGGCAGTACGGATACGTATGAAGGATATATTGATGCATTCATGTCGGAAGAAGCCGTGAAGCCTGATAAAATCACGATACAATTCCAATCGAGAGACAAAGCTCAACCCGGAACCTGGAGCGTTACGTTCCCCGTTGATTACAGCCTTACCAAGGGCATGAAAAAGACGATTCCGATTCACCAAACCGCAACGATCGACGGCCAGCGAATCGAGTTTGGCGAAGCTGTACTCTATCCCACCCGACTTAAGCTCGACGTCAAATTCGACCCGGACAATTCAAAGGAGATTTTCGGTCTTCGCAATCTACAGCTGGTTGATGAGCAAGGGCGCGCATGGCGAACCAACCTGGCCACATCCAGTGGTGACGAGCGCTCCATCTTTTTTGAAAGCATGTACTTTGCGATTCCGAAGAAATTGACGCTTCAGGGTTCGGGGTTATCCGCGCTGGACAAAACGGATTTGGATGTCACGATTGATCTCAAAACAGGGCGCCTCGAAGGCGGGCCGAAAGGTTTGACGTTTGCGGATAGCGAAGTCAAAGGCAAAGATCGCGTTCTTGAATTCCATCTTTCCCATTTCCAGAACGGCGTCTCTCCCCTGACGTTTAGCACAGCTGCCGACGAACAAGGGAAAAACTACGACATACCCAACACGAGCTGGGAAGCCCCCGATCAAGGGGAAGCCGTGGCATGGTATACCATTGAAAACGGTGCTTCCATCAAGGGCAAGCTAACCCTGCGCATCGGATCATATCCGATGGAAAGCAGTTCCCCGTTTTCGCTGGATATTCCACTGGAATAACAAAACTTATACAATGTACGCCCAATCACCTTTATATAGGCGAATGCATATGCTGAAGCAGGAACCCATTACGAGGAAGAGGTGTGCATTATGTCCGAAACGCCATCCACGCCGACAGCAGTCATTGTGTATCAGGCCCATACACCATTGCTTCAATCGGTCCAACAGACGCGAAATGCGCTTCATCAGACCGTTCGCCAGTATACCGGCCGGAAGGTTCAAGTCCAGAACATTGACGGGCAGGTCTGGGAAGGCGTCATTGTCAGCGCCGACCGCGGCATCCTTTACCTTCAGGTTACGCCCATGCATGGATATCCGGAGCCGCGCGCGTTGTTCGGTCCAACCATCCTGCCTCTGGTGCTGTATGAGCTGCTGGTCATTACGTTGCTGATGTAATTGATGTGACGCCGTTTCTCCCCGACACGCCAGTCCGATCGCTCCGTCTCCGAAATGCAGCATTTCGGAGACGGGGCTTTTGGGGATGTAACAGCTGCTCAATCCTTCGGACAATCCCCAAGGATCAAACAAGGGGATGCAAAGCAGGCGCACGCATTCTTGGTTCACGCTTGAAATATGGTACAATAAGGTCGGCAACAGCCTCCTTATCCTATCCAGAAACGGAGCTTGATCCCGTTGAAATATATGCAATCAGAGCCTGAAACGTCTCTTTCAAATCCAAGGGAATCTACTCCCCCTGCTAATCATGCTGCAGAGCAGTCGCGCGTTATCGCCATATGCCTGCTTGCGGGCAAAATCATGCTGCAAAGCGGAGGCGAAACCTACCGGGTGGAAGATACGATGAAACGTATGGCGGCGGCACTGGGACTGCCCCATTCCCATAGTTATGTCGTGCCGACAGGCATTTTTTTCTCGGCGGACGCCACCGAACCGGCCAAGCTGATTCGCATTTCGGAACGGACGACCAACCTGTACAAAGTGTCTGAAGTGAATGCCGTCTCCCGCTGCATCGGCCAAGGGGAATTGACCGTGGAGGAAGCCTATGAGCTGCTGCAGCGGATCGAAGGACAACCTTCTTCCTATTCCACGGCCGTACAGTTAGCTGCTGCAGCGTTTTCCAGCGGTTGTTTTACGATTATGTTCGGCGGCACATGGGGCGATTTCCTGCCTGCCCTCTTGTGCGGCGGCGTCGGTTATGCCGCAGTCATCGCCTTTCATCGGCTCGTATTGGTCAAATTTTTCGCCGAGCTTAGCGCCTCGTTTGTCGTTGGCCTGCTCGCCTTTCTGCTGGTGTACATCGGCGCCGGACATGAGCGGGACAAAATCATTATCGGTTCGGTCATGCCGCTGGTACCGGGTCTGCTCATCACAAATGCCGTGCGCGATCTGATGGCCGGACATCTCGTATCAGGATTGTCCAAAGGGGCCGAGGCGTTCCTGACCGCCTTTGCCATCGGCACGGGCATCGCAGTCGTATTTTCATTTTGGGCGTAACACGGAGGAATGCACGTATGCTTCATGTTTTGGAACAAGCGCTGACCAGTTTTATCGCGTCCGCTGCGTTCGGCATCATTTTCAATGCGCCACGGCGCATGCTTCTCCACGGCGGCTTCGTCGGCATGATCGGCTGGCTAATCTATGTTGCGCTGGAATATGCCGCAGATGCCGTACCCGCAACGCTTGCGGCCACCATCGCGGTCGGCGTCATCAGCCAATGGTTTGCCCGCATGTTCCGGTCTCCCGTCATTATTTTCAGCGTCGCAGGCATCATCCCGCTCGTCCCAGGGGGGCTTGCCTACAACGCCATGCGCAATTTCGTGCAAAACGACTACAACACGGCCATGGAGATGGCCGCCAAAGCGTTGATGTTGTCAGGAGCGATTGCGGTAGGACTCGTATTATCCGAGGTGCTGAATCAAACCATCCGGCGGTTGTCCTCCAGGTCTGCGCACGCCAAACGATAATGTTTTGTTTTCGAAGCTTCACGCATGTCAAACAGCCCATAGGAACAGATTGGCTTTCTGTTCGTATGGGCTGTTGTTGCAGCGTAATCTGTACAACAGGTTCAACATGGCACGAGCACTTCTGAGATGAAGAAAAAACGCGTTTTACGGCAGCGCACGCTTCATGACTGCCGCGAAGAGCTCTGCCGCATCGCCGCTGCCGGCCGTCATGTAATGATCGCGATCCGTATGGTCAAACCCCATCCATACAGCGGCTGTCCAACGATCCGTATAACCCGCAAACCACAAGTCCCGGTTCGCTCCCTGCCCGGCTCCGGAAACCCCCGCCTGAGTCGTTCCCGTTTTGCCTGCAACCGGATGACCGATTAGCCGGGCCCGTTTCCCTGTGCCTTGGCTGACTACGCGTTGCAGCATCTTCGTCATTTCCGCAGCAGTTCGGGAAGAGATCACCGATTTGTTTTCAGGCCGGTACTCAACCACTTTCTTTCCCTGAGCATCCGTAATATCGCGAATCAGATGCGCCGTATTGAATTTGCCTCCATTGGCAAATACGGCATAAGCTTGGGCCATCTTCAACGGTGATACCCCCTTATGGAGTCCACCGAGTGCAATGGACAGGTTCCGGTCCTCATCCCCCAGTGCGATGCCTAACCGTTCCGCGAACTGTCGCGATTCATCCAGCCCGTTTTCGTTGACCAGCCATACTGCCGTACTGTTGATCGACTTCTCCACCGCTTGCATCATGGTCACGCTCCCGCGATAATGCCCTCCCGGGTTGCGGGGCTGGTAGCCGCCGTAACGAAGAGGTTTATCGGGCAGCATGCTGTTCGGCGAATACCTCCCGGATTCGAGCGCTGGACCGTACGCAATCACGGGTTTGAAAACAGAGCCTGGTTGCCTGACATCCGCCGTGGCACGGTTGATGCCCCCTGCGACCGGATCGCGGCCCCCCATCATGGCTTTTACTTCCCCATTATGTTGATCCACGATAACCATACCCGCTTGCACCTGTTCATCCGCCCGGTCGTCCCGAAAACGGGACGAGTCCTGAAACACGTTTTCCATCGCAAGTTGGGCCGTATCGTCCAGGCCTGTGCGAATCGTCCATCCGGCATTCTGAATCTGTTCCTTGCTTCTGCCCGTCAACTGCGATGCTTCCTCCAATACCGCATCCAGAGCAGATATGTAGGCCGGTTCCCCATCCTCGTCCATTGCCGCCTTCGATGACGACGTTTCGTATTCGGCACGCTTTGCTTCTTCCATCTCTCTCCTTGTAATCAGGCCTTGCTCGTGCATAATGGTCAAAACGACGTCCCTTCTTTGCTCCGATCGCCGAGGGTCATCGACAGGATTGTAAATCGAAGGACCTTTGGGCATTCCAGCCAACGAGGCAATCTGTCCGATGCTGAGCTCGTTCAGATCCCTTACCCCGAAATATCTCCAGGCAGCAGCCTTCACGCCGTACTGCTGGCGACCCATATAAATGCGGTTCAGGTACATTTCCAGAATGTCATCCTTGGCATACCTCTTTTCGAGCGCAAAGGCAATGGACGCTTCATTCACTTTGCGAATGAGCGTTTTGTTGCCATTCAAATACAGGTTCCTGGCCAGTTGTTGGGTAATGGAACTCCCGCCCTGACTCATATCCATATGCAGCGTATTTTGCAGCAGCGCCCTGCCAATTCCGATGACGTCCATTCCATGATGACTATAGAAGCGCCGATCCTCCGTGGCAAGGAACGCATCGATGAGCAGTTTCGGCATTTCCTCCAAACGGGCATACTCCGCATATCCCTTATAGCCGGTACGCAGCTTCGCTACTTCTTCATCCTCCGCGTTAAGGATCGTCGTTGAAGAAACCTTGGATAATGCGGGCGGATTGCCGCGCACCACCACCTCACCGTAAATCAACATATAGGCGCAAGCCATCGCCATCAAAAACACGATTAGAACGGATACATCATAAATCCGGTACACCCAACGCTTGTGCATTCGTTTCAACATCCCGTGTCCCGATGCAGCGATCGTTCGCGAGCCATATCGTCTGCCCCCTGCCGCTCCGCGTCTTCCAGCGCATGTTGAAGCAGCACGGTCTGCTCATAGGCCAGCCGGACCCAATGCTGGATCTCCGCCTCATCACGACAACGTCCTTCCAACACTTCGGTGAGAGAGGATCGAATTCCGTACAACGTAAGCTGCACAGGGACATTTGTCGTAGGGCCTGCATCCGCTACCGCGTCAACATGTTCAATTGGAGATGTATCCTCTGCATGAAAAGCTCCTTGCTCCTCTTGCAACCGATAAGCCACTTCATTCAGATCAGCGGCGATTTGCCGAAGCTCTCCTCCGCTCATCACTTCGATCGTCTTGGGCATCCTGCCGTGCGCCATATCGTGCGTGCCCCGGGCAATTTGCTCCAGATCGGCGCTAACCTTCTGGGAACGAATCCAAAAAAACAGCATAAACAGAACTGCCCCGCCTACAAAAAGAAGCGGAGTTCTCCCGATGTGATTGATCACCCAGTGAACGATGCGGGACAACGATCCGTCCCCGACAAGTACATGACGATAAATGAATTCAAACGTTTGAGCCATGACAAACAGGAGCGCCGCACTGAGAAGTGCACTCGCTCCGCAAATGTATGCATACCTGCTCCTTACGCTGTCCATCCGTCTGTTCATTCAGGTATCCTCCTCCATAGCGTAGTCATTTACAACTCATGGATATAAAGATACCGGATGTTTCTTAACGAAGAAGCGGGGAACTTCTTATCATTTTCTTAAAACGAGCGGAAAACGGGTAACAAAATCCGTTCGACCGTTCTCGCTTGTCGCCATAATCGTGCCATGATGCAGCTCGACCATCGATTTGGCAATCGCGAGCCCAAGTCCTGTCCCACCCGTTTCACGCGACCGGGATTTGTCCACCCGATAGAACCGTTCAAACAGATGAGGCAAGTCCTGGGCAGGAATCGGATCGCCATAATTGCTGATTCGCACCACGGCTTCGTTCTCTTCGGCAGCAATCGCGATCTCCACAAGTTTTCCTCTCGCCCCGTAGCGTATCGCATTGCTGAGCAAATTCTCATATGCGCGCACCAACTCTCCCGGGGCAGCCTCAATCCATACCTCTTGCTGGTCGCCAACAAAGCTATAGGTCATGCCCGCCTCTTCCAGCATTGGCGCGAATTCTTCCGCAAGCTGCATCAAAAAAGGCCAAAGGTTAAGCGGAACAAAGGATAACGGCAATCCTCCCCCGCTTACGCGGGTATACTCGAACAAATCGTCAATCAACTTGCGCAGCGTCAACGATTTGTCGTAGGCAATGCTGACGTAGTGACGAAGCTCAATTTCGTCCCGATAACGATCCTTCTCAATATACTCCAAAAATCCGAGAATGGACGTCAGCGGTGTCCGCAGGTCATGGGAAATGCCTGTAATCAGCTCATTTTTGGCAGCAACGGCGCTGCGTTCCTCCTGCAGCGACTTTTCCAGCCGCTCAGCCATCTGATTGATACTTGCAGCAACCACGCCGAACTCGTCCGACGTCTTCACCTCGATCCGGTGGGCCAATTCACCCTTGGCCACTTCCTGAATGCCTTCCGTAATCTCGTCCAGCACAAGCATAATTCTGCGCGTCAACAGAAAGAAAAACAACACAAAGCCGAGAACGCCAACCACAATCATGAGCGGGACGGACCCGATGTAGTTGATCAACCACCGAATTCCCCGTGCGGGGGCAGAATAGTTCGGATATGTTTGCGCTGCAAGTATGGATTGCACAATCAGGTTTCCCCCGTACAAAATGGCTGCTGTTAGAATGCCGCTCAGCAAAAAGGCATAGATGAACTTCCAGCGTACCGTATTTATCAACTTTGAATTCATGATGCAACTCCCTGCGCGTACCATTCACGCAACATTATACAAACGACGGACGTGCCATTGTTTTATTGTGGTTTGATCATTTTATAGCCGACGCCCCACACCGTCTGGATGAATTTCGGATTTTTTTTGTCCGGTTCAATCTTTTCGCGAATTTTGCGGATATGTACCATCACCGTATTGCTTGATTCCATGTATTCTTCTTTCCAGACCTGTTGGTATATTTGCTCCATGCTGAGCACAGAGCCTTGGTGACGGGCCAACAATTCGAGTACCGCAAACTCGCGCGGCGTAAGATGAACCGGCTGTTCATCGACCCACACTTCATGCGTATCGGTATTGATGACCAATTCGTCGATGGTGAGCTCATGCTTCCTTTTTTCCCGGCCTTCATTAAATTGGTAGTATCTGCGCAGCTGCGATTTTGCCCGAGCCACGAGTTCCAAAGGATTAAACGGCTTCGTGACATAATCGTCAGCTCCGATGCTCAGCCCCATGATTTTATCCATATCCATGCTTTTGGCGGAAAGCATGATGATCGGCATTTTTTGTTCCTCGCGAATTTTCATGCATGCTTCAATGCCGTCCATGTTGGGCATCATCACGTCGAGGACGATGAGATCCACCCGCTCTTTTCTCAATTGTTCAAGGGCTTCGCCCCCGTCATGGGCCGTAAGAATCCGGTACCCTTCGTTACCGAAATAAATTTCCATCAATTTGATGATTTCATGCTCGTCATCCACGAGCAAAATGGTTGCTGGCTCTGCCACGTCACTATTCCTTTCGTTCCACGATTCATGATGATTCATTATACCACCGGGGAACGATTCTGCGAAAATCGTCATGTTCCTCGCGAACCCGCTCGATCTTGGCCATCATGTCATCCGTTTCCTCCGGCTTCACTTGTTGAATCCAGACCACCGAGGAGACAAGCGCCATCGCCAAGTACAACGAATACAACGCCCAGAACGTCTCATCAGGCCGGTTCCCCCCACAATAACCTTCCACTTGTCCAATGGCATAGGGAATGCTGGCTTCTACCCCGAACAATCCCAGTTTCAAAAACTCGTGTATCGGGTCGCCTTGATCAAAACGGCTAAAGTCGATGATCCCGGCTAATCTGCCATCCTTTACGATCAGGTTTCCAGGATGAAAATCATCGTGCTGAAACCGATCCGGACGATGTTTCATCAAATGCAAGCGGCTGTCAATAAAGGCCAGGATGGATTCATCCCGTTTCATCACGATGGGGCATTGAACATACTTCTCCATATAGCGTCGATGCTTTTTGCTTTTGCGGACAAACCATGATTCGGGCTGATCCCGAACCTGAAGGCGATGGAGCATTCTCAACTGCGCGCCGGCCTGCATTCCGATATCCCGTTGTACTTTCTCCGATAACCGGGGGAGTACGTCAGAAGCATCCTCGCCTTCAATATAGCTCAGTACCATATACCCTTGTCCCTCATCCAGCCTCCCCATCGCTACGGGTAACTGACTCATCACACCTATCTGCCTGGCACCGTGCATCCATTGAAACTCGGCCTGTTTCTTCGACTCTTGGCTCGAATCATAGGTACGTACAAGATACTGGCCCTGCGAGGGAACAGTCACTTTGAACTTCCGGTCCGGCGAGTACCCTTTCAAAATCGGCTCAATCGCCGTGGCCTGCCGTAATTCCGGCACAACCCTTAGCGCATCCAGCAATCGGTCATGTGAATTGCCCAGTTCCAATTCGATTTCCTCCCAACTCCGTTATGGTTCATTCAAATCCAATATACCTGCATCCTTGCCTATATAAACCGCAATAATGAATCACATCAAGGCACTGCGAGTGCAGTACCATTTCCGATCGTTGTTATCCCTGGATTTTTCCAATCCCCTTTTTCTAAGGGAAAATCCGCTGAAAAGCCTATGCTTCCGAAGCAGCTTTCTTTCAGAAAGCTTTTAGACCGCTCCGCTTCTTCAGATTGGTTCTGCCTCTCCGTTAACGTGTGTATGTTTTTTGCGGTTTATATATGTACTAAATGATGTACCAAATGATGTACAAATGTTATGTATTTACCTTTTCAAAATGAACGAATTCCCCTTTTCCGGAAGACCGGGAACTCCATCCCTCAAAAGACCAAGTTATTCATTGAAGAACCGCCACTTTCTGTTCCTTGCCGGTCAAAGCAAGCATGGTGTACAGCTGCCCCCTATGATGATAAAGGTGGCCCATGATTTCAAGCAGCCACTCCAGACGGCTATACGAGGCTCCCCAATACGATTCCGTTACCTTTAACAGGTCTTCGGTCGTAAATCGGCAGTATCTCAAGTGCAAATATTTCCTGTTATGCAAAAACGCCTTCTTGATCTCGTCGATTGTACGCGGGGAATTCGTTTCATAAAACGATTGCATCTGCGCAAGGGAGGCCCCTTCGGATATGTATAAGTCTGCTCGGCAGATCAAGGACATATGCGACAACAGCTCTCCCAAAGACCGCTTTCCTTCGATCGGAGTCATGGCCAGCTCTTCCTCTGACAGTTGATCGCAGATGTCAAGCAGCGAGTCTATTGCAGCATCAATATGTTTGAACACGGATTCTATCAACGCAAACACTTCCTTTTATTACATTATACAGAACATACGATCGCATAACAATCAAAAATATCCCTCCTTTTTATATAAACAAAATCGCTTCGTTAAACACAAAGCCGGCAAAAAAAGCACCCCTCTCCCGTTAGACGGGATTAGGGGCGCTTTTGTTTCTCATTTCCGCTACGCCGCTGCACATCAGCTGGAATAAATCGAACAGTACGTACGTTCAAAACGGCCTGCCAGCAAATCTTCCTTGCGAATATAGAATTGAAGCTCGCCGCAGTCCCACCACTGAAAGCCGATGCCGTCATGGGTATCCATCTTCAGCAGCAGCAGCGTATCGTCCAACTCGCGTGCTACGCGCTGTTCGTCTCCATCAAAATGCGCCTTCAGCTTGCGCATGCATTCCTGCTCGTTATAATCGTACTCTTCTCCCAACAAAATTTGCAGCAGCGCCTGATGCTCCGCATCCGGATGCTGTCCGTCAGGATACCCGAACATGCCTCCCCAAGTCTGGTCGCTCGGGTGGTTCCAGTCGGATTCGAATTCAATGTACCTGTTAAACAGCTCCTCGCCCGCATCATCCTGACCGGATGACGGAACCGCAAGCGCGTTCAGCGCTTTCGTATCCACATAGGCATATGTAGGTAGTTCAAGATTAGGCAGCACGGTGACGCAGTGGGGCTCGAATTCAGTGTCCAGCGCGGTTTTCCCTTCCGGTGTGCGCCGATTCAAATCTTGAGTATTCGGCTCGTAAATGACACGATGCTCGATATTGTACGCCGGCTCATCCACGCCGATAAAAAAGTATAACATCCCGCGCTCCGGCAAGCTCCCCCGCCCGTTATTCGGCGTATAGGGTGTAAGATCCACCAGATTCAACTGGGCCAAAAAAGTCATCGGAATTCCATCCTTGGTCACCGGCCACTCCATATCGTCCGGCAAATCAGGGTCACCTCCGGCACGCGAGTTCCCGGTTCTCCGGTACTCGTCCGGCGCGTTTGCATCGAGGCGAATTCCCCAACGTCCAGCGGACAACAAAAGATCAGCAGCGGCATCAAGACCGTAGTCCCCCAGCACTTGACGTGCTTTGCGGTTCAGACGCTCACATTGTTCAGGTTTAATCATTATGCTCCTCCTCCTCAGACTCAGACAAAGACATCCCTGGTGAGACGTATTCGGATTCCTACATGTATATTCTGGAGATTGCGTTTTTTTCCCTGCCTGGAGCAAAAAAAAGACCAACATCTATGAACTTCTCTATATACGCAGATGTGCCACAAGATTGGTCTTCTGTCAGAGAGCTCATTCGGACATTGGTCTTGGTTTCATTTCATGTATGTTCGGGCGCTATGCCTCGTCTTCAATCGGTCCGCCCGTTCCGATAACCGATAATATGTTCCTCTCCGTCCAGGAATTCATGCGACTGGTGAGCAGCCATGACGCCATGGTAGCTGATGTCCAGTCCAAGCTCCTCCTCCTCCTCGGTCGAGCGAACGGGAACAAGTTTACCGATCAGCTTCAGTCCAAGCCAGGTCATGATGAATCCCCATAACACCAAGGCGACTAGACCCAATGCCTGTACGCCAAGAAGCTTCCAGCCTCCGCCTGTAAAAAGGCCGCCTTCCGTGGCAAACAATCCGACGGCAATCGTGCCCCACATGCCTGAAACGGCATGGACCGGAAAAGCGCCCACCGGATCGTCGATCTTTCGCCGATCCAGCCAATTCGTGGCCGCCATCATAAGCAGGCCGGAGACCGCGCCGATCAGAATGGCGGCCAGATCGCCAACGAAAGCGCACCCTGCGGTTATGCCGACCAGCCCGGCAAGGGAGCCGTTGATGACCGAAGGGGCATCAGAACGGTTATAGCGGAACAGCGTGTAGAGCAGCGTTGACGCCCCGCCTGCCGCTGCGGACAGCATCGTCACGATGGCAATATGGCCGATGCGCACGTCCGTGGCGCTCAGCGTGCTGCCGGCATTGAAGCCGAACCAGCCGAACCACAGCAGAAACGCGCCGACGGAAGCCAGCGGCAAATTGCTCGGCAGCGCGATGGCACTTACGCCCTGTGCCGTATATTTGCCTTTGCGCGGGCCGATGATCATTGCTGCCGCCAGTGCCGAGAACCCGCCCAAGGCATGGATGACCGCCGAACCCGCAAAATCCTGCATGCCGAGGCTGCTCAGCCAGCCTCCGCCCCAGGCCCAATGGCCGCCGATCGGATAGATCACTGCGGTCATCAGAATGATGTACAGCAGATATGCCCTGAAATGGATCCGTTCAGCCACCGCACCGGACACGATGGAAATGACTGCAATCGTGAATGCTGCCTGAAACAGCCAAAATGTCTCCAGCGATACAGGAACTTCCAGGTGAGAAAGATCCCCGTTCAGGAAAAAACCGGTGATACCCACAATGCCTCCGGCATCCGAGCCGTACATCAACCCGAACCCGATCGCATAGAACAGCAGCGTGCCGATCGTAATGTCAGCAAACACCTTCATAATAATGTTCACGCTGTTTTTATATCGGACAAAACCTGCCTCAAGCAGGGCGAACCCGCCCTCCATAAGCAGTATCATGGCCGCGCTGAGCACGACCCAAATCGTATTAAGGCCCGAGCCCAATATCTCTATCGTCATGCCTGTGCATCCTCCGTTTCCCTAAGCTGCAGAATTTCTCGGATCAAGTCGGGAGCAAGCTCGATTTCGTCCCGCTCGATGATGTCCGGATGCGCGATTTGCCGGGCAATTCGATCCAGTTCGCGGATGCGCCGTTTGATTTGTTCCATCTTGCGGAACCGTTCCTTCACCTGTACCATATATTCGACAGCCTGGTGATGGGAGGCCGGCCGGCCCGTAAACCACTTGCGCACAGGAGAGAGGGATTGGTAAGCTATTTCCTCGGCCCGCCGTTTCTGTTCGAATTGCTCGATTTTAAGCTTGAGTGAGTCAATCTCATTTTCCTTTTTGACCTTAAGCCTTTCGATAAGGTACAATAAATCGGACGATGATATTTGCAATGCTGTATGGTGGTATACCTCATCAATTACTAACATGTCATGTCAGAACTCCTCACATATCAAGTCACTTGCTACCGATTATAAAATGCATAGACCTTACCGTCAATCTTTTTTTAGAGATGGTTTTTTGTCGTTCCATGATTTTCTTGGATTTTTATATATCAAGCAGCACTCACTACAGGTAACAAGGTGAAATCGATGCTATATTGCTTTGCGTTTTGAGATTGCCCATAACTGCTCAAAATCTTCCACTTCAGACCGACCGCATAAAAGCTGACATACCTTCTCCCCTGTACTCTGTTTAAAGGCCTGAAAAACTCCAACATAGCTTGCCTGTGATTCGTTAGGAACGGACACATCTAACCTGTTTAACAAAGCAAATTCAGCACACGCAAAAAAGGCCACCGATCTCGGCGACCCTTCTTCCATGTTTATTTATCAACACCCCTCAGCGAGGGTGTCCTGGTTAAATCTTTTTGCCCAGAATCGCCAGATCCCGCTTCACGCCGTCCAGCACGGCAACCTCGGGATAATAACCCCACTGTTCAAAACCATACTTGCGAAGCAGTCCCAGGCTTGGCTCATTATGGCCAAAAACAAAACCGAGAATCGTTGTAATGCCCAATCCAGGGCATGCATCAAAAACCGTGTTCAACAACCTGCCGCCAGCACCCAGACCACGGCTTTTCTCGTCCACATATATGCTAACCTCAACCGTACCATCATACGCCGGGCGTCCGTAAAACGAACTCAGGCTTGCCCATGCGACGACTTCACCATTGTGCTTCATTACCCATAGGGGGCGACGATCAGGGGTATGCTCCTCGAACCAAGGAATGCGCTGTTCTACCGTCACAGGCTCCAAATCGGCCGTGACCATACGGCTCTCAATGGTCGAATTATAAATCTCCACGATCCTCGGCAAGTCCTCAAGGCGCGCATATTCAATCTGCGCATGTTCCAGCTTCATCTCTACTCCTCCATCGTTCCAAATCAAACCTCTGATTATAGAGGATATTATAACGGAGAAAAGAAGCCGACGTCACCCTTAATCATCGGGACAGTGAACAAACGAATTTATCGAATTTACTCGGGCAGCCCCTGCACTGTGTTTCCCCGGGTCATCTGCTGACTCTGGTCTGCCCAACGAATGTTGATTGAACGAGAGGTAAACAGATCCGGACCGTCCGATACCTGAAAATGCAGATGAGCTTCACTGGAGTTGCCCGAGTTGCCAAGCTCGCCAATCTGGTCTCCCTGCTTGAGCTTATCTCCTTTTTTGACCGATATGCTGCCTTCCTTGATGTGTGCGGTGATGCTGTATTCTCCATGTCCATGGTCGATGACCACATAATTGCCCGCAGGCTCCTCAGCATTCATCACGCCCGGCGAGTTATCGGGAATATCGTTCTTGACTTCAACGACAGTACCGTCTGCAGCCGCGTACAGCGGCTCACCAAAAGCATAGTAGTTCTCGTTTACCGCTGCATCACCTTGATAACTTAATTGATCTTTCGTGCGCACGATATCCAGCGCGTAGCGCTGTGTTTCATGCTCATAGTGGTAGTTGGACAAAACGTTGTTGCCTCCCCAGAAAACAAACCACTCCCCCTTTAACGGGAAGTGAAACTCAGTTTTGGTAAATTTAACGTCGGTATCCTCATGGGTTTCCAGCGGCAGAATGACCAAGCCAGCAATCTGGTTGTCCGCTGTAAAATTCACCCGTACCCCTTTGACCCCTGCCTTGTCCATCCAGGCACACTCCGTTAAATGGTCTATTTTTGCATCGACTACCTGATCCCAAGATGTCACCCCCTCCAGAAAGCTTTCGGCAGACGCCTTGAACTGATTCAAGGTTACGACTTCCTTCATTTCAGGGGTAAACTGGCTATAGATTGCGTCCTTCGAACCGTTCATCAGTATATCTATGAAATTGTCTGGCGTTACCATGGCGTCCCCTCCCGGATTTGCAGTCTGTTCCTGATTGATTTTTTCACTTGATTCATTCGGCCTGGATGTCTGTTCAACTGTTGGCTGCTCCGCCTGTTCGACCTGTTCGGACGTTACCGAATGACCGCAGGCAGACAAAATCAAACAACCTCCAAGCGCTATGGCAACCAACCCCCGGCTCTTGCCGTTCTTCGGGTACCCTTTGCACAACAAGTTCATTGAGCTTGCAACCTTCCTTTCCGCTAATCAATCTACGTTTACGTTAAGTGTACAAAATGAATCTTATCCTTCGTCTAACTCTTCCTTACATCCAGCTAAACTCGTCACGCTTCCGACGTTTCATAATTAAGGTTCCGTTAAGACAGGAGGCAGCCCAAGAGGTCTTCCGAATGGTATGATTAGCAGTAAACGTCTTGAAAGTACGAGGAGGTCATTCATTCCATGATGAATCATGTCTCATTACTGCTTGTGGATGACGAACAAGCTATTCTGCATATGCTCAAAACCGTTCTGCTTAAAGAGCAGTTTCTGGATATCGATACCGTAACGACAGGCGAAGCCGCATTGGAAGCATGCAGCAGCAAGACCTATCATTGCATCGTGCTGGACATCATGCTCCCCGGCAAAAGCGGGCTGGAAATCTGTCCTTTTCTGCGGCAGGTCACCGATGCTCCCATCCTGTTTCTAACAGCCAGAACCACCGATTATGACAAATTAACCGGGTTCGCCGTCGGGGGCGATGATTACGTCATCAAACCGTTCAACCCTCTCGAAGTGGTGGCCCGAATCAAATCATTATTGAAGCGATACTTACCTTCAAAAACAGCAGCCATTCCGGAGCAAGGCAAAGGCAATCCTGACGCAATTACGTCATCTCCCGACATTCCGGAGGGAGTGTATGATTTTGGACGATTTCAGGTGCTCGAACTGGCTGGCGAGCTTCAGGTTGAAGGACAAGCGGTATCCTGTCCGGCACTTGTTTTTCAACTGCTGCTCTTTTTTTGCAAACATCCCAACCGCATCTTCACCAAATCGGAACTATATGAACGGGTATGGGGCTCGGAAGCCATAAGCGATGATAACACCGTTATGGTTCATATCCACCGCATTCGGGAGCGGATCGAAGCCGACCCTTCCAATCCTGTGTTTCTCGTCAATGTCCGCGGCCTGGGTTACAAACTGATTCAGTCGGACAACGGATCTCGTCCATGAGCATTCGCCGCAGGTTAATGACCCGATTTATCGGAATGCTTGCCGGGACGGTCCTTCTTATTATCCTGCTTGGTTCATTGGCCACGTACTGGGTCGTGCAAAAAGTAAATGAAGTGAATCTGGTCGATGATTTTGCCTACAGTGGTCTTGACCAGTTGATCGACACCGCAGAGTTTATGCCGGATGGTACGATAAAGTATGATCCCAAGCTGCTGGAACAGGTCGACAAAAATCAAGGATGGCTGCAAGTCCTGGACGAACAGGGCTACGCCATTGATGATTACCACACCCCGGCCGACGTGCCTGCTCACTATAAACCGGGAGAATTAATTGCATATTGGGAAGCCCAAAAACCGTTTCCTTATCAGCTCACCATCCTGATCCGTGAGAAAAACGGAAAGAACTTCACCCTGTTATACGGCGAACGGAATTCGGCCAGAGCCTTGCTGGATCAAATACGGCCAGATCATTCCTACACTAGCGGGAAGCTGGTTCTCAAACCCGATGCGCAGGAACTCATTCATTCCGCCAACGCTCACCTTCAAGTATTGGACGCGAGCGGACGCGAGCTCGTCTCCTATAACAAACCGGCCATGGGCGTGCCCAGCCAATACAGCCTTCAGCAATTGATTCTGCTTGTCCGTTATCCCAGTCGATCAGGCATATCCATGGCAACCTGGTACGATGAACAGAATGAAACCACCTGGCTGATCGGCGTACCCGGCGACTCATCATTGCCAGGCGACCAGAACCCCTACAATTTCATATTGGAGCCCACTTTGATCGTCTTGATCCTGTCCGTCATCGTTTTACTCATGTTGCTTGCCTTTTGGTATGCAAATCGTTTCGGTTCCCCCATGCTGCATATGCTCCAATGGCTGCAGCGCCTGGAGCGGGGACATTACGAAGAACCCACTGGAGCCTTGGGAGTGCCCCGGAGCCAACGCCGCAACGGAAAGTGGAAACGAAAATACCGCGTGTATGCTGAAGTGCTTCACTCCATGCAGGCTTTGTCCCATACGTTGAAGCAAGATGAAGAGCTTCGCAAACAAACCGAGTCGCTGCGGGAGGAATGGATTGCCGGCATCACGCACGATCTCAAGACCCCCCTCTCCTCCATTCAGGGGTATGCCCATATGCTTGAGGCAGAAAAGTATAACTGGACCGAGGAGGAAGTCAAGGAATTTGCGGGGATCATGCTGGATAAATCCATGTATATGGACAGGCTTGTGAATGACCTTGCAATGACCTATCGATTGCGCAGTGGGGGGTACCAACCTGACGTGGAGAATACTGACGTAAATACGTTGCTTCATGATCTCATCCAGCGCGCTGAACAAAACCCGGCATACGGGGAGGATCGTATCACATTCCAACCTTCCGACGTGCCTGTGCATGGCCTTGTGCATATCCCTTCGTTCGAACGAATCGTGGATAATCTGACTGCCAACGCCCTTCTCCATAATCCGCCCGAGACCAAGCTCGTCGTTACTGTGCATCCCGGAGAACAAACAGGTGCATTCAGCATCCAGTTTGCCGATGATGGACGAGGCATGGAACCGGAGACGGTATGGAAGCTGTTTGAACGTTATTATCGCGGTACGGACACAGGTACATCGGATGTTGGATCAGGTCTTGGCATGGCGGTAACCAAAGGGTTGATCGAAGCAATGAAAGGCCGGATCGAGGTACAGTCCGCTCCTGATGAGGGAACGATCATTTGGTTAATATGGGACGAAAAATCAAAAAACAAATCGAACCTTGCCCCTTGACCTTTCCTTTTTCAGTCTATATAATCGACACTCAATAACACCTGTTCCAAAAAATTGAACCACATTCATCCCATGACCGACTTCGTCATGACCTGAATATATGGCAATGACCGGAGACATGATTTCGATTGCGTGCTGCCCAGAGAGAGAAGGGATTGGTGAAACCTTCTTCAGCGAACGGATCGAAGTTACCCCTCCGCAGCCGCGAGCTTGAACCCCGGCCTTTCTTCCGGAGCCTTCCGCAAGATCCAGCCGGCCGCCAGTAGAGTTCGCCGTCTGATCCCCGATAACGGATCCAATGAGGGTGATGAATAGACCTTGCTTGCGGCGGCTGGCCGCGGCGGGAGTTCATTGCCGAATCAGGGTGGAACCACGAGCCGAGCGCACTCGTCCCTTTTTCCGGGACGGGTGTTTTTTTGCGCTTCCAATTCTAAAAAAATGGAGTGTGTTTCCACATGAGTCATTCACAAAAACAAGGCAATTCCGCCAGCCATTCACCGTCTTCGCTTTCTTCCAGCCCATCAGAGGGCCGCATCGAAATTTACCTCAATCAGGCCGAGAGTCGCGTCTTTGAAGCAGGCGTTTCCGTCGGGGGCGTGGCCGCTTCCATCAGCACAAGCCTGGGCAAACAAGCCATCGGCGGGATCGTCAATGGTCAACATGTCGACCTGGACTATGTCTTGGCGCACCAGGATCGACTTGAAATCGTAACCTTGGACAGCGAAGAAGGACTTCGCCGATATCGGCATAGCACAGCCCATGTGTTAGCCCAGGCACTGAAACGTCTTTATGGCGCAAGCCAAGTTAAATTGGGTATCGGTCCGGTAATTGAAGACGGATTTTATTATGACATTGATCTGGATCAAACGTTGTCCGTAAGGGATCTGGCCGATATCGAAAAGGAAATGCACGCCATTGTCCGGGAAAACCTGGACATCAAGCGCCGCGTGCTGGATCAGGAACAGGCCCTCCGCTTGTTCGAGGAACAAGATGAGCCTTATAAACTGGAGCTGATTCGTGACTTGCCCGCAGATATAGAGCTGTCGATTTACGAACAGGGAGAATTTTCGGATCTGTGCCGGGGACCGCATCTGCCTTCGACTGGCCGGATCAAAGCCTTCAAATTGCTGAGCGTGGCGGGGGCATACTGGCGGGGCAGCTCGGACAACAAAATGCTGCAGCGCATTTACGGCACTGCTTTTCCGAGCAAGGCCGCGCTGGAGGCCCATTTGGAAATGCTGGAGGAAGCCAAGAAGCGGGATCACCGCAAGCTCGGCAAAGAGCTGGAGTTGTTCATGTTCTCCGAGGAAGCGCCGGGGATGCCCTTCTACCTGCCCAAAGGCATGACGATCCGTACTGAATTAGAGCAATTCTCGCGCGAACTGCAGCTGCAGGCCGGATATCAGGAAGTTCGCACGCCATTGATGATGAACAACAGGCTTTGGGAACAATCCGGCCACTGGGATCATTATAAAGACAACATGTATTTCGCGGACGTGGACGATGACACATTTGCCCTGAAACCGATGAACTGTCCGGGTCATATGCTCATTTTCAAAAATCAACTGCACTCGTACCGCGAATTGCCCATTCGCCTGATGGAATTCGGCCAGGTGCATCGCCACGAATTCTCGGGAGCGCTGAACGGCATGATGAGGGTGCGCACATTCTGTCAGGATGACGCCCACCTCTACGTCCTGCCGGAGCAGATTGAAGACGAGATCAACCAGGCGATTTCGCTGATCGGGCGGATGTACGACATTTTCGGCTTCGATTACGCGATCGAGCTGTCCACAAGGCCCGAAGATTTCATGGGATCGCCCGAGCTGTGGGATCAAGCCGAACAAGCACTGCGAAACGTATTGGAACGCCGCGGCGTGAAGTACCGCCTGAACGAAGGAGACGGCGCCTTCTACGGCCCCAAAATCGATTTCCACATCCTCGATGCGCTGAAGCGCAGCTGGCAATGCGGGACGATCCAACTGGATTTCCAGATGCCCGAAAAATTCGACCTGAGCTATGTCGGCGAAGACGGCCAGAAGCATCGTCCAGTGGTCATCCACCGTGCGATCTACGGCTCCATCGACCGCTTCATCGGCATACTGACAGAACATTATGCCGGCGCATTCCCGCTGTGGCTGGCTCCCGTTCAGGTAAAGCTGCTCCCGGTGTCCGACCATTATGCAGGCTATGCCATGGAAGTGCTGCAGCGGCTGCGGGGAGCCGGCATTCGGGCCGATGCGGATTTGCGCAGCGAGAAGCTGGGTTACAAACTGCGCGAAGCGCAGCTGCAAAAAGTGCCTTATTCGCTTATCGTAGGTGAGCAAGAGAAGCTGGCATCGGCGGCCTCCGTCCGCATTCACGGGCAAGGCGATCAAGGCATGCAAGACATCGATGCCGTCATTCAGCAGATTCAGGCAGCCGTTCGCGCCAAAGCCTGATACGCCGCCGCACGGTTACAGCCGTTCTTCCGGCCCAAGGCCAACTTGCTGCTCGCTCCATGTCCAGAAGCGTTCGGCTTCCGCATCATTTAGGACGTGGGGCTTCAGCTCCTGTTCCTTTTCGCGGTAGAAATAAGCGCCAGAAATGCCCTGGACATCCGGGCTTGTTGCCAGATAGATCGCCGTTCTGGCCCCCTCTGCGGGCGTAAGGAAAAAAGGCAGTTTGCCCATAAAAGCCATGATGCGTGTGCCGAATCCGGTGTTCCGATTCACGCCGATGCTTGTGCCTACCGCGCCGGGATGCAGGCTGTTCGCCGTAATCCGGGTATGCGACAGCTTCCTGGCCAGGATGCGCGTGAACAGAATGTTCGCCAGTTTGGACTGGGCGTAACTCTTGATTGGATTAAACCCTTGGCGCAGATGGGGATCGTCCCAATGGATTTTGCCCGCCTTATAGGCACCGGAGGAAACATTGACGATCCTTCCCTGTTCCGCGGCCTTAAGCGGTTCGATGAGCAGCAAGGTCAGCAGAAAATGCCCTAAATGGTTGATGCCGATGCATCGTTCGAAGCCATCCTTCGTTTCTTCGCGCTTCGTCATGACTACGCCCGCGTTGTTCACCAGCACGTCAAGGGTGTCGTAGCGTTCGCGGAAGCCTCGGGCAAACCGGCGAATGCTATCCAGCGATCCCAGATCGCACAGCATCAGCTCAATGTGGGTGGAGCCGGATTCGCGCAATGCTTCCTGAAGCGCCTGTCGGCCCCGCTCTTCGCTGCGGCAAGCCATGACAACGCGGTAGTTTTGTTTGGCCAGTTCAATCGTGGTCGCGAGTCCCATGCCGGAATTGGCACCGGTGACGATCGCCGTTTTTATGGACATGATTCGTTTACCTCCTGACCCCGAAGGTCTTATCGATTTGGCATAGCTTTATGCGGGATAGGCATTCGTAAGAACAATATGAGATAATGGAAGCATCGCATCCGGTTCATATGGGAGGACATGACATGCTGAGCAAAGAACAATTCAAAAAAATCAAAAAAGAAGCCAAGCTTGAGTTGAAACGACTGGAAAAGGAATACGCAAACCTGCGGCATACGGCCGAATCCCCCTTGTCTGCACGACAAGACGATTGGACGAACGAAGAGCTCCGAGAAATGGCCCGAAGACGTTTGCATCGCAGATATGCTTCCATCACCATCGAGTGCTGTACCATTGTCGAACACATGCTGCATGAGTTGTACCAGCAATCGTACCAGCAGCCTTTCAATTCGGTCCAATTGATGAAAACTCCTGCCTACCGTTCCCGATCCAACATCGAGATCCTTCAGGCCGAATTGAAAAAGCAGCATATCTCCCCGGTACCGAAGCAGGAGTCGGAACGGCCGGATGAAGCCATCGTCCAGGTGTTTCAGTTGAGAAACAAGCTGATGCTTGAACATTTTGAATTCGCTGCGGTCATGAAAGATCACCACGATGCCTCCCGAACCCTGGAGTGGATTCTCGATACGATGAAGGCATACAGGAAACAATTGAAATACCGGCCGGCATAACCGACGGCAGACTATAAACCTAACCAAGGAGGTGTGCCGGACCCCGCTCCGGAGAATCAATGAACAAACCCATTCCATCCCTGACCGTGCTTCAACTTCATATTCCTACTCCGGCAGGCCTCAATCCGATCCATCCTGTCCTGCTGCGCGACAATGACGGAATTACGCTCATCGATACGGGCATGATCGGACAATTCGCGGAGCTGCAAGCTGCGCTGGAACTGGAAGGCGTGCAGCTGTCGGATATCAAACGCGTTATCATTACCCATCAGGACATCGATCACATCGGCAACCTTGGCGCTCTGCTGGACGCCGTTCCCGGCTTGGAAGTGTTGGCACATGCGGAAGAAGTCCCTTACCTGAACGGCGAATTGCCGTTGATCAAATTCACGCCGGAACGCATAGCACTGCTACCTGCACCGATAGCCGAACTCGCTGATCAGCTGCTTGCGCAGCTGCCCGAAATTCAAATCTCCCGCGTCCTGCAGGACGGGGACATACTGCCGCTTCAGGGCGAGGACGGGATTCAGGTCATCCATACGCCAGGACATACGCCAGGGCACATCTGCCTGTATGTTCGCGATCAACATCTCCTTCTGGCGGCCGACGAACTCCGGGTGGTGGACGACGAACTGGTCGGCCCTGCGCCGACGGTTACCCCGGACATGCCTGAAGCGCTGCGCAGCTTGAACCGCCTGACTGGCCTCAAGCTGGACAAGGTACTGTGTTATCACGGCGGGGAATATACCCAAGACCCAAGCGGGCGCATCAAAGCTCTGGCCGAGGAAGCGCGGTAATCACCGCTTCGGCCAGACGATTTTATACGAATCGATCCGCGCATCTGCCGAAGAAGCCAAGTCCTCTATGGAGGGCTTGGCTTCTTCGCATAGTGCCGCCTCCCATTGAAAGCAACTATTTGGGAATTTTGCGAACATCTCTTATAATAAAACGATGTACATATGAAAGGTGGACGTTCTAATCATGACATCAACCCCATTATCCCGCCTGGAAGCCGATCTGTCGGCGAACGGCCTTGACGCTGTCCTGATCACTGATCCGAAGCATATTTATTATTTGACCGGCTTTGCAAGCAATCCGCATGAACGCTTTCTCGGCCTGGTGCTCGCCCGCGGCGAGGAGCCGCTGCTGATCGTGCCTGCCCTGGATGCGGATGCCGCATCAGCCGCTTCTTCGGTCAAAAACATTGTAACGCACTCGGACACGGACAATCCATATCACCTGCTGCAACGTTATCAAGGCAGGCTGGAACGGATCGGTCTCGAAAAAGAATACGTGACGGTATCCCGTTACGAGCAGTTGGCCGCCGCTCTCGGCTCGGCCCGCTTCGAAGACGTCGGTTCGCTGCTGCGCGCGCTGCGCGTGAAGAAATCGCCGGAAGAAGTGGCCCGGATGCGCCATGCCATTCATCTGATCGAAGAGGTGCTGCGCCAAGGTCTCTCCCACGTACGTGCAGGCGTTACCGAAATCGAGCTGGTCGCCGAGATGGAATATCAAATGAAGAAACTGGGCGCCGACGGCCCATCCTTCGACACGATGGTATTGACCGGTCCCAAAACGGGACTGCCGCACGGCACGCCGGGTGACCGTAAACTGCAGCACGGAGACCTGCTGATGTTCGATATGGGCGTATATGCCGGGGGTTATGCATCCGACATTACCCGTACTTTTGCCTTTGGCGACATCTCGCCGGAGCTGAAAACCATCTATAATACGGTGCTTGCAGCCAACGAAGCGGCCATTCGTGCCGTGAAACCCGGCATTACCTGCGCGGAAGTGGACCGTGCCGCCCGCCAAGTCATCGAAGAAGCAGGATACGGCGAACGGTTTATGCACCGCGTAGGACACGGTCTCGGCATCGACGTACACGAATATCCATCCCTGCATGGACAGAACCTGGACATTCTGCAGGAAGGAACGGTGTTTACGATCGAGCCTGGCATTTATGTCAGCGCTGGCGGCGTGCGCATTGAAGATGACGTGCTCGTGACCGACGCTGGGGTTGAGGTGCTGACCAGCTATCCGAAAGAACTGCAGGTGCTCACGGACTAAAGCCTGATCGGCCCTTTGACTCACTGGCGCAATCTGCATGCATTTCGCGTCAAATTGAAAAAGTGCCGCAAAACGACCGAATGCGTGGCATTCATCGTCTTGCGGCACTTTTTATGTTTTAGAACATGCGCGTGTCGTTCATGTCCTTGGTTTGAACCGGTGCAACCGGCTCGTCCTTGAACACGAAATTTCTGGCAACGTACAGGAACGGCGTCCCCACGGCGGTCAGCACGAATTTGATGACATACGTCGTCAGGAAAATCTCGATCCATACGTCCCATGTATAGATAAACGCAAACGCGATGGTGCAGAACACCAGCGTATCCACGAAAGAGCTGATGATCGAACTTCCGTTGTTGCGAATCCACAGCTGATTCCGTCCCGGAAACAGCTTGCGCAGCCAGCTATAAAGCCGCACGTCCAGGAATTGGCTGATAAAGTAGGCCGTCAGGCTTCCAAGCGCCAATCGCGGCAGCAATCCGAACAGGATCTCCATCGGTTTCTGGGCAAAATCCGTCGATGCCGGATCAAAGAACAATACCATCTGCATCAATACCGTGGTCATGATCAGCGTAAAAAATCCGAACCACACCGCTTTCCGCGCCTCGCCCGGACCATACCTCTCATTCAACAGGTCGCTGGTCAGGTACATGCTGACATACATCGTATTGCCTAAGGTCAGCACGATCCCCATAATATCGATCGTCTTCGTCACCTGAATGTTGGCAATGACCGTCGCTACGCCGATCCAGGCATACAGCCCTTTTTTGCCGAACAAACGATAACATAACAGGAAAAATCCATAAGTTACGAGAACGAACAGCGCTCCCCACCCTAAATTAAACATACTATTTACACTGCCTTCCTAGTTTTGATTACGCGGGATGGTTACGAACCGCGGCCCTGGCCCCTTTGGCCAAAACATGAATTACTCTAACACATTTCCCCGCTTTTGAACAGGCTTAAATTCATCCAGCCCTTCCCTGCCGAACATCCTTGCGAAAAAAGCCGCCCTTCGGGACGAACCCGAAAGACGGCTTGTTAACCTTGCATTCATACAGCTGCGGTTTAACCTGAACGATGGACGGCCGGTGATGCTGGCCTTCTTTACGGGTTGATCCGGATCAGGCCTGAACGGCCGTGTCCAGATCTTGACCGCGATCGTTGTACGTGTTCTGATCGTTCTCTTTCAGAATTTTGCTGGATACGAGACCGGCGGTCATCGAATCGTTCACGTTCAGCGCCGTACGGCCCATATCGATCAGCGGCTCCACGGAGATGAGCAGGCCTGCGAGTGCAACAGGCAGATTCATCGTGGACAGCACGATCAGGGAAGCGAAGGTGGCTCCGCCGCCTACGCCGGCTACCCCGAAGGAGCTGATGACAACGACGAGAATCAATGTAAGGATGAAATCCCAGCTCATCGGGTTAATGTTCATCGTAGGCGCGATCATGACGGCAAGCATCGCCGGATAGATCCCGGCGCAACCGTTCTGTCCGATCGTTGCTCCGAAGGTCGCCGACAGGTTGGCGATGCCGTCCGATACGCCAAGTTTCTTCGTTTGAGTTTCCACGTTCAGCGGAATCGTTGCCGCGCTGGAACGGGACGTAAACGCAAATACAAGCGTTGGCAGCACTTTTTTCACATACGTGACAGGGTTGAAACCGAAGAGCGAAATAATGATGAGATGAATGATAAACATCACGATCAACGCCACGTAAGATGCGATGACGAACTTGAGCAGCTTCAAAATTTCATCCGGGTTCGTCGTCGCCGTCACCTTTGTGATCAACGCCAAAATGCCGTACGGCGTCAATCGGAGCACCAGCGTAACGATCCGCATGACCACGGCATACACCGCATTGACCATGCTGCGGAACGTTTCCGCCTGCTCCGGTTTTTTGCGATCCAGCCCAAGCACCGCCACCCCGATAAACGCGGAGAAGATGACGACAGCCAGCGTCGATGAACGGCGGGCTCCCGTCATATCCGCGAACGGATTGGACGGAATGAACTCCAGCACTTGCTGCGGAATCGTCTGGTCCTGCACATCCACCAGTCGTTCTTCCATCTTCTGGCCTTGAGCAATCTCTTTCTCGCCGCCCTGAATGTCGATCGCCTTCAGATCAAAGGTGAGGCTGGTCACGATGCTGACGCTGGCCGCGATCGCCGTCGTGATCAATAGAATCGCGATGATGGAAAAGCTCATTTTGCCCAGGTTCTGCTTGCCCTTCAAATTCATGATGGCCGAGATGATCGACACCATGATCAGCGGGATAACGACCATTTGCAGCAATCGAACATAACCCGAGCCGACCAGATTGAACCAATCGACCGATTTGGCGATGACGTCAGAACCGGAAGGGTAGATCAACTGCAGCGCTACGCCAAATACGACCCCGAGCCCAAGTCCCGCAAAGACCCGCTTGGTGAAGGAAATATGTTTCTTTTGCATCCAGATCAGGACGCCCAGAAGAACGAGCATAACCGCTACGTTCAGAATGATTTGAAAAGTACTCATTGCTTGAATCCTCCCTTGAAAAATAATTCATTGCCGGGCAACCCGGCTAAGCTTCATGAAGCGGCGTAATCCATCATACTACAAAACAAACTATTCTGGTAGGTTTTTATTATTTAAATGTAACATGTATGTAATTAATCCCGTTATTTCTGAAAAAAAGTTGAACGCTGATGAAAATTATTGTATTCAACCTCCGGTTAATTATGTAATATAGGTATATCCGCTTATTCCCATGTTGTCCCAACTCAAACTTTAGGCCTCCTTTCATTAGGAAGAAGGTCTTGACCATACGGAAAAGCGTTTGTGTCAAAGAACATGACGTGAAAGGATGATCTTATGTTTCGAAATCGCACCGTTGCCGGGAAAATAAGAAGTACTCTGTTCCTTGTATTGCTGGTTGCTTCTTTGTTGTTCAGCATCAGTTTTTATTTTGTTTCCATGAACATTATCCAAAGCTACGTGATGCCTCAGTTCGACAAGGTGCTGGATACGTCGGTCCATGATATATATAAAAACACGTCGGCCTCCAAACTGTCGCAAATCCAAAGCGGGGGCTCGGGCTCGGACGGCGCAGCGTTAACGGTCGAATCATTCCTGACCCAAAAAGCCAAAGAGCATAATCTGGACGCGGCCTACGTCGTAGCCCTGAAGGATGGCACGGCAACGGTCGTTATCGCCAATACGGCATCGGGTATGAAAACAGGGGATTCGGTCAACGTCGTCAATGCCATGGAAGAGGCGGTGCAGAACAAGGACGTTGCCATCAGCTCCGTATATAACGATGCCTTTGGCGTACATAAAGCGGCATTCATTCCGATCTCGGGCGGTAATATGGTCATGGCCGTGAGCATGGATGCCGAGTTTATCCAGAGCAAGATCTCCCAAATTTTCTGGCTGTGCCTCGGCATTACCGCACTCGTCATCGTTCTGGGATGGCTCATTTCCAGCAGCCTGATCAAAAGAATCACGACGCCGATCATCAAGCTCGTTCAGCACAGCAAACAGGTAGCGCAAGGCGATCTTACGACAGATCTCAACATCAAAGGCAGAGATGAAATTGCCCAATTGGCTGCAAGCTTCCAGGTGATGACCCATAATCTGAAAGAAATGATCAGCCATGCGCTTGCGACTTCCTCCGAAGTCGTCGACGGCTCCAACGACCTGCTGCAGCGGGTCGAGTCCATGTCAGGCATGGTCAAAAACTCCAGCCGCTCTGCGGTGGAAGCCGAGAAAGGCAGTGAGAGCATCGCTTCCAGCGCCTCCGAAAATGCACGGGCCATGGAAGAAATCACGCAAGGCATCATGTATATCGCATCATCGTCTGCCGAGGTTTCCGAACAGATCGGCGATGCGGCCGGCGAAGCCGTCAACGGAAACCGGCTGGCTCAGGATGCGGTCGAGCAAATGGAGCGCGTAGGCCAGACCGCTACCGAATCGCTTCGTTACGTCGAAACCGTGAATGAGCGTTCCATCGCAATCGGTACGATCGTTACCTCGATCTCGGTCATTACGAAACAGATTCAGATGCTGGCTCTCAACGCTTCCATCGAAGCGGCGCGCGCAGGCGAGCACGGGCGCGGATTCGCCGTCGTTGCCGGCGAGGTCCGCAAGCTTGCCGAGCAATCGAAACAAGCCACGGAGGAAATTTCGGATTACCTGGCTACCATTCGGGAAGATGCCGAGCGTTCGGTGAGTGCCATGAATCGCGTGACGGAAGAAGTCGGATCGGGAACGCAAGTCGTGCAGCAGGCAGGGGCCGCATTCAAACAACTGAACGAATTGATCCAAAACGTCAATCTGACCATCCAGAACGTCTCTTCCTCTACCCAACAGGTATCTGCTGGAGCAGAAGAAGTCAGCGCCTCTGTGGAAGAAACGGCACAGATTACGTCGAGGGCCCGTCAGAGCATGCAGCAGATCGCTGCCACGGCGGAAACCCAGCTCAGCGAGATGGATTCCCATGCCAATACGGTTCGTCATCTGCATGAACAGGCTGTCGAACTGCAGGCTGCCATGAAGAAATTCAAAATCGACTAACTCTCTATAAACTCACCCTGTCGGTTCATTGCTGAATCATATGAACCAGTATAGTCGGATATGCAACTATAAACACCCCCATGGGAGGCGCTTGCCTGCAAGGCAGCGCCACCTATGGGGGTGTTTTTTTCATTAAGATTTATATACTTCCGTGCATTTCACATTAAATACCGTTATGATTGCGAGAAAATGATCATGCCCGATCTTCAACCAGTCAGACCTTCTCTCCCATGCCCATGATTTCATAAACCCGCTTCATGTCCAAAGCCGAACGCACCGAGTCTGCGACCCGATCAAATTCCTTTTCCTTCTGCTCCCTGGCGCTATAGGTCTTCTCCAGCGATTCGAGCCCTTTGGCTTCGCGCAGCCCGTTCAGCCAGGCTCGCCGGAAGCGGTCGCTCTCGAACAGGCCGTGAAGATACGTTCCCCACACTCTGCCGTCCTTCGTACCCCAGCCCTCCATGAATGGTTGACCGTCGGCATGTTGGATTTCAAACAATGCGGTGACCTGATCAGGCCGGTTGCATTCAGTGACACCCATATGGATCTCATACCCCTCAACCGGCAATGCGGTATCCGTACTTTCATGGCTCGCAAGCCGAATGGGATGCTGTTCCAGCACCTGTCCCGCTGCCCTTACCGTCTGTTTCCGCTGGAGGAACGTGGTCGACAACGGCAACCATCCGAGTCCCTTTGCTTCCTGTACCTGCCCCGCTTCAACGGCGAACGGGTCCTTGAGATGCTCACCCAGCATCTGGTACCCGCCGCATATGCCTACAAGCTGTCCAGGCTCGCGCGTTACGTGACGGGCAATGGCTTGCTCCAAACCCGATTCGCGCAAAAACTCCAGATCGCCAATCGTGTCTTTGGTGCCTGGCAACAAGATCGCGTCAGGCTGTCCAAGTTCCTCCGGAGAAGTCACGAACCTGACATTGACGTCCGGCTCTTTCGACAAGGCATCAAAATCGGTAAAGTTGGAAATGCGCGGATAACGGATCACTGCAAGATCCAGTTCCTTGTGCTCCGATTTGCCGTGGCGCAGCGAATCGAGCACCACCGAATCCTCGGCCTCGATCTGAATGTCCCTGACGTAAGGCAGCACGCCGAGCACCGGAATGCCTGTCCGCTCTTCCAGCCAGTCCAGTCCCGGCTGCAGCAGGGACAAATCGCCGCGGAACTTGTTGATGATAAAACCTTTGATGCGCTGAACTTCGTGAGGTTCGAGCAATTCCAGCGTGCCCACGATCGAAGCAAACACGCCGCCGCGGTCGATATCCGAGATCAGAATGACCGGGGCATCCGCCCAACCTGCCAGATTCATGTTGACGATATCCCGGTCCTTCAGGTTGATTTCCGCCGGGCTGCCTGCGCCTTCCATCACGACAATGTCGTAAGCCGAACGTAAACGATCAAGCGCCTCCAGCACCGTCCGCTTGGCTTCCGGCAAAAAGTGCTGCCGATAATCCGAAGCGCTCATCTGCGCAAAAGGCACGCCATGAACCACGATCTGGGAATGCATGTCCCGAACCGGCTTGATCAGAATCGGATTCATGTCGGTTGTAGCTTCGATTCCGCAAGCCTCGGCCTGCGCGCCCTGCGCCCGCCCGATCTCTTTGCCGTCGTGCGTGACGTAAGAGTTCAGCGCCATATTCTGCGACTTGAACGGTGCCGGACGGAAACCGTCCTGCTTGAAAATGCGGCACAATGCCGTCGTAATGACGCTTTTGCCCACATCCGAGGCCGTTCCCTGCAGCATGATGACCGGCGCTGTATGTACCTCTTTTTCTACCATCTTTCCCACCCCGGCTTTCATCTTGATCAATCAGTTTGCAAACAAAGTCCAGAACAAGCCCTGCAGCAGGCTTAATACAATCAAAAGCGCCGTCTCCAGCAATTCGTTCATCGCTCCGTACGTATCCCCGGTCAAACCGCCCAATCGGTTGCTGATCCGCCCCGCAACCCATCTGCCGAGCAGGTGGCAAACCAGCGGCAACAGCATGGCGGCAAGCACCGGATAAAGCCACCATGAATGTCCCGACATGCCGCCACCGATCAGGCTATGATGAGGCTGAGTATACCACGCGGCGACAAGCGCAATTAAACCTGCCACAACGGTTAGCCAAGCAGCACGCGCCGTTGCCCGCCGAAGTTCTCTCCGTTCGCCCAAGCCGGCAAACAATACGGCCAAACCGTCATCAGCTCTGGCATTCGGCCAGCCCGATATCGCACATACCATGAACCAACGGCTCCAAATCATGGGCAAAATCAATAGCGGCACGTATGCCCAGCGGCCTTGGGCAATGAAATCGGCCAGCAGCGCCGCTTTCATCATCAACAGCAGCACGCAGGCAATGACACCCATGGCACCGACGCGGCTGTCCTTCATGATCTCCAGCATGCGTTCGCGGCTGCGATAACTGAGCAGCCCGTCCGCCGTATCCATCCAGCCGTCCAGATGCAATCCGCCAGTGAGCCACACCCACAGCGTCAAGGTCAGCACAGCGGCGGGCAGAGCCGGCAGCACTGTGCCGAACAAGGCACCGCCAAGCCAGACGGCAAGGCCGATCGCCGCCCCGACGAGCGGGTAATACACCACGCTTTCCCTTAACAAAGGAGGAGCAAAATCAAGCTGCATCCGGACGGGAAAACGGGACAGAAACTGAAAAGCAGCGGCGGCCGCCTGTTTTTTGCCATATGAATTGGCGCTGCTGCCTTCGCTCATAAGCGGTACTCCTTGCTTTTCAACTCGACGGCAATACCTACGGTAACCAGAAACACCTCGCGGCAAATTGCGGCAACCCGCTGATTCAATATGCCCGCCAGATCCCGGTATCTTCGTCCCAAGGGATATTCCGGCACGATACCGTCGCCGACTTCGTTGGTTACCAGCACAAGCAAGCCGGGATACGCGCGAATCGCCTCTACCAGGGCATCCATTCGTGCTTGCAGTACTGATTCAGGATCATGCTCATGCGCGAGCAATTCATTAGAAAGCCACAACGTCAGGCAATCCACCAACACGGTTGGCGCGGAAGTACCCGCACGGGATTGGCCCATCTGAGAGATCCATTCGGGCAAATCCAGAGGCGCCTCCACCGTATGCCATAAATACCCGGCAGCCTCGCGTTGCTTCTGATGCATGCGGATGCGTTCCCGCATCTCGTCATCATAGGCTTGGGCCGTGGCGACATACCAAGCTTCCGAAGAGCGGTGCATGACGAGACGCTCCGCAAACGAGCTTTTGCCACTTCTCGCGCCGCCTGTCACAAGAACGCTCATCGTGTTCCCTCTCCTTGAGCTGAAGATCCGTCCGAGACGCCTGCGCTTGCAAAGGTAGCCATCTCGTTAAGGATACGGCACGCCGCATCGATCAGATGCAGGCTGAGCACCCCGCCGGTGCCTTCGCCGAGCCGCATGTCCAGGTCCAGCATCGGCTTCAGGTCCAGTTCGCGCAGCAGGGCCGCATGTCCGTTCTCGTGGGATGTATGGGAGGCGATCATGTACTCCTTGCTCAGCGGAGCCAACCGGCTTGCGATCAGCGCGGCTGCCGTAGAAATGAAGCCATCCACGACGACCGGACAGCCATGGGCGGCTGCCGCAAGAATCACGCCGACAAGTCCGGCGATTTCCAAACCGCCTACTTTGGAGAGCACGTCGAGCGGATCGTCGCCGTTCGGCGCATTCAAACTCAGCGCTTGCCCGACCACGGCCGCCTTGTGCAGTACGCCCGCATCATCCATGCCCGTTCCGCGCCCTACCGCCGCAGCAGGAGCAATGCCGGTCAAGGCACATACAACGGCCGCGCTGGCCGTTGTGTTCCCGATGCCCATCTCGCCGGTAACGAAAAGACGCGAGCCTTTTTCAACCTCCGCATGGACCACGTCCACGCCCGTAATGATGGCCTGAATGGCCTGTTCGCGGGTCATCGCTGCCCCTTTGGCCATATTGGCCGTGCCTTTGCGAATGTTCCGCGAAACGAGACCCGGATGTTTCAGGTCTGCATTCACGCCAATGTCAACACACACGACTTCCGCCCCGGCATGGCGCGAGAGCACATTCACCGCCGCTCCGCCCGCCAAAAAATTCATCACCATCTGCGGCGTCACCTCTGCCGGAAACGCACTGATGCCTTCCTCGACAACGCCATGATCGGCAGCCATAACGATGACGGATCTGCGTTCAAACGAAGGGCGCACCTCACCTGTCATGCCAGCGAGCCGAATGACCAGCTCCTCCAGCTTGCCCAAGCTTCCCGGCGGCTTTGTCAGCATATCCACATGAGCTGATGCTTTTGCGGCCGCTTGAGCATCGATCCCTTTGATGTTATTGATGAGCTGCATCAGCAGCTGTTCGTTTTCCATTCCATCCAGCACTTCCTTCTATACTAGAATTAGGACCATGACAGCCCGACTATAATTGCAATGATGCTACTCTGGCTTACGACGCAGCAGCAATTGAGGCAGACCGCTGTCAGGATGCCGGACCATCGCCGGATCGACCCTAAACAGCTTCCGGATGTGATCTTCCGTCATCAGCGCTTCAGGCGTTCCTGCTCCGGCACATGCTCCATCACGCAATGCCAGCATATGATCGCAAAACTGTGCCGCCAGATTCAAATCGTGCAGCACGGCCACGATGGTAATGCGATTCCGTTTACGCCATGCAGACAGCAATTCCATGAATTGCAGCTGGTACTGGATATCCAGAAATGTCGTCGGTTCGTCCAGCAGCAGCAGCCGCGGTTCCTGTGCCATCACTTTGGCCAGCGCTACCCTCTGCCGCTGGCCCCCGCTGAGTGCGTTCAGCGGACGATCCGCCAGTTCCGTCAGCTCCAGCTCAGCAAGCACGCGTTCCACGATGGCATCCCCATCCGCCGAATCGCGTCCCATCCAGTTCTGGTAGGGGTACCGTCCCATCTCCACCACGTCCCTTACAGGATACGAGATCGAGGGCAGCCCGTCCTGCTGCAATACCGCAATCATGCGCGACAGCTCTTTGCGACCGTAAGAGGCAATGTTCCTCCCTTCCAACAGGATGCTGCCCGTATTCGCTTGCTCGGTTCCAGCCACCAGCTGCAGCAGGGTGGATTTGCCGCTGCCGTTCGGACCGACCACTCCCCACCATTCCCCTTCCTGGACGCTCCAGTTCACGTCATGCAGGGCATGATGAGAGCCATAGCTTTTGCTTGCGCCCTTCACTTCGATCAGAGGTTGGTTCCCGCTCACGGCATCATCCCCTTTTGCAGCTTTTTGTTGCGGTGCAGCAGGTAGGCGAAGAACGGTGCTCCCACAAATGCCGTGACGACGCCGAGGGGAATCTCGGTCGGTGCCAGCAAGGAACGGGCAATCGTGTCGGCCCATACCATGAAGATCGCACCGCCTATGGCGGAGAGCGGCACCAGCAGACGGTAATCCGGGCCGACGATCAGCCGCAGCATATGCGGAATGACCAAACCGACAAAACCGATCACGCCCGACACCGAGACGGCCCCAGCCGTCAGCAGCGTACCCACGCCGAGCACCGTCAGCTTCAAACGGTCGACGCGAACGCCGATGTGGGCAGCCTGTCTTTCGCCCAGCGCCAAAATGTTCAATGAACGCGCTTGGCTCCACAGCACGAGCAAACCAAGCAGGAAATATGGGAAAAGGATGGCCGTATACGACCATCCACGCAGTGCCAGACTTCCCATCGTCCAATATATAATTTCGTTAATCGTTTGTTTGGACATGGTGGACAGGAAGGATACGACCGCTCCCAGGAAACTTTGCATCACCACGCCGGCAAGAATGAGGCTGTGCGTCGGGATTTTGCGGCCTTCGCGCGCCAAAGCCAGCACAAACCACAAGGTCAGCACTCCGGTCACGAAAGCAACCAACGGCAGCGTCCAGACGCCGATCAGCGCATATTGCAGGCCGAAAAAGATCAACACGGCTGCCCCCACCGACGCTCCGGACGATACGCCAAGGGTGAACGGGTCGGCCAGCGGGTTGCGCAGTACGCCCTGAAATCCAGCGCCGGCCACGGCCAATGCTGCGCCGACGAGAACAGCGAGCAGTACCCTCGGAAGGCGTACCTTCCATATGATCTGTTCCGCTGCAGTCGTCCAATCCGGAACGATCCGGTCACCCAGCCATGGAATGTGATGCAGAATAATACCTGCAATATGCCGGATCGGCAGCGAGACCGAGCCGATGCCGGTGCAGATCAGCACGGTCAGGACAAGCAGCACCATGCCTGCTGTGCCGAACACTGCAAGTTTGCGGCTCATTGGAACAAGTCAGGATAGACCGCCTTGGCCACTTCCTTCAAGCCTTGGGTCACGCGAGGACCTGGACGAGTCAGCAGATTGGCATCCAAACCGATGACCTGATCGTTTTTGACGGCTGTAATTTGATCCCAACCGCTGCGGGCCTTGATGATTTGATCCAGTGTTTTGGAGTCTTCCACCACGTCGTCCGCGTACAAAATCACATCCGGATTGGCGGCGATGATGTTTTCTTCGTTGATTTCATTCCAGCCTGTCATGTCGGAAGCGACGTTCGTAGCACCGGAAAGCGTGATGATTTCATCCATGAACTCGCCCTTGCCCACAGTCCAGCCTGGGGAGAACTCCACGTACACTTTTTTCTTGTCTTCCGGTTTCACCGATTTGACCGCTTCCGTCACGTCAGCCACATCTTGTTTCATCTGTGCGGCCAATTTCCGGGCTTCTGCCTGACGGTCCGTAATTTTGCCGAACGTTTCGATGTTGTTGATTACGTCATCGACCGATTTCGGGTCTGTTTTGAAAATGGTGATACCCAAGTCGCGCAGCTTTTTCACGGCTTCCTCGCTCATCGAAATCCCCGTTACCACGAGATCGGCATCCGCTGCAATGATCGACTCTTCGTTCGGCTTGGACACGCCGCCCATCTTCGGTTTTGTCGTCGCTGCTTCCGGATAATCGTCGAAATCGGATACGCCCACGATCTGCTCGTCCAATCCGAGCGCGAACAGCGATTCCGTTTCGGCTGGCGATACGGAGACGATCTTTGTCGGCGCCTTTTCAAACGTAAACGACTCGCCCGTTGCATCGGTCACCGTGAGCGGATACTGCGTTTTAAGGTCCGTCTGCGCCTGTTCCTGGGATTGCCCCTGTGCCGGCTGCTGCGTGCCTGCGCCTCCTTCGTTGTTCGTTGTTGCCGCTCCGCATCCTGCGAGAGCGAATGTCAGCATCGCTGCGCTCAGCAGGGACGCCATGCCTTTCCATGTCGTGAATCTCATGATTGGATTCTCCCCTTTTTCTGTGTTTGGTAGATCGAAGACTGTGCTTCCGCCCGTGTCTGTCCCTTGAATGGCCGTTTCTTGAAAAAAAATCCCCGATCCTTGCGATCAGGATCAGGGATAACGTCTCGCATATGGCGACCCGCGCACGACAGCACAAGGCCGCATGCATGGAGCATTGCCCGAAACGCTGTCCTTTCCTCGAAGGAACACCGATGGTTAAACGCCCTGGGCAGGCAACCTGACTTTCCACGCCGAATCGGCTGGATTACAGTGGCGGGACCGTGCCGGATTTGCACCGGCTTCCCCTGTTTTACCCGTTTGCCCTCTCCGGATCGTCCGCACGGACGCCGTGATTTTCGGGACTAACGGGTCCCATGGTCGTTAATATTGCATCCCCATTCAAGTGGGTGTGCATCTGCTGCCGAACGCCTTCGCCAGCTCTTGAAACGATGCTTGTACCGAAGCCACACTTCTGTTGTGATTATAGGTGATATCGACCGTGCTTACAACCCGATTTCGGGAAAAGGAAGACGGATTGCCTTCCGTCCGTCCGGCGAACGTTCCAATTGAAGCCGGATCGCTTGCCCCGGAATGACCGAAACGCCCCAGAACGCCTGACCTGGCAGCAGCCGAGTCAGCATATAACGAATGACCCCGCCATGCGTAACGACCAGATCTTTCGTCTGCGCTGTTGCCAAATCACCAGTTCTCTCATGCCGGGGTTCCGCCCATATTACTTCATTCATAAAATCATCGATCCGGGCAGCAAACGATGACCACGGTTCCCCGCCGGGCGGAGTTACCGTTTGCGGTGAATCGATCCATTCCCGGTAACGGGCCAAATGCTTCAGTTCCTCATAGGTCCGCCCTTCCCATTCGCCAAAATGGATTTCTCTCAGCCGGGAGTCCATGTGGGCTTGCCCTGCGTGCAAGGGGGCGACCCATTCCAGCGTCTGGCGGCAGCGAAGCAGATCGCTGCTATGGACCGATCTCCACTCGATGCCGCCCAACTGCACGCGCAGTGAGGCCAATTCCTGCTCCGCTTCAGGCAGCAAACCGATATCGGTATGGCCGAGGTACCTCTTTTCCGCGTTCCACGCCGTCGTGCCGTGACGAACAAGCCATAATTCTTTTTCCCATCGATCGTGTGTCCCTTGCTGATCTTGTTGTTCTCCCCGTCTTGTCATCATGTCCATAACAACGAGCCTCCGCAGAACCAGATCAGCAGGTTGACCAAAATGCAGAGCAGTACGAACGATCCGGCCGACCAGAACATCAGGCGCGACGTGCGCACGATGTCTTCGGCCTCCATTGGACGAGTGGGCTCACCCATATATGCACGAAACGAAGCTACGCCATGGTAAACATTGTGCCCGCCAAGCCGAATGCCCAGCGCTCCGGCAACAGCCGACTCAGGAAAACCGCTGTTCGGACTTGGATGCAATCGTGCATCCCTGGAGACCATGCGTGCTGACTGCCTTGCGTCCAGCTTCATGACCCAGGCGCCCGCGATGAGCAATAAGGCCGTGATCCGCGCCGGAATCCAGTTGGCCCAGTCGTCAAGACGTGCCGAGGCCCAGCCGAGATGCAGGTACTTTTCGTTTTTGTAACCGACCATGGAATCCAAGGTGTTAACGGCACGATAGGCCATGGCCAGCGGAGCTCCTCCGATCAGCGCGTAGAACAGCGGGGAGACGATGGCATCGACGATGTTTTCGGCCACCGTTTCCACTGTCCCGCGCACGATCTCCGGTTCCTCCAGATGCTCGGTATCCCTGCCCACGATCATGCCGAGCGAACGTCTGGCTCCCGGAAGGTCGCCTTGCGCCAAATGGCGATAAACCTCCATGCCTGCATCCTTCAGTCCTTTGGACGCAATGGTGGTCGCAATTAACAGGATTTCGGCCAAAACAGCGAGCACTGGATGGATCAGCCCCAGCACAATGAGTACCAGCCACGTCAGCATAAAAGCACCGCCGGCAATCACGATCGGGAACCATAATCCGGCCTTTTTGAGCCCTTGATCCGAATGAACCTTGGCACGGATCCATCGTTCTAAAGCCGTAATGCCTTTGCCCATGCCGATGACCGGATGGGGAATCCAGCGAGGATCACCGATGCAGCGATCGACGATGTATGCCGCCAGCAGCACCCAGGCACCCGTCATGGCGGTCCATATCGGCCAAGAAGCGAACGCGAATATGTTTGTCATCGCGGTTCCCCCTCCTGCCGCCGTACCCATTGCCCTGCCTCAAGGCTCTCTTTCACAGTGTCATACACCAGTCTGCCGATGGCTGCGCCCATGACCGTCGCCGTACCCGCGTATTGGATCAAAGGTTTGTCTTCTTGGTCCTGCCGGACGGCGAGCACGATGGCATCGGTCGTTGTCCCCGTCGCCGACAGTCCGTTGTCGGCGTCCCGCACGCCGCAATCGGCCAGCGCCGCGGCTTTTGCTTCCACAGCAGTCTGTACGGCATTGACCATTGCTCCCGGCGTCATGCGCCCGAACACCCACAACATGATGTTGATGGTGCCCGGCACATAAACGGCGTCCCGGATCGAATTCTCCTCCGCTTCGTTACCGCACGCATCAAAGACGAGCCGGTCCGAACCGGCACGGGCAGCATTGGACACACCTGCGGTTGTGCAGCACAGCAGTCCGAAATCCGATCCGTCCCATTCCTGAATGGACGTATGCTGCAGCTTGACCGCTGTCAGCAAACCGGAACACAGATCACGCGGCTCCTGCCATTCGGCCAGCAGCCGTTCGATGTCCCTCAGAGGATCATCACAGCGGTAGTGCTTGTCGACGTAAATGTTGAACACGCGGTCCAGCTCCGTCATGCCTCCGCCAACGATCGCGCTGGACAGGGCCGGCACGGGAGAAGGCACGGACGCTTTGACATGACGCTCATGAATCGTAACGCGGAGGCCCGGCCAAGTCACAGAAGTATAAGCGGTCCCCGCCGCGGCAAGGTTACCCTCCACGTCGCGAAACGGCAATGTCATTGGACGCCACCCCCCGATTTTTGAACCGGGTCGGGTACAGCTTCGATCTGCTCATCCGTCCCGACTGGTTCCTCCGTTTTCGAAGTTTGGGCGGTTATTATGCAGCCCAGCGCTTCGATCAACCGTTTGTTGGACGGCTCGTCTTTAACCGCAATGCGGACATGACGCTCCGTCAGACCCGGATACATCGCACAACTGCGGATGAGGATGCCCTGCCCGCCAAGCTCCGCCTGCATGGTGGCAGCAGTCCACGGATCGGGCAAACGGACGAGCAGGAAGTTGGCCTCTCCAGGCGTTACCTCACAGCCGTATCCTAACAAAGCATCACTCAGCCGCCTGCGTTCCAGCGCAATCTGCTGCAACGTTTCCCGTTCGAACGACTCTCCACTGCGCAGGCAGGCTTCCCCGGCAATCAGCGCAAGGCCGTTGACGCTCCACGTCACCTGCTTGGCTGTCATTGCCTCGATCAGTTCAGGCCGTCCCAAGGCATAACCTAAACGCAGTCCGGGTATGGCATAAAACTTGGTCATGGAGCGGATGATGATGACCTGCGGAAAATCATGCAGCCTTGCCGCAAGCGAGTGGCGCTTCTCCGCCGGAATAAAGTCCATGAAGGCTTCGTCCACGACGAGCACCGCACCCGTATGCCCAGCCTTGAGAGCCAAACGTTCAAGTACGGCCACCGGATACTGCACACCGTTCGGGTTGTTCGGCTGGCCCAGGAAGAGCATGTCCACTTGTTCCAGCAATCGTTCGATGTCCTCCGTCTCGGCCCGCCAATCCAGCTCTTGCCGTCCACGAACGCTGATCACTTCTGCTCCGAATTGCCGGGATAGAGCGGCATACTCCGAAAAGCCCGGTTCCACGGTTCCCACCCTGCGGGGAGCCAGTCCAAGCAGCAATAAGGCCATGTTCTCCGCCGCGCCGTTGCCTACGGATATACAATCCGGAGCGACTCCCAGCCTGCTGCCCAAAGCGGATTTCAACGCGCGATGTCCCGGATCGGGATAGCGCAGCACCGCATTCAAACCCTGTTCCAATGCACGCAGCACTTCCGGCGGCGGACCCAGGGGATTGATGTTTGCGCTAAAATCGAGAAAATCGGCGGGATCTCCCCCGAAACGGGATGCGGCCGTCTCCACGTCCCCGCCATGTCCGAAAACTTCAATGATATCGGTCATTCTGTCCGTCATCCTTTCTATGTATCCTGTTTATTATGGCGTCCGGGCAAGGTGTGGTCAACGCCGAATTGTCCGATCTGAGCCTGCTTCTTTGCGTGTTTTTACATGATTCGGTGTAAAATAACAAAATATGATATCGCCGGTCGTTTTCTTTTTCGCATCGAACCGATGGAGACGTTAAGCGTATGGCGATTCTTATCGCAACGGCTGTTCAAGAGAAGTTTTCCGGTAATTTCTGAAAGCCATGCGCGGTTTACGATACTTTCTGATATGATAGTAGAGGAACTTCGTTCCGCGAGAATCACTACATAAGGGAGACTTCTCCCTCACATACATTAATGGAGGAATGACCATGCTGTTTGTCGACAACCAGGGCATCACGGATCCTTCGGTAAACCTCGCCATCGAGGAATACATCCTGAAGCATCTGCCGATGGACGACAGTTATTTGCTGTTCTACATCAACCGCCCTTCCATCATCATCGGAAAACACCAGAACACGATTGAGGAAATCAACATCGAGTACGTTCAGGATAACAACGTTCAAGTCGTGAGACGTCTGTCGGGCGGCGGCGCCGTTTACCACGATCTCGGCAATCTCAACTTCAGCTTCATCACGAAGGATGACGGCCAGTCCTTCCACAATTTCCGCAAATTCACCCAGCCTGTCGTCGAAGCGCTCCATGAACTTGGCGTCAACGCCGAATTGACCGGACGGAACGACCTGCAGGTGGGCGAACGCAAAATTTCGGGCAATGCCCAGTTCTCCACCCGCGGCCGCATGTTCAGTCACGGCACGCTGATGTTCGACTTGAACCTGGACCACGTACAGGCTTCCCTGAACGTCAATCCCGAGAAGTTCAAATCCAAAAGCACCAAGTCGGTCCGCAGCCGCGTCGCCAACATTCGCGAGTTGATGAGCAGCGACATGACGATCGAAGCGTTCCGCGGCGAATTGCTGCGCCACATTTTCGGCATGGAGCCTAACGAAGTTCCGCAATACCATTTGACCGAGAAGGACTGGGAGAAAATCAACGAAATCTCTGCCGAGCGCTACAAAAACTGGGACTGGAACTACGGCCAATCGCCGGAAAGCAATGTGAAGCATTCCCGCAAATTCCCTGTCGGCATCATCGATCTGCGCATGAACATCAAGGACGGACGCATCGAAGACATTAAAATCTTCGGCGATTTCTTCGGCGTAGGCGACGTGGCGGACATTGAGGACATGCTGCGCGGCAAGCGTTACGAGGAAAGCGACGTGCGGGAAGCTCTCAAGGACCTTGACGTCAAGCATTACTTCGGCAACCTGGAGCTGGAAGATTTCATCGGCCTGATTTTCCTGGAAGAGTAGCACGGAGCAACATTACCCTGCAAAATAAAGCGGAATTAACAGATTCGATTCACCTCATCATGCACAGATAAAAAGGAGAGAAACCGGATGACTTACAAACTGATCGCCATCGACATCGATGACACCCTGATCAACGACGACAAAGAAGTGACCCCTGCCACGCAAACCGCATTGGAGCAAGCCGTTGCTCACGGCGTGGTGGTTACGCTGGCCACCGGCCGCGCTTACGCCTCCGCTCAAGCGTTGGCACGCCAAACGAAGCTGAACGTGCCGATCATCACGTATCAAGGCGCACTGGTCAAAAACCTGCTGGATGAGCATGTGCTCTATGAGCGCTATGTTCCGCAAGACGCTTCCCGCAAGCTGTTCGACTACTGCCTGGAGCATAATCTGCACCTGCAAACGTACATCGACGACAAGCTGTATGCCCGCGAAGAAAACGACAAGCTGCGCGATTATGCCAAACTGAATGGCACGCAGTACCACATTGAACCGGACTTCATCAAAGTGATCGAGCAGAAAACGCCGAAGCTGTTGATCATCGACGAGCCGGATTATTTGGATAAGGTGGCCGGAGATCTGCGCGAACTGCTCGGACCTGAGGTGCACATCACCAAATCCAAACCGTACTTCCTGGAAATCATGCATCGCGAAGGAACCAAGGGACATGCCTTGACCTTCCTGGCCGAGCATTTCGGCCACGAGCTCAGCGAGTGCATCGCCATCGGCGACTCGTGGAACGACCACGAGATGCTTGAAGTTGCCGGACTTGGCGTGGCCATGGGCAATGCGATTCCTGCACTGAAAGAACTGGCCGATTACATCACGCTGAGCAACAACGAAGACGGCGTAAAACACGTTATCGAGAAGTTTGTGCTGAACGCGGAATAATTGCCTGGCAGAACATCTTCCCTTTCATGGCCCCGATTGTTTACAGCAATCGGGGCCATTTACTTTATCCAACAAAAACAGCCTGAAATGCGCAGCGCGCATCAGGCTGTTTCCCCTTTGAACAGATCTTTTCGGGTCTTATCGATAAAACACAGCGCTCGTAATGACCTGACTGGAATTCAAAATTTCGGAAGGCCGGATATAGGCAAGGGGATCTACGCTTGTACCGCCCCATAGAAGTTCTTTTCCTGTGCCGATTGAACATGTATGATTTATCCATAGAGGTGATAGAGTCATGAAAATCAGCAAAGGAAAATTAGTTATCTTCCTGTTTCTTGCTTTGATTCTTGGAATATTTGCATTTTTGTGGAATGTTCAAAGAAGTAGGGAAGCAGAAGTACAAGCCTATCTCGTTGACGTCAAGGGATACAGCAAGGCAGACATTCTAGCCATTGACACCCATTTCGGCAAAGCGCCGCTCGTTAACACTGAGGTCATATTCAAAGATGAACCAAACGCAAGATATTTCTATAAAAAAGAGAATGGTGCTATATTTCAATATAATAGCGCACCCGTAAATGGGGTAAATCCCGATTATTCATATAAACACCTTGAACCTGTTCAACCTTAGTCAAGCGCTCCACCGGAAACGCAGAAGCCCTCTCCTATCTTTGTGAACAAATAGGAGAGGGCTTTTCTACGCGGACAAAAGCTTATAAGGGTTTAACTATCATCCAACCCGTGCTTTGAATTGTACTTTTCGAATCCCTGCTCGAAATGCGGACATCACCTTGTCGTTCATGGCAAGCAGGCCGGAAACGATCAGCACGACGCCCGTCCACGTCATCCAGCTGACATGCTCGTTATAGAGCACAGCCCCCAGAACAACGGCGATCGGCGGGGAGATATACAGCCAGGTCGCCGGGAACAGCGGATTGGTGCGCGACATGATCCAGTAGAACAGACTATGCCCCACCATTGAACCGATCACCGTTAAATATAACAGGGACAGGATTGCAGGCTGCCAATCCAAGGTGCTTATGCCCATCTTCCAAGGCTCGGTTACAGCCGAGAGTCCCAAAAGCAGCACGCCCCCGTACATCATTTGCACGGCATTGATGGCCACCGGATCGCTGTCGCTGAATTGGTTGATGACCTTTTTCGAGTATAACGCCCCTGCCGAATAACATAACTCCCCTACCAGAACGGCCATACAGCCCAAGAGCCATAACGCGCTTCCGTCAAACGATATGCCCGGCAGGACGACCAGCACCACTCCGCCAAAGCCGACCACATACCCCGCAACGATGCGAAGCGATGTTTTTTGCCGTAACAGCGCGGTTTGCATAATCATGATCATGAGCGGCCCCGTCGCCGACAAAATGGCCCCTACGCCGGAACTGACATATTGTTCAGCCCAATACAGCGTCGCAAATGTGCCGAAGGTCAATCCCATGCCTGTTAACAGCATTTCTTTCCGCCACAACAGGGAGAGCTTCACGCGTCCTTTCATCCACATCCATGCAAACATCAGCGCCCCGGCGGCCACGAACCGCAGTCCTGCGGACAGAAAAGGCGGAAGCCCTGCCTCCACGCCGATTTTGATCGCCAAAAACGTCGTACCGAAAATCAAACACATTATCGCAAATGCTGCCGCTACCATGCCAACTCCTCCTTCAACTTGTTCACCATCATACCTCACCGTCAACAGAACAGAATGAAGAAAACAGAACAGTGATCTGCCGTTTGGTGTTACAATGGACTGCAAAAGGAGCGTGGGCGGGTTGAGCAAAGCCATTTTGATGTCTGATAACAGTCTGAAACTGTATGAGCAAGTCGTGCATTATCTTGTTGTTCGCATCGAAGCGGGTGAATGGGCCGAACATGAAAAGATGCCTTCCGTACGCAGCTTGTCCGAACAGCTCGGCGTTCACCGGCTGACCGTGTTCAAAGCCTATCAGGAGCTAAAGGAGCGCGGACATGTATATGTCAAAGACAAAGCGGGTTATTTCGTCAGCCCGGCCGATCCCGCTCCGGTGACCGACCAGGCGGATGACCCTGCCGTTTCGGCGTGGCTGCATTGGGATTCGCTCGCGCGGGTACAGTCGCTTGAAGCAGACTTCCAGTTTTCCAAATCGCTGATCGATCCGGCCCTTCTCCCCAATCTTTACTGGGGAGAGCTGATGCGGGAGCTGCTGGACCAATACCCGCGGCTGCTCGGAACCTACTCGACCATTCAGGGCGATCTGGAGCTGCGAAGCGCGCTGGCCACCCATTTGACGGCAAAGGAACGATTCTATGTCTCGGCGGATGAAGTGCTGATTGCGACAGGCGCGCAGCAAGCCATCGACCTGATTGCGCGCAGCCTCATCCGGCCCGGCGACCGCGTCATGGTGGAACGGCCGACCTACGGCCCCGCCATGGAAATTTTTCGCAAGCAAGGGGCGCGACTGGTTTTTGCGGACATGCATGACGAGGGTTATGACCTGGAACAGATCGAACGGCTGATGCGCCAAGAGAAACCCCGGCTGCTCTACCTGACGCCGACGTTCCAGAATCCGACGGGATTGAACATCGGAGCCGAGCAGCGCAAACAGCTGCCGGAATTGGCAGAACAGTACGGCTGTTTCCTGTTGGAGGACGACAGCACCTACGACATCTATTTCGGCGAAAAACCGCCGCCGCCCATTTTCACCTACGATACGACCGGACATACGCTGTACATTCGCAGCTACAGCAAATATGTCGTACCGGGCCTGCGCATCGCGGCCATCATGTGCCGGCCGCGCTTCATGCCCGGGCTGCTGGCCATCAAAACGCTGGCGGATAACGGCTCCCCGCTGCTCAACCAGAAGCTGTTTCTCCGCTATTTCCAATCGCCGCGCATGCACCAGCATCTCTCCAAGCTGCGGACCGCGATCCAGATGCGCATGGAAGTGATGGAGCAATGCCTGCTGGAAACGGATTGGGTCTGGACCAAACCGGAAGGCGGGCTTAATATTTGGGCAGAGCTGCCGGAAGGCATCGATACGGGCCGTTTGCTGCACCGATGCATGGAGCATTCGGTGGCATTCGTGCCAGGCACGGTGTTCGACCCTTCTGACGCAAGCGCAAGCCGCAAGCTGCGGCTCTCCTTCTCCTACGCGCACGAACAGCAAATACGCGAAGGCATGGGTCGGCTCATCGAGCTTGCCCGGAAAGCATGAAACGTCCTGCTTGCGCTGCACGATAAACGAATAACCCGAATGGTCCGGTTATCGCGACCCCTCGGGTTATTGTTATGGTTGAAGCGTCTCCGTTCCTTGATCAGGTTCCGGAAATCACCTTGTCAATCAATCCATACTCCACCGCTTCCGCCGAAGTCAGGAAGTAGTCCCGGTCCGAATCCTTCTCGATGCGATCCAGCGGCTGGCCCGTGCGATCTGCCAGCAGTTGGTTCAAACGCTGGCGGTGCTGGATGATCCGGTTCGCATGAATCAGCATATCCGACGCCTGGCCCCGCGTGCCGCCATGCGGCTGGTGGATCATGATCTCGCTGTTCGGCAAAGCCATCCGTTTGCCTTTGGTGCCTCCGACGAGCAATATCGTGCCAAAGCTGGCCGCCATGCCTGTGCAGATCGTGGAAATATCGGGTTTCACAAACTGCATCGTATCATAAATCGAGAACCCGGCTGTAACCGAGCCTCCCGGACTGTTGATGTACATTTGGATATCTTTGTCGGGATCCTCTGCGGTCAGAAACAACAGCTGTGCCACGATGGCATTCGCCATCTGGTCCTCGATTTCCCCGGACACCATAATAATGCGATCTTTCAACAATCGGGAGTAAATATCATAGCTCCGCTCTCCGCGGGCTGTCTGCTCCACTACGTATGGTACTACGTTCATGCTTGTCGCCTCCTCGGTTTATGCAACCATGCAGACGGCCAAGCCTGCCCCAAACATGCGCGGAACATCCTGGCCATGCAGCACGGGCTGCATCGTTTGAGACGGCAGAGCCTGCAAAATCGTGCCGGCGACGGCCATCGGGTCATCGCTCCGGTTCAGGCACAGATCGATTAGCGCCACGGCATCGCCGGTGCGGAACGCCCTCAAATAGCTGCGCAGCTGCTCTGCGCCTTGCTCATCTTCCCGCAATCCATAATCCGGGCCGGTCGACGGATCGTCGGAACCCGAATCATGCAGCCTCTGCCTGATCTTTGCAAGCGCGGCTCGAGCCCGGCTCAGGGCGGCTTTGACCGCCCCCTCCGTCGTATCCAGCAAATCCGCTGTCTCTGCCGCCGTATATCCCAACAGATCCCTTAACATATAAATGACCCTTTGCCATGGCGGCAGCCCGTTGACCAGCAGACGGACCGCCAGCTCCAGGTCTTCAAATCGTTCTTCGTGCTCCGTGTCCGCAAGCAGCGGTTTCAGGCTGTCCAGCTTCCGTGACAAGCGTGCACGCTTGCGAAGCTGGTCAATCCACGTATTACGCGCCGTGCGGACCAGATAGGCCTCCCAGTTCATTTCCGGGTTCGTACTCTGCTGCCCGGCATATGTGGAGGACCATGCTTTAAGACACGTTTCCTGCACCAGATCTTCCGTCTCCCAGACGGACCCCGTCAGCGTCATGCAATAGGCATACAGTGAACCAAGCGTTTCGGTCAGACTTGCCGCTGGCGCTTGGTTTATGCCTGTCTCCTGCTGCGCATTCCTGGTCGAAATTCCCGGATCGCCAGAAAATGCAGACATTGTGATCGGTTTGGTGCCATAGTTCATAATTCGGTTGGCATTTCGCTTTTGTTCATCAAGTGGTCTGTTGATTCTGCAATCGACGGACTTCACAAAGGCCATGTAAGGGGCCCCCCTTTGTTGGTTCCTGATTGGTCTTACATCTTGTAAACGAACAGCGGTCCGCAAAGGATACGCAGATTAGCGATTTTTTTCAAAAAGGTTCCGTTTCCTTATCCAACGTTATGGTCATTCCTGCGCGAGCCAGCGTAATACCGCCAGGCAAGCCGTAATCTTTCCTTAGATCCACATCATGGGACATGTGGGTGAAATATGCATGCCTAGGCTTCACCTCGTCAAGCAGCTCTTGCGCTTCGCGCATGTCGTACACCGAGCGTGTGGAGAATTCCGCCTGCTCATGCACAAAGCTCGTTCCAAGCACCAGCACGTCCAGATCGTGCAGCAGTTCCTTTTCGTTCGGCTTCAAATCGATGGCATCGGAGCAATAGGCCCAGCGGTATCCTTCCCGTTCCAATCGATATGCATAAGAATATCCGTTTTTGCCGTGGCACACTTTCCAGGAGGAAATCTTCCATCCACCCAGCTCAATGCCCTCATCCGTTTCCAGAAAGTCCATATGCCTGGACAGCCACGGAAATTGACCTTGAATGACCGCAATAACCTCGCGCGGTGCATACAACCGTCCTTTAACCCCAAGCCAGCGGCATGCATCGGCCCATTCCGGCAAACCTCCGATATGATCAAAATGCGCATGGGTGATCAGCAGCGTATGCACCATTCGGAGACCCAGCCCTTCCATCTGGGACCGCCAGTCCGGTCCGCAATCGATCAGGATCCTTCTTTCATCATCTGTACCGTGAAGCAGCACGGAAGATCGCCTGCGCCGGTTGACGCCTGTGCTCCGGGCTTCCATGCAAATCTCGCACTCACAATATACGCGCGGAACGCCCATCGCATCACCTGTGCCTACAAATGTCAGCCGATTCATCCAACTCATTCGTATTCCCCCTCGTCACGTCCATCTTAACTACTGTTGATTATATGTCATCCTCGCTTTTTTGCAAAAAAAGACCACCCTGATGCGGTACCGCTTCCGCATCGGGATGATCCTCTGACTCTTCGCGAATAACCTTGCTATGTATTGCTGCTTGCCGTTACCTGAGACTATGCCAAGGCGCGCAGTTTCAGCGTAAGCTCCTTTCCTGCGGGCACGTCCACGGATTCCGCGACGATCCAATTGCTTGCCAATCGCCGTGCCAGTATTTCGGCTTGTTCCGGCTTCAGGCGCAAACCGGTCACGATGCCTTCTCCTACGGTGAAGTCTTGATCGGCCTTCAAACCAAAGGCTTTCTCCAGCCAAATGCCGAGTCCACCACGAGTATTAAAGGTCATTCGGTACCCGTCCTTCACGGCTTCTTCCAGACGCTCGCCATGCTCTGCAGCATAGGACAGAAACTCGTCGTACACGTAATAATCGTCAGCCACTGTATCAAAGCCGGACGCGTTCTGCGTCCGAATCGCCTCCAGTATGGCCGCATCCGACATGCCGTTGATGCGTGCATGCTCCACGCGGATCGCCGTGCTTTGTGATAATTTGACTTCAGTATTCATTCCATTCACACCTTCCTGTAATAACGCTATGTTCATCGTCCCGATTCATTATAGCCTGTTCGTTCCGTCAGGTACAAAAAATGCCCCGACCGCAGCCAAACGACAAAACCTCCAGCGAGGGGCTGGAGGCTCCATGATGATCCGGTATGATCCGACTGCCGCTTCTATAGGCCTGCCAGCACCTGGTACCATACGCCGCGTTTGGAATACAGCGTATTCCGAACCTCATCCCATCCGCCAAGGTAGTCGATGTCGAACAAACCTTCGGGAATCGGAAATTCGGATGCCGTCTCCGCAAAAACGTCAGGGTCGACCGCACGAAAACCGTGCTTGGCGAAAATGCGCTGCGCTTCTGGTGTACGCAGATAGGCCACAAAAGCTTCCGCCAACTCGCGTTTTCCGTTTTTGTCCGCGTATTTGTCCACGACGACCGCCGGATTTTCGATCAGGATCGTATCTTTCGGCACCACGATATCATACTTTACTCCTTTGGCAATCCGGGCGAGCAGCTCATTCTCGTATGTTACGATGACGTCACCCACGCCGTATTCGAAGGCTGCCATCGACGACCGGCCGCTCTTGTCCAGCGATTCCACATTTCGATGTACCTTCTCCAGAAACGCCTTCGCGGCCGCCGGGTCTTTCTTGCCTTCCTGCTCCTCCGACTGTTTCAATCCAGCGCCGTAAATGGCATTGATGTCCCACTGGGCTCCGCCTGACGTTTTGGGGTTAGGATACAGCACCTTGACGCCGGGTTTCGTCAAATCTTCAAAGTCCTGAATGCCGAGCGGATTTCCTTCGCGCGTGCCCAACACCACGATGGAACGCGTGATCATGCCGTTGTAAGGTGACTGCTTCCATTCAGGCTGCACCAGATCCGCTTTGACCAGCTTGTCAACATCGCCTTCCATGGCCAAAAGCGCAACATCCGCCTCGAATCCGCCCACGATGGCTCTCGCCTGTGTGCCCGAAGCCTCGTAGGATTCCTGGAAATGAACGGTTTTGCCCGTCTTGGCCTTCCATTCCTCCTGAAACTTCGGCAGCAATTCCGCCATGGCATCTTTGACGACGCTGTATGCCCCAATGACCAGCGTATCCGATTTCGCTTCTGCGGAGGAGCCATCCGCTGCTTCGCCTGTTTCCTGCCGGTTGCTGCAACCTGCCAGCGCGCAGACCAACAACAATAACAATGCGGCATATACCAGAGCGATGCTTTTTTTCCTGGTCTGCATGTACAGTCCCTCTTTTCAAAATTCAGCTTAGTTGACTGCTCGCAATCACATATGATTGTCGATCGGTTACTTGAACCGAGCAATCATTCATCCCTAAATCATGACCGGCATCGGATCTTCCTTGAGCGCATTTTCCACAACCCAGCTGTCCGAATCGTTGAACAGATAGGCCCGATGCACCAGCACCCGGATCTCCTGCCCGATCTCCAGCGTTGTTTTCTCCAACGAGCGGTACGTAATGAGCTTGTGGCCTCGCACTTCCACTTCAACCATCCATTCGCTGCCACGGAAATGAAGATGCTTTACGGTACCTTTTTCCGTTGCCGACAGCATCGTGAATTCGTTCTCGAGACCGATCTCGATATATTCCGGACGAATCAGTGCCCGGGTAGCTTCTCCTTGCGCCGCTCGTTCAAAACCTTTAAGCTCGGCAGCATTCTCCACCACGGTCGATTCGCCGATAAACGTAGCCACAAAAGGGGTCTGCGGGTTTTTGTAAATGTCCCACGGCGTGCCCTTCTGCTCGACCCGTCCCTGACTGATGATCATGATCTCGTCCGCCACCTCAATGGCCTCATCCTGGTCATGGGTAACAAAGATGGACGTAATGCCTACGCGCTCGATCAGCTCTCTCAGCCAAGAGCGCAGCTCCTGGCGGATCTTGGCATCGATGGCGGCGAACGGCTCATCCAGCAGAAGCAGCTGCGGCTCCGGCGCCAACGCTCTCGCAAACGCCACGCGCTGGCGTTGTCCGCCGGACAGCTGGTGCGGATAACGCTGCTCGAACCCTTTGAGTCCGGTCAGCTCGACCAGTTCCATGACCCGATCGCGAATTTGCGCTTTGGGCGTCTTTTTGACCTTGAGCCCGAAAGCGATGTTATCGAATACGGTCATATGCTTGAATAACGCGTAATTCTGGAATACGAATCCGATGCCGCGCTCCTGTGGAGGCAAATGATTCACCACGTTTCCGTGAAAACGGATCTCTCCGGAGTCCGGGCTTTCGAGGCCGGCCAGCATGCGCAAAATCGACGTTTTGCCTCCGCCGCTCGGACCGAGCAGGCCGATCAAGTGACCTTTGGCAATATCGAACGAGACATCCTTGACCGCATGAAACTGACCGAAATGTTTGTTCAGATTCCGAACCTCAACATGCATCTCAATGCACTTCCTTTCGCTTCTTGGCCCATTCCATGATGAGCAGTAGTAATGCGGAAAACGTTACGAGAACCAATGCCACCCCGTTGGCGGCCGAAACGTTGAAGTTTTCGACGTCCTGATAGACAAGCGTTGTTGCGGTTTGCGTTTTGTTCATGATATTGCCGGATACGACAAGCACGGCCCCGAACTCGCCGAGAGAACGGGCCACGGTCAACACCAGCCCATAAATGACGGCCCAGCGGATCGAAGGCCAGGTCACGCTCCAAAAGGTTCGCCAGCTGTATGCCCCCAGGGTAGATGCAGCCTCTTCCTGTTGAGAACCCAATTCCTGCAGCACAGGCATCACCTCGCGGATCATGAGCGGAAACGTGACGAACAGCGTCGCAATGACCATTCCGGGGAAAGCGTAGACCACGTTGAAACCGATCCCCTCAAAAAAACCGCCCATGATGCTGTTCGGTCCGAGCAGCAATACAATCATCAATCCGCCGATGACAGGCGATACGGCATATGGCAGGTCCACGATGCTGTTCAGCAAACCTTTGATCCGATCGCTGAGCCATCCTGCACGAACCAGATAGATCGCCATCATGATGCCGAACAACGTGTTCAGCAGCGTGACAACGAGCACGACCAGCCCTGTCATCATTAGCGCATGCAGCGCTTCAGGCCGCAGCAGCCCATCCAGCAATCCTCCGAAACCATCTTCGAATGCACCGATGATAATCCGTCCAAGCGGAATAATCAGCAAAATAATGAATACCAGAAAGGTAAGTCCGATCAACAGTCTTCTCATCTTCTTCTCCCCCGCATCTGCACCAGATTGATCAGCCAGAGGATCAGAAAAGACAGTGTTAATAGCAGCACCGAGACAGCTGCCGCTCCGGTCGGATTATCGCTCTCGATTTCCCCGTAAATAAATACGGAGGCGGTCAGCGTTCTGCCCGGGATGTTTCCCGCCACGAGTACGACGGCCCCGAATTCGGCAAGGGCTCTGGAGAAAGCGAGCATGCCTCCGCTAATCATGCCCGGCAGCATCGATGGCAGAATCACCTGCATAAAGGTACGGGCCTTGGATGCTCCCATCGTATAGGACGCTTCTTCTTCAGAAGGATCGATTTCCTCCAGCAAAGGCTGGACCGCACGGATGACAAAAGGAAAGGTCACAAACGTCATCGCGATGACGATGGCCGGCTGATGAAATACGATTTGGAACCCGAGCGATTCGGCCAACTTGCCGATGGCGCTTACCGGACCGAGCAGCAGCATGATCATTAATCCGCCCACCGCCGTCGGGAGTGCAAAAGGCAGGTCCACCAGACTGTTAAGCAGCGATCTGCCCCAGAAACGGTAACGCGTGAGCACCCAGGCAACCATCGTGCCGATAACCACGTTGATCAGCGTAGCAATCACCGCCAGCCGTATAGTCAACAGCACGGCTTTCCAGGCAATCGGGTCCATCACGCTTTCCGCAAAATTGGCCCATCCCTCAGAGAATGAGTTCACGTAGACGCCAATGATCGGAAGCACGATCAACACTATGAAATACAACAATACGGTACTGCGGAATCCCCAAGTCCATCCTTTATGACGAAGAACGGTATTCATTACTGCATTCCCTCCCAGCCTCCGGCTTACTCCGGTCGGCGCTCTTTCCGCTGAATACAACGATTTCCCTTAGTTGGTTTTTATTCCTTTAATATTATTCCCATTAGTCTACTTGGTTTTGACTTATCTGATACTTTACCAGTTTACAGTACAGGTCGTCAATGCTTTTTCGAGAAGAATTGCTGGGGTTCAGCGGTTTGTTTCAACGCTCTGGATTAAGGTACAATTTGAGTATGTAATAAAGATGATCTGTCTTATAAGCAAAACCATTTCAAATCGTGGATATGTAAATGAAAAGGAGTGTCACCACCATGCTGCAAACGATGAATCTGTCCACAACAAGACGGGACGAAATGAAGGATATTACGCACGAGGTTGAGCAGGTTGTCCGCAGAAGCGGCGTGCAGAACGGCACCGTGCTCGTCTACTGCCCGCACACGACGGCAGGCATTGCCATCAACGAAAATGCGGATCCTGACGTAAAACACGACGTGCTGCTGCGCCTGGATGAAGTCTACCCTTGGGAGCATCCGCAATACCTGCATGCTGAAGGAAACACCGCTTCCCATCTTAAATCCATAACGACCGGACCTTCACAAACGATCATCATTCATGAAGGGCGGTTGCTGCTGGGTCGCTGGCAAGGCATTTACTTTTGCGAATTCGACGGACCTCGTTCCAGGGAATATTTCATCAAAATCATGGAGGGCTGAACAAACACGAACAGGCGGTCCGCCCTCATTCGGGCCATAAACCGCCTGCTCTTTTCTTTTCTGCATATTAACTTTCGTAAGATAACGTAATAAAGAATTAATGTTATGACAATTCACCGCCCTGAAGTATGAAGTGTGACGAAAGCGTCATTATTGGACGCCAGGCTGGTGTTGAAGATTGCGGCATAACACTTTTACATGTGTCAGAGCTGCTGCTTCGATCTCGGCAAACGTCAATCGGTCTTGTATATAGTAAGAGATAAATCCATGCATCGACAGAAACAATGTCCTTGGCACACATTGAATGTCTTCCTCCGGGCATCCTTCCTCTTTCATGTATTGGCGCACAATGGAGGCAAACAATTCGAAGCAGCGTCCCTGCTCCGTCCTGCAATAAGACAATAATTCCTCATCCCGAATCATAAACATGATCTCATACTGATACGGATTTTCCAGCGCAAAACGAATGAACTCCATCATGATCTGCTCCACTTTGGTCAACTCGCTCGTTCTAGGCCTGACCATGGCTTGCAGCAGCAGATGTCCCAAGTGGTTGAAATCTTCAACCACGATGGCATAAAACAGTTCTGCCTTTTCCTTGAAATGGTAATACAGCGACCCATGACTATAGCCCAGATGCTGGCCGATGCTCCGCATCGAAATGGCGCGGTATCCTTTGGTTATAAAAAGATGCCTCGCCGCCTCCAGTATCCGCTCCCTCGACAACTCCTGTTCGACTGCTCTTCTAGCCATATATTTTATTCCCCTTCAATAAAATAAAGCCGCTGTCCCTCCGTGACCCGGGATTGCCCTTGCGTCAAATCCGTGATCCAGGCGATGAATGCCTCGGTCTCACTATCCGGCGGAAGACAAGTCAACGTAACCTTATCGGTAAAACTCGTTTCACCTGTACGGACTTCCCGGCTCCTTAATTCATTCTCCACTTTGCCCAGCCACGTGTAATCCAGCTCCACGAATACTTCGCGATGCAGAACCCGCGTAATTCCTTCTCCTGCTTCGATGGCTGCAACCGCACCATCCGTGTATGCACGGATGAGCCCACCGGCGCCGAGCATGATTCCCCCGAAATAACGCGTGACAACGATGGCCACATTTTTCAATTGCTGGTTCCGGATGACTTCAAGAATCGGCTTGCCCGCCGTACCGCTCGGTTCGCCGTCATCGGACTGCTTCTGAATCTCATCCCGCTCGCCAATCATGTAGGCTGAACAGTTATGCGTAGCATTCCAATGTTTTTTCTTGATTTCATCGATAAAAGCAATGGCCTGCTCTTCAGTCTCCACCGGCATGATATGCCCGATGAAACGCGACTTCTTTATGACGATTTCCTTGTTTCCCGGTCCGCGGACCGTACGATAACGTTCAAGCATGTCGTTCCAACTTTCTGATTTGATCCATTTTACAACAAAGCAGTTCCCCGCGTAAACGCGGACGAACTGCCCTGTGTTCACAACATCGGACCTCGGCAGCCGAAGCTGCCTAAATCCGGAATGCTGTTCCATCCTTTATAACCAATCTATATGAGCAAAACGATGAATTATTCGGAAAGTCTCGCTTCCAGCGCTGCTTTCTCTTCTTCATAGCCTGGTTTGCCCAGCAATGCAAACATGTTTTTCTTGTAAGCTTCAACGCCCGGTTGGTCAAAAGGATTGACACCCAGCAGATATCCGCTAATGCCGCATGCTTTTTCAAAGAAGTATACCAGATAACCGAACGAATATGGAGTCATATCCGGAATGTTGACGATCAGGTTTGGCACTTGGCCGTCCGTATGCGCCAGCAACGTTCCTTGGAATGCTTTTTTGTTGACGAAATCCATCGTTTTTCCTTCCAGGAAATTCAGTCCGTCCAGATCGTCCGGATCGGCTGCGATAGAGATGTGTTCCGCCACTTCAGCAACCTGGATTACGGTTTCGAAGATATTGCGGCTGCCTTCCTGGATAAATTGTCCCATGGAGTGCAGGTCTGTCGAGAAGTCGACGGAGGCAGGATAGATGCCTTTGAAGTCTTTACCTTCGCTCTCGCCGTACAGCTGTTTCCACCACTCGGACACGAAATGCAAGGATGGCTCATAGTTTACGAGAATTTCCGTGCCTTTGCCTTTGCGATACAACGCATTACGAACGGCTGCATATTGGTAGGCTTGATTTTCGGCTACGTTCGGGTTGCTGTATTCTTTGGAAGCGTCAGCCGCGCCCTGCATCATTTCTTCGATGTTGATGCCTGCAGTCGCGATTGGCAGCAATCCGACAGCCGTCAGCACGGAATAGCGTCCGCCCACGTCATCCGGAATGATGAAGGACTCATAACCTTCTTCATTAGCCAATTTTTTGAGAGCGCCGCGCTCTTTGTCCGTTGTTGCATAAATGCGTTTGCGAGCTTCTTCTTTGCCGTATTTTTTCTCCAGTTCAGCGCGGAAGATCCGGAAAGCAATTGCTGGCTCCGTTGTTGTACCGGATTTGGAAATGACGTTCACGGAGAAGTCTTTGCCTTCGATCAGGTCCAGCAGATGGCTCACATAAGTGGAGCTGATGTTGTTGCCTGCAAAATAAACTTCTGGCGTTTTGCGTTTTTCTTTTGGCAAATTGTTGTAGAAGGAGTGTGTCAGCATTTCGATCGCTGCGCGTGCACCAAGGTAAGAACCACCGATACCGATTACGATCAGTACATCGGAGTCGCTTTGGATTTTGGCGGCTGCCTTCTGGATGCGGGAGAACTCTTCTTTGTCGTAAGCGGTTGGCAGGTCGATCCATCCCAGATAGTCGGAACCCGTTCCTGTACCGTTATGAAGCTGCTCATGTGCCAGGCGGATCGGTTCAGCAAAATAATCCACTTCATGTTGGCCTACAAATTGCAGGGCAGTGCTGTAGTCAAAGGTCACTTTTTTAGCCATGATATTAAACCCTCCTGATTATATGTGTTTGGTCCGTTTCAATGAATCAACTTAGCATTAGGATACTGCAAATCCACGGGGCTGACAAGCTTGCGAAACCAACTTTGTCATCCGGCAAACGAAGTAAAAAGGGTAAACCGGACCTTGCTCGCAAGGCCCTGCTTACCCTTATTGTGTTATTCCGCCGGGTACGAGCAGCAATAATCGGTAACGCTGCGTATCTCCAGTTTGAATTTGGAATTGGCAGGCACATGGAATGTGGCTTCGCCTTGAATCTCCAGCCAGTTTTCCTCGCCCGGGAGCAACACTCTCAGGTCGCCGGACAGAATCTCCATGATTTCGCGGGAATCCGTACCGAACTCGTAGCTGCCTGGAAGCATGATGCCCAGAGTGACTTTGCTGCCATCTCCCAAAATTACCGTTCTGCTGGTTACTTGGCCTTCATAATAAATGTTGGCCTTTTTAACAACGCTGACTTGATCAAACTGTGACATTCGTACCCGCTCCCCCTGAAGTTAAATAGACGTTATCTTAAGCGCTGTGGTTATTACAGCAATGCTTTTACGCGGCTAACCACGTTTTCCACAGTGAAGCCGTATTCTGCGATGACGCGGTCTCCAGGCGCGGATGCACCAAATGTGCTGATTCCGAGAATGTCGCCTTGGTCGCCAACGTATTTTTCCCAACCCATCGGGTGAGCCATTTCAATCGCCAGACGTGCTTTGACATCAGGCAGCAGGACGGATTCTTTGTATGCTTTGTCTTGTTTGTCGAACAAATCCCAGCTCGGCATGCTGATGACACGAACTTGAATGCCTTCTTCAGCCAGCGCGGCTTGAGCTTTGACAGCCAGCTGCACTTCGGAACCTGTAGCGATGATTTGAGCAACGGCTTTGCCGTCTTTCGCATCAGACACAACATAAGCACCGCGTTTTACGTTCTCGCGCGCGCCTTCTACCGTTCCTTCGAGGATCGGCAGGTTTTGACGAGTCAGCACCAGCGCAACCGGGTTGTTTTTGTTTTCGAGCGCATAAGCCCATGCTGCGGAAGTTTCATTGCCGTCAGCCGGACGGATGACCGTCAGGTTAGGAATGATGCGCAAGGAAGCCAATTGCTCGATTGGTTCGTGAGTCGGTCCGTCTTCACCAACAGCGATACTGTCGTGAGTCAGAACGTACGTTACAGGCAGACCCATCAGAGCTGCAAGGCGTACAGCCGGACGCAGGTAGTCGGTAAATACGAAGAACGTACCTCCGAATACTTTTACGCCGCTGTGCAATGCCATACCGTTCATCGCAGCAGCCATGCCGAACTCGCGGATACCGAAGTAGATGTTGCGGCCGGAGTAATCTTCTGGCGTGAAGTTGGCGATGTTGTTCAGGTGTGTCATTGTGGAGCTTTCCAGGTCGGCAGAACCGCCTGTCAGATAAGGCAGGTTAGGTGCCAGACCGTTCAGGGCGTTACCGGATGCCACGCGTGTGGATACCGCTTTGTCTGTGGCCGCGTATTTAGGCAGATCGCGATCCCAGCCTTCAGGAAGTTCGCCGCTGATTGCCGATTCGAACTGAGCTGCCAGCTCAGGGTATGCTTTTTTGTACTCGGCGAATTTCTCGTCCCAAGCTTTGTTTGCCGCGATGCCGCGCTCTTTCACTTGCGCGAAATGGTCGCGAACTTCAGCAGGCACGTAGAAGTCCTCTTCGTATACCCATTTATAGAATTCTTTGGTCAGTTTGGCTTCTTCCGCACCCAGTGGGGATCCGTGCGTACCGCCGTGGCCGCCTTTACCTTGTTTGTTCGGGCTGCCGTAACCGATCACGGTTTTCACTTCGATCAGTGTAGGACGAATGCTTTCCGCTTGTCCTTCCTGGATTGCTTTTTCAATTGCAGGCAGGTCGTTGCCGTCTTCAACGCGCAGCACTTGCCAGCCGTATGCTTCGAAACGCTTCGCGATGCTTTCGGAAGAAGACAGGTTCAATTCGCCGTCCAGCGTGATGTCGTTGGAGTCGAACAATACGATCAGTTTGCCGAGGTGCAGGCGTCCGGCAAGCGAAGCCGCTTCATGGGATACGCCTTCCATCAGGTCGCCGTCGCCGCAGATCGCATACGTATAATGGTTAACTACATCAAAATTGTCTTTGTTGTAGGTTGCGCCGAGTTGTGCTTCAGCCATAGCCATACCTACAGCCATTGCAATCCCTTGGCCGAGTGGTCCTGTCGTAGCATCAACACCCGCAGTGTGCCCGAATTCCGGGTGACCAGGCGTTTTGCTTCCCCATTGGCGGAATTGTTTCAGTTCTTCCATAGGCAGGTCGTAACCGCTCAGGTGCAGCAAGCTGTACAGCAGCATGGAACCATGTCCTGCGGACAGCACAAAACGGTCCCGATTTACCCATGTCGGGTGAGCCGGGTTATGTGTCATCGTTTTAGCAAAAAGCTGGTACCCCATCGGAGCGGAACCCATCGGCATGCCCGGGTGTCCGGATTTTGCCTTTTCGATGGCGTCAATCGCCAGTGTACGAACCGTCGTGATCGACAGGTTGTCGATTGTGCTGTTTACGTCCTTTTGAATCGCTTCGTTCTTGTCAGTCATGGTTTGTCCTCCTCATGTCTTTAGATAAGTCGGGTGCGCAAGCGAATCCCTCTCATCATACAAGCAAACCGTATATAACAATAAGTAAATCCGCTTGAGTGTTTCATTTTGACTTATTCACTTTTGTATTGTATCACTTGGCGAGGCGCTTTTCCATAACCTCTTTTCGGCGAACAGGGAAATTCGGTCGTTGGAGATCGTGAAAGTGGCTTCCGCTCAGCTTTGGGGCGCAAATTGCCCGCCATATACCAAATTTGCCCAGGCCATACCGATCCTCTTACATTCCTCCACAACTCGGATCGCCCCATGCTTCCATCGGATGAAGTATAACCCGAAACCGGAAAACCATACTCTTTGTGGAACAATGCCATAAAAAAAGACGAACTCCCCTCTCAATGAACGGGAGCCGCCTTCAACAGCCATTATGCATGGCATTACAATTGCAAATTAATCCTGCACAGCACTAAACTATAAGGTTAAAAAACGACCGTTTTATTTTCGTGAACCAGCACCCGGTCCTCCACATGCCACTTCACTGCCCGTGCCAGCACGACGCGTTCAATGGTGCGTCCGATGCGTTTCAATTCGTTCACGTCGTCACCATGGCTTACACGCTGCACATCCTGCTCGATAATCGGTCCGCCATCCAATTCTTCGGTAACATAATGCGCCGTCGCTCCGATGATTTTTACGCCGCGCTTGTATGCCTGAGCATACGGTTTGCCGCCGACGAACGCCGGAAGGAACGAATGATGAATGTTAATGATCCGGTTGCGATAATGTTCAATGAACGTTGGCGAGATGATTTGCATATAACGCGCAAGAATGATCACGTCGATATCGTCGCCGATGACTTCCAGCTGGCGTTTTTCCGCCTCGGGCTTGGTCTCTGCGGTAACCGGAATGTGATGGTACGGGATACCGAAAGATTCCACGTAATCTTTCATATCCAAATGGTTGCTTACGACCAGGGCGATATCCGCATCCAGGTCCCCGGCCTGCCATTGCCATAACAGTTCCACCAGGCAGTGGTCTTCCTTGGATACAAAAATGGCGAGTTTCTTTTTGCGGCTCACCGCCGTCAACGTCCATTCCATCCGGAACTTGCCTGCCACTTCGGCGAAGTCTGTCTCGAGCTTGTTCAAATTGTCAGACAATTGCGGCAGATCGAACTCGACGCGCATGAAAAACATGCCTCCGGCCGGGTCCATCGTATATTGGTCGGACTGAACGATGTTTGCACCGTGCTGGTGCAGGAAATGCGAAACGGCTGCTACGATTCCGGGTCCATCCGGACAGGAAATGAGCATCCGCGCCCGGTCGGCGCGGTTTTGTTGATCAGGACGTAATTGTTTGGCATGAATCTCCATCGGGTACTTTTCCTCCTTAAATTAAGCCGTGACGAGCAGCTCTTTGCCGGCCAGCCAGGCGATCAAACGATGATTCAGTTGTTCCTCGCTCAAATCCGGGAACAGGGCAGATTCCGTCACCATGTCGTACAGGCGCTCCAGCGGCTCGCGCGGATCGGCCTTCTTGGCTTTGGCATCATTTTTGAGCAAGTTCCATACATCGAGAATATAAGAGCGCGGATTGATTTCCTTGCCTTCGAAGAAGTGATGCAGCTGCTCGACTTCAGCCAAAAATGACTGGCCGAAACGGCCGGCAACATCCCCGCGCAGCAAAGCGATTTCCACCTCATACATCGGGCGCTGCGTCTTGGCATCTTTGCCGATCCACGGGGTTTCCAGAATGAACGGACGCCCCTGAAGCTTCTCGTGATGCACAACCCGGTTAATCGCTTCGAACCCGATCCATCCCGAGCCGATCGGGGTGTGGCGGTCCTTGCGTGCGCCCACCGGATTTTTGCTGTCATTGATATGCATGACGGCAATGCGATCCAGTCCGACGATGCTGTCGAATTGTTCGAGCACGCCGTCCAAATCTCCCACGATATCGTAGCCTGCATCGTGAATATGGCATGTATCCATGCAGATCGTCAATCGTTCGTTATGCTTGACCTTTTCGATAATCTGTGCGATCTCTTCGAAGCTGCGTCCCATCTCCGTGCCTTTGCCGGCCATCGTTTCCAGAGCGATATTGACATCCGTCTCCTTCACGCCGTCCAACACCTCGTTCAGGCCTTGAGCAATGCGCTCAATGCCGTAATGCGCATCCTTGTCGGTGAAAGCACCGGGATGCAGCACGATATTTTTTACGCCGATGGCATGCGTCCGCCGAATTTCTTCCTGCAGGAAGCTGACGGCCAGCTCGTACGTATTTTCTTTGTAAGAGCCCAGGTTAATGATGTACGGCGCATGCACTACGATTTCATCCATGCCCGCAGCCTGCATGGCCTGTTTGCCTTCTTCGATGAACATGGATTCAATGGGCTTGCGGCGCGTATTCTGCGGAGCACCCGTATATATCATAAACGAACTTGAGCCGTACGAGGACGCCTCATTCGTTGCACTCAATAATCCCTTGTCCGAAAAGGACACGTGAGAGCCTATTTTAAGCATCATTCATCCCCCTTTGTTTGAGTTATCCCCTATTCTAACGCGATTATCGAAATAAATCTAGAAATGCGATATAATTCGGAATACAGGCTATTTTTAACAGCATTCCGGAACATGGGTAGCGGAGGGTTTCTTTCGCAAAATTCAATGAACCGAGGTGACCTTTTACAGTGATGTTCGATCCACTTGTTTTGACGCTGGCTAGCAGCTCGCCCAGCAACTGGTTTATGAACACGATCGCATTTTGGACAGTCATCCTGTTAGGCAGCATGTGTATCGGCGGTTTTTTTATGATGCGCAAATTTCTGAAGGTATTGCCCAAAGCGGACGGCAAGTCCAAGCTGGATTGGCAAAATCACTGGGTCGAAACCAGCCGGCATTTATGGACGGACGACGCCAAAGCCTTTTTGGATCAGCTGGTGGAGCCGGTGCCCGGACCGTTCAGGGACATCGCGAAGCATTCCATTGCGGCTGAAATCGGCAGAATCGCCATCGAAAGCAAAGCTTCCGAAGTCACCCGCGACCATTGCATCAAGGGATATATTATCGCCACGCCCAAGCGGGACAATAAGTTTCTTGTCCGTTTTTTGCAAAAAAACGAAATTGATTATTCGCGTTACGAACATTTGATGAACAAATAAAAAAGGATAAGGTTTTAAGAACGTCGCTTTTGGTGACTCCTCATGATAAACGAATAGAATCCCACACAGGCTCCGGCAGGTCAAGTTTCAGTTCATTCTTACCGATCGGGGCTTTTTTCCAATGATCGTTGTTGTTGAATACCTGCGATAGATACGCAAAAGGGAGTGCCCACTATGAAAATTGCCATCTGCGGCGGAACCGGATTTATTGGAAGCGCATTGACGGATTACTGGCTGAAGTCCAATCACCATATCATGATCATCACTCGAAAGCTGCCGGAAAATAAACGAGCGGCATATCCGAATCTGGAATATGTATCCTGGGAACAACTTGAAGTTCAGCCGGAACGTATGGAGGGGTTCGATGCGTTGGTTAATCTTGCGGGAGAAACGTTGAATCAACGCTGGACGGGCAGCGCCAAGATGCGGATTCTGGAGTCGCGCGTAACGACCGCAGCAAAGGTGGCACGCCTCGTGTCTTCACTTGAACGCAAACCGGAGGTGGTCGTGCAGGCTTCTGCCATGGCGATCTATGGAACATCGGCAACGGAAACCTTTGACGAGGACAGTCCCCTTCATGCAGCGGATTTTCCGGCACGCGTTTCGGAACGCTGGGAAGCCGCCTCCAAGGAAATTAAAGGTACAAGGCTTGCCTTCATCCGGATCAGTCTGGTGTTGGGTCACAAAGGGGCTTTTCCACTCATGAAGCTGCCCTACTTGGTTGGATTTGGCGGCAAACTGGGCAGCGGCAAGCAGTGGACGAGCTGGATTCATATTCACGATATGGTGAGGCTTATTGATTTCACGGTGCAAAACAAAGCCATTTCCGGTCCGGTAAACGCGGCTGCACCGCATCCGGTAACGAATGACGAATTTGGAAAAACCATCGGAAAGGTCTTTCGCAGGCCTCATTGGTTTCCGGTACCGGGCTTCCTGATCCAGGCACTGGTAGGGGAAATGTCTATGCTTGTGCTGCAAGGGCAGCGTGTCATTCCCCAAAAGGCGCTGGATCAGGGTTTCCTGTTCACTTATCCGACGCTGCAAGAAGCGTTGGAAGACCTTAAATTACACTGATTGGACCGCTCGGTAGGTGTAGACGGACTCTGCCAAAATGAAGGAATCTCCGTCATGGAGCGGATATTCCTTGTAAGGGGCAAGCAGCTGCCCCTGAAGGACCGTTCCGTTCACGGAACCGAGATCTTTAATGGCATAACCGGTTTTGTTCCTGCTCAGTTCAACATGCGCACGGGATACTCCGACCGCTGCATCAACCCACTGTACCATGTCTGCCGACCTTCCAATAACAAACGAGGCTCCCCTTATGTCCATCCGCTCGCCCGGCTCCCCTGCAGGGGATCTACGCTCCAAATAATACAGGGGCAGTCCCGTGTCTGCGCCTTTGAAGCCGCCGGCTTCTTTCATGGATTGCAAATTGACGGTAGCTTCTCTGGACACGTCAAAACGCATGCTGTTCTCTGTGGATGCTGCCGAATCCTGTAACTGTTCTTTGTCCGAAAAATGCGGGTGCGGCAAATCCTGTACCATGCTTCCCTGCCGACGGTTATACGGCATATCCATGCGATGAACATTCGTGTTCAGATGCGGACCTTCCGGGGCGGCGTCTGACCCCGGCAATGGATCTTGCAACTTGCTGGGGTCATCGCTTCGGCGGGCTGCAAACGGACCTGCATGGCCTGCTTGATTGTTCCAACGCCAGCTTTCCTGAAACATCTCTTCTTCGCCGCCGCTTTCCCGTTGGCGTTTACCCAGGGCAGGAAACGAAAACCTCCCTCGCCCTTTCCACGCCCATACTGCTGCCCCAAGCAGGATGATGCTCAGAGCGGAAGATACCATCATTTCCATCTGTCCGGGCTGTTCCATGTAAATGAATCTCCATATCAAAGCCATGCCTACCATGCAGCCCAAAGCGATGTATGTCACTTTGGCAGACCCCGCATCTTTACCTTCGTCATCCACGTCCGTCTCAAGGTTCTGGTCCTCACCTGAATCCACAGAGCTTCGCTTGAACATCCTCTTCTTCGAGTCATGGTTGGATGGCTTCTCCGATTCTACGGCAGAACGCTCGCCGGATCGCGACAAAAAGGGCTGCGGCTGTCCCGTTTCCAAAGCTGAAGACATTATGCCTTTGCGTTTGAACAGGAAAGACTCCGGCTCCGATTCCAAACCTTGATGCGTGCCATGGGACACAACATGAAGCTTCGCCTCCATTCCGGACGCGGCAGCCGGATGAACGGAGGACGCGGTTGTCTTCTCTGGATCATCCTCGCTTTTTTGCCCGTTCGCATACAATTCCAGCAACAGCTCCCGAAGGTGCCTGATATCCCAGCTCTCTTCATGGCATAACTGGAGCACGCGCTGAATCCCTTCACCCTGCAATTGCTGCACATGGGCCATCAAACGGATAACAAGCTCCCGAAATTGCTGAGGTATATCTGTCTGGGCTGCACCCTGGATCGGAACGTAAATCATGCCGATTCCCCCTTGATCGAGCGACCCGTTAACGAACAAATAATCCTCCTGCAGAATAAACTTGCATGACTCCAGCATATATTGCCTGCTCTCCAATAGCGTGTCTGCGATCTGGAACAACAATCCGTACAGCACGTGAAGTTTGATCTTTTCCGTCTTCAACGCATGGGAGAGCATCTTGAATCCCGCGATATCATATTGAAGAGTCACCTTAAGATCCACTTCGCGGATATGGACCGGCAACACTCTTGCAATGCGATTGGAGGCAAGCATTCCGACCTGCACGCTGCTTAACTCGTCCATCCGCAACCCATCGGGCCTCTCCAGCACCATGAACACACCGCCGTTGCGAACAAAATCCCTCGTCAATCCAAACATCGTTCTATTCCTTCCTCCTTCCTCAGCCGATCTACATCAAATATAAATAAGTGCTGACAAATCCGGGCAATACCGCCAGCATAAACGGAAATTTCAGCGTTTTCCCCTTGCCGACCAGCCTGATCGAACCCAATAGGAAGAAGCCGGCCAGGCCGCCAACGATGCTGCGAAACCGCCTTGCCGCATCTTTTCGGAACAACACAATGACAAGCCCGATCGCGCCCGCATACAACACGGAATAAACGACGACATGAATGCCGAACAACAGCCCGGTCCAGGACCCGATTGCTCCGAATAGCTTCACATCCCCCGCGCCCACGGCACCGATGGCATACATCGCAAACAGAACTGCAAAACATACGGCAAATCCCGCGGCCGAGAAGAGCAAGCCATCCCAGCCGCCCCAAGCGGCATGTGCCGCCGTCCCCACCAACATCGCAGGCAAGGTGAGACGATTCGGAATCTTCATCGACCGAATATCGGTGACGAAGGCTGCCATTACGACCAGGCCGCAAACCAGATAAAACCATTCCATGCTCCGCCCTCCCTTCAATCATTTGGATGCCACGTCAAAACTGGTTTCGGTCACTGCGCCATCGGCCGTCTCGACCACAAACGTCCATGTGCCTTCCGTCGTCCGGGTGCCGACGAACCAGTTCCATTCGATGACACCATTCTCGTCCGCCGTGGCCCAACCGATGTGTTTGGCCGTGCTCTGGCCGGATTTGTAAAAAATCGTAAGGTTCGCGCTCATCCCGGGGTCCACCTTGACTTTCACCGTGGCTTTGTTGCCAACGTACGCCGGCTCCGGTTTGGACAATACAACCGCTGCTGAACTTGCCGAATTAGCCCCCTCACCGGAGCCGCCAGAGCCTTCTCCCGTATCTCCAATCCATGCACGTTCGGCCGCGCCAGCCTGGATACGTAACGATTTGCCCAAAAAAGGAACCTTAACGGGAAGCTCATAACTCAATTCCACCATAAAATAAGGATTCTGCTTATTGCGAAGATCGGGAACGGAAATACCGTTCACGTGAATTCGTTCATAATCAAGGACACGTTCATTAATGAAAGGTTTAAGCATCGGTTTTACCGTTGGATCAAGCACCGATTCCAAAACGGAAGTTTTGATTTCCTGTAAAGGCTGTTCGCCGCGGGCGGCTGCCGCTCGAACCCAGTCGTTGAGAGGCTCGGGAAGTGAAGAAGCGTATTTTTCCGCCCACTCCTCCAGAGACAGCCCTGGCAGTTTCCATCCTCCCCCTCCCTCCCCGCCTCCGGCCGAATCGCCGGGCGAGAACGCGAGCGAGACCGGATAGATCTGGGCAGCCAATTGCTTCACCGCCTCGCCCGCCGTACTTTGCAATGAAGTGGAAATAAGCGTCATCTGCACGATATATATAAGGAACATGACGAAGAAGAGAAATACCGGCAGCACCAACGAAGCCTCCAAAACGATGCTCCCCTGCTCTTGGGGCAACGGAGCCATTGGCATGTTTGCCCGTAATGATTTCCTTTGATCCTTCTTCCGCCAAATCGTAAGAGTCCAGCGCAGGTGCAGCTTCCCTCTCATTCGCCATGCCTTGCCCGACTGCTGAAATTGCTGCTTTCGATGGAGTTGCTTGTCCATGTTCCCTCCATGGAATCATCATTAAATTTAATAGGAATAATCCGCTCGGCGTTCCACGAACAATCGTCCGTCTTCCACCTGTTCCTCACTGCCCATTACGGCCCCTATGCTTCGCACGACGCCAGGCAAAAACCATAATCTGATACTGCTGCGCGTCGATCCCGCTGCATAGGTTTGCTTTTCCTCCGGATTCACCCCGGTATTCCATCGGATCAAAGCGAGCATTCTGGACATTTTGCGTTCATTGTTGCTATGCATCAACAAAAACAGGCGAAGATGATCCCGGTATGTAAGTTTGATCTTGATCATTTTGGACAACTCTACGCTGCCTTCCTTGGCCAATGTGAGCATGTCTTTGATGGCATGAGTAATGCCATGCAGTATGGCGGCAGACAATACAAGCAGCGGATTCCCAAGCTTGCTGTTTTCGATCAATCCCTCTGCCGTACGAATGGCAAGCCTTATACCGAATATTTCCGCGTATGCCGCAGCGATGTTGCCTGAAGAGTTGTGAAAGCCGTAGATGATATATTCCAACTCCTGATTTTTCAAGTCAAATACGTCACCCGCTCCTCCACCCCCTTCGGTCCATCCCAGCAATTGCCCGAAATCCGTCGAATTAAAGTAAGCCAAAGCATATTCATTCTGGAACAGCTCATCTCCCAGATTGTCGAGCAAGCCTGACATGCCCCCGAACAAGCTGTCCATGCCGCTCATCGCATTGCCGCCGGACTCGTACGGATCACCTGCGATTTCCGCCTTTTCCGAGGTACTGGCGCTCGCCTGATTAAATGCAATGTTGGCATTGTAAAACTTCTCCAACGATTTGAAAGCCTCCGACGAAGCCGAACCGCCGTTTTCGATCCGCGCCAACACGCGCCGGACCTCCTTCAATTTGCCTTTGGACTCCTTGTCATTGGCTTTGCGCTGCGCATCGGACCCGCGACCGCTCTCCAGCTCGCGTTTGCTCTGGAGAATGACATTGGAAGCGCCATTGCGCACAAAGCTGTCCATATAACGCTCCGTCGCTTGGCTGGCTTGTCTGACTGCCTGTTTAATCGGAACACCGTGCTGGGAAGTCACGTTGCGAAGCTGGTTGTTAAGTTCTACGCCAGCCTGTCTTACTTGAGTAAAGTCAGATGTCTGCGCGCTGACACGCTCACCCAATCGGTCAAACAGACCTTCCTCCCTTACCAGTTCGGAAGCAAGGGAACGTGTATCTCGCGCCTCGTTCCCGTTTCCGGTGGAGCCGGGACTCTGGCCCGGCAAATCGGAACTGCCCACTTTGTCATATTCGGCATTCTGCAGACGATTCTGCCCTTCGGCAATGACCCGTTTCATTTCTTCATTGATGCTGCGGGCCTCTTCGATTTTGGTGATCGCCTCCGGCAAGTTCGTCTGATGCGCTTGGGTCGAGGACTGCAAGCTAGCACTAATCCCCATCACTACATTGTTCACGCCCGAACGATATCGCCCCAACTCCGATATATATTGCTGTTCCAGAAGCGGCAGCCCTTCATCTGCTGTTTTTTTGCTCCAGAAGTCGGTATAACGTGCTGCTGCCTCGGCGGCAGTAACAGGCGCTTCCTCAAGCATTTCGTCGTAAATGGCCCCGTTTGGCGGATTCATGACAAGTTCCGGCAGGCCCTTCAGCTTCGCCGCGGATTGTTCCTGTATTTCGATGGCCTCGTCCAGCAGTGCCTCTCGCTTGTCGTACAGCTTCTGCAGTTTTTTGAGCAAATCCACCGTATGAGCCGCTTCCTTCATCTCTCCCGACATCGGTTTGAAACGGTTGATCACTTCGAGGGTAAAGTCGACGGGAGCCCGGTACTTCATGTCTTCCTGGATTTGTCGATTGAAGATGGCATACTTGCCCAATTCTCGTTCCATGCCAAGAGAAGTGGTGTCCCACTGAATATCAAGAATGGGAAAGGCGTCCTTCACCGCCGAAGGTTTCACGCTATCGTTCAGCACTTTGGCCATCATATTTTCCCCGCTGCTATCTCCGTATCCGAATAGCCCGTATTCCCGAAGCGCAGGGTCATATGCCGACATTACAGACCTCATCGCAGCATGCGTCATCCGTTCAACCTGTACCTTGAAAGCCGCAATGCGCGCATAATCGATAAATACCGCCATGAACATATACACCCCCGCCAGAATCAATATTAAAAACAGGGTGACTGCCCCTGATTCGCCATCTCTTTTTCTGAACAGCAGAGCCCTCCTCCTTTGCTACTTTTTGCCGTTCCCGAAATGCTGAATGACTTGCCCCGCTTCTGTTGCTGCTTTTGCCGCCGCTCCGCCCCTGCTTTTAAACTTAGCAGCGTAATAGCGGGCCAAATCCACCGTTCGAATGAACTCGACAGGCTCAACCACGGCGGAAACACCTTCGGTCTGTACCTCATCACCCGAATCAAAGAGAAAAGAAGGCAATGGCAATGAAATAACCTGGTTAAGATGGACCGTGACTTTCCGCTGCAGCAGCGAATTCGCGTATTCGATCGTGCCGGTCATGCCGGAGGGCATGCCCTGTACGGCTTGAGCCAATTTTTGCTCGGCAAGCCCTTCTCCCTCGCTAGCCGGTATGGAAACCTTCGTCACGTTGTCGGCTCCCGCCCAGCCGAATAAAGCGCCCAATAACTGATCATCTTTCAACCGCCAATACAAACCGTCAACATCTGAAACAGCATACTCGCCGGTCAAGGCTTTTTTGTGGCTGTTGTCCCAACTGTAGGCCGCACGCTCCGAAGCGGCATAGGCATGCTGATTCAGAAACGTTCTTTGGTACATGTACATACCAAAAAACAATATCAATGCCAACACAAAGAGCAGCACAGGAAAGACCAGGGAGGCTTCGATGGTGAAGCTCCCCTCATCGTTCCTGAATCGTCTATTCGAAAAATTCATTGCTTTTATCGCTGACTTGACCAAGCAGCCTCGTTACCAAAGCTTTGATCTGATCCTTGAAAATCAGAGCAATGATAATAATGACGCCAATAATCAGGATCAGTTCCAACGTCCCCAAACCATCTTCTTCATTCCAAAATCCTTCGATTTTTCCTCTCGTCCATTCCAGCATGCCGATTCCTCCTACATATTCATCATCATAAAAGCAGGTGCCCCGATCATGACCACGATCGCGAAAAAGATCACCACCATCGGAAACACCAGTTTGGAAGAGGCCTGCTCTCCCCTTGCCCGACTGACTGCCTTACGCTTCTCCCACAGTACGTGTGAAAGATCACGCAGCGCCAACACAAAGTCACCTCCTCCACGCCGGAAATTCAGCAGTACGGTCGTCGTAAAAATCGTGACCTCCTGAACCCCGCAGCGTCGGCTGAACTGCTCGAAAGCCTGGTGAAACGAATATCCGTTATTCCAATCCGCAACGGTTCTGCGCAGTTCGTTATATAAAGGATGATCCCGATTGCCCTGACTGGCTGCGCAATGTACGATGGATCGCTGAACCGTTTCTCCCGCGCCGACCAATAACACGATCCGGTTCAACAGTTCCGGCAGCTCCATCAGCATGTCTTGGTCCCTGCGCTGCACTTTCGCATTCAGGTCTCTGTAAAGCGCAAAGGGCAGCAGCATTGCCATAATCAGTCCACATGCCATTCCCCCGATTCCGATGCCTTCAATCAATGACAACAGGCACCCCAATATGAGCATCAGCCATGCATACGCCAGCATTTCGGCACAATAAAGCATTGTTTTCTCGCCGCTGTGCTGGACGCCGTATATTTTCTGAATGGCATGCTGCATGCGAAACATCAACACAGGCAATCTTCGTACCGCATCGAATCGTTCCAGCAAAAAAAGAAACGGACCATGCAGCTGCTTCAGCCTGATTCCGGGCATGTCCAGCTTGCGCAAATGTCGATACGCCCTTCCCCGGGCACGATCGAGCACGATCCATCCCAAACACAGCGCTCCGCCTGCAAATACGGGTATCAACATTTCGATCTCACCCCTATACCTTGATATCCATAATGCGCGTGATCCACAAATAACAGCCGGCAAGCATCACCAAAGCTCCGGTAGAGATCAGATACCCCATGCCGCTGTAGAGCGGTGCCATAAAGTCCTTGGCGGTGAAATTCAAAAAAAGGAGGAAAATGAACGGTGCGGCGAACATTGCCTTGGATTCAAATCGTTTCTGGGCCACCGCAACCATGATATCCTGCTGGATATCCAGCTTCTCCCCGATCACGGCTGACGTGCGTCTCACCACCTCGACCAGATCGCCGCCTGTCCGCTTGCAAGTAATGAACACGTCCGCAAAATTGGTGATATCCTCGATCCGGGCACGATCGGCAAAGTCCTGCAGCGCTTCTTCGATCGCTTGGCCGTACTCCATCCGGGTGCGCAATATCGTGAATTCCCGAATCAAATCCGTATCCGTTTCCGGATTGAGCATGCGCAAATCTTCGACGGATTCCCGGAAGCCGTTCTCTACCGATTTTCCCGCCGCAAGCGCGGACGACAACGCATACAGCGCTTGTTTAAAGTGCAGGCCGAGCGTCGTTCTTCTGCGGTCCAGCAGCACTTTGGTCCAATAACGGGGCACCCCGAGAGCCCCGACTGCCAGCACAATCCCGGCAATCCAGTGATGATAGAACAACAGACCTACCCCAAAGAACAACAGTCCGCTGATCCCAATACAGCTCCAGCGCTGCCTTCGAGATAACACCAATGTCGTATAATCCGTAAGTGTTTGTTTGGCTTCATCCACCGAAACCACCTCTGATTAGTAGTTTATTTACGTTGTTATATGATCTATTCAGCCAGGGATCGGGCTTCGCTGTGCGTACTCCTCCAACCATTCTCCATAACCCGCCATCTGCACTTTATGTACTTGCTTTAACTTCCCCACTTGAACAAGACCACCGACAATCTTTCCATCCTGCTCTCCTTGCTCCTGGAAACGGAACAACGGATGAAGCATCACTTCCCCCTCATGCATGCCTGCAACTTCACTGATTTCCGTTACGCGGCGGGAACGGTCGCGAAGCCGGGACAAATGAACAAAAATATCGATGGCCGAGCTGATTTGCTGCCGCACAACGGAAATAGGCAGATCGGCGCCGCTAAGCACCATCGTCTCCAGTCTGCTGATCATGTCAGCCACATTATTCGCATGGGCGGTACTTAAAGATCCGTCATGCCCGGTGTTCATAGCCTGCAGCATATCCAACGCTTCCGCTCCCCGAACCTCCCCGATCACGATCCGGTTGGGACGCATGCGCAGCGACGACTTGATCAAGTCGCGAATCGAAATTTCCCCTTTGCCTTCCGTATTGGCATTGCGCGTTTCAAGCGATACCAGGTTGGGCACGGTCACGATCCGCAGCTCGGCAGAATCTTCGATCGTAATAATGCGCTCATCGGCAGGAATGAACTGGGACAGCGCATTAAGAAACGTCGTTTTTCCCGAGCCCGTTCCGCCGCCGATGAAAATGTTATATTTGCTGCGGACCAATTGCTGCAGCAGTTCTGCTGCTTCTTCGTGCAATGCTCCTTTATCGATCAGGTCCGACATGCTCATCGGCTCGCTCGGAAATTTCCGGATCGTCATGGTTGGCCCTTTAAGTGCGATTGGGGGCAAAACGATATTGACCCTTGATCCGTCCTTCAATCTGGCATCGACGATGGGAGACGATTCATTCACGATCCGGTTGACGCCAGCAACGATCATCTGGATGATATCCTCAAGCCGCTCCGTGGATTCGAATTCCAATGGCACGCGCTCTACCTCCCCGGCCTTTTCCACGAAGATCTCCCTATGGCTGTTAATCATGATTTCCGTGATCTCCGGAGAGTCGACCAGCGGCTGCAAAATGTCCAGTCCGCGAAACGAATCATACAGCCGCTTGACCAAGGCATGTTTTTCCCCTGAAGTCAGTTCTTCCAATTGAGCGTCGGACAGCACCCTGCGTTCAATGGATTGCCACAGCTCCTCGTCTCCGGCAGCGGAAGTCAGGTTCAAACCTGCCCTGACTTCATTGCGCATGGCCTGAAACAGGTCTTCACGTTCCGGGACGATCATTTTAACCATGGCGTACCTCCGCCATTGAAGGAGCGAGTCCTTTGATCCGCGAATGGTCATCCTCGTCAGGCAGCAGCATGGCGCATACCTGCCTGATTTCACGCTGGAAGATCGGAGAGCTGAGCAGCACTTCCTCTTGACTGAGCTGTTTCCAGGAAGGAATCCACGGAAGAATCGCGTCCAGTCGCAGATCAGCACGGGGAAGGGCATTTATCATGCGGCCCTGGACCTTGTTGGCTACAAACCTGGCACGTTCCATCACGCTCTCGTAACGTTCCGGATGAATTCGTTCCATATGTCTCATCCATTCTCCCCAGCGGTACATGGAGGCAAGTTCGTCCTCAACGAGCCATACAAGCGTGTCCGCCGCTTCAAATACAGCCTCGCTGCGCCCATCCCAACCCGAGTCGCCATCCGTGACGATCACGTCATACCGACCGCAATCCACGGCATGCTGCATCAGCGCTTTGGCGTCCTCGCAGGACATTTGCAGCAGTTCTTTGCGGTTGTTCGGCGGCCAAAACATGTCTGCCTTCAATGCGTCATGGCGAAACACATAATCGTCCAGAGCCCCTCCCTGTTTGGCTGAAGCATTCTGCTTCTCCCCTCTAGCCCCGGAATGCTTCTTGCCAGCCTTCAGGTCGTATAGCAGCCGCGACAAACCCGATTCCGCTTCGGCATACCGAGGATGGCTCCGCAACAACCCTTTCTCCAGAAACGGCATGGTGCTGTCCAGCGTCTCCAGATTGAGATACAGCACCGCATATCCCGCAACACCCAATTGTTTGACCAAATGCATCGCTAGCGTTGTTTTGCCGCAGCCTCCGGAAGCCGATACCACTCCTGCCAAAAGGGTGCCGCGACCCGCCTTCAGCTGTTTCTTCCGCCGTGGTTGGCGGCAGGCATTCAAGGCCGTATCCAGCAGTGCAGGCAAAGGTTGATACTTTGCCAGAAGCTTCTCTTCCTGTACCCCTTCCTTTCCTTCCCCAAGCATCAACCATGGGATTTCTCGATCATGTTTCGCCCGTTCCAGCCAGGGCTGCAGAAATGCAGGCTCCGCAATGACCAGATCAGGCATCTCCCTGTCTACCTGTTCGTACATGTACTCCCTGAAAGCTTCCTCATTCGAAAACGCCGTAAAACGGATATCCGCGGCATATGCGCTTTCCCGCACATAATCCAGCCAGGCGTCAATATACTCTTTGTCCCCGGAAGCAAGAACCGCCTTCAGAACACCCAATATGCCTTCCCTCCCCGAAAAGCACAAAAAACACCGCCCATACAATTGCACAAACCGCATGCAATGTAAGGACGGTGCTTCCGTCACGTGCTATGAATTTATCGATAATATATCATACAATTTCTGGATGATCAAGTGATTTGTGAAAAACCGGAAATTACGCTTCCCTTTTACGAGCCGTAAGGAGCGCCGAACTCGATAATGTTTCGATCCGGGTCCAATATGAAAATTTGCGCAAATCCGGCAACGCTGTCCGGCCTGGCCTCGTATTCGACCCCCTGTTTCTCAAGCCACTCCAACGTTTCCTTGTGGCTCTTCACCCAAATCGCGAAATGGCCATCCGTCGTATCGATGCCGCCCTCCCGCAGCGTATGCCCCTGCGGATGCTGCAATAGATGAAGCTGCTGGCTGCCGATGGCATACCAAGTGCCCGTTGAACGGAAAGGTGGACGCTCGATCTCCTGCAGTCCAAGCACCTCCGAGTAAAACCGCTTTGCAACCTCCAGGTCGCGCACAGCCAAACTGACGTGGTGAATATGCGAAAAATGAATCATTCCCGTTTCCCCCTCCTCTTTCTTGCCCTTGCCGGATCTCCCTCGGGTTATGCAAACATGATGTTCAAGCCGATAGAATATACCATAGCATAACATAATGATTCTTCGCCAGAACCTAGGTTTGCTCAAACAACACAAAACACCCCCTGCTGATTGAATAAGTTTCCTTTTTCTTTGTTATAACCTGTAGTTCGATAGCCTTCTTTTTGGTAAAATAGCTTTGTAATTCACTTAAACGATGAAGGGAGTATATGAAGGATGAAAAAGAAATTGGTCTTTACCGTGTTAGCCGCTATTCTGGTTGCCAATGTTTCAGTCCAAGCTATGCCTAAAGTTGAAGCGAAAAAAGTGTACTACAAAAACTGTGCTGCCGTGAGGAAAGCCGGGAAAGCACCGCTTTATAAAGGAGAGCCAGGATACCGTAAAGCCCTGGATCGAGACGGAGACGGCGTAGCTTGTGAAAAGAAATAAGTAAACAAGGTTGTACGTATCCGTCCACGTTTTTCAGCCTAAAGTTGAAAAACACAAAGAACAAAGCTGGCTTAAGGTTGCACCTGAATACATAGCTGGTCTCAAGCAAGGATAGAAAAACCTCGAACAACTTGTATACTTCTCTAGACGGAACATCGAACGAGAAGCATATACCATATATAGCACTCCGGATCGGGGTGCTTTTTATGTCCGCAAACCATCCGGAACGTTGCAGGCAGAAAGCATAGAAAATACGAAAAACACCCCTCGCAGAGCAGCGCAAAACGTACATTTCCTTGCGCTTTCTCCTTAAAGGGATGCATCTCTAAACCTTCCGGATTGATTCAACTCGTTACTTCGCGCTGTCCAGCACTTCCTGAGGAACCTCGATGTTCTCCACGGTGTTATGGTTGCTGAATGTGCTGGTCATTTTCATGTCCATCTTCATCTTCTGACCCTCTTGCTCCATGTTCATGACCATGTTGAGGTCTGTTCCCGTTGGCAAATATGTTTCTTGGTTGACCATGTATTTCATGGTCATGCTGGTGATGTCCATTTGATCGATCATCGTTTGCATTTGCGGGTCTGTCCCGTTTTGCTGCAGAACCGATTTGGCCAGCTCCTTCACGTTGTCCCCGGACACCGTAGCGTTGATGATATAGTTGTCGCCCTCGGCCGTAATTTTCGTGTCTTCCGTGATCGATTTGAACTGCTCCAGCTCCTGTTCCGGATTGACGCTTGCTTTCATTTGCTCGATCAGCGGCTGGGTTTGCTCTTCCGGAATGGTCACCCACTGTTCGCCCACCTGCGAATAGATGCTATCGTTAGTAAAATACTGCTTGATGGTCTGCGCTTCCTGACCGGGCATTTCCACTTTCATTTCCTGGTAAGCCGTCAATGGATCTTTGATGACGTCCATCTTGATGCTTGTCGTTAACTGCTGCTCCTGGCTCTGTTCGCCGGCTTCGACGCTAATGTTCTGCTGAATGCTTGCTTCGGAGGAAAAACTCTTTAGTGTCTTCGAAGCTTCGCTCGATTTTGCAATCAATTCGTCCAACGTAGGAACCGCCGCTTCCTGTTCATTTACTGCGGCATTATTGCTCGTTGGATCGTTGTTTGCCGCTGTTTTTGATGCATCATTGCTTCCCGCCTGACCTCCGCATGCAGCCAAGCTTAGTGCCATCCATGCCCCGATAAGTACTGTCGCCCATTTCTTCAAATGATTATACCTCCAAAATGTATGATTTCCCCAATCATTACCCTGTCTTTCCTCATTTCAAACCCATTTCACAGAAAACGATCCTTGATGTCCGGTGAAGGAAGCATGCACGTCTCATCCTTGCCGAACCAGCGGTACCGATTGCGGGCAATGACGCCATATACCGCATCACGCAGCGGCCTTGGTATGATCACGAATCCATACAGCAGCGGGTAAGGAAACTTCAGGCCTTTGGCAAGCTTCAGCGCGGCAGTAGACCGCGTGTAATACTTCCCGTCTTCAATCAGCACGAATGTATCCATGCGATCGACCGGAAGCCTTCCTTGTTCAAGCAATCTTTTGGCCACATCCGATTGAAGCGAGGCGAAATGGTACTTTCCTTTCGGGTCGCGCTTGATGATCCATTTGGTGACTCCCTGACAAAAGTGGCATACGCCGTCCACAAGCACGATGGGATGCTCCTGTCGTTTTTTCGATTCATGTTCGGACATTTCCTCAACCTCCTCCAGCTATTATAGAAGCTGTGCACCGCTCGCGATGCATTTAAAGGTACATGTTCTTCCGTTCATATAGAAAAAGAGCGCAGGCTTGCGCCCACGCTCGTATCTGCCCGGCAATTACTCGGCAATTGCCTTTTCTACCCACTGGTCATCCATCATTTGTTGATGGAGGTCTGCTGCATACTGGTCCATGCATTTGCAAATGAAATCTTTGCGGCATACTGGACAAGGCGTTTTCTGCAGACGGCTGATGTTGGTCAATTTCCATTCCGGAGTACGGGAATAGAACACGCGGCAATGGGTGCCGTCCACCAATTTCATCGTAAACTCGTACAATCCGTCTTTTTCGTTTTTGCTCGCGATTTGCAATGTTGCAATGCTCGGTCTATAAGACATGGAGATCACCTGTCAATTCAAATTTGTTCCTGCATTAGCTTTCTCAGTACTCAAACATATTAAAGAAATTTTAGCTTAATGTCAACTCGCCTGCCATGCCGCATTGCCGGGATCTCCATATCAGAAACGCGGGCGCACCGGATCTTCTCACGGGAAGCCTCATTAACCCCCGAACAAAATATCCAGAATCGTCCCGACCTGGCCTTGCTTTTTGCCTTTCAACACGCTTGGGTCAAACACCTCGACATAACCGCAGGAAGAACAAGAGACGAACAAATAATGGTTGTGTTGGATATCGAACACTTTGCTGAGTCCTGCTCCCGACATGGACACTTCCTTGATGTCGCAATCCGTCCCCCGACATTTCGAACATACGAACCGGCGCTCAATCATTTCTTCAATACTCATCAAGCGTTCCCCCTCTTCTTTTCTGGACGTCGGATCAGACAGGTTTGGGTTTATGTAAAAGAGTACGATATGCATCATGCCATTTCCTGCTATGAAATGCTTATTGTTGAAAAACAGGACCCTGCCGGATTGCGGCAGAGCCCCCGATTCGGATCCGATGTCAAAGTTCGCCCAGCGTTATACCACGTTCAACACAACGTCGATATTGCCCCGGGTCGCCTTGGAATACGGACAAAATTCATGCGCTTTGCGAGCCAGCTCCTCCGCTTGGCTGCGTTCGATTCCTTCCATATTGACGTCGAGGCGGACCGCCAGCTTGAAACCGTCGTCTTCCGGGTCTTTGCCGATCGAAACGTTGCTGGTGACGACGACGTCCCCAAGCTTCACTCCTGCCTTACGGGCCACATTGGCCAGCGCACTCTCGTAACAAGCTCCGTAACCCGCTGCAAACAACTGCTCCGGATTCGTACCTTCACCGCCTGATCCGCCCAGTTCCTTAGGCATGGCGAGCTCATGTTTGAGCACTCCGTCCGAAGAAGCTACCGAACCCGTGCGTCCGCCTTTAACTGTTGCCGTTGCCGTATATAAAGCCTGCATCGATGATCTCTCCTTTAATATGGTTAGTATTATCGCTTATGTTCCAATTAAACCGCTGAGTCGTTTTGAAACGTTATTCACCGCTATTCCGGTTCTGACAGCATCGAATGGGTTAACCTATCGTCTGAAACACCACCCCCTTCTTTGCAAGCCGCCAACTATTCCTATCCATTCTTTTTTGTTTGGCGCCACTTCAGAAAAATTGTCCTTTTACATAAAAGTTGCACTAGACAAAAATATTTGAGGGTGTACAATGTAAACAACGACATATCTTTTCGGACATAAGCTTCTCGTCATTCCAAACCTTCATTTCATCGAAACTATAGATAATCGTTATTAAATCCATTAAAAGTCAGGTGATGATTCCATGAGCAAAAGAAATCCATTCCACACCTCCTCAGCCGAACAGCTTGCAGCAGCAGGCGCGATGCCTTCCCTCGGGGAAGCCCATAGTTCCATGAGAGTGCCCAAAAACGCGGCCTGGTGGAAAAAATTCCTCGCCTTCGTCGGCCCGGGTTACATGGTTGCCGTCGGATATATGGACCCCGGCAACTGGGCGACCGACATATCGGGAGGCTCGCAATTCGGGTATACGCTCCTGTCGGTAATCCTCATTTCGAATCTGATGGCGGTTGTGCTGCAAGCACTCGCGGGCAAACTCGGCATCGTTACCGGACGCGACCTTGCCCAGGCTTGCCGCGAACGGTTCAGCATGCCTGTAGTCATCATCCTGTGGTTGTTATGCGAACTCGCGATCGCTGCAACCGATCTCGCCGAAGTGATCGGGTCGGCCATCGCCCTGAAACTGTTGTTTAACATTCCGATGCTGTATGGCGTCATCATTACCGCAGTGGACGTGCTGCTGGTCCTGCTTTTGCAAAACAAAGGTTTTCGTGCCCTTGAAACGCTCGTCATCGTGCTGATGGCCACCATTGCCCTCTGTTTCGGCATCGATCTGTTTCTCGCCAAACCGGACATGGGCGGAGTGCTGCATGGCTTTGTACCCAGCGCGGAAATTTTGCAAAACCCAGCCATGTTATACATCGCGATCGGCATCATCGGGGCTACCGTTATGCCCCATAACCTGTATCTGCATTCGTCCATCGTACAGACCCGCCAGATCGAGCAGACATCCCATGGCAAAAGAGAAGCAATCCGTTACTCCACCATGGATTCCACGATCGCTTTGACGCTGGCCCTGTTCATCAATGCCGCCATTTTGATCGTGTCGGCGGCCGTTTTCCACAGTGCAGGCATGACGCAGGTCGCTGAAATCGCCGATGCCTATCACCTGCTGACGCCGCTGCTGGGCACAACGATCGCAAGCGTTCTGTTCGGCGTTGCCCTGCTTGCTTCCGGCCAGAATTCCACGCTGACAGGAACCCTGTCCGGACAGATCGTCATGGAAGGTTTCCTGAACATCCGGATTCCCGCCTGGCTGCGCAGGCTGGTTACACGGCTTATTGCCATCATCCCGGCCGTCATCGTTACCGCCATTGCCGGCGAACACGGTACCGAGGAACTGCTCATTCTGAGCCAGGTCATTTTGTCTTTGCAGCTGCCGTTTGCCGTCATCCCGCTGGTCATGTTTACGAGCGATAAAAAAAGCATGGGCGAGTTTGCCAACAAATCATGGCTGAAAATAGCATCCTGGTTTATTGCTGGTATCATCGTCGTCCTGAACGTGTACCTCATTATCCAGACTTTCGCACTCCTCTAAAAAAATAAGGCTGATCGTCGCAAGCACCGGAGTGCCTGCACGATCAGCCTTTTCTTCGATGAAACGGAGGATGAACACAGCATTATAATGTAACTATTAATGAAACCTAATCCTCGCCAGGCAAAAACAGCGGCAGCAGCTGCTCCAGCGATTCAACCGTCCAGTCCGGCTGCTCGTCCGCCGAGCGTTCAGGCTGAAACCTTCCGTAACCTTGCAATATGCGTACAGTGCGCATGCCCAGTTTGCTTGCCGGAACGATGTCGTTATCGATTCGGTCCCCAATCATAACAGCCTCATCAGGCTCGCATTCCGCCTGCTTCAACGCTACCGCGTATAATCCGGGATCCGGTTTGGATACGCCCTCTTCTGCCGAGCATGCCAGGACGTCCACGTATTTGCGCAAGCCATACCTTTCAAGCCGCTCTTCCGTGCCCAGGCTTTGATTGGCAATGATGCCGATCCGATAACGGCCGGATAACGCATGCAGCACACGCTCCGCAGCAGCAAAAGGATGCTCAAGCTCCTTCCGGAACTTCAGTTTTTCCTGAATCCGTGCCCGGTGCTCCTCATGATCGATCAAGGTACGAATAGCTACCCGCATCGGCCACTGCTCGTACTTGCTGTAACATTCGACAAAGATCTCGCGCACCTTTTCGATGTTCACATGATACCCGAGCATTCGGGCTTCCCGCACAAACTGGCCAATGATGTCGTCCACCGGCTCCCACTCATCCACCAACGTATCCCCAACATCAAAAAACAACCATTTGATACCACCAATATCCGGCACGTTACTCCTCCTTGCTCACCTTGAACGCATCCTCCCAATCATCAACGCGAGCCTCATCCGGCGAATCTTTTACCATTCAAAAGGTCGCTGTTTTCAGGCCCGTCTTCCAACATTAAAAAAAGAAGACCCGTATCCAGAAAGAGTCTTCTTGGTTTTTCACACATATAATTAAGCTAATTATAACAGCCGCCTAACATCGGATCAATCACCAACAGCCCGCCCTTATCCGTTGAGCAGAAATCCGACCTCTCCATTCATCGAATACACGATCCGATCGGCACCCATACCGCGATAAATGCCTTTGGGATGGCTCTGTTCCGTAATGACGCACAACGTCTTGGATGTCCACGATCTGCAGATTTGCAGATAGCGGCAGGTGAGATTAAGGCTGTTCTCAAAAATAAAAACATTGCCCACATTTCCCTGCGGCAGAAACCACTTTTGCGCCGATGCCGTATTCATGCGAATGACGTTCTCTACGCCGATCCGCCGCAATTTGCGTTCTTCGCCCGCACTGTTCGTCAGCACGGCAAAAGGTACCTTTTTGTACATCAACAGCTTCACAAATTTGCGCCCTGCTTCATTCGGGGCCGTGACCAAAACCATCTCGTTATCCATTATTCGTTCCTCCCTCTGACGTGAAAAGACAACAAAAAAGAAGCGTGGGGGACCAAGGCCGCCCGAACGCTTCTTCAATCCATGACAAATAACATTCGCCACGAATAACGTACGGCTTGTTGCCTCTCCCTTTAACGCTTACGAGGTTAGCTGACGGATTCGGGCGCGAGAGTCGCCCTATTTCCGGCATAGCCGGAAAATTCACCCCATAGATGCATCGCATCCGATTGGTTCCCCCGTTTTCCATTCCGACCGGAACGGAAACTCAGCGATTAAAAACATCGTTCATGTTATCGATATGAATCATACACCCCTGACAAGTCGGTGTAAAGTCGGTGCAGCTCTCCGAAAAGGCGGATTTATGGCACTTTGCTTTAATGAGATCGCTTACATATATACTAATCTCCACCTTTCTCGTTTAAACTATCTAATTCTCGCTCTGGTAGAAATTCCACATGATAACGGAAAGGAAGAAACAAGACACTGGCATCCCAAATGATTCCAATTATAATTTTGCATTAATTAATTGCATCAAATATAATAGAGATATAAAAAGGTCACCGCATCGATACTACTCATTTGGAGGCGAACATTATGTCCATCTACGATTACAAAGTGAACACGCTTCGTGGCCAGGAAGTCGAAATGTCCCAATACCGCAACAAGGTCCTGCTGATCGTCAACACTGCGAGCAAATGCGGCCTAACCCCGCAATACGAAGGCTTGCAAAAGCTGTATGACAAGTTCCAGAACAGCGATTTCGAAGTATTAGGGTTTCCAAGCAACCAGTTCGCTCAGGAAAAGGGCTCTTCCGACGACATCGCCGAATTTTGCCAGATGAACTATGGCGTCAGCTTCCCGATGTTCGAGAAGATCGACGTGAACGGCAGCAGCGCCCACCCTCTTTTTCAGCATTTGACCAAGGAAGCGCCAGGCCTGCTAGGATCGAAGGCCATCAAATGGAATTTCACTAAATTTCTGGTCGACCGGGACGGCCGCGTGCTCAAACGTTATGCTCCCCAAACGACGCCTGATCAGATTGAAGCCGATATTGCGGAGCTGCTGCATCAATAACAACATTTCAACAGAGATGGATTGATGTCACGATGCATTCATTTTTCATAAGGTCATCCCCTTGAAGAACCGTGTTGCAGCCCGGAAAGGCTTTTCGAAAAATCGGTGATGCAGCACGGCTTTTTTATGCCTTTTTGCAGAAAACAAAAAAAGAAGCATTCCGATGATCGGAATGCTTCTTTTGTTCTACTTCATTATAATGCGGTCGAGAGGACTCGAACCTCCACGGGCGTACGCCCACTACCCCCTCAAGATAGCGTGTCTGCCATTCCACCACGACCGCATGTCGTATTAGCGGCAACAAAAATGATTATACAGGGTTTCAAAGGAAAAGTAAAGCTATTTTTAACATTAAATTTTGGTGCCGAATGTATCGTCATTTTCCAACACCATATTGCATAAGATGGTATCTGATTTGAACATTTCGCCATCATTTTATTTTCGGTTCTGAAGCAATTCCGAACAATTACATAACATAATATTAACACGGTAAGGATAACAAAATAACATATTTTATTTCACCAATCAAAAACACAGCTTACCATTGACAAAACGCAGACATTTGTGTAAATATATATATCATATAATTCGGATTTTTACCGATATAAGTGATTTAAAACCTGCAACAAAGTCATATTATATGACACAAAACGAACATAGGAGGCGAAAATGGTGAACCGAGGAAATAAGCTGCTCGATTATGTCAAACTGCTTGATTCCTCTATCCAGGTCGGAGGCTTCACCCATTTCTTCGGCATGGATACGCACATCCAGGATGGGAACATTCGCAATGCCGCTGATCTTGAATCGTTCATGCGTTGTCAGACGCACCCCAGCATCACCCGTCTTGAAGGGATGGCCATCAAAGGCATCTATAGTGCCGCCGACCAAAACGACACCTGGCGGCTGGCACTAATCGACAAACTCGTACATGTACAGCGCACCCCTGCCAACCAACGAGAGCAAGCGAGCTCCATGGGCAAAAGGCTGATCAAACTCGCACACGCCCTCCATCCATGGATTGATTTTTCTCCGCTTGAAGACACTTTAGCCAAATACGAATCCGTCGGCTGCCTCTCGACAGTCCACGCATGGGTCAATCACCACCTCGGCATTCCCGTCGAGGACGCTGTACAAGGTTATCTCCACTCAGCCATGAGCGCGTGCATAACCGAAGCCGCCAGAACTCTTGCCCTGGACGGCAATGCAAGCCAACAACTGTCTGCACGCCTGGCCGCAGACCTTGACCAGGAATGGGCACTGGTCAGCGCTTCCTCTACCGATGGACTTTCCCCTTCCGTCCCGACGTCCATCAAATCGCTTTTCCCCAGCTTCCACATGCTTGGAGCAGGCCTCCACGCTTTCAGGGCATAAACTCGCCTTCTTTTCTCCTCCAACTTCATCCACATGCCAAAAAAAGCACGCCGTCCCCAGCCGGCGTGCTTTTACCTTTCTTTCATAAAGACTAAAAAATACGCAAGTTCGTCATAAAACACTAAAAATAGAACTGTTTTACGTCTTTTTTAATTGTTACATGACGCAAATACGTATATAATTATCCATACAGCTCGCATTTACATCCATTCTACAACACAACAAGCCTGCTGAAAACTATGTTGAACTGAAGGTGAACCCTTTTGAACAAAAAGAAACCGGTGACGCCGTTTGGTTGGGCAATTAAACGAAGGCTGACCGAACTGCAAATGGATCAGAAAACATTTTGCGAAATACACGGTATCCCGCCATACCGCCTGTCCAATCTCATTCACGGAACGCGAAAAGCAACCCGATTCCGCCATCAGGTCGCAGACATTTTGCAAATTCCGGACGAGCTGCGCTGACCTTATCGACCTTTTTCTCCAATCAATGCCATTATCCTATATTACAAGGAGGGTCTTATCCCATGAGTTTTACCGTCACCGAACTGGAAAGATTGTCTTTCCAGTCCATGCGCCATCAGCTTGTCATCGTGGACCAGCATTGGAACATCCGAAGCTGCAACGAAGCGTGGCTTCAAGACCTCGGACAACACCGAAACGGACCCAAGCCGCATTCATCCGCCAACCGGAGGCATCCCGAGAAGCTCCCGCACTACCTTCAATGGTTAAGGTCTTCGGCCCCTCAGGAAGAATCGATACGCATAACGGCCATCATTCGGCATTTGCAGCACATTCGCCAGGCTGCGGAAAGCAGCATCGCTTACGAGATCCCCGTACATCGGGACGCAAAGAAGAGGTGGTTTCGCATGGAACTCACCCCTCTCATTCAGACATCTGTTTCACGCTGCCTCGATCTCTCCCTGATCGCACACACAGACATCACTGAACATAAACAGACGGAATTGCAATTGAAGCAAGCCTTGGCGGAAGTACGTACACTGCGGGGGATGTTGCCCATCTGTGCCGTTTGCAAGCAAATCAAGGATGACCAGGACCATTGGAACTCCATTGAGAGTTATTTGGAGAAGCACACCCACGCCGAATTCACCCACGACATTTGCCCCGACTGCATCCGGCGGCTATATCCGGAGTACATGAACAGACTCAACAGACTCTCCTGACACCCGGGATTCCCCAACCCTCAGCCTATACCGACAGATGGTGCTCGAATTGGGACATATCCAGCTCGTTCGGAGAACCCTGCAGCGCAATCATGCCTTTGTCCATGACGTAAATATAATCCGCGGCGCCTCGGACAAAGTCGATGCTCTGTTCGACCAACAACACGGATATGTCACCTTTCTCCCTGATCCCCAGTATAGCCTGGCGGATATCTTCCACAATGGAAGGCTGAATGCCTTCGGTCGGTTCATCCAACAGCAGCAAGCCCGGCCTGGATGCCAACGCTCTGGCGAATGCCAATTGCTGCTGCTGGCCTCCACTCAGGTCGCCGCCCTGGCGGCCATACATCGTTTCCAGCACAGGAAACATGGCCAGTACATCTTCCGGGAACTCCTTCCTTCTGCCAGGGGCCGATTCAAGCCCCAGCAGCAAATTCTCCCTAACGGTCAATTGCGGAAAAATGTCGCGCCCCTGAGGCACATAGCCGATGCCAGCCTTCGCCCTTTTCGCAGAATCCAAAGAGGTCACGTCCCTCCCTTGCCAAAGGATATTGCCCTTCCGCGTTTTGAGCAAGCCCATCAACGTTTTCATCAGCGTGGTTTTGCCCACCCCGTTCCGCCCCATGAGACACACGACCTGTCCGGGTCGAACCTCAAGATTCACCCCTCGCAATACATTCGACTCGCCATAGCCGGATTCAATGCGTTGCAGAGACAGCATGCTCATCCCTCCTTTTGCCCAGGTAGACTTCAGCCACGATCGGGTCTGCCTGCACCTCCTCCATCGTACCTTCCTTGAGCAGCTTGCCTTCATGCATGACCGTCACCTTCGCCGCATAATTCCGCACAAACTCCATGTCATGCTCGACCACGACCACTGAACGCTCGCGTGCAATCCCCCTCAGAAGTTGACCCGTTTTATCCGTTTCTTCATCCGTCATGCCGGCAACAGGCTCATCCAACAACAACACCCGAGGCTCCTGCAGCAATAACATGCCAATTTCCAGCCATTGCTTTTCTCCGTGGGACAGCGCTCCGGCACGGGCATGGACACGATCCTGCAGCCCTACCTGCAAGATGACTCGTTCCATCGCCGGTTTCATCTTCCCATGGCGCCGAATCCCCAAAGCCTGTAACGGTGAACGACGCACTTCAGCCGCCAGCGCCAGATTTTCCTGAACCGTCAACCCCGCGAAAACGGACGGTGCTTGGAATTTGCGTCCGACGCCTTTGCGGACGATCTGATGTTCTTTCAACCGCGTCAATTCCGTACCGTCATGCATGGTGACACCTCCGGAAACCGGCTTGGTTTTGCCACAGATGACATCAAGCATCGTCGTTTTGCCCGCCCCGTTCGGTCCGATCAAGAAATGCAAATCCTGCTCATGCAGCTTCAAATTCATGCCGTTAACCGCCACGAAACCTCCAAACGCAACGGTGACATCTTTGGCTTCCAGCACGGCTGCCGGTTCAATAGACTTCCGGCTTTTCCTGACTGACAGGGACATGAGCAACCTCTCCTCTCCGCTTCATCATTCGGGCCAGGCGGCGATATACGCCCACCAACCCATTCGGCATGAACAGAACAACAGTGACGAATAATCCACCGAGAACAAATAACCAACCTTCCGGATAAGCCTCGCTGATCCCGGTTTTGGCCGCATTCAGCACCACTGCCCCGATAACAGCTCCGATCAGCGTCCCCCGTCCGCCAAGAGCTACCCATAGCACCATTTCAATGGAAGGAACAATGCCCATCATGGAAGGCGAGATAATGCCTACCTGAAGCACAAACAGCATTCCGGCGATGCCAGCCAGCGCCCCTGACAACACAAAGGATAATGTCTTGTAACCCGCGGGATCATATCCCAAAAAACGCACCCGGTTCTCTCCGTCCCTCGCCGCCTCCAGCACTTGGCCAAAACGGCTGTTGACCACGCGCCTGCAAAGCACGTAGGCCAGCACCAGCACCGCAAGTGTGACATAATACAACACGATCGTCGTTCCTGGCGAGTGCAGCACGAACCCAAAGATCGAGTAAAATCCGGTAATGCCGTTCGTGCCTCCCGTCCACTCCTGTTTGCCCACAAAAAGAGTAACCGTGATCAATACCAACGCTTGAGTAAGAATCGTAAAATAGACACCCGAAATCCGGTTGCGAAACGTGAACCAGCCGAGCACAAAGGCAAGCAAGGCCGGGAGCAAAATCCCTAGCGCAACCGCCGCCGGAAATGACCGGAACGGTTCCCAAAACCAAGGCAGCTCGCGCAGCCCGCTCCACCCCATGAAGTCAGGCAGCGACGTGCCGCTCGCCTGAAGTTTAAGGTGCATGGCCATCGCGTATCCGCCAAGCCCGAAAAACACCCCATGCCCCAGACTTAACACTCCGCCATATCCCCAGATCAGGTCAAGCCCTATGGCCAAAATGGCGAGCGCCAGAAACTTAGCCAGCAGGCTAAGCCGAAATTCGGTTGAAATGAGCGGTGCAAGACACATCAGGAGCAATGCGACTGCCCAGACGATCTTCATTTTCGCGTTGCCTGACTTGAGAAGTACCTGCATAAGTTAACCCCCTTTTCGCATCAATCCAAGCTCCGGGTTCTCACTGCAACAAAGCCGCGTGGTTTCCATTGAAGGAAAGCAACAATACATGCAAAGACAAGCACTTTGCCGATCGAAGCCGAAGTATACGTCTCGAACAGCGTATTGAACACCCCGATCCCCAGCGCGCCGAGTACGGTGCCGACCAATTTGCCCACGCCACCCAACACGACGACCATAAAAGCATCGACGATGTAATAGGTGCCCAGCGAAGGTCCGATCGGACCGATCAGCGTCAATGCGCAGCCTGCAACGCCCGCAATTCCAGAGCCTATGGCGAACGTCAATCCATCCACGCGTCTGGTCGATATGCCCAGGCAGCCCGCCATGCTTCGATTTTGCATCACCGCTCTCATGCGCCGCCCCGACGAAGTGTGGTAAATATAAAGATACATACAGAGCAACACAACGATCACCAACGCAATGATAAACAGCCGTTTGTACGGAAATACGATACCTTCCGAGACAACCCACCCGCCATTCAGCCAGGATGGGCTTGACACCCCGACATTAGGCGCTCCAAAAATCGTTCGGGCAAGCTGCTGCAGCATCATGCCCACGCCCCAGGTCGCCAGCAAACTATCCAGAGGCCGCCCGTACAAGTGGCGAATCAGCACCGCTTCAAGCAGCCAGCCGACGAAGGCGGCAGCGCCGAACGCCAAAGGCAGTGCCACGATAAAGTACGCCTCGAACCACCCTGCAGGGGCATAGGACACAAACAAATTTTGCGTCACGTACGTGGCGTAGGCACCAATCATGATCAATTCGCCATGCGCCATGTTAATGACGTTCATGAGCCCGAATGTAACCGCCAGCCCGAGCGCAATCAACAGCAGGATCGAACTCACGCTCAGGCCGTTGAACAGTTGCAAAATAAACATATCCATGCTTCTCACTCCCCATGCGATAAGGCTTTCCATAATGGCTGTGAACCGCTCTTGAATAACGCGACACCGCTTTAATTTGATGCGGAATAAGGGTGTATTTATCACCCTCATCCACACTAAAGAAGGCAATAATCAGTTACTCTAATGTTATTGGCTGCTGAGCGAAGCTCCCCATTCATACGTTTTCAGGTAAGGATCCGGTTTGACAGGATCGCCTGAATTCCACAGTTCCTTGAACTGTCCATCTTCCTGCACTTCTCCGATGCGCACCGTTTTGTAAATATGCTGATTCTCGCCATCCACCGTCACTTTCCCTTCCGGTGCATCGAATTCCAACCCTTTGGCAGCTTCTCTGACTTTCTCCACATCCGTACTTCCGGCTTTTTCAACGGCGGCTTTCCACAAATAAACGGCAACGTAACCCGCTTCGATCGGATCGGCGGTGACCCGGTCCTGTCCGTACTTCTCTTTGTATTTTTGCACAAACGCTGCATTTTCCGGCGTATCGGTCGTTTGATAATAGTTCCATGACGCCAAGTGACCTTTCAGCACATCCGCGCCGATGCCGCGAATTTCCTCTTCAGCCACGCTCACGGACAACGTTGTCATCTTGTCGGCCGTCATTCCGGCATCTTTCCATTGTTTGAAGAACGCCACATTGCTATCGCCATTCAGCGTGTTATATACAATGTCAGGTTGTGCCGCTTTGATTTTGCTAATGATGGTGCTGTAGTCGGTGTGCCCCAGCGGCGTGTACTCCTCACCCACTACTTCACCGCCTTCGGCTTCAAGCTGGGCTTTAATGATTTGATTGGCCGTTTTCGGGAATACGTAATCCGAGCCTAACAGATAAAACTTCTTGCCCCGGTTCTCAAGCAGCCACGTAACCGAAGGAACGATCTGCTGATTGGTTGTGGCCCCCGTATAAAAGATGTTAGGGGAAGATTCCAAACCTTCGTATTGCACGGGATAAAACAGCAAGCCGTTGTTCTGTTCAAATACCGGAAGCATAGCCTTGCGACTGGCGGAAGTCCACCCTCCGAACACGGCAGCCACCTTATCCTGCTGCAGCAGCTTTCCGGCTTTCTCCGCAAACGTCGGCCAATCCGAAGCGCCATCTTCCACGACCGGCTCGATCTGCTTTCCAAGCACGCCGCCTGCCGCATTGATTTCTTCGATGGCCAGCATCTCGGCATCCTTCACCGACACCTCGCTGATCGCCATCGTTCCGCTTAAAGAATGAAGAATGCCTACTTTGATCGTATCCTCCGCGGATACCGCTTCGCCTGTTCCGGAGGTCGCTGCCGACTGTTGAGGTTTTCCCCCTTCTACACATCCCGTCAAAGCAATGACCATCCCTAGCAACATGCCCCACCATTTGAACGAACTCTTTTTCAATAGCCTGCACTCCCTTTTTTGGTCTATTAACGAACATTACGGACTCACAGCTCTAAAATGTTCGTTGCTCCAAATTATGGTTGCTCCGACTTCGTATGTCAATAAATCTAACATAATTTTATTTCAACCGTTCCGTTTCATGCATATTTCTAAGATTTCCAGAAGGTTATTGACAAAAAACACCACCTGTGTGAGTATATTTAACACGATATCATTTCGTTCACATCAGAAATAATCAAGGGAAAGGTCGGATTGCCTTGCACTGGACAGAACAGGAAAAAGAAAAACTCCTGATAACCGTAGCTGCCAACCTCGCCCGCGAACGCAAAACCCGCGGCTTGAAGCTGAACGTGCCGGAAGCCATTGCACTGCTCACTTCCGAGCTGATGGAACGCGCTCGGGACGGGATGAGCGTAGCCGAGTTGATGCGGTATGGCGGAACGATCCTGACTCGCGAGGATTGCATGGAAGGCGTGCCCGACATGGTTCCCGAGGTACAGGTCGAAGCCACGTTCCCCGACGGAACCAAGCTGGTTACCGTGCATGAACCCATACGTTGAGAAAGGCAGGAGAATGCCATGATTCCTGGTGAATACCGATTGAGGCAGGACGACATCGTGTGTCATCCCGACCGCCCGACGCTCCAACTTATCGTATTGAACCGTGGCGACCGGCCCGTTCAAGTGGGCTCGCATGTACACTTCTATGAAGTGAATGCCTCCCTGGACTTCGACCGCGCAACAGCCTTCGGGCATCGGCTTCACATTCCGGCGGGTACGGCGGTCCGGTTTGAACCCGGAGAAGAAAAACCCGTCGAACTCACTACCTTTGGCGGCACACGGCATATTCACGGCTTTAACGGGTTGACCGAAGGCTACTTGGCGTGTCCCCCCGATCCCGGGAAGCTCAACGCTTTCCTGCAAACCTTTGCCGACCCTGCGAACAACGGAGGCGATCCCTCTTGAAAAAAATGAGCCGGGAACAATACGCCTCCATGTTCGGCCCCACAACAGGGGATGCCATCCGTCTGGCGGATACGGAGCTTTGGGCCGAGATTGAACACGATTACGCCGTTTATGGCGACGAGAGCAAATTCGGCGGCGGCAAAGTGATCCGCGACGGCATGGGGCAGTCCGCCTCGGCACTGCGCACTGACGGCACGCCGGATACCGTCATTACCAACGCCGTCATTATCGACCATTGGGGCATCGTCAAGGCCGATATCGGCATTCGGGACGGCCTGATTTGCGCCATCGGCAAATCCGGCAATCCAGATACGATGGACGGCGTCCATCCATCCCTGATGATCGGGGCCTCCACGGAAATCATTGCCGGAGAAGGCCTCATCGTGACGGCAGGAGGCATCGATACCCATATCCATTTCATCTGCCCCCAGCAAATCCAAACCGCCCTCTCTTCCGGAGTAACCACGATGATCGGCGGCGGGACGGGGCCAGCAACCGGCACAAAAGCGACAACGTGCACGCCTGGAGCATGGCATATTCATCGCATGCTCGAATCCGCAGAAGCTTTTCCGATGAATATCGGCTTTCTGGGCAAAGGAAACAGCTCCAGCATCGCACCGCTCGTTGAACAGATCGAAGCCGGGGTCATCGGGCTCAAGCTGCATGAGGACTGGGGAACGACGCCAAGCGCCATCGACGCCTGCCTTACGGCCGCAGACAAGCACGACGTGCAAGTCGCTATCCATACGGATACGTTGAACGAGACCGGTTTCCTGGAAAACACGCTGGCAGCCATCAAAGGCAGAACCATTCATACCTACCACACAGAAGGCGCCGGCGGCGGGCACGCACCGGATATCATCCGGGCAGCGGGAGAGTCTTATGTTATCCCCTCTTCAACCAATCCAACACGTCCCTACACACGCAATACGGTAGAGGAACACCTCGACATGCTGATGGTCTGCCACCATCTGGACCCGTCGATTCCGGAAGACGTTGCTTTCGCGGACTCGCGGATTCGTCCGGAAACGATCGCTGCAGAGGATATTCTGCATGACCTCGGCGTGTTCAGCATCATCAGTTCGGACTCCCAAGCCATGGGACGTGTCGGAGAAGTCATTATTCGCACCTGGCAAACCGCCGACAAAATGAAGAAACAACGCGGCAAGCTGGAATTATCCGCAGGCTCGCCTTCCGACAACGACCGAATCAAAAGGTACGTGGCCAAATATACGATCAACCCGGCCATTGCCCACGGCATCAGCCACCTTGTCGGTTCCGTCGAAGCCGGAAAACTGGCCGATCTCACCCTTTGGAGCCCTGCCTATTTCGGAGTCAAACCGGAAATGGTCATTAAGGGCGGCATGATCGCTTTTGCCCAAATGGGCGACCCGAACGCTTCCATCCCGACACCGCAGCCCGTATTCGGGCGGCCGATGTTCGGTTCCTACGGCGGCGCTCTGGCCAAAGGCTCGATCACGTTCGTTTCCCAAGCAGCAGCAGAGGCCGGCATCAAAGAAGCCCTAGGATTAAACAAACGCGTGGAAGCGGTCAAAGGCTGCCGCTCGGTCAGCAAAAAGGACATGATCCACAACGATGTGACCCCGGTCATCGAAGTGGACCCCGAAACCTATGAGGTACGGGCCGACGGGGTGCTGCTGACATGCGAACCGGCGGAAGAACTGCCCATGGCACAGCGATATTTCATGTTCTGATTCTCACGCGCATACACGGAGGTTGGCGGGATCAATAGATGAAACGTTACTTTCGGGGAGGGCATCGACTTATGATGCATCACGGCACCAAACTGTTGCGTTATGTGCAACTGCTGGATTCCGCATTGCCCATCGGCGGTTTTTCCCACTCGTTCGGCCTGGAAGCATACACGCACGACGGCACCATTCAAACGACGGCCCAGCTGGAACAATTCATTCGCAGCCAGCTGCATTCCAGCCTCGTCAGGTTTGACGGACTTGCCATCAAAGGCGTATATCAGGCGATCGATCTGGAGGATTCCGGCTTGCTCGCCCTGATCGACAAACAAGTTCACGCCCAACGCGCACCGCGCGAGATACGAGAAAGCGGGCATAAAATGGGCAAACGCTTGTTGAAGCTGGCGCGATCCTTATACCCGTGGATGGACTTTTCCCTGATCGACGAAGCGGTGCGGGACCATGGCGCCTATTGCGGAATCACAACGATTCACGGGTACATTAACCATCGATTGGAAATCGGGTTGGACGAGGCAGTGACGGGGCATTTGTACACCAGTGTCAACGCATACGTTAACAGCGCCTTGCGCCTCCTGCCGATCGGCCAGACCGAAGCGCAGACGCTCATTCACAAGCTGTTGAACGACATTGAATCCGAATGGAGCAAGCTCCGGCACGAGGCTCCCGAGCAGATGCACAGCTTCGGCATCGCCCAGGAAATTTACGCCATGCAGCATGAAACACTGCCTGCCCGTCTGTTCATGTCCTGAAATCTTTTATCCATATCCATTATCCAAGGAGGAGTCAGTTATGTGTGGAGGAGCAAATCATACGCACCATCCGGAGTGGGAGCGCAAAGCTTTTGATCGCAGCCGTCCCATGCGAATCGGAATCGGAGGTCCTGTAGGATCGGGCAAAACCGCGCTTGTGGAAAAACTGTCCAAGGCGCTTCGCACCCGTTACAGCATCGCCGTCATCACGAACGACATCTACACGAAGGAAGATGCGGAAATTTTGCTGCGTCAGAACGCTTTGGCACCCGAGCGCATTATCGGCGTCGAAACAGGCGGCTGCCCGCATACCGCGATCCGCGAAGATGCTTCCATGAATTTCGAGGCGGTGGATGAACTGATCGAACGTTTTCCCGACCTGCAGTTGATTTTCATCGAGAGCGGCGGAGATAACCTGTCGGCTGCATTCAGTCCGGAACTGGCCGACGTATTCATTTACATCATCGATGTGGCGCAAGGGGAAAAACTGCCTCGCAAAGGCGGTCCGGGCATTACCCGTTCCGATCTGCTATTGATCAACAAAACAGACCTCGCTCCTTACGTCGGCGCCAGTCTCGAAGTGATGAAAGAGGATACCGAACGCGTCCGTGAAGGCCGCCCTTATGTCATGTCCAATCTGATGAGCGGCGAAGGCGTATCCGAGATCGTGCATTGGCTCGAACACCAATACATGGATGACGATGCTGCCGCTGCGCATCTGCATTCGCACAGCCATGACCACGGTTCGGCACACACTCATTGATCCCGTTCCGGAGATGCAGGCAACCGGGCCCGAACCAGCGCAGCCGATAACAGGCGCCATCACGCGCCGCAGCGAGCTCCGGGCCGGCTTTGCTCTTCAGGGCGGGAGAACGGTCATGATCGACCGCTATTACAGCGCCCCGCTCCGGTTCAGCCGCTCCTTCCGCCCTCACGGAGGCGGAAACGGGTTATGCGTGTATACATCGGATGTCTCGCCTGGCGTTTTGAACGGGGACGTATACCATTCGGAATGGCATCTCGGGGAAGGTACCCACGTCATGTTAAGCAGCACGTCCGCAACCCGATTGCACCCCACGCCTTCATTGCCATCCTCCGTGAAGCATCATTTCACGCTGGAACAAGGGGCCGTTCTGGAATACTTTCCGGAAGGCGTCATTCCGTTCAAAGGCAGTTCTTCCACACTTACCACCAGGTTCGATCTGCGAGAAAACGCCGTTCTGGCGTATGCGGATATTTGGGCTGCCGGGCGCGTTCATCGCGGGGAACTGTTCCAATTCCAACGTTACGACAGCTTGACCGATATCCGGTTGGGCAAGCAGATCGTCGTCTGGGACCGATTCGGCCTCGCCCCGGAGCGGGACGATCCAACCGAGTCCGCCGCATTGATGCATTACACCCATACGGCCGCATTGTGGATGATCGCTCCCGGACTCGGCTCTGCTGAATTAGAACTGGTTAGGCAGAGATTGCCGCACGGAAGCCGCATCCTGGTCGGTGCGAGCATGCTTGCCGGCGGAATCGGCGTCCGCATGCTTGGCATGGCCGCCTGGGAATTGCAGGAGCAATGCCTGCTTCTCTGGAATGCGGTTCGCCCGGTGCTGCTCGGCAGCGAAATGCCTCCTTTCCGCAAATAACTCGGATGATAGGATGCGACAGGCAGATACGCATCCGGGCATGAACAGCGAAAAAACCTCTGAACAGCATCAACGTCGTGTTGACCTGTTCAGAGGTTTTATGATTCAGATCGATTCATCTTCCGTTCGATCCTCTTTCTTTTCAAGGAAGCCATCCCCGGAATGACGACCTTCTTTGGCCTTGCGATACCGGGTAAATTCAATATATTCGCTGATGAAAGACTGTTCTTCAGTCGATAATTCGTTGTCCTGGCAATCCAGTTGCCGCAATACGTCAAAAAAATAATCCTCCCGCTTCTCCCGCACCATCGCTTCCTTCGACGGCCGTCCGATCATAAGCCAATCCAGGCTCACATCGAAAAACGACGCGATCTCGATCAACTTGTTCGTACTCGGAATAGACTTGCCGCGCTTCCAATCCCCCAGATTGCCCGTGCTGATCTTCAGCTGCTGACAGAACGCCTTCTTGGTCATTCCCCTTTCGGCAATCAGTTGTTCAATTCGTTCATAGATCGACTGCATACAAGACCGCCTTCCAACCTTAGTAATCATGAATCCCTCTGTTCTGCTTTCCATCATCTCATGGGCCACACATTAAACAATATTATACCACAATCTGCCTGATCACTCAGCCCACCCCTAAGCATGTTGTACAAAAATAAAAAAGACAGGTTTTCATGTATAAACATGAAAACCTGTCTTCGTTAATACTTATGTATGCGGTCGAGAGGACTCGAACCTCCACGGGCGTACGCCCACTACCCCCTCAAGATAGCGTGTCTGCCATTCCACCACGACCGCATATTCAAATGTAAAACTGGTGAGCCATGAAGGACTCGAACCTTCGACACCCTGATTAAAAGTCAGGTGCTCTACCAACTGAGCTAATGGCTCTTGCTGTAAAACTTCACCGAATGCGCCATATCACTTATGGAAAAGCAATGACCTTTTGTGAAGCAATGACCCGTAGGGGATACTCTCACTTCGTTCGAGACTGCGAAGTCTGTGCTAACGAGGCTTATCCTCCGACGAACCTTTGGGGTTCTCACCCCTTGTGTTGCAATGGAATTGCAATGACCCGTAGGGGATTCGAACCCCTGTTACCTCCGTGAAAGGGAGGTGTCTTAACCCCTTGACCAACGGGCCTTGTTAAACTCTGTCGTTCTTGGCGACAAGATAGAGTATATCATAGAATTTCAGAGGTGTGCAACACTTTTTTTGAAAAATAAATTTTAATGAAATAAAACAAACATATTCGCTCTACTTCAATCCACATTAGTGTTATCCGCAACCACTTAATATGTAAAAACCTTATTAAAAAACCTTACAATCACTTATAATAGCTTATAACATTGCAAATATCATTACGAAAACTTATAATTGAGCTATCATATAAATTAGTCATCCCCATTAAGGAGGCATCTTGTTTGTTTCAAGAAGAACGCCTGCAGCTCATTATCGAGCATCTTCGCAAGCATAGCCGAATTTCCGCGGACGAGATCGTAACCCTGTTCGACGTATCCCGAGATACGGCCCGCAGGGATCTGATCAAGCTTGAAGAGCAGGAGGCCATCATCCGCACGCGCGGCGGCGCAATTCTTCCCTCGCCTCCACTCGAATTCAAATCTTACAAGGAACGCCTGCTCCATGTTTCCGAGGATAAACGCGCCATCGGCAAACTCGCGGCAGCGCTTGTGCGCGAAGGCGAAATTATCATTCTGGATTCTTCAACCACGGTTCAGGCCTGTGCGGAGAATCTGAACGGCAAATCCTGCACGGTCATCACCAACTCCATGCACTCGGCCGATCTGCTCTCCAACCATGCCGCAGTGGATATCCGCCTGCTCGGCGGCAAGATCAACAAGGACCAACGCTATGTTTATGGCGCCTCCGTGATCGAAACGTTATCCCGCTATTATGTAGATAAAGCTTTCATCGGCATTGGCGGCCTTACCATGCAGGGCTTCAGCGCCTCTGAAGAAGAAGGCAAAATCAAATACCAGATGATGCAGGCAGCCAAACAGGTGATCGTGCTTGCCGATCATTCGAAATTTGACAGGCAATACGGATACCGCTTTGCCGACTGGTCCCTCGTGGACGTGCTGATCACGAATCAATGGCCTTCCGCAGACTGGCTGGCTTTCCTCGAAGAACAACAAGTCGAGATTCTCATTCCTGAACCCATCAAAGAAAAGGAGCTGTAAGTATGATCAAATTGTTTGCAACCGACCTGGACGGAACGTTATTGAACCGCAATAGCCAGGTGAGTCCCGAAAATGCGGCTGCGATTCAGCGCGCCAAGCAAGAAGGGCTTGAAGTTACGATTGCTACCGGCCGCGTCTATTCCGACGTGATCAACATTAGCCGTGATGGCGGCATCAAAACCCCTGTCATCGGATCCAACGGCGCCACCATCCATGACGAGAACGGCGAGCGCATTTTCCATCTTCCGCTGGACCGCGAAACGGCAGCATCGGTCATGAAATGGCTGGAGGAGAACGAAATTTATTACGAAGCCTCTACCCAACAGGGCATCTACGCCCCTTCCAACCACCATGCGCAAATCATGGCCGACATGGAACGCCTGCTCGACACGACTCCTGACGAAAACCTTAAACATATGATTTCCGGCATTAAAAAACACTATGCCAAAAAGGACCATTTCCGCGTCAATTCTCATCAGGACATTCCGGCTGAGGCTTTCATTTATAACATCATGGCCTTCTCGCTTGACCCGCTTCAATTGAAAAAAGGACGCGAGCACTTCGCCTCCCGATCGGACGTAGCCATGGTTGTGTCGGCCGAACACAACTTCGAAATGCAGCATCCCGACGTTTCCAAAGGAAATGCCTTGGCAAAGCTCGCCGAGCACTTCGGCGTTTCCATGAGCGACACGGCAGCCATCGGCGACAACTTCAACGATGTGTCCATGATCGAAATGGCCGGGCTTGGCATTGCCATGGGCAATGCCGTGGCCGAAGTTCAGGATCTGGCCGATGCCATAACGTTAACCAACGTGGAAAACGGCGTTGCGCATGCAATTCACTGCGTGCTTGACGGCAAAACGATTTCCCGTCCCGAAACCGTCATTTAACCTTTAACCCCGGCTATTTCAGCTCGATGGAACGCACATGCGGCACATCGGAAAGCAATGCAAGCAGCCGTTCTCCCTGATAAGGACCCGGCAGTTTAACGACAAACTCAAGCGTAGTCTCTCCAAGGAGACCTGCGCTTGTTTCTTTTTCTGCCCGGAAACCCGTCACCGCAATCCCCTCTTGCCCCAGCAGGGACAAGACGCTCTGGAGCGCAGCCCCTTCCTGATCCAAACGGATCGTCAACGTTTCCGACCTGGCGGATACGAGCCAGCGCGCTTGCCGATGGAGCAGCATTTGCGCAATGATGATGAGCAGCGTCACTCCGGCACCCGTCCAATATAATCCCGCGCCCATGGCCAGACCCATGCCAGCCGTTGCCCAAATGCCTGCGGCCGTGGTGAGTCCACGCACCGTTTGGCGCTGCGTAAAAATCATGCCGGCGCCGATGAATCCGACCCCGCTTACCACTTGTGCCGCAATCCGGGAAGGATCCAGCGACAGGTTGGTCCAGCCGGATTGATCCTGGAATCCGTATTTGGATACAACCATCATCAGCGCTGCACCTACAGCAACGACAAAATGCGTGCGGATCCCCGCTTCTTTCATCCGATTTTTCCGTTCATATCCAATGAACACACCGCACAGACCGGCGAGGACCACGCGCATCAAATATTCCCATTCCATCGCCATCCATCCTTTCGTATCATCTCGAAACAACGCCAACAAGGCGGACATCCCATCTCAAGTATGTATATGCTTACATTCATTATCCTTTACTAATTACCCCATTTTCAAAATACTTAAAAGACGAGGACCTTCGTCGGCCCCCGCCCTCTCTTCTTTCTTACGTCCGATCACTTCCTCGCCCTAAAGCTCTCTCCATGCTTCTCCCCGAGTCCGTAGTAGTGCCGAAAATTATAAATAAGCGGATCCCATCTTTCCGGATCAATATGGTCCTGAGCAGAGATGATCCCCGGATGGGCATGTACCATTAGCGCCTTAGCTTCAACAATCGCCATAAACGGCGTATGTTGGGGTATGCGAATATGCTGCACCGAGGCTTCGATTTGGAGCGCGCATTCGGCGATCCGATCAGGACGAACTTCTGCCGAACGCTGTGACGTAAACCCCGCAGCCTCGAACTTGTCCGAGCAGAATCGATATCCCATTTCCGCTTTTTCCTCAGGAACCGGACTTTTGCCTGTATACTTTCCCAAAAGCTCAACCTGTCTCCATAAGGTGGCATCCGGCAAATTAATAACACATTCCTTATGCCTGCTCAAGTTATCGAAAGCCTGCCCTTGAACGCCTAACCCAAGCACGACGCAATCTCCCAGAGCCCATGACGACGATAACGGGGATATGTTGGTTGACCCGTCCTCATTCAGCGTGCTGAGCAGCAGCACGGGTGTGCCATAATATAAAATATTCGGGCGGATCACTTCATGAAGCTCCACCGATTTTTCATGAAAAGTCCTGGTTTCACAGCTGTTGTTATGCTCCATATGATCCTTCAGATAGCGATGTCCCATGTATCCTTCCTCCATTCCATCCTTCAAAAACGACTTCTTTCATAGCGACGACATGCATCCGACCTTCGGGGCAGATTTTTCGTGCCTGATTGCATTGTAATACGGCAATTGTTCAGTTATCATCGAAGTATGAATGCATACCCTAATATTTCAGCGATTGCATCATTAATCGCGGACCCCAGTCGTGCCGTATTTATGGAAGCCTTGCTGGACGGGAGAGCATTGCCTGCCGGCGAACTCGCTTATATGGCGGGGGTGACTCCCCAAACCGCAAGCAACCACCTGGCCAAATTGGTAGAAGGCGGATTACTCGTTGTGGAACGTCAGGGCAGGCATCGGTATTATCGCCTGGCCAGTCATGACATTGCCTTTTTGATCGAAACGATGGCAAGCATCGCTCCCCCTGTCTCCGTACGTTCCCTCAAACAATCCGATCAGCTGCAACAGCTGAGTTCCGCCCGCACCTGTTACAATCATCTGGCCGGAAAGTTGGGTATCGCCCTCTGCGACGCCTTGTTGCAGAAAGGCTATATCGAGGACGATGGCCAGAACAAGGATTATCACATTCCAACGAAAGGATATGAATGGTTTGAGTCGTTCGGAATCGACCTTTCGCATCGATCCGGAACGCGCAGAGCAATCGCACGCAAGTGCCTGGATTGGAGCGAACGCAGGTTCCATATCTCCGGCCTGCTCGGTGATCAACTGGAACGGCGACTGGCGGAGCTTGGATGGACGCGCCGCAAAACAGGCAGCCGTGCCGTCGAAGTGACGGAAGAAGGTAAACAAGGCTTGTCAAACATGCTCGGAATCGTATTGTGAATCAAAAATAAGAAACTAAAAAATCCTCTTCACTGGAATCGTTAACCGATTCACGTGAAGAGGATTCATATTTTGCTCCGACGAACCTTTAGGGTTCTCATCCCTGGCAATGAAGATTATTCATACGGAGAGAGAGGGATTCGAACCCTCGCACCGCTTACGCAGTCTAACCCCTTAGCAGAGGGTCCCCTTATAGCCACTTGGGTATCTCTCCAAAGAAATGGCTCCCCGAACAGGACTCGAACCTGTGACAACTCGATTAACAGTCGAGTGCTCTACCAACTGAGCTATCAGGGAATATTTTTAGTGGATAAAAATAATTTAACATGATTGGCTTGCCAAGTCAATAACGTTGACACTGTTTTAAACATTTTTTTGCAGCATTTTTCTCTTATGAGACAACTTCCGCTTCTTCTTGTGTCCGTATACGCGCTCTGCAATCATGACGACATGTCGCGCAGCTCCAACTTTCCCGTGCAGCGTCCGCAGCGATAACGCTTCGGGTCCATTTTGCGTTTACGCAAGTATTCGGTGCCACAGCTTTTGCAAACCAGTTTATAGCGATAAGGCAGCGTCTTTCTCCCCATCCCGTCCGGCAGGGACTGGCAGAACCGGGAACCTCCCACTTTTTGCAGCAATGCCTTGAACTCCGGATCCCGATGACGATAACCACGCCCCCGGATATGCAAATGGTAGTGACACAGCTCATGCTTGATAATTTTTTCGACCTCTTCCCGTCCGTGCACTTCAAGCTGACGAGGATTGATCTCGATCCGGTGGCTTTTCAGCATGTATCGTCCGCCCGTCGTCGACAAACGAGGATTGAATAGCGCCTCATGCGTAAACGGGACTCCAAAGTGCTCCAGAGACACCTGCTCGATCCATTGCTGCAATTCGTCATTCTCCACTGATTTCCTCTCCTTTGGTGCAGGCCAATCTTTTTGTTTGCAAGCATACCCTTGAATTGTAACCGTTTCGTGGGCTACACTGTCAAGTAGAATGTATGAGGGGAGCTACGACTCGTTATGCCGAAAATGCGTTACGTCATTTTGCAACAGGCAGGGCACCTGCAATTTGTGGAGATGCCGGCCGATTATGCCTATCAATTGAGTGCGCTCAATCTGCGCCTGCACAAGGAAATCGACAAACTCACGGCTGCAGATGTACCCGAACTGCCTCGGGCCGTTGCGGAATGCGACAATCTTGATTTGCTGAGCGAGCAATGGGTGATCGTTTCCGGGATGGATTACATCAACGCGCTGGAGCAGAGTTTTGCCAGTCTGAAAGAGAACCATTACCCGTTGATTGCGCTTCTCACCGAAATTCGTGCGCTGCAAGCTCAATTGGAGCAATGGTACGAGGAAGAAGCCGAAGCGCTCTGATCGACTCGTATACACCCATAGGCAGAATACCCAACCTGAAAGTGCATTTTCCCCAACCGGAGGATGCGCTTTTTTGCGCTGTATGGCCCAACGTCGCTCATCTTGTATGCATGAACTCCAAGAAAAGCTTTCACCTGAACCGAGCAGCTATGAGGAGCTATGCTGGCATTGAATTTTCCAACGTTCATGCCCGGGTTATTCCGCACGGGTCAGGCTATAGCCACATATGCTAACGTACAGATGAAAACGCAAGAGGAGGAGATACCCTTGCCCCAATGGCTTTGCAATCAACTGATGCGGGCATTCCACAAAAAGGATAGCCGCCAGATCAAACTCCTGAACGAATGCTGGTTCTTTTATCGGAACAAACCGAGCAATAGCAGCGTATCTCGCAGCGCAGACAGTGAAATGTGACGAGCCCTTCACGGGCGCAGCCCGCTTTTTCGTTCGGACCGGTCGCGGAACACAACGAAGCCCATACATGACAAAAACAGCCTCCCCGGAAAGGGAAGGCTGTTCTCTGTGCGTGGTGTGCCGATCATGAGGACTGCTGAGCCGAAGCCGGCTTTTTCATGGTCAGCCCAACGCGGCCTTTTTTGACATCCACGTGAAGTACCCACACCGTCACATTATCGCCTACGGATACGACATCCATCGGATGTTTGACGTACCCGTTGCTAAGCTGCGAAATGTGGACAAGCCCATCGCTCTTAATGCCGATGTCTACGAAGGCGCCAAAATCGATCACGTTGCGCACCGTACCTTGCAGTTCCATGCCTGGAACCAGATCTTCGATTTTCAGGACGTCCGTGCGGAAAATCGGCAGCGGCATCTCTTCGCGCGGATCGCGGCCCGGACGCTGCAGGCTGTCCAAAATGTCGCGCAGCGTAGGCACGCCAACGCCCAGCTTGGCAGCCAATTGCTCCGGATTTTGCCGGGAGAGCAATTCCGACAATTCTTTGCTGCCCAGCTTGTCCAGACCGATGTTCAGCTCGGCGAACAACTGGTCGACCACCTTGTAGGACTCAGGATGAATCGGGGTGCGGTCCAGCGGATTGTCTCCTTCGCCGATGCGCATGAAGCCGACGCACTGCTCATACGTTTTCGCGCCCAGACGCGGCACTTTCTGCAGCTGGCGGCGGTTCGAGAAGCGCCCGTTCTCTTCACGGAACTTCACGATGTTTTTCGCGATGGTCGCATTCACGCCAGCCACGTAGGACAACAGCGAAGGCGAAGCCGTATTGACGTCGACCCCGACATGGTTGACCGCCGATTCGACGACAGCTTTCAAGCTCTCCTCCAGCACTTTCTGGGAAACATCATGCTGATACTGTCCGACGCCGATCGCTTTGGGATCGATTTTGACCAGTTCAGCCAGCGGATCCTGTACCCGGCGAGCGATGGAGGCCGCGCTCCGTTCGGCCACGTCCAGATCCGGGAACTCCTCCTGGGCGAGTTTGGAAGCGGAGTATACGCTCGCTCCAGCCTCGTTGACGATCAGGTATACCAGGTTGTCGTCCCCGTTCTCTTGAATGATCTCGGCAACGAACTGTTCCGTTTCGCGCGATGCCGTACCATTGCCAATGACGATCAGACCGATGTCGTACTGTTTAATGATGCGATGGAAGACTTCCGCAGCTTCGCGTTTTTTGTTGTTCGGCGGCGTCGGGTACGTGACGGCAACCTCAAGCAGTTTGCCCGTATCGTCCACAACGGCCAGCTTGCAGCCGGTCCGGTATGCCGGGTCCACGCCCAGCACGCTTTTGCCGTGGATCGGCGGTTGCAGCAGCAGGTTGCGCAGGTTGGCCGAGAAGACGGAAATCGCCTGGGCCTCGCCCTTCTCCGTCAGCTCTGCCCGGACTTCGCGTTCGATTGAAGGAGCAATCAGCCGTTTGTAGGCATCTTCGATGACGGCGCGCAAAATATCCTGCACGGCGGAAGCGCCTTTAATGATCTGGCCTTCCATGTGACGATGGGCCGACTCCGGCTGGACTTCAAGCCCGACCTTGAGAATGCCTTCGCGCTCTCCGCGGTTAATGGCCAGAATCCGGTGCGGCGGCATTTTTTTGGCCAGCTCGCGATAGCTGTAGTAGTTCTCGTACACGGATTCCTGTTCCGCATCTTTCGCTTCGGAAGTCAACATGCCATGATCAAGCGTATATCTGCGAATCCAGGCGCGAATTGCTGCATCGTCGGCCACGTTCTCGGCAAGGATATCCTTGGCTCCCTGGAGTGCGGCATCCGCGTCGTCCACCCCAAGCTCGGCATTCACGTAACGTGCGGCTTCCTCCGCCACGTTCCCTTGTTTCGGTTGAGCCCAGATCCAGGCCGCGAGCGGCTCCAAACCTTTCTCCTTCGCCACGCTGGCACGTGTCTTGCGTTTCTGGCGATAAGGGCGGTACAGGTCTTCCACTTCCTGCAATTTGACCGCCTTCGTGATGGACGTTTTCAATTCCTCGGTCAGTTTGCCCTGTTCTTCGATGATGCGGATGACTTCGACTTTTCGGTCTTCGAGGTTGCGCAGGTATACGATGCGTTCTTCAATCTGCCGCAGCTGGTTTTCGTCGAGCTCGCCCGTCATTTCTTTGCGGTAACGGGCAATAAACGGAATCGTATTCCCCTCATCCAGCAGCTCCGTGGTTGTACGGATCTGTTTGAGCGATAACGACAGTTCCTTCGCAACTTGTTTTACAATACGTTCATGGCGTTCAGCCTTTATTTTCTCTTCATTCATTTCCATAACCGTTTCCTGTTCAGACAAATCCAATCCCTCTTTCCTTCCTGAATCGTACAGATCAGGCTATGTTCGGGGCAGCCGCGCTGCTGTAATCCCATATGTAACCTGCCACTTGAACAGGTTTCCCTTTTTTATATTATCACAAAATTCCGTGCAGATTTCCAGCAATCGTGCGCATAGCAAGTTCTTACAGCTCAGAACCAACCCCAATCCCTTTCCCGGCGACCGCAAAGAAGGGCCGAAACACATCTTCCAATGCATTTCGGCCCTGTTAGGATCGGATGGTTTAATTTAAGCCTCAAACACGTTCGAAGCGGAACATTTCGCTCAGGTAATCTCCTTTGGCTGCACCAACCGCAATGCCGCCATACATCAGCGCATCTCCGGTGAACGTTTCGGACCCGCCTTTCAAGCGATAATCCGCTTCCGGATCAAGCCCTTTCAGTTTCAGGCGCTGCAGCGGCGCATTCGGCTCGGACAGCACGCGGAAGTAAAAGACGACAACCTCGCTTCCGTCCGGCGACGTGAACATCCAGGCCGTTTCGTTGCCTTCGAACGGGCTGAGGAGACGACGGAACGTACCGAACTGGATCGTTCCGCGAATTTCCTTGTACAACTCGACCTGTGCCTTCACGATTTCATTCTCTTCTTCGGTGAAGCGAGTCAGGTCGAGTTCGTATCCGAAGTTGCCGGACATGGCTACATGCCCGCGGATTTCCAGGGAAGTGATCCGGTTCACCTGGTGATTCGGAACAGCAGAAATATGGGATCCCATCGAGCTTACCGGATATACGAGGCTCGTTCCGTACTGGATGCGCAAACGCGAGATGGCATCCGTGTTGTCGCTGGTCCATGTTTGCGGCATGTAATACAACATGCCCGGATCGAAACGGCCGCCGCCGCCCGAACAGCTTTCGAACAAAATGTGCGGGAACGAAGACGTGACGCGTTCCATAACGTCGTACAATCCAAGCATGTAGCGGTGAGCCGTCTCGCGCTGGCGATCCGGTGGCAGCAATGCGGAACCCACTTCGGTCATGTTGCGGTTCATATCCCATTTCACGTAGGAAATCGGGGCAGAGCCCAGAACGTCGCTGAGCATGCGAACAATTTCGTCACGCACGTCCTGGCGGGAGAAATCCAGCACGAGCTGCTGTCGGCCTTCGGTGCGGCGACGGTCAGGAACATGCAGGCACCAATCCGGATGGGCCTTATACAGCTCACTGTCCGGCGATACCATTTCCGGTTCGAACCAGAGCCCGAACTGCATGTCCAATCCGGTTACCCTGTTGGCCAGATCCTCCAGGCCGGCGGGCAGCTTGCTTTTATCGACGAACCAGTCACCCAGCGAGGAATTGTCGCTGTCGCGATGGCCGAACCAACCGTCATCCAAGACGAACAACTCAATGCCGAGCTTCTTGCCCGCTTGGGCGATCTGCTCAATCTTGTCCGCATTGAAAGCGAAATAAGTCGCTTCCCAGTTGTTGACGAGCACCGGGCGCTCCGCATTGCGGAACCGGCCGCGCGCCAGTCGTTCGCGATAAAGCTCATGAAAGGACTGAGACATGCCGTCCAAACCGGTATCCGAATATACCATCACCGTTTCCGGCGTCTGGAACGCTTCCCCGGAGTCCAGCTTCCAGCTGAAATCGAACGGGTTGATGCCCATGGACAGGCGGGTGGTTTTGAACTGATCCACTTCAGCCTGCGCCGTGAAGCTTCCGCTGTAGACAAGGCTGAAGCCGTACACCTCGCCATGATCCTCGTCGGTGCCCGGCGTCAGCAGCGCCAAGAACGGGTTCTGCTGATGGCCGCTCGCACCGCGGCGGCTCTCCACGCCTTGCATGCCGGAAGCCAGCGCTCTGCGCACCACGTCGCGCTCGCGCGTCCACGCACCGGATAGGTGAAGCAGTTCGTATCGGTCATGCGGAAAGTCAACGGACATGCTGAGCGCGCGCACGAGGTTTACCGCGGTAGCGCTGTCATTAATGACCCGCATGGAACGCGTAATCGCGTTGAACTTGTCGAATGCCGTGTAAGAAAGCTCGATGCGCACGCCTGCCACGCGATCTTCCAGCTCGATCACAAGCGTATCGGCTTCATCGGCCGATTCCACGTAAGTGGCCGGCAAGCCTTCCAGCACGGGTTTGCCTTGCTCCAATCGATGACCGACATAAGTAAACTCGGTAATCATCGATCCGTTGGCCAGCTGCAGCTGCACGGACGGGTGGCGGAAATCGCTCGTTCCATATACCGGCAGTTCCTGCGCCAATGTATCGAATGAAATGGTGCGATCTTCCGGCACGGGGTTAGGGCTGAACGATGCCCGTTCCGTGCGAACGTGAAGCCAGCCCAGATCGGTGTCTCGCAATTTTTTGCCGTAATACAGATGCACTAAATGCCCCGAAGGCATGACCTGAAATACGTAGCTTGCCTTGCGGGTCTGCAGATGAAACTGAAGCTTGTCCGGATTGATCAAAATGCTCATATGCTTCCTCCACTCTGTATATCTTTCTCGTAAACGGTTTCTCCGGTACCATTATAGCGAAAACCCTTTAATTGTTCTACGCTTTCACAACGCTTGATGAAGCTGGACATGCAAAGAGCGCACAGCCCCCTCTAGGACGGCCGTACGCTCCCTTAACAAACTGCGGTTATGATAGTGTTCTTCCTGGGAACCGCATTTCAAAAATCAATCAGCCCTATGCTGATCTGCAATGCCTCATTGACCAGCTTCATGGTCTCCTCGTCAAGATGGGTAATCTTGTCGGTCAGCCTTTGCTTGTCAATGGTCCGTATTTGTTCGAGCAAAATCACCGAGTCCCGATCAAACCCGTGCGCCTCCGCATCAATCTCGACGTGCGTCGGCAGCTTCGCCTTCTGAATCTGGGCGGTAATGGCCGCCACGATACAGGTTGGACTGAATCGGTTGCCGATATCGTTCTGGATCACCAGAACCGGTCTGACCCCGCCTTGCTCGGAACCAACAACGGGAGAAAGATCCGCAAAAAAAACGTCACCGCGTTTTACGATCAATGTCTACACCCCGCTAACTAAGCGGTCCAGAGTGCTGTCCGCATCTTCCTCCGCGTGAAAGGCCTCGCATGCCATGGTTAGATTAATCTTCGCCATCTCCATGTACCCGCGCTGCATCGACTCGCGAATATAACGCTTTTTCCGCTCTGTCAAATACAGCTTCATGGCCTGCCTGATCAATTCGCTGCGGTTGGAATTCTCCATCGCGACGATGCCATCCACTTCCTGCAGAAGATGATCAGGCAGACTGATCATGATCCGCTTGGTGTTTTGCAAGTTGGCCACCTTTCTTCCACCCCCAAAAACCATTCGCCATTGTGTTCCAGTATTGCGTTTTTCCAGAACTTTTATACAAAGGAATATATATGCCCCCAGTATATCAAGTATGCTGTACTCCATTATAAACCGGGCAGGCATTATTCGTACAGGTCAGACATCCTTTTACAGGATTTACATCCTCGGATCGTTCCAAAGATAAGATTTCGGGACGGGATGACATTATTCCTGCCGATTCGGAAAAAACTTTGCTGGAAATATAAACCTTGCGAATGATTAGGTTGTCAAAAGGGGGTTGATGCTGGCAACTTCTGTTCCACCGCGCGTATATACGCGCGGAACGCGATGCGCGAGCATGCAAATCACCTCGTAGTTGAGGGTACCGAGTTGGGAAGCGACCTCCTCTGCGGAAATGGTCTCCCCATGCTGATGGCCGATGAGAACAACCTCTTCGCCGGCTTGAATGTCTTCCGCTTCTTCCGCGAAAGCTTGCAGCGACACCATGCATTGGTCCATGCAGATCGTGCCGACAACGGGAACGCGGCGACCGCGTATAAGCACCTGCGCCTTGCCCGTCAGCATTCGGGAGAATCCGTCTGCATAACCGATCGGCAGTGTCGCTATTCGTTCATTGTCCTGCGTTACATAACGGGTTCCATAGCTGACGCCCCAATGGGACGGCAGCGTTTTGACCAGAACCGTTTTGGTTTTCAGCGTCAATACCGGCGAAAGCTTCACGGCCTGATGATTCACCTCGGCGGATGGATACAGCCCATAGAGACTGATTCCGACCCGTACCATGTCATAGGACAGTCCGGGAGAATCGATCGCGGCAGCGCTATTCGCCGTATGTAAGATCGGGATGGTGCATCCCTGATTTCGCAGCGCATCCACCACGCCTTGAAACCGTCGATACTGCTCCAGGGTATACGTTTTGTCTTCTTCGTCTGCTTTGGCATAATGGGTAAACATGCCCTCCAGCTCTGCCTGCGGCAAATCGGCCACTTCCTGAACGAAAGCCACCGCTTCTTCCCCAGGCAGCAAGCCCAATCGGCCCATGCCGCTATCGATCTTGATGTGCACTTTGAGCCTGCGGTCGCTCAGGCCCGGATCCAGACTGCGAATGGCCTCGAGCACCTCCCTGCTGAACAGGGTGATAGTCACGTTATGCTTCCAAGCCTCCACGATGCCTTCCGGCGGAGTATATCCCAATACAAGAATCGGCAATGTAATGCCATGCTGCCTTAATTCAAGCGCTTCGTCCAGAAAAGCAACGCTCAGATAATCGGCGCCGATTCGTTCCAGTTCTCTGGCCGTTTCCACTGCACCATGGCCATAGGCATTTGCCTTGACGCATGCCAGCAGCTTCATGCCTTGCGGCAATGCCGCGCGGAAAGCTTCTACGTTGCTGTCCAGATGGTCCAAGTTAATTTCCGCTTGGGTCGGCCGATATTGTCGTTGCACGTTCTTTCACCTTCTCCAATCTTCTTAATCCGCCTCATGTCAGTTTCCATCGTAATGCCCAAGCATGTGACTGTCAAATCAACGACGGAATACGAAGGCAGCACGGCTGAAAACGGGTGGTGTTTCACAGGACGGGCGCCTCTCGCCTGCTTGCGTTTTATCCGCCCTCTACCTTATACACATACCCGTTTCTGGCTGCTCGTAAGCGTGCCTGCTTCAATGCGGAACGGTCCTTCCTTTTTCCAGAGCATGTTCATGATTCCCCAATTGCTTTTAACCGGGATGCTGGTTTCAATACACCCATACTTTCAATTATATGCGGGTTTCGGATCGCAAGTGTGGCCTGCAGGAAAAAATGGCACCGATTTCTGTCTTAAGCGGATGAATACCTTTTCTCCATCATGTCACACTTTCAAAAAAATCCGGACGAAGTCTATATTATGAACCCAAAAAAAGCACCGGGGAACCACTCCCCGATGCTTCTTAGCATGCCTAATGACAAATCTCCTATACCCTCAGACCTATTTACCCGACTGGTCCTGCATCGACGTGGCGATCTTCACCATCTCAGGAACAGGCAGGTCACTGCTCGTAATCCGGTATTCAATGCCGTCATTCATCCATGTCAGCGTCTGCAGCGCATCTCCGCTTAACATGCCGACGGTGAATCCGAGATCAATAAGCGTCGATGGCGCGAGCGATACGGCCCGGTCCTGCGGTCTTGCTTCAAAAATGGTGTAATTGTACATTCCTTCGTAACGCAGCATGACCGAGTAATTTTCCGACTCATCCAAAATTTGATCGTCCTTGAACTTGACGCCTTCCGGAGCATATGTCGGCTCGATGACGCCGAAGCTTCCCGCGTCTTCCGGCAGAGCAGTGGTCGTTTCTTCCGCGCCTGCATTGCCGGTGGACGGCTGTTGGGCTCCTGCCTGATTTCCTTCGGAGACGCCGGTTTGACCATCCACGGACGTTCCTCCCGATTCGGATGCCGCACCTTCGCCAGGTGCCGTTTGCGGATTAGCCTGCTCGTTACCTGTGTTCTGGCCATCCTGAGTCTTACCTTTTTCCGTTTCCGTTGTGCCGCCGGTGCTGGTACCGTTCTGTCCTTTCTCTCCCGTGGCAGCCGTCATGTTGCGCTGCATGTCGAACGCGTCCTTGCCAAATTCGGCTCCGAATTTGAAACTGTCGAATTTGACGTCTACGACGACGTTCGCACTGGCATCCGACACTTCCACCTGCTGTGGCGCGTAATCGCCTTTATGGAGCCATATTTTTTGACGGACGAGCGCTTGGGTGTTGTAGTTGGCCGCCACATCAAAAACATAGCTTTCTTTTTCATCGGAGAACTGACGGGTCGAATCACCCGTAATGCTGCGAATCAACGTTTCATACAGATAGACTTGTCCCTGGTTGTCCGGCCAATTGCTCTGGAAACGGAAGCTTTTGTTCTGGCTTGGCGTCAGCACGAAGACGCCTTCGTCATTGCGGAGCACGATCTGGGTAATATCCTTTTTGGCGTTGGTGAGCGCGATGCGATAATACGACGGTTTCTGATGCCATACCTCGACCTTGTACTGCTGCGGCGTGTCTCCGGTATGTAGCGTCATGACGCCTGATCCCTGATAACTTTTCATCTCACCCACGACTTCATTCAAATCTTTGACCACGGCTGCCGCATCCTTTTTCCCGCAAGCGGCAAGCAAGACCGAGAAAACCAATACCATGGCAAGCATCCATGATATTCGGCGCATGACATCATCCCCTTTAGCACATGTTTTCACTTCGGGATTGTGCGTTCGGCAGAACCCCTACTTGATTAGTACATGTCTATGAGGGACTTGTTCGATTTATGCGGACTGGTTTGACAAGCCTTCATCCCTTTTCGTATTGTCGGTGATCAGGCACAAATCGGTCTCGGGAAGGATGCAATTTCCAATGGGAAGAGGCATAGTGGACGTGGGGAACAAATTCATGTAAACGGAGGGATTCGAGATGTCTATCGCAACGAACTCCACATTGCTCGACGGATTGGACGAATATATCATCCAACAGCTGCAGGAATGGAAAACGGCCGGTTTGGCCATAGCCGTCATACATAACGATGAAATCATTTGGAAAAAAGGCTACGGTTACCGCGACGTAGAATCCAAAAGTGAGGTTACACCTGAAACACTCTTTGCCATCGGTTCAAGCACCAAAGCATTCACCGCAGCTACGGCAGCACAGCTTGTCGATCAGGAGCTGATGAAATGGGATACCCCCGTTAAAACGTATATGGAAGAATTCCAAATGTTTGATACCATGGCTGCGGAACGTATGACCATCCGAGATATGTTGTGCCACCGCTCCGGCCTGCCGAGACATGAAATGGCTTGGTACAATTCGGGCCGTACGAGAGAAGAACTCATCTACGCTTTGCGGTATCTGGAACCCAATGAAGATTTCAGAAACAAATGGCAGTACCAGAACCTGATCTATATGGCGGCTGGCTATCTCGTGGGACACATCAAAGAAACCGAATGGGAACAGTTCGCTCAGCAGTACTTGTTGGATCCGTTAGGCATGGCGTCCAGCGTATTTTCGGTTCAGGACATGCAGCAAAAGGAAGACTACGCCTATCCGTATATAGAGAAAGACGGGAAGTTAGAGCGCATGCCGTTCCGCAACATCGACGCTATTGGCCCTGCAGGCTCCATTAACAGCAACCTGAATGACATGATCGCCTGGCTGCGATTCCAGCTGAACCAGGGACAATTCGACGGCCAGTCCTTAATTTCCAAAGAGCAATTTGCCGTCATGCACACGCCGCACATGCCATGCGACTCTCCATTCCAAGGCAGCGAAATGCCTGTATGTACCTATGGTCTCGGTTGGTTCATCGAGCCTTATCGCGGACATATGATGATTCATCACGGCGGAGCCATTGACGGCTTTGCTTCCCAAGTGGCCTTTCTGCCGGAACAAAACATCGGAATCGTTGCGCTCAGCAATACGCAAGGCAGCGTGGTGCCTTACACGGCGTCGTTCCGCGTCGTGGATTTACTGCTTCAACTGGATACCGTCGATTGGAGCGGCAAAATGCGAAAAATCATGGGCGGCGAACCGGCCGAACAGGATACGGATGCCATCGCTCCTAGTACCATCACTTCCACAAGCAAGGAGCCGGAACAAACCGACAAAGAGGAGACGCCAACATCGTTCACCCTTGAACGGCATGGATCTGCCTATGAAGGCGTTTATGTTAACCCCGGGTATGGCGAGCTATTCGTTCGCCGTCGGGAAGACGGACTGGAAACCTATTTTAACCAACTGGAAATGCCGATGACCTATTCCGGAAACGAAACATTTTCGGTGGAGCTTCCGTTATTGGGGTTAACGGTGACAGCGACGTTCGAAGTGAGCGAGGACGGGCATGTACAATCGGTTTCTATTCCCTTGCTGATGGAACCCGGCACGAAGCCGATTGTATTTGTCAAACAGCCTAAGCAATCCTGAACCACGAAAAACGATGGGGCTCTGGCCGAGCCCCTTTTTGATGCCCAAAATCATCCATGTATGTACTTCTGGTTTCATATTTCAAATAAACCACAACCGAAATCATAAGCGGGGTATCCATCCAGTGATTCATTACCATAACGGGATATACGCCGGATAGCTCTCCTGCCTGCTTTCGGCATCCGGGCTGCGCTTCACCCATAATCGCCTCAGGTCCGGCATCCCGTAACCGACCACCCTGTAATCTCGCAAGGATGCATGGTGGGTGTGCTCTTCCCGGAAACTGTACATGGGCAGCAGCAGTGCCTCGCGGATCAGCATTTCTTCCAGCTCGATCCATCCTTGCATTCGCTCGTCCTCGTCCCGAATGCCGACGACCCTGCTGCATTGAAACGCCAGTGCTGCCCGCCACGCATCGTCCATCGCAATCAGGAACAACGTGTTTCGAAACGTGTACATGGTCAGCAGGCTTAACATGACATGTTCATCAAACAACTCCCCCGTGTAGATCAGGTCATGCTCTCCGAAATCGTGGTGGTAGACCGCCTTGACCACATCACCGGGCTCGATGTTTATCTTTAGTCCGACGCGTTCGCACCGATCGGCAAACCACGCCATGTCGATTTGCATTTTATGGCCATCCTCCACCCAGACGCTCACCGTTTCCCCCGCATAACCGCTGTCACGCAGCAACGTTGTCGCCCTCGCCAAAGATCCATCCATACCTTCTTCATCCAGGGGACTCAATGCAGACTGTTCCTCAGAGCGGCCGCGGAACAGGCTATATGCAATCCGGGTATTCTTGTCCCCCATCTCGTTATTCAACGCTTGCCGGCTTAACAAATATCTGATCGCAAGCCTGAACCTGCGGTCCTGCTGCGGCCCGGGCTTGCGCATGTTAAACGTCATAAAAACTCCGCCCTGCGCTTCATACTGCACGGCTCTCCCCTGACCATCGGGAAACATGTCCCGCTTAATGGCCGATTCCACCAACGGCCCCCCTGAAGGAAGCCGAGGAAGCTGCCATAACTCAACCCGATCTATGTAAGCACGCCCTTTGAAATACCAAGGATTCACGTCTAACGCCAGCAGCTGCGGATCGTTGCGAACCAAACGGTACGGACCGGTTCCAACCGGATTTAACGGATCGAAATCTACGTCTCTCGGCAAAATGGAGGCAGCGATGCTGCTCATCAAGTCCGGAAACATGAAATGGGGCCTGCTTAACCGGAATCGTACCGTGAGCTCGTCGTAGGCAACAATGCCGGCAATATCCCCGAACAACCATCTGCACGGATTACTGCGGTCTGCCGCAATCCGCTCGAACGTATATTTTACGTCCTCTGCATCCAATGACTTGCCATGGTGAAAGCGCACGCCCTTGTGCAAATAAAAGGTCCATTCCGTCCCAGCCGCATTGCTCTCCCAGGCAATGGCCAGGCTCGGTTCGCAGCGCTCGCGTTCGGCATTGTAACGTACCAGCCTGTCAAACACCTCTCCCACGATTCCGGCTTCCGCCCACATGGCCACTTGCGTTGGATCAAGCGTCACGAACGGCGTTTCTTGGGGAATGCGCAGCGTATCCATTCTGCCTTCGCTACCCACCGCAGATCGAAAGCCAAAGTGATCGCCGAGTCGCTGCAGGACATCGTTTCGAATCGCAAAAGGCAGACGCGACGCCAGCTCATAGGCTTCATCGAGCCTGTTGCCCTGCATGAGTCGATCAAACCTCTCTCCTGCGGCCGCCCGCAGAGGATAGCGGAACACAAGCTTTGATTTCTTGCCTCTCCCTCGCTCCGGGCTCCACTCGACCCATCCTTCCCGCATGAACCTGTTCATGATCAAGTTCATATTGCGCATCGTGCAGCACAAGCAATCGGCAAGCTCTCCAGTCGTACTCGCACAACTCTCCCCATCCGCTACATTCGAAAACTTCAAACGCAACCGAAGATAATGATCGATCATGTCCACTGAACGTTTCCTGCCTTTCCCCTGACTCAAATAAAATACGAAATTAAACTCGATGCTTTTACGGTTTTTCTTCAGGTTTTCATCCATTATACTCGGGAAATCAATATGACCCAAGGAAGGAACGCATACCATGAAGTACTCCGCTTTGCATCGCAACATCCGAATTCGCATCATCACCGACTTTTTTACCGATCTGACGCAAAAATCCATCCTGCCGTTCATGGCCATATACCTGAGCGTTCGACTGGGAGCGAGTTGGGCCGGGCTATTGCTCACCGCCAATATTTTGCTATCCATGCTGGTGAGCCTGGGGGCTGGGTACTGGTCCGACCGGATCGGACGTAAAAAACTGATGGTTTCCGCCCAATGCATACAGGTTTTCGCCCTGTTCTGGATGGCGGCAGCCAACTCGCCTTGGCTGGACTCCGTCTGGTTGACATGCATCATGTTTACATTCAGCAGCGTAAGTTCGGGCGTTAGCATTCCCGTTGCCAATGCCATGATCGTGGATGTCAGCAGCGAACGGGAACGCCAGTATGTTTACGGCCTTCAATATTGGACCACGAACGTGGCTATCACGTTCGGCGCTTTGATGGGCGGCCTGCTGTTCGAAACCAACCGATTCCTGCTGTTCGGGCTGGTACTCGCCGAAAGCGTGGCAACGCTGGCCATTCTTGTCACCTTGATTCACGAAACGATGGAAACACACTCCCATTCCAATGTTCCCGTTTCGCGCAAACGGAGCAGCATGTTCTCCACGTATGGAGATGTGCTCCGCAATCGGCGTTTCATGACATTCTTTGCTGCAACCGTACTGGCCGTAGCCCTTGAATTTCAATTGGATAAGTATATCGCCGTGCGCCTGAAAAATGAATTCAGCGCCCAGCTGTTTCAATGGGACATCACGGGACTGCAAATGTTCAGCTTCGTTTTGGCCATCAACACCGTCCTTGTAGCGCTCATCGCCCTGCCCTTTTCCAAGTGGATGCTTCGCTATTCTTCCCGGTCTGTCATGACGGTTGGCATGGTGCTGTATACGTTGGGCTTCGCGCTGCTCGCCGTCAGCAACTGGGCGATGCTTCTGATTGCGGCTGCGGTGGTTTACACGATCGGCGAACTGATGTATTCGCCCGTCCAAAAAGTCCTTTTGGCCGGCATGATCCCCGATACGAACCGTGCAGCCTATATGGCCGCCGACAGCATGAGTTACAACGCTGCCGCCTTAATGGGAAGCATCGGTTTGTCCATCGGCGCGATTCTGCCCTCCTACGCGATGGCTTGCTTGTATCTGCTGATGGGACTGGGAGCGCTCTGCTTATTCCGAAGTTCGCTGGATCGCCAAACGTTCACTTCAGGCAATTCAGGCAATTCATCGTCCGGAACGATGGCGTCATAAACGCAAAAAAGAATCACGCTGTGGACGCCAGCCGCGCACTCTTGCACAACGATTGATTTTCGCCCGACAATTTACGTGAACCAATCCCGGCATTTAGACGTAATACACATGAAGGGACTATTTCCCAAACCAATTCAAGGGAGTGTTTGTATGCATCAATCCACACGAAGGAATCGCTTCAAAGCCACTACACTGACCAGCGCACTCATGGCTGCAATGCTTTCATTCAGCTTATGGACGCCAGCGGTTCACGCGGAAACCGCGCAAACGCCGGGACAGGCTGCCACCGCAGCGTCCCAGCAAAACAAAGCCACCGCGCTGACGGCGGAATCGGCAACCTCGTTTTTAGACAAGTTTTTTGCATCGCCTGAAGCACAGGCCCAATACGTCGGAGCATCCGTCGTTGTTGTAAAGGACGGCAAAATTCTGGCTGAAAAAGGGTATGGTTACGCCGATACCGAGAACCAAACGGCCGTTAATCCGAAGAGCACGCTTTTCCGGATTGCCTCCGTCTCCAAAACCTTTACGGCAGCAGCGGTAATGCAGCTGGCGGAGCAAGGGAAAGTCGATTTGCAGGCTGATTTTCAGACTTACGTTAAAGGGCTGGAGTTCAAAAATCCGTTCGACAAACCCGTAACCGTCGAACATCTGCTCACCCATACAACAGGTTTCGAGATTCGCGATCCTCAGCAGGAAGACCTTCACGCGGACTTCGAGAAAATCGTATCGATGGAGGATTATGCCAAAGAGCACATGCCACCTGTCGTTCGCGAACCGGGGAGCTCCTACATGTACGACAACTTTTCGTTCCTGCTGCTCGGCATGATCGTGGAGAACGTGAGCGGCGAACCGTTCGAGACTTATATGCAAAAGCATATTTTCGAGCCGCTCGGCATGGATCACAGCAGCTTCCTGCTGAATGGCGAACGCCAGAAACAACTGGCGACGGGCTATGACGCGGCACGCAAGCCGCTTGACATGTACACGATCTCCCCGACGCCGCTGCCGCAAGGCGGCATGCTGTCCACGGCCGAGGATATCGGCAGCTTCATGATCGCTTTCCTGAACGGCGGGATCAAGGATGATCAGCGCGTATGGAAAGAATCCACCATCAACAGTATGGAGCAATACCGCTCGTCGATTCATCCGCTGCTGCCTAATACGACCTACGGATTCGAAGCGCCGTTTCAGCTTCCGGGAGCAGGGAGCAGTTCCAAAATCATCACCAAGGCAGGAGACCTGCCCGGCTTCAGCTCTTATCTCTTCTTTATTCCTGAGCAAAATACGGGTGTCTTCCTGACTTACAATCAAACCGGAGCTTTGCGCAACCTGTTCTACCCGGCCTTTATCCAAGCATTCTTCCCGCAGTACGCCGAACCGGCCAAGCTTGAACCGTTTACGCCGCAATCGGGCGAAGAGCTGCAGCGCTTTACCGGTCTGTATGCCGACCTTCGTCTCAGCACGATCGTCAGCAAATTGAACGGCAGGGGCGAGGAGGCTGGAAAACTGAGTATCTCGGATGCATTCCTCGGGCCGCGCACGCTAATTCAGGTCGGAGACCATCTGTTCAAGGACGAGATCACCGGGCAATTTACCGCCTTCAAGGAGAATGCTGACGGTACCGTTTATATGAAAGAGCCCTACCTCAACCCGATGGGTTATGAGAAAAAAGGCGAAAAAGCCCAAGGATTCCGGGATGTCCGTCCGGACAGCCCTTACGCCGAGGCGATCTATGGCCTGCAATCCCTCGGACATTACGAAAATGACAAAAACGCGGCTTTCCAACCGAAAAATACGGTGACCCGCGCCGAATTCATCGAAGACGTGCTGAAAATGAGCGGCTTGTCTGCCAGCAAAACGGCCCCTCCTGCAGACAGCGATTGGGCTACCCATCCGGCAGCAGGTTACATTCAGCTTGGTTATGAGGCCGGCATGATCACCGGAGCCGATTCGAAGCAATTCAAGCCGGACCAGGCCATTACCCGTCAGGAAGCGATGGTCATGGTATGGCGCTCGCTGCAAAAGCAATATCCTGCCGAACTGTTTGAAGATATCCGACTGGCCGGACATATCGACGAATGGGCTGCGCCTGCCATCCGCATGATGGTTGCGCTGGGCCTTCACGGACCGGAAGTGAAGGTTCTGGAGGATGGATCGGTCGATGTCCTTCCCCGCAAGCCGTTGATCCGTCAGGAAGAAGCGGCGATCATGTACCAGCTGTTCACGCAGCCGACCGACAAGATCGTGTCCGAGCTGATGAAACAGCAGCAGCCGGCCGAAGAGGCCGCTGCTTCCTGATTCCAGGAAGCAGATGCTGCGTGCCAGCTCTTAGCAATAGAAATGGGAACAAACGATGTATAGAACATGACCAAACAGGCTTGTTCGAAGGGCGAAACCGTCGTCCTTCGACAAGCCTGTTCTCTTGTATGATCAGGGCATACGCTGCCCCGCTCGAGGGTAAAATTAAATGTTGGCGATCAATGCGGATACATGCCGGTTTCCGTTCCGTTGATTCAATTTGTCCGCAATGGTCTCCGCTTCCTTGGCGAATACGTCAGCCAATCCTTGCAAATCGGAGGCATCGCCATCGTAATGAAACGATGTCGGAAGGCGCAGGCGATAGCCTTGGGATTCATCGGCCCAGCGCTTCAGCAGCGCTGCGGCATTGGCGTAAAATATCATTCTGGCCGTCGGATCTTCGTGATCCACCGCCAGTGGCGCCGTCTGTTCCAGCACGTCGATGCCTGCCGCAGGATTGGTACGTGCCAGGTATCCCATTTGCTCGCCAAAACACTTCACGAAATCCTTGTTTCCTTTGGTCAGACGATAGCCTTTTTTCTGGTGTTTGTCCGCTTCTCCCTGACGGTTCAGGCGATACAGCGGCATCAACAGGCGCGACAATGTAAGATGCGGAATCTCGGCACAAGACATTCTGCCCGACAGAATCGGCTTCGCCGCTTCGATTGCCTTTTCGTCGTCACCCATCAAATTCCAATATCGTACGATTTCATTCTGTTCGCAGGCCGCGCAATCGCTCATGTAATCACTGTCGGCCGCCGTGAATTTGGAAAGGCAGCGCGTAGCTTCTTCCAAGTCGCCCAAATCCATGGACAACATGAACCGATAGTACAGGTACGATCGTTCGCTGTAACCGAAAGAGCGGAAACGGCGACCGAAATCCTCCAGAAGCTCCATGATTTTTTCGCGCGATATTTCAGGGAAGTTGGAAATCGTTCCGAGAATCCATTTGTAGGACCACATCAGTTCTTCCTCGTCGTAACGCTCCGGGTCGCCGTCGAACTTGCCCAGCTGCCAGGAAAAAGCGATCAGCGCCTTCATCGGATAACCGCAGAACGTAGCCGTCTCCACGATTTCTGCTCGCGCTTCGTATGCCTCTTCTTCCATGCCGTTGATATCCGCGATCCTCGCCGCTTCCTCCAACAGCCCAAGCTTGGCCGCACCGTTCGGCAAACCGTGCGCCTCCATCATCAAATCTTCGAAATCCATGTCCATTTCCAGACTCATCGCCGACTCACTCTCCCTTATCTTTTGTGTTGGCCTGCAAACCCCAATCGATGAAGCGAATGATGCCTTGGTTAAGCACGGCATGCTCTTGCCGGTTCATCGCGTAGTGGCCCATCATGAGCGCATTCACGTACAACATCTCAATGGCCAGCGGTGTCATCTGGGGATCAGGCGACGTAAGCACACGCTGGATGACCGGATTGCTCACGTTCAAGTAGAGCGTGGAGTACCCCGCCGAATTCATCGCTGTAGACAATGAGCCCAGCACCGAAGAGAACAAGTCCGTGCTCTCCTCGCTCGCCTTTTCCAATGCGCGAAGCGTTGAAGTTTCCTTGGACAGCGTGAACAGGACGGGAAGGTCGCTCGGTTTGAAGCCTTTGACTTCTGCCCGGCACCGGAAACGCTGCAAAGCGGCATCGGCAAGACGCAAAGCGTCGTAATATCGGTCCCGCTCATGCGGAGGCACGTCGATGAATTTCATCGAAACCTCGTCCGGCTGAAGCTGCTCCGTGTGCGCGGAAGGTACCGCTAAAGGCAGGGCCGCCATCAGGTCGCTGTCATAGATATAACCACCGTTCACGACCAGCATGGATTGTGCTGCCGCCACATGATGGATCTGGCGATATTCATCCACGGACCCGGTATAATACAACGTCTCTTCCTCGTCCAACAGTTCACCGAGTTCCCGGTGTCCCCTTGTTGTCTCGAATGGCAGCCAGCGATGGACCATGGCGTAAAATTGTTGATCCTGCACCGCCAACGCCTTCATGGACAACGCATGCAAACGAATAAGCTTCTGCAGCCGTTCCGGATGGTTCGCAGCCATGTTCGCAAGGCCTGCCCGAATCGCGTCACCGAGTTCCGAACGCACCTGTTCCAATTGATCGTTTTCGTAGAAATGCTCCCTGGAAGCGGTGGGCTGCAATTCATCCGTCCAGATCAGGCATTTGACGAAAAAGGCCCAATCCGGCAAAATGTTCTCCGCCTTCTCCGATACCAGCATTCGTTTCAGGTACACACGGTGCGAACGTTTGGCGTTCAGATTTACGGCATGCGGCAGTACGTATGCAATGCCGGCTGTGCGTCCGGACGCTGTTGTCAGCGGAATGAATTCCTCGAACCGTTCCCCCAGCAAACGTTGGCCAAATGCAAGCACCTCGGATTTGCGTCCTGCAGCGAGTCCGGGGTTCGCCAGCCATGCGGGCGATTCGGCGTTGATCACATGCCGCTGCCCTTCATGCTGCAAGGTAACCGGGTAAGGCAGCAATGCCCCATAATAAAATAGCGACTCCTTGACGTACTCTGCATCGAAATACGCTGCCCCTTCGGGAGTGCACCGAAGATACACTTTCGTCCCTGGCGACAATGACGTGTCTAACCGGCGAATCGTGTACGTGCCGTCCGGCTTGCCACGCCATTCCATGGAAGGCCCGCCCTTTGCGGACTGAGTCAGCATCACGATTTCGTTGCTCACCATGAAGCATGACAACAGTCCGATGCCGAAACGGCCGATAAAGGACGTTTCCCCGTCCAGCAGCGCTTGGCGGCCACGCTTCGACGACTGCCCGATCATGGCCAGAAATTCGTGAATGTCGGCCTCGGTCAACCCGATTCCGTTATCCTGCACCGTCATCGTCAGCTCCGTTCCCGTTCCGGTCAGTTCCACGCTGACTTCGCCCCGATGGCCCGGCTCCGCCTCGCTTCGTGCCGTAATCGCATCGGTCGCATTTTGCATGAGTTCGCGCAGAAACACTTTGGGGCTGCTGTATAAATGATTCGATAAAATCTGGATCATGCCGCTCAGATTGACCTGAAAGCGGTACTCATTGGATGATGCCATACGATTCACCTTCCCGAATCCTCCACACCGATGCATCCATGTTTAAACCGATGTGTTAGACGAAATAATTCGTTTTGAGACGTCTCTTATGCTCATGAAGCGCTCAAAGCAAATGGATGCCCACCAACATGAAGAATGCCTCTTATAACAAGGATACATGGTACGGCACCCGTATAAAACGAACTTGAGACCCGATTTCGCGCCGGAAAATACGTGCAAATGTTCGCTTTTTTGGGACTATAGAAGGACAAAGTCGATCTTTTTTTCCATTTGAACGAAAATCGGGTCCTAAACGTACTATTTTAAAATTCAGATCATACCCGATTATGTTCTTGCAAAACCAACACAACCATCGGGCAGGTCGGGAAGACGGCGGTGACATCATGATCGAGGTATGCAATATTTCCAAACAATTCGAGATCCATCGGGCGCTGAACGATGTCAGTTTCACGATCAAGCAGGGCAGTGTGACAGGGCTCATCGGCCCCAACGGATCGGGTAAAACTACACTGATTCGCATTATGAACGGGGTGCTCGGTGCATCCACAGGCAAAGTCAACATTGGCGGTTTGGACCCGTCAATCGATGCGGAGAAGGTGCTGGCTATGTGCGGCACGCTGACGGAACAGAGCGGATTGTACGAAAATATGAGCGGCCGGGATAATCTGCTTTTTTTTGCGGAGGTTTTCGGCGTCAAACAGGCCGCCGCACGTATCGATGAACTTGTTGCTCTTTTCGAGCTTTCGGAATATGTAGATCGGAAAGTAGGCACGTACAGCACAGGCATGAAAAAACGGCTGGGACTGGCCCGAGTGCTGCTCCACTCCCCCTCCATTCTGTTTCTCGACGAACCGACGAACGGTCTCGATCCGGATGGAATTCAGATGGTGCTGGGCATCATCCGGCGCCTCAACCGGGAGGAAGGCATCACGATCCTCGTGTCTTCCCATGTACTGACCCAGTTGTCGGCCGTATGCGATCATTACATTTTCATGGAGAATGGCTGTAAAGTAGAGGAAGGCACGGAGGAAGACATCGTAAAACGTTATCTGGGGCGGCCCAAAGTGGAAATCGAAGCCGACCTGCCAGGCGGGTGGCAAGCATTCAACTTGCCGGGGTACTCTCTTGAAATCCTGACGCCTCGTAAAGCCATATTCCAATTGGAGTCACGCGAACAAATACCGCGATTGCTGCGAACGTTAACCGGAATTGGCGAGGTTTATCAGTCCCGGATTATGGACAGCGACCTTGAGAGTGTTTATTTTTCCATAAGGGAGGCTCACCGTCATGAATAGAAACTCTCACCAAAACCGGGCGCTCCGCGCACTGGTCCGTAAAGACATACGCGCTATTACCGCCAGTGTCCAACTGTGGCTGCCGATGATTATCATTCCTCTCATCATTGGAGTAACGATGCCCGCAGCTCTATTATGGCTGGCTTCGCGCCTGGATCTGCGCGAGATGGGTAATATGGGGGCGGTCCTGGACACGCTCGATGCCTTGACCGCTTCGGGACAGATCCCTCAGCTCGCGCATATGGCGACCGATAATCAACGGATCGTCTATTATTTGGCCCTTTATATGTTTGCCCCGCTGTTTCTCATCATTCCGGTAATGGCGTCCAGCATTCTGACGGCGAACAGCTTTGCCGGCGAGAAGGAGCGTAAAACGCTGGAAGGACTTCTATTCACGCCTGTAAGCATGAACACGTTATTTACAGCAAAGGTGCTGGCTGCTCTGATTCCTTCTATTATTTTATCATGGGCAACCTTTCTGATCTTCGGCGTGATCGCCAATGTGATCATGTATCCGATGTTTGGACAGATCATGTTCCCCAACCTGAATTGGATCCTCCTGATCTTATGGGTGATTCCTCTGTGCAGCCTGGTCGTCATTTTGCTCAATGTGCTGATTTCGGCCAAAGTACGGGGGTTCCAGGAGGCTTACCAATTGGGGGGCATCGTCGTTCTCCCCTTGCTCGCCCTGATCGGTGCCCAGGCTACGGGCATGCTGCTGCTTCGTCCCTGGCTGCTCGCCGTCATCGGTGCGGTATTGCTGTGTCTTTGCTTCGTGCTGCTGCGCCTTGTCTCAATGTGGAATCGTCGCCAGCAGCTTGCAGAGAGCCAGATCTGACTTCGGGACCGACATGTCCCGCGCCTGGACTTGATTGAGAAACTGCATGAGGCACGGTATGATAAGGAGACATGAAGCTGGAGACGGCAAGACGACGGAGAGGATTGGAATCCATGTTACTTCTTCAAATGAAATACGCGCAGCATTTAACGACACAGGAAAAGCACATCGTGGATTATATCCTCCAGCATCCCGAAGCCGTCTTCCATTCCACGGCCCAGGAGCTGGCTCATTTAACCTTTACAAGCTCATCGACCATTGTCCGCTTATGCAAAAAACTGGGTACCAAAGGGTACCCGGACTTTCAGTTGAAGCTGGCGCTCGAAACCGTGCAGGCCCCTTCCGCCATCGCATCGCCAGGGCTGCAGACGCCGGGGTTCGGGAACGTGCAAACCGCGATCGAATCCGTGCCATACCTGTATCAGCAAGCCGTCGCCGAGACGCGGCGGATGTTGAACGGCGCCGTGATCGAGCGCATCGTGAGGACGCTGAAACAGTCCAGCCGGATCGATATTTACGGAAGCGACGTGAACTATGACGTGGCGCGGCAGGCCTGTACCAAATGGAATGAACTCGGCCTGCCTGCCATTGCCCACAATACGCCGAACAGGCACTATTTGAATACCGTGCACGCCGGATCGGCTACGGTATCCTTTGTCATCTCCCACACCGGCGAGAATCCTGCCATGATTGAAGCGGCGAGCCTTCTGAGCGGCAAACGGATGAACGTCATTGCCGTGACAGGCAATAACGATTCGACGTTGGCAAAGCAATGTGATGAAACGCTGCTTACTTACGCATATAGCGACCAACTGCGGCTTAGCAAGATGTCCTCCATGCTTTCCGTCATGTACATCTTCGACATCCTGTACATGTGCAGCATCGACGAGTCCGATAATCAGGCCTGATCGGCTGCAAATCGAATGCCTGCGTCCTTGCGCGCACTCGTCAGCACGCTCATGACGGATCGGCTGTGCGCCAGCAGTTCATGGCAGCGCTGTTGATCTCCGCTTTCGTAAATGTCCCGGAACGTCTCCCACTCGTAGTAAAACCAGTTCTTCCGGTTTTGGCGGTTCAGCTCTTCGGTTTTCTCGCCGATCTGCACCTTGATTTCCCGGCACCCATTGGCGCCGCCGACGACCTGGATATATCCCTTCTCGCCCTGAATCAGCACGAAATTCATGCTGCTCGTATCCTTGCAGCCCACGCATTCCGCAATGAAGTCGGGATATTGAAGCACGGCTACGCCTGACGTGTCGATCCCGTTGGCGTGTTTGTTCGCCGTATAGGTCACGGATTCCGGAGCACCGAACATTTTCATGACGAAATGAATGTTGTAGATGTTGATGTCCATGATCGCCCCGCCGGAAAATTGCGGATTGAATACGTTCGGCGTCTCGCCTGCCAACAGCTGGTCGTATTTTCGGGAATATTGGCTGTAGTTGCATTGAATGAATTTGATATGGCCCAGCTTGGGCAATTGTTCCTGCACCGCCGCGTAGTTCGGCAAATGGATGTTGGAGATCGCTTCGAAAAGGAACAGGTTTTTCTGTTTGGCAAGGGCGATGAGCGATTCCGTTTCGGCCAGGTTGGACGCAAACGGTTTCTCGCAAATGACGTGTTTGCCATGCTCCATTGCCCGGTATGCTTGTTCATAATGAAGGCTGTTCGGCGAAGCGATGTATACGGCATCCACATTTGTATCAGCAAACAGCGCCTCCAGATCGGTATAAACAGAATCCACCCCGTACTTGTCGGCCAGAGGCTGAGCCGTCTCCCGCTTGCGCGAATACATCGCGGTACAAGTTACTCTCTCCACTTCGCTGATCGCTGCCAACATGGCATCCACGATGCTTCCGGTGCCGATCGTTGCAATGTTCATCATGTTCTCTTCACTCCTGATCATTCATAATAATTTATGCTTGAGCCTGTTTGGCCACTTTTACCCCTTGCTGCAAAATGTCCAGGACGTACAGAACCTCGTCATCCTTGACCGGCTTGTCTGTCCCATGCCGTATTGCCACGAGAAGCTGTTCATACAGGATGCCGTAATCCGTTACTTCCGACGGAACCTTTTCCGTGCGGGAATTCCCATCATCGTCGACATAACGGAGCGTTCCCCAATTGGCTTCGTCCTCCGGCTCAAACGAAACGACGGTCGGTCCATGCTCGTTCTTGTGCTGGTGGCCGCTGCTGTATTTGACGAAGCTGCCCCGGTCGCCGTGAACGACGAACTTGGGATGCTCGATGCTGACGAGCATGCTGCACTTGACGGTCATTTTGGCTTTGCCGTAGCGAAAATCAATGTCCACGTAATCATCGGACTCGCCCGGATAAGCAAGGCTGCGGACATCGTAATCGATCCGGTCTGCCCTGCCGAACAGGGAGATCAGCTGATCGATGGGATGCACAGCCAATCCGTGCAGCATCGTGAATCCCGGTTTGACCCAGGCTGGCCTGAAATAATCGTAGTGCGATTGAATTTCAACGATATGGCCGAGTTTGCCGCTCTCCATAACCTTTTTCAACGTGAGAAAATCCCCATCGAATCTGCGGTTCTGATTGGCCATGGCAATCAGGTTTTTCCGTTCTGCAAGCTCAAAAATACGGCGCGCTTCTCCCGAGGTGGAGGCAAAAGGCTTCTCCACAAGCACATGCTTGCCATGTTCAAGCGCCAGTCTGGCATATTCGAAATGGCTGTCCACATGGGTCGCCACAACGATCAATTCGATGTCCAGATCCGACAATACGGCGTTCAAGTCGCTCGTGAATGCAATATCCGGATAATACGCTTCACGCTCCATATCCCCGACGCGGTCCTCCTCCCGGCGGAAGATCGTTTTTACTTTAATCCCTTCTCTCCCTGCCAAGTAAGGCAAATGGTAGTTTACGACCGCGTTTCCGAACCCAATCATGGCGATATTCATCATTCGCTTCACTCCTTATTCGCTTGATATCGCCATGGTACCAGCACGGGGTCGGTTCGGGGAATGCTTTCGGAAGGTATTGGCCGCAGCGTGCATAGATTCTCTATATGTGTCCAACAGAATGAAATCGAATTTCATTCCAAAAACATTTCCCGCGTTGCTCTAACATTTTTTCCATAGATTACCGATATATTTTAAGGTATTATATACATACATTGCGAACGAAGGGTGAAGATGGGTCTATGAAAAAATGGTCTTTGCGACTGCAACGAACGATGTGTGCCGTGCTGATGGTTTCCCTGTTTGCCACAGCAGCACTGGTAAGTGGAGGTAAAGCGCAAGCGGCATCCCTTAGCCAATCAACGGTATATTACGATTCGGATGGCGTGCTCTACAAAGTATCCGGAGACGGTTCCGGCACGACGGAAGTATTGCTCGACTTTAAAGGATCCGGGCTTCAAGCAGCCGGCTCCTACCTCTATTACACGGAAACTGCAACGTCCACGACGCTGCACCGGGTGAAAAATGACGGCTCGCAGGACGAGAGCGAAACTTTTGCTGAGGATGTGCTCGACTACGCTACGGATAACGGCTTCATTTATTATCTTGATTCCAAGGGTGCCATCTACCGTACCAACGGAAACAGCGCTCCATCCACGGTCCAAAAAATCGCCGACCGGGCGAATACGGACTTCCCTCTGTTATATGTAAGCAAAGGCAGAGTCTACTACAATGCAGTAATTAACGGCAAAACGTACGTTGCTTCCAAAGCTACAAACGGCAGCGGTTCCGTTCAATCCATTGCAGCGGGCGCCGTGGAAGACAGCTATTTCATCAACTCAACCAAAAACGCACTGCTTATGATGGTCAATACCGATGAGTACGAAACGGTCTACTCGACCAACGCCGTCGTTATGTATTCCGTCAACTACAGCACCGGCAAAGGCAAAGCCGTCAATCCGAAGGCGAAGCTGGACGTTAATGCCGCTTATTCCGGCGGTTGGGCAGGCAATCTTTACGTTTACAACAAAGGCATCAAGCTGGACAGCAACAAGGATTACAACTATGCTACAGGCAAAGCCTTTGCACTGACCACGGCGGGTAAAACGATGCAGCTCCACAGCAAAAGCGTGCGTGAAACAACGATGGTCGGTACGGACAAAGTCATCATTATCGATGCGGACAAAAAAGCCTACGGCAAAACGGTATCGGCCAGCAAAGTCACCAAAACGGCCAACCTCAACCTCAGCGGCGTGAACTCTCTCGGTTCACAACTGACGAACGCTTCGCCAACGCTGGCCTACATCTCCAACTATAATGGCATTTACGCCGTAAATACGGCGCTCAAAGTCACCAAGCTGGCCGGGGAAGAATGGGATTATTATCAATTCGGCAACGAAGTTCCAGGCGTATTTTACTTGAATGCCGATGATCAGTTCCGTCTTTACCATGTGCAAGCGAACGGCACTGGCAAAAAAGTGCTCAGCGAAGTGTACGCCGACCGCATTTTGTTGGCAACGCCTAACTAAAGAAGGCTGATCTCGATCCATGAAGGATACCCTGAACCATCCGTGTTCAGGGTATTTTTGTTTTTCCGGGGCTAAGTTCGGCAATAAAACTAAAAAACGCCTTCCATTTGAGAATGATAATTGTTATCATTAAGAAAATGAAATCAAAGGATGGTCCGTATGACTGAACAGTTTCCCTTCTTTTCCAAAACCTCATCACTGCCGCTTCTCTCATCCATGTGCCGTGTACGCCGTGGGGAGAATTTCCGTTTGCGCGAACAAGCCGTAACCCGGCCCATGCTCTGCCTTGTTTTGCAAGGAGAAGGTCTTCTGGTATTGAATGATAAGGTACATACGGTTCAGGCCAACCATTTGTTTTTCCTGGAAAGAGGCACAACGATTGAAGCAGCTTCCCGTACTCCGATGGAGTGCATTTTGCTGAGCATGAACACCGTAAGGCTGAAGCAGGTACGCGGTGAATGGCATATGCTCCCCCATCCCGAGTTTCCGATTCACTGGCCGACCGGGAGGCTGCGCGTGCGTCATGAGTCCCAATCCGTGCAGCGTTTCATTCGGCTCCATGAAGCTTATCGCGGGACACGGCAACAAGAGCACTGCATCAGCGTCCACAGCCAACTGCATGAATTGCTGCAGCACTTGTCGGAACACCGTTTGGAAGACAACCTTGAGAAGGTTGATCTTTCCTTGGAACGCAGCATTGCATATATGCAACGATATATGAGCGAAGGAATCAGCATGGATCAACTGGCCAAAATGGCAGGATTGACCGCCAGCTCCTACTCGCGCAGCTTCAAGAAGGCCAAAGGCATTTCTCCCACCGACTACCTGAACCGGATGCGGATCGACGAGGCCAAACGATTATTGAGCCAGGACAAACAGACCATCAAGGACGTGGCCGAGTCCGTAGGCTATGGCAATGAATATTATTTCAGCCGCAAATTCAAGCAGAGCTTCGGCATGGCACCAAGTTTATATATGAAGAGGAGACAATTGAAGATAGCCACGGTCTCCACCAGCCATCTCCAGGATCATCTTTCCTCCCTTGGACTGGAAGCGGCAGCAGCCCTCGGCGTCTCAAAGGAACGGGAACAAGGCGACGTCGATCAATCTCGTCAGCTTATTGGGCTGCTTGATCGATTGCGTCGGACCAAACCCGATCTGATCATCGCAGACCATAACCACAGCTTCTTTCGGGATCGACTGAAAATGATCGCGCCTACCGTGTTCATCGACCCGGCACTGGATTGGAAGGAAACCCACTGGCGTATCGCCGAATTGGCGGGGCAAGAAGAACGAGCGCTGCAAAATCTCAAACAATTGGAATTTCGCGCACTGGATGTGAGCAAAAGGCTCCGCCAGCATTTCGGCAGGGAACGTGTAACGTTGCTGCAAATCACGCCCTATTGCATTCGAATCCTGGGTGGCCTGCGCCACCCGCTAAACGAACTGCTGTATCATCAGCTTTGCCTGCAGCCTGCAAGCTTAACCCAGCCCAACATTCATTCATGGGTTGAATACACGGCCGACAGTATTCCTTTGCTGGACACAGACCATTTGCTGCTGCTCCGCTCTCCTGAACAGGCGGGCAGCGAGAAAATGCTCAGACGCTTAAAGCAAACCGCAGCCTGGAACCGATCTCCAGCCGTTCTTCAGGGGAGCGTACACGAGATCCAGGACTGGATGCGAATGAGCCGAACCCCTTCGGGCCGCCAGCAAATTCTAAACGAACTTGAACAATTGGCTGACCGTCATGTAGCACTCTTTCAGGCCTATTAAATGAAAAAAGGCACTCTCCTTTGAACGGAAAGTGCCTTTTTCGTGTGCGCTAGGACCGATCTTTGACTTCCTCACGCGGAACCAGCTTATATATCTCTTCATCCTCCATGGCATCAATCAGGCGATCCAACCATTTATAATAAGCTTCCGCTTGCAGCATTTTGCCCCTGTCCTGTTCCAGAATACGCAGAAGCTCCGCATCCGTCTCTTCGTTCAGCGTATCCGCGAGCCGGTTCAATTCCTCGATCGACTTGCGAAACACCTGCAGGTTGCTCTCGACCGCTTTTCTCCATTTAATGACGAAATAATCCGTAAATGTTTGATACCAATCATATTCGACCTCATACAAATCTTTTCGCGAACCTTTGCTCCACACTTTGTTTACCATTTTCAGATCCAGCAGATTCCGTACGCCGGTGCTCATGCTCGTTTTGCTCATTTCCATTTCTCGGCCCATATCATCAAGGGTCATCGGTTTGTCTGCAAAAAAAAGCAATCCATACAAGTGTCCCGTGGACAGCGTAACGCCGTATAAATCCATGTTGCGCCCGATGGCTTCAATGACGCGCTTACGAATTTTAAGAACGGTTGCCTGCTGTTCTTCTTGCAAATGGTCCAAGCTCATGCTTGCAACCTCCATTCTGAACATTCCAGTCTTGGCAAAATCAATGCAATGTCGGAAATCATCCAGCTTACATGGGAATGCATTCGACAGGACATTCTATATGCCAGAAGCAACAATACCGAATGCATGTTAAGGGCAGATTTCCATATTGCTGTGCCCATGACTATTGTATAACCCCAAAAAAAGCTTAGATTCAGCTCATTGTCTATTGTAGGAGTTGCCTTATCAAATGTAAAGAAGCCTTATTTGCCATAATAATGAGCATCAGGGAGCATTTCGGAGAGAAACTTTGTACAGTTTTTACTGTACAAACATTATGTACTGTTTGTTCGTTTGATATACAGTTTGTTTATTTGTTAGAATATTAACGTTACCCAGAAAGACGGGAAGCCAAAGCAAAACCGGATTTCGTGGCTAGGCTCGCAAGTGTATGGGCTTGCGTATAGCTGCAGGCCATTCGAAGTGCACAACACATCAGAAGGGGTGAAGGCAATTGACCATACTTGAAGTAAGGAACGTAAGCAAACTGTTTGGTCCCCACACCGAACAAGGATTGCAACTGCTTGAACAAGGTTGGGGCAAGGAAAAGTTGGCTAAAGAGAAACAAATTACGGTTGGTGTAAACCGGGTCAACATGGAGATTAACCAAGGAGAGATTTTCGTCATTATGGGACTGTCCGGGAGTGGTAAATCCACCCTGGTTCGCATGTTTAACCGTCTGATCGAACCGACGTCGGGAGAGATTCTCGTTCATGGCAAGGATTTGCGCAAAATGAACAAGGAACAGCTTCGCGAAGTACGCCGGAAGACGATCAGCATGGTATTTCAGAAATTCGCGCTCTTCCCTCATCGCACCGTGCTGGAAAACGTGGAGTACGGCCTTGAAGTCCAAAAGGTGGACAAAAGCGTACGCCGCGAGAAAGCCAAAACCTCATTGGAGCTGGTTGGCCTTAAGGGCTGGGAAGACAAAATGCCCGATGAGTTGAGCGGCGGCATGCAGCAGCGTGTCGGTCTGGCTCGCGCACTCGCTAACGATCCGGAAGTACTGCTCATGGATGAAGCGTTCAGCGCACTCGATCCATTGATTCGCCGGGATATGCAGGATGAATTGATTGAGCTTCAGGATAAAATGAAAAAAACGATCATCTTTATCACCCATGACTTGGACGAAGCGCTGCGCATCGGCGATCGGATTGCCCTCATGAAAGACGGCGCCGTCGTACAGATCGGTACTCCGGAAGAAATCATGATTCAACCGGCCAACTCGTATGTGGCCCGCTTCGTCGAAGACGTGGATCTGTCCAAAGTCCTCACGGCTGCCCACGTCATGCGCAGACCCGAAACGATTACGCCGGACCGCGGTCCGCGCGTTGCACTCGAATTGATGCGCGAACGAGGCATTTCCAACCTGTTCGTCATTGACCGAGCGAAAAAGCTGCTCGGCGTCATTACCGCGGAGGACGCTTCGCGTGCCATGCGCGAAAACAAAACGCTCAATGATATTCTGATTACCGACGGGCCGCAGGTTGCGCCGGAAACGTTGATTCACGAGCTGTTTGAAATTACAAGCTCTTCCCAGGTGCCTCTTGCCGTCGTGAACGAAAACGGCCGCTTGCAAGGCGTCATCGTTCGGGGAGCCCTGCTTGGTGCGTTGAGCGGTGAAGTAACGAAAGAGGAGGTGCCCGGAGAATGATACCGAAAATTCCACTGGCATCGTGGATTGAAGCCATTGTCGACTGGATGAGCGATTCGCTCTCCGGCCTGTTCAATGTCATATCGACGGTAATCGGAGCGGTTGTCGATTTCTTTTCGGGATTGTTTTTGCTCCCGCATCCGCTGCTGTTCATTGCCATCTTGGCCGTATTGGCCTATCTGGTAGGCCGTCTGCCGCTTACCCTTTTCACCATCATCGGTTTCTTGCTGATCGAAAACCTCGGGTATTGGACCCAATCGATGGACACTCTGGGGCTTGTCATTACCTCGGGCCTGATCTCGATCCTGTTGGGCGTTCCGATCGGAATATGGCTGGCATACAGCAAAACGGCGGCACGCATCATCACTCCGCTGCTGGATTTCATGCAGACGATGCCTGCCTTCGTTTACCTGCTGCCTGCTGTTACGTTCTTTAGCCTGGGCGTCGTTCCAGGGGTTATCGCTTCAGTCATTTTCGCCATTCCGCCAACGATTCGTTTGACCCATCTGGGGATCAACCAAGTATCTGGCGAACTGGTGGAAGCGGCCGATGCGTTCGGTTCCACCTCCGGGCAAAAGCTGTTCAAGGTGCAGCTTCCGCTGGCACTGCCTACGCTGATGTCGGGGGTCAACCAAACGATCATGCTGTCGCTGTCCATGGTCGTGATCGCCTCGATGATCGGTGCGCAAGGCATCGGTGCAGAGGTATACCGGGCCGTGACGCAGCTTCAGATCGGTAAAGGTTTCGAAGCCGGGCTTGCCGTCGTGGTGCTGGCCATCGTGCTGGACCGATTTACACAAAACCTGTTTATGCCTGGCCGGAAGAAGTCTTCCCGCGTATCGTCGAAGCAAAAAGCGTGGATAACGGTAGCTGCCGCAGCGGTCGTGCTCATTGCCGGATTCTCCCAATATTTCGTTGGTGGAAATACGTCTGCCGGGGGGAATACATCGGCTAACACGGTTGGTAACGAGGTTAATTACCAAATTATCGGTATCGACCCTGGGGCAGGCATCATGAAATCCGCGAACAAAGCGATCGAGGATTACCACTTGTCCGACTGGACGCTGGTTGAGGGATCGGGTGCTGCCATGACGGCCACGCTCGACAAAGCGTATAAAAACAAAGAACCGCTCATTATTACCGGTTGGACACCGCACTGGATGTTCAATAAATACGACCTGAAGTACTTGGAAGATCCGAAAAAATCGTTTGGCGATGCCGAGGAAATTCATACCATTGCCCGCAAAGGCCTGAAGGATGATCATCCGGTTGCCTATGAATTCCTGACCCGCTTCAATTGGACCTCGGACCAAATGGGCGAAATGATGATTGCCATTCAGAATGGCACATCTCCCGAGCAAGCGGCGCAAGATTATGCAGAGAAACATGCCGATCAAATTAATGAGTGGACGAAAGGCCTTGCTCCGGTAAATGGAGATTCGTTCAAACTGAGTTACGTCGCTTGGGATTCCGAAATCGCGAGCACCAATTTGCTGAAATACGTCATGGAAAACAAACTCGGCTATAAAGTCAATGCGCTTCAAGTCGAAGCAGGACCGATGTGGACCGGCGTTGCTTCCGGAGATGTCGATGCTTCGCCTGCCGCATGGCTGCCGCTCACCCATGCCGATTATTGGGCGCGTTACAAAGACCAGGTCGACGACCTTGGCGCCAACATGACTGGCGTCCGTACCGGCCTTGTCGTCCCATCGTATATGACCGATGTCAATTCGATTGAAGATCTGGAGACAGGAGCCGCTTCGTCCGGCTCCGCCTCCGCTCCTGCCAATGCGGACATAGCAGCGAATGTAGGAGATGCAGTCAGCCATCAGATTATCGGTATCGATCCGGGAGCAGGCATCATGAAGTCTACCGCCAGCGCGATCGAAACGTACGGGCTGACCGGTTGGAATCTGGTTGAAGGCTCCGGTGCCGCTATGACGGCGACGCTGGATAAAGCCTACAAAAACGAGGAGCCGATTATCGTTACCGGTTGGACGCCGCACTGGATGTTCAATCAATATGATCTGAAATATTTGGATGATCCGGATAAAGTGTACGGGGATGCTGAAGAAATTCATACGATTGCCCGCAAAGGCCTGAAGGACGATCATCCGGTTGCCTACGAATTCCTGTCCCGCTTCAATTGGACGTCAGACCAAATGGGCGAAATGATGATTGCGATCCAGGACGGCACCACACCTGAGCAAGCAGCAAAGGATTATGCCGGCAAACATCCTGAGCAAATCGCCGAATGGACCAAAGGGTTGACTCCCGTCAAGGGGGATACGTTCCGCCTTGGATATGTTGCATGGGATTCGGAAATCGCCAGCACCAATCTGTTGAAATACGTTTTGGAAAACGATCTGGGCTATAAAGTCACCGCACTGCAAGTAGAGCCTGGACCGATGTGGACCGGGGTTGCCACCGGGGACGTGGACGCTTCCCCGGCAGCCTGGCTGCCGCTGACGCATGCCGATTACTGGGCCAAGTACAAAGACCAGTTGGACGATCTTGGCACCAACATGACCGGCGTCCGTACGGGCCTCGTCGTTCCAAGCTATATGAACATCAGTTCCATTGAAGATTTGAAACAATAGTCCGCTATGTGGAAGCCATTATGCATATATTCTTCGTTGATTACGCAAACAAGCTGCTCCTATTCAGGAGCAGCTTGTTTTGCATCGTTCGACTTTATATCGGTACATTCTAAATTCACTTACGGTTAATTCTGCATTTCTGCTGCAGACATCAGCAGCGTAACCACTTCCGCACGCGCTGCCCCCGCAAGCGGATTAAACCTGTTGTTGCCTGCCACATCCATCCTTCTTTCCAATCTGCTTATTTTTTCACCGTTGCGTTGTACTGTGCAATCTTCTCCGTAATCTGCTTCGCCGCCGTATCCAATGCTTCCTGAGGTGTGCCTTGACCGTTCAACACGGCTTCGATCGCGCCTTCGACAATTTGACGGGCTTCGGGGAAAACGCCCATCACCGCGCCGGAAGTTGCCGTCGAATCCACGGAAGCGTGAAGTTGGTCGACTGCTGTCTGGAATTGCGGGTACTTCGCCATATTATCCTTTAATACTTGCTGGTCGTAGGCTGCTGTCGTAATGGGGAAGTATCCTGTCGCCACGCTCCAGTTCGCTTGCACTTCAGGTGTTGCCAAATACTTGATGAACTCCCATGCCGCTTGCTGCTGGGCTTCGGATTTGTTGTTCATGATGTACAGGCTGGCTCCGCCAACGACAACGCCGCCTTCTTTTACATCAGATGGGCGCGGCAGGAAGCCTGTTCCCAGTTCAAATTTGCCTCCAACCTTCTCCACAATACCACGCAAGGAAGCCGTTGAGTCCAGCGTCATGCCGATCTGCTCCGCGGCAAAGGCCGCTGACGTATCATCCGTGCTGCGCCCGAGGTTGGCCAGCGTTTTGTCATCGATCATTTTTTTCCACCAAGTCAATGTTTTTACACCAGCTTCGGAATTCAGCAAAGATTCGGTTGCAGCTTCGCTTCTGCCGTTGCCGTTGTTAACATAATCTGCATTCTGGTTGGCAAAATACTGCTCCATGAACCAGCCGTAGATCGCCATGGAAGCTCCGGGCTTGCCGTTCTGGGACAGCGCTTTGGCCGCCTGTTCGAACTCTTCGTATGTTTTTGGAGGATTTTCCGGGTCCAATCCGGCTGCTTTGAAGGCATCCTTGTTGTAATACAGAATCGGGTTGGACGTATTAAACGGCATCGCATTCAACTTGCCATCAATGGTGTAATAGCGAATGATATTGGGTTCCAGCTTGGACAGATCGAAGTTTTCCTTGTCGATGAACTGCTGCACCGGCGTGATCATGCCGGAATCGATCATGAATTTGCTGCCGATCTCATACACCTGGATAATGTCCGGACCGCTGTCCGACCCCAACGACGCTTTGAGTTTGTTCAAGCTTTCATCGTATTTGCCCTGATAAATCGCTTTGACCTGAATGTCCGGATGGCTGGCGTTGAAATCGGAGGCGAGCTGGTTGATCGCCTTCTCCCCTGAACCCGACATGGAATGCCACCAGGTCAATTGAATCGGCTCGTTGTTAGATGCCGCAACCGTATCCACTTGGGCACCTCCGGAGGTGGTGGCTGTATCCGTTTTTCCTCCGCATGCGGAAATGACCAACATGAGTGCTGCAAGCATGAGTGCAAACGTTCCTCTTTTTTTCATACGTACGTTCTTGTTCATGTTCTCTCTCCTTTTGGGCCCGTTCAAAATCAAAGCTTGGAAGCCAGCACGAGTAGACGTTCCGAATCGAAATCGTTCTTCCGATCGCTGTTGTCTCCAGATTTCCCTGATTTATTTTCTGCTTCGGCATGAAATTCGGAGACAAAGACGAACGCTCGCGCTTCTTCAGAATCGATCTCGTTTTCTCCACTACTCCTGGCTTATAGCCGCACCTTTTTGAACGTCCCATTTTTTTATTTTTATTAACCCTTGAGCGCACCGGCGGCCATTCCGCGTACCAGCTGCTTCAAGCCAAAAATCAACAGCAATAACGATGGGAGAATGACCAATGCCGTTCCTGCAAACACCAGATTCCATGACGTCGATTCCTGAAATTCCAGCATGGAGATCCCGATTTGCGCGGTGCGCATTTCCGGAGTGTTCGTGACAAGCAATGGCCACAAATATGAGTTATACATGTTCAGAAACGAGTAGATTGCCAGCGTGCCAAGTGCCGGACGCGATAAGGGAAGCACATGGGAAATGAAATAACGAACATGGCCGCATCCATCCATTCTGGCCGCTTCGAACAATTCTTTCGGCAGCTGCATGAAAAACTGTCTGAGCAGAAACGTGCCAAACGCCGTAGCCAGAAACGGCACGGTCAATCCTTGGTACGAATCCAGCCAGCCCCAGCTGCGGACCGTCAGATAGTTGGGGATCATCGTCACTTCCCACGGAATCATCATGGTGGCCACGAACAGGCTGAACATGATGTTTTTGCCCCTGAATTGCATTTTGGCAAAAGCATAAGCCGCCATGCTCGCCGTAACGAGCTGTCCCAGCATCGTAACACCGGAGACGAGAAACGTGTTTCCGATAAACGAACCGATCGGCACGATCTCGAACACTTCGGCGAAACTGGACAAATCCACAGATTGCGGAATGATGTGCGGCGGATACGCACTGGCATCCTCCGGGCTCATGATGGCCATGAAAAAGGTGTACATGACGGGATACAGCACCAACGCAGCGCAGATGGTCAACACGATGTACAGCAGCGTTCTGGTCGTCCACGACGCTTTCATTGGTAATGCACCTTCCTTTCCACCCACTTGAACTGGATCAGCGTCAGCAGCATGATCACGGCAAACAAAATGAGCGCTTGAGCACTGCCTGTCCCGAAACGGAAATTGATAAAGGCTTCTTGATAAATCGAATATACGAATACGTTGGTACTGTCCATCGGACCGCCACGGGTCAGAATGTTGATCTGGCCAAACGATTGGAACGCACCGATCATCGATACTACAGTCACGAAAAACAGCGTGGGCGACAGCAGCGGCATCGATATTTTCCTAAACGTGAGCAGCGCTCCGGCCCCATCGATCTTGGCGCTTTCGTAGATCTCGTCCGGAATGCCCTGCAATCCGCTGGAAATGATAATGTAGTTGAAGCCCAGGTTCATCCAGATGGTCATGATGGAAATGGAGAACAACGCCCAGTCCGGGCTGGTTAACCACGGAATCGGTTCGATGCCTGCCTTGCCAAGAAGGTAGTTAAGCATGCCAAGCGTCGGGTGAAACAGAAACTTCCAGATGACCGCAGACGAACCTACGGACAGTACTACCGGGAGCGAAAAAACGAATTGAAACATGCGCATGCCCTTAAAGCGGTTGTGCGTAAGAGCCGCCAGAACAAGTGCAGCAAAAATGCCTGTCGGTACGGTCAACAGAACAAACAACAGCGTTACTTTCATTCCTTGAAAGAACAATCCCGACTGAAACACGGCCTTGAAGTTGTCCAACCCGACAAATGCTGCAATCTGCCCGGTCGGATCCGTGGAATGAAGGCTCAAATACACGGACTTGAACATCGGATAAAACAGAAACACCGCAAACAGAAGCAGCGATGGCGCCAAGAAACCATAAGCCAGCAGGTTCTCACGCATTCGTTGCACGCGGAGCGAAGCCGTGCGCCGCTGTTCTGCTGCCTCGGAAACGCGTGATCTGGACGTTGGCAAGCTGATCCGTTTGTCAAGCTCACTCATCGGATGGTCTTCCCCCTTGATTTTCCTTTCGATATGAAGTTAAGCTTATAACCCCGCTTTTTAGTCTAAAAGGAAAATGTCACCGGACAATTTCTTCTAAATCAAGTTCATGTTAACGACTAACTGTAACATTTACTAAATCATGGATAAAATAAGGACATATGTGTTCTGCGGACATGAACAAAAAACCGCGCCAGCTCTGAATAAGCAGAGCCGGAGCGGTTTTGCATTGTAAATGGAAGATAAATCAGCAAGGTCGAATCCGAATGAACCGTTTTTACAAACTACGACATCACTCATGTTTATCGATGAAGATGATATGGCACTGTCGTTACGATCACATCCTTGTAATTAATCAGGTATGCGCGAATCATGAAACTGGTCTGGTTGTGAAGCACGTTTTGCCACCAATGCTTTGTAATGAATTGCGGGATCAGAATGGTGATGTGGTCCGTTTCTGCCGTTTTCCATTCCACCGTATCAATGAATTTTTTAAGCGGGCCCATGATGCTGCGATATCTGGATTTGACCACGACCAACCGTACGCCGGGGTTCCATTCTTCCCACTTCCGCTCCATTTTGCGAATCGCTTCATCGTCAAAGCCAATGTACAGCGCCACCACGTTATCCGACATCGTCTTTGCGTAACTAATCGTGTTCATGACCACGCGCGTAATGCCGGCTACCGGAATCACGATGGTGTTACCTTTCGGGATCGGTTTCTCCTCCGCAATGTTGATTCGCAATTCGTCCGCAATGTTGCAATAGTGGCGATGAATGCGCATGAACACGTACACCACCAGGGGCAGGAAAATGAAGATGAACCAGGTTTGCGTGAATTTGGTGAAAATAAAAATCAGCGTGATGGAAAGCGTGGTCAGCATGCCGATCGTATTGACCAGTAGTTTGACGCCCCAGCCCTTTGGTTTGACTTTGATCCAGCGGATCATCATGCCAAGCTGCGACAGCGTAAACGGAATGAATACGCCGACCGCATACAGCGGAATCAGGCTTTCCGTGTTGCCTTTGAACCCAACGACGAGCAAGGCGGACATGACGCTGAGAAAAATGATGCCGTTCGAAAAGCCCAACCGGTCGCCCCGGACCATGAACGCATGCGGCATATATTTATCCTTGGCCATCATGAAGGACAGCAGCGGAAAAGCGGAATATGCCGTATTCGCCGCCAGGAACAAGATGAGCGCAGTCACACCCTGAATGATAAAATACATCGTTCCCCGTCCAAATGTAGATTCGGCGATTTGGGAAATAACCGTTGCTTTGGGGTCAGGCTTCACTCCGTAAGCAAAAGCTAGCAAGGTGATGCCAATGAACATGGCCCCCAGTATACATCCCATAAGCATAAGCGTGCCGGCGGCGTTCTTCTCGGCAGGCTGTTTGAAGTTCGGGATGGCATTGCTGACTGCCTCCACGCCGGTCAAGGCTGAGCAGCCCGAGCTGAACGCCTTCAGCAGCAGAAACAGGCTCACATGGGATAACGTGTTTCCAAACTCGGGAGCGGCCGCATGAACCCCGCCCGTAAAATATTTGATGCCCCCCGAGATGATCAATATCGCGATGGAGAAAATAAACAGATAGATCGGGAGAGCCAGTACCGAGGCCGATTCCGTAACCCCGCGCAAATTCATGATCGTCAAAAACAAAATCATGACCAGCGCGATGATCACGCTGTAATCATGCAGCGCAGGAAATGCCGACGTAATGGCGTCCGTGCCTGCGGACGAGCTGACGGCCACCGTCAGGATGTAATCGACAAGCAGCGATCCCCCTGCAATCAGGCTCGGCGTTGTGCCCAGATTATCCTTGGCCACAATATAGGCGCCGCCGCCCGTTGGATATGCAAATATGGTTTGGCGATATGAAAAAATCAATATGACGAGCAGTCCGAGAACAGCCAGGGAAATAGGCACCGAATACCATAAGGCGGCGAATCCGGCCGCAATCAACACCAGCAAAATCTGTTCCGTGCCGTAGGCTACGGAAGACAGCGCATCGGAGGAAAGGATGGCGAGCGCCTTCCATTTCCCGAGCTTTTCCGCATCCAATTCAGTGGATTTCATCGGTTTGCCGATCAGGACTCTTTTCATTTTGCCAAACATAATCATGACTTCCTTCCGTCTTTCATGTGTGGAGCATTGTTATTATGCAAAATCGCCGTGCCGATGACAATATGTCATTTCACCCGGGATTCGCCAGCGCGCGATAATGCATTCTACGATTCAATAATGAATAACAAAGCCGTTCTTTATGCACAAATCAGAGTTTTTTGGACCAAAACGACGTTTGCTTGCCTGAAAATGAAAAATGGCCTTCGGCTTTTGCGTTCACCGAAGACCATCCTAGCGTATTGTTTGCCATTCTGGAAAAATCTATGCTGTTCGAGTGCTGAAGAACGCCTGAATTTTCGTTCAGACGAGTTCCTCGAGGATTACAGGGCCACATTCAAAATGCCCGGCCGAGGCGTAACCCCAAAAGCCTTCGCAAGGTTGGCAAGCTGTTCATCCGTGATGCGTTGTTTGATCTCATGGCCTGCGACAAGCATGTATACCTGTGCCGCCTTCTCGATCGTTTCAATCAAACCAAACGCTTCGTCAATCGTTGTGCCTGTACCAAAGATGCCATGCTGCGGCCAAATGACGGCGTGAAATTGTTTCATTTTTTCCGCAGTCGCCTGGCCGATCTCGTTCGAACCAGGTACCATCCAAGGGATGATGCCGACGCCATCCGGGAATACCACCACACATTCGGTACACATCTGCCACAGCGTTCTGGTGAATCGGCTCTCGTCAAGCTCATGGATAAAAGTCATTGCAAGCACGTTGGTTGCATGGTTGTGCATGACGACCCGATGATTCGGGTCTGCCTTCAATCTCTCGATATGGCTCATAAAGTGCGTCGGCAATTCGCTCGTCGGGTTTGCTCCTGACTTGAAGCCCCACAGCACTTCCAGCTGCTGTCCATCCTGCGATACGCGCAGCAGTCCAAGATTGCTTTCGGGATCGGCAAGCACGTTTTTGAAATATTTGCCCGAAGCGGTAACGATAAAATATTTTCCTGCCAATTCTTCGACCGAAAAAGCCGGTTTGATCGTGCGAAGCACCTGATGGATATCGACATACCTGGCTACTTCTTCCTCATCAAGTAAATAGCTGACATTGCCCCCATTGCGTTCATCCCAGCCGTTTTTCCACATATGCTGCGTAATTTCCGCCATTTCGCGGACAAATGGAATGTCCCAGCCGGCAACTTGCGCGGGGTCATGCTTAAAGATCATGTTCATGATCGTTCTCTCCTTTATTTGTTCATCGAATGAAAATTCACGGCACTTCACGGAGTAATACGTTCCTTTTTTCACATTCATTATACCTTTGTTTATCTTTATAAGTCAATCGTCTCATTATTTATTTTGTTTTATTTATCTTTGTTTATTTTTGTTTTTTGACGTTTTTTTGAAAAACGAATAAAAAAATACCTCGTCGGCATCCGACGAGGTCAGTCACACATCTATCTAACACGAGAAGGGGTTTACAAAATCTATCTTACCCCCGCTACCTTAATAGAAGCTGAAAACGACATAAAAAAAGCATAAAAACAATGTTAACTATAACCCACCCGGCCACGATCTCCAACCCGTTCAGATTGCTTATCGCTGTTCAACAAGATGTATGAAGGGTGCATCTTGCCCGTCGGCTCATAAAATTCCTCGCCCTGGTAAGTGAAGCCAAGTTTGCGAAGCACCTTCCCGGAACCGTCGTTAGCCGGATGATGACCGGCAAATAACGCTTCTGCCCCCTTTTGCGTGAAGGCATAGTCAATCACCGCCCTGGCCGCTTCCGTGGCGTAGCCTTTTCCCCATTGATCCCGGGTTAGATGAAAACCAAGCTCGAATACCCGCTCTCGATCTTTATACGGACGAAGGCCGCAGCACCCTACAAACTGGCCTGATTCTTTCTCGAAGATGGGCCAATATTGTATCCCCAGCTCCTGTTCGCGTTTTACTTCCTGTTCGAGGCGTGCCTCCACCTCATCCTCGCTTAAATAACCTTTGCTGCTGATCCATTTGCCCACTTCCGGATCTTCCCATAACGATGCGGCGAGCGCATAATCCTCTCTGGTCCAGGTCGAGAACGCCAAGCGTTCCGTTTCAAGAAAAACAGTACGTTCCATAAAGAATCCCTCCTACTATTTCGGCAGCCGTGAACGGCTGTCTATACCAAAAATTACGTCGATTCCAGGCAGAATAAACAGTGGTTCATCAACAATTCGATTGGCGCATGCCATCAGGACGGCCCTTCACGTTTTACAATGATCTTGCCAATTTTTCAAATCGATCAATGACGGGTTTGATTTCTTTTTCGATGGTTTTAATGAAAGCGGCAAATTGTTTTTGGTCAAACTCATCGCCAACGCCCACATCCTTATAGATCTTGCCTTTCTGATAAGTAAAAGCGAAGAAATAGCCTTCCTTTAATCCTGTAAGAATGCCTCCGGTGTCTCCCATCACTCGAATGGTCTTATTCGAATCTTTATATGTAAAATTATAAGGGGGATCTGCCATCAAAAAATGCTCCACCTCATAACCGCTAATCCACTTGTCTTTGGCAAAGATTCCGGTTTGGAGACTCTCTCCCATCATTTCGCCTTGAACCGTGATATCTGTAGTTAATAACGTTCCTTGTCCCTCTTTTTTATCGTTCTTCCAATTGCCCTCATATTTGACCGTTGTGATTTGTTCATTATCCTTGGTTACCGATTTATACACACCCTCGCCCGAACGTTTTCCCTCTACCCAATCTCCCTTGTAGCTTTTACTGTAACCCCAGCTCATCGTTCCATAACCATGCGGCTTGCCGTTGCTCGTTTCTCCGTAGTATACAACCCCCCTGCCGTAGTCCAGCATACTCATTTTGGAAGCTGCCAGCGCTTTTTCGGGAGATGCTGCCAGCGAAACAAACAGGATGACTCCCAACATGAACAGAAATAGATTTTTCAACATTCTAACCTTCCTTTTCGTCATATTCAAGGTATCTCCATTAATCTACAGACTGAAAGCCAATAGATGGAAGAGCTTTCATTATCCTTGAGCTTCAACCAAAAAATAAGCCCCTGCCGGAACTTGTCCGTGCAGGGACTTGCTTGTCTACCTATACACCATTCAAATCAGAATTCGGCAATTGCCACTTGAATCGTGCCGGTAGCGGCGCCGAGCGCAGTCGTCAACAAACCAGCCACGAGCAACCCATTAACGGTAATCGTAAGACCGTTTCCCGCAGGGATTGCAAACGTCACACTCGGACCATCAACACGCGTAATGACCAGATTTATTGATGCAGGTCCAACGTTGTTCACGGTCACGCTGGCGTTGATACCTCCCGCCAGGCTCTCGTAATACGATCTGCCGACGTTTGCGGCAAGGGCGTAAGTTTGTTGTGGTAAAAGGATGGCCATCGAACTCACCTCCTCTTGTTTTGATAATGCATTCTATGCGCCGAATCTATAATTGCAGCGGTAAATGCACGTGTCGTTACGTCCATTTTTCATAGACCTGCTAGATTTATAATAAAATTAATAAAAAAACCACCGGCTTATCCGGTGGCTTGCAGCTATGGATAGATTGTAAATCGGCGTGCTTAGGCATACAGCATGAAGAAGTTCAATTCGTGTCCAAGCTGTTTCAAATAGTTGTACAACTGGGAACGGTGATGAAACACATGAGTCAACGTCTCAATCTGCCATTGGGCTTGAAGGTGCCCATGCTCCATGTAGAATGCTTTCGTGGAACGATTGAGGTAATCCTCTTCGCTTAGCGAAACGATGTAATCCTTGTACGCCTCGAAATTCCCCCACAACGCCGCTTCAACCTTTTCAACGTCCTGCATACCGGACAGCCGATTCTCGACCTCTCCTACCTCGGATTCGGACTTTTCCTGCATGATTGCCAGATCGGATGCGGTGATTTGCACAAAATGGTGAACCAACTCGACCAAGGAGCGCATATTATCCTGTGGACGGTACGCCCAATCCTCGGGACGAATCAAACGAATCAGCGACGCGCCTGTTCTGATGCCTAACTCCAATTCTCGCAACAAATGATCCCTTACTTGAAACGTTCCACTCATGAACAACCTCTCCTTTTCAGGTTTAACTTGTTTTAATCAAAAGTATAGTGAATGAAAACCGTTTTATTTCTGCCTCTCCGTTAACATGTGGAAGTTTTTGCGGTTTATATAAAATGATACCATACTGCACTCGAAGCGCGTAAACCCATAAACAAAAAAAGTGCCCTGCCGGATGATCCGACAGGGCCAATCACACATCTATTTTTCACACGAGAAGGGGTTTACAAGATATATATTAAAGCCCGAACCTTAAATGATTCTGAAATCCACATGAAATTTGGATCAAAAAAGAGGGGAGATGTGATCCATAGAACACACCAATTAGCACCATACTAGCTGTTATGATTCTTTTGCGTTAATCAATGCATTCATTATTGTTACCCCCTTCTGAATTCACAGTTTTCTTGTTCGCAGGATCGCCTGTGATTTAGGAAGGGAGGACTATATGAAGAAGTAGCTATGCATGTATCTCATCGTATTAGTCCCTTTCAGCTTTTTTGTCTAATTCTCGGATGGAGGGAAGAGATGCACATAGTATGGCAATTCCGATGATGACAACCCCCGATAACAGAAACCACATGTTAATGCCAACTCGATCCGCGAAAATACCGGACACGATCAATCCGATCGGCATGGCAAAGGATACTAGGCTACCCAGCAGGCCAAATACCCGCCCTAAATACTCAGGTTGAATCTTCTCCTGTATGAGCGCCATCTGTACACCGTTATAGAACGGACTGGATAAGCCCATCAAGACACTGCATAGAACAAAAACGAGATAGCCATTGATCGGCAATAGGCCAGAAATGAATAAGGCACTCCCCATTAATGAAATGGAAAACACGATGCTCAGCGCACGGTTTTTGAATCCGCCCCATGCCCCAAGCAACAAGCCGCCTACCAGCATGCCTACTGCGAAGGCGATTTCCACAATAGAAGCATGGGTGGCCGTGCCTTTGAAATAGCTCATGCTCATTAATGGGAACAAGGCATTGATTGGCATAAAGACAAATGCATACAGCGCACCGATCCAAAGCAATGCGAATAATCCCTTCGATTCTCTTAGTACACGATAGCCATCTTTGACTTCTTCAAAAAAGTTGCTTGTGGCACTTTCTGCTTGCAGCTTTTGATTAGGTATAGTCACGACCGCCACCGTGGTGCAAGCGATCAATGCACCCAACACATCGATGAGAATAATGGCATTCAGCTCCCATGTCGCATATAGAAAAGCTCCGATTGCAGGGCTGATAATATAGCTTGCCGACTGTACCGATTGGCTGTATCCCGCGCACTTCGTCAGTTGATCCTCTGGAACCAACAACGGCGTCACTGCACTCAAAGCAGGTGTGTGAAATGCGGTACCAATACTACGAATTAATAAGACGAGCATTACTACCCATATTGGTAGCTCGATTGTAAGTGCGACCACTGCCAAGGCCACACCTGCGGCAGCAACCATAAGGTCTGCTCCGATCATGACCAGCTTTCGATTCCAACGGTCAACCAATACTCCGATCATGGTACCCAAGATAGCTTGAGGCAAAAACCCTACCATAGTTGCAATAGCGAGCACCATTGCAGATCCTGTCGTGTCTGTAAGATACCAAATAATTGCCATTTGCAGGGCGGCGCTTGTAATGAGTGAAATGGCCTGGCCGGCCCATATCGTAAAGAAACTACGTTTCCATCTTTGTGTATTCATATTCATTCTCCCTGTATCTTTTATTGGTTATTTGTTTTCGGCAATAAAAAATACAGATCCAAACCACTATGCGGGCTTAGATCTGCATTCATCACGAATTAGGACACGGCGATACAAGGCATAGCCAAAATAAGCTATCCAGATCGTAATCTATGTCTCACCATACGTAAAAATAAGCAGCTCAAAAAAAGCCCACAATTGTGTGGAAGAAAAATCCGCTTTTTTATTGCCAGCTTATCGAATACGCATGGAATGTGTCATAGATAACGTGCCTCCTCTTATTTAATGAGTTGAATGTTACCATGGAGTTCTTTAGATGTCAACCTAAACAGATTTTGTCCCTTTTGTCGCAGAGGGAGCATCTCTTCCGACTGATGCATTAAGATCAAAGCCGGAAATATTATCCATAAAAACCCTCTAAAAATAAAAGGCACCATAGAGTAGATATCTACTCTATGGTGCCTTTTATTTAACACAATATGGGCAATCAGGGTTATCCTGAGGAGAAATCCTTGCTACGCAAGGGTTCAGTCCTCATGTTACATCATGCCGCCCATTCCGCCCATGCCGCCCATGTCAGGAGCACCGGCAGCGCCAGCTGGTTCTGGTTTGTCAGCAATCACCGCTTCTGTCGTCAAGAACATAGCCGCTACGGATGCAGCGTTTTGCAGTGCGGAACGAGTAACCTTCGCAGGGTCAACGATACCTGCTTCGATCATGTTCACCCACTCGCCAGTTGCCGCGTTGTAACCTACGCCAACTTGCTCTTTTTTCAGACGCTCAACGATGACGGAACCTTCTTCGCCAGCGTTAGCAGCGATTGTACGGATTGGCGCTTCCAGTGCTTTCAGCACGATGTTTACGCCGGTTTGCTCGTCGCCGGACAGGCTTACTGCCGCAACCGCATTGTATACGTTCAGGAGCGCAGTACCACCACCGGATACGATTCCTTCTTCAACCGCAGCGCGAGTTGCGTTCAGGGCATCTTCGATGCGCAGTTTGCGTTCTTTCAATTCTGTTTCAGTAGCCGCACCAACTTTGATTACTGCTACGCCGCCGGACAGTTTAGCCAGACGCTCTTGCAGTTTCTCTTTGTCGAACTCGGAAGTGGTTTCTTCCAGTTGCGTACGGATTTGGCTCACGCGTGCATCGATGTCCGCTTTGTTACCAGCGCCATCAACAACGATTGTGTTTTCTTTCGTTACGCGAATTTGACGAGCTGTACCCAGTTGATCCACCGAAGCGGTTTTCAGGTCCAGACCCAGTTCTTCCGTGATCACTTGACCACCAGTCAGAGCTGCGATATCTTGCAGCATGGCTTTACGACGGTCACCAAAGCCAGGAGCTTTAACGGCAACCGCGTTGAATGTTCCACGCAGTTTGTTCACAACCAGCATCGCCAACGCTTCGCCTTCGATGTCTTCAGCGATCAGAACGAGCGGTTTGCCTTGTTGAACGATTTTCTCGAGCAATGGCAGGATGTCCTGTGTGCTGGAGATTTTTTTGTCCGTGATCAGGATGTACGGGTTATCCAAAACAGCTTCCATTTTATCCGTATCCGTGATCATGTAAGGGGAGATGTAACCGCGGTCGAATTGCATACCTTCAACCACTTCCAGCTCTGTCGCGAATCCACGGGACTCTTCAACAGTAATAACGCCGTCTTTACCCACTTTTTCCATCGCTTCAGCGATCAGTTCGCCAACTTCTTCGTCAGCAGCGGAGATCGCAGCAACTTGAGCAATGGATTGTTTGCCTTCAACCGGTTTGGAGATGGATTGCAGTTCGGCAACAGCCGCTTTAACCGCTTTGTCGATCCCTTTGCGGATACCGATCGGGCTGGCGCCAGCAGTTACGTTTTTCAGACCTTCTGTGATCAGCGCTTGAGCCAATACAGTTGCAGTCGTCGTACCGTCACCGGCAACGTCGTTTGTTTTGGTTGCTACTTCTTTAACCAGTTGAGCACCCATGTTTTCGAATGCGTCTTCCAGTTCGATTTCTTTTGCGATCGTTACGCCGTCATTGGTGATGAGCGGGCTTCCGAATTTTTTCTCCAGAACCACGTTACGGCCTTTAGGACCGAGGGTTACTTTCACTGCGTTAGCCAATGCATCCACACCACGAAGCATGGAGCGACGAGCGTCTTCACTGAATTTAATGTCTTTAGCCATGTTAAGAAAACCTCCCTAGTATATGTTTTGATCTTGTCATGCTATATTGATCGGTGATCCGATTCATTATGAATTAGTCGAGAATCGCGTGGATATCGCTCTCTTTCATAATCAAATATTCTTTACCTTCGTATTTGATCTCTGTTCCGGCATATTTGGAGAAGATTACGCGATCTCCTTCTTTTACTTCCAGAGCTACGCGCACTCCGTCTTTCAACGCACCGGAACCAACAGCGATTACTTTACCCTCTTGCGGTTTTTCCTTCGCGGAGTCCGGAAGTACGATCCCGAAAGAAGTCGTTTGCTCTTGCTCCAATGGTTCTACCAATACGCGTTCACCTAAAGGTCTGATCATGAAAAATAGCCTCCTTTTGAAATTATATAAGGTTCTTCATAGGTTGTAGCCATATGTATTAGCACTCGACAGTGTTTAGTGCTAACAACCAACTTTATGATACTCAACTTGCCGACTGATTTCAAGTCCTTTTCATGAAATCAATCGAACTTTTACAAAGACTGGCATCTGCGCACTGCATACTGTAGGGCGCTGGTATACCAACTTGTCCGCAAAAGGAACATGGCGTAAAAAGCACTTCACCATTGTATCCATCCACCAAACAAAATATGCCAGTTTGTCCTGTAACCACATTTTATAATAGACTTCACCCCGAGTTCAAATCACGCAAAAGGCACAAGCCATTCATTGGCCTGCGCCCTCGGCATTCCCTGCGCGAACGTAACGCGACTCTGCCGCTTCGTCGGCCGCAAGCTGCCTGCGGTAAACGAGGGAAGACAGAAACACGCTGAATTCGTACAACAACAAAAGCGGAATCATGACCAGCAGATCGGAAATGAAGTCCGGCGGCGTCACGGCTACCGCAATAAAAATGAGCACGAAATAAGATACTTTGCGCATCCTGCGCAGCCGATATGGATTCAGGATCCGCAGTCCTGTAAGGAACATGATCAGCAGCGGCAGCTCGAACAGCAACGATACCGGCAATACGATGCCGAACAGGAAGCTGAAATACTGTTTCATGCCGTAGGTTTCCACTAACCCCATTTTTTCCGTGATCGAGGAAGTAAATGCGAGCGCCATCGGGAATACGACGTAATACGCAAAGGCCAGTCCCACCAGAAACAATATGAGCACATAGGGGATGTATTTCAGTGTGGCCTTGCGTTCAACGGGTCGAAGCCCTGGACTGACAAATTTCCAGATCTGGTACACCGTAAAAGGAAGCGTAATCACAAGCGAAAACAGCCCGGCGATTTTCATGTAAATGCCGATTCCGTCCCAGAACGAAAAGGCATGCAGCACGAAGCCCTGAGCCGACTCCGCCTTCGTTAAATAACGATACGCCGGGTCGGCAACGAAAAATCCGGCCACCAGACCAAGCGTAAATATGCCAAGCACGTAAATCAGCCGCCTGCGCAGCTCGCCCAAATGCTCACCCATGGTCATTTCTTGCTTCTGCCTCGTCATGTCCGTCCCCCTTTGCAGCCAGCTTAAAGTACAAAACCCTTCCTGCCGGAAGGGATTTCTCGTTCAAGTCCTCAGGTACTACTCCGGCAGGCGCTGCTGACCAGTTTTCTCGGGAGCGGCGCTATCGGAAGCAACCGGCTTCGCTTTCTCTGGCTCCTTATGCTTGTTCGATTCATCGTCGGAGATGATGTCGCGCGCACCCTCTTTGAACTCGCGGAATGTTCGTCCTACCGCGCGTCCCAATTCCGGCAGCTTGTTCGGTCCAAACAACAGCAGCGCAATGACAGCAAGCAAAATAAATCCCGTCGGTCCAATGGAACTTAACATGGTCATTCCTCCTCCATTCAGGTTCGGATTGTTACATTTAGCAGTTGACCAGATTGCGAACGTTCTATGGCATTGCTGCCAATTACCCCCATCATATCACAATGTAACCACTTACATAACCCATTAAATGCAGGAAAGAGTTCTCGGAAAAGCATTTTTTAACATCCACGTTTGGAGTTCATGCACGATTATTGCCGGAATTGTCCCGTGACCATCAACAACGCCTCGGGAAGCTGGTCCATGATTGCTGCCAGATGTTCATGCACGCCCTTCGGCGTTCCTGGAAGGTTCACAATTAACGTGCGTCCGCGAATGCCGCACACGCCCCGAAACAGCATGGCTGACCGATTTTTTTTCATGACCGAATATCGCATCGCTTCAGCCATGCCAGGCACCTCGCGTTCGATCACACGCCTTGTCGCTTCGGGGGTAATGTCGCGAATAGCAAGCTCCGTGCCGCCGGTGGTCAACACCAGATCAGCATGGAAATAATCCGTCATCTCAATCAGCGCCGCGATAATCTCATCAGGTTCATCAGGAACGATGCGGTATTCCACGATTTCCCCGCCCAGTTCCTCCTCCACAAGCTCCCGGATAACCTGAGCGCTAGTATCTTCGCGCTCTCCGCGGGCTCCCTTGTCGCTGGCTGTCAGGATTGCTGTTCTCCACACCATATAGATCCCCCTTCTCCTCTATGAAAATAATTTTTCCTTATCGGCTGAAATCCCCGTTTTTGCCTCCGGTCTTGGACTTCAGCATTGTCGGGCCGATAATCATATCTTTTTGCAACGCTTTGCACATGTCATAGATCGTCAATGCCGCAGCCGAGGCGGCAGTAAGTGCCTCCATCTCGACGCCGGTTTTGCCTTCGGTCTTGACGACGGCTTCGATATGCAGTTCATCCACGCCGTTGTCCCGGAAACGAATGTCAACCCCGGTAAGGGCCAGCGGATGGCACATCGGTATCCAGTCCGACGTTTTCTTTGCACCCTGAATGCCGGCAATCTGAGCCACCGCAAGAACGTCTCCTTTGCCGATGCGTCCAGCGCGAATCGCTTCCAATGTGGCGGGGTTCATCGTCACCTTGGAGACGGCAACTGCCGTCCGCACCGTGATTTCTTTCGCCGAAACGTCGACCATTCGGGCACGCCCCTGTTCATTAAAATGGGTCAGCTGCCCTTCGGCGCCTCCACGAGCCGAATCTGAATTCAATGCGATCACAACCTTTTTATTCGATATGTACGACCCCTTCTGCCATGATCAGCAGATCGAGCCGCAAGTCAAGCGGCTCCATCGGAATTTCGTCCTGCAATTGACCGGGAAGCACGAATCCGGCCAGCAGCGGCCGTTTGCCGGCCGCCGCGCTTTGGGCCGAGAGCATGGCAGCGAAACGGTCATAGTAACCGCCGCCATAACCGATGCGCCCTCCCTGACGATCATACCCCAGTCCGGGCACGACGATGAAATCAATATCCGGCCACTGTTCGGGCGGATAAATCCCGCATTCCTCGTTCGGTTCGGGAATGCCCCATACTCCGGGCTCGATGTCCTGCATTCCCTCTACCTTGCGCAGTTCCATCCGCTGCGGGTTCGCCTGCACCTTCGGCGCAAGCATGAGATCGCCGCGCTTCCATCCCTCTTCAAACAGGAATGCCGTAGATGCCTCGCTCCGATATGACAAATAACTGAACACGATCAGCTTGTCCTTTTCCCGGCGAAGACGTTCGAGTTCTCTCAGGGTCCATTCTTCAATCCCGGCCATAGCCCGGCGCCGAATGGAATCGTCCAACAGGTCTCGGCTCTTTCTGAGCCTTGAACGAAGCTCGTTCTTTTGCTGCGTCTGATCCTGCATGTCCCTGAAATACCCCCTGTTTGATCACATGAAAGCGGCTCTTGAATCCAAGCAAAACATGTATATGCGTCATGACATGCTGTCATCTTGTTGAATATTTTGAAGTTACTCATTTATTTTCTGCAAAAATTCTGCAAAACCATCATCGTTTAACATGCCTTGTTTCAGTTTATCATTGATTGACCAAAAAGACTACACGCCCGGCCGTTGTCAATCAGTGCATTTGTTCTGTTTTTCATGTAAACTGGAAAGCAGTTGCCTAAGAAGCTGCGAAGAAATTAGAGGTACTTTATTTCGTCGCAGTCTCTAATCAAGAACTGGAACGTAATGGAGGAACTATAACCTATGCTGCTTCAAGTATCCGGAATTGTTAAACGTTATGGTGTCGATCCGATTCTGGACGGCGTAAACCTGCAAATATTGGAACGCGAACGCATCGGACTCGTCGGAGTGAACGGTGCGGGCAAATCGACTTTGCTCAAAATCATCGCCGGAGAAATGTCCTATGACGAAGGGCAAATTTTCCGGTCCAAGGAAACGACGCTCGGTTATCTCGCCCAAAATAGCGGCCTGCAATCCGAACGCACCATCTGGGAAGAAATGATCAACGTATTCGCCCACCTGACGCAGGCGGAGGCAGAACTGAGACAGATGGAGCTGGATATTGCAGACCCGGCCCAAATGGAGGACGAAAAAAAATACGCCGACCTGCTCGAGCGCTACGCCCGCAAATCCGACTGGTTCAAAGACCAGGGCGGTTACGCGATGGAAACGCGCATCCGCAGCATTCTGCACGGCATGGGATTCGGCGAATTTTCGCCGGACACCCCGATCTCGACGCTGAGCGGCGGGCAAAAAACGAGACTGGCGCTGGCCCGCATTTTGCTGCAGGCCCCGGATCTGCTTATGTTGGATGAGCCGACCAACTATCTCGATATTCCAACGCTCACCTGGCTGGAAGATTATTTGCGCGGTTATTCGGGCGCTCTGCTCGTTGTTTCCCATGACCGCTACTTCCTGGACCGTCTCGTCACGAATATCGTTGAAATCGAGCGCCACCGCTCCAAAAAATATACCGGCAACTACAGCCGCTACATGGAGCTGAAGGCCGCCGAATATGAAAGCCAAATGAAACAATACGAGAAACAACAAGACGAGATCGCCAAATTGGAGGATTTCGTCCAGAAAAACATCGTGCGTGCTTCCACGACCAAACGTGCCCAAAGCCGCCGCAAGGCGCTCGAAAAGATGGAGAGGCTGGACAAGCCGATGGGCGAGTTGAAAAAAGCCCACTTTTCTTTCGAGACAGCGGTCATGTCCGGCAAGGAGGTGCTGCAAGTCGATGGACTTTCGGCGGCGTATGACGAAGCCTCTCCGCTGTTCCGCAACGTATCGTTTGATCTTCGCCGCGGCGAAACGGTCGCCCTGATCGGGCCGAACGGCATCGGGAAATCCACGATGCTGAAGTGCCTCACCGGCAGCTTGCGCCCGGTTAGCGGCAAGATCAACTGGGGGACCAAGGTTCAGATCGGCTATTACGATCAGGAACAGACCGGCCTTACTCCAACCAATACGGTACTGGAGGAAGTATGGAGTGCGTACCCGCACATGGAGGAATCCCGAATCCGGACGGTGCTGGGCAACTTTTTGTTCAGCGGCGACGACGTGCTTAAGCGGATTTCTTCGCTCAGCGGCGGGGAAAAGGCTCGCGTTTCCCTGTCCAAGCTCATGCTCAAGGAAGCCAACATGCTCATTCTCGACGAACCGACGAACCATTTGGACTTGTTTAGTAAAGAGGTACTGGAATCTGCCCTTATCGATTACGAAGGAACACTGCTGTTCATTTCCCATGACCGTTACTTCCTGAACAAAATGGCGGAACGGATCGTGGAGCTGCATCCAAACGGAACGGAGCATTATCTGGGCAATTACGACGATTACGTCGAGAAAAAGCAGGAACTGGAGGACATTGCCCGCGAAGCTGCGGAGGCGCAGTCGGCGCAAGCGTCCGCCAAAAAGGCCTCCCGTCCAGAATCTCGCGCAGCCGTTTCCGAAGATTCGGGCGCCGCTTCCTTTGAAGCCGGCAAACAGGCGAAACGCGAGGAGCGAAACCGCCAGCGCAAACAAGAAGCACTGGAAAAACGGATCACCGAGCTGGAAACGGAAATCGCCGGACTCGAAGCTGAGATGGCTTTACCAGAAGTGTATCAGGATTATATGAAGCTGCAGGAGCTTCAGGCCAAAACCGATGATCTCAAAACACAACTCGCCGAGGCCTATGAAGAGTGGGAAGCTCTGGCAATGGAATAGGCGTATTGTCCCCAGAAGAACCTAAGGATATCGGCGGCCCAACCTGCCGGTCCGGTCGGGAATGCATCCGGCGAATCTCCATGATACGCATTACCCAAAAAAGCTGATTCCTTTGCGGAGTCAGCTTTTTGAATTTACGATATAAAGCCGCCAAAACATTTGGGGAATTCCGTTGTCCGAAACCATCGAATCCTGGAATATTTTTTTAAGCGAATAACCGATGATTTATCCACAAACCCTTCGTCTACAAACCATACCTCATTTTGCAGGAAAATGGCTGCACACTTAGCTTAATCGCACGAAATCCATATTTATCCACCGACTTATCCACGTTGTCCACATCGATGTGGACAATTCACTCCTTAAATATCCCCTAAAACCTTTTAGTTTCGAAAACAAGACAGGGAAGGTTTCAACAGGATTATCCACAAAATTCACTGAATATGTGCATAACTATAATCACATCTTGACATTTATCATTTCAGCTCACATCCGTTTCCTTCCGCTGAAAAAGGCTAAATAGAACGACATATCAGAGATAAGCATGATTTGTGCGGAACGCCTCACTCTTTTCGATGCCAAATTACGCTTTATTTTCCGCATGCATTTACCGCACAAGGAACGTACCCGAAAAAAAAGAAAGGCAAAGCCATCAAGCCGGCTTTGCCTCGGATTGCTTCTTCCCCAGTGAATCTAGAACCTAGAACCTATGCATGCACGGTTGGTGCATTTTCCATGGATTCCGCCTTCAAACCGGCTGCGTTGCATGCCGCGACATACGCAAGGCCAGCCGCCATTACGATATCCTGATGCGTCGCCGTTCCCTTGAACTCGCGTCCGGCGCGCTCCACGGTAATTACAGCTTCTCCTGTAGCACCGGCGCCTCCGCTGAGAGCTTGGATTTCCATGTCCACAAAGGAGATATCCTCGGCAATACTCTGACTGATCGCCTTGATCGCCGCATCCACGGGACCGCCACCGATGGCGGAATACGTCTGTTCCCCGGCACTGGTGCGAATGCGCACGGCTGCTACCCGGTCGGTCATACTGCCCGCCGTTACTTGAAGCTCCAGCAATTCGTAATCCTGGGCCGGAATGTTCATCGTTTGGCTGACCATTTGCAGCAGCTGATCATCGCTTACGACCTTTTGTTGATCCGCCGTTTCCTTAAACACTTCATACAGACGTTCCATCTGCTGCTCATCCGGTTCGAAACCGTATTTTCGGACGCGATCCTTCAAGGCATGACGCCCGGAGTGCTTGCCAAGAATAATCATGCTGCGCGGAATGCCCAACGCTTCCGGATCCATGATTTCATACGTATTGCGGTTTTTCAGCAGGCCGTCCTGATGAATGCCAGACTCATGCTGAAAAGCGTTCCGTCCCACGACCGGTTTGTTGTAAGCAATCGGAAAATGCATTGCACGACTGATCTGGCGCGAAGTCTCATAAAGCTGGTTCAGTTTGATGTTCGTCGTCGCCCCAATGGCGTCACCGCGCGTTTCCAATGCCATAATCAGTTCCTCAAGCGCCGTATTGCCCGTCCGCTCGCCCACGCCGTTAATCGTCACTTCGATCTGGGAGGCCCCGTTGGCGATTGCTGCCAAGCTGTTGGCTACGGCCAGTCCGAGATCGTTGTGACAATGCGCACTGTATCGCACCCGATCGCCGCCTCTGGCCCCTTCACGCACGCGGCGAAACATCTCTCCGTACTCATGTGGCAGCGCATATCCCACAGTATCTGGCAGGTTAATAATACTTGCCCCGGCTTCAATCGCAACCTCGACCATTTCGATCAGGTCATCGATTTTGGTGCGCGCGGCATCCATGGCCGTGAACTCTACCACGTCCGTGAATTGACGGGCATAGGCGACCATTTCCCTTGCCGTTGCAACCACTTCGCTCCGCGGGCGGCGCAGCTGATGCTCGATATGGATATCGGAAGAGGAGATGAACAGGTGAATCCGACGTTTAGCCGCATCGGCAGTCGCTTTGACAGCTGCATCGATGTCCTGCTTCACCGCGCGGGCAAATCCACAAATTTCAACCTGCTGCAATTGGCGGGAGATCGCCTGCACCGCCGCGAACTCGCCCGGACTCGAAATCGGAAATCCAGGCTCAATGACATCAATGCCGAGTGCAGCAAGCTGGTGTGCCAGCTCAATCTTCTGTTCAGGCTGGAGACTCGCTCCCGGCGCCTGTTCCCCGTCGCGCAGCGTTGTATCAAAAATTTCGATCATCCGTTTATGCTGTGGTGTTGTCATCGTCCACATCCTCCATCGATAGTTAATTGACCGGTGCCGTTCCCGGCGACCCGGCGCCTGTTCGTTTATTGCCGATTCACTCTACTACCTTTATGCCGAAACGCACGTCGACTTGCGTTTCGATTATTCCTTCCATCCTGCCATGGCTTAACCTTCTAACTCCTTAAATTGCGCCCACCCCTGCTGCCGGCAGCAAATACAAATAACCCGCCATCTCTTCTAGAAGAGACGGCGGGTTATTCTCCCTCCGCGGTACCACTCTTGTTTGATGTTCAGGAAATCCCCGAAGCATCCACCTCGCGTCCCGGCCATGCTGCACTTGCAGCAGCGCAACTCCGCTGCCAATCCAAGCGCTAGCCTGACCGAAAACCACCCTGTAACGGGGGTTAGCCGTTGCCATGTACCCTATGGTTCCTGCTGCCCGATCAGTTTCGGAGGCAACCTGTTCCATGATTCCACGGCTCTGTTCCCGGGCGAGATTCGCACGATTCGGCGACTGCGTTGCACCACCCCGCAGCTCTCTGTACACCACCCTCGTCCTACTGCTCCCGTTCATTACCTTTATCGTTATTCGTTTCCACATGAATTGCGTTTCGCATCGTTATAAGTAACAAAAAAAGCCTGCCATCTCATTCAAGAGACGACAGGCTGTTCACCCATACGCGGTACCACTCTTGTTGATTTCCGTGCCATCAGCCCGTTACCGCGTATGCGTCCACACGCCATAACTATGCCGAGACTGCGAAAATCCACCTCAGTGCTGCTAAAGCGTTCATGTACCAGAATATCATTGCATTCGGCATGAACCTTCAACAACGGCCCCATCACGGAGGCAACCCGTAACGATGTACTGGACAAGCGAGCAACATCACACATTGCACACACTTCCCGACTTCCATCATTCCGCTTCCAGGCGAGCTTCAGGCTTCCATCGACTGCGTTGCACCAACCCGCAGTTCTCTTGATCCCGGAATATCCCTACTGATCCTGTTCATTGCGTTTCCCTGTTTAAATTTGGTTTTAATATACATGCTTTGCAAGCAGGTGTCAACCCGCAAAGTCCAAAAAGCTTAAACGGCGCGGACCGACCATGCCTCCAACGAAAGGCCCGGATCGGCCTTGGCATCGTAGTTCATGTCCTCTCCGCGTTTGAATTTCAGATAAGCGGCAGCTCCGATCATCGCCGCATTATCCGTGCAATATTCCATCGGCGGAATAAGGAGCTGAAGGCCCTCCTTGGCACAGCGCTCCTGCAGCGCAGTACGCAAACCACGGTTGGCAGCCACGCCGCCGCACAGCAGCAATTGACGGGAACCGTACTGATGCACGGCCCGCACCGCTTTTTCTACCAGCACCTCAACGACGGCCTCCTGGAACCCTCGCGCCACTGCGGCAGGCTCCAGCGTCTCGCCTCGCATTTTGGCCTGGTTGAGCGCATTAAGCACGGCCGATTTCAGCCCGCTCAGGCTGAAGTCGTACGAGTCGGCTTCCAGCCAAACCCGCGGCAGCGGCACGGCTTCATGCGCCTCATGGGCCATCCGGTCCACATGCGGTCCGCCGGGATAGGGACAACCCAGGGCACGGGCCACTTTGTCATAGGCCTCCCCTACCGCGTCGTCACGCGTGCGCCCGATCAGTTTGAAGCTGCCTTCGGATTCCAGATGCACCAGTTCGGTATGACCGCCGGATACCACCAAAGCCATGGCCGGGTATTGCAGCTCCTGCGTCAGCCGGTTGGCGTAGATGTGCCCGGCGATGTGATGCGTGCCGATCAGCGGTTTGCCCAGAGCCATCGCCAGCGTTTTCGCCGCAATGATGCCCACCAGCAAAGCGCCTACGAGACCCGGACCCTGCGTAACCGCAATCGCGCTCAAATCCTGTGGACGGATGCCTGATTTCTCAATCGCTTCCTGCATCATCAGCGTAATGACTTCCACATGTTTGCGGGAAGCGACCTCAGGCACCACGCCGCCAAATGCCTTATGGGTTTCGATCTGGCTCGAGATCAGGTTGGACAACACTTCACATCCATCCTTGACCACCGCTACGGACGTTTCGTCGCAGCTTGTCTCGACCGCAAGAATGTAGGCCGGGGCCGAGAGTTGACTTTCATTGTGTTCGCTCATTAATCCGTTACGCTTCCTTCCTCTTCATCGCGGTCCACGGGCGGCAGATTGGCCCACATGATCATCGCATCCTCCTGGTTGTCGGAATAATATCCTTTGCGAAGACCTGCGGATTCAAATCCTTTTTTGGCATACAGGTTCTGGGCAACATGGTTCGAAACCCTGACTTCCAGCGTGATTCGCTCCATGCCGAGATATGCGGCCGTTCTCATCAGTTCGTCCAGCAGCCGTTCTCCCAGCCCGCGTCCCCGGTATGCCTTGCGGACGGCAATGTTGGTAATATGGGCCTCATCCATAATCGTCCACATGCCGGCGTATCCGATCGGAGCGCCTTCATATTCCATGATCATATATTTGGCAAATTGGTTATGCGTCAATTCATTGCGGAATGCTTCTTCCGTCCACGGCAAGGTGAACGCTTCGTGCTCGATGACCATTACGCCCGGAATGTCGTCCATGGTCATCAGCCTGAACTGCAGCCCTTCATCCGGTTGCTGCCCCTCCAGCCTGTCCATTCGCAAGCCCTCCTTCAACCTTTGCGCAGCAGGTTGGCTTCCGCCTCTGCCAGCTGGGTGTAGTTCGGCACCAGCGCATGCACGTCGTCATGCTGGCCTGCAAGCAGCGCGGCAGCGCCGAGGCGCCCGATCCAACGGCCCTCCAGCTCATAAGGCACGAGCTGGATCGCCGTCCCGGCCGGGCAGCGAAGCCCCGCCGCTGCCTCTGCATGCGGCCCCGTCTCGCCGACGAACCAGACGGCGACGGGCCGCTCCTCGGGCGCCGCCTCCGCGATGCGGGCGGCGAGCGTTTCCAGCCATCCGTCCATCTTGCGGATGGCATCCTGCTCCAGGCGCCGGGGCGCAGCGCTTCCGGCGCCGGCGAACAGCGCGGTGTAGGCCTGGCCGCGCCGCGCATCCACGAGCGGAACGATCCAGTGGACAGGGGCGGCACCTGTGCCGTCCTGGTCCGCGGATGGCGTTCCGCCAAGCCCTGCCGCTGCGGCATTCTCGGCCGCAGCTTCCGCCTTGGCGGCGAGGCCTGCGTGCCAGCCGCCCCAAGCGATCGCCTGAAGGCTGGACACCCCGGCAACGGGGATGTCCCAAGCCCAGGCAAGCGTCTTGGCCGCGGTCACCGCAATGCGGATGCCCGTGTACGAGCCTGGACCGATGCCTACGGCAATGCCGTCCAGCTCGCCCGTTCGGGTGCCGCTGGCCTGCAGCAGCTCTTCCATCACCGGCACCACATGCACCGAATGGTTGCGGTCTGCCCGTTCGTTTCGCTCCTCCAGCAGCGCTTCCTCTTCCATGACGGAAGCCGCCATCATTGCGGTGGACGTATCGAGAGCCAGAAACCGCCGCCCCCCTTTTTGCTGCAATTGTTCCATATTAAATGAACACTCCATTCTCTCTGAACTGCCTGCACAGGGCAGCGTAGGTTTCGCCGTATCCATCGAGCGTAATTTTGCGGTCTTCCGGACCTGTCGTCTCGATCTGGATATGCAAGTGCGCTTCCGGCAGCAGTTCGGGAATGATGCTCGCCCACTCCACCAGGCTTACGCCATTTCCGTAGAAATACTCGTCCAGTCCAAGCTCGTCCGCTTCCTCCAGCGATATCCGGTACACGTCCATATGATACAGGGGCAATCGGCCCTCGTATTCCTTGATCAACGTAAACGTGGGACTGTTCACCACGTCCTGCACGCCGAGATGCCATGCGAATTTTTGCGAAAACGCCGTTTTGCCCGCGCCCAGGTCGCCGTCCAGCGCAATCACCATTCCGGCGGTTGCCTGTCCTGCAATTGCGGACGCGAGCGCTTCGGTATCGGCAATGCCATGGGATTCGAACACCCACTGCTCATGCTTCAGATTCAATATACGCCCCACCTTTGGCGGTCCAAGCCGCCCGAGTTCACTTTGAAGACTATTATATCGGTCCCCTTCTTCCCCCGCAACACCGAAGGGTCGACCAAGCCAAAGAACCGGTGCTTGACGGCACCGGCCCTTGAAATCATTGTATGCTTATGTGTCGCCCGATGTCTACTCTTTCAACCGATCAACCGAAACGGTGTGCGTATTCAGCGGATCGCTGCCGACCTGCACGGTCGCCATGCCGTTCGCTTCATCCACATGTTCGATCCAGACCGGCTCGCCATCCAAACTCACGGCAATGGTATCTTTGGAGTCGAAGATGGCTTTTGCTCGTTTGGCATCCATCATAATGGATCGTACTCTCCTTCCACATCATGGGGTTCGGGTGTCATGCTGTCCGTCGTGCTATCTCCGATATAACCGTTGTCTTCCGTAACTTGGCCGCCGCCCAGTCCTTCGTTCACCATCCGGTCTATGTCCAGCATGTAGGACTCGCGATCAAGCGGTTCGTCCGTGGACGTCACTGCCTCCCAGTTCACTTGGGTTCCTGCAACGCTATCTGTAGTTACTAGCGGGTACGGGGTAAAGGCGTATTTATGCGCACGTTCATCATCCCGTCGTTGATTCATAGGACACCTCCCTTGTCTTCATAGGCACAGCTTACGGCATGCACACTTATCATCCCCGAATGCAGCCCAAGCATACAAAAATCGTCGCCGCAGGGATGATCAAGCCCTTACATGCCCATACTGCTATTAAAGTTTCTATCGGAAAGGGGCTGTCCCATGCATACCGTCTGGAAAGGGGCCATCAGCTTCGGGCTCGTGCACGTGCCTGTCAAAATGTTCTCGGCCACCGAGGACAAAGACATCTCCATGCGTTACATTCATAAAGTCTGCGGAAGTCCGCTCGCCTATGTCCGCAAATGTCCATCCTGTGAAGTCGAAGTCCAGTGGGAGGACATCACCAAAGGTTATGAATATGAAAAGGGAAAATTCGTGCTGTTCGAAAAAGAGGAGCTGGAGGCCTTGAATGACGCCTCGAACAGAACGATCACGATCATCGATTTCGTAGACCTCACCGAAATCGATCCGATTTATTTTCAAAAAACATACTATCTTTCCCCCGATCAGGCTGGAGGCAATGCCTATCAGCTTTTGATGAAAGCCATGCACGACACAGGCAAGATCGGCATTGCAAAAGTTTCCATCCGCTCCAAGAGCAGCCTGGCGGCCATTCGCGTGCTTGAGGACTGCCTCTCCATGGAAACCATCTTCTATCCGGATGAAATTCGCCCGGTTTCCCAGGTGCCGGGCCTGCCCGAGAACCAGAATGTCAACGAGAAGGAACTGACGATGGCCAAACTGTTGATCGAACAGCTTTCAACCCCGTTTGAGCCTGAAAAGTACACGGACGACTACCGCAATAAACTGGTGGAGCTGATCAATCACAAGGTTGCGGGCGAAGAAATCAAAATCGCTCCGGCCAAACCGGAGGCCAACGTCATGGATTTGATGGCCGCTTTGCAGGCAAGCATCGAAGCCGTCAAACCGATCCCGGCCGATCCTGGTACCGCGACAGCCAAACCAAAGAAACGGGCGCCAAAGAAAACCGCTGCGCAAGCGGCCGTCGGAAACGAAGAACCTGCGGCAACGCCCGCTGCCGGCAAACGCAAAAAAAGCGCAGCCAAACCGAAAACATGACTCGTCACACCCTGCCCTTCCATATCCTAACTTGCATCTCGTCCATTTTCGCCAATCCGGCCATGTTGAGCCGGCTTTTTTTCGTTCGTCGTATTTGCCGGATGGCTAGGATCAGATATAGATTGACGAAAGTTTATTTATATTTTATATTAACTTATGAAAAGTAACTTATTTATCAATTTACAGCAAAATGGATTCGCAAGGCCTTTCTTCGCAGATCCGCCCTGAATAAACATCGATCCATCATCCTTCAACAACCGTACTTTGATCCATAATCATATGAATGCTGATGAAGCATCATTTATATTCCGAGGAGGTATCCCAATGACAACCGATTATCAAATTCCCGCATCGACACGACTCGGCGAGGTCAGCATCAGAATCAGCGATCTCGACCGTTCGATCCGGTTTTACACCGAAGTGGTCGGGCTGAAGCTGCTGGAACGGAACGACCGTGTCGCCACATTGACCGCTGACGGCCAAACCTCGCTGCTGCGGCTGGAGCAGCCTGCCGACGTAAGCATCACCCGCCCGAGGTCTTCTGCCGGCTTGTATCATTTCGCCATTTTGCTGCCTGACCGTCAATCGCTCGGTCTCGCTCTGCGCAACCTTGCTGCCCATGGCATCGAGATCGGACAAGGGGATCATCTGGTCAGCGAAGCGCTTTACATCTCCGACCCGGACAACAACGGGATTGAAATCTACGCGGATCGTCCTCGCGATACGTGGCAACGGGATGAGAAAAACAACTACATTATGGCAACCGACCCCGTTGACGTGGAAGGCCTGTTCGCCATTTCCGAAAATCTCCCTTGGAAGGGCCTTCCGGCGGGCACAGTGATCGGCCACGTGCATTTTCACGTGCGGAGCCTGCAGGATTCCGGCATTTTCTATATCGGATTGCTCGGGTTCGATATTACGAGTGGTTTCGGCGGCTCGGCACTGTTCGTGTCGGCAGGAGGATACCATCATCACCTTGGGTTGAACACGTGGGCGGGCGTCGGAGCGCCCGTCACGCCGATAAACGGAACAGGCATCGACTACTTCACGATCGTTTACGACGGAAAGGCCGAGCTTGATGCGGCCGTGCAGCATCTTCGTCAGGAAGGGGCCTCTGTGGAACAGGACGGGGCGATCTGGTGGACCGTCGATCCGCAAAACATTCGCATTCGCCTGACAGCAGCAAACTGAAATGATTGCCCGCCAACTCGGCTCCGCCCTCGACTCTAGCGCATAAACCTATAACGGCCCGAACGGGATTGCCTCTTCCTATTTGAAGAGCAGATCCTGTTCGGGCCTTTTAGCGCGGCCATGCAACGTTCTTCATCGGTCAAATGAACTTGGCCTCATAATATTGGTCTCTTTGGCAAAGAATATAGGAATAACCGGATATACCCGCAAAGGAGAAGCCGTATGCTTGAAAATGGGCGTTTGACGGTAAGACAGCTTGCTGCATTGCTATTCATGTGCACGATCGGAGAACAAATTCTCTTGTTTCCGTCCATGATCACGTCGTATGCGCACGAAGATGCGTGGTTATCCGCCTTGCTCGGGGTCGCAGGTGGCACCGGCATTCTCGCCATCATGCTGCTGCTCCATGCAACGCAGCCGCAATTGAATCTGATACAGCATGCGCTGCAAAAGCTTGGTCCATGGTTCGGCGCCGTTGTCAGCTGCTTTTATTTGTTCTATTTCCTGATCGGTGCTTCCACCTTTGTGCGGGAACTTGGCGATTTCATGACTACAAATATCATGCGCCAATCTCCGCTCTTTGCCTTAAACCTGCTCTTTGTCGGGGCGCTTGCATGGGGTCTGATCTGTGGCATTGAATGCATAGGACGAGGTGCAGAGCTTTTTTTGCCGCTGGTCCTGCTGTTTTTGCTTATTTTGACGGTATGTATACTGCCTCAAGCCCATCTGAACAATATTACGCCAATCCTAGCTCATGGCTTGCTTGACCCTTTGAAAGGAATCTTTGCCGTATTGACCTACCCCTACTGCCAGCTATGCATTTTCATGATGGTGTTCCCCTATGCCAACCAGGGAGCGAATTTGAAAAAGGATGTTCTTCTGGCCGGCATCTTTGGCGGATTGTGGCTCACTCTTACGTTGACCATGTGCTTGCTTGTCTTGGGTTCCTTTATGACGGAGCATCAATGGTTTCCCGCCTACAATCTGTCGCGCAAAATAAACATCGGCAACTTCCTGCAACGAATCGAGGCATTCATCGCCTCTGTCTGGATGATCGCCGTATTTTTCAAGGGCATACTGTTCCTATATGGATTTCTTATGGGGCTGTCTTCCCTGTTTCGAATATCCAGCCATCGCCCACTCATTTTGCCGGGAGCCTTAATGACAGTCTCCATGTCCATCCTGGTTGCTCCCGACGAAGAGTTCTATCTTAAAGACATTATCCCGTATTGGATCGATTGGGATATCACCTGCGGCATTGTTTTGCCTGTGCTGCTGCTTCTGATTCACCAGTTTAGGAGACGCTTGCGAAAAAGCTGATATCTGCAACGAATGCTCAAGCATCTTTTGCAAGGCAGCCCGTGTCGAAAGGAGGCTCACCCCATGTTACCCCCGATCATACCATTTGAACCCGTATTGAAGGAGCAACTCCCGACCGGCCCCGACTGGATCGCCCAGATCAAATGGGATGGCGTCCGCATGCTGGCCTATGAGGATGGGGACGCTTTGAAATTGTTTAACCGTCGAAGGCATGAGCGAACGCTGCAATATCCGGAATTGACCGTCAAGCGCAATCTTTGTTCGGCACAAACCTATATTCTGGACGGAGAAGTGATTTCCCTTGATCCGGAAAACGGTACTCCTTCCTTCTATCACGTATTGCGGCGCGATCGCATGAGCAAACCGGACGTCATCTCCCAAATGGTTCATCAGCTTCCGATCGCGTACATGGTATTCGATATTTTGTATTGCAACGGACGGTGGGTAACCGACCAGCCGCTCGCGGACCGGCAGCGATTGCTTCACGAAGTTCTGATCCCTTCCCCCCATGTGCAGGAAGTCGCGAATACGGACGATCCGGACACGCTGCTTGCCGTCATGCGCAAACACCGGATGGAAGGCATCGTTTGTAAGGATCTTCGCAGCACATACGGCATACAGGGCAAGGACGCGCGTTGGCAAAAAGTAAAAATCATGCATGACCTGTACGCCATGATCGGCGGGGTTACGTACAGGGACGGCATTGTCAATGCCGTCGCCGTCGGAGTGTATGACGGCCCTCATTTCGTCTATATCGGTCATGTCGGCACCGGCAGGTTGAATTCCGAAGCATGGCGCGATCTGACCCGACAAGTGGCGCCGCTCGTCAGGCAGGAACGACCCTTCAGCAACAGACCCGAACGAAGCGCCGAAACAACCTGGATCCAGCCGCAGATTGGCGTCAGGGTGCAGTATATGGAGCTGACCCACCATCGGACGCTAAGACATCCCAGCATCCAGGCATTCGCCGAGGTCACCCGGGAAGAATGCTCTGCGGATCAACTCCAAACGTAAGTGGCCGCAGATGGCACGAATCGACAAATCGCCCATGACTTTTGAGGAGGTACGAATATGGCTTCACCCATAAAAGGGACAATTACGGTAGAAGGCGTCGAACTGACCATTACCAATCCCGACAAACCCTTGTGGCCCGAAGTGGGGATCACCAAAGCGATGTACCTGCAAAAACTGGCCGGCCTCGCCCCGTTCCTGCTCCCCTATACCAAACAGCGCCTGCTTACGACCATTCGTTATCCGCACGGTGCGGGCGGTGAATTTTTTTATCAAAAAAACGTGCCCGAACCGGTGCCCGAGTTTGTGCATACCGAAATGCACGATGGCATCCGTTACGTCGTCATGAACGGTTTGCCCGAACTGCTATGGCTTGGCAATCTCGCGGCATTGGAGTTTCACCCCTCATTACATGCCGTAGGCAGCACGCTCCCGTGCGAATGGATGATCGACCTGGACCCTTCGCTGGAGGAAGAACCTCGCATCATGGAGGCTGCCTTGATCGTTGGCGAAACCCTCTCCTCTCTCGGACTGCAATCTGTGGCCAAAACGTCCGGTGCCACAGGGGTACAGATCATCGTGCCCATTCGGAAAGGAGTGACGTTTGATCAGCTTCGGATGATCGGCCACTTCGTCGGGAAATACGTCACCCAGAAGCATCCCGACCTATTCACGCTGGAGCGACTCAAAAAGGATCGCGGAGATCGGATTTATTTCGATTACCTGCAGCATTATGGCGGAAAAACGCTGGCAGCCCCATATACGCCCCGTTCCAAGCCCGAAGGGACCGTGTCCACGCCATTGACCTGGGATGAGGTTCGCAGTAACGTGTCCGTCAAAGCTTTTCATTTGCTCAATATTCTGGAACGCCTGCAGAAGACCGGCGATCTGATCGCCGCAATCGATCCTCAGCCGGTAGAACTGATACTGAAGCACCTCCAATCCAAATAGCCGATACCTGCATATGTGCAGATATCGGCTATTTTATCGATGTACGCGGACATAACCGCTAATGAATTCCCTTTTTCTTGAAGCGTCCGCCCTTTACGTCATGAATGTTGCCGATGGCTACGAACGCATGCGGATCCCAATCCTCAACGATGGATTTCATCTTTGCTTCCTCCAGACGGGTGATGACGACAAAAATGATTTTCTTCTCATCGCCGCTAAAACCGCCCTCTCCATCAAGGAACGTAACTCCGCGACCAAGACGGTCGGTAAGGGCCGAACCGATTTCGCGATATTTTTCACTAATGATCCAAACCGATTTGGATTGCTCCAACCCTTCGTTCACGATATCGATCAGCTTCATTGCGATGTAGTAGGCGATCATGGAGTACAGCGCATTTGGCCAGCCAAACACGAAGCCTGCAGCCGCAAAAATAAAGATGTTGATGAACAGCACGATCTGTCCGACGGACAGCGGGGTTTTCTCGCTGAGCAGAATGGCCACGATCTCGGTTCCGTCCAGCGATCCGCCGGAACGAATGACCAGGCCGACGCCGGCGCCAAGAATCAGTCCGCCGAATACGGCGCCAAGCAAAGGCTCGCCCGGAGTCAATGCGGGAACATGGTGCAATAACGTGGTACTGATTGACATGGCCACGATCCCCAGCAGCGTGGACAAGGCAAACGTTTTGCCGATTTGTCTGTATCCGAGTAACAGGAACGGCAAGTTAAGCAGTGTCAAGAAAATCCCGAGTGGCAAGCCGGTCAGTTCCGACACCATGATGGAAATGCCCGTAACCCCTCCATCAATAACGCCATTGGGCACCAGGAACACTTCCAGTGCGACGGCCATTAGCACCGCACCAATGAGAATCATGACAATCCGCTGCAGAAGCTTCAATGTGAACACAGAGCCTTTCACGCTGCGGTCCGGCTTGGATGTAATTTCTTTAACTGTTACATTGGACATGCTTTCCCCCCCATTTGGTCAGTATGTGAATCCATTTCATAAATCATTTAACTACTGCACGGGGGGTCTACATATAAAACAACAAATGGGTTGGACTTTATACGCACCCTGAAGAGCAACTAAAAGCTATATGAAATGGATTCAAAATGTCTTAATTCCGATGGCAATTGCCAAAAAAGAGCAAAAGGGAGCCTGCTATCATTCAGACTCCCCCTCCTTCGCCAAGACATCATTTGTTATCACCATTATATCATAAAAGATCAAATTTGAGCAAAATAGTTAGAAAAAAAGAGATAAATTCACAAAAAGTGAATTTATCTCGTGAAATCAGGTCTAAAACGGCTAAAGCAGCGGAGAAAGCATCCGAGACAGCATTTCCATCCCTTTTTGTCGCCAAGAACGCCGTACAAAGGCCTTGATCTCGATTTCACTGCTTTCGCTTAGATCCTGCTTAAAATCCTCCAATAACCGGTTTATCGGCTCCGCATCGAACAACACCGCCATCAGTTCAAAGTTGCAAAAAAAACTGCGCATGTCGATATTGGCCGTGCCGACGGTAGCCAGCAAATCGTCCACGATCATTACTTTGGCATGCACGAATCCTTTGCGGTATTGGAAAAACCGTACCCCGGCAAGAAGCAGTTCCTCCACGTAGGAAAGCGAGGCCAGGTGAACCAGCAAGGAATCCGATTGGTAAGGAATGAGAATGCGCACATCCACCCCGCTGACGGCGGCCGTTTTAAGGGCCTCGAATAGCGCAGGGTCGGGAATAAAATAGGGGGTTGTGAGGTAAATGCGGTCGCATGCCACCGACATGGCGCTAAAACACATCTCCTGAATGGCATCCCAATTCTGGTCCGGGCCGCTGCTCAATATTTGAACGCGCTCCTTTCCTTGGCAATCATGCAGCGGGAACAGCTCGGATAACCCGGGTTCGGCAATTTGTTCGCCGGAGGCCAGCTTCCAGTCATTCAAAAACGTATTCTGCAAAAAATAGACGGCGTCCCCTTCGAGCTGGACGTGCGTGTCCCGCCAATGTCCCATTTTCGGATACTGGCCTAAATAGTCGTCACCCACGTTGATCCCGCCCACGAACCCCACCTTGCCATCCACGATGACGATTTTCCTGTGGTTGCGATAGTTGATGCTCCGATCGATCGTGGCGATCATCGGCGGGAGGAAGAAGTGAAATTCAACCCCGGCTTGCCGCAGCTTTTCGGAAAAGTCCCGACTAAGGGCATGGCTTCCGAGACCGTCGCAGATGAACCGCACCTTCACGCCTTCGCGAGCCTTGCGGATCATGACGTTCTGGAATTTGGCCCCGATGACGTCATCCCGAAAAATATAAAACTCCACGTGCAAGTGATGCCGCGCTTTTTCCATCTCGCGGAGCATAGCAGCATACGTCTCTTGCCCATTGGTCAACACCCGGCTCCGGTTGCAGCCGGTAATCGGACTTTCCGAGAGCCGGGTCAACAAATTGAACAACCGCTGCTGGTTCTGAAACCGGCCCTCAGGCATCTGGTCGATCCTTTCAACGATGGCAGCCTGGGTCCATAACCTTCCCCGGATTGCCCGAAAAATGCGCGAGCCGCCCCTGCGCAGTTTTTTGCGTTTTCTGTAATCCTGGGCCACGAAATAATACACGATGAATCCGATCAAGGGCACGCAAAACAAAATGAACAACCAGGCGACCGCCTTGGCCGGATTACGAAACTCCAGCAGCAAGATCGTTGCAGCTTGAAATATGAATATGAGTAAAATAATGACCAACCAGAACATATAACCTCCCCCTCGGCGACGAGCATCCTGCCTGCCCAACGTTCAATTCCCCTAGCTTTGACAACATTTCCCCGAGGTAATCATGGTTACCCCATAACGGTTTTACCCATAACAGCATTTTGGACAAGAAAACCGCGGTCCAAACCGCCCGCAGCACCATCACCCTGGAATGGAAACGCCGGGATGTCTGTTATGACTGTGTTGTCCCATACATATAAATGTGACCCAAAAAGTGGTCTTTTGCCTCGCAATTCGATATAATATTCGTTAAAACTTATTACTTCAAAGGAGAAGAGTAGTGAATGGACAGTGAGAGGTATGCGTTAAATTTAGTATTGGTTGCGATTTTGATAGGGTTTTCGGCATTTTTCGTCGCAGTGGAATTTGCATTGGTTCGCGTCCGCTCAAGCCGGATCGACCAAATGATTGCGGAAGGAAACAAACGAGCCATGGCCGTCAAACAGGCTGTTGCCAACCTGGACGGTTACTTGTCCGCGTGCCAGCTCGGCATTACGATTACGTCGCTGGGACTCGGTTGGCTGGGTGAGCCGACGGTAGAAAGCCTCCTTCATCCATTGTTTGAAGCGATGCACATTCCTGAAGCCATTTCAGGATTTCTGTCGTTCGTGATTGCGTTCGTAACGATCACTTACCTGCATGTCGTGGTAGGCGAGCTTGCTCCTAAAACGATTGCCATCCGCAAAGCCGAAACCGTTGCGCTGCTGACTTCGGGACCTATCATCTGGTTCAACCGAATTATGTATCCTTTTATCTGGCTGTTGAACGGCTCCGCGAATCAACTGGTCAAGCTATTCGGCATCAAACCCGCTTCCGAGCATGAAGAAGCACACTCGGAGGAAGAATTGCAGATTATTATTAACGAAAGCTTCGAAAGCGGCAAAATCAATCAAAGCGAGTTTGGTTATGTCAGCCGGATCTTCGCTTTTGATGAAATGCTGGCCAAAGAAATCATGGTACCCCGAACAGACATGGTCTGCCTTTATTTGAATAAAACGAACGAAGAAAACCTGGATATCATTCGCCAGGAACAATATACACGTTTTCCCGTCGTGAACGAGAGCAAGGACGATATCATCGGGATCATCAATACGAAGCAATTTTTCCTGGAATTGTATGGCAACGATGCCCCCGTCGATCTGTCTTCCCTGATTCAGCCCGTGTCGGCCGTGCATGAAACAACACCGGTCAAGGACCTGTTGAAAAAAATGCAAAAAGACGGCGTGCACATCGCCGTCCTGGTCGACGAATATGGCGGCACCTCGGGGATCGTAACGATTGAGGACGTGCTTGAACAGATTGTCGGCGAGATCCGTGACGAATTCGATGCGGATGAAGTCGAGGATATTCAGATCATTAACGAGAACTATGTGATCCTGGACGGCAAGGTGTCCTTGTCCAAGGTCAATGACATGTTCATGTCGAACCTGGATGCCGATGAATGGGACACGATCGGCGGCTGGCTTTACAGTCATCGCCCGGAAATGGACGAGCAGGAAGAATACGAATTCGAGAATTTGACCTTTGTCCTGCTGGAAAAGGATAAAAATCGCTTCTATAAAGTTGCGGTTGTTCCGAAAGAAGCGATCACGCTTCCCGGATATACCAACGATGAACACGCGGAAGCATAATCCGCGCCATGCCCTTGCAGGGCAAGCAAAAGAGCAGTCCCTTGAGGGATTGCTCTTTTGCTGTGCTTTACTTTTCTCAGCTGGGATGCTCCGCCCGTTCTTCCACCACCCGCTGCTGCAGCTTCCTGAGTATGATCTTGAGGATCATGTAGAGCGGGATAATGATGATCATGCCCAGAATGTTCCACAGATCGGCGCCTACCAGTAACAGAATGACCGTTGTAAGCGGGTGAATATCCAACTGTTTCCCATAGACGTAAGGCGAGATAAGATTATCCTGGATTTGCTGGGCGACCACGATGATCACGAGCGACCAGATCGCCATCGAAGGCGATTCGATGAACCCTACGATCACAACGGGCACCGCTGCAAGCAGCGCCCCAACGTACGGGATGAAGTTCAGGATAACGGATACTACGGTCAACAGCAGCGCATAGGGCAGGCCGATGATGACAAACCCGATGTACATCAGAATGCCTAACGCCACGTTGACGATGACGCGGCCCACGATATAACCGCTCAGCGCCTCGTCGATTTCATGAATGGCCTCTTCCCCGTCCTTGCGATAGGCCCTTGGCAGCAGCATCGTCAGGTTCGTCCCGAATTTGCTGCCTTCCTTCAACATGTAATACAGCATGATCGGAAACGTCGCGAGCACGATGACCACGTTGGATACTACCGTAAACAACCCCGAGACGTAATCAGACACTTGCGTGATTCCCTCGCTGAGGTAATCCGAAATTTTAGCCAATATTTCGCCGTCGTCGGGAAGGTATGCGGACAAGAAACGGTTGTTCTTCAGTTCCCCCAATTGGTTGCTTAGCGAGGTTACCAGCGAAGGCGTATCTTCAACGAAATTCCAAAGCTGCTCCCTCAGCGAAGGCCAAACGAGCACGCTGAAACCACCCAATACGAGGGCGATGGCGGTATAAATGAGCAGCACCGCGACGGAACGCTTGATATTGTGATTTTCCATGAAATCCACCAGCGGACGGAGCAAATAATAGAAAAAACCCGCTACGAGCAGCGGTACGATCACGATGTGCAGCAGTGACGTCAGGGGACGAAAGATGAAGCTTACTTTATCCCCTAAATATACGATGAGCAGCAGCAGCAGGATTGCCGAGCAAATCCGATAAAATTTGTGATTGATCAACGGGTTCACTCCCTCCATATGCTGCCCGGCCGAGAGGCCATCGGCGGTCATCCGCTTTTTTTATGTACGCGTACTACCTATGTACCCCAAAATCCGGGCCATGCCACATAGCAGGCGTTCCGCTTCCGTCGGCAAAATCGCAAAAAAAGGCAAAAAAAAGAGGCAGGCTTATGTGCCTGCCACATCTCTTCTTGTGAATACGACCCACGATATAACCATGAATACGATGTAATATACAGCCAGGACCGTTACGGAAAATCCGAGCGTCATGCCTGAAGATCCGCCGCCAAACAAGCTCAGTTCCGAGGAATCCGTCATGTATCTGCTAAGGTCCATATTGTTGAACAGAATGTACTTGGCCCAGCCGTAACGCTCCGGGCTAAAGATCAGCGAGAAAATGCCCTGCGTGAACATAATGAATAGCGATAGCCCGATCGCAAGCGCGCCGGAACGGAATACCGAAGAAACCATGAAAGCGATAGCCAGAGTAATGAACAGGTCTACATATTGATATCCCCACATCGCCCAAGCATCCCCCGCTGTCACATTACCTCCGCCGCCAAAGAGAATGAACGACATGCCCAGCGTCAGCAAAATCAGGATCAATGTGCTGAGCACGCTGAACGCGATCACGCTAACGTATTTGGATGCCAGAATCTTGCTTCGCGACCATGGACGAATGAGCAGCAGTTTGATCGTGCCCCACGTAAATTCACCGGCAACCGTCTCCGCGGCGATCACAACCGAGAAGATCGTATTCAGGAAAAACAACAACTGAACGGTCGTCAACGCCGCTTCCAAGGCAGACATGTTCTCTGCGCCGATGCCTTCCTTGAACAGGACGGGCATGAACAATGCCAATACCGCCAGAATGGACAGCATGATCCATGTGCGGGCACGGCGATAGATTTTCATGTTTTCGTTCATCACCAGATTCCCGAAGTTACCCAATGCCCCCACCTCCGGTTACTTGCAAAAATTGATCCTCAAGCGTTGCCGCCACATGACGAATGCCGTAAACGTGAATGCCTTCCCCGACCAATTTCGCATTCAGGGCCGGGATCTGCTCCCGTGTCAGACGGACAACGAGCGCCTGTCCTTGAACGACAGCTCCGTCCACCAGCATGACGGCCCGCTGCACATCATCGACCTCGAACGCAATCTCCGCCATGGCGTCGGCTTCCGCTTCTGTTCTGAGGTTTCTTACGTCGACCAATTTGCCATTCTGAATAATGGCTACCGTGTCACACATCAGCTCCATTTCGGACAGCAAATGGCTGGAAACAAAGACGGTCGTACCCTCTTCACGGCTGAGCTGCCGCAAATAATCCCTTAATTCGCGAATTCCCTGCGGATCCAGTCCGTTGGTCGGCTCGTCCAGAATGAGCAGCTTGGGTCTATGCAGGATGGCCTGTGCAACCCCAAGACGCTGACGCATGCCCAAGGAGTACGTTTTGACGCGGTCGTGGATGCGGGCAGTGAGCCCTACACGCGCAACGGCTTCATCAATTCTTTCTTTCGTAACTCCCGGGGACATTCGCGCAAAATGCACCAAGTTCTGATATCCGCTCAGAAACTTGTACATTTCCGGATTCTCCACAATGGCTCCCACGTTGGCCACAGCCTTCTCGAATTCATCCTTAACGCTATGCCCGGAGATGAAAATATCTCCCTTGCTAATGGACATCAATCCAACCATCATGCGAATGGTCGTTGTCTTCCCCGCACCATTGGGGCCCAAAAAGCCAAAAACCTGGCCTGGAGGAATATCCAAGGTCAGGTCGCTCACCAACGTTCGGGAAGAGATGATTTTGCTGACGCCCTGTATGCGCACTACCGGCTCCTGCTGCATGTCATACCTCCCTATTTCACGGGCTTGGTCTCTCAAGCCCGCTTTTCATATGAATCCAGTGTATCATAATTTTTGTCATATTGTCCTGAGAATTGGTTGATCCCTTGACTTTTCCCGTGATTCAGGCAGGTTTCGCAGCATCCAAGCGGCATTTCACTTCGGTAGAAGCCGGTGCGAAAAACCTGATCCCTCCTGCAGCCTTTTTCTTTCATTTCGACGAAGCCTCCAGCAACCGACACAATGATCCCACAGCTGACACAGTAAAAGCGGCTCGATTCGATCAATGAAATTCCTTCCCCTCGCATGAGCTTATGAACGTCCCAGTTTTTTGTCGTTAGGCGCAGAAATTTGATACATTTTGTATCTAAGTCGTAATTTACTGGACATACGAACTATTGTCAAGGGCTTGCAGGCATAAAAGGCAAATAAAACACAAAAAAAGCTCCATAAATGCGACCAAAGTCTCGCATTTATGGAGCTTTCAGGAGAGAAAAATGTTACATTATGATGCAATATATAGATGCATATCAAATTGCTTTTTTTGAAGATGATCCATCCTTACAACAAGCGATTATCCGTTCCCCTCACGTTCAGCCTCTTTTTGCGGATAATACCAAAGCATCGTCCACTCATCTCCGTCTTTCACTGCATAACAATTCTGGTCAATGCTGAACTGGCCAAAAGTCCCTTCATACTTCATGGTAACCTTCACCCGATAAGCTTCATCGAAAGGTTCGGCTCCGCTGACAATGACAACGTCAAACTGGCGTTCAGGCTTCCCCACCTCCAAATCGAAGGTTTCCACTCCAAAATGCTGCATAAAGATGTGCGCTCTGGATTGCAAATAAGCGCTTTTGGTGAAACGCTCCTTCATCAACGGATGAAACAGCTCCCACGAGCTGCCGAAATCCCCAGCCTGTTCATATTCATAAAATTGTTGAACGAGAGCTGCTGCCTCTTCCGGTGCAGCTGCCTTGAAAAGAGCTGGAAGCGTTCGGCCGATCAGCCAGATCAACACGACCACAACGGCAATAAAACCGATCTTCTGAAGCAGCATCATCCGGTTTCTTTTTCGCAGCATGCAGGCTCCCCCTTATCTACTTCATTCATACTTATGATGAATGAAGGACAAGTAGAAGGAACATTGTGCGCATTTCCTGGGAAATCATCGTTGCTTCAGGACAAACGATCGAAGCCTATTGCCGCTTTTTCCTAAAAAGGGACCTGCCCCCCACCCAGATCAAAATGCCGGCTGCGCCCCCAAGAAGATCCACTCCAACATCGCGAACAGATGAAGTTCGATCCTTGGAAAACTGCTGTATGTACTCATCCGTGCCTGCAATGGCTGCAACGACGATCAATGAGATCATTGCACATTTGGCCCAATGCACGTTCCTGTAACGCAAGCTCGCATAGACCAATATCCCCAGGACAGCATACACGAACAGATGCGCAGTCTTCCGGAACATAAATTCGACAAATTCGTAGGGCTGCTGCCTTAAAGAGTAAGAACGATCACCGTAATGGAAGGCAATGTCCGGAAACGATATTTTCAACCGCAAATGTTCTGCCCAGTTGTGCAACCAAGGCTGAATGCTCTGCTGTTGATAGGTTTGCATGGAGAAGGACCAGATCAGCATGATCCAGCCCAGGATAAACAATAACCACAGAATATAACCGAACGTTCTCCGGCGCTTGTAACCGTTGCTTTTGACTCGCCTTCTTTTTTTGCGAGCACCCTCCTCTGCAATGATGGGTATCACCACTTTCATTAGCCCTCTGCACGTTATTTTTCTGCGTATTCCTCAAGAATTCCACGAATCCGGTCCCGTTCGGCCTGGTCCACGATATAGTAATAAATGCCGTCTATTTTTTCGCCCTTGCCTTGAATTTCAACCGTGTCGATCGTTCCCAAATCACTGCGATATTCGAACAAAAGCTCTTTCATTTCATCAAATGTCAGGTCGGTTCTGACATGGGTTCCCAACTCTTCGAGCACCGAATGCAAATTCATGACGCTTGAAACCTGCAGCGAATTTTGAAACACGCTTTTCAACACTTCGCGCTGCCTTTCATTGCGCCCAAGGTCTCCTTTTGGATCATCATAACGCATTCTTGAGTAACCGAGGGCAGCCGAACCGTCCAAATGGATATTCCCCTTCTCATAGCGCATCCCGTCATAATCGAAAGCAAATGGATTATTCACGTCGACCCCACCCACCAGGTCGATAATCCGAGCAAACCCTTCCATATCCACTTTCATGTAATAATGGATCGGAATGCCCAAAAATTGTTCGATGGTTCGAATCGACATGTCCACTCCACCGAACGCATACGCATGATTGATTTTGTCCTCTGTGCCATGTCCGACAATCTCCGTTCTGGTGTCTCTCGGAATATTGAACAAAAGCGCCTTGTGTTTGGCCGGGTTGACGCTTAATACAATGATTGTATCGGATCGTCCCGAATCATTGGGTCTCTCATCTACCCCAAGAATCAGCGCGTTGAACGGCTCCTTGCTGTTTAGATCTACCGGAAGGTCTCCACCTTGATCTGTAATGGATACCGGCTTGACCGGATTGCGCGGTTCATAGATTTGCTCAGCGGTGGACTTAACGGATTGATACAGGTAGATGCCATACCCCGCCGTGCCCAGAATCAATAGGGAAAACGTCCATATGGTGATTTTTAGCCACTTTTTCATAAGTTTGCCCTCGCTCATACTCGATTGTGGATGAACTCGTTAAATGATTGCCGCTGTTTTTCCTTGAATGCGGACCAGCCCCGGACGGCCAACCGAATAATATTGCAGGTCTGATGCCAGAATTTGTTCCGGGCCATACAGATTGCGTCCATCAATCATAATGGGTTCTTTCATCACATGGACCAGGTCCTGCAAATCAACTTTGGAAAATTCCTTCCATTCGGTCAACACGCACAACGCATCCGTATCCCTCGCTGCCTGCAAAGCATCTTCGCACCACTGAATCGAAGCAATATCGACTTCTTTGCGGAAGTTAGGCATCGCGATCGGATCATACACTTTGATGACTGCCCCGGCATCATGAAGATAGTTGATGATATCGATTGCCGGCGCCTCCCGCACATCGTCCGTGTCCGGTTTGAATGCAAGTCCCCAAATGCCAATCGTTTTACCTTGGAGCGACCCGGCAGCCTCTTCCAGTTTGCGAATGACTTGAAAGCGTTGGTCCTGGTTAACTTGCACGACGGACTTCAACAAGCGGAAATCGTAATCAACCATGTCCGCAATCTGGATCAGGGCTTGGGTATCTTTGGGAAAGCATGAACCACCATAGCCGATTCCCGCCTTCAGGAAGGCGGATCCGATCCGTTTGTCATACCCCATGCCTTCGGCCACGCGAGTGACGTCAGCGCCTACTTTTTCGCAAATATTCGAAATTTCATTAATGAACGAAATTTTGGTTGCCAGGAAAGCATTGGATGCGTATTTGATCATTTCGGCAGAGCGGATGTCCGTGATGATGATATTGTCCGTTAACGGACGATGAAGCTTTTTGAGCGTTTTGATGACCCGATCGCTGTCCGTTCCGATCACGATGCGATCCGGATGCAGCGTATCCTTTACGGCCGACCCCTCCCGCAAAAACTCAGGTACCGAAGCCACGTCAAAAGGTTGACCGCTGATGCTGCTGATCAAGTCTTTCACGCGATCATTCGTGCCGACGGGGACGGTGCTTTTGGTCACCACGATTTTATAATTTTTCATGTGGGTTCCGATTTCCAGCGCCACCTGCTCAACAAAACTCAGATTGGCTTCTCCATTTGGCAGGGGAGGCGTGCCTACCGCAATAAAAATGATATCGGATTGGTCCATGGCTTCGGCAATATCCGACGTAAAAGATAATCGGCCTGCTTTCATGTTGGATTGCATCAGTTCTTGAAGACCTGGCTCGTAGATCGGCACGCCGCCGTCATTGAGCATATCAACCTTGGCTTGATTGTTGTCCACGCAGATGACCTTGTTGCCGATTTCCGAAAAGCATACTCCTGACACAAGACCGACATATCCCGTTCCAATCACCGCTATGTTCATCTTCTTCTCCCCCAGTTCACGCAATTTTGGATAATTTCAGCCCATTCCGTCTCGATGCGGACAATGTCTTCTTCCACCAATTCGCTGCCCATCTGCACTTCAATGATTTCAAGTTCGGTTACAGCTTTTACGCTATGCATGCACCCTAACGGGATGACGATATTGTCCCCCTGGGAAATTTTCATCAGGTCGCCGTCAAGTATGAATTCTCCCTGACCCGACACAACTGTCCACACTTCATTCCGTTTCAAATGATACTGATAGGACAAATTTTTGCCGGCACCGATCACGATGCGTTTCGTCAGCACCTCATCGCCGTCCGCATTTCGCGTATAGTCCAGCACGCGGTAACATCCCCAGCGGCGCTCCTCGTACATGGGCCGGTCATTGCGGTCTTTCAATACCTCTTTGACCTGGGGGCTGGCCTCTTTCTCGCTGACAAGAATGCCATCCGGGCTCGTTGCCACAATGAGATTGGATACGCCAAGAACGCATACGGGGATATTCAATTCATTGATGAGATGAGTGTTGATCGAATTTCCGGTCATGACGCCCGGCCCAACAATATTGGTGCTCATTTCGTCCGTCAGTGTGTTCCATGTGCCGAGGTCCTTCCAGTACCCATCGTATGGGGTGACCACAATGTGACCGGATTTCTCGACAACCTGGTAATCAAAGCTGATTTTTTCCAGCCTGTCATATTGCTTGAGCATTTCCTCGTACTGGATGGGTAGTTCAAGCGAAATCAGGAGATTGATCAGGTAATTCAGGTTGAATGCAAAAACCCCGCAATTCCAAAGCGCAGATTGTTGAATCATCTCTGCCGCTTCGGCTTCGCGGGGTTTCTCCTGGAAACGCAATACTTTCGTATATGGAGCATGCTCATTCTCCACTTCTTTGGGGCCGGGAATGATATACCCGTACTTTTCGGAAGGATATGTCGGTTTGACGCCGATCAAAGCCAGTTCCGCTTCGGATTGGTTTAGTATGGACTCAAGTTCGGTCACTTTATGAAAAAAGGTCTCTTCCACATAGGGGTCTACCGGAAGTACAGCCACAGTCTCATTCAGGCTGACACCCTTGACCGAATACAGATACACAGCTGCCAATGCAATAGCCGGGAAGGTGTCTCTGCGCTCCGGTTCTACAACGAGGTCCACTTCCTCTCCCAATTGGCTGCGCAAAATCTCAACCTGAGGTTTGCTTGTTGCAATAGTGGCCGATTCGCTTAACCCGGTATGCTGCAGCTGTCTCCATACACGCTGAACCATCGATTCGGCCTGCCCATTGGGGCCTTCCAGCACTTTCAGAAATTGTTTGGAGCGTGTGTCATTGGACAACGGCCATAACCGTTTGCCGGACCCGCCGGAAAGAAGTACGATTCTCATAACGTAGTCACTTCACTCCTTATTTTATCCCTTTTTTTAAACCGTGACGGTTTCTTTGTATCCATGATCCAAGGACATATTGCCTTTGGCGGAGCCGGCCATATTCGCCGTGTTCACCTCATGTGTCCATAGCTGGTAGTAGCCTGAATTCTTTCCATACGAATTATCTATCAAGATATTTGGCTTTGCCATCAGACAGGACAAAATATGTCCATGCAACCGGGAGGTATGAATCATTTCGTATTGGGCGAAGAGCCGAACAGCCTTGCGTACCAGGTAGTCACTGTACACGTTCCAAGCAAACTGCATTAGCTTTCTTGCTTTTCGCTTACGGAGAGCGTTCGCCATCAAAAATATCATCTTTTTCTCGTATCTGTTATACAATGATGCCCAATCTACAGTGTCGCCTTGGACAACGATATCCGACTGTTCTGCGTTGGTTTCAATATCGGTTCTCAAGAAGTTCAGTTTCGCCTTTTTCGCGGTGACCGGGGTCTGAATCTTCCATAATTGATGCGCCATATCCGGAAGAAGCCCTACGTGAGCGCGGGTGAAATATGTGGTCGCCAGCTTATAAGAAGATTCATCCCGAGTATATACATACAGATTACTGTGCCGATTGAATAGTTCTGCGGTCTTTTGCAGGTTGGCTACATCCTTGTAGAAAATCGTTTGGGGCAATATGACGATTTTATTTCTTGGATACTTTTGGACTACAAGTTCCCTGAGTCTTTGGTGCGAATCATATAAATCGCCGAAATTCCCTCCTCCGCTCATCACAATGATATGGTCTTCGGGGATCCTGACATCTTCGTGAAAATCGTGTACGCTATACGAATCTGTGACTTGGATGTCATTGCTTTTAAAAAAAGCCAACGCCCCCTTCATAATTAGCAGGTCCCCGCCATTGCTATAGACCGGATAGTCCAAATAAAAGATCTTTGATTTTGGAGGGATCGCCTCCAAAAGCTGTGAAAGCCGTTGTTTCAGCTCATCCATGGGATGAGTCCGTTGCACGTTTGGCATCTTTCCGAGCTCCTTTGAATGGATTTTTCTCTCTGAAGGTTTGTTTCAAGAACGGGATATCCTTGGAATCATAGATCATGCTATGCAAGGGCAGCTTGAACAGAATGGAGATCGATATCAGGGACATCAGGATACGAACAAATGAGCCGACGAGCAAGGCAATTGCAATCCCGAGCAAGCCAAACGTGGGCGTAAGCACAAAAAATAGCGCAATCGTCACGGATAGCGCAATAACCTGTCTCAGCACGATGACCCCTGGCCTCCCAAGCGCATTAAACGCCGAGGCCAAAATCCATGAACCTCCACCTACGATGCATTCAAGTGAAAGCAAGTAGAAGACGCCGCTGGCCTGCAAAAATTCCGGCCCAAACAGGAGACCAATAAAAAAACGACCAATAAACATGCTTGGCAATACTATAATCGTCATCAGCACCATGCTGATTCGAAAAGCTCTGCCGACCAGCAGCAATACCCGTTCTTTTTCCATGCCTGCCACTTTCGGAAAGATCACGTTGGTTATCGCATTTTGTACGACATTAAACATTCTCGAAAGAGCATACACGACGGAATACAGGCCAAAATCGCGTGGAGTAAGCAATGCTACAATGATGATCTTGTCGAATTGGGTATAGAGCGTACCTAGCAATTCAACGCCATACACCCGAATGCCGTAACTGAACAAGTGCACGCAAGCCTTGAATCGGTGCATGAATTGGCCAGCCGAGTCGAGGATTTGGCTTCTCATCATATACATGTAGACCGCAAGTACAAGAAACGAAGATGCCAGACTGACAATAATGGCCCGCTCTACGGTCAGCGTTCCTGCGATCCACAGGGCTACCAGCCCCAGAAGATTGATCAAAGGAACGAGCAGCCTCGACAAATTGTATACATGGAATCGTTCCGTGCCTTGGGCGGCTGCGGCCATGACACCTGTTAAAAGCAGAACAGGAACCATAAGAACCGTATACCATTTCGCTAAAGAGACTACCGAATCCGAATATCCGGTTAACCATGAAGAGACTCCGATCCAGCTGACGATACCGATGATCAGACTGATCGGCAGCTGAACTGCAAAACTCATGCCAATATAGGTTGAGAGCTGATTTTGGTTCTTCTTCACGTTATAAATCAACGATGTCGGCAGCCCGAATGCCGCAATACCAGACAAAAACGCCGGCCAGAACAGCACGGCGGCCAGTTCCCCCTTCCCCGCAGCTCCGAACATGCGAGCGGTCAGGATGGAAGTAAGCGTCGTTACAGCCATAATGGCAATGTTCGCAAAACTGGTCATGAGAATCGTTTGGAGCATGCTGTTCGATCTTGGGGACTTTGCAGCGACTAGGCTCATCAGGCGTTCATCCCTTTGCTTTTCCGAAATGAACCCACGATCGTGCCATTGCGATAAGAAATTTTGACCATTTGGCTAGTTACTTTTTTTACATTGTTCACCGAAAGCAACATAAGCACCAGTGCCTGTGCAATTCTTATCACATGTTTGAAGATTCCCCACGCACTTTTTCTGTACCGCGTTGCGTCACTGATTCCCTGCCAATACATCCGTCTTAACAGCCAGCGTTTGTTCAATCGACTTTTAGAAATTTTATGTTCTACGACCGCAAACGGACTGTAATAAATTTTGTGCTCTAATCGGACGCGGCTAATCAGTTCGCTCTCTTCACTTGACATCAAGTTAGTTCCTACGCGTCCCAAATCCACTCGAAACGGCTGGATCTTCTCGAATATGTTTTTCCGGAACGATACGTTCGCGCCAAACGGGATATGTGGAGCCTGCATCTCTACTACATGATCTGAAAAATCCATAACCGTATACAAACTCACGATATCGTCCGGTATCCAGTCCGGCTTGCCCCCTTCCCAAAGAGGGATGATCTTTCCGCCAACGCAACCGATCGCGGGATCCTTATCGAATATTTTTAGGACTTCATCGATCCAGGATGGAAAAGCAAGAGCATCATCGTCCAAAAACAGGATAAATTCACCTTTCGCTTCTTCAATTGCCCTGTTCCTTGCATAAGACAATCCTAATTGGGGTTCGAAAATATATCTTACATTCGAAGGAAATTGCATGGAATCAAACAATTCCTTGGTGTTATCTGTAGAACGATTATCTATGACCAAAATTTCAAATTCACTCTGTTCCGTGTCTCCTCTCAAGACACTATCCACAGCCTGCATGGTGTCATTCCCTCTGTTATGCGTACATATGGCTACTGACGCCCTCATGTCCTCACCCCGAAATTTGCAATATTTTGCGTTTAAGCCAATTGCCTTAGCAGCTGGCCTCGATGCGACCAGAGGCAATGATTGATAACCCAATCATATCCGTTATCCCCAAGCGTCCTTGCAAGATTTTCATCCATCACCAATTGTTCGATTCGATCCGCAATTTCCTTTTCATTCAAAGGATCAACCAGATAACCGGTAACAGAGTCCCTGACAGCGTCCGGAATCCCTCCGCTATTGCCGCCAATGACCGGCAACCGGTAATAGTTAGCCTCCAGAAACACAATGCCAAACCCCTCAACGTCACCCTTTTCCTTAATATCACGACTGGGCATGATGAACAGATCGGAACATTGGTACAACTGATGAAGCTCATGGTCAGGGATCCCCCCTGTAAAAACAACAACATCCTCCAGTTCGTATTGCTGGACCAAACGTTCCAGTTCACTACGGTAAGGTCCTTCCCCACAGATAACGTACTTCAGATCCGGAATTCGCTTCACGACTTGACGAACGGCACGAAGCGTAATGTCGTGACCTTTACGTTCAACCAATCTGGAAACGGTAATCATGACCTTGTTATCCTGCAGACCATACTTACTCCTGACGTTTACCTCGTGGCCAACGGCTCCCTTCAGCTTCCCAATATTCAAGCCTGGCGGAATAATCACAATCTGTTCTTCTCTGATGCCTAGCTCCACAAGTCTAGAGCGTGTATATTGACTGTTGGCAATAACCTTGTCGGAACGCCGCAATATAGTCATCAACAGAGGAAAAAACCTGCTGCCGCGCATTCCCATAACGTCCAGACCATGAACGTAAGTGAAATACTTTACACCAAAACAGGTTTTCATAATTGGACCAGCAATTCCTACCGGAAACACATTAATGAAATGAATTTCATTCGTTTTTTTGCGCCATCTTAGCAGGATTAACTGTATCAATAAGATCAGCTGGGATATAAGCAAGAGCACCTTATTCGAATTCCAGAAAATGCGCTTGCGGATAATCTCGAATCCTTCACTTTGGTCAAACTGGCTTGATTGTGCCGAATCCTTTATTTTATTGGTCAGAACCGTGGTCTCTTCCGCAGGCATCTGTGAAATAAGCCCGTAAGCATAATCGTGAATTCCGCCTTTTTCAGGAGGAAAATCAATCGCTACAAATACTTTGTTCATATTCGTCATCTCCCTCGAAAGAACGCAGCCAACCTGCTCATACCGCATTCATGATAATGTTGACGGTATCTTTGGCGCATTTGTTCCAAGTAAAGAACGCCGAATGCTCCCTGCCCTTATCGGACAATTTTTGACCTAGTTCCGAGTTTGATGTAACCTCGATCAAACGTGCGGCAGCCTCCTTAGGATCAAGGGGATTAAAATATAATCCAGCATCGCCGCATATCTCAGGAATGGAAGCGCGGGAAGATACAACGACGGGACATCCGAGCGCCATTGCTTCGAGCGGGGGCAAACCAAAGCCTTCGTACAGCGAAGGGAAAATAAAACCGGCAGCATGCTCGTATAAAGCAAGTAATTCTTCATCGGATACATACCCCAGCCAATGTACGGAATCGAAATGAGGCGTATCTTGCTCTCCGAACACTCTGCTATTTTTAGACCCTACAATAACAACCTTTAAATCATGGCCTTCAAGTTCAGGCACTACATCAAAAATCATTTTAAAATTTTTATTGGGATTCATTGCGCACACCGCTAAAATATACGGACTGTGTAATTGATATTTCTCTATAATTCCATGTGCCGCCTGTATACGATGGATGTGATCAATCCCCAAATAAGTCACTGCAATCTTCTCCTCCTCTATTTTGCAATTGAGGATCAATTCTTTTTTGGAGAAATGAGATACCGTAATTATTTTCTTTGAGGACTTCCCCAAACGTGCCAACAAAAATTTGTACCAATTACGAAAGGCAAAGGAAAAACCTTCCGGGGAGCTAAATACGGCAGCATCATGAATGGTGACGATTTGGTTTTTTTTGAAAGCAGGCCCCGTATTACACATATTGATCAGCATTCCCCCTCTTGAATAGAAAGGAAGTTCGAACTGTTCCCACAGGTGACCTTTCAATTTACCGACAACTCTATGACTGATATGTTTAAGTTCCAGTTTCGTTATTACGTTGTTAGGTGACAAAAGATGAAATTGATATTGCTTTGAGTCAATAGCGCCTTGGTCAATCAACCTATCAATTTCTTTCACGAGCTCTATGGCATACCTTTGTACCCCTGTAACGGTCTGAGTCAAGAATCGGGCATTCATATATATTTTAATCATGCACTTCTCCCATTCTCTCCGAAAATTTCGCATGCTTCGTTGTAGGAGCCGGAATTTTACCCCGCATATTGGATACTTCATAATAAATGTTTACTATTTCTTCATTCATTCTTACAGAACTGAATTTTTCTTTGTAAATCTCATAACCTTTGTTTCCCATTTCCGCCAAAGTGGTTTTGTCCAATTGCATCAGCAAATCGGGCAGCTCGTCGGACTGATCTATATCAAAGACGTAACCATTCATTCCATGTGTTATCAATTCCGGCAATGCTCCACGATTGCTGACGATCACGGGTTTTTTATTCTTCATCGCCTCCACAGCCGTCAAACCAAATCCCTCCCATCGGGAAGGCATAATAACCGCATCACACTTCTGGTAATATTCATCGATTTCCTCGTGATTCACCCACCCTATTTGAATGACATTATCCGAAAAATGTAAATGATGATCATCTTCTAGTACAGGCTCACCTACTACGCTTAATGTAATCCGCTGCTGTAAATGCTGATGCTGTTGGAATACATCCAACAGGATGTCCAACCCTTTGGCCCAATCGTAACGACCTACGAATAAAAGCTGAATGCTTGAAGATTCTTCTGATGACCGATATTCCGAATGTCGATGATCGAGTGACACATTCCTCTGTCTCTCGCTAATTCCGCTGTAGACTAATTTAGATTTGAAAGGGGACATCCCAAATCGAATGGACTGTTCCAATTCACGTTTCGAGACATTAATGATACAGTCGGTTTTGAACTCGAGGATCTTCTCGATCATGAAATAAACTTTTTTAAGCCACTGCTTGGTGTCCATTAGAAAGGACCAGCCGTGTGAGCAGTAAATCACGCTAGCTTTGCGCCGAGTAATAAAAAACAAACCTCTTACAAGCATGCCTGCAAACGAACTGTGGACATGGATAATGTCCGGTTGAATTCTTTGTATGTTTTGGTAGATCTGTTTCATGGCAGAGAAGAAAAATTTAGGATGACGCTTATAGGTATACCGACAAATGCGTTCGGGTTCTAAATCGAAATCAGAAGCCGAGTTATAGTCACTTAAAAGTAAATGAACATCAAAATAATTTCGTTGATAAGCGACAACTTCGTTCATGTATGTCGCCACTCCACCAACAACATATTCGCCGATATGCAAAATCTTCAACTTTGCTCACCCATTCTTTATGGTATTTCCTCTGTTTTCCGATGCTGGTACAAGGCTGCACCTACAAATAACCAAAGAAAGACGTTTGAAGGAAACATCTCAAGTACATTCGTTGTAACACTTGCTGCTGCTACACCTACAACAAGTCCGATCGCGGTTTGCGGTAACTTCAGGCGATCAGTCACAGGCAGCTGCTTCATTCGCTTTATGAGACTGTGCATTATCCACAAAAATAAGATTGATATATACATGACCCCAATCAATCCTATTTGCTCATAAAAAGAGAAGAATTGGCTATCCACGGCATAATCTCTGGATTGTAGACCAATCATATTCATTCGGCGACTGGCAGCTCCCACGGCGCCAATGCCGTTCCCAATCATCCCGTGCATCGTGAAGGGCGAGGTTAAACCATATCCCCAGTTCTGAAAACGGTCCAGCATGGACGTAACTGACAATAAGTTATAATTGTTCAAAACTTGTACCCCAAGCACAGTTGCCGCCGGAAGCAGGAAAAACACGCTGGACAACAACAACAAGTTGCGTTTGTTGTACTGACGCATATGGAGGAGGAACATGACAATCTGATACACTCCCCATAAGACCAACGCAGAACGAATGGTAGACATAAACAAAAAACTAATCGTAAGCAGCTGAATCGATAGGCGAATTATTCGATAGTTTCTTGCCAAACGGACTTTCTCGGCAATTAGTCCTGAAATCAACAAGGCATAAGCATATCCGTCTGGTGAATAGGTGATCGAGGGTAGACGCGGTACTCCCTCAAAATAATTTTTTATATTTACGCCATAGACGAATCCAAGCGAGATCAGCTTCTCTATTCCAAGCGAATATTGAATAAGCCAGCCTATAATGAGAAGGACCAGGATGAACAAATTTGTTCTAGCGAACAACTCCACAGCATTGAATTTAGCGATTAACATGCCAATGAATACCATCATCATCGGCAAAAAGGTAATCTTGAATCCATAAATCAGCGCAACGAAACTTCCTCCAAGCAACAAATTCAATGAACCTAAGAAAAATATAGATCCTAGCAAAAATAGAAAGGGTACAATAAATGTTCTTTGCTCGTGATACACTTTGCTTAAAGCATAAATGGCCAACAAGGACATTCCCACATCTTTGAGAGAACGAACAATGATATTGTCGACATATATAGAAATTAGTCCATAACATGCCAAGTATACTAACAAAGCATGGATCGAAAGCTTCAACAGCGAATGCTTAGGTTCAACCAAAGATATCCCGTATACGGGTCTTCCCATCTCTATAGATGCCATCTATATGTTTAACCCCCATGTCTGATCAGCTTATCGTAAATATTCACATGGTTTGAGAGAAGATAAGATTCATTGAAGGTCTGGCTGTGGTTATAGCAACGTTCTTTTATTTTTTCTTTCTGCTCCTCACTCAAATGAAAATACCGCAAAATGGACTGCTTGATCGCCTCTGAGCTTTGGCGATCAAACGAAAAATCGTCCGCATCCAGCAAAATTTCCACCATTCCTCCGACACGCGATGCATACACCGGTGTCCCTACTTGATAGGATTCAATGACCACTCTTCCAAATGGCTCCCCCCAAATCGAAGGGACAATGACAAGGTCCATCGCTGCCATCTGTCTGGCAATCTCCGTTTTGGCAATTTTCCCTTCAAATTTGATGCGATTATCCGAGGCTGCGGATTGTTGTAACGAAGAAAGCAGAGGACCTTCGCCAAAAATATGCAGTTGACCTGCAATATCTGGCCCAAGCTCCTTGAATGCCTCAATCAGATACTGAACGCCCTTCACTTCGGTAAGTTGGCCAAAATACCCGATATGGAGCGGGCCATTTACGTTCACTTTTTTCTGTTCGTATAGCTCTGCCGCATCTGCATCATTTTCTACAATGTTGTGCACGACATGTTTGCTGGAGCCCTCGAAAAATCCAAGTCCGGTGTGAGTCCCAAGAATATGGCCGGAAATGCCAATGACGGACGAGATCGTTTGACTGGATTTTCGTGAAAAGACTCTATAGATCTTGGAATAAACCGATATACCAATCGGTTCGATCAAAGAGTAATCCCGAAGCGTATGTACAACCGGAATATTCAGCTCACGGGCAGCTCTCCAGATCGCCAAGCTAATACCTGGTAGATTTTGCGTATGGACCAGATCGGGCCTTTCGCGGACAAGAATCTCTTTAATGTGCCGATATTGCCTCAGGTTGAATATATCCTGAATGCGCCACATGACTTTACTTGCCACCGATGATTGCCTCTCGATATCTCCAACCCAGTACTGATTGTTATAAGGCAAACGGAATACATCGATTCCATTCACACGGTCGAGTTGGACCTTTCTGTCGTTATGCCGGCCAACGGTCACGACTTGAACTTCATATCGACGACGCAACGTCTGTGCCAGGATTTGGGTGGACACCTCAGCCCCCCCAATGATGTTCGGCGGATAGAGGCTGTGGGCAATTAATACTTTGGCCATAGGATCAGGTCGTCCCCAGCAGCATGGAACGATAATGTTCGATCATGCGACCGAGCCCCTCTTCCAGACCGATTTTCGGCTCCCAATCCAGCAATTTTTTGGCTTTGTCAATGACCGGTCTTCTGACTTTGGGATCATCCTGAGGCAAAGGCATATATACGATATGGCTCTCCGACTGTGTAAGCCGCTTAACGAGGTGAGCCACTTCAAGCACGCTGTATTCGGATGGGTTACCGATGTTTACAATTTCCCCTTCTGCCTGATCCGATGCCATCAATTTTTGCAATCCCTGGATGTTATCGTCCACATAGCAGAATGACCGGGTCTGCGAACCATCCCCATATACGGTAATATCTCGACCAGTCAGCGCTTGGGTCACAAAATTCGAAATTACCCGACCATCGTCGTTGCGCAACCCCGCAGAATACGTATTAAAAATGCGAGCTACCCTCACGGCTACCTGATGCTTCGTATAATATTCGTAACAGAGCACTTCACCTAAACGTTTGGACTCATCGTAACAAGCTCGTGGTCCCCATGTGTTCACGTAACCACGATAGCTTTCAGGCTGCGGATGCACTTCCGGATCACCATAAGCTTCACTTGTGCTGGAGTAGAGGAACCGTGCTCCTTTGAGGCGAGCAAGCTCCAGCATATGATACGTCCCTTGTGTGTTGACCCAAATTGTACCCAAAGAATCGGCTTGATAAAATTTGGGCGAAGCTGGTGATGCAAGATGGTAGATTTCATCCAGAGGCTCATCGTCTAGAAAACTCAACGACGCAGGAACGGTAACATCCGCTTCGACAAAAGAAAAGAGGGGGCTTTCCGCCACCTCTTGTAAATTGGATATAACGCCGGTGGACAGATTATCCAATCCGGTAACACGATGGCCTTGCCCAACCAGAGATTTGACGAGATGTGAACCCAAGAACCCGGCTGCGCCCGTCACAACGATATGTTTCAATCCGATCACGCTCCATTATAATAGGTCAAAACGTATTGCTTTTAATCATGACACGTAGGGTTTGAATGATAATTTTGATGTCCATGCTCAAGGAAACATTCGAAATATAATGGAAATCATACTGCAGATTGTGGTGAATCGGCTCTTTGCGCGCTTCACTGACCTGCCACAAGCCGGTTATTCCGGGTTTCACAATAAACCGTCTGCGTTCCAGCTCGGTGTACTCTTGCTCAACAATCGTTTTTATCTCCGGCCTCGGCCCGATAAAACTCATTTCTCCTTTAAGAATATTCAACAGCTGCGGCAATTCATCCAGACTCGTCTTGCGAAGGATTCTGCCGATTCGGGTTATCCGCGGGTCTAGACTGCTTGTAGGAGAAACACTGTACTTGGGTGCATCCGTATACATGGTTCTGAATTTATAAATGCTGAACTTCGTACCATTCTTTCCATAGCGATCCTGGCGAAATAGAACGGGTCCTCGAGAATCGAGTTTGATCATAATAGCTACAAGGATCATCACAGGTGAAACGGCGAGCAACAGTACGGCTGCTACCATGACATCGATAAACGGTTTCCAGAAATCCGCATAACCTCCAACTCGCCGGGAACAAGTCTGATCCAGGACTGCTGCAGTTCCCTCTTGCACGGCAGCTTCACGGTTTACTACATATTCCGGTCCTGAGAGGTTCACAGACTATCCCCTCCACCCACAAGCATACGATGCTTCAAATGCTCTCTCATCAAGATATCTTCAATGGCGGTTAGTACGGGCGCACGAAGTTCTGCATTGTTCAGTGCGAAATCAAGCGTGGTCAGAATGTAACCAAGCTTCTCTCCCACATCGTAACGAGTTCCTTCAAAATCATAGGCATATAAGCCCTTATCAACATTCAACTTTTGTAGTGCATCTGTTAATTGGATTTCTCCCCCAGCGCCGATATGCTGCGCTTCCAGATACCGAAATACATCCGGCGTCAAAATGTAACGGCCCATAATGGCCAGATTGGAGGGAGCCGAGCCCAGAGGTGGCTTCTCCACCATGCTGCTAACCGAGGACAATCGACCTTCCGTATGCAAAGGATCAATGATACCATAACGGTATGTTTCGCTTGGACTCACCGTTTTCACACCCAGAACCGATTGTTGAACCTCCTCATACTGCTGGATCAACTGTCTGGTGCAAGGTACGTCAGAAACAACAATATCATCGCCAAGCAGTACGGCAAACGGTTCATTACCAATAAAGTTCCGCGCACACCAGACGGCATGCCCGAGACCTAGAGGCTCCTTTTGTCGTATGTAATGAATATCAACGTTAGAGGATTTTTTGACCTCTTCAAGCAAGGAGTGTTTCCCTTTTTCCAGCAAATTCTGCTCCAGCTCAAACGCACTGTCAAAATGATCCTCAATGGCACGTTTGCCTTTACCTGTCACAATGATAATATCCTCGATCCCTGAAGCAATGGCTTCCTCTACAATGTATTGAATGGTTGGCTTGTCTACGATAGGGAGCATTTCTTTAGGCATCGCCTTCGTGGCAGGCAAAAATCGGGTTCCCAAACCCGCCGCAGGAATGATTGCTTTCCTAACTCTACTCATAAAAACCACCCTATCCTCTAATATTTTTATGAAACTAGATTTCATAACAACATAAAAGATGATTATTTGATTGGGCATTTAACCCTACCTCACATCACACCCTCGACGATGAACGTCTAAGGTACACTACCCACAGTGTGACCGAGTGTCTACCTTGATAGAGGTATAGTAGACATGACCTTGGAAATGTTAATAACGACGATTGAATGGACTGTCAGACGACACTACCTTTTAAGCATCCTCGCCATACTGTCCCTTGGATAGCTGAACGTTGTTCAGCGCCGCTCCAAGTATACGTGCATTAACATGTTCCAGATGAGCTTTAGCCTTTTTGACGAGATCTTTCTTGACTTTGCCCGCACTCACTACAAGAATGACTCCATCCACCAAGGAACTGATAATCAGTGCATCTGATACGGCTAACACAGGAGGTGTATCAAATAGGATAACGTCATACTCTTCCTTCAAATCTTCGAGCAACGCGAGCATTTTTCGCGATCCGATCATTTCCGAAGGATTAGGAGGAATTGGACCAGATGTAAGCACATGCAGTCCTTCAACACCGGTCTCCCTCAGAACCTCCGTGATTTGGTATTGACTCGACAATACACTCGTCAGGCCAATATGGTTCGGCACATTAAACATTCGATGCACTGCCGGCTTCCGCAGATCGGTATCCATAAGTAACACTTTCTTCCCTACTTGCGCATAGGCTACGGCCAAATTTCCAATCGTTGTTGTCTTGCCCTCGCCCGATATCGCGGAAGCAATCATAATCGTTCTGATCTGGCTGTCGATGGACGAAAATTGAATATTCGTCCGCAGTTTACGATATGCCTCCGACGAGTTGGATTGGGGGTTAGCCATCGTGATGAGGCCGCCTTTATCATTGGTTTGCCGTGGCATACTGACCGTCACCTACTTTCTTTGGATGTGCCGAATTTAGCTTAGATGCACGTGCTTCCTCTTTTCTAATCTTGGAGATCACGGCAAGGGCCGGGATACCAAGCTCCTTCTCCAGCTCATCTTCTGTTTTAATCGTGTCATCCAAATATTCCAATAAAATCACAAAACCTACAGCAAGCAAGAGACCAACAAAAAAGCTGACCATAATATTCATCGTTGGATTGAAATTAATAGGTTTGGACACTTCTGTCGGTTTGGCCTCGCTTAGAATTGTCACATTGTCGACCTTCATAATAGTAGGGATTTGTTTTTGAAATACCTTCGCGACGGCATTCGCTGTTTTAGCGGCTTTTTCGTAGGACACTCCAAGGGCGGTCAAGTTCATCACTTGAGACTCGTTTGCGGTAGATACCTTGATGTTACGAAGCAGTTGATTCGCGTCTAAACCAAGATCGGGGTATGTAGTAACCACTTTATCGAGGATGGCTGAAGATTTAATGATTTCCATGTATGAACTGATCACCTTTATATTCGTCTGAATCGAAGAAATATCGAGACTAGGCACTCCATCCGTATTGTACGCCTGATTCACGATTAATTTGGTGTTCGCTTCATATATAGGAGTAGTAAAGAAATAACTTTTCACCCCAGCTCCTACGCAGGCAACCAACACAAATGTGACAATGATCCAGATTCGTTTACGCAAAATCTTCATGTACTCTTTAAGTTCCACGCCATTTCCTCCATTCAAATCTGCTTTTTAATTCACCTGATGGCCTTGCCGCTGGTTGTCAAAACAGGAACCTTCGTCTTCGGGTTAACTTTTCGCCCTTCACTCTTCTGTTCCACCATAATGAACCTGCATTATCCTGCAAAACTTGAACGAATCTGTGCCCAAACTTACGTTCAATTAGTGCATAAGCCTCTCGCAATGCAAACGTCCTCACTTGAATGTCATGAGCATCCGATGAAATGAAATGAAATCCGTTTTCTTTGCAAAAATGAAAACACCATTTCTGAACTTTCCGCCCGAAAAGCCCCGTGAACGATTGGGATGTAAGCTGGCATAATCCACCTTGCCTCAAATACTCTGCTAACAATTTCGGCTTGCGCAGCAAAACGCGATTTCTTTCCGGATGAGCAAGAATCGGAACAATGCCCGCCATTTTGAGTTCATATAAAATGTCGGACAACTTCGGGGGAATGTGGTCAAAGGGCAATTCCAGCAGCATGTAACGGCTTCCGGCCAGCGTGCAGCATCTTCCGGCGTACAGGTCATCGATCAGGTTATCATGTACCCTGATCTCTTGTCCGGGGCGAATCTCCAGGTGAATATTACGCTCTCCCAGCTCTTCCTGAAGCAGTTTCACTGCCTGATTGACCACAATCGGGTCATTATTATAATGCCCGTTCAAGTGATGCGGAGTGGCAATAATGGAGGTAATTCCGGAGACTGCCGCCTTCTCGGCCATAGCGACGGATTGTTCCACATGGAAGGGACCATCATCCAGACCGAATAAAATGTGGCAGTGTATTTCAACCATAACCAAACTTCCTCAATGTATGCTCCTCCTCGCCCCGTATTTCTTGCGCAATTGTTTTGGTGTTAAAGAACTAATGCATAACGACATAAAATATAGTAAAATGGCGTTAAGTAATGCTTGTTTAGAAAATGTTTAGATTGCCTTCGACTTTATATGGTAAAATCGATGTAATGGATGTTTTTCGCACTAATCGCGGGTTGCGGCGATTTTTCATACGGATCTCGCGGAACTACCGGAAACTGCACATCTCGAAGCATGTTGTTTAACTGTCCTGTTATATATAGTGCTTGCTCTTGCTGAATATGCAGCTTTGAATGATACAATATCAGCTCTCCAAACGGCTGCTTCCATTGAAGTACGGCTTGAAGCCGCAAGCACGCATGATGATCTTCCACGTCCAATCCGATCACCATTTCCGGTGAGATGGGCAGGTCTAGATCGCTAAGGAACGTGAGCTCCTTGGTATCCATGCCGAGCAGCATAACTGGACGCCGCTTTCGTTCTACCTGTTTGCCTTGAAACGCGTGAATGTACATATGAACGTTTAGTTCCAATTTGGCCCACTCGCTTAACATTGGTTCCATGTTTTCATTCCTTTAAAGGATGGGATAGCCCGCAATATGACGCATCTTGCCGGATGTATATTGTGCAGGCAGCTTGGTTACACTTAAATTATTCCAAATGATACATTTCGTAACTCTATAGGTTCAATTTACGATACAATAAGTATCATGTCAAGCGGTATTTGGACATGGTTCTTTTGATATACGACAATATGAGATGTCCTTAGACAGAACTATATTTGGTCAGAATCCATGGGAAGATATTACTTTTTCGAACTGGGCCCGGGATAAATATTGACTTGATCGGAATGCCGGATCTTGTTCGACGTATTGCAGATAGCTGCCCTGATCAAAATAATGGCTTGGGATCGTTGAAAATTATTTGACTTGGCGTTCAGGGGGATAAGCTTATGAATTACGGAAATCGCATTGCTGAATTAAGGGAACAGCGGGGACTTACTCAAGAAGAACTTGCGAGCTCCATTCATATCACCAGAGCTGCTCTCTCTCACTATGAAAAGAATCGTCGCAAACCCGATTTTGAAGTCTTAACCAAACTTGCCGATATCTTTGGGGTATCTATCGATTATCTCGTTGGCCGCACGCAACACACGGATGTGGTGATGGACGAAGATGTGCGGGAATTCGTGGACTCCCTTGAATTATCGGACAAGGAAGTGCTGGATCGTTTCGATTTAATGATCGACGGTAAACCTCTTACCGAAGAAGAGGCCCGTCGCTTTATTGCTTTTGTCCGGATGGAACGCAGCATGAAATGAGGAACAAATAAAAAGACCCAGTCCGATGAAGATGATCTTTTTCGGTACCTGGGTTTTTTCGTCTCTTCTTTATTTCCCTCCGATCCATGTATGTCATTGCGGTCAAGAACGCTTGCCGGTCGCGGAGGATACGAATTGTTCCCAGCGTTCAGGTTTGATCCCGCATTGCAGCAACACCTTGGTGATGTCCAGCTTGGTAGTTTCCACCGGTTTGCCTTTTGTCGGTCTAGGTCTGCGACTGTGTGGATGCTTCATATTCATTCCGCTAACCCTCTCTTTACTATACTTTCCTGACTCCAAAACTGTTCTTATTATACTTGAGTTGCCATATCTATGTTGTCGTCTTGTGGCGAGAACGTTTTTGAGGGTGGTTCTAATTTTGTCGAAAACAAAACAGGAGCCTAACGACACCAATCGCGTTGTCGTTAGGCTCCTGCTTTTATTTTCGGTTATATAATGAAGCAAAATGTTTGAATATAAACGGACGGCTTAGCCTCCGGTTCGAGCAAGCTCACGCATATTGGCTTCGAAAGCGGCCAGCAGCGCAGCTTCGCCCGTCAGGCCCGAAGCCTGTGCACGCTCAATTTGTTCCGTCATGCGTTTGAAGTCCTTCGGAATGACACGAACGAAGTCAGCCAGGGATGACTGCCATTGATCCAGAATGCGCTGACCCGCTTCACTGCCAGTGAAGGCCACATGGCGCTGGATCATGCCGCGCAGTTCGGCACTCTCTTCCGTGCTTTCCACACGTTCAAGCAGAACCATCTCCAGGTTGCAACGCTGCAAGAATGTGCCTTTCGGATCATAAACGTATGCTATGCCTCCGGACATTCCTGCCGCAAAGTTACGGCCTGTATCGCCGAGAACGACAACGCGCCCACCGGTCATGTATTCACAGCCATGGTCTCCCACGCCTTCCACGACGACGTTAGCCCCCGAATTACGAACCGCAAAGCGTTCGCCGGCGATTCCGCGAATGTACGCTTCCCCGCTGGTTGCTCCATACAGGGCGGTGTTGCCGATGATGATGTTTTCCTCAGCCGCAAATGTCGCTTTCGGAGAAGGCATCACAATCAGTTTGCCTCCGGACAGTCCTTTACCTACATAGTCATTGGAATCCCCTTCAACCGTCATCGTCATGCCTTTTGGAATAAACGCACCGAAGCTTTGTCCCGCAGAGCCGATGAATTTGAATTGAATGGTGTCCTCAGGCAGTCCGGCAAGACCATACTTGCGCGTAACCTCGCTGCCCAGAATGGTTCCGACGGCACGGTTGACGTTGGTGATCGGCAGCACGCCTTCCACCGGTTGCCCGGATTCGAGCGCAGGCTGCGCCAGCGGCAGCAGCTGCTGCATATCCAGCGTTTCTTCCAGACCATGGTTCTGGAACTGCGTACGGTAGCGCGCAGAACCTTCCGGCATTTCCGGCACGTGCAGCAGCACGGACAGATCCACGCCTTTTTTCTTCCAATGGTCCGCGGCATCCGCAGCTTCCAGACAGTCGGTACGGCCAACCATCTCTTGGATCGTGCGGAAGCCCAATTCTGCCATGATTTCGCGCATTTCTTCGGCGACGAAACGCATGAAGTTTACGACATGGGCCGGATCGCCCATATAATTTTTGCGCAGTTCCGGATTTTGCGTGGCCACGCCCACCGGACAAGTATCCATTTGACATACACGCATCATGATGCATCCCAGCGCCACGAGCGGTGCCGTCGAGAATCCGTATTCTTCGGCTCCAAGCAGAGCCGCAACTGCAAGGTCACGACCATTGAGCATTTTACCATCGGTCTCCAGCACGATGCGATCACGCAAGTTGTTGAGCATCAACGTCTGGTGTGTCTCGGCCAAGCCAAGCTCCCACGGCATTCCCGCATGGCGGATCGAGCCTTGAGGTGACGCACCTGTACCCCCATCGTATCCGCTGACGAGAATGATGTCTGCACGGCCTTTGGCTACGCCGGCCGCGATCGTTCCTACGCCCACTTCGGATACCAGCTTCACGTTGATTTCCGCGCGAGGGTTGGCGTTTTTGAGATCATAGATGAGCTCCGCCAAATCCTCGATGGAGTAGATGTCGTGATGCGGCGGCGGAGAGATCAGACCTACGCCAGGCGTTGATCCGCGGACCTCGGCAACCCAAGGATACACTTTGCGTCCAGGCAGCTGCCCGCCCTCGCCCGGTTTCGCGCCTTGGGCCATTTTGATCTGAATTTCGTCCGCATTGACCAGGTAGTTGGACGTTACGCCGAATCGGCCGGACGCAACCTGCTTGATCGCGCTGCGACGGGAATCGCCGTTGGCATCCGGCACGAAACGTGCTGGATCTTCCCCGCCTTCGCCTGTGTTCGATTTGCCGCCGACGCGGTTCATTGCAATCGCGAGGTCCTCATGCGCCTCTTTGCTGATGGAACCGAAAGACATGGCTCCCGTTTTGAAACGACGCATGATCGCTTCGAGCGGCTCAACCTCATCCAGCGGAATGGCTGGACCGGCCGGTTTCAGCTTCAGCATGGAACGGATGGTGAGCATTTGCTCGTTCTCGCCCTGTACCAGCTTGGAATACTTTTTGTACAGTTTATAATCACCGGTGCGAACGGCGTGCTGCAGCGTGTGGATCGTTTGCGGGTTGAACAGATGCTCCTCCCCGTCATTGCGCCATTGGTATTCACCGCCGGAATCCAGCACTTTGTCATTGCCGTCCTTCTCCGTAAACGCGCGGTTGTGGTGGCTAAGCGCCTCCGCAGCGACTTCTTCCAAGCCAATCCCGCCGATCCGGGAAGGCGTCCAGGTGAAATAGCGGTCCACGAAATCGGCTTTCAAACCGACCGCTTCGAAGATTTGTGCTCCGCGATAGGACTGGATCGTGGAAATCCCCATTTTGGACAGGATTTTAATAACCCCTTTGGTCGCCGCTTTAATATAGTTTTTAACCGCCTTCTCATGCGAGATGCCGCGCAGCATGCCTTGGCGGATCATGTCATCCAGCGTTTCGAATGCCAGATACGGGTTCACGGCGCTTACCCCATAGCCAAGCAGCAGGGCATAGTGATGAATGTCGCGCGGTTCTCCCGATTCCAGCAAAATGCTGACTTTCGTTCTTGTCCCCTGACGGATCAGATGATGGTGCAGACCGGCAACGGCAAGCAATGCAGGAATGGCTGCATTTTCCGCATCCACGCCGCGGTCCGACAGGATCAGGATGTTGTGTCCTTTATCAATAACGCGATCCGCTGCTTCGAAGAGCAGGTCCATCGCTTTGCGCAATCCTTCCGCGCCTTCTTTCGCCGCGAAGAAGATCGGAATCGTCATCGAGCGGAAGCCCGGACGGCGGACGTGGCGGATTTTCGCAAAATCCTCGTTGGACAGAACCGGCGTCTCGAGACGAATCTGACGACAGCTCTCCGGTTCCGGGTTCAGCAGGTTGCGTTCAGGCCCGATGGTCGTTGCCGTCGAGGTTACGATCTCCTCACGAATCGCATCGATCGGCGGGTTCGTGACTTGGGCAAACATCTGCTTGAAGTAGTTGTACAACCGCTGCGGGCGATCGGACAACACCGCAAGCGGTGCATCGTATCCCATCGAACCTGTCGCTTCCATTCCGGTGGACGCCATCGGCTCCAGAATTTTGCGCAGTTCTTCGAAGGAATACCCGTACGCAAGCTGCAGCTGGGTCACGTTATCATGCTTCGGCTCCGGCAGCTCAGGCGCTTCAGGCAGTTCCTTCAGGTCTACGAGATGTTCGTCCAGCCATGCCTGATACGGATTTTCAGCCGCGATTTTCGCTTTTGCTTCCTCATCGGAGATGATGCGTCCTTCCTGCGTATCCACGATCAGCATCCGTCCAGGACGCAGACGGTCTTTGTAAAGGATGTCTTCCGGTGCGATATCCAGTACCCCTACCTCGGAGGACAAAATAATGCGGTCGTCTTTCGTTACATAATAACGGGCAGGACGCAAACCGTTGCGGTCCAGCGTTGCGCAAATTTGCACGCCGTCGGTGATGCCCATCGCCGCCGGTCCATCCCATGGCTCCATCAGCGTGCTGTGGTACTCATAAAATGCTTTTTTGGCCGGATCCATGCCTTCATCCGTGCTCCACGGCTCCGGTACCATCATCATGGCCACCTGAGGCAGGGAACGTCCGCTCAAATAAAGGAACTCCAGCGTATTGTCGAACATCGCGGTATCCGAGCCGTCCGGGTTGATGATCGGTTTCACTTTGTCGATGTCGCTGCCGAACACTTCGCTCTCGAACAGCGACTGGCGAGCATGCATCCAGTTCACGTTGCCGCGCATCGTATTGATCTCGCCGTTGTGGATCATGAAGCGGTACGGATGCGCGCGTTCCCAGCTCGGGAACGTGTTCGTGCTGAAACGGGAGTGCACGAGCGCGATCGCGGATTCCACCAGGTCCTCCTGCAGATCCAGGTAAAATTCTCCGACCTGCTCTGTCGTAAGCATTCCTTTATATACCACTTTGCGGCAAGACAAGCTTGGCAGATAGAAGGAATCGCCGGCTTGCGCCTCAGGCGAATAACGGATCGCCAGCTCCGCGCGTCTGCGAATGACGTACAGCTTGCGCTCGAAAGCCATCTCGTCCTTGATGTCCTCGGACTTGCCGATGAATACCTGACGGACATGAGGTTTCGCTGCAAGCGCGGAACGCCCCAGCATGCCATCGTAGGTAGGCACATCGCGGAATCCGAGCACCGTTTGGCCTTCTTCTTCAATGATTTTTTTGAGGCCTTCCTCATGGGCGCTGCGAATGGCCGGATCATGGGAAAGGAAGAGCATACCTACGCCATAATGTCCTTGTTCTGGCAAAGCAAAACCGAGACGTTCCGCCTCCTTCGCAAAAAAGCGATGAGGAATCTGGATCAAAATACCGGCTCCGTCACCGGAATTCGGTTCACTGCCCTGTCCGCCACGGTGCTCCATGTTACTGAGCATGGTCAGCGCCTGGCTAACGATATCGTGTGAAGCTACACCTTTGATATGGGCCACAAAGCCCATTCCGCATGCATCTTTTTCGAATTGCGGGTCATACAGACCCTGTTTGGGTGGTAATCCGATCTGTTTCATGGAACGCAACCTTTCTATTAATGAAGTATTTCGGAGATCCAGACTTTGGCGACAAGCAACATTGAGACGGGAGGAGCCGGCGACTTGATGCAAGTGCCTGCCAAAATTGCGGAGTGGCGGCACAATGGCCGTCCGATTCAAGAGCGCTGTCGTAGTTCGGTATATGCCTTGAAGGTTACATGCCGTCCGCGGCCCGGGCGGGCACGAATGCATGATGATTGGCATTTTCGGCCACTGGCATGGCCGTTAAAAATGGAGCGACGTGTTTAATAAGTTCTATCATTTTAACACCGACCTAACATCAGCGCAATTTAAACTTTTTAATACCTCTGATAAGAATTGTTTTGCAGTGAAGCGTTAGTGCGGTAACGCTAAAATCCAACTCTTTTTCGAATAATTATACACATTTCGCGCAAGAGTACAACTGATTTTATCTGCTGACAAAAGAAAAACATTCCATATGGGGCCTGCATTTCCCCCTCTTTTCGCCAAAATCGGATCCGGCGGTCCAGCAAATCGCGCGCCAGGCATGCAATCCTATGCAAAAATAGCTTATGCCCTTTTAGGGGGCATAAGCTATTTGCACTTTTTGTACACTATATTGCATAATTTCGATAGTGAATTGATCGTTTTTCAACCACTTTCACATCCCGGTTTCGAACGAACCACCAAAGGCCGGTTCCAAACTCCGGTTCACTTCAATATTATGCCGTCACGACTTGACCCGATTCCGCTGCTTCTGCCGCTTTTTTCGTGCGACGTTTGCCGTTCCAAAGGAAGAAGCCCAATGTGAGCAGCACCGATGCACCCGCATAGATGGCGAGTATTCCGGCCTGATGCCACATCACGTCAAAGTTGCCGCTGGAAACGACGGCTTTGAAGCCCATGATGCTATGCGTCATCGGCAGCCAAGGGCTGAACGATTGCAGCCAGCCTGGAATCAATTCCACCGGGAATGTTCCGGCGCTTGCCGCCAACTGGAATACCAGCAGCAGGATGACCACGTAACGCCCAGGCAGGTCGAGCCAGGTTACGAGCGCCTGCACGATAAACATGAAGGTCAGGCCCGTAATGATCGTGAACAGGTAGAACAGCGGCACGCTGTGCGTTTCCAGACCGAGACCATAGAGCATAAAGCTGGCCACAATGACCGACTGGAACACGCTCATGCCACCAAAGACAAGTGTACGGCTGACAAACCGGCTCCAACCGGATGCGTTCGGCACGGACGTGTCACGCATTTTTAGAATGATCGTGGAAATGAGCGATCCAACGAACAACCCGATCGACAGGAAGAACGGCGTCAGTCCGGTACCATAGTTGGATACCCCTTCGGCTTCGTTCTCCGAAGAGTTCACCGGTTCGGCGAACATGCTAACCACATCATCCGTTTTCTTCACTTCCGACGTTTTGTCGGCAGCGTCATTCAGTTTGGTGGCAAGCTCGCTAGAACCGTCCTTCAGTTCGGACAAGCCGTTTGACAGCTTGCCTGCACCATCGCCGAGCTGTTTCGATCCATCGGTCAGCGTGCTGACACCGTTACTGAGCTTGCTCACACCCGTTTGCAGCGCGCTTGTGCCTGTACCCAGCTGTTTGGCACCGTCCGCCAGCTGCGTGCCGCCGCTCGCGGCTTCGCCCAGCTTGGCGGTGAATTGTTTCAGCCCGTCGGACAACTTCGCGCCGCCTTGGCTAAGTTGACCGGCTCCTGTCAGCAGCTGCTGCTGACCGTTCACCAGTTGGTCTGCACCGGCAAGCAATTGTTTCTGGCCGTCATGCAATTGGGCAGCTCCTGCGGCAAGCTTCTGGTTGCCCTCATGCAATTGCGCTGCCCCTGCGGCCAGCTGCTGCTCGCTCTCGTGCAGCTGCGCGCTGCCGTCGGCTACGGCCTCACTTGCAGCCAGCAGCTTCTGCACATCCTCGCTTGCGGCCAGTTCCGGATTCGACGCCGCAAGCTGCTTCAAGCCGTCGGCAACGCTTTTCGCTCCGCCGGCCACCTTTTCGCTGCCGTCCACCGCAGACTGCAGTCCGTTTGACAGCTTGCTGCTGCCCTCCACTGCGCTTTGCAGCCCTTCGGACAACTGGGCGCTTCCCTGTTCGGACGATTGGAGCCCGGTTTGCAGCTTGCTCGTTCCATCCAGGGAGGACTTAAGTCCTGCAGCCAGCTTGTCGCTGCCTTCTTTCAACTGGTCCGCACCGCTTTGCAGCTGCGTTTGGGCCGCTGTGTGAAGTTGATTCAATCCGGACACCAGGCTCGCCGTTCCTGTTTCGAGCTTACTTGCGCCGGTATGCAGCGCACTGACGCCATCGCTCAGCGGAGACAATCCTTTTTGGAGTTCCAATGTCCCGTCGGCCAGCTTCGCCAAATTATCCTTGAGCTTCACTGCGCCGTCGTCCAGTTCGCCAGCACCGTCCGTCAGCTTGCCTGCGCCTTCGCCTGCATCAGCCAATCCGTCCGATACTTCGGAGAACTTGTCGAGCAGCGTCTCCGCATAGGCCTCGGTCACTTTGGCGGACACCTTCGATTTCAGGTCCTTGATGGCCGTTTTGCCGATCTGCGCACCGACGAAGCTGTAATTGCCGTTCGGCTCGTAGATCAACTCCGCAGGCTGCGGTTTGTCGTCCAGCAGCGTTGTCGCCTGGGACGAGAAATTTTGCGGAATCGTGATCTGCATGTAGTACTTGTCATCCTGGATGCCTTTTTTGGCTTGCTCCGCGGATACGAAGTCCCACTTGAAGTCATCGTTCTTTTTGAGCTCGTCGATCAGATCGTTGCCGATATGAAGGGATTTGCCTTCAAGCTCAGCTCCTTTGTCGAGATTGACCACCGCAACCGGCATCTGATCCACTTTACCGTATGGGTCCCAGTATGCGGCAAGGTAGATACCGCTATACAAAATAGGAATAAACATGACAGCAATGACGGGGATCAACACCTTCGGGTTTCTCACGGCCGATCCCACATCCTTGAAAAACACGGATAATGATTTCAATTGGTTTCTCCCCTTACTTCTCTCTGCTCATGGAGCAGGACTTATTATGAAATTTTCAGAAATACGGAATGACCACTTTCCCCAAACGGTCAATCCAGAGCAAAAAAACAACCTGTCTCCCGACAAGCCTCACTGCCGCAACCTATGCATGGATCATGCTCCTCAAACGTCATTCTACTATTATAGAACAAGTATGGTTTACGTTGCTGCAGCAATTCCTTCCATTAAAAAAAGGCGAAAATGATTCTTGATTTCCTCTTTGCCAAGAGGTTCATGCTGTTTGTTCCAATCCGAGGTCAGCGCAATGTACAAGCGGATCATCATAAAAGACACGATGTTCGGATCGCAGTCCTTGATTTCCCCGCGCTCCTTTGCCTTCTCCAAGTGACTGGCCAAAAAGTCGGAAATGACCTTCTCTACTTTTTCCAAGCCGTCCTTGGCCTGCAGCGTCCCGAAATCCTTCAACTCCTGGGAAAGCTTCACAAGCAGCTCATGATCGCGTCGGAATTCCAGCAACGAGTCCAGCACCCGAAACAAATTATCAAAAAACGTGCTCTCCCGGTGGACCTCCCTGTGGGCAATGTTCTTCATTTCCTGGATCACTTCCACCAGAATCTGGTCGAACAACTGCTCTTTATTCGTGAAAAAAGTGTAGATCGTCCCTTTGCCGACATTAGCGATCTTCGCCACCTGATCCATCGTGGTTGCCTTATAGCCGAACATGGAAAACGACTGCGCAGCCGCCTGTATCACCTGTTGTCTCCGGTCGATCGGAGCCATCTCTCCCCCTCCTTTGCATGTTATTCCACTTATGAATGACCAAAAATACAATTTAGTCATTCGGTCAAAAGTTACAATACCACCATATTGAACAGATTGCAAGACTAACATCCCAAATTTGTGTTAATTTTTTTTAACCGAAATGCAGTGGAAACCGTTCCTGTCGTCGTCTATAGTTATGGTGTCATACTCAACACAGGCAGACATGAAGTCTAGTGGTATCAGAATCGTAAAAACGTGTAAACATTAATGAATGAACATCATTCATCATTCCACTGTATATCCATGTAGTAACAAGCCTTAGGCACAGCGATAATCGTTATATATGAAAACTTATGAATAAAGGTGAACTCATGCGAAAACCAAGAGTACTCTTGCTATCGGAAGGTTTCGGCACCGGTCACACTCAAGCCGCCCATGCACTTGCGAGCGGCATCAAACAACTCAACCCCCAGGTTCATAGCCGCGTCATCGAACTCGGAAAGTTTCTTAACCCTACGATGGCTCCGCTGATCTTCTCGGCATACCGCAAGACGTTGTCCGTCCAGCCCAAGCTGGTCAGCCTGCTTTACCGGACACAATATAATAAATCGCTGAACGGCTTCACCAGGCTTGCTTTGCACCGCATTTTTTATACGCAGACGGCCCAGGTCATTTCCCAATTGAAGCCGGATGCCGTGATCTGTACCCATCCTTTCCCGAATGCGGTCATTTCCCGGCTCAAGCGCCAGGGGCTCAATATTCCGCTGTATACGCTTGTCACGGATTACGATGCCCATGGTACCTGGATTACGCCTGAAGTAAACCATTTTCTGGTCCCTACCTCTCAGGTCAAAGCACTGCTTGAAATTCGCGGCGTTGATCCGGCCCGCATTCGGGTCACAGGCATTCCCGTGCATCCCGATTTTTGGGAGCAGGGCGACAAAACGCTGATCCGGCGCGAGCTTGGCCTGGAGCAAATGCCCACGGCCCTGCTCATGGGCGGAGGATGGGGACTCTCCTTTGACGAAGACCATCTAAAGTCGCTCGCATCCTGGGCAGATCGCATCCAGCTGCTCTTCTGTCTGGGCAGCAATGCCAAAATGATGGCGAAAATGAAGGAAATGCCTTGCTTCCAGCATCCCAATATCCGCATTATCGGATACACCCGGGAAGTCAGCAAGCTGATGGATGCGTCTGACGTGCTCATCACGAAGCCTGGCGGCATGACCTGCACGGAAGCGATGGCCAAAAAATTGCCCATGCTGTTCGTGCCGCCCCTTCCCGGACAGGAAGAGGAGAATTGCGAGTATTTCGTACAAGCAGGATACGGCCAAGTCATTCACTCACCTGAAGTCATCGCGAATTATTTCGGGCAATTAAGCACGGGAGGCACGTTATCGCCAGAGCCTTCAAGCCAGAAAACGATTCATTCTCCGAAAACACAAAGCTATGATCCGACGTGCTGTGCCCAAACGGTTCATGACTTATTGTTCCCGATGGCAGCAGAATTCATATCAGCGCCCAAGGAGCTCGTTTCAGCCGGAATTACAGCCAGATCTTTGTCAGGTACCCGTTTGCCGTATTAACCTCTCTATGACCCCTTAGAATCGATCTGAGAGGACATTAGAAGAATATGCACGAAATAAATTTGTACAGATAAATAAGGTCCTCGTCCATCAGCATGGACGGGGACCTTGTCATTTTAATGAACGATCACCGAATAACTACCGCAAAAAAGGAAATACTTAACGGTGAATATTCGAAATAACGCCCTGCAAATTCGCTTTTTTCCCGAGGGAAAATCGTTGCAAAAAACATCGAGTAGTGAACTACCCTGCCTGTTTGCAGAATTAAAGGGCCTTTATTTATAAAAAGTATGATTTCCGATGGTCTTGACTTTTTTTTGCGATTTGGCGACCGTCAAGTCGTCCGCCAGCGTCAACGAAAGAAAATAATACGTATTATCCGGTACTTCCTTCGTTCCATTCAACGCGGCATTCACGGCCCTGACACACTCCTCGTTCGGAGTTACGCGATCCAGGCGCCCGTTAGCCACAGGACTGAATTGGGATTTTTGATAGATAACCTTGTGAATGGTATCGGGAAAATTGGCTGACCGCAGCCGGTTCAAGACAACGTTGGCCACTGCCACTTTGCCTTCGTACGGTTCGCCTTCCGCTTCTGCCATGACGATTTTCTGCAGCAGAAACAGCTCTTTATCGGACACAGTATACGACCAGGTGGCTGATTTCCGGTCTTCCTGACTGAGCAGTTTGGTCCGCGTAAAGTATAGTTTGTGGGGGGGAGTTGTCGTTGCAGCAGCCGCTTTGGCCTTTTTCGTTCCGGCCAGCTTTAACGCAGCTTCTTTCTTCGCTTTGGCCTGAGCTGCAGCCTGAACCTGTCGTTTGGCCTTGGCTTCCTCTTTCTCCTGCTTGTCCAAGGCAGCCGTGAACCATTTTTGCGCAGGTGTCGCATGTTTCCAATCGGACTGGAGGGACGTGCTTGCGGACAGACTGGTCCTGTCTTCCATCACTCGCCTATCTCCTGCGGCAACGGATTGTCCGTCAGGCCCTGGCGCCGCCACTTCGCTCATTTGTTTGCTTTCACTCGCCTCATTCCATTTCCCGGATGCCTGAACTAAATTTACCCCCAATATGCACACAAGCAGCACAGATAACATCGGTGCTACCCAACGATTTTTGTTTATAAGATCCATCTCGAAGATTCCTCCTGTCGCAGCAATTCCCTAAACTAAGTAACCTCAAAAAAAGAAATTGAATAACGTTGGCTAATATTACATAGGGATAAACGTAATGTCAATGTGATTTTATGTAAAAATACTTATTTACAGGAAAATGAAAACGTATCCACGACCTCGTACATGGGGATTTGTCCAAGCCTTGTCACATAAAGTACAAACCCATCTACCGTCCATGAATTCACAGGAGAGGAATGTCCAGGGAGCAGGTCGAAAATGCCATTTTGCGTATGTTCTGGAACCTGACCCACAAATTTGCGCGCCATCGTGATGTGCGGGCGATACGGTCTCAGCTCTGCCTGAAAACCCAGTTGGGCCGTTGACTCCACGATATGTTTTTGCAGAGAGTGCAATCGCTCCACGTCTCCGCTAACACCCTTCCACAAAACCTTCGGTGCACGTTCAAGCCCGAATGTCCCCCAGTCGGATATGTTCAAGGAAAACGGTTGGAATGCCAAGCTTGCCTCCCTCAGCACTTTCTTCAACTTCCCGATTTCGGCAGAAGGCGTATCTCCCAAAAATTGCAAGGTAATATGGTAGTCCCTATGATCGGTCCATTTGCGAAAATCGAGCCTGGTCTGCGCCCATTCCGCCTCCAACCGAAGAAATTCCTGAAGTTTGGACGGCAAACGAATCGCTGTGAACAATCTTTCCCTCCCATGGGACACACCACCAAAACTATTATGTAAATCATTACTCATTGTATCCACCCCGCTAAAGTATGATCTATTATTCCATATTCAAAGAGATTCTTTCAAGTCGCCTACGTCCAGATTGACATAGAACAGAGCGATATTCATGAGGCTTCATACCTGCCTTCTCTGCACATTCTGCTCAAATTTGTTAAAATTAAATCAGACTACATTCAAATTCAGGAGGGCAATCATGGGTAAAATCGTATGTTTTCCAACATTATCCAAGGAACAGAAACAACGGATTACGGATGCTGCACCTGGTTATTCGCTCATTGTCGGCAAAGCCAAAGAACTGGATCCCAAACAATTGGCGGAAGCCGAGATCATTGTCGGCTGGTCCCCATTGATCACTGAACACGTTTTGTCGCAGGACAGTCCGTTGAAGTGGATTCAGGTGTGGTCCGCGGGTGTCGACAGCCTTCCCTTTGCCCAATTGGAACAAAAGAACATTCGGGTCACCAGCGCCAACGGCGTACATGCCGTTCCCATCACCGAAATCATTTTGGGCATGATGCTTTCCCATAGCCGTTGGTTAAGACAAGCTATGCTGCATCAACAGCATGCCGAATGGACATCCCCAGGCAAGCCGCTGCCCGAATTGAATGGCAAAACGGCCGTCATCGCCGGCGTCGGGGAAATCGGAACGGAAACCGCGAGAATCCTCAAGGCCCTCGGCATGAAAGTCATTGGCGTGCGCCGTTCAGGCAAGGACGCTCCCCATGTGGATCGGATGTACGATATGTCCGGCTTCCACGAAGCGTTGGCACAGGGCGACTACATCATTAACATTTTGCCGCTTACCGACGAAACGCATCATGCATACAATGATGCCGCGTTCGCGCGCTGCAAACCGGGAGCATGCTTCGTCAACGTGGGACGCGGTCCCAGCGTGGACACCGCCGCCCTTCTTCGCGCATTGGATAACGGATCACTGGCTTTCGCGGCACTGGACGTCTTTGAAGAAGAACCGCTGCCCGCCGACCATCCGTTGTGGAGCAAGGAGAACGTGCTGATCACGCCGCATATTGCCGGCAGCACGGAGCTATACACCGACCGGGCATTGGATATTTTTATCGACAACCTGCAAACGTATCTGGAAGACGGGTCTTTGCACCGCAATCTGGTGGATTACGAGCACAAGTATTGAATCAGGCAGCACAAAGAACCTCCGAATCCGCTGCGGCGTCCTGCCTCGGATCGGAGGTTCTTTTATTTGGTCGTTATTCGCTGCACAACCAGACGTGACGGATAAACGTGCCTTTCCTGACGGTTCGATGCTGCAGCACCCTCCATCCCGCCTGCTCCAGGCGATGTTCCACCCTTTCGGTGGAAACGATGACTGCTCGTCCCGACAATCGGCGCAGGCTCGTCAGCATCATCCGTTGTTCCTCATCCGGCAGCACCGAGCAAAGATTGTACGGCATGTCCAGAATCGCCGCATCGTATCTTCCCTGGAGGTCGTTCATGTCCCCGAGTGCAACGAGTTCCGAATCGTAGCCGTAATGGGACAGATTGACCCGGGCCCCCTGAACCGCAAGCGGGTTCAGATCATTGCCTTCGGTTTCGATGCCCATCGATAAAGCTTCGATCATCACCGTGCCCATCCCGCAGCACGGGTCGAGCAAACGGCGGTTTTCCGTTTCGGGAAGCGCAATGTTGACAAGCGCCCTGGCGAGATGGACAGGGAGCCCTGTGGAGTAATTTTGCGGCTTATGCCGGTGATCGTACCAATCCCGGTCTGCTTCCGTCCATCGACCGAAGAGCCATTTTCCGCCAGCCTGTATTAGGCCAAAAGTCATTTTTGGGTGTTTCATCCTAGCCGTTCCGCGAATGCACATGCCGATTTCCCTTTCCAACAAACGCGCTTGCCCGAAATCGGGCATGTCGTCCCCTTCTTTCAAGCAAACCACCTTGAACGTCTCACCCTCGGCCAGACGAATCGCTGCAGCGATCGGCCGCAGTTCGGACACCGTTCTCTTTTCGGCGATAATATCCAGCCTGCCCCGGATAAACGGGCTTCGCCCAGATGCAATGCGAATCGCGGAGCGCACATAAGAGCGGGCAGAATCCTCCATTTCTACTCCGGAAAGCAGCATCGTTTCCAGTTCAAGCGCACAAATTTCACGCTCGTTTTCATGACAGGCAAAAGTATACAAATACGGGGTATTGGCGCCGACATCGGCAAGCTTCTCTTTCACAATGTTTATCCGTCCTTCATACTTCTTCTATAATAAGAAGATTATATTTTCAGTTTTTCGATGGAAGTGAGCAGATCGCCGGACAACGCCTTCAATTGCTGAACATTGCCGCTGATCGTTTCCATTGAGCTCACCTGTTCCTCGGCCGAAGCCGATACTTCCTCCACGCTCGCTGCCGTTTGCTCGGAGACCGCCGAAATCTGTTGACTGAACCCGTTCATCCTTGCACTGGCTTCCTGCATGCCCTTCAGGCCTTCCGTCATCTTGGCGATCACAACGACCATGCTTTCCACCGATTCGCTAATGTTCCGGAACAATTCGCCCGTCGCCTGAACCTGTTCCTGTCCGCGCTCCGTCTCCTGCACGCCCAGGCGCAGCTCTGCCACAACACCCTGCGAATCCTGTTGAATATCTTCCGTAATGGCCGTAATCTCCTCCACCGAGGCTTGAACGGCTTCGGACAGGCTGCGCACCTCTGCTGCCACAACCGCGAACCCTCGTCCGCTCTCACCTGCACGCGCAGCCTCGATCGAGGCATTCAATGCAAGCAGATTGGTTTGGCGGGCAATGTCACGAATGACCTGGACCAACTTGGAAATATCCTCGTTTTTTCGATCCAGTTGTTCCATTTTGCTCATCGAAGCAAAGACGGTACCGGCGATCAGCCGCATCTGCTGCACCGATTGCTCCATCACCATACGGCCATTCAAACCTTGCTCAAGCACCTGATCCGACATGGCCTGAAGCCGTCGTCCCTGCTCGGCATGCTGTTGAATATGGCTGTTCAGCCCCGTCACCGCCCGTGTCGATTCCACGGCAGTCATCGCCTGGCTTTCGGCCGCCCTGGCCGACTCTTCCATCGTTGCGGCGATTTGCCTGCTGCCGATTTTGACCTCCTCGGATGCAACCGTAAGATCAATGCTCTGACGATTGACCGACTCCGCGATCCGTCTGACGTTCAAGACCATGGACGTCAGATTGCTTTTCATTACATTCACGGCTTTTGCCAAAGCGCCCACTTCATCCTCGTATTTGGTATGTACGTCCTGCACATTCAATTGGCCTTCAGCGATCAGTTTAACCGCGCTGATCACCCGGAGAAGCGGTCTGACGACCTGCGAACGAATGATCGGGATGGACACGGCGGTAATCAGGATCATGGCCAGCACTCCAAGCATGATGGTGATTCTGCCATCCTGCACGATGCGGATGGTTCGCGCCGCAGCGATATCCGATTGTTCCCGGTTATACTCCACCAGGTAATTCAGGTTCACCTGCAAATCATCGAAAGAGGCAGCCCCTTTTTCAGATACTTCCTTCGCCAATTCCGTCTGTCCTTCATCGCTTAGCTTGATCGCCTGCACGTTCAGTTTAAGGTAGGCCTCCCATTCGGCTTTGAAATCGGACCAATGCTGCTGCTCCTCATCGCTTTTCGCCTTCTGATCATAAATTTTGATCGTCTGGGCCGTTTCGCGTATATATGTGGTCCGTTCTTCGGACAATGACTTTTTTTCCTCTGCCCGTGCATCAAAATGGCGGTAGCTGAGCGACAGGATATGCTCTGTCGTATAATTCAGATGGTTGATCTGCTGGATCGCCGGCATCCATTTGTCCGTTATATCGTTCGTATTCGCCTCCATCGAATTCAAGCGGCCAATCACCGTGACGCTTAGAACGATTAAACAGAGGAGTAACAGATAAAACGCGATGCTGATGCGCAGGCCGATGCTCTTGATCCTGAATCTGCCGAACATTTGGTTTCCCCCTTGTGTTTGATGTGGCCATGAATTCGTTTTCGAACCTTTTGTCATTGATTTACCCTACTATGGTCATCTTGCAAAAAAAACATATATTAGACGCAAAAAATTATAACATGATATTTTGCAAGACATGCTTGGTTTTGTTAAATCTATGCCTGCATGTTAAAGAGCTGCAGCACACGGGAAATCGCGTCCTGCAGCTCCTCTAATAGTATCACAAATCGGCAATCCGGTTGCCTGAAAATGGATCGTTAAGCCTTGCATGAATGAGCAAACACGCATTCAGCCAACAATCGGTAGGAAGACAGTCTGCGTTCATAATCCGGCCCGCCCGTGACGGCAAGCAGCTGATGGGTTCCCAACCGGCTTGCGAGCCCTTTCAGCTCCGTCCATACCTGATCCGCCGTACCGGCATAATGCCGTTTCGGGCCTTGTCCTCCGGAAGGGGGAGCTTCATCAGCCGAAGGGACTGCTTTCGAATCGGCTCCGCGGGATTGACGTTTCCGCTCCATCTCCATGCTCCAATCGAGCGCCTCTTGTTCCGTCTCGGCACACAGCACGCTAACGGCAACCATGACCTCTGGCTCTGTCCGGTCGGCACTAGGGATGAATCCATCCCGATAACGACGAACCGCCTCCAGGCCGTCCGTATCGCTCATGAATTGGCCAAAGGCGTAACCCATGCCGAAACGCGCCGCATATTCGGCACTCTTCATATTCGTGCCCAGCATCCACAAGGATGGCGATTTGCCCGGAATCGGTCTTGCCCGTACGGGATGCTCCTCGTAAGCATAACGGTCCTCGAGCAGCTGGGTCAGGGCGGTTAACGATTCCGGAAGCTTTGATACGTGCTGCAAATAATTGCCGCTTAGCGCCATCGCCGCATGAGGACCTCCGCCAGGGGCCCGGCCGAGGCCAAGCTCGACGCGTCCAGGGTAAAGCGCAGACAGCAGCCGAAACGATTCGGCGACCTTCAGCGGGCTGTAATGCGGCAGCAGCACCGCCCCGGAACCAAGGCGGATGCTCTTGGTCAGCGCCCCGACATGGGCGAGCAGCACCTCCGGCGATGCCGAGGCCAGCTCCTCCATATCGTGGTGCTCCGACGTCCAATACCGCGAATACCCCCATGCTTCGGCATGCTGCGCCAACATGACGGCCTGGCGCAGCGCCTCTTCTGCCGACGCTCCGCCCAGCCTCGGCACCAGGTCAAGCACGCCGAGACGAGCCTTCTCGCGAACGCTCGCACCAGTACTTCTTTCTGCCCCCACAGATCTGTCTATAGTCAAATCGTTCCCTCCCTCCCATACTAAACTTTAAACACATTAGCATTCGCATTTGTGCAACGATCTCAAGCACATTCGCATTTATGCAACGAGTTCAACCATATTCGCATTTGCGCAATTAATTCCAAACTGATTCGCATTTGTGCAATTCACTCGCAGCATACAACCGCCCCATGCTGTTGGCAGCAGATTAGTCCAGATCGTAAATGGAGCCCACTTTCAGTCCGTACAATTCATTATATATTTTCTCGGCAAAGGCATCCGTCATGCCCGCGATGTAATCGATCACCATATGCTCCCAAGTCCAGATCGGCTGTGCCTTGGCCTGATCCTTCTCATAGCGCTGCAGCCAATCGGAAGGAATGATCGATTTCGACGTTTCGGGATCAAGGAACGCATCCCACAGCCGCTTAATCATCCATTCGCTGCGTTTCTGCAGCCGTTGTACCCGCAGGTCGCGAATCATCGTTACCCAGGCAAAGCTTTTCAGCACACTCACCGTGCGCAGCATGTCGAGATCCTCGGTCCCTTCGCGCACGAAGGTTACTTTCTTCCAATCCCCGTCATCGATGACGCCCAGGCTGCCCACGAAGAGACTGACCCAATACGCCTTGACCTCGCGGCGGGTGCGCGAATAATCATGCTCGCAGAAAGGCATTTTCTCATTCCAGACGCGCAGGAACGTCACCAGCACCTCATCTACTTTTTGCGCAATCGCTTCGCGGGTCCAGCCGCTCCAGAACGAATCCTCCAGCGTCGTAATTTTGTCCACGATCAGCTTTTTGATGTGCGGATCTTGCAAAAAGTGCTCATGCACCTCGATTTTGCCGGCCTTGATGCCGTCTTCCAAATCATGCGCAGAGTACGCGATGTCGTCGCACAAGTCCATGAGCTGCGCTTCCAGCGTTTTTTTGCCTGCCGGGATATCCCAGCGGTTCCGCACCTCGCGGATGTACTGCCATTCATGGTGATACATGCCCTTCTTGCTTTCCGTGCCCGGGTACGGGTACTTGTTGATGCCGAGCAGCACCGCGTCGGACAGGTTCAGCCCGTCGATATCTTCGCGCTTCTCCAAAAACATGATCAGCCGGAAATTGTGTGCATTTCCCTCGAAATGCTCATACTTGCGTTTTAGCTCGGCCCGGATTTCCGGCTCCTGCTGCGGCGATTTGGCGCCACGGCTTTTCTTCATGATTCGTTTGACCTCGGCGTTGATGAGATCATCCAAAATGCCATCCAGCACTTCCTCCCCTTTATGCCCAAACGGAGGATGTCCGAAATCATGCGCGATCGCCGCACATTCCACCACTTCCGAATCGATGATCAGGCCGGGGCTGTCCGCCTGTCCCAGATCCACCTCGGGATACCGACGCAACAGGCTGCGGGCCGCTTCGCGCGCAATCTGCGCCACTTCCAGCGAATGGGTCAGGCGCGTCCGGTAATAATCGCCCGTTCCTGCGCCAAACACCTGCGATTTACCCTGCAAACGGCGAAAGGTAGGCGAATGGATCAAGCGGGAATAGTCCCGTTCATACGCCGCTCGGGCACCATCCTGTTTCGCAAGCTCGGGATACTGTCTATGTTCTCTCAGATCGTTCCATTGCATGTTGATCACTCCTAGCCGACTGTCTCTATTTTGAGTGATTATACACAACATCAGCGGTTTCGAAAAGCAAAACCTATCTGAGATTGTCATCTCTTCTCACATCATTTTGTGAAATACACTCATCTCCTTCCATTATACCCTGTCAGTCTATCATGCGTGCACCTTCCATCGTACAAACAACTCATGCCATGGTACGTTGATTACAGCCAATGCACAAAAAAAAGCGATCCGCAAACCGTGTCGTCTGCGAGTCGCCCATGTGATCATTTGTGCCAAACTCGGAGGAGCTTACCTTTTCCATGCCGGCGAACTGACGACGCCGTATCTGCGGAGGGCTCTGCGTCCAAACCAGTTGAACAGCCTGTCGGTGGCAAACCCCATAAAGCCCAGGCAGATCAAACCAACGAAGATCCAGTCCGTGCGGAAAAAGAGACGCGAATTCCAGATCAGATAACCGACACCTTCATTAGAAGCAATCATCTCCGCCCCGATGATGGCCATGTAAGAAGTCCCCATGGCGAGCCTTACTCCGGTAAAAATATATGGCGTTGTGGCCGGTACTACCACATGCAGCAAAATCTGCCACTCACTAGCGCCCATGCTGCGGGCGGATCGGATTTTGTCTTCCTCCACGGCAAGCACGCCGGTTAACGTATTAAGAATGACGATAAAAAAGGTCGCATACATGATCAGCGCGATCTTCGACTGCTCGCCAATGCCGAACCAGACCAGGAACAACGTAATAAACGCGATCGGCGGAATAAAGCGGATAAAGTTCAGGAACGGCTCTGCGAACACGCGAATGACGTGCACCTGGCCGATGAGCAGTCCGATCGGAATGGCAATCAGACTGCCGAGAACCCATCCGATCAGCACGCGTTGAAAACTGATGGCAATGTAATGCACCAACGTGCCGTCGGCAATCAATTCCTTGGCGCCCAGCACAGTGGCCCACGGTCCGGGAATGACGTCCGGTCCGTAGATCAACGCCCCCGTCTGCCAGATGCCGAGCACAACCAACCACAATATCGGGACCGTCACCCATTTGCGTTCCAACCATTTCATGGCATCCTTCCTCCTATTCCCCAAAATGGCTGCCGATCCGCTCATAGAGCGCCCCGAATTCCTCGGAGGCGATATTGCGCGGATAAGGCAAATTCACGTCATAGATATCCGTAATGTTGGAGGATGGCCCCACAGACATAATGCCGATCCGATCGCCGAGCAGCAGCGCTTCCTGAATGTCATGGGTAACGAAAATAACCGTCTTGTTCGTCTCCCGCCAAATGTTGACCAGTTCCTTCTGCATCGTCCGGCGCGTCATCGCGTCGAGCGCGCCGAACGGTTCATCCATCAACAGGATGGCCGGATCGTTTGCCAGCACCCGGGCAAGCTGCACGCGCTGTTTCATGCCGCCGGACAGCTCTCTCGGAAATTTCGTTTCGTGGCCGCTCAGGCCAACCATCGCAATGAACCGATCCGATATCGCCCGGCGATCTCCCTTGGGCACATGTGCCATGCGCAGGCCGAATTCCACGTTCTCCCTGACGGTCAACCATGGGAACAGCGAGGAATCCGCCTGCTGGAACACCATGGCCCGGTCTTTGCCCGGTTTGACGACCTCCCGTGCATTGACCTTCAGCTGTCCGCCCGATTTCGAAACAAACCCTGCGATCATGTTAAGCAGCGTCGATTTGCCGCAGCCGCTCGGTCCAAGCAGGACAAAGAACTCTCCTCCCCGAATGACCAGGTTCACGTCTTTAATAATAAAATGGACATCCCCTGCCGCCACGTCGTTGTAGCTTTTGCGAAGCTGCTCGATCTCAATGGCCGATACCGTCGCCGATGTTGACATGTGCAAGCCCTCCTTCATATACGATTCATCTATTTTCCGTAAGTGACCTGGTCCGGCAGCGCCCTGCGCAGCGGTTCCAGATTCAATTTGCTTCCGAGATCGAAATCCTGTTGAATGATGCCGTTATCGACCATGTATTGCTTCTGGCCAGCCAGGCTGTCATAGGCCGCTTGCGTGAAACCGACCTCCCACGGATTGATCGGCAGATCTTTCAGCGTTGCTTCCTTCGGCTGCTTGGTTTCCTTGTACAGCAAATCGGCCACTTCATCCGGATGGGCCTGCGCATATTCCGAAGCTTGGCTGAGCGCCTTCAGGAAACCGCTAATCGCTTCAGGGTTCGATTCGATGAATGCATCGCTCGCCACAAGCCCCATGCCCAGCCGCACCGACGTTTGCGACATATCCGTCAGTTGGTGCACGTTGTCCAGTGCATCGAATTTGTCGGTCAGCGCCGAACCGATGACCCAGGACGCATCCAAATCGCCTTGCTTCAACGCAATGTATGCTTCGTCAAAAGAGCCCTGCCCCACCTGCGTGGCATCCTGAACCGCCACGCCGTTATCCTTCAAATATTCATCCCATAGATACGGAATGAACGTGCCCCTCAAAAAACTCAGCTTTTTGCCTTTCAGATCGGCGGCAGATTGGATGTCGTTGTTCACGTACAGCTTCCAGGCCGCGGCCGCCTGATCCGTTGCCTGCCCGGCCGAGGCGATGATGGAGTAGTCACCCTTGGATATGGCGTTTAATACGGGAAAGTCCGCGCCGTATGCAATATCGACCTGGTTGATGAACAAGGCGTTGACACCTTCAGCAGGTGTGCCGAACGTAATGCTCTCAGCGTCAATGCCTTGCTCTGCAAAGAATCCTTTGGCGATACCGACGCGAAACGTCGGGTTGCTTGCCGTATCGGCAATCCGGATTTTCACCTTGGCCCCGCCGGTTTCAGCACCGCCTGTTTGGGCTTCAGCCTTTTCTCCCGGCGCGCAACCGGACAGCACCAGCATTGCCGTTACAAGGAGCAGCATGGATGTATGAATGAATGTTTTTTTCACGAGGACCCACCTCTTCGTCTATTGGAATGATTGCCTATTCGTTTGCCTGCCCGTCTTCGTCGGATTTGACGTCGTCCGAAGTAGCTACGCAGGCGGCTTCCTCGACAAATGGCAGCGTAGCCGCAACGTTCACGACCGATTCCGCTCCTCTGGGCGCGGCTCCAGGGACGCGATAATCCTCTACGCGGATCGGTTCGATCGCCGCTTCCTCCGGTTTGTCCAGCTGTGGCACCCAGTTATAAGGAACCCGGTAAGAACGATACACCATGTTGGTGTTGCGCGTGTTCCAATACGGCGAAATGTATTCCCACACCAGCTCGTGCTCGCGCGTCACCTCAAACAGTCGTCCGTTCGAACCTTCGGTAATGAGCGTATTGCCATTGGCGAGCCGTTGGGCCGAGCTGATATATGGGCTATAAAATTTATAGGAATCGGTCGGCACCGAAAATCCCGCTTCCGCCGGGGTATACTGCCACACGATCTCCAGCGTGACCGGATCGATCTCCAGCACCCGGGAATGATCGCGCACCGCCGACTTCAGTCCATATGGGGAAGCGGGATTCGGCAGGCCATATCCGGCCCAGCCGCCGTTGTCGAACACAAGCAGGTTGCCTTCGCCCGGCAGGCCTCTTGGGATGATATGGGCATGATGCTGGCCGATGATCCACCCGATATGCTTCACTTCGGGAAGGGAGTAGTCCGGCCCAAGCTGCCAGACGATCTTTCCTGTTCGTTTGTCGGTGATCGCGATAATGTTCGCTTCGCGCGCATCCCAAATGATATTGTCCGGATGGAAACGTTCGTCCCCGGCATCATAGAAGCGGTTCGGGCCGACATAAGATGCGGAGTTGATGTGCAGCCAGTCGCCTACGCCTCCTCCCAGATTGCCGAACGAACGGGTATTCGGATCACGGAACAATACGTTGCGAGCAGCTTCATCGAAGCCCAGCTCTTCGAAATGCTCGTTCGCAGCCCATTCCCAGATGATATTTCCCTGCCAATCCACTTCGAGGATCGTGTCATCGAGCAGCGGTTTATCGGAAATTTTCGGATTGTTCACGTTTTTGTGGGACAAGATCAGCGTGGTGCCGCTGCCCACCTTCGGTACCAATCCCGGAGCATAGTACCCGACCGGATTGCCTTCCCGTTGGTAGTCATGATGCTGTCTTGCATACCAGAGCGGCTCGTATCCAGGGTCCTCGATATGTTCGTAGCCATCGTATTTCCAAACGATGTTGCCGTCCCAATCCACCTGCACCAGGTCAAGGTTATCCTGAATGCCGAACTTCGGATCTCGGCGCCCGGTGCTGCCGAGCACGTAACCGCCCGGGAACAATTTGGCCGGAAAACCGATCAAGCCTTTCCACAGACGCACTTCCCTGCCGTTCATGTCGATCAAAACAACGCCCTCGTCCCCGGCTTGAAAAATCGTATAACCGCTCCAAGCCTTCTCCGGCTGATACACCGTTGCTCCTGTCGGATAAATCGTTGAATGTCCCATAGTGATCGCTCCTTATATGTTGGTTAATAACTCAAATAATTTTGGTCATTGCTTCGTGCCGGCTTCTGCTTCTGTTCCTGATCCACAGGCACCGGAACTGCCGCATTCTGTTCGGCCAGCCCCAGCAGCGTTTCGGAGAACCCCTCCAGATTGGCAAAAATCCGTTCGTAGAAACGGCTCTGCTGCTCCAGCTCCTCTGCCGTGAATCCTTGAAACAGAAGCGTGATACATCGGTCACCGATGTTGTTGTTGCGCGCCACCATCTCCCGCCCTTTGGCGGTGATGTCCAGCAGTACCGTACGGCGGTCGTCCTCCTTGCGGCGGCGCACCGTATACCCAGCCGCTTCCAGTTTGTCGCTGAGCGCAGTGATCGCGCCAGAGGTGAAATCCATCTGTTCGGCCAGATCGCCAAGCCGCTGCTCACCGTCGCGAATGATCTTTTGCAGGACCAGCATGGCAGGCAATGTCACGCCCTCCACGCTGACGCGGTCCCGTTCCTTCACGAATCTGCGCACCATTTTGCGGAACAGGTCATCCGCCCGCGTCAGCTGTTCCCAAGTCTCTTTTTCCATTCAATTTGCCTGCCTTTCCATAAATTCGGCCTCTCTGGTCGGTTTTGGGCAATAAAAAAAGGCATCCGGCATACCACCCCTAATCGGGTTGGTATACAGGAGCCTTTGGCGGTCCAATGAGCTCAACATTATTTCACTGTTCATTTAATTAGTGTTGAAGGTTTGAGATAACTATAAACCCCTTATCCCTACCTGTCAAGTGTGTTTTAAAACAAAATATTTCATGTTGGCTGCACATCATTAAACGCAAAAACGGCAGGACATCCTCGTCCTGCCGCTTCCGCTCGTGACATTATACCATCACTTTGCAAATATCGTTGGTGAACTCTACCGGATCCTGGATCGGCAAACCTTCGATCAGCAAAGCTTGATTGTAAAGCAAGCTGGTGTACAGCTTCAATTTGTCCTGATCCTGCGCGAAGGCTTCCTTCAACGATTTGAACACGTCATGGTTCACGTTGATTTCAAGCACTTTATCGGCCTGCACGTCCTGGCTGTTCGGCATGGCTTTCAGCACTTTCTCCATCTCGATGGACAGGTCGCCTTCGGCGGACAAGCATACCGGATGGCTTTTCAGCCGTTTGGAGGCTTTAACGGATTTGACCTTGCCTGCCAGTTGGGCCTGCATCGCTTCGAAGAGCTCTTTGTTGTCGTTCTCGGAAGCGTCCTTCTCGTTCTCGTCCGCCGCGTCTTCGATGCCCAGGTCGCCGCTGGACACGGATTTGAATTCTTTTTCCTTGTAGCTCATGATCATCTTGATCGCGAACTCGTCGATGTCGTCGGTGAAGTACAGGACTTCGTATCCTTTATCCAGCACGCCTTCGATCTGCGGCAGCTTCTCGATGCGCTCCACGGATTCGCCAGTTGCGTAGTAGATGTACTTCTGGTCTTCCGGCATTCTGGAGACGTACTCGTCCAGGCTCACCAATTTCTTTTCTTTGGAAGACGTGAACATTAGCAAATCCTGCAGCACGTCCTTGTGCGTGCCGTAGTCGCTGTATACGCCGTACTTCAACTGGCGGCCGAATGCCTCGTAGAACTTCTCGTATTTCTCGCGCTCGTCCTTGAGCATGCTGAGCAGCTGGCTCTTGATTTTGTTTTTGATGTTTTTCGCAATCAGGCTGAGCTGGCGGTCATGCTGCAGCATTTCGCGGGAGATGTTCAGGGACAGGTCCTCGGAATCGACCATGCCTTTCACAAAGCCGAAGTAGTCCGGCAGCAAGTCGCCGCATTTGTCCATGATCAGCACGCCGTTGGAGTAGAGCTCCAGCCCTTTTTCGTACTCCTTGGTGTAATAGTCGAACGGCGTATGCTCGGGAATGAACAGAATCGCGTTGTACACCACCGCGCCGTCTGCGCTGATATGTACGTGTTTCAGCGGTTTGTCGAAGCCGTAACGCTTCTCCATGTAAAAGTTGTTGTAGTCTTCTTCAGTCAACTCGCTTTTGTTTTTGCGCCAGATCGGCACCATGCTGTTGATCGTCTGTTCTTCAGTATACTCCTCGAACTCGTTCTCCGCGCCTTCCTTCGGACGGGAACTGGTAATGTCCATTTTGATCGGATAACGGATGAAGTCGGAGTACTTCTTGATGATCGATCTCAGGCGATACTCTTCCAGAAACTCGTCGTAGGAGTCTTCTTCGGTGTTCGCTTTGATGGTCAGCACGATTTCCGTGCCGACGGAATCTTTCTCGGCCGGCGAGATCGTGTATCCGTCCGCGCCTTCGGATTCCCATCTCCACGCCTGGTCGCTGCCCAGCGCTTTACTCGTGACGGTGAGCTTATCCGCCACCATGAACGCAGAATAGAAACCTACGCCGAATTGGCCAATAATGTTGTGGCCGTCTTTCGCTTCGTTCTCTTTTTTGAACGCCAGGGAGCCGCTCTTCGCGATAACGCCGAGGTTGTTTTCCAGCTCTTCCTCGGTCATCCCGATGCCTGTATCCGTAATGGTCAGCGTGCGGTTGTCCTTGTCGATGGTAAGCTTAATGTAATAGTCCTCTTTGTTGAAGACGAGTTGATCGTCAGTGAGGGCTTTGTAATATATTTTGTCAATCGCGTCACTGGCGTTGGAGATCAATTCTCTCAGGAAAATTTCGCGCTGAGTGTAAATGGAGTTGATCATCATATCCAGCAAACGTTTGGATTCCGCCTGAAACTGTTTCTTGGTCATGAAGAATGGGTCTCCTTTCAGAATAGGAAATGGTTGGCTTGGGACTATGCCCTGGCCCATCGTATCGCAGTTCATGCAACGATGGCAACGATTAACTGTTAGCACTCGTTACATTGGAGTGCTAATCCCTTTCTTTTATATAACATATGGGAAATTTGGGTGTCAACCTGGCGAGTGGTTTTTAGACGAAAAGGTGGGTGGCGTGCGGATTGATGGGCGAAAAACGCTCTCCCTTTCTGCAACCCTCCAGGCTACCTTAAATTCTAACGAACATTAAACACCCTATTATAGAGAAATCAAGCGCTTGCAAACTGTAACGAACCTGAGACACCTTAATCGGCCGAAAATCGATCGTTTGGTGCCTTGGCACCCCGAATAACGATACTGAGGTTCGTTAGCGTGTGGGAGTGTGCCTTTTGGCCCTAATAAGACGTTTAATGTTCGTTAAATTTCGCCGGCTGCCCATCACGCGCCAAAAGGGCTGGTCTCCAATGCGACCACCCCTTATCCGTCCGTTCCCGGCATTGTTTTTTAATGCAACCTTCTCTATATGAAGCACACCACTCACTCACACGGTCCACCGCTGCCGATACAACAAACTTCGCTGCTGTTTACCACCACTTCAAACGACATCACCAGCCCAACTCTCACGATACCTACTTCACCATTTTGGGATCGAGCGTGTCGCGCAGGCCGTCTCCCAGCAGGTTGAAGCCCAGCACCGTCAGCATGATGGACAAGCCGGGAAAAATGAGCGTCCACGGCGCCTTTTGGATGAATTGGCGCGAGTCGGACAGCATTTTGCCCCACTCGGGGTCGGGCGGCTGGGCGCCCATGCCCAGGAAGCCGAGCGCGGCGGCTTCGATAATGGCTGTGCCGATGCCCAGCGTGCCCTGCACGATCAGGGGCGTCAGGCTGTTCGGCAGGATATGCCGGAACAAAATCCGGCTATTGCCGGCCCCCAGCGTTCGCGCGGACGTGATAAACTCCTCCTGCCGCAGGCTGAGGACACGGGAGCGCACCAATCGCCCATATGTCGGCACATTGACGATGGCGATGGCAAGCAAAGCGTTTTGCAAGGAAGGTCCGAGAATGGCTACAATCGCAATCGCCAGCAGAATGCCCGGAAAAGCCAGCAAAATATCGAACAGGCGTGAGATGACCATGTCGGCCCATTTGCCGTAAAATCCCGCGATTAATCCCAGCAGTGCCCCCGCAACGATCGAACCGATGACCGAAAAAAATCCGACCCACAGCGATATGCGCGCTCCATACAGCACCCGCGAAAAGATGTCGCGCCCGAGATCGTCCGTCCCGAACCAATGCCCGGCCGAAGGCGACTGCAACCGGTCTGCCAGCACCTGTTCCTTATAATCGTAGGGCGCGATCACCGGGGCCAGAAATGCCAGCACAATAAAAACCGTAATAATGACCATTCCCGCCAGCGCAAGCCGATTTCGGCGAAACGTTCGCCAGGCATCCCGCCATGGACCGGATTTCGGCACGTTTGCCACCTCAAATGCATGCCCGGTATTCGTCGATAATTTGGCCATGCGGCATCTCCTTTCGGTTCAGCTTCATTTGTAGTTGATGCGCGGATCGAAGACGGCGTACAGCAGATCCACGATCAGGTTGATGACGACAAAAAAGAACGCAATGATCAAGATGCCGCTCTGAATGACCGGATAATCCCTTGAACTGATTGCTTCATATATATAACGGCCGACGCCCGGCCAGGCAAAGATCGTTTCTGTCAGCACCGCGCCGCCCAGAAGCGAGCCCGTCTGAATGCCGATAACCGTCAGCACCGGAATGAACGCATTTTTGAGCGCATGCCCGTATACGACGAAAAAAGGACCGAGCCCTTTGGCTTTGGCCGTCCGGATATAATCCGAGCTCATCACCTCCAGCATGCTGGAGCGCGTCATACGCGCGATGACCGCCATCGGAATCGTACCCAGCGCGATGCTTGGCAGAATCAAATGTTTGGTGACCGTCCACAGCTGGTCCCAGCGCCCGGCGATCATCGTATCGAGCACGTACAGGCCTGTCACCGCATCCACCGGATCGCGCGGGTTCATACGGCCGATGGAAGGCAGCCATTGCAATTGGTTGGCGAACAGCCATTGTTCCATCAATCCCAGCCAAAAGATCGGCATCGAAACCCCGACCAAAGCAATGACCATGCAGCAGTAATCAAACCAGGAGTTGTGCTTCCATGCGCTGATAATCCCGGCGTTGACCCCAATGATAACTGCAAACAGCATGCTTGCCATCGTCAGCTCCAGCGTGGCCGTCAGATATGGCATAATTTCCTGGGCAATGGGTACCTTGGTGCGGATGGATGTGCCGAGGTCGCCTTGTAACAGGTCGCCAAGATAGGCGAAATACTGTTGAAGCCAGGGCTTGTCCAGTCCGAGCTGCTCGCGGAGCGCCTGTTTGGACTGTTCGGTCGCTTTTTGCCCCAGGATGGTTTCAGCCGGATCGCCGGGGATCGCATGAATTATGGAAAACACGATAATGCTCATGCCGAGCAGCACGGGCAGCAGTACAAGTACGCGTTTGACGATGTAACTGCTCAATCCTCATTCACCGCCTTTGCTTTGTGGCTGATTGGATTTCAAAGCGCCCGTCGGGCCTACATGGCTTGAGAAGTCGGTTCCGGGTGTCGGTTCTGGTAAGCATGGCAGGCCCGCCTGCGCTCTTGGAATGATTCGGTTATGCGCTAGCTATATAAACAGCACTAATCAATCACACAGGCCACTACGAGTGCAGTACCATCTTCCGATCGCTGTTATCCCCAGATTTACTGATTTTCTTCTCCAAAGAGGAAAATCCGGTGATAAGCCTATGCTTCCGATGCAGCTTTCCTTCAGATAGCTTTTAGAACGCTCCGCTTCTCCAGATTCTTTCTGACCCTTCCGTATTTGTGTATTTATCTAGTTCAACCTATATAGCTGCGAAACTTGTTATTCAAAATAGGCATTGGCATAGGATTCGCTGCCCAGCGGCGAAGGCGTAAAGCCCTTCAGGTTAGCTTTGCCTGCGAGAATCGGCGTCGTGTGCACCAGCGGAATCCACGGCGCGTCTTCTTTAATGATGACCTGCGCCTGTTTGTAAAGCTCGGCCCGTTTCTCTTGGTCCGTCTCTTTCTGAGCGTCGGTCAGCAGCTTGTGCAAATCCTCGTTCACGTAAAAACTGCGGTTGTTGCCGGGGATCGCATCCTTGTCCAGCAAGGTGTACAGGAAGTTGTCCGGGTCACCATTGTCGCCCGTCCAGCCGAGCATGTAAATGTCGTCCTTCTCGCCAGCCTTCGCATCATCCAGATACGTCGCCCATTCCGGGGATTCGATGTTGGCGGTCACGCCGATTTTTTCGAAATCCGCCTGGATCGCTTCGGCCACCTTGCGCCCATCCGGCATGTACGGCCGGGATACCGGCATCGCATAGAACGTGATCGGATCAGGCAAACCGTCCGGATAGCCCGCTTCCGCCAGCAACGCTTTCGCTTTTTCCAGGTCGTACGGATAATCCTCTATGGCGTCGTTATATCCCCACAGCGTCGGCGGCATCGGGTTCACGGCAGGCTGCGCCTGTCCGGCAAAGAAGGCATCGATGAGGGCCTGCTTGTTCACCGCATGGTTGAGCGCTTGGCGTACCAGCACGTTATCGAACGGTTTTTTCTTGAAATTAAAGCCGAGATAGGCCACGTTGAATGGCGGACGCTCGATTTTTTGCAGCTCGGCGTTGGATTCCAGAATCGACAGATCGTCCGGGTTCAGGTCTTCCATGACGTCGATCTCGCCGTTCTGCAAGGCGTTGAATCGGGCCGTGTTGTCCGGGATGGAACGCACGATCACCTTGTTCAGCTTCGGCAGGCCTTCTTTCCAGTAGTTTGGATTTTTGTCCAAAGTGATGGAATCGTTCCGCTTCCACTCCACAAAGACGAACGGTCCCGTGCCCACCGGCTCGTTCTTGAAGTTTTCCTTTTTCTCCTGCACCGCGGCCGGACTGGCAATGCCAAACGGCGTCATCGCGATATTTTGCAGGAATGGCGCCTGCGGCTGGTTCAAAGTGAATTCGACCGTCGTTTCGTCGATTGCCTTCACTTCCTTGATCACCCTTCCTTCCGGCGGGCCGAACATCGAATCGTAGTAGTCGAAGGAATCGCCCTCGAATTTGAACTCGCTGTTCGGATCGCCCCAACGATTGAAGTTGAATACAACCGCTTCGGCATTAAAATCGGTGCCGTCATGGAACTTCACGCCGGACTTCAGCTTGAACGTATACGTCAAGCCGTTCTCGGAAATTTCCCAGCTCTCCGCCAACCCCGGAACGACTTCCGTGCCGCCCTCCGTGTAATCGAGCAATGAATCGAACACCTGGTGCCCGATCTTCAGCGATTCCCCATCCGTCACGATTGACGGGTCCAGCGACACGGAATCTCCGCCGCGTCCCATGATCAGCGTATCCTGAGCAGCCGTTTCCGTCGGCGGGTCGCTGCCTTCCGCAGGTGCAGGCTTGTTCTGTCCGCTCTCTCCCCCGGTACATCCCGACAAAACGACCACCGTACTTAACGCCAGCATCATCAAGCCGGATAACCATTTTTTTCTGCTCCTCATACAACCAACACCCTTTCCCGTCTCAAAATTTTGCGCGCTGCCGCATAGACCAAAGGCATGAAATCGATATGTATCTTTATAGGCTTTGAATGCCTGTGATACCGCTAAATGGAGTGGCACCATGAACGATAAGGTTGTAAAAAATTGAACAAAGGTCAATTAGTAACAGCATAGTGGTGGTTAACAGAAGATCAGAACATAAACGATCCTGTCTGCAAGAGCGATTTTGTGGGGTTGAAGATAGCTTGTCCTAAAGGGAAAACGAATTGCCCATTAGATACAGCGATAGTATCAAACTGGGAAATGGAAGTGTTCAAGTGAATTGGTGTGTATAAACGGAACGTACGAAATGGCTGCGTGATCGCTGAGGTGTGAACATGTCCAACGGGACGACATTCCAATAACTTTGCAATGTTAAGGTGATGTCATGGTAAGAGGGTTTGTGTAAAACATTGTAGGGGATAAAACCATTTGGTGTACTTTACTTTACATTACATTGATCATTTAGACAAGAGATTTGCAGATATTCGTCCTCAACTTTATGCGTTATGTCAACATCCCTTACACAAAATGCGAAAATGGTATAACTTTTGGACAGTTTCCATTGCGAGTTTGGGAGAGCTGGCAATTGGAATTGGAGTTGGATTTGGAGTTGGATTTGGAATACGCCGTTTCACCTTTTTGTAAAAACTAAAAGACGCCTGCTCCATTGGTGGAGAGACGTCTTTCCGCTGGCATTTGGAACTGTGTTCAGCGTGCATGCCGCGTTATTTTTTGAACAAACCCCGACGGTGCATCACCGTAATGAAACGATAAAAATCATAGCTCGCCCCATTTTCGATGCTGAACAGCGGGTTCTTCGTGTCATACGCCAGTGCAGCATCCACGGCTGCTTTCGCCCATGACGGAACCTCCATCTGCTGACGTGCCTGGAGGCGGTCTACCTGTGCTTTGAGCGCATCAAACGCTGCTTTTTCCTCGGCTGTCATCGGTTCATCTCCTTTCGGCGGTTCGCTTGCATTGGATGGCGGATTCGGATTGGACGGTGTCGGGGTTGGTATCGGCACGGTTGCCGGAGCATATCTCGCCCGCAGCTCTGCGGCCGATCCCTCGAACTCGTTCATGTCCACGTTGCCGCTAATGCCGTCTACTTTGCCCGAGTCCGTGTACTGCCAGAATGTCCAGCGCTTCCACGCCGGTTGGCCGTCCGGCACACGGGACGTGCTGTAACGCGCGATCCATAGATCGTACGCTCCGAGCGAGACATCGAAATTGCCGGCAAAGGAATTGCCTGTATAAATGATCGGTTTGCGCCCGGTGAGGCGCTCCAATTCGGTCAGAAAGACTTTGGCTACCGCGTTGATCCGGGCTTTGCTCAGATTGCCGGGGTTGTTCTCATAGTCCATGACGGGCGGCAGCTGCAGCGTCTGGGCTCCGCCCACTTTTTGCAATGTATTGGCATAATGCGCAGCTTCGGCTTTGGCTCCGTCAGTCGATGTGGCCCGGAAAAAGTGATACGTTCCGACCAGCATGCCCGCCGCCAGCGCGCCTTTCACGTTGGTCTGGAAGTTCGGATCGGTGTACGTCTGCCCCTCGGTCGCCTTGATGAACACAAACGTCATGCCGCTTGCCTTCACTTTGGCCCAATCGATGCTGCCTTGGTACCGGGATACGTCAATGCCCTGCGCGTTGCCCGAGCTTCTCGTCTGCATGTGTCTCACTTCCTTTATGCGGCATATCGCCGTTTGTACTATAGTTGATGCGTATAGCGATAGGTTGGCTTGTATGCATGTCCCGGTTTGGGGTATGTTGGGTTATGGTGCAGGGAACCAGTAAGTTCTATGGTTTAGGTACTATATTCTTAAAATATGTCCGAGAAACACTCATAGAAATACTCATATCTCGTACTTTTTTCCTGTAATCTGCTCATATTGGTCACTCGAAATAACGCCAAAGGAAACATACTGCTTGAGTTGTTGTTCTTTTGCCCACTTTTTCTCATAGTAGTATTGGAGTCTTTCGAAATCGGAATTAAACATTTGCCCCGTCTCCCTTCGGTTGTATTTCCATGGATAATACTCGCAATTCCAGACCTACGATTTGTGCGCCCAAAGCTTCGTTTTGTTGTTTCAATTCCAATGCCTCCAGTTCGCGTTGAACCAGCTGCTCCCCGATCTTGTCCATTTCGGAAGGTTCCATAGGCTGTGTCTTGGTCAGTACGTCAATCTCTTCCTGGCTTAGCCCCTCAGCCCAAAGGTCAGGAAGCTGTTCCTGCGGTCTTTCTTTCAATGCTTCCTGGTATGCTTCCCAAGCTGCTAGGTCAAAGCGTGGCCGGAAAAGGCCAGCAGGTACCGGTATGCCAACGATATACCCGGCAATCTCCGGGTTCTGTCCTTCTTCGGCTTCCATGGTTTCAGGCAGATTGGTTTTCGGATTCAACTCGGCTCGTTCAGATCCAGCATAAAAAGGGACGACACCGAAAAAGGCATCGTCCACCAACACGTCCTCGATATAGAGTCCGTCTGTATTTACTTTAGGTACGGCTTTCATGTGATCCCTCCTTTATTGTTCTGCTGGGAATGGTGGGATAACCAGCGAGAAATAAAGATTACTGCCTGCGACACAAAAGACATCTCCGCTAGGATGAATACGAATACGGGACGGCACTTCCTCGCTACCACCATCGTAAGATACTGTTACACAAGTAATGGACATCTTAGGTCTGAATCCTGTCGGCAACCTGAAAACAGGAGAATTGGTTCCCACAACACCATCTTTGATCAACCCATCAAAATGGACAAATCCCATAGAGTCCTTTAAAAATCTAGCTGCTGGGTATATTCCGTCAGTGCTGTATGGAACCCATCCGTTAAGCAATGTCGGCGTAATCCATGTAGGACTGTCCTTTTCTGCTTTTTTGCTCTCAAGGACCGAAATCCGTGTGGTGTTATCTTGCAACGTCCTGACTGCATCCAGCAGCAGGGCCTTTTCGTTCTCGGCATAGGTTCCTGAAAAGTCCACAGCCGGATATTTGTCCAGCATCAGGTATGTGACGCTGTAGGCTGCGGATGGATCGTATTGAGAAAGCCCAATATCCGCATACTCTAACCCACCACCAGTAATACCCGCGCCAGATTTAAAGGACCAACCATTGTCAACTCTCCCGTCCCTGTATACTTTCAGGAGTTTACTCACCTTAGTTTTTAGTCCTGATCCTGGATAGTTTGGCGAACTCGGAGCATTAATACCGGCTTGACCGATACTTGAATTGGCGTAAGGTTTAACGCTCTCCCGCAGCACAATTCCCGTTCCTACTTCCACCTGAGTCTTGCCTTCAATCAACGTCAATTGACTTTCTGACGTGATCGGTTCGACAGTGGGCGTTGTAAGCTGGTACAGGAGTTGATATGGCGTCCAGTTTGGCACATTAGCAGTTGGTAAGACATCTACCGTCTCTCCCCCTAGATCTTGATATCTCAAAATGTTTTTCCAGACCTTGTTCCCTGTACCGTTATAAGGACTCCAATCGCCATTATTCGCCATTCTCCAACCCATGAAATATGCTTTAATCTCATCGACTGTAGGTGTATACAAGTCTCCCCATCCGCTGTCCGCGCTGGAAATAGATACCCAAAACTCAGAAAGGTCGGCCGATGGGAAGAATGCATTATCTGAAGTGTCCATATTTCCATTTTTGCTCAGGACTGCCCCATTGTACTTAGTAACAAATAGGGCATCATAATTCGCTGCAGGCTCAAACCCTTTGTAGCACACAATCTTGTAACCAGTACCACTACTTACGCGATCGCTTATTAATTTTCCATCCAGAACAATCTTTTTCCATTTCGTTAGCTTAAAATACTGTCCATCCCTCTCGAACACTGTATCCGGGTTGGCTCCGGTGGTTGGATTGGCGTGTAGTTCCGTTTGGAACGCCAGCATTGAATCTTGGTCTGGCATGAATGGTAAGGGTTCACTACCGATATTAAGCATTGGGTTTGTAAATGTATATGTCCCGGCTGTAGGGGGTGCGACTGCCCACGCTCGCATATATGCAGCCCCTTCTGGCGCTGTTAGTGTTGCGGTATCCGCGTCGATAAATCCAGTGGACAAGAGAACTTTATCCTTTGTGGCATTCAGAAAGTCGAAACCCAACATGCCTGCCCCGCTCCGTTCACAAGTGAACGTGTAAACAGTACCCGGTACTGTCGGCTGTGCATAAGCAGTCGTCGTATTACTGGAGACACCAGAGGCGACGGTTATGCTGATCTCATAAGGTTTGCTTGCCTTAAAGGAACTGATCCCGCCCCATTCATAAAATGGCGGCAACAGATTAGTTCCATACCGGATGACATACGGATTCGTAACCCCTGCGATGTACTCCGTGTAAGGATACTTGGCCGCTACCTGTTCCGCCGTCATACTCCCCAACGCATTGTATTCGGCAGGGCTGATTTGATAAACCCGAATAGAGTCGCAATTAACGGATTGTCCGTCTTGCTTGTAAATAGCATCTCCCCCGGAATTAAGGATTTGTAGTCTGACAACTGCCTTTGGTGCGGTTGTAGGGTTAAATCTCAAGAATACGGGAGTATATTGGTTAGTAGCGACTGCCAGATTTGAAACTGGAAAAAAATCGTTCGGGGCATCATTTAACGCCCCGTAAACCATCATGCGCCCATTAGCTTTGTCGTTTGGCTTAATCACAGCCACTAGCACATAACAAGCGCCAGGTGTTACATCTAATACCGCCATTTCTGTGTAATGCTCCACCGAGGCTGTCCCCGATGCTGTTGCCTTAAACGATGTCCCCCCTAAATCACTCGTTGTAGAGTCAATTGCTAATGTAGACGCAATACTAGGCAATTCGGGCAACTTTTCACCGTTCCCTGCACGCCCCAACAAATTCACCAACGTCCGGCCTTTCAGCCCTTCCAGCCTAAAAGCCGACGCCCGCTCTGCTTCAATCACCTGAAGCCCTGGCTTCAGCGTAACCGATTTGCGCTGCTCCGTATCCAGACGTTCTTTTAGACCCTCCGCCTTAGTTGTTACTTCATCCACTTGCTCCTTGATCTCGCCTGCAAAATCGTCCACCTTGCCCCAGTTCTGATCCAGATATCGGTCCAGATCGAAATACGTCGTTGCCGGAGAAGAACGGTCGATCTGATTCAACGCAAGATTCGGTGTTTTCGGCTCACTCATTTCAAGCGCCACCTCCCATGAATTTATCCTGCCGAGTCTGTTCGATCTCGCTCAGCGTCATGCTTTCGACTTCGGCAATCGTCAAATAGCGCAGATGGAATTCCACGCTCATGTGTGCCGGTTTGATCTCTTCAATGGCCGCCTTCAAATCATCCAGATTAGGCGGCAAGCCATATGTATCCACGAAGCGAATCAGGATCGCATACTCCCCTGGCAAAACGGATACCTCGATGCCGCCGCTCTCATACGCCTGCGCCACATTGCGCAGCATCGAACCGGACACTTTGCCGCTGCCGCGCATCTTCGAAATAATGACCGACCGGCGCTGGTCCGCGGGCTTTAACGGATTGACCGGGATATGCAAGTCCTGCTCATATCTCGCGAGCGCCCACGTCGCCGACTCGGGATAAAACTGATCCAGCACGCTGTCCACGCCACCCAGCAGCTGCCCCAATTCCTCGCCCTCAGTCTGGGCAAGCAGCTTCATCTCCAGCACCTGCTCATACAGCGGGGGCAGGTATGTCATCAAGTCAGGCTTGCGGCTCATGATACCTTCACCGTGCCGAGCACGGCCACCGCATCCTGCGCAATGTCCACATTGCTGGTCCCTCCGTTAATAAGCAAATCACTGTAGTCGATCACGGGCGGAATGTCCATGATGACGTTGGCGATTCGGGTCCAGCGCACCAGCGGATCATCGAAGGCCAACCCTTTCAAATACGCCGTTACGCCTTCCTGAATCAAGGTCTTGATCCCCTCCAGCGTAGATCCGGCAGCAAGCGTCACTTTGACCTCGACATCGATCGGAATCTCTTCTGCGCCAACCACCATAACGACAGGGCCGATCGGCGCTGCACCTTCCCCCATGCCATCTTGGGTTGGATCGATATAGGTCTGAACCTCTTCGATCACCGATTCGGCAGGACGGCGCATGTCATTGCCCAGCAATGCAACCTTCACGGTTCCGGGACCATCCCAGAGCGGAAATGCCCGGGCTTTGCCCACACCCGCAATTTCTCGCGCCCACAGCTCATATTGATAGCGGTTCGCACTCGTTACCGGGCGAGATACCTTGTCCTGATAACGGTCATATAGCGACTGATCCGTCTCTTCGTCTTCACCGGGCACCAGCAGACGCACCATTTCCGCAGCGGCCAGATCCGGAATATAATCGATCGGAAGCAGCGTTCCTTTGTATTCATTGCCCATCGCGCCGGCCGTTTCGCACTCCAGCACAACTTGCCCCGCCGTTAGCCGCTCCACGGCCACATACACGCGCGTTCCCATGGAAAACCGGGATTCCATTTCCACATCCACCGGCTGATTCCGGCTGTTCTTGAAAGAAGCAACCCACCGTGCCGGTGTCGCACGTTTACGTGAGATGCCTGACCAAGCCACTGCCCGATCCAGATATTCACCGGTAGCCGTATCCGCAAATTTCAAATTTGCGTTCACGTCCAGCTCGATATACATCTGCGCCATTTCTACGGCGGCAGGGGCCAACGCATCATAAATGATGCTGCCCTCCCTTTTATCGATGCCCTCAGGTACGCGGTCCAGCATGCGGTTCAAAATCGTTTCATACGTTTGTTGCTCATACATTCACGTTCACCTCCAGTTCCTCCGTCAAGCTGCCGAAGTCCGTTTGGGCGGTAAAAGAAACCGTCACCTGATCCCCCTCATGGCGGAATCGAAAATCCCCTACCTCCATGATCCGGTCATCCGGCATCAGCGCCTCCCGAATCCAACGTTCCAGCTCCGATTCCACCATGGAACGACCGGCAAGTCCCTCGGGTGACCATTCCATGCCGTAATCGGATGAATAGATCAGGTATTCATAACGGCGGGTAGATAAAGCCTTATGGATGGCTTGCTTGACCGCCTCCCGGCCATCCGTGCCCAATCTCCCGATTCGGCCTCCTGCCAGATCCAGCTCATAGGTTTTGCTGGGCGCAGCAGTCCGCGCCACATCGTCCTTCGACTCCGTTATCCGTGCCCCTTGCGGAATCATGCTTTCACCAGCCGATCCAGCACCACAAAGCTGTCTCCGCCCTGTACGCGCAGCAGAATTGCCTGATCTCCCGTTTGCCATGATTTATTCACGATCGATTCGGGCAGCACGAGAAACGGTTCCTCCAAAACGAGCCGCTGTTCCACCGTGATTTCAAGCGGTCCGGTTTTCGTCACGGTTCCGTACATGACCTGTACGGGAACACGCGCATCCACGGCGGCCACCGCCGCCTTTTTGATGACATCCAGCATTGCGTTTACACCACCTTCAAATCCAGCGACATGGTATGCATCCCGCCCTCCACCTTATGAGTGCATTCATCCACCAGAAAATATTGATTAATCTGCAAATCTTCGATCTGAATATTGACGTACGTCCCTGCCCTCACCCGAAAGTCGCCCAGCGCATCCACCTTCAGCTTCTGGGTTTCCCGATTGCGCAAGGTCATTAACGTGTTCAGCATCTCGTTGATCTGCCCTTCGTTCAGGTCGTCATCCAGCTTCTGATATAGAAAAAGCAGCCCCCATTGCTGGATGCTGCTTGAATTCTGCGCGACATAGGTCTCCCGTTTGCCCGTCGCCTTGTTGTCCCGGTAAAGCTTGATTTTATTGTACGTTTCGTCGTCGATGGAGCGGGAATGCGAATAATCGGTGAGCAGGCTCCCATCCCCGATCACGAAGCCGTAGGGCATCTGCTCCGATTCACGGAGCACCAATTGGCCGAAATCGTCGTAGAAAATATAGTTTTTACCGCTGTAAATGAGAGTACGGTCCAGCGCTTCGCAGATCATGTCGATCAGCTTTTTATTGTCGAAAAGCATGCGCGGAATGACGTACTCCGGTTTTCCAAGGTCCCCCATTTTCAACTGAAAATCCGTCGCAATCCGGCGGATCACGTCCGCTGCGGTTGCGTTCAGGAACTGATACGTTTGGTTCGCCGTCAAATACCGCGTCTGATCGTATGCTTTAATGGAGACCGTCTCATCCTTGCCGCTGTCTATCGAGAAAATGTACCCATAGAAAACGCCGATATCACCGGATACATACCTTACAACATAACCGTTTTCATAAGTAAATGAGGCGCCGGGGTTATGCTTTCTCCGGATCAGCGTAAATTCCAGCGACGCGGGCTTGCCGATGCGCGACGTTTTGTGCGTAATGTCCGTCACGATCCCGGTAATGTCCCATACCTGTCCCTGCTTGTTATCCAGCAGCAGCTGGTGTTTCATTTTCGTTTCCCTCCTTTCAAGGCAGCTTGAGTACAAGCCCAATCGGGAGGCGTTTGATCTGAGCATCTTGGATGCCGTTCAGCTTCTGTAGTTCTTTCCAGCGCGCACCATCTCCCAGATGGGCTTTGGCTATGGACCATAACGAATCGCCGGCTTTGAGCGTCACCGTTTTCGGCTGCACCTTTTCGTCCGAGCGCGTCGTTTCATCCTTCGTTTTGGCGGCAGATGCCTGTTTCGCGTCATTCTTCTTGACGAGCTCCACCTTTTTGGGCAAATAAAACTTGTATTCCTTCAGCTTGATATCGTATTGAATGTCGCCGACCTGCCCGGCCGTTTCCTTCCAGTCAAAGCTCTCGATGGACACGGGCATGTTGATCGTGTAGCGGGCGCTTGAGTAAAACAATCTGGCTCGTTTGCCCGTCTGCATCCAGCGAATGATTTTTTTCACGTATTCATAGGGATCGTCGTAGTATTGCTCTTTAATAGAAGAATGTCTGGCATCGTAATAAATGTGGTAAGGACTGTAATCGGCCGGAAAAATACCGCTAAAGCTCACTTCCCTCAAACGAGGCGATTTGATGACATTGATCTCCCCGATTCCGGTCACGTCATGCGTGCTGCCATCCAGCGCATCCGCAAACTCGATCGTCTCCGGGTTGACCGGAAAGTACATATATTCCGCGCGGTTGTTGTAGCTGAGCTGAATGTAATAGTCCATTTATCCGTATACCCCCTGTGCGCTGGAGACGATTTGGCTGTTCAGGCCATCGGTGATTTTCGTAATGATGCTGTCGATGTCGTGGCCGCTGTTGATATCCCCCGTCGTCACTTGCACGGTCGGCGTAAGGCTGACGAAACGTTGAATAGCCTGCATTTCAGCCAACTCGCGCATCAGCTTCAGGTCCTCGCTCGTCACGTCCACCGTGCCCGACACGTCCCCGATCTGATCGACCTTGCCGACATTGTTGATTTTGTTGATGTTGCTTGTGTTGTTGGGCATTTGCATGGTCGGCACGGATGGGGCTGGTGGTGCTAATGGTACGGTTGGCATTGTAGGGGTCTCTGGTTTGAAACCATCGCCAAAATTACCAGGAAAACCACCATCTGAAACGGTATCGTCGACAGAAAATTTGGAAAAGAAATCCTCAGCCAGCTGCTGCCCTTTATCTCCAGCATTCGGATCGAATTCACTATCCATCCTGAACAAAGATACAACGTCTTTATCGCTTTCCGGAGCCATGGATTCTAATGTATTCATCCATTCCTTTACCTTTTTGCTTCCGATATTAATATCGGCTTCAGAAACGACGTCAAGATTGGTGCCGAACGTGTCATTAATGAATGAAGCAACTTTGCCAATAGCACCCACAGCCTTGCCCAGGAAACTTTCGATTCCTACCATTACGTTGTACAAGGTTTGAAGCACGAACATTCCAAGATCATAGAATAGTTTCTTGATGGCATATACCGGATCAATAAATAAATTGATGAGGAACTCAGCCAAAGAAGCGAATAGATTCCACAACATAGCAATTTTCACTCGAATATTTTCGAACAACATCAGAAATACAGAAATGATTGATCCGACGATCTGCGTGCCTGAAACACCGCATAAATTCAGTATCGCTATCACTGCAGCAATTGCCGCAATAACCAATAAGATTGGCCAGTTTAATAGTAACCAAGCACCGGCAAGTGCCAGTACCTGCACGATGACAACACTCAACTGAATGATGATGTTTGCAAGCAATACAAGGGCAATAGCCGTTAATATCGGCGCAATCAAATCCCAGTTTTCCTGAACGACGGTGGCAAAAGCGATAACCCCCTGCACGATGAAAGCGATGACCTGTGCAATCATGGCAAAGGCTGTGCCAATCCACTCCGTAAAACTACTGAATTGCCCCGAGCTAAATGCTTCACTTAATTGATCCAATACAGGTGATAAAACTTCTAATGCTTTCGTTCCCAATTCGGCTAATACAGCATTAAATTGATTCACGATCCCCGTCCATTTCTGAAGCGGCGAATCGAGCATCGTATCGAATGCCTCCTTGGTATACCCCTGCATCTCAAGCACCGTCTGCATTTTCTGTATAAAACCATCCAAATCCTTGGTCTCGATGAATCCTTCCAAACCAGCATTGTCAAGTGCACCCTCGGAAACATTAAAATCAGATGCCAAATTCGAATTGTCTCCATTCATAGCACTGACTAATGCAGATGAAGCATCTGTCAGGCTTTTCCCATCCGGAGACAGCACGCTTAGACGTTTGGACAACTCATTCAGTTGTTCAATCTGGCCCATATTTTGTACCAGGGGTAGGAAACCTAGTGAAGACTGAAGCGAATCGTTCACATTTTGTCCGCCTTTAAATGCTTGATCCCGAACCTTATGATAAGCACCCTTTCCAAGATCCGGATCTTCCGCTGCAATCATGTAACGATACTTCCAATCTTCTTCCTCAGCAGCAGCTTTTAGCACAACGCTCCCGACGGACTTCACCATTTGAAGCCATTTGGATAATTGGCTGAGGTTGTCACTTAGAGATTTCCCCGCATCATCAGCGGCGTCGTCCAGTTTGTCCATCAGGTTAATCGTTACATTCAACTGTTGGTTCACTTGATTAAAATGATTGGATATATTGGTCTGGTTGAATTGATTGAGATTAATCCGATTGATCTGGTTGAAATTATTAAGGATTTCAGTCGTTTTTACTTGTACCAGATTCAAATTATTGATCAAATTGTTTATTGACGGAGGGTTGATCACGTCTATTCTTGTATCAGACATCTTCTTCTCCTCCTTTCCCTGTTATTTCTTGCGGGTACGGCTACGGGCGCGTTCTTTCTTCTCCTCCTCTACCCGAACAGAGATCATGGCATAGATGGCCGCCTGCTCCCTTGGAGCGAGCGCCATCAGCTCATGAGGGAGAATCTTCAGTTCATGGAGGGCGTAATAGGCCAGATTGGCTTCCGGGTCGCCCTCTTTGATCAGTTTTTTACTTCATCCACCATGTCGTTCATGTCCTGGTTGAAGCCGTTCAGCTTCTGCACCTGCTCCCCCAAGGTGGCAAACTCGCCCGGAAGCAGCATTTTGCGAAGCAGCGACTCCGCGCCCATGACGCCGTAGGAACGCTGCAGCTCCGCATTTTTGAGATCCGGGTACACGATGCTTGCCGTCATCAAGCGGGCCATGTAATCATTGGCGTCGATATCAGGCGTATAGACGCCGTTTTTGCCTTTCACTTTGCGAGTGGCCGCTTTGCGGCACTCCTGGTTTTCGTCCTCGGTCATGCTGCGCAGCTTCCAAGCGACCGGTTCGCCGTCCTCATTTTTGAAACGCGGGGACACGACGAAATCGACCGTTGCCTCCGAAGCTGCATTTTGCGCAAAAAACATACTCAATCCACTCATGAATGGTTCCTCCTCAGAAAATAGTCCCGCTGCAATTCGTGCAGCTGTTGGACATATGTTGTAAAGAGAGCAGACCGCCTCTCTCCTCTAAAAAATAAACCCAGCATCGTCAGCGGAAATGGCTGTTCATGCTGGGCACGACGAATAACCCGTCTATTATGGCGGGTACGTTGGGTTATACATTCACTTTTCCAGACTGCTTTACAGCATGAAGTTGAAGTGATTTTCTTTTCGACTCAAAAGGGTGGCTATCTTACTTCGGCAAATTAAACGACACCGGCATGTCCACATCTTCAAAAGTAAAGCTTACTTCCTCCTCCAGCGCCTCGGACTCGGTATCCAGCGACGCCATGATCACGCTGTCCAGATTGACGCCTTTCAGCGTTACAGTTTGCTTGCCGATCGTGGAAGAAGGGTCCTCGTTGGTGACTTCGATATCGAAATACGTATCCACGCCGTTTTGCATGTACTGCAGCATCAGCTCGCGGAAGCGGGACGTCGTATAGAAAATCGTCATCGAGCCGGAACCGGACCACCCGGTTGCTTTGTGCTGCACGCCGCGGCGGCCCAGCGTTTTGACCTCGGCTTTTTGTTTCTCTACCGTAGCTTCAAGCGTTTTGACGTAGAACATCTCTTCCGTCTGTCCGTTAATCGTTGCGTATGCGCGGCCCTCCTGGCCGGAAATCGTATCGCTTGCTTTCAAAAATGCCATCTTAAGCCACCTTCACTTTCATATATACTTTTTCAACCGAATCCACAGGCTGCACGGCAACGTCGATCACGATGCTGTCCGACTCGTTGCCTGCCGCAACCGTAATGTCTGCATTGGAGTCAAAATTTTGGATGGCGCCGATGTCCTGCAGCTGCTTCAGGTACGTCACGCATTGGGAACGGAACAGGCTGCGGCCGTCCTCGTTGTTGTTCACTTTGCCGATAAAGTACGATTCGAAGATCCGTTTCAGGTCATTGGAAATGCCGTCAAGGACGCGTACCACGCGGTTTTTCGCAAAATGGCGCGCCTTCTCCGGCGTTACCGAGCGGAACGTGTTCACGTCCTGTTCCACGACGGCCCGGTTGCTGCTCGCCGTAAACACGAACTCGCCATTGCGCAGAGCAGCCTCCGTCTCGGTATGCGTCAATCGGCCATTGACGTCCACCGCATCGTCATAGGCACGGAACGTCAGCGATTCGTTGATGTTTGCTCCGGCCGTCGCGCCAGCCGTCCAAGCCACCGCTTCCTGCGCGGACAGCTCCGTCCCGTCAGACAGCACAACGCCGTTGCGTACGCTGATCACGCCCTCATGGTCGGCAGCCGGGTAGTTGGACACGACCAGCTGCACCTTTTTGCCCTCCGTCTCACGCAAACGGCGAATGTAGGACGTGTATACGGATTTCAGCGTATTGTCCTCGGAGATCAGGCCGACCGTATTGAAATCAAGCACTTCCAGTGCAGCGAGGAAATCTGCGTGCGCTTCGTTCGTTGCCGTCCCATCCTCCCCGCCGGTAAGCGGAAGAGCTGCCGTTGCCGTCAGCTCGCCTGTCCCGGCAAAAACGACGTAATCGTTGGAAACCAGTTCGCCGATCGTCGCAGCGGTTTGTTTGTCCACTTCTTTGCTGCCTAGAAGGGTGGTGACGTCGAATTGTTCTGCATCGTTAATGTTCGCGGCGATGGCAATGCTCAGATCATTCCCTCGTTTACCGCCAAATTTGGCTGTAGCAGTCAGGTTATCGAGCGTGGCTTTGGCTTGGGTGCCTGCGTTCAATCGGTAGAGCAGCAGCGTTTGGGCGCGCTTGAGCGCTTCGCGAATGAGCAGCAATTGAGGAGAGGTCCAGTCGTAGCCGAGTTTGGACTGCACGTCCTCCCCTGCTTGGATCGTCATTATTTTGCCTGCTTGTCCCCAGGACAGTGGCAGAGCGAGCGCTACAGTCCCCCGTTCTCCAACGGTGCCCGGCAAAGATCCCTCCGATGCAAAGTTAATATATACGCCAGGGCGTACCTTGTTTTGCGTTGTCCATGTTCCTCCAGCCATTTATTGCGCCTCCTTGAGTTTGAATTGGTGAATGGTTTGTTTCGCTTCTTCCATGGTGCATGTTCCGTGTTCCGGCAGCATGGCCATCAAAATATCCCGCTCAATCCGGGTAAAATGCTCTGCGTGAGCAAATTGCGCTTTGCTGAACGAAGGCGGCCGAGCTGCCGGATCCGTTGGGTTCACTCCAGGCAGCTGCTCCGAAACAGTTTGTTGGTCAGACAGATTGCCAGCAATGGGTTCATTGCTTGGATTGAGTTGGGCTGCTTGCGTGCTTGGATTAGAGCTTTTCTGCTCCTGAGCTTTTTTCGTAAACATGGCCAGGACACCTCCCATCGTTTTCATTGTGCATCCCTCATTCCTCGTTATGTTGCTGTTTTCAAGGCAGAGGATGAGTCCAAATGTTGCATGACAACCACGGGCGGAGATGCCTTGCTTGTGCGTGCAGTGTAATACACCATCATGCGCGGAAGCCCGTCTTCCCGGCTTTCCCAGCGCAATTCCGCCGCCCGATACGGCGTGCCCTCCACATCGACCGTCTCCAATGCCTCAAACAGCTCGTCCGGCAAGCCGGCTCGTATATCCTTTGTTGTGGACCAGACCATTTCGTAAGCGTACGACTGCACAAAACGATCGCTGCGTTCTCGCGTCATTTGCGCAGATAACAACCGGTATTCGATCGCCTCCACATCCGTGGAAATCTCCTTGGCAGAAGCTGCGGGACGGATCGGCATATCCGGAAATTTCAGCGAGAGCGCGTTGACGACGGCAGCCGTTAGTTTTTCTGTAAACATGATTCACCTCCTTTGCGATATTCATAGGACAGAAAAAGACCAGCTTGTCTGCCGGTCTGCTGATGTTTGGATGTTTGATTGTGCTGATATGTTCACGGCTAACTTCCTTGTTATGCCATGATATAACTTTACACCTTTTCGATCCTAGCGCGGATGGTGGAAGGTTTGAGTTTCTGCGAAAAGATGCCGAGGCTTGGGCGGAAAAAAGACGATGCTTTGGGGGCGCTGCCCCTCTTCTCTTTACCTTCCAGCCAAGAATAGGCATTCTGCACCGCATGGTTCACGGCGGATGGTTTGGTCTTTTCCATCGCGAGAGTCATTGGTTTGTGGTAGAGGCATCGTTGTTTTTGTTTTCGCTGTCCGCGTTCGAAGCGTTCTTGGTATTTGAAGATTGGGTTGTGGGAGCTAACCCTTCGCCCCCTTTGCCCTTCAATACCTCAATCGCCTGACGGATCGCCGGAGGGATCGGTGCGCCGAGCTTGCCCCCGTTTTCGATGATGGACAACAGCTCATTCGCGATATAAAAAAAGGCGACCGCATCCCTGAACATATGTCCGTCTCCCAGGACACCGTCCACCAGATGAGCCACCGATACCATGGCAAAAATAAATACCTTGCGCGCAATGCCGAATATGCCGACATTACTCTCCAACCTGCCCTCCACCGCAGCCGCCGCCATCCCGGTCACGTAATCAAGGATGACGAAGACGAGCAGAACACCTAGTACGCCTGACCAGCCTCCATAGAAGTAGGTGGCGGTGCTGGTGAGGAAGGCGAGAAGCCATTTAATGAAGTTTTCCATTATAATCTCCTACCTCTTTAATAGGATAATTCCCCTGACTACTCCAGAGATAAAAAATAGCGCACTACTTGGGTACGCATCACTAAACTTTATCTTTCTGAATCAGTTCTTCTCTTCCTTGTTGCACCAGATATGCATCAATCCCATCTTTTAGATCAGGCCTCTTCCCACATACATATTCGTATGAGTAGGCCCCTTCTATGATCCTTAGTCCCATGTATACTGCCATTACAATGCACCTCCTATAATCATGTCATCCATCGCCTTTTTGATGATGGTTTGCTGGTCTTGTAAATCATTCAATGTGTCTTCGACGGTCTGCTGTTTGATGTAATTGAAATACAATTCCTTCGATTCCAGGTTGATAAACAGGATCGGTGTCATGCCAGGAATCTCATCTACGACAGGGATGTTATTATCAGTCAGGATTTCGTTTTCCCCTGCTGACGCGGTCGGTGCATGTGTGATGGACAAGACCATGGCCTGGTCCTTTGCAGGTGCGTGCTTGATTAAAATCATGGGTGACCCTCCTTAAAATTTTAATAGCCATGTGGACTCGTCAGGATAACTCATCATGGCTCGACCTCTGTATGAGTCTGTGCCATTAACTATCGCACGATGAAATAGCTGTAATCCGTTGGTAGACAACGAAGCAGGAAATGCCGTCCATGAGGTACCACGTATGGTAGTGTCGGTATTATTGTAGGAACATACTCTAGCTCTACGGTTAATAGGGTCGATGACCACTTTGAGTACATAACTCCATCTGGATAGGTCTGCACCTATCAAAATGTCATTAAACACCCACATCTCATTGCCAGCATTATCTTTGAGCACGATCAGCGTCCTGGCCATATTATCGGGATATGGACCTGTAACCACTTCCAGCACCATGCCTGCTACGCTTGTCATGACCGTTAGCTTATTGCTTGGAACGTTTGTAATAAAAGTGTCGAAATTAGCCCCATTCGTTGTACCGTTTTTACCCATTGAGCCTGCCAAGGTCTGGACCTCATTTGGCGCATACGACCCTACTACACCGAGTATGTTTTTCCCTAGCAATATGTTTTCGGGCCGGAGGTCAGGCGTTAAGGCATATACCCACGATTGACCATCGTAATAACCGTCAGGAGGCATCATAAAAGCTCGATCTCCGACCCACACCTCTGTCAATTTAGCCAATTGATGTGCGCTTTGGGCGCTGCGGTTTGGCATGGTTCCCACTAGGCCATTTCTTGTAGCATTGCTAAACGTTGCCCCGGCCAAAACCTGTCCAACCGTAGCATTACCCGTGGCCCGTATCACCGATGCCATTTTGGTAATGAGCTGCGCCCATGACTCACTTGTGGATGCCGCTACCCCAATGGAGTTGAGAGCGGCAACCACATTGGCTTTCTGCTCAACTCCAAGCTGCTTTGCCGATTGCGCTTCAGCAAATGCAACATTAACCGCCTTCTCCGTCGCCGCTAGCGTCTCGGATGTCCCATTTGTCTTACTCGACAGCTGCACCTTCCCTTTTTGCGTCAGCGACGCATCCGGTATATCCATCTCACTTACCGCTTTATGCAGCTCCTCCTGCGTAGCTACACCCGCGTCAATCTTTTCAAAAATCGCATTAATGCTTTCCCGGGTCACATTCTCGTTCCCCAAGGGCAGCGGCAGTTTCAATCGATCCGTTTCCATTGGCATTACGCCCACACCTCCAGTTCATTCCACGTCAATGACGCAGCATCCAGTTCATCCCATGTCACTTGCTTGCGGTCCAGATCATCCCAGTTCAGATAACGGTACTCATACTCTACAGCCATGTGAGCCGGCTTCAGTTCTTCGATAGCTCGCTTGAGATCCTCCATATTAGGCGGAATGCCCATCGTATCCACAAAGCTCACCGTAAAACTCCACGCCTCTGGCTGAAACGTCACGTCCACTTTGCCGCCCGCATAGGCTTCCGCTACACTTTTCACGAGCCTGCCCGAAAACGTTCCTGCACCGCGCAGCTTCGATTCCACCACGGCGCGCCGCTGGTCCACGGGTTTGAGACGATCTGTCTCAATACCCAATTCTTGCTCCCAGTAGTCCAGTCCCCACGTCGCCGTGCGCACGAAAAATTGGTCCAACGTTTCCTCCAGCGCTTGGTACAGCATGTCCATCTCCGCACCCTTGGCCTGCATATCGGCACGCATTACGCGCGAAGTTTCATAGTACCCGGGGAGATAGGAAAAAAGCTCACGCCCTTTGGCACTCGAAATATCTACGCTTTTGAAGGCAATCCCTTCACTCTGAACAACAAATTCTTTGCTCTTGCCATCCATTTGGTCACTCATCGCAGCAGCACTCACATCCGGCCACCTCCTTCCGCTCCGCCAGAGTCCTGCCTTGAAAATTCCTTCTGCATCTCCAGCGCTGTCCACATGTCATCCATGATCTGCTGCTCCTTGAGCACCTTACTCATGCACGTCCACCGTCCCTAGCACAGCAACCTGGCTTGACGTCATTTCAATATTCTGGTCGCTCATGCCGTTCACGGTCAGATCCGCATAATCGATGATCGGTGGAATGTCGAGCAGAATCGCGGCGATGCGGGTGTAACGCACCAATGGATCTGCAAAAGCAAGCTGCTTCAAATACGCGGTCACCCCGCGCTCGATCTGCTCCTTTACTTCCGCCAATGTGACATCACTCGCCAACGTCAGTTTGACTTCAATGTTCATCGGCACTTCCTCGGCCGGCATCACGCTAACGATTGGTCCTGCGGGCGCAGCGCCTTCGCCTTGTCCATCCTGCGTCGGATCGATATACTGCTGCACCGCCTGCACCAGATCCGGGCCAGCCGCCCGTTTGTCCGTATCGAGCAAATACAGCCCAACCGTGCCCGGCCCCTGCCAGAGCGGAATGACGCGTGTCGCGCCTACGCCGGGCACTTCGCTCGCCCACTGGATGTATTGAGCCTTGTTGCCACTCGTCCCCTGGTTGCGGATCTTGGCATAAAAGCGCTCCAACAGCGCCATATCCGTTTCAATATCCGCGCCGCCCTTGATCGCATCAGGGTTCACCACGGACGTCACGCCACTCACAGGCGTGGATAGCACAACGACCGTGCCTGCGGGCACGTTGCTCTCTTTTCCAGCAACCAATGCACGCACGCCCACGGTTCCTGAACCATCCGCATCCAGCTCCACGCTGCCTGTCGTTTCATATTCCAGCGATGCCTCGCCCGAAATCTCGTCCGCGAGCGTAGCGACAACGGTGCCTGCAGGCACTACTTTGCCCGGCGTTCCCGCAAAACGCACCACTCCCTGTGCCGCCACCGCTGCACGCCGCGTAATGCCATGCTCGCCTGCCCGCAGGTCCAGCTCCTCTGCACGGAAATTCGGGTCATCGCTTGCCACCGTACTCGCGAACCCTCGCCGCAAAAGCTCCTGCGCCCAAACTGCCGCCTCCGACAGCATAAAAGCCACTGGTGCCTGCGCATCCCACAGGAACGATCCTTCCGACTTGTCCAAATCGACGGGCAACCGATCCAGCATGCGCTGCATGATTTGCTCTTCGGTCTGTTCTTCCAAATAATTCGGAAAATCTGCCATCCGTCAGATCACCTCGCTTTCCAAAATCATTGACTCTTCCTGCACACTCGTCACCCGGCAAGAGAATCGGCACACTTCCCGTTCCCAATCAAACGCAAACTGGTCCACCGTCTCCGTGCGTGGATCGGCCAGCAGCGTTTCCGTCACCATGCGAACGATTTCGCTTTCCACCACGCCCCGGCTGTCGCCACCACCAATAAGGTCCTCCAGCTCCGAGCCGTAATTGCGCGAATAAATGACATGTCGGTATCGTGGCGTGCGCACCGCTTTGTTGCACCATTGCACCCACGCTTCATGACCGTCTGCCGCGACAACTTTGCCGCTCGGCGTCAGCACGAATTCCCCGGCATCGTAATCGAAACGCCAGCTTCGGCCAAACTGCACCTCTACCGACTCCGCCTCATGGCCGGACCAATCTTCTTCGTCGCCCCACACCATCCCGATTTCCGGAAACAAACTAGGCACCCGCACTCACCACCTTGCACAGCACCACGACGTCGTTGCCGCCGTTCACCCGCATCGCGAGCACCCGGTCACCTGGCTTCATCCCTTTTCCCAGGGATAATATCGCCTCTTCCACTTCTTCTTTTTGCAAAAGAAAGCGTCCCTCGCTCGTCGTTCCTCCGTTCGCCACCTCGCTGATACCGGAGATTGAACCCGTCGTTTCACGCTCGGGCAGCTCCAAAGTGCCGGGGTATTCGGCCACAAAATAGTCCTGTACCTCATGTTTGAAATCGTCCAGCTTCACGCCGGACGACGTGATCGTGCCCAGCACCGCGCCCAGGCCGCTGACGGCCTGGCGAGTATGGTTGCTCATCGCGCCGCGCATCACATCGGCAAAATGCCCATACGGATCATCTTTATTCAAGGTAATACCTCCTTTTCACCAGTTCGGCCGTGCCGAGTTCCAGCGTCATCGTGCCCGGACCTGCCGACAAATCCCGGCTGACCGACATAACGATCAGCTTTATCCCTTTCAAGAGCACCGCGTCTCCCGCACGAATCGTATTGATGTCCGGCGCCGTCACCGTAAACGTCTCCTGGATGCCGGTCAGCTTGCTCTTGGCCAGCTTTTTGGCGGCCGCAGCCGTTTTGACTTGATCGTCCTGGAACAGCTTTTGCAGTGTGCCAAGTTCGGCAATGCCCTGTTCCTCAATCGCCAACACCTTGGAGGGAACTTCCTTGCCGCTGCTGGACTCGGAGGCTGCCATGACTTTTGCTTTGGTTACCGCGCCCTCCAATGTACGCATTTGCGACAGGTCGATCAGCCGGTCCAGTTCATGCACTTTGGCATTGCTGCCCACCTTGAACAGCTGCAGCCCGGCAGGCGTCATCCGGGGATGGTACATGTCCCCGCCCGATTTGGCCGTCTCTTTCAGATCGGCATAGATCATCGACAGGATCGTCTGCGATCGGTACACCGCTTTGCTAAGCTTTGTCGCCGTATTCGGCAGCGTGGCGCATGGGATTTTCCACTCTTTGGCATACGTTTTGAGCCGCTGCGTGGCCGTCTGGTCTTTGGGCAGCAGAAACTCGTCCTCCGATTTTTCCAGATAGATCATCCGGTCGTAGATCGTCAGGGATAACCGTTTGACGCTGCCGTTCGAGCTTTCCGCCTCCCAAATGACTGCGGGATGCAGCAACGTCGCCATACCTGTGCCGCCAAAAGGAACCCCGTTGATCCGCACCGCCATGCCCGGCGATATCGCAGGCAAACCGGAAGTTGCCGATACTGCCAGCCGAACATTGCCTTGGTAGGCAATTTGGTCGAGCGAATCCTTAAGCGTAATCGTCTCGACCAGCTTGGTGACATCGTATTTGTCTTCGACAATGACTTTGTACGTCATGGCAGCACCAGCTTTTGCCCAGGCTTGATTCGGTTAGGATCGTTGCCGATCGTTTTTTTGTTGAGCTGGTAGATCTCGTTCCACTTTGAACTGCTTCCCAGCTCCAGCTTGGCGATTTTCGATAACGAGTCACCGGATTTGACGGTATACGTTTTGCTGTTTTTTTTCAGGTCGGTCCGGGAGGACGATGATTTGCTCGCCCTTCCTGCACCCAGCTTCTCCACTTTCGAATCCCGCCAAGTGCGGAGGGTCAGGTCGAAATAAATGTCCCCCGGCTCGCCTCCCCGGAAGGTGGTGTTCAGGGTGACTAAGTATACCGGTACGTTCACGCCTGTGTTCGAGATAATGAAGCGCAGCGGTTTTTTGGACACCAGGAACGTATTCAGTACGTTCATCGCCACACGCGGATCGGGAACCGTCGTCGTTTGGCAGAAGGATCGGTTATGTTCTTTCGGAAAAAAAGAAGAGAAGGTGATCTCCTTCACCTTCTCCCCAATCGCAAAATCAAACTCGCCATGCTCCAGCATGTTGATCGTTTCGTACCCTTTGGAACGGGATATGCTTACCTCCTCCGGATTGACCGGAAACTCGAAAGTGGTCGATCCGTCCTTCAAGGTAAAGAGCATGTCCAAACCTTCGGGTGTATCTTCAATGAATGCCATGATTGACCTCCTTCCACTTTAAGCCATCACCGTTGATCGGCGATTTTCCATGGCACGGCGCAATTCATTCGAGAGGCGTCCCCCGATCTGAAGGGCGAGGGCATCGTAATCGATCGCGTTTTCGCGCACCGTCACTTGCACCGCTCCCGCAGGCACGTTGACAGAGACTTGGTTGGTGACCTCAGTTTTGAAATCGGTGAGGTAACCAGCCAGACTGCTCATCTGTTCCTCGGAAATTTGCACGGTCATCGTGGATGGTGTGCCGTTGCCCGCGGCCTGTGCTTGCGCACCTGCACCTGTCCCCATGCCCATAGCCTGCATTTGCATCAGGTTCGGTCCAGCGAGTGCTGCCGCCGTTGGGCCGCCGCCCATGCCGGACAAGTAGGCATTCGGACCGGTTATCGAGAGAGCGGATGGGATATAGGCTGGAGCAGGCATCGGTTGGGCAGCGGGGGCTGGTTGCGCTGGCGCCACAGGAGGTTCTTCTATTTTGGAGCCTCCAAAGAAATCGGTGATACCGCCGAAGATATTCTTCGCCTTCTCGGCTACAAAATTACCAGCGCCGGACAAAGCGTTTCCAATGTCTTTCGCCTTATCTCCGATCCACCCACCGACTTCACTGCCAGCCCAGCCACCAACCGCACCGCCAACCCAGGTTCCAATGCCTGGCAGTAGCGCGGTGCCGATTGCACTACCAATGGCCGTTCCAGCAGCACCACCGATCATTGATCCACCGGCACGTCCTCTTTGTTCTGGTGAAGCGGTGGCAAAATCCGCCACGCTCATCATGGTGTTGAGAGGACCCAGAAATTTTCCTGCTTTTTTGACGACTCCACTGCCTATTTTGCTAATAAGGCCCGAGCCCCCGCCGCCTTCTGTTCCTCCACCACCAAATAATCCCTTTACATCTCCCCACAATCCATCAATACCACCAATTAAATCAGAGCCTGCTGTAGAGAAGTCATTGACAAACTTAGCTCCGCGTTTTGTAACCTTGAACACCTTTTTCCACCTGTTTCCTGGTGTAGAGGGTCTTTTTATTTCTTTCCACAGTTTTTTCCCGCTGCTTCTTGCATCGAAAGCTTTCGTTACTCCAGACGAGAGTGACTTCCCCCGATCAAACATACCTTTCATTTTTTGCAAAAATGTTTTAGGTTTTTCTTCTCCTCCAGCTGCCCCGATATTTATGGAGTCCAGCTTATTAGTTAGATTGTTTAATGATTGCGTGTTCACTTGTAAGGCATCTATCAAAGGCTGTGAGTTTACATCGACGGATACACCTGAGATTTGGTGACTAACCTTATAGTTTACATTGGCTGAAGCGTCCAAAATCCCTGATCGAATAGACTTGAGTTTATTCAACAATCCTTCTAAAGCTGGCGTGGCTCGATCAGCAAATTCAACTTGTGGGGCAATCCGTAACCTGCTCAATCGTACCGCCGTGCTATATATGCTCTCCAAACGTCGCCCAGTTGTCCGCAACTCGTTGTTGGTCTTGATCAAACTCTGATATCGCGTTCGGCCCAACCGATCCGTGGAACGCTGGATTTGGTCGAGATAACGAATCGTCGTTCGCATCTGCGCATTCGATTGGGACAAACCAATAATCGTTTCTGCCATTCGTTCACCTCCTGACGTATTGTTGTTCCTCTATCGATTGGCTGTCGCGGCCAAAGCGTTCATCTCCTCTTCACTAAAAGCGAGCAGCAATGACCGCTCTCCTCTTGGCAGTGCCCAGAACTCTCCGGGACGCAAATGATGGCGCACCCACATATGATACAGATACGTCGTCATTCCGCCGGAGTGAATCAGTTTTTTAGGTCTTCAATCTCCACGCCGAAGCCGGACAGCTCCAGTACTTTGTCGCCGACCGCATCCAATTCGCCTGCCAGCAGCATGCGGCGAACCGCCTGCTCCCCGCCGGACAGCTTCATGCGTCCGGTGATGCGGCTGTCTCCCCAGCCGGACAATTCCAGGCTGCGTACCTTCAGCTTGACCGTCGCTTCCGAGATCAGCAGTGCATTGAATGTCTCCGTGTCTACTTTTTCCTCGGTACGGCCTTTGACCGTTTTGCGGATCGTGCAGCGTTCGCGGATCTGATCGACCTTCGAGGACGTCAGGCCGCGCAGGGTCAGCAGCAGATCCAGGCGCTGAATGCGCACGTTTTCCTCCGGCAGCCGTTCGGCTGCTTCAAACAGCTGGTCCAAAATCTGTTCTTCCGACAAATGTTCGTTTACGCTCATGGTTGTTAGCTCCTTTTTTTGACTGTGTATAAATTCAATGTTTCAACTTGATCCATTCACCAGCACACTTTCTCATCTCTTACACATGGTCAATGAAAGGGCCGGGAAACGTCCCAGCCCATTCAGATTCCGCTCGAATTATCTGGCTACAATCGGATCAAGCAGATCGAATCCTTCAAAGGTAAAACCGGTCTCCTCCGGCACTTCCTCGCCGGCCGTCCAGTTGGCCAACTGGATTTTGTCGACCATGCAGCCTTTCAGCAGCACCCGCTCATGACCATAGGACTCGGGATCGTTCAGCGAGGAAATAATTTCGAATTTGGTAAAACCGCGCACGATCATGTCCGATGTCACTTTGTAACCGGTCATGGTGCCGGTGCCTTTTTTGGCGCCGTTTTTGTGCACCTTCCAGTCGTTGCCGACCAGGTTCAGCTCGCGCTTCTCGATCTCCACACTGGCCTCCAGTTTGTTGATATTAGTCTGCCACACACCATCGATATGCAGCTGACCGTGGGTACCGAGAATAACTCTTGATGCATCCAACATGTAAAATTCCTCCTTGGTTATATGTGTTGAGGCTCCACACCTCTTCGTTGATTCATTTGCGTAGTTCTGACGAACCGTAGACACCTTATTTGGAGATAAATCACGCATGCCACAATGTAACGAACCTCAGCCACGCTATTCGGGCCGGAAACAAGCAACAACGCCCGTTTTCGGGCAATTAAGACGTCTGAGGTTCGTTAAAGTGCCAACCACATCGATTTGGAGCCAATGACGTGCGTCAGGTTCATTAAAAATTCGAATGCTCCATCTCATGCCCTCTGCGATCAGTCTCGTGGTATAAGGTTCGCCACGCCCTAATCCCAACGCCAATTACTGCACATAAAATGTGCCAAACAACTGCTCCATCACATCGGTCAGTTTCACATTCCACTGGAGGTATACCTGATCCGCCTCCGGTTTGAATACCGGGGAGTCGCCGTAATATGCCGGGTCGAGCACGACATCGTAACCGGACGCTTCGATCACATTGCTTTGCGCCAATAGCCCCAGGTAGGACTTCATGGCCGAAATCAGCGCCAAGCGTCCTTCCTCGGTATTGTTCACTTTGCCGATGTAGCTGTCTTCCGCGGAACGCTGCAAATCCGTGTTAATCGCATCCATCACGCGGATCGAACGGATTTTTTTCCAGGCATTGTTTTGACCCGACTCAGGCGTAACCAGCGTGTTCACACCGCGAAGCGCCTTCACTTGACGGCCGTCATGGATGAAAATGAACACCCCGTTCTGCACGGCCTGCTCCTGCTCGGCACGCGTCCATTTGCGCGTCACATCATCAAACGGAGTCGCGGCATACGTCGTCGATTCGTTCAAACGCTGCCCGGCGATCAGACCCGCCACGTACGCAGAGGTTTGCGCCGAACTGTAATCAACGTCGCCCAAACGTACGCCCGTCCCCACGTTAATGACGCCTTCATGGTTCAGCGTGAGGGAGCGCGCTGCCGCCTTTTGCGCCGCACTCGCCGAAGTATCGTCCGCGGAAGAACCGCCAAACACGGCCATCACCGGTTTGCCTTCGCTGCGCACACGTTTCACCCACGCTGCAAAGCTCGCCAATAAAGACGCATCCGCCGCATGATCCAGGGCGAGCACATCGAACGTTTGTCCCTCCAGCGCCGCTTGCAAAGCAATGTAATCCGCATTGGCAATACTTTCGTTGCCGCTCACACCGCCATTGAAAGCAGCTCCCGACACCGTCGCTACCGTGCCCGTTCCATCGCCTACCGCCTGTGCGGTAATCCACAGATTGCTCTCATCCGCATTGATCTGCTCGGCCAGCGCCGCGGCCGAAATGTCTGCCGTCAGCAAGGCATACAGCATTTTGTTGCCCTCAAACAGACGCACCTCATGCTTCGTGTTGTCGATGACGCCCGGCTGAATCGTCACGTAGAAACCGTTGGCGCGATCGCCCGGATATTTGGCAGTCAGCTGCAGTACGTCCGCATCGCTGCCATCCTTCAGCACCAAGCTTGCCGCCTTCGCCGTTTCCCCGGTTACGCGGTATGCCAATAACTTCTTCGGCCCGCCCAACAGTGCCAGCTTCAAGGACGCATAGGCCGTCCCGTTATCCAAGGCGTTTGCCGCGAAAATCTGTCCGATCGCCGCTTCGCTGCCCACTTCCACAAACGTGCCTGCCGGGCCCCAATTCGCCTTGACCGGAACAACGACGGTCCCCCGCGATCCGGCCTGAATGGCCGATGCCGCTGCCGCCTGAAAATTCATATACAAGCCCGGAAGTACCGGACGATTCGTTTGCTCCCAAGTTCCGCCTGCCATTATCCGTTCACCTTCGCTTTCATAAATTGATTGATGCTTTCCTGAACCTCTTGGATGGAAAATGTTTGCTGCGCCGCTTCAAACAGCGCACCATGCAGCACCTCTGCCTTGACGGCAAAGAGGGCTTCCGCATGATTCATCAGTTCCGCCCGCGTATACTTCGGGGCTGCCTGCGCATTTTTTTTGACCGTGCCTGCCATGGGCATCTCACCTCGTTATCCATAAGTTTTATTGCGTGCCTGATCCGCTGCGCATTCATGAAGCTGAAGTCCCTCGCCACCGGGACTATTCCAGCACACGTTTGTGATGAATTGCCTGCATCAGCGGCGCGTCTACCTCAGATCGGCGAATGCGCTGCTGGAGCGTCAACCGGATCTGACCGTTCAGGTAGGCATCTGCCTGCAGGTCTGCGGATACTTCATCCACAGTCGCGTACCGCGTACCACCCGCAATGGACAAAGGAATGCGCGCCTGTACGCCAAACTGCTCCACCAGCCGGGTAACGGCAAGCCGAGTCTCTTCTTCCCCCGATGCCACGATGTGGCCGATCCATTGCTTGCGCAGTTCCAGTGCATTCGTCCCTGACGCAGACGTGCTGCTTCCAGCCAGCCGCCACAAAACGGTTTGGTTCTCATAGCCTCGCGGCCATACATCCGCATACACCGCCCAATCCTTGCCAAGCTCTTTGCTCGTCCAATCCAGCATCGCCTGCATCCACGGATCAGACGGAATAGCCGGAGCGTGATCGGCCGGTTCCGGCACGTAAACGGCGAAGCGCAAGCTGCGCGTAATCATGCCGGAGGCCTGATCGATACGGTCGCATTCCCGCGAGCCGACATAGATGCAGGTGAACGCGCCGCCCTCGTCATCCTCAAGCCGTGCCTGATGTAAAGCTGCGATCAGCTGCGCTGACCAAGCCTCTACCTGTTCCGCGCCTCCGTCTTCCGAACGGGCATAAGGGTAAACGTGGATGATACGCCGATAACCCGCCCAGGCCGACTTCGGCACCTCCTCGGCAAAAGCAACCACCGCGCAAGGTCCGCTTAACACTTCTCCCGGGGCCGGGATATCCCCGACACGACCGTTCCAGGCAGGAATCTCCTCCGCGAGTCTGCGCTTGAGGGTTTGCCTGATTCGTGCGCTCAACGAGCCGACGTTTCCCGTATCCATGGATCCCGGGTTGCCTGCTGTATATGCTGCATCGCTCATACTGTATTGCATGTCTGCATGCGTTTTCTCCCCTTTCGGCTGCCGATTTGGCTTAATCCCCATTGCGCAGCAACAAGGGGCATTGGAGGCTCACTCCTTGCATTGGTTTGGTACCGGATCAACAGTTAGGCAACCTCACCGCATGAAAAAGACCAGCCGCCGGCTGGTCCTCATACTTAGCGTATATGCTTTCGGTGGTGCCCGTTTGCTATTGATCCGATAATACAATCTTACACCGTTCCGTTCCTAGCGCGGATGGTGTTCCGTCCGACTTCCGTGCGGATTCGGCAGGCGGATCGGCGGAAAAAAGACGACGCTTTGCGGAAGGGGAAAATCGATATTATGATCAACCAAAAAAAAGAACCCGTCTCCCGCAGTACTGCGGAAAACAAGGTTCTTGGGTTTACTTCAGCTTGGCCTGAGGGCTTAACGTAATTTCGAACGCACGCCACCAGATAAAATCCGGATTGTCGTATGCCAGCTCCGTGCGGAGATATTCCGCATAAAAAGCGTCGCCATGGCAAATTCGGAAGATGGCCTTACTTCCGGCAGCAAAGGCCGGCTTGGCTCCGAGCGCTGCCGTGTGCGTCTGCATCAGGTCGCGCAGCAGCCGCTGCAAATACGCGTAGTCCTCAGCCGAATTGAACAGAAGCATGTTCTGGTCCGATAACGTCGCCACATTGGTGTACAGCGCATGCGCTCTGGAATAAGTCCGGATATCGGCGATGGCTACCGCCTTGTAATAGTAATCTTTTAGGAAACGTTTGAAGAGCAGGGACCCCTGCGCATCCATCGCTTTGGCCAGCGCCCGCGGATGCGACTCTGTGGTCAAAAAAGCGTATCGGGACTGTCCCATGCCCACGGCCATGCCGATTTTGTTGCCCGGCGTGTTCCATGCGCTGTAACCGAGCAGTTTCCCAGTATGCGGCGAATCCAGCAGCGCTTCGGCTACAGCCGGATTCGCCGGCCCCTTGCCCACGAAATCGATCACGAGGGTCGGTACACCCTTTTCGCCGTTCGAAGCAAGATGGGCCATGGCCTCTTGAATCCGATTTTCGGCCGTGATCGCAATAATCGAAAGATCGGGATACCGATGCTTCGCCGTTCCCGCGCTTTGGCCGGTCATCCGATCCAGTTCGCTGTCTACGCTGAATCCGTCCGTTTCGTTACCCGGATTACCGACTCCGCTCTCCCTGGTTACGCTTGCGGCGGCCGTTTCCGTTTCTGTCTCAACCTCGGGAGAAGCGGAGTCTGTCACCAGCTTGCCGCCGACAATGTCCACATGCCGGACCAAATTTTGATGCACGTCCATGTATTCATACGTGTTGATGATCGTGGAGCCGTGCGGCCCGTAATACGTGACGCCATAGGTTGTCTTCTTTCCCCTGCGATGAAGCTGGTTCGCCATGCGGGCGACAAGGGAATGCCCCAGTCCATCCGCGTCAGGCAAAATGATGGCGCGTTCCGGGTTTTGCCCGTCGATTCCGCCCAGCCATTCGTTAATGCGCTGCTCCACATAGCGGATTTCATTGATTTGCACACCCTGCGTGTTGGCGTCGTCTACGCCGACCACTAGGAAATCGATATATCCCTCACGTGCCAAACGTTCCAGAATGTAACGATTGCTTTTGAATTTATGCTGTCTCGTATTATAGTACCGGGATTTGTCAAAATAGGTCGTGTCCCCATACTCCACGCCGTCCGGCGACACGTTGTACCCCGCGATAATATCCTCGAACGACGTGAACGCCTTGCGCGGCTGCTGCATTAAGGTGCGGGACTCATTATAGGCGTCCAACGTCAAACCATCCGCAAAGGACGTCGTCGCCAGCCGCATGATCGTATCCATCACGTAAACGGGCTTGCGAGGATACTTCTCCTTAATTTCCCGGATCACGTCCAGCAGCGCTGTCGTTTCTGCATCATAATCCGGGTAATTCGCCCCGCCGTGGTCGCGCAGCTGACGACTGCCAATCAATCCGCCATAGGCCAGCATATCGGCAGAAATAACGAATCCGTCGGCCGCTGCCGCATGCTTTCGGATAAAATCGCGAATTCGGGACGGTTTGCCGTACGTCGGGGTCGATGTACCAAGCAGCATCGATCCATCCACGCTTTTTTCCGAGTCCAGCCGATTTTCAATATCGTTCAGGTTCGGTGCAACGATATGGAGACCGGCTGCTTTTCCTTGCACGATGACGTCATCCAGATTTGCCGGACGATCATCGAGCGGAACATACACTACTGTTTTCATATCATGAAACCTCCTGTCTATATAAGTTGAACGAATGATTTCTACACGGAGCCACTACGTGGTCAGAACCATCTTCCGATCGCTGTTATCCCCAGATTTTTTTGATTCCCTTTGTTCAAGGGGAAAATCCGGTGATAAACCCATGCTTCCGATGCAGCTTTCTTTCAGAAAGCTTTTAAACGAACGCTTCGCTTCTCCAGATTCGTTCTGCCCTCTCCGTTATCGTGTAAAATGTATAGTTCAACTTATATAATCAATATTTTCTTCTATTACTACCCGAAAAGCTAAGGAATGCCTTCATCCCTGCCGATCGGATAAATCCATCTTACCTTTTTTCCGCGCTGGCGCTGCCGCTTCGACGCCTGAATTGTGTACGAATATCGTCGGGGCCAAGTCGGAAAAACGTGGGGTTTTACATAAAAAAAGGAGGACCCCCGCTTGACGAATCAAGCCATGTCCTCCCTTTTCCACCTATTTTATTTTTCGATCGTCCGCTGTTCCTTCAGCTGCTGCCAGCTTCCCAAATGCATCGCGCCCACACCTCGAATGGTCACGGTCATTGGAAAAATTTGCGCCGGTTTATCGGAGAAAAACCAGATGCGTTCCTTTTTCACCACGATGAACAAACCATTGACGTCGCCGATCGGTGCGAAGGTATCGCTCCACTCACGCCAAGGCTCCAATCCCTGCCGACCGAGTTCAAGCACGGATTGGGATACGTCTTCGCTCACCAGCCCAATCTCGCATACGCTAACCAAATCCCCTGCCCCGAAGGCATGATCGCTTTCGTTCAGAACCGTATGATGCGCGATCAGCTCCAGAATATTGCCGGAAGGGTCCTCAAAGTACAAGGAATGGGAGTTCCAATTGACGGAATACGTTTCATCCCGGCCCTCGTGAACATTCAGCGTCGTACGCTCCGAGATCCAAGCCTTCGCCTCGCGGAAGCGGTTTGACGGAATCATCCAGGCGAAATGGTAAAACGGCTCATAGGCCGCCGGGCTTTCCACGAAAACCATGCGCGTCCATCCAATTTGCAGCGAAAACGAATCCGACGTAATCGTCACCGCTGGCAGGCCAAGCACGTTTTCGTAAAAATGCCGCATTTCTTTCATATGTGCCGTATATAACCGGACTTCTTCAATAATCATGCTGTCTCCTCCTCATCGAATGTTGTAAGATTTCAGCGTCCGTGCATTCGCTCCCATTTCTTCCAGGGCACCATGCCCAGCTCGGGTTTGGCTTCGTCAGGCAGCATCGAGATGAATTCCAGCGAATGGCCGTCCGGGTCTGTAAAATATACCGATACGGCAGGCATCCAGCCGAATACGTAGAGATCGCCGATATCATCCTCCAGGAAGTTACGCGTTTTGATGCCCCGGCCTTCCAAATAATCGACTGCATGTTTCATGTCCTCGAGCGATACCTCAAACGCAAAATGCTGACGCAGCACCTCGGACGGGTCCTTCTGCCAAAGTCCCAGCATCGCCTTGCCTTTCCCGCCGATCCAATAAAAGCTTCTTCCCCGCTCGGGCTGCCCGTAGGCAAACGTCAATCCAACAACCTGCTCATAGAATCGATGGGACCTTTGCAAATCGGTTACGTTAAGATGGGTTTCAAAAATGCCTTTAATCATGGGATCCCTGCTTCCTCGTATAATTTTGTCATCAAGGTCTTCGGTCAATTTGCGAGCTTTACCTTATATCATGGTTTCTGATCCGGATTCAGCGCCTGCGCAAGCTGCAGGAACGAACCGACGACGCGCTGCACACGTTCCTCAATGTCCGAACTTCCTTCGTATTCTTCATATCCGTCATAGGTCGCCTCAAATCGTCGCCGCTGCGAACCCCCGATCGAGATCCATTCCGGCGCATTAATGCCGTGCAGATTGCGGACGATGGCTTGCAGCTGCAATAAGGAGCTGACGCCTACCGCCCCGCCGGATGAACTGATGGACAGGACCGGTTTGCCGCTAAAATAGGACTGACCCAGATGATCAAGCGCGTTCTTGAGCACGCCGCTAATGCTGCCATGATACTCCGGCGTAGCCAAAATAACGGCTTTGGCTTCCAGCATGCGGCTTTTCAACTCGGCGACATGGGTGTTGTCCTCCATTTTTTCGTCCGGTGCGTAGAACGGAAGAGGTGTTTCGTACAAGTTAAACAGGACGGCATCATGCCCTTTTTCACGGATCAATTGAGCCGCATACTCCGCCAAACGCGTACTGGTTGCATGCTTTCGGTTGCTGCCGGTGATGACCAAAACGTTCATATCACTCACTCCTTTAAGTTCGAGGCAAATTGGATGTTTAAATCTCGGTTTTTTAGGTCTTTCAGGTTGCTTTATGCCATTCTTTCTTCTTATTCTACAGTCAACAACGCCTTCGGATCGTCAGTATATGGATGTAACTTTCCAAACAAAAAAACTCAACCTCTCGGTTGAGCTTGGAAAAATTCTACGACTTTGGTCGTAGTTTATTGCGGAATCTGCCCGCCTAACGCGTCAGTCCATCCACCCGTTGCGAACAGCCAGCACGGCAGCCTGCGTGCGGTCGGCCAGACCCAATTTGTCCAGCAGATGGCTGACATGGGTTTTTACCGTTTTTTCCGTGATGACCAGCCTGGCAGCGATATCCCGGTTATTCATGCCCTGCGCGATCAATGCCAATACTTCGCGCTCGCGCCGGGTGAGAAGACTCAGGCCGTGATCGGCTTCTTTGCTATCCATCGCCGGTTTGGCCGGAAAATCCGCTGCTTCCTGAACGTTAGGCTGAACAGGCAGCGATCCCGCCCCGTTCATGGGCACCTCGGAAGAAGCGAGCATATGCATGATCTGTTCCGCTGCAGCCGGATGGAGCTCGACCTTGCCTGCATGCACGTTTCGTATGGCTGCGGCCAACTGCTCCGGCTCGATGTCTTTCAACAGGTACCCTTTCACCCCGGCTTGTACCGCAGGCACGACATGATCCTGATCCGAAAACGACGTAAGCACAATGATCCTGCTCTCCGGCACATCGGTCCGCAAACGGGCTGATGCTTCAATTCCGTTCAATCCAGGCATGTGCAAATCCATCAACACCACGTCCGGACGGAGCAGGCCCGCCTGCTCCAAGGCACCCAAACCATCTGCCGCTTCGCCAACCACTTCCATGTCAGGCTGCGTGGCCAGAAACAGGTACAGCCCCCGGCGCACCATCGTATGATCGTCCGCAAGCAATATTCGAATCTTCATCGATGTTCCTCCTGACTCAGGATCGGTTCGGGCGGAAGTGGAATGACCGCTTTCACCGAAGTTCCCTTGCGCGTCGAACTGGTCAGCTCCAATCGGCCGCCGAGCGACTCGGCCCGTTCCCGCATGATGGATAGACCCAGCGATCCCGGCGGTTGTCCGCCACGCCTTTTGGCCCCGCCGTTCCCCTTATCCTTAATCGTCAGCATCACCTGTTCCGCGTCCAGTTCCAGCTTAATGTCGACAGCACTTACTCCGGCGTGCTTGCGAACGTTATTCAGCGCCTCCTGGCCGATGCGCCATAACCCTTCCTCGATGCTGCGCGGCATGGATCGCATACCGGTACAACTGGCGCTCACAATCAGCCCCTGCCCTGTGCCATATTCGCGCAATGCCTCAAGCATCCCGCGCTCAAGCCCGGCTGGCCGGAGCTGCAAAATCAATGCCCGCATTTCCTTCAGCGCCTGCCTGGACAGAGAGCGGATATCTTGCATGGCGTCTCGGATGAGTACCCACTCAGGCGAGTCGGGCAGCATGCTCTCCGCCCCCTGTGCCGTCAGCGACAGCGAAAACAGCATCTGGTTGACCGAATCATGCAAATCCCTGGCCAGTCGGTTCCGTTCCTCCAGCCGAGCCAGCTCGCGCCGCTGTTCGGCCAGCTTCATTCCTTCCCATGCGGTTCCGATATGGTCCGCGAGCGCCTCCAATACCTCCAGGTCGGCCTGTACATCGTCATTCAGCGTATCTCTGCCGATCACCAGCAATCCCTTCTCCTCCGACGCTCCGTATGTAACAGGAGCAACCGCACCTGCTCTAAGTTCAGGCAATGCGGCCTCCAACGCGCCGCCGGCTCCAATCGCGACAATCTCCTCTTGGCTTAGCACGGCTGAAGTCTCGCGTTCAAACATGCCGGGAAGCATATCCGCCTCCGATTCCAACAAAAGGCGTTTCCGCAGACGCATGCCTGAACCGCGAACATAATCGGCCTGGATGATAGAATCTTTGCTCTCCCGGACAAGAAAAAGGATCATGGGCCAATCGTAATATTTTCCGATCAGCCGGATGGCGGTTCCGGCCAGATTTTCCGATCCTGCGGCTTCGTTTACGACTTGTCCCATGGCATTGCCGAACTCGCCCAGCTTGGAATACAGGTCAGCCCTTCGCTGCTCTGCGCGATATAATCTCATCCGTTCCAGCGCGCTGCCGATCTGATAGGCCACCGCCTGCAGCAATGCGAGCTCGCTATCGCTGAAATGCGCCTTGCCCGGTGCAGCAACGTTCAGCAGTCCGAGCAGCTTTTCCCCCGATCTCAGCGGTATGGTCGCATGATGCGTGATGTCCTGCGTATCTCCCCATGCATGCAAGGCAGCCTTCTCCAGCCGTTTGCAATTCAGGATGTTGACGGCGTTGTCCAGGCGGCCGTCCCAAAATCGGTTAACGCACCAGCAGGTACCGCAGCGCATCGGTTCCCCGCCGCGATATTTAAGCGCAGGCGGCACATGCTCGTCAGAGATGCATTGGTAGCTGCCGCGCTCCCCGATGAGAAATACCCACCCGGCAGTCAATCCGGTCAATTCAAGCAGCTTGCCTACGACGGTATCCATCATCGCTCCAAGATCATTCGATGTGTTCAGCGTCTCGGCAATCGTCTTGAGCGTGTACATTTCCCTGATTCCGGCTTGTTCCGACATTTGGCTTGCTCCCTCCCATCTCCGCGAGTAATCATTCCATTATTGTATACAATCGGCGGAGGTTAGGGAAGTTCCCGCAGCACCGGCAGCGGTCACCCGAGTTTCTTGCGTTCCGTGCGGGATGAGGCCAGCGGATCCATGTTGATCAGGCCGCGGTCAGCCAGCGCGAGCGCCATTTTATAGAACGCACGCGTGCGGATTTTCGTATACGTATCTTTGCTTACGGGCGGATCGAACACGTGGTTGTACACCTTGTAATCAAAAACATCGTCATCCTTCATATATCTTTCGGTCACGAGAATTTGTTCCTTTTCGCTCAGCCTTGAAACAATCGTTTCGATCGTATCGCAGTATGCCTGCCTTGCCCGCCGCACGTCCACGTTATGGATCGCCGTTCGGGCCGTCGAATCGCCCGTAACATTGGTTGCGCCATGAAATCGAGCCGTATAACTGGCCGTCACCATCGCCTCGCGCTCCTCAAAAGCGACCGTTTTATAAATGCGGTATTTTTCCAAAGCCGCTTCCACCGCGGCCTGCGTTTTCCGTCGATCCAATTCAGGCAATGTCATTTCCATATTCGTTCCCTCCTAGTTAACCTCTCGAATTAGAGTTCTTCTGTTCCACCATGAATGCAACACCCAAATTCCGGCGATTTCATTGCCTTTTGGAACACGGCATAGGTCGCCCGTTCCGGTGAAATCGCACTACACAATCAGGGAAAAATAGCTTATAATTTACATTGTGTTCGCATATTGTTCGTATTTCTATTTGAGAATACCACTTTCTGGAGAGCAGAGTAAACCCTCATATCCGTTCATTTTGCAGACATAACTAAAGCCATTCTCTCGTTTTCTTTACCTTTTGGCATCAAAATATCTTATTCCTTTACCTTAAGGTATAAATGCGTTATATTATTTGCAACAAATGATTCCCTATATAAAAGGAGTGGCATGAATTGTGGAACACGCATTTGGTCCGTACCTTAAACATCTCCGGGAACAGCAAGGGTTCAGCATCAACCAACTCGCCGATGCCGCCGGCATTAGCAATTCGCAAATTTCACGAATCGAGAACGGCGTCCGGGGCGTTCCCAAACCTGCAACGATTCGCAAGCTCGCTGACGCGCTATCGGCATCCTACCCCGACATGATGCAAAGAGCAGGATATATCGAAGAAACAGGCTCTGTTCCCGGAATGGCCGATGCACCCGAGTGGGCAACCTACAAGGACCGCAGGGATTTCAAAAAGATGCTGGAAGAGGAAGATGATCTGATGTTCGACGGCATTCCGCTCGATGCCGAAGACAAAAAGCGAATCAAGGACGTGCTTACCGGGCTATTCTGGGAGGCCAAAAAAATGAACAAACGCAAGAAGCCAAACGAGCCGGACGATCGCCAATGAGGCACTGCACCCTAAACCAAATCCTGCGGCAGGTGGTTTGATATGGATGACATCGTAAACAAGCTGATTCGAAAACACCGGACGAACTGCCCGTTCAGCATTGCCAGGGCCTTGGGCATACAGATTCGGTTCACCAATTTGGGAAAATCGACCAAAGGGCTCTACTTCCGAAAGCTGCGGCGCAGATTTATCGTCATACACAACGATTTGCCTCCGGAATGGCAGCGTTTCGTATGCGCCCATGAGCTGGGGCACGACCGTTTGCATAAGGGAATCAACCGCTTTTTCCTGGAGGAGCATTCTTACTTTGCTCCCGGCAAACTGGAGAGGCAAGCCAACCGGTTTGCCATCGCCTTGCTGACTTTTGGAACCACCCCCGAGCCGGATGAACCGCTCGAAAAATTTTGTCTGCGTACAGGCTTGCCCCGTGAAGCGCAGCATTTTTTTCACCCACATTAAGAACATACGGTCTCCATTTTCCAAAATAATGACTACCGGTCGATAAAGACGGACAGATGTCATCTTCAGGTTATGTATTTTTACGCAAATCGCGAGATTTCCTTAATATAGTCTGTTAAAATATGACGTGAGCCGGGTCCGGCTTAGTAGATTATTATTTGGGGAGGGTACGGATTCATATGAAAATCTGGAAGACTTACGTTTCACTTCTGCTAACGGTATGTTTGCTGTTTGGCAGCGTAAGTATTGCCGCGGCTGCAACGGACACAACTACCGGCACGGGCAAACACATTACGATTCTACATACGAACGACACGCACGCGCGTGCTGTTGAAGCTTCACCGGCCATGGGATTTGCCAAAGTTGCGGGCATTGCGGACAAGTATCGCAGCGAAAATCCCAACACGCTTCTGCTTGATGCCGGCGATGCCGTTCACGGAACAACCTTCGCCACACTGGTCGAAGGCGAGAGCATCGTCAAAGTCATGAACGAAATAGGCTATCAAGCCATCGTTCCGGGCAACCATGAGTTCAATTACGGCTCCAAGCGTCTGCTTGAGCTGGCGGATATGATGAATTTCCCGATGATCAGCGCCAACGTGAAGAAAAAAGACGGAACTCGTCTGTTCGATCCATACATCATCAAGGAAGTGGACGGGGTCAAAATCGGGATTATCGCCCTGACCACGCCGGAAACGATGTACAAAACAAATCCGAAAAACGTGGAAGGGCTCGATATTACGGACCCTGCTGCCGAAGCAAAAGTGCTTGTGAATGAAATTCGCGGCAAAGTGGATGTCGTCGTTGTGCTGGGCCACCTTGGACAAGACGCTTCCAGTACGGATACAAGCTTCAAAGTGGTAAAAGAAGTGCCTGGCATTGACGTATTCATCGACGGACACAGTCACACCGTTCTGCAGGACGGCCTCGTATCCGACCATGGAACGCTGATTGCAAGTGCCGGTGAATACACCAACTATGTAGGTGTGATCGATCTGTGGGTAGACGGCGGCAAAGTGACGAAAAAGCAAGCCACGCTGATTGACGAAACCGAAGCCAAAGACATCAAACCCAACGAAAAGGTAGCTGCTCTGGTCAGCTCCATCCAAAAAGAACAAGAGCCTATCCTTAAAGAAGAAGTAGCGAATACGGCGGTACACCTGGACGGCGAACGTGCGCAAGTTCGCGCAGGCGAATCCAATCTGGGCGACCTGCTCGCCGATGCGCTTCGCGACGTTGCCCAAGCAGATATTGCATTGACCAACGGCGGCGGAATTCGCGCTTCCATCAAAGAAGGTACTGTAACCAAAGGTGACATCATCACCGTTCTTCCTTTTGGCAACCAAGTCGTATCGCTCGATGTCAAAGGTGCGGATATCCTTGCAGCACTGGAAAACGGCGTAGCCTCTTATCCTGAGCCAAGCGGCGGCTTCCCGCAAGTATCCGGAATCAAGTTCAGCATCGATGCTTCTGCGGATAAAGGCAACCGCGTTCACTCCGTGACGGTAGGCGGCAAAGCCCTTGATCCGGAAGCTACTTACAAGCTGGCTACCAATGACTTCACAGCGGTAGGCGGCGACGAGTACACCATGTTCACCAAATATTCCATCTCCGGCATGTACGGCGCAATGGATGAAGCATTGATCAACTACATGCAAAAGCTTGGCGCGGTAAATATCAAAACCGATGGGCGTATCAAAGAAGAAGCAAAAGCTCCTGCCGTGGAGCCGGAAAAACCGGCAGCGCCAGAGCCTGCTCCGACCGAGCCTAAACCAGAGCCGACGAAACCGCAACCAAGCAAACCGGAAACACCAGCCAAACCGGCACCAGCCAACGTATATGTCGTTAAATCCGGAGATACCCTGTACTCCATCTCCAAGAAACACGGCACAACTTGGCAAGCTCTGCAAAAACTGAACAGTCTCAAAAACCCTCACTGGATTTATCCAGGACAAAAACTGAAGCTGCCTGCGGCTTCTTAAGAAATACGTTAAGTTAACGTCTCCCTCGGCATTCGTTGATGACCCCGAATAGGAGACGCTTCAAAAACTACAAGGATGTCCCGCGGTCGATGGCGGGACATCCTTTTTCTTTAGAGGGTGGAAAATGAATCCCTGCTCTCGAAATTTTCCAACGATGAAATAATGGAGCAGGGGCATGAACTATGGCTCAATTGTTTCACTTTCCAGAGGTGATGCGGTAACTTCGAAAGGAAACCACTCGATGACCAGCCATTCAGTTACATAAATACACAACACGATTTCATCATGTTTGGCCGAAATAAAACATTTGATCAGTCGACTGACAAAAGAAAACCAAAAAAATTAAAATTTTAGTTATTTAGTCTTAAAAAATGCTTGAAATCAGCATGTCAATTGTCCCGTTTGGCAGTAGTTTCAACCTATCGCAAATTATTCGGTCCTAACATTATTTCCGCCTGCACCGAACCGGACTACAACTGCTCTTTTACATAATTCAAGGCCTCTGAAGCACTCATGTCGATTCTGCCCGTCACGCCGGATGCTGCAAGAGCATGCGACCCCAATTCCACTTTAGCCTCCGCTGCTCCACGTCCGATGACGATTTGCACAGGCAAGCCAAACAATTCCGAATCGTTAAACTTTACGCCGGCCCGTTCCTCCCGATCATCGACGAGAACCGAATACCCGGCATCCGCGAGTTGCTGCTCCAGTTTCAGGGCAAGCTCACGCTGCGCTGCATCCTTCCAGTTCAGCGGAATCAGGTGCACCTGATACGGAGCAACGGCTGCCGGCCAACGTATCCCGTTTTCGCCTGCATGCTGTTCGGCAATCGCGGCCACCAGGCGCGATACGCCAATGCCGTAGCATCCCATCACCGGCACGCTCTCACGGCCGTTCCGGTCCAGGAAAGAGGCCCCCATTGCCTCGCTGTATTTCGTGCCCAATTTGAAAATATGGCCGATCTCAATGCCCTTCGTAAATGCAAGCGGCTCGCCGCATGCCGGACACGCATCACCCTCCGCGGCAAAACGAATGTGATCGACATGCTCCAACGCAAAGTCTTGGCCCGGCCTTACGCCCACCCAATGATAATCCACTTCATTGGCGCCTACGATCGCGCATGTCATGGAGGCCACGTCGGCATCCACGATGATTGGAAGGCCAAGGCCGATGGGACCCAGGAAGCCCACTTTCAGCTCGGCATGTTCCGCCAATGCCTGCTCGTCGGCAAGCTCGAGTTCTTCAGCACCCAAAACCTGTTTAAGCGCAACGTCGTTGAGTTCGTGATCCCCTCGAACAAGTGCAGCAACCAGCCTGCCGTCGGCCCGATAGAGCAATGTTTTGATCATGCGTTCAGCCCCTTGGCCCGTAAACGCGCAAAGCTCGGCAATGGAACGAATATTCGGCGTATGCACCCTGACAGGCTCTTTCCCGTTCTCCTTCCATGTTTTCACGTCAATCCCATTCGTCGTCCGTTCGACGGAATCCCCTCTATTATCATCCGCTGCAATGTAGGCCAACACTTCGCTAATGAACGTATCCGCCGAAACCTCCGCTACATTCTCCGAAGACAGTGACTTGTATCCCGCTTTTTCCAGATTGGCCGCATAACCGCAGTGATTGCAGGTAACGATCGTATCTTCGCCCACTTCCGCCAGCGCCATGAATTCATGCGTTTCGCCCTGGCCGCCAATCGTGCCCGCATCCGCCTCAACGCAAATATAATCCAGTCCGCAGCGCTCAAAAATGCGAGTGTACGCCTTGTTCATCGCTTGATACGTCACATCCAGCTCATCCCAACTGGATGCAAAGGAATACGCATCCTTCATCAGGAATTCCCGGCCGCGCAGCAGGCCGAATCGCGGACGGCGCTCATCCCGGAATTTCGTGCCGATCTGGTACAAGGTGAACGGCAAGCGGCGATAAGAATTCACCTCATCCCTCGCAATAGCTGTCACCACTTCCTCGTGGGTCGGGCCCAATGCAAACTCCCTTGTTTGACGATCCTTGAAACGCATCAATTCGGGACCGTACTGCGAATACCTGCCGGACTGCTCCCACAGCTCCGCCGGCTGCATGATCGGCATCAGCACTTCCTGGCAGCCAGCCCGATCCATCTCTTCGCGCACAATCCGTTCGACGTTCAGCAGAACACGCCTTCCAAGCGGCAAATAGTTGTAAATGCCTGCCGCAAGCTGGCGGATCATCCCGGAGCGCAATAGTAAACGATGACCGACTGCATCCGCCTCGGCTGGCGCTTCTCGCAATGTTGGAGCTAACAATTCACTTTGACGCATCATACATACACCTCTTATTATTATTTTGCGATGCACAAACCACACCCGGGAACCCCGGCAAAACAAAAAAGACACACTCGTCAAGGGACGAATGTGTCGTGGTACCACCCTTATTCGACTGGAGCCTTTAAACACGGCGCAGTCCTCTTGAGCATAACGGGCTCTCCCGGCAATGGTTGCAGCCCGAAGGCGTTCTCCACCGCAGCTGGCGAGGCGGGAATTGCGCTGCGGCAGCAGAAACCTCTCACCAGGCGGTTTCCTCTCTGTTGATGCCGGGGAACGCAATCATGTCCTCGTTGTTCGCTGTTCTCATTTTTGATCACATTAGTGCATATGTAATTCTTTGTCAACCGTTATTCCAAAAATGACGCCAGAGCCGCGATCATTGCCTTGATTACTTACCACATCATATTATTTTACAGGCGTGTTGCATCATCGATCGGATGAGAGTATCGTAACATCTATAGACTTTATACGAATCCGGATTCTCTATGGTCCAAGCTTTCTGAATAGAACGATGTGTAAAAGGAGCCAACCCCATGCCATATATCATTTATGATCTTGAATTTACGGTTAGCCGAAATGCCCGCTATTCCTCTGAAATTATCGATATCGGTGCAGTCAAAGTTTCCGAGGGAGAGAACGGCCTGTATATTGCCGATACGTTCCACTCCTACGTCAGACCTTCCAACAAATCCGTTCTTTCCACAGATACGGTTCAGTTTACGGGGATTACGCAAAAGGATATCGATGCCGCCCCGCTGTTTCCGGAAGCGATCAAACCATTCATTGCCTGGATGGGCAACGAAACGTATTATATGTGTTCCTGGGGGCCGGACGATCGCAGCAAACTGATTTCACACTGCCGTACCCATGGGCTGGACGTCGCCTGGATCAAAAACCATAATGATTTGCAACAACAGTGGTCGCGCACGACGCGGAAGGAGGGAAAATTCCGGCAGATGGGCCTTGCCCAAGCTCTGGAGCTTTGCGGGATCGAGTTCGACGGAACACAGCACCGGGCTTTGGACGATGCCATCAATACGGCAAAGGTGTTCATTCATCAGTACGATCGGTTTGCATTGGAGACGAATTGTGCTGCGGATGACGAAGGACTGGTGTCGAAAGTCGTTTATTCCAGCCACGAAGACGATGAGAAAGAATCCCCTTTCGGTAATCTGGCCCATCTCTTCAAATCGAAAGAGTAAGCTAAAGGGGAACGACCCAGGCATCGGACTGACTTTATCCGTATAACCGCTGCCATTGCCTGAGGCGTTCCTGCATCATTTTCCGATAGTTTTCAGGCTCCAAAATCTCGGCATCGGGCCCGTATTGGGCGAGCCAACCCAAAAAGGCCTGATCATCGCTAACCGCGGTTTCAAGCAAAAGGGAACCGTCCAATTCCTTCGTGACCGCCGGGCGTACGAGGAACGGTTGCTGTGATACCTGATCGGCAATAGCGGGGGAAAATCGAATTCTGAACGAAATCCATTCCGTACCCCGTTCAGCCAAAGGCATCCGGAAGTACGATTTAAACAAATAATCATCCTTTCGAAACGTGCGTGACATCACCCGGATTTTCCTCAAGCGGTTGACCTGAAAACGTCTTAATCCCTCCGATAAATGACAGTAAGCAAGCAAATCAAACCGATACTCGCGAGGGATGAGGCAATACGGGTCAATTCGAACCATCGCTTTGGCGTGCTGAACAGCATATTCCGCTTCGACCGTGTTTTGCGAAATGCAGGCTTCGAACAATCTGACCAACGTATCATCCGTTTCCTCTGTCTGGTCGTCGTATTGTGAAACAGGCATGCCGACCTTGAACAGATTGCCGATTTGTTCGGACCATGCTACGCGTTCCTTCTTGTTTTTCTGGGTTGACGCCACCACTTTCTCATAAGCGCTCTCGAATGCCGGCTTCAGCAAAGGCCGAATATCCTCCATGACGTCAGCAAGGTGCATAAAGGCTTGGGTTTCTTCATCAGACCAGTTCAAAGGGTACATGGCAAATTGGCTGATAAACATGTATCCCCTCCCATGTCCCATGTTGGCTATGGGAATGTGCATTGCACTGAGGGCCTCCATGTCGCGATATATCGTCCTTTCCGTTGTTTCGCACCGCTCCGCAAGTTCTCGCGCCAGTATTCCCGGCTTGGCCTGCACCAGAGTAATAATGCGCATTAATCGGATCAGTCGGTCTGTCATTTTTGCCGGCCCTCCATGATGTTGTTTCAATGAAATTCAACACAACCTCTATTAATATTTCGTTATGTTGTTAAGTACATTCGACCTGTTTATTATATTCACCTTTATTATCTATGTAGATACAACCATTTCCTCATCAGTCAGGCCAACGTTGTTTTCAGCCTCCCTATTACGCGTTTTCGCGTCTGTCATGCGGCAAGTCTGCATAAGTCATTCCATAATGGCAACGCAGCTTCTCGACGATCTCGGCCTCCTCGTAATATTCGATATCTTGTTTGCGCACCGCTTCGATTAACAAGGCATCTGCATGCCTGCGCAAAATATCGCTTCCCTCTTGTATACGCCCCCGTTCATAAGCGCGCAAGGCTTGTTTGATCAAAGGCACCGTTTCGTTGAGCTTGATGCTTTTTTCAACCTTCGGATTATCCGGCTGGCGCAGCATGCCCAGATGGCTTGTGTATTGGATGTACAATTGTTCCCTTCGCAGCAATACCCTTTGGCTTTGCTTTAATTTCCGGGTGCTCCAATACGCCGAGCAAACAGGCACCTTTCCCGAAAGTCGGGGAGACATCGCGAATTCAAGCAGTATTTTTTTGCTTTCGCCTTTGTAGACGTCACCTAACCTGAGAACCCAGCCAATATCCGTTTCCTTGGAGCGGCAACCATAGACTCCCTTAAGCCGAACTCCGAATTCCGGTTTGAGCAACAATTCCAAGTCACGCGACACGATTTTGGGTGCCGTCTTTCTGGGTCTTTTGGCTAAGGCACCGCTGCGCCATTCAATCAACATATATACGGGGTCGGCTCCCCCCGTCGGAATGGCCTCTCTGTTCCACGAATAACTTACTTCAAAGACTGAGTTCACTGGTAGTCTCTCCCCCGATTTATATGTATTATCTTCTAAGTTATCAGGGTAAATGGACACTATATTGTCACGGAACATATGTTCCCTTCATTTTTTTCCACAAACTTTTTCCCCTTCGCCTAAAACCGCCGAAATGCGACAGAATTTGACCCAAAAAAAGCTTGGCTCCAGCCAAGCTTTTCCGTTCTATCTGTTGCCAAGTCCCAATTTTACAATGAGTCGGATCGCTCTCTCCATTCGCCTCGCGACCTTCCGTCTTGTTCGTTCTGCACGGGAACGTAGGTGATGCTGTCTATGATCAAATCTCTTCCAATCGGTTCTCCGTTGACGGTAATGGTTATTTTTTTGGTAGGTGCTGTGTGTTCTGTCGTATGCATCGATTTCTGCTCCTTTTCGTTCAATGTGAAAATGATTATATTTTGTTCGTTACCGTATTAATAAATCCCACTAGGCCACTGCGGGCGCAGTACCATCTTCCAATCGCTGTTATCCCAGATTTTTTTAATCCCCTTATTTAAGGGGAAAATCCGGTGATAAATGCGAAGCGTATGCTTTCGATGGAGCTTTCTTACAGAAAGCTTTTAGCTCCGCTTCTCCAGATTGGTTCTGCCCTCTCCGTTATCGTGTAAATGTCTAGTTCAACATATATAGCGGCGTTTTCGCCAAGGGAAAAGCAGATACGCAAACGCGGTTAATCATTTAATGATCAGCCGCCGGGGCCGACTATGTCCATTACCCGAAAATCCGTAGGATCAAACACAAAAATTCACTGGGGACTGAAGGAAGTACTGAACCCATTGCGCCGATTTTGACGTATAATGTAATAGTGATTTTCCTTCCGTACCAAGAAACGCGGAATATACCGATTTTAATCGAAAGAAGGTGCCTCTATGCCCAAACGGTCGAAACACGGAACCCTTCGAATTTTGCTCGCTGCATGCGCGATCATGGCGTTTTCGTTTACGCACACCGTAAATGCGGCACATGCCAACATCTTTTCAGACATATACAGCAGTTGGGAACGGGTATCGGAGCTTCCGGGAGAAGTGAATGCTCTGCAGGAAAGCTATCGGCAAACGTTGGAACAATTGAACGAAACCTCTGCGCAGTTGGGACAAGCTGAGGCCAATGTCGAGGCATTCAAAGCCCAAAATGAGCAGCTGGTCGCCCAAAACCAGAAACTGACCGAAATGGTCAGCGAGCTTCAAGATCAGCAGAACGCTCGCAATGTCACCGCCAAACGCATTCAAACCACAGTCATTACTGCCGTTTGTCTCATCTTGGGGTATTTCATCCTGATTCGCGTGATGCGTTGGGGGATGCGTCGCCGTTCAGGCCGAATATAAAGAATAGGGAGCCACGACATGCACATTAACCTCAACACGGTCGAAGCGGACGGGGCCGGTCAAGTGGTGAAGTTCTCGCTTACGCCCGAAGACCGGCTTCATATTTTACACCCCCAGCAAATTGTCGCCTTTCGAGGGCCAAGCAGCAGCCGCAACGACAAATTCATGAACATCTCCGGCATGTACCGCAAAAAAAAGCTGATCAAGTCCGAAATCACCGGCCCTTGCCAGTTTGTGGCTGCACTCCCGCCCGGCTTCACCATGAAGGAAGTGGAATTGACGGCCGAGAGCGACCTGCTCTACGACTTTCGCCATCTGTTCTTTTATTCGGACGGCGTTACCATGCACACCAAAATCCAGAAGATCAAAAATATGTTCATCACCCGGGACGCCGTGAAAATGAAGTTTTCCGGCCACGGCAAAATCGGTCTGCTGACCCAGGGACAAGTGTGCCAACAGGAACTGCACCCCACCGCTCCCTTGTACGTGGATGCAGGCAGCGTTATTGCCTATCCTGAAAATGCTCATCTGGAGCTGACGGTATACGGCAACCACTTGGCCAGCCAACACATGAACTATCATTGGAAAATGACGGGACACGGCCCTGTCCTGTTTCAGGCAGGCCGCGAGAACCACAGGCTGGAACGGGACGTCAACGATGGCGATGGCCTGTTCAAACGAATCTTGAAAGAAGTCATTCCGTTCGGCAACATTCTGATTAAATAAGCGCCGGCCTGTCGAACCGCTGCAGACAGTCAAATGTTGGATCGCCGCAGAACATGTGCTGCAAGGTTGAAATTGTGTTATACTGAACCGGACAATTGAAGAAGAAAATCCATGCCGCTTGGCATGGGAGAGGTTCGCGAACTCCCTCTACAGCGCATTTCAGGCCTGACGGCCGGATGTGCTGCGTACAGAACAACGTCTGAAACCGCATGGCGAAGGATAAATCTGTATGTAAAAAACTAAGATCACTTTTTCGCAGGCATTTTTTTGCTTGTTTGCGGGAAGGTGTGTTTTTTGATGGATGCCAGTTCATGAACTTCTCTGTTCTTCGACGATGCAGGCTTTTGGCCTGAATCGATCTTAAGAAGATGGAGAGGTTTTTTTATGTTGAACGAAGAAAAAGCAGTCGTTGTATTCAGCGGCGGCCAGGACAGCACCACCTGCCTGTTCTGGGCTAAACAGCAGTTTGCCGAAGTTGAAGTCGTCACCTTCGACTATGGTCAACGGCACAAACTGGAGATCGAATGTGCGGCGGCGATCGCACACGATCTGGGCGTGCAGCAGACCGTGCTCGATATGAGTCTGCTGAATCAGCTTGCGCCAAGCGCACTGACCCGCACGGATGTGGAGATTACGCATGAGGAAGGCGAGCTTCCCAGCACGTTCGTCGATGGACGAAATTTGTTGTTCCTCAGCTTTGCCGCGATTATGGCCAAACAAAAAGGTGCGCGTCACCTGGTCACCGGTGTATGCGAAACGGATTTCAGCGGATATCCGGATTGCCGGGATTCCTTCGTAAAGTCGCTGAACGTTACGCTTAACCTGTCGATGGATTACCCGTTCGTAATCCATACGCCGCTGATGTGGCTGGACAAAGCCCAAACGTGGGAGCTGTCCGATCGACTCGGCGCCTTCGATTACGTGCGCGAACGTACGCTTACCTGCTACAACGGCGTCATTGGCGATGGCTGCGGCGAGTGCCCGGCATGCAAGCTGCGGAGAGCCGGATTGGATCGTTATCTCGAACAACGCACCCAAACAGGGACACCGGGGGCGGATCATCGATGAGAGAGCCGGGGACGTTCCGCATCGTCGAGCGGCTGCAGCGGATCGACGAAGACATTTTGCCTGCACAGCTTCGCTATCATCGGAAACGGGTGCTGGTCAGCAAAGAGTTTACCTTTGACGCCGCGCACCACCTGCACTGTTACGAAGGCAAATGCAAAAACTTGCACGGACATACGTACAAAGTCGTATTTGGCATCAGCGGTTATCCGGGAGAAACCGGGCTTACCGTTGATTTTGGACATATCAAAGACATTTGGAAAACACGCATGGAAGGGTATCTCGACCATCAATACTTGAACGAGACCCTACCTCTGATGAACACCACGGCCGAAAACATGGTCGTCTGGCTGTTCGAACAAATGGAACTGGCGCTGCAGTCGGAGCCTTATGCATCCCTCGCCGAAGGGGGACGAACCGAATTCGTTCGTCTGTACGAGACACCTACCAGCTACGCGGAAGCGAGACGGGAGTGGATGATCGATGGATAACCTCCTGCAGCATGCGTCAGCAGACAGAACCCAGGATTTGCCAGCCATGATGGACTCACGTCCCGAACCGGAAAGCAGGTCTGCGAATGGCGGACGCGGGGGACGCATTCCGGTCATGGAAATTTTCGGGCCGACCGTTCAAGGCGAGGGCATGGTCATCGGGCAAAAAACGATGTTTGTGCGCACCGCAGGCTGCGATTACCGCTGCTCCTGGTGCGATTCGGCCTTTACCTGGGACGGCACCGGGAAGGACCAGATCAAAATGATGGCGCCGGAGGAGATTCTGAAGGAGCTGCGCCGCATCGGCGGCGCCCGCTTCTCGCACGTCACGATCTCCGGCGGCAACCCCGCCCTGCTGGTTTCGCTGGGCGGGCTGGTTCAATTGCTGCGCGAGCAGGGCATCCGCACGGCGGTAGAGACGCAGGGCTCGCGCTGGCAGCCTTGGCTGGCGGACATTGACGAAGTCACCGTCTCGCCGAAGCCACCCAGCTCCGGCATGGAGACGGACTGGGGCGTGCTGGATGATCTGGTTCAGCGGCTGGCGCTGCGTCCAGCGAACCGCAGCATGAGTCTGAAAATCGTCATTTTTGACGAGACAGACCTGGACTATGCCCGGCGCGTGCATGAGCGGTATCCGGGAACAGCTCTCTTTTTGCAAACCGGGAATCCTGACGTCTCGTCAGCGGATACAGCAGACCTTGCCTCCTCCCTGCTCGAACGCTACGAGTGGCTGATTGACCAGGTGAGCGGCTCCGAGACGTTGAATGACGTTCGCGTGCTGCCGCAGCTTCATACACTTGTATGGGGCAATAAACGCGGCGTGTAGCCCAATGAACAGGCTATCGATTAAATATATGGATTTTAACCTAAAGGAGTTACGGAACGACAATGAGACAACCTGACGAGATGCAAGACTTGACGCTGCTGGGCAACCAGGGCACGAAATATACGTTTGAATACGATCCTGGCATTCTGGAGAGCTTTGACAACAAACATCCCTACCGCGATTACTTCGTGAAATTCAACTGCCCGGAGTTTACAAGCTTGTGCCCGATTACGGGCCAGCCTGACTTTGCCACCATTTATATCAGCTACATTCCCGACGTCAAAATGGTAGAAAGCAAATCGCTCAAGCTGTACTTGTTCAGCTTCCGCAACCATGGCGATTTTCACGAGGATTGCGTGAACATCATTATGAACGATCTGATCAAGCTGATGGACCCGCGCTATATCGAAGTATGGGGCAAATTCACGCCGCGCGGCGGCATCTCCATCGACCCGTACACCAACTACGGCAAACCGGGGACGAAATACGAGCAGATGGCCGAGCACCGCATGTTGAACCATGACATGTACCCGGAAACGGTCGATAACCGTTAAGAGGTAAACTTAGGCGACTAGTCATAAACCCAGCACTCGGTGCCCCCTTCAAGGGTGATTCAGCCCGTTGGCATCACGGATCTCTAACATAGGAGCAGATTCTCCCGCACCCTGCGGGGAAGAATCGCTCCTTTTGCGTTTATCGCATCGGATACGGCAAAGCTGGAACGTTAATATAGATCGGCACAATGCCCACATATCGCAATGGTCGACCGCGCGAGCGAACTTCAGGCACATTATTGGTGTATAGACAGCTAACGAACTTCAGGCACGCTATATGGAGGTTTTCACGGTGTGTGGACGGCTAACGAACCTCAGGCACGCTATTTAAGATAATTTACGTGCCTTGGGTCCAATTTCACCCAAATAAGGTGTGTGAGGTTCGTAAGACCTTGAAAAGCCTCCATTTGGGCTGATTAACGTGTCTCATGTTCGTTACATCCGTAGCTTCACGCATTAGGGACATCATTGTCGTTGCGGCCTTTGCTGTCCTAACTTTGTTACTATCATAGGAACCATGGTGTTTATTCAAGCAGCTGCCGTTAACCCACCAATGCCTTCATTGCAATCGTAACCTCAATACCTTTAATTGCTTCTTTAGGTAAGCGTTACCTTATCACCAGCTACCACAGCTTTCGCTGTCATGAAAGCCTTACCGCCATATCAGTTGTTGCAGTCTACTTCATTCCTTGCCACCGTCGCGTTTAACACGCAATACAAAAAAGAGCCCCGGATCATTTTCCGGGGTTCTCTCGATTTAGCTCTATATAAGTTGAACCGATGATTTTTACACGGAGTCACTACGTGGTCAGAACCATCTTCCGATCACTGTTATCCCCAGATTTTTTTGATCCCTTTTTCAAAAGGAAACGGTGAAGCTTATGCTTCCGATGCAGCTTTCTTTCAGAGAGCTTTAAGACCGCTTTTAGACCGCTTCGCTTCTCCAGATTCTTTCTGCCCTCTCCGTTATCGTGTAATTGTCTAGTTCAACCTATATAGGCTGTGCAGTCACCTGGTTCCGCTTAACATTTCTATCCCGCTGGGAACGAATCTGCCACCCTACCCTAAAACCTCTTATTTGCTCACTTTCAGCACAACGCTGTTTGCTTTGTAAACCACGCTTGCTTTTACGCCGCTCGGCAGTCCGGAAACGTCCACGGAAGCAAACTTCGTTCCAGCCGCTTTTTGGCCGAACGTCATGATTGTTTCGCCGTTCGCCGGCACGTAACCATCCGTGAAGTTCAGTTGCAGCTTGCCGCCAAGGGTAGCGTTTTTCGCCACTTGGAATACGTCGTTTTTGCTGCTGATGTTCAGCTCCAGCGTACCTTTGGCGGATTGTTTGAAGTTGCCGCCAATCACGAACCGGCCTTCAACCTCTTCACCGATCGTTCCGCCGTTGTTGGTGACGCTCGCCGTACCGAATGCCGTTTTCGAAGCACCCTCAAGCGTACCTTCCTCCAACACAGTGCCGCCGGAATAAGTGTTGTTTCCGCTAAGCGTCAGCTTGCCCGTACCTTGTTTGGTCAGCTTGCCTTCGCCGGAAATATCATTGCGCCACAAATCTTCAGCATTGAAGCCGCCTTTGGAAGCATCCATGTTCACGGTAACGTCGGACATGAATGCGCCGTAACCATCTGCCGCGGCAAACAGGTTCAGGCGTCCCCAGCCTTCCGGATCATTCAGCAGCGGATAACCGGAAGGCAGTCCTGTCGTAGCGAGTACCTCACGGCGCTGGGTATCGTTCAAGTACGGCTGACGCGTTTCCAGCAGCACCTCGGCATTTTTGGGAACCACCATCGGTTCGGTTTTGGAATCGATTTGCGGGAAACCGAACGTCAGCAGTTCGGTATATTTCTTTTTGTTGGCGTCATAATCGCCGTATGCATCTGGACCTTTAACTTCTGTGTTCATCAGTTCACGCTGTGCTTGCTCGTAAGCCGCTTGCTTCAGTTCGCTGTTCGCCGGATCGGACAGAATCGCCGCCGACAGCGCTGTGGCCAATACGCGTCCACCCATGACGTCCAGCGGGGAGTGCATGCCTGCAACGACACGGCTTTCGCCGAGCTCAGCCGCATTCGTCAGCATTTCCTGATAACGTTCAGGCGCAGCATACGCAAACGCAAAAGCGGTCAGGTAAGCCGCATTGGTATGTCCGCTCGGGAAACCGCCGTCTTTTTCAGGCTCATTGCTTTGTACCGGAAGAAGCGTGTTTACGACCAGCGAGTTATCCACCCAACGGAATGGACGCGGATATTGGAAATAATATTTGGACGGATTGCCGGACGAATATTCGCCACGCAGCGTGTTCACCAAGCTTACCACTTTGCCCAGGCTGGATTCGGCGTCCCCTGCGCCATTTCCTTCGTCACTGTACTTCGTGGTCGTTGCATCGGCAGCAACTTCCTTGACGGTTGTTTCCGCTTTAGCTTTGGCACGATACGTATCGGCATAAGGACCGAAACCGTCAATGACGCTGTAGCTTTGGCTGCGGCGGTCATCCAGGTACGCTTTCTCCGCTTGTTCGGCCGTGCGGCGCATATATGTATTGAATACTTTGCGAATATTAAGATCCAGAATGCTTTCGTTCAGCTTGCTTCCGGTATTCCAGGCATCGCCGGTTTTCCAAAGGTCGGAGAAGCCGGACAAAATACCAAGTGCGGGATTGGACTCCAGCGTCTGGTTATCGGTTTTGTTGTTTTTGTAGTTGTCCACGAAATATCCCCAGGCTGGTGCGGGCGCTGGGTCCACGTTAAAAGAACCCGTTGCAGCGTTGGCGTACCCCGCCCCCACGGAGCTTAACAGTAAAGGCATAGCCAATAACGCTACAGTAGCTTGTTTTTTCAAAGATTTCATGATTCGATCAGATCCTCTCTCGTCTTTTTGCACCTTGTCGGGCACATGATGTAATGAATCAACAAGTTGTCCGTTAAAAATCATAGCGCACGTTTGTTAAGCCAAAATCTTCTTTTTGTTAAATCCCCTGCGGTTTTGTATGGACAGACACACAGCGAAATTTGCCCCTTCAATGGCAAGCTTCCTAATTAAATATATCGTTGCCCGTGCATTCGGCTATGCCCGTCGTCATTGGGTCAAACACAAGAAATGTTTGGTTAATGTAAAATCAACCCTATGCGCATCCCTCGGTTGATGGATGGACCCGGTTATTATTTTCTCTTGTCGGTGCCCTCAATCTATCCTATTATGTAACAATATGAGTAAGTATCTCAGAATAGAAGGCATAGATCCCCAGCGACTGTGACCTAAAGGAGAACTGTACATGTCTATGCAATCCTCTTTATCCAAGGACGGCCGCGTCCGTTCCAAAATCGACCCCGGATCGGATGCCCAGCGCACCGTGTACCGGATCTTGATCGCCATCAGTCTGGTGCATCTGTTCAATGATTCCATCCAGTCCGTCATTCCGGCGATTTTCCCGATTCTGAAGGATTCCATGCACCTGAGTTATACTCAGATCGGATGGATCTCGTTCGCCATCAACTTCACCGCATCCATCATGCAGCCCGTCGTCGGCTGGTTTGCGGACAAAAGGCCTACCCCTTCCATTTTGCCCATCGGTATGGGCTTTACCTTTACCGGCATGCTGCTGCTTGCCTTTGCGGACGATTATGCCGCCGTGCTGATCTCGGTCATTTTCGTTGGTTTGGGCTCGGCCGCTTTCCATCCCGAAGGCTCCCGGGTATCCAACATGGCCGCCGGACAGCGTCGCGGGCTCGCCCAGTCCATCTTCCAGGTAGGCGGTAATGCCGGGCAATCGCTGGCCCCATTGCTGACGCGCTGGATATTCATCCCGTTCGGCCTGTTCGGAGCGATCGGTTTCACCGGCATTGCCGCAGCCGGCATCGCGGTACAGATCTATATCGCCCGTTGGTACGGGCGCATGCTCGGTTCCGGTTACATGCGTAAGCAGGCGGCTGCACGCAGAGCGCCTAACCCGGCCTTGCGTAAAAAAATCGCGGCTGCCATTACCCTGCTGATCATCCTCGTCTTTGTACGATCGCTGTACAACGCGGCCATCGGCAGTTATTACGCCTTCTATTTGAAAGAAGGCTTCAGCCTGTCCACAGAGGATGCGCAGATTTACATCTTCCTGTTCCTGGCCGCGGGTGCACTTGGCACCTTCTTTGGCGGACCGTTGTCCGACCGTTTCGGTAAACGCAACATGATCTTCCTGTCCATGGCATGCGCTGCTCCGCTGACGTTACTGCTGCCGTACGCCAACCTGTTCTGGACGGGCGTATTGCTGGCGATCATCGGTTTCATCATCCTGTCCAGCTTCTCGGTCACGGTCGTTTACGGACAGATGCTGATCCCGGGCAAAATCGGGACGGTATCCGGCTTGATTACGGGTCTGGCCTTTGGCATGGGCGGGCTCGGCGCACTCGTGCTTGGAAATTGGATCGACGCCCTCGGCGTATCCACGGTCATGCAATTTTGCAGCTTCCTGCCGCTGATCGGGGTTCTGACCTTCCTGCTGCCTTCGGATAAGGTGCTGAAACGTTGGGCGGAAGAAAACGGCAGCGAAGAATAAGAAACTTAGGGTGTCACAGCTATTTAATCCATGAGAGGTCGTCGCACCGCGTAAGCAAATCCAAAAAACGCCTATTTCGTTGTCATCAACGGAATAGGCGTTTTTCATTAAACTCCAGTAAAATCATATTTGTTATATAAACCGCAAAAAACATACACACGTTAACGGAGAGGCAGAACCAATCTGGAGAAGCAAAGCGGTCTTAAAGCTTTCTGAAAGAAAGCTGCTTCGAAAGCATGCGGTTTATATAGTTCACTTCAATCGCTGCAATATCAATCTCTTCTTGTACAGCATCTTGCCGGCTTCCGCCACGTCCTGGATCGTGCCCTTGTTGCTGATCGAGCCGAACAACATGCCTGCGATCGGGATGAGCTGGAACAGCTTCTTCCAGCCGAAAGATTCGCTGTACGAGAGAAACACTTCCCGCCAGCCCTGCATCTGAGAAATAACCTCTACTTGCTTCTCCGGATTGTCGTAATCGGCAAGCTCATCGATAATCGCTTTTTTGCCTACGATGTCGGCCGACGAAAATTGCAGGCATTTTACGATAAAAATGCGTTCCTGCGGATCGTCCGGATTGTAACCGTAACATAGCGCCATTTCCTGCAGCACCTTCAGCGACATGCCCATGACCATAGGAATGTCGGCTGCAATGGTCACGATGCCCCCGATTCCCGTCGCTGCCCCCTGCGCTGCCGCAAACTTCGCCCGGCTCTCGGTAATGCTGTCCGCAACGCGGTCAAGTACTTCAAGCGGCAGCCCTTCTACGCTATGGATCTGGCCATCTGCCTTCGAATCCGTTTCTTGTTCTACCTCGGTCACTGTAACATCCTTCATGGCATATCCCGACTTTTCGGCCTCTTCCTGCAGCAGCTTGGCTACTTTCTGTTTCTGCACCAGAAACTTGCCCCCGTGCTGCACGTATTGTCCGACATCGTTCAAAGCCGTTCCGATCTTCTCTTTCAGCGCTTTGGGCATCACCTTATCGAGCATGACGAACGGCAAACGACCGAGTTTATCCCAAATAAACAGCGCCTTCTGCTCCTTCTCCCACTTCAGGATCTGCTCCAATTCCTGATCCAGTTGTTCGCGTGTTTCCATCTATGACAGTCCCCCATTATTTCTTTGATCAACTAACATATACCTCATACGCAGAAAACATGGGATTGGTTGCTTTTGCATGATTCCCCGGACACATGCAAATCGTGCATCGGGAAGTAGTCATCAACACGAAACCGACTCGGTTCCCTTGTTGGATTTCAGATGTCCTAACCTTTTGAATCCGAACCCAGATTATTGCCTCTGCCTGTAGGCCTTGGGGGAGATGCCATGTGCCCTGGTAAATTGGCGGGTGAAATAGTTGCTGTCATTGAAGCCGCATTCATATGAAATTTGCGTGATGGACAGGTTTGTGTGCTTAAGCAAGGTGCCTGCCCTGTCCAGGCGCAGACGCTGCAAATAGGAAATGGGCGTCATTTGATAATGGGTACGAAAAATACGGTTCAAATGTCTCACCGATATGCCAGACTTCTCTGCAATCTCCTCCAGCGACAATGGCTCGACGTAGTGATCTTCAATATACGAGACCGCATTCGCCAAATGCATCAATGTGTTGCTATCATTCCCCTGTTCCTGAGAATCGTACTGCCTGGACAAATAGACGACCAGTTCCATGAAACGCGACATCAGCATCGTTTGGTGTCCCTGCTGCTTCTCATGATATTCCCCGATCATGACCGAAACCAACGAAGAGACATACTCCATGTCCGAGATCGGCAGCGCGAGCTGGCTGGGAAACGGGTGCGTTTTCCGGTAAAGCGGTTCCAAAACGAACAATGCCTGAAATCCGTTGGACGTCCGCAGATCCGGCCCTGCCGCCGCCAGCATCTCAGGCCTGTACATGATATTGCAGATGTTGAAGTCATGCGGATCTTTGTATGCGTGCGGGGTACTCCCGTTAATAACAAACACGTTTCCTTTTTTGATGAACGACTCTTCCGTATGCACAATATGCGTTGCATTTCCCTTCAACACGATCACGAGCTCCGAAAAATCGACATGCCGATGAAGATCGGTATCCTCGTCATGTCCCCCATATTGAATGTAGAACGGAAAATGCTGGTCGGTTGTAAACCAATTCAAATATGCGTTGCTCACTGGTCTTTCCTCCGAAATTCATAGATTGGAACCATGTCTATATCATGCTACTCCACGACCGAATAATCAAGGTTTCACGCATCAGGAAAACGTTAGAATATGCTTCATAAGCCATTATGGAGCAGGCGCAAAAGAGAGATGCAAGAGGCTCCCGAACCGTGTTCCGAAAGCCTTGGCATGAAGATGACGCTCATGCAGCGCCTTCTTGAAAGCGCACGCAATAGCTCGGCTCCACCGATCTTTGGGCTTTATCAACCATTTTCCTCAGGGGGGTTAACATGACAAATAAGATTCGAAAAACGGCAACATTGTCGGTTGCAGCGGTTCTTTCGCTAAGCCTGCTCGCAGGCTGCGGCAGTTCCGGGAATGCCCAAACGACCGGAACTGCCGGCAAAGACGGTTCCGATCCGGTTACCTTCACGTTCTTTGGCGCGGACAATAATCCGAACTGGAACAACATGCAGGACGACGTCGGCAAGGAAATCACCAAAAAAACGGGCGTGACGCTGAATGCCGAATTCGCCATATCCGATCCTGCGCAACGACTGGCACTGATTGCGGCCAGCGGGGAATACCCTGATCTCATCAGTCCCAAAGGCGATCTCGATAAACTCGTCGATGCCGGAGCCATGCTGGATCTGACCGATCTGATCGAAGAGCATGCCCCCAATCTCAAAAAGCTGTTCGGCGATCAGATCAAACGGCTGCGTTATAGCAACGACGATCCATCCATCTACGTCATTCCTACCTACTCTGCCATCGACGGCGTGAATTTCGTGGCTGGCGGCGGCTTCGAGCTGCAGCATCGCGCGGTCAAGGAAGCCGGTTACCCGGAGATCAAAACGTTGCAAGACTATGAAAACGTCATCCGCGACTATCTCGAAAAACATCCGACCGACGAAAACGGCAACAAAAACATCGGCCTGACGTTGAATGCGGACGACTGGCGCATCCAGATTTCGGTGACCAACCCGGCAGCCGAAACGACCGGCAAATCCGGGGACGGCGAATATTACATCGATCCGGAAACACATGAAGCTTCTTACCACTTCCGCACCGAAGGCGAGAAAGAATACTTCAAATGGCTGAACCATATGTACAACACCGGACTGCTCGACCCGGAATCCTTTGTGCAGAAAAATGACCAATACCAAGCGAAAATCGCTTCGGGTCGGGTCATCGGCCTGATCGATGTCGACTGGGGATACAGCGATGCCGAAAAGTCATTGAAAGCCGCTGGAATGAATGACCAGACCTATGGCCACTACTCTGTCATGTTATCGGACAAATACAAGGACAACCGTTACCAATCGACCGGGTTCATGGCCGGCTGGGGCGTCGGAATCACCACGGCCAACGAAGATCCGGTTCGGGCCATCCAGTTTCTCGATTTCCTCGCTTCCGAGGAAGGACAGGTGCTGAATTATTGGGGCGTCGAAGGCAAGCAGTACGAAATGAAAGACGGCAAGCGCATTGTGCCTGACGACGTGCAGCAGCGTATCGTCAATGACAACATCCCGTTTACCCGGGAATCCGGCATTGGACTGTACACGAACCTCGGCGCTCATTATGGAGACGGCGTTCAAGATTCCACAGGCAATTATTTCACCAAAAATTTCCCGGAACAAATCGTGAACAACTACACCGATGCCGACAAAGAAACGCTCAAAGCCTACGGGGCAACCACCTGGATGGACCTGTTCCCGAACGAAAAAGACTTCCCGCCCAAAGCTTGGGGAGCCGCCTGGAATATCTCTGTGCCGTCCGACGATGAAATTAAGGTCATCGAAAACAAAGTGAAGGACATTACGTGGAAAGTCATTCCGCAGGCGGTCATGTCCAAACCCGAGCAATTCGATGCCATCTGGGACGATTACCAGCAGCAGTTGATCAACGCAGGCGTCGAAAAAATGGAACAGGGCTTCACCAAATACGTGCAGGATCGCGTAAAACTTTGGAATGAATAGGAGCAGCGCAAGATGAAATATACCAATCCGGTGATTCCCGGTTTTTATCCAGATCCCAGCGTCTGCCGGGTAGGCGAAGATTATTATTTGGTCACGAGCACGTTTGAATATTATCCGGGAGTGCCGATCTTCCACAGCCGGGATCTCGTGAACTGGCGGCAAATCGGACACTGCCTGACCACGCCGGAGCAATTGCCGCTGGACCGGGCCTGGACCTCGGGCGGCATCTATGCCCCGACGATCCGCCATCATGAAGGCTGGTTCTACATGACAACGACCAATGTCAGCGACGGCGGCAACTTCTTTGTACGCAGCAGGCATGCGGAAGGGCCATGGTCCGATCCGATGTTTGTCGCACAAGACGGCATCGACCCGTCCCTCCTCTTCGACGATGACGGGCGGGTATATTTTCAGTCGGCATGCAATGGTGATGAGGGCGAAGGCATCTACCAGTGCGAAATCGACGCGGATACCGGCAACAAACGGACCGAAAGCCGTCTGATTTGGAAAGGAACCGGGGGCGCTGCTCCGGAGGCGCCCCATTTGTACAAAATCAACGGCATGTATTATCTGATGATCGCCGAAGGTGGAACGGAGTATGGCCACATGGAAACGATCGCGCGAAGCAATGATCCGTACGGCCCGTTCGAACCATGTCCCCACAACCCGATTTTGTCGAACCGCAGCATGAAGAGCAGCATCCATGCGACCGGGCACGCCGACCTGGTGCAGGCTCAGGACGGAAGCTGGTGGGCCGTCTGTCTCGGCATCCGTCCCCCGTCCTATCCGCTTCGCCATCACCTTGGTCGGGAAACGTTTCTGGCCCCGGTCACGTGGACAGAAGCGGGCTGGCCGATCATCGGCCATGACGGACGCATCGCTCCCGAGATGGACGGGCCGCAGCTTGCCGAAGCAAAGTGGCCGCATCCGCCCGCGCGCGATCACTTCGATCAGCCGAAACTTGGCATGGACTGGTTATTCCTCCGGAATCCGGCCCCGGGAAGTTGGTCGCTAATGGAACAGCCGGGACACCTCGTCCTCCACGGTAACCCGTTATCCCTTGACGCCGGTGGAAGCCCAGCCTTCATCGGACGTCGCTTGAGCCATTTTTCGTGCCGCATCGAAGCGCATCTCGATTTCGAACCCCGGCAGCATGGAGAAGAAGCAGGCCTCTCGGTATTCATGAACCGGAATTATCATTACGATCTGGGCATCAGGCTGGTCGATGGACGCAAATCGGTCGTGCTTCGGCGGGTCGTAGGCTCCATGCGTACCGAATACGCGCTGGATTGCGGCCAAGGTCCCGTCGTCCTTCGGGTCCAGGCCGAGCCTGACGCTTTCGCCTTTTCCATCTGCACGAATGACCGTGAATGGATCGAGCTCGGCTCCGGCGAAACCCACCTGCTCTCCACAGAGGTAGCGGGCGGCTTCACCGGCGTCATCGTCGGAATGTACGCCACCAGCCCGGGCGGCCAAGGCACGCCTGCCCGGTTCGACTGGTTCGACTACGAACCGACCGTGAGCTCCCCGTCCTGATCTGTAAACAGATGTCCGGATCGCACCACATAACAAAACCCACCGTCCATATGAACTGGATGCGGTGGGTTCTTTTTTTATGGCTTTCAGGAATTACACGCTGCTTATTTGCCCGAAGGTTGTGCTTCGACAGTGTATCCGGACGGGATGTCCGTTTCGGCCGTGACGTTGGTAATGACCATCGGATACATTTTGTCCGGGTCAGGCTGAACGATCGAATACAGCACGATGGCACGTCCATCCTTTTCCAGTTTGACATCATCAATTTTCAATCCGTAGCCCGGGTGCGGCATCTCGGCAGAAAGCTTCACTTTGGTCGTCTTGTCGTCCACTTTCGTCGTTGTTACCGTCGGCACGATGCCCGCCTGTCCCGCTCCCGGATCCACCGGTGCAGGCTCTATGGAGCCTCCGTTTCCAAACTGGTCGATAAATTCCAGTGCGTTAAAAATCATGCTTGCGGCCTCCATGCGGGTAAGCGGCTGATCCGGACGGAAGTTCCCGTCTTTGTCCAGCTGGATGATGTTCATGTTGAGCAGGTTCTGGACGGCGGATTTGGCATTCTCACCGATGCTGTCTTCATCATTCACGACGTTATATCTCATAATGACCGGATAATTCCCCGTTGTGGCAATCCCTTCTTGAAGAAGGATCACGAACTGTTCGCGCGTCATTTTGGCCTGCGGATTCACTTCTACGGGAATGGACAATCCATTCTGGGTCGCAGCTTGCACGGCATCCGCATACCAAGTGTCAGGACTGATTTTGCTTTGCGCAGGGGATGCGTACGCGTTTTTCAAACCAAATGCTTTGACGATCAACTGAATGCCCTGCGGTTCGGATAACGCCTGATTCGGCTTGAACAGATCCGCCGTCACCCCGTTTACGACGCCTTTGGATTTGAGCGTATCCACGATCGTTTTCTGTCCTTCATCCTGCAGGTCCGAGAATGCGAGCACGGATGCACCTCCCGCCGTCAATGATACGCAAAGAGCGAGTGTCGCCGCCAATCCTTTTTTATGTTTCATTTTGACACCTCCGATAGTAGTTTAAACCTGATTGCCAACCTTCACCCCTACAGACGGCCCCTTGCTTCAAAATGTTTCACCAAACCTGTACATTCCGGTTTACCTCTAATGCATCAGCTTGCTCCGCTTCATTGACATTGCTCCTCAATAGCGCAACAATAGTAGTTGTTAGCATGAAAGGACGTCAACGGACGTTACCTATCGACTGCATGTCGTGCAGTGAACTGATTTCGTCGATCGGCATACGGAAATCCGTTCATATACGGATAATCTTCGAATTCGTTCGCATAAAGTAAAAGGGCATGACACCTTGATTCGGGTGTCGGCCCTTTTCTACGCTCTGCATCGATATCTTTGAATTCAACAAAGGAGAACCATGCCTATGTCCAAACGAGAATTGCTGCGAAGCTACGTGATCAGCCAATGGCCCGTATATGCGGTTGCCGTGGTCCTGATTATCGCCTCCAATGTCGGGCAGGCTTCCCTGCCCCGCATTTTGGGCAGCTTCACGGACCAACTCATGCAGAACAGCCTGCGTATGGATACGGTGATGAGGTACAGCATCATCTTGCTGGCGGTGGCTATTTTGTACAACGTGTCGTTCGGAACCGGGCAGTTCATGATCATGAAGCTGGGACGCCGGTTCGAATTCATGACCCGTGAACGCATTTTCGGCAAGTTTTCCGAACTAAGCGAGCACTATTTTTCCAAACAGGGCAACGGCAAACTGCTTAGCTACGTGATGAACGACGTCACCTCCGTTCGCGAGGCCATTTCCAACGGGGTGACCACCATGACCAATGCAACCTTTCTGTTATTGTCCTGCATCATCATGATGCTGCTCAGCGGGATCCCGCTGTCCTTGATGATGATCAGCGTGCTGCCGCTGCTGGCTATTCCGTTTCTGGTCGTCCATTTTGGCCCGCGAATTCGTAAGCGCTCCCGTGATGTGCAGGAAGCTCTCGCCGACATGACCGAATCGGCCGAGGAACAATTCGGCGGCATCCGCGTGACCAAAACGTTTGCCGTGGAAGATCAGGCCCGCGCACGGTTCGGTATGGCGGTAGATGCCATTCGGAGCAAACAATTGCGCCTCGTGCGCATGTCTTCCTTGTTTCAAGCGCTTCTTCCGTTATTCGGATCGTTATCTCTCGTCGTTTCCCTGCTTGTAGGCGGCATCATGACGATGCAGCATACCATTACGCTCGGCAGTTTCGTTGCATTAACCTTGTATCTGCGCATGATTATCGGACCGCTGCAGCAAATTGGCAATGTCATCAACACGATGCAGCGTTCCGGGGCCTCTCTCGAAAGGGTAAACGACCTGTTGGCGGAAGAGCCCGACATTCAGGAAGCTGCGAATGCCAAGTCGCTTCGCTCGATCAGGGACATATCCATCAGCGGCCTGTCCTTCGCCTACTCCGGCAGCCCTGCCCCCGTCCTGCAGAACGTGGAATTGCACATTCGCGCCGGGCAGACGGTCGGTATCGTAGGCAAAACCGGTTCGGGCAAGAGCACGCTCGTCAAATTGCTGCTGCGCACGTACGAGCCTCCTGCCGGAACCATCCGCATCAATGGAACCGACATCCGCAAAATATCCCTGGAAAGCTTGCGCGCCTGTATTGCATATGTGCCCCAGGACGGGTTCCTGTTCAGCACGACCATTCGCGACAACATCGCTTTTAGCGATCGAACATTGCCGATGGATACGGTAGAGCATAGCGCCAAGCAGGCCATGATTTACGAAAATATCATTCGGTTCCCGGATCGATTTGACACCAAGCTGGGCGAACGCGGGCTTACCCTGTCGGGCGGGCAGCGCCAGCGCACCAGCCTCGCCAGGGGATTGATCAAACAGTCTCAAGTGCTCATCCTCGACGATAGCATGAGCGCGGTCGATGCCGTCACCGAAAGCGGCATCGTGCGCGGCTTGCGCAAGCTGGGCAAGGACAGAACGACATTGATCGTGTCCCACCGAATCAGCGCGGTCCGTCATGCCGACCATATCATCGTGCTGGACGAGGGACGGATTGCCGAACAGGGAACCCATGCGGACCTTATGGCTGCAGAAGGGCTGTATGCGGCGACCTATCGTTTGCAAGAGGAGGGATTGTACCATGACCGAACGACATAGCGGGAAGCCTGACCCGATGACTGCCGAGCAGCATGCATCGTCTCCGGCGAAAGGCGATTCCAGAGCGTCTGACGCATCCGACAAGCGGACCTCCTTCAAATCGATGATGACCTATACCAAGCCGCACAGGCTCGCCTTTCTTGGCATTTTTGCCTGCTCGCTGCTGGGTATTCTGGCTGATCTGCTGCAGCCCTATTTGGTCAAGATCGCCATAGACGACCATTTGGCCATCGGGAACACAAGTACCGGTTTTCTTATGCAGCTTGCTGCGGTATACCTGGTTCTCGCCATAACCGGCTTTGTGTTCACCTACGTGCAAAACAATTTGCTGCAGCATGTCGGCCAAAGCATCGTTTCCCGCATTCGTAAAGACATTTTTCACCACATCACACGCATGTCGATGTCTTTCTTCGATCGGTATCACATCGGCAGTCTCGTCACCAACGTTTCTCGCGATACCGAGACGATCAGCAGTTTCTTCACCCAAGTTCTGCTCAGCCTGATCAGGGACGGCATGATGCTTGTGCTGATCCTCGTGTTCATGTTCCAACTGGACCCTGTGCTGGCGGGTTACTCCCTGGCCGTGCTGCCTGTCATTGCCGTTGTTGCGATCTTGTTCCGCAGCAATCTGCGTAAAGTGTATCAGAACGCCAGAACAAGGTTTGCGCGTCTGATCGCATTCACTGCCGAAAATCTCGCAGGCATGTTTCTGATTCAGGCTTTTCATCAGGAGAAAGAACAACAGCAGCGATTCGGGGAAAAAAATCTGCAGCACCTTCAAGCCAACATTCGCCAAGCACGCTCCCATGTCATTTTCAACCGCACATTCGACATTCTGGGCAATGCGGCACTGGTGCTGATGGTCTGGCTTGGCGGGCGGGCCGTATTGAACGAATCGCTGCAAGTCGGCGTGCTCTATGCCTTCATCAGTTACATTCGGCAGTTCTTTCAACCGATCAACCAAATCACGATGCAATGGAATACGTTCCAGTCGGCCACCGTTTCCATGGAGCGGATCGCAAACATTCTGGACACGAAACCGGAGGTCGCCGAACCCGAACCGGCCAAAGCTTTCAAGCTTGAACCAAAGCAAGTGATGGGACAGATCGATTTCAACGATGTTTCCTTCGGATACCAGCCTGGCCAGCCGATCATCTCAAACATGGACCTGCATCTCTATCCCGGGGAAATGGTCGGCATTGTGGGCACGACCGGAGCCGGCAAAAGCACCTTGATCTCCCTGCTGAATCGCTTTTATGATGTCCACGAGGGCAGCATTGACATTGACGGCTTCGATATTCGGCACATTCCGCAAGCCACGCTTCATCGGATCATCGGCTTGATCCAGCAGGAACCCTTCCTGTTCTCCGGCTCCATTATCGAGAATGTGCGCATGTTTCGCGAAGACATTACGCGGGAGCAAGCCATCGAAGCTTGCCGGTTCGTCGGCGCCGATGCCATGATCCGCCGGCTTCCTGAAGGATACGATACCCTTCTCTCCGAACGCGGAAGCGGCCTGTCCGCCGGGGAACGTCAGCTGATCTCTTTCGCCCGGATCGTGGTATTCCAGCCTCGGGTGCTGATCCTGGATGAAGCTACGGCGAATTTGGATTCGCATACCGAACTGCTCGTACAGCAGGCGCTGGAATCCGTGTCCAAAGGGCGCACGACCATCGTCATTGCCCACCGCCTGTCCACGATCATGCATGCCGACCGGATCATCGTTATGGAGCATGGCAAAATTGCGGAGGAAGGCACCCATGCGGAACTGCTTGCGGCCAGAGGCGTATATGCCCAATTGGTCGCGCATGCACGGGAAGCGGGTAACGACGAGGCCGTTTCGAGTTAAACCCATGCAGACGGCAGATGCCCAATTACACTGTTGAAAACGACAGGAAATGTAGCAAGCTCAACTGGAGAAATGTCCGGTTGGGCTCTTTACATTCCGGACCAACCGACAAAAAAGCGTTCAAATGGACACCACTCCACCTGAACGCTTTCGTTGATTATGAACCTAATAAACGTTTGATGATTTCCCCGCCCGCTAACATGCCATCTTTTATTGTACTTTCAGTCGGATCACGTTCCACGAAGCCTTGGACAGGCTTGCAGTAACCAGACTTCCCGATACCTGTGCTCCTCCGCGGTTATGCGGAGCTACGCGGTTCGGCTCTGCAGCCGTATTGACCGCTTTGAGATCATCGCTTTCCAGTACGATATGCTCCAGCAGCGTGCACTCGCCAAAGCTGCGAAGATCCACTTCCAGCGGCAGCGCTTCATCCAGATGACGGTTAACCGCAAATACCGTCACTTCGCCCTTTTCTTCGTTATGCACCGCGATGCCTTCCAGATAAGGAACGTCCGTAATTTCTTTGGTATCGTATTTCGGCGATTGAATCAGCGGCACCAGCGCGGTTCCGCGACCGAACACGGAAGCATGCATGAACGGATAGAAAATGGTCTGTCTCCACGCTGCGCCACCGTTGTCGGTCATGATCGGCGCGATGACGTTGACGAGCTGCGCGAGGCAAGCCATTTTGACGCGATCCGCATGCTTCAACAAGCTGATCAGCATGCAGCCCACAAGCAAAGCGTCTTCATGGTTGTATACGTCTTCCAGCTGCGGCGGAGCGATTTGCCATGGGTCCAGCTTTTTGTCGCTTTCGTTGGAATGGTACCATACGTTCCACTCGTCAAAGGACAGGAACATCGTCTTTTTGCTGCGCTTTTTCGCCTTGATGTAATCGCAAGTCGCTTTGACCGTGTCAATGAAACGGTCCATTTCCAGCGAGCGGGCCAGGAACGTCGGCGTATCCTGCGCGGCATTGCCGTAGTACTGGTGCAGGGACAAATATTCCACGTGATCATATGTATGATCCAGGACGGTTGCTTCCCACTCCGGGAATGTCGGCATGCCGATCGCGGAGCTGCCGCAGGCAACCAGTTCAATCGTAGGATCGGTCCATTTCATGACCTTGGCCGCTTCCAGAGCTACTCGTCCGTACTCCACCGCAGTTTTGTGGCCGATCTGCCATGGACCATCCATTTCGTTGCCAAGGCACCATGTTTTAACGTTATGCGGCTCTTTGTAACCATGCTTGATACGAAGATCGCTGTAATAAGAGCCTCCCGGATGGTTGCTGTATTCCACGATGTTTCTGGCCGCATCCACACCGCGCGTTCCCAGGTTGACCGCCATCATCACATCGGTATTGGCCTGTTTCGCCCAATCCACGAATTCGTTGAACCCGAATTCATTCGTTTCGATCGTTCTCCAAGCCAATTCCAGCCTGCGTTTGCGTTCGGAGACCGGACCTACGGAATCCTCCCAATTGTAACCGGATACAAAATTACCTCCCGGATAACGCACGATCGGAACTTGCAGTTCATTGACCAATTCCAGCACATCCTTGCGGAACCCCGCTTCGTTAGCCTCAGGATGGCCAGGCTCATATATACCACCATATACGGCACGACCCAGATGCTCAATGAAAGAACCGTATAAGCGCTTATCCACTTCTCCAATCGTGAAATCCTTGTCTACCGTCATTTTTGCTTTTTGCACCATAAAGTTCAACTCCTTAAATTAATAAAAAAATTAATTTAAAACCTATGGATCAATGTTCATATTTATATTAAAATCGATGTTAAGCTTAATTTCAACACTAAATTTTGAAAATGTTATCCTATTCTTTGAATTTATGTTTAAATTAATCCTAAACACATCTATTGGAGGGACCTTTGTGATCAGAGCAAATACCGATGCAGAATGGCTGCCCCTATATGAGGCACTGGCCAGCGAAGTCCGTCTGCAGATCATCCGGCTTGTTGCCGAAAGCCCCAAAAACGTCAAGGACATTGCAGCCGCGCTCGGTTTGAGCAGCGCCATCGTAACGATGCATGTGCGCAAACTGCAGGATGTAGGCATCATTCAATCCAAAATGGTCCGCAAGGACGGCGGCACCCATAAAATGAACAGCCTTGCCGTTGACTGGATCGGCATCTCGATGCCGCAGGAAAGCGGGAGCTCAAGCAAGGTGCACGAGGTGGCGATTCCCATCGGGCATTATACGCAATTTGATGTATATCCCACTTGCGGCCTGGCCACCTCCAGCCATATTATCGGACAATACGACGATCCACGATATTTTCTCGATCCGGAACGCATGCATGCCCACATTCTATGGTTCGGGCGCGGATTCGTGGAATACAAAATCCCGAATTACATTTTGGCCGGGCAGCACATGGAAGCGATTGAACTCTCGCTGGAGATCGGGTCCGAAGCGCCTTCCGTCAACCCCAATTGGCCTTCCGACATTACGTTTACGTTGAATGGCATCAAGCTTGGGGACTGGACGAGCCCTGGTGACTCGGGAAACGGCCGCGGCGTATTTACGCCTGATTGGTGGAGCGAAAGCGTCAACCAATACGGCATGCTGAAAGTGCTGCGCATTACGGAGCAGGGAACGTTCATCGACGGCCAGCTGATGTCCGGCGTCACGTTATCCGATATCCCCGTGGAACGCAATCAGTGGACGCTGCGCCTGTCGGTCGAAGAGGATGCACGGCATGTTGGCGGGCTCACCTTGTACGGGGAAGGATTCGGCAATTACAATCAGGATATTTTATTTCGGGTGTATTACCAAGAGTAGGTCTTTGAGTGCAAACTTGGGGGAGAGTGGGGGAGATATTCGATACGGGGTGGCGCAAAATCAAAAAAGCTGCACGCCATGCGGTGTTTTCCAATGTAAAAATCATTGATAAACACCGCAGTGACGCGCAGCTTCAATCCAAACAGCTGCTTTGTTAGTATTTGTCTCGCTGCGTCTGATTTACAGCGCGCTTCCGCCAAACAGGAAACGATATTCCCAGTGCTTGCCGGAAATGTCGCTGACCGTTACGCCGCCGCCCTCGTTCGAATACGTGTGCAGCACTTTGCCGTCTCCAAGATAGATGCCGGTATGCGTAATTCTGGCCGTCGATTTGTTCACGCCCGAATATGCGGAAGCCTTGGTTCCTTTATAGGACATAAAGTACATCAGGTCGCCGCGCTTCAGCTTGGTCCAATCGGTTTGAACCGCTCCTTTGGCTTTGACATAGTCGCCCTGTTTGCGAGAGTCTGCCGGCAGCGTGATGCCCAGCGCATCGATGAATGCCCGGCGGACGAAGCTGGAGCAGTCAAACGCGGCCGTACTGTTGCGGTCTGCCCCGTATTTGTAAGGCGTGCCCAAATATTTCATGCCTGCGGCGATCACTTTTTCCACGGCTTCGCTGCCGGTAACTGAACTGCTGCCCGCTACCGAAGAACTTGTGCTGCTGTTGCCGCCGCTGCTGACCATTTGCGTATATTTGGATGAAGAAGATATGTATCCTGTCTGGTTGCTGGAATCCTGTACCTTGTACCAGTACGAACCGGACGTGCCCAAAATGGTTACCGTCTCGCCTTGAGGCAATTGACGTACGACGCCTGCAGACGTCGAAGGAGACGTGCGCATGTTCACTCCCTGGATGATCTTGGCTTTGGAATTTTCTATCGTAGCTGCCGATACCTGGGCCGTGAATGCTCCAGTCGTCAGACTTCCCATCAACATCGCTGCCGTTACGCTTGCCGTAATGATTTTGCTTTTCCAATTCATGATGTCGTTTTCCTCCTGAAGTTACAGAATTTTAACCTGGTCCGTAATCCTACCGGGCTTGCCCCATTGTAAAGGCGCTGTCCAGAACGATCATCAGTCCAAAGTCCTGTATTGCTTCAGGCTGATTTGAGCACTAAGAATCAGGGCATGTCTCCATATTTTTGATTCGGATGCCTCGCCGGGCGTCTTATTCAAAAGGTTAAAATATTGTAAACATTTGAGCTGCGGCGATTTTGGATCTGCAATGCACTCTTTTCATTCATGGATGAAGATGATGGTTCATATGACCCATATTTTAATTTCAAATTCCATAAGTGGTAAACATTACTACACGTAAATCGCAGCATTTTGGCGTGCTTTTCCCCATTCCTCCTTCATTCCGCAGCAGCGTTCGCCGATTGAATATGACAATGTACTTATATAAACCGCACTTAATCGTTCACACTAGGGCACTTCGAGTGCAGTTCCATCTTCCGATGCAGCTTTCTTTCAGAAAGCTTTTAGCGAACGCTTTGCTTCTCCAGATTGGTTCTGCCTCTCCGTTAACGTGTGTTTATTTTTTTGCGGTTTATATAGTCGCAAAAAAGGCCGGAGTTTCTCTCCGGCCCATTTCCTTTATTTCATTATTTTCCGATGAGGCAGTACATTACGGTTCAACGCCCCAGGCCTTTACGCCGTCGATATGCGCCGTTACTTTGTTCCAGGCGGCGAAATCCGTCATTGCCCCGTCGTACGAGTAATCGTTGGTCTGATCGAAGCTCGCCCAATTCGTTTTGGAGAACCGTCCCTGGATCACGCCGGTCTCCGCGCCCG
>NZ_CAKMMP010000006.1 GCF_927798175.1 Paenibacillus sp. JJ-223
CGTCGTCCGCTCCAAATATGCGCCCTTAGCTCAGCTGGATAGAGCGTTTGACTACGAATCAAAAGGTCGGGAGTTCGAATCTCTCAGGGCGCGCCATTTAATTAAATAAGCCGGTGTGGCGGAATGGCAGACGCGCTCGACTCAAAATCGAGTGGGGAGACCCGTGGAGGTTCGAGTCCTCTCACCGGTATTTAACGGGATGTAGCTCAGCTTGGTAGAGCACCTGGTTTGGGACCAGGGGGTCGCATGTTCAAATCGTGTCATCCCGATCTTTCGAAAGACGGACTATCATAATAGATAGTCCGTCTTTATTGTTTTCCATGAGAGAAACTGTTTTATTTTGCATAAAGCTGAGCCCTTTCGGTCACAATATCCTTAAAACAGGGATAGAAGGGGTTCATGTGAACACATTTAAGCTCAGAAAACAATTAAAGCGACGTTGGCGTCGATGGAAACGCACAGCATGGATGGCTGTAGCTTTGATAACGATCACGGTGTTGGCGGGTAGTGGATTGTCCATCTCTTCGCATGTTCAGCGGCTGCTGACAACCCATTTCGGTGAGGCTAAGGCTGTTATGGGGCTTGCCGAACCGGAAGCACAGGTGACGGAAAAAGCGCAAATGGTGTTGAAGCAATTGGGAACGGACCCAGATCGGTTAACTCGGGTTGTCCTCGAGACACGTTATATTTGCGGGATTGAAACGGAGCAGTTGGGGCGTTTAACGAATTCGCAGCTAGAAGCATTGTTGCTTCAGCATCCTGAATGGGAGCCCGAATTGAAAAGTACTGATCTTGTTCAAGTCAGTCAACAGATTGACGATCTTTCACCGTTGTGCAAAGAGAAGGCGTATATCAGCGTCGATGCCGTAGGGAATTTAAATTTATATGAAGGACGTCCAACCAAGGAGAAAGTCATCCGGACATTTTTTCAAATGGATGTGGGTTCCCTCGAATCTTCTTTGCCGGAAGGGGTATTGGAACAATTGCAGCAAGGGATACGCGTACAGGACAAAGATGAATATAACAGTGTGATCTCCACATTTAGCGATTATGCCCTCGATCGGGAGTATGAAGCAGCACAGCCTGTGCAAAGCGGCGGGTAAAAACAAACCAACATAATAGGTGGAGTGTGCCAAGGCATCGTCGGATGCCTTTTTTGCATTGTTGAAAATGATCGAAACTCATCAAATGATGCGGCATCATCGTCTCGACAAAGTTTTTCCTGCCGCAGGATCATAAACTTTGTTATAATGAAATGAACGATACATATGTTCGCTTTATTGTAAGGGAGAGATGGTTTTGCGTTTTTTGGGGATCGACCCGGGGATAGCGATTGTCGGCTTTGGTTTTGTGGACAAAATCGGAAGCCAGGTAAAGCCTGTGCAGTACGGCTGCATTCAAACCGAGGCTCATACGCCCGAAGAAGAACGGCTGCTTCATGTGTATGAGGGCATGGTGCAGTTGATTGATAAATATAAACCGGATGCGATTGCGCTGGAGAAGTTGTTTTTTAACCGAAACGTGACGACAGCCATGTCTGTCAGCCAAGCGAGAGGGGTCATGGTGCTTGCAGCAGCTCAGAAAGGGCTGCCGATCGCGGAATATACGCCAATGCAAATTAAACAGGCCATCGTGGGTTACGGCAAGGCGGAGAAACGCCAGGTGCAGGAGATGGTTCGTATGTTTTTGCGTTTGCAGGCCATTCCGAAACCGGACGACGTGGCGGATGCGCTAGCCGTAGCCGTTTGTCACGCCCACTCATACACACTAAATAACAAGTTGAATGAGGTATTGCGAAAATGATAGATTTTCTTAGAGGACAGTTTGTGCTTGTGGAGAATGAATATATTGTGTTGGATGTGCATGGAGTGGGGTATCGCGTGTTCTGCCCTAATCCCTTTGTTTTTGCCAAACAAGAAGGGGAAATCACGGTGTATATTCATCACCATGTACGTGAAGACGCAATCCTTTTGTTTGGTTTTGCATCCCGGGATGAGCAGCGTCTTTTCCGCAAATTGATTGAGGTATCCGGCATCGGGCCGCGGGTTGCATTGGGGATTCTGGCAGGGGGAACGCCTGAGCATGTCGTTACGGCGATTTATCAAGAGAACATTACGTTCCTGACCAAATTGCCGGGAATCGGCAAAAAGACGGCACAGCGCATGATTTTGGACCTGAAGGACAAATTGGACGGCTTCGGTACGGCTGCATTGGCGACAGGGTTGTTTGCCCCTCCGTCGGAGGAACAGGGCAGCGGGTCTGCGTGGGATGAAGCTCGAGAAGGCTTGAAGGCATTGGGTTACACGGACAGCGAGCTGGATAAAGTATGGCTGAAGCTCAAAAAAGACGCCACTGCGGCAGATTCGGTGGATGTGCTGATGAAGCGGGCGCTGCAGATGCTGTTTAAAGGATAGCGAGCTGATCGGTGACAGACCATTTCAGACAACCAAGTCAACCAAGCAGCCAGCAAAGAAGGTAGGGATATAACATGGAAGACCGGATTATTTCCGCCAACCTGATGATGGAGGACCAAGCTGTGGAGCTGAGCCTGCGTCCCCGGTATTTGAACGAGTATATCGGACAGAATCAGGTCAAGGAAAATTTGAAAATATACATCGAAGCCGCAAAAATGCGTAATGAAGCGTTGGACCACGTGCTGTTGTACGGTCCTCCCGGACTGGGGAAAACAACGCTGGCCAATATTATCGCGAACGAGCTCGGCGTGAATCTAAGAACGACGTCGGGCCCTGCGATTGAACGTCCAGGAGACTTGGCTGCGCTTTTGACCAACCTGCAGGAAGGTGACGTCTTGTTCATTGACGAGATTCACCGCTTGCATCGTACCGTGGAAGAAGTCATGTACCCGGCCATGGAGGATTTTGCGCTGGATATTATGATCGGCAAAGGCCCGAGTGCACGTTCCGTGCGTCTGGATTTGCCTCCATTTACGCTGATCGGTGCAACGACGCGTGCGGGATTGTTGTCGGCTCCGCTCCGCGATCGTTTCGGCGTGATCAGTCGTTTGGAATTTTACACGGTGGATGAACTTGCGTTTATCGTGTCGAGGGCTTCGGAAATTCTTGGCGTCGACATCGTGGGCGATGCGGCAGAGGAGATTGCCCTTCGTTCTCGCGGTACGCCGCGGATTGCTAACCGTCTCTTGAAAAGGGTACGGGATTTCGCCCAAGTGCGGGGGGACGGCATGATCACGCAGGCTTTGGCAGAAGAGGCGTTGAAACGTTTGCAGATCGACCCGAGAGGGTTGGACGAAATCGACCATAAGATGCTCAAATCCATGATTCAAAGTTTCAAAGGAGGCCCGGTCGGGCTGGATACGATAGCTGCCACCATCGGGGAAGAGAGCCAAACGATTGAGGACGTATACGAGCCTTATTTGCTGCAGATCGGCATGCTTCAACGAACTCCGAGGGGCAGGGTGGTCACGGATTTGGCGTATCACCATCTGGGCATTCCCCTTCCGCCAAGGGACGGGAAGTAATGGTTGGATGGAGCATCTGACGCAACATCAACGATAAAAAGAAGCTCATAAGCAGGACGCATATTTCCGATAATCCAATGGATATAGCATGGAGAGGAGTTTGATTGTGGGAAGAGCGAGGAATACAAACAAGTGGAGCAGACGCATTAAGGTTTTTGCGGCGGCATTGCTGACTGCGGGATGCCTGCAGTTGCCTGCCTATGCGGCAGAAAGCGACGGCCAAACGATCCGGGTTGCGATGTTTGCGAACCTGGGAAGCACGTACAAATCGACAACACCGCTTATTACGCTGGAATCCACGGGAAAATGGAGCATTGGTTCTGACAGCGGAGCCAACTTAAGCATCCCTGCAGGGCAAATCCGATTCAGCGCGGACGGTTATAGGGTTAAAGTGTTGGAAACGACCGATTTCCAAACGGCGTCGGCTGCGGCTAAACGGTTACAGGCCACTGCGGACACGCCGCTGCTGTTTACAACAACGGTCAACGGCAAAGAGACCTATCAGCTGTATACAGGCAATTATGCGACAGCAGCGCAGGCCGGACAAGCCGTAGCCCGTGTCCAAAACACGGCTGCAGCCCAACTTGGCGGCCAGAAACCGGTGGTTACCGGAAGCAAACGGCTGACGACGGGCACGTACAGTTCGCTTGAGGAGGCGCAGGCAGCACAGGCGACTTTGCTGTCGGCAGGCATTACGGCTTATCCTGTGCTCCAATTGGGGGCAAATGCTTCGGGATACGCGGTTTGGGTGGGCGAAGCCTCCACGGATGCAGAGCTTGCGGCACTGAAAACAACGGTTGATGCTCAAGCACCTGGTTTGAGTTTATCTACAGTGAATGACGGTCAACCCGGGCTGATCATCCGTACGGATGCAGGACTCAGCCTGGATGCTCTCAAAACGGCAGCACATTATACGATGGCAGGCACCAATGCCAAAGCTTTGGTACAGGGAGACGGCAGCGGAATCAAAGTCGCGGAGCGTTCACAGCGGACCTACCGCGGCGATATGGAAGTCAGCATCGTTAACGGGGACCTGGCTCTGGTCAACGTTGTACCGCTGGAGCAATACCTGTATTCAGTCGTGGGCGCAGAAGTGTATTCCTCGTGGCCGGCAGAGGCGTTAAAAGCTCAGGCTGTAGCAGCGCGTTCCTATGCGCTTCAGCAGGGTGACCGCTTCAAGATTGCCAATGTCGTGGATACAACGCTCAGCCAGGCCTACAACGGAATGGGATCCGAGAATGACAAAGTAAACAGCGCCGTCGATGCGACCGCGGGCGAAGTGGTCAAGAGCGGCGGAAAAATCGTCGAGGCTGTGTTCTCGTCCAATGCGGGCGGGCAGACGGCGCATCCTTCCGAAGTTTGGAACGGCGCAGAAGGTGTATTCAACACGGTTGACAGCTCGGGAGATATTGCGGCGCAGGCAGGACTGCACACGTGGTATCACGTGTTTCTAAGCTCGGGGGTCAGCGGATATATACGCGAAGACAACGTGAAGGAACTCTCTTCCCAAACGAATGCAGGGCTATCCAAAGTAACGGTTACGGCCCAAAATACCAACGTGCGACCGATTCCGATGATCCAGTCCAATGTGAACCCGGTGGCAAAAATGAATCCAGGCAACGAAGCCGTAGTTTTGGCGAAAGTGCCTGAATCAAATACGTATTCCTGGGTAAGAGGCCCGTTTACTTCAGCTCAACTAGTCAAAACCCTTCAAGGCAAAACGACATCCTCGGTACCGTCAGCCATCTCCACGTTGGAGGTAACGAAACGGGGGCCGTCGGGAAGGGCGCTCGAAGTCAGTGCCAACGGACAGCCGATGACCGTGAAGTATGCGGACACCTATCGTTCTGCATTGGGCGGGTTGCCGAGCACATTATTTGATATTGCCGGTACCGGAAGTTATACTGTATTAGGCGCTGACGGCGTGCAAGCCAGCAAAACCGGGGCGAACGGCGCAGCCGTGTTATCGGCTTCCGGGACGGGCACATCGTCCGGAAACGCACTCGTCGTCATGAGCGGGGACGGAACGGCCAGAGCCGTAACCCAAGGCCAAACCTTCATGTTTATCGGTCAGGGCAATGGCCATGGTCTGGGGTTGTCCCAGTGGGGTGCCAAAGGCATGGCGGATGAAGGGTATGATTACCAGGCCATTTTGAAACACTATTACCAAAATGCGACTATTGTTAAGGAATGAATTTAAGATGAATGTGGATCTATATAATTTTGAACTGCCGGAAGAGCTGATCGCGCAGACGCCGTTGCTTGAGCGCACGGCGTCCCGGCTGCTTACGTTGAACAAGGAAACGGGCGAGGTTCACCACCGCAAGTTTCCGGATATTATCGACTTTTTTGAGCCGGGAGACACGCTTGTTTTGAATGATACCCGTGTCCTCCCTGCACGGTTGTTCGGAACAAAGCAGGACACCGGAGCCAAAGCCGAAGTGCTTTTGCTCAAAAATGTGGAGGGAGACCGCTGGGAAGCGCTGGTCAAACCAGGGAAAAAGCTGAAAGCGGGATCGGTCATCGTATTCAGCGATGAGCTGAAGGCCGTGATCGACGAAGAAGGCGAAATGGGTGCCCGAATGCTCACTTTTATGTATACCGGCATTTTTCAGGAGATTTTGGACCGCTTGGGAGAGATGCCGCTTCCTCCATACATCAAGGAGACCCTTGATGATCGGGAGCGGTACCAGACGGTATATGCGAAGCATGAAGGATCGGCTGCGGCACCGACGGCGGGCCTGCATTTTACGGATGAACTGCTCGACCGCATCCGCGCGAAAGGCGTCAACATTGCTTTCATCACGCTGCACGTCGGTTTGGGAACATTCCGGCCGATGTCCGTGGATGTCGTTGAAGAGCATGTGATGCATGAGGAGTACTATTCATTGTCTCAGGAAACGGCCGATTTGATCAATGACACGAAAAAGAGGGGTAACCGCGTATTCGCCGTTGGCACGACGAGTTGTCGTACGCTGGAAACGGTAGGCAGCCAGTCCGAGGACGGCTTGCTTAAGGAAAGCAGCGGCTGGACGAGCATTTTCATTTATCCGGGCTATTCCTTCAAAGTCATTGATGGCATGCTGACAAATTTCCATTTGCCGAAGTCGACGCTGGTCATGCTGGTCAGTGCGCTTGCCGGCAGGGAACACATTATGGATGCATACGCGGAAGCGATCCGCGAGCGGTATCGGTTTTTCAGTTTTGGCGACGCCATGCTGATCTATTGATTCGGCGGAATTTACGAATATTTTTCAGAGGATGATTATAAACGATGGCAGCCATTACGTATGAACATATTAAAACTTGCAAACAGTCAGGCGCGCGTCTTGGACGTGTCCACACGCCTCACGGGATCATTGAAACACCTACCTTTATGCCTGTCGGTACACAGGCAACCGTAAAAACGATGAGCCCGGAAGAATTGAAGGAGATGGATGCCCAGATCATCCTGAGCAACACGTATCATCTCTTCCTTAGACCAGGACATGAGATCATACGCCAGGCTGGCGGACTGCATAAATTCATGAACTGGGATCGCCCCATTTTGACGGATAGCGGCGGATTCCAAGTATTCTCGCTCAGCGAGATGCGCAAAATTACCGAGGAAGGCGTTCACTTCCGTTCCCATCTGAACGGAGACAAAAAGTTTTTGTCCCCCGAAGTAGCTATGGAGGTTCAAAATGCACTCGGCTCCGATATCATGATGGCGTTTGACGAGTGTCCTCCTTACCCGGCCGAATACGAATACGTGAAAAAGTCGCTGGAGCGGACGAGCCGCTGGGCGGAACGTTGTCTGGAAAGCCATGCCAGACCGCATGACCAAGGATTGTTTGCCATCGTTCAAGGGGGCATGCACGAGGACCTGCGGAGACAGAGCGCTGCGGATTTGACTTCCATGGATTTCCCGGGGTATGCTATTGGTGGACTGAGTGTCGGAGAACCCAAACATTTAATGTATGGTGTATTGGATTATACGGTGCCTTTGCTGCCGTCCAATAAACCACGGTATTTGATGGGGGTAGGTTCGCCCGATGCATTGATTGAGGGATCGATTCGGGGAGTGGACATGTTCGACTGTGTACTGCCTACACGGATTGCCCGTAACGGAACTACGATGACAAGTCAGGGACGCCTGGTCGTTCGGAATGCGCAGTTCGCAACCGATTTCGGCCCGCTTGACCCCGAGTGTGATTGCTATACTTGCCGGAACTACTCCAGAGCATACTTGCGTCACCTGATCAAAGCGGATGAAACGTTTGGCTTGCGGTTGACCACCATCCATAATCTTCACTTCTTGCAGAATTTGATGCGCAATGTGCGGAAAGCGATCATGGAAGATCGTCTGCTTGATTTCCGGGATGAATTTTTCGATCAATACGGTCTGCACAACAATGAGAAAGGGTTCTGATCGGGTTTTGCGGAACCTGGGAGCCACGAACGAATTGGTGAAAAGCTGATAAGGGGGAGTCCATATGTTTCAAGGAATGACTGCGAGCGCAGCGGCAGGCGGAGGCGGAATTCTCGGCCTGATCGTGCCACTGGTGCTCATGGTGGCCATTTTCTACTTTCTGATGATTCGTCCTCAGAACAAAAAACAAAAAGAACGCAACGCCATGTTGGGCCGTCTGAAAAAAGGCGACAAGATCGTAACGATTGGCGGCCTGCACGGCACCATTGCCGAAATCACGGATGATACGGTTGTATTGCGTGTAAACGATGTCACGAAGCTGACGTTTGACCGCAATGCCATCAGCAGCGCCGTAAGCCGGGAAACTGCGGAATAAAGCAGACAGGCATTTTTATGAGAGAAAGGGAACTCCTCGGGAGCTCCCTTTCTTTTTTTGTTTGTGATGAACGTTTGATAGAAAATGATCTGACGACTTTCCCCGCCGCTTTCGTCGTTTATTTCATGATTTGCGTATATTTACTCCAAAGATGCCACCCAGAGCGGAAATGACGAACGCGCTTGCGAGCTGTAGTCCGTCTTTCCAGTTAATCACGGCATCCAGTGCCAAAAAACCGATCAACAACACGATAACACCATAAATAATACCGGTAATTCCGCCATGGTACCACCCCTTTTCGCCAGAGCGTTTGCCGGCCAGAAAACCACCGATCAATAAGGAGACGGCGTGAACGATGTAAGTATACCTGGAGAGGTCTTGTTCCCGCATGTCCGTCATCCAGAGGAAACAAGAGAGAATCAACGCCCCCAGAAACATCCACACGAATGCATGACAAAGACCGGACAAAATCGGATTGGTCAATCGGAACGGATTCATTCGTCGAATCAGCTGCATAAAGCAACCCCCTTGTACAAGTTTAAATTAATACAGTTTATGGTCAAGCCTCCCCACTTATGAACTGATTTTCCATTATATGAACAATCGAAAAACTGCATCAGCATGTGAGGTTCAGGCCAAAATAGGGATTACGCTCCAGGCTTCACTACAACTTATAATTAAGGGAGGAATCCTGTTGTGAACCTTTCAGATATCGGAGTACATATTTTTAGAACGATCCTGATGTATTTTATTGTTTATGGCGCCATTCGCGTCATGGGCAAACGTGAAATCGGGAAGCTGTCCATGTTTGATCTGGTCGTCTCGATCATGCTTGCTGAAATTGCCGCATTTGTTATCGAAGACACGGATAAGCCGTTGTTCCACGGCATTGTGCCCATGCTGACGGTGCTTGTGATGCAGATCGCCATGGCCTACATGAGTCTCAAAAGCCGTGGTTTGCGTTTGATGATCGACGGCAAACCCGTGGTGTTGATTTCTAAAGGCACGTTGAGTCGCGATGAAATGCGCAAACAGCGTTATAACCTTGATGATTTGCTGCTGCAGCTTCGAGAGCAAAATATAGATAGTATCAGCGAAGTGGAATACGCCATTTTGGAAACGACAGGCAAGCTTACCGTTTTCCCGAAAAATCAGAACGGGAGCGTGTCTGCAACAGGGGGCAATTTAAATTCCAACAGTATACAGAAACCGAGAAAAGATAAGGTGGACGGTTTTCAAAACATTAAATACGAAGGTTTGCCACTGCCTCTGATCATGGACGGGAAAGTTCAGGACCAGAATCTGGAGTTGATTCAGAAAACCAGATTCTGGCTCAAAAACGAGATTCAACAGAAGGGTATACTTGATTTCAAGGACGTTTTCATTTGTTCCATTGACCATAACGGAAAAATTTACGTAAGTCCCAAAGAGGATCCGAAGTAAAGTCATTTCCGCAAACGGCGATTGAACCACGAACCAATGATGGGCGCGCGGGACAGATCGTGAAAGTCGATCATGCGGGTCAAGCCCATGACGATAAAGTAAACGATCAAACCTGCGATCGAAGCCATAATCAGCCTGAGCCACAAAGGAAACAGCACAACGGTTTGCTCGTAAACGAGCAGCGTCGCCGCACCCATAATAAACATGCCTGCAATGGTTTTGGTCCAGTCCATAAGCTTGAAACGAAAAGCGAGCAGTTTGCGAACACTGCCGGCATGAAGGAACGTGACGATGGTGGAGTTGACGCAGATGGCGATAACCGCGCCAATTATGCCAAATTCCGGACGGGAAGCGAGCAGCAAAATCAGAGAGATTTTGATCACCGCCCCGATGAATGTATTGAGCAGCGCCTTGCCCGGCCGATCAAGGGCCTGAAGAGCCGCTTGCAGCGGTGGCTGAATATAAATGAACAGGGCAAAAGGAGCCATTAATTTCAGCATGTTGCCAATCGAAGCGTCATTGTATAACAGAAGGCACAGCGGTTCCGCAAGCACGTACATGAATACCGAGAACGGAGCCCCTGTGACCAGAGCCAGACGCAAAGCCTGGTGCATGCGCTTATGTATGAGTGCGCGATCGCCTTGGGCGGATGCTTCGGACAAAGAAGGCACAAGAGAGGTCGCCAGCGAAGACGTCAGCGCGCCGGGCAGGAGCAGCAAAGGAATGATCATGCCTTGAAGCGCGCCGTACTGGGCCGTGGCCAGTCCTCTGGATAACCCCGCAAGGGCGAGGCTTTGCGCGGTAACGATCGTTTCGGCCAAATAAGAAAGGGATCCGACCAACCGTCCTGCGGTTACGGGAACCGAAATGGCGAGCAGTCTGCGAATCAGCCCTTTTTGAGAGGCTGCCGAGTCGATGGGCGTTTTGCCTGTGGTTTCGTCTTGGTTTTGGAGGGGGGATTTCGGTTGCACTTCTGTTCTCTTCTGTTCTTTCTTGGCCCTGCCGTAATTCCAAAGCAAAATGAGCATTCCTGCAAACTCGCCGACAAGCGCCCCCAGCATGGCGCCGGCTGCAGCCCGTTCAATGCCTTGGGGAACCAGCAGCCAGGAAAACCAAATGACGCAGACAATGCGTACAATCGTCTCGGTGATGGAAGAAGCTGCGCTGGGGATCATGTTCTGTTTGCCCTGAAAGTATCCCCGGTACACGGCAGACACCGCTATGATCGCAATCATGGGACTCATGCTGACGAAGGTGTGGTATACACGCTCGTCCGTGAGAACGTAACGCGTTACCCAAGGGGCAAAAACGATGCAGAGAAACATGAACAAAACGCCCAGCGTTAGCGTGAAGCTTAAGCTGACCTGCAGGATGCGCTGCGGAGAATAACGATTTGCTCCCGTATCCGCTTCGGCTACAAGCTTGGCTATGGCGAGCGGAATGCCTCCGGTGATCAGGGTGACCAGCACAATAAAGAAAGGATAGCTCAGTTGGTACAGGCCCACCCCTTCTGCACCGATGACTCGCGGCAGCGCGATGCGCGGGATAAAGCCCAATACCCGGTTAATAATGCCAGCAGCGAGTAGGATCATGGCTCCTTGGATAAATGTCTGCTTTTTCAAAGCGACCCCTCTTTCCCGGTTGAAAAGTAACAGGTTGGTTACGCGGACAGGACAAAGCCTGGTTGTCTCATTCTATGCTAGTCCATGACCTTCTCATGACACGATCGGGCGATTTACAAAAAGAACCAAACCAATCAAAGAAGGAATATGGCATGTGGAAGTCGAATGTTGTATCAAGGATGCCGCAGAAAGGTTTTTGAGCAAGGAAGGGAGGCGCTCCCCGTGGAAGAAATGAACGATACGGAACTGGAACAGTCCATCGAGCTGCTCTGCCAAAGCAAAGCAGAGGAGTTACGGCTTGTGGGATACGAGTATGTGACAAGCAAAGATGTATGGAACTGCGTCAGTCATAAATATGAGAAGCAGGGCATTCCGCCCCTGCACCAGCTGGTGAACGACATATTGTCACTGAAAGCAACGAGCTTTATGAACTTTTTGACCGTAGCTGCTTACCGGGGGTCCTCTTTCTAATCGAAAGGGATCTTTTTTTGTTGAAAATTGACTGCATTTTACGGCATCGCTATAATAGGAATATTGAGAATGAAAGGGGATCTAGGAACGGCATGAAAAGAATTGTCAGTTTCATTCTGGTCGTGCTTGTCACCGCTGGCGTGATGGTGGGGACAAGTCCGGAGCTGCTGAAAAATATGCGCTTGGGCCTTGACTTAAAGGGAGGCTACGAGATCTTATATGAAGCAGAGCCGCTGGAACAAGGACAGCAAGTTTCCAAGGCTTCTCTGGTGCAAACCGCAAGAAGTTTGGAAAGTCGTGCCAACGCGCTCGGAACCAGCGAGCCAGAGGTCACAACGGAAGGAACGAACCGCATCCGTTTGAAACTTGCCGGAGTTACCGACGAGGCCGAAGTTAGGGCCAAAATGAAGGAGCCGGCCGTTTTGACGTTCCGCAGTAAAGGCGAGAACGACAAAGAAGGCGAGTACAGCAAAATCGAACTTCGCGGTAACGAATTCGTCGAGAACGGCGCAAAAGTGGTGTTTAACCAACTGAACCAACCGATGATCGACATTCAGGTGAAGGACAAAGCCAAATTTGCGGAAATTACGAAACGTTTGGTTGGACAGCCTTTGGCGATCTACTTGGATGATCAACTGTTGTCCGCGCCAGAAGTTAAACAAGCGTTAACCGACGGTTCTGCCCAAATTTCGGGCAGTTACACGCGCGAGGAAGCGAACCAGCTGCGCGATACGATCAACTTGGGCGCTTTGCCGTTGAAGCTGACCGAGAAGTATTCGCAAAGCGTTGGCGCAACGCTGGGTAAACTTTCCTTGAATCAAACGATTAAAGCGGGGCTTATCGCATCAGTCATTATTCTGGCGTTCATGATCGCAATGTACCGTATACCAGGCCTTGTCGCAAGTTTCTCGCTGATAGTGCACACATGGCTTGTGCTGGCCATCTTCTATTTGGGAGAATTCGTGCTCACGCTGCCAGGGATCGCGGCCTTTATTCTCGGGATCGGGATGGCGGTCGACGCCAACATTATTACGTACGAACGGATCAAAGAGGAGATGCGGAGCGGCAAGTCCGTGATGTCGGCAGTGAAGGCCGGCGGGAAACACTCGTTCCGCACAATCATCGACTCCAACATCACTACAATCATTGCTGCTGGCGTCATGTTTTTCTTTGGTACCGGGGCGGTCAAAGGTTTTGCACTCGTGCTGATCTTCGACATCGTGACCAGCATCATCACGAATATTTACTTCTCCCGTTTCTTGCTCAGCCTGCTCGTTAAAGCGAACTTGCTGAAGAAACCGAAGTATTTCGGAGTAAAGGAGAGTGAAATTCGTGCGCTTTAATTGGAACTATGACTACATCAAAGGCAGCAAATTTGCTTATACTTTCTCCATTCTGTTAACGATAGCGGGGATCGTCAGCTTGCTTGCTCTTGGATTGAACTATGCGGTGGATTTCCGTGCAGGTTCAAACGTCGACATCACCGTATCCAAAGCGATTACAGCGGAACAAATCAATCCGATCATCAAAGACATTGGTGCAGATAACGGGGATGTCCAAATAACAACGGGAACTGACCGAGTAAACGTACGTTTTTCCAAAGAGCTTGATGAAACTCAGGAAAAAACGTTCAAGGATGAATTCAGCAAATTGGATTCCACCGCTTCTTACGAGGTGAATACCGTTGATCCGGAGATGGCCAAAGAATTGGAACGGAATGCCATCTACGCTGTGCTGATCGCAAGTATCGGGATCATGATCTACGTTGCGATCCGGTTTGAATGGCGATTCGGCCTTGCCGCCGTCATTTCGCTTTTCCATGACGCATTTGTCGTCATCAGCGTGTTCTCCATTTTCCGGTTGGAAGTGGACCTGACGTTCATTACAGCCGTACTTACCGTTGTCGGCTTCTCCATCAATGATACGATCGTTATTTTTGACCGGATTCGTGAAAACATGCGGTTCGCCAAAAAAACGTCGAAGGCCGATTTGCGTCAGGTGGTAAACAACAGTTTGGCTCAAACGATGACTCGTTCCCTGAATACAACGTTCACCGTTTTTGCCGCTTCCATCTGTTTGTTCATTTTCGGCGGGGAGTCCATTCGTATGTTCTCGCTCGCCATGGTCATCGGAACACTGTTCGGCGCGTATTCTTCCATCTTTATTGCTGCACCGCTCTGGCTGGTTCTGAAAGGCAAACAAATCAGCAAGCCAAAAGCGGCTGCCAAAGCATCCAACTAAACATGTATGTTCAAGCCGCGCTTCCATGCGCGGTTTTGTAACTTTAGGTACACGTACAAGGGGGATTAAGCATGACCAGAACTCGTATTCCAACTGTTCGCACTGCGGCATGGAGCGGCATCGCCGGGAATATGGTTCTCGCAGTGATCAAGGCTGGGATTGGATATATTTCAGGAAGCAAGTCTTTGCTTGTCGATGGTTTATATTCGGCCTCGCAGGCGGCATCCTCACTGACGGACTTGTTTCCGGCCAAGGTTGAAAAGACTGGGAATCGAATCCGAGGAATGGCTTCCGGGGATCATGTGCGCGTAGCCGGGCCAGGGACTTCGGTCGTGTTGTCTGTGCTTGTTCTTTTGGGCGGGTTGCAAATTGCTTTTTCGGCACTGTCGGCATTATCGGGCAGCGTACCCGAAATGAAGGGACAGTGGGCCCTTGTTACCGTTCTAGTTGCCTTGGCCATCCGGGAAGCGATATTTCACTTTCAGTACAGATATTACCGCAAACGAAACCAGCCGCAAGCCTTGGCGTATGCGCAGCAGCATCGCCGCGCATTATATTGCTCGCTTGTCGTTATGATCGGCATTGCCGGTTCCTTGACCGGGGAAATGATGGGTTGGGACGCGCTGCTGTACATGGATCCGGCCGCATCTTTGATTGCTTCTTTCTTTGTGCTGCATCAGGGATACCGCATGATCGTGGATACGGTGTACGGTTCGCTCGTGCAGGAACTGGAACAGGAAGAGTCCATTGACTTTCAGGAAACGGTTCAACGCGTGCTTGGCGTGATTACGATTGATCATTTGTCTGCAAGAAACCAAGGGCATTACGTTGCCATCGACCTTATCATTACCGTTAATCCGAGAATCACCATTCTGGAGGCGCAAGAAATAGCTAACCGTGCCAAAACATTGCTAATGACCCGTTTCGACCATGTTAGGGAAGTGCAGGTTCAGGCGATTCCTTATGACCCTGGTTATCCCTATAAATCCAATCATGAGCTGCCTGATCACGAAGCGACATTGATCCAATAGTGACGCTTGATCGTGCAGCGCAGGAAAGGAGCGTTATCATTGCTTTATTCGCAATACCGGTGGAGTACGCCGGATATCGAACCGGAGGCGGCTGCGGGACTCTCGCAGGCGCTTTCCGTTTCCCCGCTCGTCGCACGTTTGCTCGTGGGCCGTGGAGTGCTCACAGAGGCAGAGGCGGAACGGTTTTTGCATCCGGACCTGAGCCAGATGCATGATCCTTATTTGCTGCATGGCATGGATAAGGCCGTACCACGCATCCAACAGGCGCTGGAGCGCGGCGAGCATATTTTAATTTATGGAGATTACGATGCCGACGGTGTATCAAGCACTTCACTCATGATTCATTTGATGAGGCATTTGGGCGCCTCGTACGATATTTATATTCCTCATCGATCCAATGAAGGGTACGGGCTGCATAATCATGCCTTGGATTGGGCACACCAGCAGGGAGTCACGCTGATCATTACCGTCGATACCGGGATCAGCGCAGTGGAGCAGATCGCGTATGCCTCATCGCTGGGCATGGAAGTCATCGTGACGGATCACCATGAACCGCCTGAAGTATTGCCGGAAGCCTATGCTTTAATCAATCCGAAGCTCCCGCAATGCAGCTACCCGTTCAAGGGGCTGGCAGGTGCAGGAGTCGCCCTGAAGTTGGCCCAAGCGCTGATTGGGGAAGTTCCGCGCGAATGGATGGAGATTGCATCCATTGGCACGGTAGCGGACCTCATGCCCTTGGAGGGGGAAAATCGGGTCATCGTAAGTTACGGCGTCGAATCCATGCGCGATACGCGCCTTCCCGGAGTAAGTGCCTTATTGGAGATCAGCGGGGTTACACAGGAACAGGTGACCTCTGTGAACATTGCGTTTGCAATGGCTCCTCGAATCAATGCCAGCGGGCGTCTGGATCACGCGGGGCGTGCGGTGTCCCTTCTTACGACAGACAATCTGGATGAGGCGCATATGCTCGCCGGTCAACTCGATCTGTTGAACAGGGAACGCCAACAAGTGGTCGAAAGCATCGTGCAGGAAGCGGTGGCGATGCTGGAGCACAAAATTCAGAGCCAAGGCTCGGTTCCTCATGTCATTCTGTTGGCAGGAGAGGGCTGGAACGTGGGTGTGGTTGGTATTGTGGCTTCCAAATTGCTGGAACGATATTATCGCCCTACGCTTATTCTGGGCATTGACCCTGAAACAGGGATGTGCAAGGGATCGGCCCGATCCATCGACGGGCTCGACATCTACGAGGCTCTAACCGCGTGCAAGCATACGCTAGACCATTATGGAGGCCATCCCGCAGCTGCGGGCATGACGCTCCATCGGGACCAGCTCGTGGAGCTGGAGCGAGGCTTGAACGATTATGCCGCTGGCGTTTTGAAAGAGGAAGATTTCATTCCACGACGCCTCGCTGACGATAACTGTTTGATCAGTGACGTGCCGCTGAAAGTCATTCAGGAAATAGACAGACTGCAGCCGTTCGGCATGAGCAATCCATCGCCACGTTTTGTGCTGAATAAGGTCACTATTAAAGAAACCCGAACGATGGGCCGCGAGAAACGCCATCTGAAGCTGGTGCTGGAGCAGGAGGGCTGGCAGCTTGAAGCTGTTGCGTTTGGCAAAGGGGCTTTGGCGGACTTCCTGCTTCCCGGAACCGTCATCGACGCGATGGGCGAACTTTCCATTAACGAGTGGAATGGCACGCGAAAGCCGCAATTTATGCTGCATGATCTGGCAGTGAGCGAGGCACAGGTTTTCGATCTACGCGGCAGTGCCGATCCATTAAATGGAATGAAACAGTTTATGCGTACCTTCGAAGTTCATCTGAGGTATACAAGCGGCTCGATCGGCGTTATCGTCCGTCAAGAAACGAATGTTTCTATAGGAAATTCATTGTATGAACCATGCCTTTGGGTATATGATAGGAAGGTCGGGTTGTTACCCCGTAATGCTGCCGCGCAGCACTACGGACAGGAGCAGGTCCGGACGTTATTTGTGTTTGATACGCCGGAAACTCCGGAACAGCTTGATGCGATGCTGAAGTTGTTCAGCGGAGCCGAGAATATCATCCTTCTGCATGGATCGGGCCACAATCGCCGAGATCGACTTCAGATGCCTTCCAGAGAGCTCTTTAAGCGCATGTATGTGCTGGTGTCCAAATGGGGAGCTGAACCGGTGGGTGAACAGGAAATTACGCCTGTACTCAGTCGGCAGTGCAGCTGCTCTGTACGCATGATTACGATGATGCTTGATGTGTTTGAAGAACTGGGCTTCATTCACCGGCGAGACGGCAACATCGAGTTTGTTGCCAATCCGCCCAAACGGGATCTGGCAACATCGCGAAATTATCGAGCCATCGAAAGCATGGCAGAAACCGAGCAGGTGATGTTGGATGCACCCACGTCTCAGCTTACACAATGGATGATAACCCGGATGAAGGGCGTATCTTAGGCAGAGTTGTGTTATTTATTTTAGGAGGAGATTAATTTTGGATTTCAAAGATTATATTCGTGTCATTCCGGATTTTCCGCAGCCGGGAATCAGCTTCAAGGACATTACCACGCTGTTGAAGGATGGAGAAATGTATCGCAAGGCGATCAATGAACTGAAAACGATGGTTTCCGATCTGAAAATCGATGTCATTGCCGGACCGGAAGCGCGTGGTTTCGTTGTGGGTGCTCCATTGTCCTATGCTCTTGGCGTTGGTTTTGCGCCGATCCGCAAAAGCGGGAAGCTGCCTGGTGAAACGATCGAAGCCGGTTATGACCTCGAATATGGCAAAGATACGCTCGCTATGCATATCGATGCGATCGAGAAAGGACAAAACGTGCTGATTGCCGATGACCTGTTGGCAACCGGCGGCACCATCGCTACCTCCGTCAAATTGATTGAGCAATTGGGCGGCAACGTGGTTGGCGCTGCGTTCCTGATTGAGTTGGATGAACTGAACGGGCGGGCTAAGCTGCCGAATATCGACGTGTTCACGTTGATGAATTACTAAACCAAACCTATTGCTCCCGTTTCCCGGGAAATAATACATGGCATGAATGACTGAAAAAAAGCCAGTTCGCTGCCTCCGTAAAGGAGGGAGTGAACTGGCTTTTTTACATGTTACGGATGAAATCAGTCAGGCGTTTTCTCGGTCAGAATCGCCTTATCTTCTTTGTCATTCGACCAGCCAAGCACTTCGAACAATTTGAACAACAGGCTGAGCAAGATGCCCAAGATGGTTGCCAGTGCCATACCTTTCAATTGAACGCCGTAGAAGGTTACTTGAGTGCCGCTAAGTCCCACAACCAATACCAAAGTCGTTAACAGCAGATTGGTCGGTTTGGCGAAATCCACCTTTTGTTCGACCAGGATGCGAAGACCGGAAGCTGCAATGACACCGAACAGAAGCAAGGACACACCTCCCATGACCGGAACGGGAATGTTCGCAATCAATGCCGAGAATGTCCCGGAGAACGAAAGAATAACAGCAATGATCGCAGCGCCGCCAATAACATAGGTTGAGTATACTCGGGTCAAAGCCATGACACCGATGTTTTCGCCATATGTCGTGTTAGGCGTTGAACCGACGAAACCGGAAAAGATGGTGGAAATCCCATTGCCGAGAAGGGAACGATGCAAACCAGGATCTTTGGAAAGGTCTTTGCCCACAATGCTGCTTGTGACAAGCAAATGTCCGATATGTTCGACAATAACGACCAAGGCTACAGGTAGAATCGTTAGAATAACGGACCAGTCGAAGGTAGGCGTCGTAATGGTAGGCATGGACACGAAATCGGCATTGGCAATTTTATCGGTTTCCACTTGGCCCATAGCGTACCCGAGCAGGTAACCGACTACAATCCCGATCAGAATGTGAATGATCTTGGGAAATCCACGGAACGTAACCGCTCCGATGACTGTAACCCCCAATGTGACCATGGATAAAATAATGGGCTGTGCGGTAGGCACCCAATCCGGATTATTCACGGGGTCCGAGTTGATGATTCCTGCCATTCCGGCAGCAACCGGAACCAATTCCAAACCGATCAGCGCGACGATCGCGCCCATGACTGCGGGAGGAAATACGACGTTAATCCAGCCTGTACCCGCATATTTGATGACCAAGGCAACGATGCAAAATACGATGCCCGTTACGATGAACGCGCCAAGCGCCATCGAATACCCGTTCTCCGGATGTTTAAGCAGGACGGAGGATACCGGGGCGATAAAGGCAAAGCTAGAGCCGAGGTAAGCCGGAATTTTGCCTTTGCACATCAGAATGTACAGCAATGTCCCGATCCCGTTCATCAACAGAATCATGCTTGGATCGACGCCGAACAGGTTAGGCACGAGAACCGTGCTCCCAAACATGGCGAAAAGGTGCTGCAAACTTAATAAGAAGCCAGGTCCAAAAGGCATTTTTTCATTTACCTGAATTTCACGCTGCACGAAATGCTCATCTCCTTTTTCCGAAACACAAATCTTCAATATAGTACAGACTTTCCGAAGAATAAGCAATAACATTTTTTGCGAAAATCGCCGAATTGTTCGTTTTTACGTTAATATCAAGTGAGTGAAATCACGATCCTGATAGAAATGGTACTATATATAGGGTTGGTTGGTGATTTGTAATCCGTATATTGTGGCAAGGTGTGAAAAAGACGAATAATGCAAAATGAATGGCTTACCTATTCTAATTCTTCGGCAAACGGCTATACTGTATTACAATAAAGAAGGTTGGCATTTTCATCGAGCAGCCTTTATTCGACAAGCCTTTCGCACAAGTCATCATCATCTTCTCGCCCATTCGTCAGCAGTTGACGGAAAACGGGTGAAGCGTCATAATTATAGGAAATCACTTTTACGGGGAACCTGTGTAGATGCAAATGTCACGGGTTCCATTTTGTATAGAAAGGACACGGAACAGATCAGAATGGGCATAGAGCAATTACTTGAGAAGGCCGGGGCCTACATCAAAGAAGCCGATCTGGTGCGCATACGTGAAGCTTACGAATTTGCTGATCAGGCCCACCACGGACAGACGCGAAAATCGGGAGAGCCATATATTCTGCATCCGCTTGCGGTTGCTGATATCGTTGTGAACATGCAGATGGATACGATTTCCATTATTGCAGCGCTTCTTCATGATGTCGTGGAAGACACGACAGTGTCGCTGGAGGAGATTCGCAACCAATTCGGCAATACGTGCGCCATGCTTGTCGATGGTTTGACGAAGCTGGAGAGAATTCAGTTCCGTTCCAAAGAAGAGCAGCAGAACGAGAACTATCGCAAAATGTTCATTGCCATGGCACAGGACATCCGTGTCATCGTGATCAAGCTGGCAGACCGCCTGCATAACATGAGAACCCTCAAATTCCAGTCGGAGGAGAGCCAGCGCCGGATTTCCTACGAAACGCTGGAAATTTTCTGCCCCATCGCCAATCGTCTCGGGATATCCGCGATCAAATGGGAGATGGAGGATATTGCTCTGCGCTATCTGAACCCGCAGCAGTATTACCGAATCGCCAACCTGATGCACAAAAAGCGGGCTGAGCGGGAACAGTACATCGATACGGTCATGGACGGAATCAAAGCCAAGCTTGATGAAATGGGCATTCAGGCGGACTTGTCCGGCCGTCCCAAGCATATCTATAGCGTGTTCAAAAAAATGACGACCAAAAACCGGCAGTTCAATGAAATATACGATCTGCTGGCGATTCGTATTATTGTGGATAATATCAAGGACTGTTATGCCACGCTCGGCATCATTCATACGTTGTGGAAGCCGATGCCCGGGCGTTTCAAGGATTATATCGCAATGCCGAAGGCGAACATGTATCAATCGCTCCATACGACGGTGGTGGGACCGAACGGGGAACCGACCGAGGTTCAGATTCGAACATGGGACATGCATCGCACGGCCGAGTTCGGTATTGCGGCACATTGGGCTTATAAGGAAGGCGTTGCGTCCGTCAACAATTTCGAAGACAAAATCACGTTTTTCCGTGAGATTCTTGAGCTGCAAAACGAAACCAAAGACGCGTCCGAGTTTGTCGAATCGCTCAAAATGGATTTCTTTTCGGATCTTGTATTCGTATTTACGCCAAAAGGCGAAGTCATCGAGCTTCCGGCAGGATCCGTGCCGCTCGATTTCGCTTACCGCATTCATACCGAAGTGGGCAATCGCACGATTGGTGCCAAGGTCAATGGACGGATCGTTCCGCTGGATTACAGCCTGAAAACCGGGGATATCATTGAAATCCTGACGTCCAAGCATTCCTACGGCCCAAGTCAGGACTGGCTCAAAATCGCCAAGTCGTCCCATGCCCGTTCGAAGATCAAGCAATGGTTCAAGAAGGAACGCCGTGAAGAAAACGTTGAAAAAGGCCGTGAGGGCATTGAACGCGAGCTGAAGCGAATGGGGCTGGAGCCTTCCGTATGGATGAGCGACGAGAAACTCCTGGAGGCCGCCAAGAAATTTGCCTTTAACGACATTGAGGACATGCTTGCAGCGATCGGATTCGGTGGAATCACTGCCGCGCAGATCGTTACAAAAGCCACCGAGAAGCTGCGCCGGGAGCAGGAAGAAAACAGCCTGCTGGAGCTGAACTCGGAGATGCGTGAGCTGAAGCCTGCGCCGGAACGCAAAAACCGCCCAACCAACGGCATTCGCGTCAAAGGCATTGACAACCTTCTCGTTCGTTTTGCGCGTTGCTGCAACCCTGTGCCCGGAGATGACGTGATTGGTTATGTCACGCGTGGTCGCGGCGTGTCCGTGCACCGCAGGGACTGCCCGAACATTCCTTCAGGCTCGGACGGGGATGAGGCAGCTCGCGTGATCGAGGTGGAGTGGGAAGAAAATATCGAAGCCAACTACAGCGTCGACATTGAGATTACGGGCCACGATCGCAATGGTTTGCTCAATGAAGTGCTGCAAGCCGTTTCGGAAAGCAAAACGAATATTTCCGCCGTTACCGGACGGACAGACAAAAACAAATTGGCATTGGTGCATGTTACCATTTTGATTCGAAATACGGAACACCTGCATTCGGTTGTGGAACGGATCAAACGAGTGAAGGACGTTTACTCCGTACATCGCATCATGCAGTAAGGAGCTTAAGCATGAGAGTGCTTGTACAACGTTGCAAAGAAGCCAGGGTTACCGTCGGGGACGAAGTGACCGGACAGATCGAATCCGGCCTGATGCTGCTGGTCGGCATCACGCATGAGGATACGGAAAAGGATGCCGTTTATCTGGCCGACAAAATCGCCGGTTTGCGGATCTTCGAGGATGAGCAGGAGAAAATGAATCTCAGCCTGATTGACGTGGGCGGAGCCGTTCTGTCGGTCTCCCAGTTCACCTTGTACGGCGACTGCCGTAAGGGCAAGCGCCCCAGCTTTGCGGCTGCGGCAAGACCTGAAGCGGCGGCTGCATTGTATGAAACATTCAACCAATTGCTGCGGGATAAGGGCATTCAGGTCGAAACCGGACGTTTCGGGGCTATGATGGATGTGACCTTTACCAATTGGGGACCGGTGACGCTCATGGTGGAAAGCCCGATTCGTCAGGAAGGCCAGGCATAATCCCGGCGGGGAAAGGCCATAATGAAGGATATGTTGAAATCTGCAGCCCGTAGCAGGGCAAAGGAGCACGCCATCATTATGCGCCAATCCACGAAGGAAAGCCGTTCGCGCATGGAACCTCTGCTTCCTCCGGGCAGCATGCATGAATCGCTTCAGTTGGCCCGGGCGGCAGCGGATTGTGTTGCAGCGATCTGGTTCGTTCAAGAGAAGGATAAGGGCAAACCGCCGCGTCTCCCACGCGTTTGAGGATGCCACAGCAAAAAGCCATGACTCGAATCATGGCTTTTTGTTGTTTCCGCAAATAACGATATGGTGGAAGAAGCCGACCGTTCACTCAGGACCTGTTATAAAAGAAGCTTGTTAGGGTAATAACAAACTAGGCACAAGCGCTTTACTTTTGCAGTAAGACGCCTGAAAAAAGCGACCATGGTTTCCAGACATGAAACGAACCGCAGGAAATCAACGGGGTTGACCAGTGTGAAAGGAGAGCATGACCAATGAGCAAAATCGCATTTTTGTTGGCAAACGAGTTCGAGGATTCGGAAATGCAGGTACCTTACGATGAGGTCAAGCAAGCCGGACACGATGTCGAAATTATCGGCCTCAAAGCCGGAGAAGTGTTGAAAGGCAAGAACGGCAAGGCAACATACACGACGGATAAAGCCATTGCAGACGCTGTTGCAGCCGACTATGATGCCGTGGTCATTCCCGGGGGATCGTCCCCGGAAAATTTGAGAACCGATGCTCACATTTTGAAATTCGTGACGGAGATCGACAGCGCCAAAAAACCGATTGCAGCCATCTGCCATGGACCGCAAATTTTGGCAAGCGCCAATCTGTTGAAGGGACGCACGATTACCGCATACCCGCCGCTGAAGGACGACATGGTCAATGCAGGAGCCGAATTCCAGGATCATGAAGCGGTTGTGGATGGAAATTTCATTACGTCGCGAACGCCGAAGGACGAACCGGCTTTCGTTCGCGAACTGTTGAAGGTTATCTAACCGTTTCATTACGAAGCAGGAGCAGGGCAGCCTAATGCTCCTGTTCCCGCATCATAATCAGCCCGGATGGAATGGAGCATTTCGCCGAAATGAAAAGGAGGGATTGGCATGGCAAAGCATATTCAGGCTTATTTTCGTACCGAAGATGACGCAGAGGGAGCAAGAACGTCATTGCAGACGTTTCGCACGGAGCAATTGGAGGTAGGGCAGCTGGACGATGCGATCGGAAGGGACCAAAAGCTGATGGTACCCCTGGTTCCTTACAACACGGCTGGCGCAGCGGGCACGAACGGCGCAATGGGGGTGGGTTCTTCTCCCGGAGTTCCGGCGAGCGAGAACGTGATTCCCGTCGTGGCCCCGGTGGACCGCGATGCCGATGGGGGAACGAGGGAGCGCGTAAATGAGGATCATGACATGTTGAATGCATCCAATATATCCACAACTGATTTTGGAGATCTGCGCTATGTTCTTTCGGCCAAGGTGAATGACGAGGATTATAACGAAATCATTCACAAGCTGAGAAGCAATGGAGCGTACGTGGAGGAATTAAATTAAAGCGCTATCATTTTTGTAATGATCCTGTAACATTGGATTCATGGGTCTTTAACATAGCCTGTTTATAATAACAGACATGACCCCCTTTTTTATATATCTTTTGAGCCTGCACACGGTGTGCAGGCTTTTTTTTGCTTCCTTTGAGCGTTAGCTCTTGACTTTAGTACTGCGGTTCATTACAATCAGGAAATAAATTAACTTTTAACGTCATATTATAATGTTAAAACTGATGAATCGACGATTCGATGACGGGACCAAGTAATCCGAACCCACAAGAACAGAGAAGAATCCCCAGGCTGTAAGGATTCTCTTGATGAGCGGATGAATGACTTCCCCGAGAACAGGCGGCGAACACAGCGGAGCTTCTCCGGTGGCCAGTAGCCGAACTGCGCAGGACGTGCGTTATACGTGGAGCGGAATGAATGACTGATGAGGTGACCTCACGCATCGGTTCAGGACAAACTTGACTGGTCTGTGTGGCGTCGGGTGTTCCGGAATGTGGGTGGTACCACGGGTGAATGTTAAACACAATCTCTCGTCCCTTTGTTTGCCGATGATTCGGCAAGCAGGGCGAGGGATTTTTTTGCTATATAGAGAACTAAAATGATGGAGGGATGAATCATGGCATTTCAAAAACCAACAGGAACGCAGGATTTGCTGCCTGGTGTTGTCGAGAAATGGCAGGCCGTTGAGGAAAAAGCACGCGACTTGTGCCGCCGGTATAATTACCGCGAAATTCGTACCCCTATATTTGAACAGACAGCTTTGTTTGTTCGCGGCGTAGGCGAAACGACGGATATCGTGGAAAAGGAAATGTACACGTTTGATGATAAAGGGAACCGCAGCATGACGCTTCGTCCCGAGGGCACTGCGGGCGTGGTTCGCTCTTACGTGGAAAACAAACTGTATGGCGAACCTGATGTCAGCAAATTGTATTACATCGGACCGATGTTTCGTTATGAGCGCCCGCAGGCAGGACGTCAGCGCCAATTCCACCAGTTTGGCGTGGAAGCGATCGGGGCGGTCGATCCGTCGATCGACGCAGAAGTGATCGCGCTTGGTTATCAGCTGTGCGTGGAGCTTGGACTGCAGGATGTTAAAGTGGAGATCAACTCCGTCGGCAACCCGGCAAGCCGGGCGGCTTATCGCGAGCAGCTGCTGTCGTTCCTCAGACCGATGAAAGACAGCCTGTGTAAAGACTGTCAATCCCGGATGGAGCGCAACCCGCTTCGCGTGCTCGACTGCAAGGTGGATCAAGACAAATTCACAGGCGCACCGTCCATTTTGGACAGCCTGGATGAAGAGTCCCTGAATCACTTTGAAACATTGAAGTCATATCTGGAAGACTTCGGCGTGGACTATGCCGTGAATCATCGTTTGGTTCGTGGACTGGATTATTACACATTGACTGCGTTCGAATTGAAGGCACAAGGCATTGGCGCAATCGATACGGTCGGCGGCGGCGGCAGATACAATGGACTCGTCGGCGACATCGGCGGACCGGATCAGCCTGGCATCGGTTTCGGTATCGGCCTGGAACGCATCCAGCTTATTCTGGAGCACCAGAATATCGAAGTTAGCAATCTTGCTCCGCTGGACGTGTACTTTGTTGCCCTCGGCGAGGCTGCGGATCGCGAAGTCAATCGTTTGTTGTTCAAGCTGCGTCAATCCGGGCTGTCCGGCGAGCGCGATTATCTAGGCCGCAAAATGAAAGCCCAGATGAAATCGGCAGACCGTTTCAAAGCCCGTTATACGGCCATCCTTGGGGATGACGAGCTGGAGCGCGGCGAGATTGCGCTGAAAGCGATGGAAACGGGAGAACAACGGACCGTGAAGCTGGATGACCTGGCTGCTGCGGTAAGAGGAAGCCACTGAACCGCTAAACATTCATCCAGAATCGGAAACGAGCTGGAAAGGTTTGCGGCTAAATTAACGTTATTCACACAACCGAACTGGAACGGGCGGCCTTGAGCGGCTGCCTTCGTACAGGGAGGGAATTTCAAATAATAAGGAGTCTGATTATGAAAAGAAGTCATCATTGCGGCGCTTTGACGAACGCACACATCGGTGAAACCGTAACACTGAACGGCTGGGTTCAAACCCGTCGTGACCTTGGAGGCGTCCTGTTCATCGATCTGCGCGACCGCAGCGGCATCGTGCAGGTGGTATTCAACCCGGCATATTCCGGCGAAGCCCTTGCCATTGCGGACAGAGTTCGCAGCGAGTACGTCATTGCCGTATCCGGTAAAGTCGTGAAGCGTGATGCCGAAACGGTAAACCCGAACCTGCCTACAGGTGAAATCGAAGTGCAAGTGACCGAAATCGAAGTGCTGAATGCGGCCAAAACACCTCCGTTCTTCATCGAAGACGGCGTTGAAGTCGATGAGTCTCTTCGTTTGAAATATCGTTATTTGGACCTGCGCCGCCCGGAAATGTTCGATACGCTGAAGCTGCGTTCCAAAGCAGCCAAAGTATTCCGCGACTTCCTGGATGGCGAAGAGTTCATCGAAGTGGAAACGCCGATCCTGACCAAGAGCTCGCCGGAAGGCGCGCGTGACTATCTCGTGCCGAGCCGCGTGCATGAAGGCGAATTTTTCGCCCTGCCTCAGTCCCCGCAAATTTACAAGCAGTTGCTGATGGTCGGTGGACTGGAGCGTTACTATCAGATCGCCCGCTGCTTCCGTGACGAGGATCTGCGTGCTGACCGCCAGCCGGAGTTCACGCAAGTCGACATTGAAACGTCCTTCATGCAACAGGATGACCTGCTGCCGATGATGGAACAATTGATGGCGAAATTGCTGCGCGAGACGAAAGGCATTGAGCTCGAACTGCCATTCCAACGCATTACTTATGCGGATGCCATGGGCAAATACGGCTCCGACAAGCCAGATCTGCGCTTCGGCATGGAATTGATCGAAGTGAACGACATCGTTGCGACCAGCGGCGTCAAAGTATTTGCTTCCGTCATCGAAAAAGGCGGCGAAGTGAAAGTGCTGAACGCGAAAGGCTGCGGCACATGGAGCCGGAAGGAAATCGACGACCTCGGACCGTTCGCTGCACGTTATGGCGCCAAAGGTCTGGCTTGGATTCAAGTGAAAGACGGCGAATTCAAAGGGCCAATCGTGAAGTTCTTCACGCCGGAAGAGATCGAAGCGCTCAAAGAACGTACTGGAGCCGAAGAAGGGGACTTGCTGCTCTTCTCTGCCGACAACAAAAAAGTCGTTGCCGACGTGCTCGGCAACCTGCGTCTCAAAATCGGCCGCCAGCTTGGCCTGATCGATGACAGCAAATTCAAATTCGCTTGGGTTGTGGACTTCCCACTGCTCGGTTATGATGAAGAAGCAAAACGTTATGTAGCTGAACACCATCCGTTCACACGTCCGAAAGACGAGGATCTGCACCTGTTCGACAGCAATCCGGGCGAGATCCGCGCCCAAGCGTATGACCTCGTATTGAACGGTTACGAAGTCGGCGGTGGTTCGATGCGTATTTACAAACGCGACGTACAGGAAAAAATGTTCGACGCACTGGGCCTTTCTCCGGAAGTGGCGAAAGAAAAATTCGGTTACTTGCTTGAAGCATTCGAATACGGAACACCACCACACGGCGGGATCGCCTTTGGTTTCGACCGTCTCGTCATGCTGCTGGCTGGACGCACTAACCTGCGCGAAACGATTGCGTTCCCGAAAACGGCAAGTGCAACGGATCTGCTCATGAACGCTCCATCCGAAGTAGATCTGGATCAACTGGAACAGCTGCATATCCGCGTAGCCCGCAAACCGGTGGCGGAAAAGAAATAAAGGAGGCATCTGATTCTCAATGCTCCATCAATTTTCAAGAACAGAGCTCGCAATCGGACCTGAAGGTCTTGAAACGATGAAAAACAGCACCGTTGCAGTGCTCGGCATTGGCGGCGTCGGCTCCATCGCGGTGGAGGCCCTCGCCCGTACCGGCGTTGGACGCATCATCCTGATCGACAAGGATGTCGTGGACATCACCAACATCAACCGTCAGATCCATGCCTTGACCACGACCGTGGGCCAAAAAAAGGCAGACCTGATGGTGGAACGGGTCAAGCTGATCAATCCCGAGTGCGAAGCGATCGCGCTGAACATGTTCTATACCGAAGAGACGTATGAAGAATTGTTCAAATACGAGCTGGATTACGTGGTGGATGCTTCGGATACGATCATTTACAAAATCCATCTCATCAAGGAGTGCCTGAAGCGCGGCATTCCGATCATTTCCAGCATGGGTGCGGCCAATAAAATGGACCCGACGAAATTCCAGGTGGCGGACATTTCCAAAACGTCCATGGACCCGATCGCCCGCGTCGTGCGCACGAAGCTGCGCAAAGACGGCATCAAAAAAGGCGTGAAGGTGGTATTCTCCACCGAGGAGCCGATGAAACCTCGCGCGGACGTTACGGAGAAGATCGTTCCCGAGAACGCTCCGGAAATCCGCAAAGCCAAGCAGCCGCCGGCAAGCAACGCCTACGTCCCTCCGGTGGTCGGACTGATCATGGTCAGCGTCGTGGTCAAAGAGCTGCTTGAAATCGCCGAGAAAAAGAAGAAAAATTAAGCTTTTCATAAAAAGCGCAGGTGCCGTTACGGTGCCTGCCTTTTTTGTGAAATTCGACTGCAATCCGCGATGTATCACCGATGTTCGCAATCCCGAAAAACCTTCCAAGCGTCAAGCGTACGTCATGTACTTCAACAACAAAAGCGTGTATGATATGGGGTGCTGCGCGTCATGCTGAATACATAGGGAACTGCAGCGTCAGAGAGGGGAATAGAAATCAGATGAAACAAGGATGGATGACCAGACGCCTCGGATTGGAGCCGGGGAACCAGTGGAAAAAGGAACTGATCGCGGGAGCGATTTCCTATTTTGCCGTGGTATACATCGTCATGGTCAATGCTACAATTTTGGCGGATGCCGGCATGCCGCTGCAGGCGGCGATGGTTGGCACGCTGCTGACGTCCATCGCAGGCTGCCTGCTCATGGCGTTCTGGGGCAAATCCCCGATCGTGGTTGTGCCGGGCATGGGGATCAACGCGTTTTTTACATATACCTTGGTGCATTCCATGAAGCTGAGCTGGCAGGAGGCACTGGCCGTCGTCACCGTTACGGGCATTCTGTTTGCGGTCGTTGCTTTTACATCGTTATATAAAATGGTCAGCGAAGCCATACCCAAAAACTTGCAGCATGGCATTACCGTAGGCATCGGGCTGTTTTTGACCTTTATCGGCCTGCAAAAAAGCGGGATCGTGATCGCGCACCAGACGACGTTTGTGACGATCGGGCATTTTGGCGAACCGGGGGTCATCACCGCATGCGTCACGCTGGTCATCGCGCTGATATTATTCATTCGCAACGTGCCGGGCGGCCTGCTGATCAGCATATTGGCGGGAACGGCGTTGGCCTATGTGCTTGGAGCCGTGCAGCCGGGAGAGCCGGTGTCAGCCGGAGCAGCGATCCGCCAATACGGCGGCCTGTTCGCCCAGCTGTCGTTCGATCATTTGGCGCAGCTCGCCTTTTGGATCGCGGTATTCCTGTTGTTGTTGATCGTTGTATTCGAAAATATCGGCCTGATCACTGCGCAGACGCAGTTGATCGGCCGTCCGGAACGGTTCAAAGGCAGTTTGCGTGCCCTGTCCGTAACCAATGTGTTTGCAGGCATCTTCGGCAGCAGCCCGGCTGTGGCAGCCGCGGAAACGACGGCAGGCATCGCCGCAGGCGGGCGTTCGGGCCTTACGCCGCTCGTGACGGCCGTGCTGTTCGGCGCGACCTTTTTCTTCATTCCGCTGCTCGGTTATATTCCGGACAGCGCGATTGCGCCTATTTTGATCATCATCGGGGGCTTGATGGTTCAGGACGTAAGGCAGATGGATTTTCGCGATTTTACCGAAGCTTTCCCGGCATTTCTGATCATGGTCATGATTCCTTTTACGTACAGCATCGTGGACGGCATGGCGTTTGGATTCATCGCTTATCCGCTCGCAAAGCTGGCTGCAGGACAAGGAAAAAACGTTCCGGGGGTCATGTACGGCATCTCCATTCTGTTCTTGGCCAATTTCATTTTGCACGGCATTTTGTAGCCTAAAAGACATCATCAAGCAAATCCGAATCCGAGAAACGAAATGGGGCGTTCAGTCGTATGATTGAGGTGTGAATGAAGGGTAAGGAGGAGGACCATGCAAGATACGGAGCAAAAGAAGCAAACAGAACCTAGATTGGGGAAAAAGGGATTCAAGGATTTCGCAAAACTGATCGCCTCGACTCAGCCGCCGAAGCTGATTCTCATCGTGGCCCTGATCCTCACGCTGATTCAGACGACGGCCGGATTGATCGTGCCGCTCATGACCAAAGGGCTGATTGACGGACTGACGATGTCCGCATTGAATAAATCCGTCATCATCATGCTCATTGGCGCTTTTGTCATTCAGGCGATCGCAGCGGGAATCAGCATTTATTTGCTGAACTATGCGGGACAACGGGTCGTCGCAACGCTCCGCACCAAGTTGTGGAACAAGGTGTTATCGCTGCCGATGCCGTATTTCGACCGCAACCGCACAGGGGATACGATGAGCCGCATTACCAACGATACGAGTCAAATTATGACGCTGATCGCCGATTACCTCGTTTCGTTCATATCAAACATCGTGGCGGTGGTCGGCGGCGTGGCTCTCCTGTTTTACCTGGATTGGGTCATGTCGTTGATCATTCTGAGCCTCGTTCCGCTAACATTGCTGATCCTGCTGCCCGTTGGCCGGAAAATGTACCAGATCTCGAAGAAACAGCAGGACGAGATGGCGGGTTTTACGTCGGTGCTGAGTCAGGTCATCGGTGAAATCCGTCTCGTAAAAGCATACGGTACCGAAAAGCAAGAAAGCGACGCGGGCAGCTCCCGAATCGGTAAAATGTTTGCTTTTGGTCTGCAGGAGGCGAGGATACTGGCGCTGATCGGACCGCTGTTCACGTTTGTCATGACCGCGGTGCTGGTCGTCATTCTCGGCGTAGGAGGCATGCGCGTGGCATCGGGCCTGCTGTCGGCCGGGGAGCTGGTTGCATTCATTCTGCTGTTGTTCCAAGTCATCATGCCGATGGGGCAATTCACGACGCTATATTCTCGTTTGCAAAAAGTGGTAGGAACCACCGAGCGCATCCAGGCCATATTGGCCCACGAGGAGGAGCCGCGCGATCAGACCGAAGAGGCTCCCAAAGGCAATGAAAACATTGCGTTCAACAACGTGCGCTTCTCGTACGTGACCGGAGAAGAAGTGCTGCACGGCATCGATTTGATGCTGCCTGCACGCAAAGTGACCGCGATCGTGGGGCCGAGCGGCAGCGGCAAATCGACCATTTTTTCTTTGCTGGAACAGTTTTATCGCCCCGAGGCAGGCAGCATCACCTACGGCGGGAAATCAATAACGGCCTATTCGTTATCTTCGTGGCGCAGCAAAATCGGTTACGTCTCCCAAGAAAGTCCGCTCATGGCTGGCACGGTGAAGGACAACATCACCTACGGCTTGGGACGTGAAACCAGTGTGGAGGAGATCCGGCGGGCGGCCGAGATGGCCTATGCCAAGGAGTTTATCGAGAAGCTGCCGCAAGGATACGACACCGAGGTAGGGGAACGCGGCATCAAGCTGTCGGGGGGACAACGCCAGCGAATCGCTATTGCGCGCGCTTTGCTGCGCAGCCCTGACGTGCTGCTGCTGGACGAAGCAACCTCAAGCCTGGACAGCACATCGGAGCATGAAGTGCAGCAAGCTTTGTCCAACCTGATGCAGGGGCGCACGACGGTGGTCATCGCGCATCGGTTGTCCACCGTGGTGGACTCGGACCAAATCGTTGTGCTGGAGCACGGCCATGTGACCGGAACGGGCACGCATGCGGAGCTGCTTGGCAGTCACGAGGTGTACCGCGAGCTGGCGCAAAAACAGTTCGTGTCGCAAACGGAAGAGGCCGGCGATGCGACATCGTAAAGTATATTGGGGATTCATGCGGTGCCCGAATCATGCCTGTCAAGGCTTGAAGAGGGTGTCGTATTTTTTTGCGTCCAATTCCTCTTATTGACAGAAATTGAGGCTTGCTTTTAGATTGCCGGCTTCCTTTAAATCGCAAGGATATATAGCTTTCGCGCTGTCAATGTGATATAGTAAATATCCTTTTGTGTCGTCCGTAAACGGCTATGCAAAATAACATATTCTTAGGAGGTAACTGAAACATGTCAGAAAGCTTTCAAAGTGCCTATCAAGAAGAAGAAAACAGGTTGAAGCGAACGATGGAAGAAGTGGACCGCCAGTTGGAACGGTTGAGAAACATTCCGGTCTATACCGGCCACGATTTCACGGAGCAAGTGCTGGAGGCGGGACGTGAGGAACGCCGCAGCAATCTGGCCAAGAGCGCGCAGCAACCCTATTTCGGGCGTCTTGATTTTGAAGAACAGGGCAGCGATGAACGAAAGCCGCTGTATATCGGCAAAATCGGGGTGGACCGCGAAGAGGTGGGTGAGCATCCGCTCGTGATCGATTGGCGCGCACCCGTTGCCAGCCTGTTTTACTCGTTTACCGGCGGAGAAGCCATGGCGACGTATGAAGCGCCGGAAGGGCTTGTCGAAGGGCTCGTTTACCTGAAACGGAACGTAGTTATTCGCCAGCGCATTTTGGAACGGGTGGCGGATACATATAACCGCGAAGGCGATCAGCCGGCGGTTTCGGATGAATTTTTGGTATATCGGCTCGGCGAAAACAAGGACAATAAGCTCCGGGATATCGTATCGACCATCCAGGCGGAGCAGGACCAGATCATTCGCGCCGCCAAAAACACCGCATTGATCATCCAGGGCGTGGCAGGCTCGGGAAAAACGACCGTGGCCCTGCATAGGCTGGCCTTTTTGCTGTATCAGTATAAGGAGCAGGTATCGGCAGAAAAAATGGTCATTTTTGCGCCCAACCATATGTTTCTCGATTATATCTCGGACGTCCTGCCAGAATTGGGCGTGGGCGATATCCAGCAAAGCACGTTCCCGGATTGGGCGGTGAACCTGCTGGGACTGGAGCTGCCGCTGGCAGACTCGCAGGAAACCTTGCAGGCGTGGTTCGAAACGCCGGATGCCAAGCCGGAGCTGAACGATGACGTGCCTGGGAGGTACAAGGGTTCGATCCGTTTCATGGAGCTGCTGCGCGAGTGGTTGACCGGCATGGAGGCCAGTGCGGTACCGGATCTGGATTTCAGTCCGTGGGACGGAGCCGTGCTCGCGAAAAAGGAAATCGATGGCTGGTTCAGCGACGAATACAAGCATTACCCGCTGGCTAAACGCAAGGAACGGGTGATGGCGCGGATTCATCGCTGGATCGAAATGGAACTCAAGAAAACCTCCTCCGAATCACTGCGCAAGGAGCGCAAAAAGAAGGCGGCCACCCGCGAGAAGGCATATGCCAAAAAGTGGGCGGAGTATGAACCGCTGACGCTGTACAAACAGCTGTTCAAGGCATCCAAAGGAAGAACCGTGCCAGAAGGGATCATGGCGCGCATTCCGAAGAACGTGCTTAAACAGACGGCGGCCGACCTGAAACAAAACGTGATTCGCGAAGAGGACCTGCCCGCGCTCGTGTATATCCACACATTAGTTCACGATATTGACGGCGCTGCGCGGTTCGATCATGTGGTCATCGACGAAGCGCAGGATTTCTCCCCGTTCCATGTGGCCTTGCTGGATTTGTACGTCAAAGGACATTCGTTTACCATTTTGGGTGACCTCTCCCAAGGGATTCACGAATACCGCGGCGTCCATGCTTGGAATGAGATGAGCTCGCTGTTTGCCGAGGAACATAATGCCTATTTCGCCCTGACTCGAAGTTATCGCTCGACGATGGAGATCATTGACTATGCAAACACGATTCTCGAGCAGGGGGTTCGAAGTGGTATTACGGCCATCCCGGTCTTCCGGAGCGGTGACCCGGTGCGTGTGTTACCGTACGAACAGACGGGAAGGACCGCGAGTTTGGAACGTGCATTGAAATGGCTCACAAGCAAAGACTACCGCACGGTTTCGATTCTGACCCGGACGCTGCATGAAGCGATTGAACTGCATCGCGAGCTGGAGCAGGCAGGATGGGAGCTTAACCTCATCGACGGGGGCGAAAAGCAGTATGCTGGCGGCCATTCGGTTCTGCCGGTCTATCTTTCCAAAGGGTTGGAGTTCGATGCGGCCATCGTGGCCGACGTGGACGGAGCGCACTACTTGCCAAATGCGGGTGACGCCAAGCTGTTATACGTCGGCTGCACGCGGGCGCTGCATGAACTGTGGCTGTTCCATGACGGAGCGCTGCCCGAATATGCTGCGGCAACGCAAAATCCGGAAGGTGACGTGGTCAGCGTACAAGGGTGGCCTGACGATTCGATATAAACGATAAGATAAATAGTAAAGCATGGTGCCGGGGGCGCCATGCTTTTTCTGTATGTTTATGGCAAGGGTGATGTACTACACGGAACAGGTTGTTTTTGGCTTGCAAATGAATACGAGGTCGACATTCCGTGTTTTCTCTTTTCTATCCTTTGGATGGCCGAGGCGAGATGAATTTCGATGGGATCTTCTTGTCAGAAGCGCTTCCTTTGCGGTTAACCAAATAAATGCCGATGCAGACGCAAGCGGCTCCAACGCCCATAACCCATTGCACCCGTTCTCCAAGCAGGACCCAGCTGCAAGCAACACCGAATAACGGCGCGAGGAACAGAAACGAGCTGGTGCGTGCAGGGTCGCTATTGTGCAGCAAATAGAACCAGAGCGAAAACTGCACCATCGAGCAGGCCAGCACCAGCCATATCAGTACTATAATCGAGGTTGCGTTTAGCGCAAACGCGGGTTGCTCGGTAAATGCGCTCAGCATCAGTAAGGCGATACCGCCCGCAAGCATTTGATAGGAAGTGAGTACGTAGGTATTTTGTGCGCTTCCCCAACGTTTGACCAGTATGGTGGAAATGGCGAAAAAGACGGCGCCCGCCAATCCGATCAGCGTTCCCGGGCTAAAGCTGAGTTGAAAGCCAAAACCGATGGCAACACCCGCGATGCCAAGGAGTACGCCGCTCCACTGACTGAGCCGGTATGATACGCCATCCAGCAATGTGCTAAACAGAATGAACAGCAGCGGGCTCGTAAACGTGATGATCGCGGATTCCCCCGAAGTGAGCCAGTTCATGCTGTAATAGGCACAGCCCATGACCCCTGCGGATTGAAACAAGCCGATAATGGCTGTTTGCATCCACTGCTTCCAGCCTTTTGGTAATGGTCGCTTTCTGACGATCCACGCCAGCAAAGCGCCTGCCAGCACATAACGAAGTCCCATCAGCAGAAAAGGAGGGGCGTACGCCATGCCGATTTTGCCGACGGGGAACGACGTGCCCATAATCAGCGTTGTGAGCAAAATCAAAACAACGTACTTTAATGGTTTTAATCCTTTGGCTCGATCGTCAACATTTCCTTTAACTTGTTCACCAACGCTCATAACGTTTGACCCGCGTCGACCGTGATGAGCTGTCCGGTCATGGACGGCTGCTCCAGCGCGGCAACGATCATATGGGCAATATCCTCAGGAGAGGATATGCGCTGCAATAACAGTTGTCCGCCCAATTGTTCCATACGTGCCTCGTTGCCTGCCCACCAACGCGTGGAAACCGCTCCAGGAACGATGGCGTTAACCCGGATGTGGGGAGACAGTGCATGGGCAAGAGAGCGGGTCAACCCATGCACGCCGGCTTTGGATGCCGCGTAAGGGACGGAGGAGCCTGATCCGGTCATGCCGGCAATGCTGCCAAGGTTGACGATCGCGCCATGTCCGGCCTGCCGCATGCCTTTGGAGACAGCCCTTGCGCAATAAAACATGCCTTTGACATTGACGTTATAAAGCGTGTCCCATGCGTCATCGTCGACGGCATCCAGATCTTGCAGCGGAATATGTCTCGTGATGCCCGCATTGTTGACCAGTGCCGTTATGGGGCCATGTTCACGTTCAATGCCGGCAACCATCTGACGTACTGCCTGATCATCGGCGATGTCGGCTTGCACGGCAAAAGCGCGTCCGCCGGTGTCCCGTATCTGCTGCACGGTCGCCTCGGCTTCCAGCCGGGAACGCGAATAATTGACTGCTACGGTTGCCCCGTGCCGGGACAGCAGCACGCTGGCGGCTCTGCCGATTCCTGTGCCGCCGCCAGTTACGATCGCTACGGTTTGTTCGGATATTTTCATGGTTACACTCCTCTTGATGAATTGGATTCAGTGATGTTGGCAAACCGGCTTGCCTGTTACACTGATTGTAGCGCCGAGCGAGCATGCTGTATAATGATTGTTAATGAACCAGAAATCATTTTGAATGATATCAAAAACGGGATCAAGGTAGTATCGGAAGGGGCGGTTGTCCATGGAAAGCGGAGATTTGCGCATATTTCAGTGCGTTGCACAGGAGGGAAACGTGACCAGAGCAGCGGCAAGGTTAGGGTATGTTCAGTCCAATGTGACCGCAAGAATCCGGCATTTGGAGAACGAATTGGTAACGGCTCTCTTCATTCGGCATAACCGGGGCATGACGCTGTCTCCGGCCGGGGAGCTTCTATTGACTTACGCGGACAAAGTCGTAGGGTTGCTTGAAGAAGCAACGAAGGCGCTTCAAGCCACCGGGACGCCGTCCGGACCGCTGCGCATCGGTTCGACGCAGACTGCGGCTGCGGTGCGTTTACCCGAGCTTTTTTCGCTCTATTACAAGAGCCATCCGCAAGTATCGTTGTCTTTGACGACCGGCAACTCTCAGGTATTGATCGATCAGGTCGTTGGCTACGAACTGGAGGGGGCGTTCATCGGCTGTGCTTGCGATCATCCCGATTTGCGCGCGATTCCGGTATTTAACGAGCGAGTGTTTATCGTATCGTCCGGCATGAATGCCGATCAGGAAGAGTTGTACGCCAAGCCGATTCTGGTCTATAGCCGCGGGTGCTCCTATCGCGAAATATTGGAAAACTGGCTGAGGGAAAGCGGTGTTCACCGCCCAGCGATCATGGAGTTCGGCACGTTGGAGGCCATTATTAGCGGAGTGGCTTCAGGTATGGGGATTTCCCTCCTGCCCGAGATTGTCGTGCGGCAGCAGATTGCCGGCGGCATGCTTCGCAAGCATTCGCTCCCTGCAGGAAAGGATCATATGACGACGTATTTCATTACGCGCAAGGATGCGTTCATCAGCAGCGCCATGCGGGCGTTTATCGATTTGATCGCGCAGGAATATGGTATGATAGAGAGCAGGCCAATCAGTTAAGGAAGTGAATAATGATGGATTTGTTTTCGTTTCAACAGGATGCGGAGCCGAAGGCGAGACTGCTTGCCGATCGGATGCGTCCGGAGAAGCTTGAAGAATATATCGGGCAAGAGCATATCATCGGGCCGGGCAAGCTGCTTCGCCGCGCCATCGAGGCCGACCAGATTTCGTCCATACTGCTGTATGGTCCTCCAGGATGCGGCAAAACCACGTTGGCGCATATCATATCCAAGCACACGCAGGGTAATTTCGTTCGGCTGAACGCGGTGGATGCGTCCGTGAAGGACGTTCGTGAAGTGATCGAGCAAGCCCAGACGAACAAGCAGCTGTACGGCACCAAAACGATTCTGTTTCTGGACGAGGTGCACCGCTTCAACAGCTCGCGGCAGGATGCGCTGCTGCCTGCGGTGGAACAGGGCACCATTATTTTTATCGGGGCGACGACGGAGAATCCGTTTCATTACGTGAACGGGGCCTTGATGAGCCGCTCAACGCTGTTTCAACTGGAGCCGCTGAACAAGGAGCACTCGCTGATTGCCATGCGTCGTGCCCTGCAAGATGCGGACAAGGGCCTCGGTTTCATGGAACTGAAGGCGGACGAAGAGGCGCTATCGCATATCGCGACGATGGCCAACGGGGACATTCGGCGCGCGCTGAATGCCCTGGAACTGGCCGCACTGACCACGCCGCCGGAAACGGACGGTTCCATCCATATTACGCTCGCGGTTGCGGAAGAATCCATTCGCCGTCCCATCGTGCGCGCGGACGAGTCGACGCAATACGACGTGTTGTCGGCGTTTCACAAAAGCATTCGCGGTTCCAGCGATGCCGCCCTGTTCTGGTTTCTGTACGCGGTGGAAAAGCTGGGCATGGACCCGATGGTGTTTATTCGCCGTTTGATCGCGGCGAGCAGCGAGGATATCGGCCTTGCCAATCCTCAGGCCATGACGCAGGCCATCGGCGCGCTGGACGCGTATCGCAACAACGGCTGGCCGGAGGCCAAACTCAACATTGCGCAGGCGATCCTGTTTGCGGTGGAAAGTCCGAAATCGAATGCCGTGTATACGGCCATTTCCAAAGCGATGGAAGCGATCGAGGAAGTGAAGTCGGCGGAGGTGCCGCTGCATCTTCGTGATACCCATTACGCCGGAGCGGCCAAGCTTGGGCACGAGGGGTACCTATATCCGCACAACTATCCGGGACATTACGTGAAGCAGGAGTATTTGCCGAAACAGCTGTCGCGCCGCATTTTCTATGAGGCGACCGAGCAGGGGAACGAATCCAAGATTCGCCTCAACCAGCAGCGTCGGAGAGGGTAACGGATGTGAATGTCTACGTGTCTGGTTACCTTAAGGAATGAGTAGAATGTAATATGTGGTTTGTGCACGATAAGCTGCTTTCAGTATTCTCTGAATGCGGCTTTTTTCTTTTTCTGCAAAGCTCGTGCTGCTTTATTTCATAGTTTCATAATAAGCTAGAAAGAGCTGTGGATTAACATCGTCGGTTTCAAAGTATAATGATGATTCGCTGATCAGGTTAGAGGATTTTTAACAGCAGGCTTGATCTGACCCCAAAATAGTTAGAGGCTTCTTGTAATTCCAAATTATTGATTTGATTGAATTGAGATAGTAATATAGTAAATTGATGTAATAGAACTTGAATCCGACTTTAGGGGGGCACTTTCATGAGCGAAACTGGCATAGCGGGAGAACGTGTTCTTCATCATTCACTGGGATTGACCGATGAAGAGGCTGTTGACATGTATAAAACGATGGTAATGGCACGGAAATTTGATGAACGCAATTTGCTGCTTCAGCGCGCAGGTAAAATTAATTTTCATGTTTCAGGCATTGGACAAGAAGTGGCACAGGTCGCTGCAGCATATGCCCTCAACAAGTCGACGGATTACTTCCTCCCGTACTATCGCGATTATGGCCTCGTCCTATCGCTAGGCATGAGCATCAAAGAATTGATGCTGTCCGTATTTGCCAAAGCGGAAGACCCCAATAGCGGAGGCCGTCAAATGCCTGGCCACTTTGGATATAAAAAGCTTCGGATCGTAACTGGTTCCAGTCCGGTTACTACGCAGGTGCCCCATGCCGTTGGCATAGCCCTGGCGGCAAAAATGAAAAATGAGAAGTTAGTGAGTTTTGTAACCTTTGGGGAAGGATCCAGCAATCAAGGAGATTTTCACGAAGGCTGCAATTTTGCGGGGGTTCACAAACTTCCGGTCATTTTGATGTGTGAGAATAATCAGTATGCGATTTCCGTGCCGATCCATAAGCAGCTTGGTGGACGGGTTGTTGACCGTGCGCGAGGCTATGGGATTGCAGGTGTACGAGTGGATGGGAACAACGTATTTGAGGTTTACAAAGCCGTAAAGGAAGCTCGGGAGAGAGCGATTCGCGGGGAAGGGCCAACGCTCATTGAAGCCATGTTATACCGACTTTCGCCGCACTCCACTGCCGATAATGATTTATTGTACAGGACGAAGGACGAAGTAGAGGAGAACCGGGCTAAGGACGGAATTCCCAAGTACCAACAATATTTGATCGATTGCGGAATATGGAGTGCCGCTCATGAGGAAGAACTGCAATCTCAGCTCAAAAAACAAATCGATGATGCGATAAACTATGCGGATAAGGCCCCGTTGCCAACGCCGGAGTCTTCGTTGGACCATGTATATGCAGAATGAATTAGAGGGGGAGTAGAGTCAATGGCAATCATGAATTATGTATCGGCGATCCGCCTTGGGATGCAGGAAGAATTGGCGAGGGATGAGAACGTTTTTGTATTGGGCGAAGATGTCGGAGTCAAGGGGGGAGTCTATACAACGACAAAAGGGCTGATCGACATGTTTGGCGAAGAACGAGTTTTGGACACGCCGCTTGCCGAATCGGCGATTGCCGGGGTAGCGATCGGTGCGGCCATGTATGGAATGAAGCCGATCGCCGAAATGCAGTATTCCGATTTCATGTTTCCGGCAACGAACCAGATTATCAGCGAAGCAGCCAAAATCCGCTATCGTTCCAACAATGATTGGAGTTGTCCGCTTGTGATTCGTGCTCCCATCGGAGCCGGCGTCTTCGGTGGACTCTATCATTCCCAATGCGCAGAATCGGTGTTTTTCGGAACCCCGGGCCTTAAAATCGTAGCCCCTTATAGACCTTACGATGCAAAGGGTTTGCTGAAAGCCGCGGTCAGAGATCCCGATCCCGTACTGTACTTCGAGCACAAGAAATGCTTCATGCTGGTGAAGGGTGAAGTGCCGGAAGACGACTATACGGTACCCATCGGCAAATCCAATGTGCTTCGCGAGGGGACCGATATAACTGTAATAAGTTACAGCATGCCGCTTATGTTTATAGAACATGCTGCAGAAGAACTTGAAGAAGAAGGGATTTCTGCACATGTGCTCGATTTACGAACACTCCAACCTTTAGATAAAGAAGGGATATTGGAGGCTGTCCGGAAAACGGGAAAGGTGCTGATTGTGCATGAAGACAACAAAACAGGAGGTATTGGGGCAGAGGTATCGGCCATCATTGCCGAAGAACTGCTCTTCGATTTGGACGCACCCATCATGCGGCTGTGCGGCCCGGATACTCCAGCCACGACGTTCCATGCGCCGGGAGAAAAATACTTCCTGTTGAATAAAGATAAAGTAAAAGAGGCCATGAAGAACCTGGCGTTATTTTGATCCGCATTTGCCAGCGTGAGAAATTCAGCTTCCGACCGCCTTTTCCCTTGTACCTGCGGGACCCCATGGTTTAAATCTCGATAATCCACTATCATTAGGGAGAAGGAAAAAGTATAACGTCTGGAGATGTCTTGCGTCATGAAGGAACTTGTTTATGTTGGGCTTGGCGGCATTGCGGGCACGTTGACCCGTTACGGCGTCCAGCTGTGGATACCGCAGGACAATGGGGGGTTCCCTTGGGGGGTGCTGCTGATCAACGCGGTGGGCAGCCTGTTTCTGGGGTGGTTTTTCACGGTAGCCGTACCTCACAAAATTTCGGCTGAGCTGCGCCTGGCCATCGGCACGGGGTTTACCGGCGCGTTCACGACCTTTTCAACCTTTGCGCTCGATATGGTGCGATTGGCGGAAGGCGGACATTGGATAAGTGCGGCTGCGTATGTATTCACTAGCATCGCGGCAGGGCTCTTGCTTTGCTCGGTCGGTATCCGCTGGGGAGAGCAAATGTTGAGAAGGGATGGAAGGGGCGGTGCGCAGGCATGATCATCTGGATCGGTGCAGCAGGCATGATGGGTTCGATACTGCGGTATTCGCTGGGACGATGGGTGTCTGCCCGGTTAGGCACTTCGTTTCCATGGGGAACATGGCTGATCAACATCAGCGGTTCGCTGCTGCTTGGAATGCTTTATGGCTGGCACGCGTCTGCAGCCATTTCCGATATGCTGTGGGTCATCGTAGGTACAGGATTTTGCGGTGCATACACGACCTTCTCCACATTTGGTTATGAGACCATGGGTCTAATAAGCCGGAAACGGTATGGTAGAGCGGTCCTTTACGTCGTCAGTTCGGTCATCGTGGGCACGTTGGCCTCATTTTGCGGCACGTGGATCACTGCATAAACCGGGTATTCGGATTTTTTTGCAGGGAAAAGAAGGAAAAAAGCCATCCTCCATGGTATACATGATAGGGATGGCTTTTATTGGCTTTTGTGCTTGTGTAGAAAGCTCCATACATACAGGTATGGAATTCGTGGACTGATCAGCCCAAAGCCGGCACAGGCACTTTTTGCACCTGGTCGATTGTTCCGCCTCCAAGGCAGACGTCGCCATCATAGAACACGACCGCCTGTCCAGGCGTAATGGCTTTTTGTTGTTGGTCGAATTGCACGTCCACGCTTCCATCCGCATTCCAGGTGAGCGTAACGCCTTGGTCTGGTTGACGGTAACGGAACTTCGCCGTACAACGGAAAGACCCGCTCGGAATGTGCTCTGAACCGGCAATCCAATTCACGCCGGTTGCGGTCAATCCCGTGGAATAAAGACTTGCATGAGAATCGCCCTGCACAACCAGCAGCTGGTTGCGTTCCAGATCTTTATCGGCAACGAACCATGGTTCCCCATTGCCCGATCCGCCGATGCCAAGACCTTGGCGCTGACCCAGCGTATAATACATCAGTCCGTCATGGCGACCTTTGACTTCGCCGGTCACGATATCGATCATGTCCCCGCCTTTGGCAGGCAGGTAGTTGCTCAGGAATTCTTTAAAGTTGCGTTCGCCAATGAAGCAGACACCAGTGCTGTCCTTTTTCTTAGCGGTATACAGCCCGGCGGCCTCAGCGATTTTGCGAACCTCCGGCTTCGGCAGATGACCGATCGGGAACATGGCTTTGGACAACTGATTTTGGTTCAGCGCGTTCAGGAAATAGGTCTGATCCTTGTTGCTGTCCACACCGCGAAGCAGCTTGTAAGCGCCATTCTCTTCAACAAGGCGCGCATAGTGGCCGGTAGCGACGTAATCTGCGCCAAGATCAAGAGCCTTGTTCAGGAATTCGCCGAATTTGATTTCGCGGTTGCACATGACATCCGGATTCGGAGTCCGGCCGGACTTATATTCATCGAGGAAATAGGTAAATACTTTATCGAAATACTCTTTCTCGAAGTTGACAGTGTAGTAGGGAATGCCGATCTGCTCGCACACCCGGCGCACGTCCTCTGAATCTTCTTCAGCGGTACAATGGCCGAATTCGTCCGTATCGTCCCAGTTTTTCATGAAAATGCCGATGACATCGTAACCTTGCTCTTTCAGCAGCAGTGCGGTTACGGAAGAGTCGACACCTCCGGACATGCCAACGACGACCCGTGTATTTTCTTTTGTTTTGGACATCGTCATCACCACTTCTATATATAAATGTGTTGAACCGCGTCGGTAGACGCTTTTCTTATTCTAGCATAACCGGACCCAACTTACGATACACCCGGGGAACTTTGGATACTGTCCACTCCAGGCGCACAGATTAATTGCCATCCATGTTTCCTTTGGGCATGCAGTTATGTTAACATTAGGCGAGGGTTATGATCGGAATACGGAGGTTTAAGGAACATGGGCCGTTTTTTCATATCCCGCTGTGGCGAATCAGTGACGGGAAATCATGGCCACATGTGCTGAGCGAACAAACACTAAACAGGTTTTCTGAAAATTGAAAGAGGTGACTCCTTTGAAAATATCGACAAAAGGCCGTTATGGCCTTACCATCATGATGGAGCTGGCTGCCAGAACCGGCGAAGGCCCGACTTCCCTGAAGAGCATTGCGGAGCGCAATCAGCTCTCGGAGCATTATTTGGAGCAATTGATCGCTCCCCTGCGCAATGCAGGACTTGTTAAAAGCATTCGCGGAGCGTACGGCGGCTATATTCTGGCCGGCGATCCGGCCAGCGTGACTGCAGGTGACGTCATTCGTGTGTTGGAAGGCCCGATCTCCCCGGTGGACTTCACCGAGGAAGACGATCCGGCCAAGCGGGACCTGTGGCTGCGTATCCGCGACAGCATTGCCGAGGTGCTGGATTCGACGACGCTGCAAGACCTGATTTCGTATCAGGACCAGGAGCAGAAGGACAGCTACATGTTCTACATTTAATTTTCAGGTATGGGATTTAATAAATCCTTGATGCAAGGGTTTTGGCTTCATTACTGGGGCCAAACTTTCAGTTAAATGATTAACATTTTGATCGAGGCTGCGACACGCATACACGGCAAAAACATTAAAGCCCCCAAATTGGGGGCTTTCGCGTGCAAATGGCATTTTTATAAGGCTTGTTGGTTGAGCTAAGTCGAAATACTAACAACATATGCAACAATGGCTGTTAACGGTCTATGTATGAAAATCGCAAATCTCGGCCTGGAATTTTAAGCCCGGCTATTGGACTAGCGATTTTTGAGGGTTTCGATGTCAGCCTCCATTCGCAGCTGGCGGCGATTCAAAATATCAATGCTGTGTTGATGGGTATTCAATTCGGCCGTAACCTTGCGTTCGAAGCTTGCCTGGTTTTCTTCCAGGCGTTTGGTGATTTCAAGGGTTTCCAGCACCGCTTGCTTGAGCAGCGGAATATCTTTGGTTTGCTGTTCGATGGTATCCAATCTGCCTTCAATATGATCGAAACGACCATCCATGCTATCCAGACGTCCATCCATGCCATCCAGATGTCCATCCATGTTGTCCAAACGCTGATCTATATGATCAAAACGTTTGTTCATCTGCTGCAACTGGTTCAAAATTTGTTCAAGTACGGCATCGCTCATAACACTCTTCCTCCTTATCAAATGTAGTGATTCCATTATACTTGAAGTTGCATTACAAAAACATTCGATTTGATTTCCAATTCCATTATAGCGATTACGAGGTGAAAGATTAACATGAATAGAATTTATTTGGACCATGCTGCATCCACGCCTGTGCATCCACAGGTCGCACAAACAATGATGGATATCATGACCGGGCAATTCGGCAATGCCTCAAGCATCCATGCCTTCGGTCGAGAAGCGAAACGAACCGTCAATGGAGCCAGGGATGCCATCGCTGCCTTGCTTGGCTGTTTCCCTGACGAATTGGTATTTACCAGCGGAGGCACGGAAAGCGATAATTTGGCGATCTTCGGCGCAGTCGCGGCCCGGAAAGACAAAGGGCGGCATATCATTACGTCGGCCGTCGAACACCACGCGGTGCTGCATACTTGCGAGGAACTGGAGCGCCAAGGTTATGACGTGACTTATTTGGGCGTGGACGAGCATGGAAGAATCCGCATGGAGGAATTGCGGCAGGCCATTCGTCCGGATACCGTACTGATCACGATCATGTACGCTAATAATGAAGTCGGCACGCTCCAGCCGATTCGGGAGATCGGTGAACTTGCCCGCGAACGCGGCATTCTGTTTCACACGGATGCGGTACAGGCGCTGGGGACGCAGCATATTTCCTGCAAAGACATGCCTGTCGACATGATCAGCTTGTCCGCGCACAAAATTAACGGTCCGCAGGGCGTCGGTGCGCTGTACGTGCGCAGGGGCACGATGCTGGAAGCAAGGGCGCATGGAGGGCTGCAGGAACGTCAGCGGCGTGCGGGAACCGAAAATATGGCAGGTATTGCCGGTTTTGCCGAAGCGCTCAAAATAGCCGTGTCGCAGGCAGAAAAACGCTATGAGCATGATCTTCTTTTACGCTCCCTGTTGTTGGAACAGTTGGAGAAGCATGTTGGCGCCGAGCATTTTCATGTGAACGGCCACCCCGATTATACACTTCCGCATATCCTTAACGTCAGCTTCCCGGAAGTGTCGACAGAAACGATGCTCATGAACCTGGACATGGAAGGCATTGCGGTGGCGAGTGGGTCGGCATGCACCTCGGGGTCGCTTGAAGTGTCCCATGTACTCAAAGCGATGAACCTTCCGGAAGCTTTATTGCACTCTGCGATTCGTTTTAGCTGGGGGTTGGGTAATACTACGGAAGAAATGATAAAAACGGGCGAAAAAATTGGAACCATTCTTTTGCGACTTCGTAATAGACTTTGAGGGTCTCTTTATCTGCGGAACAGAAGGAGGGGAGGAGTTCCAATTTATCGGTTGAATGGAGCGGTCTGGGGCGACGGTGAATGGTTTTTCGTTCATTCGGGGAATACCTAAATTCAATGATGCCGCGTCTGTTTCACGATAAGATGATGAGGAGGACACTGCGATGAAGCTTCAGGAAATGATCGGTCTTGCCGTTTTTGATGTGGAAGGCGGAAAACAGGTCGGGAAAATCCAGGATTTCATTGTGAGCGACGATTGGAAAATTGAAGGCATTGAACTTGAAAGCAAAGGCCTGTTTACCAGTCATGTCAAAATCGTGCAGTGGCAAGATATCGTTGCCTACGGCGAAGATGCCGTCATGATCCGTAATCAACAGGCTGTCCGCAAGACGGGAGCCGACAACATAAAACATACGTACCTCCTCGGTCAGTCCAAATTAAAAGAGATGTCGGTGTTGACCGGCGACGGTTTGCTGCTTGGACGCGTCTCTGATGTTTATTTTGACCAGGAGTTGGGAAATACAATAAAAGGGATCGAAATTACGGACGGTTTTGTGTCCGACTTGATCGAAGGCCGCAAATGGCTGCCATGTACAAGTGATATGTCCATTGGAGAGAGTGCTGTAATGGTGCCCCCGCTGAGTGAACAGCGCTTGGAAAATGCCATTCATTCTGTGAACGGATAGGTGAATGAATATGAAATGTCCAAACTGTAGTTCCAAAGATATCGGTAAAATCGGCTCCCATCAGTTTTATTGCTGGGGATGCTTTATTGAATTGAACGTCAACGGCGACAAGATGTCCGTATATCAAGTGGAGGAGGATGGTACGCTTAGCTCGCTGGACGATTTGTTTTTTGGCGAAGAGCTGCCGCAGGATTTTCCCCATTTGCACGCTTCTTCTTAATTGCAAACAAAACTTCGTTTACATGCGGTTTTGTGACAATATCAGGCGCCGGGCACCAAGGTGCAACCTGCAAGGGTTACATTACGATATGCATTCGATCGAAAGGCTTGTACTCGCGTATCGCATTACTTTATCGTATGCAGAGGCGAAGTGCAAGATGCATCGGATACGTCTCCTTTATAGTAAAGGAGGCGTCTTTTTTCATGTTCTCCGAAAAACGCAGCGCGCTATCAGACCTGCTTCGAGATGGCAGAAGATCTTTCGGCCAAAGGCAGCTTCCCAAAAACTGAAACAATTAATAAATACTCCCGCTCCTACATATACTGACTTTCAGAGCCAGTCCAAAGAGGAGTGAGGCACTGTGGAGCAATTAACCAAAAACAAGCTGTTCCGTTATGCCATCTGGCTGCTGCTTGGCTTGATCATTTTGTATTTTATCTGGCTGCTGCGGCCATTGCTGCTTCATATATATGGATTTCTGAAAACCGTGCTGGCGCCGTTTGTCATTGCGCTCATCATTTCGTATGTGCTTAACCCGATCGTCAGCATGCTGGGCGGGCGCAAAGTGCCGCGTTCCATCGCGGTACTGTTGATCTATGCGTTTTTCCTGACTTGTATCGGAGTCATCCTGGTTAACGTGATCCCGGTGCTGATGGAGCAGTTGGAGGAACTGAACGAACACATGCCCGAATTGTCGATGCGCGCCCAGAGTCTGATGAATAACATGGACAACAAACTGATGCCGCCGAGCGTTCGTTCGGGCATGAACAGCTGGTTTTATCAAATGGAGGATCGGCTTAGCCAAGGAATTACGGTGTTGATGGACAATATCGGGGCGACGATTAACGTGTTGTTCAACATTTTTATCGTGCCGTTCCTCATTTTTTACATGCTCAAAGATTTTGAGGTGTTTGAACGGACTGTCGTGGCTTATCTTCCGCGTTCCCGGAGAAAAGCAATCGTTACGGTCATGAAAGAAATCGATGCTGCGCTTGGCAACTACATTCGCGGCCAGTTCATCGTCTGTGTGATCGTAGGCATTTTCGCGTATATCGGATATATCATCATTGATATGCCTTATGCCCTGCTGCTGGCGAGCATTGTGGCGGTGTTCAACATCGTGCCTTATCTTGGTCCCTTCCTTGGCGCGGCCCCGGCTGTGGTGATGGCATCGACGGTATCGTTTAAAATGATGATGCTGGTTGTCGTCGTGAACATGCTGTGCCAGGTGCTGGAAAGCAACATTATCTCTCCGCAGGTGGTTGGGCGAACGCTTCATCTGCATCCGCTTTCGATTATTTTTGCCCTGCTTGTCGGCGGGGAAATTGCGGGCATCTTCGGCCTAATTTTGGCCGTCCCTGTATTTGCGGTGTTAAAAGTCATTGTCCAGCATTTTTTCGCATACTATATTAAGCGAAGAACGGACTGATACAAGCTGCGATGGACGGCTGCTGCCTTCATTTGACAGGCATTGACGTTGCCGATATAATGAAAAAAGTATGTTTGTATAATGAAATCGATGATGAAATGAAGTACGCCGGGCGTTCCTTTCTCAGAGAAGAGACTCCTTCGGTAGCAGGGTTATTCTGCTGCTGATGGCTGGAAGGGTCTTGAAAGTTGAAGCGGCGGAAAGCTGATTTCGGAGTGCAGGACAACCCTGCCGGGAGCGACCGTTACTCGCGTCAACAAGGCGATTGCTTGCACGTTCCCTCCGTTACGGATGGATTGGACGCAGGCAATAACCAGGGTGGTACCGCGATAACATCGTCCCTGAATACTCAGGGGCGTTTTTTGTTGTTGTATCGGAACAAACCGGGCGATTCCGCACCGGACCAACATATCTTTTTCAAATGGGGGCAGCCAGTATGAAAGCCAGTGAAATCCGATCCAAATGGATAGAGTTTTTTGCAAGCAAAGGTCACAAAATCGAGCCGAGCGCCTCGCTCGTGCCGCACAACGATCCTTCCCTGCTGTGGATCAATGCGGGTATGGCACCGCTCAAGCCGTATTTTGACGGCCGCGAGAAACCGGAGAACCCGCGCCTCGCGAATTCCCAGAAGTGCATCCGTACCAACGATATCGAAAACGTCGGCAAAACTCGCCGTCACCATACGTTTTTCGAAATGCTGGGCAACTTCTCGATCGGAGACTATTTCAAGGAAGAGACCATCACATGGGCATGGGAATTCCTGACAAGCAAGGAGTGGATCGGTTTCGATCCGGAGCGCCTGTCCGTGACGGTATATCCCGAAGACGAAGAAGCATTCAAACTGTGGAACGAAAAAATCGGCATTCCTGCCGAGCGCATCATCAAGCTGGAGGACAACTTCTGGGATATCGGCGAAGGCCCGTGCGGACCATGTACCGAAATTTTCTATGATCGCGGCGAAGCTTACGGCAGCGACATGAACGATCCCGAAATGTACCCGGGCGGGGAAAACGAACGTTACCTGGAAGTGTGGAACCTCGTGTTCTCCCAGTTCAACCACAACAAGGATGGCAGCTATACGCCGCTTCCGAACAAAAACATCGATACCGGTGCAGGCCTGGAGCGCTTTGCGTCCATTCTGCAAAACGTGGATTCCAACTTCGATACCGACCTGTTCCAGCCGATGATCCAAAGAACGGCTGCGCTCGCCGGCGTGAAGTACAATGACAGCGTCGAAACGGACGTTGCGCTGAAAGTCATTGCCGACCATATCCGCACCGTTGCTTTTGCCGTGGGTGACGGAGTTCTGCCAAGCAATGAAGGCCGCGGTTACGTCATTCGCCGTCTGCTGCGCCGCGCGGTTCGTTACGGCAAAGTGATCGGCCTGGACCGCCCGTTCCTGTATGAACTTACAACAACGGTAGGCGAAGTGATGGGCGTATACTATCCGGAAGTGGTCGACAAGCAGGAATTCATCGCCAAAGTGATCAAAACGGAAGAAGAACGTTTCCATGAAACGCTCAGCGACGGGCTGGCGATCCTGGCTGACATCAGCAGCACAGCCAAAGCGGAGGGACGCACCGTCATCAGTGGTCCGGAAGCGTTCAAGCTGTACGATACGTACGGTTTCCCGTTTGACCTCACCGAGGATTATGCGCTGGAACACGGCATGACCGTGGACCGCGAAGGTTTTGACGCCTCCATGCAGGAACAGCGCGACCGCGCGCGCGCAGGGCGCCAGGAAAGCGAGAGCATGAAGGTACAAGGCGGCGCACTTGCCGACCTGGAGGTTAAAAGCGAATTTGTTGGGTATACTGAGCTGTTGACGGAATCGAAAGTGCTTGCCATCGTTGCAGGCGATGCGCTTGTCGATTCGGCAAGCGAAGGACAGATCTGCCAAGTCATCTTGGACAAAACCCCGTTCTATGCAGAGAGCGGCGGCCAGGTCAGCGACCAGGGACTGCTGCGCGGAGCAAACATGACCGCGAAAGTCCAAGGGTTGTTCAAAGCACCGCTGGGACAGCATGTGCATGTCGTGAACGTGGAAGCCGGCGAACTTCGCGTCGGCGATGTCATCAAGGCGGAAGTGGATGCTTCCAAACGCGGGGATATCATCAAAAACCATACGGCAACCCACTTGCTACACAAAGCGCTCAAGGATGTGCTGGGCTCCCATGTCAATCAGGCTGGATCCCTTGTTGAACCGCAGCGTCTGCGCTTCGACTTCTCTCATTTCGGCAGCATTACGGCTGAAGAATTGACGGAAATCGAACGCCAGGTGAATGAGCAAATCTGGAATCATCTGAACGTGAACATCGAGCTGAAACCGATCGATGAAGCCAAAGCGATGGGTGCAATGGCCTTGTTCGGTGAAAAATACGGAGATATCGTTCGCGTCGTTCAGATCGGAGACTACAGCTTGGAACTCTGCGGCGGCTGCCACGTAAACAATACGTCGGAGATCGGTTTGTTCAAACTGGTGAGCGAAAGCGGAATCGGATCAGGCGTGCGCCGGATCGAAGCCGTTACGGGCCGTGGCGCATATATGTATATGGAGAGCCAGTTGGATCTGCTCAAACAGTCGGCAGCTTTGCTTAAAGCCAATGTAGCTGACGTCCCTAAACGCATCGATGGCTTGAATCACCAATTGAAAGAAGCGGCAAGAGAGAACGAATCGCTGCAAGGCAAGCTGAGTGCCATGGAAGCCGGCCAATTGACGGATCAGGTCGTTCAAGCAGGCAATACGCAAGTGCTCGCCGCTCGCGTTGATGCGCCAAGCATGGATGCACTGCGTACGATTGCGGACGAGTTGAAAGTGAAGCTGCCTGAGGCTGTGCTAGTACTGGGTGCGGCTGTAGACGGCAAAGTCAATTTCGTTGTTGCCGTGCCGGCCGAGCAAGTGAAACAAGGCCTGCATGCAGGAAAAATCGTCAAGGAAGTTGCCGCGGTATGCGGCGGCGGCGGCGGCGGCCGTCCGGACATGGCGCAAGCCGGAGGTAAGGACGCATCCAAGCTGGATGAAGCGCTCAAATTGGCTGTTTCGCTGGTTAGCAAATAACAGACAAGCAAAAAACATATTTGTCGGGTCCTTTATTTACTTGTAGGAGTCAGAATATGTTATTATAGAAGCAGTAATCAATTCGGCAGAACATGGTCCCCATGTTCATGCAGAAGTGAGGTGTCATCAATGGACTCCATGGATAAGACGGTTAAATTCAACGTGAAGGGTGATGAGCAGGAAGCTTCCTCCAAAGAGATTCTGCTCACGGTGTATGATGCCCTGGTGGATAAGGAGTACAATCCGATCAACCAGATCGTCGGGTACCTCATTTCGGGTGACCCCGCCTACATCCCTCGTCACAATAATGCGCGCAGTCTGGTCCGAAAAAAAGAGCGCGATGAGCTCATTGAAGAGCTTGTTCGTTCTTATCTGGCCAATCACCGGTAAAGGATATCGCTCTTTCTGCATTGCATCCAAGCAGGCAGGAAGAGCATAACCGACAGAAGACAGCCTGGAGCTTGAGAAGGGAAGGCGTTTTCCCCTAAGCAGGCTTGAGGATGGGAGAGCATCGATGAAAATACTAGGTTTGGATTATGGGGACCGAAGAATCGGAGTTGCCGTCAGTGACGCCTTCGGTTGGACTGCCCAGGGATTGGAAGTGCTTGAACGCCGCCGTGATGAAGGCGAGTTTGGTCGAATTGCCGAGCTTGTGCGTGAGCACGAGATTGGTGAAATCGTCGTAGGGCTCCCCAAAAACATGAACGGCACCGTAGGGCCGCGTGGCGAACTTTGCATGGCGTTTGCCGAGCGCCTGCGTGGCGAATTGAATTTACCCGTTCACCTTTGGGATGAACGGCTGACAACGATGGCAGCAGAACGAACGCTGCTCGAAGCGGATGTCAGTCGCAAAAAACGCAAGCAGGTTGTAGATAAGATGGCTGCCAGCTTGATTTTGCAAAACTATTTGGATGCAAACAGTACAAGGTGAGGGGGATCAACAATGGCTGAAGATCGACTGGGTATGGAAGAAGAATCGGAGATTATTTACATCGCGGATGATGAGGGTAATGAAGAGGAATTCGAAGTCATCATGAAATTTGAGGTGGACGGTTCGGAGGCCAAGTACATGATGGTTGCTCCGGTTGAACCCGAAGATGGCGAAACGGATGTTTATGCATTCCGTTACGAAGAAGAGGGAGACGACATTAAACTTTTCGTGATCCAGGACGATGCCGAATGGGAAATCGTTGAGGAAACCTTTAATACATTTCTTGCAGAAGATGAAGAGGAAGCGAACTAAATGACAGAATACAGCCGCAAAGACCTAAAATGGACAGATTCGCTGCGTTTGGCTTATGGTGCCCACGTTGAACTTGAAGAAGAGAACGGTAAATCGCATCCGTATGACTTGCTGGCTGAATTTGAGGTGAAGGGTCAGCAATATGCGGTGCTTCGCAGTTCACTGCGGCCATACGACGAGGTAGAGCTCTTGCGGGTTTTGCCTGCCAAAGAAGGCCAGGTCATGCCTGAACTGGTTACCATTGACGATGATGACGAGTGGGAGAACATTTCGGAGCTGTATGATGAATGCACACTTCCGATTGATGAAGATTGATCAGCTTCAAATTGTAGAAACCGAAAGGGCGGAGCAGTCCGCTCTTTTTGGTTGTGTAGAGGAGTTGTGTCTTTTTTGAAAGGAAAAGCGATTATAGTCATTCTGCTTATTATCATCATTGCCGCGGGAGGGGCCGGCACATATGCCTGGAGTTTGACACGCCCAGTCCAGGCTTCGGAAACGCCGATCACGCTGGAGATTAAGAGCGGTTCGGGAACTTCGGCCATTGCGGACCAACTGCAGCGGGAGGGGTTGATCCGGAGCTCGCTTGCATTTAAAGCCTATTTGAAATGGAAGAACCAGGGTTCAAATTTCATGGCAGGCACGTACGCGATGAATCCCGGCGTGACCTTTGATGAAATTATTAGCAAGCTCAGCAGCGGTGATGTTGTGCCCGAGGAAATGGTGAAATTCACCATTCCCGAGGGTTACACGATACTGCAAATGGCGGACAAGCTGTCCGAGGAGGGCATCGTGAACCGGGAAGAATTCATTACATTGGCCAATGAGCCGTCCGCATTCGACCTGGACCTCATCAAGGGTGCTCCTGTGGACGAAGAACTGCGTTACGTGTTGGAAGGATATCTTTTTCCCGAAACGTATGAGGTGAAAAAGGATAGCTCCACCCATGACGTCATGCAGCGCATGATGGAAGAGCTGGAGACCCGGCTGCAGACGATTCCCGATCTGGAAGCGAAGCTGAAGGAGCGGAACTTGTCTCTGCATGAACTGTTGACCGTTGCCTCGCTCGTTGAACGGGAAGTTGTAGTGGACAAGGAACGCGCGCTTGTGGCCGGCGTGATCTATAACCGGATCAACCGGGACATGAAGCTGGAGATCGATGCGACGGTGCAATATTTGTTGGACAAACCGAAGGCAAGGCTGCTCTTTGCCGATCTGAAAGTTCAGAGTCCTTATAATACGTACCTGAATAAAGGACTGCCGCCGGGACCGATTGCGAGCCCAAGCTTGGCGTCCATTAAGGCGGCACTGGAACCGCAAGCTTCGGACTACTTGTTCTATGTGACCAAGAAAGACGGCTCCTCGGAGCATCTGTTTGCCAGAACGTACAAGGAACATCAGCAAAATATAGCCAAAAGTAAGGCTGCGCAATAAGCGGAGGGATGGAAATGAGTAACAGACATGAGCTGCTTGTCACGGCAGCCAATGTAAAGGAAGCGGAGGCTCTTCTTCAGGCCGGGGCGGATGCCCTGCTCATCGGAGACGATCGGTTCGGGATGCGCCTTGCGGGGAGCTTCAGCCTCGAGGAAACGGCAGAGGTGGTTCACATCGCCGCCAAACACAATGCCCGTGTGGTTGTATCCATGAACAACCTGATGTCGAACGAGCTTTTGAAGGAAATTCCCGAATATGTGCAGGCTCTGGGGCAAATCGGCATTCATGCGGTGGAGTTTAACGATCCGTCCGTGCTCCGCGCCGTGCGCGAGCTTGCTCCGCACATCAAGCTGCATTGGAACGCCGAGATGACTTCCACAAACTATGCGACCTCCAACTATTGGGGAAGCAAAGGGGCTAGCCGTGTCGTCTTGGCACGCGAGCTGAACATGGACGAAATCACCGAGATGATGCCTTATTTGAAGGTGGAAGCCCAAGTGCAGGTTCACGGCATGACGAATATTTATCATTCGAAGCGCAGCCTGGTACAGAGCTACATGGCTCACCAAGGCCGTCCCGTGGAAGGGGATTTGGGCAAAGAAAGAGGCCTTTTCCTGATTGAGGCAGAGCGCCGCGATGAGAAATTCCCGATTTATGAAGATCTGAACGGTACACATATCATGAGTTCGGAAGATATCTGCATTTTGGAGGATTTGCATCTGCTGATGGAGGCGGGGGTGCATAGTTTCAAAATCGAAGGCATCCTCAAACCTCTCGCTTATAATGAAGCGGCCGTACGTGCCTATCGTGCGGCAATCGACAGCTATCAGGCTGATCCTGAAGGTTATGAATATCGGGATGAATGGCTGGAGCGGGTGCGTGAGCTGCAGGACCCCGAGCGGGAGTTGTCTTTTGGCTTTTTCTATAAGGAACAGGTGTATTAATGAAAGAGGTGAACGTTATGGAAGCAGTGGCGGTCAAACGCAAATTTTCAGGCAAACGGAACCGCCTGGACAAACCGGAGCTGCTCGCTCCGGCAGGGAATTTGGAAAAATTGAAATTCGCCATCCACTACGGCGCGGATGCGGTATACATCGGCGGTCAGGCCTACGGTCTGCGCTCCAACGCCGACAATTTCAGCTTCGAGGAAATGCGCGAAGGCGTGGAGTTCGCTAACAAATACGGTGCGAAGGTATTTGTGGCGACTAACATCTATGCGCATAACGAAGATATCGAGGGCATCGAGGAGTACCTGCAAAACCTGTACAACGCGGGCATTGCTGCCGTCATCGTGGCCGATCCGGCCATTATCGAAGTGGCTCAGCGGGCGGTTCCGGGCCTGGAGGTGCATTTGAGCACCCAGCAGTCGACGCTGAATTGGCAGGCGGTGAAGTTTTGGAAAGAGGAAGGATTGCCGCGTGTCGTCCTTGGGCGGGAAACCAGCTTTGAGGAAATCGAAGAAATCAAAGCCAACGTGGATATCGAGATTGAGGCATTCATCCATGGAGCGATGTGTTCTTCATATTCGGGACGCTGCGTATTGTCCAACCACTTTACGGATCGCGATTCCAACCGGGGCGGATGCTGCCAGTCTTGCCGCTGGAAATATGACCTGTTCGAGGATGCGCGCGAAGACGCGGTATGGGTTAGCGAAGAGGAGATGCAGATGAAATCGCCTGCGCCATTTAAGCTGGGTGAAAATCAACTGCCGCTCTTCCAGGAAAATGATAATGCATTCTCGATGGGGTCGAAGGATTTGTGCATGATCGGGCATATTCCCGAGTTGATCGATGTCGGCGTCGACAGCTTCAAAATTGAAGGACGCATGAAATCGATCCACTATGTGGCGACGGTCGTTAACGTATATCGGCAAGCGATTGACGCCTATATGGCTGATCCGGAAAACTACGTGCTGAAGCCGGAGTGGGTCGAAGAAATAAACAAGGCAGCCAATCGTCCGCTGAATACCGGCTTTTTCTATGATACGCCGGATCATGAGGATCATATCTATGAGCCGGAAGAAAAAGCGGTGCCTTATGATTTTGCCGGACTGGTTTTGGATTACGACGCCGCTACGGGCATCGCAACCATTCAGCAGCGCAATCATTTCAAACCTGGGCAAGAAATCGAATTTTTCGGTCCAGGGGGCACGTTTTTCAAACAGGTGGTCGGTGAGCTTCGCGACGAAGAGGGCAATGTTCTCGATGCGGCACGCCACCCGCTGCAGCCTGTCAAAATGAAGGTGGATCAGCCTGTATCCTATTTTGACATGATGAGAAAAAAGAAATAGGCTGTATTTCCTATGAATAAACAAAATAATGTTATAAAATAACAACATTGTGTTATAAATTGCGCTGAAAAGACCTCCGTATATCGGCAAACGGGGGTCTTTTTTTTATAGAAAAATAGGAAAAAAGTTGTAAAGAAATTTTACAAAAGGAGAGGGGAAAGGGGAAAGTTGTCGAATAAATAAACATTATAGGGGAGAGAAAAAATACAACAAGTAAAAACTGGCAGGTGAATGGGATTGGTCCAAAAGAAGCAGAAAGACAGCGGGGAACAATTAGGTAAATCGGTACAGGAGAAGAGGGAGAAGAACACAAAGACACCCAAAGAAAATATATTCAAGAAGGTGAAGCTGTTCAAAGGCAAGGCAACGGGTGATGGACAGAGCCCGAACGAAAAGCCTCTTAAATCAGGCTTGGGCAAGCTTCGCTTGAACAAGATCGAATGGAAACAGGTGGGGGGGACGACGTTTTCACAGATCAAAAAAGCAAACCCGATCAAATCGGTGGGCGTGAAGCTGTTTTTGGTCTTTTTCACGGCCATTATGGTCTTTGTGGTAAGCTTGGGCCTATTGTCCTATTCCAAGGCAAAGGGCACGATTGAAGAAAACGCTTCACGGGCAAATCAGGAAACGATCGATCAGACCAAGGAGAAAATGGATATCATTCTGGAGCGGTTCGTGGATACGTCCACGCAGATTTTCTTTGATCCGGAAATGCAAAGTTTGCTGCAAAAAATGGGCGATAAAAATTTGTCGGCCTACGATAGTTTCATCAATTCAAGCTCCATCAATAAACAGTTGTCCAACGTTGCATTTACAAACAAATCCATGGAAGCGATTTATCTGGTGCCCACGGATGAAACGAAATCGACGATGGGCACGGGCGGCAACAGTTCCAGCGTGGCCAATATCCGCAATGAACCTTGGTATGCCGAGATTACCGAATCCGGCGGATATCGCTGGCTTCCAACGGAAGTTCCGGAAGACGGAGGCACACCAACGTTCCGCATCGCCCGTTCCATGAAAAACCTGCAGGGCTCCAGTTTGTCTTATGTGCTCATCATTGAGCTGAAGCTGGAAGTGCTCGAAGAGCAGCTGAAATCGCTCAACCTGGGTGAAGGGGCCATTCTGCAGCTGATTGCTCCCGACAACAAAGTGGTGGCATCCAGCATTTCCGACCGAACTGGAAAGGAAACCGAATTATCCTTTGTGAAGGACCTGACCGAAAATACCGGAAGCGTTAATGCTTCTTATACGCTTGACGGAAAATCCACGGAAATGCTCGTTGTGTACAGCACGATGGACACCTCGGGTTGGAAACTGATCGGCATGGTGCCAACGTCCATGCTGGTCAAAGACGCCAAAGGCATTCTGACGACGACGCTGTGGATGGCTTTGGTTGACGCAGCCATTGCGGTATTGATCGGCATGTGGATGGTACGCATGATTGCCCGTCCGCTCGCCAAATTAAAGGATTTGATGCAAGAAGGAGCGAAGGGAAATCTGAGAGTGCGAACACCATTCACTTCGCGTGATGAAATCGGCCAATTGTCGTCCGCCTTCAACCTCATGATGGAGCAGATTACCAATCTCGTCGAGCAAACCAACCGTTCGGCCCGCGAGGTATTGGATACCGCTACCGAATTGAGCAGCGCTTCGAAGAAAACGGCGATTTCCGCTTCGGAAATTGCTGTCGCCACGGAGGAGATTGCCGGCGGAGCGAGCAGCTTGGCTACTGAAGCCGAGCGTGGCAATGAATTGACCGATAACATTTCGACCCAGATGGCCAGCGTGATATCGGCTAACGAACAGATGGGGCAATCCGCTCGCCATGTTGAACAGTCCAGCGAGCAGGGAACGCGGCATTTGAATCAGCTCATGACCAAAACGCAGAAGACCGAAGAAATGATTGGCGCACTCGTCAAAAAGGTCGATTCCCTTAAAGATAGCACGTCGTCCGTGCTCAAAGTGCTTGAAGTACTGCAAAACATTACGAAGCAAACGAATATTTTGTCCTTGAATGCGACCATTGAGGCCGCCCGAGCCGGAGCGGCAGGCAGAGGATTCATGGTTGTGGCGGACGAGGTTCGCCAGCTTGCGGAGCAATCCAGAAAATCCATCGACATGGTCGGCGAGATTGCCGACAACATTATGAACGAGATGAATGCAACGGTGGAAGCACTGTCTGCCGCGTATCCTTTGTTCAAAGAGCAAATGGATGCCGTTAAAGACACCAACGTCATTTTTGACTCGGTTCAGCAGCAAATGGGTGCTTTCGTTGAACGTCTGGATTCCGTGACGGATTCCATCGAGGATTTGAATGAAGCTCAAACGACGTTGTCCGAAGCGATGAGCAACGTAAGCGCAGTGGCAGAACAATCTTCGGCAACGTCCGAAGAGGTTGCTTCACTGAGCAGCGAGCAGCAAAACATCAGCAACCAACTGGTGAAACTGTCCGAGAAGCTGGAGAACGTCTCCGCCGAACTTAAAGATACATTGTCCCGGTTTACAGTCTAATGTGAGCTGTTAACCATTTCATTTCACGCCGTTCCGGCATCATCCGGAACGGTTTTTTTCTTTTCCGAATAATCCCAGTTTGGATGATGGATACTATCCCAAATGATGAGCGGAAGGCAGGGGATGATTATGGAACGGCAGCGGAGAATTTGGATCGGATGCATGATGTTGACGGGGTTGATCGCATTGCTTGTGCTCCGGCTCGGGTGGATTCAAACGATACAGGCCAATCGGGTCGTACCGGGCTTTCAACATACGCTGCGGGAAATGTCCGTATTGCAGCGGGAGCGCGGGGTTATGCTCGATTCGGGAAGGGGGCATTTCACGGATTTCCAAGGCAGGCCGATCACGGGAAATATGCATTGGGGGCTCGTGCTTTTTCCATCCCCCAACCCGTCGGAAAAGAAAGCTGCTGCTTCTGCAAACCATCTCGCCGCAGTGAAGTTGGCGAATATTTTGCATACCGCCCCTGAACAAATCTTAAGCGAATGGGAGCAAGGATATGCTCCCCATTTCTGGACGGCAGGCAAAAATGCTCCCGCTCCGTTAAATGAGCGGCAAATATTGCGCATTCGCCAATTGAAACCGGCCAACGCAGAGGTTTATCCGATGATGACGCGTTACGAAGGATTACAACGTTCAGGCATGCAGTGGCTCGGCTATTTGGCTGAACTGCCAAACGAGGCTGGAAAGCTGCAAGGTCACCGGGATGAGGTCAGGCAGCCTTTTGCTTTAAAACGAGGTGCAGCCGGACTGGAACGGACGTTGGAGCCGTTGTTGATGGGGGTCGGTCCCACGTTGTTGACCAGAATGGTGAATGGAGCGGGGGAAGCCATTCCAGAACTCGCTCCTCGCGTGATTGCACCCCATAACGGCCATTATCCGTTAAAAGTCGAAACGACCATCGATGTAGAAATGCAGCATAAACTGGAGCAGATGGCCGAGCGCTCCGGCATGAAAGAGGGGGCTGTTGTTGTATTGGATGCGGCGAACGCCGATGTACGCGCCATGGTGTCCATGCCGTTCTATAATGCTGCCCACGTCGATCCTGGGCAATCTTTCTGGGCCAATCGTGCCGTAAAGGAGGCTGCGCCCGGTTCCATCTTCAAAATCGTGACGGCGGCGGCAGCGCTTGAAACCCATGCCGTATCGGGCAAAGAGAAATTCCATTGCGAAGGCGATTGGGGGAAATACGGCCTTTCCTGCTGGAAAGAACACGGGCATGGTACGCTCAATCTGGAGCAGGGGTTTGCCCGCTCCTGCAACATCGTTTTTGCCGAGACGTCCGAACGACTCACGATGAAACAGCTTGAACGTACTGCGGATGAGCTTGGTTTGGCCCGAACAGTTGGATGGGAACATAAGCAAATGGCAGGCATGCCGCTCTTGCGCCATTTTGACCACGAAGATGCGGGCAGGGTCAGTCTGCCGACGGTTGTCGCGGATGATGAGGGGGCTAGGGCACAAACGGCAATCGGGCAGCGAGACACCCGGGTTACCCCGCTCCAAGCGGCCAACCTGGTCGTAACATTACTGCATGACGGCGAAGTGAGAGCCCCGCGACTGGTCCAGCGCATTCGTTATGCCGATGGAGGAACCATGCTGGACATGCCCCTGCAAACGTCGCCGTCCCGCTTCGGGCGCATCTCCCCGTCGACGGCGCATCGCCTGCTCACATGGATGGGCAAGGTGGTCAGCGATGGAACGGGAAAATCCCTGCAGCGCGCCAGGTGGCATGTTGCAGGGAAGTCGGGCACCGCTCAGGTTGTAAGGAAGGGCGAGAAGTTGAATCATCAATGGTTTATAGGCTACGGACCTGTGGAGCAACCGCGATATGCCGTTGCCGTATTGGTTCAGCATGTGAAGCCAGGTGGTCGCCATCAAGCGACGGATTTGTTCCGTCAAGTGATGGATTATTTGTCCGAATCCTCTTCATGAGCTTGGGACGCTGCAGGGAACTCGGCTTGATCACCCTCAGTCCCGGCTCTGGTTCCGCTCTCGTGAACAGGGGTGTCCATGACCAGAGGGGACGAATCGAACTCGTCTTTAGGCAGGTGAATCCATCGTTGAAGGTAGCCCTGCTGCAGCAGCTCTTTGAGCAGGATCAACAGCACCGGAGACAGGACCACCCCGGCTATGCCGAAAATCGAGAGCGAGATCAGCATGAAGGAAAGCATCAAATACGCGGAAGATACCCCGATGGAATTTCCGGATATTTTGGGCTCCAGCAGTTGGCGTGTCAGCATCGTCACGGCCAGCAATACGATTAACCCTATGGCTAGCGAACTGTCCCCCACTACGAAAAGATAGGCAATCCAGGGAATGAACACAACGGGCACGCCGAGCAGAGGCACAAGATCGACGACCGCGCATATAGCTGCAATGGTGAATGCGTTGTTCGTTCCCAGAATGAGCAGTCCAACGTAAATAATCACAAAGGTGATCAGCATCATGACGACCTGTGCCTTCAGGTAAGCACGAATCGTTTTGAAGACGTGGTTCCGCATGAAATCCACGGCATTCTTTAACGTTTTTGGCGTCTTGGTTCGCGCAAAATTGCGCCAGGATTCAATCTCGATGCTAAGGAAAAAGGCCAAAATGATCGCAATTCCAAAATTGGTGATAAACGTGGAAAATGACGTCAAAAATCCGATGATGTACTGTGCACCGTTCGTGACCCAACCCGAGAGAAGGCCTGTCAGCGTAGCAAAGTAATCGTTGATTTTTTCCATGATTCCGTCGGGCAACGCATCAGACGTATCCTGCGTCCAGATGACAAGGCTGGTAAATTCTTTTTGAAGCATCGCGATGTACGTAGGGAAGCTGCCTTGCAGATTGGCAATTTGCGACACAATAATCAACCCGATCCCAAAAAAGGCAGCCACAATCAGAGCCAAAAATAACAAAACCGAAATAGCAGAACCGGCAGCCTTGGGCAATCCCTTCCGGTGCAAGAACCTCGCCAAGGGTTCGATCATCCAATATACAAGAAAGGAAAGGAATACCGGTGCGGCGAGCTGATATAATCGACTAAAACCGTACATGATAAAATACACTGTCAATATCAGAAGTGCGATGTCAAACACGGTTCGTCCATATTTTCGGTACAACGGAAGCATGGGCTTTACTCCTTTGTCATGTCGTTAATCCATTTATTGTACACGATAGCCTTGTTTTTGGAAATCGGCATTCAAGAAAAGCGTGAACTGTGATAAAATTAAAGGTGGTTTACTTTTCATAGTCATCATTTAGGCAATTCAGCATTAGAAGCGGGGAATTCAAGCATGACAAATTTACTTCAGAGCATTTTGCTGTGGCTTTTGTACATCTCAACGTTCTATGCCTTTATTCCGAGCCTGATCAGTCGCATCTTCGGTTTGCGGGTATTCAGGCGTGGCAAAAGCGATACGGATTTTTCCTTGACTTTCGATGACGGGCCAGATCCCGTTTATACGCCAAGGCTGCTTCGGCTGCTGAAACAATATGACGCCAAGGCAACGTTTTTTGTCGTAGGGGAGCATGCTGCCAATCATCCGCAGCTGATCCGGGATATTTATGAGGAGGGACATCTTCTCGGCATTCATAACTATATCCATAAAACCAATTGGTTAATGCGGCCTCGTACAGTTCAGGAACAGATTCGGCGTACCGGTCAGATCATTGAGGAGATTACCGGGGAAAAAACGTGTTTTTACCGTCCACCGTGGGGCATTATGAATTTGTTTGATTTCTTCAGCAAAAAGGATCGTCAGATCGTTCTATGGTCATCCATGTTCGAGGATTGGAAAAGCCGTGTAGGTGCCAAAAAGCTGACAGAACGCATGCTCAAGGAACTGCGCGCCGGTGAAGTCATGCTGCTGCATGATCGCGGCACGACATTCGGAGCGGACGCGAATGCTCCGGAACAGATGCTGCAGGCGCTTGAGGTCGTATTGCAGAAGGCGCAAAAGCAGGGACTGCGAAGCGTGCGCATCGATACGTTGATGAGAGGGGGGAAAGAAGTGGCGGTATCCCGAAATGGACAACAGGAGTCGGCCAAACCACTCACCTTATGGAAACGCGTGATCGTTGCTGCTTGGTTAGGTTGGGAGAAATTGTTCCACTGGGTTTACCATTTGCGGACGGCATCGCCGAAGGACCCCATGCTTCATTATCGAACACGGGTGTATCATGGGGCACAGGTCGAGTTAGAAGGCGGAAAAAGGCTCCGCAATGGCGATCCGATGATCGAGCTGCATTTCGACAACAAAAAATTGTTCGAATTGGGCAGCACCTCTCGCTCCAGCATGCATTTAGCCATACGCATGATCCGTACGATGGAACAACAGCTTCCGGATCTGGCGCGCCAGATCGCGGCCGATCCCGAACTTTCATCCGCAAAAGCGTTGTATGGCGTGAGCATGATCAATCGCGGACCGGAGAAGTTTGGTTTTACGATTCGCGATTTGCCGCCAGGGCCGTTCAGTTCCGCCTCCAAAGTTTACCTCAAGCTGTTGCTAAGCGTCATTCATCCTTCCGGTACAAAGCGGCTGCGCGAGCGATCGGAAAAGCTTGTGCCCAAGTTGATTGTGATTCCCGTAGAAGACCTGCTGCAACGTTACGGCCAGACGGAATTTGTTGCAGCGAAGGCGAAGGAAACGGAAGAAGAGTTTGTTGCTCCCGAAAACGATATACTGGCAGAGCGGAGCTAAAGCACGCTGCCCCTGCGCTGAACAGACGAAAAAGGCTGCCCTTCATTCTGATGAAGGAGCAGCCTTTGTTCGTTCCGGTGTGTTGTGAAGCGGACCCCTAAAGATCCGCTTCGCCGATTAAATTTTCAATACACCGCCGTTGCTGGCGTTGGTTACGAGTTTGGAGTAACGGGCCAGATAACCGGTTTTTACTTTCGGTTCAAAGCCTTTCCAGCCAGCGCGGCGAGTTTCGAATTCTTCGTCGCTGATGTGCAATTGGATCACGCGGTTATTCAGGTCAAGCTCGATGATGTCCCCATCCTCAACAAAGGCGATCGGACCGCCTTCAGCCGCTTCCGGAGAGATATGACCGATGCTGATGCCGCGGGATGCGCCGGAGAAGCGTCCATCCGTGATCAAGCCGACTTTGGCGCCGAGCCCCATACCAACGATTTGGGAGGTAGGAGCAAGCATCTCAGGCATGCCCGGGCCGCCTTTCGGTCCTTCGTAACGGATAACGACGACATGACCCTCTTTGACTTTGCCGTTGGCGATGCCATACAGTGCATCATCCTGGGAGTCGAAGCAGATTGCAGGGCCTTTGTGATAGCCGCCAACCGACTTGTCAACCGCACCAACTTTGATGATGGCGCCTTGAGGGGCCAGGTTACCGAACAATACGGCCAAGCCGCCTTTTTCGGAATGGGGGTTATCCAGCGAATGAATCACGTTGTGATCCAGAATCGGCGAGTTTTCCACGTTTTCGCGGATCGTTTTGCCTGTTACGGTGATGCAGTCGGCGTGGATCGCACCCGGTTTTTTGAGCAGCTCGTTCAGCACGGCGCTTACGCCGCCCGCATTATGAACGTCTTCGATGTGAAGATCGGATGCAGGCGCAAGTTTGGCCAGATGCGGAACGCGGTTGGCTACTTCATTGATGCGTTCGATCGGGTATTCAAGACCCGCTTCGTGCGCCAGCGCCAGCGTATGCAGAACCGTATTCGTGGAACCGCCCATGGCCATATCCAGGGCAAACGCGTTGTCGATCGCTTCCAGCGTAACGATATCGCGAGGCTTGAGGTCCATTTTGATGAGTTCCATCAATTGTTTTGCAGACTGTTTAACGAACTCGCGGCGTTCAGGAGCTACCGCCAGGATGGTACCGTTGCCCGGCATAGCCAGACCCATCGCTTCGGCGAGGCAGTTCATGGAGTTGGCCGTGAACATACCTGAACAGGAGCCGCAGGTAGGACAACCGTACTGTTCGAGTTCCAGCAAACCTTTATCGTCGATTTTGCCGGCTTGATAAGCACCTACGCCTTCGAATACGGATGTCAGGGAGAGTGCTTTACCGTTGCTGTCGCGTCCGGCTTTCATCGGACCGCCGCTGACAAACACAGTAGGGATGTTGACGCGCAGTGCGCCCATCATCATGCCTGGCGTGATTTTGTCGCAGTTCGGAATACATACCATGCCATCGAACCAGTGAGCCGATACAACGGTCTCCAAGGAGTCCGCAATGATATCGCGGCTTGGCAGCGAGTAACGCATGCCGATGTGTCCCATCGCAATGCCGTCATCGACGCCGATGGTGTTGAATTCAAAAGGAACGCCGCCAGCTTCGCGGATGGCCTCCTTGACGATTTTACCGAATTCCTGCAGGTGAACGTGTCCTGGCACGATATCGATGTAAGAGTTACATACAGCAATGAACGGCTTGCCGAAATCCTCTTCTTTGACGCCCGCCGCGCGGAGCAAACTGCGGTGAGGTGCGCGGTCAAAACCTTTTTTGATCATATCGGAACGCATCTTCTTGGCTGACATGGTGTATTCCCCCCAAATATATATTGTGATCGAGCAACATGAATGGAAATAAAAAGGCAGTGCATCTGTCGTTTAATTTCATCTTGTACTCTAAAAAATAGACCGGTTTGGCCGGTATCAGGCTGCCATCGTTTAAACATTCCTTTGCTGCTTTAAACTCATGAAAAGCCCGGTTTTTCTATTGAGTCTATCACAATCGTCGTCATATTTCTACATTCAATAAGAAAGAAGCCGTCTGCCCAATTTACTGGAGCCCGGCTTCCTCTGGATGAAGCGAAGTGTTTCAAACATTGATGGGTGGAGCGCAAAAGCTTTAAACAGCTTCCTTCTTTGCGATATCTTTTGCAGGCTGCATCAGGCCGAACGCTTGAAAATGTGGTGCCGTTTCAATGAAAAACGAGTCAAATCCGGTTCGACCAAAGGACGAAACGTTTGCCGAACGGCCGGATGGGCGAGCGATACCGCAAACAGAAGAGCCACCGCGATGACGACCGGAATATACAAGCTGCTCTCAATCTGTCCAAAGATGCCAGACCAGACGGCCAAGCGGACGATAAAGCCGTGCAGCAGAAATACGTACAGCGTTCTTCGGCCGAGCTCGGTCATTCTGGAGGTCATGAACGGTACCCACGCAAGAAACATGGCGGCCGAGACCACCTGCAGCCCGTAAATGCCAAGCCGGTAAAAACCTGCATACCATTCGCGGTGTCCGAGTTCCATATAAGTCATGTTGCCGATCAGCCAACCATGCGCCACCCGTGGTCCGCCAAGTAAGAGCCATATCAGCATACCGGCCGAAAATATGGCGGCGAAGCGTCGTCCCCAGCCTGAACGCAGACGGGAACGGATGCTGCTGCCGTAATCGTATCCTATAATGAAGAAAGGCAGGAATACAAAAGTGCGGCTGAAGCTAAGCCAAAATCCGTCCACAGGCATGTACCCGGCAAGAACGCCGAGCAGGATGGACGCCGTCAAGCGGTGCACGGGTTTCCATGACAGGGTGAGCCGCAGCAGGAGCCTCCAGCAGAAATGGCTTGCCAAAAACCATAACAGCAAATAGGGAGCAAAGAAGGAAAGCCGCATGTGCGGCGTATGGAATAACGTATAATCCATCAAGGAATACAACGATTGAAACAGGATATATTGCAATGCGATGTGCGCCAGCGTGCTGCGCCCGGAAGTTCCCCTCAAGGAAGGTTTGGCAAAATATCCGGTCACCCAGACGAACAAAGGCATATGAAATGTATAGATCCAAAAGAAGAGTGCTTCGGCTTCTGCAAAGCGGGCGACAAGCGGTTCCAGCGCGTTCCCCACAAGTACGCATACGATGAGCAGAAAGCGCAGGTTATAAAAAAAGGATTCTTGATCATCGCGAAGTCGAATTCCGCCATTCATGCTGTCGCCCCCCAGTTGACTCGTCATAAGCGAGTCTTTTGCATCTGTATTAAGGGTAATACGGAAGTTGTGTATTGATTGTGATATAATTCACAAGGGAAAGCGCTATCCATTCCATGAACTGTGACAACAAAATGAACGGCAGGGATTGACAACGGTTACATCGAACATGACAATGGTAAAAGAAGATGAGGATTGTAAATATAGGGAGGAAAGAGATCATGCCTGTTATTGCTTCAGGAAGTCCCGAAATCATTACTTTCGGCGAGAGTATGGGATTGTTGACGGCAAAGGATACGAGAGGGCTGGAATATGCGGCTTCGCTGGATAAATCGTTCGGCGGTGCGGAGAGCAATCTGGCGATCGGCGTATCCCGGCTTGGACATACAAGCGGCTGGTTTGGCCGCCTTGGCAAGGATCCGATCGGCCATATGATTTTGAAGGCGATCCGCGGCGAAGGCGTGGACGTTTCGAGAGCCCGCATGAGCGATGCGGAACCGACGGGTTTGATGATTCGTGAGAACGCTTCCGGCAAAGCTTCCGTCCACTATTATAGGAAGCTTTCCGCCGCCAGCGCAATGACGCCGGATGATCTTGACGCGGATTATATCGCCGGTGCCAAAATATTGCATGTCACCGGCATTACGGCCGCCATCAGCGCGTCGGGGCTGGAAACGGTGGAGGCAGCCATACATATCGCCAAACAGGCTGGCGTGAAGGTGAGCTTTGACCCGAATCTGCGCCTGAAGCTATGGTCGGCCGAGGAAGCCCGTCCCGTGCTGCTTCGGCTTGCCGAGCAGGCCGACTACTTTTTGCCGGGGCTGGACGAGATGAAACTGCTTTACGATGAAGATAGCGATGCCAAGGTGTTAGAACGACTGTCCGCCATGAATGCAATCTGCATCGTGAAGGGCGGACCCGATTTGACCTATGCATTGGTCAATGGTACCCTAACGGAAGTTCCGTACTTCAAGGCAGATCACGTGCTCGATACGGTGGGTGCGGGGGACGGTTTCTGTGCCGGATTTTTGACGGGCATCCTGAAAGGGTATACTCCCCAGGAAGCGACAAGACTGGGTAACCTGACCGGTTCCATGGTCATTCAGGCCGTGGGTGACTGGGAGGCTTTACCGACCTGGGATCAGGTGGAGGCCAAATTGAACAACGTGGCTCATGTTGAGCGTTAGTTGTTGCTGAAATCATGCATGTCTCATCTTCTTTTTTGAAAATGTAAGGGATGTACCGAACAACCACATGGACAAGGGAGAGAACGAAATGAAGAAGCTTCAGCTGCTGCAGAAAATTACGGAAAATGGCGTTGTCGCCGTATTGCGCGGCGATTCCGCCGATCAGGTCATTGCCATGGCTGAACAGGCCATCGCGGGCGGCATCAAGGTAATCGAGATTACGATGACGGTGCCTAGCGCCCTGAAAGCCATTGAGAAACTGAGCCGCATGTATCACTGGAATACACAGGATCCCGAAAAGTTTGCCATCATCGGGGCCGGGACTGTCCTTGAAGCCCAGACGGCGCGTGCAGCCATCATGGCTGGGGCCGAGTTTGTCGTTGGACCGTCCTTGAACCCCGAAACGGTGCAGATCTGCAACCTGTATCGCATCCCTATCTTGCCGGGGGTGATGACGATTGCCGATGTTCAGCGGGCGCTTGAGCTTGGCGTGGACATCGTGAAGCTGTTCCCAGGCAATCTGTACGACCCATCTATCATCAAAACGATGAAAGGCCCGATGCCGCAGGCGAATTTCATGCCAACCGGCGGCGTTTCGCTTTCCAACCTGGGAGACTGGATCAAAGGGGGAGCGGTGGCCGTGGGCATCGGGTCCGACCTGACCAGCGAAGCGGTCAAAACGGGAGATTTGAGCCATGTGCGGCGGAAGGCGGAACAATACATGGACGCTTATCGCAAGGCCAAGGCCGAATAGAACGGAAATATGCGAAGACGAGGGCCATGCGGAAGCTTTGGCTCTTGTCTCGCGGAACCCGGTACCAGCGATAGCGGAGAAAGGTGATCGTCGTTGGCAAAAAATTATAATACAGGGCGCAAAAGAAGAGGCGTCGGCAAATTTTTGCTGGTGCTTTTGGCGCTTGTCGTCATTGGTTGCGGATATGTCGGTTGGAAGCTGTTGACCCCTTACGGGCCGCAGGAGCTGGCTGGCAAAGCTATGGAAACCTCGGAGCAGATTACCGTCAGCGAACAGGAAAAGTGGATTGATTTCGCTCCTGCAAAATCCATAGGAGTCAGCGTCATCTTTTATCCTGGCGGTTTGGTCAAACCGGAGAGTTATGCCCCGCTGGCTCGCGGGCTTGCCGAGATGGGACATCACACCATTATTGCCAAGATGCCTGTTAACCTGGCGGTACTGAAGCAGAACTTGGCGGATGACATTCGAAATGCATACCCGGAAGAACAATTCGTTATGGGCGGTCATTCGTTGGGCGGCTCGATGGCTGCGAGGTATGCTGCGTCTCATCCGGACGCGTTGAAAGGCATATTTTTTCTCGCCTCCTATCCTGATGAAAAAGGAAGCGTGAAATCGTTAGGCATGCCTGCTTTGTCCATTCTGGGCACGAAGGATGAGGTCGTCAATGCCGAAAAGTACCAAAAAGGCCGTTCATATTTGCCTGAAGATACCGTATATTACACGATTGAGGGAGGCAACCACTCGCAATTCGGCGATTACGGCCATCAGAGCGGAGACGGTGAAGCCGGCATCGATGTGCAGGAACAGCAGTCCCAGACCGTAAAAACAATCTCCGACTGGCTTCACGGCATCGAGTAATACATCCTTGTTTCCGGGAGGAATATCCATGGCAATACTTCAGGTGCAAGGCAGACAGATCGCCTGCGACGGCATTCTGTTCGACAAGGATGGCACGCTGCTGGAATTTTTGCAGTTATGGGGGCCGTGGGCCGAATCTTTGCTGAATCAGCTTGAACGGAAGCTGGAGCAGATGGGTGGCACGTTTACGCTGCCGAAGGAACAGGTCTTCGGTACGGTGCACGATCCGCATGGACGGATTGTGGGTTATGATCCGCAGGGCCCGCTGGCCATTGCCACCGTGGACGAAAGCACCGGTTTGCTGGCCGGGCAGCTCTATGCGGCGGGAATGGCGTGGAACGACGCGGTGACCGCAATCCGGAGCATGTCCACAGAAGCGATGTGCCATGTGCGGGAGAAGCGGCATGCCGAGCCTTTGCATGGGCTGCCCGCATTTGTCCGGAGCTGCATGGAAGCAGCGCTGCCGCTCGCCGTCGTCACCTCCGATAGCACGGCGGCAGCGGAAGAACATCTGGAATGGATGGGGCTGCGTCCTTTTTTTGCATCGATCGTGGGCTGCGACCGGGTGACCCTGGGCAAACCCGACGGAGAGTCGGCCTTGCTGGCTTGCCGTGAGCTGAACATTCGTCCGGAGTCTGCAGTAATCGTCGGCGACAGCAATGGCGATATGCAGATGGGGCGCAGCATAGGCGCTGCTTTGCTCATTGGCGTAAGTCCGCCAGGAGGCGAAGCGGCCCGGTTACGAGACGCCGATATCATGATTCGAGATTACGCTGAACTCAGCATCATCAAAGATGCCTGACGGAGCATCATCACATAAGGGGGAGAGAGGATGAACGCAACCGAGCAGCTCATTTCCTGGATTCGGGAAAGCGAGAAGATCGTTTTTTTTGGAGGGGCAGGAACTTCGACGGAAAGCGGAATTCCCGACTTTCGCTCCGCTGCAGGCCTATATCAGACGGAACAGCACTCCCCATATCCGCCGGAGGAGCTGCTGAGCCGCAGCTTTTTTGATCGGCATGCCGATATCTTCTTTGATTTCTACCGCAGCAAAATGCTTCATCCAAACGCAGAGCCGAACGGTTGCCACCGATTGCTTGCCCGTTTGGAGCAAGAAGGACGCCTGCAGGCCGTCATTACGCAAAACATCGACGGCCTGCATCAAAAAGCAGGCAGCCATACCGTGCTGGAACTGCACGGATCGGTCCACCGGAACTATTGCATGGACTGCAGACGTTTTCATACATTGGATCACATGATCGATTCTGCATCGATCGTGCCTCGCTGCACGGCTTGCGGCGGAATCGTCAAGCCGGACGTCGTGCTTTACGAGGAGCAGCTCGACCAATCGGTGTTGTTTGGGGCAGTCGATGCGATCTCTTCCGCGGATCTGCTGCTGGTTGGCGGAACGTCGCTGACCGTCCAGCCCGCCGCGCAGCTCATTACCTATTTTCGCGGAAAACATACGGTGCTGCTGAACGCAACGCCTACCGCCTACGATCATCGGGCCGATCTGTTGATTACCGATCCGATTGGTGAGGTAATGAATACTGTTGATCGGCTTCTCGGCTGACCGTGACATGTGTTGAATGACCGCATTTCTCGGCAGACAGCCGGCAAGGAAGCGGAACCTGGGGAAAGAAGGGATTCATTTATGGTCTATGTGGCAAGCGATGCACGCTACGAAACGATGAAATATAACCGTGTTGGACGTTCGGGTTTGAAGCTGCCGGCCATTTCGCTCGGGCTGTGGCATAATTTCGGCGGAATCAACAATGCGGAGAACGGCCGCAACATGATTACCCGGGCGTTTGACCTGGGCATCACCCATTTTGATTTGGCCAACAACTATGGCCCTCCCGCAGGTTCGGCGGAGCAGATGTTTGGACAGGTGCTGGCCCAGGACCTGAAGTCTTATCGGGATGAACTGGTCATTTCGACCAAAGCGGGGTATTACATGTGGCCAGGGCCTTACGGCGATTGGGGCTCCCGCAAATATCTGGTATCCAGCCTGGACCAAAGTTTGCGGCGCATGGGCCTGGATTATGTGGATATTTTTTATTCTCACCGCTTCGACCCGGACACACCGCTTGAGGAGACGATGGGAGCGCTTGACCATATCGTTCGATCCGGCAAAGCGCTATATGTCGGCATATCGAATTACCCGGCGGAGAAAACAAGGGAAGCGGCAGAAATTCTCAAAGGGCTCGGAACCCCGCTATTGATTCATCAACCGCGTTATTCCATGCTGGACCGCTGGATCGAGGATGGACTGCAGGATGTTCTGGAAGAGTATGGCGCAGGCAGTATCGCATTTTGCCCGCTGGAGCAAGGGGTGCTGACCAACAAATACCTCAACGGGATTCCGGAGGATTCCCGGGCCAAAGGGCCCTCGGTTTTCCTGAACGAAAACAACATTTCGCCGGAAACGCTGCGCAAGGTCCGCGCGCTGAACCAGATTGCGGCGGCGCGTGGACAGAGTCTGGCACAGTTCGCGCTGGCATGGGTGCTCCGCAACGGCAAAGTGACGTCCGCATTGATCGGCGCCAGCCGGCCGTCGCAGATCGAGGAGAATGTCGCGGCGCTCAGCCAGCCCGATTTCTCCGAGGAGGAACTGGAACGGATCGAATCGATCCTGCGGCCGGAGCATGGTGACCGCTCGAAAAAATAAAGGCGGCACAGTGCTCGCCCTACCGCTTAATGTGAATTTTCAAGAAAAAGGTGCAAATTCGGTTGATTCTGAACCGGGATTGCCCTTTTTTGCATTCCTTTATTTTTGTAAAGGCATGTCCCTCGAAAGAATGCGTTCCCGGTAGTGGCTCGGCGCTTCGCCGTGAAATCGCTTGAATTGTTTCGAAAAGTAGAGCGCATCCGGCAATCCAACCGAAGCCGAGACCTGTTCGATGGACAGATCCGGTCGTTCCCGCAGCAGCTGGCGCGATTTGTCGATGCGCAGCTTCAGCAGGTACGTCACGGGCGACAAGCCGGTTTCCTGTTTGAAAATGCGGGAAAGATAAGCGCGATTGTACCCCAGGCTGGCCGACATCTGTTCGATGGATACCGGATATGCATATTGCGTGGACATATATCGAATCATTTGTTTGACCGTGCGCCGAATGGAGGATTCCCCCGAGATGGGTGTCTCGTCCTGGGCCAGATGATTTTGGGCTTCGGCGAGGATCATGTACAGCATGCCAAGTGACGTAAAATGAGAGCTCTCCTTCCGCTCGGTGAATGCCGCCTGAATCCTGGCAAGCTGTTCTGCGACGCCGCAGGCCGTTCCGGCATGGAAAACGGATTTTTCTGGCCGGAATCCCGCATCATGCGTAAGTTTTGCTGCTTGTTTGCCGGTATAAGCCATCCAGCGGTACTGCCAAGGATCCCGCTCATCGGACTGGTAACTGACCAACTGGCCGGGATGAATGAGAAAACAGTCGCCTGCGGACAATTCGTAAGTATGAAGCTCGGTCTGGAAGGTTCCGGTTCCTTTTTCTACATAATGAAGCAGGAAGTAGTCGTATAGCTTGGGGCCAAGCGCATGCCCGGGCAGGGTTTCGCTCGCTCCGGCAAACAGGACATGCAATGTCCCTTGTTCATGGTACTTCGGATTGGAGGCGACCGAGTAGGTACGGGCACCGCTTTTGACCGAGAATTCCTGTTTCTTGTCAGCTGCTGCTTCCCGTGCGGGTGGCGGATCATGGTGCTGTTTGGCCATCCTGATGCTCCTTTTCATGTCTTTTTCCACTTTGATGATCGTGGCATACTCTTCTCATTATAGATATAAAGGTCACATTTATCCATATAGATCACACATGCATTCATTTCGATGGAGATCGCTTTCTTATATAATGAGCTTAGAAAAACAACAACATCGAGATGAGGTGCCGCATCAATGGACATCCAGCAATTGAAACAAAAGTTTATTGAAAGGTATGGAGAGAGCAAAGATGCCATTCGTGTATTCCACTCTCCGGGGCGCGTGAATCTGATCGGGGAACATATCGATTACAATGGTGGCTACGTTCTCCCGGCAGCGCTGGAATTCGGAACAACATTGATCATCCGGGAACGTCAGGACGACAAGCTGCAGCTGGCTTCGACGAATATGGAGTACGAAGGGCTGCTGGAGATTGCAACGATCGGCAAGGCGAAAACGGGAGAGTGGACGGATTACCCGGTCGGCGTCATGGTTGAACTGCAGGCCAAAGGCGTGAACGTCACCAGAGGATACGATTTTCTCTATCATGGCGAAATTCCGAATGGCGCGGGCCTCTCGTCCTCGGCTTCCCTCGAAGTGTTGACGGGATTCGCGATCCAGGCGCTGGAAGGGATCGAAAATATCGACACCGTACAGCTTGCCCTTCTTTCCCAAAAAGCGGAAAATGAATTTGTTGGCGTCAACTGCGGCATCATGGACCAGTTCGCCGTGGCGAACGGAGCCGAGGATCACGCGATTCTGTTGATGTGTGACACGCTTGAATACAAAAAGGTGCCTTTCCGTACCGGTGCATACAAGCTGATCATCGGCAATACCAACAAGCGCCGCGGTCTGGTGGACTCCGCGTATAACGAACGTCGTTCCCAGTGCGAGCAAGCGCTCGCGATTCTGAAGGAGCAGCGGCCGGAGCTCGGCTATCTGGCGCAGCTGACGCCGGAACAATTTGCAGAGCATGAAGGACACATCACGGACGAAAAGGTAAGACAGCGTGCACGGCACGTCGTTGAAGAAAACGCTCGCGTGCTTGCATCCGTAGAGGCGCTGAGCAATAACGACCTTGAGACGTTCGGCCAGCTGATGAACGCATCGCATGAATCGCTGCGCGATCTGTACGAGGTCAGTTGCGAAGAACTGGACGTGATGGTGGAAGAGGCAAGACGTATTCCGGGCACGCTTGGTGCGCGCATGACGGGCGCAGGATTTGGCGGATGTACAGTATCTTTAGTTCATGAAGATGATGCAGAACGTTTTGTGAAGGAAGTAGGAGCAGCGTACGAGTCTCGTACCGGACTAAAGGGCGAATTCTACGTTTGCGGTGTAGGCGACGGTGTCAAAGAATTGAAGGAGGCGAAGTAAGATGGCGATTTTGGTAACGGGTGGAGCAGGATATATTGGGTCTCATACAGTGGCGGCTTTGCTTGAGCGTGGAGAAGAAGTGGTTGTGCTTGACAACTTGCAGACAGGGCACCGGGAGGCGCTTCTGGGCGGTAAATTGTACGAGGGCGATTTGCGCGACAAAGAACTGCTGGCGAAGCTGTTCGCCGAAAATGAGATCGATGCGGTCATTCATTTTGCAGCAAACTCCCTGGTTGGCGAAAGCATGCAGAATCCGGTCAAGTACTACGACAATAACGTATTCGGTACGTTGTGCCTGCTGGAAGCGATGAACGCGGCGAACGTGCGCAAAATCGTCTTCTCGTCCACGGCGGCTACGTATGGCGAGCCGGAGAAGGTGCCGATCGAGGAAAGCGACCGCACCGAGCCAACGAACGTATATGGCGAAACCAAACTCATGATGGAACGCATGATGGCCTGGTTTGACAAGGTGCAGAATATCAAATACGTGTCCTTGCGTTACTTTAATGCAGCCGGGGCCCATGAAAGCGGCAAAATCGGGGAGGATCACCAGCCGGAAAGCCATCTGATCCCGCTGGTGCTGCAAACGGCGCTGAAGCAGCGCTCGCATATCGCGGTGTTTGGCGACGATTATCCGACGGAAGACGGCACTTGCATCCGCGACTATATCCACGTCAGCGATCTGGCCGACGCGCATCTGCGAGCGGTGGATTATTTGCGCAAGGGCGAGAACAGCAATGTGTTCAACTTGGGGAATGGCCAAGGCTTCTCCGTCAAACAAGTCATCGAAACGGCGAAAAAAGTAACCGGACTCGACATTCCGGTTGTGCAGGAGCCACGTCGCGCGGGTGACCCGGCTGTGCTGGTTGCGTCGTCCGCCAAAGCCAGATCGGTATTGGGATGGAACCCGACACGCTCGAAGCTGGAAGACGTCATTCAGAGCGCATGGGATTGGCATCAGTCTCACCCGCAAGGCTATGGAAACAACTAGGAGGCGAAAGGATATGTCACAGACAACCACTGGAGCAGGCACCACAGAACGGACCCCGGAGCAGCAGGAAGCACTGCATGCCATTGAGCGTCTGGTACTCTTTGCCCTGCGGAAACGACTGATTGAGGAAGCAGACCGCGATTACGGCCGCAACCTGCTGTTGGAGCAATTCGGTTTTTCCGAGCCTTACGATGGCGTGCTCGATGAAACCGTATTGGACGGACCGCAGCCTCTGATCGACACGTTGATCGACTACGGGTTCGAAATCGGGCTGATCCCGGAAAATACCGATACGTATCGCGACCTGCTCGACGCCAAGATCATGGGCCACTTGATGGCCAGACCTTCGGAAGTCGTTCGGGCGTTCCGCGAGAAGGCGGAGAGCGAAGGAATTGAGGCGGCGACAAGCCAATTCTACGACCTTTCGATCAACTCCAACTATATCCGTATGGACCGAGTTTCCAAAAACGTCTACTGGACGCAAGAGACGCCATACGGCGAGATGGAAATTACGATCAACTTGTCCAAACCGGAGAAAAGTCCGAAGGAAATCGCCATGGCGAAATTGCTGCCGCCGCCGGTGTATCCGAAATGTCAGCTGTGCCGCGAAAACGTCGGCTATGCGGGTCGGGTCAACCATCCGGCGCGCCAGAACCTGCGCATCATTCCGTTGGAGCTTAACGGTGAGCCATGGTTCTTCCAGTACTCGCCGTACGTGTACTATAACGAGCATTGCATCATTTTCCACCATGATCATGTGCCGATGAAACTGACGAAGGATACCTTGCGCAGATTGCTGGCTTTCGTTGGCGAGTATTCGCATTATTTCATCGGCTCGAACGCGGATCTGCCGATCGTGGGCGGCTCGATTCTGACGCATGACCACTTCCAGGGAGGGCGGCACACGTTTGCCATTCAGAAGGCCAAGGCGGAAGCGGTCTTCCGTCATCCGGACACACCGGGTCTTACCCTTAGTTTGGTGAAATGGCCGATGTCTGTACTTCGATTGTCTTCCCACGATCCGGCACAGCTGCTGGAGGCGGGAAATGCCGTTTACGAGGCTTGGAAAGGGTACAGCGATCCTTCCGCCGAGGTGGAAGCATTCAGCGAAGTGGATGGAGCGCGCGTTCCGCACAATACCGTGACGCCGATTGTACGGCGCAGCGAGAACGGCGGCTACGAGATGGATCTTGTCCTGCGGAACAACCGCACGAACGAGGAACATCCGGAAGGCATTTTCCACCCGCACCGCGAGATGCACCATTTGAAAAAGGAAAACATCGGCCTGATCGAAGTTATGGGCTTGGCGATTTTGCCGGGACGCCTTAAAGAAGAATTGGACGGCATCGCCGAAATCCTTGCCGGCAATAGCGAGCTGGCCGAAGCGGCAAAATCCGAAGAACATGAGCTGAACAAACATCTGCTTTGGACAGAAGAGCTGCAAAGTCGGTTCGGATGCCAGCTGGACAAGGAACAGGCAGTTGCGCTTGTGCAGCAGGAAGTCGGCCTGAAATTTTCGCAAATTTTGGAGCACGCCGGGGTATACAAACATGATGAGGCTGGCCGTGCGGCCTTCCGCCGGTTCATTGCCAGCATGGGATACACCGAATAGTTTGTTCGTTAAAGAAGGGTTGAAGAATGGATCCAGTCTCCCGGGAGGCAGGGTCCATTCTTATTTATATGCTTCCGCATCGCCTGCGAAACCAATTTCAAAACCCGGTGCTCTTCTTCATAGGCAAAACATGGAATTGCGATATTCCGCAATGTATAATGAAAAGGGAATAAAGTGTCATTGCGATTAAGGTATTCTGATTGGAATCCTTCATAATCCAGTCCGTGAAAGGTCACACTAACGAAGCTGTTTGTGAAGCATGTCTCCATTGAAATTCGTTTAGGACCATAAAGCAAATTTACGATCGAGCATAGATATATATATATTTGTTTTCATAGATATAGGGTATTATAATGGGGGTTGCGCTGAAAACATCAAATTCCTCTGGAGGCGACATAGATATGAAAACTTTTCAATTTTATAACCCGACCCGCCTGATTTTTGGCAAGGGCCAAGTTGAAACGCTGAAAACCGAAGTTCCGAAGTATGGCAAACGCGTTCTGCTGGTTTATGGCGGCGGCAGTATCAAACGCAACGGGTTGTACGACCAAGTGATCGGCCTGCTTAACGACATCGGTGCAGAAGTGACCGAACTGGCTGGCGTTGAACCGAACCCTCGTCTCGCAACCGTGCATAAAGGCGTGGATCTGTGCAAAACGAACGATATCGAACTGATCCTTGCTGTCGGCGGCGGCAGTGTCATCGACTGTGCCAAAGCGATCGCAGTAGGCGCCAAATACGAAGGGGACATGTGGGATTTTGCAGCACGCAAAGCCGTCGCGAAAGACGCTCTCCCGCTCGGAACGATTCTGACCATGGCGGCTACCGGATCGGAAATGAACTCGGGTTCCGTCATCACGAATCAGGATACCCAAGAAAAACTGGGATGGGGCAGCCCGGTTTCTTTCCCTACGTTCTCCATTCTCGACCCGGTGAATACGTATTCGGTGCCTCGTGACCAAACCGTTTACGGCATGGTCGACATGATGTCCCACGTGCTCGAGCATTATTTCCATCTGGATGAAAACACGCCCGTGCAGCTCGGTTTCTGCGAAACGATTCTGCGCACTGTGATGGATGTGGCCCCTCGCCTCATCGAAGATCTCGAAAACTATGAACTGCGCGAGACCATTCTGTACTGCGGTACGATGGCTCTCAACGGCGTGCTCAACATGGGCCTTGCAGGCGATTGGGCGACTCACAATATCGAGCATGCCGTGTCGGCTGTGTACGATATTCCGCATGGCGGCGGTCTGGCGATCCTGTTCCCGCACTGGATGAAGCATAATATCGACGTCAAAGTGGATCGCTTCAAACGTTTGGCGGTCAACGTATTCGGCGTGAATCCGGAAGGGAAATCGGACAAGCAGGTTGCCGAGGAAGGCATTGAAGCTCTTCGTCAATTCTGGACCTCCATCGGAGCGCCTAGCCGTTTGGCCGATTATGATATCGATGACAGCAAAATCGATGTTATGGCTGACAAAGCGATGCTGTTTGGTCCTTTCGGCAACTTCAAAAAGCTGCAGCGTGAGGATGTTGTATCCATCTACAAGGCATCTCTGTAAGCCTATATGGATCGTTTCATTTCAGATTTGGGCCGTAAGGTTCCCCAGCGGGGAGCTTTACGGCTTTTTTGCATGCTTTGAATGCGATCATGCCCAATAACGGGCGCTCAATACAAAAGAGGGAAGATTTTGAAACATATCCGGATTTGGTACGTATTTATTTACATGAGGAAAGTCATCTATCGAAATGGAGTTGCAGCAGAAGAGGGGAGGTAAAGGGATGGAGTCGATTTATTGGGGGTGTTTGATCGGGGGAGCGATATTTGCGGTCGTCAGCCTGATACTGGGAGATCTGATTGATGGTTTGCTGGATGGTGCTTTCGAGTTTCCGGGCGTTGATATTTTCAAACCGGTTGTACTGGCTGGTTCCATTACTGCTTTTGGCGGGGCGGGAATCATGCTGACGCGTTACAGCTCGGTAAGTACGATGGCCGCCTTGATTCTGGCCCTGTTGATCGGAGTCGCTGCAGCCATGCTGGTGTTCTTTGCTTATATTAAGCCGAGCCGCAACAGTGAGGTGTCCATCGGTTTCTCCATGCAGGAACTGGCGGGAAAGATCGGCGAGATCACGATTCCCGTGCCGGAAAAGGGTTTCGGGGAAGTCATGATACGCATTGCCTCGGGCAATACGATCCATACCGCATCGAGCTTCGAACATCGCCCCATTGCGGCTGGGGCGCGTGTCGTTGTAGTAGACATATCGGATGGCGTGCTGCGTGTGTCCGAATGGGAAGAGGATGTACTTAAGTAACACAGGGGTTTAGCGCGTATGATGTAGTATTGATTACCATTTACAACGAGAAGGGGAGAGATGTGGAATGAATCTGGATATGGAAGTGTTGTTGGTTCCCGCGATTGTTGTCGGCGTGATTTTGATTTTGGGTCTTGCGTTCTGGGCCAGATACAAAACGGTGGGTCCTGATGAAGCGATGATTGTAACCGGTTCATTTTTGGGCAACAAAAATATATCCGAGGACGAATCCGGCAGGAAAATCAAAATCGTGCGCGGCGGCGGTGCATTTATTTGGCCGGTCTTTCAGCAGTCCGAGTTCATCTCGCTGCTGTCCCACAAGCTCGACGTAACCACGCCGGAAGTTTATACCGAGCAAGGGGTGCCCGTTATTGCGGACGGCGTCGCGATCATCAAGGTAGGAAGTTCGGTCGAGGACGTGGCGACGGCAGCCGAGCAGTTTATCGGCAAACCGGTGGAAGCGCTGCGCGGGGAAGCACAGGAAGTGCTTGAAGGGCATCTGCGTGCCATCCTGGGCACAATGACGGTGGAAGAGGTCTATCGGAACCGTGATCGTTTTGCGCAGGAGGTTCAGGGCGTGGCAGCAAGAGATCTGAAGAAGATGGGTCTGCAAATCGTGTCATTCACCATTAAAGACGTCCGCGACAAGCAGGGTTACCTGGATGCGCTCGGTAAGCCAAGAATCGCTGCCGTGAAACGGGATGCCGAGATTGCCGAGGCTGAGGCCGTCAGAGATGCCAGAATTCAGAAGGCCAACGCGGAAGAGCAGGGACAAAAGGCGGAACTGCTGCGCGATACGAACATTGCGGAAGCCGAAAAGGATAAAGAGCTGAAAGTGGCGGCGTTTAAACGAGATCAGGATACAGCTAGAGCGGAAGCCGACCAGGCCTACCACATTCAGGAAGCCCGGGCGAAACAAACGGTGGTTGAAGAGCAGATGAAGGTTGAATTGGTTCGGAAAGAACGGGAAATCGACCTGCAGGCGAAAGAAATCATGGTTCGTGAGAAGCAATACGACGCGGAAGTGAAGAAAAAGGCCGAGGCGGATCGTTACGCCGTCGAGCAGGCTGCCGAAGCCGACAAGGCAAAACGAATGCGCGAAGCGGATGCGGTGCAGTATTCGATCGAGACGCAGGCCAAGGCAACGGCCGAGCAGAAGCGGCTTGAAGGTCAGGCCGTGGCTGATGCCGAACTGGCAAAAGGTTCGGCGGATGCCGAGGTTATCCGTCTGCGAGGTCTTGCCGAAGCGGAAGCCAAAGAAAAGCTGGCCGAGGCGTTCCAGAAGTTTGGCGAAGCCGCGGTATTGGACATCATCGTCAAAATGCTGCCTGAGCTTGCCGGCAAAATTGCGGAACCGATCTCTTCCATTGACAAGTTGACGGTCGTGGATACAGGCAAAGGCGAAGGTGCAGCTCGCGTGAGCAATTATGTCACCGAATTGATGGCGACTGCGCCGGAAATGCTTAAGAGCGTGTCCGGCATCGATGTGGAGCAGCTGATTCAGGGGTTAACCAAGCCCAAAACAGCGACGCCGGTTGCTGTGGCAGCATCGCCAACAGACACCATTTTGAATAAAGCGGGAACGGAAGAGTAGGGAATGCTTGTGCCGTAAGGCAGCTCTATTGACCTTGACGCGAAATTTTGTTACTTTTTAAGCGAGACGTCCGGCGTGGTTTGCCCGCGCCGGGTGTTTTTTCGTTCTTTTTATTTCATGTATGAAAAGACGTTGCAATCGACTATCGGAAGAATCAAGACGGTTTGATAAAAAGAGGTGCGAACATTGAGCGGCCTACACGTAGCCAAAGCCCTGAACAATAATGTAATCATTGCACAGCATCCCGAACATGGTGAGGTCGTCGTCATCGGCAAGGGCATAGGCTTTAACCGAAAAACAGGCGATATCCTTCCGCTGATGGCTGTGGAGAAAATGTTCATTTTGAAGAACCAGCAAGAGCAGGAGCAATATAAGCAGCTTCTTCCGCAAGTGGACGAGGCGTTGATCGAGATCATTAACGAGTTGGTTACGTATATTTCAGAGCGAGCGGACGCGCCGTTGAACGAGCATATTCATATCGCGCTCACGGATCATATTTCTTTTGCATTGAAGCGCAAGGAACAGGGCATCGTCATTCAAAATCCGTTCCTGTACGAAACCCGGGAGATATACCCTGAAGAGTTTCGGATGGGCGAGTATGCCGTCAGGCTGATCAAGGACAAAATGGGCGTAGATTTGGGAAGGGATGAAATCGGATTTATTGCGCTGCATATTTATAGCGCGATGACAAACCAGAACATCTCCCAGGTGCGGCAGCATTCGCAGTTAATTACGGATCTGGTGAATCTGGTCGCAGACCAGCTGGATTATTCTTTTGAAACGCAATCATTGGATTATTCCCGTCTGTTAACGCATCTACGGTTTGCCCTTGAGCGTATACGTCGCGGAGATAAAGTGGAGGAGCTTCACAAGCTGGATTCCCTGCTCAAATTGGAGTATCCCGAAATGTACTCGCTTGCATGGAAGCTGACCAAAGTGATGGAGCAACGACTAAAGCTGCCTGTTTATCCGGCAGAAGTTGGCTACTTAACGATACATCTTCAGCGGCTGAACCAGCGGAAAGAAGAAAATCAGTAAAATAAGCTCTGAAATAACACCGGAATAACGTTTTTTCTGTAAAGGCTTGCAATGCGTCCAAAGTGATGCTACAATGGTGACCGTAATCAAGCAACTGAATAAACATAAGCGACGTGTTACTGACTCGATCAGGCATGAGTTAATTAGAGTGTGATTGTTCTACCTTTTTAAGGGTATGCTATACCCCAAGGTAGGCACAGTTCACTTTTATTAGTTCATGCCTTTTTTGTGTTCCCTTGCTTGCATCACGACATACTCACATGAAAGGAAGAATACGACGCGATGTTTAAAAAGCTTTTTGGTGTATTGCAAAGAGTAGGTAAAGCTCTCATGCTGCCTGTAGCGATTCTGCCAGCCGCAGGTTTGCTGCTCGGAATTGGTAACATGCTGGTAAATCCGGATTTCCTGCAATATGTTACTGCGCTCGATACCCCTTGGGTAAACTCAATTGCAACCATCATGATGAACGCAGGTCAGATCGTATTTGATAATCTGGCATTGCTGTTTGCGGTCGGCGTAGCCGTCGGGCTGGCTGGAGGTGAAGGCGTTGCAGGACTTGCAGCCATCATCGGTTATCTGGTCATGAACGTAACTTTGGGCTCTGCCGTAGGTGTTACACCTGCCATGATTGGCAATGTGCCAGGTTATGCGAGTATCCTGGGTATTCCAACTTTAAGCACAGGGGTATTTGGAGGTATCATTGTCGGTATCATCGCAGCACTGTGCTACAATCGTTTCTTTAAAATTGAACTGCCGTCTTACCTTGGATTTTTCGCGGGTAAACGTTTTGTTCCAATTGTCACTTCGGTAGTTTCCCTGCTGCTCGGGTTGCTGCTCGTGGTCATCTGGCCTCCAATTCAGAATGGATTAAATGCCGTTTCTCACTTCATGGTTGATACAAGCCCGACCCTGTCGGCCTTCATCTTCGGTGTAGTAGAACGGTCACTGATTCCGTTCGGGCTGCATCACATTTTCTACTCCCCATTCTGGTTTGAGTTCGGAGAGTATGTGAACAAAGCGGGTGAAGTCATTCGCGGAGACCAAAAGATTTTCTTCAGCCAGCTGCGTGACGGCGTTGCGCTGACTGCCGGAACGTTCCAAGTCGGTAAATTCCCGTTCATGATGTTCGGTTTGCCAGCAGCCGCACTTGCGATGTACCATGAAGCAAGACCTGAACATAAAAAATATGTTGCTGGTATCATGGGTTCAGCTGCACTGACATCATTCCTGACGGGGATTACAGAGCCGCTGGAGTTCTCGTTCCTGTTCGTTGCACCGATTTTGTTTGCTGTACACTGTATCTTTGCGGGTTTATCGTTCATGACGATGCAGCTGCTTAATGTCAAAATCGGGATGACCTTCTCAGGCGGTTTCATTGACTTCCTGATCTTTGGTATCATTCCAAACCGCACGCCATGGTGGAACGTTATCATCGTTGGTTTGATTCTTGCTGTGATCTACTATTTCGGTTTCCGATTCATCATTCGCAAGTTCAAACTCAAAACGCCTGGACGTGAAGAAGCATCTCCTGAATCCTCATCCAGTGGCTCTTCAGGTTCCACGGACGATTTGCCGCATAACATCCTTGAAGCCTTTGGCGGCAAGGAAAACATTAAACATCTGGATGCATGTATTACTCGCTTGCGGATTGAAGTAAATGAGAAATCGAATGTGCAAAAAGACCGTTTGAAACAACTGGGTGCATCTGGTGTGCTTGAAGTGGGTAATAATGTTCAAGCCATCTTCGGAACGCGTTCCGATACGATTAAATCACAGATGCAGGATATCATTGCAGGACGCACGCCTGCACCAGCTCCGGCGGAAGAAATTAAACCAACTCCTGAAGAGGAGAAGGCGCAAGGAGAGCAAGGTGAGCGCATTGTACCAGAGGATATCGTTATGCCGGTGAACGGAGAGCTGCTTGATATTACAAACGTGCCTGATCCGGTCTTTTCTGAAAAAATGACAGGTGACGGTTTCGCTATTTTGCCGCATGATGGAACGATTACCTCCCCAGTGTATGGTAAAGTATTTAATGTATTTCCAAGCAAACACGCTGTAGGCATTATGTCCGACGGCGGCAAAGAAGTGCTTGTTCATATAGGTGTCAATACGGTGAAACTGAAAGGTCAAGGTTTCAACGTACTGGTTCAGGAAGGTGACCTGGTATCTGCTGGTCAGCCGATTATGGAAGTGGATCTGGAGTATGTAAAAGCAAACGCTCCGTCGATCATTTCTCCAGTCATTTTCACCAACCTGCCAGAAGGCTCCACGATAACACTCAAGAAGAGTGGAGTACTCAAAGTTGGCGATCAGCCGATCATTGAGATAAAATAAGAACTGTCCCAACGATGGCAAGCAAGTGTAAATATAATGCAATGCCTAAATCAAATTCATGAAAGCGAGATGATTGTAATGCAACAAACATTCAGAATTACAGACGAAGACGGTATCCACGCACGCCCGGCGACAGCCCTGGTTAATAAAGCAAACCAATTCAAAGGCGCAGAATCCTTTGCAGAAGCTAACGGTAAAAAAGTAACCCTGAAATCCATCCTGGGCGTTCTTTCCCTGGGTCTGGAGCAAGGCGACACCATCACGATCATCTCCGAAGGCGATGAGGCTGCTGACGCTCTTAAAGCACTGACTGACGTTATGGTTAACGAAGGGCTGGGCGAAATCCATGCTTAATGTTTCCGGGATCGCGGCTTCGGCGGGCATTGCCATCGCCAAGGCGTTTATCTTGGAGCATCCCGATTACTCTGTAGAGAAACGTCAAATTACCGATGTTGACGCAGAGATCGCTAAACTCGACTCGGCTTTGGGGAAATCCCAAGCTGAGCTCGAAGCGATCAAAGAGCGCACGATGCAAGAGCTTGGCGAGAAAAAAGCGGAAATTTTCGCTTCGCATTTGCTCATTCTGAACGACCCGGAACTGATTGATCCGGTCAAAGCGAAAATTGCGGAGGAAATGGTCAGTGCAGAGTTTGCATTGAACGAAACGGCTTCCCAATTTATCGAAATGTTCGAAAACATGAAAAGTGCTTACCTGCAGGAACGTGCAGCAGACATGCGCGACGTAACGAAGCGTGTGCTGAACCACCTGCTGGGCATCGAATTCATGAGCCCTGCCGAAATCAGTGAGGAAGTGATCGTGCTTGCGGAGGATTTGACGCCTTCCGACACGGCTCAGTTGAACCGCAAATATGTTAAAGGCTTTGCCACAAACATTGGCGGACGCACGTCCCACTCGGCAATCATGGCACGCTCCCTGGAAATTCCTGCGGTTGTGGGAACCAAGGACATCCTGACCCAAGCCAAACACGGTGATTTGATCATCGTTGACGGCCTGGACGGACATGTGCTCGTAAATCCTTCGGAGGACGTAGTCGCCGAGTATCGTTCCAAACAGGAACAATACGATGCACAACGCGCCGAGTGGAGAAAATTGCGTGACGAACCAACCGTGACGGTGGATGGCGTGCACGTTGAATTGGCGGCAAACATCGGTACGCCAAACGATGTTGCCGGCGTATTGGAAAACGGCGGCGAAGGCGTAGGCTTGTACCGTACCGAGTTCCTGTACATGGGCAGAGACAAACTTCCTTCCGAGGACGTTCAGTACAATGCGTACAAAACGGTGCTCGAAAAAATGGAAGGCAAACCTGTCGTTGTCCGCACGCTCGATATCGGTGGAGACAAGGAGCTTCCTTACCTTGACCTGCCGAAAGAAATGAATCCATTCTTAGGCTTCCGCGCGATTCGTCTGTGTCTGGACCGTCAAGATATTTTCCGTACACAGCTTCGTGCTTTGCTGCGCGCCAGCGTGCACGGGAACCTGCGCATCATGTTCCCGATGATCGCCACGCTCGGCGAGTTCCGTGAAGCAAAAGCCGTCCTGCTCGAAGAGAAGGACAAGCTGGTAGCTGAAGGGATTGCTGTTTCCGACAGCATCCAACTCGGTATCATGGTCGAAATCCCTTCGACTGCAGTTCTTGCGGATCAATTTGCCAAAGAGGTTGATTTCTTCAGTATCGGAACGAACGATCTGATTCAATACACCATGGCTGCTGACCGTATGAACGAACGTGTCTCTTACCTGTACCAACCATACAATCCTGCTATTTTGCGTTTGGTCAAAATGGTCATCGATGCGGCGCATCGTGAAGGAAAATGGGCTGGCATGTGTGGAGAGATGGCTGGAGACGAAACGGCAATTCCGTTGCTGCTTGGTCTTGGACTGGATGAGTTCAGCATGAGCGCAACCTCCATTCTGCCAGCTCGCAGTCAGATCACGAAATTGTCCCGTGCCGAGATGCAGGAACTTGCTGCCAAAGCACTGGATATGCAAACCGCTGAGCAAGTGGTTGAACTGGTTAAAAGCATCTAAGCATCACTGGGTTCGGGGTTTCCCCGATGTTTAAGGGTCTTTTCTTTTTCCGATTGAAGGGGCTGCAGCGATGCAGCATATGGATGCCGGTGTCTGCGTAAAGCGGATGCCGGCTTTTTTTCCTCGATTGCAAATGCCGGCCAAGAAAGCCGCACACGGTTGTCGATAACCTTGTGCGGCTTTTTGTTATGGCCTGATCAACTGCAGGCGCAGTTCAACACAGGCTTGCGTGCAGCAGTTGTTTCGTCGAGACGGGTCACAGGCGTGCCGTAGGGTGCATTGAGCACGACCTCCGGCGTTTCCTCAGCTTCCTTCGCGATGCGGATCATCGTATCGATGAAACCGTCAAGCGTTTCCTTGCTTTCCGTCTCGGTCGGTTCGATCATGATGCACTCTTCCACATTCAATGGGAAGTATACCGTTGGCGGATGGTAACCGAAATCGAGCAAACGTTTGGCGACGTCAAGCGTGCGTACGCCGTATTGCTTGAGGCCGCGTCCCGACATGACGAATTCATGCTTGCACACCCCCGGATACGGAATCTCGTAATAAGGAGCGAGCCGGGCCATCATGTAATTGGCGTTGAGAACGGCGCATTCGGAAACGCGGCGCAAGCCTTCCGGCCCGTAGGTGCGGATGTAAGCATATGCGCGTACCAAGATGCCGAAGTTGCCGTAAAATGCTTTGACCCGACCGATCGATTGGTCCCCGGCATGATCAAGCGTATATCGGCCTTCATCATCGCGTACGACGACAGGTTTTGGCAGGAACGGAATAAGCAGACTTTTCACGCCAACCGGACCGGCTCCAGGACCGCCGCCGCCATGCGGAGTGCTCATCGTTTTATGCAAATTGAGATGCACGACGTCGAAGCCCATGTCGCCAGGCCGGGCGATGCCCATGATGGCATTGGAATTTGCGCCGTCGTAATAGAGCAAGCCGCCGGCCTCATGCACGATCGAGGCAATTTCCTGAATGTCCTTTTCGAACAGGCCAAGCGTATTCGGATTGGTCAGCATCAGAGCCGCCGTATCGCTGCCGACGGCTGCGCGCAAGGCGTCCAGATCGACGAGCCCATCCGAACGGGAAGGGATGGTTACGGTCTCGAAGCCGGCAACGGTAGCGCTGGCCGGGTTGGTGCCGTGGGAGGAATCCGGCACGATGACTTTGGTGCGCGTTTCGCCCCGGCTTTCGTGATAGGCCCGGATCATCATCAGCCCCGTCCATTCGCCATGCGCGCCAGCGGCAGGTTGAAGGGTTACGGCATCCATGCCGGTCAGGCCGGCAAGGTCGTTTTGTAGCGTGTACAGTAGTTCAAGCGCCCCTTGGATGCTGGATTCGTGCTGATAGGGGTGGATTTTGGCAAAGCCGCTGTATCGGGCGACGTCTTCGTTGATTTTGGGATTGTATTTCATCGTGCACGATCCTAACGGGTAGAAGCCGTTATCCACGCCGAAGTTGCGACGGGAAAGGGCGGTGTAATGCCGGATGACATCCACTTCGTAAACCTCAGGCAATGCGGCTGCTTCGGAGCGAAGCATTTCCCGGGGAATCAGGGATTCGATCTCTTGCCTTGGCACATCGCATTCCGGCAGGGAATAGGCGACGCGCCCGGGGCTGCTCAACTCAAAAATAAGCGATTGCTCGGGAGTGACGTTGGCGGCGGGGTTCATCGCGGTTTCTGTGTTGGCATCCCTGTTATTTCCGTTTGTGTCTTGAACTGCGGATTTCGTTCCGGTTTGCGTTGTTGTCTCCTGCGTCACAGCGATCCCTCCAGTACACGTGCGAATTCGTCGATCTCTTCTTTGCTGCGGCGTTCGGTTACGGCAATCAGCAGATGTCCGGCCAGTTCCGGATAATGGCGCCCCAGATCATAACCGCCGATAAAACCTTCCTTGAGCCATTTCAACTGCAGTGCTTCGATATTCGTTCCTTCCGGCAGCCGAATGACAAATTCATTAAACGTAGGTGTGGAAAATGCAATGCTCACGCCCGGAATGGCTTGCAGAATCCGGCGGGCATAATGGCTCTTCTGAACATTCAGGTCGGCCACGTCGATCATGCCTTGTCTGCCCATGGTGGACATGTAGACGGAGGCGCTAAGGGCAAGCAGCGCTTGATTCGAGCAGATGTTGGACGTCGCCTTCTCGCGGCGAATGTGCTGCTCGCGGGCTTGCAGCGTCAGCACAAAACCGCGTTTGCCGCTGCGGTCGGTCGTCTGGCCGACGATGCGTCCGGGAATGCGGCGCATGTGAGCCTGGGATACGGCGAAATATCCGCAAGTCGGTCCGCCGAGCGAAGCGGCGATGCCAAGCGGCTGCGCGTCGCCGACGACGATGTCGGCGCCAAGCTTGCCGGGAGCTTCAAGCAGGCCAAGCGACAGCGGGTTCGCGCTAACGACGAGCAGGCCTTTGTGCGCATGCACGAGGTCTGCGGCCTGTTTTACATGTTCCAGAGCTCCGAAGAAGTTGGGGCTTTGAATCATGACGGCAGCGGTGTCCCCGGATACGGCGGCTTGCAGGGCATCCCAGTCGGTCACGCCGTCTTTGTGGCCAATCTCGACGATCTCCAGATTAAGGCCGTGAGCATATGCTTTCAGGACTTGGCGGGACTCGGGATGCACTGTGCTGGACACGATCAGCTGCTTGCGGCGGGTGGCCGCAGCAGCCAGATTCCCGGCTTCCGCAAAGGCTGTAGCGCCGTCATACATGCTGGCATTGGCAACGGCCATGCCGGTCAACTCACAGATGTATGACTGGAATTCAAAGATCGCTTGCAGCTCCCCTTGGCTGATTTCCGGTTGATATGGTGTGTAAGCTGTGTAAAATTCGGATCGCGAGATGACGTGATTGATGACGGAAGGAATGTGATGATCGTAAATGCCGGCGCCAAGAAAGCTGGCGTGTGTATCGAAATGGGCGTTAGCTCCGGCCTGTTTGGCCATATGGCGACTCAGCGCGTGTTCGTCGAGCCGGGAAGAAATGGGCAGTTCGCCCTGGAAACGAATGTCTTCGGGAATGTCGCGGAACAGGTCATCGATCGTATCCACGCCAACCGTTGCCAGCATGGCGTTCTGATCCTGCTCGGTCATCGGGATGTAACGGTGCTTGGTCATGTTAGATCAGCTCCTTGGATGGTCTCTTTTGCATCAGGTGTCTTTGGTGCGCGCGTCCGTTTGTAAAAAGGGGTTTTGACGACCTCGGCTTTCAATGTTTTGCCGCGAATCCCGATCTCAAGCGGAGTACCCAGCGCAGCATGCCTGCTGTCGATCAGGGCGAGCCCCAGATTGCGCTTCAGCGTAGGGGATTGGGTGCCGGTCGTCACTTCGCCGATCTGTACGCCATCCGCATAGATCGGATAGTGCGGCCGGGGAATTCCGCGCTCCAGCACTTCAATGCCGACCAGCTTGCGAGCAGGGCCTTCGTTCTTTTGCTGCAGCAGCGCTTCCTGACCGATAAACGGTCCGGCATTCCATTTCACGAACATGCCAAGCCCGGCTTCAAGCGGAGAAATGGTCGCGGACAGCTCCTGTCCGTACAACGGCAATCTTGCTTCAAAGCGCAGCGTATCCCTTGCGCCAAGTCCGGCAGGAATCAGTCCGTGCGGTGCTCCGGCTTGCAGCAGTCCTTTCCAGATCCGGGCGGCCTGATCGGCCGGGACGTAGAGCTCGAATCCATCTTCGCCCGTGTAACCCGTGCGTGAGAGCAGGAGCGTAACGCCGCATACGTCGGCATCGCGGACAAACCGGAACGGCTCGATGTCGCCGAGATTCGTACCCGTTGTGACTTTGGCCAGAATATCGGCAGCCAGCGGGCCTTGCAGCGCCAAAAGCGCGGTCTCTTCGGATACGTTGCTCATCTCAACACCGGCAATGATGTGCTCTTGCAGCCATGCCCAGTCCTTTTCGATATTGGAGGCGTTGACGACCAGCATATAGCGCTGTTCTTCCAGTTTGTAGATGAGCAGGTCATCGACGACCCCGCCACTCGGATAACACATCAATGTGTACTGAGCTTGCCCCGGAACCAGTGATGTCACGTCATTGGTTGTCATTTGCTGCAAAAAGGCCTCGGCTTGTTCGCCTTGGACTATGAATTCACCCATGTGGGATACATCAAACAATCCTGCACGTTCGCGCACGGCCTCATGCTCTTTCTGGATGCCGCTGAACTGCACGGGCAGTTCCCAGCCGCCAAAATCGATGCAGCGCATGCCTTCGAATTGCTGATAATGCGGGAAGAGAGGAGTTCTTAACAAATCGGACATCATATCACCTCGTTGTAGGCCGCCAGACGGGCCGAATGTGAAACGAAACCGCGGAAAAGGGATGGTCTATACGTCATGAGGAAGCTGCCCTATGCAGGATTCTTATGCACTGTTTTCGTTTTTTTGGGAAAAAGGAAAAGGACAGGCCAAAGAACCGGCATGCGGCAGCATGCTGAATTCCTGGGCTCTGTCCTTGGTACCTGAGAGTTACCCCGTCGCAGATTGCGTCAGGTTTCCCCTTGGGTGATCAAAACGCCCTTCTTGGGCGAATGGATGCTCTCCAGAGTTGCGTCCCGTAAAAGTCCTTTTGCCTGAGAGATTCACCCGCCGCTTGTCGGGGGTTTACTCCTTCGGCGCCACCACGTACGATCCCGAAGCGGGACGGGGTGATCTCTCCCTTTACGTTCATCCGCGAATATTGCTTCTGTCAGTTGTTTCTCACCTCAATTAAAACGCGTTAAAGCTATTTGTGTCAAGAACTATATCATAAGAATAGAGAATAAAAGCGAATATTTATTTCTTTTGACCTTTTAATGTTCGTGTTTCCGACAAGGTAGCGATTCCATATCCAGTATATGATTGAATGCCTATAAAAAGGATGTCACTTTTTGGAGGGTGAAAAGAATATATTGTTAGGTATATTGACATTTATGGCCGACATGTCATACGCTATGTTTTGGGAAAAAGGGAAGGTCAAGGAACGCATGCACTCCACTAATGAAAAAGCGAGGCGGATAACCAAATGAGCGAATTGAGAAACGATTTCCTGTACAGTGAAGAACACGAATGGGTGCAAACCGTCGGTGAAAATACTGTGCGTATAGGCATAACCGAATTCGCGCAGCATCAGCTGGGTGACATTGTGTTTGTTGAACTGCCTGACCTTGACTCGAATGTGCAAGCGGAGGCAGGCATTGGAACGATCGAATCCGTAAAGACGGTTTCGGATCTGTTTGCGCCCGTGGGAGGAATCGTTGTGGCCGTAAACGAGGCGCTGCAAGAGGCGCCGGAGCTGGTCAACACTTCTCCTTATGAAGAAGGCTGGATGGTTGAAATCCGCGTGGACGGCGATTTGAGCGCGGCGCTGTCAGGGCTGCTGGACGCGGATGCCTACCGGAAGCATACCGAAGAATAATCGTTTGCACTAATTTACGTATTATTACTGAAAATATAAGTGTATATTTCATGGGTTTGAAAAGCCGATGCGGCCAAGCTGCCGCTTGGCTTTTTTGCGTTGTTTAAGGGGAAAGTTTGAAAGGGTGTATCTCTTGTGCCTCTTAAAAAACACTGTTTTTTTATATTATGCATTCTTGTTTTAATAAGCCAGGGCTATGATTGGGCATGATACATAGAAGAATTGGTACGTTGCTGTTGAACTTGCGACAACGCAAAACAGATCCAATTTAAATCTTGTCATCAACGTTCATGACGGGAGTTGATTTTCATTTCGTTGTAAGGGATACCGTTTTCATTTAGTATGAACTTGAAAATCACGAATACAGGATTTGTACCTTTATTCATCTGAACTGCGTGTTGATATGTTCAGTCGAGTCAAGGTTTAACATGTTGAGGAGGTTATCAATATGAGTTCAGTGGACGCAAAGTCCGGGAAAGCCGAAGGACTGCGGGTAGGCGTGCAAAAGTTCGGACGTTTCCTGAGCGGCATGGTTATGCCGAACATGGGTGCATTTATCGCATGGGGCTTGATCACGGCTTTATTCATACCGAAGGGTTGGTTCCCTAACGCCGATTTTGCGCAGCTCGTTGATCCGATGATCAAATATTTGCTGCCATTGCTGATCGGTTATACGGGCGGCACGATGGTGCATGGCACGCGCGGGGGCGTCGTCGGTTCGATTATGACCATAGGCGTCATCGTGGGCAGCGACATTCCGATGTTTCTTGGCGCAATGATCGCAGGTCCGCTTGCGGCTTGGATCATCAAACAGTTTGACAAAGCCGTTGAAGGCAAGATCAAATCCGGTTTTGAAATGTTGGTCAACAACTTCTCTGCCGGTATTATTGGCGGAATTCTGGCCTTGATCGCCCTGAAAGGGATCGGTCCTCTGATCGAAGCGTTGAGCAAAGTTTTGTCAGCGGGTGTTCAAGGATTGATGGATCTGGGCTTGCTGCCACTCGTCAACCTGATCATCGAGCCGGGAAAAGTGCTCTTCCTGAACAATGCCATTAACCACGGGATTTTGACGCCTTTGGGAACGGATCAGGCTAGAGATCTCGGTCAATCCATACTGTTTATGCTGGAATCAAATCCGGGTCCCGGACTTGGTATCTTGCTGGCATATTGCTTCTTTGGCCGTGGTTCTGCGAAATCTTCGGCTCCAGGTGCTGCCATCATCCATTTCTTTGGCGGGATTCACGAAATTTATTTCCCTTACATCCTGATGAGACCGATCCTAATCCTGGCCACTATTGCGGGTGGCGTCGCTGGAACGCTGACGTTCATGTTGACGGGTGCGGGACTCGTATCCGCTCCATCTCCAGGAAGTATCATCGCCTATTTCTTGTTGACACCTAAGGGCGGGTACGTTCCGATGTTGGCAGGCGTAATCATTGCAGCGGTCGTTTCCTTCCTGGTTGCTGCCGTTCTGCTCAAAACGGGCAAACAAAAAGACGAGGATTTGGAAGCTGCATCCAACCGGATGAAAGAAATGAAAAATCAAGGCAAGACGGCGAACGAAACCGTAGCCAACGACAACCGTGAAGCAGACCGTGCGGCAGACATCGGGGCTTCCGCAGTGAAGAAAGATGTCAACAAAATCGTGTTCTCGTGCGACGCGGGAATGGGATCAAGCGCGATGGGTGCTTCGATTTTGCGGAAGAAAATGAAGCAGGCCGGTGTGGACGTGAACGTCACCAATACGGCGATCAGCGAAATTCCGCAGGATGCGGATATCGTCATTACGCAAAAAACGCTGACCGACCGGGCCAAAACGGTCGCGCCGAACGCGGAGCACATCTCCATTGAAAACTTCCTGAAGAGCCCGGAATACGAGGCACTGGTTGAACGCCTCAAATCCAATTCCTGAACGGAACCACAACAATGAATATTTCGAAGCGGCAACGCGAGATTTTGGAATTTCTCCTGCAGCAGACCAAAGAAGTGACCGCCGGGGACATCGCGGCCCGGATCAATGTGAGCACCAGAACGATATTGAGGGAACTTAGCGCATTGGAAGAAAAACTGGTCTCTTACGGGGTCGAAATCAAAAAAAAATCCGGGATCGGCATCTATTTAGATGCAGATCCCTCCTGTCTTTCACGGCTAAGACAACAGCTGTTTCAAGTCGAGCCGATGGAATGGACGCCCGAAGAGCGCAAAATTTACGCGCTCAGCCTGCTTCTGGACGATAATCAAGAGCCCATTAAGCTGCTCGCGATCGCATCCGATTTGAAAGTCACCGTCGTAACGGTCAGCCACGATCTCGATGAATTGCAATCATGGATCGAGGAGCAGGGACTCGTTCTGGTGAGAAGACGTGGATACGGCGTGGAAATTACCGGGAGCGAATCTTATATCCGTCGAGCAATGGTGGAACTTGCCATGGAGCATTTGGACGAATCGGATCTGTTCGGCGCCCGATCGGAGCACACCAACTCCAAGGCAAACAGCAAGCTGCTCGAAATCATCGGGCATGATCATGTATTGAAAGTAGAAAACGCCTTATGGCAGCCCGATATCGAATGGCTGGAGAACATGCCTGAGCGCCAGTACATGAGATTGCTGCTGCAATTGTCGGTGATGGCGGCCCGTGTCAACAAAGGCCGTGCGATCGAGAACGATATGCCGCACGTACAGATCCCTGAAGACAGTGTTCCGGAATACATGGCTTTGCGTCTCTGCACCATTCTTGCCAGTGAACTGGGCATCGAACTCGATTTGGCGGAGCGGAAATACGTTCACGGCCTGCTGATCGAAGCCAGGCAATTGATGCATACCACCCGGCTGCTGCCGGTGGATGATCTGCTTGTGCTTGACCGGGTCGTTTCGCTGATCGACAGCATGGAGAAGATCACGCATTACGATTTTCATGAAGACCGGCTGCTGCGCGAAGGTTTGATTGCCCATATGGAGCCTGTTCTGGAACGAATCGAAGGGCGGCAGCTGATCCGCAACCCTTTATTGCAGCAAATCCGTCAGGATTACGAAGCCTTGTTCGCGGACGTTAAACGAGCGGTGAATCAAGCTTGGCATGGCATTGAAGTACCTGATGAGGAAATCGGTTTTTTGGTCATGCATTTTGGAGCTTCCATTGAACGGTTGCGGACGCTGAAGCGCGAGGTCAGAGCCGTCATTGTGTGCACCAGCGGCATCGGATCGTCGCGCATGCTCTCAAGCAGGCTCGCCAAGGAAATTCCCGAAATTCGCATTGTGGACAGCGTGTCTTGGTACGAAGCGGCCCGAATTCCTAAGGAGCAGTACGATCTCGTATTGTCGACCGTGGATTTGCCGATGGAAAAGCACCAATACTACAAAGTCAGTCCGCTGTTGACCGGCGAGGAAAGCGAACAGCTTCGGCATTTTATCAAAACGACGACGCTGCAGCGGGAACACAGCCCGCCTTCAAGCGGGCATTCCCCTGTCGTTCGCGAAACGCAGTGGTCAGGACTTGAGGCCATGCTGGTAGAGATCGTGCGAATCATCGGCGAGTTCCAGGTATTTCCGTTGGACAATAAGGGCCTGGAATTGGATGAAACAGTCTATGCCATGTGCAAAATACAGCATGAGCGCGGCGTGCTTCAAGCTCCGCACAAAGTAACCAAATTGCTGGAGGCCCGTGAAAAAGCAGGCAGCCAGAAAATTCCGGGCACTTCGCTTGCCTTGTTTCACACGCGCAGCGAAGGCATCTACAGGGCAACGATCAGCTTGTTTCAACTGACGCAGCCGCTGCTGATGTCCGAAGACGACCCGGAAGGCGTCAGCCACGTCTTGCTGATGCTGGGCCCTTGGGAGCTGTCGAAGGAAAGCCTGGAGGTGCTTAGCGAAATCAGCGCCCTGCTTCTGCAGGAAGAAATGATCGAATTGTTGGAAAAAGGGAACAGGGATGATCTCATTCATTATCTTTCCCGTGAACTGGTCGGATTTTATCGCAGCAAAACCGAAATTGGAGGGCAACAACCATGAGTATTTTAACGACAGACAAAGTCGTCCTGAACGCGACGGCGCAAGATAAATATGAAGCGATTCGCATGGCCGGGCAAGTGCTGAAAAATGCTGGCCACATTACGGCGGAGTACATCGACAAAATGCTGGAGCGAGAAGAGATCGTATCGACGTACGTCGGTAACGGGCTTGCCATTCCGCATGGCACGAAGGAATCGAAAGGATTTATTTTGTCCACCGGCATCTCGGTTATTCAATTCCCGCAAGGTGTTGACTTTGGCGACGAGAAAGCATACATGGTCATCGGCATCGCCGCGCAAGGCGGAGACCACATGGAAATACTGACCAGCATCGCGGTCATTTGTGCAGAAGAAGAAAATATGGAGATTCTGCGCCATGCCAAAACGGCCGAAGAAATCATCACTCTTCTTGAAAGCGAAATGGAACTATGAAGGCATTACATTTTGGTGCAGGCAACATTGGACGGGGCTTTATCGGGCTGATCCTTTCCCGTGCAGGCTATGAGGTCGTTTTTTCGGACGTGAACCAAGGGCTTGTGTCCACGCTGCAGCAGCGCAAACAGTACACGGTGGAATTGGCGAACGAATCCAAAGACACGGAAACGGTCACCCATGTTGATGCTATCGACGGGACCAACCTGGACACCGTTGCGGAAACGGTGGCGGAAGCGGACCTTGTCACCACTGCCGTTGGCGTTAACATTTTGAAACATATTGCACCGGGTATTGCCAAAGGACTCGAAAAGCGGCTGGGCAAAGGCGGAGCGATCGAACCGCTGCACATCATCGCTTGCGAGAATGCGATCGGTGCCAGCACGCAGCTGAAAGACCATGTCTATTCGCTGCTGGAGGAGTCCACCCGACGCTTGGCAGACCAATATGTTTACTTCCCGGATTCCGCTGTGGACCGGATCGTTCCGATTCAGCATCATGAGGATCCGCTGCATGTTCAGGTAGAGCCTTTCTATGAATGGGTCGTGAATCGTTCACAGATGTCTCCTGCCCTCAACCCGATTGAAGGTGTCATGTATGTGGAGGATCTGGAACCGTACATCGAGCGCAAGCTGTTCACCGTAAACACGGGACATTGTGTTGCGGCTTATATCGGCAACGTCTACGGTTACGACACCATTCAGCAAGCCATTGCCGACGAGAAGGTCCGGTCCATCGTGCATGGTGCTTTGCAGGAGACGGGAAATGTGCTTGTGAAACGGTTTGGGTTCGATGCCGAGGAACACGGGAAATATATTTCGAAAATATTGGATCGTTTCCGCAATCCGTACCTTACGGACGAAGTCTCGCGCGTAGGAAGATCTCCGCTGCGCAAATTGTCCCCGAACGATCGGCTCGTACGCCCGGCTACCCAGGCTTACGAATACGGAATGGAGACCGTGCATTTGGCCATGGGTATGGCAGCGGCCTGCAAATTTGACGTGGCTGAGGACCCGGAAGCCGTCGAACTTCAAGGCCTGATTCGCCAAAAAGGCGTTGCTGCTGCGCTGAGCCAGGTGACATCCCTGGACGAATCCCATCCGGTGCTGCAACAGGCCGTGAAGTACCACTCTGAAATGTAACGTTCAATCAAGAGAGGACTGCTTGGAGCAGTTCATTTCAAACCAAAAGGAGCGAACCACCCCGGATGATCGGGGCGATTCGCTCCTTTTGTCATGCTTGAATTCTTCGAGACCACTCTTGGCGAGAGATTCCCCTTGTCGAGTAAACATTCAGACTAAGGGCATATGCTTCGTTCATGCGTTGGCACGCTTGGTATAATCTTCGACGCACCGCTGACAGATGCAGGACTTCCTGCGCTGCGCGGGCGGAATGCGATCCAGAATGCCTTCCGGAAATTCGGCGGCCTTGCACCAGCATTCCTCATGAGGCCGGCCTGCCGCGTACGTGCATCCGTTGGCTTCGCCGCACAACGGGCAGGTCAAAGCATTGGCTATGCGCAGGTTGTCGTGCACGGAGCCCGATTCCAAACTCATGGGCAGCCCCTCTTTCTAATAGCGTTCCTTTCCCCAGTATAACAGCTTCGGCTTCAATGTTCAGGAGGCGTTTCGATGATCAATCCATCCACGTGTTTTCTCGCCATCTGTTTACGTTTTTTTCGGTTCTCTTTGGTATCCAGCACGATGTCGAGATCGTAGTGATCCAGATCGGGATAGAGCTCTTCCGCAGCGATGTGCAGCGTCAGCCGTTTTTTGTGGATTTTGATTTTGTTTCCGCGCATCAACACACCGATGTTTCCGCGTTTGTCCTCCGTTTCGTACACTGTGCCCGTCTCGTTCAAATAGGCCGCGAATACACGGTCGCCTTTTCTGAATGCTTTGGTCCGGTGAGTGGATTCAGATTCATCCGAGTCCGAGGCTGGCTGTGCATTGGTCCGCTCGGGAACGGCGGCATCCCATTTCGAAGGTCGCTTGGCATGCTGCGGCCCTGCTCCAGTCTGAGACCGCGCCGGGATTGGAGCGAAGGCGGACGTCTGCCCGGAGGCGTGAGGGTCCGGATGCCCCAAGCCCTGCTGAGAAAAACGTTGTGCTTCCTGAACGGAACGCTGATCGCCTGGTTGGCTTCCTGAACGGGGGCGAATGGAATCCATTTCTTGTTCAGATACATCTCGTCGTTCCTTTTTCTCCGTTATTCCATGAGAAGAAACCGCTTTGGAACGTTCGATGATGCGTTCCGGCATGCCAAGCTTTTGCGCGATGGCGTAGGCGTAACTTTCGCCCGCTTCTCCGATCCGCAGCCGGTAAAGGGGCTGAAGGGAGACGGTATCGAATTCCATGCGCGCATTTTCGAATCCAGGCGTCGCCGCAGCGAAATGTTTGATCTCGCCGAAGTGGGTCGTTGCCACAACGGTGGCTCCCCGGCGGTGAAGCTCTTCAAGCATGGCAATGGACAACCCGACGCCTTCGCCGGGATCCGTACCGGAAGCCATCTCGTCGATCAATACCAGCGTGGATGGGCCGGCTTGCTCCAGAATGCCGATCATGTTCCGAATGTGGGCGGAGAAGGTGCTGAGCGCCTGTTCCATGCTTTGTCCGTCTCCAATATCTACCGCCATCTCTTCAAAGACGGCCATCTCGCTGCCTTCCGCAACAGGGACGAGCAGACCCGACTGCATCATGAGCGTAAGCAAGCCGAGCGTTTTGAGCGCGACCGTTTTGCCGCCCGTGTTCGGACCGGTGATGATCAGCGACGAGTAACTGTCCCCGATGGAGAAATCCAGCGGAACCATGGATGTGCCCATTAACGGATGTCTTGCCTGCAGCAAACGGGTGCGCCCCTCAGTATTGACTCGCACGACTACGCCGTCCACGCTTGCGGCAAATTTGGCTTTGGCAAACAGAAAATCCAGTATGCCTACCGTATCCACGTTAAGCTTGATCTCGTGGCTGTAGGATTCGGCCAGCGCGGTCAGGTCTCCCAATATTTTCATCTCTTCCCGCGATTCTTCCGTCTGAAGCGAAGACAGCTCCATTTGCAGTCCGACCAGCTCGGCAGGTTCGATGTAAACGGTTTGGCCGCTGCCGGACTCATCCAGCACGCTGCCCTTCACCTGTTTGCGGAACTCCTTTTTGATCGGCAGCACTGCCCTGCCGTTCCGTTGGCTGATGACATGCTCCTGCATGATCGAGCGGTGTTTGCTTACCAGCGCGTCCAGCTTTCGTTTCATGCGTTCGCTGCTGACAGCCATTTTTTTGCGGATGCGGGCCAGTTCCTTGCTGGCATGGTCCTGGATGCGCCCGGCGTGGATGGAGCGTTCAATCTCGCCCAGCAGCTGCTCCATTTGCATCATGGAGGCCGCATAACGGCTGACCGTAGGCGCAACCCCCGCTTTGCCCTCCATGTATTTCATCAGTTGGGCGCAGCTTCGCAGAAACTGGGCCAGATGACCGAAATCCTGTTCGTTGAACAAATATCCGGTACCAAGCAAATTCATGATGGTCTCCATGCCATCGAGTGAAGGGATGGGCACACTTGCTCCGTAACGGATCAAGGCAACGGCTTCGTCTGCCTCCCCAAGTCGTATTTGGATCATGCGGGCATCGGCGATCGGTTTCATGTCCTGGGCGTGCTTTCTGCCGAGATAGGACAGGGCACAGCTGGAAACGAGCTGTTGAATTCGATGATAATCAAGACGCTGCAGCGTTTGTTCTTTCATAAGGGAATCTCTCCTCAGTATAGATTTGGTATCCTCACTCGTTTTCGCATCACGGTGCAAGGTTTGGCCCGGAAACGCAAAAAAGGGCGAAGAATGAACATACGTCATTCTCCGCCCGCATACTGTACGGGAAAGAAGGGCAACCGGACCCAAACAAGAAAAACGTCAATTGTGAAGCATGCTGAAGATGCATACACAAAAGAGAGGCCGCGTTTCGCGGAGTTTTTCTTGAACGGCCAGAAAGAAGCTGCACGGAAGCTGCACACCTTTCTGACACAAAAAAACCGCACTGAACAACAGCGCGGCATTGGATCCGGTCCCATAACAATCCCGAAGATGATGGTTGATATCCGCTGTTCTTAACTAAGTACAGGGTTCTGGCGCAGCAAGAAACAAACATACGCCATTTGGGCATATGCACAGGTGCAAGGCCATAATCCTGAATATGAAGCTAATTAGTTAAGAACGCTCACCGACATCAAAATCTCTCCTTACGATTGAGGATATGCTTACACTATAAACTGGAAAATGCTCTGAAGTCAACAATGAATAAGAAATAGTGGACTTGAATAACGATGGGTTTTAAAATAACAATAGTAAATTAATCCAATGAAAGCGATATTATACAAAGGAGGTTGCTCTACTTGCCCAAATATTTGCTGCGATTGCTGTGCTTTACGATGATTCTTGGGGCTCTTCCGGTGATCGTGATCGGTTCGGTGTCCTATTCCATTGCTTCCCAAGACATTGAACAGAAAGTGCGTGAGAGCAATCTGCAAATTTTGCACCAGACCCAGATGAGAATGGAGCAGGTGTTGAGTAGCCTTCAGTTGTCCTCCATCCAATACGTGAATTCTCCGCTGGTGCTTCAAGCGATGAAACAGCCGCTCGACAGCAGCGAATTTGAGGAAATCAGGGATCTCACATCCGGGTTCAACAACCTGCAAGCGGTTACAAGCATTGATCAGGCTTATTTGGTCAATCTGGAACAAGACTGGGTTGTCTCCATGCGTTCTTTTGGCAAAGTGGACGATTTCAGCATACGCGACCGCGTCGATTCTTATTTGACATATACGAACAGTCTTTTTTGGGTCACGCGGAATGTGCATTCGGCCAAGGAGAGCGTGCCGGTATCCGCAGGAATGAACGAAACCGGGCAAGACGTCTCCCCGCCAAGCCTGATTTCTTCGGATAACGTGGTTAGCATGGTATTCAAAATTCCGATGGTGCCGGGCAATGTCAAGCCCAAGGGGTTCTTGGTCATCGACATCGCCGATGCGGAACTGGGTGCGTTCTTGAGCCGCAATCCCAACTCCGGCGATATGTACGTGCTGGACAAGGAGCGCCATTTCTTTCTGGACGATGTGGAGCAAGGAGAGAAATATGAGCTCCTGAACCGTGAAATCGATCAAAAGATTCGGTTGGCCGGCGAGACCGAGGGCTTTTTCAATGCAGAGGTGGGAGGCAAGCCGATGGCTGTCAGTTACAGACAATCACCGTTAAACGGCTGGTTGTACGTATCGGTGGTATCCCTCGACCAAATTACCGCCCAATCGCGAAAAATCGCGATCGTTACGGGCGTGGCGACCTTGGTCATGTTGTGTGTTACCGGCCTGGTTGCCGTGTATGGCAGTCGGCGGATGTACTCGCCCATTTCAAGGCTGCTGCAATTTACCAAAGGCCTGGATTCCCCTTCGGCGCAGGCGAATCGCAGGCAGGATGAATTCGGGTACATTGAGGAACAGCTGCAAACCCTGTTCAGCTCGGAGAAAACGTTGCGAGAGCAAATGAAGGGGCAGCACGTGCATTTGCAGGAATTTTTTATGACGAAGCTGTTAACCGGCAAAATATCCGAGGAGGATTTCAGATATCAGGGGCAACGGTATGATTTTCCCACAGATTGGTCCAGGCTGGGCGTGTTGACGCTGCAGATCGATACGATGGAAGGGACCAGGTATGAAGAGCAGGATCGGGATTTGCTGTTGTTTGCCGTGACCAACATGGTTGAGGAGCTGCTGCCTCCCGAGATGCGATTTACGCCGATCATGATCGATGATGCGCAGGTGACGGTGTTGGCCTCCAAGCTGGAGGACGAGGCTCAGCTGAAAGCATGGATGCATCAGCAGGCAGAGGGCATAAGGGAGCGGGTCGTGACCTATCTGCAATTGCCGGTGAGCATCGGCATCAGCCGTGCCTATACCGCGATCGGGGATACGCCGCAGGCTTACCATGAGAGTCGAGAGGCCCTGCGCGGAAGGGTAAGCCTGGGCAGCCGCATTATTTTGCATTATGAGGATATTCAGCCGCGAGGTCGGACCGAAGCGGCGCTCTATACCCAGCTGCGCATGATCGAAGATCAGTTGGCTTCCGCATTGAAGCAAGGGGATCAGGACAAGACCGATGAATACTTTGCGCAATATTTGGCTTTGCTCGCAGACAAAAAGCTGCATTTCAGCGAATATCCCGTCATTATGGTGCAGCTGCTGTCCAGGGTGTATCAGCTCGTTCAGGAGCAGGGAGGAGACGTGGCCGAGGTGCTCGGCGAGAAAGCATCGATGTCACGGTTATTGAAGTTATCCACGCTGGACGAAATGACGGGTTGGTTCCGCCGCCGTCTGTTCGAGCCTGTGATCCGCTTTTGCCATGAACGGGAAGAATCGCAATACATGAACATTGCCCATCGCATGATCCGGTTGATCGAGGAACGGTACGATCGTGAGTTGTCGCTTGAGGTATGCGCCGAGGAGCTGAATTTTCATCCGGTATATTTGAGCCGTGTGTTCAAGAAGGAAGCTGGCGTGAATTTTACCGAATACCTTGCCGAATACCGCATGGAAAAAGCCAAAACGTGGCTGCAGACGACCAACCTGAAAATTTCGGAAATCGCGGAAAAGTTGAATTATACGAATCCGACGGCGTTTATCCGCACGTTCCGCAAAATTACGGGAACCACGCCGGGGAAATACCGCGAGCAGCAGAGATGACCCTGCGTCGGGAAGCCGGCTGGGGATTTCGCGGAAATTGCCGGAGTCCTGTCTGGTTGTCTCCTGAATGGGATTGTCCTTGCAACGAATATAAAGCCTGCTACGCCTGCCATGGCGGGCAGGCTTTTTTCGGTGATTCCGTCCCCATAACAGCATGCAGCAAGCCGCTCCCCAGCATGATTCCCGGCCGGTTAAGGTCGGAGGATGCAGGTTAAAAACGGTCCATCCCGCTTGGAAACGTCATTGCCGAAAACGATGCAAACCCTTGCTGCATAAGGAAAAACAAGAAGCTAAAACAAGATGATAGCCAGTTACCCGTTTATCCCCGACAATGAGAACATGAATTTCAGGAAGTGATAAATGTAATCGTTTCCAAAGTGGGGAGGAAGACACTATGAAAGCCGAAACGGCGGCCCGGACAAAGCCCGCTGCCCGCAGTGACAAAACCTTGTTGTGGAGGGAAATCATCAAAAACCGGTGGCTGTACATCATGCTGCTGCCCGGCGTGCTTTACTTCATTATTTTCAAATACATACCCATGTATGGCATCACGATGGCGTTTCAGGATTATACGCCATACAAAGGCATCTTCGGCAGCGACTGGGTCGGGTTCAAGCACTTCCAGCGTTTTTTCGGGGAACCTCAATTCTGGATGCTTTTCCGCAATACGTTTTTGCTTGCGATTTATAACCTGATCTTTTTCTTTCCGCTGCCGATCGTGCTTGCGCTCATGTTGAATGAAGTTAGGCGGGAGCGCTTCAAACGGTTCGTGCAGACGCTGGTATACGTGCCGCATTTCGTCTCCTGGGTTGTCGTTGTCGGCGTATTCTACATGTTGTTCACGACCGAAGGCGGGGCCATCAACGAGATGCTTTACAGCCTGACGGGGCAGAAAATCGCCTTCCTGCTGGAACCGGGCTGGTTCCGTTCGATGATCGTGGGACAATCCATATGGAAAGAGGTCGGCTGGGGCACGATCATATTCCTTGCGGCGCTGTCCGGCGTGGATACACAGCTCTATGAAGCTGCCCGCATCGACGGAGCCAACCGCTGGCGCCAGACATGGCACATTACGCTGCCGGCCATCCGCAGCACCATCATCATTTTGCTCATTCTCCGTCTGGGCAATTTCCTGGACACGGGCTTTGAACAGATCTTCCTGATGCTGACGCCAACCAACCGGGACGTGGGCGAAGTCTTCGATACCTACGTGTATACGAAAGGTCTCACCCAAGCCCAATACAGCTATAGCGCCGCGGTAGGTCTCTTTAAATCGGTCGTCGGACTGGCGCTGGTGCTCGGTGCCAACAGGCTCGCCAAAAAATTCGGGGAGGAAGGCGTCTACTGATGCAGAGCATTGGACGTTCTTTACCAGACAGGAGTGAACTTAACCATGCAACAGGACAAAACGTGGGGTAACCGAATCTTCGATATCGTCAACCATGGCCTTCTGCTGTTGATCGGTATCGTGACCGTCATCCCGTTTATCTACATTCTGGCGGTATCCTTTACGAGCCCGCATGAGGTGGCCAAGGGCGGTTTCATTCTCTTTCCGAAAGAGTTCTCCTTGGCGGCTTACCGGTACATTTTTTCCACGGATACCCTGATTCGCAGTTTGGGCGTATCCATCTACATTACCGTGGTCGGCACGCTGATTAACCTGCTGTTCACGTCGCTCATGGCCTACCCGTTATCCCGCAAATATTTGCGCGGACGCCAGGCGATCCTGCTCGGCGTATTGTTCACGATGCTGTTCAGCGGCGGCATGATCCCTACCTATTTCGTCGTCAAATCGCTGCATCTGACCGATACGCTGTGGTCGCTCATGCTGCCTACGGCTATCAGCGCATTCAATCTGATCGTGCTCAAAAACTTCTTCCAGGCCATTCCTGACGAGCTGGAGGATGCGGCCAAGATCGACGGCTGCAACGACGTCGGCGTGCTGTTCCGTGTCGTGCTTCCCTTGTCGATGCCAGCGATGGCAACCTTCTCGCTATTTTACGCCGTTGCCCACTGGAATAGCTTCTTCAACGCGATCATCTACATCAACGATAGCGAAAAGTGGCCTGTGCAGGTGTGGCTGCGCGAAATCGTCATTTTGGCCCAGAGCCGGATCGGGGATACCAGCATCGAAGAGACGGAAATTCAGCCGCTGACCATCCGGATGGCCGTCATCGTCTTTTCCACGTTGCCGATCATGATCGTATATCCGTTTCTGCAAAAGCACTTTGCCAAAGGGGTGATGCTGGGTTCGGTAAAAGGTTGACCTTAATTTGCATGCGAACGTCAGGACCGATTAAAAAGGGGAGGTATTCATTTCTTATGAAAGCAACGAAAAAGAAAGCAGTGGCTGTACTGAGCACGCTGGCATTGGTAACCGGTTTGCTGGCAGGCTGCGGCGGGTCGGACTCCGGTCAGGCGGCGGAAGGCGGGGTTCAGAACATATCCATCGCCATCGCCCAAGTCGGCGACGTGCCGGCCAAAGGCAACGAGGTTCAGCAGAAAATCGAGGAATACACAAACACCAAGCTGGACATTCAGTGGATTCCCGCATCGGCGTACAACGACAAAATCAACGTCATGATCGCCTCCAGCGACCTGCCCAAAATCGTGAAGGTCCAGTACACGCCGACCGTGACCAATGCGATGCGCAATGACGTCTTTTGGGAAATCGGCCCGCTGCTGAAGGATTACAAAAACCTGTCCGCCCAGAACGAGCGCTTCTTCGAAAACGTCAAGGTAGACGGCAAAATTTACGGTGTGCCGGTATTCTCCGACATTGCCCGCGCGACGGTCATTTACCGGAAGGACTGGTTCGACAAGCTGAACCTGAGCGTGCCGACCACGCCGGACGAATGGTACGAAACGATCAAAACGCTGGCTACTTCCGATCCGGACGGTGACGGCCAGGACAATACGTTCGGGCTGATGCTGTTCAAGAAGTACAATGAGGACCAATATTCCTTCACGACCCGTCTCGGAGTCAGCTTCGGCGCGCCGAACAAGTGGAAGGTCGAGGATGACGGCAGCTTCACTCCCGAGTTCATGACACCGGAATACAAGCAGGTGCTGGATCTGCTGAAACGCCTGTACGACGAAAAATTGCTGAACCAGGACTTTGCCGTATTCGATTCGACGGAAGCGGAGAAAAAGTATGATTCCGGCCTTGTTGGCATGCGCATCGGCGTGGCCCAGAACGGCAAGAGCCAGCAGGAGCGCCTGTCCAAAAACGTGCCGGACGGCGTTGTGGACATCGCGGGACTCTTGGGTGTGAATGGTGATCGCGTAGCGGGGCAGACGGGCAACTCCGGCATCTTGGCTTTCCCGAAAGCAACCGTGGGTTCGGAAGAAGAGTTGAGAAGCCTGCTTTCTTTCCTCGACAAGCTGATGGAGCCTGAAATGGCCACACTTCTGATGCGCGGCATTGAGGACAAACATTTTGTCAAGGTTGGCGAAAATGAAGTGGAGATGAGCGATTTCGATGCGTTCCAACGCGAGGTGAAGCCGTATCGCGATAATCTGCCTTACGTCGAGGGTTATAACGTGCCCAAGCTGAAAGATACCGAACTGGGCGAGAAAGGAACGACGCTGGCCAAGGAACTGGCAGAGCATGCCGTGCCGAATCCCGCGCTGACGCTCTATTCCCCGACCTATGGTGACCGCGGGGCGGATCTGGACCAGATGATCGCGGATGCCCAGACGAAATACATCATGGGCAAGATCGACGAGAACGGCTGGAACCAGGAGATCGAGAACTGGAAGAAGGCGGGCGGAGACAAAATTCGTGAGGAATACGCGGAAGATTACAAAAAACAAGCTCAATAAGCAGCCGGAAGCGGAGGATGTCCATGAAGGAAACGTTGCAATTCACGCCGGTACGCATGGCAGAGCAATTTATGGAAAGTTACCGCCAGCATGAGCTGTATGCGAAATGGCACTACGAGAACGGATGCGTGTTGAGAGCGCTGGAAGAGCTTTATTTTCGCACAGGGGAACAACGGTACTTCGACTACATCCGCGAGTTGATGGACCACTTCATTCTGGAAGACGGAACGATCCGCACATACAAAGTGGAGGAATATAATCTGGACCAGATCAATCAGGGGAAATCGTTGTTTCTGCTCATGGAAGAAACGGGGGAAGCCAAATACCGCAAAGCCGCCGATCTGCTGATGGTCCAGTTAAAGGGGCAACCGCGCACAAGCGAGGGCGGGTTCTGGCACAAAAAAATCTATCCGTTCCAGATGTGGCTGGACGGCCTGTACATGGCAACGCCTTTCATGACCCGATACGGCGCGGCAACAGGGGATGGGCAGTGGTTCGACAAAGCGGCCTTGCAGCTGCTGTTAGTCGAGCGGCAAACGCGGGATCGGCGCAGCGGGTTGCTGTACCATGCATGGGATGAAAGCCGGGAACAGCGCTGGAGCTCGGGCGAGACCGGCTGTTCTCCGCATGTCTGGAGCCGGGCGATGGGCTGGTACGTCATGGCGGTCGTCGACACGCTCGATCATCTGCCGGTAGATCATGAACAGCGAGGCCAGATCGTAGGCATTTTTGAGCGGATCGCAAATGCGTTGGTGAACGTGCAGGACCAGCAGACCGGCCTGTGGCCGCACCTGCTGGATCAGCCGGGCCGTGAACGCAATTATTTGGAAGCTTCGGGCAGCTCCATGTTTGTGTACGCGCTGGCAAAAGGCGTTCGAAAAGGCTATCTCAGCGATACATTCAAGCCGGTTGCGGAAAAAGGATACCAAGGCCTGATACAGCATCTCTTGAAAACAGACCGCGAAGGCATGCTCTCCTTGACCCAGTGCAATGGAGGTGCTGGGCTTGGGGGTACTCCGTATCGTGACGGTTCATACGAGTATTACATGACCGAATCGATCCGGATCAATGATCCCAAATCGGTCGCTCCGTTCATTTTGGCAGGGACAGAGTTGGAACTGGCGTAAGGCCGGTTCCTTCTTCAACTCAATTATGATAGCGCATTCATAATATGGTAACCCAAAGGAGAGATGGTTCATGAGCCCACGAGTACGGATGTCCCGATTAGGCGCGGGGATGATGGTCTTGACCTTGTCCGCCGGATTGTTGGCAGGATGCGGAGGCGAAAAGGCGCCTGCCGAGGGGGAAGGCCCGTTTCCCATCAACATTTCGTTGATGCAGGTGGGCGACGTGCCTGCCAAGGAAAACGGGATCGAGAAAAAGATCGAGGAATATACGGGTACCGATCTGAATGTACAGTGGATACCGCAGTCGGCTTTTGACGACAAAGTCAACGTCATGGTGGCATCCGGCGAAATGCCCACCATCATGCGGGTGAATTATGTGCCAACCACGTTTAATGCAGCCCGATCTGGATTGTTCTGGGAACTGGGCCCTTACCTGAAGGATTACAAAAACCTGTCTGCCCAATCGAAGGCATACTTCGACAATATCAAGATTGACGGCAAAATCTACGGCATTCCCAATTTCCGGGACATTGGCCGTACGGCGATCGTATACCGGAAGGATTGGTTCGACAAGCTGAAGCTGGACGTTCCGAAGACGCTGGACGACTGGTACGACATCATGCTGGCGATGCGCAAAAACGATCCGGACGGCAACGGCAAGGAAGATACTTACGGCACATTGTTGTACAAAAAGTATAATGAAGGCGTGTCCTCCCCGCTCACGCGCATTGCCGTAAGCATTGGCGGCGTAAACAAGTGGGGCGTGGACGAGGCGGGCAAACTCACTCCCGAATTTCTGACGCCGGAGTATGTGGACACGATGAAGCTGTTCAAACGCTTATTCAGCGAAGGGCTGATCAACAGCGATTTTCCGGCCCTCGATCCTTCGGATGCGGACAAAAAGATCGACTCCGGCCTCGTCGGCATGAAGCTGAACGGCGTGGCCCAGAACGGGAAGTCCTTCCAGCAGCGTCTGACCCCCAATGTAGCGGACGGAGAAATTGACGTGGTTCCGTTCCAGGGCAAGGACGGCATACGCATTGCCGGCGAGCCAGGCAACTATGGCATGCTCGTGATTCCAAAAGCTTCCGTGCCGGACGAGGAGCAGTTGAAGCAGGTGCTCACCTTCCTTGACCAGCTTCTGGACGAAGAGTTAAGCACGTTGCAATTGCGCGGGCTTGAGGGAGTGCATTATACGAAAACGGCGGACGGCAAAACCGAATTCAAGGACTTTGATGGGTATCAACGCGAGGTGAAGCCGTACCGCGATAACCTGCTTAACATCGAAGGCTATAACGTTGCCGAGCTGGTTGATCTGCCCATCGGCATGAAGGGAACCAAAATGGCGCGCGAAAACGAGCAATATGCCATTGCGAATCCTGCGTTAACATTGTCATCGGATATCTACACCGAGCGCGGGCAAGAGCTGGATCAGATGATCTGGGACGCCCAGACCAAATATATTATGGGCAAAATCGACGACGCCGGCTGGGAGCAGGAGGTTGCGAACTGGAGAAAATCCGGAGGCGACCAGTTGATTCAGGAACTGGAAGCTTCCTATGCCGAATTGAACGGGAAATGATCCCGTAAACAAGTGACTGTAAACAGGCCGTGTTTCATGTCATCAAGACGTGAAGCATGGCCTGTTTTTGGTTTCCTGCTTATGGACGTGGCTCAGAACGGGTATACAAAGAAGAGCGTGCATTTCGTAGATTCATTCTCTTTTTTTTTATCAGGAAAGTCACAAACGTTGTCAATCTGAGGCGCTTGTTTACATATGCTGATTCTGGAAGCGATTGCTCTTCAACCAATGATGATGCTATGGCAAGCGGAGATTCAGCCGATATGTGATGCATGGTCCTAGGTTGACAAATGGCGTCCCGGTCCGTAACATCGGGACGAAACCGAAATTCATGGATACAAAGGCGGTGGGAACGATGCTGGAATGGACCGAATTTCGTTATGAGGGCAATGATCTTGGTTTAACCTATACTCGTGCTGCAAGCACGTTTAAGCTGTGGGCGCCCACAGCTCGGCAGGTTACGCTGCTGATTTTTGATGAGCAAGGGACTTATGGTGAGGATGGACGGGTAACCGAACACGAGGGCGGAATTTCCCATACCATGACTCGAAGTGCCGAAGGGATATGGAGTCTGCGCTTGGATGGGGATTGGAACAGCCATTATTATATGTACCGACTCGTTCACGAGGATGGGCGCATTGCCATTGCGCCGGACCCTTATGCGCACGCGGTCACAGCCAATGGGCAGCGCACGGCCATTATCGATATGGACGCAACGAATCCTGCTGATTGGGAGAATGATGCCAGACCCGCATTTTTGCATCCGATTGATGCCGTCGTTTACGAACTTCACGTTCGCGATTTCTCTTCCGATCCCCAAGCTGATATTCCGTTTAAAGGAAAATATCTGGCCTTTGCTGCATCAGGGCTGACGGATCGGGACGGAAATGCCATCGGGGTGGACCACCTCGCCGAATTGGGGATTACCCATGTGCATTTGATGCCTGTCGCGGATTACCAAACCGTGGATGAACTGCTTCTGGCGGATGCGGGTCCCCATGAAAGGCTGCCTTACAATTGGGGTTACGATCCCCAGCATTACAATGTGCCGGAAGGATCGTATTCGACCGATCCGCGGGACCCTTCAACAAGGATCCGCGAATTCAAGACCATGGTCCAATCCCTGCATAGGCAAGGCATTCGCGTCGTGCTTGACGTGGTATACAATCACACGTTCAGCGTGAATGAAGGACCTTTCGACCGGATTGTACCGGGGTATTATTACCGTTATTGGGAGAACGGGACGCTTAGTAACGGATCAGGGGTTGGCAATGAGCTGGCCACGGAGCGGCCGATGGTGCGGAAATACATTTTGGATTCCCTGCTTCATTGGGCAGAAGAATATCATGTAGACGGATTTCGTTTCGACCTAATGGGGCTGATCGATACGGACACGATGAACGAACTGACGCGAGAATTGAAAGAGAGAATTGATCCGGCGATACTGATTTATGGCGAGCCATGGACGGGCGGGGATTCGCCGCTGAATCGAAAAACGCTCAAAGGCGCCCAACGCGGTCAAGGCTTCGCCGTGTTCAACGATCATTTTCGTGGAGCCATTAAAGGGGACAGTGACGGTGCAGGCAAAGGATTCGCTACCGGAGCCGTCGGCAAGGAGAAAGACATCGTCGCAGGTGTTGCGGGAGCCATCGACGACTTTACGATCACGCCAGCGGAAACGATCAATTATGTTACGGCCCATGACAATCTCAATCTATGGGATAAAATCGCCACGACGATGAACTTGAGGCCCCAGCTTGGTTTTCCCGAATGGCAAGGGGGACAGCCGGTTGGCGGCGGGAGCGCGGAATCCGCAGTAAGGGCAGCAGACCCGTATCGTTTGGTGGATGAAGAAGATGTGCTGGAATGTGATATGGTTCGGCGTTCGTTGTTGTCTTCAGGCATTGTGCTGACCTCGCAGGGGATTCCGTTTCTGCATGCCGGAGATGAGATGCTGCGCTCGAAGTTTGGCGACCAGAACAGCTATCGCAGCGATGATGTGGTGAATTCGATCGTTTGGAAAAATAAATCCAGGTTCAGGGCCGTATTCGACTATTATCGCGGGCTGATTCAGCTGCGCCGGACGCACCCTGCCTTTCGCATGATTCATGCGGATCAGATCAGGAAGCACCTGCAATTCCTCCGGGCCGAAGGGCAAATGGTTGTTTTTATGCTTAAGGACGGAGCCAACAAGGATAGCTGGAACCGAATCGTTGTCATCTACAATGCTTCTGCCCAGCCTCAGCCGTTAACCCTGCCTGAAGGGACTTGGCATGTGGTCGTCAATGACCGGCGGGCCGGCACGGAGGCGATTGACAGCGTGCAAGGGACGGTGCTGGTTGAGCGTTTGTCGCTGATGGTGTTATATGACATGGAGCAGGCAGGCGTTACCGAACCCGCCGTGATCGAAGTCAATGCTCCGCGGCAGGCGTATAGCCCTGGCGAGAAGGCAAGGATACGCGCCGTCGTGCTTGACAGTTTGGGCAATGTAGTGCCGAATGCGAAGACGACGTGGACGTCTTCTGCCCCCGAGGTGCTCCGGATCGAAGAGGATGGAACGATCGAGGCAATCCAAGCCGGAGATGCGGTCATTACGGCCCGATACGGAGATATCGCTGCTTACAGTCTATTGCTGGTCGAAGAGCGATATGCCGAACGGCTCGAAATTGTTGGAGAAAACGTGTTGTATACGACGCGCATTAGCCGGCTGAGGGCATTGGTGCTGGATCAGTTCGGTCAGCCTCTATCGGGAATGCGCGTTCGCTGGCACTCTTCGCATCCGGAAACGGCCGCGGTCAGTTCCGCCGGGATCGTTCGCGGCTTGGCACCTGGCCATGTCCGGATTACAGCGGAGACGGAAGGAGTCCGGGGATCGATCGACATTGCGGTTCATAGGCAGACGTCGCGGTTGGTCACGCTTCGGTACGAGCGTCAGGATCGGCAGTATGACGGATGGGATGTATGGGTATGGGGCACGGGCATGCAGGATGGCGCCGTGCGCCTGGAAAGGAACGGCGATGCGGCGGAGGCGCGTTTCCGGGTGGCCTCCGGTCTGCAGCATCTCGGGCTGATCATTCGCCTGAATGAATGGGAGGCCAAGGATACGTGCGGCGACCGATACGTTGATATTACGCCCGAGGACGAGAATGTGCTGATCGTCGTCCAGAGTGGTTCCGACCATATGCAGGTGATACGCGATGCAGGGAGAATGAACGATCTCAGCAGTGCATAATGCTTCATAAAGAGTCATGTATGTATTTGAGCAAAGGCAGCCGGAGGATCTCCGGCTGCCTTTGCCGTGAACATCGGAGCCGATTGGCAAAAATGGATTAATGTGAAAAAATGAGCGGATTAACGTTTGAGATGCGGTGGCTTTGGGGTAAGTATAGATATGGCCCGAATGATGGCCGAAGATCATATTGTCGTGCAAAAGAGAGACCTGTGTGTCAAACGAAAACCTTGGCGCATGGACCATGAAGGAGGATGTTCAATCATGAAATCCAACGGAGAAATGGCTCAACTGACGGCTACACCCAGAACCGAAAAAAAAGGCGCCGCGCTGCGCCTGTTGAGACAAGGCGGCCGGATTCCAGCGGTAGTGTATGGACCGGGAATCGAGGGAACCGCCATACATGTCGATGAAAAAGAAATGCTCAAAGTGGCCCGAACCGGTCGTTCCGAAATGTTCAACCTTGAACTGGGAGGCGGAAAAAAAGTGCCTGTTCTGATCAAGGACCAGCAGGAGCGCAACGGCCGCCTGCTGCATGTGGACTTTTTGCAAATATCGAAGAATAAACCGGTTTCGGTCAGCATTCCGCTCGATTTCCAAGGGACGGCTGCCGGTTCCAAAGCGGGCGGCGTATTTCAGTCCCAGGAGGTACAGCTCGAGGTCGAAGGTTTGCCTGCCGATCTCCCGTCCTCCATTGAAGTGGATGTTAGCGGCTTGGAAATCGGGGATCGTCTGACTGCTTCCGACATTACCCTTGCCAAAGGGCTTAAACTGGTGACGCCTGCAGATTCCATCATTGCTTCAGTCATGCCGCCGCAAGCTTTGGTTGAGGAAGAAACAACCTCTGAAGAGGCTGATGCAGAATCGGCAGCTTCCGGAAAAGATATAGAAGAAGCATAATGTGTGATGGTTTCGAGGTGCTTGAAACCTGTGGCCCGGTCTTCTGACCGGGCCTTTTTGCCGCCTTGATCATGACAAAAGGCTTCGTCAATGTGACAATGGTTTGACATATGTTTTTTTATATTACGGCGAGTTGGGAAATTTGGAGACGAATTGGGATCGTTTGCGTAAAATAAAATATGTCGCCCTGGAATGGAGACATTTATTGGTTACCTTCTTTATCTAACAAGAGCTTCTGCTAAGGGCACGGAGTAAATGAAGAAAGAGGTTTGATGGCATGTTTGATCCAACCATTTACGACAATTTGAAAGTGGGGTTCGAGAACGCGCTTTATGATCTTGACAACTTGGACGAAATCATCCAGGTTACAGGCAGAAAGGATATCTTCGAGATGGCTGCAATGTCCAGGGAACTTGTTCTTCAATGCTGCCTGAGAGGGCAGCCGCAGGTGACGGCAGAAGTGATCCTTAAGAGTTCGCTCTCCGATCTTGCGGCTGAAATATTGGAAACGCCGGACAGCCGGCCTGGCTGCCGTTTACAATTACGCTATGAGCTGCTGGTTCAGGATCCGGGAGCGTCTTGTCCGGTGATTCGTTCCATCCTGGACGAGGGTTGGCCCGGACAGCGCGTGGAGCTAGAGGTTCATTATACATACGGGGGATCCAATGGTTACCGCATTACAGCAGATGTTCATTTTGTCCGCACCGTGAATGAAGAGCAGATGGAAGATATCACAGAGCTGTGTGACCATATGATCAACGTGCTCCCCCCGCTGCTGCAGCTTAGCCATTCATAAATCCGAAAAGCCCTGTTTCTTGATTCAAGAGACGGGGCTTTTTTTGTCGATTCAACCCTTTTGCGTATAGGCTAATAGGCGTAGGAACGCGAGATCTCCGCAAAAAATTTACGCAAGCAAGTAAGGGAAGGTATATTGGGATAGCGGGATAAGTGCAATCGGACTATGCCTGGAGGGTGAATTTGCGAAATTGATGTTGGGTCTAAAGATTTATTTCAGTACTAAAGGAACTAGTTTTCCTTGCCGATAAAATATCGAAGGGGAGAAACTGCATGACAGAGAAATTAATTCGTCTGCTGCGCATACTTCAAGCTATACAAGCGAATCCCGGAATTTCAGCCAAGGAATTGGCTTTGAAATGCGACACCACCGTTCGTACGATCTATCGAGATCTGCGGATTTTGGACAGGGTGGCCCCCATTATCAATGAGGGTTATGGAAAGGGTTATCGTTTTATAGGCGAGTTTGCCTTATATCCCTTGAACTTTACCGAACAGGAGGCGATGGTATTTTCCATGCTTCCGTCCGTGGTGGATACTTCGCAGCTGCCGGCTGGATTTGACTCGGCATTTGACAAGGTTATTTCGGCTCACACCAAATCAAAATCAAAAAATAGTGAAATCGTGGAAAACATTGCAGGCATTATTCGCATGGGTACTCCCGCATATCGGGAAGAAGGCAAAGATCCCAATCTGCTCATCCCCATTATTGAAGCGATCCTTGATCAGCAAACGATTCGAACCCAGTATCATACGCTTACGAACAATGAAATTACAGTCAGGGATATTGATCCCTATTATTTGATTCCGCGCGACCAGCGTTTCTATCTCATCGGTTACTGTCATATGCAGCAAAGGGTAAGATTGTTCAGAATCAGCCGTTTTCTCGATGTTTTGCAGACCAACAAGCATTTTGACAAGAGTGATTTCAATATCATTCAATATATGAAAAATACGTGGTCTGTCGACCGTGGCGACGAACATATTCATTTCAAGGTGAGATTTACCGAAAAAATAGCTCCCTACATAAAAGAAGAAGAGATGTTTGTCCGTCCGCGAATGACAGATCTGCCCGATGGCAGCTTGTTGTTCGAGGTAACGTTAAACAGCAGTCGAGAGTTTCTGCAATGGTTGTACCAATACGGACCTGAAGCAGAGGTCCTCGAGCCCCGGGAATATCGCAGAGAGATCCGGAATCAACTGATGGAATGGTTGAAAAGCTATGAGGGTGATCATTAGTTCAATCCCCTGTCCGGACAGGAGAAATAAACAACAGAAGGAGCAATATGATGATCAAATTATTTGTGGCCATGCAAGGAATGGAAAAGTATCATGGCACGGAAGCGTTGAATGTCGGAGATACTCTCTTTTTGGTCAAGGATCCGGATAACCGCACGGACCGTCAAGCCATTAAAGTCGTCATGCCGCCGATCGGCACTGTCGGTTATATCGTAAACAACTCGCTTGAAGTGCCCCATGGATGCTGGACAGGCAGCGGGGTATATGACGTATTCCACCAACAGACCTGTGCCAGAGTGCGATTCTGCATGAAGGACCTGATCATTCTGGAGATGATTGAAATGATGCATGTGCCCATTCCCCATATGGATTCGTTTATCAAGGGCCGGAAGATACAAGGCACTAAGCACGAGGGCAGAACAGGAGGGCAATAACATCATGCTGAAAAAAATTCAAAGGAGCTCATTCGCGGCTATCCGCGAATGAGCCGGGTATACGCTGCTTCCAGGTGCATGGCCGTACGTGACCAACTGTATCGGCTAACTGCGCAAATCCTTCCTTTTTGGCCCATGCTTTGGGCGAGTTCAGGGTTGGATGCGAGCTGATTCAGACGCAGGGCAAACGATTCCGGTTTGTCGTAGGCATACACCAGATATCCTTCGTTTCCAGTCTGGATGATCTCGCGAATACCTCCGTTGTCCGATGCAATGACGGGCAATCCGGATGCCATGGCTTCAACGTTGACGAGGCCAAATGCTTCATGTTTTTGCGATGGGCAGACGATACAATCGGCAGCACGATATAATCGTTCCATCCTTTCATGGGCGATCTGTCCGCAAAAAGTTGCCTGGACCTGTTTTCTGTCGGCTAAACGCCGCAGCTTGCGTACGTAACTTGGCGGCCCTTTACCCGCAATCAACAGCTGTACAGGGTGTTTCTGCTGAAGGATGGCGACGGCTCGAATGAGAACGTTCACGCCTTTGCGAGGTATGAGTCTTCCTGCGTAAAGAACGCAAAACGGTTGGGTGACCCCTAGTTGTTTGCGCAGCTGTTCTTTCTCGGCACGGCTTGCAGGAGCAAATCGATTCAAATCGGTTCCGAGCGGAACGATGCGCATGTGCTGTTTCAAAGAAGGAAATCGGCGACCAAGCCGCTCCTTAAGCGATCTGCTGTTGACGGCAATCAAGTCCGCCTGGCGAAGCATCGCCAGTCTGGACGCCCCCGGTTGTGCAAAGGTGAGGGAATGCAGGTAAAGCACAACCGGAATGTCGGGCAAGCTTCGTTTGATGGTAGCCATGGATCGTGGCCGGTTATCGACCTGGATCAGGTCGAAGGCTTCATTTTTCAATACACGGAGCACCGCCCTGGTATAACTGTCCGGGCTTGGAGCAGGAACGCGGCGAATGGTGATGCCTTGCCGTTGTTCTTTCTGCGGAAATCCCGGCACCGTGCGGCTAATAATGGTGACTTCGTGCCGTTCAGCGAGTTCGCGGGCAATGGCCAGAATGCAGATTTCAACAGATCCGTTTCCGGGCAGAGGCAGCTTTTCGGGTGCAACCATCGCTATTTTCATTCGCAGGTCCCTCCTTGTCCCGCATTCCCAATATAAGGTTCTCCCTATGATATGCCGGCTTCAGACGTTTTGACCCCATGCAACCAAGGGCGCCGCAGTACGTAATAAAATGAGAGGCCGATTCCACGCGTTCAACGTTCTCTCAAAAAAAACGTGGGGCCTGCCCAAATAAAGCTTGACTTCAAATGTCGTAATGAATATGATTAAAGCAGGTTATATGAAACATTGAAATGATTCAACTTTGAAAACTACATATCCTTCGTTAAAGGGGAGTAGCTTTTACAATAAAGTCGTCAATTCGGGATTTCATCCCCGGCTTTATTGGCAGCGTTTGTTGTTAGCGAGACCTTTACCAAGTTGTTATGCTGGGTAAAGGTCTTTTTATATGTAAAAAAAAGGATCTTTGCCAGCGATGGTAAAGGTCCTTTTTTTTGTACATCCTATAGAACCTAAGGAGGAGTCATTTTGGATTTGTCATTATTGTTGGAGTATGGTTGGGTATTAATTGTACTCGTTGTATTGGAAGGACTTCTGGCAGCGGATAATGCCTTGGTCCTGGCAATCATGGTTAAGCATTTGCCTGAGGAAAAGCGCAAAAAAGCGTTGTTTTACGGTTTGCTCGGCGCCTTCATTTTCCGTCTGGGCTCATTGTTCCTGATTTCGTTCCTCGTTGACGTGTGGCAGGTTCAGGCCATCGGTGCATTGTATCTGCTGTACATTTCTATTAACCATATCGTGAAAAAAATAATGAGCGGCCGCAATAAAACCGATGAAGCGGCAGAAGAAGCTCCTAAAAAGCCCAAAAAACAATCCGGTTTCTGGATGACCGTGTTTAAGGTCGAGGTCGCGGATATCGCTTTTGCCGTTGATTCCATCCTGGCGGCTGTCGCGCTGGCCGTAGCCTTGCCACCAAGTGGGCTGCCCAATATCGGAGGTTTGGACGGAGGCCAGTTCATCGTGATCTTCCTTGGCGGGTTTATCGGTCTTGTCATTATGCGTTTTGCTGCTTCGTTCTTTGTCAAATTGCTTCATTCCCGTCCCGGACTGGAAGTGGCCGCGTTTGTCATCGTTGGCTGGGTAGGGGTCAAGCTGGCCGTAATTACGTTGGCTCATCCGTCTCTCGGCGTGTTGGATGAACATTTTCCGGAAAATAAAATCTGGAAATTCGGGTTTTACGTCGTGTTGATCGCCATCGCTTTGTTCGGTTGGTTCATGTCTTCCAAAGTTCCGGAGAAGGAAGACGAGAACCCGGTCGGCGAGGTCGAAAAACAAGCGGGCTTGTGACGCAAAATGTTAGCCGCAGCATGACATGCACGATTTCCAATCGGCATGAGGCAGGAGTTCGGAAGAACTCCTGTTTTTTCTTTTTCCAAGAAAAGGGTTGACAATCTGAAAGGCACCAGCTTAATATGGTTTATAACAATTCATGAAGGGAGGCTGAAGGACATGATGGTGGGTTATGATTTCACCCAGGCACAACGCAGCACGTTTACAATTTCATATCCTGCTCATTGTCTCTTTGGCCTCTTACGGGCGACATAGGAATGGCGGCATATCGTTTGGAATCAGGGAGCGTTATTTCCTGGCCGTTTCGGTGTGCCTCACATAACCTATATCATGATGAATCATTGACAGCGGCATGCCAAATGCCGTCCTTGTCATTCATCGATGTACTTCAAGAAGCCATGGGCAATTTGTCCATGGTTTTTTTGTGTTTTTAATCCAATGGACGTTAACGGGCGATATGAACGATTTACATGAAAATCATGATCAAAAGGTTTTAACATGACTGCGGATATCCAATGAAGCTGCATGTTGAAACAACGGAAAGGGTTTGTACAACGTTTATGAATAATACGAATAAAACGAATATGAATATGTTATCTTCGGACCATACGATGAAAGCTTACCGGCATGAGGTAAACCTGCCTGCAGGCAATCTGACGGTATATGCGGCACAACAGCTTTTTTCATCGCTGGACTATAAGGTGTTCGAGATGGCCAACAACAATTTGCAAATTCCCGGCATTTCGTACATGAGCTACACGCCTGACGTGCATGTTGGCGTAGGAACGTGTATTGGCACCACAGCAGTATGGGATGCGCAGGACGGATACGTCTCTCCCAGCATCGTGGGAAGTGACATTGGCTGCGGCATGCGGGTGCATATGACCAATTTGCACAAGGACGACTTGAAAGACGTGAAACTGCGCCGGAAGTTGGTCAAGGCCATTGAGAAGGTATTGCCGATGGAAGCGAACCAGCGCGGGCATTACTCCGATCTTCGTTTGGAACACATCGTACGCAAAGGGCTTCACGGTTTGCCGAAAAAATACATTCCGGACAGCTATACGCCCAAAAAATCGACCTCCCTGACCCATGTGGAAAGCAGCAAGTTTGCTTTCGACGAGGAGGTATTGAACCTTGTGCCCGATATGACCTGGCATCGGTCGCATCGTCAGCTTGGCACGCTCGGCGGAGGAAATCATTTTGCCGAAATTCAGTCGATTGAGATTGCTGAAGAAAACCGCGACATTGCTGAAGCATGGGGGTTGAAAGACGGCCAAATTGTAGTAATGATCCATTCGGGATCCCGCGCTTGGGGCGGATATGTGAGCCAGACGAGTTCATCGGCCATCGCCAAAGTCATGCACCGGAACGGGCTCGGGACGTCTGACCCCAAGCTGGTCTTTGCGCCGCTCGAACATGCAGAGGGCAAGCATTACGTGAACATGATGTATTCCGCGCTCAATTATGCGGTGGTGAACCGCCATCTGATTGCGTTCTCCATCCGGGAAGCGTTTCGTGAAGTGTTTGGCCCAAAATGCGAGTTTCGCACGTTGTACGATCTGATGCATAACTATGCGTGGGAAGAAAAACATGAGGATGCGGGCAGTGTATTCGTGCATCGCAAAGGAGCGACGCGGGCATTGCCGGCAGGCCATCCCGATAATCCAAAACCTTATCTGGCCACAGGCCACCCCGCACTGATTCCGGGTTCGATGGGGACCGCCTCGTATATTATGGTGGGCCGGCCGCAGGGTGCGGACAACTATTATTCCATTTGCCATGGGGCAGGCCGCGTACGGTCGCGTTCGGCAACGAAGCGGCTCGTGACCGTCCAGGATTTCGAGTCGGCGCTGGGCGTGGGGACCGAGCATGAAATTGTGGTGAACCAGCGTTCGCTGGAATCCATCATCGACGAATCCCCGCAAGCATACAAAAATGTGGACGAAATTATTGAAAGTGTGACCGGCGCAGGGCTGGCACAGGTCGTGGCAAAGTGCAAACCGCTTGCGGCCGTGAAGGGAGCCAAATAAATGACGATACAGAACTTGAAGCCAAGTGAAGACAATACCACCATCTCATCCATCTATGCCTTTGACGAAAAGCATGATGGCCGCATTGAAGGTTATGCTACTTACGCTCGCCTGATCCGCGGCATCATTGCCGCATTGTACAAGCGATACGGAATTCGTTACGAGTTATATGCCAGCGATGACCCGAACAGCGAGTATTGGAGCTTGCTTGATGAAGATCTGCGTTCCGAAAGCCCGGATGTGGAGCTGGTCGCCCGGATTTTCGAGGATTTGGAATTGCGGACGCTCCATTACGACGATGATGATGGGGACGAGCCGTCTTATGGGGTGCAGTATTCCATTCGCAATAATGTGTTCGCTTATCCGAAATGGGGCGTTGCGCTTGTGCGAATCCCTTTTTTCCGCAGCAACGGCATTTACAATGAGGACTTTGTGTTTGCGGCGGGCGAAGAACATCTGAGGCAATTTCTAGGCAGCGTACGTGAGCGCGAGCGCCAGCAAAACATGAAGAAGGTGACCGTGTACACCGATGCCCGAAGCGGCATCCATCGGCAGACCGAGTCCATTACGCGTTCCGTAACGCGGGAGGAGGTTGTATTGTCCGAGGAGATCAAACAGGAAATTTTCCGCTCGCTGGACCAGTTCTTCGAGGCGGACCGCACCTTTTACCGCAAATATGACATTCCGTACAAACGGGGCATCTTGCTCTATGGCCATCCCGGGAATGGGAAAACAACCCTGGTCAAATCGATTGCGGCCAGCATTCCAGGCCCGGCAGCGTACTGGCAGATTACGGAATACACGACCAGCGAGTCCGTGCGCGAAGTATTCGATGCCGCCAAGCGGCTCGCGCCGATGGTACTGATCATCGAAGACATCGATTCGATGCCTGCCGAGGTGCGCTCGTTCTTCCTGAACACGTTGGACGGGGCCACGTCGAAGGAAGGCATCTTTCTGATCGGAACGACGAATTATCCTGAAAAAATAGATCCGGGCCTCATGAACCGTGCTGGTCGGTTCGACAGGGCTTACGAAATTCCAATGCCCGACGAAGCGCTGCGGCTGCAATATTTGCGGCAGCGCGGATTCGACGCCTTTGCGGACGAGGAGGGCACGCTGGAAGCGGCGAGACGTACCGAAACATTTTCGCTGGCCCAACTCGGGGAACTGTACGTCAGCGCCGCGCTGGAATGGCATCAGCATGGACAGGTGGACATCGGAAAGCTCATTCAGGGTATGCGCGGCGAACTGGACAAGAGCCATAAGCACAACTGGATGGAGCAGCCGGGCCAGGGTCGGGTAGGCTTTTTCTAAGTTTCAAAGCGGGAACGGGCCATGATGCAACAAATTTGCCTATCCAGGTTATACTAATGCTGTTTACATGAATCCGGCAGAACGCTGACCATCTTTTGGGGTGGGGGTGTTTAAAATTCGGCTCAACGGTTAATAGTAGACAGACACAACAATAACTTGTAATTGAGGTGAATGACATGGGTTGGTTATGGTCATTAATCGTAGGTGGTATCATTGGATGGTTGGCAGGTTTGATCGTAGGCCGTGACATTCCTGGCGGCGTCATCGGAAACATTGTAGCCGGGTTTATCGGCGGCTGGCTCGGTGGAGTCATTCTCGGGGACATGGGTCCTGAGATGGGCGGATTTTACATTGTTCCGGCATTGATCGGGGCCATTGTGCTGGTGGCGATCGTGAGCCTGATTTTCCGCTCCATGGGCCGCAGTCGGGGATAATCTGTCGTTAGAATGTTGAGTCCGGGCTTGAAGAGCATGCACTTGCATGACGATTGACTCGGAATGAAGAAGGTTAAGCGAGGCCGCTTCAAGCGGCCGCGTTTAACCTTCTTTTGTTGTGTGACGCTGGCAGACCGGGGAGAAGTCTGTTATCGTTAGATTGAGGCCAATCCTGTATTTTTGACCCGGGATGGCGAAACTTATATTTACGAAAATCAAGTGTGTTATGGAAATAGGGGAGATGAACAGCATGGAAAAGGCGACATTTGCCGGCGGGTGCTTCTGGTGCATGGTGACGCCGTTTGAAGAACAGCCGGGCATTCATGGCATCATATCAGGCTATACCGGCGGTCACGTCGATCATCCGACATATGAACAGGTCAAAACAGGGGAAACCGGACATTTGGAGGTTGTGGAAATTACGTTTGATCCGGAGGTGTTCCCGTATGAGCGGTTATTGGAATTGTACTGGCCGCAAATTGATCCGACCGATGATGGCGGACAATTCCAGGATCGGGGTTCCCAGTACCGCACAGCCATTTTTGTGCATAACGAGCGACAGCGCGAATCGGCAGAACGTTCGAAGCGGGAGCTTGCGGCAAGCGGACGCTTCAGCCAACCGATCGTGACCGAGATTCGCGACGCGTCCGTATTTTATCCGGCGGAGGACTACCATCAGGATTATCACAAAAAAAACGAGAAACATTACAAGGAAGATCGGGCCATGTCCGGACGGGATGAATTCATAGAACGCAACTGGAAGTAAGGAGGCTGACCGAGGCTGACTTCTTGATTGCAAAGCAACAAAGCCGGGAGGCTCCTGCTGGAGCGCTCCCGGCTTTTGTTTATTTTGCTCCTGTCCAGATCTCTACATCAATGGTGATCTGCGAGAGGGTGTGGCTTGCTTGCTGCAGCTGGTCATCCGAGCTATGCCATGATAGCGGAGTCATGTGCACGAGCGCAGCGCGTACGGCTTCGTCTACTTGAAGCGTATACGTAAGTGGAATTCGGCTTGTGAGCTTAAAATGCTCTTTGAAGCGCTCAAGCGACAGATGTTCTGGATTGCTTCGCTCTATGCGGCCTGAATGCAGCCGTTCCCTTAATTCCGTTAGATAAAGCTTTCGCGGCACAACTTTGATGAGCCTGCCGCCCGGTTGAAGGATTCGCATGAATTCCTCGTAATTGGAAGGGGACAGAATGTTGATTACAGCATCCAGCCGTTGGTCCGCAAACGGACTGCAGGCCAGGTCCCCCACCATCCAGATTTGGCTGTCGTAGGCCGAAGAGGCCATGGCGATGCCTTCTTTCGCGATATCCATACCCCAGCCTACGGCGGGCAGATGTTGAGTCACCTGTTGAAGAAGCGATCCTTCGCCTGCGCCGGCATCCAGAACATGGATGGGCTCGCGCTGCCGGAGAGCGTGTTCCGTAAGCTGCTCCCGAAGCACGGCAACCAAAGGAGCATAGAGACCCGTGCGGGACCATACTTCCCTTTTTGCGGCGAAGAGTCTTTTGTCATACCGGCCGTTGAACGGGCGGGTCAGAACATTGATATACCCTTGTCTGGCGTAGTCAAAGGTATGGTTTGCGGTGCATAGCACGGAGTCGGCATTAACCGCAGCCAGTTCATGATGGCATAAAGGACAATGAAGCATGTGGATATATGGACGCAGCAAGGCTGCGCTGCGTTCTCTTCGTTGGATGGACATATGGACGAGCACCCCATTCATTCAGATTTGATAACTGAAGAAAAGGGCATAACAAATAAACCTTCGCAATCATTCAAAAAAAAGCGAGGTTCAAGGTTATGCCCCTAGTTATCGATATCGAATGAATTGAATAATCATGGGATCGCTGCGCTCCTTACTTGTGCGGAAGTGAGTTTCAATGAAGATGGCGTCAATACAACGACTCAGTCTAACGCATAAGTCAAGCGATTCGACCTTGTCCATTATAACATCGGTTCCGATGCATTGCCAAAAAGGAAAGTTGCAAATGAAAGAGCGCCGTCCCCTTTTATAATATAAACCGCAATAATAAATCCCACTAGGCCACTGCGAGCGCAGTACCATCTCCGTTAACGTGTGGATGTTTTCTACGGTTTATTTAGAAGGAAAACAGCGCTCTAAAGTTTATTTGCCCGACGAAGCGGACGGGATCACGTATTTGTTCAGCGCATCCTGACGGATCGCATAAAACACGTTATCGATGTACGTTGCTGCATTTTCGAACAACGGTGATGTAGAGCTTGTATAGGTATGCACGGTTTTCAGCGTTTCCGGATCGAGGATATATCCCGTTTTGGCAAAATCAAGTCGGTACATGCCATCCTGTGTGCGAACCATCTGCATTAGAACAGGCTGCTCATCTTTGAAAATACGTTCCGTAACTTTACCTTTCATTGTGTAAAGCTCCAGCTTCTGTCCGGTCAGCAGGGTATAACCCTTGCCAGACGTTTGGATGTAGGCGTTGCCTGCAATGCTGCGTCCCCATGCCAATTTGCCGTCGGTACCGAAGCCCATCAGCTTGTTGCCCGTATTGGCGAAATTGGCACGCATAATGACAGAGCCGTCCTCGAGTACGGCAAGGGATTCGCCTCCGCCGTCTCCAATCGTGTTGGCATTGCTCGGGAACTGGTAGAAGGACAGGCGATTCAGCGTTTGATCATAAATTTCGACCTTCGGATTCGCTGCACGCTGCCAATAACCGCCGACTTTGGTTTGTTTGCTGGCATCTACGACGACTCGATGGTTGCCTGCTTGCAGCACTGCACCGTTGATCGTTTTGCTGCCGGTCAACGTCCCTTTTCGATCATACAGGGAGAGGGTGGAGCGAACGGTCCCGTTCGTTTGAACGCCTTGGCTTGAGCTGACCAGGAGCGTGTCGTTGTCAAGCAGGTAGATCTCGGAAGGAGCCTGAACGTTCTTCACCCAATTGGTTTTGCCGGATGTATTATACGAATACACTTTCTTGGTTCCATCGGAGTATGCCATGTAGACGTATGCCGTGCCGGTGCTGCTGTACAGGGATTTGGACGAGATCGTGTAAGGCCCGCTTTTTTCATGAAAAATGGTGCTCCATTTCAGCTGCCCGCTCGTGGCATCATAGGCTTGAAGAGAGTCAAGCTGCCAATCCAGGGTTGTATTGCTGCTCGTTTTGGTCACGGGCTGAGACGTATGCACATAAACGAGATTTTTGGTGGGAACGGCATGAAGCTCCTTGATCGAAACCTGTTCTTCCGTGTTGGCTTCGGACAACACCACGGAAGGGGACGTCCACGAAGGCTTCGTTAACGCTTCAGCGGAACCGGCTCCGGTAATGCCGAAGAACAGGGCGCTGCCGAGCAGCAAGGCCGTCAAAGCTTTGGTGTTTCTTTTGTGGGAATGATGCAAGAGATAGACCACCTTTCAGTTATCGAAATACATGTAACTGTTGAATTCTACCATTTCGAGTTGCATGAGTTCAACGGGATGATTGTAACCTTTTGTAGAGAAACGGGAATAAATTGTCGTTGTTTGGAGAATTATCGTCGTTTTTCGTGGTTACAAGGCATTCATTTTCTTTCTGCCAGGACGAAAGTTTGATATATTAATCGGATGAGAAGGCGTGGTTGGACTGCAGCCGGGCTGAAACGGACAAGGAGAAAATCTGATGAATGGGAACGATCAGGCAAGTATGCTGCTGGTAGGCTGCATCGTTTTTTTGCTTCTGCTGGCATGGGTCATACGTCGGCGAATGCAACGGGGACGGCGCATACGGCGGGAAGCCAACCCGCGGAAGATCACGATGCGCGATATCGATAAAATGGAGGATGGTTCCGAATTCGAGCTGTACCTGTTTCATCTGTTCCAACAGATGGGCTACGGAGAAGTGCATAAAACGACGAGCAGCCGGGATTTCGGCGCAGATCTGGTATTTGTGGACAGGCAAGGCCGTCGCAGCGTGGTCCAGGCCAAGCGGTACGGTGCCAACCATCCGGTGGGTCTTAGCGCCGTGCAGGAAATCTATGCGTCCATGCGCTATTACGAGGCGGATCGGTCGATCGTGCTGACGTCAGCGCGTTATACCGAGGCTTGCCGCACATTGGCTGCGGTCAACGGGGTGAAGCTGCTGGATCGGGAGGATTTGGATGAATTGATTGTTTTATTCAAATCAAGGCGGATCGATGAGGCCATGGAACTTATTGAAGACGACGACGACGTCCCGATCGAAACGTGGCAATCCCGCAGGAAAAGGACGGTTCGTCAACGGTGATGCTTGCCGTACGGCGTTCATTTGCGGTCCAGGGTTTTCCTCGAAGCAGCAGGGCGATGACACCTTCACTTGCAAGGCAGCACATGGTATATTTGGTGCATACCAATTTCAAAGGGAGTGTTGTACCGATGGCGCGTACGCAAACGCAAAAAGCACTGCGCAAAGCACAGCGGACGGGAACCTGGTGTCCGGAACAAAGCCGGAGAGTCAATGGGGATTACGGAGCCTTGTCCCAACATGTCAGAGTGATGCCGAGCAAACAGGAAAAACGGAATAAAGTCAAACATAAGAAGCGGATCATCCAGGATGGTGGCGCTTCTTTTTATATACCAAGAGGCTTACCTTTACATAGAAATATTCAAATGTCCGAATCCGTTGCCTGATCGCCGTCGCTGCTTTCCGGAAAATCTCCCTTGAATTGGATACAAATGATCGGAATGGTATGATAATGTCGATAGAAAGCGGCAGTGATCTAAGCCGGAATTATATTCAGTACGGAAAGGACGAATTTTACCCATGACAACTGTGCTGCATACAAGCAAAGCTGCGGTTCGGCGTCTCCTGCTCCACACCCAGTCTTTATTGGGACCATGGCCAACCCCATCCCGACAGTCCCAACCGGATGAAATTATGAACCTGATCCGTTCCCTCGGCTGCGTGCAAATCGACCCTGTCGCAGCCGTCGCCGGAAATCAGCATTTGGTGCTGGGGGCGCGTGACGCAGGTTATACGCCTGGCATTTTGCATGGGCTGTTGAAGGAACATCAAGTATTCGAATATTTTGCCAATGCCGCCTGCGTTATTCCGATGGAAGACTATTCGACCTATGAGCCGATTCGGGCCAGATACCGGGAGCGGCTGGCTCCTTCGCTGGAAAACGTTCGCCAAGCGGCAGACCACGTGCTGCAGCGATTGAGAGATGAAGGACCGCTGCCTTCGAAGGCCTTTCAGGCGACCCGGCGGGTAAGCGGATATTGGGACAGCCCTGATATGCTCAAAACGAAAGATACGTCATTGGCGATTAACCTGCTGCGGGATTCCGCCGCGATTCGCGTTGTAGCCAGACAAGGAACTGAACGTTATTTTGCGATTACGGAGGCGCATCTGGAACAGCAAGGATTGCAGTTCGGCGAAACATGGGATGCGGAAAAGCAAAAGCAGGCGCTGATGGACAAGTATGCCCATGCTTATCGCGTCATCGATGGACGAGACCCTCGGCTCGGCTGGTTTCCGCGAACGGCGGCCGAGCGTCGGTCCGAACTTGCTGCCAGGGTGCGGGACGGGAGATTGATCCCGCTGCAGGTGGAGGAAGTCGCCGCGCCGTATTATATTCGAGCCGAGGACGAACCGTTGCTGCGCGAGATGCAGCGGGAGGAAGCGCACTATGAACCGGTCGGTCCGGTCCGTTTTTTGCCGCCGCTGGACAATTTGTTGTGGAGAAGAGAGCGCATCGTCGATCTTTTTGATTTTCATTACAAATGGGAAATTTATACGCCCGAGTCGAAACGGACGTACGGATATTATGCCATGCCCATTCTTCATGGCGATCGGCTGATTGGGCGCATGGACCCTCGATTGGACCGGAAAACGGGCGAGCTTGCGATTCAGCTGCTGCATATTGAAGCAGGCGCGCCCGCGGCAGACGAGTGGCTGGATGATTTCAAGGAAGGGCTGGCGCTGTTCGCCGGCATGCACGGTGCACGTTCCATCACGGTCCGCAAGACGGACCCGAAGGGATTGAGCAGGTTGTTTCGCAAGCTCAAAACGCTTTGAAACGTGAGATGGGCTGCTAAAATGAATCGCATAGTGCGGCCGAGTATATAAGGATTATGCCCGAGCAAAATGACAAAAAGACAGTCCACACGCCATACATTGGTGCTGGACTGTCTCTTTGTCATTTAAGGATGTCGGCTTAGCGCTGATGCAGCACTTCGACGTTTGGATCGACGTCTGCATCGTAATCGACGCCTTCGGTTTCGAAGCCGAACAGTTGGAAAAACTCTTTACGGTACCCTTCCAGATCGGACAGCTCATAGATGTTGTCGGTCGTGATGCGGTTCCAGATGTCGGCAACCTCTTGCTGAACGTCCTCGCGCATCTCCCAATCGTCGATGCGAATACGTCCTTCCGCATCGGTTGGCACTTCGCCGCCTGCATACAAACGGTCTGCGAACAGACGCTGCAGCTGCTCGATACAGCCTTCATGCAGTCCTTTTTCTTTCATCACTTTATAGAGCGCAGAAATGTAAAGCGGCACCACCGGAATGGCGGAACTGGATTGGGTCACAAGCGCTTTGGCCACAGTCACGTACGCCCGGCCTCCGGTTGCGCCAAGACGTTCGTTCAATTGGCGTGCCGTCGCTTCGAGATGATCCTTCGCTTGGCCAATCGTTCCTTCGCGGTAAATAGCATGCGTCAGTTCCGGACCGATATAAGAGAACGCGATGGTGGTTGCGTTGTCGGCAAGCACGCCGCCTTCCTGCAAGGCATCGATCCACAGCTGCCAGTCTTCGCCGCCCATGACTTTTACCGTTTGGCGAATGTCTTCTTCCGTCGCAGATTCCAGTGTTACCTCACTGACTTCCCCTGTATGGAAGTTGACGGTTTTGTTGGTATAGGACGGACCAATTGGTTTCAACACGGAGTTGAATACTTCGCCGGTATTCGGATCGGTACGGCGTGCCGAAGCGACGCTGTATACGACGAGGTCGACTTGGCCCAGCTCGCTGCGGATCAATTCAACGGCGCGTTCTCTTGTTTCGTTGGCGAATGCATCGCCTGTAAGGCTGTACGATTTCAGTCCGGCTTCTTCGGCCGCGCGCTCGAATGCAGCGGAATTATACCAGCCTGCGGAAGCGGTGCGTTTGTCGGTGGACGTGCTCGGGCGATAGATGCCGATCGTGTTCGCTCCCGCGCCAAATGCGGCGACGATGCGCGAAGCCAGTCCGTAGCCGGTGGAGGCACCGATGACAAGCACGTTGCGCGGCCCGTTCAGCTTCGGCTGGGACTTCACGTATTCGATCTGCTCCCGTACTTGGGCGGCGCTGCCGACCGGATGGGAAGTTGTGCAAATAAAACCACGCGTTCTTGGTTTAATGATCATGATTAGCATCCTTTCATGTTCAGCTCATGTGTACATACCTTTCCATTGTAAAACAATTAGGCCCGAAACGGAAACCGTTTGGAATGATTTTGCCCGAATGCTGGCATTCGGTTTGCGAATTTGGGATGATAACAACTAGAGGGACGACCCCCGAGTTGGTTGGAAAGGAATGCTGTCATGCTAAAAGAACGGATTGAATTTCTAAGCAAACGAAAAGGCATTTCGCGCAAAGATCTGGTGGAAGGGCTGGTGACGCAGGCCCATTTCGCGAATATTCTTGCGCAGCGCTACCCGCTGCCCGAAGATTTGGCGGAAGCCATTGCAGTGCGGCTTGGCGTTCCGCCGTCCTATGTACTGCAAGCCGGGGCACAGGATGAAGGCACGCTGGCCCGGGCCGAAGCCGTCTTTGAACAGTTGTCGGTTCCGGCATCGATGCTTGCAGAGGAAACAGTGCATGCGCTGGACGACAGGGACGATGCACTAGTCGTGGAGCTGACCACCGCACTGATGAAGGCGGTCTATTATCAGCAACTGAACGATGCGGATGCCCATGAATACATCCATACATCCTATTTGAACTTTTACCTTGAGAAATACGGACGGCCCGACGACGTGGACCTTCCCGCCCCGCTGTCCAAAGCGCTTTTATATTACAAAGTGCAGTATTATCGCTCCAAGCATGCTTTTACCGACGTATTGACGCATGCCACGCGCCTTGGCGACCTTGTGGCACCTGGCAGCGAGTTCTGGCTGTCGGTGCAGAACATCAAAATGGAAGCTTATATTCAGGTCAAGCAGTATGAGGAGGCTAAACAGACGTTTGAGCTGACCATGCGGCAGGTGTACGATCGGCGGCTGTTTCACCGCTTGTCTGGACTGTACGTAGCATATAGCGGGTATTGTTTCGCAATGGGGCTCGCGCAAGAAGCGCTCTCGGCGCTGTCGATGGCGGAAGCCAATCTCGTCTACGCGGCGAATCAGGGCGATCTCGTGACGGCGATCGCCAACAACCGGATCGTCATGCTGACGATGACGGGCGAGCTGGATCAGGCCCAGGACGAGATCGACCGATTCGAAGCACTGCTCGGACGGGAACCGGAGGAGACCCGGCAGGCGATGGCGCCGCTGCTCTGGATATATCGCTGTGAGGTAGCCCTGGCCCGCAAAAACTGGGGCATGCTGGCCCATAGCGTGGACCGGCTGCAAAAATGCGCAATCACGCAGGATCAACAGATGGCTGCCACGTTTTATCAGAGCCAGCTGGCGCTTGCTCACGGCGAACGGGAGCCGTTTCTTGCGAAAGCGCTGGCCTGCCTGCCGTATTTTGAGTCGGTGCAGCATGCGCTGCGGCTCGAGCGGCTGTATGAGGGGTTGGCCGTCGTAAACGAGGAGCTGCGGCGGTACAAGGAGGCGGCGACGTATTATCGCAAGCTCGTATATTGGCTGCGAAAAAAATAAGCTCCATACCGCAAAACATTTCCCTAAAACAGTCATTAGATTGTGGTAAAGCTATCGTTTTTTTGCAGAAACGACCCTTGAGGGTATGCAAAACCGGGAAATCGGAGATTTAAACGGCCGATCTTTCCGGTTTTTTTGTATGCTTCCGAACCCGTATCCAATCAGGGGATGGCGTGTTTATAATGAAACTATAACCTATATAAACCGCAAAAAACATTCAAACCTTACGTAGAGGCAGAACCAATCTGGAGAAGCAAAGCGGTCGCCTAAAAGCTTTCTGAAAGAAAGCTGCATCGGAAGCATAGACTGATCAACGGATTTTCCCCTTGAAATAAGGGAATCAAAAAATCTGGGGATAACAGCGATCGGAAGATGGTACTGCACTCGCAGTGCCTTGTGTGACTGATTAGTGTGGTTTATATAGAACAAACCAAACGAGGGGTTGATCATGATGGGATGGTTCGGACGAAAAAACAAACAGGAAGATGCGATCGCAAAGGCCGATACATTGATGAACAAAGGATTGACGGGCATGCTGATGAAAGGGATGGTGCCGAAGCAGCATCGCAACGCGATCAATCAGAGCCTCGATTCGGCCAGACAGGCACAATTGGCGGCAAGCGGTTCGCTGCCCATGGCAGCAACGGCGACGGTGGTGAGCGTTACCGATACGGGCAAGCTGATCAACTTCGATCCCATCGTTGTGCTTGTTCTTGACGTGACCGAGACGGATGGCAGCAGGTATCGGCGAACGCTGGAGACGCTGGTGTCCAAAATGCAGATTCCCAGAGCTGGCGACCGGGTAGGTTTAGGAAAAAATCCCGCAAACCCGGCAGAACTGATCTACATGGGATGGATATCGGGCTGATGGCCACGGAATGAGCATGAGGCAGTGGATTCATCAATAAATTCATATAACAACGAATTGAATTGATTTTAAGAGGTGATAACGTGCTATCGTTTTTTAGACTAATCGGTATTTTGCTTGTATTCGGCGTAGGTTTCTCCCCTTTTCTGGCTCGACATCTATGGGATGATCCGTTCCTGATTATGGACGCTTGGTGGTATAAGCCAGCGATTTATGCGGGGTTTGGCCTGATTTTCATTCCGTCGTTGCTGAGCATGTTTTTAGGGACGCGCCGCATCAAATCGGGGCTCCCTGCGGTCGGCATCATTAACGCCATTCAGCAGACAGGCACCTACGTGAATGAACAGCCGGAGGTCAGGCTCCGGCTTACCGTCTCCCGCAAAGGACGGGAGAAGTATGATGCCGAGCTGCGCACGATCGTTCCGCTCACGTCATTGGCCCAATTCCAGCCGGGAAGCTTCGTGCCATTGATCGTCTCTGAGAAGGATGAGCGGAAGGTGGGGTTGGACCTGAAGGGACGGCTGTCGCAGGACGATTTGCAGGAACTGTTAAACGAGAAGATGGTGCAGCAGGGCGTATCGCCGGAAATGATGGAGATTGCGCGCACCGGGGAGAAGGCAATGGCCAAAATTATGGACGTAACTCCGCTGGGTAGCATTACATCCGGCAAGATCAAACTCCAGATCACGCTAAGCATAACGAAGAGCAGTGGAGAAACGTTTACCGTCACGACGCAAAAGGAAATCATGTCCTCCGCGCTGCCGCAGGTGCAGCAGGGACACATCATTCAGGTCATGTACTCGCCGCAGGACCCTTCCAAGGTAGTGTTTGCATTAAACGCACAGGAAGACCAATTAAGCCGCATGTTCTCTTCCTGAGGGGAAAAATTGAAACAGCCGCTCTCCAAGGAACGGCTGTTTGTAATTCATCATTTCAGCGATGCGGGACTTCCTTTGGCGGAGAGAAGCATGTCCCGGAATGACGGAAACAGCGGCTTTGCCATTGCTTCCAAGCGTGCGCGGCTTCCGGCATCTTCGGTTACGAATTCCTCGTGATCAAACCAGACAATATCATAATCCCCATCCGGAAGGGGGTTCTGCGTATCGCAGCAAACGGGACTTGCACCATCTTCATACGTGGCAATCGGAATATATCCATGCTGAATGAGCTGCTCCCAGTTCATCCACATCGTCCGTACGTCGCGTAAAGCATGATCGGAGGGCAGGTCCGGCAAAGTAACGATGAAGTCATCGTATCGAAGATTTACGTTCAACACGAAACGTGTAGTGAGATAAGCCAGATACAGCGGAGGAACGGGAGCGGCGAGGCGGTAAGTACGCTCCATCTCCCTTACTTGCTCTGCCGTGACCGTGGAGGCGACCATTTTCCAGCGCACCCAACCTTCTTCGTCGACCTTGCCATCTTGCATCGCTTGCGGCACGCCGTAGTCTTCAGCATCCGTTTTGGCGGGATAGGACATGACCATTTCCCGATGTGGCGTATCGAAATGGGCGTCCAGCCATTGGCCTATCCAATCTTCATACGTCTTAACGTGCAAGTCTGATCACTCTCCTTTGGTGCGTACATCATTCTTCCGTGCCAACGATCAAACGACTCCCAAACGCATGCGATAGGAGAATAGAGCGGTCCGGGTCTGACCCGCAAACACGTCTTCGGCTTGCTGCCTGAACGCATCTGCCAAACCGTTCAGCTCTTCCGCTCCTAGTTTCAATGCGGTTTGCAGTCCGCCTTGGCTAAGCGCGAGATTAACGAAACGTTCGGCCGTGAAGGTCTCGTGATGATGAAACACGATTTCCCGGACATAACGAAAGAGTCCCGACTTTTGAATCTGCTCCAAATGCCCTTCTTTACTCCATTTGTGGGCCTGGTGATCCGATTCCGATAGCGTGAATGCCAAATCATCGGCCTGTGCGATCAGACGTTGATAGGCCGTTTCCAACGACCAGTCCAGCACGGGCGGCCAATCGCAGTCATAGGCGGCGAAAATGCCCCCGGGGCGCAGCACACGCGCGAATTCCCGCAGGGTGGTCACGGGCTCCATCCAGTGGAAGGACTGGGAACATGTCAGCACGTCCACGCTTCCATCCGGAAGCCCGAGCTCGTGGGACATGCCGGAAACAAACCTCAGATTGTCCGGCTTGCCCGCAGCTTCCCATTTGGCTTCCGCAACGGCGCGCATGTCGTCGCTCGGCTCGATACCGATGATGCGCTCGGCGTGGTCCAGCCAAACCCACGAGGACAATCCGGTGCCGCAGCCAACGTCAGCGACAAGCCGCGGCTGCCCGCCCAGATAGGCGGTCAGGATTTCGACCACTTCCGTCGGGGCGGAAGGCCGATTTTGGTCGTACAGCGTGCCAAATCCTTTGAAGCGTTCAACATTGTTGCGTCGGATGTGTTGGATCATGGACAAGCCTCCTTGGCAAGAGATAGGTATAATTCGAAAAAAGACAACGCTGGTTCCATTATATCACTCCTCCTTACCCTCCACGCCACTTTCTTCCAGTAAATGTTGAACGGCCCGCCGATGCCGCCTCAACAATTCTCCCCTGACTCTCGCTGGTTCTACGACCGTGACTTCGGCACCGAAGGACATCAGAAAGGAATACAGCCGTTCGCCCTCGTCCAGGTGCATGACTACCCGCAGCGTACCGTCTTGTTCAGGGTGGATCGACACCGGATCAAAGAAATCATGTACTCTGTACGCCACAATATCCGAAAAAAGCAACTCGATCCGGACCAGTTCCTCCGGCGTTTGCATGGCTTCATCCGTCGGTAAAGCGAATGGATCAAGGACAGGCAGGCCGGGGACAAACCGCAGCTGGCTGATCCGTTTGATTTTGAAGGTTTCGACGACGGCCGTGCCGCTTTCAAGCTGCTTCAATCCTTTGAAGTACCAGGTGTTGTTTTTGAATACGAGTTTTACGGGCTGAGCCGTTTGCATGCTTGCCTCGCCATTGGAATCCACGTAATGGAATGAAATCGGTTGGCGCGCAAATATCGCCTGCTTCACCTGATTGAACAGCTCCATTTCTTTATCAGGAATGCTGCCCCACGGCGAATGCTCGAATTCGATCCAGTCCAGCTTGTGGTCGAACAGCGCCGTCAGCCTTTGCAGCATCCGGGCGCCATTCAGGTGGGGAATGGCACTGACGCTGTATAAACCGAGCAAAATTTCATTTTGCTCGTCCTCGCTGAGCAGCGATTTGTCCATGACATAGTGGTCCATCAAATGAATGCCGCCATGTTTGCCGGTCGTCGTATAAACCGGAATGCCAGCGGCGCTCAAACGGTCAATATCCCGGTAGACGGTGCGCACCGATATTTCGAACAGGCGCGCAAGCTCCGGGGCGGTCGTTTTCTTTTTTTCCAGCAGAAGCAGCAACATTTTGAATAATCGATTATGTTCCATATCATGATTATACCATGACAAACGTTGTCAGGGTATGAGTGGTACACTTGTGTTGAAGGCTTGACCAGACATGAAGGAGGATGCAGAGATGAAGATGAAAGACGGATTCTTTTGGGGCGGCGCTACGGCGGCCAACCAGTTTGAAGGCGGATGGAATCAGGGCGGCAAAGGACCAAGCACGTCCGACATGATGACCGGGGGTACGCACACGACGCCGCGTCGCATTACGCCTGTCCTGGAAGAAGGGACGTATTATCCGAGCCACGAGGCCGTTGATTTCTACGGCCATTACAAAGAAGATATCGCGATGATGGCCGAGATGGGCTTCAAAATGTTCCGCATGTCCATCAACTGGTCCCGGATTTATCCGAACGGTTACGACCTGGAGCCTAATGAAGAGGGCCTGAAATTTTACGACAACGTTTTTGCCGAGCTGAAAAAATACAACATCGAACCATTGGTTACGATCTCTCATTACGAAACGCCATTTGGGCTGACTCAAAAATATAACGGCTGGGCTTCCCGTGAAGTCATTGATTGCTATCTTCGCTATTGCGACACGATCTTCAACCGGTACAAAGACCAGGTCAAATACTGGCTGACATTTAATGAAATCAACTGCCTGACGATGCCGATGGGCGCGTACATGGCCGCGGGCATCCTGTTCGACGGCAAAACGACGCTGACGGACGGCATCGACGATCCGCAGACTCGTTTTCAGGCATTGCACCATCAGTTCGTGGCGAGCGCCAAAGCGGTGAAACTGGGCCATGAGATCAACCCTGACTTCAAAATCGGCTGCATGGTCGCGTTTATGACGACCTACCCGAACACGTGCAACCCGGATGATATTTTGCTTGCACAGAAAAAAGACCAAATCTCCAACATGATCTGCGGAGACGTGCAAGTCCGCGGAGCGTATCCCGGCTTTGCCAAACGTTTCTTCGCGGAACAAGGCATCCAGATCGAGATGCAGCCGGAGGACGAGCAAACGCTGAAAGAAGGCTGCGTAGACTTCTATTCCTTCAGTTATTACATGTCCCTCGTGGAAAGTGCTGATCCATCGGTGGAAAAAGTCGGAGGAAACTTGCTCGGCGGCGTCAAAAACCCGTATCTGGAAGCGTCCGATTGGGGCTGGCAGATCGATCCGCAAGGATTGAGATATACGCTGAACCATCTCTATGACCGCTACCAAATTCCACTCATGGTTGTGGAAAACGGCCTGGGAGCCGTGGACGTTGTGGAAGAGGACGGTTCCATCAACGACGATTACCGCATCCGGTATTTGCGCGACCATATCACGCAAATGAAGGAAGCGGTGGCTGACGGGGTGGATCTGATCGCATACACGATGTGGGGGTGCATCGACCTGGTCAGCGCATCGACGGGCGAGATGAAAAAGCGTTACGGATTCATTCACGTCAACAAAGACAACGACGGCAACGGCGATCTGAGCAGAACGCCGAAGAAAAGCTTCTACTGGTACAAAGACGTCATCGCGTCCAACGGCGAACAATTGTAATCCGTGATTTGGACAGGCCTTGCCGGATCATTCCGATCCGGCGAGGCCGTTTGGTTTGAAAAGGATCGCCGCTGGCGGTCCTTTCTTTTTTTGCATAAAATTTCGATTTATTTCCAACCTAATCTCAAGGAAAAACGCATGATGATGACGCAATCGTTACCATCCGATTCACTTGAGAAAGGGAGATCTCTGTGAACACTTCTGAAAATCGCTACGCGATGTCCCCGCTTCATCTATATTTCGTGCTCTATGTAAGCTTCGTCGGTGCAGGTTTGATGAATTTTCAACACAATATGCTGCGCGGCGCGGCGAATGACGGCTGGATCAGCATTTTGGCCGCAGCCGCCATCATCGGCCTGATCATCAAGATGATGTTTGTTCTGCTTGGCCGCCAATCTCCGGACCGATCCTCTCTTGTGCATATCAATCGTCGATACTGGGGTTCCTACCTGGGAGCCTTCATCAACTGGATGTTCATTCTGTACTTTATCATGGGGGCGCTCGTGACGTTCCAAACCTATGTCCATATCATCCAGCTCTGGGTTCTGCCAATGCAAAACGCGTGGATGCTTGGTCTGGTTATTCTCATCCTGATCTATTACTGCGTCTCGGGCGGGATTCGTTCGGTTGCCGGCATCTGTCTGTGGGGCACGTTGTTTATCCTGATTTTCGTTTTTCCCCAGACCTTTATGGTTGCCTCCTACCTGCATCCCCGCAATCTGCTTCCCGTGTTGGATCACGATGCGGGAGCGTTATGGGTGTCCACGCGGCAGATGCTGCATGAATTCATCGGCTGCGGGATACTGCTGGTGATCTATCCATACGTGAAGTCTCCGGAGCGTTCGGTGAAATGGGCGTATTCGGCATTGTTCACCGCAACGGCGGTTTACCTTGTTTTTTTCGTTCTTGCTTACATGTTTTTCAGCCCCGGACAGATGAAAGAGCATTTGTGGCCCACGCTCAGTCTCATCAGCATCATCGAACTGCCGCTCATCCAGCGCATGGAATATTTGGCGCTGTCCCTCTGGTTGCTGAAAATGTTGTCGATCATCGCTTTAAGCCTTTGGGCCTCCTGCCGCTGCATGAAGCTGCAAAGCGCCATCCGGCCCAGCCTTGGATTGAAGGCGATGATACTGCTCTTTGTGACGATGCTGTTCGTGGTCAAGGATACGGTCATGCTCGAAAAACTGACGGCCTGGTATGACTTGACAGGGGAAATGCTGATTCTGATGTACGTTCCGCTGTTATTTCTGGTTTCATTGATCCGGCGAAGCGACAGGGATCGTCCGAGACAGGGCGAGCCACTTCATCCAGGGAAAGGGGAGGGCGTATGAATACGGAGCAAAAAGAGACATCTCCGAATCCGGAGCATCAGGACAAAGACCTGCTCTCCTCCTGCCGCCGTTCCGACGACTTTATCGTTCAGAATATGGAATTGGACGGAAATGGTCTGGAGCTGCAGCTGTGTTACTACAAGACCTTGGTGGACAGCCGTCTGCTGGAATTGGTCATTCACGGATTGCAGGACCAACTTGCTCCCCGTGCGGGATTGGAGCTGCACGATCTGTTGCGCTGCATCCCGATCGAGGAAACGAAAGTCGAGCAGCAGACGGATCAGGTGATACCGCTGCTCCTTCAAGGAAATCTGATCATTCGTGAACATGCCCGGGCGGAGCAGGTTATTATTGTTCCGATGGTCGGTAAAGACGGGGTGCGGGGCGACAACGACACCGAGAACGAATTCAGCGTCATCGGCCCGAAGGTGGGGTTCGTGGAAGCATTGCCGGTGAATTTGCATTTGATTCGCATGCAGCTGCGGACGCCGAATCTGATCATCAAACAAATGACGCTCGGCTCTTTATCCCGATCCACCGTGGCCATCCTGTACGTCGAGGGCATCGCTCATCCCGAGAACGTATCCAGGATGGAGGAGAGACTGAGGGGGATCGACTTCGACGTAGTCTTCGACACGTCGCAACTGGATCAGCTGATCACGGACAATTCGCTGACCCCGTTCCCGCTGTTCACGACGACGGAGCGCCGCGATCGCGTCGTCTATGCCCTCATGCAGGGCCAAGTGGCCGTCATCAGCGAAGGCTCGCCAAGCATCGTGACGGGACCGTCCACGCTGTTCGATTTTTTCGTTTCGCCGGAGGATTATTATTTGCCTTGGGCGCTGGGTTCCTTTTTTCGATTGATTCGCATCTTTGGCGTCGTTTTCTCCCTGTTTGCTTCGGCTCTCTACGTGGCATTGATGACCTATCATTACGAAGTGGTGCCGAAGGAACTGCTCGGCAAGCTGATTGCGTCCCGGCAGAACGTGCCGTTCCCTCCCTTTATCGAAGCCATTTTTCTTGAAATTACGATTGAATTTCTGCGGGAGGCAGGAGCGAGATTGCCGAACCGGATCGGACAGACGCTGGGCGTGGTGGGGGGCATCATTCTTGGCCAGGCGGCCGTAGAGGCGGCCTTAACCAGCAACGTGCTGATCATTATCGTTTCGCTGTCCGCACTCGCTTCTTTCGTGACCCCGATCTATAAAATGTCCAATGCCATCCGCTTTTTGCGTTTTCCCATCATTTTGCTGGCAGCCATCTGGGGTGCGCTCGGCATCGCGATCGGGCTTTGCTTTCTGCTGGTGCACCTTTCCAGGCTGCGCTCGCTGGGTTCTCCGTATATGGCCCCCTTCTTTCCGCTGCGTTTCAAGGATCTCACAGACAGTTTGATTCGCGCGTCCTATGAGGTGACCGATACCAGACCGAGTTATCTTAAGCCTTTGTCCATGAGGCGCTACAATCCGAGGACATCCCGCCAAACGAATCGACTCGACGAGGAGTGACACGTATGGTTCGTGCATGCAAAATACTGCTGCTGTCCTTCACCCTGATGCTTCTCAGTTCGTGCAGGGATACCAGCATCATTAACGAGATCAGTCTGGTGCTGACCTCCGCGTACGACCTGAAAGACAACCAGATCCACAATGGCGTGCTGATCGGCGAATATACGGACAAGGACAAGAGCGGGGTAGACCTGCTGGAGATCGATTCGACCAACAGCTTCGACGTAATGCCGCGCATGAATGCACAGGCGAAAGAGCCGATCGAATACGGTCAACTGAGAGTCATGGTGCTGGGCGAGGCATATGTCGAGCGGGGAATCGCGGACATTCTGCAGGTGCTGGCCCATAACACCCGGGTGTCCCGAAGAATGCAAATGGCCGTGGCCGAGGGGGAAGCGCTGGAGCTGATCAAAAAGTCGATGAAATTCAACGATCCGCTGTTCCTGTTAAAGCTGATCGAGCAAAATTCCAATGCTCAAAACAGTCCCCATTTTAGCCTGCACCAGGCATTGTTCCAATATTTCAGCAAGGGACAGGACGTATACCTGCCTCGGCTCAGGCCGATCGGAGAGGACCGCATCGCCGTGGACGGGGTGGTCGTTTTCAAAGGGGACAAAGCTGCGTTGCAGATCAATGAAGAAGAAGGGCTCTGCCTGAAGCTGCTAACGGAAAACGCGAAAAACGGCAAGTTTCTGGCCCCGATCGGCGATTCGGCGAAGAACCGGCAGACCACTCCGCCCGGGGATGATTACGCGCTGCTGAAAATAACGTCTTCGTCGGTGAAGCATCGTTTGTTGGGCGGCCATTCGGCCGCACCTGCGATAGAAACCTCCGTGCAAATCCATGCTTCCGTCATCAAAGCGGCGCGCAACGAGTTTCTGCTTTCCGGCCGGGACATGAAAGCCCACGAAACCGAGATGAAGAAACATCTCGAAACCAAAATCAATCAACTGGTGCGCAAATTTCAACAAGCCAATGTTGACCCCGTCGCTTATGGCGAATATGTGCGAAGCTGCACTCCGCACTGGAACAGCGAGAAATTTTATGCGAATTACGGTTCTATGGACATTCGGGTCCATGTCGATTTGCATCTCATTCAGGATGGCATTGTGGAATGACATCGCTGTTCTGAAAATCTTTCCTTGAAAAATGCTTCGGCTGGCGAAGCCGTGAAGCTGCTTGGGACAGGCGCGACCGTCTTGTTACGCATTCAATTGCAGCATGTATTCATGGGGCGTAATGCCGAATACTCTGCGAAAATGCCGGTTCAGGTGTGTCAGGTCGGCAAAGCCGCATTCTGCCACGGCGGCATAGATATCCATTTGCCTTTCAATGACATGCCTTGCCCGCTCCACTTTGCAATTCAGGAAGAACTGGTATGGCGATATGCCTGAGAGTGCTTTGAACTCGCGGATAAATTTGTACTTGGACATGCCGAATTCGCTGCACAATGCCTCAAGTTGGAGTACGTCGTCCGTACTGCAAAACATGATTTCTTTGGCTTTCCGGACAAACTCGTGATGGGGCCTGAGTGCCGGACTCCGGGTTTCGGATCGGGCCAGAAAATGAACAAGGTCCAGCAAAAGTTCGCTGCACAGCGGCTCGTCCTGACGCTGAACGGCATCGTTCAGCTTCAAGATGCTGCTGGCCATTCTGCGGTCATAGACGATCGGCGCGTCGAAACGCAGCTCCTTTTTTCCCAGAATATCCTGTACGAGCTCCGGCCGAATGTACAGCATGACATAATCGATGCCGTCTTTGTCGTAGGAGCTGCCGTCATGGGACTGTTCCCGGTTGAACAGCATAACTCCGCCTTTATGGGAAGCTTGGTAATGCCCATCCAAATGGTATTGTTGAATGCCGCGCAGCGTGACCCCCACCGCATATTCCTCGTGGCAATGCTTTTTATAGGCGAATTCCGAGAAGCTGGCCGTCAGGGACAGCACGTCGGTCGTTTTTTTGTAGTTGAACATATCCATCCTGTCAGCCCCTCTCTATATGATCCCGGATACCATGATAGCTGAGTATACCAAAAATAATGCCATGAGTGTATTTGCTATTTTTCGGTGTTTTTGAAGCCAGGTGCGAAAGACGGCCCCGAAAACCAGCCAACTGGAGTACGCGAGAAAACCGATGAATGTAATCAGCAGCACGAAGATGAACGACGTTTGTGGATTGTTGTAATAGGGCAGCACATAGCTTGGAATGACGGTAAACGTAAACAGGATGACTTTGGGATTCACAAATTGCATCAGCAGGCCGTTTATAAAGCCGGTCGTATGCCCACCCGTCGATTCGGTTGAACCCATTTTATAGATTTGGAATGCCAGATAGAGCATGTAGACGCAGCCGATGATCTGAATGGTTCGAAGAATGCCCGGCAGCATGTCTGCCAGCAGATGATTGAGATACGCCGAGGCGGCCAGCAGCAGGCCAAAGGCCAGCGTAGCGCCCCATACATAGGACATCGTTTTTCGCACGCCCGCATGTTGGACGGAGGACAGAATGACCAGGTTGCTGGGTCCCGGGGTAAACGTGACGATGACGCAGTAGACGAGAAAGGACGTAAGATTCATGGTGCCTCCTTGGAATTGAAGTCCCCTGAATCATACCTTGGCGGCATATGTTCGTTATAGTACATTATTGCAGAAAAGTCGCTTTAGGTTGTTAGAATAGTGCTTAAGGGTTAGGAACATTGGGGTTGAATACGATAAAAAAATATAAAAAAGAAAAAGTTTTACCAAATCTATTGTTTTTATGATTCTTAAAGACTAATATTTCATTATGTCTTTTTTACTATAATGATCCAAAAGAGAGTCTTAAAGACTAAGTCGACTATAATTGCTGAAGGGAGGGATAACAAAACTAGCCTTTACCAATTTTTGAAGAGGGAGTCCATAAAAAATGAATAAGAAGTTTTCGAGAAAGATTGTAAGCGCTAGCCTTGCAACCGCACTTTTATTACCGGGAATAACTCCAACTTTTGCTTCATCCTTTGAAATTATGAATTCAAATGCGGAAACCATTTCTACAGAGAGTCTCAACAGCAAGTCCTTGTTCGGGGATATTTCAGGACATTGGGGACAAAAAGCAATTGAAGAGTGGACAGGATACGGCGTAGTAAAAGGATACAATGGCAAGTTTCGTCCTAACTCACCAGTAACAAGGGCTGAGTTTGCCGCCATGATTGACAATATTATGAAATACATAGAAGAGGGAAGCAATTCATTCTCGGATTTAGAATCGAATAAATGGTACTACGGTGCGATTCTAAAGCTGGACAAGGCAGGCGTTCTTAAAGGAACGAATGGTGAGGCTCTGGCGGAGAAAACCATTACGCGTCAGGAAGCGGCAGTGCTTTTGGCCGGAGCATTCCAAACGGCTGCTGGTACAGATTCGGTTACATTCAAAGACAGTGATCAAATCGCTGATTGGGCCAAAGCATCGGTACAAAGCCTCGTATCCGCATCAGTAATTAACGGCAGACCGGATGGATCGTTCGAGCCCCAGGCCAACCTTTCTCGAGCAGAAGCGGTCACTTTATTTGATCATTTGATACAGATGCTCGTCACAACCCCTGGAGAATATTCGCAAGACGTCCAAGGAAATATTGTGGTCAATACCCCTGATGTGATTTTGAAGGATATGACTATTTCCGGAGATTTGTATGTCACACAAGGTGTCGGAGAAGGTGAAGTAACCCTTGATAACGTCCAAATCAAAGGCAACGTTCACATTCAAGGCGGTGGGGAGCACTCCATTATTTTTAATAATGTAGATGTACAAGGAGCACTTGTCGTTAACAAATACAATGGCAAAGTGCGGATTCTTGCTACAGGAAGCACATCGGTATCTTTAACTGTACTTGAAAGCGGCGCTTTGGTTGTCACTAAGGACCTTACCGGTGGCGGATTTGAGACAGTTGAAATCCCGGCCGATATCCTTGCAGGCCAAGAAATCAAACTGGACGGCAACTTCAACAAAGTAGTGAACCATGCCGCGAATGTACAAATTACAGCGAGTGGGTCGATCAAGGAGTTTGTTGCTGAAGCAGAAACGAATATTACCGGAAACGTCAACATTGACAAGTCTTCAGGCAACTCAAGCATTGTAGTTAACGGTGCTGCTTATGTACCTTCGGCTGGAACGACAGGATCGAGTACAGGTACTGGAAATAGTGGTAATGCTGGAAATGCTGGAAATTCTGGTGGAAGTAGCACCGGAGGAGGAAATTCGGGAGGCTCTGCACCAGGGAATGGAAACGAATATGTTGCGGTGACAGGCCTAACGGTTGCACCTGCATCGGCTTCTCTTGTGGTTGGCCAAAAAACGCAACTTACCGCAACGGTTTCGCCCGGCAATGCGACCAATCCCAGAGTCAACTGGAAAGTAGCTGACGGCCAGACTTCGATCATTAGTGTAAGCGATTCTGGTTTAGTAACGGCCTTGACTCCCGGTACAGGAACAGTTATCGCTACGACTGAGGATGGAACATTTAGCTTTAGTTCAACGATTACGGTTTCAGCACCCGCATTGGGTATAACATTGTCTAAATATGAAGGGTCCATTGTAGATCCCGATACCCAACTGGATGAGGAAACAAAAACCAATAATGAACATGTTACGATACTAAGCAGCGATCAATCGTTAATTCAAGCAAATCATTACGATGCTTCGATAACAGCAACGCAAGCTTTGCAGGGAACGGTAACTACCTCTGTATACAGTGTTGTTTCTTTAACGGACGCAGATGCAAATCCGTTAGTGGATGTTTCTGGGGTAAAAGTAACTTTGGATGGGATGGAGTATAATCCTGAATTTGGAGTGGGACTGAGTCAAGGAAATGAAACCAACCGTTTCTTGCTCAAGTTAGACATCCATCAGCCAAGAAACATTGAACAGCATCAGCTCATCATCTCTCGTGAAGGGTATGCGGATACTTCTATGACGATTACGTATCGTCCGGAAGGAACAGTGGTTCTACAGGCAATCGATCCGATCGCAGGGGAGCTATTGGTAGGATCAGAGTTAAGTGCAGGAACAGTGCATTACGAAGGTGGGCCTGTAAATCAAGAGGCTTTGTATCAGTGGTATCATTCGGATACAGAGACAGGATTGTACAGTAAAATTGATGGGGCAACATTTGCAAAATATACGTTAACTGAAGACGATGGCGGAAAGTATATTCGTATTCATGTTGCGTCTGACGAAATCCAGGCTAGCGGTTCAGCCATAAGTGCAGCTTTCGGACCTGTTCAAACTCCCGTAAGCGCAAAGGAAGTATTCGCTGAAATCGAGAAAGTGTTCCTCGGGAAAAATACAGATAAAAATAACGTCATTAGTGATTTGTTTCTTCCGACTTCCCTGCCAGGCTATCCGGGAGTTCTAATCAGTTGGTCGACTGATAATGAGTCTGCATTGTCCAGCACAGGGGTCATCACCCGAATTGAAAAAGAGGATCAATTCGTAAAATTAACAGCGACTTTAAGCGGCGGAGCGGCAGGAACACATGAATACGATTTGACGATCAGGGCCGCTGGAACGAACAATGTAGGCATTGACGGATTTATCGATCCGTATTTTGTGAGCAGCTATCCACAAGCTTATATTAAAGATGGCACAATTCATGTTAAATATGCACTAAACGCGCCTGCGGAAGTCTACATGATTGTCAACGTTATTAATGGTGGGTGGAAGTCAGATGTAAAGGCTGTCCTTGAAGGGCATTCAGGGGAAAACAATAAGCTTATTTATACGAATCAATGGCCGTATTTTGAAATAACCTCCGATCAAATCAACCAGGTTCAGGATTTCGATACAGGGGTCAGAATCTCTGATAGTAATAAGTCAGAAGCCAAAGTGGAATTTGTTATTGCTAACCAATCCCAAGGGTATGTTTCAAGCGAAGTCACTCGAATTCAATTCGACCAGACCGTCGTCGGCAGTTTGGATACCCAACCTCCAGTTTCTTACGCAAAGTATATTAACAGAGATCTGGACTCGATTTATGTCTATTTCAACGAGAAACTAAACACAAGCAGCGTTCCTTCCATCCAAGACTTTACGCTGAGCAGTGGCCGCGTGGAATCTTTAAGCGTAGTTAACAAGCAGACAGGGATCCAACCGGCCTATGTCAAGCTTCATGTCAGTGGCATCACAGAGGCTGATTTGAGTACTCTGAGAGTCAGCTATAACGGCACTGCATTGAAGGACTTGAGCGATGCTGAAAATGAGGTAGTAAGCTTCTCCAATGCAAAAATTAATGCGTATAGTCCAAAATTCACAAATATTATGCTTAGTTCTGATCGTCGTTCTGTTTTGGTAGACATAGAGCCCGGCTGGGATCCGTATGATTTTCCTGAGTTGAATTTCGACGCGGCTTCTAGAGCAAGATTCAGTATGCAAATTGCAAGTGTGAGTTACAATCCGAATTTCATCAAATACAGCTATGGATCGAGCGAGATCACGTACACACTGCAATTTGATTCACCTCTTCCTGAAGGGGAAGCAACGTTAAAGTTCAATTCAACCGGATTGATCGATTGGGCCCAGGATTCATATCCAGAAGAGATAATATCAGGACCGATTTTGCAGCTTCCTGCTTCCGGGTCGCCAACAGCAAGTTATTCTCAACAAAACGGTAAAATTATTTTATCATTTGCGAACGGATTCGAAATAAGTAATTCTTCGACAGCGGCAGCAGGATTAACGTTGAAGATCGATGGCGTGGAATATGCTCTTCGCGGGTACCTGATGTCGCTTAACTGGAACAGCAAAAATCAAATTTATATTGATCTCAATGAAAAATATTCTTGGAAATTTAAACAGGCTGTGGAGCAAGGCAGCGACATTCAAATCAAATATTCAAAAGTCAATCAAGAAGACCAACAACAATTGTCTGATGCAGCTGGTGCACTTATTCCGGATTTCGATTATATTCAAGTTACCAAACAATAGTAACGGGCAAGGAAAAAGAAGCGACGAGAGAAACTTTCGTCGCTTCTTTTTTCAGTGAAGTAGGTTTCTCGATTTTGCAATCTTGCTCAAACATTCCTGTGAGGCTTACAATCACAGGCTTAAAAGTTATACTTGTAGATACATATACTATGTAAACCGCAAAAAACATACACACGTTAACGGAGAGGCAGAACCAATCTGGAGAAGCGAAGCGTTCGCATTTATCACCGGATTTTCCCCTTAAAAAAGGGGAATCAAAAAATCTGGGGATAACAGCGATCGGAAGATGGTACTGCGCTCGCAGTGGCCTTGTGTGATTGATTATTGCAGTTTATATATCAGAGGAGGACCCGAGTGATTACTGATGTGCGTACCGAATTGTTGTCCCTGGCCGAACCGGAATATCAAAAATTTGCGTCGGCGCTCATTCCCAACATCACGAATTTGCTCGGAGTGAGGTTGCCGGCGTTGCGCAAGGTGGCGAAGAGAATCGCGGCCGAAGACTGGCGCGGTTTCCTGGAGACGGCGAAGAACGACTATTTCGAAGAAGCCATGCTGCAGGCGATGGTGCTTGGTTATGTCAAAACCGATCTGGAGGAATGGCTGCGGCAGATTGCCCGCTTCGTTCCCAAGATCGATAACTGGTCCGTTTGCGACAGCTTTTGCATCGGATTGAAAAGGGCGAAACAGCATCAAGACGAAGTGTGGGCTTTTTTGCAGCCATACCTGATTTCTGACCAGGAATACGAGATTCGCTTCGGGGCGGTCATGCTCCTGAATTATTATATGGACGAGCATTATATCGACAGGGCGCTGGCTGCGTTGGACCGGATCAAGCATGAGGCATATTACGTCAAAATGGCCGTGGCTTGGGCCGTTTCGATCGCTTATGTGAAGCAGCCTGACATTACGATGCGTTATCTGCAAAACAATACGCTGGACGATTTCACCTACAACAAGGCGCTTCAAAAGATTACGGAATCGCTCCGCGTGGATGCAGAGACAAAAGCGTTGATTCGCAGCATGAAAAGAAAGACTGCCAAAGTGCAGCATACTGCACGGAGCAGCAAGGGTTGAACGGAATGGAGGACAACCGATGAGACAAAGCATAAAATGGACCGCGTTGGAGCTGGATGGGCAGCCCTGGATCCCGATGGCTACCGAAAAAGGGGTGTGCCGCATCGTGATGCCGAACGAAACGCTGCAGGACTGGAGCGCATGGGCTGCGCGGATCTCGCCGGAAGCGGAACTGCAGGAAGACGCGTCCGCGCTGGAACGAACGGGCATCGTCGATTGGCTGAAGGCATACTTCAACGGAGAACGGATGGCGGTATCGCGGGACATTCCGCTGGATTTGGTCGGAACGGCGTTTCAGAAGCAGGTATGGCAGGAACTTGGACGTGTGCCGTACGGGGAGACCCGGACGTATGGGGATATTGCCGTGGCCATCGGCAGACCTTCCGCCGTACGGGCTGTAGGCGCTGCGAACGGAGCAAATCCCATTCCCCTCCTTCTGCCATGCCATCGAATTATCGGGGCCAACCGGAAGCTGACCGGATTTCGCGGCGGCCTTGAATTGAAGCGAAGATTGCTGGACATGGAGCGCATAGACGGCGTGGCCGATGGCGGCCATGAGCGGTTTCGGTTTTAATGACTCGTGATGTGACGGGAAGGGAAGAGAAATGGAGGGTGGGCCTGAAATGAGGCGCACTACAGCGGAAAACCACGGGAAACCGTGGTTTTTTTTGCTGTCACATCTTCCGATATATGGGTTATGATGGATATGAATGAAGAAGGGTCGGGGAGAGGAGAGATGAAATGATGACGGATTCAAACTTCATTGGCATACTTCCCGGCATCGAGAGATTTGAAGAGGACATCCGGGAAATTGGCTACCCGGTAAAAGGGCGACCCGGATCTATGAAACAGCAGCGGCCCGAAAACGAAAAGAAAGGGTGACGGATGATGGCTGCTATCCCGCGAAAACTGCTTTCGGCATTGCTTGCGTCCATCGCATTTGCATGTATTCTAGGTCTTCTATCGGTAGGCATGAGGGGGGCGTACGATTTCCATATGTACGTTCTGATTTATGCGATTTACGGTACGCCGGGGCTTCTGTTGATTGGGATTCCCGTTTCGTTCCTCCTGGATTACGGGTTGGGCAAGATTCACACGGCAAATGCCGGTGTCAGAACGACGTTAACGACGATTGGGTATGCAATCGCTGGTTTTGCTGGAGGAACCATCTATTTGATCGTTATTACCTCCGGAAGGGCGCTCCAAAGTTCTTTTGGCGAGTGGCTGCCGCTGAGCTTGCTTGGCATTTTGGCCGCCTTGTTATTCGCGTGCATCGATCGAAGGCTGCTTGCCTCATCCAAAACGATTAAACCTCCGGTTGGATGAGCGATGCTCATTATAAAATATTGGAAGCGGAGGAATGGGGATGAGCAACTCAAAAGCACTTCTAGTTATCGACGTTCAGGTAGCCATGTTCGATGAAGCCGACCCTGTAGTCCAGGGAGAGGCGCTGCTTCAAAAAATCAAAAGTTTGATCGCCAAAGCACGCCAAAACGGTCATCCCGTGATCTACATTCAGCATACCGAAGGAGCGGGCACCCCGCTGGAACGGGGGGCGAACGGCTGGGGAATTCATCCAAGCATTGCGCCCCTGCAAGGGGATGCTATCGTCGAGAAATTGACGCCGGACTCCTTTTATGAAACGCAATTACATTTATTACTGCAAGAGATGGGCGTGAAAGAGCTCATCTTGTGCGGCATGCAGACAGAGGTATGCGTCGATACGACCTGCCGCAGCGCGTTCAGTCACGGGTATGGTGTAACGCTCGTGAGCGATGCGCACAGCACCTGGCATTCCCCGCAGCTGCAGGCAGGCCAGATCATCTCACATCATAATCATGTGCTGAGATTGTTCGCGACAGTGGCGGGCGAGGAAGAAATATGGACCGGCGGAGCATGACATGATTCGAATTTCCGCCAGGAGCCTTGTAACCGCATCTGGCAGAAATGTTTTTGAGGGGGAGTAGGGGAGGGGGAACCAGATTGCATGGCAGTGGTGTTTGTGCATTGAAAGATATTCATTGGATCGAGCTCCATCAGGACATTCGGGCACTCATGAACCAGCCATGGCATGTCGTCCCCTTGTCGCCAGGGATGGAGGCAGACGTATATCGGTACGGGTTCGAAGGCAGATCTTGTGTGCTCAAAATTTGGAACAAGGAATCCAGGCCCAATATCGCCAATCAGTATCGGCTGCTTTCCGAATTGCATCATCAAGGTGTGAAGGTGTCCATCCCTTATGGATGGGGCGAAGATGCAGAGCGGAATCAGGTTTTGCTTATGAACGACGCCGGCATCCCTGTAGACACGCTGACTTCAGAGAAGCTCAAGGACCTGGCGTTAATGCTGATGGAAGTACACCGCTTTAGGAAAAGCCCCCAGGATGATGATTTTATTCCAGCCTATGATTTCGCCGGTTACTTTTTTCCCGGCATTGCAAGTCATCCGGATCTGGAACGGATTTTATCCGATGCGCTTCAGCGCGTATCACTCAGGCGGGACTGCCTGATTCATGGAGACTACAATTTGTGGAACGTCCTGGAGGCGAACGGGTGCTGCACCATCATTGACTGGACGAACGGACAATGGGGCGATCCCAGATACGACGTCGCATGGTCTGTTTTCCTGATGGACGTCTATACCGGCCACAAATACGGAAAAACGTACCGTGTGGAATTTCTCCAGTGGAACGATTATGCCAGTGAGGATATGATTTGGTTCGAAGCCCTTGCCTGCTTGCGCTGGCTTTTGCTGAAACGGACCGGAGGCGTGCCTTTGCATGGCGAAACGCTGCAGCGTATGACGGCCATCCTGCATCGTAATCCATATGTAAGTACGGATTTGTTGCTCCGGTAGTTGAAGGGCGACAGTACGAATGGCGGCAACGTTTGAAACACGACACCCTGCAAGCTTCATTTCATGAAAGGGGGAAACATGAATGATGAATGTTTTATTAGTGGATGATGAGCCGTGGGTACTGGAAGGCCTGCGAACCATGGTGAATTGGGACAAATACGGTTTTCGAATCTGCGGAGAGGCCGAGAACGGCAATGCCGCCTGGTCGATGATTGAGGGGCTTCAGCCGGATCTGGTGTTTACAGATATTCACATGCCTTCCGTAAGTGGTCTCGAACTGATCGACCGTTCTATGCATGGGCTGGCCAAACCACCGCGATTCGTCATATTAAGCGGATATGACAACTTCGAATATGCCAAAACGGCGTTGGAACAGCGTGTGGAGGATTATTTGCTCAAACCTATTGATGAGGCCGAGATTGAAACCGTATTGGAGCAGATGAGCCGTAAAATCCAGGAGGAGCATGCTTCGAAGGAAGCGCATCAGCGCGAGCGTGCTTTATATGTGAATTGTTTGTTCAACCGTCTGCTGCAGGGTGAGGACGACAGCGAACTGCAAGCGGAGGTGATGGGCATGCTGCAAATGGAAGGTCGTGAGAGCATGGCCTGTCTTCTGATTGAAACGGATGCCGGCACAGAGGACGTGAAGGCACGGGTACGCCTGTTGGCCGACGAACATTGGTCAGAGCCTTTTATGGATGCCGAAGGAAGAATCGGCGTGTTCGCTGCCGAAAGCGGAGGATCTCTGGAGCGGCTTGAAACATTGGGGAGAAGTCTGTTTGAGACATACTCCGGCCATGCGTCGATCATTGTTTCATTCGGTCATCAATCAGGCGGAGTAGGCGCGCTGCGGTCAGCGTATGACAGAGCGTTATCCGCGCTGAAATGGAAGCGTTACCAGCATGGAGGCGGCTTCGTGCAGGATCAGGAATTGCCGCAGTACGAGGACGTGGCCTGCGTAAATCATAAAGCTCTGGCAAACCTGCTTGCAACGATTTTGTCGGGCGAACAAGACAGGCTGGAGGGAGAGGTGCATGCGCTGTTGACCAATTCGGACGCAGGAAGCCACGGGTCGGACATTGAATATGTCCGGGTTCAACTGCTGGCCCTCGAAATGGGGGTCCTCAAGCAGCTGAAGGAACTGGACGGGGATATGGACAGCTTTATGCTGCACGTTCAACAGATGCCGGTCGGCCTTACCGGCATACATTCCTATCCCGCGTTTCGGGAATATGCGCTCGAATTAAGCCGCATTGCCTCGAAGGCGCTGCAGGAGCAGCGGAAAGAAAAGGAATGCAGCACGGCCTTTCGGGTGGTGCAGTATGTCAATCAGGAGTTCCGGGAGAAACTGCAGCTTCAGGAGCTTGCTCAGAAATTTCATATGAATGCCAACTATTTGGGGCAAGCCTTCAAACAGCAGACCGGAAAGTCCTTTCGGGAGTATCTGAATGATAAACGGATTGAAGAGGCAAAGCGGCTGTTGCGCCAGAGCCGTCTAAGCATTGCCGATGTCGCGGTAAACTCAGGGTATCCGAATGCCGACTATTTTGTAAGTCAGTTCAAGCGAATGACGGGCATGTCCCCTTCCGCATACAGAAAGCAACCATAGTTCCGACTCGGAAAGTAACGAATGAAGGATGGCGATAGCAAATATGTTTAAAAAATTCCGATGGCGCGGCATCGTGAACGATATTCCTCTGAACTACAAGTTTATGCTGATCTACATTATCGGGATTTTGCTTCCCATCATCGCGAGCAATTATTTGTTCATGGATCGCATGACCGGTCTGATCAAGGAGCGCGAGGAACAGAATTTGCAAATATCGCTGGAGCGGGCCAGAAAGGACATTCATACGATGATTGACGGCGGCATCGCCGTCAGTCACGCCTTGATTACGGACAAGCTGTTGTCCGAATCGATGGATCGGGAGTACAACGGCCAGCTGGATTTCTACACCACGTTCGATGAGCAGCTCCGCCACCGGGTGACCTCGTATATTCCCGTGAACAACCAAATTCAGCGAATTGGCATCTACACGGACAATCCAACGATCGTGCCTGGCGGGGATTATTACTATCTGGACGATACGATGCGCGCCAGTACTTGGTTCAGGCAGTGGAAAGCGGCAGGAGAATCGCTGAGAGTGATCGCTTACCGCGATCAGGCTGCGAATGATCGGGCGGCGATCGCTTCGTATTTTAGCGTAATTGAAAAAATGGACTATTACAACGCGGACAATTCTTATCAAAAGCTGGTCCGCATTGACTTTTACCTTAATCGTTTCTACGACGTTATTGCCAGAGAAAAAAGCTCGTTGGATCTGTATCTGGTCAACGCCCAGAATCAAATCATCGTGTCGACGGATGACAAGTATCAGGGCGAGGTGGATAGCGACTACGCCTTGTTCGATATGAGCAAGACGGCAGACAAGGACCTACATATCGTTACGATTGGCACCGCCAGCTATGTGAAAGGCTGGAAGCTGATCGGCGTGCCCCAGGAAACACGCGTCAAACAAGCGATGCTGTCCATGCAGCTTTATTTCGGCATGCTCGCCGGCATCATTACACTGATTACGTCGGTTTTCATCTATGTCATGCTGCGGTCCTACAATTATCGGGTGAAGCGTCTGTCCAGACATATGCAAAAGGTGGGCAACGAGAAATTCGATCTGATCAACATTGATGGCGGAAAAGACGAGATCGGCCATCTGATCCGCAATTTCAATATGATGACCGCTCAGATCCATTCCTTGATCAACAATGTGTACAAACTTGAAATTCAGCAGCGAAGCCAGGAAGCCGAACGCATTCGTGCCGAGCTGAATTTGCTGCAAAGCCAGATGAATCCTCACTTTTTATTTAATACGCTGAATGCGCTGCTTGTCGTTAGCACCAAAAACAATTATGTAGATGTCAAGGATATCATCAAGGACCTCTCCAAACTGCTGCGCCGCCTGCTGAACTGGAAGGATGACCTGGTAACGCTGGAGGAGGAGATGAGTTTTACGGTCATGTACCTGGGGATCGAAAAGTTCCGTTTCCGGGACAAGTTTGAATATTACATTGACATCAGCGATGAAGCGAGGCATTATAAAATACCAAAAATGAGCATCCAGCAATTGGCAGAGAATGCTTGCAAGCATGGCATACAGGCTATTGAGGGTTTTGGCTATGTGAAGATCCGAGCCGAAATCGCAAGCGAGCGCCTGCGCATCGTTGTATCCGATAATGGCAAGGGCATGAACAAGGAGCGGCTGCAAGAGGTTCTGTACCACATGCGGAGCAAGGAGGAGAGCGGGGGCAGCAATATCGGCCTGCGCAACGTCTATCGTCGTCTTGAATTGTATTACGACGATAAGGTGAATTTCAGCCTGGTGAGCAGAATGGGCGAGGGGACCGAGGTGTCCTTTGAAATTCCGTTGCACCTGCTGGAGCATCAGGGTGGAGAAGGAGGCAAGGACATTGGCATTTAAAGTACTGCTGATCGATGATGAGCCTTGGGCGCTGGAGGGCTTGCAGCTGTGTATCCCTTGGGAAAGCCTTGGGTTTGAGGTGTGTGCCTTGTGTGGAAACGGGGCGGAAGGGTTGGAACGGATGGAAGAGCTGAAGCCGGATCTGGTCATGGTCGATATTCATATGCCGGTCATGGACGGGTTGGAGATGATCGAGGAATGGCGGCGCAGAGGCAACTGGTCAACCAAGTTTATTATTTTGACGGGATACAGCGATTTCGGGTATGCGCGAAAAGCGCTGAAATTCAGAGTTTCCCGGTATCTGCTCAAACCGCTGGATGAGGAACAGGCAGAGTCCGAGGTGCGCGCGATAGGTCAAGAGCTGATCAAGGAGCAGGAGCAGCTTTATATCGGACAGGTCGCGCAGAGAGAGCAGGAGATTTTGGCGATTAAGGAGGCGCTGACGGGTACAGCGCTATCCACAGAAGCTGCTCGATTCATGGAATCCCTGTCCCGGTCCGCCGATGTCTGGAATGTATGCCTGGTTCAGGTGTCCGGAGAGGATTATAGCCGATGGAACAGCATTGCAGCAGAGTTTCTGCACGGGTGGAACGCCATCTATATGATCCGCTTGCGCAACGATCTGGTTTCCATTGTGTTCGGAGATGCTGCCCACTCCTCCCAAGGATCGGGAGAAAGCGTAAGGAAGCGATTGGAGGCACTGGCTCGCCATCTGGCGGGCTTTCGTGCCTTTATGGCGATTGGCGCAGCCGAATCCTCGCTGACGCGCATCGGCCATTCGCGAATCACGGCCGAGGAAGCGCTGCTGCACGCCTTTTATGAAGCGGAGAGAAACGAAGTATTGGAATATGACGCGCTCAAGGAGCATGTTTTTCAAAGGCATTACGACCAGGTGGAGCTGCTGGATCGCATGCTGGGAACGTTTCATCTCATTGACCATGCGGCCTATCGGGCCGTTGTGGATCATATGAATCAATCCTTCCGTCAGACGCGGGTTCACCCGGATGAGGCCCGAAAATTCGTCATCTACCTTCTTCATGAAATTCGCGCGTATATGGGGGAACAAATGGAAAAGGATTCAGGCCCTTCGAATCGTCTGTTCGAGATCCCCAATCTGGATGAAGTCCTGTTGACCTTTGATGACTTGATCGGCATGCTGCATTCATGCGGACGAGTCTGCTTTGAATTGCTGCTGAAGGAGAATGCGGCCGAGGCCCAGGGCATTGTGCAGGATATCAATGACTATATCCATACGCATTTTCGCGAAGGATTGACCATTAAGCTGCTGGCGGAACGTTTCTTTCTGCACCCGGCTTATCTGGGGCAATTATTGATACGGAAAAACGGAATCGGCTTCAACGAGCTGCTCCATAATCTGCGCATTGAGGAAGCTTGCCGGCTGCTTCAGACGAATCTGTACAAAAACAGCGAGGTGGCAGAAAGGGTTGGATACGCCAGCTACAATCATTTTTTGAAACAATTTGAGAAGCGTCTTGAGATGTCCCCCAACGAATACAAGAAAACCTGAGCTTTTCTCGGAAAGAGCTATAATTCGAATATAGTTTCCAGACAGCTGTAAATTTATAATGAAATCATTCACATGAAAGGGCTTTCACAAAAGCAAGATCAAATTTTGGAGGTGCTTTATGGGGGACAGCAAGAAAAAGTTTTTCCGCATGGGGGCAACACTGCTGCTATCACTTAGCGTTGCACTGGCCGGCTGCTCAGGCGGCGGTGCAAATGAACCAGGCAGCGGCGAGGCAAGCAGCGGCAGCGAGGTTGGACCTGACAATCCGATCGAAATCTCGGTATTTCTGAACGAGGCCGGACAGCAGCCAACCGCAGACAACAAAATCTACAAGAAAATGAAGGAAGAGCTTGGCGTTACGTTCAAATTCGAATTTTTGGCCGGCGACAAAAACCAAAAGCTCGGCGTCATGATTGCCGGAGGAGATTATCCGGATCTGATCTCAGCGGATACCAAGCTGACTGCAGCCGGTTCGGTCATTCCGCTCGAAGACCTGATCGAGGAGCATGCGCCTAATCTGAAGAAGCATTATGAAAAGTACTGGAACCAGATGAAGGACCCTAACGACGGGCACATCTATTACCTGCCCAACTACGGGGCTTACAACGGCGAGGTAGCGGATACTTATTACAGTGGACCTGCCTTCTGGATTCAGAAAGCCGTGTTGAAAGAATTCGGTTACCCGACGCTGAAGACACTGGACGAATACTTTGAGTTGATCGCGAAATACAAGGAGAAATATCCAACCATCGACGGCAAGCCGACCATCGGCTTCGAGGTATTGAACTATGACTGGAAAAACTGGGGCCTTTTGAACCCGCCACAGCATTTGATCGGTCATCCGAATGATGGCGGCGTCGTTGTAAACGATGGCAAGGCAGAGATTTTTGCGGACAAGGATTACGCCAAAACGTACTATGAGAAGCTTAATGAAATTAACGCACAAGGCTTGCTCGACAAGGAAGCGTTTGCGCAAAACTACGATCAGTACATGGCTAAATTGTCCAGCGGCACAGTACTCGGCATGTTCGACCAGCACTGGAACTTCGGCAGCGCTGAAGATTCTTTGGTAACACAAGGCAAAATCGAACGCACGTATGTCGGCTTCCCGCTCGTGTACGATAGCAGCACGAAGGACTACTACCGCGACCGTGCAGCGCTCAACTTGAACAACGGTTTCGGTATTACCGTAAGCGCTAAAGATCCTGTAAAAATTATTAAAGTGCTCGACAAGTTGATGGAAGAAGAATGGCAGAAAACGCTCACTTGGGGCATTGAGGGCGAGGACTACTACGTCAACGACGAAGGACGCTTCATGAAAACGCAGGAACAACGCGACAACGCTGCGGATGCTGCATGGAAGCTGGCTAACAAAGCGGACGCCTACTATGCCACCGCACCGAAGCTGGAAGGTTATTTCAGCGATGGCAACGCCACTTCGGCAAGCAATCAGCCCGAAGAATATCAATCCAGCCTGAAACCGTTTGATAAGGAAGTTCTGGATGCATATGGATTCAACAGCTACGTGGATTTCTTCAGCGATCCGCCGGAAAATCCAATCTACTACCCGGCCTGGTCCGTCGATCTGGTTGAAGGTTCTCCAGCCAAGATTGCCAATACCAAGCTGAACGAATTGTCGACCAAATATTTGCCGAAAGCGATTCTGGCCAACCCATCGGAATTCGGCAGTGTCTGGAACGAATACGTTTCCGAAATTCAAAAGCTGGATATCAAGGCTTACGAAAGCCGGATCAATGAAGTATTGCAGTGGAGAATCGATAACTGGTCCGTGAAATAAGACAACGGTCATCAGGAAGGGAGGCAGCTTTCCTTCCTTCCTGTTTTTGCAAAAACGCGTATTGCTGGACGCAGTCTGTCATCTTGGAAAAACGTCGCTTGACGTTTTCTTTTCAATACAAAGCTGGATAGGGAGCTTGATATTATGGAGGAAATCGTAGTGGGCAACAAGCCGCTCGGCCCGAAGAAAAAACCGAAAATCCGACGGCTGACCTGGCAGAACATCAAAGCGCAGAGACAGCTGATCTGGATGTCTGTTCCTCTGCTTGCGTATATCGTTACCTTTGCTTACGTCCCTGTCTGGGGCTGGACCATGGCTTTTCAGGATTATAAGCCTGCAAGAAGCTTCTCACAGCAAACCTGGGTAGGATTCAAGCATTTTCAATTTTTATTCACGGATGACAACTTTTTGCGAGTGCTTCGCAATACGCTGGCGATGAGTGTGATCAACCTCATATTAGGCTTTGTAACCGCGATTATTCTGGCCCTGCTGCTCAATGAGATCAAAAAGGTCATGTGGAAGCGGACGGTGCAGACGATTTCGTATCTGCCCCACTTTTTATCGTGGATTATCGTTACCGGCATCGTGGCGACCTCGCTCGCTTCCGACGGCATCGTTAATGATATTTTAATGAAATTGCACCTCATCAATGAACCCATTCTCTGGCTGACGGAAGGAAAGTATTTCTGGGGAGTCGTTGCGGGTTCCCATGTCTGGAAGGAAGTCGGCTGGAACACGATTATTTATTTGGCGGCTATGGCCTCTATTGATCCGGCGCTGTATGAAGCCTCCGACATTGATGGAGCCAATCGGTACCAAAAAATGTGGAACATCACCCTGCCGGGAATCAAGCCAACCATTGTCATCCTGCTGATTATGTCGATCGGACATATTTTGGAAGCAGGCTTTGAGGTTCAATATTTGCTGGGCAACGGACTTGTTGTTGACTGGTCGGAAACGATTGATATCTTTGTGCTCAAATACGGGATTGCCCAGGGCAACTATTCGCTAGCTACTGCCGGCGGGATATTCAAAACCGTAGTCAGCATTACCATGTTGCTCATCGCGAATTGGACCGCCAAGCGGCTTGGGGAAGAGAGGCTGTTATAATCATGAAAAAAACTACATTGTCCGGTTCAGGGAATACGGCACTTTCCGTACGCCGCCCGGGTGGCAGGGGCATTGAACCGATTCTGTTCAACACCTTCAATACCATCTTTATGATTTTGCTGGTCATTGTCACGTTGTACCCGTTTCTGAACACGATTGTCGTTTCGTTCAATGCAGGGAATGACACCATCCGGGGTGGATTGTACTTATGGCCTCGCGAGTTCACGATGCAGAACTACAAAGCCGTGTTTGCATCAGGCACGATTTATAATGCGTTCATGGTTTCCGTGGCGCGTACGGTGCTTTCCACCGTGCTCAATATATTCCTGACCACCATGCTGGCCTATACGCTGAGCCGCCGGGAATATATTTTCCGCAAGCTGATCACGACCGTGTTTGTACTGACGATGTATTTCAACGCAGGGCTCATTCCGGGGTATTTCCTGATGAAGGACCTGCATTTGATCAATTCGTTCTGGGTGTATGTCATCCCGTCGCTGGTCAGCGCGTTTAACTTGATCGTCATCCGTACTTATATCTATACCATCCCCGAAAGCCTGATCGAATCAGCCAAAATAGACGGGGCCGGAGATTTCAGGATTTTCTGGAAAGTCATCTTTCCGCTGTGCAAACCCGTTTTGGCAACGATTGCGCTCTTCGTCGCGGTAGGGGCATGGAACTCCTGGTTCGATGCTTTTCTGTATACGTCCTCCCGTCAAGAGCTGAGCACGCTGCAATATGAATTGATGAAGCTGTTATCCTCCAGCATGAACGCCAACAGCAACCCTTCGGTAGCCAACGGCGTTGGGGTGGAGCATTCGACACAGGTAACGCCGATTTCAATCCGGGCCGCGATTACCATTGTTGCTTCGGTACCGATCCTGCTCGTATATCCGTTCATGCAAAAATACTTTGTCGTTGGACTTAACGTAGGGAGTGTGAAGGAATAATGCCACAGCTTCAATCGCATACGATCCGTTATGCCAATCCGATCCTGCCTGGATTTTATCCGGATCCGAGCATCGTGAAGGCGGAGGATTATTTTTACCTTGTTTGCAGTTCGTTCGAATATTTTCCCGGAGTACCGATTTTTCGGAGCCGGGATCTGATTCATTGGGAGCAGATCGGCAATGTACTGGACCGGATCAGCCAGCTTGATTTGACCGGGCAGAAAAGCTCGGACGGCATTTACGCTCCTGCGCTGCGTTACCACGCAGGCACGTTCTATATGATTACGACAGATGTGAGAGGCATCGGCAACTTCTACGTGACGGCAACCAACCCTGCCGGACCGTGGTCCGATCCGATTCGCATTCCGTATGGCGGAATTGACCCATCGCTGTTTTTTGACGATGACGGCAAAGTGTATGTTACGGCCCAGCAAGGCGCGGATTACGACTCTCACGCCATTCAGTATGAGATCGACATTGCGACGGGAGAGGCGCTCTCCGAACCGCAAGTCGTATGGCATGGAGACGGCGGTCCATGGACCGAAGGGCCGCATTTGTACAAAATCAACGGCATGTATTATATGATGTCCGCTTCGGGCGGAACGGCCAAGGAGCACCGCGAAATCATCGGCAGAAGCGATAAACCTTACGGTCCGTTCGAACGCTATCCAGAGCCCATCCTGACCCATCGCCATCTGGATCATCCAATCCAGTATTTGGGCCATGCCGATCTGGTGGAGGATCACCACGGCGACTGGTGGGCCGTATTTCTCGGCGTGCGGTTGACGGAGGAAGGATATAGCGTGCTGGGACGGGAAACGTTCCTCGCACCGGTCGTTTGGAATGACGGTTGGCCGCACATTGACAACAATGAAGGAATAGTGAGCCTGGATATGACGGTTCAGCGCCAGCCCGTGACGGCCCCTTCTTTGTTGGAGGAAAATGGAGCCATCGTTGTCGGCCGGGACGAATTCGATGGAGAACTTGGACCGCAATGGATGTTTGTACGCAATCCGACAGAGGGAGCATGCTCGCTTGCAGAAAAACCGGGTTTCCTGACGTTGTATGGTCAGGCGGCGGGTCTCGGCGACGTTGGCCAGCTCACGTTTGTCGGCCGGAGGCAGCAGCATCTGCATGCCAGCTTTACGGCATGTATGTCATTCGTGCCGGTCGCCGACGGGGAAGAAGCGGGGTTGTGCATCCGCCGGGATGAGGACGCGCACTACGAGCTTGGCATAAGACGGTTGGAAGACCGCAATGTGCTCTTTGCCCGTCTGACGGTGCGCGGAGAGTCGCACACGGTTCATGAAAGCGAAACGCAAGCGGAGCAGCTATGGCTCCGGATCGAATCGTCAGAAAAGGAATACAGGCTGGCTTGTTCCGAGGACGGGGAAAACTGGAGGGGTTTGGGGTCGGGTTCGGCGCGTGCCATCTCTCCGGAGGATTTTGTCCATAAAATGTGCTTCACCGGAGCGGTGATCGGGCTATACGCTACGGGCAACGGCCGGGCAAGCAGCACTCCTGCCCGTTTCGACTGGTTTGAGTATTCGATCTGACCTGCCGCCAACACAGGCTGCAAGCTTCAGCCCAAGAGGAACAGGGCAATAACGAGGAGGGAAATGATGGTTTCGTTTCGAACAGAGGCCCCACTGAAGGAATTGTACAAGGACGCTTTCCATATCGGAGCAGCAGTGAATCCGGGCACGATCGAACGCCAGCGTTCACTGCTTGCATATCACTTCAACAGCCTGACGGCGGAAAATGAAATGAAATTCTCCAGCGTGCATCCAAAGGAGGAACTGTATACATTCGAGGATGCGGATATCATCGCGGCCTTTGCCCGGGAGCATGGGATGGCGCTGCGCGGCCATACGCTGGTCTGGCATAACCAGACTCCCGAATGGCTGTTCGAGAACAAAGCTGGCGGGCTGGTGGAACGTGCTGTATTGCTGGAGCGATTGCGCGCACACATTCAAACCGTCGTTGGCAGATATAAGGACGTTATCTATGGTTGGGATGTCGTGAACGAGGTTATTTCGGATGATGCGAACGACGAAAATGCATTCCTGCGGCCTTCCAAATGGTTGGATATCGCGGGAGAGGACTTTATTGCCAAAGCGTTCGAATTCGCCCATGAAGCAGACCCGCAGGCGCTTTTGTTCTATAACGATTATAACGAGTCCAATCCGCACAAGCGGGAGCGCATTTATCGGCTCGTCCGTTCGCTGCTGGATCAAGGCGTGCCGATTCATGGCGTCGGCCTGCAGGCGCATTGGAATCTGTATGATCCGAGCCTGGACGATATGCGCGCCGCGATTGAGCGATATGCGCAGCTTGGCCTGCAGCTTCAGCTTACCGAACTGGATGTCTCGGTATTCCGCTTTGACGACAGGCGCACGGATCTGGTTCATCCTACGGAGGAGATGCTGGAGTTGCAGGCCGAGCGATACGAATCCATTTTCCGCCTGCTTTACGAATATAAGGAACATATCAGCGCCGTGACATTCTGGGGGGCAGCCGACGATTACACCTGGCTTGACGATTTCCCTGTCCGAGGGCGGAAAAACTGGCCTTTCCTGTTCGACGAGTCGCATCGTCCGAAGGAAGCCTATCAGCGTGTTGCGCAAATCGCCGCGCCCAAGTGAAGCTAGACGGATCACCCGTCATCGTTGAACCCGTCGCCGCGTCCAGAAGCTGGGCGCGGTTGCATATCTTTTGGAAGGAGCCATTTGCATGTCCGAATTGCCTAAACCGCATCAACCTTTAGTAACCCATATCTTTACTGCCGATCCGTCGGCGCATGTGTTCGAGGATCGCATCTATATCTATCCCTCCCATGATCTCGACCATGATGGTCCAGTGAATGACAACGGGGACCAGTACAAGATGGAGGATTATCATGTGCTGTCCATGACGGACATGGATTCACCCGTGACGGATCATGGCGAGGCGCTGCATGTGAAGGATGTCCCTTGGGCATCCAGCCAGATGTGGGCACCGGATGCCGCGTTCAGAAACGGCACTTATTATTTGTTTTTCCCTGCGCGGGACCATGATGGCATTTTCCGCATCGGTGTGGCTACATCGTCGTCTCCGGCAGGCCCGTTCAAGCCGGAGGAGCAGTACATTCAAGGCAGCTTCAGCATTGACCCCGCTGTGTTCGTCGACGAGGACGATCAGGCCTACATGTTCTTTGGCGGGCTATGGGGCGGACAGTTGGAGAAATGGCAGACAGGAAGCTACGTGGAACATGCGGAAGGTCCTGCCCCGGATGCTCCCGCCCTCGGACCAAGAGTGGCCAAACTGAGCGATGATATGCTATCGCTGGCTTCGGAGGCGCAGGAGATCGTCATCGTGGATCAGGAAGGCAAACCGCTGACCGCAGGCAACGAGGATTGCCGATATTTTGAAGGACCATGGATGCACAAGTACAATGGCAAATATTATTTGTCCTATTCTACAGGAACGACGCACAAACTGGTGTACGCCATCGGCGACAGCCCGGTGGGGCCGTTTACATTCCAAGGCACCATTTTGCCGCCCGTCATAGGCTGGACAACGCATCATTCCATTGTACAATTCCGGGAAAAGTGGTATCTGTTCTATCACGATTGCTCCCTTTCCGGCGGCGTCGACTACAAGCGCTGCGTGAAATTTGCCGAGTTGGCGTACAATCCGGATGGCACCATTCGCATGATTAACCCTTATCCCGAGAAGTAATGCGGGTGGAGAAGTTTTGTCGGCTTGGACGACATCGACAGTAACCTCTTGCCGATGTACTTTTCGCAGAGAACATTCTTGTCACGAATACGTGGCAAGAATGTTTTTTTTGCATGACATGTGGCTGACCATCTTACTTTAATCATGAAGCGGCGCACCACATGCATCCGGGCATGCATCCTCACAAGGGCATCAGCGGACAATCTTCAGGATGCAAGTCCTAATCTTCGCCTCTTTGCATATGAATTAAGCTATAAGGAGGCGGGACCATGGAACAAAAGGTTACGGAGTATTTCGAATTGAAACGGCAGCAAAAGGAGATTGAGCAGCGCTTGGCCGTACTGCGCGACGAAATCGTCGCATACTGCGAAGGGCAAGGAGTGTACGAGACGTGCATTGGGGGATTTTCCATCAAAACGGTGCTGCAGCACCGCAAGGAATACGATGACAACAAGCTGTATGCGTCTCTTGCCGATCCTGAGCTGTGGAGGCTCGCGTCCAGGGCGGATGGAAACAAGATCAAAAGCTTGATCAAGCTGGGCGTGCTGACTGAAGAAAGGCTTCGCTATGCCGTCACCGAGAAGCAGGTTATCGTGCTGCAGGTAGACAAGTTATAAAAGGAGGACGCAGGTTCCAACAGGGGCAAGCCGCTTCCAAGCTGCTGTACCCAAACCAAAATTGAAGATGACGATTCAGGCGGCATCTTTTGGTATCCCCCTACATTCGGGTGGAACCGGAAGATGTCTTTGTCGTGATCGGAAGATGGTACTGCACTCGCAGTGCCTTGTGTGATTGCTTAATGGGGTTTATATAGTTGCAGCCCAACACTTTCTTCCAAAATGAAATTAAGATGATATAATTAAATAAAGCAAAGACCATCGAAGGGGGTACGTTTTATGGATCACAACGAACGGGACGGTAACCAGGCCTCTTGCTGCACGCCGGGACGCGGAAAAACGGCGGTCAACATCAAGCCGGGGAAGCGTATTACCCTAAAACAGGCTTGCTGTCAGGAAAGCGACACAGAGAATGCACCTGCAGCGGAGCGCCCAGGCATGATTCGGTTGGAGGGTGGAACGTTCCGTATGGGAACGGACAGCACGGAAGGTTTCGAACAGGACGGAGAGGGACCGGCCAGGGGAGTCACGCTCTCATCGTTTTACATCGATCGTTATGCCGTGACGAATGCGCAGTTTGCCGATTTTGTCCAAGATACCAACTATGTCACGGAAGCCGAGCGGTTCGGCAACTCCTTTGTGTTTCATTTATTGCTACCGTCGGAACAAAGGCAGAACAGAGCCACGATGGTCATGCAGACGCCGTGGTGGCACATCGTGGAGGGTGCGGATTGGAAACATCCCGAAGGAAAGGGTTCCCATGTGGAAGATCGCATGAACCATCCCGTCGTTCATGTATCATGGAACGATGCGCTGGCTTATTGCAAATGGGCCGGAAAACGTCTGCCGACAGAGGCGGAGTGGGAATATGCTGCGCGCGGCGGTTTGGATCAGGCGAGGTATCCGTGGGGAGACGAGTTGACGCCGGACGGCAAACATATGTGCAACATTTGGCAAGGAAAGTTTCCGATCAGCAATGATGCCGAGGATGGATATGTCGGCACCGCGCCGGTAGATGCGTTTGAGCCAAACGGGTTTGGATTGTATAATGTGGCAGGCAATGTGTGGGAATGGTGTGCGGACGAGTTCGATCCGCATTATCATCGCCAATCGTCCAACATCAATCCGCTCGGCGTGAGCCGCGGAAATGCGCGATCCATGCGTGGAGGCTCGTACCTATGCCATGACTCCTATTGCAACCGGTACAGGGTCGCGGCACGCAACAAAAATACGCCTGACAGCTCCTCAGGCAATACCGGATTCCGCTGCGCTGCGGACGCGGATGATGAACAACGCGGCTGAGGCTTCCAGAAGCTAATGCAAGCACCCGTATAGGGTGCTTTTTTGGTCACGCCGATTGTCGTTTTCAGGCTGTGGCATACGAAAACAAACCTCTGTTCTCGCGGTTCGCGATCGTTCAGAGGTTTGTTTTTTGGCATGTGTTTGGCACGATTTGCAGATGGTCATCCATCCCATTCCTGCAAAATCATCAGCGCCGCGCCGGTGACCACGCCTTCGTCCCGCAGCTCCCCTTGAGAGAAGACCGGATCGTACTCGGGATAATGATAGATGTTTTTGCGGGCAATCTGAATGGCCGTCTCGTAGACCAGCGGATGCGCGTTGACGAGAGCTCCACCCAAAATGACGTATTCCGGATGAACCGTATTGATCAGGTTGGCCAGCCCGATGCCCAGATAAGAGGCGGTTTCCGTAAAAAGCTCCTTGACCAAAGCGTCGTTCTGTTCAAGCGCTTCAGCCAATGCCGCGAAATGGATTTGCTCCGGCGGCAGTCCGGACAGGACGCTTTCCCGGCCGATTTTGAGCTGAGCGCTTACCCGCTCCTCCAGCGACGGGACGGAGACGTAGGCTTCCAGGGCGCCGTAGTTGCCTTTGTCCCGCAGCCTTTTGCCGCCCGTCTGAATAATCATCTGTCCGATGGCCCCTTCGGTATCCGCCGCACCGCGCAGGATTTTGCCGCCGGACATGATGGCCGAGCGGATACTGACCCCCGAGTGCACATATAACATGTGTTCACAGGTATCGTCTCGCAGCGCCCAATGCTCCGCAAGCAAAGCCGTGTTGGCCCCATTGTCCAGCCGTGCCTTAATATGAAGCTGTTCCTCCAGCATACGGCAGATCGGCACGTTGTTCCACGCTTCGGACGGGAAAAAGTCCGGCTGCAGGATAATGCCTTGCTTCGGATCCAGAGGTCCGACAGCACCTATGCCGAGCCCGAGCACCTGCTCTGCGGCAATCTGATGTTTCTCCAGCATCGCTTGCGTTTCTTGGACTACCAGTTCCACGAAGCGCTCCGGCGTTAAATCACGATCCATTTTCCAGCGAGAGAGGGCCAGTGGTTGGAGGTGAAGGTCATATAACCCCAGCGAAGAGCTTATTCGCGATATATCCAGCCCAAGCAAATAGCCGTAGGATGGGTTGGTTTGGAACAGAATCGGCTTGCGTCCTCCGGTGGAGCTGCCCAATCCGGAAACGACGATCTTTTTTTGGCCCAGCATATCTTCCAAAATGCGTGTCATGCTGCTGCTCGTAATCGTGAAATATTCCAGCAGATCGGCTTTGGAGACGGTGCCAAGGTAAGCGATCCGATCGTAAATCTGTTTATGAATTGAAGAATGGGAACGTTTAAGCATCAGTATACGGCTCCATTTCCAAGTGAATGAGTCGGGATAGATAAATTCAGTATAACGGAAGAAAGTCACGTTTTCCAGCTAATGTTATAGGAATAATTGAGTTAATTCTATTATGGAATTAAGATGTGGAATTATGTGGTATTTTTTCAGGTTATGAAAGGGGGAATAACTTTTAGGCTAATATTTTTTGATGACTTTATTCCAAAATGGAATAAACATGCTATAATGAAGTATAAGAGTTATTGAACATGAAACGGGAAGGTGTTATATGAACACACAACGCAAAATTAACCTTAACCTCCTTGTCCAGTTGTGTGCCGTGTTTCTGAAGCTGGGTCCCTCTACCTTTGGGGGCGGTTATGCCATGATTGCTGCGATCGAGCGCGAGGTCGTCGAGAAAAAGAAATGGCTGGATCGCTCCGAAATGGCAGACATGATATCGGTGGCCGGTTCGGCACCGGGCGGCGTCGCCGTCAATTCGGCCGCGTTTGTCGGTTATAGAATGGCAGGAGTGATTGGCGCCATAGGTGCCGTTGCGGCGATTACGCTGCCTACGTTTATCATCGTATTTGTCCTCAGCCTGCTTGGCATGATGTTCCAGGACGTTCCCAAAGTACAGGCGGCTTTAAAAGGAATCCATGCAGCCATAGTGGCGCTGATCATCGTGGCTGCATTCAAGATGGGCAAACGGTCGATCATGGATGCCGCGACTTTGCTGCTGACCGCCGCAAGCGTATCCGTGCTGCTGTTCACCCAGGTTCATTCGCTGTACCTGATTATCGGTGGTCCGATCATCGGCGTGCTTGTAGTGTTTGTCAAACGTGCACTCGGCATGGCGGCACAAACGGAGAAGGAGGACAACGAGAACAAGCAGGAGCCTCATTTTCCCGAATATTACATCTGAAGGTGATTACATGCTGTGGGAATTATTTTGGTTGTTTTTAAAAGTGGGCTCCCTCTCGTTCGGCGGAGGATATGCGGTAATTACCCTTATTCAGCGGGAAGTGATGGATAAGGGTTGGATCGAACCGGAACGGTTCCAAGAACTCGTTTCCTTGGCCGGCATGGCCCCAGGCTCGATTGCCACCAATACGGCCACGCTGATCGGATATTCCGAGAGCGGGATCCCGGGAGCGATCGTATCCACGATCGGCATTATTTTGCCGTCGCTTGCCATCGTTATTTGTTTCACTGCGTTTTTCCTGCGTTTGCAGAACAATACGTGGGTCCGCTCCTCTTTTTATGGCCTTAGGCCAATCGTGACCGGACTCATCATTTACGCGGCCATTCACTTTGGCATTGGCGGCAATACCGGATCGCTGCTCGACTGGACGACGCTGGGGATGCTCGTCATCTGTGCAGGCTGCCTGCTTGGGATCATCAAGTACAAGCTGCATCCGTTCGTCGTCATTTTGCTTGCGGCAGCGGGCGGGATCGTTATATTTTAAATCGGAAAGAACAAAAGTCATTTGGGGCATGAGACCCAATCGTCGCTTTTGTTCTTTTTTTGCATGATTTATTATCTTTTGGAAACTCTACAACCTATATGGAGGTTTTGGAACGGGGGATGGACCATGTGGCAAACGATCATGCATCATCTGCCGAAATGGAACATGATAGCGGAAGCAGTATGGCTGACATTGTTTCCTTTGCTCATATGGCAGGTCTTTCAACAGATCCAGGCCTGGGACGGAAGGCACAGCAGGCGCAAACAGAGGATGGAAGAGGTACAAAAACAGCCTTCCGCTTACTCCGATGCGGACCGGCAGGACACCGAAACGGGGGATGGGGAAGCTGGCGAAGAAAGGCTGTCTTTTACGATGGATCATCTGCTGAATCTGGGCAAGTTCAGGGCTTCAGCCAGAGACATGCAGGACATCAACGAAAAAACAATCTATTTGCAAAATTTGAACGTGAAAGCGGTTCTGTTTTTCATTGACGGTCTGACCGATAAGTCCGGTTTGGACGAAAATGTGATCAAACCACTGCTGGATTGGGGCAGCGCGCCATTGGATTCGGAACGGTTCGCAGCAGATCGGACGCTGGAGGATTTTCTGATGCAGCAATTGCTGCCGATCGCAGAAATCGAATGGGTTGCGGATGTCAAGCAGGCGCTCCGCAAAGTTTTGTTCGGATCGGTGATGCTGCTGGTGGATGGTGCTCCCGGCGGGATTGTGCTTGGCATTTCCGGGGGAAAAAGCCGCTCGGTTGAAGAGCCCGTCTCCGAATCGGTCCTTCGCGGTCCACGCCTCGGTTTTACGGAGGTGCTGAGCGACAACACGGCGATGCTTCGCAGGCATGGCGAGAGCGCCAGCCTCTCGATGATATCCTACAAGGTGGGGACCCGGGTTGAAAAAGAACTGATGGTCGTCTATTTCAAGGATATTGCCAACCCCGGGCTTGTGGAAGAAGTGAAGCGGCGCGTCGGCACCATCGAGGTGGATGAAGTGATGGAAGCAGGTTACGTGGAGCAGCTGATCGAGGACAACTTTCTGAGTCCCTTCGCGCAAATCCAAAGTACCGAGCGTCCTGACAGGGTGATGGGGGCTTTGTTGGAAGGCAGGGTAGCCATTTTGCTCGACGGCTCCCCATATGCATTGCTAATGCCCGTAACTTACGGCATGATGCTGCAGTCTCCCGAAGACTATTATGAGCGGTGGCTGCCCAGTTCCCTGATTCGAATCCTTCGCTTTGTAGCCACGTTAATCTCGTTGTTCGCTCCGGCAGTTTACATTTCCTTCATTTCGTTTCATCCCGGCCTTATTCCGACGAAGCTGGTCGTTTCCATTATCGGCACCAGGCAGGGCGTTCCCTTCTCCACATTGATTGAAGCGATGATCATGGAAGTAGCGATCGAAATGCTGCGGGAAGCAGGCTTGCGATTGCCCAAACCGATTGGTCCGGCGATGGGGATCGTCGGCGGTTTGATTATCGGGCAAGCTGCGGTCAATGCTGGCATCGTCAGCCCCATTCTGGTCATTGTCGTGGCGGTGACGGCCATTTCGTCGTTTGCCACGCCGATGTACAGCGCAGGCATCTCCATGCGCTTGCTGCGGTTTCCGATCATGTTCAGCGCCGCGATCTTTGGGCTCTATGGCGTTATTATGTCTTTTCTGTTTTTGACGATCCATATGCTGAAGCTCAAAAGCTTTGGCATTCCCTACGTGACGATGGCGGTACCCCAGTCTTTTAAAGACTGGAAGGATTATTTAATCCGCGTGCCGCTGCAATTCATGAAAAGTCGGCCGAACGTATTGAAAACGAAAGATCCGAAACGCAGCGATTAACCCAGGAAGGGGGTGCAGCGATGTCAGCCGGGTTGCCTCAATCCAACCAGCTAACGACGTTACAAGCCATGAGTGTGATTGTTTGTTTCATCATTGGCGCGGAGCTGCTGATCTTGCCGAGGGAATTGGCCGAGGCAGTCGGCACGCCCGATGCCTGGATGACGGTGGCTGTCGGAGGAACATGCAGCTTTGTTAACGCATGGATCATCATCAAGCTGAGCCAGCGTTTTCCGGAAATGACCTTTTACGAATACGTGCAGGAAATTGCCGGTTCTTTCGTGGGCAAGTGCATCGGATTGATCTTGATCCTGTATTACATCAATGTGGCCAGTTACGAACTGCGATCCATGGAAGAAGTCACTTCGTTCTTTCTGCTGGAAGGAACGCCAGGCTGGGCCATCTTGGCTTTGTTTATATGGACATCCCTGTACCTGTGTATGGAGGGAATTACCACGATCGGGAAAGTGTGTCAAGTGATCTTTCCGATCATCGCTTTCGTCCTGATTCTGATTTTTTCGCTGGGTTTTCATATTTTCGATGTGGACAATCTTCGACCGGTGCTCGCCAAAGGGTTCATGCCTGTCCTGCATGGCATGGGATCGACCACGCTGACCTTCAGCGGGAGCGAATGTCTGTTGTTCATATTGTGCCGAATGCAAAACCCAAAGAGAGCGACGCTGATTGCCGGCTGGGGCATCGGGTTGGCTGTCGTATTTTATACGACGGCGGTGATCATTTGTATCGGCGCATTTTCGATTGATGGCGTCCTGACGCGGACCTGGCCCTTTTTTGATCTCGCGCGCAGCGTGGAGGTGGAGAACCTGTTGCTGGAACGCTTCGAATCCCTGCTGTTGTCCATCTGGATCATCCAGATTTTCGCCACGTTCACGATTGTGTTCTACTGTGCGGCTCTAGGGCTGTCCCAGATCACGAAAATGCCGTACAAATGGAGTCTGTATGTGATCGTGCCCTTCATCTGTGTGTTGTCCCAACTGCCTCAAAACATGAATGAAGTATTTGCTGTAGGCGCTTTTATTGGAAAAGCCAATTTGATCCTCTTTTCGTGTTTTCCGATCATCCTGCTCCTGCTTTCCGTTTGGAGGTCGAAACTTTCATGAAAAAAGCACGTCTCGGCATGCTGCTGATCAGCGCGCTCACAGGATGCATCCTGCTTGCGGGGTGCTGGAGCAGTTCACCGATTGAGGAGCGCAATCTCGAGGCCGGGATTGCGCTGGACTGGATTTCCCCGGACGAGAACGGCGCATCGTCAGCAGTGGGGAAGGAGAGCAATGACTCCAAACAATACATCCGGCGAACCGTGCAGTTTGTTTTGCCTGAGAAGGGGGATAATTCCGGTGCCGCTTCGCCGGGAAAAACGTTCTACAACGAACAGGAGACGGGAAATTCCAACATGGAAATGACCAGGGAAAGTTATCTCAGCAACCAGTCTCCGGCAGGCTTTCATCTGAAAACGATTGTCATCGGTTCGAAACTGCTGGAGCAGGTACCCATGAATGAGCTCTTGGACTTCTATCTGGCGGATAACGATATTCGATTGAGCTTGCTGCTTTTTACGAGCACGGGAATGGCCAGCGATGCGTTTAAAGAAACGCATTCCGGACAGACGCCGGCCTTCATGCTTAAGGACCTGTTCAACAACCGATCCCGCAGCGCCCGTATGGTCAAACCGGTTTCGCTCGCCAAAGTCATCGGTCCCTTGAAGTCGGGTTCAAGCTTCATCTTGCCCAATGTCATCGTCACGAAACAAGGTGTCAAGCTGTCCGGTGCGGGCATAATCCGTGGTAAAACGCGGGAATACGGCGGTCATTTAAGCGAAATCGATGTGGAGGGGCTGCAGTGGATCACCGGCGATCTGGCCGGAGGCATCGTGAGAGTCGCGGAGCCGGGTTCACAGCGAAATTTCACCTACGAAATCAAGTCTGCCAAAAGCGAAATCAAAGCCAACGTTCGGGGAGACGAGCTTTCGTTTCATGTCACGTTAACGTCGACCGGTCGAATCTCGGAAAGTTTTGTGAACAAAGAGAATAAGGGGAACAATGCATTGCTCGCCAAACAAGCCGATATCGTGGAGGAGCGGGTGATCGCGCTGGCACAGCAGGCCGTCGCCAAAATGAAATCGCTGCGGGCGGAAGCAGCCGGCTTCGGCAAAACCGTACGGATTCAGCATCCCGCCCTGTGGGAACAGCTCAAGGACGACTGGGACCGAGAGTTTGTTGCGATTCCCGTTACGTTTAGCGCGAAGGTTCATATTGAAGATTACGGGGCTTCGATCATGACGGTGGATTAAAGCCGAAGGACGGATCAGCTTCGTTTACATTCGTTTGTACGGAATATATGAATGCCGACTCTCGACAGAGAGTCTTTTTTTTGTGTACAGTGGGGACAAGATGAGGCTTACTCCATTGGCATGCAGTTTCACGAGAATGTGGGCGAAGCTCCGGATTTCGACGCACTGTCATCCCGTATTTCGAGCTGCTCCAGTCGTAAGGGGCCGAGCGGCCTTTGTCTTTGCCTTTTATGTCAGCCTTTCGTTTGCATCGGATGGTTCGGTAGCTTACACTGGATCATGCAGTGCTGTTTCGCCTACTCTAATTCCATACATTCGGGAGGACATATCCATGCATCAAACATCACATATTCATGAAGCGAGAGATTACATATTGGGCAAAATCGGCGCAAGCCGACCTGTTGTCGGCATGATTTTGGGCTCAGGCCTTGGGGCGCTGGCGGACGAGATCGAAAATGCAACGGTGATTCCGTATGCAAGCATTCCGCATTTTGCGCAATCCGAAGCCGTTGGCCATGCGAACGAACTCGTGATCGGTGAGCTGCAGGGCAAAACGGTTGTTGCGATGAAAGGGCGCCTTCACTATTATGAAGGATTTACGCTGGATGAAGTGACGTTCCCGGTTCGCATCATGAAGGCGCTGGGCGTGGAAAAGCTGATCGTTACCAACGCTTGCGGCGCGGTGAACACCGGCTTTGCGCCAGGTCAACTGATGCTGCTTACGGACCATATCAATTTGGTGGCCAACAATCCGCTCATCGGCCCGAACAATGATGAGCTTGGCGTTCGATTCCCCGACATGTCCGAGGTGTACAGCAGTGAACTGCGCCATCTGGCATTGCGGGTCGCCGAGGAACAAAATATCAGCCTGCAGCAAGGCGTGTATGCGTGGTGGACAGGACCAGCCTACGAAACGCCGGCCGAGATTCGCATGATTCGCACGCTGGGCGCGGATGCCGTCGGCATGTCCACCGTTCCGGAAGCAATCGTGGCGATCCATGGTGGCATGAAAGTGCTTGGCATTTCCTGCCTGACCAACATGGCGTGCGGCATTTTGGACCAGCCGCTGAGCCACGATGAGGTCATCGAAGTGGCTGCGCAGGTGAAAACGACGTTTATCGGTTTGGTCAAAGGCGTTTTAAAAGAAATGTAATCTGCTCCGGCAGCATGCCGGGAATCTTACGGGGAGAGGATGAAGCCGAATGGTCAGCAAAGCAGAAACGTTGTGGCAGCGCATATTTGCGAAAGGAGCAAACGAGCGTCCGGATTTCAGGGAGGCGTTGGGTTTGCAGCAGGGTGCAAGCGAAGAGGAGTTTCGCGATGTCGAGACCGGACTCGGCTTCTCCCTGCCTGAAGAAATGAAGGACCTCTATCGCGTGCACAATGGACAGGTGTGGGAGATCGGGACGGAGTGTTTCGTCTGCAACCTGACCCTGTCCCCGCTAGCGGAGGTGCTGGAGAATTGGCGTTTCCTGCAGGAGGAGTTCGAACCGGATGAAATGGAACCGGAGGCCGATGCCGAAATCAAACCGATGGCTTGGAATCCGAAATGGATTCCGATTGCCAGCAACGGCGGCGGGGATTACTTGTGTCTTGACATGGACCCGTCAGAACGTGGGCAGGCGGGGCAGGTGCTTTACTTTTGGCATGATTGGGGCAGGCGTGCGGTGGAGGCATCCGGATTGTTTGCATTTTTGGAGTTGTGTCTGGAAGAGGAGGAGCGTTTATGATTGTGCAAAAAGGACAAAAAGTGGAACTTACTAAAGGCAGGATATTTCCTGAATTGGCGATTGGGCTTACGTGGCATACGTCGGGACCATCCATCGATATCAACGCTTCTGCGTTTCTTCTTAATCATGAAGGGAGATGCACGAGAGACGATGATATGATTTTCTATAACCAACAATCGGGCAGGCAAGGAGCCGTTAGGCATAGTTTCGGTGGAGACGGGCAGATGGAATGCATTCATATTTCGTTTGGCAAAATCCCGCCCGACATCGATAAAATCGGAATCACGCTGACGATCCATGAAGGAGAAATCAACGGAAAAAATTTTTCCATGGTCCGGGACGCCTCATGCCTGATTTATGATCCTTCCAATGGCGAACAAATCGCTACATTTCATTTCGGAGACGGATTGAATCTGGAAACGGCCATCGTTGTGGGCGAACTGTACATTCATAACGGGGACTGGAAATTCAATGCCGTCGGGAGCGGGTTTCATGGCGGACTTGCCGCACTCGTCACCAATTACGGCCTTGCGCTGGAGGATGCCGCCGAAGAAGCTGCTGCCGCAATAGAAGAACCGCCCATGCCATTGAAGCTGGACCTTAAAAAGCAAGAAAGCATCAACATTAAGAAGTCTGAAAAAGTTACCGCCACGTTAGAATGGAAAAAAGACAAGGATCTGGATCTCTATTGCTTCTATGTGACGAAGGACAACGAGATCGGAAAAATTTATTATCGCAACCTGGGATCCGCTCTTGAACAACCCTACATACAGTTATACGGGGATGCATTATCCCATGGCAAAGAAACCATCGTCATCCATCGCCCCGAGGCATTGAAATACATTCTGTTTGCGGCATACAGCGCGCTCAGCAACGGGATTGGAAGTTTCAAATCCATGAAGGTCCGAGCAGTGGTCGACAATCATCAGGGGCAAGTTGTGACCACGCCGCTGCACCAGAAAAGCCATCTTTCATATTGGGTAGCGATTGCTCACATCGATTTTACCGATTCTAAGCAAATGCGCGTCTCACACGTAGAGCAATACTCTCGCAAAAACGTTGAACGCAGTCCGTTATTGTATGCTGATGGTACCTTTGCGATGGATGTCGGTCCGGAAGAGTTTAAGTAAGCTGACAATAATGGAGAACCACGTTAGCATCCATTTTTGCAACGATAAGAAATCATCCGTAAATGCAGGATGGTTTCTTTTTTTTGGATTCAGGGTGGGCCGGGGCATCCCTCATAAGAGCAAAAAAGATGAAGAAAAGGCGAAATGCACATGGAACGATTAAAAAAACGACCTCTCAATCCACTATAATGGGCGTGTTTCCATACGACGAACTGGAGGAGAGTTATGTTGAGAACGTTTCAAAACCCGGTACTGCCCGGATTTTATCCCGACCCGTCGGCCATTCGCGTAGGCGATGACTATTATCTGGTGACATCCAGTTTCGAATATTTTCCGGGCGTGCCGCTGTTCCACAGCAAGGATCTGGTTCACTGGCGGCAGCTTGGGCATGTGCTCGACCGCGCCTCCCAGCTCAATCTGGACGGCATCCTGCCTTCGCGAGGCATCTGGGCTCCCACGATCCGGTATCATGATGGCGTATTTTACATGATCACGACTTATGTCGACAACGACAAAAAAGAACATAACTTTTACGTCACAACCAGGGACCCGGCCGGCGACTGGTCGGACCCCATTTGGCTGGAGGACGCACCGGGCATCGATCCCTCACTCTTCTTCGATGAGGACGGCCGTGCATATTATACGGGCAATCGCGTCCCGCCGGAAGGGCAGGACCATCCCAAACATATGGATATTTGGCTGCAGGAAATTGACCTGAAACAAGGACGGCTGATCGGCGAAAAAGAAAGCATCTGGCAAGGCGCGCTCAAAGTCGCGCATGCTCAGGAAGGGCCGCACTTGTACCGCATCGGGGATTGGTACTATCTCTTGATCGCTGAAGGCGGAACAGGGCATACGCACGCGGTAACGATTGCCCGCAGCCGCAGCGTGCGCGGTCCATATGAAGGCCACAAGGCTAACCCGATCCTGACCCATCGGCATCTCGGCCGGGAGTATCCCATCGTCAACGTGGGCCATGGCGAATTGGTCCAGACGCAGCATGGCGATTGGTGGATGTTCTGTCTTGCTTCCCGAACGGCGGGTGGATATTACCGCAATCTGGGCAGGGAAACGTTTCTGGCTCCGGTAGTGTGGGAACAGGAATGGCCTGTCGTCAGCCCGGGTGCGGGCAGGCTGGAACTGGAGGTCCAGGCGCCGGATTTGCCGGAAACGGTCTGGCCCGCCGATCCCGTCCGGGACGAGTTCGATGGAAGCGGTCTTTCCCCGGTCTGGAACTTTCTCCGCACCCCGCGCGGCGACTTTTGGAGCCTTGCCGAACGTCCCGGTTATCTGCGGTTGAGGCTGAAGCAAGAAACGCTTTCCGGACAGGGCAATCCGGCCTTCGTCGGACGCCGCCAGCAGCATCTGAGCTTCAGGGCAGCCGTGCAGTTGGAGTTTAAGCCCGGGCATGAAGGCGAAACGGCGGGGCTAGCGCTGTTCCATAACGGGGATCATCATTTTCGATGCGAGATCGCCTTGGAGCGGGGCGAGCGTGTACTACGCCTGATGGAGCGCCAAGGCGGACGGGAGAGACGGCTGGCTGCGGCAGCATGGGCAGCCGATCGCATCCAACTGAAGGTAGAAGCACATCATCAGGATTACCGTTTCGACTATCGCGAGCATGACTCGGCGGAATGGACGCCTTTGTGCGAACACGCAGACGGCAGGCTGCTCAGCACGGACCGGGCCGGGGGATTTACGGGCACGTACATCGGCCTGTATGCTTGCACGCAGCCGGGCACAGACTCGACCGGAAACGAGGCATTGGAGAGCGCTGGAAGGGATGATGCATTCGCTGACTTCGGCTGGTTCGAATACGAGGGGCTGGATTAGAATCCGCGAGCATTACCCGGTCGAACAATGCTCACGCGTTGGACCCGCAGGGGAAGGAGAACTAATGACAGGAGGAACACGGAATGGATCACGTGAAAACAGCACAGGCAAGCCGCGCACGAACCATTGCAGAAATGATTCTGGGACAGTGTAATGATCGGGGAGAACATGAATATATATTGAAACGATGGGCTTATGTGCCCGGCATGCTGCTCATGGCCATGGGACGTGCAGGCGAGCAGCTTGGAGCGGCCGAATATGTTCGCTTTGTAAAAAGGCATATGGACGCTTTTGTAAACGAGGATGGATCGATTCGCACGTATTCGTTGGAAGAGTACAATCTCGATCAGATCAATCAGGGCAAAAACCTGTTTCCGCTCCTCCGGCAGACGGGGGACGAACGTTATGCGAAGGCTGCCCATTTGCTGGCAAATCAGTTGATCAGTCAGCCCCGGACGTCGGAAGGCGGCTTCTGGCACAAAAAAGTGTATCCCTTTCAAATGTGGCTGGACGGCTTATACATGGCATCCCCGTTTCTGGCGGAATATGCGAAGGTGTTTGCCCGTCCCGAGCTGATGGATGAGGTTGCTCACCAGCTTGAGCTGATCGAGCGCAAAACCCGCGATCCCCGGACTGGCCTGCTTTACCATGGATGGGACGAATCGCGGGAACAGGAGTGGGCCGATTCGTTGACAGGCCTGTCGTCGCACTTCTGGAGCCGGGCCATGGGATGGTATGCGATGGCGCTCGTGGACAGCCTGGAGCATTTCCCGGTCACTCATCCGCGGCGCGGCACGCTGGTAGGCATCTTCCACCGCATGTGCCATGCCTTGCTGCGCGTCCAGGACGAAGCCACGGGGCTGTGGTACCAGGTGCTGGATGAAGCGAAGCGCCCTGGCAACTATGTGGAAGCCTCAGGTTCCTGCATGTTCGTCTATGCACTAGCCAAAGGCATCAGGCTGGGGTATTTGGAGAAGTCTTTTGCCGCAGGCATGCTGCGCGGTTATGAAGGCATTGGAACACATCTGGTGTCAGAGGACGAACAAGGACTGCACTTGCATTCGATCTGCAATGGGGCCGGGTTAAGCAAGGATCGCAACGGCTCCTATGATTATTACATTTCGGAACAGGTCGTTGCCGATACACCGATGGGCGTAGCTCCCTATCTGCTGGCATCGTTGGAGGTGGAACGATACGGTTCCGCAAACGCCGGCTCTGTGCCCGGATAAGCGCGGTGCGGACTGAAATAATGGATGGCTGGACGATGGAATAAGGGAAAGCAGGCAATGCAATCCATCATGGCATGAACGGATAGGGGGGATCGATGTGATGGTCAAAAGCATGCAGTTCAACTTCACGGCTTTGCCAAAAAAGGGGTATCGGTCCGTTGTGCAGGAAGAGCAGGGCGTCGTCCCGCGTTATGACGATGCCGCCGGATATGGTTTCGTGGAAAGAACCTGCGCCCAGCCGCCACGAGAGGTTCATATTGAACAGATCATGCCGGTTCAAGAGGGGTGCGTCATCCTCGAGGAACGATTTGCGGATCGAAACGAATCCACGGAGAAGGATTTCAACCATTACGGCATGTGTTTCCGGGTCAAGGCCGAGCCTGGCGCATATCGGATACAGGTACGTACCACGTCCGGGCTTGGCGACACGATGATCGCGATCTCGGGCATGCATGCGGATGGCTTGCTGAATGCGGATTATTGGGATGCGGCACGGCTTGTACCCAATAGGACACGCGTTTTTCAGGACGAGCGGTTATGGAGTTACGACTATGTGAACGGACGCGACTTTATCGACGTTGAAATTGAACCTCGCCGGTTGGGCTGTCCTGTAGGCATCGCCGAGCTGGTGCTGACGCCCATACCGGTCTACCCGCGCCCTGAAAGCAAGCTGCCTGCACTGTTTACGCTCGGGGACTCCACCGTGAAATCCTATATTTTCATGGAAGCGCCGATGAGCGGCTGGGGGCAGGTGTTCGATGATTTGTTCGACCCGAGGCAGGTGCGGGTGATCAACTATGCCATGGGCGGACGGTCCTTCAAAAGCGCTTATACGGAAGGGCGCTTCAACGATATTTTGCTGACGGGAAATGCAGGGGACGTCGTGTTGATCCAGTTCGGGCACAACGACGAATCGCGTGACGAGAACCAGCGCTTTGGCAGAGGCGCGACGGAAGAAATGTACCGCACGTATATTCGCGAGGTGTACATTCCGGCGATCCGGTCCAGGCGGATGATCCCGATGCTGGTCACGCCAATGTCCCGGGTGGATGGGAATGCCGCGCCCGGGCATGTCTACGCGGACTCTTTCCGCGAGCGGCAATTTCCGAAGATCATGCGTGAACTGGCCGAACAGTTGAACGTGCCGCTGATCGATTTGAACCGGGAGAGCGTGCGGTACTATAACGAGATCGGTGTCGAAGGCACGACCGCCGTCTTCATGTCGATCGAAGCAGGGGAGACGCCGGGCAAAACCAATGACGGCAGTCTTGCGAACGGTCATCCGGCGCGCAAGATCGATGGCACGCATTTCAAAGAAAGCCTCTCCAAGTCGTTTGCCCGCATCGTGGCAATGTGTCTTGCGCGGCTTGCGGAGCAGGGGCAGCCTGATGCTGCCCGGGTTGCTTCGTGGCTGAAGCCGGAGGTGCAGGCAGCGATTCGGAATCAGGATTGGTCGGCCGTATATCCCGAGATGGCTGTCGATGCCATGACAGGACGCGGGGCGTATTACCGGAATCAGATTGAGAAGCTGGTCCAGCTGGGCGTTATGAAGCTGGATGAACGATCCTGCTTTCACCCGGAAGCGTTGATGGAGTTTGGCGAATTTCGACATGCATTGTCCCGGTTATTGGATCTGGCCCCAGACGTATTAGGTCGGGACGTGCAGGCGGAAGGGACATTGTCCAGAGAGACCATGGGCTGCATGCTGTTGGATGCCTTTGAGGCAAAATTCGGTGCGAAGGTGCTCCCGGCTTACATGACCGACTATAACGGGGAAGCAGTTCCCCCGGACCAACCGGACTATGATGCTCATTTGGCGCCCGACGAACGAGGAATCATGTATTATCCGCTTGTGTCCTTTGAACAGCTGCAGGATACGGACGAGATCGACCCGGCTCTCTACGATCGGGTGAGGAAGGCGTACATGCTGGGATTGTTGCGCTCAGAGAAAGACATTGAACGGGGAAGAGTCTGGAACGGCCGGGAACTGGAACCCAAAGCAGGGGTCACCCGGGAGAAAGCGGCCAAATCGTTATACTATATGTGGGTGCTTTCCCAGCCGATAAATATCGAAAACGACCTTTCCCGGCTGAAGACCAAGTCGGCGCATTGGGTCGGTTAAGGCTCCTCCAGTACTGTCAAAAGGGTTTCCGTGCGTTCAAGGTTGAATGCGGGAGCCCTTTTTGGTGTTGGGCGCTTACATAGATGGATACATTCATCCAAAGTTGAGGTTAGGGCGGAAAACGGATAATGCAACGAACCTAGGACGCGCTATTCAGGTAGTTTTGGCACTCAAGCCGCTCTAATGAACCTGAAACACGTTATTTCCTGGAAATGGTGCATAATCGCCCATTTTCCGGTCAAATAACGTGTCTGAGTTTCGTTAGAATTCCAATCGCTCTCCACAACATCATATAAGGTGTGGGAGGTTCGTTACAGCATGCGGCATGTGGTGGGGGCTAAGCCGCAGTTTCCGTGGATTCCAGGCAAGTCCAGCGAACGGGCTGACCCTTCAAAAGTTGATAGAATGGAGCGGCTTCGACTGGACCTCTCGGATTCGTGGCAGCAAAAAGGAGCTCCCGCAAGGGAGCCGCCATGTTGTGCGTATTTATTTTTTCGGCGCGTAGAACGTGCCTTCCACCTCGACGATGTCGTCCTGGTTCAGACGATCCACTTCGATAATGGTCCGCGGAGGATAAGGTCCGTCGCCCCACAGTTCTTCCTGGATTTGATTGACGATTGGACGATACCGGTACATGTCTGTGACGTACACGACGATCCGGGTAGCATCCCGCAGCGTGGCGCCTTCGGATTCGGCGATCAGCTTCATGTTGAGAAACGCTTGGCGAATGCGGCCTTCTTCGTCGGACACGAGATTGTTGGAGGCCGGATCGATGCCGCGCATGCCTGCCACATAAATGGTATCCCCTGCACGCGTTCCAAGATCCCATGTACCTGTAGTCTGGATGGCGCCTTGAGGAGCAAGGGTTTTGACGCCATTAGGCGACACGTTTGTTCCGTTCGCGGACGGCCCCTTCTGAGCTGCCTTCGATGTTTTCTCCGGCGCGTAGAATGTGCCTTCCACCTCAACGATGTCGTCCTGGTTCAAGCGGTCTACCTCGATGATCGTGCGCGGAGGATAGGGTCCGTCGCCCCACAGTTCTTCCTGAATCCGGTTCACGATCGGGCGATATCGATACATGTCGGTCACGTACACCACGAGACGGGTTGCATCCTGCAGCGTGGCGCCCTCGGATTCGGCAATCAGCTTCATGTTGAGAAACGCTTGGCGAATACGCCCTTCCTCGTCCGACACGAGCTTGTTGGTGGCCGGATCGATGCCGCGCATGCCTGCCACGTAAATGTTGTCGCCTGCCCGCGTTCCGAGATTCCACGTCCCCGTGGATTGGATCGCGCCTTGAGGAGCAAGGGTTTTGACGCCGTTAGGCGACACGTTCGTGCCGTTCGCGGACGGTCCCTTCTGAGCTGCTTTCGATGTTTTCTCCGGCGCATAGAATGTGCCCTCTACCTCGACGATGTCATCCTGGTTCAAGCGGTCCACTTCCACGATCGTACGCGGGGGGTACGGACCCTTGCCCCAAAGTTCTTCCTGGATCTGATTCACGATGGGCCGATACCGGTACATATCCGTCACATACACTACGAGGCGAGTCGCGTCCTGCAGCGTGGCGCCCTCGGATTCGGCAATCAGCTTCATGTTGAGAAACGCCTGGCGAATGCGGCCTTCTTCGTCAGCGACCAGTTTGTTGGTCGTGGGGTCAATGCCGCGCATGCCTGCCACGTAAACATAGTCTCCCGCGCGCGTTCCTACATCCCATGTGCCCGTGGACTGAATGGCGCCTTCCGGCGATAAGGTTTCCACGCCATGAGGCGAGACGATGGTCACTTTCGAAGCGAATGCGGGAACTCCGAATGCGGTGATGCCAATTTGCAATGCAAGCATGCCTGCGGTCAAACGCCGTACGGCTCTTCCTGTTTGTTTATTTGTCATCTCCAACTACCCTTCCTATGTAGGCATATTAAAATATTTCTCGACTACTATATCACAAGTACACATCCTGTCAATTGATTTATTGGGTATTTCATCCTAAATTTTTGGATGATAATGTATCTTTTGCGCAACTAAAAGACTACTATGCTAGCAAGTTTGAATAAAAATTTGCTGATATGCTCTAATTCCCAACAAGGAAAATGTCGAAATTTATAATTTTCATTAAATCAAAGGACTTTTAGCCTAAAGTTATCGGCCTGTCATGCCGAAATATATAAAACTGCCACTTTCTATGCATGACGATTATGGGTAGAACTATGATGCCGAAGAAAGGATAGGATTCATGAAGAAGCAAAAGACAAAACGCAGCAAGCCTGTCGTTCAACCTGGCGTCCCCAAAACCGGAAGGAAGTTTACGATCCGGGCACGCCTCACCTTGGCCTTTCTGGTGATTCTCGTCGTTCCGACAGCCGGTTTGGGATGGTTGTCGTATCTGACCGCCAAGGAAGACATCACGGAACAGTTTCTCAAAAATACGCGTCAATCGGTAGAAACCGTGAATACGCAAGTGGAAACACTGATCAACACTAGCCTGGAGGATCTGAAATACCTCTCGCAAACGGTGAACAAGGGCATGGTCGACGGTGACGAAAGTCCGCTGCTTCGTCAAATTTTGGACCCAATCAAAGCGGTGAAATCCGAGTACGACCATGTGCAATTTGCGACAACGGAAGGAAAGCTGCTCAACTCGCCGCAGCAGACCTTTGCGGAAGATTTCGATCCGAGGGAACGGGCGTGGTATACGCTGGCCATGGAGAATAAAGGGCAGACGCTCGTCAACAATCCGATTATTAGCCAGGACGGCAAAGTGATCGTTGTGCCTTCCATGGCCACCGCCGACGACTCCGGCGTAGTCAGCATCGTGCTTAGCCTGACCAATCTTGCTGAGCAAATCAACAAAATCAAAGTTGGCGAGACAGGTTATGTCTCCGTATTGGACAAAGATAACAAGTACATAACCCATCCGACGATTGAAATAGGTTCCGAAGATACCGAAAGCTACGTAGAGCAAATGAAAGTGGAACCGTCAGGGAATGTCGAGTATTCGTCAGACGGAACGGACAAAATTGCCGTGTACGCGACCAATGAGGCAACCGGGTGGAAAATCGTGGGTGTCATCGACGTGGAAGAAATTTCGGCAGCAAGCCGCGGAATATTGTATACCACGTTGGTGATCATTGCCGTCTCCATCGTGGGCGGAGCGCTGGTGGCCGCCTGGATCATTCGCTCCATCGACGCGCCGTTGAAACGGCTGATGGCGGCAACGAACAATATTGCCGCGGGTGACCTGACCAACGAGGTGAAGATCACTTCGAAGGATGAACTCGGCGAGTTGTCCGGCGCCGTGAATCAAATGTCCGCCAATTTGAGAAGTCTGGTGTCGCAGGTCGGATTCAATGCCGAGCAGGTGGCGGCAACCTCCGAGGAATTGTCCGCAAGCTCCGAGCAGACGCGGACAACTGCCGAGTACATCTCGGAAGCGGTGCAGCAGATCGCCGACGGTTCGGACCGGTTGGTGAACAACTCGGCCGCGTTTAATCAGGCGACCGAAGACATTTCCAAAGGCATGAACCAGGCATCGAGTTCCATCCAGTATGTTACGCAGCTGACCCAGTCCGCGAACGAAAAGGCGCAGGAAGGCGCCGAAGTCGTGAATCATGCGGTGGCCCAAATGAACACGATCCACGACAAAGTGAATCAAACGGCCGATGTCGTTCACAAGCTTGGACAGAAGACGGATGAAATCGGCGAAATCATCGGTTTGATCACCCAGATTTCCAGCCAAACGAATCTGCTCGCCCTCAATGCGGCCATCGAGGCCGCCCGTGCAGGGGAGCATGGCCGGGGATTTGCGGTCGTTGCTGACGAGGTCAGAAAGCTGGCCGAGCAATCTACGCGCTCCGCAGAGCAGATTCGCAAACTGGTGCAGGAAGTGCGTCAGGAAACCGGAAACGCGGTAGCCTCGATGAATGAAGGGACGGAAGTGGTCCGCGAGGGCATTTCATTGGTTTCCCGCACGGGAGAAGCCTTCGGCGTCATTGCCGATTCCATCGATCAGGCGGCGTCCGAAACGATCGAGGTTTCCGCGATCGTGGAGCAGGTGCACGCCAGCGCGCAGAGCATGGTTGAAATGGCCCAAAACGTGGCCGTTATTGCCGAGCAGTCGGCGGGGAACACGCAAAGCGTCGCAGCATCGACGGAACAGCAGAGCGCATCGATGGTCGAGGTGTCCGCGTCTGCGGACAGTCTGAGCAAAATGGCGCAGGAGCTTCAAGAACTGATCGGCAAATTCAAGGTATAGAAAGCAAGTTTCTGGGACGTCACCTTAGAATACGGTATTACATTGGGTGAAAAGAAGGAGAGAGCAGCGTATGACAGCGCGGCTCTCCTTTTTTTATGTCTGGAGGTGTGCTGGGCATACCCCATATGCCCGATTCGCGGATGCGGCAAAAACATGCCGCTATTCAATTATTAAATACGCCGATCGAACTTTTCTATTACACATGCCGCAAGTATTCCGTTAACATGATATATAACCTAGTTACCTGATAGGAATTTAAACCTATGGAGAAGCATGCCATGCCGCATTGGAAGCGAAACCTGTACATCTTATGGCTGGGCCTGTTTCTCAACTATATGGCGTATACGCTCTCTGTGCCCTTTTTTCCGTTGTTTCTGCAAAATGAGCTTGGCGTTCAGTCGGGACTTGAAGTCTGGTCGGGGATATCGATTTCCATCAGCTTTCTGATCAGCGGCTTGTGCGCGCCGTTCTGGGGATCGCTGGCGGACAGGCACGGCAGCAAGCTGATGCTGCTTCGCTCCGGCGTAGGCTTGGCTGCGGCCCATTTGGCCAATGCCTTTGTCCACGACCCGTATTCCTTTCTGGCCGTGCGCATATTTCAGGGGTTGATGGCCGGTTTCCATCCAGCTTCCGTCACGCTGGTTGGCACCAATACGCCGGAAAAGCATGTCGGTTACGCGATGGGCGTGATATCGACTTCCACGGCGGCAGGGGGCATTCTGGGACCCCTTGCCGGCGGCGTGATCAGCCAATGGGTCGGGCTGCGGGGCTGTTTTGTCGCTTCGGGCATCCTTACGCTGGTGTCTGCAATGATCGTCATGGGGGTTCGCGAAAACCAAGCGAAACGGGTGAGCGTCCGCACAGGCTGGATCGCCGATTTGAAGACTGCTGCCGCCACGCCGGGCTTGATGCGCATTTATGGCTTGATCCTGCTTGTATCCACCTCGGTCATGGTGCTGGAGCCCTTGCTTACGTTATATGTCGTCTCCATTGGAGGAAATCCGGATACGGCGACGCTTAGCGCAGGGATCGTATTCTCCGCAGTCGGCGCGGCCACGGTCATCATGGGCCCTCGCTGGGGCAGGATCGGCGGCAGGCTTGGATACGAGAAAACGTTGATGATCGGATTGGTTGGCGGCGGGATTGGCAATCTGCTGCAGGTACTCGCATTCAACCTGTATGTGTTCGGGGGAGTCCGCTTCGCTTACGGCCTTTTCTTTGCTGCCGTTTATCCAACGCTGAACGCGATGGTTGTGCGGCATGCAGCCCTTGAATTTCGGGGTAGAGCGGTAAGTTTGAGCCAATCCGCCAACCAGTTCGGCATTGTGCTTGGTCCGCTGGTCGGAGGTTTTATTGGCGGCTCGGCCGGCATTCCCGTCGTATTCCTGTTAACAGGCATCGCCCTGTTGGCTGCGGCGTGGATGGTGCGAAAGAGCGCGGTTACCCCACAAAAGCTGGAGCAGGACAATTCAGGCACTGTCGCCGGGGCAGGGCAAAGCAGCAACCACTAATTCATCCATTCGGGGAGGAATACACGATGAGCAAACGACAATTGAAACTGGGAGCCAATCTGAGCGGGGTCGGCAACAGCATCTCTTTCTGGCGGCATCCGGACATTCCGGTCAATGCCAGCGTCAGCATCGAATACTACAAACAGCAGGCGCGCAAGGCGGAGGAAGGCAAATTCGACCTGTTGTTTATCGCGGACGGTTTATATATCAACGAAAAATCCAACCCCCATTTCCTCAACCGTTTCGAGCCGATTACGCTGTTATCCACGCTGGCTGGCGCGACGTCGCACATCGGTCTTGTGGCTACGTTGTCGACCTCGTATAGCGAACCGTTCACCGTAGCAAGGCAGTTCGCTTCGTTGGATCAGATTAGCGGCGGACGGGCGGGTTGGAACGTCGTTACTTCTCCGCTCGAAGGCTCGGCCCTGAATTTCGGCAAAGGCGAGCATCCCGATCATTCGCTGCGCTACGAAATTGCCGAGGAACATTTGCAAGTCGTCAGAGGACTGTGGGATTCGTGGGAAGATGATGCCTTCGTAGGCGACAAGGAGGCCGGCATTTTCTTCGATCCGTCCAAGCTGCATGCGCTGAATCATCGCGGAAAGCATTTTTCCGTGCAGGGTCCACTCAACGTAGCCCGTTCCTCCCAAGGACACCCGGTCATCTTCCAAGCCGGTTCCTCGGAATCGGGCAAAAATCTTGCAGCCCGGTCGGCAGATGCGATCTATACCGCTCACGAAACTTTGGAAGAAGCCAGAGAATTCTACCGGGACGTAAAAGCGAGAGCGGCAGCCCATGGACGCAAACCGGAGGAACTGCTCATTTTCCCAGGCATCGGTCCGATCGTGGGGCGTACCGAAGAAGAAGCCGAGCGCAAATATCAAGAAATCGCCGCTCTCGTATCCATCGACCAAGCGCTGAATTACTTGGGGCGCTACTTCGAGCATTTCGATTTTTCGCAATATGCGCTGGATGAGCCGTTCCCGGACATCGGCGATTTGGGCAGCAACAGCTTCCGCAGCACGACGGACAAAATCAAGCAGCAGGCCCGCGAGCAAGGCTTGACCTTAAGGGAAGTGGCATTGCTGGCATCCACGCCGCGCACTTCCTTTATCGGCACGCCGGAGAAGATCGCGGACCTGATACAGGAATGGTTCGAGTCGGAAGCGGCGGATGGATTCAACATCCGGACGGTCGTGCCGAACGGCCTGGCGGATTTCGTAGACTTGGTGGTGCCCGTTTTGCAAGAACGCGGTTTGTTCCGCACGGCGTATGAGCAAACGACGCTGCGGGGCAATCTGGGCCTTGAAATTCCGTCCAACCGTTACGCATTGGAGTCGGTAAAGTAGAATTATAGATCAGCATCAGCAGGCAAAAAAAGCTGAACGTCAGACCACGTCTTCCTAGGGCGTGGTTTTTTCGTTTCATCCTGCGGCAAGCATGGATAAGCCCATCACCCCGGAACCGGGTGATGGGGGGAGAATCCGTTTTCAGGATTTTGGACAAACGTTTGCGCGGACATGCTTAAATCTGTCTTGGCAAGGTATAAAGTGAAGATTCCCGGACCATCAAGCGATGGGGGATGATAATCGGGTTCGGCGAGATTGCGCCTTCGTCGCCTTGGATGATCTTCAACAGCAATTGAACGGCGGAATAGCCAAGCTGATAGGTGCCGATATCGATGGAGCTCAGCGGCGGTGAAGCCAATTCGGACAGGGCGATATTGTTGAAGCTGACGACGCTGATGTCCTCGGGTACGCGATATCCCAACTCATCCAATGCACGCAATACGCCAAAAGCCACATGATCGTCGATGACCACGATCGCCGTCGGTCGGTTTGGCAGTGACATAAATAGCGACATGGCCCGGAATCCGCTGTCCTGCAAATATTCTCCTTCCAGAATCCAATCGGAATGGGTCGGCAGCTGCGCATCTTCCATCGCTTTGGCATATCCCGTCATGCGATCATGAGAAAGGGTGAACTCCGGCGGTCCGCTGACGAACCCGATGCGGGCATGTCCCTGCGCAATCAAATGGCTGGTCGCGTCATAAGCCGTTTGCACATTATCATTGTCCACCATGGGTGCATCAGGATGGGTTTCGCTGCGGCCGATCAGCACAAACGGAAAACGCTCCTCTTCCAGAAACACAATATGCGGATCTTCCCGTCGCGACGAAAGCAGCATAATGCCATCGACTCTTCTTCCATAGACCAGGCGGGAGATGGCGTCAAGGCCGTTGCCCGAAGTCGACTCGGTAGATAGCAGCACTTCATAATTCATGCGGGTGGCATGGCTCATGATGCCTCGCAGCAATTCCCCAAAGAAGTAGTTCTGAAACAGCTCCTCCGCCGGCCGCGGCAGCATGATGCCTAACGTTTGCGTTGTTTTGGACACCAGGCTCTTTGCCATGATGTTGGGATGATAGTTGTGTTCTTTCATGATCTGCCGGACCTTGACCGAGGTTTCGCGACTGATCCGGGGATGATTCGAGATCACCCGGGATACTGTAGAAGGGGATACTCCCGCCATTTTGGCAATATCTTTGATTGTAATCATGTGAAAAATCCCTTCCCTACCGTCATATCAAAACATGCTCCTATGTTAATTCATGGTTTGGAAGAAATCAATCGGCAAGTATGCGGGACAATACTCCAGAGAGGAAAATGAAGGAAAATAAAGACAGATCAAGCAAAACGTCACTTTTTCAAGACAGATAACAAATTTTGGGGCAATTTCGTCTAAAATCATTTGTGCAAACGTTTGTTCAAGGGGAGAACCCTAGTGTATGATGTGTGTATTATTACAGCGCTTACATGGACGATTTTTGGGTGTTAACGTCTGTTTCCTCCTTCTTGATGAATAAGCAAAGACGCTTGATTTGAATTTTGGGCAAACGTTTGTCCACGCGTAACACGCAGTCTTTGCTGTGATTCGAAGCTTTGGCGACAAGAGCACGGCAGAGGGGGAAAGAGCGCAACAATAACGCTTTACCAATCAGGGGGAAGGGGAAATGAGAATGAAGAAATGGCAGGGGATTCTACTCGCGGCATTCACGTCGTTATCGCTGGTTGCTTGTTCGGCAGGCGGAGGCGGGGGAACGGCGGGAACAACGCCGGTCGCCGAAGAAAATACGGAAGGACCGGCCGTCACTCCAGACACGCTGCAACCGGAACCAGGGGCCACGTTGGTCATTTGGGAAGACAAAAACCAGAGCAGCTTCATTGCGGACAGAATCAAACAATTCGAGGAGAAATACGGCGTGCCGGTCAAATTCGAAGAATTGCCGCCGACGGACCAGGTGACAAAGCTTACGACGGACGGACCGGCCGGATTGGCCGCGGACGTTGTCGTCTTCCCGCACGACAAAATCGGAAGTGCCTCCGAAGCGGGCCTGATTTTGCCCAACGACGTATTTGAATCGAGAACGAAGGAATCGACCAGCGAAAACGCTTTGAAGGCAGTAACGTTCAAGGACATTCTGTATGGATATCCGTACAGCGTGGAAACGTATGCCTTGTTCTATAACAAAGCGCTCTATCCGGAAGCGCCGAAATCGTTCGATGAAATCATCGACTTTGCCAAAACGTTCAACGATACCAAAAACAATAAATATGCACTCATGTGGGAGCTGCAGCAGTTTTACTACGACTTTGCGTTCCTGGCATCCCAAGGCGGATACATCTTCGGGGATGACGGCATGAACAGCGAGGATATCGGTTTGAACAACGAAGGCGCGCAAAAGGGCGGGGAATTCCTTCAAAAGCTGAGAGCCGAGGTCCTGCCTGTCAAGCTCGGCGACGTGAATTACGATATCAAAAAAGGATTGTTCAGCAGCGGCAAGCTCGCGATGGATATCAATGGACCATGGACGATCGCCGACTATCGCAATGCAGGCATCGATTTCGGCGTTGCGCCCCTTCCGCAAATCGAGGGACAACCGATGACCTCGTTCTCCGGCGTCAAGGCGTATTACGTCAATGCATTCACGCAATACCCGAATGCATCGAAACTGCTTGCGGCATTCCTCTCCAGCGAGGAATCGCAGATGCTTAATTTCGAGATGAACGGAACCCTTCCGGCAGATAAAAACGTGGCGGCAGACCCCAAAGTTCAAGGGGACGACATCACCAAAGCGTTCCTGGAGCAATTCAACCATTCAACGCCGATGCCTTCGCTTCCGGCCATGGATAGCGTATGGGGACCGATCTCTTCCGCCATTACGGACATTTGGGACGGGGGCAAAGACGTGAAGTCATCGCTCGACAATGCCGTCAAACAGATTAACGAGAGCCTTGCTACCACGAAATAATCGCGTCCGGACCGTGTTCGTTACGATGGATTGCTGAACGTTCGACTTCGACTACGGCAGCAGTCCATGGTGGCAAGGTACGGCCGGCGGATAAAGACCAGCCTGTCCGCACTGCGGGCAGGCCACTCTAATGCCGGAAGGAGCATATCCATGAAGCAGCAGCATGTTCCGGTGAACGTAAAACCGGAAGGAGCGAGGCAGCACCGCGTGACCGCGGCCGTGCTGTCCGTTATTTTGCAGGGACTGGGGCAGTTGTACAACGGCCAGTGGATCAAAGGACTGATTTTGATCGCGCTGGAAGCCGTAGGGCTTGCCTACCTCATTCCCCGCCTGAACCATGCGGTCTGGGGCATCTGGACCTTGGGCGAGAATACGCAGCGGTTCGTGAAGGTCAATGGATCGACCGTTCTGCAGAAAGGGGATCACTCGATCTTTTTGCTGCTGGATGGCTTGATCGTACTGTTGGTTCTGTTCGTATTTCTACTTATATATACGCTTAACGTAAGGGATGCATATTTAACGGGAAAATGGAGGGAAGAAGGCAAACAGCCGCGATCCGCCATGAATTCTCTTCGAAGCGCGCTGGATACCCAGTTCCCGTATCTGTTCCTTGCCATTCCTGCTTTGGGTGTCCTGTTCTTCACGATCATGCCGATCTTGTTCACCATCACGCTGGCTTTCACCAACTACTCGGCTCCGGATCACATTCCTCCAGCCAAACTCGTCGATTGGGTCGGGTTCGGCACGTTCAGCGACCTGGTCCAGTTGAAATCCTGGAGCCAGACGTTTATGGGCGTATTGGGTTGGACGGTCGTTTGGGCCGTGCTGGCCACCGTCACGACGTATTTTGGCGGCGTGTTGGTTGCGCTGCTGATTGAGCAGCGCGGCATTCGTTTTAAGAAGCTGTGGCGTACAATCTTCATTCTTCCTTATGCCATCCCGCAGATTATTTCCTTGCTCTTGATGCGCAACCTGTTCAACGGACAGTTCGGTCCGATCAATACGTACATGAGAGCGTTCGGTTTGGAAGGGCTGCCTTGGCTGACCGATCCGTTCTGGGCCAAAGTGACGGTCATCGTCGTGAACATGTGGATCGGCATCCCCGTCAGCATGGTGCTCATTTTGGGTGTGCTTACCGCCATTCCTCGTGATTTGTACGAAGCCGCCGAAGTGGACGGGGCGAGCAGCTTTCAGAAATTCCGCATCATTACGATGCCGTTCATCCTGTTTGCCACAACGCCTGTGCTGATCATGCAGTTCGCGGGCAATTTCAACAACTTCAACGTCATCTACCTGCTCACGAACGGCAACCCGCTTCGCGGCGATTACCAGTATGCCGGGTCTACCGATTTGCTCGTGACATGGCTGTACAAACTGACGCTCGATAACAACAAGTTCAACATGGCGTCGGCGGTAGGCATCATCATTTTCCTTATTATTGCATCGTTCTCCATTTGGAACTTCCGCCGTTCGAAATCATTCAAGGAGGAGGACATGATCCAATGAAGAAACGAAACAATCCGCTGCGGCTGGTCCTCAGCTATGTCCTGCTGGTCATCATTGCCATCGTTTCGATCTATCCCGTGCTGTGGATCGTTCTCTCGTCCTTGCGCCCGGGCGCCGCGTTATTCAGTGAAAGCCTGTGGCCGGAAGCGTTCACGCTGGCGCATTATGGTGAACTGTTCACGACCCCTTCTTTCCTGTACGGCAGATGGTACATGAATACGCTCAAAATCGCGTTCTTTACGATGATTTTCTCGACGCTGCTCGTCACGCTGGGAATGTATGCATTGTCCCGCTTCCGCTTCCGCGGGCGCAAGACCATCCTGTCCACGATGCTGATTCTGGGCATGTTCCCAAGCTTCATGAGCATGATCGCGATCTACATCATCCTGCTGCAAATTCAGCTGCTGGATACGCATGCCGCGCTGATTCTGGTGTATTCGTCGGGTGCCGTGCTGGGCGGTTTCATCGTCAAAGGGTTCTTCGATACGATTCCGCGCAGCCTGGATGAAGCGGCACGGATCGATGGAGCGAGCCATCTGCGCGTCTTCGTCAGCATCATTCTGCCGCTGTCCCGTCCGATGTTGACCTACGTGGCGCTCACCAGCTTCACGGGGGCATGGATGGACTTTATTTTCGCCCGGCTGGTGCTGCGCACCAAAGAAAATTGGACGCTGGCCGTAGGCATGTGGGATCTGGTCAGCCGATATCAGGACAGCAACTTTACGATGTTCGCCGCGGGTGCGGTGCTGATTGCGATTCCGATCACGCTGCTCTTCGTGTTCCTGCAGCGCTTCCTGGTACAGGGGCTTACGACAGGAGCCTCCAAAGGATAAACATACATTCATCACCTCTTCAGGCGCTTTGATCGAAGGAATTGCACAATGACTCCTTCTTTCGGAGCGCTTTTCATGCATGTCCTATTTACGGCTGGAATGATCGATACAAACGGGAGGGAAACGAAATTATGGATACTGTTCGTCCGGTGGATTCGGGCTCCGGCTCTGCGGATTTGCACCCAGGCATGGGTACGGCTTGTCCTGCAAACGATACCGCGTCCGAACCGGCATTGCGGCACAACAAAGCTTTTCGAAGACTGCTTTACGGCTACGGCATTTCCGTCTTCGGCGATTGTTTCAACGGCATTGCCATCAGCTTGTGGGTCTTGCAGACGACGGGCAGCGCCAAGAGCATGGCCGCCGTGCAAATTTGCAACATGGCGGTCAGCTTTGTTTTCGGTTCCCTTGCAGGCACGCTGGCAGATCGCTTTGACCGTCGCACATTGATGCTGTCCTCGGATCTGTTCCGGGCTTTTATGGCCGCGACCATTGCCGTAAGCCTGTTTGTGCTGCATGCCCCTTTTCCATTGCTGCTGCTCATGCTTGGCCTGTCGATGTTCTCCAGCTTGTTTCAGGCACCTGCCTTTTACGCTTCGGTTAGCCGCCTGGTCGGCAAGCCACATCTGCAGCAGGCTACGGGCGCAATCCATTTGGTCGACAACATTGCCCGGATCAGCGGACTTGCTGCGGCAGGAGCGGCGGTGGCGCTGATCGGCGGCTTCTATGCCATTCTCGTTACGGCAAGCACGTTTTTGCTCTCGGCGGTCTGCGTGGCGGCTGCCGGCCGTTTTCCATCCGTGGAACGGACAACGACCGCCAAAACCACCTTTGTTCAGGAGTGGAGAGGCTCCTTCGCTTATCTCTTCTCGCAGCCGCTTGTGCGCGCCATTGTTGTGCTGCAGCCGATTCTGCTGCTCTTTTTCATGTCTGCCATGATGCTCGTGCAGGTGATGGCGGTAAAGGTATGGCAAGCGAATCCGGTGCAATTCGGATTGATCGAAACCTGCATTCCGCTCGGGTACATGCTTGGTTCTGCCGGGCTTATGGCCATGGCGGGCCGGATGAAGCACCGGGGAAGGTGGATATTTGTTGGCCTCCTGCTGCTGGGACCGTTGTACGCGGCGTTATCCTACATCACTTCGCCGTATTGGGCTTTGCCGCTCATTGTAGCCGGCGGAGCCATGTTCGCCTGCTGCACGATGCTGCCGCAGATCATGGTTCGCGCTGAAGTGCCCGATGAACTTCAAGGGAGGGTTTATGGAGTCATGGGCACGCTCACAAGCACGGCGCCGATCATTGGCCTATCGGTCGTGTCCGTTTGGGCGGACCGCTACGGAGCTCCGGTGGTGCTGGAAGGACTGGGAGCTCTGCTTTTGTTGACCGCGTTTGTTATGGCAGTGGCCATGAAGCCCATCCGTGCTTATAAGTAGAAGGCATGCTTGGGACTTGAGGAAAACACGTACTGCGGTTTCGCCTGCTTGGTGCGATCGTTTAGTTTCCACTTGGGAATTCGTCCGGTCGGCGTCCGTTCCCCCGTTCATCTTGCGATCTGATGGTGGTCTTTGAATGCGATTGGTCGTATATTAATAGTATGCGGTTACATGCGGAGAACGTGGCCGTATGGCGCAATAATTATCAATTCTACATATAAAGGGATGAGCGAACATGGATTTTAAACCGCTTGCTTCATTTATCGACCGCATCACCGCTTGGCGTATTCCGTGGGCGGAAGTACTTGTCATGCATCGCAACGAAACGGTTTTCCGTTATCGCAACGGCTTTGCTAATTTGGAAGAGCAAACGCCCATCGGCGAAGGCGCGATCATCAACTTGTACTCCATGACCAAAATCATGACCTGCGTCGCAGCGCTTCAGCTTGTGGAGAGAGGACAAATGCTGCTTGGCGACCCGATCTCGAACTATCTGCCGGAATATGCCGAGATGACGGTCAGAAAAACTTTGCCGAACGGGGAAGTACGGCTGGAGAAAGCGACAAAAGCCATTACGGTGCGCGACCTGTTTACGATGACGGCCGGATTTTCCTATGACGTTGGAGCACCATCTATCCAGGAGGCCGTGAAGAGCACGAACGGAACGTTGTCGACGCGTGAATTTGCGAAGGCGCTTGCGAAAGAGCCGCTGCTGTTCGAGCCCGGGACGCAGTGGAATTACAGCATGTGCCACGATGTGCTTGGCGCTTTGATTGAAGTCGTGGATGGCAGACGGTTCGGCACATACTTAAAAGAGGAAATCACCGACCCGCTCGGCATGCACGATACGGCATTTGACCTGAATGACGAGCAGCAGGCCAGATTGATTCCGCAGTATGCGTACAATGACGAGCTTGGCAAAGCCGTTCGCATGGACGGCAACGGTTTCCGGGTAGGCACGGCGCTGGAAAGCGGGGGCGCAGGATTGTTGTCTACCGTCAGCGATTACGCGCTGTTCCTGAATGCGTTGACTGGGCGCGGCACAAGCCCGGACGGCGTACGCATCTTGTCACAGGCTTCGGTCGAACTGATGCGTACGGACCATCTGAATGATTTGACCCGAGGCGATTACTCCTGGGATCAAATGAAAGGCTACGGCTACGGGTTAGGCGTACGGACCCATGTCTCCAAGGCCGGCAGCGGCTCCTTGAGTCCGCTGGGCGAGTTCGGCTGGAGCGGCGCTGCCGGCTGCATGGCCATCATCGATCCGGATTCGGAACTTACGGTTATGTATGCGCAGCACCTGTTGAACAGTCAGGAGCCGTACATCCAGCCTCGCTTGAGAAATATCGTTTACGCTTGCTTATAGAGCAGATGGGAATTCTTGTTTATCCATTAATCAGCGATGCAGCTTGAAAAGCAAAACGGAAATACGGACACCCCGAGCATACGCGAAATGCGTGCTGCATCGGGGTGTTTGGTTTTGCCGAGTTATTTTATTGCCAGTTCACGTTTACGGTTGCGGTGCCGCTGGCTGGCGTGGTGAAGGTGTGATTCGATCCGCTTTCCCATGTGACGGTAGAGCCGTTTTTCTTGAAGAACTTGAACTCGAGCGGCGTTCCGGCAGGCACGCTAACGTCGTAATACCATGTCGGATAGGCGTGAATGACCTGGTTGAAGGTTGGCCCAACGGCGTTTGCTCCTGTGGACCAGTTGCCGAGCTCGGCAACGTTGCCGGTCAAGTACACGTTCTGGCCCAGGGATGTCGATGCATTATTGACAACGAATCGAACGGTGACCTGCTCGCCGGTCAAAATATTAAACCCGTTATAGCTGTTGCTGGTTACGCCGCCTGCGGTTACCTTCACCGCGTAATTGCCCGCTGCAACGGCAGGAACGGTAACTTTGATTTGGGTATCTTCCCACGATTGGATCGCAGATCCGCTTACGGCCGTCGTGCCGAAGTAAACGGTGCCTTTGGTTGCGCCGAAGCCGCGGCCGTCGATCGTGACGACGTTGCCGGGTTTGCCCATCATCGGTCCGACGTGCCCGATCGTCGGCGTGCTTTCGGAAGCCGTGTACTGCCACACTGCCGTCCCGCCTGCGGCCAACGTGAATGTAGGAACGCTGCCGTTGTTGGACGTAATGCTGTTGCCGTTCAGCGCGCCGCCAAGGACGTCCGTGTACGTTCCCGAAGGCAGGGACGTTGCAAGTCCGCTAATGGAGGCAGAGGACGATTGGTTGCGGTTGATCGCCACGACGGCAACGCTTTTGCCGAATTTGCGTTCATAGACGTACACGTCATTATTAATCCAGCGCTGCTGCGTCGAGCCGTAAGCGATGGCCGGATTGGATTTGCGCAGCGGAGCCAGCTTGCTGATCACGTTGAATGCCGTCGTTGTTTTGGAGAACGATGGCATTTTGGCGCGGTTGTTCGGATCGCCGTTTCCGGTCAGGTATTGTTCAGTGCCGTAATAGATGGCAGGCACGCCGCGGGATGTCAGCGTGAAGGCCAAGGCTTGTTCCAGCTGCCGGTTGTTGACCGCGCTTGTTTTGAAACGGTCCATGTCATGGTTATCGATAAAGGTCACCTGGTCATTGACTTGCGTGTAGTCTGCTGCTGTGCTGCTGATCATGGAATCCAGTGCATGCATGTTCGACGTGTTGTCGCGGAACACGTTCCGCACTTCGGCATTGAAGCGGAAATCAAGCAGGCTCATGCCTGAAGTGTTCGCGAATTTGGTGTTGTCCGCATCCGCAGCAGAAGAGCCGAGGAACCACTCACCGAACGTGAATACAGGCTGATGGCTGTAAATGCCCGACATCCAGCTCTTTTGCCAGCCTTCCGGCATGTGTTTGACCGCATCCACGCGGATGCCGTCGACGCCCATGTCAAGCCAGAGGTTGATGGCGTCTTTGAAGTATTTGTCAATGGTCGCATTGTTGTGGTTCAAGTCGGCGAGATCATAAAGGTTTTTGTAGATTCCGTTCTCGAGGGAAGAGAAGTCCGAGCCGCCGTTATGGTGGAAGTAACCGTTGGTGTCGTTGGTGTAACCGCCAAGGAGCGTGCCGTTGTCATACAGCTTGCCGTTCTCGGCGAACGAGGTATCGGTCTCCATGGCCGGTGACGTATGGTTTGGAGCAAAGTCGATGACGATTTTGATGCCTTTGGCATGAGCGGTCTGAATAAGGTTCTGGAAGTCGGTCATGGAACCGAAGTACGGGTTGGTTTTCTTGAAATCCCGCGCCCAGTATCCATGGTAGGAAGTGTTGTTGACGCCGGAGTAATTGACGACGGCATGGATGTTTTCTACCGGCTGCGAAATCCAGAGCGCCGTGATGCCCAGGTCCGTGAAATAGTTGTCGTTGATTTTGTTGATCAATCCCTGCCAGTCCCCGCCGCAGTACAATTTCAGGTTGGTACAGCTGGCATCGTACGCTGCTCCGGAAGGGTTGTTGGAGGGATCGCCGTCCAGAAAGCGGTCGGTGAATACCTGATAGATGACGTCCGTGCTGAAATTCTGCTTGTTCGTTACGGCAGTGTCGGGGTCTGCAAGCACGGAAGCCGCCGGCAGGAAGGGGAGTGCGCTCCCGGCCAGCAAGCCGAGGGTTAACGTGGTGCTGAGAATGATGCGTTTGGTCACATTCAACATGGTAATCCACCCTTCGCGATTAGAATATGTTATTATGTAATCCGTGGAAGTAAAAACGCTTACAATTGCGGACGGCCAATCATTTGCCAACCATGGACGGGTCTACCTCCTTCCTGCATGCAAAAACCCCGGCATCTCCTGCTGGAGTTACCGGGGTTGTCCTAGACCTTAGGTCTAAAAAGCATGGCCCTCGAGTTGTACATCACACCGTAATCATAAAAAACGGCAATGGGTTTGTCAATAACTTTTATTTTAGGTTTATTTTTCTTGTTTTCGTATTTACAAACCGCATCATTGGATTTACACTAATCGCAGAATCCACAATACAAGGGCCATGCATTTCGGAAACGATGATCCGATCCGAAACAACCCCGTCTCCTTCGAGGCGGGGTTGTTTGTCGTTGCAGGCAGCAGCGTAGAGAGGCGTTTCATTATTGCAAGGCATGATGAGCTGAGGGGAGCGATGATCCGTGATGAGTTCATTGGAGACAAGGTCGGTTATCGAATGTTTGAGCGAATTCAAGGCAACGCGGCTGGGCAACAGCCGAAATATCCATGTGTATCTGCCTCCGGGATATCATGAGCATACCGATAAAAGGTATCCGGTCGTTTATATGCATGCAGGCCAGCGCGCTTTCGGCCTCTCCAAGCCGGGCCAGGAAACGTGGCAGATGGATGTGGCGGCAGACCGCCTGATCGGTTTGGGGCTCATGGAGGAGCTGATTATTGTGGGCATCTCCCATGTTCGCCCGGTTACGCACAATGAGTTTTACCATTATGCTGCGCCGGTCCGCGAAGCTGTAGACGTGGGATGCTCGGGGCTGCTGTACGAACATTTCATCGTGCATGAGCTCAAGCCGTTCATTGACCGGCGATATCGGACGTTGACGGAGCCGGAGCATACGGGGATGATCGGATCATCCGCAGCCGCATTGTGCACGTTCCACATCGGCATGCGCCATCCGGACGTTTTTGGCAAGCTGATGATGTTGTCGCCGTTTTTTTATGACGTGCAGTTGGATGCGAGTTCCCCGGGACGGCTGAAAGAAGAGCCGATGATTCGGCTTCCCGCAGGAAAACCAGACGTACGGATGTGGATGGATATCGGGGATATGGAAGGTCTGTTCCTTCCAAGCCAAATTAGAGAGGTTGTCGACCAACTTCTGAACCTTGGTTACGTGGCTGGCAAGGACCTCATTTACCTGGAACAACCCGATGCCGGCCATCAGGAAGCCGATTGGGCCGAACGCGTACATCTTCCTTTGCTGTGCATGTTTGGCAAAAAAGGAAACCCGGTTTCCCTCGAACTCAAGGGCAGAAGTGTTCTAGGGTTGAAAGGAGATATGAAATGCCGAATTAATGCTCTGCTCCGCTATGACAACGGCGTTAAGGTCAGTCTGCTGGAAGGGACATACATTTCCGAACAACCTGACGTGCTCGAGGTACTGCCGGATGGAACGCTGATTCCCGTCGCTACCGGCAGGGCGGTCGTTCGGCTTCAGTTCGGGGAATTGACGGCGACCAAGGCGTACACCGTCGTGGAGGAGCTTTCCGGTCACGTTCTCATCTGCCTGAGTGCCCAATCGCCGTCTCGCGAACCTGCGGAAGACACCATATACGGCGGCATGGGCATGAAGCTGAAACATGTCGGAGACGGACATTACGAAGGATGCTTCGAAGTTCCGCGGGACAGCGGTTTCCGGTTCCGGTTTACGCGTGGTTTCCGCCGATTTGAGACCGACCCGGATGGTCGGCCGATGCCCAATCGCGTCTTCCGGGCCACGCATCCGCAGTCTCTCCATTATACGATCCGTTCCTGGGGCGACAGCCCGGCCAGAAACGAAACGAGGAGGTAAACCGATGTCATCCTTACGGCATGTTCAGCCACTGATGGATATTCCGTTTTATTATCCCTGCCATTTTCCGCTGATTCATGAGGTTTTGCGGCGCCAGGGCTGCCAGAGCAGCCTTGGCCTTCTGGCGGCCAGCCGATTGTTTACCCTTCCCTCGTGTTCGGACACGGGGCTGGTCAAGCCTTATTTTCACAAGCTGGATTACGAGGATGCCGTCTGGAGCATGGGGGAGCAGCGCGAAATGGGCAGTTTCGAGGAAGGGCTTGCCGCCATTCGTGAGCGCGTGGGAGAAGGTGAATTGTTCCTCGCAACGGGTTCGAGCTACCATTTGCCGTATGACGAGAACTTTCGGAATCCGGAGTATATCCATAAACATCTAAGGGAGGGTTCCCGCCTGCATCTGGTGGACCACTGGCTGGCCGTGTGCGATATCGGGGAACGGCATGTGGACGTGTATGATCCGGTCCCCTCCAAATATAAGGGGGCGGTCTCGCTTTCGGCCTTTCGCGATTTCTGGAAAGGGCACAAGGCGATGCCCGAGCTGGCGTCAGCCAAGCGAAAGGAAGAGCTGAGAACCTACGGAACGATGGAGGTTCGGGCCGCGGGCCAGCTGGATGATGACGGGTATCGAGAGGTGCTGCGCGCAGCCCTGGCTACGCAAATTCACGAGTTCCTGGCGGCCAGGCAGGTGAGGCAAGGGGAACGGAACTATTACTTTGGACAAGCCGTCACCGTAGAGCTGCTGCGCACGCTCCATATGGAAGGGAAAGAAGACGAAGGCGGGGCACGTTCCCGCGTTCAAGGGGAATCCGGGAATGAACGTGCACACCATTCTGTCTTCCGGAATGGGCAGCAGGGGGCGTTCGCTGCAATGTCTGAGGTTAACCTTTCCGGTGATTGGAAATCCAGTAATGCTGGTGTTTCCCGGCTACCGGGCCTATTGTTCGATATGCGATGGAGCCGGTATTTTTTCAGAGATTTACTGCTGGAAGCGGCTCGCGTGTTAGGCTCGCCGTACGACGCTTATCTTGAGGCCTGGCAGGGCCTGATCTTGCGTTGGGAACGCAGTCACAAGCTGCTGATGGCCAGGCTCGCAAAGCGTGATTCCGGTTGGAACGATGAGCTCAGTGGGGCCATCGGGCAACTGGCGAACGATGAATGGGCCTGGTACGAGAAGATGCAATCCATCCATGGCAGCGAATCCCGCTTTGTTCAGCGCGCATTTGCCGGGAATGAAAAGGCGAATTCGGCGGAGGCGAAGCGGGAAGAAACGCTGGCCCGCATCGTTCTGGAGAGCTGTCATGAACTGAATGCATATGGACGCGGCGGCATCCCGGTGGAGCTTGGACTGCATGCTCCGCTCTATGGCAGGAACGGCCGGTTGGATTCGCTTGGTTTGGTGTCGTTATTAGCCGTCGTGGAACAGGAGGTCGAGGATCGATACGGCATATCGGTCGCACTGACGGAGATGGCGGCTGCTTCGATGCCTGAAAGTCCTTACCGCACGGTCGGTTCGCTGGTGGGTTACCTGGAGGGCAAACTGCGTGCGCAGCGGGAAGGAGTGGAACCATGATCGAAACGTTACTGCGGCGATTCGAGGGATGGGGCTCCGCCCCGGCCATGGTATGGCAGAATGACGGTTACAGCTACGGATGGCTGCGCGGAGAGGTACGCAGGATGAACCGCCTGATCGGCAATGCCGGCATGGCGGGCTGCGTCGTTACGCTGGAGACAGACTATTCTCCCCATGCCGCTGCCGCTTTGCTGGCTCTGCTGGAGCAGCGCTGCATCGTTATTCCGCTGGCTCCGGACCTGGTTCGGAACAAGCGGGAGGAGTATATGGATTTGGCTGGAGCGGAATGGCGAATCGTGGCCAGGCGGGAGAAACACTCCGATACTGATGGGTATGGGGCCGACGTTGATGATGTAGGTGACACTTTATCGGAGGGGTTGCTTTGGAGTGCGGACAAGCTTCGTTCCGTGCCTGACGAAGATCGGTGTACGGCAACGTTAAGCGATGCCGTGCCTGGCGGTCTGGTGGCCTTAAGCGTAAAGCGATTCGAGGCGGACGGATTGCCGCCGCTATTAACCGAACTTCGTCAGCAGCAGGTCGGCGGTCTGGTCATTTTTTCTTCCGGTTCGACGGGACGAAGCAAGGCTGCCGTGCATCGCGCCGATCGGCTGCTGCAGCGGTTTCAAAGGCAGGGCCGCCCGCTGCGGACGATTCCTTTCATGCGTTTTGACCATATCGGCGGTTTCAATACGCTGCTGCAATCGCTGGCCAGCGGCGGCTGCCTGTGCATGATCCGCGAGCGATCGCCGGGGGAGGTGTGCAGAACGATCGAGCGGCATCGGGTGCAGGCCTTGCCCGTATCGCCGACGTTTATGAACCTGCTCCTGCTCAGCGGTGCGTACCGGGACTTTGATCTGTCCAGTCTGGAAGTGGTGTCGTATGGGTCTGAGGTGATGTCACAGGCGCTGCTCGAAGCATGGAACAGGGCGTTTCCTCACATTCGGACGGTTCAAGCTTACGGGATGTCCGAGCTCGGCATTTTGCCGACGCGCTCCAAAGCGTCGGGCTCCCTGTTGTTTGCCGTACGGGACGGGGAAGTGCAGTATCGCGTGGTGGACGGGCTGCTGGAAATTCGCACGGCAACGGCCATGCTCGGATATTTAAACGCGCCGTCGCCGTTTACCGAAGACGGTTGGCTGCGCACAGGAGATGCTGCCGTGCTGGAAGGGGAGTATCTCCGCATTCTGGGCCGCGATTCCGAGATCATCAATGTAGGCGGCCGCAAGGTCTATCCGGCAGAGGTGGAGGGCGTGCTGGAGCAGATGGAGGTCATTGAAGTGGCGGTCGTTTGCGGCGAACACAGCGGCATCACCGGCCAGCGTGTAACGGTCACCGTGCAGACAAGCCGGGAGATGCCCCTCGCCGAGCTGCGCCGGATGATCTGGGATTATTGCCGCGAACGCCTGCCGGATTACAAAATTCCGCAAAAGATCATCTTGGCGAAGGACGGCCTGACGAGCCCGCGCATGAAAAAGGTAAGGCAGCCCCTTGCCGTCTCGCCAGAACAAATCGAAACATAAGCCGAAGATAAGGCTGAAACATTAAACGTGAAAACACCCGCAGGGATGGCCCATCGACCATCGGTTCCTGCGGGTGTTTGGTTTGGGTTAACGTTGAGCCGAATACACTAGACTTCAAGTTTGAGCAGGCGGAAATCAAGCCCTTCCAACGCTATATCCAGCGTCGACGTTTCCGAGGTCAGCACTTCGCCGCTAAATGCATCGCGCCAGCTTGCTTCTTCCGGCATGGGCAATTGCAGCACCCGAGGCGACTCGGCGGCATTCATCAGCAGGCGGAAATGTTCGTGGCTCCCGTCATCGGTGCGTTCGATTATGATTGCGGCATCTTTTTGGGCGGCGTGCACGATGCGCCAATGGGAGCCGCGCAGCGCCGCATGGGTTTTGCGCAGCGTGATGATCCGCGTGTAGAAGTCGAGCAGTTCGCGGTTTTGCCGGGTTTCGTCCCATTCCATGCATTTCCGGCATCCCGGATCGTAGCCGCCTTCCAACCCGACTTCGTCGCCGTAGTAGATGCATGGTACTCCCGGGTAGGTCAACAGCAGCAGGACGGCAAGCTTCATGCGCCGAACGTCGCCCTCGCAGACCGTCAAGAGGCGCGGCGTGTCATGGCTGCCCAGCAGATTGAAGGCCGCCTCCGTGACGGATTGCGGATAAGCCGCGAGCAGATTTCCGATCTCTCCGGCGAAGGCAGCTCCGTCTAATTTGCCATGGACCGCATAATCCAGCACCGAATTGGTAAAAGGGTAGTTCATGACTGCATCGAACTGGTCCCCTTGCAGCCACATGATGGAATCGTGCCAGATCTCGCCGAGGATATACGCGTCCGGCTTGATGCTTTTGACCGTATCCCGGAACTCGCGCCAGAAGCGGTGATCCACTTCGTTCGCCACGTCCAGCCTCCATCCGTCGATGCCGATTTCCTGCACCCAATACCGGGCGACCTCAAGAAGGTAGGCTTTGACTTCGGGGTGCTCGGTGTTGAGCTTAGGCATGATCGGTTCGAAGGCAAACGTATCGTACGTCGGAATGCCGTCCTCGATCCGCAGCGGCCATTCGCGCACATGGAACCATTCGGCGTATGGCGAAGCCTGGCCGTTTTTCATTACATCGACGAAAGGCGGGAAGTCTCTTCCCGAATGGTTGAATACCGCATCGAGCACCACCCGAATGCCGCGGGCATGACATGCATCCACGAGCTCCTTAAGCTTGGCATTGGTGCCGAAATGAGGATCGACCCTCAAATAATCGGCCGTATTGTATTTGTGGTTGGTGCTGGCCTCGAACACCGGAGTAAAGTAAATGGCGTTTACGCCGAGCTGGTTCAAATGGTCGAGGTGGTCGATCACTCCCTGCAAATCTCCGCCGAAGAAATTGGTCGGGGTCGGTTCGCCGCCCCAAGGCTCCGCATCTTCGGGGCTGATGGACGGGTCGCCGTTCGCGAAACGCTCCGGAAAAATCTGATAAAAGACAGCGTCCTTCACCCATGCAGGCGCCTGGAAAATGTCCGCCGGATTCAGGAAAGGAAAGTCGTAAAATTCCAGCGGGTTTTCGGGCAGCTCGGTTTCGAATCCCCGTTCGGTCATCCAAATCCGTTCGCCGTCCTGCTCCAGTTCGAACCCGTAGCGCAATCTTCGATATGGAGGCTGCACTTCGATTTGCCAGTAATCGAACAGCTCGTCGCTGGCGAATTTGCGCATCGGAAGGGTACGGGCCGTGCGTTCCCAAGCGTATTTGTCCCCGATGACGGCGGATACCTGATCCAGATCGTCACGTCCGGTTCGCAGGCGGATATGCAGGGTGTTGCGATCATAAGCATAAGACCAGTTCAAGCGTGCACGATGATAAATAGCTTCAAGCTGCATTACACATTCACTCCTTGGATGGAATAGTGGTGGTGCAAATCAGGCCAGAAAACGCAAAAAAGGCACAACCTCCAATGTTCGCGAGGTTGTACCTTTCGGCAACATAGCCTTTAAATTATGTCATTATTATACAGTCGGACGGAGGAAAAGGGAAGCCATAAAATGATAAATTTTTTCCCGAAAAGAAATCATTTCCGGTTGTGTTTTGCTGCATTGGGTTTGTTGCGCTCACAACGAATATAACCGTTCGTATTTCTCGGTCAAATAACGAATCAATGGAGCGGTATCAATGCCTTGTCCCGTAATAGCGTGAATGAGTTCGTCAGCGGAACGCGATTTGCCGTATTGCTGGACATGCGTTGCCAGCCATTCGAGGATCGGTTCAAGTCGGTCTTCTTCGACCAGTTGGTCGTAGTCGGAAAGGTCTCGGCGGATCGCTTCATGAAGCTGCGCAGCGTAGACGAAACCGAGCGTATACGAAGGGAACAGTCCAAACCCGGCAGACCAATGTCCGTCTTGCAGAATGCCCTCCAGATGGGATGGCGGACGCACGCCGAGATATTCCTCGTACTTGTCGTTCCAGGCTTCAGGCAATGCATCGTAATCGACTTCCCCGGCAATGATAGCCAGTTCCAGTTCGTATCGAATGATAAGGTGCAGGTTGTAGGTCAGCTCGTCCGACTCGAAACGGTTCAGCGAAGGCCGTACGGCGTTCAGAGCTAAATAAAATTCGTCCAGCTCAACATTGGCGAACGGGTCCGGCTGCAATTGCTGCAGGCCTGGATAATGGTTCTGCCAGAAGCCCTTGTGCCTGCCGATAAATTTTTCGAAAAAGATGGATTGGGATTCATGTATGCCGTAGGAGGTAAAGATGCCAAGACCGGTATGGATCAATTCGGGATCGATATGCTGGGTATAGAGCGAGTGGCCCCCTTCGTGGAGCGCGCTCCATAATGAAATGCGCACGTCATTTTCTACATATTTCGACGCCACCCGCGCGTCATGGGGGTTAATGGCTGAGCTAAAAGGATGTACCGTTGCGCCGAATTTACCGGCATCGAAGTCGTATCGTATTGCATTTAACAACTGTATTCCGAGCTGTTCTTGTTTATCCAACGGAAACGGCCGAGTGAAGATGGATGTGTCCGGCTGTCTTGGCGCGGAGGTTACGCGTGCAATCAGGGGCAACAACGCCGATTTCAATTCTCCGAAGATACGGTTCAAGGTGCGGGCATTCAAATCGGGATCGAATTGCTGCACCAGCGCATCGTACGGATGCTCGTCATATCCCCAGTAGGAAGCAAATTTCAGGCTGAGATCGAAAATGGATTTCAGATGAGGAGCGAACAGGGAAAAATCATTGGCTGCCCTGGCTTCGAGCCAGGCTACGCTTGCGAGTCCTTGCCGATCTACGAATGCTCGATATTCCTCCACAGGGATAGCGCTCCAGCGCGTAAAAGCTCTGCGATGCTCTCGTACAATCCGCTTCGTGAGATCATCCGCATGTTCATCAGACTCTGCTTCTTCCAAAAGCTTGCCGAATTCCGGGTCCCTTTGTAATTTGAACAATTCTTCGGCAAGTGTACCTTTGGCACGTGCGGCGTGGATCGCGCCTTTGCGCGGCGCACCTGTTCGGGCATCCCAGTTCAGCAGGGTGAGCACCTGTTTGTAATGTTCGATTTTTTCGATATGTTGAAGCAATTTCGGATGCAGGTTCGTGATCGTTGGCATCGGTCAAGCTCCTTTCCCATAATCAGGATAATTTTTCAAGTATCTTAGCATCCGGCGTTTGTGGGTGTAAACGAAATCGACCCACTTTGTGGATTAACAAAAAATGAATTCATAGTTTATAAATGCTTATTTTACAAAACGCAGGCCTCCGTTTAGCCTTAGATTAAATTTCACTAATCCGACAAGTTAAGTCGTGATTATCGTTCCTGTCGGGCCTTACCCATCGGGAAGAATAGAAAGGGGATTGTCTTATGAAAAACAAATGGAAACCTGCGCTGCTCTTGATCCTGATCGTGCTGCTGCTCGCCGGCTGCGCTTCGGGAGGTCAGGGGCAAACGACGCAGGGAGCAGCTGCGTCCGGGAATGACGCACCCGCATCGGCCGAAGGCGAGGCCAAGCAAGGCCAGGTGCTGAATATCGGATATCCGACTCAGCCCGTGACGCTGGACGCCCACATTTCCTCCAATACGGCCGTAAAGGACGTGTCCCGCGAAATTTACGAACAATTGGTTACGCTGGACCAAAACGCCCAAGTCATTCCGCTATTGGCCGAGTCCTACGAAGTTAGCGAGGATCGATTGACGTACACGTTCCATCTTCGCCAAGGCGTGAAGTTTCACAATGGCAAGGAACTCCAAGCCGAGGATGTCGAGGCTTCATTGAATCGCTGGATCAGGTTGTCCAGCCATGGGAAAGCCAATTTTGTCGGTGCCGTTGCCAAAGCCAAAGACAAATATACGGTGGAGCTTCAGTTGAAAACGCCGTTCTTGCTGACGCTGCAGCTGTTGGCCGACCCCATTCCGGCTGCTGCCATTTATCCAAAAGAGGTGGTCGAAGCGGCCGAGGATACGGGCATTAAAGAGTTCATCGGCACAGGGCCTTATCAATTGGAGGAATGGAAGCAAGATCAGTACATTCACCTGAAAAAGTTCGATGATTACAGTGCGCGAACCGAACCGGCCGACGGTGCGGGAGGCAAGAAGGAAGCGATCGCCAGCGATCTCTACTTCCGCTTCGTGACGGATGAGTCCACGCGGTTGGCCGGGATTGCTTCCGGGGAGTACGACATTGCGCTCAACATTTCGGTGGACAATGAGCAGCAGGTCGCTTCGAATCCGGATCTGCAGACGTATCTGAGTCCAGGCGGTCTGATCGCTTACTTCTATAACAGCCAGAACGGCCTGTTTCAGAACGTGAAGCTGCGTCAGGCGGTCAACGCGATCCAGAATGCGGACGACATCCTGACATCGACGTTCCGGGACGAGCAATTTTATGTCAAAACATCCTCCCTGGTCCTGCCGGAATTCCCGAACTGGTACTCGGAGAAAGGCAAGGAAGCCTATAGCCAGGCGAATGCCGAGAAAGCCAAGCAGCTATTGCAAGAAGCGGGATACAACGGGGAGGAGATTACCATCTTCACCACTCGCGATTACGTGGACCAATACAATGTGGCCGTCGTGCTCCAGCAAGAGCTTGAATCGATCGGGGTGAAGGTAAAACTCGATGTGTACGATTGGCCTACCTTGCAGGAGAAGCTTGCGACAGGAAAGGGATGGGACATCTATCCGATGAGTTATGCATTCCGGCCAACGTTCTACCAGTATTCGTTCTGGGGAGGGGCCGCTGGGCTGCTGAAGAGCGAGAAGCTGGATGAGCTTCTTCAAGGCATTCGCACCGCTTCATCGGTGGAAGAAGCACGTCCGTTGATCGATGGACTGCAACAATTTGTATGGGACGAGGTGCCCTTCTCCATCATTGGGCACTCGAAACAAATTACGGCGCTGTCCAAAAACGTTCAGGGATTCCAAAACATCCTTGGACCGATTTTCTGGAATACGTCCAATACCAAGTAAAAAAGGCGGCAAATCGGCAGCCCAAGCTGCGGCGCATTCACGCATAAGGGCTGCCATTCTGCTAACTGATGCGAAGCGGGGGGATTTGATTGGGAGGATACATGGTTCGCCGGTTGCTTTCGCTGGTGCCTGTGCTGTTCGTCGTGGCGGTGGTCGTGTTCTCTATCATCCATCTGACGCCCGGCGATCCGGCGGCGATTCTGCTGGGTGAGGAGGCAACCCAGGCCGACATTGACGAAATGCGAAGCCGGATGGGACTGGATCGCCCGATTTACGAGCAATTCGGCATTTGGCTGCTGGGCCTGCTCTCCGGCGATTTGGGACAATCCGTTTTTCTGGACAAACCGGTTGTGCAAGCTTTCGTGGAAAGGTTGGGCCCCACGTTGTCTCTTGCCATCCTTGCCCAGATCATCGGTATTGCGCTGGCATTGACGCTAGGCATCACTGCGGCTAGACACAGAGGCGGCATCGTGGACCAATTCGTCATGGGGTTCTCGATGTTAGGCATCTCCATACCAAGCTTTTTGCTCGGCTCCCTGCTGGTCATCCTGTTCGGGGTCAAGCTGCAATGGCTTCCCGTTGCAGGATATCAACCGCTGGAGTCAGGCTTGTGGTCGCACCTGAAATACTTGCTGTTGCCCGGCATTGTGCTGGGCGTAATCCAAGCTGCCCTGATCGCACGCATGACGAGAGCGTCCATTCTGGACGTGCTGTCGGAGAACTTCATCAAAACGGCCAAAGCCAAGGGTGTAAAGGAAAAATGGATCATTTATACACATGCGCTCCGGGTTGCGTTCATTCCCATCCTGACTGTCATCGGCGAATCCTTTGGCGGTCTCGTAACAGGTGCAGCTGTCATCGAAACGCTGTTCAATATTCCGGGCGTGGGGCAATTGATCGTCAATTCCATCAGCCGCCGTGACTACACGGTTATTCAGGGCTCGGTGCTGCTCGTGACCGTGGCATACGTATTCGTGAACTTGATCGTCGATTTGTTATACGGCGTGGTTGATCCGCGCGTTCGTCTGAATAAAAAATAATTTCATCGTCATTAATTTTGACTACAAAAGGAGGAACGCCTATGTCGGCGAATTCGGGAGCCGCTCTGGCCCCGGCCGGGCTCCGCTCCGCCACAAACCGGCGCTTGGCCTTCAAGCGCATCACGCATAACCGCCTACTGGTGACGGGGGCGTTCATTCTGTTCCTGCTCTTGCTGCTCATTAGCTTCGGGCCGCTTCTGACGCCATACGGTCCGTTGCAGATCGATCCGGTCAACCGCCTGAAAGGGCCCAGTCTGGCTCATCCGTTCGGCACGGACAACTTCGGTCGCGACGTGTTCACCCGCGCGGTGTACGGACTGCGCATTTCGGTCATCGTGGGATTGGCGGTGACGGCCATCTCGTCGCTGATCGGCATGCTGATTGGATTGCTGTCGGCCAGTTACACGCTGTTGGACCATATCCTGATGCGCATCTGCGACGGGTTGTTCGCGTTTCCTTCCATCTTGCTCGCTATTTCGATCATGGCTGCACTCGGACCGCGTCCGGTGAATGTCGTCATCGCCTTAAGCATCATTTTCATTCCATCCGTGGCGCGAATCATTCGGGCCAAGGCGCTTGTGGTCAGGGAACTGACCTACATCGAGGCGTTGCATGCCCAAGGGGCAAGCCGTTGGCGGATCATCTGGATCCATATGGCTCCCAACACCTTATCGCCGCTCATCATTCAGGCCACGTTCATTTTTGCGGTATCCATTCTGACGGAAGCGTCGCTCAGTTTCCTTGGTGCGGGCATCCCATCGCCTGCGCCGAGTCTCGGAAACATGCTGTTCGACGGCAAAAACGTCATCTATAACGCTTGGTGGATGACCGTGTTTCCCGGCAGCTTCCTGTTGCTGGTCGTACTCGGCCTGAATTTGTTCGGCGACGGGCTCAGGGACCTGATGGACCCGCATGCACGCAAGGCGAAAGGAGGGAAGCGCCGTGGAAAAAGAGCCGTTGCTTGACGTACGGGACTTGAAAGTGTCCATTGCTACCGAACGAGGAACCATTCATGCGGTGGATGGCGTCACCTTCCGCGTTCATGCGGGAGAGACGCTTGGCATTGTAGGTGAATCCGGTTGCGGCAAAAGCGTCACCGCCGAATCGATCCTACGACTGTTTGACGAAGAGGCCGTACGGTACGGCGGAGAGGTCCGCTATGAGGGAACCAACTTGCTTGCGTTGTCCGTGCGGGAGATGGAGCGTATTCGAGGCAACGACATCTCGATGATTTTCCAGGACCCGATGTCTTCCTTGAGTCCGGTGCATACCATCGGCAAGCAGATTGCCGAAAGTTTGAGGCTCCATCGGGGGTTACGAGGCAAAAAGGCAAAAGAAGCGGCCGTGGAATTGCTGCGCAAAACGGGCATTCCGTCCCCGGAACGGCGCTTCGACGAGCATCCGCATGAAATATCGGGCGGCATGCGGCAGCGCGTCATGATCGCGATGGCCTTGGCTTGCAATCCCAAGCTGCTCATTGCGGATGAGCCGACTACAGCGCTCGATGTCACGATTCAGGCGCAGATCCTGGATTTGATCTCCAGCTTGAAGAATGAAAACCGCATGGGCGTCATCCTGATCACGCATGATCTGGGGGTCGTCGCCGAGACATGCTCCAGAGTGGCAGTCATGTATTTGGGCCAAGTCGTGGAGGAAGCGGATGTGGATGACCTGTTCTTCAACCCCCAGCATCCGTACACGTCGGGGCTGATGAGCTCCATCCCCCGGATTGACGGGGATCGCAGCGAGAAGCTGCATGTCATCGAAGGTACGGTGCCCTCCCTCCACCATGTTCCGGCCGGTTGCCGGTTCGCCTCCAGATGCGCGCATGCCAGCGAACGCTGCCTGAAGGAGACCCCGCCCTTGAAGGGCATCGGGGAAAATCATATAGTGCGCTGCTGGTATCCGGGTATCGCAGCGGCGACGCAGGAGAGGGGGGAGGAATATGAGCACATTGTCTGAGGAGCAGCCGCTGCTGCATATCGACGGATTGACCAAACATTTTCCGGTGAAATCGTCTCTGGGCAGAACGACGGGCCAAGTCAAGGCTGTGAACGGTGTATCTTTTGACGTCCATGCCGGGCAGACCTTCGGACTTGTGGGCGAGTCGGGCTGCGGCAAAAGCACGCTCGGCCGAACGATCCTTCGATTGATCGAACCGACGTCCGGAAACGCCGTTTATGACGGTACGGACATTTTCGGCCTAGGCAAAAGCCAGCTTCGAAGTTACCGCCAGCATATGCAGATGGTATTCCAGGACCCGTACACTTCGCTTGATCCGCGCAAGCGCGTTGGTTACACCATTGAGGAGCCATTGCTGATTCACCGCAAAGGCAGCAAGCGGCAACGGACCGAGAAAGCGTTGGAGCTGCTGTACAAAGTAGGTTTCAACGAGGAGCATTACAGTCGTTATCCGCACGAGTTCTCAGGCGGACAGCGCCAGCGTCTGGGCATTGCCAAAGCGCTGGCGCTCGATCCCAAGCTCATCATCTGTGACGAGCCGGTATCGGCGTTGGATGTCTCCATCCAATCGCAAGTCATTAATCTGCTGGAAGAAGTGCAGCAGGAGAGCGGCATCGCGTATCTGTTTATTGCGCATGATCTGAGCGTGGTACGACACATTGCCGATCGGATCGGAGTGATGTATTTGGGGCATATGGTCGAACAAGGACCGACGGAAGAACTGTTTGCCGATCCGCTGCATCCGTATACAAAATCACTGCTGTCGGCCGTGCCCGTGCCGAATCCGCGCCTGAAGAGAGAGCGGGTCGTCTTGAGCGGAGAAATTCCTTCTCCGCTGAACCCGCCGTCCGGATGCGTGTTTCACACCCGCTGTCCCTATGCGATGGATGTGTGCAGAGCCGTCGTGCCGGACAATCTTGCCGTTGCCCCGGGCAGGGAGGTACAGTGCCACCTTTATCAACACTGACCCGTTCTGAATGTTATATAGAAGAAAGAGAAGGAGGAGTATGATATGAGCTTTGCATGCGTTGCCGAAAAGTGGAAGGATGAAGCGATCCGGCTGCGCCGCCAGTTCCATCAGCATCCTGAACTGGGACATCAGGAATTCGAGACGGCCCGAACCGTTGCGGAGTTTCTGCAGGGAGCCGGTCTGGAAGTGCGGACCGGCGTCGGCGGCACGGGTGTCGTTGGGCTGCTTCATGGAAGCAGGCCGGGAAAGGTGCTGGCACTGCGGGCAGACATGGACGCACTACCGATGGAGGAAAAAACAGGCTTGCCCTTCGCCAGCCTTATTCCGGGGGTGATGCATGCCTGCGGACATGACGTACACACGGCTATTCTATTAGGCACGGCCGCGGCGCTGAGCGAATACCGCGAACATTTGCATGGCACGGTGAAGTTCATATTTCAGCCTGCCGAGGAAGTGAGAGGAGGCGCAACCGACTTAATCGCAGACGGTGTGCTGCACAGCCCGAAGGTGGACGCCATTGCGGCCCTTCATGTATGGCCGAACTTGCCTGCGGGAACGGTTGGTATCCGAAAAGGACCGATGCTGGCTGCGGCGGACGCGTTCGATATACGCATCACGGGTAAAGGAGGCCATGCTGCTTATCCCCATCAGACCGTGGATGCCGTCGTGATCGCGGCCCAGGTCATCAGCGCTTTGCAGACGATCGTGTCCAGAAATGCTTCGCCGCTCGATTCCGTCGTATTGTCGATTACGAAGCTTCAAAGCAACAGCAAGGCGTACAATATCATTGCCGATGAAGTGCTGTTGGCGGGCACCGTCCGCACGCACCGCACCAAAACGCGCGATGCGCTGCCGGAGCGTATCCGGCAATTGGTTCAGCGCGTTGCCGAAGGTTTCGGGGGACAAGCCGAATTGACGTATTATCGGGGAGGCTCGCCCGTCGTAAACGACGACCGGTTCGTGGACGTGATCCGTCAGGCCGGAGAGGCCATCGTGGGGCGGGAAGCTGTCGTTGAACTGCTGGAACCCTCCATGGGGGCCGAAGATTTCGGGGCTTATCTGGAGCATGTGCCGGGTGCGATGTTCCGCTTGGGGACCGTATCGGCGGAAGACGCCAGGTCACAGCTGCCTTTGCACAGCGATTCGATCATCTTTGACGAGCGCGCGATCGTCACGGGCATCGCGATCCTTGGGGAAACAGCGCTTCGCTATCTTGGCGGGAATTCGCAGGACGACCTCGTCATCGGGGTGGCCGGAAAGGTGGGCGATGCCCGTGACTGAACGGAAACCACCGATCGGGAAGGCAGGAACGGGGTATTGGACGGAGCGAGAAAGGGAAACGGAACAGGCTGAACGAGCGCGCCAGGCAGCGCTGGAAACCATCCTCGGCAGCATTGATGCTGGCTGTTTGACCGTATATAACGAAAACGTGGCTAAGGAAATACGTCTCTCAGGCTCGGCTGAGGAATTGCGTGCCTTCGAGTACATCCGTGATACGCTGGAGGGTTTCGGGTTGGAGCCAAAGCTGGAATTCCACGACGCGTTCATCAGCTTGCCAGGACACGCGGAACTGATCGTGGGCAGCGTCGCTTACGATGCCATTACGCATGCCATGTCGGCATCGACCGCGCGGTTGGACGTACCGCTTCAATATGTGGACGCGCAGGCCATCGGCGATCATGAGTTCAACGGAGGCGCTGCCGTCGTGCACGGCTTGGCGAACTGGACCGTGTTGGACCGACTTCAGCAGCAAGGAGCGAGCGCCGCGATTTTCATCAACAACGGGACGTACACCCATGAAATGATCGTATCGGCGGTATGGGGGAACCCTGCGTCTTTGGAAGACAGATACCCGGTTATTCCGGTCCTGTCTGTCAACCGGACGGATGGTGAACGAATCAAAGCCCAGCTGGAAAGCGGAAACGATGGCATCGTTCACGCTGTGATCCAGACGGAAGTAACGACCGGCTGGCTCCCTATTCCGACGTTGACGGCGGAAATCCGCGGACAGGCGGAGCCCGAGCAGTTCATTCTGTTCAGCGGCCATGTGGATTCCTGGCATTACGGCGCCATGGATAACGGTTCGGCCAATGCCGTCATGCTGGAGACGGCCCGCGTGCTCTCGTTGTACCGGGAACGTCTGCGGCGAAGCGTCAGGCTGGCTTTCTGGTCCGGCCATTCGCACGGCAGGTATGCAGGCTCTGCGTTATACAGCGATTTGCATTGGGAAGAGCTGTACGAGAATGGCGTATTGCACGTCAACATCGACTCGGTGGGTGCCGTTGGCGCGGTTAGCCTCGGTGCAGCCAACACGATGGCGGAGACGCGCTCCTTGTGCGCAGACGCTGTCCGCGTCGTCACGGATGAACCCTTCCGCGGGTCGCCTTTCGGCCGAGCCGGTGACCAATCTTTCTGGGGAGTCGGCTTGCCATCGGTCTTCATGGGTTTGTCCTACCAGCCCGACGGTTGGTTCGGCTGGTGGTGGCATACCACCGAGGATACGCTCGACAAGCTGGCCCCGGCGCATCTGGTACGCGATTGCAAAGTATATGCCGCCGCCATCTACCATGCCGCATCCGCGCCGATCGTGCCCATCGACCAGCGTGAAGCCGTTCATGCCCTGCAGGACAGGGTGAATGCCTATGCCAAACTGGCGGGAGAGCACCTCGACTTTGGACGCATCGAGCTTCGGCTTCGGCAGCTTGACCAGACGGTGGACGCATTCTATCGGTTGGTTGCTTCGGTCTCGCCGGGGCTGTCCGAACCGGGCCTTCGGGTTGCGAACCGGGTTGTGCTGGGACTCAGCCGCATATTGGTGCCCCTCAATTATGTCCGCGGCAGCGTGTATGGGCATGATCCGGCGATCAGCCAGCCGCTCGTACCGGCATTGGCGGATGCCGAGCTTCTGGCAGCATCCACTCCAGGCAGCGATGTTTATTATCGGTTGCGAACCGGGTTGGTGCGTGAAATGAACCGGTTCGGCCATGAGTTGAAACGAGCGGAACATTTGGTTGCTGCCGGAATGGACGAGTTGGAGAAAGCGGAAGCTCCCGCACATGTCGGGAACCATTGAATTCGGGAAAATGGGTGAAGAACATGCGTGAATGTGATCATCGTCGAGGTGAACAGGACGAAGAGGCGCGACTCGTCGATTTCAATCCGGCAAGCCTGGGCTTTGTAAAAGGATGAAGGGTTGCCCGTTGCGGGCATGAACACAACATAGATGATAAAAAGGAGTACGGATGCATGCCAGATCATCGATTCATTGGCAAAAAAGTAGTGATTACCGGGGCGGCAGGCGTGTTCGGCCGCTGGATTGCACGTGCTTATGCCGCTGAAGGAGCAAGGCTGTTTTTGACGGATCTACGCGAGGAGCCGTTGCGAAATGCTGCCTCTTCGTTGGAGGCGGTGGAGGTTCATACGCATGCGGCCGACCTTACCGACGAGAGCTCTGCGGACGGGTTGATCGCAGCGGTACAGCAGCATTGGGGGGCGCCCGATATCGTTATCAATAATGCGGGTATCTATCCATATCGGACATTGATGGAGATGGACCTGAAACAATGGAACGAGACGCTGGACCTGAATCTGGCCGCCCCGTTCCTGTTGACCCAGCGTTTTGCCAAACGGATGATCGAGAACGAAGTGCCGGGTTCGTTTATCAACATTAGTTCAGGGGCTGCCAGCACGGCTGGCGTAGGCATGGGCAATTATTCGGTCTCCAAGGTTGGTTTGGAAATGCTGACCAAAACGTTTGCGCTGGAGCTGGCCCCGTACCATATTAGAGTGAACGCGGTAGTTCCCGGTTACGCTCCGGGCAGCGAGGTAAGCGTGATGACGGAAGAGCACACGGAAATGATGATTCGTATTACGCCGCTTGGTCGCACTTCGGGGCCAGATGACGCGCCGCAAGCCATTTTGTATCTGACATCGGAACAGGCCAGCTTTATTACAGGGGCTGTGTTAACGGTGGATGGCGGACGTACGGCAGGGAGACTGAAGTAGGCTGAATTAGGCCGCACTGCCTTCAAGCCCGAACGCTAAAAAACTGCGGCACTGAGCCGCAGCTTTTACTCTGCCCGTGCGATCGGCGCCGGGGGCTGAAATTCGGGAATATGCAAATGGCGTTGCAGCAACGCGGAGCGAATATCCTGCATCAGTTTTGTCCCAGCAGAGCCTATGGGCATGTTGCGTTTGCGCAGAATGCCGACAAGCGGTCCGACGTTTAAATCTGATAGTTTTCTTATCGTTGTACCCGGAATTTCGGGAGCAATCGTTCCCACCGGAGCGATCGTGATCCCCAGTTTCGCTTGCACGTAGTACTTGTGCGATCGGATATTGCTGATTTCAATGGCCTGATAATCGTTTCCGATGTGTTCTTTCAACAGTTGTTCGATGCGGATCCGGATGGGGCAATTGGGAGGCGTGAATAACAGATGGTGGTCCTTCAGGTCTTTAAGACGGACTTCATTCATTTCGGCAAAAGGGTGATCCTCGTATACGAGCAGTGCCATCGGCTCAAACAGCAGCGGGTGAAACTCGGTATCCAGGCTGGCTTCCGGTGAAGGGCAAACGGCGAAATCGAGCTGCTCGTCAATCAAAAGTTCGTTCAGCAGCTTGCTGTCCCCGATGCGAACATTTAGTTTGACTTTGGGATGATGCGCCCTGAAGGCGGAGAGGATGGCTGGCAACCGATGGCTTGCCGTAGGCTCCGAAACGCCTAACCGTACATACCCTGCTTCGCCTTGTTGAATATCCGCAATGGTATGTGTCAGGAAATCGTATTCCCTCAGCAGCATTTCGGCACGCGCATAGAATATTTTCCCCGCTTCCGTCAGCTCGATCTTTTTGCCCCGATGAATCAGTTTGGCGCCGAGATCGGCTTCAAGCTTCTGCATGTGCAGCGTAATCGCTGGCTGAGAATACTGCAGCGCTTCTGCGGCCTGCTGGAAACTGCCCAGCTTCACGATGGTCTGAAAGGTTTTGATCATTCTCATTTCCATGGCATACACCTTTCTTTTTATATCGAGTTTGGATGCATGACGGCATTGTGACGGGCGTTGCTTGTTAAGTAGTATAGCATAGTTTCTCCTGGATTTGGTAAGCTTGTCTGCATGCGTACGGATAGATCGGATTCGTTTCGGAAGGGATGTCCTGGATGCAGATGGCTGTGGAATGTGCACGGCGTAACTTTTAGGCGTTCAGAGACTCTGATATTGACTAAGATAGGTTATACTTAAGCCCAGGAGCCATGAAGTTTCGTTTTGGTGGGCTAAGGGCTTTTTCGTTTTAATGCGAATGGTGGAAAAAGGAGAATGGAATCCATGGATATGCAGGTGAACATGCGATGGGCCGCAAAGGAAGATCAGGACAGGCTCGCCGATCTGCGGGCGGTTGTGTTGTATGACGATTTAAACCGCCTGGGCAGGTATGACGATGTGAACGTGCGCGAGCGGTTCCGAAAGACATTCGATCCTGAGCATACGTGGATCATTGAGGTGGACGGGAATGAGGCCGGATGCGTGGCGCTGAAGCCGAAGGGCGACGATGCGTATTTACTGGAGCATTTCTACATTGATCCTGCGTATCAGGGCAGGCGCATCGGTACACACGTGCTGAAGACATTGCTTGCGAGAGCCGAGGTGCAGGGGCGGATCGTTCATCTGAACGTCCTGCAAGGCAGTCCGGCACGGCGGTTGTACGAACGTTTCGGTTTTGCGGTGGACAGCGAGGATGAGGTGGACGTGTTTATGTCTGTACGGAGTTCTGAATAACGCGGGAGCAGTCAGTTGAAGCTTAGACGCAGCCTTTTGGCAGCTGGCTTCGGATAGACTGAAGGAGGGGCAATGAAGCCCCTTTTTTGTGTTGTCCGGAAGTTCATGAATCATGGCAACTGCTGTACTTGTTTATTTCAAATATCCGCGTTCTGCAAGCAAGGTTTCGGTATCACGCCACAGCTGCTGCTGTAACGCCACGTCCCGGGCAGGGGCGACAGCGTGGATCTCTTTTCCTGTTCCTACATTAAAATAACCTCCAGTGACCTGCCCGTATTTGGGCTCCGTTACCAAGCGCACCATCATATCCGTGCCCCGGCGCGGGTCGCCGATGCGGAGTGCGTTCAGGATGCGTTCGAGCACGGATGCGAACCGGAGTTCACGGCCAAGTCCGGTTACGTTGAAGCCGGGGTTCAGGGCATTCGTCGATATGCCGCTGCCTGCGCATCGGCGCGCCAATTCTGCGGTGAACATAATATTAAGCAGCTTGGTTTTGCCATAGATCGGGGAGGATCCGCGCGCCGTGAAGGGAGATGTGTCGGTCAAATCATCCGGCAAGGTTAGCGTTCCGTGACGGCGCGAAGCTTCGGATGCGACATTGACGATCCGCGCATTCCCGGCATTTCGCAGGGAAGTCAGCAGCGTATGCGTGAGCAGCCATGGCGACAGGTAATTGACGGCCATCATTTCGGGCAATCCTTCGGACGTTGTGCGAGGTTCGAACGCATGGAGTCCGGCATTGTTGAGGAGTACGTCGATTTTCGGGAAAGCCGTGCCGATTTCTTGTCCGATGCGCTGCACGTCCTGCATGGAAGACAAGTCTCCGTAGAAGAATTGAATCTGCGCGGAAGGCACGGTTTCTACAATGAGCTTATGAGTGGCAGCGGCGCGCTCTCGGCTTCGGGCAGTCAATACCAACTGCATGCCGCGTTTGGCCAGTTCAAGGGCGGCGAGCTGACCGAGCCCGCTGGTGGCGCCGGTAATGACAACGATCGGATGATTGGACTTGGACATGAATCATTCTCCTTTGGCGAATAAAATAAAATCCGTCCTCTGATTTTGACAAGAGGCTGCGAGGGGTTATATGATTGATATAAATCAACTATAATGATTAATTGATATTTGTCAATTAAATGAGTGGGAGGAATATTGGAGATGAAGGATTTTCAAGCGGATCTAACTGAACGGGAACGGTTGGAACTCGCGCTCGGAGAGCAGATCCAAGCGTTAATCAGCGCGTCGCATGCACTGCATGTGCAAACGGCGGCACGCTTCGACGCAGCCCTCCAACCTGCGGCATTTCACCTGATTCGCTGGCTGTATTCCCACGGCCGGGCGAGCGCGGCTGCGTTGGCCGAAGCGACGGCCATGGACCGCAGCTCGGTCAGCCGTTTGATCAAACAGCTGGAGCAAGCCGGTTACGTCAGCCGCGAGGTATCGCCGGAAGACCGCCGCGGCGTGCTGCTCTCGCTCACGGAGCAGGGACGGCAGCAGACGATCGAGGCGCTGAAGGAAAAGGAAGATGCGTTTTACGGGCGAATTTCCCATTGGGATGACCAGCGCTTGACTGATTTTACACAGATGCTGAGGGAGTTTAACGGAATGGAGAAATAGAGGGGAGATGAAGCGGCAAAAAAAATCCCATCCGAAACAGAGCATCGCAGCGCTGAAATTCGGAGGGGATCTTTGGTTTAAAACCATCAAGTCGGTTAAAGGACGACGTCCTTTTAGTATAGAATCTTCCTGTTTATTGCAAAGCATCAGGTAGTATCTACGGCTTGGCGTTGCGGATGCCAATGTCCCGGATGAATAGGTTTCCTTTGGCCGTCTGATCGAACACAAAGCTGATTTTGCGGATTCGTTCCGGGTTAAAATTAGAGTTGGTCTTGGCGAACTCGGCCAGGCTGAAGGTATAATTCTGAAAGATCGGCTCCTTGGTTGTCTGAAAGAATGCAAACGGCCGTTTTGCAAGGGACCCTTCGAACATCGGCAGCAGGGGAGAAACGCTGCTTAGCGGCAAACGGCCGGCATTTCCTTGGTCATCTTCAACCAAAACGGTTAGATCGACCAGCGCGTCTGTTCCGTCTTCTGCATCATGATCCGCATTCCCGTTAGCCAGGGAGAACACGATGGAACTCTGCTCGGTCGTTTCGATTCCCCGATCAGGCAAAACGACCCTGTAGGCAGGGACGGAAGAAGCTGTCGCGTGATCCCACTCCAGGGAAACGGCGCTATACTGCTCGACCGTATGGGCCATCTCCATCTTCTGCTCCTTCCATCCCCCAAGCGACTCTCCTTCCAAGCGGCCCCCCGACAACGTGGTCGTCTCAGGATCGCTGTCCTCGTCATAACTGCTGATCGTTGTTGTATTTGCATCCCAATAATTGCTGATATACATCGTCTCGGGCAGCCATTCCCTGGCGTGCCCAAGATCCTGAAACACGGTTTGGTACCCGGCTTGATCCTTCAGCGTGGCTTCCAAAAAAGACGAAATCAGCACCTTTGCCGCCAGTGCTTGCTGCTCCTCGGGAAGAAGCTCGGCCGTATTGAACAGCATGTTTCCCAAGCCGACACCATCGTGTTTGCCCCACTCGTTGTTGAATTGTCCATGGTTGGCTCCGTAGATGTACACATAGGATTTGAAAAATCCGTTGTTACCCGTAAATTGGGTCCGGTGATACTGATTTGCTCCGGCAAACGAAGAGACGTCCATATCGTTTGAACCGTGCAGGGCCAGATAGTTCACGTCTTTCAAGACGATCGGTTGTCCGGCCGGTTGATATTGCCCATCGGTGCCGGCAATCGAAACGATGGAACGGATGTTGAAATGGTAGTCGAACTTGATGTTGGCATCCTCGGGATAGGATGTCATTTCATTGTAAGCCGCCGCCGTGGTGACGGCTTCGCCGCCCCGGGAATGTCCGATCAGCCCGATGCGCTGCATATTCACCTTGCCATAGAACGGATTGCCTTCGGTGGAGTTCCATTTCTCCCATGTCTTGAGATGCTCCAGCATCAGCCATCCCCTGGCGCGATTCTCTCCTTTCAGAACGCTGAACATGAACAGGTCGTTGAATGGAGAAGTGTTCAGGTAGTTTTGATCGATGGAAGCCAGGATGAATCCCCGGCTTGCCAGCAGCTCGCCCAAATAAGCATAACCCGGGTCGGAAGGCTCCGTCGCAAGGTGATTGCCGTGTACGATCAACACCAGCGGGAACGGACCGTCGCCTTCGGGATACCAGACCGTCCCGTTTAACGGCATCGCTTCCGGCCCGAAACCGAACGTTTTTGTGCGTCTCGCCGCCCATTGGTCCACAAAGGCTGAACCGTCGACGGGTTCGGTTATAAGCATGCCTTGTTCTCCGAGATCTTTGCGAGATGTTGGATCGCTTCGGTAGGTTATCGATTTCACGCGGAATTTCCCAGGCTCCGCCGGATTGGATAATGTCGTGCGGTATTGTTCCGCCGATTTGACGGTTTGTAACGGATACGGCACGGTTAGCTCAGCTTTGCCTTCACTCATGAGCCAGTACCCCAGCATGCAGATCAGAATGAGAGCCGCTGCGGCAGCTGCTCCTGCCGTCCGTTTTTTCCAGATCTTAGTTTCCCGATAAGCTCCAGCCTTAAATCGATAGAGCACCGCACCGAGCAGGGAAAAGCAAATAATCATTACTAGAGCAACCAGCAGCGTTAACGGGATGGGACCAAAAAAACTGATCGACAACACACAGAACGAAGCAAGCATGGACCACACATATCGTGAAGGCATTTGTTTTGCCCAATGCAGCAACCCGGCAATGATTCCGGTAATACCCAGGATTACGGTCAAAAACAATGAAGTCCCGATTAAATAGTCCGCAACGCTTCGTGATCCCAAATAGTAGTATCCTTGCACCAATCCATTACATAACGTGACTAAGCTTAATACCGTGATCGCACCTGTCCACCCCGGCCCAAGGGGAGAAACGCGCTTCAGGGGCAATGTCGGCAAGGGTATTTTTTTAACGGAACGCTGGTCGTTTACCCTCTGTTTTTGCATGAAAGTTCACCTTCCTGTTCATGGTCCATTTTCGTTCAAACGATTCGTACGCTGGATACGTTAAGTATACGAAAGGCATCTTTCAACGGACTGTCTTTTTTCTTACTTTAATATTACGTTTAAGGAATTAAAAGGTTGGGGAAAAGTGGAGGATTTATAATATTATTGATAGATATAAACCGCAAAAACATAAACACGTTAACGAAGAGGCAGGACCAATCTGAAGAAGCGAAGCGTTCGCCTTTATCACCGGATTTCCCCTTGAAAAAGGGGATTCAAAAAAATCTGGGGATAACAGCGATCGGAAGATGGTACTGAACTCGCAGTGGCCAAGTGTGATTGATTAATGCGGTTTCTATAGTAACAACGATTATGAAATACAGGGGAGAGATGATGAATGGGGCATCGTGCAAATCTGTTACTGGTTGAACATCATACATATTCACTGTATTACAGTCATTGGGGCGGCATCTCGATGCCGGAAAATTTGTTTTGGGGCCCGGAAGGAGCATTGGAATTCATCAAACGTCAAGAGCCGACGACAGCATGGCTTGATACGGCGTGGGCGGAAGGGGGCGCGCTGATGGATTTGGATCGTCAAGTGCTGCTCTGGTACGGCGGGGAGGACGTGAATTACGAAATTCCGCTGCGCAGGCACCTGATTCGAATGATGAAGCCGCTATGGCCCGGGTGGTCCATTGAATGGGCATCGGCGGGCATTCTGGATCTGGCTGAATATGTCGGCCATCCCACGGATGAATTGACGGGGCGGACCAACAAGCCTGTAGAGCCTGCTGCATTAGCGCCGGAATCGGCGGAAGGCTGGGTGCGAACGATTGCGAGCATCGTTTTTTCGAACGGGGAACTACGATTATATCCGGCACAGTGGGAGATGGAGGAATATTTGCTGCAAGGTCCCGAACTGCTCGAACACTTGGACCAACATGTCGGACGCACGGAACTGGATTTGAAAGAATGGCCGGAGGAGATTCCGGATCAAGGATTTCATCTCGATATCCCAGCCCGAACGATCCATTTGTGGTATGCCCCTGGTCTGGGAGAAGTGATTCGCGAGGTCCGGGAGATTTGGTCAGGCTGGCATGTCGTCGATCTCAAGGACCAATTTGAGGAACATGTTTCTTTGGTACACGGTAAGCTTTGCTTCGTAAACGAGGAACCGGAAAAGCTCACGGAAAGACTATGCCGCTCATTGCTTAGAAACTACACCAGCCCGGTGAACACCATGATGGAAATTGCGCAGCAGCAGGAGGCTGCCGGAAAAAAAATCGAAGTGAATCCACAAGCATTAAAAGACGCCCCACTGGAGATTACGCAAGCGAAAAAAGCACAATTGCTGCAATATGCCATCGCTCGTCTGGGGGATGTGTGAAATGGTAAGCAACCGAGCCTTGAATTCTATTCGAACCCCGATTGGGTCGACCAAAGAACACAAGCTTCGTTCCATCGTTTATGCCACCGTGCTGGGAATCATCATGGGTGTAGCCGCAAAGTTAGTAGACAATGCAAGCATTAACCCCATATTTGATAATATCGGCGGACGCCTGGGGATCTGGGTATTTACGGCGACGCTTTTGTCGGTGTTTAGCTGCTCGCCCAAATGGGCGTCAGCGAACGTTTTTGCGTTTTTTGTTTCCATGCTTGCCGTTTATTACGTGTATACCACGCTGTTTCTGAAATTTTTCCCTGGAAAAGCCATCTTGTTCTGGGGCATATGTGCGTTGATATCTCCAGTCTGTGCGTATGTAATGTGGTATGCGCGTGGAAAAGGGTTCATCTCTGCTGCGATCCTATCGCTTCCCATCACCTTGCTGCTGGCGGAAGGGTATGAATTACGAAACGCATACTTGCCGATTCACACGCATTATTATTTGATCCCATGGCTTTATGCGATATACATATTAATGGTCGTAATCCTGCTGGCTGCCATCCCGAAGAACAAAAGGAATCTGTTGGTTGGTCTATCTTTAGCTATGATATTATGTTGGATATTTGTACAATGGGATGTGTTAGGCCGGATGTTCGGCGGAATGAACGGGGTGTTGTAAGGGAGGATTGTGGACGTTGTTGAAATCGATTCATAGTGCGAAGATGGGCACGGGAGTATAACGTCAGCAAAGAAAGATTTGCGGCGTGCATCGGGCTGTTGAATATTGGGATGAAGTAGGGGGTGAACAGTTTAGCTCACGGGGTCAAGCCCCACGGGCAGAGACGTCTACCCCGGCTACCCATACTAAACCTCCTACGAACAAAAGAGGTCAAACAGTAAAAAACTGGATGACCTCATAATACGAACGGGCAGTTTAGCCCAATACAACGTTTGTAAAACGTACTGTATAATGATATATTTGTATAGTATAATGAACGAAAGGGGATGTTACTTCTTGAATGCTATACACATCAGGATAGGAAACAACCTGCAACGTATTAGAAAACATAGGCAGTTAAGCTTAGATAAGCTTGCTGATTTAACAAAGGTTAGTAAAGGTATGCTTCATCAAATTGAGCGAGGAGAAACGCAGCCCACAGTGACAACCGTGTGGAAAATTGCTACGGGACTCAATATTTCGTTTTCATCTCTACTTAAAGAGGATGAGGCAGTAGTATCCATTGCAACTCGAAAAGAAATTCCAGATTTAACAGAAGACAATGGAAATTGTAGAGTATACTTGCTGTTTCCGTTTGACCCCCAAACACGTATTGAAACGTTTACGATTATTCTTAGTCCTACTTGTAACTATGTTTCACTCCCACACAATGATGGGGTTCAAGAGTACATCACAGTTATCTCTGGAGTGTTTAATCTACAGATTAAGGATGAAATATACGCCTTACAAGAAGGACAGGCTATAAGATTTGCAGGCAATGTTGAACACCGTTATATAAATAAATCGGACGAAGATGTGACGATACAGGTTGTTATGTATTATGCGGAATCTTAATTGCTTGTAATCATTAAGGAGGGATACACGTTGACAAGTCAACTTAAAGATAGTGCACAACAGGTGCAAAACAAACTAATAGAGTTGGGATATGCAAATAAAGTTATAGAACTACCTGACAGTACACGAACTGCACAGGAAGCTGCCGATACGATAGGTTGCGAGGTTGCACATATAGCTAAGTCAATTATCTTTCGACTCAAAAATAACGATAAACCCTTATTGGTGATAGCCAGTGGAGTAAATCGAATTAATGAAAAGCAAATTAACACCCATCTGAATGACAATTTAGGAAAAGCTGACGCTGATTTTGTACGTAAACACACAGGATTTGTTATTGGAGGCGTACCCCCTTTAGGACATAAAGAGCCAATCATCACTCTTATCGATGAAGACTTGTTACAATTTAGAGAGATATGGGCTGCTGCCGGACATCCAAGAGCAGTGTTTCAATTAACACCTGAAGAATTAGTGCAAATGACAAAAGGACGAGTAATCTGTGTTAAATAAATTTGTGTTAACTTTCTGTTATTTCGCTAACGGGAAACGATAGCTCAATAAATTCAAGTGAAGTCAATCGTAATAGTGATTGACTTCTTTGACTTTAAAGATTTCATTTAAACCATAATTTACACTTCCTCTAACTCAAATTGTACATTTTGAAGGTGTTACTTCCTGCAACCGATATTTTTAGTGATTTTTCATTCATAAAGGTCCTGAAACGGGCACTTTTTGCACATTTTCAAAGCGAAATAGGAATGTGTGTATGTAGATGGGTGAATTGAAAGCATAAGCTTGCCAAATGGCAAACTTATGGGTTAAGTCTCATTAATTTCTCCAGTCTGTGCGTATGTGATGTGGTATGCGCGTAGAAAAGGGTTCTGTAATCCTGCTGGCTGCCATCCCGAAGAACAAAACGAATCTGTTGGTTGGTCTATCTCTAGCAATGATATTATGTTGGATATTTGTACAATGGGATGTGTTAGGCCGGATGTTCGGCGGAATGAACGGTGTGTTGTAAGGGAGGATGGTAAACGTTGCTGAAATCGATTCATAGTGTGAAGATGGGCACATTGGTTTACGAAGAAATAAGTGAAGGATACACGCTTCGCGAAGGCACAGTGCACTGGACATTGGATGCGTCCGACAACAAAGTAAACATGCAAGAGATGATACACCGGGCTGAGAAGCTGTACGAGGGATTGTCTGAATTTGATCAACAGGCCAAGGCAAGGATCGCGGGTGAGTTAGTGACGTTCAAAAATGATTTCTGGCCAGAGTACGACGAGGATGACCCAAACCTGGACTGGGATCGGGTTGATGCGGGGGAGTATAACGTCAGCGAAGAAAGATTTGCGTCGTGCATCCGACTGTTGGATATTGTGATGAAGCAGGATTATATTTACTGCGAGTACGACGATGGAGAACTGTTTGGCGGTCACAGAATCCATGCGTATTTTGACAATGACTATAATCTGATCCGTGCGGATATTTAAAACTTGTTATAACGAAAACGGAAGAGTTCAAAACGGCCATCTGAGAGGCGTTCCGGGTGGGTACCGGCATTTCGATACGGCGGCATTTATGGCAACGAAAGATCGCTGGGTGAGGAAATTAGGCAAAGCGGAATCCGAGAGAATAATTTTTCATTACGTGCAAAGTGTGGAACACGAATCATGGTTACGAAGCAACGAAAAGCGCCTTTCAAACGACGATCGATAAATTGGGGGTTGATGTCCTGGACATGTATTTGATTCATTTTGCTTCGCCCAAGTATATCGAGACGTGGAAAGCGATGGAGGAGCTTTAGTTGGCAGGAAAAATCAAGGTCATCGGTATCGCGAACTTCGAGATCGAGCATCAGGAAAACCTGATGAGACACACCAGCATCCCCCCCATGGTCAACCAGATCGAAGCGCACCCGGAATTTCCGCAGTATGAACTGCGCGCTTATATGGATAAACATCATATCCTGCATGAAGCCTGGGGGCCGCTCGGACAAGGCAATAAAACGTTACTCTCCTATCGAACTTCAAAAGATAGCCGATCACCACCACAAAACGGTAGCTCAAATCATCCTGCGCTGGCATCTGGAACGCGGGGTTATCCTGATCCCGAAATCCTCGAATCCAAAGCGGATTAAGGAAAACAGCGAAATCTTCGATTTCTCATTAACGCCCGAGGAAATGGAGCGGATCCCCAAGCTGGATACAGGCACGAGATATTCGATTGATCCGAAGGGATATATTATTAATCCGGTGTTTAATGGGCTGATGAAGTTGTTTGTGAGGTGGGGGAGGAACCTTACAATACTATGGCCATGATATAAAGACTTTAAGTTGACGGTGCACGGGTAAGACGATGGGGAGCACTGAATGAATCAAGTGCCCCTCATTTTTATGAATGATAGATCACTTTATTTTGAGTTTTCAAATTCAATAACGTCAGAGTTTTCTTTCTTCGCAGCAAGTGTTTTTTTCTCATTATTCGGTAATAGCTGCTCAAATGTTACGTTATAAAGTTCTAGCGCTTTTTTCCAATCCCCGGTATTTGTTACCTCAGAAGCTTTAGAAAGAAACTTCTCATAGATCGCATTTTGTTTGTCAGTGGAAGGAACCTCATCATTTTTGAATTGCAATCCTAAGTAAAACATCTTTGTATCCGGATTATATGCATAGTGGGTTGAGGCGACTTCTGCTTCATCTGTTTCAATGTTTAGACTTGATTCTTTCATTGTTATAATCAAGTCATCGAGAGACACCTCGGTTTTCTCATTGCATGATATAAGTAATGCTGAGACCAGGACTATTAGAGTTATTGTAATGACAAAACGTAATTTAATCATTTTTACTCCTCCCATTATTTTAAATTTAACTTTTCTTTAAAGAAAACATAAAAGTTACTCAAGAGGATAAACGTTAACTGCTCTCTGAAAGTTGAATAATAATCATTTCTTTTCTTTTTATTAAGGTATGTTATCTGGCGAAAGTTGCTTCGCAAGGTTTAGCTTGGGGCCTAGACAGGTCAACAATTCAAAGGTTAAGTAAATGTGAAAATGTGAAAATGTGGTAATACAAAGTGGACTTAGATATATGATGATGAAATCCTAAGCACTTAATGTCCTATATTTAACTAATCGTATATAATAAGGATGACGTATAGGATATATGGTTGTTGATGGAGGGGATTAAGTGTTAGATAGCAGGAATGTACTTCGGTACTTCGTTGAATATGAAAAGAGAACAGCTCTGATGGAAAATTCGTTAAGCCAAGTGGAAGGTGAGTTATTTAGTGATGAGATTCTGAGTGATCCCACTAGGCTGGAACAACTTGTTCAGCAAAAGAGGAGGAGGGATATATTTAAGAAAATTACATCGTACCCCGATATTAATGATCATTTGGAAATAGGAAGATACAGGAAAGATGAACTAGACAGTCAGATTGAGCTTGTTGTTTCTGGCAATAAGTCAGTAGAGGAGTTTCTGACATGGCTTTCCTTTAAATATAAGGACAATAGGGCTAATTCAGAAAAGTTCATTAGCAATTTGTTAAATGATGCAATAACGATTTGTTACCCATTATTGAAGAAGACGACGAAAAAAGAGACTTCAACGAAACCATTAATCACTTTTATTGGACGTATTGAAGAGGAGAAGCTGAAAATAGAGCAGTTTTATATCAACCATGAGAGTTTGGGAATTGTGGTTGCCTGGTTAACGAATAATTCTACATTTGAGGTCGGTGAGATTGAGAAAGCAAATTTACTTGAACTAATGAATGCTAATGATTACTCTCAGCAGCAAGATATGCATGAAATCCTCAATATTTTTAGTACGGAACTGAAACGAAAATACCAAAAAGATCTAAATAACTTTAAGAGCTACGAAGGTTGGCAAATGCCTGCCCAAGTCTTTGTTACATTTGAAATGCTGGAGGAAATGAAACGACCAATTTTCCAAAAAGAAATAGAACGTATTCTTGAACTTACGACAGACGAATTTCCACTACCTGAACTTTTAAATACATATTTAACAGGTGGCCAGAATACTACAGCATATATTAAAGAAAATGCCGGGCTTTCTTTTCATTACGGCAGCTATACGGACCAATATCCAATTAACGAAAAACAGTGGCATGTTATTGAAGCGATCAATGACCACTCTCTACTTTCAGTGAACGGACCACCGGGGACTGGGAAAAGTACATTACTCAAAGAAGTATTCGCAGATAACATGGTGATGAAGGCAAAGACTTTGACTGATCTTTGGGAAAAGCCGTGGGAGAAGATTAAAGAGAGAGGCAAAGAGTTGTATCGGATTCCTTTCGAAGTAGACAACAGAACATTCTCCATGGTGCTCACAAGTACCAACAATAAAGCTGTAGATAATATCGGTCTGGAATTGCTCAAAGAAGTGTCTTACTTTACAGATTTTTTAAAACAGAAGACAGAGGGAGAGGAAACAAAAGGATTCTTCTGTGCAAGGTTAGGCAACGCTACTAATAAAATGGCTTTCACGACAGAGTTTGTTCCGGAGTTTATTGAAGGGTTGGAAGAAGCTAAGACTCAGAACATGGATGAGACAGCAAAAGGGCAATTTATTGCTGCTTATCAAGAATTGGAACACATACATAAGGATATTGAGAAGTGGGCCGCAGCGAAGGAGGAATTAATTCGTTTTTATGCCAGTCAAGGCCGAGTATTGAACGATCCTGCAACTGATCTGTCTTCGTATCAATTGGAATTAGAAATTAAGAGTGGTCAACTGAATACCATTAAAAATTCTATTCTGTCTCTAAAGAGTGTCATTCATGAACGAAAACAAAAAATTAGAGACTTGGAAGTTCAAATAGAATCTACAGTATTGGACCTCTCAGAATATACAGAGTTGATCAAAGAAGGCTACGACACGTTGGAGAAGTTTCGAGCCTGGAAAAAGAACGCTTGGCTGAAATGGCTTTTACCAAAAAGGAAAGCATTTTTCATACAATATCCTTCCGAGAATTATATTGAGAATCGTCTAATAAAGAAGAAAGAAAACGAAGAAGAGGAACTGAGAGCGACACTGCTTCTTAAGCGATCTGAGCAAGATCATCAGAGAGCAGAGATAGTAATTCTGAAGGACAACCTGCACGAACTGGAGCAACAGCAAACAAACTGTAATGAAGCCATCCAGTTTATTGGTCAGTTCATAGGAAAACTTGAAACATTTTTATCGTTGGACAAAGAGATTGCTGTTAAGTGGGGATTCGAGGATATTTCCCAATATAACGCATTTGCTTTTGCATCTGATCGAGTTGTTCTGGAAAAAAGGTATGAACTCTTTCAGCACTCACTGAGAGTAACAGAGCAATACGTGAAGTTACATGCGGAAGAAGTTTTGCACAATCTTAAAATGGTCTGTCAGGGGATGTGGTTTCAACCATTTTATAGTGAAGGAAATAAGCGGGATCAGGAATTTAATAAAGGCATCAGGGCCCTATGGAACACGGTTTTCTTATGTTTTCCTGTAGTTACATCAACTCTTCATTCGTTTGGAGAACGAACATTTCAATTATTACCAGGACTTATCGATACACTGCTTGTGGATGAAGCAGGTCAGATTATGCCGCATTATTTAAGTAGTCCTCTTTATAGATCTCAGAGAGCGGTTATTGTAGGAGATATTGAACAATTAGAACCCGTAAGGCTTTTGAAAACCAATGTAGTTGAAGAAATACCAGGAATCCCAGAGGAACATCATGAGCAAATATGTGTACAGCGCAATAGTGCGCAGAGTTACATTGACCGGAATTCAGATATTTACGAGTGGGATCATAGAGGTAAAAGAAAAGGATTAATTCTTACTGAACATCGCAGATGCGAAAAAAGTATCATGGAGTTTTCTAATCAACATGTATATGGGGGAATTCTGACCATTGTTAATCAGGACAATCATGATAAATTGTTTGGTAATAATCTCGTTGCGATTGATGTGAGGGGCTTAAAGAACATTAGGACACATACTAATATGTCTGAAATTAAAGTATGTCAGAGATTGGTTGATATTTATGTAGAGCAAAAGGGGATGAGTAAGAAGGACATAGGTATCATCACACCTTTCACGAAGCAAAAGGATAAGCTGCAAAAGGAAATTCCCGGTGTAGATATAGGAACGGTTCATGCGTTTCAAGGGCAGGAAAAGAAGATTATTATTTTTAGCTCGGTCATTGATAATTCGAAGCAAACGGGGATTGCCTCATTTGTTGGTGGAAGCACTAATCTGCTGAATGTTGCTCTATCTCGAGCCAAAGAACAGTTTGTTTTGGTAGGTAACATGGAAGTGATCTCTGAGCTCAAACAGAACCATCTAAAGAATGTGTTCGAGATTATTCAGAAAAGTGGAGTGTGTATAAGTCCGCTAGAAGAGAGCTTCCATACGATTGCTGAGGATATGGATGCGATGGCATTCAGTCTATATATCGATTCTTCAGAAGGCTCTCAAGAGTTGCTTGATCCGTTCTCTGTATACCTTCGTGAACATCTACCTGAGCGTCTCATTCTCAATCCAAGAGATCATTACTTGTTGCTGATGGAAGCTTTACGGCATGCAAACAAGTCGATAGTCATTTTTTCACCTTGGATTATGTCGTATATAGTCAATGACGAATTTGTTAGTTTAGTTCAAGCCGCGATGAGTAGACAGGTGGAAGTAAGAATTGGGTTTGGATATCAAGGTGGGAAAGGAATTGATCTTGGCAATATTCCTGGAATTGTGAAAAGGGATAATTCATATGGGGATTATGATAAAAACGTCAAGTCTGTTTCAACTCTTAAAGAAGTTATGGGAGAGTCGCTTAAATACATCCCTCCTATTCATTCTAAGATTTTGCTGGTTGATGATCGTTATCTCTTCCTAGGATCACATAACTGGCTTTCTAAGCTTGGCAAGCATAAACGAGACGAAATTAGTTGTTTGGTGACAGAAGATCGAATGATTAAGTATTTGCAGGAAAGATATATTCAGGAAAAGTTGAAATAGGACTCGAATTAATGTTGCTTTTTTAATTCGATCACAGGGAGGCGGTAACATGAAAGTGACTGAAGGAAGTGGAATATTTTCTAAATCAGACATAGGAGCACAGGCAGCTTGGAAAGGATTTTCTTCACAAACATTATATATTGCCTCTCGATTAATGTCTGATACTCACAACCATGATTTTTTCCCTGAAGATATTGAAGATTTAGTTATAAAAAATGAAGGGAAAATAATAGAGGCAATACAAATTAAAAATATTTCATCGGACTTAACTCTCTCATCTTTAGCTTCCGCGAAATCTTCTGTCGGAGGAGAAGGTTTTTATAAAAGAGTGTGTAGCATACACGAAGTAGATAATTCATTTTCAAAAGTAAGAGTTATTTATTTTAATAATTTAGGAGAGGAATTAAAAGGGTTAATTGATGGAGAAATTAGTTGTAAAAAATCAGTGCTGAAAAAATTAACTGAAAATCACGAGCTTACACTAGAATCTGCGGAATGGTTAATCTCATCTTTAGTTTTTGAAAAAGTAAATATTGAAGATCTTCAAGAACAGATATTAAAACAGTTAAAAGACTTTGTGCCAGTGATGGCAGCTCCTGATCTTGCTTATTCATTGCTCATCCAATATGTTTCTGATCTTTCTAATAAAAAAGGAAGTACTAGCCTCAAGTTATGGGAGGAGCAAATACATCAAATTGGAAGAGATATTTCAGCAATAGACGGTTACTACAAAGAATATAACAATTCCTTGATAAGACTATGCGATATCGCTACAGACAAAAGTTACAATAAGCTTAAAGATGAGTTTGATCAAGGAATATCTGCACATCCATCTCATGTACGTAATGGGCTTGATTTAAGTAGACGAACTTGGATTGACAAGATTAATCATAAAATTGAAGATAACAAAGCAGTAATCATAAGAGGGGTATCTGGACAGGGTAAAACAACTCTTTGTTATCGTTATCTACTTGATCATTATCCAGAACAATTAATTTTCTGCATTCGCTCAATCTCTTCTATTAGACAAGCAGAAAATTTAGCTAATGCTTTAAAAGGTATCACTAAACACACTGGAAATCTAATTGTATACATCGATGTCCATCCAGGGGAACAACAATGGATAATCCTAATACAGGAACTACAGGCACGTGGCATTGCTGTTCCGGTGTTAGTTTCTATACGTGAAGAGGACTTTAGAATGACTCGTATTGATTCTAGTTCTGTAAGTATTGAAATTATTGATTTAGACCTAACTAAACAAGAAGCGATGTCAATCTATCAGACAATTATAGATTCATCGCCACATGCTTATTTTCGAAGTTTCGAAGAAGCTTGGGCAAGATTTGGTGAAAATGGCCCATTAATAGAATTTGTTTACTTACTTACGAACAATCAAACATTGAAACAAAGGTTAAGAGCACAAATTGAAAATCTTTTAAGAGAAGGGCATCCTGACTCGTGGTTTTTATTATTACAACTTGTTAGCTTTGCAGGGAGAATTGGTTGTCCTCTTTATCTTGAACATGCGAAAAAAGTTGTTGGCATCAATAATATATTCTCTGCAATCCAACGTTTTAGTAATGAGTACTTGATAAAATCTTCAGATGATGGTTTGTTTTTGGAATCCCTTCATCCACAGAGAGCGCTCATTGTTTCGGAGATTATTTATGAAATTATTGGAGAGGATTCCTTCGAGCTTCTATTGTTAACTCTGGATTGCCTAGATAGTAAATATTATCAATATATCATGATGGATTTTTTCTCTAAACATTCTTATTCTAAAGAGATAGTCACTTTAATCTCTTTCAAAGGGCAAAAGGACTGGATAGCTTGTGCAGGTTTAATTAAAACGATGTTATGGCTTGATGTTAAGCGGTATGTTGAAGCTAATATAGAAGTGATTCAAGAAATTAAAAATAAATATGGAATTGGTTGGTTGAAATATATGCCTGTAGATATTTCAGGATACATGCGACCTAACGAATTTATTATTGAAAGACTTAATGGAGAGAAATCAAGAGAAGAGGTTGAGACAATAAAGAACTCATTGACCTCTCTACAGATTGATTATGAAGCTACAGATTCATTAATTCTCAATTTGAAACTTCCTTTAAACATGCCGATGCATGATAAAGAATGGTCACAATTAGGATATTCTTTATTTTGGTTGGCAAAGCGTGGTAAAAAGATAGAGATTCCTTTCTCAGTTGATGAAATTATTGATGAAATGTTAACTGGCGATGTTAAGTCAAAGGCGGACGCTTTAAGAGGACTTCATGAGATAATTAATGAAGAACTGTATATTTCAGCAAGGAATGTATTGTCTTCAAGAATAATTAAAGAATACTGTGTAATAAACCTAGATATTTCTGATTCAGACATACAGTGCTATTTTATCCCTCCTGTTTTTAATGATTATTATAAGGTAGGAAATTCAAACTCTTCTGAAACAAATTTTAACTTCTATTGGAGAAATAAGATGACAGCTTTGCTTGATCAGATATTTCCTGATAGGGAAAATATAGGGGTTAAGTTGATTGGAACTGATTTATTGCGTGATATAGGCATTGATGCATATAATAGCGAGTCTAAAATTAATAAAAAAAATCGTCCAGATCTATGGATTATGGAACTTAATGCCTGGGAACAGACGCGAATAGAGTATTTAGATCGACCCGATACATGGACACAATATGTAATGCAGGTAGACCATAGACGAAAAAATTCAAAGAAACTTATTTATTTTACCATTGACTATATTGATTTCATCTACAAGAAGAAACGACACGACAATGTACGTTGGGACAGAGTAATAGAGACTGCAAAAGAGTTTAAATATGCAATGAACAAAGAAATTTTACTGCCAAAAACTGCGGTTGATCCTTATTGTCTTATTAGAGAGAAAATGAACAGTGACTTTAATACTGGGAATATTGATATTTTAAATAAAGTAGGTATTGCCTCAGACTCTCTAGAAACCTCAATTCATCAGTACATTAATTTTGAAAAAGCATTTGCTGAAACATATAGAAAATTAGAGTGGTTTTATGATCAAATTGCAGATGTAATAATAGCAAGGTTACAAGGAGCTCGTTTAGATCATATTAAAAATTCCCGTTTAGCACTTTTCACTTTGTTTGGTGCTGTAAAATCATTAACAAGAATGCAAAAAGAATATGAATCACTGTTTAAAGAATACAGCACTATTGAAACAGTTTTTGTTACTGAAGAAACTGAAGAAATGCTTACTCTACTAAATATGTGGTCACATGTTCTTAATTATCCTATAAAAGGCGTTTCTATAGCCTACAATGCTAGAGAAATGTATAAAAAATCGAATGATAGAATTGAAAGAGCTTATGAATTAGCATCTGAGAGAATTGGAGGAAAAACAGTAACCGTAAATGGAGATATATATGTTCTTAGCAAGATTGAAGATTTAATGGATTCTTATGTTATAGAGGATGAATATGTAAAAATAGTTCTTAAGTTTCGTGAGGCTTTTAAATCAGCAATACCATATAACAGTTATAGATGGATATTGGAAACAAAATCACTAAACATGATTTACGTACCTATTTTTAAAGATGTACCACTGCTAAGTGGTTATACCATACCGCTACATCGATTACTTGATGCGGATGAAGCGGTGATTTCAAAGCCACTATTTCCGACTAGCTTACCAAAGGAATTGTTTTCATATTTGGATCTTGATGTTGTAGAGTTTGAAAAGTGGAGGTTGGCTTCAGGTAATCTAGGTCTTATTAGGATGCTAATTACTCAATATAATGATGTTATTCAAACGGCATCAGCTTCGAATAAATTATGTGGAGAAGGTATAGCAAAATATATAGAAATATTCAGTGCTCAATTTTCACAGATGTTAACGGAATTCTTAAATAATGTTACTCCTTCTTTTAAATTGCTTGAGTTAGTAGTAGATGCAGAGGTCGTTGAACTGGCTGGAGTTATTCAGAATGCTTTATATGAAATAGGCGGAATTTACGAATCTTTATCTGAACTTAAGACGGTAGTAGGCTTTGAAAGAATTATTGATTCCATTATTGTTTGTATGATACTTTTACAGTCCCACATAATTAGAGGGAGCAACGTTAATAGCATTATAGAATAATACCTCTTTTATCTACAATATAATTAAGTTGTATTAACTAACCCGAGGGATATCAGAAATGTTTCATCAATCAGACATCCCGAATCTCAATAATCTCCCTAATATCATCAATATCCAGCGCCTCAGCGATCCGCTCAATATGAGCAAAGTTGATATTCTCTCGTTTCCCAGACTGCAACTCACTCAACGCAGCATGGCGAATATCTGATAATCGGGCCAGTTCGCGAAGAGAGATGTTATGTTTTTCCGTTAGTTTGTGGATATTGACAACCACTTTCTTTGCCATGATAATCACTCCTGAAATTTCCATATGGACTTGACGTTACGCATGAGCGTACCATATACTTTTTGTATATCTGGTACTCTTATGCGTACCAATTTTAGGAGTGGTAACATGACAGCTACCAACATTGAAGCACTAACCGTAGAGTACACAAAGCTAATCGAGCGAGAAGATGAAGCCTTAAACGAACTTACAAGGTGTCGCAAACTCATCTCGGACGCGATGGACATCATTGCCAAGCAGGCTGGAGTACTTGAAATGGACACCGTGAAGCAAGCTGCTTACCATCTGCACTCCATGGAACAGGAACTGAACCGAAAATTGTTCGAGATTCGACTAGAGAAAAGCATGCTGGCGTATCGCATCAGTCACTCTACATAACGCGAAACCCACAAGGGACAGTGCGGGATCATGGTTTTACGATCTTGCACTGTCTTTTTCCATCACATCATAGCTACTTTAAATTTCAACTGAAGCATTGACTTTCCGCCCGACTCCACCTAAACTTCACTTATTAAAACTCTTTTAAAATAATCAACCGTGAAATCCAACATCGCGAAAGGAGGCTTGACACCGCCTTGAACCCGACAGCACACAATACGCAGCAGGTCAAACGAATCAACGTGGAGCTGGTAAAAAATACGCTGCGCACCATCCGCGTTGGCACGAAGGCGTCTATCGCGAATCTAACGAAACTCAGTGTCGCGACGTGTGGCACGATTCTGAACGAATTGCTCCAGACCGGGGAGATTATCGACCTTGGACCGGACGAATCAAGCGGGGGCAGACCCGCGAGCCGGTATCAGTTCAATGCGGATTACGCCAGCGTATTGTCCCTCATCGTTCGCATCGTAAATGGGGAGCGCTCGATCGTGGCGGTTAACGCCAACCTGAATGGCGAGGTACTGGATGAGCAGACGCTTCTGTACGATGAGATTACCCTCGTTACGATGGAGAAACTGGTTGCGGAGCTTGTTGACCGGTATCATAACGTGCAGGCGATCGGGATCGGTATTCCCGGCGTGGCGCATCATGGGGTGATCGGCATCTGCGACGTACCGGAGCTGGCGGAGCAGCCGCTTGGTCCGCGGCTCAAGGAGCAGTACGAGGACGTGGAAGTGGTCGTGGGCAACGACATGAACCTGACGGTGTACGGGCTGTACACTGAGCAGCATTTTGCCGAGGAAAAAAACTTTGCCGTGCTGTCGTTTTCCCCGAATTATTTTCCGGGTGCGGGCTTTATGATCGAAGGTCATCCTTTATCCGGCAACACCCATTTCGGGGGTGAAATTTCGTATCTGCCGTTTGGCATGACGCGGGAAAAACAGCTTGAAATGCTGAAAACGCCCGCAGGGCTGCTGCAATTGGTCGTGCACTCAATGGTCTCGATCATCGCGATTATCAATCCCGCGGCCATCGTCATCACGGGAGACGCCGTCGAGCCGGACATGCACGATGCCATTATTGAACGCTGTCTCGATACAATTCCGCAGGAGCATATGCCGAAGCTGCTCATTCACCAGGATACCCGGCGCGAATATGTAAATGGCCTTGTGGCGGTGACGCTGGAGAGCCTGACTTACCGAATCGAACGGGTCGAGAAACGCTGGTAAAGGGAAGCCGTGAACAAGTAAAGACGACCCGAGAAATAAGCAGGCGAGTAATTTTCAAACGAATGACGATTGCTGATAAAAGGGCTGAACCAACCCGAGCGAAGGATGCAAAAGCTGTCATTTTGTCCTGCATATGCGCTGGAAGAAAGCAGTACCAAGGAAGAAACGTTTGCTCCGGCTTACCTGAGTGATCTCCAGCAGTACCGCTTTCCCTCGCTCGGGGCATTATTCCGAAAACGAATTCGGAACGTTATCATCCCGTTTTGGCACGACCAGACACAATTTATATTAGGAAAAGTAAAGCTTGGTGTCCGCAGCACCATTTTTGATCTTTGGATCGGATTACAGGAGGACCTATTTTGAATCAGCGAGCGACGACGAAAAAGAAATTCAACAAGTTATATGCCATGCAGCTGGCAACGATCTTTCTAGGTTTTATCGTGTTTGGCATCTCGGAGAATATTAAAGGTCCCGCGATTCCGCGCATTCAATTCGACTTTAACCTGGATGAGAAACAGCTTGGGACGTTGTTGTCCCTGAACGCGCTCGGATATCTCATTGCCTGCTCGTTCACCGCGATTTTGGTGCGCAAATGGGGCATCAAGGCCGTTAGCATTATCTCTTTTGCCTCGATGATTTTGTCGGGCGTATTCATTTATTTGTCTCATACGTATCCACTTTTTGCTTCATCCTATTTTTTCATGTACATCGGAAACGGCATGCTGGAGATTGCACTTGCGATTCTGGGGGCACGGATTTTCGTAAAAAATACGGGCATGATGATGAACTTGTCCCATTTCTTCTATGGGGCCAGTTCGACGATTGCACCACTGCTCGCCACAGGCGTGATGTCGCTCACGGTGTTTGGACACCAGCTCGACTGGCGCGGCATGTACCTCGTCATGTTGGCGCTCTGTTTGCTGCCGATCATTGCTGCGCTGCGCAGTACGTTTCCGGGCGACGATCTGGCGCATGAGGACCGTATTTCCCTCAAAATGCTGACGCGTGATCCTGCACTCTGGATGATGGTCGCCATTCTGTCCTTCGGCGTTGTATCCGAGCTTGCGGTAGGCGGCTGGCTGGTCAACTTCCTGGAGAAAGCGTACGCGTGGGATACAGTCAAAGCCTCAGGCATGTTGTCGGCGTTTTTCCTCACATTCTCACTCGGGCGGCTGCTGCTTGGTCCGCTGACGGACCGCATCGGGTTTGTGCTGTCGCTCATCCTGTTCTCTGCGTTCTCGGCGGTGTGTACGTTCGCAGCGATTGGGGGCGGAGAAAGTCTGGCGTTCCTGTTCGCCGTATCCGGCGCAGGCATTGCGATGATCTATCCGACGGTCATGGCCTTCATTGCCAAAAGGTACCCCAAAGGCAGCGACACAGCGATTACGTTTACGGTCACGCTGATGGGCGTGGGCAGCGTCATCGGCAACTACGTGATCGGCTGGGTCATCGAAGGTGTGAAGGGTTTCTACGGTCAGACAACTGAAACCGGCCTGCTGCGCGGACTTCAGGCAGGATACGGGTTCATCGGACTATGCGCAGCGATTTGCGCGGTATCCGGCGTCGCGTTGTATGTATACCTGAAGCGCAAGCAGGAACTTATCTAGGAAATTTATTTACGCAGCAGATGCCACAGCATCGAAGTTGCTAAAAGCGAAACAGCATCCCTGTCGTGAAAACACGTGCAGGGATGTTTTTGTTTTTCAAAATAACGATGGACAAACGAGTCTCCGATGATATTCTTTCCATTAATAAGGGCAAAACGAACCATCTTCATTATCCTCTATGTAGATCATATGGATATTCAATTGTGGTGAGGAGGAGTATAATTGGAACAACAATCCAAAGAGAGGTGTGAAAAGGTCATGACGACAGTCACACTCAGCAAGTGGGGGAATAGCAGTGCCATTCGGATTCCCAATCAACTGCTTAAACGTCTTAATCTGGAGGAAGGTTCGGAGATTGAAATACGCGTTACGGAAAATAATGAATTGTTGCTGCGTCCCAAAACTAGACCTTCTGAATCCAATAAAGAGTTGCGTGCACACCTCAAAAATTTGCTTTCAAGAGTGAAAGAAGATCAGCGTCATGATGAAATCGATGTCGGCACGGAGGGTGCTGAATCGCTGTGAGTATTCCCAAGCGTTGCAATCGGATCAGGCTTGATAAACCTATATTTGTTTTTACATATAAAGAGAACTATAATAGTTGTTCCACAAAAATTCAGACTTCTTTGGAGGAAACAAACGTTATGAGATCTTTTCAGTATTATAATCCGACCCGGCTGATTTTCGGCCAAGGACAGCTTCAGGCATTGCAAACGGAAGTACCCAAATACGGAAAACGTATTTTGCTTGTATATGGCGGCGGGAGCATCAAACGCAGCGGGCTGTATGATCAGGTGATCGCCCAATTGAACGAAATCGGCGCAGAAGTGACCGAACTGGCAGGCGTCGAACCGAATCCGCGCCTATCTACGGTCCACAAAGGCGTGGAGTTATGCCGAACGCACCAGATCGAATTGGTGCTCGCGGTTGGCGGAGGCAGCGTGCTCGACTGCGGCAAAGCGATCGCGGTAGGGGCCAAATACGAGGGAGATATGTGGGATGTCGTTGTGCGAGAGGCCACACCGCAAGGCGGACTTCCGCTCGGAACGGTGCTGACGATGGCTGCAACGGGATCCGAGATGAACAACGGTTCGGTCATCACCAATGAGAATACGCAGGAAAAATGGGCCTGGTTCAGCGAATATTCCTATCCCGCGTTTTCGATCCTCGATCCGGTACATACGTATACCGTTCCTTTGGATCAGACCGTCTACGGCATGGTAGACATGATGTCGCACGTCTTCGAGCATTATTTCCATCCGGACACCAACACGCCGGTTCAACTCGGATTCTGCGAGACGATTCTCCGGACGGTGATTGATACGGCGCCTTTGCTCATTAAAGATCTGGAAAACTATGAACTTCGCGAAACCATTCTCTACTGTGGAACGATGGCACTGAACGATGTACTGAACATGGGTCTTGCCGGGGATTGGGCAACGCACAATATCGAACACGCGGTGTCGGCCGTGTATGACATTCCCCATGGCGGCGGACTGGCTATCCTTTTCCCGCACTGGATGAAGCATAATCTCGATGTCAATGTAGAGCGATTCAAACGACTCGCCGTAAACGTGTTTGGCGTATCCACGGAAGGCAAATCGGACAAACAGGTTGCCGAAGAAGGCATTGAAGCGCTGCGCAGCTTCTGGACTTCGATCGGAGCTCCCAGCCGCTTGGCCGATTACGACATTGATGGCAGCCAGATTGATGCGATGGCCGATAAAGCCATGCGTTTTGGACCATTCGGCTTTTTCAACCAATTGCAGCGCGAAGATGTCATCTCCATATACCAAGCTTCGCTTTAAGAAAAAATTCTGCGCCGGTCCTTGCCGCAAAGGCCGGTACAAACCAGGCACCGCATATCCCTTTGAACGAGGGATGGCGGTGCATTTTGTTTTGAACGATCGGGACATTCCAACTTTACAGTTACAGCTTGATGGCCCACATGAGTGATTACCTTTTATTACCATTCCTTTGCAAGGAATTTGGATTTTTATAAATTTCCAAATTTATAATTGCCACTCTTTCACTGATGAAATAGATGTCATCTGCCGATATAGAATCAAGGCATATGAACTGACATGTACAATGATGAAAGTGGAAGGTGAACGCAATCATGTTGAAACCCAAAGAAAAAGAGCGAATGCAGGGCATGTCGTTCAAGGTGAAGCTGCCTCTGATGATCGGATTGCTGGTCACGATCGTATTGGTGGTGACAGCAATGCTGTGCTACAGGGTAGCCGAGAGCATTACGCTGGACAAGAGCAAGGATGAAATACGGGCCACCTCGGACCGGATCGGCGAAGCGCTGTTTTCCTCGTTAAGCCTGGAAGAACAGTCCACGTTTCTGATTACGACCCATCAAACGTTCCATGAACTGCTGAGTCTTCGCAATGCGTCTGATCAGGATAACGATGCGTTCTTCGCAGAAAACAAGGAGCTGGTAGACAAGTCCAACGGCATATTAGCAGACAGTCTCGCGGGCATGGAGGGCAACAGCAACATCATCCTTCTGGACCGGAACGGCGTCGTGGTTGCCGCCAATGATCCTGAGGCAGTGGGCGGGGAACGCAGCGACCGTACATATTTCAAAGAGGCAATCCAGGGCCGCAACGTCATCAGCGAGGGGATCATCTCCAAACAGTTGGGCACACTGGGTACGGCCTTTGCGATGCCGTTACTGGATGACAACAAACAGGTGGAAGGAGTTCTGGTGTCCACGGCTTCAACCTCTTTTTTTGTTAACCAATTGCAGAACGTAAAAATCAATGAAGAAGGCAAAGTGATCATCCTCGACCGGGTAGGTACGGTAATGTTCAACTCCGCGGACGAGAAGATGGCTGGACAGAAAATGGAATCGGACGAGTACCAGTCCCTGATTGATCTTCCAGTCAGCGAAAAGCTGCAGCAGGGAGAAATCAGTACGGAGGAGAAAGTCGCATTTTACTCCAAAATCCCGAGATCGGATTGGACGGTGATCGTCGGGGATTCCATGAGTGACGTAAGCAAACCACTCGAAGCCATGAAGTACAAGATGTATATCGTGCTCTTCAGTGCGATTGCGGTCTCCATTGCGGCTGGAATTCTCATCTCAAGGTTGGTTACCCAACCGATTACTCGCGTGACCAAGCTGTTCGGACAGCTGGCGGAAGGCGATCTTACCGTGAAGGCCGAAGGCAAATATAGCGGAGAGTTCAAGCGGCTGGCGGACAGCTTCAACATGATGGCCGAGGCGAACAAACAGCTGATATCGCGCATGAACGATTCCATCGGCATTTTGCACGCCAGTACCGCGGAGCTGGATTCATCGACAAAGCAGACGGCGGTTTCGATCACCGACACGACGATAACGGCACAGGAAATTGCGCGTGCCATGGTATCCCAATCCAGTGATACAGAAGCGATCGTGGACAAGTTCATGAACGTGGGCGACAAAATCGAGCATGTCAACGAAGTTTCCCAGTCCGTCAAACAAAAGGCCGATGAAATCAAGGACGTCTTCCGCAACAATCAGGCGACGATTGATGCTTTGATTGCCGTCAATGATCGGAATGAGACCGAGGTGCGCAACATTTCCGATATTACGGTCCAGTTGGCCGAAAGCTCAAGCGGTATCCAGCAGATTACCGAGACCATTGCCGGCATTGCCAAACAAACGAAATTGCTTGCGCTGAATGCTTCCATCGAGGCTTCGCGTGCAGGCGATCAGGGACGCGGTTTTGCCGTCGTTGCCGCAGAGATCGGCAGCCTTGCGCAGCAGACGACCGCGCAGTCGGACGTCATCCACCAGATCGTCATGCAGACGATCGAACATGTGGAGCAGAATAATCGCAGCGTAAAGGCGATCGAGGCCATTGCCGAGCAGCATAAGCAGAGCGTGGCAGATACGCAGGAGATTTTCCGATTCGCGACCGAAAAAATGAACACCATCCTGAACCAGATCCAGGATATCGCGGGCCAGATCGCATCGATCGAACGCGACAAGGACGACGTGCTTGGATCGGCACAGAGTCTGTCCGCCTCCGGGGAAGAGGTATCGGCTTCGGTGGAAGAAGTCTCGGCGACGATGCAGGAGCAGACCGCCAAGACGGAAATGCTGGCCGACATGGTTCGTACCATCGATGACTTGACTAAACAGCTCGCCGAGGAATCTTCCCGCTTCAAAACGAAATAACCTATTCGGAACCTTGGCGCTGCCCTCATCGTCCGTTCCGAATGTAATCAACAAAGACGTGTATCGGACTGAATTCAAGTTCCATGGATTCAGGCTCGTGCACGTCTTTATTACGTTGATGGTCGGAAATGTAATGTATTGAGAATGATCGGTAAAAATAATTCTTTACCAATCATTCTCAATATGATAAGATCAATGCAGATGAAGGAACAAGATGTCTCAACCTGAATTAGAATGATCATTCTCGAATTCAATACAACAACCCAAATGTCGAAGGAGTTGGCCCACATGGTTCATTTTCAATCCAAAAATGGCGTCGTATCATGGAATGAGGAGCTGCAGAGCGTAATCATCGAATGGAAAGGGTTTGCTTACGGACAGGAATTTCAAACCATCCTTTTGGAAGGCGCAGCGTTGCTCCAAAAAATGAACGGCAGCAAAGTGCTGATGGATACGCGCAACGGAGCAGCGATTAAGGCCGATGACAAGGTATGGATCGGGGAATTTTTCATCCGACGGGCGTATGAGAGCGGGCTCAAATACATCGCTTTGCTGCAGCCGACCAGCGTCATCGCCAAGTTAAGCGTAAACCGGACGGTAGAGGGGCTTGGTGCGTTACCCTATCACCAGGAGAACTTCACCGATTGGAACGAAGCCGTGCAGTGGTTGTCCAACCCGGTTCCTTTGTTAAGCGCCATCAGCTGAAGATAAGGTACGCAAGTGGAGAGGCAATGTTCACCATCAAAGAGGATTTTTTATCTATTTTAGAATGATCATTCTCATATAGAAAGGTCGGTCCAAAATGACCAGAAAAACATTTGACGCGTTAATCATCGGTTTCGGCAAAGGCGGGAAAACGTTGGCTCCATTTCTGGCCGAGCAAGGCTGGAAGGTGGGTGTGGTGGAAAAGTCGCCCTCCATGTACGGCGGGACCTGCATTAATATCGGCTGCATCCCCACGAAAGCGTTGGCCTATCAAGCGCATCTCGCTTCACGGGAAGAAGGGAACGACCAGCAAACGAGACAGGCCAAGTACGCGCATGCCATGCAGGAAAAGAATGAGCTGGTCTCTCTGCTCCGCGACAAAAACTTCAATCAACTGAACAACCACCCTAACATCACCGTGCTGACCGGAACGGCTTCGTTTCATTCGCAGCATGAGGTCCGGGTGGAGACCGAGTCGGATACCATTATGGTGGAGGCCAAGCAGATCTTCATCAATACAGGGGCCAAACCGAACATTCCCGATCTTCCGGGCATCCATGGTCCCCGTGTCTATACGAGTACCGAAATGCTGGATTTGGCTAAACTCCCTTCCCGGTTGACGATTATCGGAGGCGGATATATCGGTTTGGAGTTTGCATCCATCTATGCCGGGTTCGGCTCGCAGGTGACTGTTCTTGAGAGCGGAAAGGTGTTTCTGCCGAGAGAAGATCGAGAGATTGCCGAAGAAGTGAAAAACGTGCTGGAGCAGAAGGGAATTCGCTTCCGGCTGCAGACGAACGTTACGAACATCGAAAGCCAGGGCGAAGCTGCACGGCTGCTCTTGTCCGGGCCTGACGGCGAAGAAGAATGGTTGGCAGATGCCGTGCTGGTCGCTGCGGGCAGACGGGCCAATACGGATGGATTGAATCTGGCAGCAGCAGGCGTAGAGGTGACGGAACGCGGGTTTATCCGAGTCGATGAAACACTTCGGACCACTGTCCCGCATATCTGGGCTATGGGCGACGTAAACGGCGGGCCGCAATTTACCTATATCTCGTTGGATGACTCCCGTATCGTTAAAAACCAGATGTTTGGCGACAAGACACGCACGACCGTCGACCGCCGATTCGTTCCTTACTCCGTTTTTATCGACCCTCCGTTGGCACATGTCGGATATACGGAACAGGAGGCGGTAAAAAGGGGGCATGCCGTCAAGACGGCAAAGCTGCCTCTTACGGCATCGACGAGGGCTCGCCAGTTGCAGCAGACGGATGGTCTGATGAAGGCGGTCGTGGATGCGGCTTCCGATCGATTGCTCGGATTTACGATGTTCGGAGCGGAGTCCAGCGAAGTCGTGAACATCGTTTCCGTATTCATGCAATCGGAGCAGCCGTTCACGGTGCTGCGCGACACCATTTTCACCCATCCGTCGATGGCCGAGACGATCAACGATCTGCTTGGCGCGATCCAATGACGTATCCCAAGTTTTTATAATGATATAAATTGATGAATTCAACTTGAAGGAGAGAACAAATACATGACGAAAAAAACGATGAAAGCTGTAGGTTTGTACAACTATTTACCGATTGAAGATCCGCAAAGCTTGATCGACATAGAGTTGGACACACCGACGCCAACAGGAAGGGATCTGCTGGTCAAGGTCAACGCCGTTTCGGTGAATCCCGTCGATTACAAAGTCCGTTCGCCGAAAGACCGCGAGGAGAGCGTACCCAAAGTGCTGGGATGGGACGTGTCGGGAGTCGTTGAACAGGTCGGGTCGGATGTCACGCTGTTCCAGCCAGGCGATGAAGTATTCTACGCGGGCAGCATTATGCGTCCCGGAGGCAACAGCGAGTTTCATCTGGTGGACGAACGGATCGTTGGCTCCAAGCCTTCCCGAGTGGGGTTTGCAGAGGCTGCGGCGCTCCCGTTGACATCCATTACCGCATGGGAAAGCTTGTACGACCGCTTGGGCATATCGCAGACGAAGGAGCACAATGAAGGAAAAAACATTCTGATCATCGGAGCGGCCGGGGGAGTCGGTTCAATCGCAACGCAGCTTGCGAAATATTCAGGATTGACGGTCGTCGGGACGGCTTCCCGTCCGGAATCGGCCGATTGGATCAAGGAACTGGGAGCGGATTACGTCATCAACCATTTCGAAGCATTAGTGCCGCAATTGAAAGCGATCGGCATGGAGCAGGTCGACTACATTTTGTGCTTAAACAGTACAGGGAAACACTGGGCGAACATGGCCGAAGCGATCGCGCCGCAAGGCAAGATTTGCTCGGTGGTCGAGACGGCTGAACCGTTAAACCTGACCTTGCTCATGAACAAAAGCGCCACGTTTGCCTGGGAGTTCATGTTTACGCGTTCAACGTACCAGACGCCGGACATGATTGAGCAGCACGCACTGTTAAACGAGATCGCGCGCCTCGTCGACGAAGGCGTGATTCGGACGACCACGAACGAAACATTGTCGCCAATCAACGCTGCGAACCTGCGCAAGGCACATGCGATGCTGGAGACGGGCCGGACCGTGGGGAAAATCGTCTTGGAAAAATTTTGAGGCATGCATGCGCAGAAAAAAGCAGAATATCGTCCAAGGGGCCTTCTCAGAAGGCCCCTTTTCTATGGGGAAATGCCGGAGATGTTCGCTTCCGCAAAACGGGAAAGGACAAACCTTGAGATGTCCTGATCCGTGACCCCGGTCTGCACAAGATCGGACAGAATGCTGCCCACCGCGCTGGCGAACTTGAAGCCATGGCCCGAAAATCCGCCGGCAATCCATACATGATCATGGGCAGGATGCCGATCGATGATAAAATGCTCGTCAGGCGTGAATTCGTATTTGCATACCGCTCCACGCTTCAATCTCCCCGCAGCGCGAGGCATCCGGCGTTCAAGCAGCCTGCGCAAGTCGCCTTCGTCGGTTTCTTCGCTGCCGAAGGGAGCCGGGGGAGAGCCTGGCGTCCACGGTTGGCCCGTATCGTGGCGGCCGATCTTTAACCCCGCCCCGCCGATGCTTGGAAACCCGTAGTACCCGCCCTCCGGTCCGGCCAGGGTGAAACCGGGGAAGTGCTCCTCCGCAAACAGTTCCTCCGATGCTTCGAACCATCCCACCGTTTTGCGCACGGCCCGAATGGGCAGGTTCACGAACGGTTCCAAAGTCCGGAACCATGCGCCTGTACTCAATATGAGCCGATTCGCGGAGTAGGTCGAGCCATCCGATGTTTTGACGCTCACGGTCTGCGGGCCGCATTCGACCTGCTGGACGAGCGTGTTCGTCAACAGGGTGGCTCCATGCGCTTCGGCCCGTTGTCGATACGCCTGAACGCAGCGTTCGCTGAACAGATAGCCTGCGTCAGGTTCATACATCGCTTCGTAATGCTCCGGCACGTCGATGCCGGGCCAGCGTTTCATGATCTCGCTTGCTCGCAGCAGTTCGTAACGCACACCTGCCTCATCCGCATGGGCCAAGCGGTCGCGGAAGGAGTAAACGCCCGGATCCACGATGTTAAGCACGCCGGAAGGAACGAGCAATTTGCTGCCCGAGGCATCCTCAAGCTCTTCCCAGAGCTGCTGAGCAAGCAGCGCCATCGCGATATAATCGGGTCCGCCGCTATAGACGTGGCGAATGAGACGGGGTTCACCGTGATGGCTGCCTTCGCCATGCGGGGGATCGAACGCATCGATCAGCAATGTTTTGAGCCCGCTCCGCGATAGATAATAACCCGCGCTCATGCCCATCGAGCCTGCCCCCACGATAATAACGTCATAGTTATGTGACATGGCCAACCCTCCCGTATCTTGGTACTCCAGAGAAAACCGCAAAAAAATATCCACACGTTAACGGAGAGGCGGAACCGATCTGAAGAAGCGAAGCGTGCGCTAAAAGCTTTCTGCAAGAAAGCTGAATCGGAAGCACGGCTTATCACCGGATTTTCCCTTTGAAAAAGGGAATTCGAAAAAATCCGGGGATAACAGTAATCGGAAGATGGTACTGCACTCGTAGTCGTCAAGTGAGATTGTTAGTGCGGTTTATATAGTAGCCTAATTTAGTCCTGATCTGCGAGGAAGTCAATACATTCGCTTATAAAGAAAGGCAATACCACCATCAAATTTTCGATAAGCCATGGCATTGTATGGTTATTGAAATCATGGTAGAGTTTTGAAACAAACATTCCGATAAGATTAGTCGGCATTTATGCGACCAAATTTCTTACAAAACTAACATGGGAGGAGCTAAGCGATGTTTTCCAATCCTGAATTCCGAGTGTTCGACATCCACGGCCATCTGCCATATAAACTGCTGCTGTCCCCGCACAAACCGCACGAATCAGTTTCGAATTATGGCAAGGAACGAAGCGAGCGCATGAGGCTTTCGTGGGATTTTCGGGCTCCTGAGGAGACCGCCGGGGAAGCGGCGAAACCTCTGATCGAACGTTGGGTGGATGAGCTGGACAAATACAAGATCGGCGGACTCAACTTTCTCACTGCGCTCGATAACGACAAGCTGGCCGAGCAAATCGCCGGATATCCCGACCGGTTCACCGGCTTTGCCTGCCATCCGATTGAAAGTGAAGATGCTGCCTCCGAGCTGGAGCGCGCCGTTGACGAATTGGGGCTTCGAGGATACAAACTGTTTGGCCCGCTCACACCGATCCCGTTCGATTCACCTTCATTGGACCCCGTCTGGAAATTCCTTGCAGAGCGCCGCCTGCCCGTCCTGATCCATTTCGGGATGCTGGGCCATGCGGGGGGGATCGTGCATCATCCCAACATTAACCCGCTGGCGATTTTCAATACGGCTCGGGCTTACCCGGACATTCCCTTCATCATTCCTCATTTTGGAGCAGGATATTTTCAGGAACTGCTGCATTTATGCTGGAGCTGTCCCAACGTATATATCGACACGTCAGGCTCCAACCAATGGGTGCGGTGGGTGCCGTATGAGCTGACACTGGAAATGCTGTTCCGCAAAACGTACGAATTGCTCGGACCGGAGCGAATCATTTTCGGCACGGATGCAAGCGGGTTCCCGCGCGGGTATCCATATCGGTATTTGCAGGATCAAGTCAGGGTATGCCGTGACCTGCGCTTCCGCGAGGCGGAGATCGAGCTGATCTTCGGCAACAATGCGAGACGTTTGCTTCACGTCCCATGGGGGAAAGAGGCAGGGCACAGGAATGAAGGTAAGGCCCGGCAATGAGGACCGTTCATAAATGAAGCGGCAGGCAAGGAAAACCAAACTATAGCAAAGGGGAAGTGGTCGACTTGGCACGATCCGGTTTATTTTCATTCGGTCTTGGGAAAGCACTGCGTTTGTGGGTTGTAGGTGCGCTGGTGTTAAGCATCACGGCCTGCTCGGCAAAGCCTTCCCAGGAAGCGGACACGGGAGCAAACACCGCTGCCGCCGGGCAGGCAGAGACAGTGACGATTGAATACTGGCAGTACGAGTTCCCGGCCAAGGTGGAGCTGATCGACGCGTTAATCAAGGAATTCGAGAGCGAACATCCCGACATCAAAGTCAAGCAAACCAATTTCCCTTACGACCAGTACAATCAAAAAGTAGCCACGCTGGTGCCTGCCGGCAAGGGACCGGACGTCATCAACCTGTACTATGGTTGGCTGCCCAAATACGTGCAGTCCGGGTATCTGCAGCCATTGCCGGAGAGCAGTTTCCCGGATATCGAAAACACGTTTTTCCCTTTCGTGCAAACGGCCAAACTGGATGGAAAGTATTACGCGCTGCCCACCGGCGTGAGAACCCTCGGATTGTTCTATAACAAGGACCTGTTTGCCAAAGCCGGACTGGACCCGGAGAAACCGCCGACGACGTGGGAGGAGCTGGTCACGGATGCCAAGGCACTGACGGAAACGGACCAGAACGGGCAGCTGGTGACGGAAGGATTTGCTTGGGAACCGGGTTCCCAGCTGCATCACTGGTTCCGCGACGGGTTGCTGTACCAGGCTGGAGGCAAAGATACGAGCGAGGATCGCCGGAAGATTCTGTGGAACGAATCGCCCGCAGGGCTGGAAGCATTCAAGTACTTGGTCGAATTCGCCACCGTGCATAAAGTCGGGATCAATGGTTTTTACACGGATGACGCGAATGCGTTCAAAACCGGGCATGCCGCAATGAACGTCGACGGTTCTTACCGATTGGGTTCGATCCAAAAAGACGCGCCGGACCTGAATTTCGCGGTTGCTCCCCTTCCGTCTTACAAAGGGAAATCGACCCAAGCCTCCTTCTGGGCCAATGCCATTCCGGCCAACGTGACCGGAGAGAAGCTGGAAGCCGCAACGGCGTTCCTGCAATTTTTGACGAGCAAGGGCGTGCAGGAGCAGTGGGTGGAAAAGGTGGGCGAACTGCCTGCGCAGAAGGAAGTGGCGCTTCAGGACAAGTATGTCAACGACCCGCTGCTGGGTCCGTTCATTTCGCAACTGAACGATGCCAATGCTCATTTCTTCATTGACGAAACCCAGGAACGAACCCTTTTCGTGAACGCGGTGGATGAAGTGCTGCTGAATCAGGTTCCCGTTGAGCAGGCTTTCAACGGCTTGGTGACCAAAACCCAACAGCTGTACGATGATTACTGGGCGAAACAGGACAAGAAAAAATAAAGCCTGACCAAAGGAGGCCATCGCAGCGATGAGAACAACCGGCGTCATTCCTTCTCGACCGAAACGACGTTTGTTTTCCGAACGAAGGATCCATAAGCTTCATTACAGGCATAAACGGCTGCTGTTCATTTATGGCGGATTGTCGATTCCGCTGCTTTATTTCGTGGTCATCCGCATTCTGCCGATCCTGTATTCCTTCAACGTCAGCTTTCGGGAATGGGGCATGCTCTCGCCCGACAAACCGTTCGTCGGCCTGGCAAACTATGCGGCATTGCTGGGCGATTCCCTTTTCCTCCAATCGCTGCTGAACACGGGCATCTACGTCATTGTTGGCGTGCCTGCGCAGCTGGTGACCGGGCTGGTCGTTGCGCTGCTGCTGCAGCAGGTGGTGAAGCTTCGCAGCCTGTTCCGGACCGCGTATTTCATTCCTTATGTGACCAGCGTCGTGGCCGTGAGCTGGGTATTCCGCTGGATTCTGATGAAAAACGGGATCTTGAATGCCTTGTTTATCGAGGCCGGGCTTGGCCCGCAATCGTTCCTGTACTCGCCCGCACAGGCGATCTTTTGGATCATCGCGGCGATGGTATGGCAAAATATCGGGTTCCAGATGCTTATCTTTTTGGCAGGACTCCAGAACATTCCGCAAATGTACTATGAAGCGGCCTCCATCGACGGCGCGACCGTCTGGCAGCGTTTCGTACATATTACGTTGCCGCTGCTGAACCCGGTCATACTGCTGTCCACGGTGCTGGCATCGATCGGTTTTCTGCAAACCTTTACCCAGGTGCTCAATATGACGGGCGGCGGTCCGCTCGATTCCACGATTTCCGTAGTGCTGCATATCTATAATCTCGCCTTCAAAAGCTTCGACATGGGGCTGGCCTCTGCGGCAACCGTCATTTTGTTTGTGATCATTTTCGGGTTGACGCTGATCCAGTTGAAGGTGATGGGCAACCGTTTCAGTCAGGAGTAAGGGAAAGGATGGTGAATGTTCAAGGATGAACAGATCCGCCGCATGGCCCAGGGCGATCATGAATGGACGCCGAAAGCATTTCGGAGCTGTGATCAGTTACGTGTTGCTTACGTTGGGGCTAGGATTGATGGTATTTCCGTTTCTGTGGATGATCTCGACTTCATTCAAAACGTTGGACGACATATACTCCCTAAGCCTGATTCCGCTCGAATTCACGTGGGCGCATTATGCAGCCATGTTTCGTGAAACGGCGTTTCCCCGGTGGATGCTGAACAGCCTGTACGTGGCGGTGATTGCTACGGCGAGCGTATGCGTGTTCGATACGATCACGGGATACATATTGGCTAAATTTTCGTTCCCGGGCAGGCAGGTGATCTTTGTGCTGATCCTTAGCACGCTGATGGTGCCCACCGAAATGCTCATTATCCCCTGGTATCTTGTCTCAAGCGGCCTGAACGGGATGGATACGTATTGGGGCATTCTGTTTCCGGGATTGATCACGGGATTCGGCATTTTCCTGATGAAACAGTTCATGGAGTCGTTGCCTGCCGAGCTGTTGGATGCGGCGCGCATCGACGGCATGGGTGAATGGGGCATTATGCTTAGGATCGCCGTTCCGCTCGTGAGACCCGCGCTGGCGACCCTGTCGATCCTGACGTTCCTCGGCAGCTGGAATTCGTTCATTTGGCCGCTGATCATCACGCAGAGCGAGGAGATGTTTACTATCCCGGTGGGCATGGCGTTTTTCTCAAGCGAAGCGAAGGACAGCAGTAATTGGGTGCAGATCATGACGGGCGCCACGCTTTCTGTGCTGCCGTTGATCGTGTTGTTTCTTTTTTTCCAAAAGCAAATCATTCGCGGGATCGCAACAACCGGCCTTAAATAAAGCGGAGCTTGAGATAGATGGGGACCTTGTCCTTGATGCTTTTCTCGCTTCACGCCTTAAAGCTTGCAAATGGATTTTTTCTCCGAATTCATTGGTTTCGCGCCGAGATATTCAACAGGCTATAACCTCCTTTCGCCACTTCAATTATTCAGTGAAAGGAGGTTTTATCTTTTTTCTTAACGGAGACCAGCAGCAGATGGAAAATAATCAGGCAACGAAACATTTGCTGTTCCATTGGCGTCCATTTAGGAAAGGATTGTAAATTTGAATGGAGAAGGTGGGAATTGGATGCAGATAGGAAGAAAAGTGATCGTTTCTTTAGTCGCATGTCTCTTATTCATTCCTTCTGTGGTTTCAGCTAAGGAAGCACAATTGAAGGCACCTGCGGTCAAAACAGTGAAGGCAAAAAAAATATACCCTCCAATCAAGGGCGAAGGAGTGAAACAAAAGGCAGAGGGGGATGGGGCCATGGCTGGCGAAGTGATTCTCAAACCACTGCAAACCCTGATGGACGAACATAGACTCAATGAAACAGAAGAAAAGATTGAAGTGAATATTATGCTTAAATATGATCTCAACATATCCAAAAAACACTTTTTGAAAACGAAGTTCTCTGCGTTTAAGGACGCTATAACCGACCAGGAAGGATTCGGAGGATACAGTTTTTTTGCCAAGTTGACGATCAAGGAAATCGAGGAAGTCAGTACATGGGATGCGGTTTCTACCATTTCACTTCCATCAGACACGGTGTCCATCTATTAAATTATATTGTGAAGCCTTTATTACGCTAATTCATGGGATTATGCGAAGTATAAAGGCTTTTTTTATGCTTTTTCAGAAGTATGACTTCTGGCTTGAGGTTTTCGGAATATCGCTTAAACTTTTTTCTCTTAGTAAAATAACCCCCTAGAATTCAACGGAATAACTAAGGGGTTTTACGAATGTCTATTCTTAGGTTGCACTTCACTTAGGGTGCTAGCTTTTTAACATATAAGCAGTTCCACGACGAGTACTTTATCGTACGAACCAACTGAGCGGCTGCGGCGAAGTGTCTGCGATGTCCCGAAGATCATGGACCTTGACATGATTGCCGTAAATCATGGAGTCACTGCTCAATCGGAAGGAAGGGAAACTGTCTTCTGATTGCAGGCGAAGGCAAGACTCGAAATAGATCTTTTGCTGTTTGTTGATGATAAATGGCAGCTTTCCGGCTTCAATGTGAATATCATCCTCGTCCGGCTCGTTCACGATCAGGAGCACCGCAATCCCGTCACAACCGCATCCATCCGTGTCATAGAACAGCTTGAATGTTCCTGGCCGGTCCTCCAGCTTCGCACGCAGCCTGGATTCCGCCAATGGGCTGACCTGAATGATCATAACGTCGATCACACTCCTCTAATCCTCTTATGAATTCGCTTACAATCCAGTATATGGGCGTGTGCCGCCGCTTAGAATGAGAAAGTCATAGGGAGCTTGATGCAAAATATGAGCAGGTTGTTTGGGCTACGGGGATGCGGAATGCCTTGGAGTACCGCCATTTAGGTGAGGGTGGCGCTGAGCTTATGTTGGAATCAGTGGAAAGATCCGTTTACAATGAGGGTGACATTGTTAATGATGTGCTGGATTAGCCTCGGGTGCCTCACGCTGCTTCATTTTTGGGCAGATTGGCGGATTGGCACGGAGGCATAAGGCTGGGAGAGAATGTGTATGTGGATATGCATGTGTATGCGAATGTGAATGTGAATGGTGAGATGCATCCCGTTGCATATGAGATATGTGCTCTTCTGTCAATAAAGTGGACACTCTCGTTTATGAAGTTTTTTGGTAATACTGTTGCTCGAATTCCCAGGGAGACAGGTAACCTAGTGTGCTGTGCGCGCGTTTGCGATTATAAAAGAATTCTAAGTAGCGATATAGTGTTTCATAGGCTTCTGCCTTCGTTTTGAATCTAGGGATACAATAGATCAGTTCTCGCTTCAATGTGCTGTGAAAGGCTTCAATACAAGCATTGTCATAGCAGTTTCCAGGCCTGCTCATACTCGCTTTCATACCATACTGCTCCAGCTTGCTTCGATACTCTTTGGAAGCATATTGTGCCCCACGGTCAGAGTGGTGGATGAGTCCTTTTGCTGGCATTTTCGCAGCATAGGCCTGGTTTAGCGCATCCATGACGAGATCAGTGGTCATGCGGTCGCTCAATTTCCAACCTACGATTTGCTTGGTATACAGGTCCAAAATGCTGGCTAAATACAGCCTCCCCTGACGACATGGAATGTAGGTAATGTCTGCAACCCATTTTTCGCCCGGTTTTGAAGCTGAGAAGTCTTGCTGAAGCTCATTGAAAGCTATCGGAAACGTATGTCTGGAATCCGTTGTACACACTTTAAACTTAAGCGAAACACAGGAACGAAGTCCGTTTTCGCGCATGATGAAGCCGACCGTACGCTCCGATACGACCCAACCTTCTTTTAAAAGTTCATTGCGAATACGAGGACTACCATACCTCGAATCCGAGTCATGATAGTGCCACAAAATTCGATTCGTAAGGCGTTTCCTCCGCTGATCTCGGTTGGATGGTGCAGCCAAACGCCATTTGTAGTAGCCACTCCGAGACACTTGCAAGACCTTGCACATCTTCTCCACTCGAAAGTCGGAGCGATACTCTTCGATGAATTGGAACCTCAGTTCTTTTCCTTGCTGAAGATGTGCAGCGCCTTTTTTAGGATAGCCAGTTCTTCTTTGAGATCTTCAATTTCACGGTCTTTCCGGCGTTGTTCTGCTTCATTTGCTCGGAGTGTTTGTTCGAGATTTCGGATCTTTTCAGGATGGTTGACGTTTTCCTGATCGAATTGCCGGTACTTAGTCATCCATTGACTCAGCGTACTTTTAGGAATATTTAAATCTTCCGCTACATCGGATAGCGTCTTTGTTTGCTCCTGAATGTACTTTACCGTTTGTTTCTTAAATTCTTCATTGTAACGTTGCCGTTGTTCTCCCATGCCGTAGACACCTCTTCTTTCGTTAGGTCTATTATTTCTGTTCCTTAACGATGTGTCCACTTTTTATTCTAGCTGCATGAGACACGCTAATATGCCTAAAAAAGTCACAAACACACGATTTTGCCCCAATAACGACGCTCAAGTTCGTTAGCGCTCAACCCCGCCGAAATGTGGCCAAATAAGACGTCTCATGTTCGTTGCCCGCCGATGATGTCCGGGGCCCAACTTCGCTCCGATGTTGGGGTGGGTAATCAAGGCAAATACAAAAGAGCATCCCGAGTGGATGGAGAAATCGCGGATGGTGTGGCAAAATTGTCTAGTGATTTATGGAGAAGCGTGATTAGAGGAGAAGGACTATATATATGCAGGATGAGCAGCAGGATGATGTTGGACGGACAGCATTCTCTGTGTGATTATAAACATAGCTGGTGATTCGACGAGCGAGTTGGATTGCAAACAAGTGCGGGCTGTAACCAATTTACGCATGATTATACAACGTCGGTCAAGGCCCGCAGTCTAACCTGGCAGCGTCAAATCGAGGAGGTGAGTGACGTGAAAATCGTCAAACTGAATGCGGAGCCGATGGATGGGTTCGATTACCTGAATGCCGTTCCGGGCGGAGAGGTCGTGGCGGCCAGGCTGCCGATCTATCATGCGATCGTTTCCGGGCTGCCGGAGCATCTTGATGCTTTGTTGGTGGCTTCGGATTTGCAGGGCATCGTGCCTGTGAAAGTGTGCAGTGGAAATGAAAGACAGGTCACCGGTCGGGGGTTGAGCGACAACGGGGGGAGCCCTTGCGTACACAATATGGAGCAGGACGACGTATACACTAACGAAAACACCAACAAATACGCCAATGAACAAATTGGCGGCAACAGTGGTATAAAGGGTGGAACCGGGAGCTGCGTCAGCGGTCGTGATCCAAACGCTGCAAATTTGTATGCCCTTAATATGGGCGAAGACGGTGCACGGGATCAAACCGTCGACCGGCTGCTCGGCGAGCTGCTGCCGGAACACGCGAAGCTGCTGCTGGAAGTGTACTGGCCGCAGCTCGATCCGCGCCGCACGGGCGTATTGCTGTGCGGCGACCTCTATGCCCGGCGCGGCAAGCGCGGCGCCAGCGGCAATCCGCTTCCCGTATGGCTGGCCTTCCGGGAAGCGTTCGGCTGGGTTGCCGGCGTCGACGGCAACCACGATCTCACCGATGAGGCATCCGCTCATCGGTTGCACCGCGCCGAAGGCATCCATTACCTGGATGCCCCGGGCGTGGTCAGCGCGGGCCCCGTTCCGGACGGCCCCGCGCCAAGCCATGCGGGCCCCGTGCCGGGCAGGCCCGCACCCCGCGCCGCAGGCCAGCAGCGACCGCTGCGCCTCGCTGGCCTGGGCGGCATCATCGGCCGGCCGGACAAGCCGAACCGGCTGCCGGAGAAGCAGTACCTGCAATCCCTGGCCAAGCTGCTGAAGCAGCAGCCGGATTGCCTGTTGCTGCACCAGAGCCCGGGCATTCCCGAACTCGGGTGTATGGGCGAACCGCTGATCCGGCAGGCGCTGGAGGCCGGGCCGGAGACGGTCGTTTTTTGCGGGCATACCCACTGGGAACAGCCGCTCGTCCAGCTGGATAACGGCACGCAAATTTTAAACGCCGATGGTCGGCTCTTTATTTTAACGAGGGAAGAAGCCGATAATGCAGGAAGATAAGGTCGTGGTATTTCGCCCGAATGCAAGGTTATGAAACCCATTTCATTGGCAATCCTTATCTGGTATGATTAGCAGGAAAACGAGAGAAAGAGAGAGGTTTGCCATGACGCCAATTACCATTTACGACATCGCCAAGGAAGCGAACGTATCCGTATCCACCGTCTCCCGCGTTCTGAACGACACGGCGCCCGTGCGCGCCAGCACCAGGGAGCGGATCATGTCGATCATCGAGAAACACCAGTTTCAGCCGAATGCACAGGCAAGAAGCCTGATCAAGAAGGAAACGGGCACGATCGCGATCATTTTGCCGGACATCACCAACCCGTTTTTCCCCGAAGTGTTCTGGGGGGCAGAGAATGAAGCGAGAGGCCTGGGTTATACGTTTTTTCTATGCAATACGGCAGGGGACTATGGACGGGAATCCGAATACTTGTCTATTTTGCGCGAGAAACGGGTCGATGGCATCATGTTTCTCGGCGGGCGGATCAACCTCCAGAACTGCCCGGAGAACATGGCGCAGGAAATGATCGATATGGGCAAACGCATGCCCATCGTGCTGGTGAACGGAAATATTGCCAAGGGCGGCTTTCGCCGGGTATATACGGATGAGGGGGCAGGCGCGGTGCTGGCCGTGGAGCATTTGCTGGAGCTGGGCCACCGGGAAATCGCGTTTGTAGGCGGATCGCCCGAGACGTCGACCACGATGGTCAAAGTGAAGGCGGTGCAAAAAAAACTGCGCGAACACGGGCTCGAACTCCCGAAGGACCGCCAACTGCTGGGCAGCTTCTCCATCGATGACGGCAAACGGTTGATGAACGAGCTGCTGGAACGCGACAATCCGCCGACGGCGGTCATTTGCGTCAACGACAACACGGCCATCGGAGCGATCAAAGCCACGATCGAACACGGACTATCCATCCCTGGCGATATTTCGATTGTGGGTTTCGACAACACGCCGCTGGCGGGTGCGGTTATCCCCGAACTGACGACCGTTTCGCAAAATACGTACCAGCTCGGCAAGCTCGGCGTAGACGTGCTGCATGAGCTGATCAATCAGGGAAAGCCCAAAAAACAGACCGTGCTGCAGCCGGAGCTGATTGTTCGCCAGAGCACGGGACCTGCCCCTCGTTAAGAGGGGAACATGTTTTTTTTGGAAAAGAAAGCGTTGACATTTCTGCGAAAGGTGAAATATAATGGGTTCGTAAATGAAACCCCTTTCATAAAAATGGATCGGGTTTTAATTTCCGGCTTTATGAAACCCATTTCATGAAATGGGTTTCACCAAAACATTCAACTTTCTAGGGGGCGCACGGTATGAAAAGAAGCTTGAAGATCATTTCGTTATTAATGCTCACAATGGTATTCGCACTAACGGCTTGCAGCAAAGGCGACAGCGGTGCATCCGGCGGTTCCGGCGGCAAGGTGGATCTCAGCATGACGATTTGGGGTTCGGAAGATGAGAAAAAGATCTATCAGGAACGGCTCGATATTGTGAAACAGACGTATCCCGACATTAATGTGAAACTGAACGTGGTTGCCGGAGACTATGACCAGAAAGTACAGACGATGATCGCGGGCGGTACCGCACCGGACATCATGATGATTGCGGAGAACTACCAGGCCTATGCTTCCAAAAATCAGATCATTCCGCTCGACGAAATGCTGCAAGCGAACAATGTCAGCATCTCGGAACGCTATTCGGACGATATTGCCAACCTGATGAAATACGACGGCAAACAATATGGCCTGCCTGACCGTGCGGGCGCCATGGTGCTTTTCTATAACAAGGATTTGTTCGACAAGGCGGGCGTGGAGTACCCGACCAAAGACTGGACCCAGGAAGACCTGCTTGCGGCAGCCCAGAAGCTGACCGTGAAGGAGAACGGCAAAACGGTGCAATGGGGCTACTATCCAGGCAGCTGGTGGCCGCAGTGGATGCAGCTGATCTACCAGAACGGCGGTTCGCTGTTCGACGATAGCGGCAAACCGACGTTCAACACCGAGCCTGTCCGCAAAGCGCTGCAATTTTTGAATGACCTGACTTTCAAATACGGCGCGTCCCCGACACCGACCGAAATCGCCGACATGGGCAACATCGGTGCCGATCCGCTGTTCGCGCAAGGCAAGATTGCGATGGAAACGACAGGTTTCTGGAACATCGGCTCCTTGGCCAAGGTCGAGGGCATCAACTGGGACATTTCCCCGATCTGGGGCGAAACGAATGCATTCTTTAACGGCTTCACGATCACGAACGCTTCCAAGCATAAGGAAGAAGCGTTCAAAATCATCGCCGCGTTGACGACGCCGGAGGCACAGATGCCGATGATCAAGGCGGGACAGGATGCGCCGGCAACGAAGGCCGGGCTGGAAAGCGACGAATTCCTGAATGCCGAGTACGGCGGCAAAAAGATCAACATGGCGGCGTTCAAGGAATCCACGATCTATGCCGAACCGTTCAACCCGCAGTGGAACGAAATGATGAAACTGATCAACGACAAACTCGGCGTGTACTTTAACGATAAAGCTTCCCTGGATGAGACGGTTACCGAAATCCAGAGCGGACTGGAAAGACTCTATAAATAGTATGGGCAGGGGAACGGATGGAAACGGGGCGCAGACGATCGGCGCTCTCCATCCGCTCCCGACGTCATGGGAGGGCTTAACGTGAGAAAAAAGGACGGGAAATGGTTTTATCTCTTTATCTCGCCTTGGCTGATCGGATTCCTTGGGCTGACGCTGGGACCGATCCTGTTTTCCATCTATATGAGCTTCACCAACTGGGACTTGTTCCAGTCCCCGGAGTTCATCGGTTTCGATAATTACCAAACGCTGCTGACCGATGACCCGCTGTTCTGGAAGTCGCTGGGCAACACGTTTTTCTACGCTCTGATCTCCATTCCGCTGGGCATGTCCATCTCGCTGTGGATCGCGTATTACCTGAACAAAAAGATCAAGGGCATCACGTTTTTCCGCATTTTGTTCTACCTGCCGTCGGTCGTGCCGGTCGTCGCGAGTTCCCTGCTGTTCATTCATCTCCTGGCGCCGACGGAAGGGCTCATCAACAAAGCGCTGGCCGTGTTCGGCATTCAGGGCCCTTCCTGGCTGCTCGACCCGAACTGGGTCAAACCCGCGCTGATCCTGATGTCGCTCTGGGGCGTCGGCGGCGGGGTCGTCCTGCTGCTGGCCGGGATGAAAGGCATACCGCAGGAACTGTACGAGGCGGCGGCCATTGACGGGGCCAAGAATACGCAGTCCTTTTTCCACATTACGTTTCCGATGCTCACACCCGTCATCTTCTTCAATCTCGTGACAGGTATCATCGGTGCGCTTCAAACCTTTGCGCAGGTGTTCATCGTGACCTCGGGAGGACCGGATAACGCCAGCCAGATGGTTGTGCCGTATTTGTTCCAGAACGCCTTCCAGTTCTACAAGATGGGATATGCTTCGGCCATTGCCTGGGTGCTGTTCATCGTCATTCTGGCCTTGACCCTGATCGTGTTCCGTTCATCGGCGCTATGGGTGCACTACGAGGAGGGAAAAGCCAATGAGTAATCCATCCAAGGCGGAGAAAGTCATCTCCTACATTTTTCTGATTCTGGTCGGCGTGCTGCTCGCTTCGCCCTTCGTGTACATGATCTCCATCTCGCTGGCCAGCGAGTCGACGACGGTCAAATCGGCGTTTACCTTCGTTCCGATGGAGTTTGAGTGGTCCAACTTTTATACGATCTTCACGAATAACAATTTGGGCACGTATCTGAAAAATTCGATCATCATCACCGTCTTCACCATTATCGGATCGGTGTTGTCCGCATCGGTCGTGTCTTACGGCTTTGCAAGGATCAAGGCGAAAGGAAGCCGCTTCCTGTTCGTTGTGCTGCTGAGCACGATGATGATTCCGGGCGAGGTTACGATGGTGCCGCAGTTCATCATCTTCCGTCATCTGGAATGGATCAATACGTTCTATCCGCTGATCGTGCCGAGCTTTTTTGCCGGAGCGTTCAACGTATTCCTGATCCGCCAATTCGTCATGAGCATTCCGAAGTCGCTGGACGAAGCGGCGATGATCGACGGCATGGGGCATCCGGGCATCTATTGGAAAATCATCATGCCGCTGACGTACCCGATCCTGGCGGCGATTGCGATTTTCTCGTTTTCGTGGAACTGGGGGAACTTCATGGGGCCGCTCATTTATATCAACGATCCCGAAAAAATGCCTCTGGCCCTCGGCGTTCAGCTCCTGACGACCGTAGGCGGAGGGCAAATGCCGCCGTGGAACCTGGTCATGGTTGCTTCCCTGTTCCTGACGATTCCGATGGTGCTGGTGTATTTGCTCGGCCAGCGATATGTCTATGAAGCGAACATCAGCGGAGGCAGCAGCGGCATCAAGTAACGCAGGGGTGCAGCAAATACGACAGCAAAGAACCCAACGTGAATCACATGCATGCCCGGACAGGGGTATGGAATAAACGTAAATGGGAAGGGCTGTGCGAACGATGGCGAACGACAAGCAACGCAGCGGCAAACGAAAATCCGGTTATATTGCGGCAGGCATTGCCCTGATCGCGTTACTGGCAGGAGGAGGAATACTGATGAGCCAAATGAATGCATCCCGAACGCTGACTTTCGAGGGGGAGCCGGTTCGCCTGAACATGGATCAGTCCTATGACCATTTTGAAGGCTGGGGCACGTCCCTGGCCTGGTGGGCCAACGATCTGGGCGAATGGAAGGATCAGGCGAAGCTGAATGAAGTGATGGACCTTGTGTTTGATCCGGTCAAAGGGCTGGGGCTGAACATTGTGCGGTACAACATCGGCGGCGAGGAAAATCCGGACATGAAAGCGCTTCGTCCCGGCGGCGACGTTCCGGGGTACCAGCCCGAACCGGGCGTATGGGACTGGGAAGCGGATGCCGGACAGCGGAAGGTTTTGCAGGGCTCGATCGAACGCGGCGTCAACATCGCCGAGGCCTTTTCCAATTCTCCGCCGTACTGGATGACCATCAGCGGATCGGTTACGGGAGCCGAGGACGGGAGCAACAACCTGAAGGAAGACCAATACGATGCCTTTGCCGATTATTTGACAGAGGTCGTGAAGCATTTCCGCGACGAATGGGGCATCACGTTCCGCACGCTTGATCCGCTCAACGAGCCTTCCTCCGATTGGTGGAAGAAGGGCAATATGCAGGAAGGCAGCCATTTCAGCGTCGACAAACAAATGGTAATCATCAAAAAGGTCGCAGCTTCGTTAAAAAGCAAAGGCTTGGACGGCACGGTCGTGAGCGCGGCGGACGACAACAGCATCGACGAAACGGTGGCCAACTTCAGCGTCTACGACCAAGACACGCTGGATGCGGTGGCGCAGATCAACACCCATTCCTATAATGGAAGCAAAATGGAAGAGCTGCGCGCGCTGGCGGAGAAGCACGGGAAAAAACTGTGGATGTCCGAGTACGGCACAGGCGGCAGCGAGCCGCACAGCCATGAAGATATGGTTTCGGTGCAGGAACTGGCCGAGCGGATCATGTTTGACCTGAAAATCATGCAGCCTTCCGCATGGGTATATTGGCAGGCCGTGGAGGACGAAGGCGCAAACAACAATTGGGGTTTCATTCATGCCAATTTCAATGGGGAAGAACATTACGAAATGACGAAACAGTATTACGGCATGGTGCAATTCACCAAGTTCATCCGTCCAGGAGCCATCATCATTCCGACGGATGAAGGGCGGACGCTTGCCGCGTATGATCAAGACGCCCATCGGCTGGTGCTGGTCATCCGCAACGAAATGTCGGCCGGAACGAAGGAATTTTCGCTCGAACCGTTTGAGCTTACAGAGGCTGATACCGCTCAAGTGTATCAAACCTCGCCGGAGCACAACATGGAGCAGCTGCAGGACATACCGGTGTATGCTAATGGGCTGAAGGTAGAGATTGGCGACAATTCGATCACAACCGTTGTGCTGGAAGGCGTCGACTTGAAATCGCAGTAGAATGAGAATGGCTGGACTGAATTTGCAGAGTGCTATAACTAGATTCAGTGCTTTGACGTTATGACATATGAAATGACATGTTGAATAGAGAGAGGGTGCGATTCATGGCGCAACATCCAACGCTTTTGCAAGGGCAACAGACCGAACTGAACCAACATGCCTTGGAACTGACCTATGACCGGCAAAGTTTTTGGCTGAATGGAGAGAGGATCTTTCTGAACAGCGCGACGATTCATTATTTTCGCATGCCGAAAGAAGAATGGCGCGATGTGCTGCTGAAAGCCAAACTGGCGGGCATGAACTGCATTGACACATATTTTGCCTGGAATGTGCACGAACCGGAGGAAGGGCAATGGGACTTCGAAGGCGACCGCGATTGCGGCGCCTTTCTGGACCTTTGCGCAGAGCTCGGCATGTGGGTGATTGCGCGGCCGGGGCCGTTCATTTGTGCGGAATGGGATTTCGGCGGATTTCCGTACTGGCTGGGAACGAAACCGGATATCGCCTTCCGGGAGAACAACGATGTCTACCTGCACTATGTGGATGCATATTTTGACCGGATCATACCGATCATCCGCGACCGCCAGCTGTCCGCCGGCGGCCCCGTCATTCTGGTTCAAGTGGAGAACGAGTATGGTTACCTGAAGGGCGACGATGCGGCAAGCGCTCATATGAACCGTCTTCGCGACGCGCTGCTGCAGCGCGGCATCGATGTTCCGTTGATTACCTGCGTGGGTGGGGCGGAAGGCACCATCGAAGGGGCCAATTTCTGGTCGGGAGCCGATGGGCATTATGCCAAACTGCGGGCCAAACAGCCGGATACGCCGAAAATGGTGACGGAATTTTGGACGGGGTGGTTCGAACATTGGGGCGGAGCTTCTGCCATTCAGAAGACGGCGCCTTTGCTTGAAAAACGCATCATGGAGATTTTGCGCGCAGGATATACAGGGATCAGCTATTACATGTTTTACGGCGGAACCAACTTTGGCGGTTATGGCGGCCGGACGGTAGGCAGCAGCGACATTTTCATGATTACGTCCTACGATTACGATGCGCCGCTGAACGAATACGGACGCGGGACGGCCAAGTATGATGTCACCAAAAGATGGTCGTATTTCGTGAATGCCTTCGACAGTGTGCTGCTGCAAGCCGAAGAAATTCCGGAGGAACAGCTGCAGGTCCGTCACGGTTCCGGCATTTCCGTACGCGGTAGGGCAGCGGGCGACCAACGTATTTTGTTTGTCGAGAGTCACAAGGAGGAGCGGGAGACGGTGCAGGTCACGCTGGAGGATGGCCGCACGTTGCCGATGTCGCTGCATCCGGGGCAGATCATGCCGCTGCTCGACCGCGTGCGCATTGCCAATGATGTGCATCTGACCGGTGGCACATTCATTGCGGGCAACGAGCAAGTGGGCGGTGAGCTGACGCTGTTCATTGCTGCTGACACAGGCCAGCGGTCCATCGTGGAGCTTGAGGCACCTTCGCTTCGCGTGCTGGACAGCACTATGGCTGCGTTGTACACGCATGATGCGGCAAAGGGAGCCTACCGCTTCGATCTGGCCCATTTCCGCGAACCGGGCGTGATCCGGCTGCAGTGCGGAAATACGTGCCTCCGCTTGATCGTGCTGGATATGGAGACGATGAACCGTACTTGGCGATTGGAGGGTGAGGCTTCAGGGGATGCCGTACGGTACGCGATTGGATTCGACGATGTACGGGTTCTGCCTTCCGGGCAGGTTCAAGGCATGCTGGCCGATGCGGATCGCACCATTCTGCTGCTCGGAGGCTGGGAGAACGGCGAGCGTTCTCTGAACGGACATGAGCTTTGCAATGCGTCGTCGGCGCAGCGAGCCGGGGCTTTACCTGTGCCGCCTAAGCTGTCGGCTCCAGAGGTATCGTTGGTCGAACTGTCGGCGGAATATGCTTCCCGCACCGGGCAACCGGAGGCGTTTTCGGATTATGGGCAGGATTTTGGATATCTGCTCTACGAGTGCGAATTTCAACGTGAAACGGCTGATGATGCCGTTCATCTGATCATGACGGGCGTGCAGGATAGCGCCAGAATTTACGTGAACGGCGTGGAGCAGGCGCTGGTGCGTCAGGTCGGCGCGGCTGCCGTGCCGATTCGCACGGTCAGTGGTCATAACAAGCTGCAAGTTCTCGTGCAGCAGATGGGCCGGCTTAATTTTTCTCCGTATCTGGGCGAATCCAAAGGGTTGTTCGGGCCGGTGGCTGCGGGAGGTGCCGTGCAGGATATCCGCCGCGATTGGCAGACGGAGCAGGGCACGATCCATTTGGATGAAGTCCATCCCGATGCGGAATCTTCGGTCATCCGTCGCTGTTTTGTGCTGGAAGAGGGCATGGATCGGGCCATCCTGGTCGGTGCAGTGAGCAAAGGGATTCGCATGAATGGCGTGGAAGTACCGATGGATGGATACCATGACTGGTTTGCTTTCACCACGTTGGATCTGTCGCCATACGTGAAGCAAGGAACGAATACGCTGGAAATGCCGTATCGGGCATCGCCGCTTGCCCGGCTGGAGCTCATCCTTTACCGCAGCACCGACGAGTTGTCCGGGTGGAAGATGGCCGGCAGCGATCAGCTGCTGCCGCGCTCATGGCAGCCGTATGCAGCAGAGGGTACATCTGCGGACGGGCGGGACCGTTCCATGCAGAAAGAACGTTCGTCTGCTTTGACTGGCCATCCTTTGGCCAAAGCTGCCTATGGTCGGCCTGTTTGGTACCGTTTCAGCTTCCAAAAACCAGATGTACCGGAGCCGTACCATGCCAACCTGATTGTCCGACTGACCGGCATGAGCAAAGGCACAGTGGTCCTGAATGGCCATGATCTGGGCCGCTACTGGCAGATCGGGCCGCAGGAGGACTACAAAATTCCGATGGCCTGGTTGAAGGAGGAGAACGAGCTGCTGCTGTTCGATGAGGAAGGCGCTTTGCCGGAACGGGTACGCTTATTGTACGATGCGCCATCGCGTTATCCATGGGTGCAGGTGGAGTAATCGGTACATTTGGATAGAGCCGGGGCAGAATGACTAATTGCGGGTAAGCATTTTCTTGTAATATCGAAGATGAGAACATTGAAAGTCGCTATTTTAGCGGCTTTTTTATATATTCTCATTCCAAGTTTGTGTCCCGAGCCAAGGACAAGACCTTGTACCGATTAGGCATATGTCTAACGGGTAATCGCCAGTTAATTCATTAAGCTAACAAGCTAACGGACAGGATAGTTCAAATACGTGGTATCATGTGGTGAGTAATTAATGGAGTTCACTTCCATCTGTTAGGCTGTAAAAACAAACGCTTGTGCCGCCTCAATTATCACTTTTTGGTGACTATATCACTAAAAAGTGGGTACTGTTTTTCTTGTAACTTTTCCCCCATACTATCGTTCATAGGAGGTTCATGAGGCAGACAGAGCATCCTACACCATATAAATCATTATAAAAGGAGTGTAATAGAATGGGGAAATTTGACGGGAAGGTAGCAGTTGTAACCGGAGGTACAAGCGGCATCGGTCTCGCGTCGGCACAACAGTTCGTAAAAGAAGGGGCTTACGTTTTTATCACGGGACGGAGACAACGTGAACTGGATGAAGCAGTAAAGCAGATCGGAAAGAATGTTACAGGTGTCCGAGGTGACATATCTAAATCGGAAGATCTAGATATATTATTCGAAACAGTTAAGCGAGAAAAGGGACACTTGGACATTCTCTTTGCAAATGCCGGATTAGGGTCATTCCTTCCATTAGGAGAAATTACAGAAGCACAATACTACAAGACTTTCGATGTCAACGTGAAAGGAACCATCTTTACAGTACAAAAAGCATTAGCTTTGTTTCCAAATAAAAGAGGTTCGATTATTCTAACGGGATCCACTGCTGGCTCGACGGGGATGCCAGCGTTTAGTATCTATGGTGCATCCAAGGCAGCGATCAGACAGCTCGTCCGCAGCTGGATTCTTGATATGAGAGGGACCGAAATTCGTATAAACATCCTTAGTCCGGGAACCATCGTAACGCCGGCGTACGATGAGTTATTTGGCTCTGAACTGGATCATATCCTGGAACAGGCAAAAAATGATATTCCGCTCGGCAGAGTGGGGCAGGTTGAAGAGATCTCCAATGCTGTCATGTTCCTGGCCTCTAATGAAAGCAGCTATATGAACGGCGTTGAATTATTCGTAGATGGCGGAGTAGCTCAAGTTTAACCAGGACATAATCATTTTCAAACGACAAAGATTTTTAAATCAACTTAAATGCGATTGTATTATCCCCTCCATGTAACGTTCAATTTTTCCTTCAGTGATCCTTGAAGGATCAAGCGATACATGAAGGGGATATTCTTAGGTAGGGAGATGGTGCATTGATATGAAAACATTTTTCTGTGAACTGGAAGTTACACTAGAGGTTATCGGAGGAAAGTGGAAGGGGCTTGTTCTGTACTATTTAATAAAAGGACCTAAACGGACGGGAGAGCTTAAGCGACTCGTTCATAATATATCGCAAAAGATGCTGATTCAAACTCTTCGGGAACTGGAAACAGACGGATTAATTCGCAGAAAGATGTACAATCAGGTACCGCCTAAGGTGGAATATTCAACGACGGAACTGGGTCAATCACTTGAACCCATTTTGAGATCGCTTTGTGATTGGGGGGGGAATTACGCAGAGCAATCCTTCGCTCCGGGCGAGATTGAGATTTTGTATCTGGATTAACTGTCGGGGGACAAGAGCATAGTCCCATTTGAAGTCGCTATTTTAGCGGCTTTTTGTTTTATCGGTACAAGTTCTTGTCCCGAACCAAAGACAAGAACTTGTACCGATTGCCGTAAAGGACAAGAACATAATCCGATTCGATTTGAATATCTGGTCACCAATACAGGAATTATGATCACAGGTGTACAACCTTCCTAATGGACATTCGTATATAGCACTGCTATAATAGAAGTATGAACACATATGACAAAATATTGGCAGCTGCTCTTAAGGTACTCGAAGAGGAAGGCGGAGCCCAATTTTCGACGCGAGCCGTAACTGCGATCGCGCAGGTTACAGCACCTACCCTCTACCACCATTTCGGCAATGCCGATGGACTTCTGAGTGCAGCTATAGTGGAAGCGTTCAAACAGTTATTTGAAAGCAAGATTGCCGCGGTGGAGTCGACCATTCCAGAGATGGCTCTTCGTCAAGGATGGGATGACTATGTCCGCTTCGCGGCAGCCCGTCCTCGGATTTATGCGGCGATGATGGGGCGGTTGCTCGAGGGAGCCCATATCGAGGCGGCAGATCAGTCGTACCAAGCATTGGTGCAAAATGTTCAGAGAGTCGCCGACGAAGGCAAACTGGCTGTGTCCGCTCAGGCTGCGGCAGATCTGGTCTGGGCTTCTGCGAATACGGCCTCTTGGCTGTATGTGACGGCCCAGGTTCGTAAGACACCCCCACCCCAGCCAGACGTCGTTGATCTCATTCGGGAAAGCGTAATGCAGATCATTTTGATCCAGAGGCCGGAAGCCGATTCAAAATGAGGAATTCGATGACAGAGCCTGGCGACCCCAGGCAAAGCCCTAATTTAGAGACGCATAAAAAAGATCGCGTATCCAACCTGGACCTCCAGGAGGATGGCGATCTTTTTTATGTTTGGAGGATGCGAGCATTCGTTCTCTTGGATTCCTGTTGCGTGACGGTGAAATGTGGTACGCGGAATGCATCATCAACGCCCGTCAAAGCAATGTTCAGACCACAGAACGATACTTCGAAAAAAAAATATAGCACCGCTATAGACAGTTTTGTATAGCGGTGCTATAATACCCGTATAACAGTGCTATACCGTGGTCCACATCTTATCAAACTCAGGAGGGTTACTATGCCATCTAAAACTCAAGAGCTGGTCGTCGTCACAGGTACGTCCAGCGGTATCGGCAGGGCTACTGCGGAGCAGCTCGCCGCTGAAGGATTTCATGTTTTGGCGGGGGTTCGTCGTCAGGAAGACGCCGACAAAATCAAACGCAAAAATATCGAACCGGTGATCGTCGATGTTACCAATATCAACACACTACAGGCGCTGGCCGAACGGGTGGAGCAAGATCCGCTTGGTCGCCCTTTGCGGGCCGTGGTCAACAATGCCGGCATCGCCGTTAATGCCCCTCTCGAGATGGTTCCGCTGGATGAATTTCGCCGCCAGATCGAAGTCAGCGTGATCGGACAGGTCGCGGTTATTCAGGCACTTACCCCGGCCTTGCTGAACAGCGGCGGGCGAGTAGTCAATATCGGTTCGCTTGGGGGCAAGGTTTCCATGCCCGGGTTCGGAATTTATTCGGCTGCAAAGTATGCTATGGAAGCGATCAATGACAGTCTCCGCAGGGAGATGTTCTCGTTTGGCCTCAAGGTCATCATGATCACTCCGGGTGGCGTCAGCACGGGCCTGTCGGAGCAAGGGATTACGACAGCGGAGCGACTGGCGAAATTGATGACGCCGGATCAGCACCGGCGCCATGATCGTCTTTTTGATGCCGTGAAGGCTCAGGCTGAAACGTGGGCCACGGACGGTATCCGCCCCGAGAAAGTGGCAGCAGTGGTTTCACGAGCCATCCACGTAAGTAAGCCACGCACCCGCTATACGGTCGGCCGCGATTCGGCACTGCTGACCCGACTGGTCCGTATTCTCCCGGACAAACTCCTCGATCGGATGCTCCGCAGCCAGATGAAGCTGCAGTAACGGATAGATATTTTTACGAATGCCCCATTACAAAACAGGAGAATGAATCATGTCACAACAACAGGTTGAACATGCCATTATTGTAGGTGGATCTTTAGGTGGTCTAATGATGGGGCTTGCGTTATCCCGTTCTGGTTATACAGTGACTATTCTTGAACGTGCAGATTCATCATTAAGAAATGGTGCTTTTATTCGCTTACACACAAAGCCTTATCATAATAGTGAAATTGAACGAGAATTAAGACACCTGGCATCCAATGGTAACAACAATGTTGAAGCCTGGTCAGCCATTCAAGAACGTTTGCGCAACGCGGTCGCTAAAGAACCCGGTATTACCCTTCAGCACCATACACGAATTGTTAGTGTTGGGCAAAATGAATCATCCGCTTGGGCGATCAGTGAAGAGGAGCATACGTTTAAAGGAGACTTCTTGATTGGTGCAGATGGATATCGCAGTATTGTCCGCCGTTATTTAAGCCCTGACAAACCATTTGCAGATTATGCCGGCTATCTGGCTTGGGTAGGGAAAGTGGATGAAAATTTGCTGCCAAAAACAGACTGGAAAAAACGGCAGCTTTCGAGCGCTTATTTCAGCGATAGTGCCGCCGGTAAATTGACAACTGCGGTGATGCCAGGGAAAGAGGGGGGAACCCATCCCGGCCAGCGATGGATAGGTTTTTGCTGGTTTGATCATTCGCATAATCCATTGCTGTCTGAATTAGGAGTGTTAAAGGACGGAATTGCCCAGCATTCTTTGTACGGTGAAGCTGTTCCGGATTCGCTGCTGAAAGAACTATCACAAACCAGCCAAGCCAACTGGAGTGAAGAAGAGGATGCCATTTTGCAAATCGCGATTAAGGATCGCAGTTTAATCGGGGCACCTGTAAATGAATACCTCCCTAATATATTGTCAAAAGGAAGAATAGCGATGATCGGCGACGCAGCTCATACCATGTCGCCAATGACGGGCGCAGGCTTTAATGACTCACTTGATGATACGGTTGCCATAATGGATGCCATTAAAAAGTATCCGAATTCGATAATAAATGCTTTGAGTGAATACCAAACACGCCGTTTAGATATAGTTCGTCGAGATGTTCTTGCGGGCCAAGGCTTTAATCGTACTTTTGGACGCCTATAACAGCGTTAAGCTAAGCCATAGATACATTGGAATTTTAAGCATAAACCGGGAATTTGCCTATATGAGAAGACGCTAAAGCCAAAATACGAAGTATTTATAAATTGAGGAGGAATTAGCATGAACGATACAAAGAACCGTTACGTTACTGTACTCTGGGAGGCGAGAGCTAAGGCAGGGAGAGAAGCCGAGATGAAGGCATTTATGACTGCTGCTGTCACTCCGTCGCGCAACGACCTGGGCAACATTGACTACGAGGCTCACGAGGTAGAAGGCCAGCCCGGTACATTCATCATCTACGAGCGCTGGGAAAACCGGGATGCTCTCGATCGGCACCTGAACGCCCCGCGGATGCAGGAACTGGTGCCCCAGCTCTTAGAACTGATGGAGGGATCTATTGAGGAAGGGATTCGACTCCTGCAGCCGTTCCGCCCAGCGCAGTAAAATGCAACACCGAGCGGAACTCATTAAGTTCTGTCCGTAAAGCGTGAGAGATATTTTCGTGAGCGCTTAAAGACTTTAGTGGAGGAGGCAAAACGTTGGCAACGATCGATGATTTTGCAGCACTAGATATTCGTGTCGGAACGATTAAGGAAGCGGAGTTTTTTGAAGAAGCAAAGGTCCCTGCGATAAAGCTTAAGATTGATTTTGGACCGGAGATCGGGACGAAATCTTCAAGTGCACAAATAACTAAGCGTTATAAGGTTGAGGAAATTGTAGGGAAGCAAATTATAGGAATCGTCAATTTTCCTCCTCGGCGCATTGCGGGATTCAAATCGGAGGTATTAGTTTTGGGAGGAGTCCCGGAAAAAGGAGATGTTATTCTCTTAAAGCCGGATACTGAAATGCCTAATGGTACGCCTATTGCGTAAAAATAAGGATCTACCTAAATTGGGCGATGTAATTAGTTGTAAAGCCGATTATTTAGCTGAGTACGGGTCCATTGTAAAGTTTGGGAATAGGGATGCTGGTATGATCCATATCTTTAAGCTCTCAAACACTTCATTGATGCAAATTCAGATCGCACAGCGTATCGCTTCGAAACATTGTTTTCATCAAAGAAATACTGCTTGGAAATAAAGGAATTTAAATTTTAAAAGCGTTAGCTTTAGGAGATAAACATGGATCTTAAATTAGCCAACAAAGTAGCTGTCGTTACCGGAGCAAGTAAAGGAATTGGACTCGCTATCGTTCGAAAATTTATCGAGGAAGGGGCAAGTGTCGTCGCGGTAAGTCGGACTTTAACGGAGGAATTGGCTGATCTTGTTGAACATAAATCAGTCAAACATCTACCTATTGATGTCAATATGGAACGCAATACAGTTGAACTTTCTAAAAAACTCGGTGAAGTGTTCGGCAGAGTCGACATTTTAATCAATAGTATCGGGGCGGTTGACAAGAGGAGAGGAGAAGGTTTTTTGGCTACGCCAAATGAGGAATGGGAACAACTTTATGATTTAAACCTGTTTAGCGTTGTTCGTTTTACTCAAGCAGCATTACCGCATATCCTAAATAACAATGAGGGTGCAATTGTAAATATCTCTTCAGTAAATGCACGGATGCCCGAATTGCTATTGCCTATATATGGCACCACCAAAGCGGCACTTAATAATTTGACGAAAATGCTGGCTGGTGAGTTTGGACCTCGTAATATTAGAGTTAATTCGATCTCACCTGGACCGGTAGTAACACCTTTGTGGCAAGACCCTGACAACGGAATGGCCAAAACAATCGGTTCATTTGCAGGGATGGATTCAGAAAAAGTTTTTGAAGAGCTACCTAAAATGGCTGGTATAACATTGGGGAAATTTGCAGAAGCCGGAGATATTGCGAACCTTACAGTTTTCCTTGCTTCGGAGCGAGCTTCAATGATTACCGGAGCGGATTATGTTATTGATGGGAATATGGTTAAAACGATTTAAACCGCAATGGTTCGATAAATTAAATTTGAACTTCTAAACGGGGCTCTTTATTTACTGATATCTTAATATGTTCTCTCCTTACTATAGAGTTCGATAATTCATCAGCTCAATAAAACAACAAAGCAGCTGATCAAAATGATCGGCTGCTTTTGTTCAATGAACGGGCAGGTTAGGGCAATAAATAATACTCATGATTAAGTTCTGAAATTTTCTTATTCCAATTTCACAATAAATATAAATGGTAAGAATTACATGATATCATTGGTATTATAGTATTATGTTACTAATTTAGAACGAAGGAGATGATTCGTATGAAATATGTAACAAAGGTGATTGAAAAGTAGTTTGTTTGCCTTTGACTCTTTTCAATCGAAATCAATAAACCAAATTATTTGAAAAGAGGAACATACTTATATGTACCATGATGAGAATTTGTTAATTCGGCCAATTGAGCATACTGATCTTTATCGTATTTGGGAATTAGTGTATAAGGATGAAACGCCTGAATGGAAAAGATGGGATGCTCCTTATTATCCGCATCAATCTAAAACGTATGAAGAATTTTTACCTATCGGTGAAAGCTGGATCAACCAACCAAACCTTTGGGTAATCGAAGTAGATCGAATTGTACGAGGTATGGTTTCTTATTATTGGGAACATGAGCCTTCGAAATGGCTTGAAATGGGAATTGTATTTCATGAGAGCAGTTCATGGGGGAAAGGAAATGGAACACGTGCATTAAAATTATGGATGGATCATTTATTTAATACAATGCCGCTTGTTCGTGTAGGTTTTACTACATGGTCAGGTAATGAAAGAATGATTCGAGTTGGTGAAAAACTAGGGATGCAAAATGAAGCGCGAATTCGAAAGGTTCGTTTCTACAATGGAAGTTATTATGATTCCATTCGAATGGGAATTTTAAGAGAAGAATGGGTAACGATTCATTCTGCTAACGGGGCAAGTTCGCTGAATGATGACTCGGTTTAACATTTGTAGTAAAGCTAAGTTTTTTGATATTACAGTGGTTTGGCAGCTAAGGGGACATCTTTTTCTTACTCTAAGCTTATGATTTTGCGGTAGGCACTTCCATAGCCCCGACTGAGAATGAACTTCGGGAACGATAATGTTGTAACAGAGCAACCCAGTGCAATTTGTGCAACTATTGAATGCAGATTCTGGTTGCGCGGTGGATGGGCAATCGATTTTTTACTCGGAAAGGTTACCCGTCCACATGACGATATAGACTTGGTAACATGGATACAGCACAGAGAGCAGCTAGAGCTTGCTCTTGTCGAAGCTGGTGATGAACAGATTTCTGTGAGAGAGCAGTTTCGCGGGAGACAGTCTGATTTTAGCAAAGATGGCGTAGATATTACATTTGGCTATATATCGAGTACTAATGATGGAAGTATTATTATGAATGGCTTACCAGAGTGGGTATGGCGACAGGATTCGTTGTTATCAAAAAGCTTTATGTTAAACGGAATATCAGCCCATGTCTTACACCCGAGACAACTTTTAGAGGAAAAAGAGGTTTACGAACAAAACGGTAGAGTACCTCGACCCAAGGATGAAGATAGCAAAAATATATTGTATCGTATAATAGCAGAGTTAAATTAGTCTTTGGAACAAGATACGCTGTTTCACAAACTGGAGAGTTATTCGGATCGAAAAGGAGAATGGAGATGACCGCAAAGTTGATCTTGAATTATACGGATGGAGATTTCATAGAAAAGATAGAAATACCGATTTATAAAGAGTATCGCAAGGATACCTCTTTTCAACTGTACCATTTAAATCGCAACCCTGCTCGTATTGTTCACAAAGAATTGTTAGTTATCGATGAATCGGGGATTGCACCAGGGAGTATGTTTCAAAGTGTTACCGAATTTTGTGAAAAAATTATCCCTTATTTATTGAGTAGGAAAAATGAGTCGCTATTTTTATTCGGGGAGTATTACGATGCAGAACAGGATAAGATGGTGGACATCGATGATATTGAGATTCCCTGTTTCGTAGGCGGGGAAGTCACTTTGCAAGAAGAAAAAAAGTAATCTTGGATCTGCAAAGGTTGCAGGTAAACGTTTGTGTATTTAAAACATGAGAGATTCTCTTGCGCAGCCTGAGAGGTACTTCAGAATGCCTTTGGACAATAAAACGAAGGGTGAGCGAACAGACTGTACACGTTATCGACCTCCCTCGCAAGCAGTAAGAATACTATAGACGTAGGGCATGAAATTTTCATGATTCTGTGCCCCGAGAGGGGCATGGTTGGCCAACGGGCAGGATCAGGAGAGAAAATGACATGTATAGCAATGAAATTCAAAAGCAGCGATACTCTCTGCTCGAAGCGAGCCAGGGAATACTGCTGCTCGTTTTTTTCGGATGCATGTTTAGATTTCTGGCATTATCGTTGCAAACGTATTAATCAACCTATATGAAGCACCGCTTTGCCGGAGAAATTCCGTTCCAGCAGATTACGGGCAACGGTATCTATTTCGGTCCAAGGCGCCTCGACTTCGATCCGGGGGACTAACCGCTCGTCTGTGACGAGCCGGGCCAGCAAACTCAGATCGTCCGCGACGGATTGACGAGTGAGTTCCTCACCTAGAAAAAAGCTGTACAAGGTTTTTCCTCCGCTGGTCACCAGATTCATCATGTCGAGCGTTGCGGTATTCGAAGAGGAAAATCCTACTGCAACGCAAACCCCTTGGGGCGCCAACTGCGGCAGCAATGCCGCCAGTGTATTGCCGCCTACTGAATCGATGATCAGATCGTACGGCCCGAACTTATGGGCTGAAGAAATTGCGGAATATCCAATGATCACTTCATCGGATCCGGCCTCCCGAACAATCTTGGCTTTCTCCTCCGTGCTTGCCGTGCCTACGACAAATGCGCCGGATTGGGCTGCAAGCTGATGGGCGAATAGCCCAACCCCGCCGGTAGAGCCTGTAATGAAAATGCGTTTGCCGAGCAGCATGCCGCCTTTACGGAGCGCATAAAGGGCCGTAAGCCCTGCTACGGGGAGGGTAGCCGCCTCCGTAAAAGTGAGCTTTTCTGGAATTTCGGCCAGCATCGATACGGGGGCAGCCACTTGCTCGCTCCAGGCTCCCATGGGAAGCAAACCGACAACCCTGGCCCCTTTTTGCGGACCTGCGCCGCTCCTGGCCGGCTCGATGACAATTCCGGCGAAATCCCAGCCGGGACGGCTGGATGTCTCCTGATGCTTAGCGTCGCTCACTTCACCGCGATTGAGAGAGAAGGCCTTCACTTGCACAAGTGCTTCCCAAGGCTTGGCCTCCGGGGCGTCAACTTCCTTGAGCGCCAAATGTGACGGGGCAAGCGGATCCACTACAATGGTACGAATCATATCCGTTTCTCCTCCATGTATCGTTATGTGTCATTTAATGACTTTCAATTTCAATGAGGAGTATACTTTAAATATATTTTCATCCCAAGTGCAGAACTACACTTCATAAGAGGAGGGAAGAGAGGATGGATATAGATGCGGAGAATTCCAGACATCGAATCGTAATGGGAGAAATTGAAGCGCTGCGGGTCAAACGCCAGCAAAAGCTTGCCGATCGGCCTCACCCGTCCTTGAAACGATTTACTCAACAAGAGTTGAACGACGAGGCTTTTCCTTCGTATAAAAATTTGCTGGTTGGACGTACCCGCCGTATCCCGGCTCGTCAGACGATTATCAATATTGCAGAATATCTTGAATGTACATCCGACGAGCGAAACGATTTGCTATTGGCGGCCGGTTATCTTCCGATCCGGACCGAATTGGAGGGGAGGTCGTTGGAGCGTGCATTGGAGTGGGCTCAGCAAACGATGAGGAGCATTCCTTTTCCCGCCATGATCGTAGCTCATACACAGGACATTCAGGGGTTAAATGAGCCGTTTCGTCATTTGTTCGATATTCCTCTTGACCGTTCATATGACGGTTTATTGAATAGGATCGATTTTCATTTTAATTCCGGTTTACCGATCCGGCCCCGCTCCACTTTTGACAAAGCGTCGACTGAGCAGTGGGAGGAGCATGCCATAAACTGGATCCACGCCTTTAAGAGGGAGCACATGCTTTCGCGTTATGATGCGTGGTATCAAAAGCTGTTGGATAAAGTCCAGAAATATAACGTGGACGAAGTTCTGAATGTGCCGGATGCAGAGCCAAAGATGGATCATACACAAACCATACTGGCCAGGATGGAAAGCTCCGGAGAGCTTGTTCCCATACGCTACAGACAGGTTTCGATTTCCGCAGGCAGCCGATTATATCCGCAAATTGTAGTTTTCCTCCCGGTAGATGCTGCTGCACGTACCGTTTTCGAGAACCTGGGATGTCCGGCTGATTGTAGTTTTGTCTAACCCAACACAACCAAGAGGATGAAACCAAAGAGTTATAGCGACAATCGTGTCAGCCTCAAAAACACATCTTGAACAACAAGCTCTGATATAATAAGCATATAGCAGCTATCTATTTTCTATGGAGGTGAAGCTATATTGAAAACCATCGGGGTAGGATTCTTACATGCATCGCTCTATGCAAAGCCAGTGAAGGATATGGCAATGCTTTGCATAGAGCTTAGGAACAATCACATTGCCAACGACGAATCGTAATATTCTACGAACTGGCTTTGCACCTTATTGATTGATTAAATAAGGAGTGAGGCCCATGAAATATTCAAAAGCCGAGTCTGTTTTTCCGGAAGAATTGCTACGTACCATTCAAGAATACGTTCAAGGCGAATTGGTTTATATCCCAAAACCCAAAGAGGCACACCTAAAATGGGGCGAGAAAACTCACAGCAAAAATAGGGTATCTGCTCGAAACGCCGAGATTAAATCCTTATTCCGCAATGGAGTTAGGATAGAGGAGTTGGCGGGCCGGTATTTCTTGTCCTGCGAAAGCATAAAGAAAATTGTCTATAAAAAGAACTGATGAAATCCGCTAAATCGTCGTATCGACGGTTTAGCGGATTTTGTGCAAAGATGAATTAAATCAACTTATACATAGTAACCGCACCTCTAAATCAATAGACTCAAGTTAAGGTTGTTGTGATGAAGGACGGCCGGATTATACGAAGGGGTGTACCGAATGAACGAAATCATAAAGAAGAAGCTGCTGGCCAAAAATGAACTGCTCATTAACATGGTGATCGAACGCGCAAAAAGAGATTTTCTAGACGATATCGCAATTATTGGGCTTACGGGTTCATTTAGCACCGGGGACTTTCATGAGAAGAGCGATCTTGATTTGATTATCATTAATCATACAGAAAGGGGATGGGAAATATCCGATTGCTTCATCTTGGATGACGTCGGATATGACATCTATTGCACGCCATGGGATTCAAGAATACAACAGCAATCCACCTTGGAGCGTCCCGACGTATCGAGCCTAACCGAGCTCCAAATACTCTACTATGCAAAGCCTGAGGATCTGGAAAAATTGAACGACTTCAGGCAAAAAGCGCTAGATGCACTTTCGAACCCGATCGGAGAAGCGTGTCTTCATCGAGCAAATAAATGGATCGACCTGGCTAAGCAAGCATACAGCGATACGATGCTCGGTGAAGATATCGGTTCAGTGCGACAGGCATCTGCGGGCGTTCTGTACAATCTGGTCAATGCCTTGGTCAGTATGAATAACACATGCATCAAAAGAGGAATCAAGCGATATTTGGAAGAGATCCGCTCGTTGCGCTATGTTCCGGATGATCTCGAATCCTTATACATGTCAATCATCGAAGCTCATACCATTGAAGATATCCGTATAGCGTCTTTTAACATGTTGAAAAGCGTTACGAAGTTACATCGCACGATGAGTGATAACTTCATTGTTAAACCTGTTCCGACCTTTGATAATCTGAGGGGAACATACGAAGAATTATGGTGCAACTACCGCAATAAAATGTTGAACAGCGTTATAACGAACGATGCTTCCTATGTCTTTCTTTCGGCCTTTGGAGCCCAAGGGTATCTTGATGAAATGGCTGTGGAGAAAGGAACCAAGAAATTTGATCTTATGCAGTACTTTGATGCAAGTGATTTACCAGTTATGAAAGAGAAGTTCCTTGAAGTGATGGATGAATATCTAGTCGAGTATGATAAGGTCGGCAGAGAAGTCGAACGTTTTACAACCTTCGAGCAACTATATGCCCATTATATGAATCATTGACCTTACACCCCAGTTGGTAAGAAGTCCGCGGAAACGGGATTGTAGACACTCTATCTGATAAAATAGGACTACGGGTTAGAGTATGAACAAGCAAAAAGGCGGAAGTATTAAGCTAACGGGAAACGTTTGAGTAAAACAACAAAGCAGCGGATCAAAGTGATCGGCTTCTTTTATTCACTAACGGACAGGTTAGAAGGAATAGAAGGATCTGTTGAATTACAATTTAAACTTAATTTTTCAACAATTTAATACATCAATTTTGGAACTTAATCCCTGAATATCCGTATTAAACTTTATAATGTGAAGAAAATAGTACTAAATAAGGATGGGGTTACTTTGGCTAGGAAACAAAATGCTGTACCATTTCTGAAACGATATTGGGTATCTTCTATTGGTGTGTTTTTGTTGTCACAAATATTCTTTCTCACATCTGAAGCAACAGGTTGGAAACTTAACTACAGAGATGCGAATGGAACGATATTTGGAAGGATTCTTGACACTCCTATTTTCACTGAATGGTTTAATTTCTACGAAACGCCTCAATATAATTTACTCACTGTCTTTTTTGGCATCTTTTTTCTTGTTCCTGGATTAGTGAGTGTGATAAAAAAGGTTTTTTCACGCTAAGTTAAGAAACTTACATACACTTTAGGAAAGCGAATACCGATTGCTGATTTAAGTTCGAATTGTGATGTGCCCAATGGTTTAACAGCATGATGCAAAGCACTTTGATGAATGTACATCATTAAAATACGGGGAAACTGGAGCTTAATAAAGCCAAGAAAGCAGCCGATCAAAGTGATCGGCTGCTTTTGTTCAACAATCGGGCAGGCTATTTCAGTGCCAATTATAAATTTAAGATGTAACTTTCGTTGACGGATAGCGTTATTAATAACGAGAAACGTCTTAAAGATTTTACAATAATTAACTAAAAGGGAATATGAGGGATCAGGTTGTGAATAAAAAGGGACTTTTCTTTGCCATTTTATCTTTATTTTTAATAACATCAACCGTAACCGCCTGTGACTCAACAAACTCAAGTGAAGAGAATACGTCTAATCCAAAGTCTGGTTTATTATCAAGCAAGTCCGCAAGTACACCCCTTACTAATTCTTTAAGTGAAGAAGAGAATAAACCCTCGCATTATATTGCTTCTGGAGGCGCAGTTGTACAGCAACCTTTTTCCGTAAAGCCGGGAGTTGGACATATAAAGCTTCTAATAAAGAACAACAGCAGCCATGAAGTCAATGTTAGTTTAACGCACGTAGATACGAATAAACTGTATTTCGTTAAAACGATGGCTCCCGAGGAATCTTTGGATTGGATAAATCTTTTTGAAGGTTTCGAACAAGGAATGCGTACCGGAGACTACTTACTTCAATGGAGTGGCGGTGGTTATCGTGTTGATGGGGAAGTATGGGGATCAGCTGGTTCAGACCCGGACGATATCGTCCATCTATCTTATTAAACTACCCTGAAAATTAACTCATGGCGTAACTCTAAAAAAGACAAAACGAAGCTAGGCGCAGCTTACAAGATTTTTAAAAAAAAGCTGCGCCTCTTGGTTTTTGAGAAGGTTAAAGCGGCACGCTGCCTTTCTTTGAGAGCTGCATTCGCCTGTACTGGGCACCGAGATCATGATCAGATCATCGTATGGAGTGAGAAGCTTCGATGAGTGCGGATCGAAGATATTTGTTGCCTTTACGTGTTTGGAGGACTTGCGTTTGCCCGCGATTCCCGAAATACGATCCAGTCGGTCAAGGTTTTTTTGGATGAAAAAACTCCCCTCACAGTAACAGGGTTTATTATTTCACCTGTCTACCGTATGGGGAGCATATCAATAGATTTGCGTATCAGGCTTTACTGTGAAGAGTAACTAGATAACCGTCTGGGTCGGCAAATGTAAAGGTTCGCCCGAATGGTCCATCTATTGGTGCAGATGTAATCTTTACACCTGCTGCAACAAGTTTATCATGGATTTCTTGCGTATCAGGGGCATGAAGCCAAAGAGCGACACCAAGTCCAGGCCGAGTACTTGAGCCGAGTTCAATTCCTGGTATTAGATCACGAAGAGCAAATGCAATAGGCTTTGTTTCAAAAACCACAGCATGAGGTGGTCCCGCCTGTGAGCGGACCAGTCCGAGATAGTTTTGATAGAATTCCGCAGAGCCTTCAAGATTACTCACTTGAAGTGAAATGAAGTCGGGTCCAATTGCTGACATAAAGAAATGTCCTCCTTTTTATATGGGCTATTTGCAATCTTCAAAGTCATGTAAATAACCTCGCTTTCAGTTTGTATATCTTGATTATACAAGCCTCCTATTGCCAACAGTATGTCAGTAGCGTATTTTCATTTTCTCGATTTGTTCTCTTACTCGTTTTTTGAATGATTCAGGTTCAGTGGCTACCACATATGCCCCCACCCAAGAATCCAACTCAGCCATTCTTCCGGTTGACGGACACGAAAAGTGACATGGTAACCGTCCTCTTTAGATTCAGTAGTTTCTATATAATGGGTCCTTTGCTTCTTCAACTCCTCGAAAAGGGGAATTACCAAAAAAGTAGCGCTATATCCTCAAAATGAAGGAGAGTCTAATGTGGCGGAAGAAGGAAGTGTTATATATTCATTAAAAGGAGATTTGAAGAACGAAAAGCTTATCATACATTGGAATAACGAGTCCGGAATCATCGTCATGTTCGGCCTTGTCCTTACGAATCTCCCATGCTATATTGGGGGACGTGAGGAGTGGAAAAAACGATGAAATTGGTATCATGGAACGTCAATGGCCTGCGGGCTTGCGTCAATAAAGGATTCGTGGATTATTACAACGAGGTTCAAGCGGACATTTTTTGCGTCCAGGAGACGAAGCTGCAAGAAGGTCAGATCGAGCTGGACCTGGGTGAGGGTGTCCATCAGTATTGGAACTATGCCATCAAAAAAGGATATTCCGGCACGGCCGTGTTCACCCGGATTGAACCGCTCTCCGTCCGTTACGGCATGGAAGAAGACAGCGAGCCGGAAGGACGGATGCTTACGCTGGAATTCGAGGCATTTTACCTGATCAACGTGTATACGCCCAATGCCAAGCGCGATCTGAGCCGCCTGCCTTATCGATTGGAGTGGGAGGATCGTTTTCGGGCGTACATTCTGGAATTGGAACAGCGCAAACCTGTCATCGTGTGCGGCGATTTGAATGTGGCCCATCAGGAGATCGATCTGAAAAATCCGAAGTCTAACCAAGGCAACTCCGGTTTTACGCTGGAGGAGCGCGGCAAGATGACCGATTTGCTGGCAGCGGGATACGTGGACAGTTTCCGCCATTTATATCCGGATCGTACGGATGTGTATAGCTGGTGGTCGTACATGCCGAAGGTGCGTGAGCGCAACGTGGGATGGCGCATCGATTATTTCCTGGTATCGGGCAAACTGCTGCCATTGGTTGAAGATGCCCGGATCGACTGCCACGTTATGGGCAGCGATCATTGCCCGGTAGGTTTGAATCTTCGACTATAATGTCATCATAACTGAATTTCATGCGTTTAACCCGCAGATTTCCGTTCGCCGGAGATTTGCGGGTTTTTGTTTTGACTTGGAACCATATGACTTGTCGAGCTTGTATGTTGGGTGAAGGTATGAGATCGAAACTGGACTTTGGTTGGGGAACGAACTGGACCCTGGAATGTTTCGGAAGCGGACCTGTTTTAGGTAAGATGAGACAACAGAGAAACCATCGAATATGGGGTAAAGGGAAGGGAAAGCATGGGGAAATGGCTGGGAAGGGGTTTGCAGTTATTCGGCGGATTCATTTTGACCATGGGCGTTCTGCTCGTGATCGGCATGATTTATGAAGTGCATCAGTCGAGGCAAGATTTGAGGGATTACATTCCGCCGGGAAAGCTGTACGAAGTTGACGGACGCAATATGCATCTGTACACGACAGGAACGGGCAAAACCACGGTTGTTTTTGCTTCAGGCTGGGGAACGCCGAATCCTTATGCCGATTTCAGTCCGCTATACGAAAGGCTAAGACCGTATGCAAAGCTTGCGGTATATGACCGGTTCGGGTATGGCTACAGCGATTATACGGATGCGCCGCGCGACATCGATACGATGACCCGGGAGATTCACCAATTGCTGAAGTCGGCAGGACAGCGTCCGCCGTTTATCATGGTGGGTCACTCCCTCGGGTCGCTGGAGGTGATTCGGTATGCGGAGATGTATCCGGATGAAGTCGCCGGCATCGTCATGATCGACGGAGGCAGCCCGAATTATTACTGCACCGAGGAGATGGAGATGCCCGAGTGGTATTTCGATTCGGCCCGCGCGTTGATCAAAACGGGCGTGGTCCGTGCATTGCTTCATTCCGACGAGATGACGAGCCAGTGGGTCATCGATCCCGGTTTGGTAACGGAGCCGATGCGAAAGGCGGCGACCATCTCCACCTTGAAGCTTGCTTATAACGAAAACATGATGGAAGAAATGTGGAATGCCCAGAACAATGCAAGGCGCGTGCTGGCCGAGCGAACGGAGTTTTCGTTTCCGCTGACGATTCTGACGGCAGATCCCGAGAATGCGGACGATCAGAGTATGGCCTGGAGAAAGGATCAAGCCGATTTTGCCGGTTGGTCCGGAAAGGGCAAGCAAGTCTTTGTCCCGAATGCAGATCATGGCTTGCACAACAGCCATCCGGATGTGGTTGTAAACGAAATTTTGCGAATGCTGAATATACGCGGCGACAGCAGCATATAAAGGGAAGCTGGAGCTGCGCGCAAGCTGCCGTGATGAAGCGAGCAAGGAGTGTATTCCATTAATGACAAGCAAGAACAAGCGGTGAACAAGATTGACGTTGAAACATGTCCTGCGTCCATGGCAGCATCGAGGCTGTTTTGGGTTTCAGGGCTTTTTCATTGATAACGAATGAGGGTCCTTTATTTGCCAGATCGACCTTGGGCCAACAAAATATCACCTGTCAGCGAAAAAGAATGCTCGATGCCGCCTTAACCCTTTCCTCCGGTAACGCGGAAAATTTTTTTTCTGCAAAATGGCGATTTAAACTGGAAACCTGACAAGTCACATGGTATGTTATATATTTATAGTATGTAAATCGAACCTTGGACTGAACGGTAATCGGACTTGTTCCATTTACATAGCAAAGCAACTATAGATGAAGACAGGGAGAGGATCGCAAATGGTAAGAGTAGGGATTGTAGGTTATGGGAACCTGGGTAAAGGCGTCGAGAAAGCCATCGCGCAAAACCCGGACATGGAGCTTATCGCAGTATTTACACGCCGTAACCCGGAACAAATGGTTGCTGAGGGTCCGGCTGTTCACTTCGAACATATCTCCGCAGCCGAGCAATACATCGGAAAAATCGATGTCATGATTCTGTGCGGCGGTTCCGCTACCGATCTTCCGGAGCAAACACCTGTCATTGCGCGTCTGTTCAATACGGTGGACAGCTTTGATACGCATGCCAAAATCCCTGAGTTCTATGACGCTGTAAACGCGGCAGCAGAGCAAGGCGGACATGTCAGCGTGATTTCTACGGGTTGGGACCCGGGCCTGTTCTCCATGAACCGCCTGTTGGCACAATCCATTTTGCCTGAAGGCAAAGAGTATACGTTCTGGGGCAAAGGCGTAAGCCAAGGACACTCCGATGCGATCCGACGCGTACCTGGCGTCAAAGCCGGCGTGCAATACACCGTTCCGGTAGAAGAAGTCATCGATCGCATTCGCGCAGGCGAAACGCCTGAGCTTGCTACGCGCGAGAAACATTTGAGACAATGTTTCGTCGTAGCCGAAGAAGGCGCGAACCACGACGAGATTCGTGAAACGATCGTTTCGATGCCGAACTATTTTGCCGATTACGATACAACGGTAACGTTCATTTCCGAAGAAGAATTGAAATCCGAGCATGCAGGCATGCCGCACGGCGGTTTCGTTATTCGCAGCGGAGTTACAGGAGCAGGCTCGAAGCAAATCATCGAGTTTGGTCTGAAGCTGGACAGCAATCCCGAATTCACGGCCAGCGTTCTGGTTGCATATGCGAGAGCGGCACATCGTTTGAGCGGCGAAGGACACAAGGGAGCCAAAACGGTATTTGACATTCCGCTGGGCCACCTGTCCCCGAAATCCGCGGACGAGCTTCGTCGCGACTTGCTGTAATCGTCAATATTCATACAAGTATAGGGATGAGTTGCTAAAAGCACTTCTCTCTATCAAAAAGGAGCGAACCTTGCCGGACAAGCATATCCGGGTGAGGTTTGCTCCTTTTGTGTTATAGGGATTTAGCGTAGTCGCTCAATTTCCTCGGATCGAGCTCAAAGGTTCCTCGGCGCACTCGAATATAACTCGCACGCGAGGTACGTTCCCGCTCTGACGAACTTCATGCACCTTATTAGGTTGTTTGGGCGATGGTCGATCGTCTTACGAACCTGAGACATCTTAATTAGGATGTTTGGGTTATTATGGGCAAGATATCGGCGAATTAGCGTGTCTAGGGTTCGTTAGATTTTTTTGAGGTCGAAAAAGGGTTAAATAAGGTGCCTCAGGTTCGTTAAAATTTCCATGACGTGAACATGAGCCGTACGGGTGGCAGCATCCACGGAGATGTTGCCACTTGCGAGTGTCTCTCGTATGTTGTGCAACGTCAGCACGCGTCCTCCGGACTCGTGTGAGGCACATCTGACGAGCCGTACCAAGCGAGGCTATCTCCGTGGTCCGATGTCCCATCTTTTCGCCAGCGGCAAGATACATCAGGATCGGCCTACAGCCGACTCCTAGCTGCTCTTCAGCCAGTGTTCAGGGTGTTTCAGATGTGTCGGCAGCTTGGTTTCCCGGCTGCCTTTGGCCGAATTGATCTGGGATTGGGTAAGGAAAATGCTCTCCCGCAAATCGGCATGACTCAGGTCGGCATCGCGCAAATCCGCGCCGATCAGGTCCGTTCTTCGCATGTCGGCATTTCGCAGATCCGCCGCGATCATAAGTGCACCGCGGAAGCTGGTCCCGCGAAGGTCGGCGCCCTTCAGCTTGGCACCGAGGAAATCCCAACCGGAGAGCTTTTTGCGTTTGGTTTTCCCGGAGCCCGAGCGATGACCACCTGCGCCTGCATCGGAATAGGCTTTGGCACGGACCATTTCGCTGGCTTGCAGCAGCAGGTCGTTCACGACAGAGCGATGGGCAGGCAGGTCCAGCCGCAGCATTGCGGCAGGCTCCAGGTTGGCCAGCTTCTCTGTTTCTTCATAAGCGTGCTGCAGCTCGGCATGAATAGAACGGGTGTCCTGAAGCTGAAGCATTTCCCGCACGTAACTGAGCATCTCGTGAATCTGTTTCAGGACCGGCAGGCAGTCGAACATCTCCGCAGCCAGTTCCGGATGTTGTCTCCAGTCCTTGCCTGCGTATGTCTCTTGGGATAACTTCTGCCCGGCGCCAAAGCAATCATAGACCGTACATCCTTTGAAGCCTTTCTGCCGAAGCCGGTCATGGATGCCGCAGCGATAATCCTGTCCCAGATTGGTGCAGGGCGTGCCGCCCGGTTTGTCAAAGGCGAAATCGGAGGATTTGCCATAGGGCAGCGCCACGCAGCACAAGCCGAAACATTGCTCGCAATCGGACGCCAAATGCGGATTGCCGCTCGTAGCGGAACGGATATTCAACAATGGGAACACTTCCTTTAGTTCGTATCAATATCAATGGTGTGGCTAAGTTAACGGCTTACTCGGGCACACGAGCGGCGCTCGACCACTTCGGTATTCACGCAAATATGGGCTCTGCTCGCGACATTGGCCGTCTGATTCAGAGGGTCCATCATCAGCCTTACGGCGGTTTGCGCCAAAGCGTCTTTCTTGACATGCACGGTCGTCAGTTCGGGGCTGATCACTTTGGCCTCGAAGATGTTGTCGAAGCCCATGACCGAAATGTCCTCAGGGACGCGAAGCCCCACGTTTTGCAGCGATTTGACGACGCTGATCGCCATATAGTCGTTTTCGCAGAAAATCGCGCTCGGCAGCTCCTTCAGCTCCCGGATGGACTGCTGGAACCGGTCCTGCGGCATGACCATCATCGGTTCGAATTCGAAAGTCAACGCGTCGTCGACCTTCAATTGCTGCTCGGCAAGCGCGGCCATGAAGCCTTCCTCCCGTTTCGTGAAATTGGAAATGCGAGCTCGGGATTTCACATAGCCGATGCGGCGATGGCCCAATCCAATCAGATGTTTGCCCGCCTGGTATCCCCCAAGCGAGTTGTTGATGGAGACAAAGTTGGCATCCAAATGATCGAAACACGTATCCAGAATGACGACATTTCGGTGGATGTCTTGAATCCGTTCAATCATGGGCGGCGTCAAGTTGGTTCCCAGCACCAACAGGCCGGCGGTAGGCTGATCCTTTTCCAGATTAGGCAGCTCCTGTTCCAGGTCGTTTACGTCAATCGAAGAGATGACGAGCGTGCTGCCATGCTGTTTGACCTGATCCGTAATGTGGTGGATCAATTCGTTAAAAAACGGAAGCGTATCGTAATGCTCGGTGACGATATCTGTATTTTTGCAGGCAACGAAACGAATAATAGCATTGGCATGCGATTTATGGGACTCCCTGCCAGTCTTGATCGTTCTTGGTTTGTAGCCATGGGCCTGGGCAATGTCCAGTATATGTTCGCGGGTCTGTTCGCTTACACCCGGTTTATTGTTAAAGGCAAGAGACACAGCTGCTTTGGAAACGCCAGCAAGCCTCGCGATATCATCGATTTTCAACGTACAACCTCCTACCATGAAATGCATATGTTCAGTATACCACGATTTCATCTAAACTTTCAGTCCTTCAACTAAACTAAACTTAACTAAAATATATAAAAACAAAACTGAAAAAAACATTGACTGTTTATAAATTGAGTGCTAATATGCAATTGTAAAACGTATTCATTTTGCATTCGGAACTGAAATTATATTAATTTAAGTTAAATTACAATTAATAGTTTAGTTTATTAATCTAATGTTTTTTTGTTTGTTTAGTTCTGATCCATATTCATTTAGCTGATCTTCAATCGAAAGGAGCAGAAGAAATGACGATAACGGTTGCTGCAAACGGAAGAACGCTGGAGAAGCATGGCAAACCGATGTTTTACCTGGCGGATACGGTCTGGAGCGCGTTTACGAACGCTACGCTGGAAGAGTGGGAGGAATACCTGGATTATCGCAAAATGCAGGGATTCAACGTGCTGCAGATGAACGTGCTTCGTCAATGGGACGCCAGCGGATCGGATCTCAATTGGGAACCCTTTCATTTACAAGAAGATGGATCTTACGACTATGCGGCACTGAACGAGGCGTATTTCGCCCGTGCCGAACAAATGGTGCGCATGGCCGCGGAGAGAGGATTCACGCCTGCGCTTGTCCTGTTGTGGTGCAACTATGTGCCGGATACATGGGCTACGCCGCTGCAGAAAAATGCCAAGATGCCGATCGCAGCGGTTGAACCGTATGTCACCCATGTCGTGCAGCGTTTCTCGAAGTATGACCCGATCTATCTGGTGAGCGGCGACACGGATTTTCCTTCCGATGAGGCGAACGCGTATTATCTGGCCGCATTGGAAATCGTGAAACGCATTAGCCCGGCAAGCGTGACGACGCTCCACATTCAGGGAAGGCTGCGGGAGATTCCCGAATTGTTCACGGAGCATGAGGGACTTGACTTTTATATGTACCAATCGGGTCATAACTCGGAGTTCCAATACATGGCTCACGAAATTGCAGAGCATTTCTATAATAAAACTCCTGTTCGTCCTGTCATTAACGGCGAGCCGTGCTACGAGCAAATCAGTTACAGCCGCAACGTGTACGGACGTTATTCTGCCGCGGATGCACGCAAAGCTGCATGGCAAAGCTTGCTGGCTGGCGGAGGAGCCGGAGTGACGTACGGAGCGCATGGCATCTGGAGCTGGCACAAAAAAGGAAAATCGTTCGGCATCGTGGAGGGAGAAGGCTTCGACAGCCCTTACGATTGGAGATCGGCTCTGCGTTTTGAGGGAGCATGGGATTATTCCTTCATTAAGTACCTGTTCGAAAACTATGGCCTGGTAGGCTTGCAACCGCTGGACATCGTGCAGAACAAGACGCGCGAAATTCGTGCTGCTGGCAACGAAAATACCGTGGTGCTGTACGTGCCGGTGAACACGAAAGTAAAGCTCGACTTCCCGGTGGAAGAGTACGACTTCACGACGATCGATTTGGTGAACCGTCGTTTCGCCCAAACGGATGCCGTGCGCGAGAACGGATACGGCGTATTGCCGATGCATGCTTTCGAGCATGACGTCGTCATTGTGGGTACACGGAAGTAAGATGAGAAGTCCGAATCGAAGGACTTAAGCCCTGACAGGGATTGATTTTGTAAAAGAGGTGGAACGTATGTGGAAAATCGGTATCGTAGGTACGGGATACTGGTCGGAAAAACACATTAAGGCTTGGCAGTTCATTGCCGATGCCGAAATTGCGGGGATTTGCGACAGAAATGAAGCGACCTTGAATGACAAGGCGGATCGTTTCGATCTCTCCGCAAACATCCGTTATACGGATGTGGAAGCGATGCTGGAGCAGGCCGACATCGACGTGCTTGATATTATTACGCCGCCGGAAACACATCTGGAGCTGGTGAAGCTGGCAGCGGCGGCAGGCAAACATATCATGTGCCAGAAGCCGTTTGCCCGTTCAATCGAGGAAGCGCAGGAGATGGTACGCATTGCCGAGGAAGCTGGCGTGCGCCTGATGGTTACCGAGAACTGGCGCTGGCTGCAACCATTCCAGCTGATCAAACAATTGCTGGTGGATGGAGCGGCAGGGCAGTTGAATACGATCCGCTATATTCATACCGATTATTACTCGCCGCGCTTTGCGCCCGAGAACGAACTGCCTCAGCCATTCTTCAGGGATATGCCTCGTCTGCTGTTCTACGAGATGGGCGTTCACTGGTTCGATACTTGGCGGTTCCTGTTCGGCGAGCCGGAGCGCTTGTATGCCGAAACGAGAAAGGTCAGCAGCCACACGGTCGGCGAGGACAGCGGCATGGTGATGCTTGGATATTCCGATTATGTCGGCTTGATGGATATGAGCTGGGCGACGCGCCGCGAACTGAGCGAACCTCTGCCGGATCGGGTCCTGCCGGATCATAAAGAGCAGCTGATCATCGAAGGCGACATAGCAACGATCAAATTGTACAATACCGGTCGCTTGACCTTGATCGACAATGCCGGCGTGGAAACGGTGGTCGCCGAGCATACGGAATTGAACTATGAGGACAGCCATCGCAAACTTCAGTCCCATTTCATTGATTGCCTGAACACGGGCGAGGAATTCCAGACCAGCGGGGTGGATAATCTCCGGACCCTGCAGCTGGTGTTCGATACGTATGACAGTGCAGCCACCCATCAGGTGAAGCTGTATGAAGAGGCTTAAGCATGTCCATCAATGATCTAGTCATGATTGTCATTGCCTTTTTTCTGGTACTGGGAGCTGCGGACAAAGCGTTCGGGAACCGATGGGGACTCGGAAACGCGTTCACGGAAGGCATCATGGCGATGGGCACGTTGGCACTGGTTATGGTAGGGATCGTTTCATTGGCTCCCTTCCTGGCCAGCCTGCTGGTTCCGTTGATTTCTCCCCTGTATGAAGCCATCGGTGCCGACCCTGCCTCCTTTGCCAATACGATTTTGGCCGTCGATATGGGCGGTTATGCGCTGGCAGGACAGATGGCCCAGAGTGAGCAGGCGGCCCTGTTTTCGTGGGTGCTGCTGGGTACGATGTTTGGCCCGACACTGGTATTTACGATTCCGGTTGCGCTGGGCATTGTGGAGAAAAAGGACCATCCGTACTTTGCCAAAGGCATTCTGATTGGCATCAGCACCATTCCCATCGGCTGTTTGGCCGGCGGATTGACGGCCGGCATCGACATCATGATCATTTTGAAAAACCTGATCATTCCGGTGATGTTGTCCATATTCATTATGCTGGGTCTGCGCTTTTTCACCAATCAGACGGTAAGGTTGTTTAAAATATTTGGAAGCGGTATCACCTTGTTGTCCCTGATCGGGCTGGTGGCGATCGCCGTCAAAACGCTGACCGGTTGGGAGCTGGTTCCCGACATGGCGCCTTTTTCCGAAGGCATTATGACCGTAGGCACGATCGCGATCGTGCTCGCAGGCGCATTTCCGATGGTGGAGGTCATCAACCGGACCTGTAAAGCTCCATTGGAGCGGGCAGGCAAATGGTTTAATCTGGATGCTTCAACGACGGCCGGGCTTGTCGCCGCGCTTGCGCATAACATCCCGACGTTCCGCCTGGTCAAGGACATGAACCCGCGCGGCAAAGTCGTCAGCATCGCTTTTGCGGTCAGCGGCTCATTCGTTCTGGGGGGACACCTTGGATTTGTGGCGGGGATGAACAAAGAGATGGTCACCGCCATGATCGTTGGCAAGCTGGCCGGAGGCATCAGCGCCGCGATGGCTGCATCGTTTTCCATGAAAGCGAATCAAAAAATGGGAGTAAAAATCAGGTAACAACGTAAAATACACACCCGTTATTTGGTTGAATTGATATGAATTAACACATTATATGAAGGCACCTGCGCAAAAGGAGGATTTACCATGAACCATGGCAAAACGGCCAAGGAAATTCTGGACGCCGTCGGAGGCAATGATAACATCAATAACGTCGTTCACTGCGTGACCCGGCTCCGGTTTAACCTGAAAGATATGAAAAGCCCGAACAAGGAAGAGATCAAAAACATCGACGGCGTACTTACGGTGGTGGAGAGCGGCGGTCAGTTCCAGGTAGTCATCGGCAATGAAGTGCCGAAAGTGTATGAAGCACTCGTACAGCAAATGGGTGGCACCAATTCGATGGCGGCAAATGCCGATTCGGAAGCAGCGGGTGAGAAAAAAGGGTTATTCAGCCGTTTCGTGGACGTCATCTCCGGCGTATTTATGCCTGTCGTAGGGGTGTTGTCCGCAGCAGGTATTTTAAAAGGATTGCTGGCTCTGTTCGTTACGCTCGGTTGGTTGACGGAAGAGATGAGCACGTACAAAATCCTGTTTGCGACGGCGGACGCGTTGTTCTACTTCTTCCCGATTTTGCTCGGCTTCTCTGCAGGTAAAAAATTCGGAGGTAATCCGTTCATTTCGGCAACGATCGGTGCGGCTCTCGTTTATCCAACGATGACCGCTGCGTTTACGGACGGAACGGCCATGACGTTCCTGACGATCCCGGTTGTTCTGATCAACTATACGTCATCCGTCATTCCGATTATTATCGCCGCATACATTGCAGCTGTTTTCGAGAAATGGGTAACGAAAATTTCGCCCTCTTCCATTAAAATGTTCTTTGTCCCGCTGGCCACGCTGGCGATTGTTACGCCGGTGGTATTCCTGGCCGTAGGACCTGTAGCTACCTTGATTAGTGATTTCTTGGCCAAAGGGGCCATGTGGGTTTACGAAGTGAGCCCGGTTGTTGCAGGTCTGGTTCTTGCGGGGATCTGGCAAACGGTCATCATTTTTGGCTTGCACTGGGCATTCATTCCGATTCTGATCAACAACATCGTGACCAATGGATTTGACCCGATTAACGGCATGCTGTTCTGTACGACATTTGCACAAACGGGCGCGGCATTTGCGGTTGCGCTCAAAACCCGTGACAAACGCTTGAAACCGATCGCGATGTCTTCCACGATTGCCGGACTGATGGGGGTTACCGAACCGGCGATCTATGGGGTTACCCTCCCGACCAAAAAACCTTTCATCATGGCTTCCATCGCCAGTGCAATCGCGGGAGCCGTTGCGGGTGTCTTGGGCTCGACGGCTTATGGATTTGCGAGCGGCGGAGTGTTCGGTATTCCGTTGTTTATCAATCCAAAAGGCGTGGATAGCGGTTTTGTCGGCTTCCTGCTGTCGCTGGTCGTAGCATTTGTGGCCGCTTTCATTCTGACTTACCTCTTTGGTTACAAAAATGCTCCAGCAGCGGCATCCGCATCTGCATCGAGTGCATCGGCTGAAGGCTCCGACGGCAAATCGGAATCCACGACCGTTGCGCCTAGCAACACGGCTTCTGCAGTAAAAACGACGACAGGTACCAACGAAGTTAAAATCGTATACAGCCCGCTCGAAGGCAAACTCATTCCTTTGACTGAAGTCGGGGACGAGGCCTTCTCCAGCGGAGCCATGGGACTAGGTGCTGCAATTGTGCCTGCCAAAGGTGTCGCATACGCTCCGTTCGACGGCGTCATCGTGACCATGTTCAAAACAAAACATGCCATCGGCATTCTGTCCGAAGACGGCGTGGAGATTCTGATTCACGTGGGCATTAACACCGTCAGCCTGAAAGGTCAACATTTCACCTCGTTCGTGAAAGACGGCGACACGGTGCGCCGGGGCGACAAACTGGTCGAATTCGACCTGGATGCCATCGCCGCAGCCGGATTGGATACCACCACTTCCGTCATCGTCTCCAATACGGCGATGTTCACCGATATTCAGGCTCAATCTCAGGGCGACATTAAACCTGGCGATGCATTGATGACGGTGAAGTAACTTTGAGTTGAAAAGGGCACTGAGGTGCTCTAGCCAAGTCATTGAGTTTCTACATTATAATAGAATATCCAGCGATGAATTGAGCGAATGAAATCAGAGCGAATGATACCGGACGAGAATTGCCGGATGATTCGCTCTTTTGTTATGCGATGGTGAGAAATGCTGCTGCTGCCAATGCCGGTTGCTTGATGCTCATATTGGTGCTCAAATCTCACTTCGGTGTTCTATACGAATGCTGATGATGCCGGATGCTCATACCAGAGCTCAATGTTGCAGGTGCTCGATGTTCATGCCGCAGTGCCAACGATAATCCTGAGCTTCACCCGCTCGAGCGCTAACGAATCTTAAACACCTTATTATTTTGGAGGCTTAGGAATGCTAACGAACATTAGAAACCCTTAGGAACGTGAAAAGAGGAATGATGCCCCGAATCATTGAAATAACGTGCGTGAGATTCGTTAGAATTTGGTCAAGCGTAGATAGGGGGCAATAAGGCGTCTCAGGTTCGTTACAGACTTTATAAGTATGCACGGGGCATTACATACATGTGCCAGAGGGTCGCGAAAGAACGAGAAGTATTCGGTGCAGTGGAGGTTTTCGGCAGATTGTTCTTCCTCCGTGTCACTCGAGTCATCGCACGTGCGGTTATGCACACAAAAAGGAGTATCCCATGCCATTTTCATGACAATAAGGGATACTCCTCTTGTATGATCAGAGGGAGTTACCAGAGCCGGTCGGTTAAGGGCCGCCACTTAATGGACCCAGGCCGCAAAGACGGCTTATGCTGTAAATGAACCCGGTACACCCCGTTGTCAGGTCCGGATTACACGATACCTTGAGCGATCATGGCGTCAGCGACTTTGAGGAAGCCAGCGATGTTGGCACCGGCTACAAGGTTGCCTGGACAGCCGTAACGATCCGCAGCGTCTACGCAGCTTGCATAGATGTTGCGCATGATGTCATGCAGCTTTGCATCCACTTCTTCAAAGGACCAGGAGAGACGCATGCTGTTCTGCGACATTTCCAGCGCGGATACGGCAACGCCGCCTGCGTTGGCTGCTTTTGCAGGTCCGAACAGAACGCCTTCTTTCAGGAATACGTCGATGGCTGCCAGCGTGGAAGGCATGTTTGCGCCCTCGCCGATCGCTTTTACGCCACCTTTGACGAGCTGTTCTGCCGCTTGCTCATCAATCTCGTTTTGCGTTGCGCAAGGCAGTGCGATGTCGCAAGCAATGGACCAGATGCCTTCGCATCCTGGCGTATACGTTGCATGTGGATGAGCTTTGACGTATTCGCTGATCCGCAGGCGATCCACTTCTTTGAGCTGTTTAACCGTATCGAGGTTAATGCCTTCCGGATCATAGATGTAACCGCCCGAGTCGCTGCATGCCACAACTTTGGCGCCCAGCTCTTGCGCTTTTTCGATCGCATAGATCGATACGTTACCGGAACCGGAAACGACCACGGTGCTGTCTTTGAAGCTAAGGCCTTTGGATTGCAGCATTTCGTTGACGAAGTATACGCATCCGTATCCCGTTGCTTCTTTGCGTGCAAGGCTTCCGCCGTACAACAGGCCTTTGCCTGTCAGAACGCCGGCTTCATGAGCGCTGCGGATACGTTTGTATTGTCCGAACATGTATCCGATTTCTCTCGCGCCTACGCCGATATCGCCTGCAGGAACGTCGGCATCGGAGCCGATGTATTTGTACAGCTCGGTCATGAAGCTTTGGGTGAAGCGCATGACTTCCTGATCCGATTTTCCTTTTGGATCGAAGTCGGAGCCGCCTTTACCGCCGCCGATCGGCAGGCCGGTCAGTGCATTTTTGAAAATTTGCTCAAAGCCGAGGAACTTTACGATGCCGGCATATACCGACGGATGGAAGCGAAGGCCGCCTTTGTAAGGTCCGATAGCGCTGTTGAATTGCACGCGGAAACCGCGGTTAACCTGTACCTTGCCTTGGTCATCGACCCAAGGTACGCGGAAAGTGATGACGCGTTCCGGCTCAACGAGCTGCTCGAGCAGCGCCTGGTTCATATATTTTGGATGAGCTTCAATGACAGGAATAAGGGAGTCCAGAATCTCCTTGACGGCCTGGTGGAATTCCGGTTCATTCGGGTTACGGGCAATGACCGATTCATATACGGATTGAACATACTGGGCGGCAGTGGACTGGTTTGAAGCAGTAGTAATCGTAGACACTTTTTCGAAGCACTCCTTTGTGGTGTTAAAGTATACGAATCCCTCTTTGCATAAATCGCATAAAAGTTTGTAGTTAAATATACAGTAAAGATCATAAAAATACGAGATGAAAACCCATAAAATGTTTTTTATGACGCAATTAAAAACTTCTATGAAACTGTCATGCGATGTCAAGGATACATGTAAGGTATCTCATGATTGCAAATGACTTTATGTTGATAACTTGAAGTTAGACGAAATAGGCTGGATTAAAATATTCAATTTGGTAAGATGGTATTACGACCACGGATTCCGGGGTCATTAATGCTAAAAAGGAGGAAAAGCAGCATGAAAAATCAACACTCGGGCAGCAACGTGGAGAGAAAGGCGTGGATTGGAGGTGAGATCTATTATGAACCGTAGGTCTCAAGTGCAAAATTGCAGAGAGAAGCTGGTTGCGCAGCTGATTACGCTGGGGGAAGAGAAACGAGCGTTTCTTGACGCCTATTTTGACGTGCGCGAACCGGAACGTACCCACATGGAGCGGCTGTTGAAGGCGTATACGCAGTGCGTTGAGAAATTGTTGCAGGAGCCGGATGGCGAGCTGGATTCGATGGTTCTCATCGGCAGCAGCGTGGGCTTTGAGTACATCGATTTTCACACTTCGGACTCTTTCATGATTACGATGCCGGATGAAGCCGATCCGGACCAAGGGCGCATCTCCTTCTTGTCCCCGGTAGGCCACCAATTGCTGCTGGGGCGGAAAGGAGAAGTGAGGGCCGTCAGCACGCCATCGGGCTCCATGCGCATACGGATCACGCAGATCAGCATGTCTGACCCAGTGCCGGATACACCGGCGGCTGGAGGTGTCGACCATGCACTTTAAGGAAACGGACCTGCCGGGCATCGGCAGGAAATATTGGCTTCATACCCGCAGCGGCGAACATTTGGTCATCGTCGTGCATAACGACGAGCGGCGGGATCTCTTTCATATGGAAGCAGGGGACCATCCGGAGGAGCTGGGCGACATGCTTTCGCTCGTAACGTTGGATGATGATGAAGCACGCGCCGTCGCGGCCATTATTGGCGGCATGACCTACAAACCCCAGTTCCAGAACGAACGTGAAGTCATGCTTGAGGGGCTGCTCATCGAATGGCTGCGAATCGAGCCGCACTCGGCAAGCATAGGCAGAACGATCGGAGAACTGAATATCCGGCAGGCGACGGGTGCCGTCGTGCTCGCCGTAGTAGAGCGGAGCCGCACCAAACAATTTAATCCGGGGCCAGAGTATGTATTTGCGGCCGGAGCAACCGTCGTTGTTGCAGGAGAGAGGGATCAGATCAGGCAACTGAAGCAATTGCTCGCTACCGGAGGGCTGTAGCCCATGGATAAGCTCATATTCGAAGTGGGAATTGCCGTTGCGCTGATTACACTTACGGGGCTTATATCCGCACGATTGCGTTTTTCGGTCATTCCGTTCTATATTCTGATCGGCATGGCTGTCGGTCCGCATGCCCCCCAGTGGGGCATCGTGGATTTGCGTTTTATTGAAAGCTCAACCTTTATCGAATTTATGGGCAGGTTGGGCATACTGTTTTTGCTGTTTTATCTTGGGCTGGAATTTTCGGTGTCCCGGCTCATGAAGTCGGGCAAAGCCATTCTGACCGGGGGCATGTTCTATGTGGGCTTGAATTTTGCTTCAGGTCTGCTCCTGGGCTGGCTGGCGGATCTGCCGCTGAAAGAAACGCTGGTGGTATGCGGCATCATGACCAGTTCCTCTACCGCCATCGTGGCCAAGGTACTGGTCGATCTGAAGCGCACCGCAAATCCGGAAACGGAAATCATCATGGGCATGATCATGTTCGATGATCTGTTCATTGCCATTCATATTTCCATTTTGACAGGTCTTGTGCTTAGCGGAGCGACTTCGTTCTTAAGCGTGCTGCTGGTGTGTTTGTCGGCACTGCTGTTTATCGTGGTGTTCCTCGTCGTTGGACGGAAATGCATCAAGTACATCGACAAAGCGCTGAACATCAAATCATCGGAGCTGTTTCTGTTAACGGTCATGACCTTGCTGTTTCTCGTGGCTGGATTCTCCGAAACGCTGCATGTTGCCGAAGCCATCGGTGCGCTGATGATGGGGCTTGTGCTGGGTGAGTCCAGGCATGCTTCCCGGATCGAGCATCAGGTGATGCCGTTCAAAGATTTTTTCGGCGCGATTTTTTTCTTCGGGTTTGGCTTGACGATCGAACCTGCCTCGCTTGGGGGAGCGGTGGGCATGACGGTGCTCGCCGTTGTGCTGACCATCGTATGCAACTACGGTGCCGGCATGATTGCGGGCAGGCTGTCCGGCATGTCGCCCAAAGCTTCGCTGAACGTAGGATTTACGCTGGTGTCGCGGGGAGAGTTCTCGATCATCATGGCCAACATCGGCAAAGCGGGAGGCCTAATGGCCTCCATTCAGTCGTTTGCCGTGCTGTACGTGTTGATTCTCGCCGTGCTTGGCCCAATTCTGACGAAGGAGTCGCCAAGGGTTTACAAGCAATACGAGCGTTTTCGGAAAAGGGGCAGCAAGAAGCAAAGTGAGGAAGCTCGTGAGAAATCTCAGTAAAGAAGCAAAGTAAAGAAGCGTAGAAGGAAGCGTATTAGAAATAAGGTGGCAGATGAAATACCCTGAGTCTTGCTTGGATACGGGGAAGATGTGTACAGACCCCAAAGACAACGGAAAGACATCATATTGTTGGGAAAGTCGTGTCCTAGGCACGGCTTTTTCGCTTGTGGGGACATTATGACCGAACATTATTGGAATTTTTTATTTCATATATTCCACATGGGGATACTCCACAAATCCGAGGGGATGGGATATAATAGGAGAAATTTATTCCAATATACGCATGAGGTGATTTCAAATGTCGAACGAACTTTTGCAAGCCTTGCAGCTATTGAAACAGAAAAAATGGGTTGACCTGACCCATACCTTCGGTCCGGAATCACCGCATTTCTCCGCCTTTGATGCTGCGCGATTTGATACGTTGTTCAATCATGACCAGGGCTTTTTCGCGCAAAGCTTCACATTTCCTGGGCAATACGGCACACATCTGGACGCGCCAATCCATTTCGTTCGGGATACTCGATATCTGGAAGAGCTGGATTTGAAGGAGCTTGTGCTGCCGCTCGTTGTTATTGACCAATCCGAAGCGGTTGCGGCGAACCCCGATTTTACGCTGAATGTGGAGCACATTCTCGCATTCGAGGAGGAGCACGGGACGATCGAGCCGGGCAGTTTCGTGGCGCTGCGCACCGATTGGAGCAAACGCTGGCCAAGCCATGAGCAGTTCGACAACAAGGATGCCGAAGGCAACAGCCATGCACCGGGCTGGTCTGTCGGGGCATTGGAGTTTTTGTTCCAGGAGCGCCGCATTCAGGCGATCGGCCACGAAACGTTTGATACGGATGCGGCGGTCGATTACCAGAAAAACGGATCGCTGCTGGCAGAGTATTACGTGCTTGCTCAAGATACATACCAGGTGGAGCTGCTGAAGAATTTGGACCAAGTGCCTGCCAAGGGAGCCGTCATCTTTAATATCGTGCCCAAGGCCGAAAAGGCATCCGGCTTCCCGGTTCGCTCCTTCGCAATCTTGCCATAACTCCATTACATTAACACGGAATGAAGAACAGGAGGCCGCCCCCGGCCTCCTGTTTTGAATTTAACCTATGGAATGGTACCCGTTTTTGGCAAAGTTAAAGTTGAACAAGGCTATGACCGCAAAAGAAAAATTGCGAATCGTTGTTTTTCTTATTGAACAAATGTCGAAACGTTCTTTGGCATGGAATGCCTTACATATCGTTCGCGCTAATGTGCTTGCCTTTTCGATTATTTGGAATCGGTAAAATGGGAGTCGTTGAATCGTCGCAGTATTCTCTTCTCCGCTCTCTTGAATCCAAGCCATCGCTTTAAACGCCCTTGTTCCTTCCTGACCTTTAACGTTTCTTTCATGCCCAAAATAATCAGTTCGGACCTTCTTCTGTCCTCGCGGCTCGTTTCCCGCAGTTCCTTGATAAAATTTTCGTCCATGTTATGCCTCGCGTATGTACAGGATAGTATTTATATTATAGCGAACATATGTTCCGTTATCAAGTTTTTCCATGTTAATCTTTCTGCCCGGGGAAGTTTTCGTGAAATAGAGCACAGGAGGAGCGGGGTGCTTATGACACAATATTTTCGGGAAGTGCCGATATGTAATGAAGACCGATTGGATCAAACCATGTAAATGTGAAAAACAGCCTCTCCTGCGAGCCGACATGGCGTGCGGGAGAGGCTGTTTGATGTCCAAAGGATCAGACGGGGATTAGCCCGGGTTCTGCAGGGCCAGAGATGCGGCTTTGATCAAACCGCCCTGCATGAGGCTTACTTTGAAGCTTTGTATGCGGCCAGGAACTCTTTCACTTTTGCCGGGTCGGCCTTCAATTCGTTTCCGGTTTGAACGAGCGGGCTAACGGTGGAGTAAGCTTTGAGTTTGTTGTTTTTGTAAAATTGCAGAATGTCATCCTGGTTGATGGAATACAGGACCGCTTTTCTCAGATCGCTGCTTTTGGCTACATCGCGGTTGGCCGTGTTGAACAACAGGTAGCTCACGGCATTGCTTTGCATGCTTTGCAGCTTCAATTTGCTGTCGCCTTCGATAATGTCGTACTTCGTTTCAGGGACGCCGTAGTAAACGTGGATCTCGCCGCTGCGCAGGGCGGAAAGGGCGCTGTCCGCATCGGCGATGAAGCGAACGTTGACTTGAGAAATTTTAGGCGCATATTCAGAGCCGGGGCGATAGCCAGGATTTTTCAGGAACACGCCTTCGTAGTCGTTTTTGTAAGACAGGATGTAAGGACCGCTCGTGTACAGCGTATTGTTGTAAGCCGCGCCTTCGGTTACCGTATTTTGGTCTCCGTAAGGAATGTCCTTGTTCACATCAAACGATGCCACATCATACGTATTGATGCTCTCGACCTGTTTCTTGGACACGATGCCTGCCGATTGGTGAGCCAGGTAGTTCAATACTTGCGGGAAAGGTTCGGTGGTTGTTAATTTGACCACTTGATATTTTCCGGCTTTGTTGTCGGCCTTTGTTTTGTCGGATACCAGTTCGGAGATTTTGCTGTCCAATCCCTTCTCCAGTGCGTCTTTGACGGAGCCGCCGCCGCCGGATTGCTGCGTCGATTCGAGCGCGGCCAGATCGGTGACCAGTTCTACCGTTTTGATATGCTCATGCAGGCTGTATGTCCGGTGATCCGGCACGGAATCTTTATTTTTGGCGCGATCCAGGGAGAAGATGACATCGTCCGCGCCTACGCGTTCGCCGGTGTCCACCGCTTTTTTGTTTTCGATCTTCGCGAAGTTGATGTCGTCGCGCAGGATGAAATAGTATTCGGAATTGCCGTCCGCAATGCTGTAATTATGGGAAAGGGAGGCTTCCGGCGTGATTTGGTCATCGTCCGTCAAGTTCACCAGACGCACATACATGTTGGTGTTCAACTGGTTGATGGAACCGTCGTTGCCTTTGATCGGGTCAAGGGAAGTCAGGACGGACGCGCTTTGCGTCAGAATCAAAGGCTGTTTGGCGTTCAGAGAGCTGTCTTTGAACTCAATCGGTTCCCAGGCCATGGCCCGGGATTTGGATAAACGTACCGTATCCGCGTTCAGGACCTCTTGATTCAAGGCTTGGCTTTTCAACGAATTGTACAGCGGTACGATATAGGCTTGGTCCGTCACCAGACGCTGCTCCAATTGTTTATACGTTTCTTTGTATTGATCCGGCGTTTGGGTGGCGGCTTGGTCGATCAGTTTGTCGACTTCCTCGTCGGCCAGAATGCTGTAATCCCCGCCGGTTTTGAAAAGAGAACGAACCGCGTAATCCGGGTTGCCGGTTACCGTCGTCCAGCTGGACAAGGCGATGTCATAGTTTCCGGCGTCCTGCTGGGACTTGTAGCTGCCATAGTCGGGCTGCAGGTTCAACTTGACGTTGAAACCATTTTTGGTCAGCTGATCGCGAATGATGTTTACGTCGTTTTCGCTTGAGCTTTGGGCCAGCAATTCGATGTCAACCGGCGTTTGATCCGTCGTTTCCGCCGTATTGGAAGGCGTCTCCGTTGTTTGGGCATCCGATTTGGTTTTGACGCTGCAGCCGGAAATCACGATGACCAGCACGAGCAGCAGCGAGAATAGCGTACGTTTGTTTAATTTCATGTCATAACCTCCACGATAATGTCAGGATAAAAGAAAGATGATTCATGCCTATGCTTGATTCCGCAAATCGCAAATATCGAAACAAAGGATAATGCTCATTTTTGGCTAAGCGGGCCGTTTGGCTTTACGCCTTTTCCAGCTTTGGATCCAGGGCATCGCGCAATCCGTCACCCAGGAAATTGAATGAGAGCACCAGCAGAATGATGGCCAGTCCCGGATAGATCGCCAGGTACGAATGGGTTTCCAGATACGTGCTGCCCAATTTGAGAATGTTGCCCCATTCCGGAATGTGCGGCTCCACGCCGAGTCCGAGATAACTCAAGCTGCTGGTTGCGATGACGGCGCCGCCGATGGTCAGGGTCGATTTGACGATCATCGGGGCGAGCGAGTTCGGAATGATGTGTTTGAAAATTAGGGTACGGTTGTTATAACCGAGCGCACGAGCGGCTTCCACGAATTCAAACGTGGAGACGTACAGTACGCTGGCTCTCATCGTACGGGCATACGTTGGTATGGCCCCCAGACTGAGTGCGAGAATCAGGTTCACCGTATTGGCGCCGAAGGCGGCAATGATGGCGATCGCCAGCAGAATGCCCGGAATGGCATAAAGAATGTCGAGCAGCCGCATGATGATGTTATCCGTATGCCTGCCGTAGAATCCCGAGACAGCGCCCAATACGCCGCCGATCACGACGGGAATAAGCGTTGACAAGCAGCCCACGATGAGCGAGATTCTGGCTCCGAATACGATGCGGGAGAACAGGTCGCGCCCGAAATCGTCGGTCCCGAGCGGATAAGCCAGGGAAGGCGGCTGCAAGAGTGCCGAGTAGTCGTTTTCTACGGCCATGCCATAGTCGAAGGTATACAGGCTGCAGATCGACATCGCGAACAGGAAGACGATAAAGAACAGGCCGGACATTGCCGTGATATTGGAAGCGAGCCTGGTCCACAGGTCGTTCCAGAAGTTCGATTTCTGTTTTCCCTGCCGACGGATGCGGCTGATGATCGAAATGCCGAGCAGCAGCGCGAACAGATTGCCCGTGACGGTGATCAGGATCAGCAGAATACCCAGCCATGTCATCCAACGCGGAAGATGGCGTTGAACGGGATAACGGGATATGCAAATGAGCACGCCCAACTCGGCTGCAAGCAGCCCCAGCAGTGCTCCCATCGAAGGCAGGAATGTATCGGACACGTACGGTTTGAACACGTTCAATGCGGATACGCCGATCACGAATAGTTGGGTGAGCAGCATATACACCGCAAACGTATATTCGATGCTCTTCTGCTTCCGAATCAGATGGAATGCGGACGCAGCGATGAAAATGTTGCCGGACAACGCGGCCAGAAGCTGAACCCAGGCCAGTCCGCGAACGAGCGTGCCGACCTGTCCATGTTGGAGCAAATCGCCTCGAAGCTTCAGCGTCAGCAACGTCTGGACGAGCACGAAAAACAGATAAACCAACGCTGCCGTGAGCACAAAGGGCTTCATCTCCCCGAGGCTCCAGTCGTAACTGTTCAACAGCAGCAGCAAAGTCAACAATACGGTGGCGATCCAGGCGAAGCCTGCCTGACGGTATTCCTGCGAAGACTTCAGCCGGAAGCGAATGGACGATAGGGTAGAATCCGATTTTGTCATGATGCACCTGCTTTAATATTGTTTCATCTTGGAACGTACACGCGGATCAATGAAGGCATACAACAGATCAACGATGACGTTGATGATGGAAATCGTAATGGCAGTGTATACTACTCCGCCCATTATACTCGGAATATCAGGTATAAATTGTTTGTCGACGATGTAGCTGCCGAGTCCGCTAATATTGAACACTTTTTCCGTGACGGCCGCTCCGCCGAGCATGCCCCCAAATTGCAAGCCAACTACCGTGATAATCGGGATGAGCGCATTGCGAACGGCGTGTTTCAACATGACGGTGCGTTCGTTCAAACCTTTGGCTCGGGCTGTCATGACGTAATCCTCATGAATGACCTCCAGGGTGGAAGAACGTGTCATACGGGCCACCGCCGCCGTCAGTCCCGTTCCCAGCACAATCGTTGGCATGATGATGGATAGCCAATTTTGCGGATTGAAGGTAGGGGGCAGCCACTGCATTTTGATCGAAAAATTCAAAATAAAGATAAGGCCTTGCCAAAAGTTCGGAATGGACAACCCGATGAGTGCGATAAACATAAACGTATAATCGAACCATGAATTCGGCTTGATCGCCGAAATAATGCCGATCGGCAGAGCGATCACCAGTGCCAGCAGCAGCGAAATAGCCGCCAAGGTCAGCGTGATCGGGAATTTTCTGGCAATCGTTGCCGTGACGTCTTCGTTCCCGGTGAAGGATTTGCCCAAATCGAACAGCGCGATTCCCTTGATGTTGTTCCACAGTTGAGACAGGTAGGACTGATCCAGCCCATACACGCGATTAAAGTTCGCGATCTGTTCCGGCGTCGCTGTTTCGCCCAAGATGTTCGCCGCCGGGTTAAACGGGGACAGGTACAAAATGGTGAAGACAAGCGTAGCTACGCCGAAGATGACGAATACCGTCATCAAAATCCTTTCGAATATGTACTTGAGGTACGAATTCCCGTACAAGAACAACATGAGATACATCAGACATCCCGGAATGATCGAGAGCGCCAGAAACCAACGGTGGCTGATCAACGAGCGGTACGCATCCGCCAAAGTTAACCGCTGCCGTCCTTGCTCTTGAAGACGAATGGCGGTACGTTCCCGGAGTTCCTTGCGAAACGTTTCTTCCATCCACTCATCAGCCTGGCGTTTGAATTCCTGCTCGCTGACCTGCTGTTTGAAGAACAGGTGCTTGCGCCTGAGCTGATCTTCCACCCGGGAGCGCAACGAATCGCGATAGGATGGGTCGAGCAGATCCTGCTTTGCGGCCTGCTCGGCAGCGAGCCAGCCATCCTGCTTTCGTTCCTTAAGCCATACAAAAAGCACGATCAAATGGATCGGCAGACCTAGTATGAACAGAACATATCGGTACGAGGGGTGCTGCAGCATTTTGCCGTAAATGAAACCCAAGGTGTCCGCTAGCCGTGACGTTTTGCTGCCTTCTGCAACGTTCAAATGTAGTAATCCCCCTTTCGCTGAAGTTTAAATTGCATTATTCCGATGAATATAGTATATATTATTTCAGGGTTCAAACATTGTCAAGACGTGGAAATCGGTACATATGAGTGCAATCCATAAATTGAAAGAGAGCAGGTGACGGCATGCAGCCTTTATTGAAAATCAATGATCTTTCCGTCTCTTTTCATTCAGGTGAAGACGAGTTCCATGCGGTCCGAGGGGTGTCGTTCGAGGTGCGCAAGGGCGAGACGCTGGGCATCGTCGGAGAATCAGGCAGCGGCAAGAGCGTCACGGCGCGTTCGATCATGAGGCTGCTTCCGTCTCCGCCTTCGCAGATGAAGAGCGGGGAGATTTTGTTCAAAGGCACGGACCTGGCCCACAAAACGCAGAAGGAAATGGAAAGCATCCGCGGGCGCGACATCGGCATGATCTTTCAGGACCCGATGAGCTCGCTTAATCCGACCGTGAAGATCGGAAAACAAATCGCGGAAAGTCTGATCAAACACCAGCGTTTATCCAAACGGGAAGCGAAGAAACAAGCGATCGAGATGCTGAAATTGGTGGGCATTCCGCATAGCGAGGTACGATATAACCAATATCCGCATGAATTTTCCGGAGGCATGCGCCAGCGGGTGATGATCGCCATCGCTTTGGCTTGCCGCCCTGAGCTGTTGATTGCGGATGAACCGACAACGGCGCTCGACGTGACCATTCAGGCACAGATTCTGAATTTGATGAAAAATATGCAGGAGCAGCTCGGCACGTCGATCATTCTCATTACGCACGACTTGGGGGTTGTGGCGGGGATGTGCGACCGCGTCGTCGTTATGAAAAACGGTGAAATCGTGGAAACGGGCACGACGGCTGAAATTTTTGCCCATCCGAAGCATCCTTACACGATCAAGCTCCTGAATGCGCTGCCGCGGCTGGACGAAAAGAAAAAACCGAAGCCCGCTTCGCTTGTAGCGGGCCATGGAGAGGACGCAGCGCCGCTTCTTGAAGTCCAATCGCTTCGCCAGCATTTCAATCTCGGCAAGGGCAATACGCTGAAGGCCGTCAACGACATCAGCTTCCACATCCGGCAAGGGGAAACGTTAGGCGTGGTCGGGGAATCAGGCAGCGGCAAATCAACGACGGGCCGTGCCATTTTGCGGCTGCACGAACCTACAGGCGGCGAGGTATTGTTCAAGGGCGTGCCGATGAGCCGTCTTTCCAAGCAGGAAATGAAAAAGATGAGACGACATATGCAGATCATATTCCAGGATCCTTATGCATCGCTTAATCCCAAATTCAAAATTATGGACATTATCGGCGAGGCGCTGGATATTCATCAACTCGTCAGCAGTACGTCCGAACGGGAGAAACGGGTGGAAGAATTGCTGGAACTGGTGGGATTAGATCCGTCCCATGCGCATCGTTATCCGCATGAATTTTCGGGCGGGCAGCGCCAGCGCATCGGCGTCGCCCGGGCATTGGCCGTGGAGCCGGAGTTTATCGTGTGCGATGAACCCCTGTCCGCCCTCGACGTATCCATTCAGTCCCAAATCGTGCAACTGCTCCAGGAACTGCAGCAGCGCCTTGGCTTGACATATCTGTTCATTGCCCACGACCTGTCGATGGTCAAACATATCAGCGATCGCGTGGCCGTCATGTATCAAGGCAAAATCGTGGAGCTGGCGGAAAGCGAGGAATTATACTCCAACCCGCAGCATGCCTATACCAAAGCGCTGCTTTCGGCAATTCCGGTGCCCGATCCGGCCGTGGAGTCGAAGAAAAAACGCATTGCCGCAGAGGACAACGCCGGGGAAAACGGCGGAGATCGTTACAACCTGGAGCAATCCCGTTGGGTCGAAGTCACGGAAGGACATTGGGTAGCGATGTCGGGGTAAGTCGGCCGAGGGTAGTGGGGTGAATCTTGAACGTTATTGCAGCATAGCATTATGCATTCGCATTCGGAATGATCCTAAACAAACAGCCCCGGTCCCGATCGTTGCCGATCATGGACACGGGGCTGCTTCAAGCTTGCATGTGCGTTTGCTTCAAACGATTATTTGAATTGCACGGATTGTTTGATTTCATCAATGGTGGCTTTGCTCTTGTCATCCAAATACGTAAAGATGAAGTTGAACGCATAGCCTTCAAGAATGGTGCTGTAGTATTCCTGCGTAAGGGTGGTGCCATTGCCGGCATCCATCGTGATTTTCATCAGATCCATCTCTTTGCCGCCGATGGTTTCGGTAGTGATATCGTTGTATTCATACGGGAACTGGCTGTCCTGCATGAATTTTTTGGTGGCTTCGAGATAATCCTTGCCGTTGCGAATACCTTGCAGCAGGCTTACTTTCTCGGCAATGGCCATCGCGGACGGTCCAACTTCTTGACCACCGAGCGGCAATTCCGATGCCATCAACAGGTTCAACGTTTTTTGCATCGACAGCTCCATCTGTTTCTTCTTCGTTGCATCGTCGCCGGCAATCGCTTCGGAAGAAGCATTCGTCAGCTCGTTCATTCCGGCAGCGTCCTGGAACTCCCACGTTTCGGGAAATTTCAGGGATACGCCAAAGTAATCATTCGTATAAGATCCTTTTTCGGTCGTGCCCAGCTCGACGTTTTTGGTTTTGTCTTCGTCCGTGGAAGCTTCTGCGGATGTTTCTTTGCTTTCGCCTGCTTCGTTATCGGCTGTTTCGTTATCCGCTGCTTCTTTCTTTGCATCATCGGTGGCAGCATTGTCCGTCTTTGCGGCGTTTTCCGTTTGGACCTTTTCTTCTGCGCTGTTACTTTCCTTCGCCTTGTCGCCGCAAGCGGCAGCTACGAGCATAACCATGATCAGCATGGCAATCAAAGACATCTTTTTGGTTGTAAACATAATACCCTCCTGTAAAATAAATATGCCTGTTTTTTCCCTGTTAGGCGATTCCATGCAAAAAGTATAGCAACAAACGTTCCCGTATCACACCTATAGAAATCTATAGGTGGCTTACAGGCATGAAAGGCGGCTCGCCAGCGAAACGGCCTCCGTGCTCGATTGAACGCCCAATTTGTTGAAAATGACTTTTTTATGGTGGTTGACGGTGCATTCCTTGATTTTGAGCTTGAGGGCAATCGCCTTGACCGTCAGTCCCCGGGCGATCAACTTCAAAATGGTGCGCTGCCTTTCCGTGAATTCTATGCCCGTTTCGCCGACTCCCTCTTGCGCTGCCAGGTTTTCGTAACAGTTCTGCATTTGAGCCGGAATCAGCTTGGCGATGGCAATCAGTTCACCTTGCATGTGCGCATCGATGGTCGATACGTCCAAATATCCGGCATGCCCCGAGCCTATGGACAATGGTGTGGCGTAACAATGCCATTGTTGAAACAGAGGACTCTCATGCCTCTCTGGAGGCAAAAAGGTCGCTTGATTGAAGTCCATCGTTTCCGAAATGGCGTTAGTACCGCAGCTTTCGGCGGTAAATACCATGCCCTTGCGAATCGGTGATCGTAAAACCTCCTGTTCAAGGTCGCTGCTGTATTCCAGATCCAGCAATACACCCTCCGAATCGGTTAAGAGAAAGAGATGGGATGCGGTCAAGTTTGCTTTGATTGCCGAGAGGCTGTCCCGGAAGGCTTGAATCAGAACATGATTGATTTGAGTTACAACGTTGAGATGGTCGTGAGTTACATATTGTATGGCTGGCTTCGAAGAACTACCGGGGCATGCCCATCGTTTCCTCAAAGTTGCTGTGTTGGATGACATGTTTTCCTCCTTGCTGATTAACCGATCGTTTCGACGACGCGACCTTCCTGATCTTTGATTTCCGTCGGTTCGATGCGGAAAAGAATGCCCGGCAGCGAGGCGAGCTCGAATGTCCGTGCTTTGGGGCGCAATTGTTCGCATAGTTCCGCAACGGCCTGCTCATGAACCGTTATCGTTATCCGGCCCTCATCCTCATGGATCGAGGCATCCTCCCCGGCTTCGAAGGTTACGTTGAGGTCGGGACCGATAAGGGACAGAGGCGCTTTTTTTGAAATGCGGCTGTGCAATATTTTGCCGATCAAACCGGCCTGTTTGGCTCCGAGCTGCAGTTCTGCAGGAATATTCTTTTGCAGCATACGCTTCCGTCCGGCAGTCCAACCAAGCTGTTGAATGTACAAAAATGCCGTGCTTGATCCTTCCTCCGCAATGCCTTGCTGCACGGCTTTCGCCACCGAAGGGAGCTGTTCGTACGAGTTTCTTGCCAGATCCGTGATGTACTTCGGCACATACGCTTTACAGGCGGCAAGAAATCCACGCGTATTCCACGTTTGCATCGTTTCGAGTTCCGGTCCGGTGATGCCGATCATTTGCAGAAACTGCACTCGCCCATTGGGACTGGAGCATTCCTTGAGATCCTCGTCCTCCACGAAAGCCAGCGCTGTCAGCAGCGTATCGGATCCGAGACAGATCGGGCCGTTGGCATCCAGGTAATCCCCGGCATGAAAGACATTCCCGCTATTGAAGACGTAGCGTCCCATATTTTGCAGAAGATTGAGCGCCCAGGCAGGAGGTTCGGTGTCATTTTCATTTCTCAGCAGACGAAAGGTGAGTTCGAATCCATAGCCGCTCCATTCCTTGTTTTCCGATTCCTTCTCATAAAGCTCGGAAAAACCATAGGTCACGAAATGCCAATGAGGGACAGGCGCCTCGGCCTGATAGACGCTAATGCCATCCAGCGGATCAGGTCCGCCAAGCATGTAAGGGATGGCCGTGCCATAATGTTTGGGCTCCTGAGCTCCGTATACTTCGGTGCAGGCTGCTTCGATGGCGTCCCAACCGGATGTATTTATTTCTTCAGTCACTGCTGCTTCCTCCTTGACTCTCTATATCTCTATGAAAACACGTTAAAGAATAGTCTACTATTTGAGAGTTTTGTTTCAAGGAGCTTAAGAATGAAATCCGCAAATCGAACAGATGGGGTGGATGGCCCCAGAAAACAGGAAGGACACTTACATGAGTATGAAAGATATTTACCTTGCAGAGTGTAATTCAAAACCATTCAAAACATCAGGATGCATTCGCAGCGTTGTTTGAAGAACAGAGCCTGGGCCTTGGGAGAGAACGGCTGGAACAGGCGGCACGGCGGGGAATTCTGGACGACATAAACCAGTGCTGTTATGGGGCATGGGAGAGCGCACGCTGGATTGGGCCACGCAAAGCATCCCGAATTTTAGGGAGACGAAAGTCCTGAAAACGAACTAAACTAATTGGCGGGATATCGATGAGCCGAGAGCTGCCATGCTGCGATGCTCCGGTGACTCAGGTCCCAAAAAAAGTTTTGAACAAGTTCATGCTGAAGGACAAGTTGATTTCGAAAAGCAATTATGTTACGCTTACATCACAGCTAAAAACAACATATGATCCATAACATCGTGTGATGGGTTGTTACTGCGAAGACAGGCAAAACCTAAACTGATGGTGAAATGAACGCTCCTTTTATTAGGCGCTATTTTACCTTGAGTTTAGGTTTTTCTTGTTTTCCGGCAAAACCATCATGCATATCTATCCGAAAAGAGGTTGTTGCTCATGATTACAGCAAGAAAAGGATTTCCTGAAAATTTCCTCTGGGGAGGCGCAACGGCGGCGAACCAATTGGAGGGTGCTTTTGATAAAGACGGCAAAGGATTGTCCACGGCAGACATGATCGCCCACGTGCCGAAAGAGAAACGCACAGGCGGGCACGCCATGGAAATTTCCTCTTCCCGGATCGAAGAGATCCTGGCGGGCAAAATCGAAGAACGTTTCCCGAAACGCTTCGGCATCGATTTCTACCATCGTTTCAAAGAAGATATCGCATTGTTTGCGGAAATGGGCTTCAAAGTGTTCCGTATGTCGATCCATTGGGCGCGCATTTTCCCGAACGGTTATGATGCGGAACCGAACGAAGCGGGTCTGAAATTTTACGATGAAGTGTTCGATGAGTTGTTGAAGCATGGCATCGAGCCGCTCGTTACGCTGTCTCACTATGAAACTCCGCTCGGTTTGACCCTAAAATACAACGGTTGGGCTGGCCGTGAAGTCATCGGACATTACGTAAGATACGCTGAAACGGTGTTCAAACGCTACAAAGACAAAGTCAAATACTGGCTGACGTTCAACGAAATCAACGTGATGCTCTTCAGCCCGTATACTGGCGGGGGCATCTTGATCGATAAAGTGGATAATAAGCTGCAAACGACGTATCAAGCACTGCACCACCAATTTGTAGCAAGTGCAACCGTAACGAAATTGGCGCATGAGATCATTCCTGACGTAAAAGTGGGCTGCATGCTGGCTCGCATGGAAACTTATGCAAACACATGTAATCCGGTTGACGTGCGTTTGGCGCAATTCGAGAACCAAATCAACCTGTTCTTCACGGATATGCATGCTCGCGGCAAATATCCGAACTACATGGCGCGTTATTTCGAAGAAAACAACATTGTGATCGACATCCAGCCAGGCGACGAAGAAATCATGGAGAACAACACCGTGGATTTCATCTCCTTCAGCTATTATATGTCCGTGACCAAATCGGCGTCGGCGACCGAAGCGGAAACATCCGGCAACTTGACCGGAGGCGTGAAAAATCCTTATTTGGAAGCGTCCGACTGGGGATGGGAAATCGACCCGATCGGTCTGCGCATAACGCTCAACAACTTCTGGGATCGTTATCAGAAGCCGCTATTTATCGTTGAAAACGGACTCGGGGCATACGATAAAGTGGAAGAGGACGGTTCCATCCATGACTCTTACCGCATCGACTACCTCAAAAAGCACATCGAACAAATGAAGGAAGCCGTTAAAGACGGCGTTGAACTCATGGGCTTTACGGCATGGGGACCTATCGACCTCGTGAGCATGTCCACGTCCGAAATGTCTAAACGTTACGGTTTCATTTACGTTGATCTGGACGATGAAGGAAATGGTACGCTGGCCCGTTCGAAAAAGGATTCTTTTGACTGGTACAAAAACGTCATTGCAAGCAATGGCGAGCAGCTGTAATTGCAAAAAAACTTTTCCTATACTATAGATGGATTGTAACCGCATAGTGGCGGGCAAAACCCAATGCGAAAACAGGTCGTTTATGGAGCCATGCTCCGAAAGCCTGCTTTTGGCTGGCGTTTTGCCCGTTTTTTGCGTTTCGACAGGGAGCTGCTTCGACCTGGGGGGAGCGTATCGACAGCCGAGATGAAAAGAGGTCCATAGTACCAATGGCGCAACCCTGAAAAAGCAATAATCTGACTCATTCGGTTTTCTGGGGTGGGTTGAAGAGCATCTCCACGCATACATTTCCGCATCATTAACCGCTTTCACAAAAACCTTGTCAGATTCATTAATGTATGGTAGTATGGGCCTAAGGCTAATGAATACTGGATTGTTACTGTTCAATCAGGCAAAACCAGAAGCAGGGACATCTTATTGCCCTGCCGGGGTTTTGCCTTTTACTACTTTGACGGTGCAAGGTGATGTGAAGAAATGAAAATCGAGAAGGTGCTGAACAACAACGTAGTTACCGTGGTCGATCCCGCAGGCAACGAGCTTGTTGTCATGGGACGTGGAATTGCGTTCAAAAAGCATACAGGTGAATCGATTGACGAAAGTCTGGTCGAAAAAATATTCTCGTTGGAAAGCAAGGAAGTATCCCAGAAACTGAAAACGCTTCTGTCCGATATTCCTGTCGAATATGTCGAGTGCTCGGACGAGATTATCCGCTATGCGGAAACGGTGCTTGGCGAGAAATTGCATGAGAGCATTTACATTTCGCTGACCGACCATATTCATTTCGCCATTGATCGCCATCGTCAGGGTATGCAGCTTCGCAACGCATTGTTTTGGGAGATCAAGCGCATGTACCGCAAGGAATATGCGATCGGGCTTAAGGCACTTCAGATTATTGAGGAAACGTTAGGTGTGTTGCTGCCTGAAGACGAGTGTGCATTTATCGCCATGCATCTGGTAAATGCCCAAATGAACGGCGAGATGCGCGAAACGATCAGCATTACGAATATCGTGAAAGATATTCTTAACATTGTCAGACGGAGCTTTGTCGTGGAACTGGATGAGGACTCTCTGAGCTATTATCGCTTCTTGACCCATCTGAAGTTCTTCGCCCAGCGCGTGCTGCAAGGCACGTCGATCGAAGACAAGGTGGAAGACAATCCGCTTCATGATCTGGTCAGCAAGCAATACCCCGAGGCGCATGCCTGTGCGGTGAAGATCAGCGATTATACGCGCAAAATCTATGGCCGGGTCCTTTCCAAGGAAGAAGTGCTGTACTTGACGATTCATATTGAACGGGTCGTCCGCAATGAACAAACAATCGAATAACATTGGGATTGTTACTAACCAAAAAAGGCAAAACCTAAACGTTGAATAATGATAAGCCGGGCGGCTCTCTCATTGTCCAGTGTTTAGGTTTTTTTTACACCTTTCATTACACATCAAAGGAGCAATACGCAATGGATAAACAACAATTGTCCAAAGAGATCCTGAAACTGGTTGGCGGCGAAGAAAATATTGACCAAGTCACGCACTGTATGACCAGATTGAGATTCAACTTGAACGACAACAAAAAAGCGGACAAAGCGACGCTGAAAAATACACCGGGCGTTATGGGCGTAATGGAAAACGGCGGACAGTTCCAGGTCATCATCGGGAACGACGTACCCGTCGTATACAACGCGCTTGTGAGTAATATGAGCAAGGCTCCGACAGGAGAAGGAGCTTCGACCGGAACAAAAAAGAAAAGAAATCCCGTAAGTGCTTTGTTTGATTTCATCGCGGGGATGTTCACGCCGATCCTGCCGGCCATCACGGGCGCGGGTATGATCAAAGGGATCGTGGCGATCCTGGTAGCCCTTGGCTGGATGAGCGATTCCAGCTCCACGTATATCATCTTGTCTGCGATCGGTGATGGCGCATTCTACTTCCTGCCCATCATTCTGGCAGTCAGCGCAGCCAAAAAATTGGGCAGCAACATGTTTATCGGCGCGGCTCTGGGCGCGGGCATCATGCACCCGACGATTACGGCATTGCTTGCTAACGGAGATTCGTCTTTCGCAGGTATTAAAGTCGTCGCCGCAACGTACTCGTCCACGGTGATTCCGATCGTTATTGCGATCTGGATTGCATCCTACGTGGAAAAAGCGGTTGACCGCATCACGCATGCTTCGCTGAAATTGATCGTTGTACCTACGGTAACGCTGTTGATCATGGTTCCACTCACGTTGATTGCCATTGGGCCGCTGGGTTCCATTATTGGTAACGGGTTGTCTGGCGGTATTTCATGGCTGTTCGATAACATGTCTATCGTTGCCAGCATTCTGATTGGCGGAACGATGTCGCTGCTCATTATTACAGGGATGCACTATGCCCTTACGCCGATCGTTATCGGCTCCATTACAAGCCTGGGTTATGACTTTATCATACCGCTGATGTTTGTAGCCAACTGGGCTCAAGCCGGCGGTGCGCTCGGTGTCGGATTCCGCGCCAAAAACCTGCAATCCAAATCGTTGGCCTTCTCTACAGGGTTGACGGCGATTATGGGGATCACCGAACCTGCCATGTATGGCGTAAACATGAAATATAAAAAGCCGTTTATTGCTGCTCTGCTTGGAGGAGCGATCGGCGGTGCATTTATGGGGATTTTCCATGTCAAAGCTTACGTCATTACAGGTCTGGTCGGTTTGCCGGGCGTTGCTGCCTTCATTAGTCCGGCGATCAGCACATTGATCTTGGCCATTGTCGGCGGTCTGATTGCGATGGCGGCCGCAGCGCTGATTACGTACATTTTGGGAATCAAAGAAGAAGACGCTCCGGCGGCTGCACCTGCTGCACCGGTTGCGGACAACAGCACTTCTTCCGCACCTGCAGCTGTCGTCGAAGCTCCAAGCACGGTTAAAGCTGCACAAATCTTCAGCCCGATGGATGGGGAAGTCAAATCGCTTAGCGAGGTGCCTGACCCTGCATTTTCCGAAGAAATCATGGGTAAAGGTTTTGCGATCCAGCCTGCTGGCAGTCGTGCTGTATCGCCGGTCAATGGTACCGTATTCTCCCTTTCAAAGAGCGGACATGCCATCGGTCTTGTCAGTGACGAAGGGGCAGAGATGCTGATCCATATCGGAATCGATACAGTGAAATTGAAAGGGCAATTTTTCACGCCAAAAGTACAAGCTGGCGCGAAGGTGACCGTTGGCGACGTGTTGATGGAGTTTGACCGCGAAGAGATCGAAAAAGCGGGATATAACACGATTACACCGGTGATCATCACCAACATGCACCAATACTCCACCATTGAATCGGCTGGACGCACAACGATCAAAGAAAAAGAGTTGATCTACACGGCCAAAGCATAAACGACCTAAGGCAACAGCGGTACTTCCGGATTTACCGGGAAGTGCCGCTGTTGCTGTTTTCGACGAGAATGACGGAAGCATCCAACGGAAGGGGCGGATTCCAGCAGGTCAAACATTTGGATTTCACTTTTTTTTCGGCATATAAATGGGCATTTGCCCGGTTCCTCTACACGGGTGCCTACATACTATGCATTAGCCTAATGAACTGGAGTGATTTTGCATGGCAATGTTTCCCCCTTTTGGACCCGGAGGACCGGGCGGACCTGGTGTAGGACCTGGAGGAATTTTTGGACCCGGAGGTCCTGGTGGAGGCCCCGGCGGATTTGGACCTGGTGGTCCTGGAGGATTTGGACCAGGCGGTCCCGGCGGTCCTTCAACGCCACCGTTTTTCCCTGGCGGTGGTGGTGGCGGACCGCAAGGCGTGCAGGCTCCTACCTCGCCGCCGCCTTCGTTTACTCCCCAGCAGCCTGTTTCGGCGTTCGCGGTAGATCCGGGAGCTATATCCGGGTGCTTGTTCCGTTATACGTACATTTGGCCGACTCGCGGTCCCGGTTTCTGGATGTACCCCATATTCGTCGGCAGAAACTCGGTAGCCGGCTTCCGCTGGACCGGTTTCTTCTGGATGTACACTGGCATAGATCTGCAGCAGATCGGCTCGTTTACCTGTTTCTAACCCGGAATGCCAAAACACCCTGCATACGACTTCAACGTATGCAGGGTGTTCATGCTCGCTGGTTTTCGCATTTGCTCCGAATCCAACAAATGCAATCAGCTGACTTGATTTTCGTTAAGATCAAGGGTGGCGACATGCCGCGTGTTACTCACTTGACGATGATTCGGCCTTGGCCGGCAAGCATGCGCATCTCTTTATAGAAACGTTCGCTGTTGCCTTCGGTCATATCGAGCTGCACGCCGTAATGCCACTTGCCGTCAATTTGCTGGCCCCAACGGATCAGGCCTTCCAAATGGATGGGATCCTCGGACAAAGTCATATCCATTCCGATTCGGATGTTGTTGCTCTCGACGTGCAGAGCGAGCGGGAACGACAATTGGCATCCGGAACGGCTAATATCGCATAATTCGGCTTGAATCGGTTTATGCGGCGCAGATACACCGTTTATGCTGAGAATATAGATGTCAAAGTCGAGTGGTTCTTTTAAAGTATAACGAAACGGTTCTCTTCTAAGGTTGATCGACATGGCTTCCTCCACCAGATTCAAAAAAAGTAAGTATAGGATATATCGTCAATTTTATCAAGGAAATGAAGAGATGCGGCATGATCCGTGAAAATAGAATGCGGGTAATCCGGGGCAAGCGGGGAATAGCTCCATAGTTCCTTTAACCGAAGCGGGTGGCTTGATATAATAAACGATAGATAATTAATGGAAGGAATGCATCCGGATTTAACAGGATGTTGGAAGAGTCAGGCATACATAGGGCTCCTTTTTGGGAGATGTTGAATCTGGGGAGGCAGGATTGGATGAATGAACAATTGACGCGCATCCGCGAGAAATGGAGTCTTTTAAGAGTGCTTGATGCTGAGCTTGAATTGTTCGGGGCGGATCATCACGAATATGAAATGCTGCCTGTCATGACTCAGGAGCAGATCACAGCATTTGAACGGAAGTGGGACATCCGGCTGCCTGACGGGTACAGGGAGTTTCTTTCGACGATTGGCGCTGGCGGAGCAGGGCCGTTCTATGGCCTGGAGAAGCCGGAGGATGGCGTGTATGCGGTATTGGATTACCCGGACGAGCTGAATGCGATCTCAGATCCTTTTCTGTTCACGGAAGCATGGAACTGGGATTATGACTGGTATGATGATAGCAAGGACGAAGACGAATGGGCCGCGTTGGAGCACGAATATTATGATCCGAAGTGGTCTGCGGGCATGCTGCGAATCAGCAATTTCGGCTGCGGGGTGTCGATCAATCTGATCGTCAAAGGCGAGTCTTACGGCGAGATCTGGACGGATGACCGCGGCAACAGCAATGGCATTTATCCTGACCATTATTTCGGCAATGCGGAGCGGCTTGGATTTTTGGACTGGTATGAGCTATGGCTGGACCGCTCGCTAAAAGAAATGACAGAAGACGAAAATGTGGCTGTTGAAGAGCCGTAATGAGCTGTGATAGGGTCAGTTAAAACGATCCATTGATTGTGGATGCGACACTAGGCATACGGTTAAAACTCGGAGATAGGGGGGGACTTGCCCATGACACGGCAACCAAAGAAGCAAATACCTGTACTTCTATACCGTTACGAGGGACCCGGCAGGAATATCGGTTATACCCTCTCCCCATTGTATATGGATGAACAGGCTCAGTCCCAGGTGGTAGAAGAAGAAATGTTGTTTATCTACGCGGAAGATTTTGTGCCGATTCTGGAGGTGTTGGAACGATATTTTCCGCTGGAGGACATGCATCGCGGAGAGATGATGGAAAGCTTCGACCATTGTTTCGATAATCCGATAAGCAAAGCAGTATGGCTCAGCGTGCTGGACGAACTGAACCTGCAAACGTTCGAGGAACCGGATTTGCGATCGTTCATGGACCGATTCGTGGCATGGGCCTCGAAAGCGCTTGAGACGGCGGACGGGATCGATGTGGAAGGCAATTTGTAGAATCGAGCATCGTCCCAAGGCATGCTCCGCACTAACTTCAACTTCCATCCATAGTTGCAATTTTCCAATCTCCGCTACCTGCGTCTTCTAATAAAGAGTAAGTCATGGTTCCCTGCTCCATTTCTTCATTTTTTATGTTTCTGTCGAAAGTCACCACAACTTGGATACGCTTGGCATCTTCATCGAAAGAGATCTCATGTAGTTCTTTAAATTCGTATTTGACACCTTCTTCATACTTATAATTGAACCAATCCATATTAAATGTAATGGAATCCGCATCAAGCATGTTTTCTTTAAACTTTTTTTCATCGTGATTCACGATTGCTTCCATGTTGTTGTTAATCATGTTAGATAGGTCATCTGTGAAGAAATCCTCGACATGCTCGGATAAGTTAAACGAGATCCCTTCTTTGAAATTAGAGAGCTCAGGCTTTTGTTGATTAAACTCTTTCGAATAGAGAAGAGTTTTGCTACCAACTTTGTCGGCTGTTGAAGCAGCAGTAGGGTTCTCTGTTTGCATGTTATTAGAAGTAGTCACTTTGTTACCCTGAAGGCTGTCACTCTGTTGACCACATCCTGTTGAAACAGCGATAGAAAAAACAGCAATCGCACAAATAATGCTTCTTTGAAATCTCATGAAAATCAGCTCCAGAAATAAGTTGAATAAACATTGAACTTTAGAAAGGAACAGGCCAATTCTCAGATAGCTTGTTCCTTTTCGCTATGGGTAGAAGTGATTTTTGGCAGAATATTGATTTTTGCGAATCACATTCCGATATTAGGTATGTAGCGCTGCTTTCATCTTTGTGAAGTAACGATAGACGATTAAGAAATACGGACTGATTCGGGAGAAGCAGGGAACGTGCGAATCGGCCTAGGTCAACCGATGTAAGGGAAAGCGTCCTACAATCGCAGTTTCAATTTTACCAGAAGGACGGGGTTTGAATGAATCGTTTTGATGAAATCATCTTGAAAAGAAACAAAATAATCGCCATCATCCTATGGATCGTCCTGGTTCTGGGAGCCTCGCTCGCCTTTATGGAACCGAAACTTATCGTTTCCAGCGTTGTCGTGATTCTGTTCACGGCATGGATCACCTATGCGAACGCCAAGAAAAAACATATCCATCTGATTCCCTGGCTGGTTACCGTTCTTATATCGTTAAGCGGCGTATTTGCCGGATGGGGAAGCAATGATCCCTTGGTCAGCATTCTGATCTCGTCCATTCTGTTGATCTATCCGGATAACAAAAAATTTGCGGTCGGTTTTGTGGTTGCCCTTGCAGGCAACATTCTTCAACTGCTGATCGTTCCGACGGCTACGGCAGATCAATGGACCGGTAATGCCATTAACGCGGGCCTGCTTGCCGTAACGGGAGCTATTCTGTTTATGGTGTCTCACTTGAATCAAAGATTATTTCTGAAAAGCGAGCAGCGCTGGGCTGAAATGCAGCAATCCCGGGAGCGGGTGGAGGAAATGCTGGAGCATGTCAAAAGCGCCGTATCGGGTCTGTCGACCTTTACGGAGCAGTTGAAACGCAAGGTCGAAGAAACAGGCTCCATCACCAATGAGGTGACCATCGGTTTCACCGAAGTGGCGAGAGGCGTCGAATTCCAGGCCAGCAGCGTGGCGGAAATTTCCGAATCGCTTGCCGTCTCCGATCAGCACATTCGCGAGGTTGCGTCCAACTCGAACAAAATGAAAGAACTGTCTTCCAGCATGGCTGAAAGCACCGAGAACGGAACGGCCAACATGGACCAGCTCAACCTGAAAATGCTTGAATTATACGATGCGATCAACACGACGGCCGATGACATGAAGAAGTTCAATGATGAGAGCGAATCCATCGGCTTGATGCTGGACAGCATTTTGGACATTGCAAGCCAGACCAATCTGCTTGCGCTCAATGCGGCCATCGAAGCGGCACGCGCGGGCGAGCATGGCAGGGGGTTCGCCGTTGTATCCGAAGAGGTGCGCAAGCTGGCAGAGCATTCCGGGCAATCTGCGTCTGATATTGCAGGCATTCTGTCCAGGCTGAGGGAACAGACGCAGGCACTCACGGATCGATTCGAAAATCTCCGCCTTACTTTGAAAGAGGGGAAAGAGAATGCAAGACTGACGGAAGAGGCATTCCGCACCATCAGCCAAAATTCCCGATTGGTGCTGAGCCAAGCCGCGGATATCGAGGGCAGCTCCGAAACGATGAAGGCATCCTCCACCAGAGTGGTCAATGAGGTGTCGGAAATTTCCAGCGTTACCGAGCAGTCCAGCGCGGCGGCGGCACAAATTTTGGCCGGCATGGAGGAGCAGCGTATGTTGACTCAGCGGATGGTCGCCAGCTTCGGCGAGCTGGAACAGTTGATACACGGACTGAACAATTTGGTAACCGATCAGGAAGAATCGCAGGATACAGCTCAATAAGAACTGGCTGGGCGGAGTAAAGTTACGGGCACGAAGCGTACAAACTTCAGAACCTTTTAAATCTATACAAGGACAAAACCGGCCGGGGCCGGTTCTCAGGCTGTCGAGAAAGTCTCGATAGCCTGAAGCCTTGATAAAGGCTTGTTTTCTATTTTGCTGTTACCAAGTGCTAGCAACAGAACAAGACTACAAGGCAGTACCAACCACTTCTTTTTTGTATTCAACTTCTTTCATCCTCCCTAAAGGCCTAAACCTTTTTTTCGCGGCCATTCCCAACGCGTTCAAGACTGTATGTGTATTTCATGAGCCACATATGCATGTATCGCTGTCTCTCTCGAACTCGTACTAAGAGAAATATCATGATAACGTTGAGAGAATGCCCGTCGTGCCCAGCTCCTAAACTGTCGAATGGATCGCCGGGCAGTTCGTGCAGAGCGATGATGTCCCCCGGCGAAGGATAAAATTCAGGAAAGAAATCGAATGAAATGCCCTAAATCTACCTCCTTGTGAACGCAATGAACATTAGAAGCATTTGTGCACGTATATGAAATCCCACTATAATGGGAGAATGAAGAATTTGTCAAAAATGCTGGAGAGATCGCCCTTCTTTCCTACACCAGGAGGTAAACGAATAGATGAACTGGCAGGAAATCAGCAAATCGAAAAACGCTGAACAGGTTCGAGAAGCCGTGACAATGTTGGACGTGAATGAAACGGATGAACGAGGACGGACACCGCTCATGCTGCTGCTGACGCACCGCATGCCGATCGAAGGCATTCGCTACGTGTTACAGCAAAATCCGGACCTGGAAGTCGCGGATAAACTAGGGGACACGGCGCTTAAAAAGGCGGTCAAGTTCAAACAGGAGGAGGCGATCCGGCTGCTGATCGAGCATGGGGCGAGATTGGATTCGCCGATGGGGATCGCGGGAACGGCATGGTATGCCTCCCGAAACCATCCGAAAATCGCGGACCTGCTGCTCGAGACGCCGGGAGCGGTTAGGCTAACCTTGACGGATGAAGAACAGGAGCGGGTCGATGAGATTCTGTACGAGGAATCCATGGATGAGGTCATCGCGCGAATTCGTCAGCGTGATTCGGACGTACTGCTGCATGCGGTTGTGGACGGGTACAACTGGGACGACGGACCGGAACCTATGGTTGCCGTGTTTGAGCACCCCGCATGCGCGGAAATAACGATGCTTGACATGTATGAGCTCATGGAAGCCGAATATTGGCTGGATATGGACGAAGAAGAGGCTGATAGCCACATGGATGGTGCGACTTATCGCAGGCTGGCCCTGTTGATTAAAGAGAAATGCTTGCTATGAGCCGGAAGATTCGCGAGACTGATGGAATGTGAAACCTTGGCCTTAACGGTCAGGGATACAATGATTGCGGAAATGCGAGGAGCAACCAAGATGGAACGAGACATAACTAACGGGAGTGGAGTCAAAGGGGGAAGTGTCCTCCATGAAGCAGCAGAGCGAACGGGCGGCAGGGGAGGAAGCGGCCTCGGCGTACGCGTGCACATTTATGATCGGACCGACGTCGGTCACATGGATTGGCCTGATACGGATGATGGCCGATATGCGAGAGCATATCTGGAGCCGCTTATGCTGGAGGGCACGAAGCATTACATGGCAAACGTTGAGACGACGCTAATGCTCGTCCGGATCGATGACCTTATTCTTCCTTTGACCGTAAACGATGCGCAATACGAAAATGCTTATGTTTGCTCCCCGTACACGCATTATGTGCGTTATGCGAAACAGGAATTGTCGCTGCTTCAACGTCCGCTGCTCGAAAAAGGGTTGTCCGGGCTGCTGAATCTGGTCGGCTGGGGGATGCGCCGTTCGAAATTCAACAAGGTCGTGCACGTCAACAACTGGCTGTTGTCCACGAATCTGTTTCCTGCCATGACGGGCGAGCAGGCGGTCGCCGTGATGCATGCGGTACGGGAACGCTTCCCGGACCATGCCGTCGTTTTTCGCTCCTTATGCCCCGGCTTGCATCCCGAAATTACGGCCGCTCTCGGCGAGGCCGGCTGCAAAATGATTCCGAGCAGGCAGATTTATCTGTACCGGGCGAATGACCCGGCATTCGGCAATTCGAAGTCGCGTTGGCTGCTGAAGCGCGATTACGACCTGCTGGCCAAAAACGGATATACCCTTGTCTCCGAAGCGGAGATGACGGATGCGGACATTCCGCGAATTGCCGAGCTGTACCGACTGCTTTACCTTGAAAAGTATTCGTACGACAATCCCCAGTTCGGCGAGCCGTTCATCGCGCTGGCGAAAGCCTCTGGCACGCTGACGCTTTACGGTTTGCGAAAAGAGGGGCGGCTCGACGCGGTCATGGGTTATTTCTGCCGCAACGGCATGATGACAACCCCGTTGTTCGGCTATGACACGGCGCTGCCGCAGTCCGTCGGCCTGTACCGGATGCTGTCGGCCTGCCTGATCGGGCAAGCCAAGGAGAACGGCTGCCTGCTTCATGAGAGCGCAGGTGCAGCACAGTTCAAACGCAATCGCGGCGCAGTGGCCGATTTCGAATATTCAGCCGTGTACGACCGACATCTGCCGCTCGCAAGGCGTTGGTGCTGGTCGCTGCTGGACAGGCTGCTGAACCGGGTAGGCGTGCCGATCATGCGCAAAATGAAGCTGTAAGCCGCGCAGGCGGTTGTTGGGATCTTCTTAGGAATGCTCGGCAAGCTGAACTTCGAAGCCGTCCGGATCGACAATGTAAATAAACCGCAAATGGGGGTTGGGTTCGATGGGTCCGCGTGCGACCGGGACGCCCAGCTCTTTCAGCCTGGCTATGGTTTGCTCCAGCGACGATACCTCGTAGCCAATAGAAATGCCTGCTTCCGGCTTCAGAATGGTCCCGCTGTTTTCGATCAGCTCCAGCTTCGTTTCGTTCTCCGTGCCAAGCATGGCGATTTGCCGTCCCCGGCTTTCGAACCTGCGGTGAACAGGCAGGCCAAGCACGCCGTGATAAAAAGCAAGCGATGCCTCCAAATCCCGCACCCGCAGGGTAATCCAGTTTAGTCCAATCAACATGGGGAATTCTCTCCTTTTTGTCATGAAAATTCAGGATGTTATGCCCATTATACGACAAGCTGGAACGTGGTCCTACCATGGAAACGAAAGAGGGGCCATCACGAGGCGAAGCTGCTGCAGCGAATTCACTTCGACAGACAACAAAAGACTGCCGAAGGAATTCGGCAGCCCATAAAGTTTGCAGGCAGAGTGCTGCATATTGCTGGCAGTGCTCTTTATTGTGTGAACATTAAATGCGATCAGCGTTTACTGGATCAAATCCACGGCACCTTGCGGTACGAAAGCGTCAACGCCGTTATACACGATCACGCCTTCCAGTGCCGTCTTTTTGCCATTGACCAGGGCGACGTTTTTGTAAATTTGCAGTTCCAGCTTGGTGCTGCCTTTAGTCACGAGGATCTTCGGATTTTTGGCATCCTTCAGGTCCAGCTTGTAGGTCGCGCCTTTGGCCGTAAAGGCTTGTTTCGCAGGCACAAACAATTGTTTGCTGGTGCTTTCCAGATCCAGTCCGAGCACGCGTGCCATGTATTTGGCCACATCGGTATTGTCGATGACGCCGAATGGACGGTCATTGTTCGGTGCGTACGTATAGAGAACGACGTCTCCGCCCGTATGTCCGCCTGTCGTCCAGCCGATGCCGGAACGTTTGCTGATCATTGGACCGACGACATAGTTCAGGCTGCCCGGCTTCGCCGCTTTGATGGCGGCCACTTCTTCGGTCGTCAGATCCGTGATGCCGAAATATTGTTTCATGACGGCTTTGATGTTGGTGCGTTTGGCATTGAGCTTGGATTCCAAGCCCTCGCCGGTCAGTTTGGCTTTTTTCAGCGGGCCGATAAACGTGGACAATGGCTCTTCATCGTACGTGCCCGTTGTAGCCGCATTACCGATGGTCAGACCGCCGTTCGCATGGTCGGTTACCGCAACGACCGCCGTTTCGCCGTCGGCTTTCGCAAAGTCGAGCGCTACTTTCACGGCATCGTCGAATGCCAGTACGTCGCTGATGACGCCGATCGGATCATTGGCATGGGAAGCCCAGTCGACTTTGCTGCCTTCGACCATCAGGAAGAAACCGTCCTCGTCCTTGGAAAGAACGTCGATGGCTTTGGACGTCATTTCGGCCAAGCTTGGCTGTTTCGCAGGATCACGATCCATGTCGTACGACATGCCCGCTGGAGCGAACATACCCCAAAGCTTGTTCGAATTGGAAGCTTTCATCGCCTCAGGCGTCGTAACGTAATCGTATCCCAGCGCTTTGATGGAAGATACCAGGTTTTCGCCGTCTTTCCGTCCGTCGGGTACCAGGTAGCTGCTTCCGCCGCCAAGCACGACGTCGATGCCGTTAAACACTTGTTGCTTGCTGAGTGCATCGTAATTTTTACGATCCGGGTAATGTGCCGAGAAATCGGCTGGCGTGGCATGCATGATTTCCGAAGTAGCGATGATGCCGGTTGCTTTGCCTGCCAGTTTGGATGCTTCCAGCACGGAAGCGATCGGTTTTTTGGCATCGCCGGCAGCGATTGCCTTTTGCCCCGGCATGGTCGCTTTATCCGGCAGGACGCCAACATATCCGGTATGGGATTTGTGGCCTGTCGCAAATGCCGTACCTGCCGGCGCGGAATCCGCAATTGCCGCGTCTGCAGAATAGGTGCGCACGAGACCGCTTGCCATGGAATCGAGCGTCAGGGCAGAGCCTTTGTACCAACGGGCCAGCGTGGTCGCTTCATGCGCCATGCCGTCCGGGATCAGGATGATTACGTTTTTGATCGGGGAAGAAGACGATGTCGCTGCAGTGTTTTCTTCAGCCCAGGCAGCGCTGGCGCTTCCCATGCTTGCCGCAACGATCGTGGTCATCGCGAGCAGCATTTTAGCCGCACGGGCATTCAACCGGTTTAACATGAATACAGCCTCCTAAATATGGTGTGTGTTTGTATGTACTGAACCTAGTGTACAGGCGAAATAATAAATGGACGTTTTCCCTAAGTTAACCAAGTGTAAATTTTACGATTAGTGGAGCGAATATATCGGCTTGATGATCGGATACGTGCAATTCGTCAAAAATGCAATGCTGAAATAAAACATAAAAGGGGCTGATCATGCCTGACAATCCTTGCCGGTCATGATCAGCCCCTTTTGGTTTTTTGACGCAGCCTGCAGAGAAAAATGCTTTTTCGTTATCTTACGGCGTCATTGCGTTGTTGAACTGTTCCTCCAATGCGTCCCAATGCGGAGTCCGGACCCCTGTCTGCTTCTTCCAGCGACGAAATACGCGGCTTAAAGCCGCAATTTCATCTACTGATCCGTCAACCAGCTGGCTGGCGGGCAGCATATGGAATATTTTCATGACCAGCCGCATGAGGCCAGGGTACTTGCGGACCAGCGAAGCTTGTGCGGCGGGGATCAGCGGATAACCGAGGGATTCGAGGACCTGAAATCCTTCGTTCATCGCTGCGATCATCTTGCGCAGCATCTGGCTATCGCGGGCGATGTTTTTCATCTGATAGCTATGGATCACGATAACGAAGTTCATCGCCACGATCAGTATGATATGATTCTTTAACCAAGCGTCGATATTTTCCTCATAGATAAGCTTGTACTTTGTTTTCGAAAATGCTTGATCAAGAGCCGACCGGAAAGGGATTTCCCCGTCGAGCCCGCCGATAACCATCTGCCCGGGGCCTATGCGAATACAGTCTACACGACCGTTTTCGCGACGTCCTGCCGTCGTTTGGAATCCGAAAGCGATGTTTTTGGGTATAGGACTGTGTTCGTGTACGTAGGTTTGCATCTCATCTGCATCCACATTGTTTCCGACGAGGACGATATTTTCACTTTTGTTGGCGGCCAGAATCGGCAGAATCGAGGCGAAGTCCGTATATTTCATGACCACAAAGATAAGATCGAAATGATGGTCCGGCTCCAAGCTCCGGATGACGCGGACCCGATCCACCGTTGTTTTGCGCTGGAAATAGTGGCGGATCACCAGGCCGTCTTTCTCCAGCTCTTCTGCCCGTTTTCCTCGAGCCAGCAGGCTAACCTCGTTGCCTCCTCGTGCAAGAACATGTGCCAAATAGCTGCCTAGAACACCTGCTCCATAAACCAATACGTTCATAAATGAACCTCCTTATATCGAATAAACAATTGTTGAATAAATGACGTTTGTTGACTAAAATAAACATATCATCCGACAAAACAGCGGATCAATCGCCGATCTCTTGCATTCTGTTGAGAATTCAACAAAACGGGTCTTAGTTGTCTAATAAAAATAGAGAGGTACGCATATGGACAGACGTATTCAAAGGACGAGACAAGCCATCATGGAAGCTTTTATCGGGTTGGTGGAGGAACTCGGCTTCGAGAAAATCACGATTCAAGCGATTGCGGACCGAGCGAACGTAAACCGGGGAACCATCTATTTGCATTTTGCGGATAAATACGCCCTGTTGGACGAATGCGTCGAAACGTACTTGCAGTTACTGTACGACAGCTGCATGCCGGACGGGGAGCCTGACCGCGACCAGTCGCGTGCTCTGCTGCTGCGTACGTTCGAATTTCTGGAGCGGCATGCCGCCATCTATTCCACGCTGATGACGAGCAAGGGCGTTCCGGCTTTTCGCAAGAAAATGATCTCATTGATGGAGCAGGGCATTCTGGAGCATGTTCAGCGCGTACAAGTTCATACGAACGTGAAAAAGGACGTTCTCATCCAGTTTTTAAGCCTATCAGTCGCCGGCTTGGTGGAATGGTGGGTTGTGCAATCCATGCCCTACACGCCGGCGGAAATGACGGATCAGTTGATGATCATTCTGGAACATAATTTGCTATCATTGGGCCAATTTCAAGGGAAGGATTCACCTTTTTACAATAAGTAGTTATGAACAATCCAATTGGGGATGAGGAGGGGCGCGAATGTACCGAATCGGCATCGTCGGGCCGCAGCCGTCGATTGAGCGGACAATGAATGCCTTGCAGGGGCAGGAGCTGGGAACAAGCTATGAGCTGTATCCCTACGAGCATGCGCGGGAAACTGCAGACATTATCGAAAAATACCGTGGACATGTTCATGGGTGGGTATTCACGGGGCCCATTCCTTATCTGGCGGCCCAGGCCGTTCTGCGGGAACAGGAACACGCCATTTATTGCCCGCCTACGGGCGCAAGTCTGTACAAAGCCATACTGCAGGCTATATACGCTTCGGAAGAAGCCATCCAGGACATTTCCATCGATATGACGGAAAATGAGGGCTGGGGGCTGATGGACAGCCTGCACGAGCTTGACTTTCCCGAGGAACGATTACGCAAATACGTCTTTTCGACCGATTACGATGTGGAGGAAATGATCGCATTCCATGTCGGGCATTTCGAGCGGGGAACCGTCAAAGCGGCGATTACCTGCTTGTATGCCGTCTATGAGGGTTTGCTTAAACGGGGGATCCCCGTGTTTAAAATCAACTCTACCAAGCTGGAAACGGTGCAGGCGGTACGCATGCTGGTGGAACGGATCCGCAGCTCTGCTTTCAAGGAAAGCCAAATCGGCGTGCTGATGGTTGAGGTGGATCGCCTGCATGAGGCGGGTGAACATGGAGCGGAGCGATACCAACTGCAATACATGGAATTGAAAATCCGCAGCCTGCTCCTGCACCATTGCGAGCAAATCGATGGTTCCCTGCATCAGGACGGAACGGGCAGATACCTGATGTACGGCTCCCGGGGCGGCATGGCCCGCAGCATGGATTCGCTGCACTCCACCTTGCATCAGCTTGAACTGGATACGGATTTGCCTTGTTATGCAGGCATCGGCTTCGGCGAAACGGCCTTCGATGCGGAGCGTCATGCCCGCAAGGCGATTCAGTACGCAAAGGATGATGAAGCCGGACGGATCATCGTTTATGAAACGGACGGAACGATCGTGGAAGCGGCCGGCGAGGAACAGGAGCTGGCGTACGAAACGTTTTCCAACGACGCGGAACTGTTGGAGAAGCTGAACAAGGCCGGCGTCAGCATTCGCACCTTCCAGAAGATCAAAGTATATGTCCGAAGGATGGGCAAGGAAGAATTTACGGCCAGCGACTTGGCTTCCGGACTGTCCATGACCATTAGACACGTGCAGCGCATCATGGGCAGCCTGACCGCTTTTTCCTTGGCGGAAATTACCGGAAACGAACTGAACACCCGCCGTGGAAGGCCAAGCAATCGGTACCGGCTAACGTGTTAGATATAAGGACATCCATATCAAGATGAATCCATACCAATGATCAAGAACCTAAGCGATGATGCCATCTAAGTTGTCATGTCCGCCAGTGGAGGACAGGAGCAAAGGAGGACGGCACATCGTTTTTTTTATTTTGTGTCAAAATACGTAACACAGGTATTGAGTTTTTCTCGGCATTAATTATATAATGTCCTAAATTAATTGCGACATTTTCGTTAAATGTGCGTTATTGTTCTGCAAAAGGGGACAAGGATCGTTCCTGCGGACAGGTTCAGTCATCCGGGTGCAGTTCCATCTCAGTCAGGGGGTAAAATGCATGGTCAAAGCGGAAAGACATGAGAACACAGGGCTTTTTGGTTGGGTCGAGAGAGTCGGGAACAAACTTCCCAATCCGTTTATCTTGTTTATTTATCTGATCGCCGCACTTATGGTTGCCACACTGATTTTATCGTTTTTTAATGCAACGGCCCACAATCCGATCGACGGAGAGAAGGTGCAGGTCAAAAATCTGCTCAGCGCGGAAGGGATTCAGTGGCTGCTGCCGAATGTGGTTAAAAACTTTGCCGATTTCAAACCTCTGGCTTCGATTCTGTCCCTTGTACTGGGGATCGGTCTTGCCGAGAAAGTAGGGCTTCTGGAAGCGGTCATGCGCAAAATGGCTGTTCGCGTGCCTGCACGTTATGCAAGCTACCTCGTCATTTTCATCGCGTTCTTCAGCCACGTGTCGTCGGATGCGGCGCTGGTAATCATGCCCCCGCTGGGAGCGCTCATCTTTTTGGCCGTAGGCAGGCACCCCGTAGCGGGATTGATCGCCGCGATTGCGGGAGTCGGGGCCGGATTCACCGCGAATATGCTGATCGTGACCACGGACGTGCTTTTGTCAGGTATCAGCACCGAAATAGCCGCTTCCGTCGACCCGAACGTTGGCGTAACGGTGTTGGACAACTGGTATTTCATGTCCGTTTCGGTCATTGTGCTTACGCTGGTCGCCGGATTCATGACGGATAAGTTCCTGGAGCCAAGACTGGGAAAATATGAAGGGGAGCGAATCTATAAGCTCGAAGCGCCTACGCCGGAAGAAAATCGCGCTTTGCGCGCCGCAGGGATTGCGGCACTGATCTTTATCGCCGTCGTGGCATTGTTGGTCGTTCCGTCCAATGGCATTCTGCGCAATCCGGAGACGGGCGGCGTGATGGGGTCGCCGTTCCTTTCAGGGATTGTTCCTGTCATTTTGCTTTTCTTCTTTACCGTAGCGCTGACTTACGGCATTAAATTAAAAGTGATCCAAAACCAGAATGATCTGCCGAAACTGCTGGTCGAACCGATCAAAACGATGGCCGGGTTCATCGTCATGGTATTCCCGCTCGCCCAATTCGTCGCCATGTTCAACTGGAGCAACATGGGCAAGTTTCTGGCATTGACGATTACCGATCTGCTGGAGAAGCTCGGCGTTAACGGGATTCCGGTCGTTATCGGACTCATCTTCCTGTCCGCGCTGCTGACCATGTTCATTGCGAGCGGATCGGCGATCTGGTCGATTCTGGCACCGGTGTTCATTCCGATGATGATGCTGCTCGGCTTCCATCCGGCATTCACGCAAGTCATTTTCCGCGTATCCGATTCGGTCATCATTCCGCTCGCGCCCGTATCGCCTTTCGTGCCGCTCTTCGTCGGTTTCCTGCAGGAGTATCGCAAGGACGCGAAGATGGGGACGTATTATTCCTTGATTTTGCCGTATTCGATCGTATTCTTCGCAGCTTGGGTCATCATGGTCGTTCTATGGTACGTATTCAACCTGCCGCTGGGTCCGGGAGTATATCCGAGACTGTAACCAGTCAGGAGATCAAACAAGAAAGGGGTAAAACCAAATGATGGACATTATTACGCTTCGCCGGGATTTGCACCAACATCCCGAACTGGGCTTCACCGAATTTCGCACGGCCACCAAAGTGGTGCAGCTATTGACGGAATGGGGGTATCAGGTCATCTATGGCAAAGATGCGATTGACGATGTATCGAGACGGGGCCTTCCCAAACCGGAGGTGCTTGAAGACGCGTACCAGCGTGCTCTAAGTGAAGGAGCGGAGCCGTCGATCGTTCAGCATATGCGCGGCGGCTTCACCGCGGTCGTGGCGGAACTGGAGGGTGTACACGCAGGACCGACCACCGCGTTCCGCTTTGACATGGACGCCCTGCCGATCCGCGAAAGCGCCTCGGAACAGCATGTTCCGCAAGCGGGGGGGTTCCGCTCGCGGCATGAAGGCCTGATGCATGCCTGCGCGCATGACGGCCATACGGCGATCGGCCTTGCCTTGGCCGAACGGCTGCGCGACAGGCAGTTCGCAGGCAAAGTCCGCTTGTTGTTCCAACCTGCCGAGGAAGGGGTGCGCGGCGCTTACGCCATGGTCGAAAAAGGCATGCTGGAACAGGTGGACCGCCTGTTCTGCATGCACCTCGGCACCGATGTGCCGTCCGGCGAATTCCGCGGCGCGTCCGGCGGCTTCCTGGCAACGACCAAGCTGGAGGCGCGATTCACCGGCGTGTCTTCCCATGCGGGAGCTTCCCCGGAAGAGGGCCGAAATGCGCTGCTTGGCGCAGCGACGGCCTTGCTGAACATTCATGCGCTGCCGCGTTTCAGCTCGGCGGATACCCGCATCAATGTCGGCATTTTGGAGGGCGGAACGGGAGCGAACATCATTCCCGAACAGGCGCGCATGGTCATCGAGACCCGCTCGACGAGCGATGAGACGAATCGCGAGCTGGAACGGCGCGTGCGCAACATCATCGAGAGCAGCGCGACCATGCATGAGCTGGAAGCAACGGTGGAGGTGATCGGCGGCGCCATTCCGATTCATTGCGATCTGGAGCTGGCCGAGCTGGCGGCGAAGGAAGCGGAGAGCATCGAAGGATTCCGCCGTGCCGTCGTCCTTGAAGACAGCGCTGCCCTGGGCAGCGAAGATGCAAGTTACATGATCCGACGTGTGCAGGAGCAAGGCGGCAAGGGAACGTATATGATCGTTGGCAGCGACCTGCCGGCACCGCATCATCATCCTTCTTTCGATATCGACGAGCGTGTTCTCATGCCGGCGGTCGAGCTGCTGGAGCGATTGGCGAGGTCTGCCGAAAGCGGAAACGGAAATCAGTAATGTACAGGCCGTCTATGCCGGAGAATATTCTCCGGACAGGGCGGCTTCCTGCTGGCCATTTTTTTGGGCGAAATATGAAATATGGTATTGATATCGCTTACATTGTGTGCTAACATCACGATAACAACAGGATTGTAACCGCTTATATTCGGGCAATACCTGTAGGTTACCGGCTTCCAATGATGAAGCATAACAGCTTCCAATGGGGATCGGGACACCGTATTCGAAACTTCATTCACCTCATACCCAAGGGTTGTAACTGATTGCAGGCAAAACCTGGATTGAGGGCAGATCACGGCGCAAGATGCGACGATTTGCCTTTGATTCGGGTTTTTTTAGTATCGTTTGCCTGGAGGTGAAATCAAAGCACCCATCGCAGCCGAAATTCGCAGGAAAGGAGAAGGGGCATCAGGCTTACAAGGGCAGATAGAGAGATCACAGACGAACCTTGGAATGCTTCATAGGGACAGCCGTTTTTGACTTAAGCAATGGTGACAGCACATCACACATGATCCGACAGCGAGGAGATTTTGCACATGAGAAAAATGAAAAAAATGAAACGCACGATGGCCATCGCCAGCATTTTGGGATTATGCGTATCCGGTTTGCCTGCCTATGCGGCCGAAACTTCCGGAGCGGCTTCCGCTTCGTCCGCGGCCATCGACAAACTGATCCAATCCCAGCTGATCCGTGGCAACGGACAGGGGGTTACCGCAGCGTATTTGAATAAAAAAGCAACCCGCATTCAGGCCGCGGTCATGTACTTGCGTTTATCCGGATTGGAGAAGGAGGCGCTCTCGTATCAAGGCACGGATACATACGAAGATGCGCAGCTTGCGGGCAAAGTGTTGCAGCCGGTCGTCGGATATCTCAAACTTCATCCCTATTTGCAGCAAGGAGCAACGGACAACCGATTTGAGCCGTCTGCGCCGATTACGGCAGAAGGGTATGCGTTCATGCTGCTGAAAGCGCTTGGATACGAAGAAGGCACGGATTACGAAACAGGCGGTGCGGCCGCGTTTGCTGTCGGCAAAGGTATTGCGGCGCTGGGGCAAGCCGGCGAGTTGACCAACCGCCAGTTGGCGGAGGCCACCGCGCAGGCGCTGCAGGCCCAGCTCAAAAATGGCAGCGGCACCTTGGAACAAAGCTGGAAAAACAGCGCCGAACCCAAGGCGTTTACGCCGCAAACGCTGCAGCAGACCAAGTATGGCCCGATCGACGGCGTGGCATACGAGCAATACGGCACCCTCGGCTGGTTGGGCGTTCCTTACGCAGCACCGCCGGTAGGCGAATTGCGCTGGAAAGCACCGGTTGATCCGGAGGCATGGACGGAAACGAGATCGGCGAAGGAGTTTGCGGAGAAAAGCCTGCAGCTGTCCGGTACCAAGACGGTGGGCAGCGAGGATTCGCTGTATCTGAACATCTGGCGTCCGAATACAACGAGCTCCAAGCTTCCGGTCATGGTATTCGTGCATGGGGGCGGCAATATGACCGGGTCCACCAAGGAGTTCCAGGGCGAGCAATTGGCCCGCAAAACGAACAGCATCATCATTTCGGTGGAGTACCGCCTCGGTGCGCTCGGATTTTTCAAAAACGCTGCGCTGGAGACCGGTGACGCCCTCGACGATTCGGGCAACTTCGGTCTGCTGGATACCCTTCAAGCCTTGAAATGGGTCCAGGAAAATATTAAAAACTTCGGCGGCGACGCGGATAACGTTACGCTCGCCGGACAGTCGGCAGGCGCGCGCGACGTGCTCGCGGCCATGATTTCGCCGCTGGGCGAGGGGCTGTTCCAGAAGGTCGCGGCATTCAGCGGCGGTTTGACGACGGCAGCGCCGGAAGAAGGGGAGAAGAAGTCCGGCGACGTGCTGGAGAAGCTGCTCGTGGATGAAGGCAAGGCGGCGACTGCCGAAGAGGCGAAAGCGTGGATCGCCAAGCAGTCCAAGGAAGAACTGGCTGCTTATCTGCGCGGCTTGCCTGCGGATAAGCTGGTGAGCGCATTCGGCGGCACGGCCATCCGCATGGAGCCGTTCCCGCATCTGTTCCGTGACGGGACGGTGATTCCGAAGCAGGGCTTCGACGCGATCGGCAGCGGGGATTATGCCAAAGTGCCCGTCCTGCTGGGCAGCCTGGAAACCGAGTTTTCCGGCTTTGCCTTCGGCGATCCGAACTTCTCCCCGGCGATCAATGACGGCACGTTGTTTACGGACAAAACGAAAGCCGAGCAGTATGCCGCAGCGCTCAAATACGGCAGCGAAGCCTATGCGGGCTTCAACGCGGAGCGCGTAGCCGAACGGTTGACCAAGGTTTCCGGGCAACCGTCCGTATACGCATACCGCTTTGCATGGGGCACGCAGCCTGGCGTCATTTCCGACAAGCTCCGAACGCTGCTCGGCGCGCCGCACGGAGCGGACATGGACTTCTACACCGGCCGCGCAGACGGCATTGCGTCCTACTTCCCGGAAGGTTACTTCACGGACGCCAACAAGCCGGGCCGCGAAGCGTTGTCCGATGCGATGGCGGCGTACCTGAAACAATTCCTGTACACGGGTCATCCAGGCAATGGCGGCAGCAATGAGCTCGCGGCATGGACGCCGTGGGCGAAGGATGCGACGGCACCAATCATGCGTTTTGATGCAAACAACGAAGAGACCGAAATCGGCATGTCCTCCCAATACAATCTGGACAAAGCAGCCGTCCGTGCCAAAATGAAAAAGGAATTGTCAGAGGAAACGTTCAAGCTGCTCGACGAAAAAGTGTTCAACGGTCGTTTCTTCTGGGAATGAACGCAGGGGGCATTACATTTACGAACGAAAGAGTCTGATCAACAAGGACATTTCGAAATAGCTAGGGAGCTGCCCCTGAGCAGCTTCCTCACAAAGAAGAAGGAGCGAATCTCCCTTTGACAATGATGTCACGGGAATTCGCTCCTTCTTTGGTTACTCATGTGTTGTTATGTCGATGAGATAACAGACTATGGCCAATCCAGCCGTTTATTTACTTTTTCTCGTAAAAGCTGATCGTTCCCGTGCTTTCGTCCGCGCTGACGAACAGACTGCGGCCATTCACGCGATGAATGCCTTCAGGGGATTCGCCCGCCGCCCGGATCAGTCCGAGATAATCCGGGTTCGCAGGGTCTGCCAGATCGAAGAAAAGGATTGCATCGGCACGTTCGGAAGCAACGGCGGCATAGGTACGGCCGTCCACCGTGGATACGGTCAGGTTTTCCACCTCGCTGCCTTTGTTCGGACTGCGATCATCCGGGTACAGGCCTGCTTTGGCCGTGGCTTCATCGATCAGGTTTTGGCTGTCATAGACGCGTTTTCCTTGCAGATCCCATACGCTGATGCCGCGTCCGCCCGCCTTCACGCCGTCATCGAATTCGTTTTTGCCCAGATCTCCTTCATTGGCGGTAAGGATATACATTCCGTCTGGCGTAAACGCGACGCCGTCCGGTTCATACCGTGCAGTGAGGCTGTCCGTAAATTGTACGATGCCGTCATCCTTCAGGTCTGCCGCGTGAGACGTCGTGCCGAGAGCAAAAATGGTGCTCAGCGTTTTGGTTTGCAGATCAACGATGGCCACGGCATTGTTTTCTTGCAGGGTGATGGCCGCGGTTTTGCTGTCAGGGCTAATCGCAACGTATTCGGGCTGCGGATCATGCGGATAGGCTGCGCCTTTCACATCTTCCAGGGATACGGGCACATTCGTGACTTTGCCTTCCAGCGGATTGCCCCCAGCAAACGAAACGATCATGATGCTGCCAGGCCGTTTGGCGTTGGCGTAATCGATTTCGTCTGTGGCTTTGTTGATCTCCTCGTCTTCGATGGCGATGACGGCATGTTGTCCGTCCGGCGAAAGCGCGATGGAATCCGGACCGATGCCGAGCTCGTACGTTTTGACGGTACGATAGCTGTCAAGGTCAACAACGGCCAAAATGCCTTTGTTCGCTTCGGTGTCCGTATCGCCGGTTCGAACGACCGCCAGTCCGTATTTGCCGTCTTTGGATACCGTAACGCTCGTCACTTCGGCCTTTGGCGAGAGGTCATGGAAACTCACGGTTTGCAGTACGCTCACTTGACCCAGATCCGAGATGTCCAATACGGAGATGCTGCCTTCATCCGCTTCGGTTACCAGCAAACGCTGTCCATCAGGGGTGGAAGCTGCGATTTCGGCTTTGCCGCTCGGCATTTGAAACGATGCTGCGAGTTCGAAGCCGGTGTTGTTTTGGGCCGCGATCACCTGCTTCTGGATCTGCTTCAATGTATTTGGAGAAACGTAAGTGGTTCCGTTTTGAAGATACGCCTTGCTGTCCAGAGCCAATGTTGAACCATTGATGGTGATGGCGTCCGAGCCGACCGGGAGCTGTGCGCGGACGCCGTCCATCTGGATCTCGACGCTGCGGCTGCTGCTGTCCCAGGTAACGGCACCCTGCATGTTCTGAATGGCCGTACGCAAAATGACATGATCGCTAGTGGCTTCAGACGTGCCGGATGCATGAGTGTGTGGTGCATAAGCTGCCGTGCCCGCAGCCAGAATGGCGGACATGGACATCATGGCCAGCCAAGGCGTCTTCTTTTTCAAATGGACCGATCCCCTTTAACGTTTGTGTGGAAATATGATAGTGATGTTTATCATGTTAACGAAGAAACGTTAAAGGCAGGTAAAATGAAAGGGCGTGTTGTGTTAAATCAGTGAAAGTTAATTCTTTTTCTCGTCGATCGCTTGCATCAGCTTGTAAATTTGTCGCGTCGTATTGACGTTTCGGACCGTAATGAATTTGTAGAGCTTGGAGCCGACGAGTTTGTTCATGCCGCTTTTGGCGGCATCTTCCCTGCTGACGGAATATAATACGGCTCCCGAAACGTAGATCAGCGTCCCGATTCCGGGTTTGATGGGCAGCTTGTCCAACACCGAAACATCATTGATTTCGTCCCAGAGGAACAGAACGTCGCTTTTGCTCTGGTCACCGTTGCTCCAGTCCTCCGGAAGTGCCTTGATGACCACTTCGACTTCATGGATGTTCCGCACGATGACCGGGATTTGCAAGCCAAAATCATCCGCAATCGCTTGTTCAAGCTGGCGGGAGATTTCGGCATGGGCGTTGGCTCGTTCGCGGTGATCAACAAAGATGATGTTACCGGAGTTGATGTAGGTCACCACGTCGGTGAAGCCTGATTTTTCAAACGTCTCTTTCAGTTGTTTCATGTTGATTTTGTTGTTTCCTCCGACATTAATGCCCCGAAGCAATGCAACATAGATCATAAATGGTTCCTCCTCTGCGACAATGAATGGACCGGTATGCCTTTTATCTTAGATTCTACATGCACAGTATACCAAATGGGGGGATTTCCCGAGAAAACAGAACAAGCAGCACGATTCCGGCCGGCATGCTGCAGCCGCTTTTTGAATGAATGCCATCCATCGTTATTCGCAATGACGAACTAAATTTCCATTGGTAACGTTTACATTTGTGCAGAAATGTGTTACAGTCTTATTCATACGAAGGATTGTGACTGCTAGCGCAGGCAAAACCTGATTATCACGTGCACGGACTCTGTCCGCATGCATTGATACTCGGGTTTTTTTGTTTTTTTTGGCCGATTTTAAAAGAAAAACTGTAAGAAAAATCCTTCGGCACCACACATCGGGTCGAACGCAGAAAGGGAGAAAAGGATGAAGAAACCAATGTGGCTCAGGACGTTGATCACATGCTGCATCTGCACGTTGGTCATTAGTGGATGCGCCTCCAAAACGCCGCAGGCGGGCAATGAGACACCGAGCCCGTCAGCGCAGCAAGAGCAAAATGAAGACAAGGGAACAACGGATCAAACGACGGCAGCTAAAGCGAGAACGGTCATTACGACCGACGGCGAAGTCGATGATATGAACTCGGTCATTCGCTTCCTGCTGTACTCCAATGAAATGGACCTGGCAGGCATCGTGCTGACCAGCTCGGTGTACCACTACGCCGGAGATCCGGATGCGGGAATCAAGCCATTCCGCTGGACGGGCACGCAGTGGGTGTACGACATGATTGATGCTTATGGCGAAATCTACCCCAACCTGATCAAACATGCGGACGGTTATCCTAAACCGGAAGATCTGCGCGCCATGACGAAAATCGGGAACATCTCCAATAAAGGCGAAATGGAAAAAGAGACCGAAGGCTCCGAATTTCTGAAAACATTGTTCCTCGACGATGATCAGCGTGATCTGTACGTGCAAACGTGGGGTGGGACCAATACGACGGCCCGTGCGCTCAAATCGATTGAGGATCAATATAAAGGCACGGACGAGTGGGATGACATCCGCAAAAAAGTCAGCGACAAACTGGTGCTCTACATCATTCTTGACCAGGATGACAGTTATAACGATTACATCGCCAAAAGCTGGCCGGACATCCGCATCCTGAACGATCAATCGAACTTCTGGCACTTCGCTTATGCATGGAAAATGCATGCCGAGGAAGTCAATGGCAAGCTGCACGGCGACTGGATGAAAGAAAACCTGTTGACCGGGCATGGCAAGCTGTTGGACATGTATGCAACGATGGCCGACGGCAAAATGATCGAAGGCGAGCTGCCTGAAGAGCAGCGCGGAGATCCGGAGTATATCAAGAAGAACCCGCAGTATGCAAAATACGACTTTATTTCCGAAGGGGACTCCCCGTCCTTCTTCTATTTGATCGATAACGGCCTGCGCAGCATGGAAAATCCCTCTTACGGCGGTTGGGGCGGCCGCTTCGGCGTCGTGAATGACAAGCTGTTCCGCAACAACGTGCTGGATTACGATCCGTACACCAAACGTTACGAAGCGGAATATTCCCTGATGAGATGGTTTGACGACATTCAGGATGACTTTGCCGCACGTGCCGATTGGGCCGCTGCAGACACGTTCGAAGGTGCAAACCATAATCCGGCGCTGACCGTCAAGGAAGGCATCGACTTGAAAGCAAGCCCTGGCGAACAGGTGACGCTGCATGCGGAAGGTACGGACCCGGATGGGAACCAACTTACGTATACATGGTGGAGATACGCCGAAGCCGATACGTATCAGGATTCCCCGGTGGAGAACAAGGTCGTGGAAGAGAAAGTCGGAGACCTGCTGCTGGGCTTGCATCGCGAGGTCGGCAAAGACGAGAAAATCGACACGATCGAGTTGCAAGGCAGCGACACCGACACGGTTACCTTTACCGTGCCCCAAGATGCCAAGGCAGGCGATACGATCCATATCGTAGCCGAGGTTCAGGATAACGGCAAACATCAGTTGAAACGGTACCAACGCGTCATTCTGACGGTTAAATAATAATCGTTAGTTGGCAGCGCAAACGACAAAGAAGCCTTTCCCTAGGGAGAAGGCTCTTTGTCGTTCAGGAAGAAATGCTCCGCTGGATGCCGGTCCAGAACACGTTCCAGGCGATGGCGAGTGCCTGTTCGAAAGATTGCCGCGTTTCGTACACGAGCTGAACGTCAAGGCCGTCCATCAGCGTGACAAAAGCGACGGTCGCTTCCTCGGGACTCAGGCGAATGTCAGGGTGCTGCACGAACACGCCAGCAAGTTCTTCCTTGAGCGTGCCCAGATAGGTCCGGTACTGAGCCAGCACGAAGTCATGGACTTCCAAGGGCGTAATGAAAGACAGAATGTACATAAAAGCCACGTTGGGATGCGTGAGGAAACGATTTTTATGCTCCTGCAAAAACGAGTGCAGCTGCTGTTCCAGGGTCTGCCCTGCAGATTGAGCGAAAAACTCGCGCACGAACTGCTGCTCTTCCTGTACCACTTCCTCGTAAATTTCCACAAGCAGTGCTTTTTTGGATGCAAAATGGTAGGAAAGGGATTGTTTGCGAATCCCGGTTTCCTCGGCAATCTGGGCCATTTTGGTGCCCTCGTACCCGAAGCGGATAAAATGTTGTATGGCAATATCCTTGATTCGTTGTTTGCTCAAATGTCTGCCTCCAGTGAATGATGGGTCGTTTGGCGCCGTCTTCGGGCGTACATGATGTACAGCAAGATGTACACCACGAAGATGCCTATGGCTATATCATACACCAACGTATAAGAAAATGCAGATGCCAACATACCCAGTACGAGCGAGCCGCCGCCGATGCCGAGATCGAAAAAGTTGAAAAACGATGCCATGGCATTTTCATGCTCATGCTCTTCCACCAAATTTACGCACCACGTCTGGATCGCGGGGAAAATGGCTCCAAACCCGAAGCCGTACAACGCGCCGGCGACGAGGAAGTGCACGTCATTTTGCGCGAGGGTCAGCACCGACAAGCCTGCGATGGCGAGGATGGCCGATGGCACGAGCACAGAGCCGGGCCCCAGCCGGTCAAACATTTTGCCGGAAAACAGCCGGACGACAAAGCTGGCGATGGCGATGACGAAGAAAAACCAGGCGACCTGCGTAAAGCCTTTTTCTTCAGCGAACAACGCGACAAACGACATGATCGAACCTGCCGCAATACCGACCAGCATGATGAGAATAGAGGGGAACAGCACCTTTTTTTCGATGAGTTTGACGGCTGTATGAGGCGTCTCCGACGTTTGAGAATCATTTTGCTGCACCGGTTTTCGGGATACAAACACGGTCATGAGCAGCGCCAGCAGCAAAATGCACATGCCGCCCATAAACAGGCTTTGGTAGTTGAATTGCAGCAGCAGGCTCGTTCCGATCAAGGGGCCGACGGAAATGGCCACCGTCTCGCCGACGCCGAAGTAACCCATGCCTTCACCCCGGCGCTGCTTGGGAATGTTCTCGGTGGCAATGGTTGCGAAGTATGTTGTCGCGAGTCCGAAGCCAAAGCCATGAATGACCCGGAGCAGCAAAATCATGCCTATGCCTGACGCGAGGTAGTATGAACCGGTAACCAGTGCGCAGATGGCGATGCCTGCGATGAGCAGCATTTTTTTATTCCATTTGGTTGCCAGGATTGCGGTGAAAGGGCGAACCAGAATTGCCGAAAACATGAAGATGCCTGTGACGAGTCCGATCTGCGATGCGTCACCACCCAGGCTTGATACGAACAGCGGCAAGGTGGGGAGCAGCATTTCGAAGGCCATGAACAGCAGGGCGTTGGCCAGCATGATGAAAATGAACGATTTTCCCCATAATCGTGGATTCGTTTTGTTATGAGTCAGGGTAACCATGTTTAATCCTCCGTCTTTTTTATTGTTGCCGCGCGGCATGATTTATTGATATTACCTGACGATGGTCAGATTGTAAAGGGTGCGAACAGACTTTTTGTTTTTTCTTACGGGGGGAACGGAAAGATGGACAGGGTTTGAATGGGGAAAAAGGCCGTGATATGCTCATAGTCGGAATGGTAAAAAAGGGAAAGAACGAATGGCGGCCCAAGATGCATGCTGCGTTTTCTTGGTGCATGCCAAATGTGCAGGAGAAGGAGGGACGAGCATGTGGAGTGATGTATTTGAACATGAGTGGTCCAGGCAGACGGGAGCATCGAAGACGGAACTCGAGCAATTTTTGGGACAGTGGAATGCCCGGCTGAACGAAGAGGAGGTCGGAGAGATTCGGGCAGGGCGGGAGAAGCTTTTGTCGAGCATGCCCGCGCTGCATGTCCATGGAGGACGGCCTGATCCGGCGGATTGGTCGTTCCCCGAGAGGATGCTGCCGGAAAGTTATATCGAACTGCTGCTGTTCTCCAATGGCGGCGAGTTTCAGAACGGGGAGCGTTACTTTCAGCTTTTTGGCACGGCGGATTTCAGGGAAATGAACCTGGCATACGAACTGCCGGAGTATATGCCGGGTGCCGTATCCTTTGCCTTGGACGGAAACGGCAATCACTACATGTTCGATATGCGGTCAGCGGCGGTTAAGGGGGAATACCCCATTTTGATGGCCCATTCGGGCAATTTGAGTTACGAAGATGGCGTGCAGGTTGCGACCTCGCTGCCTGAGCTGTGCCGCAGCAAACAGGCGATTGACCTGTGACTTATATTGTACATGAACGTCATCAACGCAAGTTTTGACGCATGAAAGGAGTTTTATGATGGATGCATTGAATGCGGATCAGCTATATGATCGGGAGCATCACGCCTGGGAGGAATTGCGGGAGCTGCTGGACAGCGGCGAGAATACATGGAACTACGTCCCTGCACGGCGCGAAGCGGCAGAAGAAACGCTTGTGCGGCTGCAAGTCAGCACCCGTTCTTATTTGGGTACCGTAGCGTATGAGACGGGGGGAATGCGATTCGACCATGGCTGGATCACGTTGCTTGGTTCCGGAGGCGAAGGCAGCTACGGCAGCCTGACATTCTGGAACGGATTGGACGAGCAGTCTACCGTTCCGGCGTTACCGGGCGTGTTGGTGGTGGCTTATGATGCGGCAGGCGGATTTTTTGCGCTCGATACGGGCAGGTTCGGACGCACCGGTCATATCTATTATTTTGCGCCGGACACGATGGAATGGGAATCGACGGAGCTGGCCTATTCAGGGTTCATCCATTGGCTGGCCAACGGAAATTTGCAGCAGTTTTACGAGACGTTTCGTTGGAATGACTGGCAGGATACGATGGGGCAGCTCCGGCCAGGCGAAGTATTTGCCTATTATCCGCCGCTTTGGTCGAAAGAGGGTGGAGGCGAGAATAGCACCAAAGCTCCTGTTTCCGTCACGGAGGCATGGAAAACCGCTTTGTCCGCGAAACCGTCTCCGTGATTATTATTTAATATGAAAATGGGAAAAGGCCCGCTGTTGAAGCGGACCTTTTTTGCTATATGCGGCATGACCGGTGTTGATACATTCGATTTTCTGGATCGCGCCTTATAGGGAGGTGTCAGTTTGCAGCTGCGGATGCTGCTGAATTACTGCGCGTAGAGCGAGCGTAGAGAAGCACCAGCGTGAGCGAAATCAGGCAAACGAGCAGCAGGCAGCCGTACACGTAAGGATAGGCTTCTTTCACCGGGACCCCCGGAAAGCTGTGCAGCAGCAGCCCGCAGACGGCCACGGAGAGAGAGCCGCCGAAAAACTGGATCAATTGCAGAAGACCCATGCCGGCACCGATCCGGGTTTTGGGCAGCACCCGTGAAGCCTCATTGTTCATTGAGGCGATGGAGGCCGACAATGCAGGGGAGAAAAACAAGTAACCCACGGTGATGATCAAGGCCGAATATTTCAACCCGAATACGTATAAAAGCAATACACTGGCAAGCAATATATGGCCGATGATCAGGAAGCGCATGTTTCCGAAACGATCAATCCAGCGGCCGACAAACCGCGCCAGGAATGTCGCAACGATCGCTCCTGGAGCAATCAGCAGACCAATCGCCAGCGATGAGCGTCCGAACAGGTCGGCAAGCACAAGCGGCATCAGGAACAGATTACCCAGATTGACGATCAGCACGCAAAAGCCGATGATCAGCAGACGCGAATAACCTTTGGTCGCAAACACCTCACGATTGATGAACGAGCCGTTTGCTTTGCGGATATAAGCAATATGCACGGCGAGCGAAATCAGGCCGATGAGCAGCCAGATCAACGACTGCTGCGTCACGGCCACAAGCACCGTCGTGGCGTTCACTACGGTAAGTGCTGCACCGGTGATATCGAACGATTTTTCGGCCCGAATCGTTTCTCGCGGCAAAAAACGCAGCAAAAACGGCAAGGCCACGAGTACCAGCACGGTAATCGCAAACAGTCCGTTCCAGCCCAAGTATTCACTGACAAGTCCGCCGACGATCGGGCCCAGTCCGAAGGCCATGGCACTCCCGGACGAGATCATCGCGATGGCGGCGCCCCTGCGCTCCACTGGAACATAACGGCTCGCGATGACCAAACCCAGTCCGGCCATGACTCCGGCTCCTGCCGATTGCAGGATGCGCGTGATCAATAACAGGGTGAAATTGTGGGCGAACAGTCCCAGGACGGATGAACAACCGAGGATGATCAGTCCAACCGTAACCAGTTTGCGTACAGGTACATGGTCGGAGAGTCGGCTGAAAATAACGGTAGAGAGCGCATAGCCGATAGAATAACTCGAAATAACCCACGACCCAAGATCCGAGGTGATGTGCAAATCCTGAATGATCACGGGCAGGGAAACGTTAAACATGGTAGTGTTCATGACCACGATGAAGAGGCAGCATGTCCATAGCGGCATGACGATTTTGTCTTTCATTGGATCCTTCCTGTCTGTTTTTCTATAGTATGTTCGCAAAGGCAGCCTATGAATCAAACGAACCTGCAGGCTGCCGCGATTCTAATAATTCATTGTAACCTTGAAATTTATATATGGCAATAATGTCATAATTAAAATGCAGGCTGATAAAGATGGTTCATAATCATGTTTGGCATGGACGCTGTCCCGGACAGGTATATACGATGGAGGGGCGGTATATTTACGAAATGGAAGTATTACATAAAGGAGAAATGAAAATGAGTCACGATTTGTTGATGTCGCATTCGGTTTTTCCGACAACCGATATCAAACGTACTGCAGCATTTTATGTGCAAAAACTCGGTTTCCGGGCCTATGAATATTTGCATACAGAGGAGCCGCATATTTGCTTGTACCGGGATGCTACCGAGGTCATTTTGACCATGTCAAACGGGCAAAGGGTGATTCCGAACAGGGAGTTATATGGCTATGGGTATGACGCTTATTTTATCACCCGTAATCAGGAAGCTCTGCAGCATGAATTCAAACAAGCCGATGTCCGCATTGTTCGGGAGTTGAGGCAAACCGATTATGCGAACCGCGATTTTGTCGTCGAGGACATTGACGGCAGATGGATTGCCTTTGGCATAAAGCTGCTCGATAAATGATCGTTGGAACGAAAAAAAGCGCCGCAGTAGCGCTTAATCGTTGTGGATGCAAGGTGCTCGCTCGTTGTGCTGTTAAGAGCCATCTGCGATAAATTGGATGACCTTCCCGTCCAAAAAAACAACCTGCGTATTCGCATCTGTTATGTTGGTTTGGACCTGATACGGGCCGTTCTCCAGCATATTGTCGATGACGCGATGCACCGAAATATCCGCTTGTTTAGCGTAGCCCTGCTTCTTCAAAGCTTGCTCGTATTGATGCATCAGCGCAGCTTCCAAGCGATCCTGGGACAGATCGATTCCGATCGAAGCGTTCTCGAACTTGCCTGTCTCATCGTTTACCCACAGCGACGTCATTCCGGTTCCATCGCCTTCGAACTCGAGAAACCATTGGTTCGAATTCGGAACATGCTCTGCTCTCTTTAATGGCAGCGCCATGCCAAGATCGGTCATCACCTCACGGATGGTGTCTTCAACCTGGCCGCGAACGGCGGGATCAACCGCCTCAAGAAGAGGCGCATTCGCTTGTTCCATTTCGGCGAGCTCTCTCATCAAGGCAGGGTTTGCCTCTTCAGCTCTGGCGTTGGTGAGCGACACGGAAACTAACAGCAGAATAAGGACGAATCCGGCAGCGGTCCACTTTATTGAATGTTTTTTAAATGTTGCAATCATCGTAACTCTCCTCTTCAGTTGGGGTAGTTTCGGCGAAAACTTGGTGGCAGCCAGCAGTGGCACAGGACGCGAAACGTTGCGCTCAAGCAGTTTAACGATGGTGTAGCCGTAGTCCTGTACTTCGCCCGCGCCGATATGTGAGATGGCCGCCGCATCGCACGACAGCTCTTGATCTTCCCGCATTTTACGATAGGCATACCAAAGAATCGGGTTAAACCACTGTACAAGGAGCAATGCGGTCATCATCACATTGGCTGCGATGTCTTTGCGTTTCAAGTGCACCAGCTCATGCAGGAAGATATAACGCAATTCCTTGGAGCCAAACGTCTCAGGGCTATGGGCGGGCAGCAAAATTCGGGGGCGCACGAGTCCGTACAAACTCGGCCCGTCCACCTCGGCCGAAACAAGAAGCGGAACGCGGCGTCTGATTCCCAGTTCGTCTTTGCATCGGTCCAGCAGCCGGACGAGATCGGACTCGGCGGGCATAGGTTGCGCCTTTCCAAGTCGTCGTCCATAATCCCGATTCGCCTTGAGCATGGTTCCGAGAAGGGCGAGTGAGCCGGCTGCCCATAGGATGAACATGACGAGATCCAGCGTTGGAATTCCAATGTTTGAAGGGATCTCGGATGCGTCGTTCGCTTCTCTATTCGGCGGCGACAATGTCTGCATGGGCGGCAGTCCTCCGGATATGTCCTGCACGGGATTCATAATCGCTACGGGAGTTTGCCGTTCCAAGAACGGGAACATGTTATACATGCTCATACCGCTCTCAGGTGCCCAAGGAAGGATCATTCTTGCCATCAACACAAACCACATCCCGTATTGCCATTTGATCGGCAAACGATGCTTCAGCACCATTCGGATCGCCAAAATAAGAATGGCCATCACGGTTGCCATGAACGAGGTCTCAATGACCCACTTTACAAAGGAGGGTATCCACGCAGCGATGGCATTCATGATGAGCCCTTCCTCTCGTCGAGGATCCGCTTCAACTCTTCGATTTCCTCGCGGGACAGCTTCTCCTCTTTGAGAAATTGGACTAGCATCGGCTTTATGGCCCCTCCGTACAGTCGCTCAAGGAATGAATGGCTCTCTGCCCGCTGACACTCCTCTTCACTGACCAGCGGATAATAGAGGTAACTCTTTCCCTCCTGTTCGAATCCGATCACTTCCTTCTTGAGCAAGCGGCTGATCAAGGTTTTCACGGTGGCCGGCTTCCAAGATGATTCAGGGTTGAGTCGTTCAATGACTTCCTGGGCGGATGCAGGAGACCTGCTCCATAACACCTTCATCACTTCCCATTCCGCTTCCGAAATGCGAGGGAGTTTCTTCATGGATGATCATCCTTCTTTCTTCGATTACATATGTAATCAATTGTCGCTAGTGAATAGATTACACATGTAATCGTTAATTGTCAACGAGGGCATTGACCCTCTGGCATAAAGCTGCTCAATAAATGATCGTTGGAACGAAAAAAGCGTCCCGGCTGATCTTGGGAACGGCATGGAAAATGATTGGTAAATGTGTGCGCCGTCACACTTGCCCGAATCGTGGTCTGTTACGCTGAATGGGAGAAAAACAGACTGATCATGCATGGAGGGAATGTTATGTTTTGTTACCAGTGCGAGCAGACACCAACGGGCGGCTGCAAGGTGATCGGGGTGTGCGGCAAAGACGAGACGATTGCCAGCCTGCAGGATACGATGATCTTTGCGTTGAAGGGAATCGCAGCATATGCCACGCATGCCAGACAGCTGGGTTATGAAGACCCCGAGGTAAACCGTGTTACGCATGAAGCGTTATATATGACGTTAACGAACTCGAATTTCAACGTGCAGGAACATCTGGACATGGCAATGAGGGTAGGGAATGCGGCCATACGTATTATGGATGTGCTGGATCGCGCCCATACGGACCGTTTCGGCATCCCGCAGCCGATTACCGTCAGCCAGAACCGGATCGAAGGACAGTGCATCGTCGTGACAGGGCACAATCTATATGCGCTGGAAGAATTGCTGCGCCAGACGGAAGGAACAGGCATCAACATTTATACCCATTCGGAGATGCTGCCGGCGCACGGTTATCCCGCGCTCAAGAAATATGCCCATTTGAAAGGCAACATCGGCAAAGCATGGTATGACCAGCGCAGGCTGTTCGAGCAGTTCCCGGGCGCCATTCTGGCCACCACGAACTGCGTTATGCCAATCAAGGGCAGTTACGCGGACCGCTTTTTCTCCTACGAGGTTGCCGGACTGGAGGGCGTGACCAAAATCGTGAATGACGACTTCACGCCGCTGATCGAGCGTGCTTTGTCCTTGCCCGCGGCAGATGTACAGTCGGAGCAGGTATTGACGACAGGATATCACCACGAAACGGTCATCGGTCTGGCTCCCGAAATCATTCAAGCGGTTAAAGACGGGCATATTCGCCGCTTCTTCGTCATTGCAGGCTGCGATGCGCCGGGCAAAGGCGGAAACTATTATCGGGAACTGGCAACGAGCCTGCCGAACGATACGGTGATTTTGACGACCTCTTGCGGCAAGTTCCGCTTCAACGACGTGGATTACGGGACGGTTGGCGACACAGGCATTCCGCGTTATATCGATCTGGGCCAATGCAACAATTCCGGTTCGACGGTCAAAATCGCGCTTGCCCTCGCCGATGCCTTCGGCTGCACCGTGAACGAGCTGCCGGTCAGCATCGTATTATCCTGGTTCGAGCAAAAAGCCGTGGCCATTTTGCTGGGACTGTTCAGCCTGGGCATTCAGGATATCCGGATCGGACCGAAGCCGCCGGAATTCATCTCGCAAGGCGTGCTCGACGTGCTCGTCGACATGTTTGGACTTAAACTGATAACGACAGCAAAGGAAGACATGAACGCCATGTTGGCATTGTCGTAGTCGGTTTTCACCCGTTGGAACAGAGTTGTATGTTTGCCATCTTGGGCAAATGTACAGCTCTTTTTTTCTGAATATATGCGAATACACATAAAAGGGAAATTAGTTTATATTGCCTATTGAAGTTTTTTTGTGGAAATGTGTATATAGAATAGTAGCTTCACAAAACTCGGTTTTACCGCAGCATAAGGAGATTGTACATATGAATGACAGAGTACTGATGGACTCCGTTTTACGACTCGCAGGAGGAATGGAGAACATCAAGCAAGTCAAGCACGAGAACGGCAAAACCGTTGTAGAGTTAAAGCGTAGTAGCGACATGAATCTGTCGGCGATGGATGTCGCCGAGATGGAGGCAGAGATTCACGCAAGCAAAAGCGGCGCACAGATGGTACTTCGGGACGAGGCATCAGATGGATATCAAGCTTTGTCGGCATTCCTGGGTATCGAAGGGGAGGATCATGCAAACGCCATTGGGTCGCAAGAAGCGGGGCGAACGGGAAAAAGAAGGAAACCTTTTTCGATCATGCATTTTGTTTCCGACGTATTCAGGCCTTTAATGCCTGCTCTTTTGGGAGTGCTCTTGATCAAGTTCGTGCTTTTGACGTTTGTGTTACTGGATACGCTTGATGTGACGGATATTGTGGATATGAATAGCACGGTATACATCGTATTTAGCAGCATAGCGGACGCTTTGATTTATTTTTTGCCTGTGTTGGTCGCGTTCAGTACGGCTCGGAGGATGAACAGCAATCCATACGCAGCGGCTGGCATTGGTGTTTTTACTTTGTATCCAACCGTGGCAGGAGTGATGAGCGGGGAGCAGGCATTCAGTCTGTTTGGCGTTGATCTTGTCCCGGTGTCATCATTCTATACGGCCCCTCTGTGGGTCATTCTGGCGGTAGTGGGCGCTGCATGGATCGAACGAGCGTTGGGGCGCGTATTGCCGAAGGGGCTTCAAGGCGTTTTGCCCGCCGCGCTGGCGTTACTGGTGATGATCCCGGTCATGCTGCTTGTGTTAGGTCCCATTGGCATGTATGCGCAGAACCATTTGACGGAAACCATCACTTCGATGATGGATAAGACTCCAGTGCTCACGATCGTTCTTGTCGGTGCGTTCTACGCGTTGTTGATGCTGCTGGGGATGCAATTTGTTGTTGTTCCGATTTTGATCAGTGAGTTGGTCACGAATGGTTCCATGATGTTATTGCCGGCTTTCACGGTGGCTGTGATGGGACAGGCTGGAGCGGCCATGGCCGCTGCATTGCGCGAGCGCAAGTCTGATCACAGGAGGCTTGCCTACTGGGCTGCTGGCACAGCGCTGATTGGTTTTATCGAACCCGCGATGTATGCCGTAAACATGAGGCGGCGAGCCGCTTTTGTTTCGGCCCTTGCGGGAGGCGCGGTTGGCGGCTTGTACATGGGACTGCTGAAGGTAAAGACGTTTGCGCTGGGCAGTACGCTCGGGCTGCTTGAACTCCCTTTGTGGATCGAAGAAGGCAGCCTGAATTTGCTGCAAGGGCTCGTCGGCATGGCGCTTGCCTTTGTTTCGGCCGGTGCATTGGCTTTCTGGCTGCTGGGCAGGAACGTTCAACCTCGAAATAAGTAATAAAAGAAGGGCTGCTCCAGATGAGATAAGATCATTTGGTGCAGCCTTTTTCATTTTTGCGAGAGAGTTTTCCTGAAAAAAAATCGATGTGCACGAAAAAAAGGATTGCCATGAAAACGCTTGTATAGTATATTCATTCCATAAAAACGTTTTTATAAAAAGGAAGTCGCAGATGAGAAAGGTAACGATCAAAGATGTAGCAAAGGAAGCCGGCGTGTCCATCTCTACGGTCTCCAATGCGCTTAATGGCGTGGACGTGCTGAATCCCGAGACCAAATCGCATATTCTCGACGTGGCGAAACGGTTGAATTATGTACCGAACATCAACGGCAAGCTGCTGAAATCCGGCAAATCGAAAATGCTCGGCTTTTTCACGACCAGTGTGTCGGGGCCATATTTCTATACGCTCGTCGAGACGATGTCCCGCGAATGCGACCGCCATGGATACGGGCTGAACATCTTCGTAACGAAGGATAAGCAGGTCATCATGAGCAACATATTGGGCGGACGCGTGGATGGAGTCATCGTGTACGAGGAGATGCGGGTGAATGAAAACGACATTGCCGTCATGGAGCAAAACCGGGTCAAGGCCATGTTCCTGGACCGCGAAATCCAGAGCGAATCGATGGGCAGCATCATCTTCGATTCCTATGTCGATGCGTATGAGGCCACGAAATATTTGATCAGCCTCGGGCACAAAAAAATCGCCTACATTTCCGGCGTTGAAACGATGTTCGACAGCGAGCAGCGGAAGGCCGGTTACTTGGATGCCTTGCGCGATTACAATCTGCCGCAGGATGAGGATTACATTTTGCAGGGATACTTCGAGGAAGAAAGCTCGTACGGCGCAGTCAAATCATTCGTTAACGTGCATGCCGGCAAGCTGCCGGACGCGTTCCTCGCAGGCAATGACTTGAGCGCCATCGGAGCGATGCGTGCGCTGAAGTCGCTTGGCTACGACATTCCGGGAGACGTCAGCGTCGTTGGATTCGACGATATCGACATTGCACAGTATTTCACGCCTCCGCTCACAACGGTACGCAACCAAATTGCAAGACAAGGGATGCTCGTCGTGAACGATCTGATTCGTATGATCGAGAAAGACGAGAAAGGCCGTCATGAAAAGCTGCCGGGCGAGCTGGTCGTGCGCAATTCCACGCAGATCAAGATGGCACGGGAGTAACCCTCGCGATAAGAGGGCCTCCTTTGGCAAAATGGTAAACGCTTTCATGGCAGGGATAAGGAAATGATATAAACCGCAAAAAAGATGCACACGTTAACGGAGAGGCAGAACAATCTGGAGAAGCGAAGCGTTCTAAAAGCTTTCTGAAAGAAAGCTGCTTCGGAAGCATAGGCTTATCACCGGATTTTCCCTTTGAAAAAGGGGATTTGAAAAAAATCTGGGGATAAATTTTTTTGCTCAAAAATAAAAACGTTTTTATTATTTGGGCGAATTTTATAAAAACGAATAAAAAGGGGCGAGACACATGAGCAAACCAGCGGCGGCTACGTCGGCTGAGGCAGCGGGCGCAATGGTGCGGCCGCCGGGCAAAAAGCCTGTCGTGCAGCGTGCCAAGGCATTTTGCACGGATTTCATCAGGCAGTGGGAGCTTCAATCCATGATTTTGCCTGGCGTCATTTTCATGATCGTATTCAATTTTATCCCGATCTACGGTCTGACCATTGCTTTCAAAAATTATACGGTCATCGATACGATCGACAGCGCGCCTTGGGTAGGGCTGGATAACTTCAGGATCATCCTGACCGATCCGTATTTCTGGGATTCGGTCGTCAATACGCTGGGCATCAGCTTTCTGAAGCTGGCCATCGGCTTCGTGGTGCCGATCATTCTGGCGATCATGATTTACGAGGTCAGCGGGAGCCGTTTCAAAAAAATCGTGCAGACGATATCGTATCTTCCGCATTTTCTGTCCTGGATCGTGCTTGGCGGCATGCTGATCACCTGGGTGTCGACGACCGGCCTCTTCAACCAGATCCTGTTGTCCTTAGGCCTCATCAGCCAGCCGCAAAATATTTTGCTTGACCCGAGCAAATATTGGTGGATCGCGGTTCTCTCCGACATTTGGAAGGAGGCGGGCTGGGGCACGATTCTGTACCTCGCGGTGATGGCCAAAATCGACCCGACGTATTACGAAGCGGCCAAAATCGACGGTGCGAACCGGATGCGTCAAATCTGGAACATCACGATTCCGAACATGAAGATGATCATCAGCCTGAATCTGATCCTGACCGTCAGCGGCTTGTTGGGGTCTAACCTCGATCAGACGCTCGTGCTGATGAACTCCCAGAACAGGGAAAAGGCGGAGGTCATCAATTCTTACGTGTACCGCATGGGGATGACGCAGGGAGACTTTTCCTACGCGACTGCAGTCGGTCTTGGCGTATCGATCGTTTCGGTCATTCTGCTCGTCACCGCCAACAAAATAACAAGCAAGCTTAACGACAATCAATCCGTTCTGTAAAGCGGAGAGCGACAAAAGGAGGGAAATCCGTGAGTTCAAAAGCAATCAAGGGCGATACCGACAGCCGAATTTTTAACGCGGTGAATGTCGTGCTGCTCGTCATCACGATGATCGCGATTGTGGTTCCGCTATGGAACGTCATCGTTTCATCATTCGCTTCCAGCAGAGCGCTGGCAGAGGGAGGGTACATCTTCTGGCCCTCCGAGCTGTCCCTGGAAAACTATCGGGCCGTGTTCCGGGATTCCTCCATATGGCAGGCCTTTTTCATCTCGATCTCCAAAACGGTCATCGGCGTTGTGACCCATGTTTTCTTCTGTGCGATGGTGGCGTACGGCCTCAGCAAACGATACGTGCGGGGGCGCAAAGTGTACGTTTCCATGGGCGTCATTACGATGTTTTTCTCAGGCGGCATGATTCCGACCTATTTGCTGATCAAGGACCTGGGCATGCTGGACAGCTTCTGGGTGTACATCATTCCTGCCCTGCTAAGTTACTACGACGTGATCATTCTGATGAATTTTTTCAGAGGGGTGCCCGATTCGCTGGAGGAGTCGGCAAAGATTGACGGTGCGGGGGATTGGCGCATTTTCCTCAGCCTGTTCATTCCGTTATCGATGCCGGCCATGGCGACGATTGCGTTATTTAACGGGGTTGGCCAATGGAACGACTTTATGACGACGAAGCTGTATGTCACGAGCGAAGCATTGTATCCGCTGCAGATGAAGCTGTACGAGATCATCGTTCAGTCGCAAACGCAATCGATGCAAAATGTGGCGGGGTCTGTTGTGATCGAAACGGCGACCAAGGGTGTGCAGCTGGCAACCATCGTGATCACGACATTGCCGATCGTCATTATTTATCCGCTGCTGCAAAAGTACTTTATCTCCGGCATGATGCTTGGTGCTGTCAAAGAGTAAGCGCTTTATATCCAAAAGGAGGGAATGTAACATGACCACGAAAATGCAACGCAAAAGATCGAAAAGGATTACCCTGACCGCTGTTCTAATGGCTGTTATGCTCGTTGCCAGCGCCTGCGGAGGGGGGAGCGGCTCCAAGGGAGATAACTGGGTATCCATTGAAGGGCGCTACACGCCGGATGCAAGTACACCTGCCTGGAAGCTGGATACCAAGGAGGAACCGACGCAGCTTACCTGGTATGTCAACGCGGACTGGTGGAACACGGATTACGGCAAAGACGTCGTGACGAAAAAAATCAAGGAAGACCTGAACCTGGACATCAAGTTCATTACCGGAGACGACACAAAGTTGAACACGTTTTTTGCAGGCGGAGAGATGCCGGATCTCATCACGACGTTTGGCATCAACTCCCCGGTTGTGCAAAAAGCTTCCTCATGGGCGCTTCCGTTGAACGATCTGGCGGAAAAGTACGATCCGTATTTTAACACCGTCGCCGCCCAGGATACGCTCAAATGGTTCCAGCTGTCCGACGGCAAAACGTATGGATATCCGAATTACTCCAATACGCAGGCGGATTACAACGATGGCACGATCCCGGCCAAAACGGCGTTCATCATTCGCAAGGACGTCTATGAGGCGCTTGGTCGTCCCGACTTCGGCACGCCGGAGGAATTCCGTTCTGCCATGCAGCAGATCAAGGAACGGTTTCCAGAGCTGATCCCGTTCGGGTTCAACTCGATTGGCGAAGGCACCGGGTCCCTCGGCGACGTGCTGCAGGATTTTATCGGCGTTCCGCTGGAGGACGGCAATGGCGGTTTCTACAACCGCAACCTGGACGACGATTATTTGGCATGGCTCCGGACGCTGAACCAGGTTCACCGGGACGGGAACATCAGCGACGACAGCTTTGCGGATGACGGCACTGCATTCGAAGAGAAGGTCAAGTCCGGCAAATACGCGACGATTCTGCTGGACGGCACGCCGCAGCAGGGGGGCAACCTGCAAATTTTCATGTCGGCTAATCCGGACAAGGCATATATGGCCGTGGACGGGCCGCAAAGCACGGCGGGCAACGAGCCCAAGCTGAACCAATCCGGCATCTCCGGCTGGATGGTGAGTTTTATCACCAAACAAAATGCCGATCCGGCCAAATCGATGCAGTTGTTCACGTACCTGCTGAGCGAGGAAGGACAGATGCTCATGAACTACGGCATCGAAGGCGAGACCTATGTGAAGAATGCGGATGGTTCGGTTCAGTTCACGCCGGAAATCAAGGAGCTGCAGCAGACCAATGCGGACAAATTCAAAAAGGAGTATCGCATGGGCGAATTCATGTTCTTCGGGCACGACAAACACAAAGCCTATAGCGAAGACGCCTTCCCGGAATCGATCAAGCAAATGCAGCAATGGGGCGAGGGCAAATTGGTACCCCACTTTATTCTGGAAAACATCGACCCGGATCAGGGCACGCCGGAAGCCCGCGGACTGACCGCGATCAACACCAAATGGAACAGCACGATGGTCAGCATGATCCGGGCCAAGGATGATGCGCAGTTCGAGGCCATTCTGAACGATTACAAGCAGTTTTTGGACAGCAACGGTTGGAGCAAAATCGTGGACATTCGCAGCGAAAAAATGAAAGCCAACAAAGAAAAGCTCGGTCTGTAACCGGGGACAGGAGGCATGAACATGAACACGAACATGGATAGGGGCAAAAGCGAAGTTTTGATCTACGAATCGAACGGGGAAGGGCAATTGTTTGCGAAAAAAACGAAAGCGGAGCTGGCCCCGGCTCCTTCTTCCGCCAATGCACGCGTCATCGTCGTTGACGACCGCGAGCGGTATCAGGAAATGGACGGATTCGGCGCGTCATTCACGGATTCGGCCGCTTATCTGATCCATCAGGTGTTGAGCGCGGAACAGCGCGCGGAGCTGATGCCCAAGCTGTTTGACGAGAAACGGGGGATCGGCCTGTCCGTCATTCGCAATCCGATGGGCGCTTCCGATTATGCCCGCGAGTTTTATAGTTATAATGATCTGCCCGAAGGCGAGACCGACCCCGCATTGGAGCGGTTTACGATCGCCCATGATGAGCAGGACGTCGTTCCGCTCATGAAAGAGGCGTTGCAGCTGAATCCGCAGCTTAAAATGATGGGCTCGCCCTGGAGCCCGCCAGGCTGGATGAAAACCAGCGGCTCCATGATCGGCGGCACGCTGAAAGAAGAGTGGTACGCGACGTACGCCGATTATTTCGTCCGCTATGTACAGGCTTACGCGGAGCACGGCATCCCCGTATACGCCGTAACGCCTCAGAACGAGGCGCTGTTTTCGCCGCCGCATTATCCGGGCATGATTTTCCCGGCCGCCGATCAGGCCAGATTTGTCCGCGAGCATCTGAAACCGAGGTTCGCAGCGAACGGCATCGGCGCCAAAATTTTCTGTTATGACCACAACTGGGATAAGCCGGAGTACCCGCTGGAAGTGTTGGAGCAGGCGAGCGACGCGGTAGACGGAGTGGCATGGCATTGGTACGGCGGAAGTTCCTCGGCGCAGAGCGATGTGTGGGCCGCTTTTCCGGAGAAAGAAGTGCACTTTACGGAAGGATCTGGCGGAGAATGGATACCGCCGTTCGAGCAGGCGTTCAGCAACGTGATGCGGACGGGCATCGGCATTCTGCGCAATCACAGCCGTTCGTTCGTGCTGTGGAATATGGCGCTGGACGAAGAGAACGGACCGACGGTGCCGGGATTCGGCAACAGTACATGCCGGGGCATCGTGAAGATCAACCAGCAAACGCGGGAGCTCACCTATACGCTTGATTATTACGCGCTGGCTCATTTCAGCAAACATATTCGTCCCGGAGCCGTACGCATAGGTTCAAACAGTGACGATGCCGTGCCAACGGTAGCGTTCCGGAACGTGGACGGATCGATTGCCGTGGTGCTGTTCAATGACCGGTCTCATTCGGAGAGCGTGGAGGTAAGGGTGCCGGGATACGAAACGATGAGTTTCGGCATGGAGGCCAAGAGCGCGTTAACGCTTGCCTTTGGCGTGAGGGACTGAGGGGCTGCCAGGGTCGGATGGGGAAATGGAACTCAAAACAGCAAAGGTGATGTGAGGCCAGCTCGTGCCAAAACAGTCGCTGTACAAAGAAAACAGGCGGGGAATGTTCCTCGCCTGTTTTCCGTTCATCATGGATAAGGCAGACCGTAATGGCGTTTTGGCGAATTTGGAACGTTGTTCGGTTACGATTTATATTCATCAAGTGCTTCGATGTATCGCATAAGGGCCTGGATGCCTGCATACTGCCGCACGAGCCGCTCGTTCAGCTTTGTCATGGCAAGACTGAGCGAGCTTTCGACCTGAACAGGGTCACGTTCTTCCAACAGTTCGAGGAGCTGCTTCATATGGCCGATATAATACACCGTTTTGCGCAAACTGCTGATCAGCAAAATTCTTCTCGTTTGGTTTGCCGGGTAGATCCGATAACCGTTCATGGGGTCACGTTCCGAATGAATCAACCCTTCCTTCTCCCAATGGCGAATGGCAGAAGCATTGACCCCGGCCAGCCCTGCAGCCTTGCCAATCGTCAGTCCGTCCGGCACGTCTGCCGCCATCGGATTTCCCCGGTTTGAATCGCGCAGCATGGACCAGATCTTTTCAACCCGTTCTTTCTCCGACTGTGCGTGGGTCAGCTGCCCGTTTACGAGCCATAACGCCTTCAGCTTCTCACCTTGCCTGATTTCCCGCATAGCTGCGTACACCACGGGAATATCATAAGCACTCAGCAGGCTCCGGATCGCGACAAATGCGTGTAAATGAACACCCATGTATGTTCTGCGATTGCCGGGAGTACGCGGTACATCGGGAATCAGTCCTTGTTCCTCGTAACGGCGCAGCGTGGTCGTGCTGACGTTTAACGCGGAAGCCATCTCGCTGGGAGTGAATATCCTGTCCATGTCCATCTGCTCCTTAACCTTGAACTTAAACCTTAAAGTGCTACGATAACATATTCCCGCTGCAGGTACCATTCTTTAAGGAAAACTTGCACCCGAACCGAAAGATTGCATCCATGTTATAGACTGAAGACAAGTAAAGAAAAAGGAGTGAGTTTGTTGAAAAAGAAGGTAACGCTGCCCAATGGTTCAATGATCGAGGTTGGCTTGGTGGGTAACCCGAAAGATGGCGTCGTCATGCTGCCGGGGACCAAACCTGCCGTATATGGCGAAGAGGCGGAAATGCTGCGATTGTGGGGGGTGGACCCCGAACTGGGCGAGAAACTGGTACAAGGGTTGTCGGACGACTTTTGCGTGCTGTATTTTGATTATGAAGGACATTACATGGCACAGCCTGAACCTGACCGTTTTACGCCTGAGCATATCACCAATGATATGCTGCGAATCGCGGACCAGATGCAAGTGGACCGATTCTGGTACTACGGTTACTCCTGGCTGGCGCTTGCCGGACTCCAACTTTCCATTCGCACGGATCGGCTGAACGGACTGATCATGGGAGGTTTCCCGCCCTACGGCGGACCCTATAAAGAAATGTTGACCGTAACGACGAAAACCTATGAACAGGCGCTATCGAATCAGAACAAGGAAGGAGCAGGGCAGGAAACGGGAGCGCAGGACAAAAAGCTCGTAGAACCCGAAGACATCGATTGGAACGAGGTGGAGGTGAGCATCCATCCCGATCAATGCAAACAGTTCATGACCATGTACCAGCATCTTGCCGATTTCGATGACCGAATCATCCATCCCGTCTCGGGCATGCCCAAATTGGCCTTTGCAGGGGAACTTGATTTGATAGAATATGGTGAATCGTTTGGAAACGTCAGGGTAGACATCGCGGATCGCTTGAAGCGGCACAGGCATGAACTCGAAGCATATGGGTGGGACGTTGAGATCGTCAAAGGAGAGCGAATGGACCATACCGGGGCGATGCAGCCTGCCGTGGTTTTGCCTTTGCTTAAACGTTGGCTTGCCAAACGAACCTGATATTACGTTATTTGTGGAAAGATGCTGTATATGGAAGGGAGCTTAGATATGTCACTCTGGAAAGAGCTTTTCGAAGAACGGACTCACAGCTTGTTATATTACGCCGAACGATCGGACGATTTTACGTCGGGGTGGATTGGCGGCAGCGCACCAGCTTATTTCGACAATGAGCGGGAGCAAGACAATCTTGCAGACGGGGATTATCGCTTTTACATGGCCCTGGTTATGCCGGCTGAAGTTACTGCAGGGCTGGAACGGGGTGGGCAGGCTGGAGACATGCTGTCGGTCTTTGTGCCCTGCGACGAGGACACGCATTTCGAAAATAACATCTATCCGGCTTGCGCCGTCAGGGTCATTCGCCACCCGCATTCACCGCCAAGCCTGTCAGCACGATATGCCCATCCCGATTTGGAAAGGCATGCACTGAGCGCGCCAATACGCATGGCTGATGAAGAAGCGAGGGAGCAAGCTTTTCTCGTAAAAATCGGGGGCAATCCCCGATTAATTCAGGATGAAAGACACTATACTTCCGCTCTTCTGGAGGAGGGATATGATTTTTTCATTCAGATCGATGAAGACGGTTATGCGGATGGTCTCGCCGAAGAGTATGTTTTTGGTTATGGGGCGTTGTTTCTTTATTCCGGGTTCCACAAGGGTGGAGGGAAAGAGCTGGTGGCAGGTTTTTGGCAGTTCAGCTAATGGCGCATAAAAACGGATCGTGTATTCTCAAAGATTTGAACGGAAAGCGCTGAAACGACGGGGCAGGAACAATCGGTTAAAAGTGTGAAAATATGGTGAAATGGGCGGTCGAATCGCTCACTTGGACAGCTTCTCCTTTATAATAAAACAAAACGGACAAGGAGATGAACGCCAGATGAAAAAAGCGACGTGGGCCGCAGGGGTGTTAGTTGTCGTTGCATTGGGAACGTATCTGATTGCCGGAAACTTGCAGAAAGAAGAAACGGCGCTGCCATCCGGGGATCATATCAATATCAAACAGCTGGTCGAGGATATCGGGGCAGGCAAGGTGTCCGCCCAATCGGCCTCCATTGATGCAAAAACGCTGACGGTCGTAGGGAACGACGGTCAAACGGCGGATTATGATTTGCCTGAAGATGCATTCTTTTTATCCATTGCCCCGTATGTACAGCAAACCCATCCCTGCGAGATCCACAGTCTGACCGGTTGCCAAGGGGAAATGAAAAACGAGGATTTTCTCGTCACCATTCTCGATTCCGAAGGAAATACGCTCATGAAAGATTCTTCGCTCAAGACGGCATCCAATGGTTTCGTTGACATTTGGCTGCCCAGAGACAGAAGTTATCTTGTCAAGATGGTTCATGACGGAAAGGTTGCCGAAGCACAGATCTCTACATACGACCAAGACAATACATGCATTACAACGATGCAGTTAAGCTGATTCCAAAAGCTGTACAAAGGTAAAAAGAAGGGCTTTGCGTGAACAATCACGTCAAAGAAGAATATCCCGCAGAAAAGGGCTCGCTTCCGGCGGGCCTTTAAGTTGTCATTCCTAGAATTGTTGAGTGATATCATCAATGTTGTTGACAAACCCCCAATCATGTCGCATAATTTTATGAGTGATAATGAGAATTATTATCATGTCTATACATATAAACAGGGGGAGACTTACGAACATGAGAAAAGGTTGGAACGGAATTGCGCTATTGGTTGTTTTTGCTCTTGCGCTGGCGGGGTGTGGATCTTCGAATAATAGTGCTGGCGGGAGCGCATCCGAAGCGGGCCAACAAAATACGGGCAGTGCGCAGACTGAAAATGCTGCAGGTCCGATCACAGTAACAGACGATCGCGGCGAGGTAAAACTCGACAAGCCGGCAGAACGCGTTGTTGTTCTGGAATGGACATTTACGGAAGATGTCATTGCTCTGGGCGTACAGCCTGTCGGTAACGCGGATAATGAAAATTATAAAGTATACGTCACTTCCGAAGCTGCGCTGGATAGCAACGTAACCGATGTCGGCGCACGCAACGAGCCGAACCTGGAGACGATTGCTTCTCTGAAGCCGGATCTCATCATTTCCGATAAAAGATCCCATGAGGCGATTCACGATCAACTGAAAGCTATTGCACCTACGCTGGAATTCGATACGTACAAAGGCGGTTACGATCACGACCACATGGTCTCCATTTTTAATACCATCGCAACTGCGCTGGGCAAAGAAGACAAAGCGAAGGAAGTGTTGGCTGACCTTGACCAGCACTATGCGGATGCCAAGGAAAAACTGGCTGCTGCCGGCAAATCCGATTTCCACTACGTGCTGACCCAAGCGTTCACGTACCAAAATGCAGCATCGCTGCGCATGTTCACGGACAATTCCGTCGTTTCCAGCACGCTGGCGAAGATTGGCCTGATCAATGACTGGCAGCCGGAAAAGCTTGAAGATTACGGTTTTACGACGGTAGGCATCGAAGCGTTGTCGGATGTTCAGGATAGCAGCTTCATTTATATTACGCAGCCGGACGATGATGTTTTTGGCGAAGGCGTGAAAAATAATTCCGTATGGAATGGTTTAAACTTTGTGAAAGAAAACCGCACTTACCCGATTGCGAGCACAACTTGGACGTTTGGCGGTCCGCTGTCTTCCAAAGTGCTCGTTGACGAAGTCGTTGGGGCGATCACGAAATGAGTTCCGTTCAGACAGCGCGCCAATCTTTCAACTGGCGAATGATAAGCATTTATGGGGGCGGCTTGACCGCTCTCATCGTGCTTTTTTTTGTAAGTTTGTGTTTCGGGGAAGCTTCGATCCCGCTGCATACCGTTTTTGATGCGCTGACCGGCAGACAGGATACGCTGGAACATAACATGGTCTGGGATCTGCGCATGCCGCGCACGGTCATCGGCATTTTGGCCGGCGGAGCGCTTGCCGTGGCAGGTGCGATGCTGCAAACGATCACGCGTAATCCGCTGGCTGCATCGGACACGCTTGGCATCAATGCCGGCGCTTATTTCGCCGTTGTGTTCGGAACGGTGATGTTCCCGGGCGTACTGCAAAAGTCTCCGTTTTTGTTCGCAGCGCTCGGTGGGCTCCTGGCTGCTGTTGCGGCCTACGTTATGGGCGGAGGGCGGTCTTCAAGCCCGGTCAGGCTCGCGCTCTCGGGCATGATCATATCCATGGTGCTCGGTTCGTTTACGAGTGCTTTACATATCTTTTTTTCGATGGAAACGCAAGGTCTGTTTCTATGGGGTTCCGGTACGCTCGTGCAAAACGATTGGAGCGGCGTAACCTATGCCTGGCCTTGGGTCATCGGCATTACGCTGGTTGCTTTTTTCTTGTCCAGGCAGTGGGACGTGCTTGATTTGGACGAATCGACGGCGGCGTCGCTCGGACAGCGGGTAGGGATGATTCGTGCCGTAGGTTTGCTCGTATCGGTACTTCTTGCGGCAGTCATCGTAAGCGTCATCGGCCCGATCGGATTCGTTGGGCTGGTCGCGCCGCATCTCGTTCGACTGAGCGGCGCCCGCTCCCATCGCTGGCTTTTGCCAGGCGCTTTTGTATGGGGAGCAGCGCTGTTAATTGCGGCAGACGTTCTTTCCAAAATGATTCACAAGTCGAGCCTGGAACTGCCCACAGGAGCGATGATGGCGATCATCGGCGCGCCTTGGTTGATCTGGCTGGTGCTGACCCGCATGAAAGCGGCGAACGGACCGGCCGTCAACACGTCGATGAGCACCGGTTCGCGCGGGCGACGCTGGCCTTTCCGGCGGCTGGCTGTGCTGTTCACGGTAGTTACCGTTGGAGTGACGCTTCTAAGCACGATGTTTGGCGGAATGCGCATTCCGCTGGCAGATCTGCTGCCAAGCCTGTTCAGCTCGGATGGTCCGTTTTCGGCCATGGTGCAGCTTCGCATTCCGCGTACGCTTGTAGCCGCCGGGGCGGGAGCGGCTCTGGCCATTGCCGGCGTGCTTATTCAGATGGCGGTTCGCAATCCGCTCGCCGACGCCTCGGTCGTAGGCGTCACGTCCGGGGCGGGACTTGGGGCGATGATGGTCATGATATTGTGGACCGGCGTTCCGATCTACATGGTGCCTTTGGCAGCTATCGTCGGCGCAGTCATTGCGGCGGGAATCATTTTCTCGTTATCCTGGAACAAAGGGCTGAATCCGTCGGCCGTGCTGCTGGTCGGCATCGCAATCTCGGCCATTACGGGAGCCGGCATTCAGATTCTGATCATCGTAGGCTCATTATACGGAGGAAGCAGCTACATTTGGCTGACCGGAAGCACGTATGCCCGCACATGGGATCAGGTGAAAATCATCGCTGTCTTCCTGGTGATTCTGATTCCCGTGGCCTGGTGGCTGGCCCGCCGGTTCGAACTGCTTGTGTTTGATGATCAGAGCGCTTCGGGACTGGGCCTGCATGTGCGCCGGACACGCCTGCTTGCGATGGCGACGGGCGTACTGCTTGCAGCCGGCGCGGTTGCTTGCGTAGGGACCGTTGGATTCATCGGGCTGATTGCGCCGCATATGGTCCGGTTGCTGACCGGTCATCATCTGCGCCGTTCGATGTTTCTGTCCGCGCTGGTCGGCGCCTTGCTGCTGGTGCTGACAGACACCATCGGACGAACGGTCATGGCACCAACGGAAATTCCTTCGGGATTGCTGATCGCGATCATCGGCGCGCCGTACTTCCTGTATCTCATGTACCGTTCCAACTGGCGCAGACCCGTAAAATAATATCACGCATTGCTGACGGCTGCTTGAACGTTCTTCCCTTTTACAAAAAAACATACTGAAAGAGCCTGCATGGTTGGTCATGCAGGCTCTTTTTCATCGTGCGCTAACGAACTTCAAACGCCTTATATTGAGGCTTTTTTGCTGTCTAAAATTTCTAACGAAGCTCAGTCACCTTATTCAGCAGTTTTACAGGTTATGAGTAGCAATGTTGGCCGAATAGCGTGTGTCAGGTTCGTCAAAATTCTAAATGAGTGAAAATACCCCAAATAAGGTGGGGCAGGTTCATTACAGATAATTACAGATATCGTCGAGCTGCGTGGCATGTGCCGTGTTCCTGATCCCCAAATAGCAGGGTTACTCCAAGCCAATTAGGCATCCGATGTGCTTCGTTCAACGCGTTATACGTGATTTGTTACGGGCTAGTTGATGCTAGGGAAACGCTCTAGTACGCAGCGTCCGGCGAACGAGCACATTTCCTCCCTGCGGATCAGTGATCCGCCCCTTGTACGGAATCGATGCGGAACTGACTGAGCTCCTCTTGCAGTTTGATGGACAACGTGTTTAACCGCTGCGACAGCTCCGCCACCTGCTCGATGCTTTCCAGCTGCTCCTGCGTGCTCGCGCTGACTTCTTCGGTGGAGGCAGAATTTTCTTCGGTGGTGGATGAGATGATCTCCAGCGCCTGCACGATTTCATCTTTGTGCCGGTGCACTTTGGCCGTATTGCTGCTGATCTGGATCATGCGCTGTCTCAGTTCTTCGAGTTCGTTGTTGATGCTGAAAAAGACTTGCTTCGTCTCCTCGACGGATCGCGCGTTTCCTTCGGCGATGCTCAGACCACGCGCGGTATGCTCCACCGATACGTTCGTTTTCTCCGCAATTTCGCCCACTTTCCGGCCAATCTCCTCTGTGGCCAGAGTGGTCTGCTCGGCAAGTTTGCGGACTTCTCCGGCAACGACGGCAAATCCGCGCCCGTGTTCTCCCGCACGCGCCGCTTCGATGGAAGCGTTGAGAGCCAGCAGGTTCGTCTGGGTTGCAATTTGATGGACGGTGTCCACGATGCCTGATATGGCATCCCGACTCAAGTCAATCTCATGGATGATGGACGACATGGCCTGCGTGGATTGGTGGTTTTCCTCTGCCCATCTGGACAGCTGGTCCAGAACGCCGATTCCTCGTCCGCTTTGTTCAGCAGTCGCTTGGACCATCGTTTCAATGGCTCGGGCATCGCTGGCGATTTCGTCGATTTGTACGGACAACGAGCCGGTTTTTTGCAGAATGTTCTCCGATTCAACGGACTGATAGTTGGTTGCATTGGCGATTTCGTTAATGGCCGTTGCGGTATCATTCATCGTGACGGCCGTTCTGGAGGATATGGCCTGCAAATCCTTGGACGATTGGCTGAGCACCGAACCGGTGCTGCCGACCGTTTGCATCATGGCTTGAAGTTTTTGCGTCATGTTGTGCATGCCCTGCGAGATCTGTCCGATCTCATTGCTGGAACTTATATCGAATTGAACGGTGAGATCTCCGTCTTCCACTTGTTTGATTTTGGCCAGCAGCTTCGGTATCGACCGGAGCAGAGCGCGGAGCGTAACATAACAAATCAGGACAAGCAGGATCGCGGCGACCACGAAACCGCCGATCAGAATCCGGTTGAAGCTGGCCAGCTCCGAAAGCACTTCCTTCTCGGTAATGGTCAGTCCGACAGACCATCCGGTATCTTTGCTGGTGGCGTATCCAATATAGCGGCGTTCTCCTTGATCATCCATGAGCTGTATGCCGGATTTGCCTGCAAGCATTTCTTTGCCGACGTTCCCGAGGTCGCCTGGAATTTCATTGATTTGTTCGTTCAGCACTTTGCTCTCGTCCGGGTGATATAGAATATCTCCCGTTTTGGATGCAAGGATGGAATATCCCGTGCTGCCAAGCGAGTAGCTCTTCATGATGGCCGGAATGTCTTTGAATGCGATATCCGCTGCCACAAAGCCGATCAGTTCGCCCCCATCGTTTTTGACCGGGTAGAAAATGCCTATCAGAATATTGCCGGATGCCAGGTCCTTATAGGGTTCGGAAAAATAAAGCCCGTCTGCGGCCATCACCGGTTCATAATACGGACGGGTCTTGATATCGAAGTCGGCGGCGGAGGCTACCCCGTCATTTTGCAGCCAGAAGCCGTTTCCGTCGATGCCCGCGACCCATGCATCGGCGAAGGAAGGCTCTTCCTTGACGATCGCGGCCAGCGTGGCTTGAACCTCTGCGGCATAAGGTGACGTTGTGGCCGTCGCTGCCGATTCGGTCGTTTCAATATATTGCTCGAACAAATGATTTGTAGACATCTGTTTGACAAGCGAGCCTTTTTCCTTGAACAACGCATCGAATTGGCTGACGATCGCCTGCGTTTTCGTCTGAAGCTGGGCCTCCTGCTGGTTGACCAGAATGCTTCGCGTGCCGGTAAACATGAATGTCCCCAAAATCGAAAAGACGACAACGATAATGGCCAACAGCACCATGGACAGTGTATTGGCGATGCTCGTTGCTTTGTTACCCCTTTTTATGACTGGCTGTACCATGCGGCCATCTCCCCAAAATCGGATATTGAGCTATGCTCTTAGCATATATTTCGGAATTTCGAATCCGTTTCGATAGAGGCAAGGGATGGAAAATGTTTGTTTTTATTCATTACCTGGAGGGTGTACGATCAACGGTAGGAAAGGACTCACGTTCATCCCTAATTGCACAAAAAGAACCGTTCCTGCTAATAAGGAACGGTTCCTTTTGCTGAGCTCTATTCGTTTGATATCAGAATGCCGCTGCTTTCCACGGATTGCAGCGCCTGTTCGAGCTGTTCACGATCCTGAACAAGCGCGAGGCGGACATATCCTTCGCCGGAAGGACCGAATGCACTGCCGGGTGTCACGATTACGCCGGCCCGGCTTACCAGGTCCATGGCAAATTGTTCGGAAGTGTCGTAATGGTCGGGAATCCGGCTCCAAATAAACATAGTGGCATCCGGTTTGGTAATAGGCCAACCTAGTCTGCCGAAGCCTTCGCATAGAATGTCCCGGCGTTCCTCATAGATTGCCCTTACCCGGTCCACGTCGGACTGATCCCCGGTAATGGCCGCGATGGCCGCCTTCTGGATCGGCAGGAACATGCCATAGTCCATGTTGGATTTCAGCTTTTTCAGGATAGATACGACGGACGGATTGCCGACGCAGAATCCGATCCGTGCACCGGCGAGTCCATATGTTTTGGAGAGGGAATTGAACTCGACCCCGACCTCCATGGCTCCGGGATAGGAAAGAAAGCTGCCGCAGCTGTTCCCGTCAAATACCAGCTCGCTATAAGCGTTGTCGTGCAGAACGATAATGTCATGCTGCTTGGCAAACGCGATCAGATCCAGGTAAAACTGCTCGGGCGCCATGGCCGTGGTTGGATTGTTCGGATAGGATACGAGCATGAACTTAGCTCGCTTCGCGATTTCTTCCGGGATATCCTGCAGCTGGATGACATAACCGTGTTCCTCTTTTTGCGGCATGTAATAAAGCTCTGCACCTGCCAGAAGAGGCCCATCGGCGAACACCGGATAACAAGGGTCCGGGACCAGCACCAGGTCGCCCTCGTCCACGATGGCCAGGGAAATATGGGCAAGGCCTTCCTGTGAGCCAAGAAGTGAGCAGATTTGCGTAGCCGGGTTCAATTCTACCTGATAGCGCCGTGCATACCATTCGCTGACCGCTTGCAGCAGCTCGCTCTGATCGTTGATGGCGTAAATATAATTTTGGGTATCCCCGGCAGCTTCGAGCAATGCATCGATAATATGCTGCGCGGGAGGGGTATTCGGAGTTCCGACACTCAGATCGATCACGGTCTGCCCGTTCTCGATCCGTTGGCGCTTGATTTCGAGCAGTCGGGAAAAGATGCCTTCCTGAAAATGGTTCATGCGATTGGCGAATTTCATGATGATGCAGCCTCCAAACCTGTTGTCCAATAGTATTCTTCTATCATAAAGGGACTTGGGTCAAATGAGAAGGGAGGTCAGAGCATATTCGTTTCGAAATCGCAATGGGAGCGGATAAACGCCATCCTGAAATCAGATGGTTGATAACATTGAGACTTTTTACGTGCATTCAAGGCGACTCCGGCGCGTAAAACAGGATGGATTTGGGTAAAAAAATGGAGAGTGTTGACAATGGGTTTTAAACGGGTTATAATTCATTTATAAATTAAGCATTTTAAATTTAAGATTCTTTATTTCGTTGTATATGAATAAAAACAAACATCACATTTTAGGAGGAATTTATCATGACAACAGCAAACAACCCAAACAATGAAAACAAGGTAGTTCTTGAACCGGCAGCGCAAAAATTCGTGGAAGATACCGCCAATCCTCCGTATTTGTTTGACCTGGGTCCAGCCAAAGGACGCGAAACCGTCGACGAAGTGCAGTCCGGTGATATCGCGAAACCTGCGGTTGATATTGAAGATTTAACGATCCAGGGCGGACCAACGGGCGAAGTATCGATCCGAATCGTACGTCCGCAAAACGCTAACGGGGCTTTGCCGGTCATTCTATACACTCACGGGGCCGGATGGGTGTTCGGCAATGCCCATACGCATGACCGTTTGATTCGCGAACTGGCTGTAGGTTCGAATTCGGCCGTCGTGTTCACGAACTACGACCTGTCTCCAGAGGTCCGTTATCCTGTTGCGATCGAGCAAATTTACGCCGTGTTGGAGTGGATCTCGAGTGAAGGCGCCAGCCATAACCTGAAATCCGACGCTATTGCGGCAGCGGGGGACAGCGTCGGCGGCAACATGACGGCGGCTATTACGCTGATGGCCAAAGACCGCAAAGGCCCGAAAATCAGCAAACAGCTTCTGTTCTATCCAGTAACCGATGCGTCGTTCGACACACCGTCTTATCACCAATTCGCGGAAGGTTACTTCCTGCGCCGGGATGGGATGCAATGGTTCTGGGACCAATATACGACCGATCCGGCACAAAGAGCGGAAATCTACGCTTCCCCACTGCGCGCAAACCTGAATCAATTGCAAGGCTTGCCTGAGGCGCTGGTGATTACCGGTGAAGCTGACGTGCTTCGCGATGAAGGCGAGGCATATGCCAACAAATTGCGTGAAGCGGGTGTACCGGTAACGGCGGTTCGCTTCCAAGGCATCATTCATGACTTTGTCATGCTGAATGCGCTGGCCGATACCCATGCCGCCAAAGGCGCAATGCTCCTGGCCAATGCCTGGATCCGCCAATAACGTTCGTCCCGGCTTTCCAAATAGAGGGCTGCACTTCATGTGCGGCCCTCTTTGGCGTGGAGAATGGGATGGAGCTTCGTGCGTCAAACGCGCTGAAAGCCGTTCAAAACAACCGCGTGTTCCATATTGATACACGCATTTAGGCAGAATTATGGCAAGAGACTATAGCTCTATCGCTTGAAATAGAAAGGGGCTGCCACTCAAATAATGACGCAAGATGGCTTGCGCATACGACTGTTCTTCTTTCAGACTGTCTGTCTCCCTTGGATCGGGTGCATGGTGGGCGAAATTTTCGAGCATGGCCATCACGGCAAACGACTCCAGTTCCTGCAGCCCATCCGCGGCTGGTTTCCGAATGCTTTGGTACCCCTCAAGCACAAGTTTTCGTTGAGCCGGATACAGGCCCAAGATCGTATGAGCCACGTCGTACAGGAAATATCCGAATCCGCATCTGCCGAAATCGATGGGACGCGGATGCTTGCCGTCAAACACGATGTTTCCTTGATGCAGATCGCCATGGATTAATCCGTAATTTGTAGTGTCTTTGACAAGTCCGGCCAAGTGGGTGCGTACTTTTTCGGCAGCGGATTGATACAGCGCAAACCCGTCATGGGAAAGAAAGGCTTTGTGATGCTCTGCCAGGCGTTCCATCGATGCATTGAAGCTTGGCAAACCCCATTCAGGCCGAGTGAAATCGGCTGGGGGTTCGAATTGCCGGGATGCATGGTGAAGCTTTGCAAGCAGGACTCCTTCATTAAAAACCTGTTCCTCGGAAAGTTCCCGGCCCTCGTTTATGCCATCGACCCAGCGCATTAATGTCGCATAAACGGGCAGATCGTCGCCATGGTCCCCTTTAAGTTCCAACACGCTGTCGCCATGCCGATTCGGAACGCCTTGGGGAACGGGAATGTTCGTCAACCTATTCAGCACATCCAGCCAAACGAGTTCAGAACGCAGTTCCTCCTTGTTCATTCCCGGATGAATGCGCAGCAATAAGGTCTGGCTTTTACTTGTTTGCACAACAAACGTACACGTATCGGACAATTGATTGAACCGGATATGATCCCAATCCAAATCGTAACTTTGCAGTGCTCTGAGCGCTGCATGTTTGGAATTGGCGAGTATTTTTCTTACATTTTCCTCTGAGCTGATTTGAAACGTACGTGGCATGTATTATCCCCTCCGCTAAATCTGACCCTCTTTATTCGATACGATCATGCTATCCCAAGTCTGCGGTTCACGAAATGGAAACATTGATTATAAACGTGTTTTCCCGAGAAGAACCAGTAGAGAAGAATGTGAAATAATTTGGCTTATCTAGCGGTTGAGGTCAGAGTATTTCAATAGGAGCATGTCTATACCAAAAGTTTATAGGAAACATATATTAGTAAAATCAGATTGGTTCGCTTTCGGGGAGGTGGATTCATGCTTCAAGCCGTTACCTATGTCCAATCACTTACGGGTACCAGTTTACCTCATCTTATGCAATGTGATGATGGTAACTACTACGTTGTTAAACTTAATAAGAATCCCCAAGGAAGTCGCGCTTTAGCGAATGAGATGATTTGCTGCTGGTTGGCAGGACGATTGGGGATCCCTGTTCCTTGCAGTCAGGTAATCTATATCCATGATTCATTAAGGAAACAATATTTAGAACTTGGGTACGATCTCGGACATGGCCCGCATTACGGCAGTCAATTTATTTTTGATAGTACAAGTTACCCTTCACAATCAGAGCTTGCTAATTGTAGCAATATTGGCCAAGCGGCAGATATTATCGCTTTTGATTATTGGTTGGATAACAATGACCGTTATTTGAAGCGGGATAATGGACAAAATATTTTGGTTTCACGAACGCCAACTCCAAAGTTGTGGATGATTGATAATGCCAATATATTCGCTGGTCCCAACTGGACGATTCAGTCGATGTTTAAATCGGTTTCAGTACATCGCATGTTTTGGGGGGCACTGTATGCGATGTTTGTTCCTTTCTTGGATGGTCCCGATCCTTTTGGCAAAGCAATAGCTAATATTACAGCTCTATCCACAGGCGAAATGATCGAAGTTATGGCTGTAATGCCAGCTGAATGGGGGGTTAGTCACGAGGAAATAGCTGCGGTGTCACATGCATTAGAAGTGCGAAAGAATTATCTTCCCTATTGGATAAGCCATTTGCAAGACCATTTCCCTATGTGGAGAAGTCAACATAGAGGGTGGTGATAGAATGATAACCGTCTTCAATATCCAAGTGTATCCTGGCATTCATAGTCCTAATCTTCCTTATATCGTACAGTGGCGTAACCCGGATGGATATCCTTTTCTTGGGGCAGGAGCACAAGGGGCCGACCAATTCCCTAAAATGATGGCCGAATAAACGTTGGCATTTGGTTGCAGGAATCGTCAAAGGCAAGGAAAGGAGGAAACTCCGCCATCCTCGCCTTTTTTTGCATTGACATATATTTTGGTATTGTGCATCGCAGAAGGTCATGCTGGCACCAGGCATCTGGTTTCCAAACGCATGAATTTGATTTACAATTGATGGAAACAAGCCGTATGCAAAGGGGGAAAATCATGAGCGGAAGTTGGCATGCTTCCATGCAAGGCGTTCCCTGGAACGAGGACAAAATGAATGAGGCAGTCCGCTGTTTGCGGCATCGCGCGACGGTCAGCATTGCAGTCGGGGCGGATCAAACGGAGGATTTGTTTGCTTTGGACAAGCAGGTGTTTTTTAGACGGCCGGATCTCATTTTGCACGTGTGGAACAGGGATGAGAAAGCCAGTTACACGAAGGAGTTTCTCGAAACGCTCGCGCAACTGAAACATGCAGCCGCCTTGAAGCTGGATCTCCGGCAATCGCAGGATCTGTCCACGCTTGGCGCCATGGAGCAAATGCAGTTCCTGAACGTGAGTTCGCCCAAAAAAGCGGTAAACTTGGAGTTTATCGAGTCCTATAAACGCTTGACCTATTTGGAGCTGCACGGCAAATTCACGGATCTAACGCCGATTTCGGAATGCATTCGTCTGGATACGCTCGTACTAAATTGTAAGGTGGATCGGTTGGACGTGGCGGCAGAGCTGCCGCTGCTCAAATACCTCGGCATCGACAGTTGTGAATTAAATGCTCCGCTTGCCGCGTTGGGAGATTCGAACGTAAGCATGTTGAGATTGTCCGCAGTCCGTAAGTTGAGCGACATCGGCGAGTTGGCCCTGTTGCACAACTTGGAATTTCTGCATTTGGCATTGCCCAAGGTGGAGTACCTGTGCAATTTTTCGAAGCTGGACAGGCTCAGACAATTGGAGCTGGATTACATGAAATCGCTGCGGATTATAGACCAACTATGGACTGCGCGCAACCTTGAAGCGATTACGCTTAAAGAGATCAACACGTCGATTAAAGCGGAAGCTTTTGACCCATTGGCAGAAATGGAGCATCTAAGGCAGGTGGATTTTCGTTTTATCGATATGAACAAAGGGCGCATTGCGGCCATGCGCGAACGGTTGGAACATGCGGGCAAGGGCCATCTGCTGATTGACCATATCCCGGAGGAACAACGCATTCGCTCTATGGTGATCGAGCATTTGTCTCCCATTTTGATGTGATCGGCGAATCCGGCAGACACGAAAGACCCGTTATTTCCAGATGCCTAAATACAAGAGAGCAGGTGGAAGTCGATGAGCTCAGACATGCAATGGCTTGATTGGGTTAAGCGAATTCAAGCGATCGCCCAAACCGGGCTGACATACTCCAAGGACGTGTACGACCTTGAACGATTTGAAGAGTTAAGAGAACTTAGCATTGAAATGCTTGCGAATTATACGAATGTCAGCCGGGAGAAAATCAAGCTTCACTTCGGAAGCGAAACGGGATATGCCACGCCTAAGGTGGACATACGCGGAGTCGTCTTTAAAGAGGGAAAAATATTGCTGGTGCGGGAAAAAGCCGACAATGCCTGGGCATTGCCGGGCGGGTGGGCTGACATTGGACATTCTCCTTCGGAAATCGCCGTAAAAGAAATCGAAGAAGAATCAGGTTACATTACGGTACCCAAGCGGATACTTGCCGTGATGGATAAAAAATTCCACGATCATCCCCCGGAACAATATCACGTGTATAAAATCTTTATCGAATGCCAGATTGTGGCCGGACAGCCCAATGGCGGGGTTGAAACGAGCGAAGTTGCCTTTTTTGATAGAGACCGGTTGCCAGAGCTCTCGTTGGAGCGAAATACGGTGAAGCAGATTCAAACGATGTTTCAGTTTCTGGATGATCCGAGCAAAACCGTTATTTTGGATTAAACGTTAAGATGGCATCAATACGTCGACGATTGAGGAGTGGGAAGTTTATTTGGACCTGCTGCGTTGCTAGGGTGGAAGGGAATAAATTGGGGAAAGGACGAACCATCATGACTGTTTTTTTGAAGCAATTTGAGGAGCGCTTTCGGGCAAGCTTTGTGGAAGATTTGAAAAGAACGTTGGAACAAACGCGAAATGAACGCGTGTATGCCTGTGCTTTTGGCACGGATAGCGACTTCGTCACCTTATTTTTGGCCGTAAATACGGAGGAATCGCTGGCTCGGCATATTGCCGACATGAAGAAGAAAGGGCTGTGTAACTCGAAAGAGGATGAAATTTATTTCAGGTGGGGTTGTTCGGAGTACCAATATGGTGACGACACGCATTTCAATGATATCAGCAAGCTGTTGTATGCCGTAGAAAATGCATATGACTACAAGGACCAATTGATCGAGATCATTGCAAGGGTGGTTCAGGAAACGGAACCGTCAGTTTTTGCCGAATACGGGCAATCCAAGGAAGACATCGTCTTTTTTGTGTCCATGACGGATGACGATCAGGCAGAGGAGCTGGAGAACGAATCGGTTGCGCTGATGACCCGCCCGGAGCTGATTGAGGGATTTTTGAAGCGGTATGAGCAATAAGGGAACGTGATTTCGTCAATTGAATCTTTTATTAACAACGGAAATTCGGCAGCAGATTCAAGGCCCTCAGGTTGTGTTGTGGAAAGACATTGACGGAAAAGAGGATGAATTCGGGTGCGGTCTGTGTCCATTTAGCGAAAAGGATTGAGAAAAATGTGAGCAGTAGTAGGACTACAACTTCTATGGAGACTAAATAAGAAATGAACTGGGCCCCCACATCCAAACGTTAGCTCAATGAAGCATTTGAAGGCAGCCGCCAAAAGCCGGCCGCCTTTTTCCTCATCTAACGGGTAGGAAGGTTCCAATTTGCGGTATATCAATTTAATGACGTTTTCCAAGCAGAGGTGCTTATGAATCCTGCTCGCGACACCTAAATCCAGGCGCTGGCTGGCCGCCCTTCCGCGTGGTTACTATATGCGCCGTCCTTCTAGCACAGCTTGAAGACGGTCCAGGTTCTGCTCGTTGCTGTCCGGGCAATATGATTTTGCTTGCTGGAATAAGTTTTCGTCTTTGAACTGTTGACGGAATGTCACACGCGTCCGACCGGCCATATCGGTAAATGTTGCCGTCAACCTGAATTCAGGAGTGCCTTGATGCTCCAGTACGATGCGTTTCCCCGACTCGATTTCGATGAACTTGTTCTCGTTCGGATAATCCTTGCCGTCCGGTCCGTGAAAGGTAAAGCGCCAGAATCCGCCCTCGCAGAAGTCGAATTCGTGGAATGTACTTGTGAAGCCGTTAGGCCCCCACCACTGCGCCAGAAGCTCCGGTTGCGCCCACGCCCGGTAAACATCTTCGCTCGGGAAGTCGTACAAACGCGTATGAGCAAACTCCAATTGGCCGGGAACCGGATCGGCGTCGTCTTCCGCAGCAACCGCATCTCCGCCCTGAGTAAGCGAATGACCCAGCAGCTCTAGAAGCTCCCTTGACCCGTGTTCCCGATTCTCCACCGCATCGAGCCCATCGAAGAAGGTGCCTTGCTCCGTAAAGGTCAGCTTCGTGCCTCCATCCGTGTCTGCAAGCTCAATCGTAGTAATGGACACCGAGAACCGCACGCCGTTAAAGTCCATTACGTACGTATAAACAATCCGCTCAAGCGGAACGATCTCCTGATAAGTCGCGTCAAATGTGAACAATCCGCCGTCCGGCGTTTCGCCGCTGCTGAATTCCCGTCCGCCTACCCGGAATTCGAACACTTCCGGCTTCGTGAACCAGCGTGCTTTGGCTTCAGCGTCAGCCATTGCTTGGTATACCTGCTCCCTGGATGCCGGATACGTTTTTTCAATTACAAATGTTCCATGTCTTACGAATTTTTCTTTCATGCTCTTAATCCTCCTTGTGTTCTTTTTTTGTAGGGTTTGTTCCCTCATTCCCGCCTGCTAAAAACATTCCCAGCAGGCCCAAGCGTTGCTCCCAACTGTGTTGACGATTCAGGATCGGCTTCTCGTAGTCGTTCTTCATCGCTTGCAGCAGTGTGGTGAAATCGTCTACCGTCACCTGCTGCTTTCCTTTCATCAACTTAGATACGTGCCTCAGCTGATCAAGTAGCTTCTGCTGCCGCCGTATTTGCTCTTGCACGCGCTCGATCTGCATATCGACGACCTCGAGCGGGTCAATTCCGGGGCCCGTTAGTGCAGCTTTCACTTCGTCGAGCGACAGGCCCAACTCCTTCAGCGATATAATTTGATAGAGTCGTGACAAATCATCGTCGTCGTAGAGCCGATGTCCCGATTCCGTGGCAGCCGACGGCGAGAGCAGTCCAATCTGGTCGTAGAAGCGCAACGTTCGCACGGTTAACCCCGTCAGCTTGGCCAGATCCCCGACCTTCCAATATGGTTTCATGATCATCTCCGTTCTTTGTCGCTAGCTTGATCCCGGTAGCCTGATTATAAAACCTTACGTAACGTAAGGTGCAAGCGATTTATTTTAATATTTTTCTCAAAATAAAAAACGTGATGAGATAACTTACATACAAACGTTCCGCTAACGGGAAACGTTAGTTCAATAACAATAAAAAGCAGTCGATCATTGTGACTGGCTGCTTTCATTCGTCTAACAGGCTGAAGGGCGTAATAACTGAATATATCTATTCGTCACCTTTTATCGTTTTTTCTTATCAAATATTATGTTTATGTAATTACTTAAAGGATGGTGGTTTTATGTTAGTGGAGAGTCCAAGCATCATACTGGTCACCGGAATCATGGCTAGTGGAAAATCTACCGTAGCGCAGTTACTTTCTGAACAATTTGATAATTCGGTACATTTACGTGGAGACATTTTTCGGAGAATGATTGTAAATAACCGCAAAGAAGTTCGTCCTGATTCAGGAAGTGACGAGTTCGATCAGCTGAGGCTGCGATATCAGCTCGCTGCTCTGTCAGCGGAGATGTACTATAAGTCGGGATATACAGTTGTTGTACAAGATGTTGTCATCGGACCACTACTTACTGATTTCATCTCATATATTAATAACCGCCCATTGTATTTAGTAGTGCTATGTCCAAACACTGCTGTGGTTGCAACGAGAGAGGCAAACCGCACAAAGAAAGGTTATGGGATATGGAGCGTTGATGAGTTAGATCGCGTACTGCGAAATGAAACTCCACGCTTGGGACTGTGGTTGGATTCATCAGATTTGTCCCCTGAAGAGACGGTTAATGAAATTATCAAGCGGCTAAAAAATGAGGCAGTAATAGAATAAACTATTACGTTAACGGGAAAAGTAGTTCAACAAATCAATGAGCAGTCTGTAGTTTGGGAAGCTGATCATTTTTCGTTGAATTGTCGTTTGAGTAAATGGTTTTTTTTACAAGTTGCAATTGCTTATTGAAACATGTTATATTTTTATTCCGGCCGCGAGACGGACGGTAAGAAATTGTTTGATCTTTGAAAACTGAACAACGAGTGAGTAATGCGAAGGTTTTTGGTGCATGTCGTATGACTGTATGAAAACCGGAGCGACATTGAGATATTTTATCTCGTCAGATTCAAAATGAGCTAATCGCTCTTTTCAATACCTCAGATGATTTTCATCACGATTAACCTCGTGACCGAAATTCATCTTTATTGGAGAGTTTGATCCTGGCTCA
>NZ_CAKMMP010000007.1 GCF_927798175.1 Paenibacillus sp. JJ-223
GTTAAAATATAATATATTCAGAGTGGGAACAAGGGGGATACCAATGTCAGCACAAGAACGCAACCTTACCTGGCAGCATTCAAGCTTAAGTCGAACGGAACGGGAACTCGGTAATGGACATCGCAGCCTCACCTTATGGTTTACCGGGTTGTCCGGCGCGGGAAAGTCTTCTCTGGCCTTTGCCCTGGAACGAAGAATGCATCAGCAGGGCCTGCGTTGTTACGTATTGGACGGAGATAACGTCCGGCATGGGTTGAACAAGGATCTGGGTTTCAATGCCGAGGATCGGCAAGAAAATCTGAGACGGATCGGCGAGGTTTCGAAGCTCATGGTGGATGCCGGGTTGGTGGTACTGTCCGCATTTATCTCGCCTAACGCAGAGGACCGGGAGATGGTTAGGCAACTGTTTGAACCCGGAGATTTTGTTGAAATCTATGTCCGTTGTTCGATCGAGGAATGTGAACGACGCGATCCCAAAGGACTGTACAAAAAGGCACGCAACGGTGAAATCCCTCATTTTACAGGCATTTCAGCCCCTTATGACATTCCCTCTAACCCTTCTCTCATCATTGACACGGAATTATTGCCGCTGGAGGACGCCGTGGACCAAATCATGCAGCATTTGGAGCATATTCAGGCCCTTTCTTTGCCACTCTCATCGGTCAGCGGCACAACATCATGAACTTATTTCCGCAAAATGCAAAGGCGCAGCTGTAGTCTGCGCCTTTTGCATGCCTGCTTTTAACGTAATCCTATGGCACCTTATCCTTATCCTTATCCTTATCCTTGTCCTGCCATGCCTGTCTGCATGCTAAGCAGTTTGCTGAAGGTCCCAACGGGATCCGCCGAGAGCTGTTGGTAGCCACCCTGCTGAATGACCTTGCCCTCCTCCAAAACGATGACCCGGTCCGCCGTACGAATCGTGGACAAACGATGCGCAATGACGATAATGGTTATGCGTCCTCGCAATTGTTCCAACGCGGCATGAATATGCTGTTCATTTTCACTATCAAGAGCACTCGTTGCTTCATCCAGCACCAGTACGGACGGATTGCGCAGCATCGCCCTGGCCAAAACAAGCCGTTGGCGCTCGCCGCCCGACAACCGAACACCGCGATCGCCTATGACGGTATCCAGGCCCTGAGGAAGCTTGCGGACGAATGCTCCGGCAGACGAAAATTGCAATGCCCGCCACATCTGCTCCTCGCTTGCATGGGGATCGACCAACTGCAAATTTTCGCGAATGCTTGAGTGAAACAGGAACGGGTCCTGGGACACATAACCAATCGAGCTCCGCCATTTCAGCAATCGGTCCTCCGACAACGGAAGGTCGTCGATCACGATTTGTCCCTCTTCGGGACGTACCAGCCCCATGATCAGGTCGATCAGCGTGCTTTTCCCCGCTCCGGATTTGCCTACGATCGCCGTCATGCCTTTGGCCGGAATCGAAATGTTTGCTTGATGCAGCGCGTACGAAGGACTGCCTGCATACCGGTAACTGACATTGCGGCATTCGATGCTTCTCGTCAACTCCAGAGGCTGTACCTGGTCAAATGTCATGCCCGTTGCTGTATGGCTTTGGAAAGCCATGTCCGCTTTGCCTCTGCTTTTCCGCGGTCCAGGGATGGTTGACTCCCGCTCACCAGCTTCCTTCTGCAAGGTGCCTTCGGTGATGCCATCGCTGATTTCCCGGCTGTTCTCCGTCTCCACCTGCAGCTCGCGAACGATCCGGAATGCAGGCAGCATGGAGCTGATGTATTCCAGATTGGACTGAATCGACGTAAATCGCGGCCACAATCTGGAGAAAATCAAAATAATCAGCAAAAGGCTGGTAGGCGGAACGACAAGAACGCGCAGCGAAATATAAATAAAGGCAGCAATCATCACGGCTGCAGACACCCGGTGAATCAACTGCGTTCTGCTGTTCAAACGAATGAACTGGACCACGTTCTGTTCAATCCGTTTGCACATCAGCTCGAACCAGCTGATATGGGACGATTCCAGCATGTTGCTTTTGATATCCTTGATGCCGTTGAAATGCTCCGTAATCCCGTTGTAATAATGCTGCGAATATTCCGTCGTCTGGTCCCCGATTTGTTTGGCCTGCTTGACAAACCTTTTCAGGGCAACGAACAGCAGCAGCCCGCAGACAATCACCAGCAAGGTCAACTTTACCGATAACAGGAAGGCCAGACCGATCTGGATGGCCGTAAAAATGATCGATGCTGCCATCTGCAGCACAATGCCGGTTCCCTGGCTTACGCGGGCAAGCTCTGTCGTCAGCACATGGCTGAAATCGGCTTTTCGTTTCCGAAGAAAAAATGGCCAATTGGCCATGATCAACGCACGATAGGTATCGAGACGCAGCGTCCGCACGAATTGCTGCTGTATGCGGGTGTTCCGCACCGTCTGGAGTCTTTGCAACCATGCCTGCCCGGCTACGATCAGCACAAAAGCAAGCAGCACGAGAATCAGGCGTGTATGTTCGGGGAAACGGCCGAGCCATTCCGAAGCCCACGGCAATTGAATGCCTGCGCTGCCAGGATCGAAAACGCCGATCAACCCGAGCATGGGTACAAGCATGTAAATGCCGATACCCTCCATCAGGCTGATGCATATCATGCCGATCAGGTTCCAGTACAGAATCGGTCCGGTAATTTCATGCAGTTTACGCATATAAAATCGCAGCTCGGAAATCATGACTTACCCCCTTTCCGTCATCGTACTGCGTTTCATGCGGCGCCAACACCACAGAAACGGACGTAACGGAAAATATAGAAAATGCAGGGACTTGGGCAGCGGAAGTTGGGCGACGTCCCAGGTGCTGGGATACAAGCGTTCTTTGAAAAAGAGCAGCTTCTGGCCAGGGCTTCGGAGAGCGAACAGATAGGAGCGATAGATCTTGAGATCGTCGGGCGCAGCCAGCATGCCTTGCATAAACAACAACGCCTGTCGGGCAAGCCGCTCTCCTTTTCCCTCCATACTTGATTGCAGCTCCCCCTGACAACGCTGCAAAGGGGTATTGAACAACGCTGCGGAGAGAATGAGCGCCTGTCCGGCAATCGGCAAGCGTCCTTCAAGCTTCATTCGCCGGGAAGCAGCATCCAGGTCAAGGGGCATCGTTCGCAGCATACGGTCAATGTCATACAGCCAGCGCAGCCGGAACCAGCCGTGCCTTGCCCCATGAGTGACCAAGTACGCAAACAAATCCTCGCGCTCCAGCATGCGAACCGGAGTCGAGGTATATGCGCTGATCCTGCTCCTCTGCCACAACGTTTCGAAACCGGCTTCCCGGCCCGTGTCCGGATTTAGTCGCCAATGAATCTCCACCTGCGTTTTTCGAACCGGATGCTTGTAACAGATATGATGCTCGCGCCACTTCCAGCTGCTTACGCTTCGTCTTCCTTTATCGTCCTTGCATATGTAACCGAGATCCAGCAGCACGGCTTCCGCCTGTTCCACATCGTCAAACGGGATTAACAGATCCAGGTCTTTGGAGGTGCGCAGGGAAACATCTCCATACAGGTCATGGGCCAAGGCAGGACCCTTCATCGTAATATTGCGGATCCCGGCTTGCGTCAGTCTTCCGCATACCCGTTCCATCTCTGCCGTCAAATGCAGCATGCGAAACGTATTTGCCGTATATTCCTGCTTCAGGCTTTCCACAACAGCCGGAGGAAATGGCACGTCATGCATCGCGGTGATGTTCAGATAAAGGACGGCGTACAATCTATGGTGCATCGCAAGCTGCAAAAAGAGATTCCAATCCACGCCTTGCAGCCGTTCCCTCCCCTCTTCGGACGAGAGCTTCCGAAAATCTCCGTTCAACATGCTTAGCATGAGCTTGAGCTCCTGTGGAAAACCGGCAGTGCAGCGTTCAAATTCATGTGTCATAAACAATCTCCCCAGACTCCTTCTTCGAACAATGTTTGCCAAACACGCCTACCACCGTATACTGTTCCATCGTATCGGCACCGGTCACGATGAGTTTGCCGCTGCGCAGCCAGGCATGGGCAGCCATCCGCCCCTGTTTGTCACGCGCAGTGCCCATATACAGCGTGCTGTCGATGCCGCGCCGTTCCAGCATTTTCATCGCGGCGATGGCCATCACCAGGCAGCGGCTCTCCCACCAGGCGAACTTGCTCGCCATGAGGATTGCTTTGGAAATGTTGCGTACGGTTAAGACATCGGCGCGATTTAATCCGTCCGAAGACGTCTCTACCATAGGTGTTCCAAGGCCCGGTGCTATTTTGACAAACGGCATCGCTTTGAGAATTCTGGCCCAGCCGAGTCCGAAATACGCTTCCCAGATCAACGAACGCATCTCGCTCGGCAAAGAACGATACGTCCTGAGTTTGCGGAGCAGCATCGTCCTATTCTCCAGGGAGCACGTCGATTAATCCTTCGCGGGACAGATGCTCCAAAAATGCAGTCACGCTGCTCAAGCACACCTGAGGATCGACCTCGTATTCGGAAGACAGCACATCAACGATTCCGGACACCGTTCGCTCTTCGGACAACAGTTCCCAAATCCGGCCGCCGGTGGTCCCCAAATTGTAATACTTTCCGCTCTGGATGCTCATCATCACTTTCTCTCCACCCATATCGCTAACGAGATTGCCCTCTTTGCGCGTAATCCGGTCTTGCTCTTCCAATGGTTTGATTGCCGTCATTGTGCGGTATACACTCCTTTGCTTATGTGATTCGTAATCCGGTCCACCATCTCGAATGCGGTGAATTCGGTACCAGACCTCGTAATTCTGGATACTTCCACACCTGCCGAGAGCCGTGACACCGTCTCAAACAGCCACTGCGCCAACCCCTGGCGGGCAATCAGGCTGCTGCGAAACGTATGCGTGCACAGCAGATGCAGCCTTTCAAGCCCCTCTACTTCATGCAGTTGAATCGGGCCTGGCGCCGCATCCGGCTTAGGAGCAAGTTCGAATATGCCTCCCAGAGGTACCGGACTGTCATGAAAATAGTGCTGAACGGGAATAGCGTATTTGGTGATCTCCGCATGCACCGTAGCATAATGCTGCGATTCCATGCCAAAGCCGTCCAGACTGGCCTGCCACAGCTTCTGTTGGGGATACCCCGGAGATACGATCGCTCTTCCTCCTGCATCCCAAGTCAATGCAACGATATCATCGGTCAACAAAGGATATCCCCGTGAGGCCAAGGCTGCCGACAGGGTCGACTTGCCTGCCCCGGAATGTCCCACAAACGCATATGCCCATCCATCGATGACGACTGCGCTTCCATGGAGGGGAAGAACCCCGCGCTGCATCATAATGACGGCCATGCATGTGCCCAGAATGTAAAGCCTCGTTTTTTTCTCATCGGCATCAGGCTCGGGGCTGATCAAGATGCGCCGCCCCCGTTCCATGCAAAACATGCCGACATGGTCAATCCGAAAAAGAAAGCATCCGTCTCTTGCTACAAAATTGCCATTCCCTACATTCCACTCGGCCCACAAGTCGTGCAGCTCGGCTGTTTCAATATGTACATCGGCGTGACCCGGTTCGGTTTGGTTTCTTGCAACCTGAAGTTCGGGCATCGAAATATAGCTGCTCCAGCGCAATCCATACGCATCGTATTGTACAGGCAACAAGCTCAGGCCCTCCTTTGCACCACATATATGAAAAAAGCCCTTATATTTATTCGCAAAAATAGAAGGGCTGGGCGAAAAGATCGATGTTCCGTCTTTTCGCCCTTTAAGTATGATCAGACATGAATCACATGTAATTATTAGGAAACCGGATTGTACAGGTCAGCATCGTGATCAGAGATCCAGTCGATTTGTCTCCAACCAATCCCAGCCATCGTCTGATTGACTTCCAATACTTCAAGAGCTGGCGCTTGCCATTCTTTTTTCTCAGCGTTCATCGTCATCACCTCCTTTAAAGAATTCACGTTGGTTCAGAACTGGCGCATAAAGCGGTATACAATCAGGCTGTGCATCATCAGCCTCAGATCCGGATGGGAGGCCAGCTCAGGCCGTGGTTCCCCGATGTTCGCCATCGCGGTCCGGATGCGTTCCGTATTCAGAATGCCCGCCACCCTGCTGTCTGTGCATAGATCATGCATCTCGGCGATGAATGCCTTCCAATCCGGGATCATGCGGTGCAGCCAGTCGGCAGGCTGTACCCCTCGCACACGCTGATTCAGCCTGACCTTGTCCGGCAGTTCCGGCGAAGTCGCCCGGCGAACCAGAGCCCGGTCCGTGCCATTCCTTACATACTGCTCGATCGGGACAGACAAGCAAAAGCGGACCACCCGTGCATCGCTGGTGGGATCGCGCTCCCATGCCCGATATCGAAGCGAGCATTTGGTAGCTACGGCACCGTTTTTGTTGGCAATCGCCAAATTGTTGAACTTCTGCGCCCTTACCTTGATCGCGTCGGCACGTGCCCCGCCCTGAAGCACGATCAACGTGTTGAGCCGTTCAAGCACTCCCGTTTTTTGCGCAAAGTCCGGGTGAATCATTTGCGGATGGGCAGGTGCCTCGCCTGCTGACGTCTTCTGAAACCAGCTCGGGTACGCTTTGCGTCCCGTAATTTTCGCGATACGGGTAAACGGCATGCCCGTATGAGCGCTGTATTGCTGCATTTCCCGGATCCAACGGAGCCATCGGCCGTTTTTCAGCAGCCTGGCATAGTAATCCAGGGCAGGCCCCCACGAAATGGTGAAGTTACCTCTGGCACCTGTCAATAGGACACCCGCATTCTGCAGGCTGGCCTTCTCGTAAAAACCGCGAATCCAGAACGAATTCTCGAAATATTTATATGGCATTTCCATCATTTCAAGCCATGGATCCACTTCGCTGAGCGGGCTTCTGCCCTCAAAATCCAAATAGTTCTCCGCAATGTTTCCGACATGGTCCACGGTAGAACGAATGTATGGCCGTTCGTCGGCCAGCAGTGTCCTGGACGTGTAGTCCTTAAAGTCGGACACGGGCACATAACTATAAGCATTCAGCTGCTTGCCCTGTTTGCGGAGCGTGCCTGAAGCAAACCCGACGACGGCGCCGGAATCAAGCCCTCCGCTTAATGCTGCCGCCACTTGCCGATGGGTTCGCAGACGGGAATCGACGGCTTGGGCAAACACCTCACGAAAAGCTTCAACATATTCGCCATCGGATTTGAGTCGCAGCGGTTCGACTTCATCCCAGCGGTGATACTGCTTTAAGCTCAACTTTCCCTCATGAAACGTCAACGTGTGTGCCGGAGGAATCTGCTGCACTCCCTGGTATACGGTAGATCCGATATCTGCCGAGTCGAACATCTCGGGGATCGCGAGAAATTCGGACAACCAGGTTTCGTTCAGCTGTTTGCGCACCCCATGCAATCCAAGCAGCGGTCCCATCAACGTACAGAAAGACAAGCGCGGCCCATCCAGTCGATAATACAACGTCCGCATGCCCATGATGTCCCTCGCGGCAAACAGCTTGCGCTTGCGTTCGTCCCAGATGGCAAACGTAAAATCCCCCAGCAGTTTGCTGGCCACGTCTTCACCCCAGCGACGGTATGCACGAAGGATCAACTCGCTGTCGGATAACCTGTCGAGATCCGCACGCGATAGTTGAAGCTGGTCCGCAAGCTGTTCACGGTTATCGAGGATCGCATCTGCCGTTATGCATAATCCGCTCTCTTCTTCATAGAAAGGAAGCTTTTCAAGAACCGACTCCGGCGTGATCCATTGCGCGTGACAGCTGAAATAAGCTTCATCTCCCTTCCACATTCCGGTGGTATCCACCGGGATGTGTCCAAGGCCCTCGTACAGGCGCCAAGTATCCTCCCAACACGCCTCTCTGCCTCCCGGATGAACAATGCCCGCAATGGCACTCATGGCTTTTCACCCCGCATGCCTCTGCGCTGGGAAGCCCAAGCGCTGATCTGTTGTCCAAACGGCACCCATGCCTTGATGCGCTGTATTTTGCCGTTCGCCGAAGCGAGTTGGGATCTCAACCGATCCCGTTCCCGGTATCCCTGTTCCAGCCTCAGGTCGGCTGCACGAAGAGCGGCTTGCAGCTGCCTGATCGTAGCCAGTGCCTCCAGCCCGGAATCCTCTTTTTCATCCGTTACGGACGAACGTATTGAATTGGTGGCCTCGGCGCTTCGGCTTCCAGTTTGCATACGATATCCTCGCTGCAAGTCCCAGTTTGTAGCTTTGCGGAATTGGTTCGTCAAGCGCTGCACGAGTTCTTCATCCGGATGCTGTTCATAATGCACGCCCGTCCATCGTTCAGCTGCTTCCAGCTGTTCCGCATATCCCATTCGATGAAAAAGCCCTGCACCGAGAGCACGGCAGTACGTTTCCGTTTCTTGTTTGGTTAATATTTCATTCCAGTTGTTAACAGAATTTTTATGAGCTTCCTGATGCCCGGAGAGATAAGGATCTCCCACACCCATGCTGTAGAACATATCGGACTTGGCACTGTCCAGGAAACGTCCGTATTGCTCCATCCCCTGTTCATAGTCCACGCCAAGGAAATCGCACATTTTTTCAAGTTCTCCCTGCGGGTCGACGACCAGCTGCTCATATTGAATTTCGTAGGCTCCGGCATGTTCTTCCGCGAAATAATCATTTAACCGCATGATGCCCAATGTCAGATCCACGGCCTTCATATTCAACTTGGAGCTGTTCAGACTGCCGATCAGATCGAAGCCTTCGCCTGTCCTGCGATTCACTTTTTTATAGGATGCTGCAATGGAAAGTGGATTGCGTTGGAGGTGAATGCGGCTGGCTTGCGGAAAAAGCCGATCGAGCCATTCAAGCATGCAGTAGTAACGCGGGGATTTGTCAACGACGAGTTCCGCTGAATTTCCTTCCAAGAACCCGTTGTATATTTCCATGGCGAAACTGCGACACGCTCGCTCGAATACTTCTTCGGATACCATGGCGTTATAAAATTGCCGAATGATCGAATGACCGCCGTATGCTCGCGGCTCGTTTGTTGGAAGATCAACCAGGCTCATCAGGAACCACATCTCCTGCGTAGCAAAGATGCGACTGTGATTTTGCAGCATCACGGTTGAAAGCGAGCTTCCGCTTCGAGGGACGCAGAGCAAAAATATAAGTCCGTTTCCTAGAGAGTCTACCAATGGCCCTACTCCTCTCCTCGTTCCGTTAAAACGAAGTTATGTAGTGGCAAAGCTAAGGGGAACGTAAATAATGAGGTGTATCATTAATGAAGTTTTCATGATACAAACTGTCTATATCTACACTCTATGATACGATTTGTATCATGTCAATCTTTTATTTTCTCTTTTTCATATTTTCTCTGTTTATCCTGCATTTTTTGACCTTCCTCCCCATGCCCATATATCTTTATTCCTCTCAACCCGTGATTTATGACACCTTCCAACGAAAGAAACCCCGGACACCTGCTCTACAGCGAACAGGCTCCGGAGTTTCTAGAGGTTTGGACATTACACAACATGCCAAGCGAAATCATGTAACGGAACGAGGTTCCGGCGACTGCGGCAAACCGTGCCCCGGCCAGCCGGGCCCATCTTCGCGATCGGCGTTCAGCGCATCCTCCACGCCCTTCTGCACTTTCACGGTCATCAGTACCGCCATGCCTGCGATAAAAAAGAAGAGCAAGGAAAGAATTCCCCAGCGCGCAGAGCCGGTGATTTGGCCAACCCAGCCAAAAACGAACGGACCGAAAATGGAGGCAAATTTGCCCGTAATATTAACGAATCCAAAATACTCCCCGGTTCTACCTGCAGGCATCAGGTTGCTGAACAAAGATCTGGCCGTTGACTGGCTGATTCCCTGCACTACGCCGACCAATCCGGCTAGCATGTAAAAATGGGACGCCTCCTTCATAAAGTAACCGAGAATCACGATGCATACATACACCGACAAACTGATCATCAGTACCTGCTTGGCCCCCCACCGCCTCGCCCATGCACCTAGCAGCAGCGTGCACGGAAAACCGACAAATTGCGTCAGCAGCAAGGCCAGCATCAGATCGGTCGTGCCGATGCCGATGCTCGTTCCATAGATGGTCGCCATCAGGATAATCGTGTTAATGCCATCATTAAAGAACCAGAAGGCGACCAGCATGCGAATCAGCTGTGGAAATTTTCGCATTTGACTGAATGTCCCTCGCAGCCTCGATACGCCCATATTGGCATACCCCATCCAGGAAGAGGGGCGACCCGTGCTTGCAGGCCTGCGGGGAGCATGCCGGAAGATAGGAATGGAAAACAGCAGCCACCATGCTGCCACCGAAATGAAGGCGAGTCTTGTCCCGGCCAGCGTATTTTCCAGTCCAAACCAGCCGGGCTGTTGAATCATCAACAGATTGATCGCCAGCAAAATGCCGCCGCCAATGTAGCCGTAGGCATACCCTTTGGAAGATACCATTTCTCTTTCCCTGATGGGAACAAGGTCGGGCAGCATGGCATCGTAAAAGGTGTTTCCTCCCGCAAAACCGATCGTAGATACAACGAGCAGAATGGAAGCGAACAGCCAGTCTCCCTCACCGACAAGGCTGAAGCCCAACGTAGAAAAAATACCGATCAGCGTAAATACGCGCAAAAAGTCTCCTTTTCTGCCGGACAGGTCCGAAAGCGCCCCCAGCAGCGGAGTCAGCAACGCCACGCACAGCATCCCGACGGAATGGGTATATGCCAGGTAGGATGCGGCCGTGTCCGCATCGAGAGAAGCTGCCGCAACCGAAGCATAGAAGACGGGCAGTACTGCTGCCAATACCGTCGTTGCATATGCCGAATTAGCCCAATCATAGGTGATCCAAGCTCTAACCGCACGTTTGTCCAATGGAAATCCTTCCTTTACATACATCCTCCAATTGTTTCCAATCGGGTAACTCCTTCCATTGTACAGGATGTGCATTTCGTTTGTTCACCGGATTTGTAAAAACATAGCCATCGGATTATTTCGAAAATGTTGCTTCCGATGGGACTATGCATCGTTTTTGCTACAAATGGTTTCATTTTATCTTCCCGCTCATCACATATCGTCCCTGTCCGTGAATATACTTAATTACCGACAGGTCAAACTGTGCCACGTAATTATTGGGGGGTGCCTACATGTCAAATTCACGCCAGCCATACTCGTTCGTTGTTTCCCGGGAGGATTGGTCGCTTCACCGCAAAGGGTACCAGGACCAGCAGCGACACCAGCAAAAAGTGAAAGACGTCATCAAACAAAATCTGCCTGATCTGATCACCGAAGAAAACATCATCATGTCCGATGGACAACAAATCATCAAGGTACCGATCCGCAGTCTGGATGAGTACCGTTTCGTGTATAACTTTCAAAAACAAAAGCATGTAGGCCAAGGGGACGGCGACACCCAAGTCGGCGATGTGATCGGACGCGATCCGGCTGCGCAAAAGCCTGGCAAAGGCGAAAAGGCAGGTGACCAGGCGGGTTACGACATCGTCGAGGCCGAGGTCAGCATCGAAGAGCTGGAGGATATTCTTTTTTCCGAGCTGGAGCTGCCCAACCTGAAACAAAAGGACAAAGACCAAATCGAAACGCACACGGTCGTTTTCAACGATATCCGCAAAAAAGGCATGCAGTCCAACATTGACAAAAAACGCACCATTCTTGAAAACCTTCGCCGCAACGCCACCAGCGGCAATCCGGGCATTCATCACATCAGTCCGGACGACTTGCGCTACAAAACGTGGGAAGACAAAGTCATCCCGCAATCGAATGCCGTCATTATCGCGATGATGGACACGTCAGGTTCCATGGGTTCATTCGAAAAGTACTGCGCCCGCAGCTTTTTCTTCTGGATGACCCGGTTTCTGCGGCGTCAGTATGAAAAAGTAGAGATCGTGTTCCTCGCCCACCATACGGAAGCAAAAGAAGTGACGGAAGAGGAATTTTTCACGCGCGGGGAAAGCGGAGGAACGATCTGCTCCTCCGTATATATGAAAGCACTCGATATCATCGATTCCCGTTACCCGCCTTCAAGCTACAACATCTATCCGTTCCATTTCTCCGATGGAGACAATCTGACCTCCGATAACGAACGATGCGTGAAACTGATTGGCGAGCTTCTGAAGCGCAGCAACATGTTCGGTTACGGCGAAGTCAATCAATATAACCGCAGCAGCACGTTGATGTCGGCCTACCGCCATATCAAACTCGATCATTTCATGTACTACGTCATCAAAGAAAAAGGCGAAGTGTATAAGGCTTTGCGCAGCTTCTTTCATAGACAGGAAAACGGAGTCGCCACGTAAACAAGCAGAGCGGAGCATTCGGATGCTGGCCATTGATTTTCAAGGCCGAACGGCCAATCCCAATCACGCCCCAACAACTATTGTATGCACGGCAATATCCGGCCGTTAATCAAGTGACCCGTGAAGGGTCACTTTTTCGCTAAGCATATCCTGTACGGCTTGTTCATATGATGATGACAACCTTGATTCCCAGGCGTGCAGCCCGTGTGCTGCATTCGGCCGAAAATGCAATCCGAGGAGGTAACCCATGAAGCAGGACGATATTACCGCGCTTGAGCGCTCCATTGCCGAAATTACCGAAATTGCCGCAGGCTTTGGTTTGGATTTCTACCCGATGCGTTACGAAATATGCCCTGCCGACATCATCTATACCTTTGGAGCTTATGGCATGCCTACCCGTTTTAGTCACTGGAGCTTTGGAAAAACGTTTCATAAAATGAAAATGCAGTACGACTTCGGGCTCAGTAAAATATATGAACTCGTCATCAATTCCAACCCTTGTTATGCGTTCCTGCTGGATGGCAACAGCCTGATTCAGAATAAGCTGATCGTTGCGCACGTGCTGGCCCACTGTGATTTTTTCAAAAACAATGCCCGCTTCTCCATGTCCAACCGCAATATGGTCGAAAGCATGGCCGCGACGGCAGACCGAATCAGCAATTATGAGATGGAATACGGTACAGAAGCCGTTGAATCGTTCATCGATGCCGTATTGGCCATCCAAGAGCATGTCGATCCACAATTGATCAAGCCAAGGCATCTGGATAAACAGCGTTATATGGAATTGAAGCTGAAAGAGCAGCGCGGAGAGAAACCGCCCAAACCCGAAGGTCCATACGATGATTTGTGGGCCCTCGACGAATCCAAAGCGGAGGTGCCCGCTCCGGAATCCCAGATCCAAGTTCACCACTTTCCGCCTGAACCCGAGAAGGACATCATGTGGTTCATTCAGGAATTTTCCGAGGTGCTGACCGATTGGCAGCGGGATATCATGAGCATGATGCGGGAAGAAATGCTGTATTTCTGGCCGCAGATGGAAACCAAAATTATGAATGAAGGCTGGGCGTCCTATTGGCATCAGCGCATCATCCGCGAAATGGACTTGACCAGCGAGGAGACGATCGAATTCGCCAAGCTGAATTCCTCGGTCGTGCAGCCATCCACCCAAAGCCTGAACCCTTATTATTTGGGGTTGAAAATTTTCGAGGATATCGAACGCCGGTGGGATCATCCCAGCCGCGAGGAACGCGAACGGTTCGGACGTTTGCCGGACCAAGGACGCGCTAAAATATTCGAGGTCCGCGAGCTCGATTCCGATACGTCCTTCATTCGCAACTACATGACCAAACAGCTCACCGAAGATCTGGACTTGTATGTGTTCGAAAAAAAGGGGCCTGAATGGAAAATCACGGACAAATCGTGGGAGAACATTCGGGATCAGCTTGTATTTTCGCGCATTAACGGCGGTTCCCCTTATCTTGTCGTCCAGGATGCCGACTACTTGCGCACAGGCGAGCTTGTGCTCAAGCACCGTTATGAAGGGATTGAGCTTGACCTCAAATACATGGAGCGTACCCTCCCTTACGTGTACCGGTTATGGGGACGTACCGTTCATCTGGAAACCAAGGTGGAAGATAAACCGATCTGGTTTTCCTATGACGGGAAAAAGCATCATCGCAAGTTTATGTAATCGCCGACGAACCGGCTGCGAAGCAGAACCTGGTTGATCCAGTGACAAAAGGCTGCCCTACAGGGGGCAGCCTTTTGTCACTGGATCAACGCCTGTCGTTTGCCAACCACGCCATGTTACGCTTTGCTGAAATGTTGGCGCAGCGGCATGAAGAAATCATTTTCTACTTCGCTTGCCGGCAGCGGCCGGCTGAAATAATAGCCCTGAATTTCCCGGCAATCGTTCTGCATCAGGAAATCCAGCTGTCCTTTGGTTTCGATGCCTTCCGCAATCACTTCCATATTCAAATGCTGCGCCATCGATATGATAGTGGCCACAATGGCTTGATCGCTCACATTCTCCGTAATGTCCGTCACGAAAGAACGGTCGATCTTCAGTTTATTGATGGGATATTGCTTCAGGTAACTAAGCGAGCTGTAACCCGTGCCGAAATCGTCCAAGCTGATCTTGACGCCGAGCGCCGACAATTCGTTCAGAATGCTGGTCGATACGGATGCATCCATCATCATGCTTTCCGTAATTTCGAGTTCGAGGTAACGAGCCTCCAACCCGGAATCCTCCAGCGCATTTTTGACCAGCTCGAGCAGATTGGCCTGATGGAACTGCTGCGAAGACAAATTGACCGAGACCGGAATGAGCGGCCCCCCGCTCGCGTGCCAGCGCTTCATCTGCTTGCATGCTTCACGCAGCGTCCAATTGCCGATGTCATAGATCATGCCGGTCTCTTCCGCGATCGGAATGAAGACGTCGGGCGTCAGTATTCCTTTCTGCGGATGCTTCCAGCGGATCAACGCCTCCACGCCGATCATGCGACGGTCCGAAGTACGAATCTGAGGCTGGTAATACAGCACCATTTCATCGCGTTCCAGCGCTTTGCGCAAATATCCCTCAAGTTCGATTCGTTCATACAACGCCGAATCCAGCTCGGCCGAATAGAATTTGTAGCCGTTTTTGCCGTTTTTTTTGACCTCGTACATGCTTGTATCAGCATGCTTGAGCAGCATGTCCGCTTCTGTCCCGTGCTCGGGGAACATGGCGATGCCGATACTTGTAGTCACATAGAAGTCATTGTCCTTAAGCCGGTAGGGCAGTTGGATCGCCCGCACGATTCGTTTCGCGAGTTCTTGAACACGATCCGCATGGCCCTGTTCATTTTTGACGACTAACGTAAATTCGTCCCCGCCCATGCGCGCAAGCATGACGTTCTCCATCGCATCGGAATCGAAAGCCTGAATCGCGCCAACAATCCTTGCACTTACGTCCTTCAGAAAAATATCCCCGATGGAATGTCCAAGGGAGTCGTTGATCATTTTGAAACGGTCAATGTCCATAACCATCACCGCAAACGTTTCGCCCGCGGCCTTGTGGGTGGCGATGGCTTCCTCCAGCACTTCGTCCAGCTTGCGCCGGTTCGGCAAGCCAGTAAGCGGATCATGCAAGGCCTGATGGCGAATATGTTCCTGGGCCTGCTTTTCCTTGGTGACGTCTTTGATCAGGATATGGCTGCCCACATGACTCCCCTCAATCAGGACCGGAACTACGGTGATGTGCAGATCGATCAACTGACCGTGAAGCCCCTTCATCGTAGCCGTATAATACTCCTGGCTGCGAGTGCCGTCTTCCCAAGAAATGTCCGCCGGGTCGGACGTCCAGTGGATGTCGATACGCTCTACGATCTCGTCTATGGAGCAATGGATGACATCCTTCTCCAAATATCCCGTAATGCGAGTGACCGCAGAATTGATTCCTTTGATGTACCCTTCGCAATCTACGGAAATAATGGCATCGGCATGATTGTCGTACAAAGCCTGGTACCATTGCTCGTTTTCTTGCAAACGGCGGTCTTTCTGGGAAAAACGCTGGTTAATGATAATGCCGCTTAATGCCAAACCCAGGGTAATGAACGTGCCGATCGCAATCGTGTATCCAAGAAACAACGGTTCGATTCGCAAGCCCGGCACCCCCACGCCTCCCTCCGAAACGTGAAAGTGAGCTGCCGACATACCCGTATAGTGCATGCCCGTAATGCCCAAACCCATGATCAATCCACTACCGAGTTTATACATCCACAGCCGCTTGGAATGGCGTTGGCGAAAAATGAACATGAGCCACAACGCCGTGAACGAGGCGGCGGCTGCAATCAGGATGGATAACCAGACCTTGGCGGGTTCATAGCTCACTGGAACGGACATCGCCGCCATGCCGACGTAATGCATGCAGCTAATGCCGATCGTCATCGACAAACCTGCAATGGCAATCTGCTTCACATGCCCGCCCTTTCGGCCTGCAATGTGCAGGGCGACTCCGGAGGCCACGACAGCAAAGAGAACGGACAACACAACCTTACCCAACGAATAAGAAACGTGACTGGGGAGCACAAAGGCCAGCATGCCGACAAAATGCATCGACCATATGCCAAGCCCCATCGCCATGGCCCCGCAGCCAAGCCAAACCTTTCGGGAGGTTCCTCGGGCCAGACTAACGCGGCCAGCCAAGTCAAGCGCGACGTAAGAAGACAAAACGGCAATAATGTAAGACAAAACGACCAGTTCAATGTTGTACGTTCCGTGTAGGTGCTCCACTCCGTCTTTCCTTTCAACCGGGATCAATCTTGTATGTATGTTTCATGCTTTTCATAGCTAATGAAGCGAATCTTAAAAAAGAAGCGAGTGCACTGTCAGGCGACAGGCACTCCCTTCGCAACAACATCATGGTATTTGCCAGCAAACTCAAACGAAAGCCATACATAGAAGACCCGTTTATCATAATGAGTATAGTCTAAACGTCACAGGGTCGAAAATCAACACTTTTCCCCAGCATTTCGTGTTGAATTGTGTCGCTGATACCTGACGTTTCGTGAACTTCAAGACAAAAGGCACAGCCTCTCGGCCGTGCCCCTTGCGAAGTGTGTCACCCCTGAACGGGTGCCGTCGTCTGGCGAATAACGAGATGGGACGGCTCCGTAACAACCGGAGGCGTATAATCCGGGTTCTCGATCATCGCGATCAAGTATTCGATCGATTTGATTCCGATGGAATATATGTTTTGGTTAATGGTTGTGAGTCCGGGTTTGAACACATGCGCATAATACGTATTGTCAAAACCGACGACCGAAATATCCTCGGGAACACGCAGCCCATGCTTCTCGATTTCGTGGATCGCCCCAAAAGCGGACATGTCCGAAGCACATACAATGCCTGTCGGTTGGTCCCTCTGCGCAAGCAAACGCCGGGCCGCCTTGCTTCCACCATCGAAGGAATAATCGCATACTTCCATGTGCACGGTGGAGTACGGCAGTCCGCATTGCCGCAAACCTTCGCGGTATCCCTCCAGGCGCAGATTGGCGACGGCCGGTCCCAGCGTACCCGAAATATACGCAATTTTCCGGTGGCCTAATTCGTACAGATGTTTGACGCTCATCGCAATGGCATTGGCATTGTCGGTCGTAATGTACCCGGCCCGCTTGCCGAACAGGTCGGTGTCAATGAACATCGTCGGAATCTCCGCATGAATCAATTCTTCAATGCTCTTGTTCTCCCTGCCTTCCCCGAATACAACAACGCCGTCCACGTTCCGGCTGCGGCAATGTTTGATAAACGAATACGCAGGGTCCTCAAAACGCGTGGACAACCGGACCAGGTCGTAGCCGCTGTTCTCCAAGGCGGTTTTGATGCCTTCCAGCAGCTCCGACACAAAAGGGTTCGTAAACGGAACCGTCAACAAAACCCCTACCGTCCAAGAGCGGCGCTTCACCAGTCCACGCGCAACTACATTGGGTTGGTATTTTAACAATTCGATCGCCATATTGACTTTTTTGCGCGTTTTGTCACTTACATCGGGATAATCATTCAGCACTTTGGAAACGGTTGCAACAGATACGCCCGCTTCTTTGGCCACATCATGGATAGAAGCCACCTGATCACCTCAACCTCTTTCAAATCCCCTGTCTCAAGCTGCATTCACTGTTACAACGGCAGGTTTGTTTTCCTATTATAGCTCAAATTCCGGAGAAACGGTATAACCGGCTCCAAGCCGGTTCCCGAATCTACTCCTGATGCTGCAACTCACGCAAATCCGCTGCCAAATTCTCCATCGTGGTTGCAAATACGGCAAGTTCCTGCGAACGGAAAGCTTGGCTGCTGGCACCCTGAGCCGTTTGTTCCGACTCTTCGCGTACACGGACCAGCTTTTTCATGATCTGCTCCAGATTGGCCTGAATTTGGCTCTGGGCTTCCCGCGAGCTGGCTGCAAGTTTGCGCACTTCGGCCGCCACCACTTCAAAGCCCCGCCCGAATTCTCCCGCATGCGCGGCTTCGATGGCCGCGTTCAGGCCCACCAAGTGACTCTGGTCAGAGATTTCACGGATCAGCTCACCCATTTTTCCGATCTGATGGATCTCGGCGGTAAGGTCTTCCAACAACCCATGCGCCTGTCTCTGGGAAGCGGCGGTATCTTTGGCCACGTCGGAAATGGCCTGTGCGTTCTCGTTCAGCTCGCTGATCATACCTGTCAGCTGCTGCGTAATTTGCGTAATCGCCTGCAAGGTGTGCTTCTGGTCGTCGGCAAGCCGGCGCAGCCTGTCCTTTTCCCGGATCTCGTAAGCTTCGAGCACGAGCTGTGCATCCAAATTGAACATTTTGCTAAGGGCCTGAATGACGCGATGCCACATATCGGGAATGACCTGCTGAAAAATGCTTGTGGCAATATCGAGATAAACCATGTATGTACCCAGATAATAGTCGGTAGACAAGCCAATGCGGGAATGCACTTGCCCAATGGCAATCCGTTGGTCGATGTAAGCATCGTCTACGACGCCGTCAGCCATGGAAAGCCAGTACATCCGTTGGGTCTGCTTCAGTCGTTCCACGGAAGAAAACCGTTCCATCAGTTCCATCAGATTCGGATATTTCCCCAGATGGCAATAGAAATGGTCCACCACCTCTTCAACCACTTTCTCAAAGACGGGACGATGCCCGGCAAGCACTTGAAGGTCGCCTGCGGTCAGTCCGATGTAATCTAGTTGTTTCTGTCTTGCTGCACTTGCACTCATAACCAATTCCGTCAGCTCCTTATTGCTTCTGTATCGTCGAACGAATCCACCTGTCAATCCACTTCGACGGTCTTCCTGCTACTCCGCTGCTATGTGAATATTAGCTTCGACGTATAAAACTTCACTTCAAATGTAAATAACTGTATTAATTATAGACGAATCGCCCTAAGTTTACATAAACCTTTAGAACCATTTACACAAAGTTTACGTATATTTTTCTCGATTTTCCCGAAAACACAGTCAAAAAAAGCGGCATTAATAGTAAAAAGGTCCCTGTTGACGCTGTGAAGGAGCATCACAGCTAACCACAGGAACCTTATTCGGAATGGTTATTTTACAATCATCTTACCGATTCAACAGACTGCCCACATAGCGAAGCAGATCGTTGGCGCTGGCCGCCGTATATCCGTGTTCATCAATGAGGCGGCTAATCACCTCATTCATGCGCTTCAGTTGAGTCGCATCCGGTGTTTTGGTCGAAGTCGTGATTTTGACGATATCTTTAAGGTCGGCAAACAGTTTTTTCTCGATGGCTTCGCGCAACCGGTCATGGCTGTTATACTCGAATTTGCGTTTTTTGCGGGAATACGCCGAAATGCGGATCAAAATTTCTTCCCTGAACGCTTTTTTTGCATTTTCGGAAATGCCGATCTGTTCCTCGATCGAACGCATCAAGCGCTCATCCGGGTCGAGTTCCTCATCGGTAAGCGGGTCTCGAATTTTGGTCCAGTTGCAAAAGGCCTCGATATTGTCCAAGTAATTTTCGAACAGCGTCTTGGCCGACTCCTCGAAAGAATAAACGAAGGCCTTCTGCACTTCTTTCTTCGCCAGTTCGTCATATTCCTTCCGTGCCAGCGCGATGTAATTCAGGTAACGCTCCCGCTCTTCCTTCGTGATGGAAGCATGCTGATCCAAACCGTCCTTGATGGCCCGCAAGATGTCCAGCGCGTTAATGCACTGAAGATTTTGTTTAATCAAAGCACTGGAAATCCGGTTGATGACATAGCGCGGATCAATGCCGGACATGCCTTCGTCCAGATATTCGCTTTGCATCTCGCGCAGGTCGGCCTCTTTGTAGCCTTCCACCTCTTCGCCGTCGTACATGCGCATTTTTTTGACCAAGTCCATGCCTTGCTTTTTCGTTTCCTTCAAACGGGTAAGTATGGAAAAAATGGCCGCGGTCCGCAAGGCATGCGGCGCGATATGGACATGCTTCATGTCGCTTTGCTGAATGAGCTTGGCATAAATCTTTTCTTCCTCCGAAACCTTCAGGTTATATGGAATCGGCATCACAATCATCCTGGATTGCAGCGCTTCATTTTTTTTGTTGGCAATGAACGATTTGTATTCGGATTCGTTCGTATGCGCCACAATCATCTCGTCCGCGCTGATCAAAGCAAAGCGCCCTGCCTTGAAATTGCCCTCCTGGGTCAGGGAAAGCAAGTTCCATAGAAATTTTTCGTCGCATTTCAGCATTTCCTGAAACTCCATCAAACCACGATTTGCTTTGTTCAACTCCCCATCGAACCGGTACGCCCGCGGATCCGACTCCGAACCATATTCAGTAATGGTGGAGAAGTCGATGCTTCCCGTCAGATCCGCAATGTCCTGCGATTTCGGATCGGATGGGCTGAACGTTCCGATTCCCACGCGGTTATCTTCGGAAATAAGCACCCGTTCTACCCGCACTTTACTGATGTCATTGTCATATTCGGTACGAAGACGCATTTGGCAGGAGGGGCACAGATTGCCCTCGATGCGCACGCCGATCTCTTTTTCCACCTCTGCCCGGAGCTCAAGCGGGATTAGATGCAGCGGCTCTTCATGCATCGGGCAGCCTTCTATGGCATACACCGCCCCTTTCTCCGTCCGCGAAAACTGTTCCAATCCCCGTTTCAGCAGCGTAACCAGCGTGGATTTACCACCGCTTACCGGTCCCATCAGCAACAGGATGCGTTTGCGTACATCCAGTCTGCGTGCGGCAGAATGGAAGTATTCTTCCACCAGCTTTTCGATGGAACGGTCCAATCCGAAAATTTCCTGTTCGAAAAATTTGTATCGTTTATGTCCATCCACCTCTTCCACGCCATACGATTCGATCATTTGATATACTCGGGCGTGAGCCGTCATTGCCGGGGTTGGGTCTTTTTTTAGCAGTTCGATGTAGTCTTCGAATGTTCCGTTCCATGACAGACGGTCATTCTCTGCCCGATGCTCCGCAACGCGTTCAAAAATATTCATGCTTGGTACCTCCCATGGCTCCTTTAGTGTGATTGACAACCATCCCGAATGGTATGAATAAATCCATAGAATTGCAACTCTTGCTTGAATATCCAAATTCGCGGTCCTGACCTCGGTCCCGCTGCATCTGTGCGGCGTCTTCTTGCTGTAAAAAGTGTATTACATACCTATGCGGCAAACCGGATAAGTTGACCACTTTTTTTAATCTTGAACCGCGAAACTTCACGCCCGATGCACCAAGTCCGCGGCGGCAGTGCCGAAAAAAAATCCGGTTTATGATACTATCAGAGGTATATGTAGTTAAAGCAGGATGTCCTTTGTTCCTGGAAACCAGCGATACGGAGCAATTCGCTTTCCGGGTTCTGCGTGGAACAGAGCCAGACATTTTCAAACGGGAGATGGCGGAAGGAGTACGTTGATCATGGCAGTGAAATATGAAACGGATCTGTATTCGCCGATCAAGGCATATTTTGAACAACGCGGATTCGTGGTCAAAGCCGAGGTTAGGCACTGTGACCTGGTTGGCATTAGATCAGACTTGGATGAACCGCTGATCGTGGAAATGAAAAAAACGTTTAATCTGTCCCTGCTGCTGCAAGGGATGCAGCGATTGAAGCTAAGCCCCATCGTATATCTGGCTGTGGAACGAAACCGGAACAAACGCGGCGCGGTGAATCAGCGTTGGGGGGAATTGACGGCACTCTGCAGCCAGCTTGGGCTCGGTCTGATGACCGTGACCTTTTACAAAACCAAAGCTCCGCTTATTGATGTATTGTGCGAGCCCGCGCGTCGGCCGGAAGGAAGTTCAACAGGGGCCGCGCCTTTGTCCAGCCGCAAGGGCGGCATCCGAAGACAGCGGCTGATGCGGGAATTCGATGGACGCAGCGGGGACTTCAACGTCGGAGGCAGCACAGGCAAACCGCTCGTGACCGCATACAGGGAAAAGGCGCTGCGCGTGGCGTCGGCGCTGCGGATAGAAGGTGAAGCTTCTCCGGCAGCGTTGGCCCAATTGGCAAACGTGGCTTCTGCCGCATCCATTTTGCAAAAAAACTATTACGGCTGGTTTGAGCGAATACGGCGCGGTAAGTATGGACTTACCATTAAAGGCATTCAAGCATTGACGGAGCATGCGTTCATGCTGGAACCACTCTCTTCATCGGATCCGGAGTCAAGCATGCCCGATCGCGACGCCGTGGAACTGCTGTTCGAGCGGGAAGGACAGGAGGACGTGGAGAAACTTGAACGCATTGCCGAGCTTGTGCAAACCTATATCCCCCGTCCTTGACCTTCAAGCACGGGAGCTGACCCGTCAGTTCCACAAACTTCAAAAGCCGTCGCTCCCTTACGGGAACGACGGCTTTTGAATATGGTCGATAACGGGCTGCAATTAGAATTTTGCTGCAGTTTCAGCAGCCAGTTTCACGCCAGCACCCACGATTTCTTCTGCACGGTCAGGGGATGCATTGTGTCCTTCAACGATCACCACTTCAGGGTGTTTGATGCCCCAGAAGTTCAATACGTTGGTTACGTATTTAACGGACATTTCAGCAGAAGCCATAGGCTCAACGGAATACACGCCGCCACGAGCGTTCAGGATCGCTACTTTTTTGTCGCCAACCAGACCTACCGGACCTTCAGCTGTATATTTAAACATTTTGCCAGCTTGGCTCAGGTAAGAGATGTAGTTTACCAGCGGTGCAGGAACAGTGAAGTTCCAGAGCGGGAATGCAAACACAACTTTGTCTGCAGCCAGGAATTGATCTTGCAGTTCAGCTGCCAGTGCAGCCGCTTTTTTCTCAGCTTCCGTAGCTTCGATGCCGTTAGCCGCTTTGAAGCCGCCAGCGAGAACATCATTGCCGTAGTATGGGAAATTCGCGCTGTACAAGTCCAGCTCGGTAACGGTGTCACCTGGATGTGTTTCTTTGTATGCGCTCAAGAATGCATCGTACAATTTAACGCTGACTGCCTGATCTGCAGGACGGTCATTGGCTTTGATAAAAAGAATATTAGACATGTTCGTTCCTCCGTTATATAAAATAATTCAGTGCCAATGGGTGCACCGGTCTAAACTGCAGCATGATGAACAAAGCCACAACTTATTAATACACATTATATATAAAAATGTTAGTGGATGCAATAACGTAATTACTATCCATATCAACCGCATAAAACGTCCACACGTTCACGGAGAGGCAGAACCCATCTGAAGAAGCAAAGCATGCCTGATCAGTTCCGTGCCGTGAATTCTCCGATCGCTTCGCTGATCAAATTCATGCCGAGCAGAAGCGCATCACGTCCCGGATGGCTAAAGTTTAAACGAATGTAACCCCGATCGGCATCCCCCGTCGAACACAGCGAACCCGGCAAAAAAGATACGCCCTTGGGCAAGGCGGCTTTGAGCAAGGCGACGCTGTCCAGACCATCGGGCAATCGTACCCAGAGATACATTCCTCCTTTTGGAACCGCATAATGCGTCCCCCTCCAACCGGGTCTTTTCAATAACTCAAGCATCAACTTCAGCCTGGTTTTGTACTCCCGATTGAGCAGGGACAAATGATCGTTCCATTTAAAAGGAGATTGGTCCAGCAGCCGATGCAATAACCGCTGGTTCATGGGACTGGATTGTCCATCCGCAATCCGCTTCACGGAAGCCATGGCTTCAATCAAAGCTGGATGGCCGGCAGCCCAACCGGTACGCAGGGCAGGAGCGACGGTTTTGCTGAACGACCCGATATATAGAACATGTCCACCCTGATCGGCTGTATCCATGGCAAACAGGGAAGGGTAATGACGATAGAAGTCCGAGTTGGACCGTCCATCGAAATGAAGCTCACCGTAAGAGTCATCTTCCACCAACAATACGCCATAACGGGAGCATAGCTCCAATACCGCCTCACGACGCTCCATGCTCCATAACGCCCCCGTCGGATTGGAAAAGCTGGGCGCGGCAAAAAGCAGCTTGGGTTGCGCCTGCTGCATGTGGTGCTCAAGAAGGTCGGGCAATATTCCGTTTTCATCCCCGGTGACCGGAATGATGGTGGCTCCTTGCATTTCCAGAACCTCAAGACAGCCGGGAGACGTTGGATGTTCCACCAACACGGAATCTCCCGGCTCGAGCAGAAGCCTCATAATCAGGTCGATCGCCTGCTGTGTTCCCGTTGTGAGCAAAATTTGCTCAGGGACCGTACGGATGCCTTTACGGCTGTTCCAATCTTGATCCAGCCATTCACGGAGCGGCCTGTAGCCAGCCGGTTCGCCATACTGGAGTGCAGATGGCCCGGAGCTAAAAACAGAGACGGCTGCCTCCTCCAGCAGCTTGAATGGAAATAATTCCTCTGCCGGCAGCTCTTCAGCCAAAGAAATGAAATGATCCCGATCAGACATTTTGCGAATATCCCGAAGCGGGGATGACAACAGTCTGTTCGTACGGGAGGCGAAGAAATATTTCATCAATCCTGTCCCCTTTCATCCTATTCCGAACTATGCTCGCAGTCCGCAGCCCCTACAAGGTATTCCTGGATCATGTTCAATATGACGACCAGACCGTGCCGGATCATCAGGAGATCGTTTTGATCTGCCTTGCATACAGGGCGTAACGCTCTATCGCTTGGGCTCTGCTGCTTACATCCAGCTTAACATAGATTTTTCGCAAGTAATTGTCAATCGAGCGCCGGCTGACATTAATTTCACTGGCTATTTTATCATAAGTTACACCCTGTACAATTCTTTCCATAATAAAAGTTTCCGTTTCCGTCAATGAGGCTGCAAATTCTTTTCCCTCGCCTTCGATCGGCTTGACCCAATCCGTGCTGGCCAGCCACGTCAGCGGAATGGATACGCAGCCTTCCCTCAACCCTGCGATGAGATGGATCAGCTGGCCAGGGGAAGCCTGCTTGGACAGCATCCCGCTTGCGCCTAGTCCCATCAGATGGAGAAATAACTTCACATTGTCTTCATCCGTCAGAATAATGATGTGACTATGAGCCGAACGCGCTTTCATCTGGGTAATAAACGGATCGGCCTGTCCCTCCGGCAGCCTGTAATCCATCAGAACGATATCCGGCTGATGCCGGCTTACCAATTCCAAGCCTTCAGTTCCTGAAGAAGTCATTCCGCGAACGATTAAGTCCTGTTGTTCTTCCAAAATTAATTTGCTGCCCAGCATGCTGGTGGGGTGGATATCGACAATGACCACCTGCCATACTTTTTCCATTTTCCTTCTTCCCCCTGATTATGTATTGGACAAAAGTCGAAATATGTCGAATGAAAAAATCATCGAATACAATCTATCTTTCCATTCCCCTTTTTCTTCCCCGACAAATAACGACCTTCTTTTTTTGTCCACATTTCTTTTCCTTTCCAAACCATTCTAATATAGTATAAATATCCTGCATTTCTAGCTAAAAAAGTCGAAAAACCTGCCCAAACTTCCTACTTATTGCATCTATAAGAAATTGTATCCTAGGACTTCCTTCCGATGCAATCTCTTTTTGCGCTCAACGTTAAAGAACTTCATTTTTGCGTAATCGACAGGCGCATGTTAGAATGAAGATTGGAAATTTTCCTTTATCTTCAGATGACCAGGAGTGATGACATGAACCCCGTAGTGGAGCCTGATGACATCCATCACACCCGGAGCGCCAAAGGTAAAGGCCGAGCTTCTGTTAAACTGTTTCTGGCGTTGTGGATTATATTTATTATCATCGGAGTCCTAGGGACCTATTTTTACAGCAACCACCTTCAGAAACAGATGATTGCGCAGTTGCAGACACATAATCAACAGCAGATCGCGGCGTTAAAAGCAGACTATGAGAAGCAGCTAACAACGATCTCAAAGGAAGTATCCAGCCTGCAAGAGCAGGTCCAAGCCTTTAATGAGCTGTTGACCTTTACCAAGGATAATGCAAGCAATAAGACGGATAACAGCAACAAGCTGTACACCCAACTGAGCGAAGTCAAAAAACAACTGGAGACCCTCCAGAAAAAGATGGATCTGCTCAAATGATTACCCACGTTAAACAGGTAAATCGTTTTTTTATGCTTGCACTCGCTCCCTTTATTGGACTTGTTTTATGTCTTTTCTTGTTTCGGCCTGCGGTCGATCCGGGAGACGTGTTGGAAGATGCCTGGGTCAAAGAGAACATTACCCTTCAGACTCAGGCGATTCGCGAAGAGCTTGAGGGTGCCAAGGATACGGCCGTTCAAACTTCTTCTTCCATTAAAAAGACGACCCAGCTTTACAATCAGACAACAAGCGCCATGTCCTCCATCGTACAAACCGCGACCAACCAGGCAGCGCGCCCGGAGTCGATCTATAATCAGCGCATTTCATCCAAACTGGGGACGCCCATCGAACGGGTCAACAGCGATCGGTTGACGATCGAGCTGTACAGGGTTAATCCCGGGACCTATAAAGGTTATGCCATGAAAATTAAGCTGAAGGACCCTTCCGCCATGCAAATGGCTCTGAACAGCGAGCTGGGAAAAGCCGAAACCACCATGCAGGCCGTCAAACGCAGCGGTGCCGTGGCCGGCATTAACGCAGGCGGCTTTGCCGATAGCGGCGGCAAACGTTATCCGCTCAGCACCACGGTCATGGACGGTAAATACGTTACCGGCTTCCAGCCCAGCTTCAAGGACCTGTTCTTCGTCGGATTGAATGATGCAGGCAAGCTGATCGGCGGCAAATTTTTCGACAAAAGTGCACTCGATCGCCTGAAGCCTCAGTTTGGGGCCACATTTGTTCCCGTGCTGCTTCAGGACGGAAAGAAAACTGCCATCCCCGAGAAATGGAAGGTATCTCCGAAACGTGCGCCCCGAACGGTCATCGGCAACTACAAGGATGACCAGCTGCTCGTCGTCGTCGTCGACGGCTACAACGAAAGCGGCAGTTCCGGAGCGACACTGGAGGAGCTCCAGGCAAGATTGTACAAGCTGGGCGTCATGGATGCCTACAATTTGGATGGAGGCGGCTCGTCCTCCCTTATTTTGAACAATCGGGTCGTCAACCATCCGTCAGATGGTTCACTGAGACCCGTGCCTACCCATTTTTTATTTTACAAATGATCCCTGAAAAGCATTTCTTTTCTCTCCTTTACGGTTATAATAGAGGTAAATGAACATGGTTCAGGGAGGTGGCAGGCATGTCGTTTTCATTGACGTTCTGGATTATTGCAATCGTGCTCGCTTTGTACATGACAGGCATTCTCACTGCAGCCTACAACAATGACAAAACAAAAGGCCTTTGATTGGCCAAGCCTCTCTCCGAGAGGCTTTTTTCATTTTCGGATGATCCTCGTTATTCTCACCAATGCCCCTGGTAAACCTCACGCCAAAAAGGTTTGAAGGAATGTCTCCATTCCCTCAAACCTTGTTTTTTGCAACCGTATGCCGGATCAACTATAGATTTCGATCACGTTGTGGTCCCCCAAGCGCTGCTCAAGCAATTCGCGCGAAATGCGCAATCCGCCTGCTCGGTATGGCTGGTCAATCGTTTCCGCCTCAAGCTTCTGTCCGTGCAGCACCGCGCGTTTGGCGCGAGAACCGCTCAGATGGTAGACAAACGTTACTGGTTTGCCCGCAAATTCGAAGTCAAAGCGCAATCCGTCCAGGTGGGCAGGCAATACCGGGTCGATAATCAGGTCTTCCTCAGCCTGGCGAATGCCCAGCGCGTTCGAAATGAGCTGATTCATATAAATCCCAGGACCGCTGGAATAGATTCTCCAACCACCTTTGACTTGAACTTCACCGGAACGGAGCTTGCCAAATTGCTCCTGTGCGTCATAACGGCTGTTGAATTTGCCGTCAGAGCTGCTGAAATAAGCATTGCTCTGACGAAGTTCCGCGTTGGGAACGACTTCCTGGATGCCGACCGGATTAATGATGCCCAGTCCGTTCCATACTTCTTCCGCATGTCCCAGCTTCGCCATTGCCTCCACATAACGGATATGCGCGTGCACATACTGCAAGCCTACCTCACGTCCAAAATTGGAGGCCTGCTCTGCCCGTTTAAAATGCGTGCTGACTCCGCCATCATATTGTGCAGGACGATTCATGAGCCTTACCCCATCCGGACAGAACAATTCCTTCTTGATGAGACGATAATGGGCATCCGCCTGCTCGGGTTCCAACAGCCCGGCAATCATGCTGCGCGTCATCGGCAGCAGGCGATACTGGATGCCTGTCTCACGGTCGTCCGGATGAAGCATACGTTTGGCCTGCTCCGGATCCTCCAGATAGATGAAGCCCGGAATGACATCCGTGCTCAGCATATATTTGGTGAAGTCTCTCTTCACGCCGGCTGCCATATTGGCCAATTCCTCGGCAAGCTCCGGCTTGACCGTCCCCAGCGCTTTGGACAGCTGCGTCAGCGTTTGATACGTCAGTGCCACGGTCCAGCTGCTGACCATGTAGCGTTTAAGCTGGGCATTGGCAGGCTGCAGCGTATCATCCCAATCCCCGTCGCCATAAGAAGACAGGAACGTGTCATGCAGGAAGTGGCTTCGGATATATTCCAGCTCTTTCAATGCGTGCGCCAGAATCGTCGCCTTACCTTCGGTGAAATGGAACCCGTGTTTGACCGTAAACGGTACTTCTTCGTCAAGGATGGCGTAATCCCTCGTTGCTATCAAATAATCGCTTAGCACTTTGAGCGGCCAGACAATGATGTCGCCGTGGCTCTCTTCCTGCTGAATGTTGAAGTAACGGTCAAACATGAACCACTGCGGCCAGTTGCCGTCGTCTTCATATTGGTGGGAATACACCATTTTGAGAATGTCTCGCACCTGTTCGAATTTGTGAGTAGCCATGAAGTATTCGACCGGCCCCTGGCAGACGTCGCGTGTCCCCCAAGCCGCGCCGCCATATTGTTCAAGCCCATGCGGCACCGAATAATGTACCAGCATGTTATGCGTGTACCACCAGGCAAGCGCGTTTACCTTGAACAGGTCTTCACCGATGGCTTCATTTGGCAAGGAGAGACGGAACCCGTTCATGACTTCGGCATAAAACGCGCGATACGCTTCCTTTTCTACCTCAAAGCTTCGCATAGAAGGCAGGACGGCTTCGCCTTCCAACACTCCTTCCATAGTGAGCGTCCATTCTGCGGCCGTCCCCAGCTGCAGCGTAATCAGCGAACCGTCTCCCGGATGAACCCCGCTGGCAAGACGTGTCTCATCCCCGATCTTCACTGCCGCTCCGTCCACGCGCATGCGGTACTCGAGATTCGGATATTTTTCCGCGCTTGGGGCAGACGTGTGGGCCTGGATCACCAGCACGCCATCCCGCTCGCTGATCCGGGCAGGTGTTTCGTATTCATTCACGTTCATCGTAATCTGGTTGGTCACCAGATAACGATATTCGCGGCCCTGCACCGATTTCACATGCATGCGGATTTCCGGCGTATCCAATGTGGTGTAGTTGGTCACAACCAGCGTATCCTGTTCTGTTTTGTAGTACCAGCGGGCATAGTTGAAGCCCATTTCGAACAGCGAAGGCATCGTCAGCAAGCGGAACACGCCATCCATCTCGACGTACAAACGCTGGCCGGACGACTTCGGAATGTTGAGTGCGCTGCGGGCATTGCTCATCATTTTATTGAAATTGGTATTGCCCACGACGACGTGCGAATTGAAGATACCATACATGTACGATGTGGTCGTTATGACTTGCTGTCCCAACTTCACGTTGTTGCCGCTCATCAAAATATGCCCGTGCGGACGTTCCACGCGAAGTTCTTTTTCTTTCAATACGACATGTTCATGCGTATCGGTGAAGAATGCCAGCAATCGGCCAGCGGATTGCTCCACCTGGCGTCTGTTTGCTTCCGGGAACAATGCGCCCAGTTCTTCCTCTGTCATCGGCAGCGTGCGCAGCGGCTCGCCCAATGCAGGACTCAAAGACACTGCTGGCAGTGCAGCGGCAGCGCGAAGGCCTTTCAAGATCCGGTGGCGTTTGCCCTCGTATTCCTGCCATGCTTGCTGCACGACGTCTTGATACTCCAACGCCTTGACCGCCTCGGGATGATCCGCCTGGAACAACCCGTAAAATACAAAACGCGCTTCGCCGTTCAATGTCGTTTTGCGCGACTGTAACGCTGTGTACGCAAACTCATACTGATAGATTTCGTTAGCCAACGAAGATTGGGTCAGGCTGACGGGTACGTTTGTTTCTTTGTAGCTCAGCCCGAAAAATTGAAATCCGTCCGTCGAATATGCTGCCGCGCCTGTCAATGAACCCTGCTGCATATAAGGAAACGCGCCGCCCTGCGGCTGATTCTGCCGGGAAGCCACAATGTAACCATAGTCTTCGTGCTCGAAGACGGCATGGTCGATATACTGGGACAGATACGCCTCGTTGCTGCGCACGGCACCGGGATCAGCGAGACCGACATCCTGCCCGTACACGACATCGACGCGCTGTCCTTCGCCCCGAAGCGTGACGTCCCAGAACCACACGCCGTGCCCGGTCGGTGCAAATACAACCTCATACGCAACGCCTTTGGCGCGGCCTGTCCACACGATGCCGCTTCCGTCCGAACGGACTGCGCTATTGGCATGAATGCCAAGCAGCGGCACGTAGCTGATCGTTCCATCATCATGGAACCGCAAGTATACATTATTCATGGAGCCGTCCACCGGACTGGACAGCCATTGGTTAATCATCGTCTGCCCGCTCTTGGCCTGGTACAGGTCGCCGCTCTCCCAAAAAGTAAAGTCAAGCTCTCCGGAGCGCACGTTGATCTGTGATTTCGTTATTGTTTTCATATGTCTATTTATTTCCTCCCATGATCATAGCCCTGTTAAACTAAACCAGTCTGAAGCTGCCTTCTTGCACATCGCGGCTATTCGGACCAACGAAGACACGGAAAGCGCCCTTGTCGCTGCGGTAAGACAGATCGGAGTGATGGTAACGGAGCTGCTCCTCTTTCAACGTGAATGCAGCTGTTCCGCTCTCTCCGGCATCCAGATGCAATTTCACGTACCCCTTCAATTCACGCATCGGACGAACCACTTCACCGCTTACGTCCCGAACATATAGTTGAACGGTCTCTACGCCGGCACGATCGCCTGTGTTTGTCACCGAAACCTGAATGGTCAGGGGCTGGCCGGCACTCATTTCCGCACCGGATATTTGCAGTTCCCCATACTCGAAGGTTGTATATGACAAGCCGTAACCAAAGGGAAGCAGCGGTTCGTTCGGGCTGTCGATGTACTTCGATACATAACGTTCTTCGGTTTTCTGCGGATCCAGCGGACGTCCGGTGTTGAAATGGTTGTAGTATACCGGAATCTGGCCTGCCGATCGCGGGAAAGACATGGTAAGCCGTGCAGACGGATTCACCGCGCCCGTGAGCACATCGGCGATGGCCGCACCACCCTCGCTGCCCGGGAACCAGGCTTCGAGCACGGCGTCAGACTCCTCGAACACCCCTTGCAAATCCAGCGGACGTCCGTTGAAGAGCACGGTCGCTATCGGTTTGCCTGCTTGCTTGATCTGTCTGACCAGTTCCAGCTGCGCTTCCGGCAGCCGGATATTGGTACGGGATCCGCCTTCGCCGCTCATTTCCGAATCCTCGCCCAAAGCAAGGATGACGGTATCCGCTTGGCTCGCGGCTTCAAGCGCCTCGGCGATTTGTTCCGGTGTAATGGTGTGAACTCCGCTGCCTGCGGCGATATGCAATTTCCCCGATGGCAGGCGCGCTTCCAGCGCCGTGCCCAATTTCGTTGCATCCGCCTTGACGCCTTCGCATGACCACCAGCCCAGAATGTCCTCGCTTTGAGCGAACGGTCCGATCAATGCCACGCTCGCTTCCGGCCTGATCGGCAGAACGCCATTGTCGTTTTTGAGCAGCACAGCCGATTTGGCAGCCAGCTCATGCGATACCTGGCGATGTTGCTGCGAAAACACGATTTCGCGTTCACGTTCCGGATCGGCGGCACGCAGCGGGTTTTCGAACAGACCCAGCTTGTTTTTCAATTGCAGCACGCGGAGTACCGCTTCATCGATAAGTTTCACATCCACTTCACCGTTCTCGACCAGCTCCGGCAAATGGCGAACATAACATGGTGTCATCATTTCCATGTCCAGACCTGCACGGATCGCACGATAAGCTGCCTCGCGATCATCTTCGGCAGCGCCATGCGCGATCATTTCCCGGACAGATGCCCAGTCCGAGATCAGTACGCCGTCAAATCCCCATTCCTCGCGCAAAATGCCTCTCATCAGTTTTTCGTTGCCGCTGGCCGGAATGCCGTCCACCGTATTGAACGAGGCCATGACCATCTCGCACCCTGCGTCGAGCGCCGCCTTGTATGCAGGCAAATAATACTCGCGCAGCTGCCGTTCCGACATGTCCACCGTGTTATAATCCCGGCCGCCTTCCGCCGCGCCATAAGCAGCAAAGTGTTTCACGCAGGCCGCCAGGCGGTCCAGTTCATCCTTCAAGCTGTCTCCCTGGTAACCGCGCACAAATGCAGCGGCAAACAGACTGTTGAGATACGGGTCTTCACCCGTGGTCTCCATGACCCGGCCCCAACGCGGGTCGCGAACCAGATCAACCATGGGTGCAAAGGTAACGTGGAGACCCGATACGGCCGATTCACGCGCGGCGATCTCCGCGCTTTTCTCCGCCAGCTCGACATCCCACGAGCAGCCGATGGCCAGCGGAATCGGGAAAATGGTTTTATACCCGTGCACCACGTCTGCCATAAATAGCAATGGAATGCCCAAACGGCTTTTCTTCAAATAAGCTTGCTGTACATCGATGATTGCCTGTGCTCCCGACAATCCCAAAATCGAACCGCTGGCGTTCACCGACTGTTCGGTGATGCCCATTTCCTCCATCGGGCCCGTGATTTGCCCCTCGACGTCCGTGCCTTCGTAGAAGTTGGCCGTAAGCTGAAGAAGCTGGGCCGTTTTTTCTTCCAGGGTCATTTGGCTGACCAGGTCTTTTAGTTGCTGATTATCCATCCGTTCCATCCTCCGCAAGTCGTTGAAGTCAAAAATAAATGCGTTACAAACCGTTATTACCGGAAATCATGCCATTCGTTATTTTAAAAAGACCCGGCTGCAGTGAAACTACGCGCCGGGTCCGGATGATCGGACCGACAGACCTGCTGTCACATCCCATCATTGTGTAGCTGAAGCATTACTTGAATTTTTCGTTCAGTTCATCCAAGTAAGGTTGAACCAGAGATTGTTTGCTGGCTACCCATTCCTTCCAGTTGGCTTCGAGATCGCCGCTTTTCAGGATCAGGTTGGCGTATTCGCTCGAATAATCGAATGTAGCTTGGTTTTTCGCTTTGGAATCGTAGAGCTGTACATCCCAATCATACGCGGCAAGCGAGTTCGATTTCGATCCCAGCTCGGCTTTTTCTTGGAACAATTTCACCGCTCTGTCGCGATAATCTTTTTTGATTGCCGGGTTGATTACGCTGAAGTCGTCTCCGAGCAGGTACAGTCCTTCAAAACGTGCTGGGTATTTGTCTTCCAGCGTTGTGCCTTCAGGCAGCAAGCTAACCAATTCGTTGTTTTCGTCGTATTTCCAATCTGTTCCTTCAAAGCCCATGTTAATGAGCATTTGGCCTTCTTTGCTTGTGGAGTAATCCAGCAGATCCATGATCCGTTCGAATTTCTCGTCACTGATGTTTGGATTGAAGATCAGGGCAGACCAGAAGTTGGCTTGCTCCAGGTTGCGGTATTTACCGTCCTCGCCCAATACGATGGCAGTGTGTACCAGATCATCGCTATCTACGCCCAGGTTTTTCTTGATATCTGTATCCAGGCCTTGTCTGTAAGAAGCAAGACCGCCCAAGCTGGTTACAGCGGCTGTTCCCGTCACTTTAAAGTTATTCTGGCCCTCATTGTTTTTCCATGTGTAAAACTCCGGATTCAACAAACCTTCTTTATACGCGTCTTGCATGATTTTCAATGCTTCCAATGTTTCAGGTTCTGCCGGTCCCCAATGGAATTGGCCGTCTTCGCCTTTATAGAACGGTGCATCCGTGATGGCATGTACGCTGTTTGGCATGATGATGTTTGTCATCGCGTCAGCGGCATTGTAGGACAGTGGTACAAGTTTGTTGCCCACTTTGCCCGGATCCTTCTCTTTCACCAGTCTTGCATATTCGTTCAATTCGGATGTGGTATACGCATCCTTCAACTCAAAACCTACCGCTTCAGCCCAGTCTTTGCGAAGGGCAATAACGCCGATCTGGTTCGTCAGCGGATCTGCTGGTTTGTTTTCATAGTAGATTGGTCTAGGCAAAATGTAAGTACCGCCCGTCAATTCTTCCAGCTTGTCTCCGAGGCCTGTCAGCGCGTAGGCTGCAGCCACGTTTGGCCAGCGCTCTTTCCAGTCATCCGGGAATTTGTAGAGCAAACCTTGGTCGATATAATTCATGGCATCGCCATGCACGTAGTTCCATACGGCGACGTCCGGCAGGTCGCCGGAGTTGATCCACAAGCGAAGTTTCTCACCCCAGGAATCCCAATCCACGTAGTTGTAATCCCATGTCACGTTGAACTTGTCTGTCCAGAATTTGTGGAAATCGTTATCCAGATTCCCGTCCTTCACTTCGGTCAGATTGGCTACGGAGATGGTCAGATTGTCTTTGTAATTCCCATCCGCATCCTTTTCGTTGCCGCCTTGCGCGCTATTGTTGGAACAAGCGGATACCACCAGCATCAGCATACAGAGCGTGATGGCAAAGATGGATTTTACGGACAACTTTTTGTTCGTTTTCATGCTTTTACCCCCATTTGATTTTGGTAGAAGTCGGGTTATAAATCCTATTGTATAATCAGGTCTTGATAGCCCCTGTTAATACCCCTTTGGCAAAGTGCTTTTGCAGCATCGGGAAGAAACACATAATCGGTACCATCGTTACGAATACGGCAGCCATCTTCATGCCCATCGAGAAGTTGCTGGCTTTGACGGCATCGAGGCTTGATGCGTTGGACGCGTTCGTTTGCGATTGAACGATGATGGAGCGCAATACGTTCTGCAGCGGAAGCTGGTCCGCTTTTCTCAGGAAGATCATCGCGTCGTACCAACTGTTCCAATAAGCGACGCCATAGAAGAGCGTAATGGTTGCGATAATCGGCGTTGCCAGCGGAAGCACGACAGAGAACAAAATTCTCCATTCTCCCGCCCCGTCCAGCCTCGCCGATTCCATCAGCGATTCAGGCACGGTATAGAAGTAGTTCATCATCAGGATCATGTTGAAGGCACTGAAGCTGCCTGCCAGGATGACGGACCACAACGTTCCCGTCAGATGAAGTGTTTTCATGATCAGGTACAGCGGCACGATCCCTCCGTTGAAGATCATGGTGAACAGAACCAGAAAGAAGATGAACCTTTTAAAAGGAAACTTGTTGCGGCTGAGTCCATATGCCATGCTCGTGGTCAAGAACATGCTGAGCGGCAGACCGATGACGAGCAGGATCAGCGTATTTTTGTATCCCGTAAAGATACTTCCATCCGCGAACAGCGCTCGGTATGAATCCAGCGTGAATTCTTTCGGGAACATCAAGAGCGGGTTGCTCGCGTATTCTTTTTGTGTTGCGAACGAAATCATGATGACATTCCAGAACGGAATCAGAATCATGAGCGCAAGCACAAGCAGAACGGCAAAAATGAAATAATCGAGAGCGGTCATTCTATCCGTGCCGATTTTGGATTTGGATCTTTTCTTGCTCATTTGGCTTTTCTTCTCCTCTCTTATCGGAACAAACCGTCTCCGCCAAGCATCTTGGCAAATCTGTCAGCGAGAATCAACAGGATCATGTTCACGAGGGAACGGAACAAGCTGACTGCTGTCGAGAACGAGAAGTCGGTTGAAGACTGGAACGTAATGCGGTAGATGTAAACGTCCAGCACTTCCGATACGTTTTTGGTTGCGGCGTTGGCCAAGTTGAAAATCTGGTCGAAACCGGAAGACATCAGACCGCCGACGGACAGGATAAACATGACTGTGATCGTTGGCATAATATTCGGCAATGTGATGCGGAACATTTGCTGCAAACGGGACGCACCGTCAATCTGTGCGGACTCGTATTGATCCTGGTCAATCCCCGAAATGGCGGCCATAAAGATGATTGCGCTCCATCCCGTCGATTTCCAGATATCCGTAAGCAGCAGCATCGGTACAAAGTTGGATTCCGAACCAAGGAAGTTGATGGTTGGCAATCCAAGCAAGGCCAGCGTGCTGTTGACCAGTCCGTCATAAGCCAGAACGTTGATAACGACCCCGGACACGATGATCCAGGACAGGAAATGCGGGAACGTCAGGATGGTCTGGAACCATTTTTTCCCTCTGCGCATTCTCAGTTCGTTCAAGAGCAAGGCCAGAATGATCGGGAACGGGAACTGGATGATCAGTTTCAGGATATTAATGTACAACGTACGCCATACGGCATCGATAAAGGTCGGGTCACGGAACACGTATTTGAAATTCTCGAATCCAACCCATGGACTGCCCAAGATGCCAAGGTTGGCCTTGTAGTCCTTGAAAGCCAGAGACAGACCGCCCATCGGCATGTAAGCGAACAGAATCAACCACGCGAGCCCCGGTATAAGCAGGGTATAGGTCATTCTGTGCTTCCACATCTCTTTCCAGAGCGGATTGCCGCCAGGGCTTCCCTTCAGCTTTTTGCTAGGTCCTTCGGCTGCAGGTTTCAATTTTGCATCTCCTCACTCTACTGTTGTCTTATCTTCAAACAAAAAATGAAACATCGTTTCCAGATGGTGCTCCCAGAATGTCCACTCATGGCTTCCCGGGGATTCCACATATCGAAAATCGTATGCAGTGCCTTGCATGTACTCCGCAAAGCGGCGGTTCATGTCCACGAACGGGTCGCTTTCACCGCAGCAGTTAAGAATTTCCGGCAATCTTCGGCCCTCTTGCAGCAGCTTGGCGGACAGCGCGTACAAATCCTGGTCGGGTTTGACCTGCAAACGTTCTCCAAAAACCGCTTTCATTTCTTTGATCATACCCGGAGGCATTTGCGGGTCTTGAAGCCGGGTTTGAAGATCGGTCACGCCGGAAAGCGAAACGACCTTACGGTAACGTTCGGGATATGTCAGTGCGCATTTTAACGCTCCGTATCCACCCATCGACAACCCAGCTACGTAGGTTTTGTCTGGATCAGGGTTCAGGTTTAACTGGCGCCTGCATAGTTCGGGCAATTCTTGCGTGATGTAATAAAAGTAATTCAGGCCATACTCCATGTCGGTGTAATAGCTTCGGTTTGCTTCCGGCATAATGACGGTACAGCCGTATTTTTGCGCATACATCTCAATCGTAGTCAAGCGATGCCAAGTGCTCGCATTATCGCCTGCCCCGTGCAATAGGTATATCGTCCCTCCAGAAGTATTTCCGGAGTCACAGGACACGACATGAATGCTGGTGTTCATGCACAAGGTGGCCGATCCCGTTTCAATCGTGATATGTGCCATTTGCAACTCCTTTCTTGTTTGGCTGTTGGTGTACTGTTCTCTCGCAGCCTTTTCTGTTGCAGTCTTCGTGAATCCCCCAAAATGTGCTAACGATTCGAAACGATTTTCTCGAATCGTTTCAAAAGTAGGTTGACGTTTATTTACATAGACTGAAAAACAGCACTTTTCACTTGGAAGCGATTTCTTCGAATCGTTTCGAGTAAATCATAATCCCGATGAGTAAATCCTGTCAATAACCTTTTTGTTTTTTTGCGTTATTTTATGGATATTGGCTCGATTTAAATGGAAATCACCTTTGATTCCATCCTTTTATTACTAATTTTCATCCGATTATTAACCCAATGTACATTGTTCATTGACATCATTCGCGGATTGTACTAACATAAATTCGAATTTTGTAAACGGATTTAAGAAAACGTTTCACCTCCCTTCCCTCGCGGATTGGATCATGGAAAGGAGCACCTGATGTCTACTCTGCCGAATCAGTTTGTTCGTTCGATCGATGAACAAGGTTTGAATGTATATTCCATTCGTGTCCTCCAGCATGGAGAACTCATCTCGGCCTGGGATCGAAGCAAGGACTGCCGCCGGGTGCAGCATTCGATCAGCAAATCTTTTACGTGCATGGCGATCGGGCTTGCGCTTGAAGAAGGCCTGTTGCGGCTGGATACCCGGCTTGGGGAGTACTTTGCTTATGATGTATTACCCCAGAATCATCCAACTGCCTTGTCTTCAAGAGAGCTTCGCCTGATCGATTTGCTCCGGATGTCTTCCGGACATGACACTCCTCCTTTATTTGCAGATGAACGGGCCGCTTTGAAGGAGAACGATTGGGTCAAACATTATATGTCCCTAGCGCTGGATCGTTTGCCTGGCGAGCATTTCACGTACAGCAGCGGCGATACGTTCATGATTTCGGCATTGTTCCAGGCAGCCGCTGGTCAGACGGTGAAGGATTACCTGACCCCGCGCTTGTTCGAACCGCTAGGCATTCATAACGTAGCGTGGGAAACGTCTCCGCTTGGCATAACGCTGGGATGTGCCGGTTTGCAGATCAGCAACGAGGAACTCAGCCGCTTCGGACAATTTCTGCTGCAGGAAGGCAGCTGGAAAGGCTCGCAGCTGGTGCCTGCCGAATGGATTCGTAGGTCAACCCGCAAACAAATCGAAACAACGGGCGACGGAGACTGGGGGGAAGGATACGGTTATCAATTCTGGATGTGTTCCCATGATGCTTACCGTGCGGATGGCGCTTATGGCCAGCTTTGTGTGGTTCTGCCCAAGCAGCAGGCGGTCGTTGCCGTCAATAGTCAGGAAGAGAACATGCAGGGCATTTTGAACGCGATCTGGGACAGCATTTTACCGCTCTTGAATTAATTTCCTTCAGGCCGGCTGAAAATATACGAGTTCTCTGCAACCTAAAAAAGCCATGGAGCACGAGACTCCATGGCTTTATTGAATTACCCAAGTTGCGGAAGTTGGGTCATGTCCGTCAAACACTGTGCGCATATGTAACGCTCTTTGAACTCGTTCACTTCTTCCATCGATCCACAGAAAATGCACTTCGGACGATATCTCTCCAAAATGATATGGTCCCCTTGGACTAAAATCTCTACTGGATCCCCTTCATTCATTTGATACCTTTTGCGCAAAGATTTAGGCAATACGATTCTACCCAATTGGTCAACCTTGCGGACAACTCCTGCTGGTTTCATGCTAAGGCACACCTCTCCTATCGAACTCTAAATTTCTAGGTACATTTGTACTATGTTTATAGATTCGCCGGGCATTTGTCGAATCCTGCTGGAAATAAACATTTTTTGTCCTTTTTTTTGAAAATTGTTTTTTTGCTGAATTTTACCCGCGCTCTTTCTGGTGTCAACGATTAGTCCAGACCCGGAAATTGGAGCTGACGCAATGCTTCATATACGATGATCGCCGCGGAATTGGATAAATTGAGAGATCTCACATCCCCTGTCATCGGCATTCTCATGGCCGTTTCCGGATTGGCGGCAATCAGCTCGGGAGGCAAACCTTTGGTTTCTTTGCCAAACACAAAAAAGTCCCCGTCACGGAACTCGAAGTCGCTATACCGGTTTTTCGCCTTGGTTGTCGCATAAAAAAAACGCCCCTCCGGGTATTTCTGCTGTACCTCTTCAAACGAATCATGGTATTCGATATGCACAGCATGCCAATAATCCAATCCGGCACGTTTCAATGTAGCGTCATCCGTTCGAAAGCCCAACGGACGCACCAGATGAAGATGCGCACCCGTTGCTGCGCAAGTCCGCGAAATATTGCCTGTATTTGCCGGGATTTCAGGTTCAACCAGAACGATGTGTAATGCCATATGTGTTCAATCTCCTTTTATGTGTTCATGAAATGTAATGTAATGTACACGCTTCAAGTCGTTTTTATTCGGCGCACTCCCCTTCAACGGCTGCTTGTTCGCCATCTAATGCGTCCGCTGCTCCGATGCGCATGCTTCTGCTATCTTAAAAGAAAAGCCCCCCACACGTCAAATGTGGGAGGCCTTGGCATCACATTATGCCGCGCGTCCATAGCCATGGCCGCCAGCCAATGCTGCGATACTGCTCGTTAACCGTTCGTTTGTTGGAAATGGTTCATGAAATCGGTCAATGCTTTTACGCTCTCATAAGGTGCCGCATTGTAAATGGAGGCACGAAGACCGCCTACGCTGCGGTGTCCTTTCAGACCGACGAACCCTTCTTGTTCTGACGCTTTGATGAATTGTTTTTCCAGCTCCTCCGTAGCAAGACGGAACGTCACGTTCATCAGAGAGCGATCGGAAGCATCGACGCAACCGCGATAGAAGCCTTGGGAAGCATCGATGGCGTTATAAAGAAGCTCTGCTTTTTTGACGTTTTTCTGTTCGATGCCAGCCAGTCCGCCCTGCTCCTCGATCCATTTCAACACTTCATTTACCATGTATACCGAGAAGGAAGGCGGTGTGTTGTAGAGGGAATTGTTGTCCAGGTGCGTGCTGTAACGGAACATCGTCGGGATCGTTTTTGGCGAGCTGCTCAGCAGCTCTTCACGAGCGATGACCACCGTAATTCCGGACGGCCCCAGGTTTTTCTGAGCACCGGCATAAATCATGCCGAATTGATTCAAGTCGAAAGGCTTGCAGAAAATGTCACTCGACATGTCTGCGATGAGCGGCACGGCTCCTGTGTCCGGGAATGCTTTGAACTGGGTGCCTTCAATCGTTTCATTGGACGTCAAGTGCACATAAGCCGCATTTGCAGGCAGATCCAGGTTGGAAACGTCAGGCAAACGCATGTATTTGTCGGCTTCGGAAGATGCGGCGATATGTGTCTCCCCGATCAGCTTCGCTTCAGCCAGCGCCTTTTTGGCCCAGCTGCCCGTCATGACGTAGCTCGCAGTCTTCCCTTCGCTAAGAAGATTCAGCGGCAGCATGGCGAATTGGGTGCTCGCTCCGCCCTGAAGGAACAATACCTTGTATCCTTTTGGGTTGCCCAGCAGCGACAGCAAACGTTCCTGCGCCTCGTTATGTACAGATTCGTACACGGCTCCACGGTGAGACATCTCCATGATGGACATGCCCGTATTGCGGAAATCTACGAACTCGGCTTGGGCTCTTTCCAATACCTCCAATGGCAATGCTGCTGGTCCTGCATTAAAATTGTAAGCTCTCTTTGTCAAAACTTCCCCCACCCTTTCCATCCGTAACTGACATATGAAGTAAATATTATCGCTATGATATCAGTATTCCCTGTCCACTTCAAGGGCAATAAGCACCGTAGCCGACGATCCGGGCAATCAAATTCCTTTATCGCCCTGCAAAGTTAATGCACTGCCACATCAAAATAAAAAAATTCTGCCACTATACGCCGAGTGAAAAGACAGCCTATATTGGATAGAAGCTTCTGCAAAATCCGGAAATGCGCTTCATTCGAATTTCCATTCCACTTCCCGCCCCATCTTATCAGGAAAAAACCTCCGGGAAACGTTGTTCCGGAGGTTTTTCCTTCATTAATAGCACGATTCTTCGTCGGCTGATTAGCAGTCGAAGTAGAGGCTGTATTCGTGTGGATGAATACGAATCGCAACGGATTTTGCTTCATCACGTTTCAGGTTGATGTAGTTATCGATGAATTCTTTTGTAAATACGTTACCTTCAGTCAAGAACTCATGGTCTGCTGCCAAAGCATCCAATGCTTCTTCGAGGGAAGCAGGTACGCTGCGGATGTTTTCTTTGTCTGCATCGGACAGGTCGTAGATGTTTTTGTCAAGCGGTCCGTAACCCAGCTCCGTCGGGTTGATTTTGCGTTTGATTCCGTCCAGACCGGCCATCAGCATGGCTGCGAACGCCAAGTATGGGTTAGCTGTGGAGTCAGGTGTACGGAACTCGATACGACAACCTTTAGGTGTCACGGCTGCAACCGGAATACGTACCGCTGCAGAACGGTTACCTTTGGAGTAAACCAGGTTAACCGGTGCTTCGTAACCAGGAACCAAACGTTTGAACGAGTTCGTGCTTGGGTTTGTCAAAGCGATCAGCGCAGGCGCATGGTACAGAATACCGCCGATGTAGTGCAAAGCCATTTCGCTCAGGTTGGCATATCCGCCTTTTTCATAGAACAATGGGATATCGCCGTTGAAGATCGATTGGTGAACGTGCATTCCGCTACCATTGTCGCCGAACAGCGGTTTAGGCATGAACGTTGCCGTTTTGCCATACTGGCGAGCTGTGTTGTGAACGATATATTTGTATACGAGCAGGTTATCTGCTGTTTTTACCAAGGTATCAAAACGGAAGTTGATTTCGGCTTGACCTGCTGTCGCCACTTCATGGTGATGACGTTCAACGGACAGGCCTGCTTCTTCAAGAAGGCGACACATTTCGCTGCGGATATCTTGTTGTGTATCTACTGGAGCTACCGGTACATAACCACCTTTGGTACGTACCTTGAAGCCCAGGTTTCCACCTTCTTCTTTACGGTTGGTGTTCCAGGAAGCTTCTTCGGAATCAACGTAGTAGGAAGAGCTGTTCGTGCCGCTCTCGTAACGTACGTCGTCGAAAATGAAGAACTCGGATTCTGGTGCGAAGAATGCAGCTGTGCCGATGCCTGTTTCTTGCAGGTAAGCTTCAGCCTTTACAGCGATGCTGCGTGGGTCACGCTCATAGCGCTCTCCGTCCGGTGTGAAAATGTCACACATAACATTCAGCGTAGGATGTGCAGTGAACGGATCGACGTAAGTCGATTCAGGATCTGGCATCATAACCATATCGGACTCTTCAATTCCACGGAAACCTGCAATCGAGGAACCGTCAAAGGCAACTCCATTCACAAAGGTGTCTGCGTCAACGGCGGAAGCCGGCAAGGAAATGTGATGCGCACGACCAGCCAAATCTACGAAACGAAAATCTACCCACTCGATGTTGTTCTCTTGAATTGATTTCAATACGTTTTCTACCGACATGTATTCGTCCTCCCAAATTTTCCGAACATTAAACAGCCCCGCTAAAGAAAATGTTCATATTCGAATTTTTTTCTGTCGTCATTATAAATCTCAGACTTTACACCGTCAATACTTATGTAAGGTATTTTTTGCGGAGATGTAAGATATGCTCACATTTTATAAATTCTCTGAATTCTCGTAACAAAGTGCAAATGCAGTATTTGACCAGTTTAATGCGGTAAAGCAGGCACTATCTTGTCCTAAATATTGGATATTACCTGCCATATAAATGTTTCTTATCAGTATTGATTAATAAATACGTTCAATGGAGGTGAAATGTGACATCGAAATATGGACTTTTCCCGGAGCTCTACCACAATTTGCGGTCTATTTTATGGGGGCAGCTCCATTCCTCTTTACCCAGACGATAGTTAATCTCTAATCTAAAAAAAAGGGCACCTGCCCCGATCACCAGTATACTTGGCAATCTAGGCAGCTACCCAACATCATATGTCTATGCGCAAAATCGAAACATCATTGAATTAAACGTTAAACGCCCACTCTGGCCGGGAAGAAATCTGCCGGCTGTTTGGCCGTGCTGAACGTTCTGCCCACCAATGGAGCCAACTTCTCCAGATCCTGCAGCAGGCCCGCAAATTGGTCAGGGAACAAGGATTGCACGCCATCGCCCGTCATGGAATTGTCCGGGTCGGTATGCATCTCGATAATCAGTCCGTTCGCGCCAGCGGCCACGGAGGCCTTCGTCATCGGCTCTACGAGCTCGCGGCGGCCCGTGCCATGGCTAGGGTCGGAAATGACCGGCAAATGACTCAGGGACTGCAGAACAGGGATTGCAGACAGGTCAAGCGTGTTGCGCGTGTACGTTTCAAACGTACGAATGCCGCGTTCACACAGCATAACATTTGGATTCCCCCCCGCCAGAATGTACTCGGCAGCGTTAAGGAATTCATCGTATGTCGCACTGAATCCACGTTTTAGCAGAACAGGTTTCCCGCACTCGCCCAATTTGCGCAGCAAGTCAAAGTTCTGCATGTTACGTGTGCCTACCTGCAGAATGTCCGCATATTCAGCACAAATATCAACGTATTCGGGAGTCATGACTTCCGTGATGGTCAACAGGTCATGCTTCTTGCCCGCTTCGGCCATCATGATCAAGCCTTCCACGCCTGTTCCTTGGAAGCTGTATGGACCTGTGCGCGGTTTGAACGCTCCGCCGCGAAGCACCTGTCCGCCAGCAGCTTTGACCAATCCGGCAATTTCGTCGATCTGTGCAGCCGATTCAACAGCACAAGGTCCGCCCATGACAACCAGTTCTTTTCCGCCGATTTCGACGCCTTTAATGTTGATGACCGTGTCGGACGGGTGGAAATCACGGCTTGCCAGTTTATAGGATTTCGAGATTTTCACAACATTTTCGACGCCCTTCATTTGGCGCAAATGCTCGGCCATCTTTGGCTCCACCTTGCCGATGAGACCAATAATCGTGCGATCTTCCCCTCGGGATACATGAGCTTGAAGCCCTTCCTTTTCGATTACGGTCACGATTTCCTGAATTTGTTCCTCCGCGGCTGACTTGCCTGCAATTACGATCATGATTATCCATCCTTTCATATATGAGAGCTCGCTTGAGATGTATCGATGTCATTATACGATCAAATTCTCTTCCACTTAAACGCTTGTTCGCTTTTAAGCTTTTTAGCTTTTATCCGTTAAAGTGAATATACCATGTTTTTTCCTTATCGTCAAACCTTTTCGTACCACAAACACATCCATCTGTTCTGGTATACAGACTTTCTGTGCAAAGCAGCATGCTCCAATTTAATATTTTCTTCATCTGGTACATCACCCTATCAATGTCGCTATATATATGTAGAAAAGTTTTGTTAATGTTCTGCTTTCCCCCTTGGAAAATGTCTTGCATGCCGCTTCAACGTTTTAACTGCATTTTTCAATCATACTTCATATGGAATGTATGTCTATAACCTCAAAAAAGCCGGCCTCTCAGATCTCAGATCTGAAAAGCCGGCTTCATTCAACCGAATGCATTTACCCCATTATGAATGGTTGCGCGCCTTCTCGCGCACAGGGGGAAGCAGCTTGCTCATGTTCACCGTCCGCTTGATTTCCCACGTTTCCGGTTTGTCATGTTCGTACTGCTCAAGGTAAGCGATGACTTCTTTCGTAATCGGCGTCGGCGTCGACGCGCCGGAAGTTACCGCCACTTTGGCCACGTCTTGCAGCCATTCCTGCTTGATTTCGGTCACGTCGCCGACGCGGTAAGCGCGAACGCCCGCAATCTCTTCCGACACCTGTGCCAGTCGATTGGAGTTGTTGCTGCGCGGGTCGCCAACCACAATAACCAAATCCGCCTGACCGGCCTGCTCTGCCACGGCTTCCTGACGGACCTGGGTCGCGAGACAGATTTCATTGTGGATCTCGGCACCCGGATACTTCTCCAAAAGCCGGCTCATAATGTGCTTAATGTCCCACTGGCTCATCGTGGTCTGATTGGTAATCAATATTTTGCCTGCCGGCACGTCAAGTTCGGCGATCTCTTCTTCCTTTTCGATCAGATGAACCTTGTCTGGCGCAACGCCGATCGCTCCTTCAGGCTCAGGATGATTCTTTTTGCCGATGTAAATGATCTCGTATCCCTCGGCCGTTTTTTCCCGAATAAGATCATGGGTTTTCGTCACGTCCGGACAGGTCGCGTCAACGGTGGTCAAACCTTTCTCCCGCGCCAGTTTGCGTACTTCAGGCGATACGCCATGAGCCGTAAATATAACCGTTCCGCTCTCCACCTGGCTTAAGATTTCCATTCGATTCGGACCGTCCAGCGTTATGATGCCTTCATCCTCAAAGGAATCCGTTACATGTTGATTGTGCACGATCATGCCCAATATATATATAGGCCGGGGCAAATCAAGGTTGCGCGCTGCCTGGCGTGCCAACACCATCGCATCCACAACCCCGTAGCAATACCCCCGCGGCGAAATTCGCAATACTTCCACTTGGTTGCCACCCGCTTTCTTTTTTGGCATTGCTGCCAATGGTTTTGCAGTCTACTCCATTATACCTTTATTCAATAGGCGGAGCAAAGACTACCGGCAGCCAGATTATAAAGGTCGTTCCTTCGCCGCGTCTCGTCACCACTTCCACAGAACCATGGTGTTCCTCAATGATCCATTTCGCGATGGACAGGCCGAGGCCGATGCCAGGCGTTGCCCCGCGCGACTCGTCCGCGCGATAGAAGCGATCAAAGATGTGAGGCACTTCATCCCGTTCCATGCCAATCCCCGTATCGCTGACTCGCAGTCCCACCTGCCCCTTGTACAAAATGGCATCCATCGTCACCGATCCGTCCGGTGTATACTTGAATGCATTTTCAATAAAAATAAACAGCATTTGCTGCAAATAATCCTTGTTGCCGTTCACGTAGATGCCGTTCAGGATGGAGAAGTCCCCCGGATGCCACTCTGCCTGCCTATCGAGGAATTGGGATCTGCGCGCCACTTCCTGCACCAGAATCTGCAGCGGAATCGGCTGCAGCTCGATTTTTTGGCCGGTATCCGCCCTGGCCAGGGACAACATGTCGCTGATCAGCCTGCTCATGCGCTTGCCTTCGTCGGCCATGTCATCAATGGCTTCCAAAGACATTTGCTTGATCGTTTCCTCGTCGAGATTGGATCGCTCCAAGCTTTCCACGTCCCATAGCTTTTTAAGGAAATCCACATTGCCCCTGATCGTCGTCAGCGGCGTGCGCAGCTCATGCGAAGCGTCCGATACGAACCGCCGCTGTGCCGCATTCGTCTCCTCCAGTCCGCGGAAAGACTGCTCCGTGCGCTCCAGCATATTATTTACCGTCTCGATGAGGCGACCGATCTCGTCCTTCGGTCCCGAATACTGGATGCGGACGCTCAGGTCATCTCCCGACTGAATCTGATTGGCGGCATCGATCACGTTGACCAGTGGGCGCATCGACTTGCGCGCCAAGATCAGCCCGGACGTAATCGCCAGAGCCATCGCGACAAGCCAGCCGAAAATAAGAATGTTGAGCAAAGCCTCAAGCAATCTTTCCTGAGAGCTCACGTTGGCGCCAACCTGCAGTGCGCCTCTGATCTCATTGGTTCCCTGAAGGGACAAGGGCTGTTGATTCACCAGAAATGGCGTTCCATTAACGTATACTTTGGATATGCCGCGTTCTTTCAAAATCTCTATTGTGCTCAGCACGGGAAACTGGATGCCGAGCCTCTCCATATTGCCAGATATTTTCACGGATCGGCTCTGATAATCCACCAGCTGGATATATATTTGCGCTTCCTGAAGCTGATTTTCCGTTAATTGATCCAGATCCAGCGACTGGGACAGCGGGTTTACGCCGATTTGTTCCGTAATTCGGGCACTCTTTACCTTTAATTGCTGTTCCACTTCCTGATAGGAATTGAAATAGACGAACGCATAGATGACAACTCCCCAGAAGATCAATACCGCAGCCAGGATGCCTGAATACCAAGCGGTTAATTTTAACCGGATGGACATGTCAGGAGTCACCTCGCAAAATATAACCCGCTCCACGGATCGTTTGGATCAAACGTTTGCCTCCATGTTCTTCCGTTTTCTGCCTGAGCATGGCAATGTAAACCTCAAGCACGTTGGATTCGCCGCTGTAGTCGTAGCCCCATATTTTATCCATGATCAGATCGCGCGACAGCACCCTTTTCGGATTTTGCATGAACAGGTTCAGCAATTCGAACTCTTTGGCGGTAAGCTCAAGCCGTTTGCCGTCGCGAAGCACTTCACGCGAATCATTGTCCAGAATAAGATCTTCATACGTCAGCCGGTTGTCCGCTGCATCGGCGATATCCGATCTGCGACGCAACAAGGCGCGTACTCGCGCGAGCAGTTCCTCCAAAGCGAATGGTTTTACGAGATAATCGTCCGCGCCGGTATCGAGTCCGGTCACCCGGCTTTGCACCTCATCTTTTGCCGTCAGCATCAAAATGGGTACCTTGCTTCCTGCCGCACGCAGCCTGCGACATACTTCAAATCCGTCGATCTGCGGCATCATGACGTCCAGCACGACAACGTCCGGTTCCTTATCCATCAATTTATTCAACCCTTCGGCGCCATTGGACGCCGTCTGCACTTCATACCCTTCGAATGCCAGCCCCCGCCGGAGCATGGACACGATTTTTTCGTCGTCATCCACAATCAGTATCGTTGATCGCATGGTCTTTCCCCTTTATCTTGACGTTTTTATAGTTGTATTTCCATTGTAGCAGGCTGTCACCCCGTCTGCATCTTTATGCCCGGCTGCCTTTGGTTCGGACAAAAAAACGGAAGGGCATTCAAGCCCTCCCGTTCGTCCCGAGCCTCGAATCCAAACATTTCGTTCCTTCAGGCTGCCGTTATTGTTGCTCGGTCGTTTGTGTTGTATCGTAATCGTTTTTGTTGCCGACTTTCACTTTGATGTCCATTTTTTTGCCATCACGCACCACATTTAATGTGATTTCACTGCCAATCTTTTGCGTTTTGATGAAATCGATCAAATCTTGGCTCGTGCTGTAAGCTGTGCCATTCGCACCTGTAATGATATCGTACGGACGCAGGTCCGCTTGATAAGCAGGGGATTGGTAGATCGTGCTGGCCACGACGGAACCTTCGGTAATGTCCGTGCCCATTTGTTTTGCCACTTCAGGAGTCAAAGCCATAAGAGAAGCGCCGATGAACGGAACCGGCTCCTTTGGAACCTCTTTGTTTTCTTTCAGGTATTTGACGGCTTCCGAAATGACGCTGGACGGAATGGCAAAGCCGATCCCTTGTGCATCTGCGCTGACCGCAACGTTCATCCCGATGACTTCCCCATTCAGGTTAAGCAATGGGCCGCCGGAGTTACCAGGGTTGATCGAAGCATCGGTTTGCAGCAAGTGGCTGTATTCACGCGTTTTGCCCGTATCTTCGTCCGGAATGCTGATTGTACGTTCTTTCGCACTCAATACACCTGCAGTAACCGTGTGTTCAAAGCCTTCCGGGTTACCGATGGCAACCAGCCATTCGCCGACTTGAGTGCTGTTGGAATCCCCAAGGGGAGCTACAGGGAAATCGTCGTCCCCGCTATTTTTCTCGATTTTCAACACGGCAAGGTCAAGATCGAAGCTGCTGCCGAGCAGTTTTGCTTCATATGGCTTGCTGTTGTTCTCCAGCGTTACCTGAATGACGTCAGCGCCCTGTACCACGTGTTGGTTGGTGAGGATATAGCCCGCTTTATCGAAAATAAATCCCGAACCGATGCCGAGCGGAGTCAGCTGGTTGGTGCTTTGCTGCTGCTGCTGTTGGCTTTGGCCGCCATTCATACCGCCTTGGCCCCCGAAGAAGTATTGATACAACGGGTCGCTCAAAGTCGATCCGCCCTGACTGCTGCGGGTAGATTGTTTGGCCAGCGTTTCGATTTTGACTACGGCAGGACTTGTGTTGCTGACAACGGTGGATACATCCGTTTTGCCGGTCGGTAGCAGCGATGCCGTCACGTTGTTGCTGTTTCCCGAATTCGTTGGCGTTGTCTCGCTAGTGCTTTCATTCTGCGTGCTGGTCAGCGCCTCTTGCGGCGTAAACATATTTGTACGATCTGCGGTGTACATCAACACCGTAATAACGAGCATGCCGGCAATAAAGGAAAACAAGAGCGAACGGATCGAAGAACGACGAGGTTTGCCGCTGCCTCCGTTATTGTTGAAATTCCAATTCCCATTGCCGTTGCCGCCATTCCCGTCGTTGCCTCCGTTCCCTTGGCTGCGAGGAGGTTCGGATGGCCCTGCACTGTAGAATGCGGGTACAGCCTTCACCGGCTCGGGTCTTGTAATCTCAACCGTTCCTTCTTCACGATGATTCGAAGACGATGTATCATTTTGGTTCACGGACTGGAAAGGTCCATAAGAGTAATAATATGAGGAGTCTTCCGTTCCGGATGTATTGCGATTGTCCGCCTGATTAGGTTCGTTTTGTCCATCTTGGCGGTTAGGTCTGTAAGTACGTTCATCCATGCCATTCTACCTCCCAATCTCCTGTATGCAAGAGATATTCTTTAACTGTCCTTATTTTGTACTTTAAACCTTAACTGTACCTTAAAAACAATTAAAAAGGAGATAAAACCGCATCACGACTGCATTTTTCGCGGTTTATGTCATTGAGGCGGCTTTACCCATCCTTGTCGATAGGCATAAATGGCCAATTGGGTGCGGTCATCCATCTCGCATTTCATCAGCAGATTGCTCACATGGGTTTTGACCGTTTTGATGCTGATATGTAGTTCCTCACCGATATCCTTGTTGCTTTTTCCCTCGGCAATAAGCAAAAGGACCTCTTTCTCCCGTTCCGTAAGTCCGGATTCGTTCTCCCTTGCCGTGCGCTGCCGAATGCCCCTTGTCAACGCCTGGGACACATCTCCCGTCATGACAGGCATGCCGCGATGGGCGCCTTGAAGCGCATAAATCAGCTCCTCCGCCGATACGGTCTTGAGTACGTAACTTACCGCGCCTGCCTCAATCGCCTGCACGACCAAATCATCTTCGAGAAAGCTCGTTAACATGACGATTTTCATACCCGGAAATTCGGACATAACCGCCTGCGTAGCTTCTGCTCCATTCATAATCGGCATCATAAGATCCATCAGGATCAGATCAGGCAGTTCCTCTTTGCCCAATCGACGCAGCTGATCCAGCGCATCCTGGCCATTTCCCGCTTCAGCCACGACATGAAAGGCAGGCTCCAGCATCAAATACGTCTTGAGCCCCATGCGAACCATGTCATGATCGTCCACAATCATAATGTTGACTTTACCGCTCATACCGTTTCCCCCTCAAACTTGTCCTGGAATCTCGGGATGAACACGCGCACCGTCGTTCCCGCTCCCGGTTTGGAAATAATCTGAACCTGTCCCCCCAGTTTCTCGGCCCGTTCCCGCATCGTCGACAGCCCATAAGAACCAGGGCGGTCGGTTTGCTGCAAAAAACCCTGCCCATCATCGCTGACGCTGACGCTGATCTGATGCTCGCTTTCCCTGATCGAAAGACTGACCATGCAAGCTTCGGCATGCTTTACCACGTTGGCCACAGCTTCCTGAATAATGAGAAATAGCTGGTGCTCAATGGCCTCGGACACTCCGCCATCCAGTTCCAGCTCTTTGACGCCCCTAAGGCCATTTTGCCTGCAATAATCGGGAAACCAGCTATCCAGCGCTTCGGCAAGATTACGTCCTTCCAGTTCAACCGGACGGAGCTGGGCGATCAATCCCCGCATCTGACGCTGGGCGACATGCGACATTTGGATAAGCTGGGCAAGCACATTGCGGCCATGCTCCGGATTGATTTCCAGCAGTTTAGGCAGGGAAGAAGCCGACATGTGGATCGCGAACAACTGCTGGCTGACCGTATCGTGCAGATCTCTCGCCATCCGCCTGCGCTCTTCCAGAACCGCGTGTTCGGACGCCTTTTCCTTCTCGATCACCTCGTGTTCTCCAAGACGTTGAAGCAGCCTCATCTTTTTCTCGATGGACTCCATCATAACGTTGAATTCTTCATATACGCGGCCAAAAGAAGAATCTTCCGTCTCCGGCATGCGAACGGCCAGATTCCCCTTGGACACTTTGAGCATGTTGAGATCCAGCAGATCGATCTTGCGCTGCAGCCGCAGTGCCGCGATGTATCCGGTAATCATCGTAGCCAGTACGACGATTGCGGCATACGTCCATGCACGGTGACGGCCGGCCTCGGCCAGCACATCGCCGTACATTAGATAGAAGCCCCCCAGCGTAATCAGCCCGGTCAGGACAAAGTACATCATAAGCTCCCATTTATTCGCCTTTAGAATTGTTCGAAGCATTTTATCTTACCCCACCTTGTTTACTTTGACGTCGCCAATAAATACGCTGACTACGATGCGAACTTTTTTGCCGGCTTCGCGGTAATGCGGAGTTTCTGTCTGTGCGCTGCTCAAAAATCCGCCCCGCTTCTGATTCAGCAAACTCATGTCGCCAATAAACGAGTTGGTGGTTACCGTGATCCCCAGGTCCATGTCGGCCGGCACAAACACCTTGACGTCTCCAATAAAGGAAGAGATGTTAATTTTGGTTTCACCGTAAGGGATTTGGGCTTTGGTAAGATCAATGACCGTGTCTCCAATGAATGTCGAGATATTCATCGGCTTCAATTGGAAGACGTCCTGTCCGAGATGAAGGTCCCCGATGAACGTGGATTTATTGATGTTTCTGCCGTCGCCGTAATCTTCATAGCCGTAGCCGTGCTGCCCATGTTTCCCATGTTGGCCATCTTCGTAACCTTTGGAATCGTGGGAGAATTGTTTCCAGGATTGCTGTTCCCCGGAATGGTGTGAACCATGTGGCGTTGAGGCGTTACCCTGCACTCCGCTTGTTTCTCCGCCATTCGGTTTGCCGAACGTTTTTTCGAATTGCTCGTCAAACGTGGAAGGCATCTCCAATTCTTCCGGAGTAAGCGGCTTGTAGGTTTCGGATGCCTCAGGCGGAGGGGACTGCATTTGGTCTTTATGCTTGCGGTCTCTTCGGCGTGGCCCGATCAAAACAAACAATCCTCCGCCAATCAGCATGACGGGAATGAGGTACCGGATAAACTCACCCATGGAATAGTCGATCCAATCCAGATTACGCGCAAGGAAGTACCCGCCTATGGCAAGCACGATGACCGGTCCGATCGCCGCGTAACCTCCGTTTCGCCGGATTTCGGTTAGGCCCTTGAATCCCCACCAAATCAAAAATACCGGCCAGTATGTTCTAAACACGTATCCGATGTCAATATCGTAACCCATTTGTTTGAGCAGAATGACCAGACCGACCGCGATCAACGGTATGCCAATCCACCAACGGTCCCGCATAGAATGTTTCATCGCTCATTTCTCCTTCTTCATTGATTCTGTAACCAGTTTAACGCAGACAAGGAGTCATGAACAGCGGCGGCAGATGGAACCCAACTCCGTCTCGAGACCGATGCGAATGGGTATTTATGTAAAAAAATAAATAAAACAACACCCTGGAGCACATCAGCTCCAGGGTGTTGATCGTTACTTGATTACTTTTCGTTAAGGCCTTGGTCTTCTACGGCAAACTCGGAGTTAAATTTTTCATCCGGAGTTTTGTAGTTTTCCTGCACTTTGTTTTGCGCAGCCTTTTGCACTTTTCCTTTTACGTTTTCTTGACCAAATTCTGCATTGAACTTCTGGTTAGGAGTTTGACCTGTTTGGAAATTTTTTGGCACGATGAATGCACCTCACTTTTAGTATTTGGGATTCAAGCACGATATGCACAAACGCTCTTGTCCCCAGAAGTATTATGTGTAGAGTCCTTTGCCGTTATTCATCGTCCAAATCACCCTAGATGGCCTTGTCTAACCAAGAATCCGGAATGCTTCGATACACATTAATTGTTTTTGTCAGCTCATCCAGCATTTTTTCGGTACACTTTCCGTTTCCTTGTTTGATGACCTGCACTTCAACGTCTTTTTTGCCCCATTCCTTATATACCTGTTTGATGGTCGGGAAATAAAGATCGATTTTGTTGCCCTTGATGGCTGAACCCGTATCGGCAACGATTCCGTATCCATACCCAGGAATGTATAGAATGGAGCCCATGGGGAACAATTTCGGATCTGCAGCGATCGTGGATACGGTTTCCTTGTCCCGCCGCACCTTTACTCCCGAATACGTTATCCCGTACTGCGGATGTTTGGGTCCTTTGCCCGTGGATTCTACGCCTGCCGTATAACCGGTTGCCGTTACTTTATGTGTATCCAGTATTTGTTCGGATCGCGGAGCCAACACAGGTATGGATGATTCATCGCCGTTCTTGGCCAGTTTCCCTGCATTGGAATCGTTCACATTCGAGGACCACAGCAAGGATAATACTCCCATCGTCGTCACCCGAACATGGTCATTGGTGATGAGTCGTTGTGCATAATGGCTGCTTATGCCTGCAGAAACGAGATGCGGAGGGTTCATATGCTCGACAAATCGTTCGCCATTATCCTCTTCGAACGTGTAAGCTAACGCCTGTCTTCCCTCTATAAACATCAGTACAACAAAGATGACACTGCACATAAACAGAAATGGTACGGTTCGGATTGAACTTGTTTTGAACATGGACATGGATATAACCTCCCCCTTACTGCAAAGGTTTTCCAAAATGCCCTGTTGTTATACCAATCCCAATAACTCTAAAATCGATATCCATCAAAAAAGACCCGCACCCAGCACGCGGCCATAACCGCATACTGAATGACGGATCTTCCAATCACGGGCTGCTTATCATCGATCGCCTTTCCCGAGTTAGTTTAGATGTTAGTTTAGATTTCAGTGTAGAACGTGTAGCACGTCACACCCGTTTTGAAGCAATCTCTTCTTTCAATTGAGCCACGATTTCATCCAAAGGCTTCATGCCTAAATCGCCTTCGCCCCGTTTACGCACGGATACACCTTCGGCATTGCGCTCGTTCTCTCCGACAACGAACATATATGGAAGTTTCTCCAATTGGGCTTCGCGAATTTTATAACCCAGCTTTTCGTTGCGAAGATCGGCTTCGGCGGAAATGCCTGCACGTTTCAGCTTGGCCTCCACTTCGCGGGCATAGTCGTCGAAATAGGTGGATACCGGAATAACTTTAGCCTGTACCGGAGAGAGCCAGAGCGGCAGTGCGCCCGCAAAGTTCTCCAGCAGGAATGCCGTGAAACGCTCCATCGTACTGATTACGCCGCGATGGATAACGACTGGGCGGTGTTTCTGTCCATCATCTCCGACATATTCCAGTTCGAAGCGTTCAGGGAGAAGGAAATCGAGCTGTACAGTGGACAGCGTTTCTTCCTTGCCCAGAGCGGTTTTGATCTGAACGTCCAGCTTCGGACCGTAGAATGCCGCTTCGCCTTCGGCTTCATAGAACGGCAGGTTAAGCTCTTCTACGACTTCACGCAGCATACGCTGGGACATTTCCCACATTTCGTCGTTTTGGAAATACTTTTCCGTATCCTGCGGATCGCGGTACGAGAGACGGAAACGGTACTCGTCAATGCCGAAATCTTTATAAACCGTCTGAATCAGTTCGATCACGCGTGCAAATTCTTCTTTGATCTGGTCCGGACGGCAGAAAATATGGGAATCGTTCAGCGTCATTGCACGCACGCGATGCAGTCCTGTCAGTGCACCGGACATTTCGTAACGATGCATCATGCCCAGTTCGGCAATGCGGATCGGAAGGTCGCGATAGCTGTGCATGCTGGACTTGTACACCATCATATGGTGAGGACAGTTCATTGGGCGGAGCACGAGCTCTTCGTTATCCATTTCCATTTTCGGGAACATGTCCTCTTGATAATGCTCCCAGTGACCGGACGTTTTGTACAATTCCACGTTACCCAGAACCGGTGTGTAGACATGCTGGTATCCCAGGCTTTCCTCCAGGTCCACGATGTAACGCTCCAGTGTACGGCGAAGCTTCGCCCCGTTCGGCAGCCAGATCGGCAAGCCTTGACCCACGAGTTGGGAGAAGGTGAAGATTTCCAGTTCCTTGCCCAGCTTGCGGTGATCCCGCTTGCGGGCTTCTTCCAGCAGGCGCAGGTGCTCGTCCAGTTGTGCCTTTTTCACAAAAGCCGTGCCGTAGATACGCTGCAGCATTTTGTTTTTGCTGTCTCCGCGCCAGTAAGCCCCGGCAACGTTCATCAGTTTAAACACTTTGATTTTGCCTGTGGAAGGCACGTGCGGACCACGGCAAAGGTCAAAGAACTCGCCTTGCTCATAAATCGTAATTACGCTGTCTTCGGGCAGGTCACGGATCAGTTCCAGCTTGTACGGATCGCCCACCTCTTCAAAGGTGCGGATCGCTTCTTCGCGGCTAACTTCTTTACGAACGATCGGCAGGTTTTCGCCAACAATGCGTTCCATTTCCTTCTCGATCTTTTGCAAATCTTCCGGGTTAAGCGGATGTTCCAAATCCATGTCGTAATAAAATCCGTCTTCGATAACAGGTCCCACGCCGAGATGAACCTCTTTGCTTCCGTACAAGCGTTTAACGGCTTGAGCGAGCAAGTGTGCGGTACTATGGCGCATCACTTCAAGTCCTTCGGGAGTATCCTGGGTCACGATTTCGACCAAAGCTCCTTCATGAAGCGGTGTGGACAAGTCTACCACGATGCCATCCAATTTGCCGGCTACCGCATTTTTGCGCAATCCGCTGCTAATCGAAGCTGCTACGTCCTCAATGTTGCTTCCTTCGGCATATTCGCGGACGGAGCCGTCCGGAAGTTTAATGTTTACTGTCATTGGTCTCATTCCTCCTATGAATGTTAGAGCTGTGTCCTCACGGAGACGGACTGAAATCTATGCGGTTCCCGCCATTTCGGCAAAAACGCAAAAAACACCCGTCCCGGTCAAGGGACGAGTGTGATCATACTCGTGGTTCCACCCTAATTCGGCTGCCTTTCACAAAACTTATGGCATGCAGCCCTCATTGGCATGTCGATAACGGGCATGACCCGGCAAGTCCTTACTCACGACGAATGCCTGTCGTCAGATGCACAGGCTTAGCCGTTTTCAAAACTGCAGCTACAAAGGGGTAAACCAAACGTGGCTTTCGGAGGAAATTTCAGCCTTGTTTCCCCTCTCTGCACCAACCTTGCGCATGGCCCATGTCTTTGTCAACGCTTTTATTGTAGATTGAATCGTATGGCCATGAAGTGAAGACTTCATGAATCAACAGTTATTATAATTGCCAAGATCACTTGCGTCAAGACCTGTCATCAGCCCCGTCCGGAGCACCTCGCACTCGGGGCACTGGTGGCAGATCTGAACCTTGTCCTCAAAAATGTTGCGGATCGTTGAAATAATAGGGAGATCCGGAGTGCGTGTGTGCAGCAGCACTTTTTCGGGAGAGATGGAGATCAAGGTGCTGACAATCATGTCCTCAATGTCCATTTCCAGCTCCAGTCCCGGCATTTCGACGACAACCTGCTCGTCTTTTTGAACAGGCAGCGGATTGAACGAGGCATCGAACACGCGGAACTCATGCGAGCCTTTGTGCACAAGATGTACCAGCGGCACCTTCGCTTCCTGGAAAAATACAAAGTATTTAAGCAGCCCCATAAACTCCTCGTACTGGCGATCCATCCAGAACTCATCAATGGCGTATTCCACCAGCTCCTGAAGCTCCTGTCTATACTGCTTTATACGGAAACGGATGATGCCTTCCAGCGAAAAAAAATGGACCTCCTCCAGATCCTTTCGCAAACCGCCGGCCAATGTATTTCGTCTCCGTTCCCTCATTCCCTGCTGCCCCATCACATGTTGATCAAGGAGCGGCATGAAAATCCGTTTAACCTTTTCGATCTCGTCTTGTTCCATCACCGAGCAGGCTTTGGAGATCAGGCGTTCCGCGATGGATCGTTCCTGGGTTTCCATAATGAAATCCGCCAAGCCGAATGCCAGCACTTCGCTGATTTTGGGCAGCCATTGCTGAAAATCGGCGTGCTTTTCATTGCCTCTGCATACCCAGACGGCTCTCCCGTTCTTATGTTTGAACGTGAGCCGAAAACCTCTTTTGCTTATATGTAATCCTTTGGTTTTCTCTTTGACGCACCGGTAAAAACGTTCTGCCTCATCCGCTCCGGACACCTCTGTCCATACATTGAACAATTCCACGTCGCTCACTCCTTTCCATCCTGTTCAAAGTATATGGCAAGGCCAACAGGGATATACGAAGCGGATTGATGGAAAGGGTGTCATGATTTCTCAACATCGAATAATCCGGTTTGGAGAAAAGACAAAAATGTGTTATTATTTTTATAACAGTATGTTTCACGGAAAAGGAGGGAAGCCAAGATGAGAACATATTCGGAATTGCTGAGATGCCTCATGATCGTTATTTTGTGCGTATTTCAGGGCTTGTGCTTCCCTATTCCCATGCAGTCGGAATCTGCTGTAGGTGTGTCTGTGGATGCAACCTCCAACAAGGAGGCGGCGCTTCAAATTACGGAGTCCCAGCAAAAGCCTTTAATTCGCAAATATCCGCAAATCATGTCCAAGCTGCTGGCGGTTACGCATAGCAGGCCTGTGTTTCTTGTGGTCAACTTATTGTTGCTGCTGCGAATTCCCGCTCCCCGTCTGCCCTTTAAACCGTTGATTTATCTGTTTAAACGCAGATTATTTCTGCTGCCCATCAAATTCACGAGTTTGTTTGTGTCATCCCCTTCCTTTGCACCAAAGTACGCGAATGCGCTCTGATTGTGACGCAATCCGTATTTTAGGCTGCCTTGCATAGAGTCGCCTCTGCCCTCTTGGCACGACGGTGCGCTTGTGCATAACTTAATACCCATTATGCAAACGTTAATGATTGGATTGTTCGATAGCATCGTCTTATTCGAGCTGTAATTGTTGTACCTTGCTCACCCAAATTACGACAAAGGCTGTGTAGTTGAAAGTCACGGCTCTGTTTACCTGTCTGAGCATGGCGTATTTTCACGTCCTCAATCCCCCGTTCCTCGGTGGACTATCATCGGATTTTCGGGTAATCGCCTGACTTTCGACCGGCCTTCAATATTAAGGAGGCATTTAACGAATGGATGTACGTGAAACGGATTTGCCGGGAATCGGCCGAAAATTTCAGATTGAAACGAGCAGCGGAGACAAAATCGTTGTCATTATCCATGATGACGGAAGACGGGAAATGTATCATTTCGAATACGACGACCCTGATCAAAGCATCTCCATGATCACGCTCGATGATCATGAGGCAAGACAAATTGCCGCCATTGTAGGCGGATTGACCTACAAACCGAAGCAGCTCGAAAACATTGAAGTCACTTTCGATGACCTGATCATCGAATGGTATAAAATCGAATCCTCTTTTGGCTGCATCGGCAAATCCATCGGAGAACTGGATGTGCGTCAGAACTCCGGGGCAACAGTCATTGCCGTTGTAGAGAAAAATCACAAAAAACATATCAGCCCCGGTCCGGAGGTCGTGATCACGGCAGAATCCACGGTTGTTGCCGTTGGCGAACGCAACCAGCAGAAGCTGTTCAAGTCTCTCCTTCTGACCGGAAGGGGGTGACTGCATGGACCATTTGGTATTTGAAATCGGTTTGGCCCTTGTGCTCATTGCGGCTGCGGGCCTGATCTCGGCAAAACTGCGCTTTTCGGTCGTTCCGTTCTACATCTTGATCGGGATGGCCGTCGGCCCCCATGCGATGAAAATCTGGCATTTGGATTTTCGTTTTATCGAAAGCCAACCCTTCATCGACTTTATGGGACGAATCGGGATTCTGTTCCTGCTCTTCTATCTCGGATTGGAATTCTCGGTCGGAAGATTGATCAAATCCGGCCGTTCCATCGCGGTCGGTGGTTCGATCTATATCGCCATCAACTTTACTCTAGGTTTGGTACTCGGTTTTGCTGCGCAATTTCCGGTAGCGGAAGCGCTCGTTATCGCTGGAATCACGACCATCTCCTCCAGTGCCATCGTGGCCAAAGTGCTGGTTGACCTTAAACGGACGGCAAACCCGGAAACGGAAATGATTCTTGGCATTATTATGTTCGAGGATGTGTTCCTCGCCGTATATATTTCCATCCTGTCCGGACTGGTGCTCAGCGACTCGTCTTCCATCGGAGGCGTGCTCATGTCCGCTCTTGTCGCACTTGGTTTCATGCTTATCGTCATCATACTGGGGCGCAAGGCGACGCCATTGCTGAACAAAGCTCTCAAAATCCGTTCCAACGAGCTATTCTCGCTTGTCGTTTTCGGTGCATTGTTCCTGGTTGCCGGATTCTCCGAAACCATTCACGTTGCGGAAGCCATCGGTGCCTTGCTCGTTGGTCTGGTACTGGCGGAAACGGAGCATGCGAAACGCATTGAACACTTGATTCTGCCATTCCGCGACTTCTTCGGCGCCATCTTTTTCTTCAGCTTCGGTCTGTCTATCGATCCGTTGGCCTTGGGCGGGGAAGCGGTATGGCTTGCCTTGATCGCGGTGGTCGTTACCTTATTCGGCAACTTCCTGGCAGGCATGCTGGCAGGACGAAGCGCCGGACTTTCACCGAAAGCTTCCGCCAATATCGGACTGACTATTGTCTCACGCGGTGAGTTTTCTATCATCATGGCCAACATGGGCAAAGCAGGCGGACTACTGCCGATTCTGCAGCCTTTCGCGGCACTGTACGTTCTGATTCTGGCTATACTCGGGCCGTTGTTGACCAAAGAATCCAAGCACGTCTTCCGATTGCTGGACAAAATATTCAAGTTCAAGAACCCTCGTAAAAAGAAAGAAGAAACCAAGGTGCTTCAGGAAGAAGGCTGATGTCTTCTGACCCAGGCATTCCCTTGAAACCAATCGCGGCTCATTCGCCGTTCTTTCTGTAACCCACCCGGGGAGAAGGGCTCGCAGCCGCAAAGGAGGATGACGCATGAAAGCACCTCTGATCTCGGCTAATCCGGCGCAATCGCCCGCCAAGACCCGAACGAAGCCTACGCATCGTCTGCTTAACCTGCTTTTGGTGGTCGTTGGCGGCATTCTGGCCTCCGTGGGCCTTGAATTGTTCTTACATCCGAACAAAATCATTATCGGCGGAATCACGGGCCTGTCCTCGCTATTCGCTCACTGGACAGAGATGCGAATCGGTTTGTTCCTGTTTTTGTTTAATGTACCTTTTATTTTTCTGTCCTATCGGATCGTTCAAAAAAAGTTCGTATTGGTCAGCGTTCTCGGGCTGGTTGTCTTTTCGATCGGTGCCCTCGTGCTTTATCCAATGCCGCCACTGGTAGAGCATCCTCTGGCTGCAGCCATCTTCGGCGGTCTGTGCCTTGGACTAGGCATCGGACTTGTAGTAAGGTATGGCGGAACGCTGGATACGCTGGAAATCGGTGATCCGTCCTCCCGTCCGCCGGAACGCCTGTTTAGCGGGAAGCGGATGCTGGTTGAAAAAATAATTATGCTGATCAACTTGTTGATTCTGACGGCAGCCGGTGTTGTATTCGGCTGGGATCAAGCGATGTATTCCGTGATTGCCTACCTGATTGCGTACGAGATGGTGTATATTGCTTTTCGGGGATTTACGTCGAAGCGCAAGTTGTATATATTGACCTCCAAAAGCGATCAGGTGCAGGCCGCGCTGCGCAAACGACTGCGTCGTGAACCTGGAATACCGTTTGCAGCTGCAGACATAACGCAACCCGCTAACGCGGATGGCTGGATTCAGCAAATTCCCGGCACGCTCTATTATGAAATCCACGTTCTGGAAATGATCTGGCTCAAATCGGTCGTACGGCATATCGATCCGCATGCCGGCATCGTTACCCACCCTGAAAAATAACCAGGGGATTCAAATAAAAACTCTCTCTGATCTGTGTGTGGCATGCTTCCGCACCAGATCAGAGAGAGTTTTTTGTTGTTATAGAAACTGCATTAATCAATCACACTAGGCCACTACGAGTGCAGTACCATCTTCCGATCGCTGTTATCCCCAGATTATTTTGAATCTCCTTTTCTAAGGAGTAATCCGGTGATAAGCCTATGCTTCCGATGCAGCTTTCTTTCAGAAAGCTTTTAAGCGAACGCTTCGCTTCTTCAGATTGGTTCTGCCTCTTCGTTAACGTGTGTATATTTTTTGCCGTTTATATATTTATTTCGCAGCACACGTCCGCCAAATTCCCGGTCGGCACATTTCTTTACAGTTCAACAACGGCTTTTACGGCCTGCGTTTCAGGGAGCAGCAGCCGATTCATGAAATCAGGCAATTCCTCGAAGCGTGCCCTGTGGGTAATGAAGCCGTCCATATTCAACGTTTTCCCGCGCAATACAGCCATCACACGTTCAAAGTCCTCACGTGTGGCGTTGCGGCTTCCCAGCACTTCCATCTCGCGTTTGTGAAATTCGGGATCATGCAAAACAATGTCCGCCTTCACCAAACCGACATAAATCAATTGCCCACCATGAGCAACATAACGAATCGCTTCATTCATCGATTGCACGTTTCCGGTGGCGTCAAAAACGGAGGTTGCAAAATCGCCTGAGGTTAAATCGGCAATCCGGACTGCTGCGTCGTCCGCTGCAATAACAAGTTCATCCGCCCCGGCCCAGGTCCGGCCGAGTTCCAGCCTGTTCGCATTTCGGTCGACAGCAATGACCCTCGCTCCTGCCTGCTTCGCAAATGCCATAACGCCCAGACCGATCGGTCCGGCTCCGATGACCACGACCTGATCTCCAGGTTGTATGGCCGACCTTCTGACGGCATGCGCGCCAATGCTGAGTGGTTCGATCATGGCCGTTTCGTCCAGGGTCAGGCCGTTTGCCTTGACCAGGTGTGACACGGGAACGGCAATTTGCTCGCGCATCCCGCCATCCACATGCACGCCCATCACCTGCATGGAAACACAACAGTTGGTTTTGCCTCTTCGGCACGCGATGCATTGACCGCAGTGAAGATAAGGAATGATGCTAACCTGATCTCCCGGCTGCAAACCGGCTTCATTGTTTCCGATTTGATCAATTACGCCTGCCAATTCATGCCCCAAAATACGCGGGTAAGTAAAAAAAGGCTGATTTCCTTTATACGCATGAAGATCGGTGCCGCAAATGCCTATTCTGCGAATCGATACCAGCGCTTCTTGATCACCCATGACAGGCTCGTCCACATGCCGAAGGGCCAGACGGTTAATCTCTTCGCATACGATCGCTCTCATTTCGGTTCCCCCTTGGCTGTCTGCTGCCTTTTTTCGTTATATTCGGGCCGTCCGCTCGTCCAGGTGACATTATGGATCGGAGCCAAAATGCGGAGCACCTCGTTCAGCAATTCCTCATCCATAGGCTCCTCGATCCAGGCCACGTTGTTGCGAATGTTCCGCTCATTTGCACTGCTCACCAGCGTGGTCGGAATTCTTTCGTGGGCTGTGGCAAACTGCACGGCCAGCTTGGCGATATCGCTCCCCTGTTCCGTGCAGAAGCGGGCTGCGTCCAGACATGCCTGCTTCACCTCGTCATCCGCAGGATGCCAAGCAGGCGTTCCTCTCGTGCTTAACAATCCCATCGAAAGAGGAGAGGCGTTGACCAGGCCCACGCCTTCTTTGTCCAGAAGCGGCAGCAAGGACAATAAAGAATTGTCGTTCAGCGCATAATGGCAATAGGAGATGATGGCATCCGCCTCAAGCCGAGGCAGCATGTATTCGAACAGCTGCAGGGGCAAGCCGCAAATGCCCGCATATCGGATAATGCCTTGTTCTTTCAGCTGCAACAGCGTCGGAAACGCTTCCTCAATGATGATGTCGGCCGGAACGAATTCGATATCATGCAAAAAGAGGATATCGATATACTCCGTATGGAGCCGCGCCAAACTTTCCTGCACGCTGTCCAATATGCGTTGGCGGGAGAAATCGAATGCGTTTTCACCGTAACGTCCTGCTTTTGTAGAGAGCGTATACGAACTGCGCGGGAGCGACTTAAGCGCCTCGCCGAGCACCGTTTCCGCTTTGGTCAACCCATAATAAGGGGAAACATCGATATAATTCATTCCTGCGTCCACCGCCGCATGCACGGTCCGTATGCCTTCGCTGCGATCAATATCCCGAAATACCGAACCCAGGGAGGATGCACCAAAACTGAGCACGGGCACCTTCAGGCCTGTATTGCCCAACACTCTTTGTTTCATAAGGAAGCCCACTCCTTTCATGATGATATATACTTCTTCCGTTCTGAATGCCCTTTCATTTTATCAGCTTAAAATGATTATAAAATAGCGTTCAACGTGCAATATGTACTCTTTTTTGATCTTTTTCTGAGCTTTATTCGATTATATTTTTTGTAGGTACATGATCATCCTGAAAAAACCCGCCCCTTCTCTTGAAGAGAAAAAGGCGGGCCGGAAGATATTATAATGACGTTTACATCCTAGTTTTGCATCACGAAATCATGCTCTACCGCATTCTGTTCTTCGTCGAACATGCGCAGGATTTCATATTTGGTATTACGCTGTGCCGGAATATAGCCGGATTCGCGAATCAGCTGCAAAATGGAGCCAATGTTGACCTTATATGTCGCACCTGCGGCAGAAACGACGTTTTCTTCAATCATCGTGCTGCCGAAATCGTTACATCCGAATTCCAGCGATTTTTTGCCGATTTCCGGTCCCATCGTTACCCAGGAGGACTGGATGTTTTTGATGTTGTCGAGCACGAGGCGGCTGATCGCGACCGTTTTCAAGTACTCTTCCGGCGTTTGGCGCTCCAGCTTGAGATTTGTGTTATCCGGCTGGAAGGTCCATGGAATAAAGGCCAGAAAACCTTCGGAATCATAGTTGTTCGCGATGCATTCATCCTGTGCTTCGCGGACGCGCATCAAGTGCAGCGCACGCTCTTCCATCGTTTCGCCCAACCCGATCACCATCGTTGCGGTTGTGTTCATGCCGATGCGGTGAGCCGTCTGCATGACGTCCATCCAATCCCGCCAGGAACCTTTCAGGCGGCTGATTTTGCGGCGAGTCCGATCATCGAGGATTTCTGCTCCGCCGCCAGGCAAGGAATCGAGTCCGGCAGCATGAATTTCCCGCATAACCTCTTCCAATGTCAGGCCGTCCGACACTTCGACCATTTTGCGGATTTCAGCCGGCGAGAAGGAGTGCATCGTAATTTCAGGGAAACGCTCCTTGATCGCTTTGAGCAAATTGGTGTAATAGCTGAATGGCAGATTGGGGTTTGTGCCGCCCTGCATCAAAATTTCGGTGCCGTTTACGTCAACGGTTTCCTGAATTTTCTGGAAAATCACCTCATCCGGAAGCACATAGCCTTCATCCGAACCCGGCCGGCGATAGAAAGCACAAAAACGGCAGTAGACGTCGCACACGTTGGTGTAGTTGACGTTACGCCCAATGACGAAAGTTCTGTAAGGCTCGGGATGCATGCGTTTCATGATAACATTGGCAGCAGCCCCGATTTTGTCGATCTCGTTCGATTCAAACAGCTGAATCGTGTCTTCCAGGTCCAAACGTTCGCCCCGAAGGGCTTTATCTAGGATACGGTCTACCGTACTCATTGTGAAAAGCCTCCCTCATGAAGAGAAATATGATCACGATCCGTCCCGACTTGTTCAATGGCATTTTGCAGCAGGCCAACCTGCATATCGATCATTGGATGCAATTGCAAAATGCGTTTCATATATAGGCAAGTTCTGGTGGCAACATCGCAGTTCGTTAATGCTCTATCTATCGTAACACAGGTTACATGTGAAAAAAAGCACCTTATGAATAAGGTGCTTTAAAAATAAGTAAAAATATGAATATTCAAAAGACGCGATAATGGCAGCGATGCTTGAGCCCTGAAATTGCCTGAAACAGTTGGAATACTTCCCAAAGAATCCTATTCCCGGGTTACGTTAACCCGGAATGCTGCTTAAATGTTCGTGGATCAGTTTCCAGCCTAGCTCCGTATCTTTAATGAAGACATTGGTTGCCCGTCCACTGCCCTTGACCAATTTCCCCTGCAAATATCCTTCATATTTATATTGGTAAACGCAGGTCGCCGTATTCCCGTCAACGGCAATCCATTGGACATCTGCTGCAGAGTAGACCTCTTCCTTGATCATATCCCAGGCATGTTCAAAATAAGCCTGGATCTCTTCTGGCGATGTACACGTTTTATCCGAGAACCAATAAACCGCATTGGGGTGCAGCAGCTGTCTAACATTTTGGAAATCATGCGTATTCGTTGCTTCGATATAACGCTCCAATGCTTGGATATAATCCTCTGCCTCGATAAATCCCAATAAACTTACCCCCGTAATGCCTGATCCAGATCTGCAATCAGGTCGTCGATATCCTCAAGCCCGACGGAGAACCGGAGCAATCCGTCCGTAATGCCGCGATCACGCCGTACTTCGGCAGGCATGGCGGCATGCGACATCATCGCAGGATAGGACAGGATGCTTTCGACCGCTCCGAGACTCACGGCAACAATTGGAAGTTTCACGCGGTTCAATACGGCTTTGGCACGCTCACCGGACCCTACGTCAAAGGATACAACGGCTCCATATCCGCTCGATTGACGCTCATGCACTTCGCGGCCGGGATGCTCCTGCAGCCCTGGATAGAAGACAGCCTGGATGTCACTGCGTCCGCTGAGCCATGCGGCCAGTTTGGCCGTGCTCTGTTCGCTGTGCGCCATGCGTGCGCCCAGCGTTTTCATCCCACGCATGAGCAGCCACGATTCCTGTACGCCAAGAACGGTTCCCAGACCGTTTTGCAGCTGCTTCAACTGGCGTCCCAGCGACTCCGTACGCGCAACGGCAAGACCTGCCAGCACGTCACTGTGTCCTCCCAGAAACTTGGTCGCACTGTGCACCACGATATCAACGCCAAGCTCGATCGGGCGCTGGTAATAAGGTGTCATAAACGTGTTGTCCAAAATGCTGATCAGGTTATTTTCCTGAGCCCATGAAGCTACCGCGCCGATGTCGGTAATTTTCAGCGTCGGGTTGGACGGTGTTTCAATATATACTGCTTTGGTGTTTGGCTTGATTGCCGCCTTCACCTCGCCGAGGTTCGTCATGTCCACGAATGTCGTCTCAATGTTCATCCGGTTCAAAATGGTCGTCAGCAGGCGGTAAGTGCCGCCGTATACGTCTTCCGTCACGATGACATGGTCCCCGGCGGAAAACATCATGAACACGCTGGAGATCGCCGCCATTCCCGATGAATAGGCAAAGCCTCGTACGCCGCCTTCCAGCAGCGCAATATAATCTTCCAGCGCCTGGCGTGTCGGGTTGCCCGAACGGGAGTAGTCATGCTGCGGCGGATTGTGAATATCGAAATGATGGAACGTCGAAGCCTGATAAATCGGCACGCTGGATGCGCCGGTGGCCTTGTCCACCTCATCGCCGAAATGAAGCAATTTGGTATCGAATTTCAGCCGGCTTGCCTGTTCGTTCCCGTTATGGTTCTGCTCACTCATGGCTTTCCCCTCCTTCAACTTCGCGCTGCGCTGCCTCAAGCGCACCGCCCAGGTCGGCAATCAGGTCATCCACATGCTCGATGCCGACCGAGAAGCGAAGCAAACGGTCATCCACGCCGACGGCGTCGCGGATTTCAAGCGGGATGTCGGCATGTGTCTGCACGGTAGGATACGTCATCAACGATTCGACCCCGCCCAGGCTTTCGGCAAAAGCGATCAGCTTGATATGGCGCAGGACTGGCTCTACATAACGGGCATCCTTCACCTTGAAGGAGAAAATCCCGGTGTTACCGCTGGACTGTTTGTTTTGCAGCTCATGGCCTGGATGATCCGACAGACCGGGATGGAACACTTCGGCCACTGCAGGATGCTCCAGCAAATACTTCGCAATCGTCAACGCGTTGTGCTCATGGCGTTCCATGCGGAGAGCCAGCGTTTTCATCCCTCTCATCAACTGGTAAGAATCGCTCGGGGACAACACGGCACCGATGGAGTTATGCAGGAATGCCATTTCGGCAGACAATTGCTCGCCTTTCGTTACGATCAGACCGGCAAGCACGTCATTGTGGCCGCCCAAATATTTGGTCGCGCTGTGGATGACGATGTCGGCTCCAAGCTCAATCGGACGTTGGAAGAACGGCGTCAAGAGCGTATTATCGACGATGGTCAACAGACCATGGCTTTTGGCCCAAGCACTAACGGCTTCTACATCCGTGATCATCATCAGCGGGTTTGTCGGTGTTTCAATGAATACCGCCTTTGTATTCGGTTTGCGCACTTCTTCAAGCGCCGCGAGGTCATTGGTATCTACATAGCTGGCTGTTACGCCGAAACGGGATAAAATCCGTTCCAGCAGGCGATACGTTCCGCCATACAGGTCCAGCGAAACGATTAGGTGATCCCCCTGTCCGAACAGGGAGAAGATCGTTTGCAGGGCAGCCATGCCCGAACTACACGCAAACCCGGCATCGCCGGATTCCAATGCAGCTGCTGCTTCCTCCAACACTTTGCGGGTCGGATTGGTCGTGCGGATATAATCGAACCCGGTGCTCTGCCCCAGCTTTGGATGGCGGAACGCCGTTGATTGATAGATCGGAAAATTCACCGCGCCCGTGACCGGTTCATTGACGGACCCGATTTGGGCCAGTCGACTTTCAATTTTCAGCTTGTTGTCTTCCATTGCTGCATCCTCCTGTTATCACAATTAAATTTGCGGACCAATATCGTAAGGGGTTTCCTGATACACATAGTAATTGAGCCAATTAGAGAATAATAAGTTTGCATGCGCCCGCCAGGTTGCCGGAGGAACACGGGAAGGGTCGTCATTCGGAAAGTAATGTTTCGGCGGATCGATGTTCAATCCTTTGGCCACATCACGATCATATTCCCATTTCAGCGAGAGAGGATCGTATTCGGCATGGCCTGTCACGAAAATTTGCTTGCCGTCCTTGGTGGCCACCAGGAATACGCCTGCTTCCTCCGACTCGGACAAAATTTCGAGATTGTCGTTTTTCAAAATATCTTCGCGCCGTACTTCCGTATGGCGGGAATGCGGGATGTTGAACACTTCGTCAAATCCGCGCAGGAGCGGAACATGGGATTTGTTCACCGTGTGCGGGAAAACGCCGAAGCATTTTTCGGCCAGCGGAATTTTCGGTACGTCAAAATGATGATACAAACCCGCCTGCGAAGCCCAACATATATGCATGGTCGACGTAACGTTGGTTTTGGTCCATTCGAAAATCTCCTGGATTTCCTTCCAATAGTTCACGTCTTCGAAATCCATCTGTTCCACTGGGGCGCCGGTAATGATCATGCCGTCGAAACGGCGATGCTCAATCTCGTCAAACGTTTTGTAGAACAGGTTGAGATATTCCTGAGACGTGTTTTTGGAGGTATGGGATTTCGGATGCACCAGCACGATGTCCACCTGAATCGGCGTATTCCCCACAAGGCGGAGCAATTGGGTTTCCGTTGTTTCTTTGGTCGGCATCAGGTTTAAAATAGCAATGCGCAATGGGCGAATATCCTGCTTGTAAGCAGACGATTCATCCATTACGAAAATGTTCTCTCCCGCAAGCACTTCCTTTGCGGGCAAGGCATCTGGTATTTTGATCGGCATGGTGTGTAACTCCTCCTTAAGCATAGATAGATGCAGGCTTAGCTGCCAAGAGCTGGTCTCCGAGCGCAGACGCAATGTCCACATGCAGCCCTTGTCGTCTACGGGACAGCCTTAAATTGCTTAGCGAAAATCAGTGCTGAGAAGTCGGTGCATATACCAGAACAATCGGATGCCCAAAGCCCAGTCATTCCGATAATTATAACAAAGACCTTCCTCGGACTCCGAGAAAGGTCATATGTAAAACGGATATGCGCCTCTCTCATCTCTCAGTAACAACAGTGCCTCAATGTATGTGCACTTAGTCGCTGCAAGAATTAGCACCGTGCGGTTATGCCGCCGGTTGCCGGGTTTCATCGGGCCAGTCCCTCCACCTACTCTTGATAAGATTTCGCCGTATTCAATTGTTGATAGCATGTTTAACGTATACTTTAAAACAATAACGCCTACTCGTCAAGCATATGTTTGCAGGTCTGTTTTTATGAAGCGGAACCGTTTGTTCCCTACATTCATAGACTGCTGTGTGGCGCCAAAATCGACACATTTTTACGCTTGAAAGCACCATGTACGAGCGGTATACTAGACAAGTGTTGCATACCCTTATGTGAGAGGTGACATATTCAATGGACGGCGACCCGAGGCCTGATTGGCAGACGAGTTCCAGCAAACTGCATAGTGAATTGACATCAGCATGCCGGCAGCGGGACGTTTATTCCGTTTGGATACCAAGTCATCCCGTCTGATCTCCAGACCCCGCTGCCGACCGGCTGATCTGTTCCTTTGCGCCCTAATTCAAGAGTGATCCGCCATAGTGGCGGGTGCAGAAGGAGTGGATAACGATGAAAATCCGGTTGGTAAACAACGGTGTATTTATCCCGGTGGACGATATTGAACAAACGCTGACGCCACCAGCAGAGGGATTCTACTGGATCGATGCAGACGTTGACGATTTGGCGGTGCTCCAGCCCCTGTTCATGATCCATGACCTGGCGGTGGAGGACTGCCTTAGCGAGGACGAACAGCGTCCAAAAATCGAAATTTACGAAAATCATTATTTTATCGTCATTAACAGCATTCGATTCGATGATGAAGAAATCTTCTTGCGGGCTGTCAACCTGTTTTTGGGCAGACATTTCATTATAAGCGTGACCAAACAAAAGGTCAGCGAGCTGCGTACACTGAAGCCCATCTTATGGGAACAGGAAGCCAACACGCCAGACCGTTTCTTGTACTTGTTGATCGACTTGATCGTCGACAATTACTTCACGGTGGGCGATCGGATCGAGGCCCGCATCGAGAAGCTCGAGGAAGACATTCTGATGCACACCAAAAAATCCCACCTGAACGAAATCATCGGGCTTCGCAGTGAGATTTTATGGTTGAAAAAAGTACTGGGACCTCAGAAAGAGGTCATCAATACGCTGAACAAAAAAGATTTGCGTCTCATCGATGATCAGCTGCAGAAATACTTCAGCGACATCTACGAGAACGCCGTTAAAATATCGGAGACATTCGAAACGTACCGGGATCTGATGGGCAACTTGCGCGAAGCCTATCAATCCAGCATCGCCAACCGCGCGAATGAGATCATGCGTGTGTTTACCGCCATCACGACGGTATTTATGCCGCTGACGGTCATTACCGGAATTTACGGCATGAACTTCACGAACATGCCTGAGCTCGATTGGAAATATGGTTATTTCGTCGTCATCGGCATCATGATTACTTTAGGTTTGAGCATGTTCTTTATTTTCCGCAAAAAAGACTGGATTTGAACAACCTATGCAACTGTCAAACGGTCGACGAGGCAGCCCTGGTTTCGGGTATGCCTCGTCTTTTTTTCGCCTCCGTCACAACACCCCTCCCGTTTCCGTTCTCCCGGTGTTATCCTGCATTTTTCGCGGTTTCTGCAGAGCGGCGAAAACGAATGCGAATCATGCGCAAACGCTCGTACACTTGCTCCAAATTCGTTCCGCTAGGTCTGTCCGGGCCATATACTTTCTGCATCACAGGTTTAAGAAACGAATCGCCAAGCACTTCATACGCATTCCACACTGCTTCCTGTTCTTCCTCGGGCATCACGGCCAGTTCGGCATCCAGCAAGGAATCCGTGTCGTATCCTTCGTCATCCAAAATTTCAAGCCATTCAATCAGTTCCCTGCGCGACAAACCGGACCGATTGACGATCTCTTCCAAAGTAAGTCCTTCTTTCATGCCTTCAAGCACCTGTTTGCGCGTCGTAAATTTTTCCAGTTCCTGCTTGTATTTATGCTCCTTCTGTTTGTACAGCCAACTCTCGTATTCTTCTTCCTTGAGCGCGGCATATACCCAATCGAGCGGAAAATCATGAGATCGCTGCATGCCATGCGTATGCTCGAGCCACTCTTGGCCGTATTCGGACGCTTTGCTTTCGCCCACGCCCGGAAGCTGCATCAACTCCTCCAACGTTTGAGGAACATACGCGCTAATCATGCGGAGCAAGCGATTCGTCGCGATAAAATACGGGGCTTTGCGGTCCGAAGCGGCTCGTTGCCTGCGCCAGGCGCAAAGATCCTCGTACAACACCTCATTGCTGTGCAATTCGCTGTAACATTGCAGACGCTGTCCGCCATAACCGCGATCTTTCAACTCGTCGCCGTCATGAAACAAGCCTTGCAGCAGCGGTCGATATCCTTCACCCATGCGCGTGGCCAACTGATGGCGGTAAACATGCAGCAATTCGTCCCATGAATCCCCCTCGTACCAGACCATATCCTCGCGATCTCCTGCTTCATAACGGCTCCACACCAACTGCCAGCTTCCCTCTTCTTCACCGATCCACAACTGGGCAGGCTGCTCTTCCTGCTCGAACATTCTGGTTAATCTGTTCATGAAAATAATTTCCATCTTGGACTCCTCCTTATGTTGTAGCAGAGCACAGCCAACCAGACACCATGCCAGGCCATCATGCTGATGGGCAGCACAAAAAGCACCCCTCCTGCAATGTAATGCAAGAGAGGTGCTTCCTCATCAACCGTGCTATGCTGTTGTTCATATCATACCATATTGGAAAAATTCGTCAACCGTTTCGAAGGTAAAAAGAGGCATTATTTCTATATTGCAAATAGAACAAACCTATTTTTCCAATGCTAATTTCGCGAGCGCAAGCGAACCGCACAAGCCTGCGTTATCGCCCAGTCCAGGCGGAACGATATACTGATCGATTTCGGATTGAATCATAGGATGCTGGACGTATCCAGCCAGAAGCTCCTGCAGTTTGCCCTGAATCATCGGGAAGAGATGCTCTTGCTTCATGACCCCGCCACCCATAACGATCTTTTGCGGGGAGAGGATCAGCACAAAGTTCATCAATGCCTGTGCCAGATAATGGGCTTCGAGCTCCCACGCCTTATGGTCCGGCGACAGTTCATAAGCCGGTTGCTCCCAACGTTTGTTGATCGCCGGACCTGCTGCCAACCCTTCCAGGCAATCGCCGTGATAAGGGCAGAAGCCTTCATACGCATCTTCTGGATGACGGCGCACCACGATATGTCCCATCTCCGGGTGGGATAAACCGTGAACCATTTTCCCCCCGACGACCGCACCTGCTCCGATGCCTGTCCCCACGGTGATATACAAGCAGCTGTCCAACCCTTGAGCAGCCCCCCAAGTAGCTTCACCCAATGCTGCCCCGTTAACGTCCGTATCAAACGTCATTGGCACGTCGAAATGCTCTTTCAGTTTGCCGATCAGGTTGTACTGCCCCCAATGCGGTTTTGGCGTTGTCGTAATGTAGCCATAGGTCGGACTTCCTTCGATCGGATCGATGGGTCCAAAGGATCCTACCCCAAGCGCCGCAATATCTTTGCCTTCAAAGAAAGCGATGACTTGAGCCATCGTCTCTTCCGGCGTTGTCGTCGGAAAACTTACCCGTTCAAGCACCTCGCCTTGCTCTGTCCCAATTCCACACACAAATTTGGTACCACCTGCTTCAATTGCACCTAAAATCGTCAATTCAGTCACGCTCCCATTCAGATCATCAGTTGTTTTCGTTGTCCAGCTTGTCCAGCCGTTGAAGCAATGTCTCTCTCCAACTATCCGACAACGCGGAAATAGTCAAAAGCGAACGCATCGCAGCAGCATCCTGCTTTCCTTGATGCATGATCCGGTTGGCTTCCATTACGGTCATCGATGTTTCATCCGTGGTCACACGTCTAAACGCCGAGCCAGGGCCGATTTCACCTTCACGGAGTACGCGAAAATAAAATCCGGTATGCCCGCTTTCCTGAAAATAGACCGGAAGCTCTTTGTAATCATACCTGGCGCCCAATTTGAAACATGGCTGCCTCGGTTGGCTGACCTGTACGACGGCTTCACCGAGTTCAAACACGTCGCCAATCCGAATCACTTCTTCCGGACAGCCCGTCACCGTCAGATTTTCACCAAATGCCCCCCAGTCAAGCCTGCGATCCATCAGCTGCTCCAAAGCCGGGTAACGGCTGTAGTCATATACGCAGAGGGCCTTGTCCGGTCCGCCATGGTGCACCAGGTCGGCCTGGCCATCCCCGGCCAAACCGGTGAACGACAGGAATACCTGTGTCGACACGGGCGTTTTCACGATGCTGCTCAAAACTTCCCGCTTCTGGCCAGGCAATGGCCGGGGCTGCCCAACGTTGACCGCAAGCACGGCTGGGCCAGCCTGATCTGACTTCGGATGATGCGTCATCTTCATCATGACAACCTCCTATGCTTCTCCGTTTTATTTCACCGAACCGCCGAATACAAGGGTATTGCTAAGCAACCGCCCGGGGGAAGTCAGCATCTTGCCGCCGGCATAAAGGCCTGAAGAGGCTCCGCCATCCAGGTTCATCGCTTGTTTGGCTCCAAGCTTCTGCATGACGGCAGCCCACTCCTTGATCGTGGCTCCCGGAACGGTAGCCAGCATTACGGAGCCGTCCGCCATGATGGCGATTCCGCTTCGAGCGCCCGAAGCGTTCAGAATCTTGGTATCCTTAAAGCCCTCGCTCACCGGATTCACCGCCACTTTCCCGTCTTTTACCAAACGTGGACCGGCTCCTACCGCTGTCACAACATCTTCCCAAGGAATCTCCTTGCCTGAGGCATTCGTGTATTTATAGTTCATCTCTACGGCAGAGCCCACGTCAAAACGATCTGCCATGGATTTCAGCGTGCCTGAGAAGACCAGAACCGATCCGTTCTTCGGAATGGAGACGTTATTGTTTGTTAACTTCTTCGTCACGACACCCTTTTCGATCACCACGGCGATCCCGCCTTTGAATCCCACCTTGCCGCCTCGCTCCGGCGTATACAGCATGCTGATGTTGGCATCTGCCGCAGGCGTGCGGTTGACAAAGGTAGCGTACCAGCTGCGCGGCTTGCCGTCTTTGCCGGTAACCTTGCCCGTCAGGCTCACCTGCAATGAATCCATGATCGCCGTGCCGTCCGCTTTGAAACCGATGCTTGTTCCGTATCTTCCGATATGTATCACTTTGCTATTGGCAATCAACATGCCATATGGGTCCGGTGCCCCGTTATAGGCCTCGAAGAAAGCTCCGTTAATCGCGGCTTGCGCACCGTAAGCCTTTACGATCGATGGCAGCGTAGCCGTCTGTCCCACTTGTTTTTTGGCAAGTCCCACCGTCACCGGCGTTCCTTTTGGAATGCTGACCGTTTGCACCATAAAGGTGCGTCCTGCCGTTTTCACTTTTTGTACTTTGGTGCTGATTGCCGCTTTGGCTTCTGCTGTTTCGGGAGCGCCCACGGCTCCTGACAATAATACCGGCAAAGCCAGGATCAGGGCCATTGCCCCGGTCCACCACTTTTTGCCGATTCCTCGCGTGTTCATGCTGCTCAACCTGCCGCCACTCCCATCCAAGAGCCGAGGCTCTTCATCTCAAGTTGCTCGAATTTGTCCATGACCGCATCCGGGTCAAGTTGGAACTCGCATACATCCAATGCGCAAGCTACGGGTACTTCACAATGAATCTCTGCCAATCTGCGGGATAAATGAAGCATGTCCAGATCGTTCTCGATCTTTTTCCGGACCGAAGGCGTCAATTGATCCAAATTATCCAAAATTCCCTCAATGGAGCCGTACTCCTGCACCAGTTTGAGCGCCGTCTTCTCGCCAATGCCGCGAACGCCCGGATAATTGTCGCTGGCATCGCCCATAAGACCCTTCATGTCAATGATCTGACGCGGGGCAAGCTGCTTCTCTTCCATCAAGGAATCGGGAGTGTATACCATGTAATTGCCGTGTCCCTTTTTCATGATGATCACGCTTGTCCGGTCATTGATCAGCTGCAGCATGTCATGATCCCCGGTCAACACCATGACGTTCATGTTGTTCTGCTCGGTGTAGTATTTGGCGAGGGTACCGATACAATCGTCGGCTTCAAAGCCTTGAGCCCCGATATTCGGAACGCCAAGACTGTCCATGACCTCACGAATCAGCGAAAATTGGGGAATCAGATCATCCGGCGCTTCCGCCCGGTTCCCCTTGTATGCCGCATATTCCTCACCGCGAAACGTCTTGCCTCCCATATCCCAGCAGCAGATGACATGGCTTGGCCCAAAAGTCTGGACCGCATCCCAGAAGTAACGGATAAACCCGTACACCGCGTTGGTCGGCAATCCTGCCTTTGTACGTCTGATATATCCGCTCGCAGATGTCGCATAGAACGCCCTGAACAACACTGCCATACCGTCTACCAGCAACAAAGTAGGTTCATTACGTTGATTCACTTCGAATTAATCTCTCCTGTCTTCTATATCAAAAAATGACCGCTATAATTCTAACATTATAGCATAGTTCCGCCAAGCGGCGGCCAGCCAAAAAAGCCCTGTTTTTTGGACGATACCGGAAACGTCTTGTCGATCAGGGCATGCTTCAAACCTAACTCCATACCTGCTCGAACGTCTCTTCCTTGAATCCAACAGTGACCTTTGTTCCGTCCGTGACGATGGGACGTTTGATAAGGCGGCCATTCGATGCAAGCAAACGAATTTGCTCGTCCGTCGACATGCCCGGAAGCTTGTCTTTGAGCTGCTGCTCCTTGTAGACCTCACCGCTGGTGTTGAAAAACTTCTTCACTTCAAGCCCGCTCAGCTCGATGAATTGTTTCAGTTCCGCCTCGGAAGGAGGGGCGTCAAAGATCGGCACCAATGCCAACTCGTGCCCCTTGCCTTCCAGCCATTTGACCGCTTTGCGGCAGGTGCCGCATTTGGCATATTGATAAACTTTCAATCGGCTCATGATTCCTGTTCCTCCGTATTCTCGTTCTCTTGCTGCAAGCGCTGCTTCAGATCCTGCAAGTCTGCAGGAAGCGGGGCATGGAACGTCATTCGCTTACGCAAAATCGGATGCTCGAACGACAGCTCGCATGCATGCAAAGCCTGCCGATCGATCCAACCGTCCCGCTCAGCTCGCAAGGCCACCGTTCGGGCGTCAATGCCCGCGTCCGGCAATGTTTGGTACATGCTGTCCCCGATCAGCGGGCAGTGGATCGACGTCATATGCACGCGAATCTGATGCGTCCTGCCGCTTTCCAGCTTAAGGCTCACTTCGCTCGCCGTTCCTCCATCCCATTTCGCTAATGTCTTATAGAGCGTACGGGCAGGGTAACCGTCCGACGTGACGATCCGGCGATGCGGCTCCTCGGGGTCGCGGTCGATCGGACCGTCGATCGTCCCTTCTTCCGGGGTAGGGCTGCCGTGCACAAAAGCGATATAACGCTTGTCTACCGTGCCTGCTATCATCTGTTCCGACACATGCTGATGCACATACGGATTTTTGGCAATGGCCAGCACGCCCGACGTTTCCTGATCCAGCCGATGCACCGGACGAAAACGGACACGTTCGCCTTTGGCTTTCCAATAATGCACGACGCCGTTCGCCAACGTTCCCGTATAGTGACCATGCGTAGGATGTACGATGATGCCTGCATCCTTGTTTACGATCAGCAGGTGCTCATCCTCATATAAAATGGAAAAAGGCAGTTCTTCGGGAAGAATATCATCCGACTCCTCCTGCTCCATCCGAATTTCGACGAGATCTCCTGCAGCCACCTTGACGCTGATATACACTCGCTCTCCATTCAACATAATGCCGTGCTCTGTCAGCTTCAGTCGTGACAGAAGTTTGCGCGATACGTGAAGGCGTCGCTGAAGCACCGTCTTCAGCAGCCAACCTTCCTCCTGCTCGGATACCGTGTATGTGATTGGTGTGTAATAACCGTTCATTGGTTCCTTTTCATTCCTTTGCCGTTCATTCCTCACTCTTTGCCTCTTTGCGGCGGAAAACCTTTTTGCTGCGAACGTATTCAACATCCTGTACCTGCTGTCTTGCATTGGCTGTCCGGGCAACCACAAAGAAATAGTCCGACAGCCTGTTCAAGTAACGACGCACAGACGGATTGATGTCGGTATGCTGCCCTAGCGTGACTGCCCGGCGTTCGGCACGACGGCACACGGTACGGCATACGTGAAGCGCAGAAGACAGCAGGGTGCCCCCAGGAATGATGAACCGCTCCACTTTCGGATTTTCGGTATCGAACAGATCAATCCATTGCTCCAGCCGCGCAACCTTGTCGTCTTTTACTTTATACCGATTTTCCGTAATGTTGACAAACGCCAGATCGGAGCCGCAATCAAACAGCTCCTGTTGAATCTCCGACAGCTGTTCTTTCAGGTCTTCGAACGAGCCCTTTGCATCATCGATAAGGCTGATGGCCTGACCGACAAAACAGTTCAACTCATCAATCGTGCCATAAGCCTCCACCCGATCGTCGTCCTTGACCACTCGTCCTCCGATCACCGAAGTCTGCCCTTCATCACCGGTTCTTGTATATATGCCCATCTTGATCCCTCCATTGGCTAAATCTTTAACGTCAGCGTTCCCATGAGCATGGGTAAGATCGACTACATTCTTCTTGTCCTCAACTTTACCAGTATACTTGACCTGCGGGTGTGACGGAAATGCAAATTTTCAGAAACCAACCTCAGGCCCTATACGTATACCACAATTGGTATGTTCTGCGAATGCGCGCCAAATCTATGTCATTTTATAGTAGAGGAGACGATTATGCAAAACTGGATCACCGATTTCATGGAACAATACGGATACATCGGCATTGCGTTGATCATTGCCCTGGAGAACGTGTTCCCGCCCATTCCTTCGGAAATTATTTTGCCTTTTGGCGGATTTATGACCACCTATACCGGCCTCACCCTTCCCGGCGTTATTATCGCGGCAACGATCGGTTCGGTGCTTGGTGCCATCATCCTGTACGGCATCGGGCTGCTGATCGACGTTGAACGCCTGGAAAAAATCGTGGATCGATGGGGCCATATCCTGCGCATCAAGAAGGAAGATATCCACCGCGTCGATGCTTGGTTCGACAAGTATGGGATATGGACGGTATTGTTCTGCCGCATGGTGCCGCTGGTTCGCAGCCTGATTTCCATTCCGGCAGGCATGTCCAACATGAAATTTGGCCTGTTTATTCTCTTTACAACGATTGGCACACTGGTCTGGAACATCATCCTTGTTTCGGTCGGCGCCGCGCTTGGCGCATCGTGGGAGAGCATTTTGGAGTTCATGGATGTCTATTCACTGGTTGTTTATGTCATTGTTGCGATTGCCGCCATTATTTTTGTCATCTGGTGGATCAAACGGATCAAATCCCGCAAGTAACAAACTCGCTTAAATAGATACGGATATACATGAGTAAAGCCTCGGTCCCTCCCTAAGTGGAATGGCCGAGGCTTATTACATGGGTTCAACATTTATTCATATCGCAGCGCATGTGATTTCAAATCAATGGCCAGCCCTGAAACGAGCATAAACATCCGATCCGAGTGAGATTGAAGCATCCGGTTCACGGACGCCATGCGAGCTGCGAAAACTCGCTCTTTCTCGGAAGGTTGCAGCGATGCATGCATTTCGTTCGTAATGACGAGCAGTTTGCCCTGGTACGAAAGCAATGCGCCAAGCAATTTCTGGGTATCGTTCCTCTGTTCGTTCAGATTGTCACAGACGTCGAAGCTCGCCGCCATCCATGCGGTTAGGCTATCCACAATAAGAATGCGCTGATCCGCCAAATAAAGATTCGATTCCCGGTTGATCTGATCAATAACCTGGGCCAATTGGGGCCCTTTCACTGCCGATATGGCCCGGTAATGAGCGGACGGCAGCTCCGGATTCACTGGATCATGGTCGCCTGTGGACAAATAGATCCCTTCCCGGCTAATCCGGGCTGCATAGTCGAGGGCAAACCGGGTTTTGCCGCTGCCGACGCCGCCTGTGACCGTTATCAGCAATCCGCTCTCCTCCTCTGTCGATGTGTTTGAATGGAAGCTCTCTTATTCTGTCAACGCCTTCAAAACTTTTTTGGCCTCATCCACATTGGAAGCGGACACCGGAATCGTGGCAAACAAATTGCTGGCCGCATATTTCACGTCCTTGAACATTTGCATCTCCTCCAGCGGAATACCGTAGAGATGAGATTCTGTTTTGATGTCGGAACCGTTGTCTCCCTCGCCCTGCTCAACCAGGACGCCTCCGTCAAACACGCCCCGTTTGTATTTCTCGGCATCAAACGTATCTTCCAGCGGAACATTGGACCCGCTTTTTCCATATTGTTTCATGTCTGCCTCGGGCAAGATGAAAATGTCATGTCCACCGGCCGCATACTCGACCAAAATTTTTTGCACGTCGTACATCGCGCTAGTAATGACTTCAACCTTCGGTTCTTCACCCAGTTTTTGCTGCAAATTGGTTTGCAGCTGTTCGGAAATGACCGACGGATTACCTTGATTATCAATGATGAAAATGGTAAAACCATCCTTGCCGCCACATCCGGACAGCATCAAAACGATCGAAACGATGAACAGCATTCCCCAAAACCTTTTCATCCCCATTCCCCCTCTATTCTCCTAACTACAAATATATCACAATTATCCCACTCGCAAAAACAGCGTGCCCGTCCAGGCCTCTTATGCCTTTTACAAGACCATTTTGTATCATTTGTCTTTTCTCAACGATCATCAAAAAAGACCCCGGATGGGGGTCTCATTTCCTTACAGGTAACGTTTTCGCTCAAGGACAAAATTATTTGCCTTTTGTCGGTTTCTGCTTCATGTAATATTCGTTGATTTTCAGATCGAGCAAGCTGCTGATTTCAATAACGATATCCGAAGTGAAGGATTTCTCCTCCAAAAATAACTGTTCCATTTTGCATCGCAACATATGGATCTCTTCTTCCAAGGAAACGTTATGCAAAGATGCGTGGTCAGGGTTCACCGACCATCGGTCGCCATGATCGCCTTCTGCCAAATAATGTCCACGATTCGTCGGTAAATCATATTCAACACAGAACAAAGCTAACCCTCCTTGGAATGGATTTTATTTCAATTTTATGAAAACTTATTTCAAAATGAAATTATATCATAAAATCTTGTAAAAGAAAGTTATTTTTTCCGTATATCCGAAATGTAACATCAACAGCTTTTGCTACAATCTGTTATCCCTCTTTCAACACTTTATGGACAAAATTTCCAATCCGATCCAATGCCTCATTCAACTGCGCGACAGATGTCGCATAGGAACACCGCAAGAAGCCTTCACCTTGAGGCCCAAATACGTTTCCGGGCACGGCGGCTACCTTGTTCTCCGTCAATAGGCGTTCGGCAAATACGTCCGAGCTGAGCCCCGTCTTTTGAATGCTCGGGAACGCATAGAACGCGCCCTGAGGCTCGTGACAATCGAGACCGATGTCTCTGAATCCTTGCACGATCAATCGTCTCCGCTGGTTATACGATTCCACCATCCGGTCTTTTTCGGCCATTCCGTTCCGTAATGCCTCCAAAGCAGCTACCTGACCCATGGCCGGCGCACACATCACCGTATATTGATGAATCTTCAGCATCGCCGAGATCAATTCGGGATGCCCGCACATGTACCCGATTCTCCAGCCCGTCATGGCAAATGCTTTGGAAAAACCGCTGACCAGAATCGTGCGATCCTTCATGTCGGGGACGGCTGCAAAACTGACATGCTTTTGGTTGTACGTCAGCTCGGCATAAATTTCATCCGCGATGACGATCAAATCATGCTTTTTGATTACCTCAGCGATCGGCAGCCAATCCTCATGCGTCATGATCGCTCCCGTCGGATTGCTTGGATAACAGAGAATGACGACCTTGGATTTAGGCGTGATCTTGGCCTCAAGCGCTTCTGCCGTAAGTTTGAACTGGTCCTTCGCATACGTTTCGATGCCGACCGGCACGCCGCCGCCTATGGAAGCAATGGGAGAATACGCTACATACGACGGCTCCGGGATCAAAATTTCGTCTCCTGGCACGATGAGCGCGCGCAAGGCCAAGTCAATGGCTTCACTGCCGCCGACCGTTACGATGATTTCGTTTTTTGGATCATATTTCGTATGGAATTGAGTATCCAAATACTCGCTGAGCGCCTCCCTCAGCTGGGGCATGCCCGCATTGGAGGTGTAGCTGGTCATGCCACGTTCCAACGAATACACGCACGCTTCGCGCATATGCCACGGCGTGATGAAATCCGGCTCGCCGACCCCTAGCGTAATGATATCCTTGTTGTCTCCGACCAAGTCGAAAAACTTGCGGATGCCGGAAGGAGGAATTTGCTGAACCAGTGGCGACAAATATGAATTCATGGTTTTGGTGCTTCCTGTTGTCTGTTCATTCAATATCATGACACATCTTCCTTTACGGCGAGATCATGAGACGGTTATCTTCTTGATGGTCCTCGAAAATAATCCCGTCCTGCTTGTATTTTTTGAGAATAAAGTTGGTTTTGGTCGAAAGGACCGAATCGATGGGAGACAGCTTCTCCGACACAAAGTTGGCTACCTCGCGCAGGTTGCCGCCCTCGACTTCGACGAGCAGGTCATACGCGCCAGACATCAAGTAAACGGATTTGACCTGAGGATACAGATAGATCCGCTCCGCAATCCCTTCAAAACCGCGCCCCCGTTCAGGCGTAATTTGCACTTCGATCAACGCCGTGACCTTCTCGTCGTGCACTTTGCTCCAGTTTACGACCGTGGCGTACTTCACGATGACGTGTTCTTGCTCCAGTTCCTCGACAGCCTTTTTGATATGTTCCTCCGGTTCGCCGAGCAGTGTCGACAACAATGCAGGAGTTCTTCTAGCATCTTCCTTCAACAGATCGAGAACTTTCAATTGCAAATCGTTCAAATCCTTCATGCCTTTCCCTCCAGCACTTATCAGGTTCCTGAAAATGAATTAATACTAATATTACATGAATTTAACGTCTGTGCAAACACAAAAACCGCCTGCTCGGAATTCGGGCAAGCGGTGGTATGCTCTGCTTTTTTCGGATTCAAAACTCGTTCCGGGAAATTACACGTAATAGGGATTGCCGTAATTTGCCGGATGCTGCGGAACGTTGGGTGCATGGTTGTACGTGGCAGATTGCGTGCTTTTCTCCTGCACGAACTGCTGGCATTTCTGCTGCGCTTGATGGGCAGACTGGATTTGCTTGTCTATGTCCTGGCGGAGCGCCTTCGACGAAGCGGAATACATATTGTTTTGCTGCATCAGATTGAACAGCTCGCCCTGCAGCCTGAGCGTATCGTTCGTCAAATCCATAAACATTTGGCGAACCGCCGGACAAGCCGCTTCCGTTGTGGCGGTCGTATACTCGCGCGCCGTGCGTCTCAGGTTTGCGAGAATCGAACTGAGCAGGTCTTGTTCCTGCATAAAACTTCCCCCGGATGACAAAGATTGAGAATACACAGGGCTTCCTCCTTCAGCGTTTTTGATTTTGGGCCTTACTGGGGTTGCGTAGGAGCAATGGACTGATGCTGATGCAGCGCGGCAGTCAGCGTGTTCAAATGCTGTTCATGGGAGCGAACGTACTGGTTCAAAGCTTGCTGGATTTGTGCAATTTGCGTGGTTGAGGCCGTTGCCGCACACTGCTTGATCAACAGTTCCTCATTGGAAATGGAGTCCGCGATGTAATTCAGCTCTTTGGGACTGAGTGCCTGGATTTGCGCATGTTGCATAGGAATGATCCTCCTTAACCTGAAGTGCATGCGGGATTATTTTTACCTTGTCTTCCGAAAGTATACAGAATCCCTTACCGAAAAGGAGTTGCCCCTCTTGGAACTTGTATATGGTACGCCCTTCTGGCCTTCCACGATGACCGATGCGCCAACATACCCTGTGCTGCAAACGGATCTTACATGCGATTGCCTCATCATCGGTGGCGGCATGGGAGGCGCATTAGCATCACGGCTGCTTGCCGATCAGGGGGTGGATACGGTCGTCATTGAAAAAAGAAACATTGCTCACGGCAGCAGTTTGGCCAGTGCCGGTCTGCTGCAAAACACAAATGACAAAACGTTGACCTCTTGCATCCATACATTCGGCGAATATACCGGCGTCCGGTTTTACGAACTTTGCCGGGATGCCATGGCGCAGCTCGAACGACTCGCGGGTACGCTGGATACGGATCCTTGTTTCATCCCAAGAAATAGTCTTCGCTTTGCCAGCAGTCAAGAAGACATTCACATACTCGAGAAAGAGGCCCGGACTTTGCAGCGATACGGTTTCGACGCAGCGTTTTGGGATGCCGGCCGTATTAACAAGCACCTCTCGATTAGCAAACCAGCTGCTCTTTTAACCCGAGGCGATGCCGAGGTGAATCCGTTTCGTTTCGTACACGGTTTGTTTCATTCCGCTGCGAAAAAAGGGGTCCGGATCTTCGAAAAAACGGCCATGATCCATTGCGATTTCCTCAAAGACGGCGTGTTGTGCCATACGCCGGGTGGACGGATTCATGCTCGCAAAGTGATTTTTGCGACAGGATACGAAACCCAGTCCATCAAGAAGGATCAAACGGCCTATCTCCAGACTTCCTATGTCATTGTAACCAAACCTTTGCCGGATCTCAGCAGTTGGTATGACCGCTATCTCATTTGGGAATCCGCGCTTCCATACACATACATGCGGACAACGATGGACGGAAGAATCGTGGCAGGCGGGATGGATGAAGATTTGCCGCGCAAGGATCAGAGAGAGCACCGAGCCAAGCATTGCGGCGAACAACTCTTGAAGAAGGTTCGTGCGTACTTCCCTCTGCCAGACCTGGAAGTCGATTTCACATGGGGGGCCGTATTCGGCAATACCCATGACGGGCTGCCATTAATCGGCCCCCATCCGGAATTCCCTCATTCCTATTTTCTTGAGGGTTACGGAGGGAATGGGACGGTATACAGCATGATTGCAGCCTCCATACTGGCAGACGCCGTTACGGGTAATCCAAACGGAGATATGGAGCTCTTTTCACTTACACGAACCAACAAACCCTCTCCCGCATCATGGAAATAAGCCATGGAGCAAACTAAAACAGGGTACTTGCCGGAGAACTGAACTCGGCGCAAGTACCCTGTTATTCTTTTATTTTCGCTGAGGTGCCCTCGGATCATGCGTGCTAAGCAAACTGCGGATGGCAATCCATCCCACAAGCGGAAATGCACCCAGGGCAACGATCAACCATACCATCTCTTGCAACGATGGCTGACTCTGAACGATGACCAAAAACGATGCCAACCCCAACAGTCTTCCGGTCATGAGGCATAGCTCTCTCAATACGACAAGTTCCACTCTTTTCTCCACGTTTTCGTCACTTGTCCCCATCAGATCGAAACCTGCCGAAATCATCGGCAGCATGTACAGCGGCATGCCGATGGCCGAACCGATTCCCATGAACAGCAAGGTGCCGTAACCAACCTTCCATAATAGAGGCAGAAGAACCAAGAACAACAATATCGCTCCGGACAGCATCCCCATAGACCTGTAACGAGGTTTGAACCATTTTCCTGCGGCCCAGTAACTCACCAGCGCGACGGATGAAGTGATCAATGAGAATTGCCCAAGCTTATACTCCTGTTGGGTGGCGACATATACGAGCAGTGCGATCAAGAATGCAAAAACACCCTCTCGCACCCCCTGAGCGATCAACCCCACGCCAAGTGGTCTCCAGGGGCTGCCCTTACGGGATAACTGCTTCAGCGGTTCATCCCAACAGTATGTACCGCTGACCTTTCTTTTTTTCAGGAAAAAGCTGCACACGACGGCAATGACATAGATGACAAGCGATACTGTAAATATGAGCCGGTACCCGGTATTGTCAGCCATCCGTGAGATGATCAAACCGGAGAACCAAGGACCAACGATGCCCGTCACGGAGCCCAGCAGCCCCACCCATCCGTTGAACAAATCCCGGTTTTCACGATCAGTCACCTCAAAATATACAACGTTAAAGGCAAGCCAGAACAACCCCAATGAACAGCCGAGCAGGATGCCTAGCGGCCAGATCCAATCCACCGCCTTTGGCCCCGCCCACAGGACAAGCATGTAGAACAAGCCCGATAACCCGGTGCCCAGACGCAAAGCGATCATTTTGTCATGTTCCTTGACCCATTTTCCGGCAAGCCAGAATGTTGCGCCAAGAGCAAGCTGTTGACTCACGGTGAACCATCCCAGCATGCTGTAATCGGGCCGGCTTTTCCACAAGTAGACATTCAGAAATGTTCCGGACAAAGCCCCGGCTAACGCAAACAATCCATTCACGCCAAGCAGCAGAATGGATTGTCGGCCCAGAGTAACCTTCATCTGCTTCCTCCTTCATCCACCTGAAATATAGGTAGCAGGCAGTCATAACGTTAAACTGCCCCAAGGTGAAGAAAAACATGATGAAACCTCTGGAAGTCTATACGATTTTCAGTGAATTACGCGTTTGCTGCTATTTACGAGTACTCAGGTTTTGAATCAGACGCATCCGATCTTCTTCAGCAAGACTATACTGAACCTGGAAACAACCTGAACAGACATACATCTGAACCGTAAATGGCATTGGCATCAGGAGACCGGAACCCGATGCATGGTTGTGAACAGAGGCAAAATGTTCTGCAGTCGTGGTTTGTGTGCCGGTCAGCACCATAAATTCCCGGCAGTGAGGGCACTCCGGTACCTCCTCCTGCACGTCGAGCTGCTTCTCCACACCTTCTTCATATTGAAGCAAATCATGGCCTTCGTCCGCATACTTCGTTAACGTGCGCAGTTCAGGCATCTTCAGTTCAACCTCTTCTCCCCAAAGTGCAGTCAGATCGGCTGTCTGATCGTCATCCTCCACTTCGTTCTCTTCGTCATAAACACTCTCGGCACCTTCCTCGTCACCCAGCGTGATGTTGAGTGTGCGATACCCGTTCAGTTCATTATGACAATAAGGGCACTCTTCCTCTGGCCCAAGTTCCTCATCCCATACGATTTCGGTTTGGCACCAAGGGCATATTGTTTTCTCCATAACCTGATCAACCTTTCTTTATTCAAACATCATTTCACGTGTTCATGACGTAGATCACACCGATGGCAAAAAATACAATCGATGCCGCAAACAAAATACGTATTAAAATTTTCATGCAAGGCCTCCTTACATGATGCTTGCGCCGATGACAAAAGACAGCGCGACCGAAATAATCATGGAAATCAATCCAACGGCCCGATTATCCGCCGCGATCTCTTTGTCAATGGAGAAGACCGGCGTCAAAAACTCAAATAGAAAATAGGCGATCAGCAGCAAAATAAAACCTACAAACGACCAGATCATCGCTTCATACACGGAAGATTTGGCCTGGATGCAGAAACGAAGCACATTGCAAATGCCAAAAATTTTGCCACCCGTAGCCATAGCTACCGCCACGTTGCCCTTTCTGATTTCATCCCAGCATTTGTATTTCGTGACCAACTCGAAACAAGCCAGAAAAACAAGCAACTCCATAATCGCAACCGAGAAAAAACCGAGAACCATCCCTAGCGGATGGGACAGCAGCTGGTCAATCGTCCCCTTCACTCATCGCTCTCCTTCCCCGTTCCTGCTGTCAAGCGCAACCGATCCAGCGGAACATGCTTGATTACGCCCTGTTATTCCAACTCTGCTACGGTCACACCATTACCGCCTTCTCCGTAATTGCCTAACCGGTAGCTTTTAATATGTCTATGCTTGCGCAGATATTCTTGAATACCCGAACGCAAAATACCGGTCCCTTTACCATGAATAATGTAAATTTGGCCTAAGTTAGCCAGAAAGGCTTCATCAATGAAACGGTCCGTTTCCATTAACGCCTCTTCCAAATTGGCCCCACGCAGATCCAACTCGCTGCGGACATTGTCATCGCGTGTACGCTTCACGCCCGTTACCGGTTTCTGCTTAGGCTTCACCGCCGGAGCGGACTGCTGCAATTCCAGATCGTCCAAAGAGACCTTCATTTTCATAATGCCGAGCTGCACGAAGGCTTCCTTGCTTCCCGCCAGCTCAACCACATGCCCTTTTTGGTTCAGGCTGTACACAAGAACTTCATCCCCCGGGCCGATCGCACGGGTCTTCGGAACGGAGCCTGCGCGTTTGACCGCTTTTTTGCGTTTTTCGGGCTCTGCCTCATCCAGCTGTTTGCGTGCCGCGATAAGCTTGTGTTCTTTGACGGAAGCTCCCTCTTCCATGGCCAACTGACGCAAATCGGCAATGATTTTTTCCGCGTCCGCTCTGGCTTTGTCGATAATGCTTCTCGCTTCTTCCTCGGCTTTCTCAATTCGACGATCACGCTGCTGCTCCAGTTTTTCCAGATCGGACTGGTAACGGCTGCGCAGCTTCTCCATGTCCTGACGCAGCTGTTCGGCGCGTTCGCGCTCCTGCTCGGCGGTAAGTCTGTTCTCTTCCAAAGAAGCGATCATATGCTCAACCCGCTGATCCTCTTCTTTCACTTCGCCGCGTGCATAGTCGAGAATGTGGCCGGGCAGTCCCAGACGCTCCGCAATGGCAAACGCATTACTGCGGCCCGGCACACCAACAAGCAGACGATAGGTTGGGCTTAACGTGTTTACGTCAAACTCCATGCTTGCATTGATCACGCCTTTCCGCTCATACGCATAGGCCTTCAATTCGCTATAGTGCGTCGTCGCTACCATGCGACAGCCGGAGCTATGCATGTGTTCCAGAATGGATATAGCCAAAGCCGAGCCTTCGGCCGGGTCGGTTCCCGCACCAAGCTCATCAAGCAGGATCAGGCTTTTCGGGGTCATGTTTTTCAAAATCCGAATAATGTTGGTCATATGGCTGGAAAACGTACTGAGATTTTGCTCAATGCTTTGTTCGTCGCCGATATCCGCATAAATGGCATCGAATACGCAGAGCTGGCTGCCATCTTCAGCGGGAACGAACAATCCGGACATGGCCATCAGGCTCAACAATCCGATCGTTTTGAGGGTAACCGTCTTACCGCCCGTATTCGGTCCTGTGACGATGATCGACGTATAATCGTTTCCGAGTTCAACGTCTGTAGGCACTACATTTTCGATGGCAATGAGCGGATGGCGGCCTTTTTTCAACTTGATGAACCCGCGGTCATTCATGCGCGGAAGCGTTGCCTTTAATTCACGCGCCAAGCGCGCCTTGGCAAATATGAAGTCGAGCGAACCGAGCAAATCGACATCGTACAGCAGCCATTCGGCCTGCTCGCTGACTAACGCCGTCAATTTTTGCAGAATGACTTCTATTTCCCGTTCCTCGCGAATCCGCGTCTCCCGCAGCTTGTTGTTCATGGCTACGATGGATTCCGGCTCGATAAAAAGGGTTGCCCCCGAACCCGATTGGTCATGCACGATCCCGCCAAAGTAAGAGCGATACTCCGCTTTGACCGGGATCACGAAGCGGTCGCCCCGAATCGTAATCAACTGATCCTGAAGCATCTTCGACACCGTAGAGGAACGGATCATCGAATCCAGCTTCTCCCTGATGCGCGCTTCCCCGCCCCGCAGTTCCCGACGGATCTGAGCCAGCGTCACGCTCGCCGTGTCGGCGACTTCGGCACTGTCATCGATGCAGCTGCGAATGGAATCCTCCAACGCTTTTTGCTCCGAGAGCTGGTCGCTGATAAAAACCAATGTTTCCAATGGCTCATCCTCATGCAGAGCCGCAATTTGCCGTTTCAGCCTGCGGGCCGCTAGGGTTGTATTGGAAATGCCCAGCAATTCATGCGGATTGAGGGTACCGCCGATTTCCGCACGTTTAACGGATGCCGTGATATCCACGATACCGCCAAAAGAAGGCATTCCTTTCAGGCGATCGTAGGTCGCTGCCTCATCGGTTTGTTGAAGCAGCCGTTTTACTTCCTCCAGCTCACTCACCGGCTCCAACTGTTCGGCTTTGCGTTTCCCCATGGAGGTTTGGGCAAAGCCCTGCAATGTATTTAAAATTTTCCGGTATTCTAATGTGTGCAAAATTTTCGTGTCCAAGTGTACAACTCCTTCCAAGCTATATCTGTATTATAACGAATGAATCGTAGCTGCGCTATTTAACGAATCCTTCCACACATAAGTTGCAGCATTCCGCCACAAACTACGGGTGTCAGGATATTGCAACATCTACATTAACATTGTGAACTGGATGTCCCATGCATATCCGATCTGATGAAAAGGAGGTAAACCGTATGAATTTCCTGGGACATGTCGTACGATTCGTCATTGCCGCGATCGTGTTGATGGTAGTCAGCTGGATTGTGCCGGGATTTGCCGTTGGCGGATTCTGGAGCGCATTGATGCTGGCCTTGGTCATCGCCTTGCTTGGTTGGATCATTGAAGGCGTATTTGGCAAACGGGTTACTCCGTTTGGCCGAGGCATCGTAGGTTTCATCGTCAGTGCCCTGGTCATCTGGCTTGGCCAGTATGTGGTCGATCATGTAAGAGTCACTTTGCTCGGAGCCATTCTGGCGGCTCTGGTGATCGGCATCATCGACCTCTTTATCCCGGTATCCACGCCGTTTGAAGCCGGTCGAAGTTCCAAAAACAATTCGTAACCGAAGTATCGGTCTAATCTCGAGGGACTTTGATTCACGTCTCGACAACTGAAAAGGCTTGTCCAATAAACCTCCGAAGGCTTTCCGCCTGAAGAGGTTTTTGCGCTTTGCATTTTTCAAAAAGATGACAAAGCCGGCATGGTCATGTTCTCATGGAATGAGGTATGATGATTTGAGGAAATCATTCAAATTCCATCTATTTCAACAGGCTAAAGGAGGCACATGATGAAAAAAGGAATCGCATGGCTAGCGATCTGCATGCTGGCACTCATGCTCACCGCCTGTGGCGGGACAGGCTCCAGCGACAGCGCCGAGTCCGAAGCGAACGTGACCGCAAGCGAAGAGCTTGTCATCAAAGCGAGCAATTATGAATTCGATCAGCCGGAATACCGTATCAAAAAAGGCGTCCCGGTCAAAATCGTGTATGAGAATGTGGAAGGAAACCATGGCATTCTCGTGCCAGAACTAAACCTGTCGCTCGATTCCCAGAAAAACACAAAAGTGATTACTCCCGATAAGGCCGGAGAATTTCAGGTGTCCTGCTCCGTATGGTGCGGAAGCGGTCATAGCAGAATGATCTCCAAAATCATCGTTGAGGAATAAACATAAACGTTCAATCACAAGGAGCCCCCGCAACTAGACGGGAGCTCTTCTTGTATTATAACAGATCGCACAAGTGATCATACCCTGAATGTTATATCCGTATCTGTTATTGCTGACTTTGGTCCTGCTCGATGAGTTCGATCCACTCGTTGTATTCGGTTTGGAGTTTCGCATACTCGTCCTGCAGCTGCCGATATTCGGTGTTCAATCGCTCGGCTTTCTCACGCTCTATTTCGCGCTCCACCTGCAGCAGACGCAATTGATTGGCTGCGAGCTCGAATCGTTCGCCGATATCGTGAAGTTCCGTTTCCATCGATTGCTTTTCTTCAACCGCACCTGCATGCAGCTGCTCCAGCTGCTTGCATTCTTTCTCCAGCTGTTCTACCTTTTCGACGCTGACCGCACTTTCCTGCTGCCACATGTTCAATTCGTTCTCCAGCGCAGTCCAACGTTCTTGCCAAGCCTGCTCCTGCACCGCCCATTCGTCTGCACGTCGCTGCCAAACCTGGTCGTTCCTTGAAGCCTCGTCAAGCTTCTGCTGCATTTGCTCTTCACGCGCAGTCAGTTGTTCGACCCGTGCGGAAAGCTCGGCATGTTTGGCCGTCAAGTCTTCGTGTTTGATCTGCCACTCCAATGCTTCTTCTTCCGTCTGCGAAATTTGTGCTGCTTGTTCGCCCACTTGTTCGGACAGCATCTTTACCTGATCGTTTGCTTCTACAAGCGACTGCTTGATGGAGCGATTCTCGGCTTGCAGTCTTTCCAATTCCCTCGCGCCGATCTCTTCGCGCTGCAATGCATCGTCGTAATCGCTGCGAATTTGCTTGTAGCTTTCCTGCAGCGAATGCAGTTCGTCCGTTACGTCGTGCAGCTCTGCTGCGAGTCGCTGATGTTCATCATTGATGCGGGCAAAATCCTGCTTGTAACGGTTGGCCTCTTTACGGAAGGAATCCGCCTCTTCCTTGATGACGGACAATTCATCGTGAAGGGACTGCACCCCGGCTTCAAGCGTTTCGTTCTGTTCCACGGCCTCCAGGACTTGCGTTTCCAATTCGCCGATCTCCGCAAGCCGCTGCTCGGCAAGCTCTTTCCACGATTGCTCGCTCTTGGTCAGCATGCCGATTTCGTTCTGAAGCGTACGCACGGCTGCATGAGCCTGTTCCAGCACCTTTTGCAGACCGCGCTGCTCTTCCTCGGATCTCGATGCCGCTGCCTGCAAGCGCAGAACCTCGTCATCCAGCCGCGCCTGATGATCCTGTGCTTTGCGAAGCTGCGCGGACAAGGCAGATTCCCGCTCGACGACTTCATTATACTGCTGCTTCCATTGCTGTTCGGCTTCCCGGGATTGGCTTGTTTCCGCTTCGGCTGTACGCAATTTTTCCTGCAGGCGTGCGCTATCTTGCTTCAGCTCGTTCAGCTGCTGCTCCAGTTCGGCGATTCGCCGCGTTTGGATTTCTTTCTCCTGAATGCGCGCGGCCTTTTCTTCCTGCAACAACTGAAGCTGTTCCAGTTCCTGCGCAATTTTCTCTTCCTGCTCCGTGACCAGCTGCTGCGTGCTCGCAAGCTGCTCACGAACGGCGCCAAGCTGAGCTTCGACGTCGCGCAGCAGCTCCTCTGCCTCCTGTCTCTCCTCTTCCAACTGCTGTTTTAACTTGCTTTGTTCTTTTTCCAAGGCAGCCGCTGCCGCCGCGAGTTCATTCTTTTGTTTCGCTTCAGCCTCCAGCTTCGCCTCAAAGGCAACCTCTTTTTCCATCCATTCGAGTTCCGACTGCTCCTTGGCTTCACGGAATTCAACCGTAACCCGACCGATTTCGTTCTGAAGATTTTGTTCTGCTTCAAGCTGAATGATTGCACGTTCTTTATCGGCCTTCTCCTGGAGCTCACCAATTTGTCGGGCCTTCTCTTCTTCAGCCTGCTGCAAACGCCGTTCCATGGTGGCTTGCAGCTCTTCGACCTGTTTGGCCGCTTCCGACTGCACCTTGTTCAGCTCTGCTTCGGCCTGCTCCAGTTCGGCTAGTATAGCAGCCTCTGCTTGTTCTTTCGCTGCCTTCAGCTGCTCCGCCGCTTTCGCTTCAAGCTGCTGGCGCTCCGCGGCTGCGCGTGCTTCCGCTTCCTTCAGGCGCGCTTCCGCCTGCGCCTGCTGCTCCTTCGCTGCCTTCAGCTGCTCCGCCGCTTTCGCTTCAAGCTGCTGGCGCTCCGCGGCTGCGCGAGCTTCCGCTTCTTTCAGGCGCGCTTCCGCCTGCGCCTGCTGCTCCTTCGCTGCCTTCAGCTGCTCCGCCGCCTTCGCTTCAAGCTGCTGGCGTTCCGACGCTGCGCGAGCTTCCGCTTCTTTCAGGCGTGCTTCCGCCTGCGCCTGCTGCTCCTTCGCTGTCTTAAGCTGCTCCGCCGCTTTCGCTTCAAGCTGCTGGCGCTCCGTGGCTGCGCGAGCTTCCGCTTCTTTCAGGCGCGCTTCCGCCTGCGCCTGCTGCTCCTTCGCTGCCTTCAGCTGCTCCGCCGCTTTCGCTTGAGCCTGTTGAAGTTCTGCGGCAGCACGGTTCTGCATTTCCTTTTGCTGCGCCGCTGCTTGAGCTTGCGCTTCTTTTAGCTGATTGGCTGCTTTCGCTTCTGCTTCCCTCAACCTTGCCTGCTGCTTCTCGGCCTCTTGCTTAAGTTGGGCAGCATGCTGGGCCTGCATCGATTTCTCGCGTTCAGCAAACCGGGTCCTTTCCTGCTCCAACATCGCATTCAATCGTGCAATCTCCGCCTTGTTGTCCGCCGCCATTTTGGCTTGGGCCTGCTCGGCTTCCTGCTTTTGTTTGATGGCTTCCGCAATGGCCTGATCACGCTGTTCCAGTTCCTTGCGGTGTTCACTCTGAATCGCGTTCAAGCGATTAAGCTCGTTTCTCAATTCCGTCCGTTCGCCGGTCAACATCTTCAGCTCATTCCGGATCTCCTGAGCCTGGAGCGACTGCTCGGCCATATGTACAGCCGCGAGGACCGCGATGCGCGGCGTGTCCAAGCGGGAGTGGTTTTTGGAGATGGTATTCATTCGTTCATCCACCAAGCTGGCCACTTGTTTCATGTATTCGGCACTGCTGCCGACCAATTTATAAGAAGTCCCGTATATCTCTACGGTGACGCGAGTACGATCAGGTGTAGTCACAGTTGTGCCCTCCTTCAAGTCTGTATGTTGATTCTTGGCTGTCAGCAAAAAAAAGTCACATCAATCCTCTAATGCTAAGGATTCGATGTGACTTTAAGCAATTCCTGCTAATTCTTTTTCATAATATCAGAAAGTAAAAGCGCCAAGGAATCGGCTTCCTGATATTTCAAGAGGGACTTCATTTAAAGCACGTTCCGTCTTCCTTGCAAATCCATCTTATTTTAGCGGCCACAATCAGCTTATTTGCAATCCATTCAGCCGAAGGTGAGAGGCGAGGCTGAACCGAAAGCCCCCTCTGTCCGGTCTTCATGGCGCTTGGGCAGCACGGCTTCGTTTGTTAACTCAGTGAGAAGATGCTTCGTCCCTATTTGCGCAGCTCCGCGCCGAACTGTTCTTCCAGGCGCGAAACGACGCGGGAATGAACCTCGGTAATTTCCTCATCGGTCAGCGTGCGCTCGCGATGACGGTACACGAGAGCCATTGCTACGCTCTTCTTGTCGTCTCCCAATTTGCTTCCGGTGAACACGTCGAATACCTGTACGGTTTGCATCAATTCCCCAGCTGCTTCACGAATGGCATGGAGCATGGCTCCCGCTTCGACGTCTTTGCCGACAACGACCGCAATATCCCGTTCAACCGCAGGGAAACGCGGAAGCTCGCGGTAACGGATATCCGCATCCGCATCGCTGTAAATCGCTTCAAGACCGATCTCTGCCAAATACACATCATTAAGATCATACTGCAATTGCAGTTCCGGATGCAATTGGCCCATCGTTCCGATCAGCTTATCCTCGCCGCCATGCAGATCGCTCAAATATACGGATGCGGAACGTCCCGGATGGTATCCTTCCGGCTGGTTGGCCACGAAACGAATACGGCTCTCCAGACCCAGATAAGCAAACAGTTCCTCCAAAGCCCCCTTCAAATCGAAGAAATCGACTTTTTCCGCACCGGCATTCCATTGTTGAGGAGCACGATGGCCCGTAAGCAGCATGCTCAAAACCGGAATTTCATGCGGTTGTTTGGTCAACTGCTCCTCTTCCGTGAAGAACACGCTGCCCACTTCGAATACCGCCAGGGAGTCCTGTTTCCGATTCATGTTATACACCGCGGCATCCAGCATTTGCGGAAGTACGCTTGTACGGAGCACGCTGCGGTCTTCGCTCATCGGCATGGCCAATTTTACCGTTTTGCTGCCTGCCGTCAGGGACGGGAACAAGGATGCCTTATCCGGATGTACGAAGGAGTAGCTGATCATTTCCTGCCAGCCGCTGTTTGCAAGCAAACCGCGGATCGTGCGGCGCATTGCTTGAGCGCGCGTGTATGCCCCAGGCGTCGTAGGCCCTTCGATCGGCGTAGTCGGAATGTTGTCGTACCCGTACAGGCGTGCTACTTCTTCGAACAAGTCCACATCCAGTGTGATATCCCCTCTGCGCGTCGGAACTTCCACGTCCAGGATGCCTTGTTCGGCATCGCCGCAGGCGAAGTGCAGACGGGCGAAGATCGTTTTAACCTCAAGCAGCGACAGATCTGTTCCAAGATAACGGTTGAGTTTGTCCAGCGACAATTTCACGACACGTTTCTCTGCGGATTCCGTTCCTGCCTGAACGATCCCCTGATGAACTTCGCCGCCCGCATAACGTTGGATCAATTCCGCAGCCCGATTCAATGCAGCAATGACTGCTCCAGGATCCACTTCCTTCTCAAAACGCAGGCTCGCTTCGGAACGCAGCCCCAGTTGGCGCGACGTTTTTCGTACAGTTCCGCCATCGAACTTGGCGGATTCAAGCAACAGATTGACAGTGCCTTCCGCAACCTCGGAATTCTCGCCGCCCATGACCCCGGCGATCGCCACAGGTTTCACGCCATCCGTAATCAAGAGCATATGCGGCTCCAGTTTGCGCTCTTGGCCATCCAGCGTCACGATGGTTTCGCCTTCCTGCGCCATACGCACATCAATGTGCCCTTTTTCCAATTTATCCGCATCAAATGCGTGCAGCGGCTGACCGTATTCCAGCATGACATAGTTGGTTACGTCGACGACGTTGTTGATCGGGCGAATGCCCGCTGCCATCAGGCGATTTTGCATCCAGAGGGGGGACGCTCCCAATTTGATGCCCGTAACATAACGAGCTGCATAGTGAGCACACTGCTCCGCAGCCGAAATTTGCACCGAAATGTGGTTTGCCGCCGCATCCGAAATCTCCACCAGATGCTGCTGCGGATCAGGCAGCTTCACGTCGCGTCCCAGGATGGCACCGACTTCGTAAGCCGCACCCAGCATGCTGAGGCAATCCGAACGGTTCGGCGTCAGGTCCAGTTCCAGGACATGATCGTCCAGACCGAGAACCTGGGCAATCGGCGTTCCGATTTCGGTATTTTCAGGCAGCACCAGAATGCCTTCCTGTTGTTCCTTCGGCAACAATTTGTCGTTCATACCCAATTCTTTCGCCGAACAGATCATGCCCATGGATACAACGCCGCGCAGCTTGGCTTTTTTGATGTCCAGCCCGCCAGGCAATTTGGCACCCACAAGGGCAACCGCGATTTTTTGGCCTGCATCCACGTTTTTCGCGCCGCAGACGATCTGCAAATCCTCTTCCTGACCAGCATCCACGATGCAAACGTTCAGTTTGTCGGCATCCGGATGTTTTTCCTTGCTTTTCACATAACCTACAACAACCTTGTTCACGCCTTGGTTGCGGTTCTCCACCACGTCAATCTCGATGCCGGAACGGGTGATTTTCTCCGCCAGCTCCTGTGGCGCCACGCCTTCCAGGGAAATATAATCAGACAGCCAATCCGTCGATACTCGCATGCACGTTCACTTCCTTAATCTATATTTAATGTTTCGATCCTGGGCGCGATCATGCCAAATCATGCTGACACGCGCAGAAGAATGTATGGTTCTATCGCTTACAACCGCCCGAACTGCTTAAGGAATGCCAGGTCGCTGTTGTAGAAATGACGAATATCGTCGATGCCGTACTTCAGAATGGCAATACGCTCAACGCCCATGCCGAAGGCAAAGCCGCTGTATTTTTCCGGGTCGTAACCGCCCATTTCAAGCACTTTAGGATGAACCATGCCGCAACCGAGAATTTCAAGCCAGCCTGTTTGTTTACACATCCGGCAGCCGCTGCCTCCGCATTGCACGCAAGTGACATCCACTTCAGCGCTTGGCTCGGTGAACGGGAAGAAGCTTGGACGAAGGCGAATCTCCGTATGAGGCCCGAACATTTCGCGTACGAATTGCAGCAATGTGCCTTTCAGGTCGCTCATGCGAATGTTTTCGCCGATCACGATGCCTTCAATCTGGTTGAACTGGAACGAGTGCGTTGCATCGTCATCATCGCGACGGTACACTTTGCCTGGGCAGATGACCTTCAGCGGCACTTCACCCTGCATCGCTTGCATGGAGCGAACCTGAACCGGAGAAGTATGGGTACGCATCAGCAGTTCTTCAGTGACATAGAACGAATCCTGCATGTCGCGGGCCGGGTGGTTTTTAGGCAGATTCAATGCCTCGAAGTTGAAATAATCGGTTTCGACTTCCGGACCTTCCGCTACACGGTAACCCATACCGATGAAAATATCTTCGATTTCCTGCACCACTTTGGTTAGCGGGTGCAATCCGCCTTGGCGCCCACGGCGGCCAGGCAATGTAACGTCGATCGTTTCGGATTGGAGACGTTTTGCGGTCTCTTCTTTCGTGAACTGCTCCTGTTTGCTCTCGATCACGGCTTCGATGGCGCCGCGAACGTCGTTGGCCACTTGGCCGATGACCGGGCGTTCCTCCGCGCTCAGCGCGCCCATACCGCGCAAAATCTCGGTCAACGCGCCCTTTTTACCCAAATACTTTACGCGCAGATCACCAAGCGTCTGCGGATCGTTAACACTGGACAATTGATCCAGCGCTTCGATCTTTAATGCCTCCAAACGTTCTTTCATGTGAACAGCCCCCTCATGTGGTTTTATTGCAACAAAAAAGGCCTTTTCTCCCCATAAAGGGACGAAAAGACCGTGGTACCACCCTTGTTAGACATCCGGTTCTGCCACGCCGCTTACCGCGCAGCCCGTATGTCTCACTCTAAACGGAATAACGACCGTTAGCCGTTTGCCCCTACTGATGGCAGCAATGAACGCAGCCATGTTCAAGGAACCGCTCCGGAGTGAATTTCGACAGCCCTTTTCTACAGAAACGCTCTCAATCCGTGGCGCTTCCTCCCTGTCCAGAGGCACTGCTTACTTATCTCCATCATCACGTTTGCATAAGTTGGTTTAGGTTAACTCAAGCGTTGAATGTTCATAATTATAAGCAAAAGTTAGCCCTTTTGCAACTGTTTGAGCCGGAATTGAATTTCCCGAATCTCGGCTGTCTCCGCCGCACGCCCGGCCTCCTGTTCCGGATCGGCAACCGTTCCCTTTCCAGGATGAAGGGACGGCGACAGCAGCTCGGATAACCGCAGTTCAAGTCGCAGTCTTTCGTCGTCGGCATCCCGGATGGTCAACGCGCTATCCCGCAGCTTCAACGATTCCTCCCATTCCTCCACGCTCCCTTCAAATCGGCGTACCTTGCCTCCCGGCTCCAGATCAAGCAGTCGATTGGCAAGCGCCTTCGTCAACATTCGGTCATGGGAGACAAGAACCAACGCGCCGGAAGCCCGTTTCAGCACATCCTCCATGACTTCCTGCGTATCGATGTCCAAATAATTGGTCGGTTCATCCAGAACGAGCAGATTGGCCCCGCCAAAGTACAACCGCAGGAACGCCGCCCGGCATTTCTCTCCCATACTCAGATCTCCGATTCGCTTGAACACATCATCCCGCGAGAACAGGAAACATCCCAGAAGCGTGCGCGCTGCGCTTTGCGTCATGGACGGCAGGGTCAGCAGACTGTCCAGCAGCGTAACATCCTCGGGCAATCCTTCCAGCTCCTGCGAAAAATAACCGATCTTCAATTGCGGATGGCGCGCTACATGGCCCTGCACCGGATCCAGTTCGCCGATCAGCAGTTTGAGCAGTGTTGTTTTACCCGTACCATTTGGCCCGCGCACGGCCAACCGGTCGCCGCGTTCCACGGCAAACCGTAAATCGCTGAACAGCGGCTGCCCGCCCGGATAGGCAAAATAGACCCCTTCCATCGCAAGCAATTGCCGGGCGTGAAGCGTATTCACTTGCAATTCCATGTTCAGCTTGGGCGCCTCGCGCGGCTTTTCCACCCGATCTCGTTCCAAACGATCCAACTGTTTCTGCTTGGCATGGTAACGGGATATGTTTTTGTTGGCTTTCGCTTTGTAAAAGCTTTGGGTAATCTTCACCTCAACATCGGTTGCCGAGTTGTGCGCCTTATGGAACCACTGCTGATAATTGCGGATCGCCTCCTGCAATGCCTTTCGCTCCAGTTCCTGGTTGCGATAAAGCGTTTCTTGCTTGCGCAGCTCCTGCTCCTTGTACGTTTTGTAATCCGAATATCCGCCTTTATATTTCGTAAGTTCTTTATTCGTAAACTCAACGACACTCGTGGCGACCTGATCGATGAACGTCCGGTCATGCGATACAAACAGCAGCGTCCCTTCATAGGAAACCAGCCATTCTTCCAGCCAGCGCATGCTCTCCTCATCCAGATGGTTCGTCGGTTCGTCCAGGATGAGGAACCGGGGACGGCTGACCAGCAGGCCGGCTAGACGCGCTTTTGTTTTTTGCCCGCCGCTCAGGGAATCATATGTCCGATTCCAGTGTTCCTGAGTCAACCCCAACTTGCCCAATGTTTTTTCCACGTCGGTCTCCCACATGTACCCGTTCAACCGCTCGTAATGCTCCAACGCCGCAGCATAGTCGGCAAGCAGCTGCTCATTATCTCCTTCCCCGCTGCTCATGCGTTGTTCCAAACGTTCCAGCTTACATTTCACTTCATGAAGCGCCCCGCTTTCCTGCCGCACCGCATCCAGTACAAGCGTCCCGGGAGCAATGCTGGAGCGCTGCCTCATATAACTCCATTCCCGCTGGGGAAGGTGCCGTTCAATACGCCCCCCGCCGTCTTCTTCACCAAGAATCATCCGCAGCAGCGTCGTTTTGCCGCATCCATTTCGGCCTAGAATCGCCAGCCGTTCTCCTTCATTGATTTCCAGGTTCAACCCTGAAAACAACTCCATCCCGTTCCAATCCTTCGATACTTCATGCAGGCGTACCAATGTCGTCATGAGCTCTCATCCTTCCTGAATTCGAATTAAAAAGCAAAAAAACCACCGGCAGCAGCCGGCGGTCTGGCAATTCGAAAATACATGAAATCTCAAACGGACATATGGATACGCCAAGACATGAACAGAGCAACCCTAAAAACAGGGTGCTGCGTACAAACATGCATATGCACACTGTACTCCCATATCTGATCCCAAATGCCGAATTGGACACACGAATCCCTCATTGCTCAGCCGCTGCGGCTGACTGCGTCAATAACACTGTGCAGTTCATAAGGTTCGATTTCATGTGTCTTACTTCATGGGACGTATGGTTACCTCTCATTCATGCGTAGTATCGTTACTCCGCCATTGTATCAGAAACTCCTCCAAAAGCAAAGCCCATTCCCGCGAAGCTCCTTAACCCCTTCCCCTCCATCTCGTGAAACCACGAAAAAACCCTTGCTGTCGCAAGGGCTGGAGTGCTGCCTCATCATAAAGCGGGTGATGGGAATCGAACCCACGCTACCAGCTTGGAAGGCTGGAGTTCTACCATTGAACTACACCCGCATGAAAAAGATCGGGACGACACGATTTGAACATGCGACCCCCTGGTCCCAAACCAGGTGCTCTACCAAGCTGAGCTACGTCCCGACAACGCGCTTAACATCGTTTTTACATAATTCAATATATCATGTCCACCTTTCCCGTGCAACGGTTTTTAGCTCGATGAATGGTCGATCATGCCAAAATGGGCAGAAGCGTCATCACGCCGCTGCCCCATGCTTATCCTGCCGCATCGCGCAAAAACAAATGTTCGAAATCGGCAGCCTCGATCGGCTTGCTGAAAAAATAACCCTGTGCTTCATGGCAATGCTGGTCACGCAAAAAGGACAGCTGCTCCTCATTTTCCACGCCCTCCGCCGTCACTTTCAACTGCAGGTGATGGGCCATGGAAGTAATGGTCGATACAATTGCCGCATTGTTGCGATCCACCATCACCTCGTTGACGAAAGAACGGTCGATTTTGAGCCGGTCAATTGGCAGATCCTTTAGATAGTGCAAGGAGCTATAGCCCGTTCCAAAGTCATCGATGCTGATGTGAACACCGATCTCTTTAATATTGCGCAGTTGTTCAAAAGCACGGTCTTTATCAAACGTCATGCTTTCCGTGATCTCCAATTCCAGCCATGCCGGATCAAGTCCCGTTTCCTCCAAAATGCTGCGGATATTGTCCAACAGATGTGAGTGCCTGAATTGCCTCATGGACAAATTCACCGATACGCATAGCTTGCGATAACCGGCCTCCTGCCAGAGCTTGTTCTGTTTGCACGCCTCCCTGAGCACCCATTCTCCAAGGGGAACGATCAACCCGCTCTCTTCGGCCAATGGAATAAAATCCGCTGGCGATACCGAGCCTCTCTCCGGATGCTGCCATCGTACCAATGCCTCCATGCCTACGATCAGGCCGCTCGCCAAATTAACCTGAGGTTGATACACCAGATAAAATTGCCCCCGATCAAGTGCCTTGCGCAGATCATTCTCGAGCTGCATCCGTTCCAGCGCTTTCATCTGCATCGAATGGGCATAGCGGTTCAGCTCTATGCCCTGCTCCTTCGCATAATGCAGCGCGGTATCCGCATTTTGAATAATCTCTTCGGGCGAATCGCCGTCATGAGGGTACAGGGCGAGTCCTGCGCCAAGCGTCAAATGGTATTCGTTTCCGTCCACTTGAACAGGTTTCTCGAACAATTGCATGACCGTTCTCGCCCGCCTTAATGCCGTTTCGGCTTCCGGAAATCCGGTTATGGTCACGACAAACTCATCTCGCCCCAACCCGAATACTTCTTCGTCGGGGAGAGCCGAGTTTTTCAGCAATTGCCCTACTTGGCGCAAAACGTCATTGGCCGCCTTCTGCCCAAGCGAATCGTTAATGTTTTTGAAACGATTAATATTCAAGACCAAAACCCCGACAAGCTGCTCTTTCTCCACCGCTTCGTCCATCATGCTTCTCAGACGCTGCGTCAGGCGACGCCTGTTCGGCAGCCCGGTTACATCGTCATGATGAGCGATATAATTCATCTTGGCTTCGGCGACCTGCTGTTTGAGAAATGGCGTATCCACAACGGACACATAAAGTCCTTTTTGAATCAGAAAGTAACCGAGGCAATTGCTGACCAGACCAAACCACAAGTTCAGATCATCAAAACGTACTGCAGCAACGTAATAACATTCCGCATAGAAAAAAAACATGACCCCGCACAAAAGGGAGGCTAGTTCAGCTTCTTTATTTTGTTTCCATTTAACGAACAAAATAATGGCCGCAACGCCGTACAGCAATCCAATCGCAAAATGGATTTGCATAAACGTTGGGCTAAGGACGCTGCCTTGCATCAGCTTAGGGAACCCGTTCCACTCCTGAATGCCCAACGTATACAAAACGACAAAAGTCACCAACGTTCCGCCAAAAAGCAAAATTTTGCGCGGAGACGCAACTTCCTTGTCTCCCATCGCATAAATCAGTAGCAAACCCAATGCGCATAACAGCGATCCCCATGTCATCATTCTGAGCGAAAATTCCGATTCCAGCATCGCTCCGTTCGGAATTCCCTCTGCAAACGACACAATGTGAACAAGTTCAAACAGTCCGATCAGCAAAAACAATGTCGTTAACGAAATTCGGCGTAAGGTCAGCTTCTGGGTCTGGAACAGCCAGCTCTGATTATATATGCCGATACACGCCGCAGCTGCTGCAAACCCTCCCAATAACATAAGAACCGGGTATGCCGATACGATCAGATCAGAGCTTTCGGAGGAACGAAACCATTGAGCTGCGATGAAACATATCAGACCGCCAATGGCGACCCAGCCTACCATTCTCTGATCCTGTAGATTAGCCTTCATGCCTTGTTTTGTCCTTCCCTGGATTACCTATCCTGAAATAAGCTGAACCCTAACACTCGTCGGAATCTCCGTTAGTGAGATCATCGCGGAAAGAATGACCGTAATTTTCTACATCATTCGACAATTTCTCTTCTGCTAACGTTCAATTCCCATGTTTAACATGCTATCTGGTACATAATAACATTTTATTTTGCGGACGTGAACTAAAAAAAATGAGCCTATAGGAACAATTATTCATATAAATATTAAAAACCAAGGAAATAAGAACTAAAAAAAACACGAACCCCCTGAGGAAGTTCGTGTTTTCAAATTCTACAACAGCAAATGGACCTATTTTATTTGTCAAAATTCACTTCTGGCGTTGTAAGCTTGTCATAGAAATCGACAACCTTATCCTTGTTCTCGGACGAACGAAGCGCCATGGCCGAACGTGGGTGCTCATCCAACGTTCCAGTGATCATATAAGGCAAGATGTAACCCCACTCTTCTTTTTCACGGAGCGGAACCATCAATTCCTCCAGTACGCCAAGCACCGGACGCAAGTTGTACTTGGTCCCTTTCAGATGCGCAACGAGCAATTCGGTCGGGCAGTTGCCCGCTGCACGCCCCATGCCGTAGACGGAGGCGTCGAGCAGTTCTACGCCGAGCTCGGCAGCCACCAGCGTGTTGGAGAAGGCAAGCTGCATGTTGTTGTGCGTATGCACGCCCAGACGTTTGTTCGGCAGATGCGTTTTGAATTTCTCCACCAGGTATTTCATGTCATTGTGATCCAAGCTGCCGTAGGAATCCACGATGTAGACTACATCCACCGAGCTTTCTTTGATCAGTTCAAACGATTCCAACAATTCATTTTCCATCACGTTGGACAATGCCATGATGTTCAGCGTTGTCTCATATCCCCGATCATGGAATGTTTGTACCAGATCAAGCGCCTTGTCCACATCTTTGCTGTAGCATGCCACGCGAATCAAATCCAGCATGCTTTCACTACGGGGCAAAATGTCGCTCTCGTCCACGCGGCCGACATCAACCAGAGCAGACAGCTTTGTGTTGCCTTTGTTCGGGATGACTTTGCGCAGGAAATCATCGTTCAGGAAACGCCATGGACCCGCGTTTTCTGCGCCTTTGAGCAGTTTGGGAGAATTTTTGTAGCCAATTTCCATATAATCAACGCCGGCTTCGTTCAATCCGGCATACAACCGCTGAACGAAATCCACGCTAAAGTCCCAGTTATTGACCAATCCGCCGTCACGGATCGTACAATCCACAATTTTGCTATGATTTGTCTTCATTTATTTGCTCCTTTTCTCACCATCTTGTGTATTCCTCTCATGATACTTGAACGACACAAGAAAAGTAAAGGGATTACGGGTTTATTTTGCTCTTTCGGACTTCCAGATCCGGTCGATTTCCTTCAGCGCCTCATGGTCCGGAACTTTATTTCCATATCGCACTTCATTATAAGCATGCGGCAAAACCTCGGTCAGCCTGCTTTCCTCCCGTTTATGGGTGCCCCGCTCACGACCGATGACCTCAGCCGCCTCCAAAGGGGTTGAGGAATCCGGTAAGCGCACACCCAACCGCTTGGCATTTCTGATCCAGCGCCCGTAATAATAACGCACACGTTCGGCATCTTCCGACGGCAGCGAATCCTTTTTCCGAAACCATGGTTTTCGTTTCTTCGCAGGCACTTGCAGCGATTCGCTGACATCCATATAAGCGGTAATCGGCTCTTTCTTGGATTCGGCAGGTTCCAGCCAACGTTTAAAACGCTCAACCCATTTGATGAACACTCTTTTGCCCAAGCGCACAACCAGCCAGAAGATGACCACTGCGACGAGTCCCAAGACTGCCCAACCGAGAATATTCCACAGCATGGACGGCTCTCCCGGCGAACCCTCGGCTTCCCCAGGAAACATCAACGGCTCATTGGCAGCGGAAGGAGGCGGAGGCGGTTCAGAGGAAGAAGACGAACCCAATAGCGATCGGATCCAAGACAGCAAACGGTCTCGCAGCGGAACCAGCCAGGCGGCCAAGCTTGGAAAAGCTCCAATGGCGCCAATCACGACCAACAGGACAAGCAAACGAACATGATTGGCCCTGACAAATTCCTTCAGCACCATTCTCCGATTGCCGTCGTTCAGCATGGCCCGGTCCAGTTGGGCGAAATAAATGCCAAGCAACCAGGCAACAAAGCTGATCCCCCCCGATACATAGAGCGTGTTGTTATACGGCTGCAAAACTCGGAAAGGTTCCAGACTGGAGACGGCACTTGCCACAATTGCTCCAGCGACGCCAAACATTTGCAGCCTCCAGCTCAACGTGGACCTCAGTTCAGGCTCGGGAGTCAATCCCATATATGCGGCGAATGCTCCCCATACCGCCACTGAAACCAGATCCAACAAGGGTAATGAGAATGGCAAGGCAACAACCATGGCCAACATGCCCATGACGAATGACGCGCCCAAGCGCAACCATGCCTTTCTCCGTGTCCCCCTATATCTTCTCCCTACGATTACGCCCAGCAGTCCTGCCCCGCCATGAACCATCAAGAGAATGAAAGGCAGACGCGTGCCTGAGTATAGCCCGGTGACAACAAGCAGCGGATACATATAAATGCCTTGCAGCCATACTGCCCACAATGAACGCCAGAACCAACGATCGTCGGAAAAAAATTCAACCTTTGTCACGCACTCACCGCCCTGCTGTCAGTCTGTACCTCGACGACAGGAAGAATAGTCACCTTGTGTCCCTGTTCCTGCAAACGTGCAATCTCCCGCTCCATCGCTTCGGAAACATAAGATGTGATCAGGAGATAGCTGTACGCCTGCTCGGCAAGTTCACCATATTCTGCTTCGGTCCGCAGAAACTGTTCCATCGGGGTCATGCATTTGAGCTCTACCTCAGCCATGGCCTCCAGCAGCAGTTCCAGGTGCGGCGTTCCATAGTCCGGTTCAATGCGCAGCGGATCCTGCCCCCCTTTGGCCCGATAGCCGTTGTGCGCGAAACCGACAGGAAGCCCCCTGCGGACAGCATCTCCTGCAACCGTGGCCGCATAACTTAGCGCGCGTTCGATCACGTCCGGGCGGGTCACCACGCTCCACATTTCTGCCGATTCCTGAACGTTCACGATAATCCATGACTGCGGATCAGCCGACCATCCCTGTTTGTACACTTGCAGCTCGCCGGTTCTCGCGCTTGCCTTCCAATGAATCCGATTCATCGGATCCGTCGGGCCATATGGCCTCACCCCCAAAATAAGGAACGGGTCCTCCACGATCCAGCGCGAGACCTCCACCTCGCCTTGCCAGATCTGATATATGGACGGCATATCCTCTTCGGCGACCAAAGCAGGATATACCACCATAGAGAGTTCCACGGGCAGCGGTTTGGAGAAACTCCATAACCCAAACAAGTCTCCTCCCGTCATCGTGACCGTATTCATGGTGTAAATCCCGCGACGGGCGCATGTAAAAGGATGCCTCCGGGTAATGCGGGTAAATGGTTTTAACGTAAATATGCTTTTATGGTTCTGATAGATGTCTCCCTGGCTAATATCCACACCCGAGCCGCTTCGAAATATAAACGAGCCTGGCATCATGGCCTCCAATCTGAGCCAAGGAACCGAGAAACGCTTCTCGTTAGCGATCGTTTCAATCATTTCAACCTGTTCCCCGGCATAACAACGCCTTTTGCTGAATTCCCTGGCATATGTCATCCTTCGCAGAGCCGGGCGCCCAAACACCAGACCATGCAGTCCGATGACAACCCCTCCAACAACGATTAGCCATAGCAGTGCCATCTTATCGCCCACTGCCTAGAGCGGCATTTTCAGTAGGTACGTCGATTCGTCCAAGCAGATCGTCAATGATGCGTTCCGCCATGCCTTCCTGTTGGCGCACTCTGTTCCGCAGCACCAATCTGTGGGCCAGCACGGGCTTGGCCAGCAGCTTGATGTCATCAGGAAGCACATAATCCCTGCCATGCAGCGCTGCCCAAGCCTGGCTAGCTTTTAGCAGCGCCTGTGCTCCACGGGGGCTGACTCCGAGAGACAGTTCGGGATGGCTGCGGGTCTCTTCCGCCAAATGGGTAATGTATCGCAGCAGATCTTCCTCGATTTGCACGGAACGATATGCTTCTTGAGCCTGCAGTAACCGCTCCCTTGTGACGATTGCGGTTAAGGCAGCTGCAGATCTCCCCGCCACGGTACGTCTCAAAATCTCGACGCTTTCATCCAAACTGGGATATCCCATACGGATTTTCATCATGAAACGGTCCATCTGCGCCTCAGGCAACGGGAACGTTCCTTGATTGTCGACTGGATTTTGGGTCGCGATTACGACAAACGGCTTTTCAAGCCGTTTGGTTATGCCGTCAATGCTGATTTGGCCCTCCTCCATGCATTCCAGCAGACTGGACTGGGTACGCGGTGTGGCTCGGTTGATTTCATCGGCAAGGACGAAATTCGCGAACAAAGGGCCTTTCCGGAATTCGAAATCCCCTTGCTTTTGATTGAAAAAGTGAATGCCCGTCAGATCGGATGGCAACAAATCCGGCGTAAACTGAATGCGCTGAAAGGAGCAATCCACCGAAGCAGCGATCGATTTGGCCAGCATCGTTTTCCCCGTGCCGGGCACATCCTCAAGCAGCACATGCCCTGACGCAACCATCGCCGTCAACACCAGCTCCACCGTAAAATCTTTGCCTACAATCACTTGCCCGACATGCTCCAACACATGATTTTTCAACTGTTCCATTTCCCGAATATCCAAGACGCACCTACCTTCCTTTCTCCAAAAACGCTATTTATGTAAACGTATTCCTTATAACGATAACTCATTTCATCCAATAAAAAAACAACAGGCATCCGCCAAATTCGCCGGACTCCTGTTGTTTGGCATGGGTTAAACCAGTGGCAGCTTGATGATAAAAAGGGTCCCCTCGCCCTTTTGGCTTTCAACTGCAATCGTGCCTCCATGGTTTTTGATGATTCGGTAACTGACCGACAGTCCAAGTCCGGTTCCGCTTTCTTTAGTCGTAAAGAACGGATCAAACAAGCGAACAAGCGTGTTATGGTCCATGCCCTGTCCGTTATCGGCGATGGAGATTTTAACGTATCGGTTTTCTATGGCCGTGGAAATGCGAATGAGCCCCGCATGTTCCTCCCCTACATCTTCGATGGCATCCATCGCGTTTTTTACCATATTCAGAATAACCTGCTTAATTTGCTTGACATCAATGGACACATTCATCGACGCATCAGTCGCCACATCCAGCGTGATCTCGCATCCCTTCATTAAACCTTCGCTCTCTGTGAGCAATACCACTTCTTTCAGAAGGGAATCCACGGACATAATGGTCTTCTGAGGTGCCGAAGGCTTCGAAGAGTTCAGAAATTCATAAATGATATCATTTGCCCTATCGATCTCGGTCAGTATGATTCGGGCATATTCATCCTTGCCGAGCTGCAGCAGATGGGGACGGAGCAGCTGAATGAAGCCGCGGATGGCCGTTAGCGGATTGCGGATCTCATGGGCGATCGAAGCCGAAATACGTCCCAGCATCGCAAGCTTGTCATTTTGATAAGCGGTTTGTTCGATTTGTTTATAGTCGGACACGTCCTTAACGCTGAATAAAAAATCTCCATCCATCTGGTCGCCATAGGTTACGGTAACCAGCCAATGCCTTCCATACTCATCAATAAGCTCATGATAGCGCTTACGGTGAAAGATAGTCTCCCGATAAATACGCAGGATCTTCTTTTTTTTGTATCGGCTCATTTGCGGATGATGCAGCATTTCCATCAGGGTGCAGCCACTCAACAAACTTCTGGGCAGCTCCAACAGTTTCGCCATCTGAACATTAATGAATGTCAGAACACCGTTGCTGTCAAACAACATGATCCCGCTATCCAGATGCTCCAGCACATTCTCATACTTATTATTATCCAGATGCACGTTAGGAAGCCCGTTTGTTGGTTGAATCACTGTTTCCTGAAATTCACTAATCATGTCAGGTTCCTCCTTTTCACGTAAATGATAAACTTGCCATTCGGACATCATATCATCACAGAAACAGGAAGGGCCGATTTTTGTTGTTCATTACCGGTGCCCTTTCATTAAGGGAGCTTAGCCGAAATATGGATTGCATGTCCGGAACTCAGGCTGCTCTGCATTCCCGGTAACCAGTAAACGATCCCGAAAAATAAGATGAAGGTTCCATTCTAAGCTTATCCTATTCCAAAAAACAAACCAATTTTTGCTCCGCCACTTTCGCAAGTCTGTTTTTATCATAGACAAGTTTATGGAAGAGAGTCAATCGGAGAAAGTGTCGAATGGAAATTATTTTAAGAAAAAACTCGAATCGGCGGACGGCTGTATTCAAAATGAATGCATGAAAGCGAAGCCAATCCGCAAACTGCGAATCCGCTTCGCTTCAGAAAAAAACATCTATTCAGCGGATAAAGGCATCACCTAGAGTCCGCTTTTGTTATGCTGAATCTTCAATCTGCGCTGGCTCATAACGGCAAGGCGTCGTTTCAGCTCGCTTTCCCACTTCTCATCCTTCATTTCCTTGGCAAGCCGCAGCAAATCAAGCGACATGTCGATCTGGCGCTGTACAATGACGAGCGCATCCTCGCTCTCCCTGCTGATGCAGTTTTCGAAGATGGCGTCTTCGTCCTCGGTGACGTAGTCTTGAAAGTCGATTTCGGAAGCACCGTCTCCATGCGCGTATTCAGCCAAAATCTCATATTCGTTTTCCACTTTGTAATGCACCTCGACCCGGTGGCATACCGGGCAAAACAGCAGGGGAACATTATGAACCTGGGTTCGGTAGTGCTTCAGTGTGCCCTTTGTTCCCACCATACTTGCCCCACAGCAGTAACTCATTCTTGTTCATCCTCCTTCTAACGTGCCGAAAATTAACCGATATTGACTTTCAGGGTATCTCTGGCTCTTCCGTCCGGGGATGGTTTCATCCGTATTCAACATTTATAAAATAGTATGTTCAGCAATGGTTCAACATGATTCTGGTTTTCATACCCTATTCGACTCTACATGGAGCGATTCCTCTTTTGAAGCCCCAAATACCTAACATTTATATTTTACATTAATAACACGTATTTATCTTCTATTAAACAACAATCATGGGCAATTTTCACAAAAAGGGTGCAAAAAGCCCTCATCCCTTACGGGGTGAGGGCTTGAACTTGTATTGTTCAAGTTGATTCGGCTTACAGGTTTTTGTCGCCTGGTTTCCAGTTCATTGCACACAATCCGCCGGATTGCAATGCTTGCAGTACGCGCAACGTTTCTTCAACGCTGCGGCCTACGTCATTGTGGTTCACCACTTGGTATTTCAATTCGCCTTCTGGATCGATGATGAACAGCCCGCGCAATGCAACGCCTTCTTCTTCGATCAGAACGCCGTAATCTTTAGCAACTTGTTTCGTGATATCGGAAGCCAGCGGGAAGTTCAGTTGGCCCAAACCGTTGCTGTCTTTAGGCGTGTTGATCCATGCTTTGTGGCTGTGCACGGAGTCAACGCTCACGCCGAGAATTTCGGTATCCAAAGCTTTGAATTGCTCGTAAGCATCGCTCAAAGCAGTGATTTCAGTAGGACACACGAATGTGAAATCCAAAGGATAAAAGAAAAATACGAGCCATTTACCGCGGTAATCGGACAGTTTAACGGAACCAAATTCTTGTCCGTCTCCTGTTACTGTCTCCATTGCAAAATCAGGTGCTGGTCTGCCAACCAAACGTTCTGCCATAACTAAAATTCCTCCTTTGGGATTATGTAAGCCTCCTTGCGGAGTGCTTAGATCAGGACACGCTATGTCGCTTGTCCTGCGATGAATGATGTTGTGTACCGCATAACGAGTACATTTAAAATGTTATCATTCGGACTTATCAAAGTCAAGATTATAAACGTTATTTTTTTATAATTATTATAAATAAGAAAATTTATTGACATTCTGTGCAGCAATCGTGAAAACAAGCAGCCCTCTACGATCCTGTCGGAAAGCAAAAGGCTGCTTGAACGGTCAATACATATTAAGCTTGTTTTTTGATCGCTGCAACGATCAGGTCGCCCATCTCGGTGGTGCTGATCGCCGTACTTTTGTCCACGGCGATATCACTCGTGCGGTGTCCGGCATTCAGCACTTCGGATACGGCCGCTTCGATGGCATCGGCGCCTTCCGCATAACCGAACGTTGTACGGAACATCAGGGCGAGCGAAAGAATGGTAGCGATCGGATTCGCCAAGCCTTGGCCGGCGATATCCGGAGCGGAGCCGTGCACCGGCTCATAAAGGCCAAAGCTGCCTTCACCCAGCGACGCGGAGGCGAGCATGCCGATCGAACCGGTCAGCATCGCTGCTTCATCGCTAAGGATGTCGCCGAACATGTTTTCCGTAACGATCACGTCAAAGCTGGCCGGGCGGCGCAGCAATTGCATCGCGCAGTTGTCGACCAATACATGCTCCAGTTCAACGTCCGGATAGTCCGGAGCCACGCGGTTAACGACTTCGCGCCAGAGGCGGGAGGTTTCGAGCACGTTCGCTTTGTCTACGGAAGCCAGCTTTTTGCGGCGTCCTTGCGCGATTTCGAATGCCTGGCGGACGATCCTTTCCACTTCCGTAACATTATAAGCACATGTATCCACGGCCTCTTGACCTTGATCGCTTTCGCGTCTGAACTTCTCCCCGAAGTAAATCCCGCCCGTCAGTTCTCGTACGACCATCAGGTCCGTTCCTTCCAACACTTCAGGTTTAAGCGTGGAAGCATCCTTCAGGCAATCGAACACGACCGCCGGACGCAGGTTCGAGAACAAGCCAAGCTCTTTGCGAATGCCGAGCAAACCGGTTTCCGGGCGAAGCTCCTTGCTGTTATTATCCCATTTCGGACCGCCAACGGCACCAAGCAGAACCGCGTCAGCACTTTTACATACAGCCAGCGTTTCTTCAGGAAGCGGGGTTCCTTTCTCATCGATGGCGATTCCGCCGAACAGAGCATGCTCTGTTTCAAAACGGTAACCAAATACTTCCTCGGTGCGTTTCAATACTTTTTCCGCCTCGGCCACAACTTCGGGTCCGATTCCGTCACCCGCGATAACTGCAATCTTTTTTACATCTGCCATGGTTGTCCTCTCCTTACATCGTTTCATTCATTTCAAACGTATCGTTGAATCAACTCTCTCCTTTTTATCATATTACACGTCCATTTGACCAAGATATACAATCTATGACTTTAATAGATTTTGCCTATAAGAGAGTGAGCGTCGTTGTTCGTCCCCTTCCGTATGGGTTACAATGGAAACGGTAATTCCATTTCAGGTTAGTACAGGAGGGATTGTAATCATGCAGTACACGTACTTGGGAAAATCAGGACTCAAGGTAAGCCGGATCTGTCTCGGCACGATGAACTTTGGACCCGCTACGGATGAAAAGGAAGCTTTCCGCATCATGGATGCGGCATTGGACGCCGGAATCAACTTCTTCGACACGGCCAACATTTACGGTTGGGGAGAAAACTCCGGGCTAACGGAGGAAATCATCGGGCGCTGGTTCAAACAAGGCGGCAACCGCCGGGAAAAAGTCGTGCTTGCCACCAAGGTATACGGCTCCATGCACGACGACACCGATGGTCCCAACAATGAAAGCGGTCTCTCTGCATATAAAATCAGGCGCCATCTGGAAGGCTCCCTCCGCCGTTTGCAAACGGATCATATCGAACTGTACCAGATGCATCATGTGGACCCTGCCGTTACTTGGGACGAGCTGTGGGGAGCGTTCGAGAATGCCGTCCATCAAGGAAAAATCGGTTACGTCGGTTCCAGCAACTTCGCCGCTTGGCAGATTGCCATTGCCCAGAGCGAAGCCAAAAACCGCCATTTTCTCGGCCTGGTGTCCGAACAGCACAAATACAGCCTAAATTGCCGTTTGCCGGAACTGGAAGTGCTGCCTGCCGCCAAAGAGCTCGGGCTTGGCGTCATTCCGTGGAGCCCGCTGGATGGCGGATTGCTCGGACGCAACGCGCTCCAGAAGCTGGAAGGCTCACGCAGCAGCGGCATTGCCGAACGCATCGACCGTCAGCAGCAGCAGCTGGAACAATTCGCCGCCCTGTGCCGCGAGCTTGGCGAACCGCAGGATACCGTCGCCCTGGCCTGGGTTGCCGCCAACCCGGCGGTTACCGCACCGATTATCGGCCCACGTACCTTGGAGCAATTCGAAACGGCGCTCAAATGCCTTGAGGTTACGCTCGATGCGGAAGTGCTCAAGCGCCTGGACGAGATTTTCCCAGGGCCTGGTGGACACGCACCAAACGCTTATGCTTGGTAACGTCTGCTGTGCATGAACAGATTTAGGCAATAGCATTTATCATATAACGCAATTAACGCAAATAAAGTCTGACCCTTATGCAAAAAAGCCGGGTCAGACTTTATTTTTGTGCTGGTCGACAGAGGACGTAATGGCATCTTCTCTCCTTACGGTACCTTTCTCGTATCAGAAATAGCGGCCCACGCATAAGCATGGCCGCTATTTTCCGTTGAAGCTGTAAGATTAAGATCAAATGAAAACGGGACTTACTTTTTGATCCAGTGCATCATTTCACGCAATTGACCGCCAACCACTTCGATTGGGTGCTCGGACTCGTTGCGGCGAGTTGCTGTCAAGAACGCACGACCGGATTGGTTTTCAAGGATAAAGTCGCGAGCGAATTTACCTTGTTGGATATCGGAAAGCACTTCTTTCATTGCTTTTTTCGTATCTTCAGTTACGACGCGAGGACCCGTTACATAGTCACCGTATTCAGCCGTGTTACTGATGGAGTCGCGCATGCTAGCCAGACCGCCTTCGTACATCAGGTCAACGATCAGTTTCAGCTCATGCAGACACTCGAAGTATGCCATTTCAGGAGCATATCCTGCTTCTGTCAGCGTTTCGAATCCTGCTTTTACAAGGGCACTTACGCCACCGCACAGAACAGCTTGCTCACCAAACAGATCTGTTTCTGTTTCTTCACGGAAGGAAGTTTCGATCACGCCTGCACGCGTGCAGCCGATACCTTTTGCATAAGCAAGGCCGATTTCTTTGGCTTTGCCTGTTGCATCCTGCTCGATCGCGATCAAGCCAGGTACGCCAAATCCTTCCACGTACGTACGACGTACCATGTGGCCAGGGGACTTAGGAGCTACCAGCAATACATCGCTGTCTTTTGGAGCAACGATTTGGCCGAAATGAACGTTGAAACCGTGGGAGAAGAGCAAAGCTGCGCCTTTTTTCAGGTTTGGTTCGATTTCGTTTTTGTATACAGCCGCTTGTGTTTCGTCAGGCAGCAAGATTTGAACCACGTCAGCGCGGCTTGTTGCTTCTGCCGGAGACAATACTTCAAAGCCGTCGTTTTTTGCTGCATCGTACGATTTACCTTCGCGAAGTCCGATAACCACATTCAGTCCGCTATCGCGCAAGTTTTGTGCTTGGGCATGGCCTTGGCTGCCATAACCGATAACGGCGATCGTTTTTCCTTTCAATACGCTAAGCTCTGCATCCTGTTCATAATAAGTAGTAACTGCCATGTTTTAAGTCCTCCTTTATTTTGTAAAGAACCCTTCAATAATGAGCGGGTGTCTCAAGGGACCGTGGACCATAGCTGGCGAAACCGTGATGCATGGGGTTACATGCTTCGATCCATTCAGACACCCGCCCATTAAAGCGGGGATGTATCTCTCTTTTCAAGCGTTACATCACTAAAATGTTAGCTTGTATCAATCCATTGGTTAACTTATTCGTTTACATTCGCGGGTGAGGAGGAATCCTCATTGCTCGATGCGCTTTATGCATTTCCCCGAACTAGGGCCGTCACGCCGGTTCTGGACAATTCGCGAATGCCATAAGGCTTGAGCAGCTCGATCATCGCATCGATTTTGTCGGTATCCCCAACCACTTGAACCATCAGGCTGTTTGGACCGATATCCACGACCGCTGCGCGGAACGTTTCTACGACGCCCATAATTTCCGGACGTTCCGCCGGTTCGGACTTCACTTTGATCAAGGCGAGCTCGCGGGCAACCATTGGCTTGATGCTAAAATCTACAACTTTGATGACATCAATAATTTTGTACAGTTGTTTCTCGATTTGCTCGATCGTTTTGTCATCGCCAACCGTCACAATGACCATCCGGGACAATCCCGGCTCTTCCGATTGACCTACTGTAATGCTTTCAATATTGAAACCGCGCCGACCGAACAATCCAGAAACACGCTGCAGGACACCAGGCTGATCGTTGACCAAAATCGATATCGTATGTCTTATCATTCCTCAGCATCTCCCATCAGCATTTGATTGATCGTTGCTCCTTGCGGAACCATCGGGTACACATTTTCTTCCTTGCTTACAACAAATTCTACAACGACCGGACCGTCTGTGTCCAAGGCTTCTTGCCAAGCACGCTGCGCTTCTTCTTTGTTGGTTGCACGAAGGCCTTTAACGCCGTAAGCCTCAGCCAATTTTACGAAATCCGGGCTTCCTGCCAGATCGATGTGGCTGTAGCGGTTGTCGTAAATGAGCTCCTGCCACTGACGAACCATACCGAGCACCTGGTTGTTGATGATGACGATTTTGACCGGTATGTTGTTGATCGCGCAAATTGCAAGCTCTTGGGAACACATTTGCATGCCGCCGTCGCCATTGATGGAAATAACCAGCCTGTCAGGGTTTGCCATCTGCGCGCCGATCGCCGACGGGAATCCAAAGCCCATCGTTCCCAAACCACCTGAAGTTACCCATGAACGTGGTTGGTTGAATTTGTAATACTGGGCCGCCCACATTTGATGCTGACCGACGTCCGTTGTTACAATGGCTTCGCCTTTGGTCGTTTCATTCAGCATTTCAATAACCCATTGCGGTTTCAGCACTTCGTTCGAATCGTTGTAACGGTAAGGTTTTTCCTGTTTCCACTGCTTGATCTGATCTCTCCAGGCATCCGCACGTTCTGCACGCTGCACTTCCTTGTTGACCAATTCCAAAACCGTTTTGCAATCTCCTACGATCGGAATGTCAGTGGCAACGTTTTTACCGATCTCTGCCGGGTCGATGTCGATATGCACGATTTTTGCAAGCGGTGCGAAGCCGTCAAGCTTGCCCGTTACCCGGTCATCAAAGCGTGCCCCGATGTTGATCAGCAAATCGGCTTGCTGGATGGCTTGGTTGGACGTGTACGTTCCGTGCATGCCCGGCATTCCCGTCCACAGTTCATGACCGCTTGGGAAAGCGCCGAGTCCAAGCAATGTTGTCGTAATCGGAATGCCCGTTTTTTCCACGAATTCCAACAGCGCTTCATGTCCGCCCGAGTAAACGACACCGCCGCCAGCGATGATCATTGGACGTTCCGCTTCCTGAATCGCTTGGGCCAGACGATCGATCTGCAGCTTGTTCGGTACCGTCGTTGGATTGTATCCTCTCAGCGTAACCGGACCTGTCAGTGGTTCGAACAACGTTTTATTGGCCGAAACATCTTTCGGAATGTCGATAAGCACCGGACCTTTGCGTCCTGTGTTCGCGATGTGGAATGCTTCGTGAATGATACGCGGCAGATCCTCGACATCTTTGACCAGATAGCTGTGTTTCGTGATCGGCATCGTGATGCCGGTAATGTCTGCTTCCTGGAATGCATCCGAACCAATCAAGCTGGAAACGACATTCCCCGTAATAACGACGAGCGGTACGGAATCCATATAAGCCGTGGCAATGCCTGTAACCAGGTTCGTCGCCCCCGGCCCGGAAGTCGCGATGCACACGCCAACCTTGCCGCTTGCCCGCGCATAACCGTCTGCTGCGTGAATGGCACCTTGTTCATGGCGCGTAAGCACATGTTTGAAATCTTCGAAGCCGTACATCGCATCGTAGATATATAACACGGCACCGCCCGGATATCCAAAGACACACTCGACGCCTTCCAGCAGCAAGCTTCTCAGCAAAATTTCAGAACCGCTAATGACCTCCGGCTTCATCCATTTTTCACGTAATTCATCTGTTGATCGTACTTCTGGAATATGAGCTCCCATCAGTCATCCTCCTCTCGGAATTTACACCATTCTGACATTTGAAGTTACAAAAAAAACCTTCCATCCCTGCAAACATAATGATGCTTGCGAGGGACGAAAGGTTGTTCTTCCGTGGTACCACCCAACTTTGCCCGCTATTTCGCAATAACGGACCTTACCAGGTACTAAAAAGACGATGACGTAAAACGATCAAAGTCGTTCCCGTACCTGTTGCCTGTAACGCAGGCATACGATTCCCCCTAATAGGCAAGGAACGATCTCCATTGCTTTTCAGGAAAACAGCTCCGAGGTGAGCTCGTATATAAGGGGTAATGGTGGTGGTTTCAGCAGATCCAGCCACTCTCTGAGCAAAAGAGCCCTTAAAACTTCGTCCTCTTCATAGCCGATAAAATATTCTCGTTAAATGTTAGGAACATTATATGACCCCGGCAGCAGATAAGTCAATACCTGATTTTAATTAATTTCAGAACGCCCGTTTCATATGCTCGTAACAAACACGGCGCTTTCCCGCAGCGCTTTCCAAAATGAAAATATTTTTTCTCCCTGAATCCAATACGCAATATTGGAACAGGACATAGCTTAAGCATTTCTTTCAACGCTTCCATCGTTTAACATAACCCATTTTCACTCTTTCATTCAGTCACCTTTCAACTTCATCCAGGCATAAAATATACGAGCACCAAGACCTCTTACGAAAGGAGGCCCGGCATGGTCATTCGGCAGCGCAAATCCAAACTGGACGATGCCGCCATCATGCGGTTAATCGATACCGAACTTGTTCCGTTGTCCCATATGGGTGAGAACGATATCAACAAAATTCGCAAAGAAATACCCCTGCGGATGAGCAGGGGCATGACCTTCGTGATTTCTCCGAGTCCCGACAAAGAAGCCTTGGCCTTCATCCATCTTCTCATGCATGGCGAGCTGCTGTACATCGACATGATGGCCGTTTCCGCCAAAGAACAGCGCAAACGATACGGGGAAACGCTCCTGCATAAAGCAGAAACATTCGCCACATCACGCGGCTGCAAAATATCCAAAGTCATGGTGGACGAAGGAAATATGAAAGGACTTCAGTTTTATCAAAAACAAGGATATCGCATCATCCGATATATCATGATCAGCCGCTGCTTTGAGCTCGAAAAAAACATCTGAGCTCGAAAAGAGGAGCACTCTTCGCCGTCTCCCCGAAACCAATTTAGGCATTTGCCGTCCTTCGTGGTCCTTGTCGCCGCCTCTGCTCCCCCAAACAACCGTCTATCGGTATAATTCATTCGACCGGAAGGGCAAAATCAATCGTCTTTAGTAAAATCCTGGTGGACGCGGGCCCGGTCCATAAGGACTGAAGCCAGGACCAATCCCAGGGTACCCGGCCCCATAGCCAGGGCCATACCCCGCTCCACATCCCGGTTTCGGACCCGGCCCATAACCTGGTCCAGGTGCTCCATAACCAGGGCCATAAGCATACGGCAAGGTTGCAATAGCCAACAAATCAAATAAAACGAGTGGCAAAATTGCTTTTGTGCGAACCTTTTTGCCGTCTATGCGTTTCAACACAAGCTTGTTTCCGGATATCTTCACCAGTCTTCCAGTAACCCGAGTTCCGTCCTTTTTGACCGCAACGATATTTTGGCCAACAAACTTCATCGCATCAGTACGCGTAATTCGTGATCTCATACTTTCCCCTCCTCCTCGGATCGTTCAAAACAGTGTATTCGTCCAAAGCATGGTTCGCCTGTTTCTTTGTCCATGCCCAAAAATTTGGGGGATTCCCCCTACCCTGTTGAGCGGCTTCCAAACGAATGAATGTAACAGAAAAAGGCCCGCAAGCGCGGGCCCTTTATGGTAAAACCTGATATGGTGATGTTCACATTTGTCGGTGAAACTACCTTTTCCCGGGATCGTACGGTTCGCCCAATGCGGATGGCGCGGAAGAACGCCCTACCGCAGCAATCAGCACAATCAGTGTGAGCAGGTATGGAAGCATATAAATAATTTCCTGGGGAATACTTTGCGTCCATTCGAACAACTGTACATAGTTCCGGATCGCTTGCGAGAAACCGAAGAATACGGCTGCGCCAAAGGCACCGATCGGGTTCCATTTACCAAAGATCATGGCTGCAATCGCAATATACCCCTGTCCGGATACCGTATTATGGGAGAACGTTCCTGTCGTTGTCAATGTAATGGCCGCCCCGCCAACTGCTGCGAGCGCGCCACTGATCATCACCGCAACATAACGGTAACGGCGAACTTTCACACCGACAGTATCCGCTGCACTCGGGTGCTCGCCCACGGAACGCAACCGAAGACCGAAAGGTGTTTTGAACATGATGTAATACGTCAGGAAAACAAATACGATCGCCAGATAGGTTGTCGGATATACGTTCTTGAACAACGCTTCACCGAGCAAAGGAATATCCTTGAGCAGCGGCACGTCGAATTTGTTGAAACCTTGCACCAACGGGGAGTCCCCGGAACCTTCAAACAACAATTTAACCAAATACAGCGTGCTTCCTGCCGCCAGGAAGTTGATCACGATCCCGCTGATGATTTGATCCGCTTTAAACGTAATGGACGCGACCGCATGAATCAAGGATACCAGTACGCCTAGCAAAACAGCGCACAGTACACCCATCCATGCCGAAGTCGTTCCTCCCATGCCCGCTTCCTGAGCATAGTGTGCACCGATCCCTGCCGCAAACGCGCCAAAGACCATGAAACCTTCAATTCCGAGGTTGGTTACACCGGACTTTTCCGAAAAAATTCCGCCTAGGGATGCAAAAATCAATGCCGTGGCAAAGACAAGCGTCGTATTGATAATTTGCCCAATTGTCAACAAGTCCATCTACAACACCTTCTCTTTCTTGCGCTTGGAATAGAACGGTTTAAGTACCCAGCGCACGATGCCTTGTGCCGCAATGAAGAAGATAATCGAACCGATCACAATCCGAATGATTTCAGGCGGCACATCCGCGGCAAAGCTCATCCCCGCAGAGCCATAAGTAAGCGTACCGAACAACAAAGCTCCGAGCAGAACGCCGAACGGATGATTCAAACCAATCAACGCTACCGCGATGCCGTCAAAGCCCGTTCCCGGAGAACCGGACATCACGGTCTGATATTGGAATACGCCCAGAACCTGGAACGCTCCGCCAAGCCCTGCAAGCATACCGCTGATGAACATCGCTTTGACAATGTTGCGATTTACGTGCATGCCCGCATATTCGGCCGCATTAGGGTTGAGACCTACGGCACGGATTTCATAACCCTGTTTCGTTTTCCACATGTAAATATAAAAGACCACGGCCAAAACGAGAGCGATCAGCGTACCCAAATGCACGCGGGAATTGCCCATCAACTCGGACAGCCAGTTCAAACTGATCGAAGCCGATTCGCTAATATCGACGGAACGGTTTTCGCCCTGAAGCAGCAAAAATTGGCGCACGATCAAATTAGCCAGATAAAGCCCGATCCAGTTCAGCATGATACTGCTGATCACTTCGTTTACGCCACGCGCAGCCTTCAAATAACCGGCAATCGCCGCCCACAGTCCACCGAAAAGGGCTCCCGCGATCATGGCGAGCGGTGCATGGATATAAATAGGCAGACCTGCAAATTTAACCCCGACAAACGTCGCAGCCGTCATACCTACGAGAAATTGACCTTCTCCCCCGATGTTAAACAAACCTGCGCGCGAAGCGAATGCAAACGCAAGCCCGGTCATGATGAGCGGTGTCATCTCCCGCACGGCTTCGCCGAAGTTGTACATATCGCCAAACACTTTGGTGAACAGCGCGCTATATGCTTCAACCGGGTTGTATCCACCGAACAGCATGACGATTCCGCCCAAAATCAATCCCATGACGATGGCCACAACAGGCAAAATAAAGGAATCTCGGGTAAACCATTTCAATATGTTACTCATGCACAGTACCTCTCTTTTGGGTGCTGCCCGCCATCATCAAGCCGAGCTCCCTGTCATTGGTTTCTTCCGGCAGCACCTCGCCCACAATCCGTCCCTCGTAGATGACGGCAATGCGGTCAGACACGTTGATGATCTCATCCAGTTCGAACGAAATCAGCAAAACGGCCTTCCCTTGATCCCGCTGAGCAATCAATTGCTTTTGCACAAACTCGATCGCACCAACGTCCAAACCGCGGGTTGGCTGAGCAGCGATAAGAAGCTCCGGATTTTTGTCGACTTCGCGCGCAATAATCGCTTTCTGCTGGTTCCCTCCCGACAAAGAGCGGGCTTTTGTTTCAATGCTTGGTGTACGCACGTCAAACGCCTCGACCAGCCTTTTGGCTTGTTTTTTGATCGCGTCAAAATTGAGGAACCCTCTGCGGGTATAAGGCGCCTTGTAATAAGACTCCAGAACAATGTTTTCACTAACGGAAAAATCGAGAACAAGTCCATGTTTATGCCGATCTTCGGGAATATGCGCTAACCCGGATTCCGAGATATAACGCGGAGACTGGTTGGCAAGTTCTTTCCCTTGCAAACGAATGGAGCCGCCGTCCACTTTACGCAGGCCGGTGAGCGCTTCGATCAACTCGCTCTGGCCGTTGCCGTCAACGCCTGCAATGCCGACGATTTCTCCGGCGCGCACATTCAGGTTAAGCTGATTCAGAACGGAAATGCCTTCCTTGTTTTTGGACGACAAATTGCTGACTTCCAGCACGTTCGCACCCGGAGTCGCAGGTTTTTTGTCTACCTTAAACGTTACGTTGCGTCCAACCATCTTTTCGGCCAGCTCGTTCGGGTTGGTTTCCGACGTTTTCACCGAATCGATGACTTTGCCTCGGCGAATGATGGTAACCGTATCGGAAATTTCCATGATTTCTTTCAGCTTGTGCGTGATCAAAATAATGGATTTGCCTTCGGCCACCAACTTCTTCATGATCTGCATCAATTCTTTGATTTCCTGCGGAGTCAATACGGCCGTAGGCTCGTCAAAGATCAGAATGTCCGCACCGCGATACAAGGTCTTCACGATTTCAACGCGCTGCTGCATACCCACCGAGATATCGTGGATTTTGGCATGCGGGTTCACCTGAAGTCCATATTGTTCGGACAGGCGCTGTACTTCTGCTGCTGCTTTTTTATAGTTAATGTTGGGACCTTTGGTAGGCTCAGATCCCAAAATAATGTTCTCTGTTACCGTGAACGGCTGGACAAGCTTAAAGTGCTGATGCACCATGCCGATGCCAAGCTCAATCGCTTTGTTTGGACTATCAATGATCACCGGCTTGCCGTTCACCTCAATGGATCCTTCATCCGGCTGATAGAGGCCAAATACAATATTCATCAATGTTGACTTACCAGCACCGTTTTCGCCCAATAAAGCATGAATCTCGCCTTTTCGAAGCTGAAGGCTGATAGCGTCGTTGGCAACAATGCCTGGGAAACGCTTCGTGATTTGTTTTAACTCAACGACGGGGGTTCCTGCACCCATGTAATCACCCTTATAACTGATATAGTGTGTGGTTCCGCAAAACGAAAGAAAAACGTCCATCGACGTTAATTGTTAGACCAAATGCTTCTTGCGATTGTTCTTCATGCAATATGTCTGAAGCGCTCCTTTTGGAGGCTTCGCTGGCCAAGATAAGCTGCGGGCAATCATAAGGCCGGTCAAGACCGGCCCAATGACGTATTTCCTTATTTGCAAACCATATTATTCGGTAGGTACTTTAATTTCGCCGCTGATGATTTTTTGTTTGTACTCTTCCACTTTGTCCAGGATTTCCTTGGATACGTTTTTCGTGGATGTATCTGCGATGCCTACGCCGTTTTCTTTCAGAGTCAGATTTTCTGCTCCGCCTTTGAACGTGCCGTCGATCACTTCTTTATTCACGCGTTTAACCGCTTCGTCAACTTTTTTGATCATGGAAGTCAGGGTCACATCGTCGCCAAACTCAAGGGATTGGTCTTTGTCGACACCGATAACCCATACGTCTTGTCCTTGTTTCTTGCGAGCGATCGCTTCGTTGAACACACCGTTTCCTGTTGCGCCCGAAGCGTGGAAAATGATATCTACGCCTTTGTTGTACAGTGTCGCTGCCGCTGCTTTACCAAGGTCAGGCTTGTCGAACGCGCCTGTGTAGTTGGAAATAAATTCGGCATCCGGATTTACAGCTTTTACGCCTTCTCTGAAGCCAACTTCAAATTTCTTGATCAGCGGGCTGTCCATACCGCCGACAAAACCGATTTTGTTCGTTTTTGTGCTCAGTCCGGCAACAACGCCTACGAGGTAAGACCCTTCTTCTTCAGCAAAGGTTACGGATTTAACGTTTGGCGCATCCACAACGCTGTCGATGATGGCCAGTTTGGCATCCGGGTTTTGGTCAGCAACCGTTTTGATCGCATCAGCCAATTGGAACCCGATTCCCCAAGTCAAGGAGTAGTTGTTTTTAACAAACTCGTTCAAGTTAGGAATATACTCTTCATCAGCTTTGGATTGCAGGTATTTTACTTTCGCTCCGGTTTCAGTCTCTGTTGCTTGCAGAGCTTCCCAAGCGGATTGGTTAAAGGATTTGTCGTTAACGCCGCCGACATCGGTTACCATACCGATCGTCACATCGCTGGCAGTTTCCGTTTTAGGTGCTTCAGTGCTTCCACCTGCATTATTTTCTTCAGCAGGTTTGCTGCCGCAACCTGCAAGCAGTACGGAACCGGCAAGCAGCATCGACAAGGACAAGCTCAAAAACTTCTTCATTTAATCTGTTCCCCCTTAATGATATATACCTAATTCCAATCCGAGCCATATTGGACGAAATGAACAGATATCAGACGCAGATAATCATTGGAATGTATGGTTTATCAAGCAATAAACCTTAATTCCTTGCTGATCCAGCCCGTTGATCTGTCGAAAAACCGAACATTATGACCAAGAAAGAAAAGTTTAGGACTAGCCTACAGAGGTGATTATACATTTAACCAGTGTATAAATCTAGATGTTCCTTAGCAAAGTTCACTTATTTTTGCACTTTTTTTGTTGGAAACGCTTTAAAATTTAGCGATTTAACACACTAACGTCAAAACGATGTTACGTTATGTGACAAAAATGTGACTCTTGTTATATTTCCAACTTGATTTCACTCAAAAAAACTTGCATTATTTCACACAGCCAATGATATGTAAGTGACTAAGCTGATATCCTTTCCGCCACTACATTTCCAGTGTCTCCTCCGTTCAGGCAGAGTATGCAATTAAGGATTGTGGCGTAGAAAAAGCCGCCATATAGGTACGGCGGCTTGGAATTGCGTTTCTTGATTAAGCGTTAAGTTTGCCTTTGGCTACAGTAGCCAAGGAGTTGAACGCGTTGATGTCGTTAACAGCCAGATCAGCCAGCATTTTGCGGTTCATGTCTACGCCAGCCAATTTCAATCCATGGATCAGCTTGTTGTAGGACAGTCCGTTTTGACGAGCTGCTGCGTTGATCCGAACGATCCACAGTCTGCGGAAGTTGCGTTTCGTTTGACGACGGTCACGGTATGCGTATACCAGGGATTTCATGACCTGCTCGTTAGCTGTTTTAAAAATACGGTGTTTGGAACCGAAATAACCTTTAGCCAGTTTCAATACTTTCTTATGACGACGACGTACTACAAAACCGCCTTTTACTCTTGCCATATTAAAGAACCTCCCAAATAAATATTAAATGTATCCTGATATGCGTACAGCCGAGGCCGTCCCCCCATATCACGTACGAATTTTTGAATTAGCCTTTCAGGTTAGCCAGACCTTGTTTCAAACGTCTTACGTCTCCAGCAGCCATAACCGGGTTGCCGTTCAGGACGCGTTTAGCACGTTTGGATTTGTGGGAAAGCAAGTGGTTTTTGTGAGCTTTGTAACGCAGGACTTTACCGGAACCGGTGATTTTGAAGCGTCCTTTCAAACTGCTGTGTGTTTTCATTTTAGGCATGTTGTGTTTCCTCCTTCAATGTTATCAGGCTTTTGGAGCCAGAATCATAATCATGCTGCGGCCTTCCAGTTTCGGTTGGCGCTCAACGGTGCAGAGTTCTGCAACTTCCGTTTTGACGCGTTCCAAAATTTTCTGACCAACCGAAGCGTGTGTAATCTCCCGTCCGCGGAAACGCACGGAACATTTCACTTTGTCGCCTTCTTTCAAAAACTTAACTACATTGCGAAGCTTCGTTTGGAAATCATGCTCCTCGATATTGGAACGGAACCATACTTCTTTGATATCCACAATTTTCTGGTTCTTACGGGCTTCTTTTTCTTTCTTTTGCTGCTCATAGCGGAATTTGCCATAGTCCATGATGCGACATACCGGCGGTTTAGCCTGCGGAGCCACATTGACCAGATCCAGGTTCAGATCAATCGCCATTTGCAGCGCTTCACGAATGGGCTTAATCCCGATTTGCTCTCCCTCAGCTCCGACAAGGCGTACTTCCTTCGCCCGAATCTCATCATTAATCATGTGATCTTTACTAATAACAGTCCACCTCCAGGTCATTTTGAATATCCTGTTACACAAAAATAAAAGGGATGCCGGTCTAGCTACCGACATCCCTGTAATCAACACCATTCCTCATGAACATACTTCACATAAATTCATAATGATTGGGATCGTTGACCAGCCAACATATGTTGGTCAGGTGAGAAGTCGGACTTCTGCTTGTGATTCCAGTCTATTCTCTTTCAAAGCACTAGAACAATATATCACTTTGGAAAAGCATTGTCAACCATTTTATGAATCAAGGCACACAGCCGATGGCCGCATGCCTCGTTCAACGTTATCCTTGTTTGCTCTGCACCTCATCCAGACGTACAACCCGCGTATGCTGCGTATGGCTCCACTGCTTGTTGTTCTGCGTGAAGAACGCATAGAACGTGATGGGATACCAGGAGAGCAGATAGATCGGGAATACGATCAGGTACATGTACACTTTGGCAAATTTAACTTTCTCGAGAGCCATCGACAACAGGAACGTCAAAATGTTCAAACCGATTGCCAGAAATCCGACCCAAAGCGGGAAGTATCCATAAATATTGGCGATGTTCGGACCGTTGAACACGGCTGTATCGACCCACATTATCGCAGTGAGCAAAAACGTCAGCAAGACAACATAAACGTTCGCACCGTAAATGGCAAGGTCGAATTTGACCAGACTGCGTTCCTTGATGCTTTTCCACAACAGAGGGAAGAAATATCTGCGTGCGACGGTAAAGTGACCCTGCATCCAGCGCAGGCGCTGTCTGGCCGAAGCCTTGAACGTCAATGGCTTTTCGTCGAACACTTTGGCATCGTAATTGAATACCGGATATACGTTGCGTTGCACGCTTCGCATGGTAAACTCCAGGTCCTCCACCAAGCTTGTGGCGCCCCATCCGATTTCCTTCAGCAGATTGGTCTCAAAGCACATTCCCGTACCGCCAAGGAAGTTCGCCATATTCAGGTTGTGGCGGGACAGCTGCCACAGACGGTTGATGTACCAGTACGATACGCCGTAAGCCGCAGTGATCCAGGAATCTTCCGGGTTTTTCGTGTCGATATAACCTTGGATAACGCGAGCTCCGTTGCACAAATCATTGTTCATTTCGAGCAGGAAGTTGCGGTCAACCAGATTGTCCGCATCAAACATGACAACCGCATCATACTGGCGCGGCAGGCCCCATAAATATTTAAGCATCCACTCGATGGCATATCCTTTGCCTCGCAGATCCGGGTTGGTGCGCACACAGGCATTCCATCCGTGCTCGCGCACGATTTGCGCCGTGCTGTCCGTACAGTTGTCGCAAATGACGAATACGTCGTACAGATCCTTCGGGTAATCCAGCTGCTTGAGATTTTCCATCAATGCCCCGATAACCTGCTCTTCGTTATGGGCCGCTACCAGCACCGCGAAGGACTTTGTCGCAGGGTAATGCTTCTTTTTCTTTTTCTTATACAGACCGAACAGTGAAAACGTGAATTGGTACACAGCCAGCAGCGCGAGAATGACCTGCAGCGTGACGAATATAGCGTCCAACATCGTTCTCTGTTACCCCCTTTTTTTTCAGACCCTTTTTTGCTTTTCGTTTTTGTCTTTTTTGTTTCTGCATGTTGTTTGTTTTTGTTTGATGCAGAATATGACCCGTTGCTTTGATTACTACGCAGATGTCTCAGGCATGGTTGCCAGCAGTTTGCTGCTTTATCGATTTTGGATGCTTTTCAGCCATTTGTCAAAACCCCGATTCCACGTATTGAAGCAGAAATGTGATCTTAAAACGCTGAATTGGCAATCCGTTGCACCACACCCTTGGATTCATGCCCGTTATATCCTATTTTCAGCCGTTTCCTTTATTTTTATTTCTAAAGTCCCTGTTTGTGTTCACCCTCCTGCCGTTGGTCGGAAAGAGACTTCACTAAAATAACGTTTACGGCCGGCAAAAAGTTCTAAAGAAACTCACATTTTCTTTACCCCATTCCGCCACATTGAATCATTGTAGCCGTTTTGGCTCGTCCAAGTCAAAAAGCAAACTGGTTGGGCACCCATAGTTTAACATTCATTTTACGTTCTTTACATGTCTTCTTCTTGAAAAGGACATCATTTAAAAATATGATAAACATGTACCTGAATAACCCCGACTTCACGAAAAACGGTTATATAACAATCAGGGCGATCCGGAAGCACAATGACAGAAATACCGCCGCCGTCTGGGCGGCCTGACTGGCAGGAGGCCAAAATGAGCCGTTTATTCGTTAAGTTTCAAGAGTATGATCGCAATGTTTTCATGTGGATTAATGGTCGACTTCATAATCGCTTTATGAATTTTTGGCTATACTATTTCACTCATCTCGGCGGAGCGACCGCTTCGATCACCGTATCCTTGTTGATATGGCTGCTGGCTCCGGCACCGTGGAGCACAACCGGGCTGCAGGCCTGCATCGCTTTGGCAGTCAGCCACATTCCTGTTGCCATCGCCAAAAAGCTGTACCCTCGCATCAGGCCGTATCTCGCACTGCCGGATGCGATCACGTTCCGCAACCCGCTTACGGATCATTCTTTTCCATCCGGGCATACTACAGCCATCTTTTCGGTGACCGTCCCTTTTATGGCCATGGACTTCATTCTGTTATGCGCTTTATTGCCGGTTGCACTTATTGTCGGATTTTCTCGCATTTATCTCGGGCTGCACTATCCCTCAGACGTACTAGCAGGGGCAACAATCGGTACTTTAGTCGCACTGGCAACAGTTGCATTATGGGCATAAAGCAGATATGTTAGACTAAGGAAAACCTAGCAGGAACAGGTGAAGCAAGCGTGGAAAAGAAACGAATACTCCTATTATCCGAAGGCTTTGGTGCAGGTCATACCCAGGCAGCTTATGCACTTTCCAGCAGTTTGCGCAAGCTATCGCCTGGCGTGCAGACGAAGGTGCTTGAACTGGGAAGCTTTTTGAATCCCAGGGTTGCGCCGCTGATCATTACAGCTTACAAAAAAACGGTAACCAAACAGCCGAAGCTGGTGGGTTACGTATACAAACACCAGTATAAAAAATCACTGAACCGGTTCACGACGCTCGCCCTGCACAAGTTGTTCTATACGCATACGCGCAGCATCGTGCGCCAGCTTCGGCCCAATGTCATCGTATGCACCCACCCGATACCAAGCGCGGTCATCTCCCGCTTGAAACGTTTGGGCATCATGGTGCCGCTGTGCACGGTCATTACCGATTACGATGCGCACGGAACGTGGATCAGCCCCGAAGTCGACCTGTATCTCGTCTCTACCGAAGAGGTACGATCCAAACTGCTGCTGCGCGGAGTGTCCTCAGACCGCATTCGGGTTACAGGCATTCCCGTGCACCCGAGTTTTTGGGAGCATCCAGGCAAAGATGAAATCCGCAGCAAGTTCGGCTTAAAAGACATGCCTACCGTACTTGTTATGGGTGGCGGCTGGGGCATGCTCAGCGATGAGGTCATCAACCAGTTTTTGACGCGCTGGCACGAGGATATACAGATTATTTTCTGCTTGGGCCGCAATGACAAAGCAAGAACGGACATGGAGCAGAACCCTACTTATCAGAAAGAAAACATTCATATCATGGGCTATACCAAAGAAATCGACAAATTAATGGAAGTTTCGGACCTGCTCATCACGAAACCCGGCGGCATGACATGCTCGGAAGGGCTTGCCAAAGGCATTCCCATGCTGTTCCACAATCCCATTCCGGGCCAGGAAGAAGAGAATGTGCAGTATTTTACTTCCAGAGGACTCGGGGAGTCTATCTCTTCCTTCGACGTGATCGTCAAATGGATGAACAGACTGCTCCACAAATACCCGGATATCGTTCGCAGGCGGAAGCGTCATTTGGCGCAGATCGCGAAGTACCACCCGCTGCAAAGCGCTCAGAGCATTCTCGATCTGCTTGACTTTCGCACGCAGCCTGACCAGAACGCGAACCCTGCCCCGTAATGATCGCGGTTTTATCGTGCAATTTCAATCATTCTACACAAAGGCGCCCTCATGCTTGAAGGCGCCTTTGTGTGCGCACCAGCGTTGCCCAAGCCTAAGACGGAACCGACTCCACCAACGAAACCCCGATGACCAAAGTTCAATGCAGGCGCAAAAAGCAAAATTTCGAATCAGAATGCTCCGTTCGCGACCTGCCAGCGCAAAAAGAACGGCACACAGGTTGCAGCCAACCCGGTGCCGTTTTTCTACTTTTCACTCGTTTCCTTGTTGTCTTTCGCTTCACGTACTTTGTATTTGTCCAGACGGATTTGCTGATATTCACGCAAAGCCTCTTCCCCAACGATCACTTCAACGCGGTGGATGTTCATGCCTTTGCCCATGAATTTCTGCTCGTACTCGGTCATGACATGCTCTTCGTTCAATCCATCCCGATGCAAGTTGAGCGATAGATTCGTCATTTGCAAGCCAAAGTCCGCAAATGCGTTAAGGGAAAATTCAAACAACGTCTCCGAATCGGTCTTGAAATGGATTTGTCCTTTGGCATTCAGCAATTCGACGTATTTCTTCAAAAAACGGGGATGCGTCAAACGGCGGCGTGCATGCTTTGCCTTCGGCCACGGATCGCTGAAATTCAAATAAATGCGTTCGAGCTCGCCAGGTTCGAATATTTCTTCGATGCTCTCGATGTTAGCCAAAGCCAGCTTGAGGTTCGGCGGCGTGTCGACCGCGTCCTCATTCCATGCCTTTCTCGCCTTCTCACTGGCTCTTCGCACCAGTTCATCGAACATATCAAAACCGATAAAATTGTACTGTTGGTGTTTATGGCTCATCTGGCTAATGAACTGGCCTTTGCCCATGCCGAATTCCACAAAGATCGGACGATCATTGCCAAACAGTTTGGACCATTGTCCCTTGTATTGTTTGGGATCCAAAATCACGAGGTCTTCCTGCTGCTCCAGGCTTTCCCGGATCCCTTTTCTTCCACGTAAACGCATCTTATTCCTCCGTTTGCTGATACTTGTCTCAGAATCATTGTGCCGAAGAAGCGGCGAATTGTAAAGGGCAAAGAAAAAGGAATCTTTGAATTGCCGATGAGGCAAATAACAAAGATTCCTTTTCCGATATATTTGGAATTGGGGTCCAACTACTTTAACAGTTCATAGTCTACCTTATCTTGGTGTGAAAAATCAAATGTCTTTTCGAAAGCATCGCGAACTTTTTGCCTTGCAGCCGCTTTCACTTTCGGATTGCCATTAAAACGAACACCTGTCAGGGCCAGCGCCTCTTCTGCCGTCAACTCAACGGAAACGCGATGAACATCATTATTATTTTTGACTTGGGAATTCATTCATATCACCTCACGGTATAATATGGTCCATGACGTCAAAATTCATTCAATTGCCGTGATGAATAAGTACCCTTTGGATGTGTCTGACGTTGGTTTAAATATAACACATCATGTGAACTATTTCAAGTGAAATCGTTGAATTTCCGGCCTATTTTTGAGAGTTGAAAACGATTTAAAATGGAGCATTACAGCTTGGATGAAGGCCTCGATATCGCGTCCGGACGACGGATGCACACTGCCCCCATTTTTTGATACAATAATAGCAGTCCATACAGATGCGGATTTCCGAAATCCGTTCCTGATCGTGAACAGATAAGAGCCTTTCCTTTTTTCGCGTATGGAGGATGGCCGTTAAAGGAGCACCCGAAACAATATGAACGCACCTGCAATCGATACACCCCTCCTATGGGGGGATAAACGGTTTCATACCTGGAACCATGAAATGAAAAACGAATTCAACAACAAAGTGTTCAAAGTCATGCTGGACGCCGGCTTTACTTGTCCCAATCGCGACGGCTCCATTGCCAAAGGCGGCTGCACTTTCTGCAGTGCCCGCGGATCAGGGGATTTCGCCGGCAGCAGACGCGACGATCTGGTAACGCAGTTTAATACTATTCGGGACAAGCAGCATCTAAAGTGGCCGAACGCCCAATATATCGGTTACTTTCAGGCTTATACGAATACGTATGCCCCTGTCGAAGTCCTCCGTGAATACTTCGAAGTCATCCTGCGGCAGCCCGGCGTGGTCGGCCTCTCGATTGCGACGCGTCCCGACTGTCTGCCCGATGACGTGGTTGAATATTTGGCTGAATTGAACGAGCGAACCTATCTATGGGTCGAAATGGGATTGCAAACAATCCACGAGTCCACCTCCACCCTGATCAACCGGGCACATGATACCCGATGTTACGAGGAAGCCGTCGCCAAACTGCGCAGGCACAACATCCGCGTATGTACGCACATCATCTACGGATTGCCGCAGGAAACGCATGAAATGATGCTCGATACCGGGCGCGCGGTAGCCAATATGGATGTGCAGGGCATCAAAATCCATCTGCTTCACCTCATGCGCAAAACGCCGATGGTCAAACAGTATGAAGCCGGGCTGCTGCGTTTCCTGGAGCAGGACGAGTATATCAAGTTGATCGTGGATACGTTGGAAATGCTGCCTCCGGAAATGATCGTGCACCGCCTGACCGGCGACGCGCCGCGAAACCTGCTGATCGGACCGATGTGGTCGCTCAAGAAATGGGAAGTGCTCAATTCCATTGACCGGGAGCTTCGTGAACGGGATTCCTGGCAGGGCAAGTATTGGAGGAGATGCTGATATGGGATTTTTATCGGTGCTCAGTTGTGCCCATCAATGGATTTCCGCTCGTTTGCAGCCCGGGGATCTCGCCATTGACGCGACCGTTGGCACTGGAGCGGATACATTGTTTCTTGCGCAAAGGGTAGGCCCGCGCGGACAGGTGATCGGTTTCGATATTCAAAACGAAGCCCTCGCGCTCGCCCAAGCGCGCATTCGCAAACAAGAGGATGCAGCCAAGCTGGGCTCCATCTCCCTGCTGCAGCTTGGCCATGAACGCATGGCCGAGGCCGTTCCCGAAGATTGGCATGGGTCGGTCGGCGCGGTGATGTTCAACCTTGGCTATCTGCCATCGGAAGGGGCAGATTCGTCTATCATTACCCAGACGGATAGTACCATTGCTGCTCTGGAAGCCGCCCTGCAGCTCCTGCGGCCCCGTGGCATCATAACTACCGTGCTCTATCCGGGCCATGACGGAGGGGCCCAGGAAGCCGATGCCGTTTGGCAGTGGGCGTCTGCCTTGCCGGTGGAGCAAGCCCAGACGGTCGTTTACCGTCAATTGCAGCGGGAAACCTCACCTTTTTTGATCGGCATCGAAAAAAAGTAATTTGCACGGTCACGGTCTAAAGGGCTAAGTGCAGCATTTAGCCCTTGCCCACTGTCATCCTGTCGTTTTATACTGCATGCCGCTGTCTGCCAACAGAAGCCATCCCGGCTCTGAGGCCCGGTTTGACGCCGTTGGCGCAATGGCCTGCTATACATATCATCATGCAACCGTATACATGTTGTTCAGCAACATGTGCTGATTAAAGTGATTCGCCATTTTATATAATAGAGGAGAGAACTATACGATGACTAAACCATATCCTTTGCAATTTCAACCTGAATTTAAAGAGCGCGTCTGGGGAGGGCGTGCGCTGGAGCAATTCGGCCTGACCCCGCCCGAAGGACATATCGGCGAAGGCTGGATGATTGCGGACCATCCGAACGGAACAACGAAAGTGATCAACGGCGAGTTGGCGGGAAAAGGCTTGGATGAAGTGCGCGAACTGCTCGGCACGGAATGGCTCGGAACCAAAGGCGTTTCCAAAAAAGGCGGACGCTTCCCGCTTCTAATCAAACTGCTGGACTGCAATGACGATTTATCCGTTCAAGTCCATCCGACCGACGACTACGCAGAACTTCCTCCAGGCGAGCTCGGCAAAACAGAAATGTGGTACGTACTCGACGCCAAACCGGGCGCGCACATCATTTATGGCCTGAACGACGGCGTGGATCGGGAAACGTTGAAATCCGCGCTGGAAAACGGAACGGTGATGGATACGCTGCGCCAAGTTCCCGTTGAAGCAGGCGACACGTTCTTCATCCCTGCGGGAACGGTTCACGCCCTTTGCGCTGGCGTGGTCGTCGCCGAAATCCAGCAAAATTCGGATACCACTTATCGACTCTACGACTACAATCGTCCCGGCCTTGACGGAAAGCCGCGCGAACTGCACATTGAGGATTCCCTTAACGTAACAGCTTACGAAGGCGCAGGTGCCACAACGATGAAAACAGGCAACGCCGTTCCGGGAGAATGGCTGAAACTTGCGGAATGCCCTTATTTCGTCGTCGAAAAAGGCGTCGTGCGCAATCAATGGGAGCTCACCACGGATGCGGAAAGCTTCACCATTCTCGTCGTTTGCGACGGCAGCGGTTTGCTGAGATGGGGCAACAGCGACGCGGAGCGCGTCGAACTGAAGGCAGGGCAATGTTACCTGCTTCCGGCCAATCTCGGCGCTTATACGATGGATGGGAATGCCACTGTGCTCCGTTCATACCTTCCTTAATTGGCATCGGACGGGAATAGGAACGAGGTTTGTATCATGAAGAAGGGAGCTATGCTCATGCAGGAATCGACCTTTGACCTCATCGCCAATGACGGGAGCCGAATCCACGTGTATCGTTGGCTGCCCTCTTCGGATACTTCCGTTAAAGGCGTGCTCCAGATTGGACACGGCATGGCTGAAACCGCGGCCAGATATGCAGAGTTTGCCCAATCGCTCACGCAAAGCGGATACGCCGTATATGCCAATGACCACCGCGGGCATGGAAAAACGGCTGGAAGCCCGGAAATGCTGGGCGATGCAGGCTCAGATGCATTTCGCTGGATGGCAAGCGACATGATGAACCTGGGGGAAGTAGCCGCCAAGGAGCATCCGGGGGTACCCATCATTTTGATGGGACATAGCATGGGGTCTTTTTTGGTTCAGCATCTCATGTATGCGGGTCATGAACGTTATTCGGCCTTTATTTTGTCAGGTACCAACGGTAAACGCAGCCTGCTGCAATTGGGTGAAAAATTAGCCTGGCTGCAATGCAGCCTCCAAGGGGCCGCGCATCATAGCTTGCTGCTTAACGCCATCGTATTTGGCGGCTTTAATCGCGCGTTCCGCCCCGCGGCAACGCCTTTTGACTGGCTCTCCAGGGATCAGGCCGAAGTCAAAAAATTTATTGATGACCCCATGTGCGGCAGCATCTGCACTGCAGGATTTTTCCGGGATTTTTTCCGGCTGCTGCTGGAAATCCATCTTCCCCATAACATGGCGGGCATCCCCAAGGATAAACCCGTTTTCCTGTTTTCCGGCGAACAGGACCCGGTTGGCTTGCATGGCAAAGGCGTTCAGAACCTGGTTGCCCAATATCGCAAGCTGCAGCTGCAAGATATCGAGGTTCGCCTGTACCCGGGTGGACGCCATGAAATGCTGCACGAAACGAACCGAGCGGAGGTGACCCAGGACATCCTGGAGTGGCTGGAACGGCATTTACCGCTGCTCAGCGGCGCTGCTGCAGACACAGGCACAGAAACAAACGCCATCGCCGACAATTTTCCGGCTGACTCCTTGTGAGGGACACGTTAACTCTCTATCAAAGACAGAAGCCCCTGATCGGACACAGCACAGGCTGTGTCCCCGATCAGGGGCTTCTTCGTTCATTCTTTTGAAATGTCAATAAGTGCTTAGGAAAGCATCATCGCTTACCTGCTTGTACGCTTGAATTATCCTTCAATCAGCAGCGATTCCGGATCTTCCAGCAGTTCTTTGATCGTCACTAGGAAGCGTACGGCATCCGCACCATCAATGATGCGATGGTCATAAGACAACGCAATATACATCATCGGACGGTTTTCCATGCGCTCGGCATCGATCGCCACCGGACGAAGCTGGATGTTATGCATGCCGAGAATACCTACTTGAGGTGTATTCAGAATCGGCGTGGACAACAGCGAGCCAAACGTACCGCCATTAGTGATGGTGAACGTTCCTCCTTGAAGATCAGACAAGGCCAGCGTGTTCGTACGTGCTTTGGATGCCAGATCTGCAATGCTGCGTTCGATCTCGGCAAAGCTCAAGCGATCCGCATCACGGACGACAGGCACAACCAAACCTTCCTTCGCCGAAACGGCAATGCCGATGTCATAGTATTTTTTGAGAATGATGTCTTCGCCATCGATTTCAGCGTTGATCATCGGGAATTTTTTCAGCGCCCCAACGACCGCTTTGGTAAAGAAGGACATGAAGCCAAGGCCGATGTCATGCTTCTCCTTGAACTTGTCTTTGCGGCGTTTGCGCACGTCCATGATCGCCGTCATGTCGACCTCATTAAACGTGGTCAGCATCGCTGCCGTTTGCTGTGCTTCCACCAGACGTTTTGCAATCGTTGCCCGGCGGCGCGTCATGCGCTGGCGCTCAACGGGTTTCGCATATGTAGCTGCGCTAGGAGCGGGCGCACTCGGCGCAGACGGCTTGCTGGGTGCCTGTGCGGCCGGAGTAGCCGGAGCAGCCGGTTGACTGCCGTGATTTTTGACGTCCTCTTGGTAAACGCGTCCGATCGGATCTTTGCTTTGCACTTGATCCAGCTCAATGCCGCGCTCGCGGGCAAGCTTTCGCGCAGCAGGAGAAGCTGCCTTCACGCCCGCTTCGGAAACTTCCGGAGCCGCCGGTGCGGGAGCAACAGCCTGTGGAGCCGGAGCTTGCTTCTTCGGTTCAGGCGCAGGGTCGGAAGCAGCTGGGGAGGCAGGAGCACTTGCGGCTCCCGCTCCAACAGCGATGATACCGATCGCTTCGCCGATCTCGACGGTATCTCCCTCCTGCCGAAGGATTTTTTCCAAAACCCCGCTCTCTTCCGCACTGATCTCGATGTTTACCTTATCCGTCTCAAGCTCCAGAAGAACATCGCCCTGATTGACGGCATCTCCTTCTTTGACAAGCCATCTGGATACGGTTCCTTCCGTAATCGATTCGCCCATGGCGGGAACTTTAATTTCACTCACAGCTGTTACCTCCCCAGTGGAATATTGTTCTTTGTCATTTGCTTCAAGGTTGCCGTAATGATCTGCTGCTGTTCCAGGCTGTGTACGCGCTGATACCCGCTGGATGGGCTTGCATGCTCAGGACGGCCTTCATAGCGCACTGTTGTCCCTTCCGGGGCAATCTCGCGGAGGCGAGGTTCCATGTACGTCCATGCGCCCATGTTTTTATTTTCTTCCTGCACCCACACCAGTTCCTTCGCATTGCTGAAACGGGCCAGCACACGCTTGATTTCTTCGGCAGGGAACGGGTAGAGCTGCTCAACACGGATAATGTGGAGCCATGACCAATCGTTCTTGTCTTTTTCGATCGCATCTTCCAGATCGATGGCGATTTTGCCGCTGCACAGTACGATGCGTTCAACGCGATCCGGTTTCGTCCCCAGGCCTGCTTGTTCCAGAATCGGTTCGAAGCGGCCTTCGCTGAATTCCGATGCCGGAGCAGCCACACGTGGATTGCGGATCAGGCTTTTCGGCGACATCATGACAAGCGGTTTGGCGTCTTCGGTGTCGGTCAGCGAAGCCTGGCGGCGCAGCAAATGGAAATATTGCGACGATCTGCTCAGGTTTACGATCATCATGTTATCCTCGGCCGCGAGCTGCAGGAAACGCTCCAACCGGGCACTGGTATGTTCCGGACCTTGACCTTCATTGCCGTGCGGAAGCAGCATGACCAGGCTTGATTTTTGCGACCATTTGGCGCGGCCTGCAGATACGAACTGGTCGAAAATAACTTGCGCACAGTTGGCAAAATCGCCGAATTGCGCTTCCCAGATCACTAGCGTCTCGGGGGAGTACACGTTATAGCCGTATTCGAAGCCTAACACCGATTCTTCGGAAAGCGGGCTGTTGTAGATGGCAAACGAAGCTTTCGCCTGCGGCAGATGGTGAAGCGGGCAATATTTCGACCCGTTGACCGCATCGTGAAGCACAAGATTCCGGTGAGCGAACGTGGCGCGCTCCGCGTCCTGCCCGCTGATCCGAATCGGTTTGCCGTCGGCGATAATGGTCGCGAAGGCCAGCGTTTCCGCAAGGCTCCAATCGACCTTTTCCCCTTCGTTCAGCGCCGTTTTGCGACGCTGCAAAATACGCTGCAGCTTCGGATAAACGTTGAAGTTTTCCGGCCATTTGAGCAAATCGGCATTGATGCCGCGCAATCGGTCCAGCGGAACCGCCGTTGGCATGAGAGATACGGCTTCCGGCTGCGCAGCTTGCAGCTGCCCTTTCTCACGTACTTCATTGTTTTTCATCTGCTCATAAGCTTCTTTCAAACGATTGCCTACATCCTCGCGAATGCTCCCGATCAGAGCATCGTCGACAATGGCATCCTTTTTCAGCTGATCCTGATACAGATGGCTGACGGTCGGATGGTTTTTCACTTTTTCGTATACGGTCGGCTGCGTCGTTTCCGGATCGTCCGTTTCGTTATGGCCGTAACGGCGGTACCCGATCAGGTCGATCAGGAAATCCTTTTTGAAACGATTGCGATACTCAGCCGCCATGCGAATGGCCGCGATACACGCTTCCGGGTTGTCGGCATTGACGTGCACGATCGGGATTTCATACCCTTTCGCAAGGTCACTGGCGTAATATGTGGACCGCGAATCGGAACTATCGGTCGTAAACCCGAGGCGGTTGTTAACGATAATGTGAATGGTCCCGCCATTTTGATACCCTGGCAATGCTTTGAAATTGAGCGTTTCCGCCACGATTCCCTCACCCGGGAATGCTGCGTCGCCGTGCATCAGAATGGTTGCCGCTTTGCTTACGTCCTGTTTCGGATAGCCTGGGTCTCTGCGATCGTCCTGTGCGGCACGGGCAAACCCTTGCACTACCGGATTGACGTATTCCAAGTGGCTCGGATTGTTGGCAAGCGTCAAGCGAGCCTGCACCGTTTCGCCTTCTTTGACGTAGCGATTGGCCCCTAAGTGATATTTGACATCCCCCGTCCAGCCGTAATTGATGCCGGTCGAACCTTCCGACGGAACGAGATCCTTGTTCGGGGAATGATGAAATTCAGCGAAAATTTTGCTATAAGGTTTCCCCAGCACGTGGGCAAGGACGTTCAGACGACCGCGGTGAGCCATTCCCATCAGGATGTGGCTTGAGCCCGAATGCGCCATGATTCGCACAGCTTCATCCAGCATCGGTACGAGCACGTCGTTACCTTCGATGGAGAAACGCTTCTGACCCACAAATGTTTTATGAAGGAAATCCTCGAACTGCTCGGCTTCCACGAGACGTTTCAGCAATGCCTTGCGTTCCTCATGGGTAAGCGGAGCCGGAGACGTCCGGGATTCCGCCCGCCGGTTCAACCATTCGCGTTCACGGACGTCATGGACATGGCTGAATTCATAAGCAATCGGCCCCGTGTAAATCTGGCGCAAACGTTGAATGGCATCCCATCCGTTTAACGTCTGGCCGTCAGCGCCTTCCCAGATCAGGGAAGCCGGCAACGCCTTGAGGTCCTCTTCGTTCAATTCGAAATGCTCTGGTTCCAACAGCGATGTATCCGCCGACTCACTGATGCCAAGCGGATCGATGTCCGCAGCAAGGTGACCGTAAGTCCGGATATTCCATACCAGCTTACCCGCTGTAACCGCTTTCTGTAATAATTGGATATCCACGCTTCCGGTCGCGTTTTGGGCAGAACCAGATTGCGTGGCTATATGTGCATCTCTGCCGGGCATCGGCGGAGCACCCCATTGTTCAAACAATTCCTGATAGGCCGGGGTTACCGATCCTGGATCTTGAGAAAATAATTCGTATTGCTCCTGTACGTATCCCAGGTTAGGTCCATAGTAACTCTCCCAGGGTTTCTTGTTGCCTTCCTCGATCGTCATCGACGTTCCCTCCGTCTTGATTTAGTCGTTGTTTTGACGGAAATCATTGACCGCCTAAATTCGCGTTCGATCAACATTTTAAGCGAAATTTTTCATGAAGTCCAATCATCGTGCTGACTGTGGCAATTACGTTGTTCCGACGCTTCCGTCAACGTTTGTCTGCGTTTTCAAAAATGCTCAAAACAAGTTTTTTCGGTATGCCATCGCACAGATATCGAGTATTGTCCTGATCCGTTCGAGGGCCACACTTTCTTCGATCATGCTGTGATGAAGTTCATGTTTCTAATACCATTCTATAAACTTTCTCGCTCAGGAGCATTTCCTATTTTTAGTCCGATTGATGCATAAATTAGATGAATCGGAGCATTACGGCATAAAACACTTTAAAAAAAGGACTCCTGATATAATTTTGGACCATTATGTCCTTGAACAAACAGCAGCTCGCAAAAAAATAGGTTTACATGCAATTCATTGCCCATCATCGGATTTTAGCATCGTGAAGGATTTCGATCTGTCATGGAACCCATCACCCGTCCGTGCCGCAATTATGTAAAACAAGCCGGGCACGGGCCGTTTATCCACGTTTTGGTGGAATCGTGATTCTTCAAGTTTGCTGTCAAGAAGCTTTTTGATGTTCCATCGTATGCTTAAAACCAAAGTTTGCCTCGTAATTTATGCCTAAATAGTATAATAACATATAACTAATTGTTATATAAAGTTTTATAGGTCAGCCTCGTGCCTCACCCGCATGTGTAGGGACAACAAAAAAACTTCTCACATTGGAATGATCCAACATGAGAAGTATTGTATGCTCTCCATTTAATGTATCGCGCGTTATAGATCAATTGCTCATCGATTTTCCAAAGTGAACTCCCTTACAATAGGCCAAAGAAAATGACAATCGGAGTAGCGGGATTTGAACCCACGACCTCACCCACCCCAAGGGTGCGCGCTACCAGGCTGCGCTATACCCCGATATTGGCCAGTTTCCAGCCCCATGCACTGTTTCCCTATGCGGCAGTTCTGTTCGTCTCACCCAAACCGACTGCCACGTATGACCCTATTATAGCGCATACATTAGCATTCTTGCAATATTTAACAGAAGCAAAATAGAAAGAAGGCTTCAGAAACCGTGCCTACGTAAACGATACTTCTCTCCAGTTTCATTCGTTTCGAGAACTCGCCTGAACATGATTACGTAGCATGTGCTCCGCAAAAGGGGTTAAAGCTACCTCGTGAACTTGATCCCGCGTAAACCAGCCGGCACCGAGCGAATCGTGTCCGTCCGGTTCTTTTCTGATCTTCGTCGCATCTGTCGCAAACTTCAATCTCACATCATACAGAATGCCTATATGATACAGTTCTTCGGGTTGCCCCTGATACATCCAGTGAACGACGTTGGATTGAGCACCGTAGATAGCGACTTCAACATCCGTGAGCCCTGTTTCCTCTTCAATCTCGCGATGCAAGGCAGATTCCGGAGATTCGCCGAATTCGGGCCTGCCGCCCGGCAAATCCCATTTCCCTTGATAAGCGCCTCGCGCTTTGCGAATCAGCAAAAATTTCCCTTCGCATTCGATCAAACCATAAACACCCAAGTGTGTATGTCGATTCATGGATCGGCTCCTTTACTCGTTCCTGTTCAGGTTTGCGCCATACACTAACTTTACGCTCGTCCCCTTTTATTGCTTCCGCAGAGCCAGGCGCATGGCCAAATTCTCTCCTTCAATCAACAACGCGGTAAGGCCCTGATCGGAACCGGATTGATGGTTCTCTCCGTTTCTCCAATAAGCAGCCTCGCCTGCACGGATCTTTTCATGTTGTCCATCGGCGCCTTCTACCCATCCCTCACCTTCCAGCACCAGAAACACCTGCTCTGATACTGCAGGATGCAAACCAAGATGACCTCCGGCAGCAAGTCTCAGGCAGGCTACATGACAATCCGCCATGCTTCTCAATACCGGGGTTATTTGAGCTCCCTCGCTTCCAAATGCCGTAATGATACGACCTTCCTCTACATTCAGTCTATAAATTTCTATACCTCATGCTCCTCTCCAACCTGCTCCAGATCCATCGATAAACGAATCATGTCCACGCAGCGAATGCCGTCCTCAATAATCTCTTCATCATAATGCCTTATAAAGAAATCGCGATCGACCCCCACAATGCGGAAGCCGCAGCGTTGATAGAGCTTCAATTGATGCAGACTTGAATTCCCCGTACCAATCTCAACGGTTTTCCCGCCCATTTTGCGTGCGGCCTTAATCGCTTCCTTGATCATGTGCCGGCCGACACCCTGTCCTTGCAATTCCTCCTGAACGGCAATGTTGACGATCTCCACCGTCTCCGGACGGGTTTTGAGCAGCACGAATTCCCCCACCATCTCTCCTTCATATTCCGCGATAAAACAAACGCCTCGATTCAGATACTCGTCAACTATCGCTTTGGAAGGGTCCGCCATCAATAATAGATCGTACGGTTTTTCTTCTTCCCAATTCAAGATCCGGAACGACAGCCTCATTTCGACTCTCCACCTTTTCCCCATTCAATATTCTTTTCGCCTTGCTTGCGAAATCCAGCATTCATTCTTAATAACGTATGTACTTAACGATCTGTTTGAAATGCAAAACAAATTTCATGCCTCGCCTTTCCCTGCTTGATTGGCATAATGTCGGATCATCATGCCCGAAGCCTTGCGCATTCCTTTTCGTTCATAAAATTTCTGCAGTTCTTCATCGCACAACAAATCGATCATGTAAAGATCGCCCAAACGTTTATTCATCCGTTCCAGCAATTGCGACCCTATGCCCTGCCCCTGGTATGAAGGTACTACCTCGAGCAAAGGAATATAGGCGCTAAGCACGCCATCGGAAATCGCTTGAATGAAGCCAACCACCTTGCCGGTTCCTTCATCCACGGCAATCTCTACGGCATAGGACTGCCTGAGCAATTTCATGAAAACAGCGGGCGAAGGCGCGTTCGGCCACCCTTGGAAAAAGCCTTCCGCAACTTGATCATGCTTGATTCCCTCTACATCGGATTGATATGTAATCCCCATAGATTTCCTCCTTCTTTCAGCAAAGCCAATCTTCATTATATCACAATATATGGATATGAATATACAGAAAGGATAATATGGGTCTATAGCAAACCAAGCATCCTTTACTTCATGACGGCATCGTTAAATGTCATAAACGTTTCCTTTAACGTACGCTGCGTCGACTTTTCCCAAATGACACTCCGCTCGAACGTGCCTTCTTCGAAAAATCGCGGAAACCGTTCGGCGAACCAATCCTGCATCGGCAGTTCAAGCGCCTGTTCTTTCGCTACCCACAACAGCTCGCCTTCAGGCGGGTCCGGCAGAAGTTCCCCTTCGAACGATGTCGCTACATAATTAAATACCATATAGCGAAGTTCCTGCAGAGGATCGCAAAATTCGTCCAACCCTTTATACGTGATCTCCTTCACCTGAAGCCCTGTCTCTTCCCTGACCTCCCGCACGGCACCGTCCACAATGCTCTCCGGAAAGTCCACCTTTCCCCCTGGCGCAATGTACCCCGGAAAACCTTTCCGGTCCGGCCGGTTCATTAACAGCACCCTTCCGGCTGCTTTATCCCATACCATGCACATCGTATAAATTTCCACTCTCATGCTAGTCCTCCTACCTGACGCCTTGATCCTCAAACGATCGATGACTGCTATATTCAAAAATTACAAAAGCGGACCGCACCTGACAGCTCGCAGTCCGCCGACTTAGCTCAGGCCGTCACGTCATTGACGTAATCCGCACCCTGCGTTCCTTCCACTCCGCACGCCCATACGCCTGCAGCAGGCCGAATTTGCGAATGCTCGCCTTCGGCACGGATTTGTAAGGCAAAGTAACGATAAAATCCTCCGCAAACGGAAAATAAGACAATCCCACCTTTTCACCGGACAACCATTCCGCCTGAATCACTTGCCCTGCGCAAGCATCGAACGAACATGTCAGCCCCTTCGAGAAAAATTCGTAACGCGCCGCGGGCGTTCCCGGCTCTTCCATGCACAGAAACAGGCTTAGCTGGTCGCAGAACAGCATAATCCCCACATCCCGTTCGACCCTCCGCTGCATCTCTTCTCCTCCGCCCAACCGCATTTCCAACGCAAGCTGGTACTCTCGCTCCGTTTCAAGATAATTCCGGATGTTTTCATCGTCTTGCGGACTGGCCCCCAACGTTTTCTGGAACAGATCCGTGTACATCTTGCTGCAGAGCAGGCCGGCATACGGGCTCTTTTGGCAGACTTCTTCGACTCCCTTTCGATAAAAGACAAATCGCGGGCGCAGCGGAAAATCCCGAAATGAATACGGCGACTGGCTGTAATCGTTCCAGAAAGGAGCGGCATCAAGCTCAATCCACCCTCGATCATGCTCCTTAGTCGCCAGAAGGAGTTCATCCCGCTGGGTTCCCTCCGGCAGCAGTTCCGTTTTCCAATGTGCCGCGAGCTCACCTGCTGCCAGTCCATGTTCATGCTGCGTGGTCAAAACAAAATCATGCTCTCTCTCGTATACGATCATTTGCCGTCACCCTTCCGCATGGTATATATATTTTTGCGTGTTGAATCAAGGGAACTGCCTTCATGGACAAGCTGCTAACCAGCGACTTTCGTCACCCTGCAACAAAATGGTACATGTCAAGATGTTGTCAGTTCCCTGAAATTTGGTACACTAAAGACTGTGTCACAGACTATATTACATATAGAAAGCGGGATCTCATGAATCCATATTCACCGTACATCGAGTTTGACCGCAAGGAATGGGCCGGACTGAAAGAGCAGCAGGCCACGCTTACATTGACGGAGGCTGAACTCAAGCAGCTGAAAAGTCTTAACGAGGAAGTATCCATTCAGGAAGTGGAAGACATCTATCTACCTCTTACCCACTTTATTGACCTATACGCCAGAGTTTCGCGCGAGCTCAATCGATTGACGGCCTCTTTCATGAAAAAGGAAGCGGTACCCGTACCTTATATTATCGGAATCGGAGGCAGCGTTGCCGTGGGCAAAAGCACAACCGCGCGCCTGCTTCAGACCTTGCTGGCCAGAGGCAAAAGCAAACCGCGGGTTGACCTGGTCACCACCGACGGGTTCCTTTACCCTAATGCCGTGCTCGAAGAGAAAGGCATCATGAATCGCAAAGGCTTTCCTGAAAGCTATGATATCAAAGCGCTGATTCAATTCATGGGAGACGTGAAATCAGGCAAGCCCGAGATCAAAGCTCCTGTTTACTCCCATTTGGCCTATGACGTCATTCCGGGTGAAGAAAAGGTCATCTCCCAACCGGACATCCTTATTCTGGAAGGCATTAACGTACTTCAGGTGAAAAAGGAGACGCCTTTGCTGGTCAGCGATTTTTTCGATTTCTCCATCTATATCGATGCAGAAGAAGAACACATTCGGCACTGGTACATCGAACGGTTCAAGCTGCTGCGCGCTACGGCTTTTCAGGACAAAGGGTCCTTTTTTCACAACCGATTTGCCAATATTGACGAAGAGGAGACCGTGCGCACCGCCAGCCAAATCTGGCAGGACATCAATGCAAAAAACCTGCATGAGAACATTTTGCCAACCAAAGGGCGGGCTCGCCTGATCCTGAAAAAGGAAGCCGACCATTCCATTCAGCGTATCCGCCTGCGCAAGCTGTAAGCAACAGGATATTATTGCACTTGCTGAAATCGAGAAATGATTCTAAAGGAGACGAGTCGCATGCAAACATTGATCGCGCTAGGAAGCATCATGATGTTTTTGGCCGTTGCCCTGGGAGCTTTCGGGGCACATGCTCTTAAACGCAGATTGTCCGTCGATATGATCAAAATTTACGAGACGGGTGTATTGTATCATTTGGTTCACGGTCTTGGCCTGATCCTGATCGGATTACTAGCCGATCGGTTGGAACAAAGCCATCTTGTTTCCGTCGCCGGTTGGTTGTTGTTTGCGGGCATTATCCTGTTTTCGGGCAGCCTGTACGCGCTAAGCATCACCGGCGTTCGCAAACTCGGCGCGATTACGCCGCTTGGCGGCGTTGCTTTCCTCGCGGGATGGGTCATCCTGTTGATTGCCGTCCTTTAATTCCGTTTAAGAGTCTGTTTATAGAACAAAAAGAGTGTTCCAGTCGATATCCTTATCGCTTGAGCACTCTTTTGCTGCTTTTAGCCGTTCCAGCATCGGCGGAGCATGGGAACGTCCCCATTCCCTTGTCTCTCCAGCACGAATACATCCGGATTCGAAAGCATCTTCCATTGCTCAAAGCCAAAGCTCGGATCGTACGTCCGGATCAACAAGGACAGCAGGTTTCCATGGGTGATCACTGCTGCGCGTTGTTCGGATCTGCCCCACAACTCCTTCAGCACTTCCATTCCCCTGCTCGTTGCGATTCGGGATGACTCCCCGCCTTCTTCTGCCCAATCCTCATCCAAATATGTATGCGCAAGGACGTCCATCCAGTTGTCCAGATGCCGAGTACTCAACACCCGCTCTTGAAGACGTTCGTCGGTATGTATATGCCGCATCACCGTCCGAGCAAGCGGGACAGCGGTATGAATCGCCCGTTTCCATGGACTGGAAACGATATATTCGATCGCGGAGTCGGCCAGCAGCTCCGCCAAACGTTCAGCCTGGACCAAACCAAGATCCGTAAGCTCGGCATCCGGCTCCTGGCCCGAAGCCTGGGCATGTCGAATGAGATAAATGGACTGCACGGCCAACCCTCCTGCATTCTGTAGCTCTGATGCGCCTTTAGCAGCTTTCCAAATAGGCGAGCGCACGTTTCATTTTTTCACGATCCTCTTCCCGACCCGACGAGCTCAGGAAAGAAATTTGACTTTCATCCCATTTGCCTGACTGGTCGGAAACGCCCAACAGCTGCTTCAGCCGTTTGACGGTGCCCTGGCTTCCGTCAATGACTTGCACATGGCCCGGCAAAACGGATTCGAGAATGTTCGTGTAGTACGGATAGTGAGTACAACCAAGCACCACCGTTCCGTATTGCTTCATGTCAAGGCCCTCCAGCTTTTGACGGAAATAGCCGGCGATTTTGTCGGGATCAAAATCGAGCTGTTCGCACCACTCGACAAGTTCGGGCAGCGGAACCGAGTCCACGCTGTAGTGATCGTCCACCCGGGACACCAGCGCATTGTATTTGCTTTGGCTCAAGGTTAGCGGAGTAGCAAACACCAGTACACGTTTGCCGTTCTTTCGATTCATTTCCACAGCGGGTTTGACCGCCGGCTCCATGCCGATTACCGGTATGTCCAGTCTGCTCCGCAGATCTCTGACCGCAAGGCTTGTCGCCGTATTGCAGGCAATGACAAGCGCCTTGACCTGCTCCTGCATAATGGCTTCCACACAATCAAAAATATGTCCGCGCACCGCGTCGGCCGGCTTCGTACCATAAGGAACATGAAGCGTATCCGCATAATACAGAAACTGTTCCTGCGGAAGTCGTTTCAGAGCCTCATGCAGCACCGTCAGGCCGCCGATGCCGGAATCAAAAAATGCAATTTTACTATTCAAAGGTTTCACCTCATTACGTATGGTTTCGACTTTCAGGAATGTCGTGATTCCTGTTCATGATGACTGGAGGTGAGGAATGTTTACTCTGCCTTCATTTTATACTGTCTGAGCCAGTCTTTGCCACTCTCCCATGTTTCTACCGGGTTAGCTTCTCCCAGCAGGCTAGAGCCGGCTTTCGCCATGATCCACTCCCGCAGGCCATTGTCCGGACTCGTTTCCAACCGCTGCAGCAGAACCCGCAATCCGGTCGTATCCAAATCCAACAACTGGTTATAAGCATCCGCGCTGGAGGCAATATACGCGTGAGGGTTGCTATGCACCATACTGGCCGAGGAGCTGGTGATTTGCTGCAAGCTCTGCTCGATTCGCAATACGGCAATCCCTTCGTTTACCTGAACGGAGACATCCCACAACATGGCCAGGAGCAAACCTCCGCCCGCTGCCGCAAAGATCGCCTTCTTCCACATCCGATGGTTAGTCACATTGCTCCCTCCCGTTTCCGGTTCAAACGTAAAGCCCATTTCTCTTCATTTACGTTTTGGCCGGACAAATGCTGCGTCTGTCGCTCCACGATCTCAAAACCGAAGGAACTGTACAACCGGCGAGCGTCGGCTAACGCTTCGTTGGTCCATAACACGATTCGGCCATAACTCCGCTCCTCTGCGAAACGAATGGCCTGCTCCAGCAGTTTGCGCCCCCAACCTTGTCCCCGTGCTCCCGGTTCGAGCAGGAACCAGCGAAGCTGCGCCGTATGCTCGTCCGCTCTGACCAGCCCGATTGATCCTGCATGCCGGCCATCCAATTCCACGACCCACATCATTTCATGCTCATGATCTCCAGCGTGCCCGAACTGCTGCACTGCATTCTTCACAAAGGCGGCGAACCCTTCATCATAATTATACTCCTCGCGATAAATACGAATATGTGCTGCAATGACATGTTGCAGGTCCTTTTGTTCATACATGCGGATCATCGTATGTCCGTCCTCCATTCGCGGGTCTTTCCCTGAACGTCATCCGTTCAACAAACGCTGCAAGAGTCTTTCGCCGTCACTTCGTTTTCTGGATGCATGCTCTTCCAAAAAAGCCGGCAGCTCCCGGGGTTCTGCAGGACGGTATCCCGCCCCACAACCACAGTTATGATACGTGAAGCCGTGCTCATACAAAGTGATCACCTTTGCCCATTGCTTCACGTCCTTTTGTTTGGGCGCCCTGAAATCCTGACCCATGCTGTGCATCGGCATGCCGCACTGGGGACAAACAGGTTCCAACGTCTCATAAACCCCGGGTTCCAGATCATATTTGGAAGTTTGTTTGAACGATTTGCGGCACGCGAAACAGGCAAATACTTCCTTGTAAGGTCCATTCATCGCATATCTGCACATGCAACTGCCCCCTCTTGTTTCTCGTTAAGAACTTTTAACGTAGAAGTACGTCATATGGGCTTCATCATATCCATGGCCCTGAACGACAAGCGCGTTTTTTTCAATGCCGTATACCTCGAACCCGTGCTGCTCATACAATCGTTTGGCGGATTCATTCGAGTCAACCACGCTCAGGTTGATCTGCTGCAGCCCGTCCAGCCTTCTGCCGCGCTCCAATACCTCTTTCAGCAAACCCGAAGCTATGCCTTGGCCGCGAAACGGCGGCGACACATAAACTCCCCAAATGAATGCTTTGTGTTTCAACTTGAGTCCCTGCTCCCTTTTGAAGCCCATCATGCCTGCAAGCAGGCCTTCTTCCGTGTAGGCTCCCAAAATATAATCGTCGGGATCGGTATGAATGCGTTCCCGAACCTCTTCCAACGGAATCGGTACAGACATTTCATAGGAAGCGCCGAACGACTCGGGATGGTTTTTCAACGCCTCCAGCCGCAACGGCCAATATGCTTCTGCCTCATCCGGCAGAATGCCGCGAAAAATGATTTTCGATGAGTCCACTTGTTCATTCATGCTCCGCCACTCCATTCACCTCGTAAGGATAATCGATCTGTCTCTTCACGTCCGCCAAACCCGTAAAAAACACAAAAGCATTTTCGTGAACGCGCACCTCCGACATGTATTGAAACGTAACTGTAACCTGAACGGCCATCCCATTACTTTCGTTTCGCCGACTGTTCCAATCCACGGGCGATGATCCATTCCAGCCATTTCCAAGGCAAAAATGATTTTGCGAAAATAAGCATGCCCGAATCTTTGCCCAACGCATAACGGAGGCGCGGAGAACGCATACGCACGATACGGGCGATCTGATCCGCGACATCCTGCGGGTTTGGGGCGGTCTGCGAAGCCCGGCGGGAATAATTCAGCACCGCGTCCAACTGCTCCTTGTATGGAGAATCCTCGCGGTTTCTGATATTACCCAGCCCTTTGCCCCAGATGGGCGTACGATAAGCACCCGGTTCTACGAGCACCACTTTGACGCCCCAGGGCCGCATCTCATGACGCAGGCTCTCCGTGAAACCTTCCACGGCAAATTTGGAAGCCGCATATGGCCCATACCCCGGAAAACCGGACAATCCGCTGACGCTGGAAAGGTTGATGATCAGTCCATCTTTGCGGACCCGCATGCCCGGGAGCACCTCGCGAGTCACCCCGATCAGACCGAACAAATTCGTCTCCATCTGGCCTCTCCAATCCTCCATCGTCAGCTCCTCAATGAAACCGCCCACGGCAAAACCCGCATTGTTCACCAGCACGTCAATCCGCCCGCGAATCCGCAACGCTTCAGCAACCGCCTCCCGGATGGATTCGGTATCCGTGACGTCCAATCGCATAAAATGCAGCCGATCCAGGACGCCCGCTTCTTCGGCGCGTTTTGCCAGTTCCTCCTTGCGCCCGAGATCACGCATCGTTGCTGCGACCCGGTATCCCTGTTTGGCCAGCGTCACTGCAGTAAGCATGCCGAAACCGCTCGACGTGCCCGTAATCAACGCAACAGGTTCATCTTGCCCCCTCTTTCGTTCCGTCACCCCGATCATCCTTCCCGTTTCAACGAATTTCCTTCCTCTTGGCGGATCGTCATGCCCGCTCTCTCTCCACCCTGCGCAGCTTGGTCACGCCGGGTTCGAATGTATACGGAACATGCCTGATGTCGGGCAAGTCGCATTCCAAACGTTCAGCCAATGCACAAAGCTCTGCCGACACCTTGGTCTCGATCTGTTCCGTTGTTTCCGCCCCGACGTGCCGTATGGAGACTTCCAGTTCCCCACCGACGCGCTGCACCACCCGGTAATGCAAAATGGCGGGAGAAGCGGCGATGACCGCCCGAGCAACAAAATCAGGAAATACGGGCACAGGCTCTCCGGTCACGCGATGCGACAAAGAAAGCATATCATCGCAGCGTCCTTCGATCCGCTCGATGGCCGTAAACGGCGAACCGCAGGCGCAGCGCCCTTCCGCCTCGGTCAGAATGTCGTTCAGCCTGTAACGCACAATGGGCTGCGAAGTGCGGGAAAAATCCGTAACGATCGGCACGAAGCGCCGCGTGGACGGATCGATGTATTCCTTTTCGATATGCACGACGTCCTCATTGAGATGCAGCATGCCCATGCGGCAGGACGCCCCCAGGAAACCTTCGGTGCACTGATACGCCTGATGGATCGTCTGGCCGAACGTCTGCTCCAGCACGCTGCGGTCCAGCGGGTCAAGCACCTCGGCTACCGAGATGATTTTGTCAGGTCTGACGGTCAAGGTACCTTTCGCATAGGCCTCGCCCAACATGCGCAGCATGGATGGAGGCGCAACCCACACCGTGGCCCGATACGCTTCCAACCGCCCAATCAGTTCATGAACGGGCTCCAACAGGTCGAAATATTGAAACTGAAGCCGACCGCGCTGGACCGATTCGTATAAATTGCTGCTCGCCCGCAGAAAAAACGCGATCCGCGCCTTCCGCCACAGCCCGCCCGGCAGCAGCTTGGCCAGCACCGTACCCGTCCAGGCATCCTGCTCGCGCTCGCTCACCAGAAACAATCCGCGGTTGCCGGACGTTCCCGAAGACAGACCTACCGTCATGCCCTGCAGCGATGGTTTGAAATTGCGCGTTTCCTCCCCCTCTCCGGCGAGGGCCATCGCTTCGTCTTTCGATATGCCGACCGTGTTGAGCCGATCGAAATGCTGCATCATCAGCGTTTTGTCGATCAGCGGGAAATTTCTCCAGTCAGACGACGCAATCCCTGCCCACCATTCCCGGTAAAAAGGAGAGCTTTCGCGGATGCGATCGACGTGGCGAACGATCTGCCGCTCCTGCCAGCGCTCAAGCGCCTGGCGCGTTCTCCAAGTTCGAAGCCCCCGAGTTAATGCGTAGTGGCGCAATATGCGAAACGTGCTCATCGGTTCGCCCCCTCGGCCGTTCCCCAGGCTTGCAGCGCTTCGCGGCAATGGCTTGGCACGATTCGAATGTGAGGGAATCGCTGATGCATCGCGATCAACCGGTCAAAGTTGCGCCGATACTCCCCCCGGTCCGACATGATGAGGCCGGCAAACGCATGCGGCCTGCGTTGTTCGCGAAAGGCCCTGCTGGACCAGACAGCGTCGGCACACAGGAAATAATCGTGCCTGCCCGTGCTGAGCAGCAGTCCCATCATGCCTGCGGCATGTCCGGAAACATCAACGCCCAACATGCTGCCATCCCCAAACAGATCGTACACCTCCGGAAATGGAAAATCTGCCGGAAGGCTTTCCACTCGCTTCGCCTTTCCTGTCACGGGAAGAGACCTGGCCTCAAAATCTTCCGGCAGCAATCCGGACAGGAAGCCTGCCCGCACGGCGGCGATCGGGCCCAATGAACGAACGGCGTCGTAGGCCTGCGGCAAATAGATCATTTTTGCCTGCGGAAAATCCCGCACGCCCGCAATGTGATCCCCGTGGAAGTGCGAGAGAATGATATAGCGAATGTCTTCCGGCTGCAGGCCGATCCGCGCCAAAAACTGAACGGCACTGTCCCCTTCATTGTAGACGACGGGCGTAATATAACGGTACAGCGCATTGGGCAGACGATTCGTTTCCCGGAAGAAACGCGAGCTATAACCCGTATCCAGCAGCATGGGTCCATGCACCGGATGCACGATGCAGGCGAAACCGGCCGGAAACGAAACGGGGCGCAGGCTTCCGCCGCGCAGTGTCAGGAATTCGGGATGCGTGCAGTACCCCGCAGCGCCAAGGTGCAGTTCAACGGCGGTCGATATCAGCATGCAGCAGCCCTCCACCAATCCGCGAATTTCCGCAAGCCTTCGTCCACGGACAATCGCGGCGTATACCCGAGCTTTCGCTTCGCGTCGTTAATGTCCAAGGTCTGCGTGACGGCTAACGAGCCGACCGTATAGCGGGTAAGCATCGGCTCCCCGAGAAAAGGCAGCAGGCGATGCACTCCTTCGAGCACCGCCGCGGCTCCGTACGCCGTCCGAAGCGATATGCGGCGCGTGCGCAAAGGCAGTTCGAGCAGCGCGAACAAGTCGGCAACGACGTCCTTGAACGGCCTTGGATCGCCGTTGGATATGTTATACGCCCTGCCGAGCGCTTGTTCGTCGGCTTTCCAGCAAAGCAGCAGTGCGTCCACGACGTTATCGACGCACGTCAGATCGATCTCCGCCTGTCCGCCATCGATCATCGGCACGCCCGATTTGGCATTCGCCGCCACGATCCGCGGGAACAGCGTCCGGTCATGGGGGCCGAAGATGGCTCTCGGACGAATGATAATGGAAGGCATTCCTTCGGCGTGGGCCTGAAGCACAGCCTGTTCGGCCAAACGTTTCGTCGCCGCATAATGATTCGCCGGTCTCGGCGGCAAGGGATCATCCTCATGAATCATATGCCTGGAAACGTATCCGAAGTACACGCTTGGCGTGGATACATGAATCAATCGCTGCACGCCTGATCGCAGGCACGCATCGGCTACATTTTGCGTGCCTTCCACGTTGCTGCCGTAAAATTCGCGATACGCTCCCCATGGCGACGATAACGCCGCGCAGTGGAACACCGCATCCTGCCCTTGGCATGCCTGTTCGACAGCGTGTTTGTCCCGAAGGTCGCCGCGCACAAACCGAATGCCCTCCGCTTCCGATTGAAGCGATTGGCCCAAACCGGAATCGCGCCCCATGGCGGTAACCTCCCAACCTTCCGAAGCCAGCCTGACGGCCAGGTTGCGGCCGAGGCAGCCGGTAGCCCCCGTTACCAATGCTCTGTTCATTGCTATTCACCATTCCATTCTATGTCATGAGTCAGGGCTTCCGTCAGGGAAACCCGATGGTTCCGTGCAAGCCGCCATGCGTCCAGCACGATGCGCGGCTGCTGCAGCCAGGGCCTTCCATCCCCGCGAGCGTATACGACATCGCGAGCGCCCTTCCAGGCATGCGCCCATTTCCGCAATCGGGACGGCGTGCACGCATATTTCAGCCCGACGCCCAGCATCGGCAGCAGCAGCATGGCCTTGGCATCAGGTCCTGGAACAACCATGCGCCCTTCGCTCGCCAGACGTTCAGGAGCCAACAAGGCGCTGACCAGCTCTTCCCCCGAACCAAACAGATGAATGCCGCTCGTGGCACGGGGATTACACTCTATGGCAAACACTTGGCCATCCGGCGTTTCCATGAAATCGAAGCTGATCTGGCCGCTATAGTTCGTCCCCTCGACAAAACGCCTGACCCAACGCAGTGCCTGCTCATGTTCCAGATGCTCAAAATGCACGCTGGCTCCTGCCCGGCCTGTCCGGAAACGATTCTCGTAAGCGGCATGCGCCACCACCAAGCCTTCATGCGCAATGCTGTAGGTGCACACTCCCCGGCCTTCAATATAAGACTGTGCGACCCAAGGAGAAGCCGGGGACAAACGATCGCCTTCCGGCGGTTCATTCCGGTATGAGTGCCGGGTTTGGGAAAGATCGTGCAATGGCATGCTCCATGCCCCACGCCGATTCCCGCCGCTGCGTACTTTTGGCAGCCGCACTTTGGAAGCAAAGCGGGAATACGCCGGTTTCCATACCCAGTGCCCCTTTGCCTGTAAGTCAGCGTCTTCCTTGATCCACTGCCGACGACTCTCGATCAGGCGAGTTTCGGGAACCGGAAGACCCAGCGAGCGGGCAAGCAAAATAAACTCATGTTTATGATGCAGCCTATGCAGCTGTTCCATGGCCGGAGCCAAAACACGGCAGTGCTCGCGCAGCCGCTTCGCCCCCCGGGCCACGTGGAAAATCTCCTCGCACATCGGGATCAGCACATCGATCTGATGAAACTTTACCAAGCTCTCCAAGGCCTTCAAATACGCGGCCCGCTCTTGGCGTGGCGGCGGTACCGCAAAACACCGGTCTACCGCGGAAGACGCACTGCATAGATGGTGTTTCATACTCTCGGCAACATATACCTTATGGCCTGTCCGCTTAAGCATGCGCGCCAACTCAAGCGTCACCGGCGCACGCCCGCCCGTCAATAACACGCGAAGGGGAGTAGAGCGCATACGGCCTTGCACGGCAATGTCAATAGTCAAAAATGAGTCCCCCCAGCGACAATCCCGCAGCCGTGCCCACCATCAGCACCCTGTCGCCCCGTTGAATGCGCTGCTGGCGAATGGCTTCATGCAGCCCCATCGGAATGGACGCGGCAATCGTATTGCCATGATTGCGCGTGATGTCCATGAACCGTTCCGCCGGAATGCCCAGTTTTTTGCGAAGCAGCCTCATCGCCATCGCGCTGCCCTGATGGGGAATGACCAGTTTGAAATCCTCCATCCGCGTTGCGGAAGCCGCAAGCAAGTCATCCATAAATCCCGGGAGCAGCCTTGACGCCATACGAAAAATCGCCTGCCCATCCATATGAAACAAATACGGCTCCGGTGCAAAAGCATCGTAATGGGCCGCATGAAGCCTTGTTCCTCCACCGGCAATCTCCGAGTAGCGCGCTCCCCGGCTGTACGTTTTCATCGAGGCATGCACGATCCGGGAACTCTCGTTGTCGGCAGCCCGCTCAATAATAACAGCCGCTGCCCCGTCCCCGAAAAGCGCGGCGCTTTCTTTGTCTGCCCAGTTTAGTCCCGGCGAAGCAATCTCCGAGGCAACCAGCAGCACCCGGTGGTAACGGCCCGCATCTACCATATAAGAGATCACGTCCAGACCGTTCAGGAAGCTCAGGCAAGTCGCGTCCATGTCAAAGGCCGGGATGCCCGAATCCTGCTCTCCCATGGCCTGCTGGATGAACGCAGCCGTGCTTGGCAGAGGCTGCTCCTTCGTGCCGCTCGTACACACGAGGCAGTCCACATCGGTGAATTGCAACCCGGCATCCGCCAGTGCCGCCTCCGCCGCCCTTGCTCCCATGTACGACGACGTTTCCTTTCCTTCGGCATAGTGACGCACGCCCACACCCGTCGCTTTGCCAACCCAGCCTGCAGGCACCTGCAGGCGAGCATCCAGTTCCTCATCCGTTACTTTCCGTACCGGAAGATACTTTCCGGTTCCAACGATCTTCACTCTTCTAAGCTGCAATGGCCCAACCTCTTTCTATTTATGTAACGGAAAAAAGGCAGACGATCTGCCTCTTCCACATCTTCATGTCATACGAACAAACCGAACCTGTTAAAGCTATCGCTGCAAAATGCTCGCAAGCGCCTTATCAAGCGTGTCATATTTGAACACAAACCCTTCCTGCTCCAGCCTCTCGGGAAGCACCCAGCGGCTTTTGAGCACAAGCTCCGTTTCGGTTCGAATAAAGCGCGCGCCGAGTTCCAGCATCCAGCGCGGCGAAGGCAAGCCGACTTTCGCCCCCATCTGCTCTCTCAGACTCGCCATCAACTGGCGGTTCGTTACGGGATGGGGCGCAGAAGCATTAAAGACACCTTCCAACTGCTCATGCTGCTGCAGAAACTGGACTATCCGGAACAAGTCCTCGATGTGCAGCCAGCTGAACTGCTGCCGTCCCGATCCCTGCGCACCACCCAAGCCGAAGCGGACCAGATTCGCGAGCGGCTGCATCACCCCGCCATTGCCCAGCACGATGGCTATGCGAAGGGCGATCTGGCGCGTGGAAGGCAGCTGAAACTCAAAGAAAGCTTGCTCCCAAGCTTTCGCGACGTCAACAGAGAACCCTGTACCGATCTCGCCTTCTTTTTCCGTCATCGGGCGATCTTCGGCATGCCTGTAGATCGTCGCCGTGCTCGAATTGATCCAAACCTTCGGCGGCTGTTTGCAAGCCAGCGCGGCCTCGCCCAGTGCCCGGGTTGTCCGTGTTCTGGACTCCAGAATCACCCTGCGGTTCTCCTCGGTATAACGGCAATTCACGGATTTTCCGGCCAGATTGATCAACATTTCGGCCCCCTCCAGAGCCTGGACAATGCCTGATCGGTCTTCCCAGCCGACATGCCCCGGTTGGCGCGAGATGATGAGCACCTCGTACCCGAGCTTGCCGAATCTGTCCGCAAAATCCTGCCCTACAAACCCCGTGCCTCCCGCCAATACCACTTTGCCCATCGAATCGCCCCGTTTCCGCGCAGAATGTACTGCGAACATTCCATATACAAGTAAGAACGCCGAAATCGCCTTACTGGTTTGCTCATTTTTGCACATTTGTTGCCCATGGAAGCGATCGCGACCTCGATTATTCGTTCCGCGTATTCCCTGCTCCCAGTGCCGCGTATAATTTCGCGCATTCTTGGCGTGCCCAATCGTGAGCAGGGTTTTGCTCAAGCTGCTCTCTCAGCACATCGTAAAAATCATGAATCATGAAGCCCTCTGGCAAGGAACCGAGCATGGCGACAAAGTCATACTCCGGCAATACGCGCTTTCCTGAACCGATTTCCTCCAGCCAAACCATCCATGCGGATACGGACAACACGCCTTCCTGCCAAAGCTCCGCTTGCAGTCCCAGCACATCCTGCAACTGCTCGTAGGCCGTTTCGTCGGCACAGCGCCGACAGGCCGTTACAGCCAGTTCATACAGTTCCGTCACGGCGCGGCGCTCCTCCGGGGTCAATTGCATTTCCAGACCGGCGAGAAAATCATCTGTCTGAATGGAGCGTCCATCGTCGTACAGAAGCGGAGCTTGAGCAAGCAAACGTACGATTTCTTCCATCTGCTCCGCACATATTTTATGTTCTTGAACAAGTCGGGGTAACATATAGTCTTTGATCATCGTACACTCCTGCATCGTTTGGTTATGATTTACACTATTATAACATGACGGCGCAAGCGCTCTGCCCGAAAATAAGGAGTGATTGAGCAGACGAGCAATGCATACCAGCTAATGTGGCGAAACAAGGTAGTGCCTCTCAACCAAAACATCGCAAAAAACGCAAGCTGCGAGCTGTGACACACCCTCACTTGCGTTTTCGTTCATTTATATCACCGGATTGCATGACCTGGTTGTCCCGACCATCTCTTGAAAGAAACGCGCGACAAATGCTCCAACACGTAACATGTACTGCGGATCGCCCTGAAAAAAGTGCTGATTTCCAAGTTTTCGTTCGGACCATGATTGTTTTGGTCGTAATTCGCATATGGAACAATAACGGAGGGCACGTTCAAAATCTGGGTCCACACATAGTCCGGCAGCGTGCCGCCAAGGCTGGGCTGAATGACAGGACGTTGCCCTGTGGATTGCTCCAATGCCTCGGCAATGGCGAGCACGGCCGGATGGTCTGCGGGCGTCCTTGAAGCGGGGACCGCCCCTTTGCGCGTCAGCGTAATGCCGGCATCATGTTTTCGCACATGGCGGGCGAGCGCTTCGTATACCTGATCGGGGTCCTGTCCTGCAACGAGACGAATGTCCAACCGGGCTGTGGCGCGTGCCGGAATGATCGACCTTCCTCCTTTGCCTGTATGACCGCTGAACAATCCGTTCACATTCAGCGTCGGCTCGAACATCAGCCTGCGATGATACGTATCGCTATCGATATCCAGCGCAGCATAGCCGCTCTTGCGTCGAACCCCTTCCAGATCGTAAGGGATGTCGTGCAATATCTTTTCTTCAAGCTCCGTCGGCGGTTTCACTCCATCGGCGAACCCTTCAATGGTCACCTCGTTTCCGCTGCGCATCGTGTGCAGCAACTCGACCAGTCGCCATATCGGATTAGGCACGATATTGCCGAGGTTGCCCGAATGGTTGTCCCATCTCGCTTCTTCCGCCACCAGCTCCACGCCCAAAGCACCACGCACGCCGAGCAGGATGGATTGTGCTCCCGACTCATGGGAAGAACCGTCTGTCGTATAGACCAGGTCCGCTTGTAGAAGCGCGCGGTATTGCTCTACGAAAGCTGCCAGATGACGGCTCCCGGCTTCCTCTTCTCCCTCGATGATCCATTTGACGTTCACGGGCAATCGTCCGTGGAAATCCAGGTACGTCTTTGCACCGAGTATGCTTGCAACGAATTGCCCTTTGTTGTCGCCCGCTCCCCGTGCATAGATGCGGCCGTTTCGAATCGTCGGTTCAAAAGGAGCAGTTGCCCATTCGTCCAGCGGATCGGGAGGCTGCACATCATAATGGCCATACATAAGCACGGTGGTTTCATTGTCGGGATGGAGGTATTCCCCGTAAATGATCGGATGCCCTTCCGTTTCATAACGGCGGTTTTCGATGCCACAATCCGTGAACAACTCTTGTACCAGGGAGGCGCATTCGAGCATGCCGATATTTTGCGTGCTGATGCTTGGCTGGCGCAGCAGCTTGAACAATCGCTCCAAATACAGCTCTTCGTTCCGGGAAATAATTGAATCCACGCCTTTGACCAAGTTTCTCATCCTTTCTGTGTACAATTCCGTTTCGTCGTGCAGTCTCAATAAAGGGAAGAGTTCGTTTTATCTGGACAATGCGTCTATTTTTGAACGTATACATCGTTGAAGATCGGATACCCCAAGCCATCAAATTGCAATCCTTTCAGCGTATCGCTAGCTCCTACCACATACGGGAAGATGTAAATCGGAATGATAATCGCGTGATCGTGGATGTACCTCAACACTTTGCCGTATATCTCAGCCCGCTTGGCATCGTCGAATTCAACCGCCCCTTGTTCAAGCCACTCGTCGACTTCCGGACTGGAAAGATTGGACAGTGTAGCCCTCGCTCCCGGAGCAGCTGTATGATAGAAAGGAAGCAGCGCATGCGGATCATCCTTGACCTGGCTGTTGCCATAGATATCGTAGTCCCCGTTCGTGTGCACAACGGTACCGACATCCTGCGTAATTTCCACTTCGACCTGTACGCCGATTTTTTTGAGCTGCTGTTGGATCATTGCAGCAATGTCATTCCGCTTTTCCCGGTTCGGCGAACCGTCCACGTAATGCAAGACAAGTTTCTGTCCATTCTTTTCACGAATGCCGTCCGCGCCGACTTTCCAACCGATCTCTTCCAGCAGTTGCGCTGCCTTCGCCTGATCGGGCTGGATCGCATTTTCCAGAGAAGCATCGTAACCCAATATGGAAGGCGTCACCGCAGACCAGGCTTGCTCATAGGTGCCCAGATACAGCGTCTTCACGATCGAACCGACATCGATGCCGTATTGCAATGCCTGCCTGGCCTTCAATTCGTTCCATGGTTCTTTTTTCTGATTAATGAACAACGTATAAGGAAGACCTGGCGTGTTCACTTTCAGCAATTGAAAACCGGGCTGTTGCTCCAATGTCAGCACATTTTGGGGCGGGACCGTCTCGATGGCCGTCACTTGTCCGCTTTGCAGGCTGCCCACGCGAGTGGCTTCTTCCGGCATGATTTTGAACGTGAGCGTGTTTAGATACGGTGCTCCTTTATTTTCAACCGTTTCTGGAGCCCAAGCGTAGTCGGCATTGCGTTCAACCTGTACCTGCACGTTCTCGTCCCATTTGATGAATTTGAATGGTCCTGTACCGACCGGATGCTGTCCGAACTGCTCGCCGTACTTTTTCACCGCGGTTGGCGATACGATGCTCAGCGCAGCTTGGCTCAAATTGCCGAGAAATGCACGCGAAGGCTCGGATAAATTCAGTTGGATTGTATATTCATCGATCACGTCGGAGCTTTCGTAAGGAACGATTAATGCCGCCGAATTGCCGGCTTTGGTGTTCGGGTCAAGAATACGGTCCAAGCTGAATTTCACCGCTTCGGCATTGAATGGCGTGCCGTCATGGAACGTCACTCCCTTACGCAGTTTGAACGTATACGTTTTGTGATCCTCCGACTCCTCCCACTCGGTGGCCAGCCAAGGTTTGATCGTGCCATCGTTCGTTTTTACCACCAAATTTTCGAAAATCGTCCGGTAAACGCGAATGGCAACCGCAAGCCCGCTTCGTGCCGGGTCCAACGTATCCGGCGAGGTGGCGAGCGCGTAAGTGACGTCCCCTCCTTTGGCTATCGTACTCCCCGATGCTTCAGACCCTTCTGTCGGACTGTTCGTCGCCGTTCCTTGACCCCCGCCCGAACCGTTCGCGCAAGCCGACAACAACAAAACCAATGTCAAAATGACCGAAGCCCAGCGTATCCGTGTGCGCATGCGATCCCCACTCCCCCTGTCAGACATTCATGTGCTGCTTGATCCGCAACATTAGCCCATGATGCCTGCGCGTTATAATATTGATTAATTCAATTGATATACTTGGTATTAAATGATACTTGATCCCTTCCTGGATGTTTAATCGAAACAATCTATAACGTTATTGAAAAATCATATACTCGGTAAGCTTCTCACCAAGAGAAGCGGGCTAACTCAAAAAGGACGCCCCCTCGGCAAGATGCCGACAAGAACGTCCTTTCGTTTCATTTTGATCATTTTGAGTCGCCAAAATACTTGAATACTTCGACCGTCTCCGCTAAATCTTCCGGACCCGAATAGATCTCCATGACCTTGCCGAGCTCAATGCCGAAATCAACGTATCCTTGCGCTTTGGCCGTAACGAGACGCCCGTCAACGACCACGTTTGCATCCATGTAATGCCCTTCCGAAGTGATGGTCCTCATTTCCGTCTCCGCATTGGTGGTGAACGAGCGTCCCGCCAATAAGCCGGCCTTGCCCAGCAGCAATGTGCCTGCACAAATGGCAGCCAGCGCCGATCCATTCCGATCGAGCGCCCGCAGCCATTCAAACAATGGCTGCCTGTCAAGCAGCGATGTGACATCACCGCCAGGAATGATAAGCAATTCAACTTCAGCGGGGTTCAGCTCTGTGAAAAGGTGGTCCGGGTTTACGGACAATCCCTCGTAAGATCGAAGCGGTCCCCGATCCGGCGCCACCGTTACGATTTCCCCTTGCGTTTTCATAAAATAACTTGCCAGCATGATTTCAAAGGAAACATAACCTTCGAAAAGCAATAGATGTGTCTTCATCTGAAATAAATCACTCCTTCCGCAGATGTTCGCGGATTGCCACGCTGGGGCTCTCCCCAACCTCATGCGTATCCGTCAAACCTTTATCGGTCCAAACAACAAGGGCCGCCATACCCGATCGGGAACAACGAGCCGGCGTTTGCCTGTTTTCCCGCATCTAGAGAAAGGCCTTGATCGCCGCGAAATACTCGCGGATCATGTTGACCGGCTTCAGATGCATCGGCGAAGGCGCCGAAATGCCGTATGCTGATGCATATCCGTTTTTGGAAGCCAGGTATTTGGCCCTGAACATGTGGTAGTCGCTCGTTACCAGCATGATTTCAGGATGTTCGTTCCCTGCATCTTCAATGATCTTTTTGGAAAAGGCGAGATTCTCCTGCGTGCTGGTCGACTTGTCTTCCATCAGCACCTGTCCCGGATCGATACCCTGTTCCTCAACAAGGTATGTTCTCATGGCGAGTGCCTCGGTAATGGATTCCCCCGGTCCTTGACCGCCCGATACAATGACGGGAATATCCGGGTGAGCACGTATGTAGTCCAGGCTGGCATCCAGTCGCTGCTTCAAGGTCAGCGAGAGCTCTGTGCCTTTGATGCCTGATCCGAGAATGATGACATAATCGGCCTCTTCGGGATCATCCGAGTGCAGCTGGGTAAATACGAGGGCCTCTATGATGACGAACGAAACGGCAGCGATGCCGAAGCCGATCAGCAGAATTCTTTTGAACACCACGTGTCTCTTATAATCAATACGGCGCAGAACGATGAACGCCGCGCTGAGCATGCCGAAAAACATGACGGGAAACCGTGCTCCCCAGAACGATAAAAAGAGCATAAAACTAACCACTAAAACGATATCCAATATCCACCCTTTGCTGCGCATGAATTGTTTCATGAACTCCGGCCTGTCCTCCTTCCTTGAGCTTTACGCCAGAACTCTGACTCAAGCTCCCGTATACCCTATAAACAAATCATATGAAGTTTCGTTGCGGCCAAACAAGGAACCAAATTCCAATCGCGATGGATAGACGGATTGCACGAATTGCGAGTTACCACGTATCCTTCCCATCATGTAACGGAAAGCAGGCGCTGGAGAGACTCTAACGAAACTCACACACCTTATTCGGCAAGATTTCGCCTATGTTGAAGGCTAACGAATCTCAGGCACGCTAAAGTAGACCGAACGAGTCTTTTTAATGTCAATCCAGCCAAATAGCGTCTCTACGGTTCGTTAGCGCTCGAAACCACATCAATGCCGCCGAATAAAACGCCTCAGGTTCGTTAACACGTGAACATCCCATCCAGTTCTCTATCAATCGGCATCCACTCCCACCCACAGCTCCACGAACGAAATACTCGATGAATTTGCCCAAGGCTAATCCCGAATAATCGTCAGTTCCGGCCACTGTAGATGCCAATTTTTGCCTTCCACACGCCGCAAATATGCGCTCCGGTCCGCAAAAAAGGGACTTCGACGCACAATCAGACCGTACAAGTCTTCCAGTCCGTGCGGCGCGCAAATGTCGAGTTGGTCCTGCTCATTCAGGCGAGCGCCTACCGCCGTTACCACCTCGGGCCAATGCCGAAGGGCATCCAACGTCGATTGATACGGCTCCGTACCGTTGCGCAGATGCATCCGGGCCTGATTTTTCACCGACCAGAGCGGATTCCCCGTTTCACGACGAAGAACGCTCTCGATCTGCACGTCCCGTTCTTCCCGCACATCCTCCGGATCATAATAAACTACGTCGATATCGGTATGCGAGTCACGATGCTTATAACCATGCAAACGATCCCATATATAATTGCGAATATATCCCGCGCCAATGCAGCATTGAGGCAAGCCAAGCGCCCGTACCCGCCGCAGATCCTGCAGAAGCTGCGCGTATTCGGAGATGTCCTCTTTCAGCCGATCCTCCAACCGTATCATCGCCTAAGCCAAGCCCTCCCCCCACAGATCCCATGTAATCTCCAAATCATCACCTTACCACTATATCACGTCCGGCTGACCCAAATAAAACAAACCCCGGTTCCCGGAATAACTAACCAAGCCAAAGACCCCTTTAAGAAACGCAAATACCCCTTCCGCAGCCCCGCTCACATCCATCCGTACAGACGTTTGCAGCCTGGGCAACCAAAGGGGTTTTCCCGCATACGATGCTTATTGGTTTCTATTCGACCTTGTCACTTCGCTGAATTTATCAAACCCGGCTCAACCCAACTTGTCTATGAGGCTGAATTTCCCGTTTTGCTCCGCAATGCGGAATATGGCCGGGCGTTCCTTCGGATGTTCGTTGGGCGTATGAATGGTCAGGCAGAGTTTGCCGTCCAGCGTGCGAAACAACATGCCATGTCCGCCATCTTTGGCAAACAGCGGCGTCTCGTCCTGCTTCCACGGCCCCTCGGGCCGCCCCGATAATGAACGCGCAATGCCCATCGTATATCCGGCCTCCCCCATGGTGGACCACATCATGACAAGCTCGTCGTTTTGCATCCGGTACAAAAAAGGTCCGTCCGTCACATGACAGCGGCCTTCGTCCCCGCTGCCCACCGACCATGGGGCTTCGGAAGCCCGGAACAACAGAACCGGTTCACCGATCGCTGCCGACAGGTCTGGCTTCAGACGGACCGCATACATCTCACCGTCTTCAACCTGAACCCACTCCCGGCAAAAGATCATCCACGGGTCGCCCTGTCCATCCACATGCAGCGTGCCGTCCAGGCACTCCCATTCCGGCGGGGTCAGCGTTTTCGCCCATATTTCAAACGGGCCTTCCGGCTGATCCGCAACCAGCACCCCGGTTACCCGGGGTATGCCCTCGGCCTTGAAGCTGGCGAACATGTAATACCGTCCATCCCATTCATGGACTTCGGGTGCCCAATAGTGATGATCGGACCAAAAGTCCGGTGCCGGACGAAAACACGGAATCGGTCCCTGCCAATGGACAAGATCCTCGCTCTCGTAAACATCAAACCCGATAGCCGGACCGTTCCATACGTTTTTTCCGATCGAACCGTACAGGTAGTATTTCTTTCGGGACGGTACCGTCAATATGTAAGGATCACGCAAATGAATCTGCTCCAGGCTAAACTCGCTCAACCATGACTCCCCCTCTTGAAAAATACGTTGTCCCCAAGAGTATACATGATATTCCCGAATCCCGGTGCTTCAAAAATCAGACATGGCCCTCATCCCCACATGCCGATCAACAGGATGCCGCCGAATATGACGATCGAGCAAAGGATGCGTTTCCTGCCCTGCTGCTCCTTCAGCAGCAAAATACCGAGAAAGGCGGCAAACACCGTCCCTACCTCACGCAGCGGGCCAAGACGAGCCATCGGCGCCTGCTCCAGCGCAAACAGGAACAGCAGGTACGACCCGGGGTTCAGCAGCGCACCAAGCAGGATGGTCGACCGATTGGCCTTCCATTCCTGCCGCAATTGTTTGGAAGCAAGCATGGCCGGCGTAAGTCCCGCCACGAAACCGATGTTGGTTACTTCAAGCAGGGACAACGGCGAAAGGTGTTCCAGATTCAACTTGTCCACAAACACGTAGCTGGTGGTACACAGCCCGACGCAAAGCGCCATCAGCACCGGTTTCAACCCCTGTACTCCGGAATGGCCCGCCACTGACCTGCCGCCGATGCCGCTCAACGCAACAAAACCGCCAAGCATGCAGGCAATGCCGATCCATCCCGCCGGGGACAGCGCTTCCCTCAAAAAAACGACGCCGATCAGCGGGACCAGCAGCGTGCTCGTCCCCCGCATAATCGGATAAATTTGTGACAGGTCGCCCAGAACGTACGTCTTGGACAACAGCCACGAATACAGCGCCTGCAGCGCCATAGATACCACCAACAATCCGTATGCCACGGTGGACAGTGTTTGTTCCGCAAGCTCCATGACTAATGCGGGAAGCAAAATCACCGTCGGAATCATCATAATCGACCAAAGAAAAACGCTTTTGTTCAAGCTGCGTTTCGTAAACATGCTCCATATCGCATGAGCCATGCCGGATGCCAACACCAGCGTAATCGGCAAAATCATCGTTGTCTTCGTCCTCTCTTACGCTTGCTGCTGCCCTGCGGCCGTTTCCGGAGCATGTTCGGGCTGCTCTGCAACCGTCGAACCGTCTTCCAGACGAAGCCATGTATCAAACGAGCGCTGCCCTTCCTGCAGCCTGATGACCCGCGCCCCGCGCAGCATGCCGTCACGTCCGTACGTGCTGTGTCCGCTGGAACGCCCGTAACAGAGGCGAATGCCGTGGTACGTCCCGTGGAAATCATTCACATGGTCATGCCCGCAAAAGGTGCCCATCACGTCCCCCATTTCCAGCATAGCCGCAAACAGGCCCGAATTCACTTGAGCGGAGCACACCGGTTCATGCTTCACGCCGTAACAGGTCTGCGTATCCCACATGTACTGATATTCCGGAATCGGGATATGGAAAAACGCCAAGGCTGGCAGCTTCTCCCCGCGTGCGCGGCCGGGATTGGCGCGTGTGGATTCATCCATCAGCCACTGGATCTGATTCGGCTGAACCCAGCCGTAACCGGGGATGGATTCGATCTGCGAATAGGCGCCCGAATCCAGAAAATACAGCTGCGCTGCCGCCTTGCCGTCCGTACCGGCGATGGATAACGCATAATTGCCCAATCCGGCAATGGACGTCGGCCCGGGTTCGGTGACGCTGTGGTCATGTTCCTGAATGACGTCCATCAGCCCCTGCTGGGTGATCCGATTCTCCGCGTCATGATTCCCGTATACAAACGCCCAGGGGATGCCCCGTTCCTCAATCGCGGACACCGCATCCCGGAATGCCTGCTCCGGATGCTCGCATGGTTGATTGCCCGGATCGACCGGGCCGGTATAGATCACGTCTCCCGTAAACACGACGAGATCGGGCCGTTCGGCCTCCACGATCGTTTCCATCATCCGGCGCGTGCGTTCGTCTTCGGGCCGACCGTCTTTCCAGTGCAAGTCCGTAAACTGCACGATCGTAAAGCTTCCATTTTTCCCAAATGCCAATGGCTGTTTCATCCTGCGCCTCCTGCCCATGCCTGAAATCCACATTGTTGTTTTGTGTGGTTTCATGTTGTTTGTTATGATATTATTCCTGACTCCTCCATCTGTCAACTACGAACTAGAAGGATTGCGCGGCCTTTGCGTCGAACTACACAACAACAAAATAACAAACGATATAGATTGAACTGGAATTTTGCACCAAACGGAGAGAGAACAGAAACAATCTGGAGATAACAGCGATTGGAGGATGGCTCTGACCGCGTAGTGTCTCTGTGTAAAAATCATGGGTTCAACCTAATACACAATGGAGGAATGCATCATGCGAACAGACCAGGACATGCTGGCATGCATCCTGAACGCAGCAAAATCCGATGAACGCGTGCGCCTCGTCACGCTGGAAGGCTCACGAACCAATCCCAACATTGCGCCAGACCCGTTCCGCGATTTCGACATATCCTTTTTCGTGACCGAACTGGACTCCTTCAAGTCGAACGATGCCTGGCTCGACGTTTTTGGCGAAAGACTCATGATGCAAAAGCCCGAGGACATGGAGCTGTTCCCGCCCGAGCTCGGCAACTGGTTCTCCTACCTCATGATTATGGCGGATGGGCACAAACTGGATTTGACGCTCATTCCTCTGAACGAAACGGAAGCCTATTTCGAAGACAGCGACGGACTGGTTCGCGTGCTGCTGGACAAGGACGGCCGGGCTGCGAAGCAGCAGCAAACTGCACCCACCGATCAGTCCTACTGGATCAAACCGCCTACGGCCAGGTCCTTCGACGATTGCTGCAACGAGTTCTGGTTCGTCGCCACCTATGTCGTCAAGGGCCTCGCACGAAAAGAGATTCTGTTTGCCGCGGATCACATGAACAACATTTCCAGACCGAATCTGCTGCGCATGATGAGTTGGCAGATCGGGGCGGAACAAGGCTATTCTTTTAGCGTGGGGAAAAACTACAAATTCATCGACCGCTTTTTGCCGGAGGAAGACTGGCAGGCGCTGCTGTCTTCTTATTCGCAACACGGATATAAAGAGATGTGGTCATCCCTCTTCGTCATCTACGACCTGTTTCGCAAATACGCGAAAGCGGTCGCATCCCGGCAGGGTTACCCTTATCCCCCATACGACGAGGTAATTACGGAATATACGGAACGGATTCATCGCGACTTGAAACACCGTTAACAACCGTGTCCCCCGAGTATTGAAATGCAGAACGACGTAAACTACAGGAGGCACCGCATCATGTCCCTAACCTATGAGGAACGCAAACATACGATTCTTACCCGGCTGGCCATCGAAGGCAAGGTTCAGGTGCAAACGCTGGCTCAGCTGTTCCAGGTCTCGACCGAGACGATTCGGCGGGATTTGGACCGGCTGGAGAAGGAAGGCGAGCTGCGCAAAGTATACGGAGGCGCCGTCCGCGTTCGCGCCGGCATGAATGAAGCCCCCTTCCAGAAACGATCACAGCTGCAATCGGCCGAGAAACAGGCCATCGGCCGCGCGGCGGCCGCATTGATCGAGGATGGAGAGACCGTCCTCTTGGACAACGGGACGACCACGCTGGAGATCATGCGCGAGCTGAGAGCCCGTTCCAAGGTCACCGTCATCACCAACTCCGTCCCGATCCTGAACTGCGCACTGGAACAATTCGCAGGCAAAATCATTTTTGCGGGAGGAGACATCCAGCCTGCCGTTCAGGCCTCCACCGGCCCGATCGCGCATGAGCTGCTGAACCAGTTCAAGGTCAACAAGGCGTTCATCTCCGCGGGCGGCATATCGCTAACGGACGGCATCACCGACTATTTGCTGGAGGAAGCCCGAATATCCCGCACGATGATGGAGCGGGCCGAGGAAACGATTTTGGTGGCGGACCATACGAAATTCGGGCGCTCGACCTTTGCGCGCATTGCGCCACTGGAAAGTATTTCGATGGTGGTTACGGACAAATGCTGCCCGGCCGATTGGCTGCAGGCGCTGCAACAGCTCGAAATCGATGTCGTGCGGAGCGATTGAACATGCAAAACCAGCCCTTGACAATTGAACTGCACCCCCATTTGTTAGACAGGACTAACAATGGAGGCGCAGGTCATGCAGGGCTGGTTTTCTTTTCGTGATCATTTTGAAGGAGTGCTTGCGAACAGCGCATCTGACCCTTACCGGGTTCCGTTGTGCCACGCATCATTGAGCGAAGAATCGCCGTCTCCTGTCGGATCTCTCGTAAACGGGTTATTCCGATACGGGCCGGATATTGGGCAACAGCGGCGGCGTCATTCCGTCGCCCAGATAATAATCGGTCAGCAGCGACTGCATGTATCCTTTGACCGCGAGACCGTTACGGTATGCGGGATTATGAGGCAGCGTGTACAGACGGACGTCCGACGGGATGGTCGTTGTATATAATCTCAATTCCAGGTTGTCACTGGCTTCGAACAGAATTTCTTCGCGCCAGTCGCCCAGTAAATCGCCGTACAGCACGGGGGCGTTCCTCGAATTAACGCGCACGCCCTCTGCCGTGAACAGATTGGCCGTCTCTTCCGATTCCCAATTCCATTTCTCCACAACGTTTTTGTCGAGCAATTCGCTCAATACGTCTCCGTCCCACCATATGCGGAAATTGGTGGAAGGCTGAACCGCACTGATGACTTCGCCGTCTACATTGTAAATGCTGCCCGAGCTTGACCATGACTCAAGCCCTTTATACCGGGGATCGATGTCCGCAACCGTGCCGCGTGCCACGTCCTGGGGCACTTCGCCCGTGCGGATCAGCTCCCCGGTAGCCGCATCGGCATAAAACCAGGGGAACTGGTTGACGTTGCCGTTCTCCGCCTGCTGTATCCCGTACTGCTCCAGTCCCGGACGGTCCGGATCGATGTCCGTGATATGGAACCGATCGCCGTGCACGACGCCGGGCAGGCTGTACAACGTATTTCCGTCATCATCCAGCGCCCAGCCGCCGAAGGAAATTTCGTCCCGACCGTCTTCGTCCAGATCCAGTATGCGGATTTGATGAAAAAACTCCCCGTCTGCCCCGGCATGTCTCCATCGCTCGGTCAGCGCGCCGTCCCTGTAATCATAGGCTGACGTTACGTACTGGAACACGCGGCTGGCGGCACGATTTTTCAGTGCAGTCACCAGGCTCGGATGCACGCCGTCCAAATAAGCGATGCCGAAATGCCCGCTCAACGGACCGTCTGCGGCGTAGTCATTCACGATCGTCGTCCGGGCAGCCTCTGTTCCGCTGAGACCGTCCACGACCGACACGTATTGTTCACGCTGCGGCGTGGCAGGTATGACATTCCCGTCCGCGAACGCAACGCCTTCATACGTGCGCAGCAGCACCTCCGCTTTGCCGTTGCCGTCCAGGTCGAAGACGGTGACATTGTCGTTATCGCGCCAACCGCCCAAGCCCGGAACACTGAACTCGCTAACGGATGCGGGCGGAGCGTTATACGTATCGATCGCGGTGACGCTGTAAGGTCCCAGATCGATGCGCCAGAGAAACCCTTCGGTCAGACTGTACGCTTCGACATATTTGTTGCCCCCATTGACCGGGATGCGGGTCACCACGAATTCATACTCCCCATCTCCGTCCAGATCGCCAGGCCAGCCATGCTGCACGAAATAGTCGGACGGATTGGAGGTCATCGGCTCGAGCGGAATGCTGAAGAAGTTGCGAACCTCCGGTTGCGCAGCGATAACCGTCTCCTCGCTAATATCCTGCAGCTGTCCATTCACAACGGATTTCACCACGTAACCGTGGCTCTGCGTAACGTCTACTCCCGTGTCCGTAAAATTCGTGCCTTGGGCAAGCGGCGCGTCATTCAGCTTCACTTCTTCCGAGCCCGTTCTGCGGTAAATGTCAAATGTGGTTTGCTGCGATTCGGTACCGAGCAAACGCCAGCTCAGGTAAACTTTTCCCTCTCCCAAATAAACGGCGGTCAACCCTCGCCCGAGCTGTTCCACCAAACGGGGCGCAGACGTTGTTTCCGCATGGGCATATGGGTCCCATCCCAAGCTTCCTGCCAACGGGAACGCGCCAATGACGCCGCTGAGCAGCAGCATCAACATCCGTTTGCTTCCGCGGGCCGTTCTGCGCCCCTTGTCTGTTTTGCCTGCTGCATGCACTGTGCTCGGCCCGTTTTCTCCGCCTGTGCTGTTCTTCGCTTCTTCCCTCTTCGCCGTTCTCCACATCTTCATCGCAAACTCGCCTCCATCGTGATTAATCTCTGGTATAAAAAAAGAGGCAAAGTCCGACTTCCGCCCTGCCCGCATCGAATTTCGTCCTGCAAGCATTCTGGCAGCCAACGGCTTTGCCTCCGGTTACCCGGTCAACAGAGTAATTCATATGGAGCGACACGCGCATCCACGCCTAAAGGTCCAATACAAGATGTAACCACGGTCACGTCCGTCGCAGGCAATCTACCTCAACGGTTTCAGTCCGCCGCGATCGTAGAAAAACGGCCCTTTGGCCCAGCTGACCGCGAGATGCATCAACAGTTCGGTCTTCAGCTGCTCCCTGATCCGCGCGTGCTCTTCGCGCTCATACAGGTTGTCCCACTCATTGGGGTCTGTGAGCAAGTGATACAGCTCTCCTTTGGTTTCATGAACCCGGGAAGCTGCCTGCGCGACGGAGCCTTCGATATACAAAATGAGCTTCCATTCCCCTGTCCGCCACATATACGCGGGTGCCGAATGAGGCGCGGTTACGCCTTTGCCGTGGAACTCGCAAAACGTGCCGCGATGCCGCAGCCCGCCCAGCAAATCGACGCCGGGAAGCATCGGGTTCGGTTCAAGCCCGGCTGCCTCCATGAGCGTCGGCACCACATCGACCAGTTCTGCGGGTTTGGCGTCGACGGTTCCGCGGTTCCGCTCGGGTATGTAAGATCCGGAAAGGATGAGCGGCACTCTGACGCTGCTGTCGTACAGGTTGTATTTGGTAAACCGGTATTGCCGTTCGCCCAGCATCTCGCCATGGTCCGACAGAAAAACAACCAGGGTGTCCCGTCGTCTGCCAAGCCGCTCCAGCTGCTCCAGGGCACGCCCGAAATAATGGTCCAGCCAGGAACAGTTCGCCCAATATCTCAGCGTGGTCCGTTTGCGTTCTTCCGGACTGCGCTGCTCCCACACTTGCCTTTTGTCCAGATACGATTGCCGGCTGTGCGGATTTAATTCATCGGATGCGGACAGATGCGTGTCCGGCTCGTCCAGCCAGGGCGGCTGCGCGATGTCGGGGATATCCTCCAGCCGGTACAGATCCTCAAATGCTTTCGGCACATTGAAGCCGGCATGCGGTTTGAGAAACGACAAGTAAAAAAATAACGGACGATCCGGATCCACGCCGTCTTCCAAAAATTGCAGCGCCTGCTCCGCAACCCATCCGTCCCGGTGTTGATGCATCTCAAGTTGGCTCGTCATCCCGGTATAACCGTTCGCGTTTTCTTCGCCGCCGCCGAAATCCTTCGTCTCCCGATGGTACGCCTCCAGATCCTCGGCATGGGTGTCTCCCATCATGGTCGCTCCCTGTTCGTAATGGCCGCTTGTGCGCGCCAATCCGACGGCCCGCACTTCAAATCCGCGGGTAGACGGTTCTTCCACGCCTTCGGCATGGTTCCAGTGCGTTTTCCCAAAGCCGGCGGTCTGATACCCTGCACGGCGCATCAGCTCCGGCAGCGGTTCCGACGGCAGCCTGTCTTCTTCGAACAGCCCGCCGTAGTTCGTCCGCACGCCAAGCTGCGAAGGGTAATACCCGAACATCATCGAGCTGCGGCTCGGCACGCACATGGGCGCCTGGCACACGGCCTCCTGAAAAGTAATGCCTTCGGCGGCAATCCGGTCGATATTCGGGGTGCGTATATATTCGTTATACTGACCGATGCAATCCCATCGCTGCTGGTCTGTCATGAGAAAAATAATGTCCGGCTGATTTTGCGATTCCTGTGACACGTCGCCTCTCACGCTCCTTTGGCTTTTTTAGACGGAACGGTCATCCCGAGCATGCACGTCCTGCCTTTGAAGGTCCTGTCGATACCGGTTCGGTGTCGTGCCCTCGCTTTTCTTGAACAAACGATTGAAATAACTTGGCTGATAACCGACCTGTTCCGCAATTTCGCTGATTTTGACGTCGGTCGTCCTCAACAACTCCTTGGCCCGCTCCAAACGGACGGCCGTGAGATAGTCGACGAAATTTTGCCCGAATGCCTGCTTGAACGCCCGGCTGAGCGTATAGGCATGGATTCCGTGAGCATCGGCCAGTTCGTCCAGGGACAGCGCTTCGGCATACTGCGTTTCGGCATGTTCCTTCATGTGATGGACCGCCATCTGTACCTGCTTCTCCTCCCGCCCGGTGAATTCCTCCACGCAAATGCGAATGATCCGCTCCCTGAACCACACGCATGTCTCCTCCAGATCATGAAGCTCCATCACTTCTTCATAGAGCCCCAACCCGAACAGCCGCACGGGATCTTCACCCAATTGCGCAAGCGCATGCTGGATATGGGCAAGCAGCTGGTACATGGCCTGGCGAACCTGCTCCCCGGGCGATGCGGAAGCGGCATAACGATTCGCAAAATCGCGAAATCGATCCATTGCTTCCTGTTCGCTTCCGTTTCGCAATGCGGCAAGGATATCCTGCTCCAGCTCCAGCGGATAGAACGCCCGATCCATACCGGCTTCTTCGGCATTCTCGGCCATGTCGGTGAGCGGAGAAGCGGAAGAAAATCGCCTTTTTCTCAGCACTGCGCGCGCCTCTTGAACAAGCTTTGGAAGATGGGTCGCATCGGCGCATGCTTGACTGACGGCCACCGTGACCCGCACGCCCCATTCCGCCTGAACGGCATCGATCCATTGCTGCCCGATCCGGCACACTTCTTCCCTGAATCGGGACATGCCGATGCCTGATTCCCCATGCGGCGGAACGGCCAGCAGCAGCGCGATGGACAGATCGTGATAGTTGATCGTCTCGGAGAGACAAGGCAATTCGCCGGCCCGCTGCGTCAGCATGTCGGCGGCCATGATGCCGATCCACTCCGGAGATTCCTTGCCAAACGGATTTCCGTTTTTCTGCAGCAGGGTGACCGGGCGGATATGGCACAGCATGACGATAAAGTGTTCATCCTGCACTGCCCATCCCAGCTCAGCCAGCCTGGCCCGCCATTCGCGGTCCGAAGAGGAATGAAGCTGCCCAAGCGTAAGCTGCTGGAGCAAATTGTTCCGCGCCAGAGGAAGCTGTTCTTCCAACCGCTGCTGCAATGATTCGCGCTCCCTTTTCACGCCAAGCCAGTGCTGTTCGATATGTTTCATTTCATCCATTCGTGACGCTGACCTGCGCTTTCCCGACAGCATGTCGTTGCCCGGCATGCTTTCTTGACGCCCACGTTCTATGCCGGCAGGCTCTATGCCCGTAAACAGTCGCAGCAAACGTTGCAAAGGTTGATACAACCGGAGCGAGCCGATCCAGGATAACGCGAGCGCCAGCAGCAGCCCTGCTCCGCTGACCGCCAAAATCAATCTCGGCACACTCACGATCGGCGCCACGATCTCGTTCAAGGGAGAGGCCGAAACGTAAATCCAGTCATGGCCCAACCTGCGAAAATCGCCGGAAAGCACGGAATACGTCGTTCCTTCATATTCCATCAGGAAGGAGTTCGGACTTCCGCTGTCTGCCAGCCGATTCCGCTCAAGGCCGACGGCCGCTTGCAAGGCCGATACCTCCCGATCCTGCGGAAACAATGGCGTTCCGTCCGCATTCAGCAGAAACGTGGTGCCGCCAGCGTAGGGGGACAACGTACCCAACATGCTTTCGAGCTGCCCCGCGTCCACGGTCAGGATCAATGCTCCGATCGTGTCCCCGGCGCCGGCAGGCAGGCGATTGACCAGCATCGGCGATGCGCCGTCTGCAGAGCGTGTCCAGTATGCGCCTTGGGCACGCCTGAGCAATCCTTCATAACTGCTGATCTCCGCAGGCGCTGTCAGGAAATCGTACCGTTCGGAATTCATCATGACCGCTCTCGGTTCTTTCAGATACAACTGCACGTCGTCGATCAACGGATTCGAGTGGCGGATCATGAGCAGCAGACGGTACAACTCGTGTACCTGCTTGTATTTGTAGATAAAATCCAGCTCTTTCAGCCGATGGTCGAACACCGGGTCGAACGCCCATTGCGAAAAGTTCAATTCAAGCGTATCCAGCTGCTCTCCGACCCAGAGGGCCCGCTGCTCCAATTGTTTCGCGTGCGCCTCCTGCAATATGCTTTCCATGCGCACGTTGATCCAGATATACAGCAGCCCGCCGGTAACGATACCCGGAATGCACGCGATCATCAGCATCGTCAGCAGGCTGCGCCTGAAATACCGCCCTCCCGGAAGCCCTCGGGCCATACGCTTGATGAACATGTTGATCCCTCCTCCCTTGCATAAATATGGCGTTAATACCCACCCCATGCGTGTGCCAACCTATCCCTTCACGGAACCGATCAATGCTCCTTTGGCAAAATGTTTTTGCAGGAATGGATACACCGCCAGCACGGGCAGGATGGCCACGATGATCGCCGCCATCTTCAGCATTTCGGTCGGAGGCGTCTCCACTTGCTGCCCCGGCGTGACCAGATCGATATTGGACGCGCCGAGAAGCATGTTCTGCAGAAGCACCTGAATGGGCCATTTGGCCGAATCGTTCAAATAGAGCAGTGCCGTGAAAAATTGGTTCCAGAAGCCGACCGCGAAGAACAGGCCAAAGGCCGCCAGGGCCGGCAAGGATAAGGGCAGCACAATGGTCACCCATGTGCGAATGGCGCTGCAGCCGTCGATGGCTGCCGCCTCGCCGATTTCCTCAGGCAGGCTGTCGAAAAAGTTTTTCATCAATAACACCGTCCATCCGTTGGCCAGCGCGGGCAAAATCAGCGACCAAATGTTATTGATCAGCCCCAGCTCGCGTACGAGCAAATAATTCGGGATCATGCCCGGGCTGAACAGGATCGTCAGCACGATGAGCAGCATGATCGTCCGCCGGAAGCGGAATCTGCGCTGGGACAGCGCATACGCGAGCGATGAGGATACGACAAGGCTGAGCGCCGTGCCCACGGTCGCGAGAAAGGCGCTGTTGCCCAGCGACCGGGCAAAGGCCGGCGTGGACAGCAGGTATTCATAAGCCTCGGTGGACCAGCGCTCCGGGAACAGCACGATTTTTTTCTGCAAATATTCCCCCGGGTCCGTCAACGAAACGACGAGCACATAGTACAGCGGGAAAAACATGGCGGCGGCAAGCACTCCAAGCCCGATGGCATTAAGCCACCCGCCGATCCGTTCACTTCTTTTTACGTGCAGCACGCCCTGCAACCTCCTCTCCATATGATGCAGCTTTCTTTCAGAAAGCTTTTCAAGTGACCGCTTCGCTTCTTCAGATTGGTTCTGCCTCTCCGTTAACGTGTGTATGTTTTTGCGGTTTATTTAAGTCCTTGCAGCTCTTAGCAGATCAGTATACGCCTTCATGCCCAAGACGTTTGACGATGCGGTTGGAAATCACGACAAGCACAAGGCCAACCATGGATTTGAACAGCCCGACCGCCGTACTGTAGCTGAAATCCCCCTGCTCGATACCCATCCGATACACATACGTATCGAACACTTCGGCCACTTGGGACACCGCGCCGTTATACATCAGGAAAATTTGCTCGAATCCCACTTCCATGATGTCTCCCAGCCGCAGAATAAACAGCACGATGATCACGCCTCGGATGGCGGGCAGCGTAATATGCCAGATCTGGCGCAGTCTTCCCGCCCCGTCCATTCTCGCCGCCTCGTATAATTGGGTATCCACGCCGGCCATCGCGGCAAGAAACACGATCGTTCCCCATCCCGCTTCCTTCCACATCGCCTGCAGGGTTACCATGATCCAGAAGGAATCCGGGTTCGTCAGCAGATCGAAGCGCGGCCAGCCCCACAGGGCAAACAATTCATTGACGATCCCTGTCCCTTTGGCGAACAGCAGCAGTGTCAGTCCCGCAATAATGACCCATGACAGGAAATGCGGCATATAGATGACCGTTTGAATCAGCCGTTTGTACACTGTGCTTCGCAGCTCGTTCAGACAGAGCGAGATCAGGATCGGGAACGGGAAGAACAGCAGCAGGTTCAGCAAGCTGATGGCCAGCGTGTTGCGGAACAATAACAGGAAATCCGGATTGCTGAAAAAATGCGAGAAGTGCTGCAAGCCTACCCATTCGCTGCCTTGAAGCCCACGAAAGGGCGAATAGTCAAAAAAAGCGATCACGATGCCCCACATCGGCATGTATTTGAAGACAAGGAAGAATGCCAGGCCAGGCAGAGCCAGCAGGTATAACGATCGGTCGCGTTTGAGCGCGGACAAGAGACTCGCGCCGCTTTTCCTTGTCTTGATTCGGTTTCGCTTCTTCCCGAACGCGCCCATGCGCTGCTCATGCAAACTCATGCTCCGCACCCCCTTCCTTGGCATGCATCATTATTGGCCATTCCGTTTCTTGTACGCCTCGGTCATCTCGTCCGTCATCGCCTGCATGTTCGGGTCGCTGCGCAGCGATTCCACAAATGCATCCCATGCTTCGATCGGTTCGCGGCCCAGAATGATTTTCGCCTTCAAATCCTGGATTTTTTTGTTCAGTTCAGGCAGAATCTTCTGCCCGGTCTCGGACTGCATTCCTGCCGTCAAGTCGGCCACGCTCGTTTGGTCACGTTCCTCTTCCACTTTTTTGAACAATTCGTTGGCCTGCGTCTCTTCTTCCGTCTCCGCCGTCGTATCCCACGGCAAGTCGATGATATTTACGATATGGTTGAAGTCCGAAGCGTTGTCCGCCGTCAGTTTTTCGCTGTTCGCCACCTTTTTGCCGTCCACGACCGTATGATGCACGCCTTCGATGCCGTAATGCTGAATTTCGAACACTTCGGGGTTCATCCACGTATCGACCAACTGCAAAATGCGCTTCATCTTCTCTTCCGGCACGCTGGAAGGAATGGCCAGAATGCCGTTGTACCCCGCACCTTTCGGGTTATACCCGTTCAGGTTGGTAAGCGGATAGAAATCCGTATATTTGAAATCGGGGTCCACCTTTTTCAGATCGTCGGCGTAGATTTTGCGCATGGTGCCCGTTTTGTCCACGATGATTCCCGCCTGGTTGCGCTTGAACAGCTCTCTTGCTTGCGTCAGCTTGAGCGATAACAGGTCTTCCGGCATCATGCCGTTTGCATACGCCTTGGTCAGATACTGCAGGGACTTCCTGACTTCGGGAAGAAGCTCCCTATATACCAGCTTTCCTTGAGCCTCGTCCCACTTCCAATTGCCGTTAATGCCAAGGAACGAGCTCTCGATAGCACCGAGCACCGGCCCCAGATTGCCGCCCCAACCCAGATCGTCCGGACTGACGTAGGCAGCCAGCGCCGTGGTATCCTTTTTCCCGTTGCCGTCCGGGTCCTGCTCCACAAACGCCTGCATCACTTCAAACAGCTCATCCGTCGTTTCCGGTACCTTGAGATTCAGTTTATCGAGCCAGTCCTTGCGGATGATGAAAAACGAATCCCCCGTCACCGGCCTTGGCCGCGGTATGCCGTAATTGCTGCCGTCTGCCGCTTTGGTCGTTTCCCAGGCAATGTCCGGAATGCGTTTGCTCAGGTTTGGATAATCCTGAATGTAAGGCGTGATATCCCAGAAGGCGCCCTGCTTGACCATTTTCGTAAACGTGCTGCCAAAAGGATCGTTGATCATGATCAAATCGGGAATATCCCCGGAAGCGAGCGTCAGATTCAATTTGTCGGTGTAGATGTTGTTGGATACCCATTGAATGGTCATTTTGGAGTTGGTGGCCTTCTCGATTTCCCGTTTGATCACATTGTCGTCCGCGGCCGGCACGGCACTCGGCGTAATCGTCATGATGCTGAGTTCGAGCGGATCGTTCGAAGGGACTGTACCGCCTTGGGTTTGCGCCTCTTCCTTGGTTCCGGTGCCGCATGCGCTCAGCACGACCGTCATCACCAACACCACCGAGATGATCCAAGCCAGGTTGCGATTATTGCGGTTATTGCGTTTGACCGCCGGCGTCTTCGCCGGTGGTTGTTCATTCCTTTTTTTCTCCATGTGCAGCATCGGTTTCGTCCTCCCTTAGCCTTTTAAACCTATCTAATTAATCGGATTAAGGCTTGAAAAATGGGCTTTGATTTTCGGGCTCGGCAAGCCTTTCCCGTATCGATCAAAGCTTTCACACACTATAACGAATGCCCGAATTTCCTGCAATTGCACTTTTTTGCAAGCAGGGAAGACCGCCATGGCACAGGGATTCAAGCCCTTCCGTGCTCTCTGATCAGATCTTCGTCCCAGATCTGGACCTCGATGTATCGTTCCGGACCCTGGTCACCATTTCGGTTCCAATCCTGAGGCCAGCCGTAGGTATGAACCACGTCCAAGATTTCAGCTTTGGTATATATTTTCTTCCGGTAAGGCTTGCCGTCTTCGTAGCGCATGGTCGGAAAAAGATCGCCATATGTAAAACTTACCGCATCGGCCCGCAATTGCTCCCAGCCAATCTTGATCCGATCCGGCTCCGCGTACCAGGATTCCAGCCAATCGCATGCTCCCAGCGTCAGATAATGGGGATACGGGTTCATCGGCCGACCACCCTTGGCGATAAACAGCTCTCGCGCTCTCCGCTCAAGCTTGCGCCGAACAACCATGTAATCCGCGGATCGCCGACTCGCGAAATTGCGCCCTTCCTCGCGCAGCCCGGCAGTGACCGTTTCCGCCTCGCGTTCGCTCAGGCTCGACAGATTGCGGAACGGACCGAACCGCTTGTCATAATAATGATAGGCACTTGGATGATTCATGGAAGTTGAGCCTCCGTTGGCATCGATTTTGTCAATGATAGTGCTAGTGTACATGAGTCGAACCTTCTTGGGAACCATTTTATGGAATACGTCAGCATAAATGGTTCGTCCCCTTCCGGTTCATGTCGGAGGAAATTGGGTCCGTGAATTCCGCTCCATGAAGCTTCGGCACGCAAAAAAGCATCCCGTATCAGCTCAAAAACTGACAGGAACGCCTTTTCGACCACAAGCCACATTCTATTCAAAAAAACAGCTTATCGCCGACATTCATAAATTCATTTTCGAAGGCTGACCGAATCAGCCGACGATGCCGGAACGTTCAATGCTTTCCACGAAATAACGCTGCACGAACAAATAGAGGATGATCAGCGGCGCAATGGCCAGCAATATGCCCGTATCCACGATCATCGCCACGTAGTTCGGATCTGCCTTCATGCCCGAGCTCGAACCGAATCCCATCAGCTGTGGAATCCATTGGTTCGCCTGCGCAGGCAGCGACGCCACCTTCAGCGAGATGAGCGGACTTTCGCTCATGAACAGGGACGAGTAGAACGTATCGTTGTACTGCCACACGAACGAAAACAGGATCACCGTGATCAGCGGCGACACCGCGTTCGGCAGCATGATGCGCGCAAACGTCCGGAACCCGCCCGCACCGTCGATCAGCGCCGCCTCCTCGATCTCTTTCGGCATGCCTTTGAAGAACTGGCGGAAAATATAAATGAACAGCCCTGCTTTCAATCCGCCTGCGGTGGCTGCCGTAATCACCGACGGCCAGTACGTATTCAGCAGGTTAACGCCTTCTTTCCCGGTAAACAGGCCGATGATGCCCAAAATGTCAAAGCTGCGGAAATGCAAATACATCGGCACCATCAGCGTGCTCGTCGGCACGAGGATGGTCAGGATGACGAGCACGAACAGCACGCTGCTGCCCGGAAACGAAAATCGGGCGAACCCGTATCCCGCCAGCGCGCAGGATATGGCCGTCAACAGCGTCGTAATCGCGACGAACAGAAGCGTGTTCGCCAGTAAAGGCCAGTAGTTCATCACCTGGGCGGCCAGTTTGATATTTTCCAGCGTGAAATGCTGCGGAATCATGTAGATGGTAGGATTATAGATATCCTGCTTATCCTTGAACGCCACCGAAATTTTAAGAAACAACGGGTACAGGATGATAAAAGATATCCCGATGACCAGCGCATACCTGAAGATGGAATAGAGCAGATCCGACGTTTGGTTGCGGACCCTCTGCATGCGATAGTTCGGCTTCGGGACAACCACCATGCGATCTGTGCCAGGCACGGCCATAGTCTGATGCCTCCTTCTGCATTAACCGTCAATTGTAATGAACGCGGCGGGACAGCACCCAGCCGACAACGACCAGCACCAGGCCGATCACCAGCGTATAAAGCCAGGACATGGCGGAGCTGAGTCCGAAATTTTGCGTTTTGAAGGCCGTCTGGTAAATCATTTCCGTCACCGGACTGCCTGCGAACGAATCGATGATCGTATAAATGACGTTCGTCAGAATCAGCGGGCTTACCATCGGAAACGTGATTTTCCAAAACGATTCGTAGCCGGTCGCGCCTTCCATCTTGGCCACCTCGTACATCGAGCCAGGCACGGATTGCAGCGCCGCCAGGAAAATCAGAATCTGTACCCCGGAGCTGCTGATGATGTCGTAGATGCGCATGATGGCTTCCACGATGTAGTCCACGTACGCGGCAGGCAAGCCGACGTCGGCCAGCATACGCACGATGGAAACGACGTTGAAGGCCGTGCCGCCGCCAGCGGACGCCTCGACCGCATTTGCATCGCCCATCAGGTTGATGAGACCGGCGGATTCCGCGGCTGCAACCGCGCTGGAGGCCAGAATGACGGGCAGGAAAAAGATCGCCCGCGCCGCCGTCCTGCCTTTGAACTTCTGGTTCAGCAGCGTGGCGGTGAACAGGCTGAAAAACAGGATCATCGGCACGTTCAGCAGCATGGCCCCTACCGAATCAAGCAGAACGCGGTTGAAGCTGGCGTCGACCAGCAGCGCGTTTTTGAAATTTTCAAGCCCGAGGAATTCCAGTTCGTATCCGCCCGGGGCAACCGACAAACGGCTGAGGCTGAAGCGGATGGATTGCAGCAGGGGCGTGGCGAACAGGAAAATGAAGCCGATCAGCCACGGGGACACAAAGGCTAACCCGAGAAACGCCCTTCGCGTTTTGAGCGACATGCGAACGGTTTTCATCCTTCCACCCCTTCCCTCAGCACATAATCCTCTGCCTCAATCTTGATGCCGCCGATCGTCACCGGACTCGTCGTGTAATTGATCAGCAGCTCGGTTCCATTGCCGTATTCCACGCGGACGACCCCGTCCTGAAGACGTTCATGCGCCACCATCGGGCGGTTCCGCACTTTCCCGAGCACACTGTCGGCCTCCCGGTACAGTTCGATCGCTTCGTCAAGCCAGTACGTATACTCGGTTGCATAGGCGGAATCGTAATTCGTCGTTTTCAATCGCGAAGCAGGCTCATAGGTCCACTCGAAATAAGGCGCCGCCCCCAGCTCCAGGCTGTGCAGCAGCTGCTTCCGCAAACGTTGGTCCCCCGTCGTGTTCATGGGCGATGCGGCATAATCCACATATCCGTGAATGACCATTTGGTAAAAAGGAACCTCTTCGTCCGCGATGTTAAACCGGCTGGAGCCGGACGGCACATCGACGATATGTTCCGCATACGGCCAGGCGTATGCGTTCGCGGACGTCAGCATCAGCGCCGGATAAGCCTGATGCAGCCGCTCCAGCTGCTGCTTGACGATGTTTTTGGCCGTCTCGCGGTGAATGACGCGGCTGTCGCGATAATCGGCGCTTAACACCTGCCCCAGATCGCGCAGCGACAACGCGCCGAGCTCCAGACCGGAGGTTTTGCCTGCAAAGGTGTCCACCACATGCGGCAATTTCGCGGCCGACAACAAATAATAGCTGTCCCTGGTCAAGTCCATCCGGTTCAGGGCCGGATTGTACGGATACAGCTCTGCCGTTTCTTTGGTCACGAACCGGGCCGCATCCGAGGCCGGGGCAAAACCCGGATCGTTATGGTAAATCTGCTGAAAAGCCACGTCAGGGTACAGACCGCCCCCCGAATCCTTCAATTCGGCCGACAGGCTTCGCAGCTCGGAACGGCTGCCTACCTCGCCGTCCAGTTTGACGGCGGTTGGCGTACGGTGACTGATTCCCCCGCCGAACCATCCTTGAAATCGCATCTGCACCTCGTTCACGCCGCCTTCCCGCAGCTTGGCCGCCATTTCGGAAGCCTGCCCGTAAGTGGTCATGGCCATGAGAGAGCGATATGGGACGCCAAGGAACGAAGCGCGTTTATCCACCGCGCCGAGCACGTTGACATAGAACGGCAATCCGCCCTCTTCCCCGATCGGCTTCAACTGCCCCCGTTCCACGAGCTGCTGCTGGTACAGGCGCGCCATGCCGGAATAATTCGCCTCAGGCCCGTTCAGGAACGTGTATCTGACCTGAATGTCTCCCTTATACGGCTCCTCGCTCAGCAGCTGGATTTCCTGCATATTCTGGGACGTATACATTTCCAGCTCATCCTCCCCGCGGAGGAAGAATGTGCCGTAGACGTGATTGTAGCTGTTTTGACGGCCGCCGATATCCGCGGCGATGCCGGCGATGGCATCCCCTTTTTCGATGACCGCAAACCAGGCATGCTCCCCGCTCTTCAGGCCAAATACCGGCATATGCGCGGACTCGCTCACTTGAGGACGTGCGTAAGAGTTGTCATTCGGGTCCGCCCCGTAGACCCGCTGCACGTATTGCTCTTCTTTTACCTTGCCGTTGTTCAGGTGGATGAGGCTGCCCGAGCCGTCGGGAACGAACATGTAACCTTTCTCGTCCGCTCCGGCCGCGCCGAAGTAGGCCAGCAAATCGATATTGCGAATGCGGTATGGCCCGTTCTCCTTCACCTGGCCAAGCGGAACGGTCACGACCAGCGAGCCTTGGTCCAACCGGTACTCCACGGGAATGATGAAGCTTGGTTTATCGGATGCGCCGCCGCCCTCGATGCCATTTTCCTGGTTGTCGTAAGCCAGATCCTCCTCGGTATACCCGGCCTTCCCGAACGCATCAAGCATCTTGCTCAGCACGAGCGGCTTCGATACCTGTCCGTCCAGGCGTTCCAGCACATCGGGATTGTCCTTGGTCGGGTAATAGCGGGCGGAAACGTATTTCGCCGCCGACGCCTCCAGCTTCGACAATACCTTTTCTTCCAGACGCTGCTTGCCGATTAACCGGGGCAAGGCATCGATGCCGAGCGAAGTATCGCCGAGCGTGTATGTGACGCGTATTCCCTGCTCCAGATTGGCCGCCGCAAACTGCTTGTTGCCGATGCTGGCGCTGAAATTCGGGAAGGTTTCCATCGTGCCGATGGCATCGCGAAAAGAAACGGCCAATTGGGAGGACAGCATTTCTTTCTCGTAGCCGGACGCCAATCCATCCTGTTCCCTGTTCGCCGGATTGCTGTACCAGACATGGCCGCTTTGCCCGTCGCGCACGGCAATTTCAGTCGTTTCCTCGTTGTAATAGAGGCCCAGTCCGCCTTCCTCCGCCACCAGCCGCATGCCGGGAACGCCCACGGACGTATCATCGATGTATCGCAGGTTCTCTGCGGGTACCTCCGCTTCCTCCCCTGCCACCGGCGATGCCTCGACGTATGCCGTCGCATCAATCGCCGGAATGCCCTTGTTGTTCATGTACAGCAGCCCGGCTGCAAGCACGATGACAGCCGCTCCGCCGGCCAGCACCGTATATAATCGCTGCCTCTTGATCACGGATGCCGCCTCCTTTAGGTGCGAAAAATCAACTCTCGGTAAATGTTGTAGCCGAACTCGTACAGCTGCTGCAGCATGCTGAACACAAGCGCGCCCAGAAATACGATGATGCCCATCACGATGACCGTCAGCAGCATCGTCACGAGCGTTTTGAGTACAGTGTATTGGTGAACGGTCATCATGCCGATAAACAGCAGCATCGCAAACCATAGAAAAGCGATGTTGGTAAACAAATAATAGAACACCGTCTCCTCTGCCACCATGAAGTTGCTGAGGACAATCAACGGAACATTGATGAGGACAATCGGAATCAGCGAGTAACCCGTAACCAGAAAAATTTCCCTGAACTTGCCTTCCCCCTCCATCAACGTTGTGATCGACCAATTGGCGATGCACCACAGGAAAACAGGTACGGCAATCGTCAAAATCTCGCGCAGGCTGTTGATGGTACGAGGATCGGTATAATTGACGAGAAAACCGGCATACTGCTTCTGCAAAATCATGACCACGATCGTCAGCGCAAGCGCCCCGAAAGCAAAGACCAGCCTGCCCCGGTTATCCGACTTCATGTCCCAGAACGCATCGATGGGGTGAAAAATGAGATGCATCGGAAACTTAATATAGTCCTGTTTCACGGTCCGCCCCCCTTCCCCGTCTCCATTTGAGCGCCAGCCGAGCGGCAACCACGGCCGCGACCAACGCGATGACCGCGGTCAGAAACGTTCCGAAATGCTCCTTCATCATCTCCCGCCGATATCGCTTGTACGCTACCGAGTAGCTCTTGCGGTCCATGCCCAGCTCGAAATAGCCAAGGGCTTCCTTGTTTTTCTTTTCCATGAGAAGCGATTTGCCGATGCCGATATACGCGATGTCGTAGTTGGCATTCAGCTGCAGCACTTCCTTCCAGATGTTTACCGCTTTCGTATCTTCGCCTTGGTAATGCAAGACGACCGCTTCATTCACTTTGGAACCGAAGCGGGTCGGTTCGTACACGGCCAGATTCGCCTTGCCCCGATCGAGCACCAGCGAATACGGACCCGATTGTTCGATGGCTACGGGGGTCTTGAGCGTGCCGACCTGATTTCCTTTTCCTCCGTACACATAAAGCAAATGGCCTTCGTCGTCGTAGGTGAACACCCGGTTCTGCGTCGCGTCGAGCACGCTGTACATGCCATTCCCCAGCACTTTGACATCGATGAGCTTGGAAGGCCCGACGCTGTTGCGGTAGGCGACGTCACCCTTGACGTCGAAATAGCCAAAGCGTTTGAGCACGTCCTCGCCGGACGGATTCAGACGTTTGATCGGCTCGTTTGAGCCAGGATCGATGTTCGTTGCATAAACGAACCCTTTCGGATCGATGTCCACATTCGAAAATTCGGTCGGCACGAACAGCACCATCTGCGCGCGCTGCGCCTTGGTCGAAAACATGCGCCAGATGTACTCGCGGTAATCGCGTTCCACCTTGTTCGTGCCCACGTACCCGATGAATGCGCCGTGTTCATCAAATTGCATAATGCCTTCGTACACGCCCTGAGCCACGACGTAGACCCGTCCCACATGGTCAACCGTCAGCTTTTGGGGCTGGAATTGGAAGTTGGTTGCCAAAATGTCGGACTCCGGTTTTGCGATCATGTTCAGCAGGCCGCCTTCTTCATCCAGCACGACCACGCGCCCGTTGCCCGTATCCGCAACATAGATGCGCTCCTGCTGATCCACGAACAAACCGCCCGGAACGTTGAAGCTCTCCTTACTGCCATTTTGCATGAAGCCGTCGATGACCCGGAGCAGCTTCAGCTCGTTGTCCAGCACCACGATCCGGCTGTTGCCGCTGTCCAAAATGTAGGTTTTCCCGGCAGAAGAGACGTTCACGTCGCCAGGGTCCTTGAATTCGCCGATGCCGAGGTCGCTGCCCGAAATGGTCCGCAAGGGCAAATAAGCATCCGGCGAAGGTACTGCTTCTTCCCAATAGTTATAATTGTAGCTCTCGTACGGTGCCGAAGAGGCTGCCGCGGATGCCGGATCCGCAAGCACAACGATTATTGCGGCCAAAAAGGGCATGACCGCGGATTGCCAGAAACGATGGCTTGAAAGCCGTTTATTTACGCTGCGTGCCATATCGATCCCCCTATTCCTTCATGCCGGAGCTCGCCATCGTTTCGATGATGCGGCTCTGCGAGAAAATAAACAGCGTGATCGGCACGCTCATGAGGATGAGCGCCACCGCGGCAGCAGCCCCGGCACGCGAGATGCCGCCAAGCACGATCTGGCCTGCCGCGTAGTGAAGCGTCTTCAACTGTTCGCTATAGATATAGCCATTGCCGTCGCTGCCCCACAGCATCTGGAACAGCAGGATGATCAGCGTCAGCCAGGCCGGTTTCACGTTAGGCATGACGATGGACCAGAAAATGCGATACTCGCTGGCGCCGTCGATCTTGGCCGCTTCCAGCAGCGCATCCGGAATCTGCTCCATGAACTGCTTCATCAAGTACAGCCCAAGCGAGTAGGCGAACGCAGGCACGATCACGGCCCAGTACGTATCGATCCATCCGATCCAAGACATGATCATGTAGTTCGGAATGGCCGTGACCGCAGGCGTGAACATCAGCGACAGGACGACGACCTGGAACATGAACGCCTTGCCCGGGAATTTGTGCTTCGCCAGCGGGTAAGCCGCCGCCGAGGCAAGCAGGACGTGGCCCACGATGCCGATGCCCGTAATGAACACGGTGTTGAATACGTACCTGGAGAACGGCACCCATGAATCGCTCAGCAGGTTCATCAGATCGGTGAAATTGCTGAACGTCGGATTTTTCACGAACAGGGTCGGCGGAAAAGTGAAAATCTCATCAAGCGGTTTGAACGCATTGTTGATGGCATAGATGAGCGGCAGCACCATAAACGCACCGAAAACGAGCAATAGGGCGAACAGGGAAAAGTTGCCCGCGCGCGAGCGGTTGATCCGTTTTTTGCCGGTAGCGATCGCGGCCATGTTATTCCCCCACCCTTCTCAGCATTCTCTGCACCAACAGGTTCGTGCCGACCATGATCATGAACAGCACGGTGGCAATGGCCGAGGCGTATCCCATCTCGAACCGGGTCGTTCCGAAATCGATCAGATGGGTGACGACCGTCTCCGCCGCGTAATTCACGCTCGGGAATCCGGCCAGCGCGATCGACACGTCCGCAACCGCAAACGACGTCGTGAGCTGGATGACCGCCCCGAACATGAGCTGCGGCCGCATCGAAGGGAGCGTGATGTACCACAGCTCCTGCCAGCGGTTTTTGATGCCGTCCACCGCACCCGCCTCGTACAGCGACTTGTCGACGGTTTGCAGTCCCGCGATGAACGCGAGGAACCCGGTGCCCAGACTGAGCCACAGCTGGACCAGAATCAGGATCGGCATAATGTACGCTTCCGTTTTCAGCCATTGGATCGGCTCCAGCAGAATGCCCCACTTGATCAGCAGGCCGTTCGCGATGCCGTAGCGGTCACCCGAGAAGATCATCAGCCAGATGAAATACACGTTGCCCGAAATCGACGGCGCATAGAAAATAAGCGTCATGAATGCCCGCCATTTCGGCGTCAGTTCATTGATGATCCAGGCAAACACGAAACACGCGATATAACTGACCGGACCGGTGATGATGGCAAAAAGCAGCGTGTTTTTGATCGCGATCAGGAAGACGTCGTCCTCCAGGAACAGCCGCGTATAGTTCTGCCAACCGATGAACCGCGGAAACTCCAGCATGTTGAAGTACGTGAAGCTGAGAATGATGGAGACCGCGACGGGGATGACGGTAAACAGGGTGAACAGGAGCATGTACGGAGCCAGAAGCACATAGGAATGTTTGCTTGCCTTCACTTCCTTCAGCTTCCAGCCCCACCAGGCCTTCATGCCCCTTCTTGGCGATTGGCCGGGAGAGGCGTCCTGCCCATCCCGGAGAGATATTTGCGACACGGTTAACCCTCCCTCTGCTTACGGAAGACCGAATTCTTTGCGTTTGATCCGAATCTCGTCCTGAATGTATTGGGTGTAGTCCATGATGGATTCCCTGGCCTCGACGTTGCCGACGACCGTTTTGTAGAACGCATTGAACAGGTGGCGTCCCGTAAAATACCCGCCCGGCACTTCCGGAATGCCCTGCACGCTCTCGAATTGCTTCTTGAGGTTGGCATAGTCCTCGGCCGGCCACGGCAAGGAATCCAGCGCTTTGATGTTGGCCGTCGGATAACGCGCGGCTGCGCCCATAAGCCCTTCCATTTCCCGGCCGAACTCGGCCTGGATCGGCGTGCTGGTCCACCATTTCATGAACGCCCATGCGGCGTCCTTATCCTGCGCGTTCTGCAGCATCATGACGGCGCTGCCTGTGCTCGGAACGTCCCGATTCAGCGAACCGTCCGCCTGGACGGTGCCGGGAACCGGCACAAATCCCCATAAGCCGCGAATTTCCGGCGCAAACACGGACAACTGGTTGTACGTGGTATAGTCGCTCAAACCAATCGGCATCTGCCCGGTGCGGAAACGGTTGGCGAAATCGTACTCCCGTTCCAGCTTGTAATCCGTATAGAACTCGGTCCAGCGCTTGAACGTTTCGATGCCGATTCGCGAGTCGAGATCGGACTCTCTGCCGTCATTGCGGTAGAACGCCCCGCCGTTTTGCAGCAGCATCGTGGCGTACTGGGAGTTCGGCGGGATGTTAACCCCCTGCATGTTGGCCTGAGCCACGACCGGCATGCCGAACTCCATATGGTTTTTGCTCAAGATCGCAAGCGTGCTCTCCACGTCTTCCCAAGTCTGCGGCACGTCGAGCCCCAGCTCCTCAAGCACGTCCTTGCGGTAAAAGAGCATGTTGAAGGTTTGCGTTTCCGGCAGGGCATAGACGCCCGAATCGTATTCGTAAGGCACGATGGCGCTGTCGCGGAACTCCTGCTTCACCTCGGCATAATCGCCGAACTGCGTCAGATCCACGGCAGAATGGCGCATCGCGAAATTGACGGGCAAGTCGTTGCCGATCTGCATCGCCACGTCCGGTCCGTCTCCCGACAACGTAGCAGGCAGCAATGTGCCCATGTTGACCAGTTTGAGATTGACGCTGATGCCGGTCTCCGGCGTAAACGTCTCGTCGATCATCGCTTTCATCGTATTCGCCTGGTCGCGTCCGCTGCCGATCCATACCGTAATCGCGCGCTGTTCCTCCGAGGATGCCACGTTGCCGATCTGGTTGTAGTCGATGAAAAACGAATTATAGAACGTTTTGGCTTCGTGGCCGAGTTTGGCCATCGGCCCCATGCCGGTTTCGGGAATCCGCTCATCGACCGACGTAACATACAACGCATCGATCTCCAACGGTTGTTCTCTCGCCTGCTGCACCCAGGTGCCAAGCCCGCCCGCATTCGTTTTGTAGGCCGCGAGCCGTCTTGGAATGGTATCCGGTTCCTCCACCATCTCGTCCAGCTGCTGGGACATCGTCTTTAGAAGCGCTTCCTGATCGCCGGATTGCCCGGACAGCAGCCGCAGCTGGGCTGCCACTTGCTTGAGCCGCTTGCTCTCGCCTTCAAGCACCTCCAGCAGGTTCGGGATTTGCTGCTCGACCCGATAATCGCGGAATTCGTCGGGCTTGGTGCCCGTAATCATCAAAATGCGGCGATACATGGAGTTCAGATTGTACAAACTGTCCTCCACATGGCGGATCAGCGGGGCGAAGTCGCCGAGGCTGTTCTCCAACCGGATGACATGTTTGCCTTTCTCCAACCGGAACCGATATGGTTCGCTGCCGCCCAGAACGTCCACGCGGTAACCGCTCTCATAACGGAACGGCGCCTTGTTCATTTCGGCGAAGGGCACCTCGCCGTCGATCGTCAGCTTGCGGGTCGAATAGATGCCTTTCACAAAGTTTTGCTGGGCGGTAAAGCCGATATGGTAAAGTCCGGTCTCCGGCACGTCGACTTCCCATTCGATCCATTGGCCCGGCAGGCGCCAGTTGTAGCCTCCAATGGTGTTGACGCGAATCCGGGAAGCGCTGTACGGCGATACGGCCGAACTCGATCTTTCGCTGGTCGGGTACAGCGTGGGCGAGGATTTGGCGATGGCCGCTTCCCCTTCGATCCGCAGGACGATCCCCTTCGGCTGTCCGGACAAATCCGTTTGCCGGGCCGCCTCCGTTTCCGCGTACGGCACGGCCTGCTTGTCATTGAACAGCCGCAGTGAACGGATCACCATCGGTTCGCGCGAAGATTTCAGCGTCAGCACATGTTTGCCTTTGGCCAAATAAAACCGAAAGGCTTCCTGTTCATAACCGTCCGAATCCCGAAACGTCTCCTCCATCCAACGCGGCTTCTCCACTTGCTTCGGGCGCAGATCGTTGCCCTGATTGTCCTGCTGGACGTCCTGCTTCTCATTGCCCCATACACGGTCGAACTGCAAATAAGCCGCTTCCGCAAAAGGAAGCTCGCCATCGATGTAGAGCGCACGCTCTATGGCAGAGCTCTTGCCTTCAACCGGGTAATATACGGCGGAAAGGTTGTAAAGCCCGCTCTCGGGAACGTCGATCTCCCACTCCACGAGACCCGTTTCCCCCGTGTACAACGATACACCCTTCATGCCTTCGTAGTTTTCGAGCCGGCGCACATCGTCTCCCTCGGCCCGCGCATAACTTCCGGCCTCGATAGTGATGTCCACCTCGGGCTTGGCATCCGTGCCCACCCGCGACAAATATTGCTCGTAACCGTTCTTTTGCCTGGTTTGCTGCAAAACGGCATCCACCTGTATCTCGGGCAGGGGTCCCGAAGGCACTTCCTCGCTCTTCGCGTCCATGCCGTTAATCAGAACAAGCATGACGCACAACGCTGCAGCCACCCCGATCGCAGCTGTGAGAGTTCTTTTTTTTCGTCGTTGCATTCCAGCCATCCTGCGAGTCCTCCTCATCAAGGCTGATGCCAGCATTGCCTCCGTCGGCACCTCGGAAAAAGGGGCATCCGTGCATCATTGCGGGCACGCGACACCCCTTTCCGATTGTGCTGGAATTATGGTTTGCCGAGCTTGTCGACAGCGGCCTGAGCCTGTGCCTTGTATTTTTCGGCGGTGGCGGTCACGGACGCATTGTTTTTGATGATATCGTTTACATAATCGCCGATCGGATACCCTGCATAGGCATCATCCAGCAGGATGCGCCCCGTGCCCGCGATATGCTCGCGAATCATGGCGATATCCCTCTCGTCGGTATAACGGCTTTCCAGGTAATCCTGGCCCGGATATTCTTCGATCTGCGGGATGTCAAACGTTTCTTCCCAGATTTGATACACGATTTGCGGGTCTTCGACCCCTTTGGGAATGAACTTGGCTGAAGCTGCATTGTTGGCGTAGGTCACTTCCTTGCTGCCCTGAGGGCCGTTCGGAATCGGGACGACGCCGGCGGCAAACGTAATATCGCCAAGCTGCCATTCCGCAGCGGTGAACAGGGCGACGTCCCCGTCCTTGAAGGTGTTGGACTCTTCCCAATTGGTTTTGTCGCCGGTCTTCACTTTCACGACGTTTTCCACGTTATAGAGTCGTTTGACGAACTCGGCGGCCTCAATCGTTTTCGGATCGGACAATCCTTCTTTGGCATTTTCGTCGTCTACGATCGTTCCGCCATTGGCTGCGGTAAAGTGGCGAAGCGCGTCAATCGCCCAACCCGAGTATCCGTACACATCAATCTTTCCGTCGTTATCCGTATCCTTGGTTGCCTGCTTCGCCAGTTCCAGGAATTTGTCCCAATTCCACTCCCCTTTGTTGTAAAGCTCCTGTGGATCGGGGAGCGACAGTTTCTTGAACAAATCGCGGTTATAGTGCATCCCCAGACCGATGCTGGTCGGTGTATCGAATGCATAGTAGTCGCCGGCGATGGCCGGGTATTTGGTCATCAGGTTCGCTTCCTTGTTGATATTGTTATCGTCGGTGGTAAATTCGGACAGGGGCAGCAATTGGCCCTTGAGAATGGCCGGAAGCGCCGATTTATACTCCATCTGCACGATGTCCGCAAACGGCTCGCCGGCAAGGGCGGTCGTCGTGAACTTGTTCATGTATTCTTCGAAAGGCACGTTCACGAACTCAATCTTGACGTTGTACTTCTTCTCCACCTCGGCTATCTTGTCAAGGCGCGCCTTGTCGGATGCCGTTTCCCCCGCCGGCTTCAGGTCCCACCAGGCAGCAACCTTAATGACCCTGCCGTTCAAGTCCGGCACGTCTGCCGCAGGCGGTTCTGTATTGCTCTCCGTGTTGTTTTGGGCGGTTCCCGTGTCGGTGCCTGATTCAGCGTTTTGCTCATTTTCGGCTGCTGGCGAAGTTCCCCCTCCGCCGCTGCAACCGGAAATAACCAAAACCATGCTCAATAACAGAAGCGATAAAAAATTCCACGTTTTTCTCATGCTTCCCACAACCTCCCCGAATGTGTGTAACCCACTTTCCCCTCCAAAAGAAAATAAACAACCAAACCTAACGAAATTATAAAATCTTCAATATTCGTTATTTTATTGTTTGGTTATGACAAACAAAATTTAACATATGGAAATGTAAGCGTCAACATTTTTGTTGTTAACTTTTTCTGTTTTTTCTGGTATCATGCTTGTGTAAGCTTAAAAACCCCTGTTATAACGATATTATCCTGTTTCCGAATTCATTCCTCATCTACAGAGATCGTTTTACTCCTACACATCATGTTATTTAACAGAAATAACAAAACAAAAAAATATGTATATAAACTGCAAAAAAATTAAGGGATAACAGCGAACCGAAACGATACTTCATTCCAGTAGACTGGTTGTGCTTGATTAGTAGATTTCTCTCGATTTGCCCGTATTCATTTTGGTCCGGTTATGGCAATCCATCATTAGATTCATGAAAATGAATCATGTATACTAGAGTCAGCTTGATGTCTCATTACGGATAAACGGCAGAACTACGAGTGTAAGGATGGTATGATGAAGACGAAGGTAACAATTCAGGAAATTGCGCACTTTACAGGACTGTCGAAATTTGCAGTCTCACGCGCGCTTTCCGGCAAATCGGGCGTCAGCGAGCAAACGCGGGACATGATCCTTAAAGCTGCAGGCAAACTTGGGTATTTTAAGGACAACAGCACCTTGTCCGGCGATCAACATAACGGCAATGATCTGCAAGATCCCCAAAACGTGCGCTGGAGCGGAACGATTCTGATCCTGTTTCCCAACGTACGCTATCAAAACCAGGAATCCATCTATTGGGGGCCGGTGTTTAACGGGATTTCATCCCGTTTGAACCAAAAGAACATCAATATTCTGACGCTCACCGAGCCTTCCGCCGACCAATTGTTCACCCTGCTGAACCCGGATGCCATCCGCGGCATCATTACAGTCGGCACGATCTCGACGCCTATACTGCTGGAGATCAAGCGGCTCGGAATCCCCGTCGTGATGGTGGATCACCTTGACCCGGTATTTCAATCCGACAGCATTTTCACCGACAACTTCGCTTCCATGCGTGAAATCATGCTCTACCTTATTCGAAAAGGATTTAAATCCTTCCAGTTCGTGGGTGATATCGGGGATGCGCAAAGTTTTTACGAGCGCTGGGTTGCATACGGGGCAGTGCTCATGGGCGACAACATCGAAATGAACCAATGGCCGGAGCTGATCGCTCCCGACATCGATTTTCGGCAAGTGCTCTCGTCGATTATCGAGGAGGGGAAGCTGCCCGAGGTATTCGTCTGCGCCAACGACTTTTATGCGCTGTATACCATCGAAGCTTTGCAAAGCTTGGGAATCAACGTCCCCGAACAGTGCGTGGTCACCGGTTTTGACAACGTATACGACAACATTCCGCTGCTGGCCACGGTTAACGTCAATAAGGAACTGCTTGGCGCTCGTGCCGTAGACCAGATGTTATGGCGCATCCTCAACCCGGAGAGCAGCGTGGAGAAAAAACTGATCCTGGCCGACGTTATCATTCGCGAACAGTATGGCAAGCCCAACGGATAGCGCGGTCTATGTTTCATATGCAGAAATCCCCTGTACCTTGGCACGTTTGCCAGTACAGGGGATTTCTGCTGATTCATGTATTTGATGGTTATCCTCGTTGATTAGGAAAAAGGGATAAACAGCGATCGGAAGATGGTACTGCGCTCGCAGGGCATTAGTGGGATTTATTATTGCGGTTTATATAGACGGACCTACGTATCCGTGCGGACATCGTCCCAATCTTGATCCATGTAACAAATCAACCAGTTTAGCGCCCGGTGACGTTCATAGGCCACCCCGCCAATCAAGCCAGCGGGAGGCTCCTGCCCCTTGATGCGGCTATCCACGCATACCCAGTTATAACGATAAATAAGATCCGCCTCGTCCATGATTTCGCTTTTGCCGCGCATCGTGGCATCGGCAACAAATGCGGCAAAATCCTCCTTCCGCTGCAAATGGCCTACCGCCTGGCTGACATTGCAGATTTCTGTCGGCGCACCCAACTGGTCGATGTACCCCAGCGCCCACAGCATCACCGCATACGCTTCGTATCCCCAGGAATACGCAATAACGTCCTGATGTTCGGCACCAAACTGGTGCACGAAATCCCGTTCTGCCGGAGAAAAGAAACGTTCCGCCCCGTACTTGTCGATCACTTCCTGCACCAGCGCTGCCGTGTCTTCGGCACTCTCGCCGGCCCCGAGGCACTCGCCCTTCAGCGCTGCAATGCAGAGCGCCACCGCCCGGGCGGCGACTTCCTCTTTGCTGCGAATCGTCGTATGCTCTTCCCCCGCTCGTACAGGCAGATTCGCGTTATAGGGAATGCCCTGCTCGGCCAATATCCGTTCCGATCTCGCCTTCCTTTTCTTTCCGGACTCGGTCTCTTGCAAATCGGCATGCAAATAGCTGGTATGTGCCGTCACCGTGTAATCCTCGACTTCGGAACGGCCAGCCATGTCAAGCAATAATTGCCCCTGGGCATTCAGCAGCGAACCTCCTCCCCAGAAAATGACCGCATCCAGCGCGGATGCAAGCTGCAGCAGTTCCCCATAGAACGTTTCGTCGATGTCTTCATCCGTTTCGATGCCGATCACCATGTTCAGCGTGGAGCATTTGATCAGCACTTTTTCCTGGACCAAGGGCCTCTCGGCCTCGATCTGCCCAAAGAAATTCATCATGCCCTGAATCATCGGACCGAATTCCTCGGGATGTGTCTGGCTGGTCATGATGTTGAATCCTTTGCTTTTTTTGCTGAACCATTTCTTGCGGGTCACCCGAATGTGAGTTTTGTCCGGCTTTTGTTCGATCGTATCTTCCGGATAAAGGGACGCGATCAATCCATGTAGCTCGTCCAGATCAAAACGGGAGCTGTACAATGCGCAATTTTTCAAACCGTTCACCATCTTTCTCATGTTGTGACGCGTTGGATCTATCGGTTAATCCTTGTAAGGGTCGAATTCGTTGCTGCCTGCCATCGCCACGCCAACCGGGCGCAGGACATGATTGATTTTTAGCGTATTGGCATGGGCGTTCAATACGTCCTGCAGCTTTTTGTACACAAACGGACTCTCGTCCGTGCCAGCACCGCGCAGTTCGACGCCATACGCCCGAATGGCCTCATGCATTTGCTGTTCGCTGATCTCGCCACCCATGCGTTTGCGCAGCTTGTAGTTCATTTTGCCCGCAGCCTGCGTGCGGCTCATTATGCGGCCGGCTCCATGCACCGTGCTGCGGAACGAAGCCTCGTTCTCCTCGCTGTCCATGCCTTCCACGATGACCGAAATATCGCCCATGCTGCCGCCGACAAAACCAAGCTGCCCGGGGGCAAGCGGCGTCGCTCCTTTACGGACAACGACAACCTCTTCACCCATGTGCCGCTCTTTCCACGCAAAATTGTGATGGTTATGCACGGCATATTCCACGTTAGCCCCAAGAATGCGTACCGTCTGATCGATGACGTAATCACGCCCGGCATACGCATATCGGCCCGCCAGCGTCATCGCATCCCAATACATATGCCCCAACTCACTGTTCAGATCGAGGAGCGTAGGCGGCTGATCCATGGATTCCCCTGGTGCCTTGCCGCCGAATTCCCGTCCTGCCGCAAGATTGAGGAAACCGCTCGCCACCTTGTGCCCGAAGCCGCGGCTGCCGAAATGGTTGGCCACCCATACCTTGCCCGTCGCTTCTTCCACGAACAGATCGACAAAATGATTGCCGCTCCCTACCGTTCCGAGCTGGTTGCGCGCCAGGACTTTCAGCTTCTGCTGCAGCCCCGGCTCAATGCTGTCGAACAGCTTCCAGCTTGCATCGTCGAACAGCTCATGATCGACAGGCGTCGGGTTGTTTCGACCCACCCCGAACGAAATCTCCGCCTGGACCTGGTCCATGATGCCGGAAATCCGGTCACGGATATCGCTCCACAACAGGTTGGTGCGAATCGCTTTGTTGCCGCAGGCAATGTCGTATCCGACGCCGGAAGGGCTAATCATGCCGCGGTATGCCACCACGCCGCCAATGGGCTGCGAGTATCCTTTATGATGGTCGGCCATCAGGGCCACGCCCAGCACGTCACCATGCAGGGAACAGGTCACGGCCTGGCTGACTGCGTTCTCCAGCGGTTCCCCCCATACTTTGATGTTATCGATGATACGCATCGTAATCTAAGCCTCCTTCGTTCATCTGCACATTACATAAATACGTACATACGTTCCGTTATCATAACTTCGTTTATTTTACCAAAAAATCACGGTACCTGGAAACTATTAATTCCTTCAGGTATAGAGTTGGGTTATACTTAAATTCTTCTTATTTTAAAAAACTCACATTTTTCCATCATATTGTGATTTTAATCAACGATTAGAAACTTTAAGTAGAATAAATTAGACTTGTTATCTGTTTTTGAACGAGAATACAGCAAGTTGCAGTGAAATAGCTGCTTTGGCTTTAAAACTCAATCTTTCCAATGTAAGGCTCATAGGGAGTTTTTTCGGAGTCTTCGGAGTGGAAGCATTGCAGGATTTTATTTTAAAAGACAAAAAAGAAGACGTTATGCTGGTAAGCAATGATGACTACTTTAACAACATATTTCGTTTCATTTGAGGAGGTAACCGATTGACTACTGCTATGAGTGGTGTTCTATGGCTCCTAGGGGCATACGTTATCATCGTTTTGACTGCAATGCTGATCGGGGTTAAAAAAAAGCAGTTGCGTTCCGAATTGAAGAAAACTGTCTTTATCATTGGAATTATATTTCTAATCATTGCATTTTTTATTTTTGTAGTTATGTAAGGCCTTATGATACAGTTCAGATAACAGCCGCCATCCTTTAAGAAATTTCGATGACGGCTGTCTATCTATCTGCACCAAAGCGAAATCAGAGATGCTTCCGGTACCCCTGCACCTTCTCGTCACCGAAGCCCAGCTTCTCGTAAAACCGATGCGCTTCCTTCCGCTGGTCGCCGGACACCAGGATCATATAACCGCAATTCCGCTCCTTCGCGATCCGCTCAATCTCGGCCATCAGCTTCTGTCCAACCCCCTGCTTGCGCACATGCTGCGACACGATCACATTCTCGATGACCATAAACGGCCTGCATTCCCCCACAAGGTCCATGCATTCGATGCCCATCACCGATCCGGCCAGCTTGCCTTCATGGAATGCGCCGAGCAAATAATACTGCTCATTCTCCGCGATGAAACGAAACATACGCTCCATCTGATCTACATTGGCAGGCATACCTATCAATTCATCATATAACTGACTGAGCGCAGGCAAATCCTGCTGTTCAATTTTTCGTATGGTAACCATCCGGCATGCTCCCCTTCGATTATGTCGTTTACTGTTGCGGTGTCAGCCGCTCTTCGAAATCTGTAGATTGGAAAATTGCTGAATCGGCCCTTCCCAGCCCTCTTCCCGAATTTCATCATACGTTCCACAGGTATAACCGGCAATAACTTTGCGCCAAAAATGCTGGGCAGGCACGTTTTCTTCCATTTCGGCGACTTTCCACGTACCCTTGAAACGATTGAATAGTTGAACGGCTGCTTGCGCGCCCACGCCCTGCTTTCGATACTTCCGCATCACGAAAAACTCGGCCATTTCGTATACGCTCTCTTCCCCTGCTTGCTGCAGTTCGCGAATGAGCGCAAATCCGGCCAGCTTGTCATCTACCCTGAACAAGAACGGATGTCGCCCCGGTTCTGTCCAATAATGATCCAGATACATATATTCATACAATCCGTTTTCATTGACGTCCTCCGGGTCGTATTCGCTGAAATCATACTTGTAGAGCTCCAACAGATTGCGCAGCGTTGATTTGTGTTGAAGTTCAGCTTGTTGAATGGTCAACATGGTTCTTCCCCACCTTGCTTTCGATTTATCTTCTTCTTGCCAGCAGTTTGAAATTCGTAAAGACATAATTTATGCCAGACTATTTTTTAAATACCGCCCTTTTTTGCACCCTTTTTTTGCTCCAAATGCAACCATGCCGCTATAACATTTATGTCATCGAAACTGCACTGCCCCATCCCCAAAAATGGTGTCATCACAGCTAATTGCAAGTGGCCATCCACTCTGGTTCTTCGACCGATCATAAACATTTTTGGTTTGTTGCCGGGCTGTAAATCTAAGCCTGAAGGGATCGTCCCAGTGCTATACTCATGAAATTCAAAACCTAAGTCCTCATAGTGCTTAAGAAGTTTGAATTGTCCCCGGTCTTTCCCAACATAAATAATGCTTATATTCATCGGATAATGATCATAGAGATTTCTTATCAACTGTTTTCTATTGGTTGCATGGTTATCATAGTAATTATAATACTCTCTGCTGTTTTCGAATTTTCCTGAAACGACATAAGGGAAATCCGTTTTGCTTTTCTTCGGAAGCGGATACCAGTCAAACATTGCTGTTTCCCCGTCCCTTTTATGTAAGGGATACGTGCTATAGTCATCATTTTTTGTGAAATATTTTAGTACTGAAAAATCAAGGTTTGCCTCAAGCAGAGCTGCTAAGCGAATTTGCATACGCATCGTTTGGTCGATTTTTCTATCCAGTTCCCAGCTTTCCGGCCTGCCTCTTTTTTTCAAACTACCATTTATAGCTGTAAGAAGTGCGGGAGCGGAATGTGTATCTGTAACATACCAACCCCCTTCATATCCATGCTTCTCGTCTACGTAATGAACAAATTCATGATGTTGAGAGAGGAAATCTAATCTTCCTTCTAAATTTTCGTCATAATTAAAACGCCATAATCCCTCCTCCATACCGACAAAAACATATTTTGCATCTCTCAAATTCCCATATTGCATAAACGTTTCAAACTGATGAAATTCATCTTCACTCAAAATATATTTGCCGTTTATTACTTGCATCGTAGAACCTCCATGGATTTTTTGCTTTTCTTTCATAGAATCGTACCAGTCTGAAGTTAATTGCAGTTGTCAGTCCATACGCTAAGCAATGCAACTTTGTTCAACATATTCAAATATACCGTTATGTATCACACCCTAGACAAAATTCCTATTTTCATAATAGCAATTTATTCATGATATAAAAAGAATTTTTGGCTTTCTCAGCCTGTTCATTTCCCAACTTAAAACGATATAAACCGCACTAATCAATCACACAAGGCCACTGCGAACGCGGTCCCCTCTTCCGATCGCTGCTATCCCCGATTTTTAGAGAGTCCGCACTTCATAGCAATCCATCACACACAAAAACTAGTAGGTGAATTCTCCCTACTAGTTTTTTTATATATTCAACATCGTAAAATACGACTATCTATAGATTTTGGAAATGACGGTATTGCTGCTTGAGGACTCCGGTAGAACATCCCGACTAACTCCGTCTAACTTCCTCCACCAATTACAGCGATTCCCTAATGACTCGTTTATAGTACCACACCGATAACAGCCCGAAGACCGAATACAGCAGCGCATAGACAATCATGACAATGACCATTGGCGTAACCAACTCGGTGCCGAAGAAAAACCAGCCGGACTTGACCGCAAAATAGCTATGACTTAACCCCACCGCAAGCGGGATGCCAAAGTTGAACATTTGCTTGAAGCGAATGCCGCCAAGCAGATTGCCCTGGGTGAACCCGATTTTGCGCAAAATGGTGTAGCTGTCCTTCTCTTCCTCGCCTTCGTTCATCTGCTTGAAATACAGGATGCAGCCTGACGTGATCAGGAACGTCAAACCGAGGAAACCGACAATAAACATGATCAACCCCATGGTGGTTCGCTGATTGTTCCGCATTTCGATTTGCGAGAAGTTCGGCACCTCCAGGTTCTGTGATTGAAAAACGCCATATGCCTCTTCCGTTTTCCCCCGGTCGATAATGCGCACGCCATAATAATCGGTCGGCTCCCCTTTCTGCAATTTCGGGTCAAGATCCTGCACCAGCTTGGCATAAACGGTCTCGTCGACGACAGCAACAGGCGTACCTTTGGTGTAATAGGTTGGAAGTACGCCTTGCTTGGACGTGCCAACCAATTGCTGATCCAGGGCCTGGTGCAGTCCGTGCAGCACGATCGGTCCCTGTTCCTCGATGGATATCAGTTGTCTCACCACGTTGCCATACCCCATGAATACAACCTCGCCAGGCTTCACGTCCAGATCGCCGACCATGGCATCGCTAATTACGGAACTGGACAACATTTCTCCGTCGGAGGAATCATGCATGACCTGACTGGCATCAATTTCGATATATACGGGCTGCCTATGCTGCACCTCAACCTCGATGCCTTTCTCTTTTAACGACGATACGAACGATTCCATGACCTCCGCCTGCGCAAAGGAAAAATCCTCCGGTATGCTTTCCCTGGCCTGTGCTTCAGCCGAGTAATACGCAATATAACTCAGTGACAGCATGCCGATGGCGAGTGCGGACACCGTCGTGATGATCGTAAGCAGCAGCGCATTGGATTTCATGCGAAACATGATGGAGGACAGGGACAACACCTCATTAATGGAAAGGTACCCCTGTTTGCTTTTGCGAATCAGATTGAATACAAAGCTTACCGATCCTTTATAGAACAGATATGTTCCCAGAATGACCGAAAACAGAATCAGCAGCATCGTGTACATCAACTGCTGCATATCGAGCACTTCCCCGCTGAACATGCGTGCGGACAGCACGTAACCGTAAGCAATCAATCCAATCCCCAACAGCCCCATCACAATTTGACCGAAGGACATGCGGCCGATCCGCTGCTCCGCAGTCGACGTAACCTTGAACAAGGAGAGAATGCTCTGCGCACGGATGAACGCGTAATTCATCAGCATGATGAGCACATACAGGCCGGCAAACACGGCAACCGTCTGCGCCAAGGCCAACGGCGAAAAATAGAGCTTCGTGATCGCCTCGATCTCCAATATTTTGAACAGAATCATAAGCACCAGCTTGGAGCCGATGAATCCGATCAGTACCCCGATCACCATGGCCCCGAAATACAGGATCGCGTTCTCCGCCGTCAAAATGCGGAAAATTCGGCCTTTCGTCAAGCCAATCAGTTGAAACAGCCCGATCTCCTTGCTGCGCCGCTTGATAAAAATCGTGTTGGCATACAGCAGGAAAATGCCGACGATCACGACCAACAGCACCGACGATGCGCCGATGGCGGCAGCTCCTTTTGTCGATTGTTCCACTTCGTCCATGGAGGGATCGTACTGCAACGTAGCAAACGAAAAATACAGCGCCACGCTGAAAATCAGCGCAAAAACGTACAGGTAATAATTTTTTAAATTTTTGCGCAAATTCCGGAAAATGATCTGATTGAGACTCACGGCTGCACACCGCCCAGCACGCCTTGCGTTTGGATAATGCCGTTAAAGAACGCTTGCCGCGACTCATCTCCCTTATGCAGCTGCGTATAGATCTGCCCGTCGCGGATAAAAATGACTCTGCTGCAATAGCTCGCCGCCAGCGGATCATGCGTCACCATGATAATGGTCGCCTGGCGCGTCCGATTCATGTCGCTCAACTTGCCGAGCAGGTCGGAAGCGGACTTGGAGTCGAGCGCCCCCGTCGGTTCGTCCGCGAAAATGATGCTTGGCTGATGAACGAACGCCCGCGCGGCCGATGTCCGCTGCTTCTGCCCTCCCGAAATCTCGGACGGGTACTTGTCCTTCAATTCATAGATACCCAGCTCTCGGGCGATCTGCTCGAACCTCCGATGGGCTTCCTGTTTAGGCAGATCGGTAATCGAGAGCGGCAGCAGCACGTTTTCCTTGACCGTCAACGTATCCAGCAGATTGTAATCCTGAAAAATGAATCCCAAATGGCGTTTGCGGAATTCGGCCAGCTGTTTCTCCTTCATGCCTGTAAACTCCTGGCCTTCGATCTCGATGGTGCCCTGGCTGACACGATCGATAGAAGAAAGCACGTTCAAGAGCGTGGTCTTCCCCGAGCCGGAAGGTCCCATGATGCCGACGAATTCGCCCTTGCCTACGCCGAGATCGATACCGCGCAGCACCTCCTGCTTATTCCATTTGTTGCCGTAAACCTTATGAATTCTCTTTGCTTCCAGTATCGACATGTCCCATCCACTCCTCTTAGGTATGCTTCCATCATAAAGTGAAATCCGCACACCATCCTGCGTTTCGCCGAACAATATGAAAAAGCATGTGACAATGCTGTCACATGCCTGAAAGGTGCGCCATTTCGTTCTCCCGCGCAAAGGTCAACGTGACCAGGGTGCCTTCCCCAACCACGGATGACACGTCCAGTCGAATGCGAAGCGCCTCGGCGACCTGTCGGCTCAGGTACAGCCCCATTCCCGTTGCCGCGCCTTCCATGCGCCCTTGCGCCGACGTGTACCCCTTATCGAAAATACGCGGCAAATCGCGGGCGTCGATCCCTCGCCCCCGATCCTGAATAGTCAGCACAACATGCCCTTGAACAGCCCTGCTGGCAATGACGACGTCGGAAGACGGGCTGTACTTCACCGCATTGCTGAGCAACTGCCGCAGGATGAATCCCAGCCATTTCCCGTCGGTGAGTACGTGGGATTCGGCCAACTCCACTTCGAAACCGATGCCTTTGGAGATGCACCATGACCGTATGGCGCGAATCTCGGCATGGATGATCGGTTCCAGCTCCGTCGGTTCGATAAACAGATCATTATGCATAAACGGAATGCGCTTCTGATGGAGCTGCCGATCCAACAGCTGATGGATGCGTACCCATTCGTAGGTCATTTGGCCTTTCAGCCTGTCGTCGGGCATCCGCTCAATCATAAGCTGCAGGGCGGTAAGCGGTGTCTTCACCTCATGGATCCAGGCCACCATCTCATCCTTTTCCTGTTCCAGCAGCAGCATGTTGGCCGTCGATTCTTTCCGGTATCTCTCCGTCTGGGCAACGACGGCATCGTGCACGATCTGCTCATGCGGGCTGCCGGGGGAGCCCAGTTCAGATAGATCATAGGTGTGATCCCATGTTTCCATCCGACGGTAGAACCGGGTCTCCGCCGGATATCTTGCCCACACGAATACGATGCAGATCACGACATTCAGTACAACGACGTAAAGCAAGGACTGCAGCGGAATGCTTGAATCCACATAGGCTACGAACAAGATCACCGCTTGCAATGCGAGCAGCAGCAGCAGCCAGCTTACTCGTTCGCGCAGATAACGCCAAATCATGCTTCTCCTTCTTCCGTCGCCATGTAACCCTGGCCAACCTTTGTTTCGATATAGGCATCGAGGCCGAGCGGCTCCAGCTTTTTGCGCAAACGGTTGACGTTGACGGTGAGCGTGTTGTCGCTGACGAAATGTTCGTGGTCCCACAGGCTGCGGATCAGTTCCTCCCGCGTGACGATCCGGTTTTTGCGCTCGACCAGCTGTTTGAGAATAAACATTTCATTTTTGGTCAATTGCACGGTATGCCCGTTGCAGGCAAGCTCGTTCTTCACATACTCGACCGTAGCTCCCCGCCAGGCGCGAAGTTCGGCCTGCTCGGCATTGTAGTTGTACACTCTGCGCAGCGTGGCCTGAATTTTGGCGATCAACACGTCGAAGTGGAACGGCTTCTGCACGTAATCGTCAGCCCCCATCTGCATCGACATCACCATATCGGTCGGATGATCGCGCGAGGACAGGAAAATAATCGGCACCTTGGAATGGGAGCGGATCATCCGGCACCAGTGGAACCCGTCGAACCGGGGCAGCTGAATATCGATGATGACCAGCTGCGGTTGAATGGCGATGAATTGTTGCAGCACTTTGTCGAAATCATTCACGCCGTGCACGTCGTAAGACCACTGTCCGAGTCTGTCCCTGATTTCGGTGAACAACGATTCGTCATCTTCGATGAACATGATTTTAAACATAGGATTGATGATCATTCCTTTTCAAAAAACAATAGAAACTTCTTGTACGATTGTATCATTGTAAACATGCAACTTACATCTCCCGCTTTTTCCAAAGCGTGGTCCATAGAAACGGTACTCCGAATCGCCAATCATCCGGCTCCATTGCCTGCATTGCACGAAAACGGACACACTCGAACCTGTCTCCCAGAATGTACCGCAGCTTCTCTTCCGTATAGGCCAGGCCGCCTCGCATCGATTTTTCCTCGTAGACCTGCCAGTCGTTCATCACGCTCTCAGGCCCGCCTTGTCCACCATATCCCGGCGCAAAGCAAGTCATCGCAAACATGCCTTCCGGCACCAATGCCCGGTGGATCATATCGATATACGGTATCCGTTGATGCGGAAGCAGATGATGCAGGCAGCCTGAATCATAGACGACGTTATATTGCGCTGCAGGGTTCAACTCGAACGCGGATTTGCATTCGAAATGCACTTCCAGCTGCATTTCTGCAGCCCGTTCCTTGGCCCAAGCAATGGCCGTCTCGGACAAATCGTAAGCATCCACGCGGTACCCCTGTTTGGCCAGATACAACGCATTTCGCCCTGGGCCGCATCCCAGTTCTAACGCCTTGTCACCAGACAAGAGATTGGATGTCACGTACTCCACCAGATTTTCGTCCGGTTTGTTCGAAAAGAAAGGGATGGGGCGGCTGCGATCCGCATAAAACGGTTCCCAAAATTGCTCCGGCGAACGAAACTCCGCATCCAGCATTTCAAAGACGTCCTGCACGCTTTTAATCGTTTTCTCCATAACCATGGCTCCCCTCAGATTAAAGATGTCGATCGGTTCAACGTTTCCGATCAAGCCATCACCCATCTTGCTGTCGTTATGTATCCTTTATAGGATTGGTCATTAACCCCACTACCCGAGTCACTTCCACTTCACCCACGCGCCGCGAACCTTCCATAAAAAAACCCTTGGTTCCCGTTTTAATCCGGTCACGATGCACCCTTCCCCTCATCTCCGGGATCAGAATCCACATTCGGGCCGTCCCTTCCCGGTTCACCGGGCGGTCTATGTCCAGCATGAGCGCTCCGTGCTCATCCTCGAATTCGGGATGGATCATGTATAGCGAGTCTACTTTGGGATCTTCATTTTCATATAGAAAATCGCACCGGTATCCTTGAAAGGGCAGGCTCTTGCGTCCGCCTTCTTCTGTCGAATAGAAGCGGTAACGAACATCGAAATCCTGCACATGTCCGCGTCTCGATTCATACGTTTCCCACACGCCAACCACCTCCCCCTCGCCCGTTTTCCCTAGTAAATCGTTACACTCCATTATAACATTTTCAACCAGTATAGTTCTATTTTTCATGCTTCAACCATGAACAAACCAATGCATTTTAGAATAAAAAAGCGTTCTGAATCATAGGAAAACCTATGCTTCGAAACGCCTTTGAATGTGATCACGATTCGTCCGTTCTTTCCGCCAGTGCGATGATGCCCGACCTGCGAAACGAGCCGGGACCAGCCGGCACTCATCTCCCGATCGAAACGTTCGCAATACTCGTCAAAGCGTTCAAGCTCATCCCTCTTCCAGCGCAGAAATTCTGCCGCACGATCAGGCATATGCAGGCATCGGTTCGCCTTCCCGGAGAGTTCTACTTGAGCTTTTTCGTAAGATATAAAATGACGTCATCATCAATGACAATCTCATCCCCGTACTTCAAATAATGGTCGTGCTTGTAAATCCCTTTCCCGTCCGGGATGTAACCCCGATGGGCGTAGAGAATTTGCGCTTTTCCATAGTCCGAAAAAATGCCCACGCCGATGCCCGCCGTATCCGTCCGCTCACGAATCACCGCCTCCGCCTCGTCCATCAGCCTGGTGCCGATGCCTTGGCGCTGATATCGCATCAGCACGTTCAAATCGTTAATCTCCGGAATCCCCGATGCTTGGAAAGCGGGATAATCGGAATGCCACAACACGTTGACATATCCGGCGAAAACGCCGTCCAGTTCGGCAACCAACGTCACGCGATCCCCGTTCTCCTGTTCAATATAATAGCGGACATATTGCTCAGGCGACCTCTCCCATCCCTGATCGCGAAAAGCCTGCGAAATGATGGCCGGATCTCGTTGATCATTCAGCAACCTGATCTGAATATCCACCCGATTATATCTCCAATCTTTTTCGCAAAGAAGTGATATGCGCCACATGGTGACGGCCATGCCAGGCGTAAACGCCGAGATTGTAGTCCAAACGTGTGGTCTCCTGCGAGCCCGGATGGTAGAACGTTCTGGCATAATCCTCGTCCGTCAACGATTGAAGTAAATACACCCAGCGCTGATGCAACGATTCAAGCAGCCGCAGTGAAACTTCAATATCCAGTTCGCTGGAGTCATCCAATTCGGCCCAGCGGTCCTCATAATATGGACGGATCGTCGGGGTCTCTTCCGTGAGTGCCAGTTTGAAACGGATCAAGCTGTTCATGTGGCTGTCCGCCATGTGGTGCACGACTTGCCTAATCGTCCAACCGCCTTCACGATAAGGCAGGTTCAACTGTTCTTCACTCAAGCCGCTCACGGCTTCACGCGCCTTTTGAGGCAGCTCTGCGATGTCCTGAATCCACAACCGCCGCTGCCCGGGAGTAATTTCTCCCGTATGTACAAACGTGCCAACCGGATATCTCAAATCCTGTGTCATAGCCATTCCTCCTTTTTTTTTTACCAGACGATTTAAACCAATGGATGATGATATCATGTTCGCACAATGACCCAGCGTTGTGCAATACCGAACCATGTAAGCGGTTGACCAACCCATCCTTTCCAACTAAACTGTAGGGGAAACTGGAAAAATGAGTTGAACAGCATGGACTGCAACGACGGCTTCAGGAAATTCGGCGAATTTTTAACGTGTAAAATAGAACGGGTGGAGGGATACATCATGATCATCCGCAGGATGTTCCGCGGAACATGGAAGCCAGGTCAAGAAGCAAGCGGCAGACTGGCTTTGGAGCAGCAAGATTCCGTGCGCCAACTAGTCAGGGAAGGCGTCTTCATGACGGCAGCGGCATTCGCTTGGCAGAACAATGTCTTTTTGTATTTTGAATGCATGGAAGCGGAAACGGACCCGCTCGAATCGGTTCAGCGGCTGGCCCACCACCTTGTCGACTGGCCCGGAGAATCGAAGCCCAGAACATGGATCCCCATGGTGAATGTGTTTCACTTCAACGAACCCGCAAGCAAGGAGCATTGGCTGCGCAAAGCACCGGTAGAGCGCCGCGCGGGAAGAATTGCATTTCTGAAGCGGGAGATGATGGCGAGTTACATTTATTATCACTATCAGCTTCAGGAGGAGCGTGCATTCCATGCCGACAAGTATGAAATTATTGCGATGCACGAAAACCTGCTGTTCGGCTACCAGGAGTTTCCGAAGGTGATTGAAGAACCGATCGTTCCCGGGCGGCTTGCCACCAAAGGGACACCGGAGAACTGGGAGGATTCCCGCATGGATCTGCACTTTCAGCCCTGGGAAGACGGATATTTGTACTTTAAGCCTGTGGATCAAATTTTTGCATACTATGTTGGAGATGAATGACGGTACTCCATCAGCCAGCAATCCCTCATTTCACCCTCGTGCCATTCATGGGCCTTCAGAAGCTTGACCTTAAGGAATCCACATTTCTCGTAGCAATGGATTGCCCGCGCGTTCCACGCTTGAGGGTCCATCACGACGCGCTGCGCTTTCTTTTGCCCTACCAAAAATGCCACCATGGATTGCACGAGCAAACTGCCGATGCCTTTATTCCAATAGTCCGGTTCGCCAATGAATTGATCCGTTCCATAAATGATTTCGTCCACATCATCATACCCGTACTCGTGTCGTTCGTCTTCCTCAAGCACATAGTACTGAATGTATCCTATGGGGCGTTCCCGGTATTCGACCATACAGCGGATGATTTCATCCTGTTCGTCGTAAAAATGCTCCCTTACCATTTGTGCATCATGCGGCCGATCCCTGCCTTCGTAATACTGCAGAACCGCCGGGTCAGACAACCAGCGAACGAGGTGCCTCTCATCATCACGGTTCAATTGGCGCACGGTGATGTCATTCTTCCGAAATACATTCATCGTTCTGCAACCTCCCAAGGAGTTCGCTCTCCGTCAGATTGCGCGTGAATTGATCCAGCTCAGGCGAAGCGTGCCAGTCTCCCGCCGTATTGGCACCGAATTTGATCGTATGGATCACGCTGTGCGGAGCCATATATACATTATGTTGTACGCCTGGCGGCACAATGACATGGACTCCGGCCTTGAGGATGCTGACACTGGCAGCTTGATCCTTTTCAGCACATGCAGCATAAGCAATCCAACCGGATTGCACAAAATAATGTTCCGTGACCTGGTGATGGACATGGCTGTTTTGCCAGGCTCCTTCCGAAGAAGCGGCCGTTCTGCAATAATAACTGCCGTCATCGCCCAGCATTTTGTACTTTTTCTCCCCGTTCGCCATCTGCTCATAATACGTTTTCACGCCCTCCCGGGACGCTTCTTCCGCCGTCATTTCCCTGCTGTGGGACATTCCGTTTTCACTCCTTTGCGCACGCATGCATCAATGATTCTCTGCTCTCCAAATATATTTGCGTTCCCTGACCGCGATGCGGCCATCCACCGTATTTTCCCTCACCCGCAGTTCAAGCTGCTCCCTCATCTCAGGCACGGTGTAGTCCGGATTGCCCGGGGCATCCGATAGAAACAACGCAAACTGCGTTTCATCCGGAAATACAACCCAAGCGTCATTGAACTCCCGGATTTCCATGGCATCATACTGGTTCGCAAGCAATCGTTCCTTCACTTTGCTCACATCCGTATGAATGCCAAAGACCACGCCGCCCTTGCGCAGAACCCGCTTATGTTCGAGGATGGAGGTCGGCCCCCTGCGGTCATAGATCAGATCGAATTGTCCATCTTCAAAAGGCAGTTCGGTTTTGGTTGTGGCGTAGACAAAATCCACGTTTGTGACGCCGCTGGACGCCAGTGCCCTTTGCGCGATGGCCAGCAATCCCTTCGAGTTGTCAAAGCCTGTGATCCGGGCCGCATAAGCCGCCATTTGCAATGTAAACTCCCCGTGCCCGCAACCGGCGTCCAGTACGGAATCATAGGCCGGAAGCATTCGAATCAATTGTTCTTCATAGATTTGTTCCGCCGAAATGCCCTCGATCTTGAACTTCGCTCTTCCCCGGTAACCTCCGTTCCGTTTGGCAATCATGTCGTACCATTCCATGCCCATGGCGATCCCTCCCTCAAAAGGTGCATTACACAACATTCTACATGTCCCTGATTTTCCCTGTAAATATCTGCTCAGGCGACCATGGCAACTTTTTTGAAACGGCGATCCTCTAACAGGCGTATTAAGCACGAAGTCGCAATTATTCCTTAGCAAATACCAAATATCATGTGGAGGCTGAGAGCATGTCCTTTTTTAAAAAAATGTTAGCCAGCGTAGGTGTAGGTGCCGCCAAAGTCAATACGGAATTGGATACGCCGGAAGTGATTCCGGGCGGCGTTCTCTCGGGAACCGTATACATACAAGGAGGAGATGTCGAACAAAATGTAGACCGCATCTACCTCACGATTAACACTCACTATATTCGGGAGCGCGACGATCGGAAACACAAAGAGACTGCGGTGGTCGCCAAATATTTGTTGACCGACCGTTTTACGCTTCAGCCTGGCCAACGTCTGGAAAAATATTTTTCGTTCGACCTGCCAGACAACCTGCCGCTTACGCTTCAAAGCGCGGAAGTATGGGTCGAAACCGGACTCGACATCTCCAGTGCGCTGGACCCTTCGGACCGCGATCTGATTCGGGTCGTGCCTACCCAGGAAATGGGTGTCGTGCTGGATGCCATCGACATGCTCGGATTCAGGCTGCGCGAGGTGACCAATGACTATGCGCCTAGGCTTGGCGGCAATTTGCCGTTTGTGCAGGAATTCGAGTTTGTGCCGACCAGCAAATTCCGGGGCTATCTGGATGAGATCGAGGTACTGTTCTATCCAATGGGCAATACGCTCGAACTGCTGATGCAGATCGACAGACGCGCTCGCGGCCTCTCAGGCATTTTCTCGGAAGCGATGGGTACGGACGAAACTTATGTCCGCTTTACGCTGGAAGCCAGACATTTGCAGCGCGGACCTGCTTCTGTTGCGCAAGGGTTGGAAGAAATCATTTCCAAACACATATGACCTATGGAACATTCGCTGCAAACCCGTAACACCCAATATAAACGATCACCGTCCATGACATTGGAATAGAAGATGTAAAAAAGCGTACCCGGTTCCGCTCACCACGGATTCGGGCACGCTTTTTGCGTATAAAAGCCATCTCGTATCACGCCGCAGGTCGTATCCTCCTTTTCAGAAGGCGAATGCCTAAATCGATGAGATAACCCGTCAGCATAAACGACAGCCAATGCAGCAGATACGCCGGATACAACACGTTGATCGCTGCGCTGTCATACGGTCGTGACACATTTTCATAATCAAAAATCCAATGGCGCAGCGGTTCGGTATACGCAGCGGCGTTTAAGATCGGATTCAATCCGATCAACAAGATGTTATGTTCATCATATCCGAATCTGTTGATGGCACACAGCGTCAAGCTAAGCAGCGACAGCCAGAATACCGCTTTTTTGATCAACATTGCGGACATCTCCTTTGCTCAGGATCGCTGCATACGACGCTGAATGAACGAACGTACCCCATAATACGCAACGCCAAACAACAGCAATCCGGCTGCTGCCGTTACGTATTCCATCACACCGCCGAGTACGGCAATGCTCCCGAATGAAACCTGGCTTGGGAGCGACGAACCCGCCATGTACGATGCAGTTACATCGGGAACATAAGCTCTCGTCATGAGCATTCCATAAATCATACTCCCGATCACGAGTAGAACAGGCAATAGACAGCAGACAATGATCGTTTCAAGCAACAACCTTTGGTTGAATCTCATCGCTTCTCCTCCGATATTCGTCTTCAGATCCGATATGGCATGACGTTTTTCAAGCAAGCGAATTCTTGGTTGCAGTAGACTTCTTGGCATTCCCTGAAATCCGGGGATACGCCTTCCCTTCGATGCCGCTTTCCTTCAGAAAGCTTTTAGCCGGACGCTTCGCTTCTCCAGATTGGTTCTGCCTTCTCCGTTGTCAGGTCAGTGTTTAGTCCAACTTAAATAGCCCTTGCTGGCGGAAGCATATTCAGGATCTGTTCCACCAACACCTGCGGCTCCAGCGTTCCATCAAGCACAACGTCCGAAGCGGGTTTAACCGTCTCCAGCATGATCAGGTATGCTTCGCGGGCACCTCCCGCATATCGTGCAAGCTCTTCGCGGATGTCGTCTGCCGCAGCATCGGAGAAATCACGGGCAACCCTTCTGCACAGCCCTACATCCAACGGGGTATCAATGAATATAGCCAGGTCGATGAAGTCTTTCATCCGATCATTCAAATATGCATGCGGGTAGTCCAGCAAAATATAAGCGGGTGTCGAAGACGGACTATCCAACCATTGCCTCAAATCCGTCACCATCGGTTCGACGTTCCACTCGTTGCAATCCCCGCCACGACGCGTCCATGCGATGAAATCGTTCGGACCCTCCAAATCGTAGTCGTCATAATACAAAGCCGGGCAAGACAAGCGTTCTGCCAAGCCGCTTACAACGGTTGTTTTGCCGCCGCCCGAAATTGCCGCAATCGCGATGACAAAAGGATTGTTCGAAGCCAGGTCCATCACATCCTCCTGTTATTCAGACAAGATCTGTTCCAACTCCTGTTTCAATTGCGCCTTGTTCGCCTCTGCGTAATCGAACAGGCGCTCAAATGCTCCTTCGTTGTCCACCAGCAGACTCAGCTTTTCCGCTTCCTCTTGCACTTGCTGCATTAAATCGCCGATGACCTGACCATGCGTTTGCTGAAAACTCGCCACGTCATGCTCCTGCATTTCATTAACATTTGCTCTCAGCTGTTCAGGAGTCACCCCGGCCGCAGACAACATTCCCCGAATCTGGTCCAGAATCGCCGCATCTTCTTCCTGTCCGGTACGCTGCATGGCCGCAATCGTCTCCGCCAGCTGCAGTCCGGCCGTATTCTCCAAGTAACCGGAAATGCCCTCCATCGTCAGTTCCGTATCCAGGTCGATGATGAGCATCATGTCCCGCAACAGCTGCGGAAGCTCGGGGCCTCCCGCTCTGACGGTCGCGAATTCGGAGCGATACATATCCATCGCCACAGAGCCCACGATCTCTTCCCCCGACATCTCTTCCAATTGCTCCAGCGGCAGCAACTCGCGCAATTCTTCTTTCAATCGTTCCATCAATCATCCAAGCCTCCTGTCTCTATGTACTCCATCATAGCAGAATATATACGGCGGAAGCCATGTCGATCGGGTTAGCAGACAGACAAACCTTTTTTGGGGCTTGCAGATTATCGCTCATCCATAGAGACACGTCTTATGTACTTAACGCAAACGAATCCCTCATGGTTTGCACGCGAAATAGGAATTTTACTTCCCGTTAACCCGCGGAAAACGTTCTGCTGTTATGCTCTTGGCATCAAGAGTCACGGGAGGGATCATCTGGATGCGCCTGGCCTTGTTTACCGACACGTATGTTCCGGACACGAACGGAGTTGCCGGCACGCTGCACCGCCTGAGCAAACACCTCAACCGGAGGAACATTGAACATCTGTTGTTTACCCCTCAGTCGGTCATTGACGGAAATCATGCTACGGCGGTGCACAGCGTTGCGAATATTCCCTTTTTCCTGTATCCCGAGTGCAGGATTGCACTTCCTAGCCGAACGGTCATTCATCGGGAACTGCAAGCCTTTCGTCCCGACTTACTGCATATCGCCACCCCGTTCAATATGGGGCTTCCCGGCCTGAAATACGCCCTCAAACATCATCTGCCGCACGTCATCTCCTACCACACCCACTTTGACCGATACCTCGAATATTACAAGCTCAAAAGCATGATTCCGCTCTATTGGAAATATATTCAGTGGTTTCACCGGGCAAGCGACGCCACCTTGGTGCCTTCCCAGGAAACCTTCGAGGAGCTGCGTCAGCAAGGCATTCAGCGCTTGAAGCTGTGGTCGCGCGGAGTTGATTGCGAGCTGTATACCCCTGATAAACGAACTCCATCCATTCGCCAACGATACAATATCTCCGCCCCGCTGATCCTTCTCTACGTCGGTCGCATCGCTCCCGAAAAAGATATCGACACGCTCGCCTACGCTATCCAGCATTTGCCGGAACAAATGCAACCCCGCGTGCACTGGGTCATCGTCGGAGACGGTCCGCAGCTTCCCAAACTTCGTCAAGGCGCACCGTCCAACGTCACGTTCACGGGTTATTTGCATGGAGAAGCTTTGGCCACGATGTATGCATCGGCAGATCTGTTCGTATTTCCTTCCCCTACCGAAACATTCGGCAATGTCGTGCTGGAAGCCATGGCTTCCGGCCTGCCTGCCATGGTTGCCAACGCAGGTGGAGTCAAAAACCTCGTAACACAACACCGAAATGGCATCCTGTTCGAACCTGGCGACGGGCAGGCATTGGTTCGGGAGATTTCATATTGGGGAGCAAACGAAGAAGCGCTGCGGAGCATGGGTCTTGAAGGCAGACGTTTGGCGGAGCAGCGTTCTTGGGAGCAGATTTTTGACAAGTTGATTGAAGATTACGAAGAAGCCGTGGAGCGCCGGGGCAGATCTGCCAATCAGCGCATCATTACGGCTGGATAGTTTTTTAATTTTGAAAATCCCTTGGGCAAAGTGCTCGCATAAGTACCAGACTGCCGTAAAAATTGTACGTTCACAGGCAGTCTGGTCGACTCAAGAAGGATCATCTCGGGAGAAAACCAGGGGTTCAACGCCCTATAACCCACCACATCATCCGGCGGATTCCGATTCATCTCCAAGGAACTAAATAACGGCATCGAGTACAGCAGGAACGGATGCCCTTCTTCATCTGAGCTTCGTTTGTCACAACTTCATCCCGTTTGTTGTCTTTGGCCATTTCTCATGCAAACGCGTTCGTTTCCTCAAGGATTTGAAAGCTCACTGGCGATTCCCCAATTAGCCCTTCTTCTTGAATGGCAGTTCCAATCCATATGCTTTGTTCATCAGGCCGGAGCAGCGCATGCTTTAACGTGGCATCAATCAATATGGATGTGTGCAATTCATGCAAATTCGTTTGGGGAATCCAGAAAAGTTCTCCTTCCTCCGAATTTACGAATTGCCTGTGCGTTGTTTCACCGAAATATACAAACTGCTGCCGGATCTCGCCACCGTTCAATCCGAACAAAATGTAACGCAAGCGGAATCCAACAATATCCTCTGGGGCAAAACCCGTCTCCTCTTCGATTTCTCGATAGCTTGCAAGCATCGGGGCGTTCAGTTCATGCGGTTCCAGATGCCCGCCGATACCACCCCAAAATTCAAAGTTGAACAGCTTGCTGCCCGCCTTTTTCATCATCAGCATGTCATTTCCGTTGGTCAAAAAAGCCGTCGCCATTTGCCGTATTTCCATATGCCTGTTCATCCCCTCTCCCAGTTCATTTCCCGTTTCATTCACTCCGATATGACCAAGCGGAACGAAGGGTTCCGTGCATCGATGGCAGCCCGGCCCCCAATTGGAAAGGTAAACATAGGCGTTGTATGTCCAAAATCGACGTTGGCAATGACCGGCATATGCTGAAGTTCACGTTTGTCACGAATGATCTTTTCGAGCAGTGCTGGCGTCATCTGTGATTCCTTCTGAAAGCGGCCAATGACCAGTGCCTGCACCTGCTCAAAACCGGGCTGGTGAATGAGCGACATCAAGTCCCTATCAAACATTTCTGGAATGGACATCGAGTCGTCTTCCACAAACACGACCGCCCCTTCCAACGAAGGCATATACTCCGTGCCTTGCAGAAGGTTCAGCGTACACAGATTACCGCCTATAATGGTCCCTTCAGCCGATCCTTCATGAATAATGATTGGACCTGCGTTCGGAATAAACTCACGGTTATGCTGGTCCCGGTACCAAGCATCATCACTCCACGTTTCGGAAGGGAGCACCGTTACAGGGGCTGATTCCAACATGATTTTCACAAAATAATCCATCGTATACTCACAGCCCAAGAGCATGCCGAAGCTGGAAAAATTCGGTCCGGAATATGTCACCAGCCCTGTTTTCGCATAAATGGCGCTGCCCATCGCCGTGATGTCCGAGAAGCCGCATAACCGCTTGGGATTGACGCCAATCAGATCATAATCGATATGACGCAGCAGCTGGTTGCTATTGAAACCGCCAATGGTTGTCAATATGCCTTTGACATTCGGGTCGGCAAAAGCTTCATGCAGATCGGCAATGCGGGATTCGACGGAGGAAGATTGCATCTCGTCCGTTTCATTGGCATTAGCCGAAAAGGATACCTTCAGCCCCCATTCCTCTAATCTGCGAACGGCCAGTTCTTGCTGATCTGGGTCAACGATGGACAAGCTGCGGGCGGGAGAAATAATCCTGACCTCATCCCCAGGTCGTAATTTTGGTGCAATCATCGTTATCTTGCCCCCTATGTATGGCATCGCCGTATGTTCATAGAAATTTCTGCAATTCGCTCAAATGTTCAATAACGTGCACAGGTTTGACGGTAAGGTCATCCCGCCAGGGTTGATTGACTTTCATCCATATTGGATGCAAACCGGCATCGGCAGCCCCTTGCACATCATTGGCAGGATGGTCTCCGATATAAATGCACTGCTCGGGGTTCAATGCCAGACGTTCCAAGGCCATTTCAAATATTCGCGGATCGGGCTTCTTCACGCCAGCCTCCTCCGAAACGATGATCAGGTCGAAATCATCGCGGATGCCGAGTCGATCGATTTTGCCATATTGAATATCTGTTCGGCCATTCGTGATCAGCGCCGTCTTGTACTTTTGCCTAATCTCCCGTACTACCTCCTGGGCCTGCTCCATCAGCACCGCATTTCCCACGTAATGCTCGGCATAGAAGTCCATCAATTCCTGATGTACCGGCAGGTTGATCCAAGGCAGTTCCTGAAGAAGCTCGTCGAACAACTGGCCCTTGTCCTTGTACCCATCCTCGTCCAGCTCAATGATTCGCGCAAAAATAGGTTCCGCCGTCTCCAGATGACTGAAGTAGCTCTCAATAAAGCTTCGCGTAAATCCTTCAAACGTACGCGTCCGGTTCAATATCGTATTGTCCAGATCAAAAATAACTGCCCGAATGTCTTGCATAATGCACTCCCCCAGTTTATTAGATTGATGAGACAGTACAACTAAAACCAGCAAACCGCCTTATAACAACATTGGAGTGATATGCACGTAAAGTGCTCCCACAATGGAACAACACTCTCTACCAGGAACGTTCTTTCGCTTCTGCTCATTCTACACTGAATTCTATAATTGGAATATACTTGATTTATTTTTGTTGTTCCATATCCATAGTGGGCGCAAAATGTTTCAGATCGGATTTGGTTTTTCCCCTCTGGATCGCTTCATCGGAAATGCGATGACTGGACTGCAGCACGCCTGCATGAGCAAAATAAATATACTCCACGTCCGGTTCATCTTTGAATTTCACAATGACGAGAAACGGAGGCAGCTTGACGCTCCACACGCCTTGTACAGACGCTATTTCGTCTTTAGCATATCCCTTCTTTTCAATGAGATATTCGGTGACCCGATGTGCATAAATGAATTTGTTCGCCTGCACATAAAGGAAGGGTGAAACAATCAGCATGACCAGCAACACCACAACCGTGATGAAGATGTATCTTTTCTTCTTGTTCACGAGACTCCCCCATTTTTTTCTATTTTACTGTAACATTAGATGCAAAAGATTAACGGATCATCCGAATATATGTATACAAAAAAGGTGCATAAACAGCGCCAACCGGCGTTGCTTCTGCACCTGTTTGTTATAAAGCTTAACGAGTCTGCACGTCTCGTGTCCGCTCCACGTACCAAAGTCGGAATGCCTCCGCCATATTGGACGGGACGTCCTTCACGGCCTGATGAACCACCGGTTTGGCACGATTCACCGTCTGAATGGATGCCACCCCGAACCAGCGCTGCAGCCCGTTTTGCGTAATGCGCGCTTCGATCACTTTTTCCCGCTTGGAGATGAACAACGTCGAAGTGAAGGTCCCTGTTCGCAATTGGATGAAGTTCCGGTTCAATACATAACGGGTATGGAAAAATTCCACGACCCGCCCTGTCACGATCAACACCAGCAGCAGGGCCGACACCATCCACCACGCACCTTCCTGACCCAACCACACCGGTTTGAAATACCAGAGTGCCCCTGTAGCAATCGGCCATATCCAGCTGGGCGCAAGCAAACGTAACCATAGCGATTTGGTTGGAAGCCTCTGCATGTCTTCACTGACTTCATACGATGGCAAAATCTCTGATATGATGGCATAAGCCTGTTTCACCGGCAAAAATGGATATAGCGAGTTTACCTCCTGCTCATCTTCACCAACGCCGCCCGCCGTGACCAACTCCACTTCGGCCAAGCCAAGCAACCGTTTCATCGGACTTCGCGTGATCTTCACCGCCTGTACGCGCTGCTTCTGAATCGAGAATGCCGATTGCTCCAGCATGCCTTTGGTGATATAAATCCGTGAATCATCGGATGTAATCCGGTAATTCCCATACTTTATAAAGGTATGCACCATGCCCGCCAGCATGGCTATGATGATCAGCACCACGATAAGAATGGCAGCCGTCCACCATTGATCCAGCCAAGTCAGCAGAAAGCTTCGCGTCACGGTTTCATCCGGGAAAAAATCCTGAATGCCTGAATACAACGAACCCAGAATGGGGATCAGCACCAGGAAGCTGAGTGACGTAAAAGAAGCTCTCACCGTATCTCGGCGCGTGGATTCAAAGTGAATAGCTCGTTTGGCTTGCTCCGTTTGCTTCAAAAAATGTGCGGTCTCGTTTTCCTCCACGTGATTTACCGCCAGATTGCTTTGCCCATCCTCACCTGCAGTCGGAGAGTTCATAAATGTTGTATCAGCGGTAGTAACGTTGGACGTTGTCCCCACCACACATTGTTCCAATCGCCCAGCTTCAGCCAACGTCAGCACCGGAACATGAAACGCAGCTTCATCTCCCTTGGTGCCTGTCTCGAAACGGATGGACGTCACCCCAAACAAACGATGGAACAAGGACGTATGCCGATGCACATTCTGGATTTTCGTATAAGGGATCGTACGTTTCTTTCGGTTAAACACGCCTTCATAGGCGTGAAATGCCGCCCGGTCCGTTTCATAACGCTCGGCATACCATTTCCAGATCACCGAAACAACGCCGATGACCATGGCGGCATAGAAAATCCATCGCCCGTACGTAACCCATTTCGCCTCGGTATCGTAACGGACAACAAACAAATAGATCACAAACGCAGCGCTGTTTCTCGCAAGCTTCCACATTCCCCATACGATGCTGAGCGGATGATGTCGTTTCTTCTCCATCACTCGTCCACCTCGTTGATCTTTGCATAGGAAGCGATCTGCTGCCTAAGCGCCACCGCTCCGTCCTCCGACAAAGCCGGAATGCGGTGGGACGCACCCATGGTGCCGACCGAGACGGAATACAGTCCGTATCTGCGCAGCAAGGGTCCCTGCTCCGTCGTGACCGACTGGATTTTGGCCATCGGGATAATTTGGTGTACCCTTTTCCAGGCCCCGTGCTTCAACTGCAGGAACTCCTCGCTCACGTCGTAACGCCAATAGCGGTACAATAATGAAGGATGAATCCATATTTCCCAAACAGCATACAGTACTGAGAGCCCTGCAATGATCCACAACACCCAACCTATCCATGTCCACCAGTCAAAAACGTGATCCAATGCCAGCAATGCGGCGAGAATGATGAATCCAATTCCATTGCTTATGTACGCGCTCGTTCTCCATATGTTGACCGCATCCGGAGATAACCGCTGCTCCGGCAGGTTCCACTGCATGGCATACAACACTCCTTTCATATGGTTCGTTAACAAAAAAGATGACCCCTGCATCATACAGATCGTCATCTTCCGGAATTTTTATTTTACCGCATAATCCTGCACATTGCACAGCCACACCATGTGATGGACTCCCTCTCCCCAGAAGTCCTCGGCGACGGCATACGGTTCACCGAATTTGCGCCGCCATTTCTGCTGGGCAATCCCATATCCGCTATCCAGACAAAATTGGCGGATTCCTTGGCGGTCCAACTCGCTCGCCAGCGCCCGAATTAATTTCGAAGCGATCCCCCGCCCCTGAAACTCCGGTAAAATGTATAAACTGCCGAGCTCGCCCATCTCCGTAATTCGCTGATCCGTGCAGATCCGGATTTCCTCGCCGCAAGGCCCATACGATATCGTGCCGACCACGCGCCCCTCATGCTTGGCCAGCAGGAAAAACACGTTTGCCTCCGGCACATTCCATTGCTGCAATGCAGCCTGGAGAAGCTCCTTTTTCTGTTCGATCTCATGGCGGATATCGTCCTGCAGCGAACCCAGCCCTTCCTGCGCAAACGCTCTTGTGATGGAGGCTTCGAATACTTGATGCGCTCCCTCAACGTCGGAAGGCACCAGTTTTTGGATCACAATCTGTTCTGTCATGTCGTCTCACTCTTTCTGTTCAATCATTCTAGGATGTCTGTTCTAAGAGAGGGATTCGGGCATCCCACGCCTGAAGCACGGCTTGAAGCCGCTTCGCCGTTTCGGACACAAATCGTTCAACGATTTCGGCCGTAATGTACTGCGGAACAATGCCGGGTTGCTGCGATCCTTCCTTCAAAAAGGATAATGTGCGATCCCGCCAGCGCTCCATCTCGTCGGCTATCAGGAGATCCTGCATGTCGTAGCCACGGGTCCGGCCAAGCCACTGCCACACTTCGGAACTCCACTCCGCTTGCTGATACAGGTCGAAGTCAACCTGATCCGTTTCCTGATAATATAAGCGGTTCAACTGGTCCCGTGCCTGCTTCATCCCCTCATCCCGCTCCAGGCCGGTGACTTCTTTCACGAATTGCGGATGTACGCTCCGAAACCATATGTAGTCTGTCAGCACATGCATGAAATAACCACGCACAAACCACTTTCGCCCTTCGTCATTGGTTTGCTCGACAAGCGTTGAATAACGCTCCTGCAGCCTTGCCATGTAATCGCCCTCGGCCTTGGGCTCAAAATGCGTATGCCGTTTGTCTTCGCGCGTCGCTCCATCCCGCATATGGATCGAATCGGGCGCGATATTCCCCAGATAGAACGCTCCTTGGTGCTCACCGACATGCCACTTGTTGGCCAGTAATGAAGCGATATTCAGATGAACCATCGGCAAAGGCATATTCTTATCCCCCTTTTTCGTTAAGGCACGATCCTTCATTCACATGTTAATGCGTTTGAAGCTGCTCCAATCGTTCGGATTGAAGGATGTCGAATAGCTGCTCAAGGTCGGTATGGAGTTCTGAATGGCCTTCGATCAGCAAGCGAATGTATTCAGAGCCGCATTCATAGAAAAGAAGACGATTATACGGCGCATCTTCTCCCAAATGGTTAAGGGCCAGGCCGAAACGGCTGCGAATCCGGTTCTCGATATATCTGGCATAACCTTCGTTCCACTCCAGCCAGCACCAGTATTCGCCCGCTTCCTCGCTTAATGCCTGGAACAAGGCTTGTCTGGCCTGACGAATGCGATCCAACTTTTGATCTTTCAGGGCATCCTGCAGGATCCCGATTCGCTGCACGATGGTTTCATCGTCATATGGGAACTCGTAATCAAGCTCCCACGTTACTCGCCTTCTTTTCTCCATGGTGCGTTTGATTTCAACCCGGTCTCCGATGTGTTCATAATGCTCGTGAACGTAGCAATGCACGAACTCGTGGAACAGATATATTTTCATCTCAAAGCTCTGAAAAGCCTCATCGGTGACGATCGCGCACGTACGTTCATTCAAATGATGAACCGGCATTGCCGCCAAACATCCTTCGGGAATATTCAGGTCATCCGGTACCGTTTTGACCCACTCGTACTGCTGTTTCTCAGGCGAATAATCATACATGTATAACAACATTTCATTGGCTACAACGATCGGATAGTGATTTGTAAACAACGGATGAATCTGCACCAGTTCCTTCTGCAGCTCATTCAACTCATTGATCTGTTCCAGAAAAGCATCCATCGTGCTCATCCTCACTTTATTGGAAGTATAGCCCAATTATACCGGCGACGAATGAGCAATTCACTGAGAGAAAAATGATAATATTGTGCGAGATTTCTTAAGAACTTCTTCGCAATAGAAATCCTGCGTCATACCTTTGCTCCCTCCTTTTGAACGTTCTGAAGGAATCCCGATTCGCTTAGTACATGTGCTGCATAGGGGTTAAGATTCGGAATAGGTTCGTTCAAATCAAAATAGCGGAGCTCCAATCCCTCATCGTCCATCAGGACAGGGGTGCCTTCGATGCCAATCGCTTTAAAGACTGCCGTAACGTTGTAGACTTCATCGCCGTTGGGATATTGGTAATACGCATCCGCTCCCGATATAACGGTAATCAGCTGCAGAGTGTTCGCCTTTAAACCGCTTTCTTCCCAAAGCTCCCTGTGCGCCGCTTCTTCCAGAGATTCGCCTGGTTCCAATGAACCTCCGATCGTGCCCCAATCCAGGCTGTCTGCACGCTTTTGCAACAACAAATGGCCAAGTTCATTGAAAACGAGCACGCTCGCACCGGCCATAATCAGTGGACGAGACCCAACCTTTTCCCGAAGCTCCATAATGTATCCCATAGTCTCCTCCTCAGTGGTTCTGTTGTTCGTACTCCGACCTCAGAATTCCCCGTTCTACTGCACTGCGAATAAGCTCCTGAGCATAGCCCCATAGCGCTTCGGAGCCATTCGCAATCTCCCGGTTTCGATTCGTAACCTGTTCGCTTGTAATGCCATATTTCTGCCATGTATCGCCTTCGTTTCGGTAATTATGTATGAGCGGCTGCAACCGGTCCAAGGATGCCGCGAATTGCGCTTCCTGTGTCTCTTTGGCCTCAAATTCCAGCCATAACCCCATCAACTCATTCGCTTGTTCCGATGGCAACATGCCAAACAGTCGGCGTGCTGCCTGCAATTCACGTTCGTGCTTGTCTTCATACCCTTTCAGATCATAAGCAAACGTATCCCCGGCATCAATTTCAACCAGATCGTGGACGAGTAGCATTTTGAACACTTTCAACAGATCGATATCATGGTTTGCATGCCGATGCAAAATTAGTGCCATCATGGCCAAGTGCCAGGAATGCTCCGCATCGTTTTCCAGCCTGTCCCCGTGCATGATCTTCGTTTTCCGTTCAATCGTTTTTAACTTGTCGATTTCGATCAAAAACTGCATCTCCGCCAGCAAGGCTTCGTTCATATCGCTATCCTCCATGGTTTCTCTATGTAGATATCGAGTACCAACAAATCCGGTAGCCGAATTTCAAAGACATTCCAAGCCCCTTCGCAAGACGGATCGATCCTTCATTATCAGGGGAACAATCCCAGTAAGGTTCTATTTCTCTTCTTATACATTCATTGATATAGACTTTTGCAGCCATTGAAGCATACCTTTTATAACGATATAGCTCCATGGTTTCAATATCGATGGCATGGATGCGCCCAGCCACGAACGCCGAGAAGCACACACTGGCGATTTGGTGATGCTGCACTACAGCGTATCCCAACCCATGTTGGAAAAAGGCTTCGCCAGAATGCCAAAACTGAAGGATTTTCCCCGCCAGAAATTCGCGGTTCCCATAGCCCTCATCTTCCAAAAGTTCACGACTTATTCTGACGACGCTTACCGTTTCATCCGGACCATTAGAAACGTTTGGCAAAGGATGAGCAAGCGCCACAGCCCTCTGCTCACGCTTCCCAAGAAAACCGAAAACATACTGGACATCGGAAAAAGTCTCTCGATGAACCATGGCTTGACGAAAGGCCTTCTCCCCACGCTCGTTCGTCATGGCAATCTCGATGCAGTCCTTACCGAGTCTTCGCATCTCCGGTTCCATCGTTTCGCGCATGAATGTTTCCAACTCAACGAGCAGCGTCCCGCGCCAAAAATCACCAATGAGTTGAAATCCACCTTGACCTTCAATCCAGAACAAGGCTCCGTTTAGCTCTTCATTCACATATATACGTCCTGGATTTATGCAATCAGCAACTGCTCTAACTTCGGCGCCCCCGCTTGAATCAATGAGATGCCTCACCTTCCCGAACTCATGCGGATTAAGTTCCGTGATCATTTTCCAGACCCTCCCTGACTGTATTCAGAAAATAATCGCGATGCTCGGGATGACAGGCGATCAGATAAGGCTCGGTGTTCCTTCCTTTGAACGCATTTCCCTGAAAATCCATGACGGTTGCGCCTGCCTCCTGAGCCATCAATACGCCTGAATACAGATCGTCTCCTTCAGAGTTGTAGAGCACGATGCCATCGATATTTCCTTTGGCTAACATGCACCATTGCAAGGTTGGAGCCCACAAACGCATCATTCGTTTAAAAGAAACATCCAGATAAGAGCGGAGCTTCACGGCCCGCTGTTCATGTTGAACTGCATGTCCTTGAATCCAGCCAATAGTGCCTTTGCGGATCTCCTGTTTCTTTTTGACTAACAGCTGATTATCGTTACAGAACGCCCCTTGTCCGCGAACCGCAACGAATAAACGATCAACCATTGGTTCATATATGACGCCAAGCAGGGGTTCAGCCTGATACATCAGCGTGATGGAAACCGAAAATACCGGCAATCCGATCGCAAAGTTGTTCGTTCCGTCCAGCGGATCGACCATCCAGAGCCAGTCGCTGGTTATGCCATTGTGACCGCGTTCCTCGCTGTGGATGGCATGGGTAGGAAAGGCGCTGCTGATCGCATCCCAGATGAGCCGCTCCGCTTCGTGATCCACAGCGGTAACGATGTCGCCAAACTCGTCTTTCTCCACCAGACAGGTAATGCGATCAAATTGATCCAGCGCCACCTGGCCTGCTTTCCGGATGATGTTTTCCGCCAATAAGCGGGCGGCTTGGATGGTCTGTTCGATCTCACTCACTCCTATTCGCTCAGATGGAATATTCATAGATTCGTACTTCATCCCCATTGAACAGGTAACCTTTTCCGTTATAGCTCCAACCCTGCTTCTCGTAATACCCGATCAAGTCGGTGCACAAATACAGCTTGCCAAGCCCTATTTTATGCGTCTCTTGCACTCCGTGCTTTAGCAGCTGTCCGCCCAGATTTTGGCCGCGATATTCCGAATCGACGTGCAGGCATGCAAACCAAGGAAATAAATCCTGCCTGCTGTTCAAATCGCTGTGCAACAAAGCATATCCGCCCACGATCCGCTCTCCATCCAGCATCACATAGAAACGCGGCACCACGCTGTCGGTTACCATGGACCGTTCGATGCAGTCCCGATAAAAGTCAAGGTTCGTTTCCGTTCCCCACTGTTTCCAGAAGTACTGTACAGCGGACTGCAACAGCTCCGGCCTCTGCCGGATATCCACGATCTTTAACATGGTCAATTCTCCTTCCGCATTACGTTCGGGCCTAGGATCCCACCTCGTTTAGGTGACCTGAAAATCAATACTGAATGACTAGCTCACGCACAAAAACAGCCGTTCCATGAATATAAATCTCCATGCCCTGCGCAGTTTTTTGCGCTTTGACTCCAACTCTTCCATCCCGCCCGATCTCCTGTCCCTGTTCGACTGTAAACTCGGCATGGGATTGTCCGGGTTGAACATAGGTCAGATAATAAGCTCCCATCACTCCGGATGCCGTTCCGGTTACAGGGTCCTCCACCGTCCCCGAATACGGAGAGGAGAAATGCCGGGCGTGCATGAATGCCGACAAATCATGGGCTTCCATACAAAACGGGTGCAGGGAGGATTTGGGATTTTCAAGCAAAATGTCGGGAAAAAGCTGACTATCCGGCCTCATGCGATCGAATGCTTCCAGGCTGCGGATCGGAATCAGCAGCGTCCACGTACCGGTGCTTCCATATACGATTGGAGCCGTCGGATCAATATCGCTTGCCCTGAGACCCATGGAAGCCGCCAGCCTGTCCATGTCGCCGTTAAACGGCAAAAAGCGAGGCTGATCCTGTTTCATTTCCATGCGCAGCGTCTCCCCGTCCTGCTCAAAACGAATCGGCAGGTTGCCCACATTGGTCTCGATGACTACCGACGTTTTGCCGTTTAACATCCCTCTCGTTTTCAAACCAAACAGCGAAGCCATCGTGGCATGGCCGCACAGATTGATCTCATGTCCTGGCGTATAATAACGCAACCGAAGATCGGCCGTATCCGAGCCCAGCACAAACACCGTCTCGTTGAAACCGACGTTGTGCGCTATAAGCTGCATTTCCGATTCGCTCAAGTGATCTGCGCCGAATACAACGCCTGCCGGATTGCCCTTGCCCGGTGTGGATGCAAAAGCATCATAGTGGTACACGGTAATTTCGCTCATGGATTAGTCCCCCACTCCATTTTTATTTGGCAGCCTGCATATAGGTCCTTACTTGCCGTGCAAAGTCAGCTGCCTCGACTTCTGTTTGAAAAGAACGTTTCGGAATAATGTGCGCGCTTGCTTTATTGATGAATATAAAATAATATGCCTTCGTTTCCTGAAAGCTTTCCAATCCCTGCCACTGCGTCGTCCCTGAAGTCATATCATTGCTCCAACGAATTTCCGACGCCGTGATTTCCAGCTGCTGGTCACCCAGAATGCCTTTGCTCTGACGAGCCAGCTTTTTGATTTTGCCCTTCGTGCGAAGATATGTATAGATATCGACAAATGCACTTAACAACAATGAAGCAATAATACTATACGTCAAGGAGCGCCCCATTTGCATAAAGATGACCGTCATAAGGATCGGTAGCGCCACCACCGCGATGAGCATGCCGATGCCGTACATTTTGAGGATCGCTGTTTTGTTCAGATGCCAGTAATCCTCTTCCGTAATATGAATCCGAATCGTATTGTCTTGTTGTTCCACGCCGACTTGCACTCCCTGTCATTCATAAATTTTGCCCATGTACAAAATCTGGGCACATCGCTTCCATGCGTTGTCCGGCTTTTCATAAAATGGCAATCCTTCGCTGGACGCTGCCCCCCATCTCGCCGCCGATTCCGCAAAAGAAGCGATATCATCGTTCTGCCATTCATCGGCTCTTCATAGCAAATCCAGGACCTGCATCAGATCGCTGCATTCGTTATCTGGGATACAATCTCCTTTTAAAGGTCTGCTGTTCCGGTTCAACCAAACGGCCCGAATACCGACGCTCTGCGCACCATACACGTCGCTGACCAAAGAATCGCCGACATGTATAACCCGCTCAGGCTGCAGTCCGTACCGGGCAAGTGCTTCTTGAAACATCTCCGGTCTTGGTTTGTAGGCACGAACGTCTTCACTCGTGATGACTCCTGCTGCGTTCAATCCGTGATGTGCCATCGATGCCATAATGTCGTCCGTATCGATATTGGACAAAATATATACCGGTAGCGGTACAGCCTCCAGGAAGGGAATCGAGTCGGCAAAAATGCCGGGACGACGCCAATGCGCCAATTGTTCGCGATTCAATTCCCGTGGTTGCAGGTCTGCTTGAAAATGCCGGAGCGTTTCCGCCAAAGACCGTACATTCAGTTCCCTTTGCGATACGAAACGGCTGCCATGGCTATCGTGGAACATTCGCGAAAAGGCCTGCCACCAATAGCTCCCGATGTCGTGCGTTGTACAGTCCACACCTGCCGCCGCCCGCACCTGCTCGTAGATCGATCGAAGAATATGATCATCTTCATGCACGACCGTGCCGTAAAAGTCCAAGAAAATGGCGTCCATTCGTTTCCTCCTCAGGAATGAAATTAGCACGCGCTTATGATGAATATGGATATGTTGGAAAAATGCCACAAAACTATCATAACCGATCTCTACCATTTTGCGAACCGCCTGAGCGGATATAAAGAAAACGCCCCGCGCCTCTGTTTCGTTCAATAAAAAAGCCGCGCCACAGGCGAGAAAATTCCACCTGAATGACGCAGCGTTATGATAAAATCGGGTATTCACCCCAAAGTAAAAATTGATCAAAAAGAAGTTATCCACATCCGAATACTCGCCAGCGCACATATACTACCTGGTTCCATCCCCTTCCGGTTTCAGGCACAGTCCGTGAATCGACTCCATCTTGCTGCGTCATCTCAATCACCTTTTTTTAGAAAATGAACGGTTTGGCGATATGTCTCCAAGTCATCCATGAACTTCAGGTTGACGGACGCCATCAACCGATCCAATTGCTCATAACCATGTAGCAAATCTTCTGCGAAGCGGATCATGTCATCTCTGGAAAAGGAAAACCTGTGGGAGTGAGGAAGTGTTTTGTCTTCAAAAGGAGCCTCTTCTGTAATCCACCTGATCCCTGTTTCCTCATGCAGCACGTCGACGTAATATCCTCCACAGCCAAAGATACCGCAAGTGCAGGTAAACATGGGATACTTCCCAGGCTTCAACAACGAGCGGAAAAATTCCGCTTGGACAAAAACTTCGTCCTCACTCAGCTTCATACCGTTAATGTACAGCCGAAGCGACCACTCCACGACAGGCTTTCGCACACGCTTATGTTTGGAAATATGGTGGAATGCCTCCTTGGTTGCCATCTGAAACTCGGCAGTTAACTTATCCATCGCTCTTAAAATTCCCCATTTGTGTCTCTCTCCCTGCGAAATATGCTATCAAAATTACGTGACGCCGTAATATTGCTTATACCCTTGCACCCACTCTTCCTTGGAAAAGTCGATGAAATCAAAAGGCTCGCATTCTTTAAGATACTGGAGTTCCTTTTTCGCCTGAGGATCGTCATGTCGCTCAAGATAGTCCACCGTTGCCTGATATCCGGCTCCACATAACAATTGAACATCGATGTAACTGGCGGCATCCTGATTTTTTCGCTTGGCTTGCCATATCATTTGCGTGTCCTTCACTTGCCCGATACAAAACAGCATAACGCACAACGTTCGCAGCAGCTCGTGATCCTCAGCCGCCATATGTTCAATCTCGCGCTTCAACAACTGACGGATCGGTTCCCGGTACGCAGGATCAGGGTCCAATCCGTACAGCTCAAGTACATCCTCTTCGTTCATCGAAGTCCCTTCCCGCTTTTTTCAGTATTTTATTTAACCGAACTCTTCATTTCAATACTCTCCGTTGTACTCCACATAATCAGTACGTTTGAACCGTGCCACGTGATATGGAAGATAGATACCATGCGAGTGAGGAGAAAGGCTTTCGATGAACGCGATGGCCGCATCCACCATATCCTCGGAAACAAACCACGATTCATCCAAAAAACCGCTCAATAGTCCCTCATGTTCTCCTTTGCATTTCAATGATAAATAGCCGTATCCCGGATCAACAAAGACCAGATTCACGATTTCATCGGCGGCAGGTTCGTTTTGACCATTATAAAATCGGACCATGATATCGTCTCCTTGACGGAAAATATCTACGTCGCATGAAAATTTTTCATAAACAAATTTCATCGTTTGATCTGCCTTCCATGCATCAAGGAGCGATACGCCTCTTCAGCAGATAAGCCGTCCTTGACCAGATTGCCTAGCGGGTCGAATACCCGTACCCTGCCCCATCTCTGATTGAGCCAGTCAGCATGCCGATCCGCTTCCCATCGTTCCTCATGCATCCAGTTTTCGTGCATCCGAGGCCGAATATGTTCAGGAACCCAACAGACCCGGAATCTCTCCAGCTTTTTGTATGAGATGTACTTTTCGATCCTTTTCCCATACTTGGACATGCCATATACCAATGCGCTTTCTGCCATGCCGTGATGAAATAAAATGTATACCTTGGCCCCTACTCGAAGCCGGTTATCCGTAATGACATTTGCGATGACCGCATACATAAAAAACTCACCTCTGTTTCGCTGACGAACTTCATCGAGTCTCAACACGAATCCAGCTTATTCCCCTTCATTCCGGCTCCCCGACTTGAGCGATAAATGAACTGCACCCCCATTGTTCAAACAATGCTCTAAGCGAATCGGCCGTATCCTGAATAAACGTATCCATTTCCGCCATCGAGATTACAGTCAAATCTGTATCAGGCTCTTGCGAGGCATCATTCAGGAAATCCAGCTTAGCTTCCCGGTATGGATAAATTTCCTCTTCCCCCAAACCTGCCAATGCATAAGCTTTGCCTTCGCTGAGCCGATCCAACCATTGACGGGCATCAGGGCGGTTGCGCAGCAGCATGAACTCCAGCTTCGCCACATCCTGGTTATATACTCTTCTGCCATCGGGATGCGTTTCATAAGGAGGGTAGATATCAAACGTCCATACACGGTCCGTGTACACATGGGCGATGTATCCGCGTAAGTAATCCATAAAAGCCGGATCAGAGATCGCCCGTTGTCTGTTAAGCTCAAGGAAATCTCCCAGTTCCTCATCGGTCGCAAACCTGCCTGCTTCAATCATCAGGTGGGTTTTGGCTTTTTCGGACCGATCATTACTTCTGGTATGTATGGCGTCAGGAGCAAGGCTCCCGAGCAAAAACTCGGGAGACGGATTGGGCTCGATCGCAGCAGCAATCGCAAAATGAACCATGGGCCATGGCATCTGGCATTACTCCATTCTTTTTTATTTTGGAAAGAGGGCACATCCATAAGGGAGGGGATGCAGACACTGCGAGGACAGCCGGGATTTACTCGTCGGCATTGCAGATGATGCAGCCCAAGCAGGACAAATATACGCCATGAGCCGCGCACATGGGATATCCATCGGGGATGGTTCCTTCGTCCTCGTCATCATCCAACGCACTCCACTCCAGGTAATGCCGGGCATCCACATCTTCTTCCTCAAAGGCTTCGATCATCCGGCGAAAATGTTCAAAACGGCTAAGCACCCATTCTTCATTCGGTTCGTAATCCAACAAGGACCATCGTGTTCGAGCGATGACCCCATCAATGACGGATAACAAAAAGATCTTGCTCTCTTCAACGTCTTCGGGCAGCCACGGCATCTCCTCAAGATCGAAACCTACCGTCCCCCTGCCCAAAACGTTCTGGTCCCTCTGGGCAAGCCAAATGACAAATTGTTTGTCCCGGTCGGTTGAAGCTAGCGACGATCCGCTTAGTGCAAGCAATTCCATGAAAACCTGCATCGACGTATTGGACATGCGCAGGGACTCCAATTGGTTTTCCAATCGTTCAGGCACCGATATTTGATTCATTTCTTTGTGCCCTAGACTCGCGCCAGATAATCGACAACCGGATACGAAATCACGTTTCGATCCCGATACACAGAAGCTACCGCATCCGTATGTGTGCTGAGAATCCCGTTTTGAAGCATTACTGCCTTGAAGCCCCGTTCGAGCGCACCGTTGTATGTAAACAGAACACATTCCTCTGCAGCAAATCCGGCGATAATGACCAGTTTCACGCCTTTGCTTTCGAGCACCTGCTCCAGTTCGGTCTGCCAGAACGCATTCGAGCTCTCCTTGGTGATGATAAAATCAACGTCATGCAGATCGACTTCGGGAATGAAATGAAGCTGCTCCCGGCCGGCTTCGTCCATACCCTCCACGTCCTGCACATGAACGACAAAGTGACTGTTGGACCGAAGCTGGTCCGCCACGTGATTGATGTACTCGCAAGCGTGGTCAATCGTTTGTTGATCCAGCTTGTTCCTTACGACCGTTTCCTGCATGTCTACTATAACCAAAGCTATACTCAATATATCGACTCCTATCGTGGTTCAACCCTCTCCCCAAAACGATTCAATCAATTGCTTCAGATGCCGCTCTGTTTCTTCTGTATCCCATTGTTCAGAAAAGTGATATTCATGACTGTAATGATAGGCATCTTTCAAGTCGGACCGATCAATGATATCGTTTTCGAGTTCAGGAGGAACTTCATCATAATATGAAAATTGTACCATGAAATCGCTGTCATTTCGTATTTTATTATTGAAATAAGATCGGGTGGAAGCTTCCATGCCGCTCACGATCTGGTATAGTTGCCCCGGCATAAGGAGTCGCAGCGCTACATCTGCAACAACAGCGCCTCCTCCCGTCATTTCCACATATTCTATATTGCGTGCATTGATGCGTTCCAGTACATCGTTCACTTGTAAAATGTGCTTCTCTTCAACGGGAAACCTGACCTTCATCCATGGTTCGAGTACAACGGGCGACGCCTGATTGTAGGCTTCCCGGAACCCAAGAAATCCGGCGATTTTGTAAGCCATCATGCTCGCATCCGTGCTGTTGTAGGAACCGTTGAGCAGGCGTACGCGGATGTCCACAATGGGAAAGCGTCCTAGAATTCCACGGTGCATGATGCTCTGAATACCTTCGTCAATCGCCGGAATATATATTGCCGGGATAACGTTCTCATCCTCAACCTCATTGATAAACATGTAACCCTCGCCTCTGGGCAGCGGTTCGATGGCGATCCAGCAATGGCCATAAGTATCCCTGCCGGAGCTCTGCCTGATAAAGCGTCCTTCGGCCGTGACTGCTTCACGAATCGTCGTTTTGTACAATATTTGCGGATCTCCTACCGACAACCCCAATCCAAACCGATCTTTCAATTGTTCTGCCATTTCTCTAAGATACCATTCGCCCGGACCTGAAATAATGATCTGTTTATGATCCTCATCCGTGTACATATCAAAACTCAAGCCCTCGTCAGCCATGTTCTTTAAGGCACGGAACATACCTTCAAATTCTCCTTTGGTATCCGGTCTCGATACCGTTATGTACATGTAATTTTCAGTGTTGCTGATCTGCACTTTCTTCACTCCTCCCTCCTGTTTTAGCCTCTCGAATCTTCCCAGAATGAATCCACATAGTCACTCAGATAACGATCCTCAGACTCCTTGCCCCACTTTTCCCATTGAAAAAGATCCCGGTAATAGGCATCTGCCAAACGGGATGTCGCAATTATCGTTTCCTTCAAATCCTCTGGGACCGGATCATAATACGCCAACTCTACGGTACATTGCCCGGCACTTTTCAGGTTTTCTTGGATCTGCTCACGATACTGAAGCCACTCCCTTAAAGGAACTTCGGCTTGCAACGAAATGCTGCCATCCGCATGTTCGCTCACATTACTGTTAGGACCAAGGAGTTGTGCAGCAAGTGACAGCAGGTTGGCATTGTTGTGGGTTACCTTCATTTCAACGTTCATATACGGCTCAAGAAGAATAGGATCGGCCTGACTGTACCCATTCCTAAAACCTATAGATGCAGCAATCTTATATGAAAATACGTTTGAATCCTTTTCATGGTATGCCCCGTCATACAAACGGACTAAGACATCGACGATAGGCAAACCGCCGGTAAGTCCCCTATACATCGTGCTCTTCACACCTTCTTCAACCGCTGGAATGTACTCCTCGGGAATCACTTCATCATCTTCAATTAAATTGACAAACTCGTATCCTCCGCCTCTCGGAAGAGGCTCACACCTGAGCGAGCAAACGCCGAATTTATGTATGCCTCCGTTTTGTCTGACGTACCTTCCTTCAGATTCTACCGTTTTTCCAAGCGTCGTTTTATACAATACCTTGGGTTCCTGCTCCGCAACCATCACTTCCAACCCAAACTCACGCTTAAGTCGATCCATGATTTGATTGAATTGTTGCTCCCCTTGTACCGCAATGATGAACTGTTTTCGAACCTCTTCCCCGTAAACCGCAAAATTCAATCCCTCTTCTGCCAAACGTTTAAGGGCCAGCAGCATTCTTTTCAGTTCTTCCTTCGTCTTAGGCCGATCAATCGTGTAAGTCATGCATAGATCAGCCCAATGAACGGTTTTCATCATAATCCCCCTCTTTTAATCTCTGAATAATTCATCCAGCATCCGCCTCCGGTTTTCCAAAAAGCTGCGCGTGATTTGATAATGCTCTGTCTCCTCATAGTCCACCGTACAAATGCCGCTCTCGTCAAACCTCCAAATCTCCGCATCCGGATATCCGAGCAAAATCGGGGAGTGCGTGGCGATGATGAATTGGGACGTGGGTGACATGTCATGCAATATTCGCAAAAGAGACAACTGCCGGGCAGGCGACAACGCTGCCTCAGGCTCGTCCAACAGATAGATGCCTTTCGAATCGAAGCGATTCACGAACAAGCTCAAAAAAGATTCGCCATGTGACTGTTCCAGCAAAGAACGACCGCCGTATCGCTTAATTGCTCCTACATCGTCAATATGCTCGGCAAACTGATAGAACGATTCCGAACGCATGAAAAAGCCGTTAGACATTTTGGGCAGCCAGGCCAAACGTAAATAATCGCCCAGCGCCGATTCGGAGGCATGCACGTCATAGACGTTGTTCTTCCCGCCTCCGGCCGTGTTGAAGCCGCATTGGTGGGCAATGCCCTCCAGCAGCGTCGACTTGCCCGAGCCGTTCTCCCCAACGAAAAACGTGACGTTGCGTCTGAATTTCAGCCGGGTCAAATGTTTGATCGCCGGGATGGTGAACGGATATTGACGCGGCTTGTCCACGTGCTCTTTCATCAATTCCACGCTCCGCAAAAACATGGGCTCACTCCTTTTTTTGATGGGTCAGTCTATAAAGCAACCTTACCTTAAGGTTTGGCTTTCCCCGTTCGCAATGCAAACGCATAGTCTTCTCGTCCGTTCTGCAAGGCAATCCGGCTGGCTTGTTCCCAATCGTATTCGACCAGGACATGCTCCACAACCCAGTTCCCTGCTTCCTGACGATGCGCCAGAACATACTCTGCATAGGGAGTTCCGGATTCCATGACATGTGGATAAGGCTCTTCGTCCTCATAGGCGGGCAGTCCGACGCTGCCGGCATTCACCACCATTTTCCCTCCTGGTAAGTGCAGCGATTTGAACACATGGCTATGCCCGCAAAACACGACCTTCTCTGGGATCGGATCAAGCTCCTTTTCCAATCGGTCAGCATCCTTATAATGAACCCCATCGGGAGTCACCTTTTCCAGCAAATACGCATGATTCAGCCAAGGTGTCCCATGACAGAACAATAACTCTTCGTAAGACCAGGTTGCTTGGAACGTACCGATCCATGACAGCATGGTTTCATCCAGCAGCGGTCTGACGAAAGCATGGGTAAGCGATTCATGCTCTGCCTTTAGCAGCAGTTCGTCGCAATTCCCCATAATGTGAATCATATGTTCATGCCCCATCAATAGTTTTGCGGTCGCCAGCGGATCGATGGGGCCAAACAGGCTGTCTCCCAAGTTAACGACCAGATCCGCATCTCGCTTGGCAATGTCCTGCAGCACCGCCTCCAGCGCAAGATGGTTGCCATGAATATCGGATATGACAGCAATCGTTTTCATGTTTTCCCTCCTATGGAGCTGTATGTTATTCCATCATACACCACGCCAACGGAGTTTCGGGACTTATTTCGTCGCCGTAACTTCTCATGGGGATCGCTTGCCAGCATTCCTCGGGTCACGTTTCAAGTCAAAAAAGGAGCAAGCTTCACGCTTGCCCCTTTCAAGAACGGTATACGAATCTGCGCTGCGCCCAATAGCTGAACAGGAAAATGGTCACTTCCGTCAGCACCTTGGCAATGATCAGTGGAATGATCAACTGTTGGTTATAGAAATACAGCAGGCCGTAGTTCATGAACAAAACCAGAACGACGAGCGCGAAATATTTTGGCATCGATTTGCTGATCTTCGACGTTTTGCCGCCTGAGAAGACATATTTGCGGTTCATCGTATAATTGAAGATCGAGCTGCACAACCTCGCGGTCACCACCGACAGGAACAGATTGCTGGTCATGTATTGGATGAGGAACAGCAGCGCAAAATCAATCAAAGCCGATATGACGGACGAGGTGCTGAACATGAGAATCGGCAAGTAGATGCGGTACGAGTCGACGAGCGGACGAAAGTGGGACGATTTGTTGTGATCCAGATACACCGTATCAATGAACACTTCCGTGACGGGGTACCCTTCCTTGTTGGCGTTCAGCAGCATGTTCATCTCGTACTCGAAACGGTCGCCCGGAACCTCGCAGAGCCAGTCCAGCATGGAATACGGAAAACCGCGCAAACCCGTTTGCGTATCATACACCTTCGTTCCGGTCGTTAATTTGAATACACCTCTCGTCACGCTGTTGCCGAAACGGCTGCGAAGCGGGACCTTGCCCGCAAACTTCCGGCTGCCGAGCACCATGCCCGGCCCGGTTTGCTGCTGCAGCGCGTCCACGACGCGTTTGATGTCATGCGGCAAATGCTGTCCGTCGCTGTCCGCGCAGACCACGTATCCTTGCGGCCCGAATTCGCGAATGTGCCGGAAACCCGTTTTGAGCGCCCGCCCCTTGCCCAGATTGACGGGATGCGTCAGGACGGTACAGCCATAAGCTTCCGCCGTTTCGAAGATTCCCCGGTATTTCGGGCCGCTGCCGTCATCCACAATGACGATGGGACCAAGTCGGAACGTCTGGAGCTGCATGATCAGGTTGAGCAGACGGACATCCGGCTCATATGCGGGTATTAAAATCGTCATGATCATTCACTCTCCTTCAGGTACAGGATGTCGCTTACGCCGCGTTCACTGTTTTTGCCCAGCGGATTGTTTACGACTCTGCCCATGAAATACATCGTCGACGAGCCGCCGCCGTCCAGATTGTAAGCCTCGGTCGCCCCCAGATCCTTCATCGTCTGCGCCAGCTCGGCGAGCGTCATGCCCCGGCTGTCTTGCTGCCGACCGTCAACAACGACGAACACATAATGGTTCGGTGCAATCATGCCGATGGCGGTGCGTGGATTCGCATCCTGAATGGATCGGTTGCCAAAGTTTTTGTCGATCTCGACATGGCTGAAATCACTCGTAATCTCGCCGTCCTTTACCAGGATCGGCCCAAAGGACAACGTATTGGTCACTCCTTCAGCCAGCAGTTCCGAGGAGGAGACCTCCGTTTCGCTGTACGTCTTCATCGTACCGTCGCTCAGCAAAGCCATCGCGTCCCGGACCGGTTCATCCCGGTAGAGCGTGCCATTGCGAATAATGACGCCATCGTCACGAAAACCGTAATAGTCGCCGTTGATGGCAAAGATCGCATTGTTCGCTGCAGCAATGTCCGACGTATCTTCGGTAATGTTCGTTCCGAAGCTATTGTCTGCCAAAGCGGCTTGCAGGCTGCTGGCATCCTTCATCACAACGTCGGCAACATAGTAGGTAATCTGGTCCGAACCGGAGCCAGTCTGCACTTTATCAATGCTGATGTTCAGGCTGTCGCTGGAATAGTTCCAGTCATCGTAATTGGCATTGGCTTCTGCGGCAGTCGTCGTGACGTTGGTCGATGAGCTGGCCTGTGCGGTATTGTCAGCCGCAACGACGACTTCGACGTGACGGATCAAATAACGGTCCGCAAGGCTGTACACGACGGTTCCGAGGCCCAGGACCACAACCATCGAAGCCGTCAGCCAGATGCGTTTTCGTTTGCTTTTCGTGCCGGAGCGCTGCTCCCGTGGGGGATTATATGGTTTCATCATTTGGACGTTCACCTCATCAAGTTCTTTCTTAAGCACATGATAGAGCCGGTTGCTTAAATGAATCTGAAACATGTCGGCTCTGCCGAAGGGCAAAAAAAAGAAGGCCGCCCTCCCTTTATTCAGGGATAAGGCTGCCTTCATTACTTTTGATATACCTTGGAAGGAAATCATCGTTCCAATCGTTATGCTTCATTTGAAAAGAGTGCATCGTAGGCCGGACAAGGGCGTTGGGTCAAAAACTCCGTGAGCGCTTCCGGTTGCTGTACATAAATGTCTTTCAGCGATGTACCGTTATAAATGTTGCCGATGACGACCGGGTGGCATAATTCGCAGATCAGGATGTCTCCGTTGCCGTGCAAATGCAGCTGCTTCGTGCCGTCCACGCAGTTGGAGAAGTATACACCCGGCTGTTCATGTAACCCGAGCCGCTCGGCAAAGCGATCCATGCACGTGAAATACAGCGTCGTATCCTCCCGTTTGTTCGCAATCAATTCATTCACCGATTGAACTAGCGCTTCCTGCGTCGCAATCCTGTCCCAATTGCTGTGCGGCATGACGATACTGTTCTGTATTTCATGGATGCGTACGCCTAGCTCATACACCTTCTCGCTGATCGCGGCCATGTTGGATTGAGTGCCTTCGAAGAGTAAGGTCTCTAATACCGTTTCCAGTCCGGCTTCCGCACACATGCGGATGTTCTGTTCCAATCGCTCGTACATCCGCGGATGCACTCGGTAATAAGCCGCGTATTCTTCCGCATTGGTATAATTGAACGAAATATGGATGTTGGACAGCCCCGCATCGCGCAGCGCAACAATCCGTTCCTCCGTCAGCAGGCTGGCGTTGGTGTTCAGCTGCGTATCAATGCCATGCGCCCCGCAGTAAGATACGATGTCCAAACAATCCTGGTACTTCAGCGTCACCTCTCCCCCGGACAAGCGCACACGCTTCAAAGCAGGAAGTTCACGGATGATGCGTATAACCTCCTCCCCGCTGATGCATTGCCCGTCGTCCCGGTTATAGGCGCAGCAATAATCGCATTTGTAATTGCAGTTGGAGGTGACCCCGACCTCCAGTCCTTCCAAATCGTATACGCCGGGCGTTTCAAGCTCCAGCGCTTTGTACTTGTTTTTTGCAGTCATGCCATAGACCTCCCGTACATCCTGATTCGGCATTGCCGATAACCCAAAAAGTATACAGGACTCACGTACGGCCTGAATATGACATTTCCCATATGGCATACTCGTCCTCAGCTTTTCAACGCCATTGTTCAAACGAAGAAAAACCATCTCCCGGAAACGGGACATGGTTCTATTGCCATCAGAAAATATAAAACACGATACCTTTCCCCTCTGCCACGCTCTTGGCATAAAAACGCCCGATTTCGTCCAAGTTGACCTTCAGATAGTCGTAAAATTCCTGTTGTTCGTCTCCCTCCACAAGAGGGTAGATCTGCTCTTCCACCATCGTTTGAAAGTCATAACGTTCCTTCAGCTCATCTTCGGTCACCCCTTCCAGATAAACCGCTGCTTCCTTCACTTGCTCGACAAATAGATAGAACGCGCCGAAACTCCCAAAATCGAGATACTGCTCGTCCCGCAGGGGGACGACATAGCCTTGCGGCGGTTCGCCGTCATTCAACTCTTCGGTTAACCAAAAATGAATGCCTTCCCAAGACTTATCAATATCCAATTCCTCGTATTTCTGCAGATCCACGTCATTCAAAAGCAAACTGCCTTCTGCTAATTTCACGATAAACTCGTTCGGCATTGCCACATATTGTCCGATCATTCCCATGGTTTGGCCTCCTTATCCATAAAATCCACCCAGATGTATCCTGAATCCCGAAATCTCCGTGGAAAAAGACGTCAATGCTTGAGCTGGAGTATCAGGCATTTTTCCTGATGCATCCTTCATAACCGTACCCTAACTGTCACTACATCCTGACTCAAAATCCACACGAATGATGGCATAGAGCTTCAAGTCCAATCTCTGTTCTTTCACCTGCATATAGCTCCGGAGCGTACCTTCATAGGTCATGCCTGACTTCTCCATGACTCTGGCTGATCCTATATTTTCCACCATGCATTTCGCCTCAATACGCTCAAGCCCCATCTCCTCGAAGCCAAAACGGATCACCCGGCGAATAACCTCGCTCATGATGCCTTTATTCCAGTATGCAGGAGACAATACATATCCAAGCTCGGCGGTAAGCTGACTTTGATTGCAATTGACATAGTTGCAGCTGCCAATCAGATTTCCTGATCCTTTGTCCTCGATCCCCCATGGCCCCATTTTTCGCGTCTCGTACTGATTTTGGATAAAATCGATAAATCCCCGAGTATCTTCCCTGCTCTGATGCGCATCCCATGTTGTGAACTGCGAAACGACGGGAATCGAGCAATATGCGTACATATCTTCCAAATCTTCATGCGTAATCGGCCGAAGCCAGGTACGTTCCGTTTCCAGCCTCGGAAATGGATCAAAGCATTGCTCCATCGTTTTCATGAAACCGCCCCCTGATTTTGAATTACAAATCTCATGAAAAATATTCCATTCGGGATATTAGACTAATCTATAGGATTTGTTATTTTTAGGCAACTAAAAAATGAGCAGCCATAATCCCCTTCTTGATATCGCTATACTTTTGCCATGTTCTGTGCACAATTCCGGCGCCATAATGAATGTATGCATTTTGTGGGAACGGTATTGATTCGGAAGAAATAAGAGAGGAGAATGGCCTATGGCTAACCCAAAAATAAAACTGCATCCCCTGCACGACATCGCTGCGTACACGGAGGGATACGAAGTGGTATCGACCCAACTCGGCGGAGATGGCCGGATTTACGTGCTGCTGATCGACCGCATCCCCGAAAGAGAAGATGGCATGTTCGTTCCAGCCAAGCTGCGGCAATTCCGCACGTACAAAGCGTTGATCATCGGGGATTCCTGCATTCAGGAAGTGCTGCTCTGGGGACAAACGTTCAACTATCATTACTTGCAGCCTCTGGGTGAGCATTTGCTCCTGGTTGGCGCACGCTGCACGCGTTATGGGGACGGCAAGCATGATCTCAACGCCAAAGTCATCGATGCCGAAGGAATTACGGTTCGTGAATTTTTGCTGGGAGACGGCATCCAAGATGTTCAGGTGACGGAGGATGGCACGATCTGGACCGGGTACTTCGACGAGGGGGTATTCGGCAATTATGGCTGGGGTGAACCCGTTGGGGCACAAGGACTTATTGCCTGGGACGATCAAGGCAACAAACGCTTCGAAAATCAAGCAGCCGACATCGCAGATTGTTATGCCTTGAACGTCGTGAACGAACAGGAAGTTTGGTTCTACTATTACGCGGATTTCAAGCTTGGCCTGATTAGAGGCGGCACCCATCGCCCGCAGACCACGTTCATCAATCCTGGCCTGTCGGGCTCTTCCGGGTTCTGCACGGATGGTTACCACTTCCTGTTCGACGCGGGGTATGGCAAGCATGGTTTCTTCGTTTTGAAAAAACAGGATAAGCCCGGCCGTCTGACCAAAGGGCAGCGCATTTCATTTGTAAATGAAGATTCCCAACCATTGCAGGCCGCGCGGCAAAGCTTTCGCCAGCATCAATTGCTCTTAAGCGAAGGAAGCAAGCTGTACTTGACCGATGTTGGGCAATTGGCTGCAGTGCTGGACTAAGGCGTGTTCTCCTTGAAGGACAATCCGGCCTCAGCAAGCGATTGTCTGAGCTTGGGCATGGAAGAGGGGCCGATGCCGTGCAGCTTCAGGATTTCTTTTTCGGTATGGGCGGACAGTTTGTCTAAATCCGTGATTCCCTCCCCTGCCAATGCCCGTCGGGCTGGCGCAGACAACTGAGCCAGGAATCCGTCCCGGGGTTTCCGTTCCTGCTCGCAGACCGGACAGGTCGGGCAATCGCTTGTTTTGTAATACACGTGGCCCCCGGCACAGGTTCTGGCTTCGCCTTTTTCCTGAGTCATATTGCGCGAACACCCTTTCTCTTTCGTTTTATTCGTTTAGGGATAACATATACTCACAAATGGCTTGTACTATTTTTCTCGCTCACGACCCACTGATCCTGCCTTTGTTCAATGACATGCATACTTGTATGCTCTACCGGAAAAAAAGGAACCCGATTCGTCCACCGTTCTCCGGATAAATGATAGTATAACGCGTTAATGACGCCACCATGGGTGACGAGCATAACGTTGGATTGAATCTGCTGCGCTGCAAGCTTGGCGCACAGTTCATCGAATGCTCGCGTAATTCTCTCGTAAAAATGCGCCGGGGTTTCGCCGCCGGGAAAAGGGGTGTCCATCTCCAGCGTATTGAAATAGACGCCGGGATACTTGGCTTCTGCTTCCGAATGCGGTATTCCTGCCAGCAAGCCGTTATTCATTTCACGCCATGCCGGCAACAATTCGGCTTTTAACCCCACCCCTTGTTCTAGCACCCTGACCGTCTGGGCAGCACGCGTGAGGTCGCTGCTCAGCAGCGTTCGAATACAATATTGACTCGCCTGGCGCTGTACATGTTCAGCAAGCCGCTCCGATTGCCGAATACCTTCATTCGTCAAGCCCCGGCTGCTCCATCCGCCCCGGTATCCTTCCTCATCGCTCCCATGCCTGACCAAAATGATTTTCATAATGACACGCTCCTATCATGTATGATTGCAATCATGTCGTTATCTCGACCTCGCCAGGCGAAATCCCAAATCCTCGATCCCGAATGTCGGGTGACTGCGCCGTCGGCACGTCGCACCGCAGCCTCTTGCCTCTTCCGCCCAGCTTCCTCCGCGAAAAATGCGATACGAACCATAAACCTCCTCATCGTAAAGATCCCAGCACCATTCCCAAACGTTGCCGAGCATGTCGTAAAGTCCCCATGCATTGGGTTCTTTCTGTCCTACGGGCTGGGGCTTGCCGTTGGAATTTTGCGCATACCAACCGATGTCATCCAATTCCCCGTATCGGTAACCGGCTGTTCCGGCTTTACACGCATATTGCCATTCAGCTTCCGTGGGGAGCCGATAGCCGTCCGCTTCCTTTTTCCATCTGACCGTCTGACCATCCTCATGAATGCAATAGGATTCGGGCAGTCCGGCTTGCTGCGACATGGCATTACAGAAACGTATGGCGTCGAACCAGGACACATTCACCACAGGAATGCGCCCCTCGGAAGATGAAGCGGCGTTTTCCCCGGTACGCGTAAGGGAAGCATAAAGCTCCTGCGTGACCGGATAAACTGCTAATTCAAAGGGCAGAATCGTCTCGGTCCATTGCGTCTTTTTTCGATCATCCCTTAATTCAACAACGCCCTCTGAAATCTCCACCATAGGTGGAATGTGCATTCGATCATTTGAACCTGGCATCGGATTCCCCCTTGAAAATGAAAGAATAACTGGCGGTATGCCTTTCTCCCCTTCATATCGCATTTTGAAGATTATACCATCCATTTTTCACCATTGCTTATTATTCTTATTATGGACTCCACTTGTTTCATCCTGCATTGGTTCTGGACTGGTGCTGCACCGCATGACAAAAAGCCGCTTCCCTTTCCAATTCGGAAGGGAGAAGCGACTCTTTAATGATAATGACTACAATGAGACCGTTGAAATTCATTCAAACCATGTTCAAACTAACGCCTTTACTCTGCAGCCAGCTTGCCGTTCTTCAAGAACAGCACCCGGTCCACGAATGGCAGCACGCGTTCATCATGGGTTACCATGACCGCGCTCTTGCGCTGCTCCTTCACTTGAGCAGCCAGCATGCGCACAACGTCGAGCCCACGCTCGGCGTCCAGGCTGGCGGTCGGTTCATCCGCGAGCAGCACAGCCGGATCATTCATTAGAGCACGAGCGATTGCAACCCGTTGGCGTTCGCCGCCCGACAACTTTTCGGCATACGCTCTGCGGCGGTGGGACAACCCCACCTTCTCGAGCAGTTCGTCGATTCGTTTCGCCGCCTGCCCTTGATCCATTCCTGCCAGCTTTGCGATCAGCATCAACTGCTCATCAACCTTCAGGTACGGAATCAAATTCGCGCTTTGGAACATAAATCCGATCTTCTGCAGCCGCAGGTCGGCGATCCCCTGCTTGCCTTTGCCTTGGATCGGCTTGCCGTCCAGCAGCACTTGTCCTTTCGTCGGTTCAAGCAGCGCACCGGCGATGGACAGGAACGTACTCTTTCCGGAGCCCGACGGACCCATGACCGCTACCAATTCCCCTTCTTTTACCTTCAGCTCCAGCTTGTCCAGGATCGTGCGTTTGCTGCCTCCATCCTCGAACGCATGCGTTATGTCATGCATTTCCAGTCGATTACTCATGCTGCCGTCCTCCCAATCGCATCCAATGCGTCAATTCTGGTGACCTTCCATACCGAAAACAGCGATCCCGCCAGCGACATGGCCAAGAACAGCACGCAAGTCAGGGTTAGCGTGGAAGCGCCGAGTTGGAATGGCATCGAAGCTGGCAAAACCGACTCGAACAATCGGACCAACAACACGCTGATCGCCAAACTGCCGACGGAAAGCAGCAATATCTGGAGCGTAACGCTTCCGGCAAGATACCCGTTCCGGGTCCCGATGGCTTTCAGAATGCCGAATTGGCTCGTTTTTTGGATCGTGATGACGTAGAAGAAAACGGCGAGCACAAAGGCCGAAATCACGTACAAAAATGCAATCATCATCAGGAGAGAACCTTGCTCCTCTTTGTAACCGGGGATGGCCGAAATCGCTTCGGATTTCGTGATTACTTCGGTGCCGGGTACGGCAGCCGCCAGACGTTCGGCATCCATGTCTGCACCCTTGACGGCAATCGCGTTGTATACGGGAGATTGCGCAGATGCCGCTCCTTCAGCATTCCGCGCCGGCCCCCGAAGTTCCCGCCAATCTTCGTCGGTCAAATAAACCACCGGCGCATGGCTGAACGATTCGTCGTTTACGAACCCGCTCACCGTCCACTCCTTGTCCGAGGCCTGATCGACCAGCACCGTGCCGATCTTCACGCCGGACTCTTCCAGCTTCCGGTCCACAATGACCTGCCCCCGCTGCAATTCAGCCATGGGAGTCCCCTCCGTTACTGTCGGAGCCAGCCAGCCCTTCGGGTGAACCGTAAATAGCGCCACGTCAACCTTCGTCGTTTCCCCTGACGGGCTGACCGTCGTCATTTTCACGCCCAGCGATTCGGCATTGCCTTGTCCCGCCAAGGAGCCCGCTTGATCGACCTGCTCCTGATTCACCTGGGAGCGTGTAAAGCGATGATTCGAATCCTGCTCCAACACAAAGTGGGTTGCTGCCATATTTTTGATCGATGCCGCATTGTCGTAGGCGAGCCCTTGAGCTAGTCCCGTAACGAACAGCACCAGAAACGAAATCAGCACCATGATCGCCCCGATCAGCGCATAACGTCCTTTTGCAAACCTTATTTCACGAATAGCCAAATACACGTTGTTTTCCCTCCTTCTTGATGACTCAAGTATAGGAGGCGAAAATGAACGGCGCATGAATAACACATTACAATCCGCTCGGGGGTGAACGTCGTATCCGGTTCATGCTAGAACGCAAAAGCAGGCCAACATGACAAAAATGAGTCAGTCTGATCCATATTGTTTCTGGCCCGGGAGCGTGACCGTAAACACCGTTCCTTCCGGCGAGCTGGACACCTCCACCGTACCGTCATGCAGCCGCACGATCTTCTGCACGATCGCCAGCCCGAGGCCCGTGCTTCCGGATGAGCGTTCCCGCGCCCGGTCCACCCTATAGAACCGATCGAACAGAAACGGCAGGTGCTCGGCAGGAATGCCATCGCCCGTATCATGAATGTGCACGACGACAACATCATCGCGCTGTTCAGCCTGGATGTGAATGCTTCTGCCGGATGGCAGATGGTTCACCGCATTGCCAAGCAGATTCATCCACACTTGCATCAGCAGCACGTCATCACCGTATAATTGGATCGTTTCCGGTACGGACATGCGGAGTGACAGCTCCTTTTCCTCCAACTGCCACTGCAGCACTTGCACGGCCTGTCGAATATGGCCGCGCAGCGAGATTCGTTCCTTGCCTATCGCTTCACTGCTTTGCTCCAGCGAGGACAGCAGCAGCAATTGTTTGCTAAGCCGGGACAGGTGCCGGCTCTCCTCTTCAATGACCGAGGCATAATGCTCCCGTTCGTCCACAGGCAGCTCCCGCTTCGCCAGCAGTTGGGCAAACCCCTGAATGGAGGTCAGCGGCGACTGGATCTCGTGCGAAACGTTGGATACGAACTGCTGCCGCGCCTGGTCCACCCGTTCGAGTTCCCCGCTCATCGTCATGAAATGCCGGGCCAGCTGCCCGATCTCATCCCTGCGCGCGGTAGGCAGCTTCAAATTGTAGTTTCCCTGCGCGATTCGTTTCGTCGCTTCCGACATTCGTTCGATCGGCTGAACCAGATACCGGGTGCTGAACAGGAACAGCAGGACGCAGATCGCTACCGCGAGCAGCCCGATCAGAGCGAAAAAAATCCGCAGCTCGCCGAACTGCAGTATGACGTCGGGACGCATGAACATGGCGTAGCTGCCCTGCCCGATGTGCAGCGGCACGCCGACCGTATTGCTGAGCGTATTGTCAAAGAAACCGGAAATGAACGGCTGGCCCGGAAATTCCGCCACGCCATGGTACGTCTGTCCGCCCAGCACCTGTTCGATGGCGCGCACGTCCAGATCCTTCTCGCGGAACTCGCGCCCATAGTACCGTTCGTCGCCTTCTCCGTTCGTTAGATAAATCTCGTATCCGAGTGCAGCCGCATTGTGCAAATACGCATCCATATCCTCGGGAACCCGCTCGACAAACCGTTTCATCTGCTCCGCGATGCCCACCAGCTTCTCGTCATTAAAAGGCTTCAGCTTGGCGTGGTAATATATGTTGGATAGAAGAAAACCAAGCATGGCCCCGGCGAAAATCACCGCCATCGTGATGAGAAACACGCGAAAGTACAGCGTTCTCACGGCGACTTCACCTCGATCTTGTACCCGATGCCGCGTACCGTCTGAATGACGAAATCATCCGCATAGTCGGCAAATCGCTGCCTGAGCCGTTTGATGTGCACGTCCACCGTACGGTCATCCCCTTCATAGTCCTCGCCCCAAACCAACCGGATCAGCTCTTCGCGGGAGAACAAACGGCCCGGAAACTGCGCCAATTGCGAGAGCAGCTCAAACTCCTTCATCGGCAAAAAAAGAAGCGATTGCCCGTCCGACACCTCTACGTTTTTCCGGTCAATAACGATGCGATTCATGCGAATGAGATCGCTGAAGGTGCGATTGTAGCGCCGAAACAGCGCCTGGACCCGATATACCAGCTCTTCCGGCTCGAACGGCTTGGTCACGTATTCGTCCGTCCCTTTCAGATATCCCTCCCGCTTGTCCGCCAATTGGTCCTTTGCCGTAAGCAGCATGATCGGGAGATCGTAGTTCTGACGGATGAAATCGCATAATTCCAGTCCGTCCATGCCAGGCATCATAATATCGAGGATCGCCAGATCGATGGTTTCCTTTTGCAGCAGGTTGACCGCTTCGAGCCCATCCTTCGCTTCGTGCACCTTATATCCTTCTCTCGTCATGACATGCCGCAGCAACGCCCTGATGTTTGCATCATCGTCCGCCACAAGCAGTTGTTTCATATCGTTGTTCGTCTCCTTTTGTCCCGTTTCATCCGATGCCGCAGCGTTCAGCGTTGCGGCAACAAGCCTGCACAGATGGTAGCATAAATGACCGGCGCAATGCCAGCTAAATGCCCAGCACCGAGATGTATTCATGCATCTCCAACTGTTCGCGCAGCCATGTCCGAAATCCATGCACCAAATCAGCCAGCCATGCGATATGCTCATCATAGGATTGACGGAATTCCTCCTCGCCATCGCCATAGAAAAAATCGACGTGCTGTTTAATCGCCTCCATAGAAGGACGTTCCCGCAACAATGCAGCGAGCACATCCAGCCTTTTTAATATGCGTGCCCATTCCTGCTTGGAAATGACATTAAAACCATAATGGTCATATGCCGGTACTTCTCGTTCTATGGACGTCTCTATATAGGCAAACGTCTCTTCCGTAAAGAAAACCGAGCCTTCATTCCAGCATTTCCCTTGGTAAGTGCCCGGTAAAATTTCAATATAACAACTGCCTTCCAGCTCACTTTGATCCGTAATCATGCCTCTGCCTTGATACTCCGTCTCCATGCTAACCAAGCCTCCCGAAAACCGATTCATAAACGATGCGCTGCTTTGGCCTTAAAACGATGAATCTAAATACTTATCGTATGCATCCCTGCTTCACCAAGAAAGTCCTGTCTGGACAAGCCCTGTTCTCCTAACAGCAAACGATAATGCGTAATCGTGCCATCATGCGAGATGATCCACGCCCGGTCAGCCTTTTCTCGAACCCATTCCAGCAGCCGGGAGGCTTGCGCCTCGAAACGTTTTTGCTCCATCCGGTTGATGCCCTCGCCCCCTTCCCAACAGTCCATTTCCCCATCCCAAATGTAGGCCTGCGGAACAGCCAGACTCACTTCTTCTCGGGAATAGATGCGGTCGCATGCTAAAAACGAATACTCCGGATGCTGTGGAAGCATTCTCGGCCCGACGAGCGGCGTAACGATCATCCCCGGATGATTGCTTCCCGCCAAAATGAATGCCGTTTCAATCGTTCTTTTTGTCGGACTTATAAGGATTGCATCATTAGGGTGGATAAAACATCTGGCATGCAAGTGCTCCACCTGTCGTTTCCCCTGTGGCGTAAGGCCAGGATGCGTCGTATTCAACCGATGCGGGTAATCCAGCAGATGTTCCGCATGTCCATGTCTAACAAAGCTAATGTCCATCGGCGGAAGCCTCCAGAAAATCCACATACTCGGCATAATTGTTCTCCCATTTGGTTGACACTGGTATGGAACCCTCCTATAATAAGGATAACAAAACATATGAACGAACGCTCATATGTTCATACAAAATGGTTTTCATTGATTTACACTCAATCACAATCATAACCGAAACAATGCATTACAAAGGAGAGGATTTCAATGTCCGCACAGCAACACGATCATCAGCATGACCATGGGCATCACCACCATGGAGCGAACGCCAACAAAAAAGTGCTTTTATTCTCTTTCATCATCATTACGGGTTATATGATCGTCGAGGCCATCGGCGGTTTTATGACCAACAGCCTGGCCCTGATCTCCGATGCGGGTCACATGCTGTCCGATGCCATTGCGCTTGGCGTGGCGCTGCTCGCATTCACGTTTGGCGCAAAAGCCGTCAATATGGGCAAAACGTTCGGCTATCGCCGCTTTGAAATACTGGCCGCCGCTCTGAACGGGATTACGCTTATCGCCATTTCCTTGTACATTTTCTATGAAGCCATCGAGCGCTTCCTCCATCCGCCCGAAGTCGCCACGCTCGGCATGTTGATCATCAGCGTCATCGGCCTGCTCGTCAACATTCTTGTTGCGTGGATCATGATGCGTGGAAGCGATACGGACCATAACCTGAACATGCGCGGTGCCTACCTGCACGTCATCAGCGACATGCTGGGCTCCATCGGCGCCATCGCTGCCGCCCTGCTTATGATGTTCTTCGGCTGGGGCTGGGCCGATCCGCTCGCCAGCGTCATTGTAGCTGCACTGGTGCTGCGCAGCGGATTTTACGTCACCAAATCGGCGCTGAATGTGCTGATGGAAGGAACGCCTGCCAACGTGGACGTGGGCGATCTGGTAGAGACGATCCAACAAGTCGACGGCGTAAAAGGCGTGCATGACGTACACGTTTGGTCCATCACGAGCAACCTGAATGCACTGACCGCCCATGTGGTGGTAGACGGAACGCTGAGCATTTACGAAGCCGAGGTGCTTGTGCAGAAGATCGAACATATGCTGGAGCATAAAGAAATCAAACACGTCACCCTGCAAGTGGAGTCCGAGAAACATCTGCATGACACCTCCGTGTTATGCACCGTCAAAGCCGATGCGCCGGATGCGCATGCGCATCATCATCACTGAGTGAACGACAAGCCTGGCATCGCGGAAAATAAGACGAGGGTCGTCTCCTGATCGAAGGAGCGGCCCTCATTTTTATTTTGGTGGCTAGGTGGCAACGTTGCGATCTTACCGTTCGCTATAAATCGAAATCCGCCCTCTCTCGATGGCTGGAGCTAAAAATAGAACTAGGATAATTTATGGCTATAGGCGGAATGCGGTCTTCCGGAAAAAATTGAAGCTGCTTCATCTCTTCGTTTTCCCGCTGCAGCTCACCCTCGCGAATCGTACACTCAAACACAATCGTGATATATTCAACCTGATGCCCGTTCGCATACGTAAATCGGTAGGTTTCTCCGCCATATACGCCAATGATCCGTTCCGGATGAATCGTTAAACCTGTTTCTTCGAATGCTTCCCGAATCATGGCTTCCGCCGGCGTTTCTCCCAGCTCGATCGCTCCCGCGATCAAGCCCCACTTCTCTTCATGATGCTTCCTGCCAAACAACATTTCACCATGTTCATTACGGATCACTCCGGCCACGCCTGGCATAAAAATCAGCTGGTTGCTGACCTTTTCTCTCAAGTTTTTATAATAATCCGACATGCCCATAAGAGGACACCTCCTATACTCGCTCTACCCGTCTGCCGCCTGCCTTCCGTTCATTCCTCCTGAGCACTGGGCTCATCTGCAAAATGCTCGAAATAATCCGCAAATGTCCGATAGAGCCATACAAAATGATCGACCTCAAGCTCATAATGTCCCGTGAATTCCACGTGAGTCGGTTGACCTTGATCCTGGATGATGCGGTGTCCGTATTCACCTAACCATACGCTCTGAAAAGCCAGCTTGGCCTGAACGGCAACACTTAGAGCCCGAAACCAATCCCTAACGGAAAGCGACCGAGAGAAGACGCCGTCCAATTTCCATTTTTGCGGAATGAAATGCACGATCATTTCGTCTTCCTCGCCTTCCATTTCCTCTTCCACGACTAGGATCCCGCCTAGCGACACTTTTAAATTTTCGCCAATGTGCTTATAAGCCAATGCCTTTCGAGATTGAGGGACCGAACCGTATGACACGCCATACTCGTTCTCTCCATACCCGTCTTCCAGATACTTCATAATGGGTGCATCCAGATCTACAAGGATTACAAGTTCGTCCTCTTCCATGATGCGCCCGTGATTTTCAACATATTGACGCAGGGCTGCTCTCTGCTCTTTCCTGATGATAAGAGAGTACTTCTCCTGCTGACGATAATGCGTCCCGTACCGCTGCAGCTCTCTGGGCCAATGCCTGACAAACCCGTTCATCCTGCGGACAAAATCCATCCTGGTCCCTTGAGAAAAACCATCTTCTTTGAACTCCAGCAACGCTTCTTTGCCGTTTCCGTAAATAATCCGCTGCCCCTCGGCTTCCATATCCATGTATGTAATGATCGCATCCACATGTTTGCTTAACGCGACAAACCAGCTTCTGACCGCATTCGATTCTTGAAGCATGAGACTCATATCCGAAGTCACGGCGGCAAAACGAATACGCAATCGTTCCGGATCGTGATCCAGCTGATCTTCCGAATACTCTATAGCGCCAATTCTTGCCTTATTCCCTGGAAGGAGCGAGCGTCCAATTTCATCCTGATCATAATGCGGCCTAAATGAATACCCTCCCTCCAAATACTTCAATATCGCGGAGTCCACGTCAAAATGAAGGCAAAAGCTGTTCGTGCCTGTCAGCTCCCCATGTGCTTGGACATAACGGAATAGACGCTCCTTCTGATCCTTGCGAATGATAAGCCTATAGTTATAGTCGAGTCCCATTCGATCCCCCCAAAACATGAAAACCAAGTGCGCAAACACTTGGCTTCCTATTTCCCTGCACAAATATGAATTCAACATCGCAGAAGGGCACATGCTGTATACCATTTTATCTATATTTTACCGGCATACGCTCCTGGGCACAATCACTGTCGTGCTACAAATCTTTTCTTTTGAACACATTCACCGTCACATAAAAGGAAGCGATGAACAATGCCAGAATGCTAATCGCAATGACAAGCAGTAACGGAAAACCGACCAGATTGCGTTCATTCGCCAAATTAAAGAGGTATGCTGCCGGCTGAGCCAGCAAAATCATGGCAACCAAAAACACCACGTTAATGACGCCTGCCCCCTTTTTGCTCAAAGAATAAAACAAAGGCATGTAGATCGAAATCAGCACCAGCAGTATGCCCAGCGGAACCAGAACACCCAGCACCGTATAGTCGGGCTTGTTCAAGCTGTACTCCGGCGCAAACCGCGCCACGGCGGCATGGATGACAAAGGAGGCCAGTATGCCGAATAGCGAGTACAGGATCGCCATCATATATTTCGCCCGCACGATCTGCTTGCGGCTAATCGGCAGGGTGACGAGAAAATTGTGGTTGTGGTTTTTGATATCGATCATCGTCGCCAGCATGACGGAACCAAACGCGGTATAGATGCCGACATAATAGAAGGATAACTCCATGCTCGGAATGAATGCCACGCTGAAAATAACCAAATATAGAAGCACCGTCCATTGCGAGCTCTTGAGCGCGATAAAATCTTTGCGAAGCAGGTTAAGCATGAATGCGTCCTCCTTTTGCCGTGAAATACATGATGTCCTCCAGCGAAGCTTTCTCCAGCAAGGCATCGTGCCCGAACAATTGTTTAGCATGACTCCGGTTACCCACCAATCCTTCAAAACCGACCGCCGTCTCGCGAATGCCGACGAATTCGCTGCGAATGTCCGCATCCAGCAGCTCCGGGCCTCCTTTGACGATGGCGTACCGCTCCAGCACTTCCTCTTTGGCTTCATTGAACACCAGCTTGCCGCGATGAATGAAGGCAATGTAATCCGCGATGCGGTCGAGATCCGTCGTGATATGCGTTGAGAACATGATCGACTTGTTCTCGTCTTGCATCATATCCGCAAGCAGGTCCAGCATCTCCCGGCGGAACACGGGGTCCAGCCCGGAGGTCGGTTCGTCCATGATCAGAAGCTCGGCATCGTGGGATAGCGCAAGGGCCAGCGCCAGCTTGATTTTCATACCTTTGGACAGCTCCTCGACCTTCTTCCGGGGAGACAGCTCGAACTGCTCCAGCAAATCGTTAAATTTCCCTTCATTCCAGCGGTCGTAGAAGGGGGCGATCATTTTTTTCAGGTCACGGATATTCAGATGCTCGTAATAAAAGCATTCATCGGATACAATCCCGATACGCTGCTTGATCTCTACTTCATGCTTGGACATGTCCCTGCCGAATATTTTCACGTTTCCTTGGTCTGGGCGAACCAGGCCGAGAATCATTTTGATCACCGTGCTTTTGCCGACGCCGTTCGGGCCGATCAAGCCGGTGATATATCCTTTCTTCACGTTCAGGGACACATTGTCCACGGTAAACTGAGGGTACCTTTTGGTGAGATGGCGTGCTTCAATGGCATTCATTCTGTGCGTTCCTCCTCAAACAATAATTGGAAGTGCTCAATGACTTCCTGTCTGCTCATGCTTAATTCCTTGCTCTCGCGGATGACGTCCAGCATTTTGGCTTCCAGCCGTTTCATGCGCTGTTCCCGGATAAAATCCGTATTGGCTCCCGACACAAAGGATCCCTTGCCGAGAACCGAGTCGATCAGCTGCTCCTTTTCCAATTCCTCGTAGGCCCGCTTTGTCGTAATGACGCTGACCTGCAAATCCTTGGCCAACTGCCGAATGGAAGGCAGGCTGTCCCCCGGGGCCAATTCGCCGCTCAGGATGCTCTGCCGAATCTGGCTGATGATCTGAACGTAGATGGGATCGGTCGACGCGTTCGATATGATGACTTTTATGCCTGTAACCTCCTTGCGGTGTATCCGTGTATATACTGTATATGTATAATATATACACTATACACTCTTTTGGTCAATGCCTTTTTTCATTTTCGGATTGTTGTTTATGGTTAAAAGAAACAAAAAGACAGCCGCAACTCCGGCTGCCATCCAGGCATTCATCGCTCACAACATGCAGCATCGGCATCACGAACTTTGAATTCAACCTGTATTCTGTTGTTCAAGCCTGCCAGGCAGTCCCTTCGTTAAAGGCTTCGCAGTTCGTCCGTCGTACCTGTAAGTTCCGCCCATCTGGCCGATAGGAATTTGGCATAATCCAAAGCCCCGATGCCGTATGTCCCCAGCGAATGACCATCGTTGATCTCCACCAGCTTCATATGGCCTTCCTTGTCGATGCCAAAGTCCATGCCATAAGCCGCTGGGGCATCCTTAAAATCCTTGACTGCGTTTCGTATGACGTTGACGTCCAGCTTGGAATCCCACGCCCCTTTATATCGACGGATATCCAGTATCTCTCCGTATCGAATAAAACAACGCCATTCCGTCACAAAGTCCACCACTTCGGAACACCAGACTGCGGCATCTTCCAGATCATCCATGAGTCCGATAAAATCTTTGTATTCCTTCACGACGGTTCCGGCAAACTTTTTGGTGACATCCTTCGGTTTGACGAATACATTCCAGTGCTCCTGATCCTTGAACAGCTCCCGCATCGTCGTAACCCACACCTTCCGGCCCAAATAGCCGGCCAAACAGGCTGGATAGTCGATTTCCTCCCGGTTGCCGGCCACCCCCAATTGTTCCAGTCGTTTTCTTACATTGCCGATGCCGCCTACGACGACATGTTCCGGATGCCTCTCCTGAATTCCGGCAATATCATGGTACTTGACCGTTTCCCAGCCCAGTGCGGTGAATCCTTCATTGGCAATAAAGGCATTGACGTTATAGAAGTCGCCCTTTGCATTCGTCTGTATGTACGCTCTCATCGACCGTTCTCCTCGCTTTTTTACTTTTCGTAAAAGTCCCACAATCAGAGGCAATCTTCCCGCCCACTCCGGGGGCGCTAAATCAATGCCTTAACCATGTGTATAGTGATCATCGACTTCTCTTCCGTCTTTGTTATACGGAGATCAAATGGTTTGAAACCCTGCTTGGCGTAAAAAGCCAAGCCTCGTGAATTGGTGCTATGGCAGGCCAAACGGAGCGTTTGGCTGCCCAGGCTGTTTTTCGCTTTGTCCAGCATGACGCCAATCAAAAATGGCGCCGCCCCTGTGCCCCGATACCCGGGTGAGACGATCACATTGCCAAGCCAACACGTCCTTTCGGCAGGGTCGTTTCCGTATATGTTTGCATAGGCCACGACTTCATTCGTATGTTTATTCAGAACAACCGTCGGCTCGTGGCGATCCTGCAATAAACTCAGAATTTGATCGGGCGTTAGCGGGTATGTAAATCGGGGACTGATATAGTAAAGTTCTTCCTCGTTCTGCGGAAAAGTACAGATCGTTTCCAAATCGATATTTTCAAGATTTCTGTGAATGTACATTGTCTGCCCTCTCCTTCCAAGGTCATATCCGCTCTTCCTGCCACCATTCATCAAAATGCTGTTTCAGAAACTCTACCTCTTTCTGGTAATGATCAAGATGGCCTTCTTCCACCATTTTGACGAATGCGGCCTCTCCAGCAGCTGCGCGCTCGGACAACGTTGTACACATGTGCTGAATTCGGGAGATTACCCATGCTTTAAGACTGCCGGGCACTAAAATACCATAAGCATCTAAAAAAAGTCCGATGCGTCTTCCCCGTTCGGCAGCATGAACCTTTGGGTCATACTCCACGACAACGCGATCCTCACTTCCTGGTGAAATACCCGATAAAGGAACAGATGTATACAACATATACACGATGTCCCAAATGCGAGGCCCCGGACCTGCCATATCGAAGTCAATCAGACCAACGGGATGTTCTCCGTCAAAAACGACGTTATACAAGGCCGCATCGTTATGGCAAACCACCTCATGCAAGGAAGGATCAGGGTAAGCCTGTAGGGAGTCCACCGAAGACTTGAAGCCGACGGTTGCATCATGGTAGCTTCTAAGAAGGGTTGCAAGCGAAACCAATACTTCATCCGACCACATCGTTCTGTCTATTTCGGGATAATCGTTTCCCGGAACTACGCCCTCCAGATACGTCAGAATTTCTCGCCCCTTCTCATCCATCCCCCTAAACCTGGGCGTATTCGGATAACCCACCTTTTCAAGATGCTGCAGCAGTTCATGTACATACGAATCGGATTGGACGCTGCGGCGCACTGTTCCTCCAATTCGGACGACGTGATTCACGTTTCCTCCAGAAAGAATTTCTTCACGCTCCGGCATGCAAAGGTCTCCTTCATCTATGTATTTTTCATATCGCCATATCCTTTACCCTTTATTGCAGCACGGTGCCGTTAAGATACTGTCTCTTTTGCTCGATCGTATCTGCAAGCCACACAGCCAATCCTTCTTTGCTCACATATATCACCTCGCCGATTTTGAAATAGGGGAACATCGTTCCTGGAAAAGTTCCATTATCATTTAGTTTCTTCTGTTCGGAAGCGATAATATTTTGAACATCGTTTTCCGAGAGATTCAGATAATCGGCCGCCTCAGCGATACTTAAAATTGGCCCGTATTCATTAGGATTAGACGACGACGCGACGGTTGGGACGCTTGTGTCCACGATGATCGACTCTGGTTGATTGCTTACGAAAATCCAGCTTCCTATAATGATGGACAACCCGATAATCCCGCTGGATATGGCGGAATAGTTATTGGTTTTCATCTATTGATCCTCCTCGTTACGCCTCTTTTCTTCCTTGCTTTCACATACGAGTCCGTACTCAACCATCTTATTCGAACGCAGTCTTAAGACCAAACTCAAATTCCCTCCTTGATGGTGATATGCTCCAATCAATTCCATTTCTCATAATCCTTTAAAATAAACTCCCCTTCTACTTCAAGAATCGTATCTGGTTTACTTCCATCGTAATAGCTGATGTCTGTCGTTCTCCCTGCCCACTTGAGATAAAAAACGCCCTTGTCTCTATACTCCAGTTCCACGGTGTTTTCATTAACTGCCTCATGCTCGAAATAATAGAGCCTCGCATCCAGACTTCTCGTTTCCGGATTGTATCCGTTTATAAGTTCGTATGACAAGGCCTTGAATTCTTTGAGGGCAAGATGCTCAAGGATCAACGTGATTTCCGCATCCGGATTCATGGAAAGCTCCGCCGTATCCTCAACGGACATTATGGCCGCAGGGTCTGTCTCCGTTTCAAACCATAACATAATCGTACCATCATCGTTTCTGACGGCAAAAGCATTGGAATTCACCAATCGGAATTGTTCAATGCCGTTAAAACGTTTAAGCGTTAACGTTCCCATTTGTTCTCTCCCTCACATTGATTCGGTAGGCTTATTTTGATTATTGATAAAAGATCCGTTCTCCTCGCAAAAAAGGCCGGCATCGCTCCGCACACAAGATCGGCATTCGCTCACGCATCCCATCGTGATGCTTCTCGTTCCCAATCTGAAAGACATAGAACCCGATGATCGCAGCGAGCGTTAAACCTTCCAGCAGCAGCAACTCGTTCTCTGAGCAAGCTCGTCCATAATACGCCTCAAGGAACGCATCCCGCCGATTCGCAGGCAGCATCATTGCACCCATCGCCGTGTCCGTCTGTGCGTAGCCCTTTCCGTAAAAACCGAAGTCGATGAACCGTACGTCACCATGCACCGTAAGGATCGCATTCCCCTGGCAAACATCGCCATGAATGAGGTCTGGCCCGTCATCCCCGCCTTCATCGGATAATCGCTCGTTCACCAACTGCAACGTTTCGTCAATGGTAGCCGCATCGGCAGGCGTAAATAAGCCTTGGGACACGCTCGAATGAATGACCTGCGCCATTCGTTTGTTGTAAGCCTTCCCCTGGCTCGGCCGTGCTTCCATGCCGGATGGATTGTACTGCCTGAAAAAAGCATGCAGCTCCGCCATATGCTTGCCCAGTTTCTTCGCAATATCGGCACCCTGCACGTCTTCTTGGCTCAGATCCCGGCCTTCCATCCACGTAAGGAGCGATGCATTCATTTTTTGTCCATCTGCTTCAAAGGTCGTGACAAGTTCTCCGCTCTTATTCCGTACAGGCACCTGTACTTCATCCCGACTCCATTGTCCCCACTGCTCCAACATGTCCAGTTCTGCCAAAATCCCTGCTTCAGTATGCTGCAGTCCCTTCATCTCCTGGACAAAGGGTTCATGGATACGAAGCAGATACCGTTTGCCGTCGCTGTCCTGCACCCGATAAGTTCGGTTCTCGTTATGCCGCAAGAACGTCGGCTCGGGCCGATCCATCTCATAAGCATGTAGCAGATGCATCAGCTGCTCATGGGTCATCACCATCACGCTCCTTTTTGTATTCATTCCCGCCATGCTGCCTGTTTTGCCTCTCCGTTAACGTGTGGATGTTTTTTGCGGCTAATATAGAATATCCCTTATTCTAGCATAGATGGAAATCGAGTCATACGCAAAGAGGCCGCTCCGAAGAGCGACCCTGTTCGTTCCTTGCGTTATTTTCCCGTCGAGAGAAGAAACTTCTCCAGCATGGCGGTGTCGGTAATGCTATGGTTGCAAGCTGTATCGTCCAAACACACGTACTGGCCGATGGAAGAAAAGTTGTCCGGCGAATTCCCCTTCGTCTTCACATTGAAGAATCCCAGCTCCTGATGGCGATTGCAGAACATGCAGTACCCTTTCTTGTTCGCGGCCGTGATCCGCCCCTCGATGCCGAGGAACTTGCCTTCATGCGGATATACGATGAACAAGCGGTTGGTCGCGATGTCGGTCCATCTCAAATACGTCGTATGCGCGTAATCCACCGTTTCCAGGTTCGGCAGCTTGAGCTTCTTCGCCTTCGGAAACAGCTTCTGGATTTGCTTCGCCGTCACTTGCGGAAATGGAATCAGGTGTGTTTCCAGCCGGTCCAGATATTCCTGCAGTTCATGCGCTGCCTCGTAAGAGGACAATTGCTCCAACAGCTGCCTTTGTTCGTCAGTCAACTCGTCGAAAGCCGCAATCGCGTTCGTGACGACCGTATGACGGACGGTTTGCAGCACTTTTCGATCCGCGACTGTGCGCAGTGTTTTCAACAGGAAATCAGCTTGTTTTTGAATGACATTCAATTGATGGTTTTGGATAAATGGTGTTTGCATGGCTTTCAGCCCCTTATTTTTATTGGAAAAGCAAATAAGGTGCAAAGCCTGCGGGATGAAACATTATGGTCAATTCAGGGCGATCGATTCTCTTCTCGTCGCGCCCTACACAAAGTCCGCCCCTATTCAGGCTTTGCGTAAGGCCTTTCTAGTGAACGAGCAATCCGGCACTGCCAATATTGCCACGGTATAACCCCCAATACAGTAGATATACTGGAATTATAGCAGGATTTGGGTTATTCGGGCAATGGTTCAACCTAGGAAGAATGGCAATAAACGATCGAACCTTCAGGTATCGATTCCGATGGGATTCCTTTGCCTAAACAGATGCCGATATTCTTTTTTCCAATAATGGAATAACTGATTTGAAAAGAAACCACTTCGAAAATTTGCTCTTCCATGTCTGGTTTTATGATCATAATCCGTTCCCCGATCATCTCTTTGATCTGTGCAGGCATGATGTCATCCAAGTCCGGATTAGCACCGGCAACAATGGTTCCATACTCCGGTGTATCAAACACCAAACCAACTCTAAAAAGCATTCCAGCATTCATCGGCGCGACCTCCTTAGAACTTGCACTATACTCATATCTAATACAGCATCCACTTGATTCTGTGAGCTTGGTAGGCCGCTGCATCGAATAAACGGAACTACATACAAAGTGTTGTCCGCTCTGTCTCAACATTCATATTTCAAATATCTTAATCGGTGTAGAGTTGTACCATGCTGCTCCATTTTGATATCAAAGATCTCATTCTCCAAGATCTGAAATATGATCGTTTCTCCCCATTCATCTATCGGCTTAATCCCCTTGGAATGCAAGTATTTCAACCCTTCATCTATGCCCCTAACTTCTGTATTCTTCCCGCCGTTATCATCATAATCCCTATATACAAGCCCTTCGGCAATCCAAAATGTTTTAACTTTGTATCGTTCAGATAACTGAAGCGGGAATTTCTCATCGTAGATAAATCGCCCTTGGGTATCCACAATGATGACCCAAGAATCGTGTATTCCGACTCCAAGAGCATCTCCCATGTTAACGGAAGTGACATCTTCAAAATATAATCCTTCTTCCGATTTGTGAAAAATATCCAAAATCTGATCAACATCATTCAATTCTGCTTGAATGCAGAGCAACCCGATATTCCACGCCATATGTTTGCCGCCTCCAATACAAATTTAAATTCATGATTGCTTTCCGTGAAAGCATACTCTTTAATATATTCTCATTAACTTCATAGGGAAGTCTACTCATATGAACTTCAAATATAGAGTTGAATATCTCATTCGTGTAATTTAAAGTTCGTTACTTGATCATAGGGGATAATAACTGCTCGTTTTTATTTAAGGTTGAATACATGGAGAATGATTTGTATAATGGAAAACAAGGAAAACGTAATGATATTTTTGTTTTCCTCGCTAATGTATAAAGAAAGGAGCTCAAATCATTGGGAAAAACATTGAAGACAGCCATGCTGGTCACCGATCTGGGATTCGTCGTGTACTGGCTTATCGTATTTCTTCAGCTGCTGCCGAAGGAGTTTCTCTACAAGGATTACGATAATGAAATGATGGTGGCATGGAATTTATCGTTTATTCCGCTGGACTTGTTGATCTCTTTTACCGGGTTAACGAGCATTTATGTTTATCAGAAGCGGCGGCAATTTGGAATTTCCTTGGGGATCATATCGTTAACGCTCACGTTTTGTTCTGGCTTGCAAGCCATCGCGTTCTGGGGACTGCGGCATGATTTTGATGTGTCATGGTGGATACCGAATTTGTTCTTGATGATTTACCCGCTGTTCTTCCTGCCTCGATTAATTCGGAAAATAAGCTAGGATGGGATGTGAGCCTTTTATGAAACAGAGAATTATGGAAGCTGTCAGGGAAGAAATCATGAAGCGGGGGCTGAAGTTTTCGCTTCGGGATATCGCTGCCAGTCTGGGGATGAGCACGAAGACAATATACCAATTCTATGAGTCAAAAGAGCAAATGATTAGCTATCTGATCGATCAATCCATTGCGGATATGCGGGAAGCCGAGCAGGAAGTGATGAACGATGCTTCATTGACTGACGTAGAGAAACTGAGAAGGGCATTAGTCATTTTGCCTCAAGGATTCGTAATTAAAGACGTTCGTGTTCTTCATGAATTAAAACAACGCTATCCGCAATTGTGGCATGAGGTGGATACATACTTAAACCATGAATGGGATAACATTCGGATCTTGATCCGGGAAGGAGTCGCGGCAGGAAGCCTCCGGCCATTTCATGTCGAGCTATTCATTCAGACTTACATCGGGGCTTTAAACCAGCTTATGGACATACATGTCGCGAACAAAATCGGATTGTCCCTGGATAAGGTATTGGCGCAAATGGTCGAGTTCTTGATGCAGGGGATTTTAAATGAGGGGAATGGATCGGAATGAAGCCGTACCTTTTTTTGCTTGTGGCTATTGTTGGCGAACTGCTGGGTACATCGATGCTGAAATTATCGAACGGATTTACGAAATTATATCCAAGTATTGCGGTGGTCATCTGTTTTGGGCTGGCTTTCTATATGCTTTCCTTGAGTTTGCAACACATTTCCCTAGGCATCGCTTACGCGATATGGTCGGGGGTAGGAACGCTGGCTACGGTGATCATCGGGATTCTGATATGGAAGGAAAAGGTGGGTTTAATAACGGTTCTTGGTATTGCGCTCGTTATTGCAGGCGTTGTATTGATCAATCTTGGCTCTTCTCCTATGGAACAGGAAGCTTAACAAAAGAGAGCATCGTCGCCGCGATTTGAAGACATCTTCCAAAACGGAGCGCTTTAAAGCCCACCCGTTGGTTAAACTAAAGCAGCCGATCTTTTGGGGCCGGCTGCCGAGTCATCGTTATTTCAAAACATCAGCACAATACCCATTTTATTTTAGTATGATGCCTACTGACCTTGCAATCCAATAAAAGATTTCGCCGATTGTTATTACTTTTTCAGCATTATTAATTTTATCATCAATTTCGTCTTTGCTATTTTTATCAGTGAGCATTTTAAATCTATCCCCTTTTCAGTTGATTCAATCCTGTTCTTATCGCAACAAGTACAGACGCAGCTAAAACCAGCCAAAATTCGTTATACTCTCCCAAGTAACGGATGTAAAAAACTGTATAACGTGTAGTAGTCCCCTATAAGTAAATTCACTGATTCTTATATTAAAGCAACCGGTTAAACACCTGTTAAATCCATTCTTAACATCACCTTAATTCAGGTTGATTAATCATTTCAGTACACGGATTTCATCTAAGTTAAGCTTCAATCTTATACCCCACACCCCATACAGTTTGAATGAGCTTATAGCCTAATATCTTGTCTACTTTTTCTCTTAGATTACTGATGTGCACCATCACCGTATTATTGCCCTCATAAGACTTTTCCTTCCATACCTTTTGAAAAATGTCTTCGGCAGCAAATACCTGACCCGGATGACTTGCAAGTAAATATAGAATATCAAACTCTTTTGCGGTGAGAACGATTTTTTCTTCATTGTACCTTACTTCGTAACGTCTATGATCAATGGTGAGTGGTCCGTACTTCAAAACGGAAGGATCTTCATACGTACTTTTATTTGCTGGGTAAGCCCGTCTCAATAATCCTTTTACTCTAATTACTAACTCCAGTAGATGAAACGGCTTGGTCATGTAATCATCCGCACCGATCAATAAACCTTCTATTCTATCCATATCCTCTGACTTGGCGCTGAGCATGAGAATCGGAATATCCTCACTCCTCTTCCTTACTTCCTTAGAGAAGGTGAGTCCGTCCATCTCGGGCATCATCACATCTACAATCATCAGATTTATTTCCTGTTCCTCAATGAATTGCAAAGCTTCCCGTCCATTAGATGCAGTCAATACAGTATAACCCTCTTGTCGAAGTGCAAGCGCCACAAGTCTTACAATTTCAAGATCATCGTCTACCACCAATATATTAGCATTCATCCTTATTCTCCTTTTTCAAAAACAACGTAAAGAAAGCTGTCCCGCTCACATCACTTTCCACCCAAATTTCCCCTTGATGAAGTTCAACAATATTTTTTGCAATAGCTAGACCAAGCCCTGAACCTGCCTCGGTACGTGCTTGATCCGCTCGATAAAACCGCTCGAAAACATAAGGAATTGCATACGGAGGAATTGGTTTCCCATAATTTCTTACTTCGATACGGATCCCACGTGTATCCTCCTGAAGCTGTATGTCAATCCATTTTCCATCCGCACCGTATTGTAGAGCGTTATTTATAAGATTTTCGTAAACTCGTACTAATTTCTCAGCATCTGCATGTAGCCAAACTTCACTATCTGGTAAGAATAAACGATACTCCATACGCCTTGCTTTAAACTCAGGAATAAACTGTGCAGCAAGCTGTTGAAGCATTCTGGTCAAATTTACCTGTTCTTTATGAAGCGAAAGTTTTGGACTTTTAGTACGAACATACTCAAAAAGTTCATTAACAAGACGATCTAAATTTTTGCTTTTCTCATAGATTATAGACGTATAGTATCGCATCTCCACTTCATCTTGGTAACGATCTTGTTCAATAATATAGAGATAACCAAGAATTGATGTTAGAGGCGTACGTAGATCATGGGATACCGAAGTAATAAGCTCATTCTTAGATTCTTCTGCTGCTCTCTCCTGCTGAAGGGAAAGCTCTAGCTGCTCAACGAGTTTATTGATGTTCTGTGCCAGACCTCCAAAAACCGAATCCTGTTCGCTAACAGGCAATTTTAAGTTTCGATTTCCTTCTACCATGGATTGAAGGGTTTGGGATAACTCCGCATAGTAACGAAAAGACCGCCGAGACACTATGAATAGATTGAATATGAAGGTAAAGAAAAAAACAAGGAACATAATAGAAAACACCTTGGGCAGCAATCCGTTAAGTTCATAAATTAAACTCATTATGAAGTTATATAATCCCTCTGAAATAGCTCTTACAATCAAGATAACAGCCATAAGTAAAAAACAAATTATTAACGCAAATACTGCGTTGAGACTAACAAATCTCGCCAGTTCCAAACGCATTCTCTTGTATTTCGTTTCCATCCAATCCACTCCACCCCGTACTTCAATTTATGAATATATTATTGTACGCAAATAACCATTTTATAAACATACCATATAACTTATATACGACATGCCCGGCATTTTCCACTGCTTCAGCTCACCCTAAAAATAAAAACTTTAGAATTCTTTATTTTCAATTTAAGCTTTCTAAATGTTCTCCTTGTAAACTGGTTACAAATCAGCTGATACAACAAAGGAGAGAGTTTTATGGATTTGTTATACACTATTCCACCAATAGCCGTGTTAATCCCATTAGCACTGCTATATATCATTTTTAGAGTGGTCACTCATAAAAAAAATAAGATAACATTACTTGAAGTTTTATTTTTTTGCTATGCGTTAGGTGTCATTTATTTTGTATTTTTACCTATAGAGCTAACCTTCGGCATTCACCGTAATCAAGCTCCTTGGTACAGTTCAATTAATTTTATCCCCATTTTAACAATTGATATGACAAGTTTTATATTAAATATCATTCTATTTATGCCATTGGGTGTTTTCGTATGGCTTGCGCCTCGCGGCATCTTTTCCTTAAAACAAGCAATACGAATAGGACTGACCGTATCATTCGGCATTGAGTTTATGCAGCTGATCCTTAAATTAATTCTAGGCAGTTCAAGAAGTATTGACATCAATGACCTTATAGCTAACACGATAGGGTGTGTTGTAGGTTACCTCATAATCCAACAAGTTATCAAAATAGGACCGATCAAGAACCTTTTACGTTGGATTTCCCCTAACAATCAACGACTATCTTAGAGAATATAGATAAAAACAAAAAAGACAAGGCATCGAACCGAGGGATCTCCTTAAACAGTTCATGCCTTGTATTAATCTGAGGCTCAGTTTGCTCACCTTATCCAGATAACTGCCAATAACTTAAGAAACATTCAAATAAGTATTATTGGGAACTGTTAGACTAACCTGCTTCGTTAATTGAACAAAAGCAGCCGATTCCATTTCGGCTGCTTTCGGTCCCATGCAGGCATGAACCAGGGAACAAGCCGCGCAGCCCGCTTTCTCCCTGGTCCCTTTAGTCTGCCTGATCTCATTCATGAATTTTCCTCACTCACCTCTAGAAACGGAAGTCGAGGTAGTTCGCATGTTTTATGCAATGACATCGTTTACACTCCTACTGAAGTTGCCTCTTTAAGTACACGTATATTGTAAGCGGAACAAAGAGGACGATTAACAGCAGGCAGTCCCCGATGCCCGCCGCAAGGTCGGCTGCGCCTCTCATAGGCATTCCTCCTCTCGGTCAGTGATGTGTGGGTATCTGCTGCTATTCTAAACTAATAATCCTGACAACATCGTTGTCAGGATTTCAACGTAATACATATCTTTTTCTACCTCTTGTAGAATATTAAAATGGTCTATGCTCGGATATTTTCCTTACTGCAAACCATAGCTCAACGAAATGAAGCCCATCTTTACCTCCTGTAATTTCAAATTCCATTCCATCGACCTGTTCGTATCCAGCAGTAGGCAGCCATTCGGAGAAAAATCGTTTATACAATGTCTCAATCGTTTCATCAAATTGGTCCCATGTGAACGGATCCGAAGAAAATATCGCCCACGTTTGAGCTGGTATGGTTATACTTGTGTACCCATCCGTTTTACTTGAATTACCTTTAAATGCGCACAACATGTACGGAAAAGTATCCTCATCGGTTTTTTTGTAGCTGCAAACGGCATGTACCTTATGATAGTTCTGATTTAAAAAGGCGGGGAGGTCGCCTGCATTGGCAGCAAGCCTTTCAACCTCGCCGTTCGCATGGCTTTGCTTCCAAAATTCTGCCGGGGTGTCTACGCCGTTTAATGGAAACATTTTTTCGATCCCGAATACTTGAAAGGATTCTTTCGTCTCGATCCGATAGTTCATGGCCTCTTCTCCTTTAATGGAAATGAAGAAGGATAGTCGAGGATAGGCTTTGAGAGCAGTCCCTTCTTGACGGGCCATTGCCGGATTAACACCATGCAGCGCTTGAAAAGCCCTTGCAAATGAAACCGGTGATTCATAACCATACTTTATCGCAACATCAACAACTTTTATATCGCTATTCTGCAATTCAATGGCCGCCAGGGTAAGCCGTCTTCGCCTTATATATTCCGCAAGCGATACGTTAGTAATAAACGAGAACATCTTCTGGAACTGATGTGACGAACAGCAAGCACAACGAGCCACTTCGCTTAATTCGATTTCTCCGGTTAAATTCATTTCGATATGGTCCAATGCCCGATTCATTCTCATAAGCCAATCCATCTAACCCCTCCTCTTCATAGAAGTATAGTGATGCCATGGCTTCGTATCGCAACTTTTTGTGCATAAATAAGTTTCCTGTCCGCCAGTCTCGATCTGTGACACAAACTTATGCTTCCAGTTACGTTGAAGAAAGCGAAACACACCTTACTATGACCAAAATCGCCACACCTAAGGGTTAAGTCTTATCAATGGATTCAGAGGAAACTATAGAAACCGCATTAATCAACCACACAAGGCCACTGCGAGTGCAGTACCATCTTCCGATCGCTGTTATCCCCAGATTTTTTTTGAATCTCCTTGTCTAAGGGGAAAATCCGGTGATAAACGCGCCCGCTTTGCTTCTCCAGATTGGTTCTGCCTCTCCGTTAACGTGTGTATGTTTTTTGCGGTTTATATAGTATCAGTGGATTCAGCTTCCGATACAACGCGACGGATAAACTCCGTTTTCGCATCTGCGTACGCCAACTTATCGGTCGAATTCGCCTTTGCCAATGCCTCTTTAAGCTGTTGATACGCTGTTCTTGCTTCGACATTGGATATTAAATAGTCCCTGAACAACAACTGCTTATGTAGATATTCACTCCCGGACGGGTACATATGAATTTGGTGAGTTCTAGGTTCGCCTTTACTGAAATAGTGCCGATCCGGTAATATATTGGTGCCTTTATAGGAGTAACCCACCCTCTCCAGCCCAGGGATGCAGCGCTCTCCTTTTTCAAAAGACTCTACTTCAATGGCAATGTCAATGATCGGCTTGGCACGTAGTCCTTTGATGGCAGTGCTTCCGATGTGATGAATCGATTGAATATCGCCCTTCAGTTCATTACGAATCTTCATCGCTTCCTCAGTGAATTCAACTTCCCATTGTTCAGTCCATGGAACAAGAAACACCTGACCTTTGGGCAAGCCGAGCATCTGAATCACCTCTTTGGATTTTATATGTATTTGGATATTCACCTGCAGAAACAATCACTGAGGTCCTTTTCTCTAAGAAAAAATAAAGTTCAATACCTCTATCGTGTATTTCTCTGGCTCCTCAAGCCTCGGAAAATGAGCACTTCGATCAAACATGACGAGCCTACCGTCCTGCACTTTCTCCAAATAAACCCGTTGCTGCTCACCACAACAAACAGGATCATAGGCCCCTGCTAATAATAGGGTGGGTTGTGTTAAGCCGGATAGCTTGGGCAGCAGATTTTCAAAAAACAATCCTTCTTCTTGCAGCTTTTGACTATGTACTTGATTCTTACTCCACATATCATTTGAGGATGCCTGGCTTTGCATGATTTCATCATATTGATGGGTAGTTAATTGCCGAAAATATAAAAGATTCTTATCCTCGCCTAATAATTGAAAAACATCCCCTAAAGCATTCCATAATTCATTTGGCTTGTAATTTCCATGGAGATACTCATTCGACGCTTCAATACCAGGTTGATTCTGAACATGAATAAAATGTTCTTTGGCTTTCGAAATGATGGATCTGGTTGCCCTTTTCACATCAAAGCAAGGCGTTTCAAAAATCACTTTATGGATCGATTCTGGATAACTTAATGCATATTTAACCGCCAAGTATCCACCGAATGAATGCCCTAATACACTCCACCTGCGTATTCCCATTTGTTTTCGTAGTTCCTCGAGATCTTCAATAATATCGTTTAATCCAAAATGTTCATTCGCTTGGATGGGGTCAGAGCGTAATACGCCTCTTTGGTCGATCGCAATCACTCTTAACGAGTCAGATAAAGCTTCGGCTTGAAAATAACAAAAATCCACACAGCTTGCTCCGGGTCCCCCATGCAAATAAAGGAGCACTTCTTCACATGGTTCATTGTACTGTTCAACAAATAATCGAGTGCCTCTGATTGAAAATAAGGATGAACTCATACTGTCCTCCAATCTTCATACTACAGTTATCCAATATAGATGATGATTTTCTCATCACTAAATGCTTCTCCGATCTTCTCTAGAAGGAAATTGATTCGATTTATTAATTGAGCAGAATCATTTTCATCCAAGTTTCTCCGAGCCCATTCCCTTAACACATGGAATTCACCCGTTAATTTGGGAAGATCATGAATATTGATATCTATGCCAGGATCAGCAAATCGAGAAATCAAATCCAATTCCAATGCGATGATTCCAGGCACCCAGCATCTTTGGAAAAAGGCTTCCGTTGACACCGGGACATAAAAATGATCCTGATCTTTTGGCTCTATGATAATTGCAGCAATGGTCAGATGAATCACCCCCACTTTTGTTTGATAACTTCTTTGGTATTCATTCTACATCTACCAGTATGTCTAGTCCTAATAATCCGTTAATATTATGATATTTGAATGCAAATCTCTCTTTAGACCCACGTTCTTCCGCACCTTAACGATAACTTGTTCCTTGGAAGTATGATAGACCAAGGTTTTATCCCGGCTATTTAATAATTCTCGGGTTGCCTCTTCGTCGCGTACAGGTCCGATTACAGCAACCTCATCTATAACTTCTTGATCCTCCGTCTCTTCAGAGTGAAGAACTTCAAACTTCACAAATTGATTCGGAAAAATCTGTTGAACCTCTTGCCATTTCATACTCATCCCCCTGTCAATCAGCTGATTTAGCTCAGGAGTGATCTGGAATCATCCCGTTTACTCGTTACAGCCCGAAAAGTCCTCCAAAACCTTGGATTTGTCGCCATACACTTTGTCCAGATGATCCTCTCCCCAATAACATAAAAAATCGAGGGCGGGCTTTAGTCCCCAGCCGTAGTCCGTTAACTCATATTCCACTTTAGGGGGAACCTCCGAATAGACCTTCCGTTTCACAATCTCATCCTTTTCCAGGCCTCTTAGTTGAGTCGTCAGCATCTTCTGCGTAATGTCAGGGATCAACCGCCTGAGCTCCGACGTGCGTTTCCGTCCTGTCATCAAGTGATAGATGATCAACGGCTTCCATTTTCCGCCCATCACCTCCAAGGCCGCCTCTACGCCTACTTTATATTTCTTGGGAGCGTTCGTTTTGCGATGCTCAGTCATCTGTTATCCCTCCGTGATCAGGCTGTATTCCGGCTACAACCATTACCTCCATTCTTATCTTCAGTCCAGGACCCGCGCCCATTTCTATGGCATTTATATAGGTACTTTCATGTTCCTATGGCACTTCATTCTTCCTATAGAACTTGAAAGTGCGTTCTTCCAGAATATTTCATTCCTCGTTTATAATAGCATCAGCCATGGAGCATGGCTACAAGTCAGCGCTGGAGAAAGGTAGTGAAATACAAATATGAACGTATTGGTTATCGTTTCGCACCCGAGAAAAGATTCCTTGACCTTTCAGGTTGCCGATCGTTTCGTGCAAGGTCTTGCCGAGGCTGGCCACGATTATGAAATATTGGATTTGCACGAGATTGGCTTTGACCCAGTTCTTCAAGGTGTCGATGAACCTGATTGGTCTCTGGAGCATCAGCTCTTCTCCCCTGAGATCGAAACGGAAATGCAACGGTTGAAGAGGCATGATGCCGTGGCCTTTATTTTTCCAATCTGGTGGTGGCATCTGCCGGCCATGTTGAAAGGGTATGTTGATCGTGTATTGAACAACGGGTTTGCCTACGGTTCGAACAAGCTTCATCATCAGCATATGCTGTGGATTGGGCTTGCGGGCGTTTCGAAACAACAGATGCAGAAGCGCAACTACGATGAATCGATCACGCATCTGCTTAATGTAGGCATCGCAGATTATTGCGGCGTACCTTATTCCAAGGTTGAATTTTTATATGAGACTTTGGATTCCAAGCCAGAACATTATGAAATGCTGCTTGATCGGGCTCATCATTTAGGAGTGAATTACGCCAAGGACAGCACGCTCTGAAGACCGCTTATAAGTCCAAACGGAAAACAGCCATCTCCTCCCCAGTGGACGGAAATGGCTGTTTTGACGGTACAGGGCCATGCTTTTGTAGTCAGTTGACCTTTGCGAGTTTCGCACCGCGAACGGATGCGGCAGCATATACGACAAGCGCTGTCCAGATGAGCGCAAAGCCGATGAGAAGAACCGGCGAGACCGATTCTTTGAACACGAATACGCTCAGTAACAGCATGATCGTCGGCCCGATGTATTGTACGAAGCCGAGGGTGGACAGCGCCATCCGGGCGGCCGCCCGCGCAAAGAAGAGCAGCGGCAGCGCGGTGACCACGCCGGAAAGAAGCAGCTCGACGAACGTGGACGCAGGCAGCGTCCATGCCGTCGTTTTTCCTACGGCAGCCAAATAGATCCAGTAGCCGAGCGCGACAGGCAGGACTACAGCCGTCTCTGACAGCAAGCCTACCGAAGCGTCTTGTCCGATCTTTTTCTTCGCGAGGCCGTACAAGCCAAACGTTGCGGCCAGGGAGATCGAGATCCACGGGAACCGCCCGTAGTCGACGGCGATGATGAGCACCGCGGCGCTAGCGATGGCAATCGCGAGCCATTGGCCGCGGTTTGGCTTCTCACGAAGGAAGACAACTGCCAGCAGCACGTTCAGCAGCGGGTTCAAATAATAGCCAAGGCTTGTCTCAACGACGTGGTCGTTGTTGACCGCCCAGATGAAGATGAGCCAATTCGCAGCGATCAGCAGCCCGCTGGCGGCGAGCGACAGCAGGAGCGAACGGCTGGCCGCAATCCGTTTCATGTCACCCCAGCGGCGCTGGACGGCGACGAGAATACCCATGAAGACGAACGACCAGACAACCCGATGGGACAGAATTTCGCCTGCCGGCACATCGTTAAACAACTTCCAATAAAGCGGGAGAACCCCCCACATGATATACGCGATAATCGCATTGACCAATCCGTTATTCATAATCTACTTCCCTCTTCTCACTCCGATGTCTTTACGGATTATACGCCTCGATCCTCGTTTAAGTAAAGGGATGAATCATTCCTCTCTCGGAACGCCGCGCTGTTGTCAGGCTGCTTCTGTGTTTGGAGCCATCGTTTTCCGTCAGCTAAAGCCCATCACTCTTTCCCTACAGTTTATATAAAACGCTACTGACATACTGTTGTCAGCAGCGCTTTTGTATCATTGGATCGTAAGGGCATAGGAAATCAATGCGAAGTATCTTTGGCCCAAAATAATATGTTCAAGGTATTGTATTACCTATTATGGGAAGGATGGTATATCATGAATTTTGCTTCTGTACGCATCATTACCGACGACGTAGATCGTCTCGTCGAGTTCTATGAGAAAATCTTGGGTGTTTCGGCGGAACGCCCCGCGCCCGTCTTTGCCGAATTCGTGATGCCATCGTGCACCTTGGCCATCGGCCACTCCCAGACGGTGCAGCTGTTCGGTGCGGGTTCCGCAGTGGCGGCCGACAATCACACGGTCATCATCGAGTTCCGCGTCCATGATGTCGATGCCGAATACGAGCGTTTGAAGCCGCTTGTGAGCGAGTGGGTAAAGGAACCGACCACGATGCCGTGGGGGAACCGTGCCATGCTGTTTCGCGATCCCGACGGCAACCTTGTTAACCTCTTCGCGCCGGTGACCGAGGAAGCCATCCAACGGTTCGACGGCAGGCGTTGACGGTTGTTGAGGCAATGGGCGATTGTGCCGCCTGATTCTCTTCAAGTGCTCGCTGCGGGTCATGATATAATGGAGCAATCAACGAGCAGGAAGGAGCATGATTTCATGGAAGCAACCGCACAGGAAGTCGCGGAATGGATGGTCAAGGAAATCAGGTTCACGGGGACGCTGACCCAGAGCGATGCGGTCGAATATGCGAAGACCCATTTCGGCGAACAATTCGTATTCATCAATGAGAATGGAAATGCATCGTTATCCAAAGAGGTGAAAAAGGCTTTCCGCAAGCTCCACGGCGGCAGAATTGCCTGGGACCGCGACCGGTTCCTGTGGGCCTGGACCTGATCGACCGTCGCGTATTCTATGTAATAATTGGAATAAATGTAAGCATGGGAAAACACATCCTAAATGAGGACATCGCATTCTCCTAGATTAACCGCAAAAAACATCCACACGTTAACGGAGAGGCAGAACCAATCCGAAGAAGCGAAGCGGTCGCGTTTATCACCGGATTTTCCCCTTAGAAAAGGGGATTCAAAAAATCTGGGGATAACAGCGATCGGAAGATGGTACTGCACTCGCAGTGGCTAGTGTGATCGATTATTGCGGTTTATATGGATAAACCCTTTACCCAAAAGGATGTGTTTTCCTGTCTTACTATTAGGTTTGAATATTCTACATTATGAAGCTTTTGCCGCAACCGCTTTTTGAATTAAAGCTTTTGCATCGTCAGCAGACAACGTTTGTTTAGGTTGAAGCAGGTTTTTCTCTGCGGCGCCAAGAATACCTTGGTCAATCAATGCTGCCATGGATTCAACCGCATATTTGGAAACGGTCTTCCCATCTTCGAAACCTGCGATGATCGCAGCCGCATTTTTATCAGAATCTTGATTGTTCAGCAGTTTAGCAAGAATCGTAGCCGCTTCTTCACGAGTGATATCACGATCCGGGCTGAAGTTACCGCCGTACCCTTGAATGAATCCGGCATGAGCGGCTTCAGCGATCGCATCAGCATATGCAGCATCGGCAGCCACATCCTTGAATGCAGGCGCTGCAGTTACTTCGTTCAGTTTCAACATGTCTACCAGCGCACTTACGAATTCAGCGCGGGAAATGACTTCTGTTGTTACAGGAGTTTCCGGTTGGTCCGTAGATGCAGCGACGTTCGTGATCCGTCCTTCCGTTTTAGCTTGAATCGCGCCACCTTTATACGTATCTACGATGTACTGGTAAAATACATCCAGATCGATCGGACCTGCCAAGGATGATTTGGCATCCACCAGCACTTTATAGTTATCTCCGCCTGCTGCCATAAAGTTGTTAACGACAGCCGTATATGTTTTTGCAGGATCAATAGGTGTGCCATCTTCAAGGCTTAGACTAGTCACCCGTTCTGCTACTGGCTTATTGAAATCTGCCGTATATTTCAGGCCGGAAATTTGTAATGTTTTGGTGTTTGGTGTGCCGTCCGCATTCGTACCCCATTGCTGCTCCAGCAAGGTTTGAATTTGTTCACCCGTCAGCTCTAATTTCACCAGAGTATTGCCGAAAGGTTGGATTTTGGCAAGATCCGCAAAGGTTACATCGCCTTCTGGCAGATCGGCACGAATACCGCCTGGATTCATGAATGCAAAGTCAGCATCGCTTGCGTTATCACCAAAGTCTGCTTGACGCATGGCATCTGCAATAAGGTTGCCCAGAGGTGCTTCGTTATTATAGGCATCGGTGCGAGTGACCGAACCATCCGTTGTGCCTACCGGCTTCGTAAGCTCAGGATGCTTGTCCAATGATTTTTTAATGATTGCCAAAGATTCAGGGTCTTCCTTTACACCCTCTTGGAACGTCGTTGTCACTGTAGCTGATTTTTCGGTGACATCCCCGGTCGCAGGGTCAATCATCAACTTGATGTCTTCAAATGCCGTACCATATGAATAAGCTTGCACGATCAATTTTCCATTCACTTCACCGTTCGCCAAAGCATGATTGTCGCCTGCAACGATCACGTCAACAGGGGAATCTGCGGGTAAAGCCTTGGCTAAATCGGCCGCTTCGCCAGTGGTTACGCCTTCTTTGGTTGATGCTGGATCATGCGCCAGGACGATGATCGTTTCTACGCCTTGATCTTGCAATTCTTTTGCATATTTATTAACGGCTTCCACTTCTTCTTCTGCACTTAAGAAACGCACGCCTGCTGTGCCGGATGGAGATACTTTAGCCGGTGTAGCCTTCGTCACCAACCCGATGAATCCGATTTTGACTCCGCCCACTTCTTTAATCACATAGGGCTTAATCAATGGTTTGCCCGTGGAGGTTTCAATGACGTTTGCGTTTACATAATCAAATTTGGCGCCAGCATGAGTGACCTTGCCTTCTTTGGGATCAAGGCCGCCGAAGATTTGTGCTTTTAATGCAGCGATGCCCTGGTCGAATTCATGATTGCCCAAAGAACCTACATCAAAGCCCATCATATTCATCCATTCCATCGTAGGCTCATCCCGATCCAGAGACGAGACAGGAGCGGATGCGCCCACAGAGTCTCCATTATGGAAGAGCAGGGAATGTTCATATTTGGCTTGAGCTTCTTTTAGATATGTAGCCAGAATAGGAGCTGTTCCTACTTTTTTATCATTAACCAACGATGTCGTATCCAACTGACCGTGCAGGTCATTGATTCCGATCAAGTGTACTTCGACGTCATTGCTTGCAGCAGAGACTGGACCGACCGCGCCCAATAATTGAGAAAGCAATAGTGCAGTGGCAGCCACACGGATTGTGCTTTTACCCAACATTTTTTTCCATAACATAAGTTAAAAAACCCCTCTCCAATTTCTGATCCTGAAACAGATTAGCATGGTTAAATTCATATAAATCGTAGGTTGTATGAAATCTATGTAAAAAAGTTGACAAATGAATAGAGAAGAAGCCTACCTATATATCTGGCCCACGTCAAAGTTGGCGCTTGAGGTACTGGTAGAAAGCCCTCCCTTTCTTATTTCCATAGACTTGTTAATTCTCCTTCTATATAAACTGAAAAAAACATGTACACGTTAACGATAAAAACTGAAAGTTCATTAAACAAAGCAGTCACGTGGATCGGCTAACGAACTTCGTAATGGAATGACGAAAATGCTTCATTTTTCGGGATATTTTTACGATATATAATGTACAGATTCATTTAAAATTTTATCTATTATATAGGTTGAACTAGACATTTACACGATAACAGCGATCGGAAGCTGGTTCTGACTGCGAAAGCGACTTCGTGTAAAAATCATTGGTTCAATGTAGACAAGGTAGAATTCAATCTGTAAATGGCTATATCCAAGGGGGAAATGCAGTGAAAACAAAGTTAGCATCTTTACTAAAAATAAAATCTTTAAGAGCAAAACTAGTCTCTTTGTGCCTGGCCATCCTTATTGTGCCGACAATCGTCATCGGGTTTAGCTCTTATACCGTTTCGAAAAATGAAATGAATGAATCCGGTAAAGCAGCGCTCGAAAATAATGTGAGTATGGTTATTGGCATGATTAACCTTCTTAATGAGCAAGTTGAAAGCGGAGATTTAACATTGGAGCAAGCACAGGAAAAACTTCGCGTCGAACTGCTCGGCGAGAAAAATGCCGATAATAAGCGCACGATCAAAAGCGAATATACGGTAGGAGAAACGGGATATCCGTGGGCGGTTACCAAAGATGCCCGTTCAGTAATGAACCCTTCCAACGAAGGCCAGGATTTGACGGATGTCGTCACAGAAGATGGTGTCTATTTGGGAAAAGAGCTCGTTAAAGTAGGTACAAGCGGCGGCGGATTCGTCTCCTATAAATGGGCTCTCCCCGGTACAGGTGAAGTGGAAACGAAAGTGTCCTATGTTCAAATGGATCCACATTGGGGGTGGATCATCGGTTCGGGTGCATATCTAAGCGAGTTCAACAGCGGTGCTACAAAAGTCCTTTATCTTGTTCTCATTGTTGCGGCCGTTGCGGTTGTTCTCGGAACAGTGATCGTCAGCATGATCTCGGGCCGTTTAACGAACCCTATCCTGCAGGTCGCGAAGCGGCTTAAAGCGGTTGCGGACGGCGACCTGACCGTAGAAGAAGTTAAAAATAAGTCCAGCGATGAGATCGGAGAGCTTTCGAAGGACTTTAACCATATGATCCAAAACATGAGACATCTTATTCGTCAAGTCGATCTCTCCACCAAGCAGGTAGCTTCATCCTCCAAAGAATTGACTCTTGGAGCAGAGCACACAAGCCAGGCCACCGAAAACATCACCATGTCGATTCAGGAATCAGCAGCCGGTGCACAGGATCAACAAACCATGCTTCAGAGGACAACCAATGCGCTCCAGGAAATTTCAGTGGGTATTCAGCGAATAGCGGAAAGCTCTTCAACGATTGCGGACTCTTCTGTGGACGCGATGGAATTGGCTAACATCGGTGGTACGGCTGTCGAGCATACGGCGAAGCAAATGAACCTGATTAACCGTTCCGTGAACCAAACGGATGCCATGATGAGAATGCTGGATGAACGCAGCCAGCAAATTGATGCGATGGTATATGCGATTACAAATATCGCAAAACAGACTAACCTCCTTGCATTGAACGCTTCAATTGAAGCTGCCCGTGCAGGCGAAGAAGGACGCGGTTTCTCCGTAGTTGCTGCTGAAGTAAGGAAGCTTGCCGAGCAGTCTAACCAGTCATCCGGCCAGATTTCCACATTGATTCAGGAGATGCGGACAGATATTGAACAATCGCTTAAAACATTGGAACAAGTCAAACTGGAGGTCGACTCAGGTATACAGATTGCTAATGAAACAGAGGAGCAGTTTAACAAAATCGTAGGCTCTACCAACCTGATTGCGCAGCAAACAGAAGAACTCGCCAGCGTTACGCAACAAATCACCGCAAGTGTCCAGGAAATCACAGCAGGCCAAGAGCAAGTATCGGATTTGGCGCTTCGAGCCGCAGATAACTCGCAGAATATTGCAGCTTCATCCGAGGAGCAGCTGGCTTCCATGGAGCAAATCACGACCCTGGCTGCAACCTTGTCGGATATGTCGCAGAAGCTGGAAAACCTTACGGTCAAGTTTAAATATTAAGTTTCAACTTTTACGATATGGACTCTTTTTTAAGCCAAGACCTTCTTAACGGGAGAGGATAACTCTCCATAAGAAGGTCTTTTTAGTCTAATATGCACAGGATCTGTCCGATAAGGGTGTTGAACATCAACTTGCAGCCCCATTGGAAATCCTAATTCTCTACATTGGAATAATATACTTTATCTACTTTGTATAAAGTATGCTCAATCGTTGGACAGAGATCGGTATCTACGTTGTGAAACTTTATTCGGAAGTATAAACTCTTTAAAAAGTTCTTTATATTGTTCTTTTGCTTAAAGGCAGGCAGAAATTCTGGTTCTTTCTCCACATCACCAAAACGTTGAATCCATTGCTCCACATAAGTTGGACGAAGTATTTTTCGATTGAGAACACTAACTACGGGCGTTACCAGTCTCTCGTCTTCTCCATCGGAGTAAACTCGCTCTGTTATGGTCATCTTTTCGTAAACCAAATTAAGAATGGTTATGAGGTCGTTTTGATCCAATTCGGAACATTGAGCCAAATCGTCCAAAGCATCTGCTGCATGAGCTATGGCGTGGGCCCAGCCCTTCTCTTCATCATAACCGCGATAATCTCGCTCTTTATGTATAGTGTAAAACACCTTCTCTTTGATCTGATGGATCTGCTCTTTTGAAAGAAAAGGGGTTTGCCTGTGCCTAATGAGCAGAAGTGGTATAACCAGCATCGAGAACGATCGAGTGAAGACGGAGTCTGTATTGGTTTCACCCAGCTGATATAACAAATGCTTTTCGTCCAAAACGACAGGTACAAGTTGTTCCAGTTCGTTTGCCGTTAGAGTGTTGCCAGCAATCCAATGGGATAAGGTTGTGTAAATTAACTCATCCCGCAGCTGGGCATCCAAGAAACCGATGTTATCCATCATTTCTTGTACCAACTGGAATGGTTCGGGTGGCGCCTGGTAACCATTTTCTTTGATTGATATCAACTTTTCTTTTAAATTCATGTTACACGCTCCTACTCTATTCCGATTCATTTTTAATCATCTCTATATCAGTAACCATCCAAGCCAGATCATCGATCAATTGAACATTATACTTTTGAGCGCCTTTGTACTCTTCATTTTTAAAGTCACATTCGCACTCCATGGTATATGTACGCGTTCTAAACTTTTCTTCTTTTAAAGTGACATTGATGATCTTATATTCATGAGTTTCGTAGTTTAAATATTCTTCAATTGCAGCTTGGGGGTCAGAATCAATCTGAGCCCCATCAATGAACAATTTCATGTAGGTGACCAAATAAAAAGTTAGAATCGACAGAACTATAATTAAGAATGCGACTGAGAATATTAAGTTAAGCTTTGTTAGCTTCATTAGGTACACCTCTTGCTCTTCCTGCATGCGGAACAGATGCTCAATACGTCGCTTTTGGAGCAAACTGACCTTGATCCTTGAGAGCGTCGTCAAAAAAACGAAGGATAAGTTCATTTTGAGTTTCAATCGCGTAATATTTATCGATATTTGCTTTTCTGCCTTCATGCAACAGGTTTGCCAATATAGGCGAGAATAAAGGTAGATCGGTTAAACTCAAATGTTTTGCGCCTTTAAAATGAACGTTGTATGCATCTTTAAAATATGGATTCGAAATGCGATTCGAAATATACGGAGGACTGCTGTCGAGCTGTATCCACACATCATCCGAATAAACGTTAAGAAGCGGGATGGTGAAAGCTTCGGATTTTGCAGTTAATCCGTTCGTAACTTTATCGTATACAAGCTCGCTATAGAACGGACCATCTATATTTACTACGGCGTCAATATCATCGCGCTCCCTGCTCAGTGCTACGCTTGCCGCTCCCCCCATAGAATGACCGAACACGCCTATTTTCTGTGTGTCGATGCGTTCATATAGAGAGTCCTTTTTTTGCACGGCTTGTTCCAGGATCGTATCTATGACAAAATCCATATCATCCGTTCGTAATTTCATCCATTTTTGATTTAGCTCGAAATACTCCCCAAGCGAATAAACCCCTTTATTTGCATTGTTGAATTCTTGCATGTACTCGGGATTAATGGTCACGACCTTCCCATCCTCGGAAACCGTATAAAATGAATGATAGGGATGGTCGATCGAAACGACGACGTAACCGTGGCTCGCAAGCTCTGTAAAGGTAGACGTGTTGCTGGTTTTAATACCGAATGCTCCATGGGAGAATACAAGCAAAGGATACGTTCCGTCTGCCTGTTCAGGATACCAAAATTCCACGTTAACAGCTCGATGCTCTCCCTGATCCGAAAATTCTTCGATACGATTCTTGTCCACATAGCTGTAAGTGGCGGTCGCCACTGCATACGGACCTGTCACTTGCGGCAGCCTATGCTGTGGAAAAAGTAAAACAGGAACAAGGGTAACGACGACGGTCAGTGCTAACAAAAGAAATTTCCATACTGTAGAGAACGTTTTGTAACGCGGAGAGTGTGTTTGTTTGCGCAGGAGTGCAACCATTTCCTTGAACGCTAATAGAAAAAGCAAACCTGCAAACAGTCCCCAAGTGTACTCCCATACGACAACGTTCCCCAAGCTCAGCATGATGAATCCGATAAACATTGCGATTCTCGTCCAACTCTTTATCTTGTGATGGCTTTGCTTCGTTACCATGGAATAAACGGCAATGGCCAGTTCGAAGACCAACGTAACAACAAGGATTAACATCTCCATAAGACTCCTCTGCTCCTCCTCCAGCTTTTTATGAGTTCATCATAAGAAATGGCAGAGCAGGTGTATACGCATAAACGATAAGCTGTCGCTGAGAGCCAATAAGTTGTAAAAAAACAACGTAAAGCTGTGTACTTACGCGCTGCGAATACGACTTTATTGGGGAGCGGTTTGTGTAGATCTTCTAAACCTCGTTTTTAAATGTTTTTAGTCTTTCATTGATCTTTTGAGCTTCCTTTTTGTCATTCTTATACGTCAGTAGGCGAACGATTACGTATACTGCAGCAATTTGCAACGCCAGTAATAGTATACCGGAAGTGGTGTATACGAGATTCAATAGGACAGCAAGAGAAATTAAAAGGGCTTCCAGAAAAAAGAAATGGAAAATGACACGGAGGCGCATTCTATTCTCGCTAATGGCATGCGGCGTATATAAAATGATTCCAGTCAAAGCACCCAAAAAAGAGAAAACCATAATTATAAAAATCGTCTTTAATTCGAAATTTGCATCAGGAGCAAAGATTTGCCGCAAAATAGTGATGATTATAATGATGGAGGCGAATATAATTAAGAAATCTCTGATCATTCCTTTAATGAGCTCGGAATATTTCATATAGGTCCCCCTTTTATAATCCAAGTATGTGTTTAAGCATGGGTACATACTGTCGTGATATGACAACCTTCTCCCCGTTATCCAATAAGGCTTGAAATCGTCCGCTGATGGACGGATGAATACTGGAAATTTTAGCTATATTTAGAATGGTGGATTTGGATGCGCGAAAACAATGTTTCTCTTTGCAAAGTTCCTCCAGTTCATATAGCTTTTGTTTGACTTCATGAACGTTGTTCTTACAGTATGCAAACACTTTTCCGTCAACAGCTTCAAAATAATAAATATCACTAACTTTGATGCGGCTGATCTGATCCTCATGATAACCAAGTATAATGAGCGTTTCGGTTTTTAGTTTATTCACGAGCTCATGTATTTCTTCGTCTACCTGGTGACACCTGATGCGGATCTCCTCTTCTTCTGTATGGTCTATTACTTCGATGGAAATGTTGATAACAATCACCCTCGGAAATTCAAATCAAAACTTGTTATATAAGTTGAACCAATGATTTTTACACAGAGTCACTACGTGGTCAGAACCATCTTCCGATCGCTATTATCCCCAGATTTTTTGATTCCCTTTTCAAAGGGAAAATCCGGTCATAAACCCGACCGCTTCGCTTCTCCAGATTCTTTCTGCCCCCTCTCGTTTTCGTGTAAATATCTAGTTCAACCTACATAGCGTTTATAACGAATCATAGAAAGACAACGCGTAAGCATCATCAGTAACAAAAGGTTGTTAAGAGAAATCCACTTTTGATTATTCCCCCTGTTTCCCTTCACCCGTATTACGCAGCGATGGATATTCAAACTATACCGCCGATCCAGCATATTGACAGCCTCGTACCATTATATCCCACATTCAATTCACTTCGTAGTCCTCTGGGACTCCGATTTTCTTATGTATATTCAAGTATAATTCCAGGTTTATTCTTCACTTCCCCCTCCTATTTTACGATAAATAGTATGGAGCTATATTAAAAAACGACGATGTTGTTTTAGGTTTTAACTACTTCTAAGGGGGAACAGATCATGAGACAGGCTCGCAATAAAAAGACGGATTTGAGGTTTAAACTGTATTTGATCATTCTGGTTCCGCTATTGGCCATGGGTGGTCTAATCATATGGGCCACGATGGATTCCAGTGAAAATGCATCATTAATGACCATGCAGCATAACAACCAGCAGCTGGCAATGAACACGGCCTCTCAATTAGGCCAGGAATCGGAAATTATCAAAACATTATATGCTACTGCTTCGGAGGAGAGCAACGAATACAAAAGTCTTAGAGACGAACTCGTTAAAGTCAGGCTTCAATCCGGAGCCCTATATGTTTATATGTATAACAAAACTTCGGACGGATGGATCTACACCGTGGATGGAGCGGATTGGGACGATTCGGAATATAGCCCTTACGGGACTGCCATGGAATTCAATCCCCAGATTCAGGAGCGCTTGTTAAACGGTGAAGTCGTCACAACAGGCATCGTTGAAGATCCGACCTGGGGGCAGCTATTGTCCTCCTTTACGCCAATCAAGGATTCGCAAGGTACTGTAATCGGCTACCTGGGCATCGATATTTCCGCTGCAGCCGTGAATCAAATGTCCAAGGCATCCGTAAATGATGCGTATCGGACCATCATCCCGATTTTTGCGGTTGTGCTGATTCTATCTTTGGTCATGATGTTATTTGTGGTAAGAGGCATTCTCAGACAAGTACGCGATATTAAGTTAAGCCTCGAACAGGTCGCCGATGGGAATCTCAAAGTCGTATCCACACCTATGACAAACGACCAGCTCGGTGATATCAGTCATTTGATTAATGTCATGGTTGCCCAATTGACGAATATTTTGATGGGAATACAGCAAGGATCCAACACTCTCCAGCAGTCCTCAAACCATATCGCCGAAACGGCTCAGACAAACCTGCGTCAGACCGAAGAACTTTCCAGAGCGATCGAGGAAATAGCCACAGGCTCCATGAAACAAGCTGAAGAGACGGAACACTCCGTCCAGCACTCCGAGAATCTGGGCAAAATCATGGATGAAGTAGGTTCATATGTGCAGCAGTTCACCGATACTTCAGAACAGCTATCTGCCGTACAAGCACAAGTTACGCGAGAACATGAGGCTCTGCTTGAGAAGGGCCGGGAGAATGCCAAGCGTGTCGAGCATCAGCAGGAAATCTCTAAGTCCCTGACGACTCAGTCGGAACTCGCCTCTACCATTAGCGGACAAATTCACGGCATTTTAAAACAAACTCAAATTCTATCGCTGAATGCTTCCATCGAGGCAGCCCGGGCTGGCGAAGCGGGGAAAGGCTTTGCTGTCGTTGCTGGTGAAATGGGACACCTCGCTCAGCAATCCGAACGTTCGATTCAGGAGATTGATGAAATTCTGAGTTCATTCGTTCAAGAGATACAACGTATGAGTAGTCATTTTGATACGAATATGGCTGCGGCCAAGGAACAGGAAGAACAGATCGCTGAGTGCCTCCAGACGTTTAGGCAGGTTAGCCGCTTATCGAACGAAGTCCAGGAGCTGGCTAAACGTTTGGAAAGCCGGACGGCGGATATGCACTCCATTCGTCAGGAGGTGGAACAGCACTTGAGTTATATTGCTTCCGCAACCGAGGAAACATCGGCCATGACTGAAGAAGTCGCGGCAAGTGCTGAAGAGCAGCAACGTTCGGCCAACGAACTGTCGAACATCTCCGGACAGCTTGCCAGCCTTGCAGGCAGCCTCAAATCGTATTCCAATCAGTTTCAGATCGAAGTGCGCAGATCAGATCGTTCAGAATAATGAAAAACCCCGTTACCTGTTGAATCAGATGACGGGGTTCTTGCTATAGATCCATTCCGATAAACAGCCATACTCCTCTTCGCTTTATTAGAACGATCCCACCTACTAATAAGAGCAACAAGCCAGCGATGATTATCATAAATGGCGGACCTGCATGAGCTTCGAGCGCGCACCTCAATACCTCCGTATTTGAGTGAGAAAACTAGTTCATATGGAGGGGTTTAATGGGTGTTTTAACCTGAACCTCAATATGTGAAGAAAAATATTCAACGTCTACATCAGTTCCATCCAAAAAAGGCGTAAACGTAGGTGATACAGTAAATTTATTAGTATAGTATTGGTTAATCTGTTCCTGTATTTTTGGAGCTAACAAAGTCAGCACAAGCCGTTTCAATGGTTCATCGTTTGGCTCTGCACAAACAGGCTGTATTGTTATCCAGAAAATGATGACCGTTAGCAATAATCCGATACATCTCTTCATTTCTCATCCCCAGCATTTTTAAGGGTAGTTTGCTCATCATATCCAATAAGAATACGAGATGAATGGATTGGCCCCTAAAAAGAAGCACCCTGAGCGTGATGGGCTCATTCAGCGGATAGCAGATCCCGATGATCGACGTGCGACTTTACTGCAACTTACAGAGGATGCCCTTTAATGGAAAAGACAAAAGAAGCTCCATATTAGTGGTATTGGACGCATGAACTCACAATAAGGGAGCTCCGCAGCAATACGGGCTCCCTTCGTATCATGGTTTTATATTGATTGTGTTTACTCAACATATCCAAATGGATGTAAGACTTTACGGTGCTATCTAGTTACAGATTTTATAGAGAGGATGGATATACCACCGATGATTGCAAGAATAAATGACATTACAAAAATGGATGAAAACCCTATTTGTGAAATCATAAATGCTGCAATTACGGGGGCTATTGCTTGTGTTACCGTATTTCCCAAGTTGTATATCCCTAAAAACAATCCCACTCGTTCCTTATCAGGAATAACTCTTAAATTCAATAAATTATCCAAGGAGTTCCATATCCCCATTCCCAGACCAGCCAAAAATCCATAAATTATGATCCCCACATCATTTTGCAGGAAGAACAGACTCAGTGCTCCAATTCCTAATGAAATGGTAGATAAACCAACAGGTAATTTTAAGATATTAAACTTATCGGAGATCGGGCCAGCAATAAACCCCATGGCAATTCCAAATATTAACATGATGATATTAATTAACTGTATCGATTGTTGTGTTGCTGTTGTATCTTTATGCAAGAAGTCCGTCATGATAAACAGCAGATACCCTGTTATTGCAAAGTTCCCAATGCCTTGAGAGAGTTTTCCAATGAGAGCCAAATAGTAGTCACGACCGATAGACCATTTAGGGAACACTGTAACCAATTCTTTGAATGAAAACGCGTTCTTCGTTGATGATGATGATTGATCCATCTTCTCATCCAAATTGGATGGTTCACGTACAATACATGCCGCGATCAGTGTACCAATGAATGTAATGATGCCAAAGATGACAAACCCTAAACGATATTGCCCCAAGAAAACGACGGCTAGAATTGTAAAACCATTGTTTCCAAGCGCCATACCTAGCCCGCCATAAGCGGACGAAGCCGTCCCTTTGCCATGATCGGGTGCTAAATCTAACCAAGCGACCATTGGAGCCACAATAAAATTCAATGCAACCTGCCCAAGCATCCAACTGATCAACAAAACAGGTATGGAAGTAGCCATTGAGGCGAAGATCATTGCCAACATAAATACAAAAGCTCCAGAGACAAGCCAAGGCGTCCGCTTGCCAAAACGCGATTGGGTACGGTCAGAGACATATCCGGCGATCATATTAGAAACGGCTGCCACGACCATCCCTAATGCGGAGAACAAGGCTACGATATTAATTTTATTTTCAGCATCCAAATGTTGTATCATCGCAGGCAAAAATAAACTTGCTGTTGCAATATATGGTCCCAGCCAGGAAGCAGGTCCAATGATTAATCCGGGTACTAATCGTTTAAGCGGTATCGTTTTCATGTATAATTTCCTCTCTGGACGTCTAAAAATTCTTTACGGAGTAGAAGTCAAAGTCTGCGTATGAGTCATGTTGATGTGCGTCAACCGAACCTATGAAGTTAAACAGTCCTGTGAATCCACCGATTTCACCTGGTTCACCGTTTACGCCTTCATCCGATAAATACATAGCATTGATATCGTTTTTTAATAATTGCCACTCCTGGTTTATTTCCAACCGATAAAATATATCCACCATACCCGACTTATAGATAACCTTTAAATCAACTACATTGTCAGGAACCGGGATCGTCTGTTGAACCAATTCTTTACGTTTACCTAGATTAGCCTGCAATAAGCTCAAAACCGTTCCATTTGATGATTCTGAATACGTTAAGTGTGCATAGATCCAATTATTTGAATCATAGTAGAGTCCCATACCGGCAGTTTCGGAGTAATGGTCAGGGAGAAATTCAATTCTGGTTTGAAACTCATAATGGAATGATGTCGCGCGAGTTGCCATGATTGCAGGATTCATTTGTGAAAAAAGAGAGTTTTCTCCGTAAATGCGCAGATATCCGGAACGTTCGATTGTATTTACCCAACTTGCTTCCTGCTTTCGATAGGGAGTCATAAAGCGGATATCATAGTTTCTATCATCAAAATGATCATGGATGTCATGTGATCCTACAGGCGATAACTGGACCCCCTCCATCCCCTTTACTTCCATTTTGGCCAGGTTTGATCCATCCTCCATTTCGAGCCACCCATCCTGTGACCATTTCATTTTTTGAATCGATGTTTCCCGACCTAACGGATTTAAGAGAGTTCCTTCCAGAGGGCGTGACATCAGATGTGCAATATACCACTCGCCCGTATGGGTTTGAACTAATGAACCATGACCTGCTTTTTGCATCAATGAATGTGGATTGTACATTTCAAAATGTCCCGCATCCGGATCGCCAAGTGAAAAAAGATGCCGCGGTGAAGACGTGATGATCGGTTCTTTCGATGGATGCGGTTCATAGGGGCCAAAGATAGATGTGGAGCGCCCAATCTCCACACCATGTGCGTAGCCTGTTCCACCGGCAGCAATAATAAGATAATAATAGTCTTTATGTTTATAAATTTGCGGTGCTTCTGCGCACCCACGACTGGTAAACCCTTGTGTTACTCTGTGCCAAGCACCAATGACCTCACCTTTTTCCAAGTCATACTCGGCGATGACAATATGCCCGGGCGCTTGATAGCCCTCTCTCGTTTCCCATTCAAGGATGGAAATGTAGTGTTTTCCGTCGTCATCATGGAAAATGGCTGGATCAAAACCGATGGATGTTAGATAAATCGGCGCTGACCATGGCCCGTGTATATCTTCTGCCCACATCGCGTATGAATCCGCATTAAATTCACGACCAGCCATATTGATCATATGGGAGTAGGCTAACCAGTATTTCTTTGTGAAAGCATCATAGGATAAATGCGGTGCCCAGATTCCAGCGGGTGTATGTGTACCCCTTAAATCGACCTCCCCTTTTTTTAACGCAAAGTTAATAAGTTCCCAGTTGGCTAAATCTGATGATTTAAAGATCTGGATCCCTGGATTCCAATGAAACGTAGACGTTGCGATATAATATTCATCATCAACTCGAATAATCGATGGGTCTGGTGCCATTCCAGGTATTATCGGATTATTAATCATTGTCATTTCTTCTTTCCCTTTCAATCGCATTTTTAAGCGCTTTCTATTTCCCGGCATGCAGCTTACCCTTTTTTTTCATTACCAAGCAACATGTTGATACCGTTTTCTTTTTTGACTATAATAAACATGCGTCTGCTAAATATCGATAATAGAACATAAATCATGGTCATTCTCGAAAGCGTTTCCTGCTGCTCACTTATATTATAATAACGATTAAACTTGAAATTCGATTGCACAATGAAGGTTTAATTTACCCAAATCAAGGTGGGATCTCAAAATGGAAAACGATATACAACGATTTATTGGAGATACAACACAGCTGCTTCCGCGTATTGATTGGAACATACGTTTTTTCGGTGCCCATAAGCAGACCGTTCCTTCACACTGGTCCATGACGAAAGAATTCCATCATGCTTTTGAGATATTAATTGTATTAGATGGCACTCAGGAGACATGTCTTGAAAAAGACCGTTATGTCATCCAAAAGAACGAAATTCTTCTTATTCCTCCTGGTTTTGAACATACCAATCATTGCATCTCTCCTGGTTCAATGACTTATTTTTGTGCTCATTTCGATATTGATGAACCTTCTTTGCGAATGAAGATCATGAAAAACTGCGATTGGGTCTATACGCCCGATAATCCGTATTACAGCAGGTTAAGGAGCTGTCTTCAAAAATGGATTGACATTTTAGAAGATCAAGAGATTTCATTTTCAACTGCAAAATTAAGAGCACAGGTTATCCTCTTTGAATTATTAGAAATACTTGTAGATCTGCAACCAACAAACTCGAATGTAAGAACGAATCAATCCATGACCACTGCAAAATACGCCAAGGAAATTGCAGAAGCCATAAAGTGGACCTTCAAAAAAAAATGCATAGAAACAAACGGTAAAGTAGACTTTACCGTTCACATACAGCCGATTATTGCATCTCTTGGGATCAGCCCCAATTATGGTTTAGAAGTCTTTCAAAAGATTTACCAAATGTCACCTCGAAAATATTTATCCGAGCTAAAATTACAAGAAGCTAAAATCTTATTGCAGCAACCAGAGTTATCTTTGAATGAAATCGCCAATCGTTTAGGGTATAAAAATCTTTCTCACTTCAGCAGACAATTTAAGAGATGGACTGGCATAAACCCGTCCGCATTTCGTAAAAAGACAAGTATTTAATCATTTTTCTTTATCCAGGAACGCAGCTTGTCCGCATAGAAAGCGCGTTCATCCGGGTCGGACGGTGAACCCTTTGACAGGTAAAGTTGATCGTCCGCATACCTAGGGTACACATGGAGATGATAGTGCCACACGTCTTGATTGCCGGCAGGCTCATTATGTTGCCGCGTAGAAATCCCGTCGCATCCATATGTATTTTTCATTGCAAATGCTGTAAGCTGTGCCGCACGGTGAATTTCAACAGCGTAATCCGCAGGGAGTTCATAGATATTCTCGAAATGTTGATTAGGAATAACCAGAACATGTCCTTTATTGTTGGGCCACCATTTGCTTGCTATAAACGCCGTTACCTTTTCATTTTGATAGATGATATCCCTTTGTTTTGTTCCCTGATCAGGTCGCTCGATCCCCCAAATACAACAAAATGGACATTCGTACCCTTCAGGCTGATGTGAAAATGATGCTGTCATCGTTCTCATTCAACTCCTTTTATGTTTGTATTGCCGTCGTTTCCGCTAGTTTAATGGCTTGGTCAGGATAATTTCCAATGGTTGTGTATCAAGTAATAGGCATCCAGCATCTTGATAGCCCAGCTTTCTATAGAAATGTTGTGCGCCTTCATCAGCCTGAGTAGATGTCATGACCATGTTGAAGCCCTTTTGTTTCATTTGCTCCTCCCAGAAGAGAACAACTTTATTCCCTACACCCTTGCCCCGAAATGGTTCATCGATCCAAATGATGTTCATAAACGGGATGTTGTCCCAAAAATAACCATACCTCATCCATCCGATGTTACTTCCATCCAGGTTTCTTATGATATAGATTTCTTTCCCCTTTATTTTGGCGGATATGAGGTTCTCTGAAATATGACGGTCCCTGCCTTTGATGTATTCGTAATCCGAATCATCTGCAAAAGCGATGTTCATTGTAACTCCCCCTAATATCACAATTAAGATTTCATACCATTATATCCCATAAACTTTCCTTCCCGTTAGCCATTCATATCGTAACTTTTCTTTACATTCTGAAGTCTCTTTTGGAACAATCCGTTAAGTTCCTGAATATAGACAAATACCCTTTCAATGGGTGCCCGCGGTTTCTCTCATATGACAAATATGTAAGGTGAAAACGGCAAATGTAAGGTAAATCGATCGATCGAAGCAATGAATCAGTGCTATTGTAAATATGCGAGTTCATTAACATGGCAGGAGTGAAACGGGTGTGCAAAAGAAAGGTACAAAATCTATTTCGATGTTTGGTATGTCTTGTCGTGATCTTGGTTTCAGTTGGGGAGTATATGAAGACGGTTGAAGCAGCCCCCCTCTCTCAGGCGCCACGAAAAATAGAGGAATTCAAGCACCTATTAGATGAACAGGTTCCGGTATGGCAGGATAAATATGATGTACCCGGATTGGCCGTCGGCATGGTTCACGAAGGTCGTGTCGCTTATCTTCTCAACTATGGTTATGCCGATACGAAAAACAAGATCGAACTGACCGATCAAACCTTGTTCCAGGCGGGCTCGATATCCAAAAGCGTTACAGCATGGGGAGTTCTAAAGTTGGTAGAAAAGGGGCTCGTTTCGCTCGACGATCCCGTTGAAAAGTACTTGACCTCGTGGAAATTACCTGACGCCAAGTTTAATCCTGATGAGGTCACCATAAAACGATTGTTAAGTCATACTGCAGGCTTGGCTGCCCATAAAGGGTATCTCGGTACGGCACCGCAAAGCCGGCTTTCCAGTATAGAAGATTCGTTGAACGGAAAAGGCCTATTTAATGAACCTGTGAGAATTACCGATACGCCCGGGGAAAAAGAGGTTTACTCTGGTGGAGGCTATACCATTCTACAGCTCGTGATTGAAGAGGTTACTGGAATGGCATTTGAACGTTATATGGAAGAAGAAGTCCTTAAGCCGCTAGGCATGGACTCGAGTTCATTCCATCAAGATCCCAACGATCCCCGGATGTCAAAAGCATACGGTTATTTCGGACAGGAGCTTCCGAACTACCAATTTACCGAGCAGGCAGCGGCTGGACTTAAAACGAACTCCACGGATATGATGAAACTGATTCTGGCCAGCATGGACCATTTGAATCGGATGCAAGGGAATGGACTTCTCGAAAACGAGCTTGTAGAGGAGATGCAGCAGCCAGTAATAGGTGAGAGTGGATTGGGCGTATTTATCAGAAAGCTATCCGAAGAGCAGACGTTCATTTACCATTCTGGCGACAATCGAGGCTGGCATGCATTGTACGGTTTTATCCCGGAAACCAAGGAAGGCTTGGTCATTCTTACGAACAGCGATAATGGAATCGATCTGAGGCAGGATATTTACCATGCATGGATTGAATATGTAACCGGTTCGTTACCGGAGGGCCATTCTTCGTTGACTCAATCGAGAACGAATAATTTCATTCTATCCATTTCGATCGGGACCTTGTTTGGCATTTACGTGATAATGTTTGGTATAAGAATGGCTACCGGTAGAAGAGTCTTTTTCACCAAGCTTAAGGATAAATATGTTGTAAAATTAGGATGTAGGACATTACTTTTAGTATCTGTCGGTGCCCTCTTGTTCTATGCTTCTTATGTTTGGCAAATACTAAATTTAAGTTCCGGACGTAAAGATTATGTGATGCTGATCATGGCGTGGCTATTCGTTCTTGTCATCACGGGTTTTTACCCCAAAAAACGTAAATTGAAGTCGCCAGAGCGTCCATTTAATAATCCCATTCCGTTAAATCCTGAATGAACTTACTCGCAAAAACAAGCTCATCAGCAGTGTACTTATCTAGAAAATTCATGAATCGCTCTTCAATTTCTTGATGGATCCGATGATGGATCACATATATTTTTTGGCCTTTCGAGGTCAAAGCGTAATAGACTTCTTTTTTATTGTCATTCATCTGCTGTCTTTTGATTAACGCCAGCTTCAGAAGTTTTTTGCTGATTCTTGTGATGGACCCTTTGGTTAATCCGGTTTTTTCTGCAATGGAGGTGACATTAATCGGTGAGAAATCTCCAATACATGCGATAAGGTGAATCTCCGACAAGGTCAAATTTCCCTTTTCACCAAATTCCTTTTCGAACTTATGTATTTCCTCACTCATGCGGACGGATAACTTGCTTTCCCTTATGTCCTGTTGACTCATAAGATGGATGAAGCTTTTAAAAATCCATTGTTTCGAAAGATCCATGGGCTGCATTTTCCTCGGTCTCCTCTTTTCGCGTATCTTTCCTCATTATACATGATTGTTTCGCAAAAAACATTTGATGCGCTTATATTTTATATAGGTTGAACTGGATACTTACACGCTAACGGAGAGGGCAGAAAGAATCTGGAGAAGCGGAGCGTTCTAAAAGCTTTCTGAAAGAAAGCTGCATCGGAAGCATAGGCTTATCACCGGATTTTCCCCTTAATAAGGGGATCAAAAAAATCTGGGGATAACAACGATCGAAAGATGGTTCTGACCACGTAGTGACTCCGTGTAAAAATCATTGGTTCAACCTATACAGACAATAAAAAAGCCCGGAAAACGATGAATCAGAAGCTTCCGGGCATATTTTTGTTTCTCGCAAAACAATAAGGTTAAAAAAAAGCGTTACCCTTTGCTGATACTCCTAATTCCTTCCTCAATGCATCGTTCCAATGGACGTTCTTGATCGGAAATGGCCCATGCGATATATCCATCCGGACGGATCATGGCGGTGTGCACATTGTTCCAGTCCAGAGCCGGTTCCGCCAACGTCGCGCTGACCCATGTGAAATGCTGAACGGGCAGACGACGAATGATGCCTTCCACGAGTTGATCATGAACGAGATTAAGCAATACACATTTGCCTTCCCGGAAAAGTTCGTAACTGCTGAAGACATCGCCGTTTTCCTTACGCAGTTTGATCTCTGCAAGCCTGCGACCATTTAACGGATGTGCAGAAACTGCATCTGGCACATTATAGCTAACATCCACGGCTGCAATTTGACTCGCTAAACGGTAGTTCGCTTCCGGACTTTCCAATAAATCCGATATCATTCTCCGCAGATGGATCATAGTCGACGAAAAATCGGTACCAAATAGCAGGGTTTGGACACGTGTATTGCTGAGCAATGCTGAATTGACGGGAAAACGCTCTTCATGGTAAGTATCAAGCAACCCCTCGGGCGCCCATCCTTTCACTTGCGCAGCCAGCTTCCACCCCAAATTCATCGCCTCTTGCAGTCCCACGTTCATCCCTTGTCCTCCGGCAGGAAAATGAATATGAGCAGCATCTCCTGCAAGGAAAAGCCTTCCCTCCCTGTAGCGGTCAGCTTGTCGAGTAGCATTGCCAAAGCGGGTCATCCAGTACGGATCTGAAATCCCGTAGTCGTCCCCTAACATGCGGAGCATTCCCGAGCGTAGTTCTTCCAGTGTGACGGGTGTATCTTTTGGAACGGATGTTCGATCCGGATCGATAAAGACTACGCGGTGCAGCTCTTCAGTCACAGGAACGATCATGATCATCCCGTTCTCGTCAAAGCGGGAAACGACACTCGTTGCAGGCGGGCGTTTAAACACAACGTCGCCTTGGACCGCTGTTAGCGTTGCATCCGTTCCGTTAAAGGAAATGTTCGCCTGTTTACGTACAATACTTCCGGCTCCGTCTGCACCCACCACATATGCTGCTGTTAATGTCATTTCGCCTTCCGTTCCAGTGGCCATCACTTCGACATATTCCGAATTCGGTGAGATGGACGTTACTTCCACTCCTCGCCGGATCTCTGCACCCAGCTCTCTGGCTCTGCGCTCCAGTACCTTTTCGGTTTCCGATTGGGCGATAAACAATGAATAATTGGATGAAGAGTCGATGACCGTAAAGTCCAACCGCGTTTCCAAGCCTGCAAAATGCCCGGTCGGCAGCGGTTTACCGATCTTCAACAATTCCGCTTTCAAACCACGCAAGTCCAAAATCTCTAACGTACGAGGATGGATGCTAAGCGCTCTAGAGTATGGGGTGGTATCTTTCAATTTCTCCAAAACACAAACCTTCACGTCCGCCAAAGCGAGCTCCCCGGCCAACATCATGCCGACAGGTCCCCCGCCGATGATAATAACATCATAATTCATTTTTAGAGTTCTCCTCTCTTAGTTGGAAATCGCTGCAATGGCATCCACTTCAATTAACCATTCCTCAAAGGCAAGCGCCTGAACACCTATAAAGGTACTAGCCGTTTTGGGCCATCCGTCGCCGAATACTTCAAAACCGGCTTGAAAAATTGTCTCAACCAACTCAGGCTTATGGTTTACGACATATATCCTCATTTGAACAATGCTCTTCGCTTCCGTATCGATGGCCTCCAAAGCCAATTTCAGATTGGCAAAGACTTGCTTGGACTGGAGCAGATAGTCGCCCTTTCCGATCAGCTCGCCTTTTTCGTTTAAAGCCACTTGTCCGGAAATAAAAGCTAACGGAGAAGCGGGGGCAATGACGATTTGTGAAATGAGATTGGTCACTGTTTGTGGAAGGGTACTCGGATTGATTTTTTGCATGCGCTTCCTCCTTAGTGATTGTTTTTCTCAAAATAAAAATTATTTATTGTTTCGTATGAAACAAATTTATGGTAGCATTATAACAAAATAAATACAATAAAAATTATATAATTTGTTTTGAGAAGAACAATAATTCTCGACCTTGTTAAGTAGTTCTGCCGCTTTAACTCGGGTTCGTTGAATGAATCAAAAACAGCCGACGAATTAGCCGGCTGTCTTCTTGATTTATCAATCGCGCTTTACTTGGGCTGGGTCGTGGATCTTGAAAACATCATGCACAATTTCAAAAACGAGAACCCGGATGGCCCCGCCCCAAGCGAAGTATTCCCACTGGCAATCTCTTTGAAAAATAACACCAACACCTGGATGGGGTCACTCGACTGGCTATTCGGCGCATATGGCACCATCCAGGAACAATGGAACAAAGACGCCGACGGCAATCTCGAGTACGGCTCCATTAACCCTGGGGCGAAGCAGACCCTTGCCAAGCTGAGTGAATGGATGGAAAAAGGGCATATATCCATACCGACTCCGCCCTGTGGGATGGGGGCAAATCGGCCGAAAGCTGGACCGCTGACACCGCCGGCATCCTGCCTAGGGCCAACTGGGCACTCGACTGGCCGGCACCCGACCTGTTGAAGAACGTGCCTGGTTCCAAAATCAAAGCCTAGCCGATTCCGGCTGGTCCAGACGGTAAAATCGCGGAGATCAGATCACGCAAGAAGTGAATGATTGGTTTAAGTCGGTGCAGGGGAAGTAAGAATTGGGATTTTGGAAAAGTAGAGCATTAAAAAACCCGAGCTGAAGCGAGATATACACGCTTCGGCTCGGGTTTTTCAGTGTAAATAGGGATCGCTCTCCCATGACCTATGGGTTCGCTTTGGTGAACAATCCAGTGCATTCTTACGAAGCTAAGCTATGTAAGCATACATTGGCTTTTTAACTTTAAGGTCATTGATTAGCTATAGCTAACACTCCCATCAATCACGCAATGCTTTCGTCAATGTTGCATGAAGCTCCTAATATGTGAGTCACCACTCTCTTGATTTACTCGCTCCCTCGCTCCACCCTTTCATGCTCACACCGCTAAGTTCATCCTCCACCTAGCTTTGGTCAGATTCATGCCCTTTCTCCACCAGCATCGACTGGCCTAATAAGGAAGCCGTTAGCTGTATACCATCTCGCAGTCCCTGCATGTACAACCATTCATTTTCTATACCTTTGCATACAATGTAACGATTCTCCCATTCAGCATACTCAGGTGTCTGTTCGATATCCTTGCCTGCAAACAAAACTACGAACGCTTCGTCGGTCTCCTCACGTACACGACTCAGTTCAGGATCATGCTCGATCTGCACAGTCACCTCATCTAGCCTTGCCTGGATGGCCCGCTGCATCCACGGTGGAAAATCCATAGCTTTTCCTCCCCTACACATTATGTACTTCACTCATCATCGTACAACTCGGATGTCTCGCCCTTCATGTCACTAATTTGGGCCACCAGTTCATCAACCCTTCGACTTTGTTTCTGAACCTCGGGGTTCTCCCATAACGGAATCGCTTGCTCAAGGATGCCTCTCCAAGCTGATTAAGCTTGCGCCGTTCCTCTTCCAATAAGTCAAGTAACCGGCTCATACCTCCACCTCTCTGATGGGTTTAAACTGCATCATGTCTTATTATTGCTAGGCATGAGTAGTCATTTTTAATGCCATTATCTATATCCAATGTTGTATACCAATACTTTCGTCTTATCTAAATTGTAAGATAAACCGTGATTGCTTTAATGCGGAAATCGAATTAAAAATAAAAAACACCGATATAAACCTTCGGTGTAAAAACTCCGTACCTTATCTCTAAAACCACAATTTTTTCACGTTCTACATACATGTCTTTTATAACGCTTGCATTCAATAATAACTTTAAACTTGTTAGATGGAATTAATTCTTCCCTCACAACAACCATTCTTTAGCTAATTCTCTTACTTCATTTCTAAGTTCTTTCATTATCTTAGTAACATCTTCTACTCCCAAAAAAATCGATTGCCATATGACTGTATCTAATTCTATGGAGGCCGCCCACCAACAAGTCTCTATCCCTCTACGCGGATTTGGAACCAATACATCTACTGCGTATCCTTCTCGCAATACGTAGAAACTGCGATGCACATATTCCGTGCATTACCACTAGCGCTACGTATTTTTGAAACTCTTCGTCATCACAATTCCACAAATTCCATAATGTAAGTGTCCTTCGTATAATACTCTTAAGAACGTGAATGCATCCGAATAATGTGCATTCGAAATTAATGCTGATATTGAACTGAAAGTAAAAAATTGGGCCATACTTAACTCTAACAATATTGTATGTCTCTTTGATTTGCATAGCCTTTATTGTTTTCAAGAATAGCAGAGTTTTGAAGAAGATTCTCCCTAATCTTATCAATTAATATTAGCCACTTATCTATCATATCATTTGTCCATTTTAATTGCTCTTCGTTTATCACTTCTGGGTATTTCCAGAATATCATTATCATTATCCTTGCAGGATTTAATTCGCCTAACGTTCCCGTATTCGCGCCCCAGCGTATGCTGGGTGTTCGGCGACAGCAGACCCAGGGGGTATGCCGCAGCGTGAATATTATGTTAGGCGATGCTCTCCTATGACGATTTCAAAATCTTATTCTTCTTATTCTACTGTTTCTTAATACTTCTTGTTGTAACTTTTCAGTCTCACTCTTCTCTTTTTTAAACTTTTCTACGTCTGAAACAATTTCTTTAAGTAATCTATCAACTGCTATATATACAATTACAGCTGAATACACAAATAAATATTCAAAAGATAAAATATTTTTATTAGAGAGATATTGCGAAAACTTACTGTATGATTCCATTATTGAGTAACCAATTATTAGTGTGTAAA
>NZ_CAKMMP010000008.1:0-250571 GCF_927798175.1 Paenibacillus sp. JJ-223
GTTTGAACGATGTTATTCAAAAGAAGAATTATCTAATGTATATTCTCAACTAATCATAAATGAAAAAATAAATGAAATTGATTTTAGTAATGATAAAGAAAAATACTATTTCATTACATCCTTTATCTGTAAATATAAGATAAAAAATAAAAACTACAAGCAAATCATATTTAATTATTTAAGTAACTCCTACTGTTATAGTTATTCGCAGAAAGAGTGGTTAACTCATGGCAAAGTATTAGAGTATCTGCTTGATCAAGAATTGTATTTTTATTACTCTATCAATGAATTCATTGAAGAGGAAGATAATATTCAGAATTTACTACACTATTTAGATTTAGATGAGTCGATTTTAACAATAAATCTACTCAATGATTGTTATTCAAAAAATAATTTGGAATTTTCTTGGACCAACCCATTATTTGAGGATACAATTAATGATTCAATATTATCTTATGTAGAAGATATAGATGCTTCCAACTACTGCGATAATTCTGAAATTGAAAAGTTACTTGAGGAGAATACTAAAGTCTACTATTTTAGAGATCACGAAGAAGTAGATTTTGATAAAGATGCTATAGTCGCGACTTTAGAAAAAAAAATAACTGATGATATTGAAAAAGAAATACAAGAGAAACTTTCTTTGTTAGACAGAAATATAACTAATTATATTACCCTCCCAGCTTCATATGATGTTAGCACAAATAATTTAGAAAGTATTATTGATTCTTTTTTTAAGGAAGTAGACGATGAATATCACTCTAACCGTTCAGAAAGGTTAAATTTCTCCGAAATCGAAGCCATATTCGAACGTTAAACCAAAGGGAAGAATTTTTTCAAGGCGGATTGTCAAAACAATTTTGACAATCCGCCTTGTTTTAAACATACTTTCCTTCACCGCGTAAAATCATGCTGCCCGATCGTCAGCAGTGTTGGTCTGCTCTTGCTCCACACGGACGTTGCGATCTTCGGGTTGTAATAATACAGCGCACCGTTCGTCGGGTCTGAACCATTCAGTGCAGCGCGGGCGGCACGATACGACGTTTGGCTCGGCTTCTGGTTGAACTGGCCGTCATCAATCGCGGTAAACTGCCCTTTCTGGAAAATGACCTTCGAAATGGACGACGGGAACTTGTCCGACTGCACACGGTTGAGCACAACGGCGCCGACAGCCACCTGTCCTTCAAACGATTCTCCCCGAGCCTCACCGTGAATCAACTTGGCAAGCTGGCGCAACGTACGACCCTCAGCCTTTATTTTGGCATTCAACTTGGTTAACGTCTTCGGGCCAGCGATGCCGTCCGCGCTCAGACCGACATGGCGCTGGAAATTGCGTACCGCACTCTGGGTCACCGTGCCGTAATACCCGGTCAAGCCTGCATTAAAATAACCCAGGTCGCTGAGTTGTTCCTGCAGCTGCAGCACCTGATCATTCTGCACGCCCTGCGCCAGTTTCTGGGCTCCCGCCGAAGGTGCGCCCACCGAAAAGGCCAGGCCTGCTGCCAACAAGCATGTGCCAAGCAGTACAGCCCCCCTCCCCGGGCGTTTGTTGCGTGCTTGGCCGAGCTCCGGCCGCATGGACTCTCCCAAGCTTGCTGTCTGAAGCGTCACCGATGGATGCTCCAGCACATTCGCAGTGATGTTATGCATGTCGTTTGTGTCTATCGTATTTCGCGCGTTTTTCAAGTTTTTGAGTTGAATGAGTTTTTTCAGATCTTTCATCGATGTCAGCTTGTTCATCATTTCGGATTACCTCCACTTCAATGCATCCGGATTGGCTTCATGGATCGTTCATGCCGGTGATCGTTCCACGTTCTATAATCTTAGGCAATGCCGGAAACGAAGTCTATCGGACCGATGGAGCAGAGGCACACGCTCTGAAAACACAACGCAAAAAGGCATGAGTCCTGGGTCACGCCAAGCTCACGCCTTTCTTCTAACATTGCATTAAAACTTGCCCAATCACGTACAACTTAGGCTGACAGACCTGCACAGGGAATGATTGGTTTTCTTATGCCGTCTAATCTTCCAGCTCCTGTCCCTTGGTTTCCCGGCCCAGGAACAATACCGCCGCGGCTCCGACCAGGATGGTGACGAAGAAAATGGTGAAAATCGTGCTGATCTGCACCTCTCGCTGCACTAGCATACCGACCATGAATGGTGCGATGACGCCGCCGATTCGGCCGACCGATGTCGCCAAGCCCACGCCCGTGGAACGCACCGATGTCGGATAGAGCTCCGGACTGTATGCGTACAATCCGCCCCATGCACCGAGGTTGAAGAAGGAAAGGAAAATCCCTGCCGTCAAAATCGCCGCTTCCGTCGTTGCCAATCCAAAGGCGATCGCGCTCACTGCGGTCAGGGTCAGATAAACGACCAACACAAACTTGCGGCCAAACCGTTCAATGAAATACGCAGCGGTGAAATATCCCGGCAGCTGCGCCAGCGTCATGATCAACACGTACTGGAAGCTCTTCACCAGCGTGAACCCTTTGGCCATCACGACCGAAGGCAGCCACAAGAACATGCCGTAATACGAAAAAATGACGGTAAACCACAGAATCCACAGCATCAGCGTGGTACGGCGATGCGGAACGGACCAGACAGTAGCCACTTTTTCGCGGAACGTCGTTTTGCGGATCGTCGTGTTCTCCTTGAACCGTGGCGGATCCTGGATGACTCTGCGCAAATAAAGCGCATAGATTGCGGGCACCGCGCCGATCGCAAAGGCGATGCGCCAGCCGTATTCCGGAATGACAAAGTTCGCCACCAGCGCGGATACGATCCAGCCGCCCGCCCAGAAGCTCTCCAGCAGCACGACGGCCCGGCCGCGTTCCTTGGTCGGAATCGACTCGGATACCAGCGTCGAAGCTACCGGCAGTTCACCGCCCAGACCGATGCCGGCCACGAGGCGCAGCACGCACAGCACGGCGAATCCGGTGGCGAGCGCGGACAACCCGCTCGCGATCGTAAAGATTAACAGCGTCCAGATCAGGATCGCCCTGCGGCCATACCGATCGGCAAGCGCTCCCGCAAGAAGCGCGCCAAGCGCCATGCCGATGGAATTAATGCTGGTGAGCACGCCCACCTGACCTGCGCTCAGGTTCCATTCCTTGGCCAGCGCAGCCACGATGAAGGAGATCATGCCTACCTCCATCGCATCGAACAACCAGCTCATGCCGGCACTGAATAGCAGCTTGCGCTGCTTGGGATTACGCAACACTTCCAGATTGCTCATTCGATCATTGCTCCCTCGATCTCGTAATCGTCATAATGACACTAACCCATTATTATGCAGAATGATCCAGAAAGCAATGAAAAATACGTAGGAATGACCAACCGTTTACAGCCTGGTTGCGGCATTCATCCTGTTAATGGGAGAAAATAAAAAAACAGGATGCAACAACTCCTTGCACCCTGCGCCCTTACCTTCAAATTTGCCCTTTAAAATTTATATTCTGATATAAACCGCAAAAAAAATATCCGCATGTTAACGGAGAGGCAGAACCAATCTGGAGAAGCAGAGCCGTCGCTTGAAAGCCTTCTGAAAGAAAGCTGGTCGGAAGCATAGACTGTTCTCCGGATTTCCCCTTTGAAAGATGGAATTTGAATAAATCTGGGGATCCCAGCGATCGGAAGATGTTTCTAACTACGTAGTGGCTCCGTGTAAAAATCATTGGTTCAACTGATCTAATCGCTGCGAACCGTGGATAAAGAAACGAGAACCGGGCTGGCAAAATCGGATGCTTCCTCCTCTTTTGGGTTATGAAGACGGAACAGGAACGCATCTCCCGTTTCCGATTCCCAAACCATGTAGTCCCACACTCCGCCCTCGCCCGAGGTTTGAAGATACAGCGCCGCAAAGCCCAGCGGATGTTCCACCAGTTCGCCGCTGTAATCGGCCACCTCGCCGTGGGCACCCAGCTCTTTCTCGCCCGCGGCCCGAAGCTCTTCCAGATTGTATCCTTCAGGCAGCGGTTCGATATCTGCATAATAATCAGCGTTTTTCTCCAGCGACAGACGGCCTTTCTCCGCATCAAAAGCAAATCCGTCAAACACGTACAGGGAAAATCCTTCGCCCTGATGAAGCTGGGCGGTCAACGTCTTATTTCCTTCCGGCGTCAACAGGCCAAAGCTTTCGCTCTGCGGACGTTCTGTTTCTGTAGCCGACGGCGACGTTCCCTCATGATCCTCACCCGGTTCGTTGCCCGGATTCGGTTCTCCTTCCCCAGCAGAAGGGGAAGACTCGGGCGCCTCCGTATTTTGCGATGGAGCAGATGATTCAGGCGAAGAAGACGGTGCGTTCGTTCCGGAACAAGCCGCAAGCATAAACACCAAGGCCAACATTGGTACGCTCTTCCATACGTTAGATAACGAAATCATGGCAGATCTCCCTTTCGATTCGGTAAGCTCACTTACCTTTGTTACACTTACATACCCAAACGCGACGACGATTAAAAAGGTTACCGATATAAACGAAAATAGGTCCTCGTCCCTCCATTTCCCATATTACAAACCATAAACATCCTTTTAGTTTTTTACCTACCCATATACCTTGCAAGCACTTCATTGGCAATTCAGCCAGAATGCAACGCTCACAAAAAAACGGATCGAACGTTAAGTTCGATCCGGTTTCATGCATCTTTCTATCCTTTCAGCGATCCCGCCGTCATGCCTGCCACGAAATACCGCTGCAGCATGATGAACAGCGCGATCATCGGAACGGCCGTGATCAACACGCCGGCGAGCAGCATCGGATAATTGGTGACATACTCGCCCCGGAACTGCATCAGCGCGAGCGGCAGCGTCAGCTTGGACTTGCTGCTCAGCATCAGCATCGGAATCAGCAGGTCGTTCCAGACCATCACGAGCAAAAAGGTGGTCGTCGCGGCCAGGGACGGTGCAGCCAGCGGCAGCGCGATGCGGGAATACAGCTTCCACTCGCTCGCGCCGTCCATGCTGCCTGCCTCCAAAATTTCGGCATTCAGCATGCGCATGAACCCGGTCAGCATAAAGACGGAAACCGGCATCAGCATCGCGGCGGATACCACGATCAGCCCGGTCAGGCTATCCGACCACCCCAGCGTTCGCGTCAAGGAATAGATCGGCAGCATGCTGACCTGCGAAGGTACGATGAGCCCTGCCACGAACAGGGCAAACACCACCTTGCCCACACTGCCTCCCCAACGGACGATGGCGTAGGCGATCATGCTGCTGAGCAGCAGTTCGATCGCAACGGTCGAGAGCGTGACGATCAGGCTGTTGCCAAAGTACTGCCACATCGGCTGGTTGCGAAACATGCCCGTGATGTTATCCCATGTGAACGGGTCCGGCCAGCCGAAGGGGCTCGTGAAGAAATGGCTGCTTGTTTTGAACGACGAGATGAATACAAAGTACAGCGGCACCAGAACGAGCAGTGCATAAATGAGCAGAATCAGGCGGCTAAACCATTTAAACAACTTGAAAACTCCCTTCTGCCTCGGCTCAGTGACGGATGTTCCGATATCAGTAGCTGACGCGATCGGCGCGCAGTGCCTTGAATTGCAAGAGCGTCAGCAGCGCAAGCAATACCAGGAAGATCATGGACCCCGCAGAGGCCAGACCAAACGAGTAACTGCCAAAGGCGGTATGGTAAATGTAGGTCGTCAATATTTCGGTCGCATAGTTGGGTCCACCATCGGTCATCGTGAAGATCAGGTCGAACGCCTTGAACGATTGAATCGTCGTATACGCCACCACAATCGTTGCCGATGGAGCGAGCAGCGGCCAGGTCACGTTGCGGAACACCTGCCATCTGCCGCCTCCGTCCATGCGTGCCGCTTCGTACAACTCGGCCGGGATGCTTTGCAGGCCAGCAATGAAAACGATCATCATTTGTCCGGCATGGGCCCACACCTGTACAAATGCAATGGAATAAATCGCGATGGACGGATCGCCGATCCAGTTGCGCGCCATGCTTGTCAGGCCAATCTCATTCAAGCCGTAGTTGATCAAACCGATGGACGGATCATATAAGAAAGCCCAGATCAGGCCGACCGATACCGAGGACAGAATGGCCGGCAGGAAATACAAAGCCCGTAATACAACGCTTCTTTTGCTATTGCGCACGAGCAGCAATGCCAATACCAGCGAAATGAACGTTTGCGCGATGACCACCGTCAGCATGAACTTGACGTTGTTGCCAAAGGCTTTGTGGAAAACGATGCTGCCGAGACTGTCCTTGTAGTTGTCCAACCCCACAAATGCATAGGACGGGGAAACCCCGTCCCAATCCGTAAAGGAGTAGAACAGCCCCGTCAACGTTGGAAATACGAACAGCGCAGCGTACAGCAGCAACCCGGGCAGCAGGAACAGGGATAGCTGAAACCGATTTTTCATGGCTTATTTCCCGATATTCTGATCAATGATCGCCTGGGCTTGCTGCGCCGCCTCTTCGGGAGACGTGCCGCTCAGCACGGCCTGGATCGAGTTGGTGACCGCCTTTTGGTTGTCCCCGTTCAGAATCGTAAAGCGCGGCTGGAATACCGTTTTTTTGCCGGACCAGCCGCCTGCCACCTGCAGCTCCGGCGAATCGTATTTTACGTTGTCCACCGTTACGTTCTGTCCGGTCGCATTGGCATACTCGGCAGCCACGTCGGGCTTGCTCAGGAACTCGATGAACTTCTTCGCTTCCTCCGGATGTTTGGATTTGCTGTTCACTGCCAACATAAATGTGGTGGTATGCACGCCCTCATATTTGGCCTGGTCGGCGCTGACCGTAATCGGAGCAAGCAGCCCTTGTTCCAGATTCGGATTCTGCTGCTTGTTCTGCGCGAGCTGGTACGAACCGCTGGCCAGCATGGCCGCTTTCTCTTGAATGAAGAGCGCTCCGGCCGCAGCGTCTTTGGTTCCGAGCGCGTTCGGCTGGAAATATCCCTTGTCGTTCAATTCCTTGATTTGGGTCAGCGTTTTGACCCAGAATTCGTCGGTCAGCTTGGCTTCGCCGGCTTCTACTTTTGTAAAAATGTCGTCACTCGGCGCATTGTTCATGACCATGGTGTTCATGAATTGCCCTGGTCCGATATCTGCTCCGGCAAAAGCAATCGGAATAATGCCGTTATCCTTGAGCGTTTGGGCTGCCTTTAGGAAACCATCCCAGTCTTTCGGCGGCGTGAGGCCGTATTTTTCGAACAGTTTGACGTTATAGATCGGCATGTTGTACACGAGCTGGTATGGAATGGCATATTGCTTCCCATCCTTCTGTCCGGCTTCGATCAGTTTCGGGTTGTAAGACGACAGGAAGGAAGATCCCGTCAGATCGGTGAACAGTCCTGCTTTGGCAAAGGCCTCGAACTGCGCGCCCGGAAACGAAGTAAACACGTCGCCTACCGACCCGTCACCCAGCTTGGATTGTACCGTGGACTGATACTGATCGGAAGGAAGGGTCTGCATTTCCACCTTGATGTTCGGGTTCTCCTGCTCGAAGGCGGCAATCGTTTTGTTCAGCGCCTCGGAGTCTTCCCCGCGCCAGTGAATGAAGCTGATCGTCACCTTGCCCGAAGAATCCGAGGAGCCGTTTCCTCCTTCAGCCGCCCCGCTGCCGCAAGCGGACAGCACGATGGACAAGATGAGCAGGCTGACCAAGGGAAGCAGCATTTTTTTATGTTTTTTCATAAACATTGACCTCCAGATGAATAGTGAAATGAATTCGCCAAACCTTATGACTGCGGCTGATGCTGCTTGCGCCGTTCGTTCCATTTGCTGTGAATGAGCGGAAGCGTTGTGCGGCCGAAGTTCTCAGCCTCTTCCAGGTGCGGATATCCCGACAGGATGAACGTTTTCACGCCAAGGTCGGCATATTCCAGCAACCGTTCCGCGACCTGGTTCGCCGTACCTACGATCAGAATGGCACCCCCGGAACGAACGACGGACAATCCGGTCCAGAGATTGGGTCCAACGACAAACTGCTGTTTCTCGGACAACTCCCGCAGCTCGTTCTGCCTGCGCTGATTGGTAGCATCTGTCTCGGCAAATGCCGCCTTCGCTTTTTCGATCGCTTCAGGCGGCACCTTGCTGATAATCTCCCACGCGGCTGCCCATGCTTCTTCTTCGGTTTCACGCACGAGCACTTGTGCCCGCATGCCGTAACGCATGTCGCGCTTCTGCCCCGTCTCCTGACGGATCTGCTCGCGGATCGTTTCGATTTCTTCGATCTGTTCCTGAATCCAGTCGTGCGGTTCTCCCCACATCAGGAACGTGTCCGCATGTTCCACCGCAATGCGTTTGGCAATGGGCGAGCTGCCTCCCAAATAAAAGGGCGGGTGCGGGTTTTGCACCGTTTCCGGCATGCCTACCGGCGCTTTGAAGTGGTAATATTTCCCCTTAAACTCCGTCTGCGATCCCTGCTCTTCTTCGCCTGCTCCGCTGCCTGCAAATTCCGTCAGGTTCAGGCCGGATGCCTGGGTCCATGAGCGTTTCATCACTTCCATGTATTCGCTCGCCCGTTCATAACGTTCATCATGGGCATGAGCGAGCGGGTCGCCGAGCTCTTCCAAATCTTTGACCGAACTTCCGGTGACCACGTTGATCATGGCCCGTCCGCCGGACAGCTGATCCAGAGCCGCCCCCATTCGGGCCGCGAGTACAGGAGCCACCAACCCGGGCCGCACGGCGACGAGCGGGCGCAATGTCTGCGTATGGCTCATGACGGCCGAGCCGACGACCCATGCGTCCAGACACGCTCCGCCCGTCGGAATCAACACAAATTCAAAACCGGCCGTCTCCGCCGTCTGAGCGACCTGCACCAGGTAATCCAGGCTTGGCTCTCTTTCCGGCGCAACGCCTACATATTTTCCGTCTCCCGCCGTCGGCAAAAACCAGCCGAACGACAATTCCTCGCGTTTGCTCTCTTCGTGTTTACTCAACATGGTCATTCCTTTCATCCGATAATCCATCTGAAATGATATAAGTTGAACCAATGATTCTTACACGAAGTCACCACGCGGTCCGAACCATCTTCCGATTGGCATTATCCGGTCGCCATTATCTCAGATTTTTTTGATCCCCTTCGTATTTGTGTCATTGTTTCGTTCAACTTATATAGCTACTCATCGCTTCTGATCATCATATTCTCAAATGCCTATTAGTTAACTTGGTTTAATAAGGTATGCACATCATAACAATTGATTTGTCTGTGATCAATGTCATTTTACGACAACTTAAATTTGTCATTTTGTGGTCAATATGAAAAACGAGACGGATTCCATCTTGAATATATACAAAACCCACCTGTATAATAGGTTATATACTTCTAGGGATAAAAGAGGTGTTCCCATGATCGAGCGCATGAAGGAGGATCACCACGAATTTTTGGATATCATTTTTTTCACTCCATCCGAATTCGAAAAATCCGGCGGAGCCTGGCCGATCCGTATCGGCCGCAACATGGCCAAAACCAACTATCACATTGGACCGCGGACCACGCCGTTCCATTATTTGTTGTTCGTGCTGGAGGGCGAGGGTACATTCATTCAGAACGGGCAGCGTCATGCACTGCGTGCGCGAGATGCCTTCTGTCTTTTTCCCCACATCACGCACGAATATTGGACCCATCCGGAAGAACCTTTGCAAAAAATTTTCATCGCTTTCGACGGAAAACTGGCGACCGAGTTATTGGCACGCATCGGCCTTACGCCAGACTCTCCACACCGCTCAGGCGTACTCACGCCGGAAACAGCGAATGGCATGCGTGCTTTCATGGAGGAGGTTCGCGAGCCCAAAGGAGGTTCAAGCGACCTGGGCCGGCTTACCCGTTTTCTGGGGCTATTCGACCGGATCAGCCGTTCACCGGCAGCCCGTGAGCTTCAGCCCGACGTCTCCATCCCCTGGCTTCAAAAAGGCAAGGAGTACATGGACATTCATTTTGCGGGAGGCATTACGGTGGAAGGCGTATCGGCGCATGCCGGGGTGGATCGCACCCATTTCGCGAAACAGTTCCGCAAAGCTTACGGTCTTTCTCCCGTGCAGTATATCCAACAGCTCAAAATGAACCAGGCCAAGCGTTTGCTTGTTCAGACACCGCTGACGTTAACCGAAGTCGCGCACTCGGTCGGTTATCCGGACTTGTTTTCGTTCTCCAAAGCGTTCAAAAAGCAGGTCGGGCAGCCGCCCAACCGCTACCGCATGATGGAGCGCAGCCAACGCTGACCCACCGTGTTTTTTGCATACACCATGACAAAAAGACAAGCTTCCTTATCCTAAGGAAAGCTTGTCTTCGAATGCCACTTCCGCTTGCGTATATCAGCGATGTTCTTCCTTGGTGTTGCCTTTTGCCAGCGGAATGCCGTTTTTCTTGGCATACCAGGCTTGGTAATGATGGATCGCCACCCCTGCAAAAGACGAATGTTCCTTTCCAAGGCGGAACACGTTCGCAATCTCTTCATCCATATTGCTCAACGTTTTGTTGTAGAAGGTCAGATGCTCCCCTTCATGCGTGTCCCCGAGTTCGGCGCCGATCCACACCTTTTTGCCGAGTTCATCCGCTTCGTCGAGCTCCTCGCGGGAAAGGTCATACATCTGCTGTCCGCTGTCCCGGTAAGCCATGATGGCCACTGCGTCGAAGCGGTTAATGATCCAGCGGCTGAGCGTGCCGCCGCCATTTGCCGCTTCGCGCCCATCCAGCCAGAACGGGATCGCCGCGCTCATGTACAATCCCGCTTCCTTGCCCTCGGCGGTCCAAGCGCTCATATTGTCCTGCCATTCCGCAATGACCTCACTCTGCTCTTGCTCCCAGCGCTGAAGCTGATACGGCTCCACGTCGAATTGAATGCCCGTGAACCGTTCTTCCGGTGCTGATGCCTCATTATAGGCCTTTACTTTGTCCACGAACGCAAGACCCTCTTCGCGCTTCTCCGTATAAGCCCAATCCGCATGGCCGTTCAACGCATGCACTTCCATTCCGGCCTTGTGCGCGGCAGCAACGAAATGGCGGTATGCATCCTCCGTGACCTCATCCTGCAGCTGCAAGAAAATGACTTCAATCCCCTGCTCTTTCGTGAACGCAATGATCTCCGGCGTTTGCTCGGCAATGATCGACGCATCCCACAGCCAGGTCGACTTATGCTCCTCGGTGGCGAACCACCGGAAGAGCCAGGGCAGGAGCAGCAGGCAGAACGTCAGTGCCAGCACAGCCCATTTTGCCTTGGCCGGCATCTTGCCCTTGAATGTCATCGGCTTTAGACGAGCAGCGCTTCGCTATGTTCGAGCACAGGATGTTGAACGGAATGGCCAATTTTGTAAATATGCGGCTGCGTGTAGCTGCGGAACGCATTGCGCGTGTCCAGAATCGGCACGCCGAGGTCGGCAATGTCGCCATACGGCAGGTCTTTATGGTTCGTGATCAGCACGATGCAGTCATATTTCTTGAACTGCTCCAGGCTGAACGGCACGCTTGGCACGGTCTCTCCATGCTTGTCGCGGAAGGAAGCGGCATATGGATCATAGTAGCTGACGTTGGCTCCGCTCTCTTTGAACAGCTCGTATACCTCAAGTCCCGGGGATTCACGCAAGTCCGCAATGTTAGGCTTGTACGCCATGCCGAGCAGCAGCACGTTCGAATTGCGCACCGACTTTGCGTATTCGTTCAGAATGACGGAGGCTTTGTTCAGCACGTAATACGGCATGTTGTCATTGGTGGACTGCGCCAGTTCAATGAATTTGCTGTAGAAACGGAAGCCCTTCGCTTTCCAGGACAGGTACATCGGGTCGAGCGGGATGCAGTGGCCTCCAATGCCCGGGCCCGGGTAGAACGGCATGAATCCGAACGGCTTCGTCGCCGCCGCGTCGATGACTTCCCAAATATCGATGCCCATGCGGTCGCACATCATCGCCATTTCGTTCACAAACGCGATGTTAACGCTGCGGAACGTGTTTTCGAGCAGTTTGGACATTTCAGCCACTTTCGGGGAGGATACCGGAACGACGGTTTGCACGTATTTGCTGTACAGTGCCGTTCCGAGCTTCAGGCACGATTCTGTCGTGCCTCCGATGACCTTCGGCGTATTGAACGTCGTGAAACGTCCGTTGGACGGGTCCACCCGTTCCGGCGAGAAGCACAGGAAATAGTCTTTGCCTGCTTCATGCCCGATTTTGTCCAACTCCTGCTGGATGAGCTCTTCGGTCGTTCCCGGGTAGGTCGTGCTTTCGAGCGTGATCAGCATGCCTGGCTTCATGTGCCGTTTGATCTGGTCCACAACCGTTTCGATGTAGGAGGTATCCGGGTCCTGATTCTCGCTCAGCGGCGTAGGCACGCAGATGCTGAGCGCATCGATCACGCGCAGCAGGCTGTAATCCGTCGTCGGCTGAAAACGGCCGGTTTGCATCACCTTTTTCAACTCGTCGGACGAAATGTCATGAATGTAGGAATCGCCATGATAGATACGATCCACCTTCGATGCATCCAGGTCGATGCCGATGACCGTGAAGCCCTGATTGACCATTTCCACGGCCAGCGGCAGACCTACGTAACCGAGCCCGACAACGCCGAGCACCGCTTCTTTATTCTCAATCGCATTCAGTAAAGTGTGAACATGTTGATTCTCCATGGTATTCCCTCCAGGCTGTATTTTTGGTTTTTTGTATTTATATAAGCCGAAGATGTTTCGCACCAGACACTTCGAGCACAGTACCATCTTCTGATCGCCGTTATCCCCGGATTTTGTTGAATCCCCTTTGGCTAAGGGGAAAATCCGGAGATAAATCTATGCTTCCGATGCAGCTTTCCTTCAGAAAGCTTTCAGAACGCTCCGCTTCTCCAGATTGGTTCTGTCTCTCCGTTAGTGCATACGCTATTTTCGCCTTATATAATGGTTCGTGGTACGTCTCGGCAGAGACTAGTATCCGGCTGTTATGCACTGTTCATGATGGATTGTCGATCATCTGAACCTACTCAGTGCAGGCACCGCCGGATTCTCGCATCCAGTTCTACCGGGGAGAACGGTTTGGTCATATAGTCATTCACGCCGCTGCTGAAGCATTGGCTGATCGTTTCCTCCACTCTTTGCTCGGTTAACACCACGATTTTGGGCGGGTGTTCCACCTCCAGTTTCTGAATGTGGTGAATAAACGGGAGACCATCGATGCCGTACAAGTTCAGTTCGGTCAATACCAGGTCAGGCTCCACCTTTCCGATCATTTCGAGGGCTGCTAGTCCATCCACCGCTTCATAGGTTTCGTACCCCTGCATCTTCAGTCGCAATTGCAAAAATTCGCGGATCGTCGGATCATTATCGACAATCAGGATACGCTCCGCCCGTTCTGCCATCTGATCCGGCGTGTAGATCTGGATGTCGGCGGAATCGACCCGTCGGGCGAATTCCGCCATTTGCTGGATGACCACCTGGGACGGCCGATCCTTGTCCTTGAAGCTGGCTACCATGATCTGCGGCCGTGCTCCCGGAACGGTTTCCAGCAAATGATGTTTGATGCATAGACCCTCATAGTGGACCTCATCCAACAGCAGACCTGGCAGCAGCACGCCAACCGTTTGGGTTGTCCCATCCTGCCATAGCTGGAAGCCATACTCGTTCGTTCGCTCCAGATACGTTCGAACCTGCTGCTCCGGCGGGGATTGCCCTGCACAATGGATAAACATGAGGCCGCATGCTCCGGCCCCGATTCCCTTTACTTCCTGCTCCATGCTTCGGTACACGTTCGCGGCAGCTTCACGCTGCAATGTCGCCGCATTCGACATGTTTTCTCCACCCTTCTCCTTTGGATTATCTATCATGGTCTTGCCGTATTGCTTCCGTTAACGCCGGCTTGCCTGAAGCCGGCTCATGCTTGGATCACGGCGCGAGCTCAAGCCGCTTCAGTTGTGTCCTTGCTTTCTTCGGACCAGCTCTGACGCGTCATCGTGCCCCAGGAGTTGTTGTTTTGCAAAAACTGGATGTGTCCCTGCAATCTCCACAACACGCCGAGCTGATGGTAACCGACGAACTTCAAGGCCGAGAATACAAGCATCTTGCCCAGATCGGACAGCTTGTTGTAACGTCTGAATGCAATCTCCTCCAGAATGAGCGCCCCGATGCTCAGCAGATAACCGCTCACCAGGTTAAGGGCACCGAACAATACGAGGATCGGCCACTGTGTCATGTCCAGCAGCACGTATCCGACCAGTGCCAGCAAACCGGTAATCCGGAAGTAGGGGTTCAGCGCTTCAAAAATGACGTTATACGGCATCGTGATGAGTCCCATCACCTTGTACTTCGGATTGAACAGCATGTCGCGGTTTTCCAGCATGTTTTTGAGATTTCCGCGTCCCCAACGCTTGCGCTGGCTGGACAGGATCCGGTAAGAATCCGGCGCCTGGGTCCAGCAAACGGCCTCGGGACAGAACGCCACGCGGTATTTCAGTTTATTTTCCAGCATGTAGCGATGCAGCTTGATAATGATGTTCATGTCCTCGCCCGGGTACCCGTCGCGATATCCGCCGACGGCAATGACGTAATCCTTGCGGAACAGGCCGAAGGCTCCCGAGACGATGATCAGGCCATTGATATGGCTCCAGCCGATCCGGCCTCCCAAAAACGCTTTGAGATACTCGATGGACTGGAACATCGGCCACATTTTGCGCGGCAGCGAAACGTCCTGCACGGCCCCGTTCTCGATTTTGCAGCCGTTGGCGATGCGCACATCGCCTCCGATGGCCACCGTTTCTTCCGGATTCTCCATGTACATGCGCGCCATGCGAATCAGGGCGTCCTTTTCGAGCAAGGAGTCGGCATCGATGGAAGAAATGAGCGGATAGTGCGACAAGTTGATGCCCGCATTTAGCGAATCGGCCTTGCCTCCGTTTTCTTTGTCGATGACGTACAGGCCCGGGAACTCGGGGTTGTGATAGATGCCGCGAATCGGCTGGCAAGAAATCTTGCCCCGAACCTGGGCATTGGATATCGGCTTCAGCTTGTATTCTTTCAGCAGCAGCTTCAGCGTATTGTCGCTGGAACCGTCATTGACTACGATGACCTCATACGTCGGATAATTAAGCGTCATCAGGCAGTTTACATTTTCGATAATCGTCAGTTCCTCATTGTATGCCGGTACCAGGAGAGAAACGGAAGGCACCAGCTGCGAACCGGACAATGTGTTGTACTTCGAATAATTCGATCGTCTGAAGATGGTCCAGATGTTGCGGAATGACAGGGCCATAATCGAAAAATAAAGCGTATTGACAAAGACGACGTAATAAATCGCCACCATGCCGTAAATGAACAGCAGATCCCTAAGCAGTGTAATCCCCTCCTAACGCGGCTACGCCTGCGCGTTTCTTGTTTGTCCTGCCGGCTTTCATGGGACCAAAATACCGCTCGTACAACAGTCGTTTTTGGTTATGTGCAATCATCTGCTCCACGCCGCGATCGCCGGGTCCGGGATGCTGCATGATACTCTCGACGTGCTGTTTGGCAATCTCGCGTTCGGCTCCCGTTCCATGCATGGCCGCCTGGCACAGCGCCTCGAATCCCGGTTCGCCCAACTTGCCGAGGCTCTCCGCGCTGTTATGACGCACACCCCAGTCTTCGTCGCGCAGCGCCTTGCGCAGCAATGGAATGCTGCCCGCGGCATGCTTGGAACCAAGCGCCTGCGCCACTTCGGCGCGCACTTCCGGGCTCTCGTCCTGCATCAGCCGGAGAATGGTTTCATCGCTTAACGTCGGACTTGCGCTGAGATACAGCTTCACCGCTTCGGCACGCACGTCCTGATGCTCCGCACCGACCAGCTTGCCTAGCGCAGGCATCACTTCCGGTACTGCCTGTCCCCACATGGCGACAAGGCCTACCTTCACAAAATCCGGCTTGTCCGATTCAAGCAGCTCGATCAACAGTTTGCTGGGGTCCAGACGGGTTTCCAGCAAGATATCCGCCGCCAGGTGGTGAATCGATTTGCCCTTGGTCAGCAGCAGCTCCAGCATCTCCTTCAGTTCACCCTGGCGTGCGGAACATCTTGCGATCGAGCGGGCGATCATAATCGCCATCGGTCCCGGCTTCTCGTCCCGGAGCAGTTCCATCAGACCCGGCACCGCCTCGGGACAGCGCATGCCGCCCAGGCGGTATGCCGCATCGATCTGGCGTCCGTAACGCAGCCTGCCGAGCTCCTTCAAATCCTGTTCCACCATGCCGGCTTCCCGGCACAATGCAATCAGCTTGTCGCGGTACTCGCCTTTAAACTGGTCGATCCATTCGATGAGCCTGTTTTGAATCACCCGCCTTTCGAGCGGGGCCAGTTTGCCTGGCGGCAAACGCAGCGGACGTTGTTCCGCCAGCGCTGCCTGCAAATACGCGAAGTAGTCGCGCTGCTTTTGCTCATAGTACTGCGCCTTGCGCTCTTTGCCGTTATGGGATATTTTCATCGCAAACAGCAGAATGACCCCGATCACGACAAGCGCCGCACAAATGTATAGAAACAGGTAGGCCAAAGCCAAATTCGAAAACATGTGACAAAGCCCTCCTCATTCTTTTTTCTTAGTTATTCTCCTTGAAAACTAGGTATTTGTTCGAAGCGTTCCCGCATGGCATCATAGCTCAGCTTCAGGCGTTCGCTGTAGTTTACTTGTTCCCACGGTTTCCAGCTGTAGACCGGCAGCGTCCGTAAATCCAGCGTATTTTTCTCACCGCCTGGCCATGCAACTTTTCCGGTGGCACGATCCGTCAACCATGGAACGATGGTGATGCCTTGGGTCGTTTCCGTCTCAAATGTTCTTCCTCCCGGCAGAGGTCCGTATTGGATGACTTGCAGGGAGCTTGGATCGCCGAAACCGAGCAGCATCCACGGAATTCGCATTTCCACCTGGTTCCCGCTGTACTGCCAAGCGGTTAGCGAATCTTCGTCCGCTTGGCCTGGAGCGTTGGTGCCACGTTTCAATATGCCCACCTCGGCATCGAGGAACGGATGTGCAGATCGTGTATCGGGCGGAGTCATGGTCAGGCTGACCGCCAGTTTCCAAGGCTGAAACGGATCATCGGATAACTCCTCTTCCTTGGGAAGCATATTGTAGCCGTCTTTCCCGTACAAGCGCCTGTTGAAATCATAGTCCCGCGCGATTTCCACTTCGGATTCGTCATCCTTGCCCAGCGTGATCACCGTTTCCAGACCGTCGCTCATCGTCCGGCCCGGAAGGCGCTTGCCCGGCTGATTGCCGCCGGTCAGCGTGTTCGTGCCAAGACGGAGCAGCGTTTGCTTCGGATCGAATGGCTTGTCCAGCGTCACGCCAATGTACAGGTAGGCTTCGTCATGGGTCATTCGGATTTGCTGAATGCCTTCCACCTTGCCCTGCCAAACGTTGACCTCGCCTTCTTGCAGCGCGTCCCAATCATCCAGCTTGCCGTCGATGGTCAATCGATCCTGTTTGCCGGGATCCATGGCGAGCAAGCCGAACATCTTCTCGTTGGTCAGTACATTAAGCCAATACGCGCGCCGATCCGCCGGAATTTCAAACGGCACCGTGTTCCACGTTTTTTTGAACCATTCGTCCTGCCACATGAACAAGATGGCTCCCGCGTACCCTTCGTCGTAAATATCCTGGGTCAGCGAAGCGTCGATCTCGCCTTGCTCGGTCTCATTGTGTCCCCCTTGGTCCCTTCCGCCCATGCCCAGATGGGAAATGCCAAGCGAGGAAGGAACGCCGTATTCTGTAATCATTACAGGCATATCCGAAAACTCGGCTTTCAGTTTGCGCAAATAACTTTTGTACGTATTGTACTCCCCGTTTTCATCCTTGATGGTCTGCAGCGTCTGATCCGTATGGAACAAATCGGGATAATACGGATACACGTGGTACGCCGCGAAATATCCCCCTTGCCAATCCACCGGCTTAATGTGGCGGGCATCCACGCTGACAAGATCCTCCTCGTACAACGGTTCTCCCGGATGTTCGAGCACATCGGTCGTCACCCAGTTGGTGAAGGTGACCGGATGTTCCCAGCCGTATGTTTTCTCCAATCCGGCGGTGTAATCCAGCAGTTCAGCCAACCAGTTCTCGAACGGCGAAGCATCCGCCGTGCCCGCAAACTGGGCTCCCTTGTACTGCGGAACATCCGCATGCTTGGCATTGGTATTCTCCACCATGGTCGGGTCCCATTCCGTGCCCACATGCCAGGCCATCAAATATTTCCCCGCATCGGCCGTATATTCCCCGCTCGAAGCCCCTTGCTTCTCGGGAACGTCCGCATCCCCGTAAACGGCGGAAACCGCCTTTTCGATTTCCTGTTTGAACGTCTGCACGATGTGGTCGGCATAGGCGTCCTTGCCCTCGATCAACTGCTCCTCCGGCGACCATATGCCCTGTATAAAATATAACGGTTGCTCGCGGCCGCGATTGTAATCGACCAAAGCCGAGTAAAAAATCGGTTCATGGACCGTATAAATCCGGATCACATTGGCGCCCAGCTCCTGAATTTGCCCGAACCACCTCTGATAATCCTCCTTGGTCAGCGGAAACTCTCCCGGATAATGGCCCGGCGACGTTGCGCCCAAATTCACGCCTTTGACGAACATTTCCCGCCATATGCCATCCTGGCCATACTCCATGAACTTGGCTCCCTCGGTCTTGAACTTCATTTCCGCACCATTCTCCGCCGTGTACGTCGCGAGCCGGGGCTGCATAAACTGCCAGCCTGCCAGCACTCCGCCGGCCAGCACTGCCGTCCCAGCCAGCAACGTCAGCATCCAGCGCTTTCGTCTTCGTCTGCTCATGGCCTTCGATTGCCCACCTCACTATTATGCAATTTATCCTCACGCCTCTTTTTTTGCAGAAACCAGGAGGAACGCGGAATTTCTCGCATTCATGCTCGTTGACATCGTTCGGGATGTCTGCGGTGTAGTCTCACTATAGCGCCAAGACTCTGCTTTTGTAACTAGGCTGATGGAAGCAAACCTGAAAATGAAACATTTTGCCTATTATTCTCAAAAAATCAAGTAATTGAGCGTTTTGAGAAGCCTGCACCATCCATGAAAACAAAGCATGCATCGCCGCGATTGAGCACCCGTCCACATCTTTTCTTTCAGCCGTGTCCCCCCCCGAGGATGTTATGTGTATGGCGGGTTGAAGCTGACGTCAATCTTGGACGCTTACCCCATTAAACGCCTGTCATGTTGTAAAGTTGCGCTTTATTTTTACAGTATTAACCATAAAGATTACAAAATTGATACTATAGTCCGATAACGCAGCAGCGGAAAACCGCATGGCATCAAGGTTTTCTGAAAAGAGCAGAAAATGAAAAAAAGGACATCAGTCCCCCTATGGGACCGTGTCCTTGATCATATTTCTTTACAAACATCAAAACGACCGCCCAGACATCGCCCAGAGGTCACAGATAGATAACATATAATGTAAAAACACACTTCTTATTCCCTATATTTCTCCGTTTTCGCTCTTCTGCCCATCCCCTTTCCCATTTGCAAATAATTCCGGTTGTCGCAAGAAGCATTCTCGGATATGCTTATAAAAAGAGAACACTTGTTCTATACTATGGATAAATGATCATATACTACACTGTTCGCACGTCTAAAGACGCCGCGATCCTGCAGGCCCGATGTTCATTCGGAATATCCTGCCCACCAATGGACAAAGGAGAGAATCGCATGGAACGCCAAAAGGGGCCTGTCATTATGCTGGCCGACTGCCAGTCATTTTATGCCAGCGTGGAGAAATCGGCACATCCCGAATATAAGGACCGTCCCCTGGTGGTAGCGGGTGACCCCGCCCGCCGTTCGGGCATCATTCTGGCAGCTTGCCCTCTCGCCAAGTCATACGGCATTACGACGGCCGAACGGCTGGGCGAAGCCTTGGCCAAGTGTCCGGACGTCGTCGTCATCCGCCCGCGGATGGCCGAATACATTCGGGTGTCGCTGCACATTACGAACATTCTGCAGTCCTATACCGACCTGGTCGAGCCCTACAGCATTGATGAACAGTTTCTGGATGTCACCGGAAGTCTGGACTTGTTCGGCGACCCGGAAACGATTGCCCGCAGCATTCAGGCACGGGTCATGGATGAGACGGGCGTACGGATTCGCATCGGCATCAGCGATACCAAGGTCGTGAGCAAGATGGCCTGCGACCTTTTCGCCAAAAAAATGCCTGGCGGCATCTGCACCCTGCCCCGGAAGGATATGCCGGCACTGTTATGGCCTAAACCCGTCCGGGACATGTTCATGGTTGGCTCCCGAATGGCAAAGCATCTGTACAACATGGGCATTCATACGATTGGCGACCTCGCGCAGACCCCTTTGCCCCGGCTGAGGGAACGCTGGGGAGTGAACGGCGAGGTGCTCTGGCGCATTGCCCGCGGCATCGACGATTCGCCCGTAAGGCCAGGAACCTATGCCCATCAGCAGCAAGGGATCGGCCACCAAATGACGCTGCCCCGGGACTACGATACTTGGGCGGATATTAAGGTCGTGCTGCTGGAATTAGCCGAACTGGTATGCAGGCGTGCCCGGGACAAAGCGCTCATGGGGCAGGTTGTGTCGGTCGGCTGCCGGGGGCATGATTTCGATCGGCCCACCGGTTTCTCCCGCCAAATGAAGGTGGGGGAGCCCACCAACATCACGGACGAAGTCTATGATGCTGCGGCCGCACTCTTCTTGCGCCACTGGGACGGTCTGCCCATCCGCCGCATCGGCGTATCCTTGACAGGTCTTATGTCGGATGCCGAAGTACAGCTCTCCTGGTTCGATGGACGGGATCGCAAGCGGGAACTGGAACGGGCCACGGACGGCATCAAACGCAAATTCGGGGACACCGCCATCATGCGTGCTTCCTCGCTGAATGCATCCGGGCAGGCTCAGGATCGTGCCCACAAAATCGGAGGTCATTACAAATGAGCAAAAAATTACAGCATAACGGGTTATTCGAATCTTCGCGCATGATGCTTCCCGAACATCGGGAGGCCTATATTTTGCATCAGGAGCGCCTTGCTCCCCGCAGCCGTCCTTCCCTCGATATGCAGGCGGCCGAGGAAATGTCGCGTTTGCTTAGCAGTTCCATGGTGCTGGGGGACCGAATCACGATCACCTTGTTCCACGAATACGACGATGTGCGCGTGACCGGTCAGGTCGTTCGTTTGGACCGTCCCGCACGTACGCTCCGCATGCAGACGGAAGACGGGATGCGTGATGTGCAGATGAATCTCATTACGGATGTTGCTCTGGCGGACTAGACGCATCACTCTCTCCAGAATCATGAAACGTGTTCTTGCCTTGGAGAAGATGGGCCCGTAGGTACATGGGCTTGGCTCGACCCTTGATCCGGAAACCGGATGCGGTCATCGAGAAGGTGCGGTCAAACGAGGAATGAAACAGGCCGGGTTACGGGTCGCGATGTAATGATGGCAGTAACTGCAATATATAAGAAGCCTGATGCCCGGCTTGCAGGACCGTGTGCCTAGCATGCCAAACCTTTGATGTGTCGCAGCCTGCTCCCTGCACCGGCATCCATCGCTCGTTCGAAAGAAGCAATTTGGTCCGTGACGGTTTTGCAGGCTGCCACCAAGGGTAATGATAAAGTTACGGCTTCAGCTCGGCTTCAATCAGAACATGCTCCACTGAAATTCCTTCGACAAACGTTCCAACAAATGTACGCCCGCGATGCTGTTGCCCTTCCGGTTCAGTGCAGGACCTACCAGGCCGATGCCGAATTGCCCCGGAACCAGGGTCAGAATGCCTCCGGACACCCCGCTTTTGGCCGGCAATCCGACCTGAATCGCAAATTCGCCGGACGCGTTGTACATGCCGCAGGTGGTCATGAACGTTTTGGCAATTTGCACATAACGGCGCGGAATCAGTTCTTCCCCGCTAATGGGATCGGTTCCGTCATAAGCAAGCACCAGCGCCATGCGGGCCAAATCCGTACAGGTTACCTCAATCGAGCAGTGGCGGAAATACACGGCCAGCACATCTTCCACATCGTCCTTAAGCACGCCGTTATGCTTCAGGAAGTAGGCGAGCGACCGGTTCAGATGTCCGGTTTCCGACTCGGATTGAAATACGGCTTCGTCGTAGCCCAGCCGGTCGTTATGCGCCAATTTCCGAAAAAAATCCAAAATGCGCTGCGATTTTTCCGTTTTGCAATCCCCGGCGACGAGAGAAGACACGGTAATGGCACCGGCGTTAATCAGCGGATTAAACGGAATGCCGGGTTCGACCAGCTCCAGCTTGATCATCGAATTGTAGTCATCTCCGGTAGGTTCCATGCCCACATTGAAAAAGACGGCCTCTTCTCCATGGTCCATCAAGGCCAGAATCAAGGTAAACACTTTGGAAATGCTCTGCATCGTAAACGTCACGCCGCAATCTCCTGCCGACACGCTCCGGCCCTCGGCGTCCATGATATGAATGCCCAGACCGTCAGGCGAAGCCTTGGCCAACTCGGGGATATACGAGGCGACTTTCCCTTGTCCTGTATGCAAGCGGCTGGTCTCCAACCATTCCGGCAAGAGCAGATTCAAGCGTTCCATCGTTGTGTTGCTCACTTCCATCTCCTCCAACTCCTTCTGATGTCTATGTATCACGCCCTAGATCTGGTGTAATCTCTATCTTTGGCGTGTCAAATCCAATTCCAATATTTCACCCGGGAGACCCTCGTAATCGCCCACCCACACTGAAGCAAACTGCTGTTTCGTCAAAATACGGCGCGAAGCTGCATTCGAAGGATCAATAATGGCGTATAATACGCCAATTTGCCTATATTCTAAGGCAGCCTGCTCAATCAGGCGTGCAGCAATTTTGGTGCCATACCCTTTTCCCCAGTGCTCCGGCAAAATCATGTAACCCAACTCGGCCCGTGCCGGATCGGTTGCATCCGGAATCAGTTTCGCATAACCAACAGCGACTCCGGCAGTATCCATTACCCGATAATATCCGCCAATATGCCCGGCATTATAATCAAGCATCTGCGCGAACTGCGTTCGGGCTTCGGGTTCGGGCGTCGTGCACTCCGTGATCTGTTTCATGACTTCCATATTGGAGACAAGCGCGTAATAGTCATCGAAATGGGATGCGGCATATTTGACGAACTTCATTTATGTCCTCCTTTTGTACAGACACAAACCCGTACTGCGATGATGTAGATAGAGTATATCAGATGCCATATCATCCGTGCACGCCCGGAGAAAAGAAATTGGATACGGCATGCAAAACAGGCGGCCTCATGCGAAGCCGCCTGTTTTCTTTCATACGATCTATATCTGTTTGACTCTATTTTGCCGGATCGATGATTTGGATAGTATCTTCAACTCGCCCGGGAAGAAGGATTAAAGCTCATTTTCCGTTCGCGTTGTCTCATACGGCGGCTTTGGCCCGGAGGCGTAACGATCAGCGCAAGCAGCAGCGAGATGGCGCAAAGTACGGCAATGACGATAAACGTCAGATGAAATCCGCCCAGCATGGCGCTAATGAACGACCCGGCCAGTGCGCCAAAACCAAACCCCTGGTAGATGACGCCGTAGTTTTTGCTTTGATTCTTCAGCCCGAAGTAATCAGCCACAATGGCTGGGAAGACGGTGATGTTTCCGCCGAAACAGAAGGCCACCGCTGCCACGCAGGCAAAGAAGATGCCAAAGTTCAATGGAACCAGGCTTAACGTCATAACGGCGATGGCCGTCACGAGCAAAGCACCGGCAATGACTTTCATGCGCCCCACTTTGTCCGAAAGCGCCCCCAAAATAATGCGTCCAGCGGTATTAAAAATCGCGACCATCGCGACCGCATTCGCCGCAGTAGCCACGTCCAGCCCGGCCAATTGTACGCCAATGTCTTTGACGATGCCGATCAGGTACAGGCCGCTCATGCAAGCCGTGAAAAAGATGACGAACAACATGTACGCTTCTTTCGTACGCAGCATTTCTTTCACCGTATATTGATGGCGCGCATTCACCTGTGCCGTTCCTTGGGCCGTGTCGGCAGAACCCTGCTCACGCATAACGGCTTCCCGAATCAGGAACGAACCTGCCACGATCAGCACCAAAACGATGATTCCCCAATACATGAATGCCTGCGCGGGACCAACCGAACCGATCAGCGCCGAGTTCACGTATTTGAAGAGCAAACTTCCCGTGCCGAAAGCACCCACCGAGATTCCCGAAATGAGTCCTTTGTGCTCGGGAAACCATTTGATCAGATTGGACAGCGACGTAATGTAGGCCGTACCGTCGGCGAAACCGACCACGAAACCGGCCAAAATATAAAGCAGGGTCAACGAGCTCGCTTGCGAGCTAAGCATAAGTCCCAGCCCAAGCACTACCCCGGCGATGCGGATAAGTCGTCTCAATCCCATTCGTTCCTGCAGTCTGCCGGCAAACAAGGTTGCGAATGCCAACGCAAAACTGGTGATCGAAAACGTAATCGCAACCGAGCTGACATCCCAGCCGAAGCGATCGGCCAGCGGTTGGTTGAATAAACTCCAAGTGTATATGGTTCCCAGTCCCATCTGTACAATGATGGTGCCAAGCACGATGAGCCACCGGTTCACGTTGATTGTTGTAGTGTCGGATTTAGCTCCGGATGAAATTGCCGCATTCATGATGATCTCCCCTTTATGGACGTCTGCTTCGCTGAATACCTTTCCTTTACAAACCCATCATACATGAAAGGGGATTCATAACGTCCATTTCGGCATGAGTTGCATCAAATGCGGAATGAATTGCCGTCAAATACGCATGAGCTGCCTGAATTCTTTGACCTTTCCGCGGCTGACCGGAACTTCGGCCTCCAGATCCCGCAAGCGAAGCAGGTACGTATTGTTGAACCAGGGCACGATTTCGCGAATCTGGGACAGATTGACCAAATACGAGCGATGGCACCGGAAGAACATTTCCTGAGGCAAACGTGCGTGAAAATCCGAAATGCTGACAGGCATCGTGTACTCCCCGCTTTTGGCATACACCTTCGTGACCTTCTCTTGCGCTTCCGCATAATAAATGTCCGCCGGATCCGTGACGATGATGTTGTCATTGCGCAGCAAATTGATTTTGCCGCTTGTTACGCTCGTGCCTTGTACAGCAGCGGAATGCGTTCCAGTTCCAGCATGCTTTTCTCCGGAACTCGTTCCCCCTTCCCCCACATGTCCGCCGATGCTAGGGTGCTCCATGTTTGGCTGTCCTTTAACAGCCTTCATTGGGACAGCATGTACATTCGAGGCCGTTTGACTCGCGATTTGTGCATATCCGGATTCCACGGTTTCCGAGGTTTTTGTACCCGCGCCTAGTTCTGCATGGTCCCGTCGAAAAGCAGCCTCTAATTTCTTCAACATGGCAGCAATCCGCTTCTCATCATACGGTTTCAGAATATAATCAAAGGCCTCCAGCTCAAAGGCTTCTGCCGCATGCTCCTTATATGCCGTGGTAAATACGATGTAGGGCTTTCGGGCAAACATGCCGATGTGGTGGGCCAACATCATGCCATCCAGGGACGGAATGTTGATATCGAGGAAAATGACATCCACTTCCTGCTCCTGCAAAAATTTCAGCACATCCAGCCCATCCTCCAAGCAGTCTACCACTTCAATAGCGCTATGCGCGCGAATCAGGTAATTCAGTTCCTCGCTAGCCGGAATTTCATCTTCTACAATGAGTGCTCTCATGTTCCGTTTCACCTCTTCAGCCATTATCTTTTCGGTACATCAAAACGAATTTCCGTCCCTTGCTCAAGCCGCCGGATCGTCAGCCCTTGTCCATACATCAGTTTCACGCGCCGGTGCACGTTGTATAACCCGATCTGATTGCCAGGCATACGGTCATGGTACACCTTGTCGATAATATCCTCGCTGATGCCTGCGCCCGTATCGCTAACGCTGATCCGCACCGCGTCCGGCTGTTCCCGCACCTGAATGCATACCGTCCCAGGACCTTTCGTTTTGAGTATGCCGTGAATGATCGCGTTTTCGACCAATGGCTGGATGACCAAGCTTGGAATGTGCACGGCCACCTCGTCAATATCGTAGATCACCCGCAGCCTGCTGCCAAAACGTGCCTTTTCGATCTCCACATAGTTCCGGACCTGTTCCAGCTCCTTGTGAATGTCGATCAGTTCATCCGATAACTCCAAATTGTATCGCATGTAACCGGAAAGATTAACGATCAACTCGCGCGCCCGATCCGGGTTCGTGCGAATCGAGGAACCGATCGCATTGAGCGCATTGAACAGGAAATGCGGATGGATCGTCGTCTGGAGCGCGCGCAGCTCCGCTTTGTTCGCGGCAGCCTTCATCTCTTCGACCCGGGATACCTCCATCTGGGTGGAGATGATCTGGGACAAACCTACCGCCATCGTTTGCAGCGGGTATGTGATTTTGTACGCTTTGCGGTAATAGAGCTTGAGCGCCCCCGTCACTTCCCCGCGCTCCTTCAGCGGTATGATGAGCAGCGAATGGATGTCCGGCGTTTTCTCGTCGGTGACATCATTGCTGATCGTAATCTCGCCGCTCGCAATCGTGCGTTTCGTCATTTCGCTGATGATTTCGTTGCCGATATGGTACCGTTCCTCGCCAAATCCGACATAAGCAAGCACATTCCTCGTATCCGTAATGGCTACGGCATCTGCCTGAATGTCGTCCCGAATGATGCGGCAGATCGTGCGCAGCGAATCTTCGTCGATGGAGCGGAAATAGGGCAGCGTTTTGTTGGCGATCTCCAGTGCCAGCTTGGCCTGGCGGGCTGCGATCATTTCTTTTTCCCCTTCCACGCTCTGCACCAGCAGCACGATCAATCCGATGTTGATTTCACCCAGAATCATCGGCAGCGCAATCTTCGATACGATATCAGCCCCCACAGGATCCGGATAGGAATATAACAAAATAAGCAGCATCGTCAGCGCTTCACAAATCATGCCGGCCGCAATGCCGACCAGCCAGCGTTTGGACTTGGGTGTGTATTTATGAATATAGCCCGACACCCATCCAGCGAGGATGCTCGTAATCAAGCATGGAATGGCTGTCACGCCATTCATGTCGATCAGATAACGATGCACTCCAGATACAAGTCCTGTAATAATCCCTACTGGCGCGCCGAACAATATCCCTCCAGACATGATCGCGATAATGCGAACATTCACAAGCGAACCTTCCACATTGATGCCCGTATACGTACCAAAGATGGCAAATGCGCAAAACAGAAGAGTAACCACCGTCACTTCCTGCCACCGCAGCTTGTCCTTCTGCAAAATTTGCCTGAACCGCGGCACCCGCGACAGAAAGAACAAAAAGATGATCAGCAGCGCCGCCCGCTCGAACAACCCAAGCAGCATCGTAAATATTTCGCCCAACGGCGCACCTCCTTCAAGTCCGAAACAAAAATCATAACATTGATATTATAACCCAAACGTCAATCGACGTACGTTTCATGGAAGCAGGACCTACAAAAAACAAAGACGGCCATCTCAAAAATGGCCGCCCACCTATTACATCCTATCTTATCGATGAAATGCATTTTTAAAAGAAGTTTTTTGTTACACCAAACGGAGAGGACAGAAAAAACCTGGAGAAGCGAAGCGCTCGCCTAAAAGCTTTCTAAAAGAAAGCTGCATCGGAAGCATAGGCTTAGCAACAAATCCTAACCTTTAATCATACTCCAGTTCGATATAAGCCATTTTAAAAATAGTCCACGTTTACGCGTAACGGAGAATGCAGAACCAATCTGGAGAAGAGCAGCGTTCGCCTTTAGCAACGAATTTCTACCATAATCAAATTTTAAATCAGAAGAAATCCGGGGATAACAGCGATCGGAAGATGGTACTGCAGTCGGAGTGGCCACACGTCAACCTAACGCCAATCACGTATGTTTCATCGAAGCAGGACCTACAAAAAAACAAAGACGGCCATCTCAAAAATGGCCGCCCCCTATTACATCCTATCTTATCGATGAAATGCATTTTTAAAAGAAGTTTCTTTTGTTACAACGGAGAGGACAGAAAAAACCTGGAGAAGCGCAGCGCTCGCCTAAAAGCTTTCTAAAAGAAAGCTGCATCGGAAGCATGCTTAGCAACAAATCCTAACCTTTAATCATACTCCAGTTCGATATAAGCCATTTTAAAAATAGTCCACGTTTACGCGTAACGGAGAATGCAGAACCAATCTGGAGAAGCGCAGCGTTCGCCTTTAGCAACGAATTTCTACCATAATCAAATTTTAAATCAGAAGAAATCCGGGGATAACAGCGATCGAAAGATGGTACTGCAGTCGGAGTGGCCACACGTCAACCTAGCCTCATTTTTAACCCATGCTTTAATTCGATCCCCTCACCTAAACATGCCCCACAGCTTAATCAAATGAAACGTATTGTTCGGATCGATCTTCTGGGCAATGACGAAATTGACGAACTGCTCCTCTTGCGCCGGCGAAAAATGCTCGTTCATGATAAGCGCCGACGACTTGATCAGCCTGCGGACCTTCGCCCGGTCCTGGAGATCCGTCTTGGTCACACCTTCAATCAGCTTTTTGACCCGCTCTTTGATGGCAGGATTTTTCATTTTCAATTTGACCCGCTCCACCAGCTGCGGACTGATTCCATATTGTTGATAACCCAACGTCCATAGCACCTCCCGAAGTTTGAATCACTGTCTATACTTATGACGGGAGGGCTTGTACAGTTGACCCTTTTCAGAAGAACATGTGTAAAACGTTTGGTACGGTCATGCTTAGTCGATCAGATCCCCCTGAAATACTTGCTGTTGCTGTAAATAGTCGCGGAGCGGGGCATACTGGGCAGAGGTCCAAAAGCCGGGATCGGCAATCAGATTGGAAACATCGTCCCGGGTTTGCTCCAATACGGCGAAATCGGCAACCATGTCCGCCAGCCGAAACTCCGGCATGCCGCTTTGCTTGGTTCCGAAAAAATCACCCGGCCCGCGCAAATCGAGATCCCGCCGCGACACCTCGAAACCGTCATCGGTTTCGGTCATCACCTTCATGCGTTCCTGCCCTACCTCGGATTTGGGATCGGCAATCAACACGCAAAAGGAAGCATGGACGCCACGTCCTACCCGACCCCGCAGCTGATGCAGCTGGGACAAGCCAAAGCGGTCGGCATCCATGATGACCATCAGCGTGGCGTTCGGCACGTCGACGCCAACCTCGATGACCGTAGTGGAAACCAGCAAGTGCGTTTCATTGTCATAGAATGAGCGCATGACTTCTTCTTTTTCCGAAGCCGTCATTCGTCCATGGAGCAAACCCACCTTGTAGTTCGGAAAATGCTGCTGCATCTGCACATGCAAATCGATCGCGTTTTGCACGTCCAGCTTGTCCGACTCCTCGATGAGCGGGCAAATGAGATACGCCTGCCGACCCTGATCCACCTCGCGGGAAATAAATCCGAGCACCCGATCCATCTTGTCATGCTTGACCCAATACGTGGAGATTGGGATACGGCCTTTCGGGCGCTCGGAAATGGTCGATACGTCGATATCTCCGAACGCCGTAATCGCCAGCGTGCGCGGGATCGGCGTCGCAGTCATCGTCAGCACGTCCGGATTATACCCTTTACGCCGCAGAACGCTGCGCTGGTTCACCCCGAAACGATGCTGCTCATCCGTCACAACCAGTCCAAGCGCGCGGAAAAAAACGTCCTCCTGGATCAATGCGTGCGTCCCCACAACGATATCGATCAAGCCCATTTGCAGGGACGCGATCAGGTCCTTGCGTTTGCGTCCATTTACGCTGCCTGTCAGCAGCCCGACCGTCACGCCGAATGGTTCGAACATTTTCTGCAAAGACTTCATATGCTGCTCCGCCAAAATTTCCGTCGGCACCATCAGCGCCCCCTGAAAGCCGGAGCGAACCGTCGTATAAAGCGCGATGGCCGCAATAATGGTTTTGCCTGATCCTACATCCCCTTGAAGCAGCCGATTCATGGAATACGGGGAACGCATGTCGTGCAAAATCTCCAGCTCGACTTTTTTTTGCGCATCCGTCAATTCAAACGGCAGACTGCGCACGAACTCCCGGATCGTTGCATTGTCGGTCGTGTGTACAACCCCATCCATACGATCGCGGTTCAAAGCGCGATAGGCCTGCATCTTGAGCTGGAACAGGAACAGCTCCTCATAAACCATGCGCTGCCTGGCTTGTAGTCCATCCCTGTTATCCTGTGGATGATGGATGCCGGCTATCGCTTGTTTGCGCGGCATGAATCCGTATTTGCTCATCAACGAAGGTGGCAAAATTTCGGGAATCATGTCGCCGAATTGAACGAGCCCTTGATGAATCGTTTTGCGCATCCAAGATTGCGTAATTTTGCCGGTCACCGAATACACCGGCTGCAGCGTGCCGGAACGGCCCGTTCCCTTGTCCGGAAATTCCGAGTCCGCCACGGTCAGCTGCATTCGTTTCTGTTCCCATTTTCCCGTCAAAACGATTTCGCGGTTCGGCGTCAGCTGGTCTTTCAGGAAATGACGATTAAACCATGTTGCCGTTATCATCCATTCCTCTGTCATCACTTTACAGGTAAGACGAGACTTTTTGCCATACCGCTGCAGTACCGGCACACCCATCACTTTGCCTTGTACCGTTATTTTATCACCGTCTTTCACTTCACTGAGCGAGCGAAGGCGATAATCCTCGTATCGAAACGGATAATATTCAAGCAGGTCTTTGACAGTAGAGATGCCAAAGGCGTGAAGCTCTCCCTCTTTGAGAGCACTCACGCCGTTAATTTGTTTTACCGATATTTGATCCAAATTCATCATTCATCCCTCATTCCGGAACAGGCCACATAAAGATGGCAATGACACCCGGACCAACATGGCTGCCAATGACGGCCCCGATATTGGTATAGACCACTTCATTCAGCGTAAAATGTTCCCGCAATTGCTCGGCGCAGGCTAGCGCAGCGTCAGGATCGGCCGTATGACCGACTGCCACGTTCACGCGCGCTCCCGCAAAATCCTGCTGAAACAGCTCAATGATGCGTGCCATCGCTTTTTTATGGCCTCTGACTTTCTCGACGGCATAAATGATGCCTTCGTCATCAATGGAAAGGATCGGTTTAATATTCAGCAATGCGCCGAATATGGCCGCAGCCTTGCCGATCCGCCCACCTTTTTGCAAATACTCCAGCGAGTCCACCAGGAAAAACAGCTTGCGGTCCCGCTGCAGCGCTTGAACGACGGTCTTGATATCCGCGGCAGACTTGCCCTGCTCTGCCAGCTCAGCCGCCTGCACGACAAGCAAACCGTATCCGTACGACGCGGACTTGGAATCCAGCACCGTAATCATGTCCGACTCATGTTCGAGCAGCGATTTGCCGAGCAAAGCCGACTGATACGTACCGCTCATACCGGATGACAAATGGATGGAGACGATGGGCCTTTCCGGATCTTCATCCAGCAATGACTGGTAGACATTCATGAATTCCGTCGGAGAAGGCTGGGACGTCGTAGGCAGGGCTGCGGCTTGCCCCAGCTTGGTGTAAAACTGCTTCGGGGTCAGATCCACCCCGTCCGCATAAGTCTCTTCCCCAAAAAGCACGCGCAATGAAACGACATGAATTCCGTATTTGCGAACCAGTTCCTCCGGGATGTCGGCGGTGCTGTCGGTGACGATGGCTACCTTGTGGCTCATGTGATTCCCTCCTCGTCGCAGTAGGGCCGAGTGTTATGCCTCTACCGAGAACAGATAATAGTACACGGGCTGTCCGCCGGGATGAACCTCAATCTCTGCATCAGGGTATCGTTCTTCCATCCACGCGACCAGATCGGCGGTAGTTTCCGGATTGGCTTCCTCCCCTTCCAGGATGGTAACCACTTCATCCCCGTGATCCATCATCTGCTGCATCAGACCTTCGCAAGCCTGAAGCAGGCTTTCGTCCGCAGCCACGATTTTGGAATTGTGGATCGCGATATAGTGCCCTGCCTTGATGTCCAGCTCATCATATTGGGTATCCCGGACAGCATGAGTTACCTGTCCTGATTGAACACGGCCGATCGCTTCAAGCATCTGCTCGCGGTTCGTCTCCGGAGATTCGTCCTCCTGGAACGCAAAGGCTGCTGCCATTCCCTGCGGAATCGTTTTGCTCGGAATGACCGTAATGCGGCGTTCGCCTTCCAACAATTCACGGGCCTGCTCAGCCGCAAGCACGATGTTCGAGTTGTTTGGCAAAATGAATACCTGTTCAGCCGCGATGGAACGCACTGCATTGACGAAGTCCTCCGTGCTCGGATTCATCGTCTGTCCGCCAGACAGCACGATGTCCACGCCAAGACTTTGAAAGATATCGGCAATGCCCTCTCCGGAGGAGACAGCAATAAATCCGTATGGGGCCATTTCGACTGCCGGAGGTTCAGCCGTTTCCGGGCTGCGTACCTCTTCCGGCGGGATCTCCGCAAACAACTCGGGCGAAGGAGCGATATCCATGCCTGCCGTCAGCAGCTCACGATGCTGTTCCCGCATGTTGAGGATGTGAATTTGCGTAATTTCGCCATAGCGAAGCGCTAGGTTAAGCACATCCCCTGGCGTTTTGGAATGCACATGGACCTTAATGACTTCGTCATCGGCAATTACGATAATGGAATCCCCATTGACTGACAACGCTTTCCGGAATGCCTCGTCATCGAAAGTGGTTCCGGCGTGATCTCCCAGCTGGCGATTAATGAAAAATTCCATATCGTACAGGAATTCGATATCTTCCGTATCCAGGCGAGCCTGAGCCGACAACGGCATTTCCGGAGCGATGACCTGCTGTGCCGCCGGCATGTGAACCGGTTCAACGGCTGGCACGGATTTGACCGGAGCCGCCGGGGCAGTCTGTGGTGCCTCGGGTTTGGAAACAAAGCCGCTGCCATCGGTTTGCCGCAGCGCTTCCATAAATCCCTCATAAATATATACAAGCCCCTGGCCACCAGAATCCACGACGCCGACCTGTTTAAGCACAGGCAGCAATTCGGGAGTTTTGGCCAACGCCTCTTTTGCTTTTAATAAGACTTCGTTCATCAATTCCGTTACGTCATTCGTCCGTCTAGCGTAGTACGTGGCATGCTTGGCTGCCTCTTTGGCTACGGTAAGAATGGTTCCTTCGACGGGTTTGACCACGGCTTTGTATGCCGTATCCACGCCGCTTTGGAGAGCTGCGGCAAACTGAAGCGTGTTCAGTTCATCCTGGGAAGCCGCTGCACGGCTGAAGCCGCGAAACAGCTGCGACAGAATAACGCCCGAATTGCCCCTTGCACCCATCAGCAGCCCTTTCGAAAGAATCCCGGCTGCTTCGCCGATGGAAGCCGAACTTTTGCGTTTGATTTCGGCAACGCCGGCGGTCATTGTCAAATTCATGTTCGTTCCCGTGTCGCCATCAGGCACAGGGAACACATTCAGGGAATTGACGTGCTCTGCATGCTGTCCAAGTTGTTCCGCTCCGGCAAGGACCATTGCGGTAAAATCTGTTCCATTTAAAGAACGTATACTCAAGTGAGAATTCCCCTTCCTAGCTTGATACACGAACATCTTGCACCAAGAAGTGTTCTGGTCTGTTCATGCGTGACGCTCGTCACGCCATTCTTCGTCCATACCTTGTCCGGCACAGGCATACAATTTCATGATGTCGTCCCGAATCACGGTCTGGGCGGCCAGGCCACCGAAAGCCCGTGAACTCGCATCCCCCATCTCGGGGCATACGGATATGCACCGGTATCGAGAGCCGGCATGAATGCCGCATGGAGACTGGTGCCAGTGATGGGTTCACGGTGCACAGCATTGCCAAACAGGAAGAACGTCGGCCCCAGGCCGATATTGCTCTGCTTTACGCGGCAATGACTCCTCACCGCTATATTATGGACTATTCAACATTGTACTATATTAGACATGAGAAATAAATAAAGTTTTTGGATCAGTTGACGAAGCTTTTTTCAATATGATATTATATTCGAGTATTGTTTTATGCAGGTTTAGTAATGGAAATGATCCGGCCATGCCGGCTTGAACAACGCCATTAGCTACTGGAGCCTGGTCTTTTCGATCAGGAAGAACAATTAGTCCATTCGGAATGACACGAGTCTTCCCCTTGGACAACTGGTTATTATGGATAGGAGGTGTAATCTATGTCTCGCAAATGTTATGTGACAGGTAAGAAACCGGGCACCGGTAACCACGTATCCCACGCTAACAACCGTAACCGTCGTTCTTGGGGCGTAAACGTTCAAAAAGTACGCATTCTCGTGAACGGTAAACCGAAACGTGTATACGTAAGCACCCGCGCACTGAAAGCCGGTAAAGTGACTCGCGTATAATTTCACGCATAGCACCCTTACATCGGATAGCAAAAAGCACCTTGTTCTCATGCAGGTGCTTTTTTCGTATGCCGAAATCGTTCCAAAACATGAAAACAGCCGCCGCACAGCGCTGCCGGGACTCTGTCCAAGCCCGAATCCTTTCACTGCTGCCCGCGGCGGTATTCGTCTGAAACATGCTTCAATTTTTCTGAAACGTATTAAGAATCGCCTTGACAAACCCTCCCAGAAACTTCGGCAGTTTGAATGTGTAAAATTTCATGCTTCACCCTCCCTATCATGCTCATGCATCCGCCCTATCCTATGCTTCATGCCTTGCTTGCCGCCCATTAACCTCTACGACAAAAAAGGCTACATGAGAAACCTGCTCACGTAACCATACTTATGCGAAAAGCGTTGTCCCTATTCCACCGTGACAAGCCCGAATAACGGACCGGTCATGCTTGGGGAGGAACATATTGATAAACGGCGATCATGAATACACTTAACAAATAATACAGAATGCTGAAAATGACGAAGGTAACCCGCAGCCCGGTCCGGTCGAATTTGCGAAAATACATGATGACCACGCCGACCCCGACCAAGGACATGATGGCATTGAACGGGGATTGCACGACCGCAAAAAGCGCGAGTACCAAACCGGTTGCAAGGCTTGCCCCCATCGTCCATAGCGTTTCCCTGAGGTTCATGCCTTACCCCTCGTAACTACGGCGGATATCCGCAATCGCAGCCGCGCGATCCTCACGGCCGAATACCGCGCTGCCGGCAACCAGCACGTCCGCTCCTGCCTTCACAACAAGCGGTGCCGTATCGGCCGCAATGCCGCCGTCCACTTCGATATGTACGTCTTGACGGCCTCGTTCATTCAGCCAGGTACGAATCTGTTTGATTTTGTTCAGGGTGCCCGAAATAAAGGCTTGTCCGCCAAAACCGGGATTCACGGTCATTACGAGAACCAAATCCACATCGTCAAGCACTTCCTGGATAGCCGTGGCTGGTGTCCCCGGATTAAGGGCCACGCCGGCTTTGATGCCGAATTCCTTGATCAAGTGAATGACCCGGTGTAGATGTACGCAAGCTTCGGCATGCACGGTAATGACTGCAGCTCCCGCTTTCGCAAACTCCTCGACGTAACGCTCGGGATTTTCAATCATCAGATGCACGTCCAGCGGCAGGCTGGTATGCGGAGCAATCGCCTTGACAATCGCTGGTCCCAGCGTAATGTTGGGAACGAAGTGACCGTCCATGACGTCGACATGAATCCAATCCCCTCCCGCTGCTTCGGCTGCGGCAACTTCTGCGCCAAGACTGGCAAAATCGGCTGACAATATGGATGGAGCTATTTTAATCATGTTAGTACCTCCGCTTCTTTTCTTTCATTTCGTTTAAAAACTGTTCATAGTGCCGATATCGGCTCTCTGCAATCAACCCGTCCTCTTTGGCTGCAATGACCCGGCAGCCCGGTTCATGGGTATGGGTACAGCCGCGGAATTTACATTCGTCCGCATACTGGGCGAATTCCCGGAAGCAGGTGGACAATTCCTCCACCCCGATTTCGAGAAAATCCAGCTGGCTGAACCCCGGCGTATCGGCGACAAAACCGCCATTATGGAGCGGAATCAATTCCACATGCCTCGTCGTATGCCTTCCCCGGCCAAGCCGCATGCTGATTTCACTCGTTTCCAACGAAAGGCCCGGGACCAGCGCATTCAGCATGGATGATTTGCCCACGCCCGACTGACCCGAAAACACGCTGATTCGACCTGCCAGCCGCTCTTTGAGCAGTTCGCTGCCCTCTCCTGTTCGGGAACTGGTCGAAATGACCTCATAACCGATCTGTCCATACATGGCCTTCACATCGGCAACCGTGTCCCGGCCATCGGCCTCGGGATCGGCCAAATCCTGCTTGGTCAGCACAATCAGGGCATCCAGCCCCGCTTGTTCGATATGAACGAGAAACTTGTCCAGCAAGTTCAGATTCATATCCGGCTCCTTGACGGAAAACAGCAGTACCGCCAAATTGACGTTGGCTACAGGCGGACGAATCAGCTCCGTCTCACGGGCATGGATCCGATCCACGGTTCCTTCGCCGTTTTCGGTCAGCACGTAATCCACGCGATCGCCCACGAGCGGGGAGATTCCCTTTTTCTTGAACACGCCCCTGGCTCTGCATTGAACGGCGGAGCCTTCAACCGAAGGCACCCCTCCGTCTTCCAGTGGCATGACATAGTAATAACCGCTTAGCGCTTTGACAATGATACCCTCCGGCATTAGCTCCGTCGCCCTCCTTTTCGTTCTGCGCGATATGGCATAGACCCCAAACGCCAGCATAAGCCGTCCTTACGGACGGCCTGATGCGTTAATAACTTCCTTTTTCTTGCCTTTCTCCTTGTTACCATGGCTATTGATCGCCGACGTGTCGGAGGCTTCTCCTTCTACGTCTCCTTCTTCTTCACCATCTACCGGCGTGGACGGCTCTTCGGTTCCTTCATTCGCCGCTCCGCTGCCGTCGTCTATGCCTCCGCTTCCGTCTTCGGCACCGCCTCCGCCTCCACTTTCGCCACCCGTTTCAGGTTCCTGCTTTTCAGGCGGCGGTGTAACGGTCTCCGGTTCGATCGAAGGCACGTTTACCGTTCCGTTTTTGGCTTCCCCGTAAGATACGAGATACGTATCCAGGAACTTGCCGTCGCGGTAAACGGAGACAGCCCCATTTTCATTCGGAGCCAGCACTAGCGGTACGCTGAGCGTCTGGGTGGAGTTAATGGATTGCGTTCCCCACTCTTGGCTCTTGCCGCGGGCATCCTCAAACGTAATCCGGATTTTGCTGGTTTTGCCTTCTTCTTTTGGTGCGACCATAATGTTGAAATTGTATCTTAAGGCTTCAGGCGGGTATCCCGTGCTGACATAGATCGTAATTTTGTCGCCGGGACTTACTTCCCCGCCAGCTTCCACAGGCCACTGCTGGGTTACCTTGCCGGAGTCAACCGTATAACTCGGCTCTTCCTTCACCTGGGCGAGCGTTAGTCCGGCGTTTTTCAACATCTCCTCCGCTTCGCTGCGGGTTTTGTTTTTCAGATCCGGCATTTTGACCGTTTCTACACCTTGGCTTACGGTTAGAACAATTTCACCGGCCTCGAGGTCGAAATCCTCGTTTACGCCAGGCGTCTGCGAAATGACGTTGCCTGACGACACCTCGGTTGAATATGCGTTATCCCGCTTGATCTGGCTTTCCTTGATGCCCAGCTCGCTGGTCAATCTTTTGACGGCCTCGTCGTACGGAATGTTCTTCACGTCGATCATTTTGACGGATTCCTTCTCCGCCCCGACGCTCAGCTGAATCTCGGTGCCTTCCTTGACGATTTCCCCCTCATTACGGCTCTGGGCATAAACCATCCCCGGGTCAACGCCTTCTTGATACATCCGGATCACTTCATCGCTTACGACTAACCCTTTATCCTGCAGCGTTTGGCGCGCAGCTTCCTCCGTCTGGTTAACGACATTCGGAACGGTCACTTCCGGAACCACCAGCATGCCTTTGACATAAATGACAACACCGACCATTGCGGCCAGAATAAGAACAGTAAGCGAGATGAGCAATGTCGGCTTTTTCCAGCCTTTGGACTTGCTTTTATGTTGTCCGGCCTCTTCCTTTGGTTCCATCGTAGGCATTGCGCCCGTCGTGGTCACGCCTCTCGGTTCAGGCTTAATGGCAGGCATAACGCGGGTCTGGTCCGCATCGTCCTCATCGGCAAAATCGATTTTGGTTTCGTTCCGCCGCTCGGGAAGAAGACAGGTTTCCAGGTCCTCTTGCATTTCCCTGGCGGACTGATAACGCTCATGCGGATTTTTGCGCATCGATTTCAGAATGATGTTTTCCACGCTTTGCGGGATCAACGGATTGAATTTGCGCGGTTCATCAAACTCTTCCTGAAGATGCTTCAGGGCAACGCTGATCGGACTTTCGCCCAGGAACGGAAGCTGGCCAGTCAGCATTTGATACAGCACGATGCCAAGCGAATACAAGTCCGACTTCTCTCCGGTAACGATGCCTTTGGCATGCTCCGGCGAAAAATAATGGACCGAACCGACCACCGAACCGGTCTGTGTGATCGTTGTGGACGTCACAGCCCGTGCGATGCCGAAATCGGTGACCTTTACCCGGCCGTTTCTGCCGATCAAAATGTTGTGCGGCTTAATGTCTCGATGAATGATTTGGTTATGATGCGCATGGTCCAAAGCGTCCGCAATCTGGGAAGCGATGCGCACCGCCTCGTCGACCTGCAGGGGCGCCCGTTCTTTGATGATTTCGTTCAGGTTTTTGCCTTCCACATACTCCATGACGATGTAGTGGACGTCATCCTCTTGGCCGACATCGTAAATGCTGACCACGTTCGGGTGCGAAAGCGATGCCGCCGATTGCGCCTCCCTGCGGAAACGGCGGATGAATTCTTCGTCATGAACAAACTGCTGGCGAAGCACCTTGATCGCCACGAACCGATTCAGCAGAAGATCCTGAGCTTTATATACGAGAGCCATGCCGCCGCCGCCGACACGTTCGATGATTTCATAGCGTCCGCCTAGCTGGTGCCCGATCATGATTCGCACCCCGTTTCCGTTGCTGCGGAATCCTTCTGCATTTCAAACAAGGCCACGGTGATATTGTCGTCTCCCCCGGCAAGAAGGGCCAGCTGCAGCAAACGATCGGCACGCTCTTCCAGCGGCAGCTCCAGATTGCCCGCAACCCGAATGATCTGCTCATTGCTGACCAAGTTGCTGAGTCCGTCGCTGCACAGCAGCAAGACCTCCCCTTCTTCCAGCTTGACGTTATCCATGTCGACCTTCACTTCGGCATCCGTGCCGAGGGCCCGGGTCAACACGTTGCGTCTGGGATGATGCGTAACGTCCTCTTTGCTGATCTGACCGTTTTTGAACAGCTCGTTGACGAGGGTATGGTCCTCGGTCAGCTGGATCATTTGTTGGCCGGAAATTTTGTAAGCCCGGCTGTCGCCGATATGTCCAATGACGCCTTCGGCATCGTTCAACAAGGCAGCAACGACCGTTGTGCCCATATTATGGTATTTGTCATTAGCGGAGGCCGTACTGTAAATAACCTCATTGGCATGGAGGATCGCATCGCTAAGCGCAGCGGACAAGGACGCATGGGACAGCCCCGGTTCCAGCGATCTCAGGTCGCCCACCAGTGTTTCCACCGCAAGGCGGCTTGCCGTGTCGCCAGCAAGATGCCCGCCCATGCCATCGGCAACAATGCCCAATATATAGCCCGTTTCCAGGTCGCGAATCCAGGCAGAGTCTTCATTGACGGAACGCACGCGTCCGATATGGCTTGCATGAACTGTTTTGATCAAAACGCTCTCACCCCAACTCCATATGCTTTGCACGAAGCTGACCGCAAGCGGCAGCAATATCATGTCCCTGTTCGCGGCGAATGGTTACGTTAATGCCCTGCTCCGAAAGAATGCGTTGAAAATTGAAAATGTCCTTGCGGGACGTTCTCACGTATTTACGCTCAGGCACATGGTTGACCGGAATCAAATTGACGTGGCACAGCATCGTTTTCAGCACGCTCGCCAGTTCCATTGCATGCTCCGGTTGATCGTTCATGCCGCCGATCAGCGCATATTCAAACGTGATTCTGCGGCCGGTTTTGGCCAGGTAATAACGAAGCGATTCCATCACGTCATCAAATGGAAAACGACGGTTTACCGGCATCAGTTTGGAACGGAGCGCATCGTTCGGCGCATGGATGGAGATCGCCAGGTTGATCTGGGTATCCTCGTCCGCAAAACGATAAATATTCGGCACGATGCCGCTCGTGGATACGGTGATATGCCGCTGACCGATATTCAGCCCTTTTTCGTGGATCATAATGCGCAGGAACGTCATCGTTGCATCATAGTTTTCGAACGGCTCGCCCGAACCCATGATGACGATGCTGCTGACCCGTTCACCGCGTTCGTCCAAAATTTTCTGGGCCTGCACAACCTGAGCGACGATTTCGCCTGCAGTCAGGTTCCGTTTCAATCCCCCCAGCGTGGATGCGCAGAACGTGCAACCGATTCGGCAGCCCACCTGCGTTGTGACGCAGATGCTGTTGCCGTAGTTATGTTTCATGATCACCGTCTCGATGGCATGGTTGTCATGAAGGCCGAAGAGGAATTTTACCGTGCCGTCCTTGGACTCGAATTTGGTAATTTCGTTCAGCGTAACGAACTCGAATTGATCGGCCAGTTTGGCGCGCAGCGCCTTGGACAGATTCGTCATTTCGCTGAAGTCGTTCACCCGCTTCACGTAGATCCAGTCGAAAATCTGACCGCCGCGGAAGGCTGGCTCCCCGTTGTCCACAGCCCATTGCTGCAGTTCTTCAAGGGTGTAATCGTATATAAAAGGTTTCATTTTGTTGTCAACACCTATTCCTTCTTTATCTTTTCATTCTTTCTATTCTATCACAAAGACCGCCATACATCCATGTATACCCTGGCAACCCGCGATTCATGCATGATCACATCCGACTTGTACTATCGCATCCTATCATTAAGGGAGGTTCAGGGCAAGTCCGTTGGTTAGAAAAATAGAGCAAAAGCCGTTGAACCGCGACATATGGACGGTGTTGACGCAAAAAATCCGCCATAGTCTCCTAAGGCGGACATCATTGCTGGCACGATCGGAGGTTCAGTCCGCGATACGTCTCAACCTGGCGATGAAAAAGCCGTCGCTGTGCGCATCTTGCGGCAATATCTGAACACCGCCGCGAAGGGTATTCCACTTCGTCGCCTCGGCTCCGGACCAATCGGCGTTCTCGGCACGGTACTCGGGATGCCGGTTCAGGAAGTTTGCTACCATGCGCTCGTTCTCGTCCGGCTCAATGGTGCACGTGCTGTAAACCAGAATGCCGCCCGGTTTAAGCAGCGGGGCAATCCGGTCAAGCAGCTCGCTCTGCAAGGCCGCGATATCGGCGATATCGGCGGGAGATTTGGTCCATTTGACATCCGGCTTGCGACGGATCACGCCCAGGCCAGAGCAAGGTGCATCCAGCAAAATTCGGTCAAAGGACCCGGCCGGATACCTTTCGTCCAAGTCAAGTGCATTGCCGGTGATCGCATCGATGCATCCCAGTCCCAAACGTTCCGCCTGTTCCATGATCAAACGGCGTTTATGCGCATGCAGATCATTGGCTACGATCCGGCCGCGATCTTTCATCTTTTCGGCCATATGAGCGGTTTTGCCGCCCGGTGCCGCGCAGCAGTCCAGCACGACATGGCCTTCTTCCGGCGAGACGGCTTCGGCCACCAGCATGGAACTTTCGTCCTGCACGGACAACAGGCCGTCCCGATACCAGGACGTTAGCGCCATATTTCCGCCGCTGCGAACCAGGATGCCATCCGGGCTAAGCTTGGAAGCTTCCACTTCGACTCCCGCGCTTTCCATTTCCTGCATCAGCTTGTCCCGCGTCGTCATCGTTGTATTCACGCGCACGCTGACGGCCGGAGGTTCATTGTTGGCCTTGCAGATCGCTTCTGCCGTTTCCTCGCCATACTGGCTGATCCAGCGTTCGACCATCCATTGCGGGTGGGAATGCTGCAGCGCGATCCGTTCGGCGGCCGGCAAATGGTCGGGAATGCGCAGTTCGTCGCGCTGGCGCAGCATGCTGCGCAGCACGCCGTTTACCATGCCCGAGATGCCTTGGTGCCCCATTTTTTTCGCCAAATTGACCGCTTCGCTCACAACGGCATGCTCCGGAATGCGATCCAGATACATGATCTGATATACGCTGATCCGAAGCAGGCTGCGCACCCAAGGCTGCAGCTTGGCCAGTCCTTTGGCAACGAATTTTTCCAAGAAATAATCAAGCGTATTCCGCCGCGCAATCGTTCCGTAGACCAACTCGGTCGCAAGTCCCGCATCGGCCGCGCCAAGCCCGGCTTCGTTCAGCCGGCGGTTAAGCTCAAGGTTGCTGTACGCTCCCTCCTGCTCCACTGCGCTAAGCACACTGACGGCAAGAGAACGCGCGGTAACCTTGGCTTTCCCCGACCGCCGATCGGCCTGGGCTCCCCGGCCAGCCGGAGCAGGACGCCGCGGGTCGCGCGAACCGCCCGGCTGCCGCCCCGATGTATTGCCGCTCATCGCAGCACCGTTCCCGGCTTCAGCGTGCCTCCGCGGGCAAAGTCAGCCGCCTTCATCGCCTTTTTGCCTGCCGGCTGGACTTCGGTCAGCCAGATCGAACCGTCGCCGGTGCGGACCTCGATGCCGTTTGCATTCGCTTGCAGCACCGTTCCAGGCTCGGCTTGTTCGCTGCCGGAAACCGAAACTTTGCCCGGCTCGCCCGGTTTGGCCACCGCCCACACTTTGAACACCTGCTCGTCCCAGAGGGAAAATGCGCCCGAAAAAGGCACCAAACCGCGCACCTGATTGAACAGTTCGCGCGACGTGCGCGACCAGTCGATTTTTTCGTCCTCGCGCGTCAGATTGCGCGCGTATGTCGACTGTGCCTCGTCCTGCGGCACAGCCTTCGTTTCGCCTGCGATCAGACGCGGCATTTCTTCGCGCAGCAGTTCCGATCCGGCCTTGCTCAGCTTGGCAAACATCGTTCCGGACGTGTCTTCATCCGTAATCGGCACTTCCACGCGGGAAATCATGTCACCGGTATCCAAACCTTCGGCCATGTACATCAACGTAACTCCGGTTACGGACTCGCCATTGATAATGGAGCGTTGGATCGGCGCACCGCCGCGGTATTTCGGCAAAAGGGAGCCGTGTACGTTCACGCAGCCGCGAACAGGCATGTCCAATACCGCTTTGGGCAAAATCTGCCCAAACGCTGCCGTCACGATCAAATCCGGCTTCCATTCGGCCAAGCGGGCCACGGACTCCGGATCGCGCAATTTTACCGGCTGGAATACGGGCAGCCCGTGACGCTCGGCTGCCACCTTCACCGGAGTGGGCGTCAATACCTTTTTCCGCCCCTGCGGTTTGTCGGGCTGCGTCACCACACCCACGACGTTATATCCCTCGTTCAGCAGCATTTCCAACGAAGGAACGGCGAACTCGGGCGTACCCATAAATACAATGTTCAAATCGATCACTCCTTAGTTGCGTCGAGGTCCGTTCTGATCCGCCGAAATTTCGTACACCTTTTCGGCAATATCGGTGAAGAGCACGCCATCCAAGTGATCAATCTCGTGCTGGAATGCGCGGGCCAGCAAGCCGCTGCCCGTAATGATCAACTCGTTGCCTTCGCGGTCCAGGCCTTTAACTGTCACCGTTTCGCTGCGGCGAACGTCACCATTAATGCCAGGAATGCTCAAACATCCTTCCGGTCCGAACTGCTCGCCTTCTTTTGCGACGATTTCCGGGTTGATCATCTTGATCAATCCGTGCTCGTCCCCGGCATCGATGACGATGAGGCGTTTCAAAATTCCTACCTGCGGCGCCGCAAGTCCGACGCCTTCGGCGTCATACATCGTATCAGCCATATCGTCCAGCAATTTTTGCACATTTGGCGTAATTTTTGTGACTTCTTTGGCTCTTTTGCGGAGCACCTCATCCGGTTCTTTCACGATAATACGAATCGACATGTTGTAAGCACCTTCCCAATGGTTATCATAATTTCAGGATATCAAACTGTTGTTATCTAATTTATGTTTGGACCGCTTGTCTCCGTCCGCTTTTTTTGTCATTGCGGGCCATTCCCGCAAGCGAATTTCTTCCCGCCCTTATGGCGCAAAGCTTACATCAACATTTGCGGGTCTACATCCAGACTGATCTGCAGCTTCTGTGACTGGACATCATCGTCCATGCGACGCGCTGTCGCCAGTGCAAGTCCGATGGCGTCGACATCCCCCCGCCATTTTATCATACATTGGAATCTGTATCTATTCTTGATGCGCGGGATCGGGGAGGCGACCGGACCAAGCACGTCAAGCGCTTCGCTGCTGAATCGGTCCAGGCTGCCCAGCCAACCGGCGCCGTGGGCACGTTCCTTGAGCATCCGCACATAATTCTCCGCCAAACGAATGAGCACAGGCAGCTGCTCGTGCGAGAATGTGACCAGAATCAAACGGCAGTAAGGAGGGTACTGCAAATTGCGTCGGTGCAGCAGCTCTTCGCGTACAAAGGACAGATAGTCATGTCTGCTTGCATGTCCGATGGAATAATGCTCAGGGGTGTACGATTGCACGAACACCTCGCCAGGCAGCTGATGCCGACCTGCGCGTCCGGCCACCTGCGTAAGCAGCTGGAACGTTTTCTCCGCTGCCCGGAAGTCAGGCAGGTTGAGCGCCGAATCGGCAGTAATGACGCCGACCAGGGTAACGTCGGGGAAATCGAGCCCTTTGGCAACCATCTGCGTGCCCAGCAGCACGTCCGCCTTTTTTTCCCGGAACTGCTTCAGCAGCTTTTCGTGAGCGCCTTTTTCCGTCGTTGTATCCACGTCCATCCGAATGACCCGAATGCCGGGGAAAAGCTTCGCCAGTTCTTCTTCGACCCGTTGGGTTCCGGTTCCGAAATAGCGAATATGCTCGCTCCCGCATTCGGGGCACACTTCCGGCGCCGCTTCCGCATAACCGCAGTAATGGCAGCGCAGGTTGTTGGAGCGCTGGTGGTAGGTCAAGGAAATATCGCACTCGGGGCATCCGGCCACATAACCGCAGCTCCGGCACATGACAAAGGTCGAGTACCCCCTGCGGTTCAGCAGGAGCACCGACTGCTCGCCTCGTTCCAATCGCTCCTCAATGGCCTTATGCAATGAACGGCTGAACATTGAGCGATTGCCTTCTTTTAATTCTTCACGCATGTCCACGATCCGCACGTCAGGCAAATTGTTGCCCAGCGCACGGGTGTGCATTTCAAGCAACAGAGGGGCGAAATCGTCATTGCTTTGCGAACGGGCCGCGTAATAGCTTTCCAGCGACGGCGTTGCCGAGCCGAGAACGACCACGGCCTGATGCTGCTGTCCTCGTTTGACAGCCACGTCGCGGGCGTGGTATTTCGGCGTTTCCTCCTGCTTGTAGGAGGTTTCGTGTTCCTCGTCCATAATGATGAGACCCAGGTTGCGAAAAGGGGCAAATACGGCAGATCGTGCGCCGATCGCCACTTTGACGCGGCCTTCACGGATCTTCCGCCACTCGTCATAACGTTCGCCGCCGGACAGGCGGCTATGCATCACCGCAACCTGGTCGCCGAAGCGCCCTTTGAAACGTTCCACCATTTGAGGGGTAAGCGCAATTTCGGGAACAAGCACGATAGCCTGGCGATCCTGTTCGATGCAGCGCTGAATCGTCTGGAGATATACTTCGGTTTTGCCGCTGCCGGTTACGCCATGCAGCAAAAAAACGCCATGGCGTCGTTCCCGCAAACGGCCGCTGATACTCTCGTATACCGTTTGCTGCTCCGAAGTCAGCGCAAGAGGTTCGGTAGCGCGGAATCTGCGCCCTTGGTAAGGGTCCCGGAATACTTCGACGTCCTCGGTCACGACCAGCCCTTTTTCCTCAAGCCCTTTGACGGTAGCAGCGGATACCTGCAGGGTGGACAGCAATTCCTTCATCGGCATGGGCAGCAGCTCGTGCATCTCCAGCAAAAAGCCCAGCACTTCTTTCTGGCGCTGCGCCTTGGCCGGAAACGAATCCATCGCTTCCTTCGCAGCTGCGGCATCCACAGCGAGAGCAACGGATTTCAATGTTTTTTTACCCATTTTATCCTTGATGAGCTGGCTTTCGAGCAGCACGCCGGTGCGCAGCAGATTTTTGATCAGCTCTGCGTGATGGGGATACTTTCGGCTCAGCTGCTGTAAAGGCACTTGGCCCCGGTTCTGCACGAAGCGGATGATGTCCGTCCGAACCTTTTCGGAAGAGGATTCTTCGCCCCATGCCCACAATACCTCTTCCCCGGAGGTTGGTTCATTCGCTTGACCGTCGATCCCTTCCCCCATGGAGATGTACCGCTCGGCCTTTCCTTTCAGTGCTGTGGGCACCATAACCTGCAGCGACAGAATCCGGTTGCTGGCATATCGCTCGCTCATCCATTCCGCAAGCTCCACCAGGTCCGGGGACAAAGGCGGAACCAAGTCAAGCAGCTCCGCAATGGGTTTGAGCTTAAAGTTCTCCTCCCCCGTTCGCGGCACCAAATCGACCACAAAGCCCTGCACAGTCCGGTGCCCGAAAGGCACCCCGACCCTGCTGCCGATCTCGATCCATTCACGCATGGATTCCGGCACCAAATAATCGAACGGCCGGTCCGTCTGTTTCACGGGCACGTCGACGATGACCTTGGCAATCTCCATCTTAATCCCTCCCGGTCATGCGCTCCGCCGCAATGGCCAACAGCCGGTGTGCCACCGCTTGCTTGCTCATCAACTCAAGCTCTTCCACCAGGCCTTCCCGGTCATAGATATTCACCTTGTTCGTATCTGTGCCGAAGCCGGCATCCGTCCGGCTCACGTCGTTGGCGACGATCAGATCGCAATGTTTTCGCTCCAGCTTCTCGCGGGCGTATCTTTCGACATCATGGGTCTCTGCCGCAAAACCGATCAAAAATTGATGGTCCTTCCGTTTCCCGAGCGTCTCCAGAATGTCTATGTTTTTCACGAGCTCCAAGGACAGCGTATCGCCCTTTTTTTTGATTTTCTGGGATGCGACCGTTTGAGGGCGGTAATCGGCGACGGCCGCGGCCTTGACGACGATGTCGGCATCCGCCCATTCGGCCAGCACCGCTTCATACATATCCTGGGCCGACTGTACGGCAACAATCCGCACCCCTTCGGGAGGCGTTGCCTGGGTATTGCCCATAACCAGCTTTACCTCGGCTCCCAAATCACGCGCAGCCGCAGCGATCGCAAACCCCATTTTGCCGGAAGAATCATTCGTGATATAACGTACAGGGTCAATGCGTTCAATGGTACCGCCAGCTGTAACCACCACTTTTTTCCCCGAAAGCAAGGCGGTGTGCAGCGAAGCCGGTTCTGCTTGATCATCTGTCAGTCCCCGTGATTCCAGCGTAAGCGTACCCGACTGTTGTTGCTCGAAGTACTGCTCGATCACTTCCACGATCGTTTCCGGCTCCTCCAGCCTTCCTTTGCCAACATAACCGCAGGCAAGCAGACCTTCGCCAGGTTCGATCATCATCGTACCCCGCTCCACGAGCAGCTGCATGTTGTGACGCACGGCCGGATGGTCATACATATGCACATTCATGGCCGGAGCAACCATAACCGGAGCGGTTGTGGCAAGCAAGGTCGTCGACAACATGTCATCCGCCAGTCCATTTGCCATCTTGGCAATGGTGTTAGCCGTAGCCGGGGCTACGAGCACCAGATCCGCCAGGTCCGCCAAATGAATATGCGACACGACCGCAGGTTCCCGTTCATCGAATGTATCGCTATATACAACGTTCCGGGTCAGGGTTTGCAGCGTCAATTCGGTAATAAACTGTTTTGCGGAATCCGTCATGATGACGTGAACATCCGCCCCCTTTTGCACCAGTCTGCTGCATAATGTAGCCGCCTTGTAAGCGGCAATGCCTCCTGTTACGCCGAGCACGATTTTTTTACCGTTCAACATTGGTTACTTCCCCCGATATATAAGACGTAGAGAAAAAAATAACAACCTTGCGGTTGTCGAATGAATCCGGCCATGCCGGGTTATGCAATTGGAAGAAAAGCCGCAAGCGGCTTACTCTTCCTCTTCTTCGTCTTGCCCTTTGACAACGACGAGCAGATCACCATAAATTTCTTCGAGTGCCACGCCAACCTGCTTATGGGATTTCGGATTTCTCAGCTCCGATTTTTCCCCTTCACGCAGCTGTCTTGCACGACGGGATGCGGCAACAACCAACGAATATTTGCTGTCGACTTTGTTCATCATTTCATCAATAGAAGGATACAGCATGTTAACAAAACACCTCTTTGCATTAGTATAACCCCGGTCGCCGCCGCGGCACTTTTTCTCTCTTTCCAGAATATATGCATGCGGCAGCGCCTAGATTATTTCCTGATCTTACAATGTTCGGCGATAATGATGCTTTCTATTCGTTTGCACGCCAGATCGATCTCATCATTGACAACCGCATAATCGTACTGCTCCAACAAATTAATTTCGTCGACCGCTACGGACATCCGGTGATCAATCGTCGCCTGACTCTCCGTACCGCGCCCCTGAATCCGATCTTTAAGCTCGTCCAACGAAGGAGGAAGCAAAAAGACAAAGATCCCTTCCGGGAACTTCTCCTTCACTTTCAGCGCGCCCTGGACCTCAATCTCCAGGATGATGTCGCGGCCTTCATTGATCGTATTTTCCACGAAATCACGAGGCGTGCCGTAATAATTCCCGACATACTCGGCATGCTCCAACAATTGATCCTGTTCGATCATGGCCATAAATTCTTCACGGGTTCTAAAAAAATAGTTCACGCCATGCTCTTCGCCAAGACGCGGCTGACGGGTCGTCGCCGATACCGAATAAATCAGTTCCGGCACCCGTTTGCGCAAAGCGCTGCATACAGTACCCTTCCCGACCCCAGATGGTCCGGACAACACAATCAGTAATCCCTTAGACATATTACACTCCATTTTATTCGTCGTTATCATCGTCTTTCGAGGAAAGACGATGGGCAACCGTCTCCGGCTGAACAGCAGACAGAATGACGTGGTCGCTATCCGTAATGATCACGGCACGCGTGCGTCTTCCGTACGTAGCATCAATCAGCATATGGCGGTCTCTGGCCTCTTGTATAATTCTCTTGATCGGCGCGGATTCCGGGCTTACGATAGAAATAATCCGGTTCGCCGACACGATGTTACCGAATCCAATGTTAATGAGTTTGATTGCCATAATCAGGTTCTTCCCCCTATACTTGCGACTCTTATGCCGAAATATGGCCGTTCATTCGATATTCGCCGCCTGCTCGCGAATCTTCTCCAGTTCCGCCTTCATTTCGACAACACGGTTCACCAGAGCCAAATGGTTGGCTTTTGAGCCAATCGTATTGACCTCCCGATTCATCTCCTGAATAAGAAAGTCCAGCTTCCGGCCTACCGGTTCATCACTTCTCAGCAGTTCCCTGCATTGTCCAAAGTGGCTCAGCAGACGCGTAAGCTCCTCCTCAATGTTGGAACGATCGGCAAATACAGCAATTTCCATACCCAATTTATGCTCATCAAAAGGGAAAGAGCCTTCTTCCTGCATTTCCGTTAGCCTTTGTCTAAGCTTGTTGCGGTAGTCACTGACGACAGTGGGCGCAAGAGCAAGCATCTCGGTATGCAGCGATTCGAGATGGGCGATTCGCCGATCCAGATCACTGGCCAGATGAAGACCCTCTCGGGCACGCATCTGTTCAAGCCCGGTCAGCGCTTCTTCCAATCCGGCATGCAGTACGCGCTCCCACTCCTGCTTTTCTTCTTCCGTAAGCAGGCCCACTCCGTCCGAATGAACCATGACGTCAGGCAACGCAAGCATGTCCTTGATGGTGGGTTTGCCCTGCATTCCGAAGCGTGATTCCAGTTGCTCCGCGGCCTGTAGATAGGCCCTGACCGCCTGCTCATTCAGCACGGCAGGCAGAGCCTCGTCCTCATCCTTTTCCTTCATTACATAAACATCAATCCGCCCGCGCTTCAAACGGCTCTGCACTTTCTTCCTCAAGCCGTCCTCATAATACGTCCACTCCTTCGGCAGGCGCATCATAACCTCGCAGTAGCGATGATTGACAGACTTGATCTCGAGCTGTACCTTGTAGCCGCCGAAATGAAAGGCGGATTGACCGTATCCGGTCATACTGAATGACATCGGCATCACATCCGTTACACTATTGTAATTGATTATTTGGGTTGAAACAAGTAGGACATTGGTGGGCGGATTTCTCCCACACATATCTCGTCAATTCCGCCGTCATGCCGTAGAACATGAAAGGTGTCATCAAATAGATTCCGTTAAATTGCTCGGTTGCCACGTCGAGCAGCTCTTTGGCAATCGTCACGCCCATGGCTCGGCCTTGTTCGCCCTCAAGGCCCGCCATGCGGGAACGAACTTCGTCCGACAGCTGGATGCCCGGCACTTCATTATGAAGATACTCCGCATTTCGTCCGCTTGCGAGCGGCATGATCCCGACAAAAATAGGCACTTCCAGATGTTTCGTCGCTTCGCGCATCCTTACGATCAATTCAGGATCATACACCGGCTGGGTCATGATATAGTCCGCTCCCGAAGCGATTTTTTTCTCCAGCCGCTGCACGGCTTTATCCAAATGCTTGACGTTCGGGTTGAAGGCGGCCCCGATCACGAAGCCCGCTTTTTGTTTGAGCGGTTTCCCCGAGAAAGCGATGCCGTCGTTCAGCTGCTTGATCATGCGAATGATTTCGAACGAAGTCAAGTCGTATACGGAGCTGGAGCCCGGAAGGTCACCAAAGCGGGCCGGGTCACCCGTAACGGCAAGCACATGGTTGATGCCGAGCGCGTCGAAGCCCATCATATGCGACTGCGTTCCGATCAGGTTTCGGTCGCGGCAGGCGATATGCACGAGCGGCCGCAAACCTGTCCGATCCTGAACGAGGTGGCCGAGGGCCATATTGCTCATACGGGTCACCGCAAGGGAATTGTCGGCAAGCGTCAGCGCGTCGGCACCCGCCGCCTTGAGTTCTTCCGCACCTTTCATGAATTTTGCGATATCGAGGTCGCGCGGTGGATCAAGTTCCACAATGATCGTATGGCGCTGTTTGACCAGGTCAACGATGGTCGGCTGTCCGCCTCGGCCGGAACGCTCATCGAGATGTTCGTGCAATACAATGCGCGGTTTCGGCTCGGCCGGATCCGGCTCGGCAATCGGCAGCGGCGTATACTCGGCCAATGCGCGGGCCATGGCCGAAATGTGGTCCGGCGTCGTGCCGCAGCAGCCGCCGATAATGCGCGCGCCCAGTTCGGCGAATTGAAGCGCGGTCTGGCCGAAGTATTCCGGAGACGCGCCGTAGCGGAACTGACCGTCCACGTAATCCGCGGCACCCGCGTTCGGGTAAACCGACATCGGCAGTCCGATTTTGCCGGACACGGTTTCCATGGCACGCATGATTCCGTTCGGACCCGTGCGGCAATTAAAACCGATCACGTCGGCTCCCTGTTCGCGCATGATTCGAAACGCTTCAGGCATGGTGTAACCGTCAAGCGTGTGTCCGATGTTTTCAACGGCAAACTGTCCGATGACCGGCAGATCGCTCAGCTTCCGCGCTTGCCGCAATGCGATATCCATCTCCTCGATGTCATAGAACGTTTCAAGCAAAATGCCGTCAACGCCTTCGTCAAGCAAGGCGAAAATCTGTTGTTCATAGAATCGCTTCAGTTCGCTCGTGGACACGTTGGTCCGCTTGCCTCCGCGGATGGAGCCGACCGCGCCAAGTACGTAACCGTTGGCCCCGGCTACCTCCTTTGCAATCCGCACTCCCTCTCGGTTGACTTCCCCCACCTTCGATTCAAGCCCGAACTTGGACAGTTTGTCATAGTTGGCCGAGTAGGTGTTCGTCTCGAAAATTTCAGTCCCCGCGTCGCGATAACGGCGATGCACTTCCGCCACCACCTCGGGTGAAATCAAATTCAATTCCTCATAAGATATCCCCACAGGAAACCCCATCTGGTACAGGAACGTCCCCATCGCCCCATCCCCAATGAGAACCCGTTCCTGCAATGCGCTGCGCAAATCCGCCTTCATCCTCTTCCTCCCGCCTAACTGCAATCATTTTCATACTAATGTAACACAAAAAAAGCCCAAAAACGAAGAAAAACAAAGAATTTTCGGGATTAAACCCGTCACTTCATCTATTTGCGTTTTAATGTGTACTTCCCGCATGAGCGCGAATGGCTGAATAGGCTGCAAAATTCACGCATCATCTTGTTCGATATAAACAAATGGACGGCGCAACTCCCAAGGAGCGGACCGGGACCAACCATCGTTTGTCTCGCCATGACCAAGAGCAGAAATGCAGGATTGCAACGAAAAAAGAGGCCCGCAGGCCTCTCTTGCTTGAATAGCGCATCGCTTATGCGATGACTCCTTTGAAAACAACTTCCGCCGGACCTGTCATGTACACATGGTTGTCCGACTCGTTCCATTCGATATGCAAATCGCCGCCTTTGAGGCTGATGACCGCAGTGCGATCCGTGTGCCCGTTCAGCACAGAGGACACGAGCGTTGCGCATGCGCCTGTTCCACAAGCCAGCGTTGGGCCGGCTCCCCGCTCCCATACTCTCATATCCACATGTCCGCGGTCGCGCACGGTCGCGAATTCAACGTTGATCTTTTTCGGAAACATCGGGTGAACCTCAAGCAGCGGGCCCCATGTCGCCAGATCGAAATGGACCGCGTCGTCCACATAAATAACCGCATGAGGGTTGCCCATGGAAACGGCGGTAAATTTGAACTCGCGGCCGTTCGCTTCAATCGAGTGATCCAGTACCGGATTGGCATCCACCGTCGTCGGCACCTGAAGCCCGTCCAAAATCGGCTCGCCCATGTCGACGCGCACGGATGCGACTTTCCCGTTGTTAACGTTGAGGGAGACCGGCTGCACGCCGGCGCCAATCGTTTCGATCGTGATCTGCTCCTTGCTCACATGGCCGTGGTCGTATACGTATTTGGCTACGCAGCGGATGGCATTTCCGCACTGCTCCGCTTCCGAGCCGTCCGAATTGATGATCCGCATCTGAAAGTCCGCCTTTTCGGAAGGCAATATATAGACGAGCCCGTCCGCACCGATGCCGAAAAACCGGTTGCACCATTGAATAGCCCGTTCAGGCGCATCGGCGGGAAGCTGCTGTTCTCCATAAATCACGATAAAATCGTTGCCAAGCCCGTGCATTTTCGTAAATTCCATTGGCTGTACACTCCTTTTGGCATCTGCTGCCAAAGCGTTTATCGGCGTAAAAAAAGCTATCCGCCAAAATGCCGAAGCTCTCGCCCCGCATCATTTTGAGGATAGCATACCCGAAAACGGGCTTTATACGGTATTGATTTTATGCCGAAATTTTTGTACTTTTCGGTACGATGCGGCCCGGAGGGCCCATACGGCGGCGGTTGCGGCGACCGCCCCATACGCTTCCCGCACCCATGAGAAACGTGGGAATCCCTGCGGCTACGATCGAGATCGCCCATTCGCGCAGGCCGAGCGGAACCGTCTTGAAGATCGGCTGCAATGGCGGAGCGTACATGACGACCAGCATCAGAACGACCGATGAAATAACCGCCAGCACGAGGTATTTGTTCTGCAGCGGGTTCCGGTGGAAAATAGAACGGGAGCTGCGGCAATCGAATACGTGAATGAGCTGAGCCAGAACCAATGTGGCAAACGCCACGGATTGGGCTTTGATCAGCTGGCCGGGATCATTCGGCGCTGCCTGCAGCGTCAGCCAGAACGCGCCCAACGTACATATGCCGATCAATACCCCTCGGCTGATGATTTTCCACCCGAGCCTGCGGGCAAAAATATTTTCTTTGGCCCCGCGCGGCTTGTGTTCCATCAAATCCTTTTCCGGTTGGTCGACTCCAAGCGCCATTGCCGGCAATCCGTCCGTAACCAGATTCACCCACAAAATTTGAATAGGCACGAGCGGCAGCGGCAATCCCATCATCATGGCGAAGAACATCGTCAGGATTTCTCCCACGTTTGAAGCGAGTAAATATCGAATGAACTTGCGGATGTTCTCGTAAATATTACGTCCTTCTTCGATGGCAGCGACGATCGTCGAGAAATTGTCATCGCTCAAAATCAGCGCGGAGGCTTCTTTGGTAACGTCGGTACCCGTGATGCCCATCGAAATGCCGATATCCGCCGCTTTGATGGCCGGAGCATCGTTGACTCCGTCCCCCGTCATGGCAACGACGTGTCCCTTGCGTTGGAACGCCTTGACGATGCGCAGCTTATGTTCCGGGGATACCCGCGAGAAGACATAAGCGTTCTCCACTTGTTTATCCAGCTGTTCGTCCGTCATGCCGTCCAGCTGCTGCCCGCTCAAGGAACTGCCTCCGCGCGGGAGGATGCCGAGCTGATGTGCAATCGCCTCGGCTGTCGTGCCATGATCCCCTGTAATCATGACGGTGCGGATGCCGGCACGGCGGCACGTGGCGATCGCATCCCGCACTTCCCGGCGCGGAGGGTCGATCATGCCTGCCAGGCCAACGAAGACAAGCTGGTTCTCGGCGGCTTGCTCATCTTCGACTCTCTCGTCAGGTCGGACCTCCCTGAAGGCCATGCCCAGTACGCGCAAGGCGGAAGCGGCCATATTTTCGTTGGCTGCCATTACCTTTTGGCGCAATGTGCCCGTGAAAGGCACCACTTGACCTTCCCATAAAATGTAGTTGCACTGTCCAATGAGCAAATCGGGGGCTCCTTTGGTATATACCATCCGGCCGCCCTGATGATGAACGAGAACGGACATGCGTTTTCGCTCGGAATCGAACGGGAATTCCACTTGACGAGCGTACAGATCTTTCAGGCTGGCGGGAGAAAGTCCCATTTTCGTGGCCAGCGTCACTAGCGCGCCCTCAGTTGGATCACCTTTCAATTCCCAAATGATGTTATTCTCGCCGTGCTCGACGTCGCTGCTTCCCTTTTTGGCATCCTTCTTGGCGTCTTTGCCTTTCTTTTTGTTTCGCTGATCTGCATCGCTGACCGGTGAAATGCTGGCATTGTTGCACAGCGCGCTGATTTGCAGCAATCGGCGCAGCGTCTGATCGCTCTTCAATTCCAACGTCCGTCCATTCTCCAGCATCTGCCCCTCTGGAGCGTATCCGTCCCCGGTTACCTTGATGCTGCGGCCTTCCACCCACACGTCCGTTACCGTCATTTTGTTCTGGGTCAGCGTGCCGGTCTTGTCCGAGCAAATGACCGAAGCACAGCCCAGCGTTTCAACGGAAGGCAGCTTGCGGACGATCGCTTTCCGTTTGATCATGCGCTGTACGCCGAGCGCAAGGGCAATTGTGACGATGGCTGGCAGCCCTTCGGGAATTGCGGCCACGGCGAGGCTGACCCCGGCCAGGAACATGCCCACCGCAGGCTGTCCATGCAGGATGCCTGCTACGACAACCATCACGGTTAACGCCAGGGCAACCATGATCAAAATTTTGCCCAATTGCTCCAGACGGTGCTGCAGCGGCGTTTCCTGTTCTTCGGTATTTTGGATCAGGTCGGCAATTTTGCCCATTTCGGTATCCATGCCGGTCCGAATGACAATCCCTTTTCCCGTACCCCGGGTTACCATGGTACCCATAAAGCCGATGTTTTTCTGGTCCCCGAGCGGCACTGCCGCATCCGGGATCGGGTTGCAGTGTTTGCTGACGGGCACCGATTCACCCGTAAGGGCGGATTCCTCGACGTCCAGGCTGTTCGTTTCGAACCAACGCACGTCGGCCGGGACGCGATCACCGCTTTCCACAAGCACGATATCGCCCGGCACCAACAGCTTGGCTGCCAGATGAACCTCTTTTCCCGATCGCCATACCTTGGCCGCAGGAGCGGACAGCTGTTTCAAGGCCCGCAGCGAACGTTCGGCCCGAAATTCCTGTACGAAGCCCAGAATGGCGTTAAGCACAATGATGGCCACGATCGTGATCGCATCCAAATACTCTCCCAGCAACCCGGATACCAGCGTTGCCCCCATCAGCACCAGTACCATGAAATCCTTGAACTGGTTCAGCAGCAGCGTGATCGGTGATATGCGTCTTCCTTCGCTCAGCTCGTTAGAACCTGCTGTTTTCCTTTTCTCCGCCGCGGCTTCATCCGTTAAACCAACCTCCGGACTGACGCCAAGCATTTGCTGGAGCTCCTCAACCCTCAGTTGATGCCAATTGGTCTGTTCCATGCTTCCAGATTCCCTCCCAATCTGTTTTCCCGTGCGAGACGTTCGGTCATGCTCCGCCGACACATGACGTACAGGTTGTACGCCCTGCCGGACAAACTGCCTGCTCTATATCTATTCGGACAGGACTCCAATTATCACCCGGAAGGCGAATCCTTTCCCTGATGCTCGGAATAAGCTAAAATAAAAGTCTGAGGAAAAACCCGTGACGGTTGCCGTGATTCCGTTTTGCCACCAGGCCGTCCGGGCAAAGCAGATTGAACACTTTTTACATATCCGCAAATGCAACGTGTTCAAGGAACGATCCACAGATTACCGACAGAGCATTTCACGAAATGCTTGCATAGAGAGGAAGTTGAAAAACATGGCATTGGACGGCATCGTTACACGCGCCATCGTACATGAACTCCAGGGCTGCAAAGGCGGCCGCATCAGCAAAATCCATCAGCCGAACGATCATGACGTGGTCCTGACCTTGCGCGCGCAGCGAGGAAACAGCAGGCTGCTTGTCTCGGCAAGCCCGACGTACCCGCGCGTGCATTTTACCGAAAAAACGTTTATCAACCCCGCCGAAGCACCGATGTTCTGCATGTTGCTGCGGAAACACTGCGAAGGCGGCATTATCGAGGACATTCGTCAAGTCGGCATGGAACGCATCATTCACATCGACGTGCGTCAGCGCGACGAACTCGGAGATGTCTCGAGCAAACGCATCGTCATCGAACTGATGGGACGCCATAGCAATATTGTGCTGCTCGATCCGGCTACCGGAACGATTCTGGACGGCATTCATCATGTTACCCCTTCCATCAGCAGCTACCGGGTCATCATGCCCGGATTTTCCTACACTGCGCCGCCGGAGCAGCACAAACTGAACCCGCTTGAAGCCACACGGGAACAATTTGCGTTCAGCTTGCAGTCTTCCGAAGAGGAAGCCGCCCGCTGGTTCGTCGGTTCGTTCAGTGGACTTAGTCCCCTCGTCGCCGGAGAAATCACATATCGCGCATTCGGGACAGACGGGGAGACGTCGAATGGAACGAAAGATACGGAGCAATTATGGAATGCATTTCGTTCCGTCATGGACGATGTGCAGGAAAACCGATACACGCCGATGACGGGGGCCAATGCCAAAGGAAAATTTGTCTTCTCCGCCATCTCGCTGCAAGGGATTCAAGATTCCGTCAAAACCTATGACACCATCAGCCAATGCATGGAAGATTTTTACGGCGACAAAGCCGAACGGGACAGCGTCAAGCAAAAGGTCAGCGACCTGTTGCGTTTTATTCAGAACGAGCGGAGCAAAAACGTCAAAAAACTCGACAACCTGCACAAGGATTTGCTTGAAGCCGACGACGCGGACAAATACAGGATATGGGGCGAGCTGCTGTTTGCCTCCTTGCACCAGATCAACAAAGGCGACACCCAGGCCGAGCTCGTGAACTTCTATGACGAGGACCAGGCGACCGTCACCATTCCGCTGGACCCGCTGCTGACGCCGTCGGACAATGCCCAGCGTTACTTCAAGCGTTACAACAAATACAAAAACAGCCTGGCGGTCATTCATGAACAACTCGGCAAGACGAAGGAAGAAATCGTCTATATGGACAACCTGCTGCAGCAGCTTTCCAGCGCATCCATGAGCGATATCGAGGAAATTCGCGACGAGCTGGTACAGCAGGGTTACCTGCGCGACCGGGCCAAAAAAGGCAAAAAGAAAAAGAAGAACGATCGCCCTACCGTGCATCAGTTTACTTCCTCGGAAGGCATCGACATTCTGGTCGGCAAAAACAATCTGCAGAACGAATACGTGACGAACCGCTTGGCTTCCGCCAACGACACGTGGCTGCATACCAAGGACATTCCCGGCTCTCACGTCGTCATTCGCAGCCAGGAATTCGGCGATGCCACGCTGGAAGAGGCGGCCCAGCTGGCCGCATATTTCAGCCAAGCCAAGGAATCCAGCAGCGTGCCCGTCGACTACACATACATCCGCCATGTTCGCAAGCCGAACGGGGCTAAACCGGGTTTCGTCATTTACGATAATCAGAAAACGCTGTTTGTTACACCGAACGAAGAGCTGATTAAAAGCCTGCCTTCTACCGTCAAGAACGGTTAAAGGTGTTGCTCCCCCATTTATGTACCGATGATGCATACGCATTAAAAAATCCCGCAAGCAGCCTTGTTTGACTGCTCGCGGGATTTTTATGTCGTTTCATGCCAAAACAAGGCTCTGCTTATGTGTCATGGTTAACTGTGGAGACATACATTGGCGCCTAGCTAACGCCTGTTTCATTTCGCTCTGCTGCAGCCTTCAGCTTCGCGAGCACATCGGCTGAGACCGTCCGGCTTCCCAAATCGCCATGAAAAACAACCCCTTGCCGCTCACCATGATAATCCGACCCTCCCGTCTCGATCAGGTCAAACTCGCCGGCGAACTGCGCGTACCTGCGTTCTTCCTCTGGCCCATGGTCGGAATGAAAGACCTCGATGCCATCAGGCTTGGCCTGGTGCAATATATCCCTAACCAGATCATCATCGCCGTACAGGCCCGGATGTGCGATCACCGCCGCACCGCCCGCTTCCCTGATCCACTGGCATGCATCTTGCGGCGTTACCCGGGGTACCGATACGAAGCCCGGCTTGCCTTCAGCCAAATATTGATCGAACGCGTCTTTCATGTTGGCAGCGTATCCTTTGCGTACCAACACGTCAGCCATGTGCGGTCTGCCGATGCTTTCGTCGGGCTGAAGCGGCCGTCCAAGTGCATCGATGACTTCTTGCCATGTGATATCCAGCCCCAGTTCCCGTAATTTCGCGATGATTTTATGGTTGCGCTGGTCTCTTGCCTCCCGCAGGCCGCGAAGTCTCTCCAAAAACCGAACATCGTTCGGATCCATGTAATAACCGAGTACGTGAATGTCCTTGCCGCCGGCACGGGTACTGATTTCCACGCCAGGCACGACGTCGATCCCTTCTTCCAATCCTGCTTGAACCGCTTCGGCAATGCCCGCTACCGTATCATGATCCGTAATCGCTACCGCAGCGAGTCCCTTCCGCTTGGCCAACTTCACGTTCTCCGCAGGCGGCTGCATGCCGTCCGAGGCTTGCGTATGGGTATGCAGGTCGCATTGTCCGTTCAGTGGTTTCATCCTTAACATCTCCTTTATCATCTATATAAACCGCACTAAACAATGACACAAGGCACTGCGAGTGCAGTACCATCTTCCGATCGCTTATTTATCCGTCCCCTGCTCCTGGTGGCGAAGATAATTGAGGAAAGCTATTGCCGGCAGCGGCGGGAGTGATGACTTCAAATGAATGGCGTAGAACTGGCGCTTGAACTCCAGTCCGCGAATATCCACGATCCGCACCAGCCCTAGAGCGAGTTCATGCTGCACCGATGAGGGGGACAGCATCGTGATGCCCACGCCCGCCTCGACTGCGGATTTTACGGCTCCCGTGCTGCCAAGCTCCATCACAACATGAATATGCCGGGCATCAATATCTCGTTTTAGCAGCTCATCCTCCATGACTTGGCGGGTTCCCGACCCTTTCTCACGAAGAACAAACGGATAAGTCAACACTTCCTCAAGCTCGACTTCTCCACGATCAAGGGCGTGTCCTGCCGGGACTACCAGCTTCAGTTCATCCTGCATAACCGTCTCCACGACCATGTCAGGGTGCTGTACGGGTGCCTCGATCAGCCCCAGATCAAGTTGATGTTTCAGGATATCCTCCATAATTTGTGCAGTATTCATGACCTTCATCACGATCGAAGTATCGGGATATTTTTTGGCAAAGGGTCCTAACATCCGGGGCAATACGTATTCGCCGATGGTGAGGCTTGCTCCCAGCTGCAGCCTGCCTTGAAGTTTCTCGGTAAAGGCGGACATCGCTTCGTCCGTCTGCCGCACCAGCTCAACGCTTCGTTTCGCATAGGGCAGTAAAGTCAGCCCCGCTTCGGACAGCTCCAATTTTTTGGTGGAACGATGCAGCAGCTTGATACCGAAATAGTCCTCCAGCGACTGGATCTGCATCGTTACCGCAGGCTGGGTCATATGAAGCGCTTGGGCTGCAGCCGAAAAGCTACCCCTCTCTGCCACCGTATAAAAGATATGTAATTGATGAAAATTCATGGCTTCGCCCCTCTTCTTTACACTCTCTCCATTGTAGCCCATTTCTTCGATTCCAACAAAAAAAGCATGCAGCTTGTCTGCATGCGATGTAGCCTAATGCTATGATGGTATACGTTCGGGATAAGGTTACTCCTAATCGTTACTTGTGCTTGCGGCTGTTTTTCACCAGCGTCATCCTTCTGGAATGTCTCAGCCAGGAATAATACGATTTCAAATCGCGAAGCTCGATCGTCTCCGACATCCGTCCGAGAAACGTTACGATGATCATTTTGTGCAGCGGATTGCCGGCAATATCGTATTCCCCTTCAAGCTCGGAAAATTCAGCAACCACTACCAAATCGTCATCAATCAGGTATACATCCTGCTCATTGCGGTAATATGGCGTAATACGGTCTTGCTTCAGGCACTCCCATAACCATGTCGCAATATGGTCATCGTCATTATGTTTCGGCTCGATCCGGTCCGTGTACCGAATCTTGGCATGGTGGGTAATAACGATGTCGGCCACTTTTTTGTCTCCAAGAGCCACAAAGAAGGGCTCGTACGTGCTCCAACGTTGCATCACCTTATCACGCATGGGAATCACTCTCCACCAGATAGGACTTTCTATCTATTTGTTAACCAATATATTACAACATAAGTCCCGCAACCTCAAGGCATATGTTTCATTTTTTTCACAAAACAAGCTTGCTGCATAATGGAACAAAAGAGCGGCCCCGAAAGGCCCCTCCATAAAGACGTTTTCCTGCATCGGCCATGGGCTTCGACGCTCAGGCGCGACAGCGCAGATCACAATCCGTAATAACTCGTTTTATCTGCCGTTTTGCTTGCATACTCCGTCTTGATTTCGTTCCGGTAGGAACGCTCGATTTTGCGCACATAGGAAAGGCGCTTCACGTTTTTCATCGTATCGTCGGCCCGATCGGCATTCACGTACATGACCACATAATGCATGCGGCGGGATATGTAGTGAACGGTGCCATATTTATCGAGATTGCGGGCAGCTTTTAAATCGCTGACCCAAATAATGAATCCTGTTCTTTCGGCAAACATCATCTTTCCCGCCTTTCTAAAATGGAGGCCGGACGCTGCATCGGGTCCGGCCTGTCTGATATTATCGTTCCCTTCTCCGTGCCAGCACCGGCTCAGCCGCCACAGCCGCATTTACCCCCGCTGCCGCAGCCGCCTTTGGGGTTCGGATCATTGCTTGGAACCTTGATGCTGGAGGATACCGCAAAAGCAATCGTCTCCGACATTTGGTGCAGCATGTCATCAAGCCGGCTCTCCGCTTGTTTGAAACGAACCACTGCTTCGAACTGCTCCAATTCCATCTCCACGTCGCGAACCTGATCTTTGGCCGCATGGTAATCCGGATGAAAATGCCCAAAACGCTGCGTTTCCTCGAAAAGCTGCTTTTTGCTTTCCAGTTTGCGGATCCCCGCCTGGATGTCGGGATTCGTATCAACTTGCTGCTTCCAATATAAATAATCCGATACTTCGGCAGATTGATTGATCATGTCGGCCAATTCATATGCGCCCGTCAACACTTGGGCCATATCGACCGTGTTTATTTCCGCTACGCTCATGAAATCATCCCTATCTATATATAAAGTTCTACGTAACGTAGACTACTTTATCATAGCATATCCCTGATGGGTTAAGAAGAGTTTTTCCTGCATTTAGAAAACAGGGCGCAACAACGACGCCCAAATCGAAAACGCCGCATGGGAAGCATGGACGCAGCTCATTTTCACCATTCGATGCGGGGAACTACATCTCAGGTACGAGGATGCGCATTTCTTCCCAATCGCAGGGCGAGAAGTTTTCGCGTATGACTTTGCCGTCAGGCGCAGATACGTTCCATCCGGTCAACGTCCATGATTCATGGCCATGGATCTTTTCGGGAATCACGAAAACTAGCTCATCCTTCATCTTCATGACCAGTTTTGTCTGCCACTCAATGGCTTGGGCCGCGATTTGGCGAGCCGTGGATAGATGATACCGCCTCCAGTCGTTGTGCCACACGTCCGGCACCCGGTCCAAATCCGGCAGTATATCCTCCTTTTGATTCCGGAAGGGGACGGATTCAAGACGAAGCCATCCGCGGTTGGACTCGACAAGCCCATCACCAAGGTGGTCGCGAAACGCAATCCGGTCGGACTTTTCCTTCTCGTGGCCGCCTTCGACCGGATTCTCGCCGTAAACAACGCCCATATCCGCCTTTGGCACCTCATGCTTCATGAGCAGCGCGCCGCCTAGCCTTTCCGACGGATGGCCCCCTCCCCATTCTTCAAGAGCAAGTTGGATGTGGGGATGAAGCTCCTCCATCGCATTTAGCGCGAGGCAGCGGATAACCTCTTCCGCCGATGTTCCAAAGTGCGCAGCTTTGGCAAAGCTCTCTCGGCTTAAACGATATACGCTAAGGCGATCGCGATGAACCAATTCGGCACAGCACTCTGCCACCCAATGCACGGAAGGGGCTGCCTCGCTAGGAACGAGCAGCTCGAAATCAGGTTGAATGATGATACGAGGCAACCGCGCATCCTGTGTCCCATCCTCCCTCTCCGTTCCATACAACAGCGAATGGGGATCAACAAGCCAGCGAAACACGCTCCCTTCCGCAGCGTCTTGGCCGATTTCGCCAAAGCCCCAACCCGCCAATGCCTCCAACCACCCCAGAATTCGGGGGAATACATGGTCCCATTCGGGTTGCCACCCCGGATCAACCGAAATCGAAACGGTTTTGGCATGTTCATGTTCATGGGGAGCAGCAGCATCGCGCCATTCGCGGATGAACGGCAGTACCTGCCGCAAACCAAACCATTGGTCTTTGCCCGGCGCGAGCAACAGCAGGCGATACTGCACATGCTGCATGACGGGATTCATTGCAGCATACTTGTCCGCGCACAGCCCATAGATCTTCCTGTGCATCGCGCTCCAGGGCAAATCCAGCCATGAACTCAGCCGATCTTGGGATATGGCGTACACGTCCTCGTTCTTTTGAATAAGCCCCAATGAAAGCAGCAAGTCCAGCATGATCGCAACGTGGCGCGGATAAACCTCCTGATGCTTATACTGAAAAACCAGCCCATTCACATCTTCCGGCCGCATGCTGGTCATACGGTCAAGCTGGTTTATTGCTTTTTTGTGCAGTGTGCCCTTTCGGGTCAATGGCAGACCTTTGCTTCCGAACCAGGCAAGCACGTGCAGCAGATCGAGGGCTATGTTGGTTTTCCCTTCCCGCCATACGGCCATGCCCACGCGATGGGGCGAAGGGCTTAACCCCCCGCCCTGAAGCGGCGAAACCGAGCTGGAGGAGAAAGGCGGGACACCTTCCAAAGCGCGGCCGATTCTCCGTTCAAAGGCCGCTGCGAGTATAGGGAGGTGGGCAGCCGGGATGTAGTACAAACATTCGCCCCAAGCTTTGCGGACGGCCTGTATCCATCCCTTCTCCCATAATGAGGCAAACGCCGCTCTCGCCTCCGCCCGGCTAAGTCCTTCTTCGGCCCAATCAGCCGCAGCCATTACCGACGCGAAGGGTTGGCCTGCATGCTTGCAAAAAACGGCTCCCAAAACCGTCTGCTCCATTGCCGGCAATGCTGAAACCATGTTCGCCCCGCATGTATCTTCGAAATGCATCGAACCACCACGCCCTCCTTTTCAGAAACATTCAGAAAACAAGGAACTCACAACGCTATATATCCTCATGTCTAATCGTGTATTCATAACCTTGCTCAATCAGAAACAGTTGTCTGTTTATCGCAAACTCTTGTTCCCTGCTGTTCTCGGATACAAGCGTATAAAAGAAAGCTTTGTTCTCGCCCGATTTTGGTCGCAAAATACGGCCGAGACGCTGCGCTTCTTCCTGCCTGGATCCAAAGCTTCCCGATATTTCAAGGGCAACAGCCGCATCGGGAAGATCCACGGCAAAGTTGGCGACCTTCGAAACAACAATCGTTTTTATTTCACCGCGCCGAAAAGCCGAAAACCACTTGTTTCTTTCCGGTTGCGACATTTGACCCGAAATCAGGGGGGCGTTAATTTCCCGGGCAATCCCCTCCAGCTGATCCAAATACTGACCAATCACTAGCGCCGGAAGCTCTGCGTGAGTATCGAGCAGCCTGCGAACGACCTTGGCCTTGGCCGGATTTTCGGCAGCGATGCGGAACTGGTGTTTGCTGCCTGCCCGATCGTATTTCGATCTCCATTGAGGGGATAATGGGACGCGGATTTCTTGACACTGCACGTTAGCAATCCAACCTTGATGCTCCAGCTTCTTCCAAGGCATATCGTACAGTTTGGGACCGATCAATGAAAATACATCCTGCTCACGGCCGTCCTCGCGAACCAGCGTAGCCGTCAGCCCAAGCCTCCGCGTGGTCTGGATATCGGCAGTGGCCCTGAATACAGGGGCAGGCAGCAGATGTACTTCATCATAAATGATCAGCCCCCATTTCCGTTCGCTGAGCAATCGGATATGGGAAAATTCCGCTTGTTTCGATTTGCGGTGGGTCAAAATTTGGTACGTCGCAACCGTAATCGGTCTTATCTGCTTTTTCTGACCGGAATACTCCCCGATCTGTTCGGGAGCAAGCTCCGTTTTATCCAACCATTCAGCAATCCACTGACGAACCGACGTCGTGTTGGACGTCAAAATGAGGCATTCGCATTGCAGCCGCTGCAATACGGCCATGCCAATGACGGTTTTGCCTGCCCCGCAGGGCAGCACCAGCAGTCCGCTTCCGTTCATGGCGTCGCTTCCGCCAAAAGCTTCGACCGCTTCCTTTTGATAGGGACGCAACGAAAATGCACCATCACGCCATCCAATGGACAACGGCGTTCCCTCCCGATATCCGGCGTAATCCAGCACGGGATATCCAAGTCGTGTCAGCTCCTGCTTCAGCAGGCCCCGATGCTCGCCGCCCAGCACGAATTCCGCACGGCTTGAGCGCTTCAGGCCAAAAGCGGATAAGGAACGAGCCTCGGCCAACTCGTCGAGCAGTTCTTCATCACCGACCAGCCGCAACTGCTGCGATTCCTCGCTTGCGTGCAACTGCAGCCTGCCATATTGGTTCATCGTTCTGCGAATAAACTCCGCCAAGGATGCGGGCATGTCCCAGCGCGAATGCTGGTTCAGGCTTGCCATGATTCCATCTGCATTCCATCCCATGGCCGCAGCGTTCCATAGCGATAAAGACGTGATCCGATACGTATGCCATGCAGACGGCGTTTTGATCAACTCTGCGTAAGCCGCCAGCTGCGACCTCGCCTGCTCGCTGCCAGGATGATCCGTTTCCAGCAAAATCGTAAAGTCCCGCTGCACGATGCAAGCCCCTGTCGTTTCCATGCTTTCCTCCTATGAATATCACATTGACCCGAATTCATCCTTTTCAACACGTCGAAGAAATTCCGGTCGACGCTACAAATAAAAAAAACACCCTATTCCTTAGGAATAGAGTGCCCAATACTGGAAAAATCATTCGAAAGACGAAGCATACCCCTTGGCCATCGCAATGAACAACTGAACGCCAAGCTGCATCGCGTCTTCATCGAAATCAAACTTCGGATGATGATGGGGATACACGGCCCCTTTCTCCGGATTGCCTGCCCCCACAAACATGAAACAGCCGGGAACCTGCTGCAAATAATACGCAAAATCCTCCGCAGGCATCAGCATCGGCGTTGTCTGGACGTTGCTTTCACCGAATACCTGAACGGCTTCACGGAAAAAACGCTCCGATTCCGTTTTGTCGTTCACCACAGGCGGATAACCCATGATGTAATTCACATCGGTTTGCGCGCCATAAGCCGCGCCTGTCTGGGCAACGACCGTATGTACCCTCTCCTTCATCGATGCCCGGGTCGCCTCGTCAAACGTCCGGATCGTCCCGCTTAGTTTGCAGGATTCGGCAATGACATTTTGTGCCGAACCGGCTTGCATCGTGCCAATGGTCAGCACAGCCGGACAGAGAGGATCCACGGACCGGCTGACTACCGTTTGCAGCTGCATGACCAGCGCCGAACCAGCGACCACGCTGTCCACCGTCGATTGCGGCATGCCTCCATGCCCGCCTTTACCTGTAAGCGTGACGTAGAAATCGTCCGCCGCAGCCATCATCGGTCCTTCCTTGCTGGCTGCCACGCCCACCGGAAGCGGTGTCCAGAGATGAATGCCATAGATGACGTCCACACCTTCAAGCGCACCGTCGGCGATAACTTTGACTGCTCCGCCGGGAAGAAGCTCCTCCGCAGGCTGAAACAAAAAACGGATTTCGCCCCGAATGTCGGACCGATGGCGACTGAAATACAGTGCCGTTCCCAGCAGGATCGAGACATGGCCGTCATGACCGCAGGCATGCATGGCCCCCGCCGATTGCGAAGCGTATTCCACGTCTTTTTCATCCTGAATCGGGAGCGCGTCCATGTCGGCACGAAGCATGACGACCGGCCCGGGCTGTTCCCCGCGCAGAATGCCGATGACGCCATGTCCGCCCACATGGCGCTGCACTTCAATGCCGAAGCTTTCCAGCATGTCCGCGATGAAGGTCGACGTCTTCTCCTCATGAAAGGAAACCTCAGGATTACGGTGAAGGTGACGGCGCCATTCCACCATATGGATCTGCAGATCCTCCCACCATATTTTGTTTGTCATTTCTCCCATCCTTTCTTTCTTGAGCAGAGCTTCTATCAGGCCCGCAACAACCTTGGCAAACCTATTGCTGTATATTGTAACAGAATTGGAAGAAATCCGATACGAAACGGTGTTCGAAAGCTTGCACGGGAAGGGGAAACATACTATCATGAATGAGAGAATGCACGAGAAAATACACTCGGAAGCTTGTGAGGAGGAGCAGACGCTTATGATTTTTAAAAATACAGGCTTAGATGGCTTGAAAAGCGACTTGGCATACCTGGATGAAAGCGCCGAGAAAGTCGGATTTATTCGATGGCAATGGGAATATTACCGGGCTACATATGACTACAAAATTGAAGACGAATCCACCAAATCGGAATATTTCGTACGAATCAACACCCGCGTTGTTGACGGCAAATTGGAAAAACCGGACAGCATTCTGGCGGTAGAAGCCGTGTATCTTGGAAAAGCAACGTTCCCGCACGGCCTGGACTATGACTCTTCCGTTCCGCAGCCAGTCGTGAAGCTGGCGAACCAAAAACTGCAGCAGCTGTTAGAACTGCTTCAGGCATAGGCTGGGGCCATACGATGAAACAACAAACGGCCCAGAAGAGAACGAAGAGAGGCACGCCGGATTTTCAACTGCTGATCCTCACTCTATTGTTGGTGGGCTTTGGACTGGTGATGGTATTCAGCTCCAGTTCCAGCATTGCAATTGCTAACGCGGATTATCACAATGATGCCCTTTACTTCACGAAAAAACAACTGATGTGGGCGGTTATCGGCCTGTTTGGCATGTTCTTTGCCATGAACATTCGTTTCAACAAGTATAAGAAGCTGTATGCACCCTTTTTCCTGTTTACAACGGTTATGCTCCTGCTGGTCCTGATTATGGGCAAGGTGCTTAACGGGGCGAGAAGCTGGATCCACATTTTCGGATTCAGCGTGCAGCCTGCCGAGTTCGCGAAGATTGCCATTATTCTGTACCTGTCCGCGCTAATTACCAAAAAAGGCGAGCGGTTCAGGGATTTGAAGACAGGGTATCTTCCCGTCCTGATTATTGTGGGATTCGTAGCCGGGTTGATTATGCTTCAGCCTGACTTCGGTACGACTTTTATTTTGGTCGCCACTTGCGGATTGGTCATTTATGCAGGGGGAGCCAACATGAAACACATCATGGGATCCATTCTGCTGGTGGTGCTTGGGGCTGCGCTGGCTTTTGGAGGAAACGCTCTCCTTTCAACCTTATCCCCCTCGGACAACGCAGCCTCCACCACGGACGCTGCAGACGCGTCAAAGTCGAATTACAAGGTTGGACGGTTTCAAGCGTTCCTCGATCCGATGTCTGACCCGAACGGAAGCAGCTATAACCTCTATCGCTCGTTAGTCGCGATCGGGGACGGCGGCTTTACGGGTTCCGGAATCGGGCAAGGCACCATTAAATTGCATTACTTGCCCAATGCATACAATGACTTTATTTTTTCGGTCATTGGCGAAGAGCTCGGTTTTTTGGGAAGCATGCTCTTCCTGCTCGTCTATCTGTACTTCATATGGCGAGGCATCATCGTCTCCCTACGCTGCCCCGATCCGTTCGGAACGCTCGTCGGCATCGGCATCATGGGATTGATCGCCATCCAGGCCTTCATTAATATCGGTGGCGTGACTCAAACGATTCCGGTGACGGGAGTTACCCTTCCGTTTATCAGTTATGGCGGTACTTCCCTCTTCATTATGATGGTGGCCATGGGCATTTTGCTGAGTATTTCACGCACCAACAACCTGGATGTCATCAAGGAAGAAAAAACGAAGTCCGTCACGATTCAAACCCAAACACGCACTTCTCCGGCGGTACGTTCCCGCCAGGCCATTCGTCGCGTTCGTTAATCGGTGAATGGATAATCGAAAAAAGACTTCACATCCCTTGGGATGTGAAGTCTTTTTTCTTACCGCATATGGATGATTATACGTCGTCACCTTTGAAAGAAACGCCTTCGACCTTGACGTTGACTTCAACAACACGCAATCCGGTCATGCTTTCAACCGCTTCCCTTACGTTTTGCTGAAGCATGCGGGATACTTCATGAATCGGGGTCTCGTACAGGACGATGATGCGCAGATCAATGGCTGCTTCCAGCTGGCCGACCTCAACGCCCACGCCTTTCTGTACGTTTTTACCGCTGAGGCGCTTGGCCCAGCCCTCCGACAATCCTCCAGACATTGCGGCAATTCCGGGCGTCTCGAGCGCAGCCATTCCGGCAATTTTCGCCACGACGTCATCCGCAATCCGGATATTTCCGCCATCCAGTTGAAGTTGTTCTGCCATGCCACATCCTCCTTCACTTCGTTACTCGTATTTTATCCGGTTTCCATACCAAAAAGCAAATGAAAGTCATTTGCGGCGTTTACAATCCAGGATGATTTGGGTATATTGAGTTATAAAAATATTCTCATATGCTTTTCCATTTCAAATTGAAATAAATACATAATGCCGAGGTGTTAGCTTGTGAAAAAACGGATTTCATCAACCTTGCTGATCGTAACCTTCGTACTCAGCGCCATTGCACATTACGCGAACTGGAATCCGGTCCTGCAATTTGTAGTCTCGGCCCTTTCGGTCATTTTCGTTGCCGGATTTCTGGGCAAGGCTACCGAATCCGTTGCACATTATGCCGGACAACGGCTGGGCGGATTTTTGAATGCCACCTTTGGCAACGCGGCCGAGCTGATCATCGCCATATTTCTCGTTAAAGAGGGATTGTTCGACATGGTCAAGGCCAGCCTGACAGGCTCCATCATCGGAAACCTGTTGCTCGTGCTTGGATTAAGCATCTTTGCCGGCGGCCTCAAGTTCAAAATCCAAAATTATAACGTTTCACTGGCAGGCCTTAACGGTTCACTGATGATTGTGGCTATCATCGCGCTGTTTATTCCCGCCGTCTTTCTGAACACCCATTCCATTACGCAAAAGGATACCGACACACTTAGCCTGGTCGTGGCAGGCTTGCTCATTCTGGCTTACATTGCCTGGCTCTTGTTCTCCATGGTGACGCACAAAACGTATCTTGCCGATGTGACGGAAGACGAAGACGAGGAGCTGCCGCATGAACATGCGCCGGTATGGTCCAAAAGCAGATCTATCCTGTACCTTGTGCTCGCTACCGTCATGGTTGCTTTTGTCAGCGAATGGCTTGTCGGCACGCTTGAGGTGTTTACGGAACAATTCGGATTGAGCGAGCTCTTTGTGGGTGCCTTCCTTGTGGCCATTATCGGCAATGCAGCCGAACATAGCGCGGCCGTCATGCTTGCCATGAAAAACAAGATTGGTGCCGCCGTGGAAATCGCGGTGGGCAGCAGCCTGCAAATTGCCCTGTTCGTGGCACCCGTGCTTATCTTTGTCAGCTACTTTATCGGGGACACGATGGATATCGTATTTACAACGATTGAGTTGGTCGCCATCGGGGTGTCCGTATTTATCGCAAAATCCATCACGCAGGACGGCTCGACCAACTGGTACGAAGGCTTGCTGCTGCTGGTTGTCTATGCCATTCTCGGTGTATCGTTCTTTCTTGTCTAGTCCATTAACACAACAAAGAGGAGCTGTCCCTGGTCATTCTGTTTTGACCTATGAGACAGCTCCTCTTTGCTTTGGCAGCGGTCTGCCGATTCTCCCGGAATCCGCACACAAAAAAAGCATGCATAGCCGCTGCATGCCTTCTATTCGGACCCGCGCGAAGGCAGGCTATTGCTCATTCTTCTTGTTCAAAGCCTCATATAAAATAGCCAGATTCCGCTCAAGGGCACTGACCATCTGCTTACCCGAACTTTCCGGGAGAAGCCCTGCGCGAACAGCAAAATCCACTTCCTTGGAGAACCCATACATCTGTGTATCCAGTACTTCCTCGTAGAGAGGGCAGTAGCGGGTAGCCAGATTCTCCATCTGTACTTCAATAAGCTTCTGTATTTTATCTGCATCTTCTTGAAGAAGACTGATCGCTTTCATATTCAGCTGTTCCTGCAGATCAGATGAAGTCATGCATTTCCCCCCCTATGTCCCAAAAATCGCGTAAAGACGTTCTACCCCTAATATTAGACGAAATCAGAAGCTAATACAAGAACTTGACCAAAATAACCACCTAATCCGAGTCCAGTTCGATGAAATAATACCCTATAGGCGTATTTATGGAAATCGGAGAGATCAATACGTCTCGGGAACAACGCAAAGAAGCACCTCCGCCACGTTAGGCAGAGATGCTTCCCGAACCATTACTCGGACGCGATCGTTACATTGAGGCCGTGCTTGGCAAACACTTCCGCCATCGCTTTTTTGGCTTCATCCTCATCCGGGCCATGAACGTGCAGCTCATAGCTGTGCGTGCTCACCAACGTTGTGAACAAACCCAGAATGCTTTTGACGTCGATATACTTGTTGTCCGAATGCAATACGATTGAAGATGTAAACTTGCCTGCTGTTTGAGCAATTTCCACTACCGCAGCGTTATTACTCGACATAGGAATCCCTCCGTCTTTTCACTAAATGGTATCATCTATGAATTACCCCTTCATGATACCGTGAATCCGCTTTCCTAGCAACAGCAAAATGGCAAGGATTACTTCAATTGATCTGGATTAAGGCATTCAAGCTCAGGGACAACGAAAATGCCGTCTTTGCGAATCAATACATCGTCAAAATAAATTTCGCCACCGCCGTAATCCGGACGTTGGATCAATACGAGATCCCAGTGGATCGACGAACGGTTGCCGTTATCGGTTTCCTCATAGGCTTGCCCTGGGGTGAAGTGCAGGCTGCCCGCAATTTTTTCGTCGAACAGGATGTCCTTCATCGGATGCAGGATGTATGGGTTGAATCCGATCGCGAACTCGCCGATGTGGCGCGCGCCTTCGTCGGAGTCGAGGATTTCGTTCAAACGTTTCGTATCATTGCTCGTCGCTTCAACGATTTTCCCGTCTTTGAAGGTGAATTTGATGTTTTCAAACGTAATGCCGTTGTACAGCGTGGCCGCATTGTAGCTGATTGTACCGTTGACGGAATCGCGCACAGGCGCGCTGTAAACCTCGCCATCCGGAATGTTTTTTTGGCCGGAGCATTTCACCGCGCCAATGTTTTTGATGGAGAAGCTCAAGTCCGTGCCAGGTCCGGTAATGCGGACTTTGTCCGTACGGTTCATGAGATCCGCGAGAGCATCTTGCGCTTTGTCCATTTTGGCGTAATCCAGATTGCAGACGTCGAAGTAAAAATCTTCGAAGGCTTCCGTGCTTGTGTTTGCAAGCTGAGCCATGCTTGCATTCGGATAACGCAGCACTACCCATTTGGTATGTTTGACGCGTTGTTCGCTATGTACCGGGTGGGAATACAGCGCATTGTACATCTTCATTTTGTCTTCCGGCACATCGGACAGGTCGTTTACGTTTTCCCCGGCGCGAATGCCGATGTAGCAATCCATCTGCTTCATCCGGTTCAGGTCGATTTCCGCCCACGTTTTCATCATGTCTTCGGTGGCGTTTTTGAGCATGGCGCGCTGCACCGTTCGATCGGTCAACTGCACAAAGACGTTTCCGCCTTTTTTGCCTACCTCTTCAATGATGGCGTTCATCAAATCGCGTTCCGTTCCGATCATCTCAACGAGCACGTTCTCCCCAGGCTGCACGTCTACCGAGTAGCCGACGAGGTTTGCTGCGAGTTTCTGAATCCTTGGGTCCTTCATGTCGTAACATCCTCCTGTCATCCGCCATTCTTTAAATTGAACAACGGTAAATTACGTTAACTATTGTAGCACGCTACAGCGTTCCCGTCAGCAGGCAGTGCTCAATTCCCGTTTTCGGCCTCCCAGAACTGCGACGAAATAAATTACCTCTAATTCCTTGCAGCTTCTTAGTTATAGGACTTGAAGTTAACGTCCGTCACAAGCGCTTCCTGACTTTTCTTGACGCCGTCTTCCTCAAGACTTACCTTGCTTTCGGACGATAATCGCAGCGGCAAACTGCTTCTCCGGTCTACGGTAAGATGATAAACGGTCTGCACCTCAGCATTTTGCATCATCTGCATCAACCTGTCCTCTCCTTGTTTCCAAACCTTGTCCAATTCTTTCTCCATTGCTGGACGATTCTTCCCCCCGCTTGCAGCCGCTTTATGCAGGTACTCCGCCCGTATGGCTTCCATCTCGCCGTTCAGTTGGGCGACGGCCCAGGCCTTCGCGTCTTTCGGGGCCAGTTCAATCCGCAAAATCCGCGTGCGACGGCCTGATCCATATTCCGAATGGATGGTTTTGTTCATGCGATCAATGTTCTCCAATTGGGCAATCGGATTGAAACGGGATAAAGATCCGCGCAGCGGTTCATGCTCAGCGGATAATGCCTGCCATTTTCCACCCTTTCGCGCAAAAGAAGCGCTAAACCCTCCCTTCTTCCCATTGAGAGGCTTTCCATCCAGAGGCGCAATGCCGGATTCCTTACCGGCAGCCGCAATCGTTCCGGGCACTCTCGTCTGCAGCGTCAGGCGATCATGGTCTTCCAGCTTGCCTTCAAATTTGAACTGATTCTCGAACCGGGCGCTGTTCTCCCTTCGTAATCCGGCCTCTCCTTCAAAAACCAACCTTTCCTTTCCGGCAATGCCGGAAACCGCACGCGAAAATACTTCCTCAGGAGTTTGCTCCTTCTGGAACATTCCGCAACCACCCATACATAACGCCAAGACGATCAGCAAAAATGCAGTCGGCATATGACGTCTTATCCACATCCACATCTCGAATTCCACCTTTCGGGCAAACGTTCTTCATAGCCTGCCCCGTGGGATTCGCCTTATACTTTGTCAGTATTGTAAGAGGGATGCCCCCATCCATCGCAAAAAGAGGACCATCCCGCACAACGGAATGTCCTCTTTTTATCGGTTGATCTCCTGTTTTTCGAGCACGATGCGATTGCGTCCCCCGTTTTTTGCTTCATACAGGGCCATGTCTGCGCGGTAAAACAACGATTCCACGGTCACCTTATCATCCATGCAATTCCACTCGGCAATCCCGCTGGACACTGTCACAAGCGGTCTTGTTTCTTCCGCCACTCTTCTACGGATGGTTTCCGCATAATGCCGAGCCTGATGTATTCCGACTTGCGGCATGTAAATGGCCAGCTCCTCGCCCCCCCACCTTGCGCATACATCCTCGGGGCGAGCCGAACTTGTCACGATATCACTGACCTGCTTCAGCACCTGGTCTCCGGTTTGGTGCCCAAATGTGTCGTTCACCTGCTTGAATTGGTCAATGTCCACCACGATCAAAGAACCGCAAAATTCGTGAGCCTGACGTTCATGAATGATATTATCCAGATAATGCCTGACGTATAACCCCGTCAACATGTCCAGATTGGCAAGCCGCCGCACTTCGGCGTGAAGCGTAGCGTTCGAAAGGGCCAGTCCGATATGAATGGACAACATTTGAAGCAGCCGATAGTTGTCATACGAAAAATAATGCTCGCGCCGGTGGGACAGCAAAATAAAGCTTTTCACCACACCATTCACTCTTACAGGCGCAGCCATGAGCGAAAGCGAATGGGTAACCTCCATAAACACGGAAGTCAATTGCCCGTACTCGGCATAGTTGGAAAGAATGATCGGTTCCTCGGTTTGGCGCAGCAATCCGGCAAATCCATAATCCAGAGGAAACGTTTTATGGGCGAAATCGGGTATATTCGAAGACATGACCTCAAATTGGTCCGTATCCTCCTTTAACTGCAGGATGCAGCACCATTCGGCTTGAAAAATGGCTAACAGCTCCTGGACCGAAAAATCGAATATTTCCATGAGCTGCAAACTTTTGTTCAATCGCTGTGTCAGGTCATTCATCAGGCGCAGCTCCTGAACGAGCATGTTCGACTGTTCATGCAATTTGGCATTTTCAAATGCCGTTCCCGTTGTGTCAGCCATCATGGACACCAGCTGCAGATCGGACTCCTCGATCGTTTCCTCGTTCATTTCCATGTGGAATACCCCATATACTCCCTGGTTTCCCTTAAGAGGAAAAGCCACCTCGGCAATGCGATTTCCCGGTTGTTCTGAACGGAGTACGATCATCTTCCCCTCTTTAAAGGAGCGCACGCAAATATCATTTCCTCGTTCGCGAACCAATAACGGCTTGATCCGGGAATGGGGGCTTTTCTGATCCTGCGACATGTACAAATTCATCCGGGTGGCCGGGTACAAGTAATCGATGCTTTCAAACACCTTGTCCAAAATCGCATCCGCATTCATCTTGTCATTCAACCGTTGAATGATCTGAAACAGAATTGATCTGCGATGTTCCTCGCGTGCCGTTTGTTCATGGGCTTTCAACAGATCCGTCATAAATATGTATTCAAATCTTCGGTAGAAGCAAGTACGAAAGTGCGCCGCCTCAGATCGAACTACAGCTTCAGACGTTTCATATCGATCAGGTTCGTGAATCAAGGCCGTGAAGACAGCAAACAAGTCTTGATTGATTCTCGAGTACAACGGCTCTGCAAGCATCGCATATTGGCCATGAGCGCCCAAGTTTCGAGCGATTCGCGGCTGTCCGGAATCCAGACATTCCGAAACCAATTGCACGACAGCCCCGATACTCTCCTGTTCAATTGGAGCGACGCATATGCCTTCGGCATTCCAGACAGAATACTTCGTTTGCGAACGGCCAAAGTCCGTTAAACGCTGTACCTGCCAATCGGCAAAGGCTTGTTGCAGCAACATGTCAAGATAGCAGAAGTCAAAAGGTGTGATGTCCATATGCTGCATCCAGAGCGTATGCTCTTCATGTGATTTTTTGGAAAATAACGTTTCGGTCGAGTTAGGCGAATTGACGCTCTCTGGCAACCTTCCTAGATGTTCCAACATGTCAGGCGCTCCTTTGCACCGTTTTTGCATCTGAAGATGCATGAATCTGCAGATCCTATCGCAAATCTGCAAAAGGTATGGGATAACGTTTGTTTTACGCAATCCTTTAAAGTTAAGATACACTTTATTCTACTCTCTTTAAAGGGTTTTTGCATCCATATTCCATAAAATCGTCCCATTTTTTTAGGCCCAATGACCTATCGACAAAATTAGACGTTTTTCTATCTTCACCTTGCTCTTGACTTCCTTTTATCCAAACTGTAGAATATATTGTTGATGAAGACTGCTAATGGGTCTTTAAATTTGGGCATTACCGGTTGTGTCACCCTCATTTGTTTTGTTGCTTTCAGGACAGCGGCTGAACTTTCCTGATTGATGCTTGCGAGGCTTGCCCGCAACAACAAAACGAAGCGCAAACAGAGCCCTAACTATTGAATTTTAATTAAAAAGGAGCTACTTTACACATGGCACGTTACACTGGTCCTAAATTTAAATTGAGCCGTCGTCTCGGCATTTCCCTGAGCGGAACTGGCAAAGAATTGAAACGTCCTTTCCCTCCGGGTCAGCACGGTCCTAACCAACGCAGAAAAATGAGCAACTACGGTATGCAGTTGCAAGAAAAACAAAAACTTCGCCACATGTACGGCCTGGGCGAAAAACAATTCCGCACTCTGTTTGCTAGAGCGCAAAAAATGCAAGGAATCGCGGGTGAAAACTTCATGTTCTTGCTCGAGAGCCGCCTTGACAACCTGGTATACCGCCTTGGATTCGCTAACTCCCGTGCAGGTGCACGTCAGTTGGTATCCCACGGTCACGTTACTGTAAACGGCAAAAAAGTCGACATCGCTTCTTACCAAGTAAGCACTGGCGACGTAATCGGCCTGCGTGAAAGAAGCCGCGGTTTGTCTTCCGTGAAGGAAGCTCTGGAAAACCGTACGCATCTTCCGGCATACCTGGAATTCAACGACACAGCTGTTGAAGGAAAATACATCCGCCTGCCAGAACGCGCGGAACTTTCCCAAGACATCGACGAAAAACAAATCGTCGAGTTCTACAACCGTTAATCGTTGTTTTTCAATCCTGCTTTACCCCAAACAGCTGCCTGAGAAATTTCTCGGCAGCTGTTTTTTTGCTTCCATGCTAAGCCTATATTCCCCCACAACTTACATATACTAATCGAACGACTTCGTCTCGATGACAACTTATTCAGTCATTCCCCCAAGAAATTGGCAATTTTCGTCGATTGCTTGTATTTCTCACGCATGCAAAGCCTCCTTTTTATGCTATAATAAGTGTCGTTAAAAGGAGGAAGACACTGAATGGTTGATGCAAATAAAAACAAGCCCGACGAGCAGCCTGTCCGCAAGCGGAGCTTTATCCGCAAACTCGGCAGCGTTGTCAAATGGATGGTTATCCTGGGATTCATGGGCGTGCTATTCGTTGGCGGTGCCTTGATGGGGTACGTCAGTTCCATCGTTAAAGATGAACCCGTTCGTTCAAGAGCCCTGATCGAGCAAAAAGTCAGCGAAAACTCCATTACAGGCTTTGCTTACTTCGCCGATGGAAGCCCGATCGGCCAGTTGCGAACCGAAGAAGATCGGCGCCCGGTCACCTTTGACCAGATTCCGCAAAAGGTCATCGACGCCGTCATTGCCATTGAAGACAATCATTTTTACGAACATAGCGGCGTAGACATGAGCGGAACGCTGCGCGCAGTGAAACAGAAGGTTTTGAACGAATCCGTTCAAACCGGCGGAAGCACCCTGACCCAACAGCTGGCCCGGCGTGTATTCCTCAATTTGGACCGAACCGAGGACCGCAAAGTCAAAGAAATTCTGCTCTCTCTGCGGCTTGAACGCTTTATGACCAAAAACCAAATCATGACCGCGTATCTGAATAAGGTTCCTTTCGGTAACGGGTCTAGCGGCTATAACGTCTACGGGATCAAAGCGGCCGCAAAAGGATTGTTCAACATCAATGATTTGGAGAAACTGAATACGGCACAAGCCGCTTATCTCGCAGGTTTGCCGCAGTTACCCTCTTCTTACTCTGCCTTTAACGGAAAAGGCGATTTTGTAGAGGAAAACTTCGAGCGCGCAATCAATCGTCAGCACCTCGTGCTGCGCCGCATGCTTGAACTCGGCAAAATCAATACGTCGGAATACGATGAAGCCCTTGCTTTCGATATCAAAAGTTCGCTTGCACCAAAAACCGTAAAAGCTTACAACACTTATCCTTACCTTATGATGGAAACGGAGCGGCAGGCTGCGCAGATCCTCATGGATCTGAATACGGAAAAAGACAAAACGAATAACTCAACCGGCAAGGACACGGATGGAAATACCGCGGATAAGGACAACAGCACATTGTTGGAGGAAGCACAGCAGCAATTGCGCACTGGCGGATATCGCATCTATACGACCATCAACAAAAATGTGTACAAAACGATGAGGTCGATCGCCGAGGATGATAGCAACTTCTCTGCCGAAGATCCTACCAAAGGCAAAGAACAAACAGCGGCCATGCTGATCGATCACAAAACCGGGGCCATTCTCGGCATGATCGAAGGACGCAGCTTCCAAGACGAACAGATGAACTATGCCACCCAAATGGTACGTCAGCCAGGTTCGACGATGAAACCGATCGCAGCATATTTGCCGGCCATGGAGGCAGGTCTCGTTCAGCCGGCTTCCATTATCGACGATGCTCCGATCATCCTGAAGAACGGCGGTGCCGGATACCATATTCCGAAAAACGCCAACAATCGCTATCAGGGACTCGTTACAGCCCGCAGGGCATTGAATTATTCATTGAACATCCCTGCACTCAAGCTGTTTAATGAAGAAGTCGGAATCGATAAAGCTTGGGCTTTTTCGAAAAAGCTCGGCATCACGACCATCCAGAAAAGCGATTACCAAGCGCAGACCGGTGTTCTTGGCGGCCTTCAGTATGGCGTAACCGTCGAAGAACTGACCAATGCCTATGGCGCAATTGCCAACAATGGCGTCTATAACGATGCGTACATGATCAGCAAAATTGTAGATTCCAAAGGCAACATTGTTTACAAACACGAAGCCAATCCCGTTCAGGCTTTTTCCGAGCAAACGGCATACTTGATGACCGACATGCTGCGGACAGTCATTACGGAAGGGACGGCCGACAAAGTTCGTTCCAATTACAAATATACCAAGAGCGTTCCTATTGTCGGTAAAACAGGATCCACTCAAAGTTACGCAGACGTATGGTTTGAAGGATACACGCCAGACGTCACCTTGGGTGTATGGGTTGGATACAAGCAGCCTGTGAATACGCTTGAGACCAAATCCCAACGCAAACGGGCGCAGCAGCTATGGACCCAGATCATGAATGAGTTGGTTTCTTCTCAAAAGGACTTATTCGTGACGGATTCGTTCAAAAAACCCGACGGGATCGTTAGCAAAACCGTATCGGCTTACAGCGGCAAGCTGCCTACTTCTCTAACGGACAAATTTGTGACGGATATATTCAACAGCAAATACGTGCCGAAAGAGAGCGATGACGGCGTTGGGCGGGCAACATATATCACTTACAATGGCGTGAATTACATTCCGCGGGACGGAACGCCTTCGGATATGCTCAAAGTAAAAACGGTCATCAAACGGAAAAAGCCGATTTCCGAGTTGATTAAAGAACTGCAAAATGCGTTTTCTCGCATGAGTCGTCACGAATCGCTCGCATACTATTTGCCTGAAGATGCCGGCAGTGATATGCCTACCAAGATCGATCCGCGTACGGACAACGGCAAGGCACCTGATGCGCCATCCAATGTAAGGCTTTCCGGGTCGGTCATCACATTCAGCGCAACGCCTGAGAACGACGTCGTAGGCTATCGTTTGTATCGATCCGCCAATGGCGGAGGATTCCAGAATCAAGGCAAAGTCGTCCTGACAGGAGAATCCAGATCGTTTAGCGTTTCGACAAACGGTAATTTTGCTTACTATGTCACTGCCGTCGATGTAGCAGGCAAAGAGTCTGCACCGAGTGCCATCGTCAGCACTGCAGTCAATGCAGCCGAACCGGACGTAGAAAATAATGAACCGATCGAGGTTCCGGGTACTGTCATTGATCCAACGAATACAGGGGAGAAACCGGCCGCGCCAACGCCTCCTGGCACGCCTGGCCAGGTCGGCGTTTCCGCCCTTCCCCAAGGCATTCGCATTCAATGGTCTCCGAACCCGGAGACGGATGGGGTCAAAAGCTACACGGTATATTACAGCGAAACCGGATCAGCACCGTTTAACCAAATCGGAACCACTTCGGGCACATCGCTTGATTTCGGCGTAGCCAAAGGAACCGGAGGTTGGTTCAAGGTCTCTGCGACTAACGATGCGGGTGAATCCAGCCCTTCGGCAGCCGTTTCTTTGCAGCCTTGATCGAAACCTGAACGCATTAAAACGTTAAGCCCCGCCTCCTTTGATTGGAGGCGAGGCTTATATGTCTTATATGTCATAAAAATAAGCCTGCTCTGGTGTGATCCAGAACAGGCTTATTTCTTATGCTTTCATTCAAGAGACGAGCGAACCCTGCTGCTCTAATCCTCAATCGTGGATAGATCGCCAGCCGGAAGATCCAGCTCCCATGCCTTCAACACACGCCGCATGATTTTGCCGGAACGGGTCTTCGGCAGTTTATCCTTGAACTCAATTTCGCGTGGAGCAGCGTGGGCGGATAACCCTTCTTTCACAAAGCGGTAAATCTCCTCTTTAAGCTCAGGAGTAGCTTCATAGCCTTCACGCAATGCCACAAAAGCTTTAATGATCTCCCCTCGCATGACGTCGGGTTTGCCAATAACCCCCGCCTCGGCAACAGCCGGATGCTCCACCAGCTTGCTCTCGACCTCGAAGGGACCGATGCGCTCTCCCGAGGAATTAATGACGTCGTCAATCCGCCCCTGAAACCAGAAGTACCCGTCTTCATCCATATACGCGGAGTCCCCTGAGACATACCATCCAGGCAAACGGAAATATTCCTCGTATTTGGCAGGATTGTTCCATATCTTCGCCATCATGGATGGCCAAGGGGTGCGGATGGCCAAATTCCCCATGCTATACGGAGGGAGTACCTCGCCTTGATCGTTGATGATTGCCGCCTCTACCCCTGGCAAAGGCCGTCCCATGGATCCCGGTTTGATCGGCATGCCCGGATAGTTGCATATCAGCTGTGCACCGGTTTCCGTCATCCACCACGTATCATGGATGCGCTGCCCGTACACGTTCCATCCCCAACGAACCACTTCAGGGTTAAGCGGTTCTCCTACGGACAGCACATGGCGCAGGCTGCTGAGATCATGCCGCTTTATTTCGTCCTCTCCCGCTCCCATCAGCATACGGAATGCAGTCGGCGCACTGTACCATACGCTTACTTTGCGTTTCTCAATGGTGCTGTACCAATCCTGCGGACTGAAACGGCCCCCGCGAATGACATTGGTTACCCCGTTCAGCCACGGAGCGAAGATACCGTAAGAAGTGCCTGTGACCCACCCCGGATCAGCCGTGCACCAGTACACATCGCCGTCGCGCAGGTCCAATACCACTTTACCGGTGTAATAATGCTGAATCATGGCATTTTGAACGTGATAGACCCCTTTGGGTTTACCGGTGGAACCTGAGGTATAGTGAATCAATAGCCCGTCCTCGCGAGTCAGCCATTCCACTTCCATCTCGTCCGAAGCGGACGACATCTCGGCATCATAATCAACGAGCCCTTCTTCGGTCTGCGCTCCGCCGCCAACAACGAATACATACTTGAGCTCAGGCAATTCGGAACGTTTGATCCGACCGAGCAGCTCCGGCGTCGTCACAATCGCAACCGCGCCGCTGTCTTCAAGGCGATCCTTGACCGCCGTCTCCATGAACGCTTCAAACAGCGGGCCCACTACGGCGCCTGCCTTCAGAATGCCGAGCAGGCTGAAGTAGAGTTCAGGACTGCGGGGCATGAATATAAAAACCCTGTCTCCCTTGGCAATGCCGTATTTTCGCAGAACGTTCCCGAAGCGGTTCGATTGCTCGCTTAGATCGGCAAACGTGTATGCCTCTTCTCTTGTGGCATCGCTGTACAACAATGCGGTTCTGCCGCCTCTGCCTTCGAGCACGTGACGGTCGACCGCCTCATGCGCAATGTTTACTTTTCCGCTGGTATACCACGTAAAATGTTTCTCAACCGATTCCCAATCGAAGCGGCTTCGAGCTTCCTCGTAATCACCCAGATTGGATTCGGACACAACCGTTTGCAGCATCTCACCATGTGCTTGACTCATGCTTGCCAGCCTCCTCAACTCGACATTTCGATTCCTTCAAAAAGGTGTTTCGCTTTGCCTTGGTGTTGACTGAACTTACAGTTAGCGCTTACATTATTTAGAGAGCAACTCTCTGCATGTACCCTGTCAGGTAGCCAAAATCGGTGCAGCTTCATTCTGTATTCCAATTGTGAACGTTTTATGTCAAGGCAATTATATCAAATTGCTTCCGGGACCGTCTATGGCTTTTCATTTTTTTGATTTTTTGCTATAAGTAGGGAGGAGAGGAGCATGAACCATGGAGCATTTGAAAGAATACCACATGCGTTCCATCTTCAAGTCCGGTTTCCATATTACCGTGGAAGGCCCTTTGCCTCCTGACAGGATCGCAGCGTTGTCTTTTCATCCGGATCTGGATGCGTTCCGGCGCCCTGCCGAGCAGCAGGAAGCGTTGATGGAGATTGCAGGTTTGCCCGAAGGGCGCATCATCATCGCTCGTGAACGCGAAACGATCGTGGGTTATATTACGTTTCACTACGCCGATGAGTGTGAGCGTTGGTCTGAAGGCAGCATGGCCGATCTGATTGAATTGGGAGCTATTGAGGTAGCGGATCGGTACCGCTCGCTGGGCATCGGGAAAGAAATGCTGCTTACGGCTTTTGCGGGCGGCCAGATGGAAAGATACATCGTGTTTACGACTGAATATTACTGGCATTGGGATTTGAAAGGCAGCGGTCTGTCCGTGTGGGATTATCGGAAAATGATGGAGCGTTTGATGCAGACCGTCGACATGACCTGGTACGCTACCGACGATCCCGAAATATGTTCGCATCCGGCCAATTGCCTGATGGTGCGTATCGGAAATAAGGTGCCTCTCGAATCCGAGCAGCAGTTCGATCGCGTTCGTTTCCGCCACCGGTTTATGTATTGATGCAAAAACCGCTATCCTTTCAACCATGTTTCATTTGAAAGACACATGGATGCAGTCATAGCGGTTTTTTACAACAATTCGCTCCCATCAAGGGCGCATTTACGATTTTATTTGCTTTCGCTTACATATTGGTGAGCATGTGTTCCACAATACGGTGAGAACGTTGCGACGAATGTACGGTAAACTCCGCAAAATTGACATGGGCCGAACCGTCAGCCTTATCGGACATGCCGCGCAGCACCACAAACGGCACACGATTCATGAAACACACCTGAGCAACCGCAGCCCCTTCCATCTCGGCACAGGCGCCATCCATTTCGGCATATAACCTGCCTACCGTCTCCTTGCTGGCGATGAATTGGTCGCCTGACAACACTTTGCCGATCCGATAATGTGCCCCTTGTGCAAGGCATGCCTGTTCCGCCAGCGCAATCAATGTCTCATCGGCCGGAAAAGCCGACGTCTCCTGATAAGGGATGACGCCGCGTTCGAACCCAAGCGCGGTTACATCCATGTCATGCTGGACGCATACGGAAGAAATGACGATATCGCCGATATTCAACTCGGGATGCACCGCTCCGGCCACACCTGTAAATATAATTTTGTCTACCTGGAACCGGTCAATCAAAATTTGCGTGGTCACGGCGGCATTGACCTTGCCTACGCCTGACTTGCACACTACAATCTGTTTCCCCAGCCACTCGCCTGCGACATACGTAAGCCCGGTCTGTTTGACGGTCTCCGATCGTTTCATGCCTGCCAGCAAAAGCTCCACTTCTTCATTCATCGCACCGATTATTCCGATGGTTTCGCGCATCCTGTCCTGCCTCCATTTGATCCAAGCCTCGTCTTGAGATTCGGACGTATCTACTTCTTGTCAAGCACAAAAGCTCCGTTTCCGGAGCTTCGCCTGTATACTATGTAGAGAGGGAATAAATCTTCCCTTTCATCTTAATCCGGGCGGCGTCCGCCAGACGCGACATCCCTTTGCCGTCCCGTTTAGCCAGCGTGGCTGACAGACAAACGCAAAATCGTTTCATGCGGCAAAATCACGCGTGGATTTTCTACGTTTTCCTTCTTCATCAGCTTGGTCAAAAGACGCATCGCCACGGCACCCAGGTCGTACATCGGTTGGGCCACCGTTGTCAGCTGAGGACGAACCATGGAGGCCATACGGATGTTGTCCACGCTAATGATCGAGAAATCATCCGGTACTTTCAAGCCTTCATCCTGAATGCTGTGGATGGCACCAATCGCCATTTCATCCGTCGCGGCAAAGATCGCAGTTGGTCTCTTCTTCAAGCCCAGGAAGTACTTCATGGCTTCCACGCCGGACTCATAGCGGTAATTTCCGATACGTACGAGATCCTCCTGGTACTCCATACCTGCAGCTTCAAGCGCCTTCTTGTAGCCTTGGAAACGGGCATAACCGTTGGCCGGGTCTTGCAGCGTGCCGCTGATCATGGCAATTTCCTTGTGACCATGGCGAATCAGCGTATTCACCGCATCGAATGCAGCCGCCTCATGGTCGATGTCTACGGAAGGATATGCCCCCTTCTCGTCACTTGTGGCGCAAAGCACGATCGGCACGGCGGCAGACTGGAACGCCTGGATATGCTCGTCCGTCACGGTTCCGCCCATGAAGAGCAGACCGTCCACCTGTTTCTCAAGCAGCGTGTTGATAACGCGAATTTCCTTTTCCTTCTTTTTGTCCGCATTACACAAAATGATATTGTAGTGATACATATTCGCGATATCCTCGATACCGCGGGCAATCTCGGCAAAGATGGAGTTGGAAATATCAGGGATCACAACGCCGACGGTTGTTGTCTTTTTGCTCGCCAGACCTCTGGCTACAGCATTAGGACGATATCCCAGGCGTTCGATTGCTTCATAGACTTTTTTGCGGGTTTGAGGTTTAACATTAGGGTTATTGTTGACAACCCGTGATACTGTCGCCATGGATACGCCAGCTTCACGTGCTACATCATAAATGGTTACCGTCACAGCACTTCTCTCCATTACCAGTAAATTTTCATACCATTTTCATTAAGATTTATATTACGACAAATTATTGCATTAATCAATTAAAATAGGCTTCAATAGCCGTTTAATACACTTGTAAGCGCAGTCGAAGTAATGTTTGAATGGGAGGTATGCCATACCGCTTTCCCATTCTGCACAAGAATGGCCTGCGGCGACTCATGTTTAACCCCGAGTATTGCCTCCGTTTCATTGGAAACAGGGCGATCTTCCACAACATAGACGATGCCATAGTCCACATTTTCGTTCGGCTGGTTCTGCAGATAATGGTCCATCTCCTGATAAGCTCTTGAACTGATTGGGCAACGAGTACTATGCTTAAACAGAAGCAATGGTTGATTATTCGTAGCTCCCAGTGCGGAGTTAAGCTGTTCAACACTTGTCATTTTGGTCATGTAAGCCATTGGATATACATCCCCCTTTATCAGGAATACCAATATGTTGAGCGTTTTCACTCTACGATATCTTAACAAAAAGTGCAGGAAAAAGCCAATTTTCATGAAAACAAGCATGAAACGCGTCAAAATCAAACAGCATTCGAGAAATAACTTCTCCATGCAAAGCCGGACAATTGTCCCAGCCTGCGCTGTGTCATTTGAATCCATTCCTCGTCACCGGATTTTTGGGCATAGTTCAATATATCCAGGAGCAGGTTGATGCGTTCCTGAACGGCTTGCTGCATGCGCTCTTCCATCTCCCGATCCGACGCGTCCGGCCACGACTGAAGCATTTCGTGAAAAAGGTCGGCGAGTTCGTTCTGTTTACCGAAAGATACGTCTTGCTGCACGGGATGATCTCCCAATTTGCTGATACATTCCTTAAGGTCCGGCTTTACCGGCTGAAGAACCTCGTATGTAACGCAATCCGTGCATGCGAATACAGGCACGTTGCGAATTTCCACCTTTTTGGCATATACTACCGTTCTCATTTCCAATTCCATTACATGTCCGCACTTGCATGATTTGCGCACATCCATCACCTCATTCGTTCTTTGCTCATGAATAGTTCATTCGACCTTTTTCGGCGCAAATCCTGCCCAAAACCACAAATTAAACAAATTACCACCATCCCCAGAAGATGGTACCTTATGAGGAAAGCATACATCGACACGAATCGTTGTACCGACGAAAATGCTGACCGTGAAGCCGTCCACAAAATTTGTTACAATAAATCGCGATGGTGAACACGTTCAATAAAGGAGAGATGATCATGAGATTAACCGGTAAGAAAGTTATCGCCCTTGTCGATGAAGAATTCGAGGATTTGGAGCTATGGTACCCGGTCCATCGGGTTCGTGAGGAAGGTGCGGAAGTGCATCTGGCCGGCGAAAAAAAAGGAAAAACCTACATTGGAAAATACGGCGTTCCAGCCGAGGCCGAATACAGCTTCGACGAACTGGAAAGCTCGCAATATGACGGCATTCTCGTTCCCGGGGGATGGGCGCCGGACAAGCTGCGCCGATATCCGAAGGTGCTTGAGCTGGTCCGCGAAATGCATGCCGACCGCAAACCCATCGGTCAAATCTGCCATGCGGGCTGGGTACTGATCTCAGCCAAAATTTTGGAAGGCGTTACGGTAACCTCTACGCCAGGCATTCGGGACGACATGGAAAATGCCGGAGCGATCTGGAAGGATGAGGCGGTAGTCGTAGATGGCCATATCATCTCGGCCCGCCGTCCTCCCGACCTGCCTCCCTATGGCAAAGCGTTCTGCGATGCGCTCGCGAATAACCAATAATGACATCGCAACTTGGTTGACCGTCTGAAAACGCATATGCCAAACAGGCCGGACCGCTCCTTTTGCCCGTTAAAAGGCGTTTTATGGATGGCGGCCAATAAATGAACGAGCACCCAACCCGGTTTGGCTAAATCGGGTTGGGTGCTCGTCGTTTTTACGATGCATTCGAATCGTTTTGTTCGTCAGGACTGCAATTGGCGTTATTGAAGGCTTGCAGTCTCTCCTCGATCTCTTCGCTAGTGCGAAGGCCGAAACATGCTCTCGCCGTTTCTTTCGCTGTGCTAGCCGTCGTGTTCAGGGCCCGGTGTTTGACCCGCAGGAGAGACTGGGGCGACATGCTCAAATTGAAAATGCCAAGCTCCAGCCAGAGCGGTATGGACCGCTCGTCTCCCGCCATTTCGCCGCAGACGCTGATTCCGATTCCCGCACGGTGCGCCGCTTCCGCCGTTGTGCGCAGCATCCGCAGCACCGCAGGATGATACGGATGGTACATGTGGGCAATCTGTTCGTTCATGCGGTCAACGGCGAGGACATACTGTACCAGGTCGTTCGTGCCGATGCTGAAAAAGTCCGCTTCCTCTGCCAGCAAGTCGGCAATCATGACGGCGGCCGGCACCTCGATCATGATGCCGACCTGAATATGCGGATCGTAAGGCAATCCGCGCTCATCCAGATCATGCATCGCTTCGCGCAAAATCGCATTGGCTTGTCTGAGTTCTTCCACGGAAGAGATCATCGGATACATGACCTTGACGTTGCCGGCAGCGCTGGCACGCAAAATGGCCGTAAGCTGCGTTTTGAACAGGTCTCTACGGTCCAGGCTTATGCGAATGGCACGATATCCGAGGAATGGATTATCTTCTTCAGGCAATTCAAAATAGTCCAACTGCTTGTCTCCGCCGATGTCCAGCGTTCGGATGACGACAGATTGGCCTGCGGTTTTTTCCGCAACAAGCCGATACACCTCATATTGCTCCTGCTCGCCAGGGAACGTCGCCCGGTCCATGTACAGAAACTCGGTCCGAAACAGTCCGACCCCCTTGGCTCCGTGCTTCAGCGCAAGCTCCAGTTCTTTCACGGAGCTGATATTGGATGCCAGGTGCAGCGTTTCTCCGTCCTTCGTAACGGCGTCCACCGTGGCAAGCACTTGCAATTGCTCTTTTTTCTTTTGCTGCTGGGCGCGGAGCACCGTATACCTTTCCACCGTTTTGCGGTCAGGCTCCGTAAACACCAAGCCGTTATCGCCATCGACAATCAGCAGGTCTCCGGTCTCCACCGGCATGCCAAGGTTCGCTTCCAGTCCGGAAACGAGCGGTATGCCCAGTGCGCGGGCCATGATGGCCGAGTGAGACGTTTTGCCGCCAATCAAGGTCACGATGCCCAGCACGTAGGTTGGATTCAGATGCGCCAATTGGGAAGGCGACAGCTCCTTCGCCACCAAAATGTACGGCTGGGTATCCGAAGGAAGCGTAATTTCGGGCGCTCCCAGCAGATGCTTCAGGAGCCGATTGCCGACGTCCTTGATATCGATGGCCCGTTCCTTCATGTATTCGTCATCCAACAGATCGAACATGGTGACGAAATGGTCGATCGCTTCTTTGACCGCCACTTCGGCCGCCTTGTACTGACGTTCGATGATCCCGCGGATTTCGTTCATGAACACCGGGTCTTCAAGGATGGCCAAATGGGCATCGAAGATGCTCGATTCCTCCGGACCGACTACTTCCTTGAACTCGTTTTTGATGTTTTCGATCTCGTCCTTCGATGTCCGTATTCCCTCATACAGTCGTTCGAATTCCTGGGCAAGGTCTACCGAGTCCATCTTCTGATCCGGCAGGTCCCACTCCCAGCTGGGCAGGACAAATGCTTTGCCGATCGCTATCCCTGCAGCGCCATTGATGCCTTCTATCTTCATTCTACCCCTCCAACGTTCCTGTCATAGAGCACCACGGACATAACGGATGCCTGACCTTTCTTGACATGCTTGAACGGAGCAAAGCTCCAGGACTTGACGCGATCCGGATTGGTGATCACCATCGGTGTCGTTAAGGACGCCGCTTCGGTCCGCAGCTTCGCGAGATCGAAACGGATGAGCAGCTGCCCCGGCTCCACCGTGTCCCCTTCCTGCACAAGCGCTTCAAAACAGCCTTTCAATTGCGAAGTGTCGATGCCGATATGCAGCAATACTTCCAAACCTTCCCGGGTCGAAATGCCGAGTGCGTGCATGGTCGGATAGAGATGCATGATCGTCCCGTACACAGGGGAAACCAATTCCCCTTTTTCAGGTACAAATGCAACGCCGTCACCCACCAGTTTGGCCGCAAAGATCTGATCCGGCACTTCTTCGATCGGCAGCATTTTGCCTTGAACCGGGGCGCAGAACAGCACCTGCTGCAAATCCCGCTCAAGCAGCTTTGCGATCTCTTCCCGGATCAGCTCCGAATATGTACCAAACACCACTTGCACATTGCCGCCGCCCAGCTTGATCAGGCCCGCGGAGCCCAAACTCTTCATCGCTCCCGTATCGATAAGCCTGTCATTGTGAACCGTCAGCCTCAACCGGGTGATGCATGCCTCCACCTGCACGATGTTCTCCTTGCCTCCCAATGCTTCCAGCACAAGGGGAGCCTGGTAAGGAATGTTGCCCACCCAATCTTCCAGCACGGAGCCTTCCTCGCGGCCGGGCGTTGGAATTTTGAACGTGCGAATAGCCCAGCGAAACAGAAAATAATACACCAATCCGTAAAGAATGCCGAGCGGAATCAGCTTCCAGGCATTTTCGGACAGATGGAAATTGATGATGTAATCGATGATACCCGCCGAATAGGAAAACCCGTGGCGTATGTCCAGCCAGTATCCCATCCACATGGCGATTCCCGACATTACGGCATGCACAATAAACAGATAAGGTGCCGCAAACAGAAATGCAAATTCGATCTGCTCCGATACCCCTGTCAGGAAACACACTAACGCAGACGTCAAAAACGTCTTTTTGATCTTGGGCTTGAGATCTTCCCTTGCTTCCTGAATGATGGCAAACGCGATCGCGGGAATCGCAAACATCATGATCGGGAACAGTCCTGCCATGAAATATCCGGCGGTCGGATCACCCGCAAAAAAACGCGGCAAATCCCCCTGAACGATATGGCCATCAGGTGTCTGATAGGTGCCGAGCTGGAACCAGAACACGTTATTGAGCAGATGGTGCAGCCCAAACGCCACGAGCACCCTGTAGAGCACCCCGTAAATGAACAGCCCGAACCCGCCCAGACTGTACTCCCACGAAGCGATCACATTAAGCCCGTTTTGAAGAATGGGAGCAATCCACAGCATAAAACAGGAAAACAAGGCCGAGCACAGCCCCACGATCAGCAAAACAAACCTGGAACCGCCGAAAAATTGCAAAATCTCGGGCAGTTTAATGCTTTTAAACCGATTATGCGTAACCCCGGCGAGCGCGCCAAGGATGATTCCGATTAATGAAGCAGGCTGAACCGTCCCGTCCCCGAAATGACGAATGACCTGATCGTAAATCACGATGCCCGCAAGCGCGGCAAGCCCCGCCTGTCCGGCTTGATTGGAGAGGCCAAGCGCTACGCCGACGGCAAACATGTAGGGCAAAAAATAAAAAATACCGCGTCCAGCCACGGTAGAAATCTCGCCAACAACGTTTAGTCCCCAGGCATCCCAGGGCAAACTGCCAACGCTGAGCAGAATCGCTGCGGCGGGCAAAACCATTGTGGGCAGCATGACTGCCCTTCCGAGCTGCTGCAAGGACCCGAGCCAATTCATGGCGTCCTCTCCTTTCTATCCTTGATGGTAAGCTTTACGGAACGTTTTGTCAAAACAAAACGAGTGCGTGCCAAAAATTAAAACATCCCTTGCGACACATGTCAAAAAGGCCGTATCCTCGTGCGGTTTGCCTTTGGCATCGGCACTCACTTCAACGCTTACCCGAAGCAAAAATTCCTCTCCTGCCTAACCGGTCATTTCCTTGGTCTGGAAGGTTTCGCAACGCCACCTTACGGATGCGAAACCCCGCCAACCTTGGGGGGTCAACGGGGTTTCGACAAGCGGTTTATGAACCTGTTATTCGCAGGGCACAAGTCACAGGGCTGCCTTCAACATGAAAAGGCCTTAACCTCTTCCGGCGCTCCGCAGTGCGTAATCTTCCACTTTGATGCAACGATTCGTAACAGCCGTCATGCCGTTGTCGGCTGCAATCTGCACGGCTTCGTCACTATGGATTCCGAGCTGCAGCCAAAGCACATTGGCATGGATGGCAGCTGCTTCGCGGGCAACGTCGGCGCAAAACTCGGCGCGGCGGAAAACGTCCACGATGTCAACGGGCTCCGGAATATCCGCCAGAGAGGCATACACCTTTTCACCAAGAATCTCGCCACCACTTGCCTGCGGATTGACCGGAATGATCCGGTAACCTCTGCTCTGCAGTGCTTCCGCAACCAAGTAGGAAGTCCGGTCCGGTTTGTCCGACAGACCGACAATCGCGATGTTGCCTGCATTGCGCAAAATGTGTCCGATCTCTTCACGTGTAGGGTTGTTGAATTCCATGCAAAGCACCGTCCTTTTCAGCAAACGTTTGTTATGTTATCCTTCTACCCATTCCACCGAGGCTCCAAGCGCCCGCAGATGGTCGAAGTATTGAGGATAAGACTTGGCTACATGATGTGCGTCCCGAATACGAATCGGCTGTTTGGCACGCAGGCCTACCACCGTCAGTGCCATAATTACGCGATGGTCGAAGTGGGCATTGATCTCCACACCGCCCTCCACGCCTTCAGGACGTCCATGCACGATAATCTCGGCTTGGCGTTCCTCCACATTGGCACCAGCCTTGCGCAGTTCGTTCAGATAATCCGTAATTCGGTCGCATTCCTTGTAACGCAGGTTCTCTACATTATAAAACCGGGAGGTGCCTTCCGCAAATACGGCCGCCGCGACCATCGCAAGCACGGCATCCGTTGCCGCATCGCCATCGAATTCCACGGCCTTCAACTTGCCGTTGCCCTGTACGTGAACGACATGGTTCTCATGCGTCAGCGGCACTTCCATCATGCGCAGTACGTCCACGATGGCGCGCTCTCCCTGTTTGCTTTGTTCCATCAAACGCTGGATCTTCACGTCCGATTGCGTAACTGCCGCTGCGGCGAGCACAGCTGCAGACCCGGGATAATCCCCCTGAACAGTATACGTTTGCGGTTGATAGGACTGGCCGCCCGGCACCCGGAAAGACATGTAGTCATCGCTCGCGTGGATGACGATCCCCGCCTGCTCAAGCACTTCGAGCGTTTGCCCGATGACAACCTTGGATTTCAAATCGTTCAGCACTTCGATCGTGCTGTCTTCCGCCAGAAGCGGCGTTACGAAAAGCAGTGCGCTCAAATATTGGGAGCTGACGGAACCGGATACGCGGATATGACCGCCTTTCGCATGTCCCCCCTTGATCGTGATCGGCAGGCGTCCTTGCTCGTGCTGAACTTCGACTCCCATTTGGCCGAGCGCATCGATCAGGTCGTCATGCGGGCGTTTGCCGAGCGATTCCGGATACGTGTTCACGAACGTCACCTCAGGGCAAAGCGCGGCTACCCCCATCAGAAAGCGCAATACGGCTCCCGCGTTCCCCACGTTGAGTTCGCGCACGTCGCGCGGGTGTTTGCCAAAACCTTGGATCACGATTTTGCTGTCGTCTTCCTCCAGCACGGCGCCAAGGTCGCGAATGCATCTGCGCATCGCATCGCTGTCCTCGCTGTGGGCAGGGAAATGAATGGTGCTTGTGCCTTCTGCCAGTGCTGCCGCAAGCAAGTAACGCGTCGTGTAGTTTTTCGAAGACAAAGCTCCGATGTCCCCTTTCAGGGTAGGTGTCGGTTTAACGATAACGTCCATCGATTAAATTCTCCTTCATTGATCAGATTCATTCGAAATAAGGTGCAATGCTGATGTCGATAACCACAATCGGCTGCAAGCCAAATTGACATTTCACTTGCCGCTTCGTATCATTATAGGCGTTAAGTCCATACAGAAAAGAGGACCTGAAATGACACAAATCGCTGAAATTCTGCCTTCCGAACTGCGCAGCCGCCTGCAAGCCGGCGAGAAGCTGCAGATGATCGACGTCCGCGAGGACGAAGAAGTCGCCCTGGGCATGATCGAAGGCGCCAAACATATTCCGCTCGGACAAATTCCGGACAGATTGTCCGAAATCGAGAAGACGGGCGAAATCGTCTTGATCTGCCGCAGCGGCTATCGCAGCGAGCGTGCCTGCGAATACTTGCAGCAGCTTGGCTACGAAGGATGCACCAACATGGTTGGCGGCATGCTGCAGTGGCAGCAGGAAGAATAGAGTGGATCAGGAACGGGCCGAAAGGCCCGTTTTTGTTTCCGGAACATTTACAGGCTTAGACGCGGTAATGCGCTAAAATTAAACGGGTCACTTCAGCGGCGGATAGCTCGGTTGTATCCACGGTGTGATGTGCGAAAAGGTACGCGTCTTTCCGCTCCTGCATAATGGTACGAATTCGTTCCTCCGCATTGCCGGCAAGCAGCGGACGATGGTCTGAGCCGCCGATGCGTTCGACAATGGCTTCGGGATCGGCCGTCAAGGCGACAACCCAGCCTTGTCCTGACATCTCGTCACAGTTATCCTGGCGCAGCACGATGCCGCCGCCCGTAGCGATGACCTGTGATTCGCTCGCGAGCACATTGCGAAGCACCCGGCTTTCCGCATCCCGGAAATACACTTCTCCCTTGTCTGCAAACATCTCGGGAATCGTACAGCCTTCCTCTTTCTCTACCTCGGCATCCAGATCTACCAGCTGATAACCAAGCTCATTTGCCAGCATCTCCGCCACGGTTGACTTGCCGGTACCCATCATGCCGATAAGAATAATATTGTTCGACTTGCTCAAGGTGTACACTCCTTTAATTCCAAGCAACTCATGGACACTTTTGTTTGTCCTATCATAACACACCCCCACGGACTGGGGAAGTCGTTTCATGGACCGGGACTGGCGCCTGTCATTCCGGGCAAGGATGTTCACCCGCGCTTGCACTGAAAGGGATGGGACAGATGCACATTTATGCCGCCTGCGTGTGTACTTCACTCCAAAAAGGCCTGGAGCCGTCCGGCATTGCCGGAACTCCAGGCCTTTCGCCGATCCATGCGCGGGAATCAACGTATGGATCGCAAACATTCGATTCGTCCAAAAACCAAAGAATGCGTATTATTCCATCCAGTTGTGGTGGAACGAGCCTTCTTTGTCCACGCGTTTAAACGTGTGCGCGCCGAAGTAGTCGCGCTGAGCCTGCAGCAGGTTGGCCGGCAGACGCTCTGTGCGATAGCTGTCGTAGTAGGACAGCGCGCTGGAGAAGCCCGGTACCGGAATACCTTGCGTTACCGCTACGGACACCACTTCGCGCCATGCATCCTGGTACGATTCCACGATGTTCTGGAAGTAAGGGTCGAGCAGCAGGTTTTTCAGCTCGGCATTGTTGTCGTACGCTTCCTTGATGTTTTGCAGGAACTGCGAACGGATGATGCAGCCGCCGCGGAAAATCATCGCGATGTTGCCGTATTTCAAATCCCAGCCGTACTCGTCGGAAGCTGCGCGCATTTGTGCGAAGCCTTGGGCATAGGATACGATTTTACTTGCGAACAGCGCTTTGCGCACGCTCTCGATGAACGCAGCTTTGTCGCCTGTGAAAGCGGACGCGGACGGGCCGTTCAGGATTTTGCTTGCCGCTACGCGCTCGTCCTTCATGGCAGACAAGAAGCGCGAGAATACGGATTCCGTAATCATGGACAGCGGTACGCCCAGATCCAGCGCGCTTTGGCTTGTCCATTTGCCCGTTCCTTTTTGTCCGGCAGCATCCAGGATGACGTCGACCATCGGTTTGCCTGTTTCCGGATCGTATTTGGAGAAGATGTCGGCCGTAATCTCGATCAGGTAGCTGTCGAGTTCGCCTTTGTTCCACTCCGTAAAGATTTCATGCAGCTCTTCGACCGAGACGTTCAGCACGGATTTGAGCAGGTGGTAGGCCTCACCGATCAACTGCATATCTCCGTACTCGATGCCGTTGTGCACCATTTTTACATAATGTCCGGCACCGTCTGGTCCGATGTATGTACAGCAAGGATCGTCGCCTACTTTGGCGGAAATCGCCGTCAGGATCGGTTCGACGAGTTTGTAGGCACTTTCCTGTCCGCCCGGCATGATCGCAGGGCCTTTCAGCGCGCCTTCTTCACCGCCGGAGACGCCTGTGCCGATGAAGCGGATGCCTTTATCTTCCAGCTCTTTGCTGCGGCGCTGCGTGTCAGGGAAGTAGGCATTTCCGCCATCGATGATGATGTCGCCTTCGTCCAGATGAGGCAGCAGCTGTTCGATCGTTGCGTCCGTTGCGCTGCCCGCTTGAACCATGATCAAAATTTTGCGCGGGGATTCCAGGGATGCCACGAACTCTTCGATGGAGAACGTGCCTGTCAGGTTTTTGCCTTCCGCTTCTTTCAAGAGGTCGTGCGTTTTCTCCGGGGAACGGTTGAATACTGACACCGTAAAGCCTCTGCTTTCAATGTTAAGGGCCAAATTTTTTCCCATGACTGCAAGTCCGATTACGCCGATCTGTTGTTTAGCCATCTGGTCCTCCATCCTTTAATCCACTGTATTTTTGGGTTTGGAGTTGTCTCCCGACAACACTCTCATTTTAACGGTTTTACGCATGGAAGTGAACCCTGTCCCCCTTGCCGACAAGGCGAAAACACCTCAATCCGTTGAGGTGTTCATCGTATAGTCATAAATCGAAACCTCCCGCCACTCTCATACATCCAATAATTGTATATTTAACCTTCCATCATCAGCAATTGTCTGGAAAGACGTTCCAGCGTTTCCCGACAAGCAGCCGCTTTGTCTGCATTGCCTGTCAGCAGGGCGGCGTGCAGCCGCTCCAGTTCATCGTCAACCTCCATACGCAGCAGCATTAACCGCTCTTCGCCTTCATGAGAGAGAAACATTTCCTCCATATCCTCCGCCGTCGGGGCGGGTCCCTTTTGGAAAATGACGCGCTGCTTGAAGCCGGTCACCTCGACAAGCCGGATCACTTCGCCAAACAAAATGTTTTCCACGGTCATTTGATGGTCCTTGAACCGTTTCACCACGGCATGCCCGCGCGTGTCGCCAATCAGCTTCTCCAGCCACTCGGCCAGCTTGGCGTCCTTGATGATGTAATCGCCCGTCATTTTGTAATTGCCGCTGCGCGTATGTTGAAAACGGAGCTTCACGAGCTTGCGCCCTGTGCGGACAGAGAGAATGATAAAGGATTCGTCCTCGCTCCAATATAGTGAATACCCTTCTCGGATCAGGTCTTTGATCAAGTTCTGGATATGCCGACGGTTGAACCGCAGCTCCACATTGCAATATTCAACTTCGTAACTTTTGTTCACGGCATTCCCCTCCATCTATATCGGTTTGTTCCGGCCGTTTCCGCATCCCTTCTTCAAGTTGGCTTACCCTATTTTATACTTCATTTTATGTAAGGGTACTTGGTTAGTTGACTATTTTTCGCCCAATCGGCCCGAATGGATTGGATCCATTGGACGAGCCGGGGCAATCCCCCGGATTTCATGATATAATGGACGCGAAACGGAGGTAATCAGATGACTTTTTCGGGGTTTAACGATAACGATTTTGATGTTTTCCAGATACCTGGACTGGAACCGCGTATGGAAATGCTGATCGAGCGGGTACGGCCGAAGCTGGAAACGATCGGAGCAGAGCTTGCGCCGTACCTGACGGAATTGTGCGGGGAGGAAATGTTCGTGCATGTGGCCAAACACGCGCGCAGAACCGTCAATCCGCCTATAGATACATGGGTGGCCTGGGCCTCCTCCAAACGTGGATATAAAGCATTGCCACACTTTGAAGTGGGTTTGTTTGGCACGCATCTGTTCGTCATTTTCGCCATCATCTACGAGAGTCCGAACAAAGCGGCATTTGCCGAAGGGCTGGAGCGCCAGTTGCGGGAAGTACGCCGGTTCATGCCGCAGGGTTACTATTGGTCCATGGACCATATGTCGCCCACAGGTACCCTTCAGCAAGATATGCAGGATGAGGATTACGATAAAATCATCACCAAGCTGAAGACGGTGAAAAAAGCCGAGGTGATGTGCGGCCTGCGTATTGAGCGCGATGATCCGCTGGCGGCAGACGGCGAAAAGCTGCTTGAAACCGTGCGTCAAACGTTCAAAACGTTGCTGCCTTTGTATAAAATGTCATTTTAGCCGGCTGTCGGACATGCCGGCTTATAATCAAAAAAGCTTCCGAGCCTTTACCTGGCCGGAAGCTTTTTTGATTTATCCAGTTTGTCCCCTGCCTTATTTGGCCGGCACGGTTCGATACGGCTTCCGCGAAAGCACAAAATGCACCGCCGCCAATGAAGCCATCACCACCGCGCTGGCGATAAACGGAGCCGGGTGACCGACGTGGTCCCAGAGCAAGCCGGATACGATGGGGCCTACCACCATGCCCGACCCTTGAAGGGTAAGAAAGAAACCCCAGATGGCCCCTCGCTCTCCCTTGGGAATCAGCGTCGCCACAAAGGTGTTCCAGGCCGGCAAAATCATGGCATAGCTAACGCCAACCAGCATGACGATGCCGAATACAACCGGAATCGAAGTGATGGAGGCAAATGCCAGCAAACTGGCTGCAGCGAGCAAAAAGCCCATGTTCAGAAACAGGGATGTACCGAACCTGTCCACCATTTTGCCGACGGGCAGCAGGGCCAGCACCGTAATCCCTCCGCCCGCCACCAGCAGCAGGCTGTACAGATTCGGCGAAATATGCAAGTCCGTACGCGTATACAGCGTAATGACCGGGCTGAGCAATCCAATGACGAAGGATTGCATGAACAAGGCCGGATAGACGAGCGGATTTACGTTTAAAGTGTCACGCACCCGCTGCAATGTTTGCTGCACACTTTTCTTGAGCCGAAACAGCGGTGTGAACAGATGAGGTTTCGCCGGCACGTTTTTCTGTCTCCCTTTGTTCGCAGCCTCTGAATGCTCTCCCTCCACGACTACATGTCCTGGCAAGATCATGGCGACAAGAATGACCAGGACGGCACAGCCCAGCAGCACGAGAAAAATGGTGCGGTAATCGTGATGCGTCCGCTCAAGCAGCCAATTCATGCCAACAGGGCCGAGCCCCGTGCCGCCAAGCGCAGCCATCTCCAGCGCGCCCATCGCAGTCCCGTTTTTGTTCTGGGGGCCGGACATTGCCGTTACTCCTGTCATCGCGCACGGCCATAACGGAGACGTGCCGATGCCGAGAATCAGGCAGGCCAGCGACAAGCCGAATGAGCTTTTGAAAAAAATAATCATGATGAGCGCAAGGAGGGTGCACACTAATGCCGTCACCATCGTTAGGCGAAAACCGATTCGCTCGGCAGCCCATCCTGACGGGGCACGAAACAAATTATCTCCCAAATATTGCAAAGCAAAGGCTACGCCGATAATCCCGGCGGACAATCCAAGGACGCTCCCCATGTATACGGGAAGGACGGCGACGAGCAGCGCCCCTTTAATGACCTCGACCAAAAACAAGGTCAGCCACATGGCGATAAAAAAAGGCGTGCGCAAAATGTTGGTCGGTTTGGTTGCTGGTTGTGGTTGCATGTTTTTCCCCTTTCAGCGTTCATTCGTTGGCTTATGGACCCGCCTCAGGCGAACAAATTCGCCCAAATCCTTGTAATTTGAAATTTTGTCATAAGGATTGCTTGCATTCGGTCCCACATTTGCTATACTCATTTTTGTTTGATATAAAGTTTCCTCATGAAACTGAACCCATTTTAATGAAGAAAGGTTGTGACAGCACTGATGGATCACCGCCGTACGCCGCTGTTTACCGCTTTAACCAATCACGCGGCACTCAATCCGGTGCAATTTCATATTCCGGGACATAAAAAAGGATTGGGAACGGATACCGAGTTTCGTGAATTTATCGGCGATAATGCCCTGTCCATCGATTTGATCAATATCGCTCCATTGGATGATCTCCATCAGCCTACAGGCGTCATTCAGGAAGCGCAGATGCTGGCCGCGGATGCCTTCGGAGCCGATTATACCTATTTCAGCGTACAGGGCACAAGCAGTGCCATCATGACCATGATTTTGTCAGTATGCGAACCGGGCGATAAAATTATTGTACCCCGTAACGTGCATAAATCGGTCATGTCAGCCATTATTTTCTCGGGAGCCAAACCGGTATTCGTCTCTCCCGCACAAGACGCAAATCTGGGCATCGACCACGGAGTAACCGTTCGTTCGGTCAGGCGTGCGCTTGAGCGTCATCCAGACGCCAAGGCATTGCTTGTCATTAATCCGACGTATTTCGGCGTATGTACAGATCTGAAGGAGATCGTGGAGCTGGCGCACAGCTACCAGGTTCCTGTGCTTGTCGACGAGGCGCATGGCGTGCTGATTCATTTTCACGAGGACCTGCCGCTTTCTGCGATGGCTGCCGGAGCCGATATGTCCGCAACGAGCGTTCACAAGCTGGGCGGTTCCATGACACAGAGCTCTGTATTGAACCTGAACACCAAAAACGGGTTCGTGAACCCGCAGCGTGTACAGACGATCCTCAGTATGCTGACTTCAACCTCAACATCATATATTTTGCTGGCTTCATTGGACACGTCCAGACGCAATCTGGCACTGAATGGCCACGCTATGGCACAGAAAGCCATCGATCTGGCTGAATTCGCCAGAAGAGCCATCAACGACATCGACGGATTGCACTGTTTCGGCACAGAATTGCTTGGAACGGAAGCAACCTTCAACATGGACCCGACCAAGCTTACGATCCATGTTCGTCATCTGGGCATTACCGGTTATGAGACCGAAAATTGGCTGCGTGAGCATTACAATATCGAAGTCGAGCTTAGCGACATGTACAATATTTTGTGTCTCATCACTCCGGGTGATACGGACGAATCGGTCGACATTTTGCTGAACGCGCTGCAGGATCTGTCCCGTACGTATTACCAGGTCAACCCGGCGCATGAACTGGTCGTCAAAGTACCTGACATCCCGCAATTGATGCTCACTCCGCGTGATGCCTTCTACGGCGACACGGAAGTTATTCCGTTCAAGGAGTCTGCGGGACGCATTATAGCGGAATTTATTTATGTGTATCCTCCGGGCATTCCGATTCTGTTGCCGGGCGAGGTCATCACTCAGGAAAATATCGACTACATTGTCGATCACGTCGAAGTGGGCCTGCCCGTAAAAGGACCTGAGGACCGCAGCGTTACGAATGTTAAGGTGATCGTGGAAGCCGACGCGATTTTCTAATCGATCCTCATGCTTCTCTCACGACAAGACTGCTCAAGACCAGGCCATCAGGCCTGGTCTTTTTAATGCGCAGGATCGATCTTTCGGGCAGCACAAAAGCCCCCTTGCAAAAGGCGAAAACCACAAGGAGGACGTCCACAGTGGTCAATCGAATCGAGTGATACGAATGCCATTCGGAGCTTTTGAAGGAACAACAGGCCGTAGCGTTGATTCCCCGAAAGAGAAATCACCGAGTGATCCCAACATATGATCGATATGTCTACAAAGAGCGCCATTGGGTGGAATGCTTCTTTAATAAAATAGAAGAAATATCGCCGTTTGACAACTCGTTATGATAAATTAGCGTGTACGTTCAAGGCTTTTTTGACGCTGGCATTCATCATGGTGTGGCTTGCTTGAGTTTGAAGACACGCCCTAGATTGTATCAGGTAATGCAAGTTAAGGGCAGATGTCTATCCAAGGATAGATTCTGCCCTTTGTCATGTCCGCACCACGCACAGACAAGATATTCAATTCTATCTCATCATCAATAAAACTGCACCGCCGCTGAAGCGCCTACGTCATGCCTTCCCTTATCTCATGACACTGAACTTCTTAGTCATGGCCCGAACGGCTTCATCTTCTCCCCATATAATAACTCCCACCACTTTGGTGGCTTCCAAAGCCATATTCGCAATTTCACTCGCATATTGTTCAAATGCGTTATTGAGTGACCGCCCAGTCTGAGAAAAAACAAGAAAATTCAATCCGCCATCGTGTTCTGAGCAGGATTTGACCAGGTTAATGAGTTGATTCTCCCCGGCCTTTAGAATGACCGTGCTGTATTGAATACCCGCATGCTGAACACCGCTCTGATCCAGTACAGGTTGACTCGAATATAACTCAGGCTCGTTCAGGGAGGCTTGTCCCATCAGAAGGGCTGCCACATTCGCTGCGGCTCCAGGCTCCAGATTTTTATCCAGTATAATAGCGATTCTTTTCATATGAGTGCATTCACCCTCTGTGTATTTTTCGTAAAACATACCCAAGGCATCTGGATTCCCTCGCGCAGCACCTTGTAAGTCACCAGTCCGTAATGATCCGCACAGAGCTGGTTCGTGAGCGCAAGCGATCTCTCCGTATTTAGCATAACTTTCCTGCAAGCCTCAGGGTTCGATGATACCGTGCAGTTCTCTCTATAGATGATATCAAGTTCGGTCAACAAGTATGTAGTCGCCGGATGATGATAGATAATATCGATCTGTTCTGGGCATACCACCTGAAAACCAGACAGCACCAGTGCAGGAATCTTCTCTACAAAGCTTTCAGATACCACGAGATCTGAATCCATAATGAAGCTGTTAAGCTTGGGATACGCTCCAGGAACCAGGAGACAGGAAATCTCGCCTGATTTCAGGTCATCTGCTGCCGCTTCGAATTCGGGGTATGGCTTAATCAAATCAGAATTATCCATTTTTTTTGCAATATGCATACTGCAAGTCAGGAAGCCTTCATCGTCACCCAATGTGCCCAGTATAGCGTATTTCCCTCTAGTTATCTCCATTTATTTCTATATCCTCCTTTTTATTTCTATTTCCGGTATGATAGTATACCATATAATCCCTATTGTCAATTAACACTTTAACGCAACAAAAATATGTATAATTGTTCATAATGTTTTACAAAAAATGTATTTAATATGGAAAATAATGAGTTATAATGTTGAGAAAACCATTTTTCCTATTTTTAACTTTGTTCAAGGAGGTCCCATGAAAACGATCGTCTACATATCTGATTTCAGACTGCCTTTCGGCCTAAACTTCGTGAAACCACTTACCAAATTCACAGATCACAAAAGAATTCTGATTATTGAACAGCATCAATTACATCACCCCGAGCGGCTTCAGGATTATTTTGATGAAATTCGCTACGTCGATCACCTCGAATCCTACGATGCCATTCGGGAGCATGTTCTACAGATCAGGCAAACCCATTCGATTATCGCTTTGTTAACTCCAGGTGAGAATGCCATTGAGATCGGCGGGCAGCTCCGCTCCGAATTTGGCATCCCCGGTATGCAGCGCAATCAGGCCGAGGCGGTCCGTAATAAATGGATTATGAAACAAATGCTTCATCAACGCGGAATTCGTACGTCCAAAATAGCAATCGCTCTGCAAGAGCAGGACTATTTTCATTTCTCTGCTGCCCATGGATTCCCGATCATTGTAAAGCCACTTAGCGGTTACGGAAGTATCAATACCTTCAAGTTGTCCAGTATGGATGAGCTCTCACATTATCTGCAGCACACTAGACATGAGCTGCAGAGGGACCTGCTGGAAGAATTCATTCACGGTACAGAGTTTCACTGTGACTCCATCGTGTCCAAGGGAATCGTTGTATTTTCCTCTGTCTCTCAATACCTTTACAACTGTCTGGACATTGCAACCAAGCAGAAACCTCCGGCTAGCATTACGTTCCCCAAAGGCGCTAACGCGAACGTTATCAGGCGTATCCAAGAGATCAATTCACAAGCCATTGCTGCCCTTGGGATTAATCAATCTGTAACCCATGCCGAGCTGTTTCTCACGCCGGACGGAGAAGTGGTATTTGGAGAGATCGGGGCAAGAATCGGGGGCTCACAAGTTATGCCGCCTTGTATCAAAAACACCCATGGCGTAGATCTTTTTGAAGCCGTAACTGATCTGGAGGTTGGCATATATACTTTTACACAGCAGCAAACGAACAACAAATTCACGGGCATGATCTGTTTTCCTTCACGCGCGGGTGTCATTCAACGAATATCAGGAATCGACGATTATAAGGATGTTTCTGGCATTATTGAGTTCAAGGTTTCTTATGAAATAGGGCAGCGTGTAGGAGATGTGAACGATACGATGACACGATCAGGATTTGCCATTGTTGAAGGGGAGTCGTTTGAGGAATTGCGTCAGACTTTGCTGGACTTGTATGATCGATTCGTCATTGAGGTTGAGGTTGCCGAAACTGTATAGATTCGGACATACACCTTACGATTTATTTTATGGAATTGGGGTTTTCTTGGGGAGGATTGGAACGATTGTCTTTATCTCTATCCAAAACATACGCGGGACTAAGCCGCGATGTCTATTATCTCTGTTTGGCCAGAACCATTAACAGCACTGGAGATTTTATATTCTCGTTAATTACCTTGGTCCTTACGCTCCAGCTTGGTATGAATGTGGTCAGTGCAGGCATTTTTGTAGCCATGGCGGCCTTGATTAGCGGTCCCGGCGTATTGCTTGGAGGCTATTTAAGTGATCTGATGGGCAAAAAAACGATTATTGTCATCGGGCAGCTGTTGTCTACATTGATGATTATCAGCTGCTCCTTCTGGTCGGGCACGATAACCATTGGTTATCTTCTGATTGCAGTCATGTTTTTCATCAGTATTACCCGGCCTGCCTATAACGCCTTAATTATTCAACTGTGCACAGAGGAGAAGGAGCGCAAATCTGCCTTTTCTCTCATGTATCTTGGAGCCAATCTAGGCATAGCGCTTGGACCACTCATTGCCGGTTTTTTTATCAAGGATCACGTGCATATCGTCTTTATAGGTATCGGCACAGTGTTTCTGATCTCCACCTTGATCATCTTGAAGCGGGTTCATGTCGGTGCGGGCAACAAAGCAATGGAAACCGGAGACCATGCACATCAGATGCAACAATCACAAAAGAAACATCCCAACCATCAACATCAACAAGTATTGAAGCAATCGGCTCCTTCAATATTTAAGTTGCTATTGAGAAATCCGCTCGTCGCCTTCTTCATCGCAGTGTCATTTCTTAATTATTTTATCTACATGCAATACTCGTTTAGCCTTCCACTTCAGATGAATCATTCGTTTGGAGAGAATGGAGCTGCTTATTATGGGTCTGTCATGACCATTAATGCGATCAGTGTTATTATTCTCACCACGTTGGTCCTGTCTGCTACCCACAGCTTCACAGCTCAGAATTCCATAGCGGCAGGTGCACTCTTTTATGGAATTGGATTTGGCGTTCTCTACCTGCTGAGCGATTTGCCTCATTTCGCTATCGTTGTTTTTTCCACTGTGCTGTGGACCATCGGGGAGATTCTGGTGCAAACCAATATCAACCTGTATATCGCGTCACGTGTACCCGATACCCATCAGGGAAGGTTTAACGGCTTGCTGTTATTCGTAGGTTGTCTCGGTTACACACTTAGTCCATATTTGACCGGCCTTTTCATTCGAAGCGTAGATATGGAGAGTGTATGGATTGTTATTCTGGGTATCAGTCTGTTCTATGCGTTATGCATGTCCCTTCTCTCGTATATTGAAAAAAGCTCCCCTACCAAACGCGAAATGGATTCAACAGATTTATCAAAAAGTATCTAATTCTTTGTGAGTAGAAGCTCTCTACTATAGCTTAAACGAGGAATCAAAAAGTAAAGGGATCACTCTGAAGTGACCATTTTGGGGAAGTACCAGCGAAGCTGACAGCACTCGCAAAGTAGATAGTATTAAATGGGGAATCTATGGCTAACTTCGTTGTATTCCTCCTGTGCATCAGTGATGGCAAGCTTGGAATAGACTTCTACTTCAGGCCTTCATGCCCCGAATACGGTTGGATCAGCATCATCAATGCCTTGTTTTTTAAGCCACGTTAAAAGAAAAATGCCGCATCATGGTCTGTCGTTGATTAAGCTCAGAGCGGTATAGAACAAGAGCGGGTTATCGAAAAGATAGCTTGCTCTTGTTTTGTTCAAAAAGAGTGACGGAATTCAGCAGGCAAATGGAACGGATGGCGAGGCCTCTTAAAAAAGAAGGAGGTTACGTCAGATGGATGAGTATGCGAACTCATTAAAAAGAAGACTGACATCTCTCTATAACCTTCTGCATTTGAACGCAGTTTATGATCTCGCAACAGACGTCTTTCTGGCCTGTATTTGCCCTCGGGTGGAGAGTTTGATTTGATCGGAACGTTCATCTGACACTCACCAAAAAACAATCCAAAGAAATCAAGGCTCAGCCTGAGATGTATAAGTTCGTTCCTCCCACGTCAAACTTTGATTTTTTGGATTTGCATGAAAATTTGTTTTATCCGATTTCATTTTGAGTGGTTCGTTTCATCCTGCCAAGTGGAGCCAATGAAATGATTCTGACCAATCTTTCAGGTCTGACGTATTGTCCTGCAAAGAGACGAGAGTCCATCACCCAAGAGATTTTCGCCAGAATGAACAGGTACAATTTCGCTGAGATGATGACCTCGCACGTCATCATTTCGGGAATGGATATTTTTCAAGCGGATTTTTTCTCCGTTTTGTTTGCTATACGCTTTTTCCTTGCTTGCACTAAAAAAAACGGCACAGATTGTTCTCCCATGCCGTTTCGAGTCCATAAATTCACTTTGTTTTGTCTATTGAACTTATTTGGAGCCTGACTTATTCCTGTCCTGCAACGAGTTCGTTATAAGCCGCTTCAACACGGCTCCACTCTGCTTCGTCTTCGATATTGTAGAGTACCATTTCCTCGTTTTCTTCTTCCATGCGGAAAATGATACCGTCAGCTTCAGGATTGTTACGTTCCAGCAGGAGCGCATAAACATGGTCTTCCACGTCAAACGTCTCCACCAAAACCATCTCCACGTCGTTTCCGTTCTCGTCTGTCAGCGTCAGAAGAACTTCTTCATGCTCGTGGTCGTGGTCATGATCGTGACCGCAGCCGCAGGCATCGCCGTGTTCATGTGTGTGATCGCTCATTGATATACCTCGCTTCATCGATTGAAATTGTGTAACCTTGCATATCGTAACATGTTCATAGTGCCAGGTCAATTTCGACCGCGGGCGTGATTCGGGTTTATTCGTTTAGTGCGGTAATGACTTTCTCGGCGACCTGCACGTAATTGCTGTTTGCATTTTCCTTAATATGAAAACCGATTGAATATTTGCCTGCGCGGCTGAAATCATACGTGAAATCATACGTGCGGAACCAGAAGTTATCTTTCTGGGTTGTCAGCTCCTGGGACTGAATATCCTTCACCTGCCCGCTCGGGTTCGTAATCGTCAACTTCACGGCAGCCACATCGGTCGTCAGACTGTCGACTTGTGAGAACACGTTGAACTTCAGCTTGCCCACGTTCACGTTGCCAAATACAGTGTCTCCTTTGAACAGAAAAATATGTACATTGGGCTTAATCACCGTCACCCGCTTGCTACTGTTGTCCCATTTGGCGATGCCGCCCGCTTCCCTCACAGGAACATAGGTGGTTCCGTCAATCAAATAACCGCCGTCAGCCGCTTCCTTGCCATTGATGAGTACCCGAATCTTCTCGTTCACGGAATCTGCAAACAGTAGAGATCCGCCAAGCAAGGAAAATATGCTGACACAGAGCAAGACCCTCTTCCACTTCATGCGCCAATTTCCCTCCCCTGCTGCTGCTGTTGTACATTTATACTGCAGATTCGCTCACAAAGTTGCGCCGTTTTTCATTATTTTTCATTTTTTATCCAACATTTTTTCCACTCCATGGATTGAAAAAAAGAGATTTCCTGTGTGTCAGGAAACCTCCATGATTTCGTTGTTGCCAACCCCTTCTCAGCCGAAGCAAATTCACATGCCCATGCTCAAATGAAGCCGCCGTTGGCACGCAGCGTTTGTCCGGTAATCCACCGGGATTCAGGCCCGACTAGGAAAGAAACGACGTCGGCAATGTCTTCCGGTTCCCCCAGCCGCCCAAACGCATTCAATTTGCGCATGCCTTCTATCTGCTGCTCCGTTTTTCCCTCAGTAAACAATTCAGTAAGGACCGGACCCGGCGCCACCGCGTTAATCGTGATTTGCCTGGACCCGAATTCCTTCGCCAATTGGCGCGTGAATTGCTCCACGGCTCCTTTCGTGCCAGCATACACGCTGTAAGCCGGAAACATTTGCCCCACTACCGAGGTGGAGAAATTGACGATGCTTCCGCCTTCCGTCATATGTTTCATCGCCTGCTGGCATGCAAAAAACGTCCCCTTCACATTGATCGCAAACTGTTGGTCAAACTCCTGCTCCGTGACATCGGCAAGCGGCGTTGTTTTCATGATGCCTGCATTGTTAACCAGAATGTCCACTTTGCCTAACTGGGCAATCGCCTCTTCAAACAGCCGTTCAACCTCCTCCTTGCGTGCAAGGTTAGCTTGGACAACGGCTGCGCGTACGCCTTTTTGCCGAATGGCCTGTGCCGCCGCCTCAGCATGGACAACATTGCTTGTATAGTTGATTACGATGTCCGCGCCCTGGTCTGCCAGTTTCTCCGCAATGGCGCGTCCGATGCCGCGTGATGAGCCTGTTACGATCGCTACTTTGCCGCTTAAATGGTTCATAAGTCTACTTCCTCTCCGCTTGTAATTGGATAAGCCCTTTCTCTACCAAGTTCCATACCTGGCCGAATTCCGCTTCAATGGCACCCTGTTTCCATTCGTAGGCATGTGCCGGGTGATGAAAACGAGCAGTGGATTGCAACACGGCGGCCGCGATATTCCCCGAATTGGCAGCGTCAAAAAGGTGGTTCTTTTCAAGAATTTCCCGGATCTGCGCGATCATGTTCCGCACATGGGCTTGGATAATGTCAGCCGATTGCTCCGTAACTTTGGCGTACAAATCAAACAACTCGGCATCCGTCTCGGCATAATGACGCTTCCGCTGCACCAAGGTTTGAATATAGGCATGAACGTGACGGATACCTTGGCCCGAAAGCTCCCGGTCTTTAACGATTTCATCCAACCGGGCAATGATCTCCTCTTCAAGCCATTTCTCGGTGACGGCCTCAAACAGTTCTTGTTTGCTCGCGTAATGCCTGTATATGGTACCGTGGCTTACGCCAAGACGTTTGGCGACATCCGTCACTGAGGATTTGGCCGCTCCGTAGCGCCTTACCGTATCCTGCGTAGCTTCCATAATCTGCTCTTTGGTCAAAAATTCAGTTGCTTTCTGTTTGGTCATTTGTTTGCAAGATGGCCCCAGCCTTCTTCGCTCACCTCCGTTGCAGATAGAATACCACAGCGAATGACGAATGACAAATTTTATTTTTTGTCACTGTTAATCATCAATGATCTCGAAGTTGCACGAAAATGGCAAAGACAGCGCTCTAATCCAAGCATAGGACACAATTTCGATTCAGTTGGAACGGGAATATCCATGCTGAACCCGAGCTGATCGCGAGCCCATAGGCTAAAACGCATACAAAAAGGATCAACCGGAAATTTCCGACTGATCCATATCATCGTTTCACATCCATTCGGCGCATATTGAACGTATGCTGCGCGTAGATAAATAAGCGTTATGAGGAGATATGACGAGTCAGGATGCAGGGCACGCCTTTGCCAACCGCTCCATCCAGTCTCATTCTGGCAGCATACTCCGTCCCTCGGGCACAAGGGGTTTTACATCGTTCGCATACATCCGAAGTGACCAACTTCATCGATACGCGAACCTTGTCACTCTTTGCTGCCGAAGCCTTTTTGCCTTTTGCTTTTGCCATTCCGATTCCCCCGCTTCCCATATTGCTTGTTGAAGTACAGCATTATATGGAAATTCGCCTAGAGGTGTGCATGCATCAAATGTGATGGCGAGCAGGGCGTCGGTATACGAGTCGATCACAACGCTTAGTATGAGGATTGAACCATGGTTCGACGTTCAGGCGCAAAAAAAGCCTCTGTTCAGAGGCTTCGCAGCAAATGCAGTTTAGTTGTTTAGTGCTTAGAACACATATATAAACAACAGGAAAATGCCCACAAAAATCCCGGCAACAATCAGCCAGTTACTGATTTCTGTCCAAATGCTGGTGCCTCCGGCTAGCAACTTTTGCTCATTCTCCTCGTGACGCTGCTGGTGCGTATAACTTTCGGAGCCATGGGGTGGCTTACTGAAGTCCATCATATCCATTCTCCTCCTGTTTACTAAGTCGTTTTTGAATCTCTACTAAACACCAGATCACTTCAAATTTGGAATAATTCGAAACTCAATCAACAGCCAGCTCTTGTTCGGTCACCCATTTATGGTTGCGAACCATCTCTCCATCTGTTGTCGACTTGTAATCAACCATATAAACGGTCGTTAGTTCGGCGGTCTCGACCGTCGCTGCGGCCCCCTTCATTCCTGGCATATGGTCGGCTTGGAGAATGACCTCGTCGCCAGGCTCATACGGCTGATCAGCAGAGTCCTTTATTTCTTCGTGAATAACCCATTTATGGTTTTCTACGGGATGGCCACCCGTTGTCGGTTTATACGTAACAGCGTAAGCAGTGGTTTCATATGCACCGACAATCGTAGCTTTAGCCCCCTTCATACCGGGCATGTGATCTGCATTCATCGTTGCCTTGCTCCCGATCGGAAAGGTCGGATGGCTTTTCTCCTTCAGATTCGCGGGCAGCTCGCCCGAGCCGGAATGATGCATCTCCTCCATGTTTCCTTCATGGTTCGAACTGCTAACTGGCTGCGGTTCGTTTTTTCCGCATCCGCTGAACACAATCGTGCTGAGAAGCAATATAGCAAGTCCGATGCTGGCCGTCTTTTTCATGAGTAATCTCCTTTAATGAATAGAGTTGGAATCACTTTTCATAATATACCCATATAGGGTATATTTCAATCATCAAAAAGTCAGCCAAGCGGAGGAAAACGTCGACATGGGGTTTCGGAGCTTTCGTTCGAACTTGTTGATTCGTCCCCCAACTTCATTTATTCATAGCTTATTATCTGGATCGGCAAAAGAAAAGAAGCCTTGCTGCGCAAGGCTTCTTTTGTATGATCTGTAGTGGGCTCGAACCACTGACCCCTACCCTGTCAAGATAGTGCTCTCCCAGCTGAGCTAACAGATCAGATCAAATATTAAATGTTGTATCGATCAAGTAACAGTATCATACCAAGTAAACGCGTACACTGTCAATCCTTTTTTTTAACGTTATATTTTCGCTGATTTTGAGCACACTATGGTAAGATTACCAATTAAGTAATGGAGGTCCAACCTTTGAATAATATGCCGGAATCCAAAACCACTTCCCATCCGATCATTGCCCGTTTGTGCTTCGGTTCAATCTCCCTGCTGATGTGCATTGTTATTACGGGCTGCAGTCTGGAGAAGGATGAACGCACGGTGCAAATCCAGCAGCTGATGCAGCCCAACGAAACGAACGATCTACCTGTGTGGCGGGACGTTTATTCCAACTCCGTTCAGCATGACGTTTACTCCCCGCGAGGACATGTCGAATCTCTGCCTTGAACAGGCCTCGATTCGGAAGGCTTCACTCCTCCTCATCCCATTTTCGAGAATAGGCCTTCTTGGTAACAAAGTACATAAGAACCATCATTCCAAGCGACATCAAAATGGCAATGACCACAACTCCCGCCATACCCCACCCTCACCACTTTCCCATATATTCCCTCAACTATACAGCATCCGCCGTTTTTTGTATAATTTCAGACGGATATGTTATGCCAGAATTGAAAGAAAGAAGGAATGGAATTGGCAGCGGAGATTAGCTATGCACAGACAGAGGAACAACTTCAACAAGCGTTGGACATTCGCCATGATGTATTTGTGGTAGAACAACAGGTCCCGGCTGAAATCGAGATCGACGATTATGACGTCATTAGCGCGGACGTGCATCACGCATTGCTTCATGTGGACGGACAACCCGTTGGGACGGGCCGTTTGGTCTATTATGCTGACGATACGGCCAAAATGCAGCGCATCGCCGTGCTTAAATCCTATCGCTCGTTCGGCTACGGCCGTGTGCTTCTGCTGGCCATGGAAGAGCGGGCGCGTGAGCTGGGCCTTGCTTATTCCGTGCTGGATGCCCAGTGCCAAGCACAAGCTTTTTACGAAAAACTGGGATATGAAGTAATCTCCGCGGAGCCTTTTTACGATGCAGGCATTTTGCACGTCCGGATGAGAAAAAGCCTGTAACAACTTGCTTGCTCCCGCCAGAGGAGCACCATTGCTCCCCATGCAAGCAGATCGCCAATCGCTCTCTTTACGCATATTATTCATGCAATGGGGCCAACCTACCTAAGGAAGGATTCCATTCGCAGCAGACAAGGAGAGTGTACAGATGGATGCAACGAATCGTGAAACGTTCGTGGCCGTGCAGAAAAACGGCGATGGCGACCTGACCGCTTTCCAGACTTCCACCGGGCGCGTGCTGGATTATCAACAAGCATTGGCTGAGGTGAAGTCCGGTGCCATTTCGGGCGTGAACGTCTTTAAAGGCAGGGATGGAGAAATGTACATCCGCGGCGACGCCGATGGCGATCCAACCAACAACCTGGATCAACTTCCCCCATTCTAAAGCCCGGATGCAGTCATGCATTCCACTGGCAAGCACCCTTCCATCCTCTTGGATATTGGATCGGTGCTTGTTTTCTTATGGATAGGACGTTCAGTATTCCATAAAATACTTGACCGCAAGGTCGCCGGCAGGCTCGCTCTTACGTACAGGCTGCGGCGGCTGCTCCCATGCTTGCAATATGCGAATGCCCTCCAACGAAGATTTATCCTCCCACAAAATATGCTGCCTGCGTTCAAGCTCCAGCAAAGACTCGCGAATCAACGCCTTGCTTCTGCCCGTTTTGTTCTCCAGTTCATCCATCCTTGGCATACGGCGCCGCTGTCCAGCGTAATTCACGATAATACGCAATATTTTTCGTTCAAAATCATTCAGCATACTCCCGCCTCCTTGTCCTTACCGGAAATAGGACGCCATGCCAATATGCCTTGCTCCAGAAACGTCCGCGGCGAACCGTCGGCCCCGGAAGATGCTCGGATTTTCCCGCTCTTGACGCTATTGATCCGGATCTCGCGCTGCGTGATGCGTCCTGCCCGATCCATGTAAACGAGTTCGATCATCTGACCGACATATTTGTCAATCATGCCATTCCCTCCAATAAGAACATTTGTTTGCTTTTATTATATGCGAACATAAGTTCTTTATTCAACCTCCAAAAAAAGGATGCTCACGCCATATAAAAAAGCCGGAACCCCCGTCTTAGGGTAACCGGCTTCCATCCCGCCTGTTTCACACTATTGATTTTCAACCGTGAACTCCACGTTTTTCAACATTTGCGTATCCGGATTGAAATTGACGCGTACATTTACGGCAAATTCCTTTCCGTTTTTGTCTTTCACCCACAGCTTGAACTGTTCCTGGGACAAACCGCCCGCAAGCGGCGAACGGCCGATATGTTTGTAATCCAAAATGTCGACATCATATTTGGCCTGCGTCTCTTTGACTGCAATCAATCCCCATTTCGCATAATCGGGAATCGGAGAAGCCGATCCTGTCCCACCGCCGGTCGCGCCAAGCAATACTGCAATAAGAATAATAAAGAGTGTCCTCATTATTTTCCCTCCATAACCGCATTTCTATTAGCGTGCCCAAGCTATTTAATTCATAGCCACACACGAACCAAGAACACCATCGGATGCGTGAATGCCCGGACCATACTTACTGCTCCACCCAATGAAAGAAGCTCGTCCCCAAAACTTATTCCCCAATCCACCGACATGGCGGACGGGGATGTTCCCGTATCTTGGGTCAGCCCGTATTTTTCGGCAAGCCGATCTGCCGTCTCCTGGTCAACACCGCCTTGTTCAAACGCAAACGTCACCTCTGTGCTCGAAATCTCAGCCCCCAAAAGGATCACAAGTACCGTCCAAAGGATCATGGCAGCTCGCCATAATTTATGTTTTCTCACTGAAATCCCCCTCATCCCTATCCATTCAATCCTTTAAAGCCAATAAGGCATTTCATCTGATTGTATCGAAAATTCAACCGGCTTGGAAATAACAAAACATAGGTTCTTCAGGACTGCGACTCCCGACTCAATCCTCCAATAAATGGTTTATTCCCATCATTTCAAGTGTAATAGCCCTTGTCGGAACGATCCTTCATTTCGCAAAATGATGATGAGGAGGCTATCTCGGTATGTTCAAACGTATGGATGAAATCGCCATTGAAATTCCTGACGTCCACAAGCCCGACCCGAACGCCGCAGCAGCCGTGCAAGAGCTGCTGGGAGGTAAGTTCGGCGAAATGTCCACCTTGAACAATTACCTTTACCAATCTTTTAATTTCCGCGCAAAAGACAAACTCAAACCCTTCTATGATTTGGTGATGAGCATCACGGCCGAGGAGCTTGGCCATGTCGAACTGGTCTCGCATGGCATCAACAAAATCCTGCGCGGCTCCACCGAACACAAAACCCCGGATCAAACGCCGTTGGACCCGGTTAAAGACGCAAGGCTTTCCTATCATTACCTCGCCGGCGCACAAGGAGCCATGCCCGTAGATTCAATGGGCCATCCGTGGACCGGAGCAAACGTATTCAACAGCGGCAATCTGGTGGAAGACCTGCTGCACAACTTTTTTCTCGAATGCGGGGCGCGAACCCACAAAATGAAAGTTTATGAAATGACCGACCATCCCGCGGCACGGGAAGTGGTCGGCTACCTGCTGGTCCGCGGCGGCGTTCATGTCGTGGCATATGCCAAAGCTTTGGAAGTGGCAACAGGAGTCAACGTGACCAAACTGGTGCCGATCCCTTCCTTAAACAACAAAGCTTTCACCGAAGCCCGAAAATTCGAGGACAAAGGCGTCCATCGCAAGCTGTACACATGGAGCGAACAGGATTTCAATACCCTTGGACAGATTTGGAAGGGTACGCATCCCGAGGACGATCAGCCGTTGGAGGTCATTCAAGGCGCACCCGAAGGTGTGCCCATCAAGGAATATCCCGCAGCCGAAGAGGAATTCGCGCCAGGCATCTCCGAGGAAGATTTCAAAGAAATCGCACGCCGGTTGAAAATCGCCGGGAATATCCACGAGTAGATCATGATTTTCCCGAAATCATTCGAAACGGCATGCCTGCAATCCAAAACAAACGGGTGCGGTGAATGGATTTTCGATGATCCAATCACCGGGGAGGGCCTGCCGTTGTCATGCCCAGACTCATAAAACATCCACTTTCGCGGGAAGTATGGGCCGGCCTCCCCCAACATGGCCTAAACGCTAAGAACGCCTTCACGGTTCTTCCCGAACCGGCTGAAGGCGTTTTGTGGTGTATTGGTTTGAAAACATAGGATGAAACACAGGACGACTCTAGAGCAAAGGGCTTACGCGCCAAATTGCGCATAATGCAAGCGGCTGTATACGCCTCCTGCGGCAAGCAGTTCATCGTGACGGCCCTGCTCGGTAATGCCTTGTTCGGCAACGACGATAATGCGGTCCGCATTTTTGATCGTAGCAAGCCTATGGGCAATGACCAGCGTGGTGCGTCCCTCGGACAGCTCGGAAAGCGACTGCTGAATGGCGGCTTCCGTCTCGGTATCGAGCGCGGATGTCGCTTCATCCAGGATGAGGATCGGCGGATTTTTCAGGAACATCCGGGCAATCGACAGTCGCTGCTTCTGTCCCCCGGACAGCTTCACGCCGCGTTCGCCAATCAATGTATCCAGCCCTTCGGGCATGGAGCTGATCAATGCTTCCATTTGGGCACGGCGTGCCGCATCCCAAATTTCTTCCTCCGTGGCGTCCAGTTTGCCGTAGGCTATGTTTTCGCGGATCGTGCCGTCAAAGAGGAACACATCCTGCTGCACGATCCCGATATGGCTGCGCAACGATTCGAGCTTCATTTGCCGGATATCGTGTCCATCGATCGTAATACGGCCGCCTAACACGTCGTAGAAACGCGGCAGCAGACTGCACATCGTGGTTTTGCCTGCTCCCGAAGGGCCGACGAGGGCTACCGTCTCTCCGGCTTGAATGCGGAGATCGATGCCTTTCAACACAGGCTCCTGATCGGAATAACCGAAGGTGACATTTTCATAACGGATATCTCCTTGTAAATGCGGCACGCTGGACGCGCCCGGTTGGTCCTGAACGTCAGGCTCCGTGTCCAGCAGCTCCATGTAACGCCGGAACCCAGCGATTCCTTTCGGGTACGTCTCAATGACGGAGTTGATCTTCTGGATCGGTGTCAGGAACACGTTGGACAACATGATAAACGCGATGAATTCGCCATAACTCATGCTGTCGTTCAATACAAACCATGTACCGCATACAAGCACGAACAGCGATACCAGCTTCATCAACACATAGCTGATGGAGGAGTTCCAGGCCATGATTTTGTAAGCGAGCAGTTTCGTTTGGCGGAAGCGGCCGTTATTCACGGCGAATTGCGCCATTTCATGCTCTTCGTTGGCAAACGCTTGAACGACGCGAATTCCCGTAACGTTGTTCTCTACACGCGCATTGAAATCCGCAATGTCCCCGAACATCCGGCGAAACGCCTTCGACATTTTGCTTCCGAAATACATGGATAAATAAATGATGAGCGGAATGATGATAAACGTCAGCACGGCAAGCTTCGCATTGATGCTGAACATGATGCCGAACGCTCCTACCAGAGTCATGATCGCGATGAATACGTCCTCAGGACCGTGATGGGCGATCTCTCCGATATCCATCAAATCGTTGGTCATGCGGGATACGAGGTGACCTGTTTTGGTATTGTCGAAAAACCGGAAGGACAGCTTTTGTACATGGTTGAACAACGCTTTGCGCATGTCGGTCTCGATGTTGATGCCGAGCTTGTGCCCCCAATACGTCACGACATAGTTCATGAAGGCACTCAGCAGATAGACGGCCAGCAAGCCTAAGCATGCCCAAAGAATCCAGTCCCAGCGCCCGCCGGGCAGCAGCTCGTCGACCACTTTGTTCACGGCTAGCGGAAACGCCAGCTCAAGGGCAGCAACGAGAATGGCGCAAGTAAAATCCAGGATAAACAGCTTTTTATAGGGCCTGTAATAGGCAAAGAAACGGCGTAGCATGGACGAAGGTCCTCCTTATCGCTACCACATCGCAAGGGCAATGGATGAATTTTTTATCCGTTCGGAAAGAGTGCACTTTCAGAGCGTGATCTTCCTGATCATTGTAAGAAAAGCTTCTGCTATGTGCAGTTTGTTTTCTTGAAATGCGCGTCAGTAGACGCTCCTATCTCGTTCTGCTGAGCAGATACAGGAAATACGGCGCACCCAGAATAGCCACCAGGATACCCGCCGGAATTTCGGACGTCTCCAGCATGACGCGTCCCAGCGTGTCAGCCACCAAGACGAGCAATGAGCCGATCAGTGCCGAGGCAGGCAGCAAAAACTGGTGTTTGGGACCGACGAGACGACGAGCCAGATGCGGTCCGATCAAACCGACGAAGCCGATCCCGCCGCTGACGGATACGCACGAACCGGCAAGACCGACTGCGGCAGCAAGCAGAACCAGCCGTTCCCGTTCGACGGGTGCGCCCAAACCGGTCGCGGTCTGATCGCCAAGATTCAGGACATTCAACACCCGCGCCTTATACAGTACGACAGGCACAAGAATGAGAATAAACGGCAGCAGCGCCGTGACGAACTTCCAGTTGGAGCCCCAAATGCTGCCGGCCATCCATGTAGCCACAAATTGGTATTTCTCCGGGCTCAAACGAAGTGTAAGCACGATCATTGCCGCGCTGATCCCTGCAGCAACACCAATCCCGGTCAACAGCATGCGGGTCGGCACGATGCCCTCTCCTTTTTTGTAGGAAAGCACGTAAATCAGGAATGCAGAGAAAGCGGAGCCGATTAAGGCAAGAACCGGCAGCAGGAAAATAGGAGCAGCCGTCGTTGTCGGGAAAAAGGAAACAAATAACATGACGACCAGGCCGGCCCCGGCGTTAATGCCAAGAATCCCCGGGTCTGCCAGCGCATTGCGGGACACCCCCTGCAAAATGGCACCGGACAACGCAAGCCCGGCACCCACCAGCACAGCAATGACGATTCGCGGCAAGCGGAATTCGAACAAAATCAATTCTTGTTTATCCGTACCGCCGCCGAACAAGGTTTGCAGCACTTCAAACGGCGTTAACCGGATATGCCCTGTGTTCATGCTGATTATGAACGAAGCAACAATCAAAGCAGCAAGCACAATGATGACGATCGTATTCTTGGTTTTCTTTCTGCGCTCTGCACCTACCCTGGTTGAGGAAGTCATCATTTACAGAGACCTCCTTTCATTGCGTGCCAGATACAGGAAGAACGGAACTCCGATCAAGGCAATAAGCGCACCGATCGGTGTCTCGTGAGGCGGGTTGATCATGCGGGCAGCCAGATCGGCGAACACAAGCAGCAAGCTGCCCAACACGGCCGAACAAGGGATAATCCAGCGATAATCGACCCCGACCAGTTTTCGCGTGAGATGCGGGATGATCAAGCCAACGAAACCGACTGCACCCACGACGGATACGGCTGTGCCAGCGAGAATGAGCACGATAATCAAGCCGATCAATTTGACCAAACCGGTACGCTGACCAAGTCCGACCGCGATGTCTTCCCCCAGGCTAAGCAGCGTAATGGACCGGGAAATGAGGAATGAACCAATAAGGGCAGCCACTACCCAAGGCAGCATGACCTGCAAATGGGACCACTTTGTTCCGGCCACGCCGCCCGCTGTCCAGAAGGCCAAGTCTTGCCCGATTTTGAAATACAACGCAATGCCTTCGCTCAGCGCGGACAGCATGGCGGCTACCGCCGCCCCTGCCAGAACGAGGCGAATCGGTGTAAGTCCTGATTTTGAAGCAGCACCGAAACCGTACACCAGCAGAACGCCCAACCCCGCACCGATGAACGAATACATGATGATGTACATGTAAGACAGTCCCGGAAAAAAAGCAAAACAAATCGCCAGCGCGAAACCTGCGCCGGCGTTCAGGCCGAGCAAGCCCGAATCCGCGAGCGGGTTGCGGGTCATGCCCTGCATGATGGCGCCGGCTACGGCGAAGCAGGCTCCAACCATGGCACCCCCGAGAATGCGTGGAAATCGAATTTCCCATATGATCTGATGCGGTGTCAGGTCGGGATTGAAATGAAAGATGGCCTGCCACACCATGCCGAGTTTGATATCGGCTGCACCGAACGAAATGGATAACGCCATGCCGAATATAAGCAGCAGGATGCCCCCTGTCAGTATAAGCGTGGCCGTCCACGGGCGAGTGTGTATTTTTGCCGTCGGTGAATCCTTTGTGCCGCGACTTTCGACTGAAGCTTTTGTACTCATGCTCGTCCACCCTTGTTATGAGCGAAGCTTGCAGACCTTATGTACATAACAATCACCTCTCTACATATGCCGAACTTTTAATGATATTGATATTGATTCTCATTCCCATACATCATTGTATGTCAACGATGTCACTCTGGCAATGGATAAATCGGACAAGTTTGATGTATAAATGAGTATTGCGTACAAAAAAAAGAAGCCGCTTCCGGCTTATTGTTTCCAAACCATGAGCAAACACATGTAAAAGCACGGAACAATTCCAGTTCCGTGCTTCTCTTATGCATCATAGTTTCCAAATTATTGTGTAGGCGCATACGTTCCCATCAGCGCAGCCATGACGTCCGGCACATCCGTAATGATGGCCTGTACACCCATATCCATCATGGCCCGGATTTCGGCCGGGTCATTTACGGTGAATGGATGAACCGTAATTCCGTGCGCCAGAGCCGCAGCCACCTCTTCCCGCGTTACGGCCCATTTGTACGGATGGAGGGCCGAAGCTTCCAGCTTGGCCGCGTAATCGTACGGACGGTACAATTTTTCCATGTAAAGCAAGGCCGTACGAATCTCCGGCGCAAGACGCTTGCATTTGACCAAGGAAGCATGATTGAAACTGGAGATAATGACCTGTTCTTCCAATCCCCATTCCCTGACGGCATGCACAACCTTTTCCTCCATGCCCCGGTAACCGACAATACCGTTTTTCAGCTCCAGGTTGAGCAACGTATTTTTTCCCCGAATCAGGTCGAGCAACTCTTCAATCGAAGGAATCCGCTCCCCTGCAAACTGCTCATCAAACCAGGAGCCCGCATCAAGCGAACGCAAATGCTCATATGCAGCGTCCTTCACCCAGCCCTCTGCCCCGGCCGTCCGATTTAACGTCTCATCATGAATGAGCACCAGCCTGCCGTCGCTTGACATCTGAACATCTGTCTCGATGCCTGTCGCTCCAAGTTGCAGTGCCCGGTCAAACGCCACCATCGTATTTTCGGGACATACAGCAGATGCTCCCCTATGCGCAATAATCTCGACCATTTCGCAATCGCTCCTTCGAAATTTTCATTCCTTGCCACCCCATTGCTACTATACTGACGATTTGTCACACGGGTATTAACAGAACGTATAATGAAGTCATTCAGCGGGCTTGGGGAAACACTCATTTTTGCGAACTCAATCTGCAAATCCACATAACATGGTATAAACCATAGAAAAGCAGTACACTCCGCCATAAGGAGGTTGACTTTTGAAGTACTCCAGCCCAAAAAATCGGAGCTCACCTTCCCGCCCGCATGCCTCCCCGTCAAAGTCGGCGTCCAGGCTCTCCAGACCTACCGTACGCACCAAAAGCTATTCCGCTCCAACGACAACCATGCCAAATACAATGGCCGAAGCCGACCATACGCTGGATAAACTCGCTGTCGTTGCCGCCATTCTCTCCCTGCTCGCGGCCATCCTCGGTCTATACATTGCTTGGAAAACCTTATACCACCCCGGCCAAACGGCCATTGTGGTATGAATCGATGCAGCCGGGCTGAACGACTCTTGTATTTGTCCTGCTTCCGTCAAACGTGTAAAAACCGGGGGCAGGACACCTTCCATTGATTTGATCCATTTTTCGCGAAACAACAAAAAAACCGTTCCCTGAGAGCCGGCAGCGAACCGGCGCCTCAACGGAAAGGCTGATGTATGGGGCCTGCGATCATACCCCTGACGAAATGTGTGATCCCTAACAGATGAAGGTGCGACAAATGATGACCAGCAGGATGAACAGGACGAGAATTGCTCCTGTCGACGTCCAGTCTCCGTAGCCACAGCAACCATAGTCCGTACCTTTGATTTCGCTCATGAGTGACACACTCCCCTCTTCGAAAGTACACTATAGTCTATGTGTCAGTCCTGAACTTGATTGGGCGAAGCGGAAGCTATGGCGTGAACAAACGGTGACTTTATTTAATCGACACCAAGCTCCGACCATTTCTGAGTCAATGGTGCGGGAACGTAAGCTTCCATGCGGGCAAGCAGGTCGGCCGGATCCGATTCAAGGCTCCACAAGCTCAAATGGGACGTATTCGAAAATCCTTCGTGCACGCTATGCTCCACCATTTTCATCAGCGGTTCGTAATATCCGTTCACATTCAACAGTCCGACAGGTTTGCGATGAATGCCGATCTGTGCCCAGCACAACACCTCGAACAGTTCCTCGAACGTGCCCATGCCTCCCGGAAGCGCAATGAAGCCGTCCGACAGTTCGGCCATCGTCGCTTTCCGTTCGTGCATCGTCCCTACTTCAACGAGCTCGGTCAATCCGCTATGTACGATTTCACCGCGAAACAGACCTGTCGGCATGACGCCGATGACTTCTCCGCCTTGTTCCAGCACGGCATTCGCGACGGCTCCCATCAAACCCATTCGTGATCCGCCATAAACAAGCGCATACCCCCTGCTTGCGATCAATTTGCCCAATTGCACGGCCTGCTCGGTATATTCCGGTTGTCTACCAGGGTTGGACCCTGCAAATACGCATATACGCTTCACGGATGTCACTCCTTTTCTTCTCCATTGTTTTAGTATACAACTTTATTGTCATTCCCATGTTATCTCCGTTCGGCTTTTCCTGGCAAAAAAATACCCGACCGTTTGCAGCCGGCCGGGCTTTCAGTCTTTGCACATCATTTAGAAGGGGTTGTTACATTTAATATAAAGGCCGAAGATTAAATCCATATGATCTTTACATGAAATACATATTAAATTTCTAACACGCCAAGTGATGCCATTTAGCGGATGCCCCGCCTTGAACGAACAACGAAAAGATGCTTGTCCTTGCGAAGCTTCCGTCCATCGGCAATGACGACCTGGTCCTCGTCATGGCGAAGGATCGTTGTCGAGTAGGCGACGATTTTGGCGCGATGCCAGATCATGACCCGTGATTTGAAATAAATGGCATTGTCGAACTGCAATGCCTTCTTCATCACATAGCCGACTTTATGCACGTCGGAACGGGCTTTTTTCAAAGGAAGGCTTTCTTCGGGCAGCGGCCTGATCATGGCGATGTTATCGAACGATACCTTGATTCGCTTGGGTCCAATTCGAACACACTCCGCTTCTTCATCCCATTCCACCAGCGTTCCTTTCAGTGGCTCGCGTATGCCGGATGCGCGATATACTGCTACCTTCCGTCCCTCCCAATGCCGCAATGCCCTCACCTCTCTGTCGTTCTATATTTGCGGTATGCTCCAGTCGATCGGCGCGACGCCATGGGAGCTTAAGAACTCATTTGCCTTGGAGAACGGCCTGCTCCCGAAAAAGCCGCGGTGGGCGGCGAGCGGGCTAGGATGTGCGGATTGCAGCACCAAATGCCGGTCACGGTTGATGAAAGCTCCTTTTTTTTGGGCATGACTGCCCCACAGCATGAATACCATAGGCTCTGAACGCTCGTTCAAGGCACGGATTACCGCATCCGTGAAACGCTGCCATCCAAGACCTTGGTGGGAGTTGGGTTGACCTTCACGCACCGTAAGCACCGCATTGAGCAGTAATACGCCTTGCTCCGCCCAGTGCACCAAATACCCATGCTTCGGAATGGGCAAGCCGAGATCGGCGTGAAGTTCTTTGTAAATGTTCTGCAAAGACGGCGGGATGCGCACATCCGGCATGACCGAAAAGCTTAATCCGTGAGCCTGACCCGCCCCATGATACGGATCCTGGCCAATAATGACCGCTTTGACCTTATGGTACGGGGTCAGTTTTAGCGCGGAAAACAGGTTTTCCTTGGACGGGTAAACGGTCTGTGTCTTATACTCCGCCGCAAGCGCGTAACGAATATCGTTGAAATAGTCCGCCTCAATCTCTTGTTGAAGCACCGTATCCCAATCGTTTCCAAACATTGCATGGACTCCTTTCCTTGATGAATGCATATCCGTGCAGTCCACACCGGGTCCTGCTGCCTGCGCAGCCGTTTGTTTGATCCAACGGCACATAAACTATCCACCATTTTAACATAATGGAAGACAGCTAGCCAGAAAGAAGGATACAGCATCGGATTGTTGACATATGCATCGTGTATTCCCCCCCGAAAAATCAATGGAAAAAGGGATTCCCCGAAGCGAAATAAATCCACCCCGAGAAATCCCTTGACTTGATCCGTCCTTTAGCTCCACCGTGCAAAAGCCTGTTGAAGCTTAATATCGTATCAGATCAAGCGTTTCATCAAATAACCCGCGCTGTTCTTCAATTTTATTCTCATTGCCGATGACACAGCGATACTCGTCTGCCAGGATCGCCGATACGAGCGGCGCAAAACCGACGATGTCGCTTTCCGTTGTGCCCAGCACTTCGTCGCGTTCCCGCTGAAGGTCTTCTTCCGTCACGTTGGACAAATAACACTCCAGGGAGAACACGCCTTCGCCATGAGGCGTACGCGGCGTATCCAGGTCCTGAATAGCACCGATAATGTACCGCGTCATCTCGCGCTCATCCGCTTTGAACTGCTGCAAGTATTGCGGCATTTCCTCATACACCTTGAACGTTTTCTCCAGATTGGGATCACGATAGGAGGCCATGTAACTGTCGCCATTCCGTCTGAACCCCGTCATGCAGCCGTAAGCGCCGCCTTTGGCCCTGATATTCGTCCAGAGATAATCCAGGGAAAGAATGCCCTGCAGCACGCGCAGCGATCCGGTGTACCGATACCCTTTTGCGATGAAATTGCCCGTCTGCACCACATACTGCACCTCCGAAGGAGACTTGAACCCCTCCTTATGATTCACCGGCTTGAACGACGGATCTTCCTTGGGCACATCATGGGTGAACAGTTTTCCTTTCAGTTGGGACACGCGCTGCTCCAGTCCGGCATAACCTTCGTCATCCGCCGTATAGCTCACGAGCAGGTTTTCCGGCCTGAAAATAATGCCGGTCAGTTCCCTGAAACGGTCGGCAAGCTCCTCTTTCCGTTCCTCGTAATGGGCCTGAACCTCCTCCAGCCACTGATAGAAAGAAATGCCGCCCACGGCTTCCCGGAACGAGGCTACCGCAGAGTGTTTGGCCGAGGATCTGCCCATGGCGGCGGAATGGCCGCTGTTGATCAAGCTGCGCTGCAGCTGGCCCTTCAACTGGGAGATGATTTCGTACAGACGTTTGGAGTCATCGAACTTGGAGGTCAGAATGATTTCCTCGATCATGTCAAAGGCAAATCCCAATTTGCTGTACAGCACCTTTGCGCTGAATTCAAAGTTTGCCTTATAGGCGTTAAACTGCTTCGCATCGGCGCTCGCGCTTACATTGGCCGAAATGCCGCCGGAATGAATATGGATTTCGTTAGACAGATCGCTAAACGTGTGGTTCGCCGTATTGACGTAACCAAGCACGCTTTTCAGCAGGCCGACGTAGGGCAGGAGACGTTCCGGCACCGATTTGACGTCAAACAACAGTTTCAGGTATCCGATCCCGTTGGTGTACAAATTATGGTGAACGATCGTGGTGCCGTCTGCCTGTTTCAGCGTCTGATGCAGGACAGAGGCTTTCGGTTCAATATCCTCGATCGACAACGTCGGGATCGCTTGCTGCTGTTCTTTCGTCGACGGTGCATTCTGGTAGTCTGCGAGCGCCTGTGTCCGCTGTACCAGCTCTTGAACTTCCGTCTCGCTCAGTCCGGCCTGCAGCGCCTTCAGCTTCGCCTTGAGCGCTTCCTCCTTGCGCAAATTCAACCCTTTGTCGGGTGTCACCGCAACGAAAGAAACATGCGTATTGTCCAGCAAATAGCGCTGAATCAGTTGTTCAAAGTATCCTTCCTTCATCTTTGTTCTCAGTGCGTCATACACCTCATTGGCTTCAAGGTACATGAACGGCGCCTGATCATCGTACAACCAGCTCTGCAATGTCTGGAGACCGTAGATGAGTCCTTTCGGCATTCTGCCGAAATCGGCCTCGCGATGGTTGAACTCATAGGAATTGATTCCCGCGAGCAGTGCCTTTGGATCGATCCCGTCCCGCACAACGCGTTCAAGCACCTCGCGCACCGTATCGAGGAACACCTGTTTGCTCTCCAGATTACTCTTTTTGAGTCCAATCGTCAGCACAGGCTGGTACAAGCTGTCATCGTATGAACCGTATACATCCTTCGCGATGCCCTTGTCCAGAAGGGCCTGCTTGAGAACAGCGCCTGGCGCGTTAAGGAGTGCGTACAACAAAATTTCGAGCGAAATGTTCAATTCTTTGTCCAACGTCGTTCCAATGACCGCATTGTATGTCAGGAAGCTGTTGTCGGTTTCCGATTCGGTGCTGCCGGCAGAATAACTCGTCACGACGTCCACGCGTTCTGCAAAAGGGGATTGCAGGCCGATGGCCGAATCCGGCTCTGTCCGATCATAATGGCTCAGATAGGCTTCATCCAGCCAGTTCAACTTTTCCTCCATATCCATGTCGCCATACAAATAGATGTAACTGTTGGACGGATGGTAGTACTTGGTGTGGAAATCCAGCAAACCCTGGTATGTAAGGTCCGGAATGGCATCGGGAATGCCGCCTGACTCGTTGGAGTATGTCGTATCCGGGAACAGGGAATTCAGCACCGCACGGCGCACGACGCGTTCCGGCGACGAGAAAGCACCCTTCATTTCGTTGTATACGACCCCGTTGTACGTTAACTCGTCTTCGGGGGAAGCCAGGTTGTAATTCCAGCCTTCCTGCAAAAATATTTTTTCGTTTTCATAAATGTTGGTGTTCAGTACCGCATCCAGATAGATGTCCATCAGATTGTGAAAATCATGCGCGTTTCGGCTCGCAATCGGATATACCGTTTTGTCCGGATACGTCATAGCGTTCAAGAATGTATTGAGTGAGCCTTTCAACAATTCTACAAAGGAATCTTTGGCCGGAAATTTCTTCGACCCGCAGAGCACCGAATGCTCCAAAATGTGCGGTACGCCCGTATCGTCGCTCGGCGGCGTTCTGAACCCGATATTAAACACCTTATTGTCATCCTCGTTGGACAGCAGCAAAATTCTGGCGCCTGACTTCGTATGTTCCAACAGATAGGCGTCCGCTTTGAGTTCCTCGATCCTGCGCTCCTGCAATACTTGGTAAGCCTGAAGATTTTTCAACATATACCGAGTCCTCCATCATCAGAAATGGTTTGTGCCTGTAAAAATCTCTGTAATTTATCCCGCAAGATAAAGGTAATTAATGACTATTTCCTCATTATACACGATCACTCGCCGTCTTCCTAACCGAGGTTTTTTCCCGACAGAACGCCGTCTTAGATCCTATGTTTGGAGGATTGCGATTATGAGATTATACTTCCGTACAGCTATTGCATCGGGCAATTTTGCATACTGCTTGCTTCGATCCTAAAGTTCGTCCCCAATCCGCCCCCCAAAGAAGAAATAATGCACTCGTTCCCTTTGAATCGGGAGAGTTCATTCAAAATACAAAAAAAGGAAATCCCTTATGTATTAAGGGATTTCCTTTTTTTAATGGATGCCGAGGACCGGGATCGAACCGGTACGGTAGTCACCTACCGCAGGATTTTAAGTCCTGTGCGTCTGCCAATTCCGCCACCCCGGCATATGTATGTCCTTCTTTAATTACTTGAGGCGACAAGAAATATAATATCATGTTATTAATCATTATGCAACATATTTTTTATAATTGTAATGAATAAACGTGAGTGCACAACCATCGCCCCATATTTGTCTCATGACATGGAAACGGGACTGCCGGACAAAGCCGGCAGTCCCTCTGGAAAATCCGAGTTGCGGTCTCGAATTTTCAGATCAACCATCTATATTAAGGGAGGTGTGAGTAAAGAATACATCGCCAACATTAAAAGAACCTAAAATGCGCCTTAAATTAAACTAAAAAGAATACAAGCTTTCAAGCCTGCGGTTTTTCCTCCATACTTAGAATCGGAATAACTTCATCCAACTCGGAGTCATCACACTCCACTACAACGATTAAGCCACCGTCAAGCAAAAAAGTTTCATACATCTGCGCTTTCGTCTCGGATATGCCCGCTTCGGTCAGCATCAGCACCAGATCGTCCGTGCCTTCGCCAATTTGATTGCCTGCCAAACGCCGGACAGCTTGCCCCACCGTCTGAATCTGGTCCTTGCGCTCATCCAACGCGGCCAATACTCCTTTGAGCGCTCCAAACGCACCGTCTGTGCCGCCTCCTTTCAAAGGCTTAGGCAATTCGGTTTGCTCGCTTACCCGTTCCAAATCCAGTTGTTCCTTCGCCACGACGCCAAGACGATCCTTCGCGATCCCGACAAGCTTTAACCTGTTGAGCATCAGTATCGCTTCATTTTCTGTGCTTGCCATGCCAATCAGCAATTGAGTCATATCCATTCCTCCTCGGACCGCTATCTCATTATGAGTTCTTTATGTTCATTTACCCGTTTTGCGCTTCATGTCTTTCATTTTCCGGTGAATTCACGGCATGCATTTCTGGAAATCGATACCTAGTTCTGATAGACTACATAAAGAAGCCCAATTAACCATTGATATTAAAGAATATGTTTTCATATCCCATGTTCAGGAGTAATGTCTTATGAAAAAAGAGGTAGATATTGCCATTCGCCGCAAACAGCAAATCGTGGTTCGCAATACGAGCGGGCAAACCGTTACCGGAACTCCCGAGCGTTCGGCCGACTCATCCATATTGACCCTTAGAACTGTGCAGGGAAACCTGTGGATTCCCTTTGACGAAGTGGAACAGGTTACCCGGATATTGAGCATCCGGTCACACCATCTGAACGGCCTGCAGATGACAGCTGCCGACCTGTAACGATGGACCAGAACACTCCGGCACTTTCGGGACGTTTTTTTCTTCATCCAAAAATTTCAGGAAAAAAGCTGATTCGCAAGGGGCTTGTCTCCTTGAAATCAGCTCTTTTGAATATTATTTGACTACGAATCGAACCCGGGTCCCGTCCGGATATGTACTGAGTTGATTCCCGACCCAAGATCCTGCTCCACGGTTATCCTTTGGCGTAATATATTGGATATCCGCATTCGCGCCGCCTTCGGCGCACATGGCCATCGGCCATTCGTCGCGATCATACCCTTTTTTGACCGGCACGCCCTTAAGCGACAATTCCCGATTGGCTTCGGCTCCGTCCCGATCGATGGTGCAGACATCGGAATGCCCTGCTTTAATGGCGGATTTAATATGCGCTGCAGTCTCGGGGTAGCGTTCGGACGGAAACGTAATCGTGTGATCCACACCCTGAGTGGTGCCCTGATCAAGCCATGCAGGCAAATCCAGCGGGATCTCTCCCTTAAACCAGGCAAAGAACAGCACCACCATCAAAGTAAGAAGCGTCAAACCCTTCTTTTTTAAGCTGCCGAATCCTTTGTTTCTTCGTTTTTTTCTGTGCGTTCTGCTCATGCTGCCTCCTCTCATTCCCTTTGCATTATAACAGAACGTCCGTTCGCCAAACAATCCTTAATATGTATCATTCAAGCGAATTCGTTTATTCCAACCGATTCAAAACCCGGCTCGATGTGGTAACATATCATTACGTTAGACAACACAAACATCTTACTCGTTACCGACAGCACGATCCTGACTATTCTATCGAATACTGACGCCTAGTCATTAAGGGAATCGGATCATGTCCATGAGGAAGGATGAACGGTATGCGAACCCTCTTTTTTATCTTTATGACATTATGCATCATTAATTTCTGTTTCCCTAAAGTGGGCTGGTATTTGCGTTATGGCTGGATCACGCGAGGGGAATCGGAGCCCGAAAGCTCACATATGATTTTTGTCCGAATGACAAGTTTGATCATGCTGATTGTGGCTTTCACCCTTTCCGTCGGTTAAAACATAAAGCGATAAAGCAGCATTCCGTCCAGGAATCGCTGCTTTTTGCCGTTCAATGAGCAAAAAATGATAATTTTATTTGTGGAATGGCGCTACATGGCATCTTATTATAAAATGACGGGCTTGTTGCCGACATCCGGTATCTGAGAAAGGGTCTTATTCTTATGAACATTGCATTTTATCCTTATTGGGCGGCGAAAACTCTACTTTCTTTTGTTCATGTAATATACATTACAGTCATCACCATCATGATTTATGGACTGACAGCCTCCTTGCTCTGGGCTTTTTTGTTTCCCATTATGCAGGTGGCAGCACGGAGTTTCGCCGGCTTGTCTGTTTCATCGCGAATCAAGCACTTTGCTTCTTCACGACTCTTGATCGGTATGCTTGCAACCAAAACATTGCTGCTGTCTGCAATTGCAGCCGGCCTCCCCTACTTGAAGCAGCATCTTCCCCTCCTGTTCGCCGCTGCCTTTCTGTTATCCCTGCTGGAAGGGTGGGAATCCGCATTGCTTCATGCTCTGCCATTATCGGCAGGTCATGCTTTGGAAACCGAAATCGCCAAGGCGAACAGCCTGCTCTCTTTTTCCAGTCATACCGCCACCGTTGTCGGATTGCCTATCACCTTTTTGGCAACGGTACATTGGGGGGCCGCGTCCACATTATGGAGTTCGGCCGCATTATCGTGGACCACGCTTGTCTTTGCGATCGCGTTTGTGCTTTTGATCCAGGAAAAGGAAAACATCTATGCGAAACGTGCATCGAGGGCATCCCGATTCGAAATCAAACAGGAAGACAGACGGCAGTTTTAACGAACTCTTGTCATATCCACCACACCAAAAGACGAGCAGCTTGCGCTGCTCGTCCATACATGCTGAAGCCCTATGTTCGCGCATCCACGGTTGACCGCTTCAGCTTAGTCCAACGGATAGTCCAACAACGGTTTACCCTGTTTGTAATATAGCGAAGGAGATAAAATGTTAAAAAAGATATGCGCATCAGGCACTCCGGCCTCAGCCAGGATCCCATGTATGCTGGATGCCATACGGTTGTGAACATCCTGATGCCGCTGAAACATCAAAATTTCGACGGACGCCGGCGAAGGCGTAAGTGCTTGTACATCATACCGTTCCGCCTTTACTCTCTCTTCCGGAATATTGAATACAAAAGCCATCTGCTCGGTAATTCGGGGTACGACTTCCTCCAATTGATTACCTGTAAATCCTCTAAAGCGAATAAACGGCATGCAAATCCCTTCAATCTCTGATATAGTCTCTTATGTGATTTTAAGCACATTCTTTTCGGTTGTCAAATGACCCGCATGCCGCTCATTCCCCATGTTTCGCGCCAAGCTCCGCCGTCAAGCGGCGGAGCCCAGCCGAATCACAAGGATTTCAGGGGTATCCAGCTTATACCCAGAAGGATTTTGTGATGATTACGAGAAGGATGAACAACACCAGAATTGCACTTGTGGAAGTCCATACTCCGCCATTTCCACAACCGTATCCAACTTGACTCATTTGATTGGCCTCCTTTGAATTTCAAGGTATGCCATAAGATATGCGAATTCAATTGGAATGACCGGGCCATATCCCAATCTACAGCGCCCAAAATCAAGGAGTTTGTCTCGCTACTCCACGGCGACATCTGCTTTCTTGCCGGTTCCCGTCCGGATCCGACCTCTTCCTCCATCGCTGTTTAGAATGACCGTGCGAGTACGCGTATCGTTTCGAGCGGCCAACAGCACCGTCCCATCCGGAGCAATGCAATACGCGATCGGGATGGACACTTCAGAATCGCGATAGAAGCCGTCTCCATGGCTTGACCCCATAACGAGGGCATCCGTTCTTCACCGCAATGCCGCGAGCGGCTTCCAGCCATTCTTCATACTGCTCTTCACTGAACATGCCCACCCCGATGGAATGCATCAGGATGTCCACCTTCCCTATTTCTTCATTCTCAAACCCCTGAAGTACCAGCTCATCGCATAGCAATGTACTGATCCTCCATCCTTGCTCCTCTACGGCCTCAGCTGGCGTATATTTCGCCTTTTCCAACACGATCTTGCCTTTTGGGTCAATGACGATGGAACGATCCTTCGGACGTTCATTCAGCCTGCGATGTCCGGACACGATCATGGTTCCGTACCTTGCCGCCAGCTCACGTGCTTGGTCCACGTTCTGGTTCAAATACCCCTCCGGAAACAGCAAAATATCCGCATCGTTGTCCATGAGCTCCTTTTCCAACTGCAGAAGCCCATCCTCAAGCTTCGGTTGACCGATGACAATTTTCAAGCCCAACTCCCCCATTCTTCGTCATTAAAAAGCCGGTTCATACCCCATAAAGAGGTACGAACCGGCTTAAAGGCAAGCACGCGCCGATTGGGTCACGTACTGCAACTCCTTCAAGAGCAATGGTCCGCAAGCCGAGAAAATGCCTCAATCCCATTGCCTTTACAGTTCAGGTTGATATGTAATTATGCTTTTCTATGCTCAATTCTATCATATATCTCTTGTCCGTCATAGCTCCGATCTGTTGTGACGTCCCGCATAAACCGGATGCCTTCCGGGCTTCCGAGCTCAGCCGTTCCTCCGGCCAATGCTCCCATAATCATGGCGAAAGGATAAATCATAATCGCTAACATTTTTTTCACGATGCCCCTGCCTCTTTCCTATTTGGATTTTTATTCTATATATATACGACATAAGTTTCATATCGGTTTCACATTCCATGCAATTGCTTAGGATGATAATAATATGCTAGATTCGAGAAAGCTATGGACAATCACGGAATACGAAAAATAAGGCTATCGCGTGAGGGAACGTTCGGTATAATGACGAAAAGCAGATCCAGGAAGATATGTTAGTAGACAGAAAAAAACCCTTGCTGCGCAAGGGCTTTGAGGAAATGGGTCCTACAGGACTCGAACCTGTGACCAATCGGTTATGAGCCGACCGCTCTAACCAACTGAGCTAAGGACCCTCACCAAAAAAGTATAACGTTCACATGATGGCTGTTTAAACATCGAGTGAAACTTGATTGCGGGGGCAGGATTTGAACCTGCGGCCTTCGGGTTATGAGCCCGACGAGCTACCGGGCTGCTCCACCCCGCGTCAGTAAAAAATCAAAATAGCGACTTAATTAATATACACCATTTATATCCTATACGTCAAGGGGTAATGTCAGGGAATAAATCGAACACCATATCTCCCTTTTTTGGAACGGAAAATCTCGATCTCTGACGGGTCGCTATATCCATATAACCAACCATCATGTTCAAGCCGCTTGGCCAAACAGCCTGCTTGAAATTTGGTGGCGTAAAGCTTGCTAAAATATATCCAATGCATAGGTCACCCTCCTTTCCAATCCATTGCTCAATATGTAGAATACCCCGCTTGCTCCAATTTTATATCCTGCATGCTTAAAGTCAAAAAAAGCTGCCGGAGACCAAATCTCCGGCAGCTTCAAGATGAAGCAAATTAAAACATGACTTCTTATGGGTTAAATGTCGCTTTTGGGTCCTTTTTCAACTTTGCCAGCATTTCGTTACCCTTAGCAGCCCATTCGGCAAGTGCTTCCTTCGGTGTTTTTTTGTTATCCAGCACTTGGTTGAAGTACTCCATGCCTTTATCGCTAACTTGCCACAGATTCGGCATCTTCTGGTACATTTTGTCCAGATTCGTATTGGTCGGCGGAATCGGTTTTAACGTATAGAAGGCCTGAATGTTGTAATCCATGCCGTCCTTCGGCTTGATGAAACTCTTGCGGGAAACCATCTCATAGGCGCTGCGCGCTTTGATTTTTGCCCAATCCTCGCTGTTCATGTATTTGATCAGTTCCCAGGCATCATCCGGATTTTGCGCCGAACTGTTGATCGCCATCAAATTGCTGAGATAGATGTTGCCGCCGATTCCTGGCGCTTCGGGATGCACGGGCGGTGTGACGACCTCCCAATCCACTTTCGTGAACCCTTCCATTTTATCGGCGTTTTTGTTGGCATCGATCAACTGGTTGATGTAACTATAATCGCCTAAAGCCATGGCCGTTTTGCTGCTGAGGAACAGATCGCCCTGCAGCGGATTGTATCTTTCGCCACTGCTTTGGTCCATCTGCTCATCCCCTTTCGGGGTAACCTTGTCAATGGCGAGCTTGCTGATCTTGCTCCATACTTTTTCCCACTGAGGCGAATCGACCGTCATTTTCTCCGCCTTATCGTCGAAAATTTTCAGTTGAAGCGCGCTATAGTACTGTTGCATCGAATAGTAGGGCGATCCTCCTTGCCATGTGCTGAACGCAAATCCAAACACATGGTCCTTGCCTTCGCCGCTGGTAACGCGAGTCGCCAGGTTAAAGATGTCGTCCCAAGTCATGTTATCCGTCGGCGGCTCTACGCCTGCCTTCTGGAAGATCGCCTTATTGTAGAAGAGGGCGGACGAGGAAAACGTTGGCGTCAACGCATAGATGCTCTGATCTCCGATGTCTTTGATGCCCTCCAGCACGCTCGGTACGATATCGCTCGTGTCGAACTTATCCTCTTGCATAAGCGGATCAAGTTGTTTCAGCATGTTCTCCTGGATCAACGACCTGATCGTTGACGTATCGGCCACAACCACGTCCACCGGATTGTCTCCGGTCATGATTTTTTTGATGCTCTCCATCGTATCCGGAACTTCCTGCTGCTCATCCGTGTTGCCGTAACCGTACATGCTGCCCTGCTCAACGGCTGGTACAACCTCAATCGTAATATTCGGATGTGTCAGCTCAAAGGCATCCGTAAACTGCTGGCGAAAATAGCTATCGTCTGTATTGCCCCACAAGGTGGCCACACGCAATACGCGCTGCTCGTTGTCCTTCGATTCGCTTGCCGTGCAACCTGCAAGCAGCGGCAATGCCAGACTGGCTGTAGCCAATATGCCCAGCACACGTTTTCCCCACATTTTCATTCCCCAATTCCCCCTCATGATTATCTTGGCGGCGTAATCACGATACGCTCGCCGTCAAATTCCAACGTCGCCCGGTTGTCGATCGATAACGCCTCGAGGTATTCCTTCGGTACCTGAAGCCGCCCGGCCCGGTCAATAATGACAAAAGCTTCATGAATGCTCGGCGTTCCCGAACCAGGCAAGTTATGCTCGTCATCCAGATTTTCGTTGCGTTTCACAAATTCGGTACTCGTTAATCCGTCACGAATGGCAACGATCCGGTCGACCTTGCCCGCAAGCGTCAGGTCATGCGTTACGATCACGATGGTGACGCCTAATTCCTTGTTCATTTTGCGAAAAATATTCATAATCGTATCCGATGTCTCGGAATCGACTGAACCGGTCGGCTCGTCGGCGAGCAGCAGCTTCGGCCGATTGGACAATGAAATCGCAATCGCAACCCGCTGCTGCTCCCCACCCGACAATTGATGGAGCTTGTTATGCATCCGATCCTTGAGCCCGACCCATTCCAGCAGCTGTTTGGCGTATGCGCGATCCCGCTTTCCACCTAGAATCATCGGCGTTTCCACGTTTTCCAGGGCCGTGAGATACGGCAGCAGATTGCGGCCGTTGTTCTGCCAAATAAATCCGACGGTATGCCTTTTGTATTCCACGAGCTGCGCATCCGTCATTTTCAGCAAATCCCAGTCGCCGACGATGGCCGTACCGGCTGTCGGCCGGTCAAGGCCGCCGAGAATGTTGAGCAGCGTCGATTTTCCGCTTCCGCTATTTCCGATGATCGCCATCATCTCTCCCGGGTTCACCGTCAAATTCAGACCTTGAAGGGCAACGACTTCCACGTCGCTGGATTTAAAAATTTTAACAAGTCCTTCACACTGGATCACGTTACCTCTCCTCTCCCATTTTGACCGCCTGATGTACGCGCAGCCTGCGAATCTGCCAGAGCAGCATGCTTGCTCCAATAATCAGCATGACTACCGTCACGCCATACAGCTGGAGCATGTCGCTCTCTTCAAACACGATGCGGAAAGGCGGAACCTGCGCAGATACGTTGTCGGTCGTTTGCAGGAAAGGCAGGAACAATCGGCTCGCCACTTGACCGATGCCGATGCCCAGAGCGATGGACAGCCCTGCGGTGAAAACCTGCTCCAGGAGCAGCATGCCGCTCAACTGGGCCCGCGATAGCCCCATTGCCCGCAGGACGCCGAACTGCACGACGCGTCCCGACAGGTTAAAGAACCAATACAGGATGTATCCGATCAGGGATATGATGACGGATACGAGAAAACCGAGACTGAGAATGCCGAAAACGCCGCCGCGGGACGGATGTTTGCCCTGGGTTACGAGTTCGGTGCGCACGTCGCGCACAGAAGACAATTCGATGCCTTCCGCTGCAAGCTTCTCCATCAACGGGCCTACCTTGGCATCAGGTTCCATTTTCAGCCAAACTTCATATGGAATCAGCGGTACCTGATCATAGATGTAATCCAGATTCGCAATGAAGAACGGCATCTGATCCGGGTATTGGGCAGGCCAGTAAGGGATGATGCCAAAAATAACGAATTCGATGGCCTGCCCCTGAACGCCGATCGATACCAGGTCCCCGGTTTTGAGCTTGTATTTGTCCGCAAACTTGGAGGATACAAGAACCGCGCCTTCATACTTCCCGAGCAAATCGAGATACTTGTACGGATGCGCCGGGAAGAGATCGTTGCGGAACCAGGCTACCTTGGCAAAATCGACGTTGTCGATGCCGACCAGCATGCCCTGGCCTCCCGATTTGCCAGAAACGATCACATTGCCCTTCGTTTGCAGCACCCTGGCGGCGCCCTCAACGCCATCCAGCCTGCGGAACACTTCAAATGGCGGTTCGGAGTATATCACTTTGGTCGGCTGTTGAGCGCCACCCCCACCGCCTCCTCCGCCTTGGCCTCCTCCTGCACCATTGCCGCCGGAAGCGCCGCCTCCGTTCTGCCCTCCGCTGCCTCCGCCTTGTTGTCCTCCGCCGGCGCCTCCATTTGGACCGGAGCCGGAAGGGTTCACTTCAGGCGTTCCTTCCCATACGGTTTGCATGATCACGTCCGTACCATAGCGGTACAGCGTCCGTTCGGTAGAGTTCAGGTCAATGGTCCGGGCAGCAGCCGAGTTGTACACGCCGAGGCCCAGCGTCAGCACAAGCAGGATCATCAGCGGATAATACGATGCCGACGAACGCGAGAGCTGAGTCAGGGTCAGATACAACGGTACCGGGAGCAGCTTGCGGCCGATCAGCTGAATCAGCTTGAGAATCCACGGGAACAACCGCAGAAAGAACAGCCCCAGGGCAAATATCGCCAGTGCGGGCACAAAGAACAGAAACGGCTGCACCTGCAGCTGGTCTGTCGTCATGCCTGTTTGAAACGTAAGCATCTGCCGTTCATAGAACAAATAATAACCGTATCCCGCCAGCCCAAGCAGGGCAATGTCCAGGAACCATCGCTGCCACACCGGCGCACGATCCGTGCGTGCCTGACGGCGTTTGGCCGACACGATCGTTGCTCTGGCATAGGTGATTGCCGGGATCAATGAAGCAATGATCGCAACCAGCACGGCTGCCAAGCCCAGCAAAATCGCTTCCTTGGACACGCCGATCGGGATGGATTTCCGGTCCACGAAAGACAGGAATCCGCTGGCAGACCCGATGCTTTTGGCCATGAAATATCCCAACATGGGACCGATCACAAGCGCGATCACGCCAAGGAACATGCCTTCAAGCAGGTACAGCGAGAAGATTTGCCGTGCAGAAGCCCCCCGGCTTCGCAGCACGGCAATGTCGCTTTCCTGCTTCTGCAGCGACTGCCTGGCGTTCATCGCGATAAAATAGAACACCATGGCGATCATCGGTGCCGCAAGCGTAAACAGCATCGTCTGCAGCTGCAGGCTTTGGCTGCGGAACTGCTTGAGCAGATCGCCGAAGGTAATGTCAACCTTGGTGTCCTTCAAGCGTTGGTACAGCTCGATATCCAGCCGTTCCAGCATGGACGTCAAACCGGGCAGCTGGCTGGTCTGGATTTCCTTCAGGTCGAATGCATAATACCAGCGCGAATTTTGAAGCGGGATGCCTTGTTCCTTCAACAACACTTCATTGAATGCGGCTTCGTCCACGTACAGCCCGTTCATCATGCTGTCGAAACCCTGAACCCAGTAAGGGCTGGTTTCGTCATCCGGTTTGAAGGAGCCCGTAATTTTTACGCGCAGCGTAATATCGAGCCCGCTATATATCGGGTACTCGAGTATGTCTCCCACGTGAAGGTCGTTCCGGTACATGCCCTCTTCAAGCATCGCCGCTTCGATGAGGCCATCCTTGACCTGATTGCCCGGCTTCATGCCGGCAGAATAATTCACCTGTTGGTCCAGCCCGCTCATCGTGCCGATTGTCATGCTGCGCGAGCGGCTGGCATCCACTTTCGTCGGATCCTCGGGACTCACTTCCGTACCGCGAATGGAACGAATGTTCACGTACGTGTTGAACGGAAATCCGACATCACGAGGCACATCCTCGCGTATGTAGCGATCCACTTCCTCAAGCCCAAGGGTGTCCGTCTTGGTTCCCCCTGGCGCCTGATAACTCATCAGCAAGGAACCAGCAGGCAATCCTTCGCTGTTATCCTGCAGCGTTTGGGCTACGACCCGCTTCAGCGCCCCGTCGGCATACATCGGAATGCTGACGGTGAACGCAACCGCCACGATCAAACCAACGAGCGTGCTGAACGTCATCCAGCGGGTATTCCACATTTTGCGGAACAACAGTCGTAACAATGGCAGCCCCATTAGCGTCCCACTACTTTCTGTCCTACGGTGAGCCCTTTGACGATCTGTACGTCCGTGGAGGTCTGCTGCCCGACTTCAACATCCACCTCGCGTTTGCTGCCGTCACTTTCCACAACCTGCACGTAGGTTCGTGAACCGATGGACCGCAGGGCAGATATCGGGATGACGATGGCGTTCTCGGTCCGCTCTGTCACAATCGATACGGTCAGCGGCGTTCCGCGTTCAACCCCTTTGGGCATTTTGGCGAGCGAAACGATGACGTACTTGTCGAGCGTTTCCTTGGCCGGCGGCGTTCCGCCCTCGCCCGAGCCGGAGTTGTTGTTTCCGGAGTCGGCGCTTTGGGCTACCGGCATCACTTTGATCTTGCCGTTCACCTTGCCCGCGCCATTGATGTCCACCGTGGACTTCATGCCTACCGAAATCTTCTCCAGGTCTTCCTTCGCAAACGTCGCGGCCACGACGAGATTGGACGTATCCGCAATCGTGGCAATCGGATCATACGCCTTCACGGCCGCCCCTTTTTCCACCTGAACCGCAATGACCGTGCCTGCAAACGGTGCGGTCAGCGTCGCTTTGCCGATCTGTTCTTCCAGGTCGGCCAGCTCCTGCCGAAGTTCCTCGAACGCAATGGTGGCCTCCTCAAACTCGACCGGGTCCATCTCGTCCTTCTTGCGCAGCGTTTCCTTCATCTGCACTTCCGCTTTGCGGATCTGCAGCTTCTTCGAGCGAATTTCCTTCTCCACGCTCGCAACGTCAAGTTCGGCAAGCAATTGCCCTTTCTTCACCTTATCTCCGGGCTTGACGTTCAATTCCTTGACATGCATGCCATCCAACGTAAAATATACCTTTTCTTCGCGCTGGCTCATCATTTTGCCGCTGCCGCTCACCGACCGTTCCAGCGTTTCCGTCCGGACCTCATATTCCGGCTTTTTGGAAATCGTCGGCGGCGTGATCGGAGGAAGCACCTCCTCCTCGCTTTCGGCCGGCAGCAAAGAGCAGCCGGACATGGATACAGCGACAATTGCCCCTAGCAGGATCAGCGCTGTTCGTTTCCCCTTTTTCGGAGCGGCAGCCTTACTTGAGAAATCTGCCATCCGCCATTTCGTAAACATGGTCCGCAACCTCCAAAATTGTAGGATCGTGTGTTGTCATGCAGATGGTTACCTGCTCTACTTCTATAATGTTGCGAAATACGGCCATGACCTGTGCTCCCATCTTCGAATCCAGCTCGGCCGTAGGTTCATCCGCAAGCAGCAGCCTGGGCCTGTGCGCAATCGCCTTTGCGATCGCCACCCGCTGCTGCTCGCCTCCCGACATTTCGAAAGGACGATGCTTTGCCCTTTTGGTCAAACCAACCAAATCCAAGCAATGGCCTACCCGGTCCTTCCATTCGGAACGAGGCACTTCGGCCATGCGCAGCGATAACTCCACGTTTTCCCAAGCCGACAGCAAGGGCATCAGCGCGTAAGCCTGAAAAATAAAACCGATTTCCCTGCGCCGCAATGCGGTCCTTCTCCGGTCCCCCCAGTCCTGCAGCGGCTGTCCGGAAAACAAAATCTCCCCGCTCGATGGCTGATCCAGTCCGCCCAGCATGTTCAGCAGCGTAGTTTTGCCGGAACCCGAACGTCCCTTCAGCATGACGAGCTGCTGAGGTCTGACTTCCATGTCAATGCCTTTAAGCACGTGAATGATGCGGCTTCCCGTCTGGAAGCTGCGATGCACGTTGCGAACCTCAAGCACCGGGCCGTCATAGGGAGGCAGCAGCGCTTTCTTGGCAGGCTTGGTTTTTTTCGGTTCAGAGACAGCGGCAGCCGCAGCAGCTTCAGCTTCAGCGGAAGTTATGTCCTCTCCATTGAATTCGGAACGATCCGTCGGTTTCTGTAAATCCGTTATGTATGCCTGGCCTCCCGACTCGGCCTGATCATGCTGCTCTTCCCCCTTCAGTGCACTCTTTTCGCCTGATTGGCTTTTGGCTGGTTTGATCTTGGAAAATAATTTCTTCATGCCAGCAATCACGCTCATCCTCTCTGTCCCTGTTTCAGTAAGAACCTGAACTAGAAATCTATTCCATACTACACTGCATTATAAACGACTGCTATCGGCTAAAAGTTACAAGCTTTTTACAACGTTTCGCCGAAAAAGTTAATATTTTGATGCGAAAACGAAAAAAGCATCCCCTTAAAGGAGATGCCTGGTGAATTTAGCGCAAAAACGGCTGCAGCGCTGCAACTATTACAATTTTGAAACCGTTGCGCGGGAAAAACGTTCCCGAACTTACGTTTCATTATTTTCCAAATGAAGTAGGATCTTCACGCCATGCCTTGAGCAGCTCGAAGTCGCTCTCCTGAATGGTGCCCTGAGCCAAAGCCACGTCCATCAGCGCCGTGTAGTTGGACAGGGTCTGAAGCGGAACGCCCGCTTCTTCGAACGCCTTGATGCCCTTATCCAGCTGATAGCTGAAAATGGCGAGCACGGCCAGCGGTTCCGCCCCTGCTTCCTTCACAGCCTGGGCGGCTTTCAGAGAGCTTCCGCCCGTGGAGATCAGGTCTTCAATGACAACGACCTTCTGCCCTTCGGAGATCAATCCTTCGATCAGGTTTTCCTTGCCGTGCCCTTTCGCTTTGTCGCGAATGTAAGCCATCGGCAGATTCAGCTTCTGCGCGACCCATGCCGCATGCGGAATGCCTGCGGTTGCCGTTCCGGCGATCACTTCGGCGTCCGGATACTGTTCGCGGATGATCGCCGCAAAACCTTCCGCGATATCGTCGCGAATCTCCGGATAAGACATGGTCAAGCGGTTATCGCAATAGATCGGCGATTTGATGCCGGATGTCCAAGTAAACGGCTGCTGCGGACGCAGTGCCACGGCTTTGATTTTCAACAGCTGTGCTGCAATATGGTTCGGGATTTCGGATAGTGCGATCATGCGTTCAACATCTCCTTCAAAATGGTTTCTGCCGCTTCGCGCGGGTCGGCAGCACCCGTAATCGGCCTGCCCACAACGATGTAATGGCTGCCTCGCCCGATGGCCTCGCCCGGAGTAAGCACACGCGTCTGGTCTCCCAGGCTGCTTCCCGCGGGGCGAATGCCAGGGGTAACGGTATGGAAATCGGGTCCGCAGGCCGCCCGAATGGCCGGCACCTCGAGCGGCGATGCCACCACGCCGTCAAGCCCTGCTTCGCTGGCCAGTCCGGCATAACGAACCACGGTGCCTTCCACGGTACCCGGAATGCCGATCTCATCATTCATGACGGTCTGGCTCGTGCTCGTCAGCTGGGTCACGGCAATGATTTCCGGTCTGCGCAGGGCAGGGTCCGCAGCCAGCGCGGCTTCCGCACCTTCACGCGCTGCGCGCATCATGCTTGCGCCTCCGGCAGCATGAACGTTGAACATGTCTACGCCCAGGCGCGTGATGCTTTCCGCACCTCCGCGAACGGTATTCGGAATATCGTGCATTTTGACGTCCAGAAATACTTTGTACCCTTTTGCCTTCAGTTCCCGGATGAATTCCGGTCCTGCCGCATAGAACAGCTGCATGCCTACCTTCAAATAACACGGAATGCCTTCCAGTGCCTTGATCAAACCCTTCGCTTGTTCCGCCTCGGGATAATCCAGTGCCACCATCAGGCGGCCGGCCATCGTTTCGTAATTCGGATGTTTCATTGGTCCCGCTCCTTCCGCATCGTTGATTTTATCGATTTTTGCCCGATATAAAGGACATCCCGCCAGCCCGCAGGCTGGCTGATGTCCTTCATCAGCAGGTTCTTCAATTAATCGGCGAAAACCGGCATGGCTTCGGAGGAGAAGTTGATCGTTTCCAGCATTCTCAGCAGGGCACGAATCGTATCCAGCGATGTCATACATACGATGCCATTCTCTACCGCTTCGCGGCGGATGCGGAATCCGTCGCGCTCAGGCGTTTTGCCTTTGGTCAGCGTGTTGAACACAAAGTTCGCTTCGCCGCTGCGGATCATGTCGAGAATGTTCGGCGATCCTTCGCTCAATTTTTTGACGGTCGTTACCGGAATATTCGCCGCTTCAAGCGCAGCGGCAGTCCCTCCGGTAGCAATGATTTTGTAGCCGAGGCGGTAGAAGCCGCTCATCAGGGACACCGCTTCGTCCTTGTCTTTGTCCGACACCGTTACAACGATGGCACCGGTCGCCGGGATTTTCATGCCCGCTCCGATCAGTCCTTTGAACAGTGCTTTGGCATATTGCGGATCGCGTCCCATGACTTCGCCCGTCGATTTCATTTCCGGTCCGAGTGTCGGCTCCACGCGGCGCAGTTTCGCAAAGGAGAAGACCGGAACTTTAACCGATACGTGGTTTGACTCAGGCCACAGTCCGTCCTGGTAACCGAGGTCCTTCAATTTCACGCCCAGGATGGCTTGCGTTGCCAGGTTCGCCATCGGAATGTTCGTTACTTTGCTCAAGAAAGGCACGGTACGGGAGGAACGCGGGTTTACCTCGATCACGTATACTTGGCCATCATGGATGACAAACTGAATATTGACCAGACCGACCGTTTTCAGTTCTTTGGCGATTTTGATCGTGATGTCCACGATGCTGGCTTTCAGCTCGTCGGACAGATGCTGCGGAGGATATACCGCAATGGAGTCGCCGGAGTGAACGCCTGCGCGCTCGATATGCTCCATGATTCCCGGTACAAGCACCGTTTCTCCGTCGCAAATGGCGTCCACCTCAACCTCTTTGCCCAGCATGTAACGGTCGATCAGCACCGGATGCTCCGGATTGATTTTCACCGCTTGCTCCATGTAAGTCAGCAGTTCCGTATCGGAGTATACGATCTCCATCGCGCGGCCGCCCAGTACATAAGATGGACGCACCAATACCGGATATCCGAGGCCTTTGGCAGCTTCAACGGCTTCACCCACCGAAGTAACCGTCGTTCCTTTAGGCTGAGCAATGTCCAGACGGGACAAGAGACGCTCGAATTTTTTGCGGTCTTCCGCTTCGTCGATGCTTTCCAGATCGGTTCCAAGGATGGTCACGCCTGCTGCACGCAGCGGTGCCGCCAGGTTGATCGCCGTTTGGCCGCCGAACTGCACGATAACGCCCACCGGCTGCTCCTGCTCGATCACGTTCATGACGTCTTCGAAGAACAGCGGTTCGAAGTAGAGACGATCGGATGTATTGAAATCCGTCGATACGGTCTCTGGATTGTTATTGATGATGACTGCCTCGTAACCTGCTTTTTGCAGCGCCCATACGGCGTGTACCGTCGAGTAATCGAATTCGATGCCTTGACCGATCCGGATTGGACCGGAACCGAGCACCACCACTTTTTTCTTGTCCGAAGGCAGCACTTCATTTTCGGTCTCGTACGTGGAGTAGTAGTATGGCGTCGTCGCTTCGAATTCGGCTGCGCAAGTATCTACCATTTTGTAGACCGGACGCAGGTTTTCTTCCAGGCGGCGCGTTCTCACTTCGGATTCAACCGTCAGGGAGCCTCCCGGTTGTCCTTGTGCGCGCAGCTCGGCGATGGCGCGGTCCGTGAAGCCCAGACGTTTCGCTTGATACAATGTTTCCGAAGTCAACTCGGCTTCTTCCCGGATGCGGTCCTCGAATTTTACAAGCCCTTCGAGCTTGTCGAGGAACCACCAGTCGATTTTGGTCAGATCTTGCAGCTCCTGCAGGCTGTATCCTCTGCGGAATGCTTCGGCAATGAGGAACATGCGCTCATCGTCGGCTTTGACCAAACGCGTTTTCAACGTTTCGTCGTCCAACGTCTCTGCATCCTTCAAGTAAATGCGGTGCACCCCGATTTCCAGGGAACGGATCGCTTTGTGCATCGACTCTTCAAAAGTCCGGCCGATGGCCATAACTTCACCGGTCGCTTTCATTTGGGTCCCCAGTTTGCGGTTCGCCGAAGTGAATTTATCGAACGGCCAGCGCGGAATTTTGCTGACGATATAGTCCAGCGTCGGCTCGAAGCATGCATAGGTTTGGCCCGTTACCGGGTTAACGATTTCGTCCAGCGTGTATCCAAGGGCGATTTTGGCTGCCATTTTGGCGATTGGATAGCCGGTTGCTTTGGAAGCCAGGGCCGAAGAACGGCTTACCCGCGGGTTAACCTCGATGACATAGTATTGGAAGCTATGCGGATCAAGGGCAAACTGTACGTTACATCCGCCTTCGATGTTCAAGGCACGGATGATTTTCAGGGAAGCGGAACGCAGCATTTGATATTCGCGGTCCGACAACGTTTGGCTTGGCGCCACGACGATGCTGTCGCCCGTATGCACGCCTACCGGGTCGAAGTTTTCCATGTTGCAGACCACGATGCAGTTATCGTTGCGGTCGCGCATAACTTCATACTCGACTTCTTTCATGCCGGCGATGCTTTTCTCGACCAGACACTGTCCAATCGGACTGTAGCGCAGACCTGCCGCCACCGTTTCGCGCAATTCTTCTTCCGTGGCGCATATGCCGCCGCCCGTTCCGCCCAGCGTGTATGCCGGACGCACGATGATCGGATATCCGATTTCGTTGGCAAAGTCGAGCGACTCCTGCAATGTCGTAACGATGGTGCTTTCCGGCACGGGCTGCTCCAGTTCGCGCATCAGATCGCGGAACAGGTCGCGGTCTTCCGCTTTTTCGATGGAAGTCAGCTGCGTGCCGAGCAATTTCACGTTTTCGCGTTCCAGCACGCCTGCGCGCGCCAGCTCAACCGCCATGTTCAGGCCGGTTTGACCGCCCAGCGTTGGCAGCAATCCGTCGGGACGCTCTTGGCGAATGATTTGCGTAACGAAGTCCAACGTGATTGGCTCGATGTATACTTTATCCGCCATGTTGGTATCCGTCATGATCGTTGCCGGGTTGCTGTTGATGAGTACAACTTCCACGCCTTCTTCTTTCAGCGCCTGGCAGGCCTGCGTGCCGGCATAGTCGAACTCGGCGGCTTGCCCGATGACGATTGGACCGGATCCGATCACCAGAATTTTTTTGAGGTCCTTGTTAAGTGGCATGTTATTGTGCTCCTTTCACTGCGGCTGCCAAAACAGCTTGACGCGGTTTCTGCGGATGGTTGATTTTGTGTTCGCGGATCATTTCAATGAAACGGTCGAACAGATAGCTGTTATCGTAAGGTCCTGGCGCTGCCTCCGGATGGTATTGAACCGAGAACGCCGGGAATGTTTTATGTTTCAGGCCTTCAATCGTTTTGTCATTGTTGTTGATATGTGTCACTTCAAGCTCGGTATTCTTGACGGACTCTTCATTCACGGTATAACCATGGTTCTGGGAGGTGATGAAGCAGCGTCCGCTTTCCAGCTCTTTGACCGGATGGTTTCCGCCGCGGTGGCCGAATTTCAGTTTCTCGGTATCCGCCCCGGCTGCCAGTGCGAAGAGTTGGTGACCCAGGCAGATGCCGAAGATCGGATATTCGCCAAGCAGTTCGCTAATCATTTTCACGGCGTGAGGCACGTCTTTCGGGTCCCCAGGGCCGTTGGAAAGCTGGATGCCGTCCGGATTCAAACGGCGAATCTCGTCTGCAGTCACGTCATGCGGTACAACGACCACATCGCAGTTGCGCTTGCTCAGCTCGCGCAGAATGCCCGTTTTGGCGCCGTAGTCTACCAGCACGATCCGTTCTGCCGTGCCCGGGCTGCTGTAAACATGTTTGGTAGAGGTCATGGGAACTTGGTTACGCAGTTCGGCGATGCTTGTGTCTTTCATCATTTCCAGCAACTCTTCCACAGGCTTCGATCCTGTTGTGAGAATTCCTTTCATCGTGCCTTGGTGGCGAATCCGGCGAGTCAACATGCGTGTATCGATGTCGCTGATGCCTACGATTCCGTACTCTTTCAACAGATCGTCCAGGCTGTATTCCGCACGCCAGTTGCTAGGCACCGGCTCATGACGGCGCACGACAAAACCGTGCACGAACGGGCGAATCGACTCGAAGTCATCGCGCGTAATGCCGTAGTTTCCGATCAGCGGATATGTCATCGTTACAATTTGACCGCAATACGAAGGATCCGACAGCACCTCTTGGTAGCCTGTAATTCCCGTATTAAAAACGACTTCACCCGTTGTTTCCCCTTCAGCTCCGAACGCTCTTCCGGTGAACAGTGTGCCGTCTTCCAACAATAATCTTGCCTGTGCCTGCATCCCATTTCACTCCTCTTTAGTTATACCGCCGAAATGCATTTCCGTTGAACCAGGTGTTTTGTTTGGTGCGGCTCCGCGGCCAGAAAACCTTCCGATTGCTGTTATCCCCGGATTCCTCTGAATTATTGCTGAATGTTGGAATCCGGTGATAAAGGCAAACGCTTCGCTTCTTCAGGTCTTTTCTGTCCGCTCCGTGCATCCGTCTGAGCACCTGTTTCAAAGCCATGCTTTCGGCTTTTTGTCTCTTATCTATTCGAATCTCGGCTTACATCAGCCTCGATTTGATTTGAGTTACTCAACCGCTTGTTATTGCTGGATTTCGCTGCTCCACACGCTTTTTCCGTCTACCCATGTTTGTACCGGCCAGCCTTTCAGCTTCCAACCCGTAAACGGCGTGTTTCTTCCCTTTGTGGCAAACGTCGCGGGATCTACCGCTTGTTCTTCGCTCAGGTCGATCATCGCGATATCCGCCGGAGCTCCCTCTTCCAGTTTGCCCGTATCCAAGCGGAACACCCGTGCCGGATCGGCCGTCATGCGTTTCACCAGGAAATCGAGGGTCCACAGTCCCGTCTCCACAAACTTGGTGTACAGCAGCGGGAATGCCGTCTCGAATCCAACGATGCCGAACGGTGCAAGCTGCATGCCTTTCGCTTTCTCGTCCTCGCTGTGCGGCGCATGATCCGTGACGATCATGTCGATCGTGCCGTCCAGCAGCCCTTCGATGCATGCTTGCACGTCGCGCGGCGAGCGCAGCGGCGGATTCATTTTCCAGTTCGCGTCCATGCCCGGGATATCTTCGTCCGACAGCACCAGATGGTGCGGGCATACTTCCGCAGTCACGTTAATGCCGATTGACTTCGCCAGGCGAATCAGCCTTACCGATTGCTCTGTGCTGACATGGCAGACATGGTAGTGTACTCCGGTTGCCTCAGCGAGCAAAATATCGCGGCCGACGTGAATGGCTTCCGACTCGTTCGGAATGCCTTTGATGCCGTGGCGTTTCGAGAATTCGCCTTCCGTAACGTATCCGCCCACGACCAGCGAGTCGTCTTCGCAGTGAGCGATGACAGGCATATCCATGCTTGCCGCAAGCGTCATGGCGTCCTTCATCATCTGGGCATTCTGCACGCCTACGCCATCATCGGTAAATCCGATGGCTCCGGCTTCCTTCAGGGCAGCAAAATCGGTAAGCTCGCGGCCGAGCTCGTTTTTGGTGATCGCAGCGTAGGGCAGCACCTTCACCAATCCGGCTTCCTTCGCTTTATCCAACACCAGCTTCACCGTGTCCGGATTATCGGTAACCGGTTTGGTGTTCGGCATACAAGCAATCGTGGTATATCCGCCTTTTGCCGCCGAGCGCGCTCCCGTTTCGATCGTCTCTTTATGTTCGAATCCAGGTTCGCGCAGATGGACGTGCATGTCGATCAGGCCGGGAATGACCAGTTTGCCCGCAGCGTCGGTTACTGCATCTGCTTCGCGTTCCGCCTGCATGATCGCCGCATCTTCAACATCAGCGATCTTCGCGATTTTTCCTTCTTTAATAATGATGCTTTTCCGTTCCAATTCCCCTTGTTGATTCAACATGCTCGCGTTTTTTATAACTTGCATCATGATATTCCTCCGCTTCGATTCTGCCTCGCTTTTCGGCAAGCGAGGCGAATATTTTATCGTGTACCCTCTCGTTGCTCTCTAAGAACGTCCGTCATCGCCTCCCGGCAATTCCCCTGCCGATGTTACAGCTTCATTGCGCGTTCCATGACCGCCATGCGGATCGGTACGCCATTGGCCATCTGCGGGAAAATCCGCGATGCCTCGCTCTCCACCACCGCATCGTCGATTTCGACGTTCCGGTTTACAGGAGCAGGGTGCATAATGATCGTGCCCGGCTTCAGGCGGGCAGCCCGTTCTTCCGTCAATCCGTAGTGTTCGCGATAATCCTCAGCCGAGGTAATCAGACCATGTTGGTGGCGTTCCAGCTGCACTCGCAGCATCATGACGACATCCGCATCCAGCGCTTCCTCCAGACTTACGTATGGAGCGTGCTCGGCCAGTTCCGGTGCCTGCATCGTTTGCGGAGCGCAGAAGCGCACGTCCGCACCGAATTTTTGCAAAGCCCACAGGTTTGAGCGGGCGACCCGGCTGTGAAGGATATCTCCGATAATCGATACGCGCAAACCTTTCAACTCGCCGAACGTTTTGCGCATCGTGTACAGATCCAGCAGCGCCTGCGTCGGATGTTCGTTGTTTCCGTCTCCGGCATTAACCAGCGGCACATTTACCTTTTGAGCCAGCTGCTGCAGTACGCCAGCCGGTTTCAACCGAATCACGCCTGCGTCGATGCCCATCGATTCCAGCGTTCGTACCGTATCGTAGATCGATTCACCCTTCTCCACGCTGGATGCCGCTGCGGTGAAGTTCATCACCTGGGCGCCCAAGCGTTTCTCGGCCATTTCGAACGAGAAGCGGGTACGCGTGCTGTTCTCGAAAAACATGTTGGCTACGAATCGGGATTCCAGTACGGGCACCAGTTTGTTCGTCTGCGACTCCCAGTGCGCCGCCCGGTTCAGAATCGACTCGATCTCGCTCCGGTCAAGATCCTTCAGTCCAAGCAAACTCCGGTCCTTCAATGCTGGCTGCGTAATCGTCATGCTTGCTCCCCCCGGTTCTGAATGATTTTGACCTCGTCCTGCCCATCCGTTTCCTTCAACGCAACTTCGATCTCCTCCGATTTGGACGTCGGCACGTTTTTGCCGATGAAATCAGGGCGGATCGGAAGCTCCCGGTGCCCGCGGTCAGCGAGTACGGCCAGCTGGATGTTCTGCGGCCTTCCGCAATCCATCAGGGCGTCCATCGCTGCGCGAATGGTGCGGCCGGTATACAGCACATCGTCGAACAAAATGACCTTTTTGTCTTGGATGGACAGAGACTCCGGAATCATTTTCAAGACCTCCTTGCGCTGCGCTCTATTCTCATCCGAGCGGTCATCGCGGTAAGGGGTCACATCCAGTTCTCCCCAGGGGACCTTCGTTCCCTCAATCTCCTCAATCTTGGCAGCAATGCGTTCAGCGAGGTAAACCCCGCGAGTCCGAATGCCTACAACTACACAACCTTCGATTCCTTTGTTTTTTTCCAAAATCTCATGGGCAATCCGTGTCAAAGCGCGGCGGATCGCCGTTTCATCCATAATGACATGCGTTTCTGTGCTCATGCGTTCAGCCTCCTCAGGATTTCCCTTCAGATCATGGCCCCGTGACGAGGAGAACAAAAAAGACTCCTTGCCGTGTCGTTGGCAAGGAGTCTCCGAACTTCAGCGCGCGCTGAAGAAAGTTTACTCTCGGGATGCACCGTCCTATTTTGCCGCAGCAAAAAGACGATGTATCGTTCACGTTACCTTGCCAGTCTCACGGGACTGATTTAAAGGTGCTATTCATGTCGTTCATACAGTAAAGCGCCTCACAGTGCACTTTCGTACCGTATGTCCGTCGATCTTCATGAATTATGACAGAAAGGAAACCTCCTGTCAACACCTCACCATCGCAGGCGAAAAGATTCTGCTGCGTTCCCCTTATCATCAGCAATCTGGCTGAATAACATCCGTGCACAGCACATCTCATATCATTAATAATTATACAATAATCCTGCATATTTATCCATAGGAAATGTGGAAAGACTTTCAGGCAAAATAATCCGTTTCCTTTTCTTATTCCTCCCCATCGCGGGCAAAAAAAGAAAAACGGGCAGGATATAGTCGGGTAAGCTGCACGACTCCTTTACTTCTCATGAATGGAATCCGATATAAGAGGGTATGTAAAACATGTAAGTACGCCATGTGCATCATTCCCTTTCAACGCTTCCCGGGTACAATGATGGATGGTAAAATCATTCTTCCATCCATTACAGGAACTGCTTCATGTTTGCTGCATACTTACGTTCAGGAGGGCATTATGCGAAATATTTGGCACATTTACAAAACAGACTGGCTCCACATCCTCAAGGTGCCCACCGGCATCTTTCTGATTGTGGCCATCATATTGCTTCCCGGCGTGTACGATTGGGTTAATGTCAAATCCGTCTGGGACCCCTACAGCAATACCCAAGGGATCAAAATCGCCGTTACCTCCGAAGATCAGGGTGCGTCCGTCGCAGGCCAAACGCTCAATATCGGAGACGAGCTCATTTCGAGCCTGAAGCAAAACAAAAAACTCGGGTGGGTGTTTGTTGACGAGGAGAAGGCTTCTCACGGCGTACAGACCGGAGAATATTACGCCAGTCTGCTGATTCCCCAAGACTTTTCCGCCAAAATAACCAGCATTGTCGACGGAAAGCTTGAACGCCCGGAGGTCATATATACGGTGAATGAAAAGATCAACGCCATCGCGCCCAAAATTACAGGTTCAGGCGTGTCGGCAATCACGACTCAAATCAATGAAAATTTCACCGAAGCCGTCAGCGAGGCCGTTCTCACCAAGCTGAAAGAAGCCGGAGTGCAGATCAATGAACAGTTGCCAACGCTGCGAAAAATGGAGAATGGCATTTTTACGCTGGAGAACAACCTCCCGCAAATCGAAAATGCGGGTCAGAAAATTCTCGAAGTGGATCAAGCGATGCCCGAGATCGTGCAGAAGGCGCAGAAAATCGTCGAGCTCCAGCAAAAGCTGCCGGAAATCAACGAGGCTGCGCAATATGTAGTAAAGGTTCAGCAGCATTGGCCTCAAATTCAATCCGCCGCCTCGGAAATTCTGGCCATCCAGGAACGAATTCCCGAGCTTCAAAAAGCCGCTGGCTTCGTGCATGATGTGGACCAGCATTTCGATAAGGTGGGGAGCATCATTCAGACTGCGTTGGAGCAATCGGACAAGGCGCTGAATATCGTAACGACAGCGGAGCAAAATTTGGACAACGTTGCCCAAATTGCAGAAAACGGAAAGGCATTAACGGAAGGAGTCAACCAATTCATCGCTTCAAGCGAAAAAGCAATGAACAGCATTGCCCCGGCCATCAGACAAAACCTGCTGCTGGTGCAGCAGATTAGCGATGCGGCAGGAGATGTGTTCGAGCGCTTGCAAAGCACGGACCTGAGCAAGCTGCCCACGGCCGATGAATTGGATCATCTCGCATCAAGATTGGGGATCGCGCTTAGAATGACGGACAATACGTCCGCACTGCTCAGCAAAATCAATGATTTTCTGCCCTCTCACCCGTTGAGTAACCAGATTTCCAAACTGAACGCGGTATCGGACAAGCTGCAGCTGCAGATTCGTCTGGCCGGAATCGTGAGTGACGCATTGCGGCGCAACGCTACCCCGCCTGCCGACGTCGTCGCCCAATTGCACGAATTATCGAGGGATGTCGGAAACGGCATCGGCGAAGCGTTGAAGGCTTATGACAATGTAATCGCGCCGGCACTGGCCGCCGGATCGGATCATTTGAGAACGATGTTATCTTCATCCGCGGCTGCCCTTCAAACCGCGCAGGACGCCTTACCAGATGTTGCGGGCATACTTGCAACAGCCAAAGAAGGCATTACGCTTGGCCAGAGTGAATTGAGAAAACTGCAGCAGAATTTGCCGGAAATTCAAGCCAAGGTCCATGAGATCTCACAAACCTTGCGGAGCAAGAGCAATGCATTCATTCGCGCCTTGAATGCGGTGGCCCCGATCATCCGGAATGACTTGCCCAAAGTCAAAGCCAAATTGGATGAAGCTGCCCGCTTTGTGCAAAACGATCTGCCCGAGGCGGAGAAACAAATCGGCAGAGCAGCAGACTTTGTGAAAAATCAGCTGCCCGAAGTACAGACAGGCGTGAAACGCGCAGCCGAACTGGTACGCACCGATCTGCCGGCATTGGAGCATGCCATCAGGCAGGCCGCCGACAAGCTCAGGGAAGTGGAACGGGACAACCATTTTGCGGAGCTGGCCAAATTGCTGCGGGGTGACATTGAAGCAGAGAGCGCCTTTCTTGCGAGCCCGGTACACATCAAGGAAAACCAGTTATACCCGATTCCCAACTACGGTTCGGCCATGTCCCCTTTTTACGGCGTATTGTCGTTATGGGTCGGATCTACATTGCTTATTTCACTGCTGCGGGCGGAAGCCGAAAATCCGGATGGAAAGTTCAGGGGATATCAGCTCTACCTGGGACGTCTGGCGACATTCCTGACGGTAGGTTTGCTTCAAGCCGTTTGCGTCACGCTGGGCGACATCTGGCTGCTCGGCACCTATGTGGCCGATAAATGGTGGTTTGTGCTGTTTGCCATGCTGGTGAGTGCCGTTTTCGTCACGATCACGTATACCTTGTTGTCCGTCTTTGGCAATATCGGGAAAGGCATTGCGATCATTTTCATGGTATTCCAGTTTTCCAGTTCGGGCGGCACGTTCCCGATCAGCATGACCTCTCCGTTCTTTCAGGCCCTCAATCCTTTCATGCCGTTCACGTATGCCATCAGTTTGCTGCGCGAGGCTGTTGGCGGCATTTTGTGGGAGACCGCGTGGAAGGATATTCTGTGGTTATGCATATTCATCGCGATTAGCCTCGTTATCGCTCTGGCGTTGAAGCGGCCGCTAAGCAGCCTGACCCGACGATCTGCGGAGAATGCCAAAAAAACGAAAATCATCGCTTGAGATGCTCAAGCAGAACCACAACAAAGACCATAAATCCTTCATGGATTCATGGTCTTTTTTTAATCTATATAAACCGCACTAATCATTCACACTAGAGCACTGCGAGTGCAGTACCATCTTCCGATCGCTGTTATCCCCAGATTTTTTTGGATCCCCCTTTCTAAGGGGAAAATCCGGTGATAAATGCGAACGCTTTGCTTCTCCAGATTAGTTCTGCCTCTCCGTTAACGTGTGTTTGTTTTTTGCGGTTTATATAACTTCATTCATTTTTTCACAATTGGTTCGGTGCCGAAATGAATTCGTTCATCGTGGAAGTTGAATCCAGCTGCTCGTAAGATTGCTTAATCGTCGTCAACGTCTCGAAGTGGCGGTACACATTATTGGCGGCCATCACCAGAACGGACACGGCGAGCAAAACGGTAAGCGCGGATTTACCTATGCCAGGACGAAGACCAATGACGAATCCTCCGGCCAACAAGAAAAACGCAAACAGGTAATGTCCTGCATACAGGTACATGTCGTATTGGAATACTGCAAGCCCAAAGCCCACTACGATGTGCAGCAAAAATGCAAACAAAACGTACGGAACCAGCGTCCACACTTCTCTCTTCCGAACGCCCGCGATAAAGCCTGCAAGCGCAAGCACCAGAATGAACAGGCCGACGAACAGGGAATACAGAGGCGTTGGTCGGGACAAATCCGATACAAACGCCATCATGCCCGGGTCCAATAAATGAACTTTCGGGGACAGCATCGGGTTGATGGTCAGAAGCCCAAGCGCCTTCCAATGTGCAGCAAACTGGAATGGCGTTGCATAGCTGGTTCCCCCGTTCTGGATACCGAGCAGCCAGTTGCTAACCCAGCTCCGTCCGCCGAATGCCACGTACTGGATGACGGTCAGCGCGGCAATCATGCCGACAGCCAAAACCATGATGCCAACGTATTTTTTGAAGCTCCCTCGATTCCGCCAAGCTCGCATATTAACGAACAAACTGGCCGCAAAAGGAACGATATTGGTGGACGTCAGGCCAAAATTGACGGCAGCCATCGCTGCATTCGCGGAGTAGCTAACCTCTTCCCGCTCTCGAGAATATTGCAAGTAAACTACCGAAATCAAGATGAAAAGCTGCACATACGGATAAGAATCCGGAATCAATGCAGTAAACATGAGGTACGAGCTGAATCCGAACATCAGCGCTACAAGCAGCGGAACCGTTAATTCCTTCCCTTTGCGGGCAAGGAACAAAAACACAAGCATGACGGACAAAGCATTGACAAGCGACTGCAGCACAAGAAAGAATCCATTGCCGCCCAGCAGCGCTGCGCCTCCCCCCAATACAACCGTTAAGTAAGAAATCAACGGATGAATGACGGAAGAACTGTTCATGCCGTAATACATGGATGGATCAAAATTGAACAGGTTCAGCGGAAAATCCCTTGTGTTAAACGGGCTCCGATCTCCAAGAAGTCCGGCATTTTCGGCCATATAATTGACGTAAGGAATGTTGATCAGTCCGTAAAAAAGAGCAAAACCAATAAATAACAGAAGCGCTGCACGGTTCGCCCTGCGGTCGGAAAATATGTAATCCAGAAAATTCATTATTTCACATCCTGTTTTTTCGTCTGGTCTTTAAAACACCAAAAAGCACAACCCGCCCATGATGCAAGCGACACCCACCCAGCGCAGCGGTCCTACATTTTCTTTGAACACCCATCGGGCAATCAAAAGTGTCCATACATACGTCAGCGCATTAGCCGGAAGAACTACGGTCAGCGGAAGGAAGCGCAGCAGCAAAATGTTAAGCAACGCCCCAACCCCGTAAAATCCAAGTCCTCCTAACACATGCAGCCGTTTGCGACTGTCGGCGTATGCTTTGAGCCCGGCTCCGCCAATCGCTCCGCAAAGCGTCATGACAACAAGCACAACCGCCATCCAGCTATCGTTCCACACTGGTTAACGTCACCCCGATTCCAAGCAGCAGGACGGCAGCAAGTTTCTGCAGCGTAATGTCCTCCCCCAGCAAAAAATGGCCGTACAGCAGTGCGAATACATAACTCGTACACATCAGGGGATAGGCGACCGACAGTTTTTCCAGCGAGAAAGCCTTGATCATCAGCACCGCTCCCAATCCGTAACACGCGAATCCAAACCCAAGGTAGATCCACTCCTCCAGCCCCCACTTCCAGAAGAGCTGGCCCGTTGCCGTCAGGAACGCCGAAAACAGCATGAACATTTTGCCTGTATGGCGTCCTGTCATTTTCCCCATGATAGTTCCTCCATATCTGGCACGCTCCTGTTGATGAAATATCGCCGAGCCACCAAATTCATCACGGGCAGGTCTGAAAGTGAATCAGAATAGGAGCATGAATGTTCATAATCAATGGTCATCCCTTGTTCCTCCAGATAGGACAGGATGCGGCGCACTTTCTCTTCTCCCTTGCAATTGCTTCCCTCGATAGAACACTTGTACCCTGTCCCATCGGGCCGGCGCGCAAGTTCGGTACCGATCACATGATCGACCCAAGATAAGGTCTGAAAATACTTCATGTAGGCATGGGGAGATGCCGTCACGAGCAGCACATGGTACCCTTCTTTCTTGCGCTGCATCATCTCCATATTGGCCTCAGCGAACATCGCTGTGCGGAGCCGACTTTCAAAGAAATGCTCCAGATCAGCCTCGGACATCCGTTCAATTCCTTTAAAATAAGAGCGCTTGACCCGCTCTACTTTCATCAATCCCGCTTTGTAGAGCATGGTATGTAGTCCGATCATCGGAAGCTGCAACGCCAGTGCCGGAAAACGGCGAATGCCATAACTTACAAACTGGAACATGGAATCGCTGCGTATAATCGTTTTATCAATATCGAAAATGGCAATTTTCGTGCTTTTCAAACTCAACCTTGTTCCTCCTTGTTACGGATGGTTATTCAAAAATGGAAAATATAACGATAACCGCAGCCACATACAGAATGACGGTGATCAATATAGGCTTATCCTCAAACAAAACACGGTCGGGAGAGCCGCCTTTGTTCTTCATATGAACCAAATATAGATAACGGAACATGCCGTAAATGACAAGCGGGATCGTCCACATCAAATGAATCGTCCGGTTGGACGTGAACGTAAACAGCGAATAACTGATAATGGTCGCCGTAGTCACAATCGTGTTGAATTGATCGAGCAGCGTAACAGAATAATGATCCAAAACCTTACGATGCGATCCCGTATTGCCTTCCAGCAGTACGAGTTCGTGACGCCGTTTACCGATAGCCAAAAATAGCGACAACAGCATCGTACAGATCAGAAACCATGGCGTAAAAGGAACATGAATCAGCACACCCCCGGCAATCGCACGCAGCACAAACCCGGCGGCAATCGTCATGACATCCATGATCACTATATGTTTGAGCACAAACGAATACGATACATTAAGCGCAAAATAGACGATGCACAACACGCCGAATAATGGGTTTAACATCATTGCCGAGCCTACGGACAAGACCAGCAACCCGATTCCAAACCCAAGCGCCTGACGGGGGCTCACTTGTCCCGATGCGATCGGGCGGTTTCTTTTCACGGGATGCTGGCGATCCCGTTCGCGGTCCACGTAATCGTTCAAAATATATACGCAGCCTGCCACCAGACTGAACAGGAAAAAACCGACGAGTGTGGCGATGACCGTTTCTGTTCGAATTTCCTCAAAAGAAAAAACCAAAGCGGCAAAAAGCAGCAAATTTTTCGTCCATTGCTTTGGGCGCAGCAGGCGGATATACCCCGCCACCACGCTTTCGTCCGTTTTGCTTGCAGATGATGAAATATTTGGACGTGATGATAACAACCTCATCGTCTCCCTTCCCAAAAAACTCCATTAACATTCATTTTACTACACAAATAATAAACGAAAAATAAATAATAAATCACTTGGTACTTTTTGTAAAGACAAAACTAAGAAATTGCGAGACAAAACAAAAAAGAGACCTTTTCGGTCTCTTTTCATATCAACGAATGATTTGACATTTTAAAATTCGAACTTCACGTCGCTCAGGCGGCGTTTGATTTCAGCAATGACACGCTTCTCTTCTTCTTCGCCTTGAGCGATGAAGGTAACCGAGAAACGCACGAAGTTGCCGGCATCATCCCAAGGCACCGACGAAATCAGTTTTTCGCGAATCAGGAACTGGGAGAAATCCTCGCCGGATTCGAAACGGCGTCCGCCGACAACACCCTTAGGAGCTTCGACATACAGGAAGAAGGAGCCTTTCGGTTTCTCTGCTTTGAAGCCAAGTTCGTTCAACGCGGACACGAGCAAATCGTGACGGCGGGAATATTTCTCCGCGATTTTCTCGGTAATTTCCGGATGGCTCAAGCCATAGGCCGCAGCCTTTTGGATCGCGATGAACTGACCGGAATCGTTGTTGTCTTTTACGTCGCTGAACGCTTTGACAACAAGCGGATTGCCTGCCACAAACCCGATTCTCCAGCCTGTCATGTTGTAGGATTTGGACAAGGAATGCAGCTCCACGCCAACATCCTTCGCTCCAGGTACGGACAGGAAGCTGAACGGTTTGTTTCCGTCGTAAGTCAATGCTGCATACGGAGCATCATGTACGACGACAACGCTGTATTTTTGGGCCCACTCGACCACTTCAGTGAAAAACTCAACCGTTGCGGCTGCACCCGTAGGATTGTTTGGATAGTTCAAGTAAAGCAGTTTCGCGCGTTTAGCGATATCTTCCGGAATGGAGGACAGGTCAGGCAGGAAGTTGTTCTCTTTCGTCAATTGAACGTTATACACTTCTCCCCCGAGGTACTTCGTGTGTGTACCCATAACCGGATAGCCCGGAACCGTCATGATGGTCACGTCGCCAGGATTAATAAAGCAGGAAGGCATCATGGCCAAAGCCGGCTTGGAACCGATCGAGTGCACGATTTCCGTTGCGGCATCGATGCCGTCCACGTTAAAAACGTTTTTCAGGTAGGCCGCAGCGGCTTCCTTGAATTCAGGAATACCGTTGTCTGCATAACCGCGGTTCTCCGGTTTGGCTGCTTCTTCAGCCAATGCGGCAACGATGCCTGCATCTGCCATCTCGTCAGGCTCGCCAACGCCGAGGTCAATCAGTTCAACATCCGGAAAATCCTTTTTGGCGGAAGCTTTGGCGCGTTTGATTTTTTCGAATTTATAAATGTTCGTGTCTTTGCCATAGTTAGCGCCACCGATGCGGTCAGCGAAGTTGGTCTGGATGTAGGTTTCTTGATATTTGTCGATACTCATAGCGATATTCATCTCCTCGTTTTGACGCAAGTTTCTATTCCACTATGAAGCATTTACATGGTCTTATCCATGGACAAAACACCCGAACATTTGTACTTTCAGCGTCCTAACGGCTGCGCAATGAGGCGAGAACATCCTCCATGTCCTGCGGCAGCGGAGCCGTGAATTCCATATATTCCCCGCTCGTCGGATGCACGAATCCAAGCACTGCCGCATGCAATGCCTGTCCTTGCATTTTAATACCTTTGTTGCGACCGTATACCGGATCGCCGACCAACGGATGCCCGATGAATTTCATGTGCACCCGGATCTGATGCGTACGTCCCGTTTCCAGCTTCAGTTCAAGCAACGTATAATCATTGATGCGCTCTGTAACAGTGAAGTGAGTCACTGCATGCTTGCTGTTTCGTTCCGTGACGGTATACATTTTCCGATCATGAGGGTCACGGCCAATCGGGGCATCAATCGTGCCTTGATCGTGGCTGAGATGGCCGTGCACAAGCGCAATGTAACGCCGATTTACGCTGTGTTCCTTTAGCTGTGCAGCCAGGGAAGCATGCGCACGATCGTTTTTGGCCGCCATGAGCAGTCCCGATGTGTCTTTGTCGATCCGATGCACGATTCCGGGACGAAGCTCGCCGTTAATGCCTGACAAGTCCTTGCAGTGGTACATCAACGCGTTCACGAGCGTCCCGGACAGATGGCCGGGTGCAGGATGAACGACGAGGCCGCGCGGTTTGTTGACCACGATGACATCGCTGTCTTCATATACGACTTCCAGCGGAATGTCCTCGGCAGCAATCTCCACCGCGGCAGGCTCCGGAATCTCAAGCACCACGACGTCGCCTTCGGACAACTTGGCATTCGCTTTCGTCGCGCTGCCATTGACCGTAACCAATCCATCACCGATCCACAATTGGACTTGAGAGCGGGATACGTCCTCCAGCGACTCCGTAATATATTTGTCAATGCGCTCCTTTTTATGCTCGGGAGCTACAGTCCATTCCATTCGTTCTTTGCCTTGAAGAAGATCGTCTTCCTGGCCGTATTTTCCCAAAGCGGAGACGTCTTCCTGACTTTTTGCTGCGTCATCAAAACGGTTACTCATGCGTTTCATTCCCTTCAATCTTTGCAGCGGCTTTCTCTCTGCGTCCTTCAAGCAGCGTTTCAAGCACGATCAAGGCCACCCCGATACATATGGCCGAGTCGGCAATGTTAAAGATGGGAAACGTATAACTTCCAAAATTAAGCTGAACAAAGTCAACGACTTCACCGGTCAATGCCCGGTCCAGGAAGTTGCCGATCGCCCCCCCAAGCACCAGACTAAGTGCTACAGGCAGCAATTTGTGCGGACTGTTTTTTACTTTTTGCAAATACCATACCAGAGCAACAACTACAACAATGGTCACCACGATAAAAAACCAGCGTTGGTTTTGCAAAATGCCAAACGCCGCGCCGGCATTGCGGTGAGAGGTAATAACGAAGAAATTGCCGATGACCGGAATTTCGTCGCCGATGTTCATTTGTGTCGCGACCAGGTATTTTACGCCCTGATCCACCAAAAAAACGATAAAAGCGAGGATATAGTACACCACGTTTTTTGTCACTCCGATCTTGTCTTTTCCATACGATACCAGGCTTTGCGCCAGACTTGTCCATTGTAGCACAGCTGTTTGGAAATCGTCCACGGCCCGTGCGAAAGGCGGCTTCATGGCAAAAAGGATAACATTTTCCTTCTGTATTCCTGCCCGAAATGGCACATCCTACAACGGAGTACACATTCGGCTTAGCAGGTTCAACATATCGCTGCGGAAAGGGGAATACCATGGCACATCTATCACCGGAACAGTTACATTCCTTGCGTACCCAACTGATCACCGAGAAACGGCACATCGAACATCGGCTTGCCGAGAACGAACATTATGGGCTAGGCGATTCAATGAAATTGCAGACCGGCGAGCTTTCCCCCATCGATAATCACCCGGGAGACGTAGGCACAGAAATGTACGAACGTGCAAAAGACATCTCCTTGCTGGAACATGATGAATTTCAGGTGGAACGAATTGCTTCCGCTTTGCAATCCATGGACGAAGGGAGATACGGCATCTGTGTCGTTTGCAGGCAGCCGATTTCCTTTGAGCGTCTTCAAGCCGTGCCTTATACCCAGTATTGCGTCGACCATCAACCCGGCCATGTCTCCAGCGACCGACCTGTCGAAGAACAATTTTTGGAACCTCCCTTTGGCCGAACAAGTTTGGATGAGCGCGAGGACCAAAACGGTTTCGATGGGGAAGACGCATGGCAAATCGTCGAGAGCTGGGGAACATCCAATACTCCGGCCATGGCCGAAGGCTCGGACATCGACAGCTATGATGTGATGTCGATCGAAGCTACAGATGAAGTCGAAGGCTGCGTTGAAGCGTATGAAAGCTTTGTGGCCACCGATATTTACGGGCATGACGTATCCATCGTACGAAACCGGCAATACAAGGAATACCTTGAACGAGGCGAAGGCGAAGGATTGCTTGAACCGGATGTCGAATTTTCCGATGATTTATATTGAGGCTGCCCGTTAATTCCTAATACGTATTCAATTCAAGCTGACGCTGAACGATACGAACAATATCGGCTATATAATCCCCCACGATTGGCAGGTTCAATGCACCAAGCATCTGTAATAAATAAATGATCGTCGCTGCAAAAAAAGTAAAGCCGATCGCAATGCCCACTCCTCTGGCAGCTCCGGATAACAGATTAAGCCCAATCAGCTTCCAGGGGCGATACAGCAGCTCCGTATATTGCGAAATGCGGGAACGTTCCAGTTCCTGAGCGATTCGGCTCGTCAGGGTGAACAGCTCCTTTATTTGTTCGTTCGAGTCCAATGTAGGCGGAACGGAAGATGTTGTCTTCGCCTGTGCTTCGGTTGACGGTTTATTCTTTGGTTCAGTCATGATTTCCGCTCATTTCTGTATGGGGTTTATACCATAATGGCAATGTACACCATATAGTCATTGCCCATTTGCCTTAAAATCAAACGAGCCGGGAAACAGGGTAACCCTGACTCCGCGGCTCGTGTGCATGTTTTTCGTATGATATGTTCGGGTACTCCAACTACTCGATCGCTACACCGATGTTTTTACCGGCAGCTTCGACACGTTCCATGGACTCACTGGAACCAAAAGCCACGTCCGTCACGAGCACGTTTTCACGCAGCACATGATCGAAAGCTTCGATGGCTGCCTGCAATTCGGCATCGACGTCCAGCGTCAGGCGCACTCTTTTCTCGATCGGCAGATCGAGTTTTTTGCGTGTATCCTGAACCACGCGCACCACTTCGCGAACCAGGCCTTCCTGTTCCAGCTCAGGCGTGATTTCGGTATTGAGTGCAACCGTCAATCCATATCCTGAAGCGGAAGCAAAGCCGGTTTTGGCTTGTTTTTCAACCAGCAGCTCTTCTTCGGTCACTTGCAATTCTTCCCCATCCGGAGAAACGACATTGAATCGGCCCTCTGTTACCACTTTGCGCGTCTCATCCGGCGTCATGCCTTTGAACAGGTTTTGCAAGAATCCAACGTTTTTGCCATATTTCTTGCCGGCTACTTTCAGGTTCAGCTTCAACGTGAAGTCAACGAAATCGGCGTCGTTATGCTCAGCCCGGATCGTTTTTACGTTGATCTCTTCCTTGATGATATCCTCATAGTCGGAGAGATTGAAGCCTTTGTCCAGAGAAACGATCAGTTCGGACAACGGTTGACGCGTTTTCACGCCGGTCTCGTTACGCACATTGCGTGCCAACTCAACTACCCGGCGAGCCGTCTCCATATCCCGTTCCAATTCCAAATCGATCAAAGACTCGTTCGCTGCCGGATAGTCATCCATATGCACGCTTTCGCCGTTGCTCAAATTCAGATAGATGTCTTCCGCCAGCATCGGCGTAAATGGAGCCACCAATTTGGCTGTTGTCACGAGCACCTCAGTCAGCGTGCGGTATGCATCCAATTTATCCTCAGTCAGTCCGCTGCCCCAGAAACGATCGCGGGAACGGCGGATATACCAGTTGCTGAGCTCATCGACAAACGCTTCGATCGCTTTGGAGGAGTTCAGATAATCGTTAACGTTCAGCGCCTTTTCAACAACAAGGATCAGGCTGTTCAATCTGGACAGAATCCAGCGATCCAGATTGTGGGCAGACACTTTGAACGGATGTTCTTGCGGATCGAATCCGTCAATCGTCGCATACAGCGTCAAGAATGCATGGGTATTCACCAACGTATCGACCATTTTGGATTTGGCTTCCGCCACGATGCCTTTGGAGAAACGTTTGCTGTTCCATGGCGCGCTGTCCGAGAGCAGGGCCCAACGGAATGCATCGGTACCGAACTCTTCGATGACATCCCATGGATCGATGACATTGCCCTTGGATTTGGACATTTTTTGCCCATTCTCATCCAGTACGTGTCCGGTTGCCATAACCGCTTTGTATGGCGCTTTGCCTGTCAGCAATGTGGAAACCGCCAGCAGGCTGTAGAACCAGCCGCGCGTCTGGTCGATCCCTTCGCAGATCATGTCTGCAGGGAACTGCTGCGCAAAGATATCTTGATTCTCAAACGGATAATGCTGCTGCGCAAATGGCATGGAGCCGCTGTCGAACCAAACGTCGATCACTTCCGGCGTACGTTTCATTTCATATTTTCCGCAAGAGCTGAGTACCTTCACTTCATCGACGTAAGGCTTGTGCAATTCCAGGTTTTCCGGTACATCCCCGATCGCGCGAGCACGCAGTTCGGCAATGCTGTGCGGAGCAAACTGTTCGCCGGTCTCCTCGCACACCCAGATGTTCAGCGGTGTTCCCCAGTACCGGTCACGGCTGATGTTCCAATCCACCAGATCTTCGAGGAATTTGCCGAAACGTCCTTCGCGAACATGACCCGGATACCACTCCACTTCACTGTTGTTGGCGATCAATTGGTCTCTGATCGCAGTCGTTTGGATAAACCAGCTGTCCATGGCGTAGTACAGCAGAGGTGTATCGCAACGCCAGCAGAATGGATAGCTGTGCTCGTATTTTTCTTTGCTGAACAGGCGCCCTTTTTCAGACAGGTATCTCACGATGTCCACATCGCAATCTTTGACGAAACGTCCGGCAAAATCAGTAACCTGAGCTACGAATTTACCCTCCAGATCAACCATGTTCACAAAACTGATGCCGTTCTCGCGGCAAACGCGATAGTCGTCCTCGCCATGAGCAGGCGCCATGTGTACGATCCCTGTACCGCTTGCATCGGTTACGAAGCCTGCGCCCAGGATGATATTGGTTTTCTCTGCTTTAATGTAGTTGAATGGAGGATCATAGGTTTTGCCAACCAGGTCGGAACCTTTCAGTGTGCCAATGACTTCATATTCACCTTTTGCGTCTTTCATGACTTTCTCGACCAGGTTAGTCGCCATGATGTACACTTCACCATTCTGGCTTACGCGGGAATATTCCATGTCCGGATTCACCGCAAGCGCAACGTGGGATGGCAGCGTCCATGGCGTTGTCGTCCATGCCAGTACAAATTCTCCGCTGTCATCCAGCTTGAATTTGGCAGTAGCACTGAGGTCTTTAACATCCTTGTATCCTTGGGCAACCTCATGGGAGCTCAGCGTTGTCTGACAAGAAGGACAATACGGGCTTACGCGATGACCGCGATACAGCAGCCCTTTCTCGTGAATGGTCGCAAGGATGTTCCACACGCTTTCGATATAGTTGTTGTCGAGCGTGATATAAGGGTTATCCATGTCCGTCCAGTAGGCGATGCCTTCGGTCAGGTCTCTCCATTGTTGCTCATATTCAAAAACGCTGGCTTTGCATTCATTGATGAACTTTTCCACGCCATAATCTTCGATTTCCCATTTATGAGAGATGCCCAGTTTCTTCTGCACGCCCAGCTCCACCGGCAAACCATGTGTATCCCAGCCCGCTTTGCGCACGACGCGATATCCCTTCATCGTATTGTAACGGCCGATAAAGTCTTTGATGACGCGCCCGAGCACGTGTCCGATATGCGGCTTTCCGTTTGCAGTAGGCGGACCTTCATAAAAAACGAAATTCGGCTTCCCTTCGCGGTTTTCGATCGATCTTTTGAAGGTGTTTTCTTCCTTCCATTTGTTCAGCATGCGCAGTTCTCTTGCGCGGGCCTTCTCCTTGACGTCAACTCTTTGCATGATGATATCTTTCCTTTCGACATTGGTTAATTGTGGACCGTTTCAATCCCCCTAAATCCCCCTTCCCAAGGGGGACCCCATAGGCGCTCCGCCCTCTGGACACCCGGCATGGTTTGTCGGGGGCGAGCATGCGGCGCGTGGGTGATGCTGCGTGCGGGGAGTCGGCCCTTATGCGGCTGTTCCTTTTCAGGAACGCCCCAGGGCCTCGACTTCGCCGCATGGGGCCCTTTGGCCGATGGCTTCGCTCCATCGGCGGTGGGCTCTCTGCCTGAGGTCCCTGCGGGCCTCATGGGCGATCGCCTTGGCGAGGCCTTTGGGCCGATGGCTTCGCTCCATCGGCGCTGGGCTCTCTGCCTGAGGTCCCTGCGGGCCTCATGGACGCTCGCCTTGGCGGGGCCCTTTGGCCGATGGCTTCGCTCCATCGGCGCTGGGCTCCCTGCCTGAGGTCCCTGCGGGCCTCATGGGCGTTCGCCTTGGCGGGCCCTTTGGCCGATGGCTTCGCCCCATCGGCGGTCGGCTCCCTGCCTGAGGTCCCTGCGGGCCTCATGGGCGATCGCCTTGGCGGAGGCTCTGGCCGATTGCTTCGCTCCATCGGCGGTGGGCTCCCTGCCTGAGGTCCCTGCGGGCCTCATGGGCGCTCGCCTTGGCGGGGCCTTTGGGCCGATGGCTTCGCCCCATCGGCGCTGGGCTCTCTGCCTGAAGTCCCTGCGGGCCTCATGGGCGCTCGCCTTGGCGAGGCCTTTGGGCCGATGGCTTCGCTCCATCGGCGGTGGGCTCTCTGCCTGAGGTCCCTGCGGGCCTCATGGGCGATCGCCTTTTTTAAACACCAAAAAACCCCGTCCCGGAAAGGGACGAGGTTGTGCTCGCGTTACCACCCTAATTCTGTTCATCACAAACCATAACCAAATGTCTTGGGTATGCTTTGTCATCAACAGCACTTATGCCCTGCTCAGTATACAGGGTGCCGATATAACGTTCGGCTAACGGCTTCGCTTACGCACGGATACATTAAACCGCTTCAGCGTCGCTTCTCCGGGATGATATTCGGCTATAACCCATCCATTGGCTTGCACCAAACGCCAACTCTCTGAGGGATGCAATCATAACGTACTGAACCCGTCATGGAATCACTATTCATTATGAATATAGTTATAGCCTCTTTACCGATAAAAGTCAACCGGGCGGGCGTTTAATAAATTTCCTTCATTTCCCGTTCGCGTTCAAGGACTTCTTGTTCCCGGCTCTCCAGCGCTTCCCAACCGTCCTGAGACAACAGTTCCAATTGGGCCTCGACCAGCGTACGGAAACGGGCGCGGTAAATGGATGCCTGCTTTTTCAGCTCTTCCACTTCCAAAGAAACCTTGCGCGATTTCGCCAAAGCCTCGTTGACGATTCGGTCGGCGTTTTTCTCCGCTTCCTTCACGATCAGCTGAGCTTCCTTCTTGGCGTTGTTCTTCACATCGTCCGCTGCTTCCTGGGCGATAATGATCGTTTTGCTAAGCGTCTCCTCAATCGTGGCAAAATGGTCCAGCTTCTCCTGAACGGACAGCAACTGATTGGTCAGTTCCTTGTTTTCGCGGATGACGCCTTCGTAATCTTTGATGACTTGATCAAGAAATTCGTTGACTTCATCCTCGTCGTACCCGCGCAACCGTCGGGAGAATTCCTTGTTGTGTATGTCCAGCGGCGTTAATGGCAAGCTGTCCACCTCCTGTAAAAGTTCCTTCTCGTGCCGAGAAAGTTTGCAGCATATATAGGTTTCTTACAAAGAAGCCAGGCAACCGGCTTCTTGGAAGATTCCTACGTTTGCATCATGGAATGAGATACGGTGAACCCGGAGGGCCATACAGCATCCCATCCATCCTCATTGTTTATCGGAAACCCCAAATATTTATTTCACCTTTAGTTTAGTTATTTCGACAAGAATAAGAGATTTCCTGCAACGAGCTATGCAAATTTGCCGATTTTTACGCGACAGCGTCCTTTTTTGGTCATGCCATCCAGTTCCAGTACCTTAAACCGACCAAATCCGCGAACGGAAACGACATCCCCTGCGTTGAGAAGCTTGGACGGGTCTTCTTCCACTTTCCAGTTCACGCGGCAGCGACCCGCTTTGATCGGGAGCAGCGCCTTGCTTCGGCTCATCCGGTATACGTCCGCGCAAATGCCGTCCAGCCGCAAAGAAGCAACGGTGATGTCCAGAATCTCAAGCTTCGTTTCCGACCATCGCAATTGATCCAGCGGCAGCAGCTCGGTAAATACGTGCACCCGATGCACCTGATTCATTTGCAGCGATAAAAAAGCGCTGGTTTCCGACGCTACCACAGCGTGGCACCCGTCTTCCAGCACTTGGATATCCCCGATTTTGCCGCGTTTCATGCCAAGCCCGAGCAAAGCTCCCATGTAGTCGCCGTGCTCCAATTCGGCAATTTTGGAGTCATCGGACGAAATGCTGAGCACCTGCATATTCATATCTTCATCGTCAAGGTAGCGGTAATCCGGGGCGATCAGAGCACGCTTTCGTTCGGCGGACGCGTATCCGCCGTCAAAACGCACTTGGACATCCGTCCGCCGATTGACTAGCGTTTGCAGTATAAACATCTGCCTGGGATCCAAAAAATCCGTCAGCCGGGTGTCATGCCTTTCCCCGGCACGTTCCACCCATTCCGCTGCCTTATCCACGAAATCCCGTTCATCCGGCGTAAAATGTTCATATATTCCATTACCCATGGTCGGTTCCTACCTTACATAAAACGGAGAAGAATGGACTTCAAGCCCACTTCCGCCAATTGAAGTGTAATCAAGGCCACGATCGGCGAAATGTCCAGCATTCCGAATAACGGCGGAATAAACCGCCTGAACGGGCTCAGGAAAGGTTCAACGAGTTTGGCAAGCCATTCTCCGACAGCGCTCTCCCGAGCATTGGGAAGCCACGACAAAAGCACATACGCAATAATCATGTAGAGGTAAATTTGGAACGCGATGGATACGACACTATAAATTAGACTCAAAAAAGGCTCACCTCATCCTGTTATAATCTTGTTCGCTCTCAGCCAGAATTTCCGTAATGGTACCCTGGATCTCTACCGTGTCTGGCGTGCAGAGAAAAATGTTACCGCCGATTTTGGAAATACCGCCGCCCAAGGCGTACACCGTTCCGCTCAAAAAATCAATGACGCGCAAAGCCTGGTCCTGGCGAACACGCTGCAAATTAACGACGACCGTACGATGCGAACGCAGATGATCGGCAATTTCTTGAGCCTCGTCATAGGAGCGCGGTTCATACAAAACAACTTTCACATTTTTCTGGGAATGAATGCTTACCACATTATTGCCCCTTTGTGTTCTACGTTTATCCAGCTCGGAGGTTTCAGGTTCATGGTGATCCGGCTCGGATTCTTCTTGTGCAGCCAAACGTTCACGTTCCACAATCTCTTCTTCTTCCTGGAGTCCAAAGAAATTCATGAATTTATTCATTACGCTCATCGTGAACCCTCCTCTTTCCCTACGAGAATCGATCCCAGTCGAACCCAGGTTGCTCCCTCTTCAATCGCCACTTCAAAATCATTGGACATGCCCATGGATAATTCAGTCAGCGGTTCTTGTGTCAGGGCCTGTCCATTCAAACGGTCTCGCAGTTCCCGCAATCCGCGAAATACGGGACGAGTCAGCTCCGGGTCCTCTTCATGAGGGGCCATCGTCATTAAACCGATAACCTTGATATGATCCAATGAGCCTATTTCACGTAAAAAGCCGGCTGCGTCTTCAGGCTGCAAACCATACTTGCTCTCTTCACCCGAAATGTTGACCTGCAAAAACGTTTCCACGCCAATGCCCAGCGCAGCCGCCTTTTTGTTCAATTCCTTCGCCAGCGATAACCGGTCCAGCGAATGTATGTAACGAAATTTTCCGACAACGTCCTTGACCTTGTTCGTCTGCAGGTGGCCGATAAAATGCCAAGTTCCCTGCTGCCCATAGGCTTCCCATTTGGCCTGCGCATCCTGCCAGCGATTTTCTCCGATATGCTCAAGCCCGCGGTCCAGCACAGCTCCCGTCGTTTCCAGCGAAACGTACTTCGTGACGGCAATCACGTTAACATCCTCGCGATTGCGGCCGCTGCGCCGACACGCGGCTTCGATCTTCTGATTTACCTGTTGTATACGTTCCTCCAAAGACACAGAGGGTCACCTCTCTTCCAGCCCAATCCAGCTAGCCATGCGCCCGGTAGTTCCGTTTTCTTTCCGGTAAGAGAAGAAAATGTCCGGGTTGCAGCTTGTACACCAAGTAGTACATTCGATATGATCCGGCAATATTCCTGCTTTCATCATAATGTGTCGATTGCATTCTTTCAAGTTTAACATCGTTTTGCCATTGCCGGCCGAATGGAAGATCAGGTTGCCATTTGCCCCATACCCCTCATTACCCTCGGCCCCGTCAAGCCAAACCCGCACATGTTTCATGACAGCCTCATCCACCTCGTAACAGCAATCGCCGATGGAAGGGCCGATCGCGGTTCGGATATGATGCCTTTGGCTGCCGTACTCCTGCTCCATTTTCTCGATCACGGATTCGGCAATGCCCGCTACCGTCCCTTTCCAGCCGGCATGAGCAAGCCCTACTGCACCTCGTACGGGATCGTAGAAATATAATGGCACGCAGTCCGCGTAGAAGGAGGTCAGCAGGACACCCGGCACATCCGTAACCAAGCCGTCCGTATCTTGAAAGGCAGATTCGCGATCCATCCACCCCCGCCCCCGGTCTTCAGCCCGAACGACGGCAACCCGTTTGCCATGAACCTGCTCTCCGCACGTCCAGGCACTTTCCGAAAAGCCCAGCTTGGATGCAATCCGCTTTCGATTGTTGAGAACCGTTACCGGATCGTCACCGACGTGATACGCACAATTCAGGCTTCCATAAGGAGCACTTCCGTTCCCTCCCTGCCTCGTCGTAAATCCTGCACTCAAACCGTCATATTGCTCTCTCCACGGCTTCACATATATCAACAACGGCTCGGGAGCCGCTGCATTTTCCGGGCCCCCACTCTTAAGCATCTGTTCCTGTTCCAACACAAAAGGTTCCATCTTCATATTTTTCACCTCGCAAGCTCCAGTGTACCAAATGAACCCCTGTCCTGTCTCGTTCAGATCGACCGGCGCTGACTTCGCTCCAGACGTTCCGTTCGATCCATTCGTTCTGCGCGGCTGATCTGCGCATCATACATGCGAGCCTCGCGTTCCCCTTCATCGTATGAAGGCTCCTTGACTTCATCCATCTTCACCAATATGACGTCGGAGCCGATCTTGACGATGTTTCGCCATGGAATGATTAGGTCCGTGCCCCCTCCAAACAATCCCATGAAGCGGGTATACCCCGGCACCACGATGGCCTCGATCCTCCCCTGCCTTAAATCCAGTTCCAAATCGCTGATCTGACCCAATCGTTTGCCATCGGTAATATTGATGACCTCTTTGGTTTGAAAATCGGAAATCTTCATGCCTCTGCCCGTCTGGGCGCCCACATTTCCTTTCATCGGGTTCCGCCTCCAGTCTGCTTCCGCTCCTGCCCGTTCTTTCATTCTATACACTATATGTACGGGCGGGGAAAAATGTCCTGTTTTTAGGCAGGCGGCCGCACAGCGAAACATCTCCGTATTACCATGCACCCCAAAATAAAAGAGCGACTCCGGGTTATCCCGGATCATCGCCCTATCTCGTATCGTTTATGACTTCACGTGTTTTTGCATCTGCTGAATGGCCGACTTCTCCAAACGCGAGACCTGTGCCTGGGAAATCCCGATTTCATCCGCCACTTCCATTTGGGTTTTCCCTTCGAAAAAACGCATGGACAAAATCATTTTCTCCCGTTGTCCCAGCCGATGCATCGCCTCGCGCAAAGCGATTTCCTCGATCCAGGAAACGTCCTTGTTTTTGTCGTCGCTGATCTGATCCATCACATAGATGGGGTCGCCTCCGTCGTGATAAATGGGTTCGAAGAGCGATACCGGGTCCTGAATGGCATCAAGGGCAAATACCACGTCTTCTTTGGGCACGTTCAGCGCTTCGGAAATTTCGAAAATGGTCGGTTCGCGAGAGTTTTTGTTCGTCAGGCTATCCCGGACTTGGAGCGCTTTATAAGCAATGTCCCGGAGGGAACGGGATACGCGAATCGGGTTGTTGTCGCGCAGGTATCGACGAATTTCACCGATGATCATCGGCACTGCGTATGTTGAAAATTTGACATTTTGGGATAAATCAAAATTATCAATGGCTTTCATCAGGCCTATGCAGCCAACCTGGAACAGATCATCGACAAACTCCCCCCGATTGTTGAAACGCTGAATGACGCTGAGCACGAGGCGCAGATTGCCATTCACCAATTTCTCTCTTGCTGAGCGATCATGGTGCTGCTGAAGGGAATGAAACAATTCCCGCATTTCTACGTTGGTGAGGACAGGCAATTTTGCAGTGTCCACGCCACAAATCTCGACTTTGTTTCGGGTCATCGTGATTTACCTCCCAAGGAGAAACATTAATGTACATTATCTCCGGGGCAGGCTTTTTTATTCGCAGCTGGCATGCTTGCCAGTAATACCCATAAATTAAACAAACCGGATCTGCGGCGCTTCAAACCATCTTGTTGAACTCTTTGCGCAGCCTCTTGATGATCCGTTTCTCCAGGCGGGAAATATAGGATTGGGAGATTCCCAGCAGATCGGCCACATCCTTCTGCGTTTTCTCTTCCCCGTCCTGCAGCCCGAACCGCAGCTCCATGATCATTCGCTCGCGATCGGTCAATTTGTCGAGCGCTTTATGCAAAAGCTTCCGATCGACCTGCTCTTCGATGTTTCGGTAGATTGTATCATTCTCAGTGCCAAGCACGTCAGACAGGAGCAGCTCATTTCCATCCCAATCGATATTGAGCGGTTCATCAAACGAAACCTCTGTCCGGATTTTGCTGTTGCGCCGTAAATACATCAAAATCTCATTTTCGATACAACGCGAAGCATACGTCGCCAGCTTGATTTTTTTCTCCGGGTCAAACGTATTCACGGCTTTGATTAACCCGATGGCCCCGATGGATACCAGGTCTTCAATGTTGATGCCCGTATTTTCGAATTTGCGCGCAATGTACACCACCAGCCGCAAGTTTCGTTCGATCAGCATCGCGCGGATCGCAGCGTCGCCCGAAGAGAGCTTTTGCAGCAGATACTCTTCTTCCTCACGCGTTAACGGAGGCGGTAACGCCTCGCTTCCGCCAATGTAATAGATTTCCTCGCTCTTGAGTCCAAGCAAAAATAAAAAACGATAATATTGAAGCTGCGCTACCAGTTTCCATTTCAAAAGCATGCACGTTCCTCCTATACCACATTCAGCGGCTTTTCTGTTGTTCCTGCAGTGCCGGCGATCGGCGCTCCACCGCTGGAATCCTGCACGAGGTCAGGGTGAATGACCGCCTGATATTTTCCTTCGGACGATAACGTTCCCCCATCCAAACCTATCAGGACTCTGGTTGTTTCATAACAGATCCCACCCATCGTTACCTTCACCCGATCCGGCTTGATTGCCAGCATAAACGCAGTCCCCTTATTGATGCCCCGATAGGGTACAAGCCTCAATCGATCCTGCCAGTGAAATTGCTCCTGATTCATGTCCATAATAAGGTTGTCCGGCGCCTCATGTTTCAATCTGTCCTTCCAGGAATCCGGCAGCCATTGCTGCCATTGCGATACTTCCATCACCATAACGGGTTGACGGGTGAGCGGGTCGGCAAGTTGGTTTCCCGTATCCAAAAGGCCTGTACAAGAAACGATCGCTTCATCAATGTACACATCGACCTGCCCGAGATACGTAGTCATCCGTTCTGCTTTACGCTTCGAGTTCTGCACGGCTTTGAACAACGCCAGCACCGCAAAAAATACGATAAACGTAAACCAAAACGCGATTTTCAAATCAAACGACATTCCGCCAGATGCCGTAAACCAGATTCCGTTGAACAGCTCACCCGAGCTCTGAAGCATGTAGTGCACGCCCAGAATCCCCCCGGCAGCCACAAAATTGATGACATAAAAGGTTCCCAACGTTTTGCAGAAAGCCTGCAGACCTTTGAAGCCAAACGCGATAAACAACATAATCAGGGACAATGTGAATTTGATCAGGAACGTGAACAGAAACGCGAGCTCAGGCACGAACATCATGACCACGTACAGTGCCCCCACAACGGCGGACAACAACCATCTCCACCAGACCAGCCTGCTCTTTCTCATCCATGCTGTCAGCCCGATGAGCGCACCGTCGATGCACAGGTTGGTCAAAAAAATGAGATCTACGTATACAACCACACGATCCACCTGCCCGCTCACCACATATCGAAATTATCGAAATTAACTGACTTCGATCGCCGTGGTTGCTTATCTATCAATTTTGCAGCACAGTTTCCATATGGAACATACTCACAAGTATAGGGAACCCCTTTCTCAAAGTCTGTCTAAACATGGTGGAATGGCTTCAACTTTTTTTGTCGGAACGTGCGCTATGTGGGTTGTTCAGAATTTGTTCATTGGGGTATGGTACAATCTTCCTAAAGGAAATAGTTATCGAGGCACTTGTCGAGGAACCGGGCCGCGAATTGAAGAGAACCGGGTTGCAGTATGAAGGAGAAGGTGACTTGAAGTTCAGTCATGCTGATATTGTGAACGGCAAAGAACCCGGTTTCTCCATCAGGAGACCGGGTTCTGTCGCTTTCCATGAACGATCAATCGTTATTGTTATTACGCGTACGATTGCGCAAAAATGTCGGAATGTCCAGCTGATCGGCACTTGGCTGATTCCCAAACGGACGCAGGTTCGGAGAACGATTCTCCGCCGGTTCGCTCGTTGGCGTTGGTTTGCGGCCTGGAGGCGGTGATACCGGATTGTCTTCAAAACCGGTTGCAATGACAACGACTTTGATTTCCTCTTTCATGTTTTCGTCAATGATCGCACCAAAGATCATGTTCACTTCAGGGTCCGAAGCCGAAGTAACAATTTCCGCTGCTTCGTTCACTTCATACAGGGAAAGATTGATTCCGCCCGTAATGTTCATGATTACGCCGCGTGCGCCTTCAATCGAAGTTTCAAGCAATGGGCTCATGATCGCCTTACGTGCAGCTTCAGCCGCGCGGTTCTCTCCTGTTGCTTCGCCGATCCCCATCAGGGCCGATCCGCGTTCCGTCATGATCGTTTTGACGTCCGCGAAGTCAAGGTTGATCAATCCTGGAACGGCAATCAGGTCAGAAATGCCCTGAACGGCTTGACGAAGCACGTTATCCGCTTGACGGAACGCTTCGAGCATCGGCGTTTTTTTGTCGACGATTTCAAGCAAACGATCGTTCGGAATAACGATCAGCGTATCGACCTTTTCCTTAAGAGCTTCAATGCCTTGCTCCGCATGGCTGGAACGTTTCCGTCCTTCGAACGTAAATGGTCGGGTCACTACGCCTACCGTAAGGGCCCCGCATTCCTTGGCGATTTCGGCAATGACCGGTGCCGCGCCTGTTCCTGTACCTCCGCCCATTCCGGCAGTTACAAAAACCATGTCCGCACCTTTCAAGGTGTTCATGATCAGATCGCGGGATTCCTCGGCAGCTTTTTTACCTACCTCCGGGTTGGCACCGGCACCAAGACCTCGCGTCAACTTGTCGCCAATCTGCAATTTATGTTCGGATTTCGCCAAGTGCAACGCCTGCGCATCCGTATTCACCGTAATGAATTCTACGCCTTGCACTCCATTTTCGATCATCCGGTTGACAGCATTGCTTCCGCCGCCGCCCACACCGATAACCTTTATTTGAGCCAAGCTCTCCATCTCGAAATCAAATTCCAACATATTATTCCATCTCCCCCTCAATGTGCATGGATGGCCCGTCCAATTGGTATTGAACCGAATCAATTTCATATATCGACGAACGAAAGCGTTTCTGTGAATTTACCAGCGCATTCAGACGGCTTAAAGAGTATGAAATGGATTCAACCTGTTATATAAATTCGCTGAACATGTTTTTCAGCCGTTCGATGAAGCCCGGTTTTTGTTCAGCTTCCGGAGCTGCGCTCGGCTTTGCGCGGTTGGCCGGCTTCTTGCTGCCCGTGCTGCTGCCGCCACCGCTGCTGCTCACAGACGGACGAACGCGCAAGCTGCGGATCACATTATGCAATATGCCCACACCGCTAGTATATCCGGGGTCGCGGACACCGATATAATCCGGAACCGCGATTCGAACCGATGCAGCCAGTTCATGCTGAGCTACCTGCAGCACTCCAGGCATGGACACGGTTCCTCCCGTTAATATATAACCTCCGGGAAGTTCCATGTAACCAAGGCGTTTCACTTCCTGAGCGATCATCTGGAAAATTTCTTGAACCCTTGGCTCAATAATTGCGGCAAGATCCTCCTGCGAAAACTCCTTGTCCACATTGCTGCCAATGCGGGTTACCTTGAACATAACGTCGGCGGCAGCATCATCCAGCCAAGCACAACCGTATTTCAACTTGACCTTTTCAGCCTGATCCGTCAACGTGCGAAGCCCATAGGCGATATCATTGGTTACAAACTCGCCGCCAATCGGAAGCGTTGAAGTAGCCACGAGGCTATCTTCCTCGAAAACGGCAATCGTTGTTGCCCCTGCGCCAATGTCAACAAGCACGGAACCCATCGATTTCTCATCTTTGGACAATGCTAACTGACCTGCGCCCAGAGACATCAGCACGAGGTCGCTTACCTTAAGGCCCGCTTTCTCCACACAGCGCAAAAGATTATGTATCGCGGTTTTTGCCCCCGTAATAATCGTTGCCTCAACTTCAAGGCGAACGCCAATCATACCGCGCGGGTCCTGTATGCCCTCCAGACCATCTACGATATACTGCTTCGCCACAACATCGATAATTTCACGCTCTGGCGGGACCGCAATGACTTCGGCTGCTTTCAACACCCGTTCCATGTCTTCTTCCCCGATTTCACGATCTTCGTTCGAAACGGCCACGACGCCGTGGCTGCTCATCAACCCAATATGATTTCCCGAGATTCCAACATATACTTCGGATATTTGAATACCTACCATACGCTCCGCATGTTCCACCGCATTGCGGATCGATTGCACCGTCTGGTCGATATCTACGATTACACCTTTGCGAATTCCCTCCGAGTCGGCAGATCCAACTCCAATAATATTAAAGGTTCCATTATTAATTTCCCCAATAATAGCGCGAATTTTGGATGTACCGATGTCCAAACTAACAATGATGTCATTGTTGCTCAAGTCTCTGGCACCTCCTGACTCCAATAATAGATTACGAACGTATAAACACTCTTAAAACATATTCAACACACTTTAGGCTTTCCCTCTTTTTTCTACAATTTTTTTGGATGCCAACATCTGGGTGTCAATACATAAAACCTTGAAGAAAAAAGAAGGAGGCTATTCCAGTGCCATAAGCTAAAGTGTATCATTTTTTCCCCTTCACAGAAAGCACAACTTTCACAAACCGGACCAGTCTGAAACGGCATTCCGTCAGGCTTTGCACATCTAATCAGGAGAGCTTCGTTTCGTTATTGACCCGCTCCTGGTTCGGCATTTTCATCCGGGTCTTCCGCAATGAAAGGCACGTATGTGTCCGCCTCCAGCATCGTAATTTTCCCTGGCCGTTCGGTCTCGATCACCTGGTTCAAATACTCCACTTTGTCCGCAAGCATGGAAACCGTCGTAACCACTTCGAATTGCGTTTTGGTATACATCCGAATCTGGTCGGGAAAAGATGGCGTCGGATTCGGAATGATTTCCGAAATATCCGTGGTCAACTCATTCGGAATTTTCGATAACACTTCGCTGAGTTCCGCTTTGAGCGGATCATCGGCTTTCCACTGCGTGAGGATCGGCTTCTCAACGGCTACCCCGGTGTTTGCAGGTACGGCAAGGCTTGTCCCGCTGGCCAGAATGGCCTTCAGCGCACCGCTCGCATCAAGTTCATACGCAACAGTCGGGTACTCCTGGACCTTGATATGAATGGTGCCCGGAAACTGCTTGTCCACCGTCGCTCCTTGTATGGCCTTGTTCGCTTTCAGCCTCTGGACCACTTCACCGGAACTTGTCCCAAAAAACTGGTCGCCGACCTTCAATCCGGTTTGCTCAAGAAGCTCCGAGGTCGAAGTGTATACATTTCCCGTAATTTCAATCGCCGAAATCCGGCTAACGGAAGAACGAAAAAAAAGAACGGCAAGAAGGACTACGAATAATAGCAATAACACAAAAACAAGCTTACGGCTCGTATTTCGTTTAGGCCGGTTCGTTTTCAGAACCGGAATTTGACTTTTTGGCATAGATCGCGCTCCACAAAGCCTCGAGTCCCCTCCCCTATAAGAAGGGGACTCAAAGGACGTTAATTGGCAAAATCCAGCTGTTTCGAGACCGGAGACTGTCGTTCAACCGTAGCCCCCAGACTCTGGAACAGCTTCTCAATCCGATCATATCCTCGATCGATATGATGAACCTGCTCCACAACCGTCTTCCCTTGCGCAGCCAATCCGGCAATGACAAGTGCCGCTCCGGCGCGCAGATCGGTTGCTTCCACGGTAGCCCCATAAAGCCTAGGTACCCCGCGGATGAAAGCCGCGTTCAAATCCACGGAAATGTCGGCTCCCATCACATTCAACTCATCAACATGTTTGAAGCGGCCCTCGAACACCGTTTCCCTCATTACACTAAATCCATCCGCCAAGCTAAGCAGGACCATGATCTGGGACTGCAGATCTGTAGGAAACGAAGGATACGGCGAAGTCACGATGCGGTCCACTGATTTTGGACGGCTCATGCTGCTCACCGTCATTATATCATTGCAGACCGTGATTTGAACACCAACGCGCTTGAGCACATGAATAAGCGAAGTAAGGTGCGCCGGGTTGCAGTGCGTAAGCGTCACATTGCCACGGGTCGCTGCGGCTGCGATCATCACCGTGCCTGCAACGATTCGATCCGGGATAATTTCATATGTGCATGGCTCCAGCTTCTCCACGCCGTTAATGGTAATCGTATCGGTTCCCGCACCGATAATGCGTGCCCCCATGGCATTGAGGAAATGCTGCAAATCTTGAATTTCGGGCTCTCGCGCCGCATTGTAGATCGTCGTAGTACCTTCTGCCAACACTGCGGCCATCATGATGTTTTCGGTGGCCCCTACACTGGGAAAATCAAGCTGAATATCCGTACCCACCAGTTTCTGTGCTTGACAGACGATTTGCTGATCCAGTTCTTCAATCGAAGCCCCCAATGCTTCAAGGCCTCTGAGATGAAGGTCAATCTTCCGCTCTCCTATGGCACAGCCGCCTGGCTGGTACACGGAGACTTGCCCAAACTTGGCCAATAATGGCCCCATCAAGAAGATGGATGAGCGCATCTGCTTCATCAGGTCCTCAGGCACGTCGAATGACTGAATGGACGATGTGTCAATGGTCACGATCTCCTGTTCATGCCGACATGTGCATCCAAGCCGCTCCAGGATATACAGCATCACTTGAATGTCCAGCAAGTGCGGAACGTTGTGCAGGGTTACTTTGCCGTCTGCCAACAAACTTGCGGCCATAATCGGTAAAGCGGCATTTTTTGCTCCATGGATGCGTATGGTTCCTGAGAGGGGTTTCCCGCCTTCAATCACCAATTTGTCCAATGTATCACCTCCGGGGTTTACCGCTCACCCGCTGCGAAAACTTCCGAAACAAGTTCAATGCCGGTTTGAGATGATGTATTGCTCCGAATTTGCTGTATCAGGGTGATAACGTCCTATGCCGTTGCATGGCCGGGAATTGCACTTGGAAACATAATGTACCGTCTCCCACGCCCCAGCTTCTATTCAAGCGGTATGAAATATCCGTGACACATCCGATCCATGGGCACCTGCATTCATTTCACGACATCCCCCGACAGTTCCGGGAGCTGCAGTCGAGCCCAGATCCTCCATTTCCCTTCGGCTCCCCCAAGGAATCTGCCATCTGTGCAACAGGCCGAACGGGATTGAACATTTGCTCACTGTTCCCCGGTAGGACCGGCGTACCCGCAGGATCCGCCGATGTTCCATATGGTGCCAGTTGCAAGCGTTTCGTTTTCAAGGACCGTGTCCGCATGATGCCGGATGGGGCTCCAAACTCATGCAGACCATCACCCTTGTTTCGAAACCGATCGGAGAACCAGCTTCTTTTCCCGCAGGCTGTGCTGCCGCGCCATAGAACGATTGTCACGATTTATAGGGTATCTTATGTAAGTCCCTGCCAGTGTGTGACAATCGCCCATAAAGCACTTTACCGATGCACCGCAAGTCTTCGAATTTCGTCTACCAGCACTTCGGCTGCATCCGGTTTGCCGAGCGAAAGGGAGGATGCCGCCATGCGTTTGCGGGCTTCCTCGTTGTTCATGATGCCCTCGATGGCCTCATAAAGCGCCTTGCCGGACAAATCCTTCTCAAGCATGGTCACCGAAGCTCCGCCTCGTTCCAGCATGCGGGCATTGGCTTCCTGATGATTGTTCGTCACGTTCGGAGACGGAATCAGGATGGAAGGTATGCCGAGCGAAGTAATCTCGGCCAGAAACGATGCGCCTGCCCGATTGACGATCAGCGAAGTGCACGCCAGCACTTCCGGCATGTTGTGTACGTATGGCAATACATGCAAATGATTCGGCATCGTGCCAAGCGTGCTGCGAATGGCTTCCCGCGTTTCATCAAAGTACGATTCGCCGGTGACGTACACGACGTGCACATCCTTCAACCGCTCCAGCATCGGAGCCATGTCGACCATTGCCTTATTGATCGCCTTGGCTCCGCGGCTGCCTCCCACAACAAGGACAACCCTGCTGTCCATCGGTACGCCCAACGTGGCAAATCCCCGGTCACGGCTGGCCTTGGCCACGGTCGTTGCCCGGGGATTTCCGGTGTAAACGACCCGCTTGGCCCCCGGAAAAGCCTTGTCCGCGCCTTCAAAGCTGACCGCCACCGTATCCACGTAGCGGGTCAGGAACTTGTTGGTCAGACCCGGAATGGCGTTCTGCTCGTGAATGACGCTCGGAATGCCCAATTTGGCTGCGGCATAAACGACCGGTCCGCACACATATCCGCCTGTGCCGATCACCACGTCGGGTTTGAACTCCTTCAGCATTTTTTTGGATTTCCTGACGCCTTGTAGGAAGCGCATCACGGTTTTCAGATTGTCCATGGATAACTTACGACGGAAGCCCGTAATGTCAATGGACTGAAACGGGATATTTTCCTGGGGTACCAGTTTGCTCTCCAAGCCTCTGGTACCGCCGATATATAAAAATTCCGAGTCCGGATTTTCCGCCTCGATCTGCCTAGCAATGGCCACGGCCGGATAGATATGACCTCCGGTTCCGCCGCCGCTTAATACGACTCGCATCGTATGTTCACCTCGCATAACGGGATAAATTCAATAAAATGCCGAGAGCTGTCAGCATGAGGGTTAAAGAAGAACCGCCGTAACTGATCAGTGGAAGCGTAATGCCCGTGACCGGCATTAAACCGATCACCACGCCGATGTTGATGATGACCTGAACAGCAACCATGCCGACAATGCCGACGCCGAGCAGGCTGCCGAAAGCATCGGGAATCGTCATCGCGACGCGCATGCCCCGCCAAATCAGCACAAGGAAGAGGAGCAGCACAATCATTCCACCGATGAATCCAAGCTCTTCGGCCAAAATGGAAAAAATAAAATCAGTCTGCGGTTCCGGGACGTAACTGTACTTCTGCCGGCTCATCCCGAGTCCCAGACCTGCCAACCCGCCAGGGCCAATCGCATAAAGGGATTGAATGATCTGATATCCTGCACCTAACGGGTCTGACCACGGGTCAAGAAATGCCGTAATTCGTTTCAGCCGATAGGGGGCTGCAGCGATCAATGCCACAAAACCGGCCACGCCGCCGAGGGCTAAGAGCAGCAAATGTTTCATTCTTGCTCCGGCAGTGAACACGATCAACATGGAGGCTCCCATCATGACGGTGCCTGTCCCCAAATCAGGCTGCAGCATGATAATCCCAAAAGCGAGCCCCATCAATCCGAGGGGCGGAAGCAATCCTGTCGTAAAGGTTTTGAGTTTGCCCGTATCCTTACCGAGCCAGTGCGCCAAAAACAAAATCATGCCCAGCTTCATGAACTCCGACGGCTGGATGCCGAACGAGCCGATGCCCAGCCAGCTCCTGGCTCCGCCGCGAACAACGCCGATCCCGGGAATCAGCACCGCAATCAGCATCACGAAACAGGCAATCAATATCGGCTTGGCATACTTCCTCCACACACGATAGTCCACGTTAGCCGTAACAAACATCGCCGCGAGTCCAAGTCCCGCAAACAGCAGCTGTCGTTTGACAAAGTAAAAGGAATCGCCATAATCATGGAATGCAAGTACCGATCCCGCACTATAAACCATAATAATGCCGATGGCAAGCAAAGCCAAAATACAAATCAGGAGCCAGATGTCCGGCGCCGGTCGCGTCTGTTTCATCAGGAGGCCACCCCTTGCATCGAAGTAGGGGCTTTTCCACCCCCCTACTTACAAGTTATGCACCGCCTCTTTAAAAATGCGTCCCCGCTCTTCGTAAGAAGCAAACATGTCCCAGCTGGCGCAAGAAGGCGACAGAAGAACCACATCGCCCGGAGCCGCAAGCTTCTTCGCTTCCTGTACTGCAGCGGTTAGCGTCAGGGCGGCATCCTCCTCATTATCGACGACCTTGATTTCCTTTAACCCGGCCAGTTCCGCAACCCGGGCAATCTTCTCCCGTGTCTCGCCAAGGGCCACCACCGCTTTGACCTTTTCCTGAAATAAAGGCAGCAGTTCCATCATGTCCGACCCGCGGTCCAATCCACCGGCGATCAGCACGACGGGTTGTTTGAAAGAGCCCAGCGCATTGACGGTAGCTTTGGAGTTGGTCGCTTTCGAATTGTTGTAATACGCGGCTCCTTGATGCTCCAGGACATACTCCAAACGGTGCTCGACACCCTTGAATTCGGACAGAGGTACGAGCAATGAAGACGGATCGGCCCCGGCAGACACCGCAATCGCGATGGCGGCCAGTGCATTCTCCACGTTGAACCGGCCAGGAAGGCCGATGTCGGACACGTCAATGATGACATGGTGATTGCCGCTGCCGTCAGCGTAGATCGCCTGGCGCTGAACATCATCCTCCTCACCGTCCACGTATGGCGGATCGGCGTAAACCCCGATGTCCAGCTTCTCCGTCACGGAGAAGGGAACCAATCTGCCCTTGATGTAGGGTACGAGGCCGCGGCATACGGGGTCATCCCAATTGAGCACCGCGGTATCCCCGGACTGCTGGTTGGCGAATAGCTTGGCTTTGGAGGCAACGTAATCGTCCATGTCTCCGTGGTAATCCAGATGGGTCTCGGCCACATTGAGCAGACACGCAATGCGCGGACGGAAATCCACCGTGCCTTTAAGCTGGAAGCTGCTCAGCTCAGCCACCATCCAATTGTCCTGATCGGCCTGTTCCGCCGCTTCGCAGAGCGGTGTACCGATATTTCCAGCCACAATCGGTTTCAGGCCGGCATGCTCCAGCATTTTTCCAACCCATGTCGTTGTCGTTGTTTTGCCGTTGGAGCCCGTAATTCCGATGATCGGTGCCTCGCAGAGATGGTAAGCAACCTCGACTTCGGTAACGACCTCAATCCCAAGCTCGAGCGCTTTCTGGACGGGTGGTGCCTGGTACGGGATTCCCGGATTTTTGACCACAAGCTGAACATCCTCGTTAATGAGGTTATCGGGATGTCCCCCGCATACAACAGAAATTCCCAAAGCCTCCAATTCGGATGCTTCGGGACACTGTTCCCTCTCCTTTTTGTCATTGACCGTCACTTTGGCGCCGGCGCGTTCCAGTACCTTGGCGACCTGCACGCCGCTTTTGGCCAGTCCGAGCACGACAACCCGTTTTTCGCGATATTCATCAGGATGCTTCATGTTTTACAACCCCTTGTTGAGATAAAGTCCGACAGCTGCCAATATGGCGCCAACAGCCCAGAAGGTAATGACGACGCGCCATTCCGACCAGCCGCTCAGTTCGAAGTGATGGTGGATGGGACTCATTTTGAATACGCGCTTGCCCCGGGTTTTGAACGAGATGACCTGGATGACGACGGACAAAATCTCGATGACAAACACGCCGCCGATAATGACGAACAACAGCTCCGTCTTCGTGACGATGGCAACCGCTCCTATCGCTCCGCCAATGCCCAGCGATCCGGTATCACCCATGAATACTTTGGCGGGATGGGCATTGTAAACGAGGAAGCCCAGCACAGCCCCGATCATAGCCGCGGCACATACGGCTGCCGGCATGGAAGTCGCCTGCATCGCCACAATGGCAAATGCCCCGAAAGCAATGGCACTTACGCCGGATAGCAGACCGTCCAAGCCATCGGTAAAGTTCACGGCATTGGTAATGGCCAGCATCATGATTACGACAAATGGATAGTAGAACCATCCCGTCCAGTCGAAAGATACCGAAGTGCCCGGAATCGATATGGCGGTGCTATGCCCGTTTTGAATAAGCAGGTAACACATGATCGCGCTGAATAACAGCTGCCCGAACATCTTCTGCCCCGGCGTCAGGCCCAGCGAGCGCTTGAACACGATTTTGATGTAATCATCCAAAAATCCGATGAGTCCAAAGCCAAGCGTAGCTACGAGCAGAACGTAAAAATCCGTATTTTTGACAGCCGAAAATTTCAGGAAAGCCAGCGTGAACGCCAAAATGATTACAACCCCGCCCATTGTCGGCGTTCCGCTTTTCTTCAGATGGCTCTGCGGGCCATCTTCCCGTACCTGCTGGCCGAATTTCATCCGTCTCAGCAGTGGAATCAAGAGCGGTGCGGCAATCACCGCCAAAATGAATGAAACGCCGATTGTTAACAGTAATACTTGAAAATCCATGGGTTCACCCCTCTAGTCTACTCGGTTCTGTAATGGTGCTGTTTTCAGTGCTTCGACCACGTCCTCAAGCTTCATGCCCCGTGAGGCCTTGAACAAGACAACGTCTCTGGGATGGAGTTTCTCTAGCAGGTAACGGGTCATTTCTTCTTTGTTGTCAAAAGCATGCACCGCTTCGGGCGGCATGTTTTCCCTGGCCCCTTCCGCAATGTGGGCGGACAACGGCCCGTATGCAAGCACCAGGTCCAATTTCTCCGGCGAAATATACTTGCCTATATCATAATGAAGCTGCTGCTCTTGAGGCCCAAGCTCCAGCATGTCGCCAAGCACGGCGACCTTGGATTTGTATCCATTCAGGCCTTCAATGACATCCAGCGCTGCTTTCATGGAGGTCGGGCTTGCATTGTAAGCATCGTTCAGCATGGTGAGTCCGCTGGCGCCTTGAACGATCTCAATCCGCATGCCTGTAAGCTTCAGCCCGGACAATCCCTGCGCAATGCGGTCGGCAGACACTCCGAAATGGCGAGCGACCGCCAGGGCAGCCATACAGTTCACGACATTATGCGTGCCGAGCAGCGGCAAGCTCAGCGCGGCCTCGCCGGATTGTTTGCTCGTGAAAACAACCCCGCCGGGCGCATTCATGATGCCTGTCGCATAATCGTCATTGTCCGGCTGAAGACCAAATGTAAACTGGTTCAAGCCTGCCGGTTTGATCGTTGTTTCCTCTGCTAGCACTTGCGTGATTAGCGGCTCATCCCCGTTTCGGATCAGCAAGCCGCCAGGTTTCATGCCAGCCACGATCTCCACTTTGGCCCTGGCAATCTCCAGCCTGGAACCGAGCTGCAGGAGATGGGATTCGCCGATGTTCGTAATAATCGCAACGTCGGGGCGGGCAATGCGGGACAATGTCTCGATCTCCCCTCGTCCGCTCATGCCCATTTCCAAAATAATGATCTCGGTGTCCGGCTCCATCGCAAGCACGGTGAGCGGCAGACCGATATGATTGTTAAAGTTGCCTTGCGTTTTGTGCACCTTGAACGTGGTGGACAGAAGCGCGTCGACGATGTCCTTTGTCGTTGTTTTGCCGTTGCTGCCCGTAATGCCGACAACCGAGGCTTTGCTTTCGGCCAAATAAGCCGACGCAAGCGCCTGTAGCGCCTCAAGGGTATCGTCGACGACGATGACGGCTCCCTGCGGCGGTTCGCCATGGTCTTTTTGCCACAGTGTACCGGCAGCGCCGTTCTCCATACAGGATTGCGCAAATTCATGTCCGTCAAATCTGTCGCCGACAAGCGGAATGAACAAACTTCCTTCAGCCCGCTTACGCGAATCCGTATAAACGCCTTGGGCAGCCATATTGGCATATGCAGCAGGGGCGACTAAAGTGCCTCCGCACATTTCGGCCAGTTGTGCCATAGTTCTCTTTATCAATTGGATTTTCCCCTTATCGCTTCTTTGGCAATGATCCGGTCATCAAAATCGGTTTTGGTCGTGCCGATAATCTGATAGTTTTCATGCCCTTTGCCCGCAATCAATACTACATCGGCAGGGCTTGCCTTTTCAATAGCCTCATGAATCGCCTGACGGCGATCAACGATCATGATATACCGGTCGGACGGAACGGATTCTTCGATGAGTCCCTGCTCGATGTCTTTAAGAATAAGTTCCGGATCTTCCGTGCGAGGGTTATCTGAGGTAACAAACACAAGATCGCTGTATTTTGCCGCAATTTTCCCCATGAGCGGACGTTTCGTCCGATCGCGGTCTCCCCCGCAGCCGAACACGGTAATTACGCGGCCTTCGGCGAACTCCTTCACGGTGCGAAGCACGTTTTCAAGTCCGTCCGGCGTATGCGCATAATCCACGATCACCGCAAACGGCTGGCCTTCGGCGACGGCTTCCACGCGGCCGTCCACGCCAGGAACCGTCTCCAGGCTGCGCTTGATCTCTTCCAAGGGTACGTTCTCCACAAGCGCTGCAGCTATGGCCGCCATGGCGTTGTAAACGTTGAATTTGCCCACCATGCGCAAACGGATATCCGTGCTGCCCGCAAAGGTGTCCACATGGAATGACGTGCCTTGCGCCGTTATTTTGATCTCGGAGGCTCGAACGTCCGCGTCCTCTCCCATGCCATATGTAATGACTTCGGCCGCCGTTACCGATTTGAAATAGTCCGCAGAGGCGTCGTCCGCATTGATGACCGCGTATTTGCGGCGGGAATCATCCGCGCTGAATTCGTTGCCCAGGCGGGCAAAGAACAGTCCTTTGGCGGAACGGTACTCTTCCATGGAATGGTGGTAGTCCAGATGATCCTGCGTCAGGTTGGTGAATACCGCCGTGCGGAAGTCGGTTCCTTTTACGCGGCCTTGTTCCAGTGCATGAGAAGACACTTCCATCACGCAGCAGGTCGTCCCCGTCTGCACCATGTCATGCAGGCTGCGCTGCAGATCCAGCGCTTCCGGCGTAGTGCCGGACATCGGGTATGTGCGACCGTCATAACGCATCTGGATGGTGCCGATCAGTCCTGTCTTTTGTCCGTAATCGCTCATGATCTTTTCGATCAGATAAGTGGTCGTCGTTTTGCCGTTCGTTCCGGTTACCCCGATCATGTTCATCTTGCGGCTTGGGGACCCGAAAAAGAAATCGGCCAGCACGGCCATGGCGAAACGGCTGTCCTTGACGAGCAGCTGCGGAACCGGCAGATTCAGCTCGCGTTCCACGACAAGTGCGACCGCACCCGCGCTCACGGCTTTTTCCGCATAATCATGACCGTCGACCGTATGTCCCGGCAGACAGATAAACAGATCGCCCGGCTTGACCTGACGGGAATCTGTCTGCAGGTTTTGACATTCTGTATGAGGCTCGCCGATGAGGCGAGCGGTTTTCAGTTTTGCTGCAAATTGGTTTAAAAGCACATGAATAACCTCACTTCTCCAAATTAATCTGCTCTAACATGATGTCTTTATTATACTAATATCGTCAATAAGGCCATTTAATGAAACGCAGTTCGGCGAATTTTGTTGCGGTTGAGGAGAAGGAGCACGCGTTACGGCGTGCCTCCCTCCTCCTCGGCATGCTGATGTGCATCCTTCAACACATCGCTCATGTAAATCCGGATCGTTGAACCTTGCTCTACCCGGGACCCGGGCTTCGGCGCCTGATTAATGACATACTTTCCGCTGCCGGACTTCGCCAGCATAAAGTTCATGTTCAAATCCTCGTAAAGATCCTCCGCCGTTGCCCCCGTCAGATCGGGTACGGTAACGATTTTCGTTTCGCCGTACTTGTATTCCTTTGCCACCTGGTCCTTACGAGGAGCGACGTTCATGTAATGCAGCGCGTCCTCCAGAATGTTCTGCACGATCGGCGCAGCAACCACGCCCCCGAACTGAATGCCTTTGGGATTGTCCACTGCCGTGTAAACAACGATTTGAGGATCGTCGGCAGGGGCGAATCCGATAAAGGATACGATATGCTCGCTTGTTGAATAACGTCCGTTTACGACCTTTTGGGCCGTTCCCGTTTTGCCGCCGACCCGGTAACCGTCAATGAACGCCGGTCTTCCCGTGCCCTTGGCAACCACGCTCTCCAGCGCTTCGCGCACCTGCTTCGACGTGCTCTCCGAAATCACCTGCCGCACCAGTTGGGGTTTCGATTCCTCGATGACTTCGCCTGTATCCGGATGAACCCACGCTTTGGTCACATAAGGCTTGTATAACTTGCCGCCATTGATGGCGGCCGACACGGCGGCCACTTGCTGGATCGGCGTTACCGAGACGCCTTGGCCAAACGCCGTCGTGGCCAATTCGACAGGGCCTACCCGCGATAGCTTGAACAAAATTCCGTTTTCTTCCCCGCTGAGATCGATGCCGGTTTTGCTGCCGAACCCGAAATTTTTGATGTACGAGAACAAGGATTCTTTCCCAAGCTTCTGGCCAAGGGCCACAAAACCCGGGTTGCAGGAGTTTTCGACGACTTGAAGGAATGTCTGGCTTCCGTGGCCACCCTTTTTCCAGCAGCGAAGCCGGGCTCCGCCGACCTCGACATAACCTGGATCATAGAATTGGTCCTGCTGCAAATTGACCTTTTTCTCTTCCAACGCTGCCGCAAGTGTAATAATCTTGAAGGTCGATCCCGGCTCGTAGGTCATCCAGATCGGAAGATTGCGGTTGTAGATCTCGGAGGCATATTGCTGATAGTTAGCCGGCTCGTAACCCGGACGGCTCGCCATCGCAAGCACCTCGCCCGTTTTTGGATTCATCGCGATGGCCAGCGCCGAATTGGCCTGGAATTTAACCATCGCCTGGTCCAATTCGCGCTCCATGATGGATTGAATCGAGTGATCAATCGTCAGTTTCAGGTCCAATCCGTCCTTGGGCTCCACATACTTCTCGGATGAACCCGGCATCAGCCTGCCGGCCGCATCGGACAAGTAGGAAACGCTCCCGTTCAGCCCATTGAGTTTGTCATCATACTTCTTCTCGACCCCGGTCAATCCCTGATTATCAATCCCGGTAAAGCCAAGAATATGCGCCGCCAAATCGTCATAAGGGTAAAAACGTTTGTTATCCTCCGCAACGACGATGCCCGGAAGCTTCAAATCACGGATGCGTTGTGCTTTCTCCATCGTAATTTTGCGGCCGCCGGGCTGTAGTCGTACGATCATATCTCTCTTCGTGATAGTTGCCAGCACCTTTTCTTCCGTCATGCCCAGCAAAGGGGCCAGCGCCTTGGCCGTTGTCTCGGGTTCCTTGACTTGCACAGGGATGGCCATAATCGTCGGCGTGGTGACATTGTATGCAAGCGCAGTACCATTCCGGTCCAGAATTTCCCCTCGTTTGGCCGTGTACGGGATGTTACGCCGCCATGACTCTTCCGCCTTTTCCGCGAGTTCCGGCCCTTGTCCCAATTGTACATATGCAAGCCTGATTACCAAGGCCGAAAACAACACTACCAAAATGAGCAATGCCCACAGCAACCTGCGCCGCAGCTGAATGCTTGTGCCTTTCAATAGAAGTTCCCCCCAGTCGTCCCAAAATCATGATCTGCGTTCCATTCATGAATATTCGGGACAACCGGGGGTTAGAACGGGCTGTCCATATCGTTATGGCAGCGAGGTATCCGTGGACTGCGAATCGGACGCTGCATCTCCATTCTCGGTTTGAGACGAATCCGTCGTTTGCGTCTGCGTTTCCTTCTCTTGGTCCGCCTGCTCCGAATCGCTCGCGTCGTCGTTTTCGGACGATGTTGGCGTACCCGAAGATTCCGGTGCTTCGTCCTCGATCCCGGTGACTGCTGCTTTGGCCGATTGCAGCGTGAGCTGCACCGTTCGCTGTTCTCCTGCCACTTGCTCTTTCTGTTCAACGACATACCCTTCGCCTTTGACCGTAACGCCCACCTTCATGAGCGACAGCACTTCCATGGCGTCTCTGAGCGATTCGCCCGTCAGATCAGGTACTTTCATTTTGCTGCTCTCTTCGGTAAGCAGATAGACACGCTGTCCCGGATTCATCGAGGCGCCCGCAGCGGGGTACTGTCGAATCACGTTCTCTCCTTGGCCCAGCGTTACATAGGCGATGCCCGAATTGAGCAGAGTCGTTCTGGCTTGTTTCGCCGCTTTTCCTGTCAGATCAGGGGCTTTGGCTTGAACGACAGGGACATCGGTTTTCGATTTCGTTTTTGCCGTATCTTTCGGTACGCCCATGTACTGCAAAGTTTGGCTCACGATTTTTTTGAAAACAGGTGCTGCAGCGGCACCGCCGCCGATATTGGCTCCTTCAGGCTGGTCGATGACGACCAGTACGGCGATTTTCGGATTATTGACAGGCGCAAATCCGATAAACGATACGACATCTTTCGTTTTGCTGTACTGCCCGTTGATGACTTTTCTGGCCGTACCCGTCTTGCCTGCGACACGATACCCTTCAATGTAGGCGTTTCGTCCGGTTCCGATAATCTGATCTGCAACAACCTGTTCCAAGTAACTGCTCACCAGTTTGGAAGACTCCGCCGAAATGACTTGGCGCACTTCCTTCGGTTTGATCACTTCGGAAGTGCCGTCATTCGGATTGATGATTTCTTTAACCAGATGCGGCTCCAGCAGCTTGCCGCCATTGGCGATCGCCGAGATCGCCGCCACTTGCTGGATTGGCGTCACTTGTATAAGTCCATGTCCATAAGCAGCAGCCGCGATATCCGCTTTGTACACGAGCGGTTTGATCGGTGATGCCGACTCATTGGGCAGGTCGATGCCTGTTTTGACGCCAAAACCGAAATTATCAATGTATTTCCGCAACCGATCGCCGCCGAGCATGCTGTAACCCAGATTGACGAAAGCGACGTTACTTGAACGTTTGACCCCTTCCAGGTATGAAATGCGCCCATAAGCGTGCCCATTGTCACTGATGGGATATCCGCCGATGACGATCCGTTTGGACTCAAAGGTCGCATTGGGATCGAACAGTTTTTCTTCCACGGCGCCCGCAAGCGTGACAATTTTGAACGTAGAACCCGGCTCGTAAATCGACTGGACGGCGTGATTGACAAAGTTTCTTTGATCCGAGGCATTCCAATACGTATTCGGATTAAAATCCGGCCAGTTGGCCATGCCCAGTATTTCCATCGTGTTCGGATCGGCCGCAATAACAGTCATGCTGAGCGGGTTATACTTTGCAACTGCCTCTTTCATCGCTTCCTGAATGTAAAATTGGATCGTGTCGTCAATGGTCAGTTTCAGGTTGTGCCCGTTTTGCGGAGGCTGGTAGTTCTCCTTCGAATTGGGAAGCTGCACGCCCTTGGCGTCCTTCTGATAATGCAAATACCCGTCGGTACCGGTCAGCTTATCATCGTAAGAGACTTCAAGCCCGTTGACTGCTTTCCCTTCAAGGTTCATGTAACCCAGCAAATGGGAAGCCAGATTTTCCTCGGGGTAGTATCGCTTGGATACCTGCGTCGTCACGATTGCATTCTTCGCTTTATATGTTTCCTGCAGTTCATTACGCAAGGCTTCTACCTTTGCATTAAGCTCCGGACCGATCTTGAACCCTTCGCTCCGCACTTCACGCTGCTCGTAAAACTCGTCGCTGTTCGGCTTTTTCGCGGTCACCAAAGTGCGCATTTCACTTTCTTTTTTGCCCAAAATTTTGGACAGCTCGGTCGTTACTACATCTTCGATCCCGAGTTTATTGATCAATTTGGGATTGACGGAAACGATATAGGCAGGCGCATCGGTGGCCAGAACGTTGCCATTCCGGTCCATAATCGTGCCGCGGGATGCCTTTATGGTCTGCTCCCGGTCGATCAGCGAAGAGGCTTCAGCCTGCCATGTATCACCGTTCACCACTTGAATGAAAAAAATTCGAATGATCAGTACAAGAAAAAAGAGGGTTATACATCCCCCTATAAGCAGCGTTCGCATTTTAATTTTTTTAATCATCGGCACACCTCTTTATTTACTCTGCGGAATCCGACGACTTGCCTGCATCCGTGTCACTCGCCCTGCTCGTTGAACGGGGCACGTAAATAACGTCTTTGTCGGTAGCTTCGACATACCCGAGTTTGCGCGCATTTTCGATGACCAGATTGTTAAGTCTCTCTTTTTCGACCTCCAGATCGGCGATCGTTTTTTCATTTTTTTTGATTTCCGAAGCAGCTGTTTGCGCTTGTCTGTTCAAATCGTAAATGTGCGCATATCGCCACATCAAAGCACCGCCTACAATGATGCAGACGAGCAGGGTCGCCATGTACAAAAGCTTCTCTCGACCGGGGATGCTTGAACGGCGCGTCACCACTTTGGTCGTTTCCTTGTAGCGCTGCTGTGACACGCGCTGTTCGGACGCCTTCTCCTTCACTGCCAGATTGCCACGTGTATATGCCATGCTGAAGCTCCTCCTTCGCTATTGGTTTACAATTTCTCGGCTACGCGCAGCTTGGCTGAACGAGCACGTGGATTATCGGCCAGTTCCGCTTCCGTTGGAACCAGAGGTTTGCGGTTGACCAAACGAAGTACGCCTTGGCCGCCGCACACGCACAACGGGAAATCCGGAGGGCATGTGCATTTCTCCAAATAACTGCTGAAAATTTGTTTGCATATCCGATCTTCAAGCGAATGGAAGGTGATGACAGATACACGTCCGCCAGGCGCCAGACAGCGAACAGCCTGGTGCAACGCTTCCTCGAAGGCTCCCAGCTCATCATTGACGGCAATCCGCAATGCCTGAAAACTGCGTTTGGCCGGATGGCCGCCTGTGCGGCGAGCCGCGGCGGGAATTCCTTCTTTGATCAATTCGACGAGCTCGCCCGTCGTTTCGATCGGAGACTGACTTCGCTTCTCCACGATAACCCTGGCGATCCGTCTTGAGAACTTTTCCTCGCCATAGGTGTACAAAATCCGGGCAATCTCCTCTTCGGGCCATTCATTGATGATCTCTTTGGCCGTCAGATACGCATCTTGGTCCATGCGCATATCGAGCGGGGCATCGTGGTTATAGCTGAACCCGCGCTCCCCCTCATCAAACTGCGGGGAAGATACCCCCAAATCGTACAAAATGCCGTCCACTTGCGGTACGCCGTCTTTCATGGGTACGTTCAAATCTTTCAGTACCTGCTCCAGATCACGGAAATTGGTTTTGACGAGCGTCACCCGCTCTCCGTATACGGCCAGTTTCTCGCGCGCATTGTCCAATGCCCAGTCGTCCTGGTCGAGCGCTATGAGTCGCCCTTCTGGACCCAGCTTGGATGCAATCACGGAACTATGCCCGGCACCGCCTAAAGTGCAGTCCACGTATATCCCGTCCTGCTTGATGTTTAATCCTTCTGTTGCTTCTTCTTTGAGTACGGTAATGTGGTGAAACAACCTGCACCCCTCCTGCTTCATAAATCAAAATTAAAATCGACCAGCTTCTCGGCGATGTCGTTGAATGCTTCTTCGGATTGATTGAAATAGTTCTCCCATATGCCTTTGCTCCAAATCTCCACCCGGTTTGACACGCCCAGAACCACGCAGTCCTTGTCCAGCTTGGCATACTCCCTGAGGTTGCCAGGCAAATTTACCCTGCCCTGTTTGTCCAATTCGCATTCGGTAGCCCCCGAGAAAAAAAACCGGGTAAACGCGCGCGCATCGGATTTCATCAAAGGCAGCGCCTTGAGCTTCTGTTCCATGATTCCCCATTCATCCATGGGATACACGAAAAGACACTGGTCTAACCCACGTGTGACAACGAAAGAAGGCCCTAAGGATTCGCGGAATTTGGCCGGGATAATGATCCGGCCCTTGTCATCAATGCTATGTTGGAATTCCCCCATAAACATTGGCCCACTCACTCCTCACCCATTCTCCCCACTTTGCCCCACTTTCCACCACCTAAGCATAATAGATTCGCAAAAAAAAATCAAAACCCTTCTTTCCTATCTTGATTTCCCCAAATATTCGTAATCATGAAAAAAACATAAAAAACGCCCTTGATCCCGTACTCAGGACCAAAGGCGTTTCCCGGGCAATGACTGTACGATGCCGTACATGCCACATCTACATCATTTTATATCTTTCGAACCAGATGTTCTGCAAGTAATTTCTGGTGTCTCGCGCCATGATCGATATCCCGGCCCGGAATCAGAACTTCCAGCTGTCCAAATACTTCTCCTGCTCCGGCGACAAGGCGTCGATCGCGATGTCAAGGCTCTCCAGCTTGTAGCTGGCGACTTGGCGGTCAATTTCATAAGGCACGTTAACCACGTTTTTGCCCAAATCCGCATAATTCTCGCTTACATAGCGCAGGCCAAGAGCTTGAAGCGCAAACGTTGTGTCCATGATTTCGGCCGGGTGTCCGTCCGCCGCGCCCAGGTTGACAAGTCGTCCTTCGGCCAGAAGGTACATTTTGCGTCCATCCTTGAAGCGGTACTCCTCGATGTTGCGGCGCACGGTACGAATCGAATCCGATCGCTTGGCCAGCTCTGGCTTGTTTACTTCCACGTCAAAGTGGCCTGCGTTGCTAAGAATGGCTCCGTCTTTCATGACATCGTAATGCTCGCCTGTAATAACGTCTTTGTTGCCCGTTACCGCGATGAAGAAATCGCCAAGCTTGGCAGCTTCCAGCATAGGCATGACCCGGAACCCGTCCATATGCGCTTCCACGGCCTTGATGGGATCAATCTCGGTGACGATGACGTTCGCGCCCAGTCCTTTGGCACGCATGGCCACGCCTTTGCCGCACCAGCCATACCCCGCAACAACGACCGTTTTTCCCGCAACAACCAGGTTGGTCGTACGGATGATTCCGTCAAATGCAGACTGTCCCGTACCGTACCGGTTATCGAACAAGTATTTGCAATAGGCGTCATTCACCGCAACCATCGGAAATTTCAGTTCGCCTTCTTTCGCCAACGCTTTCAGACGAATAATGCCCGTTGTCGTTTCCTCTGCCCCGCCGCGAATCGTTGCGGCCAGGTCTGGCCGTTCGGATGCGAGAATGGTAGCAAAATCGCCGCCATCGTCGATAATCAGGTCCGGCTTGGCTTCAAGCGCACGAATCTGCAGTGCTTTAAACTCCTCCGCGCCTGGATTGTGCTTTGCATAAACGGTTACTCCGTCCTCAACGAGTGCGGCGCATACATCATCCTGTGTCGAAAGCGGATTACTGTGGGTAATGGTGACTTCCGCTCCCCCCGCTTGAATGACCTTGGCCAAATACGCCGTTTTGGCTTCAAGGTGAAGACAGATGGATACCTTAAGTCCCTTGAAAGGAAGATCCTGTTCAAACTGACGGCGAATGCGATTCAACACCGGCATGTGCGCTTCTACCCAATCGATTTTAAGATGACCTTCCGGCGCAAGCGCCATATCAGCAACAATGCTGTTCTGCAAAGCAGGTGTAGTCATACCTTCATCCTCCTAGACATGTGATTGCTTCTATACATTTTCGAGCTTTCGATTACAACCGGATGACCTGGTGCTGCCCGGTGAATTCGGACTGGCTTCCAATCAAACGCTCGATCCACTCCGTTCCATACAGGTTCAAGTAAAATAGAACGTTGTGGACCCTCTCCTGCGGTTTGTTCGTTGGGAAAAGGGAAGCCTGGATACCATTCCAGTGACGCAGCCCCGCCTCATGTTTCTCCGCAATGGCCCGATGCGTCTGCTGCTGCATATATTGGACCTGTTCTCCAATCTTGCGCAAATTGGTTTCGCCGATTCGCCCAAGTCCGGCTTGGATTTCCGCCAATCGGTCCAGCAGCGGCCGGTACACGGTTTCTATAGCCTGTTGTGCTTTTGCAAACTCTTCCTCCACAGCCAACGTTTCCTGGTCGTCCAGCCATTGCTGCTTGCGCTCTTCAAGACGATACTGAACATCCTGAAACGAAAGACCGTATTGCTGCATATGTTTGTGGTGGATGTCTTCCAAAATGGTAAAAGAAAGACGCGGCAACAGAATGGGCATTTGCAAACCAAACTGTCTGAAGGCTTCACGGGTCAATCCCCAATATGCGATCTCTCCATGTCCCAAAATAACGGCCAGAACCGGCAGCACAGAATCTTGCATTAACGGCCTTGTCAGCACGTTGTTGCTGAAACGCTCGGGATGTTCGGCGAGCTCCTGAAGCAACCGGTCTTCCGTGAAGGACACCAGTCCCTTCCGATCGCCGAATAAGCCATCCTTGTAAGTTAACAACAGGCGTGCACCCTGATGGATGTAGAACAAATTTGCCCCGTCTTCGGCAACTTCTGCCGGCATGTCATAGCCAGCCCCCACAACCTGGGAAGCTCCTTGCAAATAAGCGTGTCGCAGCACATCGTTCTTGCGAATCATGTTCGCAAACACCGGTTGTTCCAACGCCCGCAGTCCCTGCTCTGCCGCATCCATAAGAACAAGCCCGCTTCCTCCGAACAGGGCGGACAACATTCTGGCAAACGCATCGCTGAGATTGGAGCTGGATTCGTGAATGTCCCTAAGCAGTTTAACCAGTCCCGGTTTATGTACTGTATCAGGCAAGAGCTGTTCCACCTGCTCGATGGCATTCTTCCATTGGTCTGCATCCACATGAACGCTGCTCACCGAATCCCGTCCGCTAAATCGCCCGTGCAGCTTTACTTTGACGATGTTCCCATTGCGGTCGGGCAAGAACGTGTGATTCACCTCGTCCCAGTCATGGTCTTCACCCGCAATCCAGAAAACAGGCACGACAGGACGCCCGAGCTTGGCTTCGGCTTCTCGTGCAGCCGCAATCACACTGGCAGCCTTGTAAATAACGAACAACGGACCTGTAAAAAGACCGCTCTGCTGTCCGCCCGTCACAACCAACGCACCTTGCTGGCTCAATCGTTCCAGCGATTGACGAACTTCCGGGTGAGCGTTCAAACGCCGATTATATATACTCAAGTATTCCACCAGATTCTGACGATGCACTCGCGCGTTTTCGGTTTCATCCAGCCATTGGGCACGCGCCGAGAGATTGGAATCAAAGTGAACGTCATATTCATAAAGGGCTCTCACAGCATCACGCGAACAAATATAATCTTCAGCCAGCCGTGATCCGCTGCGGAGCGCCTCGGGTATTCCTTTCATGAGGTCTGCCTCCTATTCTGCTTCAAAGAGCCTTTCTTGATTGTACTCAAAAGTAGGCCTCTACGTCAAAAGAAAGTATGCCTTGTTTCCTTAAATTCCAGCTTTAACTATGATAACAATTGAAAACAAAAAACCGCCGATCGCTCGGCGGTTTGATTAAATCGATAATGGCATCTGGCTTGATGACATATTATACGTACGGTTCTGCTACCCAGTGCCCTTTGGATACTTCGATCAATTGGGCATTTTGCAGATTGTAAGGATCGTTTACAGGACCGCCCGAAGCATTCTGAATCGGTCCGGATTGTTCGTCCGGCAGCAAAATGCGGCGTTTGCTGCGTTCCACCTCGGGATCCGGAACCGGAATCGCCGACAGCAGCGTTTTGGTGTAAGGGTGCACCGGATTGGAGTAAAGCTCTTCGCTTTCTGCTAGTTCCACCACTTTCCCCATGTACATTACCGCAACGCGGTCACTGATATGTTTAACCATGGAAAGATCATGCGCAATGAACAGGTAAGTCAGGCCAAGACGCTGCTGAAGTTCTTCCAGCAATTTGACGACCTGAGCCTGAATCGAAACGTCCAACGCCGACAACGGCTCGTCACAGATAATGAATTTAGGGTCAACGGCCAAGGCGCGTGCAATCCCGATCCGTTGTCTTTGACCACCCGAGAATTCGTGCGGGTAACGCAGCGCATGGCTTGGATTCAACCCGACCAGGTCAAGCAGCTCCTCTACCCGTTTTTTCCGTTCTGCTCGGCTGGAAGCCAAACCGTGGATATCCAAAGATTCACCGATAATATCCATGACATTGAAACGCGGGTTCAACGATGCATATGGATCTTGGAAGATCATTTGCATGTCTTTGCGCATTTCTTTCATCTTCCGAGGAGACAGCTTATAAATATCCGTTCCGTTGAAGTTTACGTTTCCGCCCGATGGTTCGTACAAACGCAGAATCGTACGGCCGGTTGTCGACTTACCGCAACCCGACTCGCCTACAACGCCCAGCGTTTCCCCTTCGAAAATGTCAAAGCTCACATCATTAACGGCTTTCAGGATGTTGCCTTTGCCCAGATTGAAGTATTGTTTGAGGTTTTTAACCTGCACGAGAGGTTTATTTGCCCCTTTAACAATGCCTACCGGAGTCGGTTTTTCCTTTTTAGGCTCATCCAAACGCGGCAGAGCGTTCAGCAATTTAATCGTGTATGGATGCTGAGGATTGCTGAAAATTTCATCGGTTGTACCTGTTTCGACAACCTCGCCTTCTTTCATGACCACGACACGGTCACACATACCTGCTACGACGCCAAGGTCATGCGTAATCAGCATGATGGAAGTGCCGAGCTTTTGCTGCATGTCTTTCATAACATCCAGAATTTGAGCCTGGATCGTTACGTCAAGCGCTGTAGTTGGTTCGTCCGCGATCAGCAAGGATGGGCGGCAAGCCAAGGCAATGGCGATCATTACACGCTGACGCATACCACCTGAAAATTGGTGCGGATAGTGCCCCATCCGGATTTCCGGGTTTTTGATGCCGACAAGCTTGAGCATTTCCAGGGCGCGGGCTTCCGCTTCCTTTTTGGACATGTTCTGATGCTTGCGAAGCACCTCGGTAATTTGTTTACCGACTTTGATCGTTGGGTTGAGCGATGTCATCGGATCTTGGAAAATCATACCGATATCTTTACCGCGAATCGCTTCCATTTCTTTATCCGTTTTATTCAAAAGGCTCTGACCTTGAAAAACGATCTCTCCATTTTTAACGATGGAAGGCGGGGAGGGGATCAGCTTCATGATGGTCTGAGCGGTAACGCTTTTACCACTACCGGACTCACCAACGATTCCCAGCGTTTCTCCTTTGCCTAATTCGAAACTAACATTTTTTACGGCATCAAATACCCCCGAGCGCGTTTTAAACGAAACGCTCAGATCTTTGACTGTTAAAATCGTCTCCATAATCCCACCTCCTATTTCTATTTACGTAATTTCGGATCCAGCGCATCCCGGAGTCCGTCGCCGAGCAAGTTGAAAGCAAGCATCGTCAATACCATCAGACCGGCAGGGAACCACATCCGCCAAGGATACAGCGTCCAGCCTGTAAGAGCGTCATTGATCATCGATCCCAGGGAAGATCTCGGAGCGGATACACCCAGACCAAGGAAGCTCAGGAAAGCTTCCGCAAAGATCGCATTCGGGATAGACAATGTCAATGTAACGATAATCGGGCCAACCGCATTAGGCAGCAAATGACGGAACAACTGGCGTCCCGTGCTTGCACCCATCGAGCGTGCAGCGAGAATAAAATCTCTGTTTTTCAGCTGCATGATCTCCCCGCGAACGATCCAGGACATGCTGATCCAGCCCGTAATCGTCAAGGCGATAATAATGGTTGTCAAGCTTGGCTCCAGAACGACCAGCAGCAGGATAACAACCAACATATAAGGAAGAGAGTACAAAATTTCGGAGAACTTGTTCATGATTCCGTCTACGCGTCCGCCGTAAAAACCCATGATCGCACCATAAATGACCCCGATCACAAGGTCAATCAAGGCAGCCGCCAGGCCGACCGTCAGGGATACCCGTGCACCGACCCAAGTTCTTACCCAAATATCACGGCCGAGTTCGTCCGTGCCGAACCAATGCTCTGCGCTTGGCGCCATATTGGCGTTCAACAAATCATTGGAGTAATAGTTGTAGCTTGTAAAGATCGAAGTTGGACCAATGATCGAAAAAAGAACAACAAGGATGAGAACGCCCAAGCTGATCATCGCAACTTTGTTGCTTGCCAGCCTGTACATCGCGTCTTTCCACAGCGATACGCTTTCCTGCGATTTTACCGCCGGGGCAGCATTCGCCGTTTGTGCATTTTTATTATTTGAGCCAGACAACGTTATGCCCCCTTCTTGCTTTCCAGCTTAATTCTAGGATCAACCAGTACATAGGCGATATCTGTCAAGAAACGAGCGAGCATCAACAGAACGCCGTAAAAGATCGTGATCCCCATAATCATCGTATAGTCACGGTTTGTAATACTTTCGACAAACACTTTACCAATACCGCCGATGTTAAAGATTTGCTCGATAACGACCGAACCGGTGATGATGTTTGCAGTCATTGGACCCACATAAGTTACGACCGGCAAAATGCCGTTACGCACAACGTGTCTGAACATGATAGCAGGCCATTTCAAACCTTTGGCTTTCGCTGTTTTGATATAATCCGCATGCAATACTTCCAACATGCTAGAACGAGTCAAACGGGCAATGAACGCGATCGGGGATGCCGAAAGCGCGGCTACCGGGAGAACGTAGTCAAGCGGGCCATCGAAGCCCATGACGTTGAACCATCCCAACTTGTAGGCAAACACGTACTGGATCAGCGACGCCAGCAAAAAGCTCGGCACGGCGATCCCGATGACGGCAAGTACCATCGTAATATCGTCGATCAGCTTGCGGTGGTAGACTGCCGCCAACAAACCTAGCAGTACCCCCACGACGATCGAAATGATGATCGCAAAGATGCCGAGACGCAACGAAGCCGAAAACGTTTGAACGATCATATCGGAAACGTCCTGATTCAGGTATTTCATGGAAACGCCGAAATCACCCTGCACGATCCCGCCCATGTACTTCAAATACTGCTCAAACAGGGATTTGTCCAATCCGTATTTCTGTTCGAGCAATGCCCGGATTTCAGGAGACACCTTTTTCTCGGAGGTAAAAGGGTCTCCCGGAATGGCTTTCATCAAGAAGAATGTTGCCGATGCCAGTATGAAAAGCGATAGCAGCACGAATAGCAGTTTTTTCAAAACATACTTAACCAACCCTTGCACACCTCCAAAAACAATATTTTGTATACAAATCGATTGTAGAATTAGACAATGCGTCTTGTCCAATCCAGTTATCGGAAATTTCAAGAATTATAAGGAAAATCGGCTCACATACAAAAAAATCGGGATATATATGGAAAACCACATATATATCCCGAAGCATTCATATAGACTTCAGAACAACTTTACTTCGCTTCCAAATATGCGCGAGTGAAGTCGATCGCTCCACTAAAATCAAGTTGTACGCCTTTCAGGTAAGGCTTAGTCAAAGATACGTTAGTGTAATAGTAGATTGGCAGAACCGCCATGTCATCCTGAACCAGGACTTTTTCAGCGTCAGCAAATGCAGCCATACGCTTAGCAGGATCAGTTTCTTTCACAGTTGCTTTAACGTCTTTATCGAACTGTTCGTTGCTGTATTTAGGATCATTGTTTGTGTTGCCAGTTGTCCACATTTCCAAGAAGTTGTACGGATCGTTATAGTCCGCAGACCATCCCGCACGAGCGATTTGGAAGTTTTGGTTTTGGCGGTTCTCAAGGAATACGCCCCACTCTTGGTTTTCCGTTTTCACGTCAACGCCAAGGTTTTGTTTCCACATATCAGCGATCGCCAGAGCAATTTTCGCATGACCGTCACTTGTGTTGTAGATCAAAGTAACTTGCGGCAAAGTTGTGTAGCCTTCTTCTTTCATACCTTCTTCAAGCAATTTTTTAGCTTGTTCTACGTCTTCTTTGAAGTAGTCGTCTTTGTGTTCGTCACGGAATTCGCCGTTTTCACCGCGGATACCTGGAGGAACGAAACCGAATGCCGGAATTTGTCCGCCTTGCGTTACTTTGTCAACGATCAGTTGACGGTTGATCGACATCGCGAAAGCTTGACGGATTTTTTTGTTGTTGAAAGGTGCTTCATTTACGTTAAACAAATAGTAATACGTACTTGCAATACCTGTAGCTTTGAACTCGTCCGGCAGTTCAGCTTTTACAGACGGGATTTGATCCGTAGGAACTTCACCGTTAGGTGCACCCGTGTAATCCAATTGACCGGATTTGTAAGCTTGCAGTTCGGAAGCGCTGCTGCTAGTCAGGGACATGTTGATTTCAGACAGTTTGATGTCGCTTGCAGCATGGTAAGATTCGTTTTTCTTCACAACGATTTTTTGACCTTTAAGGAAAGAATCCATTGTGAACGGACCGTTAACGATCATGTTTTTGTAATCCGTAAAGAACTTGTCGTTTGTATCAGCAGACTTGTGTACTGGGTAGTACGTATAGAATGCTGTCAAACCCAAGAAGTAAGGCGTTGGGTTTTCCAAAGTTACTTCCAGTGTATGCTCATCGGTAGCTTTCACACCAACTTGGGAGAAATCAGTGATTTTTTCGCCTTTGAACGTTTCGTCAGTGCTGCGGTTGAAACCTTCAGCGCCTTTAATGTAGTAAAGCTGATAAGCGTAAGGAGATGCTGTTTCCGGTTTCAAAGCGCGTTCCCAAGAACGAACGAAGTCTTCCGCAGTGATTGGATCGCCGTTGCTCCATTTCGCTTCAGGGTCCAAGTTAAACACATATTTCAGGCCGTCTTCAGAAACCTTCCAGTCTTTAGCAACGCCTGCAGCTTCTTTGCCGTCAGCGTCAATGCGAACGAGGCCTTCATACAAGAATTTCAGAACCGTGTTGGTTTGGCTGTCTTTTGCTTGTGCCGGGTCCAACGTAGGAGGTTCAGCTGTCAGGTTAATTTTGAGCACTTGGTCTTTTGCAAGACCGGCTTCTTCGCCTGCAGAACCAGTTTCTGTGTTGTTGTTGCTGCTTGTGCCTTCATTTTTCGATCCGCACGCTGCAAGTACGGTACCGAACGCCAAAATCAGCGTCAAAAGGACTAATAGACTTTTCCTTTTCATCTAACACTTTCCCCCTAAATTGATGTGGTTTATGTTTATAGATTATACAACCACCGGTCAAAAAAATCTACATTACTTTTTCAGAAAGTAATGTTTTTTTTCACTTTTCGACAAATTCGACACCGTTTTCGAAGTTTTTGTGTTATGTATGCTCACATGATATTGATAAAATATCTAAAAAGCCCAAATACAGTAAATAGAATATAAGAGAAACTCATCACGACGAAAGCCATGCGCCAAACGACCCGGAACATTCGAACCCCGTCGACCCTGCCCTTAAGCCTATTTTGGGCTCCTCCGATCAGTCCCAGCGCGATTAGTATGAGGAGAAGGGTCAAATAAAATCCAAATTGCGTATCAAATGTCAAATTGAATAATGCCGAGACCGAAAAAATCAAAAATAGAGTCGTTACGTCCATTGCGACTTTGAAAGCAGCCCGCTTGTTCTTCTTCCATGCAACCATGGCCAAATACGTAATGATAAACGGGAAAAAGGGCAGCACGCTCAATCCGATGAAAATTCCCATCAACTCACTCCTTCCGTTTACATGCCTTCAATCAGGCGATACATCGTTTCATGCATCGGAGCCGGCAAACCGCAACGCTGGGCAAGCATGACGAACTGGCCGTTGATCGATTCAATTTCAGTGCGGCGCCCGGATTGAACATCTGCCAGCATCGAAGAGGTATTGGAAGCCGTCGATCGACATACGGAAAGGATCTGTTCCCACCAGTCCGGGTCCGTTTCGATTCCTGCTGCAGCAAGAATGTTCATTCCCTCATCATACAGCTGGCGCATGACAGCAATGCGTTCCTCACGCGACAGCAGTTCACCGTTCGGTATTCTCCACAATGCCGTTAGCGGATTGATGACCGCATTGATCATCCATTTTCTGTGAACCATCCTCTCGATTTGATTCGACGCAATCCCGTCAAATCCTGCCTGGCACAGCATCAGGGCTACATCCGCCGCCGAACTTCGGCCGACATTCGCCGACTGATTTCCACGGGCATCCTTGCTTTCGCCAATCCAAGTTTGGCCATGCCCTGCACGATGCACATCCCCGCCATCGCGTTTTGCCCCTTCGGTCGTGACTGCGCTGAATATTCGCCAAGAAGGAAACGCCTTTTCCAGTTTTTCGATATGTCCCAATCCGTTCTGAAAACAAACTGCGTTCACCGGCTTGGTTTGTAGACCGTCCATGCTTTGAATCGCTTCATCCATTCCCGTCTGCTTGACCATTAGAAACAGCCAATCGCCCGGAGCACGATTCCATTCATCAAGAAGCCCGGAAATCGGCTGTGCTTGGACGTTTTCCGGTGAAAGCACGTGCACGGCGCCGCCAGATTCGAGGGCCCGAATTCCTTGAGCGCGCAGCTGCTTCGACTGCTCTTCCGTTCTTGTCCAAAACCGGACTTGGTGCCGTACGGCTTGGAGCTTGGTTCCAAACAGCAGGCCTAGTGCCCCAGCCCCGATAATATCAATAATCATGCGACACCTCTTTTTTCGTTCATCATGCCTTTCTTCTATCTATAATAGAACAAAAATACGAAACAAAAAACCCGTCTGATCCGCCGTTTGTAACGGAGATGTGACGGGCTGGTTCAAATGAGTAGTCCAGAATCATTCACGAACTACTCAATCCGCTCCAAATTTCCATTGGCATCCATTTTGAAGCGAGTCTTGATTTCTTCTTCTTCTTCGGACAAAAAAGCAAGCCTGCGCGCACGATCCATGATCTGGATCAATGCTTTGTAATCGTCGTTCACCACACGATAATCGGTCTGTACTTCACTGACTTCTTTGGACAGCCTGTCGTTCTCCAATCGAAGCTCCATTAACTCGTCTTCTTTTTCGCGCAGTTCCTTCTCCAACATCTTCAACTGGCGGCTGGTTTCCTGGACTGTCCCTTTCCATTGCCTCAAGTAACGAATGACTGCATCCATCGATAGGGATTCTTCGGATACTCCATCCGTCTGATACGCATTCTCTTCCGTATCCATCGGCGCTAATGCGGCCACTTGCGGGCCATGCACGGCAGGCTGTTTCCGGAGATAGCTCCGTTTCTGGCGCTGCGCCTTGGCATTGCTGATGGCAGACTCGTATTTCTTGCGCACACAGCTGTTCCAGCGAAATCCGCAAGCGGCAGAAGTCCTGCCGATTTTTTCGCCCACTTCCTCAAAAGCTGCAAGCTGGGTACTGCCTTCGCGAATATGCCGCAATGTCACCTCCGCCAAGATCAAATCATCTTCTGTACTCCACGCATCCTGTCTAACTGCAGTCATGCTATATACCCTCCTAACAACATCCATAATAACCATTCACCAGCCGATGCCCGTCGTGTGAATTCAGACATAAAAGCTGCTTTACTCATTCATATGCCTCTCATAGAGTTCATAGAATTGATTTCATACTAAAATGTATTTCCACATTTATTAGCCTCCATACGTAACATATGAAAACAGGGTGAAATATAACTTGTCACCGACGGAAAAGAATCCCCTTTTACCCCCGTTTAGGTTTACACGATTTTCCTTTAACGGTATAATGTTGAGGAAGTATATCTATGAACGTACATAGAGAGGAGGACTAACCGTGGCACGCATGTTTCGGGTACTCGGCTTCTTCACGCTGACCATTGGCCTCATGGCCTTTGCTGGAGATCTCGTTGAAATGGCTTTGCTGTTTTTCCTGCAGACTGCGTTTTTCGTCATTTTGGGATATTTGAAATTTACCGAGAGAACATACATCTTGCTCTTCTGGGGATATATGATCGTAACGTTCACCGGTTTCAGCTATTGGACCGTATTCCAGATGGGACTGCCGCTTTAATCCGCCATCATGCAAGCAATCCGGCTGCTGCCGGATTGCTTTTTTGCCGTTTGTTGACGTACGTTTGGAATATTTCCATACCATCGCTACGAAGCAGCCAGCTTTTATTGAGGATAATTCCGCTTTCGGTTTCATATATTGTTCTCAGGACTTGAAGCTTGTACGATGAAACTATTCACACAGAGAGGAGAATGAACTGGTGAAGGGTCGATCCGCCATTGCTGCCCTGGTCTGTGCCTTGTTATGCATACAACTTACATCGACCTATGTTTATGGAGAAGATTACTCCCCTGAGGAAACTCGCGCCCTGCTGCAAAAAAGCCTTTCGATCGTCGAGATTGACCATGAGATTGAACGGATCGAGGAACGGCAGCAGCAGCTCGGCCAGGAGCAACAACTACTGCAGGTTCAGCTTCGGGAACAGGAAAACGAGATACATATTCAACAGGATCGGGCCGGGGAAGTGGTCAGGTCCTATTATATGGGGGAACGCGATAGCCTGCTTATGGCCGTCTTGGGTGCCAGATCGCTTAAGGATTTATTCGTATTATATGATTATTATCAGATCATTATTGGCAGGGATCGGGCGGTTCTTGACAAGTACCAGGAAAGGTATGACAGCATGCTGCAAACCTCCCTGCGGATTTCCGAAACCACCGACGAATTAAACGTTTTAAAAGCCGGTTTGCAGAACCAGCGGAAACGCGTTGCCGCGCTTCAAAACGAGGTGGATGGCGAGTTGGCCAAAAGCGATAATGCTGCGGCCATTCAGAAGCTGATGGAGGAATTGACGAATTACTGGGAAAACATCGGCATTTATGAAGTCAAACGTTACTTCAAGGCGCTCGCAGCGGCCATGCAAAATCTGCCGCAGTTCATCCAGGAGCAAAATGGGGGGATCTCCACAACAGGAACGACGTACACGATTCGAATCGGGCAGGATGAACTTAATGCATTTTTGCGCGAACAAGATCCGATTTTTGAAAACTTTGCTTTTCAGTTTGACGAGAACAAGATTACGGCCGCGGGACAGCGTGACGAACTGCAGTTAAGCATCGAGGGTCATTACACGGTTGAAAACGAGCCACAAAATTCCATCCGATTTCATGTGAACAAACTGGTATTTAACCAGTTCGAACTGCCCGATACAACCCGCCGCATGTTGGAACGTGAATTCGATCTTGGTTTCTATCCCCAGAAGATTCTATCCTTCGTCAAAGCCACGGAGGTATCGACCAGCAAAGGTGTTCTTGAAGTGAAGCTCGCCATCTCATTCTGACCCGTTCGCGTGAATTTCCAAAATACGTTTCACGTACTGTTCGGCCTTTAGTTTTCCCCGGAACAGCTGTTCCATACTCGTACTGTAATCGTGCAGCTGGGATTCGCCGATTTCGTGCATGCTTTCTCCCTTGCCCCATGTTTCTCCGTTCGTTAACTTAAATTGGTTTTCGAGCATTTCCATTTCTGCATCCAATTGCTCCTGCCTGGCAGGCATTCGGCCTGTACGGCTGGACCATTCGGCTTGAATGATAACGGATGTCATGCCTTCAATCCATTTGCTGGCATGTTCGGAAACGGATGAACCGGCTGTAATTACGAAGCTTCTGGAATGAACCATGGCAAGTCCGGCCAGCGTGACGGACGCCTTGGAATCCTGGCTTCCCAGGATTCCGCCCCCCTTCTTGGACGCTTCGCTCCCTTTCTTCCACTGTGCCAATGATGTGACAACCATCGGAAGCTGATCCGGATTCGCTGCAGTTGCTGAAGTTTCGTTTCCATCGAAAGCTGCAACATATTTTGGCATCGTGTTTAATAATTGCAGCGCTTCCCGTTCTTCTTTGTTGGGTTCGGCCCAGTTGGCAGGATTCATCCGAGTCGGAACAAGCTTTGGATGGATCTGATTCAGCCACGCACTGATCGCAAATGGATCGCTTGCATCCAATCCGAGCAGCTTTTCCTGGCTCGATGCCCCCCTTCCTTTTACAAATGCATTCCATTGCTCCGCGGTAAGCAAGGGGGAATCCAGTCCTGCTTTGTTGATAAGGAACGGTCTGGATACCACAACATATGCATCAAAATCAAAAGGCATTGCCCATTGATAGCCATTCCACTCGGCACTCTTCCTAAAGCGCAGAACGGTGTCTCCCGCCGATTTGGCCAAAGACGTGCCATTTAGAGGATATAAATTCCCCCGTTTGGCATAATGCTGCACCTCTGCATTGTCCATCAAAATGACGTCTCCGCCTTCTCCCAGCGCAAACTCTTGATTTAAAACCTGTTTATATGTATCTGGTTCTACATTTCGGAGCTGAATCTCTACATGCTGCAATTCCGCAACCTGCTTGGCGATTTCTTGAAATGGCTTGAAATCCTCTGAAGACATGGAAACAACGATTTCTACCGGTGCTTGCTGCTCCTCGTTTCTGGATGAGGACCCTGGAAAAGAATCTTCCTCCTGTTTCTTTTCCGGATTCAATGGCGTACCTCGAAAATCAAAGCTCGGGGACAAAATAGTCAGCGACAGCAGCAGTACGGCGAACAAAACCACTTGATGTCTCCGCTTCATTAAATATTCTCCCCCTCAATGCCTAGTTTTTCCTGCAACATTCATTGTAACAAAAAAATGATGCTATTGTCCTATTGATGCTAAAAAACAGCCTTCCGGCTTTTTGCCATACTTTGAGCATAACGCGTTCTGTCCAATATCCATTCGATCTTTTTTCAGCAAAAAACCGGCTCTAGAAGCCGGTTTGGACCAATCATTTTCCGGGAAATAGTTCCATGTCATCCGATTACAGCAGATCAGCAGCGAGTTGGGCCAGCTTGGAGCGCTCTCCTTTTTCAAGCATGATGTGCCCGCTGATTCCCTCCTGTTTGAACCGTTCTACTACATACGTCAGTCCATTGCTTGCCGAATCAAGATAGGGGTGGTCAATCTGTTCCGGATCCCCCATCAATATGATTTTGCTGCCTTCGCCGACGCGTGATACGATCGTTTTCACTTCATGCCTCGACAAGTTCTGTGCTTCATCCACAATGATGAACTGTCCGGGAATGGACCGCCCGCGAATATACGTTAACGCCTCAACTTGAATGCTGCCAAGCCCCATCAATATTTTGTCGATATCGCCGGCTTTTTTGGTATCGAACAGAAATTCCAAATTATCATAGATCGGCTGCATCCATGGACGCAGCTTCTCTTCCTTTTCTCCCGGCAAATAACCGATATCCTTGCCCATGGGAACAACGGGACGAGCAATCAACAGCTTTTTGTATTTATGGTCATCCTCCACCTTGAGCAATCCGGCTGCCAAAGCGAGCAGCGTCTTCCCTGTTCCCGCCTTGCCGGTAATGGTTACCAGAGGAATATCGTCGTTCAAAAGCAATTCCAGGGCCATGCGCTGTTGTGCATTTCGCGCCACAATTCCCCACACATTATCATTGCTCAAATACAGCGGTTCAAGCCGGGTTCCTTCTCCGTTCACTTTAAGCAACGCCGATTTGTTGGTTCCCATCTCGTCCTTGAGAATCACAAACTCGTTGGGATATAGCATATAAGGCAACTGCAGCGGCTTAATCGGCAAGAAACGATATGTGTAAAACTCATCGATTACCGACGGATGGACTTTAAGCGTTGTATAACCCGAATAAAGCTCGCTCGGCCCCGCTGTCCGATCCGACAAGTAATCCTGAGTGACCAGTCCGAGTACATCGGCCTTGATGCGAACAAGCACGTCTTTGCTGACCAGGACCACCTGAGTCTCTGCATTCTCCTTTTCGTTTTCTTCGAGCTGATAATTCAGCGCAACCGCCAAAATCCGATTATCGTTGGATATCTCGCCGAACATTTCCTGTACCTTAACGAAGCTGCGATGATTCAGTTCCACTTTGAGACTGCCTCCGCTGCCAAGCGGCACCCCGCTATGCAAGTGTCCTAACTCGCGCAAACCATCCAGCAACCTGGACACGTTTCTGGCATTACGGCCAATTTCGTCAGCATTTCTTTTTTTGGAGTCAATCTCCTCAAGCACAACCGCGGGAATGATGACCTCATGTTCCTCAAAGGCAAATATGGCATTGGGGTCATGCAAAAGCACGTTGGTATCCAATACAAAAATCTTTTTCATTCAATCCCCTCCAAAGCGGCGTCGTTAAAGGCGTAGATCGGTTGATCTTTCAGCAGCGGCATGGACAATCATCCTCCCATACATAAATGTATTCGTGTAGGACAAAATAATTGTCAACCATTCTGAAAAACTACAGGAAAGGATGAACATTCATGAAAGGTTGGATTTGCGCGCTGCTTCTGATCTTTATACTTACAGGTTGCAGCACAACCACACGCAGTGCTTCGCAGGAGAAAAACACGAATACCCGTGAACATGCAGCAACTCGGCAAGATCTCCAGGGAGGAACCCACAGTCTGAATACTGAAAATCGTCGGATGGAATCCGCAAACACGCACCGTGCCAATGAAAGGTCAGGCCAAACCGTTCGTGAGGCCGAAAACGTAAACCAAACGGGCAAAATGCCCCATGAACAACGCATCACTCATCTGAAAACGTTGGCCAAGAAGGTCGAAGGCGTACGTGATGCCAATTGCGTCATTTTCGGCAATACGGCCATTGTCGGCATCGATGTGGATGGCAAGCTTGATCGGGCACGGGTCGGTACGATTAAATATTCCGTGGCCGAAGCATTGCGCAAAGATCCGGAGGGCGTCGATTCCATCGTAACCGCAGATGCGGACGTCTCCGAACGAATCAAAGAAATCGGAGAGCATATCCGCAAAGGCAATCCGGTATCCGGTTTTGCATCAGAGCTTTCGGACATCGTCGGCCGAATCATACCCCAATTGCCCAAAGACGTCAAAGTACGCCAAAATCCGAATGAAAACGTCAATACGGAACGACATATGCAGCAACTGCATTCTTCTGACAGAAAGCAACAAAAAGCCCAGTGATCTCTCACTAGGCTTTTTTCATGGCAGCAAAGACCTGCTGATCGAGTTTCTCTGCAGCTCTTTGATCATATATTTTGACATATTGAGGTACGGAGGCCAATTCGGCTCCATAAAAAAGAGCATTACGTACCGCTTCGATGGAAATGTCGAAACAGCACATGTTGAACGGAACCTCTTGCAGCGGATCTTGTCTCACCGAGGCACGACCGTTGATGGCGTATATCGTGCTTTCTCCAAAAACGGTAACGGTAATCGCCGGGTTGCGGATGATATTGTTCACCAGACGGGAACGATGGTCAAGGGCAATACGAAGCGTAGAAGCATTCTCCGCATAAATCCAGGAGATTACGCTTGACGTGGGTCCGCCGGATTCCGCATCAACGGTAGCCAGCAGCACAAACGTCTCGCTTTTGAATTGCTGCAAAAGGGATTCAGTCAATTGTGTGACAGCTTCAGACATCGAACCAGCCTCCCCAACCTCATCATGCCATGCTTTGTTCATTTCATTGTAGATTTATTCCTATAGAGCCCGTGCTAATAGAATCACGTTAGGCCACTTCAAATGATGCAGATGTGCATGTTGCAAGTGCTTTGGAGCTTGATGATTAAAGATATTATAACATATGATAGATCAAGCTTCCAATCCCTACCGTGCAGTCTATTCCGATTTCGAAGCGGCGGTCACCTTGCCTTCAAGGGTATCTTTCAAGGCTTGTTTGGCATTGGCCAGCTCCGTCTCATTGATATAAACATAAGGGCTTTTCCATTCGCCGGTCACCGGCGTGTAATGCACGTCTTCTTTGGAAATATTCCAGTAGGTTGCAATCAGATTTTTCATCTGGTCGGATTCCACGTCGGTGGTCATGTTGTTATCGATCGCACCGATCACTTTGCTAATCTTCGTTATGCCACCTAACGATTTCAGCTGGTCAAGCATGGAATTCAGCACCTGGTTTTGACGTTGATTGCGGTCAAAATCATTCGATTCCGCCGTTTTCGGGCTGCAATTCGATTTCCGGTAACGTACAAAATCCAGAGCCTTTTTGCCATCCAAATGTTGCGGGCCTGCCACGAGATTAATATCCGTTCCATCTGCCGTATCGCGGTAACACATGTTTTTGTCCACCGTGACATCCACGCCGCCAACCGCATCCACGCCATCCCGAAATGCCTGGAAATTCAAGACTGTTGCGTAATTGATATCGACATCCAGATATTTGCTCATCATGTCCTTCATCTGGTCCTCGGCCTTTTTGCCGCTTGTTTTTTCCTGTGCCTTGAATCTTGGATAATAAGCATTCAGTTTGTTGCTTTTATATCCATCCAGGACGATGCGTGTATCGCGAGGCAGGGAAACAATGGTGGCCGTTTTGGTAGCCGGATTCATCGCTGCAACCATCACCACGTCTGACAGATAGGTTCCGGTCTCCGGGCGATTATCGGTACCCAGCAGAAGCATCGTCAACGGTTTGCTTTGAGCTTCCATGCCGGAAGGCACAGGTTTGTCAATTCCGGTGTGGGCAACTTGATTATAGATCCAATACAAGTACCCTCCTCCTGCAATGATGCAGATGAAGAGCAAGCTCAATACAACTTTGGCAAAGGTACGTTTCCGTTTCTTCTTGGGCGGCTTTTTCTTTCCGTTATTCGATCCGGAAGGGCTTGTTGTTCCGGCTGCCTTCCTTCGCGGAGGAAGCCCGTTCGAATTCGAGTTCATATCCTCAACACCTTTATCACATCTGTTTTTTGCCTTTAAAAAGACAACCGTTTCCCCGAAGGAAAACGGAAGTATATACGGGCATATGTCATGAATTACGTGCGGTGGATTCCGCTTTTTTCTTTTGTCGGCCTTCGATAAAATACCTGATCCGCACAAGCAGCATCAATCCTACGGCCACAAGCAGGCACTGGATGATCGGCAGCTTGTCGATCTGAAAAACAAGAAGCATGAATGTGCCCATCGCCATCAAAATATACAGAAAGATTTCCTTAACGAGCGGTAATTTCTGACGAACCCGAAACACCTTGTTATACACGTAAGTAATCAGCACAAAGATGACGATGTAGGCTACGATCGGGTGTGACGCGAACCATGCTTGCATGCATAGCCAGCTCCTTTCGCAAATCATGCTTGGGTGATATAAGTTAAACACATTGCTGATGAGTCAAAACCCGGTGCATCTGCCTGCCAAGTGGCCGTTCCGGTTGCGGGTCGTTCTTCCGACCTTCGTTATCACCGGATTTTTTTGATCAACATACATAAGGAGAAAATCCGGTGATAAAGGCGGACGCTTTGCTTCTACAGAATCGATCCCGCCCCCTTCACTACTTTTGCAGGAAGAAGCACCTTCTTTTTGAACCCACCATCAAACATTAACTTATTATTTTATTTTGGTCAGGCTTAAGCGTTATTTTGTGCCATTTTGCGTTGTTTCTCGGCACGCTCGCGCTCGCTCTTATTCAAGATCTTTTTGCGCAGACGAACAGATTTCGGCGTAATTTCACAATACTCGTCATCGTTCAAATATTCAAGTGCCTGCTCCAGGGAGAAGATCATTGGCGTCTTCATTTTAACGGTATCGTCTTTGGTTGCGGAACGGACGTTGGTCAATTGTTTTTCTTTGCAAATGTTAACCACGATGTCGTTGTCACGCGTGTGCTCACCGACGATCATGCCTTCGTAAACCTCGGTTCCCGGCTCCAGGAAGAGCGTTCCGCGATCTTCGACGCCGATCATGCCGTAGAACGTCGTTGTACCATTCTCCGTCGAGATCAATACGCCTTGGTGACGGCCGCCCACTTGACCGCCGATCAGTGGAGCATAGCTGTCGAACGCATGGTTCATTACGCCATAACCGCGAGTCAGCGTCAGGAAGTTGGTACGGTATCCGATCAGGCCGCGTGCAGGAATCAAGAATTCGAGGCGAACTTGACCGTTGCCCGTGTTGACCATGTTCACCATTTCCGCTTTGCGCGAGCCCAGGCTTTCCATAACGGCACCCATGCTGTCTTCCGGAATGTCGATCAACAGGCGTTCAACCGGCTCCATTTTTTTGCCGTCGATTTCTTTGACGATAACTTCCGGTTTGGATACTTGAAGCTCATATCCTTCGCGGCGCATGTTTTCGATCAGAATCCCCAGGTGAAGCTCACCGCGTCCGGAAACGACAAATGCATCCGGACTGTCGGTATCTTCAACGCGAAGGGACACGTCGGTTTCCAATTCTTTGAGCAGACGTTCACGCAGTTTACGGGAAGTCACCCATTTACCTTCGCGGCCGGCAAAAGGACTGTTGTTCACGAGGAACGTCATTTGCAGGGTCGGCTCATCGATTTTCAGAACCGGCAGCGCTTCAGGTTGGTTTGGATCTGCGATCGTTTCACCGATATTGATGTCCTTGATCCCTGCGATCGCAACGATATCCCCTGCTCCGGCTTCTTCGATCTCAACACGTTTGAGGCCTTGGAAACCGAACAGTTTCTCGATTCGCGCAGATTTGCTCTTGCCGTCACGCATAATGACGGTAACCGCTTGGCCTTGCTTGATCACTCCGCGGTTCACGCGGCCGATCGCGATACGGCCCAGGTATTCGTTATAATCCATCAGTGTAACGAGGAATTGCAGTGGCTCTTCCACGTTCTCCGTTGGGTAAGGAATGTGGCTTACGATCGTATCGTAAATCGCCATCATATTGTCATCTTGCTTGGCAGGGTCATCTTCCATGCTGGATGTACCGTTCAATGCCGAAGCATAAACAACCGGGAACTCCAGTTGATCGTCGTTCGCGCCCAGCTCGATGAACAGGTCAAGCACTTCATCGATGACTTCCGCCGGACGTGCGGCAGGACGGTCGATTTTGTTCACGATGACGATCGGCGTCAAGTTGTGCTCCAGCGCTTTGCGCAAAACGAATTTCGTTTGCGGCATGCAGCCTTCGTAAGCATCTACAACGAGCAGTACGCCATCGACCATTTTCATGATCCGCTCTACCTCGCCGCCAAAGTCGGCGTGTCCAGGCGTGTCCACGATGTTGATGAGATAGTCTTTATAAGTAATGGCTGTGTTTTTGGCCAAAATCGTAATACCGCGTTCGCGCTCCAAGTCGTTGGAGTCCATGGCGCGCTCCTGTAACGTTTCATGGTCACGGAAAATACCGGACTGTTGCAGCAATTTGTCGACAAGCGTCGTTTTCCCGTGGTCGACGTGGGCAATAATCGCAATATTGCGAATGTGTTCTCTTGAATGCATGGTTTGTATCCATATCCTTTCCAAATTCAATTCTTTATCTTATCTACTAAACTTCCCACAGGTTCGCAGGTTACTCACAAAATAAGCGTCGGTGATGTCCCGACGCGTGTCCTAACCCTTTTATTATAGTTGATCATAAGTAAAAATCAAGATATTTCGCCTTCGCCATCCCTGTGAATGGCTACCAGCCTTTTCGCTGCCTTCCGTTCCCGCGACCGAGCAGCAACCATATTCCACCAAGGATGAGAAGCATGGCAAGCACATAGATGATTCCGGAATGCAGCAAAGTGAATGCCAGCAATATGATGGATATACCGCCCAGGATAAAAGCAGCCGTGAGCACTTCCGGCGGTCTGCGGCGATCAACCATCGCATACTCCAGCAATCCGATCGCAATGCCGAGCAGCAGGACGGGCCACAGTCTTCCCATCAACCCCGCACCCCACGTATTTGTAACTCCAAACAATAGGCCATACACCGTCAGGGTCCCTGCCGGAACGAGTGACCAAGCTGGGGCTAGGCGCATGTAATACATGGCATGCAGCGCGATTCCCGGCAACAAAATGAGCAGCGGCCAGAAATGCCGGCCAATGAATCCAAAAACCCCCAACTGCCCTAATAAAATAATGAGACCTGCAGCAACAATGAATATACCGATCGCTTTTTCGTTTCGCTTTTTCAACCAATATCACCTCTTGTCCCGTTTGATGCATGTAGAAATGTAGAGCAACCGATGTTCCATACGTGACCAAAGCACGCAGCTTACTATAAGTGTAGCTCATGTTTGCGCAAAAAACTATACCGCATGTCGCTAATGGTGGCCTCTTTTGTGTTCATTCCTCATCCTTTTCAAATTTTATCCATATGGATCAGGATCCCTTTTACAATCGATTTTTATACATTTAGAAAGCCGCCCGTGTTGGGCGGCTTGGCTTTCCTACGATATACCGAGGACACAGGGCAGCATATATTTTATTCTGCTCTACGGCAGAATGACATGAGGAACTATACATTTTTCCGTACAAAGCGGTGAGCTCCTCCAATCGCAATAACAAGGCAAGCCATGGCGACCGGCAGCAGCGTATGTGCTTCTGCAGTCAATCCGTGTAACCACTGTCCCAGCTTCGGATCGCTCATCACCATTTCTCCGGCGGTATAGGCCAGAATGCCTGAACCCGCAAATACCAATATCGGATATCGTTTCAACAACCCCACAATCAGGCCGCTGCCCCAGATTACGATCGGAATGCTGATCGCGATCCCGATAACCGTAAGCGCCAGATCACCGTCCGAGATCGCCGCGATGGCGAGCACATTGTCCAGGCTCATGACAAAATCGGCAACCAGAATCGTTTGAATGGCCTTCCATGTCGTCGAGGCCCCCTTGACTTCCACTTCATCTTCATTTTGCAGGAGCAGCTTCACCGAGATCCACAACAGCAGCAGCCCTCCTGCTGCTTGAATGAAAGGAATGCCTAACAGCATGACCGCCACAAAAGTCAATGCACAGCGTAGAATGACAGCGCCGAACGCGCCCCACCATACTGCCTGTTTACGCTGATTCAATGGAAGGTCTTTGCTGGCCATGGCTATGACTACCGCATTATCTCCGCTTAATACCAGATTGATCATCAATATTTCCATCAGCATCCACAATGTATCCACGTCTCTCATCCCCCCACTTAACTTGTATGTTAAAGTTGTCCATGCTATTCTTATCGATTGAACAAGCTTAAGCTTAGGGATGGATTAATCGAAGGAGTGACGATGATGGAGCTGTTTAGTCCCGCATTTTGGCTTGCATTGTTGAATGTTGTGTTTATCGATCTGATTCTGGCGGGCGATAATGCCATCGTCATTGGGCTCGCTGCTCGAAATTTGCACCCTTCCGTGCAAAAAAAGGCGATTCTTTACGGAACGGGCGGAGCCCTTCTGATACGTATTTTGGCAACGATTGTTGTATTATGGCTGCTGCAAATTCCTTGGCTGCTGCTGATCGGCGGACTGATGCTCATCTGGATCGCTTATAAATTGCTGGCAGACCAAGGCGAGGAGCATGCCGACATCAAAGCCGGAAGCTCCTTATGGACTGCCGTCCGAACCATTATCATCGCCGATGCCGCCATGGGTCTGGACAACGTGATTGCGGTAGCCGGTGCCGCCCAGCAGCATCTGGTGCTCGTCATTATGGGTTTGCTGATCAGCGTGCCCATTGTCGTTTGGGGCAGTACGCTGTTCATCAAGCTGATCAACCGATTCCCTTGGATCATCTATCTCGGAGCCATCGTGCTTGGTTATACGGCTTCCAGCATGATCACGGAGGAACGCCGGCTTGAAGCGTTCTTTGCGGAGCACGCCGTACTCAGGGTGCTGTTCATCATCATTGTGATCGCAGCCATTGTCTTCGCAGGATACCGCAAACGGTCAAAAGGACCCAAACGGGAGGATGAAAGACAGCATTCCTATTCCTGACATCAAAACACATTTGCAAAGAACGTTGGCAGCATTTGTAGAATGGACGCAAAAAGGACTGGTCGACATCATGTCGATCAGTCCTTTTTTTCGTGCTGCTTTATTTTACATCATTCGACTCGGATAACATAACGTTCGTTATGTCGATGCGTCGGGCAGTTCTACCCTAACGGTCAGAACCACTCTTCCTTGATATCGGACGACGTGTCCGCAGAACCGAATGGAAGCGGTTCGCCGGCACGCAGCACTAACGTTTCCGTCTGGGCCACAGCCTCATCCACCCATTCCGGAAGCTCCGTCAACGACTCTTCGATTCGCTCCACAATTCGCAAATTCGGATTCGTCGTCGGCGATTTGGGCACAAACAACGTGCAGCAATCTTCATAAGGCAAAATGGAAATATCGTACGTTCCGATTTTTTTGGATAAACCGATAATTTCCTCCTTGTCCATCATGACCAGCGGCCTGAGCAGGGGCAAATCGGTGGCCCGCCCGATGACGTTCATGCTTGGCAGCGTTTGGCTGGCTACTTGTCCCAAGCTGTCTCCCGTAATCAGCGCAAGCGCTCCTTCGCGCTCTGCCAGTTTAGTGGCGATGCGCAGCATGGAGCGACGCATCAACGTAATGATCAACTTGTCCTGTCCGACCTGGGTAAATGAGGTCTGAATTTTGGTGAAAGGCACCAGATGCAGCTTAATGCTTCCCGCATGTCCTGCCAGGGCGGCTGCCAGTTCAATGACTTTTTCTTTGGCCCGCTCGCTTGTAAACGGGTAACTATAGAAGTGAACGCACTCCACCTCCAGCCCACGTCTCATAGAGGACCAGGCAGCGACCGGACTGTCAATGCCGCCGGATAACAGCAGCATTCCCTTGCCGTTCGAACCAAGCGGAAACCCTCCCACTGCCGGGATCACTTCGTTGAAGATATAGGTCCCCTGATCCCGGATCTCCACGCGAAGCTCGATATCAGGATTGCGCACGTCGACACGGAGCTGCGGGAATTCCCGCAGGACGGGCGAACCCACGATGTGATTCATCTCATGCGAAGAATGGGGAAAAGCTTTCCAGGCGCGTCGGGAGGTCACTTTAAACGTTGTGCCTTCTTTAAACACTTCTGAGCGTTCATGCATGAAGGCAACGGCGGCCGTCACAATTTCATCCTTTTCGGAAGAGGTCACAATGACCGGACTGATCGACACTACGCCGAACACCTTCTTGAGCGCATCAATCAGCTCGGTGTGAGGCTCGCCCCCCAGATCCACGTACAATCTGCCGAATTCTTTGCGGAGCTGTGCAGCCGGGTAGGGCTTAAGCAGCGAGCGCACCTGATTGATAATCGTATTTTCGAAACGGGAACGGTTCTTCCCTTTCAGCATGAATTCTCCGAAACGGAGAAGCAGCATATCGTATTTCATCGGTTATTACATCCGCCTTTCCAATGGACGCAGCTGCGCCACCATCTGTTTCAGGGCCTGTGCAAGCACGGCCACGTCTTCTTCTGTATGTTCGTCTCCCAAACTGATACGCAATCCTCCGGCAGCCGTCGCATGATCTCGGCCCATGGCCAGCAGCACTCTGCTCGGTTCGGCTGAACGCGAGGAACAAGCCGATTGCGTAGACACGGTTACTCCGAGCTGCTCCAAAGTGTGCAGAGCAACTTCCGCTTTCATGCCCGGGTATGAAAAATGAACGATATGAGGTGCTCCATCCTTGCCACTGTTCAGCACAAATTCCGGAATGCTTTCGATCGTCTCCATGATCCGATCCCTCAGCACGGTCGTTCGTTTGGCAAAATCAGCCTGACGTTCGGACGCAAGGCGCATCGCTTTGGCCATGCCGACAAACAGCGCCACATTTTCAGTCCCCGCCCGTAATCCCCGTTCCTGCGAGCCTCCGGACAGAAGCGGAGTCAGTTCCACGCCGCTGCGGACATACAAAAGGCCCGCCCCTTTGGGGCCGCGGATTTTGTGGGCGGACAGACTGTATAGATCGACTCCCCATGTCGCAGGGACGGCTTCGATTTTTCCAAAACCCTGAACCCCGTCCACATGGAACAATACGCGCGGCGCCTGCTTTTTGAGCAGCCTGCCCACTTCGGCCACGGGCTGAATGGTTCCCGTTTCGTTGTTGACATGCATCAAGCTGACCAGCACCGTATCCGGTCGGAGCGCGTCCAGAATGTGCCGAGGATTTACTTTTCCTGCCGAATCCACCGGGATCCAGCTGACCTCCCAGCCCCAATCCTGTAATTGCAAAAAGCTTTCATATACCGACGCGTGCTCCGTTGCCGTGGCAATGATATGTTTGCCGCGCGAAGCATAGTGCAGCGCCGAGCCTTTAATCGCAAGATTGTTGCTTTCCGTGGCTCCGGAGGTAAGCACGATCTCGTCTGCTTTGACGCCCAAGGCATCGGCACAGACCGTTCTTGCCCGGCGAAGCAGCTGATGGGCCTTTTCACCAAAACCATGGATGGAGGAAGGATTCCCGTAATGGGCTCCCATGATCTCTGCGATCGTTTGCACCACTTCTTCATAAGGCGGGGTGGTTGCCGCGTAATCGAAATATTTCAAATGAGGGCGAACCTCCCTTTTCTCATTATGGCTATTTTTCTACAGTCTGCATTGTAACACGAACCTGTCCCAACACAAAAAGACCAAGCAGGAAAATGGCGCAATTGCCAACACTTCCCGCCTTGATCTTTCGGAACCAGCCTTCTGCGGCCTGTTATGAGAACATCTATGCGATGTATTTTTGGCGCGCCTTTTCCACCTTCGCAATGTACGCCTGCGTCTCGGCTGGCAAGCGGCCGATCACGCTCATCAGCTCGCTGTCGGTGGACACGCCCAGCTTCGTCACGCGTCCTGGCCCTGCGTTGTAGGCGGCAAGCGCCATGTTCACCTGACCGCCGAAACGTTGCAGCTGAAGCGAAAGATACTTCGTTCCGGCATCGATGTTCTGCGCAGGGTCGAACGGATCGCTGACTCCCAGTCCGGCTGCCGTTCCGTCCATAAGCTGCATCAATCCTTTTGCGCCGGCCGAGGAAACGACATTCGGATTGAATGAGGATTCCGTATCGATCACCGCTTTGATCAAGGATTCAGGCACTCCGTATTTGGCGCTTGCGGCCGCGATCAGCGATTCGAAATCGGTAGGCACGGAAGAACCGGAACCGGAATCGGCCGAACTCACATTCGTCGACGCATTTAATGAAACTTCCGGACTGTTGGCGGAGGCGTATGTGTTTTCGTAGGTACCCGCATCCGCAGCATACGCACTTCCCAATTGCAGCCAGAGCAAACCGTCAAGAGATCTGTTCGCAAGCGGAGCTTGCGTAGAATTGGCCGAAGGCATCGAAGCTGGGGAAGCACTCGTTCCCTTCCCAAGCAGCCCGTCCATCAATTCGGCAAAATCGGAGACGGTATCCGACGTTCCTTCCGATCCGATCGTTTGACTCAGAACATTGGACAATTGCGTCTCCAACAGTTTCCGTGATGCGCTTGAATCAATCTGCATGTATTCTCTCCACTCCCGTGTCATATAGCATCAACTTTCTGCCTACATTCTACATGGTTTTACAAAATACTGCCATCGTTTTCAGAAAAATTATTCCAAACCTCCTGTCTTTTGCGTAAACACGAAAAACCCTTCTTCCGATATCGGAAGAAGGGTTTGCTCTGCGTTAATCAGGAAGGAGCAATGCAGTTCTCCAAGCCTGCGTTTTAACGGGCAAACGGAATCATGAAAAAGTAACTCAACGTGGCGACAATGCCAAGCCCCATCGACCATGCTCCAGACGTTTTATGTCCGTTCGCATAAGCATAATACCCCAACACTGCAGCGGCCGGCCCCAATACGATGGACCACATAAACAGCGAAGCGATCCCGCAGGCCAAACCGACATATCCGGATACCTTCCCGCTGGATTCCGCAATACGATCTGCCTCGTGTTTTACCGGAACGGCTTCCTTGCGTTTGACTTCTTCTCTCCGGTATGAGGTAGGCGGAGCCACCTCTGCACCATACTCTTCACGATGTGCACGTCTCGGGAAATCAACACGTTTCCGATCTACCGTGTCATCGCTTTTAGGCTTGGATGAAACTTCATCATTGCGGTCATGTTCATCTTTCATTTCAGTACACCTCCGTAGATGAATGGAATGAGAGCTTATTTAGGCCTAAATGTATGACAGCAAGTGGCCGAAGAAGTGCTGGCTTGATCTTGGTGCTCGGAATCAAACATCTCGCCGGCGAATTCCTCAGCATAATGACTTCTGGCATGCTGATCGATGTCAATCATGATCGCGTCTGCATGACAGAAATTGTTTTCTCCCCAAAAGTGGCAATTCGATACGCTACATTTGACGATTGGCTTGTTGTCACTCATTTGTTTTATCACCTCGAAGCTATTGTCCCCGCTGCCTGATTCGGCTATTCCGCCTGCGGAATGCCAGATGATGTCATGCCGATGCCAAGGCAAACATGAGACAACGCACAAAAAAACCGCCGAAAATCGGCGGTTAGTTCTTCATGTGTATCGGGTATGCCACAATGCTAAGCGTGATTACGCTGATTTTGCATCCGGCGCTGAGTCAAATAATCGCTCTCGTAATAAGCCAGATCATCGCGCAATTCTTCGTAGGTTTTGGAAATTTCCAAAACGACGTCACGCACGGCGCGAACGGGCTTGTCACGGAAACGGATCGCGTCTTGCCCGGTATAGGCATATCTTCCATCTTCGGAATAACATTCGTTTTTGGGATAGAAGAAGCTATTGATGCATTGGTGGTACGTATGATAAAGAGCCTTTTCGGCAAATTCGACATCGAAGTTGGCACGACGCAGCACAACGCCAAGTTTTTCGTAAGAAACTTCAGAAAAAACGAGCAGATGACGGAGATCCGATAAAAATCCTTTGTAAAACGCCGTCGATTCTTCCGTCTGATTCTGATCCAATTCAGGCAAGGAATGTTGATTCAAAAATTGTTCGATCCGATCAATAGCTGGTTTTAACTTTTCCCTCGTTGACTCACAAATTTTTTGTACATTGGCTGCTGTCATAAAGATAGCTCCCCCTTAGATAAGTCCTTACATATAAATCGGCCACAAAAACGTTTCGTTTGACCGTGAATTCTCAGCTACTATCCTACCATAAAAAGGTGCCAAAAGGTATCCCTTAATCTTCCTTATTATTTCCAGCCTTTCACAACGACATTTCTGCATCATTTCTGGGCTGTTCTGCATAAAAATATGTCCTTCTCCTAACGATAACACCAAGCGCGGACAACATGGAATCGGCATGATGCGATGATTGCTGTCCAGACCAACAGAGGAGGTATGGTTTCCCCCATGTCGAGACCGAAATGGAAAAATTGGACCCTTGCCGCAGGCGTTGGCGCACTGACCTTGGTTCTGCTTCTTCCCACAATGTATCGCCCGGACACGAACCAAAGGAATCAAGCGCTTCCCCAGGCCCCACGCGAGCACCAGGAACAAGCCAGTAAACAGCGCCTCAAAGTACAGGATGTTAAAGCAACCGATATGCTGACACGCATGGATGCCAAGCAGCATTTAGCCGCTTTGCTGGATAAAACCGCCAAAATGTCCGAAGCGGATCTGGCCCGGTACATGAACGAATTGCAGCTTTCACATGCACATATTCGGTCTGTGGATATTGTCGACGCCAAAGGATCCATCCAAAAGCATTACGGCAAAAAGCCGCAGGATGGGAGCACATTGGAGCATCAAAAGCTGGAGCATTCCATGAGCCTGGCCAAAAAAGCGGTAATGGACCGCAAAAGCTTTGAATCGTCATCCTTTTCCGTAGGAAATGATAAATATTTTGTCATGGCGCTGCCCTCCAAAGAAGGCAAAAATTCCGTGATCGCCCTGTTTAATCAACAGATCCTGAACTCGGTGGAACAGCACCAGCGCAGAAACCTGCGTATGATTCCCTATCCACGCGAAGGCAAATTCCGCGTTGAATCGGTACACCCCGATACGTTGAACGAAATCACCGTGAAAACGGGACACGACAATGCCAATGCCAGCCATTTTTATGAAAATGAAATCGTGGTCCGGTTCAGGCAGGACCCGGGAGAACGAGACATGCGCATCATCCGTGCTGACCTTCATGCCTCGAAAGCACGCAAACTGGGGTATACCTATGTCTTCCGCTCCGAGCAAATGAGCTACAAACAGCTTCATGACTATTTCGAGCGCAAGTGGAATCCCTTGTACATGGAACCCCACTACATGTATTTAACCAACGAAACCGCCGTTGAACAAACGGATGTACCGGTTCCGAACGATATTTTGTTTTCCGATTATCAATGGAACCTGCCCGTCATCGAAACCAATCGAGGGTGGAACATTACGAAAGGAAGCAAAGACGTCATTATTGGCGTTGTGGACACGGGCGTGGACCTGGACCATCCCGACCTGAAAGGCCGGGTGCTTGAAGGATACAACGTGATCGACCCTTCCAGCCGCCCTCTGGACGATGTAGGTCATGGCACTCACGTAGCCGGAATCATCGGAGCCACCGTCAACAACAACGAAGGTGTGGCAGGCATGAGCTGGTACAACAAAATTTTGCCTGTCAAAGTGCTGGACAACTCGGGTTCGGGCACTACTTATGCCGTCGCCGAGGGCATCATTTGGGCAACCGATCACGGCGCCAAAGTCATCAACATGAGTCTGGGCAATTACGCAGACGCACAGTTCCTTCATGATGCGATCAAGTATGCTTATGACCGTGACGTCGTGCTGATTGCGGCCACAGGGAACGACAATACCGAGCGTCCAGGATACCCTGCCGCTTATCCCGAGGTGTTTGCCGTATCCGCCACCGATCCGGATATGAACAAAGCTTCCTACTCCAATTACGGAGATTACGTCGATGTCATGGCTCCTGGCACTAGCATTGCCAGCACCTATCCCAAGAACCAGTATGCCGCGCTGTCAGGCACATCCATGGCCAGCCCGCATGTGGCGGCTCTTGCCGGGTTGATCCGTTCGCTCAACCCCGACTTGACCAATACGGAAGTGATGGATCTGATGCGCCAAAGCGTCATCGACCTCGGCGACCCGGGACATGACAAATACTACGGTTATGGGCAGATCGATGTTTATAAAGCGCTGCAAGCCGCTGCAGGCAAAAGCGCCCCTTTGCAATTCTGGCCGCAGCATGTACGCGAGCAGATGGACAATATTTTGAAAAAATACACGGAGTCTTCGAAATAGGCAAAAATAAAAGCAGCAGCGCCCCGGGGGCGTAATGCTGCTTTTTGGTATGCGTAATGGTTCCCCGGGGCCTTAACGCTGCTTTAGCGTTTGCGGGAAGACGTACGGGCTTTGCCTTTGTTCTTCCCTGCTTTTTTGCTGCGGCGGCTGGACACGTATACCGGACCCTGCTCTTTGACGACTACCGGATACACATGATGCGGAACAGGAACGCAGTGGTGCTGATTAATGACTTCAACCGGGTGAATAATCGGCTGTACTTGCGGGTGATAAAAATCATTCACGACTTGAATCGGATCACAAACGATAGGATCGAGCTCAGGACAACAATGTCTCATCTCAAAACCAACTCCCTTTCAAGTGATACTATAGAGTATTGCGGAAGGACGAAAGTGGATTGGATGGATGTCCTGACTCCGACGAATTAAATCAGCGGCAGCCTGTCCGCTGTTGTCCTTCCCCCATGGGGAAGCATCGCGCGGATCGCCTCGCATAGGATACGAAGGCCTTCCCGCAGCGGCTCGGGACCCGTTACGGTAAAACAGATGCGAAGACTTGCGTCATCCATCTCTCCCGCATAACAGGCAGAGCCCGGCAAAAAGGAAACACCTGCCGCGTGCGCTTTGCGATGTAATTCATGCATGTCGATCCCGGCCGGCAACTGCAGCCACAAATTTAGCCCCCCTTCGGGCAATATCCAATGCATGCCGTCCGGCGCATGCCTTTCGAGAACGCCCGCTGCAGCCTGCAGCCTGGCGTACAGCTCCTTCCGCAGTCCTTGGATATATGGTTCATATTGATGTTGGATGAAAGACTGCAGCGCTTTCTGGGTAAGCAGCGGACTGCCGAGGTCTGCCGTCGATTTGGCCGCCACCAATCGGGTAAGCACGCTCCCGTCGGCGATGGCGCACGCCACGCGGCATCCCGGAGAAAGCACTTTGCTGAAGCTTTTGATGTATACGACATGTCCAGACCTGTCCAACGATTTGATCGAGGCTGGCGGAGGGGCATGAAAATGCAGATCGGCGAACGGATCGTCCTCCAGAATGAGGCAATGGTAGCTCTGGGCCAGATTCAGCAGCTCCGCCTTTCTTTTGGCGCTCATCGTAATGCCGGTCGGATTGTGAAAAGTAGGGATCGTATATATGAGTTTGGGCGGGTAAGAATCGCACAGGCGGGTAAGCAAGTCGATCCGCATGCCTTCGTGATCCATCGGAACGGTGATGATTTTCGCGCCTCGGCTCGTAAAAACATCGATGGCGCCGGTATAGGTGGGAGCCTCCATATATACCACATCTCCGGGTCCCACAAACGTTCGGGCTACAAGATCGATCCCTTGTTGGGTTCCGCTTGTGATCAACATCCGTTCCGGTGATGCTTCCAGCCCTCTTGCCGCAAAATGCTGCGTAAAAATTTGCCGAAGTTCACGGTCTCCCTGGAAAGAACCATAGTAGGCCATGCGTTCCGGATGGTCCGAAGACAAACGATATGCGCTGTCGATAATATCCCGAGTGGGCAGCAGCTCAGGCTGGATGGCAGACATATGAAACTCGTAGCGGACCTGCGGGGAAGCGTCGAAATGGCGCCAGAGCTGGGCACGCGGCAAATAATCCACTAACGCCAACTGCCAGTTCAACTCTGCGCTGACCTGACCCTGTCGATGCACGTTTTGGTGTTTTGGCTGCCCCCCGTTTCCGACTTGTTCAGCTTCGTCTTTTTCAAGCGCTCTGACATAACATCCCTTCCCCTGCGAGCAAACAATCAGTTGACTGGACTCCAATTCTGCATAAGCTTTGGACACGGTAACCAGGCTGACGCCAAGGTCTGCAGTCAATTTCCTTACGGACGGCAGGCGGGTGCCTGGCGCAATAAGCCCGGATCGGATGCGGTCCGCGATCGTTAGGGCGATTTGCATGTACAGCTTGGTGCTGCTCCCCCGCTTCAATTCAATGTGCATCATCATGGCCTCCAACTGTTATGATTCTCGCTTTACTGTTATACAGCAGACCGAGTATAATAGCGAATAATATAAGTATAACAGTGAATAACAGGAGATGAGAACACGATGAATATCCCTTGGTCCAACATGGCACAAAATACCCCGTCCTCTGTCGTTCGCGACATGCTTCAGGCTGCGCAGGCACCTGGAATGATTTCGCTTGCCGGAGGCCTTCCAGCCCAAAGTTCCTTCCCGTTGGAAGCCATCCGCGATGCATATGCCCGAGTTTTCGCCGACGGCCCCGCTGCCCTTCAATACGCGGAAACCGAAGGCTATCGGCCACTGCGTGTCAAGATCGCTGACCGCCTCCAGTCCAAGGGCATTCCGGCTTCGCCGGACCATCTGCTCCTGACTACGGGATCGCAGCAGTCCATTGACCTGGTATGCCGCATCCTGCTGGATCCGGGTGATCATGTGCTTGTTGAATCGCCGACGTATTTGGCCGCACTGCAAGTCATCCAATCTTACCAGGCCCAATCCCATGGCGTTGCTTGCGATGACGAAGGCATGCTTCCCGAATCCCTTGAAGAAAACCTGAAGCTATATCGTCCAAAATTGGTCTACATTAATCCAACGTTCTCCAATCCGGCGGGTAAAGTGTGGAGTCGTGCTCGCAGGCAGCAGGCGGTTGACCTTTGCCGAAAATACGGCGTGCTGATCCTGGAGGACGATCCTTACGGTGAGATCCGCTTTAATCCAGAGCAATTGGATGCACCTGCCCTTGCTGAGCTTGATGCAGAAGGTTATGGCAGTCCATCCAACGTTATCTATACCAGCACCTTCTCGAAAACGGTGGCTCCCGGCCTTCGCACAGGCTGGATCCTGGCTGCGCCGGACGTGATCAAAATGGCAGCCCGCTCCAAACAGGGGGCAGACCTCCACTCCAGCAGCATTGACCAAAGAGCGTTGCATGCCCTGATGGAGTCCTTCGATCTGGACGGACACATTCGTCAAATTTCCAACGACTATAAACAGCGGATGCAGAAGATGACTTCGTTGATGTCGGAAAAATCATGGGAAGGCATTACGTGGAACTCCCCGCAGGGAGGCATGTTCTTATGGTTGGAGCTGCCTGAATCGATGTCTGCAGCTACATTGTTCACCTACGGCATTCAGGAAAAAGTATGTATCGTGCCGGGCGATTCCTTCTATGCCGGCACACCGGAAACGAACCGCATGCGCATCAACTTTACGCATACCGATCCCGATCAGCTGCCCGAAGCGGTTGAACGGATGGATCGCGCCATCCAGCGCTGGCATGCGGCTGTACAATCCGACACGGCCGTTACGCTATAATCATCTCTTTCATCCGACCAAATTCTCCTGGAAGAGTTTGGCCGGATGAAATATTTATATTCATAACAAAAAAGGCGGCAGTCTCCGTATCACGGATTCTGCCGCCTTTGTGCATGTATGGCGATGAGCTGCTCATCACTTGCTTCAGCATCGTTCGTCACGCGAAGCGATGCAACATAGCGAAAAGAAAAAATAAAGAAATTACATGATCCACGTTGTTGCAGTTAGGAAAGCTTACCGTAAGCCGGGTTCTGTGCTCGTCGTGGTTCAGACGGGAACTACCCTCCCACCATAAGCGACAATCATCTATCTAGGCCATGCATTGCTGCATGGCTCAAGCGACCAACCTAGACACACCTCGGGCTAAGGCTGCCTAATCCGAAGATCAGGCCGTGTCCCATTAGGTCTTGCTCCAGATGGGGTTTACCAGGAACGAAGTCACCAGCGTTCCTCGGGGTCTCTTACACCTCGGTTCCATCCTTGCCTGTGCCGGAAGATCCGGCCATCGGCGGTCCATTTCTGTGGCACTATCCTTCAACTCGCGCTGACTGGACGTTATCCAGCATCCTGCCCTGTGGAGCCCGGACTTTCCTCTCGTGGCAACAAGGCCACCAGCGATTGTCTGTCAAGCTTTCCGAAACAACATTATATAGTATACAGGGATTCCTTTTGACATACAAGCCTAATGTTATTGGAAATGCTGCCTCCATAACCTCTATCTTACATGAATTGGAATACTTCCGTGTTGATTTCGGAAGCGGTCACCTGAGTAGAATAGCGTTTTTCCTCCAAATGGGTCCGCAGCCAGTCCGCCGTTTTCGCTTTCATGATTTTCTCGGCATTATGGCCTACGTCAATGATGCACATACCGGCCATCAGCGCATCGTGCGCCGTATGATAATCGATATCCCCCGTGACAATAGCGTCCGCTCCTTTGAAACGGGCGGTAAGCACGTAACGGCTTCCTGAACCTCCAAGTACGGCTGCTTTTTTGATCGGTTTAGCCAAGTCGCCAACAACGCGCACGTGGGGCACGTTCAGTTCCTTTTTAACGACCTCTACCAGTTCACCCAAGGTCTTTGTCTCCTGAAGAGGTCCCAAACGCCCCAGACCCAACGTACGGCCCTTTAAATCCATCGGATACAGGTCATAAGCCACTTCCTCATAAGGATGGGCTTTCAGCATCGCCTGAATGACCTTGCTGCGCAGGCTTTGCGGCACGATCGTCTCGATCCGCATTTCTTCCACCCGCTCCATTCGGCCTTGTGCACCGATAAACGGCTGGGTCCCTTCGCCTGGCACAAACGTGCCTGTGCCTTCCGTGTTAAAGCTGCACTTCTCGTACTTGCCAATGCTTCCTGCCCCGGCTTCCAGAATCGCCTGCAGCACTTGTTCATGATGCGTGCGAGGCACGAATACCGCCAATTTGAACAGCTGGTCCGTATGTACGTCCTCCAGCGACTCCTTGCTGTTGATGCCGATGGCCTCGGCCATCCAGTCATTCATGCCGCCTTCCGCCACATCCAGATTCGTATGACTGATATACACCGCAATATCATGTTTGATCAATTTCTCGTACAACTTGCCCATCGGCGTATCCGTGCTCAACGATTTGACAGGACGAAAGATGATCGCATGGTGCGCAATGATCAGGTTGGCGCCGATACGAATGGCTTCATCGACGACTTCATTGGTGACGTCGAGGGCAACGAGCACATGGTTGATTTCTTTTTGCAGACTGCCCAGCTGCAGTCCGATTCGATCATCCGGGACAGCCAGATGTTTGGGAGCGAGCTGCTCCATCAGTTGAATGACGGTTTGACCTTTGGCAAACATGTAAGAACCTCCTTCAGACTCGTAATCAGTCGTTCCACCTCGGAAGCCTTGTCCCGGGCAGTATCGGAATCGGATCTGGCAATGGAATCGGCAACGCCTTGCAGTTTGGCGATCTCGCTTTCCCATTTTGCAAAAAACACTTCGTTCGGACGATCGACCAAATACGGCCCCATGCGCAGCAATAAATCCTGCGTCAACTCGATCCCGTTTCCAAGCGGCCGCGGGCGATATACTTCTTCATTGGCGATCGGGCTTTGCGATTGCGGCATAGCCGTAATGATTTCGTAAATTTTTCCGTCTTCCTCCAGCAACCGCTCAGCCACGACGACCCAGCCGTGTTCAAGCAGCCAGCGTCGCAGAATGTCCTCGCCTACGTTCGGCTGCAGCACAAGCAGGCTGACCTCGTCCAGTTTGTCGTACCCACGGTCCAAAATGGAAGCGATCAAAGCCCCTCCCATACCCGCAATCGTGATAACGTCGACCTCTCCCTTGGAAATGACCTCAAGGCCGTCTCCCCGGCGCACCGTGATCTGCCCCTCGAGAGCAGCATCGCTCACCTGCTTGCGGGCAGCTTCATAAGGTCCCTGATTGACCTCCCCCGCAACGGCCAGTGCCGCTCGTCCGCTGCGGACGGCAGCGACTGGAAGCAATGCATGGTCTGAACCGATATCCGCCAGACGGCTGCCCTCCGGAATTTGGTCGTGAATTAACTGTAATCGATTCGAAAGTTTCATGAACACCTACACCATTCATTAGTTTTGGATTTGCATTAGGCAGCGAAAAGCGATAAAATAAAAGCCAATCAAACATTTCAAGGATTAATTTCCAAAACCAAGAAATGAAGACTTTAAAATTAAAAACAAAGGAGACCCCGCCTTCGCCTCAGCTTTTGCGGAAAGTCTCCCATGATCATGTTATTCGAGGAAATCTTTAAGACGTTTACTGCGGCTTGGATGACGCAGCTTGCGAAGAGCTTTGGCTTCAATCTGACGAATACGCTCACGCGTCACGCCAAATACTTTGCCCACTTCTTCCAATGTTCTGGTCCGTCCATCATCAAGTCCGAAACGCAAACGCAGTACGTTCTCTTCACGCTCGGTCAACGTATCCAGAACGTCTTCAAGCTGCTCCTTCAGCAGTTCGTAAGCGGCCGCATCCGCTGGTGCAAGCGCTTCTTGATCCTCGATGAAGTCACCCAGATGAGAATCGTCCTCTTCACCAATCGGTGTCTCAAGGGAAACGGGTTCCTGAGCAATTTTCGTAATTTCGCGTACTTTTTCCACACTCAGATCCATCTCGGCTGCAATCTCTTCGGGCGTCGGTTCGCGGCCCAATTCCTGCAACAGCTGACGGGATACCCGAATCAGCTTATTAATGGTTTCAACCATATGCACCGGGATACGAATCGTTCTCGCCTGGTCGGCAATGGCACGCGTAATGGCCTGGCGAATCCACCATGTCGCATACGTACTGAACTTGAAGCCTTTTTTGTAGTCGAATTTCTCTACGGCTTTGATCAGCCCCATGTTTCCTTCCTGGATCAAATCAAGGAACAGCATTCCACGTCCTACATACCGCTTCGCGATGCTGACAACGAGTCTGAGATTCGCTTCCGCCAAACGCCGTTTGGCTTCTTCGTCCCCTTGCTCGATCCGATTCGCAAGTTCAATCTCATCGTCCGCAGACAACAAAGGTACACGACCGATTTCTTTGAGATACATCCGGACCGGGTCGTTGATTTTGATCCCTGGAGGCAAGCTCAGGTCATCATCAAAGTGGAATTCGTCGTCCGAATCCCGCCCTTCTCCCTCTTCCCCGGGCCGAACCTCTTCATTATTTTCATTCACCACATCAATGCCAAGATCGCTCAGTTGTTCGTAAAACTCATCCATTTGTTCCGGATCCTGATCAAATGGGGAGAGCTTCTCGATAATTTCTTTGTAGTTCAATGACGATCTTTTCTTGCCTTGTTCAATCAATTGATCCTTAACCTGATCCAGCGTCATTTCTGTTTCTAGTTCAGTATGCTGATCATTCGCCATAACTTCGACTCCCTCCTCCCTAGAAACATCCAACCTGCAGACGTTCACTGTCTCTCTAGGGCAATCATTTCAATTGCGATTTGTGCCGCGCGTACAGAATCACCCGCCCGCTCTGCAGCAATCATTTCTTCCTTCTTCAGGTCATACTGCTTCATCCGAGGATATTTCAATATTTCCCTGATGCAATCGTCCAGCACCTGAATGCTCCATTCGCCCGGTCCCTCCATCATGGAGATGGAGCTTACCGTTTTCTCCAGGCGGTCATCATGCAACGATGACATGAAACGGCTTGTATCCGGCGGTTTTCCTTGTGCATAATAGGCGTATAGATAAGCAGCGATCGCTGCATGATCCTCCAAATTAAAAGCTTCACCAAGATGCTCATTCACGTACTGGGCCGCTTCTTCATCCAAAAGCATCCAAGCAAGCAATTTCCGCTCAGCCACATGATAAGCGGGCAACAGGTTAGGTGTTGGCACATGCCTATTTTGTTGCCTACCATTATTCCACCTTTTCGGGTTATTATCCCCGAACTCCGGGTTATTTTTCATGGCTTCGCGCTGTTCGTTGCATTCCTGCTTGAGCGTTTCGAATGAAACGTCGACCTCGGCAGCCAGCTCACGAAGATATACCTCGCGCTCTGTCGGCGAAGGCAGTGGGGCAATGAGCTTCACCGCTTCCTTCGTATAGGCAATCTGCCCGCCGCCTTCTAGCAGTATATGGTTTTTTTTCAGGTTTATAAGCTTAAATTTTGTGGTTGTTACAGCACCTTCAACAATCTGGTTCCGGAACCGTTCGCCGCCATGCTTGCGAATGAACTCGTCCGGATCCAATCCTTCCGGAATTAGCGCGACCTTCACTCTCAGTCCGGCTTCTTCCAGGATCGGAAAGTTTTTCATTGCTGCAGCCTGTCCAGCCCGGTCGCCGTCATAACAGAGGATGACTTCATCGCACATGCCTTTAAGCATTAAGGCCTGATTTTCCGTCAGTGCCGTTCCCATTGCGGCTACGCCGTTCTGTATGTCTTGATCCCAAGCAGAGATCACGTCACCGTATCCCTCGAACAAGATGGCCTGTCTTTGTTTGCGAATCCCGTTTTTGGCTTGATGCAGATTATAGAGGACACGACCCTTGTGAAAAAGCCGGGTTTCCGGCGAATTCAAATATTTCGGCTGTCCCTCTCCCAAAATGCGGCCTGCAAAAGCAATGGGCTTCCCGTTTCTCCCATGAATCGGAAACATGACTCTATCGCGGAAGCGATCGACGTATCCTTCGCCCTCATTGCGCTCGGACAGAAGCCCGCCGCGTTCCATCTCCTTCAGGGAAAACTCGCGTTTCTCCAGAAACTGCACCAGCGTATCCCAACGATTCGGTGCATAACCAATCTGGAACTGGTCGATCAACTTGTCGTTAAAACCACGCGAACGCAAATACTCCATAGCCGCCTTGCCGTGCTCGGTATTTTTCAGTAAGAAATGATACAGCTTCGCAGTAAGCTCATATGCTTCCAGCAAACGTGCCGTTTCCGGATTGTAATGAGCAGATTCGCGCCCCTGCCAATCTCCCAGCGAAATATGACTTTCTTCCGCCATCGACTTGACGGCCTCGGGAAAAGATAATCCTTCGATTTCCATCCTGAATTTGATGGCATTTCCGCCCTTGCCGCAGCCGTAGCAATAGAAAATCTGTTTCTCGGGAGTGACTGTAAACGAAGGCGTCTTCTCGGAATGAAAAGGGCAGAGGCCTTTCATGTATTTCCCCTGCTTGGTCAGATGCACAAATCGGCTAACCGTGTCAACGATGTCGTGCTGCTGTAACACCGATTCAATGATGCTTTCGGGTATACCGCCTTGTCCGGTACTCATCTCAACCACCTTCATCTCTTTAACACGTAGATATAATTCGCTAAATTTGTACGTTCTCCTGCAAATCTTTTAAAAGTTTTGTCAGTTTATGTTGAAAAATTTCACGATCCTCCGCTGTGAAAGGCTTCGGCCCTTTGCCATAGCGGCCTTTCCTGCGTTCCTTCGCAGCGGTATGACGCGAATCCAGCATAAAGTCGATGTCACGATCCGTGAAGTTACGGCCGCGAAAAGATAAAACGTAACAACGTTTGCCTAGCGCGAGTGCAGCCAATCCGTAGTCCTGCGTAATAACCACATCATATGCCTTAACATGATTGGCAATGTACAGATCCGCACTCTGGCTGCTTCGATCTACCTGTACGATGCGCACGCCGTCTCCACCCTGCAGCTGATGATCGAATGAAGAGACCAACAGGACTGGAATATTGAAACGCCGTGCCGTATCGGCAATCTCGGCCTTGACCGGGCAAGCATCACCGTCCACAACGATGTGGCGCACATTCAACTCACTCAAATCAGACCACCCGACTTCATAAAATAACTGCATAATGTAATATACGACCCGAGCCAGGAAAAATCCTTCTGGCAAGATCATGGAAATGCAAGGACAAAATACGGAACGGTTGTTCAAATGATTCGACAACGCGTTCCGTATATTTATACCCTCATCTATCCTGCTTTAATACTCGAGTTACCATACCAGCTTGGAGAAATCGGCAAATCCTTTCAGGTCGCGATCAATGGCCGCGAGCAGCGCAAGACGATTCGCCCGAACCGCTTCGTCTTCCGCCATAACCATGACGGAATCGAAAAATGCCGTAATGGCTTCTTTCCAGCCCGACGCAATGGCCAGCGCTTCGGCAGCTTCATGACGGGACAGAACTTGACGGTACTCGTCGGCGGTTCTGTTCCAGACCTCGTGCAGCTGACGCTCCCCGTCTTCCGTAAACAGTTCGGGATGAACGGCAACGGCAGAAGCTTTCGCAGCCAGATTGCCTACGCGGTTAAAGGATTCCACCGTCGTTTTGAAAGCATCCCCGGTTTGAACCGCAGCCATCAATGCTTCACCTTTCGGAACGATGGCGCCGATATCGTCAAAACCGGCGGCAATGACCGCATCGACGACGTCATAACGCACGGTGTCGGACAGAAGCTTTTTCACGCGCAAGCTGAAAAAGTCTTGTAAATCCTTACGAACTTCGTCCTCGGTGCGTTTCAAAAGATTCATCTGTGCATGAACGTCCAGCGCAATGCCGAAAACTTCGGAGAGCGTCAAAGGCAGATTGTGATCGAGCAGGATTTGCACGATGCCGGCTGCTTGACGACGCAGTGCATAAGGGTCCTGCGAACCTGTTGGAATGATGTTGATCGAGAAACATCCCACGATGGTATCGATTTTGTCTGCAATGCTCACGATTGCACCGACAAGAGAGGCAGGAGATTGATCTCCCGCAAAGCGCGGCTGGTAATGTTCGAATACCGCTTTGGCAGCTGCTTCTTTTTCTCCAGCCTTGCGGGCATAATCCTCACCCATCACGCCTTGCAATTCAGGGAATTCACCAACCATGAGCGTGACCAGGTCGAATTTGCAAATGTCGGCTGCGCGGCTTACGGACTCGGCATCGTCTGCAGGCACGTCCAGTTTCGACGCCAGGCTGTCGGCAATTTTACGAATGCGGCGTACCTTGTCTCCAACCGTTCCAAGCTCTTCTTGGAAGACGATGCTCTCAAGTTTGGACAATGCATCCTTGATCTGCAATTTCTGATCTTCCTCATAGAAGAATTTTGCGTCGGACAGGCGTGCGCGCAATACTTTCTCGTTCCCCTTTGCGATGACGTCTAGCGAATCGCTTCCTCCGTTGCGCACCGTCACGAAGTAAGGCAGCAGCTGCCCGTTCTCGTCCAGTACAGGGAAATAACGCTGATGTTCGCGCATCGACGTAATCAGCACGTCCTGCGGGATGTTCAAGAACGATTCGTCGAACGTACCGAACAGCACGGTCGGCGTCTCCACCAGGAACAATACTTCTTCAAGCAAATCCTCTTTGATCGGCACGTTCCAGCCTTTTTCGGCGGCAAGCGCCTGAATCTGGGAAACGATCATTTGCTCGCGTTCCTTAATATCCGCAACTACATGTTCGGAACGAAGAAGTTCCACGTAAGAGCCCGGATCGGTGACAACCGCTTCCTGCCCCAGAAAACGATGTCCGCGGGTAACATTGCCGGACTTGACGCCAGCAACTTCCAATTCGATAATCTCGTTGCCCAGCAAAGCAACAATCCAGCGGATCGGGCGAACGAATTTGAAATCGTACGAAGCCCAACGCATGAATTTCGGGAAAGTCATCGCATGCAGCACGGACAGCAGACCTTCGCCGATGACCGAGGCGGTTTCAACCCCTTTGCTGCTTTTCGTTGCGTAGATGTATTCCACGCCCGCAAGCTCTTTGAACGTAAACTGTTCAGGATCGACGCCTTGACTGCGTGCAAACCCGAGCGCGGCCTTGCTCCAGTTTCCGTTTTCGTCCAGCGCAATTTTGCGGGAAGGCCCCTTTACTTCTTCCTCGACGTCCTCTTGTTTTTCGGCAACGTCACGAATAAGCACGGCAAGTCTGCGCGGAGTCGCATAAGCCTCTACTTGGCCAAACGCAATGCGGGATGCATCCAAAAACTTGACAACCCGTTCCTGAAGCTGTTCAATGGCTCCGCGCAAAAAACGCGCAGGTACCTCTTCCAACCCGATTTCGAACAGTAAATCCTTAGACATGCTCGGCTCCCCCTTTCTTGATCAGCGGGAAGCCCAGCTTCTCGCGCTCTTCCACGTATGTTGCGGCTACTTGGCGAGCCAGATTCCGAACGCGGGTAATGTATCCGGTACGCTCGGTTACGCTGATTGCGCCGCGTGCATCCAGCAGGTTAAAGGTGTGCGAACATTTCAGCACGTAATCGTATGCAGGGAATACCAAATGTTGAGCCATTGCCTTGTTTGCCTCTTCCTCGTACATGTTGAAAAGGGTGAACAGCATCTTGACGTCAGATACCTCAAACGTATATTTGGAATGCTCGAACTCGGGTTGCTTGAAAACATCGCCATACGAAATGCCTTCGACCCATTCCAGTTCAAATACATTTTCTTTTTCCTGAATATAGGAAGCCAGACGTTCCATGCCGTACGTAATTTCTACCGCGACCGGATTGGTCTCGATGCCGCCGACTTGCTGGAAGTAGGTGAACTGGGTAATTTCCATGCCGTCCAGCCATACTTCCCATCCCAAACCCGCACAACCAAGAGACGGGTTCTCCCAGTTGTCTTCCACAAAACGAATGTCATGCTTCAGCGGATCGATGCCCAAACGCGCCAGGCTTTCGAGGTAAATTTCCTGTATATTATCCGGCGAAGGCTTGATAATGACCTGGAACTGATGATGCTGATACAAGCGGTTGGGATTATCGCCGTAACGACCGTCCGAAGGCCGGCGGGAGGGCTCCACATAGGCTACTTTCCACGGCTCAGGCCCAAGAGAACGCAAAAAGGTCATCGGGTTCATCGTACCTGCGCCTTTTTCCGTGTCGTATGGCTGCACAATAATGCAGTTGTGCTCGGCCCAGAATTGTTGCAGCGTTAGAATCATCTGCTGAAAATTCATGATCATGCTCCTTTTCGATGGTTTGATTACAAGCCCAGAACGGCAGCCAAAAAAACTCCCGCCCTACGCCTGATGTACAGACGTAGGGACGAGAGTTATTCCCGCGGTTCCACCCTACTTGGCCTGCGTAACGAAGGTTAAGCAAAGCCCACTTTTTCCGTGTCCATTCATGCTCCCGAGTGCCGTTTCGCAAACCGACTCAGCCAGGCTCTCACCATCCCCGGCTCGCTCAATGATTCGTCCTGAATGCTACTCTCTCGTTCAACGCATGACTCTAAAAAAGAGAAATTACATTGATAATATATAATTCCTATTAAAAAGTCAAGAACATATTTTTTTTCAAAAACGAGCAGTTCAAATCCCGTACTTTTCCATCTGGTCCAGGAAAGAACGGGATTTTAAATGAAGCCCTAACTGGTGATCCATGAAGGCTCGCATGATTCGTTTAAGTTCGGCCCGGGTGTCTTCGCTGACCGATATGCTGCCCAATCGTTGCAGATCCAGCTGAGCAAACAAACGAAGCAGCTTAAGCGCCCTCGGCCCCACACTCATCGCCGGCGGATCAAAATGCTTGCAGGCCCTGCAAAGCACTCCGCCCAGTCTTGGACTGACGAACAGCTGCTCCTCCGGACGCTCGCGTCCGCAGGAAATGCATTCGTCCAGAGCCGGGCCGTATCCTGCGGCCTGCAATATTTTCATCTCATACAGACCGGTGATGACCACCGGGTCTTTGTCTTCCTTCAATGCCTGAAGGCACGCCTTTAGTTGTTTGAACCAAAATGCACCTGTTTCCTCTTCCTGCAGCACCCGGTCCAAAAGCTCGCAAGCATAGGCAGCATAAGCAGCCTTGACCAGGTCTTCCCTCAGCTCATGGTTGCTTTCAATGATCTCGCCTGCGTTCAGCGTTCCCAGACCTTTGTTGCGGAAGTATACATATTGTCCGTACGTAAAAGGCTGTACCAGCGCAGCATGTCTACTCTTGGGCTTTTTGGCGCCCTTGACAAGCACCCCTACTTTTGTTCCGCTTTCGGTGCAAAGCGTAACAATTTTATTTCCCTCGCCGTAATCCATGCTGCGGATGACAATCCCTTCCACCCTGTATAGCATGCCTCGTCACCTAACCATTCCCGAAGATGCCAATCAACTCTCGGCTTCTTCATCTTCGATTCCTTCCCCTGAAGCTTCCGACTCCGGTTCCAATGCATTACACGCCTCGGTATATAGCAAATAAGATTCTACATCCCCCGTCATCGTAAACACCTTCCACGAAAAATCTCGCACTCGGAATTCATCCTCTCTTCGGAAATGACGTCTGCTTCTACCCGATAGGATGGAGTTTTCCAAGGGAAACTATGTGTTGCAATTAATGGATACTCGCCGGGTCAGGCATCACGATGGAAGCCCAGGTCGCGCAACACACGTTCCTGATTTCTCCAGTCTTTCTTGACTTTAACCCACAGATCCATATAAATTCTTGAGCCAAGCAAATTCTGTATATCCGTTCGGGCGCGCTTGCCTACTTCTTTAAGCATGGCACCCTGTTTGCCGATGATGATGCCCTTCTGGGAATCCCGCTCCACAAAAATAACCGCCGAAATATACACCACGCCGTTATCCTGAACCTTCATATCCTCGATGGTTACGGCGATGGAATGCGGTACCTCTTCACGCGTCATTTGCAAAATTTTCTCCCGGATCAGCTCAGCGCACACAAATTGCTCGGGGTGGTCCGTGACCTGGTCTTCGGGATAATACTGCGGGCCTTCCGGCAGGTATTTGCCGATCTGCTCGAGCAAAGTCGAAACATTGTTGCCATGCATCGCCGATACGGGAACGATCTCCGCAAAATCATGCAGTTTGCGATATTCCTCAATCAGCGGAAGCAAGGCTTCCGGCTCTACTTTGTCGATTTTGTTCATGACCAAAATCACCGGAGTCCGCACGTTTTTGAGCTGCTCGGCAATGTAACGGTCTCCGCCGCCCATACCTTCCGAAGCATCGATCAGGAACAGCGCCGCCTCGACTTCGCCAAGCGTGTTCAAGGCCGTTTGGTTCATGAAATCGCCCAACTTGGATTGGCGTTTATGGATTCCCGGGGTATCCAAAAAAACGATTTGCTGTTCGGCAGAGGTGTATACGCCATGAATCTTGTTGCGCGTCGTCTGCGGCTTATCCGACATAATCGCGATTTTTTGCCCGATAATTTTGTTCATCAGCGTGGATTTGCCCACATTCGGACGGCCGACGATGGCAACAAAACCCGATTTGAATGCTTGTTTTTTCATATGTTCCTCCTCAGGCGCCTAGGCCTGGAATGTGTATTTTTGCTTACTGTTTGGTCGATTTTTCGAGATCAGCCGGTCCAAACGCCCATGGCAGCAATTCGGCCACGGTTGTTTCCTGAAGATCTCCTTTCAGATTGCCCAAAAAAACGGGCATGTCCGGCTCGCAAAGCTCGAACAATACCTGACGGCATACCCCGCAAGGCGCGATGGGACCTTCGGTATCGCCCACAACCGCAATCGCTTTGAAGCTGCGCGGTTTCTGCCCGCCCGCAATGGCGCTGAACAACGCGGTACGTTCAGCGCAGTTGCTCGGCGTATAAGCCGCATTCTCGATATTGCACCCATGATGAACGTTGCCCTCATGGTCCAACAATGCCGCACCAACCCCGAAATGGGAATAAGGAGTGTACGCTTTCGTACGTGCTTTGATCGCTTCCTGCATCAATCCCTGTTTATCCATCTCTAATCACTCCTTTTATTCCTCATGACAACCCCAGCCATCGCAGGACCGGATTAGCAAAAACGATGCATCCCACGATGACGGCGAACACCGCAGCCAGCAAAACCGCACCGGCCGCGGTGTCTTTTGCCGCTTTGGCCAGCGGATGAATGTCAGGCTCAGCCAGATCCACCGCAGCCTCCACGGCCGTGTTCATCAACTCGGTGACCAGCACCAGAAAAATGGCGGTAAGCACAAACAGCCATTCCATTTTGGAAATGCCGAAAAAAACTCCGGCTGCACACATAAGGAAGGCTGCTCCTGTATGTACCCGAACATTGCGTTGGGTCCGCAGCCCGTATACGATTCCCTCCGCCGCATTGCGGAACACCAACCCCCAGGAGCGCCTTTTCATTATCGTGTCAGCCCGGCACGTGCCAGAACCGCTTCCTGTTTGCCCATCATTTCGGCTTCGCTTGCTTCATCCTGATGGTCATACCCCAGAAGATGCAGGAAACCGTGCACAAACAAAAAGCCCAGCTCACGCTCAAACGAGTGTCCATATTCTTCGCTTTGCGCAATCGTGCGCGGAACGGAAATAATGATATCGCCGAGCACCTCGGGCATTTCCTCCAGCTCTTCATCCTCATCCAGCTCATAGATGATATCGAGCTCTTCGTCAACGGATTCATTCATCGCAAAGGACAATACGTCCGTCGGACGGTCAATGCCGCGATAGTCGCGATTCAATTCATGAATTTGCGCATCGTCAACAAAAGTCAGGGCGACCTCGCCCTCCTCGATGCCTTCGGCTTCTCCGGCAAGCACGAGCAATCGCTCCAGCATTGCAATCATGGATTCCGAAATTTCTTTATCCTCTTGTTCATTATTCCATGCCAGGTTAAGGCTCATTCTTTCTAGCTCCTGTCTGCTCATAATAAAATCGGTTCAACCTGCTTCCGGTGAAACCGGCTTCGATTTTTTGATTTCCTCCGGATATTCGATCCGGGAATGGAAAATGCCCATCACCGTTTCCTGCAGCGTTTTGGCTATGATGTCCAGCTCGCGCATCGTCAAGTCGCATTCGTTGAACTGATGATCGTCAAGCCGTCCCTTGATGATTTTTCCGATCATGGACTCCACCTGTTCGACCGTCGGTTTACGCAGGGAGCGAACTGCGGCCTCCACACTGTCGGCAATGCCGACAATCGCGGATTCCTTCGATTGCGCCTTCGGTCCCGGGTAACGGAAATCCTCCTCCGTAAAGTCCGGTTCCACGCCGGCTTCCTCTGCCTGGCGCAAGGCCTTGTGGTAGAAAAAGTGAAGGAATGTCGTCCCGTGATGCTGTTCCGCGATATCCCGGATCGGCTTCGGCAGCTTATAGTCCTTCTGCATCTCCACCCCATCCCTGGCATGTGCGACGATGATCGACTTGCTCAGCTTCGGATCGATGGAATCATGAGGGTTTTCCATATTGTTCTGGTTTTCGATAAAATAAATCGGACGCTTCGTTTTGCCTATGTCATGATAATACGAACCGACGCGACATAGCAATCCATTGGCGCCGATGGCTTCAGCCGCAGCCTCCGAAAGATTCCCGACCATGACGCTGTGATGGTATGTTCCGGGCGTTTCGGTCAGCAGCTTGCGCAGCAGCGGATGATTCGGATTGGACAGTTCCACCAGTTTCAGCGCGGACAAAATGCCAAAAGAGGTTTCGAAAAACGGCATTAGCCCCATGACGAGAATCGCAGTCAGCACACCGCCGGCAAACGCAAACCCGATGCCGTATAACGTTGTCGTCCGGCTCCATTCTCCCGAATCCATCAAAGCCACGGTAAAGACCGCAAGCGAACCGAACAGGCAGACCATGATCGCCCCTTTGATGATCGTGGAGCGCTGGCTGGCGCGGTGCGTGGCAAAAATGGCCACAAAGGATACCAGTACGGCAAAAAATCCGAATTCGAAATCGAACAGCTGACCCTGATGCGTATTCAGGATGATGCTGGACAAAATGCCGATAATGATCGAACAAACAAATGCAAGCGACGTATCCAGCAAAAGCGCAATCATCATCGCGCCGATCGCCACTGGTGCCAAATATCCGACGTAGGATTGCTCATTGGTCTGAATGATCGCCGTCACATGCATAACCACGATCGTAATAATGAATATTAAAACAAGCATCAACAATTGGGCATTATTGTACTTGAAATGTGTTCCGCTGCACTGCTGAATGTACATCAGCACCGCTGCCGATAACAGGCAGGACAACATGAACAGCCCCAGCTGCGGCCAGTAGTTCACTTCGTTCTTCAACAGGTCGTTTTCGTCCAGCAGCGAGTACAGCTCCGGCGTAATCATCTCGCCTTTGGAAACAAGCGTTTCCCCTTGCTTGATGAACACCGTTGGCGTATTTTCCCGTGCCTGCACTTTGGCTTCCTTGGTTCCTTCCTCGTCATAGAAACGGTTGGCCGTTAATACAAGCCGGGCAAGCTCCTGAACCACTTCGCGTTGCGTGCGTTTGCCAAGCGAACTGACGCTGACCATTTCAGCCACCTTTGCACGAGCAATGGTCGCATCGCTGATCTGGTCCGTCATCAGCCTGGAAACGATATCCCGGGCAACCGGCTTCATCTCCTGAATGTCATCCGAGGTCAGGCGGGAAATCTTGATGTAGGTTTCCTCCGGAATACGGTAACTTTGCTCCTGCACCACATTTCGCACTTCCTCAAGCAGTGTTTCCGAGTATGTACCCGCTTTTCGGTTGTTGTTGATGAAATTGGAAACAAAATCTTTTTGCCGCTGCGGAATTTCGTCCCGATAAATATCGATTTTGTCCTGGCTGGAAATCTGATCATCCTGGTTCAAACGGTCAATCCGGTCAAGCAGCGTTGTCATCAAATTTTCATTACGCATTTGCACAATCTGATATATCGGTTGAACCCGCTCAGCCGCTTCTTCCTGGGCTTTCAGCGTAGCCTTGTTATTCGGAATTTGCATCGGAGCAGCGATATTCACCTCGCTCCGCGTGCCCTCCTGAATATCGTAACGCTCGGGAAGCACCCGCGGCGCAAGACTGACATAAAAGACCAGCACCAGAAACAAAAACAGAAGATAGCGTGCCCACACGCTATACTTCCATCCTGTTGTTCTATTCTTTTGAAAAGATTTGCCTTTTGACGTTTCCTTCGAAGTCACGATAGACAATCCCTTTCTACACTTGATTTTCCGCGGCTTCGTTGTATGCGACGATGATTTTCTGCACAAGGGAGTGACGTACGACATCCTGTTCGGCAAAATAAACGAACCCGATCTCCTCTACATCGCCGAGGATCGTTTTGGCATCCACGAGCCCGGATTTTTTGCCCCGCGGCAGATCAATTTGCGTAACATCCCCGGTAATGACCATTTTTGAACCAAAACCGAGACGCGTCAAAAACATTTTCATCTGCTCGGGCGTGGTGTTCTGCGCTTCATCCAAAATGATAAATGAATCGTCCAGCGTCCGGCCGCGCATGTAGGCGAGCGGGGCGATTTCGATCAGCCCGCGTTCCAGCGCTTTGGCAACCTGTTCCTGGCCCATCACGTCATACAGCGCATCATAGAGAGGACGCAAGTACGGATCGACCTTTTCCTGAAGATCGCCTGGCAGGAAGCCGAGACTTTCGCCCGCTTCAACCGCAGGACGCGTAAGCACGATTCGTTTGACGCTGCCTTCCTTGAGAGCCGCAACCGCCAACACGACGGCCAAATACGTCTTGCCCGTTCCAGCAGGCCCGATGCCGAATACGACATCGCGTTTCTTGATTGTGGTTACATAGTGCTTTTGCCCGATGGTTTTGACTCGGATCGGCTTACCGCGGTATGTCGTTGTAATCTCGCCTTTAAACAGATCCAGAAGCTGGTCGGCGCGCAAATCTTTCGCCAGCTCGATGGCATACAGGACATCCCTTTCGGTCAACGCATATCCGTTGCGGACCAACTGCAACAGCACGTCAAATAATTGTTCTAGTGATTCCACGTTCCGGATACCGCCATGAATCACGATTTCCGCTTCGCGGGATGCAATCTGGGCCGGAATTTCATTCTCAATCAGTTTCAGAAAAATATCCTGGGGGCCAAAAAGAGCCTGGCCCTCTCCCGCGCTCTGCAGGGAGATTCGTATGCTGCGTGTTTGCTCTGACAAATAGCCTCATTCTCCTTGACTAGGGACTAACGGAAGTTCTTCCGCAATGCTTTCTTCCACTTCAAATAGTACTTTCATATAAACTTTACCATTCTCTTCACGCTCATGCAAAATTTTTTCACTCAAAATTTTCGTGCCTTTGCCATTTTTCGCGATAATGTCGTTTCTGGCCCCTTCCAGTCCTTTGGCCCTGGCCCATTCTTCCGTATGCTGCTCCTGTCGATCCTGCGTCTCCAAGTCGGTTTCGGTCAACCACCCGAACGGAAGGGTCAGAGAACGCCAGGTGAGCGGTTTATGGTCGCTCTTTGTGTCATACGAACGAAACGGGGTGTCCCCATACCCCCACAGCTGCACGGCCCAATTGCCCAGCACGACGTAAAAACGTTCCTTGCTCTCCCCGGTCATCGTGTGATGCTTTTGCACAAGAGGCACCTCGATTTCGTACTCGCGCCATACAAGGCCCTTGACCTCTCCTTTTGCGACAACAGTCCGTGTATTTTCTTCATCGCCCAATATGCCCGAAATCAGAACCTGTCCCTTTTTTACGCGCATGTCTTTCTGAACGACAGGTCGCCCTTGTTCAGCGTATATGTTCGTAATTACGGCGTCCGTTTTGCTGACCAGATGCCGAGGATTCAACAAAGGTTCCGGCTTGGGCTGAGCGGATTCCACGATCTGGATCGTAACGGTCGTTCCTTCCTTGCTGACACCAACCCAAGTCACGTCAGGCAATGCAAGCGCCAGCTGTTTGGAGAGCTTGTCCTGGCTCTGTAACCGGAACCCCCATTGAAAAGGATACAGCCCTTCTTTTTTGGCTGCAGCAAGCACAACGTCGGAAGGTATTTTGACATTTCCCTTTACTTCCACGCTCCAGACCATGGAAGACAACGCAAACAGTGCCACGATGAAAAACAACATTCCGCCGAGAAAAAACTTTCTCTTCCACAGTCTATCCAAAAAAAAGGGAAAACCGTTGCGCTTCGTTACCCGCATACGACAGCCTGTCCGTTTAAGCAAGGGACGCAACCTGAAAAAATGCGGCAGCAACACGTTCATTTCTGCCGTGTGTGCGTCCCGGGCGCGCAAGTCCCAAATCTCCACCCCTTGCTCCGTCAACAGGTTGATCAACGCTTCGATCTTCTCCCCAGTAACCGTAATGCGGACGTTTCCGCGCAGTTTGTACAGACTGGGCTGCTTCATCCTTTTCCCTCCACTCCATTCATGTGAATATCCAAAATGATGCCTTCTACCGCCACTTCATCAGGCATAATATTGCGAATCATCAGATCTGTCCCCTTGATTTCCAGTTGACCTTGCGACAAGGCAAGCACGATTCGCTCGGGGGTAAACTGGATGACTCCACGATGATTTTCAATATACAATTGCTTGCTGCCGATCAGGGTTAACCGTGGCATATCATAAAGCACATCCTGCGGCAGATCCAGCACTTCGCTGGTCCATCTCCGCAGCTTGCGGCTGATCCGGGTCATTCGAAGGTCTGCCCCCTTCCTATACATTTCAACTTATGCGATGAGGGAAACAAATATGAGAACTATGCGCAAGGAGGGCCGAGCAAAACAAAAAGAACCGTTTTCCGGCGAACAATCGCCAAAAAACGGTTCTTCATTTGTATTATTTCGTCATAAGATAGCCTACTTAAAAACTAAAGCTTTCCGCGGGTCCCGAAGGGTTGCTTAGAGCGCGGCGGACCCAATACTTCCGCCCACAATACGCCACTGCGAATATCCTCCCGGCGCAGCACGGACCGCCCTGCTTCGGCGTCGGAGCCTTGCTCATCCGGAAGCGGGCTAGCGGCAGCTGTATTCGCGGAGGAAATCCGATCCATCCGCTCTTGAATAAGACGCTGCTGACGTTCTACTTCCAGCATCTGCTCCTGCAGCGACGCTCCCTTACCCTCCGAAAGATGGCCTCCAAAATCATCGGCACGGTTATTGGTGGCAGCAGGCTGATCGTGCTGCTCTCCACGGTGGTCATCGTACCACTCATCCTCATATCGCTCATCTTCATCGCGTTCGTCCTCATCATTCGCGCCTCTCGATGAATGAGGTCCCGCAGCCTGCTGAGGAGAATTCTGCCGATTCCAATCCGGTTCTCCCCCACCTCCAAAGGTGGGCATCCCGGTATGGGTACCTTTCTTTTTGGGGTCGCCAGCCTTGGCTGCTTTTCCGATGAAGGAAAACAATGCAAAACCAATGACTGCTACAATGTACAAATTATCGAATACCCAATCCAATAGGCTCACATGCACTCACCGCCTATCCTCAGTTTTTCGAGCCATCCTGATTGCCGGAGCCGGAATTGTCGCCAGGTTTGCCCAAACTGGTTCTCATTTGGGTATCTGCCTCGATGTTTTTCAGGTTCATGTAATCCATCACGCCGATTTTGCCGCTGCGGAGCGCTTCGGACATCGCCAGTGGAACTTGGGACTCGGATTCCACCACTCGCGCTCTCATTTCCACGACGCGGGCCTTCATCTCTTGTTCTTGGGCAACCGCCATGGCGCGGCGTTCTTCCGCTTTAGCCTGTGCGATGCGTTTATCCGCCTCGGCTTGCTCGGTTTGCAGGAATGCACCGATGTTTTTACCTACATCCACGTCTGCGATATCGATGGACAGAATTTCGAAGGCTGTTCCTGCATCGAGCCCTTTAGCCAGGACTGTACGGGAGATCAGATCCGGATTCTCCAAGACGTCTTTGTGGGAATTGGAAGAACCGTTCGTACTGACGATCCCCTCGCCGACACGGGCAATAATGGTTTCTTCACCGGCACCACCGACCAAACGGTCAATGTTGGCACGTACAGTTACACGAGCTCTAACTTTAACTTCGATACCGTCTTTGGCAACCGCAGAAACGATTGGTGTTTCGATGACGCGCGGGTTAACACTCATCTGTACGGCTTGCAGCACGTCGCGTCCAGCCAGGTCGATCGCTGCAGCCCGTTCGAATTCCAGCGGGATGTTCGCACGTTGTGCAGCAATCAGGGCGTTGACAACGCGGTCTACGTTACCGCCTGCCAGAAAGTGGCTTTCCAGTTGGTTAATCGTCAGTCCAAGACCCGCTTTCGTTGCTTTGATCAACGGGTTCACGATTCGACTAGGCGTAACGCGTCTCAGTCTCATTGCCACCAGAGTAATAATGCCGATCCGTACGCCGGACGCGAGTGCCGAGATCCAGAGCATGACCGGGAAGAAGCTGAAGAACACGCTCAACACGATAATGGCTATTACCGCAATGAACAACACAGAGATCAAACCAGGTTCCATAATGTTAGTTCCTCCATTTTTTCTTAGTTTTATGAACAAAAATCATAACACACCTTGTGAATCTATGCTGCGTTTTACCGAAAAACACCCTTAAAATGGATCATTCGTTAGCCATACGGCTATGTACCGTGCCAAAGCTCATGACTTTGGCACGCATTTTGAATTAAACGGGAAGAGCTTGTTGTACAACAATTCGCGTTCCTTCGGCCTTAACCACAATGATCGGTGTATCCACAGGGATGAAGCCTCCGTCGGTCACCACATCCACACGTTCACCGTTAAAGAGCGCCGTTCCGGCCGGCCGAAGCGGAGTCAGGCTGATTCCTTGCATGCCAAGCAATTCCTTGCGCTCCGTTGCAGAAGAATAGCCTTTGTCTGCAGTCATTCTGTCACTCAGAATAAATCGTTTCCAGACACCTCTGTCCTTGAACACAATAGCCACGATGGCAATCACCACGAGCGCTGCCGCAAAAGCAATGCCGAGCGATACAAAGGCGTCGCTGGTGTCATATGCAGCCCGTACAACGCCCGCAACCAACGCAATCGAGCCGAGAATACCCAGTATGCCAAAGCTCGGAATAAACATTTCCAGAATCATCATAATCAGCCCTACGGTAAACAGAATCCATGTCTCCGCTCCGGCAAACCCGGCAATGTAATTGCCGGAAAAATAGAGGACAAAGCTGACGATGCCCACAATGCCAGGCACGCCGAATCCAGGTACAATCATCTCAATGACCACGCCTGCAATACCCAGGAACAAAAGCACGGTCATGACGACCGGATTCGTCAGAAACGTAGAAATGTTCTCCGCGGTTGTCCGCTCCATCGTAAACACGTCATTGTTCCCGTAACCGAGCCATGCTGCAGCTTCCTCAGGAGTACTGCTGATATGGTCGGCATAACCCACCTTCAGCGCTTCCTCGGCGGACAAAGCAATGATTTCCCCTTTTTGTTTCGTTTTGTTGATTTCCGGCATTTCCACAACGACGTTTACGTCAGCCATGCCGGCAGCGATGTCCGGGTTGCGGCCGCTTTTTTCGGCGGCCCCTTGCATTTTGCTTTTCCAGAAAGCAACCAGCTTAGGATCGTCCACATGTTTACCGGAGCTGTCCACCATCGCCGCCGCGCCAATCATGCTTCCTGGCGACATCACGATCTTATCTGCATTCAACGCCAGAAAACTTCCCGCAGAAGCTGCGTCCCCACGCACAAAAGCCACGGTCTGCACAGGGCTTTCCTTGATGAGCGTTCCCAGCGCTTCCGCAGTATCCACTCGCCCGCCGGGCGTATTGATATCAAGTACAATCAACCCGGCCCCCATGGCCTCCGCTTCCTTGAAACCACGCTCCATGAATTTGCCAAGCCCCTGCTCAATCGGTTTGTCAACCGGAATGATGTACACCGACCCGGTCTTGTTTTCAGCGGCGTAAGCAGAAGATCCGCCCATGAAGACAGGAAGCGTCAGCGTTAACAGCATGATAAGCATCAGTGGCACCGCAAGCCACATTCGACGCATTCCTTTCACAAATAATCCCCCCTTTTCCAATATCGTTATACAGTCCAGCTTATGGTATTTATTACGTAGAATGCAACATTGCGTTTCATAAAAGACAAAATTAATTTATGCCATTAAAGATGTATTTCCAAACAAAGCAGCTCACCACATGGAAATTCCGCAATATATGAGAACCAGGGCCGTCCTCCACCAAAAGGAACGATCATGAGCTTCGCCGAAGTGACGGGCATTAGCATAACGATGCTGGGTCAGATCGAACGTTGCGAATCCCACCTCTCCATTGCAACGGTGTGGAAAATCGCCAACGGCTTAAAGCTGTCCATCACGGCCTTGATCAGCGAGCCCGTACAAGATGCATCGGTCATTCCGTTGGATCGGGTTCGCATGTGGACGGAAGATGAGGGGCGGATTCGGATATATCCCCACTTCTCCATTGAGGATGGAAGACCATTTGAGACATACATGATGGAAATGAATCAATACGGGGTGCTTCGGGCGGCCCCCCATAATAAAGGTAGGAGTTCATTTCGGTTTTTGAAAGGGAGTTTATCGTTCGGGTGCATGATCAGGAATATGCCGTCCCCGCAGGCGCGGCTATCCGGCTCAAGGCAGACAAACCACATGTCTACCAGCATGCCGGATAAGCAATGACTCGTTTAAGTATGGTCATTCATTATTCACACTGAAACGGAATATCAAAAAATGATAACCGAGTCCAGAGAAAGAAAAAACACCTCCTGAGCATTCAGGAGGTGTTTACCGTTTTTGCTTTATTGCAGAAATTGTTGGACTGCTTGATTAACCAGTTTGCCATCCGCTTTGCCTTTGACTTTCGGCATCAGGGCGGCCATGACTTTCCCCATCTCGGCTTTCGAAGAAGCACCGGTTTCCTGGATGGTCTGCTGTACAATAACTTTAATTTCTTCTTCGGTAAGCTGTGCAGGAAGGTACTGACTAATTACATCAATTTCCGCTTTTGCATTAGCCGCGAGTTCATCGCGACCGGCTTTGTCAAATTCTTGGAGGGCATCTTTGCGCTGTTTGATTTCACGACTCAGGATATCAAGCACTTCGTTGTCATCCAAAGTTCTTTTCAAATCTATTTCAAGATTCTTGATCGTCGAACGAATCAACCGAATGGTGGAGAGTCTGAATTTATCCTTACTCTTCATCGCTTGCTTCATATCTTCGTTCAATCGTTCGCTAAGATTCATGGTAGTTCAAATCCTCCTAAAACTTTCTCTTACGAGCAGCCTCGGACTTTTTCTTGCGCTTCACGCTTGGCTTCTCATAATGTTTACGCTTCTTCACCTCGGCCAGGACGCCATCTTTTGCGATGGAACGTTTAAAGCGACGAAGTGCAGCATCAATAGTCTCGTTTTTGCGAACTTTAGTTTCAGACACCAGTTTTCCCTCCCTCCGACCAGACCGTCCAAGAGCAACAACACGGTTCATCACCTTTCATTATAGGCGAAAGACAATCAAGGTGTCAACCTTAAAGGAATTGTCGATTATTTGTGTGAATCGGATAGACTTGTCAGGGCGCCGATGCGGGTCCCTCCAAGCAGGTGATAGTGCAAATGGTTCACTGACTGTTCCCCATCCTTGCCGCAGTTGTTGATCAAACGATATCCGGAATCTTTGACGCCCAAACGCTCGGCAGCCTCCTGCACCGCCAGGTGCATCTCTCCGATCAACGGCAGATCCTCCGGCGTTACCTCGTTCATGGAAGCAATATGCTTCTTGGGAATGATCAACACATGGGTAGGCGCCGCAGGCTGGATATCATGAAATACGATCACGTGTTCATTCTCCAATACTTTGTTGGAGGGAATGCTGCCCTCGACGATTTTGCAAAACAAGCAATCCATAGTGGATACCCTCCTTTAATTGATATGTTATGTATATCCTTCTTTATCATACCGGAACTGAAATCTCACGTCCAATTTGAAAAAAAACAAGCCTCCCATCTCCCAGGATCTTGAACTCAAGGGAGTTGGGAGGCTGTTCACCGCCTCAATAATAAGGCAGCAGCGACAAGGCCACGAGCCCGAACAACGGCAGCACAAGTCTGTTGAAACGTCTGCGCCCATAGCCATAATAAGGATATGGATATGGATATGGATATGGCTGCGGGTATCCATATCCCGGATAAAATCCACGCATTGGCGTGATCGGCATGTTGGATGAAGGCATCACGCTTGGTGCCTGATTCGCATAAGGTACAGCAGCCTCAGGACCAACGGGGACTGCCAGATAAACCATGTCGTCATCCACGTGTTCCACGATCCCATCAAAAAGATTCCCGTCCTCCATCTGGATGCATACATACCGATGCAAATGATCCATGCATAATTTCTTTGCTTCCATTTTTTCCACGTTGCTGCGCCTCCTCAATTAACCTCTGTTCCTGATCCCATCGTATTCAGTTCTGGGCGAATTGACACTATGGGGCACGAAACCCCTACATTTTTTTGGGCGGCAGCGCCAGAGCAGACGTTCAATCGCGGACAAACCCCAACATCAAATGGATAAAAAAAGAAGCACCCCATGAGCATCTTCCCAGTGGGAGACACTTCCGCAGACGTCTATTCAGGAACATTCCTGATCAAACGTCTGCCAGGGTACTTGTAAATAAGAATTGTCGGCTTGACTGTAGTATAACAGCAGGCTGAACCTGTATCTGTGAGAAAGCTCACGTTCATCGGCAGCCTGCTTTCCTCGTAATCCGGGGTTATAGCGTTTCCAGCATAACTCTGGAACCGCCACCCGCCTCGTTCGCCGGGACGACGATCAATTTGCGGGCAAGACGAGCCCGCAGTTCCGGCACATGGCTGATCACGCCGACGGCCAATCTGTCGTCATGCAGTTTTTCCAGGGAAGTGATCACCGTATCGAGCAGATCGGGATCGAGCGTGCCAAAGCCTTCGTCCAGGAAAAAGAATTGCAGCGGATATTGCCCCCGCAGCTGAATCTGCGCCGACAACGCCAGCGCCAGAGACAAGGAGGTCAGGAAGGTTTCTCCGCCAGACAGGGTGGATACCGGCCGTTTGACACCGCCGTTGGCATCGTCGCAGATGACAAAGCCGCCACCGGAATCAACCTCCAGGGAGTAACGCTGCTTGGTCAGGAAACGCAAGCGCTGCGAGGCTGCCTGGCTCACCTGCATTAACTGCTCTTCCGCAATGTATTCCACGAAGGCATTGCCCCGGAACGCCGCTTGCAGCTTGCTCAGCAGCTCTCCCTCTTCGCTGACCTCAAGCCGTTTGTTTTCCAGCTCGGTCCAGCGTACATGCCGCTGCTGCACATCCTCCAAATCCCGCTCTGCTCTGGCTTTCGCTGCAAGTGCAGCTTCATCCTCCGCCCGTCTGGTTTGAAGGAGAGTCATGCAATGCTGCCACTGTTCCTCGGTTACTTCCGCACCGTTCAACTTCTGCTCCAGCTCGCGCAGCAGGGATGCCAGCTCGCGTTCCCGTTCGCGGTGAAGACGGATTTTTTCCGTCAGCCGCAGAACCTCGGTTTCTTCCACCTTGGCGAGTTCCACTTCATGATCGGTTTCAAACGGGGAATGCGCCAGCGATTGCCGCCAATGCTCCATGGCCTGCTCCAGCTGCTGGGCCGCGGACTCGGCAGCTTGACGAGCCAAGGCGTCGTTTTTGACAGACTCTTGCTTCAAGGCATCCGCTTCCTTATAACGCCGGGAAGCCTCTTCGGCAGCCTGTCGCAGCTCGCTTAACCGCGCCTGGGCCGCCGCGATCAGTTCCTCGACGCGCTGTTCACCGACCCATTTGGTCAACCGTTCTTCTTTCTCGGCGAGCTGTTTGGTGTTGCCTTGCCATTCCGTCCGCCACTGGATCAACCGTTTGTCCAGCTCGACCAGCTGCTGATGGAGCGTCTGGATCAGCCGCTCCTTCTCTTCAAGGAACGTGACGCTTTTGCTAAGTCGTTCCTTGATGTCTTCGGAGCGTGCATCGCGCTCCTGCATCGCCTGCACCATGGCTTCAGCCTGCTCCGGGGCGATGCCCGGCAGTTCCGAGGCCCAGCGGGCTTGCAGCGCAGCCGCAGCGGCCTCGCTTTCGGCCAGCCGGCGCTCCGCCTGCGCGAGCGCGGCACGGCCGGCCTCTTGCGCAGCAGCGGCCTCCGCGCGCCGCTGCCGCAGGCGC
>NZ_CAKMMP010000008.1:250581-283723 GCF_927798175.1 Paenibacillus sp. JJ-223
GGAAGAACGCCAGGCTAGGCAAAAAGAGCTGCTGGTTGCACAAACCATTGCAAACGTAGAAGCCTTGGCCGCCTGCGCAAGCGCGGCGGCTTCGCCCTGCAGCGGCGCTGCGGCGTCAGCCAGCGCCTGCGCGGCCTGGCGCAGCGCGGCGGCACGCGCCGCGAGCTCCGCCGGAGAGCCTGCGTGCGCGGGCTCCCCGGCGGGCTCTTGCGCCGCTGCCGCAGGCGCGGCTTCGGCGGCGGCTGGGCCGGCCGCCGCGCCGAGCTGCGCCAGCAGGCTGCGACGCTCGTGCAGCTGCTGGCGCAGCCCAAAGCGCAGCTCCTGCAGCTCCGCCTGCAGGCTGCGCAGCAGCTCGAGGTCCGCATCGCCTGCGTGCGGACCTTCTTCCGGCGGCGGCGCCGGAAGCGGGTGGTGCGCGGAGCCGCACACCGGGCAAGGCTCGCCGTCGCGCAGCTCTGCCCGCAGGGCAGCGGAAAGGCGGTGCAGCTCCTGCTCACGCAATGCGCCCTGCAATTGTTCCTCCGCCCGGGCCAGCAGGCGCTGCTCAAGGCCGATATCCTGCTCGCAGGCGGCCAAGGCTTCTACGTTTGCAATGGTTTGTGCAACCAGCAGCTCTTTTTGCCTAGCCTGGCGTTCTTCCTGCAAGCTCACCGTTTTCTGCTTGGCATCCGCTTGCTCCAAGGCAAGCTTGCCCGCATCCGCCTCGGCTTGATGGCTCCGACGCTGTTCGTTGATCGCCTCCAGGCGATGGCGCAGCTCCAGCGCAATCTGCAGCTGCCTGCGTTCGTCAGCTTTCACCTCGCTGACCTTCAAGTCCTCCTGCAGCTCTTCCCGCCGCTTGCGCCCGCGCTGCTGCAGTTCCCGTTCCTTGTCCAACTGCTGGGAAAGGGCAGACTGTTCCGCTTCCCCTTGCTCCAAAAGCCGGGACAAGCGCTGCGTGTCGCTTTGCAAGCCGTCCCGCTCTTTTTGCAGTTCTTTGGCCTGTTCCAATTGTTCCAGACGCAATACGAGCCGCGGTTCTTCCTCAGCCAGTAGGGCACGGGTCTGATCCGCACGGCTCGCCGCCTGCGCGGACAACTGCTCATGCATCGCCGCCTGTTTGCTCGCCGTCTCGGCCGCCTGCTGCCGCAGCTTGCTTGCGCTGTCGGCATCCCGCATCGCCTGCAATGCAGGCAGGATGGCCTCTGCTGCAGCCGCCAGTTTCAGCCGTTGTTCCTCCGCCTCGATTAACGGTTCCTGTGCCTTCAAGTTTTGCTGCTCTGCCTGACGTGCCTGGCGTTCAAGGCCAAGTTCACGCACTTTGCCAAGCCGCTCCGCGGCCTGCATCGATTCTTCCAACGCTTTGCGGGAAACCTCCGCTTGCTTCGTCGCGGCCTGAACGGCTTGCCCGGCTTCCTCCAACGTCTCGCGGCTTGCATTCCCCAGCCCCTGCTGCTCAGCGGCAATGGCTCGATGCTGCACGTCGTTGTCCTTCACTCTGCGGCTAAGCTTGATGGCAAGCTGATCCCCGTATTTCTCCAGATGGAACAGCCGCTGCAGCATTTGGCGCCGCTCGCTGCCTTTCAGGGACAGAAATTCGGCGAATTTGCCCTGCGGCAGCACGACGGCGCGAGTGAAATCATCCATCTTCAGCCCGATGACATCCTCTACGCAACGATTTACGTCGGACACCTTGTCGGCAATCACGTCCGGCTCGGCATCTTCGAGCACTTCTATAAAACGGCTCTTCGTATTGCTCACGGTGACTTCGCCCGTCCGTTTAAACGTACGGTCCACGCGGAACCTGCGCGGTCCGTGGGCCGCAGCCAGCTCGAACTCGAACGAAACCGACAACGAATCTTCCGCATGGTTCATAATGCCCTGGGTGCCGCCTACGGCGCGTTCCACCTTGCCGTACATGGCCAGAGTAATCGCATCCAGCAAGGAGGACTTGCCGCTTCCGGTCGGTCCGAATATGCCGAACAGTCCCGTCTCCGTCAGCACCGTGAAATCGATCTCCTGCGGCTCTCGGTAGCTCTGCAGACCCGCCACTTTCAACCAAATCGGTTTCATCTTGCTTCGACCTCCTCACGAACGCCGGGCTCGTCCTCGTCCACGAGCTCCAAAAACAGCTGGACCAGCCGGTCCTCAGGCTGCGCCCCTCCGGTCTGCCGCTGGTAAAACTTGCGGAACAGCTCATGCACAGGCAATTCCGCGCGCTGCTCCAGCAAGCCCGCCGCCTCCATCTCCGGATATACCGGACGAATGTGAATGATGCCGTCATGCGCCCGCCGCAGCGTCTGGATCTCTTTGAGCGACATCGCGTCGTCCAGCCATACTTCCAGATCCACAAAAGCCTGCGCATCCCTGCCCTCGTCCAGCCAGCGCTGAATTTCGGCCAACCCGCCGCGCGCTTTCCAGCGCACCAGCGGCCGTCCGCAGGACAGCAGCACTTCTTCAACTTGAGCAGGTTGTCCTGGTACGACGTCCACCATAGTGACCGACTTGCTCTGTCCCGCCTCCGAAAAGCTATATGCAAGCGGTGACCCGCTATAACGAATGATCCCGTCACCTTTCACTGCCTGGGCCCGGTGAAGATGGCCCAGCGCTGTATATTGCGCGCCAACAGCCAATGCGGACGGGTCTACGGTGTATGCACCCCCCACCTGAATCGGACGCTCCGAATCCGTCTCCACGCCGCCGAGCACGTAAATATGGCTCATCGCCAGATTGACCGTATCCGGGCGGAAAGAAGCTGCAAGCCGCTGCATCAGCATGCCGACGCGGCGGCTGTATGCCTGGCGAAGCACGCGTTCATCGCTATCCGCGCTGAGCAATTCATTCAGTCGTGATTCGGAAGGATAAGGCAGCGCCGCAATATGCGCCGTCTCTCCGGTCCGCTTGGCATGGATGGTTACCGTCTCGGCGGTCGGCGTTCCGATCAACGTAATCCCATGCCTGTTCACCAGCGGCGTGACCGACGATACCCGCTCAGGCTGATCGTGATTGCCTGCAATGACGATCAGCGGCCTGCCCTTTTCCGTCAGTCTGGCCGCAGCCTCATAGAACAGCTGTTCCGCAGCCGCCGGCGGATTGACGGAGTCGTACACGTCCCCTGCCATCAGCACCGCATCGGCCTGTTGCTCGTCGGCCAACCTGACGAGCTCGTCCACAAAATCCTCCTGCTCCCGAAGTCGGCTCCGACCCTCCAGCGTTTTTCCGAAATGCCAATCTCCCGTGTGCAACATACGCATCGCCCGTTCATCCCCTCTCCATGGAAACCCTCGCGGCCGCGAGGAGAAAAATGCTCTGTACAAACCTGCTTTCCCCCGTACGCTTACCCTCGTCCCGTCCACCCGGGTTTCCTTTGTGTTTCTGCATTCATCTATTGCTGAGCCCTCGTGATCAAGGCACTCATACAGGCAGCCCTGCCTCTTTTATCTTTCGTGGACCGCCTCCCGCACTCGGCCGTGGTGGCCTATAACCGAACGGCATGCCCGCTATCAAAGAAATACAACCATTTCCGCGAAACCTTCCGGCCCAATATATCTTCGATGGCCTGAGCATACAGGTTCAGTTGGAAGCTGTAATTCGCTACCAGCGCATCGACGCCGCCCCGATGTTCAAGCACGCGGTCCGTCTTGTAATCGAGCAGAACCAACTCTCCGTCCACCTCATAAAGACAATCGATGATCCCCTGAACCAGCACCGTTTCTTGTTCCAGAACCGCGCTCTGTTTCGCGTCAAAGTCCACCGTTCCCTCTCCGGCGTTTGCAGTACGATCGTTCACCCACCGCGCGGGCGTAAGATTCGCCGGAAGCCCGTAAACAAACGGAATCTCCCGTTGAACACGATCGGCACGCAGCAGCTCGGAGCCGGGCTCCGTCTCGAAGAACGCCATAAGCTCCGCAACTTCAACGACGTCCGCCTGCTGCTGGGTCAGCAATTGCCGCTGAACGAGATTGGCGACCGTTTGTTCCAGGACGGCAACGTCAATCACGGTACCATCAAACGGTACATGCTGCATCACCGTATGATACACCGTTCCTCGCTCAGCCCCTGTCAATTGCTTCTCTTCCATGAATTTCGGACGACGAAGATGAAGCTTGAACGAGGCATCTGCGGCATGGCCGCCTCCGTTATCGGCATTCCGGACCGGAACATTTCTGCGGATGTCATCGCTGTTCCTGCCATTGCGCAAATCCGGCGCCTGACCGGCGCCTTGTCGGGCGCGGACCGGTTTTCCGTCGCCCGCTTCTGCCGTCTCGTCACCCGATCCCGGGTTTTCCGTGTCCACTTGCCCTGCTTCTCCGTCAGGCTTGTATCGATTCCGCACAAACAGCTCCTCCATCACCTGCAGGGATTCGTCCCCAAGGGAGAAAAAACGGCTTTTCAGTTCGGATACGGATGTGCTCGCAGCAACTCGCGTGGCTGCCTCATGAGCATAAGACCATGACAGCCGCCGATCCACTTCCTGCATCAGATTGCTGCTTGCCTGGTCGTCGATCTGCACTAATCCGTCTCGATCATCAGTTCGCTGCTCCGGCAGTTCCAACGCTTCCTCCGTTTCGATCCGGTCATCCATGCGCAGTCCGGGCCGCAAAGATACCGGTTGTTTCGCCGCCAAGGCAGACATCCGTTCCTCACGGATCAGCGACAACCCTTCCTGGTTCTCTTGCGCCGAACCAACCATGACCTCCTTGGATATGCGGTCAGCGTTTACTACCGCAATGTTCCAGCGTGATTCATCTTCGGTCAGGCATGCAGCGTAAGCATCGCTTCCACCCGCAAGCTGCCGCAGCAGGGTCGCATCCGGATGACGGACCAGCGAAGGTCCGATCCAGTCGAGATAACTTCTGCCGGCGGCGAGCAGGTAATCCGGGAGATTCAGTTCGGGACTGTCCTTGACCTGTGCCCAGGCAGCCGCTTTTTTGGCCGCGTCTTTCACCGTGCCGACCAAAATCATTTTTTCCTTCGGCCGTGTCAGTGCCACATACAGCACGCGCATCTCCTCCGCGAGGAGTTCGAAACGGGCGCGGCGGCGTATGGCCAGATTGGCCAGCGTCGGATAGGTTACCCGATTGTCGCGATCCACGAACCGCGGGCCGAATCCAAGCTCCTTGTGCATCAGAAACGGTGCGTTCAGATCCTGCTGGTTGAACATTTTGGATATGCCTGCCACGAACACGACCGGAAATTCCAACCCTTTACTTCGATGAATGGTCATGATGCGCACCGCGTTATCCTGCTCCCCGGACGCGCTCATCGCCCCCAAATCCCCGCCATTTTCCCGAAGTCTGGACACGTATGTCAGGAAACGGAACAATCCTCGGTTCGCGGTCGCTTCTTCATATTGCCGTGCACGATCGTACAATGCCTTAAGATTGCTCTGTCTCTGCATGCCTCCGGGAAGGCCGCGCACCCAATCCAAATATCCCGTTTCGCGGTATATACGCCAGATCAATTCGCTCAAGCTTCCTTGACGCGCTTCCCGTCTCCACTGCTGCAGCTGGCGCAAAAAACGCGCCAGTTTTTGCCGCAACAAATCCGCTTCATCACTTTCATGCTGAACGAAATGCTCCTGATGTCCGTTGGATAGACCGGCATAGAACTGACCATCTGCATGACCCTCTGCTCCAACGAAGCTTTGATCGGGATCGTCGTTTTCCAAAACCGGTTCAGGCAGTTCAAGCTCCGCCGTCGCCGCGGTTTCCCCCAGCGCCTGTTCCAGCTCGCTCCATGCTTCGGACCATTCCACCTGAGTGGCGTCGTCTTTCCCTTTCCCCATCGAATCTGCCAAACGAATCGAAGGTTCCTCAAGACTACCAGCAGCCATTATCACTGCATCATAGAAGGATTGTCTCTGATCGCCAAGGCGTATGAGCGCAAGTTCCTCTTCATCCAGTCCCACGATCGGGGAACGAAGCACCGAAGCAAGCGGGATGTCCTGACGCGGATTGTCCACGATCTGCAGCAAAGATAACATCACTTCGACCTCGGTCGCCTGAAAATAACCCTTGCTCTGTTCCCCGCCAGCCGGAATGCCCTGCTGCCTGAATTCCTCGATCATGAGCGGAGCCCACATCGCCGCGGAACGAAGCAGAATGACGATATCGCCGTAACGCGCCGGGCGCATTGTTTTGAGCGCTTTGTCGTATACCTGCAGCGCAGGTTTGTCCCCGTCACCCAAAAGCTCGCGAATCCGTCCTGCGATCGCCCGTGCTTCCAATTGGGCCGTCTCCAGCTCTGCGCTCTCCAATTCCGCGAGCGGTTGGCCTTCTCCCGTCTCGCTTTCGGCATCCGCCCAATCCGCGCCGTCGCCCTGGCGGTCGATCAGCAGCAGTTCAGGCGTGTAGGACGCCGTGCCCAGCGATTCTTCCGGAAAAGTCGCGCCATAGGCAAGCTGTGCTCGCTCGTCATACGCGATTTCGGCAACACTTTCGTTCATGATTTGGCGAAACAGCATGTTCACGGCATGCACGACTTCGGAACGGCTGCGGAAATTGCGCGCAAGGTCGATCCGTTTCCCTGCCCGAAGCGGCAGCGCTTGATCTTCCCTGTCGCCCGCGTCCGTCCGATACTGTCGGTATTTGCTCAAGAACAATCCAGGCTCCGCAAGACGGAAGCGATAGATGCTTTGCTTCACGTCCCCAACCATGAAGCGGTTCCCCGGGGCTTCCCTCGAAATCAACCGCACGATGTCTTCCTGCACCGTATTGGTATCCTGGTATTCGTCCAGCAGCACTTCATCAAAGCGCTCCCGGTATTCAATCGCAGCATCGGAAGGCAACGCCTGGTCCGGCGTGGAATCCTCATGCCGCAAAATCTGCAAGCAGTAATGCTCCAAGTCGTTAAAATCGACCTGTCCGCGCTCCTGCTTTGCGCTGCGGTACAGCTCGGCGAACTCGCTGACCAGACGGGACAGCTCTTGCATGAGCGGAGCAGCCTGCTGCAGCTCCTGCCAAAAGGAAAATGCGCTTCTGCCGAACAGCGAAGCTTTCAGATCCGAGACCGCTTTTTTCGCAGCCTCGCGCAATTCCTTGACCTGCTCCTGCAAATCGGGATCGGTCTGGTCCTTCTTGCACGGTTTCAGCTTGCCGAAAGCCACCGTTTGAAAAGCCTCCGGCTGGCGCTCCCATGGCACGACCTGCACCGCGGACAACAACTCTTCGACCATGGCAAGGTCTGCTTTCAATGTATCGGCGTATGGGGCCGGTCCTCCGGGCTGCAGCGCAATCGCGATCCCCTGGCGCAGCAATCCGGCTGCCCCGCTCAATGTCAGTGCCGCATCTTGCAAAATGCTTCGCACCCAAGGCGATTGTCCCAAAGCTTCCACGCTTTCGACCTGAAATGCGTCTGCCATCTGGGCAAGCCAATGCTCCGGCCAGGAATGGCTGCGCGAAAAATCGTACAGCCGCTGGACCAGCCTGTGCATCGCATCATCGCTGCGTTCGCCGCTGAACCAGTCGACCAGTTCGCGGAACGTGCTGCCTTCCCCCTCTTGGCCATACTTTTCTTCGAACAGCTGTTCGAGCAGCTCCTGACGCATCAGTTCCGCTTCGTTTTCGTTCAGGATGCGGAACGCTGGATTCAGCGGAATAAGCTGATAATAACGGCGAATGACTTCCATGCAGAAGGAATGCAGCGTCGTGATCGACGCCCGCCCGAGCAGCGATAGCTGCGTGCGCAGATGCTCTTCCTCCGGATTCTGTTCCAGCGCCTGTTCCAGCGCCTCCCGAATCCGCTGCTTCATTTCGGAAGCTGCCGCCTTCGTAAACGTGGCCACGAGCAGGCGGTCGACGCTGAACCCCAGGGAAGGATCGGCAATTTTGCGAATGATGCGTTCCACCAGCACCGCCGTTTTCCCGGACCCGGCCGCAGCCGCCACCAGAATGTCTTCCCCGCTTTGCGAAATGGCGCTCCACTGATCATCGCTCCAGAAACTTCCCTCCGGTTTGGGTATGCTTTGCAACTTCGTCATGTCGTCTCCCCTCCCTTGTGATGGGACAACAGGTCCCACATTTGCTGTTTGCCCGGTTTGGGCAGCAGCTTGTATTCGTTGCCTTCGATATTTTCGTCAAACTGGCAGACCGGCTTGTACGGGCAAAACGTGCAGGCCACCTCCTGCTGGATGCGGTAAGGCTCGATGGCCACATCGCCCTCGGTAATGCGCGTTCCAATCTCGCGAATGTTATGGCGCACGGATGACAGCAGCGTATCCCATTGCTCCGGCGTCGCCACGGCCGCACTGCTGTAGAAGCTTCCATCCGCCTTCAGCGCAACCGGAATTATGGCCGAATGACCCTTATCGAGGGTGTGGTCCATCTGAGCAATCGCATCCCGATCCGCAAGCAGCAGCCCTTTCATCTTGAATTTCTTCAACAGCTCCTGCCCCGCCTGCTCGGGAGTCATGCCGTTGGAGGATTGCAACAGCGGGTTATGCACGTGGAAATACAATGTTCCGCCAGGCAATGCAGGTTCTCCAAGCCATTCTTCGGCAGCGCTCAGCAGCACTTCAAGGTAAGTGAGCATCTGCAAAGAAAGGCCATAAAACACTTCATGCAGCTTGAGATCCGTCTGGCTTGATTTGTAGTCGATGACGCGAAGCAGCAATCCGTTCTCGCCTTCTGCAACGTCAACGCGGTCGATCCGGCCCACGATTTCCAGCACGCAGCCGTTCTCCAGCTCGAAACGCAGCGGCGGCAGCGGTTTGTCGGGGCCAAAGTCCAGCTCCAGCCCGATCGGCTCGAAGCTCCCCCGCCGCGATTGCTCGCCGAGAATGACCGAGGCACGGCCGACGACTTCTTTCAACTTGCGGAAAATGTATCCGTACCGCTTCGTGCTGAGCAAAATTTCGCCCTGAAGCTGCGGAGCGATCTGCTCTACCGTATGCTCGGCTTCCTGCCTGCACTCGTCGGGCGAAAGGCTTCCCCAGCTTCGGTTTTGCTCGCGCAGCCGAATCGCAAGCTGGCTGAGCGCAGCGTGGAACAATTGTCCGATGTCAGGCGCCTGCAAGCGATACGTCTGACGTTCTTTCAGGCGCAGCCCATGGGAGGCAAAATGCGAGAAAGGACATGCCACAAAGCGTTCCATGCGCGAGACGCTGGTCCTGACTTGCGTTCCGTACAATTTGCGGCTTGTCGACGTACGCAGGGGCAGTGCGCGATTCTGATAAAACACCGACCCGAGCAGGCGTTCCAGCGGAAGCCTTGTCTCCATGCGGGACAGGTGCCAATTGTATACCGCCCACCACAGTTCAGGTATTTCTTCTCCCCGTCGCCATCTGCGCAGCTGCGCGATCAGGCTGGACAGGCTTTGTCCGGAATGAAGCACATGGGCCCAATGGCTCTGCTCGTCGTCCACGTTTTGCGGCTCCGCGAGCAGCGGTGAAATTTCAAGCCCGAACATTTTGCGCACATGCCTTACGATTTCCGAGGGCAGCAGCGTTTTGCCTTCTTCATCGGCAACCGGATAACTGAGCCATAACCGGTGACTCGCCGAGGTGAGCGCAGTATAGATCAGGAAGCGTTCATCCAACATTTTACGGGTGGCATTCGGTCCGAGGGAAAGGCCGCGATCCGTCAGCCAAAGCCGCTCCTGCTCCGTCAATACGCCGTCGTCCTGAGGAACGGCAGGCAGTTCTCCATCCACGGCGCCCAGCACGAACACGTAACGGATATCCCTTAGACGGGTCCGGTCCATGGAGCCGAAGAGGACCTGATCCAGCGCCGGGGGAATCAGGCCGAGCTGCAGCTCGGCCAGTCCGGTCTCGACCATGCCTGCAAACAGGTCGAGCTCCAACCGTTCGCTGCCGAGCATGTCCACCGTCTGGTCCAGCAAATCCAGCACGGCGCCCCAGATCTGGCGATGCTCGCGCGATCGTTCCGGATCGCCTTCAGCCTCCGCACGGGCCGACATGGCATCCAGCTTCCACGGAACTTCCGCGTCCTCCAATAGCTGGTACAGAGCAACGCAGCGTTCCTTGGCGGTCTTGGCTTTGTTCATTCGTTTCTCGAATGCGCCCAGCGGGCCTGTAATCGTCGACCTGCACGTCTCCATCAGGGCCAACATCTGCTCACGCCCCAGGTTGCGGCGCTCCTGGCCCGGATCTTCCAGCGACAGGCTTGGCGCAGCCCGCCATGGCTTGCCGTCCGTCCAACGATATCCGTGAATGCCGCTGGCAAGCACGTAATTTTCAAGCTGATCCATGTCTTCGCGCGTAACGGAGCCGTCCCGGGGAAGCAGCAAATCCGTTTTGACGCAGCGAAATACGTCCTCGTACCTCCACCGACGGCGAACGATGTCCAAGGCGGAACGAACGAATTCCGCAAGCGGGTGATGCAATTCGTTTCTTCTTCGGTCAAGGAACACAGGCACGTCGTAATCCCGGAAAAGCGGTTCGGCCATATCGGCATAGGCATCGAGATTGCGGACGAGCACGGCCATGTCCCGATAGCGCACGCCTTCTTCCTGTGCCAGGCGACGCATTTCCCGGAGCGCGCCTTCCAATTCGGTACGGCGGTTCTCCGCCGCGTACAGCCGAATGCCCGGATCTCGGCCATCGCTTCTCCAGCGGACGCGCCGATCGAATCCCGCTTCCAGATGAGCCAGCCCCGGACTGTTCACGAAGCGAGGCAAGACGTCCGCATGAAGCACCTGCGTTTCGGTTGCCACGCCTCTCTCGTCGGCCATGCCTTTTAACTTGGCATACGCTCCCGCCGTAGGGAAGAACAGATCCAGTTCCCCAGGCAGTGCGCCTTGATCGTAAGGACGGTCAAGCGTCAGTCCGATGGTGACGGACTCCGCCCGAGACATCAATCCTCCGATCACGCCAAGCTCCAGCGGTGTAAAACTTTGAAAACCGTCGATCCAGACCTGCGCGCCATTCAGCAGCTCGCTCTCCGGCATGCGTTCCGAAAGCTCGGACAGCGTGTCTTCATCGTCAATGTACAAACCGCTCAATTCCTGTTCGAAATCGCGGTATACGAGAAGCAGGTCATGCAGCTTGTCGCCCAGAATCGGAGCCGACGAAGAAGCATCCCATGCGGCAAGGCCCTCCTCCAACGAAGCCGGAGCCAGCTCATGGCGCTTGAACTCGCCGTACAGGTCATTCAAGTGGCCAATGAATCCCAACTGGCTGCCTGACGCGCCGAACAGCTTCAACTCTTCATGCCGACGCTGCAGCACTTTGTAGAGCAGCATTTTTTTGCCTTCGCTGCCGATGGGCGTGCGCGCGGAACCGCCGACTTCCTGCATGACCCGGTGGGCCAAACGACGGAAGCCGTACACTTCTGCGCGCATCGCGCCTTTGACGGCCCCGTACGCAAACAACGCCTGTCCGGCACGGAACGAGCTTTGTTCGGGAACCAGCATGATCAGCGGCTTGCCTTGCGGGTCCTGCTGAAGCAGGGAAACCATCTCCCGGGTGAACAGCGTACTTTTGCCGCTGCCTGCCCGGCCTATCACAAAACGTACGGACATGTTCCTTCCTCCAAACATCACGATCAAGATTTTAATTTCCAGTATACCATACCGGAAGTGCTTCGGAACATACGTTTGCCACAATCCGGCAAAGTGCCGCTTCCATATCCATACATGGCAAAAAGCCCGCAGCTTTCCCAGCATTGGGCTTTTTGCAAATACGTTTCGTTATATCCATCATCACCCGGCGATTCACAATTCCGAATTACTTCGTTTTGCTGCGCACCTCAAAGATCGCAAATTTCAAATAGTGCCCTTCATCCACGCCAAGAATTTGCGGGTGGTCCTTGCCTGCCGCCTTCCACTCGATCAAACGCAGCACTTTGCCTGCATCTTTCGCGGCATCGGCGATCGTTTCGAGGAACAGGTCGGGACGCATGTGGTACGAACAGCTTGCCGTTACGAGGTACCCTCCCTCGTTCACCAGCTTCATGCCGTGCAGGTTGATGTCCTTGTAGCCGCGGCAGGCCCCTTTGACGGCCGACTTTGTTTTGGCGAACGCCGGAGGGTCCAAAATGACGACGTCAAATGTTTTTCCGCCTCCGGCGGCCAGTGCCTTGGACGTATCCACTTTTTCTTCCCCGGCACGGGAGCGTGCCGCCCGTTCATCCAATCCTTTGACTTGGTCACGCAAATATTGAAAAGCGTCTGCAACGACAAACTCCACCCGGTCCGTGAAACCGTTCAGTTCCACATTGGTGCGCGCGCTTTCGATCGCATGCTCGGAAATGTCCAGGCAAGTTACCTTTTTCGCGCCGTATTTGCATGCATTCAGCGTAAAGCTGCCGGTGTGGGAGAAGCATTCGAGCACGGTTGCTCCGTCCCAATACGGGAATGTGACCACCTTGCCGCTTTTGTTGACCGGAAGCATTTGCTTCTCGCCATCCTGATCAACCTCTTCCAGCCTAATGCCGCTTTTGTAACCCCAGCCCTTCATAAGCGGCGCAATGGCGGCACGATTCTCGCGCTGATCGAAGAAATAACCGGTTTTCTGCCCTTCCACGATGTCCACTTTGATCAACAGACCGTTCTCGGTCACCGTCACATGTCTTGGACAATCGCCGTAAAGCGGCCCTTTGGTTTGCTCCAGGCCTTCGAGCTCGCGAATCGGCACGTCGCTGCGTTCGTAGATGCCCTCAGGCTGCAGCACTTCGATCAATGCCTGCACGATCGCCTCGCGGCAGCGGTCCATGCCGAGCGTCAGCAACTGCACCACCAGGATGCTGCCGAAGCGGTCCACGATCAGTCCGGGCAGGAAATCGGCTTCACCGTAGACGAGTCGGTACGCCTCGCCATCCTGGATGAACCGCTCCCGATGACGCAAACAGTCACGGAACCGGTCTGCGAAAAAGGCGATATCCATTTGGTTGTATTCCAGTGGTTCGTAAGATACGACCCTTACCGTAATTTGCGAAGCCGGGTTATAATACCCGGTCGCCAAATACCGGCCTTGATGATTCAGCACCTGAACCAGGTCGCCTGGCTCGGGATTGCCGTCCACCGAAGCAATTTCATTGTTGTAAATCCACGGGTGGGATTGTTCGAGCCGCTTTTTGCGGCTGCGTTCCAGTGTAACCGATGGCAAGTCAATGCACTTCCTTTTTTGGTATTTTATATTTCGCTTGTCCATACAAACATGATGTGCCCCGTTCCGTTCCTGTCGCCACGACGTTTTTCATGCTCCATCTCTTGTGCTTGTCATGGTTGTCCGCCGTCGTTCATAAGATGAATGAAGGAAAGGTACGGAAGGAATGATGCAGAACGATGTTTAGGGATGTTCTATTTCCGCTCCTGTATGGATTGCTTATTTTTTTGGCCGGCATGAAATGGATGGAGACGGCATTGCAGCGCATGGCCGGTCCATCGCTCGCCACTTGGCTGGGGCGAGCCACGTCTGCTCCCTGGAAAGGCATGGCTTTTAGTGCAGGAGCAACGGCATTGCTCCAAAGCAGCACTGCCGTCACCGTCCTCACGATCGGCCTTGCCAATGCGCGCCTGATCACGTATGGGCGTACCCTTGGCATTATTTTGGGAACCAATATCGGGACCTGCCTGACCACCGAACTGGTCGGATTGCAGCTTGGCCGCTTCGGCCTGCCTTTGCTTATGCTGTCATTGCTCGGCTGGGCCCTCTTCGTTGTTCTAAGCGAGCTCAATCCATTCGCACCGACGCGCACGCGAAACATATTGCTGGGTGCACAATACGGCTTTCTTGCCGTCGCCGGTTTCGCACTGATCATGATCGGCATCCAGGTCATGCAATCGATTGCCGTTCCACTGCGCAGCATGGGGGTGTTCCAGTGGTTTCTGGACCGGGCGGCGGACAGCCTCTGGTGGGGGTTCCTCGCCGGCGCCTGTCTGACGGCGCTCATTCACAGCAGCGCCGCCGTGATCAGCATGGCGATCACGCTTGCGGCCACGGGGGTTCTGCCCGTGGAAATCGGCATCGCCATCGTGATCGGGTCCAACGTAGGGACCTGCATCACCGCCGTGATTGCGGCCGCAGGCGGAGCATCGGCCGGCAAGTTCGTCGCCGCCTCGCACGTTGTGCTCAACGTGGCAGGCGCGCTGCTGTTCATGCCGCTGATCAGCCTGCTTCAGGCCGCCTCGGCCTGGATATCAGCGGACCTTGGGGCACAGATTGCACATGCCCAGACCCTTTTTAACGTGATCAGTTCCCTGCTTGCCCTGCCCTTCTGTTATTTGCCCATCTGGCACAAAAGGCCACCGGCGTCCCGCCCATCGGCGAAATCACCTGCGGCCTGATATGATGTCTGCACACGGCTTTGCTGGTACATCATCCCGGGCTGACACCAATTACGGTTAAACGTCAATGCCAAGCTTGTTCAGTGCCGTACGCAAAATGCTGTCATTGTTGTCGTATCCGCTCTGCTGCTGTCTCGTCCAGGCTTCCTCCGGGGTGTACCAATCCACCCCTTTGATTTCCTCGATCTGGGGTTGCAGATCACCGCTTTCGGCTTCGACCAAATAATAATGTACCTCTTTGTCCACCGGACCAAACTCTGCATGCTGGTACGTATACGCAATAATGTCCACAGGCTCGACGATGCGGCCCACCATGCCGGTTTCCTCCAAAATTTCGCGCAGCGCGGTTTGTTCCACCGTTTCGCCCGGCTCCATTTTGCCTTTGGCCAACGTTGTTTTTCCATAGCGGTCCACGATCAGCTGAATTTGCAATTGACCGCCCTCTCCCGTGCGATAAACAACACCGCCTGCCGAAATTTCCTTTTTGTTCATCCCGATTTCCCCCAGTTCACGATAATGATCTCGCCTGTATTAGCAAAAGAAGGATTTCAATTTCCCCGGACACGGATGTGCCCAGGGTCTTGAAATCCTTGATCCCTGCCGCCCGATTACATCGCTGCGGATTTCAGATTTTCTTCCAGCACGCGGACAAGCGTCCCTTGGCTCTCGTTTACGCCGGCTTCCGTCAATTTGACGCGGCATACTTTGCCGATCATGTCCGGCGTTCCGTCAAAGACAAGCTGAATGTAGTTGTCGCTGTAGCCATGCAGCTTGCCGCTGCCTTCGCGGCCTTTCGCTTCGCCTTCAGGAATGACTTCCAGCACTTGTCCCACGAATTTTTGCGCATACTCCAGCTGCATTTTTTCGGATAAATCGATCAGCTCGTGCACGCGGGCATTTTTCACGTCCTCGTCCACCTGGTCTTCCATGCGCGCAGCCGGCGTTCCGGTCCGTTTGGAATAAGGGAACACATGCATTTCGGAGAAGCCGATTTTTTGCATCAGCTCATAGCCGTTGCGGAACATTTCGTCCGTTTCGCCCGGGAAACCAACAATGACGTCGGTCGTAATGGCCACGTCCGGCATCGCCTCGCGAATGCGGAGCATTTTGTTGTAGAATTCTTCGGTCGTGTACTTGCGGCGCATCCGTTTGAGCACCGTGTCGTCACCGGCCTGAAGCGGAATGTGGAAATGGCGCACGAGTTTGTCCGAGCGTTTGATCACGTCCAGCATGCGGTCGTCAATCTGGCTTGCTTCGATGGAACTGATGCGGATCCGTTCCAGTCCTTCCACCTTGTCCAGATCCCACAGCAGGTCGGTCAGGTCGTAATTCTCCATGTCGTCGCCGTATCCGCCGGTATGGATGCCCGTCAGGACGATTTCCTTGTACCCGGCATGCACCAGCTGTTTCGCCTGCTGGATGATGCTGCTTGCTTCCCGGCTGCGGGACAATCCGCGCGACCACGGAATGATGCAGAACGTGCAGAAGTTGTTGCAGCCATCCTGGATTTTCAGGAAAGCGCGGGTACGGTCCGCGAAATCCGGCACGTCCATTTCTTCGAACACGCGTGTTTTCATAATGTTGCGCACCGCGTTCACCGGCTGACGGGATTCCTGGATTTCCTTGACGTAAGGCAGGATTTTATCCCGGTCCTGCGTACCGATGACGAGATCGACGCCCGGAATGTCCATGATTTCGGCCGGGGACGTCTGTGCATAACATCCGGTTACTGCCACGATCGCGTCCGGGTTGCGGCGGATGGCACGGCGAATGATCTGGCGGCTTTTTTTGTCGCCCGTATTCGTCACTGTACATGTATTGATCAAATAAACGTCTGCGGTCTGTTCATCGAAGTCGACCTGGTCGTAGCCTTCGTTTTTGAACAGCTGCCAGATCGCCTCCGTATCGTAAAAGTTCACTTTACATCCCAAGGTGTAAAACGCCACGGATGGCATAATTACATTCCTCCCATTTCTCCGGATTCATATAAAATGCAGGTCAGCGCCGCCATGCCAGCGGTCTCGGCACGCAAAATGCGTTTGCCCAGACCAACGGATACGGCTCCCGCCTGCTCGGCCTCCAGCGCCTCCTTTTCGGAGAAGCCGCCTTCCGGCCCAACGACTACCAACACGTCCGCAGCCGCCTCAGGGGCAAGCTGCTCCACAAACGGCTTGACTGCATCCCTTAGCTGCAAGCCGTCTTCTTTCTCATAACAATAGCATACCAGACCATAGCCCTCAAAAGAAGACAGCAGCCCTTTCCAGGAAAGCGGCTGCTCGATGGATGGAATGCGGTTGCGGTGGCTCTGCTCGGCGGCTTCCTTGGCGATTTTGCGCCACCGTTCAAGACGTTTGCCCTCTTTTTTGCCGTCGTACTGCACGATCGTGCGCTCTGACTCGAAAGGGACAAATGCCACCGCCCCGATCTCGGTGCATTTCTGAATGACTGTTTCCATCTTGTCGCCCTTCGGCAAGCTTTGGGCCACCGTTACGCGTATACGCGCCTCGTGATCCATGGCCAGGGATTCCACGATATGTGCCGTCACCTGACCGGCCTCTATGCTTTCAATTTCCACCAGAGCTTCCCTTGCTTGTCCGTCACTGACGATCACCTGATCTCCAGGCTTGCCTCGCATCACTTTGCCGATATGGCGGGCATCGTCACCCTGAATCACGACAGAATGCTCGGTAAATTGTTCCGTGGATACGAAATATCGCTGCATGGGTCCATCCACCATTCTTTCCTGTTATGATCGGCATTCATCCCGCCTGCCGGCAGGCATGAACCCAATCGCCACAGATGATCATACAACTTTTATGTCCTTCTGACCAGTATTTCAATCCAAAAAACGTGCAGTGGTACCCATTCTAGAAAAAGGACAGGATCAATTTGGCCAGATCAACGTACATGTTTTGCGCCAGCTCATAGAGCGGTTGGATCGTGACGTTTCTAAGTGCTGGAATGACCAGAATCAAAAGGAAAATAAAAATGGACCATTGCTCCACGCCCCGCAGCTTGCTGCTTACGGAAGGCGGCAGTACATCTTCCAAAATACGATACCCGTCCAATGGCGGCAGGGGAATCAAGTTAAACAGGAACAAGAAAAAGTTCGTTAGGTTAAACATAACGAAGAACATTTGCACCGCCGTCAATAACCGTTCGTTTTCGATCCCACCCAACGTTCCTGAACCGACCAGGACCGCATATATGATCGTGCCCACGATCGCAAGCAGCAGGTTGCTGAGCGGTCCGGCAAGAGATACAATGGCGCCCATCAACCTCGGCTTGGCGAAGTTGGCGCGATTGACAGGCACGGGACGAGCCCAGCCGAAGCCTGCAATGAGCAGCAGAAGCACGCCGAGAAAATCGAAGTGCACGACCGGATTCAACGTCACCCGGCCAAGCAGTTTGGCCGTGGGGTCGCCGAATTTGTTCGCGAAATAGGCGTGGGCAAATTCATGCACCGTGAACGCGATGATGATCGTCAGCAGAAAAAAAGGCAGCTGATCGAGCGGATAACGAAAAAACGAATTCAGAAAGTCCATGCGTTACCTCTTTCTGGCCACATACGCCAGCCAGTCCTCGTCGCGGTGCACCGCTTCAATTTCAAAACCGGCCGCCAGAAGTGCATCATGCACGACCTGCTCCTTGTTTTTCCAGATGCCCGATGCAATATATACACCATCGGCTTCTAGAGCGTTGTAGACATCATCAATGAACAGCAAAATGATCTCCGCCAAAATGTTGGCCACGATCACTTTGATCGGCAGGGCTACTCCGAGAGCCGGATCCTTGCTGCCGAGCACGGACAACAGATCGCTTTCTTTCACGGTAATGCGCTGCTCCAATCCGTTCAGACGCACGTTCTCGGTTGCACTCGATACGGCTACCGGATCGAGGTCGAGGGCCAGCACATGCTTCGCGCCGAGCCGAACGGCACCGATGGCGAGAATGCCGGACCCTGTACCCACGTCAATCACTTCCTCGCCGCCTTGAATGACGGTTTCCAGCGTGCGCAGGCAAAGTGAGGTCGTCGGGTGCGTGCCCGTGCCAAACGCCATGCCCGGATCGAGTTCAATAATTTTTTCATCTGAACTTTCCGGCGTATACTCTTCCCATGTCGGCTTGATCGTCAAACGTTCCGAAACGCGCACCGGCTTGAAGTATTGCTTCCATGCATTCGCCCAGTCATCTTCGTCGACCGTGCGCACCTCATATCGAAGCTCTCCTGCTTCGATGTCAAACTCGGAGAGCTGTTCGATTCTTGGAGCGATTTCCGATTGCAAGGCTTCCATATCCGTACCTTCCGAGAAGTATCCCTTGATCACGGCCTGGCCTTCGGGAATGTCGTTAAGCGGCAGTTCGTACCATTGGCCGTAAGAGGTGTCACGCTCTTTATTCAATGTGCCGGACTCTTCGATGGAAACCCCGCCGGCGCCCGCCTCATGCAAAAAGTTCGAAATCATCTCCACAGCTTCCTCTGTGGTATGTATCGTCAATTCATGCCATAACATACTTGATTTATCCTCCTCATATTCACACATCCCAACTATTGTACTACACATGCCGTCCCAAGCACAAAGGCAGAGGTATGAAAACAACGGCAAAAAGCAGGATACCCACGCTCTGCGTGTAAATATCCCGCTTCTTCCTGTACACCTTTTCTCGCCTCGGGTTCATACGTCTGTTCAACGTATCGTTCCGCCGTTGCGAATGATCATTTCTTCCGCTTGAGCGAGTGAAGGCTCGGATACGGAAACGGACAGCAGTACACCTTGGCGTTGCCCGGAAGTTGCGGGAACGGCAGGCGCATCGAACACTTCTCCTCCGGAGAGCATTTCCGGCTCATCGCTGATCAAGGAGAGCACGTTCAATTCACCGCTGAATCCGCCAAACCAAACCGTCGGCGCATTGCCGTTGCGATCCGCTGCCATCGATTGCGACAACGCTGTTCCTTCACTCAGGCTCTCAAGCCGGCATTGTCCGGGATTCAACAGCTCCAAAGACCTTCGGGCCGATTCGGCAGCCGTCCAGCTGCCAAATACCGCTTCAACGGTGACCGCCGAACGATCCTCAGTCATTCAGCTCGCGTCCCTGACGGCGGTCTGCCGCTTCGCTTCGGCGCAATGCCTCCACATCGTCATGGTCGGCAAGCTCTGCACTGAATTCCACGTCTTCATTTTTGGCCGACTGGAGCTGTTTCATTTTTTCGGTCTTGGTTAAAACGTCGCTGGAATGTCTGTGATTTGCCATGGTTTAAATGCCTCCTTGATGTACGGATTAGGATTGGTGCGTCAAATCATTCCGCCCGCTTGTTCAATAATGGACATTGCACGGTGATGCAAATTTTCGTCCACAACGACAGTAAGCAGGATATCCCTGCCCGTCGGACCGCCCTGACCGCCATCGCTCATGCCGCTGGCCGATGGGTCGGCCGCGGCCAGAATGCCGGATGAGGAATTGGTCCCCATCGTGTCCGGCACCCAGGATGAAAAACTGCCAGTGACGCCAGGGGTATATGAAGCCCCACTGGGTCCATCGCCGGCGTAACGACTGAAGCGATCGATGGACATATCTTCCACGCGCAGCGCTTGCAGCTTTTTGGCCGCGCCTTCCGCTTGTTCGGGGCTGTGAAAATACGCCAAAATGTTTTTCTCGGTCATCCGTTTCACCTGCTTCCTGAAATCTCTACGCGAGGGATACCCCACGTCAAACTTGTCTCGTCTGCTATCCTTCCGCAACCCTCCCGTAAATATGCAGAACTTTGGCCATAAAAAAAGCACCGCGCCGATTGGGACGCGATGCCTTCTGTTGTATATCATATGTTGACGATTCAGAAACGTTCATGCAGCTCAATCGCCGCGGAACGCCCGTTTCACCCGGTCGAAGAACGATTGCTCATGCTCATGCGTCTGTTCTCCGCTCAAAGCGCCGAATTGGCGCAGCAGGTCTTTCTGTTCCTCGCTCAGCTTGCTAGGCGTAACGACGACCACCTTCACATGCTGGTCGCCCTGTCCCATGCCGCGAAGGCGCGGAACCCCTTTTCCTTTCAAGCGGAAATAGGTGCCCGTTTGTGTACCTGCGGGTATTTTGAGCTTCACTTTTTCCGTGAGCGTAGGGATTTCGATCTCGTCTCCCAGTGCTGCCTGGGCAAAAGTAAGCGGAACTTCGCAGTAAATATCATCACCTTCGCGCTCGAAGAAGTCATGCGATTTCACGCGAATGACGATATACAAGTCCCCTGCAGGACCCCCGCGTAACCCGCCTTCGCCTTCGCCTGTCATGCGCAGCTGGGCACCGTCATCCACACCCGCCGGAATGCGCACATGGATTTGGCGCTGCTTGCGGACTTTGCCGCTGCCGCTGCATGTCGAGCATTTTTCCTTGATGATTTGGCCGGTACCGCTGCAGTTGGAGCAGGCACGGCGGTTGACCATGCGCCCAAACGGCGTATTCTGCACGACTTCCTGCTGGCCGCTGCCGTGGCAGACGGAACACGTTTCCGGTCTTGTTCCAGGTTTCGCTCCGGAACCATGACAGGTATCGCAGCTTTCGGTGCGCGGAATGGTAATGTCGGTTTCCTTGCCGAACACCGCTTCCTTGAATTCGATCGTCATTGTGTATTGCAGGTCGTTCCCCCGCTGCGGCGCATTCGGATCGCGTCTGCCGCCACCGCCAAAGAACATATCAAAGATGTCACCGAAACCGCCGCCGCCGAAATCGGCTCCGCCAAATCCGCCTTGATTCGGGTCGATATGGCCAAATTGGTCATATTGGGCACGCTTCTGACTATCGCTGATGACATCGTAAGCTTCTTTGACTTCCTTGAATTTAGCTTCCGCATCCGGCGCTTTGTTTACGTCAGGGTGATACTGACGCGCCAGCTTGCGATACGCCTTTTTGATCTCGTCGTCGTTTGCGTTTTTGCTGACGCCGAGCACCTCATAATAATCACGCTTTTCAGCCACTCTTCCACCCCCATGTCATACACCATACCGTACATCGTGACAAAAGGAAAGCCAAAGCACGGGAGCCCCGGCTATGACTTTCCCTTTGATCCGAACGTCACCGATGTTTCAATGTCCAATCCTTATTCGTGAATTGGTGTTATTTTTTGTCTTCGTCCACAACTTCGTAATCGGCATCCACGACGTTGTCGCGTTTAGCGGAACCCGCTTGCTCCGCGCCGCCTTGTTCTGCCTGAGCTTGAGCTTGGGCCTGCTCATACAGTTTTACGGACAGTTGCTGCACGATTTCGGTCAATTCCTCGGTAGCCGCTTTGATATCTTCCAGGTTGTCGGAAGCAAGCACGCCCTGCAGTTTTTCTTTCGCGGCATTTGCTTTTTCGACTTCGCCTGCATCTGCTTTTTCGCCGAGATCTTTGATCGTTTTGTCCACAGAGTAGATCAGCTGATCCGCGTTGTTTTTCGCCTCAACCAGCTCTTTGCGTTTTCTGTCCTCTTCGGCATGCAGCTCGGCATCCTTCATCATTTGTTCCACTTCGGCATCGCTCAGGCCGCTGGAAGAAGTGATGGTGATTTTTTGCGTTTTGTTCGTTCCTTTGTCTGTTGCAGACACGTTGACGATCCCGTTCGCATCGATGTCAAAAGTAACTTCGATTTGCGGTACGCCGCGCGGTGCTGGAGGAATGTCTCCGAGCATGAAACGTCCCAGCGTTTTGTTGCCTGCAGCCATTTCGCGCTCACCTTGCAGGACGTGAATCTCAACACTAGGCTGATTGTCTGCATATGTGGAGAACACTTGGGATTTGCTTGTAGGGATCGTTGTGTTGCGCTCGATCATTTTTGTGAATACGCCGCCTGCGGTCTCGATACCGAGGGACAGTGGAGTCACGTCAAGCAATACCACGTCTTTTACGTCGCCAGTCAATACGCCGGCTTGAACGGCAGCACCCAGCGCTACAACCTCATCCGGGTTAACGCCTTTGTGCGGCTCTTTGCCTGTCAGCTTTTTGATCGCTTCCTGAACGGCAGGAATACGCGTGGAACCACCAACGAGCACGATTTTGTCGATATCGTTAGCTGTCATGCCTGCATCGCTCAATGCTTGGCGAGTCGGTCCAAGCGTGCGCTCTACCAAACCTGCGGACAATTCTTCGAATTTCGCGCGGGACAGGTTGAGCTCCAAGTGCTGAGGAACGCCGTCAGCCACGGTGATGAATGGCAGGGAAATGGTTGTAGTCAATACGCCGGAAAGCTCTTTTTTCGCTTTCTCCGCAGCGTCTTTCAGACGTTGCACGGCTGCTTTATCTTTGCTCAGGTCAATACCTTGATCTTTTTTGAACTCGCTCACGAGATAGTCGATGATCACTTGGTCGAAGTCGTCGCCACCCAGTTGGTTGTCGCCGCTCGTCGCTTTAACTTCGAAGAATCCGTCGCCCAGTTCAAGGATGGATACGTCGAATGTACCGCCGCCAAGGTCATAAACGAGGATCGTTTGATCTTCGGCTTTTTCCAAACCGTATGCCAATGCAGCAGCCGTCGGCTCGTTGACGATCCGCAGCACCTCAAGGCCGGCGATTTTACCTGCGTCTTTGGTTGCTTGACGTTGGCTGTCGTTGAAGTAAGCCGGTACGGTAATTACCGCTTGGGATACGCTTTGGCCGAGATATGCTTCTGCATCAGCTTTCAGCTTTTGCAGGATGATTGCCGAAATTTCTTGCGGCGAGTAGTCTTTGCCGTCAATGTTTTCCTTGTGGGAAGTACCCATATGACGTTTAATGGAAATGATCGTGCGGTCCGGGTTGGTGATCGCTTGGCGTTTTGCCGTTTCACCGACAACGCGCTCCCCGTCTTTTTTGAAGCCGACAACGGATGGTGTCGTGCGCGCGCCTTCCGGGTTAGGGATAACGACGGCTTCGCCGCCTTCCATTACCGCTACGCAAGAGTTGGTTGTTCCTAAGTCGATACCGATTACTTTGCTCATCGGAAAATTTCCTCCCTCAACATTGGTTATGGACTTGCCATTTGTATGGCACAATCCGGTTCGTGCCGCTGCTCTATGTGTATTATGTCATTCTATATGAAGCTTCGCCAGAGTACCTGCTCTTTCATCAGCCTGCTCGGTTCCTTCTGGAATTATGAGCTGACTTTGACCATGGCCGGACGAAGAACCTTATCTTTCAACATGTACCCTTTTTGGACTTCCTCGACAACGATTCCTTCTTCGTGCTCGTCGCTCTCCACCTGCATGATCGCTTGGTGGAATTCGGGATTGAACGGTTGTCCAACCGTTTCCATCGCAGTCAGACCTTCATTGCCCAGAACGGTTTCGAGCTGGCGGAAGATCATTTGAATGCCTTTGGCAAAAGATTCGGTTTCCGGGCCTTCAGGCACGGTCGCCATGGCACGCTCGAAGTTATCGATAACCGGTATCAGTTCCGTAACCAGCTTCATCGAAGCGTATTTGCCCAGCTCCTCTTTCTCCTTTTGCGTACGGCGACGGAAGTTGTCGAAATCAGCCTGTGCACGCAGCAAACGTGTCTGGCTTTCTTCGGCTTCCGCTTTCAAACGGGCAAGCTCACCTTGCTCCTGTTCTGCCATCTCGTCTGCCTGCGCTTCAGCAGCGCCTGCTTCATTGACGAGCTCCTGCTCTTCTTCAACCGTTGCTGTTTGTTCCTGCTGCTCTTCTGCTGCGAATGATTGTTCCTCTTTCAAGATGTTCACCTCCTTAAAATAATGAACGCAGCCATCGCTGCCGCATCAGCCTTATTTAAACCGATGCGTCAGCATAGCCGTCAAATCCGTAGATAATGCATGCAATATATGAATGACGCGTGCATAATCCATTCGCGTCGGCCCTAATATGCCTATGGAACCCAATGCTTCTCCGTCCAAGGAATAACTTGCCGTAATCAAACTGCAATTCGCGAATGCCTCATGATCGTTTTCGGTGCCGATCCGGACCTGAATTCCCGATCCGCCCGGCACTGGCATCATCAACTTCATGAGTGTCGGCGTTTCATCAAGCAGATCAAGAATATCCTTCACTTTCTCGACATCCTTGAACTCAGGCTGAGTCAGCATATTGGTCGCTCCGCTAAGGAACAACCGATTGTCATGTTCGTTGTCGAACGCACTGTTCAGTACCTGCATCACTTCTTCGTATCTTGAAATGTGCCGTTCCAATTCCTGCCCCAGCTCCGAATACAGTCGGGATTTCAACTTGTAGATCGGCACGCCGACCAGCTTGCTGTTGAGCAGATTCACCACTTTCTCCATTTCGGACACCGAAATTTCAGGCGGGATCTGAACGGTTTTGTTCTCTACCTGTCCGGTGTTTGTCACGATAATGGCTACGGCCGTGCTGTCAGTCAGCGGCAGCAGCTGAAAATGGCGCAGCGAAGTATGGAACACCTCGGGACCGAGCATGATCGACGTATAATTCGTCATGTGAGACAAAATGACCGAAGCATGCTGGATGACCTGTTCCATGGCGTTCAGCTTTTCCGCGAAAAACGATTTGAGATCATCCAGTTCCCCCGGATTCACCTGATTCCATGGCACAAGATGATCGACGTAATATCGATAGCCTTTATGTGAAGGAATGCGGCCTGCCGATGTATGCGGCTGCTCCAAAAATCCCATTTCTTCAAGGTCTGCCATCTCATTGCGGATGGTCGCCGGACTATATCCGACGTCGCCTCTTTTGGAAATGCTGCGGGACCCTACGGGTTCAGCAGAGCGGATATAATCATCCACTATGGCGTTCAGTATCATTCGTTGACGCTCGGTTAACATGGTGAGTATTCCCTCCTTCTGACTGTACTGTCCCATGTCGTTAGCACTCCGGTTAGACGAGTGCTAAGCGGTACTACAAAAATACCAAACAGGCGTTAGCATTGTCAAGTCGGTTTATATGTCCATCCCTTATATATAGTGTAGACGATTATTGCCGAAAGATAACCATCTCGAACATGATCTTTACAAGATATGCATTTCAAACTCTGACGGCTGCAAAGGATTTCGAAATAATGCGTTCATCCTTAATATCGGCATATCCTCGTCGGAAATTCATGAAAAATGGCCTCATTTATTTCTTATGCATGTTTATACAGGCGTGCTGCCATCGTTCCTTAATACAAGCTCTTCATCCAGTTCCATTCGCTCAGTGCTAAGAAAGCCCCGCCCCCCATACATAGAAACTCACTGCACCAGGTCCTATTCCCTTAATAAAGTCTCCCTTGGCAATAAGCGTTTGCCAAGAGCTGAAAGCTGCGCACATTATTGATTTACGATCATCACCGACGCAGCGCCGCAAGACGTTGCAACAAAAAGAACCGCACAGATCCGGAATGCACCGTTTCCCGCCATGCGGTTCTTTTCATTGTTGTGTAAGGCAATGTTCTTAAAAAACATAATCTTTCTATTTATGCGGACATGAAATCCAGTTCTTTCACTACCGCAATCTCGTCGCAGCAGTCCTGTTTGCTGCAATGAATGCAGTCCGTCCACACCTTTTCGGGAAAAATCTCTTTATCCACGATAACAAACCCATTCTTCTCGAAAAACGACACTTCGTACGTCAATGCCATGACTTTCGGAATGCGTTGTCTGCGAGCCTCTTCGACCAGTCTGTCCAGCAGCAGGGAGCCGATCCCCATCCCTTTATGGCCTTCGGATATACCAAGCGACCTGACCTCTACCAAATCTTCGCCCAATTTGCAAAGGGAACCACAACCAACAACCTCGCCATGCACTTCGGCAACGACGAAATGTTCCAGTTGTCTATGCAGCACTTCGCGCGAGCGCGGCAGCATAATGCCGCGCTCGGCATATCCCTTTATCATTTGATATAATGGCTCAACGTCTTCCGGTACGGCCTTTCTGCACACTGCCGACATCCTGCTCTCTCCTCCTATTGCAGCCTTCCGAATGAAAGCTAACTCCGTAGTTGTCAATGACGAAAATTACACGCCCTGTAAAATCAATATGAATAAATATACAACAGAGCGTATACAATTTCAACTACGAATTCAGAGAAATCGAGCCTATAAATTCGGCAAAAACATCGTTGCCGAACAAAATTCCCTGCTCGCTCAGACGGAAGCCGTCTTCCGTCCGTTCAAGCAGCCCGGCATTCAGCAATTTGGTTAACTGTTTGGCAAACACTTCTTCCATTGGTATGCCGAATTGCTCTTGAAAACGTGATGCAGACGCCCCTTCCAGCATTCTCAGCCCAACCATCAGGAAATCCTCCATCGCTTCCTCGCGGCTGATCTCTGCATGATCCAGACGGGGCAAGCCTGTTTTGGCAGCCTCCACATAGGGGTTGATGCCTTTGATATTCATATGACGCTGACGGCCAACGTAACCATGCGCCCCCGCTCCGAGGCCATAATAATCTTCGTTGCGCCAGTATGTTTTGTTATGCCGGCTTTCGAAGCCGGGTTTCGCAAAGTTGCTGATTTCGTATTGCACGTAGCCGGCTTCCTTCATCCGTTTCATCAACAACAGATACATTTGCAATTCATCATCTTCATGCGGCAGCGGCAGCTGGTTTTTTTGATACAGCGTGTGGAACAACGTATTCTCTTCCACTTTCAGGCTGTAGATCGAGTAGTGCGGCAAATGGAGCTCCAGCGCCCGGTCAATGCTCTCGTTCAGCATTTCCACCGTCTGGTTCGGGAGACCGAACATCAGGTCGATGGACAGATTGTGCAGCCCTGCGGCGCGCGCGTTTTCGAGACTGCGGTACACGTCATCCGTGTTGTGAATCCGGCCGATGCCTGTCAACAAATCGTTCTGGAACGCTTGAACGCCAAAGCTGACGCGATTCACGCCGCCTTCTTTCATGACGGCCAGCTTCTCGGCATCCGTTGTTCCCGGGTTGGCCTCCATGGAAAATTCGATGTCCTCCGCCCAATTCGGGAAATACGTTTTGACAGACTTCAGGAAAAAGGCCATTTCGTCCGGCTTGAGCACGGTTGGCGTCCCCCCGCCTACAAAGATCGTTTTGATCTCTCCGGGCGGCGTGGCTTTGACGGTATATTCCATCTCCCGCTCGAGTGCATGCAAATAATCCATGACGGGCTGGTCCTTCAGGACGTAGGAATTGAAATCACAGTAAAAACATTTGTTGGTGCAAAACGGAATATGCAGGTATACCGCTTGAGGCGCGCCTGCGTTCCGTGTATGTGCTGCCAAGGTCATGGCGAGTCCTCCTCTATTTGAAAAAGGAAAGCCTTTCGGCTTCCCCTTCAGCTCAGTCATATTCATACTGAATGTTGGTCGTACGGATACACACAGCCGTGTTGTACCCTGAATTCTTTAATTCAATTTGGATACACACAGCCGTGTTGTACCCAAAATTGAATTGTTACTAATCTAATTCAGGTACACACATCCGTGCTGTACCCCGAATTAGAGTGTTACTCATCGATTTTCAGCACCGCCATAAACGCTTCCTGCGGCACCTCCACGTTACCCACCTGCTTCATCCGCTTCTTACCTTCCTTTTGCTTCTCAAGCAGTTTCCGTTTCCGCGAGATGTCGCCGCCGTAACATTTGGCAAGCACGTTTTTGCGCATCGCCTTCACCGTTTCGCGGGCAACGACCTTCGTTCCGACCGATGCCTGGATCGGCACCTCGAACATCTGGCGCGGAATCAGCTCGCGCAGCTTCTCGCAGATAATGCGACCGCGGTTGTATGCACGATCGCGGTGAACGATGAAGGACAATGCATCGACTTGCTCTCCGTTGAGCAGAATGTCCATTTTGACCAGGTTGGACTGGCGGTAGCCGGACAGCTCATAATCGAAGGATGCATATCCTTTGGTGCTGGATTTCAATTGATCAAAGAAATCGTATACGATTTCGGACAACGGAATGTCATACGTAATCGTTACGCGGTTGCTGTCAAGGTATTCCATGTTAATGTACTCGCCGCGTTTGTTTTGGCACAGCTCCATAATTGTACCTACATAATCGTTGGGCACAATAATGGATGCTTTCACGTAAGGCTCCTCGACATAATCGATTCTTCCCACCTCTGGATAGTTGGACGGGTTATCGATTTTGAGTACTTCGCCATTCGTTAGTGTCACGTGATAGATAACGCTTGGCGCGGTTGTGATCAAAGGAATGTTGAATTCCCGTTCAATCCGCTCCTGAATAACGTCCATATGCAGCAATCCAAGGAATCCGCAACGGAACCCGAATCCAAGCGCGCTTGAAGTTTCCGGTTCGAAGCTGAGCGAAGCATCGTTCAGCTGCAATTTTTCCAGCGCTTCGCGCAGATCGGTGTAATCCGACGTTTCGATCGGGTACAGACCGCAGTATACCATCGGATTGATTTTGCGGTAACCCGGCAGCGGTTCGGCCGTAGGATTTTTGGCATCCGTCACCGTGTCACCGACGCGTGTATCGCCGACATGGCGAATACCTGCCACGATGAAGCCAACGTCGCCCACGTTCAGCTCGTCGACGATCGTCATGCGTGGTTTGAAGGCTCCAACCTCGATGACCTCAAAGGATTTGCCCGTAGCCATCATTTTGATTTTGGAACCGGATTTGATTTTGCCGTCAATGACGCGCACATATACGATAACGCCTTTGTACGGATCATAGTGAGAGTCGAAAATCAATGCTTTCAAAGGCTCGTCCGGATCGCCTGACGGCGCGGGAACCTTCTGCACGACCTGTTCCAGAATCTCTTTGATGCCGATGCCCGCTTTGGCCGAGGCCAGTACGGCTTCGCTCGCATCAAGGCCGATCACGTCCTCGACTTCCTGCTTCACCCGGTCGGGATCGGCGCTCGGAAGGTCGATTTTGTTGATCACCGGCAAAATCTCCAGATTGTTGTCGAGGGCCAAGTACACGTTGGCCAGCGTCTGCGCTTCAATCCCCTGAGCAGCGTCCACCACGAGCAATGCGCCTTCGCATGCCGCAAGGCTTCGAGAAACCTCATACGTGAAATCGACGTGTCCCGGTGTATCGATCAAGTTGAGCAGGTATTCTTCGCCGTCGTCTGCCTTGTAAGACAGGGCGACTGCCTGCAATTTAATCGTAATTCCGCGTTCACGTTCGAGATCCATCTGGTCGAGCACCTGCTCCTGCATTTCCCGCGAGGTGAGAGCACCCGTGTACTCCAAGATCCGGTCCGCCAATGTCGATTTCCCGTGATCTATATGTGCAATAATTGAAAAGTTGCGAATTTTACGTTGTCTTTCCCGAATGTCAGTCATTCCTTACCCCCAGAAACAGCCTAGTGTCAATCGCTTCATTATACCAGTAGATGAAGGGAGCATCAATCCCGCTTTGCCTCAACTTTGACATTCAGGAGATGATTAGGAGGCTCCCCCGGTTCCTTCCTAGTGTCCCATGAGGGTAAGGGTTTCTATTCGGCTACACCGCTGAACAAGGAAACGACCCACTTGATACCGCTATGAGACAAGTTCTGCAGCAATCCCGCCGTTTTCTCGGCGAGCACGTCCACCGTAGCTTTGTCCTGTTCTGCACCCAGAACCTGACTTGGCGTCTGGACAGGCACGAACGGCCGCTCGCTCACCTCCTGTTGTTCGGGCTGGGCGGGCTGTTCAGGCTCCAGTCGAGTCGCCGGTACCGCCGGCTCTGTGCCGGCGACCGTTGATGTGTTCTGCGATGGAGTCGTATTGATCTGCAACCCTCCCCCGGCTAACTGCATGCCGAGAAGAATGCCGATCAGCATAAGCACAACGATGGACAGCAACCTTTTTCCGAATCTGGACACACCCTACGCCCCCTTATTTTAAAGACTTGCGTCATCAACTTCCTTTAGATTTGGTTCCGGCACTCGCTTTATCCACCTGTTGGTCTTCCCAATAGACCTCGGCGATCATGTCCGCGAGCACCTTGGACGTGCTCTCCAGTTCTTTGGCCGTATTGTCGATCCCGCCGATCTCGATCAGGATGCTGTGGGGAGACAGCGTCTGGTTGTATTCGCCGTTATTGGCACCGCCGCCATCCTTGCCCCATACGCCGCGGGAAACGCCGGGATACTTCGCCTCCAGTTTTTTATGGATTCTGGCCGCAAAGGCTTCGTTCTTGCGCCAATTTGGATTTTCGTGCCCGATGATGAAATACACCTTGGCATAACCGACTCCATCAATCGTCGTCGTCGTTTTGCTGTGGCGCTGCGAGTCCCGGTGGATGTCGATCAGATATGTCAAGTCATCGTTTTGGGCCAGCGCAGCTTTTACAGTCTGCCGTGAATATTTATAAGAATAATTCCAGTTGTAGTCCTTTACGACAGAAGGGTAGTCATCCTTAGCATGCTCCACGCCGACGCCCAGCTTCTCCAGACTGTCAGCCAAATAGGTTCCCACTTGAAAAACATTTCCCGTCGGCTTCGCCGAAGAAGGATTGTCGCTTTTGGTGCCAAGCAACGGATTGTAGCCCTCCCGAGGGTGAGAGTGATAAACGAGAATGGATTTTTTCTCCGGTTTCGATGCTTGGCCTCCCTGTTTGCCTCCATCATGTTTCCCTCCATCGCTGACAGGCGGGTCGTTCCCAGCCTCCCCCTTGCCCGGATCTTCCTGTGAAGGAGAAGTATTGTCCTGTTCCGGCGGCTCGTGCAAACCGGCATCGGGTTCCTCGCCATCTGCCGAAGCCGAATCGGTAACGCCCGGATCGGGTTGATAATCCTCAGGCGCCTCCGCACGTTCGTTTCCCGATCCGTGCCTCAGCAGTACAGGCTGATTGGCGCCCATGCCAGGCATTTCCCTGGCGATCAAGCTTTTAGGGTCCTGCGGATTTACGTTCGTCAACATTTGAAACACAAAGTTCGTCAAATTTTCGCCTGAAAACGCGGACTGCTGGTCATCCCCCTTTAAATGGGGCATCTCCATGCCTAACATATCAAGAAAAAAATGACTGGAAACGGCACTTGCGAACCCTTTCATCGAAGCCACCGGAGAATTATTCAATCGTTTTTCGGCCATGCCCCCAAGTCCAAGAATGACGAAGAATAACGCCGAAATGATCATCAGCAGCAGCAATGTCCGACCCATGGCCAGCACATGCAGGCATCTTTTTTTCCATTTTCCGATATTCCACGATATGATTTTGTTCATCGCTTCTGTCTCCTTCCCTGCTGGACAACTCTTATATTTCAACTCTATGAGCCTGTCCGGTTTGCTAGAACAAAAAGAAGAAGATTTCCCCCAGAATTTCTGTGAGATAAGCCGAACGGACCAAAACCTCCACGCAGCTAAAAAAAGAAACGCCAAAAAAGAGAGACCCGATAGATTCGGATGCTCTCTTTGCGAAATTCCATATTTTTGATATGACCAATTAAGCTTAATGTGTATATGCTGCTACATTTTCGGCCTTTACCGCTTCATGAAGCGCAGCATTCAAGCCCGTCGCGACAATGTTCGCGATGTCCTCGATAAATTCATCGATTTCCTTCGGCGTCACGATCAAATCATGGCCCAGGGGCTCCAGCACCTCTTTTACCAAGCTAAGGCGATCATTCTCGCTGATTTCGTCAAGCATTCCCATGATTTGTTTCGTCTGCTCCGTTTCCTGGCGAAAATGGGAGCGCATCATCTCGATGGCGTTGTTCACGATGGTGGAGGCATAACAAACCGTGGGAACGCCGATTGCAATACACGGCACGCCCAAAATTTCACGCGTCAACCCGCGCCGTTTGTTGCCGATGCCCGAACCGGGGTGAATGCCGATATCCGCCACTTGAATCGTTGTGTTGACGCGTTCAAGGGAACGGGAAGCGAGCGAATCGATCGCGATGATGGCATCCGGCTTTGTGCGTTCCACGATACCCTGTACGATGTCGCTCGACTCGATGCCTGTTGTGCCCAGTACGCCGGGAGCGATTGCGCTAACCTCGCGATAACCGGGAGCAACCTGATCCGGCATAAGTTCGAAATATTGGCGGGTCACCATCAGGTTCTCTACCACCAGCGGACCGAGCGCATCGGGCGTTACGTTCAGGTTGCCGAGCCCTACCACCAACACCTTGGACGTTTTGTTGATCCCGGCCTTGGTCAAGAAATCCTCCATTTCACGCGTGAATGCCGCTGCCACACGTTCCTGCAATTCGGTGTCGCCATTGCGCAGCGACGGTACCTCAAGCGTGACGTAATGCCCTTTGACCCGCCCGATTTTCTGCGATGCCGCTTCGTTCAGAACATCGATCCGCGTAATCGTGATGCCGTCCTTTTCCTCCACGTCTTCTTGCAAACCGGGAATACCCGTGTTTGGCTCGGCATGTTGAACCATCTCCCTCGATTCGATCGCAAGGTCGGTACGAACCGCGTACTTTCGCAAATCCAATGTCATGTATTCCTGCCTCCCTTACCGCATTTGAACATATTGTGTGGGAAAAAGAAGGGCTTTATGCAATGTCACGGAACGAAAAAGGAATATTTGTTGCAATTTACATGTTAGCATGCTAGAATATTTTAAGTTGTGAAACGTTTGTATTCATGCGATATGCCTTACAGGAGGTGAATGTAATGCCAAACATCAAATCCGCTGTTAAACGCGTAAAAACTAGCGACAAGCGCCGTGCACTCAACGCTTCCCAAAAGTCCGCACTCCGTACAGCTGTTAAAGCTGCCGATGCTGCTCTGGTAAGCACAGAAGTTGAAACTGCAAAAGCTGCGATTCAAGCTGCTTCCAAAAAGCTGGATAAGGCTGTAACTAAAGGTCTGATTCATAAAAATGCAGCTGCTCGCAAAAAGTCCCGCTTGGCTAAAAAACTGAACGCTCTTTCCGCACAAGCGTAATAAGCGTTACTTATACGATGCATTGGAAAATCCTGAACAGCTTATGCTTTCAGGATTTTTTAGCATTCTAGAGTAAAAGGCTGGGCAAAACCCAGCCCCTCCTCATCAAACCGTACGTGAGGTTTTCCCTCATACGGCTTTCCGATGTTCTTCGTTCATGGGCAT
>NZ_CAKMMP010000009.1 GCF_927798175.1 Paenibacillus sp. JJ-223
GTCTTATATCTATTGAGTAATCATCGTCTACAAAAGGAAGAAAAAGAGACGTGACCTTAGAATTTGTATTCCTATAAATTATTGATAATGTATCTTTCACGAAAATATTAAATCTGCTAAGTTCATATTTATGTCTGGAAACTGTTAGCTTAAGTCCTAGGTAGCTTAAATAATACAGAAGCTCAAAGGGGTTGTCATTATATGCACCAAGCAGTAGGGCACATTCTTAGTGAAACAGGTTGGTTTATCAAACGTGAAATGGATATCAGTAATTATCTGGATTTTTTAAAGAACGATAACTACATTATTTTCGATAGGGCCATACAAGTTTTAAAAGCATATGGTGGGTTGAAAATTCAATTCAAGAATCCTCGAAAACCGGATCAATATTTAACTTTGAATACTGATCCTGAACATGCAGGAGAATCTATTTTTCGTGAGCTTGTCACAAGATATGAGGAACACTGTAATGAATCATTTATAATTCTAGGGGAAATCGCTTCTATTGATATGACATGGTATGTTGGTTCATCAGGAACATTTTACGGAGGTAATGATGATTTTCTTATTTATTTAGGAGATACCTTCGAAGAAGCTTTATATCATGTTGTTATGGGTGCAAACCTAGACATGATAACTATAGATAGTGACTGAACCTGTATAACTTGCACAAAACATGGAGGCTACTGAATCAGAAAAATATAATTTACACTAGACGTACTTTAGGTTCGCATAACTGGTGTGAGAATGGCCATGTGCAAAAGGTTCTTGCGTGCGATGATTCAGAAATGAATTGCACTCAAGTAGTTAGGCGTATGCTAAAAAAGACAGAAGTAAGGGGTGAAGAAAGTGAGAGTGGATGTGAGTACAATTGTCTTTCCATTGCCCACCGATGAATTATTAGACGAAGTGGAGCGAGGCTTGAGAATTTCATTTCCTGAAACATATAGGAATTTTATCTAAGAAAATAATGGAGCTGTACCACAGACAAACGTGTTTAGATATAATCAGCATGAATATGTGATTGAAAAATTTCTTTGTGTACTGAATGACAGCGAGTCTGATCTGACGAATGGTTGGTATGATGTCGAAGTTGTTATTACACAATTAAGTGAAAGATTAACTGATGATGAAGATTTAGTGGGAATACATATCGTTCCTATTGCAGCGTTATTTTCAGGAGATTTTGTTTGTTTGGATTTTAGAGAGACTGAAGAGCCCACTGTCGTAATCTGGTTTCATGAAGAGTCAGAAGAATTTTCTCCTGTAACACGAAAGGTCGCTTCAAATCTATCTGAATTTTTCGGAATGCTAACAGAGGAAGAAATGTGACTACATGAGGAGAGTTGATTTTAAGAAATAGAGGAGGAAATCATTTCATGAAAATTTATGATGTGGTGTTTGGCGAACTCGACTATGATTATATTTGGTCCAAGGATACGACTATGAATTATTTTGGGGTTAAGACTCCAATAACCCTTATTATTGAAGGAGATGAGGACGGGGTATTCGATGATGATCAATATTCGGCTTACCAAAGTTTAATGGAAGATTGGGAGGAAATACAACAGAATTTACTTCAACCTATTTTAAACTATTATCTACAAAAACGTCATGAGTTAGGCTATGACATAGCTTTTAATGAAAGTTATCCTTTCGTGGATACAACTGAGCAATTAAAAAAAATGATGACCTTAGATAGTATTGTTGTTTCGTATGGAGATCTTAATAAAGAACGGGATATTGGATTTCTTTTTAGTTGTACGTGGGATTCAGAAAATGGCTTAGGCATTCGTTTATTAGATGAAAAAGTAGTTGATGTAGGATACCAAGATGTTGCGATATAAAACTTAGGGTGAACTCAATTCAGATATTTGAACTAAGACTTATTGAGTTTTACTGAATCGGAGAAAGGCGATGTTGAATGAGAACCAAATTGTGAAAGACATTCGAAATGCCCTCAAGAGCAATCAATTCGATAATATACAGGTTATGTTTGAAAATTTAAGTTTATCTAAAGAAGGAAGGTCAGTCTAATGAAACGTAACTATGAAGCATTATTCGGCTCATTTTATCAAAGGTATCTGGATTGGAAAAATGAAGAAATGAGTGACGCTGAGGCACTCGCCATTACATACGATGCTTACTATAGCATAATGAATAGAGGCGAAATGGAGAAAGCTGTCGTGAACATTGCAGCAGCAACAGTGTCATTAACACATACCAAGGTCTATTGTAAATTTAAAGTGCATGTCATGGAGCAGCTTCTTTCCTTAAATAAGGAAAAACTTCGTAGTGTAATACAGACGGATGAATACAAGGATATCGTTGAACGTATGGAAAAAGTCCTTGAAAAGTTTGAAGACATGGCAATAGATCAGAGTGAATTCGCAAGATGGCACTATTTTGAAATGGAGAAAGCAGTGAAAGAGTGTTTCGCCATACTCCTGAACGTTACTAGAGATGAAGATGAGTTAGTTGGGAATGTCCTGAATCGATTTGAACGTGATTGTAATAATACGCCTTCTGAAAACATGGTGATAAAAACAACCCTTGCAGAGTTGATAATTAGACATCGAATCGAAGTCAAAGATCAGTTTGCCCGTATCAAGCGTGAGTTGGAACGGTTCGATATACATAAAGTCGGTCAAGACTTAACTGAATTTGAAAAAAGGGACTTGTCGCTCCGGATCGGAGAGATATTAGGCTTGAATGGACCGCTTGAGAATACTAGATTTGATGATAAAAATCAGATTTGATCCTGAGCATTTCAAATTAGGATGAACCGCCTCTGTCTTTATTGGACGAGGCGGTTCATTTCTTTTAAAACCCAGTCTACCCCTTCAACAGCCCCGACTCCCTCACGGTGGCGAGGAACTCGTTGAACTGCGGGATGTTCAGCTGCTGCGCTGCATCGGAGAGAGCTACGGCCGGGTTCGGGTGCACCTCCACCATGACGCCGTCGGCGCCTGCGGCGAGAGCGGCTTTGGCGCAAGGGGCAAGGATGTCTTTGCGGCCCGTGGAATGCGTGACATCGACAAGCACCGGCAGATGCGTTTCCTGTTTCAGGATCGGCACGGCCGAAATGTCGAGCGTGTTGCGCGTTGCTTTCTCATAGGTGCGGATGCCGCGCTCGATCAGCATGACTTGTTTGTTGCCGCGGGAGACGACGTACTCCGCCGCATGCACGAACTCGTCGATCGTCGCCGCCAGACCACGTTTCAGCAGGATCGGAATGTTGACATCGCCTGCAGCCTTGAGCAGCTCGAAATTCTGCATGTTGCGCGCGCCGATCTGGATGACGTCGATGTAATCGCCGGCAAGCTCGATGTGATCCGGGTGAACGATCTCGCTGATCGTTTTCAAGCCGAACTCATCGGCAACTTCCTTCAGTATTTTCAGCCCCTCAATGCCAAGTCCCTGGAAATCGTATGGCGAGGTGCGCGGTTTGAAGGCACCGCCGCGCATGACGCTGATGCCTGCGGCCTTGAGCGCTGCAGCGACTTCGCGCACTTGTTCGTAACTCTCGACCGAGCAAGGCCCGGCGATCATGATTGGCGTTCCCGCACCGACCTGCACGTCGCCAATGGAGACGATGGTATCCTCTTGCTGGTTTTTGCGGCTGACGAGCAGATGTTTTTTGTGTTCGTCGACTTGCAAATTCAGCGAAGCCTGGAAGATTTGCTTGAATAAGAGCTTGATCGCATCGTTATGGAACGGCCCCGGATTGGCTGCGGTCAGTTCCTCCAGCATTTCTTTTTCACGCACAGGATCGAATTTGGGCACGCCTTGTTTTTCTTTGATTTGCCCGATTTCCTGCACGACGCTGGCCCGTTCGGACAACAGGTGAAGCAGGCCGTGGTTGATTTCGTTCAAGCGGCTTCTTAACGTTTCGAGCTCGGTATTCTGTTCCATGGACAATGCACTCCTTCGACATTTGGATTGGTTCTGATTCGCAAAAAACAAAAAAAGCCCTTCATCCGCAAGGGACGAAGAAGCCGTGGTACCACCCTAATTAGAAACGGCAGCGCTGCCTTGCAGCGAGCTGTTTCTCACTTAACCTTTTAACGCAAGGATACGGATTGTCCTAGGAGCTGTAGAAACCCTGAAAAGGTTAGCCCTTCAGCAATCGGCTCGGGAGTGAACTTCGGCGGCATGCTGCTTTCGGGTGCTTCCAGTCTCCGGCACCGCGTCCCTGTAATGAACATGTAATCCGCGTACTCTTTCCGTCATGGCTTTTATAAAGTAATTTTATTCTGATCCCGTCAATAGGTGACATGAAATGAATTGAAGTCATAATAGCATGCTCCGGAATTGATCGCAAGATGACGGATTGACGCATTCATGTGATAAAGTAAATAGACTCATTCGCCATGGGACAGGGATTCGCAGTATAATATAAATAATGACGATTATTATGCAATTTCTGCAAAAGGGGTAATTATGAACAAAACGATTTCGGATATCGCCCAATTGGCGGGAGTCGCAAAGAGCACGGTTTCCCGGTTCCTCAACGGTGGATCGGTCAGCGAGGATACGCGCCAACGCATTGAGCGGATTATCAAACAATACAACTACGTTCCCAACACCTTTGCCCAAAGCTTGAAGGCCAAGCGGGCAAGCATCATCGGCACGGTTGTCCCGCGCCTGGACTCCTTTGCCACGTCCCAGACGCTGATCGGCATCGATGAGGAACTGCGCAGCAACCAATACCAGATGCTGATTGCGAACACAAGCCAGGACATGCAGCGGGAAATCGATGCCATTTACGATTTTGCCAGACAGAAAGTTTCCGGCATCATCCTGCTTGCGGCCGAGGTGACGGAAGCACATCTGAAAGCGGCGGATGACATCGCCATCCCGGTCATATTGGTCGGACAGCAGCATGAACGGCTTCATAGCGTCGTCCATAATGACGACCAGGCCGGTTATGAAATGGGCAAGCATGTGCTGCAAAACGGACATCGCGAGATCAGTTATTTGGGTGTAACCGAACGGGATCAGGCCGTGGGCATTCACCGGAAGCAAGGGTTTCGGCGTGCCATCGCGGAATGTCCAGGATGTAATGTAACCTACCATGAGTCGAGCTTTAAGATGTCGGAGGCAGCACATACGGCTGAGCAGGTGTTAAACAACGATAGGTCATCGATGGTTGTATGCGCGACAGACAATATTGCATTGGCCGTGATGAAAACGGCTTTTGCCGCCAAAAGGCAGATTCCGCAGGATATATCCGTGAGCGGTTTCGGTGGATATGACATCACGGAGATGATCAATCCTGCGCTGACCACGGTACGATACCATTATACTCAGGCCGGGAGAATCGCGGCCAGCCACATTATCCGGCTTGTTGCGGGAGAACCGGTGGAGAAGTGCGCCGTGCTCGACGTGGAGCTGATTTCCCGAGAAAGCGTTGACAAATTATAAAAAAATCCTTTATGATAGTCCCATCGAACCGGTTCCAAACTTCTGCGGAAAAGCAGGAACCTTGAGAAGAATTCCTGATGGGATTATTTTTTTGCGTTGTTCGGAACCGGTTCCGTTCTTGGACGAAAACAGCAATGGCAAGGGTGGGAGTACTCGATATGAAAATGACCCGAGAACGGCTTTACCGTCGGCTTGAACAGGCCGATCCAGGTGAATTGCGCAAACTTGAAGCGCTCATCGCCGCATGTCCGTGGCGGCAGCAATATCATATTCAGCCCCAAACGGGGCTGCTGAACGACCCGAACGGTTTTGCCTTTTACCAAGGCTATTATCACCTGTTCTATCAATGGTTCCCGCTTGGAACGGAGCATGGCATGAAGTATTGGTACCACGTTCGTTCCAGTGATCTGGTGCATTGGGAAGACAGGGGAATCGGCATCCATCCGGGCGATCCACAGGATTCGCATGGTGCCTATTCGGGCAGCGCCATCGAGAAGGATGGCAAACTGATGCTGATGTATACAGGCAATACAAGGGATGAACGATGGATCAGGCATCCGTACCAATGCCTTGCGGTCATGGATGAAGATGATGTGGTGATTAAACGCGAAACCCCTGTTATCCCGGCCGTGCCGCCTGGATACACGGACCATTTCAGGGACCCGAAGGTATGGCAAGACGGAGAATGGTATTACTGTATCATAGGAGCCCAGCGCGAGAACGAGACCGGCTGCGCCGTGTTATATCGCTCGCCCGACATGTTGGAGTGGACGCTTTTGGGCGAGCTGCGGACGAATTTGAACGAATTCGGATATATGTGGGAGTGTCCGGATTATATGGAGCTGGATGGCCAGGGTGTACTGATTTTTTGCCCTCAAGGGTTGCAACCGGAAGGGGATCGATACAACAACATCTATCAATCCGGCTATCTCATCGGTGAAGCGCTCGATCCGGAAACGTTAACATTCAACCACGGCGATTTCAGGGAACTGGATCGCGGGTTTGATTTCTATGCACCCCAGACGATGGCAGCTCCGGATGGCAGACGCATACTTGTCGGATGGATGGGATTGCCCGATCTGGCGTATCCGACGGACGGCAGCGGTTGGGCGCATTGCCTGACGATTCCGCGGCAGCTGAGCATTAGAGACGGCAAACTCATTCAACAGCCCGTCGATGAAATGGTGAAGCTGCGCATGACCGAAACGAAGCAGACCGTCGGCGTGACCCTTGAAAACGAAACCAGAACAATCCCTGGCTTCGCCGGCACGGCGTTTGAACTGGACTGCATCATTGACAGCTGCGATGCCGATCGTTTCGGCATTGAATTCCGCTCGAGCGAGCAGGAAAAAACGGTCATATGGTATGACCGGGCGGAGCAGAAGCTGGTGCTGGATCGTTCGTCGTCCGGGGCGGCGCTGGCCGAAGCCAACGGCAGCGTGCGTCGATGCTCCCTAAGCGGCGAAACGATCCGGCTTCGCATGTTCGTGGATACGTCATCGGTCGAAATCTTCGTGAACGAAGGGGAAGAAGTTTTCACGAGCCGGATTTTCCCAAGCCAAACGAGTGATGGCATCCGTTTCTTCGCCCACGGCGGCAGAGCGACATTTAAAGCAAGCAAGTGGGATTACGAGCATCAAAATGCAAAACGTTAAACAATCATCAGGCACGAAGGGAATGAATTCCATGTCCGACAATCAACAGATCGCTCGCGAAGTCATCCAGGCCGTCGGCGGCAAGGATAATATCGCATCGTTTGCGCACTGCGCAACCCGGCTTCGCATCATGGTGAACGACAAGGACAAAATCGACCAAAAACAGGTCGAAACCATCGACAAAGTCAAAGGTGCATTTTTTAACTCGGGGCAGTACCAGATCATTTTTGGCACGGGAACGGTCAACCGGATCTATGAGGAAGTGGAGAAGCTCGGGATCGAAGGCACATCCAAGGAAGATTTGAAAGGCCAAAGCAAAAAGCAGGGCAACGTGTTTCAGCGAGGGATCCGGACCTTTGGCGACGTGTTTGTGCCCATCATTCCGGTGCTGGTGGCAACCGGGCTATTCATGGGTCTGCGCGGCCTGCTCACCCAGAGCGAGATTCTGGCGTTGTTCGGGGCTACGCCTGATGATATTTCGCCAAACTTTTTGCTCTTTACGCAAGTTCTGACCGATACGGCCTTCGCGTTTTTGCCGGCACTCGTGGCGTGGTCCGCATTCCGCGTATTCGGCGGCAGCCCCGTGCTCGGCATTGTTCTTGGTTTGATGCTGGTCAATCCGGCGCTGCCGAACGCGTATGCGGTCGCAGACGGATCGGCAAAGGCGCTGCACATGTTCGGCTTCATACCGGTCGTCGGTTACCAAGGTTCGGTCCTGCCCGCCTTCTTTGTGGGCTTGATCGGCGCCAAATTTGAAAAGTTTCTCCGAAAGCGGGTACCTGAAGCGCTGGATCTGATCCTTACGCCGTTCATTACGCTTGCTGTCATGATCACGCTGGGTTTGTTCGCCATCGGCCCGGTATTCCATTCCCTGGAGGAATGGGTGCTGCACGGCACAACCGCCGTTCTGGATCTGCCGTTTGGCATTGCGGGGCTTGTGATCGGATTTTTGCATCAAATCATTGTGGTTACCGGCGTGCATCATATATTCAATTTTCTTGAGATACAATTGCTGGAGCGAACGGGTGCCAATGCATTCAACGCGATTATTACATGTGCCATTACGGCACAGGGGGCAGCTTGTCTGGCAGTTGGTTTGAAAACGAAAGATACGAAGTTAAAGGCGCTTGCCTTGCCTTCTTCATTCTCGGCTTTTCTAGGCATCACTGAACCGGCGATTTTCGGGGTCAACCTTCGTTTGATGAAACCGTTTATTATGGGTCTGGTCGGCGGCGCGGCAGGGGGCTTTCTGGCATCCCTGTTCCATTTGCAGGGCACGGGCATGGCGGTTACCGCGATCCCGGGAACGTTGCTGTACCTGAACAGCCAGCTGCCAGTGTACATTTTGACCAATGTAGTAGCGATGGGCATCGCGTTTGCGCTGACCTGGATGTTCGGTTACAAAAACAAGCCTGCAGCTTCGGAAAACGGATCTTCGAACGGCATGTCCGGTAACGGGGAGTCGATGGCAGATTCGGTAATTGCCTCGGACTCGGCATCCGCATCCGCTCCGTCACCTGTTCCAACAAGCATGGAAAAAGTGCGGGTTGACACGATGGATATAGCGGCCCCAATCACGGGTCAAGCCGTTGCTTTGGCCACCGTTCCCGATCCGGCCTTTGCGGAAGGGCACATGGGAGAAGGAATCGCTATCGAACCATCCGATGGCAAAGTATATGCTCCGTTCGAAGGCACCGTGGCACATGTCATGCACAAAAGCAAACATGCCGTCATTTTAGAGCATGCGACGGGAGCGCAAGTGCTGATTCACGTCGGCATCAACACCGTTGGTCTGAAAGGAGAAGGTTTCACGCTGCACGTGAGCAATGGCGATCATGTCTCGAAAGGACAGCTGTTGTTGGAATTTGATATGGAGCATATCCGGTCAGCCGGATTGCCGCTAATCACACCCGTTCTTGTGCCTGGTGGGAACGAAGAGATCGAGAGTGTGACGGTTGCCCGATCAGGGCCGGTGCAGGCAGGGCAGGATACGGTGCTTATAGTCAAATTCAAGAAGACAACATAGATCAAGAGAACTTGTTCCTTAACGACAGAGACAGGTGTGGTGAGGCATCTAGACCTACAGACCTCCAGTAGATGGAACTCATATTCCCGAAGGCAGGGCATGGTCATGCAGTGGACAATCACTGCATTGACCATGCCTTTTTTCTTTACTTTTGGTCTTTGAATCCAACTTGCCGCAATGCTGCGGGAAAGGACTATATAAACCGCAAAAAAGAAAGTTACACACGTTAACGGAGAGGCAGAACCAATCTGGAGAAGCGAAGCGGTCGCATTTATCACCGGATTTTCCCTTTGAAAAAAGGGATATGAAAAAATCTGGGGATAACAGCGATCGGAAGATGGTACTGCACTCGCAGTGCCTTGTGTGATTGTTTAGTGCGGTTTATATAGCTGACCTCGTGCCTGCGACGCCGATTACAACCCCGCAGACCGTTTCAGCCGCTCCGCGATTTGCTGCAGGTCTTCCTGAGAGATGCCCGGAGCGAACTCTTCCGACAACTCCGGAAGTTCAGGGATGGGCCCGCTGTAACCGGGGAGCCCTGCATACGCTTCCAGTTTGCCGCCGTCGCGGGGATGGGTTCCTTTCCAGATCTGCGCAATCTGCTGGTAATCCTTGTCGCTGAACGTATACAATCTGCGGTGTTCGCCCAAGGCCTCCCATTTTCGGGTTGCATCGAACACGCTGTTATCGAGGTTCGGCACAGGCAGCATTTTGGTGACATCCACGCCGGTCGCAATTTCGAGCGCTTTTGCATAAGCCAGAATATGTACGCCGCCCCGGACAAGCAAATAACCGGTCATCGCCCTTGCCGTGGGATGATCCGTCATTTCGTACACTCTCATTTTGTGGGTCCTTGCATTGCATTCCAGAAAAAAGTTATGCAGCAGATCAACGATGAGATTGCCTGTGCTGGTTACGAAGGTGCCGTTCCAGGGTCTGCCCATGGAGTCATAAGGGAGGGCCGTTTGGGCCGATTCGATAAACAGGGAGGACATGCGAAGATCCTTGGTGTTGCGAAGCGGGGTCGCATCTGGATCGCCCGGAGAAGTCGTGCCGACGAGCATCAGGTTGATTGTGTTGGCCACGAGCTCCACATGCCCGAACTCCTCGGCGGTTATGCTGGCAACAATGTCGTAAAAGGGTCTCAGCTTGGTTTTGCCTCTGAAGTTGAACGACTGGAACAAGTAATTGTTCAGCGTGGACATTTCCCCGAAACGCCCGCCCATCAGCTCCTGAACCGCAGAGGCTCCGTTAGGGTCGGGATTGCTGCCGATCGGTAGTTCAATGGCAAGACGGTCTACCCGTTTAAACATGCGTTTCCCTCCTTATGCGTAGTTACATTACTGTTAAGGTATGAACCACGACTTGTACGTTATGCGGGAGGCAGATGCATCAAGCCCGTTTCGTGCTGGGGGAGGGTGAAGAGAAAGTCGTTCCGCCAAAAAAAACGCTCCCACGGAACATAAGCTCCGAAGGAACGCTTTTGGCAAAAATATGCTGGGCAGCATCCTCTGCTTTGGTTGAATCAGGCGGGTTCGCCGACAATGCTTGAGCCTTTTTTCGTTATTTTGTACGATACCACATCCCCGTTCCAGAAATGGAACTTCAGAATGATTTCGCCATCGTTGGTTTCCTTGAAAAACGCCGGCTTCAGCTCGATGACCTGACGATCATAATCCGGGCTGAATGTGTAAGCGAACTCCTTGAAGGAGGTCCAGTTTTGCGGTCCGGCGATCTCTCCGTTGGTATAATTCGCTTCCATGGTAGCCAATTGGTTGCCGTTAAAGGCCACCGGAATGGCGAACGATTCCGTCGTACCTGAGGCTTTGCTCAATACAGGCGTGGTGCTCGAAATGATATGGAACGTCCAGTCGGCTCCGTTGTTGAATTTGGCCGTAAGCTTGGCATTAACACCAAGCTCGCCGGAGGACGCAAGCTGTTTCAGGAGGTCAGCCTTGAGCGTCAGCGTGTCGCCTTTTAGGGTATAATGCTTCACTTTGATCAGTGACGTGCTGCCGTTCGTGAGTGAACGAAGTTTGTTGCCGTTCAGGTTCAGCTTAATGGTTCTGTCTTGCACGGCTTCGCCTGCGTTCAGGTAAATCAGATCGGTCTCAGCTGTGGCGGAGCGGCCTTCCCAGCCAGCTTTCATGACATTGTACAGCTCCGGGTCTGACCAGGTATAATCCGTACGGCTAAAGTGCTGTCCATTGTCCCACAGCATGGTCGTCATTTGTTTTTGATGCAGGTAATGGGCGATGAATTCGAAAAATTTGAGTTTCTCACCTTGTTCGATGACGCCCGTATGCTGGTCGAAACCGAGCAGGCCGTATTCGCCGACGATGACGGGAATGCCTTTAGCCGTGAAAGCATTGTACACACGATCAAATGTATCCGTGATATCTTTTTGTACTTCTTCGTTAAACGTCGTGTAACCGGCAATGTTCACGCTGAACGGCCAGAAACCGTAATAATGCACCGTTGCAATGATATGGGGATCATTCAATTTGGCAATCGTTTGGTTCAGCGCATCCAGATCGGCCTGGTTGGAGGACGTATGAAGCGTAGGCAGCACCAATGGACGATTGGCGTTGTTGGCACCGGAAGATCTGACGATCTTATGGAACGAAGTATTCAGCTCGTCGAGCATTCGGTAGGCTACCGCCTCATTGGTTGTCCCACCTTCGGTGAAACGTGGTTCGTTGATGCTTTCGAACATCAGCTTGTTGGACGAATGCTTGAATTTTTCGGCGATTTGCGTCCATACGGCATTGTAACGGGCCAGTACGTTGTCGTGGTCTTTTTCCATGTAACTGACCCATCTCCATGAATCATGGTGAACATTGAGCATGACGTAAAGATTAGCATCCAACGCCCAATCCACGACTTCTTGTACGCGATTCATGTAAGCGGAATCAATTTTGTATTCAGGTGCTTCGCCGATATGGGCTTCCCAGGTCACCGGAATGCGAATGCTTTTGTAGCCTTGTGCGGCGATGTTCTGAATCAATTCTTTGGTGATGCGGGGATTGCCCCAAGCCGTCTCATCTTCGCCGACCGCGTCAAGGGAATTTCCGAGATTCCAGCCTGGTTCCATATCACTGACGTAAGCCTGAATTTTGCTCGGAGCTGCAGTTTCATTGGCACTGCTGTTTTCGGCGGCATCCGCCGAAGCGACGGCAGAAGAGAGAAGGGAAAGGATCATCGCCGTGACCAGGGTGAAGTTCAAAAGTTTGGTCCGTTTTCTTTTCATTCAATTCTGTCTCCTTTGTGGTATATGTATTAGAATGACTGAAAGCGTTTTCGTAATATAACGTAACATAATATGGAAGGGGAAAACACCTTTAAAATTAGTTATGATTTCATATAAAAATTAGTGGTTTTTGACATGGGTATTACACGTTCCGCCAATCATTGAATTGACAAGAGCCCTAAATCTTGGTACAGTTTTATGCAACCGCATAATGCATTCTGGGAATGTTACCGATATGGGCATAACCTGAGCTGGCTTGTTTACATGACATGTGTAGACACGCTGGTTCGGGTTTTTTTGTTGCCTGGAATCGGAAAGGCGTGGTTGGACATACTTCACGAAGAATCGAAAGGAGAACTGGGCATGAGCAATTTCAAATTTCCCGAAAACTTTCTGTGGGGAGGAGCTCTCGCAGCCAATCAAGCGGAAGGAGCATATCTGGAAGACGGCAAAGGACTAAGCATTGTGGACCTGCTGCCTTCCGGGGAGAATCGCAGAAGCATCATGAAGGGCAATGTGCCTGGATTTACGCCGCAGGCAGGAGAGTTCTACCCTTCGCACGCAGCCATCGACTTTTACCATCGTTATCCGGAGGATATCGCTCTATTCGCGGAAATGGGATTCAAAGCGCTTCGTGTTTCCATTGCGTGGGCGCGCATTTTCCCAAGCGGGGAAGACGCGGCAGCGAACGAGGCCGGACTGCAGTTTTACGACAACCTGTTCGACGAAATGCTCAAGCACGGCATCGAACCCGTCGTGACGCTGGCTCATTTCGACGTGCCGGTTAACCTGATCGAAAAGTACGGCAGCTGGAGAAACCGCAAGCTGGTTCACCTGTTCGAAACGTATGCTAAAACCGTATTTACCCGTTACAAGGACAAGGTTAAATACTGGATGACCTTCAACGAAATCAACATGCTGCTGCATTTGCCGTTTCTTGGGGCAGGCCTGGCCTTTAAGGAAGGCGATAACGTCAAAGAAATCCAATACCAGGCGGCTCATCATCAGCTGGTCGCAAGTGCGTTGGCCGTCAAAGCATGTCATGAAATCATTCCGGGCGCCATGATTGGCTGCATGCTGGCAGCGGGCAGCTTCTACCCGTATACATGCAATCCGGAAGATGTGTTCCAGGGCATGGAGAAAGACCGGGAGTCCTACTTCTTCATCGACGTGCAGTCGCGCGGTGAATACCCGGGTTATGCCAAACGTTTCTTTAAAGATCACGGCTTAAACATCGTCATGGAAGCAGGCGATGCCGACATTTTGAAAAACCATACCGTGGATTACATCGGATTCAGCTATTATTCCAGCCGTACGACAAGCACCGATCCCGAAGTGGTCAAAAACATGACCAGCGGCAACGTATTCGGTTCCGTCGCGAACCCGTACCTGCAAAAATCCGATTGGGGCTGGACCATCGATCCGAAAGGTTTCCGAATCACGGCCAACCAGCTGCATGACCGTTACCAGAAACCGCTGTTTGTCGTCGAAAACGGTCTTGGGGCCAATGACGTCGTGGCGGCCGATGGCGAAATTCACGACGATTATCGCATTGATTACCTGAAGCGGCACATTGCCGAGATGGGCGAAGCGATTCAGGACGGCGTCGATATTATCGGTTATACGAGCTGGGGACCGATCGATATCGTCAGCGCCTCTTCCGGCGAGATGAAGAAACGCTACGGTTACATCTACGTGGATCGCGACAACGCCGGTAATGGGGATTTGAAGCGGATCAAGAAGAAAAGCTTCCATTGGTACAAAAAAGTGATCGCATCCGGGGGAACGGATCTGGAGGCATAGGCGATCGCCGGTTCAATTTGGAAGGTTCGTCGTACCTGGCGAATCTTCCGGGTTTCGGACTTCTGGTGAAAGCGTTGACATCCTTGCGAGTTCGCGCTATACTTGACGCAATTATATCGTTATGGGATTGTTACTACACAAGTGTAGGCAAAACCTAAGCATCCAAAAGCAGACGTCGGAGGCTTTTTCAGGCATTTCGGCCGATCTTGGTCTCATGGGTTTGTTTTCCCGTGCAGCGAGTTCGCCGCGCCGTATGAAAGGTTACGACTTGCCGCGAATGACGTTCGCCTGAACGTTTTTTCCTTTGCGATGCTTGAGGTTTTTTTTGCGTGCCCGGGTAACGATGGTTTGCAGTTACGAGTGGATCGTGAATGGGGGATGGAAGTGAAAATAGCCAAGGTCATCAACAACAATGTAATCAGCATCTATCAGGCAGACGGGGCTGAGCTTGTCGTTATGGGGCGCGGAATTGCCTTCAAGAAAAAGCCGGGAGACAGAGTAGACGAGACCCGCATTCAAAAGGTGTTTGCCCTGAAGAACAAGCAGACCTCCGACAATTTCAAAATGCTGCTGCGCGAGGTTCCGATCGAGCTGGTCGAAATCGTCGAAGAGGTCATCACGCACGCGAGAGATAACATGGGCAGAAACCTGAATGAAAACATCTATGTATCCTTGACGGACCACATCAATTTTGCGATAGAACGATACCGAGAAGGCGTCGAGATCAAAAATGCGATGCTGTGGGAAATCAAACAGCTGTACAAGTCCGAATTCGCGCTTGGGCTGCGCACGCTGGAACAGATCAAGTCCCGGCTCGGGTATGAGCTTCCGCAGGACGAAGCGGCCTTTATCGCCCTGCATGTCGTGAATGCCGAAATGAATGAAGAAGTCGTGACCACGATGAACATGACCAAATTCATTCAGCAAATTATCAATATTGCGAAATACCATTTCAAGATGGAGTTCGATGAGGAATCGCTCAGTTATTACCGCTTCATTACCCACTTGAAATTTTTCTCGCAGCGTGTGCTGAACGGAACGCATTACGACAATAACTACGACCACTTCTACGACATGATCAAGGAGAAGCATCGGGAAGCGGCGGCATGCACGGAAAAGATCGAAATGTTCGTCAAAAAGGAATATGACCACGAGCTGACGAACGAGGAAAAGCTGTATCTGACCGTGCACATTGAACGAGTGGTTAATCGTTAATAAATAACTGTTGACAGAAATGGTTAAATAATTATATTATGTGATTAACAGGAATTAAATACGATTGAACTGGGATTGTTACTGGTTATGCAGGCAAAACCTAAGCCATGAGAAGGTGTATGCTCGTTTGGGCACCTTTCTTCAAGGCTTAGGTTTTTTGCGTGCAAAAAAATCGAAATACGCCTGTCGCAGAAAACATGGGGGTGCAGAGGATGAGTCATGAAAAGCTGGCCAAAGAAATCGTACAGCTGGTCGGTGGGGAGAAAAACGTCGTTTCCCTGGTGCATTGCGCAACGCGTTTGCGGTTTGTACTGAAGGACGACGCCAAAGCCGACAAAGCAACATTGGAAAAAACGGAAGGCATCATTGCCGTGAAAGAAAACGGAGGACAATTTCAAGTCGTCATCGGCAACACGGTGCCTGAGGTGTATAGTGCCATCGGCAAAGTCAGCAACATTCTGGACGATGGCGATTCCAAAGAAAAAAAGGGCAAGTCCATTAAAGGCCTTGGTGGCATTATCGACGTCATTTCGAGCATCTTTGCTCCACTGCTCGGCGTTATGGCCGGAGCCGGGATTTTAAAAGGGCTGCTGCTGATTGCCACCAACGCCGGCTGGCTCGCAACGACGGATACAAGCTACATCATTCTGTACGCGGCTGCGGATAGCCTGTTTTATTTCCTGCCGCTGCTGTTAGCGGTTACAACTTCGCGCAAGTTCCAGGGCAACACCTTTGTCGCGTTGACGATCGCAGGCGCACTGATCTATCCGACCATCATTACGTTAAAAAATGAAGGCACGCCAACCGACTTTTTCGGCATTCCGGTGGTCCTGATGAGTTATTCATCCACGGTCATTCCGATCATCATTTCGGTTATCGTGATGAGTTTCCTGGAGAGATGGCTGAACAAAGTCATTCATCAAAGCGTCAAAAACTTCATTACGCCATTGCTGCTGTTAGTGATTATGGTTCCGCTTACGCTGATTGCGTTCGGACCGTTCGGCGTATACGTCGGTAATGCCATTGCATCTGCGCTGGTAGCCGCATTTGGTTTCAGTCCGCTGCTGGCTGGAGCGGTCATGGGTGCGGGCTGGCAGCTGTTCGTCATCTTCGGCGTGCACTGGGGCCTGGTGCCGATCTTCATCAACAACGTTGCGGTTCACGGCCGCGACGGCATCAAACCTGCCGCAACGGCATCCGTATTCGCCCAAACGGGCGCGGCTTTTGGAGTCATGCTTAGAACGAAAAACAAAAAGCTGAGAACCCTGGCCGGGTCCTCCACGCTCACGGCTCTGTTCGGCATCACCGAACCGGCCATCTACGGGGTAACGCTGCCGCTGAAACGGCCATTCATCGCAGGTATTATCGGCGGAGCGATCGGGGGAGCGATCATCGGCCAAGCGGGAACCCAAGCGTTTGCTTCCGGTGCGCCGGGACTGCTCACGCTGCCGATCTTCTACGGTCCAGGCGGACAAGGCTTCCCGGGCCTGATTATCGGGATCGTCGTTTCCTTTATCGTTTCGGCCGTATTGACATATATTATGGGCTTCAAAGATCCGGTGGAGGAAGAAGCGGCCAAAGGCGAAACAGCCAATAAATCCGCATCATCCGCACAAGCATCGACATTGACTGCTGCGGCAGACCAACTGGTGCTTAGCCCGATCCAAGGTACGATCGTGGATCTGGCGGAAGTTCCGGACCCGGCATTTTCATCCGGAGCGATGGGTCAGGGCGTTGCCATCGAGCCAAGCGTGGGGAAAGTGGTTGCTCCGTTCGACGGAACGGTAACGGTAGCCTTTAAGAAGAAACACGCATTGGCGGTCGTATCCGACAGCGGGGCTGAAATCCTGGTGCATGTCGGCGTGGACACCGTCAAGCTGGACGGACAGCATTTTGTGTCCCATATCAAGGAAGGCGACCGTGTAAAGGCAGGGGACCTGCTGCTCGAGTTCGACATCGCACAGATCAAGGCTGCCGGATACCATACGGTTACGCCGATTATCGTCACGAATTCTGCAAACTATGAACAAGTATTGCCTGCAAGCACGGGAGAGGTTCAGACGCAGGAGCCGCTCTTGAGCCTTCACGCTTCGAAATAGTTAGCATCTCAAATGTACAGCCATTTCCTAACTCGACAAACTTCGGTTTGTTTCGGGTAGGGAATGGCTTTCTTTATCGTTGAAGGCGAGAAGATCCCCTCCTCAAAAGCGTCAGCTTTAGGTGGGGAATGAATGGCCATTTTTTTCTATTCGGAACCGAACGTATGTGCTATAATTACTGCAAGAACGGAGGTGTGTGGCATGCTCTTCCATAAAGCATACAAGTATCGGATCTACCCCAATCGTACACAGCAGCAGTGGATCCATCAGATGTTTGGATGTTGCCGTTTTGTGTTCAACTATTTTCTGGGACAATGGAAGGATACGTTTGCCGCCACGGGCAAGGGCTTGTCGTACCATGCTTGTACCACGCAGCTTCCAGATCTAAAGCAAGAACATCCTTGGCTGAAAACAACGGATAGTATTGCCCTACAATCGGCTGTTCGGCATGTAGCCGATAGCTTTGATCGTTTTTTCAAGAAGCAGACGCAGGCTCCGCATTTCAAAAACCGCAAACATCCGATTCAAAGCTATACGACCCGATATACGAATGGAAATATCGCTGTGAATGGGAGGAAGCTGAAGCTCCCCAAGCTGGGGTGGCTGCGGTTTGCAAACTCCCGTCCCTGTGAAGGACGCATTCTCTCGGCTACGGTACGGCGAAATGCCGCGGGGAAGTATTTTGTATCGCTCATTTGTGAAGTGGAGATCGAGCCCTTGCGGGATAACGATAAGTCGGTAGGGATCGATCTCGGACTTAAAACGTTTGCGGTATCCTCCGAGGGTGTGCGGGTTACTCATCCGAAAGCCTGGAGCCGATATGAAAAGAAGTTGGCAAGCTGGCAGCGGAGGCTGGCCCGGCGCACGAAAGACGGTTCCAATTGGAAAAAAGCCAAACGGAAGATCGCCCGGATCCACGAGAGAATGGCGAATATCCGCCATGACTTTTTGCACAAGCTGTCCACCAAGCTGATTCGTGAAAACCAAACGATCAGCATCGAGGACTTAAAAGTGTCTAACATGCTCAAGAATCACAAGCTGGCCAAATCGATTGCCGATGCGTCCTGGAGTGAGTTCAGAAGACAACTCACGTATAAAGCGGAATGGTACGGGCGAACCCTCAAGATTGCGAATACGTTTGCTCCGACAAGTCAAACCTGCCATGTATGCGGAGCGCTACACCGAGAAGTAAAAGATCTTGCGGTACGGCAATGGGTGTGCCCATCCTGCCAGACCCTCCATGATCGGGATGTCAATGCAGCCCGAAACATTAAGGATGTTGCCATATCAATCGTCATATCGCCCTAGAACTGTGGGGACCACAGGGATCGCTTGGTCCACTTCGAATCAATAGGTTCGATGACCCAAGAATCCCCCACTTCAAGCGAAGGCTAAAGTGGTGGGAGTGTTCAATTGGAAAACATGATATCATTCAGAAGACCGCTTCAAGGTTGAATCATCTGGCAACTGGACTATTTTACATAAAGGGAGCCATTCTAATGAAGGAATACTTACAAAACATCGAACAGTGGTTAAGTGCGAATGCAGACAAGATTATTGAAAGTTCGTTGCAACCTCCGGCAAGCGAGCTTCAACTGTTAGAATTGGAAGCTGAACTAGGGAAAGCTTTGCCGAACGACTTTAAGCAGCTTTATTTGTGGAAGAATGGATTAACGGACGATGAAAATCTAGGCAGCTTATTTTATGGAATGGACTTTTATCCATTAGATCGGGTTAGGCAAGAATTTGACAGAAGAAGGGAATCTGACGGGAACTCCAATTTTGAACTGTTGACCGTCGACAAGGAGATTGATCCTTCCAACATGTATAATTCCGATTGGCTGCAGCTGGGCTTTGACGGATCGCACACCGGGTTGTTTCTGGATTTAGCACCCTCGATAGATGGACAATATGGACAGGTTATATTCATTGATGATGAATACCGCGTGGGGATTCTGGTAGCATCTACGATTAGAGAACTGGTAGCCCACTTCTCAAATGACCTCGTGAATGGATTATATCGTTTGGATGACGACGCATTGGATGAAGAGAATCATTACTTGGTGCCCGATGGGAAAATCAGCCTTGTGAACTGGAAAAATAGCGAAAGATGGGCTCGTTCATGAACGGCTTTTGACTTTTTTTCGCTGGAAAAATATAATATAGTTATTATTTCAATTGACATACGGAAGGAGCATAGACCGAAAATGACACATGCGATGAGACTGCGTTTCCTGACTTTGACCCGCTAATTAAATATGGTCAAGGCTCTGTTCGTTTGATCGGATCAGAGTAAACGGGATCAGTCTGTCCTTTTTTTCGGAAATGCTCATTTTAAATATAAGGGATAACGATGTCTTATTCCCGTTTACGTTGAATCGCAGGCGATGGCTTGCGATTTTTTGCGTTTTTTATCCATGCAGCGTTAAAAGCTCAAAACAAGTCCAAGGACAGGAGGCACGTAAATGTTCAAAATGATGTTGTTGTTCTATTGATACGGGTCGGCACGAATCGGCTCGTATCGATACAGCGCTATCGATACGAAATATCAAACATTTCGGAGGTAGCGAAGATGGAAAAAATGTGTTTTGAAGTGGAACAAGTGGAGATTTCCTTTCAGGATAGAGTGTTACTGAATATTGAACGCTTGGCCGTGCATCAGTTTGACCGGATCGGGATCGTGGGGAGAAATGGCCAAGGCAAGAGCACGCTGCTTAAATTGCTTGCAGGACGGCTCATGCCAACAGCGGGCAGGGTAAAGCGTTATGTGGACTTTGCATACTTGGAGCAGACGGCCGCACCTGAAGATAAAAGTGAGATGGAGCTTGATGCCAAATTGCTTTCGAGGCTGGCGATCCCGTCCCATTCTGGTTTAAGCGGCGGCGAAGAAACGCGGTTGAAGTTGGGGAATTTGCTGGCGCATTACCATGAGGCACTACTGATCGATGAGCCCACCACGCATCTGGATCGTGACGGCATTGCTTTTATGCTGGATGAGCTGCGGTTCTACTATGGTGCATTGATTCTCGTCAGCCATGATCGCGCGGTGCTCGATGAGCTCGTAACAACGATCTGGGAGGTCGAAGACGGCCAAGTGCATGTGTACACCGGAAACTATAGCGACTATAAAGCCCGGAAACAGCTGGAACATGAACAGCAAAATCAGGCATACGACCAATACGTGAAGGAAAAGAGGCGGCTCGAACGCGCTGCGCAGGACAAAATGGAGAAGGCAGCGAAAGTGACCCAGCCAGGCCGCACTTCAAAACGGGAAGCCAAGGCCAAGGCCAATCGCATGTTTGAGACAAAGTCAAAAGGAACAAGCCAAAAAGCGGTTCATCGCGCGGCCAAAGCCATCGAGCAGCGAATGGATCGGCTGCAGGAGGTTCACAAAGTTCAGGATCGCCAGCCCCTTGTCTTTCGTCAATCCGCTGCGCTGAAGCTGCATAACCGTTTTCCGATCATGGCAGATCGTTTGACCCTTTCGGTGGAGGGTAAAATGCTGCTACACAATGCAAGCTTCCAGATTCCTTTGGGGAGCAAAGTAGCCATTACGGGCGCAAACGGCAGCGGCAAGAGCACGCTGCTTAACCATATCGCCAAGGGAGGGCAAGGAATCATGCTGTCCCCCAAAGCCCGGATCGGGTATTTTCGGCAAATGAGTTATCGTTTTACGGCCGATGAAGGTATCCTGGCATTTTTGCACAAACGGACTACGGCCGAGGAAAAACAAATCAGATCCGTGCTGCATGCGATGCGATTCAGTCATGCGGACCTGCAGCGCAGCGTGATGACCCTGAGCGGAGGTGAAGCGATCCGGCTTCAGCTGTGCCGGCTCTTTCTGGAGGAGTATAATATTTTACTGTTGGACGAACCGACGAATTTCCTGGATGTAGACGCCCTCGAGGCATTGGAGAACTTCGTGAAAGCTTATGAAGGAACGCTGATCTATGTAACGCACGATCAAGCGTTTGTACGCCATACCGCTGATATGGTTCTCCACATGGAGCAGGGCAGGTTAAGGCAGTAGGAACGAATAAGCTTCATCAACGCTTGTCAGACATGGAAGCCGCCAGCGTGAGTGCTGTCGGCTTTTTATGGCGATGTTCGCTGGAGGGTCCCTCCATCGTTCATGAAACATCGGCTGCGTCTGTCCGGAACCCGTATGTTTCTGTATGGAATCCGCAACGATTGGGATAAAATGGTTGACTCGATCCTGTGAATTAACTAATGTAGGGTTATCGCGGTTGGAACATAGAGGAGGCGCAATGAAGCTAAGGTCCCTTTCTTTCTTATGGAAACTGTTATTGTTCTCGGTTGTAATAGGCACGCTGCCCGTGATTGTGCTGGGCGCTTTTTCATATTACAATTCTTCGCAAACCGTGCAAGAAAAGGTGAATGAGGGCAACAAACTGTTGTTGCGGCAAATGCAAACAGGCGTCGAGCAGATGCTCCGGACGGTGGATAACTCGGCAACGCAGTTTTTGCAATCCCCGGTGGTTAATCAGGTGTTTGCGAAGCCGATTACCAATCAGGATTTTGAAATGGTTCATGAATTATACAAAGGCATTGCCACGATTCAAACCTATGAGCTGGGCATCCGGGAAATTTATTTGTATAGTCTGGATCATCATTGGATGGTGACGAGCACCGGCGTGAATGAATATGCATCTCCGGGCTTTGGACCACAGCTCGAATCTTTCTCCCGTGAGCAGCCAGGCTCTTTTTGGAGTATGGTGCGATCCAATGATGCGGTGGATTCCGCGGGAGCCGTGTTTTTTGTAAAAAAGGTACCGTTTAATGCAGCGAATCCGAAAGGCATCATTGGCGTTGAACTGTCCCGGGACGTCATCCAAAGAAGGATGGCTGTTCAGAACGGTAATTTGGGAAACGCTTTCATATTGGATCAAAGCTTTCATCCGATCACGGTAGGAAATAGGGACATTGTACCCGCAAATGGCAGCGACGAATCCTATTTGCAGCAGCTTCAGGAAACGAAGTCGGCCGCAGGGCAGTATGTTTCCAAGCTGGAAGGCAAGGCGGTAACCGTCACTTATCGCAAATCGTCCTACAATGGCTGGATTTACGTGTCTGTTGCATCGAACGAACAGATCAATGAACAGAACCGGATTATCGGATGGATTACCTTGCTCGTCTGTTTGGCTATTTTGGTGCTGACTCTGGTCCTTGCCTGGTTTGGTTCCAGACGGATGTACCGTCCGATCCGTTCCATTCACGCAGCCCTTGCGGCCATTGGTACTGCGCGAGAGCGGGAGGAGCCTCTCGGGGAGCTGCAGGTGATCGGAGAACGCGTGAATGATTTAATACGCAACCAGTCACATATGATGAACGAACTTCAAGGTCAGCAGATACAGCTCAAAGAATTTTTCATGCATAAGCTGCTGGCTGGAGAGATTGGTCATGCAGACTTTGAAGAAAAATTGGGTTGGTACGGAATCGACCAGGCGTGGCCGTGCATGAGTTTGCTCGCGATTCAGATCGATACGTTGCAGGATACCCGTTATGAAGAGGCAAATCGGGATTTGCTTATGTTTGCCATCAATAACATGGTTGGTGAACTGGTACCGCAGGCGAACCGATTGGAGCCGGTTGTTATAACGGACATGCAAGTCACTTTGCTGGGTTCAAGCAAAACAGGCCAAGAATTGAAGGAAGAACTGTTCATATTGGCGACGGAAATTCAAAGGACAGTCTCCAAGTATTTAGGGATTAAAGTGAGCATCGGAATAAGTCGACCGTTCGGTTCGTTTGCACGAACTCGGGAAGCATTGCATGAATCTGAGACGGCGCTTAAATTCAGCGTAGGACTTGGACAAGAATCGATTTTGTTCATTGAGGATGTGCAGCCGAAGACCCATGATGTGGGCATGTTCCCTCAAGACAAGGAACAAGCTTTATTTGATGCCATGCGGTCAGGCAACATCGTGCAGGCAGAGATCGAATTGAAACAATTCATTATGGAGCTTTTTCCGTCAAATACGTCATTCCAGGATTACCACTTGTCTTTGCTGCGTTTGTTGGTCGACATTCTCCGTTTCGGTCATGAACTGTCCATCTCGGCGGAAAGCACAACGGAAGACGAGTCTTCGCTGATCCAATCCTTGTTCAAGCTGCGCAATGTCAAAGAGATCGAGCACTGGTTCTGGTCATTGTTTGTTGAACCGTATACATGTGAGCTGGAGCGTCGTCGCGAAACGCAATTCAAACATATTTCAGAAGCCGTCATCGATATGATTCATCGTGAATATGACCATGATCTGACGCTGGAAAACTGCGCTGCCCGGATCAACTACCATCCTCATTACGTGAGCCGTGTGTTCCGTCAGGAGACAGGAATCAATTTTGGGGAATATTTGACGCAATATCGAATGGATATGGCTAAAAAGTGGTTAAAAGAGACCGACATGAAGATTTCGGAAATTGCAGAACGATTGCAGTACAACAACTCCGCCAACTTCATCCGTTCTTTTCGGAAAATTGTAGGGATGACACCTGGAAAGTTCAGGGGAGAGAGCTAGTGTGATCATCGTTGCCAGTAGAGTAGAAGAAAAAGCCCCATGGAATCGGTAATCTCCGATTGATGGGGCAGTTGCGTTTGTCTGGGATCTCGGTTTCCAATGATCTATTTGGTGGATTTGGCGTACTCCGCATTGATTTCTTCAATAATTTTGCTGCCGCCGCCTTGCAGCCACTGATCGACTGCTTTTGACCAATCGGCCTCGCTGGCCGTGCCCATGATGAATTTGACGGTCGCGTCCTGAATGATTTTATTCAGTTCATTGCCGAGTTCGATGGCCGTATTCGAGATGAACGGTGCAGCAGGATTGGGTATGGCAAACGTCGCATTGTCCTTGAACAATTCCACGCTGCGCTTTTCCAGCTCGGTGCCGTAGTTTTCAACCTCGTTCTGCAAAATCATGAACTGGCTGCTGTCCGTCATTTCGGCCCGCAATTTCGGGTCGGGGTTCTGTACGTATTCCCCGTTTTCAATCGTAAACTGTTTGCCTTCGATCCCATATTTCAACAGGTTCTGAATGTCTTTTTCAGACACGCTGTCAAAGTAGGCAAGAATTTGTTTGAGTTCTTCCTCCGTTTTCACGCTTGTTTTCGGAATCATGTACATGCCCAAATAACCTGTTCCCGCTCGTGTAGCATCCCCATTTGGTCCGGCGATCCGGTTGATCAGCTGTATTTTAGCCTCGGGAGTCACTTTCTTGATATTGTCTTCAATGTTTTTGCCGTCAACCATGTTGTCGATCCATAGCCCGGCTTTGCCTTTATACATCACGGATCGCCCGTCTTGAACAAGCGCGAAATCCTGATTGATGAGTTTTTCATCATACAGTTTCTTATAGAACTTCAATGTTTCCAAATAGGCTTCGGTCATATGAGCGGGAATCAATTGGCCGTCTTTCAACTCCCATTCGTTGGGACCTCCGAGAAATACAAGCACATCCTTGAAGCCTGCGATATTGTTTCCCTGCATACCGACGGCAAGCCCGACCGTATCCTGGCGGCCGTTTTGATCGGGGTCCTCCGTGGCAAACGCTTTCAATACGTCGTAAAGTTCATCTACGTTTGTCGGGGCATCCAATCCAAGGTGCTCAAGCCAATCTTGGCGAATCATTAAGCCGAAGCGTGCGATATCCCGCTCACGGTAGAGGCCGTAAATTTTGTTGTCGATGGATGAATTGCTCAGTACGGTTTCGGACATCTTGCTCAAATTCGGGTAATCTTTCAAATAGGGGCCAAGTTCCCAGAACATGCCCGACCTGGCGGCATTCACGATAAAGGAGGCTTTGGGCTCCAAAGCTACGAAAGTTTTCGGAAGCTCGCCCGATGCCACGGTAGCGCTCAGTTTGTCCGTGTAGGACGAAGAGGGCACCCAAGATACGGTTAAATCGGTATTCGTTTTTTCCTCCAGTGTGGTGAGAATGGAACTGTTTGTGCTCATTTGCTCTGCACTATACGTAGGCAGCATCATCGTTAAGGCAAGTGGACCTGGGCTGCTTGAGCCCTGTTCTCCTTGGGTAGAAGCGGGTTCGTTTCCGCCGCAAGCGGTCACGGTCATAAGCATTGTTGCGATCAGAGCAGACGTAGCCAGCCGTGCTTTCCGATATCGTTTGTTCATCTTATTTCCCCCTACAACATAATGGTTGAATGAGCTGAATTCATTCGGGTGCGGTTAGCCTTTCACGGAGCCCAGCAAGACCCCTTTGGCAAAATGCTTTTGCAAAAACGGATACACCAGCAAAATCGGCAGCGTGGATACGACAATGACCGCCATCTTGATGGATTGTTCCGGCGGCGATACGTAATCCGACTCCATGGCCGCGGAATCCCCGATTCCGCCCGAAGCCAAAATGACGAACTGCCGCAACAAAACCTGTATGGGCCATTTGGCATTATCGTTGATATAGAGTACGGCGCTGAAATACGTGTTCCAGTGACCTACGGCGTAGAACAACGAGAAGGTCGCAATGGCAGGCATGGAGAGCGGGATCACGATCCGAAAGAACACGCCGAGATCGTTACATCCATCGATTTTGGCCGATTCCTCCAGGCTTTCGGGGAGCTGATGGAAAAAGTTGCGGATAATGATCAGGTTAAATGCACTGATTGCTCCCGGAATGAGCAAAGACCAATACGTATCGATCATGCCCAGTTGTTTAACTACGAGGAATGTGGGAATCATGCCGCCGCTGAACAGCATCGTGAATACGACCAGCATCAGAATCGGTTTGCGAAAATCCATGTCTTTGCGCGCCAACGGATAGGCCATCAAGCAGGTAAAGAAGATGTTAATCAACGTGCCGAATGCCGTAATGTAAATGGTCACGAACAGGCTTTTGACAAGGGTAGGGGTAGAGAAGATGTACCTGTATGCATCCAGTGTAAACTCTGTTGGGAACAAAATGAAGCCGCGAAGCAGCAATTCCTTCTGTGTGGCGAAAGAACCGGCAACCACGTAAATGAAAGGAAGCACGGTTAACAAAGCAAATGCGGCCAATAACGCGATATTCAAACTGTCAAAAATGCGGCTTCCCAAGCTGGGTTTGATCATCATTCTTTCCATGCTCCTTTCCTTAGTAAATGCCTTCTTCACCGAATTTTTTGGCCATATGGTTGGCGGTCACGACCAAAATCAGTCCAATCAGCGACTTGAATAGCCCAACGGCTGTGCTGAAGCTATACTGTCCCTGGCTAATTCCGACGGAATAAACATAGGTATCAAACACTTCGCCAACCTCGCGGTTCATGGCATTGAGCATGAGGAAAATTTGCTCGAACCCCGTATCCAGGAAATTACCCAAACGAAGAATAAGCAAAATGATGATGGTGCTGCGGATGGCCGGCAGCGTAATATGCCACAGCTGACGGAGCCGGTTAGCGCCATCCATGCGCGCGGCCTCATACAATTGGGGATCAACGCCCGATAATGCAGCCAGAAAAATAATCGTCCCCCATCCGGTCTCTTTCCATATCACTTCTGCGGTAACGATCGTGCGAAACCACTCATTGCTTGCCAGAAAATTGATTTTCTCCTGACCGAAATAGGCGAGAATATCATTCACGATTCCGCCTTCCGTCGTCAGAAAAATATACGCGATGCCGACAACGACCACCCAGGACATGAAATGGGGGATATATACCAAGGTTTGAACCGTTCGTTTGAATAGTTGGTGCCGCAGTTCGTTCAACATCAGCGCTATGATAATCGGCAGCGGAAAGAAAAATAGAATATTCAAAGCAGCAAGCACCAACGTGTTCCGAAACAGGACGATGAAGTTCGGATCGTTAAAAAAACGTTCGAAATGTTTGAAACCGACAAACGGGCTATCCCAAAATCCGAGGAACGGCTGATAGTCTTTAAATGCGATGAGCACGCCATACATCGGCCAGTATTTGAACAGCAGGAAATACAAGAGGCCGGGAAAAAGCATGAAATACAGCCATCGGTTCTTCACGATTCTGCCTAACCGGGTCGGTGCTCTGGATACCGGGACCATGAGCGTCGATTTTTTTGCGTGATGGATCATGTCATTTTCATTCCTTTCTGAGGCGGTGTCTTTGGGAGGAGCATAGCTGCATCATAGCGGGAGAGAACAATTGCCGTCGATAGTCCCTGATTGTCTAGTTGGCCGGGGAAGTGCGATGCAAAGGGATATTTCATGCTGTAGTCATTCGTTGCGCCAGCAGTCAATTGTTGCGCTATGGGGTCATAACCTCCATTTTTTCTGGGGAATGCATGTGGGCAGCGAACGATGCTTCCAATACCCTGTCTTTGCTAAAGACGCGGAATAATTTCTGCCCATACTGTTTAAAATAAAGACGTTTTTCCAGATTCCAACAGAGAGGAGAAGGATGATGAAAGACAAGTTCCTGCCGGAAGAAAGGCGGCCGTATACAGATGTCTCAACGGTGGAGTCCCAGCGAAACGACCTGACGTTTGAGGAATTCCCGGAAGGGCCGTACGGGTCTTCGCTCTTGTCCGAATCTTTGGGGAAAAGCTCGCCTTGGCGCGCCGATCAGCGTACGGCCCACCGGTTCGATTACGAGTATCACGAGCTGCATGAAGGTGAGGACCGGGATTATCCCGGACAGGATGTGTTTGACGAATCTGTTCCGGATGATATGAATAAACCGCAATATCCTGTGGAATAGCCCGGGGATATGGAAACATCGCCAGCATGCATGGACCATGCAAAGAGGCATATTTTATAAGCGCAAAAACCCATTGCCATGGATCTTCTGCTGGCGATGGGTTTTGTGTTGTTGGTGTACCATGTCTTATAATTTAAAAATGATGGACGTACCTTATCTTCCAAAGAAACCCAAAGATACATATGAAGGAGAGAATGAATGAAATATTTGACCAAGGAATGGTATGAGCTTTGTCAAAAGACCGGATTACACTTCGGTAAAAGAGTACACCGTGGGGCTGAGAAACGGGACGAAGCATTATATAAACGGCTTTACAAAAGAAAAGAGAATGAATTCATAAAAATGCAGCGTGAAATCTATGATGTGGATCCCCGCTTCATGCTCGAACAGGAAGGAACATTGATGATCCCCCTTGAAAAGTTCGTTACAGGTGAGGAGGTTTCTTCTGAGGAAATGAAGATTTACGAGATGACTCCCGAAGAAAGACAAAGAATACAGACATATATTGATGAGTATGATGCACGACCACCCTTTGATGAGGTGAACTCCAAACAGCAATTCAGTGACAATCATGAGTGGAGCTGCCGAGAAGAAATACGAAGGCTGCCCCTTGCGCTTTCCAGTCAAATCGCAGATGAACGGGTATTCGCATTGGGCTACTGCACAAAGGAAGTTATGCGGCAGCTAAAGCTATTGAGCAAAGAGAACGAAAAGAAAATGATGCATACCCTGGATGAATATCGGAAAGTAAGGCAAAATGAACAAATTCCTGAAGATATCCAACGTAAATTCAGTTTTCACGATTGCAGAGTGATCCGCGTAGATTCTGGCGAAGCCGTGGTTATTCGACTTGATACAGAGGGAGGATTTACAAACCTCAATCACATTACGTTTGTTGGGGCTGAAATTATAAAGCAGGATGAAATTGTAGGAAGCTGCTGGCTCTATGAGGAGCTTTATCGTATAGACCATGGGTATGAAGCGCACGTGCTTTTTGAGGATGGAAGTGAACTCATTATTCGTTGTAATGACATCATCATTGTACAGGAGCCGGTCGGAACGGACTAACTTTTTACCCCATTTTAAAATTAAAATACGTTGTTGCTGAAGCCTGCCCAAAAGGACAGGCTTTTTCGTTTGGATCTACCTCATCAGCGGCAGCAGTACCTTGAATGCAGTCCCCGATCCCGGTTTACTGGTTACCATGATGCTGCCGCCGTGCATCTCGACGATCGAACCCGTGATGGCAAGCCCTAGCCCGGCACCGCCCTGTTTACGGGAGCGCGAAGAGCTGGTGCGGTAGAATCGTTCGAAAATATGGGGAAGATGCTCCTGATCAATCCCGATTCCGTTATCTGAGATGCTCAGCTCCGCATACCCTTCTACGGCATACAGGTTCAGGGCAATCCGACCGGACGTCGGGTCCGTATGCTGAACAGCATTCTGGAACAGGTTGAGCACCACTTGCTTCAGCTTGTGGGGATCGGCGGACATATGCAGGCCGGCGGTCAGATCAAAATGCACGGTGCGTTCGCCGGCCATGATCAGAAGCTGCGGCGCCATGTCCCGGAGCAGACCGTCAAGCCGGACATCGGCATGTTCAAGCCGGGGAGCCTGATCCAGTTTGGTGAGCATCAGCAGGTCTTCCACAAGTTTGTTAATGCGCACCGATTCGCCGTGCATGCTGTTCAGCGCGAGATGCAGCTGTTCTTCATTATTGGCTGCACCCCGCTGCAGCACTTCGATGAAACCGTGGATGGACGTGAGCGGCGTGCGCAGTTCGTGGGAAGCATCCGACAAAAAACGCTGCATGCGTTCTTTGGAAGCACGTTCGGCTCCAAATGAGCGTTCCAGCCGTTCCAGCATGCCATTGAACGACTGGGCAAGCTGATCAATTTCCCGCTGTCCCTGCACGGCAGGCACACGCTCGGCCAGACTGCCCGCATCGATGCGCTGCACCGTATCGACCATGTTGGACAGCGGAACCAGCGTTCTGCGCATCGCTTTGGCGTATAAAGCAAGACCGGCAACCAAAGCCAGCAGCGAAAGCGCGATAAAAATCATCAGCTGTTTCAGGATCAAATCCTTGAACGGCTTCGTTTCGGTCCCCATTTGCACGAGCGGAAAGCCATAGTTGCGTGGTCCCGGCGTGGAAAAGACGATCAGCTGTTCCTTGCCGGATGCATCTGTAACGATGCGGTAGGTGACGTGCTGTTGGTCGTTCAATTGGTCCAGAATGGCGGAATAGTCCGATTCCTGCAGCCGTGGAGCGGCCAGCCCGTCCGAACCGAATACGTCCTGAAATTGGCCTGATCCTTCAATGATCGCGAGCGAGCGATCGGGAATGAACAGGAAACGGCCTCCATTGCCCCTGTCATCGGGACTGCCCTGGCCGGAAGGGAATGCTCGGAACGTCTCGTTCCGGGAAGATATGCCCAGCCAGACGGGGGGCATGGATCGCAGCTGCTGCTCCATCGTTTTGGCCTGGCTGCGGTAGAGGAAACTTTCCATGATCCAAAACTGAACAATGCCGATCAGGAGCAGCAGCACGGCCAGAATGATCAGGGAGCGGGCCAGAAGTTGGGAGCGAAGGGAGCGAAGACCGGACCATTGCCGCAGCCGATCCATCCACTTCAATTTATGGGTAAGCATACGCTTCATCATGTTATAAGTCCACCCGGTATCCGACGCCGCGCAGCGTGCGAATTAACCGATGTTCCTTATCGCCAAGCTTGTCCCGCAGCGAACGAATGTACACTTCGACGATATTTTCTTCCCCGCCAAAATCATATCCCCATACCCTGCTTAGTATGGTGGCTTTACTTAGTACAATGCCGTGGTTGTGCACGATGAATTTGAGCAGTTCGTATTCGGTTGGCGATAGCTCCAGGACTTGTCCCTGATAGGTAAACTCCTTCCGCAGATCATCGATGCGGAACGGGCCGTACGTGACGGCTCCCATTAAGAGAGGAAACTGGTTGCGAAGTCTGGCCTGAATTCGTGCGAGCAGTTCGTCAAAAGCAAACGGTTTGATCATGTAGTCATCGGCACCGAGCCATAACCCTCTGACCCGGTGTTCCACTTCATCCTTGGCAGTAAGCATAATGACCCCGACCGGATGCCCTGCGCTGCGCAGTCGTTCCACGACCTCAAAACCGTCCATTTCAGGCATCATTACATCAAGAATGACCATATGCGGCTGGAATTCGGATGCGACTTCAAGCGCCGTGGCGCCATCGGGAGCGGTGCGTACGTCGAAGCCTTCATTGCTCAAACCCAGCTCCAGAAATTGCAGGATATGCGGCTCATCGTCAGCCAGCAATATTTTCACAGCAGTATTCAGCTTCATTCGTGGATAGTCCTCCTGTGTGATCCGTTTATGCATGCCCAATAGGCAGAATTATGATCTATTATTGCGCTCCAACCTGAAAATTAGCTGAAAGATCAACCATTGATCCTCAGTTAACATTCAGCGGGCGCTCATCCTGATTTTATTTTGGCGTGCAACAATATGAGCATGAAGAACTTGGAGGAGTGATGCTTTTTGAATCAAGCGAAACGAAGGATCGATCCGGTTCTGGTGCCGATCCTGCTGCTGGCGGCCATATTGAACGGATACGGCATCTGGAACGATCAATACGCCAATTCCTATTACACTACGGCCGTAGGAAGCATGCTGCGAAATTTCCACAATTTTTTCTTTGCTTCGCTGGATTCCGCCGGATCGGTTACCGTGGACAAACCTCCGGTGGTCTTCTGGATTCAGACGGCATTTGCTTATGTATTCGGATTGCACGGTTGGAGCGTCATTTTGCCGCAGGCGTTGGCGGGCATCGGCTCGGTGCTTCTGATTTATTTCATGGTCAAACCAACATTTGGACTTGCAGCAGCCCGCATCTCGGCGATGGCGATGGCAACGGTGCCTGTGGTGGCGGCCGTCAGCCGGACCAACAATATCGACAGCATGCTGGTATTTACTTTGCTGCTCGGATCATGGTTCCTGTTCAAAGGTGCGGGCAAGGGCAGCATTTGGCGGCTTCTCGCTGCGTTTGGGCTGATCGGACTGGCCTTCAACATGAAAATGCTGCAAGCATACATGATTTTGCCTGCATTTTATCTGTTTTACCTATTGGCATTCGGCGCCCCGTGGAGAAAAAAGCTGTTGGCCTTGGTGGGCGGCACGGCCGTGCTGGCAGCCGTTTCGCTATCTTGGGCGGTGACCGTGGATTCGATTCCGGCAGACGAACGTCCGTATATCGGCAGCAGCGAAACGAATTCCGTGCTGGAACTGGCCTTTGGTTATAACGGCCTTTCGCGGCTTACAGGGCAGCAAAATACGGGCAATCGCGGAATGTCCAATGCAATGGGAGCCGGAAATGAGCGTGGCGACAGATCGGGGGAGACTGCGGCGCAGGAAACTAACGGTGGCGCTGGCAGAGCAGACCGTTCCGGCATGGAAATATCGCCGGGCACACCCGATGATGCTTCGAATGCGGGCGGGGATGGCGACGGCCGGAGCAATGGCATGAACGGCACCGGGTTCCCGCAAGGACAGATGCCAAATGGATTCGAAATGCCGACGGGCATGGATTTCGCCGGTTTTAACGGCGGCGGAGGCATGGGCGGCATGTTTGGCACAGGTCAGAAAGGGCCGCTGCGGCTCTTCCAGACCGAATTGTCCGGACAGGCCAGCTGGCTGCTCCCTACAGCCTTACTTGGAGCGGTTGTGCTTCTGGCCGGAATTCGGCGCAGGAATGTCACAGAGCAGCATAAACAGACGCTGTTCTGGTTAGCTTGGTTGTTCCCGGCAGCTGCATTTTTCAGCGTCGCCGGCTTCTTCCACCAATATTACCTGATTATGCTGGCGCCGCCCGTTGCGGCTCTTACAGGTGCCGGATTCGTAGCCATGTGGAAGGCGTATCGGGAACGCCAAGGATGGATGGCGTGGCTGCTGCCGTTGTCCGTGCTGCTGACGACGGTATTCGGCTGGTACATCATGCAGGCATACAATGACACCATTGGCGCAGGCTGGTCCATCGGCGAGCTGGCGGCTGGCGTCCTGATCTCGCTAGTTCTGGTCGTGATGCTGCAGCGTGCGCATTCGCTGAAGCAGCCGCTGGCGATTGCCGGGTTCATGGTGATGCTGATCGGTCCTGTCTACTGGGCGTTCACGCCGATTACGTATGGCGGCAACAGCATGATTCCGGCTGCAGGACCGACAGGTTCGAACGGCATGTTCGGCGGCGGAGGTATGGGCGGGCGAAACACTGGCATGGCACCTCCAAACGGAGGAGGCAACATGAATGGATGGCAGCCTTCCATGGGCGGCAATAATGAGGGTGCTTCCGCTCAGGCAGGCGATATTCCTGCCGGGACACCGGGCATGGGGAACGGAAACGCCGACCGGAACAGGTCTTCCATGAGAGGCAGCGGAGGACCGGGTAACCGGAACGAACAGGTGGACGAAACGACGTTGAACTATCTCAGGGAACATAACACCGGGGAAACTTATTTGTTTGCAACGACCGACTACAATCAGGCTGCACCGTACATCATTGACGAGAATGAAGCGGTCATTACGTTGGGCGGTTTCTCCGGTTCGGATCCGGTATATACCACGAAGAAGCTGGAACAACTCGTGGAGAGCGGACAGGTGAAATATTTCATGGTCGGCGGCATGGGCGGCCGCGGCGGCAATTCGGAAATCACGAACTGGATCAAGGAACATGGAACCGAGGTTCCGGCTTCGGAGTGGACTTCGAACGCGGAAGGCGGAGATTCGGGTTTTGGCGGACAGACGACCCTATATGAGGTGCAATGACAGAACCATTACAAAGGAGGGAGCGGACATGGCTCAAACTTGCCGTTACAGCATTATTATCCCGATGTATAACGAAGAAGCAGTCATAGGCGAGACCTATCGGCGCCTGAAAAAAGTGATGGGCGACACGGGAGAAAGCTATGAATTGTTATTTGTCAACGATGGCAGCGTCGATCAATGCGCGCAAATGATTCGTGATTATGCGCGCTGGGACGACAGCGTCAAGCTGATTGATTTTGCCCGCAATTTCGGGCATCAGATTGCGATCACGGCGGGCATGGATTATGCCGCAGGGGATGCGGTGGTCATCATCGACGCCGACCTGCAGGATCCGCCGGAGCTCATTTTGGACATGATTTCCAAATGGAGAGAAGGCTACGAGGTCGTATATGCCAAACGGACGAGCCGAAGTGGGGAAACCCGCTTCAAAAAGTGGTCCGCCAGCCTGTTCTATCGCGTGCTTCGCGCTTCTACCGATACGGATATTCCCGTCGATACCGGAGATTTCCGTCTTATGGATCGCAAAGTGGTCGACGAGATGAAACGCTTGCCCGAGAAAAACCGCTTCGTGCGCGGTTTGGTCAGCTGGGTCGGTTTTCGCCAGACGGCCATTGAATACGAGCGCGACGAGCGGTTGGCCGGTGAAACGAAGTACCCGTTAAAACGCATGCTGAAGCTGAGTCTGGACGGAATCACCTCTTTTTCGCACAAACCGCTCAAGCTGGCCGGTTATGTTGGTGCAATTTTGTCTGCGGCAGGATTCATCTACATGCTGTCGGTGTTCGTTTCGGCCATTTTCACGGATTCAACGATCAAAGGCTGGCCGTCCATTGTGAGCATTATGCTGATGTTTAACGGGTTTACGCTGCTTATGCTGGGTATTCTCGGGGAATATGTCGGGCGGATCTATGATGAAACGAAAGCACGCCCGCTCTATATCGTGAGAGACGTCTATCCGGTGGAGAGCCAGTCCGGGCCTGTTCGTTTGACGAGCAGAGCTGTGCGACATGATTAAGCGCCTGGCTACGATCCTGAAGTTTGGCGTGGTGGGATTGATGAATACGGTCGTGGATGCGGCGGTATTCCTGATATTGACGGCGGCTGGCGTGCCGGCACTGGCCGCTCAAGCCGTATCTTATGGATGCGGAGTGTTGAACAGTTATTGGTGGAACGGCCGCTGGACTTTTCGGGATGCCGATCGGCGTGGAGGCGGATCGGAGCTGGTTCGTTTTATCATCATCAATGTGCTGGTGCTTGCGGGCTCGACGTTCCTGCTGTACTTGCTGAACAGCGTTCTTGACTGGAACCTGTGGACCAGCAAAGCGGCAACGACGGTTGCGGGCATGCTTTTCAATTACATGGCGAGTCGGTATTGGGTGTTTGGTACAGGGGCCGAAAAGAACGCTCGCAGAACACCCGATACCCATGAAAGGAGGGCCTGACATATGCACATTAAAAAAGCAGTAATTCCGGCGGCGGGTCTGGGCACCCGCTTCCTTCCGGCAACGAAGGCGCAGCCCAAGGAGATGCTGCCCATCGTGGATAAACCCGCGATTCAGTATATTGTAGAAGAAGCGGTGCAGGCAGGCATCGAAAGCATCATCATTGTAACCGGACGCAACAAAAAATCGATCGAGGATCATTTCGACAAGTCGGTCGAGCTGGAATATTCCTTGTTTGCGAAGGGAAAAAAGGCGCTGCTCGAAGAGGTGAAGGCGATCAGCGAGTTGGCTGACATTCACTTTATCCGTCAAAAGGAACCGCTCGGGCTGGGACACGCCATCGGGTGTGCACGGCAGTTTGTAGGCGATGAACCTTTCGCCGTCCTGCTTGGGGACGATATAATGGTATCCGACCCGCCGGCGCTCGCCCAAATGATTCATCTGTACGAGCGGACTGGCAAGCAAATTGTCGGCGTTGGTGAAGTGAGAGCGGAAGACGTGAGCAAATACGGCATCATCGCATCGGACGGTGCCGCGGATCGCGTGCATCAAGTGAACGATCTGGTCGAAAAACCTTCCATTGCCGAAGCGCCTTCGCGCACGGCGGTTATGGGCAGGTATATTTTGAAACCTTCGATCTTTCCGATCCTGGATCAGCTTGAACGGGGTGCAGGCGGCGAATATCAATTAACCGATGCGTTAAAAAAAGTCAGCTACAATGGAGACTTGCTCGCGCTGGAGCTCGAAGGGCGTCGTTATGATATTGGAGACCAATTCGGCTACATCCAGGCCATTCTGGAGATTGGCTTGATGCGCCGAGATTTGCAGCCGATGCTGAAGCCGTATTTGCAGCAGCTCGCCACGCAGGCGGTGACCTGTTCTTGACAGCTGCCAATAACTTTATTCGGCAAAATTTTAAAAATGTATTTACTTCACGCCCCAAGGTTTGATATTATAGTCGCAATATCAAATGCGATGAAGAGACGAGTAAATAAAAGCGTTCTTTCACAGAGAGCTCCGGCAGGCTGAAAAGGGGCAAAGAATTTTTATTGAACAAAGACTCAGAGCAGCGCATCGGAACTGGCGGCAAGCAAGGGATGGTGCGACAGGAGCTCCTGTTACAGAGCTGGAGTAAGGAAGAGGATGAGGCTTTAATGCAAGCTGCACGTATCCCCTTACTCGACGAGGCAGATATGGCGACATATCTGCGAATCCGGGTGGTACCACGAGTATATATCTCGTCCCTGAGACTTCTGTCTTGGGGGACGGGATTTTTTGGTTTTTCCATATGGTGCATACACGATTTGGAATGGCCTGAATAGTGTTTAATAAGGGAAGAAAACGCGATTTCCCGGCACTGATTACACAAACCAAATATATTAGTCGCAATGAACCGATACCTGGGTACTTGCAATCGAGAGGTGTCGTGCGTATTACCAATTCGACTTATATAAGACCAAGCATTCAACCTACATCGAAAGGAAATGATGATTCATGTCAGCAAGATTGAAAGTGGGTATTGTCGGAGGAACGGGCATGGTGGGTCAACGCTTCGTGGAGCTGCTGGACGGACATCCATGGTTCCAGGTGACTGCGATTTCCGCAAGCGCCAAATCCGCAGGCAAAACGTATGAGGAATCCGTGCAAGGACGGTGGAAACTCGCGACTCCGATTCCTGAAGAGGTGAAAGGCATCCTTGTACAGGATGCTTCGCAGGTTGAGGCATTTGCAAGCCAGGTAGACTTCATTTTCTGTGCCGTGGATATGAAAAAGGACGAAATCCAAGCGCTGGAAGAAGCGTATGCGAAAACCGGAACGCCGGTGGTGTCGAACAACTCCGCGCATCGCTGGACGGCAGACGTGCCGATGGTCATCCCTGAAATTAATCCGGGGCACCTTGAGGTGATCGAAGCTCAGCGCAAACGTCTCGGTACCAAAACAGGCTTCATCGCGGTGAAACCGAACTGCTCCATTCAAAGTTATGTGCCGCCGCTGCATGCGCTCCGCGATTTCAAGCCGACGCAAGTCGTGGCATCGACATATCAAGCCATTTCGGGCGCAGGCAAAAACTTCACCGACTGGCCGGAAATGCTGGACAATGTCATTCCGTACATCGGCGGGGAAGAAGAGAAAAGCGAGCAGGAGCCTCTTCGCATCTGGGGAAGCGTCGACAACGGCCAAATCGTCAAAGCGGCATCGCCTCTTATCACGACGCAGTGCATTCGCGTTCCTGTAACGGATGGCCATCTGGCAACCGTGTTCGTCAACTTTGAGAACAAACCGTCCAAAGACGAAATTTTGGAACGTTGGCTGCAATTCCAAGGCCGTCCGCAGCAATTGGAGTTGCCGAGCGCGCCGAAGCAGTTCATTACGTATTTCGAAGAAGAGAACAGGCCGCAAACGAAACTGGATCGGGACATCGAGCGCGGTATGGGCATCTCGGTAGGCCGTTTGCGCGAAGATTCGTTGTACGATTACAAATTCGTGGGTCTTTCCCACAATACGCTGCGCGGTGCGGCGGGCGGCGCGGTTCTGATCGCAGAACTGCTCAAGGCGGAAGGATACATCCAGCCGAAGTAATGATCTCGTTTGCACGAAGCGAAATCTGTTTGCAGAATAAAAGCGAACGTTTATATGTATTGTGCCAAAAAAGCCGACAATTCATGTTGTCGGCTTTTTATATTGTTTTTTTCATAAAAACCTTTCTACGCTGCGGTCGTTTTATCCGCTTTTTGCAAAATTTGAAAGCGCCGGTTCAGCAAGTATCCCGTGAGGGAGGCAAGCATCTGCTGGAAAACCATGCCCAGCACCACCGGAACGGCAACGGGCGGCGGAAAATACGATACGGCAAGCACGGCTCCGGCACTGATGTTCCGCATGCCGCCGTTAAATACAAGCGCCACCTGGTCCGCTTCGTTCCAGCCAAGCAGCCGGGCAATCAAATAGCTTAACGCATAACCGAGTCCCGCGAGCGTAATGATCACTACGGCGAGGCCAACCAGCCTCCAGTTCAAGTTAGCCAGATAAGGGGCAACGACCGAACCGTTAATGGCAACGACGGCGGCCATGAACAATTTGGTGAACGGATTGAGCCGCGGTCCCCAAGTTTTCACGATGCTACCCTTGGTCCACTCATTGAGCAGCATGCCAAGCAATGACGGAACGACGATCATCCAGAAGAGGCTGCTCATCATGGCCCATATATCCAACTGAACGCTTGCGCCGACGAGCAAAGACAGAACGCCTGGTACGATAAATGGTGCAAGCACCGTATCCACCAAAATGATGGACAGTGTCAATGCGATGTTGCCTTTGTAAATGCTGACCCAGATAAAACTGCTCACGCCGGTCGGAATGACTGCAGCAAGCACCAGGCCCGTGATGGTGTATGCATCGGTCGGAAAGGTCATATAACCCATGCCGAGCGCGATCAAAGGCATGAGGAGGTGCAGAATGAACAAACAAATGAATAACGGAAACGGCTTCTTGAGCACATTCAGAAAATCACGAAATCCGAGGCTGATGCTTCCTGCAAACGTCATGAACGCGAACAGCCAGGGGGAAAGAAACGTATAGGACGAGAGTACGCTTCCGCATAACACGCCGATTATGATGCTAGTCGGAGTAATCAGAGGCATGAAACGATTCAAACGGGCATTTAGAGTATGAAGCATATGAATGACATCCCTTTACCATGTGATTCCTATATTATACATCAAATATGGAAGCATGCAGGCACATTTGCAATAGGGGGGCCCGAGCGGCTATCATAAATTTGAAATATACCAATTTCAACGATGTGAGGAGAGGGTGACATGTACAAAACAAAACGCAGGCATACCGTGATGTTGGCAAGTTTGGCTTTGACGGGTGCATTAATCTTGTCGGCATGTTCGCTGGTGGACCAAGCCAATGAAAGTTTGAATTACGTCAGCGGAGCGAGCGAATATATAAACGGAATCACAAGCGCAGGTGCAGAACTGCAGGAGCTTGCATCAGGCGCGATGAACAATCCGGAGACGACTGCGCAAATTCAGGAGAAAATCGATCAAATTCAGGCACATGCGAGCGAGTTCTCCCAGCTTTCGGTGCCGGCCATCGGGGAAAGCATTCACGAAAACCTGGTGAGTTACAATGACCAGCTGACGGCGGTCGTGAACGAGTGGGAGAACAGCATTGCGGAGCAAGGATTTACGATCGAACAATGGGAGCAGAGCGGAATTCCTGAATTGATCTCCAACATCAACCAATTGCAAGGCGCCATAGAGGGATTGAGCGGGAGTTAGATTGGGAAATACGGGCAGAGCCGGAATAGCAAACAGATTGAATAAGGTCAGGACAATATCCGATGTCACACTGTTCAGTCGGGCATATTGTCCTTTTTTTGTTGTTTTGTCCGAAACGGCACATATACATAGAAAGACAAATTCGTAACCAAATGCAACGAGTGCCGTATAACATGTTTAACATTATGAGAAGTTGAGGTCATGCATCCGATGAATAACGAACTGGCAGCAGTACAATTGAGTTTCAGACATGAAGATCGCGCGAATCAAGCCTATGTTCAAGCCGAACAGAAGGCAGCCGGATATTTTGCTTCACTGCAAGAGCAGCTGGCTGCCGGCTCGCATGTCCCTTTACTAGCCCAGGATTTTCAAATTTGGCAAAAGCATCACGTTCAACCTTTTTCATGGCTCTCCTTGCTGGTTCGCAACCAAAGAAAACCGGATTCCAAGGATGTTCATAGATATCTTCAATGGTTAGACGCAGCTGGCAAACTGGATTCTTATCTGGATCGCAGCATCTCCTATATTTTCATGCGTGATTTGGGAAAAGCCCTTCATTCTCCCGATACAAGGCAGCGTATCGACCGTGTCATACAGGATACAAAGAAATACTTCCTGAGCACCAATGACACCCGGCGGAAGCCCGGTTTGGTTAGTCCGGCGCTATTCTACCGCTGGGGAAAAAAAGAAAAGGTGGAACCGGCGGTCATCTGGGTCATGAACAAGCTGAAACGCGTCGCCGCCAATCTCCCCAAGGAGCTTGATGCGGAGCAAGCGCAGCGGAAGCTGCTCAAAATCATTCTCGGCGTGATCCTTCACGTCGATGACGAAATGAACGAAATGACGCCTGCGGATGAGCGGGCGAAACGGTTTGATGCAGCGATCAGGCTCGGCTACTCCTACGGTTTGACCTATCCGTTCATCGACGATCTTTTGGATTCCCAAGCGTTGAATGCGCAAGAGAAGCGCCAGTATTCCGAGTTGATCCGTGAAGCGTTGTTAACCGGCCAAGTGCCCGAGATCGGGCAGTGGAAAGGGACGAACGTTTCCATGATCCGGTATGTTCATGCAGAGCTTCGCGAAGCGTTTGAGTATATAAGTCATTACCAAAAAAACGAAATGCAGCAGACGTTTTTTGATCAGGCTTATGTTTTCTTTCAATCCCAGGAGACGGACCGGGCCAAAACCTTATCCAATGCGCATTATACGAATGAAGAATTGTATATTCCGATCATTATCAAGTCTTCATCCTCCAGGTTGATCGTTCGTTCGGTGTTAAGCTCGCCGCTTGATGAAGGCTTCGATCTGCGAACGTTCTATTACGGGATTTATAACCAGTTGGCAGACGATTTTGCCGATATGAACGAGGACATGCAGGCAGGAGCGGTCACGCCTTATACGTATTATTTGAAATACCGCGACCTGCGGCCGGACCTTATTAATCCCTATGAATTATATTGGGCGGTGATCGCCTATTTGATCCATGAAGTGTACCAGTCCGATCCCAAAACGCGCGAGGTCATTCTCGCCAGGGCCGTGAACGGTCTGAAACGTTGCAAAGAACGCTTGGGGCAAGAAGAATACGACAAGCTGATGCACACCTTTGCTTCTGGACAGCCGGAGCTGAATCGTCTGGTGCAGAATATGGTGCGCAAAGCGAATGATGTCGATTTTCTGGACAAATTGCTCCGGGACGAGGTCGTCGCTCATTTACGAGCCGACAAACAGGAAAAAGAGGAGTTCCAGCAAACCATTCGCGAAGTTCGCGAGCAAATCAATGTGGAGCTGCAAATCACGAAACCTGCGGGTACGCCAGAGATGAAAGCGACGTTAATCGATGCCGCCAACTACAGCCTTCAGGGGGACGGCAAACGCCTCAGGCCGATCCTGACGTGGGTGATGGGTGTGCGGGAATACGGAATGAACCCGTCCGCGATTGTCCCGCTGCTGAGATCGCTCGAGTACATGCACACTGCTTCCCTGATCTTTGATGATCTGCCCAGTCAGGACAATGCGGATGTGCGCCGGGGACGCTCGACGCTCCACCAGGTACACAACAGCGCTACGGCGGAATTGACCGGGCTTTACCTCATTCAGCGCGCTATCGGAGAGCAGTCGTCGCTGGAACGATTTGATCCGGAAGCCGTGCTCTCGCTGATTCGATACTCTGCCGAGAAGGCGGAAGACATGTGCATGGGGCAGGCGATGGATTTGAACTCCCGAGGGAAGATGCTGACCCTTGAAGAGCTGAACATGATTTCGTTTTACAAGACAGGCCTTGCCTTCGAAGCTGCGCTTGTGATGCCTGCCATTTTGGCCAAGGTAGATGAGCGGGAGATGGCTTGCTTGAAAAAATTTGCCTATCATGCAGGCATCGCTTTTCAAATCAAGGATGACCTGCTCGACCATGAAGGGGAATCATCCGTGCTGGGCAAGCCGTCCGGGCAGGATGCCAAAAACAACAACTCCACCTTCGTATCCATCCTGGGTTCGGACGGTGCGCAGAAACAGATGTGGGAACATTTTTACAGCGCCTCGGAAGCACTGGACGAAATGTCGAAACCCGTTCCTTTCCTTAAGCATTTACTGGATTATATTGTCGGACGCGAGCGTTGATGGAATGCAGGTTTTGAAACAATTAACATTCGAGGAAATATGTTCTTGACGGATTGCGTGATAGCGCATAAAATTAAAAAACAAATAAGTGCGAAGGGTGGTTAATGAACATGTTGGTGCCTCCAGTGAATTCCATAACGATAACTGAATAGGCATGGACATGATGACTTAACTGAGAATGCACCCGTCAAGTTGGGCGTTTGGACAGTCTGTTTATGCCAACCTGTTCTTTGAACGCTCATCCATATTGCATGCAGGAATTAAGACTTCATTCGCCGAGTCAAGGTCTTCTTGTGGTCTGAAGCTGTAGATGAACATTCATCTACAGCTTTTTCGCGTGCATATCCCCAGTCCGCACTTATTTAAAATGAATGAAAGGTCGGTAATGAAACCATGACAAAATTCAAAAGCAACGCTGCTCGTTTAATGCTGTTCAAACCCATCGCGTCAGACACGTCATAGCTTTCAAACGTGATCCAAAGGGAACCCTTTTCACAGACAAAGCTAAAGCATTGGGGGGAACGACGTGTCCAAACAAGAAAAAAGCTCCATGTTCTGGCTGCTGAAATATTTGAGGCCGGTCAAAGGAAAGCTCGCGCTGCTGCTCGTACTGCTCCTGACGTCAACGGGCCTTCAACTGCTGAATCCCCAGATCATTCAGCGATTCATTGATACTGCTGCCGAGGCAGGCCTGGTCGGGCAGTTGTTACAGCTAGCAGGGTTGTTTCTGGTCGTCGCGGTGGCGAACCAGTTAATAACGGTAGCGGTAAGTTATATGGGGAATGACGTCTCGTGGCGGGCGACCAACAAGCTGCGGGGAGACCTGCTTAAACACTGTCTGCGCCTGGATATGAGATTTCACAATGTCAAAACACCCGGTGAGATGATTGAACGGGTGGATGGGGATGTCACGCATATCTCGAATTTCTTCGCGATGTTTATCGTGCAGGTCATCGGCAGCTTTGTGCTGCTGGGCGGCATTCTTGGATTCATGTTTTCGGTCAATGTGCCGATTGCGCTTGTTATGACCGCATTTACGCTGTTATCCGTGCTGTTTATGGTGCTGATCCGCAATCTTGGTGTCAATCCTTCCAAAAACGAACGGGAAGCGAGCGCGTCTCTGTTCGGTCTGATTGAGGAACGGATTGCAGGCATTGAGGACGTGCAGGCGAATGGTCATGTTCCGTACGTCATGAACCGTTTTTATCGGTTGATGCGAATGGTTTTTCTGAAAGGGCGCCGGGCCTGGATGATGCGGGTTGTGCCTTGGAATACCACGGTTGTATTGTTTGCCGTTGCAGTAACGGTCGTGCTGCTGCTGGGAATTCGGGATTTTATGGAAGGCACCATCAGCCTGGGGACCTTGTTCCTCATTTATCAGTATACGCAGATGCTGAACGATCCCATTGAACTGTTGGGAGATCAGGTGCAGGAATTCCAGAAGGCCAAATCCGGCATGCTTCGTTCCAGCGAGCTGTTGTCGCTTCGCAGTGAAATTACGGACGGAAGCGAACAAGACTTGCCTGAAGGCGCGCTGGGATTGGAATTCGACCAAGTCTGCTTCAGCTACAATGAAGATAAACCCGTACTGCGCAATATCAGTTTCAAGCTGAAACCAGGCGAACGGCTTGGGATCATCGGACGAACGGGAAGCGGGAAGTCCAGCCTCAGCCGTGTTCTGCTGCGATTGTATAACATCAATAGCGGAACGATTCGTGTGGGGGGCAAAGACATCACGCAGTTAACGCTTCCTGCATTATACAGAAGGGTAGGGATGGTTACACAGGACGTGCAGCTGTTTGACGGCACCTTGCGTGACAATCTGACGTTGTTTAATCGCGAAGTGTCGGACGAACGCATTCTGCAAACGACGGCCAGGCTGGGCCTTCGTCGCTGGATCGACGAACAGCCGAACGGCCTGGATACCCACTTGTCTGCGGGAGGTGCGTCCCTGTCTGCCGGGGAGGCGCAATTGTTTGCGCTGACTCGCGTTTTCCTGACCGAGCCCAGTCTCGTTATTTTGGATGAACCGTCTTCCCGCTTGGATGCGGCAACGGAGAGCATGCTGCAAACGGCCGTCGACGAACTGATGAAACGGTGCACGGGAGTCATTATTGCCCATCGTTTGGCGACGCTGGAACAGGTGGATCAAATCATGGTGCTGGGGGACGGAAAAATGCTGGAATTTGGCCCGCGGGAAGAGCTTGCGGGCAGCCCGTCATCCCATTACGCCCGCTTGCTTGCGACGGGAAGAGAGGAGGAACTTGCATGACCATTACCGGATTTATTTCCCGATTATTTCGGTTTAGGCCGTTTCTATTTATCATCAATGGCTTGTTGTGGACGGTTTTTCACTCGCTTCCGCTGGCGATCGGATTGGGCATGCAGTGGTTTTTCGACCGCACAACGGCGGGATCGAACGATTATCTGTGGCTTGCCGTTCCGCTTATTTTCATTGCGCTTACCCGGATCGTCAGAGTAGGATCTTTTTTCGTGGCTTTCTATGCCTGGATCACCTATGTGTATCATATTCAGGCGATTCTGCGCACCAACATGCTGGCAGGCATCATGCGCTGGCCTGGCCGCAATCTTCCGGCTTCGCCCGGCGAGGCCATGAGCCGTTTCCGAGAAGACGTGGACGAATCGGTCGAATACGTGGAGTCCTGGGTCGATTTCTGGGGCAGGCTTGTGTTCGCGGTCGTGTCCATTGCGATCATGTGGAGCATTAACTGGAAAATTACGCTGGTTGCCGTACTTCCGCTGCTGGTCGTCACATTGCTTAACAATTTGTCTGGCAATCGTGCCCGCCGTTATGCACAAAGCAATCGGGAAGCGACCGGTCGGATCACCAGTTACATTGCGGAAAGCTTTGGGGCAGTCCAGGCGCTGAAGCTTGGGCAGGCCGAAGATCATGTGGCGGCGAGATTTGACCAATTGAACGAGGAGCGCCGCCAAGCTGCATTGCGTGACAATTTGTTCAAGCAGTGGATGAGATCGCTGAACCAGCATGTGCTCAGCATTTCTACGGGATTGATTCTGCTGATGTGTGCGGCGGAGATGAGAGCCGGAAACTTCACGGTCGGCGACTTTGCCCTGTTTACGTCCTATCTCGGCAATATCGGATTCAGCATATCTCTGTTTGGATACATGGTTTACCAGCATAAACGGCTGAAAGTATCCTTTGACCGCATGCGCACCTTGTTCCGGCCCGGGGAAGAAGACCGCATTATGGAATTCAGGGAGACTTACTTGCAGACAGACCCGCCTGAACTGGAAGAGGTTTCAAGTGTAACGGGAGACCGGTTGAAAGAGCTTGAAGTGCAAAAGTTGACGTACCGCTATCCGAATTCGCCAAATGGCATCGAAAACGTCTCCTTCCGTTTAAAACAAGGACAGTTTCTCGTCGTGACGGGACGAATCGGCTCGGGAAAGTCGACCCTTGTCCGAGCGCTGCTGGGACTTCTGCCTATGCAGCATGGGGAGGTCACCTGGAATGGAGCGAAGATTGATCCCGCTACATTTTTGATGCCGCCAAGAGCGGCCTATACGCCTCAAGTTCCTCGCTTGTTCAGCGATACGCTGAAAGAAAACATCGTCCAAGGCAAGCGCGGAAACACGGATGAAGCGTTGGCTGATTCGATTCGGCTTGCCGTCATGGACCAGGACATTCAGCAGCTGGATCAGGGGTTGGAAACGTCCGTGGGTCCAAGAGGCGTCATGTTGTCCGGAGGACAGATCCAGCGTGCGGCAACGGCGCGCATGCTGATGACGGGCGCAGACCTGCTGGTGGTGGACGACTTGTCCAGCGCGCTGGACGTGGAGACGGAACAGCAAGTATGGGAGGGGCTGTTCAAGGAAACGGACATGACATGCATTGCCGTTTCTCATCGGCGCGCCGCGTTGTCCAAGGCCGATCATATCATCGTCATGAAGGATGGGCAGATCGAAGCCGAGGGTACATTGGAACATTTGCTGGCGACCAGCACGGAAATGCAATTGTTGTGGCAGGGCGAGGAACTGCCTGTCAAAGCAGGCTGATTTTTGGAGTTATGAATAACGGACTCGATGGATAAGCGTTAAAATGCAAAAAAGCCGTACAGGCGACTCGTTGCGGAGTTGATCTGTACGGCTTATATATGTTATGAACCTGGATTATTTGATAAGCAGGGCAATCAGCGAGTACGCAATGATCACCAGGAACACGAGCGTAATATGGTTGATGGAGAAAATGAACATGTTTTTGGACCATTTTTGCGTCTCATTGCGATCAAACGTGGCCACGCTGAGAATGAGCCAAACCAGGCTGACCAAAAAGGCAAAGATGGCGATGAACGGGCTCATTGGCCAGAACAAAAAGCTGGACAGCACGAGCAGGACCAAGTAAACGTTGGTTTGAATATACGTCCGGCGAATCCCTTTGACTACCGGAAGCATGGGAACGTTCGCAGCTTTGTACTCATCGAATCTGCGAATGGCGATCCCGTAGAAGTGAGGCATTTGCCATAACAGCATCGTAACGACCAGTGCCCAAATTTCAAAATGACCCAGGTCTGAAGAAATCGCAGCCCAACCGATCAAAGGAGGGACGGAACCCGAAAGACTGCCGACCTCGGTATTGTAAACCGTAGTACGTTTTGTCCACATCGTGTAAGGGAAAACATAAAGTAAAAGTCCCAAAATCCCGAAAACGGCCGCAAGCGGGGAAGCGACGTATAACAGGATGCCGCCGATAATGGTAATGCTTATCCCCAAAATCAGGCCGGATTTCGTGTCCACTTGGCCGGTAACGGTTGGCCGTGTTCTGGTCCGCTCCATGATGGCATCGATGTCGCGGTCGTACAGGTTGTTGAATACCCCGGCTGCGCCAATGATCAAGGAAGAACCGATAACCGACAAAATGATCGGTACGATATTGTCCAGGAAAGAGGCATTAAACACATACAGTGCAAGGCTCAAACCGGCAAGCATGGCGATGAGGTTGGATTTGATGATGCCGACTTTGATCGTATCGAAAAAGACTTTTGGAACCGAGCTATACTCTAATCTGATTTTGGGTTGTGACCCGTTATTTAGTGTTTTCAAATACTCACTTCCTATATCCATACTTATATATCTCGGTACTTATTATAACATCATGTTTAATATGTGAAAGAAATTGCGTTTTAGTATTAAAAATAATGTCATTTGATTGTGAACAATTTAAAAACAACACTTTTTTTAATTGTTAAAAACGAAATTCTGTGTTAAGTGATTCTTATCTCCATCAGTTGAACGAAGTTTTTTACACGGAGCCACTACGAGGTCAGAAATATCTTCCGATCGCTGTTATCCCCGGATTTTTTGAATCCCTTTAGTTAAGGAGGAAATCTGGTGATAAGCCTATGCTTACGATGCAGCTTTCTTTCAGAAAGCTTTTAGAACGCTCCGCTTCTCCAGATTCTTTCTGCCCTTTCCGTTACCGTGTAAAATGTATAGTTCAACTTATATCGATAAAAGGGTATAGATAATGATGGCTAAAAAAAGCTTGCGAGTCATGCCTTTTATGTTTATTATAGACTTAAAATATCTTTAATAGACATTATAGTCGTTTGAAAAAAGAACAAAAACGACTTATTTTTTGTTCTAAATTAGAGATATTAAATATCTGTAAAGGGTGATATGTGTGAGCAAAGTTATAGATGTAGCTATCATCGGCGGAGGGCCTGCCGGGTTAAATGCAGCGCTTGTGCTGGGCCGTGCAAGAAGAAATGTTGCGGTGATTGACGACGGGAAGGCCAGAAACCGGATTACTCACGCGACGCACGGTTTTTTGACGCGCGACGGGGTAACGCCTGCAGAGTTCCGTATCGTGGCCAAGGAGCAAATCGCCGCGTATCCATCGGTGCAATTCATTGAGGACACTGCATCCTCCATTACGGGTGCGGATGGCATGTTTGAAGTAGTGACCGCCGCAGGCACGGTTATTCACAGCAAAAAAATACTGTTTGCCGTGGGCAAAAAGGATAAACCGCTCGGCATAAAGGGATTGCAAGAGGTTTATGGGAAGAGTGCTTTCGTTTGCCCTTTCTGCGACGGATGGGAGCTCCGGGATCAGACGCTTGTCCTGATATCAGACGGAGCCAAGGCGATGCACATGGCCAAACTGCTTTTGGGATGGACAAGCCGGGTTACGCTTTGCACCAATGGTCCTGATGGTCTGACGGATGAAGAACGTCATGATTTGGAGCGCCACGGCATTCCTGTGCTGGATTCTCCGATTGAAGCGATTGAATCCAACGAAGGAATCGTTGACCATGTTCTTCTCAAAGACGGTCGACTCATTCCGTGCAGAGGCATTTTCTTTGCCCCGACCTTGGTTGCCGGATCGGAATTGCCGGGAACGCTGGGCTGCGAGATGACCGAAACCGAGTCGGTGGTGGTTAATGAACAAGCGAGAACGACGGTGCCGGGCGTATTCAGCGCTGGAGATGCCGCATCGGATATGTATCAGGCCATTGCAGCCGCGGCGCAGGGATCTATGGCGGGTGCAATGATCCATAGTGAGCTGTGCGGTGAAGAATGGAACGGCGTCAGCAGCCAATAAACGATGCTCTGTATTATTCGAAGTGATCCCGCTGTTGATTACGATGTGTAGAGATCATGAACGGATTGCATTCTTATAGTAGAAACACGTTCCGAAGGGCTTTCCCGGAATTTTTTTCGGCGGAAGCCCTTTCATTTTAAATTTTGAATATTCTTTTTTTAAAGGATTGACATCGCTGGGCGAAGCGGTTTTAATTATATAGACCGATCGTTATAATTTTTAAAATTGCTTTAAGGATGTGGCCGTTTTTGAGTGAAAAGTCCAATGCCAGAGAAGCCATCGTTAACACAGCCGCCCGACTGTTTTTTTCACAAGGGTATCATGCGACAGGCCTGAGCCAGATCATCAAGGATAGCGGAACGCCGAAAGGTTCGTTGTACCATTATTTCCCCCATGGCAAAGAAGAGCTTGCTCATGAATGCATCCAGAAAACGAATGAGCATATTTTGCAAAAGTTTGAAGAAACGTTTGCAGCTCATGACAATACGGGGGAGGCGATTCTGCAATTCGTTCAGGACATGGCCGAGGATACCGAAGCTGCCGGGTTTACGGGCTTTTTGCCTTTCAGCCTGTGGGCTGCGGTTGAGACCTCCTGCATTAGCCATGACCTGCGTCAGGCTTGTCAAGGCGTGTTTGCGGACTGGCAGAACGCGATCACCAAACATCTGGTGCTTGACGGAATTAACGAGTCCAAAGCAAAAGAGCTGGCCCTGCTCATGATTTCCTTGATGGAAGGAGCACTGATTATCAGTTTGACCAATCAGGACAAACAGCCTTTGGTCACGGCTGCCGAATATTTGTCCGCGGTTGCAAAAAATGCGAGACAAGCCAAAGCATAAATTTGGTTTGTACAAAAGAGAGAGTTATATTGGTTGAGGAGGATGGGATTTTGGAGGCTTCCATGAAAGCTGGTTCAGCAATGAACCAACAAGAAACACAGCAGTACAAAGTGCTGCCGATTTTGTTCGCGATGCTGCTGAGCGGTTTTATCGGGCTATTCGGAGAAACTGCGCTGAACGTGGCATTGACGCCATTGATGGAATTGCTTGAGGTAGGACCGACAACGATTCAATGGTTGACGACAGGTTACCTGCTCGTTCTGGGTATTCTCGTTCCGGTGTCGGGGCTGCTGCTGCAATGGTTTACGACAAGACAGCTGTTTACGACATCGTTGATTTTCTCCATTGCAGGCACGCTGGTGGCCGCGATGGCTCCAAGCTTTGAAATGCTGCTGGTGGCCCGCGTTCTGCAAGCTGTGGGTACGGCCCTGTTGTTGCCGTTGATGTTTAATACGATTTTGGTTATTTTCCCTGTAGAACGACGCGGTTCCGCGATGGGGCTGATCGGTCTTGTCATCATGTTTGCTCCGGCCAGCGGCCCGAGCATTTCCGGTTTGATTTTGGCTAATTTGAGCTGGCACTGGATCTTCTGGATTTCGCTGCCGTTCTTCATTATCTCCTTGGTATGCGGATTGATGTTCCTGCCGAACATTTCGAAGTTGACCAAGCCCAAAATCGATGTGTTGTCGATCATTTTGTCCACGCTCGGTTTTGGCGGTATCGTATATGGCTTCAGCAGCGCAGGCGGTCATGGAGACGGCGGCGGAGGCTGGTCCAGCCCGGTTGTTATCGCCACACTGGCCGTAGGTGCGCTGTCCTTGCTGGTGTTCAGCATCAGACAGCTCAGAATGAGAGAGCCGATGATGGATATGCGCGCGTTTAAATTCCCGATGTTCACCATCGGTCTGATCCTGATCTTCATTTGTATGATGATGATGCTGTCGTCGATGCTGATCCTGCCGATGTATCTGCAGCAAGGGATGGCTGTGACGCCGTTGATGGCGGGTCTGGTGCTGCTGCCAGGCAGCTTGCTGAACGGATTTTTGTCGCCGGTCATGGGACGCCTGTTCGATAAATTCGGACCAAAATGGCTGGTGACGATCGGCCTTGCGATCGTTGCCGTTGTTCTGTTCATGTATACACGGATCGAACCGACAACATCCCTGGGCATGATCATCACGATGCATATCTTCATGATGATCGGCATTTCGATGATTATGATGCCTGCCCAAACGAATGGTCTGAATCAATTGCCGCCGGCGTATTATCCGCACGGTACGGCAATCATGAACACGCTGCAGCAGGTTTCGGGTGCCATCGGCACGGCCGTCGCTGTCAGCATTTTGGCTGCAGGCCAGCTGAGCTACCTTAAAGGCGTAAGCAATCCGGAAAGCCCGGAAAGTCAGCTTGCTGGTTTCACGTCCGGCGTGCAGCATGCGTTTATCTTTGCGCTTGTGCTTTGCTTGCTCGGCTTCGTGATCTCGTTCTTCGTAAAACGGGTGAAAGTGGGCGCGCAGCAAGGACAGCAAGGGCCGATGCATTAATACTCATCAGCTACCATAAGCAAAACGATGCTTTCCTTTAAAAGGAGAGCATCGTTTTTTGTGTTTTGAGAATTTAACGGAGGACCGTTCTTCACACCTTGGTATCGGTTTGGGCAATCGTGCGACATAACTAGCTATCTGTCAAGAATACATCTTGGGGATGCTTCCAGGTCAAGGCTTGGCAGCAGCCTGCGCCTTGATTTCTTTCTCCGTTAACGCTTTGTTATACACTTTGACCTGATCCAGAGATCCTTTGAAGTACGGATCTGCCTGATAACGGCTTTTGCCCAGGTAAGCTTCCGTCACGCGCAGCTGTTTCGGATTAAATGTAATCTCGGAGCTGCTGGCGACGAGTTGGCCATCCACGTACAGCTTGCCCGTATCTCCTTGCAGCGTTACCGTCACATGAACCCATTGGTTTGCCGGAAGCGCTTGATCCGCAATCAGGCTTTGGTCCCGGCCTTCGTCATGAATGGTGAATTGCAGCTTGCCATTATGCTGGGAAGGGGTGAGGAACATGTGCTGCGTCAACCCGCTGCCAAAGTCGAAAATGCGCTGCCAGGCGCCGCCGCTTTCCCAGTTCACCCAGGCGCTGAACGTAAAGTCCTCGGTATCGGTGATGATTCCCGGCAGATCGATGTAGCTGTCGGTGCCGTTGAATGCGGCAGCCTGGTTTTTGCGGCTCGCCGCCGAGCTTGTAACGTTATGAGCCTGACCGTGGTACCCGTTTTTGCTGATATCCTGAGCGATTTTATCCAGTTTCTTGTGATCGAATGCATATTCTGCGAGCAGAGGCCCTTTGACTTGTGCTGGCACGGTGATGTTAAAAACTTTGCTTGCCGACGCATCCCCGTTCTGAATCAGTGCGGTCAGTTTGACCTTGGCATCACCTTTGCCTGCTGCCGGACGTTTCACGGTACCCGTAGCAGACACAACGGAAGCGTTTGATGTTTTCCAAGTGATCGTCGTATTGTGTGTGCCTTTTACCGGAAGGTTCAGGTCAAAAAATACGTTTTTGGTATCGCCGAGATCGAGATCCGATTTGACCGCATTAACGATCTCCTCATTGTTCATGTCAGGGACTTTGCTGCCCCAGACCGCAACGCCGGTAGAAGAGAGGGCGCTGAACGTAAGGACCGTCTTCTCCGAACCTGCGTCCCATTCTTGCGTGAATACGCCTTCATAAGTTTGTCCGTTGGTTGTGAGGGTTACCTTGTTGTCTGCGCCGAGAGACCATGTGCCTGTGACAGCACCGGTTATTTTTCCGTCAGTCGTCAATTGCACGTTCTGGGAAGTTTTGATCGCAGCCGTGATCTCTTTCCCGTGATCCACCCATTTGTATTGTCCGGCAATCTTGTCGTTGCTCAATGACAGGGTTGCTTCCTGCGTCCCGGCATAACGATACGGGGAAACCACAGGCCATCCTTGGGAATTCATGTGCATCTCGTGCACCCGGACTTCATGCTCTTCGCCGCGACCCGGGAAGCGGGAGTGGAAGATCAGGAAGTGCTTGCCGGTTTCTTCGTCGTAATATGCGGAGTTATGTCCCGGCGAAACGTAGCCGATCCCTTGACCGGTGCCCGGGTCGCCAAGCTCTCTTTCGAACAGATAGTTGCCGACCAGTTTGACCGCATATGGCTCAATGGATCGATCGTCGAATAATGGTTTCTCTTTATCAGCTTTTACTTTGATCATATCGTTGCCTTCCGCATCGTAAAATGGCCCATCCGGTGTTTTGGAGCGTGCGATCCGGATGTTGTATCCGCCGTCCGCGCTTAGGCCGCCATAGGAAAGGAAAAGATAATAATAATCGGTTTCCGGGCTATATAACATATACGGAGCTTCAATCCGGCTGTGGTTGCCTCCCGTTAACTTTTTGCCGTATCCTTGCCCTGGGAGAGGTTTTCCGGTAGCTTCGTCCATTTCCAAAATAAAAATGCCGCCGGAATACGAGCCGTATACCATCCACAGCTTGCCGTCTTTGTCGTAAAAGACATCGGGGTCTACCACGTTCGGATGGATTGTGGCATCATATATGGTACCATCTTCGCTCGCTTCGCCCCACATGCCGGATTTCAGGATCAGTCCCTGATCCTTATAAGGGCCTTCGATGTTGTCGGCGACGGCTACACCCATGGCCGAACGAGGGGAATCTCCTTTGCATGCGTTATAATACATATAAAATTTGCCGTCCGACAACTGGATGACATCGGCCGCCCAGAGCGTATCGGACTGGGCCCACTCCAGCGCTTCGGCGAACTCCTTCGTGACGTTCGGAACGACAGGATTGCTGTCCGTAACCCCGGATGCAACCTCATCCCATTGGATCAAGTCTTTGGACTTGGCCACTTGCAGGTGAGAACCGAACACATAGTACGTATCGTCAACTTTGATCACGGAAGGGTCATGGACAGAGACATTACGGAATGCGGGTACCTGAGTTTCGCTGGTTTTGCTGGCAGCCTGCGAGGTTTGCTGGCTGGAAACCGGTGCCCCTTCTCCCAGTGCGGCAGCGGTGGACAAGGCAGGTGTGGCAAGTAATGCAGTGCTGAGTGCGACAGCCATATAACGTTTCATACGTTTCCCCTTTCTTGATGTGCAGTGGATAAAACCATTCGGCCGAACATGGCCAGAAATAAAATTTACGTGACTCCTCCTCCCAAAACTTGTTACTCAAGCGCTTTCATTCGTAGTGTACCAATTGATTTATATATTTGTAAATGATGAATTTTTTATAGCCTCAATCGAACCGGACGAAGGGTGATTTTCGAAATTCAAACGATTTCAGGGCGAAAACGACAAATTAAAGGCAATATTTGTGTTGAAAAACGATCCTGAAATGAGTAGTATAACTTGTGTGAAGGATATTTATATTTTTATTAATGATTTATGTTTATGTAAATTAAAAAAAGAAAAAGGATTCATTCATCCTTTCATTTGAGATCTGTACAGGAGGGCAATCATGAGCAATTACAAAGATCAGATCATTGCGCATTACAAGTTTGAGGACACGACGGGCATCGGCCAGGACAGCACATCCCGCGGGAATCACGCGGTACCTTCAGGCACCCACGAGCCGGCGCTTTCCGTAATCCAAGGGCGGACGGCGCTGTCCTTTGCGGGCGGCTCCAACGGTACGTCGTATTTGCAGCTGCCGCCCGATTTGCTTCGCGGTGTAAGCGATCACACCGGTTTGACCGTATCGGCATGGGTATACCTGGGCAGAGGCAGCAGCGTGTGGGAACGCCTGATCGATTTCGGCGGAGGAGATCAGCAGCCTTACCTGTTCCTCACCAGACAGATGCGCAGCGTGCTCAAGGCCGGCGACGAAATGATGATTCATCCGACCAAAGGGTTCGCCAACGGGGAATGGATGCATGTCGCCGTGTCGGTTACGGGTACGGAGGGCGGAACGCGAAGCCATGCCGGGGCGATCGTATACGTCAACGGGGAAATCGTGGCTAATGGCTCATTCAACCAAACCTCCAGCGGAAACTATGCCAAGTTAAGAAGCTGGTTTGAGACATTCTCGAATCCGGAATTCTACACGCAAAACTATATTGGCCGCTCCCAATTTGTCGATGATCCGGATTTGGAAGCAGCGATTTCCGATGTAAGGATTTACGAAGCAGGTTTGACCATGGATGAAGTCATCGAAGTGATGTGCGAATCGCTGACCGATGCGGAGATCGTGAAGCTGGCGGCAGAGAAATATCTGGTTTCACCCGCCAAAATCATCACCAATGACATTGCGCTCCCCGACTCGCTTCTGGGCGGGAAAGTACAGGTCGAATGGTCTTCGAGCAGACCTGAAGCCATAACGGGCCAAGGGAAGGTTCTTCCGATCGAGTCGGCTCACAGCGTCACGTTAAGCGCAGCATTGCGCACGGGCGAGCAGACATTGGAACGAAGCTTCGGCGTCTCGATCGTTCCGAAACATGTGCCGCCATACACGATTACGGTCCATGGGGATCAGAAGGTCGCCGATATTAGCGAAGTGATGTACGGTTTGTTTTACGAGGATATTAACAATGCCGCCGATGGCGGAATCTATGCGGAGCTTGTGCAAAACCGTTCATTCGAGTCGTTTGCATTCGATACCTATTCCTCCGCTTCCGGAGCATGTGGATGCTCAACCGGCCGCAATCGTGAGCCGTTGTTTGCATGGTCCGGAGATACCGACAAAATGATCATACAGAACAAAGGTGGATTAAACGAGCATTTTGGCGTCAAAGATCCCGAGGTCAACGCTTATTATGTGACGGTGCAGGGCGGTGCGGTCATTCGAAATCGCGGATTCGCGGATTCCAACCAGCATTGCGCCATGTCCATTCAAGCTGGGAAACAGTATGATTTCACCGTATGGGCCAAAGCTGAGGCTGCGGGACGGATCACCATCCAGCTGCAGGACGAAGCGGGGAATGCGGTGAGCGACGAGGTGTCCGTGCAGATCGAAGGTGGGAACAAGTGGAAGAAATATGGCGCCTCTTCCGATGCCGAACTGGTACTCACGGGCACGCAGAACGTATTGGGGCAGCTGGTTCTCACCTTCAGCGGCGATATTTCCGTCGACATGGTGTCCCTGATTCCGCGGGACGTGTGGGGGGAGGATCCCGATGAGCCAGGAATCTCCGCTTCGGCGCATGCCAATTACAAAGGGAACCCGAACTATAGACTGCGCAAAGATTTGGTGCAGGCACTCGTCGACATGCATCCCGCATTCCTGCGTTTCCCGGGCGGATGTATCTCCGAAGGTTCGTTTATTTGGGACAACGTGTACGACTGGAAAGATTCCGTCGGTCCGGTGGAGCTGCGGAAGGAAAATTACAATGTTTGGGGTTACATGATGACGATGGGCCTTGGCTATATGGAATATTTCCAATTGGCCGAAGACCTGAATGCCCTTCCGGTTCCGGTCATGGCATGCGGCGTTTTATGCCAGGCCCGTTCCGATTATGCCCATCCGGCAGGCGGCAAGCTGAGGGAATATTATATCAAAAACTTTACGGATTTGATCGATTTTGCGATCAGCACGGATATCGAGAACAACGAGTGGGCTGCAATTCGCAGCGAGATGGGGCACCCCGAGCCGTTTGATTTGCGTTATTTGGGCGTCGGGAACGAAAACTGGGGCACCGAGTTTTTTGCCAACTTCGAAGCGTTCAAGGCAGCGATCGACGACTACATGAAGCAGAACTACCCGGATCACGAACTGCACATCATTTCCACCGTCGGAGCTCAAGCCGATGACGATGCTTATCAGGAAGGATGGAAGTTCCTGAGCGGCAATCTGCAAGGATCGGCGCAAATCGCATTTGCGGACGGCAAGGAGATCATCGAAGAGAACGTCACGTGGTATAGCCGGCAAAGCAACTACATGGATACGATCGCCGACGAGCATTATTACCGTTCCAACGAATATTTGCTGAACAATGCCGACCGTTACAACTACTACAAGCGCGCCTATCATGAAGACGGCAGCATCAACTGGAAAGAAACGTCCAAGGTATTTGTGGGCGAGTATGCCTCCACGGACAAAAACACGCTGGCAGGTGCCGTGGCCGAGGCGGCCATCATCACCGGTTTCGAAAACAATGCCGACGTCGTGCGCATGGCCGCATACGCGCCGCTCTTCAACAAGGTGCTGACGGATGGAACATACCGCTGGACGCCGGACTGCATCTGGTTTGACGACGAGACGGTCTGGTTTACGCCGAATTACTACGTGCAGCAGCTGTTCGCCAAACATGTCGGGGAGCAAGTATTGGGAACGTCGTTCTCAACGTATAACAAAGGCAAAGAAGTGCAGCTCCAGCCGCGCGGCGGCATCGAGATCGCTGCCGGGAATGCAGACATCCTGGTGAAACGTGTCAAAGTGACGTCCAACGAGGATGGCCGCGTATTGTTCGAAGAACATTTTGCGGAATGCTCTGAACCAAGCCGGGCCTGGGAAGCGATTGCCGGATCGGCAGGATACAGCCTGCAGGCCGGAAAAGGACTGCTGCTCAAAGCGCAGGACAGCGGACTTAACGGTCTCGCGATCCTGAACGAGGAATGGACCAACTATACGCTTGAAGTGGAAGCCAGCAGACTTGCGGGCGAAGACGGCTTCTATGTAGGCGTCGGTCTGACGGACGCTTCTCCGGAACAGAAGGATGTCATCGAATACGCCATCGGATACGGCGGCAGCGCGACAGGTGTCAAAGTGTACAAACAAGGGATCGAAGGGTACACGCTGGGCGACTATTCTTCCAGTACGGCAGCCGGCAACCTCAGAGCGGCGAATTACGAACCGCTGGAAGACAACACAAACTATGTCATTACGGTCAATTATGGCGGAGAAACAGGCAAAAACCTGATCTGCTCGTATACGGATGGCTGTACAACAAGCAAAGTGCTCGACTACAAGCTTGAAGCCTATAACCGCGATGTGTTCCATTCCGTAACGCGTGATGCAAACCATGTCTACGTGAAACTGGTCAATGCCGACGGAATGGAGAAGGCGACCAAAGTGGTGCTTGAACATCTGGATGTCCAGGCATCGGCACGGTTAATCACCTTGAGCGGGGACGAAGAACTGGTGCATGTTCCGAATGTCAACCAAAAGAATGCGGAAAAAGTAGTTCCTCAAGAGAGCACCATCGAGCTTGACGGCGACTCCGTCGTTCTGCAATTGCCGGCCCAATCGGTCAGCGTATTGGTGCTTGATCGCAAGCTGTAATCGTTTCAATCGTTTCATAAGTTTGATGCAAAGGAACCGCGAATATCGCGGTTCCTTTGCGTTTTCACGACTCGAAGCGTGGTCAACAGAAGATACCCAAAGTCAACAGCCTCCACTACCTGTGGTTCCGGGTCTGCTCCTATAATTAGTGAGAAGGAGGAGACAGCATATGCGTTTGAATCACAAACAATGGGTACGTAACATCCCGCTTCATCTCATGATTCTGCCCGGATTGCTCATCATCATTGTATTCGGTTACATTCCGATGGCAGGACTCTCCATTGCCTTTCAAAACTTTTCTCCGATTGCCGGTTTCAAGAACATCAACTGGGTCGGAATGGACAATTTCAAGTACCTGCTCGATTTGCCCGGGTTTTGGCAGGTGGTTTGGAACACCGTGTTTATTTCCCTGATGAAAATCATTTCCGGCCTTGTCGTGCCGGTGCTCGTAGCTTTGCTCTTGAACGAAGTGCGCCGCAGCGGATTCAAGCGGACGATTCAGACCGTCATTTACATGCCTCACTTTTTCTCCTGGGTCATTTTGGCCGGCATCATTGTGGATGTGCTGTCCCCGAGCAGCGGGATCGTGAACATGTTGTTGAAGGCCATCGGCATGGAGCCGATACAGTTTCTGGCAAGCAATGACTGGTTCCCGTACATACTCGTCATCACGGATCAATGGAAAGAGTTCGGATTCGGAACGATCATCTACCTTGCGGCACTGACAAGCATCGACAAATCGTTATACGAAGCAGCCGTCATGGACGGGGCGGGCAGATGGAAGCAAACGTGGCACATTACGCTGCCCGGCATACGCCCAATCATCATTTTGATGGTTACGCTCAGTCTGGGGAACGTGCTCAATGGGGGATTCGACCAAGTATTCAACTTGTACAATCCGCTCGTTTATGAATCCGGAGACATTCTGGACACGATGATCTATCGCATCGGTTTGCAGGATGCGCAGTATTCGGTGTCCACCGCACTCGGACTAATCAAATCGGTGGTATCCTTCGTATTTATCGGACTTGGTTATTACCTTGCATACAGGTTCGCCAATTACCGGATCTTTTAGAAAGGGGGCAGAGCACCATGCACCATACGTCGAGAGCTTATCGTTGGTTTCTGGGATTCAACTATGTCATTCTGACCCTGCTTGCGCTGTTGTGCCTGTTTCCCATCGTAAACATATTGGCCATTTCCTTCAGTTCAAGTGATGCGGTCAAAGCAGGGGGCGTGACGTTTTGGCCGGTCGATTTCACCTTCTCATCGTATCAATACATTTTGGAGAACAAGCAGTTTCTGAATTCGTTCGGAACAAGTTTGCTTCGCGTCGTGCTCGGCGTGGCCATCAATCTGATTTTTACGGTGCTCGTGGCCTATCCGCTCTCCAAGGAGGCTGCCCGTTTTCGTTCGAGAACGGCGTATGCCTGGATCTTTGTATTTACGATGCTGTTCAGCGGCGGCTTGATTCCAGGGTATTTGGTCGTTAAGGAAACAAGGCTGCTGGACTCCATCTGGGCACTTATTCTGCCGGGAGCGGTTCCGATCTTCAACGTGCTGCTCATGCTCAATTTTTTCCGGGGATTGCCGAAGGAATTGGAGGAAGCCTCGTGGATGGATGGCGCAGGCCACTTCCGAACGCTGTGGAGCATATACTTGCCCATCTCGCTTCCAAGCATCGCGACCATTACGCTGTTTGCGATGGTAGGGCATTGGAATGCCTGGTTTGACGGCATGATCTACATGAAAAATCCTGAGCATTATCCGCTCGCCACCTATTTGCAATCCATGCTGCAGCAGGTGACGATGATTCAAACCGATTCGATGACGCTGGAGGATGCCACGCTGCTGAGCCAGGTATCGGACAGGACTACGCAGGCGTCCCAGATTTTCTTATCCGTTATTCCGATTTTGCTCGTGTATCCGTTCTTGCAAAGGTATTTCGTGCATGGACTTGTTGTCGGCAGCGTGAAGGGATAAGATCGGGAAGAGGAGAAGCACAGGAAGGAGCCGATACCCGGCTCCTTTTTGGTCCTTGGAGGGGGGCTCATGAACATATGAGGCATTTTTGGGGAAACTGGCGGAGCCGGTCCATCGTGGTAAAGCTGATGATTGCTTTTGTGCTTGTCATGCTTCCGCTGTATGTGATTAGCATGGTGATTACGTACAGCAGCTCCAAACAGATGCAGTCCGAGGTGGAAACGGCACATGAATCCAAACTTCATTTCTACCACAATCATCTGCAATTCGAATTGGAGCGGATGAGCGACCTGATCAACGAATTTTCATTTGACGAACAAATGTCCACATTAAGCACGAGAGCGGCCATTATGAGCGGATACGAAGTAACGGCGAGCTTAAACAACATTCATCAAAAACTGAAACAGATTATGGTCACGAGTCCTTACATCAACGATGTGGTGTATTATGTGCCAGGCCTCCACAAACGAGTCAGCGCGGTTGACGGAATCCGCAGCGTGGAGGATGAAGAATGGAAGGAGCTTTTGGCAACGATGGGCAACTTGAACGGCGAGCTCTCTTCCTGGAATGACGATCTTTACTTTCTCAAAAGCAATCCCTATAACATGAATCATGAGGAAGCGCCCAACTTTATTTTAGGAATACGTTTGTCTGCCGATGAATTCAAGCATAGACTGCAGCAGCTGTCCGATAGTGGCGGAAGCGAGCTTACGTTAAGCTTTGGCCAAGGACGGGACATGTTTATTTCTTCTGCGGATGATGCGATCGACGCTTTGGGAGTCCATTGGCCGGACGAGCTGCCGGTTCAGGATTCACCGCTGGTGACGAGGTCTGCGGCAGGTGACATGCTGCATTATACGCTGTATGATGCGGAGCATTATTTTGCATTAACCTCAAGCATTGCCGAATCGGTGCTCGAAGCCCCGCTTGAACAATACAAACTCTGGTTGTGGGTGACAACCTTGATTTCCATTGTCATTATTATCGCGTTCTCGCTGTCCATCTACAAATCGATTCATAAACCGTTGTCTGCGCTGGTCAAAGGGTTCAGGATGGCAGAGCAAGGACAAACCGACGTGCGCATTCCGCACTCCCGCAGAGATGAATTCGGTTATTTATACTCCCGCTTCAACCATATGATAGAGCGCTTACATGCTTTGATTGAAGAAAATTATGTAGCGCGAATTCGGACAAGCGAGGCCGAGCTGAAGCACCTTCAGTCCCAGATCCAGCCTCATTTTCTGTACAACAGCTTGTTTAGCATCAAACAGATGGCCGAGGTGGAAAACGTGGAGCTCATTCAGGAGTTCACGGATTATTTGGGGCAATACTTCCGTTATATGTCGCGGGATTCGCAAACCGAGGTTTCGTTAAAAGAGGAAATTCAACATGCGCAGATTTACGCAGCGATTCAGAAGATCCGATTTGGTCCGCGAGTGCAATTGCAAATGGAAGAAATGAATCTCGAATATGGAAAAATCGCGGTCCCCAGGGTTACGATCCAACCTATTGTCGAAAACGTCTTTGAACATGCATTGTCGAAACGCAGCCGTGGCGGCATCTTGAAAATGTCTTACCTGACCTCGCCGGACAAGCTGTCCATCCTCATTGAAGACGACGGGGACGATTTGAGCGAAGTGGCCATGGATCGGCTGCGGCTGTCGCTGCAGCACATCGCGGCGAGGCATGATGAAGGAGAAATAACGGGGTTGCTCAATGTCAATCAACGACTGCGAATCAGGTTTGGACCGGAATACGGGCTGGCAGCCGAGCGCAGTGACCTTGGCGGATTACGCATCATTATAAGCGTTCCATGGAAAGGAGAGAATCATGATGCAGCGCATGCTGATCGTTGATGATGAACCTGTCATATTGGATGGACTTTATGCTTATTTTCAGAAAGCCGAGTTTCAGGATATGGAAATTATTAAAGCGTACTCTGCTCTGGAAGCGATTGAATGGTTAAATACGGTGAAGATCGACCTGGTACTGAGTGACATATGTATGCCAGGCATGGACGGAATGGAGCTGATCGAACAAATCATGGACCGCTGGCCGAGATGCAAAATACTGCTGCTGACCGGCCATAACGAGTTCGACTACGCCCATCAAGCTATTCGCAATCCTTGTGTTGTCGATTATTTGCTCAAGACAGAGGGCATGGCGCAGATCCGTGCCGCCGTGGAGCACGCCCTGCAATTGATCGCTGAAGAGAACGATTTCCGTTACCAGAATGCCTGGTTCCGCAGCAAGCTGCCCCGTGCACTGCCTCAGCTGCAGCGTCAGCTGCTGGTCGACGTCATCAAAAGAACCGGGCGGCAAGACGCTGCGCTGCAGGAGGAGTTCGATGCCGTTCAGCTTCCGTTCAGGTCGGATGAACCAGTCGTCCCCGTGATCATCCGCGTGGAACAGTGGAATACGTATCAAACCCAGACAGACCGCGGTCTAATTCGATATGCGGTAGCCAATGTCGCCGAGGAGCTGCTGATGGATAAATCGGTGGTCAAAGCCGTTGAGCTTGATTACCAATGCATCGTTTGCCTTGTGCAGCCACCGGCGCAGCAGCCCGCTGTGCCAAATGGGCAGATGCTGCGCGAGCGAACCCTGCGTTTCGTCAACGGCACGTTGGAATCGGTGCAGCAATCCTGCGCGGATTGCCTGAAATTGTCCGTTTCCATTATGGTGAGCGAGCAGGAAGTGGAGTGGTCCGAACTTCATCAGGCGATTCTTCAATTAAGGCTTTCCATCCATGAAAGCCCAGGCTTCGGTATGGAGAAGCTGCTTCGTGTCGATGTAGCGCAGCAGCTGAGCCAAACGCAAAACCTGTTGAACCAGCAAGCCGTGACGGCATTGCAGTTGGAACAGACGAGCCAACGGATTGCGAGCGGAGACAGAGAGTGGGCGGCATCGTTTCACAAATGGGTGGATTCGGCCAAAGACGGTATCCAGGATCCGTTCTACCGTTTGAAGGTTTACACGGAAGCGGCGCATCGGCTGCTTGATCTGCTGCATGATTTGGGACTGCATGACTCTGCCTTGCAGGAGATCTCGCTGTCCCGTATGCTGGATTTCAATATAGATACGCCATGGCCGGAGTTGGTGGCCTTCTATGAGTCTGCCTTCGAATGGATCATTTCCAAACGAGTCGATACACGCGTGAATGATCAATCGCAAATTTTGAATACGATTCATCATTATATCCGGCTTCATTTGGAGCACGATCTTTCTTTAACCCGGATTGCCCAAGAGGTTTCGCTTAACCCGTCATATCTTTCCCGTTGGTACAAACGCGTGACAGGAAAGGGGATTTCCGATTACATTCATGAACGGAGAATCGAACGAAGCAAAGAGCTGCTGCTCGGTTCGGCCTGCAAAATGCATGAAATCTCCGCCAAGGTCGGCTTTAGCGACCAGCATTATTTTTACCGTTTTTTCAAAAAAGCCGTCGGCTGCACCCCGCAGGAGTATCGGGACCAAAAAGCATAACGAAAGATAGCAGGCTCAGTCTGAAATGGTCAATCAAAGATACCAGATGTCAACGCTGCCCACTCGAACTGACAGCGCTTTCTTAATACAATGAACACATACCTCGGGAGAGGACACACAAAGGGGGATATGCATGAACAAGTCTTTGAAGAAACTATCGCTATTGACGTTATCCATGCTTCTGGCCACTACGCTTGCTGCCTGTTCATCGGGTGCGGGGTCGGCGGAAAATGAAACGGGACAAAGCACACCGCAGGATGCCGGCGGACCGCTGACCAAATACGATCCACCCATCAAGCTAACCTCTACGATGAACGAAACGGGAAAAGAATCGCTGGCCGAAGGAGATACGCATACCGACAACATTTGGATCAGGGGCTACAAGGATGAGCTCGGCATCGAGGTGTCCTACGACTGGATCGTGCCGGATGCCAACTATAACGACAAAATGAACGTGACGTTGGCCAGCGGCGATCTGCCTGACGTATTGAAAGTCAGCGCGGTTCAGTTCGAGCAGCTGTACGAAGCGGGCATGCTGGAAGATTTGACGGAAGTGTACGACAAGTATGCATCCGACTTGGTGAAAGAGTTTATGTCTGCGGAAGATGGAGCTGGACTCAAGCCTGTAACCAAAGACGGCAAAATTTACGCCATGGTCAGCTTCCCGGGTTCCCTGGACTCGTCGGACATGATCTGGATTCGCCAGGATTGGCTCAAAAAGGTCGGGCTTGAAGCACCGAAATCGATGCAGGATGTCATCAAAATCGCCGAAGCCTTTACTTTTGAAGATCCGGACGGAAATGGAAAAAACGACACTTACGGCATTGCGCTGAACAAGGATTTGCCGATCAACGGTTTCCTGCTCGGTTACCACGGTTATCTGGAAACCTGGATCAAGGATTCGTCCGGACAGGTCGTTAACGGAACGATTCAGCCGGAAGTCAAGGCAGGTCTGGCCGAGCTGCAAAACCTGTACAAAAAAGGCGTGATCGATCCGGAGTTCGGGGTTAAAGATTTCGCCAAAATGATGGAAGACGTCAACGCGGGCAAAGCCGGCATGTTTTTCCTGCCGCAGTGGGCGCCATTCCAAGTAAGCAGCATGATCAAAAAGGATCAAAACGTCGATTGGATGCCGTATCCGGTACAATCGATCGACGACCAACCGGCAAAAACGCAAAACCATCTAAGCTTGGGCGGCATCTTTGCCGTGCGTAAAGGGTACGAACACCCTGAAGCACTGGTGAAGCTGCTCAACTTCCAGGCTGAAAAAATGTTCGGCGAGTCGGCCGAGAAGGAACGGGCAGCGTACTTGAACGGGCTAACGGGTCTGGGCTTCCATAATGCGACCGTATCCAATCTGCCTGCCAACAAAAACGTCGTAGCCCAGGATGAAGTCGAAAAAGCGATTGAAACGGGCGACACGTCCGGTCTTGGACTGGAAGCGAAGTTGTTCTATGACGACATTATGGATTACCGGAACGGCAATCTCGACAAATGGCATATGGAACGCATTTTTGGACCGGAAAGCTCTCAGGGCGTCATCAAATATTATCGGGATAACGACCTGATCGTCATGAACGAATTCATCTACGCGCCAACCAAAACGATGAATACCAAATCCGCGACGCTGGATAAACTGCGGGCCGAGACGTTCCTGAAAATCATTTACGGCAACTTGTCCATCGATGAGTTCGACAATTTCGTGGCGAACTGGAAAAAGCTCGGCGGGGATCAAATCACGCAGGAAGTGAACGAAGTCATCAATGCGAGCAAATAACAAATGGATCGGGAAAAAGGGGCGCCGCGACTTGCGGAGCCTCCTTTTTTTGAGGCTAAGAAAAGAAAGGCCTACTTGTTCGTGGCATGCTGCTTGGAGGGAAGCTTGTCTCCTGGCGTACCTTTGCCGTTATTTTTGTTGCGGCGGGCTTTTTCCTGGTTTTCATTTACTTTTTGCACGAATTCCCGGGTGCTTTCCATGTGCAGGTTCAGCTCCTTTGGCATGTTGTATTGGCGTAGGTGTAACAGGATTTTAATATAACCTGATCATGTTCATTCTATGAGAAGATCGAACGTTTTCATGCGGATGAGGAGCAAACACAGACCCTGGGAAACGGCGAAACTGGACTTTCATGGACAGGCCGTCTACACTGGATGTACCGAGTTATATAAAAGGGAGTGCCCATAAATACGATGCTGCAAAAATTCGGTTTTACCCAGTACGAAAGCCAGGTCTATGAAGCGATCATGGCTCGCGAAGAACCGCTCGACGCAACAACGATCGTCAACTATTCAAACGTGCCCAAGGCCAAAATTTACGAAGTGCTGAATCGGCTGATCGACAAAGGCGCGGTTCTGACCACGATGCATGGCAAGAAAAAATTGTATATGGCCGTTGATTTGCAATCCATCATCCTTAAACTCAAGACCGATTTCGAGAAGGACCTGGAGGAATTGAAAAGCTATCACATCAAACGCAGTTTTGACGACGAGCACATTTGGACATTGAAAGACGAAAGCGCCATTGCTTCCCAAATCGAACAGCTCATGATCGAAGCGGAATCGTCGATTATTTTTCTCGCTTGGAACGAGCATATGGAAAAGTACAAATCACTGTTGGAACAGAAAGAAGCTCAGGGGCTTCATGTTGAAGTGCTGGCCGTTGGCGGGTTGCAAACGACGCTGGCGAACCGCTATTCCCTGATTCATACCTTGGAAGGGAACAGGCTTGAGCCATTGCAGCTGCTGATCGTGGACGAAACGTATTTACTCTTTGCGGGCATGGAGCATGATGCGTGGAAAGCGATCAAAACGATGTCCAAGCCGATTGTCAAAGCGCTGACCGATTATTTCTATCATGACGTTGCGCTGGCGCAAATCACCAAAAAATACGGCGAACAATTGCTTCAGGATGAAGAAATATCCAAGCTGCTTGCACGTCTCATTTACTGAAAAGTTATTCCGCACAGGAATAGCTTTTTTTAGTTGTTGAAATCCTCCGGATGTTGGGTTACTATCGTAGTTGTAACTTTATAGGGGGAATCGTTTTGAATAAAAAAGTATACGTTCTGGCCATTGCGGCGTTTGTGGTGGGAACCGTTGAACTCATTTTGGGCGGAATTTTGGATTTGATCGCTGAGGATCTTCATATTACGCTTACGAAAGCAGGATACTTCATCTCGATGTTTTCGCTGGTGTATGCAATCTCGGCTCCGATCTTGCTTAACGTAACAGCAAAATACGAGCGTAAAAAGGTCTACATGTGGAGTTTGTTCATGTTTATGATCAGCAATGTGATCTCGGGGCTCAGCCACAGCTTTGGGATGCTCATGTTGGGCAGGGCGCTTGGCGCAGCTACGGGATCGCTTATTTTTGTATTGTCGCTGACAATGGCGGCACGCATCGTCAAACCTGAATACAAAGGGCGTGCAGTAGGGACGATTACGATGGGGGGAAGTGCTTCTCTGATTGTAGGCGTGCCTTTGGGCATATTTATCGGCAATGCGGCGGGGTGGCGTGAAGTGTTTCTGCTTATTGCGGTGCTGACAGGAATAGTTATGGTTGCGGTGGGATTCACGATGGGGAGGATGCAGCCGGTTCCGGCCGTGCCGCTCCGAAAACAGTTTACTGCACTGATGAATCCCCAAATGGCCGCGATTCATCTGACCACCTTGCTGGTGCTCGCCGGGCACTTGACGATGTATGCGTACTTTACGCCGTTTCTACAGGAAACGATCGGTGCGAGTTCAACGATGGTGACGTGGGTTTACGTCATGTTCGGCATTGCAGCCGTTGCCGGCGGCGGCATGGGCGGTGCGCTAAGCGACCGTATTCATCCTGCTAAAGCCATTGTTGGCGTGCTTATTCCTTTTATGGCAAGCATGGCGATTGTGCCGTTTAGCGGAGAGATGCCGCTGATTCTTTGTATGCTGCTCCTCGGCGTATGGGGGGCGTTAAGCTGGACGGTTACGCCTGTGCAGAACAGCTTGATCATCAAATCCGCGCCGGCAGAAGCCGAAACGCTGATCAGCACCAACTCGGGCATTGCGCATGCAGGGATTGCGCTCGGAACCTTTATCGGCGGCCAGGTGATTGAGCGTTCATCGGTCGTTTATACAGGATGGGTGGGAGCGGTGCTCGTACTTCTGGGATTGCTCACCGCCCTGTATGCGATAAGAAGGAGAGAGCAGACTGTCCGGACCGTATCTTGAAAAGTACCCATAAGAGGACAACTTTCCGCTGGCGGATGGTTGTCCACAGGCTGCCCGAGACAAGTCTCCGGCAGCTTATTTGCCGTTATGATTGAATTTAAGCGGTATTTCCCCGTCCCATTCAGTTTGGCTTCTGGTTCTCCCCGACCAATCCATAAAAAAACAACTCCAATAATTGATCTATGCTCCACGGTATTCGTTCTTGACTCGACGCTTCCCAATACCGGCCAAGTTCATTTTTGTACATCGTGAAGTACAGCATGATCAGTTCTTCGGATTGATCTTTACGAATGAACCCCTCCTCTTTGCCAACCGCCACAAACCTCATAAAAAATTGCATGATATTCTGCTCGTAATGGCTTTCAAGCATAGACATCCATCCGTTCATCTCGGATGATGGAGAGTTTTGGAGATTGTTGGATAGTATTTTTAAATTTTTGGTCTCCAGCAGCATGATTTCCTTCGTCTTTTCAGGGAAGGAACGCACCGAATCAAGAATACTCCAATAGTGCGCCAACTGCTTGTCCATCCAATTCATAAACATGTCGGCATACAGCTTTTCCTTTGTTTCAAAGTAGTTGTAGATGGTGGCAGGAGAAACCTTCGCATTTTTGGCGATTTCATTCACGCTTACCTTATGAAAACCATATTTCGAGAACAATTCAAATGAGGAGTTATAGATCTGCTCCATCTTGTTCTGTTTCCGTCGTTCGAATCCGTTCATATTTATTCACCTCACATATAGTGTAGTTCAAGTTTTAGAGTGTTTCAATATAACAAGTATAAAACTGTTGAAATTTTATTTTGTAGTATTTATAATAATTTTGTAGTAATTGAGTATATTTAGTATATATCTTTTCTTGAACTGATATTTGCTAAACAACAATTTAGGGTAGGAGCGTGCTTACATGAAACAAATTCGGATTCCTTCATTTTTGCATGATGTGTTCGGTTACAGACAGAGTATCGGATCTCTTATGGCCATACTGCTTTTCGGGGGGATGTTGACAGCCGCATTATATTGGGTTTTCCCTGAACTTACAGACAACTTGCCGGTTTGGCGAGGTTTTTTGGCATTATTGTTGATTTTCGATATATTTTCAGGATGTATAGCCAATTTTACGGCTTCAACCAGCAACTTCTATGCCGAACGTAAAACAAACCGAATCGTATTCATCGCGATCCACGTCCATATCGTTCTTGTGGCGCTTCTCCTTCAGACAGATATTGGGTATTCGATCGGGGTATGGGCTTATACGATTTTCGGAGCTTTTATTGTAAATGCTCTGATTGGCAAGCCTTCGCAACGGTTCATTGCAGGCCTGCTGCTCTCTGTTGGTCTTGGCTGGATACCTATGCTGTCTGATATGCAGCCCTATATGCTGATTGTTTGCTTGTTGTTTTTGCTTAAAGTGTTGTTCAGTTTTGCCGTTGATCATTATGCGACCAACAGCAGCGCAGGTAAGCAAGCATGAATGTCTCGTATCGAATACACAAGCTGACAAAGTCGGATAAATCCTCGTTTGTATCTCTTATGGGCAGAGCATTTGCCAGAGATCCCTTATTCCTTCATTTATTCGGCGATTCCGATCTCGATCGAAGAGCGGAAAATGACGTGGCGGCTTTTATATCCTTTATGTTTGATAAAAGCTTTATGTTTGATGAAGAGGTATGGGGATATTATGAAAATGGAAATTTGCTCGGCGCATACATTGTTGAGAAACCACAGTCTGGCCAATTTCGGAATATGAGAGGAGGGCTATGGTTGATCGGGAGGTTGATTGCGTTGTTTTTCCAACTGTCCGGAAAGACTCTGGGTTTCCTTAATTCCTATATGCGGGTGACAAGATCCGCTGCTCCGCCTGTGGCGCATCACTATCTCATCATGATCGGGGTAAAGCAGGAGGCCCGGGGCAGGGGGATTGGTAAAGCCCTGCTGCAACATCTGTTACACAGTGGCCATTCGGACCGGAACTCGGAGGGAATTGCGCTGGATACGGAAAATCCGGAAAATGTGGGATTATACCAGAGTTTCGGTTTTGCACTAACCGAAGAAACGCAAATCGGCAAGATGCCTGTGTACTGCATGTTCAATCCGAAAAAAACGATTCAAAAATTCCGTGAAAGTCGACAGCCTTGCAGAACCCGAAAAACTGGCGATCCGTTTGGATCGCCCAGGCAACGAGAGGAGAGGGATAACCTCTCCTTTTTTATATGGAAGTTCACCCTACGACATTAAGCTTTCAGGCTTTTGCCGTTTGTTGCAATGACTTCTTTGTACCAGTTGAACGATTTCTTTTTGTAACGTTCCAGTGTGCCGGAGCCATCGTCATGACGGTCTACGTAGATGAAGCCGTAGCGTTTTTTCAGCTGCGCCGTCGATGCGCTGACGAGGTCGATGCAGCCCCATGTCGTATAGCCCATGACTTCGACGCCGTCTTCGATCGCTTCGCCGACCTGCACGAGGTGATCGTTCAGGTAGTTAATGCGGTAGTCGTCTTCGACGGTTTTTTCGCCCTTGTCGTTCACGATCAGCTCGTCCACCGCGCCAAGGCCGTTTTCTACGATGAACAGCGGTTTCTGGTATCTGTCCCAGAACGAGTTCAGCACGTAGCGCAGGCCTTGCGGGTCAATCTGCCAGCCCCATTCGCTTGCCTGCAGGTGAGGGTTCGGCACGCCGCCAAGCAGGTTGCCTTCGCCTTTGATTTTTTTCGCAGGATCGGCCGTCTCGCAGATGCTCATGTAATAGCTGAAAGAAATGAAATCGACCGTATGTTTCAGCGCTTCCTCGTCCCCTGGCTCGAAATGGATCTGGATGCCGTTTTCACGCAGGTAACGCTTCATGTACCCCGGATATTGGCCACGAACGTGGATGTCGGCGAACGCCATGTTTTTGTGGTCAGACTCCATCGCTTGAATGACATCGTCCGGGCTTGGAGTCAGCGGGTAGATCGGCATGCTGAGCACCATGCAGCCGATCTTGAATTCAGGATTGATCTCATGACCGATTTTGACCGTTTTCGCGCTGGCTACCAGCTCGTGGTGGATTGCTTGGTAAAGGTCCTGTTTGCTCAGCTGCTTCTTCGGTGTAGAGATGCCTCCGCTCATGAACGGCGCTTCGAGAATCGAGTTGATCTCGTTGAACGTCAGCCAGTATTTGACCTTGTCCTTGTAACGCTTGAATACCGTCGTTGCATAGTTCACGTAGAAGTCGACCATTTTGCGGTTGACCCAGCCGTCGTACTCGCGGGACAGGTGCAGCGGCGTCTCGTAGTGGGAGATCGTGACCAGCGGCTCGATGCCGTATTTATGGCACTCGTCGAACAGGTCGTCGTAGAATTTCAGGCCTGCTTCGTTCGGCTCGGTCTCGTCGCCTTTAGGGAAAATGCGGGACCAGGCGATGGAAGTACGGAACACTTTGAAGCCCATCTCGGCGAACAGCTTCACGTCTTCTTTATAACGGTTATAGAAATCGATGCCGATCAGCTTCATATTGTCTTCTGTCGGCGTCTCCGTGATCACCGGGTCGCCATCGTGCGCCCCGATGCCGCCTTTTGGCGTGACGTCCTGGATGGACCAGCCTTTACCGTCTTGTTCGTAAGCGCCTTCGAGCTGGTTCGCCGCTACCGCGCCGCCCCACAAAAAGTTTTCGGGAAAGTTGTATGTTTTGTTTTGCGAGTTGCTCATCAATATCTCTCCATTTCGTCATGAAGTCATCTTGGTGCAAATCACTGCACAAAAAAAGCTTAAACGTTGTAACGGGTTCCACGTCAAGTTTTACTTTTACTTTTTTTTTGAGGCATACTTAAGGTATGCTAAGATACGACAAAGTAAGGTGGCAAGAAAGGAGCCGGGATGTCGAAGTTTAACGAAATTATGAAGCGGTCGGGATATTCCAAGGCGACCGTATCCAGAGTCATCAACCATTCGCCTCATGTTAGCGATGAAGCCAGACAGAAGATTACGGAAATCATGAATCAACTCAATTATATTCCTAACCGAAATGCCGTCTCGTTATCCACGGGGCGTACCAAACAGATCGGGATTGTGACTTCCGCCACGGGAGATGTCATTCTTTCATTCATGAATCAATTTGTGGATACGGCTATGGATTACGGTTATCAAACTATTATCTATACTTCCCGCGGGGATAAAGAAATCGAACTGCAGGCGTTTGAAGATCTGCGCAGCAAAAGGGTGGACGGCATCGTCATCATCGCCTGCGTCAATGATCCGAGAATGCTCAAAAAGTATTGCCAATATGGTCCCATCGTATCCTGGCAGCGCATGGGCAATGACGAGATCACTTCCGTTGCGATGGATCAAGCCGAAGGGTACCGGTTGGCGCTGGAACATCTCGTATCCAGGGGGTACACGCAGATTGCCAATATGTTCGGCAGAGTGGAGAGTCTTAACATTCAGAGCAGACGCAGGGCGTATGAAACATTTATGGAAAGCCGGGGTCTGCCCGTGCGCAAGGACTGGTACCAATATTCCGTATATTCGGCATCGGACGGTGAGCAAGCGCTGCGCCGGCTTCACGAAAGTCCGGAAATGCCCCAGGCGATTCTGTGCTCCAATGATTATGCGGCGATCGGCATTTTGAGCGAGGCTCGCAGAAGGAACATCAAGGTGCCCGAACAACTGGCCATCGTGGGATTCGACGACATCGAGCTGTCCCGGGTGCTTGGCATCACGACGATTCGCAACCCGATCGCAGCTCAAGCAACGAACGCTTTCTACCATTTGTGGGCCGTGCTTGGCGGGCAAAAGCTGACACACGAAAGCCTGAAATACGAACTGATCGAACGCGAAACGAGCTGACATTCAACAATTATTCAAATTTGAAGCATTTCCGGGCGGTTGTGATGCGGTATACTGAACTGGAGTTTCACGATGCTGACTTTTATGGAAGGCCGGCAAGTGAAACTTAAGCATCATGTTACAAGTTACATATTTCACAAACCCCGACCCGGAAAGGTGAGATTGAACGTGTTGAAGACCGTGACAGGCCGTTTCAGAATTGCAGCGTTATTGGAAGGAATCTCTTTTTTACTCTTAGTCGTTGTGGCGATGCCGCTTAAGTATCTGGCCGACATATCTTCCCCGGTCGCCATTGTGGGCGCGATCCACGGCATTTTGTTCCCATTATACTTGATTGCCCTTGCACATTTGGCTGTCGTTCATCGTTGGAAGGCTTCATATTGGATCATGGGGCTGCTTGCGGGCGTGCTTCCGTTTGGCACGTTTGTGTTCGATTCCTATCTCAAAAAAAGAGACTGGAAATAAGGACAGACGGAATTAGTCTTGTTCATATGAAACTGAAAAAAACGGAATAAAGGTGACTATATACCCTGATTTGAACGGTGTTAGTCGCCTTTTTTGCGTGTAAGGCATCTATATAGGTTGAACTAGAAATATACACGAAAACGGAGAGGCAGAAAGAATCTGGAGAAACGGAGCGTTCTAAAAGCTTTCTGAAAGAAAGCTGCATCGTAAGCATAGGCTTATCACCATTAACTAAAGGGATTCAAAAAATCTCGGGATAACAGCGATCGGAAAATGGTTCTGACCACGTAGTGGCTCCGTGTAAAAATGATGGGTTCAATTTATTATGTCGAAAATAAAGAAATTGACTTTCCCGGACGTTTATGCAGGTGCTTGACAGGGGTGTGTTATATTAAGGGAAACGTCGATTGGCGTGCCTATTATGATAATCAATCAAGATCGTTTGTGGGAGGATTCATCGTGTATCAGTACAAGGATCGGGAATACGAAGACGTCCGTTTTGACGGGCAGGATTTGAGATATGGAGAATTGACAGGCTGTGTTTTCATCAAATGCACCTTCATGAATACCTCGCTCGAAGAGATCGAGACGAACGGATGCCGTTTCATCGAGTGCGATTTCAGAGGGGCCGCGCTGAATGGATCGTTCCATACGGAGACTGCTTTTGAGAACTGCTCGTTTGGCGGTGCGAACCTGTTCGTTTCCAAGTTTACCGACTGCAAAATGACCGGCTCCGACTTTTCGGGCGCTCAGTTGGATGGTATTACGTTGGCGGGAGGCGACTGGTCATATACCAATTTCAGACATGCCCGGCTGGGAAAACAAGATTTGCGGGGCATCCGCTTCTATGAAGCCGATTTATCGGATGTTGACCTGGGCAAAGCGGATTTGCGGGATTGCGATTTGACGCGCGTTACGCTAAGCAGGGCCAAACTGACAGGTGCCGACCTTCGCGGCGCGAATCTGGAGGGCATCGACCTGAAATCGCTCGATATCAAAGGCACGCGGATGGATCGGGAACAGGCGGTACTGTTCATGCGTTCCTTTGGCGCGAAGGTCGATTAACGATACTTATCCGAATCCGATGAATGGACATCAACGAAGAAGATGGGAGGCAGCAAATCATGGAACAGGCACGGCAGCTACTTTTTTATCCCTTATACGGAGCGTGCATATTGGAGAGCGTAGAACAGCAAACGGATAAGGTGGGAGAAGGAAATGGAGATCAGGTATTTCATCTCTATTTCCCCAAGCAGGAACTGCGCATGATGATTCCGAAACAGCGGGCACAAGAAAGAGGGATTCGTCCATTGTCCGATGTAGACACCTTGCTGCAGGCGAGAGCCGAATTTTTCGGAAACCATGTCGAGCTGCCTCTTGATGCTTCGAAACGCCGAGAGCATTTGCAAGCGAGAATCGATACAGGGCTCCTGCGAGAATATTTCGGTGTCATTCGCGACCTGTTATGTGCCAAAGTTTACGCGTTGAAACTGAACACCCATGATCGATCAACGATGAATACGGCGCGCGATATGCTGATCAGCGAACTGACTTTGGTATTGAATTTCTCCGCCGAGGATGCCAGTGCTTACCTGAAGCAGGATATCGAGAAGCGGCAGCAGGAAGCAGACTCTTCCGATTATTTTACAGGCTGAATGTTCAGTATATTTAAAGTTTTCGGGTCGGCCCAAAGAAAAAAGTTTCCCGGTGCAACCCGAAAGGAAGGGGTGGGCTTGAAAAGTGGGAGACAAGCCGCCATAGCGGGGAAAGTCGTAGATGGATCGTTACGGATTTCTGCATCAGTCTCCCCCGGGTTACGATCTCATTCAATCTTGTTGGATAATAATGACATTGACATTCGCATGCTTTTCCAAAATAATAAAACGTAATTGAATACTGGTACCTTTAATTCAGTCCAGAGAGGCTGGCAAGGGCAGCGGATTTTTATAATCACGCGTGAAGCGGGCGATTCCAACCAGGGATGCTCTGTGTCTTCGCGCGGGTTATGATGCAAAAAAGAGGCTACTTGTCAGGTGCGCGATCTGATGAGTAGCCTCTTTTTTCTGCTTTTTGGTATCAGGAGACTTTAAGTGGAGGTATTCTGATGAGTAAACAAGATCAAGAGTTTTCATGGCAAGAGGTGCCAAAAACGCAGAGAAACCATTTCTGGAAGACGTTATCCGTCATGCTCGGCTTCACCTTTTTCTCGGCGAGCATGCTGGCTGGAGGGACGCTGGGCGTAAGCTTGACGTTCATGGAATTTATCGGCATCGTGCTTGCGGGCAACCTGGTGCTGGGCATCTATACGGGAGCGCTGGCGCATATCGCCGCCAAAACGGGCTTGTCTACACATTTGCTGGCCAAATATGCGTTTGGGGAAAAAGGATCGTACCTGCCATCGTTCCTGCTCGGCTTCACCCAAGTCGGATGGTTCGGCGTCGGCGTAGCCATGTTTGCGGTCCCGGTCGCCAAAGCGATGGATTGGAACGTTTACCTGCTTATTTTCATTTTTGGTCTTGCCATGACAGCCTCGGCCATCTTCGGCATGAAGTCGCTCGTCATTCTGGGTTATATCGCAGTACCGGCCATCGCCATTCTTGGCGGATATTCCATGCTGAAAGGCGTGGACACGCTCGGGGGTCTGCAAGGACTGCTTGATTACTCGCCCTCACAGACGCTGACCGCGGCGGCGGCACTGACGATTTGCATCGGATCGTTCATCAGCGGCGGCACGCTGACGCCGGACTTTGCCCGGTTTTCCCGGACGTCCCGGCAAGCGGTAACGGCAACGGTCATCGCGTTCTTCCTGGGTAACTCGCTCATGTTCTTGTTTGGAGCAGTTGGCGCAATGGCGTACAATCTGGCCGACATCTCGGAAGTCATGTTCCTGCAAGGATTGCTCGTTCCGGCGATCATCGTTCTGGGACTGAACATCTGGACGACCAATGACAATGCCTTGTACGCATCGGGGCTGGGCTTTGCCAACATCACCAAAATTTCGAAGAAGTTCTTTGTTATCGTCAACGGGATTGTGGGAACGGTCCTTGCCATGTGGATGTACAACAATTTCGTTGGATTCCTGAATGTGCTCGGCGCCGCAATCCCGTCCATCGGGGCGATCATCGTTGCAGATTACTTCTTCGTGAAACGCAGAAATTACAAGCCGTTTGCCGACATGACGTTCAAAAAGGTAAACTGGATTGCGATGCTGGCTTGGGCCATCGGCGTTGCTTTTGCTCAGCTCGCTCCGGGCATCACGCCATTGAACGCCTTGCTTGGCACAGGGATTGCATACATCGTGTTGATGCTGATTGTTCCTGCGAAAGAATCCACAGAAAAGGGGAAACGAAATGATTATACAGAACGCAAAATTGCGGGGTAAAGAAGGATTATGGCATATCGTCGTAAGAGACGGAAAATTCGAACAAATTACGCAGACGCTTGAAACTACAACGAATGACGAAGTGATGGACGTAAATGGCGCGCTGGTGCTGCCGCCTTTTATCGAACCGCATATTCACCTGGATACGACGCTGACGGCAGGGGAGCCGGAATGGAACCTTAGCGGAACGCTGTTCGAGGGCATCCAGCGCTGGTCGGAACGCAAGGCATTCCTGACGCATGAAGACGTCAAAACCCGCTCCAAAACGGCGCTGAAATGGCAAATGGCACAAGGCATCCAGCATGTCCGCACTCATGTGGACGTGACCGATCCAAGCCTGACCGCCGTGAAAGCGATGCTTGAAGTGAAAGAAGAAATGGCGCCATATATCGACATCCAACTGGTCGCTTTTCCGCAGGAAGGCATTCACTCCTATCCGAACGGCGCGGAATTGCTGGAGGAATCCCTGAAAATGGGCGTCGACGTGGTCGGCGGCATTCCGCACTTCGAATTTACGCGAGAATACGGCGTCGATTCGATGAAGGTTGCGTTTGACCTGGCCGAAAAATACGACCGTCTCATCGACATCCACTGCGATGAAATCGATGACGAGCAATCCCGTTTCGTGGAAGTGGTCGCTAAGGAAGCATATGAACGTGGACTGGGCGCACGTACGACAGCGAGCCATACGACGGCGATGGGATCTTATAATGACGCATACACGTACAAGCTGTTCAGACTGCTGAAGATGGCGGACCTTAACTTCGTTTCCAATCCGCTGGTGAACATTCACTTGCAAGGACGTTTCGATACGTATCCGAAAAGAAGGGGCTTGACTCGCGTCAAAGAACTGCAGGAAGCCGGTTTGAACGTGTGCTTCGGGCATGACGACATCTTCGATCCATGGTATCCGCTCGGTACCGGCAATATGCTGCAAGTGCTGCATATGGGTATCCATGCTTCGCAGCTGCTCGGTTACGATCAGATCGTGAATTCCATGGACCTCATTACGAAGAACAGCGCAAGAACGCTGCATATCGAGGATGTATACGGCATTGAAGAAGGAAAGCCTGCCAACTTTATCGTCCTTGAAGCCGAGAACGAATACGAGGCGATTCGCAAACAAGCCGGCGTGCTCTACTCGTTCAGAGAGGGCCGCAAAATCGCGGAAACGAAACCGCGCGAAACGTCGATCGTCCTGGAAGGCGGTTCCGAGAAGGTTACGTTCAATAAATAACGGGTTTCCCTTTAAAATTGCGAACGAGGTAAGACGAGCAAAACGTGTGTGAACAATAACATCCCCTCACCAAAGCGGCGTATGAGAGATCATGGAGGTCATGACATCATCGCTGCGGAGGAACGGAGGGGATGTTTTTTTCATGATGCAGGCAAAGGAAGGGCTGAAAGCATTACCTTACCACTTGACGGTGCCCGTTTGGCGGTCGGACAGCACGCTGAACTCGCCTTCGGCAGGAGAAGCAGAGGCAAGAGCCGAGAAGGAGCTTAGTGCAAACAGTACCGTGAGCAGCAACAGCGTTTTTCTTTTCATAAAAACAACCTCTTTCCTTGTGGAATGATATGACCACCATAATTGTAACAAACAGCCATAAGTTCGGTAAACAATTAAAATTCGCAATCCAGATTTCGTGTCAGAACGTATTACAATGGAGCGTGCACGGCATGCTGCCTGCGGTATTCGGTCGGCGTCAGCCCCGTATGTTTCTTGAATTGCCTGGAGAAATAAAACAAATCCCCAAAGCCTAGTTGATCGGCGATCATCGTGATTGTGCTGGAGGAGCCGATGAGCTGCTCTTTGGCTTTATCCATTTTTTTGCGCGTGATGTACTGGATGGGAGGCACGCCAAGCTGCTGTTTGAAAAAGCGAATAAAATAGTTGGGGTGCATGCAGGCGATGCCGGCCAAATCCTGAATCGTCATGTTTTCTTCGATGTGGGCATCGATATAAGCCAGAATGGCTGTCATTTTTTCCATGGCAGGCATGTTGAGAACGGAAACGTCGTTCAAGTCAATGTGCTCGATGAAATGCGCGATAAGTTCGGTCAATTTGCTTTTGGCCATCATGTGGGCGTAAACCTTGTCAGAACGTGAGTGGTGCAGCAGGTCGCCAAAGAGTGCGTCTAATCGTTCGGGATCCTGGACGGTAACGACATGCGGGAAGCGGAGCAGCTGGAACAGGTTGATCCCGCCCGCCTTCAGGCTGAAGTGGCACCAGTATTTCAGATAAGGACGGTCGCTAATGGCAGAATACGATTGAGTGATGCCTTCAGGCATAAGAACCAATTGACCAGGAATGGGAGCGTATTCATCATTGCCGATTTTGAGCCAACCCTCGCCTTCACGTATCCAATAAAACTTGCTGTAATCCGGGGTATAATCCAAATCCCGCCATTCGGTACCGCAGCAGTTATAGTCCGCCACGATCAGCTCGGTTTGCAGGTTCGACAACATGTTTGCGAGCAGTGGTTCACGATTCATCGTCCCGCTCCTTTCAGGTTATTATTGTGCATTCAAAAGTTAATCTTCTGCATGTTGATTTTTCGGTCATGCCTCTAAAATACGTTATGAAGAGGATCAGAACATAACAGGAGGCATACAGCAGATGGTAAATCCAAGCGAGTATCTGCAGCAGATCGATTCCGTGATTGCCGCAGGCAAATTCAAGGACAGCTGGGCGTCGTTGAGCAAGTTCGAGGTGCCTGAATGGTACAGACGCGCCAAATTCGGCATTTTTATTCACTGGGGCGTGTATTCCGTGCCGGCTTACGACAGCGAATGGTATTCACGCAATATGTATATCGAAGGTTCGAAGGCGCATGAGCACCACTTGGCCACGTATGGTCATCCGCGTGATTTCGGGTACAAGGATTTCATTCCGATGTTCCGGGCGGAAAAGTTCGATGCCCAAGCGTGGGCAAGCCTGTTCAAGCAGGCAGGGGCGCGTTATGTCATGCCCGTAGCCGAGCATCATGACGGATTCCAGATGTACCGCAGCTCCATCTCCCACTATAACACAGTTGAAATGGGGCCCGAACGGGATCTTTTGGGCGAAATGAAGACCGCGTTTGAAGAACAGGGGCTGACTCTCACTGTTTCTTCGCATCGCGCCGAACATTGGTTTTTCATGTCCCATGGCAAAGCATTCGATTCGGACATCAAAGAACCGCTTGCGCGGGGGGACTTCTACTGGCCGGCCATGCCTGAGCCGGATCACCATGACCTGTATGCTTCGCCTCCAGATCAGGAATTTCTTGAGGATTGGCTGATCCGCTGCTGCGAGTTGGTCGACGAGTATCGGCCGAGCGTGTTTTATTTTGATTGGTGGATCCAGCATTCCGCTTTCAAGCCGTATCTGAAAAAATTCGCGGCGTATTACTATAATCGCGGGGAAGAATGGGGCATCCCGGTAGCTGTGAACTACAAGCATGATGCCTTTATGTTCGGCTGCGCGGTACCGGATGTGGAGCGGGGGCAGTTTGCCGATCTGAAACCGTATTTCTGGCAGACGGACACAGCGGTAGCCAAAAATTCCTGGTGTCATACCGAGAACAATGACTACAAAACGGCGGGTGAACTGATTCGCGACCTGGTGGATATCGTCAGCAAAAACGGCAGCTTGCTTCTCAATATCGGGCCAAAGGCTGATGGAAGCATCCCTGACGAGGACCGGGAAATCCTGCTTGCCATTGGCGAATGGCTACGGGTGAACGGCGAGGCCATCTACGATACGACGTATTGGCGGACGTACGGCGAAGGACCGACCGAGGTCAAGGAGGGACAATTCACCGACGGGGTAACGAAGTCTTTTACAAGCGAAGATATCCGGTTTACGGTCAAAGAAAACGCATTGTATGCCACGGTGCTGTCGTATCCGGAAGACGGCATCGTCACGATCAGATCGCTGGCGGAGAAGAGCCGGCATTTTCAGGGGATCATTACCTCGGTACGCTTGCTTGGCCATGACGAGCAGCCGGTGTGGGAACGGGCAGAGGAGGGGCTTCGCGTCGTCGCCAAAAACGTCAAGAGCGATTTGCCTGTCGTCATTAAAATCACGCTGGATTAGGAGTCCGAAGAGGTTGTCCCATAAGTACTTCTATGGCGCTTCATAAGACAGTTCACTTCATGAAAAAATGAGCATAATGAAAGAAAAGGCGTTGTTAGGGAGGTCATCCCTGCACCGCCTCTTCGCGCTTTTGGTTTATTATCGCTGGTCTATTACGCCTTTTTGAGCAGATTGTGGGCGAGCGATAGCCACCCGACCTCAAGGCTCGCTTTTCGCAGGTCTCGAGGCAGAAAAAACGTCTGAATCCCCGATTGTATATCAGGTCCTAGCTTTTGAGCACCCGCTTGCGCAGAAATAATACACCAATCACGACTGCTCCCAGTGCCAGAAGGGCATACACGGCATTGGAATACAGGTCCATGTAACCCACGATCTTCTCCCAGGAAGCTCCGACTGCCGAACCCAAATATACGAGAGCCGTATTCCAGATCAGTGAACCGATCGTTGTCAGGACAAGGAAAGGCAGAAAACTCATCCCGGTGCTTCCGGCAGGAACGGAAATAAGGCTGCGAATCAACGGTACGAGACGACCCAGAAAAACGGCCCATGATCCATGCCGATCGAACCAGTCATATGATTTCCGGATATCTTCGGATTTCAGACGTAAAAATTTTCCATATCTCAAAATGAGTATTTCCAGCCTGTTTACAGATAACATTTTCCCGACCCCATAGAGGCAGATTGCTCCTGCGACCGACCCGGCGGTTGCGGCAGCGATGACTCCGAACACGCTCAGACCCGATTTGGTAGTCATGAACCCGCCCAAGGCAAGAATGACTTCCGAAGGAATGGGGGGAAACAAATTTTCCAATGCGATGAGCAGAAAAACGCCCAGGTAACCATACGCTTCCATGATTTCGGTTATCCACTGTTCCATATCGGCACGCCCCTTAGCTTTTTTAAGAAAAATACTGCTTCACTTTCTGATAAAGGAATTTATCGAACGTTTTATATAGAACAAACAGCGCGATGAAGCATACGCCGTAAACGGCCAACACAACTTGCATAATATACAGGAACAAAGTATGTTGGGTAGTCGTCTGATCAATGATGGATAACAAGAATGCCGCGGCGAACGCAAGCAAAGCGTAACCCATCAAATAATGATGCCCGTGGGTTTCGAAAGGCCGCGTATGTTTGGACATCGACAGAAATTCTTTGACTTTAAACTGGTTAATGGCCTCCTTGGCGGCCTCCTCTTTCGACCTTCCTTGACGCTCCAGATCCGCTGCGAAATCCTCCAGATAATTCTGGAGCTCCAGTTTATCCTCTTTATTTAAAGCAAGCTGGGCAACGTAAGTATGAATATCATTTTGCCTGCGGTATAGACTATTCATCCGAATATGTCTCACATAGTTCGCCAAACTCCACACCAATGCCAACGTGAAAGAGACATAATAGGATAACGCCAGCCAAATTTGGTCCTCAGGATTAAAATGCTCGTCGTAAAAGAACGTAATGCTGCAGATCGCGATCGAGAGCAGCAATATCCACCCGAACCTTATTTCTCCCAAACTGAATGCTTTCCGTAAAAAATTCGCCATTATATTCACCTCCCGGTTTAAATGAACCGATTCACGATCTCGGTCGTAGTTTTCCAGTCCGCAATGAACTTGGCAAGCAATTGCTTGCCATCTTCGGTGACCGAATAATATTTGCGTCGGCCTCCATGGCTCTGATCCCCCCAATATGCTGAAATCGCCCCCTGCTTTTCCAGACGCTTCAAAGAAAGATACAGCGTGGCTTCCTGGATTTCGAATGCTCCCTCCGTTTGTTCTTTGATGGCCTTTGAGATTTCGTAACCGTAATTGTCCTGCCTGACCAAGACAGACAAAATGAGGAGATCGATCGTTCCTTTGAGCATTTCCGCATTCATGGCATTCCCTCCAGATTAATTACTCAATATTATTGAGTACATAATGATCTTAAGATATATTACTTAATAATGCAAGGTACTTAAAGACACTTTTCTTTATGATTTTCCAAAAAAACAATCCAGGGGCCGATGTGATTCTTCTGCTAACTTGACAGGTTCTATACAAGGGCAATTTTATTTTTCGGATACCTATTGGACGGCATTGGTTTGACCGATAATGAAAGAGCACATATTTTTTTCACATCAGGAGGAGTCGTCAATGAAAAAAACAGTCATCATGTTAACCGCTGTGGCACTGCTGCTTGCAACCGCCGCGGGCACAGCCTCAGCCAAACCGGGAAACGCTTCTGCTGGAAACGGAAAATCGAATAACGCAGCATCGTCAAAACCAATCAAAGACAATGAAACGCAAGCGGAAGAAACTCAGGGCGGGGAAGTCGAGTCTGCTGTAACGGCCGACAAGGAAGAAGAGAAAGTCGAGGATTCTTCATCCGCGGAGACGGAGAGCACGGATCACGACACAACCGATCAAACCGAGTCCAAGAACAAAGGTCACAAAGGATACAAAGGTTTGCTTAATGCCATTCAGCATACTGAAGACAAACCGGCTGGCGCAGTTCTGGCCAATCTTTTGCTTACCAAATATGAAACTGAGCTGACGGACGAACAAAAAAAGCAATTGGAAGCCATCCTTGAAGAGGGCAAGGCGCTCGAAACGGCAGCGAAAATGCTTGAAGAAAACGGCAGCGTAACTGACGCCGTATATCTGCAGGAGGAAGCCATTAAAGCCGATTTCAAAAACCTGGATCTGTACAAAACCATGGACAAGCTCACCAAAAAGGCGGGTAAAGCCAGCGGGGTGAAGCTGTATGTGAACGGGGAAGCTTCCAACTCGGAACCTTTTGTCAAAAAAGGCAATACGTATGTTCCATTTCGCGCTATAGCCGAGGCCTTGGATGCCGAAGTGGCATGGAACCCTGAACAACGCTCCATCATCGTTACGAAGGATGGCGTGAGCATTAAACTTGTGGTTGACAGCAAAACGGCAACCGTCAATGGCAAGCAGGTTTCTTTGGATGCTCCAGCCACCGTTACCCAAGGCAGCACTTATGTACCGGTACGTTTTATAAGCGAGGCATTGGACGCGACCGTCAAATGGGAAGAGGAAAGCAAAACCGTTGTTGTCTATGAAGAGGTAAAATAGCCAAGAACAATCGTTTAGGAAGAGGATGTTCCAAAGTTTACTTTGGAGACACCCTCTTTTTTATATTTTGCACAATGACGCAAGATGCGCCGGAAGTTCGATAAAGGAGTGACATGAAAAATCATCAAAAAGGTTTATTTTCTATTTTTTTCAAAAAAAAGGACTTGTGCAACTCCGATGTTGAATCTATAATAACCATAAAATCCCAAGTATCTTCAAACCGAAAACGTATGCTTCCATTTACCTCAGGTCCTTCCTTACCGTCAACCGGACAAGCATCCTCTCTGTGTAAAATTGTTGCAATACCCCTAATACACCCTTGATTTGCAACTCTCCCGACACGCCAACACCAAGAAAACCTCCCTGTTAGACAAGCTGCATGGATTTCGCGGATTTCCGTTTGCCTATTAAATTCTAACGAAAAACCTCAGACCTTTCGCCATCGTGATTTTGAACGACTTACACTGCTGAACCGAATCCTGTTTTCACAGCGGTACATGGATCGACACTTCTATCGCAAAGGGGGTGGTGCCAGATGTAATCGACAATCGTAAGGGCTTCAATGTTGTAACCATGCTGAAAAGCACGTGCTATTCGCCAAATTAAAAAACCGGGTAAAGGGAGTGGAAAAGTTTGATAAAGATGAATCGGCTGCGCAAGCCTCTATCTATGGGTCTATCGGTTCTCCTTGCGTTATCTATCATTCAACCGGTCTCCGCACAGAACACCCCCTCGCAGAAGCTGGATATGAAATCGAGTCTGAACCAGCTGGCGACCGACAAGGTCAGTTCCAAACTCAGCAAACAATTTGATGGCAACGAATACGTGACTTACCTGGTTAAAATGAAAGAACAGACGGATACGGCACGCGTTTCGAAGCAGGCCATGGAAAAGGCAACCACCGATAAAATGACGGCTTCTTCCGCCAAATTGTCCGTGCGAAGCTCTGTCGTCAGCTCATTGCGGGAGACGGCCTCACGCACCCAGTATTCGCTGGAACAATACCTGGATCAGCAGGTTGACCAAGGCAAGGTCAAGGAATATAAAAGCTATTTCGTCGTGAACGCGCTGATGGTAACGAGCACGAAGGACGTGATGGAGCAGATTGCCCTGCTGCCGGAAGTCGGTAAAATTTTGCCGAATGAGACGCGTTATCTGGACCGGGCCGAGGTCAGCGGCAAAACCGAAGCGGCCGCTCCGGACAAAGCTCTCGCACCGGCAGCCGTGCCTGCCAAGGCTTCCAAGGAGCAGGCGGCATCGCCGAGCGTTGAAAAGGGCGGATCCTCCACGGCTGTCAGTGACGCTCCCAAGCCGAAGACACAGACGGAGAACGTGGAATGGAACATCGACTACGTTGGCGCTCCGGCCGTCTGGGATAAAGGCATTGACGGCACCGGCATCGTTGTGGCCAATCTTGACAGCGGAGTCGATTACACGCATCCGGCCCTTTCCCAAAAGTGGAGAGCGCGCGACGCTTCTGGCAATATCGTCAGCCCTGAGCTGAGCTGGTATGATCCGCACAGCGGTTCAACGCTTCCGGCAGACGGTGACGGACACGGGACGCATACGATGGGCACAATGGTGGGATCCGAGCCGGACGGCACCAATCAGATCGGTGTTGCTCCTGGCGCGAAATGGATCGCCGTGCGCATTTTCAATCCCGAAACCACCGATGCCATCATTCTGGATGGCGGGCAGTGGCTGTTAGCTCCTGTGGATGCCCAAGGCAATTTGCATCCAGAGCTTGCGCCCGACGTGGTTAACAACTCATGGGGCGGGGGCGCCGGCCTGGACGAGTGGTTCCGTCCAATGGTGCAAGCTTGGCGGGATGCGCAGATTTTTCCTGAGTTTTCGGCAGGGAACGTCAGATTGACGAATCCGGGCGGACCGGGCTCCGTCGCCAATCCGGCAAACTATCCCGAGAGCTTTGCGACAGGCGCAACGGACATTAACGGCAATCTTGCTTCCTTCTCCCTACTCGGACCCTCCCCGTATGGAGAGATCAAACCCGAAGTGTCCGCACCGGGCGTAAACATCCGCTCATCCGTTCCGGGCGGAGCGTATGAAGGAGGATGGAACGGCACATCCATGGCAGGGCCGCATACGACAGCTCTTGCCGCTTTGCTCCTTCAAGCCAACCATTCCCTGACGGTAGACCAGCTTGAAGAAATCATCACCGATACGGCGACGCCCCGCACGGACAGTCAGTATCCCACTTCGCCCAACAACGGATACGGTCACGGCATCATCAATGTTTTGGATGCGGTAGGCTCCGTGCTTGAAGGGATCGGTACGGTATCCGGAAGGGTGGTCACCGCAGGCGACGACCTGGAAGAACCCGTACTGGAGCATACGCCGGTGAATGCGGCGTTCGCGGGATTTGACGTGCCGCTTTCGGCTCGCGTAACCGATGATGTCGGCGTTGTATCCGTCGAGGCTTTTGCGAGAACGAAAGGCACGGCTTCATACGTGTATCTTCCCATGACGCGTGTATCCGGCGATGCCAAAGACGGTACATATACGGCGACCGTTCCGGCATTCCTGATCGACGAGCAGGGGCTGGAATACTACATTCGCGTCAGCGATTACGGCAATAACGGCTTCGAAAGCGACGTATACCAAGTCTCTGTCTCGAACGGCGTACAGCCGGGCTATCTCCAAAATTTCGAGCAGGATCAGCTCGGGTTCACCTCTGGAGGAGAAGGCAATACGTGGGCTTGGGGAGTGCCGACAAGCGGGCCGGGAAGCGCTTTTTCAGGCGAAAAGGTGATCGCGACCAATCTGGAAGGCAACTACGCAGCCAACAGCAATGCTTACTTGGTAGCCCCGCCGATCGACCTGACGGATGCGCCGGATGGAGCGCTGCTCACCTTCAAGCATTGGTACGATTTCGAGAACAATATCGATTTCGGCAAGGTGTACATCGCTGCCGAGGATAATGATTTTGTGTTTGAGGAGGCACTGAGCTTCACGGGCACAGGCGGCGATTGGAAAACGCAGTACGTTGATTTGCGCGAGTATGGAGGCCAGCGTGTATTCGTACAGTTCAACGTAACCAGTGACAATTCCGTGCAGAAAGCAGGCTGGTATATTGACGATTTTGCCGTGCAGGAACTGGACGACACGGCTCCGGGTGCACCGAATTCGCTGACGGCGGATGCAGATATCCTGGGGAATGTATCTCTGTCATGGCGTGCACCGGCTGACGAAGACCTGGAATCCTATGTTGTTTACCGGTCCGAGGCATCCGGTACCGGATATGAAGCGATAGGCAGCACAACGGCGACCGCTTTTACGGATACGGCAACGGTTACAGATGCCACTTATTTCTATGCGGTGTCCGCCGTGGATTACAGCGGCAATGAGGGAGAGAAATCCAACGAGGTTTCCGTCGCCGTAACCGTGCCGGAAGAGATCTATGTCGACCATTTCGACGGAGATACAGATGGTGACTGGACGCATTCGGGAACGAAGGACGAGTGGGAACGAGGTATACCGGCAAGTGGTCCTGCCAGCGCCGTGTCGCTGCCGAACGTATGGGCCACCGACCTGGACAACACCTATGAGAACGGATCGAATTCCTCGCTGGTATCACCTGTCATTGATTTGAGTGATGTATCCGAAGCAACGCTGACCTTCAACCATTGGTACGAGATTGAGGGAGGATACGACTATGGTTACGTGGAGGCGACCGCGGACGGCGGCGCGACGTGGACCGAACTGGGCAAGTTCTCGCACAACACCAATGGCAAACAGTGGACACCCGTGTTCTATAATCTGGGAGCGTTCGCGGGCCACGAAGTCCAGTTCCGTTTCCGTCTAACCTCGGACAATAGCGTTGTGAAAGCCGGATGGTACATCGACGATTTCCGCATTCTCGCCCTGGGTGCGCAGAACGTGACGGCAGACGATGTCGTGCCCAGCAGCGACAAGCCGAAGCCGGTGTACGATAATCCTTGGTTCAAAGTGACGAGCACGGACAAATTCGAATTTAACCGGAACGGCCAAACGGGTGAGCGTCCAGAAGCGGACGCAGACGCCGCAGCTCCGGTAACTCCGCAAAGCCTTCCGGCCAGCGCGACAGTCACGGTGCTGGAAACGGGGCGCTCGGTCAAAACCGATCCGGCAACCGGAAAGTATAGCTTCACGCATGTTGCCGGTGAATACACGCTGAAAGCGGAAGCATACGGTTTCTATCCGCGGACCCAGGCTGTGACCATCACCGATGGCAGCGGAGCCAAGGCGAATTTCAATCTGGAGGCCATTCCGGTTGGGCAGATTGAAGGAATCGTGACCGATGAACGGACAGGGGAACCCGTGTCCGGGGCGACCGTGCTGGTGCAGGAAGATGCGCGGGTGCCAGCCGTTCAGACCGGGGAAGATGGCCGATTCGCCCTCGAAGTACTTGAAGGGGACTATACACTTTCCGTTCGGGCCGCGGATTATTACGGTGATACGATCAGTATTAAGGTTCCCGGCAACGGGACGGCCCAGGCAAATTTTGCTTTGAAGCCATTCGTTGGATTCCCGGGAGAGATCGCCTATGACGACGGAACCGCCGAGAACGCCAGAGCGTTCGTGTCGGCCGGAAATGCGTGGGCCGTGCGTATGACGCCGGAGCAGGATTCATCCCAGCTGACAGGAGTGTCCCTGCGCTTCTGGAACACGGCGTGGCCGCAGCCGGGAGGAACAGCGTTCCAATATGCCGTATACGATGCGACCGGAGCAGATGGCGCGCCGGGCCGTTTGCTGGCCGGGCCATTCGATGCCGAAGCGCTGCGCAACGACCAGTGGACCACGCTGAGTCTCCCCGAACCGGTCGTGGTGGAAGGAGATTTCTACGTTGTATATGAACAGACCGCTGCCGGAACGAACGCGCCGGGTCTGGCGACGGACGAAAACGGTACTAATGCCGGCCGAAGCTGGCAGCGCGTGAACGGAGCATGGAGCACATCCCCGGCAGAAGAGGGCAATTACATGATTCGTGCCGTAGTGCGGTATCCGGTGAACGCGCCGGTAATCACTTCGCCGGCCAACGGGTCGTATACGAAGGATTCCACGGTTCTCGTGAGTGGAACTTCACCGGCATCCGGAGCGGAAATCCGCATCTATAATGGAGATGAAAGCATTGGAACGGCAGCCATTGAGAACGGCCAATTCGAGCTGGAAGTGGAAGTCCAGCCTGGAGAAAATACACTTAGCGCGGAAGTGGTCGTCAATGGCAAAACGACGGAGCGTTCCTTGCCAGTCACGATTACGCTGGATCAGACCGCACCGGAATTAACGATAACTTCGCCGGAGGACGGAGCTCGCATCAATACAGAAGTCGTGCATATTGTCGGCAATGCGCTGGATGCTTATCTGGACAAGGTTACCGTCAACGGACAAACGGTACAATTGGACGGCGAGGGTGGCATTAGCCATCGGGTGCTCGTCGATGAAGGGGAAAACCTTATCACGATTACGGCTGCTGATCTTGCTGGTAACGAAACGACGATCACACGTACCGTATACGTAGAGACAGCCTTGCCTGTACTCAGCAACATTGCACCTGCTGAAGACGTTCGAATCCGGGCAGGCGAAGTGGTGAATGTCTCGTTTGACAGCGCACCGTCTCTGCAGGCTTCCTTCCGGATCGAGCTGCCGCTTGGCCTGAACGGTTCAGCCCGTGCCGAAATTCCGCTGATCGAAACTGCACCGGGCCATTATGAAGGGACGTATACCACTCCGTCCTCGCTGGTGCTTGAAGGCGGGGTCATCGTGATCCGGGCGTGGGATGCCGCAGGCAATGAACTGGAGACGGACGCTCCGGGCAGACTATTTGTCTCTGCGGGCGGAGAAGAGCCGGAACCGCCTGCTGGCGCAGAGCCTGTCGCGATCATTGAAGCGCCATCCACAGCCAAAAAGAAGAAGAACGTTGAGTTCAACGGAGGTTCTTCTTATGTGGAAGGTGGCAAAATCGCCAGCTATGCTTGGGACTTTGGCGACGGGGATACGGCTTCCAAGGCCAAAGCGAAGCATAAATTTACCGCCCCGGGCGTCTATACGGTCCAGTTGACCGTGACCGATAACAATGGGGTACAGAGCAGCGCAAGCCACACGATCACCATTGAATAACCTGCTGTTGGTTCATTTTTTGCCAATGAATTTGAAACCTGACAACGAACCATGAAGGAAAAAGATTAACATCATTTAATCCGCTGGAAAATCGGACAGGTCGACGGCGCAGCACTCACGCCGTCGGCTTGTTCGTTTTTGGTTTCGCATCTGGTGTGACATAATCTAACTTTTATCGCGTTGTAATGTCTTATCTTCATTTACAATTTCAAAATTGCGTTAATGTTATTGACGTAAAATAACCGAACCTATATATTGAGAAACAATACAAATATAAATGGTTTAAGGTTTATACCATATACTTTAGTTCGGGTGAATCGTTAAACGTGAAGCATTAAACATTGGAATGGAGAGATTTCATGCAAAAAGAGTGGAGATTCGATACGGCTGCCGTACATGTGGGGCATCAGCCGGATCGTGCAACGCGAGCAGTCTCGCAGCCGGTTGTGCCTGCCGTGGCATACGCTTTTCCCGATGCGGAAACGGCTGCGGCCGTTGTCGCCGGGAAGATGGATGGCACGTACTATGGCCGGTACGGCAATCCGACGACGCGTTCGCTGGAAGAGAAGATCGCCTATATGGAACGCGGCGAGGATGCGATTGGCCTTAGCAGCGGTATGGCTGCAATATCGTCCGCGCTGCTTGCTTTTCTCCAGCATGGGGATCATGTCGTCGTCACGAAGGATATTTACGGGGGCACCTATAATTTTATCACGCAGATGGGACCTCGCTTTGGAATCCAACACGATTTCGCGGATTGTTGCAGCGTGAAGGCGCTGGAAGCGGCCATTCGTCCCAACACCAAAGCGATTTACGTCGAAACGCCTTCCAATCCGCTGCTGACGGTTCTTGACCTGCGTGGGATCGCCGCCGTGGCCAAGTCGAGAGGCATCCCCTTGATCGTGGACAATACGTTTATGACGCCGTACCTGCAAAGGCCGTTGGAGCTCGGTGCCGATGTCGTCGTACACAGTGCCACCAAATATTTGAACGGGCATGGCGACGTCGTGGCCGGGTTCGTGGTAGGTACAAGTCAAGTCATCGATTTTATCCGCAAACGGATCTCCGGCGATTTGGGTCAAAATCTGAATGCGTGGGAAGCATTTCTTATTCTGAGAGGGCTCAAAACGCTGGGGCTGAGGGTGCGCACGCATTGCGAAAATGCCCGCCAGGTTGCGGAATTTCTGCAGAGCCATCCTCGGGTGCGGGCGCTCCATTACCCGGGTCTGCCCAGCCATCCCCAGCACGAACTCGCCAAATTGCAGATGGACGGGATGGGGGGCATCGTGTCTTTTGAAGTAGAGGGCGGTATTCAGGAAGCCCAAACATTCATGAATGCGCTAAAGCTGGCGATGATTTCGTTCAGCCTGGGCGATCCAGAAACATTGGTGCAGCATCCGGCCACCATGACCCATTTTTCTGTTCCGAAGAACGAGCGGCTGCGTTTTGGGATAACGGATGGCCTCATTCGACTGTCCGTCGGGCTGGAGGATCCTTCGGATATCATTGCAGACCTGCGCCAAGCGCTGGAATCATTGGCGGGTTTGATCACAGGGGGAGAGACAACAGCATTAACCGGCCAATAGGGGAAAAAGAGGGGATTTGAGCTCTTTTTGTTGTCGAATGACGTGTTCATTCGTTGGAACGTGCATGTTTTTGAAAAAAAACTATTGCATATGTGTTTACTCGGAATTATAGTATGAGTATAACGTTTAATGGTATAAGGTTTAGACATTATATCGATCGGAGTGTTGATATGCAGGGTCAGCTGACTTTCCAGTTCGAGAAAGTATCTGCGAAAAAGGTCAGTGAATTTATTCGCGAGCAGTTGGAGGAAGCGATTATCCTCAAGGAAATCATGGGTGAGGACCAACTTCCGTCCGAACGCGAGCTGGCCGAAATCTTTAACGCGAGCCGTATTACCGTTCGCGAAGCGTTAGCCGCGCTGGAAGCAAAAGGATTGATCGAAAAGCGGGTCGGCGCCAAAGGAGGCACGTTTGTTCTGCCTATTACGGCTAACGCGCATAAAAGAACCAAAGAAGAAATCATGCGTGACTGGGAACAAATGCTGCACGTATTCGAGTACCGCACGCTCGTCGAACCTGAAGGCGCATTTCTGGCTGCTGAGCGGATCACCGCAGGCGAGCTGGAAGTGCTGGAAGGCTACGTGATGCAGAGCAGGGAACCCGATTGCTCGCGTGAATGGTTTCGGGCGCTGGACGTCAAATTCCATTTGGCGATCGCGAAAGCGTCCGGCAACCCGTACATAGAGCGAGCGGTTCGCGAGATCCGGACCAAAATCAATCCGGCCTTGGACTTGATGCCTTACGATGACCGGATTCGTTCCCTGAACCACGGCATACATATGGACATCCTGGAAGCGTTGAAAGCTCATGATCCGATACGGTCTCGCGATACGATGAAGAAACATATCGAATCCTCTGCGGATGCCATTTATGCCCGATTGAACGCAACGGAACCTACAGGAAAGGATTGACAAGCAATGGAACAAGCAAAATTGATCGAACTCGCGCAGGCGCAGCAGCCGCGCCTTACCGAATGGCGCCGGGATTTTCACCGCAATCCGGAAATCGGTTATGAAGAGGTAAGGACGTCGTCCATCGTAGCCGAGCATTTGGAGCGTTTAGGGCTGGAAGTCACCCGTAATGTAGGCAAAACCGGCGTTGTTGGTGTGCTCCGCGGAGAAACAGACGGACCAACCATTGCACTGAGAGCGGACATGGATGCACTGCCGATCCAGGATCTGAAAGGCGCGGAATATAGCTCTCAGATCGAAGGCAAAGCACACCTGTGCGGGCATGATGCCCATACGTCCATTCTGATGGGAGCGGCGGAGCTGCTTACGAGCCTTGGGAAGCCCAAAGCGGGCAACATCAAATTTGTATTCCAGCCTGCTGAAGAAGGTCTTGCGGGGGCACGTGCCATGATCCATGACGGCGTGCTGGAAAATCCAAAGGTAAGCGCGATTGCGGGCCTTCACATGACGCCTGGCATGGATACGGGCACCGTGGGCGTAAGCCGGGGCGTTGCTTTTGCTTCGGCAGACCGTCTGGTCATCAAAATCTTCGGCAAAGGCGGACATGCGGCAAGACCGCATGAAGGCATCGACGCGATTGCGGTATCCGCGCAAGTAATCACGGCGCTGCAAAACATCGCCAGCCGTTTGGTGGACCCGCTCGAGCCTGTCGTCGTGACGATCGGCAAAATCAACGGCGGATACATGGGAACGGCGATTGCCCCGGAAGTCGAGATGATCGGCACGGTTCGTACATTGTCTCCGGCTCTGCGCGAACGAATGCCAGCCTTGATCGAGCAAGTGGTCAGCGGGGTTTGCAGCTCGTTCGGCGCAGGGCATGAAGTAGTGTACGGCGACGGTTACCCGGTCGTCGTGAACGATGTGGGCATGGTTGATTTTCTGACGGAAACGATCGACGGCTTGGATTGGGCCAAAGGCTGGACCAGCATCGTGCCTTCCACGGGCGGCGAGGATTTTGCCTTCTATTGCGAGCAGGTTCCGGGCGTATTCTTCAGGCTTGGTTCGGGCAACGAAGAAGAGCGGACGCGTTATCCGCTTCACCATCCGATGTTCGATCTCGACGAATCGGTCATGCCATATGGCGTGGGTATGCTGTCGGCAGTAGCACTTCGCTTTTTGGAAAAACATACGAATCAATAAGGGGGAGCAGGCAACATGAAAAAGAGAACTTGGGCAAGCATGTGGTTGACATTACTCGCAGTCGTATTGGTGCTCAGTGCTTGCAGCGGGCAAAGCGGAAGCGGAACGACGGCAACCGGAACCGAAAAGGGCAGTGAGAGCGGCGCATCCAGCAAAACGCTGACGATTGCGACGCCTACGGACATCGAGAGTTTTGATCCGCACAACAACAACAACACGGCCAGTGAAGCGGTACTGGTCAACGTGTTCGATTATCTGCTCAAAAACGACAGCAACCAGAACAAGGTTCCCGGTCTTGCAACGTCATGGGAGCAAGTGAACGATACCACGTGGAGATTCAAGCTTCGTGAAGGCGTTACGTTCCATAATGGAGATCCGTTCACATCGGCTGACGTGAAATACACGATCGAACGTGTCGCTAAAGACGAAACGCTGAAACAAAACAGCTACTTCAAAAACATCGTTGAAGTGAAGGAAGTGGACGAGCACACTATCGACATCGTTACAGACGGTCCTGACCCGCTGCTGCTGAACCGTTTGTCCAAAATGGGTGCAGGCATTCTGCCTGCCAAATACATTCAGGATAACGGCTTCGATGCTTTCCTGAAAAATCCGGTCGGCACAGGCCCTTACAAGTTCAGCAAATGGACGAAAGACGACCGTGTCGAGCTTGTCAAAAACGAAAATTACTTTGATGGCACGCCGAAATGGGATCAGGTTGTATTCCGCGTCGTTCCAGAGGCCTCAACGCGGGTATCCGAGCTGCTTGCTGGCGGCGTCGATGTGGCTGCTTCGATTCCATCCACGGACATTGCGCGCATCGAAGGCGAAGCGGACAAAAAAATCGTCAAAGCTCCGATCCAGCGCGTACTGCAGTTGATCTTCCGCCAAACGGAAGGAACGATCACCGCAGATCCGAAAGTGCGTGAGGCTGTCGAACTCGCCATCGACAAACAAGGTATTGTCGATAGCATCGCCGGAGGCGCAGGCGTCGTTACCCGCACTTCCGTAACACCGGGCAACTTCGGTGCAGACCCATCGTTGTACCAGACATCCCTCTATGATCAAGAGAAGGCTAAACAGCTGTTGAAAGAAGCAGGTTATGCCGAAGGCGAAGCAGAAATGACGATTTCGGTTTCCTCCCAGTACAAAGAGCAGGCTGAAGTTGTGGCGGCGATGCTGGGGCAAGTCGGCTTCAAAATCAATCTGGACGTGCTTGAGCCAAGCGCTTTCAGCGAACGTTACAGCTCGAAGTCGTTCAAAGAGATTTTCATGATCGGTATCGGAAATTCCTTGTTCGACGCTTCGAACAACTACAATCGTTACATGCTTGAAGAAGCCAAAGGCGAATCGGATTACAACAATCCGGAAGTCGAGAAATTGCTGCAATCCGCGCTCGTGAATATGGACCCGGCATCGCGCGAAAAAGAGTACCAGCAAGTACAGCAAATTTTTGCGGAAGACCGTCCGGCCGTATATCTGTACCAGATGGAAGGCGTGTACGGAACAAGCGCAAGCGTGAACTTCGAACCGCGCAAAGACGAGATGTTCTACGCCGATGAGATTACACCTGTGACTCAGTAACGTCGGACAGAATGACCTGTCCAGGCAAGGATCGGCCGTGAACGGCAGGGACGGAAAGATCAGGTTCCTGCCGTTCTTTCTTCATATTAAGAAATACATCCTATATAAACCGGACGAATCAATCACACAAGGCCACTGCGAGTGGAGTACCATCTTCTGAATCGCGTTTCGCTTGTCCCCAGATTTTTTCGATCCCCTTTTTTCAGAGGGGAAATCCGGTGAACAGCGTATGCTTCCGATGCAGCTTTCTTTCAGAAAGCTTGTGGATCGCTTCGCTTCTTCAGATGGGTTCCGGCTCTCCGTTAACGTGTGTATGTTTTTTGCGGTGTATATAGGAAGGTGATTTGGTTTCAAGAGAGTGGTTTCTGATGATGCTCGACTTGAAGCATGGTGGTAAATGAGTGATTTTGGTTTATTGGAGGTGAACGGGGAATGGGGAAATACGTATTGAAGTCTTTGCTGCAGGTCATACCGGTACTGTTCATCGTTTCCCTTATCGTGTTCATTCTGGTAAGGGTTACGGGCGACCCGGTCGCCCTGATGCTGCCCGAGACGGCCACCGCCGAGGATCGTGCGGTACTGACAAAAGCGTTGGGGTTGGATCAGCCTTTGTACACGCAATATGTAAAATTCCTCGGCAATGCGCTGCAGGGGGATTTCGGCGAGTCTTTCCGGTATGGGGAACCTGCGCTGCAGCTGGTGTTGGAGAGATTGCCGGCCAGTTTCGAGCTGGCCGTGGCGGCGATGATTTTTGCCGTCTTGCTGGCGATTCCGCTGGGGGTTGCATCCGCAGTCAAACGGAACACGTTTACGGATCTTGTCATTTCGGGGTTGTCGGTCATCGGCAAGGCGATGCCCAACTTCTGGATGGGAATCATGCTGATCCTGCTGTTCTCGGTTATGTGGGGGGTTCTGCCGGTATCCGGTCGAGGCGGATTTTCCCATCTGATTTTGCCCGCGTTCACGCTCGGCATCGGTCTTGCCGCGCAGATGACACGGCTGATCCGGTCCAGCATGCTGGAAATTTTGAGCCAGGATTACATCCGCACTGCACGTGCCAAAGGACTGGCGCGCATCGTTGTCATCGGCAAACATGCATTCCGGAACGGGCTTATTCCGGTCGTGACGATTATGAGCTTGCAGTTTACGAGCCTGATCGGCGGTACGCTTATCACGGAAACCGTTTTTTCATGGCCGGGATTGGGACAATTGCTGGTCGTTGCCATCAATACGCATGACATGGCCATTGTGCAAGCCGCCGTATTCGTCATCGCACTGATCGTGGTGCTCACCAATATTTTGACGGACGTGGTCTATAGACTGCTTGATCCGCGGATCAAATACGACTAAAGGAGGTGCATTCCCATGACAGAAGGCAACGAAATGCAGGTGCAGGGCCCGGAAGCCGCGGTGGAGAAAGGTTTGCCCGCTTCCAGCGGGTTCCGATACATCTGGAGACAACTATGGGTTAGCAAGACGGGAATGGTAGGGGCTGTCATCGTTTTAATCGTATTGTTGACGGCGGTCTGCGCACCTTTGATATCGTCGCATGATCCGGCGGCCGTCGATCCGCTCAAACGTTTGAAACCTCCGGTATGGATGGATGGCGGTTCATCGGAATATTGGCTCGGCACGGACAATTTGGGCCGGGATATGTGGAGCCGCATCGTATACGGGGCCCGCGTTTCATTGATCGTCGGCCTGGGCGCCGTGCTCGTTTCCGGCTTCATCGGCGCGGTTCTTGGCCTTCTGTCCGGATTTTACGGCAAATGGGTTGATGCGGTCATCATGCGTGTCGGAGATGCGTTCATGGCTATTCCGACCATTTTGTTCATGTTGGTGGTGATGGCGATCGTCGGTCAGGGTTTGACCACGCTGATTTTTGTCATCGGCGTCACCAACTGGGTCGCATATACCCGTGTCGTGCGGAGCGAGGTGCTCAGCATCCGGGAGAGGGACTACGTGCATGCGGCCAAAGCGATAGGCGCACGTAACGGCAGGCTGATCATCAAACATATCGTGCCGAACATTCTTTCTTCCTTTATCGTGATCGCGGGTATGAACGTGGGCACGACCATTATTGCGGAAGCTTCGCTCAGCTTTTTGGGGATGGGCATTAAACCGCCGGACGTTTCGTGGGGCGGGATGCTTAGCGATGGTCGGCAATATGTAGCTACGAGCTGGTGGGTGGCGACCTTCCCCGGGCTTGCCATCACATTCACCGTACTCGGCGTTATCTTCCTTGGGGATTGGCTGCGCGACATGCTTGATCCTCGCACAGACAAAACGGAAAACTGATTCAGGCAGAATTACATCGCATTGCGGAGAGGAGCAACGGAAATGAACAAACGGCCGATTACCCCGGAGGATTTGTATGCATACCGCTGGGTCACCGATCCTGTCGTCAGCATTCGTGGGCGGGCGGCTTACGTGCAGCAGACCATCGATCGGGAAAAGAACGAATATCAAACCCATATTCGCACCATCTTGTTGGATGGTTCGGAAGATACAGCCGTGACCGCAGGCATGAAGGATTCGTCGCCTTCTTGGTCACCGGATGGCAGCATGCTTTCATTTTTACGTTTGGAAGAAGGCGGAAAGGGCCTGTGGGTTATTCCTGTGGATGCCGATAGCATGGAGCCGAAGAGGCTCGTCGCACCGGAACGCAAAATATTGCAATATGCCTGGTCTCCGGCGGGTACGCATATTGCCTTTACGAGCAAGGTACAGAAAGATTCGGCAGGCACGGATGCCGAAAGCAACAAAACAGCGCCATTGCGAGGAAAGGTGTATGAGCGCACCACGCCGAAGGCGGAAGGATCAGGCTGGTGGGACGGATTGTACAGCCATTTGTTCGTATATGATATCGAAAATGATGCCATTACCCAGCTCACCGTCGGTTCCTGGAATGTGAGTTCACCGATTTGGTCGCCGGACGGGACCGAAATTTCTTTTGTCTCCAAGCAGGTTGAAGATGCTTCGCTGGATGCCGATTTGCTCTATTTTGCGGATGTATATACGATCCGGCCTGGAGAAAGGGAGCCGCGCAAGGTCACTGATTCCAGCCTGCTGATAAGCCAATTTGCGTACACGCCTAATGGTGAAAGTTTGATGCTGCTGGCCAGCGACCGTGAATTCGGCAGCGGAAGCCATAACCGGCTGTACGAAGTGCCAAGCGCCGGCGGGCAGCCGACGCCGGTTGCGCCGGGGCTGGACATGCAGCTCGGCAACGCGGCGCTGGGCGACATGAAATCCGCCGGCGCTTCGCCCTCTCCGCAGATGGCAGCGGGAGACGGCGGCGCATCCATGTATGTGCTGGGAACGCATGACGGCACCGTAAACGTGTACCGAATCGGAGCAGATGGAACAGCCGAAGCGGTTACCTTCGGCGGAGAACGGGATGTATATCAGTACGCGGTTTCATCGGACGGTCAAACGCTCCTGTTCGCCGCATTGACGGATGAACGTCCGGGCGAGCTATACGCCCTTAATCTGAAAAGCGGGCAAGAAACCCGGCTGACGCACCATAACGACGAACTTATGGACCAGCTCCAAGTAAACAAGCCTGAACGGATCGAATTCGTTTCATCGGACGGATGGCGGATACAAGGATGGCTGCTATTGCCGGAACAGCGGGAAGCAGGAGCGAAGGTTCCTCTTATTTTGCAGATTCACGGGGGGCCGCATGCGATGTACACCGGGGTGTTCAGCCATGAAATGCAGACGCTCGTTGCACAAGGGTACGCGGTGTTGATGGTCAATCCTCGCGGCAGCATGGGATACGGCCAGCAATTTGCGAAAGCTTGCCGGGGAGATTTTGCCGGGGGAGACTGCAATGATTTGCTGGAAGCCGTGGATGTTGCGTTGGCCCAGTATAATGTCTTGGACGATACCCGGTTGGGCGTTGCCGGCGGCAGTTACGGCGGGGTGATGACCAACTGGATCGTGGCACACACGAACCGTTTCAAGGCTGCGGTCACACAGCGCAGCATCTCCAACTGGCTGTCCATGTACGGAACGAGCGATATCGGCATTTCGTATGTCGAAGGTGTCATCGGCGGCAATCCGACCGAACACGCGGACATGTTGTGGTCCCGCTCGCCGCTCGCGCATGCGCACAACATCGAAACGCCGCTGCTGATCATGCATGGGGAGCAGGACTACCGTACGCCGGTCAGTCAGGCGGAAGAATTGTACACGACCCTCAAACGGCAGGGGAAAGTGACCAAGCTTATCCGCTACCCGGGTTCCAATCATTCCCTGCTGAAGAGCGGCAAACCTTCTTTGCGGGTGGACAGCTTTGAACAGGTCAATGCCTGGTTCAGCCAGTATCTCTAAAGAAGGGGGAGAATGAACATGAGTTTGACGCAGTTGTCGATTCCGGTCGGCTTGCTTGTGGAAAATGTGCTGACAAGCGGCGAGCCGATCGAAGTTATCATCGATTGCTTGCGGCGCAGGGATTTCGATCCATTGCTGCCCAAGATCAAAGAGCCTGCGATGGATCTCGAACCCCGGCTCGATACGGCAGCAGAGATCGGCGAAAATTGGGAAAAGGCGATTCGCGAAGGATACGAATTCAAGTTTTTGCATATTAATGGTGTGAAACGTCTACTGGATTTCAGGTTTGACCGAAAGGTTGATCGCGATTTCGTCGAAACCGGCCTTTCCCTGCAGCATGTACGTTTGACCCGGGAAGAAATCGGCGTGCTGAGAACCCTCGTGGGCAGACAATGGGACGTGTACGAAGAAGCGGAACAAAACGATGCCGCAACGGACGGGGTCCGCTTGGCAGGTATTCGCCTGAAATTTGGTTGATCAAACGGCAGGTTAAGCCGTACGCTACAAGGCCTCAACTCAACATCAGCATGATGAAGAGTTTGAGGCCTTTTTTAGGGAGGAGCGGCCTTATGGCAGTGTTTTGCGATGCTCTTAATGTTTGCAGGAATTGGGCGGGAATAACGAGAAGTTTTTGAAAAAATCTTTACACGAAAGGGGAAAACGATGTCGACGGGGTACATTTCATTGCTGGTGGTCATTTTCGGAAGCATCACGGGTTTGATTACGATCTTGGTGGTGATGAACACGATTCGCGCGAAACAGAGGGAGTTGAAACGGCGAAAAGAGATTTTGCTGGGCGGAATTCCGGCTAAGGCAGTTATTCGGCATATTGCCGAAACTTCATCCAGCATGGACGGCAGGCCAGGTGTGCGTATGGATCTTACGGTGACGCCGGATAACGAAAGCAGCTTCGACGCCGTGGTGGAAACCTACATTTCCGTGCTGGCGGTGCCCCGTTTCCAAAAAGGAAGCGAAATCGACGTGAAATACCAAGTGATCGGCGGCAAAAAGATCGTTGAGGTGGCGGAAGCGTATATTCCCTAGACGTTTCCGCCTGGCAGCAATCGGTTTATCACTGAAATAAGCACAATGACCACGGTTTATTCCATGGTCACCGCGATGACCGTATGCTTTACTCTTCCTAGAGCGAATTCTTCGAATAGGAGGAAACACAGCATGTTTACGTTGACGGCACAGACGGAAATACATAGCGATCTGGACTCCAGGCCGGTGGAACGGGCCATCCGACGATTTTATCGCGATTTGGGCATGACGATGGCAGGGGAGACCGAACCGGGTTCCTTGGACCCGATCCGGATCAGTTGCGATGACAGCTTGAATGAAGAAGCTTATATCATTGAAGTGAAAGATCGCCGGATGGATATACGGGTTGCGGATGAATTGGGATGCATTTACGCATTGAATTACATCAGCCGGGAGTATCTCGGCATTCAGCCGTTGTGGTTTTGGAATGATCAGATGTTTGAAAAAAGAGAGGCCAGGTCGATCGACGAAACCACGATCTGTTCCTCGGCCGCGGCGTGTCGCTTCAGAGGCTGGTTCGTGAACGATGAAGTTCTGCTTCACGCTTGGACGCTGGAGGGGAGCAAAGAAAAGCCTTGGGAAATGGTCATGGAAACGTTGCTCCGGTTAGGCGGCAATCTCGTTATCCCCGGCACCGACCACAATGCCAAAATATACTCCGATCTGGCCGCCGACATGGGCTTGTGGATCACCCATCACCATGCGGAACCGCTCGGTGCGGAAATGTTTTTGCGGGCCTATCCCGACCTGAATCCTTCGTTTGCGGAACATCCCGACCTGTTCAGGCAATTGTGGGAAGAAGGGGTGCTGAGGCAGCGGAACAAGAAAGTGGTCTGGAACATCGGTTTTCGCGGGCAGGGGGACCGTCCGTTCTGGCTGGATGACGAAAGATATGCGACCGATCGGAGCCGGGGGGAGCTGATTGGTTCGATCATGGAGGAGCAACGTTTGATTGTGCAGAGGCACGTCGACCATCCGGTATTTTGCACAAATTTGTACGGGGAAATGGTTGAACTTTATCAACAGGGGCACCTCCGCATTGCAGACGATACGATTAAAATCTGGGGAGATAACGGATACGGCAAAATGGTCGCCCGCCGTCAACATGGCGTCAATGCAAGGCCTGTTGCGCTCCCGGCTGAGGATCGCCAAGGAGAAGCGCATGGCGTGTATTATCACGCCTCGTTCTATGATCTGCAGGCGGCCAGCCACATGACGATGCTGCCCAATTCTCTGGCGATGGTGCGGGACGAGTTAGTTAATGCGAGGCAGCGCGGTGTACGTGAATTCATCATCGTAAACTGCTCCAACGTAAAACCTCATGTGTATACGCTGCAGGCGATCGCGGAGTTATGGTCCCAAGGAGACGTGGACACGGCATCGTATCCAGAGCGATACGTGAATGATTATTTTGGAGGCGAGCACGGAGGCATTGCCGAATTATTCGATGCCTACGCATCCTGTGCACCGAGATACGGGGATCATCCGGATGAAGGCTGCGGAGACCAGTTTTACAATTACACGACCCGGCAGCTGCTGTCGCAATGGCTGCGATCAGATACGCAAAGTGCTGTCGAAGGCATGCGCTGGGCATGTCCTGAACAAGGCTTTGCCGAACAGGTGTCCTGGTATGCACGGATATGTGAACAGGCGCTGGAGCAGTACGGGGAGGCCTTGTCTCGTACGCATCAGGTGAGGCATAACATATCGAATCAAAGGTTGCTGGACGACAGCATCGGGCTGCAATATCGAATGTATTACGAGTTTGCCCAAGGCGGATCTGCCTTTTGCCGCGCATTCGAGCGTTACTGCGAGAACAATTACATGGCTGCCTTTTACGAGCTGGGCAAGTCCAAGGAAGCGTACGAAACAGCGGACCAGGCTATGCGCGACCGGGAACACGGTCACTGGCAAGGCTTTTACTACAATGATTGCCTGACGGACGTCAAGCAGACGGCCTACTGGCTCGGCATCCTGATGGGCGTTGTGCGCAACATGGGGGAGGGGCCGCATTTTTTTAGATGGCAGCGAGAAGTGCTGTATGCTCCCGAAGACAGGAACGTCATCCTGATTACCAACTTCGAAAATCATCTGACCAATGAGGAATTATATGAGGCGATGAAAGCGAAGGGAGAAGGGTGATTGAATCATTTTGAATGGAGGAGAGAGATGTTATCCAAATATGCATACCTGATCTTATTATTTACTGTAATGTCATTAAGCATAATTGGTTGTACATCCGAAACTAGCGCTACCGAACAAATGGCTCAAAACGTGATGAAAGAAGACAATAATAGCGATATTTTTATAATGGAGTCGATCCTTTATAAAAAGGTTAAGGTCGTTGATGAAGAAGAGTTTAAGTCCGTCAAAACGACCTCCTATGGAGAAATATCTATGAATTATCAAAAAAATAAAAAGTTTCAGGAAGGTATGGCTTCTGTATTGCCTCCGGGTACCAAATTGTATCGCTCTGTAGCTCATCCTGAATATGTATATTCAAATGAGAATCAGAGATATACTTTATACGAGTCTGTTCCTGAAGGTTAATTTTTATAAAGAATAGGATACATGAGAAGGAGACACATTCTACGGATCGAGTGTGTCTTTTTTCTTTTTTCACAGAGGAACTGTAGCACTTGGCTTGACAATCCGTCGAATAAATGGAGTTAACTGGATAGCATTTTTTGAATTGTGTTAATCTGTCTTATAATGGACTGCATTTAGAGAGAGGGATGTTACTTGAAAAGAAACATTTTATATATTGAAGATAACGAGAAGATCGGCAGTTGGGTAAAGGAAGAATTGGAACAGCGAGGATTCTCGGTTCAGTGGCTGCTTTCTGGGGAAGGAGCCGAAAAAGAAGTTCATGAGCATGAAATCGTTATTTTGGATATCATGTTACCCGGTATAGACGGATTTACGGTGGGAAAACGATTGAAAAAGGCAGCTCCTGATGTCCCTATTTTGCTGTTATCTGCTCGAACATCCATAGATGATAAGGTAGACGGTTTACAATTTGCGGATGACTATGTAACGAAGCCCTTCCATATGGATGAATTAGTTGCAAGATTGGAAGTATTAACCCGTCGAAGTGGCGGAATACGTTCCGAACGCATTTCGTTAGGGAATCAGATTGAAGTCGATCCGGAAGGTCAAATGATATTTGACAAGCGGACAGGTGAAGAAATTATATTGACGGGGAAACAGCATCAAATCTTAATGTACTTTTTACGGCACCCCAATCAAGTTTTACCCAAAGAACAAATTTATGAAGCGATTTGGGAAGAAGCTTATATAACGGGTGATAAAACATTAATGGTGCATATCCACCGACTGCGTCAAAAGTTGGAACGTCATCCCGATTCCCCGGAGATCATTGAGACGTTGAAGGGTATAGGATATCGGGTGAAATTATGAAGCAAAACAAATCATTATTTCGTCGATTTCTAAAAGTGCATTTTCTATTTATCTTTTTCCCTCCGATGATGCTTATTTTCATCAGTGCGTTTTTCGGAGTTTCAAGTACTCATGAAAAAAATGTAAATGCATTAAATCTGTTTTACGTTTCGGTGCTATTGTTTGGTTTTATTATGGTCGCATTTGTGATCTTATCTTGGGTGTTCTTTATGAAACTTCAAAAACGTCTCGCTCGTTTACAGGAAGTCATGTCATCTTCAGCTAAAAATAATTCATTCCCTAAACCCCTATCTGTTCAAGCGGATCGTATGGATGAGATAGAACAGTTAGGAAGCTCTTTTAATTGGATGATGCAGCAGCTTGAAGACAGTCGTAAACGAGAATATGAAGAAGAGTTATTACGACATCGGCTGATTGCGAATTTATCTCACGATTTACGAACACCGCTTACCATTTTGAGAGGACACGTCACCAGATTAAATCAAGAATCCATGAGTTTAGAAGGGCAAAACTCGTTAATAGAGATCAACCATACGATTACAAGAGTCGGGGATCTAATGGATGATTTACTGACCTATACATTGCTTACATCAGGAAAACATCCTTTCCGGCCCGTTTCAACAGATATTGGGCGCTTAGTAAGGGCTTCTGTTGCTGCGTGGTATCCTGTATTTGAAGAAAAAGAAATTCAGCTCGATGTTGATTTACCAGCAGACGAAACTTTTTATTGGGAAACAGATCCTTCGTGGATGACACGGGTTCTGGATAATTTGTTTCAGAATGTTATTCGCCATGCCGCAGAGGGGAAATATGTAAACATTGCTGTTGACGTAGAAAAAGAACGGATCATTATTGCAGACAGAGGTCCGGGTATGGCTCATTCTTCCTATGGGCGTGGGGCGGGAATTGGTTTATCAACTTCAAATTATATGTTGGAAAAAATGAAGCTGAAAGCTGACTTTACATCCAATGAAAATGGTACAAGAGTAGCTATTGGTAGAGCGTAACCTAAAGTTAACCCAGAAGTAAACAGCAGAATAACCGGGATGTAACTTTGCCTCTTTATACTTAGAACCATAACAGAAAGGAAGTGTTATGGTTGCTTACATTTAATAATCTCGTCAAACATCGCGGGACTCATGAAATCTTATCAGGTATCAGTTTTACAGCCAGACCGGGTAGAGTAACCGGTTTTTTAGGCCCAAATGGAGCAGGAAAAAGCTCTACACTCCGCATCCTGCTTGGATTAGACCGTGCAACCTCGGGGACTGCACTAATTCATGGCAAGCCATTCGCTGAATTACATCATCCTCTAGCAACAATAGGCGCCGCACTGGATGGATCTGGAGCTCATCGCGGGCGAACAGGACGGGACCATTTACGTTGGATTGCTCGTGCTGCAGGATTGCCACGCTCACGTGTCGAGGAAGTGCTGGAAATCGTGGGTCTTACTAATGCGGCGGGCAAACGAGTTGGGAGTTATTCCCTTGGTATGGCGAAAAGACTTGGAATGGCAGCTGCTCTGCTTGGAGATCCCGAAATATTGGTTTTGGATGAACCCGTAAACGGGCTCGACCCGGAAGGAATTCGCTGGATTCGGACGTTTTTACGTGAACGTGCGGAGTCTGGAAACACGGTGTTACTATCCAGTCATCTAATGGGAGAGCTTGCAGAGACGGTTGATGATGTGGTGATTATTAAGCATGGAAAAATCGTTGCAGATGGAACATTGAAAGAAGTAATAGGTAATCATTCGACGCTGGAGGAAGCCTTTTTTGCCCTGACATCTGACAAAGCAGGTGTCGTTGTATGAGAGCATTCAACGCGGAACTGTCTAAATTGTTCTCTCTGCCGGGCATTTGGCTTGCTTTTCTTATTGGAGCATTTGCCCCAGCGGTCATTGCTACCCTGGACAGTACAGCACAAAAAGAAGAGATTATTGCCGGAGTCAGCACAAGGCTATCGGAAGTTGGCTTTATTGGATTAGGTCTTGGTGTGCAAGGTGTCATTATTCTAGGTGTGCTTGCCGTGAGCAGCGAGTATTTGACAGAGAGCAGCGAATCTGGTGGAGGACAACAGATAACAACAAGTTTAACGGTTGTTTCATCCCGACTTTATGTATTGCTGGCAAAAGCGGGGGCTGTGACAGTAATCAGCATACTTTTTAGTATTGTTGCTATTATAACAACGTTGTCGGCCACACATCTTATTCTTGGTGAATATACCCCTGTATTTGAATGGTCTAAACTGATCGGTGTAGTTTGTTACTGGATACTCACTGCTCTTTTGGCTTTTGGGATTGCTGTTCTAACGAAGAATGGCATGATTCCGCTGGCTGTGCTCATCATAAACACATCCGTTGTATCATTCAGTTTCCTGCTTTCTAAGGTTACAAAGTTGGCGTTATACTTACCGGATCGGGCTGGCCTTGAAATGTTTATGTTTATGAGCGACAGATTTCTCACCCCGTTTACAGGCGGGTTAGTCATGCTTGCTTGGGTTATCGTTCTTTTCATTGTTGCAGCTATTGTATTCCTTAGGAGGGACGTTGCAGCATGAGTGTCCCTTCTAGTAAAAAGCTACCCTTAATTCTTGGTGCTGAACTGGACAAATTACTAACATTACCCATGACTTGGCTCACTCTTATGGGCACATTCATTCTTCATTTAGTTTTAGCCGCGGCTTTTACTTCGATTGGTCTACAAGGGGCAGCAGGGACGCAAAGGTTGCTGAATATAGGTTTTTCTTCTATGGGATATCTTCAAGCAGGATTTGTTATGCTGGGGATCTTAGCTGCTTGTTCCGAGTATGCTGGTGGCCAGATCCGAACTACCTTAACTACGATGCCTTGGCGGGGGGCTCAATTATTCGCGAAGCATCTGGCATTGGCCATTATAAGCATTCCTGCGGCGTTTATTATGGTTGCATCAGGTGTGCTATATACTTTTATTATGATGAGAGACACGGTAGCAGTGATTGAGATAGACAACATAATAAAAACGGTAATAGGTGCAACAGGTTATTTAACATTAACTACACTTCTTAGTTCAGCTATGGGAGCTGTATTGAGACGAACCACTCCTGCATTAGTCATTATGCTTGGTTATTATTACGTTGTCAGTCCATTGGTGAGTGATTATCTATCCAGCCTTAGAAATTATTTTCCCGATACGGCAGGATATTATATGTATATGCCGTCATTCTCTGATGAAATAAATGTCCTCACACCCATGCAAGGCGCAGGCATTTCAATGTTATGGACACTGTTCTTTATTACAGTAGCTATTGTGTTTTACTGTAAAAGAGATGCCTGAGTTTAAAATTCATCAAATCAAGGTGGTGCACCAATGACAACGGAGGTACTATATAGGTTGAACCGGAAATTTACCCGATAACGAAGAGGGCAGAAAGAATCTGGAGAAGCGAAGCGGTCTAAAAGCTTTCTGAAAGAAAGCTGCTTCGGAAGCATAGGAGATTATATGATTGTAAGGGCGGAACAATCGTTCCGGAAAAAGTACGCTGCTCCGAATTGCAGGTGGGCTAATTCCAATACGGTGCGGTGAATCAAAAAGGCGGCAGCTCTGACGAAACGGTTCGTCGGAGCTGCCGCTGTTTGTGCTGCAAACGTATAGCTGGCCGCCAATCAAATTTAATTGGAGTTCAGCTGAACTTTTTTGCCTACAGGTTGTTGTCCCGCTCTTGCAGGGGCCTCTTCTTCCTGTGCAGGCTTCGTGCGTTGGATGAAGAATGACAGCACCAGAGCGACTGCGGATATACCGATAATTACGATGTAGGCGTCGTTGATGCCTTGAATCATCGAATTGGTCATCATCTGCTGCTGATTGGCTGCCTGAGCTGCACCTTCTGCCATCATGTCTTTGAAATGGGTGGCAGCACGGTTGGTCATGACGCTGACGAGCAAGGACGTACCGACGGCACCGGCCACTTGTCGGATCGTATTCGAGATCGCCGTGCCGTGCGCATTCAATCGTGCAGGCAGTTGGTTCAAGCCCGCCGTTTGGATTGGCATCAGCAGCAACGCCATACCAATCCGCCGTCCGGTAGACATTAATACAAGGTAAGTATAACTTGTCGAATCCGTCAAATCGATAAATCCAAGCGTCGTGACAATGACGATCACCATACCGATCACGGACAGCCATTTTGCGCCAAAACGGTCAAACAGTCTGCCGGTGATTGGCATCAGGAATCCCATGACAAGTGCGCCCGGCAGCAGCAGCAAGCCGGATTCCAGCGCGGTGTAACCGCGAGCGTTCTGCAGGTACAGCGGCAGAAGCATCATGTCGGCATACATGACCATCGTGATGGCAATGCTGATGATCGTTGTCAGCGAGAACATGTTGTACTTGAATGCCCGCAGGTCCAGCAAAGGCGATTCCGATGTGAGCTGACGCCAAGTAAACAGCGCGAGGGCTACTACGCCGGCTGCAATGAAACCAAGCACTTCACCGCTCGACCATCCGAGGCTGCCAGCTTGGCTGAATCCGTACAACAGGGCGCCGAAACCGATGGTGGAAAATAGAACGCTGAGCGTATCCAGCTTGGTGCGGATGCGTTCGGATACGTTTTTCAAATAAATGAATCCACATACGATGACGATGAGCGTCAATGGGATCATGCCGTAAAACATCGTTTCCCATGCGTAGTTTTCAAGAATGTAACCTGCAAGCGTAGGCCCGATGGCCGGGGCGAAAATAATGGCGAATCCGACCATGCCCATGGCGGCTCCCCGTTTTTCGGGAGGGAAGAGCGTCAAAATGACATGCGTCAGCAGCGGCATGATAATGCCCGCGCCTGCGGCCTGAATCATGCGTCCTGTCAGCAATGTGCCAAAGTTGGTGGCGATGGCCGATACGATCGTTCCGACCAAAAAGATAAGCATCGACGCCTGAAAAAGCTGTCTCGTCGAAAAACGCTGCATGAAATAGGCCGTGATCGGAATGAGCACGCCGTTCACCAGCATGTAGCCGGTTGTGAGCCATTGCGCTACGGCTGCCGTGATGCCGAAGTCGTTCATCAGCTCCGGCGTGGCAACGCTCATCAAGGTTTGATTCAAAGTGGCCAAAAATGCGCCCAAAATCATGATGAACAGTATGGGTCCTTTTTTTACATTTTGTAGTTCTGTCTGGCTCAATCCATTCCATCCTTTCAATCTTCGTGACTAAATTTACAACGTGTTGTATAGTTGACATTGTATTTATTGAATTATATACATATTCTTCTGAATTACAATTGACGCATTTGCACAAAGCTGTTGTTTAATTTACATTTAAACGACATACTGTTGCATAAGTTTAAAATAATCGACTGATTAATTAAAATTGTAATCTTTCAAAATAAAGGAGATTTGCCAATGACACACAAAAAGAAGTCCGCGATCGATCCGCGAATCATACGAACGCGGCAGTTGATTCGCGAAGCGTTTGTGGAACTGCTGCAGGAGATGGATATCGAGAAGCTGTCCGTGAACCGGATCGCGGAGCGGGCAACCATCAATCGGGTCACGTTCTACCTGCATTATCGCGATATAACGGACATGATGGAGAAGATGGCCGACGAAATGATCGAAAACATCGAAGGGATCGTGCTGGAGCATTCGCTTCAAGAGGGCCAAGGGCCTGAGAAACCAAGTGATCCGTGGCCGGTGCTGGTGAAGTTGCTGGAGCATTTCGCCGAGCAGTCTTCCTTCTATAAAGTGGTGCTGGCGACCAAACGTACGCCGATTTTTACGGATCGTTTGTTGAAGCTGTTAAGCACGCTGGTCCGATCCAAAATCGAAAGCATGGGCGGTGAGCGCAAACTTGCGAAAGCAGGCATTCATGAAGAGGTTGCGGTCTGGTATGGATCGGCTGCTTTGATCGGAACGATAGTAGCGTGGTTAAAAAACGACATGCCTTACTCGCCTCATTTTTTGGCCAAGCAGTTTTCGCTGATTCGCTCCCATCCCTTTCAAGAGTTGATTTAGATGTGAGAAACCAGTGAGGTCACGGCACGATGCAAGCCATTTGATGTATAATGGACAGATATGCAAATCAGGAAGGGAATGCAGTCATGAAGAAAGTCATCGTCATCGGAGCAGGAATTTTGGGAGCATCGACCGCATATCAGTTGGTCAAAATGGGAGCGGACGTGCTCATCGTGGACCGCAGGGAGAAGGGACAGGCCACAGACGCTGCCGCAGGCATCATCTGCCCATGGGTTTCCCAGCGGCGCAATCAAAAATGGTATCGGTTAGCCAAAGCGGGGGCAGGTTTTTATCCGGGATTGATCGAGGAATTGCAGGCAGAGGGAGAAACGGACACAGGCTACGCCAGGGTAGGCGCACTCAGCATTCATCACGACAGGGATAAGCTCGTCAAAATGGAAGAACGGGCAGCAGCGCGCAAACAAGATGCGCCGGAAATCGGAGACATTGCCACGCTTGATGAAGCCGAAACGCTGGCACGGTTCCCGCTGCTGTCGGAAGGGTATCGGTCCGTGTTCATCGGTGGGGCGGCTCGCGTGGATGGACGCGCCCTGCGCGATGCATTGCTTCGGTCCGCGCAGCGCGGCGGTGCCACGGTGATCGAAGGAGACGCGGTCATTCAGCATGAATCCAATCGCGTTTCGGGCGTAAGGGTCGGGGAAGATTTTTATGCGGCAGACGAAGTCATTGTTTGCGCCGGTGCATGGGCGAAAGCCTTAATGCAGCCGCTGGGCATTACGTTTAAGGTTCATTATCAGAAAGCACAGATCATGCACTTCATACTGACGGACGACAACCAGGATACCGGAAATTGGCCTGTCGTCATGCCGCCATCGGACCAATATTTGCTTGCATTTGACCAACGTAAAATCGTCATCGGGGCTACGCACGAAAATGATGTTGAAGGATATGATACCCGGGTCACGGCTGCAGGTATGCAGGAAGTGCTGAATAAAGGACTGGACATCGCAAGCGGTTTGGCTGATGCAGCCCTGCAGGAAGTCCGGGTCGGTTTCCGTCCGTTTACGCCGGGATTTCTGCCTGTCATGGGGCCGATCCCGGGATGGGAAGGACTCGTCGTAGGGAACGGGCTTGGCGCTTCGGGCTTAACGATGGGGCCGTTTATTGGCAGTCAGCTCGCGAAATGGGTGCTGGGGGCGAAAACGGACATCGACTGGAGCGACTACGATCCGGCCCAAGCGATGGACTGAATGCATCGTACTTTGTAAGAAAGCTGGGGATGAGGCTTGGAACTCAGCTTAACGCAAAAGGGCTATTTTAGCTTGGCACTTGGGGGAGAGGAGATTGAGGAAACTTTCATTATTGGTATTTTTCATTCCGGCCATCGTATTAAGCGTGATGGTATGGAATGATTACACCGATGATTTGCAGGGAAACGAGGATCCATATTCGTCGATCGCGGGCATGTTTTATTTGGATGAAGGGGAAGAAGTGGTCGTTTTATCCAAAACGCAGGACTTTACGTGGGCGAGACTGGGGGTCTTTGATGCCCAAACGGGAGCGATACTTAAGGATGTGATGGTTCAGGCGGAGATGCAAGGCGTCATCCCGGCAGTCGTTTATCAGGATCAGGGGATTATTATTCCTACATATAGTGATGGGTCGGGTTTGCAGTTGAATCATGTCTCGAATAGCGGAGAGGTTAAGGAACTCGCGCAAAGCACGCTTCATGTACCCGGATCGTTGAGTTCGAATGTGGCAGCTTGGAGAGGCCATATTCTGATCACCGGGGAGACGATAGGTTCTGCCTATTATGTGGCTGAAATTCAAAACGGGATGAAGAAGTTTGCATTGCTGAATACCGATCTTCTGCCTTCCGATCCAATACGGGCAAGTTTTGTGGGCAGCAGCTTGAACAACGAACAGGGCGTGCCATTGCTCGAAGTCGATTTGCAAAATGGACAAACGGCGTTGGTTAGCGGCATTCTGGATGAAGACGAACGACCTGAAGTCAAGATTCAATCCGAAGAACAAGGAACCTTCGACGCGCGTGACGAGGCTGGTTTACAATTTGCCAAACCATTCGGAATCGACGTCTCTCGCTTAATCCGTATCGATGGTGCAAAAGGGAATCAAGCCCGATTCTATAATGCACGGTCTGAGGAGTGGGGAGAACTTGTTCCAACCCCAAAACCGCTGTATCGTGCCAAGGTTGTATTATTGAATGACGAAGAAGTTTTGATCGCCGGCACGGATACAGAAAATGGGCAGGAACAACTTGCGGGTTATGTGTACAACGAAAAAAACGGCAGCTTCACTGACGCTTCGGCACTTGTAAGTCGACTTACATACAAAGACTTTGCTTCCTCGGATAGCGAATTTTACAAAGAGTCGGGGAGTGACAGCCTGTATTACTCGGACATGGAGAGCGCTGCAGGATGGATGAATATAAGTAATGGTCAAGCAGGCTGGATCGACTCGAATACGTTGGCAAATTGGAGAGAGGCAGCAATGACACAGCGCATCTCGCTTTCCACCTTTATGGCATACGTCCGTGAGGGAGGCGCCCTCATCATCAACTGGATGGCCTGGCTGTTGATTCCAACGCTTATGTTTTTGGTGCCTGCCATCGCCGGACCACTGCTTCGCCAGAAACACTCTCGCAATCTCAAGGAAGGCAGGCTGGTTACGGGGACGATCGCAAGTATGCAGGAGACAGGCGTCTATGTGAACAACTTGCCGCAGGTCAAATTTGTTGTGCAATTTGTGGAAGCTGGACAGCACAAGCAGGTCGAAATCAAGAAGGTCATTTCCTTGGTAAACGTACCAAGGCAGGGAGATGACGTGCTGATCAGCTACAATCCCCGAAACAACAAGGCCATGTTTGTAACGGAAGAGGATGTGAACGTGGAGAGCGACCCGCCGCAAACTATCCCCGATGCCTTGTTAGATCGAATTGAATACCGGGAGCCATTTAGGCGTGGGCAAGCACTGGTGCTGCATTTTGCCACCAGGGAAGAAGATTACCCGGTTCCCGTGATCCAACCGCCAGGGTTCGAGTATCGTACCGGACGGCGTGCGAACCTGATCGTCTCCGATGGAGTTGCCCGTATTCGCAGCTACGACGGCACGGGTCGGGAAGAGGAAGCGCAATTGGCATTGGAAGCGGAAGTCGTTAGCGTGGAGAAGGCGAATCTTGAAATCGAAGGGCGCCAGCTTCTGGTTATGGACCTGCTAGTATCCAGGGGTGACGACCGTTTGCGCAAGAGCAACAGCCTGTTTGTACCTGAACGATATGCTGTGCAGACAGGCATTCGTATCCCGATGCAGATGGGCGAGCAAGATTTCGAGCGTGAACTGCGTTTGTCCAAAGGCAAACAAGGTGCTGCCATCGTTCGTACCGTAACTTATGAGGGGCATACGGTTGGGGAGCGCCCGGTAGCACGCATTGACGTTGAACGGGGCGGTAAACTATACCGGATCCGCCAATCGATTGAGCCGGTGCACGGGGTACAGGTTGGAGATGAGATATGGATTGCGTATGACGCAAATTCACAGGAAGCAATGATTGTGAACTATGCATCCTGATCGATAACTGCCCATAAATAAGCATGGGTCGAAAGTGGAAGCGCAAAGCTGCCGTGTATCCCCATTAGAACAGGTTATGAAAATATAATATGGACAGCCGACCAATTAACCGGCTGTCTTTTTCATTAAGATATAACAGGCAGGATAGTTGTAAAGGTTATGTGCGGAGAACCGTATCAACCGGGCATTGTGGAATCGTAGAAGCCTCAAAGGCGGGAAAGAAAAGTGTTAGAAGTGTCGATGCTGGCAGAGAATTCGCTTCTGACTTTAGTTTCGTTTGGAAGAACGAGAAAGGCTCTAACAATTAATGACTGTATTTCTCCATGATTTATCTGAATTTAATCGTGACTTAGAGGGTCTATTTGAATTGATGTATTGGATTGGTTTTTTGAGAACCTTGACTTTGGAAATGATGTGCTAGGGTATACACGCGAAAAGCGTCGTACCTGAAGAGGTGAATGCCGTGAGGCATTTAATAAAATTGGGTGGTACCACGTGAGCACAACTCTCGTCCCTTTGGGATGAGGTTTTTTTTGTTTGTCAAAAAATGAGGGAGGGAATGATTTGTACACGCGCACCGATCAACAATTTCATCATCGCGTAGTCCAAGATTTGTTTTTGAGACTTCTGGAAAATGGCCATCTTTATAAAAAAAACGTTCTGCAGACATATTGTGAAACCGATCAACGATTTTTACCAGATCGATATGTTGAAGGGACTTGCCCCGTATGTGGTAATCGAGCCAGAGGTGATCAATGCGACTTTTGTTCAACATTGCTCGATCCGGCGGATTTGTCTGAGAAGACATGCAAACTTTGTGGAAATCCTCCGATCGAGCGACCAACAGAGCATTTTTACCTTGCACTGTCTGGGTTCCAAGCTGAATTGACCAAATATGCACAAAAGGCTCGGGGATGGAAAGAATTTGGCCCGCTCTGCTCTTGGGAGTAGGAGGGCTACATTTACCGGATCGAATGATCTCATGTGAGTACATGACACTAGAAGGGAAAAAGTTTTCAACAAGCCGTAACTGGGCAGTCTGGGTGCCGGACATTCTAAAAAGGTACCAACCGGACTCCATTCGGTACTTTCTGATTGCAAATGGACCAGAGAAGCGTGACACTGATTTTTCGTGGAGGGAATTCATTTACAGTCACAATGGAGAGTTGCTAGGCGCGTTCGGAAATTTTGTTAATCGAACGTTGGCCTTTATCGGCAAATCCTTTGGAGGATGCGTTCCCTCAGGGGAGCTTAGTGAGGGATGGAAAAGGGCAACTGAAGAGATGTATCGAGATTCTGGAATTCTAATTGAAGAAGGTCGTCTAAAAGAAGCGATCGAGTTGATTTTCACCTATGTTCGTCAAGGAAACAAATATTTTGATGAGCAAAAACCATGGGTGCAAATCAGGGAGAATCGAGAGGCATGTGAACATACACTACATTCTTGTGTACAGATTATTGCCAATCTTGCCAATTTGCTTCAACCTTTCATCCCCTTCTCGTGTGAGAAAATAAGAACATTTCTAACGCTTGAAAGACCGAACTGGCAGTTAACTTTTGTTCCAGATGGCTTACAAATTCAAAAGTTGGAGCTTTTGTTCGAGCGCATTGATGTCAGTCGGATTGAAGAAGAGCTGAGTTTATTGGAGAAGCAAAAACTGTAGCCTGGAAAGGGAAGGGCCATCCATCGGATGGCCTCTCTTCAAAACTTGCCGTTACAGACAGCGCGGAGGGAAGCGTATCACAAGTAATGATATAGTGTAGAGTTGTGCTGCATCTCGAGAGAGGTGCTTTTTTATTGTAAGCTGCCTTACGAACTCTTCACGAATACAGCAAGATCTGAAAAGTAAGTCCAGAACATATTTGTTAAGTTAGATTCAACAAACTAAAACAAACCAAAATCCAATAAGAAAGGGGCTGAACACAGAATAACTCATCGGATGTTTGCGTGATAGAGAGAAAGGAACAAGCAATAAGCAACAATAGTATTAATACCTAATAGTGGAGGAATCAATGTGAATAGAGAGCACAATACAAAGGTGAATAAATCAACGATAACAGCACATCTTCTACATCAATGGTCAGGATTTATGGCAATAATAGCAGGGATTCTATACATCGTCATTCAATTGATCCACCCGATAGATCATATTTCCTCTGTGAACACGAACTCTTGGCAGGTGGTTGCATGTTTGACTATGGCGATGTCGCTCTTTACACTGATCGGTATTACGGCATTCTATATAAGGCAAGCGAAAGAATCGGGATGGCTTGGCTTGATCGGGTTCCTTATGTTCAATTTGTTCTGGTTCATCTCCATAATTTTTAGTTTCATTGAAGCATTCGTTTTGCCGTTGCTGACGAGTGATGCTGAAAAGTTTGTGGGAGGAATGGTTGGACTCTTTGGAGGAACAGTTAGCGAAGTTAATCTGGGTATCTTCCCGATATTAGCACCGCTCGCGGGATTATTGTATATGTTAGGAGGTTTGCTGCTGGGCATCGCCACATTAAGGGCCAGGGTTTTTCCTCGCCCAGCAGCCATTCTGCTGGCCTTCGCTGCTGTAGTGACCGTAGCTGCTGCAATTATTCCCCATCCACTTGATCGGGCATTGGCAATACCTATGGGATTAGCGCTTATATGGATTGGATATGTTATTTGGTCGGAACGTAAGCAAGCATCGGTTTAGAGGTTTTTTGATATTACCAAATGGGATGAAATGAATAGCTCCTCTGACGGTTGGTTCCTCGGTGCAGTATTAAATTTCCATATCGTCAGGGAGTTTTTTGATAGGTGCATAAATATGGTAGGTTGAATTCAAATTGTGAACATCTTCAAAGACTTGAATCAGTTCAATATCGGATTGGTTAGACTCTTGCCTGGAAATCTTTAAGAATCTTGCATAGTCGGTTTTGAGGACTTCTCCAATGTCTAGCAGGTCACCACAATAGTTAAACCTCGCACAAAAAATAGTCGGTACATCAACCGTGAAATAAAAGGGTTTATGAATTTGAACATCACTTGGGATTCCGAACAGAACTTTGAACCGTGTTGAGTTTGGTTGACAGTTTGAATAAATGACAAAACAGGAACCATTTATATGGTCATCAATGTGGTTCAACAACAATCTTGAATGGGAGTGGATCTTCTTTTTGTAATCATCAGCAGCCAGGTCTACTTCAAAGGCAATCCCGCTTATTCGGGTCTCTTTGAACTCTGTCAGCGTGAAATCCGTGACGATATCCCCATTTATATTTTTAAATGGTCTTTTGACCACTGCAGGTATTGGAGTCGGATCGATTTTTTTGAGCCCTGCTCTTAGCGAACTTGGAGCTACGCCGTAATGTTGTTTGAAGGCCCGGGTGAATGAGGCTTGCGTACCAAAAGCGAATTGATATGCAATGTTGGTTAAAGATAAGTTATTTTCATAAATAAGTGATAAAGCGGCATTCAATTTTCTAGATAGAATGTACTGATTTAATGAACAGCCCATCATGGCAGAGAAAAGCCTATGAAAATAATACTTAGACATATTGAAATTAAGGGCAACGGATGCCACGGATAAAGGTTGTTCTACATTTTCCTCGATATGAATCAATGCTTGTTCTATTATCCTATGATGGTTCATACTGACTCCCTTCATCACGCACTTTAATTTATTGTGCTAAGTATATCACAAGCGTTCCATTGCTATAAGGCAATTCGCATTCTAATCACCTGGGATGTCCAATGAATATAAAGGGAGTAGTACTCATTTTTTTATGCGCTTACATTGTGCTTCTCCGCCGTTTTCAGTAAAATATTTGTAATTTCAATGGTTAAAGGAGAGCGGACACGTGCTGGAACTCAGCTTTGACGACCCTGAACGATTGGCCGGCGTTGCCCATGCCCTATCGGCCCGTTCGCGCATCGATATTCTCCAGCTGTTGCAGTTCGGCAGACTGAATGTCATCGAAATCGCGGAGGCGCTGGATCTTCCCATCTCAACGGTGGCTAACCATGTGAAGGTGCTTGAGGCGGCCCAATTGATCCATACGGAAATGCTGCCGGCGACCCGCGGGGCGATGAAGCTGTGCAGCCGCGTCTGCGACGCCGTACACATGGAACTGAGACGGACGGGGCGAACCGCCGAAGTGGCGAGCTATGAAGTGCAGATGCCGATCGGGCACTACAGCGACTGCGAAGTGACGCCTTCTTGCGGCATGGCCAGTGCGGAAGGCATCATTCTGAAGGATGATGATCCGGCCAGCTTTTACCATCCCCTTCATATCGATGCACAACTGATCTGGTTGCAGAGAGGGTATGTGGAATACCTGCTTCCGGTCGACATTCCTGCGGAGGCCAGGATCCTTTCGTTGGAACTTTCCATGGAAATGTGTTCGGAGGTGCCCAATTACAACAATGTTTGGCCGTCGGACATCTCCGTGTGGATCAACGGCGTAGTCATCGGAACATGGACCAGCCCCGGGGATTTCGGCGATCGCCGCGGCAAGCTGAATCCCGCGTGGTGGAACAACACGTTGACGCAATACGGACATCTTAAGGTTTGGCAGGTTAACGAGAGCCATACCAGCCTGGATCATGAGCGGATTTCCAGCGTGAACCTGCATCATCTGAGGGTGCTGGAAAGCCCCAAGCTTCGCCTGCGCATCGGCATCGACCCCAATGCGGTGCACCAAGGGGGCATGAACCTTTTTGGCAGCGGGTTCGGGGACCATGCGCAGCACATTCGGATGAGCGTGATGTATTCGACAAAACCCTGAAGACAGGAGACGGACGGGAATGAGGTTGCAAAAACATGGAAAACGCAAATATGCCATTCATTGTCAGTATCGAACGCTTTAAACCGCATACGTATCAGCTGGAGCAGGGCGAAGGTTTCTTTATGTCCCACTCGCACGGGTACGATGAACTGACTCTTGTGCTCGAAGGTGAAGGGTATTACAGTTCCCCCCAACAAAATATTAAAGTCGCTGCCGGGGATATGATCGTGATCCCGCCGGGGCTTCACCATGGTTTTGTATGCACTACGCCTTGGCAGGGCATATCCGTGCATTACCGCATGGACATTTTACCTGTGCAGAGCCGCTATCCCTTTCACCGGTCGGACCAGGAAGGAGAGCGCATTCATCACGCCCATCTGACGCAGGATGATCTGCAGTGGGCCAATTTCAGTCTGGCCCGGTTGGAAAAAGAATGCTTGTCGGACGATCGGGACATGGATGGGCTGCATCTGAAACAGCTTGCATTGGAGACGGTGCTGCAATTGTTTCGGCGCAATCTTGTCCGTGAGCAGTCCAGTGAGGCAGGCCGTTCGGAGCAGAGGGTCATTCAGGACATTTTGAAGGAGATCCACATGAAGTATTTCACCTCCTTAACCGTAGGGGATCTTGCCGCCAAACATTTTATGTCCGAAAGCCATTTGCGCAAAAAATTCGTGGAGGCCGTCGGGGTCTCGCCCAAACAGTACATCATCAACTTGCGGATCAAAGAGGCGAAACGGCTGCTGAGGCAGTCGAGCAAAGCCATTGAGACGATTGCCGCCGAGGTCGGATTTACTTCATCGAGCCGTTTCTATGATTCGTTTGTGAAATCGGTAGGCGCAACGCCGCTGGAATGGCGGACCAATCAGCAATAATATAGCGATTTGATCGAAAACCGCCCTTGGGGCGGTTTTTTTCGACCGACGAAACCGATCAAAGGTGTTCTTTTTTTGAGCTTCAAATGAAGCGTTTTCATAATTGTTTATGAAACAGGTTTGCCAGATAATGAGAGAAGAATCGCGATATTACACATAACAAAGGGGAGGGCACATGAATTTGATCAACGAGAAAAACGTCTTCCGCAATCCAGTCGTTGCGCAGGCAGCCGATCCATGGGTGATGAAGCATACGGACGGTCAGTACTATTTCATGCACACGCGGTCGGATCGGTTGGAACTGGTGCAATCGGCATCTTTGGCCCGCATCGGAGAAGGCAAAAGGAAGGTCATTTGGAACCCCGAGCCGGGCGGTGCCTATAGCCGCAACTTGTGGGCGCCGGAGATCCATCATGCAGCGGGGAAATGGTACGTCTATTTTACCGCCAATGATGGGGGGGGCGATGAGACTCGCCGAATTTGCGTGCTGGAGAATGAACGCGCCAACCCTCTTGAAGGGGAATGGACGTGGAAAGGGGCACTGGACACTCCTGTTCCCGGATTGGACGGAACGGTGTTTACGCTAAGAGGAGAACTGTATTTTCTTTATGCCGGGTATGGTCACTTTCCCGATTACGGTTCGGCCATCTACATTATGCGTATGTCCAGTCCTATCAAGGTCACTGGCGATCATGTGCTGCTCACGGCTCCGACCATGGACTGGGAGAAGCAGGGCGGCATGGCAATCAATGAAGGTCCGGTGCTGCTGCACAGAAACGGACGTGTATTCCTCGTATATTCCGCAAGTACGACTTGGTCCGAAGATTATTCTCTGGGCATGCTGACGATGAACGAGCAGGACGATCCGATGATTCCTAGTTCCTGGAGCAAGTCGGATAAACCTGTATTCAAAAAAAATCCGGAACACGCCGTGTACGCGACCGGACACAACAGTTTTACCAAGTCACCCGATGACACGGAGGATTGGATCGTTTACCATGCGCTCCCCGCTCCGGGAGCGGATACGGCACTGCGGGCAACACGCATTCAGCGTTTCGAGTGGAACGAAGACGGAACTCCATGCTTTGGCGTGCCACTTGGCGATGAGCAAGAGCTTTCTTTTCCATCCGGTGATCACGGTGAGCGAGAGGGAAGGTAGTCGCTATGCGGCATTTGTTTCAAAAACAATGGAAGTAAACCAGAGTTTCTCCAGAACACCCTAAGGAGAAGCATTTTTTTAACATATGTTTCAAAAAAGAAAGATGAAAACGGTATCATTTTTATGTTTTGTACGTTTGACGGGTGTGGATTACAAAAAAACAATAATAAAAAAACGTTGTTCGAAAGGGCTTCCCACAAATCGATTCGGGGGGATTCGCATGACGAAATGGTCAAAACGTTTGATCACGCTTACCTTGCTGCCTGCGCTGGTGCTGTCCATCGCCGCCTGCAGCAGCACAGATGCCGGGCAGACGCCAGCTCCGGAAAAGGGGAATTCCATAGAGCGGAAGGAAGTGGCTTTTACCGATATTAGCTCAACGATCCGGGGGAATACAGCTCCTTCCCAAGCGCAGATCGATGAGGTCAATACAACGTTAAACGATACGTACTTGGGGGACCTGTTTGATCAAAAAATACCGAACGACTATTCCGCTTACCCGTATTCCAAAGATGTTACGCTGGATGTTTGGCTGCCTGCCGACCCGAACATCCCCGATATGAACAATCATAAGGTCCAAAAGCAGATCGAAAAGCTGACCGGCATCAAGGTCAACTTTATTACACCTCCCGTCGGACAGGAAGCGGATGCGTTCACGCTCATGATCTCGTCGGGCGAACTGCCGGATATCATCATCAACCCCGAGCGTTATCCCGGAGGCCTGGAAGCAGGTCTGAACGACGGCGCGTACATGGATCTGACCGATCTGATGGAAACCAACGCGCCCAACTACTCCGCATGGCGCAATTCGGACGAAATGCGCAGGAAAACGACGGTGACGGACGACGGCAAACTGCTTGGCTTTTATGGCATCGCGCCGTATTCGGAATGGACCTGGTTCGGCACGTTGATCAAAAAGGAAGCCCTTGAAAAGACGGGGCTGGACGTACCGGCGACCATTGACGAATGGCATACGTTTTTGCAAAAAAGCAAAGAAGCCGGTTATGCCGAACCGCTGAATTACGGCTCATCTTACGGCCAAATTTTTACTGGCATTATCAATGGCGCCTACGGCGTTTGGGACTGGACGTTCCTCGACAATCACGGAAAAGTAGCGTGGGGGCCTGCCCAGCCGAAGGCAAAGGAGTACTTGGCCACCATGCAGCAATGGAATAAGGAAGGCTTGCTCAACCGCGATTGGGCGACGGCGGACTTCAACCAGCGCATGGCGAGCGCGATATCGGACAAAACGTCTGTCATGATGGATTCGCCGGATACGATGTGGAGTTATTGGAAGCAGCAAAACGACATTGATTTTGTCGGTGCTCTGAACCCGGTCTTGAACGAAGGCGACAAGTCTGCTACAACGTACAAAAATTTCATGCGTACCGGACGGGCTGCAGCGATTACGACCCAATGCAAGGACGTTGAAGCAGCGATGGCGTGGCTGGATTTTAACTACAGCAAAAAGGGCTGGGAAATCGTGAACTATGGCGAATACGGGACCGTGCACTTGATCGACGAGAATGGCAAACCCTATTTTCCGGAGGACAGCTATATTTACAACGATCCCGATGGTCAGCCTGTAGCCACAACGTTGCTCAAATACCGCATGCATTCTTGGCCGTCTATTCGCGACGAGCATCATTCCAATCCGCTAATTGTTGCAAAAGGCAGTTATTCGGGGGAGATCCGGAAGGAATGGACCGAGAACATGGATACGAGCATGGCCATGCCGCCGATCACGTTCACCCAGGAAGAAGCCTCGCGGGAAGCCGAATTGGGCAACCAGCTCGCGACGCTTCGCAGTGAATATTTTGCCAAAATTATCATGGGCGAGCTTCCGGTGGATGCGTACGACAAGTTCCTGAGCGAGGCGCAGAAGATGGGGCTGGATGAATTTCTGAGTCTGCACCAGGCTGCGCTGGACCGCTATAACCAAAGGTAGGGTGAAAGACATGCTGAAGGGAAGCGGAGAAGCCGGAAAAGAGGTGTTTATTCCATGCTGACGATACGTAAAAACAAAAACGTGGGCGGCCTGGCGACCGCTTCGCCGCGCGGAAGCAAACGGAACATGATCAAGAAAGACTTCAGGAAGAACTGGTTCGCCTACCTTCTCGCCATTCCGGTCATTGCCTGGTTTCTCGTGTTCTGCTACGGGCCGATGTGGGGTGTGCTGATCGCATTCAAGGACTATAAACCGCTCCTTGGCTTTGATGGCAGCCAGTGGGTGGGGTTCAAACATTTTATCGAATTTTTCGAAGGCCCGTACTTTTGGCGGGTCGTCAAAAATACGCTGCTGCTCAATGTTTGGGGCATCGTGTTTGGGTTCACGGCTCCCATCATTCTTGCGTTGATGCTGAACGAAGCCCGCGACGGCCGGTTCAAAAAAATAGTGCAGACGATCACGTACATGCCCCACTTCATTTCGCTCGTGGTCGTCTGCGGCATGATCCACATTTTTACGGCCGACGGGGGCATCCTGACCCAACTGCTCGAATTCATAACCGGCAAGGAGTACAGCTCGCTGCTCGGATACTCGTCCCTGTTCAGGCCGATCTACACCTTCTCGGGCATTTGGCAGAGCATCGGGTGGGAAAGCATCATCTATTTGGCGGCGATGAGCTCCATCGACCCCGCGTTGTACGAAGCTGCGGAGATCGACGGCGTGGGCAGGATCAAGAAGATGTGGCATATTACGCTGCCGCAGATCAGCCCGGTCATCGTCATCCTGTTCATTTTTGCGATCGGCGGCTTGATGGCTTCCGGATACGAAAAGATCATTCTTTTGTACAATCCGCTGACCTACGATACGGCTGATGTTATTGCGTCATATGTATATCGGCGCGGGCTGAGGGAAGCCAGCTTGAGTTATTCCACCGCCGTCGGCCTGTTAAGCTCGGTGATCAATTTTGCCTTGTTATGGGTCACGAACCGGCTTGCCAGACGTTATTCCGAGGTGAGTTTATGGTAGGAAGGCAAGAAGGAGGTGTGGGGATGAGCGTACGCAAATCGATGGGCAACCGCATGTTCGACGTGTTTAACTACACGCTGTTGACTGTGCTGACCCTGGCGTGCCTGTATCCGATTTTGCATATCGTGTTTGCGTCCTTCAGCGATCCGGCCAGGCTGGTTGCCCACAAAGGGCTGCTGCTGAAACCGCTCGGCTTCACGCTGGACGGATATAAGCTGATTTTCAAGGATAACAGCCTGCTGGTGGGGTACAAAAACACAATCATTTACGTCGGGCTGGGTACCTTGATCAACATGGTCATGACGATCATGGGCGCGTTTGTGCTCTCCCGGCGGGATCTTTATTTCAAAAACGCCATCATGATCGTGATCACGATTACGATGTTTTTCGGAGGTGGGCTGATCCCCTGGTTTCTGCTCATGAAGGACATCGGCCTGTTCAACAACTTGTGGGCCATGGTTCTTCCGACCGCGCTGAGTACTTGGAACATCATCATTCTGCGGACCGGCTTCCAGGCCATTCCCGCCGAATTGGAGGAGTCCGCGACCATTGACGGCGCAAGCCAGGCCCGCATCCTATTTTATGTCATTTTGCCGCTGTCGAAAGCGACGCTGGCGGTCATTTTCCTGTATTACCTCGTGGGAAACTGGAATTCCTGGTTCAACGCGATGGTGCTCTTGCAGGATCGGGACAAATTCCCGCTGCAGCTGCTGATGAAGGAGATTCTGGTCGCCAACGATTCGTCGGCAACGACGATGGGCAGCGCGGGCGGCGTCGTCATCGACAGTGCCGGAAGCTCGACCGCTTACCGGGAACTGGTCAAATATTGCACCATCGTTGTATCCACCATCCCGATTCTGATGGTATATCCTTTCCTGCAAAAATATTTCGTCAAAGGGGTATACGTCGGTTCGATCAAAGGCTGAAGGAGATTGGTTAACCATGACAACTGAAAAGGCAACCGCAGCATCGATCGCGCGTGCGGATTATCCGAGACCGCAGTTTATGCGCAAGGCATGGAGCTGCTTGAATGGCGAATGGGAATTTCAGTTCGACGATGCTTGCATCGGCGAGGAAGAGAAATGGTACAGTACCGAGCGGTTAACGGCATTTTCGCGTAAAATTCAGGTCCCGTTTGCCTTCCAAAGCCCGCTTAGCGGCATCGGTGATCCTTCGTTCCATGACATCGTATGGTATCGCCGAAGCTTCGAAGTCCCGGCCGACTGGAAGGGCAAACGGATCGTGCTCCATTTTGGTGCAGTGGATTATTCGGCCAAAGTGTGGGTGAACGGTAACCTTGTCGCGACGCATGAAGGAGGTCATACCCCGTTTCAGGCAGACATTACTTCCGCGCTGGCGGACAACGACAATTGGGTTGTCGTGCGCGCCGAGGATTTCAGTCGCGACGTTTCGCTGCCGCGGGGCAAGCAGTATTGGAAGGAGCAATCGGCGAGCATTTTCTACACCCGTACGACGGGAATTTGGCAAAGCGTGTGGCTTGAACCGGTCTCCCGCGTGCATTTATCCAGGATCAGGCTCACCCCTGACATCGATCGGAACGAAATCCGGGTGCGCGCTTTCCTGGAAGGTCTCCGTTCATCCGAAGAGCTGACGCTTGAAGTGTCGGTCACATATCAAGGAAAGCTTGTAGCAGAAGACCGGTACGGGATCAGACAGAATGAGGCGATGCGGACCATCGGTTTGAATGACTTTTTCGAACATGGCATGGGGCGTTTGTGGAGTCCGGAACATCCGCATTTGTATGACATTCACCTGCGTTTGCTGCGTGGAGAAGAATCCCTTGATGAAGTCGTCAGCTATTTCGGCATGCGCAAAGTATCGATCGAAGGCGGCAAGCTGTGCCTGAACAATCACCCTTACTTTCAGCGGCTGGTGCTGGACCAGGGGTATTTCCCCGATGGCGTGCTGACCCCTCCTTCCGACGAGGCTATCCAAAAGGATATCGAGCTAACTAAAGCGCTGGGCTTTAACGGCGTGCGCAAACACCAGAAAACGGAAGATCCCCGGTTCCTGTACTGGTGCGACCGGATGGGCTTGCTGGTCTGGAGCGAGGCGGCGAATGCTTACGCCTATTCCGAATCGTATGTTCGTCGTTTCACGAGGGAGTGGCAGGAGATCATCGAGCGGGATTACAATCACCCTTGCATCGTGACCTGGGTACCGCTGAACGAAAGCTGGGGCGTCCCGAACGTGCAGGTCGATGAGCGCCAGCAGCAGCATGGGTTAGCGATGGTGCATCTGACCAAATCGCTCGACGGCAGCAGGCCGGTCGTATATAACGATGGCTGGGAGCATATGACGACAGACTTGCTGACGATCCATGATTACGAGAGCCGCCAAGAGGTGCTGGAGGCGCGTTATGCAAGCGTGGAATCCGTCACCAGCTCAATGCCGTCCAATCGCAGGCTGTTCGTTGGCGGGGCGGCTTACGAGAGTCAACCGATCCTGGTGTCGGAATTCGGGGGCATTGCGTTCAAAAAAAGCGAATGGGAAGGCTGGGGTTACTCTGGCGCCGAGAACGAAGAGGAATTTCTGCAAAAGCTGGAGGCCGTCGTGCGGCCGATGTTCGATTCTCCGGTCGTGCAAGGGTATTGTTATACGCAATTGACCGACGTCGAACAGGAGATCAATGGACTGCTGACGTACGACAGACAGCCCAAGGCTCCGCTGGAAGCGATTCGCCGCATCATGGAAGGCCGGAAATAAGCCGTTCAAATCCAATTCGGGAAGGAAGCGTGTTGAATGATGAAGGTCAGGCATGGAAAAACACTGCTGCTCGCCCTATGTGCCCTGCTGGTATTCCCTATGGACGGTGCTTCTTATGCCGCCAGCACGCAGAATAACTTCTATAATGTCGTCATGCAGGACGGGGCGGACCCTTGGGTTTACAAACATACGGACGGTTATTATTACTTTACGAAAACGACCGGCGGCAATGTCACGATCTGGAAATCCAAGCAACTGACGGCGATCGACGCGGCGCCTACAACGGTAGTAAATACCGGATGCTGCGGCATATGGGCTCCTGAGCTGCATTATATTAACGGGGCTTGGTACATCTATTATGCCAAAGATGATGGGGATAACGTTAACCATCGGATGTATGTCATGGAAAATACGTCCCCTGACCCGACGCAAGGCACTTGGCAGTACAAAGGCCAGATCACCGACCCGACGAACAAATGGGCCATCGACGGCACGGTGCTGCAAACGGGCGGGCAGCTGTATTTTATCTGGTCAGGCTGGGAAGGCGACACGAACGTGCGGCAGAATCTGTATATCGCGCATATGAGCAATCCGTGGACCATCGATTCCAATCGCGTGGAAATCGCGCGGCCTACGTACGCTTGGGAGACCAACCATTCACCCAACGTGAATGAGGGCCCTCAGGTCATCATCCGCAATGGCACGATCAGTCTGGTGTATTCGGCCAGCGGCAGCTGGACCAACGATTATTGCCTCGGGTTGATCACGGCCAGCACATCCGGCGATTTGCTGAATCCGGCGTCCTGGCAGAAACGAAGCCAGCCGATTTTCCGGTCAGGCAACGGCTTATTCGGCCCTGGCCACCATTCGTTCACGAAGTCTCCGGACGGCACCGAGGACTGGATCGTGTATCACACGGCCAAATTCAACAACAGCGGCTGGAATCGGGAAATTCGGATGCAAAAGTTCACGTGGAACGCGGACCATACGCCGAATCTCGGAGCCCCGGCCAATCCCAATCAACCGATCGCTTTGCCTTCGGGCGAAGCGGCGGTTGTCCGGTACGAAGGCGAAGCGGGAACTTTCGGCGGGGCGGCCTACGCTTCGCAAAGTCCCAACGGCTCGGGAGGCTGGAAGGCAGGACATATTGATACTGCCGACAGTTACGTGGAATATGACGTCAACGTGCCGATTGCAGGCGAATACATCCTGCTGGCGAGAACAGCGAATGGCACGGAGGGCGGCAACTGGTCCAACCTTCGCTTAAGCGTGAACGAAGGCACCGCAAATGCATTCCATATCACGAACAAGGGCTGGGAAAACTGGGGACTGTCCACGGCCAGAATCCAGCTCAAGGCAGGTGTGAACAAAATCCAATTCACCAAAGGAGACGGGTACGGCGAGATCGACTACTTTGATATCAAGCCTGCCAACGGAGAGATATGATGGTCTGTTTGGGAGAGAGTTGTTTGCGTGCGGAGGAAGACGAGGAGTGCCCCAACGACAGGTCATGAAATGAATGCAGGTGCCCTGTTAGCGTAAAGCGCAGCGGGGCACCTTTTTTGAATGAGGGTGTGTACGTTGCTTGGATTGTAGGCGATAGTTGCGCCAAATTCTAGCGAACCTGAGCCACCTTATTAGGCCAATGTTCGGGTGTGAAAAAACGTAACGAACCTGAGGCACGTTATCGGCCCACAAATGCGCAGAAAATGCACGGATGAGGCGGAATAAGGTGACTGAAGTTCGTTAGCCACACAAAGTGGCGAAAAACGCCCGGATAAGACGTGTGAGGTTCGTTAGCGCTCAGCCGAACGTCGTGAAAAAGGGGCGACCTCATCCAGCACATTTGGCTGCTGGCGAGAGTCGCTCCTTTTACGCAGCGAAGCTGCTTTTCCAAGCAAAGTTGCAACCTCCAGAGATCAAGCCTGCTCGCAGTTCATCACTGCTCGCTCAAACGTGTACGATTCCCCGTCATCCGGTACGAGTACCTGTGAGGCCATGCCTTTCTCCTGCGCGAATGCCTTCAGCTCGGCTCTCGACAGCGTCCAATGGTTTACGGCCTCCATATGCACCGACACGATCGTTGCTTCCGGCGCGGCTTTGTGTACTTCCAGGATGTCTTCTTTGCCCATCACAAGAGAGCCGCCTTGCAGAAACTGGTTGTCGCCGCCGTTAACCACGATCACGTCAGGACGGTGCGTCCGAATGGTTTGTCCCACTTCTTCGTACCAAACGGTGTCTCCGGCGACATAGAGCGTGGGTTCATCCGGATGTTTCAACACTACGCCGCAGACAACTCCGGCCAGATTCAAGATTTCGCCCCGGCCATGCTCGCCTCTGGTTTTCACGAGCTGAATGTCCCCGAAAGTGGTATCCTGCTTCAGCACTTCCGTATGTTCAAAACCGTCCTCAGCCACTTTGGCTGCATCTGCTTCGTTTTGCACAAACATCTTGATTCCTTGGGGAAGCCGTTGTATGGCTGCCTCATCATAATGATCCAAATGAAGGTGCGTTACAATGACGGCGTCCACATCGACAATTTGTTCGATCGGCAGCGGCAAACCTACGAGCGGATTCATTTGATCCTGTCTGACCGAGTTGGGAAACGGGGGATATGCACCTTGGTCAGCAAGAAAAGGATCGACCAAAAATGCTTTTCCGGCATATTGGATAATGATCGTTGCATTACGGATTTGCGTTATTTTCATGGGTGAGTGCTCCTTTATTTCAAGATGCCTTCAGTGTACAGGATGGACAGCGGCCGTTTACATAGATAAAATCAAGTCATTACCCGCTTTGGCTTGATTTATGAAAGAAAAGCGATCGGAAGATGGGGCTGCACTTGCAGTGGCCTGGTATGATTGGTTAATGATTAATGCGGTTTCGATAGAGAGTGGATGAACGGACAGGGAGGGGGCGATGTCGTGCTGGATCAAACCGATGTGCGCATTTTGGAGGAGCTGTCCAGAAACAGCCGCATCACGATGAAAGAGCTTGGCGAAAAGGTTCACCTTACGGGGCAAGCGGCTGCGACAAGAGTGGCCAAGTTGGAAGATCAGGGCGTGATTGAGGGGTATACCATTAACATGAACCAATCTAAAATCGGATGTCAGGTGCATGCAATGATCACGATTTTTACGCAAAGCCTGCATCACAAACCGTACCTTGATTTCATCGAGGCATATAAGCCGAACATGCTTAATCATTACAAAATCAGCGGCGAAGGATGTTATATGCTGGAGACCCGTTTTCCGTCCAATGAAGCGTTGGACCGATTTTTGGTAAAGCTGAACGAGCATGCAAACTACAAGTTAAACATCATCATTAACAAACTTTGATCTGCCTGACGATGTTACGTCATTGTTAACTTTTTGCCTGAAAAGTATTGAATTCTGGTTCTGCCTGTGTATAATATGAACTACAACTGAAATTCACAAATGTTTTCTAGGGTTCCGCGACGTCCTGTCGGCTGGTCCGAGAGAAAACTCACAGTCGCGAGCGACTGTGTCACGGAAGGATAAAAGCCTGGGAGATAAACTGCTGCATGCAGTTTTCTCCCGGGCTTTTTTTATTTTTGCTGCTTTACATCAATATTACATGCAGCGTAATCAAAAGGAGGATGTAAGAAAATGAACAAGACATGGGGACCTGTCGTTATTGCGGCATTGTTTGAGGTTGGATGGGTCATCGGACTGAAACATGCCAGCGGATTTTTGGAATGGGGAGCCACGGTGATTGCCATTATTGTCAGTTTCACGTTAATGATTATGGCCGCGCGCACGCTTCCGGTCGGAACGGTGTATGCCGTGTTTGTCGGGTTGGGAACGGCCGGAACCGTCCTTGCGGAAATTTTGTTGTTCGGGGCGGGGGCGGAGGCGTCCAAACTGCTGCTGATCGGTGTGCTTTTGCTTGGCGTAATCGGTCTTAAAATGCTCAGCAAAGAAAAGAAACAAGAAAATGGGGTGCAGGAACGATGAACTGGGTATTTTTAATTTTGGCGGGGATTTTCGAAATGGTTGGCGTACTCATGATCAATAAATTCAACAAAGATCGGAATATGTTGTCCGTGATCTATATGATTGCAGGATTTGGCTTGAGTTTCTTCTTCTTGTCCTTGGCGATGAAAACACTGCCGATGGGAACGGCGTACGCCGTCTGGACCGGCATCGGAGCATCGGGCGGAGCAATTCTTGGCATGATTTTTTATGGTGAACCGCGGAATGCAGCAAGGATTTTGTTCATCGCCATGGTGCTTGGGTCGGCGGTCGGATTGAAATTGGTCAGTTGATGAATGAGAGAGAGTAGCAACCACGAACCTGGAAACCATATTCGTCATGCACCTAAAAGAACAAAACACCCAAAAGAACCGGATGCCTCGGCATTCTGGTTCTTTTTGGCATTTTCAGAGCACCTGGCATTTCACTTGCCTTGTGCGTTCACATCGCTTCTTCGATCTCAGCCAACGTGCTGCTTTTGGACGTAGATTTCAGCCGTTGATTTGCGTAGATCAGCAGACCCAACACGATCCAGCCGGTACCGAGCAGCAGAGAGGAAGCTTCGAGCCTGGTGATGAGATACAGGATGAAGATTGCGCCTAATAAAGGGAAGAGCATGCGGACGATCCAGTCCTGAATGCTGCGTCTTTTCTCGCGAATAATGTAATGGCAGATGACGGACAGATTCACGAACAGGAATGCGGTGAGCGCGCCGAAGCTGACAAACATGATCGCGGTTTCCAGGCTGATGAAGAGCGCCGCCAGCGAAATCAGGCTGACCAGCACGATATTGAACACGGGTGTGCGGAATTTGGGGTGGATCGAGCTGAATTTGCGCGGCAGCAGGGAGGATCTTCCCATCACGAACAACAGCCTGGAAACCGTAGTCATGGACGACATGCCTTGTGCAAGCACGGAGAAGATGACGACAAAAGTAAAGATGGACGCAAGCGTTCCGCCGCCGATGGCCTGCATCAATTCGAAACCTGCGGAGTCCATATGGCTGAACGTGAAGGATGGGAGCATCTGTTGAATCAGATACGCGGTCGCAAAATACATGATGCCGGCAGCGCTGACGATGATCAGAATGGCACGCGGAATCGTTTTTTCGGGGGTACGCGTTTCTTCCGCCATCGTGGTGATCGAGTCAAAACCGAGGAAAGAAAAGCAGACGAGCGATGCACCGGCCAATACGGCAGAGAGTGGGATGCCTTCGACGGAATTCAGGGGATTCAAGCCGGCAGTGATGCCTTGCGTCATCGCTTTATATACAAGAAAGGAACAGAAGCCGGCAATGAAGACGATCTGCATGAGCACAAAAACTTTGTTGACGTTCGCTGACGTTTTGATGCCAATGATGTTGATCGTCATCACGACCAGCGTAAGCAGAACGATCCAGACGGAAGAAGGGATGGAAGGGAACTGCGCATGGAGGTTAATCCCGAACATGAGCACGGCCACGATGCAGGAGAACAGGTAATCGAGCAGGATAACCCATCCGACCAAAAAGCCGATAAACGGATTCATCGCTTGACTTACGTAGGTGTAGGCAGATCCTGACACCGGGAACGCTTTGGCCATCTGTCCGTAACTGGCCGCGGTAAACAGAATGGCGATAAACGCAAGCACGTAAGCGGCCAGCAGCATGCCCTGGGAACCTTCATGAAGCACGCCAAAGCTTGTGAAAAATATCATCGGGGACATCCATGCCAATCCCATCGTCACCACATGGCTTAAGGAGAGATTTCTTTTCAGTGTTAGTTTTTGTGACATATTAAAACCTCCTTCAAAATTCATAACGAATCGATCGTTTTGTTCATGTTATAACACTTCACATTCTTGCAGGGCTTTTGTTAAAAATCAAGCCTTATTTTTCGCTATAACCGAACGTTTGGTTATTTTCTTTAGTAGAATTTTCGCGGTTTTGAATAAAGGATGTGAAAAAACACAAGCCGAAAGACCTGTTCTTGAACTTTTTTCAAAAAAACTATTGTGATTCATGATTTTACGTGTTAGTATTCATAACATGAATTGCATAAAATGTTTTCTAGGGTTCCGGGCCGCTAACGCCGGCCGACTGGTCCGAGAGAAAACGCATCAGGAATCCGATCTGATGTACACGGCGGGACAAAAGCCCGGGAGAATCGATCAAAGAGCGATCTTTGATGTTTCTCCCGGGCTTTTTTCTATACTTTTTTTCAGGAGGAATGCACAATGACAGTCCCATTCACAATGACATTGCAGCCTGGCGGCAAATGGTCCGCCCGCATAGGCCGAGGGAAGAACATTACCCTTAAGGCAACCGGAGAACGCGCCAATGTTGCGGCACTGCTGTTCCATACACTCGATCCGGCCGAGCGCTATAACATGCCTGATACGTTGAAAGCCCAGCACACCGCATTTTTGACCAGCGGCAACGTACTGATGAGCGATCAAGGCAGAGTGCTCGCTTCGATCACGGAGGATTCGGTGGGATGGCATGATCCGTTATCCAGTTATACGACTCGTGAAGCTACGGACGAAAAATACGGAACGACAACATACCAGGCGCAGCGTAATGACTGGCTGCGAAACGGCGAAGAGAACTTCAGGGTAGAGCTGTTCCGCCATAACCTGTCGCCACGCGATATCGCGGTCCCGGTCAACTTTTTCTCCAAAGTGGTTTGCGAACGGGACGGCACGATGCGATACACGGCTCAGGAAACATCTGGCCGGTCGGTTACGCTCCGCACGGAGATGGATGTTTTGCTGGTTCTATCGAATACGCCGCATCCGCTTGATCCTTCAGATCAATATCCGGATGCAAGCATCATCGTTACCGTGAACGACGCCGAACCTGTATCGGAACTTGATCCATGCGTACTTCATTGCGGCGAAAACCGCAGAGCCTTCGAAAATACATGGAATGCCTATGCATTGATGAAAGGGGTCAACTAATATGAGCACATTTCAACCTGTACAAAGCGAGATGCGCACCGAAAACGCCATCTACGAACATATCATTCCAGCAGGAGACGGTTGGCTGCATGATCTGCTGCCAGGACAAACGCTGCGCATCGTTGATATGGAAGGCAATCAAGCGGTGGATACGCTGTTTTATTCCACGGCAGACCCGTCCGACCACTACAGCGCGGTGCGGACGATTACCCAACAGGGCAATCTGTACTTGACCACAGGTTCGACGCTGCTCGCCGAATCGGGCCAGGCTCTGCTCCGAATTACAGCCGATACCTGCGGCAGGCATGATACGATCGGCGGCGCTTGTTCGGCACAGAGCAACACGGTGCGTTATGCGCACGATACACTTCCGATGCATAACTGCCGCGATACGTTTATGCTGATGCTTTCCCGGCGGGAGGAATATACGAAGCGGGACTTGGCGCCAAACGTCAATTTCTTCATGAATGTTCCGGTCACGCCGGAAGGCGAGCTGACGTTTGCCGACGGCATTTCCGCACCGGGCCGTTACGTGGAATTGCTTGCGCTTGCTCCGGTCACCGTGCTGATCAGCAACTGTCCGCAATTGAACAATCCATGCAATGCCTATAACCCGACTCCAGCCAAAGTGCTTGTATGGGATGCAGAAGGAGTGAACGCGCATGTTTAAAAAAGTACTCATTGCCAACCGCGGTGCCATTGCGGTGCGCATCATGCGGACGTTGCGCCGGATGGGCGTATCCAGCGCAGCCATTTACACCAAAGCGGACCGGGACAGCCTCCATGTGGAACAGGCAGACGAGGCGATCCTGATCGGGGAAGGTCCGGCCAGAGAGAGCTACGTGAACGCCGAATTGGTTCTGCAGACGGCCATCGAGGCTGGTGCAGACGCCATTCATCCGGGATACGGGTTTCTGAGCGAAAATGCGGCATTTGCGAGAGCGTGCGCAGAGAAGGGCATCGCCTTCATCGGGCCATCCCCCGAACATATTGAGCTGTTCGGCTTGAAGCATACGGCACGGGCGATGGCCGCGGAAGCAGGCGTACCACTGCTGCCCGGCACGGAATTGATGAACACGCTGGAGGAAGCGGTTCAAGAAGCGGACCAAATCGGTTATCCGGTTATGCTGAAATCGACGGCAGGCGGCGGCGGAATCGGAATGCGGGTCTGCGAGCATGAAGAAGCGCTGAGGGAAGCTTTCGAATCGGTATCGCGCCTCGCGGCAGCCCATTTCAACGACGGCGGCGTTTTTCTGGAAAAGTACATCGCTCGCGCACGTCATGTCGAGGTTCAAATTTTCGGTATCGGCAGCGGCGAAGCGTTTGCATTGGGAGAACGCGACTGTTCCGTGCAGCGCCGCAACCAGAAAATCATTGAAGAGACCCCGGCACCGTGCCTGCCTGACGATGTCCGGAAAGAGATGCATGAATGCGCGCGCAGGCTGGCGATGTCGGCAGGGTATCGCAATGCGGGAACGGTGGAGTTTCTGTACGATCCGGATGAGGAGCGTTTCTATTTCCTTGAGGTGAACACGAGGCTTCAGGTAGAGCACGGCGTGACGGAAGAAGTGCTTGGCATTGATTTGGTCGAATGGATGGTCAAAGAAACGGCCAATGAATTCGGTTCGCTGAATGTGTCTGTACCTGCGCCGACAGGTCATAGTTTGCAGGTGCGGTTGTACGCAGAGGATTGCATGAACGAGTTCCGGCCAAGCGATGGACGCATCGATGCCATCCGTTGGCCTGAAGGGGTGCGGATCGAGAGTTGGATTCAGCCGGGGTTACATGTAACGACGCTGTATGATCCAATGCTGGCGAAATTGATCGTGCGTGCCGAGACGCGGAGCGAAGCCATTGCCAAGATGAAAGCCGCGCTGCAGCAGCTCCGTGTGTACGGAGTGACCACCAATCAGTCATATATTGAAGCGTTCCTGGATAACGATGCATTCGCAAGCGGAACGGTGCATACCCGAATGCTTTCCGGCTTTAAACCGATGGAGCATGCGATTGAAGTGCTCGATGGCGGCGTACAGACTACCGTGCAGGATAGCCCGGGCAGAATCGGGTACTGGGATATCGGAGTGCCGCCATCCGGCCCGATGGATCAGCTCGCTTTTCGCATCGGCAACCGGCTGCTGGGCAATGAAGAACAAGCGGCCGGACTGGAGATGACGCTTCGCGGGGGATCATACCGTTTCAGGGATGAGCTCACTTTTTGTTTGACAGGTGCAAATATGAATGCCGAGCTGGATGGCGTCATTGTTGAACCCTATTCACCGATCACTGCCTCTCCTGGCGCAGTGCTGACCTTGGGCGAGGCCAAACAAGGGATGCGGACATATCTGCTCGTAGCCGGAGGACTTGACATGCCGCTTACGCTCGGGAGTGCGGCGACGTTTACGCTGGGAGGCTTCGGCGGACATGGGGGCAATGCGCTGCGGACCGGAGCCGTCCTTCGGGTGGGCAAAGCCAAAGGAAGCCCGCTTGCTCTGCTTGCAGCGGATCGCAGACCCGAGTATAGCAATGAATGGACGATTGGCGTCATCCCGGGTCCGCATTGCACCGACGAGTACGTTCTGCCTGCGTATCTGGGCCAGTTGACCGAGACAACATGGGAAGTGCATTTCAACAGCTCCAGAACCGGCGTCCGCCTGATCGGCCCGGCTCCGCTGTGGGCGAGAACCGACGGTGGGGACGCCGGACTGCATCCGTCCAACATCCACGATAACGCTTATGCCGTGGGCGCGCTGGATTTGACGGGCGACATGCCGATCCTGCTCGGACCGGACGGGCCGAGTCTCGGCGGATTTGTCTGTCCCGTAACGACGGCGACTGCAGAACTATGGAAGCTGGGCCAATTAAGCCCTGGCGACAAGGTTCGTTTCAAGTTGATCACCGTCGAAGAAGCAGAACGGCTCAGAGCGGAGCAAGAGGAGTATGTGCAACAGCTTGACGTTCAACCATTGCTGCCAGCGTTGCCCGAAACGTCCAGTGGCGATTACATGCCGATCCTGGCCCAAGCGACGGAAGGCAGACGTTTTGCCATCACCATCCGCTGCTCCGGCGACGAGAACATCCTCGTGGAATACGGGGAGCGCGAGTTGAATCTGCTGTATCGTTTCCAGGCGTACGTGCTTATGGAGGCTATCAAATCCAGTGGAAACATCCTGTTCATCGAGCTGACGCCCGGCATCCGCTCTCTGCAAATCCATCTCGATGCGTCCCGTATGTCCGTCAAAGAAGCGGCAGCACTGGTGATGGAGTTGGACTTGCAGCTTCCGGAGCTGGAAACGATCGAAGTGCCTTCACGGATCGTCAAACTGCCGCTGTCCTGGGATGATCCGGCGACGCGTCTTGCCATTGAGCGTTACCAGCAAAACGTTAGACCGGATGCGCCGTGGTGCCCGAGCAATCTGGAATTTATCCGGCGCATGAACGGGCTGGGTTCATTGGAGGAAGTTGCCGAAATTGTGTTTAATGCTTCGTATCTCGTCATGGGGCTCGGCGACGTGTATCTCGGAGCACCGGTTGCCGTGCCGCTGGACCCCCGCCACCGGCTCGTGACGACCAAGTACAACCCGGCGCGCACGTGGACGCCGGAAAATGCCGTAGGCATCGGCGGCGCATATCTTTGCGTATACGGCATGGAAGGTCCGGGCGGATATCAATTCGTCGGTCGTACGGTGCAGATGTGGAACACGTTCAGAGAGACGAACCATTTTGAAGCAGGAAAGCCTTGGTTGCTGCAATTTTTCGATCAGCTTCAATTCTATCCTGTGTCGGAAGCGGAGCTTCTGAAGATGCGCGAAGAATTTCCGCGTGGCGGCTTTGCCGTCGAGGTGGAGGAAACCACGTTCCATTTGGGCACGTACCTGGAATGGTTGAACTCGATCGCCGAGGAGTCAGGCAGCTTCCGTAAGCAGCAGCAGAGCGCATTCCAGGCCGAACGGAACTATTGGAAGGAGCTTGGCATTGCCGAATACGTCTCCGAGCCTGAAGCCGCGGCTGCGCTGGAAGAGGTAGAGATGCCGGAGGGCAGTCTCGGCATGAGCAGTTCCATGTCGGGCAGCGTGTGGAAGGTGTTGGTCGAGCCAGGCCAAGAGGTTCGTAAAGGCGACACTATTATAATAGAAGAAAGTATGAAAATGGAGTTCCCGCAGCTGGCTCCGGCAGATGGAGTTATTGCTTCGATCTACGTTTCGCCAGGGGATCAGATCAAGTCGGGAGACTGGATTGCGGCGATCATTCCGGCGATCAAGGAGGAGGTTGTGCGATGACGATCAATGCCGTTCCGAAAAAGATGACCATCGATGCGCTTCGTACCGGTTATCTCCGTGGCAGCTTCACGCCTTCGGAGGTGGTGGAGAGCATCATCAGGCGGGCAAGCGATACGGAAGATGATCATGTCTGGATCACGCCGCCGTCGATGGAGTTGATTGCTCCATATCTGAACAATATTCAACATTTGTCCATCGCCGATTATCCGCTGTGGGGCATCCCGTTTGCCATCAAAGACAATATTGAAGTGCAGGGCTGGCCCGTGACGGCAGGTTGTCCCGAGTATGAGCGCGAGTCGGCGCGGCATGCGGCTGTCGTGGAAAGATTGGTCGCTGCCGGCGCCATCCCGGTCGGCAAAACCAACCTCGACCAATTCGCCACAGGGCTTGTAGGTACAAGAAGCCCATATGGTGAAACGCATAACGCTTTGCGGCCTGAGCTCATCAGCGGAGGATCAAGCTCGGGTTCGGCGGTAGCCGTTGCCTTGGGGCAGGCAGCTTTCGCGCTCGGCACCGATACCGCCGGTTCGGGCAGGGTGCCAGCCGCACTCCACGGTCTTGTCGGGTACAAACCGGCTGTAGGGGCATGGCCTTCCATCGGTTTGGTGCCCGCATGCCGGAGCATCGACTGCATCACCGTTTTTGCGCATTCGCTCGGAGATGCCGTCGCCGTCGATGGCGTGGTGCGGGGGCCGCATGCTGAAGATGCTTTCTCGAAAGCCCGCCCTCTTGGGCCGTCCCGCGCACCTGCCAGATGGTTGTTTCCCAAAGGCGACCTGACGTTTTTCGGCCCGTTTGCCGAAGCGTATGAAGCGGCCTGGAAAAGGGCGAAACAAACCTTGCTGCAGTCAGGGATCAGCGTGGAGGAGGTCGATGTGTCCCTGCTGCAAGAGGCTGCTGCGCTTCTGTATGAAGGACCGCTCGTCGCTGAACGGTGGGCGGATTTGGAGTCGTTTGTGCAGGCGCATCCCGGAGCCTTGTTTCCCGTAACTGAAGATATATTGCGGACAGGCGGCAAAGAGGAGTTTACGGCAGCTTCGCTGTTCCGGGCGCAGCACCGTCTGGCCGAGATTCGCCGCAGCACGGAAGTTTTGCTGAAAGATGCCGTCCTTGTCCTGCCCACATGTGGAGGAACGTGGACGAGGGCACAAGTGCGGCAGGACCCGATTCGAACGAACAGCCAAATGGGGTTGTATACGAATCATTGCAACTTGCTCGATTTAAGCGCCGTTGCTGTTCCAGCAGGAGATGCGGCAGAACATCTGCCGTTTGGACTGACGCTGTTTACGCTGCCGGATCAGGAAGCGGTTATGGTAGAAGCTGCAAAATGGGTGGAGCGGAGCCAAGAACGCATGTTGGTGGCCGTTTGCGGGCTGCATATGAGAGGTATGGCGCTGGAACCTCAGATGACCGGGCTGGGGGCTTATTTTGTGGAAGAGGCGCGGACTGCACCGGAATATCGCTTGTATCGATTGGATACGACTCCAGCCAAGCCTGGCTTGGTTCATGTGCTTGAAGAGGGCGAATCCATCGCATTGGAGCTGTGGAGCATGCCGATTTCCTCTTTTGGCGTATTCACGGCAGCCATTCCGGCCCCGCTCGGTATCGGCAAAATCCGGTTGCAGGACGGCAGAGTTGTGTCCGGTTTTAGTTGTGAAGCCTCGGCTGCACCAGAGGGCGTGGATATCACGTCCATGGGTGGATGGAGGAACGCGGAAGCGGACAACACTGTCTCGCATACAAGCTAAACACGATAACGAAGCGGCTGATCCTAAGGATCGCCGCTTTTTCGTCGTCCGTAAAATTTTTACATAAGCCATATACAGAATTCATAAAATTCCACAAAACCTTTTATATACTTAATTTGCTTGTTACAACGGACAAAGGACCAGGTGGTAGACAACATGTTAAAAAAACGGGATTTGCATGAATGTCATTCATTGTACAGTTTATTGACGGACCCCGCAGTTTCTCCCTACGTTCGTTATCAATGCCAATCGGTGGAAGAATACTTATTTCTGACCAAACAATTGATCGCCGAAGAAGAACAGCATACGGTCATTTCACGCACCATCCTGAATGAAGCCGGGCTGCCGATCGGAACCATTGATTTGTATCAGATCGTAAATAACACCGGGTTCCTGGCCACGTGGATCGGAGCGCCGTATTTTGGAAACGGGTACAGCCAGAGAGCAAAATCTGCCTTCTTTGTTGAATTGTTTCTCGAACATGCGATTGAAACGGTATTTTTAAAGATTCGCAAGCAAAACATTCGATCCAGCAAAGCAGCCCAAAAACTGCCGTATGTCAGATTAGCCAATGAATTGTTTCACGAAGTATACCAATCGGTTAATGCCGGAGAACCAATCTATGATCTGTACTTTGTGGAACGGTCCGCCTTTATGGAGAGCCATATCGATCTACACCAAGTGGTGGCAACGTAGCAACAGACATGAAAAGGAACTCGCCATGTAAATTAAATTGTGGATCGTACTGATTCTGTATGGAGACTTGTTGGTTCAATGAATATAGTTTGTGCTATCAAAACAAAACGTTTGAAACGATAAAGGTTATCTTTTGCCTATCAGGCTAAAGTATGACCTTTTTTTGATGGATAGGCTCTGTTAAAGGTTTATAATTGACCATTATTGTAAAACTGTCTTGGTGATAAGGCTGTATTATGAGCTATTTCATTTATATATGATGTCATGACTCTCTACTTTTCCGTCTTCATCAAAATGAAGTTGCAATAGATTAACCTTTACCCCTAATCCTGCACTTCCGATGTAGTACAAGAATTGTCGTGATGGTTCAGTTAACTTTTCTGCCGGTTCTCCAAGCAAGTCAATAATTTCATTCTCTGTCATACCCTTAAGTTTGTACTTACTTGTTAAACTGCTTATCATACCGTCTCTCTTCTCCGGTTCTTTATTCCACGTTTCTTGGTCAAAGTGGCTGCATGAACAAAGAATGAGTACCATTAGAAATGAAATGATAATTTTCTTCATCGGAACATCCTTTCAGTTAATCAAAAATAAGCAGAAAGCCGAAGCTTTGTGTTCCTGTCGGTGACAGTATGCAGGCACGATTTGACGAACATATCTTTCTTATTCGATGAGGTATTCTCATATTTCTTAGCCGTCTATTTAACGAAACCAAGCCAAGTGTGTGACTACTTTATCTTAAGGTTTAACAAAGCCAATGGATAAATAGTTATATTAAAATTTCAGACCAGGGACTGATCTGTCTCATCGCTTGTTTCGTTAGAATGGTCATATATTGAAAATGATGTTAACGATTCATCAAGATGATGAATCGGAAAGGTGGATCAGTGGCGAGTAGAAGAAGCAAAACAAAGAAGGCGGCGTGGCTCGTTGTCCTCGCTCTTATTCTAATCAGCGTGGTTGCGTTGGTTTTCCCGACGTGGACACCCGGTATTGAAGGAGAGCGCAGCATCAGCACCTTGGAGCAAATCGAGATTAACGGCTCGAAACATCGAATCATGATCCGCGGCCATGACCGCGATAATCCAGTGATTATTTTCGTGCATGGAGGTCCGGGATCGTCAGAAATCGCTTATGCCGCAAGCTTCCAGAACTTGTGGGAGCAACATTTCACCGTGGTCAATTATGATCAAAGGGCCAGTGGGGCCTCCTATCATTTTTTTGAAAACTACGATGATTTGTCGTCCAAGGTGTTAGTCGAGGATTTGCTCGCTATTACCGACCATGTCTCCGAACGTTTGGGGCAAGACAAGGTCATCCTCATCGGTCATTCCTACGGTACATATGTCGCAGCGCAAGCTGCACAGCAAGCCCCTGAGAAATATACAGCTTACATCGGAATTGGGCAGCTTGGGAATGCGACGGAAAGCGAAATCGATGCATTGGAGTATGTCATCAACGAGGCGCGGCGGGTTGGCGATGAGGGGGATGTGCAGCATTTGGAGCAGATGTCTGAAGAAATCCGCAAAGGGACTGCCCTTACGCCGAGATCGTACGTCACCAAGTATGGCGGTGCTTCCAGCAGCGGGGAAATGCCTGACGGGAACGTGTTCGACATGATTATGGGGAGCGAGTATAACCTGCTGGATATCATCCGCTATTACGTTGGAATCCTGAGTCACCAACAAGTGCTTCTGGACGAGGTGTTTGACACTCCATTGTCCACGGTCGTGACAGAGCTTGACCTACCCGTATATTTCGTAATGGGTAAATATGACTATATGACTTCATCCGCTGCGGCCAGAACATACTTCGATCAGTTAAATGCCAAGCAAAAGCAATTCATTGCCTACGAAAATTCCGCCCACTTCCCGCATATTGAAGAAAAATACAGATTCAGCGAGTGGATGATCACCACCTTTGCAGAGAACTAACCTATATAAGTAGAACGAATGATGGTTAAACGTAGCCACTGAGTGATGAGGAACATCTTCCGATCGCTGTTATCCCCACATTCCAAATGAGATCAGGTCAGCCGACAGGTTGGGCCTTCTTTGTTGTTCCGTGAAGAAACTTGGCAGGCCGAGGTTGTAATCATATAAATTCACGTTGGAAATGATGATTCCTCCACGTCATTGAGACTTGTAAAATGAAGCTAATGATCATGACAAGGAGAGGTTTAAATGGAAAAATCAGACGTTTCAATGCCGAAACAATCACGATCCTACCGCAATCATATTAACGATCCTTTCTGGTCACCGTATGTTGAGCTCGTTCGCAACGTCGTGGTTCCCTATCAATGGGAAGCGCTCAATGACCGGATCGAAGGGGCAGAACCCAGCCGGGCCATCCGAAATTTCCGCATCGCTGCCGGTGAAGAGGAGGGCGAATTCCATGGCATGGTATTTCAGGACAGTGATGTGGCCAAATGGATCGAGGCTTCTTCTTACCTGCTTGCAGCCAAAGCCGACGAGGTGTTAGAGCAGCAGCTGGACGAAGTGATTCATACGATCGCTTGCGCGCAGCAGCCCGATGGATATCTGAACACGTATTTTACGTTGAAAGAGCCGGGTCAACGCTGGACCAACTTGGCCGAATGCCATGAGCTCTATTGCGCCGGTCATATGATCGAGGCAGGTGTCGCCCACTATGAAGCAACAGGGAAACGCACCTTGTTGGACGTCGTCGTCCGGTTGGCCGACCACATCGTCGACGTATTTGGCCCCAAGCCGGGACAATTGCAAGGTTACGATGGTCACCAGGAAATTGAGCTGGCACTGTTCAAGCTCTACAAAGTGACCGGCAATGCGACGTATCTGGACCAGTGCCTGTATTTTCTCGATCAACGAGGTCAGCGGCCGCATTATTTCGTCCAAGAATGGGAAAAGCGTGGGAAAAGCGTACATTTCGGCGGACTGGATATGGTTCATCATCACGAATACTCGCAATCCCATCTGCCGGTACGTGAGCAAGACGCGGCTGTTGGGCATGCCGTCCGTCTGGTATATATGTGTTCTGCCACGGCTGACGCTGCGGCCGAGACGGGGGACGAGTCGTTGAAGCAGGCCTGCCGCCGGTTATGGAACAGCATCGTCGGCAAACGGATGTACATTACGGGAAGCATCGGTTCGTCCGCGAAAGAGGAAGCGTTTACAGGAGACTATGATTTGCCTGGAGATACGGCGTATGCCGAGACCTGTGCTTCGATCGGATTGATGTTTTTTGCTTGCCGCATGTTGAACCTGGAAGCGAACAGCATCTACGCCGACGTGATGGAACGCGCGCTGTACAACACCGTCATTAGCGGCATGTCTTTGGACGGCCGGCGTTTTTTTTACGTCAATCCGCTGGAGGTGCATCCGCATTTGCATCATGCCAATCCCAATTACAGCCACGTCCGTTCCCGGCGTCAAGGTTGGTTCGGTTGTGCATGCTGCCCGCCGAACATTGCCCGGTTATTGGCATCACTCGATCAATATGTGTACACGGTCAGTGAAAATGAATCGACATTGCATGTACAACTTTATATCGGAGGAGAAGGCGTTTTCTGCGTAAACGGGAACGAGATTCATGTACAGATGGAGTCGGACTATGCTTCGCAAGGAAAAGTGACGATGAGGTTCACTCCACAAACTTCGCATGACGTCCACTTTATTCTTGCACTGCGCAAGCCGGGCTGGAGCGGTACTCCTGAGATCTCCATCAATGGTGAGCTGGATCCGAGCGTTGAAATGGATGAAGATGGTTACATTCGTCTGGAGCGTTTATGGGCTGCGGGGGATGAAGTGCAGATCCTGTTTCCGATGCATGTGCTGCGGATGAAAGGCCACGAGGGCATACAGGATACGTTTGGCCGGGTAGCCGTGCAGCGGGGACCGTTTATGTACTGTCTGGAAGAAGCCGACAACGGGGAAGGCCTGTATCGGATTTATTTGCCGCGCGAGAATGAATTCAGGGTGGGGAGCGGTCAGGGGAATCCCATGAACGTGCCGGACCTGACCATTGCTGCCAAAAGGATGCAGACGGATGAAGCATGGGGCGGCCAACTGTATCGCAGCGATGCGAAATGGGGCGTGCACGATACGGATATTCGCTTGATTCCTTATTTTACGTGGGCCAACCGGGAGGAAGGCGAAATGAGGGTTTGGATTCACGAGTGGCATGGTGACGGACTTCACTGAGAGGGGTGATCGGTGCTGTAGCGATACGGGAATGTGGAAAAGAAAGATGATCCGAGGGTGATGAAGAGAAGGTACGCGCATGAAAGGTAAAATGATACTGGATGACGCTGCGGCCTTCCAGTCTCGGACAGACGAAAAATAATTATATCGGCAAATCGCAGTACCCTGATCCGTATTTCAACGGGCTGATCGACGATTTCCGCATTTACAGCCGCGCGCTGAGCGCAACGGAAGTGGCGGCACTTGCATCAGGAACAGGGCAGACGCTCAATGCCGATGAAGAAGCCGGAGCTCTGCCTGAACCGGAAGTGGACGGAGAGTCTCCGAGCGAATCGCCTGCCAATCATCCAATCGATGAAGTGCCCGTGGATGAACCCGTCATTCAATCCATTGCCGACACGGAAATCACGATTACCGTTGGCGAACCGATTCAATTGCCGGATGTCGTCGCCGTCACCTACACGGATGGCAGAAACGCTGATTTGCCTGTCGTATGGGAGCGCATTGCGGAAGAACAGCTTGCATCCCCGGGAACGTTTACATTACAAGGGACTTTAAAAGGCAAGGATTTGAAGGTCGCGGCGACGATCGAGGTTGTGGCCAAAGCCGAATAATGAGATGATTTTGGCGTAGCGGGTCACAAGACCGCCTGATGACATGAAGGCAAGCTGTTTGCGGCAGCATGCATCCTAGTCATCAGGCGGTTATTTGGCGTGCATTTGCTGAATTACGTTCGGTCTTTTGTCACGATTTTGCGGTCATTTCGATACCGGTGAATTTGCTGCGGAAGGTAGAAGGAGAGATGCCTTCTTTTTTTGAAAAACAGGAGGAAAAATAGGAAACATGATTGAAACCGACCTCCTCCGCGATGCGGGAGATAGACCACGCCGTCTGCAGCAGCAGTTTTTTGGCCTGTTCCAGCCTATAGTGAAGCAAATATTCCATCGGGGTCATGCCGTAGACCTTCAGCATGCTGCGGGCCAAGTAATTCGGATGATAGTTTAGGTCCTGCTGCAATAGGGGGTTGGAGATGGGATGGGTATAGTTTTGGCGAATATATAGTTCTATTTTTTCGGCGATCCGGATCGCCGTGGCATCCGCCAGCGAAGACAGGCCGAGATCAAGGTGCTGCATGAATTGCTGAAACGCGGCTTGGCGCTTCCAATTGCGCATGGATTGCGGTTCCTGATCGAGCTGGGAGAAGTGCTCAAGCATCTCCATTTCTTTGGGGGAGATTTTCATATGTTTTGGAATAAAGATGGAGCAGACGTCGCAGTGGTTCAAGTACGCGCTTTTTTTGTGGCTCTCCATCAGCTGCGCCTGGTTTGCCAGACACTCGTCCATATCGGCCGATTCTTTCCAGCTCCCATAGGTTTGAAAATGAATCCAGATCAATTCGGTCTCTGCTTCGCACGGAGCGCTGCCATAATGATGCCCATCCGGCTTGAGGATGAGGGCTTCGCCTGCGCGCAGGCGCCATTCGATCCCGTTTTCACCCAGGGCCAGCGTGCCCTTGGTAACGACAACCAGGTCAAAAACACCGATATCGCTGCGGCTGATATGATGCTCGCCTGCTTCGTAACGGGCGCGTCCGCAATCAATGAAATAGGGGATCGGCGGGGTGATGAAATGAAGGATGGGCGAGTTCAAACAGGGCACCTCCAACAGGTTGGAATATTTAAAATTCATGTTGGCATCGAGCATTTCCTTTTTATGATACAGCAAGTAACATAGAAAATAAAGCGCTACCATTTAGAAGTTATAGGCCACACATCGGTTTGGAATCCATGATGGAAAAGGGGACTGGGACATGAAAAAACAGTTGATTTGGGTCGGGGTTTTCCTGCTGGTCATGATGACTGCCCTGGCAGGCTGCAGCGCAAAACCGGAAGCGTCCAACGGGACGGGGGAACCGGGTTCAGGCGGCGAAACCAAGCTGATATTTTGGACGTTTGTGGATGCACACCAGAAGTTTTACGAGAGCATGGCAGAGAGCTGGAATGAAGAACATTCGGACCAGCGCATCGTGCTCGAAGCAACGACGATTCCTTATGATGACATGCACACCAAGCTGCTTCTGGCACTGCAGTCAGGCGTTGGGGCACCGGATCTGGTGGACATCGAACAGAGCAAATTCCCGAATTTCATGAAAGGCGTGCCACAGCTCGTCGATCTGACGGACATGATTACGCCGGAGCTGAATAACATTGTACAGTCGCGGGTGGACATCTACAGCAAGGACGGGAAGTACTATGGCATCGACTACCATGTCGGAGCAACGGTCATGTATTACAACCAGGACATTTTGAACGAAGCCGGGGTTAACCCGGATGAGATCAAGACGTGGAGCGATTTTGAAAAAGCTGCGCATATTGTGCTCGGAAAAACGGGCAAACCGATGATCACATTCGAAGGCAACGGGAACTGGTCATGGTGGCCTGCCATCAGTCAACAGAAGTCCGATCAGATTGACGAAAACGGCAATGTGACGGTCAATGCGCCAATCAACGTGAAGACGATGCAATTTTTCCAACAGATGGTGAAGGATGGCGTAGCGGCTGTTGCTCCTGGAGCCGGACATGATACGGAAGAATATTTCGGATATATGAATCAGGGAAATGCGGCGGCCGTGTTTATGCCGTTCTGGTTCATGAACCGTTTTACTGACCATATTCCCGACCTGAAAGGTAAAATGATCATTCGCCCGATGCCGGCCTGGGAAGAAGGCGGCAACCGTTCTGCGGGCATGGGAGGCACCGCCACTTCGATCACGAACCAATCGAAATCCGCGGATCTGGCCAAGCAATTCCTGGCCTACGCGAAGCTGTCGAAGGAAGGCAACCTCCAGATTTGGAAGCAGCTCGGCTTCGATCCGATCCGTACCGACGTCTGGACGGATGCAGCGATGAAGGAGACCAACAAATTCACCGAATATTTCGGAGCGGATATTTTTGATACACTGCTGACGGTAAAAGACGAGATCGCGCCGGTGCATATCCGGGAGAAATCGCCGGAAGTGTTCGATGCGGTCCGCAACAAGGCCATTCCGGACATTTTCATTAATATGAAGGACCCCGAGCAAGTCCTGAATGACGTGCAGGCAGAATTAACGCGGTAGAAAGACATGAAACAACGGGCAGCCCGGAAAGGTGAATGCAAAATGCGAGCGGCTGCCCGCATCATGTTTGATTCATGGATTTTAGATAAACAGGGTGGAGGTTGATTCCGTGCAGCTTCACAATGAAACGCAGGTTCCGGCACAGGTCAGGTTTCGTTCAAGACGTAAATGGAATGCCCGGGCTTGGGCACCGTATCTGTTCGTGATGCCGTTTATCGTGTCGTTTTTAATCTTTTTTGCTTATCCGCTATATCGCGCAGGCATGATGAGTTTCCAGCAGGTGTTGCCTGGTGATGTGCAGTTTGTGGGGGTGGAGAATTATCGCAAGCTGTGGAACGCCGATTTCGGGACAGCGCTCTGGAACAGCACGCGGTATACGTTCTGGACGATGCTGCTCTTAATTCCCGTTCCGCTGGTGCTGGCCGTTTTGCTCAATTCGAGCCGCATGCTGGCCCGCAATCTGTTCCGTTCCGCGCTGTTCATTCCCGCATTGACCTCTGTCGTGGTGGCCGGGGTTATTTTCAGATTGATTTTCGGCGAACTGGATGGCGCACTAATGAATACCATCTTGAACACCTTCGGCATTCCTAGCCAGCAATGGCTGTACAGCTCGTCCCTTGCCATGGTGGCCCTCGTAGTGCTTGCCGGTTGGCGCTGGATCGGAATCAACATGCTGTATTTCCTTTCCGCATTGCAGAGCATACCCAAGGATCTATATGAGGCGGCGGATATCGACGGCGCAGGGGTGATGCAAAAGTTTACCCGGATCACGGTGCCGATGCTGAAACCGATTACGATCTATGTTATCACGATAACGTTATACGGCGGTTATGCCATGTTTACGGAAAGTTACATGCTGTGGGCAGGCAAGCCTTCTCCGCAGCATATCGGTTTGACGATGGTGGGTTACATTTACGAGCAAGGCTTCCAATACTTCAACCTCGGCTTCGGCGCAGCCATCGGCATCACGCTGCTGGGCATTACGCTCGTGATCAGCATGCTTCAGCTGACGATGCTTGGCATGTTCAGAAAGGAGGATTGAGATGAGACAGCGATGGGCTTCCAAACGAATCACGCCTACCTCCGTCCTACTTTTCCTGGTCTTTGCCGCACTTGCCGTGCTTATGCTGTTTCCGCTCTATGCGCTAATGCTGGCCTCGATCAAACCTGCTACAGAGCTGTTCCGTTACGGCCTTAACGTCAGGCTGGATTGGAGCATCATGAACCTGGATAACTACCGGGCCATTTTTGCGGGAGAAGGAGCGGCGGGGAATTATTTTACCTGGTACAAGAACAGTCTTGTCATTACGGCGTTGTTTACCGTCTTGAGCCTGTTGTTTTCTTCGATGGTTGGTTATGGTCTCGGCGTTTACCGGTTCAAGGGACGGAATCTGATCTTTACACTGGTGCTTGTCGTCATGATGATTCCGATGGAAATTATTGTGCTGCCGCTGTATGAGCTGACCATTTCGCTGAAACTGATCAATACGGTCTGGGGTGTGATTCTGCCGTTCGTCGTGGCTCCGCTGCCGATCTTTTTCTTCCGTCAGTTCGCGCAGGGGTTGCCGAAAGATTTTATGGATGCAGGCAGAATTGATGGCTGTACGGAGCTTGGCATCTTTTTCCGCATCATGATGCCGCTTATGACGCCGGCATTCGGCGCGATTGCGATTTTGCAGGCGATGAACAGCTGGAACAACTTCCTGTGGCCGCTCATCGTGCTTCGTACGACAGAACAGTTTACGCTGCCGATTGGACTGGCATCATTCGTATCGCCGCTCGGAAATAATTATGAGGCATTGATTGCCGGAGCTGTGCTCGCCATTGTGCCGATCCTTGTGCTGTTTCTGTTCTTCCAGCGATACTTTATCGCCGGCCTGACGGTTGGGGGAGTTAAAGGGTGATGTTGCGGTACCGAGTCAACTACAAAATCCAAAAGAACGCTACTGACATCACGTTGTCAGTAGCGTTCTTTTATAATAATGCTATACAAAACCGTAAAAAACATCCACACGTTAACGGAGAGAGGCAGAACCGATCTGAAGAAGCGAAGCGTTCTAAAAGCTTTCTGAAAGAAAGCTCCATCGAAAGCATACGCTTCGTGTTTATCACCGGATTTTCCCTTTGAAAAAGGGAATCAAAAAAATCTGGGGATAATAGCGATCGGAAGATGATTCTGACCACGTAGTGACTCTGTGTAAAAATCATTGGTTCATGCTACTGACTCGACTCGCAGTGGCCTAGTGTGATTGATTATTGCGGTTTAAATAGACGCACAAAAGGAGGCACCCCCAAGATGACGATGTCCCAACATGATATATTGAATGATCTGAAAAAAAACCCGGAGCATCGAAAGCGCCGATACTGGATCGGCTGTGTCTCGGAATCCCATGTGAAGCACGGAGTCGAACAAGGGATCGGACAGACCTGCCACGGCAAAGCGGCCAAATTGAAGCAAATGAGTGAAGGAGACTACCTGATCTACTACTCGCCGCGCACAGACATGAGGAATGGTGAGCCATTGCAGGCGTTTACGGCCTTGGGCCGGGTTGCCGATAATTCGGTCTACTTGTTTCAAATGAGCGAGACGTTTGTTCCTTATCGCCGAAAGATCCAATACGTTTCCTGCCGAAATGTAAGCATTAGAGCACTTCTCCATAAGCTTTCGTTTACCCGAGACCGGCGCAATTGGGGCCAAGTCTTCCGATACGGACAATTTGAAGTCAGCGAAGACGATTTCATGATGATTGCGAATGAAATGCTGTCAGAGGACCATGGATTTCATGTTGAGCCTTCGGAAGAACAGATGACTTTGTTCTGAGTTCTTTTAAAAAGTCGCCATGTGCGGCTTTTTTTTGTACCCCTCAAGAATTCATGGATTATCCTGTTTCATGAGAGCTTTCTCTTTGCTTTTTGCGATAGTCATTGGGACTGCATCCCATTTCCTGTTTAAACAGCTTGGTGAAGTGCGAATAGTTGGTATACCCCACATGTCTGGCAATGGCATGGACCGATTGCGTGGTCGTTTCCAGAAGATGCCGGGAGGCCGCAAGACGGGTGTGAATGACATAATTGCCGAGTGATATGCCCATCTCTTTCTTGAACAGCCTTGCGAGATAATCCGGGTTCAGGTAGACCAGATCCCCGAGGCTGTTTCGTGTCAGATCTTCTCCGTAATGAGTGCGTATATAATGGGTAATCTCGTGTACAACCGACTTCGGCTGCTCGGCAGCATTCAGATATTCCGCAGCCGTATTGACCAGGTAGGCAATGTAGGCTTGCATATCTTCAATCGAATGCAGGGATTGCATGAACAGTTGATCATTCGTTTTGCCCATATACAGCTTGTGGACTTCAATTTCCTTGCTTTTCAATTGGGCATACACCAGCTGCACCAGATCAAGACGCAGCAGGCTCAGAACAGCGGTGCCTACAATGCCTTCGTGTACAAGCTGATGCATATAACGACCGGTTTCATCCAGAAAGGACTGGAATCGATTTTCGTTCAGCAATTGCTCGAGCAGTCCCAGGTCAGGCGGCGTGTAATTCAATTGGGGCCTGTTATAGTTCTCCAGCAAAAAGGTCTGGTTGCGGTGTTTGATTCGCTCTTCATTCATTAACAACAGCTCGTTCACCGTATGGCGAATCTGCCCCAGCGGCAGAGAGAAGCCGATGCTGCAGCAGGCATCCGATTTCAGGTAATTGTTCACCTCCGGAATGAACGAGCGGCACATGGATTCGATGAGCTGTACATCCGGTAACCTGTTCCATTTTAGAATAACGATCCAGTTATGATCCTTGATCTCGGTTATGGCTTCAATCGAAAATAAAGCGTCCTGAAACCGTTCGACCATCACGTTCAAACACGCATAATCAAACAGATTTTTGTCGGTTTTGCCCAGCGTATGATCATATGGAAACAGGTTCACCAGAATAGGAAGAAATAGGTCCGTTGCTTCGTAAGGCCAATTTTGCTCCGTCAAAAAAGCAGAAACATCGGCGGGGTCAGACAGCACGACTTTACCGGAGATGAGCCTGCGCCAGCTGTCCTCGATGAGCTTGCTTCTATTTTTCTGCCACAGCTCGCCTTCATCAATGGCCTTCTTAATAAACTGCTGATCCCTGGCTTTGGCAACCGCCTTTTGAATAATCAGAGTCAGCTTGTCGAATTCGATCGGCTTTAGAAAATAATCAAAACTTTGCAGCTCGATCGCTTTCTGCGCATAGTTGAAATCGGCATAATTGGTGAGAAAGATCGTCTGTACGCTGTGCGACTCCTCTCGGACCCATGCGAGCAGCTCGAGCCCGCTTCCCTGGGGCATCTCAATATCGCATATCAAAATCTGAACCGGATGGTTTCGCAAAATTTCTTTGGCTTGCGCAATATTGTAGGCCGTGAAGATCGTGTCGATCCCGAGGGCCCCCCAGTCGATTTTCTTTTCCAAAGCCATGACAACAAAGTAATCATCGTCAACCAGCAATGCATTCATGGTTTGCCACCTCTCCCGAAGGTTCTGAATTCAGTAAGATTTTAGGCAAGGAAAGCGTGATTCGCGCACCGCTTGCGTCGTTTGCAAACGTAATCGTCGCTTCATGCCGATACAGCAGCTCCAAACGTTGAATGGTATTCATAATGCCGATCCGGTTGCCGCCGGTTTGTTCCAGTGCTTCCCCGCGCATCAATGCGTCAAGAATTTCCGGACTGAATCCGGGTCCCGTGTCGGAGATCTGGATGAGCACAACATCGCCATGCTCTCGTCGCTCTTGCGTTACGGACAACGTAATACATAATTCCCGATCCCGCGAGACGCCGTATTTGACGGCATTTTCAATAAATGTCTGTATAACAAGCGGTGGCACAGCGACACCCGTGATCCCCTCGGACTGTTCGATCCGATAGGAGAAAGCATCCCGGTAACGTGATTTCTGGATGTCCAGAAACGTTCTCGCATGTTCGATTTCATTCTCCAGCAGAACGAAATTATCTCCGCTTTGAAAGATATAACGGAAATATCGGGACGTAGCCAGGGCCATGCTTTCAATCTCTTTATACATTTGCATCTGCGCCATACTGTACATGCTCGTCAGGCAATTCAGAAAAAAGTGGGGTTTGATCTGTAACTTCATATAATCCAAACGTATTTTCTGTTTCTCCAATTCCTGCTCGTAGCGATCAATCTTGAATCGTTTAATCTGGCCCACCAGTTCCTTGAACTGTGCATTGACCTGCTCCAGTTCCATAATCCGGCTGCTTTTGAGGTCTGCTGCCTCATCGCCTTCGTTAATGAGGGCAAGATTTTTGGAAAATCGCTGAATGGGAACAAGCAGATTTGTTCTGAAAAACATTAGGATTGCGCTTAATGAGCAGGTTACAATCAGAAAAAGCAGCATGATGAGCAGCTGGGCCACCATGATTTTCTCAAATGCACCAAACTTGATGACCATACGCGCGCTGAAATCCGCATTCGAGAAGTCGCTGCTGACGACATTGTGCGATTGGAGCACATCCATGAAGGAAGGCTGCGGGTCTGCCGTGTTTTCTCCGCTGGCAGGTCCGGAAAGCTGCATGCCGTTCTCATCCACCAGAGAGGCGTATCCGTTGGCGCCCAGATTCATTTGCTGCAATGGGGCAATGAGATCATCTGCAGATATCAACGCGATAAGATACCGATTGTAGTACGGCGCAATATTGATCAGATAAGAAGTACCGTTCACATGGATGGGTGTCCAATGGGAGTAGAACTTCTCATATACCCCTTTTTCACGAGTCAAGGTGATGATCTGTCTTTTCACTTCCGAATAGTCCGAATAAGAGATGCTTATTGGCGCACAGTTGAGGAAGTATTCGCTGCTTTCCAAATAATAAAAGAAATTGTAGGACTGGCTATAGTTTCGCTGCAGTTCGGCAAAAAGCTTATGCAGCTTCTCATTGGACTTCAGAAATGGAATGCTGTTTACGCCATACGTATTCATCGTGTCGAGATTTTCGTCGTTGGCCAGCGTCCATCCCATGAAATGATTAATGTAGGCAAAATCATGATTAATGCGATTAATGTACAAATCAGCGGTATTTTGCAAATATTGGGCGGATTGCTGCTTGACCAGGGAGATCGAAGCGATGCTGATGATCAGGTCCAGAACGAACACGACAAATGAAATGACGAACATCATGCGAATGTAATGCCGAATGGGATAGGGCTTGATGGCGTTCAGGTTTGCCATGAACAATGCACCCGCTTTCTGGATTGCTTCGTTATGAATGCGCTTTAATATCTCAGGAATAGTATAAAACCTTTGCTTGAAAAAAGCATAAAGATTTGCTTTTTTGGGGTTCAGAAGTCCGGAATACACATATGAAAGTCCGGATCGCGATATGTTTTGTGCCAGCAAGCATTCGGGTTACGCATAAGCGTTCAAAAAAGGAACATCAGAAGTCCGAATACCGTCCCTAGGGGTCCGATATAGCGAAGGGGAAGTCGTTTATACTGAAGCTAATCCAGCGCTGACAGGTCCAAGCGGGAAAGCAGCACCAGTATATGTACGGGAGGGAAGGGAAAACCATGAGGACCAATGCACTTTATTTAGGAAAAACAATGGAGAGAATCAGGCGTAATTGGGGGCTTTACGTTTTACTTTTTCCGGCTGTTCTGTTAACACTGTTATTCGCCTATAAGCCGATGTACGGCGTCATCATCGCATTTAAGGATTATAGTCCGGCGTCGGGAATCGGAGGCAGCCCATGGGCGGGGTTCAAGTACTTTGAAAAGTTTTTTCATTCCTATCAATTTACCAATACGATTCGGAATACACTTGTGATCAGTCTGTACAGCTTGGCTACGTTTCCGATCCCGATTATGCTTGCGCTTCTGGTGAACCAGATGAGAGCAGGGAGGTTTAAAAAGTTTTTCCAGACCGTCTCCTATATGCCTCACTTTATATCAACGGTAGTTATGGTCGGATTGATGCTGATTCTGCTCTCGCCCAGTACGGGGCTCGTCGGCAATGTGTATCAGTTGTTTGGAGCACAAGCACCGGACTTAATGGGCTCATCGGCTCTGTTCAGCAGCGTGTATGTGTGGTCTGACGTATGGCAGCATGTCGGTTGGGACAGCATCATCTATATTGCCGCGTTGTCTGCCGTAGATCCAAGCCTCTATGAAGCGGCAACGGTCGATGGGGCAAGCCGGTGGCACAAGATTCGTTATATTGATATTCCGATGCTGATGCCGACGGCGATCACGCTGCTCATTCTGCGAATGGGCGGACTACTGGGCGTAGGATTTGAGAAGGTCTATCTCATGCAGAATGACTTGAACATCCTCTCCAGTGAGATTCTGTCCACGTATGTCTACAAAATCGGTTTGCTGAGCAGTCAATACAGCTTCTCCTCGGCGATCAACCTGTTTAATACGGTGATTAATTTCATTTTGCTTATTCTGGTCAATCAGTTGTCCAAGAAATACAGCGAGAACAGCCTATGGTAGAGGGGAGAGAAACCAAATGAGCGTTATGGAGCCGGCCGCTATGACCAGAACTCCCCGAGTGAAGCGACGATCACGCATGACGGTTGGAGAGGCCGTGCTGTATGCCTTTGCCATTCTTTTTCTGATTGCGGTCATTTACCCGATTTATTTTATCGTCATCGCCTCCTTCAGCGATCCTTCCGCTGTGGCTAACGGACAGGTGTGGTTCTTCCCCAAAGGTTTTACGCTGGAAGGATATAAGGAACTGCTGCGGCATGACAATATCTGGATCGGATATCGAAATACCATTCTATATACGGTGGTAGGAACGTTGATCGGACTTGTCGTTAATATTTCGGCGGCTTATGCATTATCGAGAAAGGATCTGGTCGGCCGAAAATTTTTCTCGCTGTTCTTTATTTTTACGATGTTCTTTAGCGGCGGATTGATTCCAACCTTCCTGACCATTCGCGATTTTCATCTCTACGACACGTTTCTGGTGATGGTGCTTCCGTTCTCTGTGGTGGTGTTCGATATGATCGTTGCCCGGACCTTCTTCCAGACCAGCATTCCCGGGGATTTATGGGAAGCCGCCCAGATCGATGGCTGCGGTAATCTGCGGTATTTTGCGTTGATTGTACTGCCGCTGTCCAAAGCGATCATCGCGGTTCTGGGATTATGGATTGCCGTAGGGTATTGGAATTCATATTTTAATGCCCTGATCTATCTGAAAGACCCTAATCTGTATCCGCTTCAATTGATCCTGCGCAACATTCTCATCACGAATCAGATGCAATCCGGCATGGGAACCGGAGAAGCTGCGCAAGTCGCCCTGCGTCTTGCCAATCTGATGAGATATTCCGTGATTATTATCGCCACGATTCCGATCATGTGCGTCTATCCGTTCATCCAAAAGTATTTCAATCAGGGGGTGATGATCGGCGCAGTGAAAGAATAAGGCAGATGATCATTCATTACGAATCAAGGAGGGTCACACATGGGGAAAAAGATTGGCAAGAAATTTTTCACCAAAATGAATAGTTTGCTGCTCGTCACAGCGATGCTGGCAAGCGTTGTCGGGTGCAGCAGCGGAAATAGCGGCGAGGCCGCCGAGACTCCGATATCAAGCGATTTTAATAAAGAAGGTCTGCCAATTGTTAATAATCCTGTAACACTCAAAGTACTGACGGTTCGCTGGGGCAACATGGGTGACACCTTTACCCAGAACCAATGGCTTAAGGATTTGGAGAAGGAGACCAATGTGAACATTGAGTGGCAGGTCATGTCCTCCAACGATTGGGGTGAACAGAAATCCATCATGCTTGCCAGTGGCACGCTCCCGGACATTATTTTGGGGGACCAGGTGTTCAGCGATTCGGACATTGTCAATAACCTGAGCTATTTCCGTCCGCTGAATGAATATATCGATTCGTATATGCCTAACTTGAAGGCGGCGATGGAAGAGACGCCGGAGATGAAGAAAATAAGCACATTTCCTGACGGCAAAATTTACTCGATGCCCACCCGATTGCCTGCCCGTCCGAAGAGCAGGAATCAGCCTGTCATCAACAAGGCATGGCTCGATAAACTGGGATTGAAGGCACCTACGACGACAGAGGAACTGTATCAGGTGTTGAAAGCGTTTAAGGAGAACGATCCGAACGGAAACGGTAAACCGGATGAAATTCCGTACACGGAAACGGGTCTGAATATGGACTTTCTGAATCCGTTCGGGATCACCGATATTAATGCCAGCAGCATGATCATTCAGGATGGAAAACCGGTCTTCTATCCGACAACGGAAGCATATAAAGAAGCACTTATTTACACACACAAGCTGTATTCGGAAGGTCTGATCGATCAGGAACTGTTCACCCAAGACAACACGATGACGTCAGCCAAATGGCAAAATGCAGACATTCCTATCGTCGGCTTCAGCAACCAGTGGACGCCTGACGCGGTGTTTGGCAAGTGGAGCGACCAGTACGAAGCGATTGCGCCCATTGCCGGACCGGATGGCAAACGTTATCAGCCAGGCGACCCCGGCGGCATGAATCTGGCCCGCAATGAACTCCTCATTACAAGCTCATGTACGGTTCCGGAAGTCGCGGCACGCTGGGCCGACCAATTTTATACCAATGAAGCAAGCATTCAGAACTTCTGGGGGGCGATCGGAACGGTCATCGAGAAAAATGATGATGGCACATACACGCTCATGGACCCGCCGGCAGGCACCAGCGCCGATGCCTGGTACTGGGAGCAATCCCTGCGCGACTTTGGCCCGAAATATGTAAGCCCTTCCTTTGAAGAGAAAATCAAGCTTAATCCGCAGGCGGGTGACGGACTCAAGCTGCAAATCGATCAATTGGGCAGCGCAGATGTAACAACCCCCTACCCAAAGGTCATGTACAATGCGGAAGAGTTTCAGGAACTGCCGACGCTGACAACGGATATTGATGGCTATGTGGCCACCATGCGTGCTCAGTGGGTCACCAAAGGCGGCATTGAAGAGGGCTGGGATGCGTATGTCAAAAAGCTGAACGACATGGGACTTGAACGGTTAGTGACCATCCGTAATGATGCCTTCGAGCGGTATATGAACGTTAAATAGGCTGGAAATCAGCCGTGCACTTTATTGTATAAAAAATTTGCTATATAAATCGCAGAAAACATCCATGCGTTAACGGAGAGGCAGAACCGATCTTAAGAAGCGAAGCGTTCGCGTTTATCACCGGATTTTCCCTTTGAAAAAGGGGATTCAAAAAAATCCGGGGATAACAGCGATCGAAGATGGTACTGCGCTCGTAGTGGCCCAGATGGAGTTATTACTGCGGTTTATATAGCAGCCTGAGGAGGAATTCAATGCGCAACAAATACTTCGTCTGGTCACTCGTATTAACGATGCTGGTCTCGAACGTATTCCTGACCATGGGATCTCCTGCCAAAGTATCGGCTGCTGGCGGGGCGAATCTGGCACTGGGCAAACTGGTGACCGCGAGCAGCTATAACCAAACGTACAGCCCGGCCCATGTGATCGACAATAATCAGGCGACCTATTGGGAGAGTGCAAACAACGCGTTTCCGCAATGGATTCAAGTGGATCTTGGAGCGAATACGAAAATTGACCAAATCAAAATGAAGCTGCCCGCAGCCTGGGAAACGCGTACCCAGACGATCGCCGTTCAAGGCAGCACAAACGGTTCAACGTTTACAGACATCGTGGATGCCAAGGATTATGGTTTTGATCCATCCGTGGCGGAGAATACGGTTACAGTTGATTTTGAAGCAACAGAAACAAGGTATGTGCGTCTCCAGATGACCGGAAATACCGAATGGCCCGCTGCGCAATTGTCCGAATTGGAAATGTACGGTCCATCTTCTCAGGTACCAAACCCTGACCCGACAGAACCCGGGGCGCCTGTGGAAGGAACAAATATTGCGCTGGGCAAAGCAATCACTGCGTCGTCCAGCACTCAGTCTTATGCTGCTGCGAATGCAAACGATAACAATATCAATACGTACTGGGAAGGGGGCAGCCATCCAAGCTCGCTGACGCTGGATCTCGGCTCCAATCATCAGATTACATCCATCGTACTGAAGCTGAACCCCGATCCGGTCTGGAGTACCCGTACGCAGACGATTCAAGTGTTAGGACATCACCAGGACACAACCACATTCAGCAATCTGGTTTCCGCCCAATCGCACACGTTTAACCCGGCTTCCGGCAATGCCGTGACGATTCCTGTGACGGCAACGGTTAAACGTCTGCAATTAAACATTACGGCGAACTCGGGCGCTCCCGCAGGGCAAATTGCTGAATTTCAGGTATTTGGCACCCCTGCGCCGAATCCCGATCTGACGATTACAGGCATGTCCTGGACGCCATCTTCACCCATCGAGAACAGTCCGATTACGCTTCATGCCATTGTCAAAAACATTGGCTCTGCCGCTTCTCCGGTCTCTACCGTCAACTTTTATCTGAACAATGAGCTGGCTGGTTCGGCATCCGTAAACGCTTTGCAGGCAGGGGCTTCAACAACGGTATCGCTTGACATCGGCAATCGGAGCGCTTCATCATACACGCTTAGTGCAAAGGTGGATGAGAACAACCAGATCGTCGAAGAGAATGAAAGCAACAACCATTATACGCATTCATCTTCCTTAGTCATCGCACCGATTACAAGCTCAGACCTGGTAGGGACGGTCTCTTGGAGCCCGAGCAATCCTACCGCAAACAGCACGGTAGCTTTTACCGTTAATCTGAAAAATCAGGGGAATCAGGCTTCGGCAGGCGGTGCGCATGGGGTTACGGTTGTTCTCAAAAATGCTGCGGGAGCAACAATTCAGACATACTCCGGCTCGTATAACGGCGTATTGGCACCGGGAGCATCCGTCAATGTCAATGTCGGCAGCTGGACGGCTGCAAACGGTACCTATAATGTGACAACCACCGTTGCCGTCGATGGCAATGAAGCCCCGGTAAAACAATCGAACAACGTAACGACCACCGCGCTGACCGTATACTCTGCCCGCGGTGCGAGCATGCCTTATACAAGGTATGATACGGATGATGCTGCTCGTGGCGGCGGTGCAGCGCTGAAGTCAGCACCGACGTTCGATCAGGCATTGACGGCGTCGGAAGCCTCAGGACAGAAATATATTGCTCTGCCATCCAACGGCTCCTATGCACAATGGACGGTCAGACAAGGCGAAGGAGGCGCAGGCGTTACGATGCGATTTACGATGCCGGATTCGGCAGACGGCATGGGGCTGGATGGATCACTGGACGTGTATGTAAATGGCAGCAAGGCGAAGACGGTTCCCCTGACCTCCTATTACAACTGGCAGTACTTCTCCAGCGATCATCCGGGAGATACGCCAAGCGCCGGGCGCCCGCTGTTCCGTTTTGACGAGGTTCACTGGAAACTGGATACACCTCTGAAAGCCGGGGACACGATTCGGATCCAGAAGACCAACGGGGATAACCTGGAATATGGCGTCGATTTTCTTGAAATCGAATCCGTACCTGCCGCCATCCCGCGTCCGGCCAACGCTGTTTCGGTAACCGATTTCGGTGCGGTGGCGAACGATGGCAAGGACGACCTTGCCGCATTCGAAGCAGCCGTTCAATCCGCCGTTTCTACAGGCAAAACATTATACATCCCGGAAGGCACATTCCATCTGGGCAATATGTGGAAGATTGGCACGCCCGCCAATATGATCGATAACCTCACCGTTGTTGGTGCAGGCATTTGGTATACGAATATTCAATTCACCAATCCGAACGCGGCATCAGGAGGTATTTCCCTCCGTGTGCAAGGCAAACTGGATTTCAGCAATGTCTACATGAACTCCATGCTGCGCTCACGCTACAGCGAGAACGCAGTCTACAAGGGATTTATGGACAATTTCGGTAAAAACTCGAAAATCAGCAATGTATGGGTGGAGCATTTTGAATGCGGGTTCTGGGTAGGGGATTATGCACACACCCCGGCGATGATTGCCGATGGCTTGGTGATTGAGAACAGCCGCATTCGGAATAACCTTGCTGACGGTGTCAACTTTGCCCAAGGCACGAGCAACTCGACGGTGCGCAACAGCAGCGTCCGGAACAACGGCGATGATGGTCTGGCCGTATGGACCAGCAATGTGAACGGTGCACCTGCCGGGGTGAACAACACCTTCTCGTTCAACACCATCGAGAACAATTGGCGCGCAGCGGGAATCGCCTTCTTTGGCGGCAGTGGGCATAAGGCAACGAACAATCGGATTGTTGACACGGTTGGCGGTTCGGCGATCCGAATGAATACCGTTTTCCCGGGATATCATTTCCAGAACAACACGGGCATTCTGTTCTCAGATACGACGATTGTTAACAGTGGTACCAGCAAGGACCTCTATAACGGGGAACGCGGAGCGATCGATCTTGAAGCTTCCAATGATGCCATCAAGAACGTAACCTTTACCAATATCGATATTCTCAATACACAGCGCAGTGCCATTCAATTCGGTTACGGTGGCGGTTTCGAAAACATTGTGTTTAACAACATCAATATCAATGGTACCGGTCTGGATGGAGTTGAGACATCACGCTTCACAACGCCTCATAAAGGAGCAGCCATATACACGTATACCGGTAACGGTTCAGCAACGTTTAACCATCTGACAACGAGCAACATCGCCAATCCGAATGTGCACCAGATTCAAAATGGATTCAATGTGATTATTCAATAGGATTTGTTCATACAAGGACGGGGAGCTCTTAGGGCTCCCTGTTTCTGTTTAAATCACCTCTTTGTTGCTGTGCACTGTCAAATTTGACGATACCGTTTAGAAATCTGGCGAATGCTCGTATAATAGAATCTATATAAGCCGCAATAAACATACACAAGTTAACGGAGAGGCAGAACCAATCTGAAGAAGCGAAGCGCTCGCTTAAAAGCTTTCTGAAAGAAAGCTGCATCGGAAGCATAGGCTTATCACCGGATTTTCTCCTTTGCATAAGGAGGTTAGAAAAATCCGGGGATAACAGCGATCGGAAGATGGTACTGCGCTCGCAGTGGCCTAGTGTGATTATTAGTACGGTTTCTATAATGTAATTATAGAACAAGAGTCAGATTTGAAATCGGGAGGCCATATTTTACATGAACTATACCTTTTCCAACCGCATCGCTGCATTGCAGCCATCGATTATTCGTGAGATTCTGAAGGCCACTTCGGGTCAAAATGTCATTCCGTTCTCGGCGGGAAATCCCGCTCCGGAAACCTTTCCTATAGAGGCCATTCGAACATTTACCCAAACGATTCTGGAACAGGATCCGGTAACAGCGCTGCAATACGGGATTACCGAAGGATATGCACCGCTGCGGGATGCATTAACCCGGCACTTGCAAACAGGCTTTGATACGGGTAAACCGACGGACGAGCTGTTCATCGTATCCGGAGCGCAGCAGGGGATTGAACTCGCTTGCAAAGTATTCTGTAATGAAGGGGATACGATTATTTGCGAGAGCCCCAGCTTTATCGGTTCCCTGAACTCTTTCCGGGCTTCAGGCGCCAAACTTGTCGGTGTTCCCATGGAAACGGACGGCATGGATATCGGGAAACTGGAACACGCTCTGCAAACGGAGCAGAATGTAAAGCTGATTTATGTGATTCCGAGTTTCCAAAACCCGACCGGCATTACCACCAGCCTGGAGAAGCGTAAAGCCATTTACGATCTTGCCAAGAAGTATGGGGTCATGATTCTGGAAGATAACCCGTATGGGGAGCTTCGTTTTAATGGAGAAGACGTCGCAACGATCAAATCGCTGGATGATGAGGGGCTGGTTATTTATGTAGGGTCTTTCTCCAAAATTTTGTCTGCCGGATTGCGCGTCGGATATGTTCTGGCACCTCATGAGGTTGTGCAGAAGATGGTTGTTGCCAAGCAGGGAGAGGATGTACATACAGCCATGCTGCCACAGATTTTGGCATACAAGTTCATGACGGAGTATGACTATGCAGCACATATCAGCAGCATTCGTGCCATTTACCGCCGGAAATCGGACTTAATGATGAACAAGCTGCAGGAGCATTTGGGCGAGTCCATTGCCTTTACCCACCCGGATGGAGGGTTGTTCCTCTGGTGTGACCTGCCAGCTCGCGTCCCGATGCTCGACTATGCCAAAACAGCTGCGGCCGAGGGCGTAGCCGTTGTTCCGGGCACTGCGTTTCTTGTGGATGAAAACGAACCTAGTAATGCGATCCGTCTTAATTTTTCAACTCCTTCCGATGAGCAGATCGTGAAAGGGATCGAAATTTTGGGACAGGTGCTGAAAAAATTTGATTGAAGCAATCCAAGTCGCCATCCGGCGGCTTTTTATATATCAACAACTTGGCCCAAGTCGAGTTGCAGGATCTTGATCCCGTTGCCGTAAAAGACAAGAGCATGGTGCTGCATGCATAAACTCGGCACCCTTATGGAAAACTTCTGTAGTGCGAATAAACAGCATAATCCGTTTTTGGGAGGTGACCTGTATGAGTAAGCCAGATAACCGCAAGGATAACGTGGATCACTTGCAAAACGCGGTTCAGAACACGATCGAAAACTACCATGAAGCAGAGGATTATCTCGAGGAATTCGGCGATGAAATTCCGGCCAGGGAGAAAGCTCAAATCGAGGAAAAAAACGAACGTCGTAAACATAGCATTTCCGGATTCCGTGAAGAAATCCGGGACGAAGCAAGACACCAGCAAAACTCATAATATGGAGATGCGAAAAACGCGAATGTAACCCACCTATATAAACCGCACTAAACAATCACACAAGGCACTGCGAGTGCAGTACCATCTTCAGATCGCTGTTATCCCCAGATTTTTTGGATCCCCTTTCTAAGGGGAAAATCCGGTGATAAGCCTATGCTTCCGATGCAGCTTTCTTTCAGAAAGCTTTTAAGCGAACGCTTCGCTTCTCCAGCTTGGTTCTGCCTCTCCGTTAACGTGTGTATCTTTTTTGCGGTTTATATAGCTTAAACGCTTAAACCATATTACCCCAAAAAACCTCCATACCCGTGGAGGTTTTTTGGGTTGGTATAGACCCACCAACCTGAGATGTTAGACAAACCATTCGCTGATTTTTGTGTGGGTAAAAGGAAGCGGCAAGGGACACGTGAAGGGAGTCTCAACATATACAATGCTTCCTTATTCTTATATGACATATTATTAATATTATATGGGTTGTTAAGAAAAGAGGTTATATAATAGCCCTATATGTAAGAATACGTAAGCGCCATCACCGTGATTTTATATTCTGAAAAGTTATACATACGACCCATAAAGGAGCGGCATTCATGTTAACGAACATTCATTTGCAAGGAAGCTGGAAGCTTCAATTGGACGAACAAAAGCAAGGCGTGCAATTCCCGTACAATGATAGCATCGAGCTGCCTGATACAACGTCCCATGCCCAAAAAGGGCCCAAAAATGATCAAGCGCTCATCGGGGCTTTGACGGACGAATACGCCTTCGAAGGATGGGTCTGGCTGGAGCGGGAAGTCCACATCCCGGCAGAGCTTGCAGGCAAGACATGCCATCTGTATCTTGAACGGACGCGCAAAACGCATGTGTGGGTAGACGGCGCGGATTTGGGTTCGGCGGACAGCCTCAATACGGCGCATGTGTATAAGCTGCCGAAAGGGTTGGCGGAAGGCAGCCACACTATCACCATTCGGGTGGACAACACCGATTATCCGACCAAAGGCGGTCATCTCACGTCCCCGGATACCCAGACGAACTGGAACGGCATTACCGGCAGGATCGAGCTTCAATTTTACGAAAACGTGTACATGGAGGATGTGCAGATCTATCCGGATGCGGCCCGTCGCAGCTTCCGAATCGTGAGCAAATTGTCGGGTTCTGCGCCAGGCATGACCCTTTCCGTGACTGCAAACAGCATTAAGCCTTACACGCAGGTACAGGCGGCTTTGGAGGGATCGGTTCGCGAGCATCACGTGTCGGAGCAAACGTACGCATGCTTGCAGGATGAGTTTAATGTGGTTTATGACATGGGAGAAAACGCTCGGTTATGGAGCGATGCCGAACCTAACCTTTATCAACTGGCCCTTTCTTTGATCGACGAAAACGGGGAAATCAAGGATACGCAGACTTTCGTCGTTGGGTTGCGGGATTTCGAAGCCAAAGGGGATGCGTTTACGATCAACGGCCATAAAACGTTTTTGCGCGGCAAGCATGACGGACTTATTTTTCCGCTGACGGGATATGCACCGACCGATGTCGAAGAATGGCTGCGCATTATGGGCATCGCAAAATCGTACGGCATCAACCATTATCGTTTCCATACGTGCTGCCCGCCGGAAGCCGCGTTCACCGCTGCTGACATGCTGGGCATCTACATGGAACCGGAATTGCCGTTCTGGGGCACGATCACCGACGACAATGATCCGAACCACAACCAGGCCGAACAGGACTACCTGATCCGTGAAGGGTTTGCCATGCTCAAAGCCTATGGCAACCATCCTTCGTTCGTCATGATGTCTCTTGGCAATGAGCTGTGGGGAAGCAAGGAACGGCTGAACGGCATACTGAAGGCGTATAAAGCAGCCGATCCGCGTCCATTGTATACGCAAGGTTCGAACAATTTTCAATTCGTGCCAGACATTTTGGAAGAAGAGGACTTTTTCTGCGGCGTGCGTTTTTCCAAAGAGCGGTTATTCCGCGGTTCCTATGCGATGTGTGATGCGCCGCAAGGGCATGTGCAGCTTGATGTTCCAGGCACGATGAAGGATTACGACGATATGATTATTCCGCAAGTAAACGCCTCAGAAAAGGGTGAAGCGGGAACGGGAGAACAAGAGATCCTCATCCAGTACGGCACCGAATCCAAAACCGTGACAGGGGCTGCCGCCGAACAGGAGCTCGTGCCAAGCATTCCGGTCATCTCTCATGAAATCGGACAGTATGCGATGTATCCGAATTATGAAGAAATCGGGAAATACACCGGTTCGATCAAGGCTAAAAATTTTGAGGTATTTAAGGAACGTTTGCAAGAAAAGGGCATGGCGCATCTGGCAGACCGCTTCTTCCAAAGCTCGGGCAAACTGGCGGTCGCCTGTTACAAAGAAGAGCTTGAAGCCGCCTTCCGCACAAAACATCTGGCCGGATTCCAACTGCTGGACCTTCAGGACTTCAGCGGACAGGGAACGGCGCTTGTCGGCGTGTTGGATGCCTTCATGGATTCCAAAGGAGTGGTTACGCCTGAAGAATGGAGAACCTATTGCTCGGATGCGGTACTTCTCGCCCGGTTCGAGAAATACAACTACTCGTCAGGCGAACGCTTTGATGCACGCCTGGAATTAAGCTACTTCCGAACGGCTTCGTTGGAAGGGCATGTTTTGGAGTGGGTATTGAAGGATGGGGAAAACAACACCATCGCGCAAGGAGAGCAAGCTGTCGAATGGACGTTAGGCGAAACTCATGGCGAGCTTGCCAACATTTCCATTGCACTTCCAGAAGTCGACAAAATGACAGAGGTTGAGCTGTCCATGCGCATCCAAGGAACGGATATCCGCAAGCAGTATGAACTATGGATATATCCGGAAGTTAACCCGAGTGCCATAGAGCAAGCGAACATATTCACGCGTTTGAATGAAGAGGTGATTGAGCGACTGGATCTAGGAGAAAACGTACTCTTGTTGCCATCGCCGGACACGGTCAGCCGTTCTGTTGAGGGTACCTATTGCACGGATTTCTGGTGTTACCCTATGTTTAGATCCATTTCGGAGAGCATGAACAAACCCGTTCCGGTGGGCACGCTTGGATTGTTGATTGATAACGAACACCCGGCACTGCGCCATTTCCCGAGCGAAGTCCATTCTACCTATCCTTGGTGGCATGCCGTGATGAACTCCAGTTCAATCATTTTGGATGAAATTGCGAGCGGGATCACACCCATCGTGCAGACGATTGATAATTTTGAACGGAACCATAAGCTGGGACTGTTGTTCGAATGTCGGGTTGGGAAAGGCAAACTGCTGATCGGGGCAATCAACCGCGATGAATTGGTGAGAAAGCCGGAAGGCCGGCAGTTGTTGTACAGTCTTGCTCAATACGTGCAAAGCGAGGAATTCCAGCCCGATGGCCGAATCGAGCTGGATGTGCTTCAACAATTGATCGGTTAATGTCAGACGATTGAATAATGGTGGAGAGGACCTTGCTCTTTACCCAGCATGTGCGGACTGCCGTTCTGTTCAGGAATGGGAGTCTGCACTTACGTATTGGAGCAGCATGCAGGCGAATTGCTTGGTCATATGCAGGTCTTTGGGGTTTTGGCGAGCTGCCTGCCCGAGGCTCATTTTTTGCAGCATGCCCATCATGGACGTGAAGATAAAATGAGCCGTATCAAGCGGTGCGGGATCAGGTTTTAATGTGCCGTCGGCGATGCCGGTCGTCAGCGCATTCATGAGGAAATGCCGTTCTTTGCCTTCATTCACGAAAAGATCGTAACGGGATTTCAGCTCGGTATTGGAATCATAGGCTTCATAATGGAGATCGAACAGCAGAATGAACCGGATATGTTCCGGATGCTGCCATGCGTATTGAACCCAAGCGTCCAGCATGGCCGCGAGCTGCTGCCTGCCGCTCCATTCGGGCGAAGCTGCCCGCGTAACGTTGTCCGTGAGATCTTCCATCAGCTGCATCTGGACCTCGAACAGCAGCTCGTCGATCGTTTGAAAGTGTTTGTAAAAAGTAACCCGGCTGATGCCTGCCGCATTGCAGACGTCCTTGATGTTCACGCGCAGGAAGCCGTGCTTCAGGAAAAGCGCCCTGCCTGCGGCAATCAGCTCGTCCCGGTTTTTGTTTTTGAGATGCTGGTGCCAAGTTTCACTCATGTTCGAGAAGGTTTCCTTTCTTCAGGCTCCTTGCCTTAATCGTTAAGGACAGGGAGGCCAGAAGGATGATTGCACCAAAAATATAGGGAATATTTATGTTTTTGTCAAACAAGGACCCTGCCAAAACGGGACCCAGAATGTTGCCCAAGCTGGTATACGTCGTATTTAAGCCCGAAGCATAACCTTGCCGGTCGCCTGCCGCCTTGGAGATTAACGTGCTGACCGTAGGCCGCAAAAAGGCGTTAAACGCAAAGAATAGTGCGGATACAACCAGCAAGTAAGCGAGATTAACTTTGACGAGCATCAGCACCAGTGCGATCGGCGTGACGATCAATGACAAGCGGATCAGCTTGATTTCGCCCATGCGCCGAATGAACCGATCCAGCAGCCAGACTTGAACGATGATGCCGATGACGGCGCCGACGGTAATGATGATGGATATTTTGGCAGCGTCAAAGCCGTATTTCTGCTCCACGAACAGGGCGTATACCGTTTCGTAATTGACGAGACCAAAGGTCATGACCAGAATTAACAACAGGTAACGGAAATACGGCGTTCGGAAAGACTGTGCAATCTGTTTGCCCATCGTCTCGCGGCCCTTTGACGGCTGCGGGACTTTTCTTTTGTCAGGGGTTAGCGTCTCCGGCATAAAGATCGTTAGCAGCGTCGCCAGCAATCCCAGACCGGAAGCGAAGAAGTAGGGCATGCGAATGCCCCACTCGGCAATGATGCCGCCCAGTCCAGGTCCCAGCACCATCCCCAAATTCATGGCAGCACCCAAATAACCCATGCCTTTGGCCCGCGTTTCATGGGTCGTAATATCGGCAACATAGGCCATGTTGGACGGTACCATAAGCCCGAGACCGATGCCTCCGATAAATCGGGCGAGATACAATAAAGGCAGCGTGGAGGAGACCGCAAACATCAGATCCGAGATTACGGTGAGGAACAATCCGGCCATAATCATCTTTTTCCGTCCGAACCGGTCAGACAATTGCCCGCCGATCGGCGAAAAAATAAATTGGGCCGCGCCAAAGGCGGCGATCAAATAACCGGCAGCCGTTCCGCCGGCGCCAAATTGCTTCAGATACTCGGGCAGGATGGGAATGACCATGCCCTGCCCCAGCAAAGCGATAAACAAATTTAGCATCAGAATGAACAGGGGGAAGCGGGCTGATTTCTGCAAAGTGCTCATTGTGCGGATCTCCTTTGTTTACATCGTGTAAAGGTTTACTTTATGTAAATGATTTTATGATGAATGCTTTTGTTTTGTAAATGATTTTTTGGCTAAAACGAAAAAGCAAGCAGACAGTGTGCGTCTGCTTGCTTGCTTCCTTCGGCACTACAACGTTATCGTATGCTCGTATTTTTCCTTCAGGTTTCGTATATCCGTCTTGGGTGGCGCTCCAAACATCCGGGCATATTCACGGCTGAATTGCGACGGACTCTCGTACCCGACGCGAAAGGCCACATCGGCCGCTCCGGCCGACTCGGACAGCAACAGCCTTCGCGCCTCCTGCAGACGCATTTCCTTCAAGTATTGCAAGGGGCTCATACCCGTGACTTCTTTGAAATGACGGTGAAACGACGACACGCTCATATTGGCAAGCTCGGCCAGTTCATCGACCCGCAGCGGGTCGGCATAGTGGCGAACGATATGTTCAATCGCTTCCCGGATATGGTACGTACTGCTGCCTTCCAAAGCAATTTGTGCCAGCCGGCTTCCATATGGACCCTGCAGCAGGCGATACAGAATTTCCCTGATCATCATGGGGGAGAGAAACGGGATATCTTGGGGACGATCGAGCAAACGCGCCAGCCGCAGTACCGAATCCAGCAAATCGCGTTCCATTTGTCCGACGAAAAGGGCGCGTTTCGAATTTTCCTTGGCCACGGGCTGTAATCCCGACTCGTTCAGCACTTCCAGGATCTGGTCAGGCTTGAAGTCAAGCCTGAAGGTCAAATATGGCTCCTCCGGTGAAGCATTAATGATCTGCCCAACGACGGGCAAGTTCATGGAAGCAATCAAATAATCGGAGGGCGTGTATACATAACGCTCCTGTGCCAGCAATATTTCTTTCGAACCGCTCGCGATGAAGCAAAAACTGGTTCGATAAACGCCATAATGCGGCTCGGTTGTCTTGGAATAACGGATGAAATGCAAGGTCGGGAGCTTGGTCTGATTCGCTCCTTCATGCGCACATTGTCTGGCGATCAGTTCAGCCAACTCACGTCGCTGCGCCTGTAGTTCCTCCATCATGGCATACCTCCTGAGTTACGGATCAGATCTATTATAAGCTTCCTTCGCATCGGATATAAATAGAGATGAGAGGAATAGGCAAGAAGTTGCGACGAATGGATAACATTCATCAGCAGTGCTCAGGCATAATGAAAACAGGCATTATACACCTGACATCAACCAATAAGGAGGATTCATCGATGGAATATGTAAAGCTGGGTAATACCGGTCTGGATGTATCGCGCATATGTCTGGGCTGCATGGGATTCGGAGATCCGGAGCGCTGGATCCATAAGTGGGTGCTGAAGGAGGAAAACAGCCGTCCCATTATAAAACAGGCATTGGAGATGGGCATCAACTTTTTTGATACGGCCAATGTTTACTCGCTCGGAGCCAGTGAGGAAATCGTCGGACGGGCGCTGAACGATTATGCCAACCGGGACGAAGTCGTGATCGCGACCAAGGTGCATGGGCGAATGCATCAAGGACCTAACGGCGGCGGATTATCGCGCAAAGCCATCATGAGCGAAATAGACAAGAGCTTGAAACGGCTGGGCACGGACTATGTCGATTTATACCAGATTCACCGTTGGGACTACGATACGCCGATCGAGGAAACGATGGAAGCCATGCACGATGTCGTGAAGGCAGGCAAAGCCAGATATATCGGGGCTTCGGCGATGTACGCATTCCAGTTTCTGAAAGCATTGAACGTTGCGGAACGGAACGGCTGGACCCGGTTCGTCTCCATGCAGAATCACCTCAATTTGCTCTATCGTGAGGAAGAGCGAGAGATGATGCCACTGTGCAGAGAGGAAAAGATTGGCGTGATTCCATACAGTCCACTCGCTTCGGGACGGCTTACGCGTGATCCGGAAGCGACGACGCTGCGTTCGGAAACGGATCAGATCCAGAAGTCCAAATACGATGCGATGGCAAATACCGATCGCGTGATCGTGGAACGTGTGGCCGAGATCGCATCCAATCGCGGCGTTTCCCGTTCCCAGATTGCCATGGCCTGGTTGCTGCAAAAAGAGCCTGTGACGGCGCCGATCGTGGGCGCAACCAAAGCGTCGCACCTGAAAGAAGCCGAAGCGGCGCTGACCGTCAAGCTGACTGCGGACGAGGTCGCTTTCCTTGAAGAACCTTACGTGCCTCATCCCGTCGTTGGACCGAATGCAGGAAAATAAATACATCGCATAATGCAAAAGCGGATGAATGCAAAAACCGTCATCCGCTTTTTTGGTGTGTCAATAGGAACGGCGGCAAACCGAGGTTCCTAGTTCAGTACGCCGCTGCCAATAATATCTACCGAAACCTCGGGTTGAAACCGAACGTTGGCATAAGCATCGTTCCAGTCGAGGCTCTTCCATAATGCCGGATGGTGGGCGATCAGCTGCCTGCCAATGCCGAATGCGTCGCAGCCGCCTTGCTGAAGCTTCTGGATGATCTGCCTCGCATCTTGTGTCATTTGCTCGGAGAGCTCCCGGTTCAGTCGTTGGATCGTATTCTGCTGCTGCACGTGGTCGTCCGCATATTCCACGACGGTTACCGGCAGCTTCAGTTTCAGACTGACGTTAATGCGGCCTTCCTGATCGACGCCCACTTTCAGCTTTCGTTTGATCCGTTGTGTATTCGCTTCATAGGTCACGTAATTTCGGGGATCATTGTCCGGACCTGAATTCACCTTTTTGACAAAGCGAGCAGTTTTGTTCCACTTTCCGCTTAATAACACGTATAATACGGACTGCTCGGTATCCAGGCTGCCCGTGAATTTTTGACCATGGAACATGGCAATGCCCTGTGCCGCGATATCCTCGCCCTCCAATGCCAGATAAGGCAGGACGAAATCCTGACCGGGATCGAGCATGGGCGGCAATAACTTTTCCAGCGTCATCTCCGGAAAAACGCACAAATCCTCCAGGCTCTTGATTTTCCGGATGATAAACTCCCCGACCATCAGGTTGCCCACCTTTTTCTGTTCAAGGACCTTTCCGGCCAGGCCGTCCACGATCGCCAATTTTACATGGGACGTGGGGTAATCCGGCTCGCGATAGAGGACATCCAGATATGGATAAATATCATGCTGGGCCAATTTCTTGCCATACATGATCAGGCCGTATTTAAAAAAGCGAACATCTCCCGTAACTTTGGTACGAATTCGGTCCGTGCTCTGACGAACCGATCTTCCCGCCGCTGAATGGACCTCGTTGTCGCTGTTTCCTTGATTGCCTTCAAAGTCATTCACGATTTCCAATGTCTGTTGGATTTCGCCTTGGTCGGTAAGATCATAGGCCGAAGCGTTTGCCAGCCGGGCGTCCTTCAAGCTGTCCTGATCCCAGCACCCGCTCAGGAGCACAGCCAAGGAGAAAAAGAAGAGCCCGATTCTTTTTTTCTTCATGGCTTGGTTTCCTCTTTTCTGTTGAACATATAGGACAGCAGCAATAAGAGCAGAGGCAGGGCGACAAGGAAAAAATAAGCGGAATTGTTCGCGATGCTGCCGATCAAATCCAAATGCTGCTGCTGACGCGGCAGGTAGGCAATCACGCAAGAAGCGACGACGATGTAAGGTACGGACTTCCGGTGATTTTTCTGTTTGAGTAAATAGCTGAGTCCATAAGAAGCCGCATAATAGTAACCGCTGATTGAACCGAAGATCGAGATGAGCCAAATCGGGAGAAACAAGTAATCGACCCGGTCCATCGTTCCCAGCGGGATGGAGCGGAGCAAATACACGATAGGTTCCGGCATCAGGCCAAGCTGCTCCGGGCTGAATGCCGTCGAGCAGATCAGAACGGTAAAGCCATACAACAGCACAACGACGGCATTGGCTGCAGCGATGGCTTTCAGCTTGCCGACATTATTTCCTTGTACCATGGGAAAGACGACGAGAATGAACTCGAAACCGAACATGGCCATGAGCGTTTCGGTAGATCCGCTGATAATTTTAGGCCATCCCGCTTCTGTCAAGGGAAGAAGGTACAGCAGGTTGGTTTCCTTGATGCCATAGCTGATCAGAACCATCATGGGGACGATCAGGAACGAGATCAGTACGAGAACCCGAGCGATGACGCGCAGATTTTGCCGGATCAGATAGATGCTGCCTAACATGAAAAGAGCCAGTATGGCCCATCGCGGGGTATTCTGAAACATCCAGCGGTTGATGACGTCCTGCGCATTTACGAGCACCGAAGTACCCATTAGCAAATAATAGGCAATGTACGCGACAACCAGCAGTTTCCCGATCCAGCGTCCGGTAATCCGGCTCGTGATCTCATAGATGGAGGAACCGGGGAATCGGCGCAGCAGAAACCAGCACATGAGCATGATCAACTGGATTAGCAGGCCGCCAAGGATCACGGAGATCCAGCCGCCCCCCTTGGACAGCAGGTGCATCCGATAGGGGAGGGAAAGAATATCCACGCCGATTTCGAATTTGATGATCAGAAAAAACAATTGTCCCGGTGTTATGCTCGTTTCTTTATTCACGACGCTTCCAGCTCCTAGGGAAGTCTTGTTGCTTCAGCTTTTGGGCTTGCGTGCCATGCGGCCTCCCCCGAAGCGCCCAAATCGGGAAACGAATCATGACGTCTTTCATGTCGGCCAGACGAAAAGGGGCGAGCGGCGCGAAATAGGGCGTGCCGAACGTTTCCAGTTTGCACAGATGAATCGTAAGGATAACCAAGCCAAACGAGATGCCAATATATCCGAAAATGGCTGCAGCCACCATCATGGGGAAGCGAAGGATGCGCACGGCGGAGCTCATTTCATGGGACGGAATCAGGAAGGACGAAATGGCCGTCAGCGAAACCACGATAATCATCGTATAGGAGACCAGACCGGCACGAACGATGGCATCCCCGATGACCAAACCGCCTACAATGCCGATCGTTTGCCCGACGCGGCTGGGCAGCCGCACACCGGCTTCTCGCAGCACTTCAAAAATCAGTTCAAGCAGCATCGCTTCCACCAAGGCGGGGAAAGGAATATTTTGAAGCGATTTTTTGATCGTATGGGCAAGCTCCAGCGGCAATATGGCCCAATGAAAGGTAATGGTGGCGATGTACACCGCAGGCAGCGTAAACGCGATCATGAAGCTGACCATGCGAATGAACCTGAGAAATGAACTGATCAGCCAGCGTCCATGGTAATCGTCCGGGCTTTGGTAGAAGGCAAAGAACGTGACCGGAGCGATCAGCGCCGATGGACTGCCGTCCGCAATGATGGCTACGCGCCCTTCCATAAGATGGGCCACGACCCGGTCCGGACGTTCCGTGCTGAGCTGCTGCGGAAACAAAGAATACGGGTTGTCTTCCATGAATTCCTGTATGAATCCCGGCGGCATGACCATATCCGAGTCAATGGATTGGATACGGTGCTGCACGTTTTCTACAAGTTCAGGGTTGGCCAGATCCTGAACGTATACCACCGCAACCTTGGTACGGGTTTTGGAACCGACCGTATGGTAGCGAACGATCAGGGAAGGGCTGGTAAGCTGTTTGCGTACCAAATTCAGATTGACTTGCAAAGGTTCAACGAATCCGTTATGAGGTCCACGAATGACACCTTCATTCTCTGGCTCCGCCGTGCTGCGGGCATACCATTTTTCGGAGCTGAGGATGTAGAATTCGCAAATTCCGTCTAAAATGAAGGCGCAGTTTCCCTGAATGAGAGCTTCGACGGCGGTTTGCAGATCGTTATCCTTGCTGCTGCCGAGCGTTGTGAACATGTTATGGGAATGCGAATCATTCGAGGAATCGTACAAGTCGCCCAAAATATGGGTCTGAACCACTTCCTGATCGACCACCGAGTCGATATACAGGAGCATGCCTGGCGTGTCATGAAGCACAACGGCGTGTTTGACCAGATCATCGGTGTGAAAGAGCTGCTGTTCAATGAAAGCAACGTTGTCGGCTAATGCTGCAACAGCGAAATGTGGTTTGTTCATGGGATACCTCTCGCGCTGGATGATAGAAGTAATGTGTGCCGAATCAGGTGCAATTATCCAAATGGTTAGCCATCTACGCAATATCGATTTCAACCCGTCATTGCATTGGACATATAACCGCTTACGCTGTTATTCGCCGTTGAATGGGGAAATCGAGCAAATTAAAAAGCCGGGAAGCAGTTTCCCGGCCTTTTCGGTGTTCGACTATACGTCATTCATCATATCAAAGGAGCGAAAAATCGCCACAGAGTCCAACATCGCTTGCTTGTGATTGGCATAATTGATCTGGTAAATACAAGAATACAACGCATTAAGCGCATATTCGAGCGCGATTTGCGAAGAGAAGGTGCCGATCTTGGCGTGATGCACTTCATCATTCGGTACCTGAATGCATATCGTGCTAAGCCGAGCCAGCTCGCTTTGGATGGACGCAGTAATCGTGACCGTCGGCATGCGGATATGACGGAAATGTCGTGCAGCCTTCAGGAAGATCGGGGATTTGTTGTGATACGTCAAAAAAATGGCGCAATCCTCAGAAGTCATGTTCACCATATGATAAGCCCAGTCCGAAACTTCGGTCGCAATGACGACGTACTGGTTGATTTTGTACATTCTGTTCTGAAAGCTCTTGGCTCGAATCAGTGAGTCGCCCAGCGCAAAAATCAGAATCCGCTTCGCCTTGTGTAACAAGAGGGCTGACCGATTCAACAATTCGCCATCCAGCATGGCAAAGGTTCTGTCGATCGTTTCCTTCATCAATTCCGCGATATCCTTGGAGATCTGAATCGGTGATTCGTACAGTTGGAAAGGCATATTGGCATCTATGCTGTTGATTTGATGGAGATTGTCCTGCAATTCGCGAGCCAGTTTGATTTTGAATTCCTTGAATCCCGTTAATCCCAATTTCTGCGTAAGCCGAACGACGGTGGAATGCGAGGTGAAGGTGGCTTGGGCGAGCTCCTGCACGCTTAACGAAAGGCAGCTCTCCTGATGCCGCAAAATATAAGACGCAATGCTTTGTTCATTAACCGTAAAATCGTTCATTTGCTTCAATTGATGCAGCAATTTCATTGGCGTTCACCCCAGAATATTGTATCAGAGCCGGGACGGCAAGTATAGAAATGCACAATTTGTGCATAGAATCGGGCGATGCAGGTATACATCATGAACATTTATACCATTTTGAACGAGACATATACTGTAACGCCATCCTTTTATCTATAATCAAAGAACAACACGCCAAAAAGGGGATATTGGATCATGTTAACTATCGGATATATCGGAAACGGAAAAAGCACCAATCGCTATCATTTGCCGTTTGTCCTGACACGGGACCATATGAAAGTCAAAACCATCTACTCCCGCCACCCGGAGAAAAGTGAATGGGAACGAATTCCAGGCATCGAGTATACGGACCAGCTTGAACGCATGATGAGCGATCCGGACATCCGGTTAATCGTAGTGTGCACGCATACGGATACGCATTATGATTACGCAAAAATGGCGTTGGACCACGGCAAGCACGTGTTGGTCGAAAAACCGTTCATGATGACGCATGAAGAGGCTGTGTCCATTTTCAATTACGCGCGGGAGAAGAACCTGCTGGTTCAATGTTATCAGAATCGCCGATACGATTCGGATTTTCTGACTGCACAAAAGGTGCTGCAGAGCGGAAAGCTGGGGGAATTGCTGGAAGTGGAAATGCACTTCGATTATTTTCGGCCAGAGATCCCGGAATCGACCACGCATTTTTCCTATCTATCCAGTTATCTGTATGGCCATGGCTGCCACACCATTGATCAGGTTGTGTCCTGGTTCGGAAAACCCGAACGCGTTCATTGCGACGTGAGACAATTGCTCGGACAGGGGAGGATGAATGATTATTTTGATCTGGACCTGTACTACGGCGCACTGAAGGTGTCGATCAAATCGAGTTTTTTCCGGCTGAAGGAGCGGCCGAGCTTTGTGCTTTACGGCAAAAAGGGCGTTTTCGTCAAACAAACCAAGGATCGGCAAGAAGAGCATTTGAAGCTGTTTTATCTACCCGAAGGACATGACGACTTCGGTGTGGATCTGCCTGAACATTATGGAACGCTGACCTATGTGGATGAGGAAGGTGTTTATCATGAGGAGAAAGTGGTATCTGAGCGCGGGGATTATGGACGAGTGTATGAGGACCTCTATAATGCCATTTTTTATGGCTCTCCCAAAATGATCCGCGACGAGGAAACGCTCTGGAACATGGAAATGCTGGAGGCCGGCATCCAAGGATGCAAGTAGATATGAGGACGTTTCTGCGATAAAAAAATGGACAATCGGGCATTGCGTCGCCGAAATATGGACGGGAGGAACCACCATGAAACCACGAATCACGGTGCTCACTTTGGGTGTGGATGATTTGGAAAGATCGCTTGCATTTTACCGCGATGGGCTTGGATTTCCGACAGAAGGTATCGTAGGGCAGCAGTTTGAGCACGGTGCAGTTGCCTTTTTTGATTTGCAGCCAGGGTTGAGATTGGCCGTTTGGAGCCGAAAAGATATTGCTCATGACACGGGTCTTCCGCTAACGCCTTCAAGTCCGGTCACGTTTACGATCGGGCACAACGTGGGCAGCAAAGAAGAAGTGGATCAGGCGATGGAGCAGGCGCGGAAAGCTGGAGCAAGCATTGCGGTGGAGGCGCATGACACGTTCTGGGGCGGATATTCAGGTTATTTCCAGGACCCTGACGGTCATCTGTGGGAGATTGTCTGGAATCCGCAGTGGGAAGCTGAAGCATAAATAACATAAACATATAACGGGGATGCAAGCGTGAGTTAAAGCAGCATGAGCATGGAACAGAGAGCGAAGCCTTCAATGCATGAAGTCGCGTGCCTGTTCGTTTATTCCAGACTATGGTAGAGTTAGTCATGGAGTATAGGCAGGCATATGATATAAGAAGGAGCAGGGCAAGCATGAGCATGACCGAAAAAGAGAAAGCGGCTCAAGGATGGCTGTACGACAACAACAACGATCCCCAGTTGGTTGCGGAACGTTTGCAGGCGAAAGAACTGTGTTATGACTATAATCATCTCCGCCCAGGCATGTTGGAGGAGCGGGAAAGCATAATTCGCCGGCTTTTTGCCAAGATCGGAGGCAAATTTTTGATTGAGCAGCCCTTCGTATGCGATCAAGGATACAACATCGAAATCGGCGAAAACTTCTATTGCAACCATAATGCCGTCATGCTTGACGCAGGTAAAATCACATTTGGCGACAATGTGTTCGTTGCACCGAACTGCGGTTTTTACACGGCAGGACACCCGATTGACGTCGAGCAGCGCAATCGAGGACTTGAAATCGCTTTGCCCATTGCCATAGGAAACAACGTGTGGATCGGCGGTGGCGTTTCCATTCTGCCTGGCGTCACCATCGGCGACAACACCGTGATCGGAGCGGGAAGCGTGGTCACCAAAAATATTCCTTCAGGGGTTATCGCCGCAGGTAATCCGTGCCGGGTCATCCGGGAAATTACGGAAGAGGACAAACATAAATACACGAAAAGGTAAAGCAACGAAAATCGCATCGTTCATACGACTGCATATCGCAGGAAGCCGCCGCCGCCGTAAGGCGGCTTTCTTTTTTTCTGCGTTCCTTAGACCCAAAAAGGTGGGCGATATTCCGTCATTGGAATTGGCGAGCGAATGTTTAGAAAATGTTTATTCCCCATCGTTATACTTAAAGAATCATCGTGATCTCGGGATGGGCAACATGCTCCCTGCTGCACACGATTCACAGAAGTATGGACGTTTTGGAGGTACTTACGGATGAAGACAGCAATCATATAGGATGAGAAAGGGGAAATACTCTTTTCGATTGGAAGACAGATCATATCAGGCAATAGTTTACTTCACTTAGTACAACTCAAATTATAAATGCGGCATGAGCAGATAATGGGGGCATCGGAAAAATGGATATGGAAGAATACATGAGTCGTCGACTGAAAAAACAAAAACAATTGTTTGAGCAGCTGGGCATAAGCATGGACGCCCAACAAGTTCACGAAATAAAATTCAAATACACGGTCCGCGGATACGATCCGAAAACCGTCGACCAATTCCTTGATCAGGTTGTCAAAGATTACGAGCGTTTTTATGCGCATATCGTGGACATGATGGAACAGCAGCACGACTACGAACATCAGATTCGTCGCTTGAAGGAACACGCAGAACCGGAATGGAACCGGAATTTCACCCAGCGCAAACATCTGGAAGGCGTCATTAAACAACTCGAATACAGCGTTCGCGAATTGAACAGGATACATCATTCGTGATTTCGGGGCACCCTTGAAAGGGTGTTTTTTAATTTCTGTCTACGCGCTTCGCTTCTCGAGATTGCTGCTGCCTCTCCGTTTACGTGTGTATCTTTTTTCCGGTTTATATAGTTCAACTTTAATAATGGGTTCTCGGGTTATTGTAAACCTGATATTAAATTAATGGTTTACAAATATAATCGACCAAACTATAATTCAATGCATTAGACGTCGACGCTAAAATTTGGTTCATATGGTGGAGGTACTGCATTTGAAAACGAAAGAACTGGTATACGCCGCATTATTCGCTGCATTCATTGCCGTATTGGGCTTGATCCCGCCCATCCCGCTTGGATTCATCCCCGTGCCGATTACCGCGCAGACACTTGGCGTCATGTTGGCAGGCTGCTTTTTGGGGAAACGTATGGCAGCCATCAGCCTGGTGTTGTTTATTCTGCTGATTGCGATCGGCCTGCCGGTGCTCCCGAGTGGACGCGGCGGAATGGCGGTGCTGGTGGGCCCTTCGGCAGGATTCATTTTCAGTTGGCCCATTGCTGCGTTCTGCATTGGCTGGGCATCCGAGAACGTCTGGCCCAAACTGAAAACATGGAAACTCGTGGTCATCAATATTATATTCGGCGTCATCCTGGTCAGCCTGATCGGTGCGCCTGTCATGGCTCTTATTACCAATACGCCCGTTTGGGCTGGAATCGTGAGCTCGGCTTCGTATCTTCCGGGGGATCTGATCAAGGCGGTCATTGCTTCTGTCATCGTCGTGCAGCTTAAAGCGATCAGCCCGATCGAAGAGAAGATCCACCATTCCTGACATGGAGCCATACTGCGGTTCTAGGATCGAGCGACCAGTATGAATGAAAGGGGATACGAAATGAATCTGGCGGAGCCCATTCTGAATCGCGCAACCCGGTATCCCGATCGTATAGCCATTCGCCACGGAAGCGGACAACTTACCTATTCGCAGCTTACCGAGCGAGTCGGAAGAATTGCTGCCGGATTGAGGCAACACTGCGCCCCGCAAGACATGATTGCCATCCTGTCCGCCAATCGGGTAGAATTTGCGGAAGTGTTCCTCGGCGCAGTGCAGGCAGGATGTGTGCCGGTTCTGCTGGATACCGGTTGGACGACGAATCAACTGGAGGGCGTCATTGCAAGCTGCAAGCCCAAGGTCATTTTTGGCGAGGGAGCGAGGTTGGAAGAATTCCGGACTCGGCATGACGGCATTCTCTGCTTGACGTTCGAAGACAAGGAACAAACAGGCACTTATGAACCGTGGCTAGCTTCGCATCCTCCTACGTCATGTGTGGACGCGTCCAACGAGTTGTTGTTCGTGGGCTTCACTTCAGGCACAACAGGAGTGCCTAAAGGGTACATGCGTACGCACCTTTCTTGGCTGCGCAGTTTCGATGCCACGGAAGAAGCCTTTCGGCTTGAGTCGATGGAGCATGTGCTGGCCCCGGGACCGTTCGTGCATTCCTTGTCCCTGTTTGCATTGGTGCAGTCTTTGTACAGCGGTGCGACCTTTTATGTCATGGAGAGATTTGTCGCGCAAAACGTCATGGAGCTCTGTTCCGACGTACGTGGCATGGTCTTGTTTGTCGTGCCTGCCATGATCGATGCTTTGTTGCAGCATGCTTCCGCAGTTGAGCATTCCGGCTCGATTCAGGCGCTGATCAGTTCGGGTGGTCAATGGCTGGAACGGTCGAAGGAGCGGTGCCGGGAAGTGTTTGCCGGTACGGCTTTATACGAGTATTACGGTTCTTCGGAAGCGAGTTATATCAGTTACATGGATGTCCTTCGGGAGATGCGCCCCGGATCGCTGGGGAGACCGTTCAAGGGCGTAGAAATCTCGATCCGGAACGATCGTTTTCTGGAAGTGCCCGCGGGCACCGCGGGCGAACTTTTCCTCCGAAGCCCGATGATGTTCAAAGCCTATCATCAGCTGCCGGAAGAAACGGCAGGGGCGTTCAGGGAAGGCTGGCTCAGAACGGGAGATTACATGTATGTCGATCAGGACGGTTATCTTTATTTGGCAGGACGGGTGCAGAACATGATCAAAACCGGCGGATTGAAGGTGTTTCCGGAGGAAGTGGAGGCCGTCCTGCAGCGGATTCCTTCCATTCGGGAGGTGATGGTTTTCGGCAAACCGGACGAGCGTTGGGGAGAGCGGGTTACGGCGATGATCCAGTGGCATGCAGAGGTGCCGGAATGGAGTTTGGACGAAATAAAGCAGGTTTGCAAGCAATACGGCCTGGCAGCATACAAAATCCCGAAAGCGCTGGTGACGGTGAGAAGGTTTGCCTATACGAGCAGTGGCAAGATTGCCCGCCAGCTTATGAAAGAACAAGCGTGTTCGAATAAGGGATAGACTCAGATTAAGGATGAAAGAAAGGAGACGATGCCGTTTATGCTGACCTTGGATCAGGTTCATTTTTATTATCGCAAAGGACAGGACGTTCTGCACGATATCAGCCTGTCTGTCCCCAAAGGCGAATTCGCCGCCATCATCGGTGGAAACGGTTCGGGCAAGTCAACCCTCGCCAAGTTGATGAAGGGGCTGCTGCAGCCGAAGAAAGGCGAGATCCGATTTGATGATTGGTGTACTTCCAAGCCGGAAGAGGCGGCAAAGATCCATCAACATATCGGCATGGTCTTCCAGAATCCGGATGATCAATTCATTACGACGACGGTAACGGACGAGATTGTGTTCGGCATGGAAAACATTCGCCTTTCCCGGGCTGAGATGCATGTCCGCTTACATCAGGTGTTGAAAGAGGTCGGACTCGAGCGGGAAGCGGAGATGAGCCCGCATCAATTGTCGGGCGGGCAGAAGCAGCGCGTGGCCATTGCGGCCATACTGGCCATGCAGCCGGACGTCATCGTTCTGGATGAAGCGACATCGATGCTTGATCCGGAAGGAAGACGGCAGATTATGTGCATTTTGCAAGAGCTGCATCTTCGCGGCGTCACCGTCATTCATATCACGCATCATATGGATGAAGTGCTCTATGCGGAGCGCGTGATATGGTTGAATGCCGGACGGATGGCATTCGACGGAACGCCTGCGGCGTTCTTTGAAACGCAGCCGTTGAACGAATACGGATTGGAGCAGCCGTTCGCAGCCAGACTGCGAATGGCGTTGGCAGGTTCCGTCGGGGACAAGCCGCTTACGCCGGACTGGAAGGAGTGGATTCGGGAACGATGGCATACGAGCTAAACCGGGTTAGCGTCCATTTTGCGGAGCGGACGGCATTGCGCAACGTGACGTGCACTTTGCGGGAAGGACGCTGGATCTCGATCGTCGGCCGCAGCGGCGCGGGTAAATCGACGTTTGCCCATGTATTGAAAGGACTCGTCATCCCCGATGAAGGAGAGTATCGCATCGATGAGCGGCGAATTTTCGGAGACGGCAAAGGAAGGGATGGCGTGATTCATGATGTGGGCATCGTTTTTCAGGTGCCTGAACATCAGTTGTTCGAAACTACCGTCGCCAGAGAGCTGGCTTTTGCGCCGCGAATGCAAGGATGGGGCTCGCAGCGGATCGCGGAGGCCATCGACCGCGTTTTGCCGCAAGTCGGACTGTCTAAAGAACTGTTGGATTTTGCGCCATTCCAGCTAAGCGGCGGCCAGCGAAGGCGTGTGGCACTGGCTTCCGTGCTGCTGATGGACCCGGCACTGCTTATTCTCGACGAACCGACGTCGGGACTGGATCCGGCGGCCCGTATGGAAGTGCTGCATATGCTGCGTGAATGGCAGCGGGCGGGGCAGCGCACGATCGTATTTATTTCGCATCGGATGGAAGACGTTGCGGAGTATTCGGATGAGGTCATGGTATTTCATGACGGCCAATTGTTGGAGCATTGCGACGTACATACGTTGTTTTTGCAAAAAGGCGCTGTGATGGATCAGGCTGGCCTGCCGCTGCCGGAAGCCGTGCAGCTGCTGCATCTCGTCGAGGAGTTGTCCGGCCGGTCCGTGGATACGGGCAGCTGCAGGGAAACTGACATTCTGGAACAAGTGTCGGCGGTATGGCAAGCGAGGAGCCTGTGATGCAAAATAATATTCTGTTCGGACAGTTCATGGCCAAAGAATCGCTGTTGCACAGGCTTGATCCGCGCACGAAGCTGGTTAGTCTTATGATGATCATGTTCGGTTTGCTTAGGCTCGCGACATTATTGGGATTTGCTCTCGCTACCGTTTTGGTGCTGGTTTGCGTCCTCTTGTCGCGCATTCCGCTGCCTGTATATGTGAAGACGTTGAAGCCGGTCTGGTTTATATTAACATTTACGCTTTTATATAATGCCTTCTTCACCCAAGGAGATCATGTCATCTGGTCCTGGTCGGTCATTACGTTAACCGTGGATGGCATCGAAGCGGGAATAACCGTTGTGTGGCGCATTGCGTTGATGATTATGCTGGCATCCGTCTTAACGTTAACGACCAAACCGCTAACACTTGCCCAAGGCTTGGAAAAGCTGATGTCGCCGCTTTCGCGTTTGCGCGTGCCCGTGGAGCAGGTTTCGCTGATGATTACCATCGCGATTCGTTTTATCCCGACGATTCTGGAGGAGATGGACCGCATCTTGCTTGCCCAGAAGGCCAGGGGTTACGATATTGCCGCCATGCCCCTGCCGAGACGGTTGTTTGCTTATATTCCAGTCGTGGTCCCGCTGTTCATGACGACGATTCAACGGGCGGAACAACTCACGTTGGCCATTGAGGCCAGAGCTTATGGGGATGGCAGGGGGAGAAGTTCTTATCGGCAATTAAAGCTGGCCAAGGCCGATTATTGGATCGGCGGAAGCGCAATGGCCATTGCGTTATGGATGATATGGGGAGGTTAGCGACGGATGGATTGGAATACGCGTATCACGGACATGCTTCGCATCCGGTATCCGATCATTCAAGGCGGGCTTGCCTACTTAGGGTACTCCGAGCTTGCCGCGGCCGTATCAAACGCGGGCGGGTTGGGGCAAATTACAGCCATGAGCCTGCCGGATGCCGAGACGCTTCGCCGCGAAATTCGCCGGGCGCGGACGTTGACGGACAAGCCGTTCGGCGTCAATCTCGCGCTCGGCATGCATCGCGCCGATATGGAAGCACGGCTTGCGGCCATTATTGAAGAGCAGGTTCCGGTCGTAAGCATAACGGGAGGCAATCCTGCTGAAATGCTGCGAGCATTGGAACGCGAAAGCATTCATACCCTTGTGCTGGTGTCCTCCCGCAGACAAGCGCAAAAGGCGGAACAGCTCGGCGCATCGGCGGTCATGGCGGTTGGTCACGAAGGCGGCGGCCATCTTGGGCGCGACGGCGTGGGAACGATGGTCTTGGTTCCCAGCATCGCGGATACGATACGGATTCCCGTCATTGCCGCAGGCGGAATCGGTGATGGGCGCGGCTGGATGGCTGCGCTGGCTCTTGGTGCCGAAGGGATCGTCATGGGCACGAGGTTTGTGGCTACGAAGGAATGCACGGCTGCATCGGCCTCTTACAAGCAGGCTTTAGTGAACCGTTCGGAGGCGGACACGACCGTGATCAAAGCATCCATCGGTCAGCCGGGAAGGGTGCTGCGAAACGCTGTCGCCGAGAGAATCCTTGCCGCAGAACAGAGAGGGGACGGCATCGAGCAGCTTATGCCGCTCATTAGCGGTGACGTTAACAGGCGCTGGATTCATGACGGATCGGAAGGAGAGGGCTTCGGCTGGTCCGGCCAAGTGGCAGGTCTCATTCAGGATGTGCCTTCCGTATCCGAACTGATGGAGCGTATGGTTCACGAAGCGGAGTGCATTCGGAATAAGTGGGGCGGTAGGCGCGAACATTGACATTCAAGGACATCCATTATACTGTATGGGAGCCAGCTTTCTTTTCTCTATGAAGGTGAATATTGATTTTTGGAGGCATAACTATGAACCAGCGTTTTCGGATCACGCGCACGATGCAGGAAAACCATAATGACCCGGCGATTTCGCTTGAAGAATGCAAAGGATATTTTGAATCCAAAGCCGATTTTGCCTATTCTTCGACTCTTGTCGTCAAAGGGCCTGAAAGCACGATGACCATTGAAGGGGACTTCTTCATGTGGAACCTAGGGGAGGCGGAAATTCCATTCCGTCTTTATGATGGAGACCTGTATGTTGCGGTCAGCAGCGAAGCCGTCGTTCCCAAAATGATCGAAATTGCAACCGATTTGCAAGCAGACATCGTTGAAGGATAAGTGCGTATAACGTAGGAAGTCGCCAGATGTGGCGGCTTTTTTTGTTGTTTTTTTCGAGTTCGCTTCTGAACGAGTTGTGGAATACGTCGCTCTTGTATTTAGCAAACCGTGCTCCTCTATGGGCACCGTTCCAGAATTGGGTCAGCCGGTAATTACCGGTTGGCCTTTTTTGCGTGGTGAGACGAGGATGGGGACGTGAGAGCGTCTTTCATCAAATATTAGTTGACAACGTCCACAAAACGATCTACATTATTTGTTGACATAGTCCACAAAAAAGGGGATTGACGATGTATCCGACTGATCCGATCGTTGCGGATATCCGCAAATTCAACCGTTTCTATACAAGCATCCTTGGGCTGCTGGACAAACATATATTGACTTCCAAGTACTCTTTTACTGAAGCGCGAGTCATTCTGGAGATCGGTTTTATGGGACAATGCATTGCGAACAGTCTGGTCGAGAAGCTGGATATTGATCGCAGCTATATGAGCAGAATTATTGCCAAACTGGGCAAGGAAGGACTCATCAGGAAAGAAAATTCGGAGTCGGACAGCAGAACAAGCCTGATTTCGTTGACAGATAAGGGTCTTGAGGTGTTTTCCCAATTGGATCAAAAATCGGATGAGCAAATCCACCGTTTATTCAAAAACTTGTCGGAAAAGGATATTCGGGAGATCCATGCGTCCATGGTGTTGATTCAACAAAAATTAGAAATTTCGGAAGGTGCAGGCAATGATACGTTTTGACAATGATTATGCGGAGGGTGCGCATGGGCGGATTCTGGAGCGCATCGTTCAAACCAATGAAGAGCAGACTCCGGGATACAGCACGGATATCTATTGCGAAAGGGCAAGAGGCCTGATCCGAAAAGCATGTCATGCAGAGCAGGCAGACGTGCACTTTTTGGTTGGCGGAACGCAGACGAACACGACGGTGATTTCTTCGATATTGCGCCCCCATCAAGGGGCAGTGGCCGCTGTGTCCGGGCATATCGCAACATTGGAAACCGGGGCAATCGAGGCGACAGGCCATAAGGTGCTTACCCTTCCCAGCGACGATGGAAAACTGAGAGCCGAGCAAATCCGGGAATTACATATGACCCACTGGAACAGCGGCAACCGGGAGCATATGGTTCAACCTGGTTTGGTTTATATATCGCACCCGACCGAGTATGGCACAACGTACAGCCTGAGCGAATTGGAAGCACTGAGCCGTGCGTGCAGGGAATGCGGACTTCCCCTCTTTATGGATGGTGCCAGATTGGGGTATGGACTGGTTTCCGAAGGCAGTGATCTTGAGTTGGCGGATATTGCCCGACTGTGTGACGTCTTTTATATCGGAGGAACGAAACTAGGGGCGTTGTTCGGGGAAGCTGTCGTGATCGTCAACGATGGCCTCAAGCAGGGATTCAGATATCAGATCAAGCAGCGTGGAGGACTGCTGGCCAAAGGCAGACTGCTTGGCATTCAGTTCGAAACGATGTTTGAGGACGGGCTCTATTATGACGTATCCCGCCATGCGGTACGGATGGCAACGGACATTCGAAACGCATTTGTGTTGAACGGATTCGGGATGCGCTATAACTCCGGAACGAATCAACTATTTCCGATTTTGCCGAACAACGTATTTGAAACGTTAAGCCAAACCTATTCTTTCTCCGTCTGGGAAAAACTTGGCGACACGCACACGGTCGTCCGGATCTGTACAAGCTGGGCAACCAAAAAGGAACATGTGGACATGCTGACCGATGACATTCACAGAATACAGCTTGCATCCGCCCATCTTAGCTATACATCAGCGTGAGATTGCAGCTGTGAGTGAGTTGCGAATAGTTTGCTTCAGACTATATATGATTCTGCAAGAGCCGCCTTTGGGCGGCTTTTATCGTATTTATGGGAATGAAAAGCAGGTATACTTCATTTAATTCATACTAATTTGGTCAGAATGATTGATATTATAGAGGTTTACCGTTATACTTCATGTAATACGTTAATCATCAGTGAGTAACAATAAGAAAGAAAACCTACATACAAGGGGGGGAAACATGTGGCTCCAGAGTTATACGAATTGGAATTGGAGTACGAGCTCTTGAAACAACTTCGGGATGCGATTGCTCCTGTCGGTGCAAGCACGCTCGTGCATACGTTGGGAAAAAGATACGGCCTGAGCCAGGCTACCATCGGAAGACGGCTTATGGAAATGGATGTCGAGGGGTACACGGTGCTTGAAGGGCGAAAAGGCCGTGTATTGACCGAAGCGGGCCTGGAACGACTGAAGACGACGGAACGGGAATTGCAGCAGAAAAACGTGAACTCGCGCCTGATTCAGACGCTGAACCATTCGGGCGAAAAAGCGCTGCTCGACATTCTCGTCGCCCGAAGGGCGCTGGAACGGGAGATTGCTTCGCTGGCTGCGGAACGTGCCACGAAAGAGTACATCCATCTGCTCGAACAATCCATCGAGGCACAGAACCGGCAATTGGCGCAGAACGTTATTCCTTATGAGGAAGATCGGGAATTCCACCGGCTGCTGGCTTATGCGGCCCAGAACCAGTTCTTGCTCCATGCCGTCGAATTGGTATGGGACACGAGCAGGGACTTTCTGGAGACCGCGTATATCCGGCGTACGGTCGGGAGCGAATTAGTGGTCGATCACCGTCAGATTCTGGATGCCATTATATCGCGTTCTCCGGAAGATGCCGAAGCCGCGATGGTCAATCACATCAACCAGATGATCGAGGACGTCAAACGTTATTTTTCCATGAAAAACCAGTCGCTTAGCATCGAGAAAGCGCGTTGAAAAGGAGATGAACTTGTGACCACAAATTATCGCTTGGGTATCGACATCGGGGGCACGTTCACGGACGCGCTGGTGACGGATCGGCAAGGCAGGATGATCGGTGCGCTGAAGACGCCATCCATCGCCGAAGCGCCTGAACGGGCCATCTTTAACGCATTGGATCAGCTTCAGGCACAAGGCGTGAACATTGGCGATATCGACCTGTTCGTCCACGGCACGACGCTTGGCGTCAACACATTGATCGAACGCAACGGAGCGGTTACAGGGCTGCTTGTTACAAAGGGTTTCCGCGACATTCTTGAAATCCGGAGACTTCGCTTGGAGGATACGACGAACCTGTACGGCGATAAGACGGAGGCGCTTGTACCGAGATATCTCGTCAAAGAAATCGACGAACGGGCGCTTGCAAGCGGGGACGTGCTGCAGCCGCTAAACAGTGATCAGCTTGTTCAAGCAGTTGACGAACTGGTGGAGGAAGGCATTACGGCGCTGGCGATCAGCTTTATGCACTCTTACGCCAACCCTGCTCATGAGAAGGAAGCGGAAGAAATCATCCGGGAACGGCATCCGCAATTGTTCATTTGCCGAAGCAGCGCCATTTGGCCGCAGCAGCGCGAATTCGAGCGTACGCTGGCCACCGCCATGAATGCATATGTGGGAGAACGCATGGGCTCTTACTTTGTACGGCTTCAGGAGGGTATTCATGAATATGGGTTAAAAGCAAACCTGCTCTCCACGATGTCCAATGGCGGCATCATGACAGCGGCAAGTGCGGCTAGCGAGCCTGTTCGCACCTTGCTTTCGGGACCTGCCTCAGGCGTCATTGCAGCGACGCATATTGCCCGGAAGGCAGGCATCGATCAAGTCATTACGTTCGACATGGGTGGCACAAGTGTGGATGTGGCTTTGATCGACAAAGAGCCGGCGTATTCCACCGAGAACAAAGTCGGTGATTTTCCGGTCATCTTGCCTGCCGTGGACGTTACGGCCATCGGGGCTGGAGGCGGATCGGTTGCATGGCTGGACACGGTCGGCGTCCTTAAGGTTGGCCCACGCAGCGCCGGGGCTTATCCAGGTCCTGCGTGTTACGGCCGGGGCGGTGAGGAGCCCACAACGACAGACGCATACTTGCAGCTCGGCATCTTGCAGGCGGATCGTTTTCTCGGCGGCCAGATGCATCTCTATCCTGAGCTTGCGGAACGTGCACTGAACGCTGTGGGCCATAGGCTGGGCCTTGATGCAACGCAAACGGCACAGGCGATTCTCGATGTCGCCACAGCCAACATGTATGCCCAATTTTCGCCGCTCATGGCTCGCAAGGGCATTGATCCGCGCGATTTCACACTGCTGGCTTATGGGGGAGCCGGCCCCATGCATGCATTTCTGATGGCGCGGGAAGTCGGCATCCGCCGAGTGCTTGTTCCGCCTGCTCCTGGAACGTTATGTGCGATGGGCTGCACGGTGGCCAATCTCCGAAACGACTTTGTCTTTTCGCTTCACAAGAGCAGCCAAGCTTTAGCAGGCGGAGAGTTGGCTTCCTTTTATGCGGATCTGGAACGGCAGGGACGAAGCTGGGTAGAGGTAGAGGCACGGGGCGGCGTGGAACTGGAGAGCGTCTACTGTCTCTATAGCGCCGATATGCGATATGAAGGACAGGCCTTTGATTTGGAAATTGCATTGACGCAGGAAGAAATTGACTATCCCGAAAAGGCAAAATCAAAGTTCCATACATTCTATCAAAATGTGTTCGGAATCAGCCAGCCGGAATCGGAAGTGATGTTCATCAGCCTGCGGGCGACGATTGTCGGCATCGTGCCGAGCCATGGGAGCGTGGATTCGTTTGCCCGGGTCAACCACGCAAGTGGAGCAGAGGAACGAAACATAACGTTCGATCATGCGCCGAGAATTGCGAAAGTGTTGACAAGGGAACAGATTCCGCTGGATGCGGGCATCCCGGGTCCGGTTATCGTGGAGGAGTATGATACGACGATTTTTGTACCTCCAGGTTTTAACGTACGCAGGGACGCGCATGGCAATCTGATCGGGGAGGCGACGTAATGATCGCGGACAAGGTGTTTCTGGAAATTTTCAACAATCGGATCCAAGCAGCGGTCGAGGAAATGGCGAACGTCGTTCTGCGAACAGGGTTTACCGCTTTTGTCAAAGAGACCGGCGATTTCGGCACATATCTGTTGTCTCCTTCAGGGGAGACGTTTGGTTCACCGCTGGAAACAGGTTATAACCTCTCGCTCGGTATTCCTGCAGAAGCGACGATACGTAGTATCGAGGATTGGCAGGAAGGGGATTTGGTTATCTGCAATGATCCTTATGCCACGAAAGGCATGGTGACCCACCTTCCCGACATTCATCTGATCAAACCCTACTTCCACGAGGGGCGCGTCATTGCTTACGGCATGTGTTTCGTGCACTCATCCGATGTTGGCGGCAAGGTGCCGGGGAGCGTATCTCCCAGCGCGTACGATATTCACATGGAAGGCATTCGCATCGCTCCGGTCAAGTTATATGAAGCTGGCGTGTTGAACGAGCATGTCATGCGATTGTTTCTGGATAACAGCCGGATTCCGGAGCAAAACCTTGGCGACCTCAAAGCGCTGATGGCTGCCCTGAACCGGGGTGAACAGCGCCTTGCCGAACTGGTCGCTCGTTATGGCGTGGAACGGATTGAGCAAGGCATCGAGCAATTGCTCGAATATGCCGAAATGAAGGCACGTGCCATCGTTCGGGATATTCCGGACGGAGCTTACGATTTCTGGGATTATCTCGAGAAGGGACCTGGAGGATACCCCATCCGCTTGCGCTGCAAGATGACGATCGAGGATAGCGACATTCATCTCGATTTTAGCGGCACCGATCCTCAGGTTCGGGCTTCGTTCAATATCCCGACGCATAATCAGCAAGGGCATTACATGCTTGTACCGGCGTTGATTCGCTATTTCCGCACGCTGGACCCGACGATCCCATGGAACTCCGGCATGATTCGAATGGTGCGCAATTACGCGCCGCCGGCCTCGGTGCTCAATCCGGAACCGATGGCTGCCGTCGGGGCACGGGCGGCAACGTTCATCCGTCTGATGGACGTGATCACGGGCGCTCTTGGCAAAGCCGAGGCGAGCAAAGTGCCCGCAGCCGGCGCGGGGCAAGCGTGCATCGTCATGATGGCGATGACGGACGCAGCGGACGGAAAGAAAAAGGTCGGGGTCATTCAACCGATTTGCGGCGGTTCAGGAGCAAGGCCGATGAAAGACGGTATTGACGGAATGGATTTTGCCGTTGGACACCTGCGCAACATTCCGGCCGAAACGGTCGAATCCGAAATGCCGGTGCTGATTGAGCATTACGGGCTCCGTGAAGATTCGGCAGGCGCCGGCGAATATCGCGGTGGAAGCGGGATCGCATTGCGCGTCAGAATCGTAACACCGGATACGATCATGACAGCACGGAATATGGAACGCATGGAGTTTCAGCCATGGGGCAGGCTGGGCGGCGATGTCGGCACGCATGGAGAGGCCATCCTTAACGTGGGACTTCCGGAAGAGAAAAATCTTGGCCGGATTGACGAACTGCTGCTGCAACCCGGGGATACCGTAACCTTCCTGTCCCAAGGCGGGGGAGGATACGGCAACCCGTTGAACCGGAATGCACAGTCGGTGCTGGCAGACGTTCGAAGCGGTTTGCTTTCCCTGGAAAAAGCGCGGGAGCTTTACGGCGTCGTAGTGAAGGGCACGGATGTCGACGAGTCTGGGACACACGCACTGCGGTCTGCCAAGCAGCAGCATGCGCAAGAATTCAGCTATGGTCCGACCAGGGAACAATTTGAAGCAATCTGGAGCGATGAGATGCAGTTGACGCTGGGACAGGCACTAAAGGAATATCCACTCGCCCTCCGGGATTATTTGAAACGCCGGACGATGGATATCGTGGAACAAAGACATGCCGCTGGTTCATCCGTGACGCCACAGGAAATAGCCGCCATCGTGAACGGGTTGAGGAAAAACATCGGACTACAGGGAATCGGTCATCAGTAAGCCTGAACATGTAAACTTGTAATCGTATTAACCAACTAATCTTATGGGGGAATTCGTATGTTTAAATCAAACCGCAAACGTTTTTTCAGCCTGGCTTCGTTGACGCTGACCGCTTCGCTCGTACTTTCGGCCTGCGGCGGGGGAAGCAACTCGGGTACAGCTTCCGAGAGTGGGGATGCTTCGGACAGCAGCGGCGATAAAATCAAGCTGACCATGTTTATCTGGGCGGGCTCCAACCAGGATATCGTGCCTAAAGAAGTGGTTGCCGAATATGTCAAGGAACATCCGAACGTTGAAGTTACTTTCGAGGAATCCTCCAATGCAATCATGTATCCCAAAATGGTAGCAGGCAAACAGGCCGATCCGGATAACCCTGTCGTCAACTTCGGTTACTTTAATGCGGATGCCACGGCCAAAGGTGTGAACGATGACATGTGGGAGCCGCTGGATACCAGCATCGTGACGAACATCAAGGACATTCCCGAGCAGTTCCACCAGCCTGACAACAAAGGTGTCGTATGGGGCGTATCGAGCTTTGCCCTCGTTTACAACAAGGATCTGGTAACCACGCCGCCGACGAGCTGGAACGACCTGTGGGAGAACGAGCAATTCAAAGGCAAGACGGCATTGTGGGATTACATGTTCTATTCCTATATTTCGCCGCTGATCGCGACCAAAGGACAGGAGATCGGCGCATCGTACGACAATCCCGAACCTGCATTCCAATATTGGGCTGACCATAGCGACCAAATCGGTACGCTCGTTACATCCAATGACCAGTTGAAAGCACTGCTCGAATCCGGCGATGCCCTGATTGCGCCATTCAGCGCACAGGTCGCCCAAACCTGGATCGACGGCGGTTCGCCGCTTGCCGTAGCCTACCCGAAAGAAGGAGCGATTTCGTTCCCGTATTCGCTCCAAGTCGTCAAAGGTTCGACGCCTGAACAAACACGCGTGGCCAATGAAATCATCAATGAGCTGCTGAGTGCCGACGCGTTGACACGTTACGCCGAAGCAACCGGCACGCCGGTGACCAGCACTGCCGCTGCCGTGCCGGATAAATACAAGGATGATCCTTCGTTCTCGGTAGAAACGCAAAGCAAAGGCATCAATCCCGATTGGGACGTGCTCGCCCGGGACAGCTCTGCATGGAAGGAACTGTGGGATCGCCTCGTCAAAACCAATCTTCAATAATATAGTCGCCTGGAACATAGACGAATTTATCCCCAGGCAGGGATAGGAGGACCCGAGATGAGCAATGGGCAGGAATCCGTCTCGATCGAGGCAAAGCGCGTTACGAAAATTTATGGGGGACGGGCTGCCGTCGATCAAGTTACGCTTCAGGTCAACAAGGGAGAGTTTGTCTCCCTTCTGGGCCCGAGCGGCTGCGGCAAAACGACGCTGCTCCGAATGCTGGGCGGGCTCGAACAGCCCGATGACGGAATCATCATGCTCGGCGGGCAGGATGTCACGGGCGTTCCGGCATACGGCCGCAGCAGCAATATGATTTTCCAGCAGCTGGCGCTGTTTCCGCACATGGATGTATTCAACAACATCGCTTACGGACTCAAGGTGAAAAAGACGCCTAAAGCCGAGATCAAACGCCAGGTCCATGAGATGCTGGAACTTGTGCAGCTTGGGGATTACGGCAGACGGGCCATATCGCAGCTGTCCGGCGGACAGGCACAGCGCGTAGCGATTGCGAGAGCGCTGATCAACAAACCCGAAGTGCTGCTGCTGGACGAACCGCTCTCCGCGCTCGATATGCAGCTGCGCCTCGACATGCAGCGGGAACTGAAGCGCATCCAGCGCGAATTCGGCGGCACCTTTATCTTCGTCACGCATGACCAAAGCGAGGCGATGAACATGTCCGACCGCATCGGCGTTATGCGTGCAGGCCAATTGCTTCAATACGCGACGCCGGACGAAGTTTATGAGAAACCTGCCAACAGCTTTGTGGCCAAGTTTATTGGGGATACGAATCTACTGGACGTGTCCGTGGACGAGCCCGCTTCAAATGGGATCCGCGTGAGCATTCAGGGGCATTCGCTGCTTGCGGGAACAAACGAAGAACCTGCCGCATTCCGGCAAGGTGCGAAGCATTCGTTATCGATTCGCTACGAGTATATTCGTCTTGGAGACGAGGCGGCCAACTGCACCAACCAATTGCAAGGCCGTGTTATCGAAAGTGTGTACGGCGGAGCAAGTATCCGTTATGTCATCGAAACGCTGGGTAACCTGCACATCCAAGCAAGTGTTCCGCATCAGCGCGGAGGATTACGCTATGCGCCGGGCGAAGCCGTGCAGCTCGGTTTTGATCCGGAAGATGCCTTGCTGCTCGCTGACTCCGGTGCGGGTGCGGCATCATGAGCCGGATTACCGAAAAGGTCGTAAACATGTATTCGTCCGGCAACCGCAAATGGACGACCCAATTGCTGCTCCTTTTGCCGGCATTGCTGCTAATGGGCATTGTGTATCTCGGCGGATTGCTGATTTTCGGAAGATACAGCTTCGACATGTACGACAACGGCAAGCTGGTCCGAGGTTGGGACTTAAGCACGTACCGCGCGTTTCTATCGGATCCATATTATTGGAAACTGATCGGAAACACGTTCCGCATCGCGTTTAAGGTTACAGCGTGGAGCTTGTTGCTTGCATATCCGCTCGCGTATTTCATCGCTGGTTTGAAGAAGCCGGGATGGAAGCAGTTTTTGCTGCTGCTTACGTTTCTGCCGCTGCTCGTGAGTGCAGTGGTTCGTTCCTATGGCTGGCAATTGCTTCTGTCCAAACAAGGTTTCATGAACTGGCTGTTCATTCATCTGGGCATGACCGAGGAAGGGTTCAATATGATGAATAACGAGACGGGCGTTGTCATTGCCCTTGTGCACATCTTTCTGCCGTTTATGGTCTTTCCAATCCTGAACGTGCTGTCGCAGAGCGATGCTTCGCTCAAAGCGGCGGCGCAGGATCTCGGAGCCGGCAGCTGGCGAACCTTTTTTACCATTACGCTGCCATTGTCGGCCAGAGGTATTGCAAGCGGCATCCAGATCGTGTTTACGCTGTGCCTGACTGCATTTACGACCCCTCAGCTGATCGGCGGGGGCAGGGTGATGACGCTGCCGGTCTTCATCTACCAGCGAACGCTGGACACAAACTGGCCGATGGCGGCAGTGGCAAGCCTGTTCCTGCTGGTGTCATCCGTCGTGGTGTCGCTGCTGGTCAACAAAGGTGCGGAATGGCTTATGTTCCGTCGTTCCAGGGAAGGAGGACGTGCACATGGTTAAGTCGGGACGCGTAACCAAATGGCTTCTCGCGGTGTTCGTTGGGGCGGTCGCCGTATACTTGTTGCTCCCACTATTAATGATTGCATTCACGTCCGTAGGTTCCGGATCGGCAAGCAAATTTCCGCCCCAAGGCTTCACCTTGGAATGGTATGCCAATCTGCGGGAGCAAACCCAGTTTCTTGATGCTTTCAAAAACAGCCTGATCGCATCGGCGGGAGCCGTATTGCTGGCATTGGTAACGGGGACGCTCGCTGCAGTAGCCATCGTGCAGTATCCTTTCCCGGGTGCGGGATTGCTGCGGGCTTTCTTTGTATCGCCCATGGTCATGCCGAAAATTACGCTGGGAATCGCCTATCTGATTCTGTTCTCCAAAATGCACATCGCTGGCGGACTGTTCGGACTTGTATTGGGAGAAGCCGTCATCGTGCTGCCATTTATATTGACCATTGTGGGCAGTGCGTTGGCGAACCTGAAGCCGGTCCATCGGGAGGCTGCGGCCGATCTCGGGGCAAGCCCGTGGCGGATCTTTTTCACCATTACGCTGCCGCAGCTCAAATTCGCCATGTTGTTGTCCGGGTCGATCGCCTTTGTATTTACGTTTGACCAGGTCGAAGCTGCGCTGCTGCTGCTGCGCCAGGACAGCTATACGCTGCCGATCCAGCTTTTCCTCTACATGGAGAAGTGGCAGGACCCCACGATCGCGGCCGTGTCGGTTGTACTGATCGTCGGTGCCTTGGCTCTATTCATGGCGATCAAGCTGGTGCTTCGCTCCATTCCGGGACTCGAAGGATGGTTTGGCAGCAGAAAAAAATAAAAGGGAGGACTCGAAACTATGAATCCACAGCAACCATCCGAAGGTTCAAGCTTGAACAGGGACCGTGCGGATGAAGTCATGAAAGCGCAGGGACTCCAAGCGCTGGTTGCCACAACGCCGGAAAATATCCATTATGTCATTGGATCGCAATTGCGAGCCAGCAATTGGACGATGCAGATCTATGCCATACTGCCCGCCGACCGTTCGGCAAGGCCGTGCATCGTCATTCCGACGAATCGTCTGGGGGTCGTCGCCCAGTTCGACATCACAAACGTTGACATTTTTGCTTATAGCGATTTCTTTGTTGAGGGAACAATCGAAGGCAAACCTTCCACCGCTGACATTGATCTGTTCTATTCCTTGCTGCAAACGACGGTGATTCACAAAGGAGCGGCAGATGCCTTGTTTGCTGCGTTGAAGCACCTTGGCATTGAAAATCAGCCTATCGGCATCGACGAAATGCGGATTGCGCCGGATATTTGGGCCCAGGTCCAAGATGCCTTGCCGGATGGGGCTGTTGTTCCCGCGTATACATTGTTCCGGCATATCCGGCTTGTCAAAACGCCGTTCGAGATCGAACGGCTGCGCCGCGCCGCTGAGGTCAATGAACGGATCGAGCGGGAGCTGATCGAGCTTATCGCGGCAGGCGTGCATGAAAAGGAACTGGCGGACCATTATCGGCTTGCCGTGATGCGCGCAGGCGGAACGCCAGCCATGACGGCCGTGGGAGCAGGACCGCGCAGCGCCTTGCCGCTGATCGAAAACTATTTCCATACGATCGAGCAAGGGGACCAAATCCGCTTCGATCTATGCATGCAGTTGGACGGCTACTGGGCTGATACGGGACGTACCGTCGTTGCCGGCGAACCGACGGCATGGATGAAAAAGCATTTCAACGCCGTAAAAAGCGGATGGGAGACGGCGCTTGAAGCCGTACGCCCTGGCGTAAAGGCCGCAGACATATTTCATGCGGCGGTGTCCCGCGTACAGCGCGAAGGCATCCCGCATTACCGTAGACAGCATGTCGGGCATGCCATCGGCCTGGAGCTGTATGATGATCTGACCGTTTCCCCGGGTGACCAGCACATTCTGGAGCCTGGCATGGTGCTGTGCGTAGAGGTGCCTTATTACGAACTCGGCGCAGGCGGCTTCCAAATCGAAGATACGGTGGTCGTGACGCCGGACGGATATGAGTTTCTGACTCGCATGGAGCGCAAATTGTTCACGAAATAACGAATCCCGGAAGGCTTCAAAGCAAGCGATCAGGCAGCTGCCGATCCAGGAGCTTTCCTGCCGAGAAAGTTGGAATTTCAATGATTCAGCAGGGAACCAAGACGTTTCGAAACATTAGCCTTGCGCTGTTTGCCGCAGGATTCGTTACGTTTGCGCTGTTATACAGCCTCCAACCGCTCATGCCGGAGATTAGCGATGCATTTGCCATTACTCCGGCACAATCCAGCCTGACGCTTTCCGTTTCAACGGTGGCGATGGCCATTACGATGTTGTTTATCGGCACGTTGTCCGACGCCCTTGGGCGGCGCTTGATCATGACGGCATCCTTGGTGCTGTCTTCCGTCATTGCCATTCTGAGCGCATTCAGCCACGGATATGCCGACCTGTTGTTGCTCCGCGTTCTGCAAGGCGTGGCGCTTGCAGGTCTGCCTGCCACGGCGATGACGTATTTGTCCGAAGAAATCGAACCTGCAAGCCTGGGGTACGCCATGGGATTGTACATCAGCGGCAATTCGATCGGGGGGCTCGCCGGGCGATTTATCAGCGGGGTCATTACCGACTGGTTCAGTTGGCGTACAGCGATCGGATTTATCGGCATGCTCGGCCTGTGCGCAGCCGTCGTCTTCTGGCTGCTGATTCCGCTGTCGCGGAATTTCGTCAAGACTTCTCCCGGCTTGCGCCAGGCGATATGCCTTCTATGGTCACAATGCCGGAATCCCCGGCTCCTGAGTTTGTACGGGCTTGGCTTTTTGCTGATGGGAGGCTTTGTTACGCTGTTCAATTACATCGGCTTTGAACTGACCGGTGCGCCGTATCACCTCAGCCAATCCCTGGTAGGCAGTCTTTTCGTCGTATATCTCATGGGCACCGTAAGCAGCACCTGGATGGGCAGGCTTGCGGACCGTTATGGGCGTTCCCATGTACTCGGCATTGCTATTGCGATCATTCTGGCGGGCGCGATCTGTACCATGCATTCGGCGCTGTGGGTCAAAATCGTGGGCCTCGCATTGTTTGCCTTTGGATTTTTTGGCGGACATTCCATTGCCAGCAGCTGGGTAGGACTCGTTGCAGAAAATCACAAGTCACAGGCAAACGCCCTGTATTTATTCTTTTATTATGTGGGTTCAAGCGTTAGCGGAACCGGTGGAGGATACATATACAGTCATTTCGGATGGATCGGCATTGTGGGCATGATCGGGGTGTACGCCATGGCTGGCTTCGCGTTATGCCGTTTTCTCTTGAACGGGCGAGCCGGGCGGGAGAGCGGCAATCCGATCTGCTGACGTTCGGCACGAACAAGTGAAAAATGAATTGATACGCTGCTGACATAACGGTGTCAGCAGCGTTTTTGTATTCTGATGGGTGAGGCGATATAATCTGGACATGAAGGGAGCGGGGCGAATGAACAAAACCGAACGGCAGCTAGCCATCGTTCTGGAGCTTCAGCGTACCAGAGTGATCAAAGGCCAGGAACTGGCGGCCAAGCTGGAGACAAGCGTCAGAACGATTTACCGGGATATTCAGGCGCTTAGCGAAGCTGGCGTGCCTATTGTTGGTGCCCCCGGCACCGGATATTCGTTAATGGAGGGTTACTTTTTGCCTCCCGTCAGTTTTACGGCAGAGGAGGCCGTAACTTTGCTGATCGGAGCCGATTTCGTGGAGCGGCGTTTCGATGACCGATACGGGAAGAATGCGCAATCGTCGCGCCGGAAAATCGAAGCGATTTTGCCTGAACCGATTCAAAACGAAGCGAAGCGAATTCTCGGCAGCATACGCATGCTGCCCGATTTGAAGCAGCATGAGCACAAACGATCAGAGAAGTCACACCTGGATCTGATACGTTCCGCGATGCTGTCAGGCAACAAATTGCGTTTCAATTATGTCAAAAGGGTACCCGAACCAAGCGGAAACCGGGCTAGCGAACGGACTGTGGCCCCGCTCGGGCTTGTGTTGGTGCAAGCCGGTTGGATGCTGCTCGCGCATTGCGATCTTCGGGGAGACATTCGTCATTTCAAGGTATCCAGAATCAGTAATCCCGTTATGACGGAAGAAAGGTTCGAAGTGCCCACCGGCTTTAATTTACATGAATACATGCCGCGAGACGATCGGGATGTCCGTATTTCTGCCCGTTTCAATCCAGCTGTAGCGGATCGGGTGAAAGAAACGAACATTCACTACATGGAAACGGAAGAATGGCAGCCGGAGGGATACGTGGTTCATTTCCGGGTTCGACAGGAGGAAGAACTGCTGCAATGGATTCTCGGCTGGGGAGCGGACGTTGAAGTGTTGGAGCCGGAATCATTCCGCTTGAGGGTTAGACAGGAAATCATGCACATGATGGCGCGCTACTGAACAGAATCCCAAACGTCAATTGAACTTCGAGGGAACGACGTTATAGTATTTTATAAATTGCTTTAGAAAAGGTAAAAGGATCGGCATCCCCCAGCCGTTCGGCAATTTTTGCTGCGGATTTACGCCCTTGTGCATATAAAAAGAAGATGCCAAAGACCGCTCCCGTCTAATGTCGGGGAGCGGTCTTTGGCATTCGGACATAGCAGCCGCCTTATTTTGCGGGAAAGCTGTATTTCCGGGCAAGGGACACTACGACCAGTGCACAAAGCGATAATATGAGCAGTGCAGTGCCAGCAAAGCAACGCCTGCAAGAATCGGGCAGCGAGAATCAGGGCATGGCTGGTTGAAAGGGCGGCAATCGTGTTAAAGGCGGTAAAACCAACGATGACGGCGAGCAGCAATGGGCGTCTCCTTCATTTGCCTGTAAACAGGGCAATCCCTCGCTGATTTGCGGCAGCAAACCGGCTGGAATCGTTTCGGTAATGATGCAGATGAATCCGGTCATGGCCAGTGCGAGTTCTATATATTAATTTCAATGCAGTTTACTTGTCAATCACTTCTGGATCGATTAGTATAATGAGCATATTCAACGCTTGCTGGCCGCCGAACGCGACGCTTCAAAACGGTGGCTGATTCGCAGTTTTTTTGCGAGTTTATAATAACGTTCGGATTTGTTTGGGCAAAACCGGGCAACCCGGCGTATAATGATATATACATGTATTGAAGACAAGGTGGTAGAAATCATGAATTCTTATCAGGCATTATGCCAAACCCTGTTTGGCGATTTCCCCGAGGAACATATCAAATATTCCGAATTGATCCGGAATTATACGTATACAAGATTGGGCGGCGCCGCCGATGTGCTGATGTTCCCGACAACGGTTGACGAAGTGGCAGCCATCGTAAAACGATCAGCCGGGAATGACATCCCGTTGACGATTCTGGGCTATGGTTCGAACATGATCGTGCGGGACGGCGGCATTCGCGGCATTACGATGTCCCTCCAAAACCTGAACAAGATTGAAGTGCACGGAAACACGATCATCGCCCAGAGCGGGGCGGCGATCATTGACGTTTCCAGACAGGCGCTGGCATCCAGCCTCACGGGTCTTGAATTTGCCTGCGGCATTCCGGGCTCGGTCGGTGGAGCGCTCTACATGAACGCCGGAGCTTATGGCGGCCAAATGTCCGATGTGATGGAGTCGGCGACGATTGTCACTGAGGCGGGAGAAATAATGACGCTGCAGAGCGAAGATATGCTGCTTGGCTATCGCAAGAGCGTATTTATGGGCAAGAAGGACATCATCATCGATATCAAGCTCAACCTGGCGCCTGGAGATCCGGTGCAGATTAAGGCCAAAATGGATGAACTGACCTATGCGCGGGAGTCCAAACAGCCGCTTGAATATGCTTCCTGCGGAAGCGTGTTTAAACGTCCGGAGGGATATTTCGCGGGCAAGCTGATTCAAGATAGCGGGCTGCAGGGAACCCGGATCGGCGGCGCGGAAGTGTCCCGTAAACATTCGGGTTTCATCGTTAACGTGGACAATGCGACGGCGCAGGATTACATCGAAATGATCGCGCTCATTCAGGAAACGGTGAGCCGCAAATTCAACGTGGACCTGGAGACGGAAGTCATCATCATTGGCGATGAGGCGCCGGCAGGCAGCTAAGCACGCATCTTATAACCATAACCGAAGATTTTGGTAAAAGGACCTGCAGCTCAAGCCTAGCGGCAGGTCCTCTTCATTGTTCATGTCTGGTGCTGATCTTCTAATGATAACGTCGCGAAGTACTCGACAACGACCTCGCGAAAATCATGGGCAGCACGAGAGATATATCGGTTTTTGTGCGATAACAGGGCGATTTCCCGCACCAACTGAACGTCTTCTACTCGCAAATAAGATATCCGCTCTCTCGGATTTTTTGCTGTGCCCGGGATGAATCCAATGCCGATCCCGGCTTCCACCAGCGAGCTCAGCCTGGCGGGTTCATCTCCTTCGTACACGTAGTTGGGTACGAATCCGACCGATCGGCATCTGGCATCGACGAGGTCGCGCGTAGCGTAGCCTTTTTTTACGCCAATAAACCATTCGTCCTTTAATTCCGACAAAGGCACGCTGCGCCGATTGGCCAGTCGATGACCATGGGGGACGGCCACGAGAATCGGGTCGGCATATACCGTTTCGCAGTGAATTTCATCCGATTTAACCGGGGGCGAAGACAGGCAGAAGTCGACCTCTCCGCGATGAAGGCGAACCAGCATCTCATCCGTGGTCAGCATTTGCACATGAAAATGAAGATGAGGGTGCTTTTGCCGAAAAATGCTCAAAATTTGCGGCAGCCGGCTTGCGGTGGTTACAGCCAGCTCCAACGTACCGTGTTCCGGACCGGACAAGTCCTTGAGCTCCTGCTGTCCCTGTTCCAATTCAAATAATGCTCTCTCCGCACGCTGAAGGAAACGGTTACCGAATTCATTCAGCCGCAATTTCCTTCCCGTACGGTCGAAGAGGGGCACCCCCAAATCCTCTTCAAGCCGCTGAATCGTTTTGCTTAACGAAGACTGGGTAACGTGCAAGCTACGTGCTGCCTCGGTGACATGCTCCAGCCTGGCGACGGCCAAGAAATAGTGCAATTGTAACAGTTCCATCTCCATTCTCCTTTGCTTATTCCCTTAAGTACATGAAATCATAACATAAAATGCGTTGGAATAAATGAACAACCTCCGGTAAGATGACATCATCAACAACAGGAGGGTACCACAATGAATGTGAATCGCAGATGGTTAATCATTTCGGTAGGGCTCGGCATTTTATTGAACCCCTTGAATTCATCCATGATCTCCGTGGCCGTGGCCAGGCTGAAAGAAGTGTATGCGCTGGATTTTGCGACGGTATCGTGGATCGTGTTTTCGTTTTATGTTGCGAGCGCAATCGCCCAACCCATTATGGGCAAAGCCAGTGACCTATTCGGGCGCAAAAAAATATTTTTGACCGGCCTTGCCGTTGCTTTTATCTCCTCCTTGCTGGCGCCGTTGTCCCCGACCTTTGGCTGGTTAATCGTTTTCCGGATCATACAGTCCATTGGCACAAGCATGATGATTGCCGTTGGCATGGCACTCGTTCGCGTGCATGTGACGACCAAACAAGGGGCGGCCTTGTCGGTATTGTCCATTTTTTTATCCGGCGCGGCTGCGATCGGACCTTTTGTCGGTGGAATGCTCATCCATTGGCAGGACTGGCCCGCCATTTTTCTCGTCAACGTTCCGTTCGTGGTGGCAGGGTTCCTGTTATCGTGGAGGTTCATTCCGACTGAAAACACGCGACAGTCCGAAGCGAGAGCAAGATCTTTTCGCGAATGGTTGCAGTTCATCGATCTCTACGGCATATTGCTGTTCTCCTTGGCGTTGATCGGCACTTTGGTAAGCTTGCTCTCCTGGAGCTCTGTCGGAAAATGGTCCTTGTGGCCGGTAATCACCGGGGTTGTCGGGTTAATCGCATTCGTTTTGTTCATTAGGCGCGAACTGGCTATAGATAAACCATTTATTCCTTTGCGGGCATTTGTCCGGTATCCGGGCATGGCTTGGGTCAACGTACAATACATCCTGATCAATGTGTTATATTATGCGCTGTTTTTCGGCGTGCCTTCGTACTTGCAGATGGTTCGGGCTGTTGACGAATTTAATACGGGTTTGATCATGCTGACGCTGGGACTATGTTCGCTTGTGGCATCGCCGTTTGCAGGCCGTTGGGTGGATCGTGCGGGAGCCCGGCCAGTATTGTTGGCTTCCAGCGCACTTATGGTGTTTGGTTCCATATGGATGGTGAGTTTGAATGCGTACTCGTCCGTTTTCGGAGTGATCGTGGCTTTGGCTGCATTCGGGATCGCCAATGGCTTGAACGGAGTGGGAATACAGGCAGCGCTGTTCCATAGTTCACCCCATGAAATGATCGGCGTCGCATCCGGACTGTTCAATACGTCGCGATATTTGGGTACGATCGGCTCGTCATTGTTAACAGGCGTTATTATGGGTAAACAGTTCAGCGCCTCGGGATTTCGTGTGCTTGGTCTGGTTCTTGCCGTCATTGCCGTGTCTCTGGTTATCATTAACCTGAAAAAGTCCGAATCAGCCGTAGTGGACAAGACGTTTTCATGAAAATTATAATATCTGTGCCAGTAAATATAAATTGAACGATATAATTAACGAGAACGGAGAGGGCAGAAAGAATCTGAAGAAGCGAAGCGGTCGCCTAAAAGCTTTCTGAAGGAAAGCTGCATCGGAAGCATAAGTTATCACCGGATTTTCCCCTTGAGAAAGGGATAAGAAAAATCTGGGGATAACAGCGATCGGAAGATGGTTCTGACCACGTAGTGGCTCTGTGTAAATAGTGATTCTGAATTCCGATGGGAGCGTGGGCAATGATCACCAAAACGATCGATGGCGTTTCGTTTGATTTGCAAGAAGACTTCGATTTTGAGTTTCTGTCGGACTATGGACGCGTGTTTAAAGTTTATGACCAGCAGGATTCGGGCAATTTGTGTTTCGGAGTTCAGAGTGCAGAACGGAAACGGTTTGTAAAACTAGCGGGAGCGTCGACCGTGCGGTCCAATACAAGCCCGGATGAAGCCGTGAGTCGCATGAAAGGCACGATTTCCATTTACGAAGACTTGTCTCACCCCGCGCTAATCCAGTTGATCGGGCATAAGGAAGTTAACGGAGGATATATTACCGTGTTCGATTGGTTTGAGGGCGATTGTATGGGAAGGCAGTATGCGTCGCATGCACGGTTTGAAACGTTGCCGCTGACAGAAAAATTAAACATCTTTCATGAAATTGTGTTATTCCATATCCATGTTCACTCACGAGGGTACATCGCCATCGATTTTTATGACGGTTGCATCTTGTACGATTTCGAGCGAAAGCAAATGATGCTGTGCGACATCGAGTTCTATAGCAAAAACAAACCGATCATAAACACGATGGGGCGGATGTGGGGGTCAAGCCGTTACATGTCGCCGGAAGAGTTTCAACAAGGGGCCGTGATTGACGAAAGATCAAATGTGTATCTGATGGGTGCTGCCGCTTTCCAGCTGTTCGGCGGCGGAACGGATCGTTCGCGGGAAGCGTGGAGAGCAGGGGATGAATTGTACCCTATTGCCTTGAAGGCCGTGCAGGCGGAAAAGGCAGAGCGGTACTCAAGCATTAACGAGTTTCATTCGGCTTGGACGGAAGCTTTAGCCCGATAAGCCGGATGAGGGGAATCGGTTATTCATCGTTGCGGAAATTTCATGGGATTAATCAAAATATACGGATGCACGCAACCATGAGCATGATCGAAAGGGCGGACCTGTAAACAGGCCGCCCTTCCATTTTAGCTATACAACTTACAGCGTAGCGACGTCAATGACGAAGCGATAACGAACATCGCTGCGCAGCACGCGCTCGTACGCTTCGTCTACCTGATCGGCGGAAATGACTTCGATCTGCGGCACGACGCCATGTTCTGCGGAGAAATCAAGCATTTCCTGGGTTTCGGCGATGCCGCCGACGAGGGAACCGGCAATGCTGCGTCTGCCCATAATCAGCGAAAATACGCTGAATTGATTCGGCTCGGCAGGCGCACCCACATTAACCATCGTGCCGTCGATGCGCAGCAGTGACAGATAAGCATCCACATTGAGGTTGGCCGATACGGTGTTCAGGATCAGGTCAAAGCGGCCCGCGAGCGTCTTGAACGTTTCCGCATCGCCGGTAGCATAATAGTGGTCTGCGCCAAAGCGGAGTGCTTCGTCTTTCTTGTCCATGGAGCGGCTCAGCACAGTAACCTCGGCCCCAAGCGCGTGCGCGTATTGGATCGCCATGTGGCCCAATCCGCCCATGCCGACGATGGCTACTTTTTTGCCAGGGCCTGCATTCCAATGTTTCAATGGGGAATAGGTCGTGATGCCTGCGCACAACAAGGGACTTGCCACATCGAGGCCGAGGCTGTCCGGAATGCGAACGACAAATCCTTCTTTGACGACGATTTTTTGGCTGTAACCGCCGTATGTCGGGTTTCCGTCATAATCCAGGTTGTTATAGGTTTGTACCACGCCTTTGGTGCAGTATTGCTCGTCTCCATTCAAGCAGTATTCGCACTCACCGCAAGAATCCACGAAGCAGCCAACGCCAACGCGGTCGCCGACTTTGAACTTGGATACTTCCGATCCTACAGCTTCGACGATACCGGCAATTTCGTGGCCAGGGACCATCGGGAAGATGCCGCCGCCCCATTCGTCGTAGGCGCTATGGATGTCCGAATGGCAGATGCCGCTGTATTTGATATCGATCAGAATATCTTGCGGACGCAGGTCTCTGCGCTCGATCGTCGTTCTTTCGAATTTGGCTTTTGCGCTTGGTGCGCTCAATACTTTGGTCTGACACATGATTCAAAACTCCTTTGTTTATTTATTTTTAGTGAGAGTTTTATAAAATAGAGAGTGTTGCTGCAGATGCTCATTAGGCATTGCGATCCGCGTTCTCTTGCTCCGTGTTAAAAATTTCCTGGGCAATGTTGAACGAAGACCAGGCTTTCGGCCAGCCGACATAGAAGGAAAGATGCGTGATGATTTCACTGATTTCCTCTTTCGTCACGCCGTTTGTTTTTGCTCTATGAAGATGAGGAGTCAATTGTTCGAAGCTGCCTCCGGCAATCAATGCAGCAATCGTAATCATGCTGCGGTCGCGAGGGGAGAGTTCTTGTTCCCTGGACCATACTTGACCAAAAAGGACGTCGTCGTTCAGTTCGGCGAATTTGGGTGCGAAGCCGCCCAGCAGATCCCGTCCGGCTGTTTGCTTTTCCGCCATATCGATCAGCCTCCTATCGTTTTTTTCAGGCGCAAGATGCAGTATAGACCTTCAAGTCCACTTGAAGGCAAGAGGGGATTTAATTTTTTTTAGTTGGATGCATATCTCTTGACTTCAAGTTAACTTTAAGTGATAAGTTAAAACGACGAAGATTAATGGGGTGAATCAATGAATATAACGAAAGTGGCAGAGCAATTCGATTTGACGTCGGCAACGCTTCGATATTACGAGCAGGTCGGGTTGATTCCGCCGGTACGTCGGAAAGAGAACGGGGTCCGCGATTATACGGAAGAGGATATCAAGTGGGTGGAATTCATCAAATGCATGCGGAGCGCAGGGTTGACCATCGAAGCGCTGATCGAATATACCTCATTGTTCATGAAAGGGGACCATACCCTTGAGGATCGCAAAAAAATCCTTATCGACGAACGCACGAAACTGGCAGCCAAGCAGCGGGAAATCGAGGAGACCATTCGCAGACTGGATCTGAAAATCGATGATTATGATGGAATATTGTCCGCTTGCGAAGCAGAACTCGATACAGATCGGATCGCCGAATCCAAGGAAACAAGAACGGGCAATTGAATATCTGCATTACCGCTTGAACATCAAAGAAGAGCGAATCACACCGTAAAGGGTACGGGATGATTTCGCTCTTTTTCATTTCAAATATTGTTTGCGGAATTGCAGCGGCGAAAGTCCGAATTCACGTTTGAAACAGGAGGAGAAATAGGGGGAGTAACGAAACCCGACTTCCTCGGCGACCCGGTCAATGGACCAGTCGGTCGTGACCAGGAGACGTTTGGCCCGTTCCAGCCGATACTGCTGCAGATAGTCCGACGGCGTGCAGCCGTATCTCGCTTTCATGCAGCGAACGATATAGTTCGGATGAAAATGCAGGGCCGACGCGATCGCTTCATTGGTGATTTTCTCGCGATAATGGGCCTGAAGGTATGCCGCAGTCCGTTCCGCCAGTCGGGAAGCCACCGAATCCGTTCGACCAAAGCTCCCTTCTTCGAGCAAGCCGAGCAATTCGCCAAGCAGCTGCTGTTCCTGCCAAAAGGAGAGGGAGGGCGGTTGGGCCAGCAATTGCTCCACCATCCCCAACACCGTCCGCGGGTCAGGCAAATGCATGTATTTCGGCAGCCGCAGCGTGTAAGGGTTAATGAATGGCCTGGTTGAGTAGGGGGATGGACTGCTCTCCGTTTGCTCTGCCGGAAATGCATCCCGTTTGGGTGCATGCTCAAAGTGAACCCAATAAAAAACGGTATCCCGCTCACAGGGCCTGACAGGATAGTGTTCTGCATCTGGCAGCAGCAGGAGCATGTCTCCCTCCGTGAGCGTCCATTGCGATCCATTCTCGCCGATGTACATCTCTCCACGGACAATAATCAATAAATCATACGCTCCAATATGACTGCGGTGGGGATGCTGATCCCCGATGGTGTACTCTGTCCGGCCTGATCCCAAATAATAGGGGAGCGGGGGCATCCGAAGCTCAATCATGGTGTTTTCGTCCAGAACGTTCACACCCCTTTGCCTGTGTTATATTTTATAGAAATTGGTTCATTCCATTGCTATTAAGTGAGTAATACCAAGCATATAATGGAGTTCGTAAAGAGTCAATTTATATAGGAGGTACGTTTGATGCAGACAACACAGGTTCACATCCGGGACCAATTTTGGGAGGGCTATTCCGCGCTGGTACGTCAAACGGTCATTCCATATCAATGGGAAGCGCTGAATGACCGCATTGAAGGGGCGGAGCCGAGCTACGCCATCCGAAACTTCCGAATCGCTGCCGGTCTGGAACAGGGCGAATTCGGGGGATGGGTGTTTCAGGACAGCGACTTATATAAATGGTTGGAAGCGGTTGCTTATTCGCTGCGGAGCCATCCTGATCCTGATTTGGAGAACATCGCGGACGAAGCCATTGATCTGATCGGTCAGGCGCAGCGCGATAATGGGTACATCAATACTTATTTTACGATCAAGGAGCCGGGCAAAGAGTGGACCAACCTGTACGAGGCCCATGAGCTGTACTGCGCGGGACATCTGATCGAAGCCGCAGTGGCTTATGCCGAAGCGACGGGCAAAAGGAAGCTGCTTGACATTGCATGCCGTTTCGCCGACTTGATCGATACGCTTTTCGGCACAGGGGAGAATCAGATGCGAGCGTATTGCGGACACCAGGAGATCGAACTGGCACTGGTCAAGCTGTACCATGCGACCGGAGAGCAGCGTTATTTGAAATTGAGCCAATATTTCATCGATGAGCGGGGCAGCAGCCCGAGTTATTTCGTCCAGGAATGGGAACGGCGCGGCAGAACGGGGCTCTGGTCGCAAGGTTCGCCCAATCTGGAGATGTACCAATCGCATCTGCCGGTGCGCGAGCAAACGGCTGCGGTCGGACACTCTGTGCGTGCCGTTTATATGTATACGGCCATGGCCGATTTGGCTCGTTTAACGAGGGATGACAGTTTGCGAGCGGCATGCGAACGGCTGTGGGCCAATACCACCCGTAAACAGATGTACATTACGGGCGGCGTTGGCGCGACGCATCTGGGCGAGGCGTTCACCTTCGATTATGATCTGCCCAATGACGCGGTGTACGCGGAGACTTGCGCATCCATCGGACTGATTTTCTGGGCGCGCCGGATGCTTCGCCTGGAAGCGAAAAGCGAATATGCGGACGTGATGGAACGTGCGCTGTACAACAACGTGCTTGGCAGCATGTCCAAGGACGGCAAACATTTTTTCTACGTCAACCCGCTTGAGGTATGGCCGGAGGCCAGCAAACGCAATCCGGACAAGCATCATGTGAAACCGGTCCGCCAAAAATGGTTCGGCTGCTCCTGCTGCCCGCCGAACGTGGCCCGTTTGCTCAGCTCGCTGAACGATTATATTTATGATGTGTCTGCGGAGGAGAACGCGGTTCACGTTCATCTGTACATTGGCAGCACGGTGCAATTTACGTCGGCCGAAGGCAGGGAAGTCACGCTTCGTCAGCATTCCGAGCTCCCATGGAACGGCAAAGTTGACTTCAACGTCTCGCTTGCTCCAGGAAGCGCAGACGGCACGGACTTTACGCTGGCGCTGCGGATTCCGAACTGGTTCCAGAGCGGGAAGCCTGTTCTGCGAGTAAATGGCGAAGTGCAGGCATATATGGTGAACAACGGTTATGCTCATATCCGCCGTCTCTGGTCGGAAGGAGATGCGCTGGAGTGGCTGCTGCCGATGGAAACGCAGTTGATCGAAGCTCATCCGCAAATTCGGGCTGACGCCGGTAAAGCTGCCATTCAGCGCGGACCGCTCGTATACTGCGTGGAAGAGGCGGATAACGGAGCACCGCTTGCCTCGTTATCCATTGCCGAGGCAGCCAACTTGACGGAGCGCGAAGCCCCGCATCTGCTCGGCGGTTGTGTTGTGGTGGAGGGTGACGGATTGACCGCCGACGCATCCGCATGGCCGGAGGATCAGCCGTACCTGCCGATTCGCAAACCCCGCACGCCGGTACGCTTTACGGCGATTCCTTATTACTTATGGGGGAACCGTGAACCTGGTGAAATGAGCGTCTGGCTGCGCCATTGATGCAGAGATGGAGGTATCAGCGCAACCCCCCGTTTTCAAGGCGTTGTACTGTTGCCCGACCATAATGTGCGGTTTCATTCTTGCAGGACAGAAGGTCCCTCTGTACTACCGGGGGCCTTCCGTCATGCCCTGCATGTTGAAACGCGGAAGCGGAGTTGAATGCATGGATAGAGAACATGTACAAAAGTCCCGTATCGAACGAATTACGCTAAAAAATCGGATTCTTCTGCTTTTTGCCGCCGTGGCCCTCATCCCCTTCCTCTTATCCTGCTACCTATCCTACAATACGATCAATTCCATTCTCACGACCAAATTGCAATCCGGCATCCAGAGCAATCTGAAACAGGTGACCCTTTCTTTGGAAAACACGCTCAGCAACCTGAACCATGTTTCCCAGCAGCTCGCCTTCGAAGGAAGCATCGGCAAACAGCTGGAACAGCTTATGATTGCAGATCAACCCTATGACCGCAGTTATTTAACCGACCAGATCAAATACCAGCTGAACCTGATTGCGTTCACCAATCCCAATATCGGGTTAAGCATGTACTATTTTCGCGAAGACGGGAACGTTCTCTTTGAAACGATGGGGGTAAAGGATTCATTTGATCCGGATCAGCTGCCAATTATGGCCGAATATTACGGAATCACGTATTTTGGGCCTCATATCAGCAATGACCGATTTAACGATCAATATGTTCTTTCCGCGCTGCGAAAGGTGGATTTGCCCGAACGGGGCGATGCCTATGTATACATTGAAAGCGGGTTTAACCTGACGCAAAGCATTCTTGACCTGGATGATGTCAGCAAAAACACAGCTCATCTTATTTTGGATAATCATGGACGTGTCTCGTACAGCGAGTTAAGGGATGTATTTCCCGAAAACGCGGCGTTTCCGGCTTCGGACAATCCTTCGCTTACTGCGGCAGCTTCAGGGATCACTTCGGGCTATTATTGGTACAGGCAATTCAGCAACCAGGGATGGAGCGTGGTTTCCCTTATCTCCAAAGCGGATTACGACCAGGAGAAAAACCGCTGGGTGATGCAGATGGTCCTGTTAACCGTGCTGTTTGCAGCAGTCAGCTTGGCCATCGGCTGGTTGTTGTGGAAAATGGTATATCGGCCATTGTCCCAATTCCACCGGGAGATGAAGCAGATGCTGAACAGCAACTTCAACGTGGTGGACGCCAACTCGCGCATACCGGAATTTGAAATGCTGCTGACACAGTTCGGGCGGATGAAGTCCCACATTGCAAGATTGTATTCCGAGGTCGAACTCAAAGAGAAGCGCAGGGCGGATCTGGAAATCGAGAAGCTGCTGTACCAGATCAATCCGCATTTCCTGATGAATACGCTGGATACTGCCCATTGGCTGGCTGTCATGAATGGTCAAGAGGAGATTGACCGACTCGTCACTTCGCTGAACAAGCTGCTCTATTACAATTTGCGCAAAGGCGGCCAGAGCTCTACCATCCGGGAGGAGATCGATTCGCTCAGGCAGTATTTGATCTTGCAGCAGATTCGCTATAATTTTCAATTTGATGTTTGCATACACATCGATGACGAACTGCTTAACGTATCGGTACCGAGGTTCATTTTGCAGCCGCTCGTTGAAAATTCGCTGTACCATGGGCTGGATGACAAGGGAAGGATCGAAGTGGAAGTAAGCAGGCACAACGGCTGGCTTGAAATCTCGATTAGGGACAACGGCAGAGGCATCTCCGAAGAAAAGATCAAAGTACTGCTGGAACAGGAGCAGGTCGAACGACATCGGGTTGGCATGGGCATCGGCATGAATTATGTCAAACGTATGCTGGAGTCTTATTATGAAGGCCATGCCAGCCTGATCGTCACCAGTGAGCCGGGGAAGGGAACCCGGATCGTCATTGGGCTGCCGATTCAATGCAAAGGGGAGGAACCATCATGATCAACGTGCTGATCGTCGATGACGATCAATTGGTGCGCAAAGGGCTCATGCTCGCGATGCCTTGGGATGCTTTTGAAATGAAGGTGATTGGCGAAGCAGGGAACGGGGAGAAGGCACTTGAATTTTTATCGGAGAACCGCGTGGATTTGTTGATTACCGATCTGGCCATGCCCGTCATGTCAGGGATCGAGTTAATCCGTGCCGCGCGCAAGCAATACCCGGATTTGCCAATTGCGGTTCTGACGCTGCATCAGGATTTCGAATACATTCAGGAAGCGCTGCGTCTGGGCGCCATTGATTACATTGCCAAAGTGCAGTTGGAGAAGGAACGGTTCGAAGAAGTGCTTGGACGCATTCATGACCGTATTCAGGCTGACAGGCGTAAACGCTCCAACGACGATATTGCATCGGAATCCGGTAAGGATGCACTGTTTTACGGAGAGCTTGAAAGAGGCGGTGCACAATCACTGAACGAATCGAATGGCGAACGGGAGCAGACCGGAGCAACTTTGGTTGAGGCGGAGGATGGAGGCATAAAGGACAAGCTGCACTCGTTTCGCTGGGTTCATGATGAGCGATATATGAATGAAATGCTGCAAGAATTGAGGCTTATGCAATTGCCCGTGCCCCGGTTGATGCAGTTGCTTTACGGCGTCACGGTAGACTGGAACCGCATATTCAAAACCATTGTACAAACAGAAATGATCACGCCCGTTCATTTTGCCTCCTGGCAAGACGTGGTGGAATGGATGGCGGAATTTCGCGCAGCAGCACTTGGTTTATCGGGGGGCCAGTATCTCCGCAAAGAGGTAAGCAGCAGCATCTTGACTGCCGTCAAAATCGTACATGACGAGTTACACAAACCTTTGTTCGCCAGCGATGTCTCGAAGCGCGTTAATCTCAGCCGCAGTTATTTCAATCAATGCTTCAAGGAAATGGTCGGTTATTCTTTTAATGAATATCTGCGCAAAATCCGGATCGATAAGGCACGGGATTTCTTGACTCAAACCGCCAAACCGATTGTCTGGATTGCGGAGCATACGGGTTATGCCGACGAGAAGTACTTCAGCCGGATCTTCCGTGAGCAGGTGGGCATGCTGCCGAGCGAATACCGGAATGCGCCAAGACGAGGGTAGACGGATGGAGCTTGGGTGGGATAAATGAATTGTAAGCGTTAACAAAATCGGACGTTTCACCTCCTGTTTCTCGTTCGGTTCTCTATCTATCGATGTTTCAGGCTCGTGTTATATTGTTGGTGCTGGACGCGAATGACATTCCAATAAAGGGGGAGCATCCATTTGGGCAAAAAAATGGTCATGGTGGCGATGATGCTGCTGCTCGCATTCACGAGCGCCTGCAGCAGCGCGGGCAGCCAGGAGAACGAAGCGGCGGGGAACAGTACCACGCCAGGCGTTACGGAAGAAGGGCCGGCAGATCCGTTCGGCAAGTATGATCAGACGATTACCCTGACGTATGGCAAAGAGGTCGATCCAACGGACAAAAGCTTGCCTGCCGGGGATACCCCGGAGAATAACCAGTATTCGCGTTATGTGAAGGATAACCTGAACATTGATACGAAGGTCACCTGGCAGGCGGCCACCGGCACGAACTACGAGCAGAAAGTGAACCTGGCGATTTCAAGCAACGATTTGCCCGACGCGCTTGTGGTCAAGGATACTCAGCTGCGGGCGATGGTGAAGGCGGGGCAGCTGGAAGACCTGACAGATGCATTTAATCGATTCGCTTCGCCGGCCATGAAGAGTTATATGGAAAAAACGAACGGCGTATCGGCCGAGGCGGTCACATTTGACGGAAAAATGTATGCCATTCCTAGTATACAAGTACACTCCGACGGCGTTCACCAAATGTGGATCCGCAAGGACTGGCTCGACAAGCTGGGGCTTGAGCCGCCCAAAACGATGGAGGAACTGGAGCAGGTCGCGAAAGCATTCGTGGAACAGGATCCGGACGGCAACGGTAAGCATGATACGATCGGAGTTGCCGGACAGCAGAACGGCGGGCGGTTATACGCCAATTTCCTGGAGTCGACCAACAACACGTATGGACTTGATCCGATTTTCGGGGCCTACAAGGCGTATCCCGGTTACTGGTTAAAAGACGATGCGGGCAACCCGGTCTATGGTTCCATTTTGCCGGAAACGAAGGAAGCGCTCGCCAAACTGCGCGATATGTACGCTGACGGGTTAATCGACAAGGAACTCGGCATTCGCAAAAGCGCGTCCGAGCCTGTGGTCAACGGTAATGCGGGTATCTTTTTCGCGCCGTGGTGGATGGGGTATGGACCTCTGCCCGATGCCATCAAAAATGATCCGAATGCCAACTGGCAGGCCTACTTGTTGCCGCTGGATGCCGACGGGCAATTCAACGCCCACATGGGCGCTCCTTCTACCGTATTCGTCGTCGTTCGCAAAGGATACGAGCATCCCGAAGCTGTCATCAAAATGCTGAACCTGCTCATTCGCGACGAGTCGACGTTCGATATCTCCGTGCCAGTGGGGCACTACCCGCTGCGTGTTCCGATGTCTTACATGGATGAGAGCGAATATTCGGCGAAAGCGCTGCAAGAGGTACTCGCCGGTACGAAGAAACCCGAAGACTTTACCGATCCGGGTTACAAACTGCTTGCGGCAGATATCCAGAATGTCAAAAAGGTGAAGAAAGAGCCGTATGACAATATGGACATCCAGTATTGGGACCCTCAGGCAGACCTTGGCGTATGGAGCCGCATCTATTCCCTGTTGGTCGGATCATCGTCCTTGCAGCAGGACTACAACAAGGTATATAGCCTTCTGTATTCCCAGACCCGCACGATGGAGAGCCGCTGGTCCAACCTGAAGAAGCTGGAGGACGAAACATTCCTGAAGATCATTATGGGAGCGGCCCCTCTCGATACGTTCGATACGTTCGTCAGCGACTGGAAGAAGCAGGGCGGGGACAAAATCACCGAGGAAGTCAAAGAGTACGTGAAGTAGTACGTCATTTTAAGGGGGCAGCTGTCCAGGGCGCCGGGTTCATCCGGCGCTTCTTCTTGAGTAGAACGTGATGGAGATTGCGGAGGAGGAACACCGGATGCGGAACCGAAGTTTCATCAAACATTATTACGTCATGTTGCTGCCCGGAATGGTGTGGCTGCTGTTCATCAGCATCATACCGATGTTCGGGATTGCCATTGCTTTTCAGGACTTCAACCCGGGTCAAGGCATCTGGAAATCGACCTGGATCGGGCTGGAGAACTTCGAATATATGTTCAGCCTGAACGATACCAAGACCATTTTCTTCAATACGGTGTATATAGCCGTCATGAAAATTGCCGGCAATCTGATCGTGCCGTTGATTTTTGCGATCATGCTCAATGAACTGCGTCTCTTGGTGGTCAAACGCTGGGTGCAAACGATCGTGTATCTTCCTCACTTTTTGTCCTGGGTCATTCTGTCCGGCATATTGCTCGACGTGTTTTCGTACACGGGTCCTGTCAACGGACTGCTGAGCATCCTTGGATTTGAACCGGTGTTATTCTTTGCCCGAGCAGACTTATTCCCGTTTATTGTCGTGGGTAGTGACGTATGGAAGGAATTCGGTTTCAACACGATCATCTACCTGGCCGCGCTGACCGGCATCAGTCCAGCCTTGTACGAAGCAGCTTCGATGGACGGAGCCAGCCGGATGCGCAGAATCTGGCATGTGACTTTGCCTGGATTGCGCACGACGATTGTACTCTTGGCGGTGTTAAGTTTGGGAAACGTGCTGAATGCAGGTTTTGATCAAATTTTCAATCTGTACAATCCGCTGCTGTACTCGACGGGCGATATTATCGATACATGGGTATACCGCGAAGGGTTGCTGAACATGCAGTACGGACTCGCAACCGCGGTTGGCCTGCTAAAATCGGTAGTCAGCTTTGTGCTCATCATCGTCTCGTATCTGCTGGCTTCGAAGTTCGCCAATTACCGCATATTCTGATAAGGAGAAGGAGTCGAGCGAGATGATAAGAGAAACGACGCTGCGATCCCGGGTGTTCGATGTCACGCTGCTGGTCGTGCTGCTGTTGATCGCATTCCTGTGTATATTGCCCCTCTGGTACACGCTGGCGGTATCTTTAAGCGAGAAATCGGCGGCTGCTGCCGGGAAAGTATGGCTGTGGCCCGTTGGTTTCAATTTCAATTCATACCAGCAAATTATCGGAGACCGTTCCTTTTTCAATTCCTTCTGGATTTCCATTCAGCGGGTGGTGCTTGGGGCAGCCATCACGTTTGTTGTAACAACGATGATGGCTTATCCGCTCTCCAGGAGCCCGCGCGAATTCCGGATGCGCAACGTATTCATGTGGATTCTCGTGTTCACGCTGCTGTTCAACGGCGGCTTGATTCCCTGGTACATGACCGTGAAAGCGATTGGGCTGTATGATACCATTTGGGCGCTTGTTCTAGGCGGGGGAGTGCCGGTATTTAACGTTATTCTGATCGTGAACTATTTCCGGAATCTGCCCAAGGAACTGGACGAGGCTGCACTTGTGGACGGGGCCGGACCGTGGCGCATGTTGATCACCATTTATGTTCCGCTGGCCGTGCCGGTACTGGCTACAGTCACGTTGTTCACCATCGTGTATCATTGGAACGAGTTCTTTCACGGGCTGGTGCTGACTTCCGGACAGGATCATTATCCGCTGCAAACGTTAATCCAGCAATTCGTCGTCGTCATCGACGCGTCCAACATGACGGAAGACCAATACAAGCGGATGAACGAGTTATCCAATCAAACGCTGAATGCCGCAAAAATATTCATTGCCATGCTTCCCGTGCTTATTGTGTATCCGTTCCTGCAGCGTTTTTTCATCCATGGCATTACGCTTGGGTCAGTAAAGGAGTAGCGCTTCATTCATATGAATTCGGGCGGATATGGCATGGGCCCCTGGTCGGTGCATTTTATGCAAATCGAAAAAGCCTTCATGAAGATGGACCGATCCGTTCCTTGTTCATGAAGGCTTTTTTGGCTTACATTTTGACCAAATGGAGGAAGCTTGATAAAATTAGTTATTCGCATAATGGATGCAGGATGGGCGAATGGGTTTCGTTTTATATTACTGAATAGATCAGGTGATTGAATGAACGCAGCGAATAACTCGAACGAACTTTTAAATACGTGGATTTCCCTTACGAATATTCAAACGAACATCAATGATGAGCTGGAGCGTGTATTAGAAGCTGAATACGGTTTGTCGTTGAAAGAATTTTTCGTGCTTTATTTTTTGATGCAGACCGATGAGAAAAAATTAAGGCTGCAGCAGCTGCAGGACCTGGTTGGCTTGAGCCAGAGTGCCATATCCCGGCTTGTCGGCCGGATGGAAGCTGAGAACTGCGGTGCCTTGAACCGGCATATTTGCGAGGATGACCGCAGAGGGATCTACACGTGCATTACCGGTCTGGGGCAAGAGAAATTCCGCAAAGCGCTTGTTACGTTTAACGAGATGCTGGAAACCTCTCTGCAGCAAGGAGATCTCAAACAGCAGATCCAGTCGCTGATTCAAAAACTGTAAGCGAACGTCACGACAAAGAGCCAATCTCCTTTCCGGGATCCCGGGGGTGAATGGCTCTTTGTTTAAACACACTCCAAAATCACCATTGACATGAAACGCGTTCCAGCCGATATGATCAAATTGTAGTTTGAAATGGAATGCACAAATTTCGAGCAGATCGTTCATGTTCGGGTGAAATTGGATATGTTCATCCGGGTTGTACCCCTTAAAATAAAAACTTGAGCTATTTAAGAAAACGTTTTATATTTGGAACAGATTCGAGGTGAGTTCTTATGAAGGTTGTAAATCCGCTTTCGGCCAACATCGTGCAATTGCTGGAACATTACGAAAGCAACGGTCACTTGAACATGCAGGCTTCATTGATGGGGGACCGCTCAGCGCTGTACGAATTGGAAAATTACAGTCTGAAAGTATATACCGCTCGAGGGAAGTTAGACGGAGAGATGGAATGTGATGCCATGTTATCCATGCAGAATCTTCGCCATGTCCCTAAAATGTATGCTTATGCCCCAGGCAAGTTCGTGCTCACGGAGCGCGTGCAGGGTCTTAATTTAAAAGATTATTACAGTGTGCATGGGAGTGTGCCGCAGCATTTGCTGTACGATATGCTGCAGACGGAGTATGAGCAAATTCAGGCCGGGTATCATGATTGGGAAGTGATCCAGTATGAGCAGCTGCGCTGGACGGCCACCGGAGAAGTAAAGCGCGTTGACTTTTGGTTGTGCGAACCGATGGGCAGTATACAGTCGCAAACCGTACAAGCTTTTATGAACAAAGTGGAGAGAATCCATGCGGGCGATCCTACCGATTTGGAAACGATCATGTATTACTTCAAAAGACATGGCCTGAGCGAGGCTGACATTCAATGCGTGTTTGAACAATTCAGAATGCGGCATTCGCAGCCTTTTCAGCCGTATAAATCATTGAACGGTTAAACGATGAAGTCGCAGAACATGCGACTTTTTTAGTGCGAACAAAAAAGTCCTTGTCCTTCGTAAGGGGATAAGAACCATGCCGCCCCCTTTGTTTGGCCTTGTGAATAGATCCATAACTATTTTTGGCAGACGGTCGTAACAGGCATTTCCAGTGGAATCATGGCAGGGCTTTATGTACATCCGTTAAGGTGTAGTTCTTCAAAATCGTATGCAGGATGCCCCACATAATGGGGCATCCTGCATACCAAGCTAGATGAAATTAATAGTATCTTCTTTTTTTACAAGGAACGATTTCAATCTTCACGTGAGAGTGCTTTTTCTTTGCGATCGGAACAAATTTGACTTTAGTAACGACGGTTTTGGTGATTTTTTTGACAAAGCATTTCGGCTTATGGCCGTGATGGTGATGATGATGAGAATAATATTTTTTCTTCACTGTGAATCCCCCCTAACTTGTTGATAGTGCAATATATGGGGATCTCCTTGGATTGTTAAGTGCTATTGTCCCTGGCATGTAGAAATGAGTAGATTGCCGGGGGTGGAAAATGGAATTAAATGTTTACTGGATACGAAATGTATCTTATAATATCTTTGCGATACATAATGTATTGCCAAGGTTGCATCATGAGCATTGAATCTTTCCAAGAAGGAGGTGGCTAAGATGGAAGCGAAAAAAGAAATGTGGCAAGCTCCCGTATTGGAAGTACTGGACGTTGCTCAAACGTTGGCTGGTGCAGGTTACAGACAAATCGACTGGGTTACGGAACATGATGCGGACATTTATGATCCACTGTCCTAATCCTTTTCCACAAGCCATATGGGTTCAGGTATTCCGTGCTGAGCTGTACTTATGAACATAATCTCTCTCTCAAGGTCGCCCATGGGCGACTTTTTTTCATTGGTTGGCGAAAAAAAGAACCAACCTCTCCATAGGGAGCAGATTGGTTCCACTGCAGATTATGATTCCGTTTCTTTGATGGCCGATGCATGGACGGCACTTTCCATTCCGCTGTTATACGCGCGGAACAAGCCGAGTCGCCAGAATGCTGCCCCTTTTAGGTCGTATCGCTTGGCAAGCCCCAGCTTGTCATCGACGGAATCAGGTTTCTCGCTGCCCAGACTGATGCCTAACAGCAGCTTCTGTTTAGGTACGCCAGCTTCCAGCGCAAGTTTGATCGCTTGCTCCACAAGGGAGTTCGGCTCGGGTACCTGCGCTTTGGTGCCGACGGGATTATACTGATACGCCATGATGATCAGATCGTCGGCAACCGAAGCGAGCGTTTTGTAGTCGTAGCCTTTGTAAGCCCCGTTCAAGGGAGGCACGGCGATCGACAGGGAGATGTCGGAAGCGACGGCATTCTTCAACTCTTTGACGTATTGGTTAAACAACTTTTGCTGTTCAACGGCATCCAGTTTGAAGCCGAGGCCTTCGAAATCCAGCACGATTCCTCCAAATCCGTTCTCCTTGACGGCAGCAGCAATTCCATCGATCGATTTTTGACGCATGCTGCTGTCGCTCAGCATCCGGGTTAACTCCCCGCTGCCATCCAACGCATAAACCATCAGATACGGGCGAACCCCCTGATTGGCTGCATCTTGAACAAGGGACTGCGGCGTTACTTCTCCGGCAGCGGCAGGCATGCGGTATTCATCGCCCTCCAGCGTGAATTGACCATCGCGGTCGATGCGGCTCCAGCCGTAGGCGACCGAATTCATGGAGGATACCAAATCCCTTTCCTGGAAGGACTGCACGGCATAGAAAGCTCTAAGGTGCATTTCCTTTTGCGGAGATACGAGAGAAACGGTACGTGTCGATTGGTTCCAACTTACGCCAACGCCGAATTGGGCGCTGAATGAACTAAGCGGAATCAGCACGCGTCCTTCTCTCTGGATTGGAGCAGCTGCCAGTTTAACCTGTTTACCGTTCACCGTGGCTGTCTTACTGCCAACGTGAAGCAGAACTTCAACGGTTTCACCTTTTACGCTGCCTGCAGCCTGAACGGTTTGGGTTTTGCCGTTCCAGGCAATTTCGATGCCTAAAGCTTGGCCCACCGTGCGGAACGGAACATACGTAACGCCTTTCTCGATCCGGGGAGCGGCATCGAATTGCAGGCCAACGTCATCAAGCAAGACCGAAATGCCGGGAACTGCCTGTACATGGCTGACACCCGGAGCAGCCCCGAACAGGGATAATGCAACAATCGCAGCAAGGGCATTTCTTCCGACACGATGTGCGAACATAACTGATTACCTCCAATGCATGTACGAAGATCGTATTCATAACTACGAATCTAGCATGGTATAGTATAGCAAAATTTTCATAGAGTTCCAATTTTCAAAGGGTAGGTAAAGAAGATTCGTTTACATAAAATGGTGGGTGTTGGAGATACTGTGGTCAAAATCTCCTGAGTGGAGTGATACCTATTTATGCGTGAAGCAGGCACCAAATTGAACACATCCGAGGCCGTTATCGTCGTTTTAAACAGTGTGCTCGGTGCGGGCATTTTGACGCTTCCCCGTACCATCAGCAAGGCGGTAGGGACCCCGGATGTATGGATCTCCGTGCTGATGTCAGGGCTGTTAGTTACAGCGATCGGCCTAATGATGGTGGCATTGTGCCGGCGGTTTCCTGGAAAAACGGTGTTTGAATTCCTTCCGCAACTTACGGGGCAATGGGGAGCATATGTCTTGGGGATGTTAATCGTTTCCTATTTTGTTGTGTTGTGTTCGTTTGAAATCAGGGTTATGGCGGAAATTACAAGCATGTACCTGCTAAAAGGCACCCCAAGCTGGGTTTCCATCATGGTAATCATGTGGATCGGAATATATATGATGAATGGCGGACTGAAGGTGATGATACGGGTTTTCGAAATCATGCTGCCGATCACGCTGGCGCTGTTTCTGCTGGTATTCCTTTTGAGCGGGCGGTTATTTGATCTCAACAACCTGCGGCCGATGCTGGGCGAAGGGTTCATGCCTGTGTTGAAAGGCATCAAACCTTCATTTCTGTCCTATTCGGGTTACGAGGTAGTATTAATAACAACGGCTTTTATGGCCAACGCCAAAGCAGGAAGCCGAGCGGTCATTTACAGCGTACTGGTGACGACTCTCATATATCTGGTTACGATTGTGATGGTCATTGGCAATTTGTCTTTGGAGGGGGTTCACACAAGAACGTGGCCGACATTAGACATGGTTAGAAGCTTTGAAATCAGAGGATTTTTTTTCGAACGTTTCGAGTCCTTTTTCCTCGTTTTTTGGTTGACGCAAATTTTTGCCACATATGTTTTTAAGCACTATTTTGCGTCGATCGGATTGCGGGAATTATTTCGGCTCAAAAACGTGCAGGTTATACAGTATGCGCTGCTTCCGGTTCTGTACGTGCTATCCTATTTGCCACGGAATTTGGATGAAACCTTGTCTTTGGGAGACAGACTGGGTGATATATCCATATTTTTGTTCGGATTGATGCCCTTGATGCTCCTGATCCTCAGCTTTGCGAGAAAAGGGGCGGCAGGCAGGTTATAGAAACTCTCGCAATGCAGAAAAAATGTTGACCCGGTTCGAGAAAGAGCGATTACAACCAAGAAATCGAATGCAGCCTCATTGGATCATAAGCAACATTGAATTGAAAAAACATCGCCGGAGGTGAAGGAAGTGAATCCATCCCCATCGCAAATCAGCACAACGGATACGATTGTGGTTTTGATCAATGCCATGCTCGGCGCGGCCATTTTTATGGTTCCCCGATCAACGGTCCTGGCTGGCGGAACTCCGGATGTTTGGATTTCCATCATATTGTCAGGAGCCGTCGTTGTGGGCATGGGGTACATTATGGTTGGACTGTGCAGGAAATATCCGGGGAAAACACTGTTCGAATTCATGCCGGAGATTACGGGCAAATGGATCGCGATCCCGATCGGGTTCTGCATGATCGTATATTTTCTCGTAAGGGCTGCTTACGAGATCCGAATTATGGCCGAGGTGACGGGCATGTATTTGCTCGAGGGGACGCCCCTGTGGGCCATAATGATGATTTTTATGTGGATCGGGATGTATATGCTGCTGGGGGGGTTAAAGGTCATCGTACGTGTGCTGGGGATTATTTTGCCGATTACGCTGGTGCTGTTCGTGCTAGAGGTCCTGCTCAGCATTCAGCTGTTCCATCTGAATTATTTAAGACCATTGCTTGGAGAGGGCATTTTGCCTGTCGTGAAGGGAGTCAAGCCCGGCTTGCTGTCTTTTATCGGATTTGAGGTGTTGTTCATTTTGGCAGCAAACATGAAAAAGCCGAACGAAGGACGCAAGGCCGTTTTGTGGAGCACCGGAATAACGACGGCGTTTTATCTGATCACTGTGGTGATGGTTATCGGCAGTCTTTCCATCGATGGGATATGGAATCGGACCTGGCCCACACTGGATCTGATCCGCAGTTTTGAGATTGAGGGGCTCGTTTTTGAGCACTTCGAGTCCTTTTTGCTCATCATTTGGATCATGCAAATTTATGCCGTGTTCGCGATTTCCCACTATTCTGCTTCGATTGGAGTGAGCGTGGTATTCCGAATCCAACATGTTAAGGGCATTATCTATACGTTGTTCCCCTTCGTTTATCTTGTTGCGATGATTCCTGAAAATGTGGAAGAAACCATTGAATTAGGAAACAAGCTGGACAACGTCTTTCTGGTTTTGTTCGGGATTGTTCCGATATTACTGTTGTCGGTAAGCCTGATTCGAAAAAAACGGGCGAAGGGGGACAAGGCAGGTGCAGGGAATGTTCAAACAGAAGGAGAGACGCCATGAGCATAAAAGAGCGCTTGGTCTTAATTCGGAGTACGTTCATAAGCCGAAATGAATGAAGGACTGCGCCGAGGTGAGAAGTGAAGCCGGTTGACTGGAGTAACCATCAACGGCTTCAAACTACCCATATAAGCATTTCGTGTTGGGCAGCATGAATTTTCGCTTGACAGCAGAAAACAGATCCTTTAAATTGAATGCATGCGCATGCTTTTTGTAATCGATGGAGGTGCGCCACAAACGTGTACATCGGAAGCGAGGATGTGAGGGAAATGTTTTGGTTCATGATGATCTCCGTGTTGACCGGATTGGTTGTTCTTATTCACCGATTATGGCCTGCCCCATATCTTACGCAAATCCATTATCGGAGCTTGATCAATCAGAAGGAGAGCTTGCACCATTTCAAAATTGTCGATATCCGGGACGCTTCTGAGTATGAACACCAACCGACTCCGGATTCCATCAATATTTCATTGGGCCGCCTTCCGTATGTATGGCATAAACATCTGTTGAGAGAAGAACGCATTTTTATTTTGTCCAACGAAATGTACAGGGCCAAAAAGGCCGCGCGGATCTTGCGCAAAAAGGGGTTTCAATCCTTGTACGTTGTAGAAATGGATCGTAAGCCGGTTGTGTCAACGCCAAAATAGAATGGATGTGTACGCATTGAGAACAACAGACGAACGTTTGGACACCTGGTTTTCATTGACGCATATCCAATCCGAGATCAATGAACAACTGGAACAGGTGCTTCAACAGAAATACGGTTTGTCTTTAAAAGAATTCTATGTGCTGTATTTTATTTCGCAAACCGATGATAAAGAGCTCCGCTTGCAACAGCTGCAAGAGAAGATCGGTTTGAGCCAAAGCGCAACATCCCGGCTTGTAGCACGGATGGAGGCCGAAACCTGCGGCGCGTTGGAAAGACATATGTGCGAGAAGGACCGCAGAGGGATCTACACCGGCATAACCGAACGGGGCGAAATGAAACTGCGCGGCGCGCTTGAAACGTTTGACGAAGTATTGCAGGAAAAGCTGCTGAACAAGGGGTTGAAAACGGTAATGGAATCGTTGGTTGCCGAGCTCGGTTGAGGCGAAGAAGGAGATAGTGGATCGTAAAGCGTGTTCCTTCCTGGTACGGAATGAATCTGAAGAAATGTCTCATCCCCATTCACATGCGTGTTCATGCATGTTTTATATAGATAACAGAGATGTGAGAGGAGATTTACGATGAAAGATCTATTTAGTTCGTATACATTGAAAGGGTTGGATTTGAAAAACCGGATCGTGATGCCTCCCATGTGCCAATATTCTGTTGAAAACAAAGATGGCATTGCTACGGATTGGCACTATTTGCACTATGTAAGCCGTGCTGTGGGCGGTACCGGGTTCATTATTATTGAAATGACCGATGTGGAACCCGATGGCCGCATTTCCGATTTCGATCTTGGGCTGTGGTCGGACGATCAGATCCCGGCGTTGAAACGAATCGTGGATGCTTGCCACAGTTACGGCGCCAAAGTCGGCATTCAGATTGCCCATGCGGGACGCAAAGCCGAAGATGCCGAGGTTCCCGTGGCGCCGTCTGCGATCGCGTTTGACGAAAATTACAAACAACCGCGCGCACTGACGACGGCCGAAGTGAAGGACATGGTCGAAAAATTCCGCAGTGCGGCGGCCAGAGCGGTGAAAGCCGGATTCGATGCCATTGAAATCCACGGTGCCCACGGCTACCTGATTCATCAATTCCATTCTCCGCTGACCAATAAACGCGACGACGAGTACGGTCAGGACCTTATCCTGTTCGGCCGCGAAGTCATTCAGGCTGTTAAAGGAGAAATGCCTGAAGACATGCCGCTGATCATGCGGATTTCCGCCAAAGAGTACGTTGAAGGCGGATATGGCATCGAGGAAAGCATCGCTTTTGCTAAAGCTTACCAGGAAGCCGGCATCGACATGTTTGACGTTTCCTCCGGCGGCGAAGGCCCGATTGCGGCTTTTGGCAGACCCGGCACGCATGCGGGCTATCAGGTGCCGCTCGCCCGTGACATCAAGCAAGCGCTCGATGTTCCCGTCATCGCCGTCGGCAGATTGGATGACGCAAAGCTCGCCAATGCGGTGATCGGCAATGAAGACGCGGACCTGGTAGCCGTAGGCAGAGGGCTGCTGAGAAACCCGCATTGGGCACTTGAAGCGGCATCGAATCTGAGAAAAGAAACTTCGATTCCGAAGCAATACTCGGCAGGATTCTAAACGATCGTTGCGAATAAACTAACCAAACATTCCAAAATATCCGAGGAGGGTTAACATGCTTTATTCCAATTCCGTGCAATCTCTTTTTGAGCCTATTACTTTAGGAAATCTGGTCCTGCCCAATCGCACCGTCATGGCGCCGATGACCCGCGGCATGTCGCCGAACGGGGTTCCCGGCCCGGACGTTGCCGGCTATTACCGCCGCAGAGCCGAGAATGGCGTCGGTCTGATCGTGACGGAAGGCACGGTGGTGGATCATGCAGATGCATCCGACCAGCAAAACGTTCCCCATTTCTATGGAGAAGAGGCTCTCAAAGGCTGGGCCCACGTGGTGTCCGAAGTGCATGCGGCTGGCGGCAAAATCATGCCGCAGATTTGGCACATGGGCGTAAAAGGCCAAGTCAATGATTATTCCGAATCGGACATTGCGGGCATCGTGTCGGCATTTGCCCAAGCTGCTGCCGAGGCCAAACGCATCGGTTTTGACGGCATTGAAATCCACGGCGCGCATGGGTACCTGATCGACCAGTTTTTCTGGGAGAAAACGAATCAGCGCACAGACCGTTACGGCGGAAGCATGCTTGCGCGCACTCGTTTTGCGGAAGAAGTGGTTCGTGCATGCCGGAAGGCGGTAGGTCCGGATTTCCCGATCATCCTGCGCATTTCGCAATGGAAGAGCTCGGATTATACAGCCAAACTGGCAAAAACGCCGGAGGAGCTGGAGCATTTCTTGGCACCGCTGCTTGAAGCGGGCGTAGACCTTTTCCACTGCTCGACTCGGCGCTTCTGGGAGCCTGAATTCGAAGGTTCTGATTTGAATTTTGCCGGTTGGGTGAAAAAAATAACGGGCAAGCCAACCATCACTGTCGGTTCTGTAGGCCTCGACGACGACTTCATGGCACTGTTCACCCGTGGAGAGGGTGCAGGCAACGCAGGCATCGAAGGTTTGGCGCAGAAGCTCGCCAACGGAGAGTTCGATTTGGTAGCAATCGGCAGAGCGCTTCTGGTCGACCCGGCTTGGGTCAGCAAAATCCGGGACGGCCGCACGGAGGAATGGATTCCATTCACCCCCGAAGCACTGCAAACTTTATCTTAATCCATATCAGGCAGGGACGAAAGCTGGCCAACGCCAGCTTTCGTTGTATCCCCGGGATCACGCGCGGCAGGCATGGAGCAGGGATTATTCATCGTCGACGCCGGCAGCTGGAAGCGGAAGCAAGGCTTCGTAAAAAAGGGGTTGCAAACGCTTATACTTATGGTATACTGAGTTTACATAACAGGATTGTGACCGGTAAGGCGGGCAATGCCTAAATTGATTAGAGTACCATCAGCGCATGGTATTGTAATTAATTTAGGCATTTTTTGTTGATACTGTTCCTGTGGGGAGGTGTAACCGAGATGATGTTTGTTGAGAAAGTGCTAAATAACAATGTATTGTTAACCAAAAACCATAAAGGCAAAGAAGTCATCGTTATGGGAAGAGGCATTTCTTTTAACAAGGCTGCCGGAGACCGGGTTGAGGATGAAAAAATCGATAAAATTTTTGTGCTGAACGAAAATGAATTCACAGCCAAGTTGATGGAGCTCTTGAATGACATTCCCGTTACTCATCTGGAAGTGGTCAATGAGATCGTTACCCGTGCCAATGAAGTGTTAGGCACCACGCTGAGCGACAATATTTATTTGACCCTGACCGACCACATCCATTTTGCGATCCAGCGACACGAGAATGGCGTGCAGCTGAAAAATGCGATGCTGTTCGAAATCAAAAGCTTTTACAAGAAAGAATTCGAGATTGGCCTGGAGTCGCTCCAATACATCGAGAACTCCCTGGGGGTGAAGCTTGGCGAGGATGAAGCAGGATTTATCGCACTACATATCGTGAATGCGCGCATGGACAGCAGTGAAATGAAGCTGACGATGAAAATGACCGAAATGGTTCATTCCATTCTGAACATCGTGACCTATCATTACAACACGATCATGGATGAGTCTTCCGTAAATTATTCCAGATTTTTAAGACACTTGCAGTATTTCTCGATGCGTGTTCTTCGAAATGAAGTACAGCAGACAGGCGAAGACTTTTTGTATAACCAAGTGAAGAAGACGTATGCCAATGCCTTTGAATGCACGCGCAAAATCAATGACTTTCTGGAAAAAACGTATCAGCAATCATTAAGCAAGGATGAATACGTATATTTGACCATTCATATTCATCGGGTCACGGAACGCAATCATCTGGAAACAACCGAATAACAAACCATCCGGCTGAGGGGTGTAACTGGTAATGCAGGCAAAACCTAAACTGATGGTGAAATGAGCAGCGATTCCGCAAGCTGTTATTTCACCACGAGTTTAGGTTTTTCTTGCTTGTGGCGGTAGGATGCTGTGATTGGGCATACTACCAGGCATACCTGGACCATAAACCTAAGCCGATCATCCACGTAAAAAGAGGAGAGCTGTATATGAACGACAAAGAGTTATCTTCCAAAATTCTTGAGCTTGTCGGCGGCGAATCGAATGTCAATTCGGTCTTCCATTGTGCGACAAGATTAAGATTTCAATTGAAAGACCGGGACAAGGCCGATAAAGAAGCGCTGCAAAAAACGCCGGGCATCATTACCGTCGTAGAGAGCAGCGGCCAGTTTCAGGTTGTTGTCGGCAACAACGTTGGGCCGGTTTACGAGAAAATGATCGAAGGTACAAGCATCGGAAACGCGGATGCATCCAAGAAGGATGAGTCCTCCGAGAAGAGCACGATTCTGGGCAAAGCCGTCGATATCATTTCAAGCATCTTTTCGCCTACGCTTGGCGCGCTTGCCGGGGCCGGGCTGCTGAAAGGACTGGTTGCGCTCTTCCTGTTCCTGAAATGGCTTGATGCTTCGAGCGGAACGTATCTCGTGCTGAACGCGGCTTCGGACAGCGTGTTTTACTTCCTGCCGGTCTTCCTGGCCGTGACCGCATCGCGCAAATTCAAAACAAACATGTTTGTATCCGTGGCCATCGCCGGAGCGCTCGTCTATCCGGCCGTCATCGCCGCGGTCAGCGCGCCCGACAAATTAACGTTCCTCGGCATTCCGATGGTGCTGATGAATTATTCCTCCAGCGTCATTCCGATCATCCTTGCCGTCTGGGTACAGTCTTATGTCGAAAAATGGTTTAATTCGTTCGTGCATTCGTCCGTCAAAAACATTTTGGTGCCGATGCTCTCGCTGGTCATCGTCATTCCGCTGACGTTTCTGGTGTTTGGTCCAATCGGCTCCATGATCAGCAGCGGACTGGCTACCGGTTATGGCTGGATCTACAACCTGAGTCCGCTGCTTGCCGGTGCGGTAGCTGGCGCGTTCTGGCAAGTCTTCGTCATTTTCGGCGTACATTGGGGATTCGTGCCGGTCATTCTCAGCAACATCGCGGAAGTTGGTTACGACACGATGCTGCCAATGCTGACTGCGGCCATCCTGGCTCAAGCAGGGGCGGTATTCGGGGTATTCCTGAAAACCAAAGATACACAGCTTAAAGCGCTTGCCGGTTCTTCCGTGGTCGCATCCGTCTTCGGGATCACAGAGCCTGCCATTTACGGGGTTACGCTGAAGCTGAAAAAACCGTTCATTTATGCCTGCATCGCCGGGGCTGTGGGCGGCGCGATCATCGGCTCGGGCGGTGCGCAAGCGGTGGCCTTTGCTTTACCGGGATTGCTGGCGTTGCCAACGTATATCGGTACGGGTTTCCTGTCCGTGATCATCGGTTTGGTTGTGGCGTTTGTGCTCGCTTTGGTGATCGTTATGGTCCTTGGATTCAAAGATAGCGTTCAGGAGCAGGCTGCGCCGAAAGAAGAAGCGCCTGCATCCACGCCTGTGCAAGAAAGCACGGTACTGAAAAAAGAAATCATCGAAAGCCCGCTGCAAGGTGCGGTCAAACCGCTGGAGTCGCTGCCGGATGAAGCTTTTGCGTCCGGTGCGATGGGACAAGGAATCGTCATTGAACCGTCCGAAGGCCGATTGACTTCTCCGGTGAACGGAACGATCACAACCGTGTTCCCGACAGGGCATGCGATCGGGATAACTTCGGACGAGGGCGCCGAGCTTTTGATTCACGTCGGCGTGAACACGGTTCGCCTGAAAGGCAAACATTTTGAGAAACAAGTGCAGGAAGGCGACCGCGTTGAAAAGGGACAATTGATCCTGCTGTTCGACATCGAACAGATCCAGGCAGCAGGTTACGTCACTTCGACGCCGGTCATTGTGACGAATTCCGCCAATTACCTGGACGTACTGAAAACGTCCGAATCGGAAGTTCGCCGTCAGGATTACCTGATGACCGTGGTCGTATAATAGAATAACTTATGTCACGAAGCCTTCGATCGATACGATCGAAGGCTTTTTTGCATGCACATTGCAGCCACTCGTGTACGAACAATATGACAATAATGTAAGCCAGGCGTAAGGTTAACACATAGGAGATCAAGGGGCTATGCGGTAAACTCATTTATATTGAAGAGAGCGACTCAAGAGTTCGTCAAAGAAAGAGGAGAATTGCAGGATGACAATGAACCGACGCAGGGTACTATGGATCACCACCATCGTCTACACCCTGATTACGTTGTATTTTTTGTTTTTGGCTTTTGGCAGGCTGGACGCCGCAAAACACATCGTGGATAATCCGTTTCAATGGATTCCCGATTCTTTTTTCAAATTTCCAACATTATCGTTCCATTCAGGCATTACGTTAATGGACCTGGTTACCTTGTGGAATTATGCGGCATTCATTCCGTTCGGCATTCTTATCCCCATGCTGTACAACATTCGGTTCATCCGGTTTATGTTATGGTTTGTGCTCATCATTTTCGGAATCGAATTTTTGCAGAAATTGACGATGCTTGGCAGCGGGGATATCAACGATGTTCTTCAAAATTCCATCGGAGCATGCATCGGTTATGCCGCCTATCGTGCGGGAGAAAGGGGAGAGCAAGGAAGGAAACGTTGGCTGATTGCAGGTATGGCGTGTATCGTGTTATTCCTGATGACGTGGGGAACGGGAAACGTGATCAACCAACTGGCCACCAAAGTCGAAGGCCCCTTCGTGGCCATGAAGCTGGAAACGCAGCGTGGAGCAGGAACGGATGCTCAAGGTGCTGCGCTGGGGAGGTTTAGTATTAAAAAGGAACAAATTATACCTGAACACAACATGTATGATAGCCAAGGAGGCCAACAAACCTATACGTTTACGTTGAAAGACGATGAACTTGTGTTGACCGGAAATTACGGCATCCCCGATCACGCGCCGCCTGAAGGGAAAATATCCATTATTGTCGATGGGAAAGAGGTATTAGTAATAGAAGCGAATGATTATCAAGGGAGTGCAGAACAATTCGAAGTCTATATTGAACATGCTCGGCAGATGACCATCAAGATTGAAGGAAGCGAGCGATTGTGGGATATCGGATATCGGCCGCTGCAGTATAGATGGGAAAGGTAGATTGGGCGGCCCCCTCGCCAGGGATCGCTTTACACCTTAAAGTAGGAGGGATATAGTAAAACCGACTGTTGAGCGGCCATCGATGAGTATTTTTCCAAGGTCTATACGCATGAGGATGCCAAAGAGATCAAGCCGAATCCGGAAATCTATCTCACGATGATGAAAGAACTGGAGGCATCCCCGGAGGAATGCCTTATTTTTGAAGATTCCCTTATCGGAGTGGAGGCTGCCAACAACGCCGGCATCGAGGTCGTAGCGATCGTTGACCGGTATTCGGATCACGACAGAGAACGGATCAACTCATGTTCGGACGTTCAGTTTCACGACTATGAGGAAGTGCTCAGCTTCATCGAAGCCGACAACAATTCCAGCCCTCTTTCCAATTCCTCCAACGTCAATGTCGAAGATAGCGCTACTCTCAAGTAGTTCTCTCCCGTATTGGTTCCGCTCAGAAAGCGGTCGGAATGGAATACGCGAATGCCCTTTTCCAGGAAATACGACTCGGTACGTCTTCCTCCGGCAAGACCGGGAGCGGGCAGCCAGCGGTAGAAGCTGAGCGGATGGCCCTGACTGAAAGCTTGGGGAAAATACGTATCAAACAACTGGTTGGCCTGCCGGGCCAGCCTTTTTTTGTGCTGAACGATGGCGCTCGCTTTCCCCGACAGAATCAGCTCGGTAATAATTTCGGCGTCCAGTGAGGACGTTTTGACGTTGACGTTGAAAATCGCTTTCATGATACGGTCCTTGTACATCTCGTGAAACACAAGATAGGCGACGCGCAGCCCCGAACAGATGGATTTGGTCGTACTGCATACATAGATCGTCCGTTCCGGAAGAAGCTGATACATCGGCTGACCGTAGTGTTCAATCACACCTGCAGACAGAAAAGCATGGATGTCATCTTCGATCAGGATCAATTGATGTTTGCGGATGACGCGGGCCAGTTCCTTTTTGCGTTCCTCCGGCATCATGATGGTCGTTGGGTTTGCACAAGAGGGCATCAGAAAAACGCCATGCACGTCGGCCTGACGGCAGTGCTCGTCCAGTGCTTCCGGTCGCATGCCGTGCAGGTCGCCCGGAATGGGGACAAGCCTGATGCGAAGCATGTTGGAAAATTCGATGAAATTCGAAAAGGTATACTGGTCCACGGCAATGCGATTCCCGGGTTCAAATAGAGCCAGCAGCGTGATGGCGAGCGCGTTTTGTGCGCCTGAAACGATGGCAACCTGCTCCGGATCGGCATGGATGCCCAGCGTGCTCATCCAATTCAGTGCAGCAAGCTTTTGATGGGGGATACCCGCAGGATCATTGTAATTCAACAGCTGCTCGAGATAGGTTTTTTGCATCACGTTTTTGGCAGCTTCGGCAACGAGGTCGTTGGTCTGCTCAAAGGATGCCACCAAACCCAATTCGATATAGGTGTTCATCCCCGGTTCCTTCGCGATGGCAATCGAGCGTGCTGCGTTGGCCGACACAAACGTGCCGCTGCCCGTTACGCCATAGATCAAACCTTTAAGCTCGCATTGTTTGTAAGCACGTGTAATCGTGGTGAAATTAACGTCCAGAAAATCGGCCAACTCACGCTGAGGTGGGAGCTTGGTTCCTGGCGCAAGCAATCCATGCGTGATGTCATGCTCCAGCATTTTGGCGAGCGACTGGTACAGCGGGCGTGACAATTTGTTTTTGTCCGGCTTCCATGACATGGGATATTCGTCGAACGAATTGAATGGCATACACTCACCTCACAACATTGTAATCCATACAATTATAACATTGATTGTATGGAAATGTGTTGCTACACTAACGTAGAACCGTATTATAGCAAGGAGATGCAGCAAACGATGACAGACAGAATGAAGCTTCAAACGGCTTTTCGGGCCGCCTTTCCGACCACGCTTCCGATTTTGGCCGGATTTTTATTTTTGGGGATTGCGTACGGCATTTTGATGAATGCCTCGGGTTTTGGAGCGAGTTATGCCATCCTGATGGCGCTGCTCGTTTTTGCCGGATCGATGGAGTTTGTGGCGGTAAACCTGCTGCTTGGCGCATTAAACCCGATCGGTGCGCTAATGATGACCTTAATGGTGAATGCGCGGCATTTATTTTACGGCATTTCAATGCTGGATAAGTATAGAGGAACCGGCTGGAAGAAGCCGTACCTGATCTTCGGATTATGCGATGAATCGTTTTCCATCAATTATACGGCCGACATTCCCGAAGAAGTGGATCGGGGATGGTACATGTTTTTCGTCACCTTGCTCAACCATAGCTATTGGGTCATTGGCGCTGCCATCGGAGGCTTCTTCGGATCACTCGTCAGCTTCAATCTGGAAGGGCTGGAATTCGTCATGACAGCGTTGTTCGTCGTCATTTTCATGGAGCAATGGAGCAAGGAACGGTCGCATCACAGCGCCTTGCTTGGCTTGGGCATTTCGATCCTGTGCCTCATCATCTTCAAAGGCGGCAGCTTTATCATTCCCTCCATGGCCGGACTGCTGATCGTGCTTACGCTGATCAGACCCAAACTGGATCAGAGAGCGGGGGAAACGACATGTCCATGACGGTAACCGAACAACTCATTACGATCGGCATGGTTGTGCTTGGCACGATGATGACGCGCTTTCTTCCATTTCTGTTGTTCCCGCCTGGTCGTACTACGCCTAAGTACGTGCAATATTTAGGGAGGGTTCTGCCGGCAGCGGCGATCGGCATGCTGGTGATCTATAGCGTCAAAGACATTCATCTGTTGTCCGGGAACCACGGCGTGCCTGAACTGGTGTCGATCCTGGCTGTTGTGCTGCTTCATTATTGGAAGAAAAACATGTTATTGTCCATTGCTGGCGGAACGCTGCTTTACATGGCCTTGGTGCAGTTCGTCTTTTAGCACCACGTTGGTGTGCGGCTGATGGATCTGGCCTATTTTAAACATCTCTCGGACGGAAGGCAAGCCTACCTTTGCTAACCGGTTGGGGGATTTTTTTGTGCCAGCATCAAGTGATTTGAAGGAGTGTTATGAATATGAACCCATATTTTGAAGATGACGGAAACTTCATGCATAATATGGATAGGAAAAGGATTCTTAATCGGGAACTGAGAAAGGGTGGATCAGATGGGAGCACCTACATTTCTGGAAACAGGTCACATGAAGGAAGGCTTTCCGATTCGGGTCATTCATACCGGTCCGCAGTTTAATTTTGCCGCACATTGGCATGAAGAAGTAGAGATGGTCGTTGTCAGGGGAACGCGGGCGCGAATTGGCCTCAACAGCCGGGTCGTAGAGTTGGGGCAGGGCGACATCATGGTGATCAAACCGGGGGACGTGCACTGTTTTCTGCCCGGTACCGAGCATCTGACGATCATTCTTTTCCGCTTGGAGCTGTTCACAGAGAGCTTGGTCGTCGACAAAGCCACCCAGCCGCTGCGGGAGTTATTCGGCAAATCGACGCATTTACCCGCGATGACGCTCAAAGAAATCGACATCAACCGCTATCTTGACGTCATTTCCAATGAAAACAGAAACGAGCAGATCGGTTATCAGTGGGTGATGATTGCCAGGTTTTACGATCTTGTCGTTCATCTGCTGCGCACGCAAAAGCCTGCCGCGGAGGAATGCAGTGGCGAATGGCCGTGTACCTTATCCAAAAAGTTCGAATTCGTCGAGTCGGTCTGCGAATACCTTGAAGCGCACTACGAAGAACCGATCAAGCTGGATCAGGTCGCGGAGCATATCAAATTCAGCAAATTTTACGTGTGCAAGCTGTTCAAGGAGATCAAAGGAATTACGCTCATGGAGTATTTGAATCACTTCAGGATCGTGAAGTCAGAGTGGGCGCTGCTGTTCAGCCAAGCGACCATTTTGGATATCGCGATCCATCATGGATTCAATAACCTGACTTCCTACAATCGGCTGTTCAAAAAATATAATGACTGCACGCCTTCCGAATTTCGGAAGCGGCATCGCACAAAGATCACAACATATGAAGGTTGATGAACAATATTTGTGGAGAAAGCCCTCCTCCGAAATCACTATACTCAAGTAAATTGAAAGCGTTTACTTTTCTCTGGAGGAGGGCCCTCATGAAGAGCTTTAAACGATATGCCGTTTCAATGATCGCATTATTAAGCGCAACGCTAATGTTGTCCGGCTGTCAAACCGGCATGGGAAACGCGTCCAAACAGCAGGAAATTACCGTCTGGAGCTTTACGGATGAAGCGGGTTATGCCGTCGAGAAATTCGAGGAAACGTATCCGGACATCAAAGTGAATTTCGTCAACATTCCAGGGAACTTTTATATGACCAAATTGAAGTCGGCTTTGCAGACCACGTCCAAGGCTCCCGACGTGTTCATGATCGAAAACGGCGGCATTCGGGAACTGATCGATGTTCCGTATCTCGAAAATCTGTCGGCCCCGCCGTATAACGCCGATGATTTGCTGCAAGAGCAGTATGCTTTTGTGCAGGCCAATGAAAAGGATAGCGAGGGCAGCGTCAAAGCGATTGGATACCAGGGTACGCCGGGTGGCATTTATTATCGGAGGGATCTGGCCAAAACGTATTTGGGGACGGACGACCCGGTGAAAGTCGGTGCGCAGATCGATACCTGGGACAAAATTTTCGAGATCGGGGAGCGGGTGCAGCGGGAGAGCGGCAATCAGGTTCATGCCCTGGCCAACTGGAATGCGATTTCCAACTCGTATGACGGCATTCCTTGGGTAGAGGACGGAAAGCTTGTGATCAACCCCGTCTACATGCAGATTCTGGACCTTGTCCGCGAAGCGCGCCAGCGTCATGTGCTGGCAGAGTTCGAAGAAGGCAGTGCCGGTTATGCCGCATCCATGCAAAAGGGGCAGGTCATGTTCTATCCCGGGGCAACTTGGGCGCTCCAGTACACGTTCAAAGCGAATGCGCCGGACACCTCCGGTTTGTGGGGACTGGCGGCAGGCCCGACCGATTTCAGTGCCGGCGGGACGTATATTGCGATGTACAGCAAAAGCGACAAAAAGGATCTCGCCTGGAAATTCATCGAGTTTTATAACTTTAACCATGATTTCTTGAAAGAGCTGGCGACCGAGCAGGATTATTTTACGAGCAATATGGTCGTGAACGACGAGCTTGCGCAAACGGCCACATCAGACTATCTCGGCGGACAGAAGCATTTCGAATTTTTTTCCGAGGCGGCCAAACGCGTTCCCGTGTATGAGAGAACCCGTTATGACACCACGATCAACAACGACATTTTCAAAAACGTGCTCCAGCTGTATCTCAACAACGACATTAACACCAAAGAGGAAGCCGTGGAGAGGATCAAGCGCGATGTTCGGTTAAGGTTCCCGGAACTATATGTACCGCACTAATCAACCACACAAGGCCACTGCGAGTGCAGTACCATCTTCCGATCGCCGTTATCCCCAGATTTTTTGATTCCCCTTCTACAAGGGGGAAATCCGGTGATAAATGCCTAGCGTATGCTTCCGATGGAGCTTTCTTGCAGAAAGCTTTTAGCTTCGCTTCTCCAGATTGGTTCTGCCTCTCCGTTAACGTGTGTATGTAATTTGCGGTTTATATAGAAGTCAACTAAGCATAGGCCTGAAAGACTCACGAATCCGATGACTGGAGGTTGGAACGATGTTTGCCAAGTCGCTGCGCAAAGACCATTACGGCTACTATTTCATTGCTCCTTTTTTCATCATTTTCACCATTTTTGGGTTGTATCCGATTCTTTACTCCCTATATATCAGCTTCACCAATTACGATGGCATCACTACGCCGGACTTCGTCGGAATCGGCAATTACGTGGCTGTTCTGCAGGACCCCCTGTTCTACAAAACGTTGTTCAACACGCTGTTCATTTGGGGCGTCTCCGTCATTCCGCAGCTTACGGTGTCGCTTGTGCTCGCCTTTATCCTTAATGACAAGCTGCTCAAAGGAAGAGATTTCTTCCGGGCCGTCTATTTTTTCCCGAATATCGTTACGGCAGCCTCGCTGGGTCTGTTGGTGAGTCTCATTTTCGACTGGCAGTCGGGAGGGTTAAACCATTTCCTTGTGCAGACCGGAATCATTAGTGACCCTATTAACTGGAAGAATGATCCTTGGTTTATGCGGCTTATCGTGTCATCGATTCTGTTCTTTCAATATTTCGGGTATTCCATGGTCATTTATTTGGCCGGTTTGCAAGGGATCGACCCCTCGCTGCAGGAAGCGGCCCAGATTGACGGCGCGGAGAAAAGGCATATCTTCATGCATATTATCGTACCGATGCTGCGCCCGATTATCCTGTTTCAGGTCATTACGTCCATCATCGGCGGAATCCAGATTTTTGATCAGCCGTTTACGTTGACCAATGGTAACGGCGGGCCTGACCGGGCTGCGATGACCAGCATCATGTACTTGTACAATGTCGCTTTCCAGAGTACGCGCTTTGGATACGGTGCGGCCATTGCATTCTGTTTGTTCATCATCATCATTTTGTTGTCCGTCGTTTCGTTCATCATGACGACCCGGAGAAGCCGTTCATAGGGAAGGAGGAGATTTCATGCAAACCGCGAAAACGCTGGAGCATTCCAGTGCTGCCGTCCAATCCTATGCCAGAGCCAGAAGGCTGACGGTAGGCAAGGTGTTGGTGTATCTGTTTCTCGTCATTCTTGCTTGCATCTGCATTATCCCGTTTTATTTGATGCTCATCTATTCCACGCATAACAATGCGACGATTGCATCGACGTTTACTTTCCTTCCCGGACCGTTTCTGCTCGACAATTATGTAAACATGGCGTCCAAAATCAATATTTGGCGCGGGTTCGCCAACAGCTTCTTCATTGCGGGCACATCGACCGTATTATCCTTGTATGTGGGAGCGCTTACGGCATACGGTTTTGCCAAGTTCAAATTCAAGGGCCGAACCTGGCTCTTCCTGTTCCTGCTTGCGACGATGATGGTGCCCGGGCAGCTTGCCCTGATCGGGATGTACCGGTTGTTTAGCACGCTGGGCATGCTGGACAGTTATGCGGCCATCATTTTGCCTGCGGCGGCGAATGCCTTCAATGTGTTCTTTATCAAACAGTTCATCGAGGCCAGCATTCCGGACGAAATTGTCGAATCTTCGCGCGTGGATGGCGCTGGCGAATTCCGCACATTCAACCAGATCGTGCTGCCCATCTTGGGACCGGCGGTCTCCGCACTCGGCATTTTTACCTTCATCGGCTCGTGGAACAACTTTTTGACGCCGCTGGTGCTGTTCTTCTCCCTGGATAAATATCCGCTTCCGGTGCTCGTTGCATTAGTACAGGGATATTATGGCATGGATTATGGGTTGCTCTACTTGGGCGTGGCCATTTCCATCGTTCCCATTATTATCGTGTTCGCGGTATTCTCCCGGCAGATCATTGGCAGCGTGGCATTGGGGGCCGTCAAAGGATAATCACTGAGGATGAGCATCTCAAATTCCATAATATCATTCGCTGAGCAGCTGTCCGCAATGGATGGCTGCTTTTTTTAGGATGGGGGTGCTTTGGTACGACGCAAACTGGTTCGAAATCTTAATTGTACCGGTACAATTGTGTTTTTCCGAGATACAATCATCCGCAGTTCACACCTATAATGAAGCGAGGGCCCGAATCCATGGCAGATCTGATCCTGGCCAACACGACATTGAGGTGATTTAACAAGAAGTTGTCAGAAGTCCTCCATTTCTAAAGTGGCGGGATAAATGACAATGGTGTTCCAACCAGCCTTAATCATGGTCATGACAAGTTGGGTCAACATTATTGCGCTCGGGGTCTAGGCCCACGGGGAGGTACGTTTACTCGGGATACCCTTCATCCTTGAAGTTAACTTGCAAAAAGGATCAACCAGAAAGAATTGGTTATTCTCACAATACGAACGGGCAGATAAGTGGAGCCGCCCCCCTTAAGGTAAGATAAAACAAGTCATCTTTTTTGAGCATCATAGGCTAAAATGTGCTGGCTGTCTAGGATAATGGGTTCGATGATTTTATCATCGTTATATTATACCAGGTATTAAAGAAAGAACTTGGCTCTTCCGAGTTGTTAGAAGAAGACAGTCATTTGAGATCGATCCAGTAATACATATTTAGAGAAATCAGCGTTTTCTTCTGACAATATGGAGAAATATATTATATATAATTGAAACATTTCCCTGTGAATTGTTGTTATTATTAGTATATATTTATAGATTTAACGAATCAGGAGGTGGACAAGGCGTTAATGCAAATTAAAGTACGATGTCTTAAAGGTGTCGTTTGAAAGGTTCTATCATTCATTAAAATTTGGAGGAGAAACTAATGAACAAAAAACTTTTTTCATTCATTATTGCAGTTATTCTTACATCCACCTTTTTAACAGGAGTAGTTTCCGCTAATTCTAGCAATATTCAGCAGTCATCGGTTAATGAAGATATTTTAATCCCTCAGAGTGTTTCGGCATTTGACAAAGCTCTAATAGATCAACGTAAAGTTTTTGGTTTTACAACAGAAAACTCTGTAGTGAGTCCCTTAATAACTAGTCGTAAAATATCAGAGAAATATGGTTTTTATTTATCAGCTAATGAAGAAAAAGCATTGGATGAAAGATTCAATAAACAAGATAAGTTCATTCCAATTCTCAAAGAAACAATACGCTCTCATCAAGAGTTAAAGGAGAACTTCCTTGGAATATATATTGATCAAAACCAGGGTGGGATCATAAACGTTGGATTTAAGAAAGATATTCCCTCAAAACAGCTAAATTTTATATCTAAGAGCCTAGACAACGAGTTACCAATAAGAATTTATACAGCAGAGTATACAGAAGAGGAGCTTGATAAAGCTACCAATCGCATTTCTGAAAGTGTCACAAAAATTAGAGAGAACGGAATTAATATAGAATATGTTAATTTGGATTTTATTAACCAGAAAATTACTGTAGGCATTCGCGACCATATTAGTGAGTCTGCCTTGGATATAATTAGTTCCGTTACAGATGTTGATGCAAGCATCATTAATTTAGAAGTAGTTGATCCAACCTATAAGACCTCCGAAGATGCCCGAACGGATACTCATACGTACATGCTAGGTGGATTAGTTATTGATGGTAAAGCTGGTGGTGGTGGGAATTGTTCAATCGGATTCTCCGCAATTGATCCCTCATCTAATCCGTACATTGTTACTGCAGAACATTGTTGGCCGAAGGCTTCGGGAACAGGTGTGTATCAAGGGAATAACTATATTGGATACACAAGCAGTAAAGTTAATTATGGAAACGAAGCTGATGCTGCAGCGATTAGACTAAATTCAAGCAACTCAATGAGTAGTAAAGTTTATTCTGAATCGATTAAATTTTCAAGTGTTCAAGTCGCTGGTAACGATGTGTTGGGCGAGAGGGTCTGTAAATCTGGAATGTGGGGGAACAGTTGCGGTACACTTCTTAGTAAAAATAGCAGCCGATATTGGACTAATCCGGTGTATGGAACAGTTTGGTTTAGTTCGATGCGGGTAGCGAATTATATATCAGATGGTGGAGACAGTGGTGGTACGATTTGGAACAACAACAATGGTGAATTAAAAGGTGTGCACAAAGGCGTCTACACAGAGAATGGAACAACCTACCGGGTATATAGCCATGTAACTCATATACAAAATCGACTTGGTATAACACCTGTTACGTGGTTAAATAATTAAATTAATCCTATCCTGCCGTCTGTAAAGGAATATTTTGAAATATTCACTTAAATTTGAAACAAAAACAACCTTGTTTACGTCTTATGGTTAGTCAATTATCAAATAACAAGGTGGGATTGTTGTGAAAACATATATTTCAATATTATTGATTCTGATCATTGTTGTCTTTACTGGTTGCAGTAGCAGTAACAATCACTTAACAAAAACATCCGCGCTAGAAAAATATCAGTATCAAGCAGGTGAAAGAATGGACTTTCAGGGGATTATTGTTGAAAAAAATAATTCAGGAGTTACTGTTATAGTTGGTTTATCCGAAAAAGAAGTAAAAGGTAAAACAACGAATGAAATCATCACTCAGTATGAACCAAAAGCTTATGATGTTTCAACACGTGATATAAAAGCAAATCTTGAAGTTGGCGACCATGTCAAAGTGTGGACAAATGGCATGTATGAAGATAGTAGAATTAGACGAACAACTGCTACAAAAATAGAAATTGTAAGGTAATCCATATACTAACTGTACACATCTGATTTGTTAAGACGACACGAACATACATGCTTAATAGCCGCGTAGCTGCGGCTTTTTTGGTGTTGACTTCAAGTGAGCTTGAAGTAATAGAATCGAAATGTCCATAAACGAAAAGACGATGATCATCAATCTATTTCCATCGTTGGTTTCGTAGCCGTATTCGCAACAAGTGCGAGGCGTGGTTCGAGTGAGCCAACATAGGAGAAATAGGCAACGATTCAGCACGAATGAGATAGAGCCCGAAACGCCAGTTGTAGGATAATCAATATATGGTTTTTCGGTATAGTTTCTTTGTTGCCGAACATTTGCTGTTGAATGGGAGAGAATGTATTATCATGTCTAAATTCATCCGATGGTTTGAAGGATGTATGATCCGTAGGCTGGGCGTGCTAATCGAATACGAGCATCATGCGGTTTTCAGAAGGATGTATGAGGATTATTTGCTGCATCTGTATCACAACCAGTGGAAGGTCGATCTGCGGCAAAACATTGTGCATCGTTTCAACGCGACTGCAAAGAAGGCGGATGGAGCTGAGCGCAGCTCATAACGATGCCTTATCTTACCCTTCATCCTAGACAGGAACAATGCTCAAGCCGGAAACGTGGCTTCACATCCTTCCAGGTGAGGTCCCAAGGTAATGCCGCCAATCATCAGCAGGGCAAGGGAGCAATAGCAGCAGCGATTAGAAAAAGGAGTTCGCCAGCAGCGACCTCCTTTTTTCTTGAGCTTAGATAAAGCAAATGCTATTTAATATAATTCCAGACTCCTACAACAAATTCATAAACGAAATAGATCGAGAATCCGATTAACATGATCCCTGCTATGATCGAAACCCATTGAATCATTCGGCGGCTCATAACCTTTCTGGTCACGGAAACGACCGATAGCAGGCCGATGTCATGAATCAGGATTCCGCTAAGTACGCCGCATGCCGCAAGTGCGAAACTTCCTGCATTGCTGGAACTGTAGGAATCGGACAGGACGGCGCCGAATACAGAGACCAAAAAATAAGATTGCCCGGCGATATCGCTACAAGCAATCCGTTTCTGTAGGTGCTCCAAAACGATTTTTGTGTTTTTTCGTCCGCAGGGGTAATGTCCTTGTCCGCATTTTTGATGGAATCATAACCCAAATAGGCCAGAAAAGCTGCACCTACGAGCCAAAGCGGCAGTTGAATATATGGCAGCGACAGGAGGGAGGCAAATCCTAAATACATCGCTATAATCAAGCTAAGATCAATGGTCATGCCCCCGAGGCCGACAGCCCAGCCATGAATAAATCCGTTTTTCAAACCTTGCTTCGTCATTTCTACGGTAATTGCCCCAACCGGCATGGCGATCGCAAGGCCAATCAGGAAGTACTTCAAGTATATTTCCATGCAATATCCCTTTCATCTTATGTAGAATTCATGCTGCTGGCGAAAAAACAGTAACATCCAGTGTAAACCGTAAAATCATCCAAAACAAGAACTTATTCTCTGTCGGGGTGGGTTCCGATCATATTGCCATTTAAAATGTGTCGTAATTTTATATATGAATTGTCGCAAGATTCGATTTAAATAAGATGAACTCTGTGATAATTTATAGTGGAATGTCAGAATATTATATATCGGAGGTACAACGTCGTGACCATTCGAATTGGCAAAATCAGCTTATGGCATGTGCATGCCTGGGACTACATCCGCCAAGCCGAGCAGCATGAAGAGACCGTGCTGGCTGCCGTGTGGGATGAAAACGCCGAGCGCGGCAAAGAGGCGGCTGAGCGCCTGGATGTACCTTTCTTCCCTGAGCTTGGAACCATGCTCGCGCAGGATGATCTGCAAGCGGTAATCGTGGATGCGCCAACCCGCCTTCACCGTGAAGTCATCGTGGCCGCCGCCAAGGCGGGCAAACATATTTTTACCGAGAAGGTTCTTGCTCCAACGCTGGCGGAAACGAACGAAATTTTGGCGGCCGTTCGGGAACATGGTGTTAAACTGACGGTTTCGCTGCCTCGCTTGAACGAGGGATATACGTTGAAAACACTGGACATCCTCCAGCAAGGTTTGCTGGGCAAGATCACACATGTCAGGGCCAGGTTATCGCATAATGGAGCGATTGGGGAATGGCTGCCAGAGCATTTCTACAGCCTTGAAGATTGCTTGGGAGGCGCGCTGATTGACCTCGGATGTCATCCGATGTACCTGGCCAAACTTTTCCTTGGGGAGGAAGTTACCGGAGTTCAAGCGAATTTCGGATACGTGACCGGTAAAGAAGTCGAAGATAACGCCGTCGTGACCTTGTTTACGGAATCAGGCGCCATCGGCGTGGTCGAGGCTGGATTCGTGAACAGCCATTCCCCATTCACGATCGAGATTCATGGCACGGAAGGATCGCTGCTATACGGTACGCCTGAAGCCAAGCTGCTTATTCGCACCAACAAAGGTCCCGAAGCTTATAGGGAGTGGACGGAAGTCCCATTGCCTGATCGTAAAGAAAGCGCATTCAATCAGTGGGTTTCCCACATTCTTGACGACACCCAGGCGGTGGATAATGTTGACATGGCCGTGGAGCTGACCCGTTTGATGGAGGCATCCAATATTTCAGCTAAAGAAGGGCGAAAAATTTCGCTTCACGAGCTGCAGGCGTAACTAGGGAAGGCGGGTGGAGCTTGTGAGCCGATATCCCTATGGAAAAATGCTTGAACGGCAGGATTTGCTGGAGAGACTGGATGTTTCGATCCTATGGGGGCATTACGAAATTCGGGTCCTCCGATTTCATTTGACTTCGTTTCCCGCAGGAAGGGTCATCGATTTCCACAATCATGCCGAATACGAGTTTCACTTTATCCCCCGCGGCAAAGGAATCGTAATTCTTGGGGAGCAGTCGCATTCCTTGTCTGAAGGCATGCTGTATTTGACCGGACCTGGCGTGGTCCATTATCAGGAAGCGGATGCCGAACAGGACATGGACGAATTATGCCTGCATGTGGACATCGTCCCGCGCCGGAGGGAAGATGTTGATCCTTGGGAAGCGGCCGAAGCGGAAGAAACGGTGCAAAAGCTCGGCGCGCTGCCGCTTGTTCCTGTCCAGGATTACCATCGGGCCATGAGCTGTTTTTTGGAAGCATACGAAGCATGTGATCATAAACGCGTCGGGTATTACACAACGATTAAACAGCTGGTCGTCAGCATTTTGCTGCGGACGGTTCAGGCTTACGACAACGGACCGTACCAAGCGGAAGCGCCCATACGGGACATGACCATGTACAGGTATGAATACGCGCTCCAATACATGGAGGCCAACCATCCCGCAGCCGTGACGCTGGAACATGTGGCAGAAAAGCTTCATATCAGCACAAGGCAATTGCAGCGGATATTTTACCAGGTTCAGCCGAACATGCCGTTTAGCCGTGTGCTAGAAGATATTCGCCTGCGCAACGTATGTCGCAATCTTGAGGAAAACAGCCTTTCCATTGAAGAGATCGCCGGCGCTTCCGGGTTTGCCAATGCCAATTATTTGCATGCCGTCTTTCGCAAGCGCATGGGTCTGACTCCGGCGGTTTATCGCAAAATGAAACAAAGTTCAAAATAAACATAAACTATTTCGGTGTGAGGAGAATGGATATGGAAAAAGTATACCGCGTAGGAATCATTGGATGTGGCGGCATTGCCAAAGGGAAGCATTTGCCCAGCTTGAGCAAGCTGGATCGGGTTGAGCTTGCAGCTTTCTGCGATATCGTCGAAGAACGTGCCGAAGAAGCGAAACAAAAGTATGGCAGTTCAGATGCCAAGGTATATGCGGATTACCGCGAGCTGCTTCAGGACGAAACGTTGGATATCGTGCATGTGCTCACCCCCAACAATTCGCATGCGGAGATTTCCATTGCGGCCCTGGAGGCAGGCAAACACGTCATGTGCGAAAAACCGATGGCCAAAACGGCTGCCGAGGCCAAACTCATGCTTGAAGCTGCGGAGCGTACCGGCAAAAAGCTGACGATCGGATACAACAACCGTTTCCGGGAAGACAGCCTTTACCTGAAACAGCTGTGCGATGCCGGGGAACTGGGTTCGATCTATTTTGCCAAAGCCCATGCCATTCGCCGGAGAGCCGTTCCGACTTGGGGCGTATTTCTCGATGAGGAAAAGCAAGGCGGCGGTCCGTTGATCGATATCGGCACCCATGCCCTGGACTTGACGCTTTGGATGATGAACAACTATAAGCCGAAAGTGGTCCTGGGTACGACCCATCACCAGCTTTCGCAAAGGGAAAATGCCGCAAACGCATGGGGACCGTGGGATCCCAAACAGTTTTCCGTCGAAGATTCCGCCTTTGGCATGATTGTCATGGAAAATGGCGCAACCATTATGCTGGAATCCAGCTGGGCGCTCAACTCGATGGATATCGATGAGGCCAAATGCAGCTTGAGCGGTACCGAGGCAGGCGCGGACATGAAGAACGGACTGCGGATCAACGGGGAAAAACTGGGCCGCCTCTATACCCAGGACGTGGAGTTAAGCGCCAATGGCGTCGCGTTCTATGAAGGAAAAAGCGAAAGCGCTCCGGACGTCGAGATGCGCAAATGGATCGAAGCGATCGACAAAGACGAAGATCCGGTCGTTACGCCAAGGCAGGCATTGGTCGTGTCGCAAATTTTGGAAGCGATCTATGAATCGGCACGTACCGGCAAGGCCGTGTATTTGAACGAATCCAACTAATCAAGCCATGTGAATTGCAGCTTAGCGGAATCGAAAATGACCCCCGTTCTAAACGAATGCGGCAGTTGAGAGAGGTGTGTACACTCTTGGCTGTCGTATTTTTGATGAGAAGTCCAATGTGACTTCATATAAAATGTAAAGCTTTACATATTGTTTACGTTCGGATAACGATCACATGATCTCTCCCTGATATGCTTTATCTGTTTGAGGTTACATAAAAAAACAAATGTTGACGCAAAAGGAGAGAATCATGAAATTTCAAATGTTCCGAAAATTAGCACTCATGTTGTTGTGCATTCCCCTCATGTTTGGATGGTCTGCGGGCTTTAATGGGGCACATGCCGCTGAAGATGCGTCGGATTCACTGCCGAATTTCCTGCTGGATCGCAACGCACAGTGGAAGTTCAACGATCGCGGCGACGATCTATCGTCCGTTTGGCGAGTTACATATGATGACACTTCCTGGAGTTCAGGGAACGCACCGTTTGGTTTCAAGGCCGATGGAAGCGGCATAAGCACGAGCTACTTTGGCCCACTCAAAACCGAGGTAAGCTACGGCGAAGATCCTGAAATGAAGCACCCCACGACCTATTTCCGCACAAATCTGCCGATTTCCGAAGGTGAATTGGAGGGATATGGTCAGATTCTGGGCACTTTCGGCATTGATGACGGTGCGGTACTCTACGTAAACGGAGAGGAAATCCGCAGATTTGGCATGCCTGAAGGTGAAATTGAGTACTCCACGAAGGCGATCTCCGGCAATGATTTGCCTGTCATGTATGAGGATGTGGACCTGACAGAATCGTTGAAAGCCCAACTGCACGAAGGCAACAATGAAATTGCCGTCGAGGTGCATCAGCAGAGCGATCGCAGTTCCGATCTCTATTTTGATATGGAGCTTAAGGCATTCAAGGATGCTCCCCCGATCGATATCAGCAAAGTCACGGTCACTTTTTATGGTGATGCGACAAGTACAAAAGGATTTACCTGGTATACGCCGCTGGCTTCCGCACAAAGCGATGTGCAAGTTGTCGAGAATACAGGCAGCGGCCCCGACTTTGAACAGGCTGCGCATTATGTTGGACAAGCCTCAACAGCTGCCAACTCGCCTGGTGAAATGGTGCATAAGGCCGTAGCGAGCAATTTGAAGCCGAATACTTCTTATTATTTCCGGGTTGGGGACGCAAGTCTTGGCATTTGGAGCAAAGTGGGCTCGTTCAAGACCGCTCCCGTAGATGGAGCATTTACCTTTATCGACTTGTCGGATACGCAAGCCAAAGATGAGGAAGAGGCGCTGCTCTCCGCTTCAACGTTATCCAAAGCACTGCAAACGGTTCCGAATGCGGAATTCGTAGTGCATAACGGTGATGTCGTTGAGCATGGAACGACGGAACAAGAGTGGAACTGGCTGCTTGGACATTCTCAGGAAAGTTTGCTGCACACAACTATCGTGCCTTCCGCCGGCAATCATGAAAACAAAAATTACGCCTTCTACGAGCATTTCAACGTAAATACGCCCGAAACAGCGGATACGCAAACAGGTGCGTATTATTCCTACGACTATAGCAATGCACATTTTATCGTACTCAATTCCAATGAAAACTCTGCAGAGTATGCCGATTTCTCGAATGAACAGGTGGAATGGATGAAGCAGGATGCCGCTCAGGCCCGGGCAAACGGGGCGGACTGGTTGATCGTGAACATTCATAAAGGTCCTTACACTACCGCCAATCATGCTACCGATAGCGATATCATCGGTGCGAACGGGGTAAGAAACAAAATCGCTCCGCTCATGAACGAGCTGGGCATTGATTTGGTACTGCAAGGACATGATCATATTTATGCACGCACCAAGCCGATCAAGCAGGATGGAACGGCGGAAGAAGCGTCCAAAATTACGGAAAGCTTCAATGGCGAGACCATTGAATATACGGTTGAACCGGATGGCACGATCTATTTGATTCCAGCCACGGCAGGTGCCAAAGTATATTTCAAAAATCAAAAACCTGCTCTGGGGGAAGCGTACTTCAGCTTGTTCGAGCGGGCCGAAGAGAACCATGCCCGTGAAGAGGGCGACACAACGAGTACCGCGAGAGGAAAGGTTCAAAACTTTGTGTCGTTTACGGTGGACGGGAACAAACTTTCCGCATTGACGTATGAAATTAATCAAAATAGCAATAACGCTCTGCCGACGATCATCGATCGATTCGGAATCATCAAAGAGGCGGAGCCAGCTCCTGCGGAGCAGGTCAGCAAAGTCACGGTTACGTTCCATGGCGACCCTACTGCGAGCAAAGGGTTTGCATGGTATACTTCCGATGCCGTGACGGGAACGGATCTTCAAGTGGTGGAGAAAACGTCCGCTGCACCTGATTTTTCAAAAGGAACATCTTACCAAGGGAATCATGACAAGGCTGTCAATTCTCCTTCGGAGCTGGTCCATAAAGCGGTGGCGACAGGTCTGAAACCGGACACAAGCTACTATTTCCGTGTCGGAGATGCCGCGCAAGGAGTTTGGAGCGAGACAGGCACGTTTGTGACGGCGCCGAAACAGGGCGCGTTTACGTTCATTGATTTGGCGGATACACAGGCGAAAGATGAAGAAGAAGCCATCCTGTCCTCGGAAACGCTTCGTAAGGCACTTGCGACTGTTCCTCATGCAAAGTTCGTTGTACACAATGGCGACATCGTTGACAAAGGCGTGAAAGAAGAACAATGGAACTGGCTGCTCGGCCATTCGCAAGAAAGCTTGCTGAACACAACGCTGGTTCCTTCCGCAGGAAATCACGAAGACGAAAATTATGCATTTATCGATCATTTCAATCTGGATGTACCGGACAATGCTGCCACCGAAACGGGAGCGTATTATTCTTATGATTACAGCAATGCACATTTCGTGGTGCTCAATTCCAATGAAGATTCCGAACAATATGACAATTTCACGCCTGAACAGGTGGAGTGGATGAAGAAAGACGTTGAGGCAGCCCGCAAAAACGGAGCGGAATGGATTATCGTCAATATTCACAAAGGTCCATATACGACCTCGAATCATGCTACGGATTCCGACATCATGGGTCCAAACGGTGTGCGGACGAAGATCGCACCGCTGATGGCAGAACTGGACATCGACTTGGTACTGCAGGGTCACGATCACATTTATGCAAGAACCAAACCGATCCGTGCAGACGGGAAAGCAGGGAAAGCCGAAATCATTTCCGAAATCCGGAATGGCGAAAAGACAGAATACGCCTTGAATCCGGACGGGACGATTTACCTGATTCCGGCCACCGCGGGACCGAAGGTGTATTACAAAAATCCGAGCACTGACTTGGGTGAAGCTTACTACAGTCTCTTTGATCGCGAGGAAGAGAACCATGCGGCCAAGTATGGTCCGGATCCTAAAGACAACCGTCGACCAATGCGCAGCCAGGTTCAGAATTTCGTTGGCATTACGATTGAAGGAAACAAACTGACGGCAGTGACCTATGAGATCGACCAAAACCTGCATGACGCTGCGCCGTTTGTCATTGACCAATTTGGTATCGTAAAGAAATCCGCTGTAACGAATCCTAGCAATCCGGGGAATTCGGGTTCGAATCCGGGAACGGGTTCCGGATCGGGCGGAAACGGTGCAACTACCGGATCTGGTGGAAACGGTACAACCACTCAACCAGGCAGCAGCACGGACAAAGATCAAGATAAAACGAGCACTACGCCGGGCAGTGGAACGAACCAAGGGTCCCAACCTGGGACAGGTTCGAGTTCCGGAGGAAGTTCGGCAAATGCGCCGGCGCTTAAGGATATTTCGAGCCATTGGGCAAAAGCAGCCATCGATAAAGCGGTCAGTGCAGGGTTCGTAAACGGGTACGGCGACGGTACATTCCGTCCGGATCAGCAGGTCACCCGTGCCGAATTTATGGCGATGCTCAGCCGGGCTCTGGGACTCAAAGAGGCAAGCGCAAGCGGCAGCTACGCGGATGCGTCACGGATTCCTGCATGGGCCAAAGCTTATATCGACAGTGCCGTGGAGGCCGGGATCATCCAAGGTTACCCGGATGGGTCCTTTGGTCCGCACAAACCGCTGAGCCGTGCGGAACTCGTGACAATCATCGCGCGCGCAGCGAACTTAAAAGCGGATGGTTCGAAGCAGCTTGCATTCAGGGATGCAAACGAAATTCCTGCATGGGCGCTGCCGTATGTGGAGGCCGCCGTTGAATCCGGATTGGTGAACGGTGTAGGCAATAACCGGTTTGCTCCAGGGAAAATCGCGACCCGTGCCGAAGCGGTAACGATTTTGACCCATTTACTTGATCTTCAAAAATAAAAGATCGCGAGCAATAATAATTAGTGAGGGAAGACACCATACGTGGTGTCTTTCTTTGTGTAATAGAGCTAATATTCCGTTTTCTGGCGATTTGGACACACAAACGACAAACGGAATCAATAAAATAGGTTCATCTACCGTGAAAGTTGAAAGGCGGTCCTGGGGATACTGAAAGGAAAGCGCGTTTATACAGGTTGAACTGCACATTTTATATATTCTAACAGAACGAACATTCAGTATACGACGAAACCTTCAGCACCAGCACGATAACTCGATCATGAAATGCACCATGAAGAGGGGGATCACATGAACTGGGTCATGGAAACCGTTAGCCAATACGGATACGCCGCCATATACATATTGCTCGCTGTAGGTATCGTGGGACTGCCCATTCCTGATGAAATTTTGATGACGACGGTAGGTTACCTGGCTTCGATTCAAACGCTGGATTACATGCCTTCTATTGCGATCAGCTTCTTGGGAGCCATGACCGGCATGATGCTGAGTTACTGGCTTGGCAGAACGTTTGGACATCCATTGTTGGTTCGATATGGAAAATATGTCTTTCTGACACCTGACAAGCTGGATAGGGTTGCCCATTGGTTCAAACGTTACGGGGGATGGACGATTCTGATCGGCTACTTCATTCCGGGATTACGCCACCTGACTTGTTATTTTTCGGGCATTAGCGGCATGCGGTTCAGAAATTACTTCTTCATCGCCAGCCTTGGCGCTTTGCTCTGGTGTTCCATCTTCATCACTATGGGCCACGCGCTTGGCCGAATGACTTAAATGATCATCATCGTTCGATTCGGGAGAGAAATGGGGTTTGACACAATGAGTCGTTTGTTGACATGGCATGCGGGGACCAACGAAGACCTGTTCACCACGCTCATGGAGCGATACCGGAACATGGTTTTTCGTTTGGCTTCCAAATACTTCAAAGAACGTCAGGATTGCGATGACATCGTACAGGAAACGTTTTTGCGGGTTTATAAAAATATGGACAGCATGGACGAGAAAAAAAATATCACGGCATGGATTTATCGAATCGGCAAGAACGTCTGCCTGGACACATTGAAATACCGAAAGGTTCGAAAAACGGTCAGTTCACTTGGCTCGGACCAGTCGGATGTTCTCGAATGGATTCACATCATCCCCTCCGATGAGCAAACGCCGGAAGAGAAATTGGTGCACAAGGAAGAAGCAGGCAAGATCCGTGCGATGATTCAGAATATTCCCTCGAAATGGAGACCCTACATTTATCAGCGTTATGTGCTCGGCATGTCATTGAAAGAAATCAGCGCTGTAAACCAAGTTCCGGAAAATACGGCCAAAACCTATTTGTTCCGGGCACGCAATGATTTGAAGAAACGTTTGGTCATGGAGGCGCCCGTCAACGGCATTCATACCTTTTCATAACTGATTGCAAAGCATCGTAAAGTAAGGAGAATGCATGAAAAATTGGGGAATCACGCGCAAATTATTTTTGGTGACGGCATTGTTTTTTGTTTGCTTTTACGGGATCGTTATTTTTTCCCAGCTGTTTTTCTTTGAACGCTTTTATGAAAATCACAAGCTCGGCAAGGTTGAACAAAATCTGGCTAGACTGGCCGAATATTATAAGGATACGCCGGGTGACAACAAGAGGTTTTCCAACCAGATGCTGCAGTTCATGAATCGAAACAAAAGCCAGGTCACGGTTGTGGATATGAAGGGAAACTTGGTATGGGAGGACCCCTACCACATGATTATAACGGAGGATGACGGTCAAAAAACAAACGTGTCTCTTTCGCTGTTCATGAATCTGTACGGGGAAGAGTTCAAACGTTTGGACATTAAGGTGGGGGATCGTCTAACCGTTTGGAGCGATGAAGACATCGAAGCGATGGAGAGCGCGAATCCCGATCACGTGATGTATCCCGGCCAAATATCCAAGAAAGGCCTGCCGCTCATCGGCGAACAAGGGGATTCGTCCAAAACGGTCACGGGCACCGTAACGGAGCTTACCCTGCCCAAAGTCTGGAACAACCGGCACGGGCTTCTGATGGAGGCGATCTATGAGCAATTCCCGTTGCCTGATACCCTGATCGAAGACCTCCGCAGCATGAAAAGCGTTGAACAGGAATGGGAGGAACCGTGGAGCGGTACCCGCAACATCATTACGATTCAACCTGTACAGCGACCCGATCAGGAGCTGGTGTTGCTGTTTTCGCTCACATCGCTGCAGGAAGTAAGCGACACGAACGAGGCATTCCAATGGTTTTCGATCTATTGGGGAATCGGAGGAGGTGTGCTCATTTTGTTTTTGTCGCTCTTTTTCTCCAAAGTCGTTACCCGCCCGCTCATTACGTTAAATCAGATGGCCAAACGAATGGTCAAGCTTGATTTCAGCATGGAACCGCCGCCTTTGCCGCAGCGTGATGAAATGGGAAGCCTGGCTCAAAGCATGTATACGATGTCCGTCAATCTCGACGCGGCATTGCATGAGGTGACCAAGGCGAACGAGAAGCTGCAAAGGGACATGGAGCAGAAGCAAAAGCTCGAAAAGATGCAGCAAAGTTTTTTCTCAGGAGCATCGCATGAGCTGAAGACACCGTTAAGCATCATTAAAAGCTTTGCCGAAGGATTGCATGACGCCGTGAGCGTGCAAAAGCAGGACCACTATGTATCCGTCATTATCGAAGAGACGGAAAAGATGGAGAAGTTGATCAAAGACATGCTTGACTTGGCCCGGTTTGATTCGGGATCGATTGCGCTTCGAAAGACGACCTTTTTGCTCAGCGAACTGACGGAGCGGGTGGCCAGCAAGCTCATTCATGCCTTGGACGGCAAACGGTTGGCCATCGACGTCGTTCCGGTAAATGAGCTTCCCATCGTGGCCGATCCGGACTGGATCGAGCAAGTGATCCGGAATTTGCTCGTAAACGCGGTTCGGCATGCGGATGAACATAGCATCATTACCGTGGAGATTCGAAGCAGGGCCCTTTCGACGAGGTTGACGGTAGAAAATAAGGGCCAGCCCATACCTCAATCCCAATTGGACCTGATCTGGGAAAGATTTCACCGGATCGATGCATCGCGAAGTGGTTATAACAGCGGCAACGGGTTAGGTTTGTCCATCGTCAAACAAATTTTGGACATGCATGGCAGCGCATATGGCGCAACGAATTTGGCCGATGGGGTTCGATTTTTCGTTGAATTTCCCACGGGCGAGGGAGAAGAGAGCTAATCCCCTAATCCAGCTTTCTCTTCCTGGGCATTTTGGGTCTCGTCAGTTCGAAACTGTGCCGGACCAACTCTTGTATATCGTCATCCGGCAATTCGCCGTCCAGATAGACCGTGTTCCAATGCGCCTTGTTCATGTGATATCCCGGCGTAACGTCCTTGAACATGCCGCGCAGGAAATCCGCGCGTTCAGGTTCGCATTTCAGATTGACGCATGGACGACCGCCCAGCTCCATAATGAGCGCAAACATTTTTTTGTTCCCGGCGTGGCGCATCGTAGTGGATTCAGGGCCAAAAGGATGGTCTTCGTAAGAGCCGAGAAAGGTCAGGCAATATTCGACGAGTTCGTCTTTTGTCATGGGTGATCGCCTCCATATGTATAAGGATGATTGATCATCATTATATCAGAATGCGTGTTCGGTTTGCAGTGAATCAATGACGTTGGAATAAGAAGAGGGAGGGTTTGCGTCGTTCGCAATCCTCCCTTTTTACATATCACGCTCTAATAGACATCTTTGGCGTATCGTTTGGAACGAAGCATGTCTTTGACGTAGGATTCTGCCTCGTCCCTGCTCATTCCACCATGCTTCTGAATAATATTATGCAGCGTGGCATCGACTTCCTTGGCCATTCTGGAAGCATCCCCGCAAACGTAGAAGTGGGCGCCTTCCTCAAGCCATTTCCATAATTCCGCTCCATGCTCCAGCATGCGGTCCTGAACGTAGATTTTTTCCTCCTGATCCCGGGAAAACGCCGTATCCAAACGGTGGAGGTACCCGCTGCGCTTCATCGATTCCAGCTCATCCTCGTAGTAGAAATCGGCCGCTGCCCGCTGCTCGCCAAAGATCAGCCAGTTCCTGCCCGTGGCTTCCTGGGCTTGCCGTTCCTGCAAAAATCCGCGGAACGGACCGATGCCGGTGCCTGGACCGACCATGATCATCGGAGCTTCCGGATTTGCCGGCGGCCTGAAGTGGGTGGATTTTTGCACGAATATGCGAACCTCGCCGCCTTGCTCGGCCCGATCGGCCAAATATGCCGAACATACGCCGTGCCTTCGTGCTTCGTTGCATTCGTAACGAACCGTGGATACCGTAATATGCACCGTATCAGGATCGGCGAGATAACTCGACGAAATAGAGTAGAAACGGGGCTGGAGAGGCTTCAGAATGGATAACAGCTCTTCCGTGTTTAGCCGGATCGGAAATTGCTGTAAGACATCGGCAATCTGGCGGCCCCATAGCCACTGCCTCAATGGTTCCTTGTCATCATCCTGGATAAGGCGCTTCAAGGTCTCATCTCCGGAGCGCTCTTGCACGAATTGCAAAAATCCGGGGGTGATGCGCGCAATTTCAAGATGTTTGAGCAGCGCCTCCGATAGCGGGATTTCCCGATCTTTAATATTCACCAGAGTTGTGGAATCAAGCCCGGTCGCCTGCAAAATTTCTTCGACCAGCGAAGGGCAGTTGACGGGCCAGACGCCGAGCGCATCGCCTGCTTCATAATGAAAGCCCGTGTCGGAAATATCGAATGCATAATGGCGGGTTTCTTTCTCGGAGCCTTCGCCGCTTAACAACCGGTTCGAAACAATGCGTGTATGCAAAGGGTGATTGCGATCGTACGTTTTCAAGGCGCCTTCGTGCAAAGGAGCTTCCTTCACCTTGATTTCGATCTGTCCAATCCATGGTGCGATCTGCTGTTCGAAATCGGTATCGCAATCGACCCGGTCCGTCAGCCTTGAAGCGCCGAGCTGCTCCAGCCTCGCATCCAGGTTCCGGGCGAACCCGCAGAATTCATCGTAGCTGGAGTCGCCCAAGCCCAGGACGGCATAGCGTAAACCGTGTAAACGCGGAGCGTTATCCGACTTCAGCGCATGCCAGAAGGCTTCGCCGTTATCCGGCGGGTCGCCGGCTCCAAAGGTGCTTGAAATGAACACCGCGTTTTGTTCGGAGGCCAAGTCTGCAATCGCGTATTCGTTCATGCATACAAGCCGGGTATCCAGCCCTGCTGCTCGGAATTTGCGGCTGCACTCGTTCGCCACGTCTTCCGCATTGCCGGTTTGGGAAGCCCATAACAGGGTCAATTTGGGTTTAGCGGAATCCGTCTCGCCCGTTTGCTGGGGCATTGTGGCAGTTGCGGAGGCTTCGGCATAAGGACTCATTAAAGGAAGCAGGTTCGTTTCCGGAAGCTGGGTGCGCGAGAACATGCCGGCCAGCAGTCCGTCCAGCCATAACTTTTTGGAAGGCTCGACAGGGGCGGTATGGGGCAATACCGGCACGCCGGAGGGAGCTATGGCTTCATCCGCGCGCAAACTGGCAATGAAACCGGCGAGATAGATTTTCTCATGACCATCCAAGGTCATCTCCGGCGAGGCGGGGATGCCTAATAGATCGGCAAGCGTATCGACCTTAGCCATATACTTTTCCTCCTTTTGCAAATGGTTCATGGTGTCGGCGGCATCGCGAGAGAATTCCCTGCCTCGGGGCGAATCAGGATGACTCGTTGTTTGATCCGCAACAACCGTAAGGGAAACCGCGCTGTATTTGAATTCGGGTTGGAGAGACACCGGATCGATGGCATCGCTCGTCACCGCGTTAATGGCGAGATGTTCGCCGAATGCATCATTCCAATGAAACGGCGCGAAACAGCTGCCGGGCATGACGCGATCCGTAATGACGGCAGGCAGGATCGCATGCCCGCGGCGCGATTGGATGTGGACGCGATCCGATTCGCGGACGCCTAACGCTGCTGCATCTTCGGGATGGATTTCGATGAAAGGGCCGGGATTCAGCTTGTTCAGCTTTGCGATCTTCCCGGTTTTGGTCATGGTGTGCCATTGGTGCTGCAATCGTCCCGTATTTAAGACAAATGGAAATTCGCTGTCCGGCAGCTCTGCGGGCGGGGCATATGGCCGGGCCCAAAACACGGCTTTGCCGCTGTCGGTGGCGAACGAGAGGGAGGGGAGGCTCCCGTCCTCGTTTTCCCGCAGCTTCTGGCTGATTCCATCGTTCAGATACCGTATCGGGTTACGCGTCTGATCCGATTGGGGGGCGCTGGGCCACTGTACGGGCGCCTCGCGCAATCGCTCGTATGAAGCGCCGCGGATATCGTAACCGGTTTTGGGGTTCCAGGCTTGCTGGATTTCGCGGTAAACATCGGCCGAACTTGCATAGGTGAACGCATCCGAAAATCCCATCTCGCACGCGACCTCGGCAATGATCTTCCAATCGGGAAGCGCCTCGCCGGGAGGATCGACCGCTTTCCTCATCAGCGTCACATTGCGCTCGGAATTGATCATCACGCCTTCGGCTTCGGCCCACAGCGCGCCGGGAAGCATAATATCCGCGTACGCGTTGGTTTCGTTGTTCAGGAACGCATCCTGCGTGATGACCAATTCGGCTGCCTGAAGGGCTGCAATGACATTGCTGCGGTTTGCGACCGTGGCGACCGGGTTCGTGCAAATGATCCAGCATGCTTTGATATCGCCCGTTTGCATGCTCTGGAACATGGAAATCGTGCCTGTACCCACTTCCGTACGGATCGTGCCGCGGGGGATGTTCCACAGGTCTTCCATGAAATGGCGTTCTGCTTCAACAAGCACGGATCGCTGGCCTGGAAGACCCGGACCCATGTATCCCATTTCGCGGCCTCCCATGGCATTCGGTTGCCCGGTGAGGGAGAAAGGGCCGCTTCCGGGACGGCATATTTTGCCTGTAGCCAGATGTAAGTTGCATATCGCATTGGTATGCCACGTACCGTGCGTGCTCTGGTTAAGGCCCATCGTCCAACAGCTCATCCATTCGGGGGATTCGCCGATCCATTGGGCTGCCAGGCGAATATCCGCTTCGGGAATGCCGGTGATTGCGGCCACTTTGTCCGGCGTGTAATCGTCAAGGAAATCGGGCATGCTCTCCCAGCCCGCCGTGAATCGGGAGATGAAATCCTGATCGGTGTGCCCGTTGTGCACGAGCAGATACAAGATTCCGTTAAGCAGGGCGAGATCCGTTCCCGGCTTAATTTGCATGTAGAGGTCTGCCTTGTCGGCGGTCGCGTTGCGGCGTGGATCGACGACGATCAGTTTGGCGCCGGCTTTGACGCGATCCATGACTCTCAGAAACAAGATGGGATGGCAGTCGGCCATGTTGGCTCCGATGACGAAAAACAGATTCGTGCGGTCCATATCTTCATAAGAACCCGGAGGACCGTCCGCGCCGAGCGAAAGCTTGTATCCGCTGCCGGCGCTGGCCATGCAAAGACGGGAATTGGACTCGATGTGGTTGGTGCGAATGAAACCTTTGGAAAGTTTGTTGACCAGGTACTGGGCTTCCAGCGACATTTGGCCCGACACGTAGAACGAAATGGCGTCAGGACCATGTTCGTCAAGAATAGCGCGCAACCGTCGCGCCGTTTCTTTAATGGTTTCTTTCACGTCGGCCTGAACGGGAGCTTGCCCGCGGGCAGGGCGTTGGTACGCAAACTCCATTCTGCCCGATTCAACCAAGGCCTCGGCACATGAGTTCCCTTTGGTGCACAAGCGGCCGTAATTGGCGGGATGCTCCTTGTCGCCGGTAACTTTAATGACGCGATTGCCGGATACTTCCATAACGATTCCACAACCTACGCCGCAATAAGGGCAGACACTTTTTATTTTTTCAGTCATCATCGAAATCACCATACTTGACGTGTATATGACACGGATTTTTTGTGGCATGAATGTTGTTTGATTGAAAATCCAATGTATTCGGAACTGTTTAGCTAAAATATATATCGCTTCACGATATAAGTCAATAAATTAATGTTATGTTACATGACATGGTAAATTGTGATTTTTAAAAATGAATGTTTAGAGAGGGTGGATAGGCGGTGTGTAGGTGGAATGACATATCATTATATGTTATGTATAAGTTATGTTTGAGTTGTGTCACTGAAGAAAATGAAATAAACTCTATATAGGTTGAACTAGACATTTACACGATAACGGAGAGGGCAGAAAGAATCTGAAGAAGCGAAGCGGTCTAAAAGCTTTCTGAAAGAAAGCTGCATCGGAAGCATAAGCTTCACCGGATTTTGCCTTTGAAAAAAGGAGATCAAAAAAAATCTGGGGATAACAGTGATCGGAAGATGGTTCTGACCACGTAGTGACTCCGTGTAAAAATCATCGGTTCAACTTATATAGATAATGATCTCGGTTGAAGGAGTTTTTCGATGTCCATGAATCCATTGCCCAAACATATTTATGAGCAGCTTGCCATGTTCCGCTACCGCATTCGCAAGTTCATTCGGTTCAGCGAGGAGGCCGCACGAAGCAAAGGGCTTACCCCGCAGTATCATCAATTAATGCTCTCGATTATGGGATTTCCTGATCGCGAGCATGCTACGCCGACAGAACTGGCCGAACGGCTTCAAATTACGCCGCACGCTTGCGTCGAGTTGGTCAAACGATGCGAGGAACTTGGCCTGGTAAGCCGATTCCCTAACGAACAGGACAAACGCAGCACATTCATTCGGCTGACGGAACACGGAATGGAATTGTTGGCCGAATTGTCGGAGATTCATATGGAAGAGCTGAAACGGGCTGGTTTGCTGGAATTTCAAGGGCTTTAGGCGGTTTCGGTCGCGCGGCTTGAGGCTGGACGGAGAACGAAGAAAAGATGAGGGAGGGACAAGTCGCGGCGCGAATGCCGACCGTTCATGTGTCAGGAGATAAAAAGGGAGCCACTGAATGCTAACGTTCAGTGGCTTTTTCGGCATGCTGCACGGATGGAAGCCGGCCCGATAACAGCGCTCCGCCGCTCGGGTCGTTGCCTGCCGCAAGCTCGCCTCCGTGCCGCCGGATGATGCGCTCGGAAATGGTCATGCCCAGGCCGCTGCCTCCGGTAGCCCGGTTCCGGGACATTTCGCCCCGAAACAAAGGCTCGAAGAGCCGACCTAGTTCCTCCGGGGCAAACCCCGGTCCGGTATCCCGGATCGTAAACCAGACCTGATCGTTCGCGGAGCCGCACTCCACGCTGACCTTTCCATGATCAGGCGTGTATCTCACGGCATTATCCAGCAAATTGCTTATCGCACGTTCCAGCAGATGAGCGTCGCCGCGAACGATGCACGCTTCCGCGGAACGTACCGCGAGCGTTACGTTCTTTTGCCGGGCGAACGGCTCCACGCTATCCGCCGATTGCTGCAGGACCGTGCGCAGGTTGACGATTTCCTTGACAATCGCGCCTTCGCCGTAATCCATTTTGGCAAACGTAAACAAATCCTCGACCAAACGGTGCAGCTGGGACGCTTTTTCCTTGCAGACGGCTATGTACTTCGCCGTTTTCTCGGGCGACTGGGCAATGCCGAGCTGCAGTCCGTCAAGGTACCCGCGCAGCGCGAAGAGGGGGGTTCTAAGATCATGCGCCACGGCGGCAATGACGAACCTGCGCTCTTCTTCCAGCTTCGTTTGCTGGAGATTGGACTTCTTCAGTCCTTGCACCATCTCATCGAAGGCATCCCTGACATCGGCGATTTCTTTAATGCGGGAAGCAGGCATCGGCACGTTCCACTCCCCGCCGGCAAGCAGCCGCACGGATGCGCTAAGCTTCTCAAGGGGTTTGATCAAATAACGCCGCATTTCCATGCCGATCACGAACAATGCCAGCAAAAACCCCGTGAAGATGGACCACACTTGAAGCTGGTTTGTTTTGGGGAGATACAGTTCGACCCTCCCCTTCAATCGGCCGTCTTCCATCAGCGTATACCGTTCAACGGAAGCATATCTTTTGGTTTGGTTGACATCGGAACGATAGATCTCCTGGCCGGATGCCGAGAACAGGGAAACATTCATGTTTGCGTGATCCAACAGGCCTTTCAGCTGGGCTTGCCAATCGGATGCACTCCACCGTTCCGTATTTCTTTCGATCTGTTCAACGATTTCGTTCTGCTGCCTTTGCTGCTCTTCATTCGGCAGCGGAGCGACGGAAAATCTGAACGTCCCGGATTCGATGTAATGGGCGGTCACAAACAGGAGCCAGGGCAGCAGCAGGATGAACAACAGAAAAAGCAGCATGAGTTTACGAATCCGAAGCGTTCTCACGAGATCCTCCTTCAAAGCGATATCCCACGCCCCATACGTTGACCAGAAGCTGCGGATTCGCGGGATCTGCCTCGATTTTCTCGCGCAAACGGCTTAAATGCACCCGTACCGTGTGCCTGTCGCCGATGCCGCCCCAAAACTTGTCCAGCAGTTGATCATACGTAAATACTTGCTTCGGATGCTGAGCGAACAGGAGCAGCAAATCATATTCCTTTGGCGTGAACATGACTTTGCTGCCCTCCACGAATACTTCTCTGGATGCAAGATTCAATTGCAAACGATCATATTCCAGCATAGGTTCGGCCGCGGATGGAGGAGGGGAGAAGGTACGCCTTAATACGGCCTTCACCCTGGCGACGATTTCGCCAGGCGAAGCCGTCTTCACGATATAGTCGTCGCCGCCCAGCGTGAGCCCTCTGATTTTATCCACGTCATCGCTTCTGGCACTAAGGAACAAAATCGGCACACTGCTTTCTTTGCGGATGCGGCGGCACAGATCGAAGCCGTTCTGCCCAGGCATCATGATGTCCAGAACGATGCATTGGATCGCATGCTGCCGGAGCGCGTCCCAGGCTTCGGCAGCGTTGCAAGCGGTGATGACGCGGAATTGTTCATTTTCCAAAAAGTCCTTTAACAATTCGACAATGCTAAGGTCATCGTCGACAACAAGCACGGTGCTTGAATCAGTCATGAATATCCCACCTTCAAAACCTAGTGTAGCATGATCGCAGCGAAAACCGGTGGAAGTTTATCATTTTGTGATGATTCGTTGATGGTTTTGAGGCGGGTTTGCGTCTTCTTTCGAGAGATATCGCTGGTATGATCTTCAAAGGCACAGGGGATCTTGCCCTGCATGACAAATCGAGATATAACAGGGAGGACGTTACTGATGTTACATGTTCAAATCGTGCTGTTCGATGGCTTTGATCTCTTGGATGCCATTGCGCCTTATGAAGTTTTTGCAGCGGCATCCATGTATGCCGAAGATGCGCTGCAAGTCGAGTTGGTTACTGCCGAAGGGCCCAGGCACGTCGCGAGCGGCACACAAGGGTTAAAGATCGAGGCGACCGCGAAACTGGAGCCTGAACGCGGCGGCATCATCCTCGTGCCGGGTGCGTCCGGCAAAGTTTCCGGGGATGGGCCGGATTCCATTCCCGTCATTCTGCATCATGCTGCGAGCACGGATATTTCTGTCCGAATCAGACAAGCATTGGAACGAGAAGACGTCTTGGTTGCCACCGTATGCGGCGGTTCGCTTTTGCTTGCCATGGCAGGTTTGCTTGAAGGCAGACATGCAGTGACACATCATATGGGCATGAAGGTTCTGGAAGCTGCCGGAGCGGTTCCTGTTCAGGCGCGCATCGTGGATGACGGCAACCTGGTGAGTGCGGGCGGTGTGACTTCCGGGCTTGACGTTGCTTTATATTTGGTGGAACGTGCGCTCGGTCCGCGCATCGCGCATGCCGTGGAACAGTTATTTGAATTCGAACGGCGGGGAACGGTATGGAGGATGGAAGGCATGGTGCCAACGGAGGATGTGGACGCGTCCGGGAAAGAAGAGGAAGGAGCGTTCGCGCCAGTTTCTGCCGAGAGCATACTAGACACCTCATCCGCCTATGAAGGAAATTGGGATGTAACCATCGCGACCCCGATCGGGAAACTGGAATCCAGACTTGCGATTCATACGGACAACGGCCGCATTCGGGGGACGGCTGCGCAGGACGGCGAGACTGTGGAGCTCATCGATCCTCGCGCTCGGGAGGGCAAATTGGTATGGGGCCTTCGGGTAAACAAACCGATGAAGCTGCAGCTTCATTTCGAGGTAACTGTGCAGGGGGATGTGATGAGCGGAACCGCCAAGGCCGGTTTTTTGCCGGCATCCAAACTGACAGGCCATCGCTTGGTTTGAGTTGAGCTTCAATAGGGCCATTAGACGATAACTAGAAACGGAAAGGTTCATATATGAAAAAAACAAACATGGCTTACCGCCTTTTGGCCGGTGTCAGCATCACTTTCATTTTGTATTCGTTGGCTAGGCATTATGTGTTCGATCCGGAAGCCACCGCGTTTCTCAGTCACAAAATGGGGCTGGGGCGCGAGTTGAACCTCCCGGCATGGCTAAAAGTCATGTACATTCACGTCGCCTTTGCCTGTTTGGCGATGGCGGCAGGGCTGATCAATTTTTCGCGCCGCATGCTGGAGAAACAGCGGAAGTTTCACCGGATCAACGGGTACATCTATGTCGTTTCCGTGCTGATGGTCGTGCTGACGTCCGGGTACATGGCACCGTATTCCACTGGAGGCAGAATCAACAGCATCGCATTTAATATCATTAATCTGATTTGGCCCATCATGACGGTTACGGCCGTCGTGCAGATCAAAAAGAAACGAATCGTAAAGCACCGGAATTGGATGATCCGCAGTTATGCCTTCTGTTTTACGAACATGCTGATTCACCTGATCACGTGGCTGTTCAATGAAGGCCTCGGCATGGCTTATGCGAGCAGTTATACATACGGTGTGTATGGCAGCCTCGTTCTGTTATTGATCATTCCGGAAACGATCATCCGGATTCTGGATAAGACCGGCAGCGACAAAACCATCGGAACCTACGAATCGTAGGCTTCGATGGTTTTTGTTGTTGAACTCTAGCTGCATCACTTGTCATTGCGATATTGCAGCGGTGATGCCCCCGTCCAGCGCTTGAATTGGCGGCTGAAGTGGGACGCGTTTTTGTAGCCCAGCCGCTTGCTGATCATCTGGATCGACATTTGCGTATCTTTGATGAGCGCCTTGGCTTCTTTCAGCTTTAATTGGGATAAATACTCGCGCGGCGAAATGCCATATACATTTTTGAACACCTCATATCCATAACCGGAACTAAGTCCAATGGAGTGCATCACCTTTTCAATGCGCAGTGTTTCGCTAAGCTCGTAGTATTCGGGTTGAAGGCTCTGTTTTTTGAACGCGGATTTGATCCGTTCGGCAATTTCCTTGGCGTAGAGCGATGCGTTTACATTGGCGCCCGATGCTGCTTCATTGGTTCGGTTCGTGATCGAGTGAAGCATGAGCAGCAGCTCCGAAAGCACGATCTGGATTTGCATTTTGGTGTAAAATCCAGTCTTGCTGCTGCCGGCATCAATGATGCCGATCCACTTCAGCACAATGTCCTGCAACCCTCGATTTTCCGGGGAACCGTTCTTGTAATGGATTTCGCAGTGCTGAATCATGTCCCTGACGAATTCGGGATCGTCAATTTTGAAGTGGGCGCAAAAGTATGTCATGCCATTCTCGTCATCACACGAAATTTCGTGGACGAAGCCTGGAGGAATGATGAGCACGTCGCCAGTCTGCACATGGTACATATCATGATCGAAGGTCGTATATTGACTGCCTGCCAAAACGTAAATGATCTCGAAAGCGGCATGGGAGTCGGGGGGCACGTGCCATCCGGGATCGACCTGTTGGGAGTGGGCGCCAAAAAAATTGAGGTTCCAGTCGAGCACCGGAAGCCGATGGGCCTGCGCCAAAAAATGCTTCGTATTTGACATGTCATCACCTTTGATTGGGGTAAATGTTCCTTTTGGCACTCATAACTTGAAAACATTATACCGTTGATAATGCACAATGTCAGCAGAGCGCTTACATGCGCATGCAGCAAAGCAGCCTCCCAGGAGGCTGCTTTGTGGCCGATGGATGCCGGAATGTTTCCCGCGCAATCGGTTATTTCGTTTTCCTGGTTTCTGTAATGACGAGCAGAGCACCGAACAGGATCAGGACAGCTCCGATCCAGAACATAACACCGATCGTTTCTCCCAATAGAAGCCACCCGAGCAGCGTTCCGACAAGAGGCTGGAAGAAGAAAAACAGGCCTCCGCCCGAAACGTTCAACAACTGTAATCCCCGATTCCAAAGCAGGAATCCGCCTGCGGTCGAAACAATCCCCAAGTACAATATGCCGCCCCATATGGTCGGATGGGCCATTTGGGATACATCCAGCTCATGCAATCGTGGAATGACAAACGGAGTCAGAATAATAATGGCCACCAGTATGGCGTAGGTAATCACCACGATCTGGGAATAATCCGTCGGAACACGTTTCACCAATACGGACATAAGCGCCCAAGTCACAGCCGCAGCGAGCAGGAAAATTCCGCCGAGTTGGCTGGAATACTCCAATGCGCCTACCCCGATAATCAGTATGACTCCAACGGTCGCAAGCAAAATGGACAACCCTTGTCGCAAAGACATGCGTTCTTTCAGGATGAGCCAAGCGAAAATAACCATAAATGCCGGCGTTGATGAGGTGATGATGGCGCCCATTTGGGCCGATGACAGCATTGTGCCGGCTTCTTGAGTCACAATCGAAATGGCATGTCCAATGACTCCAATGGCCATAATGGGCAGGAAATCACGCGGATGAATCCGCCAGTTCTGTTTGGTGGCCACGCCGGCAATGATAAGCGCAACGATTGCTACCAAGTACCGCAGCCAAACCAGTTCAAGCGGTGGCACAACGGATACGACCACTTTGACCACAACGTACATGCCGCCCCAGATGCTGGCAGCCAAAGCCAAATAAATAGAACCCCATAAGGTTTTGTTCATTTCAATTTTCCCTCCGTATGATTAAGGTCTATGAAGGCCTTAACGGAGAGGAGGATCACCTTCGCTCCATTAAGGACGGAAGGATCCTGCAGGCACGTCATTCTCGAACAAAGGAGCTAGAAACATTCGCTTTCACCTCTGGATATAAAATAGTGTGACATCTATAGTAGCAAAGATCACTGCTAATGAACAGCAGCGACGTTAGCATTGCGCGACAAGATCTCTCTGGTACCTTATGCCGTGGGCACACCGAGGTACTCCGTTTCGTAGATTTCCTGCACCCGGTCCAAAACGCTCTGTGCTTGATCTTCGAATTTTAAGTCGGCAATGCGTCCTTTAAGCAAAAATACGCCGCTCTCACCGCGATGTTGGCCCATCGCGCCGTCATAGAGCAAGCCGGCCCCATGGCTTGGCGGCGAGAAAAAGAGCTTCATCAGCGGTTTAACCAATAAAGGCAATCCGGAATCTTTATCTTTTCGGAGCGTGTTGTTGCTTCCGGGATCGACGCTGCGAATGGAAATGCCTTCTTTCGCCAGCTGCGGCGCAATATTTTTGGTCCAAAGGGAAAGAGCCAACTTGGATGCTGCGTATGGACCGAGCAATTTTTTGAACGTTTGCGGCCGCTCCAGAATGTCGACATGGATCGCCTTCACGTATTTTAAGGCGGAAGACGACGTATTGATCACCGTTTTTAAATCCCCGTTCGCCAAAAGCGCTTTGAGCTCCATCATGATGATATACGGAACGACGGTCATTAGCTCATAGTGTTTTTCCCGTCCTTGCGGAGAATATGCCAGTTCGGGGAAGGAGCCGCCTGCATTGTTGAACAGTACATCGATTCGTTCTTCTTTGGTCTTGATCTCGTTCAACGTCGTTCTTAAGCTGCGATAATCGGACAGATCGGCGGTTTTGTAGATGCGCAGCGATCCGTTTGCGATGGCCTTGTGAAGCTCAGTTTCTTTTAGAGGGATGTTTGAACGGTTTATGGCAATGACTTGCCATTGGTCGGAAATCAGTTTGCGTGCCAACTCCAATCCAATTCCGGCACTTGCGCCGGTAATCAAGGCAATATGTTGTCGGTCTTTAGCGTTTGTCGTTTGTTTCATGTATGTTTCCTCCTAGTGTAGGGATTGCTCCCTCTGATAGCGCCGATTGTATAAGTTGGTGTCGACTCCAAGTCAAGCGTGTGGCAAATTATTTTTTAAAAGGGTTCAATACTTGACTTGGAGTCAGCTCCAAGATATATAATGCACTCAGGCAAGGATTGGGAGGTAACGGAATGATAACGAGAGAGACCTATACGATCAAACAAACGGCGGAGCTAACGGGTATCACGCAAGATACGATCCGATATTATGAAAAAATCGGGCTGCTTCCCCGCGCGGAACGCAAAGAAAACGGGCACCGCGAATACCGGCAGGAGGCCATAAGCACCATCCAGCTTATATCCTGCCTCAAAAAAACAGGCATGCCGCTCGAAGAAATGAAGCCGTTTTTGACGGTGAACGCCGACGCCGATCCGGCGGACTATCCTGAACTCGTGGAGCGGCTGGTCCAGCACAGGGAAAATATCGTCAGCCAAATGGCTGCGCTGCAGCAGGTCGTCGATTTTATCGACATGAAGCTTGACCAGGGAAAGATGCGGAAGGACTGCACCGCGGTTCAAGGGGATGGCTTTACCGGGGAGTCGGGGGGAGAGAGCGCCGGACCCAAGGTCTCGCCCACTGAGATGCGTTATTTTACGGGAACGGCCGGGATACCCAAAGTTTAAGCGGATGATATGATGTTTTGGATACGAGATAATTTTGCTGCAAAAAACATTCAATATCCGGGGAGGTTTTTCCGTGGACGAGCTCTACCAAAAAACAAGAAAGTTTAACGTTTCCGACTATCGTTCTCTGTTGCATCGACTGGTGGATGAGGCGCAGCAGCATGTGGAACAAGGCAGTTCGGAACATAAAGTATTTGGTGAGAAACTATATCGATGCATCGAAGCACAAGTGAATGCGATTGAACAAGAACGACTTCAAGCCGAACAGCTGCAAACGACGGTTCACATCATTTTCAGCCTCTCGGATGCCGGTTCTTTGAAAGTGACGCTGAGCAAGCTGGGAAAACGGCTGGAAAACCGCGTGCTCGCATTCAATGACATGTTTTCCGTTGGCCCCATCAAGGATTTGCATACCCTAAGAGGGCAGCAGGCTCGGCAAGCCTGGATCACGGAGAATGATCCGGAGCATCTTTTCTCGGTCCGACATAATGCCGCTAACGAAATCGGGGCGATGATGGATACGTTGCGAAATATTCCCGAAAGCAAGAAGGTAATCATTTGGTGCGCGGATAACGCCCATGATCAGACCGGACTCCGTTTTGCATTGTATGTGCTTAGGGAGCGCAAAAACGTAATCCATATCGCGAATGTGACACATGCTTGCAAGGAAATGGGAACGAATTGGGGTGAGGAAGCAGCTCCCTATGCGGCAGCACATATCGAACGTGATACATATGTTGAAATGGTGAAAAATTATGGGGAGGGGTACGCTCTGAACCGTGCCGAAAGGATCGCATTGGAAGCGGAGTGGGAAGAATTGGCCGGTCAGGATCATATCCTGCGTTTATGGAAAAATGGGTCGATCATAGGTTGCGAGGAAGAAGACCTTGATGATGTTATTGTATCTTCCATGGTTGAACTGCAGCGCCACCAGGAAAATTCGGGCGCATTTGTTGAGGCTGCTGATCTGGTCATTCATGTTTTGAATTCGATCCGGCAAAGGGTAACCCTTACGTTCATAACCCATCGAATTTGGAAATTAGTCAGCGAGGGCGTGTTTGTTTTCCGGGGAATGCCAGGACAGCTGCATCAATTTTCATTACGTTTAATGGGAGAGAAGTGAGGAGGGGATACAATAGACACAATATAAGAGGAGATGTTGACAGAAGTTGCTCTTAATTCTATAATTCAATTAATCAATTGAATATATAATGATGGTTAAGGGGGATTTATTTTATGGGAGCAACAGCGCTGAATAAAGATACATTTGAACCAACGATCCAGAGCGGGGTAACCCTGGTCGATTTTTGGGCACCTTGGTGCGGACCATGCCAGGTTCAACTGCCGATCGTGCATGAACTGGCTGACGAATTGGCCGAGCAAGCGACGATGGCTACGGTGAACATTGACGAGGAATTGGATCTGGCCTCCAAATACGGCGTTCGAAGCATTCCCACCTTGCTGTTGTTCAAGGATGGCAAGCTGATGAAAACGATGGTAGGCATTACTTCCAAACAGGTGCTCAAAGACCGAATTAAAGAATTGGGAGCATAATTCAGTATGGGCCATGTTCTGGAACTGGGCTCCATTGGTGAAGTGCATGAATTCGTTCAAAACCACCGTTTGAGCATATTATATGTGACCCAGGAAGATTGCTCGGTGTGCCATGCCATTTACCCGAAACTGTTGAAATTGACCGATGAATTTCCCGAAGCCAAGCTGGGGCGGGTCGATGCTGGCAAAGTAAAGGAGGTTGCGGGGGGATTTTTGATTTTCTCGGCGCCTGCCATATTGGTATTTCTTGATGGGAAAGAGTATATTCGTGAAGGACGTTTTGTTCAATTCGATGGTTTGGCAAGCCGGCTGGAGCTGCTATCCCGCACCGAATAACACGCTTTAGCCGGATGATACACAAAAAGACTTCAAGCTATTCACTGGGATAGTCTTGAAGTCTTTTTATGCTGCGATCGATGAAATTCCCCGGTTTGTTCGTCTGCGCCGCTTGGTTGTAATCTGTTCCCGGGTTAACGTTTCATTTTCAATGTACTTCAAAATGCTCCTGCCATTCATTGAATCCTTCTTCCATACGAAAAGCTCTGAAGCCTTCGGATTGCAATTTTTGCGCCGCTAACGCAGAATACACGCACAAAGGTCCGCGGCAATAGGCAACGATCTCCGTATGTTTGGGCAATTCGTTCATTAGAACGTCCAAATTCTCCATAGGCATGGAGATGGCCCCTTGAATATGTCCCATGTCGTACTCTTCTTGAGGACGCAGGTCAACCAGTACAATATCCTCGGATCGCAGTTTCTCCATGACTTCGTCCATCGTCAACGTATGAATGTCGTCGAGATTGTTCAGGAAATCCTCTTTCATCTTCCCGATATCAGGCAGCTGTTTTTCGCTGATTTTCCATAATGAACCGAGAAAATCGATAATTTCGGGATCGGCCAAAGAATAAATGGCGTAGGTTCCTTTTTTCGTGAACTTAACCAGCTTGGCATCAAGCAATATCTGAAGGTGACGGGAAACGTTCGCCATGTTCATGTCCGTGCAGCCAGCCAATTTTTCGACGGTTTTGGGTCCTTGGGACAATACGTTTAACATTTCCAGCCGCTTGTCGCTGGATAAAGCTTTTCCGATTCTGGCCAATTGTTTATAGAGGTCTTCTTTGAAAAGTCGCGCGCATTTCAGCATGTCTTCCATATGATCAGCCTCGATTCTTATCGTATCGTGAACTATGGGGGATGTCCCATAAGTTGATCAATCCATTGATTATTAGAATTTTAAACATGAAACGGAAGAGAGTCAAGCAAAGCGGGGGAGATGCGGATTGACGAATGGTCATTCACATGGTAATATTCAATTATATAATTGAATATTTGATAGATGACGATCACACGAAAACAGGGAGGCATTCCTATGAAAAAAATAAGTTCGAAAACCGAATTCGATACAGCGATCCAGTCGTCCAAACTTACGGTTGCGGTTTTTAAAGCAGACTGGTGCAGTGATTGCAAATTTATCGATCCGTTTATGCCGGAAGTGGAGCAAAAATTCGCCGATGCGCTGAATTTGATCGAGGTGGATGTGGATCAGGTTGGTTCAGTGAGCGAAGAGCAGCGCATTATGGGCATTCCCAGCTTTGTTGCCTATGCAGACGGTGCCGAGTTGAACCGGTTCGTCAACAAATTGCGCAAATCGCGGGAGGAAATCGAGACGTTTTTGCAAAGCGCGGTGGAGGCAGGGCAAGCTCGTTCCTGAGACAAAGGGGACGGCTCGGCTCGCGGCCTAATTTAATATATCTTGACATGCTTAAACGACCGTTTCTTCGATATAAGGAAACGGTCGTTTCTATATGATGCATTCCATGTAATCCACAAAAAACATCCACACGTTAACGGAGAGATAGAGCCAATCTGGGGATAACGGCGATCGGAAGATGGTACTGCGCTCGCAGTGCCCTGATGGGATTTATTATTACGGTTTATATATGTACTAATTTGTATCGATATGAAAAATGCCAATCTCATTGTAATGCTCCAGCTTATATTCGATCGTGCCAAGACTGCAGTTCAGCATGTCCATTTGCTTCAAAATGTGCAGCCGATGCTGCTCCAGCATCTCCTTTCGCTGTTCGCTGGTGGAGGAACCCTCCAGGCATAACAGCATGAATGCTTTGATGTCCTCCAGAGACATGCCGCTGTCCTTCAGGCAGCGGACCAATTCCAGCCAGCATATATCCATCTCGGAATATTTGCGGGTGCCGTATTCCGTCTTTTTCAATAAAGGCATCAATCCTGCCCGGTCGTAGAAGCGCAATGTGGAAGGCGGCAGTTGGGTGCGTTCCGCGGCTTGTTTGATCGTATATTCCACGCAAATCTTCCTTTCGAAATAAATCGGTTGAATGGGCTTGACTTAAACATAAGTTTAACCACTATCCTAAGATTGTTCAATAGAGCGTTTTCACCAGAAAGAGGCTCTGGACTAACCAAACCATTCAATAGAGGAGTGATTCTGTTGAAATACAGAAGACTGGGCAGAAGCGGACTGAAAGTGAGCGAAATCGGATTGGGGAGCTGGCTGACCTATGGTTCGGCCACATCGGAGGAAGCGGCGCGCGCCTGTATGCATAAGGCATATGAGCTGGGCATCAACTTTTTCGACACATCCAATTCCTATCCGGGAGCCGAGGCGGTTATGGGCAGCACCCTGAAGGAGTATCCGCGCAGCAGTTACGTGTTGGCGACGAAGTTGTTTTTTCCGCAAGGTCCGGGGCCGAACGATCGCGGGTTATCCCGCAAACACATCATGGAGCAGTGCGAGGCGAGCTTAAAGCGACTGGGCACGGATTACATCGATTTGTATCAATGCCATCGTTTTGATGCGGAGACTCCCGTTGACGAGACGCTTCGGGCACTGGATGACCTGCAGGCGCAAGGCAAAATTTTGTATGCAGGCGTCAGCGAATGGACGGCAGCACAGATCGCGGAAGCTTCCGGCATCGGCAGACGCCTGAATCTGCGGCCGCTTATTTCCAATCAGCCCATTTACAACATGTTTGAGCGGTACATCGAAAGAGAGGGTGTTGTTGAACGATGCGAGCAGGAAGGGCTGGGGCTGATCGTGTTTTCTCCGCTGGCGCAAGGCGTGTTGACCGGCAAATACAAACCTGGACAGCAGATTCCCGAGGGCACGCGGGCCGCGAATGATCAAACGAATGGCGTAATCAACAGCTATTTGCGCGACGACGTGCTCCAGTGCACCGCACAGCTTTCCGAACTGGCTGAAGAAATCGGGGCGTCGTTGTCCCAATTCGCTTTGGCATGGATTCTGCGTCAGCCTGCCGTGAGTTCGGCCATCATTGGCTCCAGCAGACCCGCGCAAATCGAAGAGAACATCAAAGCGACGGAGCTGGAGCTAACGCCGGATATCATTTCGCGTACGGAGGAAATTTTGTCCCAAGTCAGTCATTTCGCACCAATGAGATAAGAGAAGTCGATCACAGGTGCCAGCGAGCTTAAGGCTGAAATGTTTCCCCTCAGAAAATTGAGAATTTTGAATTTTTCCACAAGAACCGAAGGGTTGGGCTACCAGCACTTCGGTTTTTGGCATGTAAAGAGAATATTGTTGGCAACAACATTCCCTTCCTATAACTTATGGAGGCCAACATAGTGGATTAGTCGTCTTCCTTCTAATTACGGATTCAATCGTATATTTTGAAATTAGTTTTGGATATTTTCAAACAAATGGAAAGAATGAGGTATACTGAATTAAAGGGAATATCAGTAAAATGATATGGACATATCAAATTTATATTTAAGGATGTTAATTCTATGATAATGATACTAAGTGATTAAATGAATAATGGAGGAGAATGATGAAAAATAATAAGGTGTTATGGATGTTTATATCAACTATTATTTTAATAGTCGCCATGTCTCTTACTGGTTGTTCAAAATTGCAAACAAGGATTATTCTCATGGGAGAGAGCGAACATTGGAGAGGCGAGTTCGATACTACAGTAACAAGTGGAAGAGAAGAAAATGGAGAGTATACTATATTATACACAAAGGATAATTGGGGAGATATTAGAGGATATAAAATTGATATAAATGAAGGGAGAAATAAAAGACAGGAAGAAGGCGGTTTAGCTTCAAATGTTATAAAGTTCCCTATAACGCGAACAAAAGGTTCCCAAGTCAGTAGTAATGAAGACCAAACTATTGTCATCGAGTGGAAAGATCTCAATGGTAACAACTTTGAAGAAAAACTGACTTTAAAAGAAAAATAACTTATTATCTCAACTTTCGCAGCTCAAATCTCCAAACAAACCCTTGATATAGCTGGGTAAACCAGAGATCCATTCTTGTCGTTGACAAAAAATGTCCGTTTTGTTCTGTTTTGTTTTTGCTTGAGACATGTCGAGAAATAAACTCATCAGTTGCAGAAGCGCCGTCTGGAAGTCCAGATCACGAACCTCATCGGCGAAGAGAAAAAAGAGTCCTCCCAGTGTGCGGTCATCACTGGTTTCGCGCCGTTCATATTCCATCGCCAAATAACGGCTGAATACCACCGTCGTGTGGCTAATCAGTTGGTCAAAGGAGCGTCCTTGAAATTCGGTTCCCAGTTTCAAATAGCTCTTCGTAACTTAAAAAAGGTCTCAATACTCCAACGCATCCCATAGATTCGTACAATTTCAGCGGCGTCCAGCGTAACATCTGTACTCAAAATGGTAAAGCCATTCTCGTCTCTTATTTCGGTTGCGCACAAATACAAGCTTCACGGGCAGACCACACGAAGTATGCACAACCACAGAACCTTTGATGTCGTTTGTA
>NZ_CAKMMP010000010.1 GCF_927798175.1 Paenibacillus sp. JJ-223
CCCCCCGCCGCAGCCCCTGCGGGCGCTGCGGCAGGGCACGCGCCTGTCACCCACGAGGGGGACCCGTGGGTGGGGCGCGTGCTGAAGCTGCTCGGTGCGGAGCACGAGCAGCAGGCCGTGCACGGCGCGGCTGCGCAAGCGCGCGCCGGAGAGGCGGCGAGTCCGGCTGGCGCGGACTCGCTGAAGGGCCTGCTGCTGCAGCTTGCAAGCAGCGATGGAGCTCCGGCGGCTCTGAAGGATGCCGCCGTCCAAGCCGTTCAATATCTTACCGGTCAGCAGCTGCTGCTGACGACGGACAGGAATGCTACGTTTGCGCAGATGCACTGGTTTATCCCGATAATTGGGCCGGATGGTGAAGAGACGGCTTCGGTACAAATCCAGTCCCGCCGGGGACAACGCGGCGAGCTGGATGCAGCAAATTGCCGGCTGTGGTTTGACCTCAACATGAAAAACCTTGGTCCTACGCTCGTGGACGTACAGGTCGTTAACCATATCGTCAGTTTGCGGGTACTTAACGATCGGGAAGGGATGGGACCGCTGCTGGAAGGTGGACGACAACTCATCCATCAGGCGCTTGATCAGCTGGGGTATCAGCTGCTAAGCTTCCGGACGGAGCCTTGGCCTGCAGATAAAGAGCCTGGAGGCGAACGGAAAGTTAGCGCTTCGGATTATAGTCCTGACCGATACAAAGGGGTGGACGTGAAAATATGAAGGATGAGGTTCAGCCCAATGGGTTGTCCAAAAGAGCCGTTGCGCTGAAATACATTCCGGGAGAGACGGATGCTCCCGTTGTTGTAGCCAAAGGACGAGGCAAAGTTGCGGAAGCCATTCTGGAAAAGGCAAAGGAAAACGGGGTTCCCGTTCAGGAGGACGCCGCCCTGGTGGAAGTGTTGTCCAAACTCGATTTGGACGAGCAGATTCCTGCCGAGCTGTATCAACTGGTTGCGGAAATATTGACTTATATTTACCGTGCCGATCGAATGGCTTCTGCGCAAGAGGATGGAGACGCATGGTAAACGACAAGTCGAATCCATCCAAGGCAATCAGGCTTACGCGCCAACAAAAAGGCAGAATTGGAGAAGAGGCGGCTTTAGCTTGGCTCAAGGAGCAAGGATACCTGATTCTGGAACGCAATTGGCGTTGTCGAAGCGGCGAGATTGATATCATCGCGCAACTGGATGGGCTGGTCATTTTTGTGGAAGTACGGAGTCGAAGCCATGTCTCCAAATTCGGAACGCCCCAAGAATCGGTAGATGCCCGGAAAATACATCAGGTTCGTTCAACGGCTGCGGTTTACCTGCAAAGCCGGGAGACGGCATCTCAGCCGCAAATTCGTTTTGACGTGGTCGCTGTGATGCTGGATCATCGCGGAACGACCGTTTCGGTGAATCATATCGTCAATGCGTTCTGAGAGGCCATGGTGTGACCAAGCGGCACATACGCATAAGAGAATTTGATAGAGGCATGTCCGAGGCAGAATCCTTGTCACTCGGAACAAGCCTCTTTTTGTTGTAGGTGTTTTGAATATGCCCGCTGGCTGGGTGTATAATGGAGCAGCATGGCGTACGATTTAAAAAACAGGAAATGATCTCGCATATTTGATTGCCGGACTTCGATCTCAAACCCATTACCATATCATTGGCAGGAGGTATCCTATTTTTATGAACAATTCCATTCAAACCCATAACGTTGTAAGAGAGACCATTCAAAACCGCCGTACCGTCAAAAAATTCAAACAAGAAGCGGTTCCGACTTCCACGATCGTTGAGCTGCTGGACACGGCCGTGTGGGCACCGAACCACAAATTGCGGGAGCCATGGAGATTTGTGCTTTTCAACGGCGAGGGCAAACAGAAGCTTGCCGATGCCATCGATGCAGAGATGGGCGAAGACAACAAGTTTTCGGCCAATATCAAACAAGTGCCTGCCGTGCTTCTGGTAGTATTGAAAGAGGACCCAAGGCAAAACGTATGGGACGAGGATTTCGCAGCCGTGAGTGCACTGGTGCAAAACTTTATGCTGGCCGCCTGGAGTGAGGAAATCGGAACGTTCTGGGTAACGAAGCCGTTCCTTTACGCTCCGAAATTCCGCGACTTATTGGATATTGAGCCGGGGGAAAAAATTATCGGTATGGTTTATCTCGGGTATCCCGAAGTGATTCCACCTGCCCGGGAGCGGACGCCGGCCAAAGAAAAATTAACGCTGTTCGAATAATCTTCGCGAAGGCGATGAGAATAGTGTAACAGCTTCTACTGCTGAGTCTCATTGGTTAAACGCGCAAATCATAATTAGCCCCAGCTTTCTAGCAGCCTTCGGTCATGAAGGTTTCATAAAGCAAGGGGCTTTTTTGCGTTGAATTTTCCTGGGTTAAGCCTTGTATCCCTTCAAATCAAAACAGGTTCATATCCAACTGCCGATATTGAATGGCTTCAGCGACATGTGCCGTCAAGATGACGCCTTCGTGATCGAGATCGGCGATCGTTTGCGCCATTTTGATGATCCGGTCATGGGCGCGCATGCTTAAATGCAATGCTTGCAACGTATGCTGCAACAACTGCTCTGCTTCTTCAGGCAGCCGTACAGAACGCCGAAGCAGCCTGCCGGAAAGCTGGCTGTTCCAGCGAATGCCGCTTCCGGCATAGCGTTTTGCCTGGATTTGATGGGCACGCACGACATTGGCCTGCATTTCGGCGGATGTGGGAGAAGGCGCAGAATGTTTCCATTCGCCGGGTGGCGGCACTTCAATCTGAAGGTCGATTCGATCCAGCAGCGGTCCGGAAATTTTGGCACGGTAAGCCGCGACGCGAGACGGAGGGCAGATGCAGCGTTGTTCCTCGCCTCTGGCGGTTAAATACCCGCACGGACATGGGTTCATGGAACAAGCGAGCATGAACTGGGCAGGGAAGGTGAAGGCAGCCCTGGCCCGGCTTATGGTCACCTTATGATCCTCGAGCGGCTGCCGCAACACTTCAAGCACCTGGCGGTGAAATTCCGGTAGCTCGTCAAGAAACAGAATGCCCCTGTGGGCCAAACTGACTTCTCCGGGCTTGGGTATGCCGCTTCCTCCAATCAAACCTGACGTCGATATCGTATGATGGGGCGAACGGTAGGGCCGTTCTGTCACAAGTCCCGATGCGGCTTCTTTCAGTTTGCCCGCAGCGCTCAAAATTTTGGTCACTTCCAGCGCTTCTTCGTCAGATAATGGCGGGAGGATGGTTGGAAGCCGCTTGATCAGCATCGTTTTGCCCGTCCCGGGAGGTCCAACGAGCAAAATATTATGCATCCCGGCAGCAGCGATCATGAGCGCCCGTTTGGCATGATGCTGCCCAAGAACGTCGGCGTAGTCATCGCGTAATGCTGCGGATGCGGCATGTTGTCCGAAATCCATTGGCCCCGTGCCATTGGCAGGAGATTCGAGATGCGCATAGTTATGCAGCTCCACCGGACCTGCGTCCGGCGTGGTTCCTCTGTCTTCGGAACCGGGCTCATGTGCATTCGGAGCGATGTGCTGAAGATGCCGAATACCATGCACCTGTATTCCGCTGATCAGCGAGCCTTCCGCAAGATTATCGGCAGGCAGGATCACGGAGGTAAAGCCTTGCCGTTTGGCCAGATCAACCATGGCGAGCACGCCGGGAACGGGCCTGACCGATCCGTCCAGAGCCAGCTCGCCCACAATTAATGTTCGTTCTTCTGCTGGAAGCACCAATTGTCCGCTGGTTACGAGAAGGGCGATGGCAATCGCAAGGTCGAACGAGGAGCCTTCCTTGCGAAGGTCCGCCGGCGCCAGATTGATGGTGATGCGCTGCAACGGATACTGGTACCCGCAGTTTTTGATGGCGGCACGAACCCGTTCGACAGCCTCGCGGATCGCCGAGTCCGGCAAACCTATAATCGCGGTAAGCGGCAGGCCGTTGGACAAGTCTGTCTCCACTTCGATGAGCATCCCGTCGATGCCGTACAGACAGGCGCTGTGCAATTTTCCGTACATAAAAAGAAACACCCCCATTTCGTGTGTTGGCTGCGCATAAAGCGGCCGATTCGCGAATGAAGGTGCTTCCTAATCATCTATTAAGCATTGTATATAAAAGGAAACCGGGCGTCAACTCCGATTCGGAACCTTACTGCGGATCGATCCGGCCGGTTTCCTGAACAGCCGTACATTTCGTATTTCCGTATTCGCAAAAAGAGTAGGCCGGCGAGCAAGATTCCGGGCATATCCTTTGAAATGGTTATTACAGTACGTTCAACTCAACGTCGATGTTGCCCCGTGTAGCCCGGGAATAAGGACATGCTTGATGTGCCGCCTCGACCAGCTTCTCCGCAGTGGCTTTGTCCACGCCTTTTGCCAGTACGTCCAGCGTAACAGCGATGCCAAAACCGCCGTCCTCGACTTTGCCGAAATGAACGGTAGCCGTTACCTCGGAGCCTTCCAGCTTGATTTTTTGCATGCGTGCAACCATGTTGAGCGCACTATCGAAACAAGCCGCGTAACCTGCTGCAAACAGTTGCTCCGGGTTAGTGCCTTCTCCGCCGGCACCGCCCATTTCTTTCGGTGTGCGGACATCCAAGCGCAGCTCAGGAACGGAGGACTCGACGTAGCCATTGCGGCCGCCTACTGCTTTCACTGTGGTTTCATACATTTTTTGTTGGATCGTCATCATGATATATCGCTCCCTGTTTTATAATTATATTTTACACAATCAAATTTATCACAATTAAATTGAAAAGTAAAATAATTTGTGTTCAATTATTCTGTTTTATTTTTAATTTGTGATAATATAGAGGTTAGATTCCTGAATCATGTAACACGATTGTTAGGAATGAATGTTTATATAGGCAGGTGAGAGCAACGGATGCAGGAAGACGTTTTGAAGCTGGATAACCAATTATGTTTTGCGATATATGCTTGTTCACGCGAAATTACAAAGATGTATCAGCCTTATCTCGAAGAGCTTGGCGTAACCTATTCGCAATATCTTGTCATGCTCGTGTTGTGGGAGCGCGGAGAATGTACGGTGAAAGAGATCGGCGAGGCGCTGTATCTGGATTCGGGGACGTTGACCCCTTTGCTGAAACGATTGCAATCGGCCGGCCTCATCCATCGTGAACGTTCCGCACAGGATGAACGCAAGGTGCTGATTACGCTGACAGACCCGGGCCGGGAGCTTCGTCAAAAAGCTTTGATGATCCCTGCTTCCATCCAGGGCGATGCTTGCTTGAACAACGCCGAATTTCAGACGTTGCTTGACCAATTCAAGGGGCTGCTTCAAAGGGTGCACGAGACGAACATGAAAGAAGCAAAAAAATAAAGCATCATCCATGACCAAGAAGAGCCTTCGGTAAAAAACCGGAGGTTTTCCAGTTTTATCCAAGTATTCACATTGCGGAATCAAATCCATATCAAAATGCTGTCTATTCACAGCCACATTTTTAAGGAAAGCGTTTTAAAAACATGTTACAATGGACTGGGTTTAAGTAAAAAAAGTCAACAATTGTCTTTTGTTCGTCATCATAACCCGCCTTGTTGCAGTCATGTTGATAGGAGGATTCGAGAATGAATATCCATGAATATCAAGGAAAAGAAGTACTGAAACAGTATGGAGTTGCCGTACCAAACGGGAAGGTTGCTTATACAGTCGATGAAGCGGTTGAAGCCGCAGAGGCACTGGGCAGTCCGGTGACTGTAGTCAAAGCGCAAATTCACGCCGGAGGCCGCGGAAAAGCAGGCGGCGTAAAGGTAGCGAAAAGCACGGATGAAGTTCGTGCCTATGCATCCGAGATTTTGGGGAAAGTGCTGGTTACTCACCAGACTGGACCGGAAGGCAAGGAAGTCAAACGCCTTTTGATCGAAGAGGGCTGCGATATCCGCAAAGAGTATTACGTCGGGGTAGTTGTAGACCGGGCCACAGGACGCGTCGTTATGATGGCATCCGAAGAAGGCGGTACCGAGATTGAAGAAGTGGCGGCGGCAACGCCGGAGAAAATCTTCAAAGAAGTGATCGATCCTGCCATCGGATTGCAGGTCTTCCAGGCACGCAAGCTGGCATACAGCATCGGCATCCCGAATGAGCTGGTTAATAAAGCCGTGAAGTTCATGGTTGCGTTGTACACAGCATTTGTCGAAAAAGATTGTTCCATTGCAGAGATCAATCCGCTCGTTGTTACGGGAGATGGAAACGTTATCGCATTGGACGCGAAGTTGAATTTCGATTCCAACGCATTGTTCCGCCACAAGGATATTCAGGAACTGCGCGACTTGGACGAAGAAGACGAGAAGGAAATCGAGGCTTCCAAATATGATCTCAGCTACATAGCGCTGGATGGCAACATCGGCTGTATGGTAAATGGCGCGGGACTGGCGATGGCGACGATGGACATTATCAAATATTACGGCGGAGACCCAGCCAACTTCCTGGACGTTGGTGGCGGCGCAACGACGGAGAAAGTCACCGAAGCGTTTAAGATCATTCTATCCGATGCCAAGGTCGAAGGTATTTTCGTTAACATTTTCGGCGGGATCATGCGCTGTGACGTCATTGCCAATGGCGTGGTTGAAGCCGCGAAGCAGCTCGGCCTGACGAAACCGCTTGTCGTTCGCCTTGAAGGAACCAACGTGGAATTGGGCAAACGTATTCTGGGCGAATCCGGATTGAATATCGTTCCAGCCGATTCCATGGCCGACGGCGCACAAAAAATTGTTGCCCTCGTCAAATAAGTTCATTCCTTGGTACCGGAGCCATGTCCGGGACATGAAAAATAACCGTAAGGGGATGTGAAGCAACGTGAGTATTTTGGTCGATAAAAATACAAAAGTCATTACACAAGGCATTACGGGTTCAACAGGAATGTTCCATACGAAGGGCGCTTTGGATTACGGAACCCAAATGGTCGGCGGCGTCACGCCGGGCAAAGGCGGAGCGAATGTGGACATCACGCTGGAGAACGGCGAGGTCGTAAGCCTTCCGGTTTACAATACGGTTCTTGAAGCTAAAGAAGCGACGGGAGCGACAGCAAGCGTAATCTATGTGCCGCCGGCGTTTGCTGCGGATTCCATCATGGAAGCCGTGGATGCCGAGCTGGATCTGGTGATCTGCATCACCGAGGGCATTCCGGTCCTTGACATGGTGAAGGTTTCCCGATTCATGGAAGGCAAAAAGACGGTCCTGATCGGCCCTAACTGTCCGGGCGTGATTACGCCGGGAGAATGCAAAATCGGAATCATGCCGGGGTACATCCATAAACCAGGACATGTGGGCGTAGTATCCCGCAGCGGAACGTTGACGTATGAGGCCGTACACCAGCTGACAACTCGTGGAATCGGTCAATCCTCCGCCGTCGGGATTGGTGGGGACCCTGTCAAAGGTTCCGAGTTCATCGATATTCTGAAACGCTTTAACGAAGATCCTCAGACTCATGCCGTGATCATGATCGGTGAAATCGGAGGGACTGCGGAAGAAGAAGCAGCCGAGTGGGTTCGCGACAATATGACCAAGCCGGTGGTAGGTTTCATTGGCGGCGTAACTGCGCCTCCGGGCAAACGCATGGGCCATGCCGGAGCAATCATTTCCGGCGGTAAAGGCACGGCGAAGGAAAAAATCGCAAAACTCGAATCTTGCGGCATCAAAGTTGCGCCGACGCCATCCGAGATGGGTTCGACGCTCGTAAGCGTGCTCGAAGAAAAAGGCATTTTGAATTTGTGCACGACACATTAAAACTTTCCCGTTATAATAGAAGAAACGATGCTCAAAAAATGAGTTTATTTGGGTTATCGACGATATTGTGACACGGAAGGTAAGCAACCTTTTGTCCCTCATCCGGACGAAGGGTTGCTTTTTTGCGTTTTTTTGTCGCAAACAGGAAGGATTACATTTCACGACAAAGTAAACGCTTGCAATCCGGGGTCACTTGCCACACAATATGAGGGAAGCTTTTTTCCCTCCAGCGGGAGGAAGTATACATATGAAAGATAAATGGATTTTATTCGGATTGCATGAAATGGAGGGCATTGGACGGAAAACGATCTCCAAGCTGATGTCCGGTGAGCACAAACTGGCAGACATGCTCGATTTTCGTAAAGAGGATTGGTTAAAGGTCGGGCTGAGAACGGATCAGGCACTCCGTTTGGTCGAACGATTAAATCGAAGCTGGATCGAGGAGAGACGAGAGCAGGTTTATAAACTGGGAATTCGGGTGATTACGTATCTGGATGGTGAGTATCCCATATTATTGAAGGAAACGGGATCGCCGCCTTGGGTATTATATGGCATTGGAGATATGGGTTTGCTATGTTCGGATTCCATTGCCATGGTGGGCACGCGAATGCCGACCGTATATGGCCGCAAAATCGGCGAGAAGCTGGCTGGTGATTTATGCCATGCAGGCTTGACGGTGATAAGCGGGTTGGCCAGAGGCATTGATAGCGTATGTCATGAAGCGGCCTTGCGTGCAGATGGCAAAACCATCGCCGTTTTCGGAACAGGCATCGATCAGATCTATCCGGCCGAAAATCGTGGATTAGCCGCAAAAATTGCTGAAAAAGGACTTCTGCTGTCGGAATACCCGCCAGGCACCAAAGCGCGGCAAGGACTGTTTCCCGAACGCAACCGAATTATTGCCGGACTAAGCCTGGGGACGCTTGTTGTCGAGGCCGACCTTCGCAGCGGCTCGCTCATTACCGCAGACGCAGCCCTGGAAGCCGGTCGGGATGTATTTGCTGTTCCGGGACCGATCACTTCCCCGAAGAGCAGAGGAGCCCATAATTTGATTCGTCAGGGCGCCAAATTGGTCACATCCGTTAACGATCTGTTGGAAGAATATCAAATGGGCTTGCCAAATCCCGAACAACTTCCTTACAATAGAGGTCGTTCAACGAAGAAAGGCGAAGGGATTGCACAAGCGATATTTCCCGAAACAAGTCTTTCTTCCGACGAGCAACGCGTCATCACTCTGCTGGAGCATGAGGAGCAGTCTCTGGACCAGCTTGTGGAAAGGCTGGGTTGGGATTTTGGACATTTGCATTCAGTTCTGTTATCTTTAATCATAAAAAAGCAGATTAACCAATTACCTGGGTCAAGGTATGTGAGGGTATGACGACGCTGCAGCTGCTGCAGTGTGTGAACATAAACGTTATGAGAAGTTAGTTAGATGGGATGAGTTCGCTTGTTTTAGCAGCTCGTCACTGAGAGGAGGATGAACCTATGGCGGATTCACTCGTTATCGTGGAGTCGCCCTCAAAGGCGAAGACGATTGGCAAATATTTGGGCAGCAAGTTCATCGTAAAGGCTTCGATGGGACATGTGCGCGATTTGCCGAAGAGTCAGATCGGCGTTGAGGTTGAAAATGATTTTAATCCGAAATATATTACGATCCGCGGCAAAGGTTCTGTTCTGAAAGAACTCAAGGATGCACGCAAAAAGGTGAAAAAAGTGTATCTTGCAGCTGACCCGGATCGCGAAGGTGAAGCGATAGCCTGGCATTTGGCCCATGCGCTTGAACTGGATGACACCGAGGATTGCAGGGTTGTTTTCAACGAGATTACGAAGCAGGCCGTGAAGGATGCTTTCAAAACCCCGCGCAAAATCAACATGGACTTGGTGAATGCCCAGCAAGCGAGAAGGATTCTTGATCGTCTTGTCGGGTACAAGATCAGCCCGCTATTATGGAAGAAAGTCAAAAAGGGACTATCGGCAGGACGAGTTCAGTCGGTAGCCGTCAAAATCATCTTGGATCGGGAAAATGAAATCAATGATTTCATTCCCGAAGAGTACTGGAGCATTACTGCCAAGCTGACGGCAGACGGCAGCCCTTTCGAAGCCAAGTTTCATCAATTGAATGGCGTAAAAACCGAGCTTGGCAGCGAGGCAGAGGTTCAGGCTGTGCTTAAACAGATCGAAGGCGCTCCTTTTACAGTCAAGGAAGTAAAAGAGAAGGAACGCAGCCGCAACCCATCTGCCCCGTTTACGACGAGTTCCCTGCAGCAGGAAGCGGCCCGGAAGCTCAATTTCAGGGCATCCAAAACGATGTCCGTTGCCCAACAGCTCTATGAGGGCGTTGACCTTGGCAAAGAGGGCACCGTGGGTCTTATCACGTATATGCGTACCGACTCCACTCGAATTGCTGCATCCGCGCAGGAAGAAGCCAAAGATTACATCATCAGCAAGTATGGCGATGCCTTTGTGCCGGAAACTCCACGCAACTATGCGAAAAAGGCTGCCAATGCGCAGGATGCGCACGAAGCGATTCGGCCTACCTCCATTTTGCGCGATCCGGATTCCATCAAGTCGTTTATGAGCCGTGACCAGTTCAGGCTGTATAAGCTGGTTTGGGAACGCTTCGTGGCGAGTCAAATGGCTTCTGCCATTCTGGATACCCTGTCGGTAGATATCGCTGTGGGAGACGCCACGTTTCGGGCGGCTGGTTCGAAAGTCCGCTTCCAGGGATTCATGAAGGTGTACGTGGAAGGCAATGACGACGGTACAACCGAAGAGGATCGTTTGCTTCCGCCGCTGAAAAGCGGTGATGTGCTCGAAAAGCAAGAGATCGAACCGAAACAGCATTTTACGCAGCCGCCGCCGCGGTATACGGAAGCAAGGCTCGTTCGCACGTTGGAAGAGCTGGGTATAGGGCGTCCAAGTACGTATGCGCCAACGCTGGAAACGATCCAGAAACGCGGATATGTCGCGATCGAAGAAAAGAAATTCATGCCGACTGAGCTTGGTGAGCTGGTTATTGAGCAAATGGAGGAGTTTTTCCCGGAAATTCTGGATGTCGAGTTTACGGCCAACATGGAGGGGGATCTCGACCATGTGGAGGAAGGCACGGAAGATTGGGTGAAGGTCCTCGCCGAATTCTATGAATCGTTCGAGAAGCGCCTTGAATTTGCCGAAGAAGAAATGAAGGAAATCGAGATCGAAGATGAAGTCTCGGATGAAACATGCGAAAAATGCGGCAAACCGATGGTTTACAAGCTGGGTCGTTTCGGGAAATTTTTGGCATGCTCCGGCTTTCCGGATTGCCGAAACACGAAACCGATCGTCAAGGATATCGGCGTAACTTGTCCAAAATGCAAGGAAGGACATGTCGTGGAACGGCGCAGTAAAAAAGGACGGGTGTTTTACGGCTGCGACAGATATCCGGAGTGCGACTTCGTATCCTGGGATAAACCGTCTGCCAAGCCGTGCCCTAGCTGCGGTTCCATGATGGTTGAGAAGCGCAACAAGCAGGGAACTCGCCTGCAGTGTACTTCATGCGATCATCAGGAGCCCGTGGAGGAGCCGGAAGAAGAATCAGCGCAATAGCATAGATGGGGGTAAATGATTTTGAGTAATGAACAACAAGTGACTGTGATTGGTGCCGGATTGGCCGGTACGGAAGCGGCCTGGCAAATCGCAAGCCGCGGGGTGCGCGTGAAGCTGTATGAAATGAGACCCGTAGTGAAAACGCCTGCACATCACACGGATAAATTCGCCGAACTGGTATGCAGTAATTCGCTTCGTGCCAATGGGTTGACCAATGCGGTCGGCGTCCTGAAGGAAGAAATGCGCATGCTGAACTCGCTGGTGCTTGCAGCTGCAGACCGCCATGCAGTACCTGCTGGCGGTGCGCTTGCCGTTGACCGGGACGGGTTTTCGGGTGAAATTACATCTACGCTGCACAATCATCCGCTGATCGAAGTGGTGAACGAAGAGTTAACCGCGATTCCGGAGGATGGCATTGTGGTTGTGGCTACCGGCCCGCTGACTTCGCCTGCATTGTCCGAGCAGATCAAAGCGCTTATGGGCGAGGAATATTTTTACTTTTACGACGCGGCTGCGCCGATTATCGAAAAAGATTCCATCGACATGAACAAAGTATATCTTGCATCCCGCTATGACAAAGGCGAGGCGGCATATCTGAACTGCCCGATGACCGAAGAGGAATTCGACACGTTCTACGAGGCGCTGATTACGGCTGAAGTCGCTCAATTGAAAGAATTCGAGAAGGAAATTTATTTCGAAGGCTGCATGCCGATTGAAGTCATGATGAAACGGGGAAAACAAACCGCGCTGTTCGGACCGATGAAACCGGTTGGCCTCGTCAACCCGCATACAGGGACGCTGCCGCACGCAGTCGTTCAGCTGAGACAGGACAATGCTGCAGGCACGCTGTACAATCTCGTAGGCTTCCAGACCCATCTGAAATGGGGAGAACAAAAGCGGGTATTCTCGCTGATTCCTGGTTTGGAAAATGCGGAATTCGTGCGTTATGGAGTCATGCACCGAAACACGTTCATCAACTCGCCGAAGCTGCTTCACCCGACCTATCAATTCAAAGGGCGTTCCAACCTGTTCTTCGCCGGCCAAATGACCGGGGTTGAAGGGTATGTGGAATCCGCGGCATCCGGACTGATTGCCGGTATGAATGCAGCCAAGCTTGCGCTGGGTCAGGATATGGCTGTGCTGCCTGCGGAAACGACGCTGGGAAGCATGGCTCAATACATTACCACTGCCGATTTCAAGCATTTTCAGCCGATGAACGCGAATTTTGGTTTGCTGCCGAAATTGGCTCAGAAAATTCGCAACAAAAAAGAAAAAAATGAAGCTCTTGCTCAGCGTGCACTGGACGGCATTGCCCGTTTTGCGGCTGAGGAGGGCCTGACGGTTCCTGGACGCGTTTAAATCATACGTAGGAGGCTTATATCATGGACATGTCATTTCACGCGACGACGATCTGTGCTGTGCGCCATAATGGCAAAGCCGCGATTGCCGGGGATGGGCAGGTGACCATGGGACAGAGCGTGGTCATGAAACAAACGGCCAAAAAGGTGCGACGTTTGTACCGGGGGCAGGTCGTTGCCGGTTTTGCGGGATCTGTAGCTGACGCTATTACCTTGTTTGAAAAATTCGAAGGCAAGCTGGAGGAGCATCACGGCAATCTGCAGCGGGCTGCCGTTGAGCTCGCCAAGGATTGGCGTCAGGATCGGATTTTGCGCAAGCTGGAGGCTTTGTTGATCGTGATGGATCATAGCGGCATGCTCCTTATTTCCGGCGGTGGCGAAATTATCGAACCGGATGACGACGTCATTGCAATCGGATCGGGGGGGAACTTTGCTTTGTCAGCCGCAAGAGCATTGAAACGTCATGCCACGGATCTGGAAGCAAAGGATATCGCCAGGGAGGCGCTTCAAATTGCCTCAGAGCTATGCGTGTATACCAATAACAACATTATTGTCGAAGAGCTGTAATGTAACCCCGCAAGCGAGAACCTGGGTCGAAGGTTTGTTTCAAGCGCTATGCGGGGTTACCCCTAGTTTTGGATAAAAGTTAAGATGCCGGAAAAAATCCGGCATAATGGCAGGAGGGAACCGGAATGCAAACTCAATCGTTAACCCCAAGACAAATCGTAGCAGAGCTGGATAAGTACATTGTAGGACAGAAGCAGGCGAAGAAATCGGTGGCGGTTGCGCTTCGCAACCGTTATCGACGGAGCCTGCTGCCTGAACACACCCAGGACGACATCGTACCGAAAAACATTTTGATGATCGGCCCGACCGGGGTCGGGAAAACGGAAATCGCGCGCCGCTTGGCCAAACTGGTAGGCGCTCCTTTCGTGAAAGTGGAAGCTACGAAATTTACGGAAGTAGGTTATGTCGGCCGCGATGTCGAATCCATGGTCCGTGATCTGATCGAAACGTCCCTGCGCATGGTGAAACAGGAGCGTACGGAAAAAGTGAAGGATAAGGCTGAGGAAGCCGCCAATGAGCGAATCGTACATATTTTGGCGCCTTCGACGTCCCGTTCTAAAAACCAGCGTAATCCGTTCGAAATGATCTTTGGCAACAATTCGAGCCAGGAAGACGAACAGGAAGATCGCCAAACCGATTCCGGGCTTGCGGAAAGACGGCGGAAAATCAAATTCGACCTGTTGTCAGGCAAATTGGAAAACGAAATTATCGAAATCGATGTCGAGGATACGACGCCTTCCATGATGGATATGTTTGCCGGGCAGGGGAATGATCAGATGGGCATGAACATGCAAGAGATGTTTGGCAGCCTGCTGCCCCGCCGCACCAAAAAACGCAAGCTGGCCATCAAGGAAGCGCGCAAGGTGCTGACCCAGGAAGAAGCGGGCAAACTGATCGATATGGATGATGTCACCCAAGAATCGGTCCGTCGGGCAGAACAAACGGGGATCATTTTTATCGACGAAATTGACAAAGTAGCCAGCCAAGGGCGCGGGAGCGGCCCGGACGTCTCCAGGGAGGGTGTACAGCGCGACATTCTGCCGATTGTCGAGGGTTCGACGGTGATGACCAAATATGGGCCCGTTAAAACGGATTATATCCTCTTTATCGCAGCTGGCGCATTTCATGTCGCGAAGCCGTCGGATCTCATTCCGGAGCTGCAGGGACGTTTTCCGATTCGCGTGGAGTTGGATAGCTTGACGCTTGAAGAATTCGTATCCATTCTGACAGAACCTAAAAATGCGTTAACGAAGCAATATGTCGATTTGTTGCGAACGGAAGATATTGAGATCGAGTTTTCAGCCGAAGCCATTCGGGAGATCGCAAAGCTTGCCGTGTCCGTAAACCAGAACACCGAGAATATCGGTGCTCGCCGTCTGCACACCATTCTGGAGAAGCTGCTGGAGGATTTATCCTTTGAGGCCCCTGAGCTGACGCTGGAGCGCATGCTCATTACACCGGAGTATGTTCGGGAAAAACTCGGCGATATTGCACAGGATCGCGATTTAAGTCAGTACATTCTATAAGGGAAAAGACACGCACCGGGCGAATGTCCCAATGCGTGTCTTTTTTTTGAAGCTTCGCATATAATTTCGACATTTTTGTTACATAGCAGCTAATGTTTAACAACGTTTTAACCGATAATAGAGTAAAAGCACGATGGGACATGCCGAAATATAGGACTTGTGAAGCAGATCAAGGAGATTGTCTTAGATAAGCATCCGCATATGTTTAAAATTCAATTGGTTTGAATTCCAAATATAGGTTTATTTATTGTCCTAGTCTAGTGATCGGTTTAATGGCAATGGGTCGGTTTTATTGCGCAAATGCGAAAAAAGCCTGAGTAATGGGACATTTTGGATGAAACTGAAAACCGGGGACGGTGCACGGTTTTGTTAACTCTAAATGTTAAGAAATTGTTAGTCTCCCAAGTTCAGAAATGAAGGGTTGTCTTCTGGACGGGGTGTCAATTATGAATTACAACGATACATCGGTTTTATTGCATCCTGGTTTGGAAAGCCTATTGTTACGCCAAATTTTTCATGTTTAACCATGGGAAAATTCGCCGGATAACTCTTCGCTCAATTCGGATCGCTTAAAAATATAGATGAAATCGTGAAGCGAACTTTGAATTGTAAGAGACTAGATGTTAAGTAGATTTAAACAATGTTTTCTTTTGGGTCCCATCGTTTACGAAAAAAATCATAATTTGCTGAAAATACTCAAAAAGCTCTGTCTTTAAGAAAAGATAGGGCTTTTTTCTTATTGTAATAAATGCCAATCTCTAAGAAACTTATGTTATACGACAACATCAGAGTTAATTCTACTTAAGTCCTAGATCGACGGATAAAAACGAACCTGTTTTTGTCGAAAACAAGGATAACTTGAAGAAAAAGGGTTGTAACTTTTTCCATAATTTTAAAAGAGAGGAGGGATATTATGAATCTTTTGAATGATATTAGTTTTAAAAGGTTGCAAGGTGCACTTGATGCGTCGAATATGCGGCAAAATGCCATTGCCAACAACATCGCGAATGCTGACACCCCGTATTTCAAGCGTTCTGACATTTCTTTTGAAGAAATGCTGCAACAGCAAATGAACGATGGGGATATCAAGGTTTTGAAAGGGAAAGTGACAGATCCAAGGCATTTTGTCATAGGTCCTTCCTCTTCCGTTCCTGCGCCAGTAGTCGAAATGGACCAGAGCACCTCCATGAACAATAACCAGAACAATGTCGATATTGATCGTGAGATGAGTCTTCTGGCGGAGAACCAACTGAGATATAACGCCTACATTCAGCAGGTAAATGAACAGATCAAGATGATGCGAGTCGGAATTGAAGGGAGATAATTCTAGTGAACGTTAGCAACAGCTTTAGTATTAGTTCGTCTGCTCTAACCGCGCAGCGTTTGCGGATGGATGTGATCTCGTCCAACATTGCGAATGCCGAAACGACCCGTGCCAGCGTGTCCAACGGAGAAGCGGTCCCATACAAAAGGAAAATGGTTGTCCTGGAACCGAACAAATCTTCTTTCAGCAGCCTTCTTCAAAGTCAGATGCAAGGAGGGGCTACCGGGAAAGGAGTCAGGGTTTCGGAAATTCGCGAAGATCAGTCACCGCTTAAACCGGTGTACGATCCGACACATCCGGATGCTAACGCCGAAGGTTATGTCATGATGCCCAATGTCGACATCGCCAAAGAAATGGTGGATATGATCTCGGCCTCACGCTCATATGAGGCAAATGTTACAGCACTGAATTCCACCAAAGCGATGTTCACGAAAGCTCTGGAAATCGGAAGAGCCTGATTGAATGTAAATCGGTAGCACCAAGTGAGACAAACGAAAGAGCTGACGGGAGGGACATTAATGATTCAAAATAACATGTTCAGTATACAAGGGGCTCAACCTTTGCAGTTGCAGAGCACGACAGTGGAACGGCCATCCACACCAGCCGAAACGATTCAAAACTTCGGTACATATCTACAAGAGGCTCTTGGCTCCGTAGCGGCCCAAGAGACCGAGTCACACGAAATGACCAACCAGTTTTTGGTTGGCAAAGCAAATATCGATCAGGTCATGATCACGTCTGAACAGGCGCTGCTTAGCTTGCAGTTGACGACCCAGATTCGAAACAAAGTGATCGAAGCATATCAGGAAATTATGCGTACTCAACTGTAATAGCACGCCTGCAATGATGTCGGCGCTGGACCTAACAACTAGCAGACGCGGTACTGATCCTGCCAACATTCTTCCTGCTTTCAAACGAGCGAGCGACGGAGATGGCTTCGGGACAGATTAGCAAAGTTTCGGATGGGGTGACAGAGTGAACGAGAGAATGGCCCGGTACAAGGACAAAACGGTCCAGTATTGGAATAGTTTCAGTAAAAAACAAAAGATATTGCTAGTATCCACTTTTGCATTTTTGATCTTGGCTGCGGTTGTCGTGACGATGCAATTGTCCAAGACGGAATATGAGGTGGCCTTCAAGGATCTGAACGCAAGCGATTCCGCAGGAGTCATCAATTATCTGAATTCGGCGAACATCCCTTACAAATTAAGTGCGGATGGCAAATCGATTTCGGTTCCAAGCACCGACGTGGCCTTGACAAAAGTCAATGTGGGTTCGCAAGGCATCATTCAAAACGGTTCTTTGGGATATAAGGCATTCGAGGAATCCTCGTCGCCGATCGGAATGACCGACAAAGAGTTCGATGTCAAATACAACAACGCGATTAACGGGGAAGTAGAACAGCTTCTTCAACGGATGCAAGGCATTCAAGAGGCGAAGGCTCTGATTAATATGCCGAAAGATAATATTTTTGCAGGCCTTGAAGAGCAGGACAAAGCATCTGCTTCCATTGCATTGACGTTCCAGCCTGGATATCATCCTAACCAGGCGGCTGTAGACGGGTATTTCAATCTCGTGAAAACAGCGGTTCCCAATCTGCCGATTGAGAACATTACCATTACGAATGCCGACGAAGCTGAACTGATTCCGACTGCACGAGGAGGCAGCGGCGGATTATCCTCCGAAGTTCAGGAAAATATGGCGTTGCAGAAAAAGTTCGAAAACGATGTGCGCAACAATGTGAAACAATTCCTGTCCCAAATCGTGGGCGAAGACAAGGTTAACGTATTGGTGGCGTCCAAACTTAACTTTGATAAAGAAACACGCAAGGAAAACCTGGTAACACCGGTAGACACCGAAAATATGCAAGGGATCGCCATCAGCGTACAGGAGATCCAGAAGAGTTATTCAGGTGCAAGCAATCCAACCGGCGGTGTAGCAGGTACCGGTCAAGAGGAAATTCCCGGATACCCGTCTGCCGACGGCGGCTCGGGGAATTCGACTTCCGAAGAGTCCTCAAGCACCAGAAATTACGATGTAAACCGGATTGTGAAAGATATCGTTTCAAGTCCTTATACTGTAAAAGATTTAACCATTAACGTCGCGGTTGAACCACCAGCAGGCCAAACGGAATTGCAGCAGCCTGTCCAGGATGCGATCGAGAACATTCTGGTAAATATCGTCCGTGCTTCCTTGGCTGATTCAGATGTTCAATTAACAGACGCGGATTTGACTAAAAAAGTTTCAGTGATTTCCCAAGGATTCCAAACGACAACTGCGGAAAGCACCGGTTTCCAACTTTCTTCATGGATGTTATGGGCAGCAGGCGGGTTAGTGGCAGCGCTGATCGCTGCAGTGGTGATCCTGCTTGTGCGTCGCCGTCGCAGACAAGAAGAAGACGAAGAAGAGGAGCTTCCTCTCCCTGTAGCAACAGAGTTTCCGTCCATTACGCTGGACAGTGTGACGAACGAAAGTCAAGTGCGCAAACAATTGGAGAGTTTGGCAAAGAAAAAGCCAGACGAATTCGTCAATCTGCTGCGTACGTGGCTGGCTGACGAATAGAGGTGAATGCATTGGCAAAAGCGAGCGGTCAAGGATTGACCGGAAGACAGAAAGCAGCAATTTTATTGATTACGCTGGGACCGGAAGTTTCGGCCCAAATCTTCAAACATCTCAGAGATGAAGAGATCGAACAGCTGACATTGGAGATTGCCAATGTTCGCAAAGTGGATTCTGCGGAAAAAGAAATGATCTTGGCGGAATTCCACCAAATTTGTTTGGCCCAGGAATACATCTCTCAAGGCGGTATTACCTATGCCAGAGAGATTTTGGAGAAAGCGCTCGGCTCTCAAAAAGCGCTTGAAGTTATTAATCGCCTGACGGCCACGCTGCAGGTCAGACCATTTGACTTTGCGCGCAAGGCAGATCCGAACCAGATTCTGAACTTTATCCAGAACGAAAATGCACAGACCATCGCTCTCGTTCTTTCTTATCTTCAATTTGAACAAGCGGCTGCCATCCTTTCATCTTTGCCGCAAGAGAAGCAGGCGGATGTAGCCCGAAGAATCGCGGTCATGGACAGCACGTCTCCGGAAGTCATTGCGCAGGTGGAGAGAGTCTTGGAGCAGAAGCTTTCATCAACAGTAACACAAGATTATACGAACGCAGGTGGTATCGAATCCATCGTGCAAATCCTCAACGGGGTCGACCGGGGGACGGAACGCACCATTCTGGATTCCTTGGAAATTCAGGATCCGGAGCTTGCCGAAGAAATCAAAAAACGGATGTTCGTGTTCGAGGATATCGTCAATGTGGACGATCGTTCGATTCAGCGCATTATCCGCGATATCGACAACGCCGACTTGCAGTTGGCATTGAAAGTGGCCAGCGAAGAAGTTCGGGATGTTATTTTCCGAAATATGTCGAAGCGTATGGCCGAAACGTTCAAAGAAGAAATGGAATTTATGGGTCCTGTGCGTCTGCGTGACGTTGAAGAAGCCCAAACGCGCATCGTAGGAACTATCCGCAAACTGGAGGATGCAGGTGAGATCATTATCGCCCGTGGCGGAGGAGATGACATCATTGTCTAATTTGATTAAATCTTTTCAGTATGTGCCTGCTCAGGATCACAAGCGTCTGGAAAACCACCATTATTACGGAGAAGCGGAAACAGCTTCGGATGGTGATGATGATTCGACACATGCCGCATCATTGCAAGCACGTGTTGACGAGGAATCCAAACGCCTGACGGAAGAGATGCTGAAGGATGCCAAGGAGTTTGCGGAAAAGCAGGTGCGTGAAGCTTCAGAGCAGACGGAGCAAATGCTTCAGGAGGCGAAGGAACAGATCGAGGCCTGGTGGCAGGAGCAACGTCAGCAGGATGAGCATTTAATTGAAGCCATGCGTTCACAAGGCTTTCAGCAAGGCTATGAAGAGGGCAGGGTACAGGCTGAACATGAGCTCCAGGTGAAAATCGAAGAGATGATGAAGGAAGCCCAGCAAGTTCTCCGAGAGGCATATGTAGCAAAAGAGCAAATCATTCAGGAAGCAGAGCCTTTCCTCGTTGAACTTGCTTGCGGAATAGCGGAAAAAGTGATCGACAAACAGCTGACGCTTGATCCGGAGCATATGCTCGAGCTCATTCGACAGAATTTGTCGCGAAAACGGGAGCAGGGCATCATTACGTTGTGTGTAGCCCCTGAACAATTTGCATTTGTCCAGGCTGCGCGGGAAGAACTCGCGCTGTCGATTGATTCGCAGGCGGAATTGCAAATTCTGCCCGATGCGACCGTGAAGGACAAAGGTTGTGTCATCCGGTCGTCCTTCGGGAGTGTGGATGCCCGAATCGACACACAGCTTTCCGAAATCAAAAAAGAATTGGTCCGCATCGCACTTGAGGATGAGGAGTCGAAAAGTTAAATGAAGATTTTAAGCTCGCAGCGATATATGGAACATTTGCGACAATTCGATCCCGTTCGAGTGAATGGCAAAGTGACTCAGGTCATTGGTCTCATGGTGGAATCGGAGGGGCCGGATGCAAGCATCGGCGATGTATGCTACATCTACCCTGGCAAATCGGCCAAACCGCTTCAAGCGGAGGTTGTAGGTTTTCGAGACAATAAGGTGCTGTTAATGCCTCTTGGGGAACTTCAATCCATAGGTCCAGGCTGCGATGTGGTCGGGACAGGCAAGCCGCTTGGCGTACAGGTCGGTTCCGAACTGCTCGGAAAAGTGCTTGACGGTCTGGGCAAGCCGCTCGATGGTTCGCTTTTGCCGTCAAGAATGCCAACCTACTCGACCTCCAATGCGCCGGTTAATCCAATGGATCGCCCAAGGGTACTTGAGACGATGAGTGTCGGCGTGAGAGCCATCGATGGACTTCTTACGGTAGGCAAAGGCCAACGGGTTGGCATTTTCGCAGGTTCCGGTGTCGGGAAAAGTACGCTGATGGGCATGATTGCCCGCAATACGGCGGCGGATGTCAACGTCATCGCGCTTGTCGGGGAGCGGGGGCGCGAAGTTCGTGACTTTATCGAACGCGATCTGGGGCCGGAAGGACTGGAGCGTTCGGTCGTCATCGTCGCGACCTCGGATCAACCGGCCTTGATTCGAATCAAGGGAGCGGTGATCGCTACGACCATTGCAGAATATTTCAGGGACAGAGGCATGAATGTCATGTTAATGATGGATTCTGTAACGCGATATGCGATGGCGCAACGGGAAGTGGGACTTGCTGTCGGCGAACCGCCGGCCATGAGGGGATACACTCCTTCGGTGTTTGCCAGCCTTCCCAAGCTTTTGGAGCGCGCAGGGACAGGGCCGACCGGTTCCATCACGGCATTTTATACGGTGCTTGTCGACGGGGATGACATGAATGAACCTATAGCCGACGCCGTCAGGGGGATTCTTGACGGGCACATCGTGCTGAACCGTGCCATCGCCAACAAAGGCCACTTTCCGGCGATCGACGTTTTGGCCAGCATCAGTCGTGTCATGAAGGATATCGCACCGGAGGAACAACTGGACGCCGTAAACAACATGAAACGGTTGATGGCCGTGTACAAAGAATCCGAAGACTTGATCAATATCGGTGCCTATCAGAAAGGTTCCAATGCAGCTATCGACGAGTCGATCGAACAGATCGAGAACATATGGAATTTTACGAAGCAAAAAGTGGACGAAAAAGTGACGCTAAGTGAAGTGCAGGAACGTTTGATTTCTGAATTTGCAAGGAGATGAAAAGGTAAACGATGAAATTTCGATATCATTTCCAAAAGGTTGTCGACCTGAAAAGCAATGAAAAGACACAAGCGGAGTGGATGTTATCCACAGCCATCGGCAAACTTCAGACCGAGGAAGAGCATCTGTTGCAGCTGTTGAACGACAAACAGGAAGCCATTGAAGGGATTCAATCCGCAACGGCTGCTAAAGCTTCCGTGTCCAGTCTGCAGGAAATGCAGCGCTACATCCATCATCTCGATGAATGCATTTCCAGGAAAAGCGATGACGTGAAGCATGCTCAGGTTCATGTACAGCGGAATCAAACGTTTTTGAACGGTAAAATGGTGGACGAAAAAGTATGGCTCGAAGCGAGAGGGAAAGCCAAACTCAAGTTTCAGCAGGAGATGCTCCTCCGGGAACAGAACGATCTGGACGAGATGGCTACTGTGCGGTTCGCTGCGAAAGCCGGACGTGCGATTTGATACCGGTTCGCAAAAGCGGAGTTGTCTCGTGAAGGAGGAAATAGAAAATGGCTGTTAAAGACGAAGAGTTGGAAAAGGAGTCCGGCAGCGGTTGGGAAAAGTTTCTCATGATTTCCATCCCGATTGTGTTCACGGTGGTACTGCTCGGGGTGCTCTTGACCCTGTTCAATGTAGATGTTCGAAATAATCTGCTTGAGCTGGCCAACAAGGTTCCTGTCGTAAAAGATTGGGTTCCCGATCCCAAGCTGGATCCTGAAAAAGAAAAGCTTGAAAATAGCGAGAAGCAAGTGGAGAGCGCAGAAGCAACCATTGAGAAATTGAAGTCCGAGGTAGCCCAGAAAGAGACAGAGCTTCAAGCAGCCAAGGAAGCAACGGCAACCGAAACGCAAAAAGCCAGTGAGCTGCAAAAGAAACTCGATGAGGCGAGCAAGGCTGCCGAAGAAGCTGCCAAGTCTGCACCGGAAGAGGAGTCCGACTATCAGAAGCAAATCAAAAGTTTGGCGAAAATGTATGCGGCCATGAGTCCGAGCAAAGCTGCTCCGATTTTGCAAAACATGACGAACGAAGAAATGGTGCTTATGTTAAGTTCCATGCAGTCCAGCGCCCAAACGAAAATTTTGGAGAAAATGGATCCGAAAACGGCTGCCGATGTCACCATGATGATGAAAGACGCCAAACCTTCGGGTGATCTGGCCCTTGACGCATTGCAATCGAGGCTCAAAAAAGAGCAATCGGCATCGCAGACGACGACGGCAACGACATCCAAAAACCTGGACAAAAGCCAGTTGAGCCAAACCTTCTCCACCATGTCTGCTTCAAACGCAGCAACGCTTCTCTTGGAGACGTATAAACTGAGCCCTGACAAAACGTTGACGATTCTGAACTCGGTGGATGATGCCACCCGTTCCCGACTGCTGGAGAGCATGTCCAGCGCAGATTCGGCAGAAACAGCCAAAATTCTGAATCGTTTGATGGGCAACAAATAGAAAGGACCATCTCTCACGGAGAAGGGGGGTGAAAAAGAAATGTCGATGGTATATCAGATGACCTCCACGGCTCCATCGGGCAAAACAGCAGGAGCTTCTAAATCATCCGGAACATCTGCACCTGATGGTGTGACTGGAACGTTTGACCAAACGCTGACACAGTCCATGAACGGAGGCGTAGCAAACGCCAGCACATCCGAATCACCGGAATCGTTGTCTTCCAATCCGCTTGTATTTTCCTTTGCTTCATTGGAAGAAGGAGAACAAACATCATTGATGGAACTGCTAAGCTCGTTGTTTGACGATTTGGATTCGCTTGATGAAACTCTCGAGAACGATCCGACGCTCGCCGTGGAATTGCAATCCATCATCCAGCAGCTGTACGTTCTTTTGAATGGTGCTGAGACCGGGGAAACGGCGGATGAAAACGAAACGGTTCCGACGGAAGCGGCTGCGAGCAGCCCGCTTGCGATCCATCTGGAAGAACATCCGGCGGCGGCGCGGTTTGTGCTGCAGGATGTGCTTACGCAAATGGCGGCCAAGTTTACGGAGCCGGATGGCGCTGTTGTCAAAAACACGACCGAGCGTAAACATTTGCTCCAAACCTTGCAGGATCGGCTGGATCAAGCAGGAGTTCCTTTGAACAGCAACAAAGGTTGGACCGAGCTGAAATCCATGGTGGATGCTTTTGCAGTAGTTAATGACCAGACAGAGGGAGCTAAATCCAATGCCGGGCAGTTCAAATCCAACGTTTCGGGACCGCAAAGCAATACGCTGACTTTGCAGTCTGCCATGGCGGATAATGCCAGTGAGGCGGGTGGTTCAATCGAATCGGGTGAAATTCAGCTGGATGGGGCCGATCAGAATCGCATCATTACGGCAGGAGAACTGTCCCTTAGATCGTCCGGAACGCTGGCAGCAAAGCCGGCAGAGCCGGTAATGCAGGCTTCACAATTCAGCAAGGAAATGACGCAATTTGTCATTAACAAACTGGATATCGTACATCAAAAGGGATTCTCGGAAGCGACGATCTCTCTTAGACCAGAGCATTTGGGCAAGCTGGATGTGCAGATTTCGATTCAAAATGGCCAACTCGTCGCCCGCTTCATGACAGAACACGCCATGGCCAAAGACATGATCGAGCAGCAGATGTCGCAGCTTCGGACTTCGCTGGCTGCACAAGGCATACAGGTAGAACGGATAGAGGTAACTCAAAACAGTTCGGTGGGGTCGCAAATGTATCAGGATGGCGGACGTCAGCCTGGGGGCAACTCCCGCGAACAACGGCGCTCGCGTGAACGCGAGGAACAGACCGACGATTCGATAACCGTTGCGAATTTGCAGGAAGAGCTGCGTAACTGGCGCAGCGAGCATGCAGAAGAGAGCGATCTTCCACGCGATTCGTTTACAGCCAAGGCTTAATCAGGAATGAGGTGAAAGAATGGCTAACGAAATTTTTTCAACCAATGCCACCTGGCCCAACTATTCGGCTGCCAATAAAGCGACTACTAGTGCAGCAACCAAAGAGTTGGGTAAGGATCAATTTCTAAAAATCTTGATTACCCAGCTTCAAAACCAGGACCCGATGCAGCCCATGGAAGATAAGGAGTTCATTGCCCAAATGGCGCAGTTTAGTTCTGTGGAGCAGCTGGTCAATATCTCCTCCAAATTGGAGGCGTTGGGCAAATCCCTGGGCACTGTGTCCAGCATGATCGGCAAGGAAATCAGTTGGATTTCTTCCGGGAATACCAAAAATGACGATCTGAGCTGGAAAGCCGATAAGGACAAGGATGACAACGGAACGTTGCGCCAGGGCATTGTGGATTCCATCATCGTCAGAGATGGGGTTCAATATGCTAAAGTAGGCAACGACGAGATTAAATTGGATGAAATCATCCAGGTGTCAAACCCGAAAGAAGAAGAAGAGGCAGAACCAGATAAAACGGATCCAGATAATAAGCAAGATGCTCCGTCCGAAGAACCTGCATCCGGTGGGAATGCGTCATGACGGATCGGATGACGGTTGGTCAACTCTATGCAGGAGCCTTGACACCAAACTTGCTGCACCGAACGAAGCAGGGGGAGCATGCAGGTCCATTCGAACGGCCTTTTGCGGAGCTGCTTGATGAACATCTGCTCAAATTAAGCAACCACGCTGCGAAAAGACTTGAACAGCGAGGCATTGAGCTTGGAAGCGAGCAGATGGAGCAGATTGGTTCTGCGCTGGATAAAGCTGCTGCCAAAGGTGCTAAAGAGTCTCTTATATTAATGCAGGATATGGCGTTTATCGTTAATGTTCAAAATCGCACTGTTGTTACAGCCTTGGATAGCAAAAGCATGAAAGACAATGTGTTCACCCAGATCGACAGTGCTGTAATTATTTCTTAACTGGCTGGCCCATTCTCGGGAGCCGAAATGCCGCTGACCGACTGATGCGGCACCAAATAGAGGCTGGGAGGTTTTATTAACATGTTGAAATCGATGTACTCGGGCGTTTCCGGGATGCGGGGCTTTCAAACCAAACTTGACGTCATTGGTAACAATATCGCAAACGTGAACACGGTAGGTTTTAAAGGAAGCCGTGTCATGTTCAAAGACATCATGAGTCAAACGACTGCCGGGGTAACCGCGCCAACCGACGACAACGCCGGGGTTAACGCGAAACAAATCGGTCTGGGCGTTTCGATCGGCTCGATTGACACGCTTCACCTGGCAGGAAGTCCGCAAACGACGAACAATCCCACGGATTTGCGAATTAACGGGGATGGATTCTTTTTGGTATCCATGGGCGGAGACCAAGAGGTGCCCTTTTTAACTCGTGCGGGCGATTTTCATGTTGACGCAGCCCGGAATCTGGTTACTTCGGATGGGTTGTATGTGTTGGACAGTGAAGGTCAGCCCATTACGATCGGTGATGACGTGGTGTCTTTTACCATTGCCCAAAACGGCACGATTAACACAACGATGGCTGACGGCACGGTTGAAGGCGAAATACAAATCGGCATAGGCAAGGTGATTAACCCTGAAGGGTTAGAGAAAATCGGTGGGAACCTGTATCGGATAACGGCAAATGCCAATCCGGAAGGGGCCATCGAAAATCTGACAGCAAACGATCCGGAGAACGGTACGGGAGCCATTATTGCCGGCCAGCTTGAGATGTCCAACGTTGAATTGACGAGCGAATTCACGGAAATGATCGTTGCCCAACGTGGTTTCCAGGCGAATTCGCGGATCATTACGACTTCTGACGAAATCCTTCAGGAAGTTGTTAACTTGAAACGATAATTACGGGATGGCTAATTTGTAGGGTGTGGGGGAGTTGCCTCCTCCACCTCTGATCAAGGGGGCTTGGCATGATTTCGGTTACGCGGTTAAACGGTTCTCCCATGTGGCTGAATGCACTGATGGTTGAGATTGTGGAAGAGACGCCGGATACGTATATTACGTTGGTTACGGGAAAAAGGCTGATCGTGCTCGAGAAGGCGGAAGAGGTCGTTTCCAAAATTAAGGAATATAACCGTGAAATCGGAGTCCAGGCAGCCACCATCAAAGTGCAGCAAACGGAGGAGTCCTGATGAAAAAAGTATTGCCTTGGATCGCTGTCGCACTGCTTGCGATCACATTGATTGTCGTTGTGGCCTTCGTATTTTTGCAAGGACAAAACGATCCGAAAAAAGAAACAAGCGCGGCGGTTGAGAAAAAGTTGACTGCCGACGAGATTGTGGAAGTGTCTTCAGAGATTACCGGAATCAAAACTAATTTGGCGGGCAACAACACCATCGTTTCGGTGGACGTTGTCTTCGAATTGAAAGATGCCAAAGCAAAAGAAGATTTCGAGAAAATCAAAGACCTTGTCGTTAAACCGATTATCATTCAGGCTTTTGCAGATACGCAGCCGGAAGAGCTTGATGGAGCAGAGCGCCGTTCCGAATTCAACAAAAAGCTGACCAAACTCATTAACGAAGCTTTGCCTGAACCGAATTTGACCAAAGCAACTTTTAATAATTTTACAGTGGCACCACTGTAATGAACATGATCAGAACTTGCTGTAAGCCTGTAAGGGGGTGAGAACATGGTGGATGTATTATCACAGAATGAGATTGACGCCCTATTAGCTGCCCTATCTTCTGGTGAGATGGATGCAGAGGAACTAAAAAAGGAAGAAACTCAGAAGAAAGTTAGATCTTATGACTTCAAACGGGCGGTGCGTTTTTCCAAAGACCATATTCGAAGCCTGACTCGTATTCATGAAAATTTTGCACGCTTTCTCACCACTTATTTTTCAGCCCAATTGCGGACGTTCGTTCAGATTAATGTCGTTCAGGTTGAGCAGCTGCCTTATGATGAGTTTATTCGCTCCATACCCAAGATGACGATTTTGAACATTTTTGAAGCAGAGCCTTTGCAGGGACGCATGGTGCTCGAGGTTCATCCTAACGTAGGCTATGCCATGCTGGATCGGTTGTTGGGTGGTCCGGGAACTGCGCCGGTCAAAATATCTTCCATGACTGAAATCGAAACGACCATATTGGAACGGATTTTCAGCCGTGCGTTTGAAAGTTTGCAGGAAGCATGGAAAACGGTGCTCGATATTACACCGCGGTTGGAAGCCATGGAAACCAATCCGCAGTTCATGCAGATTGTGTCGCCGAATGAAACCATCGCGCTGATCTCGCTTAGCACCAAAATCGGTGACACCACGGGTATGATCAATTTGTGTATTCCGCATGTCGTTCTGGAGCCCATTATGTCACGTCTTTCGACTCATCAATGGTTTGTTTCCGAGAGGAAAACGAGAGCTCCTGAAGAGTACGAGGCGCTCAAGGAACGCGTAAACAAGGCGAAACTGCCGTTGGTCGCTGAACTGGGAGAATCGCGGATTTCAGTCTCCGAGTTTCTGGGTTTGTCCGTTGGCGACGTAATTACGTTAAACAAGCCGGTTGATCAGGGTTTATCCATTAAAGTGGGGGATCGCTTGAAATATTACGGCAGTCCTGGAACGATAAAAGACCGCGTGGCTGTACAGATCGACGAAATTGTCACCGAAGGAGTTGAAGAGTTTGACGAGTAAGGATTATTTGTCGCAGGAAGAGATTGATGCATTGCTCCGGCAGTCCGAATCCATGAACAGCTCGGAGCCGCTGCCAAAGACCGTGGATGACTTTTTGACTGACCTGGAGCAGGATGCTCTGGGCGAGATCGGAAACATTACATTCGGCAGCGCGGCAACCGCGTTATCCACATTGCTTGGACTTAAAGTAGATATCACGACACCAAAGGTGTCGATCATCAGCCGTTCCCAGTTCGAAACGGCGTTTCCCAAACCGCATGTGGCAGTACACGTCAACTATGTGGATGGATTTGAAGGAATTAATTCGCTGGTCATCAAAAAGCGGGATGCCCAGGTGATTGCAGACCTGATGCTTGGTGGCGAAGGAAATCCGGCGGATGAAGAATTGAACGAGATTCATATCAGCGCCGTACAGGAAGCGATGAACCAGATGATGGGCTCATCGGCGACTTCCATGTCAACGATCTTTAATCGGTTCGTTAACATTTCGCCGCCAGGCATTGATATCCTCAACATGGAAAGCGGCGAAGGTGTAAACAGCTTGCCTGATGATGAGACGCTGATCCAAGTGTCCTTCAGATTGATGATCGGGGATCTGATCGATTCGACGTTGATGCAGCTGCTGCCTGTGCATTTTGCAAAGAGCATGGTCGAAATGCTGATCGGTGGCGCACAGGAGTCCACCGCAGGAGCACCTGTGCAATCGGACCCGCTGCCGGCATCCGCCCCAGCACCGGCTGCCCAGGAACCAGCCGCCCCGGCACCGCAGCCTGCGACACCGCCGCAGATGCCGCCACAGCAGCCAATGCCGGACTATGGTTACGGACAAGCTCCCATGGGGATGCCGCCGCAACAACCATATCCAATGCAGCCGCAGCAACCTTACGGAACGCCGCAGCACTATGGCGGCATGCCGAACCGGAATGTGAACGTGCAGCCCGTGCAATTCGCCAATTTGCAGAATGGCGCATACGGACAGGTTGACGAAAATAATTTGAATTTATTGATGGACATTCCCCTTAAAGTCACCGTAGAATTAGGAAGGACCCAGAAGCAAATTAAGGATATATTGGAACTGTCGCAAGGTTCGATTATCGAGCTGGACAAGCTTGCCGGCGAACCTGTCGATATTTTGGTGAATAACAAGCTGATCGCCAAGGGGGAAGTTGTCGTCATTGATGAGAACTTTGGCGTTCGGGTTACGGATATCGTAAGCCAATGGGACCGGATTCAGAAATTACAATAAGCACAATTTAGGGAGGACTTGAATCAAGATGGCAAACCGAATTTTAGTCGTGGACGACGCTGCATTTATGAGAATGATGATCCGGGACATTTTGTCCAAAAACGGATACGAGGTCGTTGGCGAGGCTCAGGATGGAGCACAGGCAATCGAGAAGTTCAAGGAGCTTCGTCCGGATCTGATCACGATGGATATCACTATGCCTGAGATGGATGGAATCGCGGCTTTGAAGGAAATCAAAAAAATCGATGCCAACGCTAAAGTCATTATGTGCTCCGCGATGGGACAACAGGCCATGGTTATCGATGCCATTCAAGCGGGAGCTAAAGATTTCATCGTCAAGCCGTTCCAGTCTGACCGGGTTATCGAAGCGATCAGCAAGACGCTGGGTTAGGATACATGATGAATTCACAGGACGGGAGTATGGGAGCTGGCGCTGGTCTCAATTATTATATGCAGCTTGTATGGGTAATTGTGGTCCTAGCCGTCATCCTGGTCCTAATCGTTTATTTGCTCCGCTTTTTGAACAAGCGGAATCAGCAGTGGTTTCGAAAAGGAACGGTTCGCATTTTGGGTGGAATCGGTCTGGGATCTCAGAAATCGCTGCAGATTGTAGAAATTGGCGGTCGTGTTTATTTGCTTGGTGTGGGAAATGACATACAGCTGCTGGACAAAATCTCGGATGCCGAAGAAGCGCAAGAAATCATCGACGCTTTTGAGCGGGAAGCCGTGGCACAGCGCGGCAACCTGTCGCCTCTCATCACCAAGCTGGCATCCCGCTTGCGCAAGGAAGAACCTCCGCGAGAGATAGAGCTTGAGGATACGGCGTCATTCCATGAACTGTTTGAATCCAAGCTTCGGCAGATGCCCAATCGCAAAGACAAGATGGAGAAGCTTCTGGAAAAAGACATTACTACAGATCGGTCGAGGGATTCATGAAGAAGAAGATTTGGATAGCATGCAGCCTGATGGCTCTGATCAGCCTTGCATCCGTGACGATCGCTTTTGCGGAGCCGATTCCGAATATCGATATTCAAATCGGCGGAGGAGATGGTTCTGCGCCAGGAACGAGCTCGCTTTCCCTGATCCTGCTGATTACGGTATTGAGTATTGCACCTGCCATATTGGTATTGATGACCAGCTTCACGCGGATTGTGATCGTTCTCGGTTTTGTGCGGACGTCCCTCGGGACGCAGCAGATGCCGCCGAACCAGGTGCTTGTGGGTCTTGCGCTTTTCATGACGTTATTCATCATGTCGCCGACGCTGTCCTCCATTAATCAGGTTGCGCTCCAACCATACCTGAAGGGAGATCTTACACAGACCGAAGCGCTTGAGAAAGCTGCAGACCCCATCAAAAAGTTTATGTTTACCCACACTAGGGAAAAAGACCTATTGCTTTTCATGAAATACAATCAAGCCGAGAAACCTGAGACCTATCAGGATATTCCGATTACCGTAATGGTACCGGCATATGCAATCAGTGAGCTGAAAACAGCATTCCAGATGGGGTTCATGATATTCATTCCATTTTTGGTCATAGACATCGTCATTTCAAGTACGCTTATGGCAATGGGGATGATGATGCTTCCGCCGGTTATGATCTCGCTACCGTTTAAAATACTGTTATTTGTTCTCGTGGACGGATGGTATCTGGTTGTGAAATCACTATTGCTGAGCTTCAACACTTGAGCCGGAACGTTAAAGGAGGACGGTCATGACTTCGGAGTTTATTATCGGTCTGGCCGGGAGAGCGGTTTATACTTCACTGCTGGCCAGCGCGCCCATGCTTATACTTGCCCTGGTTGTAGGTCTTATTATTAGTGTGTTCCAAGCAACAACCCAAATTCAGGAGCAAACCTTGGCCTTTGTGCCCAAAATTATTGCCGTATTGCTCGCAGTCCTCTTGTTTGGACCCTGGATTTTGAATATTTTGGTTGATTTTACGTCCAACATTCTTGAAAATCTTTACAGATATATCGGGTAGGCTTTGAACAATGGAGACGTTGCTGCAAAGTTTTCCTGTTGCTCTGCTTATGTTTTGTCGAATTGCATCATTTTTTGTAACTGCACCTGTCTTTTCGTCCCGAAATGTGCCTAGCACTTTAAAAATAGGACTTTCGGCGTTCGTTACGTTGACCGTATATCTGGCATATGGCGTGAATCAAACCGTACCTGCTGATCTGAGTTACATCTTGCTTGTATTTAGAGAGATATTGATCGGACTGCTGCTGGGGTTTGTGGGATATTTGTTCATCACGGCCGTGCAGACGGCAGGAGCGTTTATCGATATCCAAATCGGCTTTGGTATGGCGAATGTTTACGATCCGATGACTGGAGCATCTGCGCCCCTTACCGGTAACTTCAAGTATGCTTTCGCTGTGTTGTTGTTCTTGACGATGAACGGGCACCATTATTTGCTGGACGCCATTGTATACAGTTATCGATGGATTCCGTTATCCAATGCGTTTTTCCTTACGGTTGCCAATGGAAGCATTGCAGAGTTTTTGATCCGGGCATTGGGTGAGGCGTTCATGCTTGCCTTTCAGATGTCTGCGCCGATTGTCGTTTCCTTGTTCCTGACGGATGTCGGGTTGGGTTTTCTGGCGAAAACCGCGCCGCAGTTCAATGTCTTTGCCGTGGGCATGCCTCTCAAAATACTGGTGGGAATTGCTATATTGTTGCTGGTCGTTCCGAGCTTTTCCTACGTGTTCGGTCAACTGTTCGAAGTCATGTTCAGATCCATGGAGCAATTGCTTGGGACCATCGGACAAAGGCCGGTCTGAGTGAAATGGAGGGCTCAATCCGAATGAAATACCAACTTGATCTCCAGTTGTTTTCAGGGGAAAAGACGGAAAAGGCAACCCCCAAAAAGAGACAGGATACCCGAAAAAAGGGCCAAGTGGCCAAGAGCATGGAAGTTTCGGGAGCGGCTATATTGTTATGCGCATTTTTGGTCATGCTGGTGTTTAGCGATTTTTATAAAGAGCGGATCGTACGTTTGTTTACCGACATTTTTATCAATCGCCTGAGCATGGATATCACTTCCGAAAATGTGGTCGCCATGATGATGCGATACGGGATTGAGGTCTTGCTGCTGCTCGCGCCGGTTTTTCTGGTCGTCGTGCTTGTGGCACTGATCGTCAATTACATACAGGTTGGTTTCCTGATGATCGGAGAAGGGCTTAAACCCAAACTGGAGAAACTTGATCCGATCAAAGGGTTCAAAAACATTTTTTCCTTGCGTTCTTTGGTTGAATTCGCCAAATCCATTCTAAAAATGCTTATCATCGGTTATCTCGTATATAGCACGATCATAGGGTATCAATCGGAAATAGCCTCGCTTGCCCATGTTTCATTGGACGCCATTTTGCATTTTGCCGCAAAGCTGGTCATGGATTTGGGAATCAAAACGGCGGTTGCCCTGATGGTGCTGGCTATCTTTGATTATATCTATCAGAAATACGAATATGAGAAAAACATCCGCATGTCCAAACAAGATATCAAAGATGAGTATAAAAAAATGGAAGGCGACCCGTTGATTAAAGGCAAGATTCGGGAACGCCAGCGCAGAATGGCCATGCAGCGAATGATGCAGGAAGTACCCAATGCGGATGTAATTATTACGAACCCTACGCATTTCGCGGTGGCACTGAAATACGAAGGTTCCGAGATGGAGGCACCCCAAGTGATCGCCAAAGGTCAGGACTACGTCGCTTTACGGATTAAGGAAATCGCCAAGGAGAACGGTGTCATTACCATGGAAAACAAACCGCTGGCACGGGCATTGTTCCAAAGAGCCGAGATTGGCGACGCGATACCGGCCGACTTGTTTCAAGCGGTAGCCGAAGTGCTGGCGTATGTATATAAATTAAAGGGCAGAACGAAATAAAAGGGATCGGAGGCCGTACATTCATTGAAAACTAAAGATATTGCCGTCCTAGCGGGGATCATTGGCATCGTGTTGATGATGATTCTCCCGATCCCACTCTGGCTGCTGGACTTGCTGCTCGTGGTCAACATCTCCATCGCCCTGATGATCTTGCTTGTTGCAATGAACAGCAAAGAGGCGCTGCAGTTTTCGATCTTCCCGGCTTTGTTGCTCATTACAACACTGTTTCGGCTTGCGCTGAATATTTCGACAACCAAGCTGATTTTGGGAGAGGGCGAGGCAGGGTCCGTTGTAGCTACCTTCGGTAGCTGGATTGCCGGTGGACAGATTGCGATTGGTTTCATCGTATTCCTTATTCTCGTCGTTGTTCAGTTTATCGTCATTACCAAAGGTTCAGAGCGCGTAGCCGAAGTAGCTGCCCGCTTTACGCTCGATGCGATGCCAGGTAAACAGATGAGTATCGATGCGGATTTAAATGCCGGTTTGATCAATGAACAGCAGGCGCGCGAACGCCGCTCCAAGATTGAACGCGAAGCGGATTTCTATGGAGCGATGGATGGTGCAAGTAAATTTGTCAAAGGTGATGCCATTGCGAGCATCATCATCCTGATCATCAACCTCGTCGGCGGATTCATTATCGGTATGACGGTCCATGGGCTTTCTTTTGCCGAGGCCTTGTCCACGTATTCCGTTCTGACGATCGGTGATGGATTGGTCAGCCAGATTCCTGCACTACTGATTTCGACGGCAGCGGGTCTGATTGTCACGCGGGCATCTTCGGAGGGCAACCTTGCCGATGATATTACCGGACAATTGTTCTCATACCCGATTCTCCTTTACATTGTAGCGTTCGTCGTTGCCATGCTGGGGTTCTTTACGCCAATTCATATCGTTACGACATTGCCTCTTGCCGGGTTGCTTGCTTTCGCTGCATGGAGAATGCAGAACAACCTTAACCTGAAGCAAGAAGCCGAGGTACAGATGGAAGAGGAACAACAGATTGAGGAAGTCCGAAGTCCGGAAAGTGTCATCAACCTTCTTCAGGTGGATCCGATTGAATTCGAATTCGGCTATGGTTTGATTCCGCTTGCTGACAACCAGCAGGGTGGGGATTTATTGGATCGGATTATCATGATCCGGAGACAGTGCGCGCTTGAATTAGGGCTTGTCGTGCCGGTCATCCGCATTCGCGATAATATCCAGCTCAGGCCTAACGAATACGTGATTAAAATCAAAGGCAATGTTGTTGGCGGCGGAGAACTGCTTCTGAATCATTACCTGGCGATGAGTCCGGGATATGAGGATGAATCCATCACAGGAATCGAAACGACGGAGCCTGCCTTCGGCCTTCCTGCGCTATGGATTGATGAAGTCGCGAAAGACCGGGCTGAATTGGCTGGATATACGGTTGTCGATCCACCGTCTGTCGTGGCCACCCATTTGACCGAGTTGATCAAAAAACATGCCCACGAATTGCTTGGAAGACAAGAAACGAAAGCGCTTGTGGACAATCTCAGGGAAAATTATGCCGCGCTTGTGGACGAGCTTATTCCTTCCGTTCTTGGCATCGGCGATGTACAGAAAGTGTTAGCCAAACTGCTGCGCGAAAAGATATCCATTCGGGATATGGTTACGATTTTCGAAACGCTGGCTGATTACGGCACATACACGAAAGATCCTGATGTGCTTACGGAATATGTACGCCAATCGCTCTCACGTCAAATTACCCAGCAATTTTCGCAAAAGGGCGAAACGCTGCGTGTCATTACAGTGGGTCCGGGCTTGGAAAAAAAGATTGCCGAAAGCGTGCAGCAATCCGATCAAGGAAGCTATCTTGCATTGGATCCGGCCTCGACTCAAAATGTGTATCAAAAACTGACCGAACAGGTCAACCGGGTCATTCAATCCGGACAACAGCCTGTCGTGTTGACATCGCCGACGATTCGTATGTATTTGCGGCAGGTTATTGAACGCACGATGCAGGATATTCCTGTGCTTTCCTATAGCGAGTTGGAACCGAATGTTGAAATTCAAAGTGTCGGGGTGGTGAACCTATGAGAGTAAAACAATATGTCGTTGAGACCATGCCCGAAGCGATGCTTCAGATTCGGAAAGACTTGGGAAGCGACGCCGTCATTCTGTCTACCAAAGAAGTCAAGGTTGGCGGCGTTCTCGGAATGTTTCGCAAAAAAAGAATTGAGGTTGTCGCCGCAATAGAAAAGGAAGAGAAGGGGGATGCGGGTCGGCAGGTCACCGTACCGTCCGCGTCTTCGGTCCCCTTGGTACCTCGGACGCGAGTTCCTGAGGCTTATCGTCAAACAGCGAGTTCTTTTGCCCAGGATTTCGAGAAAAAAGTTTCGCCACAGGAAGAAAATCCGGAAATAAAAAGTGATCAAGTAGAAGAAATGCGTTCTGCGCCTGAACAAAACGATTTGGGCAGGGGAGCTGCAGGTGCTGCTCCGGGTTCAGACGTCGAAGATAAACCGCGACCGGAAGGGGCGGATTTTTCGGTTTCAACGTCTGAAACGAATCAGCAATCGGGCGAAACGCATGAACTGATGGCAGAGCTCCGGGATATTAAACGGATGATGAATAGGCTTGCACAGCAGGGAACAGCAGCTGATTCATTTCCGGAAGACCTGGCTTCATTAAAGGATCGTTTGCAGGATCAGGAACTGTGGTCCGAACTCTCGGACAATTGGTTCGAAGAGGTGCTAAATAACATGGAGGAAAACGAGTTGGATCCAGAAGGCGCAAGGAGAGCGGTTCAGCAGGAAATTGTACGCTTTCTGATTGAGCGCATCGATGAAGGAATCCGACCCGATACCCGCATTGTCTATGTTGCCGGCCCTACCGGAGTAGGAAAAACAACGACGATTGCCAAGCTGGCGGCGGAGCAGATGTTCAACAAGCAGAGGAAAGTAGGTTTCATCACGTCCGATACCTATCGGATTTCGGCAGTAGAACAGCTCAGAACCTATGCATCCATTCTCAATGTTCCGCTGGAGGTCGTGCAGTCACCGGGAGATACGCAACGTGCTATCTCAAGGCTTCAGGAATGCGATCTGATCTTTATGGATACGGCAGGTAGAAACTATCGGAATGAATTGCTGGTTTCCGAGCTCCAGAGTCTGCTTGCGCCCGTGGAGCATAGCGAGACCTACCTGGTCATCAGCTTGACGTCGAAAAGCAGGGACATGATTGAAATTGCGAATCATTTCAGCAAATATGGGCTGGACAAAGTGATTTTCACGAAAATGGATGAAACCGGAAGTTATGGCCCGATGTTCAATCTGCTGCATCAATTTCCGATCAAGCTGGCATACCTGACCAATGGTCAGAATGTCCCGGATCATCTGTTGAAGCCCGATGCGGACCAATTGGCTGACATGTTATTGGGAGAAACGAAGCAATGAAAGATCAGGCATCTTCACTTCGAAAAATGGCTTCTGCCCCGCAGGACCACAAGGAGCCGGTGCGCGGCAGTCGTGCAGCCAGGCTGATCACGGTGGCCAGCGGCAAGGGCGGGGTGGGAAAATCCAACTTCACGCTGAATTTTGCGCTGTCCCTGCAAACGCTTGGCCGAAAAGTCCTTGTATTTGATGCAGATATAGGGATGGCCAACATCGATGTTTTGATGGGTGCGTCGTCTACCTATAATTTGTATCATTTGTTATACCGAAAAAAGACCATCCATGAAATCGTGCAGCTGGGAGCAAATGGTTTGCCATATATCGCTGGTGGATCGGGCATGCAAGAATTGTTTTCGTTGTCAGATCGGGATTTGGAATACTTTGCTGCCCAAGTGGATGAGATTGCCCAGCACGTGGATTATATTATTTTTGACACCGGAGCCGGACTTTCCAAGGAAAATATGAAATTTATCGAAGCTGCCGATGAGTGCTTGATTGTCACCACTCCTGAACCAACTTCCATTACCGACGCTTATGCTTTAATGAAAATCATTCATGGTCAGGAAAAGGTGACTCCCTTTCGACTGGTCGTTAACCGGGTGGATGACGAGCAGGAAGCTGGACGGGTGGCTGAAAAGCTGGCAGGTGTAGCCAAAAGGTTTCTGCATGCGGATATTCCGCTGCTAGGATCTATCTCGGAGGATCCCCAAGTGAGCAAAGCGGTGAAGAGGCAGGTGCCGTACTCCTTGGCCTATCCGAATGCCAGAGCTTCAAGGGATATACAGCGCCTCGCACTTCGTTATTTAGCCGTTCCTTCGGCAGCCGAATCCGAAACCTTGACAGGAATCAGGGGATTTATGCAAAAGTGGCTCAGGAAAACAACATGATTTCTGAATAAGGAAACAGGGGTGTGAAACAAGATGGCGGTGTATCAAGTATTGGTTGTCGATGATTCCGCTTTTATGCGCAAAATTGTTTCCGATTTGATTGAAGCGGATCCGGAATTCAAGGTTGCGGCAACCGCTTCAAACGGTAGAGAGGCGATACAAAAATCGTTGGATTTAAAACCCGATATCATCACTATGGACGTTGAAATGCCGGAAATGAACGGGCTTGATGCGCTCAAGTCCATCATGAAGCATTTTTATGTTCCGGTCATTATGTTGTCGGGTATTAATGAACAAGGCATGAAAGAGACCATTATGGCTCTTGAAGCCGGAGCGTTTGATTTTATCCGCAAACCGTCCGTCTCCCAGGATCATGACATTCAGGATGTGGGGAAAGCGCTGATCGAACGGATGCGTGCGGCCATGGATGAGATCAAACAAAGGGAGAAACGCAGGGCGGCCGCTATTCAAAAAAGGGAAGAGGCCCAGATGATCCGTTTGGATTCTCCAATTGTGCAGGCTCCACAGTCAGAAACCAAAAAAGCCAATGAGAAAGCAGGCGATGCGACCAAAAAGCCAGCCATGCAGGCTGAACTGGTCAAACGTGCGCCGAGCGAAAACAATGAAAAGTTACGGATTCCTCCAAAGCCGATCCAATCATCGGCTAAGGATTCGAAGGCGAGTAAACAACCTGCAGCCCCTAAAAGCAAACCGGCGCTTCAAACGGATGTTACCCGTGAACCAGGCGAAACGCACTCAACCAAACGGTCACAGCCGACTCGGATGCCTCAAGAGATTCGTCCTAATGTATCAACGCGCATTGTGTCCGATCAGGTTGCAGCTGCTTCGGCAAGCGACAATGCCAAAGGGGCAGCGCAAGCCGTGCCGGCTAGGAAACAGCTTTCCGGCTTAGAGGGGTCCTTTAATAAGATTATCGCAATCGGTTGCTCGACAGGAGGGCCGCGCGCCCTTAAAACATTGCTCGAGCAACTGCCGGCCGATTTGCCCGCACCTGTTGTCATTGTGCAGCACATGCCGCCCAACTTTACACGTTCTCTGGCTCAGCGCCTGAATACATTCAGCCCGCTGCAGGTGGTCGAGGCCGAAGAAGGCATGGTTTTACAAAAAGGAACGGCTTATATTGCACCAGGCGGATACCATCTGAAGGTCAACAAGAGCGTAGACGGAAAGTATGTCGTAAAGTTGACCGAAGAGCAGCCTGTTAACGGGCATAGACCGTCGGTGGATACGATGTTCGAGTCATTGATGGACTTTGCTTCGCTGCAAAGGCATCTGGTTCTCTTGACCGGCATGGGGAGCGACGGAGCCCGGATGATGAAAAAGATGTACGATGCCGGGGTGACGTCTACCTTTGCAGAGAACGAAGAAACATGTGTTGTGTACGGTATGCCGCGTTCGGCAGTCGAGCTGCAATGTGTGCGACATCTTCTGCCACTGCAGGGGATCGCACCGAAACTTGTTCAAGCTGTGAAATAAACGGAGTGTAACTCATGGAGGAGGTGCCTCACAATGGACATGAACCAATATTTATCCATGTTTATTGATGAGTCGAATGATCATCTGCAGTCCCTTAACGAAAATATGCTTCAACTCGAAAGCAACCCGGAGGATCTCGGTATCGTACAGGTCATTTTTCGCTCTGCACATACCTTGAAAGGCATGGCCGCAACGATGGGCTTCGAAGATCTGGCATCCCTGACGCATAAAATGGAAAACGTATTGGATTTGGTGCGTAACGAAAAATTGAAAATGCAGGATTTCATTTTTGACACCCTGTTCAAAGGGTTGGATGCACTGGAAACGATGGTACAGGACATTACCGGCGGTGGAGAAGGAAAAGCGGACGTTTCCTCCATCGTTGCCGCTCTTCAGGCAATCGAAAGCGGTGAGTGGAAAGGTGGGGACACCCCTGCTGCCGATGCAAGCCAATCGAGCGATTCGACAGAATTGGCGGCGGTAGAGCTGGACGAGTTCCAGTATTCCGTGCTCGAACAGTCCATCTCGGAGGGACATCAGGTACATTTTATTGAAGTACATGTCAGTGAACAAAGCCAGCTTAAGGCTGTACGGGCGTATATGGTCTTTGATTTGCTGGAGCGCTCCGGCGAAGTGGTCAAGGCCTTCCCGTCGGTCGAGGATATAGAGCAGGATAAGTTTGAGCGCAGTTTTTCGTTGTATTACATAACAACCAAAGAAGCGCCGGAACTTGAAAAAGCGATCTTGGGCATTTCAGAGATAGATAGTGCCAAAGTGGTTCCGCTGGATCAAGAATCGCTTCAACATATGACCAGTCAGGCTATTGCCGCAGCCGCAGAGTTGACGGCAGCAGTCGAGGCGGCAACGGCCCCGGTTGCTGCAACTGCGGAGGCATCGCCCCAATCAGAGGGGGCCGCGAAAGAAGCAGCCCAAAAAGAAGCAGCCAAGCCGGCTGCTCCCAAGCCGACTGCAGCGCCTTCACGAACCATTCGCGTCGACATTGAAAGACTTGACGTATTAATGAATCTTTTCAGTGAATTGCTGATCGATCGTTCCCGCCTGGAGCAGTTGGCAAGTGAAACGGGAAATAACGATTTGTCCGATACGGTAGCCCACTTGAGCAGGGTCAGCACAGATTTGCAAAATATCGTTTTGAAATTGCGGATGGTGCCGGTAGATACCGTATTTAACCGCTTCCCGCGGATGATCCGCGATTTGGCCAAAACGCTGGATAAAAAAATCGATCTTGTCATCACCGGCGCGGAAACCGAGCTGGACCGCACCGTCATTGACGAAATCGGAGATCCGCTCGTGCATTTGCTTCGAAATGCGGTCGATCATGGCGTAGAGAATGTTGCAGAACGCATCGCAGCCGGGAAGCCGGAAATGGGCACCGTGAATCTGCGTGCATTCCATAGCGGGAACCATGTCTTTATTGAGATCGAGGATGATGGCAAAGGAATCTATCGCGAAAAATTGTTGAAAACGGCGATTTCCCGAGGAGTCATTACCGAAGAGCAGGGAGCCAAAATGAGCGACGATGAAGTCAACCAGCTTTTGTTTGCTCCGGGCTTCAGCACAGCGGATAAAATTTCGGACATCTCCGGACGGGGCGTGGGACTGGATGTCGTTAAATCCAAAATCACCTCGCTTGGCGGCAATGTAACGATTCACTCGACGCCGGGCAAAGGCACGAATTTCTCGGTCCAACTGCCACTGACGTTGTCCATCATTGCGGCGATGCTTGTGCGCCTCGGTTCAGAGAAATATGCCATTCCTCTTTCTTCCATCGTAGAGACGGCCATCGTGCAGCGTGAGCAGGTACGCAACATTCACGGCAACAAGATGATTACGTTCCGGGAATCCCTTATTCCTTACCTTTCGTTAAGCGAGGTATTTGGTGTACCCGATTTCAATGATGCCGATGAGAAAGAAACCGAAATCGTGGTTATTCGCAAAGGCGATCGCCTGGCAGCGGTGTCCGTTGAAGAATTTATCGGTCAGAGCGAAATCGTGCTGAAATCGATGGGGAATTATCTGCCTGCGATTGAAGGAATCTCTGGAGCTACGATCCTGGGTGATGGACAAGTTGCGCTCATCGTAGACCCTAATGCATTTATCAAATAAACATCATTCCTAGCCTTACATTAATAAGGAGGTTTTATCCATGGATCAAGAATTGAAAGTGATCGTCTTCAAACTCGGTTCCGAAGAGTACGGCGTAGAGGTGGAAAAGGTTCAGACGATTGAGCGCATGATGCCGATTACCCGGGTACCCAATACGTACTCTTTCGTAAAAGGCGTCATCAACCTGCGCGGCGTGGTCATTCCCGTCATTGACCTCCGCGGCCGGTTTTCCTTGCCTGAAACGGAATATACCGATCAAACAAGAATCGTCATCGTGGCAGTAGGCGATATGCAGGTCGGCTTCATCGTAGACGCGGCCAACGACGTCATTGACATCAAGAGCAGTTCCATCGACAATCCCCCGGAAGTGGTTGGCGGCGTAAAAGCGAGATACTTGCGCGGCGTGGCCAAATTGGAGAATGAACGGTTGCTCATCATGCTTAACCTGAATGAAGTATTAAGCAGAAGCGAAATCGTTCAGCTGGAAAGCGTCGAGGGCTAAACCGTGGAAATATTCAACCGATTTGAGGGTATCCAGTTGGATGTGCTCAAAGAGGTCGGTAACATTGGAGCTGGCAACGCCGCTACGGCGTTGTCCCAGCTTTTGAACAAACCGATCGATATGGGCGTACCGACTGTGGAAATGCTTCCTTTTGAAAAAGTTGCGGATAAGGTCGGCGGCGATGAGCGCATCGTGGTCACGGTGTTCCTCCGGGTGGAAGGTGAGGCGCCTGGCAACCTGTTTTTCATGATGGCTCCGGAAGCCGCCAAAATGCTGTTGAACCGGCTTGCCGGTTTTGAATTGAAGGAAGGTCTCGAGTTTACAGAAATGGAGCAGTCGGCTTTATCCGAAATTGGAAACATGTTGGCTGGCTCCTATCTGTCATCCTTAGCTGACTTTACCGGATTGTCCATGTATCCTACCGTTCCCGGATTGGCTGTCGATATGGCTGGGGCCATTCTTAGCTACGGGCTGTTGCAGTTCGGGGAAATGGGGGACGACGCATTGCTCATTGACACCTCCTTTCTTGAAGGACAGGATCAAGTAGAGGGCCAATTTTTCCTGATTCCCGATCCTGCGTCATTCGCCAAGATTTTTGAGTCTTTAGGGGTGCCGCTGGATTATGATTGAAGACAAAAACATCGTCAAGGTCGGAATGGCGGATTTGAACATAGCCAAACTTCCCGGCATTATTCGAACGACAGGCCTGGGATCTTGCGTGGGTTTAACGATGTACGATCCGCAGCTGAAGCTTGCCGGGATGGCACACGTTATGCTCCCAACGTCGGAAATCGCAAGAGAGGGAAACGTAAACAAGGCGAAATATGCAGATACCGCATTGCCCGAGCTCTTGGAGAAAATGCTGCAGTTAGGGGCTTCCCAGTCACGGATCGTATCCAAAATGGCCGGCGGCTCCCAAATGTTTTCTTTCTCGGGAGCAGGAGAGACGATGCGCATCGGGCCGAGAAATGCCGAGTCTTGCCGGGAATGGCTGGAGAAGCTTAAAATACCGCTTGTTGCCGAAGATACCGGTGGTAATTATGGCCGTACCATTGAAATGGATTGCGAAACCGGGCTTTTGACTATTCGAAGCGTACAAATGGGTGTAAAGGAACTATAAACATATGATTGGAAACTACCGCATTAATCTTGGAGCAGGCATAGTCGGATTTATTCTGACTTTTTTTGTAGCATATAGCAGCAATGTGTTCGTGACCAGTTTAATTCGCGGGTTCATCGGATTCGTAGTCTGGTTTGTTCTTGCATATGGTCTACGCTGGGTGTTGGGCATGCTGCTGGCTCCTTCCCCGGAACATAATGGGTTCGATGTTGATTCCCTGAATAATCAGGCTGTCAAAGGTTCGCAGATGGACATCACACTTGAAGGCGATGGAGAAGAGCTGAACGACTTGCTCAAGAATGGACAGAACGCTTCCGCCGAGGCAGATCTTCCGACATCCGAAAACACGAAGACGGATTTCACGCCATTAAACCCGCCGAAACTTGTGCGGACGAAAGAGCCGGAAGAGTTGGCGCAAGCTGTTCGTCACCTGACAGACAAATAAGGAGGGTGAAGGCAATTGAACGAGCGTAAAGCTGCACATTTGAACCATGCTGATCTATGGGAAAAGTGGAAGGAACATGGAGATCTTGATGCGAAGAAAAGTTTGATTGAAAAATATTTGCACATTGTTAATTACGTTTCTGGCAGATTAGCCGTTGGTTTGCCTAAAAACGTACCTAAAGATGATCTCGAGAGCAACGGCGTCATGGGGCTGATCGATGCGCTCGAGAAGTTTGATTATGAAAGAGGCCTTCAATTCGAAACGTATGCTTCCTGGCGGGTGCGAGGGGCCATTCTTGACGGGCTGCGCCAAGGCGACTGGGTCCCACGTTCCGTTAGGGAGAAGGCCAAACGGATCGAAGACGCGTATCAACAACTGGAACAGACGTATCTGCGCTCTGTGACCGATGAAGAAATGAGCCAGTACCTGGATGTGTCCACAAAGGACTTTCAGCATATGCTTCAGGAGGTGGCCGTGATGTCATTGTGTTCCCTGGAAGACCCGATCCGGGAGGAAGAATCGGAAACGCGGCTTTCTTTAATGGTGGATGAAAAGGCCAAAAACCCGGACTACAAAGTGAACGAGTTTTATTTGAAGGAAGCACTGGTGCAGGGATTGGAAAAGCTGACCGTAAAGGAACGGACGGTGGTGTCCCTCTTGTATTATGAGGACCTTTCGCTCAGCGAGATCGCCGAGGTCATGTCCCTTTCCCCGTCGCGGATTTCGCAGCTGCATTCCAAGGCGATATTAAGACTGCGCGGAACGTTGGACAAACAGAAGGAATTGCTGCTGAGCAGGGACTAAAATAGAAAATGATACGAATTTAGGGAGTGGAAGGTCTAATAAGGGGGAAGAGCTGCATTGACACAGCCGAATGCGTTGGAACAATGTCTGAGCGTTGTATTCTCTGAAGACAAAAGCAAAGCTTACTTGGAATTATCGAAACATGAAGAGGGTCAGGAAATCGCTCTGGAAGAACTGGAAATGTATATCGCAAGTCAGGGGATCAAGTATGGCATCATAAAGGAAGCCCTGCTCGCTTTTGTGGCACAGCCCGAAAAGCATATCCATGTACGTTATTTATTTGCCGAAGGAATCGCTCCGGTTGCAGGCAAGGACGGTTTTATCAAACTGCATGCGGGGTTGGAGGAACACAGCGAACACCGTCCGCTGGAAGCCGAGGATGGCAAGGTGGACTATAAGGAAGTCACTCGCCTTGACAACGTTCGTTCCGGACAGATTATCGCCGAACGGGTTCCCCCGGAAGAAGGCACCCCTGGTACCGCGGTAACGGGTGAAACCATTCCTTTTCGTCCAGGAAAAGAAGCCCGGTTTAAAGTGGGAAAAAACGTCGTTGTTAATCCGGATGGCTCCGCAATGTATGCCGCGATTGACGGGCTTGTGACCAAAACGGAAGATCACAAGTTAAATGTGTTCCCTGTATACGAAATTAACGGCGACGTTGATTATAGCACCGGCAATGTTGATTTCGTAGGGACCGTGGTCATCCGTGGCAACGTGCTGACGGGTTTCAAAGTTAAAGCAGCCGGCGACATACGCGTTGTAGGTGGAGTCGAAGGAGCAGAGTTGGAAGCCGGAGGTTCCGTAGAAATTACGGGCGGGATCATTGGATATAACAAAGGGCATGTGCATGCCGGACATAACGTGAAATGCACGTTTGTTCAGGAAGGGCATGTCGATGCCGGCGAAGATGTTCTCGTATCCCAGAGCATCATGCATTCCAGCATACGTGCAGGCCGTAACGTGATCTGTGCCGGAACGAAAGGGCTGATCGTCGGCGGGACGATCCAGGCCGGTGAGAATGTTTCCGCGCGCATTGTCGGAAACAGCATGTCCACGGTGACCTCCATTGAGGTCGGTGTTTTACCCAAACTTCGCAATGAGCTGAACGATTTGCGCTCGAATTTGCGAACCCATATGGATTCGTTGGACAAAACGAGGAAAGCACTGGCCCTTTTGGACCAACTGGCCGCATCGGGCCAGCTGAGCCCTGACAAAATGGCCATGCGGATCAAGCTTACTGCCACTCAGAAATCTTCGATGCGTCAAAACGAGGAAACGAAACACCGCATCCTGGAAATCGAGAAGATTCTAGAAAATACGAGCATGGCGCGCGTCGATATTTTCAAGACCATCTATGGTGGCTCTAAGATAGTTATCGGCAGATACACCAAATTTGTTAAAGATCCCGTCCATCGAATTTCATTTTATTACAGTGATGGAGACATTGTGACGGTTCCATACGTTTGATCTCACGATTCGAGTTCAGGAAGTTCCATTCGAAACCCAAGAGGTGAGCGCATGAGTTTCAAGGCGGTAGAACTGCAGATCGCGGTGCCTAGAACGAGTGAAGCTGGGCGTTACCAAAATGAGTACCAACAGAGGCCGATGCTGGATCAGCAGATGATTGCGGAGCAAACAGCCAAGGAAGCTCAGGCATCGAGTCAGCGCAGCACTGCGGTGGACGAAACGGCGGATGCTGCGGTGAGGGATGGCCAGTCCCACCAAGGAGAACGCCATGGTGGCACATTGACGAGCGATGTGGAAGAAACCGGGGAGCAACAGCCCAAGCTTGCCGAGCATCCGTTTAAAGGGAAACATATCGATCTGTCCTTCTGAGATGATGGCATGGACTTTTTTTGAAACAGGATGAGCATAAGGAGAGATTCGATGTCACCGTGGATTATTATTGTCATACTGGGAGGCTGTGCCATCGTTTACGCTCTGATTCAGCCGAAGAAAAACAAGAATGAAGTACCGGAACAGAAGCTTGTTCAAGAAATGGAGGCAACGCTTGAGCATTATATGGCCGAAATCGAGAGGGATAACGATACTCTGATTCAGCGCGTTGCCGAAATGAAGGGAGAAGCCGCGGCTGCGGATCAGCGCATGCAGGCCCAGCTTGATGAACTGGAAAAACGGTTGAAGGGACTTGAAGAGGCCCGGGTTGAAGCAGTGAACGAAGTTTATGTCCGGAATGCGATCTCCGAAGCGCCGGCAGGAGAAACCAAGGAGACCGCGTTTCAACCTTCTTTGGCGGCTGCCGAGCAGCCAAAGATGGATGAATTGCCCGATCCCCAACGCGAAACCATCAAAGCGCGGTATGCGGAGTTGTTCCGGCTGCATGGAGAAGGGAAATCCATGGATGCCATCGCAAAACACACGGGGATTCAACGCGGAGAAGTGCAGCTGATCTTACAGCTTGCAGAACGGGAGGAGAGCTGACGCATGGACAAGCGCTCCCTATGGATCGGAATTGGCAGCGGCATGATTGTCGGAGCGGTATTGCTTCAGCTTGCCAACGTGGGACAAAATGCTTTAGCCGATAACGCTTTGGAGCCTGAGCAGGTTTCGTCGTTATCGAGGGAACAGCTGGAGAATGCTGCGAAGAGCATGAATCTCAAGCTGGTTGACAATGATGCAGAGCTCTATACCGAGACCGAATGGGTGGAAAAAAAGAAACAAGAGAGCAGCACGCTGCAGGGAGAGACGGCAACTGCGCCGAAAGAGACGGAGCCGGCCGAAAAACCCGAAACCCCTATTGATCCGCAGCAGCCTTCTGCAGATGCTGCGGATTCGCCAACACAAACGAGCAAACCCGAAACCTCAAAGCCTACCGCCCCTGCGGAACCGAAGAAACAGGTCTCTTTTCGGATCCGTTCGGGAAGCACACTTGTGATGGTAGCGGAAAATCTCGAAAAAGCAGGCATTGTGGATGATGCCGAAAGCTTCATCAAAGCAGGCCGGGAAGCAAAGATTAACACCAAAATACAAGTAGGCACCTACTCTCTTGAAAAAGGTGAAAGCTACCAGTCCATCATCGACAAAATCATCAAAGAACCGTCAAGCTGAGCTTGCTCAGACAGGACGGTTCTTTGCTTGCAGCGGCAGATGCAGGAGCGGATAGAAACATTCGAGGTAAATGTTGCAACCAACAATTTCTTGTGTTATATTAGTTAACGGTGTTAAAACACACGCATGGCTAATTTTGTTGAGGGTGCTTTCCTGATGGAGAGTCTTGGCAAAAAATGATGCCTGCGGAGGGACACAAAAAAACCATATTAGGAGGTGTGTGAAGATGGCAGTAATCTCCATGAAGCAGCTTCTTGAAGCTGGGGTACACTTCGGTCACCAAACTCGTCGTTGGAACCCAAAAATGGATCGTTATATCTTCACCGAAAGAAACGGAATCTACATTATCGACTTGCAAAAAACAGTTAAAAAAGTCGAGGAAGCTTACAACTTCGTTAAAGGAATCGCAGCTGAAAATGGTACAATCCTGTTCGTAGGAACCAAAAAACAAGCTCAAGATTCCGTTAAAGAAGAAGCTGAGCGCGCTGGTCAATTCTACATCAACCAACGTTGGTTGGGTGGTACTCTGACAAACTTCCAAACGATTCAAAAACGTATCGATCGTTTGAAACAATTGGAAGCTTGGGAAGAGGACGGCACTTTCGGCGTATTGCCTAAAAAAGAAGTTATCTTGCTTCGCAAAGAAAAAGATCGTCTGGAGAAATTCCTCGGCGGTATTAAAAATATGAAAGGCCTGCCAAGCGCCCTGTTCATCATCGATCCTCGCAAAGAGCGTATCGCTGTTGCCGAAGCTCGCAAATTGGGTATCCCAATCGTTGGTATCGTTGATACAAACTGCGATCCAGACGAGATCGATTATGTTATTCCAGGTAACGACGACGCGATCCGTGCCGTTAAGTTGCTGACAGGTAAAATGGCTGATGCCGTAATCGAAGCTCACCAAGGCGAAGAAACATCCGCTTAATCGAGCTCGCATTATACCTTAAGAATTAAATGAAAAGGGTGGTTGGTAGGTGGATAACCTCTCACTGCCCTTTTTTTAGAGTGTACTTACAAAACTCATTTTGGAGGGAATTAACAATGGCAGTAAATGCGAGTGCAGTAAAAGAACTTCGTGAAAAAACAGGCGCAGGTATGCTGGATTGCAAAAAAGCGCTGGAAGAAGCAAACGGTGACCTGACAAAAGCGGCTGAACTGTTGCGTGAAAAAGGTCTGGCAGCTGCGGCAAACAAAGCTGGCCGTGCAGCAACTGAAGGTACAGTGGAATCCTATATTCATGCTGGCGGACGGATCGGCGTTCTGGTTGAAGTTAACTGCGAAACGGACTTCGTAGGTAAAACAGACCAATTTAAAGAGTTTGTTAAAGATATCGCAATGCAAATTGCAGCAGCAAGCCCTAAATTCGTAAGCCGCGAAGAAGTTTCCACGGAAGAGTTGGAAAAAGAAAAAGAAATCCTGAGAGCACAAGCACTGAACGAAGGCAAGCCTGAAAAAATCGTTGAAAAAATGGTTGAAGGCCGCATCGGCAAATACTACGAAGAGTTCTGTTTGCTGGAGCAACCTTTTGTTAAAGACCCTGACAAAACGATTTCTCAATTGCTGAATGAAAAAATCAGCCAAATCGGTGAAAATATCTCCATCCGTCGTTTCGTTCGTTACGAACTGGGCGAAGGCCTGGAGAAAAAAGTCGACAACTTCGTAGAAGAAGTTATGTCCCAAGTAAACAAGTAAGCAATAACGAATGATTGCCGGTTAGTCAAAATGCTTTTCGAAGATATAAGAATGAACAAACTTCGAAGCTCGCAACTCCCTTATATCTAAGGAAAACAATGCCTTTCCGGATCATCGTTTTTCCTAAAAAGAGTGGAACACAAGCTGTGTTCCTTTCTTTTTAAGCAGGAGGCTACGCGCGAGAAGTTTTGTTGATTGAACGCCGGAGGCGCTCAATTCAAAGTGGAGGGTGAACAATTGGAACAGCCAGTATTTAAACGCGTTGTATTAAAGGTTAGTGGGGAATCCCTTTCTGGCCAAAACGGCTACGGTATTGATGCAGAGACGATCTCTTCGATTGCCCAGCAGGTAAAGGAAGTTGTTGAATTGGGCGTCGAAGTCGCTATCGTATGTGGCGGCGGCAACATCTGGCGCGGTATCGCCGGAAGCGAAAACGGCATTGACCGGGCAACGGCCGATTATATGGGTATGCTGGCAACAGTCATGAACTCGCTCGCCCTGCAGGATGCACTCGAACAAATCGATGTGCCTACGCGCGTGCAAACATCCATTGCGATGCAGCAAATTGCAGAACCGTACATTCGTCGTAGAGCCATTCGTCATCTGGAGAAAGGCCGGGTCGTTATTTTTGCAGCAGGTACAGGTAACCCGTTCTTTTCCACGGATACAACAGCGGCGCTGCGCGCAGCGGAGATTGAAGCTGAAGTCATCCTGATGGCTAAAAACAAAGTGGATGGCGTCTACTCGGCAGATCCATTCAAGGATAGCAAGGCTGAGAAATATGAGCAGCTGACGTACCTTGATGTACTTAATAAAAATCTAGGCGTGATGGACTCGACAGCGTCTTCGCTCTGCATGGACAATAACATTCCGTTGATTGTATTTGCCATTACAGAGCAAGGCAACATCAAACGCGTTGTTCTTGGCGAACGGATTGGAACAATCGTTAAAGGGAGTGTAGATTAATGCCACAAGCAGTTAAAAAAAGTGCTGAAGAACGTATGGAAAAGGCCATTCAGGCATTGCGTCGCGATCTTGCGACTCTGCGTGCCGGACGTGCCAGCTCAGCTCTGTTGGACCGAATTCAAGTTGAATATTACGGCGCGATGACGCCTCTCAACCAGTTGGCCAACATCAGTACGCCGGATTCCCGTACGCTGATGATTCAGCCTTGGGATAAATCTTCGATGAGCGACATTGAGCGCGCGATCATGAAATCCGATCTCGGGCTTACGCCTGCAAATGACGGAAGCATGATTCGCCTGTCCATTCCTCCGTTGACTGAAGAGCGCAGAGCCGAACTTGTCAAACTTACCAAAAAGTTCGGTGAAGAAAGCAAAGTGGCCATTCGAAACATTCGGCGCGATGCAAATGATGACATCAAAAAAATGGAAAAGTCGGACATTTCCGAGGACGAATCCCGGAGACATCAAGACGATATCCAGAAATCGACGGACAAGTTTATCGCTGAAGTCGATAAGGTACTCGCTGCCAAAGAAAAAGAAATTATGGAAGTGTAAGACAAGCGCAGCCCCTCCGATACGGTGGGGTTTTGTCTCTTTTTCCAAGCTTCAGGTGAAGAAACTTCAAGGATTTTGGAGGAACAGGAATGATCAAACGGGTTCGGTCGTGGTGGAATGGGGCTGAAAAGCAGGAAACGCTGACGATTTCCGGGGACAATATCCCGGAGCATGTTGCCATCATCATGGACGGAAACGGACGCTGGGCCAAACGGCTTGGACTTCCGAGGATCGCCGGGCACCAAAGCGGCATGAAAGCCGTCAAGCGTGCGGCCATAGCAGCGGATGAACTGGGGATTAAATATCTGACGATGTACGCTTTTTCGACAGAAAATTGGGCGCGTCCAAAAGAAGAAGTGGACTTTCTGATGCGGCTTCCGCAAGAATTCCTGGCGATAGAGCTGGATGAACTGATCGAAAAAAATGTTCGTATTTCCATGATGGGTCAAGAGGAATATTTGCCTTCCCACACCGTGGATGCTTTACGTGAGGCAATTCAGCGTACGCAGCATAATACCGGGTTGGTATTGAATTTTGCAATGAATTACGGAAGTCGCAAGGAAATGACGGACTGTACCAAGCAGATTGCATTGAAAGTGCAGTCGGGGGAATTGTCGATCGAGGAAATCACGCCTGAAGTGATCGACAAACATATGTTTACTGCAGGCATGCCTGATCCTGATTTGTTAATCCGCACAAGCGGCGAACTTAGACTCAGCAATTTTATGTTGTGGCAATTGGCATATAGTGAATTATGGTTTACGGATATATATTGGCCTGAATTCGGCAAACAGCATTTGCTTGAAGCCGTGGCCGAATATCAGCGCAGGTCACGGCGTTACGGCGGTTTGAAATAGATGGAGGATGAAGCCGTTGAAACAGCGAATAACGACAGGAATAATAGCAGGCGCGTTGTTTTTGGGTTTTTGCCTGCTGGGTGGACCCTGGTACCATGGATTGGTACTGGTAATGGCTCTCATCGGTTATTATGAGTTTGTGAAAATGACAGGGCTGCCGCCCTTTTCGGGCGCAGCCCTAATCGGGTATGCAGGTGTTTTTGCATTGGTGTTTCCATGGGAAATGCTGTGGGACCATCGCCCGCTAACGTTATTTCAGGTGGGCTGGCTTGTTATGCTTGTGTTGATGGCAACCTCGGTTGTAACGAAAAACAGAATATCGGTGAACACGGTAGCCATGCTGTTTCTGGGCGTGGTTTACGTAGGGGTTGGCTTTTATTACATTGCGGAATCGAGGCATTTGCCAAACGGTCTTTTTTGGACGTTTTTGCTGCTCGGTTCCATTTGGTCCAGTGATGCAGGGGCCTACTTTGTAGGAAAGCTTATCGGCAAAAACAAGCTGTGGCCATCGATTAGCCCCAACAAAACGGTTGAAGGAGCGTTGGGTGGCATTGCGATTGCAATTGTGACCTCGCTTGTTTTTGCATGGGCTTCGGACGGACTGCTCACTTGGGAAAGGGCGATATTCATCGGGCTTGCCGCTGCGGTGGTAGGGCAGATGGGGGATTTGATCCAATCCGCATACAAACGTATATATAACATCAAGGATTCCGGCAATCTGCTTCCGGGACATGGAGGCATCTTGGATCGATGTGATAGTTGGATCGTGGTATTCCCGTTTGTACATATACTGATGTTATTGCCCTATTAATTACGAATGCAGATCGTGTATGGCGAATGGCCGTACATGTAATGGGATAAATGAAAATGAGGTGCAGCATGAAAAAAATTGCGATTCTCGGTTCTACCGGTTCCATTGGAACTCAGACACTGGATGTCGTAGACATGCATCCAGACCTTTTTCAGGTCGAGGGTCTGGCTGCCGGGGGAAACATCGAACTTCTGATAGATCAAGCCAAACGTTACAGGCCGCAAAAAGTATCCGTCGGTTCCAAGGAGCTTGCAGACAGGATCGCTCCATATCTCCCTGCGGGAACGCAGCTGTGTTACGGCGAAGAAGGTCTGATTGAAGTTGCATCCGGAACCGATGCAGATACGGTTGTCACTGCGGTAGTGGGCAGCGTCGGATTGGAGTCCACGCTGGCAGCGATCGAAGCAGGCAAACAGATCGGCCTAGCCAATAAAGAAACGCTGATTACCGCCGGCCATATCGTTACTTCCCGGGCTGCGGCCAAAGGCGTAGCGTTGCTTCCCGTGGACAGCGAACACTCTGCCATTTTTCAATGCTTGAACGGGGAGAATCGGGATCGCATAAAAGGCATTACGCTCACGGCATCGGGGGGCTCCTTCAGGGACTTGTCCCGCGAACAGCTGGAGCACGTGACCGTTGAAGACGCATTGAAACATCCGAACTGGTCCATGGGATCCAAAATCACGATCGATTCCGCCACAATGGTCAACAAAGGACTTGAAGTGATTGAGGCTCACTGGCTATTCGGCCTTGATTATGATCAGATCGATGTGCTGCTTCACCCGGAGAGCATTGTCCATTCTTTTGTGGAGTTTGAAGACACGAGCATCATTGCCCAGTTGGGAAATCCCGACATGCGCGTACCGATCCAATATGCCCTGACTTATCCCGATCGATTGCCGTCACCTTCCAAGAGACTTTCGCTGGCACAAGCAGGGCGATTGAATTTTCGCGAGATGGACATGGAACGGTTTCCATGTTTAAGAATGGCTTATGAATGTGGAAGAATGGGAGGAACTGCGGCCACGGCTTTCAATGCGGCTAACGAGGTAGCGGTAGCGGCGTTTTTGAAAGGGCTGATTCCATTTTTGCAAATAGAATATATCATCGAGAAAGTGCTTGATCAGCACGTTCTTATTCAGAATCCAGTCCTTGAGGAGATTCATTTGGCAGATCAACAGTCGCGCAGGTTTGCCGAGTCTTTGATTGAATTGAATTCATAAACCGAATAGGGTATTTATGGAATCAACTATATGGTATAATATAGTTGATTTTTTACATTGTTGAGCATCCACCAGACACGCCAAGCGGACCGCTGGGCTTTCGTGTTTTACGAAGCCCGGGTCATATCACATACTGTGAACCATCGTATTTCTAAGGTCCCCTTCAAGATCTGTTCTGATCGAAAAGGTGGCCTTTCTACATATTTGAAGGAGGAATCGGGCATAGCCAGCCAATGAATGGTTATACATCCCTTGAGAAAAGCAATACACTAAGCTTGCGGAATGGAGTATACGGACGTTAATATAAAAGCTGCAGCGCTAGACGTCAGGATTGTTGAAGGGCGTTACACCTCATGATCAATATGAATGCTACAATGAAGTGTTACTAAGAGACGTTGTATAGGTTGAATCGATACCGGTCATGGATCCTGTTCTGGGCCAAATCCAGGGGACCAACAGCTCGCAGTCTTTCGCTAGTTTAAAGCGTGTGCTATGCCTCAAGAGATTTCGTGTTATGATTATCGTTATGGCGGGTACGTTCCGCTGCTGCATGTTCCGGGCTCAATTGATATTCATTTTGAGAATATTATCGATTATGGAGAATATCCTCTATTCATAGAAATGGAAACCCTGTTTTCAAATGAAGTCGAGCAGAGAAGGCTTGGCCGCTACCCGTTCATGAACCGTCGTTTGGAAGATATCGCACTTGGCAGCGATCCGAGATCCAAAATACTTCTTGGTATTTTTTTGAGAATAATGTTATTCTAAAGCTTGCATACTAAGTTGAAGGAGGTGCAAATGTAGTTGGAAACTCTAAAAATCGCGTTCTATGTGTTCATGATGTTTTTTGTGATTGTTGCCATTCATGAATGGGGCCATTATTATTTTGCGAAGCGTGCAGGCATTTTGGTTCGTGAGTTTGCTATCGGTTTTGGTCCTAAAATGTTTTCATATAAAAGAGGCGAAACTCAGTTTACGTTCCGGTTGCTTCCATTTGGCGGTTATGCCAGAATGGCAGGCGAAGATCCTGATATTTCTCTTATAGACGTAGGGCAAACCATATGCGTTCGCATCAAAGACGGCAGCATCGAAAAGATATTCACCGCCAACCTCGAAAAGTATAAGAATGTCATTAAGGGTGAGGTCCTGCATGTGGATTTGGAGACAAATCTGCAGTTGGAATTGGATGTGGATGGGGAACGTATGGCATTTTCCGTTCATCCTCAAGCCCTTATCGTAGGAAAAGACAACACCATGCAGATTGCGCCTAAAGATCGTTGGTTCAGCAGCAAAACGGTCGGGCAGCGTGCTATGGCTATTTTTGCAGGGCCGCTGATGAATTTCGTGCTTGCGTTTGCATTGTTTATTATCTATATCCAGGTGAGCGGCGTTCCCGTTGAAAATCCTTCTTACATAAAAATAGCCGAGGTTTCGGCTAATGGGCCTGCGCAGCAGGCAGGTTTGAAGGAAGGGGACATCATCAAGTCCATTAACGGTACGGCTGTTGGGGCGGATCAACAGAAACTGATCAGTCTCATCTCCGAATCCAAAGGCAAATCTATGGATTGGATGATAGAACGGGGAGGTCAGGAGGCCTCCGTCTCTGTAACTCCTGCGGACGTTGATGGATCAGGAAACGGCAAGGTAGGGATCTCTCTTGGATATCCGACCAGACAAGCCGGTTTCATCGAAACGCTGTCGCTTTCGGGCAAATATACCATCGAAACATCCAAACTGATCTTTAAAGGTCTTCAGCAGCTCGTGCAAAATTTTGCCTTGGACGATATCGGGGGGCCTGTAAGAACGATTGAGGTTACCGGAGAGATTGCTAAATCTGGCTTGGATCGATTAATATATTGGAGCGCCATGATTAGCATTAACCTGGGTATTTTCAACCTGCTGCCGATCCCGGCGCTGGACGGAAGCCGTCTCATCTTTCTCGGGATCGAAGCGGTGCGCGGCCGGCCTCTGAACCCGAATCGGGAAGGCATGGTACATTTTATCGGTTTTGCGATGTTGTTTGTGCTAATGCTTGCAGTAACTTATAATGATATTCTACGATTAATTAACAGATAATTATGGTTGGACTGTCTTTGCAGCCAGTGAAGATGGTCGTAATGGGAGGACACTGGATTCTTATGTCGAAGGAAAATGATAAACAGTTCGTGACTGAAATTACGCCACAGGGAGAGGACTTTTCCCGCTGGTATATTGATGTGATTAAAAAAGCCGATTTGATGGATTATTCCCCGGTGCGCGGCTGCATCGTGTTCAAGCCGGACGGATTTGAAATCTGGGAGCATATCAAGGATGAGCTGGATCGCCGTTTCCGCGAAACGGGCCATCGCAATGCCTACTTCCCGATGTTCATTCCGGAGAGCTTTTTCCAGAAGGAAAAAGAGCATGTGGAAGGCTTCAATCCCGAGCTGCCTTGGGTCACCGAGGCTGGCGGAGAAAAGCTGGAAGAGCGGCTTGCGATCCGCCCGACGTCGGAAACGATCATCGGTCACATGTATTCGAAATGGATCCAGTCCTATCGTGACCTGCCAGTGCTGATCAACCAATGGGCGAACGTTGTTCGTTGGGAGAAAAGAACGCTGCCGTTCCTGCGTACAAGCGAATTCCTTTGGCAGGAAGGCCATACGGCGCATGAGACGGAAGAAGAAGCACGTGAAGAAACGATGCGCATGCTGGAAATTTACCGCGAAGTGGTCGAAGAGTATTTGGCCATTCCGGTGATCAGCGGTCAGAAGACGCCTTCCGAGAAATTCGCGGGAGCGGTGGACACGTACTCGATCGAAGCGATGATGAAGGATGGACGTGCCGTACAGGCCGGAACTTCCCACTACATGGGCACGAACTTTGCCAAAGCCTTTGAAATCCAGTACCTCAGCCGCGAAAACGTGCTTGAGCATGCCTATACGACATCCTGGGGTGTAAGCACGCGTTTGATCGGAGCACTGATCATGGTTCATGGCGACGATCGTGGATTGGCACTTCCTCCAAAAGTGGCACCGACGCAAGTCGTGATGATCCCGATCGGACCGCCAAAAACGCGTGATGCCGTCGTTGGCCGTGCCGACGAGTTGTTCTCCGAATTGAAAAAAGCGGGCATTCGCGTAAAAATGGATGACCGCAGCGACGTACGTCCTGGTTGGAAGTTCAACGAGTATGAAATGCGCGGAGTCCCTGTCCGTCTGGAAATCGGACCTCGCGACATGGAGAATGGCGTTTGTGTCCTCGTATCCCGCATCACGGGCGAGAAAAAAGTGATTGAACAGGCTAACCTGGTGGAAGAAGTGCAGAACATGCTGGCACAGGTACAAGGCGAAATGCTGGAGCGTGCCCGCAGCTTTATGTCGGAAAACTTCTACTCCGTGGATACGCTGGACGAAATGAAACAGCTCATGGAAAACAAACGCGGCTTTACGCTGGCTGGCTGGTGCGGCTCGGAAGCTTGCGAAGATAAGGTTCGCGAAGTGACGGGGGCAACAAGCCGCAACATTCCGTTCGAGCCAAAGGAACAAAAGCATACCTGCTTGGCTTGCGGTGAAAAAGCGAAACATACCGTTGTGTTTGCAAGAGCCTACTAATCAGGAAGAAAGGGTGAATCCAACGATTCATCCCGCGATGTAGAATGGAGAGCTTCTGTCAGAAAAAATGAGTCGGTGCCGGGTCGGATCGAAGACATTTTGGACACAGGAGCTTTTCCTGTTTTGAAGGCACGAGGAGGAACATGATGAGTGGAATCGAGGAAAAGAGAAAACGGTTTGAATTGTTGATGAAGCAGGCCGAGCTTCCGTCCGGTTTGGTAGAGCCTTATTTTCTGGACGGATGGATCGAAAAGGTGGAAACGAGCCGCAGCAATCGCGACTGGAGCATTCTTATCGTAAAGGATACTTTGGTACCTGCGCCGATCTACCGGACATTTTGCCTGCATATTCAAGAAAAGCTGAATCATATCGCCAAAATTACGTTTGGCTTCAAATACAATGAACAAGTACAGCTCGGCGACATCGTGAGCGAGTATTGGAATTTGTTTCTGGAATGGGCGCATCGGGAAATTCCGTCCGTCAATGGATGGATGAGCCGGGCCCAGTTCGAATGCCAGGAGGATTTGCTGCAGCTGACGATGAGCGACGCCATGTCGCTGGAGCTTGCGCGCAAAAAACAGATCGATCAGGCCATTATGACCTTTTATGATAAATACTTTAATACATCGTTGCGCGTAAAAATGGCTGTCGGAGAACGTGGGAACAATCAGGAGGCCATGGAGCAGTTCCAACTTAAGAAGCGGGAAGAAGAGCGGCAGGTCATCGAACAGATGAGGGCTGCAGCCGTCGAATCCGAGATGCCGGAGGAAGAAGATCAGGGCGAGATTCGCCTGCAAATGGGCTATGAAATCAAAGAACCGCCAGTGCCTATGCAGGACATTCAGGACGAAGAGAAAAAGGTAACGCTGCAAGGGACCATTTTTGGCTTGGAAAGCAAAGAGCTGCGTAACGGCAATACGTTGTTCACGTTTTTCCTGACCGACTTTACCGACTCGATGCAGATGAAGATGTTTGCGAAGACGAAGGAAGATGTCAAGATCCTCAGCCTGCTGGCCAATGGTAAATGGGTCAAAGTCCGTGGGCGTGTCGAATACGATCGGTTTATGCAGGTTCCGGAGTTGGCCATGATTCCTTCCGATCTGATGGAAGTCAAGGCCCCACCGTCCCGCAAGGACAATGCGGAAGAGAAGCGCGTCGAATTCCATCTTCATACAACGATGAGCACGATGGATGCCGTAACCTCCATTGACAAATACGTGAAAACGGCTGCTGCCTGGGGGCATAAAGCGATCGCTGTCACGGATCATGGCGGCGTGCAAGTATATCCGGAGGCGGCCAAGGCGGCGAAGAAAAACGGCATCAAAATGATCTACGGGCTGGAAGCCAACGTAGTTAACGATTCCGTTGCCGTTGTGCTGGCACCCCAGCCGCTGGAATTAAAAACGGCCACGTATGTGGTATTCGATATCGAGACAACGGGTCTGTCGGTCACCCAAAACAAAATTATCGAGATCGCCGCGGTGAAGATGCAGGACGGCAAAGAAATCGATCGGTACGCCTCCTTCGTCAACCCGCATGAGCGAATTCCTTACAACATTCAACAGCTCACCAACATTACGGATGAAATGGTAAAAGATGCGCCAGAGCTTGAACCGGTCATTCGCGATTTTGCTGCGTTCGTGGGGGACGGGGTGCTGGTTGCGCACAATGCTCGATTTGATATGGGCTTTATCCAGGCTTCCCTGAAAAGCCTGGGCATGCCGGAGCTGCCTAACCCTGTCCTGGATACGTTGGAGCTGGCGAGGCTGCTCTATCCTACGATGAAAAACCATCGGCTCAACACGCTTGCCGATAAATATAAAGTGGCGCTTGAAAGCCATCACCGGGCCATTGACGATACGGTGGCACTCGCCGGCATCCTGAACGGTTTGCTGAACGATGCGGCTCAAATGAAAGGGTTGACCATGCTAGACCGTCTGAATGACTATGTCGGCAAAGACCTGTCCAACACGCGTCCGTTCCATTGCTGTATTTACGCGCTGAACGGAGTCGGGAAAAAGAACCTGTACAAGCTGGTATCGTTATCCCATACGGAATATTTCAAACGCGTGCCATGTATCCCGAAATCGAAGCTGGTTGAACTGCGCGAAGGGCTGCTCATTTTGTCAGGCTGCGAAAAGGGTGAATTTTTCGAAGCGGTGCTTAACAAATCGTTGGAGGAAGCCGAGGAGATTGCCCAGTTTTACGATGTGCTCGAAATTCAGCCCTTGACGATGTATATGCACTTGGTCGAGAAAGCTTTGGTCGCTACGCCGGATGAGCTGAAAACGGCCATTCGCAAAGTGGTGGACATCGGCGACAAGTTGGGCAAACCGGTCGTTGCGACGGGGAACGTGCATTATTTGGAGGAACGGGACAAGCTGTTCCGCGACATTACGATTCACGGCATTACCGGCTTCAGCCCGCTGAAGGATATTCGCAAACCGGACGCCCATTTCCGCACCACGGATGAGATGCTGCAGGAGTTCGAGTTCCTTGGCACGGACAAGGCGTATGAAGTCGTTGTGACCAATACGTCCGAATTGGCGGACCGTTTTGAAGAGATCAAGTTGTTCCCGGACAAGCTCTTTACGCCGAACCTGGAGGGGGCCGACGAGGAAATTCGCAATACGTGTTACAATACGGCGAAATCGATCTATGGCGAAGAGTTGCCTGAAGTCATCGTAGCCCGGCTGGAAAAAGAACTGGGTCCGATCATCAAATATGGATTTTCCGCGAACTATCTCATTTCGGAGCGGCTCGTTAAAAAATCCAATCAAGACGGTTACCTCGTCGGATCGAGGGGATCGGTCGGTTCCTCTGTCGTGGCGACGTTCCTGGGCATTTCCGAGGTTAATCCGCTGCCTGCCCATTACATTTGCACCAATTCGGATTGCAAATACAGCGAATGGTTCCTCGATGGCAGCGTGCCAAGCGGATTCGATCTGCCCGAGAAGGATTGCCCGAAATGCGGCAATAGGCTGAAAGGCGAAGGACAGGACATTCCGTTCGAAACGTTCCTCGGATTCAAAGGGGACAAGGTTCCCGATATTGACTTGAACTTCTCCGGCGATTACCAGCCGCATGCGCACAATTATACGAAGGTATTGTTTGGCGACAAGGCTGTTTTCCGGGCTGGCACCATCGGCACAGTGGCGGAAAAAACCGCGTTCGGTTTTGCGAAAAAATACGAGGAAAGCCACCACAAGAAATGGCGCGGGGCCGAATTGAACCGGCTTGCTGCCGGCTGTACTGGCGTTAAACGGAGCACGGGACAGCATCCCGGCGGGATCGTCGTTGTGCCCGATTATATTGAAGTCGAAGACGTTACCCCTGTGCAGTATCCGGCGGACGACGTCAATGCCGAGTGGAAAACGACGCATTTTGACTACCATGCCTTTGAGGAAAACTTGCTCAAACTCGATATTCTGGGACACGATGATCCGACCATGATGCGTATGCTGCAGGATTTGACGGGCGTGGATCCGACGACCATTCCGATGAACGATCCGAAGGTGATGAGCATGTTCAACTCGACGGAGGCGCTCGGCGTAACGCCTGAGCAGATCCGCTCACCTGTTGCTACTTTCGGGGTGCCGGAGATGGGAACGAAGTTTGTGCGCCAGATGCTTGTGGAATCCCAACCGTCCTCTTTTGCGGACTTGCTGCAGATTTCCGGGCTGTCGCATGGAACCGGAGTATGGCTCGGCAATGCGCAGGAATTGATCAAAAACGGAACGTGCACGATCAAAACGGTCATCGGCTGCCGTGACGACATCATGCTGTTCCTGATTTACAAAGCAGGCATGGACGCCAGCCTTGCTTTTAAGATTACGGAAAGCGTGCGTAAGGGACGTGGTTTGCCGCAGGAATGGATCGATGAAATGAAAAAATGCAAAGTGCCGCAATGGTACATCGATTCTTGTCTCAAAATCCAGTACATGTTCCCGAAGGCGCATGCCGCTGCTTACGTGATCTCGGCTGTGCGTACCGCTTTCTTTAAGTTGTATTATCCGATTCAATATTATGCAACGTATTTCACGGTTCGTGCCGAGGACTTCGACATCGAGCTCGTGTGCCAGGGCTACGATGCCATCTATCGCAAAATCGTCGAGATCGAGCAATTGGGCTTCCAGGCTCCGCCAAAAGAAAAAAACATGCTGCCGATTTTGGAGATGGCGCTTGAAATGACAGCGCGAGGTTTCTCGCTCAAGCCGATTGATCTGTATCGTTCCGAAGCGACGAAATTTATCGTGGACGGCAATTCGCTGATTCCGCCGTTCTCGGCGCTGGCCGGGATCGGTGACAATGCTGCGCGCAATATCGCGGCGGCGAGAGAGCATGGGGAGTTCCTCTCCATTGAAGATTTCCAGCAGAAGTCGAAGGCCAGCAAAACGATCGTCGAGCTTCTTACGAGCATGGGATGCTTCCGAGGTTTGCCTGAAAGCAACCAGTTGTCCTTGTTCTAAAGGGCGAAGGTTAGAGCTTACTTGTCACTATTACCAGACTATGTTATAATTTCTGGAGTGAACGAGATAGTACGAATTTCTGAAGAGTGGGGAAACCCACTCTTTAGTCTTTGGTATGAAAGAATCTTGGGTATTTAACAACTGCCGGCAACTATTGGCCGGTGTAACCTAAGTTGGAGGTTATCGGTTTTGAGCACATCGAAGATTAAATCTACTGTGGAAGAAATGATCCAACCCTATTTGAATGAACAAGGCTTCGAGCTGGTTGACATCGAATATGTCAAAGAAGGCAGCAGTTGGTTTCTGCGGGTATATGTCGACAAAGAAGGCGGTATCGACATTGACGATTGCGTCATGATCAGCGAGCAGCTTAGCGCCAAGCTCGACGAGACCGATCCGATTCCGACCGTCTACTTCCTTGAAGTGTCCTCTCCGGGTGCGGAACGTCCACTGAAAAAGCCGGAGGACGTTGCCAAAGCCGTAGGCAAAAACGTATATGTGACGACCTACGGACCGGTGAACGGAATGAAAGAGTTTGAAGGCAAACTGCTTTCTTTTGATGGCAGTGAGCTTGTCATTGAGGCCGGCAAGAAACAACATGCCGTTCCTTATGACAAGATTGCAAGCGCGCGCTTGGCCATTCTGTTTTAGGTACCTTGTTCACTTACCTAATAAAAAGACACATCCCTCGCGATAACGGCAAGGTGCCCGGCAGTTTTGGGCCTTCGCCGTTTTACGTATGGGGTGCCATGTTTGAAAGGGGGATCAATTATTCATGAGTATGGACTTTATTGAAGCAATGAATGAATTGGAGCGGGAAAAAGGGATTAGCAAGGATGTGCTGTTTGAAGCCATCGAAGCAGCTCTGATTTCCAGCTACAAACGGAACTTTAACACAGCTCAGAACGTGCGCGTCGACATGAACCGCAACACGGGCGTCATCCGGGTATATGCCCGCAAATTGATCGTCGAGGAAGTATTGGATTCCCGGACGGAAATTTCCTTGCCGGCAGCCCGCGAAATCAATCCTCACTTCCAATTGGAAGATATCGCGGAGATTGAAGTTACGCCGCGCGATTTCGGGCGTATTGCCGCCCAAACGGCGAAACAGGTCGTGACGCAGCGCATTCGCGAAGCAGAACGCGGGTTGATTTACAACGCTTTCGTGGATAAAGAGGAAGATATCGTCACAGGCGTTGTGCAGCGTCAGGATTTGCGCAATATTTACATCGACCTGGGCAAGATCGAAGCGGCATTGCCTTTGACGGAATTGATGCCGAACGAGAAGTTTGCTCACGGCGACCGGATCAAGGCGTACATCACGAAAGTGGAAAATACGACCAAAGGCCCGCAAATCATTTTGTCCCGTACGCATCCAGGTTTGTTGAAACGTCTCTTCGAGCTGGAAGTTCCCGAGATTTTCGACGGCGTGGTAGAAATTCGTTCCGTCGCTCGCGAAGCTGGCTTCCGTTCCAAAATCGCGGTGCATTCCCGCAATGAGGAAGTCGATCCGGTCGGTTCCTGCGTAGGTCCGAAAGGCACGCGCGTGCAGACCATCGTGAATGAGCTGCGCGGCGAGAAAATCGATATCGTTCGATACTCTGAACAAGTGGATGAGTATGTGGCCAACGCCCTCAGCCCTTCCAAAGTTTTGGAGGTTCAGGTATTCGAGGAAGAGAAGATGGCGCGGGTCATCGTTCCTGACTATCAGCTCTCGCTGGCAATCGGGATCAAGGGACAGAATGCCCGTCTTGCGGCCAAACTGACCGGTTGGAAGATCGATATCAAGAGCGAGACCCAGGCAGAACAGGAGTTTGGCAGAGAAAAGGATTCTTCCGCGGAAATGCATCAGGATTCCGTCTCCGTCGACTAGAGCTAAGCACGGGGGGGCGTTAATGTATGAAACCAAAAAAAGTACCGCTGCGCAAATGTGTGGCGTGCCAGGAAATGATGCCCAAAAAGCAGCTGATTCGCGTGGTCAAAACGCCCGAGGATGAGGTGCTGATCGATCTGACTGGCAAAAAATCCGGACGTGGCGCGTATTTATGCGGCAAAGAATCTTGTTTCAAGCTTGCATTCAAAAACCGGTCCCTGGACCGGGCGTTGAAAGGCAAGGTTTCACCGGAAATTTACGAGCAGCTGGCTGCAGACTTCATTCGCGTGGAGGATGAATTCAAGGCTGCGCAGGAGCGTGATCAGGATGAGTGACCAAAAAGTGTTATCTTACCTCGGACTCGCGATGCGCGCAGGCAAGCTGGCTACCGGTGAAGAAATTGTGCTCAAAGCAATCCGCTCTTCCGAAGCTAAAATGGTTATTGTTGCGGGTGACGCCTCGGCCAATACACAAAAGAAATTTCGCGACAAATGCGGTTCCTACCAGGTGCCGCTCGTCATCGGTTTTGACCGGGATCGCCTGGGTTCAAGTATCGGTAAAGACACGCGGGTTGTTCTTGCAGTAACGGACGTTGGGTTTGCAAAAATGATCTCCAAGCAAGTCGGTATAATGTCGGAGGTGGAGTATATTGAGTAAACAGGACAACAAGGATAAATTGCGGGTTTATGAATATGCGAAGTCCCTTAACATGAGCAGCAAAGAAATCATAACCATTCTTAAAAAACTGGATATTCCGGTGAACAATCATATGAGCGTCATGGAGAATGGTTCGGTGGATAAAGTGGAACAATTTTTTAAAAACATAAAATCATCTGCAGCTACGAAGCAGGGCTCCGAACCAAAGTCCGTTGCCACATCTTCGGTGCGCAGCGACAAAACAGTGGACAACAGCAAGCCGGCCGGCGGAGTGAACACGCCGGGCAATTCAAGTTCTTCCGGCAGTCCCGTACAAACAAAAATACAACAGGAAAAGCAGGTAGGTATGAACAATAGACCAAATTCCAACAATAACAACGGCTCCCAAAGACACAGCGGCCAAGACAGCCGCAACAGATCCAATAGCTCCCAAGGTTCAAACCAAGGGGGACAATCCGGCAACCGCTCCAGACCGGCGCAAAACGGAACTAACGGCAGTGCAGGCTCCCGTACGCAAGGCGGAACTGGCGGCAGCACCGCATCCCGTCCGCAAGGCGGAACTGGTGGCAGCACCGGATCCCGTCCGCAAGGCGGAGGACAGCGCAGCAACAACAGCGGTGGCGGTCAAGTAAGAAACGCAAATTCAAGCAATGGCGGCAATCGCAGCGGCGGCCAAGGCCAGAGCCAAGGCCAAGGACAAGGACAACGCCGAGGCGGCCAAGGCGGTTCGGGCGGAAACAACAACGGTAACCGTTCCAACAATGGTGGCGGACGTCGTTTCGATGACGGACGCGGCAACAATTTCCGCAACAATCGTGGTGGAAAAAATAACCGTGGCAGAAATCAACACCAGTCCCCGCCGCGCGAGAAAATCGACAATACGCCGAAGAAAATCATCGTTCGTGGTGACATGACGGTAGGCGAAACAGCGAAGCTGCTGCACAAAGACGCTTCCGAGGTGATCAAAAAGCTGATTGGCATGGGCGTTATGGCGACCATCAACCAAGAGCTCGATATTGATACGATTCTTCTTCTCGCGGGTGAATTCGGTGTTGAAGTCGAAGTGAAAATCCCGGTTGAGGACGATCGTTTCGAAACGGTTGAAGAGAACGACGATCCGGCAGATTTGCAGTCCCGTCCACCGGTCGTTACCATCATGGGTCACGTTGACCATGGTAAAACAACGCTGCTTGATGCCATTCGTAGAACAAACGTTACAGGCGGCGAAGCAGGCGGAATCACGCAGCATATCGGTGCTTATCAAGTTGAGATCAACAACAAGAAAATCACGTTCTTGGACACGCCAGGTCACGAAGCGTTTACCGCTATGCGTGCGCGTGGAGCTCAGGTTACGGATATTACCATCATTGTGGTAGCTGCCGATGACGGCGTCATGCCACAAACGGTTGAAGCGATCAACCATGCCAAAGCGGCCGGACTTCCGATTATCGTTGCCGTGAACAAAATCGATAAACCGGGTGCGGACCCAGATCGCGTTAAACAAGAATTGACCAACTATGAGCTCGTTCCGGAAGAGTGGGGCGGCGACACGATCTTTGTTAACGTTTCGGCGAAACAACGGATCGGACTGGAAGGTCTGCTTGAAATGATTCTGCTCGTTGCAGAAGTAAACGAGTACAAAGCCAACCCGAACAAACGTGCCCGCGGTACGGTGATCGAAGCCGAGCTCGACAAAGGCCGTGGCCCGGTAGCTCGCGTTCTCGTACAGCACGGAACATTGAAAGTCGGGGATGCGTTTGTTGCAGGTAACTGTTTCGGACGTGTGCGCGCAATGGTCAATGACAAAGGACGCCGTTTGAAAGAAGCCGGACCTTCGACACCTGTAGAGATTACCGGTTTGACCGAAGTTCCAGGCGCAGGCGATCCGTTCATGGTATTCGAAGACGAGCGCAAGGCACGTTCGATTGCCGACAAACGCGCGATTACGCAGCGTGAGTCCGATCTGGGCACCAACACACGCGTAACGCTGGATGATTTGTTCAAACACATCAAAGACGGCGAAATCAAGGATCTGAACGTGATCATCAAAGGTGACGTGCAAGGTTCGGTTGAGGCGCTGAAAAGCTCCCTTGCCAAAATCGAAGTCGAAGGTGTGCGCGTAAAAATCATTCACAGTGGTGCAGGTGCAATTACCGAGTCTGACATCATTCTCGCGACGGCATCGAACGCCATCGTGATCGGTTTCAATGTGCGTCCTGACAATCAGGCGAAAATCACGGCTGAGCAGGAGCAAGTAGACATTCGTCTGCATCGCGTCATCTACAGCGTGATCGAGGAAATCGAACAGGCGATGAAGGGTATGCTTGATCCGGTCTACAAAGAGAATGTCATTGGGCATGCAGAAGTTCGCAACACGTTCAAAATCAGCAAAGTGGGTACCATTGCAGGTTGTATGGTTACTTCCGGCAAAATCACACGTTCGGCGGAAGCTCGCCTGATTCGTGACGGCATCGTGCTGTACGAAGGCAAGCTGGATTCCTTGAAACGTTACAAAGATGATGCTAAAGAAGTAGCACAAGGCTACGAGTGCGGTATTACGCTGGATAATTATAACGATCTCAAAGAAGGCGACGTGATCGAAGCTTTCGTGATGGAGACCGTAGAACGATAAGCAAGGAAGCATGAGGTGAACAACGATGGCCAAGATTCGTACTGGCAGAGTAGGCGAACAGATCAAAAAAGAGCTTAGCTTGCTGATTCAATCGGAACTGAAAGATCCGCGCATCGGCTTTGTCACGGTGACAGGCGTTGAAGTAACTAACGACCTGTCCCAAGCCAAAGTATATCTGAGTGTTTTCGGGGATGAAGAACAGAAGGATAATTCGCTTAAAGCGCTCGGAAAAGCAAATGGGTTTTTGCGTTCCGAGCTTGGCAAGCGCATCAGACTTCGCCATGTTCCCGAATTGATCTTCAAGATTGATGAGTCGATTGCCTATGGCAGCCGCATTGAAAAGCTGCTCGGGGATATCGGCAGCGATAACAACGAATCCCAGTAATTGCATAAAGGAGACGGCTATGCACACTTATGAACAGGCGCTTCAGGACGGAAAGCAATTTCTGCTGGAGCATGACGATTACCTGGTCGTGTCGCATGTACAGCCGGACGGTGACGCAGTCAGCTCTACGGTAACGGTGGGCTGGCTGCTGTCATGTCTGGGGAAAACTTTCACGATGATGAACGAAGGCGAGATTCCGCAGCGCATGCGCTTTTTGTGGAATGCGGACCGCATCGTGAACATGACCGAACAGCCGCCGCAGCGGAAGTACAAAGCAGTCATTTGCGTGGATTGTGCAGATTTTGCAAGAGTGGGCTTAACGAAGCAATATTTTGAAGAAGATGCCCTCATTTTGAATATCGACCATCATCCGACCAATGACGGTTACGGCACGGTGAATATCATTAAACCGGATGCAGCAGCAACGGCTGAAATTTTATTCGATTTTGTCGGACAGTTTCCGATCCAGATGGACAAGGCTGCGGCTACGGCTATTTATACAGGACTGTTAACGGATACGGGTGGATTTCGGTATGCCAACACAAGTCCTAATGTGATGACAACCGCCTCCAAATTGCTGGAGTATGGCGTGGATGGACCGATGCTGGCCCAAATCCTGTTGGAGCAGGTTACTCTCCCGCAGGTGCGTATCCTGAACAAAGCGCTTTCCAGTCTGAAGATGACCGACGATGGCAAAATTGCCTGGGTAGTGATCACTCCCGAGGACATGGTGGCTTGCGGCGCGGCGAATGAAGATTTGGAAGGGATCGTCAACTATCCCCGCAATATTGAAGGGGTTGAAGTCGGTATTTTTTTCAAGGTCATTCATGACCAGGCCGTCAAAGTCTCTCTTCGTTCTGCAGGCAAGGTCAACGTCGCTGCACTCGCGCAAACCTTCGGCGGAGGCGGGCATGTGCTCGCTGCCGGTTGCCGGCTGGAAGGAAGCTTGGATGATATCGTAGACCGTGTATTGAAGCAGGTGAATGTATGATGGTAAAACCGTTTGAAGGGATTTTGCCGGTGTATAAGCCGGCAGGATTCACGTCCCATGATGTCGTTGCCAAAATGCGGCGAATCTTGAAGATGAAACGGATCGGACATACAGGAACGTTGGACCCTCAAGTCACGGGGGTACTCCCTTTGTGTCTTGGACGAGCAACAAGAGTTGTGGAGTACATGCAGGAACTTCCGAAGGAGTATCTGGCAACGTTGAGACTTGGATTGTCCACCGATACAGAAGATATGACAGGTGAAGTTACCCAGCGGGCGGATGAACCGGTTCGTGTGGCAGAGGCGCAAGTTTTGCAGGTATTGCAGCAGTTTCTGGGTACGATCTCCCAGGTTCCGCCCATGTTTTCCGCGGTGAAGGTCGATGGCAAACGGTTGTACGAGCTTGCCCGTGAAGGAAAAACCGTGGAACGCAAAAGCCGCGAAGTGACTATTCATGAATTGGAGCTGACGGGCATGGACGTCAGAGAAGATGTGACGGACATTTCCTTCCGCGCGCTATGTTCCAAGGGCACCTACATACGGACGTTATGCGTCGACATTGGCAAGGCGCTAGGTTATCCTTCCACGATGGTGAAGCTGGAACGTACGATATCTGCAGGCATTCCGGCAGACCGCTGCTTGCATATCGAAGACGTGGAGCGGCGTATGGCGGACGGAACGTTGGCCGATGCGCTGATTCCAGTGGATGAAGCTATTGCCTACTTGCCTGCTCATACGGTTGGCGATGCGCAGGCCAAAGGAGCCCTTCAGGGGCAAAAGCTATCGGCAAAGCTGCTCGATCCTCCCGCGGAGAAACCCGGATTTCTGCGTTTGTATGCGCAGGACGGCACATTTTATGGTATTTTCGAACGGGATGAAGCCAAACCGACGGTGAAGGCGGTTAAAGTTTTTTTGCCGGAATAAGGAAAACTTGAGTTTAGGCCGCGGTGATGCTAAGCTCTGTCTATCAAGCGAATTGCAGGTGAATGATTGTGAAAACGGTAATGCTATCGTATCCGCGGACGTTATCGTCCGAAGAATTGCATCCCCAGCCGCAGGTGCTGGCCATCGGCCAATTTGACGGACTGCATCTCGGGCATGCCAGCGTCATTTTATCGGCTGTGCGCATTGCGCGTGAAACCGGCACGCAAGCGGCCGTCATGACTTTTCACCCACACCCGAAAGAAGTCATGCGCAAAGGGGACTATGAGGGATATTTGACTCCTCTGAAAGATAAAGAAGACATCCTTTCAGCGATGGGAGTGGATGTGCTCTACGTCGTTGAGTTCAACGAACAATTCTCCCACTTGTCGCCAGACCAGTTTGTGCAGGATCTGCTGCTTCCATTACAAACGCGAACTGCGGTCGTCGGATTCGATTTCCGTTTCGGCCACAAGGGAGCAGGGGACGAAGCGCTGCTTCGAGAACTGGGGGGCGAGCAAATGAGCGTTGAGACGGTGCCGCCGTTTCTGTTAGGCGGCAAGAAGGTCAGCAGCTCGCTCATCCGGGGGCTGCTCCAGCGGGGCGAAATGGATGAGGCGAGTCGCTGGCTTGGAAGGCCTTACAGCATACGCGGCACCGTGGTGCATGGGGAGAAAAGAGGGCGAACCATCGGCTTCCCTACCGCCAATCTTGAGCTCACGGACCGTTACGTTGCACCGGCTACCGGCGTTTATGCCGTGCGAGTGGAGTATCGGGGACAGGAGCTGCGCGGGGTCATGAACCTTGGCGTGAAACCGACGTTTCATGAGCAGGGCATGAAACCGACCTTTGAAGTGCATCTGCTCGATTTCGAGGGGCAGCTGTACGATGAGGAATTGAAGGTAGAGCTGGTTCATTACATCCGTCCGGAACGCAAGTTTGCATCCATTGATGCACTCATTGCCCAGATTCGCGAGGATGCATTGACTGCCGCAAGGCTGCTCAGCTAACCATTGCATAATAAAATGGATGTTTACATTTACTTTTATTGGGCAACTATGATATAATGTACTACGTTGTCCTTCGGGGCGACATTAACCTTGGCTTGGTTGCTTGCTCTCACCGGCGGTAACGAGGCTAATGGCGATTATTATGAAGGAGGTGAATAGGATGGCATTGACTCAAGAACGCAAACAACAACTGATCGACGAGCACAAAACTCATGAGTCCGATACAGGATCTCCTGAAGTGCAAGTTGCTATCCTTACGGAAAACATCAGAAGTTTGACAGACCACTTGCGTACGCACAAGAAAGACCACCACTCCCGTCGTGGGCTTTTGAAAATGGTAGGTCAACGTCGTAAGCTTTTGGCTTACGTGAAAAACAAAGATGTTAAACGTTACAGCGCACTGATCGAAAAACTCGGATTGCGTCGTTAATTATCGTACATGTCTTCAAAACCAACCTGGCTGTTATCCGCCGTTCTTTTGTCTGAAAGGACAAGCGGGCCCACAGCCGGGTTGTTTTGTAGATGAACGCGGTGCCATATATTTGTAAATGAACGCTCCGCAAGGAGCTTTTGTTTTGCATGAGAGTATATTAGAGCATGCAGGAAATACTGTGAGAATGCAGAATCCATTGATGTAAGATTGATTTAAACAAGGAGGGATTTCATGGAAAAACATGTTGAAATGCAGCTTGGCGGCAGAAAGCTTGTGCTTGAAACAGGCCGTTTGGCGAAACAGGCCAATGCCGCTGTTAAAGTGACTTACGGCGATACCGTTGTACTGTGTACCGTAACGGCTTCCAGCGAGCCTAAAGATCTGGACTTCTTCCCGCTGACAGTTAACTATGAAGAAAGATTGTATGCCGTAGGTAAAATTCCGGGTGGATTCATCAAACGGGAAGGAAGACCGAGCGAAAAGGCGATTTTGGCCAGCCGTCTGACAGACCGTCCGATTCGCCCATTGTTCCCGGAAGGTTTCCGCAATGATGTACAAGTCTTGAATCTGGTGATGAGCGTGGATCAGGATTGCGAACCTCAGATCGCTGCCATGATCGGTACTTCCGCAGCTCTGAGCATTTCGGATGTTCCGTTCAGCGGTCCGATCGGCGGCGTAAAAGTGGGACGCATCAACGGGGAGTTTGTGGTTAACCCGACGATTGCACAGCTTGAAGTCAGCGACATCGAGTTGGTTGTTGCAGGTACCCGCGATGCAATTATGATGGTTGAAGCCGAAGCCAATGAGGTTCCGGAAGACATTATGCTTGAAGCGATCATGTTCGGTCATGAAGAGATCAGAAAGATCGTGACTGTCATCGAAGAGCTGGTAGAGATTGCCGGCAAAGAGAAGATGGCCGTAAAACTGCACGCGGTTAACGAAAACGTAAACCAAGAAGTGCGTGAATTTGCGGCAGGCCGCTTGGTGGAAGCCGTCAAAATTGCCGAGAAGCACGCTCGTCAGGATGCGATTGATGCCATCAACGATGAGACCGTCGCTCATTTCGAGGAAAAATATCTGGAAACTCCGGAATTGCTCAAAGATGTGAAAGAGGTCCTGCATGACATCGTCAAGGAGGAAGTGCGTCGTCTGATTACGCATGACAAAGTCCGTCCGGACGGCCGAGGATTGGCTGAGATTCGCCCGATCGAATGCGACACCTCGCTGCTGCCACGCACGCACGGCTCCGGTCTGTTTACGCGTGGACAAACACAAGCTCTCAGCGTATGTACGCTTGGCGCATTGGGGGATGTTCAGATTCTGGACGGCATCAGTCTGGAAGAATCCAAACGATTCATGCATCATTACAATTTCCCTCCGTTCAGCGTCGGTGAAGCTCGTCCGCTGCGTGCTCCAGGCCGTCGCGAAATCGGACATGGTGCGCTCGGTGAACGTGCGTTGGCCAAAGTCATTCCTTCGGAAACCGAATTCCCGTATACGATCCGTCTCGTATCCGAGGTGCTGGAATCCAATGGCTCCACATCACAAGCAAGTATTTGTGCAAGTACACTCGCGATGATGGATGCAGGCGTGCCGATTAAAGCCCCGGTAGCCGGAATTGCGATGGGATTGATCAAAGATGGAGAACATGTATCCATCCTTAGTGACATTCAAGGCATGGAGGATCACCTGGGAGACATGGACTTCAAAGTGGCGGGAACGGCAGAAGGCGTAACCGCAATTCAGATGGATATCAAAATCGACGGAATCGACCGTAAAATTTTGTCCGAGGCGCTTGCACAGGCTAAAGAAGGCCGCATGCACATCCTCGGCAAAATGAATGAAGTCATTCAGGCTCCGCGCGAGAATCTGTCGCAGTATGCTCCGAAAATTTTGACGATGCATATCAATCCTGACAAAATTCGTGACGTTATTGGTGCTGGCGGTAAAATCATCAATAAAATCATCGAAGAGACCGGCGTGAAAATTGATATCGAGCAAGATGGACGCGTCTTTATCGCATCTTCCAACCAGGAGATGAACGAAAAAGCCAGATCCATTATCGAAGGGATCGTACGCGAGGTTGTTGTCGGAGAGATTTATGTCGGCAAAGTGAAACGCGTTGAGAAGTTTGGCGCATTCGTCGAAGTGCTTCCGAACAAGGAGGGTCTCGTACATATCTCGCAATTGTCGACCGAGCGCGTTGGCAAAGTGGAGGATGTCGTTGCCGTTGGCGATTCCATTACCGTCAAAGTCACGGAAATCGATCAACAAGGCCGGATCAACTTGTCTCGCAAAGCCGTGCTGACTGCGGAAGCTCCTGCTCAATCCTAAACGTCAGCCAATCGAATACATGTAAAGAAGTTGAAGAGGCAGAAGCTGTATTTCTGGCTCTTTTTTTATATGTCCAAAGCATTCGTTCTTCCATGTTCGCACATAAGGAGATGTATTTTTCATCCGATTTTGCTCTAGAGATCATTCATATTCCGTCCCTTGTCCTCATATGATGTGGACAAAGACGGCGGGAGGATGAGCTGTGAAAAAACAAACGAAAAAACTGGCTGCTGTCCTGGCAGGTTTGGCAGTGGTCGTGCTGGCCGGACAAGCGGATGGTGTTCGTACATACATTTCGGAGATACGGGAGGGCCCAGGCACTCAAAATGCGTTCGACATGTTTAAAGAAGCTACTGGAGAGGACGCGCTGCTGGAAGCCATTCGGAAAAAGGCGGAAGAGACAAAGGTTCCCCCCATCAATGCCAGGGTTGATCGGGTCTGGAAGGCCATTCCGGGTTATAATGGTTTGGAAATCGATGTGGAGGCCACTTACCGCAAAGCCCTTGGAGGCTCACTGAATACGAAGCTTTCGTATGTGTACCGTGAGACCAAACCCGAAATCGGGCTTGAAGACTTGGGAGCACACCCGATTTATCGTGGGAACCCCGAGAAGCCAATGGTTTCATTTATGATCAACGTAGCCTGGGGAAACGAATACATCAAACCGATGCTGGATACGCTGGATGCCGAAAAGGTGAAGGCGACCTTTTTTCTGGACGGCAGTTGGCTAAGCAAAAACGCGGAGCTGGCCAAGGAAATTCAGAAACGGGGACATGAAATGTCCAACCATGCGTATTCGCATCCAGACATGAGCCGATTGAGCGCGGAGCGGGCGAGACAGGAAATCGCGAAAACGGAAGAACTCCTGAAGCAAACGCTGGGTGTGGACAACCAATGGTTTGCTCCACCGTCCGGGGATTTCAACCAAAAGACAGTCGAGATCGCTTCCAGCATGGGGCTTAAAACCGTGTTGTGGACGCTGGATACGGTGGACTGGCGCAAACCAAGTCCGGATGCCGTTGTTCATAAAATTTCGCAAAAGGTGGAGGCAGGAACATTGATTTTGATGCACCCGACAGCGTCTGCTTCCGGAGCACTGAAGGGCATGATTGACTCCATCCGCGCCAAGGGACTTACGCTTGGAACGGTCAGTGAGACGTTGTCCTCAAACCGGGTGGCGAAGGCGTCGGTTGAGTGAACGATGATTTTTTGTTAATATCAAACAGTTGGAACCAAATGTCGATTTCGATAGATGCGTTTTTCGGGATCATGGCAATTATAGAGATGTAGGAGGGCCAACCGTGAAAAAAATTCAGCTGGGCAATGGCCTCAGAGTAGTGCTGGAACAAATTCCGACCTGTCGTTCCGTGTCATTCGGCATATGGGTCAAAACCGGCTCGCGCAACGAGCGGTCTGAAAGCAACGGGGTGTCCCACTTTATCGAGCATATGCTGTTTAAAGGCACCGATCGTTTTGATGCCAAAGCGATCGCGGAGCAATTCGACGCCATTGGCGGCAACGTGAATGCTTTTACTTCAAAAGAATACACTTGTTACTACGCAAAAGTATTGGATGAGCATTTGCCGATCGCCGTAGATGTGCTGTCCGATATGTTCTTTCGGTCCAAATTCGACGATGAAGAGTTGTTGAAGGAAAAAAACGTCATTCTGGAAGAAATCTCGATGTACGAAGATACGCCGGATGACATGGTCCATGACCTTATGGCCCAAGCTGCATATGGAGAACACCCGCTGGCTTATCCGATCCTGGGAACGGAAGAGCGGCTTAAAGCGATGGATTCGAGCCATCTGCGGGCGTACATGAACGAACATTATACCATTGAAAATACGGTGATCAGCATTGCGGGCAACATTGACGACAGCGTCATCGATTTGATGGAAAAACACTTTGGGGCGTTTGACCTTCATGGAAAAACGGATGAAGTCGAACTGCCCAAATTCCAGAGCGGTCAACTCTTCCATAAGAAGAAAACCGAGCAGAACCATATCTGCATTTCGTTCCCGGGTTGCAAAATCGGAGATCCGCTGCAATTTGCCATGGTTGTGTTGAACAATGCCATCGGCGGCGGCATGAGCTCGAGACTGTTTCAGGAAATCCGGGAAAAGCGCGGGCTTGCGTATTCCGTATATTCCTACCACAGCTCCCATGCAGACAGCGGTCTGTTTACCATATATGCAGGAACCGCGCCAAAACAGACGAAGGAAGTGCTTGATCTTACCAAAGAAGTGCTGCGTGATCTTGCCGTCAACGGACTGTCCGACGATGAACTTCGCAAAGGCAAGGAGCAGCTGAAAGGCAGCCTGATCCTAAGTTTGGAGAGCACGGGCAGCCGCATGAATCGGCTTGGCAAAAACGAGCTGATGCTTGGGCGTCACCATACGTTGGATGAAATGATCGCCAAAATAGAACAAGTAACGATGGACGATATCGATGCCGTGCTGGACCTGATGTTCGCCGAGCCTTTCGCGCTCGCCATGGTCGGTGCCTCCGATCGCTCCATCGCTGGATTAAGAAGGGATGATTTCGTTGCACTACGTTCAAATTCAAAAACTTCCGGGCAATGAGGATATCAAGCTGCCGCAAAAAATGTCGGAGCTGGCCTCCGGCTTTGACGTTGTCGCTGCTTTGCAGGAGGAGCTCGTCCTGCAGCCGGGCGAACGCGCGCTGATCCCGACAGGACTTGCCATGGCCATGCCGGCCGGGCTTGAAGCCCAGGTGCGTCCGCGCAGCGGCCTTGCTTTCAAACATGGCATCACATGCCTGAATACGCCGGGTACCATCGATGCGGACTATCGCGGGGAAGTCAAAGTGCTGTTGATCAATCTTGGACAGGAGCCTTTCACGATCGTACGCGGGGAGCGCATCGCCCAGATCGTATTCCAGACCGTGCCTGACGTACAGTTGACCGAGGTTAGCGAATTGTCTGAAACCGTTCGGGGTGCTGGCGGGTTTGGACATACCGGAAAATAAACCTAAATTAGACATGCCGTCCTTCTCTGGGGACGGCTTTTTTTGTTCTTTCGGATGCAGCGCACGCATCACGGGCGTGCACTTTCCATTTCAGGTGGCTCTGGGAAGTGCAAAGCCTTTTTATGCATTGCTTTCACCACGTTGTGGGCGATTGCATACGATATGGCATATAGCGTGGTGAAAGGAGTGACGTTCCGATGCTGACCGGAGTCCGGATTGTCGTTCTGGGCGGAGATGCGCGGCAGCTTGAAGTCATTCATAAATGTGCGGAGCTGGATGCCACGATCAGTGTGGTCGGCTTCGACAAGCTGGAGCGCCCGATCGAAGGGATTGAGCATCAGCCATTGGAGGACAGCGTATTCGCTTCGGCCGATGTGTTGGTTTTGCCTGTAGTGGGTTGTGATGATCAAGGGAAGGTAAGTGCAACGTTCAGCGATCTGCCGCTTGTTTTGAAAAGGGAGCATGTGTCTGCATTGCCCGAGCATTGCATTGTGTTTACAGGCATGGCTAAGCCGTATTTGCGCGAGCTGTGCCGGGAGAACGGGTTAAGATTGATGGAAGTGCTGGACCGTGACGAGATTGCCTTATATAACTCCATTCCCACGGCTGAAGGCGCAGTTGCGATGGCAATCCGGGAGACAGACTTTACGATTCACGGTTCGAAGAGCATCGTGCTGGGCCTTGGTCGAACGGGATTCACAATGGCGAAAACGCTGCAGGGCCTCGGAGCTGATATCCGGGTTGGCGTGAGGCGTGAGGAGGATGTGGCGCGTGCAGCCGTCATGGGCTGGAAGCCTTTTTTGACAACGGATTTGGCCGCTCAAACGGGGGAAGTCGACTTGCTTTTTAATACGATACCGACTATGATTATCACAGCACAAATCCTGTCTAGAATGCCGCAAAAAGCAGTGATTATCGATCTTGCATCCGCCCCTGGCGGCTGTGATTTCCGATTTGCTGAAAAACGCGGCATCAAGGCGCTGCTGGCGCCAGGTCTCCCCGGCATTGTTGCTCCCAAAACGGCTGGCGGCATTATTGCCGACGCGTTGATCCGTTTGCTTTTGGAAGAACAAAACGCACGGGAGGTTGAACGATGAACTGGCAGGGAAAAACGGTGGGTTATGCAATTACGGGTTCTCATTGTACATTTGAAGAGGTCATGCCGGTGATCAGCCGGTTTGTAGCGGAAGGGGCGAATGTGGTCCCGATCATATCGAATTCGGTATTGACGACGGACACGCGCTTTGGCACGGCTCAAAATTGGCACAAACAGTTGAAGGACATTACCGGAAATGATATCATTTCCTCGATTGTCGAGGCGGAGCCATTAGGACCGTCCAAACTGCTTGATGTACTTGTCATCGCCCCATGTACGGGCAACACAACCAGCAAGCTGGCCAATGCGATGACCGACAGTCCCGTACTGATGGCAGCCAAGGCGCAGATGCGTAATCAGCGTCCGGTCGTGCTGGCGATTTCGACGAACGATGGTCTTGGACTGAACGCCGCGAACATTGCCAAACTGCTCGTGGCCAAACATATGTACTTCGTGCCGTTCGGGCAGGATGATCCGGTGAGAAAACCGAATTCGCTCGTGGCCAAAATGGAATTGATACCGGAAGCCTGCTGGAGTGCACTTGAGGGCAGGCAGCTGCAGCCTATGATCGTGGAACGCTCCGCAAAGGCGTAGGGTGAAAAGCGTGCTTAAAGAACGCAAATTCATGCATCAACGCATTTGAAGGAATGTCTTTGCGATATGGGAACGGCTAAAGGATTAATGGTCATACGCTTGAAGCAACGATAAATGGTCTGAGAAACAATAGAATCATGGGGGACGTTCCTCCCGATGTTGGCATCTGCTTGATGTTTGAGGATGACATGCGGGCATAGGATGCCTGAAGCGAAAGCCGGATGAGTCAACGATCATGCGTTCACGCAGCGTGTACGTTGCAATCCGGGCAACAAACTGCTGCTTCATTTGGATGATCTTCGATGGTCCGAAGTCGGGCAGCCGTAGGTAATGTCGTACAAAGACTAGATTTTCACATCGGAGCGCCCCTTATAGATCCATTTGTTCATCCGGCACGTGTCAGTCTTCTTGCGTACACAAATGGAGGAATAAAGATGCGCATCATGGTACAAAAATTCGGCGGCACGTCGCTTTCGACCGTTCAGGCAAGAGAGCACGTGCTCCGTCATGTTAAACGTGAGCTTGAGGCAGGTTACGGCCTTGTTGTGGTCGTCTCTGCGATGGGGCGCCGTGGGGAGCCCTATGCGACGGACACATTGCTGGACTGGGCAGCCCAGAATGGAAACGGACTATCCCCGCGCGAGAAGGATTTACTGCTGTGCTGCGGTGAAATTATATCGGCAACCACGCTGAGCAGCTTGCTCGAGAATGAAGGAATTGCAAATACGGTGCTGACGGGTGCGCAGGCTGGTTTCGTGACGGACGACAATTTCGGGAATGCCCGGATTTTGGATGTCCGTCCTGTTCGTGTACTGGAACTGCTCGAAAAAGGGCAGGTCGTCATCGTTACCGGATTTCAGGGCCAGACCGAGCAAGGGGACTTTACCACGCTTGGACGCGGAGGAAGCGATACCTCTGCAACGGCATTGGGGGCAGCCCTTCATGCCGAGATCGTGGATATTTACACCGATGTTAATGGCATTTTGACCGCGGACCCCCGCATCGTGGAAGATGCACGCCCGCTTACGGTCGTAAGTTATGCCGAAATTTGCAACATGGCGCATCACGGAGCCAAAGTCATCCATCCGCGGGCGGTCGAAATTGCAATGCAAGCCCAAATCCCCGTAAGGGTCCGTTCTACCTTTGCGGATACTGAAGGCACGCTTGTGACGCATCCGGAAGGGTTTCAGGACGTGCAAACAGGCGTAGTGGACCGGTACGTTACCGGGATTGCCTACGTAAGCAACGTAACGCAAATTACCGTGGACGTGCCTAGCGACGCCAATCGCCTTCAGCTGAAAGTGTTCAAAACGATGGCAGACAACGCCATCAGCGTTGATTTCATCAATGTTACCCCAACAGGCGTGGTCTATACGGTATTTGACAGCGACTCCGAGAAAGCGATTCGCGTGCTCCAAGAGATCGGACTGAAACCCCAAAGCTTGTCAGGGTGTGCCAAAGTGTCCGTCATCGGCGGGGGCATTAACGGCGTGCCTGGCATTATGGCAAGAATCGTGGAATCCCTGACGCTGGCGGATATTCAAATTCTGCAATCGGCGGATTCGAACACCACCATTTGGGTGCTTGTCAAAAAAGAAGACATGGTCCAGGCTCTGCGGGCGCTGCATGCTTCGTTCGAGCTCCATTTGTAATATCAGACTTGAAGCAGGCGGAGCCAGATTGTTCTGAGGAGGAATCGAATTGGACTTTGGAAGATTGATTACAGCAATGGTAACTCCGTTCAACGAGCAAGGAGAAATTCATTGGGAGGAAACGGCGCGGCTGATCGACTATCTGATCAAGGAGCAAAAGTCCGATGCGCTGGTCATATCCGGGACGACGGGAGAATCTCCCACACTAAGTGATGAAGAGAAGGTACAATTATTTGAATTTGCGGTGAAGCATGCGGCAGGACGATGCAAAATCATCGCAGGTACGGGCAGCAACAATACTTCGCACTCCATCCATCTGACCAAGGAAGCGGAACGTGTCGGGGTTGACGGTGTGCTTCTCGTGGTTCCGTATTACAACAAACCGAGTCAGGAAGGCATGTACAGACACTTCGAAGCCATTGCCAAATCGACCGCTTTGCCCGTTATGTTGTACAACGTGCCTAGTCGTACGGTGGCGGGGTTGTCGGCGGCAACGACACTGCGTCTTGCCCAAATTTCCAACATCGTGGCAACCAAGGAATGTGCTTCACTGGAACATGTCACGTTGATAGCTGCCGGCGCGCCTGAACATTTCAGGGTGTACACCGGAGACGACGCGTCCGGGCTGCCGGCCATGTCCGTTGGCGCACACGGGATCGTCAGCGTAGCAAGCCACGTGGTCGGTTTCAAAATGAAACGTATGATCGAAGCGTTTGTCCAAGGATTGCCGCAAGAAGCGGCGCAGCTGCATCAGGAAATGTTCCCCATTTTCAAGGGGCTGTTCGAATGTCCTCAGCCGCTGCCGAATCCGGTGGCCGTCAAATATGCGCTGACTCTGCAAGGAGTGAACGTAGGGTCGGTACGGTTGCCGCTAGTGCCTCCAACGGAGCAGGAGGAGCAATTTATTCGCGGCCTATTCGGGTGAAACGTGGTTTGAGTTAGTCCAAGACAAGTGCAGGCATCATTCATTATAAATGGATAAAGAAGGAACCGTCTTTCTTCGGGAAGCACGGTTTTTTTTATGGGACAAGGCACAGCAAGAGTGGCTTGCCGGTCAGCAAAAGAACAGGTTGCTCACAGAGTGACTTGTTTTTTTAGTTTTTGATCATGTATAATGATGTCAAGTGACTGGGTGCGGTATTTTTTTGAAATTGAAAGCGACATCGTTTAATGATGTGGCTTGCTGTGAAAAGGGAAGGGTCGGCTAAGAAGGAATCATTTCAAATCCAACTCGTTGGTGAAGGGGAGTAACTTCGAAGAACTTCTTCCAAATATCGTGAATAAAGGTATTCTTTCACATTCGTATCTAATCATAGATACGTGGTGTATGGACTGCTTTTTTAACTTAAAATACAAAAATAATAAGGTACGACGTCCAACTACCATAGGAGGTTCAGATTCATTTGTCTAAAAAAAATAATAACGATAAACTGATGATTTTTGCACTGGGCGGCGTAGGTGAGATTGGTAAGAACATGTATGTTGTCCAATACGCGAACGATATTGTCGTCGTAGACGCCGGACTCAAGTTTCCGGAAGAAGACATGTTGGGCATCGACATTGTCATTCCTGACATTTCTTACTTGACTGAAAATCGCGATAAAGTAAGAGGCATCATTTTGACCCACGGACACGAAGACCACATCGGCGGTCTGCCATACGTTCTGAAACATCTCAACGTTCCGGTATACGGAACAAAATTGACGCTTGGACTTGTCGAGAACAAGTTGAAAGAAGCGAATCTGCTCGGCGAAACGAAGCGAATTCTGATCAACGTGGATTCCGAACTTCAACTGGGCAATACGCTGAGAGCTACGTTTTTTGCTACTAACCATAGTATTCCGGACTCGGTCGGGGTATGTATCGATACACCGGAAGGTGCAGTGGTTCATACGGGTGACTTCAAGTTTGACCATACACCAGTCAATGGTCAATATGCAGATCTCCAGCGTATGGCTCAAATCGGTGCCAATGGCGTACTTGCTCTTTTGTCCGACAGCACCAATGCAGAGAAGCCAGGATTTACGCCTTCGGAGAAAAACGTGGGCATCGTTTTGGAGGACATTTTCCGCAAAGCGACACAGCGTGTCGTTGTAGCAACCTTTGCATCGAACGTGCATCGGATTCAGCAAGTGATTAACGCTGCCGTGGTAACTGGGCGCAAAGTGGCTGTCATTGGACGTAGCATGGTCAATGTGGTGGGCATCGCTTCCGAATTGGGATATCTCGAAATTCCGGATGGCATGATCATCGAGCCGGAAGAAGTAGGTAAGATGGCAGCGGATCGCGTCGTTATCCTGTGCACGGGAAGTCAGGGCGAACCGATGTCCGCTTTAACTCGCATGGCTCGCTCAACCCACCGCAAAGTGGATATTCTGCCTGGAGATACCGTAATCATTGCGGCGACTCCGGTACCGGGCAATGAAAAGTATGTTGGCCGCACGATTGACGAGCTGTTCCGTCTCGGCGCGCACGTGTTCTACAGCGGTGCAAACAGCGGCGTACACGTGTCCGGCCACGGCAGCCAGGAAGAACTGAAACTGATGCTGAATCTGATGAAGCCGAAATTTTTCATCCCGATTCACGGCGAATTCCGCATGCAGCGTCGCCACGCGGTTCTGGCCGAATCGGTCGGGATCGATCCGGACAACATCTTTATTACGGATATCGGTGAAGTCGTGGAAATTCAGGGCGGCGCAGCGCGCAAAGCGGGCAAAGTCACTTCAGGCAACGTGTTGATCGACGGCCTGGGTGTTGGCGATGTCGGCAATATCGTACTGCGTGATCGCAAATTGTTGTCCCAAGACGGCATTCTGGTCGTCGTGGTTACGCTCAGCAAACAGGATGGCAAAATCGTGTCCGGCCCGGACATTATCTCGCGTGGTTTCGTGTACGTGCGCGAATCCGAAGGATTGCTCGATGAGGCCAACCGCATCGTAAGCAGCACGCTGCAGAAGCTGATGAGCGAAAATGTAAACGAGTGGGCTTCGCTCAAAACGAACGTAAAAGATGCGCTGGGACGTTTCCTCTACGAGCAAACCCGTCGCAGACCGATGATCCTGCCGATCATCATGGAAGTATAACCAAAACAGTTAATCACATAGATTCAGGCACACAGTCGCCTCTTTTTTACGAGTAATATTGGACGGTTCCTCGTAAAAAAGGGGCTTTTTCTGCATTTTCGGGATAATAATTCGCTCTGGTCGCAAAATGCTGAAGCTTTCGAGTATAAGTCTCTTGGAAAAATCCCCATACTAAGGTAAAAAAATTGTTTGCGGGGAAGGGAGCATGCTTGAAGTGGATCATATTGAACAAGACAGAATGTTATCGAAATCCGAACAACCGGGAGAACATCCCGGGCAGGAAGAAAAGGGAATGGCTCCGGTTACGGAAAATATTCAGCAATTCGGACAAACCCAATCTCCTGCGGGCGAATCCAACATTTATTGCATGACGATCATCGGTCAGGTAGAGGGGCACTTGATTTTGCCGCCCCAAAATAAAACGACAAAGTACGAGCATATCATTCCGCAGTTGGTCGCGGCCGAGCAGAACGCCAAAATCGAGGGAATTCTTATCATTTTGAACACCGTGGGTGGCGATGTCGAGGCTGGACTGGCCATTGCCGAAATGATCGCTTCCTTGAGCAAACCAACCGTTACCGTGGTCATCGGGGGCGGGCACAGCATCGGGGTACCGATTGCCGTAGCTTCTTCGTATTCGCTCATTGCCGGCAGCGCAACGATGACCATTCATCCGATTCGCATGAACGGCCTGGTGATTGGAGTTCCGCAAACCTTTGAGTACATGGAAAAAATGCAGGAACGCGTCGTGCGCTTCGTGACCACTCATTCCAACATCTCCGAGAAAGTGTTCAAGGAGCTTATGTTCAAGACCGGAGAGTTGAACCGGGATATCGGTACGGCAGTCGGCAGTTCGGATGCCGTCAAATACGGGCTGATGGACGCAGTGGGCGGTATCGGTCAAGCCATCGCCAAACTGAATCAGTTGATGGGAGAGCGAAAACAGGAAATTCAGGCAGGAGGGTACACTCAATGACGTTGTATACGGTTATGCCTCCCGAGCAAATTTGGTCAGGGATGTGGAAAGAAGACGAAGGGACGCAGGATGTCAGAATTAACGGGATACTGATGCAAGTCAGGCCCACTTCCGGAAACGAGGCAGTCATCGTCAGGCTGCTTGATTGCCCTTTGGAAGCGTATCTGGAGCCTTGCCATTTGCCAGGATCGGTTATTCGCATTCCGCATGTTGGAGGAACGGCATAAACGACGGGATTTTTACAAATTGAGCAAAGAAAGAACATATGTACGGGGACATTTTTATGGTATAATATTCTTCTGGGGGTGACCTGAATTTGGCCAGAAGAAAAAAGAAGAAAAAAAAGGCTGCTGCGTTTAGCGGCGTTCTCAAATATGAAATTTATGGCATCGTGCTGATTACGTTATCCGTTATCGCGTTATCCGGTGAAGCAACGGTGGGGCGTTCGTTATCCAAAATGTTTGGGCTGATGCTTGGAAAATTTTATTTTGTTATCCCGCTGATCGGTATTTACTACGGCCTTATGGTGATGATTCACCGGAAATGGCCTAACGGGTGGACTACACGCAAGACAGGACTTGTCCTGCTTGTTTTTGCGCTTACACTGATGAGCACCGTTTCCGCCATGCATCAGAAGTTAATTCCCATCGGTGCGCTTGAACCCGGTGCGGTGTTGACGCAGGTACATAACGATATGCAAACCGAACTGCTGCAACCCGCCCCGGAGGGCAAAGACTCCATGCTTAACAAGGATATCAGCGGCGGTTATGTCGGGGCTGCACAGTTTGCCGTATTTTTATGGTTGTTCGGCAGTCTTGGAGCACGGTTGATCATGATCGTGATGTTTGTGATCAGTTTTATGCTCATTACGAGCCTATCTTACGTGGACTTGGTTCGGATCTTCAGGACCAAGGTGTGGGACGCCGGTTCTGCCATGTACAAAAGGGTCCAGGCCCGAATGTCGGAGCGGGCGTCCTCAGCGTCCTCGGTCAAAAAGAAAGGCGTTGCCCGAAAGGCAGTCCCGGTTCCTGCCGATCCGTATGATGACGAGGATGACGACTTCGAGGAAGAAGAGACGCTCCCCAAACGGAAGGCACCCGTTTTCTTCCAATTGTTTGGGAAATGGGGAGCGGAACGCGAAACTGCCAAGCAGGATCGTGAAGAGGAACACGAGGAAAGCGCGATGGAGCAGGTCTTGTACCGTGCGAACGATGATGATCTGGACGAAACATGGAACAGCCAGAAGATGCCGACGTCCAGCGAGCGACGATCGCTGGACGGTGCGGCCGCAATTCCGTCCAAAGCCAATTCCGCACCCATTATTCGAGACTTCTTCGAACACGTTCGATCTGAACATAACAAGTCGGATGATCTTGATGAGGTCTATCCGTTCCCTCAGGACTTGAAGGAGCCCGAAATGGAAGAGCATGAACCTCCGCTAACCATCAGGGACGAGCTTGAGGAGTCTCTGGAGTGGTCTGGTCCCGAAAATGTAGGGAATGAATCGATTCCATTGCAGGATGACAACGGTGTTTCTGCTGATGGTGCTCCTGCACCTCCTGGGAGCGCGGTAGAAGGCGTTCAGGAAGCACAGCCTGTCCAGCCACCTCCGCCTCCGCCGAAGCCGTACAAGCTGCCTCCGTTCCGTTTGCTCGCCAAGCCGAATAACGGCGGAAAAGGCAAGGATCAGAAGGATTACATGCAGACAGCCCGCAAGCTGGAAGCGACGTTGGAAAGCTTTGGCGTTCGCGCGAAGGTGCTTGAAGTGGTCAGAGGGCCGGCAGTAACAAGGTATGAGATTCAGCCTGACATCGGTGTCAAAGTCAGCAGAATCGTCAGTCTGACGGATGATATCGCACTTGCCCTTGCCGCAAAGGACATCCGTATGGAGGCGCCGATCCCCGGCAAATCAGCCATCGGTATTGAGGTGCCGAATGGAGAGGTATCGCTCGTAACGATGCGAGAAGTGATGGAGACGTCCGTTTTCCAGGAAGCCGAATCCAAGGTTACGATCGCTTTTGGGCGGGATATTTCGGGGCAAACGATCATCGGCAACTTGGCCCGAATGCCCCATTTGCTGGTAGCCGGTGCAACAGGCTCAGGTAAATCTGTATGTATTAACGGTATCATCACGAGTATTTTGTACAAAGCGAAACCTGATGAAGTGAAGTTTCTGATGGTTGACCCCAAAATGGTCGAGCTAAATGTATACAATGGGATTCCGCATTTGATGGCACCCGTCGTTACCGATCCCAAACGCGCTTCGCTCGCCCTCAAAAAAATCGTGGTGGAAATGGAGAAAAGGTACGAACTGTTCTCCAAATCGGGCACGCGCAACGTAGAAGGGTATAATAACCTGATGAAAGACAACCCTGCGGCCATCTTGCCGTATATCGTCGTAATCGTCGACGAGTTGGCAGACCTCATGATGGTCGCTGCCGGCGACGTCGAGGATGCGATCGCAAGGCTGGCGCAGATGGCGCGGGCGGCGGGCATACATTTAATTATTGCAACGCAGCGGCCTTCGGTAGACGTCATCACCGGCGTGATCAAAGCGAACATTCCGTCCCGTATCGCCTTCGGCGTATCTTCTCAGGTGGATTCCCGCACCATTCTCGATATGGGCGGGGCCGAGAAATTGCTGGGTCGGGGGGACATGCTGTTCATGCCGATGGGCGCTTCGAAACCGGTCCGGGTTCAGGGCGCGTTCATGAGCGATGAGGAAGTCGAAAACATCGTGAATTATGTGCGCGGCCAGGGCGAAGCCCAGTATGATGAATCCCTTGTGCCTGAGGTCGAAGAATCCGGCCAGGCGGATGAAGAGGTGCTCGACGAGCTGTACGAACAAGCCGTACAGATCATTCTGGAGGCGAAGCAGGCATCGGTATCGTTGCTGCAGCGCCGGATGCGTATCGGTTACACCCGTGCCGCGAGATTGATCGATTCAATGGAGGCTCGCGGCGTCATCGGGCCGTACGAAGGAAGCAAACCTCGCGAAGTATTGATTTCGCTGGAACAATATCAGCAGAATAAAATGAGTTCTTGATGGATCGACCGCGATGCCGCGGGAAACAAGAAGCCGTTAACCTAAGGGTTGGCGGCTTTTTTGGTTTTCCCGCATTGCCATCCTGTCCAAGGATCGGATGATTTGGTGCATAGGAAACAGGCGGCTTTGTCATAATAACGTTAGCGATTCTGTTAATCCCACAAGAGAAAGGTAGAGCACAGTTGATGCGAAAAATGAACATATGGCTTTTCACTGCTATTTTGCTGTTGTCCGCATTGGGAATCCGATTTTTGGTTCCACACGATCCCAAGCCTCAGGCCTCGAATCAAAGTACGCCTCAAGTGGAAGAACAGGCAATGCCTACCTTCAGCAGCAATACGGTGAAGTATGGAAGCTACGGGCAGGATGTATACGAACTTCAGGGCAGACTGAAGTACCTGGGTTTCTACAATGGTAAAATTGACAGCAATTTCGGCAGCAAAACGCTGAATTCGGTCAAATGGTTCCAGTCCGAGTTCGGCATGAAGGCCGATGGCGTCGTCGGGGCCAAAACCAAGCTGAAGTTGTACAATGCCACCAAAAACTGGGCTCCAACCGAACCGCCTTTGCATAAGGGTGGGGCAGGAAGCGAAGCCGGGGGCAACAACGGTGCCGCGAATGACAATGATCAGGACAACATGGGGTCTGCCAATTCCATGGGTTTGTCGGAGAATGAAATCAAAATCATGGCGAACGCCGTGTACGGCGAGGCGCGAGGCGAACCTTTCGAAGGACAGGTGGCGGTGGCGGCGGTCATTTTGAATCGGGTCAAATCCCCAAGCTTCCCGAATACGCCTTCCGGCGTGATCTTCCAGCCTGGCGCATTCACGGCAGTGGCGGATGGCCAGATCTATCTCGAACCGAACGCCCAGGCCCGCAAAGCGGTTGAGCAGGCGATAAACGGTTGGGATCCATCCGGCGGATGCCTGTATTACTTTAATCCAAAGACGGCAACGTCCAAGTGGATATGGAGCCGTCCTCAGGTCAAAACCATCGGCCAACACATCTTTTGCATGTGATGCCGGGAGAAGCAACCAGAAGGCGTGACTTCGGTTGCTTCTTGTCTTTTGCATGGGTTAAAATGGTGGTTACGCCTTGTCTGGAACATTGTTTTGCCTTACAAATGATGCCGTAAAGGGGTTATGAACGTTGAATACATCCGCCTTTGAACGAGGAAACCGGAAGCAGTTTCGCATTCATGTTCTTCCGACCAAACGATTTAAAACATATGCCATTTCGTTGTACGCAGGGGTGCCTTTACAAGAAAGCACGGTGACCTCTGTGGCGGTAACGCCGTTTGTATTGCGCCGCGGCACCGAATCATATCCGGAAACAACGCAATTCCGCGAGCAGTTGGAGCATCTGTATGGTGCCGGGTTTGGTTTTGACATCTATAAACGCGGAGATTACCAGATCGTGCAATTTCGAATGGACACCATCAACGATGCTTTTGTCGGCGGGGACGAGAAATTGTTGGAACGGTCCTTTGCCTTTTTAGGCGAAGTGCTGACCCGTCCTGCTCAGGAAAATGGACACTTCCGCACGGCCTACGTCGAAGCAGAGCGTGAAACCGTGCTTAAGCAGCTGGAATCCGTGGTGAACGACAAGATGCGGTATGCGGCCGAACGCTGCATCGAAGAAATGTGCAAGGATGAGCCGTATCGACTGCATGCGCTGGGCCAACGCAAGGAGCTTGCAGGCATTGATGCTCCTTCATTGACCTCGGCATACCGGGATTGGCTGAATCGGTCCGTCATCGATCTGTACGTGGTCGGAGATACCACGCTGGAGGAAGTGGAGAACCTGGTTCAGCGCTACTTTGATGTCGATCGTATCGGCACCGAAGGGTATCATCCTAAACCGGCCGTTTTGGGGGATAGGGCAGTGAACACGGTCGTGGAGCGGATGGACGTGGGCCAGGGGAAGCTGAATATGGGTCTTCGCACATCCATTACCTATGGAGATTCACGGTATGCTGCAGCGCTAATGTATAACGGAATCTTGGGAGGGTACCCTCATTCCAAGCTGTTTGTCAACGTAAGGGAAAAGGAAAGCCTTGCATATTACGCCTCATCGCGTTACGACGGGCATAAAGGCATCGCAACGATCCAATCCGGGATCGAAATTCCAAACTACGAAAAGGCCGTTGCGATTATCAAACAACAGCTTGAAGAGATGAAAAACGGAACGCTCAGCGATCTGGAAATGTCCCAGACCAAAGCGATGATCCGCAATCTGGTCAAAGAGATGCAGGATTCTGCGTTTGAGCTGATTGCTTATGATTTCAATGGTCAGTTGTCGGGAACGGACCGGACCGCCGAGGAGCTGCTGGAACAGGTCGAACAGGTCGGCAAAGATCAGGTTCAAGAGGCGGCGAGTCAGTTCCGGTTGGATACGATCTATTTTTTGCGCGATCAGAAGGGGGAATAACGGTGGAACGCATTCAATACGATGATTTGCAGGAAACACTGTACCATGAAGTGATGGATAACGGGCTGCAGGTTTATGTTCTGCCAAAGCCGGGATTCCAGAAAACCTTTGCAACCTTCGCAACCAAGTACGGATCGGTCGACAAGCATTTTCAGGTGGAAGGCCAGGACGAGGTAACGGTTCCCGATGGCATCGCCCATTTTCTGGAACACAAAATGTTCGAAGAGCCTACGGGCGACATTTTTGCAACATTTGCGTCCAACGGAGCATCCGCCAATGCATTTACAAGTTTTGATCAGACGGTGTACCTGTTTTCGGCGACAGAGCACGTAAGTGAAAATATACAAACATTAGTCGATTTTGTGCAAAATCCGTATTTCACGGATCAAAACGTGGAGAAGGAAAAAGGCATCATCGGACAGGAAATCGACATGTATGCCGATAATCCGGACTGGCGGGCTTATTATGGACTGATTGAAGCGATGTATCAAAAACATCCGATTCGCATCGACATTGCCGGAACGGTGGAATCGATCAGCACGATCACGAAAGAAACGCTGTACACGTGTTATAATGCGTTTTACCATCCCAGCAATATGCTGCTTTTTGTGGTTGGCGGCGTGAATCCGGAGGAAGTGATGGAACGGGTTCGTTCGAACCAGGCCGGCAAAAATTTCAAGTTCCAAGGCCGGATCAATCGTTTTTTCGAGCAGGAGCCTGAAGAGGTAGGGGAGAAGAAAAGAGTAGAGAAGTTGGCGGTTTCTCTGCCCAAATGTTTGTTCGGTTTCAAGGAAACGGATGTTGGGTTGACGGGAGAAGAGCTCCACAAACGCGATCTTACGACGAAATTAATGCTGGACCTGCTGTTTGGCGCAAGCACTTCCTTGTACCAGAAGCTGTATGACGAGGATTTGATCTCGGACAGTTTCGGATACGAATATAACAGTTCATCTCAGTATGCTTTTTCTGCGGCAGGCGGAGATACGAAGGATCCGGAGCGGCTGCTCAGCCGTGTACGCGAGGAAGTTGATGCGCTTTTGCAAACGGGGTTTGATCAGACGAACTTTGAGCGCGCCCGCAAAAAAAAGATGGGCGGATACTTGCGCATGCTCAACTCGCCGGAAAACATTGCCCATGAATTTACGCGTCTAAAGTTCAGGGGCGGCGATTTTTTCAATATGCTCTCGGCTTATGAATCCATCACCTTGGAAGATGTGAATCGCAGGTTGAGGGAACATATTAGATGGGAGCAGCTTGCAGTATCGATAGTGGCAAGTCCTTGATACGGAGAGGGGAACGGACGATTGAAAGCGATCGGAGAAATGACCGTGCTGGTCACGGGAGCAAGCGGTGGAATTGGTGCCGCCATTGCAGAGCGGTTTGCAGCTGTGGGAATGAATGTGGCCATTCATTACATGAAATCCCATGAGGCGGCTAATGAAGCCGCGAGAAGATGCATGGAGAAGGGGAGCGGCAAAGTCATGACGGTCTCGGCTGACCTGCGCAGCCGGGAACAAATCGAGCGTATGAAGGAGAAGCTGGAATCCCACGGCATGATGCCCGACATTCTCGTTAACAATGCCGGCATTTCGCATTACGGGTTGTTGTCGGACGTCACGGAAGAAATATGGGATGAAGTGATGGCCATCAACCTGAAGGGAACGTTCTTGTGTACCCAGGCCTTGATGCCTTACATGATTGCACAAAAATATGGACGCATCATCAATGTGTCTTCCATATGGGGATTGTCGGGTGCTTCCTGTGAGGTGCTGTACTCTACGACCAAAGGCGGTGTAAACGCATTTACGAAAGCGTTGGCCAAAGAGCTGGCTCCGTCCGGAGTGACGGTGAATGCCGTCGCTCCGGGAGCCGTGCAGACTTCTATGCTGAACCATCTTGACCAGGACGAGCTGAAAATGCTGGAGGAGGAAATTCCGGCGGGAAGGCTTGCCCAGCCTGACGAAATTTCCTCGTTGGTATACTTTCTCGCGCTTCCCGAGTCGGGTTACATCAATGGTCAAATCATCAGTCCCAATGGAGGCTGGCTGACATAACGTTTTGATTAGCGTATTTACATGGGTCTGGGTAATTTCACCAGTATACAATCGGCTCCCAAATCACATATTACAACTGTTGATTTTAAATCTCATGCGTTTCGCTAAGGAGGATTTATGATGTCAACAGACAAAACGGTAGTTAGCAACTTCGACACATGGAAGAAGTTTTTGGGTGACCGCGTCAAGCAGGCAGAAAAGATGGGAATGACTGAAGAAACCATCAACAAGCTTGCTTTCGAGATTGGCGACTTTCTCGATGACAAGGTAGATCCGGCCAACGCTTCCAACCGTGCATTGAAGGAGTTATGGCAAGTCGGCGACGAGAACGAACGTCGTACGATTGCGGGCCTGATGGTCAAGCTGGCCAAGCAAAACGCATAGGATTAAGGACGGAAAGCTCCCGCAAGGGGGCTTTTCTCTAATGATTACAGACCTGTTCTTGTAATTCATTTTCATTTTATATATCATTAACGTGACCCATTTTTAGAAGATGTCCCGGTTGGTTGTGCGATGGGCACGTTTCGGGAGTGTCGAATAATGTGGAATTTTGCTTTACGGGGTGTTCAAATGGAATCCAAACAATGGTACATGGAATATAAAATACATAAAAACAGACCCGGCCTTTTGGGGGATATCGCCTCCATGTTGGGGATGCTTGAAGTGAATATATTGACGATCAACGGCGTGGAAGGCAAAACGAGGGGCATGCTCCTTGAGTCCGATGACGATGAGAAAATCCGTCTGCTGGGAGAAATGCTTGCCAAGGTCAACAGCATCACGGTATCTGCTCTGCGTGCACCCAAGCTCGTGGATATTTTGGCTGTCCGCCATGGACGCTATATCGACCGCGATTCGGATGATCGCAAAACGTTCCGCTTCACGAGGGATGAGCTTGGGTTGCTCGTCGACTTTTTGGGTGAAGTATTTAAAAGGGAAGGCAGTCAAATTATCGGATTGCGCGGCATGCCGCGTGTCGGGAAGACGGAATCCATTATCGCAGGCAGTGTATGCGCCATGAAACGGTGGACGTTTGTATCGTCGACATTGCTGCGCCAAACGATCCGAAGCCAGCTTTCCGAGGACGAAATGAACCCGAACAACGTTTTCATTATTGACGGGATTGTTAGCACCATTCGTTCCAGCGAGCGGCACTACAACCTGCTGCAGGAAATCATGGCTATGCCTAGCACCAAGGTGATCGAACATCCGGATATATTTGTCCAGGAGTCCGAATATGACTATAATGATTTTGACATTATCATTGAACTGCGCAACAATCCGGGCGAAGAAATCGTATATGATACGTTCACGGCCAGCTATACCGACGAGCTGTAATGCCTGTTCGGAATGATTTGAATAGATGGAAACCATACAAGAGAAACATAAGGAGGAGATGGCATGTCTGAACTGGGTCAGCAGTTAAGAGAGGCCCGGCTGCAAAAAGGGATGAGTCTCGACGACGTACAGGAAATGACGAAAATTCGCAAAAGGTATTTGGAGGCAATCGAAGCGGGGGACTATAAGGTTCTTCCCGGCAGTTTTTATGTTCGTGCTTTCATCAAAACATATGCGGAGACGGTGGGACTGAATCCTGATGAGCTGCTGGAGGGGCACAAAAAGGATGTGCCTGCGGAACAACCGGAAGCCACGATGGAACCGGTCATCCAGAAGCGTTCAAGCCGTCCGGCGGAGCGCAGCAACCGATGGATGTCCGTTGCTTTGATGTGGACGTTTCCGATTTTGATCATCGTGCTTCTATACGTTTACGTCGTCATGAATAAGGATGATGGCAGCACGAATCCTGGAGTGGATCCAACCAAAATCACCGATAGCCAGAATACGCCGAATGATAAGCCTGATGCCACGCCTAGCGATAACGGTCAGGCCTCGACAGAGCAGCCTGGCAGCAATGAGGGCGACGCGGCTGCAGGCGGCAATGGCGGAGGTTCGGAACAAGTGGACAATGCCACGTCTGAGCCGAATACAGATGAAGGAACCGGCCAATCCACCGAGGATACGCCAGAACAAACGCCAGAACAAACGACGAATGAAAATCAGAATGAGGAGCCTGCTGGCGAAACGTCCGGCGTAACTGTCACTCAAAGTGGCAAGTCGGGGAATATCACCAATTTCGAGGTGGCGGACAGTGCCGGCAAACCGGTTACGGTGAGCATTACGGCTACGGGTGAAAGCTGGCTTGAAGTATACAAGGGTCAAAACTCCAGTGGAGAAAAGCTGCAATTCGGGATGACCGCAAGCGGCGATACGTTTACGTTTAATTTGGACGACACCGGTTTGTACATCAAATCCGGTTATGCCGCAGCAACGACCATCGAAGTTGGCGGACAAGTCGTAACGGATGGAAAAGCGACGAACCGCATTCGCCTCAAACTGGGTCAGAGTAGCGGGAATGCTTCCACCACGTCCACGGGGACGGATGGGGGATCGACAACCGAAACGAATAGCGACGGCAATACGGCCAACGAATAGCCAAAAAGACTGCAGGAGACACTAAGGTGTCTCCTTTTGCAATTAACTTTTGGTGAAGGCAGGTGGAAAGCGATGACGGTCAGCTGGATCGTTACGGGGCTCGGAATCATCGTCAGCCTGCTGGGCTATTACTTGACGCCCAGCGCATGGGGTTATGGTATATTGGGTTTTGGGCTTGCCCATATCCTTTTAGGCGTATTGGACATGTTTAGACAACCTAACCGAAGCCGTTACTAATCGTTGATTCAGGATCAAGGCATTTTTGGCAGTATCCTTCCGCTGAGGGTGCCGAAAATGCCTTTTTCTTTTTAAAATCGAATGTTCAAAAATTAGACTTTTGCTTGGGGTATCCACTATAATGTTACACAGAACATAGATTAATTTGAGAGGTGACCGGTTTTGAGTTCAGAACATTCTTTTGATATCGTGTCCAAAATGGACTTGCAGGAATTGAGCAATGCCGTGACACAGGCCGAAAAGGAAATCAGTACACGATATGACTTCAAAGGCAGCAAAAGCAGCCTCAAGCTGGACAAGGACGCGTTGACGATCATTTCCGACGATGAGGTCAAGCTCAAGGCCGTCATTGATGTGCTTCAATCTAAAATGGTGAAGCGGGGCCTTCCGCTCAAGAACATCGACTACGGCAAAGTGGAGCCTGCTTCCTCCGGTACGGTCCGCCAACGTTTTAGCTTCAAGCAGGGAATCGATCAGGAAGCAGCCAAAAAAATCAATGTGCTGATCCGCGATTCCAAACTGAAAGTGAAAAGCCAGATTCAGGGAGACCAATTGCGGGTAACCGGAAAAAGCAAAAATGATTTGCAGGCTGTCATTCAATTGTTGAATGGAGCCAGCTTGCCGTTGGATTTGCAGTATACCAACCTCAAATAAGCAACAGCTGTTGCAACGTGAGCGACCCAAGGCTTCTTTTTGACACTGCAATGGGCGTATATTATACTAAATGTGCATTGCTGGCAACCAAGCATATAAGCCCAGTCACCATCGTTTGCTGACTTTGTGAAAAGCAGTACATTACGGATGTCGCCGATACGTTTAAAACGGTGCCTGCGTTTGAACGGTTGGCTTTATTTTGCGTTTTTACATACACCTTATTGCCGGCACAGTCAAAATGATGGATGGGATTAGCGTTCATGTTTGGAGTTTTGGAGGATGAGAGGGAGGGCGTCTTGTGAATTTACCCAACCGGATTACGCTTGCACGTATTTGCTTAATCCCTTTTTTAATGGTGTTTCTGCTGGTGGATTTTCCGTTTTATCCGGAGCCGTTGCAGCTCGGAAGTTTCTCGCTTCCTTATAATCAATTGATTGCTGCGGTCATCTTCATCATTGCGGCAAGCACGGATGGCATTGACGGATATCTGGCGCGGAAAAACAATATGGTTACCAATCTTGGCAAATTGCTCGATCCGCTTGCGGACAAGCTGTTGGTAACCGCGGTGCTGATTTCTCTGGTCGAGATGGGCAAGCTGGATTCCTGGATTGCGGTCGTGATCATCAGCCGGGAATTTGCGGTTACCGGTTTGCGCCAAATCGCTTTGCTGGACGGTTCGGTCGTAGCGGCCAGCGCGTGGGGCAAATTGAAAACCGTCGTGCAGATTGCGGCAATCGTGCTGCTGCTGCTGAATAACTTCCCATTCTTCTTCCTGGGGATTCATGTGGACGTTATCGCAGTCTGGGCAGCGGCATTGATTACGATCTGGTCCGGAATCGACTATTTCATCAAAAATAAAAATTTGCTGAAGTTGTCTGAAGTATAACGTTTTACAGGTGAAAAAGGGTAATGAATGGCAGAATGCATCGCAAAGGGCAATAGGGACAAATCCTATTGCCCTTTGATCACTCGCGATACGTACAGGAGGATGTTCAATGAAGGCTGAAATCATAGCAGTAGGAACCGAGCTTTTGCTTGGGCAAATCGTAAATACGAATGCTAGATACCTTTCCCGCGAGCTTGCTGCGATCGGGATCGATGTCTATTTTCAAACTGTCGTTGGGGATAATCTGGGCCGGCTCAGCGAGGCCATTCGGATTGCACAAGGGCGTGCCGACGTTATCCTGTTCTCGGGAGGTATCGGCCCTACGCAGGATGACTTGACCAAGGATGCCCTGGCAGCCGTACTCGGACGACAGCTTCATATTGACCGCTTGTCCATGGACAAAATCGAGAAGTTTTTCCTGGACCGCAATGTGGACATGACCGAAAATAACCGCCGTCAAGCGATCGTCATCGAAGGTGGAACGCCGCTGGCCAATGAGACGGGCCTTGCTGCCGGAAACGCCATTTCGGATCAGGGCAAACATTATATCGTCATGCCTGGGCCGCCGAAGGAGCTCATTCCGATGTTTGAACAACAAGTGAAGCCATGGCTGTTCCAGCATGTTCTGACGACCGAAATGCCGATTTATTCCCGCATGCTGAAATTTGCGGGAATTGGCGAGTCCGCACTGGAGGATCGGCTGCTGGACCTGATTGATGGACAAACGGATCCGACGATTGCCCCTTACGCAAGCGAGGGCGAAGTCACAGTCCGCGTATCCACGAAAGCGCCGAGCGAGGGCGAAGCAAAGGTGAAGCTGGATGCGATGGAGGTCCAAATCCGGGAAAGGCTGCCTGAGCATCTCTACGCTAATGAGGATGTGCCTATCGAACATGCGATTGTCACAATGATGACGGACATGGGGCTGACGCTTAGTGCTGCGGAGAGCTGCACGGGAGGCCTTGTCATGCAGAGCCTGACATCGATTCCGGGGAGCGCGTCCATTTTGAAGGGTGGCATCGTGTGTTATTCCAATGAGTTAAAAGAGAAGCTTTTGAACGTGCCGCACAATTATTTGGAAGGTGAAGACGCCCCTGGAGCCGTGAGTCCCGAGGTGGCCAAGGTTTTGGCAGAGCAGGTCCGGATGATCGGGGACGCCGATTTTGGCCTGTCGGTGACCGGTGTTGCCGGGCCTGGATATTCGGAGCGCAAACCGCCGGGGCTTGTGTTCATCGGGCTGGCCCAGCGGGACAAAGAAACGGAAATCCATGAACTGCGGATCAACGGCAATCGTGAGACGGTGCGGATTCGTTCCGCCAAAGCTATATTGTATCGTCTGTGGCGCAAATTGGTCGATATGGACTAATTTTGGCGTTCGTGATTGCCTTTGTGAGCGTGGACCGGTATAATGGAGAAAGACGGAAGAACCGCACAATCAGGCTTTACAGCCTCGTTTGCGGTTCTTTTTTCTGTTTTGCTGATAGGCTTCATGGAGGAGAGGCGCCTCGTCCATCGTAAAAAAAACGAATGTATGTTCGAAAAAATGCTTGGCAAACGTGTTAAAACAAGGTATCATTATAGTATAAACAGTAAAGGGTGTGAACATATTGTCAGACCGTCGTGCCGCGCTTGATATGGCGCTCCGTCAAATAGAGAAGCAATTTGGTAAAGGTTCCATCATGAAATTGGGAGAATCCACTCACATGCAAGTGGAAATTATCCCCAGTGGATCCTTGGCTCTTGATATTGCATTAGGAACAGGTGGCCTTCCGAAAGGCCGTATTGTTGAAATATATGGACCGGAATCTTCCGGTAAAACAACCGTTGCCCTGCATGCCATTGCAGAGGTGCAAAAAGTGGGTGGACAAGCTGCATTTATCGACGCAGAGCATGCGCTTGATCCGCTGTATGCCAGCAAATTGGGCGTAAACATTGATGAACTGCTTCTTTCCCAGCCGGACACGGGTGAACAGGCGTTGGAGATTGCAGAAGCATTGGTTCGCAGCGGTGCTGTTGACATCATCGTTGTAGACTCGGTTGCCGCATTGGTACCAAAAGCTGAAATCGAAGGTGAGATGGGTGACTCCCACGTTGGTTTGCAAGCCCGTTTGATGTCCCAGGCGCTTCGTAAGCTTTCGGGTGCCATCAGCAAATCGAAAACGATCGCGATCTTTATCAACCAGCTTCGTGAAAAAGTAGGCGTCATGTTCGGTAACCCTGAAACGACCCCAGGTGGACGGGCCTTGAAATTCTATTCTACAGTACGTCTGGACGTACGTCGCGTAGAAAGCATCAAGTCAGGTAACGATATCATCGGTAACCGTACGCGTATCAAAGTTGTTAAAAATAAAGTGGCCCCTCCATTCAAACAGGCTGAAGTGGATATCATGTACGGCGAAGGTATTTCCAGAGAGGGAAGTCTCATTGATATCGCTACAGAGCTTGATATCGTGAATAAGAGTGGTGCATGGTATTCTTACGAAGGTGAACGCCTTGGACAAGGGCGCGAGAATGCCAAGCAGTTCATTAAAGAGCACACCGAAATTTCTAACGTTATTGAGCAAAAAATCCGTGAAGCAAGCAATTTGACAACGGTAGTTCCGGCTCCGACCAATGAACAATTGAAAGAGGAAGAGGAAGAAGAACAGGAATTGTTTGAACTGAACGAGTAGTCTTGTCCTTTCTCGCGGATGACCGAAGTGAAAATAGGCGTTTGAATTCATCGTACTGTTTTAACAGCCCCTGTCCAATCATTGGACAGGGGCTGTTAGCATGCATACCGCAGTTCATGGTATGTTATTGATATCCATAAAGTTCACATGTGGAGTTAGTTTTTTGCCTGATATTATAGTGGCTTTGAAATTGCACTTTTTTAAGGAGTCTGGGAAGGGCGTTTTGAAGGAAGGTAGAAGGGAGAGCGCATGGACAACACAGAGAAAGAACAGTGGGAAGCGGAACATGAACCGGAGGGGATCGCCGATTTTCCGGATAACGAGGAACTCGTAATTACACGCGTGGACAGGCTGAAGAGCCGGGAAGCACGGTATCGCATCACTTTTGGGACGTACTCATTAACCGTACTGGAAGACGTTATGATCAAGTATCGCATGACCAAAGGGAATACGTTTGTGAAGCGGGATTTGGAAAAAATCGTTGTGGCGGACGAGCGCCAGCGCATCTATGTGCAGTCATTGCGATATCTTGAACATAAGCAGCGGACCCGGCGAGAATTGGCCCAGAAGCTTCAACAAAAACAGTTTGAGGTAACATTGATTGAAGATGTGCTGGATCAGCTGGAGCGGGAGAAACTCGTTGATGATCAGTGGTTTGCAAAGGAATGGACGAGACAGCGTATGACAGGCCAGCGGAAGGGAAAACTGTGGATAAGGCAGGAACTGCGCCAAAAAGGCGTATCCAATGATCTCATTGCCGAGGCTTTGCAAGAAGTTAGCGCGCACGATGAGTTTGAAACTGCCCTGCTAGCAGGTCGAAAAAAGTGGAAGCAGGTTAAAGGTGACATTTCCGAAAAAAAACGTAAAACATTTCCCTTTCTGGTTCGCCGCGGATTTCCCATGGATATGGTTCGTCGTGCGGTGAATGTTCTGATCGAGGAAGATGGCGAGACGGACAACGAAGAGCATGAAAGTTGGTTATGGGATTAACAGGACGATGTGCCAGGTTGCATTCTCTTGACAATTTATTTCGTCAAATACTAAAATGGACATGAGTCTGTAAGAATTGGGTAACCCTTTTTCCTTCCAAAAAAGCGGTTTCCGATTTCCAGGACTTTCAACCATTCATTGACTATGGTTCGCTTGAGAAGGCGGATAGTACGTGGAAACATGTACACTTGAAATGAAAATCGGCGGGGGATCGCCGTGAGTATTCGTATTCCCAAAATATGCGAGGTTTGAAAACAGAAAAAAGACCCAAGGAATGCCTTGGAGGAACCAACGAGGAGGTGAACAGTATGATAATCACGATCGTTCTCGTTGTAGCCGCGCTATTCATTGGGTTCGGAGTCGGATATTTTATTCGCAAATCTCTTGCAGAGGCCAAAATTTCCAGTGCGGAACAAGCTGCCGTACAAATCGTTGAAAATGCGAAAAAAGAGGCAGAGGCGCTGAAAAAAGAGACGGTGCTGGAAGCAAAAGACGAAATCCATCGCATTCGCGCCGAAGCTGAAAAAGACACTCGTGAACGTCGAAATGAAATTCAACGACAAGAAAGACGATTGTTGCAAAAAGAAGAGTCGCTGGATAAAAAGATGGAATCACTCGAACGTAAAGAAGAGCAAGTGGCTAACAAAGAGAAACGCATTGATGAGACACAGCAGCAAATTGAAATGATTTACAAAAGCCAGGTTACGGAGCTGGAGCGTATCTCCAACCTCACCATGGAAGACGCACGCAGTATCATACTGTCCAACGTAGAGCAGGAAGTCCGTCATGAGACGGCTCAGATGATCAAGGACATTGAACAGCAGGCGAAGGAAGAGGCGGACAAAAAATCCCGCGAAATTATTACCCTGGCCATCCAGCGTTGCGCGGCAGATCACGTGGCAGAAACGACGGTATCTGTTGTAACGCTTCCGAATGAAGAGATGAAAGGCCGGATTATCGGTCGTGAAGGACGAAACATCCGTGCACTAGAAACCCTTACCGGGATTGACCTCATTATCGATGATACGCCAGAAGCAGTCATTCTGTCGGGCTTTGACCCGATTCGCCGTGAAATTGCCCGTACAGCCCTGGAGAAACTGGTGGCAGACGGACGTATTCATCCGGCACGCATTGAAGAGATGGTGGAGAAATCCCGCAAAGAAGTGGATGAGCGTATCCGTGAATACGGTGAGCAAGCTACGTTCGAGGTGGGCGTACACGGTCTGCATCCGGATTTGATCAAAATTTTGGGCAGATTGAAATTCCGTACAAGCTATGGTCAGAACGTCTTGAAACATTCAATGGAAGTCGCCTACTTGGCTGGATTGATGGCTGGCGAGCTTGGAGAAGATGTTACGCTGGCAAGACGTGCCGGATTATTGCATGATATCGGTAAAGCGCTGGATCACGAAGTGGAAGGATCACACGTCGAAATCGGCGTGGAACTGGCGAAGAAATACAAGGAGCACCCTGTTGTCATCAACAGCATCGCTTCCCATCATGGGGATTGCGAGGCAACTTCGGTTATTGCCATGCTGGTTGGAGCAGCAGATGCCTTATCCGCAGCAAGACCAGGCGCACGCCGCGAAACACTGGAAACGTATATCAAACGACTGGAGAAGCTGGAAGAAATTTCGGAATCGTTCGAAGGTGTCGAGAAATCGTATGCCATTCAGGCCGGCCGCGAAGTTCGCGTCATGGTGCAGCCTGATAAAATCGACGATGCGGAAGCTTTCCGCCTCGCACGTGACATCACCAAGATGATCGAGAACGAGCTCGATTATCCGGGACACATCAAAGTCACCGTGATCCGGGAAACCCGGGCGGTTGAATACGCAAAATAGATCATTTCGAAAAGTGGCCGCGATTGTGGCCGCTTTTCTTATTTATGCACGTTACCGTTGCTTTTGGCGCATAACATGTTTAATCCGGATTCAGATATGGTAAGTAATGAAGGAGGCAATACATTGAAAGTTCTTTTTATCGGTGACATCGTAGGAAACGTCGGGCGCAAAGCGTTGAAAGAAAATCTGCCTTACCTTAAAAACAAGTACAAGCCGCATGTCGTCATCGTCAATGGCGAGAACGCGGCGGCAGGCCGCGGGATTACCGGAGCGATTGCGAACGAATTTTTTAACTGGGGCGTGCATGGCATAACGCTGGGCAATCACACATGGGATAACAAGGACATTTTTGAGTTCATCGACGATGAGCCGCGTATGATTCGTCCTGCCAACTTTCCTCCAGGCACTCCAGGCAGAGGGTACACCGTGGTCAAAGGCGAGGGCAAAGAATTGGCCATCGTGAATCTGCAAGGGCGCACGTTTCTGCCCGCACTGGATTGCCCGTTCCGCACCGCCGACGAGATCGTCGACGAGCTTCGCCAGAAGCACAAGTGTATTCTGGTCGATATGCATGCAGAAGCGACCTCGGAGAAAATTGCGATGGGCTGGCATTTGGACGGTCGTGTCTCGCTTGTCGTGGGAACGCACACCCATGTGCAAAGCAATGATGATCGCATTTTGCCGGGAGGAACGGCTTATTTGACGGATGCCGGCATGGTTGGACCGCGTGACGGCATCTTGGGCATGGAACGTCAGGCAGTATTGCGCAAGTTTTATACCCAATTGCCGGTACGCTTTGTGGTGGATGACGGCAAATGGCACTTCCATGGCGTGTTTGTGGAAATCGACGAAAGCACGGGCAAAGCAACCCGAATCGAGAAAATTCGTTTAAACGAGGATGAGTGGCGCATGGAGTAGCGGGGTGTTCCCGTTTTCTCCGAGCCTCGTCTAAAAAGAAGGAATTTTTTTGCCTCCCGCGAATAAAATCTAGTAAGTGGAAACAAACATTCAACAATCCCAGGGAGGTACTTACCATGGAAGTATTAAAAGTTTCAGCAAAGTCCAATCCCAATTCCGTTGCCGGTGCGCTTGCAGGTGTTCTTCGTGAACGTGGAAATGCTGAACTGCAGGCCATCGGGGCGGGTGCATTGAATCAAGCCATTAAAGCGGTAGCGATAGCCCGGGGATTCGTAGCACCAAGTGGAGTTGACTTGATTTGTATTCCAGCTTTTACTGATATCGTAATTGACGGTGAGGACCGAACGGCCATTAAGCTGATAGTGGAGCCCAGATAATACATGATTCCTGCAAGGAGCCTGTTTACGTCGTAGACAGGTTTTTTTGCATGCCATTTTTTATTTCCAGGCCAAAGGAGGAGCGTTCATGCGTGAATGGCGTGTCGCCGATTTTCATTGTGATGCCTTGAGCAAAATGTTGTTGAAACCCGAGCTTTCGTTCCGAAATGCATCGGAGCTGGATGTCAATGTGCAGCGTATGGAGGAAGGCGGCGTCGGCTTGCAGGCGTTTGCGATCTATTTGCCGGAAGTATTGGGCCGGGGGAAGTTTGAGCACGTTATGGGTCAGCTCGAATTATACAGAAACCGGGTTCATGGGAACGATGGGCAAGGCCGGGGGATCCAAACGCTGTTATGGCGGGAACAGGTGGCTGATGTCAGGAAGCTTGAGAACCCATGGGGACTTTTGACGCTGGAGGGTGTGGACGGCCTGGAAGGCAGCCTGTTCTACTTGCAGCTATGTTACGAGATGGGCATACGAATCGTAGGGCTGACCTGGAACTATGCCAATTGGGCGGCAGACGGGGTGATGGAGCAGCGAGGAGCGGGTTTGACCGAGAAAGGCAAGGCATTGGTCGGGCGCTGCAATGAAATCGGCATGCTGCTGGATGTTTCGCATTTGACGGAAAAAGGGTTCTGGGAACTGACCGAGCTGAGCAAGCGTCCGTTTATTGCTTCCCATTCGAACAGCTACGAGGTGTGTCCCCATGTCCGCAATTTGAAGGATGATCAAATTCGGGCCATTGTGGCCCGGAATGGGCGGGTGGGATTGACGTTTGTGCCATGGTTCGTGAAACAGGCGGATGAGGTACACATGGAAGATCTGCTGCCGCATATCGAACGGATATGCACCTTGGGCGGAGCGCAGCATTTGATGATGGGGTCCGACTTTGACGGAATACCGACATATATTCATGGTTTGGAGCATTCGGGGAAATATCCGCAGTGGATCGAAGTGCTGCTGAAACATTATGACGAGCATGTGGTGCGAGGCTGGATGTGGGATAATGCGATAAATTATTTGCATGAACAATTGCCTTCTTCTGCCGCCAATCAGGTAAAATAAGGGGATTTCATGAATTTTCAACAGTTCGTTTTCATTTCACGCCAAAAAGGGGTATAATACCAAAGGATTGTTATGAGCCTGACCTCAGGCCAGAGATAAACAAGGAGTGAAATTTCAAATGAGTAAAACAGTACCTGTGGGCGTATCCGCCCGCCACATTCACGTATCCCAAGAGCATGTCGACATTTTGTTCGGCAAAGGTTATCAACTGACTGAGTTCAAACCTCTGTCCCAACCAGGCCAATACGCCGCAAACGAAACAGTAGCGGTAATCGGTTCGAAAGGACAGTTCGATAAAGTCCGCATCCTCGGGCCTGTTCGCCCGGAAACCCAATTGGAAATCTCCATGACGGATTCCTTTGCGATCGGCGTTAAAGCCCCTGTACGCGAGTCCGGAAACATTGAAGGAACTCCGGGAATAACCATCAAAGGCCCTGCCGGCGAAGTAACCATCGACAAAGGCGTCATCGTTGCTGCCCGCCATATCCACTTCCACACTTCCGATGCGGAAAAATGGGGCATTCAAGACAAACAAATGCTGAAAGTGCGCTTGAGCGGCGAACGCGGCCTCGTGTTGGAAAATGTAGTGGCACGCGTATCCGACTCCTTTGCATTGGACATGCACATCGATACCGATGAAGCAAACGCGGCAGGCGCGCGTAATGGCGACACTGCTGAAATCATCGACTAAGGAATTTCGGGGACATTAGCGGTGGTTTATTTCGACGAAATTTTCGCTGGAATTTCGTTGAAGTCTCTGCCGCGATACAAATGGGAACTGGTTTCCTTTAAGGCAATCCACTCTTTTTGGAGAATGTAATACCAAGTCCAAAAACCTGAGCACATCCATGGTACGGTCGAAGACCGATGTTATGGATAGCTCGGGTTTTTGCATATAGGAAGACCGATGCCGCAACCAAACGAGGTTCCACTGCTCCATCACTCGGCGTTGCATACATAAGGCGTTACGTTTCAGCGATACAAGAGGCGGCAGGCTTTGCGTATGGAACTGCGGTCCAAACCATGTTATAATTTGACGTAATGCTCTTTTGTTGTATAACGGGTGCAAAGAACACCGATCCATATGGTATAACGGATTTTAATGAATATGAATAGAGGCTGTAAGGAGTGACCGCAGGCATGGCTAAAGATTCGAAAAAGGATTACTCCCGATATTTTGATTTCTCCGATGCCAAAGTAATTTCACAAGATGAATTCAGTAAAAAAATTCGGATTCGCGGCCGGGACATTACGATCAAGTCCGAACCGAATCATCGTCAGGAGAAACAGCGGGGAAAGGAAGACATCCAGGTACTTTACGACAATGCCGTCCCGGATGAATTGAAGCATATCGGCGAAGGCAAACATTATATCGTTTACACCTATGGATGCCAGATGAACGAGCATGATTCGGAGACGATTAAAGGTCTGCTCGAATCCATGGGTTACCAGGCTACGGAAGATCGCAAGGAAGCCGACATCATCCTGCTGAACACATGTGCGATTCGCGAAAATGCGGAGGACAAGGTGTTTGGCGAGCTCGGTCATCTCAAAACGTTGAAAACCGAACGTCCAGGCTTGCTGCTTGGGGTGTGCGGCTGCATGTCCCAGGAGGAAGGCGTCGTTAACCGCATCATGCAAAAGCATGGTTTTGTGGACATGATCTTTGGTACGCATAACGTGCACCGTTTGCCTCATCTGATTCAGGAAGCGCTGTTCAGCAAGGAAATGGTCGTTGAGGTTTGGTCCAAAGAGGGCGATATCATCGAAAACCTGCCGAAAAAACGGGAAGGCATGCGAGCATGGGTCAACATCATGTATGGTTGCGACAAGTTCTGTACGTATTGCATCGTTCCGTATACGCGCGGCAAGGAAAGAAGCCGCAGACCGGAAGACGTCATTGCCGAGGTGCGTGACCTGGCAAGGCAGGGCTTCAAGGAAATTACGTTGTTGGGGCAGAACGTCAATGCTTACGGCAAAGACTTTACCGATATAAACTACAGCTTCGCGAACCTGATGGACGACATCCGCAAAATCGACGTTCCCCGCGTTCGCTTTACGACAAGCCATCCGCGCGATTTTGACGACGATCTGATCGAAGTTCTCGCCAAGGGGGGCAATCTGGTCGAGCATATTCATCTTCCGGTGCAGTCCGGCAGCACGGAAGTGCTCAAACGCATGAGTCGCAAGTATTCGCGGGAACACTATCTGAACCTGGCTCACAAAATCAAGAAAGCGATCCCGAATGTGGTGCTGACCACCGACATTATCGTCGGTTTCCCTGGAGAAACGGACGAACAGTTCGAGGACACGCTTTCCCTCGTGCGCGAAGTAGGTTATGATTTTGCTTATACGTTCATCTATTCTCCGCGCGAAGGAACACCGGCTGCGGTAATGGAGGACAATGTGCCGATGGAAGTCAAGAAGGAGCGCCTGAAACGCTTGAACGAAACGATCAACGAATACAGCCACCGCAGCAACGAGAAGCAGCGCGGCAAAGTGGTTGAGGTATTGGTCGAAGGCGAGAGCAAACGGAACTCCAACGTACTGGCTGGACGCACACGCAGCAACAAATTAGTGCATTTCGAAGGTTCAAAAGATCTGATCGGGACGTTTGTGCAGGTCGAAATCACCGACCCGATGACGTTCTATATCCGGGGTAACCTGCTCACCGATCCGGTTGCAGCGAATCAGTAAATATACATTACCACCCTGCAAAATAACGTGTTTGAAGTTGGAATCCAGCGCACGCAGCGGAGGAGACGGAGGAAGCGAGAGCGCTCGCCTTTGTCACCGAATTTCAACCTTGAGCAACATAGATTCAGAAATTCGGGGACAACAGCGATCGGAAGAACGATCCGTAACCGTAGCGGACTGGTGGGAGAAAGAACCGTTCATTTTGCCTCATCTCATACGAATTGGAGCGATTACAGTGGCGCAAGAACAAGTGCAATATAACCGTTATGGTATGCCGACGTACGATACGCGCGATCTGGTCATACGCGACGACATTATGAGAAAAGCCAAAGAGTTGGCCAGTATGATCGGAACCAGCGAGGAAGTGAAGCAATTCCAGCAGGCTGAAGCCAAAATCCAAAACCATGAACGCATTCAGCAACTGATCGCCAACATCAAGAAAAAACAGAAGGAAATCGTAGCCTTCGAAAGTTTCAAAAATGCGGCCATGGTGAGCAAAATCGAGCAGGAGATCGAAGAGCTTCAGGATGAGCTGGATAGTATTCCGTTGGTCAACGAATTCCAGCAAAGCCAAAGCGACATCAACTATTTGCTGCAGCTGGTCGTTTCCGTGATCCGGGATACCGTTTCCGAGAAAGTCAATGTGGAGGCAGGCACGGACTCGCCGCCGAGCAGCTGCGGTTAAAAAATGGAAAGGGTGCGGACGCGGTCCGTGCCTTTTTGTTCATATCGGAAAACGAATGCATCAAGAATGAACAGACGAAGGTGCTATGAAGGAGAAATCAAATATGAGCATTTTGGATAAAATGGTGGAGGAAGGCAGCGGCCGGTTCTGGGGATTCCTGGGCTGCCGTTATATAAAAGGGAGTCAAAGCGAAGTACAGATCGCGCTGACGGCCGGCGAGCAGCATACCAATTCCATGGGCATCATCCATGGAGGCGTGCTGACCTCTTTGATGGATCAGGCGATGGGGATGGTAGCTACTGCGGCGATGGACGTGGACAGCTGCGTCACAACCAACCTGAACGTGCACTTTCTGGCACCCATGCATCAGGGGGAGCTGACGGTTACGGCAACCGTATTGCATCAAGCAGGGCGAAGCATTACAACCCAGGCGGAAATCCATGACCAAGCCGGTACGCTCGGGTGCATGGCTACCGCAACGTTTCGCGTCGCGCGTACGAAAAAGCCCGATCAGCAATCAAATGGTTGACAAACGGTATTACTATGTCATAATGAAATTATCAAAATGAAAATAGTCGGTGGTGCCCATGAGCGAAAACAACGAACACTTCAATGCTGAGAACGATGAAGAAATGGCGCGTGCCTATAGTTCCAAAAAATATCGTACCCCGGACGGCGTGCCCGCAGATATCGTCATGTTTACCTTGACCAAGCGGGAACGCAGAACGGTAACCAAAACGTTGCCGATTCGGGAATTGAAAGTGATGCTCATCAAACGCAAAGGTTGGCCTTTTGCCGGCAGATGGGCACTTCCAGGAGGGTTTTGCCAGGAGAATGAATCCATCTATGACGCCGCCAAGCGGGAATTGATGGAAGAGACCGGCGTCGACGGCGGTCACCTGGAATACTTGAATGTGTACAGCCAGCCGGGTCGGGATCCGAGGGGCTGGATTATCTCCCATGCATTTTTCGCATTGGTCGAGGAATGGATGCTGGAACACCGCCAGGCGGCCGATGATGCCGAGGAGGTAGGCCTGTTTACGATTCAGGAGGCATTGCATGAGCTGGAGCTTGGTTTCGATCACCGGACCATTATTGAGGATGCGTATCACCGGATTCAGCAGCAGATGCTGGAAACGACCATTGCAAGGCAATTCCTGCCCCGCGAATTTACGCTTAGCGAACTGTATCAGGTGATCCAGAGCGTCGTACCGGATTTCGAAGAGCCCAACTTCATTCGCAAAATCACATCGACGCGCAGTCGCAAAGGCATCGTCGAAGAGGTCAGGGATGAGGAAGGCAATTTGCTAAGCTCGAATCAGTATTCGCAGCGTCCGGCGCAGCTGTATCGGTTCACCGAGCTTGTGCCGCGTTTATCCATTTACACATAATTGGCAAAAACGGTCACAATGACGAAGTTCATGTACCTACCTCAAACCAAGGGAGTGTGGACGAATGAAAGCATTGATCGTGATTGATTTCACGCATGATTTTGTGACGGGAGCATTGCCCGTAGGCCAGCCGGCCGTGGACATCGCTGAGACTGTCGCTGCAGTGACCGAGACGTATTGCCGGAATGGTCATGAAGTGGTGATGGCCGTTGACTTGCATGAACAGAATGATCCATATCATCCGGAGACGGCGTTGTTTCCGCCGCACAATATCCGCGGTTCGAAAGGACGGGAGTTGTATGGACGCCTTGCAGAGGTCATGGAACAGTACAAGTCGGAAATCCGATGGATGGACAAAACGAGATATAGCGCTTTTTGCGGCACCGATCTTGAGTTAAAGCTGAGGGAACGAGGAATTACGGACATTGCCCTGATTGGTGTATGTACGGACATATGCGTGCTTCATACGGCCGTGGACGCCTATAACAAAGGATTTCACATTACGGTATTTGAGGACGCCGTGGCCAGCTTCAACCCTGGGGGACATGAGTGGGCGCTCGGACATTTCCGTTCCAGCCTTGGGGCTCAGGTCATTCAAGCGCGAGAGACGGTATTGGCAGCCAATGAATGAAGCATGAGCCGGCGTGCATGTCAGAAACGATGACAGGGCCAATGATTTGATTTAAAACAAACCATGTTAGCGGAGACTCGATTGTTGTTTGGACATACAGCAACAGGATAGAGTCTCCACCATGATGACCCGTGACTGTGGACAGGATCCATGGACATGAGCGGAAGTCGGAAAGGATGAGACAAATGCAGACTAGCCTGGCGTTACACACGGATAAGTATCAAATCAACATGATGTATGCGCACTGGGTCAATGGAACTCACAAACGGAAGGCGGTGTTCGAAGCATACTTCCGCAAGCTTCCTTTCGGAAACGGTTATGCCGTATTTGCCGGATTGGAACGCATTGTGAATTATATCAGCCAGCTTCGCTTTACGATGGAGGACATCGAATATTTATCCAAACAACAGGAAAACTACGATCCGGGCTTTCTTGAGGAACTGCTTCAGTTTTCATTCAAGGGAACCATTCATTCCATGAAAGAAGGAGCATTGGTTTTCCCCGACGAACCGTTGATTCGGGTCGAGGGCTCCATTATGGAGGCACAGTTGGTGGAGACGGCCATCCTTAATTTCATGAATTATCAGACATTGATTGCGACCAAGGCATCCCGGATCAAACGGGTGGCGAATCAGGACACTCTCCTGGAGTTCGGCACGCGCAGGGCACAGGAGGCGGATGCGGCCATTTGGGGAGCGCGTGCTTCATATATTGCCGGCTTTCATGCCACGTCCAACATGTTGGCGGGAGAGCGCTTCGGTATCCCGACGGCGGGAACGCATGCCCATTCCTGGGTGCAAACGTTCATGAGCGAGCAGGAAGCTTTTGATGTGTATGCCAAAGTCATGCCCGATCAAGTCACGCTGCTGGTAGATACATTCGATACATTGAACAGCGGTGTGCCTCATGCGATCAAGACGGCCAAAATGCTTGAAAGCCAAGGCAAACGCATGAACGCCATTCGTCTTGATAGCGGAGACCTTGCTTATTTGTCGATTCAAGCCAGACAGATGCTGGATGAGGCTGGATTGGACTACGTAAAAATCGTGGCTTCCAACGATCTGGATGAGAACACGATCTTTAACCTGAAGGCTCAGGGCGCGCGTATCGACACATGGGGTGTGGGTACGCAGTTGATCACGGCTTCGGATCAGCCTTCGCTCGGCGGTGTATACAAGTTGGTGGAGCGTGAAGTGGAAGGCGGCATGCTGCCGACGATCAAAATATCCGCAAATCCGGAAAAAGTATCGACGCCGGGGAAAAAGGAAGTTTTTCGAATCGTCGACCCGAAGCATGGCAAAGCCATTGCCGACTACATTTGTTATCCTGGAGAAGAACAGCCGGTTCAGGGCGGGCCGCTCAAACTGTTCAATCCACTTCACCCTTATCTGAAAAAGACGGTAACCCGCTATGAAGCGGTCAACATGCTGGAGCCCATCTTCGTGGATGGACAGCAGGTTTATGAACTGCCTACGCTGGATGACATTCGCAGATATCATGAAGAACAGCTTGACCTGTTCTGGCCGGAATATTTGCGCAAACTCAATCCGGAAATTTATCGCGTGAACATCAGCCCTGCGGCGTGGAACATGAAGCAGAAGCTGATTGCGGAGCATGTGCATTCGCAGGAAGAGTTTTAATAATCAAGGCTGGGCATGACCTGAAAGCTTGTTAGGGGTCATGCCTTTTTGATATGTGTCAAAAATCATGGACGGGGACTCCGCAAAGTACGGTATACTATCCCTTGATTCCACCCTGCGAAACATTTCCCGGGAAAACCCGGCAATGCCTGAAATGTTTCAATCCGGTGCTGTCAGGGGATGAAAGTAACAGAAGCAGTCCATGAGTCCATCATTTAAAATATAAGGAGAAGATCTCTATGAATACATCGTTTCCAGCTTATGTTGTACGTCAGGATGAGCAGGGCCGCGTTCACGCAGCGATCGAGCAGCTCCGAAAAGAAGATTTGCCGAACGGCGACGTCAGCGTACACGTCCAGTATTCGAGCGTCAATTACAAAGACGGCCTTGCTGCCGCTGAGAAAGGCGGAGTGGTACGCCATTATCCGATGGTTCCGGGCATCGATATCGCGGGGGTCGTCGAAGAATCGGTCAGCGGCAGGTTTGCTCCCGGAGACCGGGTCATTAGTACGGGGTATGAACCAGGGGTTTCCCATTTCGGGGGATTCAGCAGATATGCGCGTCTGAGCAGTGAGTGGCTTGTGCCGCTGCCTCCGGGATTAAGCGAGAAGGAAGCGATGGCGATCGGCACGGCGGGTTTTACAGCGGCCCTCTCTGTGGACGCATTGCTGCATGCTGGCGTGAAACCGGCTATGGGGCCGGTGTTGGTTACGGGCGCCACGGGCGGCGTCGGCAGCATGGCCGTTGCGATTCTCTCACGGTTAGGCTTTGAGGTGACGGCGAGCACGGGGAAAAAGGCAGAGCAGGAACCGCTGCTGAAACGGCTCGGGGCAGCGCATGTCATCTCAAGGGAAGAAGCAGACGCACCGGCCAAGGGAGCGCTCGGGAAACAGTTATGGGCCGGGATCGTAGATCCGACCGCAGGAGCGGGGCTGGCTGAACGGTTGAAGCACGTCCGTTATGGCGGTGCTGCTGCCGTATCGGGATTGACGGGCGGGCCGTCGTTCGAATCGAGCGTGTTTCCTTTTATTCTGCGCGGCGTGCAGTTGATCGGGATCGATTCCGTGTATTGTCCGATGGAGCGCCGGGAACGGATCTGGAAGCTGCTCGGCGGGGAATGGAAGCCTGAACGGGCGCTTGAGCTCGGCATTCAAGAGATTTCCTGGGCACAACTGCCCCAGACGCTCGAAACGATTTTGAAAGGCGGGGCAGTGGGCCGATCCGTGCTGAACACGATGACGGAGCCGCCGATGGAATAAAACGATGGGACAGCAGGCATGCTAACTCTACCCGAAGTGTACCGATTCAGGTCGCTGGAAAGGAAGAGAGGCATGGATTTCAAGCAATGCAGCAAACGAGCAAAAGCAAGAAAGGGAAGACGGCTGCCATCAGCCATTATTCTAGTGGGAATATGCATGCTGGTCATGTTGGGAGCGTGTTCGTCTTCTTCGCTGAAGCAGGAGCGCAAAATATATTCCGGACAGTCGGCAGAGGAAGGCAATATACGGGCGCAAAATCAAGGCCAAGGATTAAACGGGCCTCTTTTGGAGGAGCTTGAGAAGGAATTCTCGGCCAAAGGCATCAAGCTTATGAACACGATGACAGCAGATGACGGTCAAGGCGGCGTTGCCTATATGGCTTTGCTTGATGGGGACGGTCGGCATGTGGTCAAGGTGCACATATTTCGTGATGCTGGCATGAGAGCTTCGGAAATGTATGAAATGGTAGGTCATGCCGGTGACCAGGCAAACGTGGACAATGTGTTGGGACATACGACCATGCTGAGCAAAGGGCATGTTGCCATGGTTTATACAGCTGGCGGGGGCGAGAGGGACCGGTACGAAAAAGAGGTTCTCGACGTGTTCCATCATGTGCTGGATCAGATCCATTAAACAGAGGGATCCCCTGTGCGAATTACGAAAACCCGTCTGATTTGTCAGACGGGTTTATATATTTCGCGCATGACATGCCGCAGCTCGGGCAAAATAATTTTTTCCATGGCCAGCTTGACGGCCCCTCTCGAGCCAGGCATGGAAAAAACGGCTGTGCGTCCGATCGTTCCGGCGACGGCCCGGCTAAGAATGGCGGCAGAACCAATGTCCTCCGTATAACTGAGAAAACGGAAAATTTCCCCGAATCCGGGCAGTTCCTTATCCAGCAGCGAAGATACTGCTTCATACGTCGTATCTCTCGGCGCAATGCCTGTTCCGCCGCTCATCAGAACCGCTTCGATATCATCCCGCACAGACGCATCCTGCAGGATGGCCTGAATGCGCTCTGTCTCATCCGGCGTAATCAAATATTCGACGACCTGATAGCCTGCTTCGGTCAAAAGCTGATGCATCAGCTGACCGCTCGCGTCGGTTTCTTTGGTTCGCGTATCCGATACGGTTACGATCATACACGAGACTGAATCCGGAGCTTCTTGGCGATGTTGTTCCACGGAAGTGCTCATCCTTGTTATCCTCTCCTTAATAGGCTGTATCCCCATAGCATAGACGATTATTGGACATCAGGCAATGAAGCTCGCTTCCGTTTGCATGTTGCGCAGGCTGCCGGGGTTGGTGTACACTCGCTAGGATGGCAAAATCATGCGATGAAACTGTGCTAGTTCGTGAGAGAGGTGCAAACAATGAACAATCAACCATCGAATCAAAGTCAGGATCGATCCGTTCCTGTATACATATTGTCGGGATTTCTCGGAAGCGGCAAAACGACGCTGCTCGTTCAATTGCTGGAGCATTGGAAAAAGCAAGGATTGCGGCCGGCGGTCATCATGAACGAATTGGGCGAAGTGAATCTGGATGGCCAGGTCGTCGACGAATCCGTGCCCATGGCCGAAATGCTTGGGGGCTGCATCTGCTGTACCGTGCGCGGGGACCTTGGACTTCAGCTATCGGAATTGATTCAGACCGAGTCGCCGGATGTCATCATTATCGAAGCGACGGGTGCTGCCAATCCGATGGAAATTTTGGACGGTGTGACGGAAACGTCGCTGTACATGCGCCTTGAGCTTAAAAGCCTGATCACCGTAGTGGATGCCGCGCACCTATGGGGCCTTCATACGGAGCAGAAGGGGAAGACGTTCCGCCTGATGCAGGACCAGATTCGCTGTGCATCCGTGCTGCTCCTGAACAAAACGGACCGGGTCAACGACCGCGAGCTTGAAGAGCTGCAGCAATTGCTGGCGAAATGGAATGCGTATGCTCCCGTCATCGGCACGGTGAAATGCCAAGTGGACATGGACTTGCTGCTGCGTGCGGGAACAGGCGTGCAGAGCCCATCCCGATCTCTGACGGGGAACGAACCCGATTCCGATCATGGATCGGCGGATTCGCATGTGCATACCGCCGAATGTGCGCTGCACGGCTGCAGTCATGGTCATGACAAACACGATCATGCCGGTCATCGGCATGAAGCGCATGCTTCGCACGAACATGTGATGGTATATACGCATTACTTTACTAAACCCGTCAACAGCGAAGCGTTCGAACGCTTTGTTGCGAATCTGCCACGGGACGTATATCGTGCAAAAGGGATTTTAACGTTCAGCGATACGGCGAGCCGGTTCTGGTTCCAGTATGCCTATCAGGAATCGGATTACATGAAAATTAATCCGCAGGGACAGGTACCCAACGTTGCCGTATTCATCGGGGAGCATTTTGAGCAGGGGGCCATTCGCGAGCAGCTGCTCGCATTGGAAGGCACAGCAGAGTAACATGACGATGCGTTTTTTTCGGATGGCGATACACGGAGCCAGCGCGGAGACGGATTGAATGCACCCAGGCTGTTTCCTTATGGCTTTCGCGAGATAGAACGTGGAGGACGGTTGCCAAACCGGCACATGGTCTGTATAATGATGGAAATGAATTGCATATTGATGATGATCAATGATCGGGAGAGTAACCAGAATCATGCATGACAGCGAGCCGGAGCGGGTGGAAGCCGGTATGCCGTGACCTGTGCGAACCGCACCCGTGAGATGGTCGTCCGAACAGTGCTGTTTTGCGTAAAATGGGGCGGCAGCGGAAGAGGGCGATCCGGTTGGCGACCGTTACTCGCATCGAGCGGAACAGCGAACGCCTGAACGAGGTTCAGGCGTGCTGTTTACTTAGAGTGGTACCGCGGGAACTGTGATTACAGCTCTCGTCTCTGATATGGAGACGAGGGCTTTTCTGTTTTCCGGGGAAGTGATGACGATTAAGGAGTGGTTAACATGTTAAAGAAACAGGCAGCGCTGTTGTTGTCTCCCTTGACGGGATTGGACGAAATGGAAGTACGGAATATGCTGGAGGTGCCGCCGCAACCGGAGATGGGTGATCTGGCCTTTCCTTGCTTTGCATTGGCCAAATCGCTTCGAAAAGCTCCGGCAGCCATCGCAGCTTCGATCGCAGAGTCGTTACAAGGCAGCGGGATCGAAGCCGTCAGTGCAGGTCCATATGTCAACATTCGTTTTAACAGAGTCGAAGCGGCTGTGTCCATGTTGAACGAATTAATGAAGCCCGGATTTGGCAAGCTGGATCTGGGTCAAGGCGAGCGAGTGGTCATTGACATGTCTTCTCCCAATATCGCCAAGCCGTTCGGCATCGGGCATTTGCGCTCCACGGTGATTGGGGCTGCGCTGTATCGGATGTACCAAGAGGCAGGTTATGCCCCTGTCAGCGTGAATCATTTAGGAGACTGGGGAACCCAGTTCGGCAAACAGATTGCCGCATATAAGCGTTGGGGAGATGACGAGGCTTTGCTGGCAGAGCCGATTCGGACGTCGCTGGAGCTCTATGTCAGGTTCCATGAGGAGGCGGAACAGGATCCGTCCCTGGAGACCGAGGCACGCGAGTGGTTCCGCAAGTTGGAACAGGGGGATGAAGAAGCCCGTAAATTGTGGTCCTTTTTCGTGGAAGTCAGCATGAAGGAATTCGACCGCATGTACGAACGCTTGCATGTGGCATTTGATTATACGCTCGGCGAAAGCTTTTACAATGACAAGATGGGTGCCGTCGTCGAGGAACTGCGGGACAAAGGTTTGTTGGAAGAGAGCGACGGCGCGCTCGTCGTGCGATTGGATGAAGAGAACATGCCGCCATGCCTGATCATCAAGCAGGACGGCACCACCATTTATCCTACCCGGGATCTGGCTACGGCCGTTTATCGCCATGATGTGATGAAGGCTGACAAAATGCTGTACGTGGTCGGCGGGGAACAGAAGCTGCATTTTCGGCAGGTGTTTGCGGTGCTTTCGCGAATGGGGCATAAATGGTCCGCTCACTGTGAGCACATTCCGTTTGGATTGATGCGGTTTGAGGGACGCAAAATGTCCACTCGCCGCGGAAAGGTCGTTTTCTTGCAGGAGGTGCTGGACGAGGCCGTTGCCCGCGCCTCCCGCATCATTCAGGAGAAAAACCCGGGATTGGCCAATGCGCAAGCCGTGGCGGAAGCCGTCGGCGTCGGAGCCATCGTGTTTGGGGACCTGCGCAACAATCGCTTGAACGACGTGGACTTTTCGTTGGAAGATGCCGTAAGTTTTGAAGGAGAGACCGGGCCTTACGTGCAGTACACCCATGCGCGGATCCATAGCGTGCTTGCCAAAGCGAAAGTGGTTGCTGGCCTGGAGCGGGACGACGATTCCGCCGCAACGCCGGAAGCAGGACCGGAGCAACCGGGAGCGGAAGAGATCGGCGATGCCGCATGGACGCTGCTCAAATTGTTGTCCGAATATCCGCAGCATCTGGAAAAAGCCGTTCAACGCAACGAGCCGTCCGTGATTGCCAAATACGCCATCGATGCAGCACAAGCCTTCAACCGCTTCTATCATGCGGAACGAATTGCCGATGCTGCGCCGGAAGTGCGTCGATTCCGCATCGCTTTGGCCGAATGCACGGCCGAGCGATTGGCCCGGAGCCTGTATCTGCTTGGCGTTCAGGCTCCCGAACGGATGTGACCCGGATTGGCCATGAACCGAACAGCAGCGTATAATGACGCAAAAAGGTTGATTTCGCTTCGGCAGGTGGGCAAACGACTCGATGGTTCCCAAGTATTGAAAGATATCGATTTGGAAGTGCATGAAGGACAATGCATCGTGCTGGTCGGGAGAAACGGCTCCGGCAAAAGCACGCTGCTGCGTGTCATCGCAGGATTGCTGAATCCCGACCAGGGCACGATGCATCGCAAACGGGAAGTCCCGGTCAGGTATGCGCCTGATCGGCTCGTGCGGTTGCCGTTTACTTCATGGGAATATCTGTGGCAAATGGGGCGCATTCAAGGGATCCGTCCCGGGGCATTGCGCAAAATCATTCATGAGCAGAGTGACAGGCTTGGCCTTGAAGGAGCACTGGATCAGAAGATGTCCTCGTTATCCAAGGGCACGCTTCAGAAGGTCAATTTGCTGCAGGCACTGCTCGCCGGGCCAAGGGGGCTATTGCTGCTGGACGAACCGCTGTCGGGACTTGACGCAGCGGCTCAGGAAGCCGTCATCTCCATCGCAAGGCAATGGAAGGATGCGGGGGCTTCCATCATTACCGCCTGTCATGAGCCATTGTTTATCGAACGCTTGGCCGATCAAGTGGACGTCTTGCAAGCAGGGGACATCATCCGCCGATGGGAGCGTGCCGACTTCATATTGCCAGAGGCTCCGCTCGTTTATATCCATAGCCTGCTCCCGCATTCGGTACAGTCCCAGCTATTCGAAGGTCCGATCCGGTTGGCCGGGCAAGAAGGCGTGCTGCACGTTCGGCCTGAAACGGGCGGCGGGGCATCGGACGGACGCTGGGTGTGGAAGGTAACCCGCCATGCTTCGGATCGGATCATCGCTATGCTGATCGATGCGGGCGGTTCCATTGAGAGCGTACAGCAAGAACGTCAGCAATTGAATATGGAGCGATTGATCAAGGGCGAGCTTCCGGCAGCCATGGATGACGACAACGAATCGTGCAAGGCCTCCGGCGTGCATGCGGCAAGCCCGATGGACGGAGGTTGCCGATGACTGCGTTGACCGTTTACATGTTGAAGCACTACATCCGTTCACAGCGGTATTTTGCGCCGGTTGTATTTTACTTGTTTGGCATGCTGCTCATCTACTCGTACAAACCCAACCCGGTTGCCGACAGCTATAGCGTTACGGCCATGCTGCTATTTTTCGGCGCAGCCTGGCTCGCCGTGACCGTCATGAACACGGAACCCGCGGGTCAGAAGCAACTGTTGACGATACACGCCGGAAGCAAACGCAAGGTGGCGTGGGGGCAGTTGTTTTGCGCCGGGATAATGCAGTGCGGGCTGGCAGCCCTCACGGTGTTCTATCCGGTTGTGACCGGTATGTTTGAACGTCCCCCAACCGGCGGGGAGTGGGCGATGGCTTGGCTGGGACATCTTTCGCTCTGCATGTTGGGTCTTGGAATCAGCGTTTTCTTTCAAAGGTCATATGTGCCGCTGCTCAGCCGAAGCCTGCCTGCGTTGATTGCCGTTCTGCTGCTATCGAATGTGCAGGGCTCGTTAAGCGATCATTTGCCGCAATCGCTGCAGTGGATCAGCGTTGTTTTGCCACCGGCTTTTTACTTGATCCGGGAGATGATGTTGTTTGAGAATGCGGGGATCGGGACGATGGTGCTACTGACGCTGTGGGCGACAAGTTATGCTGCGCTGCTGCTGGCCATTCATCTATGGATGTCGGGACGAAGGGATATGCAGCAATAAGTTGGCATACTTCAAAGCTTGAATGTTGCTTCCGGTTTGGTTACGATATAGGAATCATCGATTCCTGCAGACCGTATCCAGGGATAGGAAAGGGGCCATTCATGCCGCACACGGACATTCCGCAAGGCACCATGCTGGACGGGGAACATTCCAGAGAGTTGTTCGCTTATTATGGACTGGCCGTATACTACGGGCAGGCGTTGGAACAACAGTTGGTCAATCTGATCTTGCTGACCAAGATGTCTCAGGGCAAGGGGATGTCCGACGAAGAACTGGAAGACCTGTATGAACGGAAAATGAGCAGCTCGCTGGGACAACTGATCCATGAAGTACGCCATCATTTTCATTTTTCGGAGGATGAGGCCCGGCAGCTTAACGCCATATGGAAACAACGCAACAGCATCGTGCATCATTATTTCAAAGAACGCATTCACGAGACGTTCAGCCCGGAGGGCCGGGGACGCATGATCAAAGAGTTGGAAGAGTTCAAGGACCGCGCCCAGGAGCTCGAGCATACCCTTCAGCAATATACGGGAGCCTGGCTGGCCCAACTGGGATTGAACGCCGAGACTGCGGCGGCACTGCAGCGGCTTGAGCGCATGCATGCCGAAAGCAGCAGTGATTGTGATTATTCGCAAGAAAAGGAAGAGCAGTGAAGCATGACTACCGATGAACTCAGGTTTAGCTATAAGAAAAACCACAAACGCCGCCGATTTGCGCTCATCCTTGCCATCGTAATCATGGCCGGATTCCTGTGGACGGCAGTGACGGCAGCGGGCATCGTCGATTACGCCGATGAGGAGTCTGCAAGACATAGCGATGCAGCCATCATCCTCGGCGCTGCCGTTGCAGGCGATCAGCCTTCGCTCGTATTTCGCGCCCGGATCGACCATGCGATCATGCTCTACAAGCAGGGTACGGTCGGTAATCTTGTTTTTACGGGCGGCTCCGCCGGTCCAGGGTTGCCCACCGAAGCCGAGGTGGGGCGTGATTATGCTTTGGCGCAAGGGGTAGACCCTGCACGAATTCAAATCGAAACCGAGTCCGCCGTCACGGAAGAAAATTTGATCTACGCGCTTGCTGTCGGAGAAGCAGCGGGATTTCAAACGTATACCATCGTTAGCGATCCCTTGCATATGAGGAGGTCCATGAAGTTGGCCCATCAGCTTGGCATGGATGCTGCCGCTTCGCCAACGCGTACGTCGGCTTATGAGACGTGGAGAACCAAACTGCCTTTTCTGGCAAGGGAAACGGTGTTAACCATGGGGTACACGGTGAAAGGATGGATGTCCCCCTCCCGTTAGTTACGTTGAATTCAACACAAAAAGACAAACCCGGGTCCTCGTTAAGGATCACGCGGTTTGTCTTTTTGTTTCGGGTCATTCGTTGGATTTCAAGCAGATTAAGCTTTGCCACCCGCGAACGAAGCAGAAGCCGGTACGGCCTGTGCCAGGTTTCCGAGATGGTCGGTTTCCCCGGAAGGAGAGGCCGACGCCCCTTGCTGCAGCTGATACATCTGGTAATAACGTCCTTTCAGTTCCATCAACTCATCATGCGCGCCTTGTTCAACAATTCGGCCGCGATGCAGGACGAGGATCTGATCCGCTGAACGAATCGTGGAGAGACGGTGGGCGATAATGAACGTCGTCCGTCCTTTTTTAAGCACCTCCAGCGCGCTCTGGATCAGCGCCTCCGTCTCGGTGTCGATGTTGGCGGTCGCCTCATCCAGAATAAGAATGGCTGGATCGAAGGCAAGCGCCCGGGCAAAAGAGATGAGCTGGCGCTGTCCAGCGGATAGGGTGCTTCCTTTTTCGATGACGGGTTCGTCGAATCCTTGCGGCAGATGTGCCAGAATACGTTCCGCTCCGACGTCGCGCAGCGCCTGCTCGATTTTCTTGCGGCTGATGCGCTCATCGCCGAGACTGACGTTGGAAGCGATCGTTCCCGTGAACAGATAAGGGTCCTGCAGCACGATGCCCATATGTTGGCGGATCCACTGTTTGGGCAGGTCTTTCACGTTTTGCCCATCAATCGTGATCCTGCCTTTTTGCGGGTCATAGAAACGGAACAGCAGGTTGATGATCGAGCTTTTGCCCGAACCGGTATGGCCAACAAGTGCTACCGTCTGACCTTGCGAAGCCTCAAACGAGATGTTGTTCAGCACATAATCTTTTTTGTAGGCAAACGATACGTCGTCAAAGACGACATTGCCTTTGTACCTTGGCATGGAGCCATCGGTGACCTCTTCCCCCTGTTCATCCATCAGCTCGAACACACGGCCTGCGGATACGAGGGACGAATCCAAGTTGGCCAATTGGTTGACCATGCCGATAATCGGTTGGAACAGGCGGCCGAGCACGTCAACGAACGCATACAGCACGCCGAGCGATACGATGCTCGTTCCGCCCCCCACTACGCTCGAGCCGAAGTACCAGAGCACTACCGCAAAAGCGAGGTTCCGGATCACGTTGACCAGATTGTGCGAGGTGAAGGCATTCAGGTTCAGCATTTTGTTCTGGTGTTTCATATAGTCATCGTTCAAATCTTCGAATTCTTGCCGGGTTTGCTTTTGATGACGGAATACGCGAATGATGGACATGCCTTGGATCGATTCGTTGATGATGGCATTAATCTCGCTCAGCCTGGAACGAATGATCGTATTGTAACGGGTGGCGAACTTCCGGTAAAGGACAATCCAGGCAATCAGCATCGGCACCACGAACAGCGAGATCAAACCTAGACGGAAGTCAAGCAGGAACAGGGCGACATACACCCCTGCAATCGTGATGATGCCCGAGAAGAAGTTGGACAATACCGCCACGAACAAGTCTTTCACGGCTTCGGTATCATTGGTGACTCTGGAGACGACCTTGCCTGCCGGCAGGTTATCGAAGAAATGAACCGGCAGGCGCTGAATATGCGCATATACGTCGTTTCGCAGGCGTTGAATGACTTTGTTGGCCGAAGATTGCAACCAATAGGTTTTGCCGAATTCCATAATAATGGAGATGACGAGGAAAATCAGATAATACACGATCAGTTCATAGATGCCGGGCATTTCCGGTTTATAAAAGGCATACAGTTCACCCGCAGATAACGGCGCTGCCGCGTATTGCCCGACCACCTCGCCTCCCCGTGCAATCGTCAGCACGCCGTCCGCGTAGGTGCGATCGCCATCGGGCGTGCTTACGGCTTCGTTGACAAAGTAAAAGCTCGTTCCGGCTTGAAGCACGCGAACTTCCGCACCTTTGGCTTCGCCCGGTTCAAACTTGCCTTCTCGTTTATAATATTTGCCGTTGTAGGCGGCTGCCTCCGAGGAGGCAGTCGTTTCATAGAATGGCTGCTCGACCGCGAGCAAATGATTGTCGATCATCGATTTGGCGATGAAAGGACCTGCCAGCTCAGCCGCTACGCCAATGGTAAGCATAATCAGAGCGGCAATAAACGTGCCTTTGGCCTTTAGGGCATATTGGAACAGCCTTTTGCCTGTATTGGATTTCAAGTTGTTACCTCCTACGTGGACAGATTGGATTCCACCTGTTGCCGTTCATATTGTTCGCGATACCAGCCGTTCATGGCCAACAACTCTTGATGGGTACCTTCTTCCGTAATTTTCCCGTGTTCGAGCACGATGATCCGGTCGGCATGTTCGATGGCCGACAGGCGATGGGTTGAAATCAGCGTCGTTTTGCCCGAACGTTTGCTGCGAATGTTCTCGATAATTTTAGCTTCCGTGCGGGCGTCAACCGCAGACAAAGCGTCGTCCAGAATCAGGATGTCCGGATCGGCGATAAAAGCACGGGCCAGCGATACCCGCTGCTTCTGTCCGCCGGACAAAGCAATGCCTTTTTCGCCCACAAGGGTGTCCAGACCGTCGGACAGCGTTCCGAGATCGCCGTCGAAGGCAGCCGTGCGAATGGCCTCCATGATCTCCTCGTCATTTGCTCCAGGCTTGCCGAACTGGATGTTTTGCCGCACGGATTTGGAGAACAGGATTTGTTCCTGCGGAACGTAGCCGATCCAGCTGTGCAGCTGATCCTTGGCGATATGCTGGATCGGTTGGCCGGAAATGGTCAATTGTCCGTCGCCGGCAGGATATTCGTGGAGCAGCTGTTTGAGCAGTGTGGATTTGCCGCTGCCCGTGCGCCCCACAACGCCAAGCGTCTGGCCGCGCTTCAACGTGAAATGAATGTGGCTCAGATTGTCTACCGTCGAAGTAGGATAACGGAACGTCACATCGTTCATGACGATCTCATCCGGAACCTCAATGTGAACAGGACGCTCAATGTCCTGCACGTCAGGTTCGACATGCAGCGTTTCGTTGACCCGGTCGAGAGAAGCGCTGCCCCGCTGCATCAGGTTGATCAGTTCGCCGATGGCAAACATCGGCCAGATCATCATCCCGAGGTACATATTGAACGATACGAGATCGCCAAGCGTAATTTCATTGTGGAACACAAGATAGATGCCGTATGCCAGCGCAATGACGTAGCTGAGTCCGACGAACAATCGGATTGTTGGTTCGAACAAGGCATCCATCCGTGCGACGGACAGGTTTTTCTGATACACGTCTTCGGTGACATCGGCAAACCGCTTTTGGTCCAGCCGTTCCTGAACGTAGGCCCGGACAACGCGGATGCCCGCAATCGATTCAAGCACTTGATCGTTCATGTCCCCGAAGGCGTCCTGCGCAAGCGTATAGCGTTGATGAACGGCTTTGCCGTAAATCATCATGGCCAGCGCGATGAACGGCAGCGGCAGGATGGCCGCCAGCGTCAGCTTCCAGCTGACGAGAAACCCCATCGCAAAGAGCACGGTTGCCAGAAAAAACGTGGAATCCGTCAAGGTCAGCATGCCAAAGCCGGCCGTCGTGGCGATGGATCGTAAATCGTTGGTGGCCCGGGCCATCAGATCGCCGGTTCGGTTTTTCTCGAAAAAGGGCGGTGTCATCCGCAGCAAATGGTCCATAAATCGCGAACGCAGCAAGCGCTCAACCAGGTTGGCGCCGCCAAACAGCTTATGCATCCATATGTACGTAACCAGATAAATCAAAACGATCGTACCGATAATGAGCAAAATGTAACGGGCCAGCGACGAGCTGGTGATTGAACCGCGTACAATCTCATCAATGGCATTGCCAAGAAGACGAGGGGGCAGCAGTTCGATGACGCCGACCAGGATGAGCAGGATCACGCCGATCAGGTAGCGTTTGCGCTCGAGCCGGAAGAACCAGCCCAGGTTTTTCAGTACAGAAAACAAAGTATAATCCCTTCCTTTCATGGTGTGTACATGCGTTTTTCTGTTCATGTTGACCGAAACATATCCAAAAAAAAACACACCGCACGCAGGCGGTATGTTTGGGATATCTTCCATACGGCAGCATGACTCCGAGAGCAGAGCCACCGCCGTACACCGATTACAATATGAAAAGACAGAACAGCAGTCAGAAATTAATGACCTTCTGTCACGCAATCATAGGTACGAAATAACAACAATTTCGGGGATGCTCCGGTATTCAATTGTGTGTGCAGTCCATCCAATGTATGCAGTATAAACACCGTGATCACCCTTTCATTTGGAAATAAATTCAATGTTGAACTCGTATGTTTGCATCTTACCATCGCCTTTTGCCATCTGTCAAATGATTTTCACAACTTTATTTGCCTATTCGGCGTGCATCGGGTTTGTGTTGAACACATTCTAGCGATATGATGGAATATATATAGAGATAAGGAGCTGACACCGAATGAGTGCCATACATGTATCTGATCGTGCCGCAAAATGGTACAAGGAAGAACTGAGTTTGAATGAAGGGGACAGCATTCGTTTTTTTGCGCGTTACAGTTCGGGGGGCGGTTTGCACCCGGGATTTTCTTTGGGCATCGCCGTCGAGGAACCGAAACACCCGGCCGAACAGACCGAAGTTTCGGGAATCCGGTTTTACATGGAGGAACATGACTACTGGTATCTGAAGGGGCATGAGCTTCATGTCGATGTGGTCGAAGAAGGTCAGGATATCGCATACCGTTACTCCGAAGTTTGAGACGTTTGATGTTCTTCTCATGACTGTCTTGAACAGGAGGGGATAAGAGGTGAATCCGCCAGTCCGTGACTTGGCCCAGTACATTGCAAATCGTTCCCGCATCGTTGTAAAAGCAGCGATTCGGGCAGAGAACGAACAGGGAGAACTGTTATTGATCCAGCATGCCGAGCAAGGACCCTGGGGGATTCCGGTCGGAAAAATGCGTCCAGGGGAAACCGTCGAGGATGCAGCTTCTCGCGAACTGTGGGAGGAGACAGGATGGACGGCCAACGGCATGAGCCTTCAAGGATTATACTCGGGTCCGGAATTTCGGCAGCTGCATTCGAGCGGAGACGAAGATTATTTCGTCATTGCCGTGTTCAGGGCATTCATCGTTCAGGATGAACATGTACGTTCGAGGCTGGATAGTGCAGTGGGCATGAATTTTTTTGCTTCGAATGCATTGCCGCCTCTGAATGAAATCAGCAGACGGCTGCTTGAGCTATCAGACGACTAAGATACAGGAACGGCAGCTCGCTGCACCAAAAAAAGTCCTTCCAGGCCGGAAGGACTTTTTTTGGTGCTTAATGACGCAGCACACCGATACGGAGAAAGGAAGACATTTCAATGCCTGTTCCTCCTGCGTTATCTTCTGAAGGTGTGTCCTCGAATTGGTGTTCTACACCAGATCCAGAGGTTCATCGTCCATGGCAAAATCAAAATCGTCGATATCGAACACTTGCACCGGAGCGGAAGACTCGATGATCCGGGCAATGAAATCAACCTGATCCGTGAGAATCGGGGTGTTCAGACGCTGGGAGGTGAGCAGCAGCTCCGTTTCGATCGGATCGAAGTATTCGCCATACTGGGCGGTGTCCACCGCATTGACGATGGAGATCGATACTTGATCCCCGAACAGGATCGAAGGGCTTTTTCCCCAAGGGACAAGCAGGGCACGCTCTATTTTTTTCTTGTTGAGCGGTTCTTCGAAGTAACTGATCAACTCATTGACCTTGGCTTTGACGTGCAGATCGTCTGCCGTATTGTCCATGAGCGGATCGGAGCTGGTTTGAAACTCATACAATTCCAGGACGGCGGTATATGGAACGATATATTCAACAGGCGCGGGTGGCGCGAGCAATTGACCGTAAATCGCCACCATCACGGCTTCCGTAACAAACTGACGTGACATGGGTTCTTGAATCCTCCTGCGGCCGGGTTAGTAGTTGCAATGACAGCGATGTCGAACAAGGAATATGCTCCAAGCAGTCGACCATGCGATGCATGAATAGAAGTATATCATACAACGATGGAAATTACAGCCAGACTACAGGGGGCAAGCGCCTATTTTCGCTTATGATTTGCCGAGAAGGAGCGAAAGAAGCCCTGCGGCGATGAGCGGTCCTACCGGCACGCCCTTGAAAAAGGCTACACCCAAAACGGTACCGATCAGCAATCCCGCAACGACCGTTGGTTGGGCACCCATCAGCGTGGCTCCGCGCCCGCCCAGATAGGCCACAAGGATCCCTACGCCGATGGCCAGCAAAGACTTCCAGTGCAGGAAGGAAGCGCCGATGGTCTGCATGCTGATCTTGCCGCTGGCGAGCGGTGCCATGACTCCGATGGTCAATACAATGATGCCCACGGTCAGTCCGTACTTTTCAAGCCAGGGAAAAGCCTGATGCACGTTAAGCACGCGCAGAAGCAGCAGAAACACCATCGCCACCGTGACAGGAGCGTTGCTGCTAATAATCCCAAGCGCGGCGAAGGCGAGCAGCAGGAGGGAAGTCATGTCCATGGCTTTCATTTCCCTTCGGGCTGCCTGCGGTTTTGACGAATGATATGTTCGGCAATATACTTGCCATGCCAACGTCCCGATTCGATGAAGACTTCATTGGCATTGCGTCCGGATGCGATTACGCCTCCGACATAGATGCCAGGCACGCTGCTCTCCATCGTTTGCGGATCATAGACCGGTTTATCCATGTCCTCCGACATTTGCACGCCAATCGAGGTCAGCAGCTGGCGGTCCGGGCGGAAGCCGGTCATGGCCAGCACGAAGTCGTTGTCGAGTCGGCTGGTGGAGCCGTCGGCATGAAGCAGCGTCACGGCGTCGTCCAAAATTTCGGAGACGCGGGACTCAAGATGCAGCGTGATGAGGCCTTTGTTCACCATGCTTTCAAACAGCGGGCGCACCCATGGTTTGATATGCTCGGACAAGCCGGTTCCGCGATAGACCATATCGATTTGCGCCCCTACACGAATCAGCTCCATCGCCGCATCGACGGCCGAGTTGCTGCCACCGATAATGGCGACGCGTGTACGCGTGTACGGATGCGCTTCGCGGAAATAATGAGTGACTTTTTCTTTGTCCTCTCCGGGAATGCCCAGATAATTGGGATGGTCGAAATAACCGGTAGCCACGACGACGTTGCGTCCTTCATGGATGGTCACTTGACCCCGTCGGTTCACCGTATGTACCTCAAAGGTTCCGTCTTCCTTGCGTTTGATTTCCCGGGCCTCTTCATAGTTGTGGACCCGCAGCCCATAATGTGCGGCAACCTTGCGATAGTAAGCGAGCGCTTCGTAGCGGAACGGTTTGTCGTTGGGCGAGCTGAACGGAACGTTTCCGATTTCCAGCAGTTCCGCCGTACTGAAAAACTGCATGTGCGTCGGGTACAAATAGATGGAATGTACGATATTGTGCTTCTCTACAATGACGGTCGACAATCCGAGCCGCTCGCATTCAATGGCGGCAGACAGGCCACAGGGGCCTCCGCCGATAATGATGACGTCTTCCATATTCTATATCCTCCTTCATGTCAAGCACTATTATCCTACCGCAAAAGTAGGAACAATGCCAGTTTGCGCAAGGTTTTTACGCAGAAAAAAGGGCTCGGCGGCATGCGTTTATCGATTGACATGGCTTAAAATAAAGACTAACATAAAATTAGATGTTTATCTAATTTGAAGAAAATGCAAAAGGGGGAGATTGGATGCAGCTTGAGAAGATCGTAGCTTACCACAAGGCATTGGCCGATCCAACCCGGCTCCGCATGTTGCTGCTTTTGTCCCAAGGAGAAATGAATGGGCAGGCGCTTGCCGAAAGGCTAAACCTGTCCCAGCCCACGGTGACGCACCATGCCTCGAAATTGAGGGAAGCGGCACTAATTAAGGAGCGCAGGGAAAAAAATACGGTGTATTTTACGTTGAATCCTTATTTTATCAAGGAACATGCGCAAGCATCGGTTGATTTTATTTTCAAAAAGGAGGCTGCAGGGGATATGAGTGACGTCAATGAAACGCTGAAAGCTTCGGTCATGCGGAATTTTTATGCCAAGGATGGGCGGCTGCGGCAAATTCCGGCGCAGTACAAAAAAAAGCTGATCGTGCTCGAACATATGGCGGAGCAGCTTGAATTCGGGCGAAAGTACTCGGAGAAGGAGATCAATGAGTTCATCAAACAATATCACGATGATTTCGCGACCATCCGTCGGGAGTTCATCATGCATCAGTTCATGTACCGGGAGGACGGCGTATACGAGCTGAATCCGAAAGAAATGTGGACACGTTGGGACGAGGTGCGCTAAAAATCGCTTGACAATGACGGCGATGGATGTGTAACATGTTGGATAAATCTACAAGGGAGGCGATGTTATATGACAGCTCTAATTGCAGTATACGCATATGGGAACATGAATATCGTCTCCGGAACGGATCAAGGCATATCGTTTATACGTATGGGCTAAGTAAGTCCCAGTCGTTGTTTGCTTAGGCAAACCATATGCAGCGAGAAGCTACGGGAGACGGCCCGTGGCTTTTTTTGTCGTCATCGGAGTTTGCACGGAAGCAGCAAGTTCTCTTTTCCATGGTATGAATGGTGAAGTTTCTGCTCTCTTCAAGTGCATCTTCTGTCGGCAAGTTTTACAGCCACGGGTTCATTGTGCCCGTGGCTTTTTCTTGTTTTCGTGCCGGAGACGTGTCCGGTCGGCTGTTTCATTGAAATGAAAATCATCGCATGAACATTTGGGAGGAATTTGATTTTGAATAAAGTATTGGATAAGTATGGATGGTCAACGTCATGGGAGGAAGCATGGAAGAGTTCCGGCATCGGAGTACCGCCAAGAGTGCCCGCAAGAGTGATCGCAGACCATGGACAGCTGCAGCGACTGCTGACAGAATCGGGGGAATGCTGGGGCAAAGTATCGGGGCGAATGCGTCATGAAAGCGCGGAGAGCGGCGAATTGCCGGCAGTGGGAGATTGGGTTGCGATTACGGGCGAGCCTGGCGAGGAAGCGGTCATTCATGGCATCCTTCCGCGTCGGAGCCGGGTATCCCGGCAGGCTGCCGGTCCGGTGACCAAGGAGCAATTGATCGCGGCGAACGTCGATCATCTGCTCATCGTGGCTGCCTTGAACCATGATTTCAATCTGCGGAGGCTTGAGCGTTACCTGATCATGGCTTGGAATGGCGGGGTAAACCCGGTCATCATTCTAAGCAAAAGCGATCTGTGCGACAACGTGCATGAACAGGTTGCGAAAGTGGAGAGCATTGCGCCCGGCATTGAAGTCATTGCATTGTCGGCAGTGACGGACCAGGGCAAGGAGCAGCTGGATCGGCTGCTTCAGCCTGGGAAAACGGTCGCTCTGACGGGATCTTCGGGAAGCGGAAAATCGACCATGGTGAACTGGATCATGGGCAAGGAAGTGCAGCTCACCCAACAAGTGCGGGAAGCGGATAGCCGCGGGCGGCACACGACGACCCATCGCGAGATGTTTGTGCTTCAGCAGGGGGCCGTATTGATCGATACGCCCGGAATGCGTGAGCTCCATTTATGGGATGAAGGAGAGAGCGGGTTGTCGCAGGCTTTCAGCGAGATCGAGCAGTTGGCTGCCGGCTGCCGGTTCCAGGACTGCAGCCATACCCGCGAGACGGGGTGCGCCGTGAAGGAGGCTGTTCAGTCAGGAGTCCTGGATAGCAAAAGACTGGATAATTATCTGAAAATGCAGAGAGAGTTAATGTACCAGCAGCGCAAAGAGGAAACGGCAGCCAAACGAAGAGCCTCCGGCAAATCGTCCTCTTCTCGCAAACCCAAGCATGCCCTGCGTGCCAATGACTGGGATTGATCCGGGAGGATTGGGGTCAAATTGGCGCCAGTACCGGTGCACCGGCATAAGATAGAGCCGGGAGGTGTTTCAGCATGCCTGATTATCGTATTATCGTGGACCTTTCGGATCATATGTTATATCTGCTGGACGGGGATCAAGTCGTGAAGGGGTATCCGGTAGCTATAGGCAAAATGTTGACGGAAACGCCAACGGGGGAATTCACGATCATCAACAAACAGGAAAATCCCGGAGGTCCTTTCGGCGTTCTTTGGATGGGCCTGTCGGCTCCGCATTATGGCATTCATGGCACAAACGATCCTTCGTCCATTGGCAAATCGGTGTCGCATGGCTGCATTCGCATGTATAATAGCGATGTGCTGGATCTTTCTTCCAAAGTTGGCGTAGGCACAACGGTAACGATCCGGCCTTAGGGCCGGATATGCAGCAAAGCATGCGCACTCATAGGATCATCCACGAACCGACTATAGCAGTAATAACGGAAAAGGAGGAGTGGAACCATGCTTATTCGACGAGCTTGTGCAGGTGACGAACGCCAGATCGCCCATGTACATACCGAGAGCTGGAAGACGACGTATCGGGGGATCGTGCCTGATGCATTTCTGGACCGTCTGACGATCGAATCGAGATTGCCTCAATGGGAGCAGGCGCTCTGCGAGCAAGGCGAGGAACGGATTGTGCTTGTTGCGGAACAGGAAGACGGGACGATTGTCGGCTTTGCTTCAGGAGGAAAGGAGCGCGAAGGAAGCCTGCCTTACGAAGGAGAGCTCTATGCGCTCTACATATTAAAGGCCATGCAGCAAGTAGGAATCGGAAGGCAGCTTGCGACGTCGATGGTTCGGGAATTGCAGCAGCTCGGCATGGGGAGCATGGTCATCTGGGCGTTGGAGCAAAATCCGGCTTGCCGTTTCTATGAAAAGATGGGTGGGAGGCCTGTACGCAAGCAGCCGATCACCATTGCCGGACGAGAACTGGTGGAAGTGGCGTTTGGATGGAACCGTTTGGAACCGTTTGGGAAGGGCATGAAAATGGCTGATGATGGCGAGCTTCGAATCGATTAAAGTCGAATGGCGTTGGATGATAGGTTCAGGAAAAAAAAGGAATTCGAACCGGTTTGGTTCGAAATCAATCCGGTTATTTATCTTACACGGCCATTCATCCGTTAATCCATGGTAAAGGGGCTTGAATCGATGTCCATCGACCGCTTTATTCTGAGAAAGCTGAGCAACTGTCGGGAAGCAAACACGCGCGACAATCTGGTCCGCCTGTTTCTCATTCGCATCCACAGGGCCGAAGCAGCGGAGGGGCAAGAGAACGTATACGAAATCGGGAGACGGCGTTAAGAAGCATGAAGGCAGACTATGGTAAGGGGTTTGGGGCGTCAGGGATCGATATGAACAAAAAAGGAAGCGCGTCCTTTAAGGATGCCTTCCTTTTTTGGGCTGCGGTTGAGGACGGTCGTCCGAACCGCGGCGTATCATCAAGTTTAGGGGCTTTAGAGTCTGTTAGTACAATGACAGGGCCAGTGAATCATTTTCGCTGCGGCTGTGCAGAATGGCTTCGCAACCGACGATTTCGATGCTGATCAAGGATTGCAGGCATTTTTGCAAAGCTCGTTTACCGTTGCTGATTTTATGCTCAAGGGCATTGCTAAGCAGTCTTAATGTTTTCTGCACAGGTTGTTTGTTTTCTTGATTAAAGTATACAGGGATGGATTTGTTTTGAAATGTAATTAGTGTTCTCACTAGAAATCACCTCACAAGAGTTATTTCATATTGGTAATAGTAAATTCCAATGCTTAAAATTACCTTAAAATCAGCTTATGAAAACATAAAGGCGCTTAATGTTTGAAAAGTGTTCACAATTCGATTGTGGGCAAAGCAATCCCGGCCGACCCGAAACCGGGAAATTCATCCCTATTCCATCGCAGTGGTTTTCAATTTTTCGCATCCCTGCAAACCTAAACGCGTGGCCTGCCACAATAGTTCTGAGACCAATGGACGATATTTTAATGCTGAGATGGGTCATACGTAACAAAAACATAGGGTGTACATTGCCAATACGGATTTTATGTAAGAAAATAGGATTGCAATGCTGATTTGCCGCTTTTTTTTGATCTATTTTGACATTAGGACATTTTACATATGAGACCATCGGAGGGATTACGATGATTCTAACCGTATATTCCGGACGTGCGGAAAGCGAATGGTTTGATGTCGACGTGCCGGATGAATGTACGATCGAACATCTAAAAACGCTGCTTGGTGTCCGCATATATGGACAGGCCCCCGGAGATGGCGTACAGTACATCCTCGAAGCCAAATTTCCCGAAGGGTTATGGTTCACGCCGCACAATGCGCAGCAGTTGATCGAGACAGGCCTGCGTCAAGGGAGCTGCGTGCGCGTCCAACGGGCTTTCTCGACAACGACCGAAGAGGCGCCTGTGTATGGAAGGCGTCCATTGTTCCAACAGGAAAGCAACAAATGAAAGCCCGGAACGTATACATTTCAGGAATGCGCGAACGAAAGGAGGTCCATTCTTCGTGAATGTGTTATATCAGCGTTCCCCAAGGATGACGCCGGTTCTTAAGGAAGAACAGCTTGAAATTCTCAGGCCCCCGGCGGAACCGAGCAAACCGACGTTTTCGTTGATTTCCATTATAATACCCATCATGATGACGACGGTCAGCATCGGTTTTTATGTATACATCAATATGACAGGCAAAATGAGCAACAGCAGCTACATGATGTTCCAGATGATGACGGTCATGATGATGCTGACATCATATACCATTCCTTTTTTCGTGTATTTGAGCAACAAAAAGACCTACGCCAAAAAGATTCAGGAGCGTAAAGCGATGTACCTGTCGCAGCTGGACAAACATCGCGAAGAGCTGAAGGCGGCCCAAGCCGAACAGGTCCGAAGCTTATACGAGGTGCATGGGGATCCGAACGTCTGCATGCAAATCGTCAAAAACCGCAACAGCTCTCTATGGGAGCGGTCGCCGGAAGACGAAGATTTCATGCAGGTGCGCATCGGTTCCGGAGAAGTGCCTTTCCGGATCAAGCTCCAGGTACCGCGCGTGGACGGATATGATAAAGACGAGCTCATTGAAGCGGCCCATCAGCTGGCTGCCGAATTTCAGACCGTAGCGGATGCTTCCATCACCTTGCCCCTGTTCCAATCCAAGGTGATGGGACTGGTGGGGAGCCGTGAAGAAGTGCTTTCCTCGCTGCGCGTCATCGTTGCCCAGCTTGCCGTTCGGCATTCGCCCGACGAGCTGAAAATGGCTGCGTTTTATGAAGAGAAGGAGTCCCGGGAATGGGAATGGCTTCGCTGGTTGCCGCACATTTGGGACGAGGATCAGGAGCAAAGGTATATGGCCGACAGGCACAGCGGTGCGCATCAATTGGCGGACAGCTTGTTTTCCGTATTGAACCGGCGCAAGAACAACAAGCAGGACAAGTACAAAAAAAGCGTGCAAACGCCCTGCTACGTCGTGATCCTGTCCGATACGCAGTTGATTGAAGAGGAGCCGCTGCTGCCGCTTTTGCTGGAGTCCGCTCACGAGATCGATGTGTGCACGATCATTTTGGCGAGCCGCAAGGAATCGCTTCCGATGCACTGCCAGCTGATCATGGAAGCTGCCAGGGACAAAGGACTGTACATCAAAAAAACGGAAGACGCGGACGTCATCAAACAGGAGTACAAGCCTGATTTCATTTCCCGGGAAGCTGCGGAGGCCTTGGCCCGGTACATGTCCCCGATCCGGCTCAAACGTTCTTCCGCCTCGGATATCCCGCAAATTCTTCCGCTCTTTGACATGATGGGTATTTCCCGCGTGGAAGAGCTGGATGTGGTGTCCCGCTGGAATCAGATGAGATATCCGGACAGTTTGCCTGTACCGATGGGGGTTCGCGCAGGCGGAAAAAAAATCGCGCTTAACCTGCATGACAAAATAGAACGGCAAGGCCATGGTCCCCATGGGCTGATCGCCGGCACGACCGGTTCCGGAAAGAGCGAGGTCATTCAATCCATCGTGGCTTCCCTTGCGGCTGAATTTCACCCGCATGACCTGGCTTTCATGCTGATCGATTACAAAGGCGGCGGTATGTCGAATACGTTCGTGGGATTGCCGCATGTGGTCGGAACGATCACCAACCTTGACGGCAACCTGATTGAGCGGGCGAACGTTTCGCTTCGGGCCGAGCTTGTAAGGCGGCAGAAAATATTGAATGATGCCGGCAATCTGCAGCATATTGACGAGTATTACAAAATAGCGAGATCGCGGCAGCAGCAGCCTTTGCCGCATCTGGTCATCATTATTGACGAATTTGCGCAATTGAAGCGGGATCAGCCCGAATTCATGGACGAATTGATCAGTATCGCGGCCATTGGCCGAACGTTGGGAGTACACCTCATTCTGGCTACGCAGAAGCCTGCCGGCGTGGTCGATGACAAAATATGGAGCAATTCCAGGTTCCGGATCTGTTTGCGCGTGCAGAGCGAGGGAGACAGCCGGGACATGATCAAGATCCCGAATGCGGCATGGATTACGAAGCCGGGACGCGGCTATTTCCAGGTGGGCAGCGACGAAGTGTTTGAAGAAATGCAATTTGCCTGGAGCGGCGCCCCATATCATCGCGAGGAAGACTCAACAAGCGTGCTGCCTGTCATGGAAGTGCGGTTGAACGGGAAGCGGGAACCTTTGCTTACCGGTGAACGCAGAGCTGTATTGAAGGGCGAGGATGTCCCCAAACAGCTGCAGGCCTTTATCGATTATGTTGCACGTTCAGCTGCGGATGCTGGAATTGCGCGATTGCAGGGCCCGTGGCTGCCTCCTCTGCCGGAGGTGCTTGACTGGGAGAGTCTCGCCATCAAGCAACCCGGGGAAAGCGAGGATCGCGCGTACGAATCGGAAAGCGGTTTGTTAAGGCCCGTCGTCGGTTTGCTTGACGATCTTCCCAACCAGCGGCAGATGCCGCTTGAACTTCCAATGGATCAAGGCCATCTTGTCGTGTACGGCATGCCGGGTTTGGGAAAAACGACGTTTGTACAAACCCTGCTCATGGCCATGGGCAGATTGAACGAGGCATCTTGGCATGGCTATATCATTGATATGGGCAGGATGATGAAGGATTTTGCGATGCTGCCCCAAATCGGCGCCGTCATGATGGCCGAAGAGGAGGACCGGATCAAACGGTTGTTCCGTTATGTGCTGAAACTGTCTGCACAGCGTAAGGATATGATGTCGGAGGTCGGGGTAAAAACGATTTCGGCTTATCGCCGCGTCGCCCGCGAAGCGGTCCCGCAAATTGTGGTCGTGATCGACGGATATCTTTCTTTCCGGAATGCGTATCCCGAAGAGAACGAGTTGTTGGAAACGATTCTCCGCGAAGGCGGCAGCTTGGGCATGACCTTTGTGTTGACAGCCAACCGCGTAACGGACATCTTCGAAAAATTCAGGAGCAACATTCCCAATGCCGTTACTTTTGAATTATCCGATCCGAGCGATTATTATTATGCGGTGGGACGGCCGACAAAAGCGCCGAGCCAGCTTCCGCCGGGACGCGGTCTTGTGAAGGGGCAGGTTCCGCCGCTCGCGTTCCAGACGGCCTTGCCGTCTGCAGGCGAGGATGAGGGCAAGCGTTCGGCGTCCTTGCGCCGGGCGATCGTTGACATTCGTGACAGCTGGTCCGGGGAACAGGCACCCCAAATCGCGCCCCTTCCGGAAGAAGTGCATCTCAAGGATGTGATTATGCGTGCCGGAACATACGGAAGCAGAAGCCTTTCGTCGGTGAACGTGCCGGTCGGGCTGTATACCGATGATCTGGAGCCATTCTCGCTTAATCTGAGGGAAGGCCCGCATTTCATGGTGACCAGCCCGATGGAAGGGGGCAAAACGACATTTTTGTTGACCTGGATGCTGTCCCTAGCGTATCATGCTTCACCGGAGCATGTGCAAATGTACACGGTCGATATGCGCTATGGTTCAGGCGGATTGGCGGAAATCGGAGCTTTGCCCCATGTTCGTGGCCATGTGTCGCGAGAAGAGCAATTGGCTCCTGTCATCCAGCAGCTATATGATGAAGTGCTGAAGAGGGGAGAAATCTCCGGCGGTCCGGAAATCGTGCTGGTCATCGACGATGCGGACACATTGTCCAAACAGCTGACCGATTTCAACGTGAAGGATCAACTAGGAGCGATCGTTCGCCAAGGAAGGGATCGGGGCATACATGTCATTTTATCCGGCGTGCCGGCAGATTTCCCAACGTTCGGATCTGACTGGGTAAGCGACGTGAAAGCTTCCCAGAGCGGATTGCTGTTCGGGACCTTGGACCCTAACGATCTCTCGTTCTTCCGTATACCGTATTCCGAATCTGGAGGAAGCACGTCTGGTCTGAAGGTACTACCTCCGGGTCAAGGTTATTATATTAAACGTAAATATTCCAGGGTCAAAGGTGCAGTCCCATGCCATTCGGGCTGGAAAATGACCGATTGGATTTCTGAAATTCGTGACCGATGGCATGTTGTAGTTTGAGGGGAGGTGGCTCATAATGTTGACGGTTCATGATTCCAAGCAAAAGGTAGTCACTTTGCAATTGAAAGAGCTTTTTTTCCTGGCCGGTATACTCGGTTCAGACCGACTGCTTGGCGTGGAGGATCCATTCCGCGGTTATATGGCCGAAGATATCGCGATGGAATGGGAACACGTCAAAACTTCCCTGCTGGACAAAGGGTATTTGATTCAAGATCAGGATAGCAACGAGCTGACCATGACACCGACCGTTTTTTCCCGGGTAGCCATTGCTGGTCTTTCCGACAGGGCATGCTGGATACGTTACTCAATCAACGGCAAGTCATATGAAAGCTACATTCATTGCACGGATGAACGTGTTGTTGAAGTATCCCGGATCGAAGGAGAAACGGATTCGTTCAGGCTCAGCGATTTGGGGAACGTCCACCAAGCGGTGGATTGCCTGATCGAAAAAATGAAGTGGAGCGGGCGTTCTCCGGCGGAGAAACCTGCGCTGATGTGTTCCAAAAAAAAGTTTTACGATGTTTTGAATGGGCTGCATGACAAACAGGAGCAGACGGTGGCGGACGAGCTCGCACTGGAGACCAATGACCCCGAAGGATCGCTTGCGCTTGCACGGTGCCTTGTCAACAAGGAATCGGATGGGGAGCTGCGGCTGCTCGTATGGGGCGATGACGGCTGGACGTCACAGTCGGCGGCGTTCACTTCGAGCGCGGTTTCCAATTGGTTGTTCCGCATGAGTACAGCCGCTTCGGATGATTGGTTGGTTGCAGCCTTAACGACGAGAGAACAGTTTCACGAAATGCTGCTGGACTGGCTTAAACAGCCTGCAGAGGAAGAGGAAAGGTGATGGGTAAATGCGCATTCGTGTGGAACCGGATGTGCTTCGGGCACTGAGCAGGCAGATTCAGTATGCGGCGGAGCAAATACAGCAAAAGATGACAGTGTTGGATCAAGCCATTCATTCGCTGGAGTGGGAAGCGCAATCCCGTCCTGCGGTGATGGCCGAATGGGATTATTGCAAGCGCCTTGGCGAGACGGCGGTGCGGCGGTTCGTGGAGCTCGGGACGCAGCTTGATCGAAAGGCGGTCGTGTTTCAGCAAGTGGACATGGAGTATCGCACGATTCTGGGACATGTAAACAAGGCCTACGTCAACGCTGTCAATCTGCTTCAAGTCATGGAAGACAATGAGGCAGGACAGATCCTGCCTGTGCACTCAACGACTTCTGCCGTCGTATCCGATCCTTTTTCTGCAGTAAGGGCAGTATACCAAGTACAGGACACCGTTCCGCCTGACGGTTCCCCGGCCACTCTGGTTCAGGCCATGCAGCCCGAACCGGTGGCATGGAAGTTTACGGATCCGTCCTATCGGGGGACCAGAGGAAGCGAACCTGTCGTATCGTGATGACTTGAATATACAGATGTGATCCGCCTGATGGAATAAAATGAATTTTCGGCGAAAATAGGCTGTTAGGGGAAGATTCAGGTCCTGAAAATGGGGTAAATAGGATTAGGTCCTTCGGCTTTTGTTCAAAGGATTCCAATATAGTACAATTTGAACAAGCAATATTTACTAGCTCTAATCAAGGAGGAATTTACACATGGCAGGACGTATTTTAGTAACCCCCGAGCAGCTTGATCAGGTTTCCAACCAATTCAAACAAAGCGGTGAGCAAAGCCAGCAAATCGTTACCTCCCTGACTCAATCCATCACAAGCATGGAGGGACAATGGGAAGGGATGACCAAGCAGCGTTTCTTCCAGGAGTTCCAGGAAGCGAGCAAGCAAATGCAGTCTTTTGTTCAAACGCTGAACAGCATTAGCGCGGAACTTACGGCAATCGCTAACAAATTCCGCACGGCTGACCAAACTCGTTAATCTGTCATACATACGTGTAGGCAGAGAGCAAGCCAGAAGAGAAACTATTGCGGCAGAAACCGGGCGTTTAACGACACCCGGTTTTTGCTGCACCATCACAGAAATGATCAGAGAGAGGGATGAGCATGTCTTTTCAACCGAATCCAGGGGATGAATTGGTGATCAATGACATTGCCTACACGATTGGGCAGCATCCCGCCGCTCCCGGGCTGGCATACGCCCAGGCGGGGAGGCAGGGGATTGTTTATCAGCTGATTCCCAAAAATGGTTCCATAGATGGTGCTAAGGCACTAAAAGTGTTTTTTCCAAAATTCAGGATTCCTGCCATGGTGTATCAATCGGAACATATGGAGCCTTACAGCGCGCTGCCGGGTATGCGCGTATGCAAACGCGATGTGCTCACTCCGGAAAGAAACGGAGCGCTCATTGGAGAGTATCCGGATCTGTTGTACGCGGTGATCATGCCCTGGATCCAGGGCATGACTTGGTTTGATGTCATCAGCGACCAAAGAACGCTGACAACAGAGGATAGCCTGAGGCTGGCCAAGGCGCTTGCCGGCACGGGCTCTGCCATGGAGCAGCGCGGACTTGCGCATTGCGATCTGTCCGCGCCCAATGTGATGATTCCGTTTTTTTCCGAAGTGCAGGACCCGAATACGGCATCGGCGGTAGAACTGGTGGATGTGGAGCAGATGTACGGTTCCAAAATGGATCGTCCGGATGCTCTGCTTGCCGGTTCCCCGGGGTATGCGGCCCATCGGACAGTGCACAGCGGTTTGTGGAGCGCTTATGCGGACAGGTTTGCGGGAGCGGTGATCATTGCCGAAATGCTGAGCTGGTCCGATCCGGCGATCGTAGACAAGGCTTGGGGAGAAAGCTATTTCGACCAGAACGAAATGCAGGCGGTGAGCGAACGTTATGTCGCGATGCAAGGCTCACTCCAGAGGCGTTGGGGCCAGAAAGTCGCCGAATTGTTCACCAGAGCCTGGGAAAGCCATGATTTGAGCAGCTGTCCAACGTTTGGAGAGTGGCTGGTCGTGCTCGCTTCGGCATCCATAGAGCAAGCGGAGGCTGCGGTTGCTCCTTTGATGGCGGAGGAAGAAGCGGCTCCGGCTCCCGAAAAGGCGGGGAGTGCCCCGGTAACGGAAGAGATAACCGCAGACGCCCCAAGGGAGGGTGGCTTGGCTTCCAAGTCGCTGCCCGAGCAGGAAGCCGTCATCAACCGTTTGTTCGCGCAGGCGCGATTGTTGGAGGAAGAGGGTAAACCGGGCGCTGCTCTTGAAGTGTACCGGTCATTGTATCATTTTATTCCCGACAAAAGTCCGTTACAGATTGAAGTGGAAGCAGCCATCCAGCAGCTCGATGCCCAACTGAATCCGAAGGAAGAAGCTGCGGAACAGGGCAAAATTCCGTTGTATCGGACCAAAAAGTTCATGATCTCTGCCGCTGCGCTCGTCGTTCTGCTGGCCGGAACGGTTCCGACGGTCAACATCTTGGCCGACCAAGCCGAAGTTAAACAGAAGGAACAGCAGGAAGCCGCCAGATTAGCGGAGATCCAGGCTGCCGAGGAAGCCGAAGCGGCAAAGGCGGCTTTGCTAAAGCAGCAGGAGGAAGAACAGAAAAAGAAAGCCGAGGAAGAGCTCAGGTTGGCTGCCGAAAAAGAACGGCAGCAGGCCGATGCCAAAAAGAAAGAAGAAGAGCGGAAAGCATTGCAGGAAAAATACGATAAACAGGCCAAATATGAGGCCTATTTGGCAGAACAGGAACGAAAGAAGCAGGAGGCGGCGAAACAGGCAGCTCAGGCCAAGTACGACAAACAAGCCAAATACGAAGCATACCTCGTCTGGAAGAAAGAGCGCGATATCAGGCTAGCCAAGGAAGAAGCCGAACGCAAGGCAGCTGAAGAGGCTGCGCGCAAGCAGGAAGCCGCGCGCAAGGCGGCCGAAGAAGCCAGACGCAAAGAGGAAGCGGCCCAAAAGGCGGCGCTCAAGAAAAAACGCGCCCAAAACGTAGTAACCCTGATTGCCCATTATAACAAAGCGTACAATGCCCAAAAAGGCCGTAACATCGAAAATGCCGAAGCTTATGCACGCGATTTCAAAAACTTGTACAATACCGACGCTGCATACTTTAAGGGTGTGGGCAAGGTGGCTGCGCGCATGACTGCCATCAACAAATTCCTGGGCAATACGGACTACGTCCTGCCAGACCTGTAAATCAAACAAATGACGGAGGTGACACATCCCAGATGAACTATACGATTCAAGCATCCCAGCGAACACCCGCACTTATCATTTATTTGATTGATATCAGCGCCTCCATGAATATGGTTCTGGACAATCGCAGACGCATTGACGTCGTCTACGATGCGCTGTCCCTGGCCATTCGCCAGATGGTATTTCGTTCGACCAAAGGCAACCGTCTGACACCCCGCTACCGGATCGCCATCCTGGCCTACAGCGATGATGTGTATGACTTGTTGAACGGGATCAAGGGCATCGACGAAATCGCCGCCATCGGTTCTTTGCCTGACCTTACGCCAAAGCGCTTCTCGGATTCGGCCAAAGCGTTTTTGCAGGCCGAGAAAATACTGCAAGCGGAAATTCCGCACATGCAGGATTGTCCCGCTCCGCTGGTGTGCCACATGACGGATGGCGTGGCGACGGGGGACGATCCCGAACCGATTGCGAAACGCATTATGGGCATGAGCGTGCCTGACGGAAACGTGCTGGTTGAAAATATTTTCATTTCCGACCATCTGCTGGAATCGCCGATTGCCGAGCCGAGAAGGTGGAAAGGCATCCATGCGGAGACGTCTCTGAAGGACGAGCACGGCGAGAAGCTGCGCAACATGTCTTCCGTCCTTCCGGAGAGCTACCGGGAGATGTTGGTCGAAGCCGATTATTTGCTTGCTCCAGGCGCTTTGATGATGCTTCCCGGGACCTGTGCCGAGCTGGTATCCATCGGGTTCCAGATGTCTGCTGCCACACCTGTACGATAGGGGGAAACCGATTGAAAACAATGCGTTTGGTTTCGCTGTCTACCGGGGATAAATTGCCCCGTGCCAGGTCATATCGCGGCTTTCGCTACGTCAGTCTGCAGACGGGAGAACAGCCTCTTACCCGTTACGAGGGCGCCTTCAAATGTCGCTATGGGTACGGGCGAGCCGCCGAAACCGTGAATCAGGGAGATTCCGGGCAGGACTTTGCAGCGGTCAACATGGATGGGGATGTCGTTCATTTTGTGTTGTGCGATGGGGTCGGCATGAGCTATCTTGGTGATTTTGCCGCTCGATTTCTGGGCAATGCCCTGCTCGAATGGCTCGTCAGCACGCCGGTGCCCAGTGCCGAAGGCGTGGAACGTTTGCTTCGCGAACTGACGGTTCCCGCATCCGATCAGCTCTCCAAATTGAAGCCTTTGGACAACTCGCCGCTGCTTCTGCGCGAAGTGCTGATGGAGAAGCTTCGCAGAGGCAGTCAGGCGATGTATGTATGCGGCAGGGTCGAGCTGGCGAAAGGAAACGGAAACAGCCGCATGTGGCTCGCCTGGCAGGGGGACTTGAGAATCCGGATGTGGCGCAACGGGAAGGAACACTCGGCTCCTTTCCAGCAGATGCGCCGCTCCAGCGAGCGTTGGTCCACATTGGAAGGACCGGTTGGCGGCAAACCCCATGTATATGATGCCAAGTTGTCCGGCAAGGAGTCTTTCCGGCTGCAAATGTATACGGATGGATTGAACGACCTGGACGCCATTCACACCTATATCCCGGACGAGCACATTCAGGTGCTTCTTGATGCGGCCCACACGGGAGGGCTGGAAGACGATGCGGCATTGATCGAATTGGAGTGGTAAACGGAAAATTGCGATGTGCATGATTTAAAAAGAGCTCTTTTTGGGTAATCTTGTGAAGAATTGCTTTACATAAGAGACTGCGGCGAAATAAATGCCACTATATAGGTTGAACCAGACATTTACACGATCACGGAGAGGACAGAAAGAAGCTGGAGATGCGAAGCGCTCGCTTAACAAGAACGCTGCATCGGAAGCATAGGCTTATCGCCGGATTTCCCCTTAAATAAGTGGATCAAAAAAAATTTGGGGATCACAGCGATCGAAAGATGGTTCTGACCACGTAATGGCTCCGTGTAAAGATCATTGGTTCAACTTATATCGTTTCCTCGTAGCCTCTAAGACACAAGAAAAAGGAGAGAGGAATCATGACGCATCATCATGACCGTTCCAGGTTTGCAGGCAAGGTGGCGATCATTACGGGAGCAGGTTCAGGCATCGGCAAGGCAGCGGCGCTGAAGCTGGCGAATGAAGGGGCACAGGTCGCGTTGTTCGATCTGGTGAATGACCGGATTTCGGAGACTGCGGCGGAAATCAACGCGCTGCATGAAGGGTCCGCCCGAGCGTTCGATGTGGACATTTCCGACCCGGAACGCGTGGAAAGAGCGGTGCTGGAAACTGTGGAACTGTTCGGCGGCATCGATGTCGTGTTTGCCAACGCGGGCATCAATGGCGTATCCGCTCCCATTGAGGACATTCAGGTGGAAGATTGGAAAAAGATCATCACCACCAATTTGGACGGCACGTTCTTTACCGTCAAATACGCTTTGCCGCATCTGAAGAAACGCAGGGGCGGCAGCATTATCATCACAAGTTCGATCAACGGCAATCAGCGCTTCTCCAGCTTCGGCATGTCCGGATACAGCACATCCAAGGCAGGGCAGGTGGCCTTCGCCAAAATGGCTGCATTGGAACTCGCGAAATTCAAAATCCGCGTTAACGTCATTTGTCCCGGTGCTATTGCGACCAATATTGATCAAAGTACGATCAAAACGGATGATTTGCAGGAGATCGTCATTCCGATTGAATTTCCGGAGGGGCAGCAGCCGCTGCAGGGCGGCCCCGGCAAGCCCGAACAGGTTGCCGACCTGGTTGCGTTTCTGGCCTCTTCCGAATCCGAGCACATCACGGGGGCCGAAATTGTCATTGATGGGGCGGAATCGCTGCTTAGTTAATCGTACTTCGGACTCTGTAAGCAGAGAAGAAATCATATGCAAGCACATAACGGTCGTTCCCCTGGAACGGCTTTTTGTCATGCAGCGGCAAGGGTTAAAGGATGTCACAGGTTGGCATATGTGAATACTCACAGGGGTCCGACAGTCAGTACTCGCAGTTCGATAGGGAATGGCCGAGATGACATCGACGTACGCCCTTGTTTGACGTACGAACGAGGGAGGATACCGTTTCAAGCTGATTTGTAGTATTATATCGCAAGCGAAGGTTTGTCCACGGATCGGGGAAAGAGTGCGGTCCACGCGTGATAAAACCGGGCAAGTGATCGTTTGTTTTAGGATAAGGGAGAGGTTATTCGTGGAAATGGAGTTGCCGATACAACAGATCATTCCCGAGCTGAGACAGCTGTTTCGGGATGGAGATACAGGGGTACTGACCGCCGAACCGGGCGCCGGAAAAACGACGGTGGTGCCGCTTGCGTTATTGGACGAACCTTGGGTCGAGGGACGCAAGCTGATCATGCTGGAGCCAAGGCGGCTTGCAGCGCGCTCCGCTGCGGCCCGCATGGCGGCTTCGCTTGGTGAAAAGGTGGGACAAACGGTCGGATACCGCGTTCGCATGGATACCCGGGTGAGCGCGGAAACACGCATTGAGGTGGTGACCGAAGGTGTGCTGACACGCATGCTCCAGCAGGATCAAGGGCTTGAAGATACGGCGATGGTCATCTTCGACGAGTTCCATGAGCGTCATTTGCATGGGGATCTCGGGCTGGCGCTTGCGCTTGAATCCAGGGCATTGCTGCGTCCGGATCTGAAGCTGCTCGTCATGTCGGCGACGTTGGATCCGGTACCGGTCTGCGGATTGATGGGTGAGGGCACCAGATGGTTGGCGTGTCCCGGAAGAACGTTCCCGGTGGAAACGAAGTATTTGCCCAAACCGGCGGCGGCTTCCGTGGAATCGTTCACGGCACAAGCCGTAGTCAGGGCGCTGAGAGAGCAGGAAGGGGACGTGCTGGTTTTTCTGCCGGGTGCGAGGGAAATTCACCGTACGGAACGCGAACTGGGCATTCTCGGGCTTCCGCCGCATGTTCAGGTGCACGCGCTATACGGCAGCATGCCTGTGGAACGTCAGGATGAAGCCGTTCGTCCGGCGGCGGCCGGATGGCGCAAGGTCGTGTTGTCCACCTCGATCGCTGAATCGAGTTTAACGCTGACCGGCGTGAAGGTTGTGGTGGATGCCGGACTCAGCCGGGCATCCGCGTTTTCGCCCCGCACCGGCATGAGTCGGCTCGTTACGCTGCCGGTGTCCAAGGCATCGGCGGACCAGCGGCGCGGGCGTGCGGGGCGCATCGCGCCCGGGGTGTGTTACCGGCTGTGGAGCGAAGAGGCTCACAGCGCGCTGCCGGAGGCGGCGCGTCCGGAGATCGCGTCCGCGGATCTGGCCCCGCTGGCGCTGGAGCTTGCGGCTTGGGGCGTCGGGCAGCCGGAGGAGCTGCAGTGGCTGGACACCCCGCCTGCCGCAGCCTACGGCCAGGCACAGGCGCTGCTGCGCCAGCTGGGCGGCCTGGATGACGCAGGCCGCATCACGCCCTTCGGGCGGCGGATGAACGCGCTTGGCGTGCATCCGCGACTGGCCGGCATGCTGCTCCGCGCGGCGGAGCTCGGGCTGGCCGGCTACGCCAGCGTGCTGGCGGCGCTGCTGCAGGACCCGACGGGCCTGCGGGGCAGCGGAAGCGCGGGCACGGACTTGCGCCCGCGCGTGGAGGCGCTGCTGTCGGCCGGCAGCAGCGCAGCGTCGCAGACGGCCGGCAGCAGCGCAGCGTCGCAGACGGCGGCGGCCGATGCGGCCGCCGTGCGGCGCCTGCTGCAGGAGAGCCGCCAGCTGCGCGCGGAGCTCGGCCCGGCGGCGCCAGACCCGGCCCGGCCGGACGAGGACAGCTGCGGATTGCTGCTGTCCTTCGCGTACCCGGACCGGATCGCGCAGCGCCGGGAAGACGGCCGCTATCTGCTGAGCAGCGGCCGCGGGGTGCGGCTCCCCGCCACGGAGGCGCTGAGCCGGTCAGCCTATCTGGTCGCTGCCGATGCAGACGACCAGGGCGCGGACGCGCGCATTCTGCTCGCGGCCCCCGTCAGCGAACAGCGATTGCTGGATGCAAGCCCGCATCTGCTGCAGGAAGAAACACTCGTCGCCTGGGATCGCAGTACCCGCAGCGTGCGCGCAAAGCGCAAATGGCGCATCGGGGCGATCGTGGTCAAGGAAGGCTCCATCGCGCAGCCGCCGGAGGAGGATGTGCTGGAGGCCATGCTGGACGGCATTCGCCTGGAAGGGCCGGGCTGCCTGCCTTGGACGAAATCGTCCAGACAGCTTGCGGACCGGCTGCGGTTCCTGCACCATCATTTGCCGGACTGGCCTGATCTGGCACCGGCCGCGGACGGACTGTCCGCCGAGCTGCAGGAGCAGCTTCGGCCGTTTGTCGAGGGCATGCGCTCGGTCCAGGACCTGAAAAGCTTGTCCATGCATGACATCCTGCTCAGCGGTTTGGATTGGGGGAAACGTCAGCAATTGGATGAGGAGGCACCGACCCATGTTCAGGTGCCGAGCGGTTCGCGCATTCCGGTCGATTACAGCGATCCTGAAGCTCCGACCTTGTCGGTCAGGCTGCAGGAAATGTTCGGCCAGCAGGAGACGCCGCGAATCGCCGGCGGCCGCGTGCCGCTGACGCTGCATCTGCTTTCCCCCGCGCAGCGACCGGTACAGGTCACCCGGGATCTGGCCAATTTTTGGCGGGAAACGTATTTTGACGTTAAAAAGGACCTGAAAGGCCGTTATCCAAAGCACTACTGGCCCGACAATCCGCTGGAGGCCGTGGCCACGAACCGAGCCAAACCGCGTACATGACAGCACAACCCCGTTTGAATGCCGCGAGGGTGGGTAAATACATAACGAACCACTCATAACAGACGGACGGAGCCCCGCTGTACGGTGAAGGTACAGGGCAGGGTGCTGCCGGCTACAAACTGAGGAGGGATTGGTTATGCAAAATAAAATCGTTGGTGTTTTCAATACGGAACGTGAGGCTTCCCAAGCGGTAGAAGCGTTGAAGCAGCACGGATTTCAGCCGGAAGAAATTTCGGTGGTAACGCAAGACCGGGATGAGCTGAGAGCGATTCGCGAGGAAACCGGCTCAAAAGCCCCGGAAGGCGTGGCTGCTGGTGCGGCGACTGGCGGCGTAATGGGCGGCGTGGTCGGGCTGCTGGCAGGCATCGGGGCGCTCGCCATTCCGGGCATCGGCCCGATTCTGGCCGCCGGACCGATCGCCGCTACGTTCACCGGGGCAGCGATTGGTGCAGGCGCTGGCGGACTCGTCGGCGGATTGGTCGGCATGGGAATACCGGAGGAGGATGCCCGGCAATACGAAGAATACGTTCGGGGCGGCAAAATTTTGCTGCTGGTTGATGCATCCGATCGCGATTCGGTCGTGTATGATGTGTTTCGGAACAGCAGCGAGCTGAACCGGGACAGATATAACCATTACGAGGCGGATCAAGCCAGGCCCGTAGAACGCACGGACCTGGACATGGAGGAACAGAGGCTGGAAGCGCAGACCAAAGCCGCGAAATACGGAAACAATACGTTCCTGTGACGATCACGGAAACTTCGAAGTTGATCGGTTGCCGCTTGCGATTCTCTAAATGGGCATCTGGCAGATTCACGGCATGCGTGCTCGCGAGCCCATGATTCGAATGTTATGCGGACAACATAAAAGAGAGGCTCGGATCAGCCCGGCCCTCCTGTCTGGCAGTCTACAAAAGCCGGTTTTCCTGTGGGGAAGCCGGCTTCTGTATGGCGTCCGGTGCCAGGCAACCCGGTTATGCGCGGGGGCGTTAGAGGGAAGCATGAATACATAGGGACAACGGATTTGTTTTTGAGATCTGGCCGTTCAAGGGAACATTCCCATCGGTGAATACATGATTTGATCATATCAAATATGATCGTGGAAGGAGGCGGCAGAGATTCCGAGGAAGGAACGAATCGCAGCTATTGAAAGTCTAAGAGGCATGGCTTTTGCCGCCGTTGTGCTGCAGCATGCCATCGCCCATTTTTCGCTTGTGCCGGAAACGCGGCTGGAAGACGGCGTGTTGCTGGCGATTTTGCTCATGGCAACCAAGTTTGCCGTGCCGTTATTTATTTTTATCACAGGTATGGTGCTGTTTTACAACACCGGGGAAAAGCTTCATTACGGACAATTCATGTTCAAGCGATGGAAGGACGTCATTATTCCATATGTGATCTGGGCCTTGATTACGTTTGCTCTTACGCCGGGGATCTGGGCCGGTTTTGGTTGGCAGGAGATTCCCGGGCTGGCACTCAAGCTGATCACAGGCAAAACAAGCTCGCATTTCTGGTATATCATCATGTTGATTCAGTTCTATCTCGTATTTCCGCTGTTTTTGACAGCCGTACGATACGTGTACCGTCGATTTGACTCGAAGGGGCGGATGATCGCCCTGCTGGTCTCCGGTGCAGCATACCTGGTGCTTGCGGGACAACTCGGCAATATTGCGCGCGGCATGGAGAAGTTGAACATTCCGGTGCTGACGGACATGTTCACGACATATGCGGACCGCAATTTCCTGTACTTTTTCTTTTATTTTGTGCTGGGCGCGGCTGCCGGAATGGCCGTTCAGCGCTGGAACGAATGGGTCGAACGGTACCGTGGGGTATACTGGGCGGTGTTTATAATAACGGGTTTGCGGTTTATATATTTGTTACTGCAGGAATTTCAGAAGCCCGAAGGGATCCAGATCACGTTTTATACGGTAAGTCTGATCCGGCCGGACATGGCATTGTTTCTCGTTGCTTCCATCATGGTCATGTATGATCTGGCAAACAAATTGCGGCACCCCCGGACGTTGAAATGGCTCTCATGGATTGGCGGGGTTTCCTATGGCGGTTATTTAATGCACATGTTAATGCTCCGCTACAGCTATATCCCGGATGAACGAATTTATGTGGCGCTGGGTTTGAACCCGGTGATCCGCATGATCCTGACCTGGCTGCTCGCGCTTACGCTGTCATGCATACTCACTTGGATCGTTTCCAGGTTTGCTTGGGGCAGATGGATCGTTGGCACGGTTCCGGATCATAAGAAAAAAAGATAATTTCTTAGAATGATGAATCAATCAACATATGAAAAATTCACAACAAACACACCGCCTGCCGCCCGACACAGGTCTTGACCAATGCTGCGCGAGAAGATGTTGGCAGTACAGCATACGATATGCAGGCACGCGAACTGGCCGTTCCGATCGAATTTGTTAAATGACAGTCATCGCTTAAAAACATAAAGAGAACAACGTATTTTCTAAGTGTCAAAATTTAAACATGTGAAAAATTCATAATAACAACACAGAGTGCCGCCGTTCTCACCCCCCGATATGACCTGCCTCCTGTCGCCGTTCTTCCGGACGTTTGCCGCAATCCGAAAAACGGAGGAAGATGGCAGAATGCGAACATAAGTTTTATAATGGAATTAGCAAGTTTTGGACAAGAGGGGGGAACGGGCATGGCTTTTATGATTGCTCAGCGGGCATTTATCAAGCTCTATCTCATCACAATGGTCGAACAGCATAGAGGATATGGCTATGAGATGCTGGAGGCCATGAAGCAGGAATTCAAAGCTTACGGGTATGTGCCGCCTCAGAGCGAGATCTACCGGGCACTGCACGAACTGGTGCAGCAGGGCATTTTTTATCGAACGAAAAAACTGAAAGGCAACGATCCCAAGGTGGATTTCCAGGAAATCGTATTGTACCATTTTACGCCAGACGGCGCGGAGAAAGCGGAGCTGTACAAAAAGCAGGTCAAAGCCGACTTGGACCGCTGTCTCGGCATGCTGCACAAGGCAGAGCAGGACAACTACGGCACGAAAGGAAGATGAGTATGCAGAGGCGGTTACAGTGGGGTGTGCTGGGCGCATCCACGATTGCAAAAAACGCGGTGATGCCTGCGATCCAGCAGTCCGAACGCGGCAAAGTGCTGGCATTGGCCAGCCGCAGCTTGGAAAAGGCCAAGGCCGTTGCGGAAGAGTTGAACATTGCGAGGGTGTACGGCAGCTATGACGACCTTATTGCGGATCCGGATATTGAAGCCGTGTATGTCCCGCTGCCAAACCATCTGCACAAGGAATGGACGATCAAGGCGGCGGAGGCCGGAAAACATGTATTATGCGAGAAGCCGGCCGCTCTCACTGCGGAGGAATCCATGGAAATGATCGAGGCCTGCCGGAAGCATGGGGTGTTATTTGCCGAAGCGATCATGTACCGATATCACCCCAAGCACAGGAGGGTGGAAGAGATTATTGCCAGCGGAGAAATCGGGCGCGTGCGCGCGATCCATGGCAATTTTACCTGCAATTCGGCAGATGATAAAGACAACGTCAGGTTCAAAGCGGAGATGGGCGGAGGCTCGCTGTTCGACCTGGGGGTATACCCCATATCCGCAGCGCGGATGTATCTTGGGCAGGAGCCCGAAGCTGTTACCGTAAATGCGTTTTTTTCGGAGGAACATGGCGGTGTGGACATGATGGCCTCCGGGCTTGTCGAGTTTCCGGGTTCCGTTTCGCTGACGTTCGACTGCGGCCTATGGGCATCAGGAAGAGCCGAAATGGAAATCCTCGGTACGGAAGGGCGGATTGAACTGCCCAAAGTGTTCGGTTGGGAAAACAGCGACATTCCGCCGCAAATTATTATACATTTGGACTCCGTCAGCCGCGAGGAGCGGGTGTCCGTGTCCAACTCTTACGTATTGCAGGCAGAAGCTTTTGCCGACGCGGTCCTTGACGGTAAACCGTTGCCGTTTACGCCGGAAAACACCATCAACAATATGCGTGTGATCGAAGCGTGCTTGCAATCGGCCCGTACCCGGCAGCGAATCGTTCTGGACAGCCCGAATGCAAGGTAAGCGGCATTCTGCGCCAGCAGGCGGATGCCCATCCCTGAATGTCAGAAAGGTAGACTCCATTCCTTGCGATGCGAGTCTTTTTCTGTTGGTTATCAAAATATTTAAAAATTTACAAATAAATCTATTTTTGTTGACCTTTCTCCCCAAATGGCGTGATATAAATGATTTTGGAAGAACTTGTCTATAGTCATCTTGTCAAAGGCAAAACGGCTAAAGCAGTTCTTTCATTTCAATCAAACCGAGGGAGGCTGGTCACAATGAAAAAGTTTTGGTCCACCGTTTTGCTTGCCATCATGTTTACATTTGTGTTTCTGACGGGAGCACAGTTCGCCCCGGCTGCGCAGCAGAAAGCATCGGCAGCCACATGCACGATCATCAACACGTTTAACGGCGTAGCAAACTATTTAAGCGCCAACGGCACGTTACCGTGCAACTTTATTACCAAATCGCAGGCGACAGCACTCGGCTGGGTAGCATCCAAGGGCAATTTGGCCGTGGTGGCGCCGGGAAAAAGCATTGGCGGCGACGTGTTCAGCAACCGGGAAGGCAAATTGCCTTCAGCCAGCGGAAGAGTTTGGCGCGAAGCGGATATCAATTACACCTCGGGCTTTCGCAATGCAGACAGAATCGTGTATTCTAATGATGGCTTGATCTACAAAACGACGGATCATTACGTGACGTTTACGCGAATGAAGTAAAGAAAGGAAGAGACAATGGGTAGCGTTATTTTGGATGGAACCCAATTTTCCACGAGCTCGGAGCTGCATGAACAATTGAAGACGAAATTGAAGCTGCCGGATTTCTACGGTGCGAATCTGGATGCGCTGTGGGATGGATTGACCGCCATGGCAGAAATGCCGCTCGAACTCAAATGGGTAAATTACGGCATCAGCGAGCAGCGTCTTGGTGCCGATGCCGAGCGGTTTCGCAGCCTGATGGAGGAGGCCGAACAAGAGTTGCCCGATTTTAGATTTCTGGTTGAAGACTAATCGTTTGAAAAGCAAAGCAGGGCAACGCAATATTTTCGGTTCCAAACCAATATGGCTCGATGGAGCATAAGCGAATGGACAGACCTTTGGAGGACAAGGGTCTGTTTTTTTGTTTGCCTAAGTTCGTATTGGCTGCGGCAGGGATCGTTAAATTTTTTTTCACGAAGGGGTTGAACTTTCATGAATTACCATTAAAATAAAATTAACATTAAAATTATTTTCACGTTGAAGGGTGGATGTATGATGAGTGAGAGCACGGTGGTGCAAAAACAAGGTATTTTCGAGTTGCTGCGAAATCGCTCATATGCGCAATTCATGCTGGCAAGGACCATTTCCAGGTTTGGCGATTCGGTAGATTCCATCGCATACGGCTGGATGGTATATCTGCTCACAGGCTCCAAACTGTTGATGGGCACGCTGATGGCCGTGAACTTTTTGCCCAACATTCTGTTTGGTCTGTTTGCCGGGGCGATGGTAGATCGGATGTCTCCCCAAAAAGTCATCGTGCTGGCGTACGCCGGCAGGGGAACGCTGGTAGGTTTGACGGCACTGTTGTTTAGTCTCGGTGAACTGCAAGTATGGCATCTGTTTGTCATGACCGTGCTCGTTTCGCTGCTTGAATGTTTTGCCACTCCTGCCGAGACGTCCAGCGTTCCCCGATTGCTGCCTCCCGGTCTGCTGTTGTCCGGAAACGCATTGTCCTCATCCATCGCGCGCATGTCAGAGCTTGCCGGCATCGCCGCGGCCGGTGCTCTGATCGCCGGAGCCGGCATCGCGTGGACCCTATGGATCGATGCGGCCTTGTTCGGGGCCAGCGCTTTCTTCATGGCCAAGGTGGTATTTCCGGGTATTCGGCCCGATGTGGTTCTTGAAGACACGAGTGAACCAGGCGAAGCCGCCGCTCCCCACGGCAGTCTTTTCTCCGAAATTATTGAAGCATTTCGCTTTTTGCGCACGATTCCCGTCCTTTTAATGACCTCCTTCCTGTTTGCTTTCGTCAATTTTTGCTTAATGCCCTTTAATGTGCTGCGCACGCCTTATGTGACTGAAATATTGAATGCCGGGGCCGGCGGATTAAGCCTGCTGAGCGGAATGATGGTTGCAGGCATGGTACTGGGCGGGTTGTGGCTGACGAACTGGGGTTCCAATTACCGCAAAAGCCTGCTGGTCATCCTCGGCATTGTGATGCTTGGGCTCAGTTATGCAATGACCGCGCTGCCTGCCTATATCGGGCAGTATCCGTTGGCTGTGGCGGCCGTTTTCGCTTTGCTGATGGGCTTCGGCATTCCGCTGGCCACCACGCCGCTGGCTTCTTACATGATGGAGGTGACGCCTTCCGGCATGCTTGGCCGTGTATCGGCGTTTCAAAGCATGCTGTGCCTCAGCGCCGTTCCCCTTGGAAGCTTGCTCTCCGGAGCCATCGCCGAGTGGGTGCCTATGCCCATCCTGTTTATCGGCTTTGGCGTAGCGATGGCATTGTCTGCGGCAGGGCTCATCATGAGCCCTACGTTCCGCCGTGTTTTGAAGTAGGGGAGAACCGTGAAACAACCATGAGTATCTGCAGCAAGCCTTTTGACCGCCTGCGCTTTCAAACGCTATAATGGTAGGAGATTGGAAGACACCAGGTACCCGGAAAAGAGGTTACAGGTATGCAGCGGAAAGTGTTATCAACCATAGAGGAAGTCAAAATATACTCTGATCCTTACCGGATGCAGATCTTGAATATGTATAACAAACAAGGCCGTCCGTCCACCGTCAAGGAAATCGCGGATCTCATGGGCGAGGTACCCGCCAAGGTGCATTACCATGTGAAAAAACTCGAATCCATCGGCCTGCTCAGCATGGTTTCGACGCGCGAAATCAACGGTATCATCGCCAAATATTATGAACCGTTCAAAGGGGAAATCCATCTGCGGCATGAGGACGAGGAGAATTCACCCCTGAAACAGGTGTTTCGTTCCGAAGCGATGAAACTGCTCAATGAAATGTACGAACAGAGCCGCCGACGGTTTATGAAACAGGCGGAGCATGGCGAAGACATGTTTGGGCAAATTTCGGACATGGCGCTGTACGGAACCCGGGAAGAGATGGAACAGCTTTTTAAGGCAATCACGAAACTGTGCGAACCGTATGCTGAAAAAGGAAAGCGGGGAGAACAGCAAGCATTCCAATTGTTCGTAACCGTGTCCGAACAGATGGAAGATGCTCCATCGGCGGGTAGCGACGATGTCGAACCTCAAGGGAAGGGCGAGCGTAAATCCCGCTCCGGTTCTCAAGATTCAGGCCATGCCGGGACTCGGTCATCAGCGTCCGCGAAAAGGAAAAGGTAAGGCATCAATGTATTCAAGCTCATTCGGTCTGCCAGTCACCGCCCGAAAATGAAAGCAAAACCAGATCGAATGGCATGACCAAAAGCCGCCTGCGGGCGGCTTTTGACGGTTTAGCTTTTGGGTGCTTCCGGGTGCGGGTCATCGCGGTTCATCGGCAGGGTGTTGGGCTGCAGATGCGAAATGACCTAGCTGCAATAAATAGTGAGGGAATGAACGGACTAATGTTACAGGTTCTCCTTGCGGTTTGCACTGCCGCGTCCCGGCACGGTTGTCTCCGAATCGGACGTTCCGTATTCGCTGACGGCTTCCCAAGCGTCTGCATGATCAAACTTGCCTGCATGGCGCTGGCGTGCTTGTCCGGCGCCCCTTGGAGGCAAGGTCATGACATCTTCTTCGACAGGTCGGTCGCTGCTGAGCTCCCTGTTGGGGGTGTCATCGATGCAATAAGCGGTATATGGGATGGCCTCCAGCCGTTCGTAGGGAATATCTTTTCCGCAGATGATGCAGGTGCCGTACGTTCCGTCGTGCATTCGTTCCAGCGCTGCGTTGATCTGGTCGAATTCGTCCGCAAGCGTCTCGTCCACGGCCAGGTCGCGACTGCGCTCGAAGGTTTCGGTACCCGCGTCTCCAGGGTGGTTGTCATAGGATGACAGTTCTCCTGTGGAATCCTTCAGCGACTCTGCGGGAGCCCCATCCTCCATGCTTGAGGCGAAATGGCGCTGCAGGTTCTCACGTTGTTCCAGGAGCGCGTTTTTGAGGTTGGACAGCTCGGTTTTCGTCAATGTACTCATTATGAATGCTCCTTTCAAATGCGTGGTGTAGTTCGTTTTTACCCGAATTTCATGCGGTGCAATCATGCTGCCTGAATGAGGTTGTCCGTGAATAGCGGCATATCCTGGGCATAATGATGGAGATGATTTTATATCTTTCGAATAATGTGTTATAAAAAATATATAGAGATAATGCCGCTGGTTCCTAGCACAGCCGCATGGGACCACAGCGCGTTCTAATGGAGGGCGTCGAGATGGATGAACATATGAAACGAAGATTGGACAAACAAAAACAGCTGTTCAAACAGCTGGGCGTACAGTTGGACGCATTGTCCATACATGAAAAGCAATTCAACTATAAATTGCGCGGCTACGATCCGGAAGAAGTGGATGCGTATCTGGACATCGTGATCAAGGATTACGAACGCTTCTATGCCAATATTGCCGATCTGATGGACAAATGGCAGGACCAGCAGCTTACGATCCGCGAGCTCAAGGCAACGGCCAAACCGGTGGAGGATCCGAACAAAATCGACCGCAAACAGCTTGAAGACATCGTAAAGCAGCTGGAATACAGCGTGCGCCAATTGAAGCTTAGAGCGCGCCCTGAACAAAATTTGTTTCCGGAATAAGCAAGCGCAACGGGTTTATCAAACATAAAAGGTGGTTAATCATGAGTACTCATTTTTCGGTCAGTGTGCACTGTCTGCTGCTGTTGTCGTGCAGCGCTCCTGAGCGAATGACTTCCGCATTGATTGCGGGGAGCGTCAACACCAATCCGGTTGTGGTCAGACGCATTATGGGCAGCCTGAAAAAGGCGGGCCTCGTCGATTCGTCCCCGGGAACCCGGGGGTTTTATCTGGCTAAGCCGTCCAGCGAAATCACGCTGGCGATGATCTATGAAGCTGCCAAGGACGAGGGGCCGCTATTCCCGATCCACGGCAATTGCAATCCAAACTGCGACGTAGGCATGCGGATCGATGGTTTGCTGACGAACCTGTACCGGGTGGCCGAGGAAAAGGTACAGCAGTTTTTTGCCACGATTACGCTGGAGGACATGGAACGTGCCTGTGCGGACAGCGAAGTCGCGGTCCGGTAACCGCTTTGGCCCGGAACCGCATCGAAAGGAGGAGAACGCATGAAAATCGTCGTTATTTCCGACACTCACATGCCCGGAAGGGCAAAGGAATTGCCGCAGCCGCTGCTGGCAGCATTGCCCGAAGCCGATCTTATCCTGCATGCCGGCGATTGGTCGGATTGGAGCGTATATGAACTGTTGAGCGGATATGCTCCCGTGGAGGGAGTTGCGGGCAACACCGATCCGGGCAGCATCGGGAGAAAGTTGGGATATTCCCGGATTGTGGAAGCGGACGGCTTCCGTTTTGGACTGGTACACGGCCACATCGGCTCAAAATCCACGGAGGAGAATGCCATTGCCACGTTTGCCGGGCAGCATGTGGATGCGGTTATTTTCGGGCATTCGCATATTCCGCTGCTGCGGACGGTGAATGGCCTGCTTGTTTTCAATCCCGGTTCAGCGACGGATCGCCGGCGCCAGCCGCAGTGTTCCTTTGGCATCATCCATACGGATGGGGGATCATTGCGGGCCGAGCACGTCTATTATGATCGGTGATGTTTGTCCATAACCATGCGATGAACCGTGAAGCATTCCTTTTTCAGAAATGATTTCTGAAATGGGGTGCTTTTTTTTGCTGTATGGGTTTATCTCTGAATGCGCAATCTGGCGCTGCGTTTATCTCTCGTTCATCTGTTTCGCCAAGTGGGTATGGAGGCGCTTCAAGGAATGCTACAATGCGGGTAAACCTTGATTTGAATACGATTACATAAGGGAGATGAGCACAATGAAGCTGTCCGTATTTACCGTGGCAACCCCGGACATGACGGCAGAACAATTGGCTGCGGCTGCAGCCTCGGCCGGAATCGAAGGGGTGGAGTGGAGATTTCGCGGCATCCCGGAGGCCGCACGGTCCGAGACGCCTTCTTTTTGGGGAAATAACCGTTGTTCCATCGATCCTGCCCGTTGGGAAGAAGACGTACCTGCATTCCGTGAAGCAGCCATTCAACATGGCCGGCGTTCCATTGCGCTTGTACCCTACCTGAACTGTGGCGATCTGCCTGCGACCGTGCAGGCCTTTGAGGCAGCTTCTGCGCTGGGAGCTTCCATGATGCGCGTGGGCGTCCCGGGGTACAACCGCCAAACGGCGTATCCAGCGTTGTACGACCAGGCTGTGCGTTATTTGACAGAGGTCCAGGATCTTGCCAAACAATACAAGGTCAAGGCACTGGTGGAAACGCATCATTTCACGATTGCACCGACGGCTTCGCTCGCCTATCGGCTGGTGGAATCGCTGGATCCCGACCATGTGGGCGTACTGTACGATCCAGGCAACATGGTACATGAAGGGTATGAAAATTACCGGATGGGACTGGAATTGTTGGGACCTTATCTGGCACATGTGCATGTGAAAAATGCAGGATGGTATCCGGACGCAAAGGAACAGGCCGATGCTGAATCGAACGAGGGAGGGACCACGTCGGCGGCCTCGTTATCGCTTCGGGCCGGATGGACATCCCGGTGGGCTCCGCTCACAGGTGGGATCGTGGATTGGGTGCAGGTTGTCCGGGATCTTAAAGCGGTCGGATACGATGGATATTACGGTATTGAAGACTTTAGCGGAACGTATGCTTCGGCGGAGATGCTTCAGCATTTTGCCGACGTGATGGCAGGCATTGAACGTCAACTGGAGGAGGAAGTGCGAGTATGAGCTTAGTGAGAGTAGCGGTGATCGGAATCGGAAATATGGGAGCAGCGCATGCCAGAACGCTTGCTGCAGGAGATGTGCCTGGGGCCGAACTGGCTGCGGTATGCGATGTCAGGAGCGAAATGGCGGAATGGGTGACCGCGAATCTTCCTTCATCGGTAGCATTTTGGCAAGACCCGAAGCAAATGATGTCTTCGGGCACGATCGATGCGGTTATCATTGCTACGCCGCATTACGATCACCCCGAGCAGGCCATTCAGGCGTTCCGCCATGGGCTGCATGTCATGATCGAGAAACCGGCGGGAGTATATACGAAACAAGTCCGTCTCATGAATGAAGCTGCCGCAGCCAGCGGCAAGGTGTTTTCCATTATGTACAACCAGAGGACCAATCCGCTCTACGTAAAGCTGAAGGACCTGATCTCATCCGGAGAGCTTGGCGAGGTCAGACGAACGAACTGGATCATTACGAACTGGTACCGCTCGCAAAGCTATTACGACTCCGGCGGCTGGCGTGCGACATGGGCCGGCGAAGGCGGCGGGGTTCTGATCAATCAGGATCCGCATCAGTTGGACCTGTGGCAGTGGACGATCGGCATGATGCCTGTCCGCATGCGGGCCTTCTGTGCTTTCGGCAAGTATCGAAACATCGAAGTCGAGGACGACGTGACCGCATATGTCGAGTATGAAAATGGAGCAACCGGCGTTTTCGTGACGACGACAGGCGAAGCGCCGGGCACGAACCGGTTCGAAGTGAGCGGCGATCGCGGCAAAATCGTCATCGAAGAGGGGAAGCTGACGTTCTGGCGGCTGCGTGAACCGGAGCCGGAGTTCAACCGTCGTTACACGGGGGGATTCGGTCAACCGGAATGCTGGAAATGCGAAGTTCCCATTCATGGAACGGAGTCCGGTCACCCTGGCCTCATTCGCAACTGGATCAATGCGATTCGAAGCGGTGAGAAGCTGATTGCTCCGGGCGTGGAGGGGATTCATGGTTTAACGTTGTCCAATGCGATGCTGCTGTCTACCTGGACCGATAACTGGGTCGATCTGCCGATCGATGAGGACCTGTTCCATGAGCATTTGCAGGCGCGAATCGCGAATTCGACGTTCAAGAAAGAACAAGTGAGCCGCAGCGCTCAGCCTGCCGACCTTTCACAGACGTTCAAATAATTGAAGCTGTGGCCACTCTAAATTTTACATGCGAAAGGATGGAAACGGTATGCCGAAAGACGGAATGTTCTATGCTCCCAAAAGTATCAAAAGAGAGGCTGTTTGCGGTCCGGGGGAATTTACGATCGGTGCGGTGGCGTTGGACCACGGACATATCTACGGCATGGTCCAGGGATTGGTCGAGGCCGGTGCCACGCTGAAATGGGTCTACGATCCAGACCCGGCCAAAGTGGAAGCGTTCCGCCAGAAATTTCCCCAAGCTCAAGCCGCATCGTCCGAAGCGCAGGTACTGACGGATGATGACGTGAAGCTGGTAGCCGGGGCAGCGATTACCTCCGAACGGGCCCCGCTGGGCATGAGAGTGCTGGCGGCAGGCAAGGATTACTTTACGGATAAAGCGCCGTTTACGACGCTGGAACAGTTATCCCTCGCCCGTGAGGAAGTGAAGCGCACCGGAAAAAAATACATGGTGTATTACAGCGAACGCCTGCATGTGGAAAGTGCGATTTATGCCGGCCAACTGATCGACGACGGCGCGATCGGCCGGGTCGTGCAAGTCATGGGTACCGGACCGCACCGATTAAATGCGGCTTCGAGACCGGATTGGTTTTTCCGGCATGCGCAGTATGGGGGCATCCTTTGCGATATCGGGAGCCATCAGTTCGAGCAGTTTCTGACGTTTGCGTCCTGTACGGATGCTGAAGTCAATTACAGCCGGGTGCATAATTTCCACCATCCGCAGTTCCCCGAACTGGAGGATTTCGGCGAAGCGTCGCTGACTGGCAATAACGGAGCCTCCGGTTATTTCCGGGTGGACTGGTTTACGCCGGATGGACTCGGCACTTGGGGCGACGGCCGGACCGTTATTCTGGGCACCGACGGTTACATCGAGCTGCGCAAATATACCGACATTGCCAGAGAGGCGCAAGGGGATCAGGTATATCTGGTGAACCACGAAGGCGAATACCGATTCGGCGTCAAAGGCAAAGTGGGTTACCCGTTCTTCGGCGCGCTCATCCGTGACTGCATGGAACGTACGGAAACGGCAATGACCCAGGAGCATGCCTTCAAGGCGGCAGAGATTTGCCTGATCGCGCAGCAGAAGGCGATGGTAGACCGAGCGGTGGAAAGTCATGGTTCGAAGTGAGTAGGGTAAGAGATTGATGCCAGGAGAATAAATGTTGTACGAGAAAGGCAGCTTGCTGATGCGGTTGCCTTTTTGGTATGGGGGATCAGGAAATTCCTGTTCGCAAATACCACAATATGGGTTATGATATACGAAGGGCAGGAATTTACGAAGTACATGGATTTCATGAATACACAACGTTATGTAAAACCTAACCAATTTTAGCAAATCAATAATACGATTCTAAGGATGAGTGAGGCTAGTATTTTTCTGGATATTCATTCCATATGTGGAGGCATTATTTATGGGGAGAGTAGTATTATTTGAGTTAAGTAGTCAAGACCCGGAACGTGCAGCAGCTTTTTATTCTTCGGTTTTCGGATGGAAGATTGCTGAGCCTAATTGGGGTTACTACCCAGTGACAACAGGCGATGATCATAAACCAGGAATACATGGAGGTATTTCCAAAGGACCTCAAGATTTTCCGCATGGAACAAGGATTCAAATTGAAGTAGACGATATTGAAGAATCCATTAGGAAGTCAGTTGAATTAGGAGCTCAGATTGTAAGAGATAAGATGGAATTCGATAATTTTTATTTAGCCTATTTAGTTGATCCTGTAGGTAATGGAATTGGATTAATTCAGAATAAGTCATAATAGTTTTGAATTTTGGGTCTGCAAAGCAGATCTTTTTTTATAGTGCTAGTAAAGAAAATGCTATTCATTTGGGAGGAATGTATTGTGAGCAGGCTAATTCAGTGTGTAGATCATGTTCAATTACCGGTAAGTAATCTTGAAAAAGCAACGGAATGGTATTCCAATGTCCTTGGATTAGAGATTATGTCTTTAGGGTGGCTGAAATTTGGCGAAGGACCGTTGTTAATGCTTCATTACAGCAGCAAAGATACAAACGTTTCATGGCTCTCAGAAGAGGATTTTCCGATGCCGGCATTTATGTTTTTGACAAAGGATATAAAGAAACTATTTGAAACATTAAAGGAAAACAAAACCATCATAAGAATGTATCAAGATGAAGGATTTGGATGGGTTATTAAATTCGTTGATCCATTTGGAAACGAGTTAGGTGCATATCAGCCGAATGCTCAAAATTAGAGAGGGGATTTCAATGAAGTTTCCATTAGTAGTTTTAGATTTAGATGGTACACTCCTCAACTCAAATAAAGAAATATCTCAACGTAGCTATAATGCCATTACGGAATGCATAAGTCTAGGAATGAAATTCATCTTTGCGACAGCACGTCCTCCAAGAGCAGTCAGGTCATTTATGAAAGAAGAATTACTCAGATTAAGTTCTTTTATTTATTACAATGGGGCTTATATAGAATGTGAGCATACAGGAATTAACGATCATGTACCGATTGAATCTGAAACTACAGCTGAAATCCTGGATTATTGTCTCAATTGTAACCCTGATCTTGACTTAAGTTTAGAAGTGAAAGATGAATGGATGAGTTTAAGGGAATATGACTACACAACACTCATTAAGGTCAAAGATAACCCTATTGTAAAGCCACTTGAAGATCTCAAACGACTTGAGGCATCAAAGATCCTTTTTTCTGGAAACATTGATATGGTTTCATTCATGGAGAAATTTAATACGAAATTAAATATTCTAACTACAGACAATGGAAAGCTAACTCAGCTTTCATCCATTAGGGCTTCTAAGGAAAATGCAGTAGCGGTTTTATGCAAGGCGATGAACATTTCACTCGAAAACGTCATGGTTTTTGGTGATGATTTTAATGACATAGGATTATTTAATTCTTGTGGATGGCCGGTGGCAATGGGGAATGCCATTGAAGAATTGAAACTGATATCGAAAGAGATTACTGAAACTAATGATAACGATGGAGTGGCAATGATCTTAGAAGACTTTATTTCGGGAATACGAGAACGTTAGACTGAAGCCTGTGTAAGGAAAAGAATGTTTGGTGCTGACATTAAAGAATGGAGTCTAGGGCGATGAAAAACAATAGAGTAAGAATATTAACGACACTGCTCTTTGGTGTGATATTTACTGTTACTGCTGGAGCAGTTCTATATTTATTAAAGCAAGATAAAGAGAGCATGAATATCAGTTGGTTAATGACGGTCTGTTTATTCTCCATCTTAATTACAGGGGGAAACCTAACAGTGTTGATTACAAAAAGAATTGAGGGTAGATCAAAACAATCGAATAAGAAATAGAGTAAACCCTATATAAACCGCAAAAAACATACACACGTAAACTTAGAGGCAGAACCAATCTGGAGAAGCGAAGCGTTCGCCTAAAAGCTTTCTGAAAGAAAGCTGCATCGGAAGCATAGGCTTATCACCGGATTTTCCCCTAAGAAGAGGGGATTCAAAAAAATCTGGGGATAACAGCGATCGGAAGATGGTACTGCACTCGCAGTGGCCTTGTGTGATTGATTAATGGGGTTAAGTACTGAGGGATTCCGGGGAAGCAGAAGTAGCCAGACACCTAGCACCTTGGTTAGGACAGTGAACATGGGGAACGTTACTGAAACTTTACTGCAATGTTGAAGGAAGGTGTTTCGTTGAAGATAGATATGGTTTCTGAAACGGAGTATATCGTGTCTGAGTTGATTATTGAGAGTATTCCAACCCAAAGGTTCTGTATCTTTGATTTAGAGGCCACAGGGCCAAATGAAGAAGAGGACCAAATTATTCAAATTGGTGCGCTGATCATGAATAGCCGTTCAGGTGAAATCGAAAAGACATATGAAACATTGATTAAACCATCTAAACCGATACCTGAAGTGATTGAGCGATTAACTGGAATTACTAATGAAGATGTTATTGAAGCACCACAATTAACAGAAGTTTTCTCTGAATTCATAGACTTTTGCAAAGGGGCAGTATTAGTAACTCAAGCTGGTTATGAGTATGATTGGCCGTTGCTGATGAATGAATGTAAAAGAAACAATTTGCGGATGATTCCTAATAAGATCATTGATACTAAAGCATTATTCACATTTCTTTTTCCCGAGGTTGTTGAAATCATCTCTACAAACTTTTTGATTAAGTATTTTAACATCGATGACTCAGATATAAGGCGGCATAATGCACTAGGGGATAGTTTCTTGATTGCAAGAATATTCAATGAGCTGATGATAGAACTAAATAATAGAGAAATCGTTGACATCAATATTCAGAATCCTCTAACAATAAAGAGAGTACAACTGCAGAAACTCTTGTAAGTATAACGGGATAAAGCAACAATCTAACCTAACAACATATTCTTATAATGGGCATTCGACCTCGGTCCATGGAGGATAAAAAAACAAAAACTTACGGGGTCTGTTATTGATTAAATCAAGGGAACGGGCAAGCTCTTCATCCTTCACCTCAGCAAGATCCGTACCTTTCGGGAAAAACTCTCGAAGCAGCCCGTTCGCATTCTCATTGGAACCCCGTTGTCAAGGGGAATAAGGGTCCGCAAATAAACGTATAAATATCCTTGCTCACAATTAGAGATAAGAATTAAGAGTAGTTCAAGCAAATGCTTCGAGGGCGGAAACTTTAGTTAACAACGCATTCACGCATCGGACAGCTCCGCTCCTCCTCGGTCGCCAGAAGAGAACAAGTGCGCCAGTCTATCCAGGCAAGCAATACGCCACCAATTAGTTAAAGCCATATCTGGTACCGATAAGCAGGGTGGGTCAACCAAGCAAGGCCGAATGCGGCCTTACACCCGTATAGTGCATCGGCCGTTGCCAATCCCAGGCCAGATACAAATCCGTACCAGCCTCCTTGAGTCAGTGATCTCCAAATGCCAATCACCACTATCGGCTCCACGGGTGCCGCAAACGCCAAGCAATGATACATCCTTTGAGTAACAAAGGAAATATCCATCGTTTCTTACCTTCCATAAATCATTTCTCGATGCGATCCGCCACGGACTGACCCTCATGATCATACCAGATAAATTGGATACTCTTTCCTGCCTCAGTGCCGATGAATTCCAGTTCGGTCGCGGTTTGTTGCTCGTAGAAACGTACATTACTGATGGGCAGCAATAAAAACTCCATTTCGTTGCCTAGCCGCATATAAAGTTGACTGTGTTTAACATAAACCTTCACAGATATCGATTGTTCCTGTTCATCTGAGAAACAGTATTCACCCAGAAACGGTTCATAGTCTTCCGATGTGCGCGGGATAATGGTGCGGTGGGCCGCTGGCCGCGGCATTTCAATCTGTTCGCCGGCAAGAATCTGTTCAATACTCTGGATCAACTGCTGTGTATAGGCAAATTCCCGTTCCCCATTTTGCAGGAGGATCAGTGTGGTATCCTGCTCGATATAGCGTTTGAAGAGAGTGGCATATCCAGGCCAACCACCGCTGTGCCACACCATTTTGCCTAGCTGATCATGATACTCGATTAGCCATCCAAATCCGTAGTCAAAGGATTCTCCGTTATTCAGCACTACTGGTGCGAACATGGCTTCGCGCAACTGCGGATGTATAAACTTGTCATCATAAAGCGCACGATCCAAACGAAGCAGATCCATGACCGTACTGTTCACCATGCCATCTCCCTGCAAACCGTCCAAATAGTCGACATAATTCAGTTCCGGCACCATATCCGGCAACACATATCCACCGTGTTCCAGCCGATAGACATAGCCCCAAGCGTAGTCTTTCGGAACCGGGCCTGGATCAAAACGTCGGTTGTATACGCGTGTCCGCGTCATACTGAGCGGCTGAAAAATCTGCTCGGACAAAAAGGCTGCATAGGACTGACCGCTTATCCGTTCGATTAGAATAGCCAGCATAATGTAACCCGTATTGCTGTACATCCAACTGTCATTAGGTGCAAACAGTGAGGCGGGCCGGTGAGCGGCCAGCATGTCCATTACATCATTGTTGACAGCCTTCTGTGCAGGATTCCACTTCTTGGCGAATAACTCCATATAGTCCGGCAGCCCTGATGTATGGGTCAGTAAATGACGGATGGTAATACCCGGATAGGGCAAATCAGGCAGCCATCTGGACACAGGATCATCCCACTCCAATTTTCCCAACTGATGCAAGCGTATGATGCCCAATGCAGTAATCGGTTTGGAGACCGAAGCTAACTCGAACATCGAATCTGTGGTAAGCGTACGCACGCGATCTTTGCTAAATTCTGCGATGCCCATCGCATCACAAAGGAGCGGTATACCCTGTTTGGCAATCAGGATTACGCCATTAAAATGTTCTTGTTCTCTAATATGCTCCATGAGTGCAGACAATTGTGCTGCCCGTTCTTTCAATTCTCCTGTCATTTATGCTCCTCCTTTGGTTCTACAAATACTCCTGCAAACGCAGGGGCTCTTATTGATCAAGCGATGCTGCTCACACTCCTCCGATTGTTTACGATTACAATAGCTATAGCCCGGTCAGCTTGAAAAAAAGTCTATTTCTCTTTTTCCATCACTCCTCTTTCTGCGCTTCCTTCTGCCCATCGATTCCATGAAGGCCGAATTTGCTCGCATAGTGTGCCAACGCCTCATCCAGCCAAGCGCTCTCCCGTTCGTTAAATGGCATATCCACCAACTGGTTCAAACATTCATGCTCCTCCTCTGGAATATGGGCAAAGTTTGCAATCGCCTTGTCATCAAGAAAACCGAGTATCCGCTGCACATAGAAACCTAGCATTTCCTCGGCTTCCAAAGCATCCGGCTCTCCTGCCGCTAAACGCTTAACAGCTTCGGCAAAAGCAAGCATTTCCCGATCCAATTCAGCTACGGCATCTTGGGAGATATCGAACAAGGCAGTTGCCGTTTGCTCTGACAGATGCTCAGCCACCCAACTGCGCTGTTTGTCCTCCCTTAGCATGTTACGTATCAGCAGAAACATCATGTTATGCTCCAGTTCACCTTCACGCTGCAGGATGGTTAGCAGCCGTTCGAGGATCTCCAGCGACTTGTCAAGTTCAGCGCGGGCGGCTTGCAGGGCTTGCTGCTGCATATTCAGTGTTTCGACCAAACTCATCTCCGATTCGCGATGATTAAATTTGCGAATACGTTCCAAAGAAAAACCGAGCGATTTCAATCCAATGATTTTCTGCAAGGTGATCAAATCAGCCGTACCATAGATTCGATGCCCGTTTTCCTGACGACGTGGGCACAGCAGCCCCACCTCTTCATAATAATGAAGCGTCCGTATCGGAATGCCGCTCAATTCGGCAAATTTTCCGATGGAATAATGTGTACTGCCCATCGTCATCTCCTCCTCATGCCTCCATTATATAACCTCCAGTAACTGTAGGAGCAAGCAGAACAAATCACATAAAAATGATTACAGGAACAATGAAATTTTTGATTTCGCGAATCAATACCGTATAGATATCAACAGGCACTTGCTGCGCCAGAAAGGCGAAATTCATCTGCTTGGCGCTGCCCTGATAGAAACAAAGTGTTAGCGGTGAAAGGTTTTTGGCCTTGCAATCGAGAATAAAAGAAGCAGATCCTTCAAAATTGAGTTGATGTTTGGCTTGACTCGGCTTCTCTGCGTTTCCAGCTTGTTTTGACGACGAGGAATGTTCAAAGCTTCAGCCAGATGTTCGATGGGGTTGAATTTCTCATATTGAGCTTGCAAATCCCAGGCGAACCATTGGACTTACTGGAAAACTACTCGAAATACATACATGGAGACAAGAATAAAAATTACTTTGAAAGCAACACGAAAAAGTGGGTGGCATCTTCTAACATCGAATTCAACGGAAACAATAAGAACGTCTAACTTGTATTGCACTTAACGTATCGAGACTCGTGAATGCAGAAACGTTATTAAAAGATCAGCGTAATGTCTGAAAAAACAAACTTGCTTGAATGAAAAAACAATTTGAGAGGTACCATGAAATTAATAAAACTGAAGGGCAGTAAAACTGAGGAAGATATCAGAATACAATTAATTGGATCGCATGAATCGCTATTCAATAACGAAATAAGATCAGGATTACTTTCTGTGATAAAGAGGTTTTTTCCGCAAATGAAAACCGCTAGATAATACCTATCTAAAAGGGCTCAGAAAAAATCCTCAGATTACATTAGCGATTGCACTTGAACTTGCAAATATGGATCTTAAAGAAATGACTAATTGCAAAATGGATAATGGTAGATCATTCGTGGAAGACACTGACATCCTGTAACACGATATCTAGGCCGCGGATTCTGTCCTTGCTTCGCATTTAGGTGTATGCGGAGAGTTCGCTTTTTTTGAATTTGAAAAGCTTCTCGGTTTCGTGAATAACGTTATCCGAAATGTTGAACTGGACATTTACACGATAAAAATCACTGGTTCAACTTCTATAATGAGATATGAGGTGCTGACTATGTCTATATTTACTTTAACGGCTGCAATGAAGTACGCTGCAAACGATGATATTGAAACATGGATACATCACTTTCTGAATGGTGAAGGAGAGAACGTTGGATTATCGAATGGACTTAAGTTAAAAACAAGGTATTGGCTCGGACCAGTCGAAATCGAGACAAGTTATCTTAGCAGAGTTGTTGGGCCAGAATCACATATGGAGTATGTAGAGGATGAGAATTGGTGGAATCATACCATAAATCAAATTTGCGAGCGATTAGAGGCTGGATGGGATATGCCTCCGTTAATTGCTGAAAATCGAAATGGATCTTTTAGTGTACGAGACGGTAATCACCGACTTGGCGCACTGCAAAAGTTAAATAAAGAAAAGTGTCATGTAATTATATGGGACGATCATAGCGTAGATCACATATTAAAGGCTATGCCTCGTTGAAAGGATGCGAAGTACAAGAAAGGAGGAAACGATGAAAATTCAGGACATCCCCATTGAGATCATAGACCAAATCGGAGAAGTACGGGGAATTACTTTTCCCAGGCAAGGTCATACCTCTATCGTTGCTATTTTAGATACACCCGATCAAAAGTACATCATCAAGAAGACAGAAAACGACCTATACAATGAATGGTTATCCAAAGAATATAACGTGCTTCAATATCTTTGTGATACGGGGCTGCCTATTCCGAAAGCGTATTCTTTCTGTGCCGAAAACCAATCAAGATGGCTTCTGATGGATTATATGGATGGAATAAGTTTGAGGGAATTTCTAGCTCGAGAGCCCGATCTCAAAGAAAAGGAAAAAGCCATCTTCAACTTTGGACGTTGTTTAAAGAAAATACATGAAAGTGCTTGCCCTATTGAGTTGTTGAAGAAGGATCGTTCTTGGTTAGATTCAATGCTACTCCAAGCAGAATATAACCTAACCCACTTTGCTGTAGATGGATCAGAAGAACTGCTTAAACGGTTGAAAGAAGATAAACCAAAACCGATCGAGAACACGTTGATTCATGGCGATTTTACAATAGATAATGTATTAGTGAATGAATGCAATATCGTTGGAGTTATTGACTGGTCAGGAGCTGCGTTCGGAGATCCAAGATATGATGTCGCTTTAGCAATAAGACCGAAACATAATGCTTTTGAGAATGAACGAGATCAAGAAATATTTTTTGACGCATATGGAACGTTGAGAATAACGGATGAAGAATATGATTACTTCGAGAACGGAATATATAACTTCTTTTAGTGCCGCTTCAAAACCGAAAATACGAAGAAGGTGAAGATTGAATTGTTTAACCTTAAAACCTCCCAAAGCGACTCGTTCAAAGAACTAAATAAGTATGTTTCGGACGTAAAGCAGTTCATATCCGCTACCGCTGCTGCAACGTATATTATTCATAATGATCGGATCGTGAATGAATGGTATGCAGGAACACATGACAAGGCTACAGATAGCCGATTCGTTGATACCAAATCACGCTTCAATGTCGCTTCCGTCCGGAAGACTTTTTTAGGGTTTGCTGTTAGTCTTGCACTCGTTGAAGGTAAGATCAAAAGCATAGATGACCTTGTTGTTGATTATTTAAATGACTTCGACAGAGGAGTATTAAACGATACAACCATAAGGCATTTGTTAACCCATACCCATGGACTGGATAGCCTGCATCATAGGCGGTTTCTCCAAGGAGCAGATTGGAAATACAATAATGTCGGTGTGAATTTGCTTATTGAGCTTATCCGGAAATTATATAAGATGCCTTTGGCACGATTGCTTGAGGACCGCGTATTTTCGCCTTTGGGATTTAACCAAACCGGATGGAGCAAGAAACAGAATGACAAATTAGTATGGCTTAACGAGTCCTACACAGACGATCTGGGGAATGAAGCTAACTTGTTTATGAGTGCGAGAGAATTGGCCTTTTGGGGTTATTTGCATTTAAATAAGGGAGCCATAGAGGGGAAGCAGCTATTTCCTAAAGAAATATTTGAGCAAGTTACGACGATCATTACTCCTCCCGGTTTAGAGCGAAAATTACCGAGAAATGGATTTTTCTGGTTTGTGCAAGATGAGCCGCGTTCTTTAACGGAATTAGGTGATAAACTTCCATATGGTTCTTTTCAATCTTTGGGTGCTACCGGATGTGCATGCCTTGTCATTCCCCAGTATAGAACCGTGGCGGTCAGAATGTATAATCAGAACGGGCCAAATCCGTCAGGATATGATTATCTGGAGGATATAAAAACATTTGGGAACTTGGTTTATGAGTGTGTAGAGAAACTATGAATCGTTAAAAGGGGCCAAAAGACGGGAAGCATTGAGGTTCCAACCGTCACTAATGACAGACCAGTGAGCAGCGATCAACATTTATTTTAGAGGAGATGATCTATTGAACAAATATCGTGTGCATGAAACCAACAGATCGTATTGGAACACAAAAGGAAATGACTTTTTGGAAGCCATCGTGCTTCCTTTATATAGAGCATTTGTGTCGGAAGAAAAACACCAGCTTTTTGGCGATGTTTCAGGAAAAAAGCTGTTAGAGATCGGCTGTGGGAACGGTCAATCCTTGCAATATCATGGGGAACGCCAAGCAAAAGAACTTTGGGGTTTGGACATGTCGGACAAGCAGATCGAAAAGGCAAAACAGCGTATGACGGAGAGCGGTCTTTCAGCAACATTGATCTGTTCTCCCATGGAAGAAGAATGCGGCATTCCGTTAGCCTATTTTGATGTTGTTTATTCGATTTATGCCATAGGCTGGACAACCGACCTTGAAGGCACTTTTCGGCGGATCGCTTCATATTTAAAAAAAGACGGCGTATTTATTTTCAGTTGGTCCCATCCTATACACAAATGTATTGTTGAAGAAAATGAACGGTTTACGTTTAACAAGTGTTATTTCGATGAATCTTGGTATTCGGTATCTCCTGATTTTTGTCAAGGCGACCTTACCTTATCCGACCGCAAACTATCTACCTATATCAATGCGTTGGCTAAAGCAGGGTTTGTTATTGAACAGATGATTGAAGAAACCGACAATGAAATAGCAGAGCTGCGCGATGAAAATAATGATTTGGTAAAAAGAGCGAAGATGTTCCCTGTAACCTTTGTGGTCAAAGCAAGAAAACTTTAAAGCATCATCGATCGTTCCAACAATGGAACTCGAGGCAATATAACCGAAAAGCCAAGATGTACAAATGAAGGAACAGGCTGCTTAAAAAATATAGTTGCTCAAGGCTGGAGGGAGTATTATGACACATTACATTGATAAAATGAATGTAGAATTTGCTAATGAAGTATTAAGGTGGAAGTATGAACAACCATATGATTTTTATGATAATGAACCTTCGCAAGAAGCGTTAGTTGAAATGCTCAACGAAACTTATTCTGTAGTTTTAGATAACAAAAATGAATTGATTGGTTTTATATGCACGGGTGGTTCAGCTCAAATTGAAAATGATACGTACGTATACTCCGAAGATTTTATAGATATTGGAATAGGAATGAAGCCAGAATTAACTGGTAGGGGGCATGGGACTCCGTTTTTCACATCTGTACTCAACTACATAAATAAAATGTTCGGGAAGAGTCCCTATAGACTAACTGTAGCAGAATTTAACCAGAGAGCGATTCGTCTCTATGAGAAATTTGGATTTATCAAAGAGGATACGTTTGTTAAGGGAGAAAGCAAGTTCATTGTCATGATTAAGAAATAAAGCAAAAGAAGATTTAAGTCTATGGCGGTACGAGAAACGCCCATATATTGCAGTATTTTTCAAGGAGAATACAACATGTCAAAAACAGTTTATATCATTTCTGGTCCAGCTGGGGTGGGGAAATCGACGACCTCAAAGAAACTGGTTGAACAATTGGAGCGCAGTTCATATATTTCTGGGGATGACATTAGTCACCTGCCCGTAAACGGGAGAGGCAAACCTTGGCTATGTGAAGAAACGCATAAGTTGACTTGGAGAAATATATTAAGTTTAGCGAAAAATCTGATTGAGTTTGATTACAATGTTGTTATAGATTATGTGACGTTTCCATCTGAGGCTAACTGGTTAGCGAATGAACTGGGGAGTATGGATGTGAGGATCGTTTATGTTGTGTTTATGGTTGATCCTGCAACCCTTGTTATAAGGGACCGGTCAAGAGATCCATTATTTCAAATGGGAGAACGAAGCGTAATTCTATTGAATGAATTTAAAGAAGCGTTAAAAGACGAAAGACATATCTTAAATACGGAGCAATATTCTGTTGACCAGATTGACGCAGTAGTTGCAGAGATATTAAATAATAATCGATTTTTGATAAGCTAAATTTGAAGAGGCTGAGGCCATTGAAAACATCTGACTAGGTAGAAACATAATTCGAGTGGAATAGAGAAGTCAACCTTGAAATATGTCCATTATAATGATCGATAACTTGAAAGGAGCGATGTGGTATGAACAATACACATTCGAGTAATGCCAATAGTGGTTTAAGAGGTGTTTTGATCTAACACAGAGGAATGTTCAAGTAGTTCCTCTGTGAACACGTTGAGGAGGAATTGAACATGACAATAAGTTTGAAGCCTGTGTCGGTCGATAACTGGTATAGCTGCACCCAATTAGAAGTAAGAGAAGATCAAAAGGAAGTATTCCCGGCCCCGATCGTATATTGGATTGCTGAATCGAAGTATGTCACTGAATTTCAACCGATGGCGATCTATTGTAATGAGAATATTATCGGTTTTATCGTTTATTGTACGATTCCGGATGAGGATGGGGACTATTGGATTCCGGCGCTAATGATTGACCAGAAGCATCAGGGGAAAGGGTACGGAAGAGAAGCGATGAAGCAACTGCTAACCTTAATGAAAGAAACCTTGGACTGCCAAAGAATCATGATTGGGCACAGACCGGAAAACACGGTTGCAGGCGCTTTATATGAATCATTAGGATTCAAACGAATAAGTCGAGAACTGATCGATGGTGAAGTGGTCCGTCTTTTGATCTGAACGTGTTGATTGAACCAGGTCACGATTCATAAAGCGAATGAGCCGATCATCCAAACGTGGCTGCTGTATAAATGGATAAACAAAGTGATTGGAAGGGAAAAGTGAATTCGTCACAGGAGTGTTACAACAATAGCCTGAAATCTAAAACTGAATCAAAAGAAAGTCGAGGCAAGAAGATAGAGTGCTTGTACGGTATTGTAAACGAAGGTAAAATATAGATATCCTATCCAAAGGTAGCGAACCGACACCGATCGGAAGATGGTACAGTGCTCGTAGTACCTAGTGAATTTATTACTGCGGTTTATATCATTGTACTAACCAAGTGTTAACGCACTTGGTTTTTCATTAAGACAGATTGTCAAGCTCCAACGTTAGATGTAAGGGAGGGGGGGGTTGAAACCGTGTATTGTTATCATTGTCTTTTTAATTTTTCTCGGATGTCAGTCAATAAAGCCGGTTCAAACTACAGCATCGAGTACAGTAGGTGCTTTGTCTAGTACGACTCTGGATGATTATTCCGGAACGCTTTCGATCCCACAAAAAGTTAAGGTCAACGAGGAATTCACGATCAAGGCTGAACTTAAAACTGAATTAGAGCAAAAAGTGACGATTTCGAGTAAGCAGCAAATGTTCGTCTACGTGATTAAAGATCGTAATGGGAAACAGATTAATTCCTATGCGATTACGGACAAAGGAAAGAATCGAGAAGTTTCTGGTAAGGTTGTTATTTCGGAAAACTACAAGTATAAGATTAAGCAGCCTGGTATATACGAAATCTCGGCAATAGCAGAATTTACAGTCATTAAAGACGGAAAGAGTCAAAATTTTAAAATTGAAACCGATTCTAAGCAAGTAGAAATAGAATAATAAACACGAACCCATGCGGTACTTCTTATGGTCCGTCTTTCTTATTCCGAGCGGCGGCACCAGCATATATAGTATACCCGGCAAGCGAGTTGGGCTTCTTCTGCCTGATCGCCTTCGGTTGAAGCTGCTCGCTCTAACTCTCGGCAAATGGTCGAAGAATGTTGAGTCATTTTGATGATCCGAATGAATGGGGGATAACGATGCCATTTCCAGTACATATCGTGGCAGCAGCAGGTTTTGTTGAAAATAAGCACGGTGAAGTTCTGCTAGTGAAAGATCGGCGGAGTGGGTGGGTCTTTCCTGGTGGACAGGTGGAGGCCGGCGAAAACCTCATCGATGGGTTAATCAGAGAAGTAAAAGAAGAAAGTGGAGTAGATGTTGCTGTATCATACTTGATTGGTGTATATTCCAACACTGCGACGTATGAAGGGCATAGCGGAGTGGGAATGGTGCCTACCAAAGTATTGTTCGATTTTGTATGTGAACCTGTGGGCGGTGAACTAACAACATCCGAAGAAACATCTGAATGTCGTTGGGTTAGAAAGGATGAAGCGCTTGAGATGATATCGGCTCCGGCGATTCGTACGCGGTATCAAGCGTATCTTGATTTTGAAGGCAGCATCCATTATGCGGAGTATATCACCAAACCTGAATTTGAATTAAAGATGAATCGCAAAATATAGCAAGATGAGAGTTGGAGGGTTACCCATGAACATAGAAGATAAGGGACTTGAGCATATCGCAATCATGATGGATGGCAATGGACGTTGGGCGACGAAACGAGGATTACCTCGAACAGCTGGTCACTATGCCGGTATGGAAACGATGAGGAAAATAATCCGTGATTGTCATGCGATAGGATTAGAATATGTCACGTTGTATGCGTTCTCATCCGAGAACTGGAAACGGCCCAAAGATGAAGTTGAGTATCTTCTGAGTTTGCCGATGAAATTCCTGAATGAAACCACATTAATGGAATTTGATCGGAACCATATCAGGATCAGATTCATCGGAGATCTGTCAGGGTTCTCAAAGGATTTGGTCCATTCATTTGACAATATTGAAGAACGAACAAAAAATAATACGGGCATGACCGTAAGCTTCGCCATAAATTATGGTGGGAGAAATGAAATATTACATGCAATGAAACGACTCATTTCGGATGGGATCGATCCTGAATTAATAACGGCAGAGGTTATCGAAAATTATTTATACACTCAAGGGATGCCTGCTCCGGAACTGATTATAAGAACGAGTGGAGAACAAAGGCTAAGCAATTTCCTGTTATGGCAATCATCCGTTGCAGAGCTTTGGTTTACCAAGACATTATGGCCTGATTTTACAAAGGAACATTTATTCGATGCGATCAATGAATATCACAAGCGGAAATCACATGTCAGCTAAACCATGGGGGATTATCAATAGATGAGTTATTATGGAGAATTGTGCACCAGAATGTATGAAAGTGACAAATCATTAGCCGAAGGAAAAGAACTGGAGTTTTATCTTTCTTTTGTCCATCGAAAAGATATGCGCGTACTAGAGCCCATGTGTGGAAATGGCCGTTTGTTAATTCCTTTTATGCAGCAGGGGATTGATATCGAAGGATTCGATATTTCTGATGATATGTTGAAGGTGTGCAGAGAGAAGGGCAAGCAGTTGAATCTTGAACCTCGTGTATATAACCGTGGAATTGAAGATTTTATAAGCCCTAACACATTTGATTTGATCGTCATTCCGTTTGGATCATTCTCCTTACTACCAGAGGAACTGGTGAATATGAGTCTACACAATTTGAAAAAAGCTCTAACCGATCAAGGGAAACTCCTTGTTACGATTATGTTGAAGGATAAAGAGGTACATGAACTCCCCGAATGGACGGAATCAGGAAAGGTACATTTCGAGCATGAATCGATTGTGTTGTACAAGAAAACGCAATATCTCAGAGATCGATCCATATTATTTACCGAACTAAAGTATCAACTGCAAAACGATGATCAAATCATAAAGACGGAGATGATGGAATTTCCACTTAAGCTTTATTCGATCACAGAATTTGAAGGTATACTCCAGGACAATGATTTTGAACATATTCGGTTACATGAAGTGAAGGATGGGTATGGGCAAGGGACTTGTTTTCACGTTTTTGAGTGCAGTTAACCAAAATACGAAATCACGAAAGAAGGATGCCATATGATTGCCATTCGCTTGGTTTCCATGAAGGATATTCCGCATATTCAGTCCATTGCTCATGAAACATGGATGTACACATATGGAAGTATATATACCAAAGAGTACATTGATACGTTCCTAAGTAGAGCTTATTCTACCGAGAATTTAAGTCGATCTGTAGAGAGAACACTTCAAAGTGAGAAACGGGATTTTTTGATCGCAGAATGGAATGACGCAGTCGTCGGATATGCTCACACCCGTCAAGTAAACGAGGAAGAGGTTGAATTACTACGAATTTACGTACGGCCTGAGTTTCATAAAATGGGGGTAGGTAAAGCTTTCATCCAAGAATATATTCACGTTTTAAAGCCAATGAAGAAATTGTTTGCGTGGGTAGGAAAAGACAATTCTATAGGCAGGGCATTTTATGAGAAACGCGGGTTCGTCCAAACGGAAGAAATGGTAGAGACCACTGGAGGGCAGGAAAAAACACAAATTAAATATGAACTGAAACTGTAGAGGGGGAGAACGTCTTGGATGCAGTGGGGAACCATAGGAAGCTTGAAAGCATTCGTATACTTGTTCAAGAAATGGTCCTATCCATGGATAGCGCCATCCAACGTCAGGAGGCTTGTGTTCAGCTATATGGAGTATCCCATTTTTCAGCACTGCTTGCCCTGAGAAGAGGACAACATCAAGAGATGGCGGCCATCATCGGCCTTCTTCACGATTATTACTTTTACAAAACTGGAATTCAAGAGATTCCTGGTCCTAATAGTGCGGAAACGGTGAGACCATTGTTACGGGATTTACATATCTTTAGTCAAGCTGAACAAACGACAATATTGCAAGCCATTTTTAATAGAGATGACCGAGAGCGGGTTCATGAACCTTACGATGAAATACTTAAGGATGCTTATGTGCTGCAGTCTTATTTTCACAACAGAAACGTTGTTTTAAAGCAGCAGGACGCTGATCGAGTTCAACATGTTTTTCATGAATTGGCACTTCCCGGAGAGTGTCCGATAGAGATGCTGAACCCGAAGAAATTAGCTGTAAAGACCATAGATAAACGCAGCAAGTTAGCCGATATCGCTGAAGAGCTGGGTCGAGACCGATTTATCGGAGTGCCAGGAGAACCACGGTATCGGGAAATCTGCAAATACTGGCCGGATCAAAACATCCATCATGTGTTGCAGAGCAATTGGTGTGCAGCGTTTGTGTATCATTGTTGTATGCAGGCAGGGTTTATACTGCCGATTCGATACCCCAATGGAAATCATCGGCTTGCCGGGGTAGGGGCGTTGTTAGAATGGGCTCAACTTCCTGAACACGGATTCTTTTATGCGGATATGCAAAATGATTTTACACCTCAACGAGGCGATATCGTGGTATATGAGAAATTACTAACCAATAACTCTCATGATCATACAGGGATTGTTCTGGCATGCAACGACAAAGAAATTTTGGTGGCAGAGGGGAACACGAATAATCAGAATTACTCCAGCGTGCTGTACAGAGATCGGTGGAGTAGTATCCTGGGCTATATCCGAATCGACAACAACTATCAATACCGTTTCGAGGGTGATTACAATCCAATTCTGTAAGGGTGTGTTTTTGAAATGAATAGGGTGGCGTGGTGGATAAGAATCTGTAGTTTGGATTATGGGTTGGGACTTTGTGTTACTGAGGTGTTTTTATGAATAATACGTTTAATATAGAGAACATGGAACTAGATGATATGCATATTATGGATTTACAACATGCGATGGAAACAGGGCAGATCACTTCAAGGCAATTAGTATTTTATTATTTGTCTCGTATAGCCATGCTTGATCAGGATGGGCCTTACATTAATGCCGTAATGGAAATTAATCCGGATGCAATCTTCATTGCGGAAGCGCTGGATGTGGAACGTAAACAGAAGGGAAGCAGAGGCATGCTGCACGGCATTCCCATTCTAGTGAAGGACAACATTGAGACTGGAGATAAGATGCGTACTACTGCGGGGGCCCTTGCATTAGAGCATAACGTAGCTACTAAGGATGCTTTCTTGATTAAGTTGTTGCGAGAAGCTGGGGCAGTGATTTTGGGCAAAACGAATATGACCGAATTGGCTAACGGTGTTTCCTCTTCTATGTGGGCAGGGTACAGTTCTAACGGTGGTCAGGTTGCTCATCCTTATGGGGATTTTTTTGCCGGTGGCTCCAGTACGGGGTCAGCGGCAGCGGTCGCCATGAACTTTGCAGCTGCTGCGATCGGTACAGAAACTTCTGCCTCGATTCTTAGTCCGGCAACACAGATGTCTATCGTTGGATTAAAGCCAACCGTTGGATTAATTAGCCGTTCAGGAATTATTCCATTTTCATATTCGCAAGATACCGCAGGTCCGATGGCAAAAACGGTATCCGATGCAGCCATTTTACTTGATGTACTTGTAGGTCGAGATGAAGACGATCCTTCAACCTTGAGAAATGAAAATGATTTTTCAGAGCAAAAATATACTTCATTTCTTGATGAATCAGGATTATATGGAGCAAGAATTGGGGTCTTTAGTGAAGTACCTGATGATGTATTGAATTCTGGGGAATATGATGAATCACTTTTCAAACAAGTCATATCTGTACTGACACAGGCTGGAGCCGAAGTCGTTGAACCTATTGACATCCCTGCGTTTCATGGACCGTGGTCTTGGAATAAAGTCAATTCTGAATTCAAACATGGAATGGATAACTATCTGAAAAGTAGCTCGTTTCAAACTGGAATTCACTCCTTATCCGATCTAATTCAATGGAATGAAGATCATGCCGAAGAAGCTCTGAAATATGGTCAGGATTTATTGATATATAGAGACAGCTTGAAAAATCCTTTGAAAAATAAAGATTACATCCTGGAATCCATCACAGATCTGTATCGTTCCCAGGATCAAGGTATAGATTATGCGATTAATCTTTATCAATTAGATGCGATTATGTTCCCTTCATATATCGGAGCAGATATTTGTGCCAGAGCAGGATATCCATCCATAGCTATTCCGTCAGGGTATATGGATAACGGTCGACCATTTGGTATAACTTTTGCGGGAAAAGCATTCAGCGAGTCCACGTTAATTCGCATCGGTTACGCTTTCGAACAACGAACCAAGCATCGTAAAAAACCGAATGGTTATAACAAACTAATTTTACAGACTGATCGGTGTACCTGAAGGGAGTATACGGTGGCTTCGTTGGTGCTTGCGGGATGGCAGATTCCATCGAGATTGTTGTAGAAAACTATAAAATCAATAAAGGGTTGATCTCTGATGTTCTATGTAAATGCAAGAGCTTTTGTAGAGCGAAAGAATAATGAAGGAATCGAGATCGTTATACAAAGAAGGACTAAGGCAAATGCTGCGTATAAGTTCGAACTTCCCGGGGGGAGGGTGGAACCTTTTGAATCGCTGCTCCAAGCATTGATCAGAGAAGTTAAGGAAGAAACAGGATTGGATGTATATGAAATAGAAGGAGCTAACACTCGGATTGATACGATCGGCATAAATCCTGTATTTGAGGTGGAGTGTCTTCAACCTTATGCAGCGTATCAAACCATTAAGGGACCGATTGATTCCGTCGGTTATTATTTTAGATGCAAGGCCACCGGAGATTTGCTGGAAGCTGGTGACGAAACCGCAGATATTCAGTGGATGGCTATCAAGGAACTTAATGATTTATTTACCCGGAATCCATTGGATTTTTCGGATGTTGATCGTGCTGGAGTGAAGTATTATTTGAAGGACCACGGGTTTTGATTTGTACGTAACTTTACATTTAAGCTTGATTCGGGCGTGTTCTACAGGAGCTTGGTCAGCGGGACGAACTTCCAGGGGGACGAAACAATGAATCTTCAATACAATATACAATTTGAGAAAATGTGTCATACGTTACAGCTGGGTGAGATGCTTAAAACACCTGAAGCTATTTCGGGCGGTTTATTACATAGGATGTTTTCTTTGGAGACCTCTAAAGGGAGATATGCTGTAAAAGCATTAAACCCACAAATCATGGCGAGGCCAACTGCCTATGAAAACTATATTCGGTCAGAAAAAATCGCAAGCCTTGCATCAAATTATATACCTGCTCAACCTGCAAAGGTGTTTAATGGTCATGGACTGCAAAACATAGACAATCAGTTTTATCTGGTTTTTGACTGGATCGAGGGTTACAGTCTTAAATCACAGGAGATTACTACAACCCATTGTACGCAAGTGGGCTCTATTCTTGCTAAACTTCATGAGATCAATTTCTCTCAGATCGAGAATAGCAACAACAATACGAATAACACAAAAGACACAGACTGGCAATTCTATTTAAGTAAGGGGAAAGAACTCGATTCTTCATGGGTAAACCTGTTAGCCGCTATTATTGACGAATTGTTTTTGTGGACTGATCGAGCGAATCATGCCCTCCAATTATTGGCGGGAGAACGTATATTGAGTCATAGAGACCTGGATCCAAAAAACGTAATGTGGAGTAAAGGCAGCCCCATATTCATTGATTGGGAATCAGCCGGAGTTATACATCCAAAACATGATTTAATGGAGACCGCTATTTATTGGTCAACGGGGGATTCGGGAGAAATAGATCAAGAAAAATTTAATGCTTTTGTCACGGCATACCAAGAGCACTACGGCGTTGTAACTGCAAATTGGAGGATAGTTCTGGAACTTGGTTATTTAAGTAAACTCGATTGGTTGGAGTATAGTCTTAAACGATCATTATGGATTGAATGTGCAGACGCAAAAGAACAAGAAATGGGCACAAAACAAATCGTAGCTACAAGTCATGCACTGAAACAATATGAAGAGATGATCTCCATATTAGAGACGTGGTTGAACAACGGATAATATCAAATACTTTCGTGAAATCCAAATCGCATGGAAGGACTGAGACCATGACTAGACGTATTGTTGTAACTGGAGGAGCGATCATTCGAGATGAATTTGGAAGAATATTATTGCAGAAGAGATCGGATTATGGAGATTGGGGATTGCCTGGTGGCGGGATGGAACCTGGTGAATCCATAGAAGAAACGATGCTAAGGGAAGTGATGGAAGAGACAGGTCTTGAAGTCAAACAATATCATTTGAATTCCATATATTCAGGCCCTCGTATGAAATATACATACCCGGATGGAAATGAAGTTGTTTTTGTCATGTTTTTGTTTAATGTTGAGGCGGAATTGAAAGGGAAATTATTAGATGACGGAAAAACGGTGAATTTCAAAGATCAAAATAATGAGTCGTTACACCTTGTGTTCAAGGGACTCGATGAGATTGATTTGGACTCGATTAATGCCGTGCAAAAGCCGGTGTTTGTGGATTTGATAACAAATAACAATAAGTTATTAAAAACATAATGTTGTAATGATACACAGAATTCACTATATAAACGCAAAAACATACAAACACACGTTAACGGAGAGGCAGAACCAATCTGGAGAAGCAAAGCGGTCGCGTTTATCACCGGATTTTCCCGCTAGAAAAGGGGAACCAAAAAATCTGGGGATAACAGCGATCGGAAGATGGTACTGCACTCGTAGTGGCCTTGTGTGATTGATTAGTGCGGTTTATATAGATTTATGTAAAATGTGGTTTTAAGGAAGAAGGCAGATTCAGAGAAAAGATTTATAAACACGGGAAGTACTGGGATAGCGTTTGCATGAGTCTATTAAAAAGTGAATATACATCTTCTTAAGATAACCTTCCAAAAGAACATGGCATCTGCGTTACTTAAAAATGTTCATGAAAGGATCATAACGATGGAGAGATATAAGAGCTCGTCCGGAAGAAAATTAATTATGGATTCCTATAACATGCTGCTGCATTCATGGGAAACGGATTTCGTAGAAAAGGTGATCGAGACGACCTATGGATCGACGCACGTGATCATTGCCGGTGACCGTTCGAATCCACCGTTGATGCTATTTCATGGGACAGCAGATAATTCGGCCATGATGTGGATATACAATATTAAGGATTTAGCTAAGGCGTTTTATGTGATTGCGGTAGATGCTATAGGGGGATCTGGCAAAAGCGAACCTAATGATGAATATTTCAGAGCATTCAATCAAATCACTTGGATGGACGACATTGTGACAGCTTTGAACATCCATACCATAAATATTTGCGGAGTTTCATATGGTGCCTATTTATCTTATAACTACACATTGAAGAGACCTGATAAGGTAAATAAGGCAGTCTGTCTTGCAGGTAGAATTCCAAGCAATTCATTTGAAGTGATTTATAAAATGATGGCCGCTTTTTTGCCAGAGGCATTATTTCCGACGGAAAAAAACTGTGAAAAGCTGCTGAATAAATTGAGCGGGCCTCATCGTTCGCCATTTCAAGACAATGAACTTCTGATGAAGCACTGGTACTACTTGTTAAAGTATTTTAACAATAAATCGATGATGCAGCACAAAATAGAAATACATACGGATCAGGAGGTATCCGAATTAAGGAACAAGGTATTGTTCCTCATTGGTGAATACGATCGATTATCCAATTATCCGAAAGCTATAAAGAAACTCGAGAACAATAAAATGAATTACAAAATCATTCCTGATGCAGGACATGCAATAAATCATGAGCAAGCCGATCTGATCAATAAGGAGATTATTGACTTTCTAAATTGATGGGGCTTCATCTAGCTGTTTGTAGCTCATGGTGCAATCATGAGCTTTTTTATTTATTTCCCTTGGTGCCGTTTCTTCAAAACCCAAACTCAAAAAGAAGGTGAAAAATATGAGTATAAGTAAAACGATTACATACATCGATTTTGAACTGTCCAACACATTAAATGAATACCAGCCTTGGTTTGGGCTGAACACCGAAGTGCTTTGTTTTAAACCTAAAGAGGGGTGGAGCATCGGACAGATTTTGGAGCATGTTACATTAACCAACCACTACTTGTTGATATTAATCAGGAAAGGGAAGAGAAAGGCGATTGATTTGGCCGGAAAGAAAGATTTACAAACACTGTTAGAAACATATTCATTTAATTTGTATGAGTTAGATGCAATTGCTAAACATAACTCATTTGATTGGATTAGACCCGAGCATATGGAGCCGACGGGAGATAAAGATCTCGGAGAAATAAGAGTACTCCTTGAGGAACAAATAAAAGAGTGTAGAGACATACTGTTCGAAATGAACAAGGGCGAAGGAATACTTTACAAGACGACGATGACGGTAAATAACTTAGGGAAGATTGATGTGTATCAATATATTTATTTTCTGTGCCAACATGCCAAAAGACATATCACCCAAATGCAGAAAGTTCTGAATGAGTATAATGAAATTAATCCATTAGGACTATGAATACGTATAAATAGAGAACGTGGTTATTCGCATCAACATCGTGGAACTTGAAAGAGCAGTAAAAAGAGATAAAATCGAAAGCTGCGTTTCCTGCAACTAAACGTAGTATTTAAGCGTTAGGAAAATAGGGATTAAACGATTGGATTATCTAATCAACCGGACATTTCGCGAGGAGCTCTTTTGAACAAATAAAGATATGCTGTGATCGAGGATCGTATTTTTCAATAAAACGCAAATCGGAGGTATTCCATGGAAAACGGAAAAATCTTGGGTATTGCTTACAATGTGATCCCTGTTGAAGACTTGGAAGCATCCGCAGCCTGGTTTGTTAAGCATTTCGGATTCAATATCAGAAATCAAAGGGAAGGATATTTAAGCCTTTTCAGGGAGAACCGACCTATTTTGGATCTGATCCAAAGCGAACATAAGTCAAGAGCCGTATTCGAAGTGCGAAATCAAAGAAGATGGGTGATTACCTTTTTCACGGACGATATTGCATCGTTACATAACTATTTAAAATCAGAAGATGTTAAAGTCGGGAACATAAGTGATGAAGGAAAGTATGGGAAGTTTTTTGTGATGGAAGATTTGGACGGCAATTTGTTCGATGTTTGGGAGCACCATGATTGTGAACTGATTTTTTAACGAGAAAAATAAAGGATTTGGTTTTGTTCACGAACATGTTCCTGAAATTGGCATGGCCTTGCTAAAAGAATATCGCGGCAACGGAATAGGTACCTCCTTAATGAATGAACTATTTAAAGAAGCTAAGCAAAGAGGAATCCGACGCTTATCCCTGAGTGTGGACCCAGGGAATATACCAGCCGTGAAATTATACGAGCGGTTCGGATTCAAAGAAGTGGGGAAGGTGGGTACATCCATCACGATGGTGGTTGAATTGTGATCAAATCATCAGTTTGAGAGATAAAAGCAGAGTTTTTGAAAAATGTATGTACACGTAATCAATCAGGAATAACTTTTTTGCCAATGATATGTCCCAACATGACTATGGGGATCAGGATCAGGCCAACAGCCAGACTTTGTATAAATGACCACCAGGTGAGCATGTTCAATTCTGCTAAACGGTAGAATAAATAAACGGAATAGGGAAGAGTTACGAAAACGGCTGTCACTACTCCAGGGGTGTACATTCGCAAGTAGATGCTTTGAAATAGATGAGTGAACACATGGATGAAGAGAACAGCATTAAAACCGATGAATAACAACAAAGAATGATGCTCCGCAGCTATCCACGTTACCGGAATGAACATAATGAATTCCAAAGCAACCGCCACGGCAAATTGAGCAGAGGTGATATGCTGAAAGGAATCGAAACGCCGTCTAAGCGGCTTGGGCAGCGCTGAACGAACCAACCCATGGTTTCGTTTCATCCATTTCTCTACAACAATAATTTCTTCGAAATCATGAATCATAAATGCAGCGAAAAACAGCCAAATCAGCGAATTCAGGCTGATCTGTTCATTAAACCAGTCCATAGCTTCCTCCTGTGATTTTTTAGTATGTTGTTTTAAGTGAGCTTCCCATTTCCTTATTGACAGGTGTGGGTCGAATAAAAAAATGGGGAGAGAAGGATGAAAAAACGAAATTTCTTATTCATGCTAATTGTCTCGAGTTCGTTGTTACTTACAAGTTGCAATGATGCTAACAATACGATTGCTACGCAGGGTGAACATACAAAAACAGTCGATATGGAGCATGCCAACGAACCATCCGAATCCATGTTTAGGATCGAAATGCAATCCCCTCCAACGATTACAGCCGGGGAAACCTTTGAGGTAAAGGGATATTTGGTCAATCAAAGCGAGACTGCTTGGGATATTTTCCATGGTGCGGATATGTTTACTTATACCATTTACGATGATGAAGGTAAATCCCTGCCAAACCATGAGGGGATGATTGCAGTAAATGATATAGGTTTGGGGACCACGCTCCAGCCCAATAGCAAATATAATTACGACGGTGAACAGCATGTTAGTTCCAAATTATATCAATTGTCGGTAGACCAACCCGGAAAATATAAGATCGTCGGTCAGGCAGAATTCTACATTACTTATGACAATAAATCGCATCGATTTCAAATTAAATCTGAACCACTGGAGGTAAATGTAGATCCATAAATCAAGTGAAGTGAATGGTGTTGGAATTCAACTCGGAAAGGTGATGAATGATGCATCAGGTCCTCGAAACATACTCATCGAATGTGCTACTGTCGGGAAATGTACGAAACGACATTCAAGCCTTTTTTTCAGCTCATCATGATCTTGAAACTTTAAATCATACGTTAATAGTGGCAACCCAGGCAAGGCACATCGCAGAACTTTATGGTGCAGATCCGTGGAAGGCAGAACAAGCAGGTCTGCTGCATGACATCAGTAACGTGGTCCCTGTAAGCGAGATGTTAAATGTAGCCAAGGTACTATCGATCGATATCATGGACGAAGAGTATACCTATGATCGAATTGTACATCAAAAATTGTCCAAAGCTATGGCCAAAGAAATTTTTTATATCACCGACAGTGAGATCTTGGACGCCATAGAATGTCATACCACATTCAGGCCTGAAGCAAGCCTTATGGATAAAGTTCTTTTCGTTTCAGACAAAATCTCTTGGGAGCTGCCAGGAAATCATGCGTATTTGCATGAAATCCGAAAGAAGGTTGAAGACGAGCAGCGATTGGATGAAGGGATACTGATCTATCTTAATTACATTTGGGAGCAGCGTTCCAAACTTAAATTGGTACATCCTTGGCTAATCCAGGCGAGAGAAGAATTATTGCAAAAGGGACTTTGTATCTAACAATGTTGTTCCTGTAACGATGTGGGGAGTGAGTGAAATGTCTCTTTGTTTTTACGATAACATAGAAATCAGCGATGAATCGATCGTCAGCATTGATCGGGTGTATGGTCTGGATTTTGGGCAATTTGACGATGAGATGTGGGACAAGTTGTCTGAGATCTATTCCATGCTGCCTGCGCAAATCCAAGTTGACGGCGTTGGACAACCTGCCTGGTTTGGAGAAGAAGACAAACATTACGAATACCTGTGGGCGTCTGTGGAGCCTTCAGGTCTGCAGGTTGTCGGACGATTGAATTCCGCAGATTGGTACGAGTGGGAAAAGACGTTTCATGAGGGAATCATCGCTTTTCCATTTTTCGCGATTTAACGATGAAGACTCGTGTAATATAAAGGCGTTTTCTCACTAAATATGCACGAATAAAAAGAAATATAGTACCTTAATTTCCAATTATATGTTATTCTGAGAAAAGGATGCGCTTTCATCCAAGCGTAGACTTGCTAGTAGGTTTCTCTATCGCTTTTTCTAGCACCGGCAGCTTGGGAATGGCAGCAACGTATACGATGCAGAAAGGAGGGCATCCGGACTTTGATTGCAGTATGGTCAACGAAGTGTGTTCAAGGTAATCGTTCTGCGTGTGGAAGAATCATCATTAAATAAGCGGAGGTTTTGACATGCTGGCCAAAATGAAAAAGTGCGGAATGTACAGTCTGGCTCTTGTATTGTTGTCTACCATGTTCTTAAACGGTTGGAATGCCAAAGTATCGGCGGCAACCCCGATTACATCGGATTTCAGGTCTTTGCAGGCTTCGCAGATCATTAGCGAGATGGGTGCAGGATGGAATCTGGGAAATCAGCTTGAAGCATCATTGAACGGCACGCCAAGCGAGACGGCATGGGGCAATCCTATGGTTACTCCGGAATTGATCAAAAAAGTAAAAGCAGCGGGTTTCAAAACGATTCGGATTCCCGTTTCTTATTTGAATCATATTGGAAGCGCTCCCAACTATACGATTAATTCAGCGTGGCTGGATCGAGTGAAAACGGTCGTTGACTACGCCTACAATGAAGGTTTGTACGTCATCATCAACATTCATGGAGATGGCTACAATACCGTGCAAGGTGGATGGCTGTTGGTCAATGGAAGCAATCAAACGGCCATCAAACAAAAGTATGAGAAAGTGTGGCAACAAATTGCCAACAAGTTTATCAACTATGATGAACGGCTTATTCTGGAATCGATGAACGAAGTGTTTGACGGCAATTATGGAAATCCCAATTCCGCATACTATGCCAACCTGAATGCGTACAACCAAATCTTCGTGGATACGGTAAGGAAAACCGGAGGCAACAATAGCGCCAGATGGTTGCTCATTCCGGGTTGGAATACGAATATCGACTATACCGTTGGCAACTATGGTTTTGTTCTGCCAACGGATACAAACCGATCTTCAACGATCCCAAGCTCGGAGAAAAGAATCATGATATCGGCGCACTACTATTCCCCGTGGGACTTTGCAGGCGAGGAAAATGGAACGATTACACAATGGGGAGCCACGGCAACGAATCCTTCCAAAAAATCGACGTGGGGACAAGAAGATTACCTGAATTCACAGTTGCAATCGATGTACAATAAATTTGTCACCCAAGGATATCCTGTGGTACTCGGTGAATTTGGTTCCATTGATAAAACGGCATACGATTCGACCAATAACGTATACCGCGCAGCGTTTGCCAAAGCGGTCACGGCAACGGCCAAAAAATACGGGGCGGTGCCGGTTTATTGGGATAATGGCCACAACGGCCAACATGGATTTGCCTTGTTTAACCGATCCAACAATACCGTAACCCAACAAGGCATCATTAATGCAATCATGCAAGGAATGCAATAAGCCATTCATACGTGTGTTTGTGAACGGCGCGAACCCGCAAACGGGATTTCGCGCCGTTCATATTAATATTGACCTGATGGAAGTAAGCATTAAAAGAATATAACTTCACATGATGGAATGTTTGGGATAAGATGGATGTTGTGGAAGCAGGTTAATGTCTTCAGAAAGAGGAGATTTCCATGAAAATTCGTCTTACACCGTATGATGAGAACTGGGCCAGGATGTATGAAGAAGAAGCTCAAGTGTTAAGGGGCATTTTTGGCGACGAAATACGGACACTCGAACATTTTGGCAGTACGGCCGTTCCGGGAATGAAAGCCAAACCGGTCGTGGATATGATGTGTTTGGTGAAAGATATTCAAGTTATTGATGGATACAATGACCGTATGCATGCTCTTGGGTATGATGTTGCCGGAGAATGGGGCATTGCGGGAAGACGGTTATTTCGAAAAGGCGGGGAACAGCGGACGCATCATATTCATTTTTATCCATACGAACATCCGCAAATATTACGTCATTTGGTTTTTCGCGATTATTTGCAAGCGCATCCGGAAGAAGTTGAACGTTATACAGCGATGAAAGAAGAGCTTGCCCAACGTTACGAGGATACGAGCGACTACAGCAAGGGAAAGAAGCCGTTTGTTCAGGAGATGGAACAGAGAGCTTTGCAATGGCACAGCGAGAAAACGAAATACGGCACTCAGTAACCCTACACTAAACTCACTCGATTAGAACAAGGATGTGAGCGCATGTTGAACTATACGAATACAACGAAAGAGTTAACGGAAAGCGTGTGGCTATGCCCGGATAAGCGCGCAAGGGAGAACTATTCTGGACTACATTTATACAGAAGAAGGCGGAAGGGCTGCTAGAGGTATTGGAATGCGAGTATCAACGAAAGATTGAAACTGGTTCTCAAACGTAAACGGGCACCACTATAAATCATAGCTTTTATATCATTTTGGAATCAATGCAAAAAGAGTGGGGGTTAAACCATGATCTATGTAGTGCGGCATGGCCAAACGGACCTGAACAAACAAGGCAGACTTCAAGGACGACAAGGGCTGCCTCTAAATGATGCTGGAATGAAGCAGGCGGAATGGCTGCGGGAGCATTTAAGCCGCGTTACTTTTGACTATGTATTTTCTTCTCCACAGGATCGGGCGATTCAGACTGCAGAGATCATTACAGGCCAGAAGGCAGTGACGGATTCCAGGCTGGACGTGTTCGATTTGGGTGAGGCGGATCTATTGTTAAAGAAAGAAGTCAAGTTGGCGGGTGTAATGCCAGATCCCCGTTTTTATCAAGGGGTGGAAGAACTGAATCACTTTGTGAACAGAGTATTTGGATTCATGAAAGAGCTCGAACTTCAACGTGATACCAAGGAAGCCAATATTTTGATATCCGGTCATCGTTGCACAACAGGGTGCATGGGCGCTTATTTCATGGGCATACCGGAAGACGGCAGCTTGCTTCAATATTCATCTGGCAATGGGGATTACAAGACGTATACATTTAAATCGGGAGTGTAAGCCCGATAGATGTTCTGAAATGGTAGATTTCCCAAAAGAAATAGATCCTGTGAGGTGAAAAATGTTATATCATTTCGGCGAGGAGCCAGATATTGAACAATTTGTCCCACGAGAGAAACAAAACCGTAAGGATTTTCCGGCCGTCGTATGGGCAATTGATCAAATGAATGAGCATTCCTATTTCTTCCCACGAAATTGTCCAAGAATTGTACTTAAACGAACTCCCGAAATCTCAGAAGAACATCGGAAAATGTTTTTCGGAATGTCGCAGGCGAACAAGATCATTGCTATAGAGAGCTCCAGCTTATGATGGAAAATCACTTCTAGAACTGGGGTGTTTTTAGTCAGGAGGAATTCAAATGCGGACACACTTTGGCAAATACGATATACCGCCAACGCTTCAGAAGCTGATTCAATTACAGGAAAGTCTCCAAGACGCTGAACAATTTTTTACGGGATTAAACGGGTTCAGGTATTTCAACACGCCTTGCGATGTTATTGAGTTTGGAAATATCGGCGCCGATGGCATACATTACGGTTTTCTTACGGATTACGGGACAGTAACGGACCTTGAAGCAGCCCCGATCGTTTGTGTCAGTCCGATGAATTTTGATCGTCCGTCCCGCGTTGTAGCCAACAATTTATCGGAGTTTCTGAACGTTAATCTGAATGACGGAGCATTGTTTTACAATGATTTTGAGAGCGAAGAAAGTTATTTGCTTCAGAAGCGGCAGTGGGCCGAACAAGCGTTGAACTCTCCATATCAGCCTACAGATATTGAAAGGATTACTCGGGAAAGAATTACAATATGGACAGTAAACAATGTACCAACCCCTGCCATTGATAACCCTTATACATATGTTCAGAATGTAAGTCTGGTTCGTCAGAATGAGATTACTCTTCAGACACAGGACGGATTAGGCGTGAAATTTCCTTTTGCTGAAGGAGAAGAACATCTACCATATCGAATCCACGATGATACGGATCTTGATATGGGTTGGCTTGAGGATTATTTAAATTCAGCTCCCGTAACGTCACGACTTGCATTGATTAGAGATATTCAAATGAGTCACGATATCCGTGACCAAAAAGATCTCCAAGCCATCATTATCCCGGCATTGCATTTGATGAGTCTTGACGATGAGGCTGTTTGAATCTTGTAAGAGAATTAAGAATAAAAGATCAAGGGCTCTTCCTGATTGTGCGACATGACAAACAGCCTCTGACCATAAAGTTAGGGGCCGTTTGTTCATGCGGGGGTTATTTTTTGCTTTTCGTTAGGCGAAAAGAGTGACTTCTGTCAAAACTGGAGGAGCCATTTTTTTTGCGCCTGTTCTTAACAAGGATCGATTTTCGTTTCGTGGATCGCTTTGGATGACGTGGCTTTACATGTATACCGGGTGCTCGGAGCGGTTTGTGGATAAGCGGCATTGTTGCTGTTTTCGCTGCGGCAAGTTGACCGAAATGGATCAAACGAACGCCGTGTTTTGCGAGCGCTTGATGAATGCTCCGACTGCGGAAGACGTTTAATTCAAGTTCCCGCCCTTGGGTGTAATTGGATATCTTTCGTGTGGTATCATCGACATAACCGGGATGGCACATGATTTCGGTTGAACCTTTGGGCAGATGGGCAATGGCTCGGATTAAGCGTTTCAAGCTATCTTGTTTGTCGTAGGTGTCAAGTAAAATATAATCTGTTGTCAAAGGCACAGGAGTGGCAGAAACGGCAGAGAGCCGGGATTTGCGCATCGGCACTTGATGGCGTAGGGCAAACGTTGACATCGCTCGATGCACGGCATGATCATGCAAATGCAGATGATGGTGGGAATCGAGGTGGGTCGGTTTCAAACCGGCGGTAACGAACCGTTCCCATTGGGCGGCAAGCTCCAATTCGATCTCGCATTCGTTCCACGATGACATCGTGTGTATACCGTTGAATGTCCCATCTGGCTTTACAAGCGAAGGCACATGCTGTGGATCGGAAATCGGTTTTCCATACGTCAGATTAAAATGCAGGCCGACCCCAAGCTCCGGTAACGTATTAGCCCTGTTCACTGCATCCGGGAAGCCAGGCATGTTGACCATTAACGTTGCGCTGGAAAGCGATCCTGCCCGGTGTGCCTCTTCGATCCCCCGGTTTGTGCCTTCCGACAGGCCGAAATCGTCTGCATTAATAATAAGCCATCTCATTGGCGGCCAACCTCCCAAGGGGTTCGTTTTCCTCCTATATAGATATTTGAAGAAGCGTCCATTGGAAATGGACAGATGCCGATTATGGAATAACCAATCCCATGCAGGAGGTGCAGTAACATTGATGACGCCTCAAGAAATGTTGCACATCGTGCAATCACAGCTTGCTGTCGATCTTCATTGCAGCGTTGACGATTTTAATGGGGACAAGGACCACATTATTTATGTGGACGCCCAGGAAAACCCGGGACGCAGGCCGTTTCGGCGAAATGCCCGCTATTTTGAAATACTGTCAATGGGGCAAACGATTGTTGTCTCGGCAACGCCGGAGCGTTTGAACATAGCGAAAGCATATATGGAAGGCAAAACGCGGGATCATATTTTTTCATCGCCTTTTATCAGAGGGTTGTATTTGCATTTTCTTCCCGATCTGAATTCGCTGCAGCGTTTGTCACCCCCGGATTCATTTACATATGAAGTGCTTGAAATGGATGAAGTTTGCGATTTGGCTGGGATGACAGCATTCGATAACGCCGTGATTCATGACCCGACTTGCCCTTATCAAACGGTATTGGCTGTGTTAGCCAAGCATAACGGCTCCATTGTTGGCATAGCGGGAGCAAGCAATTCAGGGGAAAAGCTGTGGCAGCTCGGCATCGATGTGCTTCCGGGGTACCGCCGCAATGGGCTTGCTGCCTACCTGGTCAACCGTTTGACGTTTGAGGTGTTAGAACGGGGATGCGTCCCGACCTACGATGTCATTGCGAGCAATATCGCTTCACAGCGAGTGGGTGTCCGGGCAGGTTATGTTCCCGCATATGTTACCGATTGGAGATGCGATTTTACGGCGTACGAAGCTTGAGTAAGAGGGCTTACGCCGCCGAAAACAGGGATGTATAATCATGGAAGACGGCTTTGACAATCTAGCCCTATAACGGGCCATTAAGGAGGAATTCCTATGTCTCCCATTCATAATGAGATCGGTGCAGTGTTTATTCCGGTGAAGGATTTGCAGCATTCGCGTGACTGGTATTGCGATATTTTGGGATTGCAGGCAGACGGGGAAATACTGCATGGACATTTGTACATGCTGCCGATGAAAGGACCTGTCCTTATTTTGGATAGCAAAATTTATACGGAGGATCGCGTGTTCAAGACGCCTGCATTTCATTTTAATACCAGTGACATTCAAGCGGCATATGATTATCTCGTTGCCAAGAAGGTTAACATTATGCCGCGGATGGAACCAAATTGGTTGAACTTTGAAGACCCGGATGGGAATCTCTTAATGGTGTGTGAATGTTAATGAGAGGATTTAAATCGGAGTGAGGAGGATTTCAGGATGTTGCACGACTTGCAAGGTGAAGCCGGGATGACGCCGGTAGTGGGCATGTTGTATTCCGCTGTCAAGGAAAATAGCGACCGGTTGCGATCCATCACGGAAGGCATGTCCCAGGAAGAAATCGATTATAGAGGACTCGATGGTTATTATAATAGTGCAGCTCAGTTAATCAAACACATTATGGTTGTAGATTTGAACTGGGTTTACCGGGTAAAAGGAGAACCCCTGCCGTCCTCCCTTCAAGAGCAACATGGTCCTATGATCGACGAAAATAACAGGCTTCCGATGGTTACGGGAGTAGCTTTGGAGGTCCTCTTGGCACAATATGCCGAAGTCATGCTTTGGTTAAAAGAAACATGTGAGAAGCTGGTGGATGCCGATTTAGACAGGGTTGTCACGTTTGGGCATGAGAACGAAAAACAGGCGACGATCCGCTGGGGCCTGTGGCATATGGCAGATCATAACCGGTATCATCAGGCGCACATCAACCAACTTCGGAAATGGTATAAACAATGCAAAGAAGGAGTCTACAATGAGTTTGATTCACATCGTTCCAGTCACCAAAGATAATTGGGAAGAAGCCATGAACATCGAAATCATTTACCAATTGTCATTGAAGGAGAGTACCTTTTGAAGAAATACATGGAGATCGGGTTTGGAAATCGCTGGTTCATTCGAACGGAATTCGAACACGAGGATGGAACGGAGAGCGAACAAAAAGGATTTACCGCTCCTTTTCGCTTAAAGTCCGTATATTTAAGGATATGGATCGGTACGAGCGTGTTGATCATAGATTCCAGAGAAGGCATTAAGCGTGCCCGCAAAAACCGGAAAGCGTTCAAGCTGATCTTGGGGTTTTACGGAATATAAAGCTGAATCTCCGGAAGGAGGGCGAGGTTGACAGGCAAAGAGAATGCTGCCGCAATCCACGTCTATGAAAGCTTGAAGTATATACCCGAAGAAGAGCAGGTGCTGCAAAAAACGCTGTAAAGCTGAGGACACCAACGTGGAACGTGTTATTTATTTGAACTAAAGGAGCTTACTGCATTAGTATGTATAAAATTGTTTTCTTTGATGTAGATGGAACGCTGCTAAGCGAAGTGGATCGAAGTCTGGCAGCGTCAACGAAAGAAGCGGTCACAGCATTAATCGACAAAGGCATTAAAGTTGTCATCGCTACAGGCAGACCCCATAATATGTGCCAACCATTTTTGGAGTTGGGCATAGATAACATCATTTCTGCGAACGGGGCCCTGATCAAATGTAAACATGAAACGATACATCAATCACTGCTTGCACCGGAAACGGTTCGTGAACTATCGGAGTTTGCCAAATTAAATGGCAGCGGCCTTTCCTATTTTACGGATCGTTTGGCCATGAACGGCATGGGCCGTCAAAATGAACGGGTGCAGGAAGCTTTATTTGAAACGTTAGGGCTCACTCAGTATCCCGATGCTATGGGTTCTCTCGTAGACGAAGTATGCTGTATGTGTTTATATGCGGATGAGGATGAAGCGGGGAAGTACGTCGAGCATTTTCCGACCTTAAGGTTCGAACGTTTTCACGGCTACGTGTTGAATGTTTTGGAAGAAACGAAGGTTTGCAAATCAACGGCAATGCGAAAAGTACTGGAGCATTATCAAATTGATGCCTCAGAGTCCATTGCTTTTGGGGACGGTGGCAACGACATGGATATGCTGGCAGCTGCAGGATTGGGGATTGCAATGGGCAACGCGCATGATGCTTTGAAACAGCAGGCGGACTTTATCACTTTAAAGTCAAGTGAAGGCGGGATTGACTACGCATTACGCAAATTCGGCGTCATATAAACCATGTCGCGCTGAACCATGAGTGTCTCAAATACGCGAACAGAGAATAAAGATGATCTAGTTGGCTTAAACGTCCTCCTTATACTTTGACCGTGGGAAGCGAGGGATCATTCATTATGGTTGTGCAAGTCGCCTCATTCATCTTTTCGATCCTTATTGGGATCGTGATTTTGTTTCAATTGGCATTGGCTCTCGGTATGCCTTGGGGAGAGTGCGCCATGGGAGGCAAGTTTCCCGGAAAACTGCCGCCACCGATGCGCTTCGCAGCAGTCATACAAATGTTTGTCCTCGGCTTCATTGGCTCCATCGTACTTAGCAAGGCGGGATTATGGTTGCCGGAATGGTCTGATTTCTCGGGAACAGCAGTGTGGTTTGTTATCGCGTTTTGCACCTTGTCAACGTTTCTGAACATCATCACAACCAGCGTATGGGAACGAAGGATATGGGCACCCGTAGCGATGCTGCTGCTTGTCACAAGCTTGATTGTCGCCGTTTTTTAATTCCATAAAATGATGCAGGAGGAGTATGATGCAGGGGATCCAAGCTGCTTTTATCGACCGAGACGGCACGATCGGCGGGACAGGTCATTTTGTTCATCCCACGGAATTCAGCCTGTTTGATGGGGCCCAGGGTGCCATTAACATGCTGAAACAAGCTGGAATCAAAGTATTTGCGTTTACGAATCAGCATCGGATTTCGCGCGGTCAAGCCAAGCTCGAGGAGTTTAGAACGCAATTCGAGCAGTATGGCTTCGACGATGCCTTCATCTGTCCTCACGGTGCTCAGGATCAGTGCGATTGTAAGAAACCGAAACCAGGCATGCTCAAGGAAGCGGCGGTTAAATATGGCCTTGATCTGTCAAAGTGTGTGGTGATCGGAGATGTCGGCGATACGGATATGCTGGCAGCCCATGCGGTTGGCGCAATCAAGGTGCTGGTCAAAACGGGTTGGGGTGAATCATCGCTGTTGGAATACAGGCACCGATGGAACGAGGTTGAACCGGATTATATTGCCGAAAACATTCATGACGCGGCAGCATGGATTCTCCGCAGCCTTCCAAGGAGAATTTCTCCCAATGGATAAATGGTCTGGAGATTTTAACAATATGGGGGGAATCAAGGGATGAAGGACATCGATTTCTCGAATTATTTTTGGCAAGATGATGAGATTCGCTTGAGAAGCAGAGGCACAGCAGGCGTGAGGGGAAGAAGAACATGAACAACGGAGTCATCGAATTCCCGCGTCTGGAAACGGAAAGATTGATGATGAGAGAGCTGACGCTTCAAGATGCAGCGTCCATATTGAACCATTTCACTGATCCGGAAGTCATAAAGTTTATGGATATCGAAGCATGTAAGGACATCGCGGAAGCCGAGGAAATCATTGCTTTTCACATCAACGATTCGGGTTGCCGGTACGGTCTGTTCAGCAAAGAAAAGGATGAGCTGATTGGTACGTGCGGTTATCATTGCTGGATGACGGACCAGGATGGGACAAGGGCCGAGATCGGGTTCGATCTGGCGCCTCGTTATTGGGGGAAAGGCATCATGCAAGAGGCTTTGCGTGAACTGATTCCGATGGGTTTTGATCTCATGCAGCTGCAATATATCGAGGCAACAACGGAACAAAAAAATGACCAATCGCAGAAGTTGCTAACCAGGTTGGGATTTAAGCAGGAGCCTTTTCTCAAAGACAACTTACTCTATTTTACGTTAAGGCGAGAACAGTACGAAGTATAACCTTGTCCAGCTCAATACCGTAGACTCTCTACTTGTATATTTTCAAAGAGAGTCTTTTTTTGTTGTCGTCATTGTTGCGGCAATAGGATTAAAATCCTTGTATGTTATTGAGCATAAAGGTAAAATATAGATGTTTTCGCTAAATCGACGGTACGGGAGTGTTGGCATGATTATCATGATTAATGGGGCTTTCGGTTCCGGTAAAACTTCGGCGGCAGCGCAGCTGCAGCCTAGAATCGCGAACAGCATGATTTTTGACCCGGAGGAAGTCGGTTATATGCTCAGAAAGCTTATACCGGAAGAGCAGCGGCTTATGGAAGAACGTACGGATGATTTCCAGGATATCGAGCTTTGGAGAATAATGACGGTACAGACGGCAAGGGAAATCCGGCGTAAATACGGCAAACACTTGATCGTGCCAATGACGATCTATAAAGAAGCTAACTTCCATTACATTTCCAATGGGTTCAAAGAATTCGATGCGGATGTATATCATTTCTCCTTGATTGCTTCGGAAGAAACGATTCACCAACGTTTGGCGAAACGGGGAGATGCACTTGGAGGTTGGACGTATCAACAGGCACCGAAATGTTTGAAGGCGCTTGGTGAACCGCAATTTGCGGAGCATATCATTACAGATTCGTTGGACACAGGGGAGATCGTAAATATCATTTTGGAGCGCGTGGGAGACAAAGCAGAACGGTAAACGAAGGAGGTGGGCAGGGTTGTTTAAAGCTACTCATATTGTAAAAGGAACAAACGAGGAAGCCCGTTTCGTGAGAAACAAGCTGATCGAATTTAATTCAAAGCATATTCCTGACGGGAGATATGAGGACGTTTGCTTATGCGTGAAGGATAACAAAGGCGAAGTCATAGCCGGACTTAACGGTTCGATTTGCTGGAACTGGATGGAGATTGACTTCTTATGGGTGGATGAGAGTTTTCGGGGACAGGGGCTTGGCCAAAAATTGCTGGAGGAAGCCGAACAGCGGGCTGCAGCCGAACAGTGCACTTTCATTCAACTGAATACGTTTAGTTTTCAAGCACCGGGGTTTTATGAGAAAAATGGATTTGCGGCAATAGCCGTAATCGAAAATGCACCGCGAGACCACAAACACTATTATTTCATTAAATATTTGAGATAAGAAGTAAGCGGTTACGTATTTGAAGCAAGTTGATTATTAAACGTTATCTTCTTCAATATGTTCTTATTTTAAAGGGGGAATCCAATGAAAGTTGCACTGCATGCCAATGAACTGGAAAGCGTAGAGCTTAGCTGGTTATGTATTAAACCGATGCTGCACGCGGTACGCGGGAAAGATATGCAAACCAAGCTGGAGATGTATCATCAATTAAATGAAGCCCAGAAAGGCTTGTACTTATTTTATTCCTACCATAACCACACGATACGAGCATGGAGTTTTATTGGTTCTCTGCCCACCATATCAATGAGCTGAAATCCTGGGAACGGATCAGGCAAGCCATGCTGTTTTTTAAAGCCGATGCCTTGATTGAAGTGTTGGACGAGATCCAGCGATTCATACAGAAACGGAACATGTTGAATAAGATGATTAGCCCAGTGGACCTGGAGAAGGATTCTGCTCTCTTGAATGAAGTGAACGAATTACACGAGAAGTATAGTCGATGTTCAGCACTCGCCATACAACAAATGAATGAGTACATATTGGATCATCGGGCGGAATTTTTGGAACCGGATTTGTGAAGATGTGTTTAATGGATAAACCGATTGGTTTGCCAGAGCTGGTTTTTGGCTGGATGAGTTCAGATGTCGCTGGATGCAGAGAACGAAATCGTACACTTTTTACATACAGCCCATGAGGGTAAAAAAATTCACGTTGTCACCGAGGTGAGCGAAATGAAAATCATGGTCATTGGTTCCAGCGGATCGGGGAAGTCGACGTTTTCTCGGGAACTGGGGAAAGGATTGGGTTTGCCCGTACATCACTTGGACCTGTATTACTGGAAGCCGGGCTGGGTTGAAACGCCCCGAGAAGAATGGGAAGAGTTCAACAAACAATTGGTTGCCAAAGAAAACTGGATTATTGACGGACATTTTGGAAGAACGATGGATATCCGAATGAAAGCGGCAGATGTCATCATTTTCTTTGATTTGTCGCCGATCGTCACAACCTATCGCGTCATTAAACGCAGAATTCAATATCATGGCAAAACGAGACCTGACTTGAACGAGGGTTGTCCTGAATCCATTGATTGGCCTTTTATCAAGAACGGGTGGAATTTTCGCAGAGACAAACGCCCTGCCATTATCGAAAAATTAAAACAACAACCTTCAAACAAATGTGTGATGATCATTGGCAGCTTGAACCAAGCAAAAACGGTATTGAGCGAGATCCATAGGAAGGGACACCACTATTTCGAGCAGTATAGGAATGATGCAGTGAAAGGATAACTGGAAATCGTACGATAGTTTGTCGCAAGGGATTTTTGATTTGGGTCTATACAGCTTAGCGGTTTATTTCTCAGGAAATATTCCGACAACAAATAAGTAGAAAAGAGGCCAGAAACGAGAGGGATTATGGATAAAGCGTACTGGTTTTTTGTTGATCGGGAAATGAAAGATTTTGTTCAAGATGTGGACATCTTCGGTTGTTTGAGAGATATTCATTGGGACTTCGAAGATACATGGGAGTGGTACGAATACGGTTCCTTAACCGATGCTTTGTACATCAACATTTCGCGGGAGCACGATTGGACAAAAGGAAACTATGAATCTCCCGTGTTGTTAAGGTATACACGCATGGGAACAGATATTCAGCAAATAGGAGCAAGCATTTCACACCAATTGGGAGTAACGGTGTTCTATGGTGAGGTTGCCTATAAGAATGGAAATGATATCACTCTTCTTGAAGAGCATGTTTGGGATCATAAATGTCATAAGAAGTTTAGATGAATTGTAAGCAAAAGGAGGAAAAGAACCATGACCGAGTATTACTGGGATACCAAGATCGGATATTTGAGGAATACGCGCTGGCTGTACTACAATGACGACTATCTGGAATTTTTGGTGAAAAGCGTATGGAAAATCGATAAACCGGTTAACATCGTAGATTTTGGATGCGGTTACGGTTATCTCGGTTTGAAGCTTCTTCCGCTTATGCCGCAAGGAAGCACGTATACCGGCATGGACAAAGGAACAGAACTGATTCGCGAGGCTGAGGAAATTTACTCGCATTTAGACTATGATGCAACGTTTATAACGTGTGATATCGATGAAGTGCAGCTGGAGCCAAAGTACGATATTGCCGTAAGCCATGCGTTTTTGTTACATATGACCGAACCTGCCAGGATTGTTCGCAAAATGATGAACAGCGTACGGAATAACGGAAAATTGATTTGCTTCGAACCACACTGGATCGGCAATATGGCCAATTGTTATATGGATGGCGTAGATCAGAGCAGCATCGTTCGTTTGGGCGTTCTGCAAAAGTTGTATGAAGAAGACGAACGGCGCACGCTCAAGGGTGGAAATATCGGCATGGCTCTGCCAGTGATGTTAAGTCAGCTTGGGTTAAAGAAGGTGGAGTGCCGATTGAGCGACAAAGTAAACTTTTTGGATCAAAACATGGATGCGGACGGTAAAGAACTTCTTTTTCAAGCGCTGCGTGAAGAAGGACTGGGACAGGATCCCGGGGAACTGGATCAGGTCGTGAACAATCTGCTTGCCAGGGGATTAAATGAACATGAGGCCAGAGAGGAATACGAGTCGGAAGCCAACTTTGGGAGGACATTCAATGCGGATTCGTGGCTGACATATGCACCTAATTTCAAAATCTCCTTTGGTACGGTGGAACGTTGACTAACAATTAAAAGGATTTGGCATTCATGAAAAAAATTCTAATCATTGGCATCGTTGCCAGTGGAAAAACAACATTAGCCAGAACATTGTCGCAGCACATAAACATCCCTTGGCATGAATTGGATGCCATCGTCCACCACCAGACGGAAAGTGGAAGGATCAAGAGAACGCCGGAAGAACAGATGAACGTCATTCATGATATTAACAAACAGGGAACATGGATTTTGGAAGGAACGGATCGTGCCTCCTATCAGCCACTGTATGATATGGCGGACACGATTATTTTTTTGGACCCCCCGTTATGGAAACGGAAAATCAGGATTTTCCTCCGCTTTGCGAAGCAAAGGTTCGGGATCGAGAAAGCAAACTACACCCCCGATCTGACGATGCTGCGAATGATGTACAGATGGACAAGAGAATTCGAGCAAAACCGCGACAGCTTCGAAACCAAACTGAAACGATACGATAACAAGCTGGTGAGATTGCGTGATAATACGGACTTGGCTTGGGTTGCTCAGCGACGACAATGCACAGGGGCGGTTGGGGCAGAGCGGCAGGAGACTAAGAGGTAGGACGAAATGAAGATTGAAGGGGAACGTGTGGCTCTCTGCCAAGTGACCGAAAAAGATTTGGATTTGCGAGTGAATTGGAGTGTTATACAAATCTTTCGCTTCAGCATTCATTTTCCCGTGTATAATGGTGTAAATATATGATTTCTTGTACCATGAGTGCGCTTTCGCGTAAGCTTGGGCAAGATCGGGAGACGGGAGGTCAGGATGTGCAGGAGGCCATTATAGTGGTGCCCCATGATCCTTGCTGGGCAAACGAGTGTATGGAAATAGGCAGGCGGATCCGCGCAAGCATGGGAGAAAGTGCCATCCGGATCGATCATATCGGTTCTACTTCAATACCTGGCCTGGATGCCAAGCCGATCATTGATATTCAGATTTCGGTGCGTTCGTTGGATAAGCTGGATTGGAAACCTTTTTTAGAGCAGCTTGGGTACATGCATCGGGAGAATAATCCGGATCAAACGAAGCGTTATTTTCGGGAAAGCGGCAGCATGAGAAGAACGCATATCCATGTTCGAAAAGCAGGCAGCTGGTCAGAGCAGTGTGCACTGCTGTTTCGGGATTATTTGCGGGTACACCCGGAAGACAGCCAATGCTATGCTCGGGAAAAATACAGGTTAAGCGAATTATACCGTCATGAACGGGAGCGATACGTCACGGCAAAAGAACCGATCATCTGGGAGATCATACGCAAAGCAAGCTTATGGAGCCAGCAGACAGGCTGGGAGCCTGGAACAACGGATATCTAGCTTGACGCCCTCTCTTCGTATACTGTCTAAACTGGGGCCTATTGGAATTAAGCGAAAACGGGATTGGAGGTGCAAAATTTGATTCATCCTGTATTGCTGAGGGAAGATATGTTAACGGGATTTCGGGAAAATGTGGCGAATCATGCTTACCATCACGTCGTTCGGGAGGGAACGTTTTATCCGGATTGTGTAAGCCAAAGGTTTACTGTCCCGGAAGCCGATCAACTGGTTGAACGTTTCGCGAAATGTGATTTTCCAATCATTTGTCATGCTGGCAGCAAGAGTACCGAGAAGTTTTTTGATTATCATATCGCTTTGCGTTATGGAAAAGACAGCAGAGAAGCGTACGTTTACGAAATGATTGTGCGTGAAGATCGGGACGACAATGTTATTCGGGGCCTTCAAATGGCCTTTTATTATTTGACGTTGGACCGTTTCGGCCTCGAAAGCATTGTTGTTGCTTGCCCGGCCACGGAGCTTGAGGCCATGAATGATATTCGCGTGGAGGCGGTGCAAGCGAACATCAGCCGATTGACGAAAAATAGTTGAAAAGGAAGAGATGCAATGATCAGACTCGAATATTTTACGACGAACGATATAACCCAATTGATCGAATGGAGCGGAGACGAAGCCTTTTTGCTGCAATGGGCCGGACCGCAGTTTCAATATCCGCTAACGGAAGAGCAGCTGCTGACTTACATGCAGGGCGCCAATGACTTTCAAGAGTCCGACAAGCTGATTTATAAAGTAGTGGACTCCGAAACAGGAGATACCATTGGGCATATTTCGCTCGGGGCCATCGATCGCTATAACCGTTCGGCTCGAATCGGCAAAGTGCTGATCGGCGGATCTTCCGCCAGAGGCAAAGGATTCGGAGTGCAGATGATCACGGAAGCATTACGCATCGGGTTCGACGAGCTGGGACTGCATCGCATCAGCCTTGGCGTATTCGATTTTAATCATAGCGCCATCAAGTGTTATGAGCGGGCAGGCTTCACGAAAGAAGGGCTGATTCGCGATGCAAGAAGGCATCATAACGAATACTGGAGTCTATGGGAAATGGGTATCCTTGAGCAGGAGTGGAGAGAGCGAAAACGTCCATAAGGTCCATAAGGTCCATAAGGGAGGGGATTTTAAGGATGAAAGATATGAACGAATACAATACGTTTATCGGCGTAGCCGAAGACTGTCCCGTTGCCGCAGCAGAAATTCCGCAGGCCAAAAAAAGCAGCAAAACCGTTCCGGTGCTCCACTACGAAATCATGGCCAATCATCCGTACGAGTATACGCAGATGGACGTTTTGTTCGAAGTCCATGCGAGGCGTAACGGGATCCCTGAAGCAGACCGGCAGGAGGAACGCGAAAGGTTCTTTTCTAAAGGCCAGCCCTGCCTGCGGACCTCTTCATTAGGCAAACGATACGGATGGGGCATACATCATAACGAACAAGGAAAGGTGGCCCTATACGCCATCGAATCAGACGAGTACCAAAGCCTGATTAACGATCCATCCCTTAAGCAGGTCAAGGCTATGCGTTCCCGTCGGGGGTAGTTCACGACCGTGCAATGAAACTCATCCCATCATTCCGTCTGGGAGGCGAATTCATAATAACTTTTATTGGATTTTGGAGGGTAGGGGGCAGATTTTTATACACATGAAGAGGTACAAGCATAACCGGGAGCGAATACTCAGCACTATTATTGTATTTTCAATTGCTTTGCCATTTTTTTTAGCCAACATGTTTTTTGGATTTTTCCCTGCATGGTTTTACACACGTCTATTTGGAATTGCATTTGGAATAGTGTTCACGGTTTCGGGCTTATTTCTCTCACTGAGACAAATAGGTAATAAATTTAAAAGAGTCTGGTGTAGAGTTCTGTTCGTTGTTGTAGGGGTCGTGGTAATTATACTAATGTATCCGGAGGCGTCTGCAGGTGTACTGGACTTGAAGGCATATTATTTGAAGGACTACAAAACAACCACAGGTGTTCCGGATTACATTGGTTCTATGGGCAAAAAGATGAGGCAACAGACCATTGAATTAAATAATATTGAATTGATCAACACAAAGAGCGATAGTTCCTTGCATGACCGGACGAAGGTCTTAGAGATCACATATTTGCCACACAGCAAGTTTGTTATTAACATTAAAGTAGTAGAGTGACATTCTGACAGAATGATAAGTACCTCGTTTTATCTTAACCAATACAAGAGGATAGATTTCGTATATAATGGATGCACACTAGATGTTGAGTCAAATCAACTTACATAAAATCGCGAGGTGCACCTATGGCAACCATTTATGACTTCAGCGTTACCAAAACGAGCGGAGAACGGTTCCCGCTCTATCAATACGAGGGCAAGCCCGTCCTGATCGTCAACACGGCAAGCAAATGCAAATATACGCATCAGTTCGATGATATGCAAAAGCTGTACGACAAGTATAAGGACCAAGGGCTGCAGATCATCGGTTTTCCATGCAACCAATTTGCGGAGCAGGAGCCGGGAACAAGCGAGGAGGCGGCGTCCTTCTGCCAGATCAATTATGGCGTCAAATTCCCGATGTTCGCGAAGATCGACGTGAATGGGGAGACGGCACACCCGTTGTACGATTTTCTCAAAAAGGCAGGTCCCTTTGCCGGATTCGACGAATCGGACATCCAGGCGAAGCTGCTGAAGCTGATGGTTGCCGACAAGGCGCCGGAATGGCTGCTTGGCGATGCCATCAAATGGAATTTCACCAAATTCCTGATCGATGCCGAAGGACGCGTCATTCAACGATTCGAGCCTATAGCCACGATGGAAGAGATCGAATCCAGCATTGAACGGGTTTTGCCGTAACCGGATACCGCCACGAAGGAGCTGCGGGAAATTAGCTGTACTTTATTTCGTCGCAGTCTCCAAAAATAGGGCCATGATATGCACCGTTATGCGGATGACGTCTCATGGTCTTTATTTCTGACAACGGTCCCATCCTTCCAACAGGAGGTGTTCTGCATGCCGCGCATACTGAAAATCGGAGCTTCGCTGCAATACAATTACCGTTCCACCACGGCATATTTGCCGGTCGAAGACGGATTTCACTCGCATCCCCAATACGAGGTATACTATTTCCACGCAGGGGAGTGCACATACATTATCGGAGACCGCGTGTATGTTTTGGCGCCGGGCGATCTGGTGCTCATGCACGGCATGACGCTGCATCGTCCGCATCCAATGCCGGATACGACCTATGAACGGACGACGCTGCATTTCGACCCATCCGTCATTCGCGGCAGCTTGCATCCCGATCGGGCCTTTGAGGTGCTTCAACCTTTTGAGGAACTCGGCAATTGCCGCCTGAATCTGCAAGGCGAAGAACGCACGGAATTTGAAGGGCTGTTGTTTGAATTTCATCGAATGTTGTCCGGTAAGGGCAGCTTCCGACAGGAACGATTGAACATTCGGCTCTGCGATCTGTTGTATTTTGTGGCCGACCTTTGCCGGAGCAGTCTGAAGGAGCACCGTCCTTCCTCGGAAAAGGAAAAGCACGTCCAGCACATCCTGCGTTACATTGACATCCATTACATGGACGATATCGGCCTGGATGATCTGGCGGGCGAATTGCATCTGTCCAAGCCTTATCTGGCAGGACTGTTCAAAGAGATGACGGGCAGCACCGTCTTCAAATACGTGTTCGATCGCCGCATCAATCAGGCAAAGCTGCTTTTTCAGCTTGACCCCGAAATTAGCGTTACGGAGGTAAGTCGTTTATCCGGCTTCAAACGGTTGTCCCATTTCAGCCGGATGTTCAAACAATCGGTGGGCTGCACGCCCGATCTGTACCGCACTCGCATCCAAGGCGGTCAAGATATGGCGTGATTTGCTGATCGGGACAAGGCGGACATCCGAACACGCAACATTAAATCGTAAAAGGAGGGAGCTCCGTGCCAACGGAATCATTGTACACCCGCGCATATCGGATCGGCTCAGCCGATTCGGATTACATGTCGCTCTATCGTCCATCGGCGCTGCTCGAACATATGCAGTTGGCCGCAGACGGGGATCTCTCTTCCATGGGCATCACCGTGTCCGAAATGCTGGCGCAGGGTCTGGGCTGGATGCTGCTGACCACGGATCTGACGATACTTCGTCCGGCGCGGCTGGAGGAAGAGGTTTCGCTTCAGACTTGGCATAAAGGCAATAAAGGGGTGATGTGGCTGCGGGATTTTGTGTTGTCCGACAACCAGGAAAACGTCATTGCGGAAGCACGCACCACTTGGGCGCTGGTCGATTTGCAGAAACGAAAGCTGCTGCGTCCAACGGCGCTGCCCTTCGAAGTTCGATCGCATCCCGCCCGATCGCTTGGCGACATTCCTGCGAAGGTATCATTGCCGGATTCGCTGCAAACATGGGAAGCCGATCGATTTGAAGTTCGATATAGCAGCACGGACAGCAACGGTCATATGAACAATGCCGGTTATGCTGATCTTTGTTGCGATACGCTCACGACGGAAGAGCTGGAAACCGGAATCCGACGTTTGCAAATATCGTACCATCGCGAGGTGCGCATGCAGGAACAAGTCGTCGTGGAACGAAGCGCCGTTGTGGATAACGGCATTTGGGTTCGAGGAATGGCTCCGGAAGATCGCGGTACGATTTTCGAAGCCCGACTGACCTTAAACGAAGCAGACACGAGTCGTTAATACCATTTGCCGGAACCGAGCCATTCGCATATGCGGATGGCTTATTTGCCGTGTTTAGATCGCGGAAAGAAAAGGTAAAGAATGGGTAACACTTTAGAGGAGGCGTTTCGCATGAAGCATGAACCATCGAAATTACGGCAGGAATCCCCGCAGCAGGCTAACCATGATAATCCCGAGCAGTTCCCGACGGAGGAACGACATATGCTGGACCGGTTCGAGGAGGAGCAGACGGTAGACCCAATCCCCCTTGAGGATCTGAACATGGAGCAGCAGGAGGAACAGGACAAGGACGCGACCAAGGCCAATTCGTCTACCGAGGAGAAATACCGCGCGGATTATCGCAAGCGATAATGGTTATAATCCAGAAGGTAATCCATTGAATGCAACTCGATGTAACATTGGATTTAAATCCAAGGTAAAATAATATAGCTTATTGACTAACGTTCGTTACTATATTATAGTTACCAAGAGGGCATAATGAAAATTTTGGGAGGCGAATGGAAAGTGACCACGTTTATTGACGCTTTGAAAAAAAGAAGATCGTTTTATGGCATTAGCAAAGAATCCACCATTTCGGATGCACGAATTCAGGAAATCGTTGAAGAAGCCGTGAAATACACGCCAACTTCGTTCAACTCTCAGACGTCCCGCGCAGTTGTGCTGCTCGGTGAGCAGCATGATAAATTGTGGAACCATACGGAAGAAATTTTGCGCGAAGTAGTCGGCAACGAAGAAGCATTCCAATCGACTGCGGAGAAAATGGCCTCGTTCCGCGCAGGATACGGTACCGTACTGTACTTCGAGGACAACAATGTCATCGCTCAGCTTCAACAAAACTTCGCCTCTTATGCGGACAATTTTCCGATTTGGGCGAACCAATCCAACGGCATGCTTCAACTGGTGATCTGGACGGCGTTGGAAGAAGAAGGACTCGGCGCCAGCTTGCAGCACTACAACCCGCTGATCGACGAAAAGGTTAAACAAGAATGGAACATTCCGGAGCATTGGAGACTGATCGCGCAAATGCCGTTTGGCAAACCGACAGCTACCCCTGGCGATAAAGAGTTCCAACCGATCGAAGAGCGCGTAAAAGTATACAACTAAGCCTCGGATGAAGCCGCTAACGGCTTTGGCGCGGATTTGAATCATTACCAACATTTACACACATACGGCCTCGCTTCAATCTGATACGATGATACAAGATCGTAAACCATTGAAGCGAGGCTTTTGCATGTGAACGAACAACCGATAAAGCAAGTCCGGCGATGGACCCGGACGGCGATAGCCCTGCTGGGCGTATTTTCCATGTCCATATCCACTTTTACGGGTTGGGCACCGAGCGTGCAAGCTGCGGCAGCCAAGACCTTTTTTACGGATACTGCCAACAGCTATGCGAAGGAAGCGATCGATTTGCTCGTAAGCGAAGGCATTGCGACAGGCATATCCAGCACGCGTTTTGAACCGAAAAAAGCGGTCAGCCGCGCGGAGTTTGCCGCATTTGCAGTTCGCTTGCTCGGGTTGGAGCCCGTGAGCAACGACATTAACCCTTACAGCGATATCAGCAAAAGCGCATGGTACTACGGCAGCGTGGCCGCCATGACGAATTTGTCCATATTGGAAGGAAAAGGACAAGGGACTTTTCAGCCCGGTGCTTCCATTACCCGCGAAGAAGCGGCGGCATTGCTGTCCAGAATGCTTAAACGGCAGTCCACGTCCAGCGCTTCGCTGAATGCGCTATACAAGGATGCTGCGAGCATTTCCGATTGGGCGCGGCCCTATGTGCAAAATGTTTATGTACTGGGATTGATGCAAGGCAGCGACGGCTTGTTCCGTCCGAAGGACAAGGTTACCCGGGAAGAGGCGGCGATGATGCTGTCCGCCGTATTGCAGAAGCCGGTGTGGTACAGCCAATTGAAGGGTACCGTCTCGGAGGGCATTCAATTGGGGTGGCAATATGATTCCACAACGTCCGAATTCAAGCAGCAAGTCGCCCGATCTCCCGTCAACACGCTGGTTCCGCGATGGTTTTTCCTGAATGGCAGCATGCAGCTGACCAATCAGACGGATTCCTCGCTTTTGAATTGGGCAGAGGCAACGGGACGCCAGGTATGGCCGCTGCTCGGCAACCGTTCAAATGCAGCGTTAACCCATCAGATGTTATCCAGCGCAACCAACCGGAATTTCGTGATTTCCCAAATTACGGCGTACGTGAAACAATACGGTTTGGAAGGCATCAACGTTGATTTTGAAAATGTGCTGCCCGAAGACCGTGCCAACATGACCGTATTTATTACTGCGTTAACCGCTTCGCTGCACGCGGCAGGAGCTGTCGTTTCTGTTGACGTTTCCCCTGACCTGGGCACGGATTGGACAGAAGCTTTCGATTATGCCGCTTTGGGCGAAGTCGCTGATTACATGATCCTGATGGGTTATGAAGAGCATTGGAACGGTTCTCCCAACGCTGGCTCCGTGGCCTCGCTGTCCTGGCTCGAACAGGCATTGGACACGATGCTTTCGCAGATGGACAGCGCAAAAATCATTGTGGCATTACCGCTCTATACGCGAGATTGGTCACTGCTTACGCCTGCCACGGGTTCATGGGACATCACGCTTGGCGAACAAGGGAGCAGGTCGCGTACCGCGGGCACGACGAAACATTGGGATGACGACGTCTGGCAATATGTGCTCAAATATGTCGCAAACGGCACGTCCAGGGCGATCTGGGCGGAAGAGGCGCGTTCCCTTTCGGTCAAAACCAGCATGATTAGCGAGCGCGGCATCGCGGGTTTGGCGTATTGGTACATGGGCGGGGAAACCGAGGATGTATGGAAGGCCATCTCCAATGCAATTCGCTTCGAATCCTATCGGTTTTAATCCATATTCATTTATAAAAGCGATGAAGCAACCTGAACGAACCTTGAATCATCGGGGCGTTTGGGTTGTTTTCGTTTGGTGTAAAATATATAACAGCGTGCAGAGTGATTGGAGGAGAGAATCATGCGGGATGCGGATTGCATCATCGTGGGTGGCGGCATTGCAGGATTGCAGGCAGCCATACAATTGGGACGGTACAGCGTCCATAAAGTGTTGGTCGTGGATGACGGCCAAGGGCGTTCATCGCGCTGCCGTTCTTATCATAACATCATTGGTTTTCCCGAAGGTGTCTCGGGCGCCGAATTAAGAGCCAAAGGCAGAATGCAGGCGGAACGGACAGGCGTTCTTTTCGAACAGGACCGCATTGTCCGCGCCGAACGGCGAGGGGAACGGATATGGCTTGCAGGTTCTGCGGGACGCCAATACACGGCCTCTGCCGTGCTGCTTGCCACAGGCCTTTCGGACCGGATACCCGACATTTCCGGAATCACGGCCACGCTGGGCAAGTCGGTATATGTCTGCCCGGACTGCGACGGATACGAAATACAGAACCGCCGAACGATTCTGATGGGATCCGGGGAGCCCGGGGCGAGCATGGCGTTGACGCTCATTGAGCGTACGCGTGAGCTGATGTATATTAACCATGAACAGATGCCGATCTCCGCTGAATTGCATCGGAGCATGAAGCAGGCTGGCGTTCGATACCTGGAGGCTGCGATAAAGGAGGTTCGGCATGCGGGAGATGGATGGATTCAAGGCGTGGTGACGGAGGACGGGCAGCATTTTGACGCAGAGCGCGGTTTTGTCGCCTTCGGCGGCAATCAGGTTCACTCCGGTCTGGCCCGCCAATTGGGTGCGAAAATCGCGGACAACGATCATGTCCATGCTGACCCGAGGAGCATGCAAGCTGCGCCACAGGTGTGGATTGCAGGGGACCTCGGCATCCATGCGGAACAGGCTACCGTTGCGATGGGCGAAGGCGCCATTGCAGCCATCTGGATTCACAAAGCGTTGAAGCAGCTGCGGCAGCAGGAGCAGCAGGAGCTCCAGTCGAAAATGGCGGATGTCCCGGCACGCGCAAAATTCGATTGACAAGCGGCGAGGGTTTCCGGGTACAGCGTTCGTGACATTGAACATTAAAAAGGATGGGTGCGAAACCCATCCTTTTTTACGATTTGTTAGACACGCAGCAGTTACAAAGAATGAAATTACGGTATTTGTCCGGCTGCGATATATTTATCTTTTGTAGCGTTCCATGTGTATGTGGCTGCCGCCAAATTCCATCCGCCCTCGGGCAGGTACTTTTTCCAGGATTGCTTGATCTTCCCGTCTTTTTGGATAGCAACCCCTTGATCTCCCATCACAGAGAGCTTTTTCTGCAAGGTGCCATTTTTATATTTATAGGCGTACAGTTGCGTGTTAGACGGAAAGTAACCAAATGTAACGGCTACATGTTTTTCTTTTTTAGAAGCTTGATAGATATGTATACTCGGGGATTCAAATTCTTCGTCACCAACAATATCGCTATCGATTAGCACGACCGTTCCCTTGGCGTTGACGAGATAAAAGTTGCCGGATGCCGTCAGCATAAAATATTCTTTTTTATTGTCCCCGTTCAAATCTGCGGATTTTAACAGGGTCACTGTTTCACTAGGATATTTCTTTTTCAGTAACGCTTTTGGATCCATGGCCGCTTCTGCATTCAATGGTGCGAGTGTCAGCCATGCAACGAGGATGGTACAACATAGAACGATCATTTTTCTCAAGATACTCTTCCTTCCTGTTTATCATCTTCGAACATTCTATCAGAACGATGGCGTTTTATCCATTTCAATTGAATGTCTAACCGATCGTCATGCAAAAGCCAAAACCAAAAAGCCCTCCCCATTCGGAGGGAAGGCGACATTAATAGATTTTTATATACGTGTTACCGTAATTATACTTATTGTTTTTCTTTGGAATGGCCTTTTTTACGGTTTGCTCCCGAGATGTTGTCCATAATCTCTCCAACCGCATCCTCGATCATATCCGTAGGTCCCGGATTGTAGTCGTCAGGGTCGGACATCTCGTTGACATTAGGCTTCAGCTCCCATTCGTGCTTGTTATGTTCTTTTTCATGGTTGCTCACTATGCATCCCCTCCTCATTTTGGTTAATCTGGGTATTCCTTAACATCTCCAGCCGTTGTAATCTATATGTATAAACATTAACCATGGTTGTTGCTTTGAAACGATGGGAAAAGCGAGGAGGAGACGGCCTGAAGAAAACGATCGCCCTTTTGCTGCTCATATTCCTGTGCGTTTGGACCTATTGGCGGACAGATGGCGATGATCAGAATCCGTTTCTCATTACGGACTATAGCCGCCTGCATCCTGTCAAAGTAGAGCGCGTTGTACAAGGGCAGGAAGAGCAGCAATTGATCCAACTCGTCCGCGAAGCGAAGGAACGGAATTTGACGATATCCATTGCAGGGCAGCGTCATAGCCAAGGAGGGCACACCTATTACGAGGACGGCATCGTCATTGACATGTCCGCATACAATAAAGTGTTGGAGGTTGATCCCGAGGCCCGCACCATTCGCGTTCAAGCCGGAGCATCCTGGGCGGACGTTCAGCAGGCCATTCATCCGTACGGCCTTTCGGTCAAGAACATGCAGTCGCAAAACATTTTTACCGTCGGTGGCTCAATCAGCGTGAATGCGCATGGGCGCGATCTCCGTAACGGGTCGTTGATTCAGAGCGTGCAATCTTTTCGGCTGCTTACGGCGGATGGCCAGGTCAGGGATGTCAGCCGAGCCAATAACGCCGAGTTGTTTCCGCTGGCACTGGGAGGGTACGGTTTGTTTGGCCTGATCCTCGATGTGACCTTAAGCCTGACTGATGATGAGGTTCTACAATTGACGACGGACCGTTTGCAGGCCGAAGAATACCCCGATTATTTCCGTCGCCAAGTGCTGGGGGACGAGCGTGTACGTTTGCATTTGGCCAGATTATCGGTGCAGCCAGGTGAAGGATATTTCAGGGAGATGTATGCTCTCAATTACGTTACCGATCCTGAAGCGGACTTGAACGATTATCGTCGCCTTGAAGGCCGCGAGCAAGGGGTGCTTCCTGCCAAAATTCTGTTTAACCTGAATCGCGAATTTGCATGGGGACGGGCCTGGTTCTGGCCGCTGCAGCAGCGGTATTTCGAAGCGCAGGAAGGCAAGCGGTTAAGCCGAAACAATGCGATGGCTTCCGAATCGGCGTTTATGGAATATCATCAGCCAGGGGAGAATGATCTGCTGCAGGAATATTTCATCCCCGTGGATGCCTTTCCGGCATTTGTGCGGGAGATGGGGGAGATCGTTGCAGGAGAAAACCTGGATTTGCTGAACGTCACGGTACGTTACGTTGGAAAAGATGACGAAGCTGTGCTGTCCTACGCGACCGAAGACATGTTCGGACTCGTATGCCTTTTCCATGCCTCGCTTTCGAAGGAGGAGCAGGACCGCTTTCAATCAGGGCTTCGGAAAATCATTGATGCGGCAATCCGGCATGATGGCACATATTATTTGCCTTATTATGCTTACCCGTCATTGTCCCAATTTAGGCGAGCCTATACGCGGAGCGGCGAATTTTTTGCGGCCAAGGACCGATATGATCCGCAGCACGTGTTTATGAATTATTTTATGGAACAGTACGGAGGAGATCACCAATGAACAATATCAGATGGCTGGTCCGTTCGCAGAGCATCGTCACGCTGGCGTCCGGCATGATCTATCCCTATTATCTCCTCTTTCTCAAAAATCTCGGCAACAGCTACTCCAAGTACGGATTGGCTTTTGCCGTGTTTACGATCAGTTCGGCTGCCGCTTCGCAGTGGCTCGCTCCGCGAATGGATCGACAGGCCAGGCAGATGCTGGCGGTCAGTGCCTTCGGCATGGCCGCAGCGATGCTTGCATTTCCTTGGGTAGGCTCGTATATTTGGGTATTGTTGCTTCAGATGTTGATGGGGCTGTGCAATGCCATGCAGCGCATGAGCGAGCGGGTACTGCTCGCGGACTACACGGAACCGGGTCGACGGGGGCACGCTGTAGGACATTATCACTTCTGGACCGCGGCCGCTTCGGGATTTGCCGTTATTCTGGGAGGTATGCTCATTGATTGGCTGACGATTGATGTTTTGTTTTATCTGAGCGCTCTTTTGTATGTGATGTCCGGCATAGCGGTATGGCGCGCAAGCCAACCATCCGTGTAAATAAATGGGCAAAATTCGAAATCGCCTGATCGAACCAAAGCTTTCTGATTAATCTTCGCCAAGACGTTTATATTAACGGTATGGGCAAGACCAAATCCGACAAGCTTAGGAGGAATCAACCATGATGAATGAAGACAATCATGTTATTCGCAAAGACGGCCAGGTGGAACTGGGACAAGTAGAGGATGCCGTAAACCGGATTGCTCCGGAACAACGCGAGCAGATTCTGCACAATTTCGAAACTTTCAAGGAGTATCTTGCTAAACGCATTGCCGTAGGCGAAGCGATTGGCCTCGGGGAAGAACAGATGGCTCGCATCGCGGAGAAGGTTGCCGATTATCTTGCGGCCAACGAGGAACCGCGCAATAGCGAAGAGAAGCTCCTTCAGGAGCTTTGGAGCGTAGGCCGCGAAGAGGAACAGCATATGCTTGCACACATGCTGGTTCGTCTGGCCCAACGGGCACATTGACACATTAATCATTAATCGGGAGATTTCTCAAGGAACCCTGGGATTGAATCAAGCACGCCCGGGGTTCCTTGTTCATGGAAGCCGGATTGTAACCATTTTTCAACTTATATGATACTTTTGATCTTTATAACTGAAGTATGATGTAGGAAGTAAAGTGATTAAGGGGAGATGCTGCTATGAAGAACGCGGCAAAACAATGGAAATTTCGGTGGATTGGCGCAGGCGTTGCTTTGCTGGGCATCATGGTGATTGCTGCATATTTATGGACTCCGGCCAAAGCGGAGGGAATCACGGCAACATCGCTTTCCACCGCAAAGGAAACGTTGGCAACCAATTCGGAGACGTACACCGCTTACGTCGATGGCATACAACAGGAGAACGGCAAGCTGTTCCTGATCGTAGACAAAATCGGCTGGTATCAAGGCGAAGAGGCTGACACCATATTCGAGCAGCGCAACCCCGATTCGGGATTGGATGGAGCCCCGGATGGTTATTATATTGTTAATGACAGCAAAGAACAGGAAAAGGTTGAAGTTCAAGCAGATGCCGAAGTGCTGATGCAGCTGTATGACCGGGACGGTACATATGCCGGAGCGGACATTCAGTGGAACGAACCTGTGACTTTGAATAAATTCGAATCGTTGTATGACAACAAAACCATCGTGGATCTGTCCGTGTTTCCGTATCATCTGACGATGAAGGATGGACAAGTGATCAAAATCGTACAGCAATATATTCCATAATATACATGAAGCCTAAAGCTTTTCAAAGAAAAGACCTCCGTTTTCTGAACGGAGTTTTTTTTGTCCATTTTTCACGGAAGACGGTATGAGAAAAATCATAGAAACATTGTAATTGTCAGGAACAGCATGTATCATTATTGGAATGGTGTTTGTATTCCGTTCAGGAGGCTGCTTATTCATGCTTAAAGACATGATTGCACTAACGAAGCCCCGATTGCTGCGGCTGAATGTGTTTGCTGTGGTGGTCGGTTATTGGGTTGCTTCAAAGTGGGATATCGACTGGTTATCCCTGCTGATGGTGATTATTGGCTCTACCCTGGTCATTGCCTCGGCATGCGTCATCAACAACTATTGGGACCGTGAATTGGATCAGAAAATGGAACGGACGAAAAAGCGGATCGAGTACATCAATCATCTGAACCCCGGATTTGTGTTGGGTTACGGCCTCGTGCTGGGGCTGGCCGGCTTTGCCGTATTGTATGTGCTCGTGCATCCGTTGTCGGCTTGGCTTGCTCTCGGAGGATGGTTTGCGTATATTGTCGTGTACACGATCTGGCTTAAACGCAGCTCCACATGGAGCACCTCGCTCGGCGGAATCGCGGGCGCGATGCCGCCTGTCATCGGTTATTGCACAGTGACCGAACAGGTGGATGCCGGCGCCTGGCTGCTGTTTGCGCTTCTGTTCCTGTGGCAGCCGCCACATTTCTGGTCGCTTGGCATCCGCAGAGTTGAGGAGTATCGCGCAGCCGGATTCCCGCTTTTGCCTGTAGTGAAAGGCATCAAACGGACCAAAATTCAGATGATTCCTTACGTGCTGCTTTTGCTGCCTGCAGTTATTCTGCTTTATCATTACGATTACGTTGGAATCGTTTTTCTCATCGTGTCGACGGTGGGGGGATTGATTTGGTTGGTACATACGCTCTCCGGGTTACGCTCCCAGGATGATGAGAAATGGGCGAAAACGAATTTCCTCATTTCCGTTAATTACCTGATGCTGGTATTTATCGTTATGGTAGCGAATACAACTTGGGCTTAACATCCGGGGGAACGATGGCAGTTACGACTGCGACGCTGCCTTCGTCCTGCGAGACCACAGAATGATCGAACATCCCGCAACAAGGAAGAGGGTGGATTTCAGCCCGTGTCCTTGCTCACGGCGGGGTGTTTTTGGTTTGTTCAAGAAGCAGAATCAATCTGAAGAAGCAAAGCGGTCGCTTAAAAAAGCTTTCGGAAAGAAACCTGAAGCGGAAGCATAGGCGGGTCACCGGATTAATATAAAATGCACCAGATTTTTTTCATGGTAATGACCTGATAAGGAATTTTTTGTATAATTAAAGAGATCGACATGGAAAGGGTTGTGTCAGAATGGCGACATTAGAGCAGGCTATTTTGTTAAGAGAGCAGGGGAAGGCGGAAGACGCCATTAAATCCATGCAGCAGATTGCGCTGCGCGAACCCGACAATGCGCAGGTATGGTATCAATTGGCTTGGGCGCATGATTCACTTGGTTTGGAGCGGGAAGCCGTTCCTTATTATGAGAAAGCGTTGAATCTTGGCCTTGTCGGAGAAGATCGTGCCGGAGCCATGCTTGGCCTTGGCAGCACCTATCGCACGCTGGGTCAGTATGAGGAAGCAAAAGCGTGGCTGGGGCGGGGGATCGATGAATTCCCGGAACGTGGCGAGTTCGAGGTATTTTACGCGATGGTGCTGCATAATCTTGGCGAGCATGCCGAAGCGATGAAGCGGCTGCTGCTCATGCTGGCCGACACTTCAAGCAACGCAGGCATTCAAGCGTATAACAGAGCCATTCGCTTTTACTCGGAGCAACTGGATCGGGTGTGGGAATAGCAAGTCCATTAGCGGAGGGGAGACGAAGGAATGGACAAGGAAACGCAACAAATCCACGAAAGACTGGATCGGATGGAACGAAAACTGGATGAACTGGCTCGAAACAGGCAGGACTTTGGACCGCAGCGCTCCGGGGCTGCCAGGTTTTTGATCGGATTTGGCGTTGTCGTTGCGGTGCTGTTCGTTTTAATGACATTGATCGGAGTTCTGCAATTCGTAAGCAATGGATGAGAGAGGGGGGACGGCATGCCTTTTTTGAAAAGAGTGCTGCTGGACTGGTCGGCACGCCCACCCATGAACCGCGATAATTTCCCTTATAACATCGTGGCTTTGCGTCAGATCGAACAATTGGAATTCTCGCACAATGTCACGTTTCTTGTAGGTGAGAACGGATCAGGCAAATCGACGCTGTTGGAAGCGATGGGTGTATCCTGCGGCTTCAGCATTGTCGGCGGCAGGGATCTCGTCATTCGTCGTGACAAGGATGATGCATCGTTGTCCGAGATCATGACGCTGCAATGGCTGCCCAAGGTGAATCAGGGCTTTTATTTTCGGGCAGAGACGTTCGACACCTTTGCCAAATATATCGATGAACTGGCTGAAGAGCCATTTGTGGGGCGTGCGGCGTATGCTCCGTACGGTGGTGTTTCCTTGAATGAACGCTCTCACGGTCAGGGTTTTCTGGAGTTTTTTGCAGGACGATTCAGCGAGAAGGGATTGTATTTGCTGGACGAGCCGGAATCGGCCCTGTCGCCGCAAAATCAGCTTGTTCTATTACGCATGATGCATGATCTGGAACGGAGCGGCAAAGCCCAGTTCGTCATTGCCACGCACTCTCCAATCCTGATGTCTTATCCCGGAGCGACCATCTATCACTTCAACGAAAATGGTGTGGAGTCCGTGGACTATGAAGAGACGGAGCATTTTCGATTGACCCGCGATTTTCTGAACAATCGGGAGGTATACCTGAATCGTCTCTTTGAAAGTTAATGTTCTAAGGCAAGCCAATCCTGAACTGCTGCAATAAAGCGGTGAGCTGCTGGAGAAAGATTGTCGAGCGACGGGCAAGTCAGGCCAATCGTGCGGAACGGATCCCCTTCCAAGGGAATCAGCGCGAGCTCATGCTCGTGGCCTCGCAGGACCATTTCCGGCAGCAAACTGATGCCAAGGCCGTTCCGAACCATCGCCATGATGGCTTGATCTTCGGCTACCTCATATATGATGTCCGGTTTGGCAGCATATTGTCTGATCAGCCGTTCGATTTCGTTATCACCGCCCCATTTCGGCATGATGAACGGCTCCGAGAGCAGCAGCTCGAAGGGGAGCGTTTCGGCGGTCGAGAGTGGGTGATCCAGGGGCAGAATGCACATCATCCGATCTTTGCGCAGCTCAATGGAGTCGTAAGGGAGGGAGTCTCCCAAAGAAAGAAAACCGAGATCGATGGCTCCACTGGCCAGCCAAGCGGATATCTCCGCATAATCTCCCTCCCATAATTTGATTCCGATGCCCGGATGCTGCACGCGGAATTGTTTCAAAATGCCGGGCAGCCACTGCGTCGACACGCTTGCAAACGTTCCGATGCGTACCGTCCCCGTTTCTGCCCCGCGGATGAGCGACATTTCCTGATTCAACAGCTCGGCCCAGCGCAAAATCTCCCGGATGTACACGATCATCCGTTCTCCGTCGGCCGTCAGGCGTACCCCGGAGCGCCCGCGATGGAGCAGGGAGAATCCACACTCCGATTCGAGGCTGGAAATGGCGTGACTCACCGCGGATTGCGTAATATTTAGCGCCTCTGCAGCCCTTGTCAGACTTCCATATTCAATGACGGCATTCAGAATTTCATATTTAACCAGCGACATGATGGAGACCCGAACCTTTCCTGAATAATACATGAAATGATTTCATGTTATCCATTATAAACATTCGTTTTCATAATGCAAAAAGATCGGATATACTTGCCAAGGCGAGAATGCCAAATACATATTCCGCATCACAAAATATATGGGACGAAGGTAGAGACAGAATGGATTCATCATCACGGGGAACTCGGGGCCAGGCAGCAAGAAGGGCCGATCTGCAAATGCTGCTCGCCACGATCATTTGGGGATCATCGTATTTGTTTATGAAATCAGGGCTCGCATCGATTCAGGAACTGAATCTGATTGCTTTGCGTTTCGCCATCGCGTTTATCGTTGCAGCCGTCATCTTTCACCGGAGGCTGCTGCGGGCGGATCGGAAAACGTGGATCGCGGGAGCCGTGATGGGTACGGTATTGTTTGCGGCGTTTGTGCTGATTACGTACGGGGTGCAGCGGACCAGTGCGTCGCAGGCAGGTTTTTTGATTAGTCTCGCGGTCATTTTTGTGCCGATTCTGATGACGATCATCCATAAAAAAATGCCGGATGTACGGCTCGCTGCAAGCATTGTTTTGGCCGTGAGCGGGCTGGGGCTGCTTACGCTGCAGCATGAGCTTCGTTTGCACATCGGAGACGTGCTGTGCATTTTGGCCGCATTGGTTTATGCCATTTATATCATCATTGCCGGTAAATACACGCCGAAACATGATCCGCTTACCCTGGGAACGATCCAGCTTGGCATGGCCGCCGGATTGGGCATCGCTGCAGCATTTCTGTTCGAAACGCCGCACCTTCCTGACAGCGCGGAAGCGTGGGCAGCGATTTTGGGGCTTGGCACTTTGTGCAGCGGGATCGGGTATATTCTGCAGACGTTGGCCCAGCGCCATGCTTCTCCGGCGAGAACAAGCCTCATCTTTTCGCTGGAACCGCTGTTTGCCGCAGCTTTTGCGTTTATTTTTCAAGGAGAGCAATTAACGTTGCAAGGATATACCGGAGCAGCTTTAATGTTGCTTGCCGTGCTGGTTGCGGAGCTTAAAGGATTGGATGCGATGTACCGACGGCGGAAAAGGAGCACGTCTGCGAACGAAATGCATATATGATGGAAACGGATGAAGTCCGGGAGTCGCCTCTGCCAAAGGCCGCCCTCGGCCTTTTTTTCATTTAATGATTGCTGTTAGCGGGAAAGAACATAACAAAACAAACAAAATGATAACTTGTTTTGTTGTGTATAATGTTTTGTGCTACACTGGAAACAAAAAAAAGGAAAACAGGGTGAATGGGATGGGCAAAAAAGTAACGATGCAGCAGATTGCCGATGCGGCAGGGGTATCCAAATTTGCAGTGTCCCGCGCGTTGACCGGCAAACCGGGCGTAAGCGAGCAAACCCGGGAGATGATTATGCGGACCGCTGCGCAATTGGGCTATTTCAAGGCCGAGCCGAAGCGTTCTTCATTGGGGGGAGAGCCTGAGCGGGACGCCAAAGGGGAGCAAGGCGGAACGGTTCTCATCTTGTTTCCCAACATCCGCTCCCAGAACCGTTCATCCCTATATTGGGGACCGGTCTTCGATGGCATCTCGGCTCGCCTGAACGAGCTGGGCATGGACATTCTGACGCTGACCGAACCGTCCTCGGAGCGCATGTTCTCGGTGCTGAATCCCGAAGCGATCAGCGGCGTCATTACGGTCGGTTCGATTTCGACCTCCATGCTGCTGGAGGTATACAGGCTGCACATCCCGCTGGTTATGGTTGACCACGAGGAGCCGGCGATCCATGCCGATTCGATATTCACGGACAACATGAAATGCATGAGGGAGTTGGTCCTGATGCTGATCGGCACAGGGTACAAGCGCTTCCAGTTTGCCGGGAAACTGCCGGATGCCGCCAGCTTCAGGGAACGTTGGCTCGGCTATCGTTCCATGCTGGAAGAAATGCAGATCGAGGGGCAGCAGCGGACGGAATTGCTCGGACCGGATCATGGACATATTGAGGCAGCCATCGGCGAAATGCCGCTCGAGGAACTTCCGGAAGTCTTCGTTTGCGACAACGATCTGACGGCTTCCATCGTGCTGGGTGCATTAAGAAAGAAAGGGGTGCCGGTCCCGGAACGCTGCGCGGTAACCGGGTTCGATGACACCCGAACCGACGAGCCGATTGTGGCTACCGTCCGCGTCGACAAGGAGAACCTGGGAAAGCGGTCCGTGGACCAGTTGTTATGGCGCATGGAAAACCCTGACGTGCCGGCAGAACGTAAGCTTATATATTCCGAACTTGTGGTAAGGAAAGAATACCATGCGACACTTCATTCAGAACAATTGCAAAACGCCAACAAAACAGATTGACTGAATAGATAAAAACATGTTAATTTTGTTTTGTAAGTTATTTCGTTTTATAATAACAGAACATAACAAGATAACCGATATAAACCGCCAAAAAACAAACACACGTTAACGGAGGCTGTTATGAGCAAACAATCGCTGATTTTTGAAAATTGGACCTTCAAGGCTTGCGACGATCAAGAGTGGCTGCCCGCTAAGGTGCCGGGCTGCGTGCATACGGATTTGCTGAGACTGGAAAAAATCCCGAACCCTTTCTACGGAACGAACGAGAAAGAGGTTCAGTGGATCGACAAGAAAGATTGGGAGTACCGGACGGAATTCGGCGTCGAGGATGCGTTGCTGTCCCAGGAGCATCTGGAACTGGTGTTTGACGGGCTGGACACTTACGCAGACGTATATTTGAACGGCCAACATGTGCTGTCCGCCGACAACATGTTCCGCGTATGGAACGTCGATGTAAAACCTTACGTCAAAGCGACCGGCAACGTGCTTCATATCCGGTTCAGGTCTCCGATCCAGGAGGATCTGCCGAAACTGGAGAAGCTGGGTTATGCATTGCCTGCATCCAATGACCAATCCGACGTAGGCGGACTGGGTGACAAACGAGTGAGCATCTTCGCCCGTAAGGCACCATACCATTACGGTTGGGATTGGGGTCCACGGTTCGTAACGAGCGGCATCTGGCGCGAAGCACGGCTGGTGGGCTGGACGGAAGCCAACATTCACGACGTGTTTATCCGTCAAGATCAGGTAAGCGCTTCCCTCGCTTCGCTGACTGCCGTTGTGGAAGTAGAAATGCCGGCAGCATCCGAAGCGGTCATTCGCATTCAGACGGATGGACTGAGCTGGGAGAAATCATTTTCGCTTCAGGCAGGTTTGCAAACCGTCGAGATTCCGGTGGAGATCAGCGAACCGAAGCTGTGGTGGAGCCGCGGTTTGGGCGAAGCGCACATATACAGCTTTGCAGCCGAAGTGCTTGAGGGCGAGCGGATTCTGGCGAATGCCGAAGTGAAAACAGGATTGCGTTCCATCCGGCTCGTTCGCGATAAAGACGAAGCAGGAGCCTCTTTCTACTTTGAATTGAACGGCGTTGCCGTGTTTGCCAAAGGGGCAAACCATATTCCGAACGACAGCTTCACCACCGAAATCACGCGGGAACGCTACCTGCACGAGATCGTTTCGGCGGCTGAGTCCAACATGAACATGCTTCGCGTATGGGGCGGCGGCATTTATGAAGAAGACGTCTTCTACGAATTGTGCGATGAATACGGCCTGCTCGTATGGCAGGACTTCATGTTTGCCTGCAGCATGTATCCGGGGGATGAAGCATTCCTGAACAGCGTGAGACATGAAGCCATCGATAACGTGAAACGTCTGCGCAACCATCCAAGCATCGCGCTGTGGTGCGGCAACAACGAGATCGACTCGGCTTGGGCCCACTATATTGAAGAAGGCGGATGGGGTTGGAAAAAAGACTTTACGCCAGAACAGCGGGAGAAAATTTGGGCCGACTATGAAGCCATCTTCCATGATCTGCTGCCGGAAGTGGTGGAAGCGTACGCGCCGGGCGTCGATTACTGGCCTTCCTCGCCGCTCGTCTCCCTGACCGGAGACGCCAGCCAGCATGCCAATCCGTCCACGTCGGAAGGGGACATCCATTACTGGGGCGTGTGGCACAGTGTCGAGCCATTTGAGAACTATAACAAATACGTGGGACGTTTCATGAGCGAGTACGGCTTCCAGTCGTTCCCGGAATACAAATCCGTCCGCACCTATGCGGAGGAAGCGGATCTGGCGCTGGAATCCGAGGTAATGCTGGCTCACCAGAAAAACGGAGCAGGCAACCGTTTGATCAAGCAATACATGGACATGTACTTGCATGAGCCGAAGGATTTCCCGTCATTCCTGTACATGAGCCAGGTGCTTCAGGCCGAAGCGATGAAGATGGCGATCGAAGCCCATCGTCGCCGCAAGCCGTATTGCATGGGGACATTATATTGGCAAATGAACGATTGCTGGCCGGTCGCTTCCTGGGCGGGCATGGACTACTACGGACGCTGGAAGGCGCTGCAGTATTATGCCAAACGCAGCTTTAGCGACGTATTGCTCTCCGTGGACGGTACGAAGGATAACGTCATCGATATCCATTTGATCACGGATTTGCTTAAGCCGGTACAAGGCAGGCTGCGCCTTCGCCTCATCGGTTTTGACGGCACCGTCTATCGCGAGGAAACGCATGAAGTGTCCGTGGCTGCCAATGCCGGGCAAAACGTGCTGACGTTGAATCAGGCCGAATGGCTGCAGGGACGCGATGCGTCTGCAACGCTGCTGCGTCTTGATCTGACGCAGGATGGACAGGAGGATATCGTGCAAGAGCATTATTTTGCCGCCTCGAAGGATATTGCGCTGCAACCGGCGAACCTTCGTGTGACCGAAATCCAAGAAGCCGATGGCCACTATTTGGTGTTGGATAGCGACGTGCTGGCCAAACAGGTGTGGATCTCTTCCGAAAACGAAGGCGTCTTTACGGACAACTTCTTTGACGTCATCCCAGGCATTCCGGTGAAGGTGAAATTTGTGTCCAGAGCCGAATTGCAGGGTGCAGGCGGGAATACGGGGCCAGGCGCCGTTCAGATCCGTTCGATGGCCGATTTCATCAAATTGACGTCCCAGCCGGTGTAATTCAACGTTCATTCGTTCATCCCAAAAAGCTAGGGTACACACAATCATGTGTGCACCCTCGCTTTATTTGCATTTCCATGGATCCGCTTATGGTCGGACCTCAATAATCTCCACACCGTAGGGAGGAAGCTCCAGCTTCGGCCCACGGCGGGTTCCGTCCAATGCAGAATGAGCTTCAGCGCCCAAGTCGACGACGGCCGATTCGGGGCTGAGATTGAGGATGAAACGGAACGTTCCGCCCGGTCCGGTGCGGGTCGTCATTTGTACGCCTTGAGGCAGGGACTGTACTTCCGATAATCCGTGTTCTTCAGCAATTGATCGAAGGAGTTGGCTAAGGTAGGCCTGCTCCGGTTGCGTGGCCATGTAATAGACGTTCCCTTGTCCCCAGCGGTTCCGGGTTACGGCAGCGGTTTTCGCATAAAACTGGTCGGCGTACACGGCGATGGCTTCTGCCGTATCCAGCTCCAAAACGTCGGCCCATTGCGAGGCAGAATATTGCTCTCCTTGGTCTCCCAATATTGTAGCAGAGTCGCTGCCGAGCGGATCGTATTCGATGACCCGGACCCCCGCACAGGTCGACAGCAAACCTGGAAGAGGGGACATGGTGCAGATGTTGCTGTTATTTTTGACGCCCGAACGATGGGTAAGCACAAGCGTGCCGCCCGCAGCGGCAAAGCTTTGCAGCCGTTCAGCGCTGTCTTGGTCCAGCAAATACAGGTGCGGGGCGATGACGACGCTGTACCCGTCCAGCGATTCGGCTTCGTGAATGACATCGGCCCCGATGCCGAGTTGAGTTAATGTGCGATGCCAGACTTTGATGTTCTCGTAGTAGTCCAGGCCCTCCGCCTGCTTCTGGATGTGAAGCGCGTTCAGTTGGTCGTGCGAGTGCAGTATCGCTACTTGATGCTGCAGGGTTGATCCTTGCAAACGCTCGCCAAGCCGGTTCACTTCAGCGCAGAGCTGCTGAAACTCCCGGAATCTGCGGCCGGGAACGTTGCTGTGGTCGATCAGCCCATGCCAAAACTGTTCTGCGCCCGCGACGGCGCTGCGCCAGCGAAAATGCACGACCGCATCGGCTCCGCGAGCAATGGCCTGCCAGGAATGGGCGCGCAGGAAGCCGGGCTGGGGCGCTCGCCACATCGGGAACCAGCATCCCGGCGGTCCGCTGAGCTGTTCCATGATCCAGAAATTGCGGCGTTTAATGCCTCTGGTGAGATCCAGGGACAGCGCGCCGCTGTAAGGAGATGTCTCCGTTTTGCCCGGCGAAGGGTTCGGATAATAATCGAAAGACGCGAAATCCAGCTCCCGACCGATGTTGTATTGGTCCGCTTTTTGCGGATACGTATGAAAATTGTGCGTAACCGCATGACCTGGGCAGTTCCGACGGATCAGCGCGATTTGGATCTGCTGGAAGGCAGCGATCGAATCCGACTGGAAGCGGGTGTAATCGAGCAGCAGCGAAGGATTCTGGAACGGGGAGCCCCCGTACGGCGGCGTAACTTGCTCCCAATCGTTGTACTCTCCGCTCCATACGACCGTTCCCCAAGCCTCATTGAGCTGCTCCAATGTATCGTAACGGGAGCGGACCCATTCCCGGAACGCGTCGGCGCAGGCGTCGCACTGGCAATCGGTGAAGCTGAATTCGTTGTCGGTCTGCCAGCCGATGACCGCGGGGTGTTGGCCGTAGCGCTCGGTCAGCTTTTGCACGATCCGGGCGCTGTAAGTTCTCATGCTGGGGCTGTTATAACAGCGGTGGCCCCTGACGCCTTCGTGATTGATCTGTCCGTTTGGAAGCACAGGCAGAATATCCGGGCACTTTTCGGTAAGCCAGCGAGGCGGGGTCATCGTTGGCGTGCCAATAACGACCTGCAGCCCGTGGCGGTGAAGTGTATTTAATGCTTCGTCTAACCAAGTCCAATCGAACTTTCCGTCCGAAGGTTCCATCCGGCTCCAGGCGAATTCACCGACGCGCACGATGCGAACTCCGCTTTCGGCCATCAGCCTCGCATCCTGTTCCCACATGGCAGGCGGCCAATGCTCGGGATAATAATCAACGCCCATCTGTACGGGACGGTTCAATGTCATGTCGGTCAGCTCTCCTTTGCAGGCAAAAATGTAGGGATATCGTTCTTGCGCCTCACCGCTATAGGAGCGGAATCGCGCATCTTCCTCATTGTATATTGCTTGAGACCAGGGAGATATAACAATATGTTGCGATAAGTTAGCATGATGTTGTTCTACGAAGAAAGTCGCCAAATGATCAAGTTCATTTCCCGAGCGGGGAAACAGGGCTTTGTGACCCGGCATCCCTGCTTTTGGATGAAGCGTAAACCCCGTGCCGCAATACTGCAAGAAATCAACATTTCATTACTTGTTTTCAAAATTATTTCTTACTGAACGAACTACAATAACTATATAGATTGAACCGAAAATTTACACGATAACGAAGAGGGCAGAAAGAATCTGGAGAAGCGAAGCGGTCGCTTAAAAGCTTTCTGAAAGAAAGCTGCTTCGGAAGCATAGGCTGATCACCGGATTTTTCCCTTGAAAAAGGGGATCAAAGAAATCCGGGGATAACAGCGATCGAAAGATGGTTCTGACCGCGTAGTGTCTCTGTGTAAAAATCATTGGTTCAACCTATTTAGTTAAAGTTATCGTCTACAGAAAGAAGGAATGCAAATGTTGAATGTTGAAGACCAGTCATGGCTGGAGCGTTTAATCGCCAAGTTTGATCATAAATTGGCTTGGGTAAGCGAAAAATCAAGGGATAAAATCCCTTATACGACCATTGGCGGGACACATGACGATCGTTCTGTACATAACCCCTCAGGGACAGTCACCGATGGAATCAATTGGTGGACCAACGGTTTTTGGGGCGGCATGATGTGGCTGATGTACCATGCTACGGGACAGGAAAAATATAAAGATATTGCTTCGGTGTCAGAGGAAAAACTGGACAAATGCTTTGATGATTTTTATGGACTGCACCATGACGTTGGTTTTATGTGGCAGCTCACGAGCGTAGCCAACTATAAACTTACGAATAACTCGGACTCCCGCAAAAGGGCCCTGCATGCAGCAACCCTCTTGGCAGGGAGATTCAATCCCGTCGGAGGTTTCCTCCGAGCCTGGAACGATATCGAAGGGGAGGATACAAGGGGATGGGCAATCATTGACTGTATGCTCAACATCCCGCTGCTGTATTGGGCGGCAGAAGAAACGGGAGATCCTAGATTCAGACACATTGCGAATATGCATGCGGATACAGCCATAACGGCGTTTGTTCGATCTGACGGGTCTGTGAACCACATTGTAGAATTCGATCCCTTCAAAGGCGGGATCATCAGAACGCATGGCGGTCAAGGTTATCAAGCAGGCTCTTCGTGGACAAGAGGCCAGTCGTGGGCGCTGTATGGATTCATGATGAGTTATCATCATACGGGGAACATCGAATACCTGAATGCGGCCAAGCGGATCGCACATTACTTTATATCCAACATTCCTGAGAACGGGGTGATATCTGTGGATTTCAGGCAGCCGTCAGAACCACGGCTGGAGGACGATACAGCTGCGGCCATTGCGGCTTGCGGTCTGATTGAAATGGCCAAGACGGTTGAAATGCACGACAAGCACATTTATCTCAGAGCAGCATTAAAGCTGTTAAAGGCATTGGAGTCACGAAGCGATTGGACGAACCAATCGGATGCCATCATTCAAAACGGTTCTGCGGCATATCATGCGAATGTTCACCATCAACCCATGATTTACGGGGATTTCTTTTTTTTGGAGGCTGCGCTCAAGCTCAAAGGAAAAGATCTTTATCTTTGGTAAATGACGCAACGCAGCAGGTAAGGTCAACTCGAATATTTGAATGATGCCAGGCTTGAATGAACTTGGATAGGGGGCAGTGATATGAAACGCATGTTTGAGGCTGTCATTTTCGGAGGTTCCAAGCTGTTTTGGGACTACCGGCTTACGAATACGACTCATTACAAAGGCTACTATCATTGGCACCAGTGCTGCGAAGTATTATACGTTCATGATGGAACGGGGCACGTCGTGGTCAACGGTAAAACATACCCGATCCGCCGCGGGATGCTGTTCTTTTTCCGGCCGTATCAGCTGCACCATGTATATGCCAGCGTGAATTCGGATAACCCCTACGTCCGAACCATTTTTCACTTTGACATGCAGCTGGTTAACGATATGCTGCAGTCCTTGCCTAAACGCAAAGCGCTGTTTACCTCTTTATGCAACGGCAACTCCATCGTTCAAGCGTTTGACCTGTTATCTTTCGAGTCCGTTGTCGAACGTAATTTGGAAGACTATGATCATTCAAGGCAGGAAGGCAGGGGGGAAGATACGGAAGAGATCGCTATGATGATTCTGCGGCTTCTGGACATTCTCATTCGTGATCATCATTCGGGGATGAGCGGACCGATCCCGGCGGAGGACCGCAAATCAAACGGCTACGCGCAAAAGGTAATGAGTTGGATCGATGAACACTATCAGGAATCCTTTCGTTTGGATGACCTTTCCGAAGTCATGCATTTATCCAAATTTTATTTGTCCAAACTTTTTCATGAACAAACAGGCAGCACCCTTAAGGAATATGTTACGGCCAAACGGATGAGGCATGCATGCCGATTGCTGGAGACTTCGGCAAAGTCGGTCGAATGGATCGGATCAGAGGTAGGTTTCGCAAACCCGTCATACTTTGTCCAAGTGTTCAAGCAAGAAGTGGGTACAACCCCGCTTAAATACCGAACAAGGTTCTTGCAGTTCGATGACGTACAAGAAGATGGCAAACCGGCGGGAGCAGGTTTTTCATACAACGAAAAGTGAGAAGCACCACAATAAATAAACATTTTGTTGCATTCTTTCACCATTATTGAAAACGGATAACAGATAAAATGAAAATATACATCGTTAGATGAGGGTGAAGACACCGCACTAATCAAGGGGAAGACCATACCGATCGGGGATTCGTCTCCTAGAATCGCTGGAAGGAAGTGCAGCATGTTGAATAATCCGAACATGATCCGAGGAAATGAAAACGGTACCAACGTTGTGCTGAAAAGGCCGAACAAATGGAGGGAGACTTTAAAAGAATATAAAAAAAGCAAACACTTGTTTATTATGCTGTTTCCCGCATTGATCTGGTTTGCGATTTTCCACTATGGCCCTCTGTACGGGATTCAACTGGCTTTTAAAGATTTCAGTCCTGTAAAAGGAATCTGGGGAAGTGAATGGGTGGGATTGGACCATTTCCGGTTTTTGTTTTTTCAATCGCCAGACTTTGCGAGGATTTTTACAAATACGTTGTTGATCAGTCTTTACAACCTTATTTTCGGTTTTCCGGCTCCAATCATTTTGGCACTCCTGTTAAATGAGTTGCGTTCCAACCTGTTCAAGCGGTTCGCGCAGTCTATTTCCTATATTCCGCATTTTTTCTCTTGGGTCATTCTCTCGGGAATCATTATCGTCATGTTATCGCCGTCCGAGGGACCTGTGAATTTTATATTGCAGATGTTTGGCATGGAACCGATCTACTTCTTGGCAGACCCCAATTATTTCCGGCCGGCTCTGGTTGCAACGGGGATATGGAAAGAGATCGGCTGGGGGACGATTATTTATTTGGCAGCGCTCTCAGGAGTCGACCCTACTTTATATGAAGCAGCCGTCATTGATGGCGCAGGGAGGTGGAAAAGAATTTTTCACATTACGCTTCCGTCGATTCTGCCCGTTGTTTCCATCATGTTTATCTTATCGCTCGGCGGGATCCTTAATGCGGGGTTTGACCAAATTTTCAATTTATACAGTCCGGCTGTTTATGAGGTTGCCGACGTCATTGATACGTATGTCTACCGTGCCGGTATCGTACAAGGACAGTTTGGATTGACGACGGCGGTCGGATTATTCAAAAACGTCATAGGCATTGCACTGGTGCTCGGCACAAACTATGCGATGAAGAAAATGGGGCAGGAAGGCGTCCTCTAACAAGGGAGAAAGGAGGTTTTTCGAATATGAGACTTACGATGGGAGAACGTATTTTTCAATGCATCCTGATCACGATCATATCGCTGTTGTGCCTGATCACGATTTATCCTTTTTTGCATATTGCTTCCTTATCCCTTAGCAGTCCAAGCGAAGCGAGCCGGTTCGGTTTTCATTTTTACCCTCGGGAGATTGATTTCTTCGCGTGGAGCCAAGTGTTAAGCCAAAGCAAAATTTGGATCGGATTCGGCAACTCGGTGTTTAGGACAGTCGTGGGAACGACGTTGTCGCTGATTGCCATGTCCATGTGCGCGTATCCTTTATCACGCAAATATTTGCCCCACCGCAGTTTCTATACCATGTTTATTCTGTTTACGATGTTCTTCGGAGGGGGGATCATTCCTACCTACTTATTGATGAAGTGGCTGCATTTGCTTGACAGCCGGTGGATCTACATTCTGCCTGGACTTATCCCCGTCTTCTCCATGCTTGTACTTCGTAATTTCTTTATGTCCATCCCAACGGAATTGGAAGAATCGGCGAAAATTGACGGTGCCCATGATATCAGTATTTTGTACCGAATAATCCTTCCTCTATCGAAGCCGGTGCTCGCTACTTTGGCGCTCTGGTCCGCTGTAGGACACTGGAATGCCTGGTTCGATGCCGTGCTCTACGTATCGGATCCGGAGAAACAAGTTTTGCAATTCTTTTTAAGAGAGATTGTTATAACCAATACGGACGCTGAAACTTTCGGACGGTCGGCGGTGGGGAACTTCCAATATACGTCCTCTATCAAAGCGGCTACCATCATGTTTGCTGCTCTTCCGATTTTGATCGTTTATCCGTTTCTGCAAAAGTATTTTGTGAAGGGAACGATGATTGGTTCATTAAAAGGATGACGGTGAGGGCCCGGGCAGGTGTCCGCCGCTCTTGTTTGTACAGCAAGTGGATGATATAGAGGAGGGTCTGAATATGAAAGTATGGATGAGATTCGGCATGGCGGCAGTATTGTCCGTTTCCTTGGCAGGGGCAGGCTGCAGCTCAAGCCGCGACGAAAGCAAGGATGCAGAAAATCAGGGGAAAGATGACCCCATTGTCATCATGACCAATGCTTCGACTTGGGATATACCTACGGAAGATGGGAACCCAACGCAAAAGTATCTGGAGGAGCGGTTTAACGTCAAATTCGTCAATATGAGAGGCAATGATGAGAACTTCAAAATCAAGGTCGCATCGGGCGAAATCCCGGATATATTCCCGCATAACATCAGTGAAGCGGATATGACGAATTGGGCCAGACAAGGTGTCATTGCAAGCATTTCTGTGGATGAAATCAAACAATATATGCCTACCTATGTCAAGGAAGTGGAAGAAATTGACCCGAATGCCTGGGATGTTGGAATGATCGATGGAAAAAATTACGGCGTTCCGCGCATCTGGCTAAACGGATCATACGGCTTTATCCCTACCTATAACGGCAAGTGGTTGAAAGCGATCGGTTATAATGAACCGCCAAAAACATTGGAAGAATTGGAAGATGTATTTACCAAATTTCGCAATAACGACCCGGATGGCAACGGCAAAATGGATACTTACGGTATGAGCGGACGCGGAAAGGACGTAAGGGCACAAATGTTCAACTCCATATACGCGGCATATGGTGTAAACCCGTACCAGTTTGTGTTGACGGATGAGGGGAAAGTGACTTGGGGCGGCATTACGGATGAGGCCAAGGAAGCTACAAAACTGCTGAGAAAATGGTATGCAGCAGGGCTCATCGATCCGGAGTTTATGACGGATAACGGGGAGCTGATCGGTCAAAAGTGGGGCAGTCATAAAATCGGATACATGGACAACATGATGTACCATCATCTCTTTGGCGCCCAAGAAAGCGATAAAACGAATGGAACTTTTCCGGTCTATGGCAAAGGTCTCATCGGTCCGGCCGGCGAATCGCTCGTGATGTCCAATGGTGCTTTGCAGGTCCCATTAATTTTCGGCAAACAAGTCGAGGAGGACGACGAAAAGCGTATTCGAATCCTTCAAATGCTTGAAGAATTGACCTCGGTCGATGAAGTGTATCTACGTACCGTCTTTGGTGAAGAAGGGGTATCTTATGACTTGGTCGATGGTGCCGTTGTTATGAAGGAACCGTATGCAAGTTCTGCCGATGACGCGCGTCTGATGGGGTACGGCGGTTATTACAATCCATTGGTGGAACGCGATGTAAGTATGTGGAAGTATCACTTCTCGAAAGAAAAAATGGAGTTCAGGGAAAAGGTTAACGAGGGAATGAAGACAATCTCGGATGTTCTCGGACCAACCTCCCTGGAGAGTAAGGGCATGTATTGGGCGACGCTGATCACTTTACAGGATGAGTTCTATACAAAGGCCATTATCGAAAATAATGATCTCGATGCCGCATTCCAGAACTTCAAAGATCAGTGGCTCAAGAGCGGTGGCCAACAAGTATTAGATGAAGCGATGAAAGTGTATGAAGCCCGTCAACAACACAAATAAACGACGAATAATACACCGTAGTCAGGGAACCGCATTTACCTTTTCTGAAGGCAGTTCAAATCTGGTGGAACCCTGTCTTTCGGTGTATTCGATTCTATGGGAGGAGAGGTTCGATTGTCGGCACATACCGTAAAAACATACCCTGCACCCGAGGGTGCAGTGGGCAATTCGGATTATTCCGTAAGGCTGCGGACGGCAGATGGCGAATGGCAGTCCTTATTCAGCTATAACGTTAAGGTGGATATGCATGATGTTCGTAATGCATCCATGGTTATGTTCGATTGTTCGGGCGAAGTTGAAATGGAGGTGCATTACCATGTTGGACGGGTCCGGAATGTCGTTGTTCGTCCGCTTTCCTACGGCATAAAGTGCGATATCAAAGAGCAAGTGGTTACGTTTAAAATCGATCAGCCAAGGTTGTTGTCTTTAGAAGTGAACGGGGGGAAATTTAATAATCTCCATATATTTGCAAATCCGTTAAGCGATGACCCGGTCCCTGTAGAATCGGAAGGCGAAGAGACTATGGTGTTAAAGCCCGGGATGCATCAGGTTAGAGAGCTTAACAAAGCCTTGAAAAATATGTCCAGCCCCCGCATTATATTTGGCCCCGGAATACATCGTCTGGACGAATCCCGTCTGGAAATCCCTTCGCATACGACGGTTTGCGTTGCAGGCGGGGCAGTCATTTACGGCGGATTGATCTGCAATCATGTACAGGATGTAACTATTAAAGGCCGAGGGATATTATATATGTCCGACTTTGAAAAAACGACTTATTACAGAGGCGTCGAAGTTAAATACTCAAGCCGCATCCATATTGAAGGAATTACGGTGATTGATCCGCCTCACTATACGGTTCTCCTTGGTCAGTCGGACAACATCCGAATCCGAAACCTGAAGACCTTCAGTACGCGCGGCTGGTGTGACGGTATAGATATGATGGCATGCCAAAATGTCCTCATCGAAGGCGGGTTTTTACGTACATCGGATGATTGCATTGCGGTATATGCCTCCCGGGGAGAATTTCAGGGAAATACCCAGGATGTCACCGTGAAGGGTTCAACCTTATGGGCTGACGTTGCTCATCCGATCAATATCGGCACACACGGCAATTATGACAGTGAAGGCGATCATATAGAGAACCTTCATTTTGCGGATATCGATATTTTGGAGCATCATGAGCCGCAGCCGGACTATTGGGGATGCCTGGCCATCAATGCAGGCGACAACAACACGGTTCGGAACGTAACCTATGAAGATATCCGGATTGAGGATTTTGAACTGGGCGAATTGTTTAATCTTCGCGTGTTGAAAAACGAAAAATATAATCCGGCTCCGGGCAAACAAATTGAGAACATTCACTTTAAAGATATTCATTACAGCGGGACCTGCAACAATCCCTCGCATATCGAAGGCTACGATGAGAGCAGAACGGTAAGCCATATTACGTTCGAAAACGTGACGGTAAATGGCGAAAAATTTGCATTGAATCATGACTATGTCGTGCTCGGAAATCATGTGCATGGCGTGAAGCTAATCAACCATTAATTTTGGGAGAGAGGATTGAGGGGTTGTCATTAATCTAAGGAGATGATGCATGATGAGAAAATTTTGGTTCATGGTCTTGATTTTCAGCTTTATAGGAAGCATGTTTTGTTTCGGAATGAAAGATAACATCGCTGCTGCCGAACCGGATTTTGTGCATCCCGGACTTTTGCATACTGAGGAAGATTTGGTTCGTATCAAGCAAATGGTGGCGACCGGGGAACAACCCTACTTGGACGGATGGAACCAGTTAGTGAACAGCCCGCTTTCTGCGGCAGGTTGGACTCCCCGGGCCACGGCCACGATCATTCGAGGCGGCACGGGCGATAATGTGAGTTTGCTCTACAATGATGCAGCCCGTGCCTACCAGAATGCACTGCGCTGGAAAATCACCGGAGACACGGCACACGGAGATACGGCACGGGACATTTTGAATGCATGGTCATCCACGCTTACAACGGTTACGGGCAATGCCGATCGCTATTTAGCCGCGGGTTTACAAGGATATCAACTGGCTAATGCGGCTGAGCTTATGCGAGATTACCCTGGATTTGATGTACAAGGAATGCAGGCTATGCTGCTTAACGTGTTCTATAAACCTCTTAACGAGCGTTTCCTGATCGGTAATGAATTTGGCCGGGACCACAACGACGCCTACATTCAAAACTACTGGGCAAACTGGGATTTGAGCAATATGGCAGCAACCATTGCCATCGGAGTGTTCTGTGATCGCCAAGATATCTATGAGATCGGGATAGAATATTTCAAGCATGGAGCTGGAAATGGCTCGATTTACAATGCGATCCCGTTTCTGCATCCGGATGGGCTCGCCCAATGGCAGGAGTCCGGACGTGATCAGGCACATACCCAGCTCGGCATCGGCTTAATGGCCACGATCAATGAAATGGCATGGAATCAGGGCGATGACTTATATGGCTGGGCGGATAACCGCTTTATGAAAGCTGCCGAATATGTGGCAAAGTACAATAATGGAGATGATGATGTTCCCTTTGCATCCTATGAATGGGGTTCCGGAACCAATGGTGCCGTTCAAACCCACACGGTCATATCCGGTGCCGGACGCAATGAATTTCGCCCGATCTGGGAAATGATCTACAATCATTATGCGAATCGAAAAGGCATGAACGTTCCAAACATTGCTGCCCGCGCTGCTTTGATGAGAACGGAAGGTGGCCCAAACCCGCAGTATCCTTCGACATTCGATCACCTTGGATTCGGAACATTGCTATACACGCGTCCGGCAGGCAGCGGAGGATCGGCAGCGCTCCCCTCAGAAAATATTACCGATGGCACTTACCGATTCACAGTACGACTTGATGGCAAATCGATGGAAGCGAGTGGCAATCTTGTGCGGAAGTCGACATATACGGGGGGGACGCATCAGCAATGGGCCGTAACCCACATCGGCGGAGGCCAGTACAGCATCAAAAATGGTGAGAGCGGTCTTTATTTAGGGGTAGCAAATGACTCCCTTGCTCGTGGCGCCCAATTTGAGTTATCCGCGAGTACGGGAGGAAATAGTCAGAAATTTGCGTTCATCCCCGTCGGTGACGGTTATTACCGGATTACGCCTATACACACGAACCTATCGGTCGACGTTCTGAACGCATCCTCTGAAGAATCAGTACCACTCATCCAGTGGCGATACTTGCTTGGAAAGCATCAGCAATGGAAGCTTGAATCTGTACATTGATTCATCCGATATATAGCAAGGGGATTTCTGCAAGTAGAGATCTCCTTTTTCGTTTAGCAATCACAGCAATGACTTTATAGTTTCAGGCATATTTTGGACGTTACTATGAGGAGGTTGGGGATGAAAAAGCAAAGAAATCGAATATGGAGAGCGCCAACGACGGCCATTGGCATGTTTCTGCTTTTGATTATGATTGCATCCTATCTGCCCATGGGGGGTGACACCGCTTTTGCGAATGAAATACCGGCCGGGACAGAGAAGGTAATCATTACAGAGGTCGTTTCCGATGAGGGATTTACGCATCCCGGCATAGGATTAACGAAGGGAATACTGGAAAATATGCGTGAGCAGGTCGTTGCCAAAAAGGATCCGTGGTATACCTACTACGTTTGGATGTCCCAATCCGGATATGCTTCCAAGGCATTTGCATCCAATATTTACGCAGGTTCCAATCCGGATGGCACGGATCGCCCTAAAACACGTGCTGTGAACAGTAAAGGAGCATTCGTCGCAGACGGTTTGAGAGCGTACACCCAAGCCATTATGTATTATATTACCGGGGACGAAGCCTATCGGGCCAATGCGATGCGAATCATACGTTTATGGGAGCAGATGGATCCCGATCAATATACCTATTTTACGGATTCCCATATTCATATGGGCATACCTCTCCACCGGATGGCTGCTGCAGCAGAGCTTTTGCGCTGCTCGGGTGCAGAGAATGAAGACCCGAAATGGGCGTGGACGGAAGAGGATACGGCCCGGTTCACTACGAATCTGATTATTCCAATGACGGAAACCTTTTTGCACTTTAATGACAAGTTCATGAATCAGCATCTTTACCCATTATTAGGTGCCATGTCCGGTTATATATTCACGGATAACTTCGACAGATATGAGGAGGGCGTGGAATGGTTTACCGTGAACAGAACCGCAATAGACCAGGGACAAAACGGTTCAATCAAGCAGCTGTTCCGATGGGTGACTGAGGATATTACGACAGGGGAAGCGGTAACCCCTCCAAGAGTCCAACACGTGGAAATGGGACGGGATCAGGCGCATGGCGCCGGCGATCTTACCAACGTGGAGATTCTGGGACGATTGTTGGAGGCTCAGCGAACAAAAGTTGATCCCGTTGAAGGGACGCTGTCGACGGCGCAAGACGCAGTCAGTGTTTACGAGTTTTTGGACCATCGTATATTGAAAGCGGCCGATTATTTCGCGCAATTCATGATAGGCTATGATCCGCCTTGGACACCGGTCGCAGCCCATACGGATATCGAAGGGAATCCGACGATTATTTATAAAAATATATCGGGGGCATACCGAGGCCGCATTGGCGGCAACGTTTATGGTCAGTATTACTATTATAAGTATCAGCTGGGATTGGACATGGAGCAGGCTGCGCCCTACTATACCGACATGTTTAACAAACGTCATCCGTTCTGGTGGGAGTCGCCGGATGGAGGAGCCGATTATTGGATGTTTATTCCTAAAGAGGCCGAAGGCGAAGGAACCGCGACTCTTCCGAAGGTATCTCCTGATCCGAGCTTGAATGAAATCGAGCTGCGAACGACTTCGCTGGATCATTATTCAGAGCTTGGTCAAGAAGGCGACACTTCCTATCTAAGGATCACCGCAACAGAACATGGCAGCAGAGCTGCGGTCGTTGCTTCCGGCACGGGAGAAAAAACAGTCGGGATCAAAGTGCGGACCGACGGTACAGCGAAATTGGAGATCAATGGATGGACGGAAAATGCAGTGGTGCTGCCTGATACAAAAGGCCAGTGGAAATACGTGACGTTTACGATGGATGCATTTCAGGGTCTGGGTGACCTGATCTATATCAAAGTTACGGGTTCCGGAACCCAAGTAGATATTGACCATTTTCATTTGAAAGCAGCGGAACGACTAACACCGCCCGTTTTCGATACAGGGAACCCTGCATTGAATCTATATGCGTATACCGGATCCGAAGCTTCATTGCACTATGACTTTTCGGCCACTGATTCAGGGCCGGGTGAAGTGTTGTCTTATCAGCTTGATCCCAAGCCGGAAGGCGCGGTATTTGATGAGAGTACCGGGGCTTTTAGCTGGCAGCCTGATCAGGCCGGAACCTATTCCTTTGTTGTGAGCGCGACGGACGGAACTACGGTTACCGCTAAATCTGTAATCGTTACAGTAACTTGCGACCGTCGATCTGCGATAGAAGCCGTCATTGCGCCATATGATCAGGAAAAGTCCTACATTTCATCGTCTTTGAGAGCGTATAGGACAGTGTATGAAGATGTAATGAATGCCTTAGATACTGCCTCGGATGAACAATTCTATCAAAAACTAGTGGAGCTGAACGCGGCTGTTGAAAGTCTGGAAGAACTAACCCCTCTCATGCAGGATGGCAGCATCAATTACGTCGATATGGTTGTTGCCTCTACCTTCGGAAACCAAATCATCAATCTGGTGGATGGTGCCTCCGACAGCTTTGCGGGATATTATTTGGCGGATCACCTGAGTTACACGATGGATTTCGGAAGTGAGTTCAACATATCGCTGGATAAAATAGCTATGCAAGTCAGAGCGAGTTTTCCCGAAAGAATCGGCGGTGTGGCCGTGTTCGGCTCTAATGATATGACAGCTTGGACCCGGTTAACGCCGGAACTTACCGTAGTCACAGAGGATATGCAAGAACTGGAAGTCGGCGAAGAGCATAAAAACGCATCGTTCCGCTTCTTGAAATTACACATGATCGATCCGTCAAGCACGATGTTTGAAATGGCCGAGCTCAGGCTGTTCGGAGAGCGGAAAGAGACGAATAACAACTGATTTCTGTCTCCATTCGTTCTGCCGATAGCGAGAAGGGACGGGTGGAGGAGGTCATCTAAGGGCGTGAAGTCGCTCTTTCTCGGATGATCAGTGCAGTTATTTTTGTCATAAAGATGGCTAAGCTTTAAAATGATAAATGGTTTTTGTGATGTAATAAGGTATAAAATGTAATGTATCCTGTATCTTACAAATGGATCAAAAGGAGCTGTGAGATGGGCAAGATCAGGGAGTTCAATGGTTTTCAATATCGAATAGACCAAGAATACTTGCATGTATTTTTTGAACCCACAGTTCATAAAAAAGGGTATATTAGTTCTTTCAGGTTGCTGCCTCGTCCTTTTACCAGTTTTGAAGAGTTTATAATAAATGGCAAAACATACGAATGTAATGACATTCAAACATTTGAGTGTTTTGATCCAGAGAATTCAGAGCATTTAGAACGTACAGGCATAGGCTTAAGCTGGCCCAATAGTGGATTGAAAAAATTTTATGAACTGGTAAATGTCATTGAAAATAGGTAAAAGAAAAGGCATTCTGCGATCGCAGAATGCCTTTTGGTAGTTAAAATACAGTGAAGGTGATGTCACAGTCGGGCATTACCCATGATATTGTTCCGTTAGTATTGGTAATAGAAATTTCGACTGAGGATGACTGATCTTGGGAAGGAGGAAAATCTTGGGCTGAAACCGGGACAACTAAGGATACTGAAATCAGACATGATAAAAATAGAGACGACATTTGTGAAGTGGTTCTGCATACCTCATTCCTTGCGCGTCCTTTCTTGTTCTTTTTTTCACATTACATTCAGGAAAGGGGGTATGCTGTACTTTTTGCCGTTTCACATGGCAAATTACACACTTTTCTACGGGGAGCGCTTTCACCTATTATTACGTTAGAACCAGCTGGGGTGGCTTGACCGATACTAGTATCAAAATGAGGGATTTCAAATGAGGCAACACAAACTGATGATGCTGCTCCATGACAGCACGACGCCTGTGCACATGAACGAATTGATCGCGGCGCTCGGCGTGTCCGAACGGACCGTCCGCCAGTCGATTCGCCAGCTTGGCCAGGCAGGCGAGCGGCACGGCTACTGCATTCGCATGATTCGCAATCAGGGTTACGCGCTCGAGGTGACCGACCCTGAACGATTCCGATCATACATGGCAAACGAAACCGCAGAGGAACACCGCATCGATCTGAACGACAGGTCGGCGAGACAGCAGCAAGTGTTATTCTGCCTGCTGCAGAGCCAGGATTACGTCCCGATGGATCGGCTTGCCGACGAAATGGGCATCAGTCGATCAACGCTGCTCGCGGATTTGAAGGAAGTGGAGGAACGCTTGGCCGTCTTCCGATTAAACCTGACCCGCCGAGCGCACTACGGCATTCGGGTGGAGGGAAACGAAGAGAATTTCCGCAAAGCGTTTTCTCACTACGTACTGCAATCCGACCAGCCTGTCGAGCAGAGCAGGGAGTTTTACGACTTTAGTTGCAAGCTGGACAAGGATCGACTGAAAAACCATTTGCTGCACGTGCTGAAAACGAAAGAACTGAAAATATCCGATGTGTTTCTGAACAATCTGGTGACACATCTGCTGATTCTGTTATATCGCATATCCAAGCATAATCACATCGTGCCGGGACAGACGTCGCTTCCACAGCCGGAGGCTCTGTACCGTGACATTGCGGAGGAGCTTGCGGCGTGGATCGACGAGCATTTGAACATGAAGCTGCCCGAGGACGAAATCAACTATTTGGCGCTGCATATTTCGGGCAAAACGATCGTGGAGCATGTGTCCGAACAGTCGAAGCTGCAGCTGCGCAGAGGTATCCTCGAAATATTATCGCAGCTGGATCAGGAGTTTCTCACTGGTTTCAGCCGGGATGACGATCTGCAAAATGCGCTGCTGCTGCACATGTTCCCATTGCTGAACCGTCTCTATTACAATCTGCAGCTCAGCAATCCGCTGGTCGAGGACGTGTACAGCCAGTATGCCAACGTATTTCTCATTTCGTTCCGATTTGCCGAGTTCATCGAGGCCAGGTACGGCTTTAAAATGTCGCGTGACGAAGCCGGTTATGTCGCCCTTCACTTCGCTACGCATTTGGAACGGATGAAGCAGTCGCGTTTGGAGCAGCTGAAACGAATCGTCGTCATATGCTCGTCCGGCGCGGGCAGCGCGCATTTGATCCGGCTCAGGCTGGAGGCACTGTTTCCAAAAGCGTCGGTGGTCACGGCCTCCGTCAACGAAATTGCGGATATCATGAAGCAGCCGGTGGATCTGATTTTAACGACGGTCCCGCTTGAACAGGAATTTCGGGATATGGCGGACAAACCGGTCATCCACATTAAAAATTGGCTGGACGATCAAGAAATTCAGCGCATTCGCGAAACGGTTTCCCTGCAGATGGCCACGGTGCAGACCTCGTATAAGCTGCTGGATTTCAAGGAGCTGTTCCGCAAGGAGCTGTTCCATGTAACGGAAGGCGGCGATTATATGCAATTGCTGCAAAACCGCTGCGAGGAGATCGTATCCAAAGGATATGCAGCGGACGATTTCCCCGAACAAGTGCTGACGCGGGAGAGCAAATTTACGACCATTTACAAAAACGGCGTCGCCGGTCCCCATCCGATGCGTATGGGTGCGATCAAGGATTGCATCAACGTCACCGTGCTCAAACGGCCGATCCTGTATGAGGGCAAGCCGGTTCAGCTTATTTTCCTGATCAACTTGCGGCCAGGGCAGCTCTTTTTGCACAAGGAAATCAGCAAACTGCTACTAATCTTCATGGAAAAAGAAGAAAGCCGCAGCCGCATTTTGCAGGCGGGCACGTACGAACAATTTATCAAAGAAATAGAGAGTCTTATATAGGAGTGGAGAGAACCCATGGATTACGAACAAACCGTCATGCAAATCATCGCCAATAGCGGCGAGGCAAGAAGCTACAGCCTGAAAGCGATTCGCGTTGCGAGAGAAGGCAAGCTGGAAGAAGCCGAGGCGCTCATTAAAGAGGCGAAAGGCAGCCTGACCAAAGCCCACAAAGTGCAGACAGGCTTGATTCAAGCCGAAGGACGCGGGGAACGCACCGAAATTACGCTGCTGATGATTCACGCCCAGGACCATTTGATGAATGCGCTGACGGTCCGCGAAGTGGCCGCCGAATTAATCGAAGAGATCAAAGCCCGCAAGGAGCTCGAACAATTGGTGAAAGGATTGGTGAAATAAAATGAAAAAGATTTTGCTTGCATGTGCCGGAGGATTCTCGACAAGTATGCTGGTGGAACGTATGAAGGAATCCGCGCGCGGACGCGGAATCGAAGTGGTCATCGATGCGGTGGCGGAGAGCGATATCGCCAGCCAGACGCCGTTTGACATCATTATGCTCGGACCACAGATGGGACACGCCGAAGATGAGTTGGCGGCAGCATATCCGGGTATTCCCGTAACGACGATCGACATGATGGATTACGGCATGATGAACGGCGACAAAGTGCTGGATACGGCCATCGACATGATGAACAAGGAGGCTTAAATGCATGGCTGGCGGTGCAGAATGGAGAACGCGAATACAGAAAGTGAGCACCAAGATTCAAAAGAATACCTATATTAGCGCCATTTCCAATGGCCTGATGGCCTTGATGCCGATTCTCATTCTGGGAGCGATCTTCTCCTTGATCAATGCGCTTCGCATCGAGCCTTACCAGAACTTTCTCGTCGAAACAGGACTGAAGGATTACACTTCGGTTCCGGCTTCGGTCACGACCGACCTGATTGCGCTGTATGCGGTGTTTTCCATTGCGTACAACTTTGCGACACAGCATAAACAGCAAGGGTTTTCCGCGGGGATTTTAGCCCTGATGAGCTTTCTGCTCGTCACGCCGAAAGGCCTGCTGGAAGATGGGGTAACCAAAGCGTTCGGATACTCGTGGTTGGGTGCCAAAGGTTTGTTTGTAGCCATCATCATTGCGTTGATCGTGGGTAAAATTTATACCTTTGTATTGGAGAAAAAGCTTTACATCAAGATGCCGAAAGGCGTGCCGCCAACGGTTGAGAAGTCGTTCGCCGCGCTGACGCCCGGTTTCCTGATTGCCATTTTGATGCTTGTTTTGACAGCGATCTTTGCGGCCACGAAATACGGCAACATGCATGAATTCGTTTTTTCGATCATTCAGGTTCCACTCACGAATCTCGGCGGTTCCTGGTGGGCGATGCTGGTCTGCGTGTTTGTCATTCACCTGTTATGGTTCTTCGGCGTTCACGGCACACTCGTTGTCTATTCGGTTGTGGGACCGATCTGGGTGGCCCTCGGTTTGGAAAACCTGGAAGCATACCAAAACGGCTTGGACGGGGTCAACATCGTAGGTTCGCCATTCTTCCCGGTTTACGTTCTCGTGGGCGGGGCGGGAGCGACGCTCGGTTTGATCATCGCGATGCTGTTTGCCAAGTCGGCACGTTATAAAACGCTCGGGCGTTTGGCGATCGTACCGAGTTTTATCGGTGTCAACGAGCCGGTGATCTTCGGCTTGCCGCTGGTCCTGAACGTGCGGCTGATGATTCCGTTCATCCTGACCCCGCTGATCACGAGCGGATTGGCCATTCTACTGACGGCCATCGGTGTGCTGCCGGTACTGAACGGGGTGCAGGTGCCGCTGGGCATACCGATCCTGTTCAATGGCTGGATGACGGGCGGCTGGCGGGTCAGCGTGTTCCAAGTGGTGCTGATCGCAATCAGCTTTGCGATGTACTACCCGTTCTTCAAAAAGGCCGATGCCGAGGCATTGCAGCAAGAGCAAGCCGCAGCCGAGGCAGCGGAAGCATCCAAAGCCTAATCGATGGAACGGTTGGTACATGCCTCAAGGCCGTAGGTCAACGTTTTACGAATACGAAACGAAAGGAGCCGGAATGCCGGAGCCCTGGGGGCTCGTGGGTTTCGGCTTCTTTAGCAGAGAGGGGAACATCAGATGAAAACCGTTTTTCCAGAGCATTTTTTGTGGGGAGGGGCCGCTGCGGCGAACCAGGTGGAAGGAGCCTATCGTGAAGGAGGCAAGGGGTTGTCGACGGCAGATGTCGTGAAATACTGCCCGCCCGAAGAGCGGGGCACGCTGGACGAGCTGTTATCCATGACCCGCGGACAATTGGAGGCGGCGATCCAGGATGAGCAGGGCAATTATCCGAAGCGCCGGGGGATCGATTTTTACCATCGTTACAAGGAGGATATCGCCCTGTTCGCCGAGATGGGCTTCAAGGTGTTCCGGTTGTCCATTTCCTGGCCGCGCATTTTTCCGCAGGGCGACGAGCTTGAGCCGAACGAGGCAGGCTTGCGTTTCTATGACGACGTGTTCGACGAGCTCTTGAAGCATGGCATCGAACCGCTGGTTACCATTTCGCATTATGAAATGCCCGTGCATCTGGTGCAGAAGTATAACGGCTGGGAGTCGCGCGAACTGATCGAATTTTTCGTCCGTTATGCCGAAACGCTGTTCGAACGTTACAAAAACAAAGTGCGGTACTGGCTTACCTTTAACGAGATCAACTGTACGCTGAAAGCGCCGTTCCTCGGAGCGGGCATCATTACGGAAGGGCGGGAGCATCCGCGGCAGATCGCTTTTCAGGGGCTGCACCATCAGTTCGTGGCGAGTGCGCTTGCGGTGAAGCGCGGCAAGGAGATCCAGCCGCAAGCCCAGATCGGCTGCATGCTGGCGAGAAAACTGCTGTACCCGTATACCTGTCACCCGGAAGACGTGTTGAAGGCGCAAACCGAGAATCAAATGGCGCAGTTTTGCACGGACGTGCAGGTACGCGGTTCATATCCTTCTTTTATTCGCCGCGTCTGGGATGAGGAACGCATTCAGGTGCGGATGGAGCCGGGCGACGAGGACGTGCTTCGCAATCATACCGTTGATTTCCTTTCGTTCAGCTACTATATGTCGATGACAACCAGCGCAGATCCGGCGGTGACGGGAACGGCGCAAGGCAATCTCTCATCAGGATTGAAAAATCCGTACTTGCCGATATCCGATTGGGGATGGCAAATCGATCCGATCGGGCTGCGCGTGGTGCTGAGGGAGATGTACGACCGGTACCAGGTGCCGCTGTTCGTGGTGGAAAACGGACTCGGTGCGCTCGACCATGTGGAAGCGGACGGCAGCATCAACGACGATTACCGTATCCATTATCTTGCAGAACATATCCGGCAAATGGGGGAGGCCATTCGCGACGGCGTGGAACTGATGGGTTATACAAGCTGGGGCTGCATCGATCTGGTGTCGGCATCGACCTCCGAAATGAGCAAACGTTACGGGTTCATTCACGTCGATCAGGACAACGAGGGGAACGGCACGCTCAAGCGTACGCGGAAAAAGAGCTTTTACTGGTATAGGGACGTCATTGCGTCCAATGGCGGGCAGCTTGATCCCGGTTCCATCACGGAAGGTTGACTTAAGAACGGATTTGCAGCATTTCATGCATAATTTCCCTTAAATTACAAACAATACATGAAACACCAAGCAGGGAAAGGATGCGATTTTCATGTGCAACCGCTTTTCGTTAGCCGCCGATCTGGATGAGGTCAGGGATCACTTCAAAATCGAGCGGGTAATGTATTATTACAAAAACCGGTACAACATCAGCCCGACTCAACATACGCCGATTATTTTGCATCAGGATGGTGAACGCGTACTGGATGAATTCCGGTGGGGTTTCATTCCGTTCTGGGGACGCGATGCCGTAAACGCCAATCTGATGACGGTGCACGAGAACCCTTCCTACGAGAAAATGGTCGAAACCAAACGCTGCGTCATACCGTGCAACGGTCTGTACTACTGGCGGAAGGAAGGCCGAAAGAGCTATGCCGTCCGTGTCGTCATGCCCGATCGTGGACTGTTCGGCATCGCAGGTCTGTACGAAGTGTGGAAAGATACCCGTAAACAGCCGCTTCGCACGTGCACCATGATCATGACGGGCGCCAACCTGATTACGCGCGAATTCGGCAATAAAATGCCGGCCATCCTGTCCGATGAGGAAATCGACGCTTGGCTGGATCCGGCCAATACACGCGTAACGCAGCTGCTGCCGCTGCTCAAATCCTACAATCGCACAGAGATGAAGATGTATCCGGTGACGCCGATGGTAGCCAATGATGATCATGACAGCTACGAGTGCGTGGAGGAGATGGAACTGAAGCTGGCTTATGTACGCCATTGACGGGTGCGAGTTAAAGAGCACATAGCGCGCGTATGCCGCACCTTCGTTCTCGCTGTCGGTCAGCGATGGCCAGTTACATCACTATAACATCACTTATAAGGCGGAGTGCCTGGTGCCTCCGTCCTTTTGGCATGATTTCAAACGAGAACTTGAATTGTGTTTGAATAGTAACTATAATAATTACAGTATTTGAAATGCATATTCGTATATCTATAAAAAAAGATATATATAAACCGCAAAAAACATACACACGTAAACGGAGAGGCAGAACCAATCTGGAGAAGCGAAGCGTTCGCCTAAAAGCTTTCTGAAAGAAAGCTGCATCGGAAGCATAGGCTTATCACCGGATTTTCTCCTTAAAGAAGGGGAATCAAAAAATCATGGCGATAACGGCGATCGAAAGATGGTACTGCACTCGCAGTGGCTTTGTGTGATTGATTAGTGCGGTTTATATAAGAGGAGGAAACCATTCATGAATCCCAAATACGCTCCCTTATTCGAATCTGTGGCGCTGCCGAACGGCATTACGCTGAAAAACCGCATCGTGTTAGCTCCGATGACGCATATGTCCTCCAATCCGGACGGCACCGTATCGGATGCGGAACTGGAATACTACGCACGCCGCACAGGAGGCGCAGGCATGTCCGTTACGGCGGTTACATACGTTACGCCGAACGGCATTGGTTTTCCGGCACAGTTTGCCGCGTATGACGATCGTTTCATTCCAAGCCTCACCCGCCTTGCCGAGACGATCAAACAGCAAGGTTCCAAAGCAGTGCTGCAAATTTTCCATGCCGGCCGCTTGACGCCCGAGCAGGCCGTTCCCGCGGGTCAGGTCGTGGCACCGAGCGCGGTAGCAAGCGAACGCCCGGGATCTCCGCTGCCAAGAGAATTGAGCGATGAAGAGATTAACGGCATCATCAAGGACTTCGGTGAAGCGACTCGCCGTGCCATCGCAGCCGGTTTTGACGGCGTTGAAATTCATGGCGCGAACGGATATCTTATCCAGCAATTTGTTTCCCCGCATTCCAATCGCCGCGAAGACCGGTGGGGCGGAAGCATCGAGAAACGTCTGACCTTCCCTCTGGCCGTGATCGACGAAGTACAGAAGGCTGTGGCCGATCATGCCAAATCGCCATTCATCGTTGGCTATCGATTCTCGCCGGAAGAACCTGAAACGCCAGGGCTGACCATGACGGAAACCTATGCTCTGGTAGATGCACTCAAGGAGAAAAACCTGGATTACCTTCACGTTTCACTGAACGAATTCTGGTCCAAACCAAGACGCGGCGAAGCTGATACTCGTTCCCGCATCGAATTCATCCTGGATCGCGTTGGCGGCAAATTGCCGGTCATCGGGGTAGGTTCCATTCATACGGCGGACGAGGCGGCAGAAGCGCTGCAAACCGGCTTGCCGCTGCTTGCTCTCGGCCGCGAACTGATCATTGAGCCGGACTGGGTAGAAAAAATCGAAAGCGGTCGCGAAGAGGATATCGAGACGGTGCTGACCAAATCGGACCAGGAGCGGCTTGTCATCCCAGATGGCTTGTGGCAGGCGATCATCAATACACCAGGATGGTTCCCGGTAGCTAAATAAGCGCTCCCTTCGAGAGGTGTATGGAGGGAATTATTGTAACTGAAGGGGGCAATGTCCCCCTTTTTTTGTACTTCCTGAAATTTTCCGTAGGCAAGTGCTGTGGTATGATAGGGTGAACAGGCTTGGCCATGGAAATTATCGATGTGGAGTGAAGAACATGCTCGTTGCAGAACGTTATGAAAAAATTGTGGAATGGGTGGATGCGCAAGGCAGCATGCGCGTAACCGAGCTAAGCGAGCGCTGCGGCGTAACGGAAGAAACGATCCGCCGCGATCTGGACAAACTGGAGCAGGCCGGTCGGTTGCGGCGATCCCACGGCGGTGCGGTCAGCATCAAATACAAGGAAGATTCGCAGCAGGAAATTCCGTACCCGGAGCGGGCGGTTACACACGCGGACGAGAAGCGGAGAATCGCGAACGAAGCCGTGAAAATGGTACAACCAGGGGACCGCATTGCACTGGATGCCAGCACAACGGCATGGTATATGGCTGCGGGACTGCCCAACATTCAGCTTACGGTGCTGACCAACTCGATCAAGGTCGCTGCCGAGCTAAGCAGCAAGGAACAGATCCGAGTCATTTCGACCGGTGGGCAGTTGGCCTCCAAATCGCTGTCTTTCGTCGGGCCTCTGGCCGAACGCTCTTTGGATGCCTACCATGTGGACAAGCTGTTCCTTTCTTGCAAAGGCGTGCACTTAACCAAAGGGATCAGCGAATCGAACGAGCTGCAGGCGCTCGTCAAACAGAAGATGATCAGCATTGCGGACGAAGTGATTTTGCTTGCGGATTCCAGCAAATTCAATATCCAGGCATTTACGCGAGTGACAAAGCTCAGCAGCGTGGCCACCATCGTGACGGATCAAGGCATTGACAGCCAGATCGTCGAGAGCCTGGCCGAACAATCCATCGAATGCATACGCGTATAGTCGGGTAACACTCCGATGCAGCAAACACAGGAAGGAATGAATATAATGAAACATCCTTTTCACTTGAAAGCGGTATGGAACGGAGGCCGCAACAGCGAGGGGCACATCGACGCGGGCGGGCTGAAAAGCGTTATTTCGATTCCGCAGGAAATGGGCGGTCCGGGTACGGGCACCAACCCGGACGAAATGCTGCTTGGCGCCGCATCCACTTGTTATTTGATTACGCTGGCTGCCATGCTGGAGCGAGCAGGCATTACACCTGCAGAGCTGACGCTGGAATCGGAAGCGACGGTGGACGTGACCAACAACATTTTCACGTATGAACGGATCGTTCACAAACCTCATGTCGTACTGCAGGCCGATACAGCACAGGAGCAGCTTGAGAAGGCAGAACGGCTCGCGCACAAGGCCGAGGCATCCTGCATGATTTCCAGAGCGGTCGCAGGCAATGTAACGATCGAGACGCAGCCTGTCATCACTACGGCAGAAGCGGGAGCGGTGTGATATACTGAGAAGAAGACGACGGGATTTGTCGTTATTTGTCGAACTAAGGGGAAGCACGGCATGAACACACAAAAACGGAAATCGACCCGGTTGGCCCGCCTCGGGCGTGCGCTCAAGCTCAATTTCGTGAAGCTTTTGCGTGCACCGGGAGGCGCCCATAAGGTGTCCATCGGATTTGCTCTTGGTTTTGGCCTGGAGCTGATTGTCATATCGACGGCATCCCTGATCTACCTTGCATTTTATCCGATCGTACGGTTGTCCGGCGGTTCGTTGCCGGCAGCTATCGTTGGCAACGTGATCGGCAAACTTACGTTTTTGCCCATTTTGCTTATGCCTTTGGCGAAACAGATTGGGTCATGGATTTTGCCTGCCCATGGCATGGGACAGGGAGCTTTGCATGAAAATGCTTTTATGGAGCTGTTCCGCGGCAATTGGTTTGCATTGAAGGAACTGTTGCTTGGGGGGTTGGACATTTTGGCAGGCATGTCCGTCTTCGGGGTGTTATTGGGATTTGTTTCTTACTTCGTGGTGAAGATATTGTATGTACGGGCGCTCAGACGGCGCCATGAACGCAGGCTGGAGAAGCGGCGCCAGGCGGCGGCTTCCCACACGCCCGCATCATTGCTGATCAGGAAACAGCCACAATCATAAAGGGCAGGATGGCCATCGAAGCAATGGTTGTCCACAAAATGCAGCGGGAAACGAACTGCGGGGACGCATTGAATTGCTCAGCCAAAATGACGGCATTGACTGCCGTCGGCATGGAGGACAGGATGAGCAGCACGCTGAACAGCGTTCCTTCCACTTGGAGTGCTTTCAAGATCGCGTAGGACAACAGCGGCGCCGCAGCCAGGCGCATGGCAATCCCCGTCCAGAAGGCACGGCGCACGTTGGCGGGCCAAGGTTCTGACGTACCGCGCGGGCGCAGCATTTGGGCACCCAGAATGGCTAGTACGACGGGTGCATAACCGGCAGCGATCATGCTAACGCCGCCGTCGACGGCTTCGGGCAGATGCAGATCAAACGTCCTCAGGATGATGGCGATGACCGCCGCATAGATGGATGGCATGCGAAAGACGGACAATGCGGCTTGTTTGCCCGAAAATTCCGATCTTGCGGCAAAAAAGATGCCCAGCGTATTCACGATGATGATCTGTCCGATGACGTATACGGAGGCTTTGTCCAGCCCCAGTTGTCCGAAAGCAAGCAGCACCAAAGGCAGCCCGTAGTTTACGCAGTTGGTAAACGTGGATACGAGCGTGAGTCCTGCTTTTTCGCTGGCTTCCAGCCGGAACATGCGGCTCAGCAGGGCGGCGAGCAGCCAGAGGGCAAGCAGGTTGAGAATCGAGAACCAGAGGGTTCCCCACACGTCGGTCCACGTAATTTCGGCATGTAGCAGTGTATCAAAGATGAGCGCCGGGCTCAAAATATACAGGGAAAAAGCGGACAGGGGACGCGTATCCCAATTTTTGAATTTTTTCAGCAGCATGCCTCCGATGACCGGAAGCGAAATGGGCAAAAATACGTGGTACAGTGTCAATAAAAATGAGTGCAACAAATCCGTTTCAATCCCTTCTCTAGTTGGAAAAGCCTATCCCATCATAGCAGAAAACGGGCTTTTTTCACACGGCCGATCAGGGTGTTCACCGGGAGTCGGATTGCTATTTTGATATGGCAGATTTATTATAGAAGAGGTACAACGAGATTACATACACATACTAGGAGGATACCGTAATGAGTGAAAACAAACGCTTGCTCGTGATCGCCGGCTCTTATGCCGAAACTGAAAATGAGGGCATTTATGCATACGAATTGAATGAGGATACAGGCAGCTTGTCGAAGCTGGACGGGATCTCCGGCGTAAAAAATCCAACGTTCGTCAACGTGGATGCAGCAAACAACAAAGTATATGCCATCGGTGAAGCCGTTTCTGCCGAAGGAAATAAAATGTCCGAAGCGGTAGCGCTCAGCATTGACCCGTCCACGGGCAAACTGGCTCTCGTTAACCGCAATAACTCCTTGACCGCTCCGCCTTGCCATATCCAGCGCGATCCTTCCGGTCGTTATCTGATTCTGTCCAGCTACCATGGTGGGCTTGTTGGGCTGCAATCGGTGACGGACAACGGCGAAGTCGGCGTTCTTCTGGATGAGAAAAAACATGAAGGCCATGGCGCAAACCCTGCACGTCAGGAAAAACCGCATGTGCACTCCGCATTTTTCTCGCCGGATGGTAAATACCTGATGGTACAGGATCTGGGTGCCGACAAAATTGCCATCTACACGATCGATGCGGACAAAAACGAACTCGTGCTGCATAGCGAAACCAAAACGCATCCGGGCGCAGGACCGCGCCACCTGGCATTCCATCCGAACGGCCAGTTCGCATTTGTGATCAACGAAGTGGATTCCTCGATTTCTTCGTATCGCTATGATGCGGAAGCAGGCACTTTGACCGAGATCGCCAGCGTGTCGACCTTGCCAGACGGCTATGACGGCGCTGAAAATACGACGGCTGAAATCGTCGTTTCCAACGACGGACGTTTCGTGTACGGTTCCAACCGTGGTCACGACAGCCTGGTCGTATTCGCGGTGAACGCGGAGACGGGCCATCTGACGCATGTGGAGACAGTATCCGTTGAAGGGCAGCATCCGCGTCACTTTGCTTTGACCCCAAGCGGCAAGCTGCTGATCGCGGCTAACCGCGACACCAACAACATCGTTACCTTTACGGTGGACCAAGAATCGGGCCGCCTGAAATATACAGGCCACAGCACAGGGGTATCCAAGCCTGTATGTGTTAAACCGGTATACCTGTAAGCAAGTTTGAGCATATAACGCTTAGATGAGGTACCCTGCCTAATAGGCAAGGGGTGAATTATTCAAGAGGCCGCTCTCTTCCATCGCGAAGGGAGTGGCCTTTTGTGTGGATTCATTTGAGATGTATCCAAAATGTAAATATCAGGTCAATTTCATTGTGTATGGCATAATAGATTGTTAATATAGAAAATGTTGGATATTCCAAACCCGTTCAACTTGGATCAGATCCATGATCGGTTAACCAAGAAGTATCGTGCCGAAAAGGTCGATTTGGAGCGGTTCTCGTACTTACGCAATGATCCTTATGCCGGATTTGATCAGGCCGTAGGGGCCTATGTGTTTGAGGACAAACAGGCCATCAAGGAATTGATTAAATTGAACAAGGATGATGACATTGATTATGAAACGATGGAATTTGCCTTGATAATGGGATCAACATTATGTGGAATATCGAATTTGTTGGTTTTTGAAATCGATGTATTTTACGGTATGGAAGAAGAGGAAATGGTACTCGGCAACTTGCGTTTTGAGGAATATTTGATCGTCCTTTATTTGACGGGGTACATTCAGTTCGACAATGATCCACTTTTGGATGATTTGATGGCCCGATGCAGAGAAGGATATTATCTCAGGCACTTCGGGATGCAAGATGGTTTCGAGAGATATTTGTACAAATAAAGCTCTAGAGGGTGATTCAAGATGGATTTCATGGAACATTGGGAGCGAATGATCCAAGAGCAAGAGTTGGAGCGCGATCGTCTTCGAGTCCATCAAATTACGGTACAAGTCGACGATAAGAAAAAAAGCAAACATCACGTCCGCAAGAAAAATTCGGTCATCGAATACGGTTTGGTGGAACGGGATTTACACGATGAAAATTTGCTTGGCAGACACCAGCTTTATTTTGCCGATCGGGAAACTCTTGCCCAGCAGGACCGGATGAAGGTGAAAACTGCGTTTGGCGAGCTGGGTAATGAACACGCTGCTGCATCTGCTATCTTTCCATATTTGGCGGAGCACTTTCCTCGCTTTCTGGAGGAGACGCCGTTCGCGATTAGCTATAATCCGTTTGCGGAAGCATGGATAATTGAAGGAACACTCCCTCCAGGAACGATGGGAGGCGTCATTTACATTGCTCTTGCCAAAGAGGACGGGACATTGCTTATGATGTTTGGTACCAAATAAAGACGAGAGAACGCTTTACATGAATAGAAGACTGCCGTAATCCATTATCGGACCCCACTCCGCGTTCCGAAACAATCGATACGAAGGAGAGGAAAAGGGATGAAAAACATTTGCGCTGCTTGCTTCATGGTTATGTTGATGATGTTCGGAGCAGGCTGTTCCAGCTCCCATTTGTACACGTACGCAGGTGAAAGCGAGAACTGGCGTGCCAACAGCACAATACAAGGAAACGACGATATCCTGAGCTATCGCTATACGATTCAATATATCGGGGAAGACGCTGGCACGATCGAACGGATCAAATACAAATTCATCAGCAGAAACATCAGCGTGCGAGAGGATTTGCCTTTTGACCCCGTGATCGAACGGCGAGGTGATCAAATCACAGCGGTGTTGGATGAACCCGAATTTGTTCTGGAGATCGATTGGAATGGACGAACGGAGCGAATCCAGGTCCAGAAGCAATAATGGAAGGCATGAGTTCGAAGTGAACTTGTGCGCTTAATCGTTTCGTATAACAACGAAATATGGTCAATAGTTTCGTGCAGGTAACTACATCACTTCAAAGTGCGTACTTCCAGAACGGAAAGTTCGGTCCTACAATGATGAAGTGAACCAAATGAACATTGCATGCATCGGGTGAACGTTCAACGTGCAAGCTAACCCATTACCCATTATAATCGAACGACAAAAGGAGACCATACTTATGAAATTGCAATTGGCACTGGACCTCGTAAACATCCCTGACGGAATCGCGCTTGTGAAAGAAGTAGAACAATACGTGGACATCGTCGAAATCGGTACGCCGATCGTCATCAACGAAGGTTTGCATGCCGTAAAAGCTATGAAAGAAGCATTCCCGAACCTGGAAGTGCTGGCTGACCTGAAAATCATGGATGCGGGCGGTTACGAAATCATGAAAGCAGCTGAAGCAGGTGCCGATATCGTAACGGTTCTGGGCGCAACGAATGATTTGACGATCAAAGGTGCCGTAGAAGAAGCGAAAAAACAAAACAAACAAATTCTGGTGGACATGATCAACGTGGCAGATCTGGAGAAACGCGCGCGTGAAGTTGACGCTCTTGGCGTAGATTACATCTGCGTGCACACAGGCTATGACCAGCAGGCTGCCGGCCAAAGCCCGTTCGAGGATCTGCAAACGATCAAACGCGCGGTAACCAACGCGAAAACGGCCGTTGCAGGCGGCATCAAACTGGAAACACTTCCAGAAGTCATCAAGGCCGGACCGGATCTTGTAATCGTGGGCGGCGGCATTACAGGCGCGGCTGACAAAGCAGCGGTTGCGTCCGAAATCCAACGTTTGGTCAAACAAGGTTAAGCGGAATGGGCAGCAGACAACATGCGGCTGACATTCTGAAAGAGCTGGAGCGCACGCTCAGCCAAATCGACGATGCCGAAATGCATGCCATGGCCGAGCACATTCTTCAGGCCGGGCAAGTGTTCGTAGCCGGGGCAGGCCGCTCGGGACTCATGGGCAAAGCGTTTGCTATGCGGCTTATGCAGATGGGGATGCAAGCCTATGTGGCCGGCGAAACCGTGACGCCAGGAATTGGCCCGAATGATCTGCTGCTGCTCTGCTCCGGATCGGGTGAGACAGGCAGTCTGACGCTGATGGCAAAAAAGGCTGCGGCCGCCGGAGCGAGAGTGGGGCTGATCACGATCAAGCCCGAATCCACGATCGGCCAATGGGCTGACACGACCGTTCGAATCCCGGCCTCGGCCAAGGAAGAGACGGCCTCGTCCGGATCGGCTATCACGAGCCAGCCGATGGGTTCCCTGTTTGAGCAGGGACTGTTGTTAGGCATGGACGCGTTGGTGCTGACACTGATGGACATGAAGGGCATGACCGGAGCGGACATGTTCGGCAGGCACGCGAACCTGGAGTAGCATAAAGGCGGATCGGAATCCCGAAAAAAAGTCGGGACTCCGATCTTTTTTTGCGTCCCCAAATAGCAAGGGGCATGAACGACGATGGCGCTTTGCATCCGCTGCTTGCTATAGTAGAATGAAGATACTGTTTTTATTCGCATAACGAAAGAGGATGGGAGGCTCGGAGAATGGCAGCCGAAGTCAAGGAAAGAATCAACTTGAAGGAAATCAACTGCGAAAAAGAGCTGACCCTTGCCGTGATCGGCGGCAAATGGAAGCTGATAATATTGTGGCATCTCGGCTTGGAAGGCACCAAGCGTTTCAGTGAGCTGAAGCGTCTGATCCCCCACATTACGCAAAAAATGCTGACGAACCAGCTGCGCGAGCTGGAGGAAGACCAATTGATCGAGCGCAAGGTTTATGCGGAAGTTCCTCCACGGGTGGAATATTCATTGACTGATCATGGACAGAGCCTGATGCCCGTGCTGCACGCCATGTACGATTGGGGCAAAAATTACGGGGAAAACGTCATTTGGAAATCGTGAGCCGTCATCATAAGTCGGATTTATAGAGCAACGAAGCGCGATAAGCAAAGCCGCAGGAGGGAATTCATTCCCGTGATCCTGCGGTTTTTTTCATCAACATGACCAATGAGCTGCAGCAGCCGTGCCGGATTTCAGAGGGTTCAATGTAGTAATGTCAGGTATTCATGATCCGAATATGATAGGATGAGAGTATTGGAAATAAAAGGAGGATCAGATATACAATGGACAAGATACGTACACGAGCAGAAGTAAGTCTGGAATCGACATGGAATTTGCAGGATTTGTTTGCCACCGACGAAGCATGGGAAAAAGAAATCCGTTCGCTTCCGGAAGCGGCGACCGCGATCATCGAAGCGTTCCAGGGACGCCTCGGTGAAGGCCCTGAACAGCTGCTTGGCTGCCTGGACGCCCGCGAAGCGCTGCAGGAACGGATTGGCAAGGCAGCGGCCTATGCCCGCCTTAAACAGTCGGAGGACAGCACCAACCCGGTGAATCTCGAAAACGCTGCTATAGCGGGCGATATCGTATCGGGCCTGTCGTCCTCGTTGTCGTTCATTTCTTCCGAAATCAGCGATCTTCCCGATGGAACGATGGAGAGGTATATCCGTGAATTGCCGGCGCTTGAGCCGTATGCCCGCAGTTTGGAATTGCTGCTGAAGGAAAAGAAGCATCGCCTGTCGGCAGAGACGGAGAAAGTGCTTGCCTCGCTCGGAGAATTCATGGATTCGCCTTATCGCATTTATTTGCGAGGCAAACTTGCCGACATGACATTTGACCCCGTGACGGACGGGGAAGACAATGAGCGGCCGCTTTCCTGGTCATTCTATGAAAATAATTACGAGATGTCCGCGGACACTGAGCTCAGACGTTCGGCATATACAACCTTTGGGGCGAAGCTGAACGAGTACAAAAACACGTTTGCCGAGGCATATGGTGCCGAAGTGAAGAAACAGGTCGTTTTGTCCCGGTTGCGCGGATATGAAGACGTCACGGAGATGCTTCTTCATCCGCAGCAGGTAAGCAAAGAGATGTACAATAACGTGCTCGACATCATCCAGGCAGAGCTGGCACCGCATATGCGCAGGCTAGCCGCGCTCAAAAAGAGGGAGCTCGGCTTGGACAAACTGATGTTCTGCGACCTGAAGGCACCGCTTGATCCGGAATTCAGCCCTGCCATTAGTTATGAGGAAGCTTGCGAATTGATTCAAGAAGCGCTCGCTGTGCTTGGTCCCGAATACAGCGAGATCGTATCGCGGGCATTCAGCGAGCGTTGGGTGGATTATGCGGACAATGCGGGCAAATCGACGGGGGCATTCTGCTCTTCGATTTACGGCGCGCATTCCTACATTCTGGTCTCCTGGGCGAACAACATGCGCGGAGCATTCACGCTGGCGCACGAAGTGGGCCATGCCGGCCATTTCATGCTGGCCGGTCGTTACCAGCGAATCACGAATACCCGTCCGTCGCTCTATTTCATTGAAGCTCCATCCACGATGAACGAAATGCTGCTGGCAGACCATTTGCTGAAGCGTTCCGACAATCCGAGAATGAAGCGCTGGGTCATTTCGCAATTGTTGAACACGTACTACCATAATTACGTAACCCATCTGCTCGAGGGAGAGCTGCAGCGCCGGGTGTATGCACGCGCAATGAAGGATGAGCCTGTAACGGCCAAGCTGCTGAGCCAGCTCAAAGGGGAAGTTTTGTCCGAATTCTGGGGGCCGGATCTCATCGTGGATGAGGCCGCCAGGTTGACCTGGATGCGGCAGCCTCACTACTACATGGGATTATACCCGTACACCTATGCGGCAGGGCTGACGGCATCGACGGCTGCAGCGCAGCAGATCCGGGAGCAGGGACAGCCTGCGGTGGACCGCTGGCTCGAAGCACTCAAGGCAGGAGGCAGCCTTTCTCCGCAGGAACTGATGAAGTTAGCGGGCGTCGACATGACCAGTCCCGATCCAATCCGTACCGCGGTAGCTTACGTAGGCAGCCTGGTGGACGAACTTGAACGTCTGTATTCCTGATTAGGCTCATATAGTTATACGGACAAGATCAGCAGGGAAGGGACGATGATCATGGACGGTTTCGGCGTTTTCGACGATATGAATGATGTTCCCGGTTTTGAAGGAAATGGCGGCTTTTTTTCCCAAGTCAACGAGTTTAACACCATGCAGACGTTCGGCACGATCTTTATCGGCGCTGTGTTCGTGATCATCGCAGTCACGATCGGTTATGCCATTATCTCCGGATTGCGCAGCTGGTCTTCCAACAATGCGTCACCTCTTCTGACCTTGCATTCCACCGTCGTGGCGAAGCGTACAAATGTCAGCGGGGGGGCCGGGGACACAGGGACATCGACCTCGTACTTCCTGACCTTTGAGCTGGATAACGGCGAGAGAATAGAATTTCGCGTCAGCGGCAGCGATTACGGCCGGATCGTTGAGCAAGACCAAGGGATGCTGACGTTTCAGGGGACCCGCTTCAAGCATTTTGAACGCGAGGAACAGACGCAATCCGATGTCGGACATGGACAATTTTAAGCCAATGGTTGGGACAAGAACGGCTCTTCTTTGGAAAGGGCCGTTTTTGTGATGCCCAAAAGAAAACAAATCGCAGGGTATTCAAACGCTTACAATGATGTTATACTCATAAAATAAAGTTAAACAGTATTAAACAAAAATAAACAAACAATAAATCGCAGAAAACGTAACAGAATGAAGACTGATTTTTCTGAAATCAAAGAATGAGAAAGGGCGTGGAGAGCAGTGAGTGTGCTGGCATACGATTTGGGCGCCGGCAGCGGGAGAGCGCTGCTGGGTCATCTGAATGACCGGGAAATGGAAACGGTGGAAGTCCATCGTTTCAAGAACGAGCCCGTAAAGGTCGGGGACCGGATGTATTGGGATATTTTGCGTTTGCATCATGAACTGCTGACCGGGCTTACGCTGGTCAAGCAGCGCGGGGAACAGCCGGAGAGCTTGGGAATCGATTCATGGGCCGTCGATTTCGGGCTGATCGGGAGCCACGGCGAACTGCTGGGCAATCCGTATCATTACCGGGATACGCAATTTGGCGGCATGATGGAACAAGTGTGCAAGGAGCTTGGTCGGAAGGCGATTTTCGAAAAAACGGGCATTCAGTTCCTGAGCTTCAATACGCTCTATCAACTGGCTGCGCTGCGCCGCGGCGGTTCGCCGCTGCTGGATGGAGCGCAGCGATTCCTGATGATCCCTGACCTGCTGCGTTATTTCCTGACCGGAGATGCAGTGAACGAGTTCACCAACGCCACGACGACCCAGATGTACAATCCCATCTTGGGAGATTGGGATCGCGACTTGCTGGCGCACATCGGTGTGGCAGAGCATTTGTTCGGAAAAGCGGTCATGCCGGGTACCGGAGTTGGACAGCTGCGCGGCAGCATCAGCGGTGATCTGGGCATTGCACGCATTCCTGTCGTCGCCGTAGCGGAGCATGATACGGGCTCTGCCGTCGTTGCAGTCCCCGCTACGGAGCGTTCGTTTGCGTATCTGAGCTGCGGAACATGGTCCCTGATGGGGACGGAGCTCGATCGGCCGGCCATTAGCGAAGAGAGCTTGGCGCTTAACTTTACGAATGAAGGCGGTGCCGGGGGCACATTCCGGCTGCTCAAAAACATTATGGGTCTGTGGATTTTGCAGGAAAGCATGCGGGAATGGGAGCGCGAGGGGCAGGCGATCGGTTATGCCGAATTGTTGCAGCAGGCGGAGAATGCAGCTCCGTTCGCGAGCTTGTTCGATCCCGACGATGATCTGTTCCTGCCTGCTGGCGATATGACCAGCCGCATCCGTGAATACTGCCGCCGCACAGGCCAGGTTGAACCGCAAGATCAAGGCGCGGTTGCGCGTTCGATCCTGGAGAGCCTGGCCCTGAAGTACCGCATCGTGCTGGAATGGACGGAGCGTTTGTCCAAACAATCCTTTGGCGGATTGCATATGGTTGGCGGCGGCATCCAGAACCGGTTGTTATGCCAGTGGACGGCCAATTCGATCGGCAAGCCGGTATGGGCAGGGCCGGCCGAAGGCAGCGCGATCGGCAACATGGCAGTGCAATGGATCGCCAGCGGAGCGTTTAAGGATATTTGGGAGGCGCGCCGAGTCATTCGGGATTCGTTCCCGGTGAAGGAGTACGAGCCGGAGCAGCGCTCCGTCTGGGACCATGCATACGGCCGATTCCTGCAGGTGACCGGCCTGGCCCAATCGCGTACCGGGAGCGAGGTGTAGCCATGCTGGCGGCAGAGCGATACGACCGGATCGTCGAGCTGGTGAACCTGAACGGCAGCATGCGCGTATCCGAACTGAGCGAGCGCTGCCGCGTCACGGAGGAAACGATCCGGCGCGATCTGGACCGGCTGGAACAGGCCGGACGGCTGCGCCGGTCGCACGGCGGCGCCGTCAGCGTCAAAGAAGACCAGCCTGAAATTCCTTACCGGGTGAGGGAAACAACGCAGGCCGAGGAGAAAAAGCGGATTGCCCATGCGGCGGTCTCCATGATTGAACCGGGGGACCGGATTTTGCTGGATGCCAGCACCACCGCCGGGTACATGGCCGCCAGCATGCCGGACATCCCGCTGACGGTGCTTACCAACTCGATTCAGGTGGCGACGGAGCTAAGCAGCAAGGACAAGATCGAGGTCATTTCCACCGGCGGACAGCTGGCGCAGCGGTCGCTGTCCTTTGTCGGGCCGCTTGCGGAACGTTCGCTGGAGACGTACCATGTCGACAAATTGTTTTTGTCCTGCAAGGGCGTTCATCCGGAAAGCGGCAGCATCAGCGAGTCGAACGAACTTCAGGCCAGGCTGAAACAGAGAATGGTTGGCATATCCGATCAAGTCATTCTGCTGGCCGACGCCAGCAAGTTCGGCGTTCGGGCTTTTGCCAGAGTGACCGGGCTGCAGGCCGTGCATAACATTATTACGGACCAGGTGCCCGATCCTGAAATGCTCGAACGGCTAAAGGTTTACAACATTACGATCACCACCGTATAGATGCGGTGCAGGAAATTATCAATCCATAATGGGAGCGTGTAATCATGAAGGTCTCCTTGTTCATTACCTGCCTCAGCGATGCCATCTATCCCCGTGTGGGGGAAGCCATGGTCAGATTGCTCGCCGCTCACGGCATACGGCTGGAGTTCCCGCCGATACAGACGTGCTGCGGCCAGCCTTCCTACAACAGCGGGTATTGGGATGAGACGCGGGCAGCGGCCAAAACGATTCTGGAGGCGTTTGACGACAGCGATTTCGTCGTATGTCCTTCCGGGTCGTGTACGTATATGATCCATCATTATCCGGAACTGTTCGCAGACGATCCGGTATGGCTGGAGAAAGCCAAAGGTTTGGAAGCAAAGGCTTACGAGTTCACGCAATTTCTGGTGAACGTGCTCGGCATCACCGATCTGGGGGCCCATTTTCCCCACAAAGTCACGTATCATCCGTCCTGCCATGGCAGCAGGCTGCTCGGGGTGAAGAATGAGCCGTTGGCGCTGTTGAAGGCGGTCAAGGGGCTTGAATTCGTCCCGCTTCCGTTTGCGGAGGATTGCTGCGGCTTCGGGGGCACGTTTGCCGTGAAAATGCCGGACATTTCCGGCGCGATGGTCACGGAAAAGGTCGACCATGTGAAAGAAACCGAGGCCGAGGTGCTTGTCGGATTGGACATGGCCTGTTTGATGAACATTGCGGGCAATTTGCGGTACCGGAATGAGCCGGTGCGTGTCATGCATCTGGCCGAATTGCTGTATGAGGGGGTGAAGACAGGATGAGCCAGGCAGGACCTATGGAAGTGACGGTCAAGGAGCGGGCGGAGCTTGCGCTGAACGACGACTTTTTGCGAAAAGCGGTCAAGTTCACGACCGAGCGATTGCGCAATGGCAAGAAATCAGCGTCGGAGGAGCACGGCAATTGGGACGAATGGCGTGAGCGCGGACGGCAAATCCGTCTGCACACGATTGCCCATTTGGACTACTATCTGAACCAATTCGTGGATAATGCCCGGGCGAACGGAGTCCATATTCACTTTGCGGACACGTCCGCGGAGGCTGCCGCGATTGCCCTGAACATCGCCGCGCACAAACAGGCGTCTTCGGTCGTCAAGTCGAAGTCCATGGTTTCCGAAGAAGTGCATTTGAACCATGCGCTGGAATCGGCCGGCATCGAAGCGATCGAGACCGACCTTGGCGAATATATTATTCAACTGGCAGGGGAAGCGCCCTCGCATATCGTCATTCCGGCCATTCACAAAAACCGATACCAGATTGCCGAGCTGCTCTCGAAGGAGGCTGGCGAGACGCTGGAGCCGGATACGACCGTGCTTGCAGGATTTGTGCGAAAGAAACTGCGCGAGAAGTTTTTGGAAGCGGATATCGGCATGACGGGTTGCAATTTTGCGATTGCGGAGACGGGTTCCATGGTGCTGTTCGAAAACGAGGGCAATGCCCGCATGGTATCGACCGTGCCGAAAACGCAAATTACGCTGATGGGCATGGAGCGGATCATTCCTTCCTGGACCGATCTGGAGGTCATGGCAACCCTGCTTCCGCGTTCGGCAACGGGCCAGAAGCTGACGATGTACATGTCCGGCATTACGGGCCCGCGCCGCTCTGAGGACGGCGACGGTCCGGATGAGATGCATATCATCATCGTCGACAATGGCCGCTCGCTGCAGCTGGGCAATCCGGAGTTTCAAGAGCTGCTGAACTGCATACGCTGCGGCGCTTGCCTTAACGCGTGCCCGGTATATCGGCACATTGGCGGTCATGCCTACGGCGGCACATACAGCGGACCGATCGGCGCGGTGCTGACGCCTGCCCTAAATGGCAACATTGACGAATGGAACGATATCGCAAGCGCATCCAGTCTGTGCGGGGCTTGTTATGAGGCCTGTCCGGTCAAAATACCGCTGCACGACATGCTCGTATACCTGCGCAGGCGCAAGGTGGAGAGCGGGAATGGCAACCGGTTGGAGGGCCTTGGCATGAAGGGCTTTGCCGCGGTTGCCTCCAACTCCAAACGGTTTGCTGCCGCAGTCCGCATGGGCCAGATCGGCCAGAAAGCCGTTGTGCGCAATAACGGCATTTCGCTCAAATTGGGTCCGCTCAAGGGCTGGAATACGTATCGCGTTGCGCCAAGCCTGGCCAAACGATCCTTCCGCCAGGAATGGAACAGGTTGGATGAGGAACTGAACCGGCACCCCAAAGAAATGGATGCCTCTGTCAAGCAGCGCATGGAACGGATTTTGCAGGAACGCGAAAAAGGAGGCGGGGGGCATGCACACTGAGCATCAGGATTGGCTTGCCGCTTTGGAGCGAAAGTCGCGCGAGAAACAGGAGAAATTCATGAACGGCATCGCATCCAGGCTGGGCAGACCGAGGCAGATGCAGGCGCCTGTCCAGCCTTTCCGCGGCGCTCCGACATTCTGGAACAAGCTGGAGTGGGACACGGAGAAACGCATTCAGGCGTTCACGGACAATTTTGTCAGCGTCGGGGCCCATATTGCGAGAGTGCCGAGCATGGAGGAAGCGGCAGGTTTCATCGTTGGCAAGGCGCGGGAGCTTGGCGCAAAATACATCATTCGGCAAAACGAAAAAGAGCTTGAAGATTTGGCGCTTGAATCGAGCCTCGAGCAGGGCGTTAGCGTATCCGTATGGAATTCGCTGCCTGAAGAAAACTGGAGAGCCCGCGCCGCCGAAGCGGACATCGGCGTGGTCATGGCGGATTATGCCACGGCGTATACCGGCTCGGTGACGGTGTTGTCCTCCAAGGACAAAGGGCGCTCGGTCAGCCTGTTACCCACGGTTCTCATCCTGATCATTCCTGTGGATCGTCTATATACAAGGCTGGGCGAGACGCTGAGTCGATTTGACGAAGTCGGAAGGGAAAATCTCCCGGCAGGCATTCATTTCATTTCGGGGCCAAGCCGTTCATCGGATATCGAAAATGACCTGACGATCGGCGTGCATGGACCGGGCATCGTATACGGACTCATCGTAGGATAGGACTAAGCAGATTACGGACGTTTTTGAAAAAACAAATGAAAAACGAAGCAGCCTATGAAGCAGCGAAAGTCATGCTCGGTAGGCTGTTTTGTTAATCGATTTATAGGTTTTGTCTATTATAATTATATATTATATATATT
>NZ_CAKMMP010000011.1 GCF_927798175.1 Paenibacillus sp. JJ-223
CGAGGTTAATCGTGATGAAAATCATCTGAGGTATTGAAAAGAGCGATTAGCTCATTTTGAATCTGACGAGATAAAATATCTCAATGTCGCTCCGGTTTTTATACAGTCATACGACATGTACCAAAAACCTTCGCATTACTCACTCGTTGTTCAGTTTTCAAAGATCAAACTTCGTTTTCGTTACTAGGTTGTTGTCCTTAGCAACTCTTATATCTTATCACATCCGAACCAACTTTGCAAGCACTTTTTTTAAGTTTCTTTTCTCGAAGCTTATTTGCTTTGCTTGCCGCACCATGTTTCTCGGTGTTTTCTTGGCCGGAATAAGAATATACCATAGACATTCAGCACTTGTAAATAGATTTCTCAAAAAAACTTTTTTTGCCGATGCTCCAGCTATAAAATTACAACACATAAATGCTCCGCCTCAGGCGATCATCGTTTCCATCCCCGTGAGCTTCATCGTATGTGGAACATCTAATAAAGAGGCCGCTAAACATTAGCAGCCCCTAGTACCCTCTATAATGATAACCTCAGTTAAAACTTTTCTTGCAGCAGCTTAATATCATCTTCCAGACTGCTGTCCATATCTACCCCAACCGATTTCAGCTTGTTTTCATAATATGCTTTGACATCATCCCATTTGTAATACGGATAACTATTCGTTTCAATCGGGAAAGCAATTTCTTCTTCGTTGCGCAGCATCTTAACAAGATAATCTTTACCGTTGGAATACAGGACCCACTGGATATTGGCACCCATCGGGGAGATGACGGAACCATCCCATTTTGTACTCACTTCCTTCGGATCATCTACGCTGACATTAGCGCCTTTAATGTCCAAGAATGAGGAAAGAGGAATGATGGTTTCTGCATGGGCAAACCGGAAGACTCCAGCTGTATTTCCTTCCATTAGAGACTGGTCTGTGGAATGAATCAATTCTTTAACTAAAGGCGCAACGATATTCTGTGGCAAATCAGTCGACGTTAGGGATGGTCCTTTTTCATAAAAGTCGTTGATATTGTCGATGCTTTCATACCACTTTAATTGGTTTGTAGTGAAATATTCGCCGAACTCAAAATTACCCTCCTCTTTTAAATTAGAAGAGATGATGTACAGTTCATATAGATTGGAGGCGGCATCTGTCGGGTTGCTCAGTTTAACCTTTCCTTTATCATCTTTCAGCTTAAACTCCCCGGCTTCCAACCTTTCATAAAAACTTGGTGATATGAATTGTAAAAGAAGCTCCTTCGCATATCGCGTGCCTGTTTCCTGTGAGGCGTAGTCCTCAAACAGCTTTACCCATTCCCCATCTTCTGCATATTCGTTATATTTCGTCGCGATGTCGAATGGTCTTAAATACGGATCTTTTCCTTCTTCGAAGGTGGATGTACGAATGTCCAGGTTTTCGTCTCCCAGGCTTTTCTGAAGTCCCTCCAAGAAGTTGTCTCTACTCTGAGGCGTCCGATCCTTGAAGGTAGCTTGTGCAATGATTTTTTTATCCGGACTGAATATATCTTTAAAGTTTTGACCCAGTCTGGCTCCGATCCCCTCCAGCTCTTCTTCACCCAAGGCGGAAAGCAAACCGTAATGGTCTTTTTCCACTGCCATCAATTTTACGATCTCATTTTTCAATTCTCTTCCTTGCTCGGTGATCTGCCCATCCTTCTCAGCAATTTGGAGCAGTTCCAAGAGCGTTTTATCGTACTTGGAGGCAGATAAGTGCCTGGAGCCATGTCTTCCCACATAATTGACAAACACAGGCTTGTACCCTTCCGGAACTGATGTATACGTTGTTTCCTTAAAAGGATATGGCGTCTTGGTCCCACGGTACCCTTGCGTATCATTCACTTGCTGGCCCACTAACACCGAGCGGGTATTTTCGTCCCAGCCTACCTCCTTGCCTAAAGCTTCCCCGATCGCTCTCGCGGGTACATAGGTTACCCCATTGTAGAGAAACGATTCTCCTTCCATCTTTTGTCCATTTATGATCACATTGACGGACTGCTCGGACACCTCGATCGTTCGTTTAAAGCCCGCACCATAAACATCAATTACCGCTACAGACGTTAACAAAGCAAGTGCTGCTGCTGAAATTCCGATTTTTTTTATGTTTTTCATGTAGTTGGCTTAGCCTGTCCCCTTTATGTTAGATTCCTTTTTCAGCTCACCAGATTATAAGGGAGAAATATCATTGCAATTTTAAACATTGTTAATTTTATGTAAATTCTAAAAAATATTGCTCGTTCGTTGAAGAAAAGAAAAAAGCGCCTGCAAATCAAGGCGCCTTGTGTGCTTCTTCATTTCTTTTATAAAAGTTCAAGCATCGTTTTGATTTTGGAGTTCAGCTTTAAAGTATTAAGGATCAGTTGCAACGCTTCCGCTCTTGAGGCTGTGCCCTTTGCATTGAGGTCCCCATTACCATTACCTTGAATAATGCCCGCTTGGGCTACCATTTGAATGGGATTGGAGCTATCAATCTTGTTTTGGGTTATCCCTTGGAAATCGACGATCTTGGATAGAATCACGGCCATTTCTTCTCGTGTAATAGCCTTGTTTGGTTTAAATGTACCATCGCCGTTTCCACTAATAATACCTGCTTGAGTAAACTGCACAATGGCGTCTTCCGCCCAATGACCTTTAATATCTTTTAGAGCAACCTGATTTGTTCCACCCACCTCAAAAATGCGGGACAGTATCCCCACGAACTCTCCTCGGGACATGTCTTGATTAGGTCTAATCGTCTTGTCTTCATAACCTTTAATGATGTTCAATTTAGTGAAAATATCAATGGTTTGTTTGGCCCAATGATTTTTTATATCAACCGGCTTAAAAGCGTTGCCTTGACTTTTAAGAGCATCGTTAATTTTTGATTCCAGTACCTGAGTAGCACTGATGCCAGGCTTAAATACGTCTTTTCTAAAAGCGTTATCCGTTGTCGTTGGCGCAGGTAATGGAGTCGGTGTTGGCACTGGCGTCGGTGTTGGCACTGGCGTCGGTGCTGGTACTGGCGTTGGTGTTGGCTCTGGCGTCGGTGCTGGCTCTGGCGTCGGTGCTGTGGATCCGCCTGTAAATACCAACTTGTAGTGTACAGGATTCAGCAATTCATCAGTAGCAGTGACACTGTAATCTTTAACGAAGAACGGATAAATGTTGTATACCCCACTAGTCATCATAATCCCATTATCGAGAACCTGTAATGCTTTTGCAGTATAAGTAACAATCATGGATTTGTCAGATGCACCCCTAGGTATGTCGAACGTGATTGTTTTGTTATCTTCATCTATAACTCCAACATGGTCATCAAGAGCAAACGAAGTAATTATTTTATCTCTATTTATATGTTTAACGTTAAGGATGAAGTCACGAGTTTCAAACACCCCATCCACATATACTCTTGCAGTCAATTTAACGACATGATCCGTATCGTCTAACGTCCGGTACACCCTACCATTGGAAGTAATTATCTCCGGGTCGCTTGATACCCATGATATGGACGATCCATATTTCCCTCCAATAGGCAACCGAACAACTGAACTTCTAACCCCATCGGCCGTGTCTCCATTATAATAACCGATCTGCAACTCATCCAAGGCTTCACGAAGCTTATCCTCTGGGGTAGGTTCTGCTCTAACAACGTTAAGAGTAAACACCTTCGTTACTGGAGCTTCACTTCCAGCTTGAAGTGTAGCCGTGAGCGTAACTTGTTTATCCCCACCAATGTATGGAGGACGTTTAACGTTACCATTGTTTGCAATAATCGTTGTGTCAGATGAAGACCAGGACAAAAATACATTCTCCATCTGAGTAGGTAAATCGATACTTGAGGTGACATTATCCTTAGTTTGACCACCGGTGAATGGTAATTCTAATGAGTCCTTGGTTTCTTGTAGCTTTTGGTATGTTGCCCAAGTTACTGTGACAGGGAACGTATCAGAGATTTTCCCATCACGTGATGCGGTAATATTGGCGGTCCCCTCCGTTACCCCCGTTACAATTCCTCCAGGAGACACTGTTGCAACAGCTTCGTTGTCGGAATTCCAAGTAGCGGTTGAACTGATATCTGTAATTTCGCCATTGTTCATCGTACCGTTCGCAGTCAGTTGTAACCCACGATTAGGCGAAAATACACCTGGTCCTGTAATGGTAATTGAATTAGCCTGCGGTTCAGCCGCAAAGGCGATGTTACCTGATCCATTAAAATTGTAGATGCTAGTCGGTGACAGTACCATAGGTGATAACAGAAGAACAGATAAAAGTAATGAAGCTTTTTTGGGCAATTTCAAGCAGATGACCTCCATAAGATGTTATAATGCCACGCTTCTGTTTAAAGCAAAGTTAGGTAGCATATATATATCGGTTGCCCTGCTTTTCTTTTGTAGATCAAGCGAATTTTTAAAAGTCAGCTCAAATCTAGCCCTCATATAGCCCTCCGTTGCATCTTCCAAAATGGATAACTATCGCGAGATGCCCTCTTCAATCACTTTCCTGTTCCTTCAAGGGTATCCACGTAAAATCCTTTGCACCAACATTTCCGATTCCCATACCGATACTTTAGATGCACATGTCGATCAAATATCAATTAAGCTACTTTTTCCTTATAAGTTGCAATGCTTCCGCTCTTGAGGCTGTGCCTTTAGCATCGAAGTCCCCATTACTGATTCCTTCAATTGAGGTATTTGAGTATCGGTTTTAACGGAAGAAGGACAGCCCCAATCTGTACTGAAGCTGTTGGAACCGGCCCCCCAATGGAACGCAAAGACTCATCCACCTTACTCGTGAGGTGGGTCTATGCTTGGAATCGCTCTCATCGGCGGATTCATAATAAAATTCCAGCCGCCAGTTTTATTTTCCCAGTTTAATCGTCATTATGGTGTCTCTTCCTGCTGTTACGCCACTGCCCTCATGAACCTGAACGGCTTGAACCGCATCGATTCCGTCAGGAACAATTACGGGAGTAATGACCGGCAGACCCGCTTTACGGATCATATCCATATCAAATTCCATCATCAACTGGCCCTGCTTCACTTTATCCCCTGTTTGAACGGCCGGGGAGAATGCAGACCCTTTCAAAGAAACAGTGTCGATTCCCACATGAATAAGCACCTGCGCCCCGGACTCATGCTCCAGAATGATAGCATGCTTGGATTTAATAAGCTGCGCAATTTTTCCGTCAAACGGAGCATACATTTTACCTTCCACCGGTGCAATGGCCGCTCCCTCACCCATCATTTTGCCGGCAAAGGCTGGGTCAGGCACCTGTTCAAGGCCCACAACCTGTCCTGTAATAGGAGCCATTACAGCAAGCTCCTTGATTGTTTTATCCTTTTTGAAAAATGACAGCATCTGTATCTCCTCCTTGTAGTCGTCCGGGAAATAAAAAAAACCCAAAATTCAGTGCGGAAAGTTGTCCGTACCAAATTTTGGGTCTTGCCTGCTAAACAGTCACAATCCCGCATCATTAAATTATGCCACTATATTAATTAATTTCTGCCTGCCTGTCAATGATTGCAGATATAGTGCAACGAACTCGAAAAATTTTGAGGATGACTTCACGTAGAAGTATTGATACAATCAGAACCACAAAATTTTAAGTTTCAGAGCTGTGAAAGTGGATTGGAGAAATGATATGAAAATCAACCGTGTTTTAAACAACAATGCCGTTGTGGTGAAGGAAGGTGATGAAGAAAAGATCATCATGGGTCCGGGCATCGCGTTCCAAAAAGGCAAGAATGACTTGATCGACCCGGCTAAAATTGAGAAAACCTTTGTGCTGAAGGAAGAAAGCAAAAAATTTCAGCAGTTGTTAAGCTCTGTACCCGAATCCCATATCGCCATGGGAGAAAAAATTATCTCACACGCCGAACAGGTGTTGGGCATGAGTCTGAATAACCATATTCATATTGCGCTGACTGACCATCTGTCCTTCGCCATTGAACGTTCCAGGAATGGCATTCAGGTGAGGAACAAGCTGCTGAACGAGATCAGGCTGCTGTACGGTACGGAGTACAAAATCGGACTGTGGTCCTTGGAACAGATTAAAGACGCCTTTGGTATTGAATTCCCGGAGGATGAGGCCGCCTATATCGCCCTGCATATCCATACGGCCAAGATGGAAAACTCGCATATTGAAAAATCCATCAAGAAAACGATCATCATCCAGGAGACAGTCGGAATCATGCTGGAGGAACTGGGCGCGGATATTGATCAAGACAGCATCTCATACCATCGCCTACTCACTCACCTGGAATTGGCACTCAGCCGTTTTTATGACCAAAAGCCCTTTCACACCCTGGATAAGGACATGCTGAAAATGATCAAAAAAACGTACAAGCATGGCTTTAAAGCAGCCAAAAAGGCAGCCGAATATTTGCAGCAAAAGTATCGTATCGAGTTTCCGGAATCGGAAATGGCATACATCGCCCTGCATCTGCAGAGAATTCTTGAAGATGTATAAAATTTGTTGACGAATGAAAATAAACCGTTTACAATGGGCTCATTCAAACGTCAATCACATACAGGGGATTGTGACTGGTCATGCAGGCAAGACCTAGAATGCTTATAAGGTACAGGTATACCTTCGGCATTTTAGGTCTTTTTTTGTTGCCCAAAAGCATGGAATCAGAAACTAATCCCCAGAATGAAAAGAGGGGGATATTATGTTTAAAAATCTGTTCAGCCGGTTCCAGGTTTTTGGCAAGGCCATAATGCTACCTATCGCTGTTCTGCCAGCAGCCGGACTGCTGCTGGGTATCGGGGGAGCCTTCTCCAATCCGAACACGATCAGCAATTATCCGTTTCTGGATCAAGTGTGGCTGCAGGCGATTTTTGTCATCATGAGCTATGCCGGCCAAATCATTTTCAGCAACCTGCCGATCATCTTCGCTGTCGGCATTGCCGTAGGGCTGGCGAAAAGCGACAAAGGCGTTGCGGGGCTGGCAGCAGTGCTCTCTTATCTCGTCATGAACGCTTCCATGAACGCCCTGCTCGTCATTTCCGGGACATTGGCCAAAGAAAAGCTGGCCGACGTCGGGCAGGCGATGATTCTGGGGATTCAAACACTCCAGACCGGTGTGTTCGGCGGTGTCATTGTCGGCCTGTTAACTTATGTTCTGCACAAAAGATTCGGCAAGGTCAAGCTGCCGCAGTGGCTGGGATTTTTCAGCGGGTCAAGATTTGTACCCATTATCACCTCTTTCTCCGCCGTATTGCTCGGTCTCCTGATGTTCTTCATCTGGCCGCCGATCCAATCGGGCATTGCCGGGCTTGGCGGTCTCGTGGACCGCACAGGTTATTTCGGAACATTTCTGTTCGGCTTTATTGTCAAGCTGCTCGGCCCCTTGGGGCTTCACCACATTTTTTACCTCCCATTCTGGCAGACAGCGCTTGGCGGCTCCATGATGGTTAACGGAACCCAGGTGCAGGGAGCGCAAAACATCTTCTTCGCCCAGCTGGCAGATCCGGCCACACAGCACTATTTTGTCGGCACTGCGCGCTTTATGAGCGGCAAATATCTGACCATGATGTTTGGCATAATGGGTGCGGCACTGGCCATGTATCACTGCGCCAAACCGGAAAACAAGAAAAAAGTGTTCGGCCTGCTGCTTACCGGTGCGATCACATCCTTTTTGACAGGCATCACCGAACCTTTGGAGTTTGCATTTCTCTTTGTCGCTCCGATCCTGTTCGTAATCCATGCCGCATATTGGGGTCTTGCGTATATGGTTGCTCACATGCTGAACATTACCATTGGCATGACGTTCTCTGCGGGACTCATTGACTTTACGCTATTCGGTATTCTTCAGGGCGATGAAAAAACGAACTGGGTTCTCATTCCGATTGCGGGCATAGCTTTCTTCTTCCTGTACTACTTTACGTTCCGCATCCTCATTAAAAAGTTGGATTTAAAAACACCTGGGAGAGAAGATGCTGGAAACGCAGCGGATCAGGAAGAACCTACGAATGCGGGTGCTTCCACCGACAATCAGGCCGGCCGCATCCTGGCCGCACTGGGCGGCAATAGCAATATCGAAGATCTGGACTGCTGTGCAACCCGCCTGCGCGTTACCGTACATCAAGAGGGACAGGTATCGGAAGAGCAGCTAAAACAAACCGGAGCCAGTGGAGTCATTATCCGCGGTAAAGGGGTACAGGTGATTTACGGCCCGCATGTGGCCGTGATCAAAACGGAAATTGAGGAATTAATGGGAGAATAAGAGATAAAGAAAAAAGGAGCTGGTTAAGATGAGTAAACCTAATATTGTTTTCATGATATCTCATGATACCGGTCGTTATCTCAGCTGTTACGGACATCAGGTCCCAACCCCGGAGCTGGACCGTCTCGCTGCGGAAGGGGTTAGATTTGACGAGTACTACTGCCCTGCTCCACAGTGCAGTCCCAGCAGAGGCAGCATTCTGACAGGCAAATATCCGCATAACAACGGCCTGATCGGCTTGGCTCATTTAAATTTTCATATCGGGGAAGATCAAACTACACTGCCGATGGCCATGAATGAGGCCGGGTATGACACAACGCTTATCGGCTTCAGCCATGAAACTATAGGTGAAGAGGAAAAAGGAACCTACAGCTCCACTTACAAGCTGGGTTATCAAAACTATTTGGGGATCGAGGGTTCCAGAGCTCCTCAGGTGGCCGAAACGGCCATTGAATTTTTACAGAAAAAAGCAAACGAACCGGAGGGACAGCCCTTTTTCGCCAATATCGGCTTTTGGGAGACTCACCGCTCCTTTGACGAGTACGACAATGTCAAGGACGATATCAGCCAGGTTCAGGTTCCTCCCTATCTTCCGGACACGGAAAATATCCGCAAGGATTTGGCACAGTTTCACGGTTCCGTTAAAGTGCTGGATGAAGCAGTGGGCCGCATAATGCGCACCTTAAAAGAGACAGGGCTAGAGGATAACACAATTGTCGTATACACCACAGACCACGGAATCGCATTCCCGCGTGCCAAAGGCACGATGAAGGATGCCGGACTGGAAACGGCGCTTATTATGTACAGCCCCAAGCTCATCGAAGGAGGCCGGGTCATTAATGAGCTGTTATGCAATATCGATATCATGCCGACCCTGCTGGAGCTGGCGGACGCCGGAATCCCTGCAGACATTGACGGCAGAAGCTTTGCTTCGTTGCTGCGAGAAGAAAAGAAACCTGTGCGTAACGATTTCTTCTGCGAGCTGACCTGGCACGATAAATACCATCCGATGCGCGGCATCCGAACAAGTCGTTATAAATATGTAAAAAACTTCGAGGACGGGCCGAAAATCTATATGCCTGTCGATATTCACCGCAGCATCTCGGGGCCGGATGTCCGTGAAGAGTTCTATGTCCCCAACGAGCCTGAGGAGCTGTATGATCTGGAGAAGGACCCGCTTGAATATACCAATTTGATCGATGACCCCGATTATGCTGAGATAGCCCGGGAACTTCGTACCAAAGTGGAACAATGGATGTCCTCTACTGACGACCCGCTGCTTCACGGTCCGGTTGAAGGCATCGAATCGGCAAAATGGGCGGAGGAAGCCCGTTACGGCAGAGCATATATTCCAGGAAACAAATAATAAGAAAAACGTCTATCGACTCGACGTACTTTCCAAGAAGACAGACCGTCTTTATTACGGAGGACTTCATGATCAATACTTAAGGATTTCGCAATGCTTTTAATCCCTTCATTCCTGATAAATATTGATGAATAGCTTCTATCTTCAAGTCTAAATTAAATTTGGACAAAAAAACTGCACCTTCGATTGTTAGATGGTGTCTAAACAATTGGGGTGCAGTTCACGAATTAACCGGCTGTCTTCTTAAAATATCATTCTCAGGTCTGACGGTGCATCGGATACTCCGATAAACTTTTATTGATAAAGATCGTTTTAATGGTCTCGCCTTCTTTGACGACAAAGGTCGGCGTATACGGATAAACCTCCCCGTTGACGATCCACTGGTTTCGAACAATGCGTCTTTTCTCTCTACAGGCAGGGGTTACTTGCTGAGCTTCGTAAATATTTTTTGCATAAGGCCCGGACCCGAAATTCGACTATTCTGGAAAGAGGCTATTTTCCACTCGCCGTTTTGTTTAACGGCGACATTCGTGTTAATGGAGTCTCTTTTCTTCGGCGCTGTCTTTTGCCATCTAAGTTTGACCGTACCCAATCCATGAAAAATGGCGAACTCCGGCGTAATGAAATGAATCTTCTTAATCTCGCCTTCCAAAGTCGATCCTCTCAGCACGCTGTTCCAAAGCTGCTGATGCGTATCGGCAATCGCTTTTCTCCCTTGCAGATGCTCCCCCTGAAACGTGACATAGTCGGCATCTTCCGTGAAACAGGCCCCATAGGCCTCTCCATCCCCTCTGTCCCAGGCCAGCTTCAGCTTCTCAAACAAATATTCGATCTCGCTTACACCCTGTACATTGCGATTTTCCATCATTATGCACGCACCTCATTGTTATTTTCCGCCGGTAACGCGGATTTCTTCACCATTGACAAAACTGTTCGCGGCGTCCCAGATAAAGGATCAGATTCGCGACGTCATCGGGGTGCCCGATCGTCCTGTCGGAAACGATCGCGCATATCATTGAGCATCTGTTGCGGCAATACGTGCGTTACCCATTCCGATCACGTCAGTTCAGGTATGCCCACGTTATAAAATATCCCGCTGCCAGCTCCACCGCCAACATGCGGCTGAAGCCGTGCAAAGCCGCTTTGGCTGTCAGGTTAGCGGATTCATTCAGCTTGTTGGCGTGAACCAGGCTGGTTGACACGTGAATCGGCCGTCCCCATTCCCCAATTGCTCCGTTCTTCGTCAAAAATATTTTGCGGTCATTTGGCATTGTGATATACTGACTTCATAAAATTCTTAATTGACTTATTTTCTTAATTCATTATATATCTTAATTAATTAAGATAATTTAATCTTATATTGGAGGTTTCGCTATGTCAAGAGGCAATTCCCTAGAGTTTCATGACCTATCTCCATCGCAACAGGCTTTGCTTTACGAATTGCGCCAAAACAGCGCGCGAGCCGTTATGCTTCACCAGCTCATTTCGGAAAAATTGGGGTTGAATGCGACCGATCACAAGTGTCTGGACTTTTTAAACCGTACTGGTGCCGTAACCGCCGGACAATTGGCCCAATTAACCGGTTTGACGACAGGCGCCGTGACCAATGTTATCGATCGGTTAGAGCAGGCCGGCTATGTCACCAGGGATAAAGATCCGAACGATCGTAGACGAGTGGTGGTCAAGCCTGCGGAAGGGCGTTCCGCCGAAATTTCCCCTCTGTTCCAATCGGTTATGCAGTCCACACTTCGGATCCTGTCGCGGTACGATGAGCAGCAAACGTCTCTGATCCTTGAATTCATCCGCCAGTGCAACGAAATGACGCTTGCTGAAATGGATAAATTGAAGAATCAGGAAGATTCCAACAGCAATTAACCGTAAAAAAAGGCTAGTGCTCCAGAAGCACCAGCCAGAAAATAATAATCTCGAAAACAAAGCGGGCGTCGTTGGTTTAGAGAAATGAAGGAGCCCTCAGAAAGTTTTAAATGAATATATAAACAAACTATATTACTTCAAAAAGCATGGAACACCTGAATGGGCACCTAAATATGCAAAAACAATAGGTTTATCTTCAAAAATAACCAAAGGGCCGATATTTATCCATATCGGCCCCTTTGTTATTTACTTCCGCTCTACTTTATACCCTTTATCCTCCAGCAGCTTCACAATCCCGTGATCGCCCAGGTAGTGCGCTGCACCGACTACAATGAAATACTCCTCGCCTTTGCCGTTTTTCAAGTATCCGTCGATCTTGTCGGCCATGCCAATGTTACGGTCGATCAGCATCGCTTTGTTGTATTCCTCGTCATCGGAGAAGCTGTTCGTCAGCTCCAGCAGCTGCTCGTCGTTGCCCGTTTTCCACATTTCAGCCATTTGATCCACGCTGTCATCCAGCACGTCAAAATTGTCCAATGTTACTTTCAGCGTTTTTTCTTGCAGCTCTTTCGAGAAGTTATTGAACATGCCCAGTTGGGATTCATACGACTCCAGTTCGATGACCGGAAGTTTGCGCTCGATCGCTTTCTGAATGAAGTACAGATCTACTCCGGCGGAAGCTTCATAACCTGCTTTCATGGATTTCAGGCTTGCCAGCGTGCTCTCCACAACCCATGGCTTGAATGTATCCAGCGCATTAGACTCCATTCCGTTTTTCTTCAAAATCTCTCCCAGTTGAGCGTAAGTCTCGCTGGAGATGTGGTCCTTCAGCGTTGTGCCATCCTGGTAAGATCCCAGATCCAGCACCAGTTTCTGTTGCGCTTCGTCTGCCGCTTTGCTGATATCGATCTCTACTCCAAGATAATCCGCCTCGGCAAATGCTTCCTCAAACTCTTTACGCAATGGATAGAAGCTATCATCTGCAATATGCATCGAGCCTACCAGATATACCGTGTTACCATTGCTTTCGACTTCCCACATAAAGCCGCGTCCGCCGGTCTGAACGGTTTCTGTTGCCCCGCCTTTGGAAACCAACAATACCGTACGCGTCTTCGCATCCCAGTCAACTTCGTAACCTGCAGCGTCTCCAACGATGCGGATCGGCGCGTACGTTACGCCATTGATGCGCGTAAGCTTGCTTTTCAGCGTAATCGTCTTGCCGTTAACCACGGCTGTAATCGTATCATCCGTTGCTGTCGTCAGCTTCACGTCCATGGCGTCCAATGTGGAGCGCAGCGGCACAAGTGTTGTTCCTTTATCATTAACCGGTGCACCAACAGTGTATTCGACCGTTTCGTCATTCACTTTCACCGAGGTCTGCTGCGGCGCGGCCATCGCCGGCACTGCAGATGCGAGCAAACCAACCGAGATGGTTAGTGACAAGAGCATGCGTTTCCAGTTTTTCATATTATGTACTCTCCTTTAAGGAATATAGTATTTTAAAAAAATGATGATAAGACACTTAAGGTACTACGGATTAAGATTTAGATTGGTGCCACTTGATTCCAGCGCAGTAACCTCGACCCGTGAGTAACCCTACTCCCGAACTTCCACGAACCGCCCATCACCACATGCTTACACGCGGAACAGTGGTGATGGCGGCACGCAGAAAGCATCCAGCCAGCAGTGGCAGCAAGCGCCGCCGCAAGCAAGCAAACAGCAGCAGCAGCAGTTAACAGCAGGCTGTCTTCAATATTAAATTTTGTACGCCTTCATGGCTTTGAAAAGCTCCTTGAACGTTGGGCGTTTGCCGTACATCAGGACCCCGGTACGGTAGATTTTTGCCGCCAACCAGCCAAAGGCCAGAATCGATACGACCAGAATGGCCAGCGATACCCAAATCTCCCATGTCGGTGCAACGCCCGCCCCGATGCGTACCAGGATCGCCGTAGGCGAAGTGAACGGCACAAAGCTGGCTACTTTCAAAAGCAAAATGTCGGGTGCAGAAATGCTAAAGAGCGCGATATAAAAGGAAGCCAGGGACAGCATCGTAATCGGCAGCACCGCCTGCCCAAGCTCCTCCGTACGGCTTACCATCGAACCAATCGCCGCAAACAACACGGCATAGAGGAAGTAACCCAGAATGTAGAAGATCAAACCATATACAATGACGGACACGTTCACGTCGCTAAGGTTCATACTGAATTCGCTCAATACGCCTTGATTGTGAGGCAGCATGATATTCCCTGCGATCACTGCTCCGAAAATGCCGATCTGCAGCATGCCCACCAGGAAAATCCCGATGATTTTGCCGAACATCTGGCTGAGCGGGGACACGCTCGTGATCAAAATCTCCATGATTCGCGAGCTCTTCTCGGCTGTGATCTCGGAAGCGATCATATTGCCCGTCATCATCGTGGACGTAAACAACAGGATGATCAGCAGGTAAACCACAACATAGTTGATCGGACTCATGCCGTTGCCGCCTTCTTCAGCAGCGCCATTCTGGCCTGCCTCGAGACTTTGCGCAGTCACCTTCACGGGTGTGCTGATCAATGCCTTTTGTTCTGCAGTCAACGTGTTCTGCGTAATGACATCCAACTTCACGCTCTGCAGGGCAGCTTCAATGGAAGCGATAATTTGCGGAGAGACGTCTTCTGCCGAATAGAGTACGGGCTGCGGGAAGCTCTGGTTCGTCGCAGGCTCCAGTTTCAAATACCCGTCCAGCAATTCCGACTCCACGTCGGCCTTCAAAGCGGCTTCATCCTTGCCTTCATCGGATACGAAACGATAAGCCTGATCTCCCTGCGCTGCGGAGAATGCCTGCAGCTTGCTCGCGATCTCATCCTGGCCTTCGCTCAACAAACCGATGTTGACTGGATTGGCACTCGTTCCTTCACCGCCTGAGCCGCCATTAAACATATTGATAAAATACGGAATATTAATGCCGATGGAAATCAAAAGCGCAAGCACTATGGTTGTGACCACAAAAGACTTCGTTTTGACTTTATTCTTAAACGTAAAGCCGACAATCGTGCCCATCTTATTCATTCGACTCACCTACCTCACGAATAAAGATTTGGTTCAACGTTGGTTCCTTGATTTCGAAATGTTCTACCGTCGTCTGCGACATGGCCAGTCTGAGAATTTCCTGCGCCGCTTCCGCTTGGCCGATTCGGATCTGATACCCGTTCTCCGTACGGTCCACTTTGGTGACGCCAGACAACTGCTCCAAACCATTCACTTGGCCAGTAGTGCTTAAATACACCTGCTCGCGCGGATATCGGCCTTTGATCTCCTTGATATCCCCCTGAACGACCGTGTTGGAACGATGGAGAATCGTTATTCGGCGGCAAAGCTCTTCCACATGCTCCATCCGGTGCGTGGAGAACAGAATGGCCGTTCCTTCATCGCGCAGCTCCTTAACGGTCGATTTGAGCAATTCTACGTTGACCGGATCGAGACCGCTGAACGCCTCATCCAAAATCAGAATCTGAGGCCGATGCACCACGGCCGCGATGAAGCCCATTTTTTGCTGATTGCCCTTGGAAAGCTCTTCAATCTTCTTATCGTAATATTCGGGCACTTCGAAACGTTCGAGCCAGTATTTCAGGCTTTTGTCGGCATCCTTGCCGCTCATGCCGCGCAAACGTGCCAGGTAGTTGATCTGCTCACTAACCTTCACTTTTGGATATAACCCCCGCTCCTCGGGAAGGTAACCCATGATTTGCTGCAGCTCCGCATTGTACGGTTTGCCGTTATAGCGAATCTCGCCGCCGTCCGGGTGAATCAACCCCAATACCATGCGCATGGTCGTCGTTTTCCCCGCTCCATTCGCCCCCAACAAGCCATAAATCTCACCTTCAGCCACATCAAGCGTGACTCCGTTAACCGCCGTTTTGTCTGCATACTGTTTAACCACTTGCCTCAATGCCAGTCGATTCATCGTTCATCGTCTCCCTTCGGTGATCTCCATTGTGCCGGAGCGTATCCGGCAATCCAAAACTCCAGCACCTCATCGAGCTCAAGGTTCCGGACTTTCAAAATGTTTGCTTCGGCCAAATCCAGTCGCTCTCGCGCTTCGCTGATCCTTGTCGTGATCACCCGAATGAGTCCGCCGGCTTCACGGTACGATTCGACGGCGCCCGGGATGCTCTCCGGCTTCAAGTCCCCTTCGTACCAGACCTCTCTCCACTGGTCGAGAACGACGTCTTTCTCCGCGATGCCCAAGCACTGTCCGCGGTTCATCAATATGATGTAATCCGCTAATCGCTTCACCTCATCGGCAATATGCGTAGCAATCAATATGGTGGTGTCCCCGTTGTCCATGAAGCGGCGGAACTGATCCACCATCGTTTTCCATGCAAAGGGGTCCAGCCCCGAAGATGGCTCATCCAACAGCAGCAATTTCGGCCTTGAGGCCAAAGCGGCAGCAATTTCAAATTTGCGGCGTTCTCCTTTGGAGAGTTTAATGAGCTTCACGTCCTGCGGAACTTCCATCTCATCCATAAGCCGATTGAACAGGTCCATATCCCAGCGAGGATACAAGTAGGCACGGAATCGGGCCGCATCCTTCGCAGTCACATGATTTTCTTCCACCGCGCCGTCGGTCACGAAACCGATCTGCTGCTTGATGTCAAGGGGCAGTTCTCCAACATGAGTTTGGCCAAACCAGCGTATCTCGCCCGCATCCGGCAGCACGATCTGCTGCAGCATGTTCAGCAGCGTGGTTTTGCCCGATCCGTTATGGCCGAGAATGGCCACGACATACCCCTCCGGAATGTTCAGGTCAATCGGACCGATCATTCTGCGCTTTCGCATTTTGGAGACACCCTTCAATTGAACCGCCATAGCTTCCATCAGCACATCACTCCCTTGCCTTCGGATTGTAAACGTCTGCGACAACTTCTTTAAACAACGTTAGCATCTCTTCTTCATCGCAACCGACCGACTTGCCTGCCTGAACCGCAGCGCGCAGCGCATCTCTGGCCGCCGTAAATTTATAATTTTCCCGATCCCCCGCTTCGACCTTGGCAACAAATGTACCCGTTCCCTGTTTGGTGCGCAGTAATCCCTCGTTCTCCAAGTCCTGATACACCCGGCGAACCGTGATGACGCTGCAATTCAGCGATCCCGCAAACTCCCGAATGGACGGCAAATGTGTTCCCTCCCCCAATTGGCCAGTAATGATTAATGACCTTAACTGGTTTTCAATTTGGTGATATAAAGGTTCAGCGCTGTTTTCATTGATTTGAATCGGTATATTCATGCCTTGCACCCCGCTCTCTGGTACACATCGGTTCATCACATGAACGAGCCGGTTCGTCATTTACATGTCTCAAGTTATTTGTGTTCATTTATATGCTTAAGTCCCTTTTAATCAGTTGTTTTAGCGTAACCCTGCTGAGAAGCCATAACGACGTCAATCCGACGGCCAACATGATCCACATCAGCGGAGAAAGCAATCCCCAAGTTTTGCTCATCTTTATGGCAGACATAAACCCGTTATTTCCGGTCAAATGAATGATGAAAACCAACAAAATGATCAAAGGGACCTGAAAAGCGCTTAGCAGCAAATATTTTTTTCCGCTATGCAGAAATTCCCCGTAAATATAGAATCCTGTAATCAGGAATCCGAATCCGGTACACGTCAGGCTAAAAGCCAGGTACTGATCCAGACGAAAACCCTGGTGATGCAATTGGGTAACATACAACGAGCCATAAAAGAAAATCCCGTTATAGATGAATGCCAGCAAGGACTGCTGCAATCTGGACCACATCACGGCTTGTGCGGAAATCGGCAGCCTGCGATAGTAGATCAGCATCTGGGTATAAGAGTCTTCCTGGATGTAGCGAAAAGATCTTCTGCTGAACAAGAAGCCTTGAAAGGGAAGCATGATCATGAAATATCCGTCAAAGACGACGCTCGGAACTTCCTGTTCCCCGACCAGCATAACCCCTCCCATACCGCCGCAGTAAATCATGAATATGGCACTCCATAACCATTGAAAGCGGTCCTTGCTTTGCTCATTCCTTGTTAACCACCACGCCTGTTTCCATGCGCCCATGCCATATCCTGCCTTTCCTCTCATGTCTGTACACATCAAGCAACCGTTGTGCTTAAGTTCGATCCACTGTGATTACTGTGTATATCAATATACACAGTATACAGACTCATCATTCGCCTCGTCAACCCCTTTTTTTCCTGAATCAGGAATTGGGGTTAGCTTTCTGATATGATAAAATCAACAACACTTCTGATTACGGAAAGGAGGATTCTACCAATGGATGGTTTATTTCAAATCATACCGGTCGTGCTCTTTATCGCCATTGTCATCGCGTTAATCGCATGGAGCTCTTCGCGCAATCAAGCCCAGAGGCGGCGCAGCGACAACGACAGCCGCAACTCGGCGTACAGCGACTCCGGTGCCGGTGCACCCTTCCTATTCGGGGACGATTCGCATCATCGCCATAGCCATCATCATGATCATGCCTCCTCCCAGGATTCAGGTCATCATTCCAGCCATGATAGCGGAAGCAGCGGCGACAGCGGCGGCGGTGATGGCGGTGGAGGCGGCGGCGATTGATGCTGGCTGGATAGTTTCTTCCCGCACCGTACCAAAAAGGGCCGTACGATCTGTGCATGCAAAGTGCACAAATCTATACGGCCCTTTTTTAAACTTCATATAAATGAAAATGCATGTTTGCTACGCTCCCAGTATCGTCTCCCACACGGGACGTGTATGCCCGCCTGGATACAACAGATATAACAGCACATACACGACGACCCCGGTCAACGCGCTGCTAAACCAGATCATGGACGTAAATCGGCCCCAGCGCCGATGGGTACTGAATTTTTTCTTGAATCCCAGCACCAAGGTTGAAATGCCGAACACCGCCGCAACGGTGGCCAGAATGATATGAAAAATCAGAAAAATCCGATAAAACACTTCCATCTCCGGATCGCCGCCCCAGGACGTATTCCCCACAAAAACGGTACGCGACATGTAAATGATAAAAAACAATACTGCGGCAACGGCACCGGCGACCATCATCGATTGGTGTGCCTCCCGCTTGCCCCGTACGATCAGCACCCAACCGATGCCGACCAGCAGGGCGCTGATGACAATCAAAGCCGTACTGATCGTGGGCAACAACAAATACATATCCATCGCAAATCCCCCTTTGCTGCAACATCACTGGCGTTATTTCGCCGCGGAATGAAACGGTTCGCCCGTACCGTCCAAAGAACGCGGGTCGTCATCATCTTCTCGCTTTTCCTTGCGATACCATTGGAAAAACACGTAACCCAGCATGGAGATGAAAATCCCTTCCTGAATAAACTTCATCAAAATGCCGCCTACCTGCTGATCCTCTTGAGCCGAGGACAAGAAATTAAAGAAACCCGGTCCGCCGAATGATCTTAGCAATGCCGACGAATCCGTGGATACGCAATATCGCATCGCCTCTGCCCATACTGAAGGATCGCTATATGTGGCATAGAGCGGTTGCGGCGCAAAAATAATAAGTCCGCAAGCAGGCGTCAACAGCACCATGTTGAGGAAGATGAAGCCCATTTTGGACAACCCTGATGCTTGCCTGCCTTCCGGCAGGGGATTAAGCAGCGTCCACCACATCAGCATGGAAGTTACAAAAAGTGCGATATAGTACAAACGATGTACCGTGAAATTCAACATGACGTAATCGTGAACAACCGGCAAATGGTACATCGAAAACAGGCCGTTGAACACAACTGCGGCCACAATGGGATGAGCCAGAAACGATAATGATTTGGCCGGCATTCGCCTTGCGATTCGCCGCCATATCCAGACCGGCAGCCCTTTCATAAGCAGTGGAGGCGCCACGAGGTAAGACAGCGCCATGCTCACCATATGAAAGCTAAACATGACATGTCCGAGCAAATTGAACGGGCCGGCTTGAGCCAGATACAGCACCGCCAATCCGACCAGAAACAGCAGTTTCTGCGTGCCCGTCGCCGGTTCGGCATCTTTGACACGCTCGCTGAAAGGACCGACGATCACAAGGTAGGCCGCCGCGACAACGAGAAACAGCGCCAACACCAACGGGTTCCAAAGATCACTGAAGCTGAAATACTGCAATCCAAGCATACGGGAATCCTCCCCGTGAACGTTAATGGTTGTTGAGTTGCTCCCCCTAGGGGGCCTCGCCCGAAAGGGGAAAAGACGGCGCTTGGCGCGCCGCCGTCATTCTTTTTACCACCAGACCCAATAGAGAGCCATGATAATACAAGTAAACGCTACGAAAAAACCAAAGGCCATGAACAGGATGGGCATTAAATGCCCTTTATCCTTCATGTGCATCCAGTATCCCAACTGAACGAACACCTGCAGGATGGCCATGACGACCAGCAGAATAATGGTAAAGGTGGCGTTAACTCCGCCTGCCTTCACGGCCGCAAAAGCAATCAGGGTCAAAATAACGGAAAATATGAATACCACGACGTGTTTTTGCGGACCTTCCATGCGGTGACGGTGCTTTGCAGGATGCTGATCCGTTTTATCCTGTGCCGACATGCGCTACCCCACCTTTCCAAGCAAATACACAACCGTAAAGATGAATACCCACACGACGTCGATAAAGTGCCAGTACATGGCCGAGACGTATACTTTGGGAGCGGTGACCACCGTTAATCCTTTTCTGAACAATTGCCCGACCAGAATGCTGATCCAGAAAATACCGAAAGCAACGTGGGCACCATGAAAGCCGACCAACGTATAAAATGCCGAACTGAACGCGCTCGTGGTCATGCCGAATTCCTTATGCTTCACGTACTCGTAGAACTCGTAGATTTCCAGTCCCAGAAATCCAAGCCCCAATACAACCGTGATGACAAGCCATAGCGCAAGTTTGTTCCGATCCCCGCGGTGCATGGCCTGGATGGCGAATACGCTGGTCAAACTGCTGACAAGCAGGATGAAGGTCGCCGCCGCCACCAGCGGCAGGTGAAACAGCTCGTTAGCCGTCGGACCGTCGTTCGTCTGGCCGCGCAGGGCCAGGAAGGTGGCAAACAACGTGCCGAACAATACCGTTTCCCCGCCGAGGAACAGCCAGAAACCGATCAGCTTGTTGCGGCCTTCCAGCGTGGCTTTCTCCGGCTCATGGGGCAGGTTTCCGTTTGCTGCCGTTTCGACATGTGCAGTTGTCATAGTGCAGCCCCCTTCCCGTCTTGGTCCTCAGGTTCGATATGCCAGCCATGGTCATCATAGAGCGAGCGCAGCAGCATCGAACCAAAGGTGATCAGAAGACCGATAATGACGACGATGTAATTGTTGAAAAGCCCGTTCATCAACGCATTGCCAAAGTCGTCCTTGCTGAACATGAAGCCCAACCCGGCGATAAAAATGCCTACGGACATGACGAACGGCAGCGGCGTCGCCGACGGCATATGAATAGGTCCTACCGGCTCCGCAGGCGTCATTTCTTTGTGGCCGGCCATCTTTTCCTTCCAAAAGGCATCGATTCCGCGCACAAGCGGAGTTTGCTTGAAATTGTATTCCGGCGGAGGCGATGGAATGGACCATTCCAGCGTTCTTCCGTCTTCCCACGGATCGGCTGGCGCATTCGCCGGTTTTCTCGTTGTGATGACGATGTTGACCAGGAACAGGATCACTCCGACGCCCATAAGGAATGCCCCGATGGAGCTGACCAGGTTCAACAGGTCGAAGTCCTGGTTCGGCAAATACGTAACGATCCTGCGCTGCATGCCCATCAATCCGAGGAAATGCTGTACGAAGAACGTGAGCTGGAAGCCGATCATAAACGTCCAGAACGTCCATTTGCCCAGCGTTTCGCTCAGGATACGCCCGAACATTTTCGGCCACCAGTAATGCAGCCCTGCAAACAGGCCCAGAACCAAGCCGCCCACGATGACGTAGTGGAAATGCGCCACGACGAAGTACGTATCATGGAACTGGAAGTCGGCCGGCGCGGAAGCCAGCATGACCCCCGTAACTCCGCCCATGACAAAGGTCGGAACGAACCCGACGGCGAACAGGTTCGCCGCAGTGAAACGAATCTGCCCCCCCCACATCGTAAACAGCCAGTTAAAGATTTTGATCCCGGTCGGCACCGCGATGAGCATCGTCGAGATTGAAAACAGCGCGTTCGCAACCGTCCCCAGCCCCGTCGTAAACATGTGATGCGCCCAGACCATGAAGCCGAGGAACGCAATGAGGATCGTTGCAAACACCATGGAGCTGTATCCGAACAACCGCTTGCGCGAAAAGGTCGGAATCACCTCGGAAATGATGCCGAATGCCGGCAAAATGAGTATGTACACTTCCGGGTGACCGAAAATCCAGAAGATATGCTGCCAGAGCACGGGGTTTCCCCCGCCCGAAACATCGAAAAAGTTGGCTCCGAGAATCCGGTCAAACGTCAACAATACGAGGCCGACCGTAATGGCCGGAAACGCGAACAGGATAATGGCCGACGTGATAAACGTCGTCCAGGCAAACATCGGCATGCGCATGTAAGACATGCCTGGCGCACGCATCGTAATGATGGTCGCGAGAAAGTTAATGCCCCCGATCAACGTACCCAAACCTGCAATTTGCAACCCGATCGTGTAAAAGTCGACCCCGTGCGTCCCGCTGTAGTCGCTGCCGGAGAGAGGCGTATAGGCCGTCCAGCCCGCATCGGGAGCTCCGCCCATGATCCAGCTCAGATTCAGCAGCAGCCCGCCGAAGAGAAACGTCCAAAAGCCAAGTGCATTGATAAACGGAAACGCGACGTCACGCGCTCCGATTTGCAGCGGAATGACTGCATTCATAATGGCAAAAATGATCGGCATGACGCCAAGAAAGATCATCGTTGTTCCATGCATCGTGATCAGTTCGTTAAACACCTGGGCCGATACGAAGTCGTTCATCGGTTTCATCAGCTGAATCCGGATCAGAATGGCTTCGATCCCCCCGATGCCAAAGAACAGCCCGCCGGCAATCAGATAAAGGATGGCGATTTTTTTGTGATCGACGGTGGTAATCCAATCCATTAAACCCGTGTAGCGCTTGACGCTATGAGCATGAGCCAAGGTTCCATACCCCCTCTTTCGTCCCCGCTATTCTATTCATAGTTCAATTTGTAGTTGGCCAAATATTCGGCAATGCCGTCGATCTCTTCGTCCGTCAATCCGAGATCCTTCGGATTCGGCATCGTATTGCCCGGCTTCACGCTTTGAGGATCATGGAGCCATTCCTTCATGTTGTCGAGCACCGGATTGCCTTCTTCCTGCCCTTCCCGTTTGTTTAGCAGAATCCCGGCCACCGATTCCTTGCCGCCGATTCCGGTGAGATTGGGAGCAACCGGCCCGCCTTGATCGCCCACCGCGTGGCAAGAGAGGCAGTTGGTTTTGAATTTCTCGGCAAGCTGCGCATCTTCGGGGAGCACGGCCGGCGCCTTCATTTCATTGACCCAACGGTCGAAGGATTCCTGGCTTACCGCCTTGACCTTAAACTCCATGAAGGCATGCGATCTGCCGCACAGCTCGGCGCATTTGCCTCGGTATACGCCTTCGTTTGGTGCGGAGAAGCTGAATCTGTTGACGGTTCCATCCGGGTTTGTGTCCATTTTGCCCGCGAGCGACGGCACCCAGAAGGAATGAAGCACGTCTGCGGTTTTTAATTCGAATGCGATTTTTTTCCCGGTCGGGATGATGAGATCCTGTGCAGTGGTGATGTCATATTGAGGGTAAGTGAATTCCCACCAGTATTGATGCGAGGTAACTTGGACTTGAATGGCATTTTTGTCTTTGGAGGCGTCCTCGCCTTGGGCAAAAATGGTTTGGACCGTGGGTACGGCCAAAATAACGACCAGAAGGAGCGGAATGGCTGTCCAAATGACCTCCAGCTTGAAATTGCCTTCTACCTGCTCGGGCACTTCTTGTTGTCCGGACCGCCTGCGGAAACGGATCAGGACGTAAGCGGCAATCGCAAACACAATGATGAGCACAACAATCATAATCGTGATGGAGAGCTTCATCAGATCGAGCTGGCTTTGCGCCACCGGACCCTGAGGTTTCATTACCGACAAGTCTTCCCGCCCGCATGCGGAGAGCAGCAAAGACAACATCGCGATTAACGGGACGATTCTCTTTGCGGCCTGCCACTGTTTCATCATTGATCCACCTCACCTTTGGCATTTTCGCAGATTATGGCGGCATCCTGACAATCTCCAGAAAACGCATCAGGCGGAAGCCACAATCCTGTCCATCTTACGGAAGAACTTGAAAAAATAACGCTTCCATGGCTCCCTCCATTTCCTCCAAAGGGTATGTCTGCGCATTATTCCAAATCATTCTATATGGACAAATCACTTATTAAATATAAGTTGAGGGTATGATTTTGTCAATCTTTGGACACATATTCACACTTTGTTCACATTTATAAAAAGTCCGCACCACCACTCGTTTTGCAAACGATTTCAGTTATAAATTATAACCTTTGACTTTGAAAGTATTTTCCATAATTCGGTGAGGCCATGCTATTTTTCTCAACTTCGATCCTGTTTCAAAAAATGTACTTTTATGCAAAAGGAATTCGCTTTCGCGGACTCCAGTTCCTTCCGCGGCCCAAAAGATTTTTTCCCGCCTCCCTGTCCGCTTCACGCCATTTGCAGCATCACCTGCAAAACAGCGTGAAGCTCCGCGACGATCAAAGGTCTGCCTCTATCCTAACTGCCACCTGTCAGCACAAGCGGTCCATCCGCCGTAATGGCCACGGTGTGTTCGTATTGAACGCCGACGCTGCCGTCGGCCGTGCGTACGGTCCAACCGTCGTCATCCCAGATCACGGCTCCCGACGAGCCTTTCGTGAAAATCGGCTCGATCGTGATGACCATGCCCTCGGTAAGCATCATTCCCGTTCTTCGTTTGCCGTAAGGAAGCACGTTCGGCGGTTCGTGTATGTACTGACCGATCCCGTGACCGATGAGCGGTTTCACGATGCCATACCGGTGCAGTCTGGCTACCCGCTCAATGGCATTCCCGATATCCCCGAGCGTTTTGCCCGGTACTGCCTGAGCAATCGCCCGATGCAGCGCCCTTTCCGTACGCTTCATCAATTTGCGCAAAACCCTTCCGGGCTCGCCTACGGCATACGTCCAGGCAGAGTCGGCCAGCCATCCGTCTTTGTTGACCACCATGTCTATGGTGATGACGTCCCCATCGGCCAGCTCTCGCTCATCCGGAAAGCCGTGACATACCACATCATTTACGGAAGCACATATCGCATACGGGTATCCTTTATATCCCTTTTGCTCCGGCGTGGCCCCCTGCTTTGCCAGAAATGCCTCGACCCGTTCGTTGATTTCAAGCGTCGTTATTCTCGAAGCCAGCCATCGTTCGATCTGCTCATGGCAGCTCCTCAGAATACGCCCTGCTTCCTGCATATAGCCGATTTCCTCTTTGGTCTTCAATATAGGGTCCACTTGCATTCATCCTTCCTGCCGATGTTGTAATTCCATATATATGCAGAAGACCTGAGGCACAGCCCCTTAAAAGCACACAGGCAAGAATCGTGAACGCTACCGCCTGGATCAGCAGCCAAAATGAATGAACAGTGAGCAACAAAAAAAACCGTCTGCCGGAGCCGAGGCCCGGTAGACGGTTCTATTCATATTCGGAACAGTATTCATGGTCGTTCGTTTCAGGATACGGAAGAATCCATTTTGACAAGCTCATGCTCGACCACAGAAGTCAGTTCTTCCTCGTATCCACCCGTAATCCGGTATTTCTTCACATACTCCTTCACGAATTTTTTGGGATCTTTAGGACGGAAAATCCGAGTCATCTCCCTCAAACTTTCTTTGACCTCATTGTGACCTTTCGTTGCCATAGTAATTCCCTCCCAAAACGTTGAAAGTGAATGCTCCGTTTAGGAACGCCGAATAAGTCTTAAATGCCATTCATGAAGTTGTGTACGCGGCTTGAACAAGCTTCTGGTCGGGAACTTTGCGTAGCAAGCACCTGACACATCAATACCCGATATGATTCGGTTCGAATCATGATCTTATTATAGCATATTCGGAAACATCTTTCGAATTGACGATTTCTCCCTAATAAATATAACGGTGTCCATGCCCAAAAAGTTTAATCCGCATTATATTTTTTTAGCGAAATTTTTGAGCTTTTTATTTGCCATTCTCTGCAAAGCATATCACCTGACTGTTCGGGGGATATTATCAAGGACATCATTTTGAGTCAAATTCCCCTTGTTCAAGGAGGTGCCCATTCATGGAACGCAAGGAAAACGATATGCTCCCTCTTTCCCATGAAGAGGTGGAAGTGGATGGCGTTTACGTTAATGAAGCCGGACGCGAGGAACATCTTCATCGCGGACAACATTTTCCCGCCGATCCCGTGCTCGGCAAGAGCGAATGGAAACTGACCGAATTTGCGTTTGACAACCATCATGAAGGCCGAACGGATGAGCGCTTGGTTCCTAAGGAAAATGATACGGACAAAATGGGTAAAATCACGCATCCACGCCGACATTTGGAGCGGGGAGATCGCTAGATTAGAAAACGGCGTGCTATCGAGACCAGCACAACAAATGCTCCACCGGCAAGTGTTGTCTTGCTGGCAACAATGAAGGGACATGCTTGCCATGAGCAAAGCAATGTCCCTTTTACCGTATTCCTTTATCCAGTCTCTCGAAGATGGCTTAACAAAATCTTTTGGGAACGCTGTTCAAGATCATGAAACTCGGCTTGAATTTTTTTTACTTGTGCTGCATCAGGCTGATATGAAGGGGCAAAACACCAATGCTTCCTCATGACTTCCAAGCGGTTTTTTGCGGAAGGATGGTTGAACACGTTATGTACTTCTTGCATTTCCTGCAACCGTTCGGCGCGCAACATTTCCTTGCGCGGAATCGTTGCGATGCGTTGTCTGAATTCTTCATACAATTCCTTGCTATACGGATACTTTGCGACTTGAAAAGCTGTGGTAAGAAAGAACTCTTCCATGGTTGCTTTCAGGAGCAGGGACTTCCATGCCTGGCTGCCCGCGATCAGTGAAGCTTCGTAATCAGCAATGTAGATGGAACGCTGCATCTCATCCCTTAAGGTCAGCATCAACAGAATTTGAAAAAGCGCCAGAAAGAAAGCAACGACCTGTCCCAGAATGACAAGCGGAAACAGAAGAATGGCCAAAATGCCGCTATCGCTCTGATCAAGTGCATCCTGCCAAGATTGCAGGAGGTTCATCGCCCGATCCACAAAGGCGTGTTTGGCTGCATTTGGATGTGCCAGCAGGCTCATTTGAAAGCTGATTATCGCTATCTTTTCTTCCGTCGTCAAGGCAGCAAGTTGCGGTATGCCGAGCACGAGAATCTTTCTTTTCCCCTTCCAGCTTAAAATATAACTGTTGTAATCCTCGGTTACCCGAATCATGTGCACAGACGGCGCGTTTAATTGTTGCCGTATTTCTTCGATCAGTTGATGAAGTTCGGGATAATCCTCTTTCGTAATAACCCTTCCTGGCAAACGCCTGCGATAAGGAAGCATTACCGCAATCCATAGCAATAAAAGGAGTATTCCCAAAAAACCGAGCCAAGTCGAATTGGTGGCAAAACAAAGAATCGCGAGGCCCAAGATGGCTAACGTCGACGTATGTACAATTAAAGCCAGCATGTACGCATATAATCGATATTTGGTCAATGGAAACTCTCGGGTTACGCTATACTTGAATTCATCGAGCAGGCGCCCTGAAAAACGTTCGTCCAATTTCCGGTTTATTGTTCGGAGCCAGCCCGTTTCCCCTTGTTCCTCCTCCTCGGCAATGTTCCAATTGCAATGTTCGCACCAGGCTTTATAGCCCTCATTGACCTCGATGTCTTGCCCGCAGTCCGGACAGACATACCATTCACTGTCATTCAAAATGCATTTCCCTCCAAGCCGCCTAATAGGCATTTATGTTGTAAACCATTGTATAAGCGACTTCAATTGATTTACAGTATCTAGGGAACTACAAACATTTTGCACATTTACGTTAACTCGTTCCAACCTTAATCTATTAGAAAAGCCCTGATTCGGATCATTCCGAACCAGAGCATTGTTTTTCGTATTATCGGTGTCATGCCGCCACTTATTTTAGATGCGCATTCTCTCGCCCTCTTTGGCAAAAACGAAGCGGAGCATCGGGCTGAACATCGGCTGCAGCACCGACATGTGCCCCTCGTCCTCGAAAACGTGGTGCCGTAGTCGCTGAATGGAGCTTCCCTCGTAAGGAACCAGCCGATCGTAAAATTGTTTCGCATTAGCCAGCAATTTGGTATCTTCTCCCCCTATGCCGATCATCAGCGAGCAGTCCAACCGGCTGTTCCGAAGCCTTGTCTCAAATTCAGGCAGCATGTCAAACAAAACGCGGTCTTTCCACCAGATCGACGGGCTGCCTGCCACGTAATTCTGGAATAAGTGATTCCGCCTCATGAGCGTATACAGCGTAAAAAAACCGCCCAGCGAATGTCCGAATAACGCTTGCTGACGCGTATCCACCGGATACCTGCCCTCGATCTGCGGCATCAATTCAAATTCGATGAAATCCAGAAACGTGTCAGCGCCTCCGTTTACCGGCCATGAAGAACCATCCGGACGCAATCCCTGCTGCCGATCCGGGACCGTCAAATCCCTGAACCTGCGTTCCGCCACGAACGGTCCGTCTTCCGGATAACCGACGGCAACGATCAGGCCGGAGGGCAGCCCTTTCGGATGGCGGGTTTGCAATCGCATCGCGTCGTTCAACGAAGCAAAGTAGGCATTGCCGTCCACCGTGTACAAAACCGGATAGCCTTCAGGTGGAGGCGGCTTGAGCGGAAGATGAACGAAAATGCGGTAGAGCATTCCATTGCGCATGGAACGAATGTCCCATGTTTCCGTGCCCGGCAAAGCAGGACTCGCCCCCGTAACGATAGCATCTCCTTTATGGGCAATGCCGCGGCTGATTTCGTTTGGCTTGATGGTAACCTGCCGACCCTTATGACCATACATCCATCCGAGCGCCTCCGGGAACTGGCGTGCCATAAAAACCAGATCATGCGTTGCATCATCCAAAATGTCCAAACGCAAACGATTTGTTTCCTGCAGCTGCCCGCTTAACCGATGATACACTTGCAGTGTGTTTGCCACCGCATTTTGCTGAATATTGCTCTTATATATGCCTTCCCGATTGCCAAGCGAAATGTACATGCGGATTTCCCGGTTTGGCAGCGAATGCTGCTCCACATACTCCAGCATACCTTCATACCACGTCGATGGCGATAACATGCCAAAGTTGCCGAAAGCATCGGGCCTCCGATATGCGGCATAGAGCGTAATCAATCCCCCGAGCGAATAACCGACCAGCCCCGTCGAGCGGGCATCTTGAACCGTGCGGAACAGGCGGTCGATCTCGGGTTTGATCACATCCGCCAGTTCATTGACGTAGTTTGCCCCCAAACCTCCAAACGGTTCTTTCCCTTCGGTCGCGGCATGCGCTGGCCAGGGAGTATATTCGTCATTGCGTGCTTCGCTATCCACGCCAACAACGATCACCTCTGCCAGCAAACCTTCACGGAACAACCTGTACATGTAGTTCAACGTGCTCATCATCAGCTTGGCCCCGTCGTGAAGGTACACAACGGGATACTGCCTTCCGGACAAGGCATACGAAGGAGGCAGAAAAACAGTGAGCTTGCGTCCCTCCACCTCCAGCTGCTGCATTTCAATCATCATTTTACCTCCGTGAACGTGACCACATCAGCCACACAAAATAAGGGACGCCGACAATGGACAGCACAACGCCGACGGGCAATTCGGACGGGGAAAACACCGTCCTGCCAACGTAGTCGCTGATCAGCACCAGCGCTGCGCCCAACAAACCGCTGATCGGAAGTGATCTGCGGTGTGCGAGTCCTGTAAGCCGCATCGCCATATGAGGGGCGATCAGCCCGACGAACCCGATGCTGCCTGCCACGGCCACGCCAGCCGTCACTACGCCCACGCTGGCAAACAGCAGCAAGTTCCGTTCCCGCTGTACGGACATTCCGAGTCCGATCAGATTGTCGTCGCCCAGCCGCAGCAGATCAAGCACCCGCGTTTTGCAGAACAGGTACGGCAGCAGCACAACCATCCAAGGCAGAATGGAGACGATGAAAATCCAGTTGGCGGAATTCAAGCTTCCCGCAAGCCACATTGCCGCCCGCTCGAAATCGTGCGGATTCATCTTCAGGGAAACGTACAGCGTCACCGCCGAAAATCCTGTCGTCACCGCGATCCCGACCAAAATGAGCTTCTGCGGCTCAAGATGTCCCTTGTTTCGCGCCAGCATGAATATCGTCAGCGCCGCAAGCACGCCACCCGCGACGCCGAATAGAGGCATGAGCATGACCGCCAACCGTCCGGTCGACGGAATCAAGTCCTGGAAGACAAACATGAACAGGATGACGAACATGCCCGCGCCCGCATGGATGCCCAGAATGCCCGGGTCTGCCAGCGGGTTGCGCGTCAGGCTCTGCACGACGGCCCCGGACATGCCCAGAGCTGCCCCAAGCAATGCGCCGAGTACGATGCGAGGCAGGCGGAACTGGAATATGACGATATCATAGTCCGACTGTCCTTGATTGCCCAATAAGGTACCTAACACGTCGCCGATGGAAAGCTTCATCTCGCCGGTCATCAGTCCGAGAAGAACCATGCCCGCAATGGCGGCCAAGGTACAACCGATCACGGCAGCATAACCGGCCGTCGTTTTCTTTGCATTTCTCACGATGCCACCTCCTTCTTCCTGCGGCGAATCAGATACAGAAAGAAAGGAACGCCAAAGATCGCCAGCACGACCCCGATCGGCATCTCAAACGGATAATTCATGAAGCGGGACAAAATGTCGCACAGTCCCAAAAACAATGCACCGAGCGCACCGGATAGAGGAATGACCCGCCGGTAGTCGTTGCCGATGATCATTCTCGCCACATGGGGAATGATCAGGCCGACAAAAGCGATTTTGCCGGCAATAGCCACCGCGATGCCGGTCAACAAAGCCACTGCCAGCATCGAAATGCCTTTGATCAGCCGCACCCGCTGCCCAAGCGCGGCCGAAACCTCTTCTCCCAGCGCGAGCACGGAGATGTATCGGGACAAAAGCAGTACGAGAATGATGCCTGCCAAGGCGTATGGCCAAACCATTTCCAGCTCTCCAAGTTCCATTTGATACAATCTGGCGTTGTACCAGAAACTGATTTTTTGCGGGATATGATAATACATGGCTAATGCATCCGATACACCGTTCAAGAACATGCCTGTAATGATCCCCAATATAGCCAGCGTGACGGGCGAGCTGCCTCGTGGAATGAGCGCAGCCATGCCAAATACAAGCGCAACTCCGAGCGCCGATCCGGCCATCGATACCAGGATCAGCCCCGAGCCGCCAACGTTTGGAACCAAAATCATGCATAGCGTAACGGCAAACACCGAACCGTCCGACACTCCGAGCAGGGATGGCGAAGCCAGGTCATTACGGGTTACTCCCTGCATGACAGCCCCCGACATGGCCAGCATCAAGCCGACCAGCAGTGCACCTGCTGCCCGCGGAATGCGTGAATGCAGAATGATCTGGTGGTCCACGTTGCCTGAATCGTAGTATATCAGCGCATTCCAAACGTCATCCGGAGCAATATCCTTGGCGCCATAAAGAACCGAACAAGTTACGATCAGCAGCGCCGCTGCCGGAGACAGAACAAGCAGGAGCGCAAGCCGCCTGTTTTTGCGGGAGCCCGAATCGTGATGTTCCATGGTTTTGGTAGTTAACATTGAATCATACCCATACCCCTGACATTATGGTTGAACTTTTTCCATGAAAGCTTTCAAGAACTGGATTTTGCTGTATGCGGTCCCCCCTTGTGCCAACGGGTCCACAATATTTACGTACACCTGCTTTTCCTTGACGGCATTGACGCTTTGGAAAATCGGATTGCTCTCGATCTCCTTAAGCGCGGCCGTATTATCCGGATTCTCGTCCTCCGAGAACTGGATGAACAGCACGTCCGGGTTGATGGCAGCGAACTGTTCCATGGACAGCAGTTCTTGTTTTTCCGCAGCCGCAACGGCATCAGGCACCGTCAGTCCAAGCTCGCCATAGAGGAGCGTGTTGAAGTACAGGTCGGGTCCATAAATATAAATGCCGCCGTCACGGATACGAACCAGCACGACCTTTTTATCCTTGAGCGTTTCGTTCACGGTCAGTTTGGCTTGTTCCAGATCGGATTTGTAGGTTTGGATCAGCTCTGCGGCCTTGTCCTGTTTGCCGCTCAACTCGCCGAGCAGCATCAAGTTCGCTTCCCAGTTGGTTGCAACGTGGGAATACGGAATGGTGGTCTGAATCTGTTTCAGCTTGTCCAATACCGCTGCCTCGAATTTGGTGCTTCCCAGAATGACCTGTGGTTTCAAGGAGAGGATTTTCTCGAAGTTCGGAGTGATTTTCTCACCGATCGACTCCGCTTGATCCGTGATGGAAGCGAACATGTCCGGGAATTTGCCTCCGGAAGTAATGGCTCCTACCGGATGGATGTCGAGAAGAATGGAATCCTCCATCGCTTCAAGCGCACCGGTAATGACATATCGGTCGATCTGGGCAGGCACCTCATAGTCCGTTCCAAGGTAATTTACCGTTCGTGTGCCGCTCTCCGCCGTCGCCGATGCGGTCTCGCCCGATGCCGCATTCTCGGTTGTTTTCGTCTGTGCGGCCTGCCCTGCCGACTGGGCCTCGCCGCTTGTATTGTTCTGTCCTCCGCAAGCTGCCAACATGCCCAGCATGATGGTGGACAGCAGAAGTATCGTTGCTTTTTTCATCTGGTTGACCCCTCCGCTAATATTGATAATCATTATCATTTATTATGAGCGGTTTGCGATGTCTTCTCCATAGACTGCAGGAGGATTCGGCATGGATTTTTTTCCGGCAGACTTCAAATGGTTAAACAAATCCAGGCGTGCCCGGTCCAAACCAATCGGAGAATACTCGCGCCACGGATTGGAGGACAGCATGAATACCCGATCCTGACGAACCACTTGCAGTGCCCGCCATTCGGGCGACCGGCTGAGTGCTTGCCACTGCTCCAGCGTTTTCGAGTCCTGCCGAATCATCAACGCCACGTAGTCCACGTCTTCTGCCTGCAGCTGCTCCCATGTGACCGGCGACCACTCGTCGCCATCTCTCGGAGTACACCGCGGGCGCCGGATTCCGAGATCGTTATACACGTAATCGAGCGTGCCCGCCGAGTCAAATCCAAGCAGTCGGCCTCGGATCATGCGCACAAATAAAATGGAGGGGGCCGCCTTTCGCCCATGAAGGCTGGATATCGCGCGACTTGTCTTTTGGCTTCGGATCTCGAACTCCCGAGTCCACTGCAATGCCTCTTTCTCCAGGCCCAAAATGGCGCCGAGCTGAATCAAACCCTGTTTCCAACTGCCCGGCCCTTCCGGAGGAAGTTTGAACACCGGAGCGATATCCCTCAATGTTTCATACTCCGTCCCGGTAACATAATCCGGACATACGATAAGCTCCGGCGCAGCCTCCGCGATCTGCTTGATGTTCGGGTGTGCTGCCGAATCGCTTGAACCATATTCCAGATGGTAGGGGATGTCGTCCCCGTATCTCTCCAAATAGTAGTTCGTCCATTTGGGATGAAGCGGGGCCAAGTAAGGCAGCTGTTCCAGCGCGAGCAATGTTCCTAATGTGGAGGCACATGCATAAGCGGCGATTTTGTGCTTGCGTTTGCCGATATAGCTTGAGGGGGAAACGCCGAATTCTTTTTTGAACAACCGGCTGAAATAAAACTCGTCCTGGTACCCCACCTCGTGGGCGACATCCTTCAGCTTTCGGCCGGGCCGAAGCATCAGACGTTTGGCTTTGGCGAGACGCAATTCCGTGATATATTCGCGAGCGCTTTTTCCATATCGTTTCTTGAATTGTTCCGCAAAGTGTTTAGGGCTTAGTCCGGCCAGCTCGGCCAATTTACCTGAGTTCAGCGGTTCTTCCGGATGCTCATCCATGTAATGTTTGACCCGTTCGACGCCGCTGGCCTGCATGGATGAACCGGAGGAGCACGCCGAAGCGGCATCGATCACCAACCCCATGACCTGAAGCTGGGCCCGCAGCTGCTGGATCGGATCTCCCGAGCGAAGCATTGCGCACACGGATCTGCAGCAATCTCCCGCCGCCCCGGGAACAGGATGCGCTGCTTCGTCAGGCAGCAGTGCGGAGATATGCTGCGAAGCCGATTCGAGCATTCCGGGCCGGCTCGTTGACGGCTGGTAGAGTTCCACTCGCAGAATGGCGACGAGCGACGGCTCGCCTTTTCCGATGAATTCAAAGGTCGTGCCCGGATAACAGGTGTAGACCGTGTCCATCTTCATCAACGTGCTGCGGTTTTTTTTCTTTAAATGGCAATGGCCTTCGAGCAGAATGATCAATGTCGTTTGGGTAGCCATCATTTGGGTCAAATGCCCGGCATGTCCAACGGTCGCCAATTCGGCATGATGCAGATAAATCGTCCTTTCCGGCGCTGGTGCAGGGTATGCCGACGATCCGGTTCGCGATAATTCCATTTCATACACTCCTGATCTATGGTTATAAACGATGATAGAAACCACAAATTTGCGGCTTAGATAGATTCGTATAGTTCTTGTTGATTGAGAATCATTATCATTATAAATGAAAATCAACGCTTTATGTACATTCCCTTGCCATTTCCAACATAAAAAAGAACAGCGCTGCAACCAAGGCTGCAACCTGTCCTTCTTCATCGTTGTTCGATTCGAACTTAACGCTGCTTAATTCCTGTTCTCGCTTTGCCATCGGCCGTTCAACATGTCCAGCAGCTCCACCATAATGCGCTGTCTGCCCAGCGGCGTCCAGCTCATCGCAAACCAGTTCGGAATCTCATATACGCGGCCGAGCCGTACAGCCTCCATGCCGGACCAGGCGGGCGTACGCATCAGATCCTGATAACGTTCGCTGCTTCCAGCCAATACATGATGCTGATGAATAAACACATGCTCCGCTTCCAGAACGGCAATCTCCTCCGGCTGCATCTCCAGCCGCCACAGCTCCTCCGATGCCGGTGCGCCGTGATTCAAGGCCAGTTCGCCATAAATCAATTCGTTCAACGGATGACCCGCCCGGCCCTGAATGCCGATCGCCCGGTGATTGACCTGCATCAGCATCAGCCGTTCGTCTCCCAACATGCCGCGCAGCTTCTGCCCGGTCGTTTCGCTCTGCACATACAGCCTTGTCAGCATCTCGGACGCTTCCCGTTCCCGATGGACAAGTTCGGCGATTTGCTCAAAGTTCCTCTTCCAATCCCACACTTCAAAGTCAAGGAATACCGGAGAAGCCGACTTTTTGAACTCGTCCCGGAACTCGGCATGATAATCGTCGGCGATGATCAGATCCGGACTGGACTGCTGCAACAGCGCAAGTTGGTCCTTCACGTGATTCGCATGCTGTTCTTCGCTCTGCCCGGGGTAACGAAACAAATCTGCAACGCATACCGGTTCGATGCCCAGTGATTTGAGGTGGTCTTCCAGGCTCAAGGAGGATGCCACCGCTACCTTCAGCATGCCTCGCTTCATGTACTGGGTGGGCGAAACGCCGACGGTTCGCTGAAACATGCGGCTAAAGTAAAACTCGCTCCGAAACCCGACTTCTGCTGCCACTTCTTTCACGCGACTGTCCTTGGCGCTAAGCAGTACTTTGGCCTCGGCCATGCGCACGTTGCTTAAATACTCGATCGGAGGCATGCCGGTTTCTCGGCGAAACAGCCGGGAAAAGGCTGCTGCCGACATGCCGCCGGCCGCCTCGGCCAGCTGTTCGATGCTGATTTTATCGGGATAGTTCCGCTTCATGTACAGGATGCTCCGCTCGATCCGTTCATCCATGGCCTTGGCCGACGGTACAGGCCCTTGTTGGGCAAGGTCATGAATCAGCTGCTCCAACAGCATCCTTCCTTGAAAGGAATGGCGGATGGATTCTTTTTTGCCCAATTGGTACAGCTGTACCATGGCCTGCAGGATGGATTGCGGCTGATGAACCGGCAGCATGCCGGGTGACAGCGCTCCTGCCAATGGCGAGGCAGTCCGTGCCTCGTAAGCTCCTTGCTTTTTCGTTAAACGGATCGGATCGAACCAAATACCGTAATACTCAAACGTGCTTGCTTGCTCTGGAATATCGACGATCATGCCCGGAACGAGCAGGTACAGCTGGAATGGCCGCACCTTTTGCAATGCTCCGTCCAGCACGATGACGCCCTCGCCTTCGATAATGAAGCATAATATGTATGCGGGAATCCTTAACTTTCCGGCCCCGCTGCGTTTAGGAAATCTGCGTTTGCGTACGGAAGACAAAAGATAGATCTGCTGGGCTTCGTTGGAAAGAGATGACATGGAACGGATGCACCCGCCTTTCGTCAGACTGCATTCTTTTCCTTCATTATATAGCCCTGCGGCCCAGCAGCAAATAAATCATATACGGCGCGCCGACAAGTGCGGTAATTAGCCCCGCCGGAATTTCGTAAGGAGCGAACCATTGCCGCCCGGCCAGGTCGGCCAGCATGACGATAAGCCCACCAATCAGTGCGGCAACGGGCAATCGCACCAGGCTTCGGCTGCCGATGATGCTTCTCGCCATATGGGGCGCCATCAATCCCACGAACCCGATGGTGCCCGCCATCGAAACCGCAGCTCCCGCCAAACCAACGCTGATCAGAATGAACAGCATTTTCATCGGTTCCACCCGAACGCCAAGGCCGGCCGTAGATTGCACGTCCAGCAAGAACGAATCCAGCACGCCTGCCTTCCATAACAATAGAAGAAACAGGATCAGTACCCAGGGAAGCAGCGGCCAGAAATGATCCCATGTTCGCCCGTACAGGCTGCCTGCCATCCATATGGAAGCTTGGGATACCCGAAAGATTTTGCCCAACGTTAACAGATAGGTAATCAGCGCCCCGGCCATCGCGGAGATCCCGATGCCAATCAGCAGCATGCGCGAGATCGAAGCCGCCTCCCCTTTTCGCCACGACAGACCATAAATGACCGAAGCCGCAAGCAGTGCTCCACTGAACGCAATCCATGGCATCAACCGCATCGGGAAAGCAGGCACCAGTACCATAACGGCAACCACGGCCGCAGCCGCCCCTGAATTTAATCCGATTATACCCGGAGAAGCCAGCGGATTGCGGGTAATGACCTGCAGCACTGCGCCCGCGAGGGCGAGCCCGCAGCCGACCAGAAAGCCGGTTAGCACACGCGGCAGCCTGAGCTGGAAGATCGTGAAATGATACTCCGGGTCACCCGCTCCAATCAGGCTGCGCAGCACTTCCATCGGCGGGATCGAGCGCTCGCCCAACATGACATTCAGCACCAGCACGCCTGCATTCAGAAACAATAAGCCCATCAGGATTAACAATGCACGTTTGCGAATATGAGCGGGGATCATGAACGTCTCTCCTTTCTTTGGGCAAGGTAAATCAGAAATGGAGCCCCGAAAAAGGCCGTTACCACGCCGACCGGAATTTCCTGACCCGGCAGTACGAATCTTGCGCCAATATCCGCCGCGAGCAAAAGAAGCGCCCCCAGCAGGGCCGAAAACGGCACAATCCAGCGATAGTCCTCACCGGCCAGCATCCGTGCAATATGCGGCACGGCGAGGCCGATGAACCCGATGGGCCCGGCGATGGCGACCGCACTGCCTGCGAGCAGTACCACCGCTGCAATGCAGCCCACGCGAATCAGCAGCATTCGTTGCCCAAGGCTTTGCGCTACTTCTTCGCCAAGTCCGAAAATATTCAGCTGCCTGCTAAGCATGGCCGCGCCAACCCATCCGATGCCGATATACGGCATCAATTGAACCAGCAAACCCATATCTCTTCCGGTCAATGCTCCGGCGAGCCAGAAGCGCATCGTATCCAGGGATTGCTCGTTCATGATCAGAATGCCTTGCGTCAGCGACGCAAACAGCAGATTCAACGTTGAACCGGCCAATACCAGCCTGATCGGCGACATGGCCCCTTTGCCTGCAGAACTGAGCAGAAATACCAGCATACCTGCCACCGCTGCACCTAGCAGCGATGACCACGCAAACATTTGCAGCGAAGTCGTACCCAGCCAGAACGATGCGACCACTGCGGTCAGTGCCGCACCGTAATTAATGCCGAACAACTCTGGACCGACAAGCGCATTGCGGCTCACCGCCTGCATCATGCATCCGGCCACGGCCAGTGAAGACCCAACCAGCACCGCGATGACCGCTCGCGGCAGACGCACGCTGCGGATGATCAAATGCTCGCGCGAACCGTCGAATGAAATGAACGCATCCATAACGGAACGCAGCGGGACCTTCACGATGCCAAACATAATGCTGCCCAGAAATGCGAGAGACACCATAACCAGCAGCAGGGCCAATCCCGTCGCTCGTAATCCTGTATTCATCCTCATTGTTAAATCCACCTCTTGCCCCACATAGCTGATCTATTTCTAAGGTAACGATATGATTAAAGATCCGAGTTTCTTCTATATAAAACGGAATCAATGACAGCAGCCTGTTGATGCAGAAAAATTGGATCGTCACGTTGACGACCCAATTCGAGCGCATGCTATAAAAATCCTTCATTATAGACGTCATTCTGCGGCTTCATTACACCAGCACCGGACAAACCTTATGATGGATTCGCCACATATTGGTTCAGATCGTCCAGCACTTTGTTCACGGCTTGGATCCCCAGCCCGCTGAGCCAGTATTCCCAATCGACCGGATGCACAGCCTTGCTTTGGACCCCTTTCAACGTGGCCCACAGCGGGCTTTTTTCCAACTTGGCGAAGGCATCCTGCTCCCGATTGAACCAGAAAATGATATCCCCGTCGAGATCCGCAATCTGTTCTTCGGTGACGTCCTTCGAAAAGCCTGCCTCCTGCTGGGCCGCCGGGCGCACGATTCCGGCATCCTCCATGATCGTTCCTGCAAACGTTTCTTTCAGGTAAATCTGGATTTTGTCCTCACGCGGACGGATCAGCGATACTTCCTTGGCATCCTGTCCGGCCAATGCGGCTTTCAATTCAGCAGCGCGCTGCTCGTAACCTTCCAGCAGTTTTTGGCCTTCGTCCTGTTTGTTTACCGCCTCCGCATGAAGCTTCAGGTTTTCTTTCCAGGTCACTCCAAGCGTTTCAACGAAAACGGTTGGCGCAATTTGTTTCAACTGATCGTGAATGGCGTCATGGGTATCTTTGTTGCCGATGATCAGGTCCGGTTTCAAAGCATCGATGGCTTCCAGATTCGGCTCGTTGACGGAACCGATGTTTTCGATGCCGTCCGTTCCTTGCAAATAAGCCGGGTACGGCTCGCCCGGTGCCAGGATCGATGGCGCTCCTACAGGTTTCACGCCCAGTTGCAGCAAATTATCCAGTGCACCGATGTCCAACACGACGACGCGGCTGGCATCGGCCGGAACATCTACTTCACCGTACGCATCCGTGATCGTGCGTGTGTCGACTGCGTTTGCAGCTTGTTCCTCCTGCTTGGTGTCGGTTGTTCCCGTTTCGACTGCCGAGTTCGTTGCAGCACCCGACCCGGCATTCCCGCAACCTGCCAGTACCAACATCAATATCGCTAACAAGGCCCATTGTCCCCAAGATAACTTGCCTTTGTTTTGTCTCTTTACCTGCATTGCCATATGACCCCCAATTCTCCTCTCTGCGTGCTAATTAATAATGATTATCATTATTAAGACAATAGCCCATTTTTCCGGATTATGTCCATGCAAAAATCTGTTGATCTCATATACTTTTTTGAATGGCTGCATTTAAGAGAGTACATTGCTTGGTTCAGAGAGCGGGTTGGGAACTTGATGCATTCTCAATTCGTCATCCGGATACATCCTCCGTTTCGTCAGCTGTTCAACTCCGATCTCCGGTTCGAACAAAGAAAACGCCTCGTATCTCGCTTGATGTTCCGGGAATCGGTGCTGGTACTGCTCGATGATTCGGCGAATTCGGTTCCAGAAATGCCGCTCTGGAATGCCGTAATGCTCTTGCATGAACAAAGCCAATTCGCCCAGGTTGATAAAGAAAAAGGCATCATGCACGAAATCGCGCACTGCTTCCGCTTCTTCCGCAACCAGGAACGAATTGCGGTTCACTCTGCGGTGGTATTCCGGTACATCCACCAGTTCCGGGCAGCGGCCAGGCTCTGCCAGCAAATCTGTCTTGAAACGGATGCCGTCGTGAAAATCCTTCAGGGCAATCCGAAGGGGCTTGCCATCATCGTGGATTAGCAGCATATTCTGGGCGTGCGATTCCAACGCGATGCCATGGGCGAACAACCAGTGAATAAGGGGGAGGACTGACACATTCAACAGATCGTTCAACCATGCTTCTGCGCCATAGCGTCTGATCCATGGCTCGATGACCGGGCAGCCTTCGGCATCCAGCGTGGCGAGCGCGTTGAACGGCAAGACCGATTCACCCGTTCCGAGTTGCGCATACACGCTCTCCCTCCAGATGCAAGACAATACGCCGTAACCATCCGGTCGGAGCATGTCGGGAACATGACTGTTATCGTATGCGGCCCCGACTATCTCGCCAAGCATGATGACGCGCAGTTCATCCCTTAGATAAGGGTCTTCGCTGGCAATTCCCTGAAGCCAGTCCGTGATGAGGGGAGCGTTCTGTACCGTGTGCGGCGCGATCACCCTGCCCGTGGACGTGTTGATGATGCTGAGCGACAGCTTCAGCGAAGCCAGATCCGGACGGGAGCGATTCGCCAGCGTACGAATGGATTGCTGTGCCGTGTATGCGTGATCGCCGATCCCCAGCGGGACGATGTATCCATTCCGCAAATCCTCTGCCAATACGGAGGTGATTACCGACTCCCATTGCCAGGGATGTACGGGGATCAGCGTGTACGCATCGGCGGCATGGGCTCCATTTTCGCGGAGGAACCGATCAAATCGGGATAACGTCTCTTCCCCAATCTGTTCGCGTACCCATTCCCCGTTGTTAGCAGATCCGATCACTCGTGCTTGTGCTGAACGACTGACACGCACCCGCTCTTTGCGGACAGCCAGCCATAACGGCCTGATGGCATTCCCGAATTCCGGCCCATACTTCAGCTGATCTGCCACACGAAAACCGATGCGTGATTTGTAGCTGGGATGATAGGGATGGCCCTCGATGACCCGCTGCTCCCACTCTTCATCGTGTACCGGCACGGGATCAGCCTGCCGCAGTGAACGGACATGGCGAGCCAGCGTATCGTTGATCAAGGTCTGCTCCAGCTCCCGGATAAAATGCAGCAGCTTTGCTTCATCAGCCCCGGTTCCCCGGACGACTTCAAGCAGGAAAAGCGGGATGGAATCCGCCTCTTTCTGCTCTTGGCATGATCCTTGCTTCATCACTCTCATGATCGGTTCGTCCGTCAGCCGCAGGCGGCCAAACGTCAGATGTCTTTTGCCTTTGCAGAAATAATGCACTTGCTCCCCATTCAGGCCTCGGCCTTCCAGCGTCCATAGTGTGTTCCCATCCGCCTGCTCGGTCGACGTTGCCTGAATAACCTTCTCGTACAGCAAAGATTCGACCAGCTGCCTGAATATGCGCCTGCGAGCAGCCGGGTAATGGTGGGAGGATAGTGCCTCAAAGTACAGTCTTTGCTGCCACAGCTGCCTTTCTATCTCTGCCGTCTCCGTGTTTGGCCCAATATCCCCCATACCCGCCTGCGAATCCTCCCATGCTGCTTCTGTACTCATGCGTTCCCTCCTTCAACCGGTTCGTTTTGCAGCAGGGGCCTGTATGCATGCAGCGGGTTTGCTGCCCGCTGCACGCAATCTTCCGTTCCTGCGTGAATGCGCCGCCGGGTTAACTGCTCGATTTCGATCTCGGGCGAAAATACGTCGAATTGTTCGAACCGTTTCCGCAGTTCCGGGAACCTTTCCTGATAACGCCGAATGATCCCGGCCAGCGTCTCCCACCATGCCTCCTCGCCTAACCCGTAATGCTTCTCCAGGAAAAACGAAATCTCCGTCAGGTTGATGAACAGCAGCGCATCCAGCAGGAAATCTTTCACTTCGGAGGGCTCTTCCTTCTCCACGAATGAATTGCGGTTCACCCCGTGATGATTGGCTGGCGGATATTCGATGCTTGGATAGCCCAGCGGGTGCGGCAAGGACGGACAGTAGCGGACGCCGTCGTGAAAATCTTTAAGCGCAATGCGAGTCGGCCAGCCTTGCTTCAAGATGAGGATCATGTTCTGCGCATGAGATTCCAGCCCTGCGCCGTGTGCATACAGCAAGTGAAGCAGCGGCACTGCTGATACGCGCAGCAACTGAGCGGACCAGCTCTCCAGTCCATAACGCTCCACCCATGGAGCAATGATCGGTTTTCCCTCGCGATCAAGCTGGGTCAGCGCATTGAACGGCAGAGCCGTCTCATGCACAGCAAGCCGTGGATGCAGGCTTTCCCGCCAAATGGCACCCAGCGAGCCATACACGTTTCGTTCGAGCAGCTCCGGCAGCTTCTGGTGGCAGTACGAAATGCCCGCGATTTCCTTCAGCACGATCAGGCCCAGCTCTTGCCCCAGAAAGACATCTCGCGTCACGATGCTGCCCAGCCAGTCGGAGATGCGCGCCGCATTCATGATCGTATGCTGCGCCAAAATGCGGCCCGAAGACGTGTTCACGATGTTCATCGGCAGCTTCACGTAAGGCTTGCCCGAATCGGCAACATTCGTCAGCGTGCGAATGGATTGCTGGGGACGGTACATATCCCCGGCTTGTCCAAGATACACGATCTCTCCAGCGTGAAGCAGATCCAGACAGGCCACCGATATGATCCGTTCCCACTGCCACGGGTGAACAGGTACGTATGCATAGTCATTCGCATCGACGTGGGGCAACGTCTCTCGTACGATTTCCCCGAACCTCTTCAGCTCACCCTCACCCAGCTCCTCATGCACGAACTCGTCGTAGGTGCCAAGCGTTTCCGAGAGCGTGACCACGACCGCTTCCCGGCGGATCGCCAACCAGACGATTCGGAATTCGGGCCGGAATTCCGGGCCATACGCCATATTGTCCTCCAGCGTGAACCCGATTCTCGATTTATAACAAGGATGGTATGGATGCCCTTCAATCAGGGCTGACTCCCATTCGTCGTAGTCCGGGGTATCCGGGTCAGGCAGCCCTGACCTCCAGCGAACCGCTTGAGCGTCCTTCAGCAGCGTTTGCTCCAGCTCGGACGCAAACCTTGAGAGCAATTCTGCTGTCGTACCCACGATTCCGGCGGACATCTCCAGCAGAAAGCGCGGCAAGGATTCCGCCTCCGCGCTCCCCTCAGGCGTGATGCGCAGGATCGGCTGCTCGGACAAGCGGATCCGGCCAAAGCTTTTTTTGCGAACAGCTCTGAATGCGTATTGTACCGGTTCTCCTCTTTCTGTCCTCCCTACCAGCACGTACTCTTCCTCTTCCTGCCCCTTAACGACAGGTTCCCGAATCACTTGCTCGTACAGCAGCGATTCGATAAGCTGCCTGAAGACCCGCCGTCGTACCCGAATCCATTCGTCGGACCTGGCGAGCGATGCTGCTAAACCATTCATGCGTGCGGTACCTCCCTGATCAAATTTTTGTCATGCACTGCCTACCTGCTCTGCTCAGATTCCCCTGATTCCTGCGGATGCTCTTGTTGCGGCGATGAAGTCAAATACACATGCTCAGGATGGGGATGGCTGAGAAAATCATGATGCGAAATGGCCCAGCCGTAAGCACCGGCATATTGAAACAGCAGAATGTCCCCGACGCGCACCTCGCCGGCAACGACATCGCTTGCCAGCACGTCCTTCGGCGTGCACAGCTGCCCGACAACCGTGAATGGTTCCCCGTACACCGCAGGCCGCGCGTATTCATGCGGCCACTCCTCCACGCGGATCACCTCGAACGGGTGACTGTGCTGCCAGGACACCGGTAGCCGAAAATGATGCGTGCCGCCGCGCACGATGGCATATGTCCGCCCATGGTTCTTTTTCACGTCCAGCACTTCTGTCGCATAATAACCGCTGGATGCCGTAAGATAGCGGCCGCACTCAAACAGCAGCGTGGTACCATGAGGCAATTCCCTGTCCAGCATTGGAGCAAGTTCCCCTACGAATGCCTCCCACTCGAATTGTCGTTCCAGATCCGCATAGTTCACGCCGATTCCTCCTCCCGCGTTCAAATACCGCAAAGGAAAACCATATTGCGCGGCCCATTCGCGGGCAAGTCGGCAATAATATTCGACCAGCTTTACATGCTGGTCTGCGTCAAGATTGTTGGAGAGCGAGTGGAAGTGGAATCCTTCCACCCTGACATTCTCCATCCCCATGGCCAGCTCCGCCACGATCGGCAGTATGTCCTCATCGATGCCGAACTGGGTGGGACGGCCGCCCATCGCCAGCGTGGCCTGGGGCAGCGGCCCTTTCAGGTTGATGCGCAGCAGCACGGATACCGTCACGCCGCGTTTTCCTGCGAGATCGTTCAGCTTGTTCAGCTCATGCAGGCTTTCCGCGTGGATGAGCTGTACCCCGTAATCGATGGCACCGGTCAGTTCGGCTTCGGTTTTGCCCGGGCCGCCAAAAACGATCGGAATGTCGGCCGACACCTCGCGAACCTTCGCAACCTCGCCGAGTGATGCAACCTCGAAGCCATGCACCACCGGAGCCAACGCCCTTAGAACATGTTCTTCCGAGTTTGCTTTGATGGCATAAAACAGCCTGCTGGACGGCGGCATCGATTGCACGCGCTGACGTACATGGCTAACCAATGCACTCACGTCCCGGATATAAGCGCACACCGGTTCATGACCCCGCTGCTTCATTTCGCGAACGTGGGCATGGATACGCCCGCGCTGCTGTTCAAAGCTTACGTTCGGTTCCTGCCGACTTACAGCCATAGCCGCGTTCCTTTCCCCTGCTCAACCGCACGGGCATACATCTCCGCAGCGCTTGAAATATCCTCGATGGCCATGCCCATCGGGTTCAGTACGATAATCTCGTCGTCATGCTCCCGGCCAGGCTTGGCTCCGATCAGAATCTCGCCGAGCTCGGCGTGCAGCTGCTCGCGGGAGAACCTGCCTTCCAGCACCAGCTGGTTGATGATTTTTTTCTCGCGGTTGGACTGGTCCCAATCATCCACCACCACCTTGTCTGCCTGAACAAACGCGTCCTTGTGCAGGTCCATGATCGAAATGTTGCTTACAAACGTGCCTTTGGACAGCCACTCGTAAGGAATGTGAGGCGCAGAAGCCACCGTTGCCGTCACCAGCACTTCCGCTTTGCGAACGGCCTGCTCGGAGGATACGGCTACTTGTACATCCACATCGCCGAAGCGGGAGCTTATCTCGTCCGCAAGGCTCCGGGCCGTATCGGCATTCAGATCAAACAAGTGCAGCTCACGAATGGAGCTGAATTGCTCCAGCAGCGACATCGCCTGCATTTTTGCAATGACGCCGCAGCCGATCACGCTGACGACGCGAAATCCCTCTTTTGCCAAATACCTGGCACCGATCACCGTTACCGCCGCAGTCCGCATGCCGCTAATAATGCTGCCCTCCATCACGGCAACCGGATAGTTGCTTTCGGGGTCGTTCAGAATGATAAGAGCGCTTGCACGTTCCTTTTGGCGTTTTTGCGGATTGTCATGTTTGCTGCCGATCCACTTCAAACCGCTGATCGCAATATCTCCGCCAACATAGGCGGGCATTGCGATAATCCGGTCGGCGATATGCCCGGTCTCTTCGTTCACCCGAAGGTATGGCTTGAGCGGTTGGACAGTATCTTTGCGGGCATGCAGCTCCAACGCTCGGGTAACTGCTTTGACATATGGTTCTGATTGCAGCCCTTGGAGATCTATAATATCTTGTTTATTTAAATACAAAAGGCTGTGTTCCTGTTGAACGGTACTCATATCGTCATTCTCTCCCTTGTTCGATTTAGTTGGTTGCATGGTAAACGGTCGGACCTGGCGGCAATTGGCCTACCCACTGTTCGTCATACACGGTATCCAGATAACGTTCGCCGCGGTCCGGCAGAACGGTGACCACATTTGCATTCGCCGACAAGGTCGGCAACAATTTCTCCAGTGCGGCAACCAAAGAACCCGAGGACCCGCCGGCAAAAATCCCTTCCCGCTCCAGCAGTTTGCGGCAGCCAAGCACCGATTCGCGGTCATCCACATGAATGACCTGATCGATTTCGGCAGGACTGAACAGCTCCGGCACTCGGTTGGCACCGATGCCCGGCAGTTCCCGTGGCTTGGATGGCGTACCGAAAATCACCGAACCGACAGCATCCACGGCCACGATTCTGGCCTGCGGGTTCGCTTCCTTCACCCTCCGGGAAATCCCGAGAATGCTGCCCGTCGTGCTGACCGCGCAAACCAAAACATCGATGCGGCCGTTCAACTGTTCCACGATTTCCTGTCCGGCACCGTGGTAGTGGGCTTTCCAGTTCAGCGGATTGGCGTATTGGTTGATCCAGTATCCCGCGGGATCTTGGCTGGCCAGTTCTTTGACTCTGCGGATGCGGGATTGCAGATAGCTGCCGTGTTCGTCGGCTTCGCTCACCATGTCCACGTTGGCGCCAAGATACGTGATCATCCGCAAATTCGTTGACGTGATCTTCGGATCTACGACGCAGGTGAACTTCAGGCCATACCTTTTCGCCGCAAGGGCCAACCCGATTCCCAAATTTCCCGAAGTGCTCTCGATGAGATGCGTTTGGGACGTGATCGTTCCATCCCTTAACCCTTGCTCGATAATGTACCTTGCGGGACGGTCCTTCATGCTGCCGCCGGGATTCATCATCTCCAGCTTGGCATAGACGGATGGCCCCTTTGCTCCAAATAGCGAGCTCAAGCGAACCAGTGGAGTCTGACCTATGCAATCCAGGATGGAATCGGCAACGTTGAGCGACTGATTTTTCACTTGCAGGACACTGTGTTCCAAAGGTTTACACCAGCTTTCCGGGCAGTTTTTTGTCGTCCAGATGCAGGGTTGTTGATAATGATAATTAGTCTCATTTGGACGCAGGACCTATTATGCATACCCTTTTTTTTCCTGTCAACCGAAAAATCGACAGAGAATTTTTCACAAAAATCGGCATTGACATTGAGAATCATTCTTGATAATCTGTTCAGCAATTGCTTGTAATTTCCAAAATCGGGGTGGGTGAAACGGCAAAATGATGCCACATAAAGCCTGGAACCAGAGCATTCGCATCCTCTCCGGGGGGCGGTTTCTTTCCAGCGCAGGACTGACGGGAATCAGCCCGTTCATTCCGTACTACATGGAGCACATGAACGCGGGAACCCCCGAGGAAGTGCTGATGTGGACCGGTCTGTCCGTATCTGCGCCCGCCCTTTCGTACGCCCTGCTCACTCCCTTCTGGGGGAAAATCGGGGATCGGTGGAGCCGCAAATGGATGGTCGTTCGCGCCCTTGTCGGCCTGGCACTGAGCATGTTCTTGATGGGCATCGCACAGACGCCGTTCCAATTCTTTTTGTTCCGGCTCTGCCAAGGGGCCTTCGGGGGCATATCCGATGCCAGCAGCGCCTTCGTCGGATCGCATGCGCCCGCCAAGCAGCAAGGGTTTGCGCTTGGCAGACTGGAGCGGGCATCGGCAGCCGGACTGCTCGTCGGTCCACTGCTCGGCAGCATCTGCGTCAATACGTGGGGAAGCCGCCCGCTCTTGTTCATTACGGCCGGATTGACGATGGCCTTCGCCCTGCTGGCCGCCTCTTCGCTTGCAGGTGCGGCTAAGCCGGGCAAGAGCCTTTCCATCCCTTTTTCTGCGGATAAACGTGCGGACGGATCAGCTTCGCCAGTTCAACGATCCGTTCCAGTCACAGAATTGGCTGCGAAAGCTCCGCCCGACAAAGGCGGCATTCTACACGCGTTCCGTTCGCTTGTTTTTCATCCGTTAGCCAGAAGATTGGTACTTGCCGGAATCGTGTTCAAGCTGGTCGATTTTGCAACATTCACGATGTTTACGCCATTCATCCGCGAGCTCATTCCGTCGTCCACCGCGGCGCTTGTCGTCGGACTTCTGCTGGCCATGTCTTCCGTCGGCGAACTCGTGGGTGCATCCTGGTGGGGCAAGCGGAACGACCGGCATGCGCCCGAGAGCAATCTCCGTTGGGCAGCTCTGTTGTGCGGAATTTGCGTACTGGCGCATACACTTCCGCTTGGCGTGGCATGGCTGATCGCCATTCGCTTCCTGCAGGGCTTTTTCTATAGCGCCCTGCTTCAGACCGTCATGCTGAACGTGCTGCGGTCGTCAACCGACTCGGACCGCGGCGTCCGGATCGGCGCAACCAACAGCATGCTGATGGTCGGGCAGCTCACGGGACCTACGCTTGGCGTTTGGATCGGCGCTGCTTGGGGAATATCGGCGGTATACCTCGTCATGGGATTTGTCATGGTTGCAGCTCTATTCGTCGTTCCGCGCAGCCCTGTGTCCGAAAGACAAGCCCCCTTGCAGGTGCCGCTCCAATAAATGACGAAAGGACGACATGACCATGAGCAAAGAGCAACTCATCGACCCGTTAAAAGGCCATGCTTGGTTGGAGGAGGGCTCGCCTTCTCCTTCCCTGCTGGCTCGCCGCGAAATGCTGAGCAGGATACTGAACGCCTATTTGCGCGAAACGGGACAGCATGATCCTTACTTCACAGATTCTCGCCTACCGAACATATCGCTGGCCATTAGGCTCCCATCCATCGGACAGATCGTTTACGGTTCGCTGCTTCACCGCTCGCTGGCCGGGCATCACGTTTATGGGGAAAACCTGTATGCCTCCGAAATTGAACGACAACATCCGGACGATCGGAAAGCGCTATCTTTTGAGGAAGCCGTTGCCCTTCTGCTGGACGACATTGCGCTGTCTCAACAAGGATCATCTCATGATGCCATGGCCCAAAAGATCCAGTTGCAGCAGATGGTTACCAACAGCCTGCAGCATATGGAATCCTATCTTGAGCATGCTTACGTGTCCGGGCCTCCGGCCAGTCTGGACTTCAACGCTGCCGAGCAGGCCTTGTTGTGCGGACATCCGTTCCATCCAACGCCAAAAAGCCTTGAAGGCTTCAGTTCTGCCGATTCGCTCGCTTATTCGCCGGAATATGGCGTAACATTTCCGCTCAGCTGTTTTGCCGCAGCGCCTGAATGGATCGGCGAAGACTGGCTTGATCCCGCGGACGGCGCATCGGACGCTTCCTGGATCCCTGCCGAAATGAGGGAAGCCGCGCATCGTTTTCTTCCGCCGGAACGCAGCCATCACGTATTGCTCCCTTGCCACCCTTGGCAGGCAGGATACTTGCGCTCGCTTGAATCGGTGCAGAAGTTACTGGCAGAGGGGCACCTGGTCGATTTGGGCAGCACGGGCCCTGCCGTGGTTCCCACTTCATCGGTCAGGACGGTGTGGAACCCGAAGGATCGGTGTTTCTACAAGCTCTCCCTGCATATTCGGATCACCAATTTCATTCGCGAGAACAATGAGGAACAGCTGCTGCGGACGCTGGATGCGTCGAGCATTGTGGCGAGTATAAAGGAACGTTGGCAGTCCCGGCGTTTTCAAATTTTGCTGGAAAAAGGCTATCGTACACTGGAACCGCCGCAAGCTTCTGCCCCGACGAGACGGGAGCAGCTGATGTCCGGCTTTTCCATGATCGTGCGTGAAGCACCCGACGAGGTCGGCAGTGCCCCAGGCATACCTTACGTCATCGCTTCGCTGATGGAGGTGCTGCCCGGCGAACGCGAACCGCTTCTGTTCCGCGCCGTGCGGGAAAGCAAACAGGCAGGTTCAGGCGGAGAAGTCGATACAAATTTTCAGCCGGATTGGCAGGCCTGGTTCCGCGAATACGCGGAGCTGACCGTCGCGCCGATGCTGCGGCTCTACGCCGAAACGGGAATCAGCCTGGAAGCGCATGTGCAAAATTCGATGCTGCGCCTCCATGATGGCAAACCATCCTCTTTCATCGTGCGCGATCTGGAAGGCATCAGCGTCAATCGGGAGCTTGCGGAGCAGCAGGGCTGGGTCGGGACGATCGTCCAAAGGGACAGCCCGGTCCTGTATTCGGAGGAGCAGGCGCGCCATCGTTTGAAGTATTATTTTTTCGTCAATCATCTCAGCCATGTCGTACAACGTTTGGCCTACTATTCCGGACAGTCGGAGATGCCCTTCTGGCATATTGCAAGCCGGACGCTGGAGCGTCTTCGCGAGCAGGCACTGCCCGGATCGTTGCTGGAACACATCGTCTGCGACCTGCTCACTGTACCCACGCTTCCGGCGAAAGCCAATCTGCTCAGCCGATTCCATCAGCGGGGCGAAACACCGTTATACGTGGATATTCCGAACCCGATGCGGGTGAAGGAATAGCATACTAAGAAGCCTGCATCCAAAGGGAGACGGGCTTCTTCACGTTTTAAGGAAGGACCTAGGAAAAGACCTAAAGCAGCAACTTGAATTATTCGGAACAATCAGATCACGGTTCAGTTCTGTCCCTCTCGCTCATAACCTATAGAAAAAGGACAAAGGAGGCTGGGCCGGAATGCCTTCCAGAAAATCGTCAAGCGGTCTGGATGAAAATATCGCAGCCATGCTCTGTTACCTGTTTACCTTTGTAGGCGGCATCATCTTTCTAGCGGTGGAGAAACGGAGCCGGTTCGTTCTCTTTCATGCGCTGCAATCGGTTACCGTGTTCGGCATCATTATGGTGGGCCACGTCCTGTCTGCCTTTCTCCCCCTGTTCGGTGCGCTCCTGGCTGCACTGTTGTCCATGCTGGGCTTGGTCGTTTGGCTCATCATGGTGGTCACCAGCTTGCAGGGAAAATGGCTCAAGCTGCCATGGGTCGGCGATTTTGCGGAAAAGCAGATGCGTCATTTCTAATTTAGCTGAGTAAACATAATAAATCGGATATCAACATTTCACGCCTCCAACCGTTCATCATCACCTGACCCGACGTTTTCCAGCCAAAACAAAAACACCGAAAACATGGCAGCCGATGCCGATGTTCTCGGTGTAGTGGTTCATGACGTAAGCGGTTCATGACCTGAATCATTCACAGCGTAAATCATTCATGAGATTCATTATTTACGCTGTATATCATTTGCGAGATTAACCACATGAATTTACATGGTTAACCATTCAACATATATAACAAGATGCAGCTTGGCTTCCCCGATCAGGCTCCCCGACGATTATGCCGATTTGCCCGTTTCTCCAAGAATGCCTTCAGCCTGTTTCTCGGCCATCCGGGCTGCAGATTCCTTTGTACCCAGTCCATTAAACAACAGGTTCATGAAAATGGCTGTAAAGCTGCCGGCAATGATGCCGTTGCCGAGCATGATTTGCGCCCAATCCGGCGCACCCGCAAACAATTGCGGAACGACCGTTACGCCAAGCCCCATCCCGACGGAGCAGGCAATGATGAACAGATTTTCATGACGGCCCAGATCGACTTGCGTGCCCAAAATACGGATGCCGGAAGACACAACCATGCCGAACAAGGCTACCATCGCCCCGCCCAGAACCGAACCTGGAATCAGCTGCGCCAGCGCCGCGATTTTCGGCACGAATCCGATGACGACCAGCAATCCGCCGGCAACAACGATCACATCACGCGTTTTGACGCGGGTCATCTGGACAAGCCCTACGTTTTGCGAATACGTCGTGTACGGGAACGAATTGAAAATACCGCCGAGCACGATGGCCAATCCTTCGGCACGATAACCGCGCGCCAAATCCTTCGAGTCAAGGTCTCTGTCCAAAATTTTGCCCAGCGCCATAAACACACCCGTGGACTCCGCTACGCTGACGATGGAAACCAGAATCATGGTCAGAATCGGAACGATTTCAAAGGTCGGCTTCCCGAAATAAAACGGCTGCACGACATGGAACCAGCTCGCTTCGCGAACCGGTGCGAAATCGACCGCGCCCATGAATCCGGCTGCAATCGTGCCTGCAAGCAGTCCGACCAATACGGAAATGGAACGCAGGAATCCTGTCGTGAAACGCGTCATCAGGATGATGAACACCAGCACGCCAAAACCAAGGATCAGATGAGTACCGCTGCCGAAGTCCTCGGCTCCCTGACCGCCGCCCAGGTCATTAAATGCGACCGGAATCAGGGTAAGTCCGATAATGGTTACTACTGAACCCGTCACGACAGGCGGGAAGAGCCGGATCAGTTTGCCGAACAATCCCGAGAACAATACCACGAACAATCCGGAGGCAATGATGGCGCCATAGATGGCTGACACTCCGCTCTTCATGCCGATCAGGATCATTGGCGAAACGGCTTGAAACGCACAACCGAGCATGACGGGCAGCCCGACGCCGAAGAAGCGGTTTCCCCATACCTGCAGCAGCGTAGCCACGCCGCAAGCAAGCAAGTCGATCGCGATCAGGTATGTGAGCTGCTCTGTCGTAAAACCGAGCGCACTGCTGACGATGAGCGGCACCACCACGGCCCCTGCATACATAGCCAGCACATGCTGGAGCCCCAGCGAGAACGTTTGGATGGGATGACGGTGGCCTTGAAAGATACGTTCGCGTGCCATATCAGTTCGTGCCCTCCTCATCCGCAAACGTGACCTGTCCGTCCGACAGGGCGCCGATGCGAACCAGCGACTCCACGCGGTATCCGGCTTCCTTCAGCAAACGGCCGCCTGGCTGGAACGCCTTCTCGATCACGATGCCGATGCCCACAACCTCGGCCCCAACCTGCTCCACGATCCGTGCCAGACCAAATGCCGCTTCGCCGTTGGCAAGAAAATCGTCGATGATCAGCACGCGGTCGCCCGGTTCCATGAACTTTTTGGCTACCGTGATTTCATTGGTTTCCTGCTTGGTGAAGGAGTACACCTTCTCTACAAGAATATCCTCGCGCAGCGTAAGCGACTTCTGTTTGCGTGCAAAAATGAGCGGCACGTTCAACTCCAGCGCAGTCATGATGCCTGGCGCGATTCCGGACGATTCGATCGTCAGGACCCGTGTAATCTTTTCCCCTTCAAAACGGCGGGTGAATTCCTTGCCGACTTCTTTCATCAACACCGGGTCCATCTGGTGGTTCAGAAACGAGTCGACCTTCAGCACCTGATTGGACAGCACAATGCCTTCCTGGCGCACCTTGTCCTTCAACAACTTCATTTGCAAGCTTCCCCCTGTAATTGCCCTCGCGATGTGCGGCCGGCCTCATACCCTTCACCGGGAGAACGGGAAAAACAAAAAGCCCGCCTTCCTCACTGCGGATTGGACCAGAGACGGGAAGACGGACTTGTTGCAAACACGCAAAGTCAAAACGTGTCGGCAAAACGCACGGATCATCCAGAACTCGAAGGCCGGCAGCCGATAACCCAGCTCCGTCCTCGCAGTCCAAGGGTTTCAGCAGCCCCGATGATGCGGCGTTTCCTTCCCGTAGTCCGATCATTCCGGTGATCGGGTAGAGACATGCAGGCCTATTCCTGCACATATACGAGTAAAGGCATATTCTTTTGAATGTTCATAAGGAACATAAACGTGTATACATAACTGACAATGTTAGAAGTATACCGAATTGGCGCCGTGAAATAAAGAAGTATTTTCATGTAATTTGCGGAAATCCCGTTAAAATTGTAGAAATAGGATGATGGCAGCGACATTTTTTTGTACAATATGTAAACGGAAGTTCGCTGTGGGGCGAAATGGATGGGGAAAATAACACTGGCAGCATTTTGCTGGTCAAAGGAGAGGGATTGAGATTGAAAGGCTTGCTTAAAGAATTCAAAGAATTTGCCGTACGCGGCAACGTCGTCGATCTGGCAGTCGGTGTGATCATCGGTGCGGCATTCGGCAAAATCGTGACGTCCATCGTCAACGACATCATTATGCCGCCTGTCGGCAAACTGCTTGGAGGCATCGATTTCAGCCAGAAAATCATTAACCTGGATCCGAAAATCAAAACGGCAAACGGTCAGGACATTACAACGCTCGCCCAGGCGAATGAATTAGGAGCTACGGTCATCGCTTACGGGCAATTCATCAACGTACTTATCGATTTCCTCATCGTGGCATTCTGCATTTTCATGCTGGTGAAGGGCATCAACTTGCTCAAACGCAAAGAAGAGAAGAAACCCGAACCCGCAAAAACGACCAAGGAATGCAAGTACTGCCTGTCCGAAATCCCGATTGCGGCCACGCGCTGCTCGCACTGCACGTCCCATCTGGATGTGGAAGGAAGCGGATCGCCGGCCTAAAAAAACAGGTTCTACGCGTTTCCTACGGGAAAAAAATCGGCCAAGTCCTCTGCGCTGCACATGCAGCGTCAGTATGGGCTTGGCCTTTTACTATGGCTTGCTGTCTGCGTCAATACTGCTCAACATTGCTGAATATGTATACCCGAGAACGGGTGCCCCGGAAAACCACGCCGCCCGCTTCTAGAAACGACGTGGCAGGAGATGCTCCAGAATTGCCTTCAGATCACGGTCTTCCTTGTATACTTCTTCCCCTGTATCGAGTTCTGTCACGCGAATAAATTCGAAATCCGCTCCAGGGTCCGTCGGTTTAAACAACAGCTGCTCTTCATCCTCCAAACGTACGTTGAATCCCATATCCTTAAACATGCTCGCCAACTGGCTGTTTGCCGGTTCCTGGCCTTGCCCTACAAAAATGAGGCCGCGCAGGCTTTTGCGCTCCTGAGGTTGCGGATAAATCACTTGAAAGTGTACAATGCATTCCATGGAATCCTTCCCCTTTCATCGTTAAGCAAACTTTGTGAAATTTTGAACTTTTAAACTTGTTATATAAGGAGATACGTTTCATGACCCCAGAACGTTTCGATATTTACGATGAACGTCAAAATTGGATCGGCACGGCACCTCGCCACGAAGTCCATGCCCAAGGATATTGGCATCGCTCCTTCCACTGCTGGCTCGTGCGCGACGAAGGGGAGCAGCGCATGGTGTTGTTCCAGCGCCGCCGGGATACCAAAGACACGTTCCCTGGCTGTTACGATATTACGGCTGCAGGCCATCTCACCGCCGGCGAGCAATTACACGAGGCCAGCCGGGAGCTGGAAGAGGAGCTGGGGGTGGCGGTTCCGTTTGAAGCGCTGACCCACCTGCTTACCGTCAAACAGCAATTGCAAGGCGAAGTGCGCGGAATTCCTTTTATCGATAACGAAATCAGCGCCGTTTATGGCCTGTGCGTCGATCAACCGCTCGAGGCCTATACGCTCCAGGCCAGCGAAGTGGACAGTCTGTATGAAGTTCCTTTAAACGAGCTGCTTGCCTTGTTCCGCGGTCAGACAGACCGCGTAAAAGCTACCGGAATACAGGCGGAATACGAGGATTCCGGCGACCACGGGCCCCTCTCCGTCGCAGATGAAGGTGCGTCCGGCAGTGCTTTCCCCTTCAAGCGGGTGATTCGCCAGGTGCGTGCAGCCGATTTCGTGCCTCATGGAACCACGTATTATACCGAGATCCTTGAAGCACTCCATCATGTGCCCGGTTGTCCTTAAGACTTAAGAAATAGGGAGCTTTTATGGCTCGACGAATTCATTTTGCCTGATCAGCATATGTTTCACTTCCGATGTTTATGTTCCCTGAAACCGGATGGCGTTATACTTTCTTCGTGCGACAGCCTCCATGTTTCATAACGCGATAATACAACAAGGCGCTGCCGATCGCAGCGCCTCGTTGCAGCCTCAAATATGAAAAACGCAAGACCTGTCCGGATGCTCCGCCCTGCTCCCTACCTGAGCGAGAGCATCCCCTAATCTCGCATGGATCAGCTTCCCGAATTTCCTTCGGGAAATGCCCCCCAGTAACGTGCAGCCAACTCGGCATAACGCGGTCCGTATCGCGCCTCGAGTTCCCCGCCCATGTCCTGTTCCAGTTCAAACAGAACCAATGCCTGTGCAAAATGGTTCAATAGCAGACCCGTCATGGCCGGATGAGCCGTGACTACGGCTTGAGTCATGCATGCTTCCCCACGCATGCCAAGCATGCACCAGCGGCGATCCACGACCAGCGTGAATCTCCGGCCATTGCTCATGCCACCCAGTGAATCAAATGCCCACGGGACAGGCGGTTCCATACCTCCCTCTCCGCCATCGCAAGACCATAATACGCGTACGCCCCGCTCTTCGGCGCGCTGGAGTTCGACGTGAAGCAGCTCGGCCTCCTCCCACCAAAGATCCACCACGATCTCGTGTTTCGCCTCGGCCAGCTTAAGGCTTAGCGCATCCAGCACGTTCCGGTCACCTTCGAGATTATAAAAAGCAGGCTGTTCCGGTTCATGTCTAGGCATGCTGCTCTGCACGTAATCGAGCGATGAACGCATTTGCTCGGTGATCATACGCGTCAGTTCCTCGGGTTCAAGCACGCTGTATTTGGCCGGCTCGCCGGCGCTGCGGAGCAAAAAGCCCCGCTGCTCCATTCGCTGTAGCGCGGCATATACGTTCGAGCGGGACACGCCAAGGCGTTTCGCAACCTCATAACCCGAAGCCGAACCGTGCTTGGCGAGTTCCACCATGATTTTTGCTTCCATCTCGGTAAAGCCAAGATGACGGATATGATGCAGCAGTCGGTCCATTATCCCGTCCCCCCATGCTGTCGACAACCTGTGCTGCCTCTCCTCTTTTGTGAAGCAGCCATTCTACTGCTTCAAATCTGTTCTGCTCCGCAGCGCGGGCACCATTTGGAGCCCTTCGGCAGCTCCGAGGCGCAAATCTGGCAATTCACCAATTCGCGGGCAACCTCATTCTGCACATGAACGTTGCCCACAATCGGATTGTTTTCCTTCCAATACCTGATCCGTTCGTCCAATTCCTGCTGGCGCTCGCGTTCGCGCTGCATTTCCTCCTCGCGGCGCCGCTCCCACTCGGCATCGAAAGCTTCCTTCTCCTCTTGGGTGAAATCCATGCCGTTGTACTCCATCTCTTCCTCCAGATCGGCAATGGAAGGGATGGCCGCTTCGTACGGGTCTTCCTCCTCCGCTGGCATCGATTTCGGATTCTCTGGGGCAGGGCTTTCCTTGCTCAGAGACACTGCAGCTTCGTTGCGCGCAGATGGGTATCCTGGATCAGCCTGTTGTTGTGCAGCAGGCTTGAACTCGCCAAGCTTGCGTCCGCATTTCGGACAAAAATTGGCATCCAGCGAGGCAACATGACCGCATTCGCATAAGCGTTCGTTCTTCAATTCCGCGATTTTGGTACGCAATCCGTCGATTTCATCCTGAAGCTCATCGCACAGATTCGAAAGCTCCACCATGTCCTTCTCGATATTGATCATGTCATTCGCCCGGTAGCCTTCGTAAAAAATACGTCCCATATCTGTAAAATGGACTCTCTGTTCCTCCTGCAAGCCCAAAATCTGATTGTTCAATTTGCCAATTTCAACCGCGTGCTGTGCGCGTTCCGTAGCGCGGTTTGCTCCGTTTTTGATACGTTGAAGCAATTTCATGACATCTCCTCCTCCGTCCGTCAAACGTTGAATCGCTCGATTCAACGAGAAAAGCCTTTGATAGATTCATTTCCATTCATCATTAGCAGGTACGTCACGCCCCGACATATAACTTATACGACGTGATGGCGAAAAGTTGCGCAAAACCTCATCCACGCCCTTCGTTCCTCCGCTTGGATGAAATCGGGGGCTTTCGTCAGGACCATACGTTCGGTATAATGAAGCTTTGGCCCTGTCTGTTCGCCCATTCGGGCGGCTAACCCTATCATACCAATTTACAATGGGATTGTGAAAAGGGCAAATGGATTACTTTTAACGGGATCTTCACGGATCCCTGAATCATATCGAGGTGGATGAATGATGTTAAGTCCGAACTCAACGTTTTATCCCCGTCCCCTGGGGGTTACCGCCGCTGCTTCCTTGCCGCAATCGCCCTCGGCGCCGCTGGAAACAAGCAGGCAGCTCGTCAGGGCAGACGAGGCGGATGCAGCCTATTTCCGTTCGCTGGAGGAAGCCGGCATCCGGCTCAACGGGCCGCAAATTTCGGCTGTGCGCCACAACAAAGGCCCGCTGCTCACCCTCGCTGGTGCCGGCTGCGGCAAAACGACGGTGCTGGCAGCCAGAGCAGGCTACCTGATGGCGATTCACGGCGTGCACGCCGGCAGCATTCTGCTGGTGACGTTCACGAATAAAGCCGCAGCGGAGATGAAGGACCGCATCGCCTCCTTGCCCGGCATTCGCCCGGCAGCCGCAAGAGCGGTGCAGGCCCGTACGTTCCACTCCTTTGCGCTGACGCTGCTTCGCCACTACGGCACGCAAGAAGACATCTTCGGCGAACCAAGAGCCCAGCACACCGTGATCAAAATGCTTTTGCGCCAATATGGCATGAGTGAGGCATTCCAGCCAGAAAGCCTGCTTGCCATGCTGTCCGCCTGGAAAATGCAAGGCTCCGCAACGGCCGACCTCCCCGAAAAAACGCAGGAAGAACGCGACGCCAAACGTGTGCTGATCGGATACGAGGAATGGAAACGGGACCGGAACAAAATGGATTTCGACGATATTTTGCTGCGTGCCGCCGCCTTGCTCCGCGATCCGGCCGTCCTTGAGCCCTTGCAAAGGCGCTTCCAGTACATCATGGTCGACGAATTCCAGGATACGAATCATCTTCAATACGAAATCGTGCAGAAGCTGGCATCGGCGCATCGCAACCTGATGGTTGTCGGCGATGATGACCAGACGATCTATACCTTTAATGGCGCGAGGCAGGAATCGATTCTGGAGTTCGATAAAGTCTATCCCGGAGCACGCATCGTGACGCTGGACATCAACTATCGCAGCGATGCGCGCATCCTGGGGCTTGGGAGCGAGCTTGTTGCCCGCAACAAACGCAGGCGCCACAAAACGCTGCGAGCAGCCGGACATCGCGGTGACGCACCGCGCTTCGCAACGCCCTCAAATGCCGAGGAGGAAGCTGCCTGGGTCGTCGAGCAATTGTGCAGCCAGGTCGAGGACGGCATGTTCCGTTACCGCGACATTGCGATTCTTCACCGTACCGCGAGCAGCAGCCGGGCCGTTTTCGAGCAACTGGTATTGAAGGACGTGCCCTTCATTCAACATGGCGCATCCCCTGTCTTCTATGATCAGTCCTTGATCCGGCCGCTGATGGATCACCTGCGGTTGTCGCTCAACCCCCGTTCGGCGGAAGCACTCCCCAGCGCGCTCGGTCCGCTGTACGTATCCCGCGATGCCGGCTTGGAGTGGATTCAACGCTCCGAACAACAGCAGGCCAAGAAGTATCCGCTGATTCATCTGGCCAAATGGGATAAGCTGAAGCCTTTCCAGCAGGAACAAGTGAAGGAACGCATCAAGCTGATCAAATCGCTCAGCAAAATGAAACCGGTCTTTGCCGTTCAGGAAATGCGGCGCCAATTCTACGACAAATACATGGAGAGCGGAGACCCCAGCATATTTACGCATTACCGGGAAACGATGCTGGAGACGCTCGACGAATTCGAAGCGGCAGCCAAACGATTCGAAACCGTCGAAGAATTCATCGGCTTCGCCGACGAGCTGTCCCGCAGGCATAGGGAAATGGAAACATTGCGCCGGGCCGAGGACAGCGATGCCGTTCAGCTTATGACGATCCATCGTGCCAAAGGGCTCGAATTTCCCTGCGTGTATTGGATCGGCGCCAGCGAAGGCATCATTCCGCATAGCTCGGCCCTCCGGCAAGATTTGCCCGATGATCAAAAGGCCGCCCTCACCGTGCAGCAAACTGCTGCCGACCTGGAGCTTGCGATCGAGGAAGAACGGCGGCTTGCTTACGTAGCCGTAACGCGTGCCAAGCAGTACCTGTACGTGACTTCTCCTGCCAGCCACCACGGCAAACCTGCCGATGTGTCGCGTTTTCTGCTGGAGGCATTCGGCATCACCGTGCCGGACAAACGCAAAAACACGGATTCCGGAGCTTATGGCTCCTCGCATAGATCCTATGGCAACGGCTCCGCCTCTCCCACTCGCTCCGGAGCAGACTCCGGCAAAAGGGATATGATCCACAGGCGCAAAATCAACGGCGGCGATGCCGAAACACCGGAGTCAAAGGATCGCAGGCGAAGCGGGGAAGTACGCAATCACAAAGCCTACAGTACGCCAAGCGTCCGGCAGAACACGTCCTCCATTTCGGCATCCGCCACAGATAGTGGAACATCAAGCGACGGCGGACGCACGGAAGTTGTGGCGATCTGGAAATGCAGCTCGCCGACGTGCAAGGCGTGGCTGCGGCAGAAGACGGACACTCACTCCCGCAGCAGCTCCGGGCGCAGAACTGCCTCGGGTCCGCCTGCATGCCCCTTGTGCTCCGGCCCCATGGAGGCGGGCACACGCAGCGTTCCCGTTACCGGAAGGGATGCACGCTTCAGATAAACTATACAATGAGCTCAGGACGTTGCCCTTCCGTTCTCATTTCGTTTCATGACGCTTTCCGCTGTTTATTAACAGTGGAAAGCGTCTTTTTTCCATTTTTGAATGGAGGTTGAACGAGGATGGTCGAAAAAAAGCATTATTATGTATCGGTAACCCATAACCTCATCGAACAGTCCCGCAGCGAATCAACGCCTTTCGAAGTCGTCCTGGATGACGAAGAGCTGGCCAGGCTGGAGGAGCTGATGGATCTTGCGGAAAATGACGATGCCTACACGCTGCAACGCGCTCCCGTACCTTATAAGTCGGCTGATCACGATGATGCAAGTGAGCGGTTTGCAAATGGACTAGTCCTGCTGTACGCCTTTTTGCATCATCATGGAACGCTGCCGACCCGTCAGGCCATTGAAGAGATGAATGTGCTTGACCGTCTTCAGGATACAGACTATGACGACCCTGGTTATGAACAGTCACCGATGAACAAGTAGATTCCAGTCTATATCTAATAGTCCCAAGTGAATGCGTTTAGTCCAAACGAATTTCTTTTCCCTTCTCGGCAGACTCGTAAATGCCGCACAGCATTCTCGTCGAAGTCACGCCATCGGCAATGGGGCTGATCGGCTCCGTGCCGTTCAGACAGCAATCCACGAAATGGTCGATCTGGTTCTGGAACGCACTGTGAATATGAAGACCGGAATGATCCGTCTGCGGTTCGATGTTGAGGATCGTATTGTGTTTCTCCGCAACGATCAGCGTCTCCGGTTCGAGTTCGAGCCCCCCTCGCTCGCCGTACAGCTTCACATAGGTTTCATCCTTGCGAGCATGGAGCGTAAAGCTCACGTCCACGACGAGCGAAGCGCCGTTCTCGAATCGGATCATCGCGTTGGCCATATCCTCCACGTCGTTGACGGCTGAACTGTAATCGGCTGCTTTGTAAAAGGAAAGATGCTCTACGTTTGCCCGGTTGCCCAGCTTCCGGTACGTATTGCCGCTTACCGATATCGGTTTGGGCCTGCCCATCATGTACCAGCATTGGTCGATGATATGTACGCCCAGATCGATTAGGGGACCTCCGCCGGAGCGATTTTTGTCGGCAAACCAGCCTCCCGGATTCCCGTGCCTTCGGAGAAGGGAAGCCTTGGCGTAGTACAGTTCCCCGAACTCCCCGGCCTCCGCAAATCTGCGCAGCATCTGCATGTTGTTGTCATAACGCCGGACGAATCCGACGACGAGGGTGCAGCCGCTCTTCTTTACCGCCTCCTGAATGCGCAGCGCATCCACAACCGTGGTGGCAACCGGCTTTTCCAGCAAGACATGTTTTCCCGCTTCCAAAGCTGCGATGGCAAGATCGGCATGGGTATTGTTCCATGTGCAGATGCTGACGGCGTCCACATGAGGGTCTTTCAACATTTCACGGTAGTCGGTGTACACCGACTGTGCCTCGTATTTCTGCGCCGCTGCCGCAGCCCGCTGCTCGTTCAGATCGCAGATCGCATAGATCACGGCCTGTTCGTTCTGGGCATAGTATCTAAGATGAAGATCCGAAATGGAGCCTGTGCCAATCATGCCGATATGCAGCCTTTTGCCCGTATTCATCCTCGCGCTTCCTCCCTTATCCGTAATCAGGTTGTTCTAGTCTGCCCGCAGCATGCCTTCATATATGCCCGGCGTCGAATGTTCAATCGGAACGGCACCAAGGGTACGGGCGTAGAAATCCACTGGTCCTGCGGACCCGATAACGGCATAGGCATATCCTTCTGCACGCATGGCATGCATGCAAGCTAGCAATAAAGCCTTCCCTACTCCACGTCCCCGCGCTTGTTCGCCGACCCCTGTCGGGCCGAAAAAATTGCGGCAGGTTGCCTCATAACAGGCAAACCCGATCAATTTGCCATGCTCTATCGCAATATAGCAGGCTACAGGCTGGCGGGAAAAAGAAACGTCGCATTCGTCGGCCCAAGCCTGGCTGAAATGCGACTTCACCCAATCCAACACGACCTGCTTTTCCGGTGCAAGCGGCTTGCGAATGACGATGCCCTTTTGTCTTAACTCATCAAGCTCCTTGTCCTGTTCCGGCAATCGATACAGTGCAACCAGCATATCGCTCATCGTTCGCTTCTCCTCCGTTTTCGCCAACTCGATTGAGTTACCTCTATTCATGGAGCCTCGGCAGCTGCATTGGTTCAGGCGGATATCCCCAACCTAACCGTCAATGGATCAACCCTGCTCACTGCTTCCTATTTTACACAAAATATCCCATCGATTCACGTATATGTTAAGCAAAAATACGTCAAATCGCTCCTATTTTGTAACGCCTTCATACTTTAACGCTGGAAACTCATAAATAAGTGCAACACTCGGCAAAGAAGTCCCGTCTAGAGAGAATGAACGACCGGTCATTGATAAAATGTGCCAACGTCCATACAAGAATGAAAGGGATGATCAACAATGAACAACAACATGAAAAAAGTTAGCGCCCTGATGGTTCTCTCTCTGGCACTCGGTGGAGGGGCTGCCTATGCGGCTGAATTAAACAGCGGATCAGACGCGATCCCCGTGAGCAGCCAGGACATCGTTCAGAATACGGTTCAGGGTCAGGGCAAGGCCTTGAGTCCGGTAAAAGTCCATGTCAACGATACCGCCATCGCTGATGGATACTGGAATAAAGACGGAAAAACCCCCATGATCTCGCTGCGCGACCTTGCGGATGCGCTCGGCATTGAACTGACATGGAACAAGGAAAACAAATCCGCCGAATTAAGCAAAGGCAACCTGTGGACGATCGTTACGACAGGAAAAGACCAATATTCGTACAACAAAATGCTGTTGACCTTGGGAACTGCCCCTGAAATCACAAACGGCAAGATGTACATACCGGCAGCCTTCGCCGAGAAAGTGCTGCAAGCGCAAGTCAGCACAACGGGCAACCAGGTATCCATCACGTCGGAAGAGCAGGCCAAAACCATCATTGAGCGCGGCGTCATTACAAGCATCAACCAAAAAGACAAATACGCTTCCGTTCATATCGGCGGCGTCGGCACGTCAGGCATCGTACTCAACGTCGGCGAGGATACCGTGTATCAAACCGCTGATGGCAAAACACTGAAGCTGGGCGATCTGTCCATCGGCATGACTATTGAAGCAGAGCATGCAATCATCATGACCATGAGCCTGCCGCCACAAACTCCTACCTACCGCATCACCGTACTTGATCAAATGGATTCCAAATCGGAAAACTCCGAAGTTCTGGGTACCGCGGGCAAAATCGAACAAGTAACGAGCGAGGGCCATGCCGTTACGCGCATCGAAATTTCGGGCATCGGGCTGTCTGAGACCTCACAGGACCGCGTCATTCTAAACATCAATGAGGATACCCAAATTGTCGATCCTCAAGGAAAAACGCTGAAAGCTGACGTGCTGACCAAGGATGCCGCGATTATCGGATTTTACAGCCCACTTCTGACTCGCAGCCTGCCGCCGATCGGAACGGCTTGGAAACTTGTCGTGGATACGGAAGCTGACGGCACCAGCATGACCGACGGATTGCCGTCTCCGGCAGACAGAGCCGATGGGGCGGAAATTCAACCGAAGTAAGCTATAGTTTAAATGATGCCAAAAACCCTTATTCAGCATGTTCGTCATGCACGAATAAGGGTTTTTGGCGTTGATTTGCACCCTGCTTCAAATCAACGAAGCAAAAGATATGTGCATCCCGCCTGCCCCGCACTTGAGGCCGGAAATGATCGTTTGAGCCGTAATTCATATTGGCTGCGGCGGATTGCGACAGGTTACTCGTTCTCTTCGATGACGGCTTCCGCTTCAATCTCCACCATCAGCAATGGATCGATCAGCGCACTGACCTCGACCATCGTAGCGACAGGCTGGATTTGGCCAAAAAACTCGCCGTGTGCTTTTCCGATTTCCTCCCAGCGGGAAATGTCCGTCACGAACATGCGGGTCCGCACAACATGGGACAGATCGGCACCAATTTCCTTCAGGGCTTTTTCAATCGTCTGCAAAATGAAACGCGTTTGCGCATAAGGATCACCCGCGCCCACAACAACGCCATCCTGCATGGCGGTGGTTCCCGCCACTTCAATGCGGTTGCCGACACGGATTGCCCTGCAATATCCCACGAGCGGTTCCCATGGGGACCCCGTAAACACCTGCTGCCTGCTCATATTGTCACCCTCGCTTATTTGTCATTTTTCACCATTGTCGTTTCAATTATATCAGCATGTCCATGTGCCGAACAGCACGTAAAAAGCCTCTCGCCCACACGCCGAGTGCATCTTGATGGCGTTTGTGCGAAAGGCTTTTGTTCAGAAGCGGACAGGCCCGCTTTTCCGTAGCGGCACTGAGGCCGCAGTCCTCATTAGAGCTTGATGTTGGCTGCGTCGAAGTATTCTTCGAGCGTCAGGCCGCTTTTGACGACATCCGGAGCCAAATCTGTGCCGACATAGCGGATATGCCAAGGCTCGTACACATAACCGGTAATGCTCTCCTTGCCGTCCGGATAACGGATGACGTAACCATATTCGGCTGCATGTTCGGCCAGCCACTGGCCTTCCTTCGATTTGCCGAAGGACTCTTCCAGCACATTGCCCACGCTTGGGCTCGATACGTCAATGGCAAGACCGGTCTGATGTTCGCTTCGTCCAGGCACGGCGCTGACGCGGGAAGCATATTCTTCCCCTTTGGTTTTGACGTTGTTGTTGTAAATGGAAACCTGGCGCTCGTACGAACGATAGCCGGAAACGGCGCGGAGTTCAATGTCGTCCGCTTTTGCACCTGCAAACAGCTTCTCCAGCGCCTCAGCGGCTTCTTTGCGCATATGGCGCTTCTCATGCGGTCCGTCAAAGGAAAACGGCACGTTCGGTTCGACCAGATCATTCGGTTCATAGCCTTCCGGCAGGCTGCGCTGTTTGTTAACGATGACGGTCATCGCTTCGGCATTGGTCACGACGGATTGCCCGTCGATCGTATTCTGCAGGGCACTGACGCTGCGTTTCTCCATCAGGGCAGCTGAGACTGCGGTTTCTCCGCCCCCGCTGCCGCCTTCGGCAGCCTGTCCTTCGCCGGCAGAGGAATTCCCCTCGCCGTTTCCGCCGGTTTCAGCCGAAGCATCGCCGTTGCCAGCGGACGGTTGTCCATCACCGCCGTGATCCTCGGTAAAATGAACGGTCGTTCCGTCGGTTCCCTGCACGGTGTCCCCGCCTGCGTTCAGGCCCGCCTTGCCATCGGTGCCGGAACTGTCCTGACATGCGGTCAGCAGTGCCGCACATATCATGAAGGAAGACAGCATAACCACAATGCGGCGCTGTCTGCTGTTACTGTTTTTCATGTTATAACTCCTATCCTGTAATCAATTTGATGAATTCGAATGATGTCAAATCCCGGTCGGCGGACAAGCTTTTCCCCTTTTGAATTAGACGAACGAAGGAAAAGGCATGCATTCAGCCAAGCCGGTTCACGGGGAAACGGCAACACCTTGCGGTCTGCCTTCCCCTGCGACAGTATACCTTAAAAGAACGCGAACCTCCACCGGCAATGCCATCCTTGAGAGGTTTTCTCCTCTCATCATGGCGTACGGACGGCCGTATGGGTCCGTTTTCGGCCTTTTAGGGCATCCCCTGGTCCAATGCGAACAAGCGGGGATGCATTCGCATCTCCCGCTTCGTTTAACCCCGATATCACGTCTTTGCCTTGCTGTCCTTCTGCGGCCGGACAGCCTGCCAGAGCCGCGCGGCGACCCGCTCGCGGATCAGAGCCAGGCCTGCTGCCGCCGGCTTGCCCGGCAGCAGCGCTTCCAGCTGCGGCAGTGCCGGGGGCTTGCCCGGCTCGGCCAGCTGCACCTGCACGGCGCCGAAGCCCGGCCCGGGCTGGTGCAGCGCGCCGTCAGCGGCTGCCTCGGCGATCCACTCGCCGACGGCCGCGCCGCCTTCGCCGCCGCGCGCCTGCGGGCGGCCCGCCGTCTCCGCGGCGCGGCTGGCGCCGTTTGGATCATCGGCCAGAGCTTCGGCCCATGATCCAAACACGCCGGCGAGCAGCGCTTCGCGCGGCAGGCCGGCCTGCGCCAGCTGCTGCAGCGGCTCAGCCGCGCAGCGGGCCGGGGCGGCGCGCACGGCGGCGGCCGCATGGGCGCAGCCCGCGCGGCCGCAGGTGCACGCGCCGGCCTCGGGCGCCGCCGGCAGCAGCCCGGCGAGCTCTGCCGGGGCCGGGCCGCCGCGCAGCAGCGCGTACAGCGCCTGCGGGCGCCGACGCAGCTCGGCCAGCAGGGCGGCGCGGGCGCCGGCGTCCAGATGCGCCTGCACGACCGTCACCGTGAACGGGCCGGCGCCGGAATCCGCCAGGTCCGGCTCCGCTCCAGTTGCCTGCATCCCGGCATGATGCCCGGATGCGGGGCTTACTTCCGCCGTCCACGCTCCGGGAGCGGAAGACGGCTGCATCTGCAGTTGCACGTTCCATTGATCGCTCACGTCCATCCCCCTTTCGCTTCTTTGATCCCGAGCCGACTGCCCGGGTCCTGTTCTACAGCCAGGTCTCTCCCTGGAGCGAGATCAGGCCGCGCAGTTCCTCGTCCGACATCTCGGTCAGCCAGTTCTCGCCGGAGCCGACCACCTGCTCGGAGAGCGCCTTTTTGCTCTCGATCAGCTCATCGATGCGTTCCTCCAGCGTTCCTTGGCAGATCAGCTTGTGAACCTGCACGTTGCGATTCTGTCCGATCCGGAACACGCGATCCGTTGCCTGGTTCTCCACGGCCGGGTTCCACCAACGATCATAATGGATAACATGGCTTGCCCGGGTCAAGTTCAAGCCGACGCCGCCTGCGCGAAGCGAGAGCACAAACAGGGAGGGTCCTCCCCCCTTCTGGAACGTATCGACCATTTCGTCCCGCTGAGCCTTCGAAACGCCGCCGTGCAGGAAATAAGGCTCTTCCTCGTACCTTTGAGCCAAACGCGACACGAGCAGCTCGCCCATAGCGACGTACTGGGTAAAGATCAACGCGGACTCTCCGTTGTCCCGTATGGCATCGATCAGCTCCAGCAGGCGTTCCATTTTGCCCGACGCCTCGTTCTTGGCATGGTCTTTACGCTGGCTATCGATCAGCACCGGATGGTCGCAAATTTGCTTCAGCTTCGTGAGCGAAGACAATACGATCCCTTTGCGAGCTATGCCGCCCCGACCGTCCAAACCGCCCATCAGCTCATCGACTACCCGCTGGTACAACACGGCCTGTTCCGGCGTAAGGGAGCAGTATGACTTCAGTTCCAGCTTCTCCGGCAAATCCTTGCGGATATCCGGGTCGCTTTTGAGCCTGCGCAGCATGAACGGGGACACCAAACGGTGCAGTTCTCGCAATGCCGCGCTGTTCTCTTCCGCTGTGCCCGCACCGGAGTAGCGCTGACGGAACGACGTCGCCGTGCCCAAATATCCCGGATTAAGAAACTGGAAGATGGACCATAACTCGCTCAGCCGGTTTTCAACAGGCGTGCCTGTCATCGCGATCCGATGCGGCGCGGACAAACGCATGACGCTCTGCGCCTGTTTGGTGCGGTAATTTTTGATATACTGCGCTTCGTCCAGCACAACGGTGGACCAATGCAGGGAAGCCAAATCCGGGCCGTCCCTGCCTGCCAGGTGATACGTGGTCAGCACGATGTCATGCCCGCCGGCCTCTGCCCGGAATGCTTCCCCATGCAGACGCTGTCCGCCATGATGAATGTAAAGGGACAAATCGGGGGCAAAGCGTTTCAGTTCGCGCTGCCAGTTCCCCAGCAGGGATGTCGGACAAACGATCAATGCAGGCGAACCCTCCTGCCCGGAAAAGGCTGAATCCGTCCGTTCCTTCAGCCCATCGTCACCCATACCAAGATTGTCCTGCTCATTCGCTTCCTCAGCCGCCATCTGTTTCTCTTCGTGTTTCAAATCGAGCAGGCAGGTGATCACCTGAATGGTCTTTCCAAGCCCCATGTCGTCTGCGAGACATACGCCGAAGCCAAGCTCGCGCATGGCCGACAGCCATTGATACCCCCGTTCCTGATAAGGACGAAGCTCCCCGTGCAGCTCTTCGGGCACCGTGCGGGGTTCAATGCTGCGCAGCACTTGCCCGTCGAGCAGGAAGGACAGCAGGCCTTCCGATTCCGCCCCGAATACGGACAATCCTTTCCATGCGGCGTCTTCTCCTTCTCCGGCGACCAGATGCAGCCATTCGGAAAGAGGCATGTACTGCTCTTCTTCTTTTTTCATGTATCGCAGCACCTGGCGAATTTCCTTGGTATCCACTTCGATCCATTCGCCGCGGAACATGATATAAGGCACGGTCGCTTCCGCAAGCGCGGCCAGCTCCTCTGCCGTTACCGGTTTGCCGTCGAGCATCGGCTCCGCCTTGAAAGCCACCAGCTGCTCCATGCCAAGCGCTGAAGGCGAGCCGGGCGCCCGTTCAGTCCCGGAACCGAGCATCTGCAGGCGCAGGCCCGCCCGCCGTTTGCCGGAACGCGTCCAACGGGAAGGCATGAGCACCGTCACGCCCGCTTTTTGCAGCCGCGGCACGCCATGCGTCAAAAATTCGAAAAAGACGAACGGCTCCAGCTCGATTTTTTCCGGATACGGCCGCAGCAAAGCGGCCTCCAGTTCGTGGGCCAGCTCCCCCGCACGCCCGAGCGCCATCAAAAACTGCTCCGCGATGGACGGGTAGGTAATCCTGCCCCGATGAAGATCCTTCTCAGGATGCGCCCATACGGCCTTTGCCGGCAGCCTGATTCCCGGCTCCTGCACGCTCTCTGCCCAAAACGTAATGCCCCATGACGATTCCTGGTCGCCCAGCGGCGGCTCCAGACGAAGAGCGAGCTTCAACTCGCCCTCGTTCTGAACCGGCTCTTCGCTGCGCACCACCGGCATCATCGTACCGCCCGCCTCCTGAACGGTATCGATGAACTCGGCCATTTCCTCTGTCGAGCCCTGCACCGTTACCGGACGGAACATGGAAATCAGGCTATTCCACCACAGCTCGCTCACCGGTGAAATTCCCCGCCGGAACGGCGTGCGGTAGCGGGACATTTCACTATCCATGCCTTCAAGCTCTTTCGTGACGAAGGCGTTAATCATTCCGCTCATAAAAGAATACAGTACGGCCGCCGCTGCTTCCTGGCGCGTTTCCGGCTCCATCGAGGCATATACTCCCGGAGCCGACAAACCGATGGGCGGCATCGCTTCCGCCAATTCGCGGAAACGTTCCGCGTCCGCCTTCTGCACGAGACGCGGTCTCCAAATCCCCGTCAGCGTTTCCTGGCCGGAACGGCGTCTGGCTCCCGTTTTGGCTGCAAATTCGGCAGACGGCGCAATTTCCCCGCGCAGCAGGAGCTCCTGCGCAAACCTCGCGGCCTTGACCCAATAGGCAAGCTCTTGCCCGGGTTGGATGCCCGCTGCGTTCAGAATGCTTTCGTCATAATGAAGCAACAGCTTGAATGTATCCCTCGGCGAAACAGCCAAACCTTCCAACGTGCGGCCGAGCAGCTGTCGACGCCTCGTTCCCTTTGCTTCCGACGCATTCCTCATCGGATTCGGCCAGCGCAGCTCTGCCAGGCGCAGGGCGGCAGGCTGAAGCAGACGACCCCCGTCGCCGAAGCTCAGCCTTCTCACCACATGACTCCACGCGTCCACGCGCGGCTCCGATGTTTCTCCGGAAAAACAAAAAAATACGTCACCAAGCCATACTCCATACAACGATTGCATCATTACAGTCTCCCGTCATTCCTTTGCATTGTTACTCTCCATCATATACGAAAATGCCTGGATTTAAAAACCTCTACAAACAAAAAAACAGATTTGGCCCCCTCTCCATGGCTTACAACCATATCGGCAGCATTTTGTTGCCGCCCCACTTACCCCAAAAAATAAATGCCCCTTCCCGGTCGGGAGAGGAGCATCGCTAGGTTCATATGTGGTATCCGGTCTGATTTTTGAAAATTCTCTCTATGCGTTCGGCAGGTTATGCGTTCGGCAGGTCGCCCAGAATAACGTCCAAATCGAGAATGCCCGCTTCATGATCCTCCGCGTGCGCGATTCCCTTAAACGCTCCCTTCATGTAGCGATTGTACTTCTCCGACGGCTCCACAATCTCTTTGTAGGAAACGATGGAATCCACGGAATCCACGATAAGCGGCACGTTTGCTCCTTGATAAGGGACAACGATGATGCGGTTCGAAGACGTGGTTTCATCTTCGGGAATGCCCAGCAATGCACGCAAGCTGACCACGGAGACCACTTTGCCGTACAGCGTTGCAAACCCTTTTACCGCGCCGGTGTTGAACGGGCTTGAGGTGATCGGGACCATTTTAATGACCTCATGCACTTGGTGAATCGGCAGCGCGCAGACCTGTTCTCCCACGGAGAAATGGATATACTGAATTTCGTCATTCATAAGTTGTCCATACCCTTTCGGATTTCGTAATTATGTAGCGTAATACTTCTGGCCTTAACGGCTTTGCTTCCAAAACCCTGGACGCTTTCTATAGTATAAAGCAGTTACTGTTAAGGTGAAGTCTACCATACCCGTTCTCAAAATCAAGACTGAATTGTCGGTTTTTGGCGCCGTTTTGTACAAGGGCCTATGGTCAAGTCCCTCACGAGTCAGCATGCTTCTAAACCAATTGCAAATCGCATGCCCTCATCAACATTCGGCAGAATCCGCATCTGGCATTCTGCGATTTAGACAATCCCCCGGATTTCCTCCAAATCGCATACCTTTTCCTGCAGCATCCACTGCTCAAGCTCCCGCACCAGTTCCGCTCCTGCGCGCAAACGAACAAAATTATGCGTTCCCACCTGGACCGCGTTTGCGCCTGCCATGACGAATTCGATGATATCCTCGGCGGACCGGATGCCTCCCATGCCGATCACGGGAATCGATACGGCCCGCGCCACCTGATGAACCATGCGGAGGGCAATCGGTTTAATGGCCGGCCCCGATAGCCCTGCATAAGTATTCGCAAAGACGCTTCGGCGTCTGCGCACATCGATTTTCATCGCCGAAAACGTATTGATCAACGAAACCGCATCGGCGCCCTCTTCCTCGCACATGGCTGCCATCCGCGCGATATTTTCGGCTTGGGGCGACAGCTTGACCATCAGCGGAAGGGACGTCGCATTCCGGACTTGGCGGACGACATCCCGGGCCGTCTCGGTCTGAATGCCGAACTGCATGCCTCCCTCTTTGACGTTGGGGCAAGAGATGTTCAGCTCCAGCATGTCCACGCCTCTGCGTCCTGTCGCGCCGCGCTCCTTCGCGTTTTCCGATATCATCGTGACGGCCCGAACGTACTCCTCCGGATCGGAACCACCCACATTGGCAATCACCGCCGTGTTCCAGCGGGTCATCTCATCCAATTCATGCTCCAAAAATGCGGATACGCCGGGATTCTCCAACCCTACGCTGTTGAGCATGCCGGAAGCCGTCTCATGAATCCGCAGGCCCGAATTGCCCGGCTTGGGATGCAAGGTCAGCCCTTTGCCGACGATGCCTCCCAAAACGTCCAGAGGGTAGAACCTCTCATACTCTCTTCCAAAGCCAAACGTTCCCGATGCCATCACCACCGGGTTTTTCATAGCTACCCCTGCAATGTTACATGCCAAAGAACTCATGCAGTCCCACCTCCCCGATTGGAAAAACCGGACCTTCCTTGCATACCCTGCGGTTGCCCGCGGCAGTATGGATCGTGCATCCGAGACAGGCACCGATCCCGCATGCCATATGCTGTTCAACGGAAATATACAGCCTTGCCGGCGTATTCGCCGTTTTGCGGGCAAGCGCCCCTAGCATCGGGGCCGGTCCACAGGCAAACATGTTCGCATAATGTGCCGGATCAACCCGTTCGATGATACTTCCCCCGATTTGAACGGCTACGGACAACGATGCTGCCTCGAATGCTTCAACGCCGAAAGCTTGCTCCGCGAATCCCAGATACACGTGGGCATCCGGATATCGTTTGGCGGCAAGCAGCAGCGGAGCGGTTCCCATTCCCCCGCCGATCAGCGCCAAACTTCCGTCCACTTGCGGAAAACCGTTGCCGAATGGTCCCTCCAGGTCCAATTCCTCCCCTGGCTGCATCCGGGCAAATATGCGCGTCCCTTCGCCAACCACCCGATACAAAAAGGAAATGTGCTCCTTCGCGATATCATATATGCTGATCGGCCTCGCAAGCAGCGGGAAACCGTGCCGGCCGCGCAGCATATAAAACTGCCCCATCCTGCCCTCGAAGCTCCCTTCTACCTTCATAACATGAACATCCGGCACAATCGCCTCATTGGAAATCAACTTCGCCATACCATCCCTCCCCATTAACCACCCACTATATCGCATAACCGGCCAAGTTTACGTGACCTTCCTCATAAGTGAACACCGTTCACCGATCCAATACGTTCCTTACATCATTCGACATCTCTTGCTACAACCAGGTCCAAAGGCGGGTCCGTTATTTTTCTCTCATGGGACAACGGCAACTTCCCATTTTTCTGTGGATAACACTCAAATTCACTCTGCTTGTCCCCATATCACTCGGAAAAACGCTATATTTTTGTATCAATAACCCCAGATTGTGAATAACTTGTGCACAATTACCCACAACCTGTGAATAAACCTGTTGATATATGTGCATATGTATTTAAATCATGTGCATAACCTGTGTATTTGTTCTCTAAGTTATCATCGACATATTATAAGAAACTAGGCTAAAAGCCCCTTCTTCTTCTTTTACATCGCCTCAGCCTCCAGAACATAAAAAAACGATACGATCAATAACCAAAAAACCGTCCAGCGCATAACGCGAACGGTTTTCCTTGCTAATACAAATGGCACGCCACCTGACGGCCCGGGGAAATCTCCCGCAGCTCCGGAATCGCAGAGCGGCATTCTTCTTTGACATAAGGACAACGGGGATGAAACGTGCAGCCAGTTGGCGGATTCTCAGGATTGGGCACGTCGCCGCCCAGTACGATGCGGTCTTTTTTTGCTTCGGGATCAGGAACAGGGACGGCAGACATCAACGCTTTGGTATAGGGATGGAGCGCCTCGGAGAACAGCTCTGCCGTAGGCGCAAGCTCAATGACTTTGCCAAGGTACATGACCGCCACGCGGTCGCTGATGAATTTAACGACGGACAAGTCATGCGAGATGAACATATAGGTCAGGCCGAACTGTTCCTGCAGGTCTTGCATGAGGTTCAATACCTGGGCCTGTATGGATACGTCCAGCGCCGACACAGGCTCGTCGCATACGATGAACTTCGGATTGAGCGCCAGCGCGCGCGCAATGCCAATCCGCTGCCTTTGCCCGCCCGAGAATTCGTGCGGAAACCGATGGGCTTGATATGGGGATAACCCGACGACTTCCATCAGCTCTTCGATCCGGGTTTTCAGTTCGTTTTTTCCCAGCTTGTGATGGGTCAGCAATGGCTCCTCCAGCGTACGCTGCACGGTCCAACGCGGATCAAGCGATGCATACGGGTCCTGGAACACCATCTGCATATCGGTGCGGAAACGCCGCAATTGCTCCGGTGCCAGCTTGCGCACGTCCTTTCCTTCGAAGAACACCTCGCCGTCCGTCGGTTCGATCAAACGCAGAATGGCACGTCCCGTCGTTGATTTGCCGCAGCCCGATTCACCCACCACAGCAAGCGTCTCGCCACGTTCCACAGTCAAGGTTACGCCGTCCACGGCTTTTACCGCGCCGACCTGTTTCGATAACAAACCTTTACGGATCGGATAATGCTTTTTCAGATCGCGAACTTCCAAAATGGCGCTCATTGCAATCCCCCTTCCTGTTGAAGCAAACAACGGCAGCGGTGTCCGGGTACGGTTTCCAGCAATTCGGGCTGCACCCGTTCACACCGCTCTTCCCTCACCGGGCAACGCGGAGCGAAACGGCAGCCTGCAGGCATCTGTGCCGGATTCGGAACCTGCCCCGGGATAGAAGAAAGCCTGTCCTGATCGCCGGCGAGCTGCGGCAACGAAGCCAGAAGCCCGCGGGTGTACGGATGCTTCGGATCGGAGAACAACGTCTTGACATCGGTCTCTTCGACCACTTGTCCCGCATACATCACCATGACTCGGTCGCACATTTCGGCTACGACACCAAGGTCATGGGTGATCATTACAATCGCCATGTTCTCGGTCTGTTGCAGTTCGCGCATCAGATCGAGGATCTGTGCCTGAATCGTCACGTCGAGTGCCGTGGTCGGTTCATCGGCGATCAGCAATTGCGGATTGCACACCATGGCCATGGCAATCATGACCCGCTGGCGCATGCCGCCAGACAACTGATGCGGATATTGGTCCGCGATTTTCTCGGGACGGGGAATCCCCACTTTGCGCAGCATGTCGACCGAGCGTTCCCAGGCTTCTCTTTTGCCCAGTTTCAGGTGATACCGCGCCGACTCCGATATTTGCTTGCCAATCTTGAACACTGGATTCAGCGAGGTCATCGGTTCCTGAAAAATCATCGCCATCCGGTTACCCCGGATCTTCCGGATTTCCCGACCGGACAGTTTAAGCATGTCCTTGCCCTGAAAGCGAACCTCGCCGGAAGCGACGCGGCCGATGCGTTTGGGCAGAAGTTGCATGATCGACAACGAGGTAATGCTTTTGCCGCAACCTGATTCGCCGACAATGCCCAGCGTCTCTCCCTGACGCACAGACAAGCTCACCCCGTCCACGGCGCGAATAACTCCTCGGTCCGTGATGAATTCCGTTCGCAGATCCGCCACTTCGAGCAGTGCAGTCATGTTATTCCCCTCCCAATTCGATGATGAAATGCTTAATGATGACGAAGATACGATTTATGACGAAGAAACTTTCGAGGCTGCAGATACGGACCGATCCGAATCTTGCATGCCTTCGACGCCGAGATATTTGAGCGCACTAAGCGCGTACACCTTGGCACACTGGATAATTTGCCATACCGGCGCCTTTTCGTTGAAATTATGGATGGTCGACAACTCGGCAGGGCCGTATTGCAGTACAGGAATGTTGTGGTTGCGGAAATGACGCGCATCGCTCGAAGCCCATTGCAGCACGCCGTATGCTTCTTCGCCACTCACCTTTTCAATGCTCTCGACCAGTTGGCTTACGATCGGTTCATGCGGTGGAGTCCAGTTGGCGTTTCCTTGAAAACCGAACGGCTTCAGCTCCGATTCGATGCCTGCTTCGAGCAGCAGGGAGCGAGCCCGGTCCAGAACGTCACGGTAATCAACGCCGAACGGTACCCGCGAATCCACTTGCACCGTGCAGCGATCAGCCACCACGTTGACTTTGGTACCGCCCGTAATGGTTCCGATGTTCACCGTCACGTGATCGAATACCTGATAAGCCAGCCCCGCCTGCTCTCGTTCCTTCGCATAATGCTGCGAAATGCCGATGATCTCTTTCACTTCTTCCGGGATGTTTGGTTTGATATCCCACAACCGCTGCAGCGCCTCGATGCCTTTCGCCGCCTTTACGATGGCGTTCTCGCCCACGACCGGAGACAAGCTGCCATGGCCTGGCGTGCCTTCCACCGTAAATTCGAACCAGCAGCTGCCCTTCTGTCCGATCGTCGGATGCTGTGGACTGGACGGTTCGGCAATGACAGCCGCCGTTCCGGTGGCAAGCCCGCGTTCCAGTACCCAAGGCACCCCCAGATCCCCGCCGGTCTCCTCGTCCGGCACGATCATGAGCGACAGATCACCGCGAAGCGGTACGCCCAGCTTGGCCAGGATTGCTGTGGCGAATATCAGGCCGGCCAGCCCGCCTTTCATGTCAGAAGCTCCGCGTCCAAGCATGTACCCGTCCCGAATTTCGCCGCAGAACGGATCGAAATCCCAACGGGATAAATCGCCCGCAGGAACAACGTCCGTGTGACCACAGAAGATCAGATGTTTTCCTTCATCCCCTTCGCCTGTGCCCTTCAGCGTGGAGACCAGGTTCAGCATCGTTTCCGTTGCTGCGTGCACCTTGGTGCCGATCCCGGCCTGATGCAGGTATTCGATGATAAACGCGCTAATTTCCCGGGAATCTCCCGGCGGGTTTTCGGTCGGGAACTGAATGAGCTTGGAGCACAGCTCAAGCAACTCGTCCTGATTTTCCTCGATCGCATCCAGCACTTTCTTTTTCCAATCCATCATGGTCAGGCTCCTCTCCGTATTTCCGATATGGTTATGCAAGCAAGGACATGCGGCAAATGGTCGGAAGACAGGCTGTCCGCCTGTCTCCCGTCCGCTTTCGTTGCCCTTCTTATTCGCCTTTGCTAAGCGGATAGAAGCGCAGCACTTCATCCGGGTAATACACGTATCCGCTGATCTTGTTGTTCATGCCCACGACGCGATTGTACTCGTACAAGTACGCCCAAGGCGCTTCCGTTGTAATGATTTCCTGCGCCTTTCCGTACAGTTCGTTACGTTTATCCGCATCCGGCTCGGCACCGGCTTCCTCCCACAGCTTGTTCACTTCCGCATTGTTGTAGTGAATATAGTTGGAGGAACCTTCGCCATAGAGCAGGAAGCCGAGATGGTAACCAGGATCATTGACAAAGGAGGTCCATTTGGAAATATAAGATACCAGGTTGCCTTCTTTTTGCTGTTCAAGGAACTGCGCACGCGCCACCTTGTTGATGTTCATCGTGACGCCGATTTTGGCAAGCTCGGCCTGAATCAATACGGCGTCGTATTCCCAATCGTCAAAGCCCGAGCCCAGCGTGAAGTCAAAACTGAATCCGTCTGCATATCCGGCTTCGGCCAGCAATTGTTTGGCTTTGTCGAGATTGTATTCGTAGACGTAACCCGCATCCGTGTATCCCGGCGTATTGCTCGCCACTGCACTCTTCATCGTTTTGGCTTGTCCATACATGACGTCATTGATCAGTTGGTCATAAGGAATGGCGTATGAGATGGCCTGCCGCACCTTTTCGTTGTCGAACGGCTTTACATTGTTATTCATTGCAAAGAACAGAATTCGGTTACTCGCATTGGAGGCAATCGTTAGATCGCTGTTTTCCTGCAAGGCCGTTACGTCTTTGGGAGGAATTTCAATCGCCATATCCACGTCGCCCTTGTTCAGCAGCAGTACCCGGTTGGACGCTTCTTTCGTGAATTTCAGCGTGACTTTGCCCAGCTGAGGCGCTCCCTGCCAGTAATCGTTGTTGGCTTGGAATACGGCCTCGCTCGCCGGATCCCACTTTTCGAGGGAGAATGGTCCGGAACCGGCCGCATTGGTCTTGAGATATTCATCACCTTTCTCCTCGACCAGCTTTTGGTCCACGATGGAGAAGGTGTACATGGCAATGATTTGGGTAAACATGTGGTTTGGCTTGTTCAGCGCGATTTCGACGGTCGAATCGTCGATCTTGGTCACGCTTTTGATATCGGCCATGCCGTACAGAAAGCTGCCCGAGCTTGAATTTTTCACCCGTTCAAATGAATATACGACCGCATCCGCGTTCACCGGATTTCCGCTTTGGAACGTCACGCCGCTTTTGAGCTTGAATGTGTACGTCGCGTTGTCGTCAGACACGTCCCAGCTCTCCGCCAACATCGGCTGGATGTTCTCGGTATCGGCCACTTCTCCGCCATCGACCGTTTTCACCCCGTAAGTGACCAACTGATCATAAGTAGCGAGTACCAGCGTATCCGAGGTTAAATCGTTGGCTTCTGCCGGATCCATCGTTGTTCCGCCCTCTGAATAAGCCACTGTCAAGGTTGGTGCGGGTTTTGTTGTCTCTCCCGTGCCCGTTGCTGCCGGTTGCTGGTTCGCATTGCTGGCACAGCCGCTGAGCACGACGGTAAGGGCAATCATTGCAGAAAACCATTTGCGTTTGTTCATGTCTGTTTCCTCCCCATTTGGACCATCTCTTGATTGGACTGCAGCCAGGCCGGATTCGCGGGTCACGCCCGCATCCCAATCCTGGCTGCATTACAGCAGGTTGAATTCTCTCTACGCCTTTATGTTTAAAACTGTGAAGCGTTGTTGCGGTGCTTAAATAGAGTAAGAGGTTATACACCTCCCCGCTCCATCCTCGCAGAGCCCCAGTCGTGGTTCCGGATGTATGCCTCGAAGACTCTCGTTTGATTATTGTCACTCCCCCAATGAAACAGCACACCCTAGGATAGGGAAGAGAGGGGATGTATCTGCTTCAATGCGCTAGTGGCATAAGATCAACGATGGACTTTGAAGGATGATGAGTCGGACGAGCAGCTTCCTTCTTCATATCACCACTTCCAAGCGCAAGTCTCCAACATGCATATCAACCGGTACAATCCACGTCTTGAAATTCATATTCAACGAGCAAGGTTCAGGGACTTCAAGCAGGTCCAAGCAAGCAGCATGTTGCGAACCCGCGATAAATCCCCTCTATCTGCCCGAACGCAACCTTGGGTCCAATACATCCCTAAATCCGTCTCCCAGCAAATTGAAGCCTAAAATCGAAGTTGCAATGGAGAGACCCGGGAAAGTCACCAGCCACCATTGACCGGAAATAATGTATTCGCGGCCTTCCGAGATCATCGCGCCCCACTCGGCCGTTGGCGGCTTGACGCCGAGCCCCAGGAAACTGAGGCTTGATGCGGTCAAAATCGCGAAACCCATCCCGAGTGTGGCCTGCACAAGCAAGGGTGCAAGCGCGTTGGGCAAAATGTGGCGGAACAGGATCGTCCGATCCTTCACCCCGATGGCCCGGCTGGCTTCGACGTATTCCTTCTCGCGCAGCGATACCGTCTGCCCATACATCAGTCTGGCGAACTCGGGAATGCCGACAACGCCGACGGCGATCATTGCGCTGGTCAAACCGTTACCCATGGATGCTGCAATCGCCATCGACAGGACCAAGGAGGGGAACGCCAGCAGTACATCCATCAGCCGCATAATGATGTTCCCCATCCGACCGCCATAATAGGCAGCGATTCCGCCGAGCGGAACGCCGATCAGAAACGAAATGCCGACGGCGATCAGGCCCGTCCATATGCTGATGCGTGCTCCATGGAGCACGCGGCTCAGAATATCGCGGCCGTAATTGTCCGTTCCGAACCAATGCTCGCCGGAAGGGGACTGCAGCTTAACCGCAGTGTTTGTTGCGTAAGGATCATATGGCGCGATCCAAGGGGCGACAGCCGCAATCACCGTCCACATGACGATAAAGGTCAGGCCTACGACCGCAAGCCGATTGCGCAGCAGCAGCCGCAGAAAGGTTTTGGGTTTGGCAGCGGCTTCTTGTACCGGCTTTGAACTTCCCAGTGTTGTTGGCGCAGCAGTATTCACAGCGGGTATCCTCCTTTCACGGCATCTTTATTCATAACGAATTCGCGGATCAATCAGGCCGTAGACCAGATCAACGATCAGATTGATGCAACAGAACAGGATCGCACTGACGAGTGTAAAAGCTTGAATCGGCGCGTAATCCGCAGCCAGAATCGAGTCTGTGACGTAACCGCCTAGCCCGGGCCAGGAAAAAATCGTTTCTGTAATGACCGCTCCGCCCATCAATCCGCCAAATTGAAGGCCAAGCACCGTCAACGTCGGAATCAGGGCATTGATCAAGGAGTGCCTGCCCACGACGGAAGCCTCGCTGAGCCCCTTTGCTCTCGCAGTCCGTACGTAATCCTGCCCGACGACTTCCAGCATGCTTGAACGGGTCATGCGGGCCACGATGGCCATCGTGCCCGTGCTCAGGCAAATCGCCGGAAGCAACAAATGGGCCAAGCTGCTTTTCAATGCAACGATGTCACCACTGAGCAGGCTATCCAGTACGTACATCCCGGTAATATGGGTCGGCGGATTCAGGTCGCCGCTGATGCGGCCCATCGGTGCAGGTGCCCAACCGAGAATCGAATAGAAAATGTAGATGAACAGCAGACCCAGCCAAAAAATCGGTACACAAGCACCAATCAACGAAAATACTCTGGAAATGTGATCGATGAAGGATTCCTTTTTCGTAGCCGCTATAATGCCCACCGGAATGGCGACGCAAATGGCGATCACGATGCTGGCCAGCGTCAGCTCAATCGTTGCCGGGAAGCGCGAGGCGAAATCGCTCGCTACCGTATGGCCCGTGTGATAGGCGAAGCCCAGATCGCCCTGAAGCAGCTGCCATACATAAGTAAAAAACTGTACGAATAACGGTTGGTCCAGCCCCATGTCTTGCCGAATCCGGTTAATAACGTCATCGGTCGCTTGTTCCCCGGCCATCACGAGCGCGGGGTCCCCGGGCAGCACCCTGGACAGAATAAACGTAATGACTACGATGCCCAGCAGTGCCGGGATCATCTGCAGCAACCTTCGGACCGTATAAGCTAACAATCGATCAACCCCTTTACCTCTGTTGTCCTCACTTTGCTGTCATGTTGTGTCGAGCAGACAATGTCATGTCAAGATTCCCGCCATTATCGTCTCTTCTTTAGTAATTGTGCTTATTTTACATAGATTCAGAGGGTCGAACTACGTCCAATTCAGCTAAAAAAATGCACAACCGTTTGTCGGCTGTGCACTAATATCATCGCTTTATGTCACATTTAATAACACCAATGAATCTAATGACCATCTTGCACCCTTTTCACAGGTAGCCTCGCTCTACATATACATTTTCCATATCATCCAGTTACAGGTTGTTCACAGTTCCTCCTGTCCTTGCCGGAGATAGTGGTATACGAGACACAGGTGGCACACGAATTGCTCACGAGGGTGATTCAGGTCAAATCCGACAATGTCCCTGATGCGTTCCAACCGATATTTGACCGAATTCCGATGGATGTAGAGCCTGCTTGCCGTCTCCATCAGACTGCCGCGACTCTCCAAATAGTAGAACAAGGTGCGGAGCATGTCGCCGCCATGTTCCTCATCATATTGACGCAACTTGCCCAACTTTCGCTCGAATAACGCCTCATAACCGGGGGCCGATGCCGTCGTTTCGCCAAGCAGATGATACGCCTCGACGTCTTCAAACCGCGTTGTAGTGGACGTGCATAGTTTCTCCGAGACCCTTAATGCATTTCGTGCTTCGCCATAACTTTGATGCATGTTCCATAGATACACCCTGCTGCCGATCCCTGCCCGGAAAGTCCCGAGCCGGTGGGAAGTGTCTTCCATCCAGCTTGTAATCGTCTCGCTCCAGGTCGCATCTCCCTCTTCATCGCGCCCATGCTGCATATACTCAGGCGTCGGCAGAAACAACACGGCACGGTTCGAGCGAAACTCGATATGCGGCGCAACACCCCGTCGCCGCGCTTCGCGATCCAACAGGGTGGCCAACAACTCCTCGTCCGGTTCCGCTTCTCCTTCGATGACAGCCACTTCCCAGATATGCCCGGGATTCATACCCAACTTGCGCCCTCTCGTTTCCGCTTCATGCCTCGACAGCATAGGCGGAGTCATCAGCTCGTCGATAAAATTACCCCTGAGACGCAGTTCGGTGTCTTCGGCAACCTTATTCCGCATCAACTCCAGAGACAGGACAAGCCTCGCCTGTTCGATCACCACTTGTTCCATGTCATCCAGCGCCTGCTTGTCCACCAGCAACCGAGCAACTCGGCGCCGATCCACGTTAATTTCCCAAGCAAGCAGCGATTCGTCCGATTTCTGCCAATCATGATCCGGAGGAGATGATACGATCGTCCGCCCGGCATTGTCCAACACCTCAACAGGGGCCTGCAGCAGGTCAGCAATATTGTCACCAACCGCTTGAATGCCGCTGTTCTCCAGCACCATTGTGGTCAGCGTCCGGTATACTTCTTCCGAGCGCCGGAGCAGCGCCGCTTGCCGATCGAGAACCAGCTCCATCACAGGTTGAGTAATGTCCATATAGGGAATTTCCGGCGGAATTTCGATGATGGGCAGGCCACACGCATTGCTTGCCTCTATGGCCTCTGCCGGGATTTCTTTAAGAAATCGGGCCGGTTTGATGGCTAGCGCTGCGGCACCTGCCTCGTTCATCGTATGAACCAATTCGCCCAAGATAGCTGGATCATGCCGGATGGAATAAGCCGTCGTCAGCAACAGAACACCCTCTCTCAGCCATCCCTTTAAATCAGGCACCTCCATAATGTCCACAAACCTTACAACCCGATCCAATCCTTGACTGCCGCTGATGATTTTTGCTTTCCCCAGAATCGATATGTGGAGTAATTCCCGCAAAGTAACCCCTGTTGTTCTCAAGTCAATCGCCCCCTGATCCGGAATGGACACCTTTTGATGTTAACTTTTATTACTTATACCTCAAATTTTCATGTAAGTGTACCAGACTCATGATGCAAACAAAAAGGGAATATATGTTATATGAAATATAAGAACACAGTTTCAATGAAAATCATAATGATTTTCACGTTGTTATACGCATTATCAAACATTGAAAATAATTTTTCCCGTGCGACACTTTTACTCGGAATAATAATAGGCCATCTCACTTTAGAGCATTAAAAAACAGCGTTGACGGACGAGGATCAGTCCCCGTAGGTCAACGCTGTCTCATAACCAAATCAGCCTAAATCTATATTTGTTCCATTGTGGATATCTCCATCTCAAACCTCTTCATGTCTGTACCGATGCATCCGAACACGATGCGGAAACTGCCGCCCCCAGCGACAGAATCGGATCAAGCACCCTGACGCCCAATTCCTGTTCAGCAATCGAGGCAAAGCCCATGGTGGCGAACCCTGTGCATGCCAGTACGATCGAATCAGCCCCGCGTTCGCGCAGGCGCATTCCTGCATCAAGAGCTGCACGCTTTCCCGAAGGCGTATTCAGATCCACGGTAGTCACGACGCCTTCCGGGCGATCCATGCCAATGTATGCATCTCCCAAAATAGAACGGATACGTGTTGGTACTTCTTCCAGAATGGTCAGAACACCAACCCGGTCGGAAGACGTTAATGCAAGATGTGCAGCGCAGGACCCTGCACCATACACAGGAATACGAACCACTTTCCTAGTCTCGGCAAGTGCCGGGTCAGCCGCGCAACTAATGCCAATAGCCGAACACCCCAGCCTTTCGAGCTCGATCGCCAGACTGAGGATCTTGGGAACAGACTCAGCTTCGGTTTCCTCATCATACACGCCAAGAGACTGCTCCGGAATACAGCGGCTAAGCACGGGAAGGCCATATCTCGCTTCGATCAAAGACCCATGTTTGTGAATATCTTCATCATTTTGCAGCGTAATTACTCGAATGATTCCCAGCATTCACATATTCCTCCCCAATTTGTGCATAACTTGTGGATATAGTAGCGGTATCTTGTTTATAAACCATATAAGCCTGTGTATAACTGTGGATATCCTGTGTATATATTGTGTACTTGTTTGTAAAGCTGACGTAAATCGCGATTGCTGTCAACATCCCTGGACATGTTGTGGATATCCCTGGATTTGCTGGATCGAATTGATGCGCCAACTTGCACCAGCACCAGCACGAGCCTAAGACTGCAACTCCCCTTGACGCATAATTAAGACATCATCAATATATACATCAGGCTTCTGCACAACGGCATCAATATGAACGCCGGCAGCTACGGTTCCACCAAACGTATTGTTGCTGCCAAATGCAATATGAATGGTGCCATATACTTTTTCGTCCTCCAGCACAACACCGGTAATTCTCGCTTTATTGTTGGTTCCAATTCCGAATTCACCAAGATAACGGCCGTCGCCATCTCCCAAAACGGAAAGCAGCTTTTCGCCGTTCTCGCCTGTTGCCGCGATCAAGCGTCCTCCCTCGATGGTCAACTCAATCGGTTCAGGTAATGCTCCGATACCCGCGATCGAACCGTCCACAATGATCCGTCCCTCTCCCTGGCCTTCAACCGGCGCGATGTAAGCTTCGCCCGAAGGTAAATTGCCCGATTCTCCAGGATTCAGGTACATCCCTGTGCTCGGCACGCCATTCCGACCATGAATCGAGAACGACAAGGATCTGCCCTCCTTCTCGATCCGGACTTCTTTGCCCGCTGTCAGCATGTCCGTTACCCTTTCAGTCAGCGCTTTGACCTGGGTATATTCCGCCGTAATCGCCCCGTTCAGGAACATGTCTTCCGTCATACCTGGCATGGTTGCAACCCGCGTCCCGGCAGCCGCCGCATTTTTGCGTGCCTGAGTGTGCGTTACCGAATGGCGCGTTACACACACGGCCACATCGGCACGCGCCATCGCCTCGGCGATCGGTGCCGGAGGTTCCTCGCCGGATCTGCTGCGCTCCTTCATAACCAGGAGCATCGCTTCTGCTCCGAGTTCCTTGCCTGCTTCATAGATGGATTCCGCAAGCTCCCGCTTTGCGTCATCAGCCACAACGGCCAGCGTCTCTCCGGGACGGAGTCCCAGGCACTGGACCAGTACATTTTTACTCACTTCGATCTGTTGTTGATTCATTGTATTGCCTCCTCCTATGTCAAACTACCGGCTCAGACGGTCTCCGAGACGAGTTTGCCCATTAGAGCATTCGACAAAATGACCGGGATTCCTGCGGCCGCCTTACTTACCCATTCGCGATGGCGTTCGTCATATCCCATGCAGTCAAGCAAGATCAGTTCCACTCTCCCCTTCAGCGTTTCCACAGCTTGGCGAAATTCCGCTTCGCCCGACGTGTACGGCGAAGCGGCAGCAAAGGCAGGTTGAACAAGGGTGGAAAACTTCAAATCCAGCTGTCCCGCCTGTTCGGGCAGCGGGCCAATCAATCCCAGCCTGCGGCCATCTGCCAGCGCCTGCACCGCTGGGGGAATGATCCGGTCCGGCTCGATCAGATGGGAGCGGTTGGCGTGCAACCCAGGGAAGGAGCCTGTGCACAGCAACAGGATTGTTCGAATGCCGAGCGTCTCCAGTTCGCGTATTTTTCCATCGAGAAGCGGCCGGATTTTCTCTCTAGCCACCACGGCAGCGCTGCCGTCCTTTAACCGGGACGTCAGCACGTAATCCCCGGGTTCAGGGGCGAGCTCGGCAATTTGCTTCGCGGTCAGACCGTCCAGCACGCCGCATTGCACGAGCTCCGCTCTGCCTTCCAAATATTTTTCGATCAAGGGCGCGACGTCCGTCCGCGGAGCTTGGCCAATGGTGATCATGCCCAATTGCTTCATGTCATCAACTCCTTCGAAAACAATTCACCCGTCTCCCAAATTCGCAGACCGGACAATTCATGTTATCAAACGGCCGGAGTGGTCTGCGCACCTGCGGTTTGAAGCACTCTCATCGACCCGTACAATCCGAGGATACGATCATATTCCGACTCGTTATAAAACGAACAGATACCAGCAGTAAACTCCTTGGCCGTTTCAACTGCAAAACGTACGGCGCTGGCAATATCCACCTCATGGCTCGCACCGGTTCCGCAACCCGGCACAGCCGACTGGGCTGTTACAGCCACGCCCACAACCGGAGCATGAGTAGCTACTGCCGGCTGCAAAATGGAGTTGATATGGTACAGATCATTGCCGTAAGGCGTAATGTCCTGCATCGTCACCGGGAATGTCACGGGAAGTTGTCCTGTTGTCATTTCCATAATGCGCAGCAAGTCCTCGCTGACGCGCAAAATGTACCCTTCTTTCACCGTCGGCGAAATGGCGATGCCTTTGTGGTTGATAACGCGGTTGCCCTTCGTTGTGTCGATGGACAGGATCGCTTCCATTTCCGGCAAAACCTCGTGTTCGTTCATTTGCAAGATATCCACAGGGGAATCCATGAAATCAACCGGCTCATGCGGCAATGTCGGGGCATCCGGGCAAATGTGCGTCGTGACGATCACGTCGCCTTTCATCGTATCTCCCTTCGTTTGCATATCCGCCAGCTTTAATGCCGCTGCAATAGCAGCTACTGCTCCGTCGGCGTCGGAAACAAGACCGATGCGGCTTGGGCGCGCACCGATTCCGCCGAGACGGCCCACAATGCCCATCGTCGGAGCTTGTCCGCCAGATCGTTTACCTTCGCTACCAGGCACAACCACTTTCACAAAGTCGGTGCTGCCCTTTTCTCCCTGCACCGTCATAACGTCGACCGTTACGCGTGGATAAGCGCCAAACAGCTGTTTCACCGACTCCCCGTTAACGTAAGCGCTGTCGAGCGCTTCAAGTGCCAACAATGTTTTTTGAAGTGGCATCGCTACACATCCTCTCTAAGCTGTTATATCTTGTGATCAAGTCTAACGCAGCCGAGAAGCCGGTCACAATGTGCCGCTTTGCCAAAATGATCGTTGGTTTATTGTGCGATAAGAATAAAAAAACAAAAATATAGCGCTTAACCTAAATTAGTTCTACCCTATTGTGTCACAAATACTCACACTTGGTTCAATGGCGACACGTTTCAATTCATCGACGCCCATCCTGCCATTCCACCAGTAAGGTAGCCGTTTTAGCTGCTTGAAATATGGGAAACTGATGACCATGAGGAACATCGGCACGTTGTACATCGGTATGAATACCTGAAGGTGGTTCGTATCCAGTATCCTCTAATCCCCAGACAAGTATCGTTGTGGACGCCTTCTCCGCCGTGATCGCCACTTCACGATCAGGCCTTGAAATCCATTGCAGCAAGTCCGCATTCGCTCCCGCAATCCGCGGAGATTTCAGCCCTGCCGCGGCTCTTGCGGCATAACTTTCAAGCACAGCCTGTTCCGCATCTGCCGAATTCGTCCGCTGCAACTGACGAATCATGCGCTGCGCGCTCATCCTGGAAAGTTCACGATGTAACATTCTGCGCGGCAATCTAGATGCAAAACGCTGAAGCTTGTCCTTCGGGGCCCCCCAGACCGGCTGCAGCAAGGCCAGGTCGATATCCAGGCGCCCGCTCTCCCGCATTGCTTCTGAGGCGATGGCCGCACCAACCGAATGGCCGACCAGCGTCATCGGCCCGTTTACTTCGGCTAGCACGCGGTGGAGTGCTGCCACCTGTCTGCTGAACGCATTGCTTGTTTCCGACGCTTGCCTTCGTCTCGCAGATCGGCCGAACCCTGCCAGATCGATCAGCCACACCGGGTTTCCCGTTCGGCTCCAAATCTCCTGCCCCAAGGGCAGCATATCATCTGCATCGCTCATCAAGCCATGAACGATAATCCACGGGTCCCCTTCCCCCTCATGAGACAACACCGCCAATTCCCCTTTCCGCGTTCGCGTCCAGCCTGTGGGCAGGTTTGTTTCTTTCGAGGGATAGCTTATCCGATAATCCAAATCAGCCACGACATCGGGAAGCATTGCCGAAATATCAGGCATTGCTCGGCCCATGCATGCAAAAAGCCGTTCCGTCTGCTCAACCTCGAACTCACGCGTCGTGATGAACGCTAGAGATTCCGGTGGTATGCCGCTAATTCGACTTCCGCCCGCTTTCATCAGAACGTGGATGAACGGCAGCGGGACGACTCCGCGAGGGGTGGAAACGTCCAGTTCAGACGCTAACATGCCGATCAGATCTTTCATGTCCGGGCCAACCTCCTTACGCGACAACAACGGAAATGTTCCTCCCGTCGGATCCGACTCGCCAGCAAGAAAGACAATCGCTGCAGCCACCACATCATTGGATACCAGCGGCAGCCAATGATGCGAACCTCCAGGGACAACGGGCATTTTCCGGGTTCTCGTCGCTTGGACGAGCAGGCCGAATCCCCCGAGCTGCTCTGTAATTCCTGTCGGAAAAGGCCCCACGACCGTGCTCGGGTTGACCACCGATAGAGGATAAGAGCATTGCTTGGCATGCTCGCGAATGTAGCGGTCCGCTTCAAATTTCATATACTCGTAGGCGCTCTCGGTGTGAACCATGGTATTGAGCCATCTTTTCCATTTCCCCGGATTGTCCGCTGCCCGCTTCTTTCGATTAGTCGGTAACGATGAATTATCGTCATCTCCGTAGGGACTCATGTAACCTACAACATGAATAAAATGCCGCAGTCCCCGCGCCTTATGAATATCCTCCGCCAGCACCGCGATCTCCTTGGCCCCGTTCATGAAAATACGTTCAGCCTCCTTCCGTTCCAAGGTAACGTCCATCGTGCCGCCCGAGTGAATAATGACGTCGGCTTCCATAACCCGCTTCCTGTCTTCGCCATTAAGCCCAAGACCCGGCCGGGACAGGTCACCCTCAACGAATCGGATTCTCTCGTCCACTCCGATCCCGTGATTCCGCATCGCTTTTCTTGCTCTCGATTCGGAACGAACCAACAGTAACAGATTCGCCGTGCCGTTCATGAACTGTTTTACCACTTCTTTGCCGATGAATCCCGTGCTGCCTGTCATGAAAATGGATGTATTATCCGCACTTTCCTTATCTATATTTGCAGTAATCATTATTGTACCTCCATCAATGCATAGTGTTTAATTAGTACTAAATAGTACTAATTATGTGTAAAAAAAAGTGCTTCGATTACCGAAGCATTTGGCAAAATGTGCGTGCAGACCGTTCCAGGATGGAAACGTCCCGCGAAGTTTCTGCCAGCACAAGCGAGCCCTCCAGTGCCGTCACGAACAAGGAAGCCGCAGATTGCGGATCGACATTGGCCCGGAACTCCCCCTGCTCAATTCCTTGTCGCAACAGCTTTTCCACCAACGGCTGAAGCTCGCGCAAAAAACGCGATATCGTCTCTTTCACTTCCGGCGCGTCCGGCGGCGTCTGCATATACAGCGTGACGAACGGACAACCCCATGCGTAATCCCGCTGCTCCATGCCGGAGGACAGGGATGCAATAAACATAGTTATGCGTTCCTCCACGGAACGCTCACGTTGGCTGAGCAGTAAATACACGTCCGACTCGTAACGGGCAATCCAAAATTGCACGACGGCGAGCAGCAGTTCCTCCTTGTTTTTGAAATGATAATAAATGTTGGACTTCGATACGCCGCTGGCCTTCACGACTTCATCCATGCTGACATAGCTGTATCCCTGGCTCAGAAACAGTTGTGAGGCCACCTCGATGGCCTTCGCCCGATTGTTCGGGTTGGAGCCGGCCCCTTTTTTCGACCGAGTGGTTGTGTTATCATTTTTCATATTTAGAACTATACAGTACTATAAATAGAAAATCAACCGGGATATGACTCCCGGCTGATTCAAATGGACGTTTCATGACGTATCACAAGTTACTTTTTAAGGCTGTCCCAGTTCTGCTGCAGTGCTTCGAGCAAGGCGTTTTTATCCGATTTGCCCGCAACGTAGGCCTGAATCGTGCTTCCGAATTCCTGCGGTACGCCTTCAGGGAAGCGGTTGAAGTTCCAGCTCAGCGTTTTGTTTTCCTGGCTGTACTTCATGATCTCGGCTGCCAGATCGCCCAGCTCCTCTTCGGACGCCTGGATGGAGCTGAAGGCCGGGATGAATTTGAATTCCTCCGTCATATATTTTTTACCGACATCCGACGTAACGAGCCATTCCAGAAACTCTTTCGCTTCCGCCTTCACTTGGGAGTTCTTGTTCACAACCCAGAAGTTTGGCACGCCGACGAACAGTTTATCATTCGGTTCATTGGTGATCGGCATCGGCAGGATGCCAAGGTTCAGGTCGGGATTGATGCCGTCAATCTGCACCTGCGTCCAGTTCCCTTGCTGCATCATCGCCGCTTCACCGGTTGCGAACAAGGTTACTTGAGTATTGTAGTCGGTGGTCAGCGGGTTTTTGTTGCTGTATTTGAGCGTAAGATCGAGCATGTTCATCCAATCGGCAAACACCTGGTTGCCCGGGATTTTCTCGGTGCCGTCGTTCAGACCTTGAATGAATTTAACCGGATCGGTTTGATTGGCAAAAGCCACATTGACGTTATGGTTGCCCAGCACCCACCACTCCTGATATCCGTTAGAGAACGGCGTAATGCCTGCATCTTGCAGCTTCTGTGCAGCTTGCTCCAGCGCTTCCAGCGTCGTTGGAATCTCAGTGATGCCTGCTTTCGCGAACAGGTCCTTGTTATAAATGAAACCATACCCTTCCAATGCCAGCGGCTGGCCATACAGCTTGCCGTCTTTGGTCATCGGCTCCTTGGCTACCTCAAGCGCATCCTTGGCCCAAGACTCGCCGGACAAGTCCTCCAGATATTCAAGCCACGTATCCAGCTCACGATAACCGCCCACGTTGAAAATGTCGGGCTGTTCGCCAGCCGCGAACTTCGCCTTCAGTGCCGCGCCGTAATCGCTGCCGCCGCCGACGGTTTGAATGTCCAGCTTGATGCCTGGATGGGAAGCTTCGTATTCCGCTTTGAGCCGGTTGAGCGCTTCCGCAATTTCGACCTTGTATTGAAAGATTTTGATGACCTTGTCCCCTGGCGCAGCAGGCGTTTCTCCGCCGCCCGGATTGCTAGTAGGGCTTCCGCTTTTGTCGCCATTGCCGCAACCGGCGAGTACCACCGCAAAAGCAACCATCATGAGCAGCGCTAACTTCGTCATTTTTTTCATGAGCATTCTCTCCCTTGAATGATTTTGGACGGGCAGCTTCTTTCCGTGCGAGTCGAACGCGGAGGGAGCTGAATGCACTGGAGAAGCGCAGCGTTCGCCTTGGATACCCGGTGGATTCCTTGCTCTACTCGTTCAGGCCACCGGGGAGCAACAGCGATCGGAAGTGCAGCTGCTCCCGGAGCGACCGGACTCGCACCTACCTTGATCTGTTTTTTCCGGGACCGTGCTCCTTCTCCTCACAGCACGGTCCCTCTTTGCTTCTTTCCGTGCGAGTCGAAAGCGGAGGGAGCTGAATGCACTGGAGAAGCGCAGCGTTCGCCTTGGATACCCGGTGGCTTCCTTGCCCTACTCGTTCAAGCCACCGGGGAGCAACAGCGATCGGAAGTGCAGCTGCTCCCGGAGCGACCGGACTCGCACCTACCTTGATCTGTTTTTTCCGGGACCGTGCTCCTTCTCCTCACAGCACGGTCCCTCTTTGCTTCTTTCCATGCGAGTCGAAAGCGGAGGGAGCTGGATGCACTGGAGAAGCGCAGCGTTCGCCTTGGATACCCGGTGGCTTCCTTGCCCTACTCGTTCAGGCCACCGGGGAGCAACAGCGATCGGAAGTGCAGCTGCTCCCGGAGCGACCACACTCGCACCCACCTTGATCTGTTTTTTCCGGGACCGTGCTCCTTCTCCTCACAGCACGGTCCCTCTTTGCTTCTTTCCGTGCGAGTTGAAAGCGGAGGGAGCTGAATGTACTGGAGAAGCGCAGCGGTCGCCTTTGATACCCGGTGGCTTCCTTGCCCTACTCATTCAGGCCACCGGGGAGCAACAGCGATCGGAAGTGCAGCTGCTCCCGGAGCGACCGGACTCGCACCTACCTTGATCTGTTTTTTCCCGGGACTGTGCTCCTTCTCCTCACAGCACGGTCCCTCTTTGCTTCTTTCCGTGCGAGTTGAAAGCGGAGGGAGCTGAATGCACTGGAGAAGCGCAGCGGTCGCCTTTGATACCCGGTGGCTTCCTTGCCCTACTCGTTCAAGCCACCGGGGAGCAACAGCGATCGGAAGTGCAACTGCTCCCGGAGCGACCACACTCGCACTCCTACACCTACCCTTTAACTGATCCCGCCGTGATCCCCTGAATAATGTATTTTTGCATTAACAAAAAGAATATGATAATCGGCATAATGCCGAGCACCAGCGCAGGTAGTGCCAAATCCCACTGTTTCGTGTACTGGCCGAACAGCGCAAAGGTCGCAATCGGTATCGTGCGCAGATTGGAGCTTTGCAGGATCAGGGACGGCAGCAGGTAATCGTTCCAGATCCAAAGCGTGTTCAGGATGATGACCGTAACATACATCGGCTTCATGAGCGGAAACACGATGCGGAAGAACACGCCGTATACGGAGCTTCCGTCCACTCGTGCAGCCTCTTCAATCTCGACCGGCACGGACTTAACGAATCCGTGGAACAGAAATATCGACATGGGGGCCCCAAAACCGAGATAACAAATGATCAGCCCGGGGAGACTGTCGATCAGACCCAGATTGCTGGTTACCGTCACCAGCGGAATCATGATAGACTGGAACGGAATCACCATTGCGGCGATGAACAGGCCGAACAAGATCCGGTTGAACCGGGTGTTGCTGCGAACCATCCGATAAGCCGCCATCGAGCTGATGAGCACCAGCAGCAGGTTGCTGACGATCGTAACGATCAGCGAATTGACCAGCGCGGAAGGAAAGTTTATTTTTTCCCATGCGTTCGAATAGTTCGCCCACTGGAACGACTCGGGCCATGCGGCCGAATTGGTGAGCAGGTCACCAAACGTTTTGACCGAATTGACGAACAGGAAGTAGAACGGGACGAGGAACAGCAGCCCGACCAGTACCATGATCACCTCGGTAAGCAGCGTCCCGAACCGATAATTTTTGCTTGTTTCCATTATGCCTCCACCTCCTTGCTCTTGGTCAGCCGTACCTGAATGATCGTAATGATGGCCACGATGACAAAGAACACAAATGCTTTGGCCGTCCCGATCCCGTATCGGTTGTTCACGAAGGCCTCATTGTAGATGTTGAGCGCCACCGACTCGGTTGAGCCGAACGGTCCGCCTTTCGTGAGCGACAGGTTGAGATCGAACATTTTGAACGACCAGGAGATGGCCAAAAACAGACAGATGGTCACGCCCGGCATGATGAGCGGTACGATGATGCTGCGCAAGATCTGCCAGCGGCTTGCTCCGTCGATTTCGGCGGCCTCCAGCAGATCCGGGGAGACGTTGGTCAAGGAAGAAATGTAGATCACCATCAGATAACCTGCAGTCTGCCATACAAACACAATGACGATTCCCCAGAAGGCCGTCGCCTCGTCCCCCAGCCAGGGGAGATTAAAGAAGGACCAGCCGGTCAGGTCGCCTATTGTTGAAAACCCTTTCACAAATATGAATTGCCAGATGAAGCCGAGCAGCAATCCGCCGATGACGTTGGGCATGAAAAAAATCGTGCGCAGCATGTTTCTCGACTTCAGCGGTTTGGTCAGGAAATACGCCAGGAAAAATCCGATGATGTTGGTCAGCACCACGCCAACCACCGTAAAGCGCACCGTAAACCAGAATGCGGTCTGGAACTTGGGATCGTTTGCAAAAATATGCAGGAAGTTGTCGAGCCCAATCCAGTTGATCGTCGCGGACACGCCATTCCAGTCGGTAAAAGAATACACCATGCCGAGCAGGAAAGGAATGACGATAATGAGAATAAAAAAGACGATGGAGGGACCCACAAACACAAGCTGCTGCAACAGCTGTGATGACCCGCGATGCTTCATGTCGTTCTCCCCCTTCTATGGTTGGATGGATTCGGTCTCTTTTTCTATTAAACCCCAATGCTGCCGCAGGAAACACCGACCCTTGTGAACAGTTGGGTGTAAAATATTGTCCTCTCCCATACCTAAGCCGGAAGGGTGTTTCGATGTCCAAATACTACAGCATTCGCATCAAACTGATTGCCTTTATGCTCATTGCTACAACGCTGCCGCTGCTGGCGTCTACGTACATGACCTTTACCCAGACGAAAACGGCCTTGCGCGAACAGGCGACGCAAGAGAACATCCGCCTGATTTATCAGGCGTCCACCAATCTAAACAACGTGCTCGACAACGTTGCGAAGGCTTCACTGGCCGTGTACAACGATCCGAAATTTTTGCGCAACCTGATCAAAATTCCGGGGGACTACCGTGCCGTAGCCGAAATCTACACGACGCTGCAAACGATTCGCACTTCCGTTCCGGACGTGTTTCAACTATATCTGCACTCTTATGTGGCCAATCAGTCGACCTTGATTACCGATCCATTTCCAAAAAGAGAGGAACGGGAGCAGGCTTATGCCGGCTTCCCGCATGACGATGTCGCACAGGGACAAACCGACATTTGGTTTGAGCCTGCACACGTCAGCCATTCCTATGGCTTCAAGGCTTCCGCCGCAGGGGGTGCCCCTCGAACGGTCGTGACTCTGCGCCGGATCATTATGGACATCCCTTCGACGGAACAGCTCGGGGTGCTCGCCATCGACCTCAACATGGATACGATCGCAGCCATCTGCAACCGGCTTTACGACCCAGCCAAAGAACAGATCTATGTGGTAGACGGGCAGAACCGCATCATTTATCAAGGCACGTCGAGCATCGAAGGTACGGAAGCTCTGAGCGCTAAGGCGACGGAACAGTTGGATCTTGTACGAGCAGGCTCGGGACAAGCCTTTCCCGCATCCGGACATTTTGAGCAAGAACGTTCCATGTATGTCTATCAGCAGCTTGGCAGCCGCTTCGCCGATTGGACCATCGTCAAACAGATTCCGAATGAAACGTTGTATGCCCAAGCCACCTCGCTGACCTGGAATAATGCGCTCATTGCCATTGCGGCGCTGCTGCTCGTCATCGTGGCCACGTTGTTTATTTCCATCCGCATCACAGGGCCGCTCAAACAATTGATGCGGTACATGAATCAAATCCAGGCCGGTCGCCTTCATGTCAACATCCAACTGAAAAGCCGGGATGAATTCGGCGTGCTGGCCCGCCACTTCCGGGATATGATGGATACGGTGAACAACCTGATTTTGCGGGAATACCGGTTGGAGATCGCCAATAAAACCAATCAGCTCAAAGCATTGCAGGCCCAGATTCATCCGCACTTTCTGTACAATACCCTGCAGTCCATCGGCACGCTTGCACTGCAGCAGCAGGGAGAGCGGGTATATACGCTGCTCTCTTCCCTGTCCAAAATGCTTCGTTACAGCATGCGGGAACAAGCGCTTGTCACCTTGCAGGAGGAAGCGGAGCATGCCCGGTTATATTTGCAATTGCAGCAGGAGCGTTTCGGCGAACGTCTGGAGGTGCACCTGCGCTTTGCCGGGGACACGTTGGAGACTAGACTCCCCAGAATGACGCTGCAGCCCATCATTGAAAACTGCTTCAAGCACGGGGCAGACGTACAGCCTGGTCAAGCAGTAATCCGCGTGTCCAGCCGCCGCACTAATGAGCAACAGGTCGAGATCGAAGTGGAGAACAATGGGCCGCATATATCCGAACAACGGTTGAAGGAAATTCAAGGGTGGATGCAACAGCATGAACAGAATGCGGAAACCGCAGGCACCGCGGCGGATGATTCCGAATCCATCGGTCTGCGTAATGTCATCCGCAGGCTTCAATTGCACTCGCCGCCCGAATCCCCAGCCAGTCTGTCGGTCAGTAATCGCGAGGAAGGCGGCGTCACCATTACCATTAAACTATACGCAGGAGAGTGGACACCATGAAAGCACTGATCGTCGATGACGAAAAACACGTTCGCGACGCCATCCGTCTGCTTGGTCATTGGACTGAGCTTGGGGTCGAAACATTGCTGGAAGCTGCAGACGGAAATGAAGCCGTGGCGGTCATCACCGCCGAATCTCCGGAACTTATTCTCAGCGACATGCGCATGCCGGGGAAAGACGGCATGGCATTGCTGGAGTGGATTTCGACTCACGCTCCGCATAGTAAAGTGGTGGTCATCAGCGGTTATGACGACTTTGAGCTGGTTCGGCACGCCATCCGTTACGGCGGCATGGATTATTTGCTTAAACCCGTCGAAGCGGACGAACTGAACGCTTCCCTGGGCAAAGCCATCCGAGCTTGGAGCGAGGCGGAGGCCGCGCGCAGGCAATCCGCCACACAATCCATCGTTGTGAACCGGATGCGCCCGCATTATCAGGACAGGCTGTTGACCGCTCTCGTCGCCGGTCGGACGAATGGCGCGTCCCGGCTGCAGCAGCTTCGGGACGAGTTGAGCTTTCCTGATGCGCTGCCCTGTTGCAGCGTAGCCGTGACAAGCCTGTCCCATCTCGATGCAGGTATACTGGCCAAATACCGGAGCCAGCCTGAACTGCTCGCCTTCTCGGTCATCAATATCGCGGCCGAGTCGTTCAACACCCCGGACAAAGGCGTCGCATTCCGGCATTTGGAGCAGCCTGATGAAGTCGTGCTGCTCTATTGGGGAGACAGCGTCGGTCTGCAGTCCCTTCTGGAGAAAGTCAACCAAGGTATGGACCAGACGCTCCAACGCCATTTGCATTTTGGCATCTCTTCTTGCGACGCTTATCCCGGAGGGATATCGGCGGCTTACCAGGAGGCTCGGCTTCGCTTGTGGCGAAGAAATATACGCCAATCCGCAGGATGCCTTCACCTTTCTCCCCCTGTCCAGTCCGGAAACAAACCAAAGCGCCTGTCATCGATGGAGGAAACGTGGCGCGTCGCAGCCATGAGCGGCAATGCGGCGAGCATATCGGCAGCCGTTGCCGAGTGGATCGAACCCATCTCTCAGCTTGAGGTCATTACGGGCGAACAACTGCAGCAGTGGATGGACGAATTCGAGTGGATGATCGGCCGTTGGCTGGACGACCAGGAAGACCTGCCTACGGCGATGGATCTGGATACCATCGAAGAGCAGGCTTTTCCTTTTGCGGAACTGCCCCTGGACCGGGCCGGCCGATTATCAATCCGCTTGTTCCAGTCCCAACTGGAGCACCGATTGCTGGCTGCAGGCAAGGCGCTGATCGCGCCGCATCCTGCAAACTCCGACCCGATGAGCGACATCGCGCGTTATACGGAAGCCCATTATAAGGAGGATCTTTCCCTGCAGCAGATTGCAGCGAAATTTTATCTGAGCCGCGAATACATTTCGCGCAAGTTCAAGCAGCAATTCGGGCTCAATTGGTCCGAATACCTTGGAAGACAGCGGATGAACAACGCCAAGCTGCTGCTGCAGAACCCTTCCCTGCGACTTGCCCAAATTGCGGAGATGGTAGGGTATCAGGATGAAAAGTACTTTAGCAAGGTCTTTAAAAAAATGGAGGGTATGACGCCTGGGGAATACCGGAAAATGTCATCCGAGGTGAATTAGAAGCGAAATATTCTAAGCTCTAAGGAACCTGAGACGTCTTATTCGCCGAAAAGATGACCTTTTGAGGCGCTAACGAACCGTAGACACGCTATTTCAAGAAAATGGTGTGTGCTGAGTCCATTCGGCCAGCAATAGCGTGTCTGAGGTTCGTTAGCCGAAATTAAAGGTCATATTCTGCCGAATAAGGTGTGCAATGTTCGTTGCGCATAGTACAGGGCCATGGGACGTCTTTTTCTCAAGTCAGTCGATCTCTCATGATCCACGCAGGGACCAACCTGATATAAACCAGTTCCGCAACTAGCTCAACCATCGTTTGCGTCACGATGACCGCCGCCGCCATCGTCGCCCATTCCTGCGGCAGCGCCAGGGCCAGTGGCATAACTACCAGCGAATTACGCGTGGCCGAACTGAAGATCACGGCTCGTCCCGAACCGACGTCCAAGCGAAAAATTGCCGCGATGAACCGCGAAACGATTGGCATGACGACAGCAAAAGCCACATAGATTGGCACGACGCCAACGATGACCCCGATATCCTCGCGAACTTTGCCGATTTGGGAGGCTACCACCACAAGCAGGGCCAGCGCCATCAGCGGGACCGGCAGCCAGGCCGCTGCCTGAAGCACGGCCTCTCCTTTTTTCCTGCGTTTGCCCCACAGCTGCGTAAGAAGTGCCAACACCATCGGAATAACGATCAAAAACAGAAAGGCTTCGACAAACGGCCCCACTTCCATCACCCGGGCTGCCTCACTACCGACAAACAGCCACAAATACAGCGGCAGCAGCACCATCTGTGCAATAAAAAGCAATGGCGTTGCGGCAAGCACAAGTTTCTCGTTCCCTTTGCCTAACTGGGTGAACACGATGACATAGTCGATGCAAGGCGTCAACAGCACCAAAAGAACCCCGATCAGCACAGGAGACGATTGAGGGAACAATAGCGTAAGTCCCAGTACAACCACGGGCACCACGACGAAATTCGCCGTTAACAGCGCCCCCATGAAACGAAGGTTGGACCAGGCCTCCCTGACTTGCAAAAAAGGAATTTGCGCAAACATGCTGTATAACAGCACCGCGAGTACCGGGGATACGGCCATTCCAAGCGCAGCTCCCCCCTTTTCACTTTCCAGTCCGATGGCCGCCCCTGCCAGCAGCGCCGCAACGTAAAACCAGCTTTGGTATTTCTCCATCGTTTCACGTCTCATTCCATGCTTTCCCCGCTCTTCTCCATCCCCTGAGGGACATATTATGTTCCGCCTCCGCGTAACCTTGGACAGGACGCTGCAAACAAATCCGCATCTCGTTCCCTGCTCCCCTATCTGTCACAATTTTCAGATGCGCTTATTTAAACTTTTCCGGAATTGGGTATATTCAAGGTAGGATGACCCGCTGTTCATTCATCTGCTGCATACCAAGGAGGAAATGCCATGTCTCGTAATCTTCCATACAAATGGATCAATGCCATTAGCTTTGCCGCCATGGTTGTCGTGAACTATCTATCCAATGCCCTGCCGATCGGCGGCAGGACCAACAAACAAGTATCTGATATGTACCCCGTCTTGATCACCCCGGCCGGATATGCCTTTTCGATCTGGGCACTCATTTATTTGCTGCTTGCCGGGTTCGTGATCTATGGATTCCTGCCTTCTTCCCGGAAAAGGGATTCCATCCCCAGCCTGGGTTATTGGTTCCCCGTCAGCTGCGCTCTGAATATTGCTTGGATTTTTGCTTTTCAGAACCTGCAAATCGGGCTGTCTTTGCTGATCATGGTTATGCTGCTCCTGTCCCTGATTGCATTGTATTTACGAACACGCGCCATTACGATACCTACCACGGCCGAGATCTGGTTCATTAAACTGCCCTTCAGCATCTATCTGGGCTGGATAAGCGTGGCAACCATCATTAACGTCGCCGTGTTATTGCGCAAAATCGGTTGGGACGGCTTCGGGCTCAGCGATTCAACATGGGCAATCATCATGCTTGCCGTGGGCACGTTGCTCGCGGTGCTGGTAAGCTTCCCATACAGAGACGGATTCTATCCACTCGTTTTCACCTGGGCCTACATCGCGATTGCGATCAAACAAAAGGATGTCATTTCCGTCTATTATACGGCAATCGCGGCAGCGATTGTGCTGGCGATTTATGCGGTGTGGCTGTTCCTGGCCAGCAATCAGGACCGGGACTGACATTTTAATATAGGGGCGGATAAGAAACTAGCTTCATCATAACGATAGACATATAAAAAGCCGAGTCCGGTTATCCAACCAAACTCGGCTTTTATGGTTCTGGCCTGTCCAAGAACTATTTCAGGGCAATAACCTCGATCTCGACGAGTGCATCCTTCGGCAGACGGGCTACCTCCACCGCACTGCGTGCCGGATAAGGCTGTTCGAAGAAGCTGCTGTACACTTCGTTTACAGGCACGAAATCGTTCATGTCTTTCAGGAAAACCGTCGTTTTCACCACTTTATCCATGCTTGTGCCCGCCGCTTCCAGAATGGCTTTTACATTGCTCAAAGACAGGCGCGCTTGTTCCTGCACATCTGCTCCAAATTCTCCCGTTTGGGGATTGAGTCCCAATTGGCCGGAAGTGTAAACGAAGCCGCCGGCTTCGATCGCTTGGCTGTATGGTCCGATGGCGCCTGGCGCCTGCTCGGTAGAGATTGGTTTTTTCATGGACATGATCTCCTTTGCTTTCATCCTGTTTTGGTTGATGATTATTATATCACGATCCTGTCCTCGGGCAACTAACGTCCGTTACATAGGACGGCGCATAGCCCAAAGAGGACGACCTTCAGGAATTTTCCAACTTCCACTCCCGGCATACGCGTTGTTAACTCATTTTTTCACAAGTCAACGGCAGGTACAAACGAAAGGTGCTTCCTTCTCCCTCCGCGCTTTCAAGCTGAATAAAACCACCCAGCAATCCGGCCAAATCACGGCTGATGGACAGACCCAGACCTGTGCCGCCGAATTTGCGGCTGATCGAACCGTCCGCCTGCTGAAATGCTTCGAAAATCGATTGGTGCCGTTCCTTCGGGATGCCGATTCCCGTATCCTTAATGGAAAAGACGATCCACCGGCCCGAAAAGCCTTCGCTGCAGGTCTCGCTGCTGATCGTCAGCTTTACGGTCCCCTGATGCGTGAATTTAACCGCATTGGACACCAGGTTGCGCAAAATCTGCTGGATGCGCTGCGGATCGGACCACAACGTCTCGGGGACGCCCGGTTCCTGTTCCATCAGCAGTTGAATGCCCTTCTTCTCCGCAACCAACAGAAAGTGGCTCATCGCATCCTCGGCCAGCTGCTTGACGCCAATCTGCTCAAGCACGATATCCAGCCGTCCTGCCTCCACCTTGGACAAATCCAAAATATCGTTGATCAACGCGAGCAGCTCCTGACCGGACTGGTCGATCATCTCCGCAAATCGGACGATCTCCTCCTTGTCCATCGTGTCCGTGTTTTCACTGATCATTTGCGCAAAATTAATGACGCTGTTCAGCGGCGTCCGCAGCTCATGGGACATGTTGGCCAGAAATTCCGATTTGTACTGCGAAGCCAGCGCAAGCTGCCTCGCACGCTCCTCCAGCACCGCCTGAGCGCGCTGCAGTTCTTCCTTTTGCAAGGATAACAGGCGATTGGTGCTCTGTATGAGCACAATCCGATTCTGTTCATTCTGAAAATCCCGCAGAATAACGGTAAATACGAAGCTGAGCACGACGCCGGCCGGCAGCGTGTAAGGCATGATATGCGAGAAAAAGTATGTTGCCGGGATGACGCCAAACGCGGCAATGTTGAGGCTGTTAACCATATTTACGATCAGGATCACAAGCACGGCCTTGATAATCAGCCTATAGTCCGTTCGCCTCATCCAGACATTCAATCCTGCGCACACTGCGCCAAGTATAGTCAAGTTGATCAATCCGGCCAGCGTGGCCTCGTTAATTCCGAAGGTTAACCGAGTCAGTCCGATCCCCAACCCGATCAGGAAAACGCTATAAGGCTGCCTGTACGTCAGCACTGCAACGATCAACGGAACGAAGCGAAGATCGAAAATGACCTCATCGTTCAGTTGGAAGCCAAAAACCATGCTGATCCACCCGGCCAGTATGAGCAGGAACACCGATATCATTTGTTTAAATTTGGGAGAAGTTCGTATGACAACGTATTTATAGAACAGACTAGCAAGATAGGCGAATGTAATCAGCATCCCCATATTCATGACGAACATTTTTGAAAATTCCATTCACTCACTCCCGTTGTCCCAACCATCGCAATGGACGGCCCTTTTGTACCTTCATCATATCACGCTCAGCCAATCTTCGACATTCTGCCCTGGAAAATGTACACAAAAAAACACACAAATCCCGATTCAATTTGTGCGCTTAAAATTGTAAAATATATTATTGTCTATTTATTCGTTGCATCCACTTCCTTGCAGACGTGGACGAAAGGAGAAGCACTGCCGTGCAATCGCTAAAAAGCAAATCCTACTGGCTGTCTTTGAGCCTGATGCTCTCGCTTGTCGTTATGGGACTGTTCTATGATGTCCTCAATTCACCTGATCGCGGATTCGTCGTGTTGCGCTCACCCATCGATCAAGCGATTCCGTTCCTTCCCTTGATGTCCATTCCATACCTGGGATGGTATCCGTTCGTTTTCGGCGTGCTCGCTTATCTCTGTGCCAAAGACCGAGAAGTCTATTACCGGGTGTTGTTGTCCATGAACATCTGTGTTTGGATCTGTTATCTCATTTATTTCAATTTTCAGACGACGGTACACCGCCCCGTGATTACGGGAAGCGGCATCGGCAGTTCCATCGTAAGCTGGCTTTATGACCGGGACGAACCGTTCAACTGCTTTCCCAGCATTCATGCCTTATACTCCTACCTGGTCATGCGGGCGGCATTCTCCGTCCAGGGAATAAAGCGGCAAGTGAAACTGCTCATCGCCAGCGGTTCGGCAGTCATCGTGCTCTCGACCCTGCTGATCAAGCAGCATGTCATCTACGATGCGCTCGGAGCTATCATCTTGGGCGAGCTCATTTTCACACTGGTTACCGGACTATTCCTGCACCGCCGGCGCAGAAAAGAATCCAAATGGACAGAAAGAATCAACTGACCCTTTTGTCCGGCGAACCGTGGAGATGCTGCCTGCGCCTCCATTCATTGATGAACAAACCCGCATAATGGGGGTCCCATTGGGTCCCCTTTCCTTCCTCTAAAATGGCCAATGCCCGTTCATGGCTCATTCCGCTCCGGTACGGGCGGTCCGAGGTCATGGCATCAAATGCATCCGCTACCGCGATAATGCGACCGAATACCGGAATATCCTGACCCGCTTTCCCATCCGGATACCCTTTTCCATCATAACGTTCATGGTGCGAGCGCACTCCCGGCAGAAAATCCGCCATCGCTTCAGCCGGCTCGATTTGCTGCAACAGGTTTTCCCCCAGCACGGGGTGCGTTTTGATAATGTCGAACTCATCGTCGGTCAACTTGCCGTCTTTGTGCAGAACTTCATCCGGAATTCCAATTTTGCCGATGTCGTGCAGCAGGGCAGATTTGTATAAAAGGTCTGACTGCTCCTCGCTCATTCCGCTCAGCTTGCCGATCATGAGGGAATATTCAGCGACACGCATCGAATGTCCGGCCGTATACTTGTCCCTTGCATCCAGGGCGGCTGCCAGCATCGTAAAGTAGCTCTGCGTCAGTTGCCGGTTGCGCTCCTGCCTGATTTCGAGCCGGTTAATCATCATGTTGAATCCGGCGATCAGCGCGGAAAATTCATCGCCGTACAAATCCGGCATCCTTCGGCCGAAATCCCCCTCTTGAATGCGGTTCATCTCCTCGGTCAGTTCCTTCACGGGGTCTCGTACATCGCGAATCAGCAGCCAGCTCCCGACCATGGCAACCCCTGCCCCCAGGATGACGATCAGAAGGGCCCATATCAGATATTCCCGGGCAAACTCATGGTCCACGTACTGCAAGCGAATCGAAGTGGCAAAAAAGAACAATAGCAGAGGAAACAGACTGATCATGGCTGTGCTTAACCGGATTTTGCGCTGAAAGGATACCATGATGCGACCGCCAAGCGACGGCTCGAAGCCATGCTGGATCTTTCCCAGCCTTCTTACCTCCAGCAGTAACGGCCTGATGGCCAGCACGGTGAGATAATACTCGGCCAAAGCATGCATCCCGGCAATCAACAGCGCGCAGACCGCTGCAATAGCTACATATTCGGGCGAGAATTGGATCCAGCCCTTAAAGAACATCCACCACGTTAGACCTGCTGCCGGCAGGGCAAAGCCAAACAAATGGGGACCCAGAATGCGATAAGCCGCCTGTTCCGGCAAACGGTGAATTCGCTCATATATTCCGTTCAATTCGGCCCGATCCGTTCGCTTGGCAGCAAAAAAGCGCCTTATCGGGCGAAGTTGACGCTTGAGGGTCAGCCATTCGAACCCTGTCATCGACAGCAGGGAAATCGCTACAATAACGATCAGGTGCATAAGTTGGGCTTTTGGGAATTGCAAGGTGGAAACCATCATGACAGTTCCAATCATGACCAAAGCCGCCACGGAGCCCATCACATAATTCCGCAACAAACGAACTACAAACGAACGGTAAATTTCCACCCTTATCCCTCACTCTCCATTTGCATCACTTCTTCCCCTGTCAATAAGGCGGATCTTGATGACGCTTGTATATGTGTTATCGGCAAATTGGGCGGAAAGAATTAATATTTAGGCCGTGCGCAATCATGAAAAGGATTCAATATATTTGCAAAAAATTACATGATGTGGTATGATAATAAAGTTGGTTTACAACCTCAAATGATTTTCACTCTTCTTTTAACCCCTGAATATTTTCTTCATGCTGCATCCGCAGCGAATATGTATCACTTAACCCATGGAGATTGAAGAACCTGAATTGCACTGACCCGGTATTTGCAGGGTACGCAAGATTTTTCCATTCACACTGGCGCGGTCATCGGAGCCGCAAGGACAAAAGAGAGGCAGGGCTTTTGTTGTTTGGACATCACTTATTCCAGAGAAGACTGAAAACATACACAAAACACCCGGAATTGGGTTCCGGGTGTTTTTCCATGTTATGTGCCCATTAGATGAAAAACGTTTTGGAAATAATGACCAGAAGGATGAACAATACGAGGATGGTGCCCACCGAACTCCAGCCGCCGCCGTACCCGTAGCATCCATAGTTTTGCTGATAATCCTGTTTCATAACAGGACCTTGGTTCGGCTGATATCCATAGCCATACCCCGTTGGCATTCCATAGCCGTAACCGTAACCATAACTGTTAGGGTAACCATGTCCGTACCCATTCGCATCATAACCTGCATTTCCCTGCATATTTGCATAACCTCCCATATTATTAGAGTAAACATGACCTTTCCCGTTCGGTGTTTTCGGTTTATTCACTTCGCTCATCGTTCATTCCTCCTTAGCATTTGCCTACACCCCTAAGCTATGTATCCAGCCCTTTCCCGGACCGGGCTATGGCCCTCTTGGCACAAAATGGGCTTTCGTACCCTGTCTTTGATCCATGCCGCCGTGAAACTTCTGGCCTTTCTTCCTCCCCGAGCTTGTCCGCAAAAGAAAAACTCCGCCGGTTGCCCGGCGGAGTCGATCAAGCTATACCCAGAAAGATTTGGTGATGATGACCAAGAGAATGAACAGGACCAAGATGGCGCCTGTCGATGTCCACGGGTTGCCGTAAGCACCTACAACTCCACTCATGTAAAACCCTCCTTTAACGTGGGGTACGATTCACTATATGCATTTCTCCCCTTCAAGACCGGGCTCATGCCGAAAATGGGCGATTTCTGCCTGAAACAAAAACAAATTGAAACCTTATTCAGCAAGAAGCGTTATAATTTACCTGAGGGGTGCACACCAATGAGGAAAGGAGGCAGAAGCAAAAAGAAGAAACGGTTTATGTTCAACCGGGACATGGATTCTCTATGAAAGAGATGGAACCTATCTACAAGGCGAATCTATCCACATCATTGGCATATCCTCACCGATCCAAAGTCAACAATAACCACAGAAAAAATATCCCAGCCGATGGGAATAGCACTTAGGAGAATATATCAATGAAAAAGATAATTACCGTTCTCGCCCTTGCCGCACTACTCAGCGCTTGCGGGAATGCAGAAAAATCGACAACATCGGAAACAACTCAGCCTCAAACGACAACGACTACCGAAGCAACGGCCAATGAAAGCGCAAAATATACTACATACAGCGGAGAAGGCTTTTCCTTCTCATATCCAGAAGATTGGAAAGAATTTGATACAAGCCAGCTGAACTCGCCTGCCATCAAAGCGGCCTTTTCCGACCCTGCCGCTACCAAGTTTGCGGATAATATCAATTTTACGATTGAAGCCAACGCAAGCGGGGTTGCTGATCCCGAGCAGTTGGCCGCTACGCTTGTTGAGTACTATGTTAACAACGGCATAAACGCAGGTATTGAAGGATATCAAAAAACCAGTTACACCGATAAGCCAAATAAAGATTTTAAAGGCGGCGTGTTGCAAGGCACTTATAAAAACGCAGCCGGCGTCGAGGTGGTCATGGTCCAATACATGATTCCCGTGAATGCGGAACTGTATACTGCTACGCTGACCTATGGCAAGGATTCCTACGATGATGCCGGTAAAAAAGAGGTTGAGGATATTTTGAATTCCGTGACCATTTCGCCGGCAACAGCACAAACCACTGGCACGAAGGCCAGCGATGCTGCCGGATCAGATGACGTCGCATTTGAAACGGCGGCTGATTTCTTCAACGAGATCACGCCAATCATCACTGAACAAACTGCGTTCATGGAGCAGCCATCCTACGATTTCTTTGCCCAAAATAGTGACTTGTTCATTCCCGAGACGCCTGATGTTCAGAAAAAAGTTAAAAAACTGGTAGACCCTGCCGTAACGCCGAAACACTTGAATAAAAACATCGCCAACTATTTCGAATCATTCATTCAAATTAGCGGCGAGGTCGTCAGCGTCGAAGAAAATAATTCCTTGGGCGCAACCTTCTCCGTGATTCACATCATGGATGATAACGAGAACAATATCGTTGCAGTCTATCCGAACAGCACCGGTGATCTGTTGGAAGGCGATTATGCCACTGTGATTGGGCCGCCAATCACCAATTTCTCTTTCGCCAACATCAGCGGCGGGTATACGAATGCCACACTGATTGGTGCAGCACTCCTGGAACAAGAATAATTTCTTTCCACAGAAAGAGAACGTTAACGCCATATTCACCAGAATATTCGTAAAACACAAAGAGCGAGCTCCCGATGTTAAAACAACGGGAGGCTCGCTCTTTGACTCTCTATAGGCGTTCGTGCACGTCTAGACCGGACTCATGTCAAAAAAGGACACAGTCATCAAAGAATTTATCGCAAAAATGAAGGACAATAGTACTTCTTTCATAAAAACCTCAGAACATAAATCAAAATGATAATTGAGCCATTAGCATTATAAAAATAATGATATCAACCCGTGTCTATCTTGTCACAATCGGGTATGATTCTCAGATAACACCATATCTTGTTCTAGGAGTGATGATTCAAGTGAAAATGAAAAAGGTGATTGTGGCATTATCGCTGGGGATGTTGATTGGGTCTTCTTCCATGGCTGTAGCCGCAACTTCTCAAAAAATTCAGGCTACTATTGCTAACTTCAAAATCGTGGTCAACGGTCAATCGAGATCCGTTTCCTCTGATCAATTGCTCTATAAAGGGAATACATATGTCCAATTGCGGGAAGCTGCGAAACTGCTTGGTTACGAAGTAAATTATCAAAGTGCCAATCGGTCCATTCAGTTTTCGGCCAAAAGCCAGTCCCAGTCCGAGTGGATCACTCTAATCGACCTGTCCGCTTCTTATGGTTATGAAGTCAAGCTTAAGGGTGATTCTGCAGATGTATATACCGTTTCCAAAGACCTAAAAACGCTATTAACCGTGGATGCCAATGGCCTGAAAGAAAATGAGGAAAAGGTTGTTGCCGATCCGACCGGAAAAACCATTCGCTATAAAAAGCTTCAAGGTTCCCTCGTTCTTAAACGGGCAGATCTAAAAGAAGCGGGCCTCATCCGTTAATGCAAACAAAAAGCTTCCGCTGTGTAAGCGTGAAGCTTTTTGTTTGCATTAATTTAGGCCATAACAAGATGCCAGGAATTCGTAATTTAACACAACAGAATTCACGAAAATGCAGGTTTAATTCAATTCTTGCGGACGGGACGGCAGCGCAGTTAGTTTGTCGCGCACCGACTGCAGCTTTTGTTCACTGGATGCACCCGGTTTGTCGCGCCTGTCGTCGATTTTTACGGACGTGGATACCCGCTGCGCTCCCGACAGGAACGGAGCCTCGTGCAGCGCGGCAATCGCCGTGAACACTTCGTCCAGCGGTCCTTCGATAATCGTGCTCATCGAGGTCAGCTGATATGTAATTCCCCGCTGCCTTTCCAATACTTTTTGCATATCCGCTACATAACCGCTCAAGCTGGTGGTTCCGGTTCCGATCGGAATTACAGTTACTTCCGCTATTGCCATTTCGCTAGCCTCCCTCTGACCGTGCAAATCCGCTCGGCCACCCATTTTGTGATCGTTTTTGACTTATTTTATTGTACCAGTTGAATGAACGCCAATTCAAACTGACGTTAAAACGTCACCCTCTTTTGACGAAAATTTTTTTTGGGCAATCCGCAAATCTTCCAGTCCTTTTCCTTTGCGGTATTGAGGCTTCATATGATATACTCGGAATTACGTTTTGGCTTATCGGCCTGTTTACAAACACTATATGTTGGGTTACATTAGGATAGCAGCAACAAAATGTAGTGAAATGTTATAACCCCGCTTCTATGAGTCTACTTCTGCAGGTTCGCGAGAAACAAAAATGGGACTACCTACAAAGACATCTTTGGCAGGTGCGCATTGCTCTCCACGAACAGAGTCGACCTCGAGGCACCGGGGCTGTTTGGACTGCGCAAGTCCATCGGCTTCCATCATATTTTGGCACCAGCACTGTTTACATACGGTGTCCCTGTGTTAACCAGCTTTTTGGAGGCATGAAGAGGACAGCCGGACATCAGAAAGCATTTTCGGCCGTGAGGCAGGGAGAATGCTTTTTGTATGGACATGCACCGTGCACTGCCTTACCCGCAACTTGCTGCCTAAGCATTTGAATAGCCATTGCAGCAGCCATTTTGTCCGCATACGAAACAGCACGAATTAGCAGCTACACCACATCGTAACAACTCAATTCTTAACATAAGAATTTTCCAAAACACTTTGACCGTATGAAAGAGAGGAATATCCATGCCACAAGTTGTGACCAAGCCGAACAATCGTCAGCTGGCCTTTGACGACATGCGCATTTCGGTCTATGCCGACCGCATTCTGCAAGATTTGGAGATGCTCGACAAGGAGCGCCTGGTACGCGGGGTGAACAGCAAGCTTCGCCGCGACGAGGTCACCGGGGACGAAATCAGTTCCGCGTTTATGATGAGCGCCTTGGAGCTCGTCAGCAAAGAGGAACCCAACTGGAAATTCGCCGCAGCGCGTTCCCTGCTCACTTCACTGTACAAAAAAGCGGCCAACAACCGCCGCTACAAATCCTATCCGGACGAGCCGTACGGTGCTTTCTACCCGTTGATCGTAGATCTGGTGAAAAAGGGCATCTATCGCGAAGAATTGCTCGAATGTTATACCAAAGAGCAGATCGACGAGCTCGCAGACTGCATCGACTACCGCAATGACCTGCTGTTCGACTATATTGGCCTGCTTACGCTGGCAGAACGTTACCTCGCCCATGATTTTGACGGCAAAGTCATGGAACTTCCGCAAGAGCGTTACATGGTCATCGCCATGTACCTGATGCACCAGGAACCAGCCGAGAAACGCATGAACCTGGTCAAAGAAGCGTACTGGGCAATGAGCAACATGTACATGACGGCAGCGACGCCAACGATGTCCAATGCCGGCAAAAAGGTAGCCGGACAGCTCTCCAGCTGCTTCATCGATACCGTGGATGATTCGCTGGAAGGCATCTTCGACTCCAATACCGACGTGGCACGTCTAAGCAAAATGGGCGGCGGCATCGGCGTCTACCTCGGCAAAGTCAGAGCGCGCGGCTCCGACATTCGCGGACACAAAAACACAAGCTCCGGCGTCATCCCATGGATTCGCCAGTTGAACAATACAGCCGTCAGCGTGGATCAGCTCGGTACGCGGAAAGGCGCAATCGCCGTTTATCTGGACGTATTCCACAAAGACATTCTCGCCTTCCTTGACCTGAAGCTGAACAACGGGGACGAGCGTATGCGTGCGCATGACGTATTCCACGGCGTATGTCTGCCTGACTTGTTCATGGAACGTGTCGAGCAGCGTGGCGAGTGGAGCCTGTTCTGCCCGCACGAAGTGAAGAAAGTGATGGGATGGAAAGACGAAAACGGACGCGCACTCGGGTTGGAAGACTTCTACGACGAAACGTTTGGCCAAGGTACATTCCGCGAGAAGTACGAGGAAGCCGTCAACCATCCGTTGCTGTCCCGCATTACGGTACAAGCGATCGACATCATGAAACGTATCATGAAGTCCCAGCTTGAAACCGGCACGCCTTACATGTTCTATCGCGATACGGTCAACCGCGCGAACCCGAACCGCGCACACGGCATGGTATACTCTTCCAACCTGTGCACGGAAATCATGCAGAACCAATCGGCAACCGTCGTGGAAAAAGAAGAACTCGTCACGAAGGACGGCCAAACGCGCATCGTCATTTCAAAAGTTCCCGGCGATTTCGTGGTATGCAACCTGAACTCCATCCACTTGGCACGCGCCGTGCCTCATAACGTGTTGGAGCGCCTGATTCCGATCCAGGTTCGCATGCTCGACAACGTGATCGACATCAACAATATCGAAGTGCTGCAAGCCCAATACACGAACAGCCAATATCGTGCCGTGGGCCTTGGAACATTCGGATTGCACCATCTGCTTGCCCTGGAAGGCATCCGTTGGGAGTCCGACGAAGCCGTGACCTACAACGACAACCTGTACGAAAAAATCAACTACCTGCTCGTGAAATCCAGCATGGAGCTGGCCAAGGAAAAAGGACATTATCCGAAATTCAAAGGCTCCGACTGGGAAAGCGGGCAATATTTCGAGCAGCGTGATTACACGACAGGCAACCGCGTCGGCGAATTCGTAACGACGGAGCAATGGAAAGAACTGCAAGCCGAAGTGCAGCGGAACGGCGTGCGCAATGCGTGGATGTTCGCGATCGCGCCGAACGGCTCGACGTCCATCATTGCTGGCTCGACGGCCAGCATCGACCCGCTCTATGAGCTGTTGTCCTACGAAGAGAAAACGACGTACAAAATCGCCAACCCGGCACCGGATCTGTCCGAAAAAACGATCTGGTACTACAAAACGGCGTTCATGGTGGATCAGCATGCTTCGATCAACATGGCCTCGGCCCGCCAGCGCCACGTGGACCAAGGCCAAAGCTTCAACTTGTACGTTCGTCCGGACATCAAAGCAACCGAATTCCTGGACCTGCATCTGCATGCCTGGAAAGCCGGTCTGAAATCAACCTATTACGTCCGCAGCCGCGCATTGACCATCGAAGAATGCGAATCCTGCGCTAGCTGATTAATGAATTATCCCTGAGTTACGATAACCTCCAGGGCACCCTGTTTTCTTTGCAAACCGGCGCTGCCCTGGTTGTTTTTTGCCCAAAACCGGATCATTGCATCCACCCGGATGTTGAAATAGATTTTTTAAGGAGTGAATCGTTTCATGCAATTACAGAAAATTTTCAATACGGAAGCCCCCAACCAATCGACCCGCATTATCGAAGGTGAATGCTCGGGCATTCTGAACTGGAATGACATTCGGATGCCTCACATGTACAAATTGTACAAGGTTTTGCTCCTGAATCACTGGATCGCGGATGAAATCCCGATGTCCAAGGATGCTTCCCAGTTCGCGCAGCTGGACCCCGAGGAGCAGCGTACGTTCAAGATCAACATTTCCCTGCTTGCGGTGCTGGACTCCATGCAAACGATGTTTGTGGGCGACGTGAAACGCTACTTCACCGATTCCTCGCTCGAAGCGATCTCGGCGATTATCGGGCAGCAGGAAGTGGTTCATAACCAATCCTACTCCTACGTGCTTTCTTCCATCGTATCCGAGCAGGAACAAAAGGAAATTTTCGAGTATTGGAAACATGATCCGGTATTGCTGGAACGCAACCAGTTCATCTCCGACATCTATCAAAGCTTCCGGGACGAACCGTCTCCGCAGACGTTCTTCCAGGCGATGGTTGCCGACCTCATTCTGGAGGGCATTTTCTTCTACAGCACGTTTGCCTTCTTCTACAACCTGGCCCGTGACCAGAAAATGATGGCGACAAGCCAAATGATCTCGTACATCCAACGCGACGAGAACCAGCACTGCTACTTCTTCGCCGAAGTGTTCAAACAATTGCTCGCAGACTTCCCAGAACTGAACACAGCGGAAAACATGGACTACGTCTACAAAACGATCGACCGTGCCGTGCAGCTCGAAACCAACTGGGCCCATTACACGCTCAGCAACGTAAACGGCATCGACCTGAACGAGCTTTCCGATTACATCAAATACATCGCCAACAAACGCCTGCGCCTGATGGGCATGGAAAAAGCGTACGAAGGCGTTGACGTCAACTGCATGCCTTGGATCAAACCATTCTCCGACGAAGCGCTGAACGCAACCAAAACAGACTTCTTCGAAGCCAAATCCCGCAACTACGGCAAAGTCGGCGACGACAACGGGTTCGACGATTTGTAAAACTCAGTCAACATCGGCTTGCCCATGCCTGACTTGGCAGAATAGAAAACGGATGAAATCCCGGAATAGGATTTCATCCGTTTTTTTGTCGATCCCATTTTCATTGGATCGTTGTAGTGAACGCATACCGTTATAGGTTCGGCAGCGCTTCCCTTCCTTCATTTTGAGTACGGCGAACAAGCTGCGGTATAATGGAAGGGATTCACATCTTTCAACGAAATGGGGCCTCATCATGGATCATGAAGAGCTTCTTGCACAGCTTCACGACTGGCACGACAATGACGAATACAGCCGGATTATCGAACGAATTCAGCAAGTCCCGGTACAAGAGCGCGGCTATGGGCTGATCAGCCAGCTTGCCCGGGCATATAACAATGACGAGCGCTACCGGGAAGCGATCCAACAGCTGTTATCCGTTGCCGACGAAGGTAAGCAGGATCCGCTTTGGCATTTCCGGCTGGGCTTCGCCTATCATCATCTGGGGCTGTATGACCAGGCACTGCATGCTTTACGTGAAGCGAACAGGCTGCAGCCGGGCGACGAAGATACGCTCGATTACATCGAATATATTCGTCCCAAAGCAGAGAAAATGATCCGGGATCAGCAGCGTTGCAAATTGGATGCGGCCATCTGGAAACAGAAACATGGGAACGCCTTGCCGTTCGAAGGGTTCGACCTTGCTTCATTCTGGAGAGGAAACGAGTATGCACGAGCAAATGAAATTTCTGAACCGGTGGACGAAGCCGTGGTTCGGTCCATTGAGCAAGAACTCGGATATACAATTCCCGCGGCCTACATCGCCCTCATGAAATCGCAAAACGGCGGCACGCCGTCGCGCACCTCTTTTCCAACCCAAGAAGCGACATCCTGGGCCGAAGACCATATTGCCATAACGGACATTCACGGCATCCGCCGAGACAGGTCCCATTCCTTTGGAGGTGGCCTGGGCAGCCGTTTCATGATCGAAGAATGGGGATATCCCGATCTTGGCATCGTCATTTGCGATTGCCCGTCCGCGGGCCATGACGTCGTCATGCTGGATTACCGTCTCTGCGGGCCGGAAGGCGAGCCTTCGGTCGTACACGTCGACCAGGAAGACGATTACGAGATCACCTACCTTGCGCCGAATTTCGAAGCCTTCATTCGCGGCTTGGTGGATGACAGCGTGTTTGATGAGGGAGACGAAGGCGAAGATATCGAGGATTAAGGCCATTAGTGCAGTAAAAATCTTCTGTTTCGGAGCATGGATTGAAGGATCCCATCATCCCCCCTTAGCGAAATGACCTGTTGAACCTCGGCCATAGAAACGGCAAACAGCATCGGCAAGGTGCTGACGAATCTGTCAGACCAGCCGGTGCCGTTTATTGGTATGAGGACATTTTCTCTGCCTCGTCCCTAGCTTTGAAGCGGTACCGCCGCCTCCTGATGTCTCTGCAGGAACTCCAGCATGCGCCGATATACGAAAATTTCGTTTTCTTTGCGGGAGAAACCATGTCCTTCGTCATCCAGCACGATATATTCCACGATCACGCCTTTCTCCTGCAGCGCAGCCACGATCTGGTCGGATTCGGCCTTGACCACTCTCGGGTCGTTGGCTCCCTGAATCACCAGCATCGGGTTTCTCATCTGATCGAGATACGTTATCGGGGAATCCTTGGTCAATCGCTCGCGGTCGCGAACCGGATCGCCAAGCCAATTGTCCATCAGCGGCTTCCAGTCGTCGGGTACGGATTCAATGAACGTGAACAGGTTGGAAGGCCCGAATATGTCCACGGCTGCCCGGAAATACTCGGGATGGCGGCCTGCAAGCAGCAAAGTCATGTATCCGCCATAGCTGCCGCCCACGACGAACAGTCGGTCTGGCGAGGATATTCCTTCGCTGAACAACCATTCCATCCCGGCCACGCAATCCAGACGCGGACCTTCTCCCCAGTCCCGTTCGACCATTTTCACGAACTCCGCGCCATATCCCGTGCTGCCCCGGAAATTGGGCGCGAAAATATGATAGCCCTGGGCCAGCATGAATTGGAACATCGGGCGAAAAAACTTCGCCTCGGACGCCTGGGGACCGCCATGCGGCCAAAACACGGTATGCCCGTTGGCGTTCTCCGGCTTGGCCTTGAACAACAAGGCTTCGATCTCCAATCCATCGTAGGATTCATAACGAACGACGTCCGGATACACCAGATTTTCCGGATGCAGTCCGGTGACCCGGTTGGACGTAAGCTGCTGCCATTTCTCTTCCCCCGCCATCAGGCGATAAATGTTATGCGGCTGGATGGCTCCGCGTCCAAGGACGTATACATTCCCTGCCTTCGTAACCAGCGACTGTTCCACGAAGTCCAGCGGCATATCCACCTGTTTCGGTTGTTCTTCCCCCTCGCCCAGCGTATACATCCGATTCTCGGTTCCTTTGAGCGTCCAGAAATAAAGCGTCTTGGATGCCTTATGCCATGCAATGCTCTGCACGTCTTCGCCTTCCACCCGGCATAACTGGCGGAATTCTCCCGTATCGCCCCGATATTCGGCAACATAGGAATACGATTCGTTGTCGTTCGTGATCACCAGCAAACGGTCATTGTCGGCAAACAGAACATACGGAACCTGGCTCTGGCGTTCCGATGCAGGCAAAACGGCTTGTTCCTTCCCATTCCTGTATAGATGGGCCGTCTGGTACGTATTGGAGTATATTTTGATGACCACATGGCTGTTCTCATCCGGGCTTACAGCGGCCAGCATGCTGGTCGTTCCTTCACCCTTGTGCAGCAACGCGCCTTCTCCCGTCCGCAAGTTCATGATCCTGGAATCCAGGAAATTCGGATTGCCGGCGCTTGTGATGTAATAGAGACGTTCCCCGTCTTCGGACAGCTCTACATAATAACAGCGGTCCCCCGGCCCCGCGGGTACGACAGGTAACGGAGCGCCGCCCTCCGGCTGCAAGGCATAAATGTGATAACTCTCGTCCCCATCCTTGTCGAAGGCGGTGAGCAAATGACGTCCTTGCGGATCGGCTTTGATAAACTGGCTGCTCTGGTTCAGGTACGTCAGTGGGTATGGAAACCCGCCAGGCAGGTCCATCGCCCACAAATTCGGATTTCCATTCAGATTGCTGTCGAAAAACAAACGCTTCTCGTCGGAAGATACGGCAAAATGCGAAATGCGGTACGTCTGAAAAAATTGCTCCACATCGGGTTTCGGGAAAGTAAGCATGACCAACCTCCTCCATAATGGCTCACCAGTTGAACAGTGGTAAATTAGGAATCTATTAGTCATAATATATGGAAGTTACCTGTTACCACAATACCTGTGTAAGCTATCCGCTAAAATCATTCCGCCGCCATGCTAAACAAAATAGAAGATTCGTGTATATTTGCGATTCCCCGCATGGCATAGGCAGCCTGCATTCTTCATGACTCCGTATAAAAGGTCATATGAGGCTTCTCTTCGCGATAATAGGCCAGCCTTTCGGCCATGGTGCCGGTATGCAATTCGAACAGATGGCCGTCCGGATCGGTAAAGTACACCGACATCGCATCCCGCGGATCACGTTCTCTTCCAGGGAGAATCTTTGCGCCGGCGGCTTTCAGTTCCTGTACCGATGCCTCGAACTCTTCTTCTTTTACCGTAAATGCAATATGTGTATAGGTTCGTTCCGTATAATTGCGGATCACATCCTCCTGATTCAAGGCAACCCAGAGGCCTGCAAGTTCGAAATAGGCCAGCTTGCGGCCTTTTACCAGGATCTTGGCTCCAAGGGCCTGCTCATAGAAAGCAATGGATCGTTCCAAATCGGATACGGAAAAGCACAGATGATTGATTCCCTGAATGTTCATTGGGCTCCTGACACCTCCATGGTCTTGGTTATCTTTATTATGGAATATTTTGGTCAAAAAACAAACCCCTCTTTCTCGTCCTCACACCATCCTATGGGCGAATGCATAGTGTAGGCATATAACCTTAGTGCGAGGAGGATGCAACGCGTATGAACCCGGTCTATCCTTTTCACGGCGAAAGAACGGTCTGCAAAGAGCAAAAGCTGGCGTTCCCGCCCCAACATCAGAACGTTCAGCCCGGACTCGAAACCTTGATGGTGCCCGAACCCATCAGCGAAGATCCGGCTTACATCGGAAGCTGCAAGCTGCAAGGCAAGGTTGCGATCATCACCGGAGGAGACAGCGGCATCGGCAGGGCGGCGGCCATCGCCTTTGCCAAGGAAGGCGCCGACATCGTCATTGCTTATTTGTACGAACGAACGGATGCCGAATGGACGAAACACCGCATCGAGGAATTGGGGCAGCGCTGCCTGCTGGTCGAGACCGACCTGAGGCTGAAAGTCAACTGTGAAGCGGTCATCCGTGCCACGATGGACGCATTCGGCAGCATCGACGTTCTCGTGAATAATCATGGAGTACAGTATACGCAGCCAAGTATCGTCGATATTACCGAGGAACAGCTGTATCACACGTTTCAAACCAATGTATTTTCCTACTTTTTCCTGATTCAGGCAGCTTACCCCCACATGAAAAGGGGAGCCTCCATCATCAATACCGCTTCCATCACGGCCTATAAGGGAGACGTCCGGCTTATTGACTACTCTTCCACGAAAGGGGCCGTCGTCTCGCTGACGCGCGTGCTCGCGAGATCGCTCGCGGCCGAGGGCATCCGGGTCAATGCCATCGCGCCCGGCCCGATCTGGACACCGCTCATTCCGTCCAGCTTTTCCGCCGAGGATGTCGAAGTGTTCGGCACGGAAACGCCGATGGGCAGGGCAGGTCAACCCTATGAGCTTGCGGCAGCTTATGTCTATCTCGCATCTCGCGACTCTTCCTATGTCACCGGCGAATGCATTCACGTCAACGGCGGGGATATGGTAACTACCTGAGCAAACGGATTTGAAGTTCAGGCAGGAGTTCGGTTCCCCGGCTGCGAAAAAGGTTCAGGAACCAAAGCCTTCGACAGGCCGAAAGCTGACATTTCGCGACAAGGAGATGAACCATTCGATGAACTTTGATCCCCTTTACCAGCCGTTTGCGTCACATCGGGTTCCCGTTTACGCCAATAAGGGCATGGTCGCCACTTCGCAGCCTTTGGCGGCACAAGCCGGACTGGACGTTCTGAAACAGGGCGGCAACGCCATGGATGCAGCTGTGGCAACGGCTGCCGCATTAACCGTGCTGGAGCCGGCTTCAAATGGCATCGGCGGCGATGCCTTTGCGCTGGTCTGGACGGGCGGCAAGCTGTACGGCCTGAATGCCAGCGGCCCGGCCCCCGGGACCCTATCCATTGAAGCCCTCACAAGTGCCGGCTACACCGAAATGCCGAAACTTGGCGTCGTCCCGGTAACCGTTCCCGGCGCGCCTGCTGGCTGGGCCGAGCTCAGCCGGCGTTTCGGGCGGCTGACGCTGGCGGAAGCACTCGAGCCTGCAGCACGCTATGCGGAAGAGGGTTACCCCCTGCCACCAGGTCTGGCGCGCAACTGGGCAAGGGCAGCCGGGATCTATGCTTCGCAAGGAGAGGTGCTTAAAGGCAGCGCATGGTTCGAAACCTTCGCACCGGGCGGGCGTACACCTGCTTCCGGTGAAATCTGGCGTTCGCCGGATCATGCGTCCACCTTGCGACAGATTGGCGAAAGCGATGCACGCGATTTCTACGAAGGCGGGCTGGCGGAACGCATGCATGCATTCATGGCAGAGCATGGCGGCTATATGACAAGAGACGACCTGGCTTCGTTCAAACCGGAGTGGGTCGAGCCCATCTCCGTCTCGTACCGCGGGTATGACGTTTGGGAGATTCCGCCGAACGGGCAAGGACTCATCGCGCTGTCGGCGCTGAACTTGCTGAAGGGCTTCGCGTTCGAAGAGAAGGAATCGGTGCTGACGTACCACCGTCAGTTGGAAGCGATGAAGCTTGCCTTTGCCGATGGAGAGAAATATATTACCGATCACGGAAAAATGGGAGTAACCATTCAGGAGCTGTTATCCGAAACCTATGCGGATGAGCGCCGGAAGCTGATCGGCGATACGGCCCGCCTTCCTGAAGCCGGCGACCCGCAGGCAAGCGGCACCGTATATCTGGCCGTCGCGGACGGCGAAGGCAGCATGGTCTCCTTTATCCAAAGCAATTACATGGGCTTCGGCTCCGGCATCGTCGTGCCGGGCACAGGCATCGCGCTGCAAAACCGGGGGCACAACTTTTCCCTAGATCCTTCTCACGCCAACCGGCTGGAACCCGGCAAACGCACTTACCACACCATCATTCCCGGTTTTCTCACCCGCGGCAGCAAGGCTGTCGGCCCGTTCGGGGTCATGGGCGGTTTCATGCAGCCCCAGGGCCATGTGCAGGTCATTATGAATACGCTGGACTTTCACCTGAATCCGCAAGCTGCGCTGGACTCGCCGCGCTGGCAATGGACCAAGGGCAGGACGGTCATGGTGGAGCCCGGCTTCCCGCAGCATATTGCCCAGGCGCTTGCCCGAAAGGGCCATGACATTCAGGTCGCGCTCGATTCCTCCACCTTCGGACGCGGCCAGATCATCTGGCGCAATCCGGACAACGGCGTTTTATGCGGCGGCACCGAGAGCCGAACCGATGGTACCATTGCGGCCTGGTGACGCTCCGGTACTCGTCTTGTAAATCAAAAGATCCCCCGTTTGAGAAAACGGTTCGGGATCTTTTTTATTTTTGACCAAATTCAACATTTGAAATACCGCCCCTCTGTAAAATCCAATGACTATTTCCATGAAAATTGAACTATTTGCGTAATTTTTCAATAAAACAATGAAAATCCTTCCGGACTTTACCGATATAGTTCTAGAAGTATACTCATTCATCACCCAAGACATTTTGAAAAGAAACGAGGGCCCGGCCATGAAAAAACAAAAATGGATTTCTCCTGTGTTGGTACTGAACATATTTGCCGTTATGCTGCTTTTGACGGCATGCTCCGCACCCGATGGCTCGACGAACGGAAGCACGCAGGAAAACCGGATTAAGGTTGGCGTTGTCCTGACCGAAGTCGGGCTTGGCGATCGCTCATTTAACGACTCTGCCTTTGACGGACTGATTCAGGAACGGAATGAAGGCAACATCATTTTTGACTATAAGGAACCTGCCAACGGCCTGACGCCAGAGCAGGCTTTCGAGCAATTTGCACAAGAAAAAATGGACCTGATCATCGCCTTGACCGATACGGTCAAAGCCGATTTGGAAAAGGTGGCGGAAAAATATCCCGATCAAACCTTCCTGATGATAGACGGCGAGTCCGAACTCCCCAACATCAATTCCATTAAGTTCAAAGCGGAGGAAGGCAGTTATCTGGCAGGCATGATTGCCGGCTTTGCCACCAAGGATAACCACGTTGGCTTTTTGGGCGGAATGGACATCCCGGTGCTGCATGATTTTCAGGAAGGCTTCGAACAAGGCGTACATGCCGTCAACCCGGATGCCAGCGTTCATGCTGTGTATGCCGGCGATTTTGGCAAACCCGAGCTGGGAGCACAGATCGCTTCCCAAATGATGCAGGACCAAGGCACAGATGTGATCTACGTTGCCGCAGGCTTGACCGGCGTGGGCGCTCTTACCGAAATTCAGCAGGCGGGAAAACATGCCATCGGCGTAGATACGGATCAATTCTTTTTGGCTGAAAAAGCGATTTTGACCTCCATGCTCAAAAACGTGGACGTCTCCATCCGCAATGCCATCGCTACATATAAAGAGAACAACAACACTTTCCCGCAAAAGGTCATGGTATACGGCTTGGCTGAAAACGGCATCGGCATCACGGCGCTTCACAATATTACCTTGAGCGACGAGCAGCAGAAACAATTTGAAGACCAGAAAGCAAAGATTGCTTCAGGCGAGACCAAAATTACGCTTAGCCCTTGAACAAGGCAGCAGTCGTAACCAATAAGGACAAAGCACGTGAATACTCAACAATGGGGGCATATGTTATGAAGCTTCAAGGCAAGCTGATCGGTTATGCGTTATTTTCAATGCTGGCATCCCTCGTATTGGTGGCCTACATCATATTCCAACTGCTCGGCATGAATGCCGGCAATCAAAATCTGGTGCCTGCCATGCTTAAAGTTTCCGAGCTGGATGCCAACCAGCTGCAGACGGCGCAGGCGCTGGACGTTTACTCCACCTCCATGTCGGCAGCCAATCAGGACGCTGTGCTGCGTTTGCTGGACGAAGGAAAACAGCTGGCGGACCAGCTCGCGGCAGAGCTGCTGCAAACGGAGGAGCAGATGCGCCTGATCGGAACCATTCAGGAGAAGCTGACCGCGCTGGGCGAGGGCGCAACTCAAGCCATGAATGCCCAGGACAGCACGGAAGCCAAACGTTACAGCTCAAGGGTGAAAGGCATCCAGAATGACATTTATATGCTGGATGAGCTCACGCGCGAGCGTTATGAGCAGTTTACTGCCCAACTGGACAAGGATATCGATGATACATGGAAAATCGCGCTGGCAGGGGGAATTTTCCTGATCATCACCGTCACCCTGTTCAACTTCTTCACCTCCCGCCGATTGGCAGGACGCATGCGTGTGCTTAAAGATGCTGCCGGACGGATCGCCCAAGGCGATCTGAGCGTCCAATTGGCGGCGACCCGCGGAAAAGATGAGCTGGATGAGCTTAGCGCCTCCTTCCGGGTCATGATCGACAGCATTCGGAGCATGGTCGAGTCGATCGGCGCCGCAGGCAATCGGGTGGATGCGATGGCGCAGGACATTGACCGCGGCAATGACACGATGCTGGCCATCGTGCAGCAGGTGACCCGTACGACGGAGGAACTGTCCATCGGCAGCCAGAAAATCGCCGAGGATCTGGCCGAAACCGTCATGATCGTTGAACAGATGCAGCACACGTTCGACAACAGCCTGCAATCCACCTCGCAATCGGCGGAATACGGGAATGAAGTGTTAAGCACGGTTTCGGACGGCCGAGCATTCATGCAGGAACAGCTCAAACTCAGCGAGGTCAACCAACAAGCGATGGCGGAAGTCGAGCAGACCTTCCGGGAGCTGGAGGACAGCGCCGCACGGATCGAAACGATGACAGGCTACGTGTCCGACATCGCTTCCCAGACCACGCTGTTGTCGCTGAACGCTTCCATTGAGGCGGCGCGGGCGGGCGAAGCCGGCCGAGGATTCGCCGTGGTGGCGAGCGAAGTCAAGAAATTGGCGGAGCAATCGGAACAGTCCGTGCAGCATATTTATGCGGCCGTGACAGAGATTTCAACCGCCATGGACAACGTGAAACGATCCGTCTTGAACAGCATCGGCCTTGTTGCGCAGCAGGAACAAGCTGCCAGACAAACCGGCCAATCCTTCTCAACAATCGAAGGCAGCGCGGAGCGGATCAGCGCCCAGATCAAGCAGTTGGCCGCGGAGATGCAGCAATCCCATGAATGGAGTTCCCGCGTGCACCAGGCCATCGAAAACATCAGCGCCATCACGCAGCAATCCGCAGCCAGCAGCGAAGAAATTACCGCCTCCGCTGCCGAGCAGCAGCGCTCGTTCGAAGAGGCGGCAGACAAGGTCAAAACGCTCCGCGACATCAGCGCGGAGATGCACCGGGAACTGGCAAGGTTCAAAATGTAACCGGGAAATCGGTGCCGGAACGACCGGGTTTGGGAAATCTTCGGCACGGGGAGCAGGCGTACCGAAAGGACGGTTACCTAACGATCAGGATCACAACGAAGGAGTCGGTCCGGAACCAATAAGAAGAGACGCTTTCGCCACCACGACAGGTGTGGTGATGGAAGCGTCTCTTTGATGTGTATTCAGAGGCAACGGGCTTGAAACCCGTTATCATCCGGTTATAGAAGTTTCCTCTTCTCTTTCGATTGTATCCCGCGAAACGCATGGAGCGATCCAACGCCCCTGCCCGGCCGTCCTCATGTTCGGCCTGATTTACAGGCATCACAAGGCTTCCACGATGTCGCCTGCGAGCACGGCAGACGGATCGCCCCGGTGCTGCGCGGCGCGTTCCCCGGCAAGGCCGTGCAAATACACGCCCCAGGCAGCGGCTTGCTCCGCGCTGAGCCCTTGGGCCAGCAGACCGGCGATGATGCCGGTCAGGACGTCTCCGGCGCCGGCGGTTGCCATGCCGGCATGTCCGGTGGTGTTGACGTACGCCTCGCCGGTAGGCATGGCAATGACCGTGCGTGCTCCCTTGAGCACCAGGGTCACGCCCTGCTCGCGGGCGTACCTCGCAGCGTATCCGATGCGGTCACGCTGCACCTCGGCGGTCGGCAGGCGCAGCAGCCGCGCCATCTCGCCCGGGTGCGGCGTCAGCACGACCGCCGCACGGCGCTTGCCCCAGACGCGGGGCCCGTCCGGGCCGGCGTCGGCCAGCATGTTGAGGCCGTCCGCGTCGATGACGAGCGGACGATCCGTGCCCTGCCACAGGCTGCGCAGCCAGCCTGTATCCCCCGCGAAGCGACCGAGGCCGGGGCCGGTCGCGAGCACGTCGCGGCTCTCCGCGAGACGCAGCACGGCGTCCGCGGAAGCCGCGTTCCATTCGCCGCCGGGGCCCTCGGCTGCGGCGGCGAGCATGACCTCGGGCACGCTGCCGACGACGTGCGGCAGCAGTGCCGCGGGCAGCGCCCACGTGGCGAGCCCGCAGCCGGCGCGCAGCGCGGCCTTTGCCGCGAGCAGGCCTGCGCCGCTCATCGGCAGGCTGCCTGCAGCCAGCAGCACGTGGCCATAGGTGCCCTTGTGCCCGTCAGGAACGCGCACACGGCCGGTATCTACGCCGAGATCATCGCGCAGCACCTCTTCCGTCAACAAGCGTACAGAGGCTCCGTGTTCCGGGGCCAGCCGCGCGGGAATACCGATGGAACGCACCACGATGCGCCCGGCGGCAGAAGCCCCCGGATATTGCACCAGTCCGCGCTTCAAGAGCGCAAGGCACACGGTGACCTTGGCTTGAATGCATGGCGTGTGCACCTCACCCGTGTCCGCATCCAGCCCGCTCGGAATATCTGCCGCCACAACGGGCTTGCCGCTGCCATTCGCTGCCTCGATCAGCGCCGCGTAAGAGTCTCGCGGCGCTCCCCGCGAGCCGGTGCCGAGCAGCGCATCCACGATGCCCGTGCACCGGCTGAAGTCCACGGCTTCGCGCCCGTGGACCAAAGCAGGGATGCCGAGCTTCGCGGCGGCATCCCGCTGCACTGCGGCTTCGCCCCGCAGTGCCTCCGGGGCATCGGCGTACACCAGCGTGACGCCGAGCCCCGCCTCCACCAAATGGCGCGCCGCCACAAGCCCGTCGCCGCCATTGTTGCCCTTGCCGATCAGCATGTACCAATGCTGATCGCGGGGTCGCTTCATCACGAGCGCCGGGTCGGCGGCGATGAAGCCGGGAAGCCCCGGCGGACCGCCATGCACGCGGCCTGCCTGGCGATCCGCCCCACGCGGCGCCTCCGGGCATTCGCCTACGCCCGCCTCCTGCTGCCGGCATAGCCGGATTACTTCCTCGGCAATGGCACGTCCCGCATTCTCCATAAGACTGAGGGCCGGAATGCCGAGCTCGCGGATGGTATGTTCGTCCACCGCCCTCATCTGTTCAGCCGTTACGATATACAACGCAATTCCCCTCCCGGAAGATTAACATCCAGACTTCATGCGAACCGGCATATCCCAGGTTCCATCATCCTTTACGCGAAGCACCGATCGATACAGCGATATGCTATCAGATTTGCAGCAGGTTTCTGCCCACTGGAGATTACGCACGCACCGATGCCGTTCGCGAATTCAAACGTCCCGGTGCGACCCCGAAAACCCGGTCTTAAGCCGTTCCCTCATTAATAAGCAACCGTAAACCGCGTCTGGATAAAATTCGGATCGTCCAGTTCATCCACCAGCGCTGCCGCAAAATCTCCAACGGAAATCGTACTCTCGCCCAGATCATCCGTAATCATGCGATTCAGGCCAATCCTGAATTGACCCGTACGTCTGCCCGAAGTAATCGTTGCCGCAGGACTCAGATAAGTCCAGGCAATGTCCGACTCTTCGATTAATCCGTAGGCGTCCAGATGAGCTTTGGCAAGCGTTCTGACTTCCTCCGGAAATCCGGGCGTGTCCATCAGCATTTCACCGGAATCCGTCAGCAGGCTTCCTGCGCCGCCAACGATGACCAAACGGCCCGCTTTGCCCCGGCGAACGCCTTCCAGCAGCGAACGCGTGACTTCGAGCAGTTCTTCCTCTTCGCCAAACTTAGGCCCGTAGGCGCTCACAACAGCATCCTGGCCTGCCGTATAATCGGCAATCTGATCCGGATTAAGCAGATCGCCCTGCTCCACGCGCAAACGTTCATGCACCATTTCCACTTTGGATGGGTCGCGCACGATGGCCGTCACTTCATGCCCGCGGTCCATCAACTCCCATAATATCGTTTTCCCAATCGTTCCCGTAGCTCCAAACAGCGCAACTTTCATATATAATCCCTCATTTCATCAAAGTCCTAAGCTCAATGCATCATTATTGTCCCAATTTACTCCTGTTGTTATAAATCTTAAACGGCACACGCCATCTTAAACCTCATGATCCGATGAAGTCAATCGCAACGCCTAAAAAAATGCAGTTTGTTTTCGATCCAAGATCGTTTTTCCAGATCAAAGGACTTCGTTCCCCCGACTACTCTTCTTGTCTCCACCACATACCTTCGGATTTCGGACTGGTATACGTGAAGCCAAACTGGGCATACAGCCGATCGGCCGGAACATCGGCCAGCAGACTGACAAGGCCGCGAGGCGGAACATGACGCCGCAAATAGTCCATAATCTCGCTCATGATCCGTTTGCCGTATCCTTGCCCCTGCGAATCCGGATGTACCGCGATGTCTACCACCTGAAAAAAGCACCCTCCATCGCCGATCACCCGGCCCATGCCGACAAGCTCCTCGCCACGGCGCAAGCATACGGCAAACAGCGAGTTTGGCAAACCTGCTTCGGCTCCTTCCCTGCTCATGGTGCTAAGGCCTGCCCGTTTGCGTAACGCAAGATACTCTTCTGCCTTCGGAGGCGTATGTACAATATGAATGGCGTCCATAATCCAATCCCCTTTCGTTTCGCTTCATGCTTGAATTCAGGCAATTCCTGTGTAATAGTGAGAGAAAAGCTTGCGTGAACCGTGTTTCACGATACGTGCGTTTACTTGCAACGATTCCTAAGTAAAGGAGGGTTACCCTTGTTTTCATTTTGGCTGCATAACATGCTCAGCTATCCCGGATTTTGGGGGCTGCTGCTTGCAATGACCGCGCTGCTAACAGGCATCTATTTATGGTCGGCAACCGAAGTCAGACGCAACCGCGAACGGCGAATGCGGAGTATACGAGATACATTATACATAAGCACACCCTTGTTGGGACAACTTGCGGCAAAAGAAACCCATGGGTACATGTTCGACGAGCACTCTTCTCCCGATCTTTTGCAAGCGATGCTGTCATGCAAAGCGGCAGCCTGCTTGTCCATGCCATTGCAGGAGCAGATTCGGGACTGTACCCGACATCCCGAACCTGCACACCTGTCTCTCGTGCACAAAGCGCTGGAGAGGGAAACCGGGGCCTTGTCCGACGAACTCGGACGCAATGAACTCCCGGCAGGTTGGGGACAGGGTGTCTGGAACGTGTTTCGTCCTGCCGCAGAACCAATCGCCTTTGCTGCCACGGCAGCGCTGTGCGCGGATTTCGTCTTCCGGCAGTCAGGGTTGCACCGCCCCTTTTGGGCAGCTTGGGACAATGCCTTGCCATGGATGCAATTCGTTTCGCTGTTGATCACGATATTGTATGGATACCTGCTCTGGTCCGGACCGCGCGGGAGCACGCCTGCTCCTCTGAGCAAGCTGTTGTCGCTTTCGATCGTGCTGGCTGCCCTGCTGCATTTGATCGGTTCCGCAGCTGCGCCTTATGCCCTTGGCCTTCAGCTCATCCTCATCGTTTCCGGCTTCGGCCTTACCAGGACCAGTTCCCGCAGCAATCGCCCCTATGCCGGGCATGACGGGATGGAAACGGCTCAAGCTGCCCACACGGATGGAGCGGACGGAGCAGACGGCCAGAGCTGACGATACGGCGGACTTTATCCTAAAATGGCACTTTCTCAAAACAACAAACGCAAAAGGAGAAGCCGTCTTAACGTGCTTCTCCTTTTGCGTTTCGATCCTGAATTATTATCCCTTCGTGCCTGCCTTGGGGCTCCGAAGAGCACGGGCAGAGCTGCTTCTCGCAGTGCTCCCGGATTTGGAGGCGCTGCCTGAAGACACATTTTCAAAACGCTTGCGTTCCGTCCGTTCCATCTGCACGATCTGGCCTTCATGCACAACGATATGCAGCGAGCCAAACTCCATGTCGTTCAATTGTCCGGCAATGCGGTCCAGCCATACCTCATCCACTTTTAACGGCTTAGCCATAGAGCCGCCTCCTCTTCCCGGGCCGTGCCCGCCATATTTCTTGCATCGAATGCTTCGCTTCCATGTACCCGTCTATAATTCATTCTTATCCAACCTATATACTTGGATTATACATTATCAGGGCTGTATTTTACTGTCAATTGGTTTTGGACTTAAAGTCAGAATGAAATTATCCACTGCTTGATTATCCGCATCAAATCCGGTTTAAAAGCGTTATGGCATATCCGGATTACTTGGCATGTGCAGCCTTGTGCCCTAACCAGCTTTTGAGCAGCAGCGTGGCCAGCGCCAATATCAGCAGCAAAGAAGCAACCGCGAACGAAGCCGAGAACTGATACTCGTTGTACAGAATCTCGACATGCAGCGGCAGCGTGTTCGTCTGACCGCGAATATGTCCCGACACGACCGATACCGCGCCAAATTCGCCCATCGCCCTAGCATTGCACAGTATGATGCCGTACAGCAAACCCCACTTGATGTTTGGCAAGGTCACGCTCCAAAAAATGCGCCAGCCGGATGCACCCAGCGTAACTGCAGCCTCTTCCTCCCGCGTGCCCTGATCTTCCATTAAGGGAATCAGCTCTCTCGCCACAAACGGAAACGTGATGAACAGCGTAGCGATCACGATGCCGGGCAGGGCGAATATGATTTTGATGTCATGCTGCTCCAGCCACGGGCCGAACCAGCCGTTCGAGCCGAAGACGAGCACAAAGATCAAACCGCCCACAACGGGAGATATCGAAAACGGCAGGTCGATCAAGGTGATCAGCAGCCCTTTTCCCCGAAATTGAAATTTGGTGATCACCCATGCCGCCGCTACCCCGAAAATCGTGTTAAGCGGCACCGTAATGGCCGCCACGAGCAGGGTAAGCTTCAAGGCGGACAAGGCATCCGGCTCCGTAAGCGCGGCAATGTAGACCCCCCAGCCTTGCTTCAAAGCCTCCATCAGCACGATGACGAGCGGCAGCACTAGCAGCCACAGCAGCACAAGCGTTGCCAGTCCGATGAGCAGCCATTTCACCCAGGGCGCTTCGGACGTCGCCCTGTTCGTCCCGGATTGCTTTCCCGCCGGCCGCAGCGGAGTTAATGGTACGGAACCAGCCATATGCCTTCGCCCCCTTCCAACGGTATTTTTGATCGTTTCCATCCTTGAACGACAGGAGCTAAGCCCTGCCCGCCTTGCGGCTCCAGCGCTGCAGCGAATTGATGACGAGCAGCAGGACGAAGGAAACGAGCAACAATAACAGCGCAACCGCCGTCGCTCCCGCATAGTCGAACTGTTCCAGCTTTGCCATGATCAAGAGCGGCGCAATTTCCGTCTTCATCGGCATGTTGCCCGAAATGAATACGACCGACCCGTATTCCCCGATTCCCCGGGCAAACGCTAACGCAAAGCCGGTCAGCAGCGGTGGCACAAGGTCCGGCAGCAAGATGGCCCGAAATATGCGCCAGCGTCCCGCACCGAGCGTCGCTGCGGCTTCCTCCACCTCGGCCTCCAGTTCCTCCAGCACCGGCTGGACCGTGCGCACCACGAACGGGATGCCGATAAACATCAAGGCCAGCGTAATACCGGCCTGGGAATAGGCCAGTTTGATGCCGAGCGGCTCGAAGAACTGGCCTATCCAGCCATTTCCCGCATACAGCGCCGTAAGCGCAACGCCGGCCACTGCCGTCGGCAGGGCGAACGGCAGATCAATCACGGCATCGAACAGCCGCTTGCCGGGAAACTCGTAACGAACCAACACCCAGGCCAGCAGCAACCCCAGGAGCAGATCGATCAAGGCTGCCGCGCCGGCCGTCAGAAAGCTGACTTTGAACGAAGCGAGCACCCGGGGATTGGTTGCATTCTCCACAAGCGTTGACCAGGTCAATCCGGTCGAATTGAACAGCAAGGCCGCCAGCGGAATGAGAACAACCAGGCTCAGATAGAACACGCTATACCCCATCGTCAGCCCAAACCCCGGCAACGTGCGTCGCCGGGCTGCCATTACCTTGCTCATGAACCATCATCCTCTCTGCCTTCGGTCGGTAGGACCGGTTGGCTGCGTACACTTTAGGACAGACGGCCGTTCATGGCCGTCCTCCGCCTTGCCTTGGCTGCGTCCATTAGCTCCCCGGAACGTAGATCTGGTCGAAGATGCCCCCATCGTTGAAATGTTTGGCCTGCGTATCCCGCCATGTGCCGAATACATCCTTCAACGTGAACAGTTCCAGCTCCGGAAATTGATCCTTGAACTTTTCTTTTACGCTGTCCAGCGTCGGACGGTAATAGTTCTCGGCCGCGATCGTCTGCCCCTCTTCGCTATAGAGGTATTTCAGGTAAGCGTCCGCGACCTCGCGAGTTCCTTTTTTGTCCGCATTTTTGTCAACGATCGCGACCGGCGGTTCAGCCAGGATACTGATTGAAGGCACCACGATATCGAATTTGTCCGGTCCCAGTTCCTTGACGGAGAGGAAGGCTTCATTCTCCCAAGCCAGAAGCACGTCGCCAATGCCGCGCTCCACAAATGTCGTCGTTGCCCCGCGCGCTCCGGAATCGAGCACCGGTGCGTGTTTGAACAACTCTGCCACGAACGCTTTCGCCTTTTCCTCATCATTGTTGTTCTGCTTCAGCGCATAACCCCAAGCTGCAAGGTAGTTCCAGCGCGCTCCGCCGGACGTCTTCGGATTCGGCGTAATGACCTCGACGCCATCCTTGATCAGGTCATCCCAATCCTTGATCCCTTTCGGGTTGCCTTTGCGCACCAGAAACACGATGGTGGACGTATATGGAGAGCTGTTGTGCTCGTATTTGTCCTGCCAGCCCGCATTGATCAGCCCTTTGTCCTCGATCGCATCAATATCGTAACCGAGCGCGAGCGTCACCACGTCTGCATCAAGCCCGTCGATGACGGAACGGCTCTGTTTGCCCGAACCTCCGTGGGACTGCTTGATGGTCACTTCCTGACCTTTCTCTTGCAGCCAATGCGCCGCAAATGCCTTGTTGAACTGTTCGTACAGCTCCCTGGTCGGATCATAGGATACGTTCAGCAGCTCCACTGCCTTGGCTTTCCCGGAACCGCTCCCCTGTTCTCCCGAACTTTCCGCAGCACTTGATCCGCCGCTTCCGCTGCCTGATCCGCATGCAGCCAGCACCCCCGTCAATACCAAAGCAAGACCAACCAAAATGCTTCTCCGAACTCCCTTTTTCATCGCTCAACACTCCCCCTGAATGAATCTGCGTGACTGCATCGGCAGGCTGAACAGCGTATGACGTTCAACGAAAAATAGACGCAGGAACCCCATGCCCGATCCTCCTATGAAGTCCTGCCGCCGAATACGCGTGCAAGCTTCATCCAGGATGACGTGCTGTGGAGTTCCTCCGTCTGTACGGTGAGAACGTATGCTGTTCTAAACAATTATTCCTACCTGTTTAGTAAGTTATATGCCTATAATAAGGGCAGTCCCCAGGTCTGTCAAACGTTTTTTACGCAAAATTCCAATATTTTTCATGCGCAGAAAACAAGCGGGGTACGGAACATATCCGTACCCCTAACCGCTTCAAACCTTCCGGGTCATGCCTCGTGATCGGCCTTCACTGCCCGGCAAACCGGATATGAGGCATCGGAGGGGCACTCATGCCATCTCCCAGATAAAATCCGGTATGCGGCGGCTGGTTGTAGGCGACGTTTTGCCAGGCCACGCCCAGCCGGTAGACCGGATCGTGCATCAGCGTATAAATGCGCTTGTCCGTAACATCCGTTGTCGTATAGATGCGCAGCGCCGAGCTGTCATTCGTGCGCCAGACCACTTCCTCCCTCCAATCTCCCAGCAGGTCCGCCTGCAGGTTCGGCGTGGACTTCGTGCCATTGTTGGAGGAAACCCCCGACGCAGTCAGCAAATTAACCGTTTGGCTGTTGGCATAGTCCCATTTGTCAATCCGGTTGCTATCCAGCAGCTCCCGCAGTAAGTCGCCGTCCCACCAAATTCCGAAATTCGTGGATGAAGGCAGCTTTGTCCCGATCTTCTGGCCTTGAGCCGTATAAAGCGCGCCGTCTGCCCATACTTCCACCCCGCGATATCTCGGGTCAATATCTGCAGCCATCCCCCTGCCAACATCCCTCGTTGTGGGGACCCCCCAGATCAACTGCCCTGTCCCTGCGTCACGGAACTCCACACCCGCGTTGGACGGGGTTTCGTGCACCTGGAATACCTCCAGTCCCGGCCGATCCGGGTCAAGATCGCTCAAATGCATCGCATCCCCGTGTTTCAGCCCTGTCGTATACAACCCGGCTCCGTTATGATCGACCGCCATGGCGCCGTAAACGATCTCGTCCTTGCCGTCTCCATCCACGTCGGCGACGCTCAAATTATGGTTGCCTTGTCCCGCATAACCCGAGTTGCCCGAAGCTTTGGAATCGAAGGTCCATTGTTTGGTCAATCGTCCATCCCGCCAATTGTACGCGACAAGTACCGTACGGGTGTAATATCCGCGTGCCATGACCAGGCTTGGCCGCTCTCCGTCCAAATACGCGATCGCCGCCAGGAAACGATCCACCCGGTTGCCGTAATTGTCTCCCCAGTCGGAAACGTTCCCGCGCGGAGGATCATAATTCACGGTGGACAGGGCCGCGCCCGTCTCCCCGTTGAACACGGTCAGGTACTCCGGTCCGGACAGCACGTAGCCATTCGAATTGCGATAATCCTTGCCCGCATCGCCGATGACCCTGCCGGCCCCGTCTTTCGTGCCATCGGCGGTTTTCATCGCCACCTCGGCCTTGCCGTCTCCGTCCAGATCATAGACCATGAATTGGGTATAATGGGCGCCTGCACGAATGTTTTTGCCCAGGCTGATGCGCCACAAATGCGTTCCGTTCAGCTTGTACGCATCGATGAACACCTCTCCGGTGTATCCGCTCTGGGAGTTGTCCTTCGAATTGGACGGGTCCCACTTGACGATCAGTTCGTACTCGCCGTCCCCATCCAGATCGCCCGCGCTTGCATCGTTGGCGCTGTACGTATAAGCAACCCCGTCCGGCGTCGTGCCTCCTGCCGGCACATTGAGCGGGACGGACAAATAATTGTTCCCCCATACACCCACAGGGGCGGATGCCGCCTGCTCCGCACCTCCAACGACGGCCCGGACCGTGTATGTGGAACTGCTTGTCCCGTTTGCATCCTGGAGATTGGTGCTGTTCGTAATCGGGGATGTGTTCACCTTCTTCCCGTCCCGGTACACGTTGAACGACACATTAGAACCTTCATTGCCGAAAAGCCTCCAGCTGACAAAGACGCCTTGGCCCGTTTTAACGGCCACGACGCCGCGATCCAGCAGCTCCATCTGGCGCGCCTCCGCCGCATGGGCCGCCTGCTGGCTGCCCAGTCCAAGCGTCGCCACCAGCAAGGCCGAGCTCAACATTAACAAACCCGCGTTTTGCCATGTTCGCTTCCAAGACCGACGATTCACCATATTCAACAGCCTCCCCCATGAATTTGGTAAGCCCGATGCCCGATAGCGCATATTTATGTAAGCGCTTTAATTATAACTTATATTACATTAAACATTTAATTCCATATATAGGACTAAAATAACATTTTCACTCATTTCATTTACACTGTTGACGACGCGGTCGTTCAACGTATAACGTCTGAGCCAACATGGCGTCGATCACCTCGATAAAGGTATAATGGAGTGACCCTTGTTTTCCAGAAAGGTGGCTTCCGAATTGAACCCTCAAATCGAGATATTATACGCACCGGCTTTGGAGTTTATCGCCAGCTTGCATACGTATATCTGCCGAAAATCACATAAAAAAATCGATCTGTCCGCATCATGGGCCAAAGACGTTCAGGAACGACTGCCGACAGGACTGGCATCCGCTCTGAACGAGCTTAAGGTAGACGACGATTGGAACTGGATGCTGCTGCTTGCCTTTCTGTACGTGGACGCTTCAGAGAACGGATCAATTTCCGATCCACGTCATCAGAATGACCCTGAATCGTTTATTCGGTGGTTCGACATGATGGGAACCGACGGGTTAACGGAGCTGTTCCTGCGCTACAGCTACCCCTACCCGGAAGATGTGCAAGCCTTTCACTCCGCGATGACCCAAGTGTTGCAAGGCTGGAACGAACATTATTTCGCCTCTACCGATTCGCGGATCCATCCGGCCTTGCTGAAGGAAATGACCGCACGTCGGGAACAGCTGAATGTTCTCCCCCCCGATGAAGTGCTCGACGATGCAACCAATGGCATCATGTTCCGTCCACGGGAAGGATTGAGACGCATCGTACTGGTACCACAGTTTCACTTTCAGCCTTTGAACATCATTCTGCAGTTGGACGATACCTTGGTATGCCATTATGCTGCACGCCTGTATTTCGGCAACGAAGAATATATGTCCACCCACGAACTTCGCGTCATCCGAAGCCTCGGCGAGAAAAACCGTCTCAGAATTTTACGTTTCCTGCATCATGGGCCTCGAAGTTTCATCGAGATCGTTCGCCATTTGGGTCTTTCCAAAGGAATTACGCATGACCATATCTCCAAGCTTCGCGGAGCAGGGCTGATTTACTCCCACTTCGAGGGAGAGAACCTGATCGAGTATTCCATTCGTCGACGCGCGCTGGACAAGCTGATTCCCAGTGTTCACGAATACATCGAACGCGATTGAATTGTCCCCCCGGATTTCGGATTTGCACAAAAATATTCTCCTTCGCACTGTACAACATGCCGCATGGCAGGACTGCCGCAGAACTTGACCGTTCAATGATTTTCGGCCCTGATCATGCGGCATTTTAGCACGTTAAAGTGGTTAATTATGGTTAATCTATAAAAAAAATATTCCGGTTCTCTATTTACAGAACCAATCCGCATTTCTATAATAGGGCTTATCGCTCTCATATCTGACTAAGTTCATAGGAATTATAAAAATTTAAACATCCTCAGACAAGGTTCAGGAGAGAGGAAAAATCGAAGATTGCAATCAAGGGAGGATACTATGAAAACGAAGAAAGCTTCGATGTTGTCCACCATGTTTCTTAGCGGAGTGTTGTTGTTGTCCGCTTGCTCGGCAGGCAGCAGCTCCGGGTCCGAAACAGCCGGCTCATCCGGGAGTGCCGAAGGTTCGGCTGCCCAGACCCAATCCACTGCCGCCGTCGGCTTGGATGGACCTTATCAAGCCACCGATTTGAGCAAATTGCCGGCATCTGCCAAGGAACGTACGGACACGATCATTGTGGCATTGACGGATCCGAGCGGCGCATTCACTCCTTATTTTCACCAGAGCGGTTATGACGGCAATGTTGCCTCACTGCTGTTTGCTTCGCTCGTCACCGTCGATCAACAAGGCTTGCCCGTGGCTGATCTGGCCGAAAGCTGGGATGTGTCGGACGATCAGCTGACCTATACGTTCCATCTGCGCCCTGACTCCAAATTCAGCGACGGTTCGCCCCTAACCTCGGAAGACGTAGCCTTTACCTGGACCATTCTGCACGATAAGGCCTATGACGGCGGATTTGATATCTTCTCGACCCACGTCAAAGGCGGGCAGGCCTATACGGACGGGAAAGCGGATCATATCGAGGGCATCAAAATCATTGATCCGCTAACGATCTCCGTTACGCTTGAGCAGCCCAACGCAACCGCTTTGTTGACACTTGGCTCGGAAGTGTTGTCCAAAGCCTACTACGGCAAAGAGTACAAATTCGGCCAACTCGACTACATCAAGCAGCTGCATGCCGCTCCAGTCGGCAACGGGCCGTACAAGTTGGATAAGTTCCTGCCCGGGCAGGAAGTGCGCTTCATTGCCAACGAGTATTACTACAAAGGTAAACCGAAAGCCGAGCGTTTTATTTACAAAACGTCCGAGGGGGATACCTGGCAATTCATCGAAACAGGCGAGATCGACTTTGCCGCGTTCACGGCCACCCAGGAGAACATCGATAAACTCAAATCGCTGCCATACCTGAATCTGCTGCCTTACACGCCAAGTACATACGGGTATTTGCAGTTGAATCTGGAACATGAACAGCTGAAAGAAAAAGAGGTCCGCCAAGCGATTACCTACGGGCTTGATCGGCAATCGATCTATGTCGATGCCAACCAGGGAGCCGGTGCAGTAGCGAACATCCCGGCCTCCCCGATTTCGTGGTCCTATACGGAAGACGGCATCAATCCGTATGCCTATGATCCGGACAAAGCCAACCAGCTGCTGGATGAAGCGGGCTGGGTTCGCGGCGCGGACGGCATACGCGAAAAGAACGGCACCAAGCTGTCCTTGCACTTCCTCGGCACCAAAAGCCCGGCAACCGATGTTTTCATTGCCGTAGCCAAGGAAAACTTCGAAGCGATCGGCATCCAGTTCCAGCCGGAAGTATTCGCCGACTTCAACGCGCTCGTCTCCAAAGTGGAGGGCGGAGATTATGACATGGCCTCCTTCTCGACTCCCATGCTGACTGACCCTTCCGAAGGGGTTTATCAATTCGTGGATGGCGAGATCAAGGGATATGACAATCCCAAAGTCAAGGAATTGTACCAAAAAGGGCTCGCCACGACAGACATCGAGGAACGCAAACAAGTCTACAAAGAGCTCTACCAGCTTCTGAACGATGAACTCCCCGTTATTTTCACCAGCTATCGCAAAACGGTATATGCCTATAACGGGCGCATCGAAGGGTTATCCGTCAGCCCGTTCCGCGGGATCGCGACCAGCCTGCCGGAATGGAGCTTGAAATAAGCGGGTCGCGTGAAGAAATGTCCTTCTAACGTTAACCGACCATATGCAACGCCAAATCCGCGTCCCCTTCAGCCGTATCATCAAGACTGGAGGGGACGTGCCGATAAGGAGCTGATATTGCCATGAGCACATACGTCACCAAGCGATTGTCCTATATGATTCTCATTCTTCTGGCAGCGTCGGTACTGATCTTCAGCCTGTACGCACTGACGCCGGGGGATTTCATCTCCAGCAACATCAAGCTCAGCCCGGAGCGAAAGGCGGAGCTTCGGGAAATTTACGGCCTGGACAAACCCGTTCTGGACAGGTACTTGACCTGGATGGGCAATGCGATGCGGGGCGAATTCGGTTATTCGCTGGCACAGCAGAAGCCCGTGCTTACGCTGTTCAACGAATATATCTGGAACTCGTTCCTGCTCGCCGCAGTGTCTACCTTCTTCACCTGGATTATAGCCGTCATTGTCGGGGTCATCGCGGCCTACAAACAGTATTCATGGTTCGATACGCTGGTGATGGTCGCCATATTCGCGGCCATGTCGGTACCGTCCTTTTTTATCGGCCTGTTTCTGATCAAAATGCTGGCCGTCGATCTGAAATGGCTGCCGCCAGGGGGCATGATGACTACCGGAAGCAATGCGACGGGTATGGCCTACGTGCGGGAGGTCATTGAACATATGACACTCCCTGTCATTGTCATGACTTTGCTGGGCGTAGGGTCGTTAACCAGGTACTTCCGCAGCAACATGATCGAAGTTATCCGGCAGGACTACATACGCACCGCCCGGGCCAAAGGACTGAAGGAAAACAAGGTGCTGTATACCCATGCCCTAAGGAATGCGCTCCTTCCGGCCATCACGCTGGTAGGCTTCGAGCTGCCATCGCTGTTCGGCGGATCACTGATCATCGAACGAATCTTCAATTGGCCGGGCATCGGCCAGCTCTACATGCAGTCGTTTACGCTGCGGGACTATCCGTTGCTGATGGGTTTCACCATGTTCATCGCCATTCTGACCGTGATCGGGACGCTTTTGTCGGACGTGCTCTACCATGTTGCCGACCCGCGCGTCCGGCTGCAATAGGAGGTACACGCCATGTCATTCCCCCCTATTAGCGGTTCCCGTGCGAAAAGCGGGCAGCTCCGCCAAACGCTGGCACATGTCGAAGCCCCCCAAGCAGAGCCTGGACGGAAAGCACCCGGTTATGGCATCGAGCCCGGGCCGCAATCTCAGCCGAATTTGCCGCCGCAGTCGCGCAAGTCTTCCCTGTGGCGGATCGCGATCCGGCGATTGTCCAAAAACAAATTGGCCATGGCCGGCTTGATCGTCGTTGTTCTGATGTTTCTCGCCTGCTTCCTTGGGCCGCTGTTCTCTCCCTACACCGATAACAAAATCAACATGGCGGCCATGAAACAGGCGCCTAGCTTGCGTCACTGGCTCGGCACAGACGCGCTGGGCAGGGACGTGCTTACACGCGTGCTCATGGCCGGACGCATCTCATTGACGGTAGGACTCGCCTCCATGGTATTGTCCGTATTCATCGGTGCCTTGCTCGGTGCCATCGCAGGTTATTACCGCGGCATCGTCGATCAAGTCATCATGCGCGTAGCCGACCTGCTGCTGACCATTCCGGGCCTGCCGCTGCTCTTCATCTTCGGAGCACTGCTCTCCGAATGGAAGGTGCCCCCGGAATCGCGAATGTACATCGTGATGCTTATGCTCAGTTTCGTCAACTGGCCCGGCATGGCCCGCATGATTCGCGGACAGATGCTGAGCCTGCGGGAGAGAGAATTCATGCAGGCAGCGGTAGTGCTTGGGCCGCGCGACCGACGCAAGCTGTTCCATCATTTGCTGCCAAATATCGTTCCACTGCTGATCGTTATGGCTACGCTTAGCATCGGCGGCTCGATTCTTAGCGAATCGGTCCTCAGCTTTTTCGGCTTGGGCGTTATGCCTCCGACACCAACGTGGGGGAACATGATCGATGCAGCCAACAACATGATCGATTTCCAGACGCACCCTTGGTTATGGATTCCTCCCGGGTTATCCATCTTCCTCACGGTCATTGCCATCAACATTTTCGGCGACGGCCTGCGCGACGTCCTGGATCCAAAACAGAAAAGGTAGGTGATTGCCGCGATGGCCGGCATTTTGGAAATTGACCGCCTGGAAACGAAATTCCAGACGGAAGAAGGTCTTATTACCGCCGTCAACGGTGTAAGCCTTAGCGTACGCGAAGGCGAAACGGTGTGCATCGTCGGAGAATCGGGATGTGGGAAAAGCGTCACCGCCATGTCCGTCATGGGGCTGGTCGACGAACAGACAGGGCGCGTTACGCATGGCGAGATTCGTTTCTGCGGCAAAGATTTGCTGCGTGAGAGCAAGGCATCCCTTCGTCATATCCGCGGAAATGACATCTCCATGATTTTTCAGGAACCGATGTCTTCGTTGAATCCTGTGCTGAAAATCGGGCAGCAGCTTATGGAACCACTCAGGGTCCATCTGAAGCTGACGCGAGCGGAGGCCCGTGCACGTGCCATCGAGTTAATCCGGCAGGTAGGGATCTCGCGGCCCGAACAGATTGCCGACAGCTATCCCCATGAACTTAGCGGCGGCATGCTTCAGCGAATCATGATCGCCATGGCGGTCTCCTGCGGTCCCAAGCTATTGATTGCGGATGAGCCTACGACGGCGCTGGACGTAACTATCCAGGCACAAATTCTTGATATGCTCCGTACCATCAAATCCGAAACGGGCATGTCCATCCTGATGATCACCCATGATCTTGGAGTCGTTGCCGAGATGGCGGATTACGTGGTCGTCATGTATGCAGGCCAGGTGGTGGAAGAGGGAGAAGTCGTACAGCTGTTCGAAAATCCCAAGCATCCTTATACTCAGGGACTGCTCCGTTCGAAGCCCATTCTGAATCAGCGGCACGAGGAACTGTACTCGATTCCTGGTCAAGTCCCGGACCCGCTTTCCCTAACGGACTCCTGTCATTTCCATGATCGTTGCGGGCAGTGCATGCCCATCTGCCGGGAGCGCCCGCCGCGGCTGCGGGACGTGGGCCAAGGACAAAAAGCATCCTGCTGGCTCTATGAGGAGGTAAATGCCCATGAGTGAGCCTCTGTTGGAAGTAAAACGCCTGAAGACGTATTTTCCGATCAAAAAAGGGCTGCTTAACCGCACGACCGGATACGTCAAAGCGGTGGACGACGTCAGCATTACGATCCGCCCGGGCGAAACCTTCGGCCTGGTTGGCGAATCCGGCAGCGGCAAAAGCACGGTTGGACGCACGATCGTTCGGCTGACGGATAAAACCGACGGACAGGTTCTGTTCAAGGGGGCAGACCTTCACGCCTTGTCTCCTCAAGACATCCGGCGGATTCGGCCCCGGCTGCAATTGATATTTCAAGATCCATACAGCTCCTTGAATCCCCGAATACGCATTGGGGACGCTATCGGAGAAGCGCTGCTCGACCACGGACTGAGCGATGCTGGAAATGTACGCGACCAGGTTAAGGAAATATTGGAGGCATGCGGCCTTTCCGTCGCCCACATCGACCGCTTTCCGCATGAATTTTCGGGCGGTCAACGACAGCGGATCGGCATTGCGAGAGCTTTGGTACTGAATCCCGACCTGATCATTGCCGACGAGCCGGTATCCGCGCTGGACGTTTCGATCCAGGCGCAAATCATCAATTTGTTCAAACGGCAGCAGCAACAACGGGGCCTTTCCTACCTGTTCATCTCCCATGACTTGAGCGTCGTAGAACATCTCTGCAACCGCATCGGCGTGATGTACCTGGGTTCCATGGTGGAAACGGCGAGCCGGGACGATCTGTTTCGCAACCCGCTTCATCCATATACCAAAGCCTTGCTGTCGGCAGTGCCCCTGCCGATTCCCAAGCTCAAAAGGGAACGCATCGTGCTGCAAGGAGACATCCCCAGTCCGGTCAACCCGCCGGCTGGCTGCAAATTCCATACCCGCTGCCCGTGGGCACAGGAAGTTTGCTCGCAGCAAGTGCCCGAGTACCGAAATGCCGGCAGCGATCACTGGGTAGCCTGCCATTTGGTATAGGCCTCCTCATCGACTTGTTTCGTGCAATGGTCAAGGGCGCTTCGAGGGTCCGATCCATTGAACTCCCACCGCAGCGCAGATTCCGAAAAAGGCCGCTTAATCATGCTCTATGCATGATTAAGCGGCCTTTCTTCAATCCAAATGCACCCGAACAGCATAACATGTTCTGCAATCCATTCCATTCGCGCCTGTTCTATTCATGTCAAGGTTCACGTCAAACGACGGGCACGATGCACACCGGGCGCGGTATCTCCAGCTTGAACCCGTTATGGGTCAACCTTCCGTCCTCCTCATCCATTCGGAAGCCTACAATGCTGTCGGTATCCTGATTGGCCACGAGCAGAATGCCTCCGGGCAAAAGGTTGAAGTTTCGCGGCGTCCGGCCGATCGTGGATGTCCATTGCGCTGCTTCCAGCTTTCCGGTTTCCTGGTCGATGTGATAGAGCACGATGCTGTCGTCGCCGCGATTGGACGCGTACAGGAATCGTCCGCATGCCGATACGCGAATATCGGCTGCCGTTCCCGTGCCGTCATGCCCTTCAGGCAGTGTGGAGACATGTTGGATGACCGAAAATTCTCCCCTGCGAAGGTCGTACAAATACGCGGAAACCGTGTTGTTCAGTTCATTGACGGCATATGCCCACTTTTCGCTCGGATGGAACACAAGATGCCTTGGACCTGAACCAGGCGGCTGCTTGAGCTCGCGGTGGGTAACAAGGCGTCCCTCCTCATCCAGCCGATAGACGATCATTTGATCCAATCCCAGATCGCACACCACGGCGTATTGGCCAGACGGGTCAGGCTGGATGGAATGCGCATGCGGGCCTTCCTGACGCTCTTTGCTCTCCCCGCTGCCGACATGCTGCACCATTGCGCTCATTTCATCCAGCGTACCTTGATCCCCGACCGGAAACACGTTGACGCTGCCGCTTCCGTAATTGGAGGTCAGGACCCATCGACCATCGCGAGTGACCGACACGTAACAAGGGGACGATCCTTCCGTACGTTTACGATCCATCAAATGAAGCTCGCTCGTCGCCGGGTCGCGGCGGTACACGAACAATTCGCCCTCCTCCGTTTCACTCGCCGCATACAGGCAGTCGGCCTTCGGGCAGAGCGCAAGATACGAAGGGTTGTCCACGCCTTGCATCCAGTTGACCACTCTCATTTCGCCCGTGTCATTATTCAAGGCGCACAGGTAGATTCCCGGCTGATCGGCAGAAGCATACGTCCCTACATAAAATAACGTCTCATTGTAGATTGACTGTTCCATCGCGTACCCTCTCCTTTGTCTGTCTTTTATCTAAAAACATCTGATCTCTATCCCCCGACGAACCCCATAACTTATGTCTGTCCATTAAAAGTCCACCGGCAATCTTGGCTGTTATGTATTTACCCATCCCAGGTCCATATGCTTCATCCTGATCGATTTTCATCCCCGCTTCATGCCCATGATAACGCGATCGGTTTGGGGATTGACTCCGCCGCCGCGCCATTACCATAATACAAGTATGAAACCATATGACAAACTTCTCGCCATGCGCAAATCGGACGGATTTCACCTGCAAAAGCTGATCGTTCTGCCTGACCCGCTGCTGCAAGAAGCCTCCGGCCATCCCGTTACCGCCGGACTGCACGTGACCGATATCGGGTATTTCCACAAGGCAGAGCACCATTACCGCAATCGTCCTGCCGGTTGCCCTTCCCATATCATCATGTATTGTGCCGAGGGCACAGGATGGTATTCCGTCGGTGGGAGCGAGCGGCATGAGGTGAATGCAGGCAATCTGGTTGTTCTCCCTGCCAACATGGCTCACGTGTACGGGGCGCATGCGTCCGAACCTTGGAGCATCTACTGGGTTCACTTGCGCGGCACCCTGTCGAACAATTACATCGAGCCGTTGTTGAACGAAGGCGTGACCGCCATGGCTCCCGCCAAAACGCAAAAATGGCTTGAACTTTTTCACGAATGTTACGGTACATTGGAGACCGGTTACTCGATGCAAACGATGATGTATGCCTCCCAGATCGCCGGATACATGCTCGGCATGCTCGCATACGGCTCCGGGACAGATCATGAGTCAATGAGCAGCAAACGGGCAGCCGAGAAATCGGTGCAATACATGCTCCAGCATCTCGAAGGCGCGGTCAGTCTCAAGGAACTAGCGGCTCAAGCCCGCCTGTCCGTCCCTCATTATTCGCAATTGTTCAAGCAGGCGACCGGTTACTCGCCCATCGACTATTATTTGCGGCTCAAAATCCAGCATTCCTGCCGCTACCTTGATTTTACCGATTGGACGGTCAAACAGATCAGCTCGGAGCTCGGGTTCAAGGACCCCTACTACTTTTCCCGTCTATTCAGCAAAATGATGGGCCGTTCGCCTACCGAATATCGCAACAAATCGAAAGGATAAATGGCAGCAACCTTTTGAATCCAAGGTTCGTCTAAAGGGGCAAATAGCTTTTAGTTAAAGGGATATCCCCTGGAAAAGAGAGGCGAACCTCAATGAAAAAGAACATTTTAGCCACAGTTGCCGCTGGAGCACTGCTTACCATTTCGCTGGGCGCCGGTCCGATTCATGCCGATCAGGCCAAATTCACCGATATTCAGGGTCTCGCCGGAGCGGACAAGATCGAATCGCTGCATCAGGACGGCCGGATCAAGGGCATCACCGACTCCCTGTTCAAACCAGGGCAGCAGCTCACCACCGCTCAAGGCATACAACTTATTGCGGATGGACTGGACCTCAATCTCGATGCCATCCGTTTCGTCAAACAGCCGCTGCCAAGCGACAGGTTCTCGAAGGTGCTCGACGGGGTATGGTATAGCGACGCTTTTATCCGCGCCCAATATAATGGAATCCAGCTTGAAGCCGACATCGATCCGCCCCAGCCGCTGACGCGCGAGCAGTTCACCATGTTCCTGATGCAAGGCATCGAGAGCAAAGGTGCTCTCCCCATGATCAAAATCAATCCGCTCGACGTTGCTGACGAAGATGAGATTACGCCAAGTTATCAGGGAGCCATCCAGCGTTCCCTCGTATTCAAAATCAATACCCTTGACGAGAACGGCAAGTTCAATCCCAAACAAACGGTCACCCGCGCCGAAGCCGCGGTCATGATGTACAACGCGATCAAACACATGGAGAGCTTCCATGCGCCTCAAATTCCGGAAATGCCGGAAAAATAACGAGGCAAAGCGATGCTTTAATCGATCCATGATACGTGGACAACGCGTCCCGACAAAAGCAATCAAAAAAACGCAAACAAAACGCAAACAACCGCAATTCCATTAACGGACTTGCGGTTTGTTTGCGTATCAAGGGTTATATACGTCTCTTGAATTAGAACGATCCTTTGACAACAACCTCGGACAACGGCAGACGACCCGAAGGACGCGCAGGCTGCGCAGCCTTGCCGATCGTGATCAGCATGTTCGGCACATAACGCGCAGGGATGTTGAACGTTTCAATCAGTTGTTTCGGGTTGTATCCCCCCATCGGGCAGGAATCGTATCCAAGTGCTCGCGCTGCCAGCATGATGTTCTGGGAAGCGAGGGAAGCGTTGCGGATCGCTTCTTCGCGAGCGGTTTGGGGGTTTTCATAGGCTCTGTTGATTTGCCCGACAAGCGCGTCGCGAACCTCGGAAGAAAGGGCTCCCGCCTCTACCGCTTGATCGTAAATGACGGCATTGCGGTTAGCTTCCAAATCTCCCAATACGGCAATCGTCACGGAGCTGTCCGTAATTTGCGACTGGCCATAAGCGATAGGCAGCAATTTTTCTTTATCGGCCTCGGATTCGATCACCAGGAACTTCCAATGCTGAAGGTTCCAGGAGGACGGCGCTTCGCTCGCTGCCGTCAGAATGGCATTCAGGTCGGCTTCCGGCATAACGAAGCCTTTTTCATACTTTTTAACGGCGTGACGCTCGCTGATCACGCGAAGTGTTTCGTTGTTTTCAATGCTGGACATGCAGTTTCCACTCCCCATAAATTGTTATTTAGGTTTGCTTCTTTTTTAAGTTCGCAAGGCACCGGGAATGCACCCGGATAGTTTACCCGCCCTCCGAAAATAACATCAGCGCAGACGATCTCCATCTGTGTTCACGTTATGCCCGGAATGCCCGGGTTTCGTAGTACCAGAGTCCCGGCCGGATCATATCATAAGCGGGTAATCCGTTCTGATTCGCCGATGCGCCGCTTAACGTCCTCAATCGAAATGCCGTCAAAATAAATGCTTAGCGCATTCTCCCCGCCATCATAGATGGAACCCATGACTTCCCGCATGTTGGAGGATACGATACATGGCGAATCCAGCTCTCCCGAGCACCAGCTTGGACCAAGCGAACCGCCCGCAACCAGCCTGTACAACTCGCCAAGCTTGATCTCCTTGCTGGCCCGGCTAAGGATATACCCCCCATGTGCGCCTTCCTTCGTTGTCAGATAGCCATGCTTGCGCAGCACGCTTAACACCTTGCGCACTCTCGCCGGATGCGTGCCGACGCTCTGCGACAAGTCTTCGCTATTGGCCATGCACTCAGCCTTCATGGACAGAAAGACGAGACAGTGGACAGCAATCGTAAACTCACTGTTCATTTTTTTTTACTCCTCTCCCGGCAGCAAACTCCGGTGAACTTCAGCCCCAAGGCAAGTACAACTGTCATTATAGGAATGACAGTTAAGGTTGTCAACTTTGGCCATTTCTGCCCCCCGATCGAGTCCGAAAACAAAAAAAGCGAGCCGATCGCTTCGCGAAGGGCTCCAATAAGATAGACATATGAAAGGGCTTACGAGACTATTATAATCGGTAATCCATATTTTGAAAACGCTTTTTTCGCAAAATAATCCTTCCTTTTATTTTTGTCGAAAGTTCCCGTTGCAAAAACTAATTACATTAGTTATAGTACTAATATCATTAGTTTTCGAGGAGGAATGCTCCATGCGCATGACCCGTGAACATCATGTCATCCAGGTTTCGTTTCTGCCCCGTCTCTTTCCCGTCAACGTATATCTTGTGGAAGAAGAGGACGGCTTAACATTAATTGATGCAGGCATGCCCTTCAGTTACAAAGGGATTCTGAAGGCAGCCGGATCATTAGGCAAACCGATTACCCGCATCATTCTGACCCACGCCCATGGCGACCATGTAGGCGCACTCGATCGCCTGCACGAGGCCCTGCCGGATGCCGAAGTGTGCATCTCTTCTCGCGATGCCTTGCTGCTGAAGGGCGACGCCTCCCTGCTGCCTCACGAGCCCCAGACCCCTGTTCGGGGCAGCGTGCCGAAAGGCATCCGCACCCGTCCGGACCGGGTGCTGGAAGATGGCGACCGCATCGGCTCCCTGGTCGCCATCGCCACACCAGGCCATACGCCGGGGCATATGGCCTTCATGGATACGCGCAGCCGCGTGCTGATCGCCGGCGACGCGTACCAGTCGCGCGGCGGCCTGGCCGTGTCCGGCCGCCTGCGCCCGCTCTTCCCGTTCCCCGCGCTTGCGACCTGGAACGGGGAACTGGCCCTGGCCAGCGCGAAGCGGCTGGCCGAGCTGGAACCGTCCGTGCTCGCCGTAGGCCACGGACGGATGCTGCGCCAGCCCGCGGCGGCGATGCGGGCAGCCGCGGCTGACGCCGAGCAGCGGCTGCGCCCTGCCGTGGGGCGCGTATGAGCCCCCGGCAAGGACTGGATCGCGGCGCATTGCTGAACGCCGCGATCCAGCTCGCCGACAGCGACGGCTTCCAGGCGCTGACGCTGGCCGCCCTGGCCCAGCGGCTGGGCGTGCGCTCCCCGTCGCTGTACAACCACATCAGCGGTCTTCCGGGGCTTCGCCAGGAATTGGCGCTGATGTCCGTGCAGCAGCTCGGCCACGCCCTAACGCTCGCTGCCGCTGGCCGTTCCGGCGGCGAGGCCATCCAGGCCATCGCTGCAGCCTACACTGCCTTTGTCCGTGAGCACCCGGGGCTGTATGAAGCCTCCTTCCATGCGCCGGACCGGGACGAACCGCAGCTTGCTGCCGCGAGCAGTGCCACCCTGGATCTGCTGCTGCGAACCCTGCAGCCTTATCCATTGACCAAGGCCGAGGCCTTGCATGCCGTGCGCGGCTTGCGCAGCCTGTGCCATGGCTTTGCCTCCATCGGCGCCCAAGGCGGATTTGCCATGGATTTCGATCCTGGCGAGAGCCTTCGCCTCACCGTGGCAGCATTCCTGAACGGGCTGCAGCACATGGGTAAGATGCAATAGCTTCAAGCACGCAGTCCATGATGCATGATTGGAAACATCCGAACGGCCGCTTCCGGCAATCAATAGCCTAAGCGGGCCGTTCTTTTTGTCCCTTTGGACCGAAATCGGCTTTTCCCGGTCTATCACGTTTTCCACATTCATACCCTTCTACTACGGATTCACTCTTCGTTATCCTCATACTAAGGCTGCGACCCGACCGCGCGTTCCGCTTCCCGCAAGATCGTTTTCATCATGGGCACGTATGCCTTCCAATACATGACGTCAGGCACGCCCTTCCGGTTCGGAGTCAGCCAGTTCCTGATGACGTCCCAGCCTTTGATTCTGCGCCAAAACGAATAGTTGTTCAACTCGTCAAACGAACCGGCCATATAGTATGTCCGTACGTTGTCGTCATGCCGGATCACGGCCGGGAATTCCAAAGGAATGCGGGCATCCTGCAGCTTTTGGCGCCCGGCATCCGTCAATCCCGTCCTGAACCAGGCCTTCACCGCGTCTTTCGAATCCGGCTCTACAATATCGAACCAGTTGTCGTAGTGAATCCGTTCATCAATGCCGCTCCAATTCGTTCCCTCCTGGGTAAAAGCAAGCCCGCTATCCTCGGTTCGCATATCTGTTCCGTGGCACAATACAACGATCGATCCGTCCTCGTGCATAAGCAGCAGACCCGATCCGGAATACGGCCATTTCGCCCGCGTCTCGGCTTCGTAACGTTTCATCACTTGCTCCGGCACTTCATCCGAGCTTTGCAAATGCGATATGTATTTCCCCCGCCAACCGCTGCTCCTTACATGCATCAGCTCGTAAAACTGCTTTTGGGCCGCCGGGGATAACGTATTTGACAAAGTTCCATACTCGGCAACGACCAGAACTCCTCTGGACGCCGCCTCACGGATTTTGCCGATATCCTGCTCCGTGATTCCTTCCCGTGCACTCGATTCGTTTAAACCCGTACTCCCTTGTCGGTTCAAAGAAGACGTTACATAAATGATATCCGTATCGGTCATGATGTCTTCGGGCAACCGCCGGCTCACGGACGGTGAATAGGTCGTAGCCCGGTCCGCATCATTTTCGTCGTACATATATCGTTCCCCGTTCTTTCGGACGATTTTTTGCTGATTGAGCAACCAGATCAAACCTTTATGTTCCGGATTGGGAGACTCTGATGCCCCTTTGTCGATAATCAGGACTTCAAGCGGAGTTGATGCCTCGGATTGCCACCAAATCCAGGGGATGGCCAGTACGATCGAGAAGGTTGTCAAAGAAGCCATCACCCATACGGATGACCTGTGAGTTCTTTTCATGCTGCGTCTTCCTCCATATTCGTGTCAAAGTCTCACCAAGGTCTGCACGTTTTCATGATCTGCGTTTGCTCTCATGCTGCTGTGCCCGGAACGAAAGTTATTCCTCCATCGCCGAATAAACGGTACCGCTTTGGTTGAAAATAAATGCAAATTTTGTAATTCCTCGATTTGAAGTATTCGATAAATGACACACTTAGCATTCTATCGGCTTTATCTCTTTGTGATATAATAGAAATCATAGATTCAAGCAACTTTTTTGCAGATCCGCTGGGCGGGTCAAACTATTCTTCCGGAAAGAGGGATATTTCCGTGGCTCAGATCAGTCCGTTATATCTTCAAATCGGCGCAACCGTCGGTATGCTTGTCATGGCACTGCTCGCTATCTTCATTCGCATGAAGGCAAGCCACAGGCCGGTAACCATTCGTAAAATTTTGATTCCCCCGCTCGGCATGAGCACCGGGTTCCTTATGTTTGTCGTGCCCGAGACGCATGTTCCGTGGTTGTGGGCATTGATCGCCTTGCTCGTTGGCTGGTTCATCTTTTCGTACCCGCTCATACGGAGCACCAAGTTCGAACGGATTAACGGCGAGATTTTCGCCACTCGTTCGCGCAGCTTTGTTTTTATTTTGCTCGGCCTGCTCGCCGTGCGTCTTATTCTTCATGAAGTCATCCAGCGTTACGTCACCATACCGCAGACGGGCGGACTTTTTTTCCTGCTGGCTTTCGGCATGATCGTGCGCTGGCGCGTATATATGTATAAACATTATCAGGAAGTCATTGCCTCGGATGCGGCAACCCGATAAACCGACAAAAGACACGTCTTTCGCGCTGCATTGGCGAATGACGTGTCTTTTGTCATAGGTCACGATTTCGGCTCTTCCCGGCTTCATCGCTATTCGGGATCCGCGACCTTAACGAGCTGTTTGCCGAGATTGTCGCCCGTAAACAATCCGATGAACGCTTCCGGCGTATGTTCAAACCCTTCGACAATGTTTTCCTCATGCCGAATAAGCCCATCAGCAAGCCATTTGGCCAATTTGGCTCTTCCTTCCTTGAAGGATTTGGCATAATCGCCCAGCAAAAAACCTTTCATCAGAGCCGTATTGGTCAGAAGCAATGTCTGCGGGCGCATGCCAACGTCGGGCTGCTTCAGATTATAAGCCGAAATTTGCCCGCACAACGGAATCCGCGCATTCCGGTTGATATGGCGGAGTACCGCATCGGAAATGTCGCCTCCCACATTGTCGAAATAAACATCGACACCTTCCGGGCAAGCGCGTTCGACCGCTGCCGACATATCCTGCTCCCGTCTGTAATTCAGCACCTCGTCGAATCCGAGTTGTTCCTTCAAATACGCGCATTTTTCGTCCTTACCCGCGATCCCCACGACGCGCGCCCCTTTGATCTTTGCGATCTGTCCTGCGACCATGCCGACCGCTCCGGCGGCGCCGGAAATGACGACTGTTTCGCCGTCTTGCGGCTTGCCGATATCTTCAAGCCCGAAATACGCGGTCAGTCCGGTCAGACCCAGCACGCCTAGATACGCCGTGATCGGTGCCTCTCCCGGCTCGATCAGGGAAATATCGGCCGTGTTTACCGCAGCGAATCGCTGCCATCCCCACATCCCGGTCACAAGATCTCCCTTGCGCAGGTTCGGTTCCGACGAATCAACCACCTGACCGATGACTCCACCTTTGATGACCTCATCCAGCGCGTAAGGGGGCGCATAAGACTTGGCATCCTTCATGCGGCCGCGCATATATGGATCAACGGACAAATATAACGTGCGAACCAGCACCTGTCCGGCTTCAGGCTGCGGCAGGGGAGACCGGATAAATCGAAAATTGTCCCTGGTCGGCTCACCTTCCGGACGCGATGCCAGCACAATCTGTTCATTTTCGGACAACTGAATGACCTCCTTGCTGTCAGTAGACCGTACCGGCCTTTGTGGCCAGGGCTATCCTGGCCCTGGCAAATTATGTTCCTGACTCCTTAACAGTTTAAACCGAAACAGGCGGATCACAAACGTGTCCGCCCGACTTTCGCCAAATATCGTGGTTTTGAATGTGCAATCTATTATTGAGCCGTCAGAATAATTGGACCGTCAGCCGTAATGGCGATGGTGTGCTCGTATTGCGCCGAAAGGCTTCCATCCTGCGTGCGCGCTGTCCAACCGTCGGAATCCAGCTTGCTGCGATAGGTTCCGATGTTCAACATCGGCTCGATGGTAATCACCATGCCTTCTTTGAGACGCGGCCCGCGATGCGGTGGTCCGTAATGAGGCACCTGCGGTTCCTCATGCATTTTCTCGCCGATGCCATGCCCAACGAATTCGCGCACGACGGAAAGTCCTTCGCCTTCGGCATATACCTGGATTGCATGGGAGATGTCTCCGATGCGGTTGCCGACTACGGCCATTTCAATGCCTTTGTACAGGGATTCCTTGGTGACGTCCAGCAAATGCCGGGCTTCCGGGCTTACCTGCCCAACCGCATAAGACCAAGCCGAGTCGGCAAGCCAACCGTTCAGATTGACAACCATGTCAATCGTGACGATATCTCCGTCCTTCAGCACGTATTTTCCCGGAAAACCGTGACAGATCACATCATTGACGGACGCGCATGTGGCAAATTGATAACCGTTGTATCCTTTCTGCTCAGGCGTTGCCCCATTTTTCTTCATAAAAGCTTCGGCAAACTGATCGATTTCCTGGGTCGTGATTCCCGGACGAATCATCTTGGCGATTTCTCTATGGCATGCAGCCAGAATCTCTCCGGCCTTTTTCATATTCCCGATCTGTTCATTCGTCTTCAACGTAATCATGATAACTTCTCCTTGTCCGTAATTAATCTGTTCTTTCCTCTATTCTACTCTCGAAACGCTCAAAAACAAAAAAATCCGCAACATCATCAACAATCTATTATACGATATCCCGTCAATGCAATGAATACACTTTTCTGAAAACATTGGATCCATCCGCATCCCGCAAAGACGAATCGTGCTAAAAAAACCGAAACCGCCCCCGTCGAAGCAACGTATATTCGCATATACGGCCGAAGACGAAAGGAGGGGAAACTGATGCTCAGAAAAATGTTAGGCAAGCTTCTCGATTCCAAATCTTCTTCCCACCGCAGACATTATGGCAGCTCCTCGGGAAAACGCGTCTACAGGCGCTACAGCAGTTCTTCCGGGAAGCATGCATACCGGCGTTATTCTTCGTCGGACATGAAGCACCGGGACAGCCGCCACGGCTCCAGCTATTACAAAAGCAGAAAATATAGTTCCAGTTAATATACAGCGTTCATCGGATATGTATGCGACGCATCCGGCGGCGTAATTGCTGAAAGGAACTCGCGCCCGGCGGTTGTTATCCGGTGAGTGCAAAACAAGAGGTGCCCTGCCAGCCGCTTCGCGGTTGGAGAGCACCCTTTTTATTCGGATCATGGCAGCCATTGCATCAGATCACCTTTACTTTTTTACCAGAAAAATAATTCACTTCGTCTCCTCAAGCATATCCCGAACATCGGCCAAAAGCTCGGGCACGCCGCCTTCATAACCGGGCCGAAGCCCTAACAGTCTTTCCAGCATGACTCGCATGGATGGCGAGAGATCAAGCTCTTCCTGCCAGCTTGCAGGAGCTTTCCCCTTTTCCGGTTCAAACGCGGAATACAACATGAACAACAGAAAATGCCCCACATCCTGAAGATCCTGATCCGCAATCGCCGGCTCGTCCTCCGGTAAAGGAACGTCCCGCATTCGCCGTTTCAATTCCGGCAGGAGCGGTTCCCCCATGCGCCGCGCCAGGCCGAAATCAATCAAATGCACCTGGCCGTCACGCAGGATGACGTTGGGGATGCGTACATCGCCATGAATGTATCCCTGCTGATGCACATGGTTTAACGGTCCGAGCAGACGACCCACCAGTTCAAGACACTCCTGTTCCGAATAGACGCACCCCTGCTCGAAGATGCACTGCTCCAGCGTTTCTCCGCGTACATACTCCGCAGCCAGGTAGTTCCGGCCGAGGTAACTGAACGATTCGAGCAGCTTGGGGATGAAAGGATGCTCCAGACGGCCCATCACTTCCGCTTCCCGCTCAAGCAGCCTCACCGAAAGCGTTCCTTTGCTGGGCTTCGACTCCTTCAATGCGACCTCCTGCCCCGTATGTTCATCCGTGCATAAATAAGTGAGTCCGTAACTGCCCATGCCAAGGAGTCGGGTAACGGTGTACCTTTCGGCAATGGTTGTGCCCTTCCTCTGGGGTCGGTCTGTCCAAAATCCGATCCATCGTTGCCAGCTTCGCCGCAGTCCCACATGTCCTCCTACATCGCAGCCGGGATTCGAATTTGTCATCAGTGGCGTGCAAAATCGTACCCGGCCCGTCTTCTGGTATCGTATGGAGACTATTATATCAGGCAGCGTAAGCAGAGGAATAGCACGGGCGGACAACGATGTTCGTCACGCCTCTTTATGTTTTTTGGGCAACAACCCAAACAACATCCGCAACGACACCCCCTTGGATTTGCGTTGTCTCCCCTGGTAACTGCGCAGATTGGTAACCAGCTCACGATCCCGCTCTTCCTCCAATTTGTCATTCATCCATTGCTGCTGCTTGTCCATCTGCCCCAGCAATTCCTCATATACGGCGGCAAGCTCCCCAATTTTTGCTTCAAGTTCATTGACCCGCTCCTGCAGCTGCGTCTGCTCATCCTTCGGTTCCACGGCCCCATGCGTCACTTCGCTGACCAGCTGCCCCAACCCTTCCACCATACGGGAATGGACGGAGGATGCCGCCACTTCCGGAAAAAGCGATGGCATGGACAATGGCGCGGCAGCCTCGAATGCAGGCTCCCCGCTGCCACCCACAACCTCGTGATCGGCTCCCTCCCGCCCACTGTTGGAAACGTCCATTTCATCATTTGTCTCATCAGGTTCGGGACCGTCATCGGCACGCATATCATTGGCCAGGACGGTTACTACGGCATCGGCAAGCGGCATATTGTGCTCTCGCAGTTCCATCATCAGTCTTTCAATGCACTCCACGTCCTCTGTTTTGAACAGACGCGATTTGTTCGCGGCTCGTTCAAAGCGGTATCCCCGTTCTTCCAGCGCCGCTGCATATTTACGAAGAGTGCTGGCCCCAATTCCCAGACTCTTGGCTGTTTCCGTCGTTGCTCCTGCTTCTTCAATCATTTGAAATTCCCTCCCGTTATCGAAGTCTTTGACTACCAAAGGACATAGCTTCAGCGTTCCTCTTGGGGAACGTTCATCGGATTGGGCAACAGTTAAACAAGCTCAATCATGCTGTTTTCAGCATTTGCCGTATGTATTCGTGAATTCATGGAATAATCCCTTTGACGGTTTTCTTCTGTTTCTGGGGATTCATAAGAACTTTTGTCAGTCGCTTTTTTCGAAAAATTCCCGCCTGTTTCGACTTAAGCCACATATGCCGTCGTGTCGAACGCTGCACATGCAAATGCTGTCATTTTGCTTCGACACCCGTGTTGAAATCAGACATTTTCAGGGGTACATGCCTCGAAAAAAAGGGAGGTTACCTATTTCCATCGCAATTCGTGTCAATTTTGTTAACCTCATTACCCCACTACGCTCCCGCGATAACGGGAATCATTGCTGTAAAGCATTTTCATGTGTTATCTTATGTAACGTATATTTGGAATCCGACATATTTTATAAGACCTTACTTAACATAATGCATGTTATGAACGGATTATATTCGAAAACGGAGGTTGAACGAGGTGTTAGGCAGATCAGGTAAAGTAGCGGTGATCGGGGCGGGTTTGGTTGGTTCAAGTTGTGCTTATTCAATGATTAATCAGTCCATATGCAGGGAAATCATGATGGTTGACCGGACATACGACCGCGCAGTTGCGCAAGCGCTCGATTTTTCCCATTGCATGGACTTTACGCACAATCGCACCAAGGTGTACGCGGGAACGTATGCCGATTGCACCAGCATGGACGTTATTGTGCTTACGGCCGGAGCCAACCCCAAGCCGGGGCAGACACGCCTTGACCTTCTGGAAGAGGCCGAGGCCATCACCAAAGATATCGTGCTTCCGATCATGGACAGCGGGTTCCAGGGTATTTTTGTCGTTGCAGCCAACCCGGTTGACGTCGTCACTTATATGGTTTGGAAGCTGTCGGGCTTGCCGCGCGAACGCGTCATCGGCACGGGAACTTCCATCGACTCATCCAGGCTCAAAACCTTGCTGTCCGAAGTGTTCTCCATTGATCCGCGCAGCGTGCACGGATATGCCCTCGGGGAACATGGCGAGTCCCAGTTCGTCGCCTGGTCCCACGTGACGATCGGCGGCAAGCCGATCATGCACATTTTGGAGCAGCACAAGGAGCGTTTCAAACATCTCGATCTGGACGATATCGCCCGCAAAACGAAGGATGCGGGATGGGAAATTTTCACGCGCAAAGGCTCCACGCAGTTTGGTATCGGCAACGCCCTCGCCCACATTACGCGTTCCATCCTGAACGACGAGCACAAAATCATTGCCGTATCCGCCATTCTGGACGGGGAATACGGACAGAAAGACGTTTGCGTTGGGGTACCAGCCATTATTAGTGGCAATGGCATCCAGGAAGTCATCGAGCTGCATCTCCATGAAACGGAACGTGAAAAGTTCGAACGTTCGTGCAGCATTTTGTCCGGGAGCATCCGTCGATTAACGTTGGCATAGCGATTTTCTTTTTAACATATAACAAAAAGCCAGGACGCTCCTCGCTGTACGGGGCCCTGGCTTATTGTTTTTTTGCGCCCAACCGTCGCTTTTCAGTTCCCTTTCTCGGAAATGTCCGACGTAAACTGCTCGACTGCCAGGCTTATTTCCTTGTATTTCGTCCAGTGAAGGTAATGGCCGCCTTCCATGACGATGATTCGGCTGACAGAATCGTCCGGCAATTGAGTCTGATAGAACGTCACGTTGGTCTTTCCATCCTTTGCCTCCCTGTTTTCTTTTGTTGTAAAAATCAGGACGGGAACATCCGGGGGAAATGCCATGTCGGCGGTCTTGGCCACGTTACTGCCAATTTCGTTCGTTTCATCGATGATGTTTCGGTTGGTTCCCTTCCATGCCGTAATTGCCCTCATCTTATCGAGATTCGCAACCGAGTACAGCCCCTCTTCCGCCCTTGGCAAAAAGTCTGCCGGATTGATGAGCATAGCCAACCTGATCACGCCGGTCGGAGCTGCCAGGCCCATGTACGAAGGTGCGGTAGGCGCGCTCTCGCCAAAGTATGCCAACGCCTGGGGCAATGTTGGATCGATGCCAATGACCGCCCTGACCTCATCCGGATAACGGTTGGCGTAGTACATGCTGTAGATACCAGACATGGAATGGGGCATCAGAATATAAGGACCTTCGATCCCTGACTTTTTCAAAGCCGTTCGCAGCTCCTCCACGATGTTCTCCACGGTCCGCTCCTTGTGGGTCACATCGCTCCAGCCGTAACCAAAGCCCTCCACGATAACCACTTTGTTCCTCTCAGCCAGCTCGTTGATCAACGGTTCAAAATCCAGCACGGGGGCCGGCGTACCGAGTCCGCTCAACAACACGATCGTTTGCTTCCCGGCGCCTTTCGCGTAGACATGCATCTTTTCACCGTTTACTTCGATGAATGTCCCCATGGGAGGATACTTTCCTTTTTCATAAGCTGTAAGCACTTGGTGAATAACCACCCACAGAACAACGAATGAGACAAGGAGCAATATGATTTTCAAGACCACGGCCCGCAAACGTTTTATAGTTGTATTCATTTTCATCGACCTGTACCTGCGTTCAAATTTCTTTACGCCGGAAATACAGCAGCCCGATCAGCAGGAAAAATACCGCGCTTCCGCCAACCACGGCAATCAACGTGCCGAGCGGCACATTATACGCGCCAAAGCCGCCGCTTCCTGTCGGCATCATCAACAGCATCGGCTGCGCCCATGGATAATACGGACCATAAGTCGCCGAATTGATGATCAGAATATTCGGCACGGTCAGGCCGAAATTCAACGCGAGCGGTGCGGCGAAGCTGCTCCACACCAACGATACGAACATTTGCAAAGCAGCTAACGGCAGAGCGGCGAACAGTCCCAGCAGCAGATGGCCTGCAAGGAGTCCCCACGGGACAGGCTGCGTAAAGCCATGGAACATGCCTCCAAGCACGATGGACCCGAGCATCAAACACTGCGTGAGTGCAAGCAGCACCATCACGACGGTCAATTTGGCTGAGTATACGCCTGTGCGCGTCAGCGGGAGGACCAGCATTTGTTTCCATCCGCCGCCGGCATGTTCGAAGCGGCAGACGAACGAGGCAAACACGCCCGTTAACATCGGAAATAACAGCAAGCCGTGCAAGGAAAGCATCGCGTTCATCAACACGGCCCAGTTTCCGCCCGGCGTGGCGGTGATCCCAAGCAGCAGCGCAAGCAGCGGGCTGACGAGAATCAGGAGCCATATCGGCGATTTCCCCATTTTCAGCCGCTCGGACGAGAGGATTCGAAAATATGTCGTCGCAAAGTTCATCCTAGGCCACATCCTTTCGACTGAAGTGGACCATGCCAAGCAGCAGGATCAGCAATCCCGCACCAATGCCCATACCCGCAAACATCAAGGGGTTCGGACCGCTCCAAGCCATCTGGGACCAAGCGAGCGGGAAATATGGGGAAAGGGACAACGAAAACAAGCCTACGATGGCCAAAACAATGCCAAGGGTTACCGGCAGCGCCTGGTTTTTGCTGACCGTGGTCAACCAAAATTCAAGCGACAATACCGGCAGCGCCCCAGCAAGCGGCATCAATCCGAGCGTGATCGCCTGTCCCCACGGAATACTTCCCGCATCGAATCCAAGCACCAATCCAAGGACGACGATGCCAGCGGTCAGCAACAAACACGAAATGATCAGCAGCACGCAAGCAAGCAAAAATTTGCCCGTGTATACGGCCGTTCTGGAGATCGGCATGGCCAAAAGCTGCTTCCATGAACCCTGTTCATGCTCAACGCCCGCGATCATCGAACTGAGCACCGTTGCACCCAACATCAGGGCGAGCGGCACGAACATCACCACGTTTTCGAGCAGCCCTCCCCACAGATCGGCTGCGTATTGTTCCTTCAAGTAATCGAGCCTCAAACCGAAGTTCAGCGCCTGCATTGCGGTCAGTCCGATCGGTGCCAGAAAAACGAGAAACCAAATGCCCTTGCCGCGTATCTTCAGCCAATCGGAAAATAGCGCCCGCCCTGTCATATGGAAGCCCCCTCGCCGATCACGCGCATGAAGAGGTCCTCCAAGGATTGGCGATGCTCCTCCACGCGATACACCGCATGATCCCGTTCCACCAGGCGGCGAACGAGCAAGGCGATGGCGCTATCGTCCATGTAAGGGAACGTCAGCATTGACCCCTGGCGTTGGCCGAACTGTCCTTGCTCCCGCGCCAGCTTCATCGCTTCTTCCGGCTCCGACACCGTCAGGCATATGGAACTGCCTGTCTGGTTATGCAAGTTCGCGATGGTATCCTGCAAGACCATTTTTCCGTCACGGATAATGCCGACCCGGCTGGCCATCTGCTCCACTTCGCTGAGCAAGTGACTGGACACGAGGACCGTGATGCCGTGTTCCAAGGGCATGCGTTTGATCAGTTCGCGGATCTCTTGAATGCCTGCCGGGTCCAGACCGTTCGTCGGCTCGTCCAAAATGAGCAGCTCCGGCTGGCATAACAGCGCGCTGGCAATGCCGAGACGCTGCTTCATGCCCAGCGAATACCCTTTGACTGACCGTTTGGCGTCCCGAGTCAGGTCAACAATCGAGAGCACTTCGCTAATCCGCGATTTGGGCGCGCCCAAAATCCGGCGCAGGGCTTCCAAATTTTCGACCGCATTCAGATGCCCGTAATAGGACGGATATTCGACGAGCGAGCCCACACGCCGCAAAATGTCCATGCGATCCTTGCGGATGTCTTTATCAAAGATGCGAATGACGCCCTTCGTCGGCTTGATCAGGCCGAGCAGCATGCGGATCGTCGTTGTTTTGCCGGCGCCGTTCGGGCCGAGGAAACCGTAGATGTCTCCTTTTTTAATCGTCAAATCAAGTTCCCGGACCGCTGCGCGGTCGCGATATGTTTTCCACAGGTTGGCGGTTTGAATAATGTTTTCGCTCATGGTTTAATCACCTCGGAACCCATATTAAAGGTTCAAGGTTAAAAGCCGGGGTGCCCGAAGTTTAAGTTTAGTTTAAAAAACGCGTTCCCGGGGATGTCACTAGTTAACGCCGCTGTAGATATAAATCGCAACACCTTGCGCCGAACTTTCCACGCGCTTGCGCAGCCCCATTTCGCGAATGAGCAGATCGACGATGGATAAACCAAGCCCCGTTCCTCTGGTCTCGGACTCCTTCTGCATGCCTGGGCCGGCATCACGCACCACGATGACCCGTTGACCCTTGATTTCTTCCGTGGCGATGCCGATGTACCGGCCTGCGGCTGCATGCCGCACCGCATTTTGAAACAGATTGTCCAGCACGCGCCTGAATCCCTGTTCATCCACGCGCCAAATCAAAGATTCGTCCGGCAGATCAATGTCGATCTCGAATTGTTCCCTCTCCCATACCGGATACCAGGATGCCGCCATTTCCCTCACGATACGCAAAACGTCCTTATCCTCCAGCTTCAGCGTATATTTTCCGCTCGCCAACAAATTGTAAGAGAGCATGTTGTCGATGAGTCCGCCCAGGTCGTCCATTTTAGCTTCCATTCGCATCAACGCATGAAGCCCGTTTTCGCTGAGCGCTTCCTTATGCAAAGCATGCATATGGCCCCGGATGACGGTAAGTGGCGTGCGCAAATCATGGGAAAGCCCAGCCACAAGCCGCTTGCGCAGCTGTTCCTCTTCCCGCTCCCGGTGCCGGCTATCCGTTAGTTGGTGCACCATCTGATTAAACGATTCCTCCAGCTGGCCGATTTCATCTGATGCACGGACGTTGACAGGCAGCGGAATGCCTTCTTTGCCCGGATCCACCATCGCCGTTTGCAGCCGGATCAGCCGCTTGCGAATGCGGGCAAAGAACAGGACCGACATCAAGATAAAGAACAGGAACACGATGCCCATAAACGTGAGCAAATACAAAAACTCCCAAGGTTCGCTGCGCTGCATCTCCAACATATGCCGCGGCATCTCGATGACCATAAACCCCTGCCCTTTGTCTACATTCCCGCCGCCCACAAAAGCGACCGCCGTCAACGGGTCGCGGTAGGAAGCATCCTTCATGAACTGCAGCATGTCGGACGCTTCCCAGACGGCGGGAATAAGGGTAACTTCCGTTCGCTGTTCGCCAAGCATCCACTTCAATCGAGTCTCCGCTTTAGCTGCATTTTTCGTTGCAGCCACTTCCACGCCGGTTCCTGGCAGAATTAGCTCGGTCTCCCCATTGCCGTTAACCCGGTATATCGAAGACTCGGGATAATCGTCATGCAGCTTCCTTAGCCGTGCATCCACTTCCTTCGGGGGAACCCCGTCCAGCCTCCGACCTTCGCCGATCCACATTTTCCCGAATCCCGTTGCATCGCCATACGGAGTCTGGTCCACATGATGGTTTGTATAGTTGGCAATGACGACATATGTTACAGAAATGATTGGGAGGACGACCGGAACAAATAATACCGCACATAAAATGAGCAGAATATAACGGGACATCAAGGAACGCGTCCACCGGAGCTTGCGCACGTTCTCCGATTTGCCCTTTCGAGTCTGGCGGGGCGCTTCTACTGTAGTCCGTTTCCGCCAACGGCGAATCATGGTTTTTTCACGCGATATCCAACGCCGCGCACCGTTTGCAAAATCGTCGGATTCGCCGGATCGCGCTCCAGCTTCTCCCGCAGATGGCGAATATGCACCATTAACGTCTTGTCGCCGTCAAGGTAAGGTTCGTTCCATACCGCTTCGTAGATCTGCTCCTTGGTTCGGATCATGCCCATGTGCCGGAGCAGGTAGGCGAAGATGTGATACTGTTTTCCCGATAAAATAATCTCTTCTCCCGTTTCTTCATTGACGATCCGATGATCCTGCTCATGGATGGAGAGGTGCTCCAGCCTGATCGTTTGACCGGACGCCACTGCGGTACCCGACTTGCGCAACTGGACCTCGATTCGGGCGGCCAACTCATCCGGATGAAACGGTTTGGTCACGTAGTCGTCCGCGAATTCAAGCCCGTGCAGCTTGTCGTCAATCGACGTCCGGGCCGAAAGCATGACGATCGGGACCGCGGGATGTTCCTTTTTGAGTCGTTGCCCTACCGTGAATCCGTCCAATCCGGGCAGCATCACGTCGAGAATAATCAAGGAGCATCCATTTGCCGCCTCCGTGGCTCCTTCGCCGCTTGCGAGCCAAACGACGTCATATCCTCGTTCTTCAAGGTCATCCCTGACCCATGCGGAAATTTCGATGTCGTCCTCAATGTATAACAATTTTGGTTTCATGCGTATCATCGTTTCCTTTCTGCTTCTTTGAGGTAATATATCTCAATTATACCTAAACTGCCGATATCACGTCGGTTCATGTTCATTATGATTGGAGGAGTGCATCACATGCTGCTGGAAGCCATCTATCACCAATCCAAACGCAATTGGGCCTATGCCTACGACAAAGATACGATTCGTCTCCGGCTTCGCGCCAAAAAAGACGATCTCACCGAGGCCCTTGCGCTGACCGGGGACAAATATGCCTGGGAAGAAACGAGAGCCTTGATTCCTTTAAGCAAGTATGCCTCCGATTCCATGTTTGATTACTTCGAAGGAGAGGTCAAGCCGCCCTATCATCGGCTGAAGTACGCCTTTTTGCTCAAAAGCGGGCAAGAGCAGATCTGGATGACCGAAACCGACTTTCAAGAGGAGGAGCCTGACGATCCCGGCCGCATGTTCCAGTTCCCGTACATACATCCCGGAGCCGTTTTTGAACCGCCGGATTGGGTCAAAGACGCCGTATTCTATCAAATATTCCCCGAACGATTCTCCAATGGCGATCCTTCCCGGAATCCGAAGGACATTGAACCATGGGGCAGCGATCCTACGCCTTTCAACTTTTTCGGCGGAGATTTGCAGGGTGTCATGGACCATCTCGATTATTTGAGCGAGCTCGGCATCACGGCCATCTATTTCACTCCGATTTTCCAAGCAACCACAAACCACAAGTACGATACGGAAGATTATCTGAAAGTGGATCGCCATTTCGGCGATGCGGAAACGATCAAACGCCTGGTGGAACAGTGCCATAAGCGCGGAATCAAGGTGCTGCTCGATGCGGTGTTCAACCATTCCGGCAAAACGTTCGCTCCCTTCGTCGACGTACAACAGAACGGGTCGAAATCCCGTTATGCGAACTGGTTTCACGTTCACGAGTTTCCACTTGACGTGAAGGACGGCGTACCCACGTACGATACTTTCGGTTTTGAGCCGCATATGCCGAAGCTGAACACGGAAAATCCCGAGGTCAAGGAATATCTGCTCAAGGTCGCGGAGTATTGGATCAAGGATGTCGGAGCGGACGGATGGCGGCTGGACGTGGCCGACGAAGTCGACAATGCGTTCTGGCAGGATTTCCGGCGCGTGGTCAAGCAAGCCAACCCGGATGCCTACATTTTGGGCGAAGTGTGGAACGAAGCTTCGGCATGGCTGCAGGGCGACCAATTCGACGCCGCGATGAATTATCCGTTCACCGAAGCCGTTAACCGCTTTTTTGTGATGGGCAAGATGCATGCGGATCAATTCGTGCATGCCATGGCAAAACAATTGTCCAGATATGTACACCAGGCCAGCGAGGTTGCATTCAACCTGCTGGACAGCCACGATACGCCAAGGCTGCTCACGTTGGCTCAAGGGGATAAACGCAAGATGAAGCTCGCAGCCTTGTTCCAGTTCAGCTACATGGGAGCCCCCTGCATCTATTACGGGGATGAAATCGGTCTGGAGGGCGGGGGAGATCCCGAATGCCGCAGATGCATGGAATGGGACGAAGCGAAGCAAGATCGAGAGCTGCTGGACTTCTACAAAACAATCATTGCGCTTCGCCATGCCCATCCCGCCCTGCGTGCGAAAGGCAGCATCCGCTTCCCGCAAGCAAGCCTAGGCGGCAGCCAGCTGGTGCTGGAGCGGCAAAGCGACGAGGAACGCATTCTCGTGTTATTCAACCGCTCCGAAGAAACGGCCATGTTCGAGCTTGAAGCAGGCGAAGGAGAATGGGCCGATTTGTTGGAGAGCGACCACCGGATCGCCCTGGAAGGAGGCACGCTCGCCGTGGAGCTTCCCGCCTATGGATATGCCGTTCTGGGAACCACGCCGCTGAAACCCGAGTGAGTGCCCCATGCTCAAAAAAGCCGATGCGGCTCTTCCTATGGAAGAACTTGCATCGGCTTTTAAATATCGATGAAATCATGGCAATGACACCATTTCCGTCTACTCGGAAGGTTGTTCTTCTCCCGTTTGCAGTTCAGGCTCGGGCGCACGCTTCGCTTTCGGTTTGGCCAGCTTCTCCATCATTTTGCGCCCCGTCGGCGTCTGCGCCAAACCTCCCTGGGCCGTCTCGCGATGCCTGCTCGGCATGGCGCTGCCCACCTCCAGCATCACATCGATCACTTCGTCCGAAGGAATCGCGCTGCGCACGCCAGCCAGGGCCATATCCGCGGCAGCCAGTGCAGTCACGGCACCCAGCCCATTGCGGACGATGCAAGGGATCTCTACTAGCCCGGCCACCGGATCGCAGATCAGGCCCAGCGTATTTTTGAGCGCAAGACCGACTGCATGCACGACCTGCTCCGGCGTGCCTCCACGCAGCTCCACCATTGCGCCTGCTGCCATGCCGATCGCCGAGCCCACTTCAGCCTGGCAGCCCCCTTCGGCTCCCGAGATGAAGGAATTGTTGGCAATGACGTATCCGATGGCTCCGGCACAGAACAAACCATTGACCAAATGCTCGTCATTCCAGCCAAACCGCTCCTGGGCGCTAATGAACACGCCGGGGATAATGCCGCAGGAACCCGCCGTCGGCGTCGCCACGATGCGTCCCATGGAGGCATTCACCTCGGATACGCACAGCGCATAGGCCATTGCAAGCGCAGAAGCATCACCCGAGCAGGTTTCTCCGCTGCGAATGTACGCGGCCATCTTTTTGCCGTCTCCGCCCGTCAATCCGCTGCGCGAAGTGGTGTCCTCCGTCAGTCCTTTACGCACAGCCTCCTTCATCACCTGATAATATTCCGACATTTGCCGCACAACGTCCGTTTCCGGGACATTGGTTTCCTTTACCTGCTCCTCGACCATAAGCTGCGCAATCGACTTGGATTCGGCCGTGCAAATGGCGCTCAGCTCGTGCAAATGTTTAAACCGCATCGTGACCCACCCCTCTCTTCAAATCAATGACCCGAACGTCCAGCATATGTTCCAGGGTACGCAATCGGTTCAGCATCTCCGCGTTTGGCGGACCGTCCATCTCCATCGCCGTCAACGCTTCGCCGTCGCGGGCTTTGCGGTCTACCTGCATGTAACCGATGTTCACGCCGGAGGAACTGACCGTTGACGTCACCGAGGCAAGGACGCCGGCCTTGTCGGAATGGCGCAGGACCAATGTGGGGAATTCGCCGCTGATCTGCACGCGGAAATCGTTCAGCGCGTGCACCGATACGCTGCCGCCGCCGATGGAGGCACCAACCAGCGAGCATTGACGTTCGCCGTGCCACAGTTCGATCTTGACGGTATTCGGATGCGGGGCAGGCAGGCCGCTCGTATAAAATTCGACATCCATTCCGGCTTCTTCCGCATATCGCTCCGCATCCGGAATGCGCGGATCGTCGGTTGCATAGTCGAGAAGGCCGCCGATCAACGCAAGATCGGTGCCATGGCCCTGATACGTATCCGCAAACGAGCCGTACAACGTTAACCGCGCCCGCTCGGGCATAAAGCCGAGCCATTGGCGCGCAATTCGGCCGAGCCTTGCCGCTCCTGCCGTATGTGAACTGGATGGCCCCGTCATAGACGGGCCAATAATTGAAAACACATCTTTGAAACGCATCCTGCACCCCTCCATGTAACTGCCCCGCCGACTCCATCATGTCCGAATCCAAGGCATCCATATTTTCACTATGCTTCCTTATAAACACACCAAAAAGGACAGAGAAGGGCCTTTAGCCCTCTCTCTGTCCTCGATGCCTGAGAGTTTCATGATGCTGGTCGATTGTTCGACCCCATCATTTACCCCTTGGGCGGCGCCATGTCATGGCACACTCTCCAGAGCTGCGTCCAACGATGGTACATTTACCTGAGAGATTAACGTTCGTGCCGGGTGCACGCCGCTTGCTCCTTCGGTGCCCGAAGCGGAAGCATGAATGTTTATTCAGCCTGTCCGGGTCTCTCCCACTCGTCATCATTCGCTATATAGGTCATAATCTATAAGTCATGTTCTTGTTCACACATATTACTTACTCATCTTGGTCATTCATATAACAGATTAAACTTCAACACACTTTATGTCAATAAAATTAACGTATTATTACCATACTCGGACGAGTGCCAGATAAACGGCTGCATGATATCGCAAATCCCGGCTGAGAGGCCAATAATGTTTGGAGACGTTGTACATATATACATTGAGGTTCTCCATATATTTATATGCATCCTTTTATGGTATTGTTCAGTGATTAGACAGTCTCCCTATCCAACTAGATCAAGTTCGAAGCCTGTCGAAACCAATCCTTCACGGCATTAGCCTGGTCATGTTCCAGGAAAACCGCTCTAAAGCCGCTTCGATTCACCATAAGCTTGGCCCGAACGGATAGCAAGGACTTGCTTCGCTGTCCGGTCGTGGCAGCGGTGTTCACCGTAACGATATGGGGCCTGCGCATTAATGCCGTTCTGCGGGATATTGTCCGGTGACGAAGCGTCAGCTGCTTGCCTTGAATGCTCATCCCTTCATCCTTGAAGCATCCGTATCCCCAAACGGCACATAAGGGCACGAAGAGAAACAGCAGCGCGCCGGCCTGGCCCAGAAATACGGTTCCCGCCGTTCCCAGCACGGCCGCACCCAGCAGTTTCCAGCGCAGGAACAACCAGCGGGCTCGATCCGGAGGGCGGCTGGCAGGTGTGTGCATTTCGAATTGCGGAACGATTCGGGCAAGCAGTTCATTCACATCGCGAACCGGCAGCAGCGGATGAAGCATCATTTTTTTCTCCATCTCCGAAGTCAAGACATATATCTCCACCTCGGCATAACCAAATGGCTGTCGCAGCAGCCCCTCTTTGACCTCCACAGCCTGTACCTTACGGGGAGAAAACACATGCTTTCTCCGGTCGAGCAGACCGGAAACGATGGCAATGTTTCCGCCTTCCTGCTCCACGGTGAACCCGGCATACTTGATCGTAAACAGCACGGCTGACAAGATCCATGCCAGCAAAAACATGACGGGCACAAGTCCGAGCCACCAAATTACGGGCAGCCGCCCGGCCTGTTCAACCAGGTTGCTGTAAAAGTGATCCGGAAGCAGGTCATCTGCGAATGAATAGACCCCTGCACCGAAAACCACGACAAGCGGCAGATTCATCGTTGTCAGCGCTCCGACAAACAATCTGCCGGCTGACAGGCGCAGCAGAACCTCTCGCTTTACCGGGAATGCTGCCCCCTCCATAAGCTCCACACTCTGTCCGGGAGCTTCTCCCTCTTCGCGGCGAACATGCTCTTCGGACCATGGTGCTGCCGCAGGCGCTTCCTCTCTCTTCACAGCTTCACTTCGCTTCTGATATAACCACCGCTCGATTCGCTCGGCCTCTGTAATTGCCAGAGCGGGAAGCACGCCATCCGCCTCAACGCTGCCCCCCGGCGTCTCAATCTTGAGCTGTGCCAGCCGGAGCATCCGCTGAATCAGGGGCTGTTGCGTCTGGACGGAGTGGATGCGGCTGAAATAGATCGATTTCTCCTCCCGGACAAATAGGCCCTGGCGCAGCACAATACGATCGTCCTGCAGCGTATAACTGAATTTACGCCATTTGATCCAACCATACAGAACAAAAGGAAGCGCGATGCACACAACGGCCGCAGCATAGCTGTACCACGGAAATTTGCTCCAGTCCACGCCTTTGATGATGAGTAGAACGATAATTGGAATGATGGACTTCATTACGCTAAAAAAAGGAAAGAGGACATACATCTTATGTAAACGCTTCGGTTCATTCATCATGATCTTCCACCTTCGCCAGATGACCGATATTGCGCTTCAATTGCTCTGCCTCTGCCCGTTCCAACCCGGCAATGTGGAGCGTAGCTGCCGCCGTAACGATGCTGACTTTGGCAAGTCCATATTTTCGCAGCAGAGGACCGCTTTCCAGTTCCACCTGCTGCACACGCGTCATCGGCACAATCGTATCCGTATGCCACAACCAGCCAGAATGGATCTCCACTTCATCATCAGCGACCCGAAAACTGAAGTGCCGGTAACGTAATCCGGGCAAAATCCAGGTATACCAGATTAGTGAAATCATAAAAACCCCTGTCCCGAGCCATCCCGGCCACTCCACCCAATCTCTAAACCATGCTACGATCAGATATCCGACGGCCAGTAAAATCAACAGCCCATTGACCATTAGGGCCGTCAAGGCTGTTGCTTGTTTAGCTTTCGGGTGGAGGCGCCGCCGTTCTCCGTTGTTATGCTCTGCGTAATCCATTGCGTGACTCACACTCTCCTCCAATTCAATTAAGGCTGATTGGGCAGCTTCAGATCCTTCGCCCAAGCTTGAAGCTTCTCCTTTGTCCATTCTTCGTTCTCACCCATGATAGAGTAGCGCAATCCATTCTCGGTCCAGGATATGTTCCGGATGCTCTTCATATACGAACCCTCTGTGTCACGAACCTCAACCTCGGACTCATCAGGCAGCAGCGTGTCATCACCATCTTCATCCGGCGCCTTGAATACAGTCATACTCACTTCAACCTTGTCGTTGTTGACATAATACAATGTCACTTCGTCCCTGCTGAGCTCTCCGCCGAGTGAAGTCATCTCAATCCGCGACAGCTCCAACTCACCGTTCATATCCTGCAAAAAGGGTTGCCCCAAAGCTTGTTCGGCTTCTTCCAAACTCACTTCCGAATTCTGCGTTAGATCATTCAGATCCTTCACATCAACCTCCTTGGGGATATCAATCACGAACGTATTCTCGGAAAACTCGGGATCATATTGAATCGGGTCATAGACCATTTCTGACTTTTCATCGCCATAGGTGCTAATGACTTTGACAATCATCCACGTTTTGGGGTCTACCCAATACTCGGAGGAAATGGATAAAGTGCCTTCTTCTTTCGGCGTCAGCTTAATGTGAATGACGTCCTGTCCTTGAAGCTTTTCCTGTCCCATCATATCCACATCATGGGAATCCCGCAACCGTTCCAGCTGATCCACGAGCATCTGCTTCTGGGTCTGTTCGGGCTGTTGTCCCATGGCGGATACGTCCATCGAATACGCCGTGCCTGTCTCTTTTTCGTAAATTGTAATTTCCGTTCCGTTATTGACCGCATAGCTTACGTGGCCGTTCTCCTCTGTTTCCGTGCGCTTTCGCCCTGTCTCACCGTCGACCCATTCCTTAATGTGCATGGTGTGATTCAGCTTGTCGTCCGACCATATTTTCATTTCACCTTCAGCATAATATGATGCGGGTTTCGTTTCTGCAGCGACCACCTTCTCGATCATCTCATCTCCTGACAGGCCAAGCATTTCCTTCTCTGCACAACCTCCGAGCAGTGAACCTGCAAGCAAAGCCGTACCGAGCATCATCCATCCTTTTTTCATCATCCCCATCTTCCTCTCTCATTTTATTCAATGCATTACATCTCAGGCAATCGGCATGCAGCGAGCGTACCGTATCCTTCGGCCGACCACATGCGCATTTCACCTCCGTGCTTGATAGCAATCCGTTTGGCTATGCTTAATCCCAGACCTGAGCTTCCTGCATACGCCTTCCCTTCCTGATTCTGATGTTGAACATAAGGTTCGAAAATACGATCCAGCTGTTCTTCAGGAATAGCAGGCCCTTCATTTTGCACCAGGATCAAGGTTGATCCCTTCCTGAACTTATCCAGCTCCAAATCCAGCGTTGGAATGATCCATTCCGGAAGCGGCTGATCTGAAGCAATGACGCCCAGACCTATTGCCCCGTTCGCTCTTGTGTGACGCAGTGCATTGTTCATCAAATTGTCTGTCAGGCGCATCAGTTGTTCGGGATGAAGCCGGTAGAGGTGATCTGTGCGGACGACCGTTTTCACCTCAATCTGTCCATGCTCGGCAAGTCCTCCATAACTTCCAAGCAGCATATCGAAGAACTCTTCTCCTTCCACCTCGACCATGGCCATCTCCAATTCACCGGAACCCAGCGCCGTATACATTTCGAGTTCGCCAATCATCCGTTTCATCCGCTCCACATTTCCGAACAGCACGTCCCAGTACTCCCGTCTCTCGGGCGGTTCCAATTGCGTATCCATACGAATTGCCTCCGCATAGGCACTGATGGACATTAACGGTGTCTTCAGATCGTGAGACAGCGAAGCGACCATGAGCTCTTTCTCTTTTTGCTCCTTCTCCACTTCTGCCTGCGTCTGCCTGACTTTTTCCTGCATTGCATCAAATTGCTTGAGCAGCGTGCCCATTTCATCGCGACGTACCGGTGCGTCATCCATGGGAACTTCTCCCCGCGCAAAAGCATGCATTCTGTCCATCAGCTGTCTCATCGGTCGAAAAAGCTTTCTGGATAGCAGCCAGAGCACGGTGCCATATAACAGGATAAAGAATATAACAGCGGAGCCGACGACCCATGTCGTCCGGACCGAGATGCCTTCAAGCCACTCTCCGCGAAGCATGACGATCTCGTAAATGCCAACCAGTTCGCCCTTTTCCCATACCGGCTTTTTCAGCGTAAACGTGCGATGACGAATCTGCATGTCGTACAGATCGCGATATAGTTCCGAACCCCTGACGGTATAAGCCCCGGCAGACCAGGGATCCCCACCGGATGTATACACCCTGATCCCCGACGGCAGATAGAGGTCAAAGTTCACTTGATCACTGGCGAGCCCGGAGAGCGAAGCATAGGCATCAGCAGATTGCAGGCGGTACAGCCCCGGGTCGGACAATGCCTGCTCGATGGGACCCAGCCGTCCGGACAACTCTACATATTCCGCTACGGCGCGCTGATCGTTATAGTAGTCGTACAGGGAGAATAGCGCCCAGCCTGCAGCGACAGGCAGCAGCATCACGATGAGGAAAGCAATCATCAGCCAGTACTTCAGCTTCATTCCGCCAAATCTCCTACAAATCGGTATCCGCTGCCCCATACGGTCTGGATCCAGCGTGGTTGATGGGGCTCATCCCCCAGCTTGGCCCGCAGGCTCTTCACATGGACGGTGACCGTACCCGAGCTTCCCGCTGCCGGCTGATTCCACACATGTTCATACAGCTCCGCCTTGGTGAATGCCCGGCCCGGATGAGAGGCAAGCAGCGTGAGCAAAGCCCATTCCTTATTGGTCAGTACGATATCTTCCCCATGAAGCTGCACCCGTTGATTCAACAGGTCGATCGACAATCCGTCGTTGTACTGTTGATGGGTCGAATCCGGCTTGATGCCCTGATATCTGCGATATCTGTTAAGGTGGGATTCGATGCGGGCCGTAAGTTCGGCCAGGCTGAACGGCTTGGTAATGTAATCGTCAGCGCCCAGGCCAAGACCTCTGACCTTGCTCTCTTCTTCGATGCGCGCACTCATCATGAGCAGCGGAACGTCGCTGATCAGCCGGATATTTTTGCATACCGCGAACCCGTCCATCTCCGGCAGCATCAGATCCAGCAAAACCAATTGGTAGGTCCCTTCCCTGAAATCCTCCCAGCTCTCCAGGCCGCTCGAAGCCCAAGTCACCCCATATCCCTCACGCCGAAGATGGTCCGTCAAAATGCGGGCAATTTCCGGATCATCCTCCACCAGCAAAATATTCACGTGGTCTCTCATCGCTGTTTCATCCTCCCATGACTGTATTGTAGCGAAGAACGTTCATCCCTCCGCAGAGTTTATACTTTCTTCATAAATGCGTTCTTGAATATAAGAGCAAAGGGTACGCAAAAAGAGCCCCCTGATGTCAGGACGCCCCCTCTTTTGTGGTTGACGCATGTTATCGTTATAATTCGCTCTCCAAGGACAGCGCCTTGGCCCTGATTATCGTAGCATGACTGTTTTTGTCGTGGCAAACGTTACCACAAAAAAAGCATAACTCCGAAACTCATCGTTCGGGAGTTATGCTTCCATTTCTTTTCACTGAACTAAATTGCATTCCATGCGAGTGTGCTTCGATTAACCGAAACGACCCATGATGTATTCTTGCGTCAAGCGGTTGTCCGGATTCGTGAAAATATGCTCCGTATCTCCGTGCTCAACCAGGCTGCCCAGGTAGAAGTATGCCGTAAAATCCGAAATCCGGGCTGCCTGCTGCATGTTGTGGGTAACGATGACAATGCGCAGATCTTTCTTCAGCTCCGAAATCAACTCCTCCACTTTGCCGGTGGACACCGGATCCAGCGCAGAGGCCGGCTCGTCGAGCAGCAAAATTTGCGGGTCTACGGACAATGCGCGTGCAATGCACAGACGCTGCTGCTGTCCGCCGGAAAGAGCCAGTGCCGAATCGTTCAGGCGATCTTTGACCTCATCCCACAGCGCCGCGCGGCGAAGGCTTTTCTCTACAACCTCATCCAGATCCTTCTTCTTTTTCATGCCGCGGTAACGCGGCCCAAACGCGATGTTGTTATAGATGGATTTATGGAAAGGGTTGGGCTTCTGCCATACCATGCCGATTTTCTGGCGGAGCTTGATCACGTCTGTTCCCGGTTCGTTCAGGTCTTTGCCATCCATCCAGATATGCCCTTCCGTACGGGAGCCGGCAATTTCGTCGTTCATTCGGTTCAAAGACCGCAAGAACGTCGATTTGCCGCAGCCGGAAGGTCCGATGAGCGCCGTTACGCTCGATTCGGGAAATGCCAGGCTGATCTGTTTGACCGCCTGAAAATGCCCGTAATATATGCTTAACTGTTCCGTACCAAAAGGTATGGCCATGTCGGTTCCTCCTTATTTCGAAGCTGTCATGCGGCGGTAAACGACCCGGCCGATCCAACGAGCACTCAGATTGAACGCCAGTACGAGAAGGACAAGCACGGCCGATGCCCCTGCCGCCACTTCCTTGGAATCCGGCGCGATGCCTTCACTGTTGACTTTCCAGATGTGCACGGCGAGCGTTTCAGCCGGACGGAATGGATTGAGCGGCGATCTTGGACTCGCAGGATTCCAGTCCGTGAAGTCCAGGGGCGGGCTGCTCATGCCTGCCGTAAACATCAGCGCTGCCGCTTCGCCGAAAATTCGGCCCGAAGCCAGAATTGTACCCGTAATCAAACTCGGCAATGCCACAGGCAGCAAAATGGACGTGATGATCTTCCATTTGGACAGACCCAGCGCAAGCCCGGCTTCTTTTTGTTCCTTCGGCACGGCCCGGAAAGCTTGTTCCGTCGTCCTTACCATCAGCGGCAGGTTAAAGATGGCCAGTGCCATGGCTCCCGAAATCAGGGAAAAGCCCAGGCCGAACGTGTTAACGATCAGCAAGAGACCGAACAAACCGATCACGATCGACGGAAAAGAAGACAATACTTCCACAACGAGTCGAATGAAGTTGGTGATTCGACCCGGTTTGGCATATTCCGCCATATAAATACCCCCGCCCCAACCGAGCGGAATGGTGATAATCAATGTCAAGACAAGCAAAAATACCGAGTTGAACAATTGCGGGCCAATCCCTCCGCCACCCTTCAGCAGCTGAGGCGCGCTCGTCAGGAAATGCCAATCGATTTGGCCGATTCCGCGCACCAGAATGAAGGCGAGCAGTCCGAGCAGCAGAACGACGATAAATAGCGCCAATGCCACAATAACGGCTGTGGCCACTTTGTCTACCGTTTTAGCTTTCATCTTCATACGCGGTTTCTCCTTTCAAGCAAACGAACCAGCAGGACGAAGACAAACGTCATCACCAGCAGCACGAGCGCCATGCTCCACAGAGCATTGTTGTGAACCGAACCCATCGTTGTGTTACCCATGCTCAAGGTAATTACACTGGTCAGCGTAGAAGCAGACTCTAGCAAGGATGACGGAACGTGCGGCGCATTACCGATTACCATCTGAACCGCAAGAGCTTCACCGAAAGCGCGGGCCATGCCCAAAACGACACCCGTCAGAAGCGCAGGCAGAACCGTTGGGATAATCACGCGATAGATCGTTTGCCAGCGCGTTGCCCCAAGGGCATAGGACGATTCGCGTAATCCTTTTGGCAGTGCGGACAACGCATCCGCCATGATGCTGGTTACCGTTGGCAGAATCATAACGGAAAGCACAAGACACCCTGCCGCGATTCCGATGCCGGCCCCGCCGAAGATGCTTCGCAACGCAGGAACGATGACCGTAAGACCGATAAAGCCGTATACAACGGAAGGAATGCCAGACAACAGCTCGATGGCCGGCTGCAATATCTTTTTCCCTTTGCCCGGCACGATTTCCGTCATGAACAAAGCCGCACAAAGGCTGAGCGGACTTGCAATCAGTGCCGCAAGCAGCGTCGTCGTAAACGACCCGGTAATGAACGGCAGTGCCCCGTAGGATGCAGGTTCAGTGGTCGGGCTCCATGTTTTGCCGAATAAAAACTCGCTCAGACTTACGCCATCCTTGAAGAAAGTCATCAAACCTTTGGATGCGACAAAATATACGATAGAAAACATGACAACGATCAGAAAAACGACACAGATCGACGTATATATGCGTCCCGTCCATTCTTCCCAGTAATGTTTCTCTCTCAAGGGCCGACCCGGTTTAATGCTTTTCACTGCCGTTCCCCTTTCGGTCTGTTCCATAAACTACCATCCTTCTATAATTGGTTTGGGTACAAATATTGGGAAAACATCGGAGCAAACCGCGCAAAGAGGCAGGACCATAGTCCGCCTCTCTCGCTGTATGCGTAGGTTCAAAGATTATTGAGTGACGTTGCCTGCTGCATCGCGTTTAACTTTCATGCCGGATACCGGAATGTAACCCAGCTCCTTAACGTCGTTTTGTTGAATTTCGTCGCTCAGCATGTAGTCCAGGAACGCTTTCGTTGCTGCATCAGGCTCGCCTTTAGTGTACATGTGCTGGTAAGCCCACACTGGATAAGTTCCTGCTTCCACGTTTTCAACCGTCGGCTCAACGCCTTCGTATTTCAAAACTTGCAGGCTGTCATCCAGGTAAGACAGCGCCAAGTAACCAATTGCGCCTGGTGTTTCGGCTACGAGCTTTTTAACCGTACCGGAGGAATCTTCTTGGATCGAACCTTGGATGTCTTCCACTTTGGTACCCAGCGCAAAGTTTTCGAATGTTGCGCGTGTACCCGAGCTGCTTGGACGGTTAACGATCACGATCGCTTGATCCGCACCGCCAACATCTTTCCAGTTCGTGATTTTGCCGGAGAAAATGTCGATCAGCTGCTGCTTTGTCAGGTCGGTCACGCCAGCGTCTTTGTTGCTTACTGGTGCGATGGCCACGACAGCCACTTGATGGTCGATCAATTCTTTGGCTTTTGCTTCGTCTTCGAGTTTCTCTTCGGCAAATACGTCGGAGTTCCCGATTGTGGCTTGGCCTTCGGAAACTTGAGTCAAACCAGTACCGCTGCCGCCGCCTTGCACTTGAACCGTTACGTTTTTATATTCGTCAACTGCCATAAACTTCTGTCCAGCTTGCTCTACCAGTGGTTGCAAAGCAGTCGATCCGACAGCAAGGATGTTTCCGCTCACTTGCTCCGTAGCGGGTTCTCCTGTCGATCCGGAACCATTGCTTGCAGTATCATCTGTCGCAGCATTTTTGTTCGATCCGCATGCAGCAAGCACCAGTACGAACGTTAAGGTCATCAGAATAAACGGCAACTTTTTAAACATAGTTTTGTTTTCCTCCCCCAATGTAGTGATGGCGATTTGCGATTTTTTTTGTTCACCATCAACTCTGTTCTTATTGTAGTTTCGCTATGTCATCCCTAAATCAATGTTTTGTAAACGCAGTGTTAAAAATATGGGCGGTGGTTTCGAAACATCGTAAATGAATTCCCTTCTCGGAGCAGTCGCTCCGGAAACGAACGTTGCTCCAATCGCTGTTGCTTCCGAATTTTTTGATTATATGATCAATGGTTAAAATACGGCCGCAAAGGCGAACGCTCTCGCTCTCCGCATTCATTCATCCTCTACACTACTTAGTTGCTTAGTTTTTCACTAAAAATCTCCCCACGCCTGGGGATGCAAAAAAAGGCCAGTCGTATTTGGACTGGCCTAATGATGAATGATGCAGATCTATGGAATGGAATACTTCTATTAATAGAAGTAAGCTATATGGGAAATGCAGCAGATTGCGACACATTGCTTTAACATATCGAAAAAAGCCGTCTCATGTCGAGTTCAAGACCCGTGCATGAGTACGGCTTTTCGTAAACATGTTTACATAAACGGCAGTTCCATTCGAGCCCCGCCGGCTAACCAATCAACCACAGCCATAACGCCAACCCTGCCAACGTAGCAAGTAATGTAGGAACGGTTAAAATGATGCCTGCTTTGAAATAATATCCCCAAGTAATTTTGACACCCTTGCGAGATAAGACATGCAGCCACAACAGCGTGGCGAGCGATCCGATCGGCGTCATTTTCGGTCCGAGATCCGAACCGATCACATTGGCGTAAATCATAGCCTCACGTACGACACCCTCGGCCTGCGTCCCGTGAATGGCCAACGCATTGATCAACACCGTCGGCAAATTGTTCATTACGGAAGAGAGCACCGCTGCAATCATACCCATGCCGAGCGAGGCGGCCAACACGCCATGTTTGGCAATGGCATCAAGCCATTCGCTCAAATGGTCCGTCAGCCCGGCGTTACGCAATCCATACACGACGATGTACATGCCGATGGAAAAAATGACGATCGACCACGGCGCTTCCCGCACGACCCGTTTCAGGTTAACCGCATCACTTCGGCGAGCCAGCAAAGCGAAAACCAGAGCAACCGCCCCAACGATGGCCGATACCGGGATGGGCAGCACTTCGCTGGACGCATACGCAGCGAGCAGCAATCCGAGCATGTACCAGGATATGCGGAACATCCGCGGATCCCGGATCGCTTCCCTTGGATCACGCGCTGACGCATAATCATAGCGAGCCGGTATGCTTTTGCGATAAAACAAATACAACATGCCGGTACTGGCCCCAAGCGAAATGAAATTGGGCACCATCATGCGCGCAGCATAATCGACAAACGTAATGCCAAAATAATCGGCCGATACGATATTGACCAAATTGCTGACGATTAACGGCAGCGAAGTCGTATCCGCAATGAAGCCGCTGGCCATGACAAAGGCCAAAACCATCCGTTCATCCAATTTCAGCGCCCTTACCATCGCAAGCACAATCGGCGTTAGAATGAGAGCGGCCCCGTCATTGGCGAACAGTGCCGATACCAAGGCCCCCAGCATAATGGAATAAATGAATAACTTTCTCCCGTTTCCCCTCGCAAGCTTTGCCATATGAAGGGCAGCCCATTCGAAAAATCCGGTCTCATCCAGAATGAGCGAAATGATAATAATGCCGATAAAGGCAAGCGTTGCATTCCATACAATGGATGCCACATCCACGGCATCACTCAGACTTACCACTCCGCAGAGAAGGGCGAGCAGCGCTCCTCCCGAGGCAGACCAACCGATGCCAAGCCCTCGCGGCTGCCAAATGACCAAGGCGATGGTAAGCACAAAAATAAGTATTGCAATCATCGTCATAATGTCCCCCACGCCACAAATAGCCGTATCCTAGTTAGGTAAGCATTGCCCAACGATCTATTTATACAGGGCGACAGGGGCAGATGTCCATTATTTTTTCGTAGGATTCTCGCTCTTCGGTGCATCTTCCACCATCTTGAACATGCCGAGCAGACCTTGCAGTTGTTCCGCCATACTGTTCAAATGAGCCGAGGATGACGCAATCTCCTCCACCGAAGCAAGCTGTTCCTCGGAGGAAGCCGATACGGATTCCGTATTTGCCGCCGCTTCTTGCGTAATGCCCGATATATCTTTCATAGCTTTGGCGACGTCAGCCGCTCCTGCCTCCAGCTGCTGCGTTTGCCCGGATAGGCCATCCAGCGTATGGGCTGCTTCCACCACGGCTTCGCGAATTTGCGCAAAGGACTGACCGGAAGCATTCACTGCCTCAATGCCATCTCCAACCCGATTCTGCGCTGCCTCCATCGCCTTGAGAGCTGCGTCCATATCGAGACGGATGTTGTTTACGAGCTCACCGATCTGGGCTGCAGAGCTTCCGGATTCCTCCGCCAGCTTCCTTACTTCGCCCGCCACAACGGCGAACCCACGCCCGGCATCTCCTGCTCTGGCTGCTTCGATGGAAGCATTCAGCGCCAGCAGGTTCGTTTGTTTGGAGATGGTCGCAATGACATCGACCATGCTGCCGATTTCGATGGAGCGGGTATTCAAGGATTGAACGACCTCTGCCAGCTGCTCCACCGTTTCCTGAATGCTGTTCATCTGCTGCATCGCCTGGCTTGCGGCCGCATTGCCCTCCGCAGCCGCTCCGGACGTGTTTTTCATGTTTTCCGTGATGGATTGAACATGCTCGGACATGATCCGCACTTCTTCGGCCATGCTGCCCATCTGTGTTGTTCCGTCTGCCACTCGTCTGACCTGCTGCTCAGCACCCTCCGCAAGCTCCTGAATGGCAAGCGTGGAATGCTCGATCGCTTTAGTGGTTTGTTCTGCGCTTGCCGACAATTCCTGGGAAGAAGCCGATACCTGTTCAGCCGTCTCCTGTACGCCCAATATCATCATGCGCAAGTTATCCACCATTCGTTCGAAGTACTTTGCGAGATCACCGATTTCGTCTTTGCGCGCGGTGTCCATTTTCACCGTCAAATCACCCTTGCTAACCGCTCTCGCGGTTTCCTGCAGGCGTTTAATTGGCCGCAGCAGCGCACGCGTGAACAAAATAATGAAGATCAATGCAAGCACTGTGGCCGCAAGAACTACAATGAGTGTTGCCAGGCGAATATCCTTGCTAGCATCATTGATTTCGCTTTTATACATCGTCCCGCCAATTTTCCAGCCGGTTTCCGGGTTTGTCGAAAAGACCAGATGTTTATCGTCACCATTGTGCGTGTAGTCAAAGCTGCCGTCTGCCGATGCATACAGCGGGTCCAGCTCCGTCCCTTCCACTTTGGAACCCGCCTCCACATCCGGAGATACGATGTAGTTTTTCTCGCCATCCAGAATGATGATATAACCTTCTTTTCCAATCTTCATCGATGCCAATTCCTGCAGGTTCGTCAAGTTCAGAGACAGGCCGACGACGCCGGATTGATCCTTAAGCGTTCTTGAAACGAAAACCACCGCAACCCCATCCGTATTTTTGGATACGGGTGAAATCACTGTTGTCCCCTGTTTTTCCATGGCAAGCTTGTACCATTCTCTCTCACGCGGATCGTATGCCGACCCTTGCGCGCTGCCTGTCGTCTCTTTCCCGCGAACCATGACGCCATCTTTCGTGCCCACGAAAATATTCAGCGTTTCCGGATGCAATTTCAAATATTGCTCCAGCCTGGCCGTCAGTTCAGGACTCTCGTCCTGGCCCTTGACCATTTCAACCCCAACGGTGTCGGCAAAATAGTTGATGTCGTTTTTCTTAGCGCTCACCTGGTCGTCGATCATCGAATTGGTGGTAATCACGTTTTGCCTGGCACTATCCATCAATTGCGTTTCCACGGTGCGGTCTGCAATCGTCAAGGTCATGAATCCAACGGCCTGACTGGGAAGAATCAGTACGATCAGGAACGAAAGCAATACCTTGGTACGTATGTTCCAGAACGAGCCTTTTTTCTTTTTGTTTGTTTTCTTTTTCTGTTTGGATGCTCCGACTGCAGCAGTTTGCTGCTGTCCATTTCCAAGAGAATTACCCATGAAGCCTCTCCCCCTCTTAAATATGACTTTTCTCTATTTATGTAAGTCCCTCTCCATCAACCTGCGATATCAGACCATGGCTAGAAGCCATTAAGATCGATATATGTATAGGTCTACCTATTATATCGGTTAAATCCCCTTAATTCTTTGGGCACATTCATGATATACATCAACGCGAAAAAGCCACTTCGCAATAATGAAGTGACCGGTTATTTTTAGCCAAAAAGTTGCCATTTCAAGCCGTTGTTCGTCGGTATGGCCCTTCCGGAGGACACGATGAAGGTTTGCCGAAATAGTATCCTTGAGCAAGCTCAATTCCGACAGATCGGCAATACTCGAATTCTTCGATTCGTTCAATGCCTTCGGCCAGCACCCGGCCGCCAAACCGCCGCGACATCTCGACAATATCGACGATTTTCCGCTGTCTGGTCTTGTCCATGTCGCAATGGTCGATCAAGCTGCGGTCAATCTTGACAAAATCCGGTTCCAGTCGATTCATCAGTTCGAGCGTCGAAAATCCCGCCCCCACATCATCCAGAGCTACCGAAATTCCGTGGGAACGATAGGTATCAAAAATGTATTGAAGCATGGAAACATGCTGAACCTGTTCCGTCTCCACCATTTCAAACACAAAGTCTCTCGGATCAAGTTCAAGACGTTCAATCGCATTGAACGTGTGGGTCAGGCAGGAAGCAGGGTGGTATATCGACGAGGGCAGGAAGTTGACAAAGCGTTTAACGCCGTGCGGCAAACATGCAGCGCTTGTCTCTATGGCCGTAGTACGTGCCTTCCGGTCAAGATACGATTGCAAACCAGTATACCGGGCCACCTCGAATAATTCGTAAGGATTGAATGGCTTACCATTCTCGGCGGGACGAAGCAAAAACTCAAATCCGATAATCTGTTCGGAGGCATCCACGATGGGCTGCATATGACTGCTGAATTGGTTGCCCAAAATGATGGAGACCAACTCGGCATGCCGAATCCGGGATTCCAGCATTTGCGGGCGAATCCAACCGTCCGGGTCTGCTTGCATATGCAGCGGGGTCACTTGAACCTCGACTGAAGCTTGCAGAGACAGGTCTGCCCTCTCCACTTTCCCTAACACGTTTCTAACCGCTTCCGTACTCGTATACTGCATCTGGATTAAATCGTTTGAATGCACAACCTTCATTGCCAATGCTTGAAGAGCCTCAAGCAAAACGGGGGATCTGGGACGCAGATACAAAATACCTTGTTCCTCAATCGGATGTATTGGACTGCAGCCGCTGCAATTCATGTAAGCCCCCCTTGCCGTTGTTGGAGTTCAAAATCGTCATGTTGCATCCTTTCGTCGATGCGTTCGCTACGTCGGATTGGTCCACAGAATGATATCCAAACTTTGTAAATATTATATCATGGGTCTTCTAAATTATCTCTATCGTTTTGATGACCTCGCATATGTTCATATTCGGAGCCGACGCAAAAAAGACGGGCAGTCTACGACTGCCCATCTTCATCGAATGCTTTCCCGTTTATGAAGCAGGGATGACAAGCTTTTGCCCGACTTTCAGCGCATGTACGTTCTTGATTTTGTTTGCTGTTGCAATTTTGCGCCAATCCACACCGTACTTCAAGCCGATGCGATACAGGTTGTCCCCTTTTTTCACGACATGGACCACTTTCCCGCTCGCAGGCTTCTCCGGCTCAGGCTTTGGTGTCGGCGTCGGAGCAGGTGCTGGAGCAGGTGTTGGCGTTGGGGCTGGCCCGGCTGTTTCGTTACCTGGTGTCGAAGGCGCCGCTCCTGTCAGTTTCAACCCGTATTCAGCAAAACCGTCCTCGTTAGTACCAATGAAGGACATGGCCGGGTTGGCATCAACCAATGCTTGTGCATCCGGGGAAGAAGCAAATACGACTTCAAGATCGCCAGCTGCTGCAGCCGCTGCATTTGCAGCAGGTTTGATCGGAGCAAGCGACCAGTTGCCGTCCGCCGTAGGGTTAATCGTTTTGTTCTCGCGGATGTAATCGATGATGACTTGGCGGTTCTCGTCCGGGGCAGCCAGCACGATGCGTTTGCCGTCCGGATTCGCAAGCTTGGACGAAGAGGCGCGGTAGTTGTTGGTAGCCACGATGAACTTCTGGTCAGGATCCACCGGCTTGCCGTTGAAGCTCAGGTCTTTGATCCGGCTCGCGGATGCGTTGATTACCGTTGCCTTGCTATCGTATTTTGCAGGCTGCGTCACGTCGATCTGATAGGTTACACCGTCAATCACGTCAAAGTTGTATGTCGGGAAGTCCATGTTGATCAGCTGCTGCTGTCCGCCTTTGGACGGATCGATCTGGTTGAACTGTCCTGCCGACCACTCCAACCATTCTTTCAGCTCGGCGCCGTTGATCAATACGGCATGTACCGTATTTGGATATACGTACAGATCAGCCACATTTTTGATGGCGATGGTGCCCGCAGGAATGTTGGTATAATAAGCCGGGCCTGAACGTCCACCTGCCTTGAATGGCGCTCCTGCGGACAGAACCGGAATATCCTCGTAGTCCGTTCCTTGCAGATGTTTCTCCACATACCATTTCTGAGCATTCGTTACGATCTGGATGGAAGGATCGTCCTGCACCAGAGCAAAGTAACTGTTGATGGGAGCCGTTGTTTCGCCGACCGGGCCGCGAATATATTCAAGTGTGCCCTCATGCTCGTCATGGATGGCATCCAGAATTTTTTCGTCCGCTTCCACCAGCGGTTTTTTGTTCGCCGCATCATAAATCGGACGTGCCTCGGTTGCGGAATCTACGACTTTCCATTTGCCGTCGACTTGTTCCAGATCCAAATCGATGATCCCGAGATGGTCGCCCCAGAATCCCGGCTCAACGGATGGCACGCCATTAATGGTGCCTTTATCGAGATCCACCCCTTTTTTGCCGGCAAAATCGGCGCTCGGGAATACTTTATGGGCATGTCCGAACAGAATGGCATTAATGCCTTCCACCTGGCTCAGGTACAGCACCGAGTTCTCCATCAGATCGGTTTGGGGAATATCCTCGAATCCGGAGTGCGGAATGGCAACGATAATGTCCGCACCCTTCGCCTTCATTTCGGGAATGAATTTTTTGGCCGTAGCCACGATATCCTTGGCAATCACTTTGCCTTCGAGATTTGCGCTGTCCCACTGCATGACCTGTGGCGGCACGAACCCGATCACGCCTACCTTGATCGTATGCTCTTTGCCGTTCTCATCGGTCACCTTCTTGTCCAAAATCTGATAAGGGGTGAAATAGTTTTTGTCGTTCGTCTCGTCATCGTCGCCGTCATCAACGTATACGTTGGCATTGATATAAGGGAAATTGGCTCCCTCCAGCGTCATGTCGAGATAGTCGAGTCCATAGTTGAATTCATGGTTTCCGATGTTGCCCGCATCGTAGTCGAGCAGGTTCATCGCCTTGTATACTGGATGGGTTTCCCCTTGTTTGAGCGGATCGATTTTGGCGACGTAATCGCCAAGCGGATTGCCTTGAATCAAATCGCCGTTGTCGAACAACAGGCTGTTTTTGGCCTCGTCGCGCGCTTTTTTGATCAATGTTGCCGTTTTGGCCAATCCGTACTGGTCTGTCTCTTTATCAGAGTAGTAGTCATAGTTCGCCAAGTTGACGTGAATGTCCGTCGTCTCCATGATGCGCAGTTTGACTTTGGCCGCATCGGCAGCCGATACGGGCACCGGAAATACCGCAAGCACGTTTAATGCAACAAAAGCGGCAGTCAGGCTCGATAACACTTTTTTGTTCCTTTTCAAAATAACCCCTCCCGGTTATGTACATTGAATCAAACCTTCGTTTAATGGGCAAACGAACAGACGCCAAAAGGACAGAATTCATGGCTGTGGGATGCTTTGCTTCCTGGGGCACTGCAATTCGTGATTCAGGTCAGCTAAACTCACATGAATATCTGCTCATATCTGAAGTGCGACGTTTACATTCCAAATCATAACGCAATGCGATGCGGTTGAAAAGCATTATTTTTTACTTTATCCGCACATATCCTCGGAAGTTTACATAATCATGCGTGTTTTCGACATTATACGTCATTACTCTACCTAAAATTAGTTTACATTACACGTAAAATACGTACATTACATTTACTTCACATCGATTCATGCCCTTCCCCAAAAATTGCATAAACAAAACATAAAAAAGCCGCAAAGTCCGAGACCTCACGGCTGTCTTGCCTGGCAGGCATATGTTCTGATTATTGCTCCCAGACTTGATGTTCATGATCCTTGCCTGTGTATTCGATGCGCTGCGGCGTAATATCCAGCACCACGTAATTCGGATCATCCGGTCCGTCGAACCAGGCCTTCAGCTCATCGTTCCAAATCTCCTGACGGAGCTGTTCGTTTTTGGTAACCTCGCAAGTGCCTTCGATCTCGACCACTTCTTTGGTACCGCCCGTTTCATAGCCCAGCAGCAAGCTGACATTTGGATTGTTCTCAAGCTCTTCTACCTTATGGGTACGGCGATTCGTAGCCAGATGGATGTTCAACCCATCATTAAACAGTGCCATGTATCTCGCTTTCGGTTTTCCGTTCTCCACGGTGGAAAAACTGCAATACGGATTGTTTTCCAAAGCGCCTATGATCTGCTGCTCCAATTCGTTTCGGTTCATGATCATGCTCCCTTCCGGATGGTGTATATGATGGAACTCTCACATACTTATAGTGTACCCATCTCACCGGGAGCGAATCCGCTGCAGGTTTAGTTCAAATCGCCCAAATAAATACGTGCCTGCTCAGGGCGTAAAAGCATTTCGCCGATCGTTTTCGGATACAGTCTTACTTGTGGCAAGTCCTCAAGGGGTATCCATTCTACCGCCACTTGGTGATCATCCGGATTGGAACCCGCAAATTCGCTTGCTTCCGGGTCGTTCAGATGACATTTGAAATAAAATTCGACTTGATGTACGTCCTCGTCCCACTCGGCAAATTCGTGGTTTTTGCCGATGTACTCGCGAATATGCAGCAATTCCCCTACCGTCACGGCCTGGCCAATTTCCTCCAAGCATTCCCGTGCAACGGCATCCTTCAGTTCTTCTCCCTTTTCCTGCCCGCCACCGGGGAAAACATATGCCGTTCCGTATTGGTCCTCCAGTTTAATAACCAGAAGCCGCCCGTTCTGTATGATGACCGCTTTGGCCGAATTGCGTATCGGTTTCATTTCCATGTTTCCCTCCTTTGTACTTCTTGTGATCTTTGTTAGTGTTTCATGGCTGTCAAAGTGACCCCTTCGGCTTCAAGAAGATTTCGGATATCCTTGGCAAAAGCAAGAGCCTGCTGGCCGTCGCCATGGATGCAAATCGTTTGCGCTTTGATCGGCACAACCGTCCCGTCCACTGCCAGTACGCTGCCTTCAGTCACCATGCGCAGCACCTGTGCCAAAGCCTCGTCCGACCGATGAATGACCGCTCCGGGCAGCTGCCGCGATCTCAGCGTTCCGTCCGCCTCGTAGGTTCGGTCCGCGAACACCTCGCTAACGCTGCGCACGCCGATCCGATCCGCAGCCTCGATCAACGCGCTGCCGGCCAGGCCGTACAAATACAGTTCCGGCTGCACGCGATATACCGCCTCGGCTACGGCTTCCGCCAATGTAACGTCCGCAGCGGCCATATTGTACAAAGCACCATGCGGCTTGACGTGATGCATGCGACCGCCCCGGGCGCGGACGAAAGCATCCAGCGCGCCGATCTGATAGACCATCATGTCGTACGTCTCCTGCGGCGTAACGTCCATCCGCCTGCGGCCAAAACCTTGAAGATCCGGGAGACCCGGATGGGCCCCGATCGCGACCTGATGCTCCAATGCCAGCTCTACGGTGCTTCGCATCGTTGCCGGATCGCCGGCATGAAAACCGCAAGCAATGTTGGCCGAGGTAATCCAAGGCAGGATGTGTTTATCCGATTCCATCCGATAAATGCCGTAGCTTTCGCCAAGATCGCAGTTGATGTCGACTGCACTCATCGTTCATTCCCCATTTCGCTCATTTTTCGCCGTATCCACATTTCCGCTTGCCGCATGCTTTTCTCCTGATGCAGAAGCAGCTGCTGCGCTTCCTCGTGGGATACCCTTGCAAAGGCAACCCGGTTACCGGGCCTCGCCTGTGCCAACAGCGGCAGGTCTACACGAGCGATCTGGGCGATGACGGGATAACCGCCAACCGTCTGATGATCGGCCATCAGCACGATCGGCTGGCCATCCGGGGGTACCTGAACCGTGCCGTACGCGACGGCTTCGGATAAGCGATCCGCCTTCCGGGCAAGCTCCAGCGCCGCTCCTTTAAGGCGATATCCCATCCGATCCGATTCCGAGGTGACCATGTACCGATCCCGATAGAACTGATGCAAGCTTTCCTCCGTGAATTCCCCATGATCTTTGCCAGGCATAACCCGCAGAACAGGATCGGTGCGATAGCCAGGAATTTCATACTCGGAGAGGCGCCACGAAGGGGCGGCCATGCCTTCCCCCTGCTCTTTGGCGCGTTTAGCCATAACATGCAACAAGGCATGAGCTGCCCCGCTCCCCTCTCTCGTGAACAGCCTGTCGCCTGCACGCAATGGGCGTCCATCCAGACCGCCGAAGCCTGTCTTGAGATCGGTGCTGCGGCTGCCCATCGTCCGTGGGACTTCCACGCCGCCAGCAAAAGCGATGTAACCGCGCATGCCCAAGCGGCAGCTCCCGATTCGCAGCACGCTGTCCTGCCGGATCACAACCGGACGCCAGAGAGGCACCGGCTTTCCGTCTACCATGGCGGACATGTCGGCACCGCACAACGCAATGAGCCGGGTTTCCCGAAACCGGAGCTCTGGACCGCTAAGCGTCATTTCCAGCACGGCAGCCTCACGCGGGTTGCCTACAAGCATGTTCGCTGTCCGGGCAGCAAAGGTATCCATCACCCCACCTGACGGAACGCCATACTTTCGATAACCGGTTCGCCCCTCATCCTGAATGATGGAGAGCATTCCTGGACGAATGACCTCGATGCTCATGGACAGCCCTCCTTCAGAGAAAGGTATTCCTCAAGCGTAATCGGTTGAAAACGGACCCTGTCCCCTGCTGCAAGCAAGCTGGGCGGGGATTGATCAGGCGCAAACAAGGCAAGCGGCGTCCTGCCGATACACTGCCATCCGCCGGGCGTGGCCACGGGATAGATGCCCGTTTGACTGCCGCCGATGCCCACCGTCCCGGCCTCGACGCGAAGTCTTGGCGTCGCCCGTCTCGGTGTGGCGATCCGCTCGGACAAGCCGCCCAGGTATGGGAAACCCGGTGCAAAACCGATCATGTGCACCAAATATTCCGCCGCCGAATGGATCGAAACAACCTCATCGGCATCAAGCCCGTTCACGCTCGCGACGTGCTGCAAATCAGGACCCAGCTCCCCGCCATAACAGACGGGAATCGTCACGATTCGAGACGGCGGCGCCGCATCTTGGTTCTCCGATAAGCCCGATAACTGCTCCAACAACCAGCCGCAGATGGCCTCATAGGGCAGCATCGCCGTCCCCTCCAACAGCTGCGCTGACGCCGCAACCTTTACGGGATCAAAGAACAAAGTGACTGCATTAAAAGACGGAACAACGTCAACGATTCCCATGATTCCCATGACATCCTGTGACTCCAGCAAGGCACACACAGACATCACCCGATGGTGGACTTCTTCGGAAATGATATCCCCGCAGCGAATCACGACGCCGGATTCGCCAAGCGGAGATAAGGTTTCCTTCGTCCATATGTACGACCGATCAGCCATGCGAGCCCTCCTTCACCCACTCCTCAACAGTTCCCATTGTCCTCTCAGTGCGACTGCATCCGTAGATTATTCGTCCTTGGACGGGACCAGGTGCGCGCTGCAATTGTACAGCTCGCATTGCCAACCTCTTTGCCCCGTCATGATTCGGGTAATCGAAGTGTTGGACAGTTTGGCGCTAACATCCAGATCGGGCACGAGACCGCGCAGCGTATTGCGTAAAATCGCTCCATGGCTAACGACCAATACCTTCCCGTCCGGATGCTCGCGCGATATTTCCTCCAACACTTCGGAGCCTCTTGCCGTCCCGGCCTCGGGTGCTTCTTTGCCCAAATCCAGGGTGCTCCAATCCGCTCCCCACTTTGCAACGCGCTCTTCCTCCGTCGTGCCTTCCACCTGTCCGCCGCCCATTTCGCGCAGCCGCGCGTCCAAATGAATCTCCTGAATGCCCAGGCGCTCCGCAATGATTCGGGCCGTCTCACTGGCGCGCTTCAGGTCGCTGGCATAGATGGCATCCCAATGTTCTCCGCTAAGCCGCTCGGCGAGCAATTTCGCCTGCTCTCTTCCTTCATCGTCAAGCAGGTTGTCCGTCTGGCCCTGAGAACGTTTCTCCTTGTTCCATGCCGTGCTTCCGTGGCGAATCAATGCAAAATGTGTCATCCCTTTTCCTTCCTTTCTGTTCCCACCCGAAACGGATGGATGATCATCTTCAGATGTTATTGACGAATCACAGCCCCAAGCTATAGCTCATCCTCGGTGAAATGCCGTCGCGCCTTTGGTTTGGCGAATTTGCCGCCATTATAATCGGCAGAAGCGTTTCTAGGGATGGACAGGCTGTCCCAAGGCGTCTCCTTGATCATTTTGGCAGCATAGACTATTTGCCCGACATGATAGGGATAATGCGCGAGTTGACGGATAATGGCCTCCATGACGGTATGACCTTCATTGCGAATATATATGATGCGTTCCAAATCCTCGGCCGCAAAGGCACGAAGCGCGGACAAAAGGCACTGCCACCCTTCCTCCCATTTGTCCATCAGCTCTTCGCGCGTGGATATGTCGTTGACGAACTCGGCGTCGCGCTCGCGCCATGGCTTTTCGCCATCGGAATTCAGCACGTCTGTCCAGCGGGACAGCATGTTTCCCCATAGATGCTTCACAATGACTCCGATGCTGTTCGTATCCTCATGCCACGACTGAAAGAGCTGTTCTGTCTCCAATTGGGCCATCGCTTTTTCGCCGAGCTGTTTATAATACAAAAACTGTTTTTCCGCCGTCTCCAGAAACATTCGGTTCGTATCCACGCCCGCCGCACCCTCTCCATGTTTTCGTCAAATCAGGCCATCATCATCTATTCTTTATCTTCCAATTATTCCGATACAGGAAATGCAAACGTCCCGTCTTCGTTCGGACCGAACGGAATCACTTTCTGCACGGCATCCAGGTTCAGCTCCCCGTATATATGCGGGAACAGTTCATTCAAATCGTATAGGTCCTCATAAACCAATTCCGGCTTCAATGCTTTTTCGTCAATGCCCAGCAGCACCAGATCGGTACGCCCGGCATAATACTGCGATGCCACCCACGGAATCTGTTCTTTGGTGGAGCAATGGATAAACCCCTCTTTTTGCAAGCTTTCCGGTGCGTACACTTCTGCTTTCGACACCTCTTCCCACGCTGCGCGGGAAATAATGCTGTATATCATACTTGACCCTCCCCCCATGATTCGAAAATCGTTCGATGTCTTGCATCCGCTTTCGAATATTATAGATCATCCCGGATGCGTGCGTACAATTTCTGATCGGTGAACACGCCTTTAATCTTCAACTGTTTGCGCAGTAAACCTTCATACGACATGCCGAGTTTCTCCATCACCCGGGCCGAACCGATATTGCCCGCATTGCACCTGCCTGCCAATCTGTTGCAATCCAGCTCGCGAAAGCAATAGTTCACAACAGGCTGCATCGCTTCGGAGGCCACGCCCATATTCCAGTACCTGCTCGATATCGCGTATCCCAATTCGGCGCTCTGCATCGATTCGTTCATGTCGAATACGCCCCCGCGCCCAATCAGTTCCCCGGTGTCCTTCCAAATGAAGGCCCAAATGTACACAGTCTGCTGTTCATATTGATCCAGTACCCGCCGAATATATCCGACCGAATCATCTATGGTCTCATGACAGTTCCAGAGGCTGTGCTGGCTGACGAGCGGATCGGAGGCAAACGCAAAATATTCAGGCACATCCTCCAAGGTCAGACGTCTCAACCGCAAACGTTCTGTCTCGAATTCGGGCGATTCGGAAAATAATTTGTCGACATTCATGTTCATTTCCTCCTGACGAATCCGTTTCAAAAGAACCACTCTTGCCGCATCTCTTTCAACGCTCGGTTTCGGCCTTTAACACATATCGATCTACAAACCAAGCTCCTAATATCCCCACGGCGTAACGCATGAGATCCATGACCAAAAAACCCCGGCCCAACACAAGTGCCCCTAGCGTCGTCGAACGAATTTCGTTCAACCACGGGACCTGGATGAGCTGCGAGCATTCGATGAACCAACTTAACAGCAATCCGGCAAAGGCTGACCATCCCTTGCTCCACGACGTGAATATTAGGCGTATTCCAAAATAAATCATAGCTGCCCATAAGGCATCCCCGGCATGTTCTCGCAGAAATGCGGGCAAAACCTCGCCATAGGCCCTGGAGGCATACCCGGCAGACATCGCCAGCAATGTCACGGACAAATACAACAGTTTGCCTCTTAAACGACTGGCGTACCTCTGCTTATGCATTGTCATGATTGTATTTCAACCCGTATCATATGGATTTCCCCCAGGCTTGAGTTCGATTCCACGATCGATGCATCTTTCATGTATCTTTCTCCCATCGTACAAAAGGATACAAAAAAAGGGCGTTGCCAGCGCCCTTCAACATTCCATTTTTTAACATTATACCACTAAAACCAGAACCAAGCTTGCTATTTTACCGTCACCGGAATCGTAAGTTTTTTGTTGTTCCATTTGACGACCACGGAAGCCTTGCCTTTGCCAACGGCCTGGATTTTGCCATTCGAAACCGTGACCACGCTTGGCTTATTGCTGCTCCATACCGCGTCACTCGTTACCAAGGCGGTCTTTCCTGTGTCATACTGGGCCATAACGCTCACCGTTGCTGTGCCCTGAGGAGACAAGACCAGCTTTTTGGTGCTGCTGATCAGCTTTTTGAGCAGAGGCACCACGGTCACTTCCGTTTTGACGGTCTGATTCTGGTACACGCCCGTCAATGTAGCCTTGCCTTCTGTCAGCGTTTTGACCGTGCCATTTTTGACCGTGGCCACACTAGGGTTAGACGATGTCCAGGTCACTTGCTTCGACAAGTTCACCGTTTTGCCGTTCTCATAGGTACCGATGACCTTAAGAGCTTTGGACTTCTTGATGTTCATCTGGATGGCCGATGGCGTAACCTCCACCTTGGCGATGATATCGGTAATCGCTACAGGGACTTTGACCGTGGTTGAGCCGTATTTTCCTTGCAGCAGCACGCGTCCCGGTTCCACCCCTTTGATTTTCCCATTTTCCACGACGGCGGATGGCTTGGAAACTGTCCAGACGATTTGGGAAGTGACGTCCTCTTCTTTACCGCTCGTTCGCACGATCGTTACTTTGGGCAATGCGCTCTCCTTGCCTTTGACAAAATTATAAGAGCTCGGCGATGCCTTGATCTTTTTGATTTTCTCCTGTACCTGCACGGCAAACTGCGCTTTCTCGTTATCCACCTGGGCGACGATGGTCGCTTCTCCCGCACCTACGGCTTTGATCTTGCCTTTCGTTACGGTAGCGACTTTGGCATTGCTCGACGACCATGTCACGCCAGCCGTGACGTCCTGCTCGTTATCGAATCCTTCCACCACCGCCATCACTTTCAACGAGGCCGTTTCGGAAACGCTCATTTTATCCGTATTACTTACAATTTTAATGGATGTGATATCTCCTGCGGCCGCCATGGCCAGCGATGGAATCAGCGCAACGCACGCCACGATCAAGGCTAGGGTTGCCTTGAATCCTGCTCTTAAACCTTTCATGCCCATCTTCATCTCCCATAATCCAGTATTTTACTCCTATTATAGTATATCGGAAATGGTATGCCCAGAAATGAATACTATAACTGAAGAAATTCGGATAACAGGACCATTCGACATGTTTTGTTATTTTTCTGCTTCCGGCAGCTTCAGGTATTCCAATCCCCCCATATAGGGCCGAAGCGCTGCCGGAATGCGTATGCTCCCGTCCTCCAATTGGTGATTCTCCAAAAGCGGGATCAATATGCGCGGCGATGCCACTGCCGTATTGTTAAGGGTATGGCAATAGACCAGCTTGCCTTCTGCGTTACGACAACGGATGTTGGAGCGCCGGGCCTGGAAGTCGTGCAGGTTCGACGACGAATGCGTTTCTCCATAGGCTCCGCGGCTGGGCATCCATGTCTCGATATCGTACTGTTTATAGGTTTTCTGCGACATGTCTCCGATGCACACGGCAACCACGCGATACGGAAGCTCCAGCAGCTGCAGCAGTTCCTCCGCATGTCCGGTGATCTCCTGCAGCATTCGTTCCGATTCGTCCGCATCCGGCGCACAGATAATGACCTGTTCTACCTTGGAAAACTGGTGCACCCGATACAGTCCCCGCACATCCCTGCCGCCCGATCCAACCTCGCTGCGGAAACAGGTGGACATGGCGGCCAATCGGATCGGTTCCGCTACATCCACGACTTCATCCATATAATAAGAAACAAGCGGCACCTCCGAAGTCCCTACCAACCATTTGTTCTCGCCCTCAAGCTCATATACCTGATCCCGCCCTGTGGGGAAGAAGCCCGTGTTAACCAGCGCTTCCTCCCTCACCATCAGCGGCACTTCCATCGGCGTGAAGCCTTTCTTCAATAATAGGTCGAGGGCTAACTGTTGTACGGCCCGATGCAAAAGCAAACCTGCCGCTTTCAATACATAACTGCGAGTGCCGCCGATTTTTACGCCTCGGGCAATGTCGATCATGTCATGCATTTCACCCAGCTCAACATGATCCTTCGCATCGTAATCGAATTTCGTAATCTCACCGACACGCCGCACTTCAACGTTATCTTCATCCGATGCTCCTGCCGGCGTATCCGGCGACACCACGTTCGGCACCAGCCACTGCAGTCTCGTTACCTCCTCCTGCACGTCGGCAAGCCTGGTCTCATTCTGCTGGAGCTTGTCGTTAAGCTCCTTTACGCGTGTCCGCAGCTCTTCCGCCTGTGCCCGATCTCCAGCCTGCATCAGCTTGCCAATCTCTGCCGACCAGGCGTTCCGCAAGCGGCGCCCTTCCTCCGTTTCCTGCAAAAGCCTTCTTCTTTCCTCGTCCAGCGTGAGCAGCTCGCGAACCGAAACCTTGATTTTTTTGCCGTCCGCGGCCGCCTGAACCTCATCAGCATGCGCACGAATCCATTTCATATCCAACATGTACACCGTCTCCTTTGGGCTATAAAAATGCAAAGAGCGCCCTCATCCCTTGGGACGAGGAGCGCTCTGCTCGCGGTGCCACCCAACTTGCCGGGACAGGTAATCCTGTGTCCAGCCTCTTGGTCCGCGATAACGGGCGGTTCCGGTTAACTTGGGGAATGGGTTCGCTCCCCTGGCGAAAACGCCTCCGAGTTGGATGCTCTTCAACGGCATAGTTCCGATCTGCAATTGTTGACAATGATTATATATGAAATGCTCCCCCATTCGCAAGAGCTTCATTCATTATGTTTTCAAACGACCATTGCCCAGGAAATAAGACAGATCGGTCAAGCGCTGACTTTGCTTCTGGCCACCACATTGCCAAATACAGCCCGAACGATCGGCCCCACCACCAGAAGCTGTGCCGGAAGTGCCAGCAAGAAGTTATGGCCGATCGCCGAACCATAGCTTCGCAGGATGGAACGACCTCCAAGTCCATTGGTGAAGTAGGATGTCATTACACCATAGAAAGACATGACCAACACCATGCCGACCACCATAAAAAACGAGAGCGTCAACACGGCCACCAATTTGTTCGACTTGTCGAACGGCAGGGAAAACGCTACTTTTTTCGCCACAGGACCTACCAATATCGATTCAACCGCAAAAGCGACCACAAAACAGATCACAAACTGCAGCAGAATCTCCATCAAAGACAATTTCCCGATCATTCCGCTGTTATACAGATTAAACAACAGCATGATCGTGACCATGCCGAAGCACATCATTAATCCGAACACCACTTGTTCTCTTTTCGTTGTTGGCAATGTACTCATCCTTTCTGTTCATTTGATCATTATAGAGATCACGTTATGCCCTTCATAAGTGAACAAATTGTGAACTTTTCTATACATTTATAGAAACTGTACTAATCAATCACACTAGGCCACTACGAGTGCAGTACCATCTTCCGATCGCTGTTATCCCCAGATTTTTTGAATCCCCTTTTTCAAGGGGAAAATCCGGTGATAAACGCGAACGCTTTCGCTTCTTCAGATTGGTTCTTCCTCTCCGTTCACGTGTATTATGTTTTTTCGCTTTTATAAATCTTTATTTTCAATGTAAGTATGTTCATTCCGCCGCTCCAATTCCAACTTGACAGCTTGGATTTTCACATCTATTCTATTTCTAAAATGCTAATGGCGAATTATCTGCCCCGGGAGGTATGTTCATATGGCTTTTCAAAAACGCGTCGACCACGTCGGAATCTCCGTTCGCGATCTGGAAACAACGCTCCGCTTCTATACCGAGATTGTCGGTCTGGAACTGAAGGGACGGTTGACTCACACCAACGGTGTCATTCAGCTGGCATTTCTCGGTTTTAACGGGAGCGACGAGACCGAGATCGAGCTGATTCAGGGGTATAGCGACAAGCTGCCATCCGAAGGAACGGTGCACCACTTTGCCATCCATGTGGAGGACATCGAAGCGGAATACCGACGCATTCAGGCAACGGATGCAGAGTTCATCGATGGGGAGATTGTAACCTTGCCGAACGGATATCGTTACTTCTTCATCTATGGACCTGAAAAAGAATGGATTGAATTTTTCCAACGGTAATCCCGGTCGTCCCTCCAATTCCTTACTGGACACAATCCGGACTCTTGCCTATAATTACTGTGATAGCAACGCCCGTAACTTCATAGCTTCCCAGGGGTGTCGGAATTGGCCGGCTGAGAGTGTATCCCATAAGATACTGACCCTTAGACCTGATCTGGATCATGCCAGCGTAGGAATCGGAGTATATTGACCAAGGCACAGCCCCAAGGCTGGTGGCCATTCTCTAACGCCTGCATGCGTCCCGAATAACGGGGCGCTTTTTTGTTAATATCAGAACGTGTGGACCGCGATGCAATTCCCCTGATATGGCATTCTTAATCAGATGTTGTGGACATGAAGCCAAGGAGTACCCGTGCCGATGGCCGGACAATATGAAGGAGAGAAAAAGAAATGAAATGGCGCAAAATGATGGGCCTGATGCTCCTGTGCATCACCCTCGTAACCGTTGCCGCATGCGGCGGCAAGGAAGCGGCACCTGCCGGCGAGAACGGCAGCAGCACGGAAAAGGCAAGCGAAGGCGGCAATGCCGCACTGAAAGACGTTAAGGTGGTGCTCGATTGGACGCCGAATACGAACCATACCGGCCTGTACGCTGCGGTGGATCAAGGCTTTTACAAAGCCGAGGGACTTAACGTCGAAATCGTGCAGCCTGGCGCAGGCGGAGCGGACACGATGGTAGCCTCGAACGAGGTCCCTTTTGGCGTCAGTTACCAGGAGAGCGTAACCCAAGCGCGCACGCAAAACGTACCGCTCGTATCCATCGCCGCGGTCATTCAGCACAACACGTCCGGCTTTGCCGCTCCGGTGGACCGGAATATCAAATCGCCCAAAGACTTTGAAGGCAAATCGTATGGAGGCTGGGGCTCTCCGGTAGAAGAAGCCGTCATGCAATCGATTATGGAAGGCGAAGGCGCCGACGTCTCCAAGGTGAAAAACATCAATATGGGCGATGCCGATTTCTTCACTGCCGTGAAACGCGACATCGACTTTGCCTGGATCTTCTATGCGTGGACCGGGATTGAAGCACAGCTGCGGAATGAACCGATCGACATGCTGTACGTCAAGGATTACTCCGAAGCGCTCGACTATTACACGCCTGTGCTCGTAACCAACGAAACGACGATTCAGAATGATCCGGAGCTGGTTAAAGCGTTCATGAAAGCGACATCCGAAGGATATCAATATGCGATCGATCACCCGGAGGAGGCTGCCAACATTTTGCTGAAGGCCGTTCCGGACCTCGACAAGGATTTAGTACTCGCCAGCCAGAAGTGGCTCAGCCCGAAATATCAGGACGATGCCGCACGTTGGGGCGAACAGAAAAAGGAAGTTTGGCAAAATTACGCAGACTGGATGTTCAGCAAAAAACTGCTCGACCAGCAAGTCGACGTTTCCAAAGCGTATACGAACGAATTTTTACCACAATAACGAGCAACGATATAACGAAATCGGAAGGAGCCGTGAATGGACATGGCCAGCACACTGCTTAGCATACAAGTGATTCCCAAAACGCCGAACGGCGAAAACTCTTATCCTTACGTCGATCGCGCGATCGAAGTCATTCAACAATCCGGTGTCAAATATCAAGTAAACCCGCTGGAAACGACCATGGAAGGCGAACTTGAGGAGCTGCTGCAGATCGTGCGCAAAATGCACGAAGCACTCGTGGAGGCCGGCAGCCCAAGCATCATTTCCCAGATCAAAATTGCCCATAGCCCTGACGGGTTCAGCATGGATGCCCTGACGGAGAAATATCGCTAATGAATTCATACTGGAAAAGCGTATGGCCGCCCTTCGTGGCGGTTATTCTCTTTATCGCGTTATGGCAGGGAGCCGTATCCCTGTTCCATATTGAAAAGTGGATGCTTCCCGCACCCTCGGACATCGCCCGCGAAGCGGCATCTCAAGCCGATCGCCTCGGCATGCATGCTTGGGCTACCATCCAGCTTACCCTGATCGGCTTCGCTGCCGGCACGGCCGTCGGATTGCTGATCGCGATGGTGCTGCATCTTATTCCTTTGCTCAAACAGGCGTTATACCCTTTGCTTATTTTAAGTCAAAACATACCCACCATCGCGCTGGCTCCGCTCCTGCTGATCTGGTTCGGCTTCGGGCTGCTGCCCAAGCTGATCACGATCGTTCTCGTCTGTTTCTTCCCGGTCGCCGTAGCGGCCATGGACGGGTTAACGCGCACGGATGCGGCCATGATGAATTACATGCGCATGGCCGGTGCATCGCGCCGCCACATCTTCTGGAAGCTGGAGCTGCCGCATGCGCTGCCCTCCATCTTCTCCGGCGTGAAGATTGCCGCCACGTACAGCGTTATGGGCGCCATCATCGCAGAATGGATCGGCGCCGACAAGGGCATCGGTTATTACATGATGCTGCAGAAGTCCGCTTACCGGACAGATCGATTATTCGTCGCCATCATGATCATCGTGGCGCTGAGCCTGCTGCTCTTCCTGCTCATTGCCTTGCTGGAGAAGCTGCTCGTTAAATGGCGGCCGCAGAAGCGCTAACCCGACATTGAACCAAGGAAGTGAATACGACATGAATCATACCGGTTCTCCGGCAACACCAGCGGCTGCCCCAGCTATGCAGGCAAGCGAAGCGGGGGCGGCTCACTCTGACAGCACGGCACCGACATCGGCAACGGCGCCTGCGCTCAACGTCAGGAACGTGCACGCCTCCTTCCGCGAGCGGCGAAGCAAGCTGCCGGTGCTTAACGATATTTCCCTGACTGTGGGGCAAGGCGAATTCGTGGCACTCGTCGGACCGTCCGGCTGCGGCAAAAGCACCCTGTTCCATATCATCGGCGGGCTGCTGAAGCCGCAGCAGGGGGAGATCTGGATGAACGGCGAGAACGTGACCGGCCAACGCGGCAAGATCAGCTACATGCCGCAGCAACCTGCGCTCTTCCCGTGGCGCACCATCGAAGAGAACGTGCTGCTTGCGGGCGAAGTGTCTCCATCGGCCCAGCCGCGGCAAACCGCGCTTGCCGAAGCGCGCCAATGGCTGGAGAGCGTCGGCCTCGGCGGCTTCGAGCAGGCATACCCGCACATGCTGTCCGGCGGAATGCAGCAGCGCGCCGCGTTCCTGCGGGCGCTGCTCAGTCCCCAGGAGCTGATGCTGCTCGACGAGCCGTTCAGCGCGCTCGACGCCTTGACGCGCAGCGACATGCAGCGCTGGCTGCTCGACATATGGGAGCTGAACCGCCGCTCGGTGCTGCTCATCACCCATAATATCGAAGAAGCGCTGCTGCTCGCCGATCGCGTCTACGTGCTCTCGAATCGGCCCGCAACGGTGATGCACGAAGTCCATGTTCCTTTTGAGCGGCCCCGTCAAGAAACGATCGCCGATCTGCCGGCATTCCTGGAGCGCAAACGGCAAATCTCCGAGTGGATGAAGCAAGAACAAAAGAAGGCCCGTCTATCCTGAGATAGCGGGCTTAAATCATGCAGAAGGAGCGTCTCTCCATGAAAATGCCAACCCATGTCCCCTTCATCGATGCCCATCTTCATCTGGATCAATACACCCCGGCCGAACAGCAGGACATGCTTCGCTCCTTGCCTTCGCACCAGGTTGAAGCGGTCATCGCCGTCTCCATGCACCTTGCCTCCTCGCAGGCCACGATGGACCTGGCGGCCAGACATCCGCATGCTGTCTTTCCGGCCATCGGATTCCACCCGGAGCAGCCTCTACCTTCGCCGTCGGAAGCGGAGCAGCTGTTCGACTGGATCGAGCGCCGCATCGATCAGGCCGTTGCCATCGGCGAAGTAGGGCTTCCCTATTACAGCCGCCAGGAGGCGGAGCAAGCAGGGAAACCTTGGGACCAATCCGGCTACGTTTTGCTGCTCGAACGTTTCGTTCGGCTCGCCAAAAAGCACGACAAACCGATCGTGCTGCATGCCGTGTACGAAGATGCCGATGTGGCTTGCGACCTGCTGGAGCAGTACCAAGTAAACAAGGCTCACTTCCATTGGTTCAAAGGCTCGCCGGAAACGATCCGGCGTATGGCGGACAACGGATACTACGTCTCTTTCACACCGGATATCGTATATGAAGAGGAGATTCAAGCACTGGCAAGGGTGTATCCTCCAGGACAGATCATGGCCGAAACGGACGGGCCCTGGCCGTTCGAGGGCCCTTTTGCAGGCAGGATGACGCATCCAGCCATGACAAGCCGCGTCGTTCAGGCGTGGTGCGAGATTACGGGAACGAAGCCGGAGGCGGCAGTACGCATTTTCTACGAAAATACGAAGCGCTTCTATCGTTTACCCTGAAAAAGGACCCCTAATTGGATGATCCAAGCCACTAGAGCAGGTCATATCTTCTACGCAAAAGAAGCCAGTCCACGAGGACTGGCTTCTTTATTATGCGGATGCTATGTGCAGTGTCTTTGTTACATCTCATCCTCTATCCAAACAGGTTTGCTACTGAACGATATCTCACTCGCGTTCGCTGCCCGAATCTGCGCAACGAGCAACTTTCGGCAGTTTTTCACCGTTTTATAAACCCTTTGCCTTCAAGATATGTCTTCATTTGCAGCCTTGCCGGCTCCGTAAGACGTTTCGCCATCATTTCGGACCATGTCGTCGAACGCTCGCCTTGGGTGCGCTCCTGCATATATGCTGCAAATGTTTCATCGTACTCTTTCATGCCTTGCAGCGTCTGTTCAGCCTGGTAGCGGCCATGGTGCAGCACCGCCTGCAGCGGCAGTCTTGGGCGAATGCCCGTATCTTGATCCGCTACGCCGATGCACATGCCATACACAGGGTATACGCCTTCAGGCAATCCCAGCAGTTCCGAAACTTCGCTGATCCGCGTACGAAGACCGCCGATATATACAATTCCGAATCCGAGCGACTCCGCCGCAAGCGCTGCGTTCTGGGAAGCAAGGGCCACGTCGATCGTCGCTACCATGAAATTTTCCATGCTATCTTCGAACGATTCTTTCTCCGGCGCATGTTGAACTGCGGCTTGCTTGAGACGATACAAATCCGCGCACCACACCAGGAAAACAGGGCATTGATCAATGTAAGCCTGGTTGCCCGCAAGCTCGGCCAGCTTCGCCTTCTGGTCTTTGTCGGTAACCGCAATAACCGTGTAAGCCTGCACATTGCTGGAGGTAGAAGCCATTTGACCCGCCGAAACGATGGCGGCCAATTGTTCCTCGCTAACCGGATCAGGCTTGTATTTCCGCACGGAGCGGTGCTTCATCATCAATTCAATGGTTTCGTTGTTCATGCTCATTCACTCCCAATCCTCGTAATACAAACTCGACGGTCTGTTCCACTAGCTTCTCCGGATCGACATTCGGGTAGTCCAGCATAAATCGTGTGTTATGGGCCCTTTTGTGGGCAAGCGCCACGCTTAATACCTGAAGCATGCCATATGTGGCCGACTCGATGCGGAATACTCCCTGCTCCTTGCCTCTTTCTAACAATTCGGTCAGCTTGGTCCAGATCGGCTCCAGGAAACGAATGACGGAAGCGGCGCGGTTGGTCCGCAGCGCCATCTCCAATTGCACGATATCACTCATGTCCCGGTCCGACAGGGTGAACCTGACAATCTCGCCGATGACGAGACTTACCCCCTCGGCTGGTGACATGGACTGAATGATCTCATCCAAATCATCCGGAATACGGATCAGGAAATAACGTTCGAACAGCGCTTCAAACACTTTCTCTTTGCCGCCAAAATGATACGAAACGAGCGAAATATTCGCTCCCGCCTCGTCGCAGATCTGCCGCACGCTCGTCCCGTCATATCCCTGCTGGGCAAAGAGCTTCTTCGCTGCCACCAAAATCCTCGTTTTGATATCCAATTCCGGTTCCGTCATTCCGTTCTCTCCCCTTGTCCGTTCTATTCAAGCGCCCGGCACGCTCGGACTGCATGCCTGATCTCTACCTGTTATTATGAAAGTTTGTGTCAAAAAGTGCAAGGCATGTCATGTGCCGTTTCCGCAAAGCCAACACTCCAGAACAGGCGAACACCCCGATGAATTCCATCGGGGTGTTCGGTCGATCGCAGCGATGAGGGTATCTGCATCTGCGTCGCATGCCTTCATTTTACTTAACCGTTAACCGGTGCCGGGTTTGGCGCTACTGCAGGCATACGGCCTTTTTTGAGCAACGTCGCCAGCAAGGACAGCGCCACCGCAACGACCAGAATGATCGCAATCGTTCCTGCGGCCGCCTGTGCTCCGGGACCGCCGAGCTGAACGCTCAGAATGCCCTGTACCGCATATGTGGCTGGTAAATATTGTCCCAAACCGCTGTAGAACCCGTTCAGCAGTTCACGCGGCACCATCGCGCCGGAAGACACCAGCTGCAGGGACAGCGAGATAATGTTGAACACACTTCCTGCCGGTCCGAACAGGATCAGGAAAAATTGGGAGAAGAACATAAATGTGCACAGGAACAATGCCTGGAACATCCAGAACGCGATAAAGCCTTGTTCGAATTGTCCCCCGAGGGCCACGATCAGAGAGGAACCAACAAGGGATACAAGCAGCGCGGATCCGATGTTAATGATCACTCTTGCCCCGAACAGCGACAGGCGCGAATGCATCGCTGCCAGCATGCCCATGGCTCCTTGCACGTTCATTCCCATGATCATTGCTCCCACATAGGAAGCCAGCACCATCATCATCGGCACCATTTGGTTATTCATGCCGTTCACCTGATTGATGGATGTCGTTGTTCCCTCCACGCGGGAAGTCAACGAAGCGGCTGCCGAAGCCGCTTGGTCGGCAGGTGCGCCGGAAGCGGTCAATACCGCTTGAACGCCTTGTGCAGATGCCTGTTTGTTGATCGTGTTGGTCACGCTTTGGGAAACGCCTTGCATCATGCTTTTGATCGTAACCGGGTTTGCTTCGTTAAGCGTGTACTTGATCTGTGCCGTGGAGCCCGGCGTTTGAAGCACCTCGTTGAATCCGGCCGGGATGTCAAGCACCATGTGCACCTTATGATGCTCCAGTTGGTCCAGCGCCTCGGCGCTGCTCAGATTGGCCACGGTGTGGAAAGGAAGCGTTTGGGCCAAGCTGTCTGCAATCCCTTGGGATTGCGTGCCGTCCTCATTGACGATGGCTACCGTCAGTTCTTTCGTTCGATCATTGACGCCGGAGTAAGCCGTCATCCAGATCACGCTGAAAATGACTTGGAACATCAACGCCGTCACAATGCCGATAATGACTGGCGGTTTCTTTAAAAGAGCGCGTAAAGCTCGCAGCATAAAGTTTGTCCTCCATCGGATATTTAGTTTTACATTGATTTAAACAATCGTTTGAATCAAACAGTCGTTTAAAATTTTAAATGGAGTTGTCTGTATTGTCAACCCGGTTTTCTGAAAGATGCAGAAATACACACTAGCATTTTCATTAAAAAACGGAGATCAACTGTCTGGCATCTCAACCTTGCGAACAGATAAAAATGCACGGTCCGTCTTGGCGGGCCGTGCAAAGTGCTCACATCTATTTCAGGTTTCTGTATTCATCAAGCCAAAAGAACCACCGCGACGTTACCCGGCACGCCGCTGGAGCTTCATACGCTGCAAGCGCAACGCGTTCAGCACGACCGATACCGAACTGAATGCCATTGCTGCTCCGGCCAGCCAAGGAGCCAAGAAACCGGCCGCAGCGATCGGGATGCCCAGCACGTTGTACCCGAGCGCCCAGAACAAGTTCTGCTTGATGTTGCCCATCGTGCGGCGGCTCATCTCGATCGCGTCGGCGATGCTGTTCAGATCGCCGCGCATCAGCGTGATGTCGGCCGCTTCCATCGCTACATCCGTCCCCGTTCCGATCGCCATGCCGATATCGGCCGTAGCAAGCGCAGGCGCATCATTGATGCCATCGCCGACCATGGCGACCTTGCGGCCGCTTTCCTGCAGCTTCTTCACTTCCGCAGCCTTGCCCTCAGGCAGGACTTCGGCGAGAATGTGCTTGATGCCCGCTTGTGCCGCCACGGCGCGGGCGGTACGCTCGTTGTCGCCCGTAATCATAATGACATCAATCCCCATCGCATGCAGACGACCGACGGCCTCACGGGACGTTTCCTTGATCGTATCCGCAACGGCAACGATGCCTGCCCATTGACCGTCCACCGCGACAAGCATTGCCGTGCGCCCTTGCTCTTCAAGCTCGTGCATACGCTGCAGGGCCTGCTCCGGCACGTTCACCTGAGCATCGGCAAGCAAACGGCGGGTCCCCACCAGCACCTGCCGGCCACCTGCCACTGCATGTATACCGTATCCGGGTATGTTTTCAAATTGTTCCGCTTGTCCAGGTTCCAAGCCCTTGCCCCGGATTCCTTCTACAATGGCTTCCGCCAAAGGATGCTCGGATCCTTGCTCCGCGGCGCCTACCAGTTCCAACAGCTCGGGCTCGTGCCAGTCCCCGGCAGCAACCACGTCCGTCAGCACCGGTTTACCCTCGGTAACCGTGCCCGTTTTGTCCAGCACGACCGTTTGAATCTGCTGCGCGGTTTCCAGGTATTCGCCTCCCTTAAACAGGATGCCGAACTCCGCTGCCCGTCCCGAACCGGCCATGACGGACGTCGGCGTGGCAAGCCCAAGGGCGCAGGGGCAGGCAATAACCAGAACGGCAATGGCTTTTTCCAGCGAACCCGCAAAATCTCCGGGACTGACGAAGAAATACCAAATCAGCAGCGTCAACGCCGCAATGCCGACAACGATCGGCACGAATATGCCTGATATTACGTCCGCAATGCGTTGGATCGGCGCTTTGGAGCCTTGTGCCTGCTCAACGACTTTGATGATTTGCGAGAGTGCCGTATCCGATCCGACCCGAGTGGCCCGCAGCCGCAATACGCCATTTTTGTTCAGCGTGGCACCCGTAACCGGATCGCCCGGTTGTTTGTCGACCGGCAAGCTCTCCCCGCTCAGCATGGACTCGTCGACCGACGAACGTCCCTCTTCCACCACGCCGTCGACCGGGATGCTGTCGCCCGGCTTGACGATCACCAGATCGCCAACGGCAACATAAGCGGAGGGAATGACAACTTCCTTGCCGTCGCGAAGCACCCGCGCTTCGCGCGGAGCAAGCTCGATCAGGCTTTTGATCGCCTGAGAGGAGCGTCCTTTGGCGACCGCTTCAAACCATTTGCCGAGCAAAATTAACGTAATCAGAATGGCGCTCGTCTCATAATACAGTTCAACCGAAGGGACGGCGACCGCCGTACCCATTCCGCCATGGTCCATAGCCGGCTGAGTCCCGTATCCACTGCTCAGGGTCAGATATAAACTGTAGAAAAAAGCTGCGCTCGTTCCCAGCGCAACGAGTACATCCATGTTCGCGCTGCCGCCCCGCAGTGCTTTATACGCTCCGACATAGAACTGCCAGCCGATCACGAATTGTACCGGTGCTGCCAGCAGCAGCTGGAACCAAGGGTTCATGAACAAATCGGGCACCCAGATCCAGGATGTAAATGAGAAATGACCGACCATCGCCCAGAGCAAAGGAATGGACAGCAGGGCAGAAACGATCCACTTCCATTTTTTGCGCTGCAATTCGCGTTCGCGGACAGACTGGTGTTCTTGCTCGCCCTGCTGCACTTCAGCGCCATAACCGAGGTGTTTGATCTTGGCCATGATGTCGGACGGCTTCAACGTGCCGGCGGCATATTCCACATGCGCCGTCTCCAGCGCAAGATTGACGTTTGCCCGCGATACGCCGGGCAAGCGGGACAATCCTTTCTCGATGCGGGCTGAGCAAGCGGCACAGGTCATGCCCGTGATGTTCAGGTCCAGCGATTCCGAGGCGGTGCCGTAACCCAGTGCCTCTACCTTGTCGCGCAAGCTGGAGACGTCCACCATTTTCGGATCATACGAAATCGTCGCTTGCTCCGTGGCCAAATTCACGTTGGCCTGATTCACGCCCTCCATCCGGGACAATCCCTTTTCGATCCGGCTCGAACAAGCCGCGCAAGTCATGCCGATAATCTGCAGCGTGGTCTGTACTCCAACCGGAGACGTCAGCGCATTCGAATCTTGATCGCTTGCCGTTGTCGATGATTTAACCATAACACAGTCTCCTTTCCCTATTCCAGAAATACCCCTAAGGGGTATAAAACAAGCCGAAATCCGGGCTTAAACGCCCGCTTCCGACTCTCTTAAGGGAAGCTGCGCTTAAACCCAATACGATCGCTTATTGCTTAACTTAGGCTACGTCATAACCTTGATCTTCAATCGCTGCCTTAATTTGTTCCACGCTCACGCTTTGCTCGTCGTATTCCACAGCAACGGTTCCCGCTGCCAGATCAACCTGGCCTTTCGCTCCTACACTTTTAACGGCTTCCTCTACGGATTTGACGCAATGGTTGCAAGACATGCCTGCAACGTTCAATGTGATGTTGGACATCGTTCATTCCTCCTTAGTATATATTCATCATTTCATGAGCTTTCTGACCGTAACAAGCAATTCGTCTACAACCTCATGCTCTCCGGCCTGAATGCGTTCGACGATGCAGCTCTTCATATGCCCTTCCAACAGCAGCTTGCCGACCGAGCTCAATGCGGATTGCGCTGCAGCGATTTGCGTAAGCACATCGTCGCAATACGTATCCTTCTCAATCAGCCCTTTGATCCCGCGAATCTGCCCCTCCACGCGGTTCAAGCGGGAAATGAGATTGCTCTTCATCTCCTGGGAATGATGGCTCTTGCGAACCGGTTTCCCGTCTGGTCCCGGCGTATGACAGGCATTTGCCTGCGTTTCCGGCAGCGAACCTTCTTGCCCCGCTGCGGTTACCGCCCTTTCCATCTCTTCATGGGGATGGCTCTGATGTTCCATCATGAACACCCCTTTTCAAATGATTTCTGAATTCAATATAACATACCCCATAGGGGTATTCAAGCCCTATTTCTTCTCGCTATCAATTGTTCATCATTTCTTCATGAGGGGCTTACGTTCGCAAAATATATTCCATTCTGCTGCTGCGGACGGCGAAACCAAGTTTCTCGTAAAAAGTCTGCGCTCCCTCGTTGAACGACGATACCGTCAACTCCACGCTGTCTGCCTGAAGCTCCTTGCCCAGTTCGATCAGTTCTGTCATGATTCGCTGCCCGACGCCTTTTCCCTGCCACTTTCGATCCACGACAACTTCGTTGATATACAGCATATCCCGGTCAAGCAGCACATTCAGGTTCCGAATCTGCTGCCATTGGGCGCTGGCAAATCCGACGATCTCCCCCGCTTCAAGATCCTCAGCAACGAATAGGTATCGGGTATCCTTTTCGAGCCACTCCTCATACTCGCCCGGCTCCAAGCGGGGCTGAAGGGCCCGATAGATATCCGATCTCTCTTTGACGTGTTGTTCATGCAACTCATCCATTAACGCGGAAATGCCGATATAATCTTTAACCCTGGCACGTCGAATCAAGAGCTTGTCCATAAACTAATGCCACCTCGCCACTTGTTTCCATGATTATACATTACCGGTTGGCAAGGTGCCCAGACGTGTCATAACACCATAAAAACGTTACCTTCTGATGAAATGATCCAAAAAATCGACACTTACCTATTCCAAACCTTCATTTTTTGTATAAAAATGAAGGAAGTGCTCGAATGATGACGAAAATCATACAAGTACCATGGAAAAACATAACGGGGATTGACGTAAATGAAACCGAAACGGGAAATTGCACTACCGCTTATGATCGGCATTTTTTTGCTGATCACGGTAGTTAGCCTTTATCAATGGTTAGTGCCACCGATGAAGGAAGTCGAGGCCAAAAACGGGGTGTTTGACGCCCGTCAATGGAACTTCGAAGCGGACGGCTACTTGCCGCTGCGCGGGGAATGGGAGTATTATGCGAACCGGCTGCTGACTCCTGTGGATTTTGCCGAGGACGACGGCAGTCTGTCCAAGATCCGCAAGCTGAAGAATGTCCCGAATGAAAAAACCAATGCGCTCTCCTCGGCCAACCCCAACAACCAAGGGGCTGGAACCTATCGTTTGCTCGTTGAAGTGCCCGAAGACGGAATGTACGGACTTCGCGCCAAAAAAATCCGCATCTCATCGCGCTTCTTCATTAACGGCCAGGAAATGGGAGGCAGCGGGAAACCCTCGATGACTTCGGAACACTTCGTACCAAGCAACACGCCCTATTTTCGCACATTTCAATTGAACAAAGGCGTAAACGAAATCATCGTGCAAACGGCTGCGTTCAACAACCTGGGCGGCGGCATGGTTCAGACACCCGAGTTCGGCTTGGCTACCCAGATTGGCAAACGCGTTGATGGGGCAAGGCTCGCCGATATGGCCATCATTGCCATGCTGTTTTCATTCGGTCTTTATTATGCCGGCATGTTCAGGCAATGGGGCAAGGAACGCTACCTGATGCATTTCTGCCTGTTTTGTCTGGCGACAGGTCTTTTTATCAGTATCGACAACGAAATTCTGGCGCTAATCATCTTTCCGGATATGCCTTTTCCTTTTCTGCAGAGATTGCTGTTTTTGCTGCCGATCGCTTCATTTTATTTTTTTGCAAGTTACGTGCATTCATACACCGACGAGACCAACTTCTTTTTGTTTAAATGGCTTGGGTCATGCGCGATCGTTCTTACGGTCATTTTGCTCGTGCTTCCCAACGATTATCTTCCGTTTTCCCTGGCGCTTGGAATACCGATACAGATATTTGTGTTTTTCCTAATCGTAAGAGCCATTTTCCGAGGGAGAAGAAAAGGCATTAACGATCGCCATCATCTGCTTCTCGGTTGTTTCTTTCTTGCGGTCTACTGGATTTTCGGGGAGCTGCGATACTTGTTTGCCCTGGACAATCCCTATTTCATGGTAGGGACGCCGCTGCTTCTTTTATTATCCCAGGCCCTGCTCATCTCCGACCGGCTGCAGGACAACTTTTTACGGAGCGAAAGCCTTGCAGAAAGACTATTGATTTACGACCGTCAGAAGGATGAGTTTTTGGCCAAAACATCCCATGAACTGCGGACGCCGTTGCACGGCATCGTCAACCTGTCCCAATCGCTCCTCGACAGTACGGAACACCCGCTGCAGGAAGATCACCGCGAGAACATCATGCTTCTCCATCTGATGGGCCGAAGGCTGTCGGGGATCGTCAATGACATTCTGGATCTGAATCGGATCAGGCATGGCCAATTCGTGATCCATCCGACCCCCGTCAACGTGGGCACTTCCATTCATTTCGTCTTGGAGACCCTTTCGATCGCGCCGATCAACAAAGAGGTTCGTCTCGTCAACAAGCTGCCTGATGCGCTTCCCCTGGTCTATGCCGACGAAAATCGTTTGAAGCAAATTTTGCACAACCTGATCGAAAACGGGCTGAAATTCACGAAACGGGGGACGGTGACCGTATCCGTGGAATGTCTTGAGGAGGAGATGGCTATATCCATCACCGATACGGGACCAGGCATCCCTGCCGAAGAGCTGGATAACATCCTGCAGCCCTATAATCAGTACAAGGACAGCTTTCAGGACGATACTTCAGGGGGCCTCGGGCTCGGCCTTAGCATTTCCAAACAGCTGATCGAGCTGCAAGGCGGTCGCCTGGAGGTAGCATCGCAGCTGGGACAAGGTACCCGGTTCACGTTTACCCTTCCGTTAGACAAACAGTCTGAAGCCTCGGCCACGGCACCGACCGTCTCCTTGACGGTGGACGCGGAAACGATGAACGATATGCTGCATCCCAGCCGCCTCGCGCCTTTTCACGCGCTCATCGTCGATGACGAGTTGTCCAATATGAAAGTGCTCGTCGATGTTATATCATCGTTGGGGTACGCCTATACCGCGGTCGGCAGCGGCGAGGAGGCTCTTGAAGTGCTGCGTGACGGCTCCAAACCGGATATCGTTTTATTGGACCTGATGCTGACGGGTATTTCGGGAATCGAAGTATGCCGCCAAATTCGCGAGAGACAGGGCCTGGCCGAGCTTCCTGTCCTGATGCTGACCGCTTCGGGACAGACCGGCGATATCGTGGCTTCGTTGAACGCGGGAGCCAACGATATTTTGCAAAAGCCATTCGAGCTTGCGGAATTGAAAGCAAGGGTCCGCTCCCTGCTGGAATTAAAAAATTCCTCCGAGCAGGCAGTTCGCAGGGAAATGGACTTCTTGCAGGCACAGATTATGCCCCACTTCCTCTACAACAGCTTGAACAGTCTCGTAGGGTTGAGTTACACCGACCCCATCAGGCTTAGAGAAACGATCTATCACCTGACGACGTACCTCCGCTCCAAGTTTACGTTTGTTTTTCATAGCGAACCGATTACCTTCGAACGTGAACTGGAACTGGTACAAGCTTATGTTGCCATTGAAAATCTCAGGTTCGGCGAGAGATTGAATATTCGTTATGAGCTTGAAGAGAATTTGAAATGCCTGATCCCCCCTCTCACGCTGCAGCCGATTGTGGAAAATGCTGTTCGCCACGGCATCGGGCCAAAACCCGAAGGCGGTACGTTGTTGATCTCTGCGCATAACCGGAACGGCATCACGGAAATCGTCGTTGAAGATGACGGCGTTGGCATGAGCAGTGTTCAGCTGGAGATGCTGGAACGCGATCAGGCTTCAGGCATCGGTTTTCGGAACGTGAATCGCCGCCTGCAGATGTTGTACAATTTAAGGCTTGAAATCAGCAGTGTGCAAGGGAAGGGAACACGGGTTAAGCTTACTGTACCGGAGGTAAGAAATGTTGAAAGCAATGCTGGTTGATGATGAAAAAATCGCCCTGGATGTGTTGGAAATTTTGCTGAACGAAATCGGCGGCGTTCAGGTCGTCCGCAAATGCCAGCTGGCAGCGGACGCACTGGCCTGTGCTGCAACCGTACAGCCGGACATCATTTTTCTCGATATTGAAATGCCCGGGATCAACGGTCTGGACGCGGGCAGGCAGTTATCTCTCCTGTGTCCGGATGCAGAGATCGTTTTCGTGACGGCTTATCAGCAGTACGCGGTACAGGCATTTGATGCCCGCGCCATCGATTATTTGCTTAAGCCCGTTGCGAAAGATCGTCTGCAGGAAACATTGCAGCGTTACACCCGTTTGCGGCAAAGACGCGACGAATCAAAAGCCTCCGCAGTCCAGGAGTCCGTCGTGCAAACCAAACAGCTTCAGCTCAAAGTACTCGGCGGACTGGAACTGTACAATTCCGGCGGCAAGCTGATCACGTGGCGAACCAAAAAGACAAAGGAGCTTTTCGCCTACCTGTGGTTCCAACGGGGAAAACCGGTTTATCGTTATCACCTGCTCGATGATCTCTGGCCGAATATCGACGTCGAGCGTGCACAGGCCTTGCTTCATACGACGTTGTATAACTTGCGGAGCCTTTTGAAATCGGAAGGGTTCGTCAACAAAGTGGAATTCGGCGACGAACGCTATTGGATGCATGCGCATTGGATCAGCAGCGACATGACTCGCCTGGAGTCCTTGCTGGAGTCGGAAAGCGGCAATGTCCGGGAACTGTTGGAGCTGTACAGGGGAGACCTGCTCGAAATGGAATATTACCAGTGGGCCGACGTCAAAAGGGAAGAATTGCGGAGCAAATTTATCAGGCACTTGGAGAAGCTCCTGCCCAATGTAGACGAGGAAATTCGCTCCATGTTGCAGAGCAAGCTACTGGAACTGGATTACATATGATTATCGACGTTTTCCAATGCCTCCGGAGGTATTCTTCTTTCTGCAAGAGAGCAGACGAAGCCAAACAACCACTTGCAGCGGACAGATTAAATGAATAAGACGATGCCAAAAGCGGGCACCCGATCGGGTGTCCGCTTCGTTTGCGTTTGAATAAGCATCGTTGTTTCCGCTATTTTTTGGACGTTGTATCCGCTTCGTCAAATGCTACCGGTGAAGGTTTTGCCGCCCAAGCGTCTGCCTGCGGCTCAATGTCCACTCCGTTCAGAATCTTTTTCTTTTCCATCAGGGAATCCCCATCCTCGTCCAGCTTGTTGCGGATTTCGGCCTCGTCCTGAGGCTGGTTGTTTTGCTTCATGATGGACTCCTCCTCTTCATTATGGGTGTAATGCTTCTTAAGTAATTTACCCAATTTGAACGCCATCATTCGAAAAATGCATAACGCCTGCCTGAAAAAATGCAGAGAGGCAAATCGATCTTTGCCTGCACTTCACAACCTAAAAACGTATGGATCAGTCTCCCTGCCTTACAGCTCCCGCTAGATGCAATACGTTTTATTTCATCCACGCTATTTAAAGTCTACATGCTTGTCCAGGATGACTTCCTCCATCTTGATCTCCAGTTCGTGAACTGCCGGAACAAGCGAAAATTTCACCTGCTCCAACGAAGGTGGGAGTGCAGGCACAACCCGGTAGCTAAGCTGAGCATCGCTACCGCTACCACGACTGCCTTCTCGAAGAACCATGTGTTCACCCTGAGCACTGGTGACCTCCAGCATCAATTGCGGTTTGAGAAAGACATGCTCTGCCTTGGGCTCCCGGTGGTGAATGTCGAGATGCACAATGCTTTCATGATCATATTGCATGGCATGTGTAATCACATAATCGCAGCCGTCCTGCGTCGTTTGTTTCATAATCGGAAGCACACCCGTCAGTTTGGTTTCCTCCTGGGGGACAAACGGTCGTTTGGGCATTGGCTGTACACTGCGAAGAACATGGCGAATGTCCTCCTCCTTCATGTCCAGTCGCTCCACCCACTCATCAATGGTTTTCTGATCCGGATGATGGTAAGCAGCCCCCGTAATGCTTTTTCTTGCCGCCACCAGCCTTAACAGCTGTTCATCGATCTGCTTCACCTGATCATTGTATTCAAACGGAATTTCCCGAAATTCAGCCCAGCCCATAGACATGATCCTAATGATCCTCCTTTACATTCCAAACTCTTCTATTAATCCTGTTTCGATCTAGCCCCCAGTATACAGCAATTTTTCTTCAAACTGGAGCTATAAGCCATAAAAAAGCACTCTGAATGCCGTTCATCGGCAACCAGAATGCTTATTTCAAGGACGCTTCTTGTTCCTGCCAGCCTGCACTGTCTATTCCTTGTCCTGGCGGGCGAGCGACGCAAGCGCACGCAGCGCGGCATCGATCTCGCGCTCCACGGCCTTGGATACCGCATCCGTATGCGGGTCGTATTCGGCAGCCAGGTCGCTGTCCGCAAAGCCGTCGATCGCCACGATCGCTCCGGCGCGCGCACCGCGCAGGGTGCTCACGATGTAGAGCGCTGCAATCTCCATTTCGGCCGCCAAGGCTCCCGCTTGTTTATACTTGCGGTGGGGAATTTCCTCCACGCCTGTAAAGAACGCGTCCAGCGTCACCGTAATGCCGACGCCGAGCTTACCTTGCTCGCCTTCTCCGGCTTCCGCAGCCGCTAGCAGCGCTCGGGTCACATCCATGTTTGCAACGGCGGGGAAACCGTCGGGCACGAGCTGACGCGTCAAACCGTCCGTACGAACCGCCGCCGTGCTGACGATGACGCTGCCAGCCGGATAGTCGGCCGTATACGAACCGGCCGTGCCGACCCGGATCAGCGTCGTTACGCCGGCGCGAATCAATTCCTCGAAGCACACTGCGGCTCCTGGACAACCTACGCCATGGCTGACCACAGCCAGCCTCACACCCTCGTAATCACCTACAAACGTACGATATTCGCGGCTGAACGCCAGCTCCCTGGCTCCGTCCAGTTTGCGGGAGATTTTCTCCGCACGGGCCGGATCACCGCACACGATGGCGTAAGCGGGCATATCCTCCGAATGAATCTGCAAAATCGGCATCAACATGTCAATCAAACTCCTTTTTCGTCCACTCGTCTTCCGGAATCGGCAAATCCTCGCCCGAGAAGCGCTGTTCTTTGAACGGATCGGCAAAATGGTGGAAACCGTTGCTCTCCCAGAAGCCATTGCGGTCCTCCGTCATAAATTCCAAACCGCGAATCCATTTCGCGCTCTTCCAGAAATAGAGCTGCGGCACGACGAGGCGCAGGGGATAACCATGCTTCGGCGTCAGCGGCTCGCCGTTATATTTGAAGGCGAGCAGCACGTCATCGTGCATCAGTTCCTCCAAAGGCACATTCGTCTCATAATCATGGTCGGCGTGGACCATCACATATTTCGCTTCCGGCTTGACGCCGAGAATCTTCACGAAATCCGAGAAGCGGATGCCTTCCCAGGACGTATCAAACTTGGACCAGCGCGTTACGCAGTGGATGTCGCTGACCGTGTTCACCTGCGGCATCGCCTGCAGCTCGGCGAAGGAGAACACCCTTTCCTCCCACACTTCGCCAAACACTTTCAGATCCCAGGTGGACAGGTCGTATTCCGGCACTTCTCCTTCGTGCAGGATCGGGAATTTTTCCGTCAACACCTGCCCTGGGGGCAGGCGGTCGCCATATACTGAACCGGCCTTCGACGCCGGGGCCTTCGTTTTTTTCAGACGTTCAGCCTTGTTATGCAATTTGCTTTCCTCCCTTGCTCGATTGGCGCGCCGACGTTATTTCGCCAGCGGGCATTCAGATTAACGCGAGCTTCCGCCCGCTTTTTGCGCGTCCTGCGCATAAGTCCGATCTTTGAAAAAGAACATGGCCACCAGCGTCACGATATACGGAAGCATCATCGTGAAATGCGTTGGCAGGGAGAAGCCCTGCAAACGAATGCTCAAAGCTTCCATGAAGCCGAACAGCACGCTGGAGCCCAATACGCCAAGCGGGTTCGCCTGCCCGAGCATCGTCGCCACGAGCGCGATGAATCCGCGTCCAGCCGTCATGCCTTCGGTGAACATCGTCACCTGGCCCAGCGACAATTGCGCTCCCGCCAACGCGCACAGCACGCCGCACATCAGGACGGCGCCGTATTGAATGCCGCGCACCTTGATGCCGATGCTTTGCGCAGCAATCGGATTTTCGCCGACCGAGCGCAAGCGGAATCCGGAGACGCTTTTGAACAGATAGAACTGGAGCGCAATGACAAGCACGATCCCCAAATACACGAGCGGACTGTGGCCAGAGAACACGTCCCCGACCCAGGGGATGTCCTTGATCAGCGGAATGTCCCATTTCGGAAGTCCCTGCATGTCCTTATCGTAATATGCGCCTTTTACGTCGAAAATCGCGCGGAGCGCAAAGGTCGTCAGCCCTGCCGCCAAAAAGTTGAGCGAAATGCCGACAACGATGGCATTCGCCTTGAGATTAATGCTGATGAATGCGAATAAGGCCGAAAACAACATGACGATCACGATGGAGAACAGCACGGCCAGCAATACGTTGCCGAACAGGTAGTTTCCCACGATCGCAGAGAAAGCGCCGATCAGCACGAGTCCCTCCAGTCCGACGTTGAACAGTCCGACACGGGAACACAAGGCCCCGCCAAGCGCCGCAAGCAGAATGGGAGTCAGGATCCGCAGGGTCGAGCCAAACAAGGCTGCATCAAACAGTTGCTGCATTGGATTTCTTCTCCTTTCTCCGCTTCAGGAATGAATAACCGATCTGCGCCGACACGAACAGGGTCAGCACGGCTTGAATTACGCTGCCGACTTCCAGCGGCACATCCGTGTTGCGCTCCATGCCCATCGCTCCCGTCTGCAGAGCAGCGAGCAAGATGGCCGCTACGGCCGTTCCAAGCGGATGCGAGCGGGCCAGCAATGTCGCCATGATGCCGCTCCAGGCATAACTGGCCGAAGACAGAGAGCCGTCCAGGAAGCGGTACTGCGTGCCAAGAACCTCTCCTGCACCCGCCAGTCCGGCGAGTCCGCCGCTGATAATCATGGACAGCATCATGATGCGAATGCGGCGAACCCCGCCATACGTCGCAAAGGACGGGTTGCTGCCGAGCATGCGGATCTCATATCCGGTCACCGTTTTATACGTAAAGAAATAGATCAGAACTGCCGCCACGATGGCAATAATGAAGCCGGCATGCAAACTCATGCCCTGAAACAGCTTCGGCAGCCAGACGCTCTGGTCGATCATCGGCGTCTGCGCCATGGCGGCGGAGCCGGTGCGGTCCTTGAACGGGTAAGATACCATATATCCCCCGAACCAAATCGCAATATAGTTGAGCAGCAGTGTGGTAATGAGCAGATTCATGCCGAACCGCGCATCCAGCCAGCCTGCCAGCAGGGACCATATCCCGCCTGCCAGAATGCCTGCGACGATCGCGGCAATACATACGAACCAGCCTGGTCCCGGAAGGTAGAGCGCCGTAAGCGCTGCGCTGAGTCCGCCCAGAATCATCTGCCCCTCGGCACCCATGTTGAAAAATCCGGCACGGAAAGCCAGCGCGACGCCTAAGCCCGCCAGAATGATCGGCGTGGATCGGGCCAGCGTGTTGGTGAAGAAATAGAAGTTCCCGAAGGCCCCCTTCCACATTTCCCCATAGGTTTCGATGACGTTCCCGCCAACGACGAGAATCGCGATTGCGCCGGCCAGCAAGCCGATCAATACGGCAAGCAGGGGCTGCACAAGCCCGCGAAGTGAGTCTTTTAACCGATTCATACCCGCTCTTTCCCTCCTGCCATTAACAAGCTGATCTGTTCTTCCGTCGCATCCGCCGCGTTCAGTTCGCCGGCGATCTCGCCTTCGTACATGATGATGATGCGGTCGGACAGCTGCAATATTTCAGTCAATTCCGAAGAGACAAGCAAAATGCCGGCTCCCTCATTGCGTTTGCGCAATAACTCGGCATGGATGGTTTCCATCGCGCCGATGTCGACGCCGCGGGTAGGCTCGGCGGCGATCAGAAACGGCGTGTCCTGAGCGAATTCGCGCGCCGCAATCAGCTTTTGCAAATTACCGCCGGACAAAAACTGTGCCTTGGTGTCAGCCGATCCCGTTTTGATGCCGAACTGCTTAATCCAACCTTCCACCATCGCCCGGGCTGCCTTGGCTTTGATCAGGCCGCGGGATTGCAGGCGGTAATGATGGCCCATCAATCCATTCTCGCGTACGCTGGCATCCTTCGCCGCTCCCCACATGTAGCGGTCTTCCGGAATATGCGCCAGACCCTGCTCGCGGATGCGCCGTACCGGCCAGTTCGTCGTATCCTGTCCGGACAGCAGCACGCGCCCGCTGTCCGCCTTGCGCAGCCCTGCAATCACCTGAATCAGCTCGGACTGTCCGTTGCCGGAAATGCCCGCCACACCGACGACTTCGCCCTTGCGAACCTCAAGCTGAATGTTTTTCAGTGGCGAGCGGTCCTTGGCACCGGACAAATTGACGCCTTCCACCCGAAGCACGGCTTCGGCCGGAACGGACGGCTGTTTGTCCATGCGTACAAGCTCGCGCCCTACCATGAGACGGGAAAGCTCCTCCACGTCGGTATCCTTCGCATCCAATGTGCCCGTGACCTGACCGTCGCGGAGCACCGTGATCCGGTCCGCCACATCCATCACTTCCTGCAGCTTGTGGGTGATCAGGACAAACGTTTTGCCCAATCTGGCGAGCGATTTCATGTTTGCCAGCAATTCCTTCACTTCAAGCGGCGTCAATACGGCAGAAGGCTCGTCCAGAATGATGATGTCCGCACCTTGATGCAGCACCTTCAGAATCTCCACGCGCTGCTGCATGCCAAGGGGACATTCGGCTACCTTTTTCCACGGATCGACCGGCATCCCGTACTTCTTGCCGAGCTCGTTCACCTGCGCAGCCGCCTGCTTGCGGTCAAACACCCCGGCCGATAAAGGCTCGCGCCCGATGACGATATTCTCGGCAACCGTAAAGGATGGAAACAGCATGAAATGCTGGTGTACCATGCCGATGCCGCAGGCCATAGCCTGCGAAGGGGTGGCAAAGCTCACCTCTTTCCCACGGACGCGGATCGTTCCCGATGTAGGCTGCTCCATACCGTAGAGCATACGCATCAACGTTGTTTTTCCGGCACCGTTCTCGCCTACAAGGGCATGGATCTCCCCTTCGCGCAGCGTAAAACGGATGTCCCGGTTGGCCGTGAATTCGCCGTATTTCTTCGTAATCTGTTCCATCTCCAACAGCATTTCCCTCATTCGCTCCCCTCGGTCTCGGACATGATAATAGCAGCAAAACCGGCTGCCTGATTGGGCAGCCGGCTGATCAACATGTCAATCACTCCATAATCGACACTTCAATCTTACTGTTGCAGTGGATCTTTGACGACGATTTTGCCGGATACGATATCATCCTTGATCGCTTTTACTTTGTCGATCACTTCTTGTCCCACGAAATCGCTCAGCGGGGATTCGCTGTCACGCGTAACGAAAGTCAGGCCAACGCCATCTTCCTTCAGGCCGTAGTTTACCGCGCCAGCCTTGAAGCTGCCCTCCACAAAATCCTTGACGGTTTGATAAGCAACGGTATCCGTGGATTTCAACTGGGACAAAACGATGTGTTCCGGATCTTCAACAGTACGGTCCGTATCCTGTCCGGAAGTGTAGAATCCTTTTTCCTTCGCTGCTTCGAACACGCCCAGATCGCCTACAGCCGATGCGCCGGCGATGAAGTCGGCACCTTTGCCGAATTGAACCAACGCCAATTCTTTAGCTTTGGCCGGGTCATTGAAGCCGCCGACATAGTTTACCAGGAACTCGGCATCCGGGTTAACGGATTCCAGACCTGCTTTGAAACCTTCTGTATATTTCTTGATCAGAGGCACGTCTACCGCTGCGATCATGCCGACTTTATCCGTTTTGGTGGACAATCCGGCTGCAGCGCCGAGCAGGTAAGCCCCTTCGTACTCGCGGAAACCGACGCTGCGCACGTTAGGCAGGTCTACCGTTGTGTCCACGATCGCGAATTGCTTGTCCGGATTTTCGGCAGCCACTTTTTTCAGGGCATCTTCCGCTTGGAACGTAGCGGTAATGATCAAGTCGTAATTCTCGGCAACAGCGGCACGCAAATTTTGTTCAAACGCAGCCGGGTCTGTCGATTCGATCGTTTTCGTATCTACCTTGAACTCTTCGCCCGCTTTTTTGAAACCTTCATCCATTTGTACGAAGAACGGGTTAACCCCGATTTTTTCGGGAAGCACCAGCGCCATGCGGAGCGATTTTCCGGAATCGCCACCTTGCGCGGATTGTTCGTCTTTAGAGGCCGAATTTCCGCAAGCAGCCAGCAAAATAGCGACCATAACGATGGATAAGACGAACGATAAACCTCTTTTCATTTTTAAACTTCCCCTTTTCCACATTCTTTTGTTATCATCCTATCGGATAATGTCGATCCTTGTCAATAAAACTTTAACCGTATACACTCTTTTAAATGGCTTAATGTGACATCCTTCATTGCGGCAACTTTGAACGACAATGATATCTTTGTTTTTTTCGTTGACATCCTCCGCTTCACCGTGCTAAATTCATTCCAATCTTTAAATTCGGATAGGATTTGTCAGAATTTTAATGCTTTTCATCCAAACTTTCAATACATATTTCCTTTAAGGAGGCATTTCCTTTGAAAAAAATGACTCGCGCCACACTCGCCGCACTGCTTGCGGCCCCGATTACGATCGGCAGCATTGGCCTGCCCCTCACTCCGGCATCCGCTGCAACGGCGTCCACGCCGGGGCAAGCTTCGGCCCCAGCATCATCAACAGCGGCAACGCATGCCGAAAGCGCCGCTGATTACGCCCAATTCCTGCAAGCCAAGTATGGCGTGCGGCTGCCGGCACAGATCACGAAGGGCGACTTTATTCAAGCCGTTGCCGCCATCACCCAAACCGCTGAGGCTGATGCTGCCGCAGATCAGGCGGCTTCGTTTACCGACCTGAAGGCCGGCGACGACGTCTATGATGCCGCAGCTTCGCTGTTTAACGCAGGCATTCTCACTTCTACCGAAGTTCGGGCAGACGATACGCTCGGCACTTATGCCGCAGTATACCTTGCCGTCAAAGCAGCCGGCTTCAAGGAGCTCGCTTATACGTACCCTGAAGCAAAGGTGAAGAATGCGCTGGCCAAAGCGGGCATTTCCAAAAATCGCGTCCAAGGACAAGCCGCTCAGGAGCTGGCCGCTGCCATCGATACGGGGCTGTTGCCAGCAAGCCTGTACCCTGCGTTGCGCAAAGGCGGGGCAGCAAGCAAGGATTTCGCCAATGTATTGCTTGGACAGGTGCTGACCAGTCTGGGACAATACAAAAATGAAATCGGAAGAGCCGGCGACCCGGATATTTACTCCAAACTGTATGCCGCATACCGCACGGCTGATCTGATCGATGCGCCTGAGCTGAGGAAGATCGTCGATCAGGCATTGCGCGACAATCTCGTCACAGGTTACAACCTGAAGGACGAACGTTTTAATTCGAATTTCATCGATGAGCTGACATTGACGTATGGTCATGACGACATCAAACATGCCGCACAGCTGATCGGCCTGCTGCGCAGCGAAGGCATCGATGCAGACATACAGTTCCAGCCGAAAACATCGGCATTCATTTATTTGAAGGAATGGGGCGAGCCGAAAGAAACCCCGGATTATAAAGTAACGCAAATCGAAAACGGCAATTATATCGCTTATGCCAAAGAATACGACATTCAATTCGAGTTCAACAATGCGGCAGACAAAGCCCGATTTAACGACATCGTTGCAAAATATGCCAAAAAGAACAGTGACGGCACGTCCCCGCTGATTCATGCTTCCTGGTGGCAGCCGCTGTATTACTCGCCAACCGCCATTGACGGTTACCCGGTTATTTCCAATACCAAAATCGCGCTTGGCCATTATTACGCGCAATCCTTCTCCCTAAAAGAGCAGGCGCCAACGATTCGCGATGGGTTCCGCAAGCTTGCCCCGGATGCCGATATTTCCGGATACGACTTCTGGGTGGATCAGCCGTTTTTCAATTACCTGAACGGCGAATCGGAATAATTACGAACCATACCGCATTCATGAACCTGCAGCGACTAGTCGCGAAGGCTCACGAATGCGGTTTTTTGATCTTTCTCCAGAGGTTAACAATTTTTTTATCGAATCGTCCAAAATCATGAAGGAATTACCAATACGAGGTCGAATAACATAGATACATAAACACGCATTTACTTACACATATCTGCAAGAACAGGAGTTTTCCATGGTATACGATGGGATTTTGATCGGTGTGATCGTCGGGCTGTTTCGGGGCGGATTTCGCCATGGTCTTGCCCAATTTTCAACGTTAAAGTTGAAAGGCGGCTGGATTTTCCCGTTATTGCTGCTTGGCCAGTTTCTGATTTTTTACGTACAGGAGAAGTGGACTTGGGTTGCTTCTATTAATGGTTACTTGTTTGGAGCCGTGTATGTCACCGGTCTCGTTTTCCTCTGGATGAATAGGAAGTATCCGGGGTTTACATTGATCTGGATCGGGGTATTTCTCAATTTTGCCGTCATGGCGGCGAATGGCGGTCGGATGCCCGTTTCAGTGGAGGCTTCTGAGGTACTGGGTCCGTACTATGTGGATTTATTGCAGCAAGGGGGTGCGGTCTCCAAACATTTTGCGATGGATGCCTCTACCCGGCTATCTTTCCTTGGTGACATTATCCCCTTGTCCAGTCCCTATCCGCGCACCCAGGTCATCAGCATCGGCGATGTGGTCATGAACTTGGGCATCTTCCTGTTTATTCAGCACATGATGGTGGACAAGAACCGGAAGAAAGCCAAGGCTCCCGAAGCACGTCAGGCATAAACGGAATGGTTCTGCCATCCGATTCCAAGGAAGGGAGGTTCAATCCATGAAAAAATTTGAAAACATCAAATATTCTCGCCTTGTCATCAATGCAATCATCGTAGCTTCCGTTGTTGTGGCTTTAACTTCCGGATACAAGCTTGGCGGCTAATAACTCCAAACTTGCCAACTAACGAAAACAGGCTGCCCAAGCAGCCTGTTTTTTCGTTCTGGATTTTTGCCCAGCAACTTGTTATGGTATACATCGATATAGTATAAGCGGATACAACATCACGAGCAGACTAAATCAAGCGGGAGAATTGGCATGAACTTCATTCGTAACCTTATCCATAAAGCAGATCGCAGCAGCGTGTATACCATTTTGCTATGCTGCGCGGGTATCGGTGGTTTTCTGTATATGAACAGGTGGTCTTATTTTCATCTCTCCATGGATGATTGGGTTATGGTATATACCATGCTCGGGGCCGCGCTGATCCTCGACTACTTCACGTTCCAGATACCGCCCAAAGGCAATCAGCAATCGATGGATTCTTCCGTATATCTTGCATGCATCTTCATGTTCGGCGGCGCCTTCAGCCTGTCGGTGCTGCTTCCCGTCTCTCTCATTCTTCTGATCAAGGATCGCAAGCTTGCCTGGTGGAAGCATATCATCAATTTCAGCATTTATGTCCTCATGATCGCCGGGGCCGCAGCCGTATTTGCTTGGACTGGCGGCAAACCCGGCCTGCTGGACGGATACAACCTGTTCCCTTATATTGCTGCGCTGGCGGCGTACTTCATTATTAATACGTTCACGCTTGGACTCTTCTTTCATTTCACAACCAAGGATGCCCTTCAGCAGATGAAACGCGCCTTCGTCACGGAGTCGCTGCTCGTCTACCTGTGTACACTCATTCTCGCGCTGGTTTTAACGATACTGGTTAGCCATAACGGCGTACTTGGATTACTGCTGTACCTCAGTCTTACCATTTTGCTGTCGCATGCGTTCAAACAACTGTTTCTCATGTATCAGGACATTGAGGAAAAGGCCAACAAGGACCAGCGCACAGGACTGTTCAACCACAGCTATTTCGAAAACATGCTCGAAAGCGAGCTGGCCAAGACCCGCATTCAAGGAACGTCGCTTTCTCTGGGATTAATCGACATCGACGATTTCAAGAAATACAACGACCGCTTCGGGCATCTGCAAGGAGACAGCCTGTTGTCTTTTTTCGGCAAATTTCTGATCCAAAAAACGAAAGGCACACCGTTTACCGCTTTCCGTTACGGCGGGGAAGAATTCACCTTGCTCATGCCGGGCCTGGAGGTGGACGAAGCGTTTACGTTCATGAATGCACTGCGCAAACAACTGAACGATACTCCTTTTGAAGGTGTGGAGGTTTTCCCGCATGGCTGCCTTTCCTTTTCCGCTGGCGTTGCGCAATATGAAACAGATATGTACAACAAGTCCCAACTCGTAGACCAGGCGGACAAGGCACTCTATTACGCCAAGAAACAAGGCAAAAACAATGTGCATCGCCATGGCAGCAACGACGGCATGGAGCAGGAGATCGACCTGGTGCAGGACGTGCGGGATATCGAACAGCAGCTCAACTTGTTCCGGTACAAGGATATGGATACATTTAAACATTCGAAACGGGTATACAAATACGCGATCGATATCAGTGAACGCATGCAGCTGGACAATGCCGACAAACGGCGATTCGTGCTGGGTGCATTGATTCACGACATCGGCAAACTGGAAATCCCCTGGTCTTTGCTCAACAAAAAAGAAAAGCTCACCGCCGATGAATGGGAAACGATCAAAGGCCATGTCACCTGGGGCAAAAAAATGGTCATGACCAACGAGCGGTTTGCGGACCTGATCCCTTACATTGAGCTGCATCATGAGCGGTACGACGGGAAAGGTTATCCTTACGGCCTCAAGGGGGCCGAAATTCCGCGGTTATGCCGCATGCTGACGGTCATTGATTCATTCGATGCGATGACGACGGAGCGGCCTTACCAAAAAACGAAAAATATGCAGGAAGCCATCGATGAGCTTCGCAGGTGCTCAGGCACGCAATTCGATCCCGAACTGGTCGAACTGTTTATCGGGTACATCCAAACCAAACTCTCCTAACGCTCCTGACCCGTATAACCGGACTGTAGTTCAGCAGAACGTCAAAGCGCTATCCCCATACAATCCGGGGATAGCGCCATTTTTTTTCGAAATATTAAATTCCAAGAAAACACTGTTCATGCAGGCGGCCATAATTCGTATTCGAACCCATTCCCTGTTCTACGAACGCTATTATCGCTGAGCGTTCAGTTCATGCGAAGTCTGAACCAATTCCTTGATCATTTGCTGCAAAAACATGCTGTCCTGGCGGCTGATTCCATATTGATTATCCTGCAGAATCATTTGATGGATGTTTTTTTTGAGCAACTCGCTGCGACGTTCCAATACCTCTTGATTCATGTTGATGCATTCACTCCTTAACATGGTTTGTCATCATTTAACGCTCTATATAAGTATAAAGAACCTTGGCGGTTCGGGAAAACGGGGTCATCCATGCTTAGCCCTCCACATCGGGCTTAACAGTTCATCAGGGATACCCACCATGTCTGTTCGCAAAGATCCTCCCGGATGCTCCTGCATACAGCCCAATCGCCATATCCCCCCACCGGGCTATGGTCTTCGAGAACGGTTGCGTTATAATGAGGCCATGCCATCAATCTTGTCATGTTTGTTGACTTTGAATTCTATCTAAGGGGTTATGCTTGGTGTCCTACAAACAGATCAAATGGATGATATTGCTTATTCCAACCGTCACGGTCGGACTATGGGAGTATATTCGCCACCAGTTTCTGATGCCCTATCTCTCCATGGACGCCGGAAACTGGCTTACGCCGGTCATCGTGTATCTGGTCAGCGTAACGCTGCTCAGCCGCCTGTTCAATATGCTGGAGAGTGCCAGGGCTGCTCTGGAGCAGGAGCGATCCACCAAAGCTGCGCTGGAAGCCAGGGATCAGCTGGCCAGGGAATTGCATGACGGCATTGCCCAGTCGCTCTTCCTGCTCTCCGTCAAAACGGATAAAGCCGAGCGCAGCCTGGCCGGAAGCGAACACGAGCGAGATATCCGTGAAATTCGCAAAACGGTTCAAGAAGCGAATGATTATGTAAGGCAAGCCATCTCCCAGCTCCGATACGTGCCGGGACATTCGGCCATGCCGGGAAAGGCACCCCTTCTCGGCCAGGTCAAATCGATTGTCAACGATACCGTTCCCTCAGCTCGCGTTCATTGGCAGCTCGATGCCACCTTTTTGACGCCGAAAGAGCAGGTCGAACTTTTGGCTTGCATCCGCGAGGCATTGATGAACGTACGCAAGCATGCAGAGGCCACGGATGTCCGGATTGATGCAAAAGGCGATTCCACGTTCTGGACCATTCGAATCGAGGATAATGGCGTGGGGATCAACGGTGACCCGTTTGCCCTTAAGGAACGATACGGACTGAGAATCACGAAAGAACGTGCCGCGCAGATGAGCTGGTTCTTTTCGCTGGAATCCAAGCCGGGGCTTACCCGCATAACGATCGGAAAGGGGAATGACTGATATGGAGCATGTACGCGTATTGGTTGTGGATGATCATGCACATGCGCGCGAAGCGATCTGCAGCATTTTGTCCGAGGACCGCTTATTCGAAGTGATCGCTACGGCCGCGAGCGGCCATGATGCGCTCGCATTGACGGAGCAATGGATGCCGGATCTGATTTTGATGGATGTACAGATGCCCGATATGGACGGATTGGAAGCCACCCGGCTGATCAAGCTGCGTTTTCCTTACGTCATGATCGTGATGGTTACCGTCTCGGATGACGTGACCTACCTGTTCGAAGCGTTGAAACAAGGAGCTCAGGGATACTTGCTCAAAAACCTGTCGCCCTCCACATGGCTCGAGTACCTGCGTGCCATCGTTTCCGACGATGCGCCGCTGACCAAGGAGCTGGCCTATCGCATTTTGCAGGAGTTTCCTGCGCCGCGCAGTCAGGACGTGCCCGATAACCCGTTGACCTCGCGCGAGCTGGAGATATTGCAGTGGGTATCTGCCGGTTATACGAACCGGGAAATCGCAGAACAGCTCGGCATTTCCGACCAAACGGTGAAAAACCACCTTAAAAACATTTTGCAAAAGCTTCAGTTGGACAACAGGGTCCAATTAACCCGCTATGCCCTGGAGAGCGGGTTGGCCGGGCGCAACCTGCGTAAGTAAACGCAAGCTCTTACCGTAGAGACATCCATGCATTTGTCACATTTCCGGAAAGCAATCCGTTTTTTTATAGCCCGATGTAGTCATATAACTATAAATTGGACAAAGTTATAATGGAATAGATTGTGATCCGTATCACAGGAAAACCATTCCAACTTACCTGAAGGTGATTTTTTGATTCTTTTTCACGGATTTAAACCGGCATGGGCCAAGAGACACTGGTCCTTTGCCATCTCCTTGTTGCTCTTTTGCTGCCTTGCCATGCCGCAATGGGCATCCGCTCACGCCTATATCGTTAAGGCCAGCCCGGGCGAGAACGAGACGGTTGCCTCCGCACCGGCTCTACTCACGCTGGAATTCAACGAATCGCTGCAGACGGCCTTCTATGACGTCGTGATTACCGGACCGGACGGCAACCGGGCGGACGATGGCAGCGTGCGCATCGATGAAGCCAAACCGCATGTGCTGGAAACCGGGCTTCGTAGCGGACTTGGGAACGGAACGTATGCGGTAAGCTGGAAAGCCGTATCTGCCGACGGGCACCCCATTCAAGGCGTTTATGTATTTCATATCGGTGCACCGTCAGGAGCGCCACCGGGGCTTGAGAACCTGACCTCAGGTTCCGGAGCGGAGCAAGGCGGTGGCCCGCTCAAATGGCTGGTATCGTTGACCGACTGGATTCAATACTTGGGATTGTCCACGATCCTTGGCACGCTGGCCTTCCTGCTCTTTCGGATCGTACCGAAGTCCATCGCCGGCGAAGCGTTGGACGTGCCGCGCAGCCACAGGTTGTTATGGATAAGCTATGCCGCCGCGTCCGCTGCGGCGATCATCAGCCTGCCGCTAAACACGATCTATGAATCGGGCGTGGCCATCGGCGAATTCAGCTGGTCGCTCATCGGCAGCGCGCTAAAACTGACCTCCTTCGGACAGCTCTGGCTCGTCCAAATGCTGCTCCTGATGCTGCTCGCTGTGACCATCCTGTCCGGATATGATCGCGATCGTTCAGTGAAGGCGCGGCACTGGAATTCCTATGGCTCGCTAGTCCTTGTCCTGGGCTGGCTGTTCACCCATGCCATGACCGGGCACCCGGCGGCTGCGGAGGAGAAGGTACTGGCGATTGCCATGGACTACATCCACCTGGTCGGAGCCTCATTTTGGATCGGCGCCCTGGCGGCTATGGCTGTATGTTTGCCGCCGCTAACGGACAGACTCCCCGCGTCCTTGAGAGGAGAAGCTTACTGGGCGTCCATTCGCCGCTTCTCGGCCTGGGGAATCGGTGCCGTGGCCGCTCTGGTTGCTACGGGGATCTATAGCAGCCTGGTCATTTTGCCCGAGCCGATCCTGACATCGCTGTTCACGACCGCTTATGGCTATGTCTTGTTGGCCAAAGTGCTGCTGCTCATGGCCATGCTGGCACTCGCATGGCGCCACGCTGCGCTTGCCCGCACCGGAACGGGGGGCCGGCTTTCGGGAAGCCTCAAGGCTGAACTGGCCGCAGGCGCTGTCGTGCTCGCTCTTGCCGCTGTCCTGACACATCTGTCGCCAGGACAACCGGCCGCATCGGGGCCGTTTCAGGAAACGCAAACGATCCAGGACGGATCGGCGATCACGCTCCAGATCAGTCCCAACGTTACGGGTGAAAATACCTTTACTGTGGATATCAAACGGGCAGACGGAACAACCGTCAACGATCTGGAACAGGTTACGCTTTCCCTGACTCATTTGGATATGGATATGGGCATCTATGAGATTACCATTCCCAAAAACGACGCCGGCATCTATAAAGCCGAGGATTATCTCTCCATGCCCGGCCATTGGCACGTCAAAGTACACGCACTGACAAGGTCCCTGGATTCACTGGATGCCGAATTCGAATTCGAGACAAACAATCCCTGAATAGGCGATGATCCTTTTCCAAACCTTGGCTTTACCATTAAAAAACAAAGTTACGCATTACGAAAGGGGTTACTCAAGTTGAAAAAAACGTCATGGATGTCCAAACTTGCTTCCACTTTAACTGCCGGAGCCGCCGCCCTCATGCTCTTTGCCGGGTTCGCCAGCGCTCACGTTACCGTCAATCCCTCTGTCGCGCAGACAGGAGCATGGCAAACGTATACGATCAAGATTCCGTCCGAGAAGGACATCGCCACGACCAAAATCGCCTTGAAAATACCTGAGGGCGTTTCGTTCAAACAATACCAGCCGCTGGCCGGTTGGAAAGTAACCACCGAAAAGAACGATTCCAACGAAGTCACTATGGTCACTTGGGAAGTGGACGGCGATAACGAAGGGATTCTGGCCGGACAATTCCAACAATTTAACTTTGTTGCCCAGAACACGGATCGCGAAGCGGAAGTTGCCTGGGATGCGTTCCAATATTACAGCGATGGCAGCATCGTGGAATGGACAGGCGAATCGAATGCGGATTACCCGCACAGCATCACGACCATTACGGCCAATCCCGACGCCGCAGATTCCGCGGCGGACAGTCATGGCCATGACAGCGACGGAACAGCCGGCAGCACGAACAAGGCAAGCGATGGCAGCAAGTCCAACGACAATACCACGCTTGGCGATGCATTAAGTGATACGGTAACCGGAGAGCCGAACAACACCGACTCCGATCCCGGTACGCTGAGATTGCAGCAGGCTACGCTGATCGTTTCTATTTTGGCATTGATCCTGTCCTTCCTTGGAATCGCACTGGCCACACGTCGCAAAAAAAGATGATCATGCACTTCTTCAATGAGACGTTAAACGCTCCACATCTTCATCAGGAAAGATAAGCGCTGAATGAAAAGAAGCCATCGGACCGCACGGAATACCCGTGAGCCGTGGCTTCTTTCTCTTTGTTTCTAAACCGTCCATGGCGCCTTGCGGATTCGGGATTTGCCTATCATGCGGGGAATGAAGGCCAGCACGATCTCATCCATACTGCCGGATAGCCGATTCCATCAGCTGCTCGCCAACCAACTCGGCATACGTTTCACAGCGGCTCAGCAATTCATCATGCGTACCGGCGTCGATCAGCTCGCCCTGATCAAGCACATATATCTTATCCGCATTCCGAATCGTGCTAAGGCGGTGGGCTATGATGATTTGGGTGCATTTGAGCATGCTCAAATTGCGTGAAATGGTTGCCTCCGTAATCGTATCGAGTGCGCTGGTCGCCTCGTCCAGAAGCAATATTTTGGGCCTGCTGACCAGCGCCCTCGCCAAGGCAACCCGCTGTTTTTGCCCACCAGACAGATTGGACCCCGCTTCCGATATCAAAGTGTTGTAATTCATCGGCATTTTCTGAATATCTTCGTGAATGTCTGCCAGCTTGGCGGCGAAAACGACCTCTTCCATAGTTGCTTGCTCTGCATGAAGCCTGATATTGTCACATACCGTTCGGTTGAACACGAAGTTATCCTGAAGCACAATACTGATCTGGTTACGAATCTCCTGCTGCCTTAAATCCTCCATATCTACGCCGTCAAAGAAAATCTTGCCTTGGGTAGGCGCATACAACCCTACCAGCAATTTTGCCAACGTGCTTTTGCCCGAACCGGATTTGCCGACCAAAGCAACCCGTTCGCCGGCCTTGATCTGCATGCTGATGTTCTTCAAGGCTTCCGATCCATAATCGGTATATTTGAAGCTGACCTGTTCGATCGCAACTTCGCCTGACAACTTAAAATCCGTCAGGTTGTTATCCGTTTCTTTTTCCTTAAATCTCTCGCCCTCTTCCGCCTGGATGACGTCATAGATCCGATCAAGCAGCGTGTCCGCCATGACAAACTCATTCAGCATCAACGCCAACGCATTCAACGGGCCAAGAAACAGGGCAGCCAGTGACTGAAATGACACAAGCATGCCCAATGTCATGTTCCCCTGCATGATTTGGTACAAGCCGACCAACAAAATCAGCATGGGCGCCACGAAATTGAGCGTATTCGTTACCGTGTTAACCCGGGTTTGAAAGATCGACTTCTCCTTGATCGTGGCCAATTGACGTTTGAACAGTTCCCGCCACGTATCCTCTGTTCGCTCTTCAATGCCCAGTGATTTGATCGTCGATATTCCCTCAAGCACTTCCGTCATGAACGACCCCGCAAGGCTTTGCGCGACGATTTGAGTCTGGGTCAGCTTCTTGAATCTGCTGCGCGTCCATCCGAAAATCGCCACCTGCAGCACACCGATGCCCAATAACGTAAAAGCGATCACCCGGGACTGGATCACGATATACGTGAAGGTCACTACGATCAGAAATAAGTTGATCAGGGTGGAGATCATTTTTTGGGATACGATTTCCCGAATGGTCGTATTGCTGTTCAGCCGCATCATCAGATCGCCGCGGGACCGAATCTCGAAATACTGGTATGGCAGCTTCAACATATGGGACACGAAACGAGTCGTCAATTGTGCATCGAGCAGTTCCTGCAGCTTGACGATACACATATCCTTGATATAGCTGAAACCGATCTGAAACAGGGTCAATGCCGCAATGCTGACGATCAGCACCGAAAAAATGGACTGCCCGCTCTCTCCCATCGCCGTATCGATGGATATCTGCATCAGGAAGGGGAAAGCAACCGATACGAGTTGAAGTCCCAGTGCCAGCGCTACCGTCCAGGCAAAATATTTTTTGTTGCTGCGGATGAGTTCTCCGAAATAGCCAACCTTGCTGATTTTTTTACCCGTTAAAGGCACGAAATGTTCATTGGGGTGCACGAGCAGAAAAATGCCGGAATATTTTTCTTCGAATTCTTTCCGGTCAAGCGTGACCCTGCCCAGCGCCGGGTCAGCCACCACATATTGCCCGCCTGCCCTAATCTGCTCCAGGACGACGAAATGCCTGTTTTCCCAGAAGCAAATGACCGGCAAAAATTCGTTGCTCATCTGCTCCATGGATGCCCGTTTGGCAATTCCGTTCAACTGATAGCTCTCGGCCACTTCCTTCATTTTGAGCATGGAGCTTCCGTCACGGCCATTGCCGAGCATAGCGAAACGCTCCTTCAGCTCGGCAAAGTCTGCCTCATAACCGTAATAGGAAAGCAGCATGTGCAGGCAGCTCGGCCCGCAATCATACTGGTTCATCTGCAATTTAATAGGAACGCGGCGTCGCTTTCCCCGCCATAGCCCGAGCACCTTTCCCTTAGGCATAAGGCTGCTCCCCCGCATAGGTTTCAACTCTGCTCGGAATGCCCTCCAAATGAAGCGTCCCTTCCGGATCCGTTCGGTTGTCGCTTCGTGGTCCTTCCATCATGAGTACGGAAGGCAAGTCGGGATTATGAAGCCTTAGCAGCTGGTATCCGATTCCCGCCAAGCCAAGCATCAATCCGGGGATCTGCTGGCGGCCGGGAACGCCGCATCTCCAATGATGCCCGTCTTTGCGTACCTGCCTTACGATGTGGCCTGCCATATCGTAAGCATACTGTTCCAGCTCACGATCGCCGAAATGACTGGAAGCCAGCAGCAGCAGCTCCAGATTCCCCATATCGCCATGACATAGCGAATAGCTTACTTCCGTGAATCCGTCGTCGATCGTTTTCGCTACGGCGCGATGAATGTCCGTCTCCACGCTCTGGGCTGCGGCAGATGATCCAAGCTGCTCCGCAATGCCCACTCGAGCTATACCAACGCCCGGCGCACCGTTGCACCAGTACATGACATAATGATTCTCCGGCTCGCTTCCATCGGTGAATCGAAGGTCTTTCCAGTTGTTCAATTCCGGGTTGTATAGGCTTTCTTCATATTCCAGTCCCTTCAGGCAAGCATCCAAATATTTCGTCTGGCCGGTCACGCGGTACAACCGGGCAAGCGCAAGGCAGATTCCCGCATTTCCATGGGCAATTCCGCTGAGCGGCGTTTTATTGATGGCCGAAGTGACCCAGGCGATTCCGCTTTCCATGGGACGCGCCATTTCCAACAAACGATCGCCGCAGCGTCTGGCCACCTCCAAAGCCCTTCCGAAGGATTGGGAAACGTACATGTCTACGCAGGCGATCAGCGTACCCGCACAACCGGATATCACGTCAAGCTGCTGATCGTCATCGATCATCTCTTCCAGAATGTCCAGCAATTCAAGCGTATCCGCATGGATTGCCGGTTCGGAACAGACGCTGGATCGATGCATCAGCAGGTAAAGCAGCGAACCGTATCCCGTGAACAAGGAAACGTTCCTGTCCATTTTTTTGCGGATCATCTCCCAGGCCGTCTCCGTGCACCGATCCACCATTTCCAAATACTCGCTCTTTCCGGTCTCCTTGCTCAGATAGAGATAGAAAAAGGCAATTCCCGTTACCCCGTTATACAGACCAAGCTCGGAGGATTTGTAGATCAGCTTCTCGTCGGCATCCATTCCCATGCTTATCCACGATACGGACCGACCGTCGTCTCCCGCAATGGCAATTTCTTTTATGTAATCCCCGATCCTCGATGCTTCAAGCAGGTAATCCTCGGCGGACAACGTGGTGCGCTTTCCTTCTATTTGTTCCGCCCTGACGCGATCCTTGCTTTTTTCCATGGCGAAGGAACGTTCAAGCACATATTTCGTTTGAATGGTTCGTTCTGCGAACTCCCACTGCATCTCAAGATCTTCCGGGCACATTCGCATGACCTTGTCCGCCGTCAGCGTCAAAATGTCCGATGCATACACGCCATCGATCGGCTCATGATCCGAATGGTGAAACAAAAGCTTGTCTCCGATCCTCGTCTTGAACATCGGTACATCCCCGTGCAGCAGATCATAATACTCGTATGCGAACAATCTTTTCCGGTTCCGATCCTGGCGAACGATCATCCACATCATGTCGAAAAGAAGGTTCCGATCCAGCGCATTTTTCAAATATTTGGGATGCGAACTTGCTTCGATCAGGCTGAAATAGGAAACGGTAGGACGGACGATGGTTCGCACCGTGCAACCGTGAAAATACGAAGACAGCGCATCGACAAAGGACTCTTTGCTTTCCATGATAAGGGAATACGTGCGGTAGAAGCCTGTCTTCAGGTTCTGGATGTACCGCTCGGGATTGATCGGCTTATTGCGGTAGGAAGGCAAATGATTGAATCGGGTTACGCTAACCTTCGTTCGTTTGATTCGCATCGTATCTGTATTTTTGTCCAAAATTTCATACGTATTGAGTACTTGGTCCACATCGCCCGCCAGCCCGCTCAAGTCGCTGTGGTACAAGGCATTGGCATCGAGCGTAGGAAGCATGCTTGTTTTCAGCAGCGAATCATTCAGGATGGCCATCGTTTTCTCGAGCGCCGTTCCCCCTATCTGGTCATCGTTATACTGGAAGGGTTGATTGTGCAGAAGGGACTCCAAATCGATAAAGAATGGATGCTCGCCATGAACAACGATATTTTCCATGTGCATATCGGTCGCGTTCAACGCATACAAGACGGCGAGATATTGCCCCTGCCGCTCGAAAAATCGTTCCACTTCTTCAAGGCTTGCAGCCTCCTTATAAGGAATGAACTGCTGCCATCCATAATCCGACCGATCCAGCGACTTGATCATTCGAAAAGGCAGCGCGATCTGCCGATCATTGAACCATTGCAGCAGCTTAGCAAAAGCCGTGTCAATCCCCATATCTCTCGGCTTGTACATCAGGCTGGCACCGCTGGCAAACTGTAACCGCATCACGCTTGCCCCGCCATTGTGGGAATCTCCCAGATAAGCGACATCCTCCAGCCGGTCCAAATTAAAAGCAAACACCTCTTCCAGGTCACGACGATCCAGCGTAAGCCTATCCAGAACGGTCAGCAGATTTAGCGCAATCCGCCGGGTCTGCTCGACAATGGCTCTGGCCAGTACGGGGTAATCGATGAGCAGGTTAAGAATCTGATGCCGATGCTGCAAGTTCTCCCTGACGAAATATTTATACCTCTCGGCAGGATGATCTCCCTTCAATTCTCCCTGTAGTCTCGACCTGTTCAACTCATAAATCAGCATTTTGGCAGACAGGTGAAACACTTTATCCGATACGGTTTTGAGCACCAGCCCCGTGATGCGCCTGCGGTCCAGCCACTCATAGCCTTCGTGCATGCCCTCCTGCAAAATATGAATGACTCGTTGCAGAAATGGCCTGGAAAATTCAAAAAACGGAATTTCTTCCGTCTCGCCCCCGATATAATATTCGATTTCATAATCTTCGTTCTCCAAAAAGGTGCGCTTCAGCTCCCCATACCATTCCATGTGCGTGTAAGCATCGGACCAATCCTCATGTTCAGACAATGAACGAACCTCTTCAAACGTCATATGCTCAGCCTCAAAACGTTCCTCCAAAAGCTGCCGGTCACCGAAATACTTCTCGATCCAATCGGCCATCCGACCTCCTGATTCCTCCGGTCCTGCGGTACGGTTATGCAGAGACGACCATGAGGCACGTCCAGACGACACGGCCTGCTTGAAGCGTTCATATTTTTCGTTCAGGTATAGGGCATTGTTCCATCGAACATCCCCCAGTAGTTCTTGCATGCTCATTTTTCCCAACTCCTGTCCTGTGCGAGATGATATAAAGCCTATAAGAAAAAACGTCCATCTACGTAACTTTAAGGAAGATGGTCCGTTCTTAGACGAAGTTAATTTTGCGATATAGAATGGTTCAGCTCTGCTGAAACCTGTATGTTCCATAATTTTAAAAAATTCAAGCACACAACTGATAACAGCCATGTGCTTGAAGATGATCAAAAGAACTTAGCAACAAGTCAACCAGGAAGAAGGCGAAACCGAATTATAATGACACTCATGACTCACCGTGCAGAACACGCCGCCGCTTTTCGCAGCCTCGATGGCCGCTACCGCGCCCGTAATGACCATGAGCTCGTCATCACTGATGTCTTCGATTGCTCCCAATGCTTCAAAATTGAATTCTTTCATTGAGAAAACCTCCATTCGAATAATTTTTTTATGAATAGCTTAAATTAAGCTAAACACCACATTAAATAAACATTTTATTACATTATTTAAATATTTTGTAAATCTTCTATACTCATAATCTACCATACTATTCTAGTATTTGTAAATAGTTTCCTTAAATTTTTTTCCAACATTTTTACAAAAAATGCAGCCTGCCTACAATGCCTCGTCACTCCAAGTTCTTTTGACAGTTCAAAGAATGCACTCCTCAAAGCATTGAACGATCCAATGAATCATATAAAACGTCCTTATGTATCTTTCTATCGTTGTTATAGGCATAAACGTCAAAGAGTCCCGTCCCCGAAAGATACCTATCGGGATAGGGGAAGCTCTATAACAGCCCACAAACCTGCTCCAACGTCGCTTTTCAAGATCAGCTTGCCCTTGTGAGCTTGGGCAATTCGCGAAACCATAGGTAAGCCCAAGCCGTGTCCTTGCCGGGAAGGCCGTTTTCGCCCTGCGGCGTAGGGCAGCATGACGACATCGGACAGTTCCTCCTTGGCAATGCCCTGGCCGTCATCGGACACCACAAAATGACAAAAGCCATCGGTTGAAGAACGCAATGTTTGCAGCCGGATCGTGCATCCTTCGGAGTTGTGCCGGATACTGTTCTGTATTAAATTCGTGACGGCCCGATATAGAAGACGCTCATCGCCCATCACCTGCAAACTTTCGTCCTGTACTTGAAGCACGATGTCGTACCGATCATCCAACCCGTTGTTCAAAAAGTCGGATACGACCTGTCTCGCGAGCACAGAGAGCCGGATCGGCTTCATCTGCAGCGGCTGCATCTCATATTCGAGCATGGATACCAGGTTGAGATCGCTGACGAGCGAACGCAGGCGTTCTCCTTGCCGACGGATGATCCCAGCTTGATGGCTGGCCTCCTCGGGCAGCTCCTCCCTCTCCTCCAGCTCGCTTGCGTAACCCAAAATCATGGAGAGCGGCGTCCGTATGTCATGCGATATGCCTGCGATCCAGTTCGAGCGGGCCTCGTCCCTTGCCTTTAATGCCTCGTTTTTTTCCTGCAGCATGCGGGACGCGGAGTTGATGCTCTGGGAAAGGTCGCTGAAAATACCGCCGTTCTCCACATGCACGGGCTTTCCTTTTGCAAGCGCATGGATGCTTTCCATGAGTGGACGGATGCTGCGAATCAGGCGTGTTCCGATCAGTATGGACACCACCAACGCCAGAACTACATTGCATACCAATAGCAGCAGGATGCGCAGCGGAAGGGATCTCAACCAATCTGCGAGAAAATCAAGCTGATATTTCCCGTGGGAGTTCTTGGGGTATCCTACCACTAACAGACCGTTCGCGTGTTCCCACACATACACCGGGTACTCCATGAGATAATATCTGGAAAACTTTGCGACATCGGTTACGCTGTACGATCGTGGAATTTCAGTCGGCAAATGCTCGCTCCACTGCACCTTCCCCTGCTCGTCCAGCAGCATCGCCCAAGCCTGATGCGCACCAAGCAGGCCGGAGGATTCCGCATTTAGCTCATAACCTCCCTGTCCATCCTCCGCAAGACCGCTTGAGAGCTGCTTCACAACCGCTTCAGGCGAAGGACCCTCATGAAGCTCTTTAAAGATCAGTGAACCGAGCAGGATTAAGTTGAATATGAGAAGCATAACGGATACGAGAATGGTGGAACCGACGAATCGCCTGAGAATGCGGACGGCCCCATCCATTAACGCGCCTCCTGAACAGCGAGCAGCTTATACCCCAGCCCCCGCACGGTCTGCAAATACATCGGCTTGGACGGGTCCTCCTCAATCTTCTCCCGGATGCGGCGCACATGAACCATCAGCGTGTTTTCATATCCGAAGCTTTCATCCCCCCAGACGGCCTGGCATAGTGCATCGCTCGTTACGATTCGGCCCTGATTCTCGTACAGCTTGACCAGAATGGCATGCTCCTTGGCCGTCAGGGGATGCTCGCTATCCCCCCTTTGCACCGTTGCGCTTTCCAAATCGATGACTTGCGAACCGAGGCGAAACACAGGCAATCTTTCCACGACCGGTGCCGCGTATACCCGTTTCAAAATAGCCATTAGCCGCAAAATCAACTCTCTCGGCAAGAAGGGCTTTACCATGTAATCGTCCGCGCCCAAGCCAAGGCCCAGCAATCGATCTTCATCTTCGCCTCGGGCCGACAAGAACAATACAGGCATATCCGAGAATGAGCGAATGGACGAGAGCAGGGAAAAACCGTCTCCGTCCGGAAGCATCACGTCCAGAATCGCGGCATCCGGCTTTTCCATCCTGCATACCGAGAGTGCATTGGCAAAGTTGTCTGCCGTGTATACCCGAAAAAAACCTTCTTTTCGCAAAAACCGTTCAATCATCTCCCGTATTTCAGGTTCATCGTCCACAATCAGTATTTTTTTGTTCTTCATTGTATCCAATTCACATCACCTTTTTTTAAACTAGGTACGCTTCTGGTGCGGCAGTACGGTTCCCCGGCACTGCACTAAGAACTTTCTTCGGCTTTTTCCAACATTCCATGAATTTACATCTACAGACTTTTTTCTTATTATACATGATAAAGGCATTCACCCGATATTTTCCAATTTCATTTAAGGTAAATGTAAGGTTACCTTCAGCGGGGAGCAAGGCGATGACGCTATATTGGGGACAACGGGATAAATCGAGTTGAAATGGAGTTGAGACGACGATGAGCATACAACCCATCGTAGAAACGCGGCAGTTGACCAAAACCTACGGCGGCGTAGAGCGCGTGCATCAAGTCAACCTTTGCGTGGAAACCGGACAAATCTATGGATTTTTGGGTCCCAACGGGGCCGGCAAAACAACGACGCTAAAAATGCTGCTAGGCTTGATCAAACCTACGGAAGGCACCATACGGGTTTTTGGCAAAGACCTGAGCAAGCATCGCCCCACGATCCTGAACCAGACGGGTTCGCTGATCGAATCCCCCTCCTACTACGGCCATCTGACCGGATTGGAAAACATGAGAGTGATGCAGCGGTTGCGGAATGCTCCTGCGAAAAACATCGACAAGGTGCTGCAAATCGTCCGCCTCGAAAATCAGAAGCACAAGCAGGCGGATCAATATTCGCTCGGCATGAAGCAGCGTCTCGGGATCGCCATGGCTTTGCTTGCCTTTCCCAAACTGCTGATTCTGGATGAACCCACGAACGGCCTTGACCCTTCCGGTATCGGCGAGATCCGCGAGCTGATCAAGTCCCTGCCGGGGCAATATGGCATCACCGTGCTGCTCTCCAGCCACCTGTTATCCGAAATCGAACAGATTGCCACATCCGTCGGCATCATTAGTGACGGGAGATTGATGTACCAAGGAACGATGCAGGAACTGCAGGCCAGCAACAGGGCAACGATCCATTTCCAAACGGCAGATCCTGCCCGGGCGGAGAAAATTTTGCTTACGCAGGGTTATATGCCCAAAACAAAAGAAAAACAGCTGGTCTTCGATTATCTCCGCGATGAGGAAGTGTCCCGCTTGAACAGAATTCTGGTGGAACAGGAAATCGCCGTAACGCGCATCGAAGAGCACAAAAAAAGCCTGGAGGACATCTTCCTTGATCTTACCGGGAAGGAGCGGAGTTTATAATGAAGGCACTCGCGCTGGAGTATTTCAAAATTCGACGCAAAAAGATTTGGGTCATGCTGACCCTGTTTCTCGCCGCCGAGATGATCTGGGCAGCGATGTCTATCAGTATTTCCATCTCCCGCAGCGCGTCTAACGCAAACTGGGAGGCCCTCATTTTCAGCATCGCTTCCATGAACGGATTGTTCCTTCCCATCATCTCGGCGATTGTCGTCTCCCGCATCTGCGACATGGAGCACAAGGGCAGCACCTGGAAAATGCTGATGACTACCAATATCGGGCGCAATGAGGTATACACCGCCAAGTACGTCTGTTCCAACAGCCTGATTCTGTACGGCATTCTGGCTCAGGCCGTGTTCATCGTCGCTTTTGGTCTTTCCAAAAACATACCGGGCCCTCTCCCGTTCTCCCTGCTCGGGCAGTTCGTGATCGGGACACTGCTTACGACGCTTGCGATTACCGCTCTTCAACAATGGTTATCGCTCACCGTCCATAACCAGGCCTTTGCGCTGTGCCTTGGCATGCTCGGAGGATTCATCGGAACGACGTCTGGCTTGTTTCCCGCAGGCGTTCGGCACCTTTTTATCTGGTCCTACTACATGGATCTCACTCCGGTGACGTATATTTATGGCGCTTCCTCGGGGTCTTACGTTTCTGGCAGCCTGCCTGGCGGACTGCTTGCCGCCGCCCTGCTCATGGCAATCTTGTTTTACATCGCGGGCAATATCCATGTCTCACGACAAGACGTATAAGGAGGAAACCACATGATCCGAAGCATTTCCGCCGAATGGCTCAAGCTGAGGCATTCCCGGATCAGCCTGGTGTTGGCCATTCTGCCCATTATCAGCCTGCTGATCGGATGCTTCAACTATTATTTCAACCAGGCCGCACTTCAGAATGGATGGTACAGCCTTTGGACGCAGGTGAGCCTGTTTTACGGGGAGTTTTTTCTGCCGATCCTGATCGCGATATGCTGCGCCTTCGTCTGCAGACTGGAGCATAACAATCGTAATTGGAACATGGTGCTCTCGTCCCCGATGTCCGTTACCAGCTTCTTTATGGCAAAATTGGTTATCGTCGGCGTGCTGATTCTGGCAGCCCAAGGGTTCTTTATGTTTATGTATTGGGCTGCAGGGAAGCTGTTTGCCATTCCTGACGCCTTCCCCATGGAGACCATCATATGGAGTCTGCGCGGTTGGTTCGCATCCCTATCGATCGCCGCTTTGCAGCTCGGCCTGTCGATCCGCATCCGCAGCTTCGCCACGCCGATCGGTATCGGCCTGTGCGCCGTCTTCCTTGGCTTGGGGATGTACGTACTCAAAATCGGCATGCTGTTTCCCCATTCTCTGCTGACCATCGGCATGGGCGTCCTGAGCCAGACAGGACTCACACGGGCCCAGAACGTCCTGTTTATGTTGATGAATATCGCGTTTATACTGATTTTTGCTTTCTGGTCGATACATCGCCTGAAAACCAAGGACATCGTCTCGTCCTAAAACAAACGTCATCATCCATTAAGGAGGGTAGGTCCCCATGAAAAAAGCATTCACCTTACTGGCTGTGGGACTGGTCATCTTGACTGGCCTGTGGCTGTTTTTCATGAATCCGGCCAAGCTGACCCCAGACAATCCGGCAGGCAAAACGATTTATTACACCGTCGTAAATCAGGAAAGCGCCACGACGGATAGCAATGGCCGATACGCGTATGAGCTGACCGGTTACACGGATGAGGGAAAATCGAAACAACTCAGCTTTACCGCAAGCAAGCCGCTTCAGCAGGGCGCATTCCTGAAATTGTACGTAACCACCTTGCGCGGAGTCACGCATTGGGAAGAGGTCAGTGCAAATGATCTTCCTGGCGAAGCACGACAGTTATCTTCCCAATAGCATCCGGAATCGCCTACGGAAGCGTGCCGTATTCATCTCCTCGCACCAAACAACCCCGGTAATACGGACGGAGGGCAGCTGCCTCCGTTCATATTGCCGGGGTTCAATTTATAAAGTCCATGGAATTTATTTTATGAACCGGATCGGATGGGGTGCAAATGGCTTACCTCGACTGGTCCGTCTGGATCATGGCCTCAATATACTGCAATAAACTCCGCTTCTGCTCCTCAATGGATTGTATGCGGCTCGACAGACCTGCAAAAAAGGCTTCGATCTGCTGCCTGACATGATCGGCCGATTGCCCTTTCCAGTCTTCCAACCGTTTGTAAAGCGCCCTCGCTTCCTGTTCATCCGCCTGCAGGCGCACCAGCAGCTGGGACAGCTCCCTTTCCGCAGTCCGGAGATCATTGAGCTCTACAAGCAATTGTCCGTTCACTTCGCTCCCTCCTTATGTACACCTTCTAACCAGGCAACAAGTGACTATGCCCTATCGGGCAAAACTAACCTGCGTTTGGTCCGCCTGCCGGAATTCTTCGGCTTTTTGCTCAATGAAGTTCAAAAACTGGCTTGTGTGTTTCATATGCCAAGTACCCAGTTCGTTCATCGAGGCATCCAATTGGCCAACGATCGGCTCCAGCCTTCGGCTGCGGCTGGAATGCAGATATTGCATCATGCGGCCCCGCACCGCGTTCAGTTCCCCGTTGCATTGCTGGGCATGCTGCTTCCAGCGAGTGGCCACGTCTTTGAGTTCTTCCGGGGTAACCTGGATCGTGCCCGCAACCGCCCCCATGGCAATTTCGCCTGCGCGAATGCCAATGTTACGCATAAACAGGGCAAGATCACTCAGCGCGTTGGACGGCTGTCTTGGCGTGCGTGCGATCCGTTCGCCGGTGACGGGGTCGTACAATTCGTTGGACACGTAGCCATTTTCGAACTCATAGCGATCCAGGCTATGATAATCTTTGCCCCCGAAGGTGTTTTTGATCTTGTCGATCATGCTCATGTCGTCGTTCATGTCTTGGTAATTCGAATCGATGTAATAGGTAGAGCCGACGTGGCGGTCGTATCCTCCAAAAAACCCGCTGGCCACGAAATCGCCCGGATGCCCGAAATTGATGATCTGGCTGTCGAATTCTCCATCCTCGGCCTTACGCTTCATGCCCGGCGTCAGACTTGAAATGACGGATGGCGCGCTGAACGTGACTGCAGGCAGGCCCGTATACACCGCGGCGTACTGCGCATTACCGCCGCCAAGCGAATGTCCTGTCAGCGAAAAGTCCAGATCCTTGTGTTTTTTCTGCATATCCTTGGCATAATCCTCAGCCTCGTACATCTGGTTTGGTCCAAAGGAAAGGTGTTTATCGATCCCTTTATCCACTTCGCCGAAAAAATTTTCCACTGCGGTCATGCCCGTAACGTCCTTGACCTTCTGAATGCCTCCTGACAGCCAGTCGGGCCGCAGATCCATGCTTTGATCGATTTTGCGCCCCAACTCGGGAAGCGCAATCTGTCCGTCCGCGAACAAGTCGGGAGCCATGCGATCCAGTCCGGCACTGCCTTCGGTTCCCCGATAAGCGATTACCGCCTGATTGGTTTCCGGGTTGTAAAAGGTCACCGCATCGAATCCCGACCTCTTGTTCCCATGGCTGTCTTCAAGCACCTTCCAGCCCGGCAAGTCCTGCACCTCGTCCCCTTCTTTGAAATCGCGGTAGGCAAGCTGGGACATCGTCTTGTACGTTTCGTCATCGATTTTCTGTCCTTGGCTCAAACTGTTCTCCCCTCCCTATTCGGCCTGCGGCTTCGCAAACGGATCGTATCCATTCGCTATGATGGCTTCCTTGATTTCCGGGCTCATGACGAAGCCCACCATGGTTTTTTTGTCATAGTTATACGAAATGCTGAAGTGTTGTTCCTCGTGTCCCTGAACATGGCCTTCCAGACCGATCTCGTTCATTGCCATTTCGGGCAGCAGCTTCTTGCTGGTAATCGCCACGTCCAATTCATAATTGTTCTTGAAATAACTGACAGCCTTGGCCTCCGCCTCCTTGAACAAGGCTTCTTTTTCGCTTTCCTTCATGTTCTGGCACCCCCCCAATACGAACATAGACAACATCGTCACGACTAACAAAATCACCCAAGGTTTTCTCGGCTTCATGCGGGTCACCTTCTCTTCCCCATTGAGTTTCCTGCGAAAAACAGACGCTGAAGTCAATCCGCCCCATAATGAATCTATGCAGACCCGTTTGCTCCATATCCGCTATTTTGCCTGTTAGATGAATGATAGTACAAAATCAACATCGGCCATATCGGCTGTCAGCATCGTTTTTGTGAAACTTTATTCCTAAAATGATTCGGGCAAAGTGTCCCGGTCTATATTACCCGCTTGTCGGTCCGATGCAACATGCTGTGCTGTTAACCAAGCTTTCCTTGAACCCTCTGCAATCCTTGTGCCATAACGGCACGAACGCATGCCAAAGAGAGCCGCTTCCCAGCGGCTCTGCGGCTCTCTCCTTTTCCCAGACGATTCTGGGTTCTCGCTATTATTCCAGCACCATTCGTAGTCCCGTGAGCACGATTCCGATGATAAAACCGGTAACCGCGCCGTTAATCCGAATCCACTGCAAATCTTGTCCCACTTTGTCTTCGATCAGCGAAATCAACGTTTTATTGTCCATTTTCTCGACGTTTTCGCGGACCAGGCTGCCGATCTTGGAATGGTTCTTCTCCAGCAACGTCGTGACGCCTACCACGATTTTGGCGTTGAGCCCGGACAGCAGCTCTTCGTCGGAGCGCAGATCCGTCAGCATCCTGCTGATGGCAGGCAGCGCATACGCCTCTACGTAGGCTCCATCCTCCATGGCGCTAAGGGCCTTGTCGCGCAGCTCGGTCAATTTGTTAAGCACCGTCTGCTCGGCATCCCATTGGTTCAACATGTCGTTCTTCCACATATTCAGCCCGTCTTGCACCTTGGCGCTGAAAGCTAGCTTGGAGGCCTGCTCACGGACAAGGCCAAGCACTTTGTAGCGGAGGGCGCTGCCTTCGCGTTTCATGTCTTCTACCCTGTCGAAAAGATACCCCTGCAAAATCGCGCCCATCTTCTCTTCGTTCATGTAACCCAGAAAAGCGTTCATCGCAAACTGCATTAGCCCATTCATCTGGATGCCGCCGATCGCTTTCATGGCGCTCTCGCCAAGCACGTAGACCGTCTCCGGCTTCACCAGCCATTCCTCAGCCTGCTTCAAGCCATAGTCCAGTGCCTTGGCGTCATACCCTTTTTCGCTCACCTGCGATATCGCCCGTTCCAGAATCGGTCCAAGATCGAATGCCCCGGCTTGCGTTTTGATCTCTGCCGCCACGATGGGAGCAATTTGCTCCAGCGGCAGCCCGGCCAGAATGCGTTTGCAGAGCGTATCCATCATCTGCTTGGCTCCGTCGGTATGCAGTTCCCGCATAAGGGTATCCATCACCATCTCCGCTGCTTTGAATCCGGCGATTTTCTCCGTGATGCTCTCCTTGTTGAGCAGGTTGTTCTCCACGGCAGACACAAGCCCTTCGGTCATTTTCGCCCGATTCTTCGGCAGCAAGGCCGTATGCGGAATCGGAATGCCGAGCGGATGGCGGAACAATGCCGTGACGGCGAACCAGTCCGCAAGTCCTCCCACCAAACCGGCCTCGAACGACCCCACCAGCAATTTGCCGGCAATCGAGCCTTGGAACGGCAAGGATGCGGCAAATCCCGCCCCCATGACGACGAGGGACCAGGCCGCCGCGGTTTTGGTATGTTTCGATTTCTTCATCTCCACTTGCTCCTTTATGGTTAATGACACGCCCCGTTAGTTGCCGTTCGAGCCGCATCCGTTCAATTGAGATCATCCTTCGTCAGCGGAAGCAAAGCCCCTGACTCGTTATACTTCATCTTATCACCCGTGCGCATCAAATCCAAACCTCTTCCTGTAGAATAAGGAAAAAAACAGCTGGTCTTCATGTCCAACATGGTCCATAAACTTTGCCGACGGAGGAGCAGCTTTAGTATAATAAATGTTGGAATCATCCTGCAGGGCCAAGCACACATCCGGGGAAGCACACGGAGAACACATCGACATAACCAAAGGAGGAATTTCGGACCATGAAACATGTACAGGACACGACGACGCTGTATAACGGAGTCAAAATGCCATGGCTTGGATTTGGCGTATTCAAGGTGAAGGACGGACAAGAAGCCGTGGACGCCGTCAGAACGGCGATTGAAACCGGTTACCGCAGCATCGATACCGCCAAAGCCTATAACAACGAAACCGGCGTTGCCCAAGGCATTCGCGAATCCGGCATTGCCCGTGAAGATTTGTTCATTACAACGAAGGTTTGGAATTCCGACCAGGGTTACGAATCCACGCTTGCTGCCTTCGAGGCCAGCATGGAGCGCCTGGAGCTGGATTACCTGGATCTTTATCTCATTCACTGGCCGGTCAAAGGAAAATACAAAGATACGTGGCGCGCGCTCGAAAGACTGCATCGGGAAGGACGCATTCGCGCCATTGGCGTAAGCAACTTCCAAATTCACCATCTGGAGGATTTGATGACCGAAGCAACCGTTGTTCCTGCCGTCAATCAGATTGAGCTGCATCCGCTATTGAACCAACAGGAATTGCGGGATTATTGCAGTAAACATAAAATCCAGGTCGAAGCATGGTCTCCGCTTGGCCAGGGCCATTTGTTGGAACATCCGCTGCTCCAAGAAATCGGAGCCAAGTATGGCAAGTCCCCGGCCCAGGTCATTCTGCGCTGGGATCTTCAGAACGGCATCGTCACCATTCCCAAATCCGTTACACCGCAGCGCATTCGGGAAAATGCCGATCTGTTCGACTTCGAACTGACGCTGGAAGACATCCGGCAAATTAACGGGTTGAACGAAAACAAACGCTTCGGTTCGGACCCCGACAACTTCAATTTCTAAAAAATAATGATGCCAAAAAACCCCGATGCAGGCTCATGTCTGCATCGGGGTTTTCGTTTGTTGTGGAATGAATGTTAACAATGGTTAGCATGCTTCCGATAAGCCAAATCAGCCCTTGGCTACCAGTTTGAAATCGTCGTAGTGGAAACCTGGCGCCACCACGCACGAAACGAGCACCGGCTCATCGCCAAGCGGACGCGCCGTTTGCCAAGCACCTGCCGGCACAAGCAATTGCGGAAGCTGTCCTGCGGCAATATCCATGCCGAGCACATGGACTTCCTCATTTTCCGGACGCTCGCCGGTACCGCCCAGCTTCAGTTCGATCGGACTTCCGCTGTGCCACATCCACAGTTCATCCGACAGCACTGTATGCCATTCGGAAAATTCATGCGGGTGAAGCAGGAAATAGATCGAACTCGCCGCAAAGCGCGGGCCTGAATAGGCTTCAGGCAGCACGGACTGCGGAATTTGATAGGATGCTTTCCATACTTCCTTATACCAACCACCTTCAACGTGCGGCTGCATGTCGAGCGCAGCTACGAGAGGCGAAAGTTCATGTGTCGTCATAACCAATTTCCTTCCTTCCACTTCAGTTTGGAGACGCCGATCCAGGCTCTGTCCCACTCCTCCTACTGTAAATCATCGATCATATTTTGTCATCCTTCCCGCTCCTAACCTGAACGATACTCGGATTTAGAGCCGATTCGCCCCACCCCCGGCCTTCAGCATGTCAATTTATTGATAGCGTTTACAATTAACTGGATTTTCCGTTATGATATGGTTATATTCGCAAACCATTCTTGCAGGGAGGAACTGCGCAAATGCATGTAATCGAGGATCGAATCGGACCCAAGTATCGCATCGGGGAGAATTCATTTACCATTCAGCATATACGCAGACAGGACGGATACGCCATGACACACCCGCATGCCCATCCGTTTTACGAGCTGTATTATCTCCTGGAAGGAGAACGGGTGTATTCCATGAAGGGACAGGTTCTTACCGCACGCAAAGGGGACCTGATGCTCATCAATCCCCATGATCCACATACAACATCCAAAGGAAGCAATCCCGGCTTTGAACGGATCCTGATCGAGTTCTCCCCCTCTTTTGCCACGGGCATGGAGGTCGGCCTCTGCGGCCTGCTTCCCTTTGACCATTCCCGTTTGGTTCATTTCCCGAAAGAGGAGCAGCCGGAGACCGAACGTTTGTTATGGCAGATGCTGCGTGAATGCAAAGAGCGCCGATCGCATCATGAGATTGCGGTGAGAAGCCTGCTTGCCCAACTGTTGATCAGCATCCATCGCGTAGAAGAGGCTACGCGCCAGACGATGTCCGATCCCGTCCATCCCATGCAGGACAAGATTAGCGAAATCGTAGGTTACGTTAACGAGCATTACAGCCAAGCCCTTACGCTTGAAGATACGGCGTCCCGTTTTTATATCAGCCCTTCGTACCTCAGCCGGATGTTCAGCCGATTTACGGGGTTCCGTTTCAGCGAATATTTGCGCGTCGTGCGCGTCAGGGAGGCCCAGCGCCGATTGCTCTCTACCAGAGACCGGGTACAGATGATCGCGGAGAAGGTAGGATTCGAGCACACGGCCCATTTCAATAAAACATTCAAACAGGTGACGGGGACGACCCCCCTTCGATACCGGAAAGAACATCGGTGAACGGTCTGGAGCAAGCATATTGCATTTCCGGCCCTTCTCACCGTCTTTTTCATATAGGACAAAAAAAGCCGCATTTCGCGAATGCGACCCTTACCCGATTGGACGCTTAAGCCGAGCCACTGGAATGTGGAGATCAACGACTGGAGTTCTCATTATGAAAAAAAGGCGCGGTGGCTGTGCCCTGTTTCCAGCCACCGCGAGACACGTCTGTATGACAGCGCCGCTCCCTCACCCAGCTGCGGCGTCTTGTCGGGACTATCTGCGAATAAGCGCCCCGCTCCGCACTTCGGGTCCGACGGATATCTGGCGTCCTGCTGTTTCGTCATCACCTTCGCGGCAAACGATCCCCGCTGTTTCTCGCCCGGTCAACGTCAACAAACGCCCATCCGCGCCATGCCCCCCAATCGCCTCCAGCTCCGCTCCTTTGCACTGATGCAAATGGATTAGGGAACCTTCGGCAATGTCGGCGTCCAGCCGCGCAATTCGCAAATGTTTGGCATGGGAGCACTGTATTCCGGATCGGGACTGTACCTTGTAATCTTCGATGACCAATCCTTCCAACGGCATTTCGGGCAGCCCGCTGACAAACAGCGCCGTTTCCGCGCCTGCACAGACCACTTCCCGAATGTGAATGTCACGGAAAACGGGGGTCTCCTCGCTAACCTCCTGTGCCAAGTCGCTGCCCCTCGCTGAACCTTCCTGGTTAGCATAGAAAAAGGAGAACGAGATGCCTTCCCAGATGATATCTTTCATGTAAATACGCTCGATCTGAATATCCTCGACAACCCCTCCGCGTCCGCGTGCACTTTTGAAACGCAGCCCGATGTCCGTGCCGATAAACGTGCAGTCCGACACGCGTACATGCCGAATGCCGCCGGACATTTCGCTGCCGATGACCACCCCGCCATGCCCGTGATACACGGTGCAATCCCGGACCGTGATGTACTCGGAGGGCATTCCCAACTCGCGTCCTTCCGCGTCCTTGCCGGATTTTAAGCAGATGGCATCATCGCCAACGTCAAATACGCTTTGTTCCACCAGCACATGACGGCATGAATCTATATCCAGCCCGTCACCGTTCTGCGAGAACCACGGATTACGCACTTGCACATTTCGAATCGTCACGTGTTCGGATGCCCACGGATGCAGGTTCCATGCCGGTGAATTCTGGAACGTCGGTCCGTCCAGCAGCACCCGTTTGCAGCGTCGCAGGCTGACCATGTTGGGACGCAAAAAATCGCGAATTCCTTCATAGGCCGCCACATCCCGTACCTTTTCCTGATGTAGGCGAAGGGCGATGGAACCGCCTTCAAGCGCAGACGCGGACGGCCACCAGATCTGGTCCTCTTCTTCGGCTCCCGCTACAACTCCGCCCGAAGACACAAGCTTTCTCCATTGCGAAGGTGTCAGCTTGGAACGTTTGACCGGTCTCCAGGCTTGACCGCCCCCATCCCAGATGCCCTCGCCCGTAATCGCAATATCTTCCACCCCTTCGGCATCGATCGGGGATTGGCATCTGACGACTTGCCACCCTTCAAAACTCGATGCAATTAAGGGATACTGATCAAATGCCTGACTAAAGGTGACCAACGCCCCTGCTTGTGTATGAAGTTCGATGCTGCTGCGGAGCACGATTGGTCCTGTCAGCCATACGCCTGCCGGAATGACGATTCGCCCGCCGCCCGCTTCCGCGCAGGCCGCTATTGCCAATCGGAATGCCTCCGAATTGTCCGTGTGGCCATCTCCAACGGCGCCGTAATCGGTGATTCGAAAATCACGCGCAGGAATCTTGGGCAGCTGTACTTCATATTTTGGTTCATTGGTGTTGAAAGCAGTACCTTTGTCTGTTTGCAAGGAAGCGTTATATGTATTCATCGAACCGAATCACCCTCCATATCATTACTATTCATAACTTTGGAATGGCACCAAAACCGGACATCACCCCCCCGGTTCACAGATGGTGGCTCCATCATATCAGCAGGACAAGCCCTTCGGGTTGAGCTTTTTTGCTCTGTCCGCACGGAATTTGAGATTATATGCTCCATGATCCACATCATTTGGGCTTCTCCATAATAAGTATACTACAACCATATATTCCAATCTCTACAAATCATCTAGGCGATTCGATTCATTTTTTTGTCAGGATTCGTCACAACAATTCCAACAACATCACAAACATATAACATAATAACGAGCTTCAGGCCCACTATTTCTATTACTTACGTCATATTTTATAACAAATCAATTGCCATGAAGAGGATGTCTCGGTATGATAGAATAACCAATTCCATTTAATCCCTAAAATTTCCTGTCACACCAAAACAGCAGAAAGGATGGGATGTATTTTGATTGAATTCAGGGGTGTTCAGAAGCATTATGGTCAATTTCATGTCCTCAAAGATATCCATCTCACCATTGCCGAGGGCGAGGTCGTCGTGATCATCGGCCCTTCGGGCTCAGGCAAAAGCACGCTGCTTCGCTGCATCAATCGTCTGGAAACGATCACTGAAGGCGAACTGTTCGTTAGCGGCGTCGCCCTGCATGGCAAAAAGGTGGACATCAACCTCTTCCGGCGCGACATCGGCATGGTATTCCAGCACTTTAATCTCTACCCTCACAAAAAAGTCATCGATAACATCACCCTTGCCCCCATCAAAGTACGCAAACAATCCAAAGACCAGGCCGCGGCCACGGCCATGAAGTATTTGACCCGCGTAGGCATTGCCGACAAAGCCGACAGCTATCCCTCCCAATTGTCCGGAGGCCAGCAGCAGCGCGTGGCAATTGCGCGAGGACTCGCGATGGAGCCCAAAATCATGCTGTTTGACGAGCCCACTTCCGCGCTCGATCCGGAGATGATCGGCGAAGTGCTCGACGTCATGCGCTCCCTGGCCCATCATGGCATGACCATGGTCGTCGTGACGCATGAGATGGGCTTTGCCCGCGAGGTAGCGGACCGGGTTATTTTCATGGATGAAGGAAGAATTGTGGAAGAAGCCGCTGCCGCCGACTTTTTTGATCAACCGAAGGAGGAACGTGCACAACAATTTCTTAGCCGCTTGATTCATCATTAGGAAAGCAGAGAAAATCCACGATCCGAAAGGGGTTATGATCCGATGAAAAACGTGTTGAAATGGCCTGCATTCATGTTGGTGCTGATGCTCTCTATTGTACTTTCCGGTTGCAATAATACGGGGAGCGATTCACCGGGGAGCGGCGGGGATAGCGATTCCTCGGCCAAAGGTACGATCGAACAGATTAAAGAGCGTGGCAAACTCATCGCAGGGGTGAAGTATGATACCAAGCTGTTTGGCCTCAAAGACCCGTCCAGCGGAGCCGTCGAAGGCTTCGACGTCGATATTGCCAAAGCGCTCGCCAAGCAAATTCTGGGAGACGAAACCAAGGTCGAGCTGAAAGAGGTCACCTCCAAAACGCGCATCCCCATGCTGCAAAACGGCGACATCGACATCATCATCGCAACCATGACCATTACCGATGAGCGCAAGGAGCAGGTTGATTTCAGCGATGTGTATTTCGAAGCAGGGCAATCCCTTCTCGTGAAAAACGATAGCTCCATCACCGGGCTGGATAGCCTTGGCAAAGGCGTGAAAGTGCTTGCGGTGAAAGGCTCCACCTCTGCGCAAAACATTCGCGAAAAAGCACCGGACGCCGAGGTGCTGGAATATGACAACTATCAGGATGCCTTCACGGCCCTCAAAGCCGGCAAAGGCGATGCGCTGACCACCGACAATATCATCCTCATCGGCATGCAGCAATCCGATAACAACTATAAGCTCGTCGGCGGCAATTTCACCAGCGAACCTTACGGCATGGCCATCCGCAAGGGAGACAGCGCCTTTGTGGAGGAAGTGAATACCCTGCTCAAAAACATGAAAGATAGCGGCGAATACGATGCCCTGCATGAAAAGTGGCTCGGTAGCAAGCCTGAGTAAACAAGCAGCAGGGCGGATAGGTCTGCAGACAATCAACCGATACCAGTCCTCTGCCCTGCTTCACCCCATCTGTGTCACTCCCGCAACGAACGGAGGCGTTTAACGTTATGGGAACATTGGATTTCAGCGTGCTGACGAGGCACTCGGACCGCTTCCTTGAAGGTTTCCTGAATACGATCCAGATTAGCCTGATCGCCCTCGTTGGCAGTTTTCTTTTGGGTGCGGTCATTGCGGTCTTTCGCATCGCTCCCGTCAAGCCGCTTAACTGGATCGGCACCGCGTTTGTCGAGTTCATTCGCAACATCCCGCTGCTGCTGGTCGTGTTTTTCTTTTACCTCGGGCTGCCTGCACTCGGCATTTCATTGGACGGCTTCGTCTCGGGCACGCTTGGCCTGACCATTTATACTGCGGCGTTTATCGCCGAAGCGATCCGTGCGGGCATTCAGTCCGTACCGCGCGGGCAGCTGGAGGCCGCCCGGTCATCGGGTCTTTCCTACATTCAGGCCATGAATCTGGTCATCTTGCCGCAGGCAATCAAAATCGTGCTGCCGTCCATCGGCAACCAATTTATCAACCTGGTCAAAAATTCCTCGATACTGGCCGTCGTGGCAGGCATGGATCTGATGTATTTCGCCGACCTGGTCAACTCGGATACGTTCCAGCCGCTCAGCGTATATACGATCGTTGCCTTGTTCTATCTGGTCCTGACCTTGCCGCTCAGCTTCCTCGTGCACTACATGGAACGGCGGCTCGGGAAAAGCGATGGCGGAATTCGGCCCAAACGTCAGCATTCCCGAAAACCGAATAAGCGCTCGGAGCAAGCGACGATGTGAGGCATTCTTTTATCAAAGGTGGTGATCGATCCCATGGACTTTGCCGGCGCTTACGCTTGGCCCAATCTACGCTTTCTGCTTCAGGGGTTTCTGGTAACCCTCCAGGTCGCCGGATTATCCATCGTATTCAGTTTCGTGCTTGGAACCGTGTTCGGAACGATCCGGTATATGCGGGTTCCGGTTCTGTCGCAGCTTGCTGCGGTCATCGTGGACATCATTCGCAATTTGCCGCTGTTGCTGATCATTTTTTTCATCCATATCGTCCTGCCGCAGCTCGGCATCAAACTGCCCGTATTTTGGTCCACCGTTGTGGGCTTGAGTTTGTTTGAGGGGGCCATGATCGCCGAGATCGTTCGCAGCGGGCTGAACTCCATTGAACGAGGGCAGATTGAAGCAGCCCGCTCGTCCGGCCTGAGTTATATGCAGACACTAGGCAGCATCATTATGCCTCAAGCCTTGCGGCGCATGTCTCCTCCCATGGTCAGCCAGTTCATCTCCCTGCTAAAGGATACGTCCCTTGCGATCATCATTTCCTTGCCGGAGCTGATGCGCAATGTGCAGATTCTTGGCGGGCAAAGCTTCAATTACGTCATTCCGGCCCTGCTGCTGGCGACCGCGCTCTATTTTATCATCAACTACACGTTGTCGATCGTGGCACGACGACTTGAGGCCCGTATCCATTGAGGAAAACGCATGGCTCGATAACATATCCGATGAATGTATGAACGATACCATGACAAAACCGCCGAATGCACGATGCAATCGGCGGTTTTTCGACTCTTTTCATTTGGCAAAATAAAAAAACCGACGGCTCTACGCGATCGGCTGATGGTTCAGAATACGTTTTTGGTAATCGAAACGATAGTACTCATTAATAAGCTCGTCCAGCACCATAGACTGGTGCAGCACTTTCTGGTCGTGCATGCCATGATCGGCCGCCAAACGACTTAGTTCCTTCCGGTTCTGTTCGATTTGGTCTCTAATCTGTTTCGGTACTCTCACAGCATGCCCCTCCCCTTCTTATATCCATTTTAAGATAGTTTGCCAAAAAGTTGAACTTTTTTTCCTTTGCAAATTGAAATGATGGTTTGCAAGAATAATTTTTCATAGAATATTGACACCCTCCTCAAATATAACCAAACAAAAAACTTCCAATCACTGATAAAAATTTACTTTATTTTTCACAACTCTCTAAAAGAAAATATTCAGCAAATAAAAAAACCAACCAACATCGGTCTGCGTCCGACATTCAGTTGGTTCCATATTTTTTGCGCTCACAAGTACCTAAACCTCTCTCAGCGGTGAAATTCTTGTATCGAGGCGTTTCCATAGACATTGTTTGAAGAAATCTTTCATATTCTTTCTCTTGCTCTAACGTAGCATGGCCCCTATTCTCACCGTAGAGATCGAGACATTTAACAATCGTAAAATAATCCCAATTATTGATAGCACCTTCTAAGCTTTTAAGCAAGAACCTTATACCCTTATCGTATCTTTTTTTTCGCAAATGATATCGTGAAAGCTCGTAAAACATTGAAATTACAAATTTATTCGATGTCATTACATCTCCCTCAAAAGGGAAATGGTAGAATTTATTTAACAGTTCCTCGAATTGAATTATTACAAAATCAACATCATAATCATATTTATTCGCGGCTTTAAATATATGTCCCAACGCAATATGCTCTTCATCTTTATACGCAATTATACATTGTATATATTCTCTTAATTTTGTCATATTACCCATCATCACGTTATAAAGTAAACTATTCAACTTTGCCCATTCTCTAAATTTATTGATGTGTATCAATTCTTCTCTTGTTGGATCATTAATTAAGGTGATTCTCTGATAATGTTCCACACATAACAAAGCTTTTTCATATTGCTCAGTATGACTGAAAAACGAGCCTCTCATTAAATATGCATATGCTTCGTAAACGAAAATCGGGTATTTAGATTTTGCTACAGTTTTATTTGATGTGTACTTTTTCCTTGTCTGCACAGCTTCTTCAAGTTTAATCGTAGTATCGTATAATTTATCAAGTTCAAGACAAGCAGAGTAAACATTCATAAGATCCTTTATCGCATCCAACCTATGATCTTCATCCAGACAATCAACATACTTCTCAAAAACTGCCGTTAAACGGAGATTTTTCCTGCTATCAGAGTCTAGAGACAAGATAAAAATTCTGTAGTGACATATAGCGAGTTTTTCTGAGTGCTGATATTTTTCGATCTCTGCGACACATTTGTATAAAATAAGCGCAGCCTTGTATAACCCTGTTTCGTACCATTTCTCAGCCAACTTAAATAACTGATTGATATAAGAACGGTCATCTGTTGCACGGGTTACAACCTTTTTTATACACTGAAGCTTGTTAAGTTCAGCACACCGATTTAAAAAGGGCTCCAACCTTCTCCAATGAGTTTCTCCTTCAACAAAACTCTCTATTGCATATTTCTCGTAAAAAAAACCTAACTCTAGTCCCATAGCAGCAGTAATTTTGTCTAATTGATTCATAGACAGCGGCCTTTTTCCTTTTAGTATGGCGCTAAGTGTCCCAACATTTACTCCAGATAATTCTGAAAATCTCTGAAGTTTGTAACCTTCCTTATTCATGTGCCTTTCAATTTGCGAGCAAATCGTAGCCTCTGGCCCCAATGGTCCCACCCCGAATCTGCAAACATAAACGATAAATATAATTAATGTAAATTATATCCTCGATTTTAAACCTGTTGATCTGTTAATTCAACAAAAAAAACAGTAGCCCCTCAGGTTAGGGGTTACTGTTTTTCATTTCGCTATACTCGTAATTTTAATAAATCCCGAACTTATGTTGTAATAACGGTTTATACATCATACTCCACCAAATCCATGGTTTAACAGCCTTAAAACAGTATCCAACGTAATTGAGAAAGTCAACATTGCCACCGTACAAACCTTAATGGACGTAGATATTTTTTTTCTTCTCATAACCTTTATAGACCTCCTCAATCAGTTGTCTGTAACTATTAATAATATGATTTGGAGCACTGGATCTATTTTTCTCAAAAAGTCCTACGCAATAAATAATGGTTTTGTGGTCATTGATTCTGATTGCGTGAGACAAACAACTCAACAATTGAACGAAACCTTCGATAGAATCTGAACTTCTTAAATAATATTTAGCTAATTCCATTAGAAGCTTTACTTGCCTCTCATTACTGATTTCGGTATTGTAGATGCTATTCAGATGATCAGGGCCATTTAATAGAGAAATAAATGAATCAAATTTTGTAAGAACATGGTCAATGTTAATATCATACATATTGGAAGCCTCTAATATTTTCACTAAACCCGGTAATAATTCATCCGGATTATTTTCAATATAATTGACGTATGGCTTTAACGCTTCCAAATTCCCCATCATCAATAGAAAAAGATATGTGTTGACTTCTGCCCAGCCTTTAAATCTCTCAATAAATAATCGATCCTCGGAGCTCGCGTTTTCCACATGAATATCCGAGTATAATTTTGTGAAACTTAAAGCTGTTTCGTAATCTTGATATTCACCAAAAACTACCGACTTCATTAAATAGGAGTAATACTTGTATATGAATAATGGATATTTAGATAATCTGTTCAGAGATACATCCGAATTCTTCCTATATATGGTCTCCATAAAGTTTACTCTTTCTTCGAGTTCATTGGCAAGATGAAGAACTTTATCCCATAGATTAAGCCCTCCATATGTATTTGCCAGATCCTTGATCGCATCAAGCTGCCGCTCCTCATCCAGCCGATTGATGAAGGGCTCGAAATGCACGGCCGCTCTCAGGTTTGCATGTTGATCCTGACCCAAGGACAAGGTGAAAATCCGGTATTGGCAGAGTGCCAAACGCTCGGAATGTTGATACTTCTCGCACTCCGCAACGCATTCGTAGAGCATGAGTGCCGCCTGTTTCTGTCCGCGCTCGAACATGCCTTCCGCCATCTCGAACAATTCGGAAATGTACGAACGGTCGTCTGTTACCTGGCGAATCACGTTCTGGATGCAATCCAGCTTGTCCAATTCGGCACAACGCTGCAGGAAAGGCTCCAGCCTCCTCCAATGCGGCGCTGCTTCCACGAAGCATTCGGCCCCATACTGCTCGTAAAAATGCCCCTCTTCCAGCTTCATGCCTTCCGTCAGCAAGTCAAGCTGTGCCATGGCGATGGGTCTTGTCCCTTTGATGATGGCACTCAAGGTCCCTGCATTAACACCGGATATATCAGCAAAGTACTGCAGGGTGTACCCCTGTTTCCTGATGTAATCCTCGATCGTCGAGCGAATCGTAGCTGTAGGTTCCATGCATCCCACCCCCGCAATAAAATCCAGAAATTAGAATTTATATGATAACAATAATTTTAACCCTAAATTTTACAGTGGTCAATAAAAATCGTGGCAATTCCGTTACCTTTTCAATATCATTCATGCTATGTCTGTTCGTTTTCAGTGATTTTTGTCACTAATCAAATTATTTTCTCGTGTTCATGATCGGGCTGCTAATATGCGAAGCCGTACTCAACGCATTCAAAATAACCTGGCTTCGAATCTGACTCTACACCTTTTCCGCTGCTTATAGAAAAAATCCATTAGAAGTTTGATTCGGACCATGGTACATTAAAAAAGTAACTTATCCAATTATTCCAATAGGATATGGAGACGATGGAATGAAGTTTGCCTTGTTCAGCCTCATGATGAATCTGCCCAATGCGTTAACAGGCGAAGCCCTGACCACGCAGCAGAAGTTCCTGAACATTTTGGATCAGGCCCGCCTGGCGGAGAAGCTGGGCTTCGATGCATATGGGGTCGGCGAGAGACATGGCGCTCCCTTCCTCTCATCTTCCCCTCCCGTCGTGTTAACCGCGGTGGCTGCCGCGACTTCGCGCATTCGTTTGCTGACGACGGTAACCGTGCTTAGCGTGCTTGACCCCGTGCGTGTAGCCGAGGATTACGCCACGCTTGACCACTTCTCCGGCGGACGCCTGGAGCTAATCATCGGCAAAGGCAACGATCCCCGGCATTATCCGCTGTTCGGCATCCGTGAAGAGGATCAATGGGAATCTCTAGGAGAACGATACGAGCTCCTGAAACGGCTTTGGACGGAAGAGAACGTCACCTGGAACGGAAAATACCGCCCACCATTACATGAAGTCACAACCCAGCCAAGGCCTTATCAGCAAACCATCCCTGTTTGGCATGGCAGTGCATCCAGCACCCTGTCTACCGAGCTTGCAGCCAAACATGGGGAGCCTTTGTTCACTTCGAATTCCTTCCATCCCCAAGCCAAATACAAGGCGCTGATTGACCATTATCGAGAACGCCTTGAGCACTACGGTCACGATGCCAGCAAAGCGCTTATAGGCTCCGGAGCAGGCAGCCTGTATTTGGCAGATACGCGCGAGGAAGCCATACGCCGATACAAGCCCTACTACGAGGCATTTCATGCAACAGCCGCCGCTCAGCATAACCAGTCGCCTTTCAAGGACCTGGAGGATAACATCGCTAACGGCCCGGTACTGATTGGAAGCCCGGAGCAGATCGTCGAAAAAATTCTGGATTACCACCAGGCATTTGGCCATCAGGTGCTAAGCATCAGCGTGGACGGCCTGAGCCATCAGGAGCAGTTAGAGCAAGTACAGCGTTTCGCTGAAGAAGTGGCTCCCATTTTACGGAGGGAAATCCCCAGTCAGGTGTGGAGCACACCCCCGATTCTGAATGAGCTTGACTCCACTTCGTCCTCTGTCGGCATCCCTCCTGCCATTTCCCCGATTTTTCAGGTATGATATTTGTCCTCTTCCCCACGCAAACTAGGGGCGATTCCATGGAATCGTCCCTTAATCTTTTGCCCGAACAATCGCTATGTAACGCGAATCCCCTCAAATAACGAGTCCAGAAGCTCCAGGATGTCGCTCTCCAAGATGCCTTCCCCCGTAACGAGCATTCGATAGAAAACCGGTCCATAGATCATATCGATATACAATCCGATGTTGGCATCGGCTCTCAATTCTCCGCGTTTCACGCCTTTCTCGATGATCCCCCAAGCTTCCTGCCTTCTAGGGCGGATATACCTGCTTCTGTATTCTTCGGCTAGCGCAGGATCGAGTTGTCCTTCTCCAATAATTTCAGTTATCATTTTCCCCTCACGGCTCGTCAGAAAAACGACGAGATTGGCGGCATGAATGCGCAAATCTTCGAATACGGTTCCCGTATCGGGAACGGGAAGCCGTGCCGTGGCCGCATTCATGTATCCGTCCATAATTACTGCGCCTTTGTTCGGCCACCATTTATAGATCGTTGCCTTGCTCACTTGCGCCCGTTCAGCAATTTTCTCCACCGTAACCGCCGCGAATCCGAGTTCAAGCAGCAGCTCGTACGATGCGGTCAGAATAGCGTTCTGGGTTTCCATGTTGCGAGGGCGCCCTCTTTTGGCAGTCATCGATAGTCCTCCCCAAACCTATAAACTAATCATCCATATAATGTACGTTCATTATACTAAAAGAAATCGGACACAACCAATTTCGCCCCGCTTCAAATTTGAATGCAGAAAAAATGGATTTTCCTATTTACAATACTAAACGTATAGTTTATTATATAACCATAATTAATGAACTAAACGTTTAGTAATTCATCTTTAACTCGCAACGAACGATACGAATAACAATTTGAATATTACGGAGGATGATCGTCATGGAAATGACCAAAAATTCGAAGCCGGCTGCGCCCGTATCATCATGGATGATATTGCTTTTGGCCTCGGCATGCGGGCTCATCGTGGCCAATCTCTATTATGCTCAAACCGTCATTGGCCCAATCAGCGCTGCCACGGGGCTATCGTCTGCCGCAGCCGGACTTATCGTCACCATTACCCAAATCGGGTACATCCTTGGATTGCTTTTTATCGTGCCGCTTAGCGACATTACCGAAAATCGCCGTCTGATCACCATACTTCTCCTTGTTCTGATCGTCGCACTGATGGCGGCTTCCTTCGCACCTAATGCATCGCTGTTCCTGTCGGCTTCGCTGATTATCGGAATCGGCTCCGTGATCGCCCAGATTCTTGTGCCGTACGCCACGTACCTGACTTCCGAAGAGCAGCGGGGGCGCGTCGTGGGCAACGTGATGAGCGGCCTGCTGCTCGGCATTATGCTCGCTCGCCCTGTCGCAAGCTTCATCACCAGCCTGTTCGGATGGCATGCGGTCTTCATTTTCTCGGCCGTCGTAATCGCTCTGCTGACCCTGCTCCTCTCTCGGGCCCTGCCTACCCGGAGACCCGAGCCTGTCATGAATTACGGCCAACTTATCGGATCGCTCGCCAAATTGTTCAGAACACTGCCGATGCTCCGTCGCCGCGCCTTCTACCAGGCCAGCCTGTTCGGTGCCTTCAGCCTGTTCTGGACTACCGTTCCGCTGCGTTTGGCTAATGACTTCAATATGTCTCAGCAAGGCATAGCCTGGTTCGCTTTGGCTGGTGTGGGCGGTGCCGTGGCTGCTCCGATTGCAGGCCGTCTGGCAGACCGGGGCATGACCAAAGTATTGACGGGAGTCGCCATGGTCGTCGCTGCCCTATCCTTCGGTCTCGCTTATCTGTTCCAAGGCCACTCCGTCCTGTCGCTCTCTCTGCTCGTCGTCGTCGCCATCACGCTGGACATGGCCGTTTCGGGCAACCTGGTTCTGGGACAGCGCGTGATCTATTCTCTGGCAGGCAATGCCCGCGGACGCGTGAATGGGATCTTCATGTCGATCTTTTTTATCGGCGGGGCGATCGGCTCAACACTCGGCAGCTGGTCTTATGCAGCCGGAGGATGGAGCCTTACCACGCTTATCGGATTGATTATGCCGCTGCTTGCTCTCGGTTACTATCTGACGGAGAGAAAAGCTCAGGCCGCAGTCAATCCGTAAACTTCTAGTTTCGACGCATATAAAAAATCAGGAGAATCCTGCAAGAGACTCTCCTGATTTTTTGCTTATGCTGATTTATCGGCGCAATCTGCGGGAGCTCAGGGCGTGATGTCCATTTTGCAGAAACGTACTGCGCGCGTTTTTCATCCATTCAATGCGACGCTCAGCCAGACGGTCCGCCGCCATGTAGGTTGCTATACCTTCCGTCCGCGAAATTTCAAAAACCTTCTCCAGATTTTCGTAAATTTCCCCAATCTTGCTCCATGCCCTCTTCCGGTTATACCCGCTGAGTTCATCGGCTATGTTGATGACGCCTCCTGCGTTAATCACGTAGTCAGGCGCATATACGATGCCCATCTCGTGAAGTCGGTCGCCGTGCCGAGTCTCCAAGAGCTGGTTGTTCGCACAGCCAGCGACAACCTTTGCCTTCAGCGTCCTAAGTGTGTCGTCATTGATGGTGCCGCCAAGGGCGCAAGGTGCATAAATATCGCAGTCGACGCCAGTAATATCCGAGGGATCCACGGCAATCGCGCCAAAACGGTTCACCGCTTCCTGCACAGCGTCTTTATGGATATCCGTCACGATCAGGCGGGCTCCCTCCTCATGCAAATACTCGCATAAACGCATGGCCACGTTTCCGATGCCTTGCACGGCTATCGTTTTGCCTTCCAGTAAATCGGTGCCGAGTGCCTCCTTGGCTGCTGCCTTCATTCCCCGATATACACCCCAGGCCGTCGCCGGAGAAGGATTACCGGATGAACCGTAACTCGGGGAGATGCCCGTAACGTAGTCCGTCTCCTGATAAATCAGGTTCATGTCTTCCTCGGTCGTACCGACGTCTTCCGCAGTCACATAACGGCCGTTCAACCCTTGAACGTATCTGCCGAAAGCGCGAAACATCGCTTCATTTTTGTCCCGTCGCGGGTCCCCGATAATAACTGCCTTTCCTCCGCCCAGGTTCAGGCCGGATACGGCATGTTTGTACGTCATTCCGCGGGCAAGCCGCAGTGCATCTTCAATGGCTGCATCTTCGGAGGCATATGTCCACATTCGCGTCCCGCCCAGTGCAGGTCCAAGCGTTGTGTCATGGATAGCGATGATCGCCTTCAATCCGGATGATTTATCCTGACACAAGACGAGCTCCTCGTAATCATGGCGTTCCATTGCTTCAAACCAATTCATGGCTAACCGTCTCCTCAAACCGTTTTTGCGATCGAATCAATCATTCTGTCTTTTTTGACTACTCTCTGTTGCGCGCGCGATTCATTATTTCCATTACAATGACACCAACCATGTAAAGATCATATTCATACTAGCTTTCTAATGTCAGAATGGATTACTTATTTCTGGGGGCAATATATTTCCTTTCCGTGCAGGCCCTAACCTTTACTGAATCGTCTCTATCACGTTGATTGGATGGAGCTCCCCGTCAACTGCAAAAGAAGCCTGTCCCGTCTCTTCGGAGACGACCAGCACGATCGCGTCCGTCAGCTCACTCAGTCCCAGCGCGGCCCGGTGACGGGTTCCCAACTTTCCTCCAATGGCGTCGGCCTGCGAGACGGGAAGCACGTTGCCGGCCGATACGATCTGGTTGCCGCGAATCAACACGGCACCGTCGTGTAACGGAGCACCCGGAATAAAAAGCGACTCAAGCAAGGCATGCGTGACTTTCGCATCCACGGCAACGCCGGAATGGATAATCTTCTCAAGCGATATTTCGCGTTCGATCACAATCAACGCACCATATCTGCGATCCGACAAATGCTGCACACTCACCGTCAGTTCGGCAAATTTCTCCGTGAAGGGTGACAAATAGCAGTCCAGATAAAAGGAAGCAGCCAGCACCTCGACCCTCTTGATCTCGTTCCGAATCTCCGCAAACTGTGCCAGCAAACAGACGCTATCCTGATCGAAACGCGTCAATGTCTCATTCATGCGGTTCGCCACGCGCCGAAGATCCTCCTTCAATTTTTGCCGCATGGATGAACTGTCGCAATCTGCCTGCTGATGGATCATGGAATGTTCCTCCTTCGTGATGTCTTCATCCTTTCCAACGTTCACGGTACCTAATGTTCATTAACGTGCCCATAAGCGCATGCAATCTATGCAATGCTGCATAATCTGTTTGCCATCGTAGTAAAGGTTCTTTCATCAGCCGTGGAACATCATTTATAGGAAAAAATGCCCTTGCAGCGCAAAAGCTTTTTGTGTTTTAAATATAAGTTGGGTGATGGTCGAAGTCTATGGTTGTCAAACGTACACAAGATCGAGAAAAGGACCCGCTCGTCTAAATGCGAAGCAGATCCTTCTTGCATTAATTTAAAAACAGACCATTAAGAGACGACGAATTGGACTACTATTGGGGTTCCAGGATCGAGCGCTTCGCCTCCAGGAATCGTGGCATTCTTAAATACTTCTACATTTCTTTTTGCGTTTATAATATGTTGTTCCACTCTTTAGGAGGATCGGGCGAAAATCAGAACTGTGGATGGGCCGGTACAGATACCGAATTCTAGGATGTGGAATTGAATATTCCTCCCTGGTCGGCATCGCTCCGAGGATTGAGGATACGGCATACCGCGGGCATGCTGCTTCGAGATCAGTATGTCGAAATTTAAGCAAAGAAAAAACCCTTGTCGCACAAGGGTCTCAAAAAAAGTTTAAGCGGGTGATGGGAATCGAACCCACGCTACCAGCTTGGAAGGCTGGAGTTCTACCATTGAACTACACCCGCATCCTATAAAAAATCGGGATGACACGATTTGAACATGCGACCCCCTGGTCCCAAACCAGGTGCTCTACCAAGCTGAGCTACATCCCGAAAACATACCGGTGAGAGGACTCGAACCTCCACGGTTTCCCACTCGATTTTGAGTCGAGCGCGTCTGCCATTCCGCCACACCGGCTTATTTAATTAAATGGCGCGCCCTGAGAGATTCGAACTCCCGACCTTTTGAT
>NZ_CAKMMP010000012.1:0-27435 GCF_927798175.1 Paenibacillus sp. JJ-223
CGCCCGGCCGCCCCGGGCTGGCCGTCGATCACGCGGCCAGCTGCTTCACCTGCCGTCCCGGTTCCCGCCGGACGGCCCAACCCCGGCGAGTCCGCATCCATATCTTGCGGACTCGATCCCGGTATTCCGGTGCCTGCCGGAATACCGCCTTTGCCGGCGTTCTCAGCGCCGCCGGCCACCGTCCCTGCCTTTGCGCCTCCGGCTTCGGTCCCGGGCACGCCCGGCTGCGTCCCCGGCTTCGCCGCAGCTGCCGGAGCCTCTCCGGCTCCATTTACCGTTGTCGCCGCGCCCACCGGAGCCGCCCCCGCCTGTTGCGCTGCCGCAGCCGGTCCTCCGGCAGCGCGACTTCCACCTGCTGCGGTCCCGTTATCCGCAGCTTCCGCACTGCCCGTCATCGGCGCAGCCGTCGTCGGAGCCACAACCTTGCCGTTCGCCTCTCCATTCTTCCCCGGCGTTTTGCCAGACATCTGCGACAACATTGATTCGAGCTGCTCCGTCAAACCGCTTAACAGTTGATGCAGCGGCGGCCCAAACACGGCCTGATGCAATCCTTTGACCGTTTCCGCCGTCACCGGCAATCCTCTCTGAAATGCAATTCCCGTCGCCTGAACCCATTCCTCTGCGGGAACTTGGGCGGGTTTGGCCGCAAGCATGTTTTGAACCAGGGTCACATTATCCTTGGTCAAGGGCAATCCGCTGCGCTGCATCGCGATCAGCAGCTCCCGATTGCCTTTTGTGTCCGGCAGGCCTACGTCCTGCAGCAATTGATTCATGGAAGCCTGCGGCAGTTCAGACAACGAACCGGCCAGCGGCTTCATCACCGTCATGCCGTTTTCACCGGGCGGCTGCACTTGCAGCAGCGTCGTTTCACCCGCACGAAGCGGTGTTTCCAGCTTTGCCCGCACCTGAACTCCCTGAATTTGCAGGACGGCATCTCCGCCGTCCTCCGAGACGCTGACGACCGACCCCCGTACCACTTGGCCTTCCTTGAGTTCAAGCGGCTTGGCATTTCCAGGCTTGCTATCCCCTAAAATTCCGCGAATCATCGAGCTGATATTCATGATTCCCCCTCCTTTCGTGCTTCTAGATTAAAACAATGTAGGCTGCTCCCCGATCAAATTGCCCAAGAAGCTTCTGCGATGCATTGGCGTAGCGCCAAGAAGCATGATTTGCTCCCGATGAAATTTCGTGGCGTAGCCCTTATGTACAGCCAAACCATAGTCCGGATATAACCTGTTCCATTCCCCTTGGCACAGCCGATCGCGGGTCACCTTGGCTATAATGGACGCCGCCGCGATGGATTGGCTGTTCGCGTCCCCTTTAACGATCGACAACTGCGGGATCTGGACATCCACTTTTTCGGCGTCCACCAGCAAATAGTCCGGCGTCTGGTCAAGCGCATCAACAGCCCGCTTCATGGCCAGCCTGGTCGCCTGCTTGATATTGATGCGATCAATCGTTTCCGCGTCCACGAATCCTACCCCGACGGACACGGCGTTTTCCATGATGATTTCATACAAGGCATCGCGTTTTTTCTCGGACAGCTTTTTCGAATCGTTCACGCCCTCCAGAATCAGTCCTGGCGGCAAAATCACCGCCGCAGTGACCACGTCCCCGAACAGGCAGCCGCGCCCCACCTCATCGATGCCGGCAATGTGTTCAAAACCGCTTGCCCAATATTCCCGTTCATAGAACAGCAAGTCCGTCGAATCGCTGTCTGCATCGTTATGTGCGGGTTCAGTTCGGGCATGCTGATGAATCAGCTCGTCAAACTCCATATTTTCAGTCACTTCATATCCTCTCCTCTGCCCATGCTTGTTCCTGGCAAATCATATATGCGGTTACGGCACCCTATTTTCTTTAGACGCCATATCCTTTCAATTGTTTTCACAAAATATGGTTTAAAGGGGAGTCCGGGGATCGGCAGCCGCTTTTGATGCAGATTTCCTTCAGAACGTTTTAGGCAATGCCTCTCTTCTCCAGACTCGTTCTGCCCGTTCATCCCGTCACGATCAATTTCTTATTTTATCGGTCACTTATGCTTAAAATTGAATATATCCTGTCCCTCGTTCCCACGAACAGCCCTGCTCTTCATCATACCATGCATGGAAATACGCTGAATATATGTAAGACCCATTTCCATCTTTTGCAAGCCTGCCGAACAAAATCTGCCCCTATTTGAATTTATGCTCGATCTGTCAGACCGGATCGAGAGCCCCGGGGAATATAAAACGCAAAAATCGGCCGTTCCCGACAATCAGGTAACGGCCGATTCTTTCGGCATCTTGCATATGGTTTAGTATGGTGCTTCCATCGAGTACCGCCCCATTTTGCCTGCACGCAGCTCCCTCAGGAACGTTCGGGACGCCTTTTCCAGATCCACGCGCCCGCCGCTGACGATGCAGCCGCGTTTGCGTCCGACCTGTTCCATGATGGCAATGACGTCATCCGACTCGTCCGCATTCCGCGAGAACTCCTGCAGATCAAAACGCTCTTCAAGTGCCTCCCAGTAATAACGCATGAGATAGCCGATGGCAAAAAAGGCGATATCTTCGGCATTCAAAATTTCTTCTTTGATGGCCCCCGTTACCGCCAAGCGATAACCGACGTTCTGATCCTCAAATTTGGGCCACAAAATGCCCGGTGTATCCAGCAATTCCATTTCCTTGCCAACCTTGATCCATTGCTGCCCTTTGGTTACGCCCGGACGATCCCCCGTTGCCGCAATGTTGCGTCCGGCAAGCCGGTTGATCAGCGTCGATTTGCCGACGTTCGGAATGCCCACGATCAAGGCGCGGATAGCTCTGGGGTTCATACCTTTGGCCAACTGGCGTTCGATCTTTTCTTTCAGCAGCAATCGGGCCTGTGCCGGAATATCCTTCACATTGGTGCCTGTCGAGGCATCTACGGGAAATGCAGTAATGCCTTCCTCTTTGAAATAGGCAATCCATTCTTGCGTCACTTTCGGATCGGCCAGATCGGCTTTGTTCAGCAAAATCATTCTTGGCTTGCCCTGCAAAATTTCGTCAATCATCGGATTGCGGCTGGAGACAGGCAGACGGGCATCCAGCAGTTCGATGACCACGTCAATCAGCTTTAACTTATCCTGAATCTGGCGTCTGGCTCGGGTCATATGACCTGGAAACCATTGTATCGTCACCTTGTCTTCACCTCGTTGTTTACTTAAAAATCATCCCTGGATCAGTTAATCCACTTCACGTCGCTGATCGGCCAGAAAATCACGTCTGCGCGACCTACGATATCGCCAAGCGGCACATAACCGATCATTCGGCTGTCCGTACTGTTCGGACGGTTATCCCCCATCACGAAAACGTGACCTTCAGGCACCTTTCCGTCAGGGAACTGCTCATTCGGGAAGTCCTTCACGTTGTAGGTTCCCCCATTTGCTTCCGCAGCATCAATCGCGCCCTGAATGTAGGTTTCATTCACTTTTTCTCCATTCACCAATACGGTATCTCCCTTGACTTCAACCGTATCGCCGGCAACGGCAATGACGCGCTTAATGAAATCGCGGCCTTCCGAAGGCACGTGGAAGACGATAACCTCACCGCGTTTCGGTTCGCGGATGTCGTACAAAATTTCATTGACGATCACCCGTTCGCCGGTATGAAAATTCGGCTGCATCGAAGGCCCGTCCACCACAAACGGCTTAAACAGCAGCCAACGAATCAAAACGACCAAAACCAATGCAATCGCAATCGCTTTGATCCATTCCACGATTTCATTTTTGGCTTTCTTGGATCGACTGCCATTCTCTTCGGCAGGTTTGCCGTGGTCCTGTTGAACTTCTTGTTCCATCACTGATCTTCCTCTCTTCACGGTACATGTTTACAGCCAATAACACATTCAGCATACTGCCGCTCACGATCGTTGTCCTTCCATGCAAGCAGTGATGCCGACCATCAGTTATGTAAATCGAAACGTAAGCATCTATGTGCATTTGTATGGCGATGCTATCCCCATGTCTTACGAAAATAACTGATTTTACAAAGCCTCCCGGACTTTTGCGCATGTGTCGCTATACCATTTTACTCGGAAGTGTACCTCCGGTTCAACTTTTCCCAGACAAAAACGAAAAGGGCTTGTTTCCAAGCCCTCTCCGTTATCCGTTATATTAACGAATTTCTTTAATTCTCGCTGCTTTACCGCGCAGTTCACGAAGATAATAAAGCTTCGCACGACGCACTTTACCACGGCGAGCCACTTCGATTCTATCGATTTTTGGGGAATGAAGCGGGAATGTTCTTTCCACACCTACACCGTAAGAAATTTTACGAACCGTAAAAGTCTCACTGATTCCGCCACCACGGCGCTTGATCACAACACCTTCAAACAACTGGATACGCTCACGAGTTCCCTCGATAACCTTAACGTGCACTTTCAAAGTGTCACCAGGGCGGAAACTTGGCACATCCTTGCGAAGTTGTTCTTGAGTAATCGCTTGGACGATATTCATCTATGACTCCCTCCTTCCGTACAGGCGTTCATACTTCTTCCGGAGACTACGATGTCTCCATCATTATCCATAGAGGACCGCCGTATTCCACACAACAGAAATATTGTACCATGCACAAATTCAAAACACAAGGATATCTCCAAAAAATTATGCATATTAAACCAAAAATACCGATAACAATGATTTGTCACAACTTAAAAACCTGTATAAACACCCGAACCCATCTTATATCCGCTCCCCATGAAGTGGAGCAATCACAATAATGTAACTTTCTCTTCGATTCATTCGTCTATGATAGAGCTTGTCGGCAACAAGCACTTTGTCGATGCGCGGATTTTCAATAGAAGGAGCTTTGTCATTATGAAACCAATCAAAAAAATCATGCTCGCCCTGCTCGCTGCACTTACATGTTTTGTGACATTGTACGTATATGCAGTCAATCATCCCACCAATGCTTTATCCCATAAGGCATGTACCTCGTGGGACATGGTGAAGCGGAAAGCATTTCTCATCTCCCATCCGGATTACTCCAATGTTCCGAAACTCGATCCATCATTTAAGGTTCAGCCCGGGACGGCAACCGAGGTTCCGGTACTGATGTACCATTACATAGAACCCAAAGCGGATAATCGCGAACCAGGCAACAAATCGATCATCACTCTCGAGGCTTTTGAGCAAAACATGAAATTTTTGCACGATGAAGGATACCAGACCGTGACGCTGGAACAGTTGGAACAATACGTGAAGGGCCAGATTTCCTTGCCTCAAAAATCCATTGTTATCACTTTTGACGACGGTTATCAGAACAACTATACCCTTGGGTATCCCATACTCAAAAAGTACAATTTTCATGCTTCCCAGTTCGTGATCGGCAGCAAAATCGAGGAGCGTCCCGTCCATTTTGATCCGGCCAAGAAATCATTCATATCCAAACAGGAAATGCAAGCGGCTTCGGACGTATTTGAATTCAACAGCCATACTTACAACCTTCATCACAAAGGCTTCATGCGCTGCGGCGAAAGCGTACCGGTCGGACTGGATACCACCCTCCTGAACGGCGACATCGAGCAGATGAAAGAGATTGCCGGGATTGATACGCCATATCTGGCTTATCCTTTTGGTTACACCAGCACGCAAATGATCTATAAGCTTCAACAAAACGGTTACCGTATGGCGTTCTCGGTGCGTCCCGGGTTTGTGCGGCCGGGAGACAATCCCATGAAGCTTCCAAGGTTAACTGTAACAACAGACACGGATCTATCCACACTGCTTCAACCCGAACAAAAGAGGGACTAATTCTTCCTTTTCCAACCACTCGGAAATGTCTGTACATTTGGATATACTTCTCCTACGAAGAGCATGTCCCGCATCGTGATCATTATACTTCCCCACCCGGATAAAGAGTCGAGCTATACAGTCGTTTGGACTGTGGCTGGGCTCTTTCGGTCTGGGCCTGTTCTAGGCTTAACGGGGAGCTCGAATAGATGACAGCTTCCAGCGCATCGTAAATAATGACCTGTTCGCGTCCGCTTTGGCAGAGGTCCGCATGAACCGCATACCCCTCTTTGCCAAAGGATGCAACCGTTTCCATATCTCCGTTGATCAATGACGGGAGCACGCCCCCTCCCCTGCGATAAGCTAAAATATAATCAAGCCCGCTGTCGTCCCACTTACGTACAGGCTCGATGATCGTAAGCCAGCCGCGGGTCGTCCGGTTCTCCTTCCATATTTCTTGACCCGCAGCATCCAGCAAAAACATGCCGTCAAGACCCTGTTCGTCCCCGCGAACAATACGGTCCAATCCCGCCACCTGCAAGCCTTTCAGGCCATCGCAAAACGTTCCGAGCGCAACGTGCTGCGATTCGATTGAACCGGTATAACGCCATTTCTCGTTACCCTGGAGATCCATCATTACCGTCACGCTTCCCCCGATGACAATCTCGGTCTTTCCATCGCCATCCACGTCGCCAAACCAGATGCAGTCCGCGTGATCCTCCAGGTCCCTGCAGGACCACAGTAACGTGCCATCATGATCGAGCATGTCATACCCGGCCATCACTTCGTGCCGCCCGTCACCGTCGATGTCATACACCCACGGAAAATGCCCGGTGTTGCCCTCATGCTTCCACAACAGTTCAAACTCATGGTTCAATGCCCACATCGTTTTATAACGATCTTTTAAAATAACGTCCATTTTCTGTGGTTCACCCGTAAGGTTCGCCAAAATAATGCAATCATGCGCCTGCTCGCCGGGTAAGGCATGGCTTTCTTTGATTTCCCCCGTAGACCCGTCCAACACCAGAAATCGCTTCTCCATGACACAAACCACTTCATTGCTGCCGTCTCCATCCCAGTCCGCAATTTGGGCCGGATAATCCGATCCCGGTCCGCCTGCATCCGGATCAGGAGACCCTACTTGCCATAAAAGCTCTCCGGTCAGGTCATACGCCGTCAAACAACGTACCTGATGTGGAACATAACGATCATCGATCCCGCCATCGGCTTGTACCAACAGCATCTCCAACCTGCCATCGCCGTTCAGGTCACCAAGCAGCATTTTGCAGCGCAGGCCTGCTTGGCTGATATCGACTCTGCCCACCTCATGCGTTTGGTCGTTCATGTCATTTCCGCCTCCCCATTTGTTCGGTCCATCAATTTCACATTCAACGATAAGCATTTTTACCATTATTTACAACCTCTTTTTGAGAAAAGGGAGAATAACCCATCCAAAAAAAAGAGCAACCTTGCCCAATGCAAGATGTGCTCTTTTGATCCACGCTATGGAGAATCTCCGGACCGATCATCGGTCCCCTGATCCGGTTTCCTGTTTCTTCGAACGAAGCTTGTCCAGCCACTCGCGTTCTTTCTTGGACAGCTCCGCCGTTTCGAGCAGGTCCGGCCTGCGCTCCAGCGTGCGGAGCAGCGACTGCTCCCTGCGCCAGGCTTCGATATTCGAATGATGTCCTGACAGCAGCACATCCGGAACCTTCATGCCTCTGAATTCCGGCGGTCGGGTGTAATGGGGGTACTCCAACAGCCCCGTGCTGAACGAATCGGTCACCGCACTCGTTTCATTGCCCAGCACGCCCGGAATAAGTCGTGCAATGCTGTCAATGGCCACCATGGCCGGCAATTCGCCTCCAGTCAGCACGTAGTCCCCAATGGACAGCTCGTCCGTGACGAGGAATTCGCGAATTCGTTCATCGTAACCCTCATAATGGCCGCATATAAAAATCAGGTGATCCTCCTGCACGAGTTCTTCCGCCTTTTTCTGCGTGAAGGTCTCTCCTTGCGGGCACATCAGTATGATGCGCGGCCGTTTCCCTTCAGGTCCCCGCTGCTGCACGACATCCTCCACGGCTGCGAAGATCGGATCAGGCTTAAGCACCATTCCGCCTCCGCCGCCATAAGGGGTATCATCCACCGTATGATGTTTGTTGTTGGCATAGTCCCGAAAATTGACGGCATTCAGGGAAACCAGCCCTTTTGCCTGGGCTTTGCCCAAAATGCTTGAACCAAACACACCTTCGAACATTTCCGGGAATAACGTCAGTACATCGACCTTCATCCTATAGTAACCCTTCCATCAGATGAATTTTGACCTGCTGCTGCTCGATGTCCACATCCAGTACAACGTCGTCAATCACCGGAATCAGCACTTCTTTGCCGGCAGATGTCTTAACGACCCATACATCATTGGCGCCGGGTGTCAAAATGTCTGTAATCTTGCCCAGTGTATCGCCTTCTTCAGTGACGACGGAGCAGCCGATAATTTGATGGAAATAATATTCGTTTTCCTCCAGCTCGGCAAGGTCTTCCTTCGAAACCTTGGCCATACCGCCTTTGAATTTCTCCACCTCGTTAATGTTGCCAAATTCCTTAAAACGAACGATATACATGTTTTTGTGCGGACGAGCCGCTTCAACCTTTGCCAATACGGATTGCCCGTCAGGCATGAACAAATAAAGCTCTGCATTTTTGGCAAAGCGAACTTCAGGAAAGTCCGTGGTGGGCATGATTTTCAGTTCACCGCGGATGCCGTGAGTGTTAACGATTTTACCTACATTCATGAATTGTGACATACATTCCTCCTGCATTTCATTCAACCCATCGCTATGATTGTAAGTTTCAGCATGTACGAAAAGGGGCTAGGACATGCATCCTAACCCCCTTTCGTATATCTTTAAGATATGATATCAACGGTAACCCGTTTATCCATCTTAACTGCTGCTGACGTGACGACCGTACGCAGAGATTTCGCGATTCGCCCTTGCTTGCCGATCACCTTTCCGACATCGTCGGGATGAACGGTCAGCTCGTAAACGACGAGCCGATCCTTCTCCACCGTTCGAACTGCCACATCTTCCGGATGATCGACCAAAGCCTTAGCAATTGTACTTACTAATTCTTCCATAGATGACCCTCCGAATCAGCAACTTATTTCGATTGTTTGGACTCGTGGAACTTTTTCATCACGCCCGCTTTGCTCAGCAAGTTGCGAACAGTGTCGGATGCTTGCGCACCGTTTTGGAGCCATTGCAATGCTTTATCTTCATCGATTTTGACAACTGCCGGTTGTTCAACCGGGTTGTAGTAACCGATCTCCTCGATAAAACGACCATCACGCGGGGAACGGGAATCCGATACCACGACGCGGTAGAAAGGAGCTTTGTGAGCACCCATACGTTTCAGACGAATACGAACTGCCATTTTGAACATTCACCTCCTTCAACGAAATCTGTTGCCTATCATTCAGCTGCCCATGCCATCAACGGAAAGGAAATTTCATTCCCTTGCCCAAGCCTTTGAGCTGCTTCATCGCTTTGTTTTTACCGCCTTTAGGGCCCATCATGTCGGACAATTGCTTCATCATGCGCCGCATTTCATCGAATTGCTTAATCAGGCGGTTGACTTCCGCAAGCGAAGTTCCGCTGCCTGTTGCAATCCGTTTCCGGCGGCTGTGGTTGATGAGGTCCGGATTTCGTTTCTCTTCCGTTGTCATCGAGAACACGATCGCTTCGATGCGTCCCATTTGTTTGTCATCGACTTTAAGATCCTTGGCTTGTTTCATCTTGCCCATGCCGGGTATCATGTCCATGATCTGGTCGATCGGTCCCAGCTTTTTCACCTGATCCATTTGCTCCAGGAAATCCTCGAACGTAAATTCGGCATTACGCATCTTACGTTCCATTTCCTTCGCTTTTTCGGTATCGATGTTGGACTGGGCTTTCTCGATCAATGAGAGCATGTCGCCCATCCCCAGAATACGGGAAGCCATTCGTTCCGGATGGAAAGGCTCCAGTGCATCAAGCTTTTCGCCGAGCGAAGCAAACTTGATCGGGCAGCCGGTAACGGCTTTTACCGACAAAGCGGCACCGCCGCGCGTATCGCCATCCAGCTTGGTCAGAACAACGCCGGTCAACTCAAGCTGGTTGTTGAAATGCTCAGCCACGTTAACGGCATCCTGACCCGTCATGCTGTCCACGACAAGCAGTACTTCGTCCGGATTTACCGTGCTATGGATCTGGCGCAATTCCTCCATCAACTGTTCATCGACGTGCAGGCGGCCTGCCGTATCGATAATGACGTAATCATTGCCGTTCTCCTTGGCGTGCTGCAAACCTTGGCGAGCAATCTCGACCGGGCTTGTCTGGTCTCCCAGGCTAAAGACCGGAGCCTTCAGCTGCTCACCGAGCACCTGCAGCTGCTTGATGGCTGCCGGACGATAAATGTCGCCCGCCACCAACAATGGACGGCTGTTTTGCTTCTGCAGCATTTTGGCAAGTTTGCCGGATGTGGTCGTTTTCCCCGCACCCTGCAAACCGACCATCATGATCACCGTCGGCGGTTTGTTGGCCTTGGCCAGCTTGGACTGGCTTCCGCCCATCAGCTCCGTCAACTCTTTGTTAACGATGTCGATGATGACCATGCCTGGCGTAAAGCTGTCCATCACTTCTTTGCCGACAGCTTTTTCTTTCACCTTGGCGATGAATTCCTTGACCACTTTGAAGTTTACGTCCGCTTCGAGCAATGCCAGACGAACCTCGCGCATTGCTTCGGCAACATCTTCTTCGGACACTTTGCCTTTGCCGCGCAGCTTGCTGAACACATTTTGCAGTCGGGTCGTCAATCCTTCAAATGCCATGATCCCACCTCCTTAGCCTTTATACTGTTTCATACCGATTTGGTTTCATCCAGGATTGCCGATCAATCCGCTAACTGACGAACCAGATCGTTTATTTGTTTGTCGTTATCCACGGAAACGCCTGCGCGTTCCAATGCCATTCGCAATTGTTCCAAAGTACGGCCGCGCCGTTCATGCTTCTCCAGCAAGCCCAGCTTGCTTTCGTAGTTTTCCAGCACCTGCTCCGCACGCTTGATATGTTCATATACCGCCTGGCGGCTGATCTCGAACTCGGCAGCAATCTCACCGAGCGAGAAGTCATCATGAAAGTAATACTTCAAAAATGTTTGCTGCTTCTCCGTAAGCAATGGCTCATAGAAAGCAAATAGCAAGTTTATCCGGTTTGTCTTGTCCAGCCGGTTCTCTTGACTCACATCGGGGCACTCCCTTCGTCAAGGAAAAACACTTTACACTCTTGCAACGTTCCTTATCATACCCAAAACAAAACCGGATGTCAAGCAAAAATACTTGTCACAATCTTTTTTCCTTCACGAAGCAAAAAACGAACCGTTTCCGGCACGGAAAACGATTCTTTTTTCTCCGATTTTAACGCAGTGGCGTGAGGTATAACAGCACCGCGAAGAAATGAAGAATGCTGCCTGCAAGCACGAACAAATGCCAAATCGCATGGTGGTAAGGGAAACCGCGCCACACATAAAACAGCGTTCCGAGTGTGTACATGATTCCCCCGGCCACCAGAAGCGTAATGCCGCCGGTAGGTACAGCTGCCACCAGCGGCCGCCAGGCAATAACGATCAACCAGCCCATTGCGAGGTAAAACAACGTGGACATGAACAAAAACCGTTTCGTGAAAAACGCCTTGAAAATGACGCCCGCCAAGGCGATGCCCCAAATAACGCCGAACAAGGTCCATCCAAGCGTTCCGCGCACTGCCACGAACAAAAACGGCGTATAGGTACCTGCAATGAAAAGGTAGATGGATGAATGGTCAAAAAACTCGAACAAATCTTTGGCCTTGCCCTCCTTCAGGGCATGGACCATGGTTGAGTTGGTGTACAGCAGCAGCATCGTAATACCGTAAATCGTGAAGCTGACGACATGCCATACAGTGCCTTTCATGCTTGAAAATACGATGAGCAGCACCAATGCAGCCACGCTAAGGGCGGCGCCGATGCCATGGGTCACGGCATTGGCGACTTCCTCGCGGCGGGAATAGGTATAGGTGTTGGCCATATCAACCGTCCTTTCTAATCCTGGCTTTCATTTCCTGTTTAGTCCATTATACACCGATTGCCGCTGTCCATGGCACGCGAGGTTTCCATTCATCAACGGCAATCAGGGTAATCTATATAAGTTGAACATCAACCAATATAGGTATCATTGTACTACGATTCGTTTGTATCTTCCTTCTTCTCGTCGTCGGCAGACTGCTCCTGGATTAATCCGGCAAAGAGCGCATGAACGAACTGCTCCGAATCGAACGGCTGAAGATCATCGATTTTTTCGCCCAAACCGACCAGTTTGACCGGAAGGTCAAGCTCCTGGCGGATCGCTACCACGATTCCACCTTTGGCTGTGCCGTCCAGTTTGGTCAACACCAGGCCCGTAACTCCGCTTTTCTCGCCGAACAGCTTGGCTTGGCTAAGTGCATTCTGGCCTGTGGTCGCGTCAAGCACCATCAGCACTTCGTGCGGAGCGTCGGGAATTTCGCGCTGGATGACACGATAGATTTTGTTCAGCTCTTCCATCAGGTTCGATTTGTTTTGCAGACGGCCTGCCGTATCGCACAGCAGCACGTCCACCCCCCGCTGTTTCGCCGCCTGAACGGCATCATACATGACCGCAGCCGGATCGGAACCTGCCTGCTGTTTGATGACTTCAACGCCGGCGCGTTGTCCCCATACCTCCAGCTGTTCGATCGCCCCGGCACGGAATGTATCTCCAGCAGCCATCATGACCTTTTTGCCCTGTTGTTTGAAACGATGGGCCAGTTTGCCGATGGTCGTCGTTTTGCCCACGCCGTTGACCCCGACAAACAAAATAACCGTGATCCCATCCGGATTCATTCTCAATTCGCTGTTTTGCTCCCCGCGGAGCAGGTCTTTCAGCTTCTCCGACAGCACGGGCTGCAGCTCTGCCGCATCCTCGATTCTGCGCTTCTTCACTTCGTCGCGCAGGTCTTCGATCAGCGTCAAAACCGTGTTCACCCCTACGTCGGCACCGATCAGGATCTCTTCGAGCTCCTCATAGAACTCCTCGTCGATTTTTTTGCGGCGGATGACCAGGTCGGTTACCTTTTCCACAAGCCCTTTGCGCGTTTTTTCCAAACCGTCCTTGAACTGCTTCGTCACCGACTCCGCTTTGTTTGCAATGCTATCCTTCAGCCTTTTAAAGAAACTCATAAAGCCCCTCCATCGTGTTAGAGACTGCGACGAAATACCTTACGAATGTCATCGCAGCTCCTTAGTTGATTCGTTTTAAATACAGCTTGCCTTTTCCGGCGTTTATGCGATTACGGCCTCTTCGTCCTCCAGTTTGACCGAAACCAGCTTGGAAACGCCGCCTTCCTCCATCGTGACCCCGTACAGCACGTCGGCCTCTTCCATCGTGCCTTTGCGATGGGTAACCACGATAAACTGCGTCTGCTCCGAGAACTCGCGCAAATATTGGGCAAAACGCACCACGTTTGCTTCGTCCAGCGCAGCCTCGACCTCGTCGAGCACGCAGAACGGAACCGGCTTGACGTGCAGGATGGCAAACAGAAGCGCCATTGCGGTCAATGCCCGTTCACCGCCGGACAAGAGCTGCAGGTTTTGCAATTTTTTGCCCGGAGGCTGAGCGACGATATCGATGCCCGTTTCCAACAGACGTTCAGGGTCCATCAATACGAGATCGGCGCGTCCTCCGCCAAACAATTTGCTGAACACCGTGCCGAATTCGCGGCGAATGGCATCAAACGTTGATTTGAACCGTTTGGCCATCTCGTCCTCCATCTCGCGGATCACCTGATACAGCGTCGTTTTGGCTTCCACCAGGTCATTCTTCTGATCGTTCAGGAACTCATAACGCTCGTTGACCCGCTGGAATTCTTCAATGGCACCCAGATTGACATCGCCCAGGTCGGCAATGCTCCGTTTAAGCTTCTGAACTTCCTGCCTCGTGCCTTCCACGTCTTCAGGTACAGGGTATCGCTCTTTGGCCAGCTCGTAGCCAAGCTCGTATTCATCGGTCAGCTTGCGCAAAATGCTCTCCAGCTCGACATCCAGACGATTGACGGATATTTCCGTCTGGCGCATCTGCTCTTCCACCGCTTTGAGCTGAACCCGCTGCTCCTTCGTCTCGCTTTCGGCGAGCTCAAGCTTTTTCGACAATTCGCTCCGTGCGGCGCGCTTAAAGTCCAATTCGCGGGAAGACTCCGCTTTTTTCAGCTTGAACCGGTTCAGGTCTTCGATCTGCTTCACGCTGTCCTGTTCCGTCTTCTTCAGGTCCGCTTCCATTGATGCAAGCAAGGTGCTATTTTGTTTCAATTCCTTCTCCAGGGAGGAAACTTCCCGTTCGAGGCGCCGCAGCTGTTCCTCATTCGAGAAACGCTCCTGATCCAGTTTCCCTTCCCGAACTTTCAGCTCGGTCAGCTGGGTCTGCAGTTCTTCCTTGGCCGATTCGTTCGCTTTGCGGGCAAATTCGGCAGCATGGATCGCCCGATGCGTCGCTTTCTCTTCTTCTTCGAGCTCTTCAAGCTTTTTGACTGCATCCGCCCGGGCCGCGTCCAGGTCTTTGAGCTCCTCGGTAAACCCGCTCTTCTCCTGTCCGGCGACAGCGACTTGCTCCAGCACGTGGCGAAGCTCATGCTCCACTTGTTTCATCTCCATGGACGCCTGCTGCTCTTCGTTTCTCGTCACGTCCCCGGATTGGCGCAGCTCATCCAGCTTGTCCTGGCATTGCTCCAATTGGGACTTTATGTCCTCCACGCCTTGGTGCAGCTTCCTGATCTGCTGTTCGGTATCCAAAATATCCTGATCCAGCTGATCCAGCTGGCGTTTTCGGCTGAGCAGACTGGAATTTTTTTTATGCTGGCTTCCCCCGGTCATGGAACCGCCCGCATTCACCACGTCGCCTTCGAGCGTAACTACCCGGAAACGATACTGGCAGCGCGCGGCAATTTTGTTGGCATGCTCCAGCGTCTCCGCAATGATGACATTGCCAAGCAGACTGCCTATAATGGCCGCATAACGGGAGTCGTAATGGACCAGATCGGCTCCGATTCCGACATAACCGTCTATGCCTTCGATCATGGAACGCTCTCCGGCACCGATCGCGCGCGGCCGGATGACGTCCAGCGGGAGAAAGGTGGCCCGTCCAAGCTGGCGCTGCTTCAAGAAAGCGATCGCCTGCCTGGAGACCGATTCGTTCTCCATGACGATATGCTGCAGCGATGCCCCCATGGCCGTCTCGACGGCAAGTTCGATCCGCTCAGGCACCTGAACCAATTCGGCCACGGCGCCGTGGACGCCGTTCAGCACGCCTTTGCGCGATGCCTTCAGCACTTCCTTGACACCCAGCATGAATCCGTCGAAGTCATCCTGCATTTCTTTCATCGTATCCCGGCGTGAAATCTGCGCCTCGCGCTTTTGCTCCCATTTCCGGACCGTGCCCCGGCTCTCTTCGAGCAGCTTCTGCAAAGAATTCAGCCGTTCGCTTTCCGAAATATATCCGCTGCGTAGATCACCGATTTGTTTGCCTAGCTGCGCAACCTTTTTCTGGATTTCGGCCTTGCGGCGTTCCAGAACTTCCTTTTGGCCCTCCCATTTGCCGGACTCCTCGGAAGCGCGGTTCATTCGGCGCTCCAGATTTTCCTTCTGCTGGTCCACGTAACGAATTTCGTTGCGCGCCTGGGCCATCTGGTTCATCAGCTCCAGCAAATTGCCCTTCAGGCTTTCTTCCTGCTGCTGGCTGATGCCGCCGGTAACGCCGACCAGCTTCGCCTCCTCTTCGGAAAGCCGATTCCGCACGTCGGCGAGCTCGCGTTCCAGCGCAGCGTACTTCTCGCGCAAGGCAATGAGTTCTGCCTTGCGTTCCCGGTGTCTTTCCTCGCTCGATTCCAGGCTCGTCCGCAGTTGTTCGCGATTCGTCTGCAGATGGCGAAAACGTTCTTTCAACAGCTCGCCATGCCCTTCGCTTTTCTCCGTCGCTTCGCTGTATTGCAACAATTCTGCCTGAAGCTGCTCCACTTCTGACTCCAGCAGGCGCAAGGCGTTCCGGTCGCTCTCCAGCTTGGCATCATGCGTGGAAACGATCGCAGCCAACCCGACTTCTTCTTCCTTCAATGCTTCCAGACGCGCATTGGCCTTGCTCCAGGAGGCATGGATCTGTTCGATTTGGTACACGTACATGGAAATTTCCTTGGATTTCAACTGCCCACGCAACTCTTTATAGTGGATCGCCTTTTCGGATTGCTCCTTCAGCGGGCCAATTTGATCCTCCAGCTCGGTGACCAGGTCATGGATGCGCAGCAAATTCTGTTCTGTTTCATCGAGCTTGCGCGTGGCGTCCCGTTTGCGCGTTTTGTATTTGACGATTCCCGAAGCCTCTTCGAAGATGCCTCTCCGGTCCTCGGAACGGGTGCTCAATATTTCCTCGATTCTTCCCTGTCCGATGATGGAATAGGCCTCTTTTCCGATGCCGGTATCCATAAACAGTTCGGTAATATCCTTCAGCCTGCAGGCTTGTTTGTTAATAAAATACTCGCTGTCTCCGCTGCGATGCACGCGGCGGGTTACCGTCACTTCACCAAAATCCAGGGACAGCGCATGGTCCTCATTGTCCAGCGTCAAGGAAACCTCGCCGTAATTGACGGCTTTCCTGGCATCACTGCCGGCAAAAATGATATCTTCCATTTTGCCGCCGCGCAGCGATTTGGCGCTTTGCTCTCCAAGCACCCAGCGGATCCCGTCGGAAATGTTGCTTTTCCCGCTCCCGTTGGGACCTACCACCGCGGTAATGCCGCGGACAAATTCCATTTCCGTTTTGTCGGCGAATGACTTGAATCCACCCAATTCAATGCGTTTCAGAAACATCGGGCTTCCCGTCACCTCCTCCGTTTTCGTGTAAAAAGTTAAATTCGCGCCGGCAAGTACTCACCGGCTTTCACGTGTCCGTCTTACAAAAAAAAGAGCAAAAAGCAGTCCGGCCGGTCATTTCCGCCGGGGCGGACCCACGGGCTGCTCTTTGCTCTTCGTTTGTCTGTACGCACACGGTCAAGCTCAGGCCTCCGGCAGCTTCAAGCGCTCCAGAGCCGCAGATGCAGCCTGCTGCTCGGCTTCCTTTTTGGATCGTCCTGTGCCTCTGCCAAGCCGTTCTTGCCCCATTAGGACCTCGGAGACAAACTCCCGTTCATGGGCAGGTCCCCGTTCCTCCACAATGCGGTATTCAAGGACACCCATATTATGATGCTGAGTAAGTTCCTGCAGTTCCGTCTTAAAGTCGCTGACCTGCAGCTTGCCGCCCGGGACGATCAACGGAAACACATGTTTTTCCAAAAACGTTCTTACGGGTTCCAGTCCTTGGTCGAGATACAACGCGCCAATGAAAGACTCGAACACGTCAGCGAGCAATGCCGGCCGCGTTCTACCACCCGTCAGTTCTTCTCCCTTGCCGAGAAGAACGTACTGTCCAAAACCGAGAACTTCAGCAAATTTGACCAGGGAAGGTTCGCATACGATAGATGCCCGAAGTTTGGTCAGTTCACCTTCCGGCCGATCAGGATACAGTTGATACAAGTATTCCGATACGGTCAGCTCAAGCACCGCATCGCCCAGAAATTCCAGGCGTTCGTTGTCCTGATGCTGACTGAACCGGTGTTCGTTTACATAAGAAGCATGGGTAAACGCTTGTTTTAAGAGCTGCCTGTTGTCAAATTTGATTTGAAGTTTTTGCTGTAACTGCTTCAGATCTTCACTCAAACGAACTAGCCCCTTATGCTTCGAATTTTTTGAGAATGATGGTTGCGTTGTGACCGCCAAATCCAAACGAGTTGGACATAACAACATTGATATCCGCTTGGCGAGGAACGTTAGGCACGTAGTCCAGGTCACATTCAGGATCTTGGTTGTCCAGATTGATGGTCGGCGCAATCGTCTGGTGCGCCAGCGTCAAACCGCAAATGACGGCTTCCACGCCGCCTGCCGCGCCCAGCATATGGCCCGTCATCGACTTGGTGGAGCTCACCGCCAGCTTGTACGCATGGTCTCCAAATGCCTTTTTGATGCCCGCCGTTTCGGAAAGGTCACCCGCAGGCGTCGATGTGCCATGTGCGTTGATGTAATCCACGGCTTCCGGCTCGATGCCTGCACTGCGAAGAGCCATCTTCATGCAGCGTGCCGCGCCGTCAGGATCAGGATCGGTCATATGATGAGCATCACCTGTAAGGCCATACCCGATGACTTCGCCATAGATGCGCGCTCCGCGCTTCTGGGCATGCTCCAGCGATTCCAGGATCAGAATGCCCGCACCCTCGCCCATCACGAAACCGTCGCGACCGGTATCGAAAGGACGGCTTGCTTTTTCCGGCTCATCATTGCGCGTGGACATGGCGCGCATGGCGCAAAATCCCGCAAGGCCCGTCGGACGGATCGTCGCTTCGGCACCGCCGCAGATCATCGCGTCGGCGTCGCCGTTCGCAATCAGCTTGAAGGAATCACCAATGGAATGAGTTCCTGTTGCGCAAGCCGTGACCACGTTGATGTTCGGTCCTTTGGCGCCCAGGGAGATGGACATCTGGCCTGATGCCATATTGGAGATCATCATCGGAATGAAGAACGGACTTACCCGTTTAGGGCCTTTTTGCAGGAGCGCATTATGCTGGTCCTCCCATGTGCCCAATCCGCCGATGCCCGAACCGATGGACACGCCGAAACGTTCTGCATCAATATTTTCGTTGATTTTCAAACCACTGTCTTCAACGGCTTTGAAACCCGCAGCAACGGCAAACTGAACAAAACGGTCCATTTTGCGCGCATCTTTGCGATCCATGTAATCTTCCGGATTAAAATCCTTGATCTCTGCCGCGATCTGTGTGGTGTATTCACTCACATCAAAAGCCTCGATCTTGGAGACGCCGGACTTTCCTGCCATCAGGTTGCCCCAGAACGTTTCCAAATCCTTTCCGAGCGATGTCATGACGCCCATACCGGTAATTACGACTCTTTGTTTCAAACCGACTCACCTCTATATCGACTGCGTATACGCACGTATTTTGTGGGAATATCCGCAGGCAATCCGGTCCTCTGTCCGAAGACGCCGGGACGAATTTACCTGCGGAATGAGAAAAACCGATGAATGATGAGAAGTCCCGCCGTTCGAAAACAGGTGCGGGACTAAATTGACTTTAGGTATGAGATTGTATGTAGTTTACAACTTCACCTACGGTCGTAATTTTTTCTGCATCTTCATCAGAGATTTCCAAATCGAATTCATCTTCCAATTCCATAACCAATTCTACTACGTCGAGAGAATCAGCTCCCAAGTCTTCCTTGAAAGATGCTTCAAGTGTAACTTCAGCCTCGTCTGCGCCCAAGCGGTCGACGACGATGCGTTTTACACGCTCCAATACATCGGACATCCGGTTCACCTCCTCCTTGGTATTATACGAGAATCGCAAGCAAAATGCCATAGAAGACATATGCGGTCCCCGGCCGGGGAACCCAACCTTTTTCCGGCATTTGCGGATCGTCCAGCGTCTGTTCCCCGGGCATGCGTTCAAGTCCGGGAAGAACTACATGTACATGCCGCCATCGACATGCAGCGTCTGCCCTGTCATATAAGAAGAAGCATCCGAAGCGAGGAATGTCACCACGCCGGCAATTTCATCCGGCTGGCCAAGACGGGCAAGCGGAATGCCGCTTAACATGCCATCGACCAGCTCTTGTGACAGTTCCTTGGTCATATCGGTTTCAATGAAGCCCGGTGCCACGCAATTGACCGCAATACCGCGGGATGCCAATTCGCGGGCAGACGCCTTCGTCAAACCGATGACCCCTGCTTTCGCAGCGACATAGTTAGCTTGCCCTGCATTTCCAAGCACGCCGACAACGGAGGAAATGTTGATGATTTTGCCTGAACGCTGTTTCATCATTGGACGTGTCACTGCTTTCAAGCAATTGAACACCCCTTTGAGATTCGTCTCGATCACCTGATCGAACTCTTCCTCTTTCATGCGCATGATCAGGTTGTCGCGGGTAATTCCGGCGTTATTCACCAGAATGTCCACATTGCCCCATGCTTCAATCGTAGCTTTCACCATTTGTTCGGCTTCATCCATCACGCCCACATTCGCTTGAAGCGTTATGCTCTTCACGCCTTTGGCACGAATCGCTTCAGCCACCTCTTCCGCAGCAGCCTGGCTTCCTGCATAGTTCACGGCCACGTTAGCCCCGGCCTCCGCCAGCGCAAGCGCAATGCTGCGTCCGATGCCTCGGGAGGCACCCGTAACAAGCGCGTTTTTTCCTTCCAATGGTTTGGACATAGTCAGTCCTCCTTTCCCAGAGTATCCGATCGGCTCAGGATTGCAGCGCAGCCGCGGTTGCTTCCAGCGTTTCAAGGCTGTTCACGTTGTACAGGCTGACGGTTTTATCTGTCTTTTTAATCAATCCTGTCAGCACGCTGCCTGAACCGATTTCCACAAAGGTATCCACGCCTTGTTCGATCAGCCATGTCACACTGTCTTCCCATAATACGGGAGAATAGACCTGTTCCGTCAACAATTGCGGGATTTTACCGTCTTCGGCAGGTCTTGCCGTTACATTGGCCACGACAGGCACACGCGCCGGAGAAAATGTAACGCCACTCAGTTTATCTGCCAGTTTATTAGCAGCTTCCTTCATCAACGAGGAATGGAACGGACCGCTAACCTCCAACGTAATGGCGCGTTTGCCGCCAGCTTCTTTCACCCGTTCAGCGACGGCAGCAACGCCTTCCTTCACGCCCGAGATGACAATCTGGCCCGGACAGTTCATATTTGCGAGTTCCACGGCATGACCACCAGCCGATACGTCCCGGCAAAGCACCCCCAGCGCTTCCCGATCCGCACCCAGCACGGCTGCCATCGCTCCTTGACCTCCTGGTACAGCTTGTTCCATATACTGGCCGCGCGCACGCACAATGCTCACGGCATCCGCGAAAGTCAGTACATCGGCTGCAACCAATGCGCTGTATTCGCCAAGACTGTGTCCAGCCACGTAGTCAGGCTCGATCCCTTTTTCTTTGAAAGCCTCAAGCAAGGCAATGCTTGCCGTCAACAGAGCCGGTTGTGTATTCGATGTCTGTTTCAGCTCGGTATCCGGACCTTCAAAAATCAATGAACTCAGCGAAAAGCCAAGCGTCTCGTCCGCTGTACGGAAAATGTTCGCGGATGCAGGCACGTGATCATGAGCGTCCTTTGCCATCCCGACTGCCTGTGATCCCTGTCCGGGAAATACAAATGCTATTTTACCCATCTGATTCTTCTCTCCCAGCTTGTAATTTTACCAAACGAGTACGGACGCACCCCAAGTCAAGCCGCCGCCGAAGCCGACCATCAGCACCGTGTCGCCTTCCTTCATGCGGCCTTCTTCCGCTGCTTCCACGAGGGCAAGCGGGATCGACGCAGCCGAAGTGTTGGCGTATTTGTCCACGTTGACGACAACCTTCTCTTCCGGCAGCTCGAGCCGCTGCATCGCGGATTGAATAATGCGGATGTTGGCCTGATGCGGAACGAACAGATCGACATCTGTGCGATCCAGGCCCGCTTTCTCAAGCACGTCAACGGTTGCCGTCCCCATGACGCGCACCGCAAATTTGAACACCTCGCGCCCGTTCATGTAAATGTAATGCTGTTTGTTTTCGATCGTCTCGGCAGATGCAGGCAAACGCGAGCCGCCGCCCTCTAATTTCAACAAACCGCCTCCGGCACCTTCGGCTCCGAGATCGAACGATTTGAAGCCGCGGCCTTCCGGAACCTCACCCAGAATAACGGCTCCAGCTCCGTCTCCAAAGAGCACGCAGGTGTTGCGGTCCGTATAATCCGTGATGCGGGAAAGCGTATCGGCGCCGATCACAAGCGCATTGTTGTACATGCCGCTTTGAATGAAACTCGTCGCTGTTGCCAGTCCGTACACAAAGCCGGAGCAAGCCGCAGACAGATCGAACGCTGCCGCGCCTTTGGCACCGAGCTTATCCTGCAGGATGCAAGCCGTCGACGGGAATGCGGAATCCGGCGTGATGGTGGCCACGATGATCAGGTCCAAATCGCCGCCTGTCATGCCGGCTGTTTCAAGCGCTTTGACGGCGGCTTCATAGGCCAGATCCGAAGTCGCCTGGTCCGGCGCCGCAATATGGCGCTCACGGATGCCCGTGCGGCTGACGATCCACTCGTCGTTGGTATCCACCATTTTTTCCAAATCGCTATTCGTCAAAATTTTCTCAGGGACATATTTACCAGTTCCAATAACCCCTACCGGGCGCAAATTATTCATGTCTTCACTCACTTCCCGCTAATTTCCTTGGATATGCTCTCCACCAGTTGATTCTGAATGGCGATTCTCGCCTGACGCACCGCGTTTTTGATCGCATTGCCATCCGCCGAGCCATGGCTCTTCACAACGAGTTTGCTCAGGCCAAGCAGCGGCGCGCCCCCGTGCTCCGTGTAATCCAGTTTGCGTTTCAGCCCGCGCAGTTCAGGCATTAACACGGCAGCGGCGAGCTTGCTTTTTAAAGAAGATGAAAACTGCTCTTTGAGCAGTGAAAAGATCGCTCCAGCCGTACCTTCCATCGATTTCAGCAAAATGTTGCCGGCGAAACCGTCGCACACAAGCACGTCGCACTCAGCCGTCAGCACATCGCGCGCTTCCACGTTGCCTACGAAACGAATCGGCAGTTGCTCCAGCAAAGGATACGCGTTTTTGGTCAACTCGTTACCTTTCCCTTCTTCCGTGCCGACATTAAGCAGGCCCACTCGCGGCGAGTCGATGCCCTGAACTTTCTGGCGGTACAAGCTCCCCATGAGCGCATACTGGGCAAGATGCTCCGGTTTGGCATCCATATTGGCTCCCAAATCCAGCGCAAGCACGCCGACATCGTCGATCGTCGGAATCATCGGCGCAAGCGCGGGACGTTCAATGCCCTCCATGCGGCCTACAACCAACAACCCCGTCGTCATGAGCGCGCCGGTATTGCCGGCCGAAATCATGGCGTCTGCTTCGCCTTCCTTCAGCATGCGGCCGGCAACGACCATGGAAGCGTCTTTTTTGCGACGGACCGCCTTGACCGGTTCGTCGTCCGAACCGATCACTTCGGATGCGTGCCGCACAGACAAATTCGCAGGTTTCGTCGCTGACTTGCTCAGGATCGGCTCCAGCCTGCCTTCGTCGCCGACCAATACGATCTGTGCGTCAGGCCATTCCGCGGCAGCGGACAACGCGCCTTCCACGGTTGCCGCAGGGGCGTTGTCGCCCCCCATGGCATCAATCACGATTCTCATTTCGAAGCCTCTCCTTCCGTATCTTCTCCACCCGAACGGTAGATCACAAAATTGCCCTGGAACACCATCTCTTCGCCAACATACGTGAACACTTCGACCTTAGCTTTCCCTTTCTGCCCAGGGATCGATCTTACGTAAGCCTTGGCAATGCACTTTTCGCCCAAATGAACGGAGCGCACAAAGCGTATGTCCGCCGAAGCCGTCAAAGCAATCTCGTCATTGATGACCGCGACCGCAAGGGAATTGGCCTGCGCGAACACATAGTGCCCGCGCGCAATGCCTGTCCGCGAAAATACGTGTTCTTCCCGGATCTCAAACAGGGAAATGCCGCTTTTATCCAATTGCAGGTCCACGATGTCACCAATGATCTCGTGCAGCGGAAGGGAACGCACCTGGTCATAGGAAAGCTCGGCCATCAGCTTCATCCGTTCGCGCAGCTCGGGTATTCCGAGCTCAAGCCTGTCGAGACGAATCGTCTGGATGCTCACCTTTAATTGGCGCGTTAGCTCTTGATCCGTTACAAACGGGTTGTCTTCGATCATTTTGGTTAACTGCTGCTGCCTCTGCTTTTTGGGTAAACGTTCGATGTCTGACACCCCCTGCTGAAATCTGTACCTGAAACCGGCCGTACCGAAGCAGGCCATTCAGGTGTATCCTGCCACTCCAATGTTCGTTGTTCGTTGCTATATTTGAATTCATCGCCGCCTACGCTAAAGGCAGCTTTGTCGCTTTCGTATCTATGTAACGTCAAATCTTAGAACCTGGTACTAAACTATAGTATATATCATACGCCGCCAAAAAGAAAGATGCACATCTTAAATCCGCTTGCCAATGGGACTTCCGGCCCGATTCACCGTCCACTGTATCCATTCTATCACTTTCGCTACGGCGAAAACAAAAAAGTAGTACCTCACCGAAATGAGATACTACCCGGTTGTTGCTATTATTGAGAGATGATCTCTCTTGCTTTGTACGTTCCGCACACTTTGCACACGTGGTGAGCAAGCTTCAATTCGCCGCATTGTTCACATTTCACCATGCCCGGCACAGCCAATTTAAAGTGAGTACGACGTTTGTCGCGACGTGTCTTGGACGTTCTCCGTTGAGGTACTGCCATTATTCCCACCTCCTTATCAAAATCAACCTTTACAGGCAGTTCAAACTTTTCGATTTTCATTGATGCTCATTTAAAAAAATCTTTGAGCCCTGCAAGTCGCGGGTCGATAACTTCGTTATCGCAGCCGCAATCCCCTTCGTTCAGCTCATGGCCACACGTTGGGCAGAGCCCTTTGCATGTATCGCTGCATAGCGGTATAAACGGCAGGTTCAGCAGAAAAGCCTCTTCGGCGTACAGTTTCAGGTCGAATTGATCCTCATCCACATAGATGATATCATCGTCTTCCTCCATGTCCTCCGGCTGGTCTCCCTGCTTGAATTGCTCATGAAAATCAATATGAAGATGTTCGTTAACCGGCTTGAGACAACGGGAGCACAACATGTCCACTCCTGCCGTCAACGTGCCTTGAACATCCACCACGCCCCCCGATTCTGGCTGAACGGACAAATCCGCAGTCAGCGGGGTAACGGCTGTGATATCTTTTCGGTCAGAAACCAGTTGTGTGACATCCCACTGCTCATTAAAGCTTAAAGGTCTGCCGCTGGTTGCCGCTTTGCGAAACGACACTAACATTACCATCACTCCAGACGACCAATTTCATTATGAACCTAAGTCACTAGCTGCCAAATTTACAGAATGGACCCGCGCACCATGCGCTCCCGGTCCCTACTGTATGTATTCTGACCATGTGTCCGGAAAACCATAATGAAATGGACTTAACAAACAAAAATCATTATACCGATTTCCCGAGACGTTTGTCAACACTTTTAACTTTACACCCTTCTTGAAAACAGGCTTTCCCCGACGATGTCCTCCAATGCCGCCCAAAGACATCCTTGCAGACAAACGTCACGAAACATTTTCGCGATGATGTCCGTCACGCCTGATCTATTATATCGTTTTGGGCTTAGGTTGCAAACGGTATCGAATATGCCGAACACATCTGTTTCTTCTATAGGAATATCCATTTGGTCACAGATCGTTAATGATAAGTGTGATTTAGATCACACAGACGCCTTTATTTGAAAACTATACTTGCGTTACACCAGCGGCACTGATGCGTACCGCCAAGAGATGTAGTGATATTCAACCCTTTGCCAGGAGGTATTGCCCATGTTAAGCAATCATACGATCAACGTCATCAAATCCACGGTTCCCGTGCTCGAAGTCCACGGCGAAGCCATTACGCGCCATTTCTATCAAACGATGTTCGCCGCCCATCCCGAGCTGCTGAACGTATTCAACCATGCCAACCAGAAGCAGGGGCGTCAGCAAGCCGCGCTTGCCAACATGGTCTACGCCGCCGCCAAACATATCGATAACCTGCCCTCGATCCTGCCGGCCGTTCGCCAAGTCGCGCACAAACACCGCAGTCTGGGCATCACGCCGGAGCAATACGGCATTGTGGGCAAATTCCTGCTGCAGGCGATTAAAGACGTGCTCGGCGATGCCGCGACGGATGAAATTCTCTCCGCTTGGGCGGATGCCTACGGCGTCATTGCCGATGCATTCATCGGCATTGAACGGGAGATGTATGCCGAAGCTGCAAGCCAGCCTGGCGGATGGCAAGGATTCCGCTCGTTCCGCGTCGCGAAAAAGGTGCCGGAGAGCGACCTGATCACTTCATTTTATCTCGTTCCGGAGGATGGATCTGCCATCGCTGCATTTGTTCCCGGACAGTACATCAGCGTAAAACTGACCCCGCCGGGACAATCCAATACGCATATTCGCCAATACAGCCTTTCGGATGCACCCGGCAAACCGTATTACCGCATTTCCGTCAAACGGGAGCAAGGCACTTCGGAACGACCTGACGGCGTCATCTCGAACCATCTGCACGATGACCTTGACGAGGGCAGTCTCGTCGAAGTTTCTGCGCCAGCCGGGGACTTCACGCTCGACCTGGCAGACCCGCGGCCTGTCGTGCTGCTCAGCGCCGGTGTCGGACTTACGCCGATGGTCAGCATGTTGAATGCACTGGTGCAAGCGGACGGCAATGCATCCGTTACTTTTGTACACGCGGCCCGCCATGGCCAGCTGCACGCTTTTCGGGAACATGTGGACACCTTAGCCGATACCCACGCCAACGTTCAAGCACACTACTGTTATACACAGCCATCGTCCACGGACAAGGAACAGCTTCGTTTCCAAAAGGAAGGTCATCTGGACGCTGCTTGGCTGAAATCGATCCTTCCTGAATCGGATGCTTCGGTTTACATGTGCGGACCTGTCTCGTTCATGCGCGATACGTATCAGGCACTACGCGAATTGGGAGTTGCGGAAGACCGCATTCATTACGAATTCTTTGGACCAAAGGCAAGTCTGGTCTCAGCTGCAGCAGAGAGCAGATAACCCTCAGCCACGTCTGACAAGACACGCCCGGCATCGAAAACGATGTCGGGAGCGTGTCTTTTTTGCCATTTGCGCATCTTCCGATTTGAACATGCATGGGCATTGCCCTATTATTGAACAAGATATGTGTTCAGCCAACCGAAACAGAGAAAGGAGCACGGGAACCTATGAAGGTTGTTGGCGTCATTGTGGAATACAACCCGCTGCATAACGGGCATGTTTATCATCTTGAAGAGGCCCGGCGGCTGAGCGGAGCGGACGCCGTGGTGGCCGTCATGAGCGGCCCTTTCCTTCAACGCGGGGAACCCGCGATCGTGGGCAAAAGGGCGCGCACCGAGATGGCGCTGCACGCAGGCGCCGATCTTGTGTTTGAATTGCCGGTGGCGTATGCGGTGCAGCCGGCAGAGTGGTTTGCCTTCGGTGCGGTGTCCCTGCTTGACCGCACCGGGGTGGTGGACTCGCTCTGCTTTGGCAGCGAGTCCGGCGACCTGGACAGCCTGCAGCGCATCGCGCGCGTGCTGGCTGTGGAGCCCGCAGGGCTGCGCGAGGACATCGCGCGCCGCCTGCGGGAAGGCGCCAGCTACCCCGCCGCGTACGCAGGCGCGGCGGCAGCGCTGGCGCCCGGCGGCGTCGAGGCGGATGCCGCCGCCGCACTCCTCGGGCAGCCCAACAATTCGCTTGGGCTGCACTACCTGATCGCGCTGCAGCGGCTGGGCAGCGCGATCACGCCTTTGACGGCGGCGCGTACCGGTGCCGCCTACCACGAGGCGACGCCCGGACCGGGGGCGATCGCCAGTGCCACGGCCGTCCGCCGCCTGCTGCTGGCGGACGGC
>NZ_CAKMMP010000012.1:27445-255173 GCF_927798175.1 Paenibacillus sp. JJ-223
GTCCGGGCGTCGCCTCGTGGTAGGCGGCACCGGTACGCGCCGTACGTGCCGGCGGCTTCGCTTGCCATTCTGCGGCGCGAATGGCAGGAAGGGCGCGCTCCCGTGCATTGGGAGCGCCTGGCGCGGCCGCTGCTGCACATCGCGGCCACGCGCCGTGCCTCCGAGCTGGCGCGCATCGCCGAGGTCACGGAAGGCCTCGAACACCGGTTGGGCCGTGCCCTGGCCCAACTGCCGGAGCCCAGCGTCGAAGCGCTGCTGGCCGCCCTCAAAACCAAACGTTATACGCGCACCAAGCTGCAGCGCATGCTTACCCATGTGCTGCTCAATCACGGCAAGGAAGAGCTGTCGCCCATGTCGTTATCCGAAGGTCCGGGTTATCTGCGCGTGCTCGGTTTCAATGCCACTGGCCAAACGTTATTAAAACAAATGAAAAAAACGGCCTCCTTGCCTGTGGTCATGAAACCTTCCGGCTTCACGCACCCTCACCTGGAAATGGATATCCAAGCACAGGCCGCATATGCCCTTGCATATGAACAGACAAGCTCCCGCATGATGTTCAGCGATTTTTTCGAGCCACCGGTAAGGCTGTAATCCATCATGAAATCCGAAACATATATGCTTCTATTGAGCTGCAATGACAAAAAGGCTCGCAGTCATTCGTATGATTGCGGGCCTTCATTGGTTCATTGACACCATTGCTGCTTGGTCATGGTTCACTTACTTACTTCGTAGTCTATTAGCCATTTGATCACACTGCCCCATCAGCCATTTGATCATTTTCAGTTTTGGACACTAGTCATTGGTTATTATATAGGTTGAACCAAAGATTTTTACACAGAGACACTACGCGGTCAGAACCATCTTCCGATCGCTGTTATCCCCAGATTTTTTGAATCCCTTTAGTTAAGGGGAAAATCTGGTGATAAGCCTATGCTTCCGAAGCAGCTTTCTTTCAGAAAGCTTTTAGACCGCTTCGCTTCTCCAGATTCTTTCTGCCCTCTTCGTTATCGTGTAAATTTCCGGTTCAATCTATATAGTCATTCGTCATTCGTTATTCGTTATCAGTCATCCCGAGCTCTTACGAACCTGACACACCTTATTTCGCCATATTTCGCGTAATTCTGTGGCTTACGAACCTGACGCACCTTATTTCAGCATTTTAGCTGCATTTCAGCTCATTTCGTCACGATTAGCGTGCCTGAAGTTCGTTACAGATTCAACCCACGATCAGCTCCCGATAACGTGCCTAGGGTTCGTTAGAAATGAATAACGCCATCGACCTCCAGCGCATCATACTACATTCCAGGGCAAAAATCGGCGCACAATATGCCAAACGAGGCAGATAAGGTCTCTGAGGAGGGGATATTTCGTCCTACCTGCGCACAGTAAAGGCTGCCGTAATGCATGAACCATTCCGCTGCGTTCAGACGCTTGTATAACTTGCTCTGTGCCGCAAATCGTCCCAGGCCATTCTCGATCTCAGCCCGGCATGTCCCTCTTTTAACGCAGTTTCGCGTCCCTTGGCACCTTGGAAAACCAAAAAGAGCGACCAGGTCAGGCAGCAGCCTGCTCCTTGATCGCTCTTTTTGCTGAAACGGGAATACACCCAAATGATCTATCGAAGTGAAATTAGCCTAATCAGGTTATTTTCCCGACACCGTCCATCTGCGGAACATGATTTTACGATTTCACGGTCAATGTCTTCAAATAAGCCAATGCATCGTCTACCGTGCTCACGGGAACGATTTTCATTTTGCTGCCAATCTGCTCGGCTTTGGCCGCAGCATCCTTATAATTGTCCTGCGGGACAAAGAAAACCTCCGCATTTTTCCGGTCGGCGGCCACGATTTTGTGCACGACCCCGCCGATCGGGCCAACAACGCCGTCCTTCGTGATCGTACCCGTCCCGGCAATCCGGTGTCCATGGGTGAGGTCCCCTTGGGTCAACTGGTTGTAAATTTCCAGCGTAAACATCAAACCAGCGGATGGACCGCCCACCCGGGTATCCGTAAACGTGATTTGTTTGCTGGAATCTTCCGGTTTGACCTTTTGCACGGTGCCGATCATCACGCCGAGCCCTGGCCGGGTTTCCCCGGTTTTGCTGTCCTTTACTTCCACCAGCTTCACGTCCCGGCTAATCGTCTCGCCGCCCCGTTCCAACTGCATTTCAACCGTGTCACCGACCTTCAGGTTTTTGAGTTGAGCCGAGAGCACCGTGTTGTCCGGGGTCGCCGTTCCGTTTACACCCAAGATGATGTCTCCCGGCGCGATGTCCCCCTGCGGTTTTGGATCTTCCGATAAACCGAACACAAATATATGCTCCGGTACGATGGCATATTTGATTCCTGCCTTCTCGTACGCGGCTTCCATGGCAGAAGACTGCGAATCGCTCATGAACCATACTTGCTCCGCCGAATATTCGGCCTCCGTTTTGCCCCGCAACCGATCTTCTTTCTTATCGATCTCGGCATTTTTGTTAAACAACGAGGCGCCAAGCAAAAACACGTTGGCATACGTGGCCGATACCGTCGTCATCATAAATGTCCCGCGTTCTTCGCTGTCCCCGTCCTTCACGGTGACCATGGGTTTGACCTCATCCGCGCTGCCGGGCATGTAAATGATGTACGGCGTCGGCATGTACACCGTTACGTAAACGATCAGAGCGACCACGATCACGAAGATCGAAACTCTGAAACCGCCCGATTTCCGAATCCGATTCATTGCACACCCCCGTTCTTAACGTTTGCTACGATATTTATTAGTCTAACACCCTCATGCTCCAGCATACAATGGTACAGGCCGGGTAGGCCGCCCTTGCTTTGCCGCCTGTCCGGCCAAGGCCGAATCGTCCTGCGGACGCCATTCGGCCGTCCACCCCGGAAGCAAACGCGTTTGAAAGCAAACGCCTATTATCATATTGAGGTGAACCGATGATAATGCAGACCCAGGCCGCCCGATCCGGCCCATTACGTACCATACTTATGAGCACAGGTGCTTTATTGCTGGTTGTCGCCGTTGTCCTCTCGCCCAAACAAGCCTTCGACGCTTCCATTCAGGGACTGGACATTTGGTGGAAACTGATTTTCCCCTCCATGCTGCCGTTCCTGATGTTATCTCAAATGCTGCATGCCTTCGGTTTTACCGCTGCCCTTGGCGTACTGTTCGAGCCGTTGATGAAAACATGCTTTCGTCTCCCCGGCCAGGCCGGTCTTGTTTTTGCCTTTGGCATGATCGGCGGATTCCCGGCAGGCGCAGATATGACGGCAAGGCTTGCGGAAGAGGGAAAATTAACCGACAGGCAGGCCGCAGCGCTTGCGTCATTCGCCCATTTCGCCAATCCGATGGTCATTGTATTGGTGATCGGAGCCGTATTTCTTCAGCAGCCGGCTGCCGGATATTTTCTGCTGCTCGTCCACTGGTTTAGCGCCTGGATCACGGCCATCCTCTTAAGCCGATTAACTCCGATGGCGACCAGTCAGGAAGCATCGTCTCCACAGACAACGCCGCCGCAGCACAGCCATAAAGGACCGATCGGGTCCAAAAACAGGACAGCCTCTCAGACTGCCCCAAGCTCCCTCCATCCACCAAGAAACCTCCTTCGCCGAATGCTGAATGCAGCCCGGGAGGCGCACCTTCTCGACGGCCGTTCATTCGGCAAACTGCTTGGCGATACCGTATCTCAGGCTGTGCAAACCTTGATGATGACGGGAGGTTACATCATTGTTTTTGCTGTTCTGATCCGCCTGCTCGGCTTGTTCCTGACGCCCGGCTCCCCGGTCGCGATGTGGCCCGCTTTTCTTGAGATGCACCTGGGCGTATACCATTTAAGCAAATCCCATCTGGATCAAGTCATGCTCATTGCCTTGACCGCTGCCGTTCTCGGCTGGGGAGGGCTTTGTTCTCACCTGCAGGTGTTCGCAGCATTGAAATCCATTTCCATGACGAAAGGCAACCTGTTCCGTTTTGCGGCAGCCCGCGTCCTTCATGGGCTCATTGCTTTTGGTGCTTCACTGCTGCTCTGGACGCCGTTTGCCCGATACCTCCCGGGAGTACAAGCAACCTTCCACCCTTATGCAAATGCCGATGGTGCGGACTGGTTCCAAGGATACTCGCTGTTTCGGCATTACGCCGACGGACCTTACACCTTGTGGCATGCTGTTCCGGCGGCACTTGTCATTTGGTCCGTTTTACTGTTCGCTATGGCCGTCCTGTCAGGACTGCTCCTGTGGATCAATCGCCGCGTTTCTCCCTGATCTTGCGTCGCAGCGCGATCTCTACTTCAGGCGACACAAGGTCGGTCACATCCCCTTCGTAATGGGCGATTTCCTTGACGATGCTGGAGCTTAAATACGAATATTTGGGATTCGTCATCATAAAAATCGTTTCCGCATCCGGGTTCAATTTGCGGTTCGTGGAAGCGATCTGCAGTTCGTATTCGAAATCGGTCACCGAGCGCACGCCGCGAACGATAGCCTGGGCATTCTTTTCCCGCACATAATTCGCCGTCAGGTCACGGAACGTATCCACTTCCACATTGGGCAGATGAGCCGTAACTTCGGCAATCAGATCCGTGCGCTCTTCAACGGTGAAAAGCGGATTTTTGCTCATATTGTTCAGAACGGCCACAATGACGCGATCAAACTGCTTGGAAGCCCGCTCGATAATATCGAGATGTCCCATCGTCACGGGATCGAAGCTCCCGGGATATACCGCAATCCGTTCGCCATTTGTTTTCGCGTTAGTCATGAGGTTGTGCCTCCTCTGTGATGTCCTCTTTCGTTTCCGCCTCGTTCGGCTCATAACGGTAGATGGAAACCGCCGTTTCGCCGTAAACCGATTTGCGCGTCTGTTCAAACGGGCCGAACTGCTCCGGATATTCATACTTGGATTCGTATTCGAGCACAATCGTCGCTTCCGGCTCCAGCAGCTCCAGATCATGCATCGTCTGCATCAGCTCGTCCCCGTTTTTCATGCGGTAAGGCGGATCCAGGAATACGAGATCAAACCGCGTGCCGCGCTTTGCCAGCGCTTTGAGCGCACGCCCCGCATCATTACGGTATACGGCGGCTTGATCCTCCAGTTTGGTTGCCTTTAGATTGGCGCGAATCGTTTCAATGCTCTTCGGTTCCAAATCAACAAAAACAGCCTTGTCCACGCCGCGGCTAAGCGCCTCGATGCCGAGACCCCCACTGCCCGCAAACAGATCCAACGCTGTTCCTCCATCAAAATAAGGTCCAATCATGCTAAACAACGCTTCCTTCACCTTGTCGGTCGTCGGTCGCGTTCCCGTGCCGGGAACAGCCTTCAACGGCCTTCCTTTGGCACTTCCCGATACCACTCTCACTGACGAGTCACCTTTTCTCTATGTAAGTTTAATGATAAAGCTATCGTACCACACTCGGGAACGGTTTGAAAAATAAAAGGCCCGTCTTCTGGACAGGCAAAAAAAGTGAAACTCATTTTGGCAATGCATGTATAAAATGTCCCTGTTCCGGCCATTCTATAATTATCGACATCAAAAGTGTCGTAGACAACCGCGGAGAAGACTTACGTTTCCCCATAAGCTCTTCGTCCGGTTTCTCCTCTCCCATGAAAGGGGCTCTCGAAAGAGGGCCCCGAATTTGTTTTTATAATCCCTTATATGACAAGGGTTTTCCCGTTTTTCTTTATTGCTGAATTCCTGTTCAATGCCGAGTTGCTGACGAATTGTTGACGAAAACGTAAAATCGGCTTTTTTCGATTTTCACCGTCCATCAATATTTCGACAGCCTGTATACCGGCCACAGCACCAGCCTCAAAATCTTGCGGCCCAAATACGCGAATACGGTCGTTCCGGTCCATGAGCTGCGCTTATTCTGGATGTATTGATCGTTGATCATATAGGTTCGGGTAGAGGCAGGGCTTTTCAGACCGAGCCTTTCCCACTCCGCCGGATCATTTGAACCCGCGAGCCTGCGAAGCATATTCGCAGACTCCTGATTGATTTTAGCCGGAATTTGCTCGTAAGCCTGGGTGATTTGGGTGTGGAATTCGTCGATTGGATTGCGGCTGGCAATGCTCTCCAAGTGGATGCTTTCGCGAAGGTAAGAAACGTATGCCAGATGCTCGGCCCAGAACTCGTCGATATAAAAAAGCCGTACCCGCTGCTCCGAAGGGCTCATCGGCAGCTCGCCTTTCAAAATGCGGAGCCGCTCCGCGTATAACATTCGCCTCTGATCCTCCACCATATCCGAATAAGCGTTCAGTTCCTGCTGGATATCGAAGTTCTGGCCCATAATCACGCGCTGAATATGGGTAATTTGGCTGCGGAGCGCCGGATCTTCAAGGGCCTCATCCTGCCTGGGAACGCGAACTGCTTTATGGGTGCCGAAGCGAAGCAATAACTCGTCTTCCAGGCTTATATAAAATACGGAAGCTCCCGGGTCGCCCTGGCGGCCGGAACGTCCGCGCAGCTGGTCGTCAATTCGCACGCTTTCGTTCACATGCGTACCCATCACGTACAACCCGCCCAGCTTGGCGACCACTTCGGCCTGTGCAGGATCGCCGCCGCCGAGCCGAATGTCGACGCCGCGTCCCGCCATATTCGTAGACACCGTTACGGCGCCGATTTCTCCCGCTTTGGCGATGATTTCGGCTTCTTTCGCATCGTTTTTCGCATTCAGAACATGGCATGGCACGCCGGCAACCGCCAGCGCCTCGGCCAGCATGTCAGACTCCTCGACGCTTGATGTACCCACAAGAATAGGGCGTCCCACCCTATGGACAGACGTGATTTCTTGTACAAGCGCCTTATATTTGGCTTCTTTATGGGTATAAATCCGGTGCGGGTGGTCAATCCGGATGTTTGGTCGATGCGGCGGAATTTGCACGACCCGCAGCGCATAAATATCTTTGAACTCCATTGCGGAAGCGTACGCTGTAGCCGTCATGCCGCAAATGCCGGGATACAGGCTAATGAAGTGTTGAATGGTAATCGTCCCGAGAACTTTCCCGCCGGCTTTCCACTCCAGCCCTTCTTTGGCGGCAAGCGCGGCGTGCAGCCCGTCCGGCAAATACCTGTTCTCGGCCACACGGCCGGTATATTCTTCGATGAGCTCGATTTCACCGTCCCGAACGATGTAATCGACGTCTTTTTTTAGTAACGACTCCACATGCAGCGCGCAATTCAATGACGTTAACAAATGGCTGTTACGGCTATCATACAAATTACCGCATCCCAGCAGCAGTTCCGCTTTCGCAGCACCCGCATCATTCAAGTACACGTTCCGCCGGAACTCGTCGAAGTCGTAATGCTCTGCAGGCTGCAGCTGCCGGGCCACTTCTGCGAAAAGAATGCCCTCACTTTCGGAAACCTCCAAATCGCCGCTAATGACTAGCGGCACCCGCGCTTCATCAAGAAGCAGGGAGTCCGCCTCATCGACGATGACGTAGTGGAAAGGACGATGTACGGTATCGGCTTCGCTCATCGCGATCGTGTCCCGCAAATAATCGAATCCCGCCTCTTTAGCCGTAACATAGGTGATATCCTTGGCGTAGGCTTCCCGTTTCTCGAACAGGCTCATGCCTGCTTGGACCGAATTGACCGTTAACCCGAGGAAACGATAGATCGGGCCCATCCACTCCGCATCCCGTTTTGCCAAGTAATCGTTAAACGTCAGCACATGAACGCCTTTGCCGGTCAACGCGTTTAGATAAGCAGGCATAACCGCAGACAGCGTTTTTCCTTCGCCGGTATGCTGCTCGATCAAAAATCTGTCGTGCAGAGCGATGGCAGCCATGATCTGCTCATCGTAAGGCTGTAATCCGAGCTTTCTCTGCGCCGCCTCGCACACTAACGCATAAGCATCGACAAGCAGCTCATCTAAAGGCGTGCCCGATTGTGCTTCTTTCTGCAGCCGGAGGGACTCCGCTTGAAGCTGCCCATCATCCCATGCATGTAAATTCCGGTTCCTGATAAGCTCCACTTGATCCCGGTAGAACTTCAACTTGTTCCGGGTAACGCGGTCTTTGAGCTTTTGCATCAACTTGACGGCTGCATTCATCGGAAATGGATCCCTCCTTCGTAGAAATACGCGAATATACTCTACTCATCCTTTAATCTTCGTTGATACAAAACGACAGACACAATCGTTAATGCAACTGTCCATATCAAAATAATAAGGAGGGGTTTTAATACATCTCCCGTCGCAAAGCCTGTATCGCTTATACCCAGCAAATGCACCAGCTGACTGCTTGGAACATATTCCAGTACGTTGAAGATCGGATAATCATCCGCCAAAAATACACCCCATGGTGCCCCGGTGAATATGAACGCCACAGGAAGGATGGATAACGATGCATCCAGCAGTGTCTTGGAAAATAAGCCGCAGATCGTTCCGGCCGCGATGTATAGAATCATCGAAAGAATAACGGCCGCTGCAAAAGCCCATATACTAGCTGGCACAAAGCCGAATATATACGTAGAAACAGCCAGAACGACAGCAGACATGATAAAGACCAGACTGCTTTTACCGATTAAAACGTCCAGGGCCGTGGCTGGAGTCATCATTAATGATCGTAAAGTGTTACGCTCCTTTTCTTCCGCAATCAAGCATGCTTGCGCGAAACAGGTCAGCAACACAAACGAAAGATTAAGAACGGTAGCGAAAGTTCCAGCCACGGAAGCTAAGGGCAAAGACGAGTCTACACCACGGATAAGAAGCGCGAGAATAATAGGGAAAATCAACATAATGGAGAGCGCATAATTGCGCGAAAACTCTTTGTAATCCTTCACAAATATCGCTCGGGCACGTTTTAATGAGATACTCACAGCAGCTCACTTCCTGTCATTTTAATAAAGATCTCACCCAGATTTGGCTCTTTCGTTTCCAAACGATCTATGAACCCTTGTTTCATCCAGTCTGCGATTAGATCAGCCGTTCCCTCATTGATCGGGAGCTCGTAAGCTTCTCCATTGATTAAGTCCACACAAAGTACGTTTTCCCGATGCTGTTTTTTAAGCTCCTTAGGCGAGCCGATGGTTTGGATTCGTCCTTGATGCAAAATCGCTACACGGTTGCATAGCCATTCTGCCTCAGCCATATCATGCGTGGTTAAAAAAATCGTTGTGCCTTTCTCATTCAAGCTGCGTAAGCCTTTATAAATATGTGCCGAGTTTACCGGATCCAAAGCGGAGGTAGGCTCATCCAAAAATAACAATTCCGGCTCATGGATCACCGCGCATGCCAACATGACACGTTGGCGCATCCCTTTCGATAAGCGATTGACTTTCTTCTTGCGCTCTCCGCTTAAGTTTACAAACTGCAGAACCATATCGACCGAGGATTTAGGAAGATCGTATAACTTACGATACAGCTCCAGATTTTCCTCAATCGTTAATCTCTCATACAGACCGCTGTTATCCGTTAATATGCCAAAGCGCATCTTCTGTACAGACTGCTGCATCATCTCCGCTGGCTCGTTAAACACACTTGCCTGTCCGCTTGTCGGATGTAATTGCGCCGTCAAAATCTTGATTAATGTCGTTTTTCCCGAACCGCTCGGACCCAGGAAACCGAAAATTTCTCCTTTCGGAATGGAAAAGGACACGTCTGATAACGCATCCTTATTTCCAAACCTTTTTCGAATATGTTCCACATGAATCACGTCCATGAACACCACTTCCTTAGCGTTGATGCCTTAAGCATATAAAGATGGCATGCCTTCAGCCATCAAAACCCGCCGAAATGTAGCTTTTATCGCCTGAATGGTACCCCGGAATGCTTGATCGGTTCGATTATTGCCCCGGAAATGATATAGGCTTACGAAGTGATGTTTGCTTCGCAAACATTTCAAATGTTAAGCAGCGCTTTTAATTCCTGCAATTTGGAACGGGATAACGGAACCACCGCATCTTTACCTGTGTTTAAGCGCAAGCTGTAGCTATTTTTCGTCCATGTAATAATCTCTCTTACTTTTTGCAAGTTAACGATGTAGGATCGATGACACCTAAAAAATCCGAAATGGTTCAATCTCTGCTCAAGCTCGGTTAGCGTCAAAGCACAGGTATAACTTTCTCCATCTACATGTACAACAATCGAACCATCCATACTTTCGATGTAATCGACTTCAGGCGGATCAAATAAAATCACTTTGTCATTTCTTTTCGTATAAATCTTTTGCAAAGTGATATTGGCTCGATCTTGTTCCTGTGCTTCCTGCTTATCCTCTTCCGAGTCCCGTATATCCAATGGATGAAAACCGAGCTCGTTCCATCGATAAATGGCGTCACAGGAAATCATGGCATCCTCTAAGTTCGAAGTTAACATTAAAATCTGCTTTTGTTTCGAAAGGTCATCCAAAATCCGTTTAAAATGACGACGGTCTTCTTCCTCCAAGTAAAAATAAGGTTCCTCCAGGACAAGTGTAGGCTGATGCGCAAAAAAGACGCGCAGCAAGGTCACATACATCCTTTTCGATGAGCTTAAATCTTTGATTTTTACTTTTCGTTCTTCTTTTAAAGTAAAATAATCCAGTAACGAAGCAACACGCTCGCTGCTCTCCGATACTTGGATTAAAAAATGGATCAGTTCTTCCACCGTTAAACGTATGTATTCATTTTGCCCGGCTCGAAATATGTAATATTGGGAATGGTCCACGAGTTGATTGATGAAAAGCTGCTTTCGCTTCAAGTCCGTTATGATGCCAATCGCTTGGTCCGATGCCATATTTAATTCGATCTTCGGTAAAAGTACTTTCCCATCATCATAGATTGGTTGAAATTGCATGCCGTCCTCCAGGTCAGTGCCGTATAGGATATTCAAAACAATTATACTGTCGAAATCCTTTTTTGTCAGTTTCTATTAGAGAATCCAACAGCAAACATGTCATGGTAAGCATGAGACTCATACTTTAATCCATGATTGCTTTAACGATCATCCCGGTCACCGACTTATCCCGAAAATAAGAAAAAAAGCCGTGCAAACTTTCACTTTAATGAATTCTAAGCCTTAGGTATAGTTGATTTTGAGGGATAACTGAATCGTTTGCAGGCGATTTCATCATATAACAAGGAAGGGGGAGTTCAGCGTGTTTGGAATACTGGGGATATCCGGTCTTTCGTTCTTGCTTGTAGCGTTTTTAACACCACTACTCATCTGGGGATTACGCAATCTGAAATTAACACAACCCATCCGGTCTGAATTACCCCCTGATCATCAAGCCAAGCAAGGGACACCACTGATGGCGGGTCTCATTTTACTTGTAGGCGTGGTAACATCTCTACAATTTCATCCTACACCATGGATGATTTTTTTGTGCATGACGTTTCTCTTGTTCAGTTCTGTTGGTTTTATGGATGATCTCAAAAAGGCGGTGTGGCAAGATCCATCAGGCATATCCGGACGGACGAAACTTATGTTTCAATTCGCATTTACCGGAATTCTGCTGATCACTTTGTTCCATTCGTTTACGATGACGAGCGATATTTCGTTATTCCATGGTTTTCAACTACACTTGCCCGTTTATGTGTACATAGCGATCATGTTACTATTTGTGGTTGGATCAGCAAACGCAATCAATTTCACAGATGGTCTAGACGGGTTATTGATCAATGTTGCGATCCCAACTTATTTTTTCTTTTTTCTAATATCAGACAAGCAGGAAGTACAAACATTTTCGCTTGTCATGATTGGTTGTCTGCTCGGATTATTTTTCTATAATATTTATCCAGCCAGAGCATTTATGGGGGATACCGGGTCACTAGCCATTGGAGGTTCACTCTCCATCCTAGCGGTAATTGAGAAGGTAGAAATATTAATACCTATCCTGTTTTCCGTTTATTTGGCTGAACAATTTTCGGTCATCCTGCAGGTCTGGTATTATAAACGCACGAAATTGCGCCTATTCAAAATGGCTCCGATTCATTATCATTTCAGCTTGAAGTACGGCTGGAGCGAGAATAGGATTGTCATCGTATTTGGTTTCATTTCTTGGGCCTCCGTTCTGATCTGTTGGTTGATTTGGAAATATGCCTTCTCATAAAAAAGCCCTTTAAAAAGGGGCTATATAAGTTGAACTAATGATTATTACACAGAGTCACTACGTGGTCAGAACCATCTTCCGATCGCTGTTATCCCCAGATTTTTTTGAACCCCCTTTGTTCAAGGGGAAAATCCGGTGATAAAGGCGAACGCTCCGCTTCTCCAGATTCTTTCTGCCCTCTCCGTTAACGTGTAAATGTCTAGTTCAACATATATAGCATCAAAAACCCGTCAGAATCATTTCTGGCGGGTTTTGATGTAGTATTTAGTGGATTACCAAGCCAACACTTCACAGCCATCAGGAGTAACCAAAACCATGCTTTCACACTGTGCGGAGGGTTTTTGGTCTGTCGTATACATCGTCCATCCATCCTGCTTGCTCGTATATACTTTGGCGCTTCCTACATTCAGGGCTGGTTCTATCGTAAAAATAAGACCTGGTACTAATAACATGCCTGTATTAGCTCTGCCAACATGTCCCACCCATGGCTCCTCATGCAGCTGCAAGCCGATGCCATGCCCTCCGAGTTCCCTCACCACGGAATAGCCTTGATGTTTTGCATGTTCGTTGATGACATGCCCGATATCACCAAGGAATCCCCATGGCTTCACGGCCTGTATTCCCAATTCCATACACTCTTTCGTGGTTTGCACAAGCCTCTGTTTCTCGGGGGATACGGCACCGACACAAAACATGCGAGAGGAATCGGAATAAAAGCCATGATATAAGGTAGATACATCAATATTTACGATATCCCCATCCTTTAACACCATTTTATCTGAAGGAATGCCATGGCATACAACGTCATTGACCGATACGCAAACGCTCTTGGGATATCCGTTGAAATTTAATTGTGCCGGCGTGCCGCCCAGTTCGATCGTTTTTTCGTGAATCAGTCGATTGATTTCTTCGGTATGGATGCCGCTCTTCACAAAATCGCCGATATAATCCAGAATAGCCGTATTGATCTTGCCGCTTTCCCGAATGCCATGGATTTGGGATACGGATTTCAGTAAATGGCGAGCGGGAACTTTGTATCCTTTTAGAGCATAACTAGTCATCCGATCTTCAATCTGGGCATGGCATTTCTTGTATTTCAGTCCACTTTCGCACCAGCACGGATTATTTCTGCCGATTTCATCCATCATTCTTAAACTCCCTGATCTATAATTTAGGAGTGAGTGAATTACTGGTTTAACATTTATTCTGTTTATAGCGTTCCCGGTATTGCGTCGGCGTGCATTTGTATACTTTAATGAAGGCTCTTGCCAGAGCTTCTGGTGACGAGTAATTGCACCTTAGTGCCACATCCAATATTTTATCCTCGGTCGAAATGAGCAGTTGTTCCGCGCAAAGCAGCTTTCGTTTAGCCAAGTACTGTTTGTAAGTGACTCCAGTAAATTCGCGAAATTTGGAGGAACAGTAGTACGGAGAATAGCCTACATATGAGGACATGTTCTCCAATGACGGGTTCTGCATGACGTTATCGTCGACCCATTTAACCATCGATTCCATCGTTTGAATTGACATTTCCCTCACTCCCCAACTCATTATATCAACGGGTTTAGCCAGTTTCCTGATCTAAGTTGCAATAATGATATCGCGGGCAGTTTTTGGCATGCCAGCACCTCAGCCCTTTGGCACTCCGTTTCGCTTCCTCATGCGAAGGGCCAGGATCAGGCTCATTAACGGAAATAATACTCCTGTAGAGGTGACCAAATTTCTCCACTCCCCATACATGAGCACTTGCACAACCTGAACAATGATCACTCCAAACAAAATGATTAGCAAAATTTGATACGCATCCAGCTGACGTTTGAACGCTTTTTTTGAAATGAATGGAATTAGATAATAACCAGCGAGAGCATAGAACCCAAACATCACGAAAATGCCAGCAAACGCCAAAATCGTCATCATGTCCATTTCCCATCCTCCTCCCGGTGTATTCCACCTCTTGATAATAACGGTTTCATGGTTTACAACAAAAACAGAGGCCTCCGTACCGGAGACCCCTGCTGTCAAAAGCCTTTTTCATTGCCGACTTCCCAAAACCGAATTACAATGCCCGAATGACAAACTCGAATTGAAGCTCGCCGTCCGACGGGATGCGGTATTCCGGATGCACCGGAGCGCCCCAGCTGTCATCGCCGCCGACGCCCATTTGTTTGCCCGCCACCGTTACAACCGTGTAGTGGACTGGTGGCAGTTCATAGGCATGCTGCGCGTTCTCCAGCTCAAAAGCCGTATACGGCGACACGTTTAGCTCGATTGGAGCCGAAGCCGCCTCGATGCGGAAACCGCGTCCGGCCGCATCCGTCAGCTTCGCCCAACGTACGCCGGTACGGTTGCCGGACTCTTGAGGCACAAGGTAAGGCGCTACCGTGTCGGCGACAGAGCTTTCGTGGATGCCTAGGCGGGCACCGAAAGCACGGTCCGCATAGTTTTCCTCAGGCCCCAATGCCAGCCACTGTACACGGTCGAACTCAGGCGATGTTTTGAATGACAGAGCGTGGATCGGAAGATCCGGCAATCCCGCTGTTCCTTGATAGGTGTTCTGTACAAGAACGCTGCCATCCGCGCGAACCGTATACGCAACCTTTGCTTTAACTTCAGTGGAAATATTCAGCTTATACGTAAATTCGATCCGGTACTCACCCTGCTGTTGCTCGGCTTTCCATTCGATGCATTTCGGCAGCAGGCTTGCCGCATACCATGCCCCAAGCTCAAAGCCCATGGACGTTCCTTTATCGTTATCCGTCGTTGCACGCCAGAAGAGCGGTGCAGGCATTTGGGCAATCGTCTCTTGACCGGAGAACTTCAGCGACACCAGCGTTCCGAACGCTTTGGAGAACAACACATGGGTGCTTCCTGCACGAACCCCGATGTTGACATCGCCTTCAACCACTTGAATAGCGTTCACTTGATTCAGATCAGTGGTTACCGACGCCCCTTCAGCGGCTTCCTGCGTAAACACGAATTGACCAAATGCCACTTCGTCCCCTTTTTCCGCCCACAGCGTGGATTCACGAAGCACGAACGCCGTATTGACGGCATATTCGCCCGGCGCAAGCTGCTCGGTAGCGAGCGGAAGCTCCACGAACGCTTCCTCTCCCGGAGCAACGGCTGCTTCCAATGTTCCGCTTAATACGGTTACGCCTTCGCGCTCCAGGCTGTACGTTAGCGCATATTGCGATGTATTCGCGAACAGATTGCCATTGACGATGCGCACGCCGCCGCGGTCCGGGAACAATTTGATGTTCTGGTACAGGAACTTGACTTCTTGCATTTTTGCGGTGACTTGACGGTTCGCATACACGATGCCGTCCCCGCAGAACGAATAGTCCGACGGGCGGTCTCCGAAATCGCCGCCATAGGCCAGAAACGGCTTGCCGTAACGATCCTTTTTGTAAATGGCCTGATCGATGTAATCCCAGATGAATCCGCCTTGATACATCGGGTACTTGTCTTCAAGTTCCGTGTATTTGTGCATGCCGCCGATCGAGTTGCCCATTGCATGCATGTATTCGCAGCTGATATAAGGCTTCTCCGGATTGTCGTTCAAATAGGCTTCGATATCCGCAGGTTTGGCATACATGCGCGACTCCATGTCGCTCGTGTCATTGAAGCGGCGGTCATGGAAAACGCCTTCGTAATGGACCAGCCGGGTCGGATCATACGTTCTGAAGTACTCCGAAACCTTGAAGATCACTTCGCCGCCATGGGATTCGTTGCCGCAAGACCAGATCAGGATGGATGGATGGTTTTTGTCCCGCTCTACCATGGATACGGCACGATCCATGACGATATCCAACCATTCCGGCCGGTCGCCGGGAATCACCCATGATGGCTCGACGGCACCGAGCTTTTGCCAGGATCCATGCGTTTCAAGATTCATTTCGTCGATCACATACACACCGTATTCATCACACAGCTCGTACCACAAACTTTGGTTCGGGTAGTGGGAGGTACGCACCGCATTCATGTTGTTTTGCTTGATGGTCCGAATGTCCCACAGCATGTCTTCCTTGGTGATGGCCCGGCCGCGATGCGGGTTGAACTCATGACGGTTCACGCCTTTGAAGACGATTCGTTTGCCGTTGATGTGCATCACCTTGTCGATCATTTCGAATACGCGGAAGCCGACGGCTTGAGGCACCACTTCAACGAGTTCCCCGGCCGAGTCGTATACACGCAGGTATAAACGATACAAGTAAGGAATTTCCGCACTCCACAGGTTTACCTCACCGACTTCTTTGCGTACGGAAGCCTGGCCATCTTGTACATTCACGCCAAACGTTTGAACCACATTTCCCTGTGCGTCGCGCAATTCAGCCTCCACGCGAGCGCCTGCAGCCGCTGCTCCCTCAAGCTTCAGGTCCAGCTGCAGCGTACCTTTCGAATAGGATGCATCGAGGTCTGTGCGCACGCGAACATCCCGGATATGCGCAGCTGGAACCGTGTACAGGTACACTTCGCGGAAAATGCCAGAGAAACGCCAGAAATCCTGATCTTCCAGCCAGCTTCCTGTACTCCGTTGGTACACTTCGACGGCCAGTTTGTTCTCGCCCTCTTGGAGGAATGGCGTCAGGTCAAAATCGGATGGCGTAAAACTATCTTCGCCGTAACCGACAAAGTGGCCATTTAACCAAACGTAAAAAGCCGACTCCACGCCTTGGAACGAAATATATACAGGGCTGTTTCCCCAACCTGGCGGCAGGTGGAACGTCCGGATGTAGCTGCCCACCGCATTGTTGTCTTCCGGTAGAGCCGGTGGACGCAATTCATTCAAGCCGTCCCATGGGTATTGGGTGTTCACGTATTGAATTTGGCCGTAGCCTTGCAGCTGGATATGTCCGGGTACTTCAATGTCATCCCATCCATCGCTGGAGAAATCGGCTGCATAGAAATGCTCCGGACGGCAATCCGGACGAACCGCGTAGTTGAACTTCCACATGCCGTTCAGGCTGTAGCGCATGTCCATTTCATCCGACTTCAATGCCTCTTCCATTGTTCGATAATATCGATGGTCCGAATAAGCCTTCAAACGGTTTACCTCGAATACGCTTACATCGCCGAGCCATTTCAAATCTGCCTTTGCTGCTTTCATCGACTCTCTCCCTCTCCATCTTTTGAACTTATTAAATGTTTGGAACGATAATCCTTACATGCAAACAGAAAGGCAGAGAAACGCCATAGGTGGCGTTCTCCCCTCTCTCTGCAATCTTGGAAGCGGTTGCTGCCACGATACCATTATTTCACAGACCCGACCATGCCCGCCACAAAATGTTTTTGCATCAGGAAGAACACGATGGCCGTCGGCAATGTCGCAATAACGATCGCTGTCATGATGACCCCGTAATCCGGCGCGTAGCTTGAACCCAGATTGGAGATCAGGAGCGGGATCGTTTGCTGATCCGGCGTTTGCAGCACGATGAGCGGCCATAAATAGTTGTTCCAGCTGCTCATGAACGTGATGATTGCCGCAGCGGCATAACTTGTTTTCATCGTTGGCAAATAAATTTTCAGGAAAATGCCGAGTTCGGTCAAACCGTCGATGCGTCCGGCTTCCAGCATTTCTTTCGGAAACATCTTGGTGTTTTGACGGAAGAAAAAGATCAGGAATGCCGTTGTGATGGTCGGCAAAATGACGGCCGCCATCGTGTTGATGCCGATACCCGGCGCAATGCCGGAAATGCTGGCAAACATGCGGTACAGCGGTACCATGATCGCAGCAAACGGAAGCATCATGGACAACAGCAAGATGTTGAACACGATATCCCGCGACTTGGAACGGAAGATTTCAAAACCGTATCCGGCCATGGAACCGATCAGCAAAGCCAGCACCGTCGTAACAATGGCGATAATGGCCGAGTTGCCGAGCGCCTGCAGCAGGTTTGTTTCATCCATAAGTTTGTTCAAGTTCTCGATAAAAAAGGAACCCGGCAGCAGTTTGCCCTTCGTAACGTCGACCGAAGCATTGGTGGAGCTGACAACCATCCAGAAAAACGGGAAGATCGACACAAATGCCGCAATCGTCAGGAACAGATAGATAAAGAAGCGTTTCACTTTCAATTTAGCCATTTCGGTCACCTGCCACTTTGAACTGGATAAAGGACAACACAATGATGATCAGAACGATGGAATACGATACGGTTGCCGCATATCCGAAGTCCGGCGAATATTTGAACGAAAGGTTGTAGATGTACTGGGAGATCGACATGGTGGCGTTACCCGGACCACCCTTCGTAATATTCATGATTTCGTCGAAGAGCTGCAGCGTACCGATTGTCGACGTAATCGAAGTGAACAGAATGATCGGTTTCAGCAATGGAACGGTAATTTTGAAAAATTGCGTGAAGGCATTCGCGCCGTCGATCCGGGCAGCCTCATAGATGGATTGGTCGATGTTTTGCAGCGACGACAGATAGAAAATCATGTTATATCCGGTCCAACGCCATGTAATGGCGATAATGATCGTAATTTTGGCCCAGAACGGGTCGGTAATCCATTGAATCGGTTCGCCGATGATGTGCAATCCCATCAGGAACTGGTTCACCATGCCGTCCGGTGCGAACAAATATTTGAATACCACAGAGTAAGCTACCAGCGAGGTAACACAGGGCAAGAAGATGGCCACGCGGAAAAAGCTGCGAAATTTGAGTGTGCTGTCGTTCAACAGAACGGAAATGAACAAGCCGAGAATGATCATGATCGGTACTTGAATAATCAGGTAAATAAACGTGTTGGATAGCGCTGTCCGGAACGTGGTGTCGATGAACAACCGTTTGTAGTTGCTCAGGCCCGAATATTCGAGGTTGGCACCCGCACCCGACTTAAAAGATAAGAGCAGTGCCTGAATCATCGGATAGAAATAAAACACGAGGATCCCGATGGCAGCAAGCGCGATAAAAGCCCATCCAGTCAAATTGCTTTTTTTATGGAGACTGTCTCCCGTATTCATGGCTTTCACAGTATGGCTCCTCTCTCTCCATGCAGCATGCATAAAACCCATGGAGCCTCCACCGAGGTCCGGTCGGCGGTTGGCTTGCCAGACGGTGGAACGGCTCCGATGCTTCCTTGGGTTTTATGAGTTACCGTGGATCATCTTAATTGAATTGTGCTTCTGCTTGTTTCTGCGCGTCTGCCAGAACGTCATCGATGCTTTTGCCGTTCAGGTAGTTTTGCATTTCGACAACCAGAATGTCCTCGATGCCGTAAGTGTTAATGCCGTAGTTTACGTTAGGAATTTCTGTCGTCCATTTTGCGAAGTCCGCAAAGATTTTCTGGCCGCCGAAGTATTCGTCGGCTTTGTTGAACGCTTCGCCTTCGGCAGCCGGTTTGTACGTGCCGATAGCACCGATGTTGTTAAGCAGCGTTTGATACAGGTCTTTGTCGGAACCGAAGGTTTTGCTCAGGAAATCTACGGCTTGATCTGCGCCAGGCACGTTGTTCATCACATACCAGGAACTGCCGCCCAAGTTGGAGGCATGAACCGAATTGGCTTGGCCAGCCATTTTCGGCATCGGAGCAACAGCCCATTTGCCGGATTGGGAAGCCTCTTGTTTGATGGAAGGCGTAATCCAGTTGCCTGTCGGTACGGTAGCCACATCGCCGCTGTTAAAGCCAGCTACGAATTGGCTCCAGTCGGAGTGCAGGCGCACGATGTTGGCATCCATCATTTTTTTGTACGTTTCGAATGCTTCTTTCAGAGCGGCGTTGCCAGCCAGATCCGGCGTTTTGCCATCTGCTTTGGAGTACCAGGAACCGGCGGACTGGATCATCATACGAAGGATGCCCAGATCGTTCGGGTCCAGGGACAGCATTTGTTTGCCTGTTTTGGCTTTGACGTCTTCACCGATTTTGATGTAGTCGTCCCAAGTGATGTTTTGCAAATCTTCGGCTTTGTAGCCCGCTTGCTCCAGCAAATCGGTTCTGTAGAACAGACCCGCTACGCCGGAATCGAACGGTACGCCGTATTGTTTGCCGTCCGCCGAAGTTGGCCCGAGCTTATAGTCTGCAAAATCGGATACGTTGATTGCCGAGCCGATTTCCTTGAAGGCATCCGGATAAGCGTTCAGGAAGCTGTGAGCGCGGTAGTCCTCGATCAGCACGATGTTCGGAAGTCCGTTGCTCGTTCCGGAGTTCAAGCCTGTGTTCAGCTTTTGGATAATATCCGCTTGCGCATATTCGATAATGTTGATTTTCAGATCAGGATTCTGTTTCTCGTAAGCTGTTTTGGCTTCATTCAACGCTGCAACGTTGAAGGCTTTATCCCAAGCCCAGATCGTGATTTCGTTAGCGCTCTTTCCGCCTTCGCCGCCTGATGCGTTGCCCCCTCCACCGCCAGACGAACATGCGGACAGCAGCAATACAGTAACCAGCATCAATACCCACATTTTTTTCAAACCGTTCAACTCCCCTTTAACCTCATTATGTGTAGTGATTTTTGTGTTATTTGAAAGCGTTTGCTTTCTATGCATTTATCTTATCATCCCCTTTTCGCGATTCGTTAGTAATAATTTTGTGCGGATTTGTCATCCTATCGCCTCAATGAAAGCACTTCCAGAAAACGCTTGCATTAAATTTGTTTTTTTGTAATTTCTTTTGATCTTGGAATTTGTACATCTGAAAATAGTACAAAAAAGGGTGCCCAATCCGCTGCTCGCCACTGACCTGCAAACTTCTAAAGACCAGACGCTGTTCTAAAAGCCATAAAAAAAGCCCATCTGCATGTTCTGCAAATGGGCTCCCGGCTTCCTTCTAGGCAATTAATACGTTTGGTTCAGCCGCCAATGAGCGGAAGTGTCACGGTCACTCTTGTTCCTTCTCCCGGTTTGCTCATAATGGTCACGCCGTATGGCGGTCCATACATCAGCTCGATGCGGTCATGCACGTTGCGTATGCCGATTCCGCTGAACAGCTGCCGGTTGTTTTTGGGATTGGGCAATGCTTCGCCCATCGTCAATCCTTCAATGCCGTCCCCGTTGTCCATAATCTCGCAGATCAGCGATTCCCCGTCCTTCGATACCATCACGTGAATGGTTCCGGTTTCTTTGCGGATGAAGGCATGGAAAAAGGCATTTTCGATAAAGGGCTGGATAACCAGCTTCGGCACATGGTATTGCGTGCAATCCGGAGCGATGTAGAAGGCTGCCTTGATCCGTCCGCCGTATCGCACATGATTGATGAAGACGTAGTTTTTCAACGTTTCGACTTCTTGTTCCACCGTCACGGTCTCGCTCGCATCGCTGATCGTGTTCTGCAGCAGGGAAATGAGCGCATGGATCGTCTCTGCCGCCCGGTCCTTGTTCCCTTGCTGGACCAGCACCTTCACCGAGGCCAACGTATTGTATAGAAAATGCGGATTGATTTGGCTCTGCAATGCGGCCAGCTCGGCGTTGCGCTGTTCGCGCTGGGTCTGGACCAGCTGGTCCACATAATCATGCAGCTCGTCAAGCATGTAATTGTAAGCATGGCTAAGCTGCCGGCTCTCATAACTGCCGCTTACGGGAATATAGTTATCCAGATCGCTTTTCGTGATGTTTGACATCTGTTTGACTAACCTGCGGAGCGACTTGGTCATCTGATTGGTAATCAGAAATACAAGGATAAGGGCAACCGCAACGATGGCGGCGCAAATCAGGGCAATCGCCTTCATGTTCAACAACTGACCCATCGACTCTTCCTTATCCACCACGTTGACGATATAGAATCGGTAAAAAGGCAGGTACTCGGACAACACGATGCTGTCCTGATCCATCACCCGCGCGTTGATGCCGCTGCTCAAGCCTTCATTGTATATTTTCCGGGCAAGGCTCAGCAAGTCCAGCTCCCTCGTGCCAATCCATTCTTCACGATTGGATGAAACGATCTCGCCTTTTTCGTTCAAGATGACGACGTCATTGCCCCTGCTCGTAAAACTGCCGTAAAACTGGCGGAACACACTCTCGCGCATCGTGACGTAGAGCGTACCGTAGATGCGGCCCTGAGAACGGTCCGCAAGCGCTTTGGTCGCTGAAATCATCTGCTCTGTCCCGGAACTGGTCTCTCTCGTAAAATCGTCAAAAATGATGCGATTCGGTGTGTTTGCCGCCTCACGCGTAATCGGGTGGTCCTTCAATACGTCCTTGAACATCGTATATTGCAATTGGTCCGTCGAATATGTCCGCCCATTGATACCGCCAATGGTAATGCCCACCTCGTAACTCCCGGTGATGGACTGCACCCGATCCATCGTCTCCCTCATGTTGTAGTAGGATTTGGCCATGGACAGCGAATCCCCGTCCCCTTCGGTCAAATAAGCGCGGATCGCCCCACTTTGGCTGACGTTGTTGGACACCGCCGCGATCGCATCATTGAATGATTCGAAATTGGCCTTGATTTGGCTGAGCACCTTCGAATTCGTAATGCTGAACGTTTCGGTAAACAGTTTGGTAGACATGTGAATGGTCGTATACAGAATCAGGACGGATACGAGGACGATGCTGACGACCATGACCAGGATCAGCTTCGGAAACAGGCCAAGGCGGGAAAAACCGTTCATCCATTTCTTCATAGTCCATTCCTTCTGACGTTATGCCCAAAATTTGCGACGGTATCGGCTTGGCGATTGTCCTGTGAATTTCTTGAATACTTTGCAAAAATAACTATGGTCCGAATATCCCACCATGCTGCTGATTTCGGAAATAGTGACATCCCCGTTGCGAAGAAGCTCTTCCGCCTTTTCGATCCGGATTTTGTTCAAATATTCGTTGAACCCCTCTTTTTGGTGGGAAGAAAAATAACTCGACAAATAGGATGGATTAAAGTGGAAATGCTTGGCGACGTCGGCAAGGCCGAGCGGCTGGTCATAATGCTGATGCATATACTCCAGCAGCATGCTCATATTGGGATCGCTGCGTTTTCTCCCGCCGCCTTGCAGGCATTCTTCCACTTCCAGCATGAACTTTTCGAGCACGTCCAACGCCTCGTTCAAACTGGATGCTCCGTCCACATTTTTGAAGTAGGCATACTTGCTCTCGTCAAGCGAACCGGACTGTACGTCCAGATCCGCCAGTGCGATGGTTACGTTAAAGATCAGGTTGCCCAAAAAGGACTTGATCTCGAATACGTCCGCGATGTAATCGCGTCCGAGCGACTGCGCATATTGCTTTAAATACTCCCGGGCCGCTTCCGTGCGGTTCCGTCTGACGTGCTGGACAAACATGTTTACGTTAAACTGGTAACCGGCAGGATGCAGCGCTGGCAGATCGGTTTCTACCAATATGGCCTGATGCTCATAATAAAAGCGGTATTCCAGCAGCTTCAGCAGACGATCCCGGTAAACGGCCCCCATATGCTGAATGGACGGAAAACGGTCGGTCAGCACCCAAGCAGGAGCGTTCACACCAGCCCCCGAACCCAATGCCAATTGCCTGATCTGTTTCACCAGGCTTTCGTCGAGGGACGCTTCCGTATTCAAAATGAAGACAGGCATTTCCCCTTCTGCGGGGAGGAGGGAAATCACCGCATCCGGCAAAGATTTCCGCAGTCCGGATTCTGCATATTCCCGGCCCGTCAAGGCACCGGCCTGCCGAAGCGATTCTTCGGGCCACGGACACGCAAGCAAGCGAAAAGACCCATGCGGAAACGCTTCGTTGACCACATCCAGTTCCGCATCTTCCTCCAGCGTGAACCCGGACAGCATTTTCTCCATCAAATGGCCGATTCTCCACCCTTCCTCGGCAGGCTCGAATTGCAATTCCGGAATTTTGCCCGCAGTCCGCTGCAGCACCTCCAACAACTCGTTCGTGTCCAGCTTTGGTTTCAAAATATAATCTGCGGCCCCGTGCTGAAGCGTTGAACGAACATATTCGAATTCGCTGAAGCTGCTGAGTACGATCACTTCGATCTGCGGATGATTGGCTTTCAGCGTACGCACGAATGCCTCGCCGTCCATAACCGGCATGACAATATCCGTAATAACGATGTCCGGCATCAACCTGCGGACCTGTTCAAGCGCCTCTTCGCCGTTGGAAGCCTCACCCACGATCTGAAACCCTTCGGCCTCCCAATTCATGTGATGCTTGATGCCCTGCCTTACGAGAAATTCATCGTCCACAATCAGTACCTTGCACAAACGGTTCATGATCGCGACCCCCTTATTCTAGTGTTTCCTCTATGTCTCTGCGGATACTCGTTTCTACGCTATAGAAAACCACAGATAAACCCCACCGGGCCACAGCGAGAGCAGTACCATCTTCCCTCAAGCGAACGCTTCACTTTTCCAGATTGGTGCTGCCTCCGTTTCTGTTAGCGGTTACAATATGTTCAAAATCCGATACCAAGTCGGTACATCTTGTTATATCCCAAAATATTCGTTTAAGCAATGGGATTAAGATTGGATCGAGCCGTCCGGAAGACTCTGGAGCACGGCAATCTGCATGCTCCCCTTTGCTTATTTTACAACAAGTTGTCCCAAAAAAAGAAGCCATGTTCCGCCCGGAACATCAGGCGTTTCATGACTTCTTCCAACCTTCTCCTACGGATGACGGTTAGGGCTCAATCCCCCACTGCAGCGTGCCGGACACATATCCCGTTACTTTGGACCAGTTTTCATAGGCGGTCCTCCCTGCGGCAAACGAATAATCGTCCGTCTGCGTAAAGTTCGTCCAATCGGTTTTGGAGAACCGGACCTGAATTTCGGTGCTTTGCCCTGCGGCCAATGTGCCTGCCGAAGGGGCAAAGCCGATTTCCAGGACATGATCCGCACCGTTCACAGCCGCAGGCAGTGCACTGAACGTGCCCGTCACATTTGCGCTTCCCGCCGTGGCCCAGTCACAGAAGAAGTTCAGCGGCTTTTCGCCATCGATGGTGTAATAATAACGGATATTTACGTCCGCCAGCTGGAGCGGGCCCGTTCCGGTGTTGGTCAGTTTAAACTTCGGGTTGACCGAATTGGCGGTGGCGGCCGTTGTTCCATTGTACATTTCGATTCGAATGCTTCCTTCAGGCAGAGGAACCTGGGTAGTATCCTTGACGGTTACACTCAGCGTGGCGTCGTTGCCTGCGCTAAACTGGAAAACGAGCGATTGCACGCCTTTAGACAGCGTCGCAAGATACGTTTTGCTCAACACCACCTGGTTTCCGGACAACGTATAATCCGATCCTTGCACTAACACATGATTGCCGTTTCGGATCGAAGCCAGCGTATTCCCGTTCAAGGTAAGCGCTACGGGAATGTCGGCCTGCTTGTCTGCGTTAATGTCAAATTCGGCGGTTTGGGGCGATATGCCGGAATGGGACACCGGCGGCGTTCCTCCGCCGTTGTTTCCGCCTACAGGATCGGCATACAAAATGCCCCGGCCGTTGGTGCCCAGATACACTCTGCCATAAATGCGCGGATCACCCGTAATCGTGGTTACCCGGGCGTACTGATGCGCGTCGTCATTGATGCGCACCCAGCTTGCTCCGCCGTCGTCCGACCTGAAAAACCCGCGCGTTCCGTCAATCTGGGCACCGGCATACAGCGCAACGGAATTCCGGCCAGGCGCGGCTTTGCCGAACCCGATGCTGTCGGCTTCCTCAACGTTGGATAGCTTCACGAAGCTCGCTCCCGAGTCGGTCGAATGCCATAGCCCATACGGACCACCGTCTTCGTTACCTCCGGCAAACCAGAGTTCGCCTTCCACCCCGGGAACGGCATCCAGATCGGCATTGCCATCAACCGGCAAGCCCGCTGCCGCCGTTTGGCTGAACACGGCTCCACCGTTTACGCTGACATAGATTTTTCCGGCAGCGAAGCCGTAAAACTTGTTGGGGTTCACCCGATCGGAAATCACTTTGGCCTGTGCGGGAATACCTGTGCTCGCCGTCCATGAATTCCCGCCCGTTGACGAATAATGGACTCCCTTGTCGGACGTGCTCCATACCAGCTTGCTGCCGTCGGCCGAAATGGCCACGGTGCCGCCGCCTGCCGTGCCGGCCGGTTCGGCGTTCGCTTTGTACCAATTCGTTCCTCCGTCGGAGGACAAGCCGATGGATTTGGCATTCGGGTCTGCCGCATAATCCGCTTTCCCTACCCGAACCATGGTGCTTGGATTCAGCTCGGCAAAATCCAGGCTTTCGGTCGAAGCATAGTTGGGGCTGGAGAACATCTTCGCCGGCGGCTGGTCCAGATCATCGTGACGGAAGCCGTTAACGTCGCCTAAGCCGCTCACGAGATGGGCTCCGCTCGGCGGGCTGACCAGGTCAAGGACGGCCATTTCTTCTACTCCCTTGGCCATGACCGAAATGTCGATCTTTTCATTATTGTCCCAGTTCGTCAAATTGTTCGTACCGTAGATCGTGGCTCCCGTGCCGTACATCATGCGGTCAGAATCAAAGGGGTCAATCTCCAGATCGCCGATCATCCATCCCAGCTTCGGCGATACTTCCGGCGGTGCCGGAGTCGTGCCGAACGTCAGCCAAGGTGCTGCAGATATATTCTGGGCATAACGGAACTTGCGGTTCGGATAACCGTCGAATTCCCAGATGCGGGTCCATGTCGTTCCGCCGTCCTTGCTGCGGAACAAAATGGCGTCCGGCCACCATGAATTCAGCGTCGCAACCATCAGCGTGCCCGGCTCTTGGGCATCCACGGCCAGCCCGCCGTACCCGAAATAATTGTCCGCGCTGCTGCTCGGTATGGGACTGATGTTGGTCCAGGCTCCCGTGGATGTGTTCAGTTTCCATACATCTCCCTTGGTTCCGTCATACGGGCCAACGCCGTTGCTGTAGGTGATATACAGGCTTCCATCCGCATCAAGCACGCCATGATGCGGCAAGTACCCCGTCGGCTGTCCTGGCACCGCCGTCCAAGTCGCCCCGCCGTCCGTGCTGCGATAGATGCTCTGTGCCGTATCTGCAACACCGACATAGATCGTTTGGGTTGCTTGACCGGCATGGCCGGATGACTTGTCGAACGTAATCCACGCGAGGCCGACGATGTCGCTTTGATATTCGTTCGCAGGATCCTGAACATAAGTACCCGGATTGGGAAAGCTCGTTACTTTGCTCCAGGTTGTCCCATAATCCGAGCTTTTCCATAACCCGTTGCCGCTGCGAGCGCCGAAATAAAGGATGCGATTGTCGTTCGGATCAACGACCAAACGTTCTCCCATGGATCGGCCCGGCATGTTGCCGCCCACCTTAAACGGCAAGGTTGTCGTCTGCCACGTATTGCCCCGATCCGTCGAGCGTAAAATCGACCCGTTGTTTTTGTCCCAGGAGTTCGTGTACGTACCCACTGCCAAATACACGCGATCCGGATCGACGGGATCGGTAGCCAGCGCATCCACACCGTTTTTGTTCCAGTCGTCCCATCCGACGAAATCGGTTAGCGGAATCCAGCTCTCATTTTCGGGATTCCAACGGTAAGCGCCCCCGATATCCGTCCGTGCATAGATAAGGTCCTTCTCGGATTCATTGAAAATGATGCCAGGCACAAATCCGCCGCCCGCACCGGTCACTACGCTTTTCCACGTATACGGCTCACTCGGGGCAGCAGATGTCATTTCAGGCAATGCAGCAAAGGAGCCGGCAGCCAAGGCTACCGCCAAACCTGCCATCCGCAGTTTTTTTCCTAAAAACGTTTTCATTACATTCAGCCTCCTCTACGTTATATTCCAAGCCGATCGTTCATTGGCAATCCAATCTCTCCCAACCTACCGAACCAGGAAGATTCATGCACGTTCTGAAACGGATATGGCAATGTTCCGTAACTGTCAGTCCTCACCTCCATTCCAATGGATTCTCGATTCGTTAAGCGCTTTCATAATCTTGTGTTCGATGACTGAATATGGATATTTTTCTCAATAAATAACATTCGATGGAAATCTTCTTTTACCTTCTGCCTTATTGCCGTAATTCAACATTTTTTTGGCCACCCGCCATTGACTGATGGTCCGCGCAGCTTTTTCCGTCGATTGGCAATCGCACAACTCATACGCATGGAACTAAAGGCGATGCTCTTCTCACCCAAACCAAAAAAAATAGACTGAACAGCAAATGCTGGTCAGCCTATTCAGATCCAGGACATCATGGTTGTCGCCATGCTAAACCCGGTCTGCTTCCATCCCGCGTTACGCGGTGATCATTCTGTGTTCCGCGGTATCGGTACAAGCCATTCCATCAGGGGCAACTCCATCTTACGCTCCATTCCGTTTGCCGTATGCATGTGTTTCCTGCCCCTTAACGCCTGGCCGAACAACAAAGACGGAGCCTGCATCCGGCGTTTCTTGCAGCCGTTCCTCACGAATTCCGGTTCGGGCAGTCGTTATGTACAGGTCTTCGAGGTTTTCTCCGCCGAAACAGCAGGAGGTCACTTGGTCCGCTGGCACATCGATTCGCTGCAGAAGTTCTCCCGTGTCCGGATTCCAGCGGGTCACGCAGCCTCCGCCCCAATGGGCTACCCATAACATGCCTTCGGCGTCCACGGTCATGCCATCCGGGAACCCCAATGCTTCCGGCACCTCGATGAGGGTTGTCCGGTTCCTTAACGTCCCGCTCGTCAGGTCGAAATCAAAACGATCGATGCAACGCGTCGGCGTATCGATATAATACATCGCCGTCCGATCCGTGCTCCAACCGAGCCCATTGGAAGTCGAGACTCCCTTCACCCATGTGCGTACAGGCTGGCCTTCTTCCAGACAATACAATGCACCTGTTCCGCTTTCGTTTCGCATGCTCATCGTGCCTGCCCAGAAGCGGCCGTGAGCATCGCATTTGCCATCATTGAAGCGGTTTCCATCCAATCCCTGCTCGGGATCTTCAATGAGCTGCAATCGGCCTGTGCGCAAATGAAACGCATGGAACCCGCTGCGCAGCGCCACCATAACCTCGTCGCCTTGATAAGGAACCACCGCGCCGACATGCTGTCCTACGTCGAATGCCTCGTCCAGTCCTGTAGCCGGGTCATACGCATGCACCTTGAAGCCTTCGATATCCACCCATAACAAACGGCCGTTCTCCGCGTCCCAGCTCGGACCTTCGCCCAACAAGGCCGGTACTCGTATTGCAACGTTCACGTTACTCATGCAATCACGTCCTTTTGGATATTGTTGAATTTGCCAGATATGCTTGGGGATGAAACCAGCGCAGCATGGCGAGCAAACATTGCCGCGGCAAATCGCCGGCTGCCCGACAACGCCTCGCTTCGTTCATTGTTGTTACGCTTTCGGCGCGCCCGACCATTCGAAACCGATCCCATCCAAAAATGCCTTGGACAAAATCATGTGTCCCGTCGCATCCGGATGAACCCGGTCATGCGTGAGCACCGACGTGTAGAAATGGTCCCAGAACGGCGCAAACGCAGCCTGCGTGTCCACGAATACGGCGTCGTATTCGCTCGCGATCCGGCGAACGGCCTCTCCGTAAAGATCCATCGTTGCCCGCATCGGATCTTCCGGATTGGCTTCCAGGTAATACGGTGTCATGAGCACAAGCCCCTTCAAAGACGGACGTACGGATGCAACAAGCTCGCGCAGCGTGTTTTCGTACTCCTCCAGGAAGACATGCGGTTCATCGGATATCGGATGGTCGAACTGGCGCCAAACGTCGTTAATGCCGATCATGATGGACAACCAGTCCGGCTTCAGGTCCAGGACGTCGCGGTCCCAACGGTGCTTCAAGTCGCGTACCGTATTTCCGCTCGTTCCCACGTTCCGAACACGCAGCATCAATTCCGGATAGATGGAGCGCAGCAGTGCGTAAACCTGGGCCACATAACCGTGACCGAGTCCATGGCTGCCCTCTCCTACCGGATGCTGGCGGCCGCAATCCGTGATGGAATCGCCGATAAAAAGCAATGTATCGTTTTTTTGCAGTTTCATTTTGACATCTCCTTCGCGCCCATGGCATTCATAAAGGTGCAAGCCTGTCCGGCAGCATTACCAGCCTTGGTTTTTAAGCCAAGTCAGGCACAGGTCCGCCCATACGCGGACAGCAGGCATGTCATCGGCAAGCCCCAGGCCGTGAGAGCCTTTTTCAAAGACATGCAGTTCATACGGAATCCCGTGCTCCGCAAGAGCCAGAGCGAAACGCAAACTGTTCTCTGCCGGAACAAGCCCATCTTCGCTGGTATGCCACAGGAAAGCTGGCGGAGCATCGGCCTTAACCTGTTTTTCCGCGCTGTACGCCGTAATCAATGCTTCGGATGCATCCGCTCCAAGAAGGTTTTCCCGCGATCCGGCGTGGCCGTAATGGCCCATGGTGATGACCGGATAGCAAAGAATGATGCGGTCCGGACGGGAGCTCACACGCTCCACCGGATCTTCATGGTCCGGTTGCCCCGGATCGTAAGCCGTTCCAAGCATGGCCGTCAAATGTCCTCCGGCCGAGAAGCCGAGCACGGCAATTTTGGAAGGATCGATGCCGTACTGATCCGCATGTGCGCGGACGTGGCGAATCGCGCGTTGTCCATCGCTCAGCGGTGCCGGCTGCTGATGCGGAGCAACGCGGTATTTCAGTACAAATGCGCTGATTCCTGCACGATTCAGAAGTTCGGCGATCGGTGCGCCTTCATGGTCGGCCAGAAAGCCGTAACCTCCTCCGGGGCACACGATGACAGCGCTATCGGACCCAGGCTGGATAAACGGAATCAAATGCGGCATTTCCTCTTCGCGACCCTGGGCCGCATGCGGCGCAGCGCCATCCCACAATGGTATCGTCTGTGTCAAATCAATCATCCTCTCTTCTGCTAACGGACGCTAAGCGTCCGCCTGCGCTTCTCCCATTTCCAAAGAATCGATATCATCATAACGGCAATGACAGCCGTGTAGCAATATCAGACTGGCATGAGTGTTGTTCACTTTGTAACAGCTTACAGGAAAATCGGCCCTCTCGACAATCCCCCTTCTCACACCCATACCCGTAGCATATCAGTACAACGTTCGAAACTGCTCCGGGGTTACTCCTTCGATGCGCCGGAACGTTGCCACGAAATGGCTGACATCCCGAAACCCCACTTTCGCCGCCGTTTCCTTGATGGTCAGCTTGGTATCACCCGTCAACCATTCTTTCGATTTGCGGATGCGGAGCAGGATGAAATAGCTGTACGCGGTCATGCCGAAGGATTGTTTGAACAGCGTATTCAGATGCCTTGGCGAAATGCCCGGAATCGCCGCCATCTGTTCCAGCCCGATGTCGGGATCGGCATAGTGCTGCTCCATGAATGCGATCAGCGGGGCCAGCCGTTCCACCGCATGCGAGATCGATGAGCGGCTGCCGGTCATGCCGTGTTTTTTGAGCAAAATCAAAAATCGGTACATGTCCGCCGACGCCTCCAGCCCGGACAAATCCTGGTCGCTGCCGATGGACGCCAGCACCTCCCGTCCGTAGTGCTCCAGCGGGCTGTTCAGCTCCCACTGATGCAGCGCCGGTTCGCCCAGGCCCAGCGCCTCCGTGATCGCTGGGCACTGGGAGCCGCTGAACGTGATGTACAGCGTCTCCCATCGTCCCTGAGACCGCACGTATTCATGAGGAACGTTGGGCGGGAGAAGAATGCCCGAACCTTCCGCCAGAACGACCGTAGAACCCGCAAACTTGAATTTGCCTGCCCCTTTCACCGTCTGAAGCCAATGGTAGCAAGGATATCCGGCAGGCCTTGTCACATTTTCCTGGTTGCCATTGTAACCGATACTCTCAATGTATAAGGGCAAGGGCTGGTCCCTTGACGTCATGAAATACCGCTGATGCTGCGGTGAAATCAACATATGGTGCCTCCTCTCGGTTCGCCCTCGGAATTGTATTTCCATATTCTTATATCCTTCAATACTTTTCTTATATTTTAATAGTTTTAGGATTCAAATAATATAGAATTATTCTTATACAAGAGGTGGGCATCATGATCAGCGGCAAACTGCCTAAAATTTTCTATGGCGGTGACTACAATCCCGAACAGTGGGACCACGAGACACATTTGGAAGACCTGCGCATGTTCAATCTGGCCGGCATCGACATCGCCACGGTCAACGTATTTTCCTGGGCATTGATTCAGCCTGACGAGGTGACCTACGATTTCGAGGGCCTTGACCGGATCATTAACAGCCTGTATGAAAAAGGCATATATATTTGCCTGGCTACAAGCACTGCGGCACACCCGGCATGGATGGCCAAACGTTACCCCGACGTGCTGCGCGTGGATGCGGATGGACGCAAGCGCAAATTCGGCGGACGACACAACTCCTGCCCGAACAGCCCCACGTACCGCAAATATTCCGAGAAAATCGCGGACAAACTGGCCGAGCGTTACAAGGATCATCCCGCCGTGCTCGTATGGCATGTCTCCAACGAATACGGCGGCGACTGCTACTGCGACAACTGCGAGAAGGCGTTCCGCGTATGGCTGAAGCAGCGTTATTCCACCCTGGACCATCTGAACAAAGCCTGGAACACCAACTTCTGGGGCCATACGTTCTATGATTGGGACGAAATCGTGCTGCCAAGCAATCTGAGCGAGCATTGGGGCGAGAATAACTCTACGTTCCAGGGCATCTCGCTGGATTATTCGCGTTTTAACTCCGACAGCATGCTTGACTGTTATCGCTTGGAATACGACGCCATCAAGAAACATGTACCGGATTCCGTCGTTACGACCAATCTGATGGGCTTTTTCAAACAGCTCGATTATTTCAAGTGGGCAAAATACATGGATATCGTATCCTGGGACAGCTATCCCGGCCTGGCCACGCCGGTCAGCTTCACGGCCATGGCCCATGACCTGATGCGCGGCCTGAAGGACGGCCAGCCGTTCATGCTGATGGAGCAGACGCCAAGCCAGCAGAACTGGCAGCCGTACAACTCCCTGAAACGCCCCGGCGTCATGCGCCTGTGGAGTTATCAGACGGTAGCCCACGGCGCGGATACGATCATGTTCTTCCAGCTTCGCCGTTCGATTGGAGCCTGCGAGAAATATCACGGCGCAGTCATTGAACACGTCGGTCACGAGAACACGCGCGTATTCCGCGAGGTTTCACAGCTGGGGCAGGAACTGCAGATGCTGGGCGACACCACTTTGGATGCCACCGTCGAGTCCAAAGTGGCCATCGTATTCGACTGGGACAACTGGTGGGCTATCGAAAAATCAAGCGGACCTACCGTTGCGCTAAAATACGTCGACCAGATCCACAAATACTATGCGGCCTTCTTCCGCCGCAACATCCAGGTGGACATCGTCAGCGTCGACGCTGACCTCGGCAAATACGACATCGTGCTTGCCCCGGTGCTCTATATGGTCAAGCCGGGTTTTGCCGAAAAGCTGGAACGGTTCGTGGCTGCCGGTGGCACATTCCTGACCACGTTCTTCAGCGGCATCGTGAACGAGCACGATCTCGTAACCACCGGAGGTTACCCGGGCGAGCTGCGCAAGCTGCTTGGCATCTGGGTCGAAGAAATCGACGCACTGCTGCCTGAGCAGAAAAACCGCATCGTCGTCGAGGCCGCTTCCGGCCTGCTGCAAGAGGAATATGAATGCGGCATGCTGTGCGATTTGCTGCACAGCGAAGGTGCCGACATCATCGCCAGGTACGGCGACGATTTCTATGCAGGCATGCCTGCCGTTACCCGCAACACCTTTGGCAAAGGAGAGGCATGGTACGTAGCTACGGATCCGGAGGAACGTTTCCTGGATGCATTGCTGGGCAAAATAGCCGCGGACAATAACGTTGAATCCTTGTTGGAGACCCCGGACGGCGTTGAGGTTAGTGCCCGTACTAAAGACGGCAAATCGTTCTTGTTTGTCATGAATCATAATGCTTCCCTGCAGACCTACGATCTCGGCGAAGAAACGGCTTATGAGCTGCTGACGAAACGCAAGCTTTCCGGCAAGGTCGAAATTGCCGGTCGTGACGTACATTTGCTGCAAAGGGGATAAACCCGGTGGATAAGATACAAACTGTTACAATCCGGCCCTTTGGATCCGAGTAATCCTGCCAACTAATCTGGTTTTCGCTCCTCCTGTTTCATAAGAAAGGGGATTTATATCTGCAATCCGCTACTTTCCGTATCCGTTTAGACGGATACGGTTTTTTTTACCAGCAGAGCCGACCGGCAAGTCAGAAGGAAAAAAGTTCTCCCGAAGCGAATTGGACGAGACAACACTTATCGCCACCTGCCGGAAAGCGTTTAAATACCTGACGATTCCAAGAATCATTGCATTTTTAAACAAAAGCCTTGTCCCATTAGTGACATGCAAGCTGTCACTGATCTGCTGTTACAATGGCTTTGCACCATCATCCTTTCCGGCGGCGGCGCAACCCTCGAAACGGAGTGGCTGACATGAACAAGATAAACCGGCTGGCTGCCATTGTGATGGCATTGCAGCAAGGTCATGAAACGGCGCATTCATTGGCAGAAAAATTTGAAGTGTCCCGCCGTACCATTTTGCGTGATATTCAGTCCCTGTCAGAAATGAATGTGCCCATTATCGCCATTTCCGGCCCGGGGGGCGGCTTCAGGCTCATGGACGGTTATGTGCTTCCCCCATTGCAATTGGACCCGGACGAAGCCGCTACGCTTATATTTGCGCTTGAAGGACTGAGTCATTATGCAGACACTCCTTTTCAGGAAAAACGCTGGACGCTGATCGATAAAATCAAGAGCATTATCCCGGACGAGGTCATGAATCGGATCCATCCGATGCTCAAACAACTGCAGCATCATGTACCGCAACGCCAGTACAGCCTTCAGCATCTGGAGCCCCTTCTTGCCTGCATCCCCGAGCAAGGCTGGCTATCCATTCTTTATCGCTCTGCCTCACGCCAGCGCTGGCTGCAGATCCATCCGAAACGTTTATATGCTTCTGCCGGCTTTTGGTACTGCGATGCCTATTCCGAGGAACATGGAGAAGTTCGTCTGTTCCGGGTCGACCGCATCATGGAAGCCCGCAGCATCGAAAAGAGCAAATGGCCGCAATTGAACGAATCGGTTCGCGAACACCTGGCCCTGGCGCGTCCGCCAGAAGGACTGGACATTCCCATTCGGGCCCACTTGAGCTATAGAGCCATGATTGAAGCCGAGCAGGACGAACATATCGGCGAACGCATGACGGAAATCACTCCGGATCTATGGGAACTCGCGTTTCACTGCCCTCCCTCGGAATGGGACTGGGCCGTTCGTTTCTTTTACCGCCTGGGCAGGGAAGCCGAAGTGCTGGAGCCGGAAAAACTTCGGGAGGAGATCAAGCGTCAGGCCGAGGAGGTTTGCTGCATGTACCAATCTTCCAGCCGGAGTGGATGTACATCCCCTTAATGAGGAGAATGACGAAATCATGATCAATGAACCATTGGTAACGTTTGAGGAAGCTGTTTTACGAATCGCACAGGCCGGCATATTGCCGCTGGCTCCGCTTTTTCCCGAATACCCGTCCCTATCCTCGTTGACGCCCAAGGAAAACTGGCACCGGGACACAGAGCTCGACCCCTGGTTATGGCGCTCCAGACTGGCGGAGGAAGGCATTGCGGCTTACGGAAAATTCGTGAAAAAGAAAGCCGTACTGGTCTCCCGTGAATGTTTTCCCTGGTTTCATCGCATACTGGCCGGCACCGATTCCGTCACAGAGCAGTATGATGCCGGTAAGTTATCCCGCGAAGCGCTGAGGCTCTACGAATTGATCGAAAACAAAGAGGGGATCGATGGCAGGACATTGAGGTCGCAAGCAAACTTGCGGGCCAAAGAAGACAAAAAAGCGTTCGATCAAGGGCTGCTTGACCTTCAAAGCAAAACAGCCATCGTCATCAGCGGCACCAAGGAAAAGGAAGGGCTTGCCGAAGGCAAAGCTGCCTGGAACAGCTCGGCTTACGAAACAACCCGGCACTGGATGGAGCGGCAGGGGATCAAGCCTTTCGAAGGCAGTATAGATGAAGCACGTTCCCTGCTGCTCTGCAAGCTTGAAGCCCATACTTCACCGGCGGCCCTCTCGAAAATGAAAAAAGCCTTGATCGACGTCGTTTAATGCAGACGAAATCCCGGAGCAGCCTTGCCTGCCCCGGGTTTTTTTGATTTAGAGTATGACGCCGTCCTTAAAGATGGCAATTTCGCGAAATCCATGCTGCTCGCTCAGCGTTTGCCTTCTGCCTGAGGCGATGTCGATCAGTTGGCTGAACAGCTGCACTTTTACGTCCTCCATCGTTCCTCCTTCCAGCAGTTGGCCTGCATTGAAGTCGATCCAATGCTTTTTGCGGTTCGCCAGGTCGGACTGGGTCGCGATTTTGACGGTCGGCACCGGTCCTCCGAACGGCGTTCCGCGTCCTGTCGTAAACAGCACGATATGGGCGCCGGCAGCGGATAATGCGGTAACCGACACCAGATCGTTTCCTGGAGCCTCCACGATGTTGAGGCCGGGGCGGGTCACACGTTTGCCGTATCGCAGCACATCCACGACGGAGGAAAGTCCTCCCTTTTGGGTACAGCCGAGCGATTTCTCTTCAAGGGTCGTGATGCCTCCGGCTTTGTTTCCCGGTGAAGGATTTTCGTAAATGTTCTGGCCGTGATTGACGAAATACTGCTTGAAGCCGTTGACCAGGTCTACCAGATCATGAAAGACCCCTTCATTCGAAGCCCGGTTCATGAGGATCGTCTCGGCCCCGAACATTTCCGGCACCTCTGTCAAAATCGCGGTTCCGCCGGCAGCGACGAGCAGATCGGACACCGCCCCGACGAGCGGATTCGCCGTAATGCCCGACAAGCCGTCAGATCCGCCGCATTTGAGCCCGATCTTGAGCTTGCTCAGCGGCAAGGGCTGACGCTTGGCCTGCTCGGCCATTTCAACCAGTTCCTCCATTAAACGCAAACCTTCATCCAGTTCGTCATCGGCTTCCTGCGCCTTCAGGAAACGAACCTTTTCCCGATATTCGGGGGCGATGCATTCGCGAAATTCATCAACCTGGTTGTTCTCGCAGCCCAGCCCGATCACGAGCACGCCTCCTGCATTGGGATGCTCCACCAGGGAGGCGAGCAACTGCTGCGTGTATTTCAGGTCATCGCCCAGCTGCGAGCAGCCGAAAGGATGCGGAAAATGATAGACTCCGTCCACGCGGCTCCCGAACTGTGCCTGGCCCATGCGAGACAATGCTTCGCACACTTTATTGATGCAGCCCACCGTATTGATGATCCAAATTTCGTTCCGTATGCCCGCTTCCCCGTTGGGGCGCAAATATCCGTCAAAGGTAAGCAAGCGTTCGGGAGGCATTTCCAGTTGGGCAGCCTGTCCGGGCCGGTATTCGTATTCCAGCAAACCGTGCAGCCCTGTCTTCAGATTATGGGTATGAATCCAGCTTCCCGGCTCGATGCGCTCTTTGGCTACCCCGATGGAAAAACCGTACTTGAATACGTCCTCCCCCGGAGAAATTTCGCGAACGGCAATTTTATGCCCCTTGGGCACCTCGTCAAGCAGTTCCAGCGAAACGCCTTCAGCGAGTTCAACCTTTTCTCCTTTGGCAAAATCGCGCAGCGCGATAATGACGTCATCCTGCGGCTGAATGGCAATCCATTCCTTGGTCGTGCTCGTCGTATTCATGCCTTAACCCCTTCCAACAGTAACATTTCTTCAACGATCGCCTCGCGCAAGCCATCGCGTTCATCCAAATTCTCGCCCCATAGTTCCGGGTCGGACAGGAGGGCTCCTACCCGCAAGTTCAACTGCTGCTTTCGATCACTCCCCAAAGCATCGTACCCTTCCCAATGTGACGCGAACGAGGCCAATGCACCTGGATCATCCCTCAATGCGACAGGTTCGCCGTTCAGACGCTGTCCTTGATATCCATCCGGTGTAGGCACCGCCCGATATAAAAGCAGCATCGCCGCAAACCCGCGGATCAACCGGGCGGGCCAGACTCCCTGATTCTTTTCGTAAGACAACAAGGTAGGCAAAACGCGCACCTTGAACTTGCCCACCATATTTAACGCAATATCCTGCAGTTTATGATGGATATATGGATTGAGAAACCGTTCGAACACCTCTTCGGCATATTCGTCCAGATTCTGCTCCGGCATGTTCAATGCCGGCACGATGTCCTGATGCACCGTTTCCTTGATCCACGGTCCGATCCGCGGGTCCTCCATCGCTTCCCTGACGTGCTCTACGCCATGCAGGATGCCAAGGGACGACATCAACGTGTGCGCACCGTTCAGAATGCGAACTTTGCGCAGCTGGAACGGTTTCAGATCCTTGACCCAATGAACGTTCAGCCCCACCTGTTTTAATGGAAGCCGTTTGTCCAAGGCTTCTTCCCCTTGAATGGCCCATAAATGATACGGTTCGGCCGTGTTGATCAACTGATCCTCGTAACCCCAGCGATCCGTTAACAAGTCCGCCTCTTCCCTGGAGGGAGCCCCGGTCACGATCCGGTCCACAAGATTGTTCAAAAACCGGTTGCACTCCTTGACCCATGTACGGAAATCCTCGGAAAATCCGAAATCCTCGCTGTGCCGGAGCACGCAATCCCGCAGCACGTCCCCGTTGCCTTCGAGCAGTTCGCACGGCAGATGAAGCAGCCCCCGGGAAGGGTCGCCCGCGAATCGTTCATAGCGGCGATGGAGAAAGACCGTCAGTTTGCCCGGATAAGAAAGCACGGGTTCCCCGGGCGTGTACTCGGATGGCACGTATTTCAATCCCGATTCGGTTGTGTTCGAAATGACGAACTCCAGAGACGGCAGTTCCGCAAGCTCCAGAAACTCCTGCCATTCTTCATAAGGGTTCAGGCAGCGGGCAAAGATTGAAATCATCTCCGCGCGCTCCACGGGTTCGCCCTGGGATAACCCCCGTGTGATCATCGTGTACAACCCATCCTGTTCACGGATTTGCTCCAGCTTGGCTTTGCCGCCCGGACGCGGCTGGGTAACGACCACGCTTCCGTGGAATTTCCCCTGCCTTGCGCTCTCGTGCAGCATCCAATCCGCGAATCCGCGCAAAAAATTGCCCTCCCCGATTTGCAATACCTTAACGGGACGCTCCATCATTTCCTTACACTTGCGTTGTCCATCATTGCCCAACAGATTCAGCTTCAGCTTGGGTCGTTTGGTGCTCGCCGACATGAACACTCACCTCATTGATTAATGGTCTTACAACAACGCGTTGTAAACGCTTTAAATTCATTGTATCATCATTAAAAGGAATTTAAATTGCTTATATTGCGATAAATATACTCTTTCATGATCTATTGTGCGTTTCCGAATCCATTCATTTGCAACCAAGCAAGCAGAAAGGAGCTTTCATGGAACGTTCGCCCGTTCGCACAACCATTCTCGCCGATTCAGGCATCCCTTTCCGTCTGGTCTATGCCGATACCAAGGCCCCTCAGAATGAATTGCCTGATCATTTGCATGATTGGCACGAGATGATCTACGTGTATAGAGGACAGGGGAGCATTTTCATCGATACCGGACTGGAGGACATGGAAGAGGGGGATCTGTTTATTATCCCGGGCAGCACCGTGCACCGGGCGCTGCCGGATGAACGCAACCCGGTTACGTCATCCGCGCTCTTCTTCAGTCCGGGATTGTTGGCGTCGGCAGCGGGAGGCAGCGCGACTGCCTTGTTATCCGTGTTCGAGCATTGCCGGAGAACCAGAATCTACAAGCGCCATCTGGCCCTGCACGAACGAACCAAAGTAATCGCACTCATCGACGCCATCCGGGACGAATTCAGGTTGAACCATTCCCTGAGCGCGCATGCCGCCCTGCTCCAGCTTCAGCTGCTGCTGATCCATTTGGAACGCCTGCAGCCGTCGGACGCTTCGCCTCCCGTCCGGTCCATTTCAGGACCGGGATGGCTGTCCGGCATTCTGGAAAATATCGACGACAAGCTGCGAAAAGGGATGTCCCTGCATGAACTGGCTAAGCGAGCTGCCGTTTCCCCCGCCCACTTCAGCCGTGCCTTCAAGAAACATACGGGCATGACGCTGACGGATTATGCGCTGGCCCGGAAGGTAATCATGGCCAAAGAATGCCTGCTGCAAACGGACGACACGATGGCGGCCATTGCCGAAGCCTGCGGCTTCGAGAGCTTGCCCCATTTTTATCGCCAATTCAAAAAAATGACCGGCTCCACGCCTGCGGCTTATCGCAAAATGGCGAGAGCGCGACCAACTCTTCCATAATCCTCCTGATATGTGATAAAATATAGGTCTGCATTGCCCGTGGCAATACTTATTTCATCATAATGGAGTTGACCCGAACGTGTTGACCAAGTTTCTCATCTTTGGCTTGCTGTGGCAGATTGTTGGCAATCCGCTCGTAGCCGTCCTTATTTTGCTGGTCATCCTGTATGTGGCTGATCGACGTTACGTCGGGTTGTTTCCCAACTTCCTGAAGCCGCTTGGGCGCATGCGCAGCATCTCCAGGCTCAGGCAGCAAATCGCCCTGAATCCCAACGAGGTATCCGCCAAACTTGACCTGGCCCGTTTGCTGAACGAGCGAAAAAAATACAGTGAAGCCTACGCGTTGCTGTTGGAGCTTGAGCGGCCTTATGAGCTATCCGCCGAGTATTGGGAAGAGCTTGGCACATCCGAGCTGCATCTTGGCAAAGTGCAGGAGGGAGAGCGCCATATCCTGCATGCGCTGGAGCTTAATCCGCGAGTGAAATACGGCCGACCTTTGCTTAAGCTTGCCAATGTTTTCAAGGACATCGACCAAGACAAAGCGCTGGACTATGTAAACCGTTTCCAGAATGTGCATTCATCCTCAAGCGAAGCATATTACCTGCTCGGTTCGGTATATCGCTCGCTCGGCCGCACGGCTGAAGCCAAACAGGCTTACGAGCAGTCGCTGAACGTGTATCGTTCCCTGCCCAAATACAAGAAACGCCAGGAACGCGGCTGGGCGGTTCGCAGTTGGTTCCGCAAAAACGGATCGTAATGTTAGCCTGCGTTGGCCTGGCATCATTCCGAAATAATCAAAGGAGTGCCGAGCTCACCATCTGGCTGAATTCGGCACTCCTTTTCATTTCAGGACAGCAACGTCCGCAGACGCGCTTCATTGTTCTTCATCCAGTCCATGCGTTCCCTCAGCTTTCGAATCTGAACGGCCGCTACCTCTGGCGGATCCGTCTCCTCGAACATCCGGCTGATAAAATGCATGACCACGTCCAGGCTTCGCAGCAGCACAAGCTGAGGAAGAGCCGCCAGTTCCGCGGGCTCCAGGACGGCATGTGCACGAAATCCACGGATCAGGCTCTCCAGTGCTCTCCATAACCAAACCTCGCCGCGATCTATGGTAAGCAAATCCGACAGCGGAACGGCCAGCTCCATGACGCGCAAGTCCCACGTTGCGAATTCAAAATCCAACACGGCGCACACGCGCCCCTCTTCATCTGCGAGCACATTGGACGCATTCACATCCCCATGCACCAGTTGATGCGGTAAATGCTCCATGCCTGCCAACGCGTCAAAAAGCGCAGGCAGCGTATGCGCCAGCTCGTTCATATCGTTCCGTACGGCGTGCAGCTGGACCGGCGGGGAAATGCACATCCGCAGCAGCTTGTCTGGCGTACAGAGCGGATAAGCGTCTTGAATTTGATAATACGGCGGATAAACCGGATCAAGCGACACCTTCAAGCCCGCTAATGCCTGCGACAGCTTTCCTGCAGCCATCCCCAATTCGCGGAGCTGCTCCGGGTCGCCCCAGACCGGGTTGCGGCCTTCAAGATAACGAAACAAGGCGACGACTTTCTTCTGCCCGGTGGCTTCGTTAACGAGGGTATAAAAGGTTTGCCCGTTCCCCGGCGCCTTCACAGGCGAAGGCAGGCGAAGCGAAAAACCGGAACGGGCCAACGCATCTAGGATTTCATGCTCAAAAGCAATTTTGGCGACGTCGTTATGGGTTTCGTACTGCCGCAACACAAAGCGTTTACCGTCAATCCGCAGCAAATACGTCGAGTTGTTCATGCCTCCGCTTCCCCGAATCGCCTCCCACTCGGAGTCGGGAGCGTATACCGACAGCACTTGCCGTACGCGTTGGTATTCCAAATCCTTCTCGGATCGCAAATGAATGTGCTGCATTAAATCGATCTCCTTTATTGATGTATCTTCTGCTGCATTAGCCTGGATGTCTTTACGAATGATTCATAGATTCGAAACGCGTTCGCTATTCGTTTATCTTAACGGAAGCGTATCCAGCGGTCCAGTCCGCTCCTCCTATTCAGCATTTCGCGCTCCGTTCATCGCTTTCAGGCAAAAGGTCTGTATCCCATTCGGCCCAGTTGGTCGGCGATCACACGGTACCCTCTCGAATTGGGATGCATCCTGTCCCAAAATAACAGGTCGCGCTCACGCCCTTCGAATTGGTCGTACACCTGCGCACAGCCGTAATACCCCGAGCCGGCGCCATTCAGGAAAGAATTGTACTGCTTGACCCAATAAGCAGCCTCCGCCGAACGTGGATACGGATTATACAATCCGACCGTTCGTATCATATATCTATGGCCTCGTTTCAGTTGGCGAATATGCTTCATGATCTGGGTGACATTGTTTCGCGTTTCCCCAAGCACTTGCGTCATACGCTCGGCTCCGGGCATTCCTCCGCTCGCTTTGAACGTGCGAATCAAGTCGTTCCCCCCGATGGTCATGGTGATGACGTCCGCCTCTCGCACGGCTTGCCTTACCCTTGCATAGTTGGATACCATATGCAGCAATTCTTCGGAAGTCAAGCCGTTTACCCCCATATTGTCAACCGAAACAAAGGTGCGCACGTTCATTTCGATCATTCGCCGATACAGTAGAACAAAGCCGGTACCCAGCAGCGCTCCCGTTCCTACCGTAAGCGAGTCCCCAATAGCTGCATATCGATAAACCATCGCTGTAGCCCCCTTCCGCCCATCTCTGACTGATTATGTTCCATGATATGTACAATGGGAAATCAAAGCGCGGGACGTTGTCCCTAGGCAGCCACCTTAATTTTGCAGGTGATGTCACATGCCATGCAACGGGCACCATAGTCCGGGAACTCACGAAAAACGAGACAAAACCCTGTCGGCAAGCCGACAGGGCCTCATAAAAGCGATTGGATGGTTACAAGTCCTTATTGGTGCAGCATGCTACATGCCAATCGAGCGATCGGAAGAAGCAGCGTCCTGCTGTTCTTTGCTCGGGAATGGCCACCAGTTGGCGCGCCCGAACATCTTCACCATCACAGGCACGAACAATGGCAAGAACAACAAGGAATACAGAATCAATCCGCTGAGCACGACCGTGGCAATCTGCATCATGGACAGAACGCCAGACGGGTACATTGCAGCAAACGTCCCGCTCAAGATCACGGCAGCGGACAGAATGACCGTGCCCATGTTTTTCATTGCGTAAAGCATCGCTTCTTGTACTCGCATACCTTTGTTTTCATTGAAACGGTCCATCAGGAAGATGCTGTAATCGACGCCCAAAGCGATCAGCATGACGAATCCAAAGAACGGCGTTACCCAGCTGATTCCCGAAAACCCGAGCATGTTGACGAAAATGACTTCCGTGATAGCCATGGAAGAGAAATAGGCCAGCAGCAAAGAGAGAATCAGGTAGATCGGCATGATGACCGAGCGTAACAGAATGATCAAAATGATCAGCGTGCCTGCCAGCATCAACATGACGGTACGCGTGTAGTCATTGTTGGAAATCTCCTGCAAATCCGCGAATGTGCTGGTTACTCCGCCAATGGCTATATCGGCTTTTTCGAGCGCGCTTCCCTGAACGGCGCGCTGCACGGCAGCCTCGATATCGGGTACGCGATCAATAGCCTCGGTCCCATACGGATTTTCGGCAAAAATGACATCAATGGTCATCGTTTTGCGATCTTTGGACAGATACGTATCGAATACCTGTTCAAAATCTTTGCTGTTCAGAGCTTCCTCAGGGACATGCCATCCGGCCAAATCGGAATCCGGAGACTGCTGAAGCTGGGTCAGATAGTCTTGGGCGGATTCAAGTCCGCCGGACACTTGGCTGATCCCGTCCACGCTCTGGTTCAAACCGTCGGTCAATTGAGTCAACTGCCCACTCAGATCGGTGAAGCCTTGTTTTATTTTTTCCTGGCCTCCCTGAAGCTGGCCAAGTCCGTCCTGAATGGAAGGAATTTCGCGAATCACTTGCCCTTGGCCATCAGCCGCCTGCTTCAAGCCTGTTTCAAGCTGGCCGATGCCTGCGACGATTTGGTCCAAACCGTCCGCGAGAGCTTTCTGGCCTGCAGTCGCGGAAGCGAAACCTTCGTTGGCCTGGCTGATTCCTGCAGCCGCTTCGCCCAAGCTGGATTGGATTTGTCCCAGTCCTTGCGACAGCTGCGCTGTTCCCGTGCCGGTTTCCCCGATCGTTCCCTTGATGCGCTGATAATCCGCATCCTGCGCCAATTCCGGATAACGCGCCTCAAGCGCCGTAAAGGATTCGCTCAAGCTTGTAAGGGCCGCAGACACTCCGGCGAGCTGCTTTTGCAAGCTGCCAACCCCGTCTCCGATCGCCGCAACACCTTTGCCTGCCTGGCGATAGGCCTGAAGAAGCTGATTGCTGGCTTTCGCTAGTTGGTCGGCGCTCGTTTTGGCCTGTTGAAGCCCGGCCTTCAGCTCGCCTGCGCCGGAAGAGCCATCACGGATGCCTTTTTCGATTCGTGCAAGCCCATCGGACAGCTGAGTGATCCCGGATTGCAGCTGTGCCGTTCCTTTGGTCAGCTCCCCTGCTCCATCCGCAGCTTCTTTGAGCTGTGGTTGGTTTTTGCTCAACTGGGTGCTGGCCTCGCTCAGACCGTCGCGAATTTTATCCAGACCCGTTTTACCTTCGCCCAAACCATCAGACAGCGTTCCGACTTGCTGGGTCACTTCAAAATCCTTAATCTCGTCGCCGGTGGGCCGGGTCATGCTCCGAACACCGGATACGCCAGCCACCTTCTCCACTTCGCGGCTGATTTTTTCGGCGATCGCCATCGTTTTTGCGTTATCCATCGGTTCGTCATTTTGAATGACGATTTGCCCCGGCAATGATTCACCTGGACCGAAACTGTCCGAAATGATGTTAAACGCTTTGACGGAGTCGTATTTGTCGCCGATCTCATCCAGACTGTTAAACGACAGCTTGCCGTCATACGTGGAAAGAAGCGGCACACAAATGGCAGCGATAATCAGCAGCGCCGCCCATGGGCGTTTGAGAGAGAAGCGGCCGGCAGCACCGTAAATGCGGCTCTCTGCATGCTCCAGCGAACCCTTCGAAGGCCAAAACAGTTTTTTGCCCAATACCGCCATAAAGAAAGGCACGATCGTGACGAGCGCAACCATCATAACGGCAATGCCGACGGCAACCGCAACGGCGGACCGGTACAACATAAACTGCGCAAAACCGATCGCTATGAAACCGACGAGTACCGCGAGTGCGGAGAAAAACACCGTTTTTCCGGCGGTGCGGTAGGTCGCAATGATCGCTTCCCACGTGTTTTCATGATGGGCCAGTTCTTCTTTAAAACGGCTGATCAGCAGGATGCAATAATCCGTTCCGATCCCGAACATGACCGCAACCATGAAAATTTGCGTAAACGTCGATATCGGGAAGTCGACCCCATCGACCAGAAAGGCTACGATCTGCTGTGCCACCAGGTAACTGATGCCCACCGTAAGCAATGGAACGAATGGGGCTACGAACGAACGGAAGACAAGGAACAAAATGATCAAAATAAAGGCGACCGTGATGTATTCCGACTTTTTGAGCCCCTCCTGGGAGCTCTCGATCGTATCTTCATCGATCAGTCCTTTGCCCGTAATGTAATGCTCGACGGAAACGGATTGGAGCGCCCCGTTCAGGTCGGATCTCATCTCTTTGACGGTACGTTTGCCCTGATCCACGGAAAGGGACGTCAGGATCGTCTTCCCGTCGGCCGAAATCATTTTCTCGGCGAGCTCGGGCTGGGAAAACGGATCGAGTATGGACAAGATACCCAGCTTATCCTTGTTGGATTCCAACTGTTTGATCGCATTTTCTGCTTCTTGCTTTCCTGCGGTGCCCAGTCCGTCAGGGTTATGGAATACAAGCGCCAGCTGTGTCCCCGGCTGTTCCCCCTTCTGTGCGGCGGCTTCGTCCAGAATAGCCGCAGCCTGGGTCGAAGAATACCCGTCAGGCACGGAAAATTGGCCTTTTTCCCGGATCAGGTCGCTCATGCCTGGAGCCGTGAACATCAGTACGGCAGCTACGGCAATCCATAGCCCCATCAGCCACCATCTTGCTTTCAAAATCGTTCTCATGCTTCGTCCTGTCCTCCTTCATCGGATAGCAGCAGCGCCAATTTTTCGAAAGATTCAATGAAATTTCGTATCTCTTCCGGCTTGAAATGCACCAGGTAAGGCTCAAGCAGCTTGTGAATCTCCTGCTCCGTTTCCTGATAAATTTTGCGCCCCGTGTCTGTCAAAGACAAATACACCACTCTGCGGTCACGTTCATCCCCCGAGCGATGAACCAGATTTCGGCTCACCAGCTTGTTGACCAATGCCGTAATGCTGCTCTTGCCGACGCAGAGAAGATCCGCCAAATCCGAGGGCGTACAATCCGGTTTTTCATCAATCAGGCGCAGGGCGCAAAATTGATCTGTCGACATCATCTGCCCGACCTGTTCCCGAATACGAATTTCAAACTGCTTGGTGACTAAAAACGAGGCATCCAAATATCGATTGACCAAGTGCTTGGCATCCGGTTTCTGCATGGTTCAATTCTCCTTTCTCATAAAGTTCACTAAACGAACTATTTCATAACGAAACTATTCTATAATGAAACTTTATTCCAAAGCAATACTTTTTTCCTGCATCTTCCGTCCCTAAAAAGCAAAAAAACAGGACGCCTTACTCGGGTCATTCACCCGATCCCACGTCCTGCCCTAGTCCATCTTCATTTCATTGCAACCGATATCGCAATTACGCCTCTTCTTCCTCATCCTTTTCCAGCACACAGCGGAATCGTTCCACGCCAGGATAAGGCTCCCCTAAACTATAAACGACGAATCCGGAATTCCGGTAAAAGTCGACCGCTTCCTGATCCGTTTCCGCAACCAGCAAGTCCGGATTGTGCTTCTCAAGCACTTGGGCAATCATGCCCCGGCCATAATTTTTGAACCGATTTTCCGGCAGCACCGCGATATGCCGAATGGTGATCTCGCTGTCTCCCGTTTGTTCATAACCGATCAGACCTACCAATTGCTGCTCGTCTTCATACCCTTCCAGATGCAAATCATCACTCTGAATATATTGTTGCAGCGCGTGGTCCAACCGGTCCGGATCCGGAAATACCGAATAGGATAACAGTTCCTGCACAACCGGCTCCTGTATGCGCGTTTTCAAATCAATCAACATTTTGTCATTCCTCCTACTGCTTGCTATCTTCCGCCATCGTATTGTAGTCGTTCGTACGCCAAAGTTCAAGCTGCATTCCTTATGGTCGGATTGTGGCAAGTTCTGATCGAAGCGTGGCGAGCATGTTTTCACTCACCGGAATGCCTGCCGTATCCCATGCCTCGAGCAAAGCGCCGCCGACTGCAGTCAGATCGCCAGCTGCAAGCCGGAAGCTCCTGCCTCCTGCCTCGCCTGCGGAAGCAAGCCCTTTGCGGATCGCTTCGCGCATATACGGCGTTTCCAGGCAGCTGCCCGTCAGACTGACGGCAACCGAATCGGATTGAAAGCAGGCTGCAAGCATCGCGATCCCTACCACTGCCGTATCGGCCGCTCGATCACATACATCTACAGCAAGCGGTACTCCTTTGCCTGCAGCTTCGGTAACCAATGGAGCCATCTGCCCAAACCGCCGATTGGTTTCCTGCTTGTTTCCTCCGAATCCCGTTGAGCCGAGTCGTGCCAGTTCCTGTATCGTGTTTACGTTCCAATAATTCAAAACGAGTTCAATCCATGCCATGTCCGCCTGACCATAACGACCTGCCAAAATGGAGTGCACGGTGTCGTAAGACAGGAAACGCGCCGCCACCGGAGCATAATGTCCGAACTGGTCATTGCGAATCCACTGCCCTTTCTCGGTCTTGGCAAGGATTAAGGAACCCGTACCTCCGATGGCAACAATTCCAGGATCGCCATGGAAAGCCGCCGTGTGGGCGATGCGCGTATCGTTTACAGCATGGATGCTGCCTTGGATCCCCGTTCTGCGCAATAATTGTTCTGCCCATGCATAGTGTTCGTCCTGATCCAGTCCGGCCATCCCCGCCGTCAAGGAGGCAATCTGCTGTACCTGCAACCCTGCCTTCTGAATGGCTTCGGCGATCCCTTCGAGCACATTCTGTTCGGCACGGTCATCGTGATAACGATTGCAGCCTCCTTTTTGCACGTAAGAGTGGACATGCCCTTGATGATCTGCGATCGCTACCCGTGTATGACTTCCTCCACCATCGATCCCGATGACATATGTATCCATTGCTCATTTCCTCCTCCAACATTGTCTATATGAACCGCACTAATCAATCACACTAGGTCACTGCGAGTGCAGTACCATCTTCCCATCGCCTGTTATCTAGCTCTCCCTCTTTCCGTCGGGTCATTCCCCGGGAAAATGGGTCGGTCTGCTTAGGCATTCGTTTATTTCTTCTGCACCGCAAAACGGACAAAAACAGACCTAAACTGCGATTCTTCATCATACTTCATCTCTGTTATTTTGTGTTCGGTCGTCTTCTGGTGGAGAATCTCCCATCCGGCATAGCTCTTCCATAACAGATCCATGGCTTCCTCGGTGGACAGGTTCAATTCAATCAGAGGCAAAAGCGGCCGTCCGGTGCGTATCTCTTGTTCCTTCACGTTTGTGCTCATGGCAATGCAATGAATTCCGCCTGTCCGCGTGCCCTGCTGCATCCGTTCAATGGTTCCAAGGAACGCTTCCTTACTTGACATGTGCTCCAGGCAAGAACAGGCAACGATATAATCATAATGCGCTTTTGGTATCGGATAATGCTCTGCGTCTGCCTTTTCGACCTTAATCAAGTGATCAACCCCGTATTGCTGCGCATAGGTGCACAGACCATCTACGGCCGCATCAATCAGGTCAACACCGACGATCCTGCTTTCCGTCTGTTTCAGACGCTGCGCAATCGCAATGGCATGACGTCCGACGCCGCATCCGAGATCAAGCACATTCAACCTGGAATGACGGGTCAATAGTCGTTCCAGCATTTCCATCACGACGGGCATCGGTTTCGCCATCCAGGTACCTTCCGCGAACAGTTCATGATTACGATAGAACCTGTCATGATAATCGGCCTCCGCCCTGCGTGCAGCATTAAAGCGCTCCCGATTCATTAGACACTCCCCTTTCAGAAGCGGACCGTTAGCGTTCCCGATCCGGCAACAAAAACCAAACATAGGATCGCCATGACCACCATCGAACCGGTCACGATCAATTTGCCCGTATCCCTCCGATAGGGATCATCGTGAAACAGCAGCACTCCCCCGATCGTCATCGCGATTGGCGCGAATAACAGCGTCATGATGACCAGCAGCACAATGGAATAGCGATCCAGTGGCTTTCCCTCTTCCTGCATGTAAACGCGTTCGGGCGGCGCCGTCTTTGTTTCTACGAGATTGCCGCATGCTTTGCATTTGAATTCGTCCTCTGCCATTTCTTGCTGACAATACGAACACACCCTTGCTGGTCGAGGCATAAAATCCCTCCTTTTCATAGGCCTTACTCATGTATTGCACTCTGCATCCGGCCTGCTTCCGATCCCCAATGAATCCTAATGGGCAGAATGGTTCGTTCAGGCATTTCATTTCAACGAACCCATATATACCCATTCTCCGATTTCAGGGATTGGATGTCAATCTGCTTTGACCGAGCTTAGCCGGCTCGAAAGCCGTCCTCCCAATCCGAGCAAAAACAAAAAAACCGACGCGTTACGAACGCACGTCGGTTTTTCCTGCAGCAGCCAGGCCAAGTTTTTTCAACAACCGGATCGCCTCTGTCTTCTCGGATGGCGAAAGCCCCTCCAGGGCATCGATGATGACTTGATGATGCTGCGGGAAAACCTCTTCAAAGAAGGCCTTCCCCGTCTCAGTCAATTCGGCAAAAATAACGCGCCGATCCTCCTTGGAGGCACGTCTTGTAATCAGCTTTTTATTTTGCAGCTTGTCCACGACATACGTAATGTTGCCGCTCGACATCAACACCTTTTCGCCGATTTTCTGGAGGGCCTGCGGCCCCCTGTGATACAACAAGTCAAGCACCCCGAATTCCGTTGAATTCAGTCCATGGCTTTGAATGTCCCGGTTGGACCTTGAAGTCACTGAATTATATGCTCGGACAAGAACCACAAATAATTGCAAAGACAGTTCCCGATTGTCCTCCGTATTCGGCATTTCCCTAATCCTCCATCACTGATTTACATTGTAATGCTATCTTTTGCGGTCTGCCACTCTGCCCGCAGCATGCCTCATGATTCACAAGAGGGATGTCAGTCATATCTCGAATCACGCCTCGCTTTTCAGGCTAGGGACGGTGCAGTTCATCGATGCTTCCGTCTTCCTTTGCCAAAATGACGGTATCTGCCATATCCACGAACAATCCATTATCCACGACGCCAGGCAGCATGTTCAAGCGAACGTTCAGTTCAGCCGCATGTTCAATGGCCTCCATATGGCAGTCAGCGATCAAGTTTCCGTTATCCGTCAGATAACGTTCCTCTCCATTCATTCTCCAGGCCGGACGGCAACCCAGCTTCTCCAGCGCGCTGAACGTCCACTCGGAGGCAAAAGGCACCACTTCCACCGGAAGCGGGAAACGGCCGAGCCGTTTAACCGCCTTGCTTCCATCTGCTACAATGATGAGTTTGTCGCTGTTGGCAGCTACGATCTTTTCACGCAATAATGCGCCGCCGCCGCCTTTGATCAGATTAAAATCCGGGTCCACTTCATCCGCGCCATCAATCGTAATATCAAGCCGGCCGATCTGGTCAAACGGGACGATGGGGATTCCCCACTCCCGTGCCAGCTTGTCCGAGGCTTCCGATGTGGCAACAGCCTGAATACGCAAACCGTCGCGCACGCGCTCTCCAAGCTTGCAAATAGCGTAGTATGCCGTCGATCCGGTTCCAAGTCCCACCTTCATGCCATCCTGAATGTATTCAGCCGCCCGTTCTGCTGCAATCTGTTTCAGATTCATCTCCATAGACCCCCGCTGCTTATGAATTTAAAATACATACTGTATTTATTATAGATAAAACCGCTTCCGATGTATATCATGACAGCTCAATCTGTCTGCCCGCCGCCGTCATGCAGAACGGAATGCAGCTCGGAAACAACGATGCATGATCGGATCCTATGCGATAAAATACAAATGGAACGCCAAAAAATGGTAACCCTCCAAATCCATAGTGCTATATACCTATTGGTGGTGGTCATCTATCCGCATTTATGCAGAATATTAAAAAAGTTTTAATCAAACTATTCAGTTTGGGGACATTTTATACGACATATTAAAAGTGGATGTGTTTTAATTATTAGACACCCATGGTTAATAAGTGGGATAAATCTTCATATTTACGACCACGAACCAAGACCATGGTCGCAGATCTAATCTACGAAGGAGGATATATACATGACCTGATTAGCTGCATTCATGCAAGCCATTCAAAGCGTCAATACCAAGAGAATCAGGAGTGGAATTTAGTGAAATCATTCAGCTGGAAAAACATGTCTTTCTTTTCGAAAAACCTTTTGCTTTCATTCACCAACATTGTCATCATTGGCGTGGCACTGATCGCAAGCAGTTATTATTTCCAAAGAGTCGTGCTGATTGAGCAGTTGCATGATCAGGTCGAGCTCATCACGAAAAAATGGTCGGAAGAAATCCAACCGTCCGAAGTGCAGGCAGCCATAACGGAAGGCAGTTACGACGGACCTGTACAGACCAAGCTTCGGGCTTTCCTGGACGAGATGCATGAGTATTATCCTAACGTGGCGCAGGCTTACATATTTGGAACAGAACTCGGCGGGAACACCCAACGGGAAACTTCATTGATTGCCATGCCGACCAATTTGCGCGAAGCTTTCCAAAGCGATGGCGTCAATATCGGCGACATGTACGAGCAGCCGGTGACCGTGGCCAATGCCTTGAAAGAAATGTTGAGTACCGACCGTCCAACGTTCACCACGTTTTATGACGACGATTTCGGAACCTGGACCACCATCGCTTATCCGATCAAGGACAGCAACGGGAAAATCTTCTCGTATTTTGCCGTGGATGCGGATGCTTCGGCCGTGCCGGAAGGACTGGCATCCATGCTTAGAAACAGCATCATCATTCTGGTTGCCTTCCTGTTGTTGTTTTTGATCATCCAATATCTTGTCGTGAAAAATACGCTCTCCCCGATCCGTCACCTGATTAAAGGTATCGATGATGTGAGCCGGGGCAATTTGGATGTCCAGCTTCCAACTGGAAAAGACGATTTGGGCATTGTCAACGAAAAATTCAATGTCATGGTCGGCAAAATCAACGATACGATCGTCAAAGTGCAATCCACTTCCCATGAAGTCAATGCTTCTGCAAGAGAATTGTACGATGTATCGGAAAGAAATAGCGATAACGCAGAAATCATCAACACCAGCGTCAATCATATTACATCCAACATTCGCGCCCAAGAGCAGGCCAGCATCGACAGCGCCCGCGCCATGAACGAAATGGCTACCGTCATTCAGACCATTGCCAGCAGTTCGTCCAATGTCGCCGACGAAGCCTATGAGATGGAACGCCGCTCCGAGCAAGGGAATGCCGTCGTTAATCAGGTTTCCGAGCAAATGACGCTGATTACCGAGTCGGTTAAAAACACGGCATCTGCCATCCAAGTGCTGGAGAGCCGCTCGCAAGAGATTGGCGATATTCTTAATATCATTTCGGGGATATCAAGCCAAACCAACCTGCTTGCCCTGAATGCTTCCATCGAAGCTGCCCGCGTTGGTGAAGAAGGGCGAGGTTTTGCCGTCGTGGCAGGCGAGGTTCGCAAGCTGGCCGAACAGTCCGAACAAGCAACGAGTCAAATTGCCGTGCTCATCGAAGAAATCCAAAGAGAGATCAAACAGGCTGTACGCGCCATGGAGCAAGGTACTTCCGAAGTGGATACGGGACTGGCCGTGGCCGCCGAGACCGGACGGCTGTTCCACGATATTTTGGCTGCAGCGAGAAAAGTGTCTTCGCAAATCCAGGAAGTTTCCAGCGCAACCCAGGAAATCTCCGCCGGGACCGAAGAGATGACGGCAACCGCCGACGACTTGTCCGCCAGCGTAAGCAAAACAGCCGAGAGCAGCGTGCGAATTTCGGAATCCGTGAATGAGCAGAAGTCTTCCCTTAGCACGCTCGTCGATTCGTCGAACCGCCTGACCAGCATGTCCGAAGAGCTGCAGGAACTCGTTTCACAATTCAACGTCAAAAAATAAACCTGAAATCCAACATGCATACAATGGAAACAAGGAGGATCCCATAAGTGATTGATAACCAAACGACGACAAACCATGCCGCAGAATCTCATCTTCCGGTTCTCCAGATTCCACTGGATTTTGGACGCCGGCATCAAACCTTTTCCTATGAATCGGCTCATGTTCAGATCGATCCTTCCCTGATCCCAGAGCTGAGCCAAAAGCTTGGAGCAGATTCCTTATATCCTGTCTTGCTCACCGCTTATGCGGCATTGCTGTATCGATTGTCCGGAGAACGCGAAATTGCGGTGGGGGCGGTATGCCCGGAGCGGACAGCCACGCTTAGATTGGAACTTCATGGTAAAATGGCGTTCCGGGAATTAAACGATCAGGTTTCTGCGCAACTGCAGCACAAACAAGATCCTTCTGCTGCGGAATATCCTGAAACATTATTTATGTTAAATAGCGTCCAGCTCCCTCAAAGGCCGCAAGTCCTAAGCTGGAACATGCGCGAAATTCAGGGCCAATTTGCCCTGGATATATTCTATGACAGCTCCCTTCTCCGGGAGGACACCGTGCTCCGCTATGCGGAATACTACCAAACCCTGCTGCGGTCCGCCCTGCGCACTGCAGACAGGGCACTGGGCTCGGTGGACATTCTGTCTGCTTCCGATCGGCTCGTGTACCGCGAAATGAACGACACCGCCGTGCTCGAGCCGGAACACCAAACGATCCATGGCTGGTTTGAAGCCACTGCCGCCGAATTCCCGGATTCGCCTGCGATCACGTCCAGATCCGGCCGGTATACGTATCGCGAGCTTAACGAACGGGCCAACCAAGTGGCACGCGTCCTGCTGTCCAACGGACTGAAAAAAGGCGAGTTCGTCAGCATTTTTATGGAGCGAAGCCTGGAAACGATCATTTCCCTGCTCGGCATTCTCAAAGCGGGAGGTGCCTACGTTCCGATCGATCCCGAGCATCCCGAGGAGCGTAACAGCTACATCGTCGAAGACACTTCGTCTTCATTCGTTCTGACCACGGAATCATCGTTCGCTGAAGCAACCCGATTATTCTCCGGCATCTCGACCGTTCGGCAAATTGTTGCCGTTGACGGGCGTCTCGCCGGATTTGCAGCCAGCAACCCGAACGTCGACGTCCATCCCGACGACCTCGCTTATATCATCTATACTTCCGGTTCCACGGGCAAACCGAAGGGCGCGCTTATCGCTCATCGGGGCGTGACGAACTTGGGCAGTGTCGTGCAGCGGGATTGTGACATTAAGCCAGGCGACGTATTAACCCAATTTGCTACATACAGCTTTGACGCATCCGTGTGGGATACGATCGGGGCCCTCTTCTACGGTGCAGAGCTTTATCTTCTGTCCGCGGAAGAGCGCGTGTCCGTTGAGGACTTTGCAATCGCCATTGAGCGGACAGGCACCACGATCATTACGATTTTGCCGACCATCTTTTTCAATCAGCTGGCTTCGTACTTGTCGGAAGAAGGGTTCCACCGATTGTCGAAGGTCAAAATCATTACCGTTGCGGGCGAAGCTCTCTATGGCGAGCAGGTTCGTGCATTCCAACGCAAGTTTGGCGATCAAATCGACATCGTGAATGTTTACGGGCCTACGGAGTGCACCGTTGCTACAACGACGCATCGCATTAGCGAACGCGTTCCGGATCATGTGGTCCACATTCCGATCGGCAAACCGATCCACAACTACAAAGTGTACATCGTCAACGAAGAGCAACAGCTTTGTCCGGTAGGCGTGCCGGGAGAAATATATATCGCCACGCCTGCTCTTGCCAAAGGATACTTGAACCTGCCGGAGCGTACAGCCCAGTCTTTCATTGACAGCCCGTTTGCCATAAACGAGAAAATCTACAAATCCGGCGATATTGCCAAAGTGTTGGACAATGGCTTGCTCGAATATGTCGGCCGCAGCGATTCCCAGTTGAAAATCCGGGGCCATCGGATTGAAATCGGGGAGATCGAGGATCATTTTGCCCGTCTGGACCAAGTGCAGAATGTCGTTGTCATTCCCAAAAAGGAAAGCGATGGCCAAAACATGCTGGTCGCCTACTTTACGTCCAAAGACGGGTCCACCCTTTCCGTCGCTGACATCAAAGCACAGCTGGCAGCCAAACTGCCTTCCTATTTTGTGCCGAAGTGGGTGTGCCAGCTTGATGAGATGCCGATTGCTCCTACCGGTAAAATCCATCGCAAAGCAATGGTGGATTTCCCTAACGAAGAGCGGCACGAGAACCAGCCTGACCGCGTCATGCCTGCAACCGGGACAGAGTCCATTCTATATGATGCCTGGAAGCAAATTCTGGGGCACGACGATTTTGGCGTGGAGGACAGCTTTTTTGCCGTAGGCGGGGATTCCCTTCGCGTTATCCACGTCCTGGTCATCCTGAAGCCGCATTATCCACAATTGAAAATCGCTGACTTCTTTGCAGAAAAAACAATCCGCGCCCTGGCGAAGCGCGCGGAATCCATGGCGCTTTCTGCCAACGATGATTCGGCTTCGATCGCAAAGAACGCAGGTACGATCACCCGTTTGGCGGAACATCCGGTGGAGCTGGAGACCCGACTGGGTTATCCCGAGATATTGAAACCGGAGCATGTCCTGCTGACCGGTGCCACCGGTTATCTCGGATCCCACGTGCTGGAGCAGCTGCTCATGCGTTCGGATGCAACCATTTACGCCTTGGTGCGTCGTCCATCCGATGGCAGTACGGCCAGGGAACGCTTGAACGGCGTGATGAAAGGTTATTTCGGAAACGGCATCGAATCGATGCTTGCCGCGAGAGTGGAGATCATAGAAGGTGATCTTGAACGTCCAGGACTGGGGCTGTCCGACGCGCAGGCCGCTTATGTGCAGGCCCGCATCGACCGTATCATCCATTGTGCGGCAGACGTTCGGCATTTCGGGGAGGCGGAGCAATTTGCCAAGACCAATGTCGAAGGCACCGTTTCCTTGCTCAGCCTGATCCGACACAAACCGGGTGCGTCCTTCCACCATGTCTCCACCATGGGCATACCTGAAGATCTCGCGCTGAGCGGGCAATGGGAATCTTCATTGCAATACGACAGCTTCCCGGAAGATCTGCATGTAGACAACCTGTACTCCGACAGTAAGCTTGAGGCGGAAAAGGTTCTGATGCAGGCGGCCCGGGAAGGCGTGCCTGTAAGCATTTATCGGGCGGGCAATCTCACTTGCCATTCGGAAACCGGCCGTTTCCAGACCAATATTGACAGCAACGCCTTCTACCGCATGATCAAAGCTATGCTGCTGCTCGGCAAAGCGCCGGCGGCGGAATGGATGGTCGACTTCACGCCGATTGATTACGCCAGCCAGTCCATTGCCCACCTGGCCATGCGCGAAGATACGGCAGGACGGGTATTCCACATCTGCAACCCGGAATCGATCCGCTACGATGACTTGATTGCCTCCATCCGGCGTGCCGGATATCAGGTGGAGACGATGCCGTTTGCGGAATATACCCAGTGGCTGTTCGACGCCAGCGTCGAGAAAGATGCAGAGGCGCTGCAGCTCGCGATTGCCCAGCTCGAAGGAGACGGCGCGAAGGATTCGGCATATATGTATGCCTGCCCTATAACGACAGCCTACGTAGAGCCGGCCGGCATTATATGCGCGAAAGCGGATGACCGGTTTGTAACGACCATGTTGAAGCACGCGGTGGATATCGGATATTTCCCTTCATCCATCCTGCCGTCTTCGGACGCCACTTCGGCTCTGGATTAACGACCTCATTCTTCCTATCCTTACGCCTGAAAAGGCCATTCTCCACAAACATGGAGAATGGCCTTTTTTACATCCACCTGATCAAGGCAATTACAGCCAGGTGTACCGGATAGAAATAACGCCAGACCCATCGCGGGCCTCGCATCCGGAAATGGGCTCCGTAATGCATCGCAACGGCGATACCGATCGTGGCCGCCACGCTATACATCTGGATGGGGCTGCTATATCCCATAATATAGACTGCCGTAATCAGAACATGTCCCAACACCAGCACCGGGCCGGTAAAATAACGGAACAACAGCACCAGCAGCAAACCATACATGCCATAATCCATCCTCGAAAGCTCCATGATGATCCCCGCCCCGATGACGAGAGGAATGCCAAGCCACCGGTTTGGAAGCCGATCCAGCACGAATAATACCAGCAGGGAGGACCATAACGTCCACACCACGTTTAACGAGACATGATTAAAGGCAGCCATAAACGGAACCTGTGAAATGACCGCGATCCAGAACAATCTCCATATGTATTTTTGTACATTCCGAGTATGCTTGTAACCGATGTAGACGGCAAAAGCATAAATGGGAAAGGCAATACGGCCGATGATGCGCAGCTCATGCACCTGGGGATAAAAGATAGCGCCCATATGATCGATCAGCATCGTGATCATCGCGATCCATTGCATCATTTTGGCTGTAATCCTCCTCTTTGTTATGTTCCGTTGTTCCGGCTGTGCCAGCGTTCATCCTATGGCAGCAGATCAAGTTCATAATACAGGAAAAGGGCGTCCTGAACATACCCTTTGGCTTCGTAGATCCGCTGAGCCTGCCCGTTATCCTTCGCCGTGGATAACACGATCCGGATTGCTTTATCCTGATACGCCATTTCCCGTGCTGCGTCGAGCAGCATGCCTGCAATGCCTTGCCCGCGATGATCCGGGTGTACGTACAGGTCATTAAGAATCCATATTTTCCCCATGGATACCGAGCTGAAGCTCGGATAAAGTTGTGCAAAACCCGCTATTTGTTCAACGCCGTTAATGCCACTTGGGCACATGGCTGCCAAAATGACAGATTCCTCGCGTTCCATGCGTTCTGAGATAAAACGAACGGCACCCTCTTCATCCGATTCCTGCCCATAGAACATTCGATATTGGTTGAACAGCTCTCCAAGCCGGACGACGTCATCCGGGCCAGCCAACTTCAGGTTATATTGCATCGCGTGCAACCTCCCTTTTCCGATGATTCCTGCCTTTGTATTGTTTCCAATTGTAGCAAGGCATCGACACTGGTCCCATACATCATCCGTCTCAAAGTTTGTAATATCTATCGTCATTCGACAGGTTTAGTCATGCCTCTTAGGGGAAAAGGTTATTTACCCTCGAACGAATGACCCCTTTTCTCAAAATCAGGTTGGCATATTGCGCACCTTCCCCGGTAGCGATGATCGCAAACGACCTGGAAGCCCTTTCATAAAATGCAAAGCGCTCCACTTCCTCAAGCGGATTCACGACACCTTCATGGCGCTGAATGCTCTTTCGGAAGTCCTCCCAAATGACAGGTACGACGGGATCTCCCTGAACGACTTGCATGACTGCTGCGGGATGTTCGACGTAAGTGTCAAGCGGAAACAAGGTTAACATCGCATCCAGCAATTGGACCGCTCCCACGGCGTCACAGCGGATCAGCCGCTTGGCATGGCTCGCCGCCGGAAAATTGGCATCCGCCAAAACAAGCTCGTCCCCATGTCCCATCTCGGACATGATTTTAAGCAGTTCGGGTGGCAGGATGGCCGGAATGTTTTTCAGCATAACGTATCTCCTTTTACTCCCCGGTTCAAAGACCGGTGCGGATCGAATTTGTCCATCTGCATGTCTGGGTAGGTTCGGAGGCTTATCAGCGCACGGATGCACATTTACATTGTAACAGGCTTTGCTTGCCATCGCATGGTGCACTTTGCATAAATTTGCTTTGACAAAACTACTTAGTCAACATATAATTGTTGCAACAACTATTTCTGTGAACAACTTTTTTGAAGGAAGCGAGGCCTCGCACACATGGAATATTCACTGGACCAATCTGTCGGTTTTCTCATGGGATTAACCCATCGAAAGGCTGCTGTCGTTCTTGCCAATCGATTCAAGCCGTACGACATCACGACAGAGCAATTCTCTGTGCTGTTTAACATTGGCCGGGGGGAAGGGGTCAACCAGAAGGAGCTTGCTGCCCGTGTGTGCAAAGACCAGCCCACGACTGCCCGCATCATCGATCTTTTAGAAAAAAAAGGGATGGTCGAACGCCGCACCAGCAAGCAGGATCGCAGGGCATACCTTCTTTATCTTACCGAAGACGGCAGGGCATTGCTCGACCAATTGATTCCGATTGAAAAAGGAATGAATGATATCCTCGCCGCCGACATTCCGGAAGAGCAAATGGAAACATTCAAAACTGTTCTCTCCCTCATCAACCGCAACCTTCAACGAATAGACACTCAGGGGGAATAACAACCAATGAACGAATCGCCACAAGCTTCACGCGTCAAACTATGGACCATCGATTTTATTTTGCTTATGCTCTGTAATTTTCTGCTTTTCTTGCAGCTGCATATGATCGTCTCTCCGCTCCCGTCCTATGTACAGGAGCGTTTTCATGCGAACGCCTTTGAAGTAAGCCTATTTACGTGCCTGTTCGCCCTATGCGCCATCGCTGCTCGCCTATATTCGGCCAAAGCTTTGGAAAGAGGGCTTCGCAACACCATGATTTACCTTGGGTTGACCGTCGCCCTGCTTGCCACGCTGGGCTATTATTTTGCCGGCGGAATCGCCCTGCTGCTGCTCCTGCGCATGATCTTCGGCACAGGCTTTGGCATGACCAGTACGGCTTTCCCCACGATGGCCTCGGATATTATTCCCGTTAAGCGAATGGGCGAGGGTATGGGATATTTCGGCTTGTCAACAAGCCTGGCCATGTCCATTGGCCCGATGATCGGGGTCACCCTCCTGCAAGGCGCAGGCTTCACAACGCTTATGTTGTGCACGGCTGGCGTTATTGCAGTCATCTATCCGCTAAGTTTATCGTTAACGCGTAAAAAAGCGAACAAAGTCGCCTCTTCTGCAGGCTCAGTGCCACAGGCTCAGCCCAAGGCCGCATCGGTGTCAGGCACCGGAGAGAAGCTGCCGTTCAACCGGAAACTGTTTCTGCCCAGCATATTGAACGCCCTCTTGGCCGTTACGTATGGAGGTCTCGTCGGTTTTATCGTCCTTTACGGAAAAGAAGCCAACTTGTCCAATCCGGCATTCTTTTTCCTGTTCAATGCCATCGCCATTCTTATCGTCCGTCCCTTTGCAGGCCGGTTATATGATCGCAAAGGACCGAAGGCGCTGTTGATTCCGGGGACCTTCTTCATGGCCGGCGGTTTGATTCTTCTTTCGTTCGCGACCTCCATGCCACTCATGCTGTTGTCTGCTTTCATCTACGGCATCGGATATGGGTCCATGCAGTCTTCGCTGCAAACGTGGATGATTCAGATCGTTGCTCCGTCGCAGCGCGGGATGGCTAACGGCATGTTCCTGAACTCGCTCGACTTCGGTATTGCCATGGGTGCCCTCCTGCTGGGCGGCATTGCTTCATTGACAAGTTATACCGAAATGTATCGTTACTCGGCCGTTGCCGTGGTGCTCTTCCTGATCATTTATCTCATTCAAGGCAAACGCAGCGGCAGCTTCGACGTGCAGGTTCATCCACTGCTGGCGCATACTCACATCGAAGGTAAAGACAAGGAAACAAACGATTGAGGCGAAGCCTCGAAACAACGTTGCAGCCTTACATGCAATGAGCATGCGCCTCTGGCGGCAACCATTGGAAAAAGCCCGTTTCTGACAATTCAGAACGGGCTTTTGTTTCGTTTGGACCGGATGCCCTTTTGTTCAAACCCTTTTTTCGGTTCTTCGTAAACGCTTCGCTGCTGCTGATCTTGACTTTTCCCGCCTTTTTCCTGTTCTTCTTTCTCCGGTTTGACCGCAAAGAAGCTCAGGAGAGCGCCCACCGCGCTTATGGCTGCCAACAAGCCAAAGAGGAGCATGTGAGCGCTGCCCAGCAACAATGAAATGACGGGTGGGCCGAGGGATACGCCGATAAAACGCATGCTGCTGAACAGCGCGGTAATGGTCCCCCGCTTTTCTTTGTCGATCCCCTCCGTAATCAGGGCATCCAAACAAGGCAAAGTGGCCCCGATCCCGACGCTTCCTGCGGAAAACAAACCGACCACTAGATAGATGTTGTTCCAGAATCCCATCAGTACAAGGGACGCCGTCACAATGGCGAGACCGGCAAATCCGATCCATTTCATGCGTACTTTGCTTTTGCCGATCCACTTTCCGGCCAGAAAGGACGCCAAACAAAGCGCGGCCAAGGGGATCGCCAATACGAGGCCCTTAACCACCCCGGCGAGCTTGTATTTGGATTCCAGCATTTCGGACAAATAAAACAGCACGCCAAAAAGAATAAACATGCATATGCCGCCGATGGCAAACAAAGCATATAACCAGCGGCCATTCTCTTTCATTACCTTTTTGACCGAAGCCACGAATTCGGAAAAGGCTGGCGGACGTTCTTTTTTCTTCGGGGCTTTGACAAACATGATGACCAGCACAAGGGAAAACACGCACAGCACCGGTATGGCGATAAATGGCAAATACCAGAGCCAGGCAGCCAGCGCCGCACCAAGGATCGGACTAACGACCTTGCCGAACGTGTTTGAGGTCTCAATAATGCCAAGGCTTTTGCTCACTTGTTTCTCGTCATCGAACATGTCTCCGACCAGTGGAATCACGATGGGAAACGCGCCTGCCGCACCGATCCCCTGCAGCAAGCGGCCCGCAAGGATCGTCCAATATGCGGCAGAGCCGGCAAGCATCATGGCTGCTACGCTGGCTACAGCCCCTCCTGCAGCCGCGATGATTAAGCTGGGGATAATGACAACCTTGCGCCCGAATCGGTCCGAGAGGTAACCTGCAAGCGGGATAAGTAAGATGGCAACGACCGCATATACCGTGATCAGCATGCTCACTTTAAAGGAGGATACATGCAATTGACGTTCAATTTGCGGAAGGATGGGAATCAACATTGAATTTCCCAAGGTCATAATAACCGGTATAGATGCCAATGCAGCAAGGTCCCGCTTTTTTTCGTTCATGCCACAACCACCTTTACGAGATAGGAAACCCCGGTCAACGCGACTCCATCTTCCGAACTGTTCCGGATGGAGCTACTGCCTGGTCCACTGACGGATCTCCTCCAATAACAACGGTTTTATTGTGGATAATTGCTCACTTTAATATACGGCGGGTTTGATTTCTCTAACATTTCGTAGCCGAAGGCTCGTTGCTCGCAAGAAAAACCGCTTTGCATAACTTTCAGCATGCAAAGCGGTTCAGCCCAACGTAAACATGGTCATTCAGTGCAGCACCAAACGTGCCGAGGCTGGTTTATGGAATCAGGCAGAATTGCTGCAGTGCAGCCCCGCCTCTAAACACAATGTACAGTTGTTCCACGGAATCACTTGCCTTGAGTTCACATCGTACCGTTGTCCAGACACGCTCTTTCATGTACCGAATCGGACCGGTTGCCGTGCTCGGAACGTCGCATTCGCCAATCAGTTCGCCGTCCAGCGCACCTGAACGGATCTCAAGACGGGCGTCGCCAGCGTTTGCAAAATCCGATACACGTGCTTCAAACTGCCGTGCGTCTTCTGTGCCATTATCCTTGAACACGATCCATGCGATCTGATCCTCACGGTATAGCGGTTCTCCCGGAGCGATGGCTCGGACGGTCGTTCTTCCTTCCAAACATTCATCCAGCAAAACGGCATGGCAATCGTCGTAATTCTCCGCAGGTGTAGGCAGATGAAGCTTCCGTGCGGGAATCGTCTCTCCTTCAATGGTTAACGCCAGCGTTTGCCGGGCGTCTGCGGAGGAACGGCCGGCCATGATGGACCAGACGGCGGATTCCACGCAGTAACGGTCACGGGTCACGTCCCACATGGCCAAGCGCTGTACGGGAACCGTCAGGCGCACGATCGCTTGTTCTCCGGCCGCAACATGGACCCGGCGGAAAGCCAGCAATTGCTTGCGGGCGCGTCTGACCCTGGAGGTTTGCGCGGAACCGTAGACCTGTACCACCTCATCGCTTGCAACAGCGCCAGCATTCCGAATGCTTACTTCAACGCTCAGCACGTCTTTGCCTTCCGCGTCTACCGTTCGTTCCACTTGCAGCGATTCGTATTCGAATTCGGAATAGGTCAATCCATGCCCGAACGGGTAGAGCACGGATCCTTCATGGTATTGATAAGTCAATCCGTTACGGATAATATCGTATTCCAGCAGATCCGGAAGCTGGGATCCATCTTCGTACCATGTCATGTTGAGCCGCCCTGCCGGAGCATAAGCACCTGTCAGCACATCGGCGAGGGCACTGCCTAATTCCTGCCCCGCATGAGTCAGGTACACGATGGCCGGGGCCACATCCTTAAGATCGTGAAGGGCAAACGGATAACTGCCTATGATGACGACCACGGTGTTCGGGTTGGCCGCGCATACTTCTTTCACAAGCCGAATCTGCTCCGTCGGAAGCGTGAGGCCCGGTCTGTCGATTTCTTCCTTGCCGTTGATGTAGGGGTTGTTACCCACCACGACGATGGACACGTCGCTGTCCTGTGCGATACGCGCCGCCCGCTCTACCCCGTCGAGCCGCAGCTCGCGCACAAACGGGGCTGCAGCGCCTTGTTCCGCTTCCTCCGCCAAAGGTGCGAGAACCAACTGTCCCTTGTGCTCGCGAAGGCCCAGAGGCAATCCGTTCCATGAACGCAGCGTATGTTGGCCGTCGGAAGCGTCTTCCTCGAATCGTACAATTTCTTTGACGAACCATCCGCCGATCTGTTCCGCACAAGCCTGATAGATGCCTTCCTCGGTCAACGTGACGTAACGGTCGTTACTTCTGCTGCGAAGCGTATGGCTCCCCCAGCCCCAATCCTGATGTACGAACTCCGCCGGCTGCGCTCCTTCTTCCTCAACGGCAGCTAAAGTTCCTTGAGTTCCATGCACAATCACTTTTCCGTCTGCAGTTTTCAGGGAAATCCGATCATTGCCGTCTTCATAGGCAATTTCCACATTCTTCAATCGGCTTCGCAATCCGTCCAATGCGGAAACTTTGTACGGAAGCGTGCCGCTGTACCAGTCGGTATAAACCGCGTCCGCAAGCGGCCCAATGACGCTGACTTTATGCAGCTTTTCCGGTTTCAGCGGGAGCAGTCCATCATTTTTGAGCAATACGACGGATTCGGCAGCCGCGCGGTAACTCAACCGGGCATGCTCCGGCGCACACAACACATCCTCCGAAATCGATGCATACGGATTCGCTCCCGTCCGATCCAGCTGCCCCAATCTCATGCGTACGCCGAAAATGTTGCGAATGGCCCGATCCAGGTCTTTCTCCTGCAGCAGACCGCGTTGGAGCGCCTCTTCCAGGGCAGGCACGACCATGTCCACTTCATCCGTAAGACAGTCCACGCCCGCCTTGATCGCTCCTGCCGCCGACTCTGCATGGGATGCGTGGTACTTGTGGTAATCGACCGTCTGGGACAAGTCTCCTCCGTCGCACACGATGAAGCCGGGCATCGCCCATTCTCCTTTAACGACATCGTTGATATATGGACTCTCGATGGCCGGGGTGCCGTTGATGGAGTTGTACGCCGTCATCATCGACAAGGCACCGCCTTCCACGAACGGAGCTTCGAAGGCTTTCAAATAATATTCGCGCAAATTGCGCGGATCGATGCTGGATGAGCAGTTCAAGCGGTCTTTTTCATTGTTGTTGGCAAAAAAGTGCTTCAGCGTCGCAACCATTTTCAGATAAAACGGATGATCGCCCTGCATGCCTTGCACCAGTGCCTTCGACATTTCTCCCGTCAGCACAGGGTCCTCCCCGTAACCCTCCTCGGTTCTTCCCCAACGCGGGTCCCGTTCCAGGTCAACCGTGGGTGCCCAAAGGGTCAAACCGTGAACCTCGGGCTCCCTGTGATGATATGCCCGCGCTTCATCGCCAATGACGGAACCGATCCGGCGCAGAAGTTCCGGGTTCCATGTGCTCGACAGTCCGAGCGGCTGCGGAAATACGGTGGCGACGCCCTTCCAGGCTACCCCGTGCGCAGCCTCGCCGCCCACGTTGTATTTGGGAATGCCCAATCTCGGAACGGCCGCTTCGCGCGTCGGAATCAAACTTATTTTTTCCGCCAGCGTGAGCCTTGAGATCAGATCGTCCAGTCGTTCCTCCAGCGAAAGCGAAGCGTTCCACATGGGGTAATCGTAATATTCGTGCACGGAAATTCCTCCCTCAATTGTTTAGTTGACAAGAAGCTGCTTCCACTCCTTCAGCAAACTCAGCGTCCGCTGGCGGTATACTTCCCCATCCTCGGGTTGATTTACCTGATGCTCATGCACATATGCGTTAAAGAAAGACGACAGGATCCGATAAGCGAGCCGCCTCGTTTGTCCCTCCGGGGACATGTCCAGCTCCATTCCGTATCCTGCATGGAACGAAGCGGATTTGCCGGAAAGGATGGCTTCATATTCCCTGTCCGCAAACATGGAGCGGTCCCCGTCGATCACGGCCGCGATAACGGGCCGATCCTGCACAGGCGTTTGGATCAGCACATTGGCCTCCCACAAGTCGTTATGGACCAACACGGGTTGGGTGACTTGATCGAACAAATCGCGATGCGCCTCAAACAGCGTTACGATCTCTTCCCCGGCCTCAGGCATGTAATTCGCCGCCGCTGCTTTATCGGCAGTTTCCCGGGCATACGCAAGCAGCACGTCCGACCATCTCTCCGAACCCCGGATGGTTCCGTCTTTTTGCGGCCAGCCAAAAGAGTGGCCCTTAATTTGGTGCATCGCCGCAGTATAAGCACCAAGCTGGCGGTACAAACGATCCTTTTGCTCTGCACAAATCGACGGGTGGTCCAGCTGCACGCTCGGGATGAATGCCATGAACATGTAGGTTCGTGGTACAAGCTTTCCGCTGTCATCACAAACAATGACATGAGGGGCAGGTATACCTACGTTTCGATAATGCTCGTAAATCACGGGTTCAGCGGACATCATCGTCCGTTCAAACGAAAAGAGCGGATCCGCTGCCGGATCGGCAGAAGAACAGATCCGTTCGGGAGCCAGTCGCAGGATGACATGCGGGTGTACCTCATGCTCCAGCTCAAGCTTGTAGGTCGTATTAAAAAGTCCGCCCTGCATGATGTGTTGGCTGATTATATTGGTAGCGGTTCCAAAATGATGTTTTACCAAAATTTGAATCGTTTCCGGTGTAACGGGTTGATGCAACCCTGTGCTTCTTGTTGCGTTCATGATCATCAAACTCCTATGCCCCCAAAGAATTTAAAAACGGACGGCACCTTGCGAGGTACCGTCCTTACAATAACAGATTACAACTGGATCGTCAGCTTGCTCGCGCCCGCTGCAGGCGTTACAACTACGCCATGCTCGCCGGCAGCGTAAGAACCGCCTTCTACGCCGGATACGCGCTCGATGCCGCGCAGAACGATGCTCCATGGTTTGCCCGCGCCTTCAGCACGTACTTCAAGCACTTCGCCTTGACGGGAAACCTGTACTTTCAGTTCCTGTTCCGCGGCTTGGTTCACGACGGCAGCTTCTGCAGCCTGGCCGTCTGCCAATTCGAACAAATGCAAGGATACATCCTGCGCAAAGTCGTAATCCGGTTTGCTGTCAACCGCACCGACCGCAAGCAGCGTGTTCGGTTTGATCATCATTGGCAGCGTTTTGAAATCGTGGTTTTCGCTGATCCAGCGTCCACCTTCGATTTTTGCGCCAGTCAGGTAGTTCGTCCATGTACCTTCAGGCAGATAGTAACGAACGTCGCCCTCTTTGTTGAAGATCGGTGCCACAAGGATCGAGTCTCCGAACATGTATTGCAGGTCCAGCGTGGCGCATGTCGGATCTTCCGGATACTCCAGCACCATCGCACGCATCATCGGCAGACCTTGCACGCTCGATTCCACCGCGGAATTGAACAGGTAAGGCATCAGGCTCAGCTTGAGCTTCGTAAAGTCGCGGACCACGTCCACCGCTTCTTCGTCGAACAACCAAGGTACGCGGTACGACTCGTTACCGTGCAGACGGCTGTGGGAAGAAAGAAGTCCGAATTGTACCCAGCGTTTGTACACGTCAGGCTCTGCCGTGCTTTCGAAACCGCTGATGTCATGACTCCAGAACCCGAAACCGGAAAGACCGAGGGACAGGCCTCCGCGCAGCGATTCCGCCATGGAAGAATAGTTGGACGAACAGTCTCCGCCCCAGTGCACAGGGAACTGTTGTCCGCCTACCGTTGCGGAACGCGCAAACAACGCCGCTTCGTTTTTGCCCAGGTTTTCTTCCAATACGTCAAATACGGCTTTGTTGTACAGGAATGTATAGTAGTTGTGCATTTTCACAGGGTCGGAGCCGTCATAATAAACGACGTCCGTCGGAATTCTTTCGCCGAAGTCCGTTTTGAAGCAATCCACGCCTTGGTCGATCAGCGTTTTCAGCTTGCCTTTGTACCAGTCCACAGCCGCAGGATTCGTGAAGTCCACGAGACCCATGCCGGCTTGCCACATATCCCATTGCCATACGCTGCCGTCGGCGCGTTTAACAAGATATCCGTTTTCCATACCCTCGTCGAACAGGTAGGATTTCTCGGCGATGTACGGGTTGATCCATGCACAGATTTTAAGACCTTTTTCTTTCAGTCGTTTCAGCATGCCTTCCGGATCAGGGAACATGTCTTTGTCCCATTCGAAATCACACCATTGGTACTCCTTCATCCAGAAGCAGTCGAAGTGGAATACGGAAAGCGGCAGATCGCGCTCGGCCATGCCGTCCACGAAATGGTTTACCGTTGCTTCGTCGTAATCCGTCGTAAACGAAGTCGTCAGCCACAGGCCAAACGTCCATGCCGGCGGCAGTGCAGGTTTGCCTGTCAATTTGGTGTAATTATCAAGCACTTCTTTCGGGTTCGCTCCACCGATGATGAAGTATTCCAGGGACTCTCCAGCTACGCTGAATTGCACTTTCGATACGTTCTCGGAAGCGATCTCGTACGATACTTTTTCCGGATGGTTGACGAAGACGCCATATCCTTTGTTGGACAGGTAGAACGGAATGTTTTTGTAAGCTTGCTCACTGCTTGTGCCGCCGTCTTCGTTCCAAATATCCACGACTTGTCCGTTTTTCACGAACGGAGTAAAGCGCTCGCCCAAGCCGTAGACATACTCGCCTACGCCCAGCTCCAGCTGTTCGCGGAAGAATGCGCCTTCTTCTTTGGATTGAATGTATCCCGCGCCTCTCCAGCCGCTGCCAGTGAGACGTTTCTCATTATAATAGAAGCCGATGTCCCAGCCTTTGGTTTTGTCCACAGTCACGCTCAGATCGCCGCTCTTCAGCACGGCACCCTGCTCATCGCGTGTAATTTGCACATCGGTATTGAACGTGTTCAGCGCGAATTCCGGCCCTTGGTTTACTTGACCTTTGTGATGGTTCAGCTGCACGCGAATAACGTTAGGCATCGGAGAGCTGTAAGTCGCCTTGAGCAGCGTTCCGTTCAGGGTATCTCCTTTGCGTTCAATGCGTTTGGTTGCCGCGTATACCGTCATGGTATCGCCTTTTTGTACTATATCTCGAACATCTGCAGGATTTTGCACATGGTATCCTTCACGGATTTGCCAATAACCGTCCGTAAATTTCATTGATCATTACCCCCTTTGGTTATACTATAATAATATTGATATTAAAGCGTGTTTTCTTATCATATTTTGACCAAATATATCACGATTTTGATATTTGATGATCATTTCCGCCACATGATGCCCAAACAATGGAAACGATTACATTAATAATGAAATGAGAGGGGCCTTCTCTATGGAAAGAGAACGATTGCGGGAGGACCGCATTCACGGCAATGCCATGTATCCTGTCAGCGTCTATCCGGATATTCAGCAGTTGAACGGGGACAGCATTCTTGACTGCCACTGGCATGACGAAATGGAATTTACGATGATGATTCAGGGAAGCGCCGTCTTTCAGATCGATATGAATACGGTTGAAGTTCAAGCCGGGGAAGCCATCTTTGTCAATCGCGGCGAAATTCATGCAGGCTACCTCAAGGGCGAGGATCCATGCGTCTTTTCTTCCATCGTCTTTAACCCGGAGCTGCTCGGCAGCCGCACGTTCGATGCCGTTCAGGAGAAGTTCATTGGCCCGCTGATGCACAAAACGCTCGTCCCTCCCTGTCATATCAAGTCCGATGAGGCGTGGGGCCAGGAGATTCTCCTTTACTTGCAGCGGATTTTTGCCGAGCATGAGCAAGGATCCGACACTTGCGAAATGACGACCAAAGCATTGCTGTATCTGATTTTCGCCCGCATGTTCGAGCATATGAAGCCTGCTCCGCTCAAAAGCGCAGTCCCGACCGGCAGCCATGACAAAATCGAGCGGTTGAAATCCGTGCTCGGATACATCCACCGCCGTTATCCGGAACCGCTCAAGCTGAAAGAGCTGGCTGACGAAGCCAACATGAGCGAAGGGCATTTCTGCCGCTTTTTCAAACAGATGGTACAGAAGAGCCCTGTCGATTACATCAATTATTACCGTGTGCAGCAGGCCTGTTACCAATTGGAGAACACCGACCACAAAATCGTCGACATCGCCATGGACGTCGGGTTCGAGCACCTGAGTTATTTCATCACGACCTTCAAAAAACACAAAAACATTACGCCGTCCCAATATCGCAAGCTCTTCTATGAAAAACTGGCCATGGAGCCCCTTCCGATTTGAAACGCCGAGATGGCGGCAGAACAAACGAAAAAGGAAGCATTCCGGACTTGCCGGGATCCTTCCTCTTTTTTTGCGCCCAAACAGCTTTAAGCACGTATTAAGGGATCAACGATTTCCATGCGCTATACTCATGCACCGATATGCCCGAGTAGGAATCGTAGCCTTTTGCCATGCTTTCTACCAGCTTCAGCTGGCTCTCCATGTATGCTTTGCCTTCCTCGTAAAACGTTATGAACTGGCCTTCTTTGCTCTGTTTCGTCTCGACGGCGATCGAAAGCTTTTTGCCCAGCGCGGCCGATTCGGCGAGCTCGGTCTTGGCCACATCGAAGATGGCCTTCGCCGTATCCCGATATGCCATGATGGTCACGGCATCGTATTGGCGGATCATCCAGCTGCTGACGGCCATGTCCGATCCCGGAATCTTGTAGTTATCCAGCCAGAAAGGTAAATCGGCCGCCACAGGCATGTTCATTTTCGCCGCCCGGTTCATGATATAACGCACATTGCCCTGCCATTCCGAAATGACCCGTTCCTGGTCGGTCTTCCATTCGGGAAGCACATGCGGCTCGATATCCAGGTGGATTCCGGCAAACCGTTCATCGGCTTCCGCTTGGGACTGGTACGCCTCTATCCAATCCAAAAAAGCTGCAATCTGATTCACGTTTTCGCTCAGCCCCCATGCAGGACGTCCATCCATAATATCTACGACAACGCCCTGTTCACCTGCTTTGCGGATGAATTCCTTATAATAAGGCAATTTCACGTCCCTGTTGATTTGCAAATAAATGGCGCTGATTTGATGGGCTGCCGCAAATTGCAAGATGCTTTCGGTGTGATCGACGATCTGCATCGTATCCCATAACCAGGTTGCCCTTATGGGTCCCTCCTTCTGAACTGTTCCCTGCACCGTGGGAATTTCCCCCGGAGAGCTCTCCGCGATGACGCTTGGCGTCGAACACGACGCGCCAATGAGAAGAAAGAGACTGCTGAACAACAACATAAAACGACGACCCCGGTTTTTTTTCATGTTTGAACACTCCCTTGCTTGTTAACTCCTCTGCCGATCAGGGAGATCATGTGCTGCTCCCGGCTCATGGAACCTCTGCGAATATAGGACTTTATTGCATTTCTTATATATGCAATACCACCTTATAGACGCACGACAAAAGAATCACTTAAACATATTTCGGGCGTTCACACTTCTGTATTAATAGTTCTTTAGACCCTATTTTTAGGACTTGGAATTTTAGCCATATGATGAGAGACGAGCGGATTCCATGCTGGATTTCTTCTAATAAGGAGTTACAAAACTTGTAAACGTTCGCCTCATGGACATGGAAATTGACATGCAAAAAAACCTTGCGTAATGCAGCGCAAGGTTTTTTTGTGGCAACATATCTCCAGTTCAATGGTTAACGTCCTGTTCGCGTTGGATACGATCACACCTCAGGGTTATACAAGCCGCTTCATTGAGCCTTTACCTCGTTGACCTCCTCAAACAGGGATACCTGTTCAATGCCTTCCGACGAGATCCGAACAAGTCCTTTGTCGGACAAACGCAGCTCGGGAATGACGACTAGTGCCAGCAGGGACAGCGTCATAAAGGCATTGTTCAGCGTGCAGCCTGCCGATTGCAGCGCCTCGCTGACGGCTTCGGACTGTGCAGCCACTTGCTCGAAAGGCTCGGTCGACATCAGGCCGGCTATCCGCAGCGGAAACTCAGTGCTGCCCGATGCCGTCACCACCGCGACGCCGCCCTGCATGCCGATCACCTTGTTTCCTGCCTCTGCCATCAGTGCATCGTCATTGCCGATGATGAGCAGATTGTGGCTATCATGCGCAACGGTCATGGCAATGGCAGCCGGTTTCTTAAAACCAATTCCTCCCACAAGCGCAACCGCGCGGTTGCCTGTTTGCTTATGCCGTTCGAGCACGGCAATCTTGCATACGTCACCATCGGTCGGGACCTGCACAAGCCCCTGCTTTACTTCAACGTGGGCAAGCCTCTCTTTTGTATCCACATGATTTTCGGTCACTTGAATGACTTTGGCAGCAATGGTGCCTTCGACAATCGGTGCGGCCAAAGCCATGTCACCCGGCTGAAGATCCGGGTTCAGCTTTACCGTGTTCAGTGCTTCGTCCGGATAGATGAATGGCTCCCATGCTGCCGTCATTTTTCCATGCTCGGCAACGATCTGGCCCGCTGCAATGGTCATGCCGACCCGAACGTCGGCCAGCCTTCCGTCCAGCAAAATGATGTCCGCCATATTTCCGGGAATGACGGCGCCGATATCGCGGGCCACCCCAAACCTCTCGGCTGTGTTGATCGTCGCCATCTGGAACGCGGTCACCGGCTTCACCCCTTGGGAGATGGCCAGACGCACAACGAAATCCATATGGCCCTCCTTGAGCAAGGACTCCGAACTCCGGTCATCAGTGACAAGCAGCATGCGGCGTGTATCAAGCCCCAGCTCGGTACAGGCTTTGATCGTTTCGGCAACGTCATGCCAGGCCGATCCTTGGCGCATTTTTGCATACATGCCCAGACGCAGCCGTTCAACCACGTCTTCCTTCGTCACGCACTCGTGATCCCCCGAAACCCCGCTTGCCGCATAAGCAGGAAGACGCCAGTCATCCGCTGCCCACGTAAAATGGCCATCGGCCACTTTGCCTGCGCGCAGCGTGGCCTGAATTTCGCCAAGCATCGTGTCGTCGCCGTAGACGACCCCCGGAAAGTTCATGACTTCCCCCAGGCCAATCATGTCAGGCCCCCATGAGAGGGCCTCGGCAACCTCCTCCGGCCCGATGTACGCCCCTGTCGTTTCCAGACCCGGATGGGTGGAAGGCACGCAGGAAGCCACTTGCAAATAGGCAGCCAGCGGCGTTGTCCGTGCCTCGTCCAGCATCATGCGCAGCCCTTTCAAGCCAAGTACGTTGGAAATTTCGTGCGGATCGAAGAATCCGCCCGTCGTCCCGGATGGCAGCACCGCTCTTGCAAATTCGGATACCTTCATTTGCGTGCTTTCAATATGGCAATGCCCATCCAACAATCCAGGCGCAATATATCGTCCCTCTGCTTCAATAATTCGGGTATGCTCGCCGATTGCATGGCTGACATCTTTGCCCACATAGGCAATACGTGCGCCTTGAATCGCAACGGACATGCCCGGTAAAATTTCGCCCGAAATGACGTTTACCAGCGTGCCCCCGCGAATGACCAGCGTCGCTGGCAAATCTCCCCGCGCCGTCGCAACCAGGTCGGGTACGCAATCTGCCAATGGCCCCCGCTCAAAACGTGTTTTTTTCAATTTCCATCCTCCTCCGTTCCAGTACGCCCTGCAAAAAAGTATATTGTTACGATTATAAGAGTCCGCATCCTGGGTGTAAAGAACCCTCACTCGATTTGTTTTTGATGATAAAATGCACGGCAAATATGATGAACCAAAACAATGATTTGCATTTCTCCGACATGCCTATGTTAGAAATTGTTCCGTAATATCCTGCCAATCGCCCAGATTCGGCAGCTTTTGCTGTCCCCAATAGTCCAGGAAAATCGCTATAACTTTACGAGGATCCTCAGATATGTAACTGTAATGTTCGAATCTTTCGTCATCGAATACGAATCGCACTTCTACGACGAATTCCTCCGGATTATCCGTGGTCGCAGCCTGTAAATAGATGCTCTTGTCTATAGGTTGTGACGGCACAAGCACCAGATAGTCCATCAAGTCTAAGTTCGTGATGAGTTCGTCGAACAATGAAGCATTCATGTCCTCATTTTGATATTTGATCCCATTGCTTTCCAATGTGTAAGTGACGTTTGCGTAATCCACGTTCATCCTCCTCTTTCGTTCGTTTCTGTTTCCATCCGAGCATAAATGCAGCAATGAAACCGTGCAAGGGCTGTACGATGCACATAAGCAAAAGCTCCCGTACCCAGAGTACGGAAGCCGGTAATCATTAATACCAGTCGAAGGATTCATTCGTCTGCCGGGTCATATCAACGTTTTACTCCGTTTGGGCCATGGGGACATCTGCCATCGCATACAGCTCTGCCGGCTGGGAAGTAATGAACGGGCTTGGCTCGCCTTTGCAGTACACATGCAGCAAATGCATCGCCCGCGTGCATGCCGTATAGAACAGCTTGCGCTCATGCTCCTGGCCGTATCTGCGGGCAGAGGCGTCGTGAATAAGCACGGCGTCGAACTCGACGCCTTTGGCAAGATACGCTGGAATAACGTGTACGCCCTGCTCAAAGGAAAGCGTCGTTTTTTTGATGAGCTTGGGTGCCTGCTCCAGCCTTTTGCTTAAAGCCTCGTGCACTTTTTTGCTCTCCTCAGCAGTTTTGCATATGACGGCAACGGTCTCGAAACCTTCCTTCACCAGGCCCTCGATATCCTTTGTCATGGCGTCGATATGTTCTTGTGCCGAAGAAGTTACAACCACTTTCGGTTTGTCTCCGACACGGTTAAACGGCACGATCTCTTCCCCGCCGGGAATCATTCCTTTCGTGAACTCCACGATCTCGCGCGTTGACCGGTAACTCCGCGTCAGCTCAATGAGTTCAGTCTCTTCAGGTCCGTATAGCTTTGTCAGCGGCCCCGTCCCCTTAAGCACGGAAGAGTGCGCATAGATGGCCTGGTTGAAGTCGCCGAGTGCCGTAAATTTCGAACGCGGAAACAAACGTTTCATGAATGCAAGCTGGAAGGCCGAGTAATCCTGCGCTTCGTCGATGATGACGTGACGGATGGCGGAATTAATGTGAAATCCAAGCAGCAATTCCCGCAGATACAGGTACGGCGTAATGTCCTCATAGGCCAGCTCCTGAACCTTCAGCCTGCCCAGCGTCACATCGCAAATGTCCTGCCAGTGAGACGGCAGCGCTTCTCCTTCCATCAAACGCGTCATCAGCGCCTGGTCCTGGAACAGGTGTGCATACATTTGGCGGACGTCAACGAAACGAAGCGCTTTGATCCATTTGCGCAGCGGTTTCAGCCGGTCGCTTACGACCATGCGTGCCAAAATGCCGCGTTCCTGTTCGAAATCGTCGAAACTGTCCACCTTGCCTTTTTGTTTACGTTTCAGGCGTTGATAGGCTTTCTGCAAATCCTCTGCATCCATCACATCGAGCTGCTGATCGACCCAATCCGCTTCCAACTGCCGTTTGCCGAACGCCGATAACTCCTTGAGCATCCAATCGCGCAGCAGCTCCAGTCTGCTGACCAGTTTGACGGACGGCTCGAAACTGTAAAATTTCTCAAGCATCGCCTCTGCGGGAACGACGACCTGTCCCTGAAAACGCACAGGTTTGAACTTCATGCCGCCATTCATCAAACCGTCCTTGTATTTTGTGATAACGTTCAGGAACGACTCCGACGATTTAAAACGGATTCCTGACATGCGCGCCGCGTATCCCGGGTCAGCCGTGGCCGTCAATACGTATTCCAGCTGGATGAACGGATCCTCCAATTGATACTCCTTGCCGAGCCGCCGCTCCAGGTACTCCTGGAAGGTGGTCTGCAGCATGTTTTCTTCTCCAAGCTCCGGCAATACCGTCGATACATAACTGTTGAACATCGGATTCGGCGAAAAAAGAACCATCTGGTCTGCCCGCAAATGCTCCCGGTATTTGTACAGCAAATAGGCTACCCGCTGCAGGGCGGCCGACGTTTTGCCGCTGCCTGCCGCTCCCTGCACGATTAACATGCGAGCCCGGTCATTGCGGATGATCCGGTTCTGCTCCCGTTGAATCGTGGCCACGATGCTTTTCATCTGCGCATCGGACGTTCGACTCAGCACGGCCTGCAGCAGTTCATCACCGATCGTGACTCCCGTGTCGAACATAAAACGAATGCGCCCGTCCCGAATGACGAACTGCCGCTTCATTTCAATAGTGCCGCGAATCTCTCCGCCCGGCGTGTGGTATGCGGCCGGTCCTGGAGCGCCATCGTAATACAGATTGGAAATCGGCGCGCGCCAGTCGTAGATGATGAAGTTCTCCTCTTTCTCATCCAACATGGAGGCGATCCCGAGGTAAACCTTTTCTGTATCCGAATAACCAGTCTCCGTAAAATCGATGCGGCCGAAATACGGGGAGTAATGCAGCCGTTTCATTTTGCTGAGGGAAGCTGCCGTGTTCAGGTGGCTCCGCTCCCGGTCGGAGAGGACCTGCGATTGCTGCCGCATGCTCGTCGACGTTTCCCCGACATCGTCCGCCTCGCTGAAGTTCATCGTAACCTCGTCCCAGAAATCCTTTCTCATCTCAACGACTTCTTCCCGGAAGGTGCTTACCTCCTGTTCAAGCGCCGCAATTTTCCGTTCGATCTGCTTCGTCACGCTGTCTACGCGCTGCTGCTCCTCAAGCCACTGCCGATCTGCACTCATTTGTCCATACGCCCCTTTATCCCCCAATATGGCAATTTGACAATCTGAAAATGCCATGTTATAGTCAAATTAATAAAGTAATTATTTTGGTATTTTGTGAATTAATTCTAATTCATGCGTCGTTTTTTTATTGTACCAGCCACAACGTCCCGTTGCAAGCGGAGACGTTATTTTTGCTTTCGTTCTCGTTGATGATCGCCACAAAGCCTCAACCTCCCGTTTCTGCTCCGACCACGCCTTCCTATTATAATCCGCATCGAATTGAAATATAGCCTGCTCCGTTTCCTGCATTCTACTGCCGAAGCTCTTCAACGGTTTCTTTCCAGCGCGAAACTCCTTCGTCCACGTTCTTTAATTCAAACGTGATACCTGACGTAATCTCCGCATAGGGAGCCTTATCCACTTTGACTTGCGTTATCTTTGCTTCGAATCGGTCTCGCGGATGGCGGGCATTCTTCAGCGGGGGAAGCGGCTCAACCTCAAGCTTTATATGTATCAATTCTCCGTTCAATACCAACACCAGACCCGCCTTTCCCGTATGATGCATGTTTTGGCTGGTCTGCGTGCCTGGCCATAAGGCCAATCTGATCCGGTCCGGGCCCAATGCCACGACTTCGCCGACGCTGACCATCGCCTGGTGTGCCCAGCCTTCCGGGGATACGGTCAGCAATTGCATTGCTTCGTGCTGTTTGCCTTCCAAATTCCGCCCGTTCAGCCACTCCGCCAATTCGCTGTTAAGTTCATGCATAATCATACTTCCCTCTCTTCGGTTGATTTGCAAAAACAACCTGGGCACCGCTGCTGGGCCAGGTTGTTTGTTCCTTGGTGCAATCCACTACGGCCATCTCAGCCAATTCAGCAAATGGTCATGAGACTCCTTGTCGTCGGCTGCACTGTGTACATGCTCCGCAAGCCGGTTGAGCCGTTCAAGCTGGTAGCCGTAATCGTAGATTGCAGCCGCAGCGATGGACAGTCTCAGCATGCCTTCCTGTTTCACGTCGAAACGGGAAATCGCCTGCTCCATGAAACGGTCGTTGTCCTCATTGAATTGGGCTGCTTCTTCATCGTTGGGCTTCAGCTTGTCCTCAAACTTAAGCAGCGCATGCTCGTGAAACTTGATGACACGTTCCAAATGGTTATCGAAGAACTGGTCCATTTCCGGCGTGCGCTGTGCTTGAAAGTAATGGCGCTCGACCGAATCCAGGACGTCGTATCCCTTTTGCAGACTAAGCAGCATCTGTTTATAAACGACCATTTGGCGGGTTTCGCTGAATTTCGGTCGTTTCATCTTCTTCTGCTCTTCCTCGAACAGATTGTATTTGTCGGATAGCGACTTGATGGCTGCCCCTAATTCGTTCTTCTGATCGCGAAAAACCGCTTCCTTGATCTCATCGGAAATGGATGTCCGCAGGAGAAGAGACATGTTGTTGAATACGCTTTGGATCTGTTTCACAAACTGCACCTTGGGCTTGGGCGGAAAAACCATAATGTTAATCAAAAAAGCCGAAATGATGCCCACCAGTGTCAACAGGAACCGATTAAGCGCAAAGTGCCAGTCTCCCGAAGCCTCCATAATGGAAACGACGGTGACCAGCGTGAGCCCCACCGTTTCTCCCATGTTCAATTTCAAACAGATCATGATGACCAGCACGATGATCAGACCGACCGCGATCGGTTCATTGGATAACACCATGCCGCCAATCAGAGCAACGATGGCTCCGAGCGTCGTCGTTTGCAGCTGGTCCAGGAAGTATTTCCACGATCTGTAGATGGACGGCTGCATGGCAAAGATGGCCGCGATCGCGGCGGGAACCGGGGATTGCGGGTTCAGGAATAAGCTGCTCAGGTACAAGGCCAGCGTCACCGCGATACCCGTTTTGAGCACGCGCGCACCAAAAGACATCTAAGCCCCTCCTTTTCCAGGTTCCGGTTGTGTTCGTTGGATGATCATTATCATTATTACCCCATATTTCTTTTTTTGCCTGACAAGTTCAAGAGAAAGATTTATTTTATCATGGAAGGCACAGAGATGCCATTCCTGATCTTGCAACGCAAACAATCCCCGCCGCCTGCTCGTCGCAAGCACCGAGGATTGTCTCATGTCAGGCCATCTCCCCCCGTTTTCCGGTGAGGACTAGGGAACGATGCCCTCCCATTCCTGCTTGAACCGTTCCACGAACTGAACCATGAAGTCATGGCGCTGCTGTGCCAGTTCTTTGCCGACCGCCGTATTCATTCGATCCTTCAGCTTGAACAGTTTTTCGTAAAAATGATTGATCGTGGTGCTGCGCCCGTTCCGATATTCCTCCCGCGTTATGCTCTCCCGCGGCGGCAGGGAAGGATCATACATTTCGCGGCCGCGGGCACCCGCAAATGCAAACGTGCGGGCAATGCCGATCGCGCCAAGAGCATCAAGCCGATCGGCGTCCTGGACGACCTGTGCTTCCAGTGAGCTGACCGGAACACGATCGCCCCCAGCGAAGGAAATCGTGCGGATGATGCTCAGCACCGCTTCCTTTACGCCCGGTTCGAGCGGCTGCAGGTCCAGCCAGGTATTCAGTTTCGCCATGCCTGCCTCCAGGCTCTCGTTCAACTTTTCGTCAGGCACGTCATGGAGCAGGGCGGCCAGCTCGCAAATGTACGGATCCGCTCCTTCGCGGTGCGCAAGTTCGACCGCAAGCGCCGTTACCCGCTCTACATGCGGCCAATCATGGCCGTCGGCATTGCCTGCTGTATCGCCTTGGACGAAGGTTCGAGCGGCTTGAAGCACGGCTTCCCTTGCCGATGTTTCGTCCTTCTCTCCATTCGCAGAGGACTCCAAGCCCGGGACCGGAAGGTTCCTGGATGCCTCGTCCATCATTCCCGCTCCTTGTCTTCGCGGGCCTGTTCACGCGGTACGCGCCGGGCCACACCCGTGTTTACGGCCGCTTCCACGACCCGGCGGCGGATGGATTTCACCACTTTGTCGTTGAATACGCTTGGAATGATGTAGTAACGGTTCCGCTCTTCATCCGAAATGGATGAGGCGATCGCCTGAGCCGCGGCGAGCTTCATCTCTTCGTTGATTTCCGACGCACGGCAATCCAACACCGCCCGGAACATGCCCGGGAAGCAAAGCACGTTGTTGATCTGGTTGGGATAATCGGAGCGCCCCGTCGCCATAACCGCCACAATATCCTCGACCAGCGCAGGCATGACTTCCGGCACGGGATTGGCCATGGCAAACACGATCGGGTCTGCGGCCATCGTCTGCACGTCCTCCCGCGTCAGCAGGTTGCCTCGGGACAAACCGATAAACACGTCGGCTCCGCGAATCGCCTCTTGCAGAGACCCTGTCACCAGTTCGGGATTCGTCCTGGCGGCATAATCGTTCCAAACATCGCTTTCGTAAGTTTGCGTGCGCACCAGGGCTCCTTCGCGGTCCACGCCGATCAGCCTGGTCGCTCCCGCCGAGAGCAGGATATTGCTGCATGCCACGCCGGCCGCACCGATGCCGCATACGACGATTTTTACGTCCTCGATCGATTTGCCGACCAGCTTCAAGGCATTGATCAAACCTGCGTATAACACCACTGCTGTGCCATGCTGGTCATCGTGGAATACCGGAATGTCCAGCTCCTCGTTCAAACGGCGCTCGATTTCAAAACAGCGCGGCGAGGAGATATCCTCGAGATTAATGCCGCCGAACGCGGGTGATATCGCTTTCACAGTACGAATGATCTCTTCGGTATCCTGGGTATCCAGACAGATCGGGAACGCGTCCACTCCAGCAAACTGTTTGAACAGCATCGCTTTGCCTTCCATGACCGGCATGGCGGCCTTTGGCCCGATATTGCCCAGTCCCAGTACAGCGCTGCCGTCGGAAACTACGGCAACGGTATTTCTTTTGATGGTTAGCGAAAAAGCCTTGCCGGGCTCTTCGGAAATCGCGGTACATACACGCGCCACGTCAGGCGTATACACCCTCGACAGATCCTCGCGGTTATGAATCGGCGTTTTTGGCGTGACTTCAATCTTGCCGCCCAGATGCAGCAGGAATGTGCGATCCGATACGTTAATGATGGAGACGCCCTTGAGCTGGCGTACCCCTTCAAGGATTTTTTGGTTATCCTGAGCGTCCGTCACCGCAACCGTAAGATCGCGTACGGTGACATCCTGATTGGTCGAAATGACGTCAATGGCAATGATGTCGCCCCCAGCTTCCGAGATGGCCGAAGCCACTTCGCCAAACTTGATGTCCTTTGTTGTCATTTCCAGCCGAATAATCATGCTGTTGCCGTCCAGATTTCTCTGATTCATGTCTATTCCTCCCAGACCGAATGTCTTGAGTTATATTGCTACCCGTTTTCATTTCGATGCATAGCCGCCCTTTTCCTTTATCCTTCCCGAAAAAGTGGTCCATGTAACAGAGAACATGCAAAAACCCTGCACATCCGGTGAAGGACATGCAGGGCTGCCGGGAGAAGCGTGCTTAGACACGCTCCGCCGCTCTGCGCAAAACGCAAATGTCGTATGGTTTCAATTCCAGATTGGATTCCACCGGTTCATCGGTCAACAAGTCGGTATAAGACAGGCTGCCCAACCCGACCTGTTTGCTGTCAGGCGTGTAATTCTGTACAAAGACGTAGTCTGCTGTGCCGTCGGTTCTCACATGGGCCGTTACTCCGGCCGGAAGCTCGGTATCCAATGCCTTCTCGATGTTCAGGTCACGGATGAGCCTGCCGTAGAAATCGTCATGGAACGGTTCCGTGAAACGGGCCGCGATGTAATACGCCTTGCCGGAGCCCAGACGGTTGACCGTCAATGCCGGTCTGCCCGCGTAGAAATCCGAGCGATATGTTCCGAGCGCCTCCGCACCTTCGAGGTGAATAAGGTCGCACAATTCCACCGCATCGTACGATGCGTCCAGCCCCAGTTCGTTCCCTTCCAGCGGGGTCATCCCGTTCCGGTCGCGATCGTGCAAGCCGTCGATTTCCTCCGACCAGATGCCGAGCGTTTTGCGAAGCGGGCCCGGGAATCCACCCAGGAAGCAAAGATCGTTCTCGTTGACGATGCCGGACCAATACGTGGCCACGAACGTGCCTCCGTTCTCCACGAACCGTTCGATTCGCTCTCCTACGCCTTCCCGCATCAGGTACAGCATCGGCGCGATCAACAGCTTGTACTTGGACAGGTCGGCATTCATGTCAATCACGTCGACCGCCACGCCTTTTTTCCAAAACGCTTCATAGTGGCTCTGCACCGTTTCCTCGTACTTCACGCCAATGTTGCGCGGACCTTGGGAATCTTTGACGGCCCAACGATTCTCCCAATCGAAAATGATGGCAACTTCTGCCGGCACGGACGTTCCGACGATGGCATCCATGCCTTCCAGCACGGTGCCCACATCCGAGACATCCTTGAACACGCGGGTATGCTCATGCCCGGCATGATCCACGACCGCGCCATGCAGCTTCTCGCTTGAGCCGCGGCTTTTTCTCCACTGGAAGTACTGCACGCTGTCCGAACCGTGCGCTACCGCCTGCAAGGAGGATAGAAGATGCATGCCGGGGCGTTTCAGTTTGCTGACATCCTGCCAGTTGGTGGAACTCGGGGTGCTCTCCATGAGCAGGAATGGCTGCCCTCCCTTGATGGAACGCACGATATCATGCATCATGCCGATGCGCGCGGCCTGCTTGGCATCATCGTCGGCATCATGCCACGTCGGGTAGCTGTCCCAGGACAGGACATCAAGAATGTCGGCAAACTTCCAATAGTTAAGCCCTTCATAGAACTCCATCAGGTTGGTCGTTACCGGCAGGTTCGGATTTTTCGCTTTGAGCGGCTTGGTCTCATGCACGATGAAATCGGCGGTTTGATCCGTCACGAAGCGGCGCCAATCCAGATTCATCGCGTGCACTTGGGTTTCCCCATGCGGCGCAGGGGATTCGACCTGGCTCCAATCCGTGATCGTGTGGCTCCAAAATGTCGTCCACCAGGCGTGATTCAATTCGTCCAGCGTGCCGTATTTCTTTTGCACCCAGCCGCGGAATGCTTCCTGACAATGATCGCAGTGGCAGTCCCCGCCGTACTCGTTGGAAATATGCCATCCAATGACAGCCGGATGATCGGCATACCGCTCAGCCAGCCTGGTATTCATTTGGTTCACTTTTTCCCGATATACCGGGGAAGTATAACAGTGGTTATGCCGGAAACCGTGCAAATTGCGCACGCGGTTAGCCCCTACCCGCAGCACTTCGGGATATTTCGCCGACATCCAGGCCGGTCTCGCTCCGCTCGGCGTAGCCAAAAAGGCATAAATGCCTTCCGCTGCAAACGCATCCAAAATACGGTCCAGCCATTCAAACGTATAAACCCCTTCCTCCGGCTCAAGGGAAACCCATGAGAAGATACCGATGGACATGACGTTGCATTTGGCCAGCTTCATCAGACGGATGTCTTCTTCAAGCACCTCGGGATAACGAAGCCACTGCTCTGGATTATAATCGGCACCATGCAGCATATGCGGCACTTTGGAACTTGCGGGTGAATATTTATATGTCATGAGTACAACTCTCCTTTTCGCGTTTCTTGATGTTGCCCACGATTACGTCGCTGGCTGTTCGCGTACGGTCGATAACGCCGAGAACGATTCCAGCTTGCGTCCTTTGAAATCAAACATCGTCAGGTTGCCCCAATTGTTCGGGTGTCCCACGGACCAATCCGGTTTGCTCGGAATCCAGGCGGGCTCCCAATAATAGAATCCGCCTCCCAGCCCGCCCGGCACGTCGCGGATGATTTGCAGGAAGTCCTGCAAGTATTTGCGCTGTCCTTCCACCGTTGCGGGATATCCTGGCAGCAGCATGTCTTCCTGATTGAAGATCCAATCGTGCCCTTCCGGCTGCTCCAGCGTCCAAGGATAAGCGGTTTCAACCACGTTGATCGGTTTGCCGTAACGCGCGGCCAGGTCGTGCAGGTTATCGCGCAATGCCTCCAGCGTGCCGTGCCACCATGGATAGAACGAGAGGCCGATGACGTCGAATTCCACGCCAAGCTGCTCGAAACGGTCATAAAACTTCACGCTCTCGGCATTGTCTCCCCCGCGGTCGATATGAATCATGACCTGAATGTTCGCGTCCACCGACTTCACTGCCGCGATGCCGTACTTCACAAGACCGGCAAACCGCTCCCATTGCTCATCGGTATCGTTCTCTTCTCCGCCAACACGGCCTTCGTTCCAGAGCATGCCGGGCGTGATCTCGTTGCCGACCTGCACCATGTCCGGCAGGGCGCCATTATCCTTCAGCGTGTTCAGCACATCGGCCGTGTACGTGCATACTGCCCGCTGCAGCTCCTCATAGGACAAGCTTTCCCATGCCTTCGGCTTCCATTGGTTGGCCGGGTCCGCCCAGCGATCCGAATAGTGGAAATCCAGCAGGAAACGCAGGCCGTGCGCCTTGATGCGCTTTGCGATCTCCACCGTGCGTTCCAGGTTGCAATAACCGCCGACAGGATCATTCCAGATCCGCAAACGGATTGCATTGGCGTCATTCAATTTCAGGATGGACAGCAGATCCTGTTCTTTGCCGTCCACGTCGCTGTAACTGCCGCCGTGCTGTTCGATTTCGTCCATGAAAGACACGTCCATGCCAAGAATGAACGGCTGTTCCTTGTGGTTACTCACTTCATCAACCTCCATCGCATTTTCGGAAATACCGGGCTCAGCCTTTCACTGAGCCCAGGGTCATGCCTTTAACAAAGAAACGCTGCAGGAACGGATACACGATCAGGATCGGCGCGCTTCCGATGAAAATTTGCGCTGCGCGCACGGTCGTTTGCGAGATCGCATCCATCTCCTTCGGATCCATGCTCATCGTGCTCATGTCCCGTCCGATGATCACCGTCTGCAGGAAGGTCGCGAGCGGATAATCTTTGGCGTTGTTCAGGTAGAGCAATCCGTCGAACCAGGAATTCCAGTGGAATACCATGCTGAACAGCGCAATCGTCGCAATGGACGGCATGGAGATTGGCAGGAAGATGCTGAACAGCGTCCGAAAATGATTCGCGCCATCGATCAGTGCCGCTTCTTCCAGCTCTTTCGGGATGCCCCGGAAAAAGTTCAGCATCAGGATGACGAGGAACGTGTTAACGGCGCCGGGAAGTACCAGAACCCAGAAGGAGTTCATCAGGCCGATCTTCTGGATGACCATGTAGAACGGTACCAGTCCTCCATTGAAAATCATACTGAAAACAAACAGCCATGAATAGATCGTTCTTCCTTTAAATTCACTATTTTCCTTCGACAGGGGATAAGCTGCCAAAAAGGTAATGAGGAGCGTGATCCCCGTGCCTACCACCGTGCGGAGCAGCGAAATCCAGAGCGAGTTGAGGAAAATCGGATTGTTCATCGTTTTTTTGTACGCTTCCAGCGAGAATCCGACCGGCCAGAGGCTTACCAGGTTCGCATCCGCTGCCGCCTTCGTGCTGAACGATACGGCCAGCACGTGGATGAGCGGAATGATGCACATGATGGCGAGCAGGATCAGGAAGCAAGTATTGACTATGCTGAACACGCGGTACGGCGTTGATTTATGATACATCGTAGTCCCTTCTTTCTCTGTTCGATTCGATTAGAATATGCGGTATCCGGCGTATTTTTTGGCCAAGCCGTAGGATACAAGAATCAGGATCATGCTGATGACCGATTTGAACAATCCAATCGCGGTCGCAAAGCCCATCTCGCCGTTCACCATCGCGGAGCGGTACACGAACGTATCGATGATATCGCCTGTTTGGTAGACCAGCGGGTTGTACAGGTTGAAGATTTGGTCGAAGCCTGCGTTAAGCACGTTTCCGAGTGCCAGCGTTCCCACGACCATCAGCATCGGCACGAGCGAAGGAACCGTAATATGGAGCGTTTGTTTCCAGCGTCCCGCCCCGTCGATTTCAGCCGCTTCGTACAAGGCCGGATTGATGCCTGCGAGTGCTGCCAGAAACACGATCGTGTTGTACCCGAATTCTTTCCATACGTCGGTCAGGATGACCGTAAACCGGAACCAATTATTATCGCCGAGGAAAAAGTAAGGACCCAATCCAAATGTGCCGAGCACCCGATTCACTAAGCCCTCGTTGGACAGGAGGTCGATCAGGATGCCGCCCAGGATGACCCATGACAGAAAATGGGGCAAATACACCAACGTCTGGATGGACCGCTGTATGGCGATCTTGCGCACCTCGTTCAGCAGAATGGCGAACACAAACGGCACCGCCAGGTTAAAGATCAGTTTCAGCACCGCGATAATCAGCGTATTCCAGATGACCTGAAGGCTATCCTCGCGTTCGAATAAAAAGCGGAAATTGTCGAGTCCTACCCACTCTGACCCGCCGATGCCCAACCAAGGTTTGTAATTTTGGAAAGCCATCACGATGCCGCCCATCGGCACATAACTGAAAATGATCAGAAAGATGACGGCCGGCAGCAGCATTACGTGAAATGGCCAAGTTCGTTTCAATGTTCTCATGAGTGCTCCCCCTGTAGTTCTTCCTACCCAAGCTGTTTCCGGGTGGCTTATAGTGCGATTATATCAACCTGTCCGGACGCTCAAACAGCACATAAAAGCAATATAAATGGCACAAAAGCAACCACTTTCGGGCATCGGCACAAAAAGGGGAAAAACCCGCCTTTATCCGCGTTCCAAGTCGTTTCCGCCCTCGGAAGCATGCGCAAAAAAAAGCGCGCGGAAGCCGAGTTCCGCGCGCTGCAAAGCTTATTTTTTCACGCTAGCATACCAATCGTTGACCTCTTGGGTGATCTGGTCGCCGCCGCCCGATTTCCACGTTTGCACGAACGTGTCGAAGGCATCGGCCGGACTTTTTCCATAGATGATTTCGTTGAATGCCTGATTCTCGATTTTGTTCAGGTAATCCAGTTTCGACTTCATCGTTTGGGTCGTAGGACCGGTAAACATGTTTTTGTACGAAATGTCTTCTTGGGAAAGCAGCACTTTGGCTGCCGCAGGCGTTTCGCTGCCGTAGTTGACGGCAACGTCCTTCTCCAGCTTCGTTTCCGGCTCTTTGCCGTCCGCAAGGTTAAGCAGTGCTTTCATCTGTGCATCGGGAATGCGTGCGCCGTCGCGAACGAGCAGATAGCGAACGACATTGACATAACCGCCGTCGATTTCTTCGATCGGCAATTGTTTGCCGTTGGCGTCCAGCTGATAATCATACCCTTCGAACAAGCCGTTATCGTAAGGGCTGCCCGGTTCAGGGTTGGCGTAGTTGTCGAACAGGTAATTCTCATAGGTAAAGAACGCTTCCGGATGCTCCATGTCTTTTTTGATCAGGATGACGCCATTGACGAACGGCGTGCCATGACGCATCGCTTTGCCATCCGGGCCTGTCGGAATCTGAATCGGTTTCCATACCGCGCCCGGAGCGTTTTTAACTGTGTCTTTCAATGGCCATCCGCTCATCCAGTACGGACCTGGAATAATCCCCGCCGTGCCGGCAACCGCAGGCTCTGCGGTTTTATTTTCGTCCCACAGCGCCGCTTCCTGAGGAATGTAGCCTTTTTTCAGCCATTCGCTCAGTTTGACCAAACCTTCTTTCATGCCCGGGTGGATGGACCCGTATTCGAGCTTGCCGTCTGCGCTTTCATTCCACTGGAACGGCAGCGTGCCGTATGCACCGAAGATCCAGGAAGGATCCCCCATCCAGGTGTTCATGGATGTTTTGAATCCGATGCTGAGCGGCGTCACTTTATCCGGTGCAAGGCCGTCCGGATTTTTGTTTTTAAACGCTTCCATAACAGTCTCTAATTCGTCAATCGTTTTTGGAGCTTCCATGTTCAACTTGTCGAGCCAGTCCTGGCGAATCCAGAGCAGGTAGTCGTTGTTGTACGCATAATCGAGGACCGGGATCCCCATGCGTTTGCCGTCGCGCATGTATTGGTTCCATACGTTGGGATCCTGTTCCATCGCTTTTTTCCATGTATCGGATGCGTATTTGTCGAACAACGGACCCACTTCTTGATACATGCCGGAATCGATCAAATCCTGGGCAAGCAGGTTATCCCCGACGGTAACGACATCCGGCATCTCTTGGCCGGAGGACATCGCGAGCCGCAGCTTGGTTGCAAACGCACCGTTGGTGTCGGTCACGGACCACAGCGAATTGATGTTGATCCCGAATTTTTCCTTGGCCCATTTGGTAGCTACGCTATTTTCAATGGATTCCCCGTTTTTGAATTTCAGCTCCGGATCGATCCCCCATACCGTGGAAATGGTCACTTCCGGATCATATTTTTCTTTGTATTCATTTTGGGTGGCAGACGAGCTTGAGCTTGCGCTATCACTGCTGCCATTGCCCCCTCCGCATCCGGCCAGAACGACGGCCAGACAGGTTGTTGTGGCGAGAAGCGACAGCCATCTCTTTTTCGTAGAATTCGCTCTCATTGTTGTTCCCCCTTCGATCATTTTGGTTACCCTTTCATTATAGGTGTGCCAAGGCTTTCAGCCTATGTCACGAAAACAAGATTTCTGCACCTTATGCAACCTATATGACGAATGAAAGATGACATTTATGCCTGGTCCCTGAATTCGTTGGGGGTCATACCGTAATGTTTTTTGAACATTTTGCTGAAATATTGGGGATTTTGATACCCCAGCTCGCTGGTGATCTCGTATATTTTTTTGTTCGTGTGTTTGAGCAAATACAGCGCGCGCTCCATTCGCATCCGGATCATGTAGTCGCCCAAGCCTTCACCGGTCTCCGCCTTGTAGATTTTGGACAGATAGACGGGATGCAAGTAGACCTTGTCGGCGATCATCTTGACGGACAGCTCTTGTCCCGCATCCCTTGCCACCAATTCCTGCACTTGTTTGATCACATGCCTGCGGCTCTGCGTGCCATCCTGGTCGGACAGTTCCTCCTGCAGCTTGGCCAGCATTTCCATCGCCCAGCGGCGCAATCGCTCCGGCGATTGGATCAGTTGATGCGCAAGCAGAAGATCAAAGCCCGCATGATCGATTTCATGCACCAAATGGCCTTGTTTATGCGCAATGTACATAAAAGCGTTCGTGACCGACAAATACATCTCGTAAACGTGCTCCCTTGCGAGCCGAACCCGTTCAGCGGCATCAAAAACCGCGTTCAGTTTGCGGGCGGCCTCATCCCATTGCTTCGTTTCCAACAATTGGGGCAGCATCGGCGGTTTGTACAATTCCTCCAACACTTGCGCCGCATCGTTCTCCGGCCGCTTGTCCATGTCTTTTTCCAGCAAAACGATGGTATCCTGATCCGGGCCGGACAGTACCAATGAACCTAGGCTTTTGCGGTAAACGACCGGCAATTCGCCGAATGGAAAAGGCGAGGTGGCGACAAGGAACAGATCTCCCTGCAAATAACGGATGACATGTTCGCGGAACTTTGCGGCCCATGTCTTTAATTCGGACGCTTCCAACGGTCCTTCCGTTCCTTCCGGGTCCTGTATCAGCATGACGAGGCAGTCGTGCGGTCCCCGTGCGAACCATACGTTGAATTGCTGCCCGAACACTTCCTCGGCGATATTGCCGACGGCAAAATCCATCAGGTCGAGCGATTGCTGATCCATGGCCGCGAACCGTCCCGTCAGACGGATCAGCATCATGACCGACGGCTTGTCCGGCTGAAGCGGAATTTCGTATTCGGACAACTGTTCGCCAAGCGCCTTGGTTGTCATTTCGCGCCCCAACAGCAGATCGTGCATCAAATTTTCCCGCAAAATTTTGTAGTCCGACTTCCGGCTGTAGAGCAGTCTGTGGTATTTGTCGAATTCATCCCATTCCCCGCGCAGCGCCGTAATGGCAGCCGTAACGGAAGACATGAACTCGTCGTCGTTCACCGGCTTGAGGATGTAGTCTGCAGCCTGCAGCTGAATGGCCCTCTTTGCATATTCGAAATCACTATGTCCTGTAAGCAAAATGCAGCGAATGTGCGGCCAGCGGCTGCCGATCTCGGCGATCAGTTCCAGCCCCGTCATGCCAGGCATGCGGATGTCGGTGACCACGACGTCCACTGCGTTTTCTTCCAGAATCCGCAGCGCTTCGTTTCCCGAAGCCGCGCGCAGCACGGTCGTTACGCCAAGCTCTCCCCACGGAATGGTCATTTCCAGACTTTCCGTCACATACGTTTCATCATCCACCAGCAAAATGTCGATCACCTTCGTCACTCCCTGTCTGTATCGTCATGTTTGATTTCATCGTTACTCGTCTAACTCCGCTTGTCCATGCTGCCTCTCCATTTCGTCGAATAACTCGCCATCGGAAGCAGGCCAGAATAAGGTCACTTTCAGTCCGCCAAGCGGCGATTCCGCAATGCTCATGCCAGCCCGGTCGCCGTACTTGAGCTGCAGGCGCTGGTTCACGTTCCAAAGACCGCAGCCCATCTCCTGATCCATTGCGCCCGTCAGTTTATGCTGCAGCTCTGCGCGAGCAAGCTCATCCATGCCCTGCCCGTCATCCTCCACAGCCAACACCATCAGTCCGTTCCGGATCTCGCCGGAAACCCGGATTTGGCCGGCTTCAGCGTCTGTTTCGATGCCGTGAATCACCGCGTTCTCGACGAGCGGCTGCACGATCAGCGGGGGCACGTCCTGCCCGAGCAAACGATCCGGCAATTCTACCGTATAGCGGATTCGCTCCATGCGCATTTGTTGAATTTCCAGATAACACGTCACAAATTCGATCTCTTCCCTGAGAGGGACCAGATCGCGTTCCTGCCGGGTCGTATACCGATAATATCTCGACAGGTTGTGGGACATAGCCACGACGGCATCCACGCGCTTCAGCTTCGCCATGCTAGTGATGAACGAGAAGCAATTATAAAAAAAGTGCGGATTGATCTGCGATTGCAGCTGTTTCAAGCGCGCTTCCCGCACATGGATCTGCTCGAGATAGACATGCTCGAACAGCTGCTGTATTTTTTCCACCATGGAATTGAACCGTTCGGACAGAAAGCTGAACTCGTTTTTGCCCTTGGGTTTGATCCGTACGGAATAATCCTCCTGCTTCAGTCGCTGGAAACCGCGGATCAGCTGTTTGACCGGCATCTGTACCTGTACGTACAGCAAATAGGCGACGAGGGCGCCGGTGATCAACAAAAAGATCATCGAGCCATAGAACAGCGTGTTCGATTGATGGATCGGTTTTAAAATATCCGACAGCGGCATGTAATCCACCAGATAAAATCCGGTCGTTCGGGATTTCACCGTATTTACCATATAGGGCTCGCCATCGATGACGACGGTCCGGCTGTCCACGTTTTTGAGCTTGTCGAAAGATAGCTCCCGGATCAGTTCACCCGTCAACTCGCGATCCGACGTCCGGTTATATACGACGCCCATGTCTTCGCGATAATAAAAGGGATCGTGGCGTCCATCTCCTTTGAACTTGTCCAGCATATCCCGGATATTGTCGCTGTTGAACTCAAGCTTGATCAGCGTTTCGGCATTTTGAGCCGGGTCGTTGATCCAATACGGCGAAGACGTAATCCAACTGAACACAAATTTGGTGTCTTCGCCCTCCTCGACTTTTCGCACGTTCCAACCTGTCGCAATGTTGCCCTGAAGCGATTTCGGATCATAGGAACGGGCATCCCGTTCCGACACCACCCTGCCCAGTGAAGGGGAGTATAGATACAGTTTGGTCGTCCAGTTGGACGAGCTCTCTTGGATGCTGAGCTTTTTTTGAATGCGTTTGACCAAATTGATCATGTCCAGGTCAAAGTATTCACTGTCGACGTAAATCCGGCGAAAGCTCGAGATATCCGGATCGTGAATCAGCAGGTTGGGCCACGAGGACAGCAGCTCGAAATGCGTATTGACCTGATTTTGAAAAAATTCGAGCTGGGTGCTGTTGGAACGGTTCAATTCGGCGCGAAGCACGGCAGTCGTTTTATGGTTGGAATACCCATATAGCAGCACGACCGGAATCAGCATGATCAAGATCAGTATCATCATTTTGGAAAACAAGTTCGTCCGGTACGACATTTTCTCATCTCACCTTAGCTTAATTTGTCAGTGTATTCTATTTTAGCGATGCCAAAGCCAATTACAATTCCTTTTTTCGGCCTACTTGAAGGACCCATGCCCCTTTATTCCTTTCCATGGCAGCGGTCTCTATATAGGGTAAGCGTTGTCAATAAGCGGTTAAAGGCGACAAAACCAATATTTCTGCACTTAATACAACTTCCGGTCGTACGAAAAAAAGAGCCGGCCGCAGCCAGCTCTTCTCAAGATAACCAGAGTAATAAACATCATTTCTAGGTTTGTTTCTTCTATGTATAGAACCAATAAATCCATTGCTGTTTTTAGAAATACACTTTAATCAAGGTTCTTCCAATACAATATCTTTTCCGTCGGCCGTGACGTCGAACACGATATCCGTCAGCCGCCCACCCACTTGAAAAGGCGCCTTGGCTTGCCCCTTGAACACTAATCTGCCGCTAAATGCGGCATGTGCCTTTAGATCCAGATGCACCGGGCTAAGCTCCACCGAGTTTAACGTATTAAACAACGGGTCATCCTGATTTCCATACGTACGAGCCAGATCCGGCTTGAGCGCCACGCTTACATCATGTCTGCCATAGTTTTTAAGCGTAATCGTGCACGCCGCTCCGGTCACGCCGCTCTCTTGAACGTTGTAGATGCAGGAACTCTCGTCCCGAACGAAATACACACCATCCATGCCGGTTGCGCCCCATTTGGTCAAATACATCATTTTGTCGCTGACGTAGGGGTAGCTAACAATAACAAGAAGGACGACCAGCCATAGTTTCTTTGCCAAACGAGGGTAGGCCTGCATCAACTCTCTGCGCACAACATAATATCCGCACCATATCAGCCCTATGCCGACAAAAAACGTAACGTGCACGCCGCTGATATAGGACTTGGTATACGGGGACACCCCTAAATGCGACAATATCGTATCCCCCACGGAATAACCCAGATGATGCTTGAACGTAAACATAATCGCAAACATCAACAATATTGCGGAACAGACCAGCCTTGCCCTCGACACCGGAACACCCCCTAATGATCCGCCCTATTATATCATATTTTTCCTGTAAATGATTTATAATCCAACTGAATTCAGCAAAAAAAGAGAAAAGCCTTGCACAAGAAACAAGCCACGCATGCAGGGAAGCCGGTCCTGCACACAAAGACGCCCCGACAACATGTCGGGACGCCTTGGCTGGCCGAATTTATGGCTAACGTTGAAATTGCTGCCTGTAATTCACGGTCTATTTTTTGGAAAGGAATGCATCCAGCTGTTCCTGTTTGGCAGCAATGATTTTGTCGATGCCTGCCGCTTTCAGCTTTTCCAAATATTTCGGGATCATCTCGTCCGGATCGACTGCGCCGGATGTCATGCCCGGTTTGAACTGTTTGTTCACGTTGTTGACCGCCGCGATTTCGTTTTTGACCGATTGGCTGTTAAACGTGAATCCAAGCGCAGGCGATTTGACGCCTTTGGCATTGAATTCCTTGAATTTCTCCCATTTCTGCGGGTCTTCGTTATCCCACAGGTAGTTCAGGAATTGATTCCCGAGCTGCCATTGGGCACCTGGATTATAGGTACGGCTGTTGGCATCCACGCCTGGAGGCAGGGTGATGATGTTGTCTTCACCTTCTTTTTTCACGTAATGTTTGCCTTCGATGCCGAAGTTCAGCAAGTTGTTGATTTCTTTGTCGGAGTGCAGCAGGTTGATGACCTGCATCGCTTTTTCAGGCTGTTCGGACGATCGGGAAATCGCCAGCATCGCGCCGGATGCATCGCCTGTCGTAATGGTCGGCTGCGTCATTTCGATCTGAGTCAGGGGATATCCGACGTATCCTTCCTCTTCCTTGTCCTTGCCGGGCTTCATGCCGTCCGTCCACATGAATGCTTTGCCAGCTTTGGCCTGGTCTTTCGGGAATACGTTGGACGTCGCCGCATCGCTGTTGATGTACCCTGCCTGATACCATTTGCGGGCGAGCGCCGCGGCTTCCTTGAATTCAGGCGTTTCCACTTCGTTCAGCACGGTCGTCGTTCCGGCCGTTTTGGAGATGACTCCAGGCACGGAAGCATCGCCGAGATAATCCCAGTCCAGATTCTCCAGCAACCCGTTGCCGTTGGTGTTGGACATGTAGAACGGCGTGACGCCAGGTTCATTGTCCTTGATCGTTTTGAGCAGCGGTTCCAGGTCTGCCCACGTTTTCACCGCCGAAAGGTCCATGTTGTACTTGTCGGCGAGATCTTTGCGCACAAGCACTCCGCGGGTCGCCGCCAGCTCCTTGTTGGTCGGAACGCCGTAATTCACGCCATCCACCTGGGAACCTTCCAGGAAGGCCGGGTCCAGGTTTTTCTTGATGTCCTGGCCGTATTGATCGAGCAGATCATTCAAAGGCAGGAATGCTCCCTTGGCCACGTTTACGGTGTAGTTCTGCCACGCCGCGGTGAAGATGATGTCCGACTTTTCTCCGGAAGAAATCATCAGATTAAGCTTGTTGTCCCATTGTCCCCAATCGATCGCATTGATTTTGAGCGTCGCGCCGATTTTGGGCTCCATTTTTTTGTTGATTTCCGCTTCCACCAACGCCACGTCCTTCTGCGGCGTTCCCGGGTAATAAAGCGTTACCTCATACGAAGGCGTGCTTGCGCTTTCGCCCCCTCCGCCGCCTTCCGCTGCCGGAGTCGTTCCTCCCTTGTCGGACGAGCAGCCCGCCAGCACCAGGCTGAGCGCCATGATTGCCGCCGCAATTCGCGGCCATACCTTGATCGATTTCAACACATGAACCCCTCCCATGAATTTGTGAAGAACCCTGCCCGCAGCATTTCCCCAATTCCGCTTGATGCGCACAGGGTTCATTCGCCAAGCATAGCCGTTAAGTCGGCAGGACTGTATGCACAGTCGGTTTGTATATGCCCTTTCATTGTCCATCCAGGCCTGAGTCCATTTTCCCCTCCGTTAACCGGGCGGAGTTAGCCTTTCACAGCTCCTACGGTAAGTCCTTTGATGAAATAGCGCTGAAAGAACGGATACGCGAGCACGATCGGGCCGATCCCGACGACCGCCATCGCCATCTGCAGCGTTTTGTTCGGCAGATTCAGCAATCCGCCTTGCGAAGAGATCTGTGAAGACACGTTGGAATTGGACGTCAAATATTGAATATCGAGCAGCGTCCGGTACATGAGGTACTGAAGGCTGATCGTCCGGTTATCGGAAATGAAAATCATGCTGAGGTACCAGTCGTTCCAGTAGTTCAATGTGCTGAACAGGGCGACCGTTGCCAGAACGGGCAGCGAGAGCGGAAGCACGATTTTCGCGAACGTCCGGATCTCTCCAGCGCCATCGATCCGTGCCGATTCCAGGATGGACGTCGGAATGGAATTCGCGAAAAAAGTGCGCATGACAAGCACGAAGAACGGTGACATCAGCAGCGGCAAAATGAGTGCGAGAATCGAATTTTTCAGGTCCAGCACGTTCACATAGACGAGATACCAGGGAACGAGACCGCCGTTGAACAGCATGGTGAAGAAAATGAAGAACGCGAACCAGCCGCGGTACGGCAAATCCCTCCGGGATAGCGGATAGGCATACAGTGCTGTCAATGCCACGCTGGTGACGGTGCCTATGACCGTAACGATAATGGAAATTCCATAAGAGTGGATAATCTGATCCATATCCTTGAACAAGTATTCATAAGCCTGCAGGCTGAACTTCTCGGGAATGAGCTTGTAGCCGTTCGCCACAATCGTCGTTTCGTCCGAAAAGGAGATCGCAAAGACAAGCAGGATCGGCACGATGCAGGCGATGGCGTAAAAAAGGAACATGGCGTGAATGACCGCGGCCGAACGCCGCGATATGGCTAGCGGATCACGTGTTTTCACAGGCTGATGTGCCTCCTCTCAAAATAGTGCGTTATCTTTATCGATTTTTCGGACGATGGAATTCGATATAAGCACCAGCACGAAACCGACGATCGCCTGATACAATCCGGCTGCGGAGGACATTCCGATGTCCCCTCCGATCAGGAATGTGCGGTACACATAGGTATCCAATACGTTGGTGACCGGGAACAATGCGCCCGACTCGAGCGGAACCTGATAGAACAGACTGAAATCCGCGTAGAAAATGCGGCCGATCTGCAGCAGGGTCATAATGATGATGAGCGGCACGAGAAACGGAATCGTAATCGAACGGATTTGCTGCCATTTGTTCGCACCGTCCAGCACGGCCGCTTCGTAATACTCTTCATCGATGCCGACGACCGCTGCCAGGTAAATCACCGCGTAGTACCCGATGTTTTTCCACGTGTTCACCAGCGGCAAAATGTAGGGCCAATACTTCGTCTCCGAATACCAATCTACAGGCTCCCCGCCGAACAGGGGCAGAATGGTCGAGTTCATAAACCCGGAATCCTTTCCGAGAAAGGCTAGCACCAGGTAACTGACCACGATCATCGATAAAAAGTAGGGCAGCAGCATCAGCGATTGATACAGTTTCGACATGCCCTTGTTCTTTACTTCGTTCAGCAGTATGGCCAAGCCTACGCCGACAACCAGATTAAGCAATATAAAAACCGTGTTATAAGCAAGCGTATTGCGGGTAATTTCCCAAGCATCGCTGGTGGAGAACAAATATTTGAAATTGTCCCAGCCGCTCCACGGGCTGCCCCATATGCCGTCGGCATAATTTACGTTTTTGAAGGCGATCAGCACGCCGAACATCGGCATATAGTTGTTGACCAGCAGAAACAGGACACCTGGCAAAAACATCAGGTACAGCACTTTGTATTTTCCGAGGTTGTACCAAACAGACTTTCGTTTCCGAGTGGTCCTCTCGGGGACTTCCGAAATTCCGGCTCGTTTGCCCGCCCGGGGTTGTGTCATCATGGCTTCGTCTCCCTCACTCCTCTTGAATTCCTCAGGATCGAACATCGGATGGTTCTCCTGTGGTTCAAGTATACGGCGGGCAAGCGTCGCTGCTATATCTGCTGTGGTTACCAATTCATGGTCAAATTATGACTTTGCCGCAAAAACAAAAGACGCAGCATGCTGCGTCAGTGTTTATACGGTGCGGGACTGTTTCCGGAACTCCTGCGGGGTGATGCCTGTGCACTTCTTGAACATTTTTGTGAAATGCGAGTAGTTGTAATACCCCACCTTGCCCGCGATATCCGTTACTTTGACCGTGGATTGGGAAAGCAGCGTTTTGGCCATATCCACCCTGCGCTGCAGGATGAATTCGGAGAGCGACATTCCCTTTTCCTTGCGGAAAAGGCGGGAGAGATATGCGGGATTGAATCCGGCGAAGGCAGCCAGTTCCTCTCTCATGAGTTCCTCGCCGATATGATTCTCAATATATACGCACAACTGGTCCACCACCGTCATCGGGTTCTGGTCATCCGGATATAACACGGGAATGACGCGATCGATCAAATCAGACGTCCACTGCTTCAATTGGGGCAACGAACGCGTCACGACGCCTTCTTCCGGTTCCCGCTCATCCCCGTACAAGCTGCGCACGGACACGTTTTTCTGGTGCAGCAGCGGATAAACCATATGCAGCATCGCATGGTAGTAGAGCCTCAGCATTTCCGGCGACAGATGCTCCTCGGTTTCCAGCAGCTCAAAGATTTCATCCACGCGCGTGCGCAAATCTGCGACTTTGCCCGTTTCGAACAGGATCGACAGTTCCGGGAGCCAAGGGATCGGCAAAAAACGATCCTCCGTTTGGCGGGCTTTCCTGTCATACGTAAAAACCCCTTCGAGCTCCCGGATATTGCGCCGCTCCATGTCCATCAATTCGTTTAACATGCCCTGCAGCTCCGTCACGGCCACAGGGGCGCCAACATAACAAGAAAGCCTGCAATAGAAGTAGCTGCCGCATTCCTGAATATACAGCTGGCAGTCTTTCTCAATGTCTTCCGCCAGAGGAACGATGCCGTCCTGCTCGTAGGCGAGAACGACGTTTAATCCGCCGTGATCCTGAAATACCTCTCCCGGACGTACTCCGAGCAGCATCTCCCGGGCCGCATTGCGCAAAGCGTATTCCAGCACTTCTTCATCGCGCAGATTGAACTCGCGAACCCACTCCTCTACCGAAATCACAATAGGCAGCACGCGGGCATGGGGATCGATCTCCGCTCCGTAAACCTCAGCCAATTCTTCCAGTCGCTTTGTCGTCAACGCGGCGCGCTGCGAAACGGCATCCTTCCAGAATCGTTCGGTCAATAGCGGTTTATGAGCCTGCCAGCGTTTATACGCCGTTTCATAGATTTCATTGGTATGTTTGCTCTGCTCGCCTGCCCGGATTTTTTCCACCGCCCGGGAAACGGTCTTCAGCAGCTGATCGGCCGGTGCAGGCTTCAGCACATAATCGAAACTGTTCAACTTGATGGCCGTCTGGGCGTAGTCGAACAGCGCATGCCCTGTGAGAAAAATCGTCAGCATGCCCGGATCATGTTTCAATACCCAGCTTTGCAGGTCAAGTCCCGTTTCGCCAGGCATTTCAATATCGCAGACCATGATATCGATGGCATGGCTTTTCAGAATCATTCTGGCTTCCTCGGCATCACCTGCGCCGAACACCCGGTCTATTCCGGCTCTGCTCCAGTCGATGCCTTCCATCATGGCCTGCAGCGCGTACACTTCATCATCCACGATCAACAGGTTGCGCATAGTTTCCTCCTTCTTCCTCTTCGGTCTGGGCGGGCAATCGAATGACGACAGCCGCCCCTCCTGCGGGCTGATTGCTAAATGAAATGCCGGCCTGATCGCCGTGCTTTACAAGCAAACGGTGGGCAACGTTCCAGATGCCAATGTGCTGTCCATCCGGATTTTCTGCATATTGTCCTTGCTGCAACCGGTCCAACAGCTCCGGGTCAAAGCCGACGCCGTTGTCCCTGACACACAGCTCAAGCATGCCCCGGGCAGGAGGCGTTCCGGCTGCAACGGAAGCCCCGCCGTCCTCTTGAGGCGCCCATTTGGCTTCGATTTCAATGATAAATGGCTCTGATCGCCGCTGAAAGCCATGGATAATGGCATTTTCGACAAAAGGCTGCAGCGTCAAAGGAGGGAGAACGTACTGCGAGATGGCCGGGTCAATGTCGAGCACGTAGTTCAAGCGATTCGGAAAGCGCAGCTTCTGGATTTCCAGGTAGTGCCGGATATGCTCCATCTCTTCGCCAAGCCGGATTTCGCGTTTGCCCGCACGCAGGCTGAAGCGGAAATAATCCGCAAGATGGCCGGCCATCTGCTGCACCAGTTCATGCTTCTGCAGCGAGGCCAGACTATGAATGATATTAAGCGAGTTTAGATAAAAATGAGGATTGATCTGCATCTGCAGCTGTTTGAACTCCGCCTCCCTCGTTCGCAGCTGCTCCTCATATACATCGATCTTCAAATGCTGGATCTGGCTCGTCATTTGATTGAAGCTGCTCGTCACGAAGGCTAATTCGGACGAGGAGGGAGTCGGAAGCCGGACTTCAAGCTCCCCCTGGCTCACCCGCCGCATGGCGCGAATCAGCATGTGGATCGGCCGGAACAGGAGCTGGCGCATAAACACGAGCGCAGTGACCAGAATGATTGCCGCCCCCAGGGGCAGCAGGCGAATGATCCGTTGAAAAAACGGAAGGTTGCGCATCATGTCCTCTTCGGGCAGAAGCACAATGTAGTTCATGTCCGACATCGCCGAAGGGATGCCCAGCATAAGATATTGCTTGGTCTCTCCCGCGGACGTATCCTCCGAGATAACCTGATACGGACTCTGCAGGCCGGACAGGTGCGCGGCCGCGAGACGGATCTGACCCTCTTTCAGGGCGGAATCCGAGAGGGCTTTTCCGTCCTCGCCCACAATGACGGCGCCGCCCCGCCCTCCCGCTTCCGTGAACTGTTCGGGATGATTCAGCGCGTTCATATCCACAAGCGCTCCGGCGTAAAACTGCTGATTGATCCGGACCGTCTTCGCGAGCGCATTCCATGTCGGTCCTTGCACGATATCCCACTCCGGCTGCTGAATTTCACCTTCGAACTGCTGCATTTGCGCAGGCATGTTTTCGCGGACCAGCGACATTTTGACATCATAACTGCCCGATGTGGCGAGCAGCAGGTCGTCGTTCACGGCGTCATACAGAAAAAAAGAATCGATCAAGCTGTAAAATCCGAGATCGGTCATAAATTTGTTCATGATCCGCTGCTTCGCGATAATGTAATCGCCGCTGCCGTATTTCAGGAAGAATAATGAAATGATGTCGGGATCGCGTTCACCCAGACTGTATAAATAACGGTTGGTTTCCTGCAGCACGCGTTCATTCTGCTCCACGCTCTTTGCCAGATGGTTCATGTTGGTAAGAGACACTTGATCCCTGACCACATTCATGGCATACACGTTGTTGTAATACATCAGTAAAAATAGCGGAAGCATGATCAGCGTCAATCCAACTATGAATTTGAAGCGTAATGAACGGATAAAATTCATCGTCTCCCGCCCTTTTCGAAAGCGTTATCAAAAGTGCCTGTACGCAGGGCATGTCAACCTCGAATGTACGGCATCTGCAATTTCCTTCCTTTTATGGCATGTTTCATTGTAATCACGGTCATTGTTCATTGTCTATGTCATTCCGTGACCTGTTTCTGAACATTATGGTGACTTTCCTTTCGAATCGCTTTGCCGCCTCGTGTTGCTTCGAAAGTCGACTTTCTCTTTACCGCACTAACAATCACACAAGGCACTGCGAGTGCAGTACCATCTTCCGATCGCTGTTATCCCCAGATTTTTTGATTCCCCTTTTCTAAGGGGAAAATCCGGTGATAAGCCTATGCTTCCGATGCAGCTTTCTTTCAGAAAGCTTTCAGCGAACGCTTCGCTTCTCCAGATTGGTTCTGCCTCTCCGTTGACGTGTGTATGTTTTTTTGCGGTTTACATAGATAGTTCTCCATTTGTAAAAAAAATCCTTCAACCCTTCGGTTAGGGCAGAAAACAGGCAAGGTCACGCAATCACTTGTCTTCGGCAGTCATGAGCAGAGTTGTACAATTCGTAGTTCGGCACGTACACCTGAGCGCCCACCCAAGCATATGATACGTTGACTTTCAAGAAGAAGGGTGGCCTGCAGCATGCATATACAGCTCACTTCGTTGCATTATGTATATCTTGCTTTTATCGTCCTGATCATGGCCGTCATGATTCGCCGCAGGGATACAACGATCATCTGCGTGGCCGGAGTAATGACGATCGGAATCCTTGCGACCGAAACATTAAGCGGGTCGGTTACCGGCATTTTCAACAGCTTTGTTTATGCGGCCAAAGAGCTGCTCAGCACCATATTTATCATCTCGATCATCGTGGCCATGAGCCGGGTACTGATCCGAACAGGCATCAACGAGACGATGGTTGCGCCGCTCACCCGGTTTATCCGATCGCCTCAGGTTGCGTATTGGGGCATCGGGCTCATCATGATGACGGTATCCCTGTTCTTCTGGCCGTCTCCGGCAGTGGCGCTGGTGGGAGCCGTGTTGCTTCCTGTCGCGGTCCGGGTCGGCCTGCCGCCCATCGGCGCGGCCGTCGCCATGAATCTGTTCGGGCACGGCATCGCTTTGTCGGGAGATTTCATCATTCAAGGCGCGCCCAAGCTGACCGCAGATGCAGCCGGATTATCCGTAACTTCCGTCATGTCTGCGAGCCTGCCCCTGGTCATCGTTATGGGCACCGTCTCCACGCTCACTGCGTTCTGGATGCTTCAGCGGGAGATGCGTTCAAACCAAGGAACGGGCAACCTTCTCCCGTCCTCTTCGCCGGAAGCCGTAACGGACACGCCGACGCAGGAAGCTCAAACGAACGAAGCGAATGCCGGCGTCCGCCCTTTACCTTCGCGGCTTCGGCACGTATTTGCCATTAGCATTCCTTTGTTGTTTGCGGTCGATGTTGTGCTCATGTTTGTGCTGAAGCAGCAGGGGGGAGATGCCACGGCGCTGATCGGCGGCACGGCGATCCTCATTTTGATCGCGGTAACCCTCGCGGCGCATCGTCACGAAGGACCCGAGCAGACCACGGAGTATTTGATCGAGGGGTTTCAATTCGGGTTCAAGGTGTTCGGGCCGGTCATTCCCATAGCGGCTTTTTTCTACCTCGGAGATGCCGCCATCAACGAATTGTTCAGCAGTCCGCTTCCGGACGGATCGCACGGCATCGTAAACGATTTGGGGGTAGCCCTTGCGGGCCTTGTGCCATTAAACCATACGGTGGGCGCAGTGACTCTAACGTTGACCGGGGCGATCACCGGCATGGATGGATCGGGGTTTTCGGGCATATCGCTGGTTGGTTCCGTGGCATCGATGTTTGCCGGAACGGCGGATGCAGCCCCAACCCTGACTGCGCTCGGCCAGATTGCCGCCATCTGGGTCGGTGGCGGTACGCTGATTCCGTGGGCGTTAATTCCGGCCGCGGCGATCTGCGGGGTTAGCCCGTTCGAGCTGGCCAGACGCAATCTGAAGCCGGTGCTGCTGGGATTGATCGTCACAACGGTGGTTGCGATTTTTCTGATGTAACTGGTCGTGAGCGAACAAGATCAGCCAGTTCTTCATCACTCTTGTCCGCCAGATTCAGCAATTCAGCATAGGGATCCCCATTCAATCCCAACGCATATGCAAATGCCGGTTCCGTCTTCATTCCTTTATTTTTCAGTCTGCGTATCTCCTTATGCCCTTCACGTCCCCAATGCGTCAGCAACGCCCATTCGACCAGCATGTGCCTGTAGGCATTTTGCTGCCGGACCGGCATGGATTGGGCGAATATTTCCACAGACCAGCCTCCTGTAGACACGCTGCAGACGACGTAAGGCGACACTCCCGTTTCTCGGGTTACTAGGGTACATTGGAAGCCTTCCATCTCTCCCAACGCTTGATGCACCACAGCTCTGAACCGCTCCAGATCCTCGGCTTCGCACAAGAGATCGATATCGCTGCCCGGCACATCGATATCGATGGGCACGGTTCCCGCGGGATATGGATGGTACGCCGCCAACAGCTCCATCAACCCGCTCTGCTTCAGTGCCCTATAAGCGGATCGCTGTCTTTCGTTGCCTGATGCAAGATGGGTCATGACGCCTGCCGCACTCGTCAAGTCCGGTCGCATCTCGCCATCGCTCATTCGGGTGAACCCGTGATGATTTGTTTCACTCTTCCCACTTGCCCATTCGTCAAACGTACCTTGATGCCGTGAGGGTGTGTGGGGGAGTTGGTCAACAAGTCCTTGACGATGCCCCTCGTCAATTTGCCGGACCGCTGATCCTCTTTCAGGACGATATCCACCTCAAGTCCTGGTCTGATGTTTGCCCGTTGTTGTCCATTCATATGCCGTTCTCTCCTTCCGTTATTTGTTCATGCATGAAGAACATCATTCGTCGCGCTGCATTTATTGTAGAGCTTCCAGCCCGCCTTTGCCAAGGGAATGCTTGCTGTGAAAAACACAAAACCGCAGACTGACCCTTTCGGGAGTCCGCGGCTTTGTCATGCTTATGGACGGTGATGCTTCGCCGAAACGTCATCCTTCGCAGCTTCCCTTGCTTTCAGGGCGAGCAGCTCGGAGACCGTGACGAACCGGTATCCCCGCTTTTGCAAGACAGGTAAAATTTGCTCCAGGGCAGCGATCGTGTGGGACTTGCCTTCAACCTTATCGTGAAAAAGAACGATATCCCCGTTACGGGCATTGGTCAGCACCTTTTTGGTAATACGCCCCACCCCTGGAGAGGCCCAGTCCCGCGTATCCTGATGCCAGGACCAGAGCACAATGGTGTACCCTTTCTGTTTCGCCATTTGCACCAGCGTATCATTGTAAAATCCGCCGGGGGGCCTAAACAAGACGGGACGCTCGGCTCCGGCCTCGATAATGGATTTCTCCGCCTCATCCATCTCGCGCAGCACCTTGCTCGCACCGGTCGATCTGTTGGAATACATGTGGTTAAATGTGTGATTGGCCACCTCATGGCCCTCACGCTGCTCCTGGACGATCAGCTCAGGATACTTTTCCGCCCATTTTCCGAGCACAAAAAACGTCGCCTTGGCATCATACCGTTTCAGCAAAGCCAAAATCTGCGGAGTCTGGACCGGGTCCGGACCATCGTCGAACGTCAGCGCAATCAATTTGCCCTGAGTCGGCACTTCCCACACGATCTCGCCGCGCTGCTCGTAGTAATCGCGGTTTTTCTTTACCGGCGAAGCCTGCGCTGTACTGCTGCTTAACAGCAAAATCATGACAAGTCCGATCATTCGGGCTGCCTTCAGGTTCATGTCGTTGTCCTCACTTTATGTTCAAACGTAAACTCCCTGTTAGCATTTCCCGAATTCGCGGAACTATGAGACCAGGACGAAACAAGTGCCTGCAGTCTCTTGCAGCTTCTAAATTAACGGAAAATCTGATCAATCACCGCAATTTCCTCGGCGGACAACCGAACTTCCAAGGTTTTCAGATTGGATACGACTTGTTCCGGCTTTTTGGCGCCCGGAATCAATGCATCAATGGATGGTTGGGTAAGGTACCAGGCGAGCACCAGATGCGCGACCTCCACGTTTTTGGACTGGGCGATGCTCCGAAGCTGATCCACCTTGTCCAGATTTCGAATATAAGCTTCCCCGGTAAACAGCGGATTTTGGGCCCGGCCGTCCTTGAATGTCGTATCTTTGGTGTATTTGCCGCCAAGAAGCCCGGCAGCCAGCGGGAAATACGGAACGAATGAAATATGCTGCTCCGTCGTATACGGGAGAATTTCTTTCTCCACCTCCCGCTTGAACAGGTTATACTCCGATTGCAGCACATCGACGTAACCGTCACGGTTCGCTTCGCGCAGCTGGTCGATCGAGAAGTTCGAAACACCGATCGCCCGGATTTTTCCTTCTTCTTTCAATCGGGCCAATGCTCCGACTGCTTCATCTTTCGGTGTGTGTTCATCCGGAAAATGGATGTAAAACAGATCGATGTAATCCGTTTGCAGCCGTTTCAGCGCCTCATCCACTGAAGCTTTCAAAAAGGCGGGGGAATTGTCGAGAACGATGCTGCCGTCCACGAATTTATGCGCAGCTTTGGTGGCGATGACCGCCTGCTGGCGCTTTCCGGTTTCTTTCAACACTTCGCCGATCAAGCGCTCCGAATGTTCAGGTCCATAAATAAAGGCCGTATCAATAAAGTTAATGCCTTGTTCCAGTGCCGTGCGAACGACATCCTTGCCCGTTTCGTCATTGAGCAAATTCGGATAAATATTGTGGCCTCCGACCGCATTTGCCCCCAGCCCGATGGGATTAACCACCAGCTCGCTCTTACCCAGACGTGTCTGTTGTTCTGTCATGTCTCACGCATCTCCTTTATTGAAAATGATATGTAGGTACCCATCTATCAAACCGGATGAATCAGGCACCCGCAGCATCCCTGGACGAGGATCGGCTGTGATGAGATTATACCAGAAGCATAATCGGATTTAAAATATCGGATTTATCGGTTTCAGCTATTCTTCAAAACGGTTGCCTCCACATCGTTGATGAAGCGGCGCAGCTTCGCCGCAACGTCCCGGTTGATTTCGCCGTTTTCGTACAGCTGCTGCACGGTATTGCGCTGTTCCTGAACGGCTACCATTTGCAGCTGCAGCTTTTCCTGATCGAACGGATCTTCCGTCTCATCCTCGTTCCATGACCTTAGCTTCGCAACGAGGCGTTCGTATTTAGCGATGACAGATAACGCCGCAGAGCGATTGCTGTCGTTCATCTGTGCACGGATAGCCTTGATCGCCGCTTCGGAGCTCCGCAATTTGACCTGGCGATACAGGTCCGCATTTTCGATGGCAAACGGTTTATCCGGTTTGCCCGCCCGGTTGGCAAACAGATGGCCGAACATGCGCCCGATCTCGCCGAGCGAATACATCATCTGTGCATTCGTGCGGCTGGAGAGCATCATTTCCTTTTTGTCCAGCCAACTATTGCATTTGAACGCCGCATCGGATGAGATGACTTGTTCATCCATCATGCTTTCGATTTCTTTGCGCTCTGCCCGGGTGCCGATCAGGCTGATATCCGCCTCTTGTTTCAAAAATTCCTTCTGTTTCCGTGCATCCAAGCCGGATGCTTGGCGAATGGTTTTGGAAAGGTCGGAAACCACAGCAAGGGCAGCAGCCTTGTTGTCGTCGGTCATCTCCGACTTGACGGCGCGTATGGCGGCCTTGAGCATCATGTTCCGCGCTTTGCGCTCCGTCTTCTGAGGGGTTTCCTCGCCGACGGATTCATCCTTTTTGGCTAATACAGGAAGCAAGGCACTGCCGGCAATCAACGTGAACAAAATAACACCCGCCGCCAAAAAGATGATCAGATCCCTTTCCGGAAAAGGAGAACCGTCCTGAAGAACATACGGAATGGAGAACGCCCCTGCCAGCGTAACGGCCCCGCGCACCCCGGACAATGTGATGATGCTTGTCTCTTTCACCTTTGGTTTGCCAATAAACGATTTGCCTAGCAGCGCGTCGCTGCCTTGCCAGAACAAATAAATCCAGGCGAACCGCAGCAGCAGCAGCAGAACCGAGATCAGAACGACGTATTCGAGCACCTGCAGGTTGTCGAACGAGGCACTCGAGAAAATTTTGCCCAATACGTCAGGCATCTGCACCCCTAAAATAACAAAGACGAGACCATTCAGAATGTACAGAATGACCGACCACGTACTGGCCGATACCACCTGCATCTTGATCTGCACGGATTCGGTACGGTCCCGCTCAATCGCATGGATAATACCTCCCGCCACCACAGCCAAAATACCGGAAACGCCCAGCTCCTCGGTGACCATATAAATGATGAACGGCGTTAGAATCTGCAGGAGCATATGGACGGTGACGTCCTCCATGCCAAGCCTGCGGACCCAGACGCCAAGGCGAATGAGCAAAAACGACAAAATCGCCCCGAGCAGCAGTCCGCCAATCGAGATAATCAGAAAGCTGACCGATGCTTCCGCAAGGGAAAAGACGCCTGTAACCGTGGCCGCGATGGCGAATTTGAACGCGACCAGACCGGAAGCATCATTCATCAAGGCTTCGCCTTCCAGCAGCCTATGTATGCTTTTCGGCAAATGAACCCTGCCTGCCATCGCTCCGACGGCAACCGCGTCCGTGGGCGACAGAATCGCGGCGAGCGCGAAAGCAGCCGGTAACGGAATGCTGGGAATCCACCAATGAATCGCATATCCGGCAACCAGAACGGTAACAAAAACCAGGCCTAACGCCAGCAGCAGAATGGGAGCCCTCAGGTTCCACAACTCGTGCCTGGGCGTGCGTTTGCCATCGTTATATAGCAGCGGTGCTATGAACAGCACAAAAAACAATTCCGGGCTAAGCGGAAGCTTCACGCCGTGGGGTAGCAAAGCAACGACAACGCCCAGCGCGATCTGGATCAGCGGAACGGGGATAAACGGTACGAACCGGTTTAAAATATTCGATAAGCCGATCAGCACAAGAAGCACGAGCACAGGGATAAACAGTTCCATGATGACCTTCCTTTCCGCAGGCAAAAGTTTGACGTTTCGCATGTTATATCGTTTGGCGCTTACCTCAAACCCAAAAGACCGATTCTGACTATAAGATGTTACAATAAGAACCGGACAATACCTGCATTGGAAAGGATCTTGATGTTATGGCCTTCGGAATCAAACGGCAGGAACTGGCCGAATGGAAAAAACGCGTCGCTCAAGGCGAGCTGGCTTATCTGACTCATTATTGGATCGATTCCCGTTTCCCCGGCGTCACAACCGTGACCAAGGTGGGATGCGCCGACCTGGATCGGTTGGAGAAGTGGTGCAGGGATCACGGATTGGACCCGCAGTACATCCACCGGCGACAGCCCTACCCACACTTTGACCTGCTCGGCAGGCGGCAAAAGGAAATCCTGCTCGAAGAGGGGTTAACCGAGCACATTGAACGTTTCCGTCTTTAATGCTGTCGGTCGCTCATCCATTCCACCCGGCCCCTGCTTCTTGTGCGGGAACAAGAAAAAACGCCAGTTTTCGGGATGGCCCCCGTTGCACGGGGCATCCCTGAATACTGACGTCTTTCTGCACATGCCCGTTCAACGGTTCGCGTGCTCCAATTGCTTCATTTTCTCCAACAGCTTCAGTTCAATCTTCTTCAGCATACCCAGCATTTGCTGCTGCTCCTCTTCCGTAAGCGCCTGCAAAAGCTCCCACGTCATGCGTCCGCGATTTGCATTTAATGCCTGCGCAAGCTGTTCTCCTTCTTCCGTAAGGGAAAGCCAGACGATTCTGCGGTCTTCCTCGCTGCGTACGCGCCGAATCATGCCTTCGCTCTCCAACTGGTTCAGCACAATCGTCGTTGCCCCTGAAGAGAGGCTGAGCTGCCTGGCCACGTCGACAGCCATGCAGCGGCCTTCGCGCAAAATCATGCCAAGAATGTGACTCTTGGTTGGGTTCAGTTTGCAATTCGTGTCCGTTTTCTGTTTTTGCTCCAACACTTTGTTTTTATATCTGAAAAAAGCTTCAATCAATTGATCCACATTTGCCAATTGCGAGCTTTGCTCCGGTTCTGGGCGCATACCTTTTCCTCCCGACTAAAATCATAACCTGTCTTTTATTGTAACATATTTAACGAAAACGGTTTGAGCAATTTACCCTTACGGCTTCGCCAAAAAAATGAAATGGCAGTTGCAATCGTTCAAAAGATTTGTTTATAATAACATATACGTTTAAGTTACTTTTAGTTACTTAATGATTTTTGTAAATTTGTTATCATTAAGTAATTATATATACTGATGGCAAGCTACTTTAATGCAAGGGAACTTACAGACATGAACAATAATACTCCGTTACACGTTGATGTGTGCATCGTGGGAGCCGGTCCTGCCGGAACGCTGCTCTCTCATCTTTTGAACCGAAAAGGAATATCCACGGCATTAGTCGAACGGCAGGCGAACCTGCATAAGTCATTTCGCGGCGAAGTGCTTAACCAGGACGGCGAGGCTGTCCTGAACAAATACGGGCTGTATTCTCTCGTTGCCCAGAGCGGCACGCTTCCGCTCGCAAAAATAGAATACTGGGAAAACGGGAGCATTCTGCACACCGTCTATCCAGGCGAACACGAGTCCCATGTAGGCATTCATGTGCCTCAGCATCATCTGCTCGACGTCATCGTTGCCGAGTCCGGCCGGCTTCCAGGCAACCGGGAACATGTATTGTTCAATACGATCATGACCGGTCTGCTGAAAGACGAGCAGGATAACGTGATCGGGATTCACGTACGGCAAGACGGATCGCCCGCCTCCATTCAGGCTTCGGTCATCGTGGGCGCAGACGGGCGTTATTCGGCCGTCCGCAGGCATGCGGGTTTGGTTCCAGACGTCCGCAAGCACGGGTATGATCTGTTATGGGCGCGAATCCCTGCTCCGGCGGCATGGGAACCAGCCGTGCGCCTGGCCAGCATGGACGGCGAGCAGCTCGCGCTTTTCTCCCAGTTCGGCGGTTACGTGCAGATTGGCTGGAATATTCCGCAAGGCTCCTATCCGAAACTGCGGCAGCAGCATTTTGAGCCGTTCATCCGGCAACTGGTTGCCGCGTTTCCGTGCCTTTCGGATTCCGTGGCCGCCCATATCCGGTCATGGAGCGATTTTGTATTATTATCCGTGGAAAGCAGTTACTGCGAGTCGTGGACGCATGGCAATATTGTGCTGCTCGGCGATGCGGCACACACCATGACGCCTACGGGTGCTTTTGGCCTGAACGCCGCCATCGAGGATGCCGACGTGTTAGCTGAATTGCTGATCGGAATGGCTGATGACCACTTTACCAATATGGCTCCATTACAGCAGCTGCAGCTCGCTCGTGGGGAGAAAGTGAAACAACAGCTCTCCAAACAGGTCGACATGGAGAATTCCTTCCAGGAGCGTTATGCCTCCTTTATGGTTTAGTGTGTGCAAAAATGCCTGACTGCATCAACAAGAATAAAAAAACAGCCGGAATGCCTGTTTAGGGCAAATCGGCTGTTTTTTTGGGGCAAACGCAATTAGCCTTCTCGCCCGTTCATGGCGCTCACCTTGAGCTCGCTTAAAGGCAAGCTGCCCCGTTCCGGATGGCGCAAGCGCACAGTCCGGCTCTCCCCCGGCAGCAGGTCAAAATAATTGTCGCTGAACCGGACGCGGCCCAGGGGAAGTTCCAGCTTGACCATACGGGCAATCGCATGATGCGCCGTCACCGTGACAGATAGCTCCTCTTCGTTGACGTGCACGCTCAGCCGGGATTCCGGCAATGCCACCTCCTTCGGATCGCGCAAGAAATATCGATTGGAAGGTGCCGCGAACCCTTCCGCGCTCAGTTCGACAATAACGTCTTGGGCACGCCGGCCCATAAGCGCCTCCGCTTCATTCAACTTCGCCACGCAGACCGCCGATTGCGGGCCCACCTCAGCGGCATAGCTGCTGGAGTATACGTTTCCGCCTTCAAAATCATACACCCGAAGCTGAAGCTGCCCACGCACCGGTTCCAGCGTATCATTCACCACCCAGAGGGCAAGCGGTTCGCCCGGTTCATGCTCCAAGGACAATAAAACAGGGTGAAAGAACACTTTCCCATAATAAAAAGAAGCCTTAGGCAGCAGCTCATAATCAATCATCGACCAGCTCGTGCCCGGCCAACTGTCATTCAGCTGCCATACCAGCGCACCGCTGTTGCGGTGTTTGATCCGCCGGAAATGTTCAATGCCGTAACGCAAGCCTTCGGCCTGTGTCAACATCGAAAAGTTCATGTATTCATCGATGTTTTGCGGAATGCCTGTGTAGCCTTCCATCAGCAAAATGCCTTTCTGGTGGTTCGTGTCTTTATTTCGGTAAGCCATCTCAGGGCTCCCCCAATAGAACTGGCCAGGAGGCATGTTTTTTTCAAGCGTATACCTGTTCGCCGAGGCATGCATGCCGAATTCGCTGCTAAACAGCGCCATATCCTTTTTATAGTTTTTGAACGTTACGCCTTCGACGCTGTAGTCCAACAACGGGGGTTCGCCTTGTTTTCGCGGATACACCGATCCATGCCACACCTGCCAGTTGTGCCGATCACCGACGCCGGGATCGTTGGCATCCATGCCGTGGCTATCGCCAAAAGGCGAGGATGGCCAATATGGCCTGGACGGGTCAAGCCGTTCCAACGCTTCCGGAATCAGCTCGTGATAGATCAATTCGCCATAGAACGGGCTTGTTATATCTCCGCTAGCCGATTTCATATCATACAGCCAATCGATTTCGTTATTGCCGCACCACAGGGCAAGCGAGGCCCGATTGCGCAAACGCACTACATTGTTTTCCACTTCCCTGCGCACGTTCTCCATGAAATCCTGATTGAAATCCGGGAACAATGCGTTGGCAAACGCAAAATCCTGCCATACCAGCACGCCTTGACGGTCACATTCGTCATAGAACACGTCTTTCTCGTAGATTCCGCCCGCCCATACCCGCAGCATGTTCATATGGGCTTCCACGCTCAGCTCGACCAATTCGCGATAACGGTGCTCCGGAATCGAACCGATCAGATGATCTGCGGGAATCCAGTTGGCGCCCTTGGCATATATCTTCACTCCGTTCAGCACAAACGCAAACGAAGATTCTCCTTGCTCATTGTGCAGGGCAAGCTCCATCGTGCGAATGCCATACGGTTCGCTGTACCGATCCACTTCCCGGCCATCTGCATAAAGAACGACTTCAAGCGTATGCAAATACGGCTCGCCAAGATCATGCGTCCACCATAAACGCGGTGATGACACTGACAAAGTAGCCTTCGCTTGTCCTGCCAGCACGTCCAGGCCGTGAGCCGATGCGACTTCGTTTCCTTGTGCATCAAGCAGTCGTACATCGCAAGTAAGGGAGATCGGATGCTCCCTTCGTTTCTTGCTGCGAAAAGACTCAACGGAGGCGGCTTCTGCCGTAACGTCGACAAGGGCCTGCTGCTTGCTCGCAGCACGGGTCTGCGCATACACGCTCTTTAGCTGGGCACGGGTGCTGCGCTTCAGCCATACCTTTCCCCAGATCCCCACAGTGACCATGCGCGGGCCCCAGTCCCATCCGAAGTTCATGGCCGCCTTGCGTAACCAGGGTCGTTCCTTCGTATAGGAGGACCAGTCAAACTGCTCCTTATCCCGATGATGGATGGATAGCGGATCGAATTTTACGGCGACAGCATTCCATCCATTGCGGATGATCGTTGTGACGTCGAACGTATGGGACATCAGCATGTTGGCTGTTTTGCCGATTTCATGCCCGTTGACGTATACCGTTGCAAAGGTATCAAGCCCCTCGAAAACCAGTTCAAAGCGATCTTCCGCGTTCATCTCCTTCACGCAGTTGAAGTTGGTTCTGTACCACCATTCCTTATGTTCGATCCAACGGCTTTTGGCATCGTTATGCCCATAATACGGCGGATCAATAATACCGCGTTGAATCAGGGCTGTGTGCACATCCCCCGGCACGTCCGCTCCGATCCAAAAACGGTCGTCCAATCCGGCCGCCGCCAATTCCATGGCCCGTTTTTCGCCCACCTCGAAATGCTGTATTTTCCATTCTCCCGACAAATCCAGATCTGAATTCTTCAACGTCATCATGTGCCTCTCTCCCAGCATTAAACATAGTCGTGCAGAAACCGTTTTCAGAAAATGAAACGAAAAATATACAAATATATCGCCTCTGATTCACCCAACACTCAAAGATAACGCATACATAGCTAACTTAACACAGACCATTGCCCTGCGTCCAAAAAATTTCGTTCACAAAAAAGGAGCCCTCCTTCGAGAGCTCCTGCAAAGACGCCTTTCGTTTTGAATCGTAAAATTAGGATGATATGATTCCGGTTTATTCGATGCTGCTTTTCACGAGATCGGCAAAAGCTTCCGACCCTTCCACCGTCAAATGCACGCCATCGTGCTCAAAATATTCGTCGTGCCCTTCACTTGCACTATACCAATCGATCAGCGATACATTGTCGTAGCTGCTTTCCGCATCGTTCAACGCTTTATTGACCGTACGCTCCCAAGGACGTGGCACCCTTACCGTCACGAGATATACCCGCTCTTTATCCTTGAGGGAGTCAAGTACGGCATTCAGACTCTTCGAGTTAAAGGAACCGTTCGTTCCGAGCTCAAGCACGACCCGGCTGCCCAATTTCCGATTCTGTGCCAGTTCCGCCAGAACGTCGGCAGCCTCCCACATCTGGCGGCCGACATGCCCGTCCACGTATACGCCGGCTATGCCTTTTTCAAGATAAGGTTTGGCATCCAGAATAACCGAATCTCCGATCACGGTATATGCAATTTTTCCGTCCTTGGCCGACAGTGGAACGACATCCTCCTTGCCCGCTTCATTGGACGGAGCTTCCGGCGCTTTCCCCCCTCTGCTGCCTTTGGAGTCGGGGACGTTTCCCTTCGGTTCATTCCCCGAAACGACCGGCGCATCTTCCTGCACCGGTTGTTTTCCTTCGCCGGAACCCGCTCCAGCGGCGGGCTTATCATTGCTTGACTGCGGCTCTCCCTGATCGTTGCTTCCATTCGCCGATTGGTCTGAACCGGACGAAGGCTTCTCGCTTGCAGTTACATGCTGTTCTTCAGCAGGAGTAGAGCCCGCATCGTTGGGGAGCAGCGTATGGCCTTCTTCTTCATTCGATTCACGATCTCCGTTGAATGTGGCCGAGACCGATTCCGAATGGGAATCCACGTTGGCGGCCGATGTAACCATCATCTGCGAAATGGTAAAGCAAAACAACAGCAAGCCCATCATAAGAGCAGCACGTTTTCCCCACAATTGGTGTTGCGGAACATTCTGCCGCCCCTTACCCCACCATCCGGAAAACGCATGGCGAAACCCGTTATGCCGAATCGGGTTTTCGATATACTTCAAAGATAACGATGCCAGCACAAACGTCGCCAGCACTTGCAGCAGCATGCGTACAGGGTCTGCTCCATCCGTGTCCACGGCAGGGCTGGTGAGCACAATGACCGGATAATGCCACAGGTACAGTCCGTATGAACGTTCACCAATCCAGCGCAGCGGCTTTGCGCCGATGACGCGTGCCAGCAACGACGCGGGGTGGGCCAACACTGCCACAAGCACCGTGGTAGCAAGAGCCTGCAATGCCATGCCGCCCATATATAACGAAGGATCGTACTCGCTGCTGGTCAACAGCATAACCACAAGCACGCCCAAGGCGGTCAGTCCCACCGCATCCATCATCATTCTGCCCTTGGCGGCAATCGATGCGGACAGTTTGCGGCTCGGCCATACGACAGCCAAAGCTGCGCCTGCGAGAAGGGCAAACGCCCTCGTGTCCGTTCCATAATAGACGCGGCTTGGATCGAGATCCGGATCGTACAGGATCGCCATCATGCCGGCGGACAATTCCGCAACCACCACGATGAATACGACCAGCCATCCTTTCCGTTTAAACAATGCGATCGACGCAATGAGAATCAGAGGCCAAACGATATAGAACTGTTCCTCCACGGCCAGTGACCAGAAGTGGCCGAACGGCGATGGCGGCCCAAAACTCTCAAAGTAAGAAACGTGATGAAAAATGTACCACCAATTGCTTATGTATAAAATGCCCGAAATGATGTCTCCGCGAAGCGCCGCAAGCCGGGAAGGATCAGTAAACAACAACCAGATCATTACAACCGCCGTCATCGTGAGCATGCCTGGGAGCAGCCGCCTTGCCCTGCGCAGCCAGAAGTCGCCAAGGGCGATCCGCCCGTGCGCCTTCCATTGAGACAGTAGAATATCCGTTATGAGATAGCCCGATAAAACAAAAAACATGCCTACTCCGAGCAAACCGCCGGGAATAAATCCTAAATTCAGGTGATAGGCGATGACCGCCATCACCGCGATGGCCCTCATGCCATCCAGCCCGTTCATGTGGCGTCTGCCATTCATTACTTGTGACATGCAAGCCCCTCCTTGTCAGCAGGAGCCGACGCCGAAAGCGTCCGTAGCGTTGCCGTGCTTGTTGCATTTCTGGTTGTCATCCACATCATTAACATTCGTACTGCACCTTCCATCCTTCATTTCCACACAACAAAGACGCGCCATTATTCTGTTCGCGTTGCATCTATATTTATTGAATCCGCATCGCTTCCCGTTTAGCATTATACGCCGATGCTTCCGGGAAGAAATGACAGCAACCATTACAAATCAATGAAACGATGTAACCTTTTCTGCCAGATTCAACTAGCTGTAAAATCATACTGCAAAACCGCCGTTTAATACAATGTTTTTCTCGTACTGGACAATATTACCTGTCATTTCATGGCCGCGTTTTCATCCGCAATGCAGAAGCACTTCCACAGATGTCGTGAAAACCCGACTTCGTCCGACAAAAAAAGGCTGCAAACCATGTCTAACAGCCATTACCCATTATAAACCGAATTATTGCCAGATTGAAAGTTTTGCCCCGAATTGCGTCCAGATACCTAGGACCAGGGAGAGAGTACGCATTAGCGTATGGAATCGCCAAGAAGGTGCATATTGATGAAAGTTCTGCAATTCTATGAAATCTCATGCCCGGACCAAAAGCGTACATTACGCATATGGTTATGAACTGCTTCCCGTTCGTCCATACTATAACCTACGAATACTACGTCATGAACCATGGCAGGGAGGATGCAACATGAACCGGAAACAACCGCAGAACAATCAACCTGCACCACCGAAATTGCCCGTTCCGCTGGAATTGGACCGCACCTGGTTGAACCAGCTCGAATCCCGGCTTGACAAAGGCGGTCCCTGGGGCGATTACCGGCTCTTTCAATTGGCCAATCAAGCCGAAGAAACGAATCTCATTCCCAATTTTGACGAAATCCAGTGCCTGAAACATCTGCAAGGGCTTACTCCGCTCCCCCATCAACTGGATACTGCCCGCAAGGTACTCTTTGAAATGTCGGGCCGGGCCATTCTTGCCGACGAGGTAGGTCTGGGCAAAACGATCGAGGCCGGGCTGATCCTCAAAGAATACATGATCCGTGGACTCGTCTCCAAAGTGCTTATTCTCGTGCCCGCGTCCCTTGTCCTGCAGTGGGTGCGAGAGCTGAATTCCAAGTTCGGCATTCCCGCAGTCGCGCAGAAAAAAGCCTACTCCTGGCAATCCGAAGTCGTCGTTGCCTCCATGGATACGGCCAAACGCGATCCGCATAAGGATATTTTGCTGGGCACGGACTACGACATGATCATTGTCGACGAGGCCCACAAGCTCAAAAACAAAAAAACGACGAACTATCAATTCATGCTCAAAATGCGAAAAAAGTATTGCCTGCTGCTTACCGCTACCCCGGTGCAAAACGACATGGGCGAGTTGTTTAACCTCATCAACCTGCTGAAGCCCGGGCAGCTCGGCAAGCAAGGCGATTTTGCCGCCAACTTCGTCGTCGACAAACGTATACCGAAAAATCAGGAGCAGCTCAAGGACGAGCTGTCCAAGGTCATGATCCGCAATCGGCGCGGTGAAGGCCCCGTTCAGTTCACGAAACGCAATGTATCCAACGTGAACCTGCAGCTGTCACCAGACGAGCAGGCTCTCTATGATGCGGTTACGGCCTTCGTGAAGGATCAATACCAGGAGGCCGGCGGCAACTTAAACAGCATGCTGTCACTGGTCACGCTGCAGCGTGAAGTATGCAGCAGCCGCGATGCCGTCTTTGTCACCCTGGTCAACCTGGCCAAAAAGCTTCCGCTGGATTCTCCGCTGCGGGACAAGATCTGGGAGCTCGTTGCCCACATCAAAGCCATCAAGGCCAATTCCAAAGCGGAAAAAACGATGGAACTCATTCGCGGCATGAACGAAAAAGTGATCATCTTCACGGAATACCGGGCCACGCAGGAATACCTGCTGAACTATTTCCGCAATAACGGGCTGACGGCAGTTCCCTACCGCGGCGGTATGAACCGGGGCAAAAAAGATTGGATGATGGACCTTTTCCGCGGTCGCGTGCAAGCCATGATTGCCACGGAAGCGGGCGGCGAGGGCATCAACCTGCAGTTCTGCCACCATATGATCAATTTCGATCTTCCATGGAATCCGATGCGGGTCGAGCAGCGAATCGGGCGTGTACATCGGCTCGGGCAGCAGAACGACGTCAATATCTATAACCTTTCGACGACAGGCACCATTGAGGAGCATATCCTGAACCTGCTTCATGAAAAAATCAACATGTTCGAAATGGTTATTGGCGGCCTGGACGTTATTCTGGAACGGCTGGAAAAGAAAGAATCCATCGAAAAAAGCCTGTACAAAATCATGCTGGAATCCCAAAACGAAGACGATATCCGGCGCAAAATGGATTCCCTCGGCCAATCGCTCCATTCCATTCAGCGCGAAGTACAGAGTGAAGTGCCCGAGCGGGAATTACGGGAAGGAGGAAGATCACGATGAGCATGGCGCCAAACGAAGTGCAGGCTTACGTGCTGACCTATCTGGAAGCAACGGATTGCGACATTTTGGAAAAATCCCCGGCCCATGTTACGGTCAAGCTTTCTCCGGAGGCAGACAAAGCCCTGACGAATCGCCCTTATTACTGGGGGTTTGTGGAACGCACCGGCGCTCCGGCCGAAACGATGTCGTTCACCTTCGTTTTCGATCCCGAAGCCTATCAACGCTCCCTGGAAGCAGCAGAAGCGGCTTCCGCCGCCTCGCAGGCGCCCAATTCACCTGCAGCAGGCGGTGAAGCAAAGGAAAGCATTTTGGGCCGGTATTTCGGCATTGCTCCTGCCCTTCCGCAGCTCGGACCAGGGCGCATCCTGCGCGAGGATGTCGTGTACGGCAGCCGGCGGTTGCAGCAAATTTTCGGCGCTGCCCGCGAAGGCGGCTCCTATGTCAATTTGTTCGAACAGCCTGCCAAGCGGCAGCTGAACGCTTCTGCCCCATCCCTGTACGAGCCCTGGCTCGGCGTCTGCTTCAAGGTGGAATTTGCCTGCGACCTGAAGCGGGAAGAACTGCATTTCCTCGGCATTTCCTTACGGTCCGGGCAAATCGTCGAAAGATTCGGCTCCAAGCTTAACCGGCGCGTCCTCAGCCCGCGGCTGGCCGAAAACATGCACGTCCAAACGGCCAAAATGTCGCTGGCCGCCGCCGGAGACGCGCTGGAAACCCATCTGACCAACCAGCTGATGCTGCTGGATTACAGCTGGGCCGAACAAGCGAAGCAGCGTCTGGAATTGGAGCTGTCCGTGCTGGATGCCTATTACGAAGCTGTTTTCAACGAAGAGGAAGGCGAAACGACAACGTCCAAACGTGCCGAAGCGAAGGATGCTTCCCCTGACGAAGACAAGGTAGAGCAAGCCGCATTGGCGCGCGAAGCCCTGAAACAGCAGTATGAAACACGTCGAACCGAAATGATCTGGCAGTATGAGCCCAAAGTGAAGGTTACGGCAATCAGTTGCGGCATGTTTCATTTAAGATAGACGTGGATGCTACTTTTCCAGCAAATGACGGCAAAAGTAGTGTTTATTCCTGAGCCGCCTGACGACAGGTTGCAGCACCCTTTGCACGGCCTGTCCCCTAGAATAGGAACTGGAATCGAATCGAACCGAAAAAGAAGGTGTGAGTCCATTGAACAAGCTTCTCTGCAGGCCGCGCATACTCCACGGGTTTCTGATCGGATTGGGAATAAGCCTGACCGGTCTGTTCGTGTCATCCTTCCCGATGTATGCAGAAGGCGCGGAACGGCAGCAACAGCGGGAGTCCTCGGCATATGCTGCCTCTGCGGCTAATCCCGAATTTACGCTCCCTTCTTCTGTACAAGCGCCCGAATCCGTGCAGCAGTTTGCCCGTAATCAGGCACGGGTGCTCGGAGCCGGATCACCCGAATCATCCCATATATGGGGTCGTGCAGAGCTGCGTTTCTTTCCCCTGGGGCCGGGGACACACGGCTGGTTGGTTCATGCTTATGTGGACGATGCGGCTCTAGGATATATGATCATCGTTGCCAGCGAACAGGGGGACCTGGTTCTAAGCGAATATGGCGAAGGCAAAGAGCCGCTGTACAGTTTCACTTTGCTGAAAAAGGCTCTGCTTCGGCAACAGCTCGATCCACAGGTGGTCACGGCAGGCGGCGGGTCAATCGAGCTTCGCTACATGCCGCCTATGCTGGCCTACTGGTCCGTGAAGCAAAAAAACGGAGATTCTTTATATATCGACGCTGCAGGAGGTGATCTGCTTCCGTTCGAAGTTGTGCAGGCCGCGGAACAACGGCTCGCCGCCGGCGATCCCCATTCCTTTTGGAGCCTTTCGTTTAAGGAAAAGCAGCAGATCGTATCTTCACCTGACCCCCACGTCCTGGATGCATCAACGTTTACGGTTGACCAGCTGCATGCTGTCCCCTTGTACGATCCGGTTGAACAATTGTCATGGATCACCTCGCCTGCGATTCCTGTGAAGGGAACTGACGATCTGTTCAAACTATGGGGTCAAGGCCAATCCATCGTATTCTCGGCTGGCGAACGCAACATGTATTATGGCGGCCCACTGCCGGTCGGCGGCATTCAAGTCTGGACATCATTGTCGGACGGGATGAAGATTGCGTATGCTGCCATAGGCGGCAGTTCGACCCTTCAACGAAGGGTACCCTTGCAAACCTTGATCCATGACGGACATTTTTACGTGTTCGATCCCCTCGCCTTCGTGCATCATCAATGATACAATTGGTCATTATATCCAGTATTTCTATCGATGTGGAGGGCTTGATTCATGAAGAGGTGGGGCATCGGTGTGGGCATTAGCGCTATCGTTTGTTTTGCCGCGGGATTTTTTTGGATGGTTACGTTTATTCAAAACGTGGGTGTCCCCCAAGTCCGGATGATGCAAATATTGAATTCAACCAAGCTGGACATTGGTGCACTTGGAACGAACGAACAAGGCCACGGACTGTTTTTGACCCGGAACAACTTACAGCGTACCACTCAACTGTTTCAGGATCGCATGAGCCAACAAGGCTGGACGTATACCGGACAGGAAGGTTCGGGTTATTTTTTCAAAAAAGGCCGGCAAACCGCGGTCGTCACAACCCGCATCATGCACCGGAAATTCATTCAAATTCAGGTGCAGCATAATATTGTCAACATTGCCGACTCATCCACAACAAATAAGACGCATTCCTCAGACTCACTCTAGGAAAGCGTCTTTTTGTCTTTCTTTGTACGATCTAAGCGAAGCCAGAGCTGCCCGCCGACCACTTATTTACGGTCCTTTCTTCTGACCCACATGGATAGGCCGTAGGGAAGCATGCCGAACCATTTAACCGCCCACGGTTCCTTCGTTTTGCGCTGTCCCTTTCGTTCCTCCCGCGGGGTTTCCATATAATGGACCACACGCTGCGTAATGTACTTCACCAATTCATCGCTCTTAGCCATTCTTTCGCCTCCTCACTATTCTACCGGCGGATCGCCGCCGGTTAGTTATAGTGTGCGCAGGACATCCGGCAGGTAAACATTTTTCCGGCTCGCAAAGTATGAAAAGCGTCAGAATGCACAGCCTAATGTCAAAGGGTTCCACTGCATCCAGTTCATGCGTGAGGTGCCTATTTAGATAAGGAGTGTGCGTTAACATGTTAAAGCTGTTATCCGCGACGATGGCACTGCTCATCGGCCTTTCCACACTATCCCATTCCACTGCCTTTGCAAGTGCAGGAATCCAGCGTGAATCCGTTTCTTCACCATCTACCGAAAAACAAAGCGAAAGTCCTTCCCTTTTGCCTCTCATGGACGGGGATGCTTATCGCTCCTCCCACCACGCATTTGCCACACCGGTGATTTTACTCGATGTGGGCCATGGCGGAATTGATGGCGGTACAAGTGCGAAAGGCGTTTTGGAAAAAGACATCAACCTTGCCATCAGCCAGAAACTTTATCTGCTCCTGCGCAGCAAAGGATACGCGGTAATCATTAACCGGCTCGGCGATTATGCGCTCAGCGATGATAATCGTTGGCTGAACAGCCGTTCCAGGCACCATCGCGACCTGGCCCAACGGAAAAGCTTGAGCGAGGAAGTCAGTACCGACATTGTGGTCAGCATCCATGCCAACTGGAGCAAAAAAGCGGCCATCCGCGGTCCCGTCGTCTTGCACCAAAAGGAAGGCCGCAGTTATTTACTGGCCGAAGCCATTCAAAGCCGGCTCAATGACTTGTACGGAACCCGGCATGGCGTAGAATGGGGCAAACCGTTTTATTTGCTTAACCAGGTAAAACAGCCCGCCGTTATCGTCGAGACAGGATTTTTGAGCAATGCGAAGGATCTGACCATGATCAACGATTCCGAAGGACAGAAGCGGATCGCAGAGGCTATCGCTGACGGCATTATTTTTTATCTATCGGCTGTGTAGGAAAAGCGTTCCAACTCCATACTTCCCGGGCCAAATCGCCAATACCGACGAATTCAACCTGTCCTTTGTAGCGTATCATCGCCTCATGAACGACGGCGGATGTGTTCAATCCGGTATGGCCGACATGGCCGATCACCACACAATTGGTTTTATCGAGCGCATGTTTTACTGCAGCATCCATCTGTTTGCGGATATGCTGCTTCGTATTGCGGTCATCCAGAAATATGTCATTGCCGATGGGAGGCATGTTTTTCTGGGCAGCCAGTTCGCCGACGATCGAGCGGAAATTGGTGCGGCTGTCCACAAAAAACAGCCCCCGCTCCCGGCACACATCCAGTACGACGGACATAATGCGTTTGTCTGAAGTGATTTTGGAGCCCATATGATTGTTCATGCCGATGGCATAAGGAACGTCATCGATTGCTCTTTCTATCCGCTCCCGAACCTCCTCGTCGCTCAAACCTGACGTGATAGCGCCTGGGCCGAGCCATTCAGGTCTTCCCTTTTTCGGTTCCATGGGCATATGGACAATGACGTCCATGCCCTTTTCATGCGCTGCGACCGCGTCCTTTTTCGTTGTCGACAAAAAAGGCATGACTGCGACCGTCAGCTTCGCAGGCACAGCCAATATTTCCGCCGTGCCCTTCATGTCGTTGCCTGCATCGTCGATAATAATGGCAAGCCGCTTATGCGGTTCGGAGGATTCAATGCGTGAACCATCCTTGCCGGCTGGCTTCTGCATGTTCCGTCCAGCATTGGCATGTTCAATCAAGTCGGAGCGACCTGCCGCAGCTCCAAATGCCCCGGCTGAGCCCTGCAGCAGCATTAGCACCATCGCACCGGCCATGATCACTTTTACGGCCCTGTTTTTGCCTTTTCGCGCTTGTTGGCCTACATCTTGCTTTTTCATCATAACCCCCTCCTTATGTCCGTGTACTCATTGTTTCATATTGGAGGAGTGAATATGTACGCTGCTGACCCAGTCTTCCCGGTAAAAAATTGCACGTCAAACAGGCTTGCCAATATCGCTGGAACGCAAGCCTGTCACGTCATATTTATGCTGATACAAGGACGAATCACTGTGTTAGCGCCCCAGCAATGAACAAAGATTCAAGACCAGATATCCCCCAGCAGCTTATCCGTCATTTAGCGAGATCATATCTGAAATTTGCGGCAGCTTCCACTTGCTGAAAGCCTTCCTGAAGGTAAAGGTTCTTGGCTCGCTCATTCTCGGCATTGACGCACAGGATCGCTTGAGAGTACCCCTGTTCAACCGCGAACGCCATTGCCGCTCTAAGGAGAATTCTCCCCAGCCCTTTTCCTTGGTATTCAGGAACAAGCGCAACCGGCCCGATGTTCATGATCGATGCTCCTTGGAATTCATCGTCCGAACCCCGCACGATTCCAACGGGCCGGTCCCCATGATACAGCATCAGCATCCCGCCCTCAAGGTAATCCTCCTCCGCAACCATTTTGGTTACCATGTCTGGTGTTACCGGTGTTTCATTTCCTTTCAGCTTGGCGAAACCCGCGTTTCGGATCTCTGCCCATGCCTCTTCGTCCAATCCCGTACGGAAAGCTTCCAATCGATATCCGTCAGGTACCTCGAAAGCCGGCTTTTCGAGCTGATGATGTACCAGAATAAAGGCATATCGCTCCAGCTTGAAATCCAGCTTTTTCAACGTTTCCATAAATTCGTGATGTACGGTTGGCACAAAAACAAACAGGTGATCCAGCCCTTTCCCATGCTGTATAATCGACTTCAACAATCGGCCGTGCAGAGTGAGATCACTCACTTCGGCGTGAAAAATGCGGAACCGCCCACGCCGCCCTTTGCGGTGATAAGCATCTTTAATGAGCGAAACTGCGCCAACCACTTCCTCCGCCGAATCCAGGGCAATATAGGTCGGATTGTCTTCATGGATGGCAAAGTCGCGCAAGTCCTCTTCGTATAAAAACGAATCATCCACTTCATTACGGTGCTTCCTGCAATATGCTAAAAAGCTCCCCAGAGTTTCCTGGCTCAAAGCTTCAATTCTATGATTGGTCATATGCGCTTCCCCGCCTCTACTTATATTATGAAAAAACTCCAGAGTTTCTCTGGAGTTTTGCTTATGATTTGTGGATGCGGTCGAGAGGACTCGAACCTGCAACAAAGACTAAGATACCGTGTATTCATTACGGGGTCAACCTATTTTTATTGAACAACAAACTCCAAATTGAAGTTACAGGAAGTCAAAGGTTACATTCCCATGAATGAAGAGATCGGACTGTACGAAAAATAAAGACCGTTATTCGGATAAGTATAACCATTCAAAAAGGTGGTGAAATGGCATGCAATGGACGCGACTCCTGAATAATCGGGGAATCCTAATGTCGTTATTGGCTGTAGGAGTTGGATTGGCTACCTATGGGGTTACACGGCGGCTAAGATAAAACAGCAGCGACTGGCGTCCGATGATGCCGCCTGTTCGAAAAAATGTTCTAGGTACAGCAGCAATAAACACAAAACAACCACCGGTATAAAAGTATACCGGTGGTCTCATGATCAATGCATGAACGCTGCAAAGATCCCTACCAAATCTGCGGGTACCTTGAACGAATTCATCAAAGAGTTTGTTTATCAACACGGTCACCAATAATGAAAGAGGGCATTTGAAACGCCTTCTCTTTTCACCTATTGCTTTTCTGGGCCTTCTTTGTTACGAGATTAAGCAAATAAGCTTTTAAGTCGACCATTCGCAAGTGTTCCGGCTTTTGGTCTGTTCCGCTGATGATCAAGGGAACAAGCGATTCCATTTTGCGAATGGAACCATGACCGCCTCCGCCCTTATGCGCAGGTGAAATGCCGCCCGTCAATTCATATCCCGGTTTTGCCGTGACAACCAAAAATTCGCCTTGGTGTGAACGGAGCGCGCTTGACAAACGTTTCAGAACATCGGGATATTGATCGTAATTCAATGAATGTGTGGCCGTGTTTATGCTTAAATCCAGCACCTCTTGATCCTGTTCGACCGTCCATGATTGGTTGTATGGATCAGTTAGATTGCCGCCTGCTTTAAATTTGATCTGTTTGCCTGTTGCCCCCTGAATGGCGTATATCCATTCCTGGTCTTTCCAGGAAACGAAATCGATGCGCGGATCGCTCTTCAATACATTTGCCGTGTCTCTCAGGGATCGATCCGCTTTCAATGAATATACATAGGCCATCGTTTCATTGACGGCGAGCACGATATCCGTATCTTCCGATACGGCTTCACCCGGACGCAAAATGGTGGCGTCTCCGAGCAAAGAAGGCAAATCAATGACCGGATTTTGATTGGCAGGCAAAATCTGTGTCATTCCGCTGTCGCCTGCAATGACAAAAACGGCCTCTTTCAAGGCTTTCTCCGGAGAACCGAATGTTTCCAATACAGATTGAAGCTGCTGATCCAACTTTTTGACTCCACGAAGTCCAGTGGGACCTTTTTTATGTAACTCCCGGTCCAAGTCCGGCAAATAAACAAACAAAAAATCCGGCAATGTATTGGAGTGAATCAAATATTTTACGGCTTCAATAGCGAAGTCATTATGGATGCCCAACCGATTCGTTACACCGTCCGGCAAGTTTTTTATCCCCTGAAACGGATTAGACAACGAACCCAGGGACAACAGGTCCGGCCCTTTCACATGAATCTCTTTCGGTAAAGAAGCAGGACCTTGAATCCAATCGGGTATCGACAACTTATGATCGGACGCCCCCCTGTAAATCAGGCCGTTGATCGAACCAGACTTAAACCCTTGCCGGGCTAAGTCCTCATAGATCGTAGGCAAATCCTTGCTCAAATGACTCCCGTTCAAATGGATCAGCGCATCAGCAAGTACCCGATTCACTCCGAGCCTGAGCACTTCCATCGGTCCGGTTCCATAGTTGATCATTCTCTTGGTTTCCGCAGAGTACCACGTCAGACCCGGCACACGGTGAATGTCCGGATACGCACCGGTAAGCAATGAGCTGTCGATCGTGACGGACATCGTGGGAAAGGAACTGACCAGGTTTTTATAATATTGTCCGTGTTCGATCAGAAATTTTAATGTCGGAAGCTCCTGCTTGCCGATTCCTTGGTCAATCGCCTGAACCATCAAAGAGTCTACCATCAGGAAAATGACTTTCTTCGCATTTTCTCCACTGGCGGAATTTATTCGCATCAAATCCTGTTCTTTGGGTTTCGAGTTCTGGCATCCGATCAGCATGATCGATATAAGGATCACAGGCCACATTCGAATCCCTTTTTTCTTCATAACGGTTCACCCCTTTATGTACATTGTGTCTTGAAATCTAGGGGGTATCCGAGGTTATTTTTTCCATTATGAACATAACCAAGATGACAATTACATCCGTTCCGTGAAAAATATGGCTGGATTCAGCACAAATACAGCGTCTCGCGGCAAATCTCTCCCGCCGCACTGGACGAAATGATGGCCAATGGCAAGCCGGTACAGCGTGACCGCGTTACACAGGCGTTCCTATAGATGAAAAAAGCTCCTGAATCTCCAAATAAGGAAATTCAAGAGCTTTCTTATGGTTGTATTGATGCGGTCGAGAGGACTCGAACCTCCACGGGGGGTTAGCCCACACGGACCTGAACCGTGCGCGTCTGCCAATTCCGCCACGACCGCATATGTGGTATATCTCCGGAAATATCACGGCGACAAGGAAGAATATATCATAGAAACCGAAACTCTGTCAACACATTAACAGCCATGATGAACAGCAAAATGACGCGAAAGGAAATGGATGCTGTAGTCAGGCGACAAACTATTTATTTGTCCATTCCATCAGCTGTTGAAACGGTGGTTACTTTTTTGTAACCGAAAAACGACAGCTTTTTCGCAAATTGAGCATAAAAAATGAGAATTCCGTTAACATGGCGGTGCAGATAACCGTTTCAGAACGATTTGACAATTTCGTATTTATGCAATATCATTTCAAATGGTTACAAAATATTCATTATTCATGTGCCGAGTTTCATTAGTGAAAACGGGGGAACCATACCGGGTGAATTATTCCGATACATAGGAAATATAGGGAACCTTCTACCGAACCCTTAGCTAACTCCGTAGGCATCGAAGGGAGAACATAACATTTTGAAAAAGCTTATCCTGTCCTTATTCGGCGCAGCCGTTTTATTTACTTCCGGTGCAACAGCAACCGAAGCAAGCAGCATCAATACCGTAGTCAACAGCATGACTGGCATTCCGTACAAGTGGGGCGGCACAACAATGGCCGGCTTCGATTGTTCCGGATTTATGAGATACCTGTTCAACAAATACAGCATCGAACTGCCGCGTACCTCGCAGGCACAAGCCAAGGCTGGCACCGCTGTTTCCAAAGCCAACCTTCGCACAGGCGACCTTGTATTTTTCAACACCACTGGAAAAGGCATCTCTCATACAGGCGTGTATATCGGTGGAGGCAATTTCGCCCATGCTTCAAGCAGCAAAGGCGTCAGCATCACCAAATTGTCCAATCCTTATTTCAGCGACCGCTACGTCACTGCACGCCGCGTAACCGGCGAATTCATGTATAACAAAATGCTCGGAAAGATCTAAACGGCACTGCACTTGTTCATTCAGAAAACTTGAGCAACATTGTACTCTAACCAAGAATGCCAAAAAAACCAGACAGGGCTCGAGCCTTGTCTGGTTTTTTTGGTGCAAATATGGGCGTATCGGATTAATGCAGCGCCTTCTGAACCCTAAGAGCCCCTTGAGACAGGGCGTGTCCGCCTCCAACGGCTCCAGCGACGGCAACGGCCTCCAGTATTTCCTGATCGGAAGCTCCCTTGGCACGGGCCTCCTGCACGTGGTAGAGCGTGCACACTTCATTATTCGCAAACAATCCGATGCCCAGCGCGATTAATTGTTTCGTTTTGGCGTCGATGGCGCCTGGCTGAAAACACTCGCCCGTAAATTCGTGATAGGACTTGACCACGCCGGGAAGCAAACCTTCCAATTCGCCAATCTGATCCTTGTACGCATGGACTTTATCGTTCATCAGTGTCATGTTGCAATCATCCCCTCACAGATAGGTTCCAGTCACTCACCGACCTTATCCTGTCTCCCGGAGCAGACAACTATGCCCAAACGTCCATGGTAAATCCAGTTAACCTCAGGAATAATCCTGATGGCAGACCGCTACTCCTTCAGCGGGCTTCGACGGGGTTCGCTGAAACGTTGGAAGCTGTAATGGCGATCCAGCTTGACCACTCGCCGATTTTGACGGCGAATGAGAACCTGCTCATCGTCCCACGCAACGACAATGCCTTTCACGTCGTTGGATTCCAACTCGTCGCGCACCACCCTCACTTTTTCTCCCGACAAGCGGAGCGCATTCAATTCTTCATCGCTAATCATGATTCATGGCCTCGACTTTCTATAAAATGATGGTCTGTATCTGTGCTAAACGGCAACGTGCTACAAAAAGAGACCTAAATGAAATTCATTTAGGTCTCGCGTGACTGCTGCCGTGTCATTCCTAAGTGGTTCCCTACTGAAAATTATCGCTGAGCGTGCTCTTTGCTGTCGTTCTTCTCAAACCAGAAATCAAGCACCTTGGCGGACATCACGCGTGATTCCAGGTACTCCACTTGATGCGGCGTAAATTGTTCTTTCCAAGAGAAGGACAACTCTTCGCACAAGCCCACGATCGTCAGCAGCTCTGACCAGGCAACGTAGCGTTTGTACCAGAAAAACTGCGGATGTTCAATCATATAGGGATAAAGGTCATCAAATTCCGTATGTTTACAATCCAGGGCACGTTCAAAATGAACTTTTGATTCAGCCAGCTTATCCATAAAAAACTGTTCTGTTGCCGGTTGGTTTCCCATGGTGTTGCCTCCTCTCCCTAACATAACCCCATTATAAAACAAATGCACGGTCATGCAAAGGTATAGTTAAGAAAAAATGAGTCTTTTCCTTCGAATGGTCAACATTCCGAATCGTCAAACTGCACGGTACCGTTCTCCAGAGAACGGATCCGAACCAACGCTTCCACCGGAACGCCCAACTCGCGAATGGTGCGTGCGCCGGCCTGAAAGCATTTTTCCACCACGACTCCGAATCCGACCAGCTCAGCCCCCGAACGCTCTATAATTTTGATGATGCCGCGCGCGGCATCCCCATTGGCAATGATGTCGTCAATGAACAGGATTCGATCATTTTCCCGGATGAACTCGCGGGATACCATTATATCGGTTACGATTCCTTTGGTAAAGGAAGGTACGCGCTCACAGTAGGCGTCTGGGTCAGCCAAAAGCGTTTTTTTGCGCCTTGCGAATACGAGCGGCACGCCAAGTTCGTGCGCTGTGGCAAAAGCGACCGGAATGCCCGACGATTCAACCGTAATGATCCGGGTTACCCCGCTTTCGCGGAAACGTGCTGCAAATTCGCGTCCCATTTCCATCGTCAATTCCGTATCGATCTGATGGTTGAGCAGGGCGTCCAGCTTCAGAACCTGGTCCGAAATAACCACGCCTTCTTCCAAAATCCGTTGTTTCAATACTTCCATGTTTTGACCTCCCAGCCTATCCTATGAGGTAAAAGTATCATACATCCTGCCCATAGTTCAAGCGAAATCGCCCCAGTCTTCATGACGAAGGAAAAAGTTGTCGACTCTACGCGCTTGTCATGACTTTTTCGGGTCAAGCATACCTTGTACCATGGCACCCGCATGTCCAAACTAATTTGGTGCCTGAGAGGGGAAACGCATGAAACAGGCTTTCCGGGTACTGCAGATCGCATTCACATACATCGGAACGGTTGTCGGCGCCGGCTTCGCGACAGGACAGGAAATATTGCAGTTTTTCACCCAGTTTGGCAAATGGGCCACCATCACCATCGGTTTATCCACCATACTGTTTGTCTGGCTGGGCACCAAAATGATGCTGATTGCCCACGATACCGAATCCCGCTCCTATGAGGATCTCAACAAGCATTTGTTCGGGCAGCAGGCAGGCAAATGGATTACCTGGGTTACCCTCCTGGTCCTCATTGGCGTCAACAGCGTGATGCTTGCTGGCGCAGGCTCGGTATTCGTGGAGCATCTGGGGATGCATTACCAAACCGGACTACTCATTACGCTGGTCGGTACATACCTTTTGCTTGGACGAGGCATACAAGCGATTCTGCAGATGAACAGCATCGTGGTGCCCATGATGCTTCTGTTGTCGTTGCTCATGATTGTCAGCACCATTCATCATCCAGCCGCCACGCGGTTCATTACGCTGACGACGGATGCTAATCCGGTTAGGGTCTGGCTATCCCCCTTGCTGTATTCGTCATTTAACCTTGCCCTGGCTCAGGCGGTGCTCGTGCCGTTAGGCAGTCAGATCCGTGATCGTAACGTACTGAAGTGGGGCGGCATTGTAGGGGGCGTTGGCGTCGGTTTCATGCTGATGGCAGCACATTTTGCGATGTCGGCCTATATGCCTGGAATTACTCAATTCGAGATTCCGATGGGCAGCATTGCCTTTCAATTGGGATGGGTTGTGCAATCCATCTACGTGTCTCTGATTTTTATGGAAATCTTCAGCACGTTCGTTGCCGATATCTATGGCATGACGCTCCAGCTTAAACAGCATGTCCAGGTTCCGCCCAAACTGCTTATCCTGACGATCATGTTGCTGTGTTACCTGCTCAGCCAATTGGGGTTCAGTTCATTGCTTTCCGTTCTGTACCCGATCTTCGGCTGCCTCGCCCTGGTCTGGGCAACCAAATTGATCATGAACCATTGGGGAAGCTTTCGCAAAACCGGCAAGAATCAATAAAAGCAAAGGAGCGAAATAAACGGGCAGCAGACCCGGCATTTCGCTCCTTTGCTCATTGGCGGCTTTCCGTCGGCGGATCGCCTCCCGCTTTCGATTCAATCTTCTATGCCGGAAGTCCGGCGATCCAATTGCAAATATAGCTTTTTCAGCTTATTGACGGATTGGCCCAAGGAGTACTCGGCCTTTGCCTTGGCACAGGCTGACCGGGCAAGCTCATACCGATAAGCAGGATCAAGCATGACTTTCTCCAATGCCTCGGCAAGCGCAAGCGGGTCTTCGGCAGGCACAAGCAGGCCATTGCTCCCATCCTCAATCTGCTCGGGAATCCCGCCCACGTCGGTGCCCACAAGCGCAAGACAGCTGAGCGCCGCTTCGGCGAACACAGATCCGAACGCCTCTGCCCGCGATGGGAGGACGAAAATATCGAAAAACGGCATGAATTCCTCCGGATGCAGCGTGTACCCGTAAAATATGGTCTCATTGTAAATGCCGAGCCGCTGCGCCAGTTCTTCCAGATCGGGCCGGATCGGGCCATCCCCGATAATATGTAAAACATATTCATGGCCGCGCTCCTTCAGCTCGGCACATGCCTTGAACAAAATATCCAGCCCCTTCGCCGGAACGAGCCGGCAAACCGTAACCAGCTGCGGAATCGCATTATCATGCGGTATCGGCTTGAAGCGTTTCTCGTCAAATCCGTTCGGAATCACTCCGATCGCTTCGGGTTTCCGGAGCAGAGGTGTCAGATACGACCTGAACGAATTCGATACCGTCAGCAGCCGGTCCGCGTGATGCTCCAGTTCGCCATAGATCGACAGCAGGAAACGATGCTCCGGTCCATCCGGTTCAATGCGCCCGTTCAGGATCAGCTCCCGTTCATAACTGGAGTGAATCGTTTGAATAAGGGGCACCTGCGGAAAAACCTTTTTCATCGCAAGCCCGGCAATCGGGTGATGGGCATGGATCAGATCATAGGACTTCTGGATGCGCAGCTTGGTCCACCACAGATAGTCCCGGTAGGTTTGCATGTATTTTTGCACGATTGGACTGTCCCCGTATTGCGTCCAATCGAACGTTTCGAACCAGACTTCCTCCACGCCCTTGTTACGAATCCGTTTGGGCAGCGAAAACAGGTCCATCTCCCATCTTGGAGAAGTGAACCTCTCCTGCATATAGGGAACCATAGAGGATACACCTCCGGGCTGTTCCGGAGGAAAGAATAGCGCCTGCAGCAATTTCACCGTAAGTTTCCCCCTTCCTTGCATCGGTCTTTTCAGTATAACTTGAAACATGATATATTGGAACGTATGTTTCAGTCAAAGAGAGTACGGCCTTTGTACGTTCCACCTTGCTAATCCCCTGTTTTTCATGAAAGGAGAATGTTTCGAAATGGGCAAGCCCCAACTTCCCAATGCGTATGTACAATATATGCGGCAAATGCTTGGCAAAGAAGCAGATGCTTTTATCAACAGCTATCAACAGCCCCGCACACATGGATTGCGCTTCAATTCGCTCAAGGCAACCCCGGAACGATTGCAGCAGGTAACGGAGCTGTTCTCCCTTACTCCCGTGCCTTGGTGCGAATCGGGTTATTATTATGACGAGAACCAACGGCCAGGCAAGCATGCATATCATGCAGCAGGCCTTTATTATATTCAGGAGCCTTCAGCGATGTCGGCCGTAGAAATGCTGAACCCCCAATCCGGCGAAACGATCCTTGACCTGGCGGCGGCACCGGGTGGAAAAACGACGCATATCGCCTCCCTCATCCAAGACCGGGGACTGCTGATCTCCAATGAAATCCATCCGGCCCGGGCCAAAATACTGGCCGAAAACGTGGAACGCATGGGACTGGCCTCCGTGGTTGTCACCTGCGCTGCGCCCGGCGAGCTGGCAGCCCGTTTCCCTGCAACGTTCGATCGCATCATGCTGGATGCCCCATGTTCGGGCGAAGGCATGTTCCGCAAGGACGCCGATGCAGTGACGGATTGGACCGAGGATCTGGTCACGCTGTGCGTCAACAGGCAATGGGATATTTTGCAGGATGCATATACGATGCTGAAACCCGGCGGAACGATGGCTTACTCTACATGTACTTTTAATCGCGAGGAAAACGAGGGCATGATGGAGCGATTGGTCGCTGCCTATCCGGACTTGACTCTTGTGCGTACAGAGCGAATTTGGCCTCATTTGAACCGCGGAGAGGGACACTTCGTTGCGATCCTGACCAAAGCGGAAGCACGACATGCAAACATCGGCGAATCGGAAGAAAGCATGTCCACAGCCAAACGTCATGGCAAAAAGGGGAAAGCCGGACGCCAAAATAACCCTGGCAAAGAAACGCAATCCGCCTGGGACGCGTTCATCGCCTGGAGCGACGAGCATATGCCGGATCACGTTGTGCGAACGGGTCGCCCGCTCCTTTTCGGCGAAGCCTTGTATGCCCTGCCGGACAGCGGCGCGGCACTGCTCAGCGACGAGCGTTTGAGCGGCTTGAAGCTTCCGCGAGCCGGGCTGCATGTCGGCGACTGGAAAAAAGGGCGCTTTGAGCCTGCTCATGCTCTGGCCTTGTCCATTGCACCCGATGCGGCAGCCCGAATGCAGCATGTGACCCTGGAGGCGGACAGCGATCTGACAGCCGCTTATCTGCGTGGCGAGAGTCTGCCGGCGGATGCCGCGTTGAAAGGCTGGACGCTGGTGACGGTGGATGGACTGCCGCTCGGATGGGGCAAAGCCAGTGGCGGACAGCTGAAGAACCGTCTGCCGAAAGGCTTGCGCCGCATGCAGTAAGCCGTGTTCGGCTGGTATCAGCCTGTCTGCAAGACGGCACTGTTTTTTCAAAAATTCAATTTTTGATCATAGAGAACAGAAGGGTTGAATCATGACAAAATACGAAAATCAGATTCCGACGTCCGCAGGCATGAGCTTCAACTCATTAATAAGCATGTTAAGAGACTCGATCCGAGACAGTGCCGAACGGAGGCCGGCAGCCAACATGCCGATCGTGAAATGTGAACCTGCCGAATCGTTGAACGCATCAGATAACCCACAGGTCACATGGTTCGGCCATTCGGCTTTCCTGCTTGAAATGGAAGGACGCAGGCTGCTTTTTGACCCGATGCTGGGCAAACGCCCTTCCCCTGTATCCTGGGCGGGTACGAAACGTTACAGCACCCGTTTGCCGATCGAGCCGGAGGATTTCCCGGCCATCGATGCAATCATTATTTCGCATGACCATTATGACCATCTGGACTCTTCCTCCATCCGCAGATTAAAGGATAAAACAGAACGATTTATCGTCCCGCTCGGCGTTCGCCGACGATTGATCCAAATGGGTGTTCCTGCGGAACAGATTACCGAGCACCACTGGTGGAATGAGTTCTCCTTCATGGGATTCACTGTTGCTTGCACGCCAGCGCGTCATTTCTCAGGCCGAGGCTTGTTTGATCGCAATTCCACCTTGTGGTGCTCATGGGTCATTGCTGGACGGGAAACGAAGGTTTTCTTTAGCGGCGACAGCGGATACGGCCCTCATTTCAAGGAAATCGGCAGAAAATACGGGCCTTTTGACCTGACCTTGATGGAGTGCGGACAATATGACGAGCGTTGGTCCAACATTCATATGATGCCGGAAGAAACGGTACAAGCTCATTTGGATGTAGGTGGCGAACTGCTCATCCCGATTCATTGGGCCGCATTTACGCTGGCCTTTCATGCCTGGAACGAGCCGGTTGAACGGGTCACCAAGGCAGCACAAGCCTTGAAGGTTAACATCGCCACACCCAAAATTGGTGAGAAGGTCAGGCTATATACGGCGGATTACCCGAGCCAACCATGGTGGAGATACCCTGAACCCCGGGGTTAACCCGATGAAATGGTTAGGGATGCATTTGATGGCATAAAAAACAAGCGCAAAAAGACGTGACCGGACAGATCGTTCACAACAATCCGTCCAGTCACGTCTTTAGTTTTACCCAAACATGCTGCAAAGGTTGGTGCCCAAATCAGCAGATCTTCGTCAAGCTTCATCGCCGAGCAGTTTCTCATAAATGCTATACCCGTCGTTCTCCCCAAGGTATGTATATCCGTTCCTTGCATAGAACGCGTTCAGCGTATCATTGCCGGCCACGCAGTCCAACCGGACCCGATCCTTGTTCTCAAACCGGATGCCGGTACTGCTCCATTTCAATATGCGTTTACCCAACCCGACGCTGGCATATTTGCGGCTTACGGCCAACCGGTGCAAATATAGCGCTCCATCCTCTGTTCCCGCTTGTTCTCCCCACAGTCGCTCGTCCCACTCGCTTGGACTACGCAACAAGGTCACCATCCCGGCCACCTCATCGCCTTGCTTTACGACGAACACGTCGCCCCGGCGAATCGCTCCGACCGTATCATGAGAGTCTTCTCCCCGAAGAAGCGCGCCCCATTGGCTCGACCCCTGGCTGTTTAACCACTCCGCAATTTCAACCAGCATGCGCATAATGGCATCGGTATCGTCCGGATGGGCCCGGTCGATGTAAAACGCTTCGCCGAGATCATGCTGCTGAATGGTATAGGTTGGTTGTTCCATGGCTTCTCTCCCTCTCCCTATTTAACCTTCGGACAGCACGTGCTTTCGAATGGCATGCGCCACGCCTTGCTCGTTGTTGGAGTATGTCACTTCATCGGCAGCCGCCTTGACTTCCTCCGGCGAGTTGTCCATCGCAATGCCTTTGCCGGCAAAGGTCAGCATCGTAATGTCATTATAATAGTTTCCGATCGCCATGATCTCCTCGGGAGCGATGCCTTTGGTTTCGGCCAAACGTTTCAGCGCTGCGCCTTTGGATGCCTCCGGATGCATCAGATCGATGAAAAAGTCGCCGCTGCGGGTCATGTAATAAGGCAGATCCCAGGTTTCCCATTCTTGCTGGACGGCGTTCATCTGTTCGAGCGGACCGAATGCGGTAAATTTGGCCAATGGCTCCGACAAATCCGCCCATGTCGGCAGTTTTAACGGCTCCATCATGAAATTGGCATACATCTCCTGCACGTTCAGGGCCAAGCCTTCAGGTTGATCTACATATAGCCCAAACGCCGTGTTGATGTCAAAATGAACGGCATTGCTGCGGCAATAGTCAATGATGGGCTGCAAACCTTGTCCGTCCAACGCAAAACGATGCACGATTTCGCGGGATTGCACTTCGGCTGTCACTGCACCGTTATGCGTAATGACATAACCGTTCAAACCCATGTGCTCCATGAACGGAATCGTGTTGGCAGGCCCTCTGCCGGAGCAGAGAACGATTTCTGCGCCCTGACGCGAAGCCTGAATCAACGTCTCCTGCGTGAACTCGGTCAGTTCGTGATGATCATTCAAAAGTGTTCCGTCTACGTCCAGCGCGATCAATTTATAAGTCATTTGTCTTTCTATCCCCAATCCTCAAATATGTTCTCCTAGTGTGAACCGCCTAATCAATCACACCAGGCCACTGCGAGTGCCTATGCTTCCGATGCTGCTTTCTTTCAGAAAGCTTTTTGAGCGAACGCTTCGTTTCTCCACATTGGTTCTGCCTACTTCCGCAGCAAATTCAACTCGTCCTCGGTCAGCTCGCGATATCGCCCGATCGGCAGATCCGGGTCCAGCTGCAAGCCGCCCATCGCCACGCGTTTCAAATAAATAACGCGCTTGCCCACCGCTTGGAACATTCGCTTTACCTGATGAAATTTCCCTTCATGAATAATAAGCGAAATATGGGATACCACCCCTTCTTCCGTATCCTCATGGTTCAGTACGGTCAATTCCGCAGGCATCGCGTCGTATCCGTCATCCAGCTGCACGCCTTGTTTGAAACGTTTGACGTCTTCTTCGTCCACGTTGCCGAGCACTCGGGCTTCGTACGTTTTCGGCACGTGCTTGCGTGGAGATAGAAGGTCATGCGCAAGCGGCCCATCATTGGTCAGGATGAGCAAACCTTCGGTATCCTTGTCCAGCCGCCCCACAGGGAACGGATTGAAGCTGCGGTCCTCTTTTTTCAACAAGTCAAGCACCGTACGATCCCTGGTATCCTCTGTCGCAGACACCACGCCGGGAGGTTTGTGCAGCATCAGATAGATCATTTCGCGGTAAACAATTCGTTCCCCGTCTGCCTCAATGACATGGACATCCGGATCAACCTGAATGCCGCTGTCCTTTACCGCTTTGCCATCCACGTGGATTCGGCCTTGTTTGACCATTTTTTTAAGCTCGCTGCGGGTACCTACGCCCATATGGCTCAATATTTTATCCAATCGCTGCGTTTTCTTGCCTTTGCTGCTCATGCCGATGTCCACCTCCAGCCTGCAGGATATTCATTTTTCAAAACGCCGTCCAGCCATTTCCCCCAGCCGAGGGCATATCCGTCCACGCATATAAGCGCATAGCCCTTACGGGCAATACCAGCTTCCACCTCGACCCGATCCTCGTCCACGTTTAACGTCTCGCCTTTGAGATATCTTACCGCTTCGCCGTCTGCCGAGGATAGATGGATCACTCTCTTTGCTTCCTGCGCGCGGAGCGCACAGGCCAGCGGATGGGAAGGCACGAAACGCCCGTTTTTGACGGTACCCATAAACCAACCCGGGCGAACGACCTTTAACCCTTCCAGCCTTGCTGCTCCGACTGCGGATTGATACACCCGATCGCCGTAGAACACCGTCTCCCCACACAGCTCGATCTCTGTATGCTCCGCAATGAAGCGGGAATACACTTGTCCGGCGTCCGCACCACCCTGTTCGACACGTTTCGTGCCACGATCGGATTTGTTTCCGCCGCGTTCCTTGCCTTTGCCATGTTTGCCGCCGCTTTTGCCTCCAGAATCCTGCTGGCGATCACGTCCCTCGTACCTGGTCAACCGTTCATGCTTCCGACCTCTGGCATCAGTCCATGGCTCTCCCGCAGCCGAGGCGTGGATCGCGACTTCTTCCTCCACGACGTCAGCTGTCATGGCCGGTTCGCCATTATGCTGCAGCACCGCCAAATAGTGTCCTTCCCCTTCGAGCAAATGAGGCCACAGCCGTGCCGTACCCCGCACCTGATCCAGCACCCTTTCGGTCTGCTCAGCCGTTTCAGGCAGCATCCGGCGCACCCAGTCAGGTCTGCCGGGGGCAAATCCTGCCTCCGCCGGAATCGGCTTCACGGAAAATTCGGGATTTGCAGCAAGGAACTCGGCAATCATCGCTTCATTTTCCTCCGGAGCAAACGTGCAGGTTGAATAAACGATCGTTCCGCCGTGGGCGAGCAAACGGGCCGCGGTTTTGAGGATATCGCGCTGCATCAGCACACACTTTTCGACCGAATGATGCTCCCAGGATTTCACCATGTCCTCGTCTTTGCGGAACATGCCTTCGCCAGAGCAAGGCGCATCGATCAGCACTTTGTCAAAGTAATAAGGAAACGCCTCCGCGATGCGTTCCGGCGATTCATTCAGTACAACGGCATTGCGGACGCCATAGAGCTCCACGTTTTTGGCAAGCGCCTTGGTCCGTTCGGCATGAATGTCATTGGTGACCAGAACGCCCTCGCCCTGCAATTTGGCCGCAATCTGCGTCGATTTGCCGCCAGGTGCAGCGCATAGATCCAGAACACGGTCTCCCGGTTCCACTCCCAGCACCTCCACGGGTGCCATGGCACTCGGTTCCTGAATATAGTACAACCCCGCATGGTAATACGGATGCAGTCCAGGTTTGACGCCATGCGGAACGTAAAAGCCCGTTTCAGACCATGGTATAGGTCTCAATTCGTAAGGAATGATCTCACGCAGATGTTCTACCGATATTTTCAACGTATTCACCCGTAAACCCGCATACGGGGAATGCTGATATGATGTCATAAATTGTTCGAATTCTTCGCCAAGCAGCATTTCCATGCGTCCGGCAAAGCTTGGTGGCAACTGTACAGCCATATTTCCACTCATCCTGTCTCGTTAAAATGCATATTGCTCTATGTTATCATATCCCGCGATCGCTTTCCTATTGATCTTGTTCACGTATTCCACTACACACTGTAATGTTGTATAATGACAAGTAGGTTGATGAACGAGCATAATTCAGGGTGTTTATGAATATTATCCCAGAATTTTTGCCGAAACCATATCTTGATATGATCAATGGAGGATGTCCGATGAAATCGAAGAAAAAGAAAAGCGCCGCCATTTTTATTTTTTTGGGCGCATTTGTCGTTCTGCTCGCTGCGCTTGCTTTGGTGAACCAGCAATCCAAAAAGCAGTTGGACGCTACGCCGAACCCCTACGGCATCGCAGCCTCCAAGCTTAATCCGGCGACCAGGGAACTGCTTGACGATCCGAATTACCAACAAATCATTTTGCCCGACCAGCTCAAGTCCAAAATCGATAACAAAGACAGCTTTTTCGTTTACTTCTTTGCCTCCGATTGCGTGCACTGCCGGGCTACGACGCCTCAATTGATGCCGCTCGTCGACGAAGAAGGCATCAAATTGCCGCAGTTCAATCTGCGCGAATTCGAGTCCGGCTGGACCGATTACAACATCGAGTTTACGCCTACGCTCGTTTATTACGAGAAAGGCGTCGAGAAAGACCGCATGGTTGGCGGATTGAGTGAGCAAAATTCCGACAACGGGTACACGTTGGATGATTACAAGCAATTTTTTGATAAATACAAGGCTAACCTGACGCCAGCAGCAAGCTAAACCATTTTCCGGGCAACATGGTCCGAAAAGATTCCGTGTCCAAAAATCTTTGGACAAGCCTACCGCACTTCTAATTATGGCGCATGATGCAAACACCCCGGCGGCTCCATGACGGAGCCACCCGGGGTGTTTTTTGCCTTGCTCTTTGACGTCAGAATGGGCCTAGCTAGCATCCTAACGCTGATTGCTTTCCGACTGTGCGTTCCCTTGCTGCATTGCCTTCATTCGTTCCTCATAAATGCGTCCACGCGTCGGGCTGCGCCGCTGCGGAACGTTCGCCTTCAGCTGAGAGGAACGCTGCCGGATTGCTTGCATTAACGCTTCATCCTGGATGTGAATCACAAGATCCCGATACGGAACAGGTTCAGCATGCCGGCCAGAGAGCTCTTCAGCCAACTCCCTCACGTCCTCCACAAGACGTCCAAGATCAATTCCCCTTGCATCATCAGGGTACGGCTGCAACAATTGCAGCGCGCTCTGCAGCATCATCCGGCCGCCGCGCAAATTGCCGTTCCTGAAATGGTACAGTCCGACGGCAACCTGCAGCAAACCTTTATATAAAGCATCCCGATCCTTCTCAAGCCATAACTCTTCCAACGCTTCATGGCATTCGAAATAATCCTGGTCGCGGTTGAAATAGATCAGATAGTCAATATATAACGGCTCATAGGGATTCATCGGGATTGTCGCCCTTCCTGGCCGTATTCAGCAGCGTTTTGACGTCATCCAGCAGCTGCTTGAGACCCTCCATGTCATGGCGTTCCCAGAGTTCGTTGAATCGCTGCTGCGCATCGATCGCTTCCTTCACCAAATGATAGAAGTACAATTGATGAATGATCGATAAAGTCTTGGACACGATGTTGGAATCGTCTTCGAACTCCTTCTGCGCTTCGAGGATCTGCAGCCGAATGGCCGACATCTCGTTGTCCAGGACAAATGCGGCTTCCGCCGTTTTCTTCAACCGCTCTCTCATATCGTCCGGCAAACTCTCCCGGTATTTGTAACTGAGCGAATGCTCGATGGTCGCCCAGAAATTCATGGCCAGCGTGCGAATTTGGATTTCTGCCAGCACCTTTTTCTGTCCGAGCGCCGTTTGCACGGGATATTCGATAATCATATGAAAACTGCGATAACCGCTTTCCTTGAAATTGGTAATGTAATCTTTCTCGATCAGCACGGTCAGATCCTTGCGGGCCCGGATGTATTCGGCAACGCGGCGGATATCCTCCACGAACTGGCACATGATGCGAATGCCCGCAATATCCTCGATTCCTGTTTCGATTTGATCAAGCGGCACGCTCAGACGTTTGGATTTCTCCAATATGCTGGATATTTTTTTGACCCGTCCTGTTACAAATTCGATGGGCGCATATTCTTCTCTCTTTTTGAGTTCTGCCCGCATCGTTTTGAACTTGACTTTCAATTCCTCTACCGTTTGTTCATAAGGAAGTAAAAATGTACCCCAGTCTCTACCGTCCATGTTTAATGCCTCCTGTCTCTATAGCGTCCCCTATGTTCCATTATACATGATGTCGGGCGGGGGGAAGAGTTCCGCGCATATTGCCCTCTTCCTGCTTCTTTTTTCTGGGGATGTAGTCATTACACGCTCTCACTGTCTTTTATCTTATCAGAAAGCATGCCGTTCGCAGCCCAAAGTCTGGGCGATTGCAGCAAAAACAGCCGCAATACGCGGTCTGTTTTCTCAGCGCCTTTATCGGCCCATGCACCACTAGCGGTGATCCGCGCCGACAGCCTCCGAAATATGGCTGTATCCGTCCTTGCGCAGCAGCTCCCGCAACCCTGCGTGAAGCCGGCGGTTGATCTCGGGCCCCTCGTAGATCAGTGCCGTATAGATTTCCACCAGGCTGGCACCTGCTTTTATTTTCTCGTAAGCATCCTCGCTCGTGAAAATGCCGCCCGATCCGATGATCGGCAGCTTTCCTTCTGTCTGACGATAAATTTGGCGAATGACCTCCGTGGAACGCTCGCGCAGCGGCTTGCCGCTAAGCCCTCCCGTTTCCTTTGCATGTTCGTGGGACAGTCCTTCGCGGCTGATCGTTGTATTGGTTGCAATGATGCCGGACACGCCGCTGTCCACGATGGTGCCAACCATGTATTCGAGTTCTTGCTCATTGACGTCGGGTGCGATTTTGACCAAGACCGATTTGAGCGTTCCCCCGGCTCTTTGCTGCTGTGCCTTCAGTTCGACCATAACGGCTGCGAGCAGCTCCTTCAATTCGTTTCCATGCTGCAGATTACGCAAATCCGGCGTATTTGGTGAACTGATGTTCACGACAAAAAGATCGGCATAATCATAGAGCGCACGGATGCATTTGGCGTAATCGAGATGAGCTTCTTCGTTGGGGGTCGCCTTGTTTTTTCCGATATTTACGGCTACGGGGATCCGTCGTTCCCTCAGCTTCGCCAGTTCACCTGCCATCGCCTCGGCCCCCAAATTGTTGAAACCCATACGATTCACCAGCGCCTCATCCGGAGGCAAACGGAACAAACGCGGCTGTTCATTCCCCGGCTGCCCCAGCGGAGTCACGGTGCCTACCTCCATGAATCCGAAACCGATGGAAGAAAAGCCGGCGACGGCCTGTCCGTTTTTATCCAAACCGGCAGCCAGGCCTACCGGCGTCGGGAAATGGCAGCCAAACAGATCCACGGCGAGGTCCTCCGTTTCGTTTACGCCGTACATCACTCGCAGCCCGGCAGGAACCGGGCGAATGCTGCCCATTCCGCTGAGTCCCCCGATAATCAGATGATGGGCCTTCTCCGGGTCCATTTTGAACAACAAGGGTTTAGCCAAACTTTTGTATAACAAATCCACTCACTCCGTTCTCGTCCGGTACGCCGTTAACATGCTTTCCCGTCCATTTATATGTAAAAACACCCTACTCCCAAGTCTATCCGTTTCTGACCTAAAAGGAAAGTAGTTTGCGCATAGACGCAGGCATTTGCCCTACTGAAACCATGTCTCATATCGGCAGCGCCCGGGGAACAAATACAACCGCATACTGGAAATAACGAGATGATTTATTTACAATGAAAGCAGTGGCCTCGACTGCAAGGCTCGATGTTAATAAAGGAGGATATGCCCATGGCTCCCAAACGAAAACCGCCCACGCTGCAGCAGAAAAAAGAAGAAGTCAATCGCAAAGCCATTATTTGGACGGCAGCAAGCGTTGTAGGGTTGATCATCATCATCAGCGCGCTTATTATTATCGCCAACCTGTGACCAATCCAATCCAGGGCCTGCTCATCTACATAACCACGCTTCACGAATGATCTGCTGCCAGGTCAATTCAACCAGTGATACGTTTTATTCGGGTTGTTTTGCTTGGGAACCAGCGTATCCCGGTAACGGCCCTTGTCGCCAGGAACGAGCGTTTCCTCAGGCAGCAGGTCATTCCCGATCTGAACAGGGGTCCCTTGCGGAGCAAGAGCAAACAGCTCCTCCACATCCCCCTTGCTCATCCGAATGCATCCCAAAGATTCATCCAGACCGATGCTGTCAGGTTCGTTCGTGCCGTGAATGGCATAATTCGTATCCGATAATTGCATGCCTCGCGTCCCGAATTCGCCGTCGGAGCGACCGTTGGGGTTGACGACTTTGTCGGAAATGGCGAAACTCCCCTCCGGCGTTCGTTCGCCTCCCAAACCCACTTCATAATTGCGGATGATGGTTGTGCCGCTGATTACCGCAAGCCTGTGCTTTTTCTTATCCACCACGATTCGCAATCGTTCCTGCAAAAACGGCTGCCCTCCGAGCGTATCGCCAAAAACGCCTGCTCGAGAGTCCGTATCGCCGCCATTACCCTGCTTACCGCCTGATGGATTCGATGCATTTGCGTTCTGGTTCAAAGCAAGCAGTTCAGGAAACATTTCGCTCATGCCCGGCATGGTTTCACCCAAGATGTTATTTGGAAACGGCCGCGTCAGGTTGCCCAGACTTTTGGGCCATGCCCCGTTTTTCTTATAGTAGGAAGCGATGGCACTGGACAAGGCGGCTGCCGATTCCTGTTTCTCTGTCCAAGCCTGGGCCAATTGCTTGATTTTATTCGAAACGTCCGGAGGCTCGCATTCGCATTGCTTCGGGTCGTAGCTCTGAGCGGTAAGCCTGCCCTTGCCCGTCGTCTGCACGATATATTTTACGGGCATGTCGCGTTTCCACAGCATCCAGTCCCCAGAGGCCTTCATCCCGAGCACCGCTGTAGTCCGCACCCCCTCGTTCGCATCCGACATCGCTGAAGCAAGTGCACCTTCCCCCAGGCTGCCGCCGCCGAAGCCGGCAGCGGTAAACGTATTGGATGCTTGCAGAGCGGCCGCGGCATCCTGATCTTTCGCGGCCGATTCCTCGTCTTCCGCGGAATCCAGCGCCGCGGCCAGCGCATCGCCCGCATCCCGGGCGAAACCCGGCGCGTCTGCGGGTGGCAATCCAGCCAGCATGAGCAGCATAAGCAGCGTCAGCCACATTTTGCGCATGCGGCGTTTTTTCTCCTTTTGCTCGGCGGCTTCAACGAGTTTGTTCTGGTAATCTACCCAAATGTCAGCCGGCGCCTTGCTGCGCTCAAACGCTTCATATACCTCTCCGGCCTGCTGAAAACAATAATTGGCCTTGGCTTCCTGGCCTTCATTAAGATATTCTTTGCCCAGCAAATACCAGGCCATCTTATTATCTGGATGTTTCTTCACATAACTTCGCAAATGAGTATTTTGCATCCGGTCCTCCGTCATTTTGCCTTTTTCAGGTTATACCTTATGTATATCGGCAAAAGAAGTCAACAAATCCATAGGACTTCAGTACCCGGACCCCTTACCCGTTCGACAAAAATTGCCGACCCAATTTAAATGAAGAGCTTCAATGGCAAAAAAAAAAGCATATTCGCTGTCATCGGGACAGCAGAACATGCTTTCTCTGCAAAACAACATATGATAAAGATTAACCTTCTTTATTGAAAGGCTCGTCCGCAATTTTAATGGAATCTGTAGGGCAGCCGTCGCATGCATCCTGCATGTCGTCGAACAGGTCGTCCGGGATGGCTACCACGCCTCTGTTGGCATCGCCGTCGAAAATCACTTCTGCCAAACCTTCATCGTCGTAATCGTAGATGTCGGGTGCCGTTGCTCCGCAAGCGCCGCATGCGATGCATGTATCTTTTTCAACCCAAGTATATTTGCTCATTACAATCTCTCCTCCTAAAATTCAAAAACGAACAGTGATTTTATCTAGAAACATATTAATACAAAGCAAGAATAATTACAAATCATTTTAACGACTCAAGACTTCATTATGCCTCATTTACTCCGGACTTTGCAAGTTGTCTTTTTGAAGCGACGTTCCGCGAACCTTGTGATTTCGAAGCAGGACGGAAGGGTCATCCCCAAGCATGCCTGCGGTGACGACGGCATTTTCCCCGAACTTGTCCCGAAGTTGGTCCATGATGCGAATCAGATTTTCCTTTTTTGGCTTTTGCTCATAATCGAACAAATCCAGCTGAACCGCGCTCTCCTCGCGTGGAATCAGATTCTGAAGGGTGATCCCCAGCATCCGGACAGGCTTTCCGTTCCCCCAGTGCCTGGCGAAAAGGGCACAGGCTTCGCGGTAAATGACGGTTGCGTCTTCGGTTGGCACATCCAGCATGCGGGATCGGGTAATCGTCTTCATCTCGGGTGTTCGAATGGTGATTTGTATGCCTTGGCTCAGCATCTCGTGCCGGCGCAGTCTCCTTCCCACTTGGTCGCTTATATTCAGGAGGACCCGATGCACGTCGTCTATTTCGGTGATATCGGCAGGCAGCGTGGTGGTGTGCCCGATGGACTTGTTTGCTTCCCGCTCCGGCTGAACGGGCGAATGATTGATGCCTTGCGCCGAATTTTTCAACCAGGTCCCGTTGATGCCAAAAACGTCGACCAGCATCCGTTCATCCGACTGCGCCAACTGGCCAATCGTTTCGATTCCTATTTTTTTCAATTTTTCCGCCGTTTTTCGTCCGATGCCAAACAGCTCCCCGCATGGCTTCGGCCACAGGATATGAGGCACATCCCTCATGCGCAGTATCGAAATGCCATTCGGCTTCTTCATATCGGATGCCATTTTGGCCAACAGCTTATTAGGTGCGATGCCGATCGAGCAAGGAAGCCCGAGTTCGTCACGAATGCGGCGCTGAATCGTTTCGGCAATGTCAAGCGGGGTTCCAAACTGCTTCGATCCCGTAATGTCAAGGTAACACTCGTCGATCGAGGTGGCTTCCAACTGCGGCGTGAAGCTATATGCAATTTGCATGAATGCTCTCGAGTACTGCCGATACAAATGAAAGTCCGGGCGAATAACGATCAAATCCGGGCATTTGCGCAGTGCCTGGTGGACGACCATACCTGTAGAAATCCCCTTGCTTCGGGCCGCATAAGAACAGGTCACGATCACGCCCTTGCGCACCTCGCTGCTTCCAGCTACGGCCGTTGCCTTGCCCCGGTACAACTCCGGTTCCTCGGCTTCATGCACGGAACAGTAAAATGCGTTCATGTCGACATGCAAAATAACCCTTCCGGCTGCAGGATAGTAACGCTCCACATCAGCATGCCGGGTTCTTTCGGAAGACAATGACATCCCGCCCTTCGTACGGTCCTATCGTCTATTTTCTATAGACCTGCTTCCCATTATACCAAGGAACGTTATGTAAAATCATGTATGCAGCGAAAGGGCTGGGCATGCACAATCATCGGAATGCACCTATTGTATGCTTTTCAACTGCCGCAAAGTGTGTTCACCGTCACGCAAAACCATTTGTAACATCAAAATGAGAATTGCATGTGGCATTTGGCGGCAATGGTGCTATAATAATAAATTATACAAATTCCCGAAGGTAGGACAAATTCATCTTGCGAATTTAATACAGTGTAGCGTTGCAGGATCGAAGGATTCACCCAAACATAACGAAAAAAAGTAGCTTTACCTTTAAAGGAGGATCTTCATGTCAAAGGCCATTTCCATCTTCGATACGACTTTACGTGACGGCACGCAAGGAGAGGGCGTCAGTCTGTCCGCGGACGACAAGCTCAAAATTGCCAGAAAGCTCGATGATCTGGGTGCCCATTATATTGAAGGCGGAATTCCGGGCAGCAACACCAAGGACATTGAATTTTTCAAGCGGGTCAAAGAGTTGCATCTCAACGCCAAAATCGTTGCATTTGGCAGCACGCGCCGCAAAGGCAGCATTGCAAGCGAAGACGCAAACCTGAAGCGAATTCTCGAATCAGGCGCGCATGCGGCTACTTTGGTGGGCAAATCATGGGATTTCCACGTGCATACGGCACTGCAAACCACATTGGAAGAGAATCTGTCCATGATATATGATTCCATCGCCTTTCTGAAACAAAACGGCATGGAGGTCATCTTTGATGCCGAGCATTTTTTTGACGGGTATAAACATAATCCAGATTATGCAAAAGCCGTCCTGAGCAAAGCCCACGAAGCCGGAGCGGATTGGCTGGTGATGTGCGATACGAATGGCGGAACGATGCCGCATGAGGTGTATGAAATCGTATCCGTCATGGCAAACCGCCTGCCCGAGGCCTATCTCGGCATCCACACGCATAACGACTGCGAATTGGCGGTGGCCAACACGTTAAGTGCCGTACAAGCTGGCGCCAGACAGGTGCAGGGTACGATGAACGGGTATGGCGAGCGTTGCGGAAATGCAAACCTTGCCTCGATCATTCCGAACCTGCAATTAAAAATGGGATACGAGTGCGTTTCCCAGGAATCCATGAAGCAACTGACCAATGTGGCCCGTTATGTCAGCGAGATCGCCAATGTGAACATGCCAACCAACCAGCCTTATGTCGGCAATTCGGCTTTTGCGCACAAAGGCGGCATCCACGTCTCCGCGATTTTACGGGATTCCCGCACATATGAGCATATCGAACCGGAACTCGTCGGCAACAAACAGCGCGTGCTGGTGTCGGAGCTGGCGGGACAAAGCAACATCGTATCCAAAGCGCAGGAGCTGGGTCTTGAATTCGATCCGAACAGTGAAGATTCCCGCCAGATCATTAACAAAATCAAGGATCTGGAGCATCAAGGATATCAATTCGAAGGTGCGGATGCCTCCCTTGAATTGCTGATCCGTGAAGCAAATGGAGACATTCAGGAGCTGTTTGCCTTTGAGTCGTTCAAAATGCTCGTGGAAAAAGGAGCCGGCAAGCCGGTCGTTTCCGAAGCATTCGTGAAACTGAACGTAGCTGGTTCAAGCGTATACACTGCTGCAGAAGGAAACGGTCCGGTCAACGCGCTGGACAACGCCCTTCGGAAAGCGTTGGTGCAGTACTTCCCTTCCCTTGCTCATATGCACTTGTCCGACTATAAGGTGCGTGTACTGGATGAAAAAGATGCAACGGCCGCCAAGGTTCGTGTATTGATCGAATCCAAGAACACGGAAGATACGTGGAATACCGTCGGCGTTTCGGAAAACGTCATCGAAGCTTCCTGGGAAGCTCTCGTACACAGCTTCCGTTATGCGCTGCTTCAGGAAGAATTGCAGGACGGGCCCGGCATCGTGCACACTGCCGCTCATGGTCTTAGCAATCATTAAGGCGAAATGGCTATTTCCCGGAAAATATGATGCATTGCACAACAAAAACACCTTGTTTCTCCATTCGGAAAACAGGTGTTTTTGTTTTTTCTTGCCATTATCCTTTAATCAATTTCTTGATCTTCTTCTCCAATTCCTTTTCAGGCAGGATGCCGAGAATAATCTCTTGCACGACCCCATTCCCATCAATCAACACGTTCGTCGGGAAAGCAACACCGTTATATTTGGCGTAGGCCGATCCATCCTCATCGAGTAAAATCGGAAACGTAAGCTTATAGTTGTCCACAAATGCCATCGCATCTTTCAGTTTGTCATAAGGCGTTACATTCACACCGTAGACGTCGAGATCATTTTGATATTTGGCAGCCAACTGGTTGAGTCCAGGCGCCTCTTGTTTGCACGGCTCGCACCATGAGGCCCAGAAATTGACGAGGATCGGCTTCTCTTTTGCTCCTCCTGCCGTATACGTCCGGCCGTCCATACCCTGAAGCGAAAAAGCAGGCGCCAGCAAACCGGCCTGCGGCCCGGTCTTCGTGGGCAACGGCTTCTCCTGGCTGAACACAGCGGCAATCTCTTCACCTTTATTTTGAGCGACGGCTATGCCTACCAACAGCACAACCCCCAAAATGATGTACAGATTTCTTCTCATGGCAAGCCACCTTTGATTGTAATCGCAAAACAAAGCCACGATCCGGACTTGTCCCCTCCATGCTGCAAACGCATTCCTTGAATACGATGACATTCGTCCTTTTATATTGTACCCTTTTCGTTTAAAATTTTACAATCGACACCAGACAAAAAAGGACCCCTGCCGAAGCAGGAGCCAAAGAGAGAGGGGTGAATACAAATGGCAGCACTTCACGGACAGCAAAACATGATCTACATCCCCCGCTCCATAGAGCAGGAAATGGCGAGGCACATGTTCTCTTCACTGCCGCAAGAAGCCTGCGGGGTTGTGCTGGGTGAAGCTGCAGCGGGCGGCATGCGAATCAGCCGGTTTAAGCCCATTCGCAACGTAGCGCCTGACCCGCTGCATCACTTCGTCATGGACGAGGTTGAATGGATACGCTGCGTGTTCCAGGAAAAGCAGCTCATCGGCATATTTCATTCCCATCCGCGCACCTCTCCGATTCCATCGGCGAGAGACTTGGACAACCTCCCCTCGTTTGCGGGACTGCTGCGTATCTATCTCATCGGGTCACCCGTTCCAGCAAGCTCATCCAATGCCCGGATGCTGCTCGGCGGCTATGAAATCATGAAAGCGCCGGAAAAAGGCAGCCTGTCAGCCTCGACTGAATCGTATGCCTTGCAACCAACACCGCTAAGCGTGACTTAACTGGGTATACAGATCGCCTAACGTTTCCACGTTTTTGCGAGTCATGTCTTCCAGATAACATGACCACAGCTGCGCCGTCATTCTCGCATCCTCAAGCGCATGATGCCGGCCTTGGATCGGAATGCCGCGGGACTCCAGCAGCTCATCAAGCCCATATCCCGGGCGCTGCGGCTCCAGCCAGCGTGCCAGCATCATCGTATCGATCAACCTGTGAGTCAGCCTTACCTTGGATGTTTTCCATAATGCAGCGTTCAGAAAAGCGCGATCATGGGCACTCGCGTGGGCGACGAGAACGTTGCCGCCCACAAAGGACATGAAATCATGAAGCCCTTCGAGCAATGTAGGCGCATCCGATGTCATTTGCTGAGTGATGCCGGTCAATTCGGTAATGTGCCGGGGAATGGCCGTTTTGGATTGGACCAACGTATAAAAATGTTCTCCTTCCACAACCTCCCCGCCGCAAATGCGTACCGCACCGAATGAAAGAATTTCATCCCCGTGCTGTGGAGAAAAACCCGTCGTTTCCAGATCGAACACGACCGCATTCAGTTCGCGCAGCGGCGTATGCAGCGCCTCCGGCTTCCGCTGCTCCCGCATCATCGAGCGAATAAACGCCATGTGTTGCGCCGTAGGGGCCCCCATCATGGAAGCGATGGCGGAAGGCACTCCTCCCTGACGCAGCGAATTCCAGAATCCAGTATTGCCCCTAGCCGGCTCTCTCATGAACGTCTCCTTTCCGTGAAGCGCAGCTGTCTTTGAAGGGCACGATGTACCCTCCGAACCAGTCCCAGCGTTTCCCTGAGCTCAAAATGCACTTGTTTTTGCTTTAGCTGTTTTTCATCCAAAAACCCGCTGCTGTGCTGCAACCCGTCCTTTAGAGCAATCGGCGTGCTGCGCCTCAGCTTGAGCGCGCTCATGAATGCCCGCTGCGCCGCATCCGACAGCGTCATCGGCACGGCTTCAAGCACCATCAGCCGCTGAAGCCGTTTGAGCGTTGACGTCTCTTTGATTCCATGCTGGAGTGCAAGAAAACGAGCACTGTTCACGAGAGGAATATAAACGCCGTATTTCACATCGAAACCGCCTGCGTGTTCGCCAAACCGCTCAGTGACGACCTGGCCCAGAATGTTAAGCGTAGCTTTATGTTTTACCGTATTGCGAAGCACGGCATCCGACAACTCCGGCACGGTTCTAAACCCCTCGTAGAACGCGGCAACCCATTGTTCGGCAAGACTCCGCTCACCTGCCACAAATCGCATATCCGATGCGATGATCAGATTGCGGACAGGTTCCCAAGCCAGATCCGTTCGCCAATCATGCAATTGCTTCTTCCACGCCTCCAGCGTTTTGCGCCACAACACCTCCGAGCACATGACCTTCCCTTCGCACTTGGCATAACCTAGTTGTTCCAGCGTATCGCTGAGCCGAAGTCCCAATTCCGCGAAATAGGCTTCTTTCCCGTCATGCGGGGCATCATCGATGATCATGCCGTTGTCCTGATCACTCCACAATGTTGCCTCTTCCCTGCCCGAACTTCCAAACACGATAAAGGCATAGGGGACGGGAGGCTGACCGAAGCCCTCCTCTACCATCCCCTGAATGCACAGCTCCACTGCTTTCCGATAAATCCGGTCATGCAGCTCATTTACCGTCTGGTACCACTCGATCGGCGACAAGGAAGCGGACAACAATCCCTGGAGCTCATTCTGCAATAATACGCGCGCCTGGCGCAGTTCTTCAAAAGAAGAAGCACCGTCAATTCCTTCAAAGGACCAGGATTGATTGATATACGGAATGGGTTCCATCATGTCCAGCCTCCTTGCAGCGTGATTCATTTCAATGCCCACCTTTTAGGAGCTGAACGTTCCGCTTCCCGATTTATTTTCCAGACTTTTCATTTGCTCAGGATAACCGTAAGTCCCATGCTCACTCATGTCCAGACCCATGGTCTCTTCTTCCTCCGTAACACGAATACCCATAATCGCTTTCATTCCGCCCAGGATGATGAAGGATAATACCAGCACAAAGGCAAATGCGCCTACGAGACCGAGCAACTGAACTCCCAATTGATGGAATCCACCACCGTAGAACAGACCCGCTTGGCCTACTCCTACAGTTTCGGCAAGTTCCGGCGTTGCGAACAAACCTGTGGAGATTGCGCCCCACATACCGGCTATACCATGTACGGAGAACGCGTAGATTGGATCATCGATGCCTTTCCGATCAAACCATTGAGCCGTAAAGAATGTAATAATTCCCGCCAAAGCACCGATGACCAGCGCTGCCCAAGGCTCAACGAAGGCACAAGCACCTGTAATGGCTACGAGCGCCGCAAGCACACCGTTCAGCATGCTAGGAATGTCGGATTTGCCAAGTACTGCCCAGGAAATCAGAAGTGCAGCTACACCACCAGCCGCAGCAGCTACGTTGGTCGTCAAAGCGACGTAACCGAAGAATCCGTCTCCCATTGCAGACAGCGTGCTGCCCGGGTTGAAACCGAACCAACCGATCCAGAGGATGATGACGCCAAGCACAGAATAGACTTGGTTGTGACCTGGAATGATGTTAGGTTTACCGTCTTTGTTGTATTTACCGATACGAGGTTTCAATAGAATCGTTGCTACCAGCGCTGCAGTCGCACCCGTCAAGTGAACGACGGTGGAACCTGCGAAGTCTTGCATGCCCAGTTCCGCGAGCCAGCCGCCGCCCCATACCCAGTGAGCGACAACAGGGTACATGATGATGGTGTACAGGGCTCCAAATACGATATATACGCTCATTTTTGCACGTTCAGCCATGCCACCGCACGCAATGGCCAAGGATACCGCCGCAAAAGCGAGGTGGAATACAAATTTGACGGTCAGCGGTACATCGGAAAAGGCCAGGGATTCAAAAGATGCTGCCATTTGATCTCCGCTCAGGAAGAAACCTGTCGTTCCGAAAAATCCATTTCCGTTGCCGAAGCCAAGAGCGAATCCGAATGCCCAGAAGGCAATGACCGAAATTCCCAATGTCAGGATGGTTTTACCCGCAATATGTCCTGCATTTTTCATTCTTGTGGAGCCTGCTTCAAGTAAAGCAAATCCCCCTTGCATAAAGAACACCAGCACTACCGCCAGAAACGTAAAGGCCGAGTTCAACCCGCTTTGGAGTTCGACGTTCGTCGGCCCCTCGGCTGCCGCAAAAGCACTGACCGGGAAAGCCAACAAGGTAAGCATTGCTAACATCGAAACCAACCATTTCTTTCTCATGTACCCCACTCCCTCAAGTGTTAGTTTTCTTCACATGTCGTGAAATTCTTAATGTCATTATAAGCAGGAGTCAGGAAAGTTGACAAGGGTTTTTTCAGCAAATCCGAAAATATTTTATAGCCATAAAGTCTTACGTCTTTTTCTTGTACTTAAGTACATAATCATGTCCAATAAGCACATAGACATAGATAACACGATCCCTTTTCGCTAAAGCGTAACGTTTGACTGTATGGTTAAAAATCATGTATCATATCTATAGATCGTAATGGGGCGGATGCCGCTTTACCGCAATCGGAATGACCAATTCCCTACATTTGAACTGCAAAAGAGGTGAATATCATTGGGGGATATGAAACTGTTTCGGATTGGCGAACTTGCCAAGACCGCTGGTGTGAGCGAACGGACGATTGATTATTACACCAAATTGGGCCTGATCGCTCCAGAAGAGCGCACCGAAAAAAATTATCGTCTCTATAGTAATGAAACCTTAACTAGGCTGGAACGTATTGTACAGATGAAGCAAGAGAAGTATAGTCTCGAAGAGATTAAACAGACGCTGGAAAAGTGGAGCCTGGTAAGCACCGAAGAACAGGTTGCAAGCAAACTGTCCAGCCTGGAGCTTCATGTTCAACAGCTCGAGCGGGAAGTCAACGAACTTAAGCCGCTGCTTGGGGAGATGAAACCCTCACAATCACGCAAGATGATCACCGGACTTCTTGCGAAAAGCGCCGGCACGATGGAAGCGTTGAAAATCTTGCTCGAAAACACCATGATGTAATATTTAAGAAAGAAAACGGAGGAATGAATATGGGTTTTAACTCGGGTATGCTAATACTGATCATGCTGGCATTCGGCCTCTCTGTTTGGGCGCAATTCCGCGTTAAAGGTACATTTAACCGCTGGTCTGACGTACCGAACCAACGCGGGATGACCGGATATGATGCAGCACGCCACATGTTGGATACCAACGGCCTGCACGACGTTCCGATCGAACCTGTTCGCGGCGCGTTGTCTGACCACTACGATCCAATTAACCGCGTCGTCAGGCTTTCGGAACCTGTATATTACGAAAATTCGATCTCGGCCATTTCGGTCGCTTGCCACGAAGTAGGCCATGCCATCCAGCACAAGGAAAGTTACCCTATGCTGGCGCTGCGTCACCGGATTTTCCCGATCGTGAACTTTGCATCCGGACTCGCTCCTTTCCTGCTGCTTGGCGGATTTATCTTCAACGCATTCAATCTGATCGGTCTGGGGATCATCTTTTTCTCGGTCACCGTGGCTTTCCAGCTTATTACGCTGCCGGTCGAATTCAATGCCAGCAACCGTGCCAGAGAAATTATGGTATCCGAAGGTTACATTCGCAATGAAGAGGAGAAAGGCGTAGCGAAGGTACTTAATGCCGCAGCTCTTACTTATGTGGCAGCAGCACTGATCTCCCTGCTGGAGTTGATCCGCTATATCGGTATCTTCAACAACCGCGACTAATGGTCGTTTGTAGATCATACAACAAAAACAATACCCCGTCCTGATCAGGACGGGGTATTGTTTTTGTGCAAGCCGAAATAATTAAGCAGGAATGTGCGAAAAGATTGAGCGACAAGCGGGAGTTTGTCATCTGCACGATGAATTAACCCAATCGTTCTCGTCACTTTCGGTTGGGAAATAGCCACATGGGCCGGCTGCAATGGTTTGGTTTCAAAGAGGGACATTTCGGGAAGCAAGCTAACACCCATTCCTGCAGCTACCAGTCCCCGAATCGTGTCCGTCTCCTCCCCCTCGAAGGCAATTTTTGGCGTAAACCCTGCCTCCAAGCAGGCATGCCAAACAATCGGGCGCAGAGAGTAACCTTTGCTGAACAATACAAATTTGTCATCTTTAAGCTGCTGCAGCTCGATTTCATTCTCGCCGGCCAACGGATGATTCGGAGGAAGAATGGCGTGCAGCTCTTCCGTCAACACAATGTCCCCCGCTACCTGATCATGCTTTTCGGGAAACGGAGAAATGAACGCCAGATCCACTTCAGCCGATAATACGTCGCGAATGAGCGTGGGAAACATGCCCTGTTTAAATCTGAATTTAACGTTTGGATAACGCTGCCGAAATGCCGCCACAACCGAGGGAATCAAATGAATGCCCAGACTGTGCGGAAAACCGATGCGAATCTCGCCATGCTCCGGGTCCAGAAATTCATGCACTTCGCCCACGGCTTTATCAAGGTCTTTCAAAATACCTTCGACCCGTTTGCAAAAAAGCTGGCCAACCGGAGTCAGCTGCAAATTACGACCCTTTTGCATAAAAAGGTCAACACCCAACTCCTCCTCCAACTGGTGAATTTGGCGACTCACGGCAGATTGCGCCACATGCAGCTCTTCTGCAGCCTGAGTTACATGCTCTTTCTGTGCCACCTTCACAAAGTAATGCAACTGTCTTAATTCCACTCGCCTGATCTCTCCAATCTGCTATTACCCTTCTTATCCTACTTTGTATACTCCATGAAACTTTAAACGCTACCTCTTCAACATGCGGGGTTTCCATAGTCTGATCATTAGGCCATAAATGAAAAATCCGCTGAGCAAACCGCCGAGGTGAGCCATCCAGTTAACACCCGACATAGCAATCGAAAAAATGATCCCGAACACAAGCAGCGTATACAGGGTTTTGCGCGACGCTTCATCCATCATCGACCGTTGGAATAAGGCGACGTACAAAAATGCCCCATAGATGCCATAGATCGCCCCTGATGCCCCTACGGATATCGTGAGCATATTTGCGGAATTATACCATGCCACCGATATCACATTCCCTAACACGCCGCTTGCAAGATACAGCACCCCATACCTTAACGATCCTAACAGCCGCTCCATAGGAGGTGCAAACACAATCAACGCAAAGCTGTTGAAAAATAAATGGTCAAAACCCGAATGCATGAAAATGGACGTGATATAACGCCACCACTCTCCCTCAAAAGACGGATCGTTCGTCACGGCGCCATACTCCAGTAACGTTCTAAAATCTGTCGAACCGCCATTAAAGGACAGCACGATGAACATAATAACGTTGGCCAACAACAACAAAGATGTCAGCGGGAAAAATTTCAAATAACTCCGCCAGTTCTCGTACCGAATAAATATCATAGGTCTATAGGTTCACTCCACCCTTTTCGGAACACCATTCGGTGAACCGAATCATAATCATGAAACGGCCTCCATATTGGACAATGCCTCTCATAAAAGATTATAATGGATTTTGGCACGGATCACCAATTAAAAGGAGGAACATTATTATGTCACAAGAACGTACAGGCGTAGCCACATTCAAAGGCAACCCTATTACTCTGATCGGCCCTGAATTGAAAGTGGGCGATCAGGCACCTGATTTCACACTGAGCAAAAACCTGCTCGAAGACGCAACTTTGAAAGACTATGCCGGAAAAATCAAACTCATCAGCGTTGTTCCTTCCCTGGACACCGGAGTATGTGATGCACAGACACGCCGCTTCAACGTGGAAGCCGGAGAGCTCGGAGAAAATGTGGTTGTGTTGACCGTGAGCGTTGACCTTCCGTTTGCGCAAGAGCGTTGGTGCGGGGCTGCTGGTGTGGATCGCGTTGTCACCCTGTCCGACTACAAAACGCGTTCGTTCGGCCAAAGCTACGGCGTCCTGATCAAGGAATTCCAATTGGACATGCGTTCCATTTTTGTTGTAGATGCCAACGACAAAATTACATATGTGGAATATTTGCCTGAGATGGCGGATTCCCCGAACTTTGAACAGGCTATTGCTGCCGTCAAAGCTTTGCTGTAAAACAATGCTGCGCATTCAGAACAAAAGCGAGGAAGGTTTACCTTCTCTCGCTTTTGTTTTTTTGATCCTCAGTCACTCATTCATGCACTTTAAACTGAGCCAGCTTCTTGTCGAGCACCGAGAATAAGTTCAGGATCGTTCGATAATTGGAGCCCAAATCCCCAAAAGATCCCCGGGAAGCCGAGTACATATCCACCGCGCTGCGTACCGGACTTACCGAAATGATCGACACCGTAATATCCATCGTTCTGCCAAACGACGTGCGCTTTTCCAGAATAATTTCTCCTACCGAAGGCACTTCATGCAGCACACGGTATCCGGGAATCTTTTTCAGCGTCGAAGACACTTCTTCAAAGGCTTTATCTTTGGACATGTTATAATACCGCGTTTTCATCTTGGGATCCTTGGCTCGATCACTGGTCCCTTCCATACTTCGGATGATGCCAACGAACGTTCTCTTTAATGACAAGACCCTTCCCCCTTTAAATGTAACCGTTCCATTTATGTATACTAGTGTATCATTGTTCAGGTAGTAACAAAAGAGCATGAAGCACTTTTAACAAAACCAGAATGGTTTACGCACAAAAAAAGCACCCTGAATTCCTTCCAAAGGAAGCAGTCAGGGTGCTGTACGTCTGTTAGAGAACCCGCCTATGCCGTCCGGCTACATTGTCTTATGAACCTGCTTGGCAGGTGGGTGACCGCAAAAATGTGTTTGAAGTCCCCTTGTCATATAGACAGGGCTTTTCAGCAACATTCTATGTAGATCTCCCGAAGACATCATCATTGGTTCAAAACAACGATTAACCGAAACGTACATCGCAGGATGTACAGTTATTATATCCCTAACCGCGGCAAAAGTAAATGCCGCTCATCAAGATTATTTAACCTGCTCCCGATCGGATTTATCGGCAGGTCCCTCACTGGCCGGATTTCCGTCTGCCCGTTCGTCCCCTTTTTCCTCAGCCAGAGCCGCTTCCTCTTCTTCCTTCTGCAGCTGCATCTTCTGCATTTGTTCCTGCATCTTGTTAAATGTGGCATAGAAGTTGAAGAAGGCAAACCAGGCAACAATGCTAATGATGAAGAAGATGAACAATACAGGATAACTAAAGCCGATATAGAACAGCAATCCGCTTCCGAGCAGTGTGGAAAATACGCGGAACGGTCTGATCAGTGTCAAAAGCACCGCATTTTTGATAATGAGTCCGATGGACATATGATAGTGAACAACCATCGAGAAAAAGTTGAACAAGGACACAAACAGCAGCAGCAGCAAAATCAACATAATAATACCGACAAGCTGCATGTTTCGGAACTGCGTCATGTAAACCGTATAATCCAGATACATGACAACAAACAGTACCGTGTAGAAAATACCCCCGAGCAAGCTCTGTTTGTAATTTTCCTTGTACCCTTTAAAAAAAGTACGGAAAATCGGTACATCCGTATCTCCCATATTCCACTTCCGGACAACCGTGAACAGTGCCGAAGTCGCCGGAAAAAGTGTAAGCGGTGCCACAATACCGATAGCCCAATTCATTTGCAATGATTCGTTGGCGAGATTCTGCTGCATCACCAGCAGCTTCATGACCAAGAAAAACAAGAACGGCGACGAGCAAATCGCCCACAACAGGTTGGTTGCGGCCAGTCTCGTAATCCACTCTGTCAGCCGATAGATCCCGCCCATAGCTCCTTTAAATTCCAAACATTTCTCCTCCTCCACAGCCTTGCTTCTAACGTAAACTCTAATATTAATATACTCTATTCTGGATAGGAAAAGCCAGCACTTCCCGAAAAGAGCTGTCTAAGCGAGCTGCCTGCATAAGCAAATCATCCGTATCGTTAACCTCGGCTCAGAAAGTCCCTGCCCGAAGGCAAAACAAAAGAATGGAGCAGGAAACCTGCTCCATTCTTAGTCATGCTTTATTATTCGAAAGAAGACTCCCGTGCAGGGCGACGTCCTTCATTGTTGTTTGTGCGCGGTTTGCGGTCACGGTTATAGCCACCTTCGCGGTTGCTGCTTCCGCTGCTGTAGCGATCGCGGTTATATCCGCCACGTCCTCCATTGCTGTTGCGGTCGCGGTTATATCCGCCGCCGCCACCGCTACGGTTGCCGTTGTAACCGGATGGTTTGCGTCCGCTGGAACGCACATCTGGTCTGCGGCGTTTTGCACGGATCGGATCTTCCGGCGTCAATTCGATTTGCGCATCCTTTTTGTCGCCAGTCAGCAACTTCAATGCCGCAGACAACAATTGAACGGAATCGTATTGTTCCAGCAATTGAATGGCAATGCCTTTGTATTCGTTCAACTCGCCGGTTTGCATGATTTCAAGCAGACGTTCTGCAGTTACGCGCTGTTTGCCTTCTACTGCTTCAGCAAGCGTAGGCAGCGGTTTGCGCGGAATGCGATGGCGCGTCACGCGTTCGATGAAGTGCAAATGATCGATCTCGCGCGGAGTAACGAACGACCATGCTGCACCTTCTTTACCAGCGCGGCCCGTACGACCGATACGGTGAACGTAGCTCTCCGGATCTTGCGGAAGGTCAAAGTTCACAACGTGAGTTACGCCGGAAACGTCCAGACCACGCGCCGCAACGTCCGTTGCCACGAGAACGTCGATGCTGCCGTCACGGAATTTGCGCATAACGGTATCGCGTTGATTTTGAGACAAGTCACCATGCAGACCATCGGCGGAATAACCGCGTTTTTGCAACGCTTCAGCCAATTCGTCCACACGGCGTTTCGTACGACCGAACACGATGGCGAGCTCCGGGGATTCCATGTCGAGCAAACGGCTCAACGCCTCAAACTTCTGGCGCTCAGGCACTTCAATGTAAGCCTGGTCGATCAGAGGTGCACTAACTTGTTTTGGAATGACGGAAACATGCTCTGGGTTGTTCAGGAATTGTTGAGCCAATTTCTGGATGTTAGGAGGCATTGTCGCTGAGAACAACATGGTTTGACGATCGTCCGGCACTTGCTTCAGGATGGATTGGATATCTTCCATGAAGCCCATATCCAGCATTTCATCCGCTTCGTCCAGTACAACGGTTTGTACGTCTTCAAGCTTAATCGTTTTGCGGTTGATGTGATCCAGGAGACGTCCTGGCGTACCGATGATAATTTGTGGTTTTCTTTTCAGGGCACGGATTTGGCGAACGATGTCTTGTCCGCCATAGATAGGCAGGGAGCGCAGGCCCTTGAAGCGGGTAAGTTTTTCAATCTCTTCGGCAACCTGAATCGCAAGTTCGCGGGTAGGCGCCATGATGAGGGCACGGATTTTTTCGTCGTTTTTGGCAATTTTGCTGATCAGCGGAATACCGAAAGCAGCCGTTTTACCTGTACCTGTTTGAGCTTGACCGATCAAATCACGGCCCGTCAGAGCTACTGGAATCGATTTTGCCTGAATCGGAGTCGCTTCTTCAAATCCGAGTTCGGTGATCGCTTGCAGCACCAGTGGTTCCAAATTGAATTCTGAGAAATTTGTCAAAATTATTCATACTCCTTCTATAGGGTGGACATGGTGGACAATCCACTTTGTTGTCTGTATTCTTAAGTAGCGTTAATATTTATAGGGTTTCCCACAACGCCGATTTCATTTCACCAATTTTACCTTGTTGCCGAATTCGTGAATGGGCCCCCAACATAAGACTAAAACTACATAGCATACGTTGAAACACTTTAAATTTTAACCGTTCCAATTGGAAAAAGTTTCCTACTCAAGAATATCCACAAATTATTATATCACAAAACAAATCAAGATTACCAGCGATCTGATTCAAAACTAAAATGAGGTGATTAAATTGCCCAAAATGATTTGGCATTTTCTGGCGATCATCGTTGGCGCGGCTGCCATTGCGTGCGGCTTTAACTGGTTCTTGATTCCCCATCAGCTCCTTAGCGGCGGGGTTTCCGGCATATCCATGCTTCTTGGCTACTTTACGGCATTAAATCTGAGCGTGATGTACTTTGTCCTGAATATTCCACTGCTCATTGCAGGCTGGTTCATTCTCGGAAGGCGCTTTATTATACTTAGCATTGTTTCGGTCCTCGCCACTTCGTGGTTTATCGGCTTTCTGCCAATCATTACCGTAGCGGACGACCCATTGCTGAGCTGTGTTTTCGGGGGAGTTCTGGTCGGACTGGGAACAGGCATTTCATTCCGGGTTGGCGGCTCGACCGGCGGTCTTGACATTGTCGGCTCGATCTTTACCCGCAATCGCGATTTTCCGATCGGAACCGTAATGGCCGGCATGAATGGGGCCATTATTTTGCTTGCCGGTTACCTGAACGATGACTGGAACATCGCCCTGGCCTCCATTTTGTCGATATACATTACAGGCAAAGTGCTCGATCTCATCCATATCAGCCATGTCAAAGTCACGCTGTATATTGTGACCAACGAAACCGAGGCCATGCTCAAAAAAATGCTTGTACACAAGCGCGGCGTCACCAAAATCAAAACGCAAGGAGCATACACCGACATTGAAAAGGACATGTTAATGACAGTAACCACGCGGTATGAACTCGTCGAAGTCAAACGCATTATCAAGGAAACCGACCCAAACGCATTTGTTAACATTGTGGAAACGGTTGGCGTTATGGGCTCGTTCCGTAGAGGATAAAGGTTTCTGTCCGGTTAACAATTCGTAACTTTGTGGTATAATAATGGTGCACAGCTCCTAAATATGATTGTATAGCAGGGAACTGCCCTTCAATTTCACAGGCCTTATGCTTTTCCAATTCTCGCCGAATGAGTTACCATGTTTGGAATTCGAGTAGGAAAGGGTGATTGTTGTGGAGATGGAAACGGTGAAACTGTTAGAAATCGTCAACAGATGGTGCCCTGAGATGCTCCCTTTCTTGAAACCGAATGAGCTGGACTCACTCATTGTCCTCCGGGATGGAATGGGCATTCTGGAGCAAGGGGACGCAATGGAAATTATTCAATACAGTATTTGCGAACATCAGAACGAAAGTTTTATTCAATAATTCAAAGATGAACAAATCGCCTTCAGCCGGGAATGCCCGGTTGGAGGCGGTTTTTGTTTCCCCGTCTATTCAAACGAATGAAAATCCTCTACAATGAATAGCTGTGCGCTTTCAATACGACAGCTTGATGATATTATTCAGAACAGAGAGGCCTTTCACGTGAACATGTTAACAACGAGCTTTTCGCAAAAAATCAAACCGTTTTTGATCATATTTTTACCGATCTTCACGACGCAAATATCGCTGTCTGCCATGTCGTTCTTCGATACGAACATGTCAGGGCGCTTCTCTCCCGCCGATCTGGCCGGCGTCGCTATCGGCACAAGCCTCTGGATGCCCGTTCAGACCGGGCTTAACGGCATTTTGATGGGGATCACTCCCATCGTTTCGCACCTTCTTGGCTCCAAACGCTATGACGAGATCGGCCGCAGCACGTTGCAGGCCCTATACCTTGGCCTCGCGGTTGCACTGATTGTGCTCGGCGCTGGCGCTCTGCTGCTAAACCCCGTTCTGGACGCCATGCCTCTGGACTTCCGGGTTGCAGAAGTCGCTCATGGATTTTTGAGCGCGCTTGCTTTCGGCATTCTACCGCTGTTCGGGTATACCGTGCTCCGCAGTTTCATGGATGCGCTGGGGCAAACGAGAGTCACGATGCTGATTACGTTGATCTCCCTTCCGATCAACATTGTTCTGAATTATTTGCTGATCTACGGACGCTGGGGTTTTCCCGCATTGGGCGGGGTCGGAGCAGGCGTTGCAACGGCAAGCACCTATTGGTTGATTTTTCTGATCAGCATATTTTTTGTGCATCGGATTCAGCCGTTTGCCCGATACGGAGTTTTCCGAAAATGGTGTGGCGTATCGCTGAGCAAGTGGAAGGAATTGCTGCGAATCGGCATCCCGATCGGGTTTGCCACCTTTTTCGAAACTTCGATCTTTGCCGCCGTCACGTTGCTCATGAGCCGATTCGATACGGTAACCATAGCGGCGCACCAGGCGGCGCTGAATTTTGCATCAACCTTGTACATGCTGCCGGTAAGCATATGCATGGCACTTACCATCCTTGTCGGCTATGAATCGGGAGCAGGCCGCGTGAAGGACGCCAAACAATACAGTCTCCTAGGCATTGGAGGCGCAGTGCTGCTTTCTCTGGTTACCGCCGCTCTGCTCCTGATATTCGGCGAAACGGTAGCCCGGCTGTACTCCAAAGAAGCCGACGTCATCGGGCTAACCCAGCACTTTTTGATCTACGCCATTTTTTTCCAGATTTCAGATGCCATCGCAACCCCGACGCAAGGCGCGCTCAGAGGGTACAAGGATGTAAATCCTGCTCTGATCATTACGTTTGTCGCTTATTGGATTATCGGCTTGCCCGTCGGCTATCTCATGGCAACGTACACATCCTTCGGCCCGTTTGGGTACTGGATCGGCCTGATCGCTGGTCTTGCTGTGGGGGCTGTCGCTCTCTTGTATCGCCTGTTTGTCGTGCAGCGTATGGCGGCGCAGCAGAACAGCAACCACGTTCAGCAACGATAAACCGATGACGCTCCGCATGCGGTGCATAAAGAAAGAGCACGGCCCACTTCAAGTGGTGCCGTGCTCTTTCTTGCATGATGCCGGATTTATTGGGACAGACGAATCGCAAGCTCGTAAGTGTCCAAATCGAATTGTTTTTTGGTGTTGACCACTTTATCGATGTCCGTCAATACAAGCTCGCCTTTGATGATTCCGCAAGCTTTGTCTGTTTCTCCCTCAATCAGTGAGCGTACGGCGAAATCGCCCAGACGGCTGGCCAGGTTGCGGTCAAACGGCGTTGGAGTCCCGCCGCGCTGGATATGTCCCAACACGGTTACACGCGGTTCATAGGTCGGGCAGCGTTCCATCAATTCTTTGGCTACATCTTCGCCTTTTCCTACACCTTCGGCAACAACGATGATACTGTGGCGTTTGCCATGTGAAAAGTTTGCTTTCATGCGCTCTGCCACTTCGTCCATGTCGAATGGAACTTCCGGCACCAGGATCGTTTCCGCGCCGGAAGCCAGGCCGGCATGCAGTGCGATATCGCCGCAATGGCGTCCCATAACCTCAACAATGGAAGAACGTTCATGGGAGGACATCGTGTCGCGCAATTTGTTAACCGCATCGACAACTACGCTAACCGCTGTATCAAAGCCAATGGTGTAATCCGTAAACGAAATGTCGTTGTCGATCGTTCCAGGAAGTCCCATGGTGTTAATGCCCAATTTGCTCAATTTGTTTGCCCCGTTGTAGGAGCCATCTCCACCGATCACGACCAGGCCGTCAATGCCGCGCGCACGCAGAATGTCCGCCCCTTTTTGTTGTCCTTCAGCGGTGTAGAACTCTTTGCAGCGGGCCGATTGCAAGACGGTTCCTCCGCGCTGAATGATATCGCCAACGCTGCGCAAATCCATAGGGAAAATGTCGTTGTTGAGCAAACCCTGGTATCCACGCTGCACGCCGTAGACTTCCAGACCATGGTACAAACCACTGCGAACGACGGCACGAACAGCTGCGTTCATTCCTTGTGAGTCGCCACCGCTCGTTAGAACTGCGATTTTTTTTACTGCTGACATGATGTTTCTTCCTCCTCTAGTTTCACTTCAGGCTCCCGCAACAAAAACGCCTGACTTACATTTTTTTGCGAATCCAGCGGCTGAACGCGAAGAAGAACACCCGGGTCATCGGGCTCTTCTTCATCAAACGCTTGGATACGGCGCGAACTTCCTGCTGTTCGCTGACTTTGGGATCAGACAGGTAAATGGCCAGCAGTCCCTCGATAATCATTCGGTGGAACGAATTCCCCGGAATGTTCCGCACATCGCTGCGTGCCATCTCCACGATAAAAGCAATGCGGTCCAGCATGGTCTCAACATGATCGTAATAATTGCAAAAGTTGAGATCTCCGCCCACACGGTCCTCATCCTGGTCGATCAAATAATCAAGCAAGATGTGCAGTGCGCACACATGCGGGAAGTAGGCTCTATGAATCAAAGCAGCCTGCTCTTCCGTCAGGTGCCCGTCGCTTGCAGCCAAGAATAGCATGAAAACGCCCAGCGTGGAACCGGTCGCGGCAGCAAATTCGTTCCAGCGCAGCTGAGGCGTGCGGTGACGATGCTTCGACCACCATTCAAGCAGCGCCGTTTCTCTCAGCTCGGGTTTGATGTGCTTATATACCTGCAGGTCCGTGTATAGACCTGCCAGATCCTGAATTTGAGGTTTGGCGGCCTCGTAGCCGGGCAACTGGCGCGTCAGCTCCTGACACCGCGTCACCAAGGAATGAAGGTATCCTCCGTCATCCTGCTCCTCGCGAAGCGCGTAATAGTTGACAGGCGAAGCCTCCGGGTTAACCGCATCAAGCATCGATTGATGAAGCAGGCGAAAATCGCCGGGATCCATCGACGTGCTGCGATCACATAGATTGTCCAAATAATCACTAATGGTTTGATAAGAAACGATAAGCGGGATCAGAATGTGCCTCTGGTTCATGTCGGGCAAGGCATATACCGTGCCCCCTTCGCAGTGAAACTGCTTGTCCCTGAGGCTGGCCAAGGCTTGATTGCGCAGCTCCTCGTTCGGAATGCGCTCCGCCGCTGCTCTCCAACCGTCCAGTTCCTTCCGGGTTTCCGGAATGGTGTTCCTGTACACCTTCCTCATCAAATCGAGCGGTCCCCGCGGATATTGATGGCGGCTTTGATTGAATTGGCTCAAATTAAATGTGCCTCCACTTGATTGAATACGTAATAAAGCGATTTTAAACCACTACTATTATAATATGATCCCCCTAATTGTACAAATGATCTGCCCTGCCGGCACGGCAAAAAATCGCATCCACTGCATAAGCTTTGTGGTATACTAACTTTATTTCATCCATAAAAGGAGTCGTTGACATGACGTCAGGTGAACCGCTCTCATGGAGACGGTTATTTGCTTTTTTCGTGCCGCTCGGCATTTCCGCCTCTCTCGTCACCATTTCTCACGTAATCATTAACAGCACGCTGGCGCGCTCGGCGCACCCGGAAACGGTCATTGCCAGTTATGCAATCGCCGGAAGCCTGCTGACCTTAACCGAGCGCCCTTCCACTTTATTGCGGCAAACCTGCTCTGCGCTGGTTCGTGACCGCCTTTCTTTTCAGGCGCTCGCTTTCGTCACGAAAATATTTTTGGCCTGCGTGCTTCTGATCGGTTTTGCGATCGTGTATTCCCCCGTAGGAACGCTCGTGTTCAAATACTTGTTCGGCGTTAGTCCCGACCTCTTGACCAAAGTCATCGATGTATACGAGATCCTGATGTATGTCAGCATATTTTCGGTCATCCGTAACATCTATCAAGGCATCATCATTACGAATAACCGCACGAAATGGCTAACGTTCGGCATGTTGTTCCGGCTTGCCGGCATGTATGGACTTTCCCTCTATTTCATCTATACGGATACCATTAACAGCGGTCGTGTAGGCGCTATCATTTTTGCGGTCGGCATGATTATTGAGGCGTTGGTTAGTTTTGTCGAAGGAAACAGCATCAAACGGAACATGCCTGCCAAATTGGAAGATCATCCGGTAGAAACGAAGGGGCAAGTATTTCGCTTTTACAAACCTTTGCTCCTGTCCAGCTTCGTGGCGCTGTTCATCGGCCCGGTCATTAACATCGCGCTTGGCAAAACGACGGGCATCGCACTGGCGATCTCCTCCTTTGCGGTAGCAAGCAGCCTGATGCAGCTCATGCTGAGCTTCTTTACTTATATTCACCAGATCGTGCTGAACTTCTATGAGGTCAATGCCACGCTCGTCAAAAAGTTCGCGCTCGTCACGGGCTTCGTTCCGTTTGCGATGACGACGTCTATCGCCTATACGCCGCTAGGCCCATGGGTTTTGGAACATATCATGAGCGTGGAAGGCAATCTGCTGGAACAGAGCTTATGGACCCTGCGCGCCTTTGTGCTGTTTCCGCTGATCTCCCCGTTCCTGGATTTCAGCAACGGCCTCATTTTGCTGCGCGGGCAGACCAAAACGATGTTCCGATCCCAGGCCGCCAATGCAATATGCACTATGATTGTTCTGCTTATCCTGATTAACCTGTTTCCGTCCTGGAACGGCATGATCGGCGCCATCGCGCAATCCCTGGGTCTGTTTGCCGAACTGGTCATCGTGTGGCTGGTCATCCGGCGCACGCAGCAGGAGCCTACGATGAGATCGGCAGGCAGGGGCGGAAAATCCTCCGCCCTTTAGGAACAACGGATTTCAACTACGAGATTGGAGTATGTCAACCATGAATTCAAGTCCTCTCGCCCGTCCGGATCAAAACTGGCTGCGGGCACTCATGTTCACCATTTTCGGGTCCACCGTGCTCGTTGTGTCCTATTTCCAGCTGTTTTTCAGCCATCTGGGCTTCAGCCGGGCCGAAATTGGCTACCTGTATGGAATCGGTCCGCTCATCTCCGTGTTTTCCAACATGTTTTGGAGCATGGCCAGCGACCGATACCAAACGGTGCGGAAAGTGATGATCATTTTGCTGGCCGGGCAGTTGATCATGGGTGTGCTGCTTGCCAATGCAACAACGTTTGGCGAAGTGTTCGTCCTGGTCACCCTTTTTTATTTTTTCTATTATCCGGTCTACCCCCTGGCTGATACGATGGCGATCACCACGGCCAGCAAATACGGCAAAAACTTTACGTCCATTCGGGTTTTTGGTTCGATCGGGTATGCCTTCTTTGCATTGGCCATCGGATATTTTCTCGGCTCCTTCGGACCGGGTTGGACGATGTGGATATGTATTGCCATCGTGACAACCACGCTGCTTATCGGATTCAAGCTTCAGGATCAGCCTGTGGCGAGCAGCAGCAAGATGGAGCTTTCCGGGCTATGGTCGATTCTGAAGAGCCGGGAGGTATTGCTTTTTTTCGGCTGTACCTTCCTGCTTGCCCTGGGCCACCGAATGAACGAAGCCTTTCTGACGATCACGCTTAAGGAACTCGGAGCGAACGAAGGGGTCATCGGCTGGTCCCTGCTCATTGGGTCCGTAAGCGAAATTCCCGTGTTTTTGCTGCTCAGCAAGTACGGCAACCGCTATAAAGAGCTGCCTTTGCTTGCTCTTGCCGCACTGATGTACACGATCCGGCTGTTCTTGATGTCCATGGCCGATACGCCCGCTACCGTCATCATGGTTCAGTTTCTGCACAGCTTGACCTTCGGCGTTTTCTATGTGACCGCTGTCCGCTACATTACTCGGCTCGTTCCCGACAATTACCGGGCGACCGGCATGGCCCTGTTCACGATTGTATGGTCCAGCGCATCAGGACTGCTCAGCGGCACATTGGGCGGATTGCTTCTGGAACATGCCGGCAGGGAAACGTTCTATTTGACGGCGATGGCTTTTGCATTCGCCGCCCTGATCGGATTCGCGCTCCAACTGTTCTTCCACATGCTCCGCCGCACGTAATCGGGCGGGGCTTGGTTGAACCGAACCAAAAAAAGCACAGCCACCCATAAGGGAGACTGTGCTTGATTGCTAATGTTCAGCTATCGGTCAATCATTTATAAGAGATCCGCCGGGCGGATAGATCTTACAATTTAATTACGTTAGCTGCTTGAGGACCACGGCTTCCTTCAGTGATTTCGAATTCAACCGCTTGACCTTCCTCCAAAGTTTTGAAACCGTCGCCTTGAATTGCGGAGAAATGTACGAATACGTCCTCGCCGCCTTCAACGGAAATAAAGCCATAGCCTTTTTCTGCGTTAAACCATTTAACTGTACCTTTCAAATGAACAACCTCCTAAAAATATCACCATCTGTGGTGAATACCATCATTATACTGTATGACCATGCACATTGCAATTTATCTTTTCCAAAGAATGCGAAAAAATTTGCTTTGCATCTAAGGGTACGGTATCATTTTACCAAAACCGTAAGTTTGGAGACGACCTATGATCAAAAAACATGAAATATACAAAACCGACAAGTGGAACATGATGACCGTTGAAGTGCAGGGCAAATATTTGGTGCTGCGCGAAATTTCCGACCAGTGGGGCGAGGAATGCCATACGTTTCTGAGCCGTCCTGCCTTGATGCAGTGGGCCGAACGCCGCTTCCCGAAAGAAGATTTCGAAAACCGCGAGGAAGAATGGCAGCGTCTGATGGCCGCCTTCAAAGAGGTTTGATATGCAGCTTGATTCAAGCAATGCGTTCATCTTCATTATTCTGGCCTTCTCCCTCGGGATCGTACTGATCCTGGGGCGGGAGTCCATCCCGGCCAAGCTGAAACGGGGCATGGCCCTCATAGCCACCCTCATGATCGGCTTCGCCTTTTTTCTGATCGTTTACTTCTTGTTCAACATGGGCGCTTGACGCTCCCAAATATTTCAGCGACCCTCCGGCCATACTATTCGGGTATTTTACCGACGAGGAGGAAACCGCTTGAAATGGCGAAACACGTTGCTCGTTCTGATGGCGTTCAGTCTGATCCCTTCGCCTCTCCCCGCACAAGCGAACGTGGCAAGGACAGACCGGCCCATACATACATCCCTTCCATTATCCCAACAAAGGAGGATTCCCATGAGTCAATTATTGAAACGTTCCGAGGTGCCGGCTGAGCATACATGGAAACTGGAGGACTTGTTTGCAGACCAAAAGGCTTGGGATCAGGAGTATGAGGAAGTACTTGCTTTAATCAAAAAAGCCTCCGAATTCCAGGGAAAGCTGAACAAACCCGAATCCCTGAAAGCAAGCTTTGAGCTCGAAGACGAAGTCAGCCTGAAGCTGGAGCGCTTGTTTGTCTATGCACGCATGCATCAGGATGAAGACACCGCCAACCCTACATACCAGAGTCTCTCCCAGAAAGCTCAGAAACTGAGCGTCAAGGTCGGCGAAGCGCTTTCGTTCGTAACGCCTGAAATTTTGTCCCTGCCGGACGAACAGCTTGATGCCTTCATTGCCAACGACGATCTCAAACCCTACCGATTTACGTTACAGGAAATGAAACGCGAAAAGGCGCATGTTCTCACCCAGGCCGAGGAAGCTTTGCTGGCCCAGGTGGGGAACCTCTCGCAGGCTCCGTCAACCATTTTCAGCATGTTGAACAACGCCGACTTAAAGTTCCCGAAAGTGAAGGACGAAAACGGCAAGGAAGTCGAGCTCACTCACGGCAGCTATATCCAATTGCTTGAGAATCCGAACCGCGAGGTCCGGGAACGTGCCTTCAAAGCCGTTTACGAAACGTACGCCAAACAAAAGAATACGATCGCCGCAGCCTTAAATGCCAACGTAACCAAAAACATGTTCTACGCCAATGTGCGAAAGTACCCTTCCGTGCTGGAAATGTCCCTATATGGCGACAACATCCCGAAAGAAGTGTATACCAATCTTGTGGACACCATCCACGAAAGCCTGCCGCTGCTGCATCGGTACATGGAATTGCGCAAAAAACTGCTTAAGGTCGACGAGCTGCACATGTACGATCTGTTCGCCCCGCTCGTGGACGAATACAAAATGGACATCACCTATGATGAAGCGAAGAAAATCGTGAAAGAAGGGCTAAAGCCGCTGGGCGAGGATTATGCCTCCGTCCTGCAATCCGGATACGACGATCGCTGGATCGACGTGTACGAAAACGAAAACAAACGGTCGGGCGCTTATGCTTGGGGCGCTTATGGCACGCACCCTTATGTATTGCTCAACCACAAGGACAATTTGAACAGCATGTTCACGTTGGCGCATGAAATGGGCCACGCGCTGCATTCGTATTATTCGGACAACGCGCTGCCTTACCGTGATGCGCAGTACACCATTTTCTTGGCCGAAGTCGCTTCCACGACCAACGAAGCGCTGCTGATGGATTACTTGCTCAAAAAATCGACCGATCCGAAAGAAAAGCTGTATTTGCTTACTTATTATGCGGACCAATTCCGCACCACCGTATTCCGTCAAACCATGTTTGCGGAATTCGAGAAAATCATTCATGAACGTGCCGAGCAGGGCGAGGCTCTTACGCCGCAATTGCTGTCGGAAATTTATTATGACCTTAACGTCAAATATCACGGAAACGGCATGGTCGTTGATAAAGATATCGAGATGGAATGGGCTCGCATTCCCCATTTCTACAACAGCTTTTACGTTTATAAATACGCAACAGGATTCTCTGCGGCTACCAGCTTTTCCAAGCAAATTCTTGAGGAAGGCCAACCTGCGGTAGATCGTTATCTCGGATTCCTGAAAAGCGGCGGCAGCGACTTCTCCATCAACATCCTTAAAAAGGCAGGCGTGGATATGTCCTCGCCGCAGCCGATTCGCGAAGCCATGAGCGTTTTCAAGGAACTGATCGAGCAGATGGAACAGCTCACCAAGTAAGGCGGACCCCTGTTTGAACGGTTTGAAACGGTTCATCCCTTGCCCTTGTCGGGCAGGGGATTTTATCATCGGATCAGACTGCGAACGTTCAGGACCCAGGAAAGAATTAAAATGCTGCATAGCCTTTCCTTCAAGGAAAAGGACGGTCCTAACAAGGAGGCAACATCATGAAAATGCAATGGTCCCTCATTGCAGGTCTCGTTTTTGCATTATTAACCGGCATTTTTGCGGTGATTAACGTCAACGCCGTGAAGGTCAACCTGCTGTTCAACACGTTCCAGATTCCGTTGATTCTGCTCATTCTCGGCTGCACGCTGATCGGCGGCGTTATCGTGGGATCTTACGGCATTTACCGCCAATACCGGCTTCAGCGCGAAAACAAACAATTGAAGCTGCGCATTACCGAATTAGAACAATCTGCGGCGAGCCCATTCTCGCCTGATTCGTTTGCTTCCGCGGAACCATCTCAAACAGCTGCTCCGATCGGAACGGAGGAGCCAAATTCCTTGCATAAAAAGGAGTAGGGATTTAGAGCGGAACAATACATGGTAGCACTCGAAGCAGCCTGCCGGGTCTTTGGTGATGCACTGCATTTCCGCCTGCCAGGCTGTGTTTCTGTTTTATAAATTGTGAGTTTCAATGAAGGAGGACAAATGACCCATGCATCATACCATCGATGAATCATACGTATTGAATTTTTTGAAAACGTTGTTGGACACCCCTAGTCCCAGCGGTTATACCCATCATATTATCGATATGATCTGCAAGGAAGCCCAATCTCTAGGCATCGAATCCAAACTGAACAACAAAGGCGGCGCCATTCTGCGTTTGCCCGGGCAAGACAACAGCAAAACGATCGGCCTCAGCGCACACGTCGATACGTTGGGTGCCATGGTCCGCTCCATTACGTCCTACGGCACGCTCAAACTGACTTCGGTTGGCGGATTTACCATGCACAGCATCGAAAACGAATATTGCACGATCCATGCCCGTGACGGCAGAACGTATACAGGCACTATCCTTACGCTGCATCCTTCGGTCCATGTCTACCCTGACGCCCGCACGTTCGAGCGCAAGGAAAGCCATATGGAAGTACGCATCGACGAACTCGTGAACAACAAAGAGGACGTTCTCGCGCTCGGAATCGGCGTCGGGGATTTTATTTCCTTTGATGCCCGGGCCGTTATTACGCCAAGTGGTTACATCAAATCGAGACACCTGGATGACAAAGCCAGCGTGGCTGCACTGTTCGGCTTGTTGGAATCTTCCAAACGCGAGGGTTGGAAGCCGGCGCATGACGTTCTTTTGCTCATTTCGAACTATGAGGAAGTCGGTCATGGCGCCGCGCACATCCCAGCGGAGATCAGTGAAATGATCGCCGTTGATATGGGCGCCATGGGGGATGATCTGAGCTGCAAAGAAACCGACGTTTCGATCTGTGCCAAAGATTCTTCCGGGCCTTACGATTATGCCATGACAAGCCGTCTGATTGAATTGGCCAAAAAAGGCGGCCTGGATCATGCCGTCGACATTTATCCGGATTACGGTTCGGACGCCAGCGCAGCGCTCCGCGGCGGCAACAATATCCGCGCCGCACTCATCGGTCCAGGCGTTCATTCTTCCCATTCCATGGAGCGTACGCACAAAAATGCGGTACTGAACACGGCAAGGCTGCTAACGGCATATATCACAACCCCTTAAGCCCCATAATATCGCGACGATATACACCGCAAAAAAAAGGATGCCTACGGACTTTTCTTATTCCGTTGCGGCATCCTTTGCTTTTGGAAAAATAAATCGACACCACGCTGCGCATTCTCCCCCACGCACTCCTCATATCAAGTGTTTCAAATCAAGCCCTCCAGGTTGGAATAGACCCAGGGAAAAGGTACAAAATTTCTGCTGAGCGCCTTACTAGCGGACAATGCAAAAACACCTTCCTGCTCAGTGCGACAGCAAAGCCGCGCTTGATCAGAAAGGTGTTCATATCGGTTTATGCCCCGAACAGATGGCATCCTTGCTTCAAATTCGTGTCCGTGGTTACGATTTGCTCTGCTCGATCTGTTCTGCAAGTTCGTTCAGGTAGGTCCAGCGTTCCATCAATTGCTCCAAATGCCGTTCGGCTTCCGCCTGCTCGGCCATCAATTCCTGCAAACGGGCGGAATCGCTAAAAGCTTCTTCCATGGCCGTATTGATCCGCGCGATGTTGGCTTCCGCCTTTTCGATATGATCATCGATCTGTTCATATTCGCGCTGCTCCTTAAAGCTGAACTTCAGCTTCGGCTTGGACGCGGAAGCAGGCTTGACGTCAGCCGTTTCAGCTTGTGCCTTGGCACCGCCTGCGGCATTTTCCAATCCCGCCGGGGCCGGGACATTACGGGCCATCCATTCCGCGTATTCGCTGTAATCGCCCACATGCACCCGCACTACGCCCGCGCCTTCGAAGGCCAACACTTTATCGATGGTCCGATCCAGGAAATACCGATCATGGGATACGACAAATACGACGCCCGGGAAATCGTCCAGGTAATCCTCAAGCACGGCCAATGTCTGAATATCCAAATCATTGGTCGGCTCATCCAGCAGCAGTACGTTCGGCGCACCCATCAGCACGCGCAGCAAGTAGAGCCGCCGCTTCTCCCCGCCCGACAGGCGCGAAATCGGCGTCCACTGCGAGGCAGGAGGGAACAGGAAACGCTCCAGCATTTGCGAGGCGGTGATAACCGAACCATCGGCTGTTTTCACGTTCTCGGCCGCCTCCTTGATGTATTCAATCACGCGCAGGGATTCATTCATCTCCTGATGCTCCTGCGTGAAATAACCCAAGTTCACGGTTGGTCCGAGGACCACTTCGCCTTCATCCGGCTCCAGCTTGCCGGAAATCATCTGCAGCAAGGTAGACTTGCCGCTGCCGTTGGGGCCAATAATGCCCACCCGATCGCCGGGAACGGCAATGTAATTCAGGTCGCTGATCAGCTTGCGATCTCCGACCGATTTGGAGAGTTGCTCGATCTCCAGAATTTTTTTGCCCAACCGCGTGGAACCGACGGACACATCCATTGCCCCCGAACGCTGGATGCCCTGCTGGTCTTTCAATTGTTCGAAACGGTCGATCCGCGCCTTCTGTTTGGTCGTACGCGCCTTGGCACCGCGCCGAATCCATGCCAGCTCCGTGCGGAGCAGGTTTTGCCGCTTCTGCTCGGAAGCGATCTCACGCTCTTCGCGTTCAGCCTTCAGTTCCAAAAAACGGGTGTAGTTCGCCTCATAGCGGTACAAACGGCCATGGTCCAATTCCAGCATCACGTTCGCTACCCGGTCCAGGAAATAGCGATCATGCGTAATCATAAGCAGCGCGCCGCGCCGTTTCTGCAAATATTGTTCCAGCCATACCACCGAATCGTTATCGATATGGTTCGTCGGCTCGTCCAGAATCAACAGTTCGCAAGGATGAATAAGCGCGGAGGCCAATGCCACCCTTTTGCGCTGTCCACCGGACAAGGTCCCCATGCGTGCATCAAACTGCCGGATGCCCAATTTGGACAAAATGCTTTTGGCTTCGCTCTCCAACTGCCAGATCTGGAGCTGTTCCATCTGCTGGTTCAGTCGCAGCAGTCTTTCCTGCAAAGCCGTGTCGGAAGGATGAAGCTCCAGCAGCTCCATCGTTTCCGTGTAATCGCGCACGGTCTTCATCTCCGGGCTGTCACCCTCAAATACTTGCTGCAGCACCGTATTATCCGGGTTGAAGTCGGGATTTTGTGCCAAAAACTGAATGCGCACGTCATTGCCGATCGCGATCTGCCCTTCGTCGGGTTGTTCAATCCCGGCAATGACGCGCAAAAACGTAGATTTCCCCGTCCCGTTTACGCCGACAATGCCGATTTTGTCCTGGTCGTTCAAGCCGAATGAGGCATCCTTAAACAATATTTTTTCGCCATAGCTCTTGGAGATTTGCTCCACAGTCATTATATTCATGCTCGTTACCCACTTCTCCGTAAATTAGTTGATGGTGTCCCCGCTCCACTCATGCTTGCAAAAAAGAACGGCACCCATCCAGGAATAATGCTGCCGCAAACGCAATCCGTCTGTTCAGATCCTCTTCGCCGAACTCGGGATTCAGCATGATATCCATTTTCAGGCGGTCAAGAATGCCGATATAAGCTTCTGCCAGCAATACAGGGTCCGGCACGCCTGCCCGCTCCAGCACCTCGCGTACCACGCCCATGTACTCGCGCATGAACCCTTTCATGAACTGCATCAGATCCGGATCGTTGTTCGGGGCCATAAAAAACAGCTTGGTATGATTGCGGCGCTCATAATAATACGTCAGATGTGTTTCGGCAATGGCCCCAAGCTTGTCGCCCGTGCTTTCATGAGCTTCCAGCGCTCGGCCCAGCCGGCTGATGAATTCATTGCAGTCCCTTTTCGATACGGCCACAAATAATTGCTCTTTGCTTTTGAAATATAAATAAATCGTGCCTTTGGCGATCCCCGCCTCGTCCGCGATATCGGACATCTTGGTTTCGTAAAATCCCTTCGATCCAAATATCGTGTAAGCCGCATCCAAAATGGCTTCCGATTTGTCTCCCTGCACGCTGCTCAAAATGCAACTCCCCCTATAGCGCAAAAATGTTCCCTAATCCAATGGCCACGCCTGCACCGACAAGGGAACTGATTACGTTCACCAGATCGTTGCTCATCCATGACCAGCCTCGCGCTCGCACCGTATCATGCGCGCAATGCGTTCCAACCTCCACGTCGCGCCCACATACGGTGCAGCGATACATACGCTGCACGGTTGCTCCCAGATAGGAATCGGCAAAAGCCCCCGCAAGCCCGCCGACCAGTCCCGTACATATCCAGCCCAACACATGAGCATGTTCCATGCCGGCCATCCAGCCAAAGAAGGAGGCTCCCGCGCCGATCATGGCCCCGCCTGCAGCAGCAGCAGTGGTGCCAAGCATCGATACACCTCCGGAAGCTCCGGGTGTCAGCACCTTCCATGTCAGCACGGAACGAGGAGGCTTGCGGCTTAAACTACCCAGTTCAGTCGCCCAGGTATCGGAGGTAACGGTCGCCATGACACCGATGAACGCATACAACCAAGCCGGATGCGGATACAGCCAGTATGCAAGGCAAAGAATCATGCCGATGCCGCCATTGGCCATGACTTGTCCCGCGTCACGATTTCCCGTTTTGGCGTACGATTTCTCCAGCTCCTGCTTGCGATCCTTTCGATACTTCGAAAGCACCGTGGAAGTGATGAAAAACAGCAGCAGCGTACCAAACCAAAACAAGTTCCCCGCGCCGTAATAGATGGTTCCCATCATGACAGCCGCAAGCGCTCCCGACAGGGTAAGCGATTTTTTGGCATAGGCGGCGCCCGCTACAATAAAGGCGCACACGGCGCCGATGATCCAGTCCATATGTTCTCCTGTACGTCAGCATGCGTTAAATGCAACGGACGCTCTCCCATTTTAAAAGTTGATCAACAGTACACTGATTATAACACGGTTTCCCGTGATGCCGAAATGTTGATGAAATGCCGCAAAACCAAAAGGAGCGCCCTCGCGCTCCTTGCAGCTTTGTTCCCGTTATAGACAGATCACATGTTGGTGTCCTCTACTTCAATGCGATGGAACATTTGCCCACCGTTTGGCCATTCCAGCCCAATTCCAGCACGTCTCCTGCCGTCGTTGGTCCCACCCCTTCAGGTGTTCCGGTGAAGATCACATCACCAGCTCCCAGGCCATAATGATGGCCAACATAATCCACGATGTCCTGCAAGCTGAAAATCATGTTGCGGATGTTGCCGCGCTGCACCGTTTCCCCATTTTTGGTCAGCGTAAAGTCGCTTTCCAGCAAGTCTTTCACCCCAGGAAAAGGCTGAAAATCGGTAATCGGCGCCGAATTGCGGAACCCTTTGGCCGCCGTCCAAGGATGGCCTTTTTGTTTAATCTTGGACTGTACGTCCCGAAGCGTGAAATCAATGCCAAAAGCATAAGCATCGACAAGCTCATCTACCTTGACTCCCGGCTCGTAGCTGCTTCCGATGCGGATGACCAGCTCGGCCTCATAATGGATTTCACCTTTTCCGGCCGGCAGTTCAATGACCTCTTCAGTCATGGGGATGACCGCGTGGGAAGGTTTCATGAAAATCATCGGTTCGTCAGGAACGGCATTGCCCAGTTCTTCGGCATGAAGTTTATAATTGCGTCCTACACAGTATACGTTGCGAATATTTGTCAGCATGAATACAACCACCTTTGTCGGATTCGTTATGCAAAGCTTTGCCTCTAACGTTTGATAAACCGGTCATGCGAATCACGGAAAGCTACCTGCCACGCATGCACATCGTTCGTGCAGATCATCACTTCCGGATCGACCGCCGCGAGCTGCTGCATGACGGCCGGATCGTCCACCGTCCAAGCCATGACTTGGATGCCTCTGCTCCGCAAATCGTTCATCATGCTGCGATTGACATGGGAGTGTCCAATAGACAGAAAACTGCACTTCATTTCCTGCAAACGCTCGGGAAGATCGGCTGGATAGGCATCAATGATCAACCCGGTCCTAATCCCGGGGTCAATCTCCTTTGCTTTGATCAAAGCCGTCGGTTCGAAGGAGGTCAAAACAACGTCGTTCTGCATATGACGCTTCTTCACCTCTCGAATGACCGCTTCCGGCAAATCGGGGTACATGTTCCCTACCGTCTTCAATTCGATATTGAGCCGTACTTTGCCGCAGCAGCGATCCAGCACTTCCGCCAAAGTCGGTATGCGCTCCCCTGCGTATTGTTTGCTTTTCCATGATCCGGCATCAAGCGATGCCATAGTGGAACGATCTGTCTCCCGGACCAAACCTTCGCCATTTGTCGTACGTTCCAACGAAAAATCATGAATGACGACGGGAACATCATCGCGCGACATTTGAACATCCAGCTCGATCCATTGCACTTGCGGCTGCTCCATGGCCAGCAAAAAGGCCGCCATCGTGTTTTCGGGCGCTACCGAGGAGTATCCGCGGTGCGCGACACATATGTTTTTCACTAGGTTTCCCCCTAAAATGATAGTCATTTCGTCACAGCTGCTCCGTTTGGTTCAAAACGGATGCCAGGAGAAAGCGTGGTCATCTGTTCCAGAAGCAACCGTGCAGCGTCGGCTTCCATCGGAATGGCTTGCCCCAGCCCTGCTTCATAAGGCACCACTTTCATGCTGCATTTGGCATCCGCGCTGCAGCGCGCCTGGAAGACAGCCGTCTTCCAGGTCTCCTCCGTGGTCGATCTTGAAAAAATGAAATTGCCTGTACTGTAAGCGATCCATTTGCCCTTGTACAGCTCGACGCCTTGCAGTACATGAGGGTGTCCCCCGATGATCAGATCCGCGCCAGCGTCAACGAATTCATGAGCCAGTCTCGTCTGGTCACTGTTGGGGGTGCTTACACGTTCCTCTCCCCAATGGGCGACCACAATGACCAAATCGGCATGCTTGCGGGCCTTCTTGATTGCATTTACAGCCGCGGCCGAGCTGTAAGCTTCTGCAACGCCAGCCCGGTTTCCTTCGGCTTTCCAACTCGTTTCCGGAACGACCCTGCTGAAACCAAGCAGGGCAATCTTCATTCCTTTGCGTTCCATGTATACAGGAGCATACGCCTCGTCCTGATTCATGCCCGCGCCGACATGTTCGATGCCATACTCCTTGAGATAGGTGAGCGTATCCACCAAACCTTCCACGCCCTGATCCAAAATGTGATTGTTGGCCAGGTTTACGGCGTCAAATCCAGCAGCGACCATTGCGGCAAGCGCTTTGGGTGAAGATTTGTACACAAAGGTTTTGTTGGCAGCCCCGGTTCCGCCAAGCGTAACAGGGGTTTCCAAATTGCCGATGGTCAGGTCGTCTTCCTTAAACATGCCTCCAAGTTGAGCAAAGGCATAGTCATAGCCGTTTTTATCGAGGACTTCCGCTACCTTGCCCGAAAATTGCATATCTCCGACAATATTAATAATGACATCACCGGAGGTACCCGAAGGCTGAGGCGCAACAACGCTGCTACCCGAAGACTTATCGTTGTCCTGAGCAGCCGAAGTGTTGGATGACGCAGGCTTCTCTGGCTTTTCCGGCTGTTTCGCAGGTTGGTCTGTCTTGACGGCCTCGGAAGTTCCGGATGCATTCGCAGGCTCTGAACCTTGCTTCCCTCCACTTGCAGCAGGGGATTCCTGATGGTCAGGCTGAGGCGTTTGGTCAGGCTCTTCATCCAACGTTCCGCCAGTTACCGGTTTTGCATCTGATTCACCAGCAGGTTGGTTCTCCTCGGTATTGTCGCGATCCGCCGGAACCTCACTTACAATCTCATCTTGCGGGTTTGTGCCTGCCTGCCGCTCCTTCATCCCGAGAATATAGTAGAGCGAGACCAGAATGATACAGACAAAAAGCAGCAGATTAATGCTCCAGACTACCTTTTGCGGGCTTATGCGCTTTCGCTTTTTCTTCCTTGCACCTCGTTCGGATCTTGGGGGATACATAGACCACCTCTTCTATTCCATTTCAACCCAATCGCTATCATTATATAAGAAAAATAATTATCGATGCACTCTCTAAGTAGACAGACCGCCTTTAGCAGAAATTTTTCTTGCGATTATGGCCTTCAACTTCGCTCACACCCGCGAAATTCCATAATCTAAAGAAAAATAACTATCGATGCACTCTCTAAGTAGACAGACCGCCTGAAAAAAAGAGGCCGTCTCCACGTATCCATTTCAACGTTCGAGACAGCCCCATGATGAATGTTACAACGCCGCAAGCGCGGCTGCAGCCTGCATGGACATTTCCTTCGCCTGTTTGATGCAATCCGGCAAACCAACGCCTTCATACGCAGCCCCGGCAACATAAACGCCCGGCAATTTGTCGCCGAGTTCCTGCCGAAGCGCCGCAATATGCTGCAGATGCCCGACCGGATACTGCGGCATCGATTTGCGAAGCCGCGTAATTTCTGTGAAGAGCGGAACGGCATCAACCCCCATCGTCTCATGTAAATCCTTGAGCACGAGGTCAGTCAGCACGTCATCCAGAAGCTCCACGTTCTGTTCGTCGCCGGAACGGCCGACATAGCAGCGAAGCAGCACTTTGTCATCCGGACTTGTATGCAGCCACTTTGTCGAAGTCCACGTGCATGCCGTGATGTTGCGCCCTTCCTTGCGCGGCACGAGAAATCCCGAGCCGTCGAAGACGTGCTCCACGTCCTTTTTCTGGAATGCGAGCACCACATTGGCCACGGACACATAATTGATGGCATCGAGCGCGGAGGTATCCACATGGGGTTTCAACAGCGGCGCTGCCGCAAAAGCCGGCACGGTGACAATGATATCTTCGGCAGCCAGCGACTCCCCGTTATCCAGATGGACCCGGTATCTTGCCTCTCCCTCGTCGTGCTTCTCAAAAGATTGCACTCCGGTGTTCAGCAGCTGCTTCACGTCATGCAGATCATGAACAAGCGCGTGAACAAGGCTTTGCAGCCCCTGACGAAACGTAAGAAACGCACTTCTTTTCGTTCCCGTATGGGTCTCTGCCGGCTTGCGTCCGGTCATCATGCCGCGAATCAGGCTGCCGTAATCCCGCTCCACCGCGCCGAATTGCGGAAAGGTGGCCTGAAGGCTCAGCTTGCGCATATCCCCGGCATAAATGCCGGCCAAGAGCGGTTCGGTCAGGTTCTCCAGCACCTCCGGCCCAAGCCTGCGCTCGATCATGTACCCGAGCGACTCATCCTCTGACGATCGACGCGGCGGGATGAAGAAATCCATCAATGCGCGCAGCTTGCCTTGTGGAGACACCAACCCGCTTCGCAGAAACGGCGCCAGTTCCGTAGGTATGCCAAGCACCAGTCCCGCAGGCATCGGATGCAGCTTGCCGCGCTGCATAATGTAGGTTTTTTTGGATTCCGGATTTTGGCTGACCAGTTCATGGTCGATTTCCAGTTCCTTGGCCAGATCGACCATAGCCGTTTTGCGGGCCAAGAAGGAATCCGGGCCTTTCTCGATCACGAAACCGTCACGATGAAGCGTCTGAATCATACCGCCCATGGACGAGCTTTTTTCCACAAGCGTAATTTGGGCCTCTACCCCTGCTTCCCGGTAATGTTTCCGGATGTAAAATGCCGCGCTGAGGCCGGTCAACCCGCCGCCGATGACTACGACACGCCGTTTCTTATCAACCATTACGCATCTGTTCCTTGCTGCCATCGGCCTATAATTACATCGCTGAGCGTTTCCATGTACAGAGGATCACTGTTCAGCGAATCAATGCGCATCAAACGTATGTCGATTTCCTTGGCGATCGTTTTGGCTTCAATATCCAGATCATAGAGCACTTCCAAATGATCGGACACGAATCCGACGGGTGCCACCAGCACGTCCTCCACCTGCTCGCGCGCCAGATTCTGAAGCGTGTCCAGAATGTCCGGTCCCAACCACGGCTCTGCGGTTCTTCCCGCACTCTGCCATGTGAACTGCCAATTGCTGATCCCCGTGCGGGAAGCGATCGCTTCCGATGTCTCCAGCAGCTGCTGCGGATAAGGATCGCCCATGCCGACGATCCGTTCGGGCAGACTGTGTGCGCTGAACAGGACCCGAACCTCCCCGCGTTTTGCGCCAGCTTCCTCAAACGCATCCAGCTTGGCATTGACACGGCTCGCAAAAGCCTGAATCAACTTCGGATGCAGATGATAACTTTCGACGAAAGACATCTGAATGCCGAGCTCCTCCGCCTTCTCGCGGGCACGCTTAATGTAGCTGCCCACACTCATCGTGGAATAGTGTGGAGCAAGCACGATGCCAACCGCCGTCCGGATGCCGTCCTTGGCCATCTGTTCAACGCCGTCCTCGATGAACGGGCGGGCATGCTTCAATCCCTGATAACAACGGAATTCCACCTCTGTTGTGCGCTCATCCCGGTTCAATGTTTCCTGCAGGGCCTTCACTTGGTTGTCCGTGTTTTCCCTGAGCGGGAACACACCGCCGACAATGGCCTCATACCGATCCGTCAATTCTTTCAATTGCTCCGGCTCAGGAGGACGCCCGCGGCGAATATGCGTGTAGTACGCTTCGATGCCTTCCATGCTCTCCGGTGTGCCATAAGACATCACCAGTACGCCTACTGTATTAGTCATTGGTAACTTTCACTCCCATTCTCAATGCTTCAGCAGAATATTCGTGAATATACGCCGTCAATTCTTTCAATTTATCAAGCGAGGCTTCCGGGAACAATCCATGACCCAGATTGAAAATATAGCCCGGCTCCTTAACGCCTTCGTCGATGATCGCTTTGGCCTGCTGCTTGATGACATCCATCGGCGCGGTCAGCACGTACGGGTCAAGGTTGCCTTGCACGGCAAACTTGCCCCCCAGTCTCTTGCGTCCTTCGGAGATGGATACCCGCCAATCCAATCCAATGACGTTCGCCTGCAGTTCAAGCAGCGCGGGCAGCAATTCTCCCGAAGCAACGCCAGGGAAATAAATTTTGGGTACATTCAAATCCGACAATTCGGCAAAGATACGGGTAATGGTTGGCAGGACATAGGTTTTGAAGTCAATCGGTGAAAGCGCGCCTACCCAGCTGTCGAACAACTGGAACGCTTTGCCGCCGCTGCCGATATGGGCTCGTACATATGTAATGACCATGTCGCCCAGCTTCTGCATCAGCCGATGCCATACTTCAGGCTCGCTGTACATCAACGTTTTGGTGCGAATATATCCTTTGGACGGCCTGCCTTCGATCAGATAGCTGGCGATCGTAAACGGCGCACCCGCAAACGTAATCAAAGGAACATCCAGCTCTTTGTCCAGAATCCGGATCGTCTCTAATATATGGGACAAATCCCCCTCCACGTCGATGGGACGAAGCCGATCCACGTCCGCAGCGCTGCGGATGGGATTATCGATGACGGGACCGATGTTTTTGACAATATCGAAATCAATGCCGATTGACGCAACCGGATTCATAATATCGGAATACAAAATAGCCGCATCCACGCCGAGTTTGCGTACCGGCATTAGGGTCACTTCAGCAGCCAGCTCGGGCTGGCGGCAAATTTCAAGCAATGAATATTTCTCTTTGATCTTGCGGTAATCGGGATCGTAACGCCCAGCCTGACGCATGTACCACACCGGAACACGGTCCACCTGCTGTCCGAAGCTCGCCCGAATCAGACGGTCATTATAGCTCATTGTTAAGATGCCTCCAACTCGTTTTGGACTCATAACTACCATTATGCCCTTTTTGAAGACCAGTAACAACCACGTCTGGATGACAATACTATGACATTCCTTACATCCCGATGCCCATATGCCAATTATGGTATAATAAAAGAATCGTGTTTTTTTAGGTGTTTCAGAAATGATCCAGAAAGGAGTGAAAAGCACTTTGAAAACCTGGAAAGTAAACCTCATCGTGCTTTGGTTCGGGCAATTTCTGGCCAACTCCGGTATGACCATGATCACCCCGTTTTTGTCCCTTTATTTGGCACAAGACCTCGGCGTGGTAGGCGAGCATGAAATCGGCATCTGGGCGGGGATCATCTTTGCGGCCAATTTCCTGACCTCCTTTTTGTTCCAGCCCCTGTGGGGCAAGCTGTCGGACAAATACGGCCGCAAAATCATGCTGCTGCGTTCGGGCTTCGGCATGGCGATCGTCATCGGCTTGATGGGACTCGCGCAAAGCCCGTGGCAGCTGCTGCTATTGCGCCTGTTGAACGGCACGATTTCGGGCTTCAACCCGGCCGCCGTATCGCTGATCTCAAGCACGACACCAAAAGACCGCATGGGCTTCGCCATGGGGATCAGCCAGTCCGGCCAGGTCGCCGGCACGATTCTCGGCCCGCTGATCGGCGGTTTGCTGGCGGACCAAGTCGGCTTCCGTCCGATTTTCTACATTACGGGCGGACTGATCTTTACGGCCTCGATGCTGGCCCTGTTTTTCGTTAGGGAGACATTCGACCGCGAAAAAGCGGCCAAGCTGCCAGAGCAATCGGTCCTGTCCGGTTTGAAAGAGCTGAACAAGTTTCCGCAGCTCCCTGCATTGTTCGCCGTAACGTTCCTGCTTCAGTTCGCCATGATCAGTCCGATGTCTCTGCTGCCGCTGTACGTGCAGAAGCTTCACGCGTCCGACGTCAACGTAGCGTTCTGGGCAGGGTTGGTCGGTGCCGTGACCGGGATGTCCAACATGGCGATGTCGCCCGTGCTCGGCAAGCTCAGCGACAAGATCGGGGCCCACAAGGTGTTGACCTTTTCACTCATCGGCACGGGCCTCATGTTGATTCCGCAGGCCTTTGTACAGACGGTATGGCAGCTCATCCTTGTACGCTTCGTCATGGGTGTGTTCATGGGCGGCCTGCTGCCAAGCGTCAATGCGCTGATCCGTTCCTATTCGCCGGAAGGCATGATCAGCCGTGCATTCAGCTTCAATACGAGCACGCTTGCACTGGGCAACATGCTCGGCGCCGTGTTCGGCGGTTTCCTGGCCGGCTTTATCGGAATCGAAGGACTTTTCATTTTGTCGGGCGCCCTATTGTTGCTGAATATGATCTGGGTCCGATTCAAGCTGTACGGCAAGCCAGCATCCCTGCGTGATCATTGAGATGTAGCTTCCCCGGGCCACGAATCCCACATGCAGCTTCTCTCCGAGCTTCCTTTACAGGAAGACTTGGAGGGGAGCTCTTTTTTTTCAAAGGAATGTCCTGCATCCGCCCGTTATATACGAAGCTACGATGACCAATAATCGGCCCAACCTCTCTGAGTTTATCGATAGACGATTTCATTTCTCGCCTATACCGATCATGACAGCACAACCCCAAGCCTATTATGGAATATTATATGACATGCACAAGGATGAAAACCCAATCATTCCAACGTCGTATTTTTCCTCAAAATTTCAAATAAATATGCAATATACTCTTTCAATCTTTCAATTTAACCGCTTTCCTTATGAAATCTTTCGTTTGTCATATTTTCTAACACATAATACAATAACCCTACAATCATTACATAATACCTCACACACCATTGACCTGAAGGAGCGTGTTACTATGACAAAACGTTCAAATCTTCGCCCTTGGGCTGTATGGAGCACAGCCGCTTTGACAGCACTGACCATCTCCTTATCCCCAATCGGAACTTACGCAGCCTCTGCCGCAATCGTCGAAACGAGCGGTACGACGGCTCCCGTGCAGACGACATCGTCCACGCCGGCGCGCAACACAACCATTCCTCCTGTCACTGATGCCGCCAAACAATCCCAGCTGCCTAACGTTCTCGTCATCGGTACAGGGGGAACCATCGCCGGCCAGTCCAAGGACGAAACCAGCTTTCAAAACTACAAAGCCGGTACGCTGGCCATAGCCGATATGGTGGATTCACTGCCCGATAAACAGAAGATCGCGGATGTCAATACGCTCCAGTTCGGCAATTCCGGTTCAGGCTCCTATACCATGGCCGATCTCTATGATCTCTCGCAATCCGTAGACGAAGCGCTCAAACAATATGACGGCGTTGTCGTCACGACAGGAACGGATACCATGGAGGAAATCGCCTATTTCCTCGATTTGACGGTCCAAAGCGACAAACCGGTAGTGATCACCGGATCGATGCGGCCATGGACGGTGATTGGTTCCGATGCGCAGGCCAACTTGTACAATGCCATCAAATTGTCCGCGAGCGGTCGCACCACTTCCTTCGGCACCGTGCTCATGTTGAATGACACCATTCAACTGGCACGCGGCGTAACCAAAACGAACGACTATCGCACAGACACCTTTGAAACCCCGATGCTTGGGGCCGTCGGTTACATCGATGAAGACAACATTCGCATCTACCGCGCACCTTCGCGGGCCATGCAGCCTTCCGGGGCAGCCAAACCGGTCTTCGATCTGAGCAAAATCAAAAAATCCGACCTCGCCAAGGTCGAGATCGCGATCTCTTACCAGGAAGCCGGAGGAGAAGCCATCGAAGGCTTCGTTAAAGGCGGAGCCAAGGGCATCGTAACGTCAGGCACCGGCGCAGGCGGCATTTCAAAAGCGATGGGTCAAGCACGCACCAAAGCGATCGAAGAAGGCGTCGTTTTCGTGACGACAACCCGTACAGGCTCGGGAAGCGTATACGGGGGCAGCGACGGCATCATCGCCGGAGACAACCTTAGCCCGCAGCAGGCTCGGATCTTGCTGATGCTCTCCCTCTCGTTCAGCAGCGATTTCGATACGATCAAGAAATGGTTCGAAACCTACGGAACGCCTGAAGTATAATAAGGATACGCCGATTCCGGCCAACCCATAGACGATCTTAATGAACATGCAACAGCCATCATACATTAAAAAAACCGTTCAAACCCGCAGAAAGACCACGCCCTCAGGAAGAACAGGCGTGGTCTTTCTTAACGATGTACCTATTTTTTCACTTCACCCAGGCCAGGGCCAAACCATCGTAATCCGGCAGCATCGTGGTCACGAGGCGCGGGTCGCTGGCCATCTGTTCGTTGAAACGGCGCACGGCGAGCACGGCCGGGCCTTGCTTGTCCGGATTCAACGTACGGCCTCGCAGGAAGCAATTGTCGCCTACGATGACCGTTCCCGGACGGGCCAGCCGGATTGCGTAATCGAGATAAACCGGATAGTTTTCCTTGTCCGCATCGATGAAAACGAAATCGAACGTGCGCCCTTCCTCTTCGAGCCGCTGCAAGCTGTCTGCGGCAGGACCGATGCGATACTCCACTTTATCTCCGAAACCGCCTTCTTCCAGATGGCCTTTCGCCATCGCTGCGTAAGCTTCTTTCAATTCGAGCGAGGTCAGCTTGCCGCCTTCCCCCAAGCCGCGGGCCAGGCAGATGCCGCTATACCCTCCCAGAGCCCCGATTTCGAGAATGGCCGAAGCGCCGGATGTTTTCGCCAGGAAAGTCAGCAAACGGCCGTACGCCGGGGCAATGGACACTTCAGGCATCCCGCTCGCCCGAATGGCCTCCTTCACTTTCAACAAGAGCTCATCCTCTTGATATAATTGATTCACATATTCGTCAGGTGTCAAATTCACCGCAATATCCTCCCTCGGACACTTGGACCGCTTTCCATCTGCATGCCAATGTTCTATAATGAATGTTTGTTATTGATACAGGCGGTTAAGCTTGAATACATACCGCATTACTCATTGTAAGTTTTTTCACGGCAAGCGGCAAGGCCGCACCGTCTACTATACGGCATCGGAAAGGCATATTTCCTTCCAGCCTGAAATGGAGTTGAATATTTAGCAATGGCTCAATTGCAATTGATCGCCACCTCGGCGATGGGGCTTGAGGCGGTCGTCGCCAGGGAACTGAAAGAACTAGGATACGAGGATGTCAAGACAGAGAACGGGCGGGTCACGTTTACAGGGGATTACATCGACATTTGCCGCTGCAATCTGTGGCTGAGAAGCTCGGATCGGGTGCTCGTCAAAATGGGCGAATTCGATGCGACCACATTCGACGAATTGTTCGAAGGGACCAAGGCGCTCCCATGGGAAGAATGGATTCCGGCAAACGGCGAATTCCCTGTCGAAGGGCGTTCCCACAAATCCCAACTGAGCAGCGTGCCCGCGGCCCAAGGGATCGTCAAAAAAGCGATCGTCGAAAAACTGAAGCTGACGCATCGCACGGAGTGGTTTCCCGAAAATGGCGCGAGATACGTGATCGAGGTATCTCTTCTCAACGATCGCGCCCTGCTTACGCTGGACACGACAGGTGCAGGGCTCCATAAACGCGGGTATCGCAAACTGGTAACGGAAGCACCGCTCAAGGAAACGCTCGCGGCCGCGCTAATCCAGCTCAGCCGTTGGAACGTGAATCGCCCGTTCTATGATCCGTGCTGCGGTTCGGGCACGATGCTCATCGAAGCGGCCATGATCGGCTGGAATATTGCGCCGGGACTGCGCCGTTCCTTCAATGCGGAACATTGGGGCGTCGTTCCGCCAGAACTGTGGGAACAGGCCCGCGAGGAAGCCTTCGATGCCGTTCAAGACGACGTGCCGCTGCAAATTGCCGGCAGCGATATCGATCCGGAAGCCATCGAAGTCGCCAAAGCAGCCGTCAAGAGCGCCGGCTTCGCCAAAGACATTCAGCTCAGCGTGATGCCTGCGCATCGCGCAAGACCACAGGGAGAATATGGCGTGTTAATGACCAATCCTCCTTATGGCGAACGTCTTGGCGACGACAAGGAAGTCGAGAAACTCATTCGTTCTCTCGGACGCTCCGCCCTGGAAATGCCGACATGGTCCTTTTTTGCGATCACGTCCACCAAATCGTTCGAGCATTATTTCGGCCGGAAAGCGGACAAACGGCGCAAGCTGTTCAACGGACGCATTGAGACCCAATTTTACCAATATCTCGGCCCATTGCCGCCGCGCGGACCTAAACCCGAATAAAACGAGAGCATGGTTCGGTTGGCACTGCGATCAACCGCAACCGGTGCAGGTCCCTCTTAGCCGGCCCTTGCCTTCCTCAGGCAAGGGCTTTTTTCGTCCCGCTGCGGCACCGATGATCGCGATCTTCTCATACCTTGCCCCCCTTGAGAGCTCCTCCACATATCCAGACACAGCGTTACCCATCCTATGAATGGGAGAGATAACCTTCGTCTATTTCCGCCCGGTTGAAATGGAGTGAGGCCGCGCTATAATGAATGGAGTCCCGTTTTACACTGCGTTAACAAATGAATTTACAGGAGGAACATCATCGTGGTCCTTACCCGGTCAACACCGAGCGGCATGCTGCGCAAACTGCTGAACCATCCGCTGACGATTTACCTTGTGTTTCTGGCACTCATCCTATTCAAACTGATCTGGCTGCATCACAATCTGCATGCATACAACATTACGATGGACTTTTTTGACAAAGTGATCGCCGTGGGTTCCCTGCTGCTTGTCTCCTTCTGGACCTGGTGGCTTCCGCCCAAAGGCAGAATGGCAGGACTTGTCCTGCTGCACCTGTTCCTCACGGCGCTGATTTATGCGGATATGGTCTACTATCGGTATTTCCAAGACTTTTTGACCATTCCTGTGCTTATGCAAGCCGGACAAGTCAATGCGCTGGGAGACAGCATCGTCACGCTGCTTCATGTTAGCGACATCTTGTTTTTTGCCGACTGGCTGCTCGTCATCCCATATGGCATCATCGTTCTCTTTGGTCGTCGCTCTCCACGGCATTACAGCCTGCACGCCTTCGAGAGCTCTTCAGTTCAAACGAAAGGGACTCGCAGGCAAACGCGCATTCGCCGATTCGCGTCGGGCTGCATCGCCCTTGTGCTTGGAATAGGCCTGGCTGTCGGGCCAATTTATTATTACAGCCAGACCTGGGCAAAAGGCTTGTTCGACAATAATTGGTGGAACGTATCGATGTACAATGTGACCGGTCTGATTGCCTTTCACGGTTACGATCTGTACAGCTTCGCCCGGGACCACATCGGTTCAGGAACGGAAGCCAGCGAGAGCGAACTGCAGCAGGTTCGTTCCTATTTCTCGGCTCGGCAAGAAGCCGGTTCGCCGCAGGACGAGTGGTTTGGCAAATACAAAAACAGCAACGTCATCATCGTGCAGGGCGAGGCCTTCATGAACTTCATGATCGGACGCAGCATCAACGGCCAGGAGATTACGCCCCATTTTAACGAGCTGATGAAAGAAAGCCAGTACTATAGCCATTTTTACCACCAAACCGGCCAAGGAAGAACGTCGGATGCCGACTTCGGCGCCAACATTTCGCTGCATCCGCTGCCGTCCGGCTCGGTCTTCGTTCGCTACGCCGACCATACGTATGACTCGCTGCCCTCCATCCTGAAAGATTCAGGGTACAGCACCAACGCGTTTCACGCCTATGAGAGCGGCTTCTGGAACAGGTATACGATGTATCGAAATATGAAGTATGACCGATTTTATAGCAAAAACGACTTTGTGGAGGATGACCCGCTCGGCTGGTCCTTATCCGACATGTCCTTTTTCCGTCAATCCGTCGACAAAATGAGCGGCGAGGCCGTCGCCCCGTTCTATTCGTTCCTGATCACACTTAGCAGCCATCACCCTTACTCCCTTCCGCAGAATAAACGCCAACTGGATGTCGGCGAATTCGAGGGCACGATGCTCGGGAATTATTTGCAATCGGTCCATTATGTCGACGCCGCACTCGGCAGCATGGTAGAGGATCTTAAAAGCCGCGGTTGGTGGGACAATACGATATTTATGTTTTACGGGGATCATGACAATTCAATCACTGAACAGGATGATTACGAGAAATTTTTGGGCCGCTCGTTGAATGCATTGGACATGGAACAGATCATGAACGAGGTGCCGCTGCTCGTGCATCTTCCGGACGGCGCAGGCGCAGGCACCATCGACGCTCCCGCAGGACAGCTCGACATTACGCCTTCGGTGCTGCACCTGCTCGGCATCCCCGATCAAGCGTATTACCACATGGGGAACGACCTGTACTCCGGGTCGCCGCGGACGGTCGTGCTGCGCAGCGGCGCATTTACGGACGGCTCGTTGTTTTATATCCCCTCGGACGACTACCTGTTCGAGAACGGTTCATGTTACGATATAAGCACAAGCGCACCAACAGGCATCAATGCATGCCGCCCTGGACATGAAGAAGCGCAGAAACGATTGCAAGTGTCGGACACGGTCATTACCTATGACCTCATTCCGCGCTTGCGGCAGGAAAAAGGAGAACCCCAATGACGATGAAAACAAATATTGAACATCATTCCATTGAACAAAAGCTGTACGATGAGGCAACCGCCTTTGTAAAACATCGATATCCGCAGGGTTGGGGAGGTGCGGCAGCCGTCTACACCGAACAAGGTTCGGTCCTCATCAGCGTTGCTCCCGAAGTGATCAATGCGGCGACCGAATTGTGCATGGAGACCGGAGCCTTTCTGGAAGCCCACAAGCTCAACGAACGCGTCACCCATTCCATCTGCGTGGCCCGCGATGACGAGCAATCCGAATTCAAAGTATTGACGCCTTGCGGCGTTTGCCAGGAACGGTTGTTTTTTTGGGGAGAAGACGTCAAAGCCGCCATCTACGATCCGGAGGGTCGGTTAATTTACAAAAGGCTGGATGAGATTCAGCCCTTTCATTGGTTCAAAGCCTTTCGCGACCAATAAAGCATCCCTCGGTGAATGCAATGTGCCGAAGCCGCACCTCGCTGCGTGTTTCGGCATTTTTTGATTCAAACGTCCGCAAGGAAACTTGCGAATACGGATCGGCTGTTTTATAATTGTAACCAAAATAGTTTCAACTACATTGGAGGTCCAACATGAATATTGAAATATGGTCTGACTATATGTGCCCTTTCTGTTATATCGGCAAGCGCCGTCTGGAGCAAGTCCTGGAACAATTTCCGCATCGTGGCGACGTTACCGTTGAATTCAAAAGCTTTGAGCTCGACCCGAACGCTGAATTGAACAGCGGCAAATCCAACACTGACTATTTGACGGAAAAGTATAACATCAGCGCCGAGCAAGCCCAGGCCATGAATGCCCAAATGAATGCCAATGCCAGAGCCGCGGGGCTGGAATACGACATCGACTCGATGGTTCCGACCAATTCCTTCGCCGCTCACCGCTTATCTCAATGGGCCGGCACCCAAGGCAAAATGCTGGAACTCAGCGAGCGGCTGTTCCAAGCCGTATTTATCGAAGGCAAAGATACAGGAGATCATCACACGCTGATCCAACTCGCTGAAGAAGTGGGATTGGACGGCCAGGAAGCCGCTGCCGTGCTGGCGAGCAATCAATACGCGGACCATGTGCGGGCGGATCAGGCCGAAGCTGCGCAGCTGGGGGTTCGCGGCGTTCCTTTCTTTGTCATCGACCGGAAATTCGCCGTCTCCGGCGCACAACCGGAAGACGTATTCCGAAACGCGTTGCAAAAAGCCTGGGATGAGCGTACTCCTTTCACTATGGTGGAGTCTGCCGGAGACAACACTGCCGATGCAGGTCTCTGCACGGATGAAGGCTGCGAGCTGCCCCAAAAACCTTCGAACTGAACGTCGACGAAAAAGCAGCAGGACTTGGCATACTCCAAGACCTGCTGCTTTTTTATCGATGAAACTACGTTTCCCCGAAATGCCGTCCATGTCAATCTAATCCCAAAACAACTGGTCCGGATGCGGGCCCGTTCGCTTATCGGCATCGAGTGCATCGATCAAACTCAGTTCGTCCGGCGTTAACTCAAAGTCAAAGATGTCGGCATTCTCGCGAATGCGCTCCGGCGTAACCGACTTTGGAATCGTCACGATCTGATTCTGGATGTCCCAGCGCAAGATGATTTGCGCCGTGCTCTTCCCGTACTTCTGGGCTAACGCCTTCAGGGTCGACTCCTTGTCCAGCTTGTTGCGCATGATGGGACTCCATGCAACCAACTGGATGCCATGCTCCCCGCAAAAATCCTGCAATTCCTGTTGGACCAGACCAGGATGCAGCTCGACCTGATTTACCGCAGGCACTATTCCACTTTCGTCCATTAAGTCTTGCAAATGATGAATCTGAAAATTGCTTACGCCGATAGCTCGTACACTTTTCTCATGATATAGACGCTCGAAGGCTCTCCACGTATCCTTATACCGGTCCCTGCCAGGCCAATGGATCAAATACAAATCGATGACGTCCAGACCCAGCGCCTTTTGGCTCGCCTCAAACGCACGAAGCGTTTGGTCATAGCCCTGATCCTCATTCCACAGCTTGGTTGTAACAAACAACTCGCTCCGGGCAATCCCGCTGCCCGCAAGCGCCTGTCCCACTTCTTCCTCATTGCCGTACACGGATGCAGTATCCACGCTGCGATAACCCACTTCCAGCGCTGTCTCCACCGCTTCCTGCACTTCTTTTCCTTTGGCCCGATAAGTCCCCAGGCCCAGCCAAGGCATCGTGACTCCATTGTTCAGTATGGTGCAATCCGTAATATGTTTTGTCATCCTATACCTCCCGATTGGAATTAACCTGCTCTTGGTCTATTAACCTCCTCGCGAAAAATGAAGCGGTCACCGGGCGCAAAAAACCCGCAGGAAGCATTCTGCCCTGCGGGTTCCGGTGTGACAGGAACGAATTATGAATTCCCTTGGCCGCTCTGGCTGCGGATGGAGCTGAATCGTCTCTTCTCCACGGCCAACATCTCTTCGGCAAGCTCGACGCCCTGACCTCCCAAAGAACGTTCGGCTTGACGCATCGCCTGCTCGGTATGAGCCAAGCGCCGTTCGGCCTGTTCGATGGTTTGCTCGGTCGGATGGGACATCGCCTGGGAAACGGCGAAATGCAGTTTGTTGACCGCATTTTGCGCCTGAGATACGGTCGTATTGGCTTGCAAGCTGGAATCGTAACGCTTCGGCATGAATACACCCTCCTTGGGAATCATGTTCCTGTTACCCCTTTAGGATGGATTAGGTTTATCCGCCTTATGCCCTTTCGCGCCCAAAACCATTATTTCACGAATTTTGCAACCTTCTCCAGCACTTCTTCTTCCGTAGGAGCACTAATGTAACGGCCATTGACGAAAACAAATGCACGTTTGGCGCAAGGTCCGCAATACGATTTACACCCCACCTTGATTTCGGTGCCTGGAGCCATTTTCTCCAGTTTAGGTACGATCGATTTCAATTTAATATGCCTGCATTTCTCGCAGACGCGGATATCGTTAGCCATGATTTCCCCTTCTTTGCGCCTTAATGGTCGCCGTGATTGCCTTTGGAAGGGTTCGTAATGACAAATCCCTCTTGCGGGAAATACAGATAGTCAATTTTAACGCCATCCAGCATCGGCTGATCTTTCTCGAGAATTACGTCGATCTCTTTATCCGTAGACACGACTTCGTCGTGATCTCCCGGGGTATCCAGATCGAGCCCGTAATGGGCGTGATCGCCATGGGCGTGAGTAATGACAACCCGCAGCTTTTTCCCTTCATTCTCAGGCTTGTCCAATTCAAGCTTCAATACTTTGGCAGCATTGCGCGTAATTTTGCAATTCATCTGTTCATCTCCTATATCGTAATTGCTGGATCCAACAATTGCAGCATTTTCGAAACTCCAGCATCTATTTTAAAGAAAGTTAACCCGCTGTGCAATAACATTGATGCAAAATCGTGCCATAATGCCCCATTTGCGGCAATACTCTTTATTTTGAAACAGGCGGCAGCGCCGGATATTTACGTTCGGCCCGACTGACAAACCAGTTCATCAGCAAAAGCGTCACGCCAATATCATCGATCGGCATAAAAGGCATCACGTCGGGAAGCACCCAATACAACAACGCCGGCACGGCAAACAGCAGTTTTTCCCAGAGCGGAATCTCGGGGGCCCGCAACAAACGAGGCAATCTGGTGAATACCTCTCTCCACCGCTTAAATGACAACAATCTTCTCCATTTCATCGACATGACCTCCTATCCCTTCCTTACCCGAAAGCACAAGACCCTGCACCACCCATGCTCTATGGATCAGGAAGCTGAATTGAAAAAAACGGATCGCGGTGTGCGGCATCCGTTTTTTTCGTTACGGAAATGAAACCTGAAGGTTTCACCCGTTTTACGGCGTCCCCTTTTTCCCTTCGCCGGAAAGCAATTCTCCGAGCAGCATGCCGATCTCCATGCAAAGATCATCAAACTGCTCCACCGGGAGAGGGTTCACGCCTAATCCCATTTCAACCGTAAAGCCCGGCCTGCCGAACTTTTGAATGAACCAATCCTTGTATCCTGCATCGCTTCCGCTAAGCCTCACGGCTTTGTATCCGGATGCTTTGGCCAACCTGCGGGATAACCAAACACTTTCCACAGGCTCCAGATCGCGATAATTCCAGTAAATCTCCTTGCCTTGACTATGGAGGGCTACAACCGCCGAAAAATCATGCTGTTCCGTCCATTGCGCCAGGGCCAGAGCCTCCGGTTCGGACAACGGCGTTCTCCCCGCATAATCGCGCGGCCCAGGCGAAGCCACCCCTCTCCTGGCCACCTCTTCTTCCCAGTAAGCCGGAAACTGGTCATTCAGATCCACGCCTCTAATGTTTGCTTTCCAATGCCTGAAATCGGCACGGCCCGCATTCCATGCAAGCAGTTCATCGGCATAAGGGTGTCCATTCACAACACCTTCCTGAACGAGCTCCACCCCATCCGGATTCACCATCGGCACGATCCAAAGCGTCGTTTCCTTAAACCATTGATTCGGGTAGAAACCATACCAGGAAGAACCCGTGCCGATGACAGCCGCATACTGCTCAATAAACCGCAGCAAAACCGGAGTCGTCAGCCACTCGTTTGCATGAATGGAGGCATTAACATGAAAATGCCGGGCTCCTTCCCCGATCCGCACATAATGCAGCGGTTTGCCCATCACACTCGTACCGATCGTGCCCGTATGGATAAATGGATAACGTTTCTCAAGCTCCCGAATGTCACGGTTCATGTCACGGTACCCATATTCACCCTGGATTCTGATTATAGTTTGGCCCGTTGCATCCGGAATATGAATGCAGTGTCCGTGCCAATCGTCCATTTCTGCAATATTGGCATTTGCGTTTCGCAATTCAGCCTCCGTCATCCCGAAGCGCTTCGCGATTCCGCTTGCGGTTTCTCCAGGCTGAACCGCATAGCGACGCCCCGTGCCCGGAATGATCCGCAGCATCTGTCCTGCCAACAAGTAGGGCTGGGCCGCGGCCTCCGGATTAAGTGCTGCGAGGTTTTCCCTGGTCATGCGATGTACGGCAGCGATGCGGGATATCGTGTCTCCCGGCTGTACGATGATCCATTTCGATTCCATGCGCTCCCCTTTCCCGGCAGGAAACCCTTGAAGTCTGACCGTCGCCCCTGCCCGTCTTCTCCTGATTAGCTGCAGGCTCTCAAAACAGCACGAATCGCATGCAGCATGGTTCATCATGCTATTGCATAGCATTGATAATGTATATGCGCATGAAGTCGTCCGACATGTGGTCGCCATGCAGTCATCGACGGGTCGGCATGAACGCACGACAAAGATCCCGGAGCCTCATGGCCCCGGGATCAATCGCACCCCTTGTCGCAATGATCGAGAACGTCAAAATGGTTATGATAATTGCGTGACCTGCCATACTACTGGCGTTTTGGAGATCTGCTCTCCCAGCCATTGACGGGCAATATTCTGAAACATGCCCGGGTCTCCCGTGCAGAAAAATTGGTGTACCGGAATCTCGTCTCCGCTTGCCAGTTTTCGTTTATCGTACAAAATCGTGCTTATTTCCCTTGCGGTCTCATCCGCTGAACTGATCAGCTTCACGTCCTGACCGATGACTTCCTGAATGGTATCCATCAGAAACGGGTAGTGGGTGCAGCCGAGAATGAGACAATCGAGAGGCTCATGCCTGAGCGGATCGATGGACCGCTTCACGACGCCGGTCGTCTTGACGGAGCGGAATTCCCCCTTCTCCACCAGCGGCACAAGATCCGGGCAGGCCTGGCTTACCACTTCGATATAAGGGGAAAGCTCTTTAAGGGCCGCCGTATACGCACCGCTGCTGATCGTGCCGATCGTTCCAATGACTCCAATCTTACCTGTGCGCGTTGCCGTAATGGCCGCCCGCGCTCCGGGATGAATGACGCCGATGACCGGAATCGGGACCTTGGCCCGGATATAATCCAGAGCTGCCGCCGTAGCCGTATTGCAGGCAATAACGATCACCTTTGGATCGAATTGGATCAAAAAATCTACAATTTGTTCTGTAAATTGTTTCACTTGTTCGGACGAACGGGGTCCGTACGGTGTCCGGGCAGTATCTCCAAAATAAATGATCTTTTCCCTGGGAAGCTGACGCATCACTTCCTTTGCGACCGTCAAACCTCCGACACCGGAATCTAATATAGCGATAGCTTGTTGCACGAACACACCGCTTCCTTCTTCGATTAAAATTGTTCTGAAATGCATGTTTGCCTGAGCTTTCATCCTACTTTATGAGTTTTCGGGCAAAAAGGTACCTACATCTTACCCGATTTCATCGTCGGCTTCAAATTCCGGATACAACCCCCGACTGGGGTTTATTCCCTTCCGCACAGCAAAGCAGGCTCTCCTCTGAGGGAAAGCCTGCTTAAACCCAAGCCTTTTTGCTTAATTCTGGTTTTTCGACTCGTCTTCGGGAAGCTGGAGGGCCGCATCCTTGCCAATCTCATCAACCTCTTTTCCAGTCGACAGATGATCTTCTGAGGCTGGATTAGCAGGGATCGCCGAAACCAGCAATTCCTTGGAGCTGCTGCCGCTCCGCCATGATTGGATATCATGGATCACGACATCAGCCGCTTCTTTGACTTTGGACACGAGATTCGTGCCCTGTTCGCCCACTTTGCTGACCAATTCCTGGCCTTTCTCCGTGACTTGGCGCGCACCTTCCGAAATGTCCTGACGAAGCTCGCGCCCGGATTTCGGAGCAAGCAGCAAAGCTGTCACCGAACCAACCACCGAACCAATTAACGCTCCCCATAACAGGCTTTTGTTGGAATCCTTCACGTTGCATCTCTCCCTTTCGAATTGTCGTTACCGATTTAACCCAACATTTTCGTTTCGCTAAACCGGGCGAATGCCTATTCCGTTGATGCATTATAAGCAGCACCGGTTTGTCCTGACACTCCCTGAACAAAAAAAAGTTGGAGTACAAGCAACTATGCCTCGGCCTTCTCTCCAGGCTGAAGATCAATGACATAGCGCCCCGGCGCAATCAATGCCGCCTGGCGCTCGCACCGCCAACGCCTGCCGCCGGAGGAGCCGAGCAGCTGTCCATTTTGAAGCACATCGCCTTGATCGAATATGTAATAAGCTGCCCCGAGAAGCGTTTGGGCAACCGTATCCGGATCAATTCCCGTGAAATGACATTGGACATCGGGTATGCCGAGCGCGGAAAGTCCCACCGTGTCCATCACAAGTTCACGTTGTTCCTCGTCCCCGCCAGCCTGATACATCCGCACGTTCATGGCGCCGTACAGATGTTCTTCCCTCTCCTGCGACTGGCGATAAGCCGCTGGTTCAACCACTTTGTCGCTGCCGTACCAATAGATCGCCTCGCACGGCAGGACCTCAAGGATCGCCTGGAGCGTTTTTTGAAACAATTCCAGCCGCTGTTTCCGCGGCATCGCCGCCGCAAACATGTCATGCAGCCGCATGGAATATTCGGCAGACGACACAGCCCGCTCTGCTTCGGACCAATGCCAAGCCTGCTGAATCGCTCCTTTAAAACGGGAACGATCCTCGATTTTCTGCACGGCGAGAACACAGGTTTGCGAAGGAACGGCCCCTTCCTCAAAAGAAACCAGATGGTCCAAGTGATAGAAGACCAACAACTCTTCCTTGTACTCCGGATCCGGCTGCACAGCATTTTTCTCTCCGGGGAGTTCCTGATCCCCCGCGGTTTCACCCTGATCATGGCGCTGCTTCACGGCTAACCGAACTTGACCGGTATACCGGCTTATCGCATCATGCAGTCGGCGGCGATCGACATGCGGCGGGGTTTTGAACAGCAGCTCCACCATATATACGGGATGAAATCCCGAAGGCGTTTTTGCGCTTTCTTTTTCTTGCAAATGTTCGTTGCTTTCATGCATCATGCTGCTTCCCTCTTCCTTGTGCTGCTAACCCTTTGCCTGCACGTTTTGAAATGGACCGAGTTCCCGGTCCACGTAATCGGAGACGTGTTCTGCAAAACGTTCGAGAACGTCCGGCAGCTCCCGGCTTAACGGATGCAGCTCGGACCGATTCCAGCTGAAGTATTCTTGTACTAACGGCTTTCGTAGAGCAACAAGACGGCTTAACACCTCATATGTCGCCGTATCGAACACCTTTTCCTCGTGATTGATCGTGATGATGTCGTCATAACTGCTTGCATCCCGCATAATAAACCCGTCTATAAGGTAACTTCCTACATCGGTCACGATTTCGATGGCCAGATGCAGGCATCGTTCCTGAACCAAGCCGAGCACAAGCCCGCCATCCCACGAATGTACCGCATGACGAAGCCCCTCGGCGATTTCCGGCACTGCAGCCAACCTATGGGCAATCTGCTCTCTGTTTACGTAATACAACACGTTCACCTTCTGTTCCCTAGATTATCGGTTCCGCTTGCCTCTGCGCTTCAGCCAGAATAGCATGACTGGACAAGCGATCAGAAACACGATAAAAATGTACAAAAATTCCATAACGTCTCTCAAATCGCTCATATCCAGTCCCCTTTACTTCTGTAAATGGAATGAAAAAGATCAGATTTCGTAATCCACCGCAATCGATTGTTCTCTTACTTCGTTCATGTATTTGATGACTTCCTGATGTAATGGGTGGACCTGATACGCCTGCAAGTCTTCCAAAGAAGCGAATTCCGCTGTAAGCGAAATGTCAAAAGACCTGTCCGACCGCAAAACATCCACGCCAACCTCCAGGGAAATCAGGACGTCGATTTTGCCTTCCAGGTTTCGAAGGACTTGCGCAGCGGCTTCAATATTCTCCGGAGAACGCTCCTTCATTTTAAAAAGAACAATATGCTTAATCATCGTAGACGGCTCCTCTTCTGCGTATAATCCATATCCTTGCGTAAATCCATCGTTGATCCACGGGTGCTTCCTTCTTAAGCGGAAGATCGGAGCAACGTTGCTGTATTCAAAATATACCATAACGTTTGCTATTGTAAAAGGATACTGGAAACGTTCTCCCAGAGAATACGAGAAGCATTTCAGGCAGGGATTTAGTTGGACTCGTCCGAGTCCTTCACGTTCTTCGCTCGTTCCGACTCGGGCAACCGGGATTCAGGCTGCTTCTGGTCAGAAACCGGCGGTTTGGCTTCGCTCTCCGACTCAGACTTGGCGCCAGACCGTGACCATTCCTGATCCGAGATGCCTTCTTTCTTTTTCAGTACCGTAATGGCCTGACGAAGTTTTTCGGGCAGCGGAAGACCGATTTTGGCATAATTTTCCGTAATCGAAATCAGCTCGTTGACCAAATAGAAATAAATCGCCCCGCCCTTGATGATATCCATTCCCATTAACAGATCGATCCGGTGAGCGAGAAGGATGACCGTGAGCATAAGCCCCTTGCGGGCAAGCCCCCAGAAACCGACATTACTGTTTAAACCGGTACCCGACCTTACAGCTGCAGCAATACCCGTAATGTAATCTATGGCCATGGCAACGGCCAACAGACTGAGCAGCTGATCCCATCCACCAAAAGCAAACGTAACAATAGCTCCTGAAATGGCTGCAAAGGTATTCACGGCTGGTTGCACAATGCTCCCCCCCATCTCTTGATCCTCTGTACAAGATATGCACGGTTAAGAGATTTTGACCAACCAGTTGCCTGGTGCAAACCGTGGAAATGCGATTGCCGATTTGCGCATAATCACATTAAAAAGTGAAAGGTGAATCCGGAAAACATTGGCTAATAGAGGTAAACAAACCGCATCATATCAACAAAAATTCGGAAAAAGTAAAATAGTCCTAAGAATAGTCTTATAGAATCATTTTGATGTTTCTACAGCTTCTTTTAACTCTGAAAATTTAGTGAATCATTGTAATCTAGGAATATACTAGGAAGTCCACGGGCAAACTTCTAGTCCATAACTCCCCCCCGGCCATGCGCCATCGCGGTTCGCGTTTGCAAAACGGTGCACCTGGCACTTGAAAGTACCCCTGTTCTTATTGTAGTATTTGTTTAAAAAAATCGGAGGAAATATGCCTAATCAACCAGAACAACATTCCATCCAGGCGTGGTCTCTGATCAACCGTAAATACTTGGGTAAAGGCGTCCGTGTGAAACGATTCCGCAAACCGACACGCTGTCAAATCCGTAATCGCGTTCTTCTTGCCGTGCTGATGGCCAATGACATCAAGTTGTCCCAGCTGGCCGAAGACCTGTCCATTTCGTCCCGGAGCGTAAGCGCCTGGGTATACGAAGGGCGGATACCCGGCAGTACCAATCTGGACAAGGCCTGCCAATTGCTCGGCTACCCGCGCCACATTCTTTTCAATGAAGAAGTCGTTCGCAAAAGCCCGGTGATTTGCCAGCCTGAGCCTTCCCGTTTCATGAAGCGTACGGTGACCCGTTCTCCGGTTAGCAACCGTATTCTGACAGGCTTATGCATGGTCCATGATTTGTCGGTGACAGATGTCAGCCACTGGATCGGGGTTCACCCCGGCACTTTTCGCAAATGGCTGCATCAGGGAACGCTGCCTTCCGCTGCGTTTCAGGAACAGGCGGAACAATTTTTCCGCATTCCAAAAACGATATTGTTTGCAGATGTCATCTTGAAAGATCGCCGCAGCAACTAAATGGAGCAGACTGTCCGGGTGCAGTGCACCCTGCGACAACCAATGTCACCTTAAATACAGAAAACACGGGTATATGGCTGAAATGGCCAAATCCCGTGTTTTTTGTTTTGTCGATTTTGTTTTGTCGAGCAATTCAACTTCAATAACCTGAAGCCTGTTGTGAATAATACATACAAAAGTCTGATTACACACAATCCAAAAAAATTTGTTCGACCATAAATTAAAAATATAGACAATTGTACGTACAACTAATAGAAAGACAAATAACCCCGCCATCGCGAAACAAATGTATCTCGCACCCGTTATTTGGAACAAAGGACTTCGTTCATATATTTGAGCCCCGTATAGCGATCACGAAGCGTATGCGCGGTCGCAAAAGCGCGTTCCACCATCTCCGGAGAAATGCCCAGTTCTTCCGTTGTGGTCGGCCCGCCAACTTGTCCCAACCATGCAGACAATTGCTCCTGTTCGGGCAATGAGTGGTATACCTGAAAGGCTCGCTCGTTCGTTGTACGTACAAGCTCCTTGTATTTCCCCGTCAACAACGCACAAGCCACACCCACTTTGGCCCCGTGCAAAATCGGTTTGCGACCCAGCTCCATCAGCTCCATCTCCCAGCGATGGGATACATGATGCTCCCCTCCGGAGGCCGGGCGAGAGTGATCGATGATCAGCATCGATATGCCTGACATGATCAATGCATCCATCAGCGCAGTCACGCCTTCCTGACTTCCCTCCGCAATCGCATCCACCTGATCGATGCACGCGTCCAATGCCTCTTTGGTCATCCGGTATGCAACAGGGCAGAATGGCTCTCCTCCAAGATCGCGGGATACTTCCCAATCGGCAAGGGACGTAAATTTGCCGAGCATGTCTCCGAAACCTGCTGCCGTCATCTCTTGGGGTGCCGATGCAAACACGTCGATGTCGGCAAAAATGATTTCCGGCGGAACCGCTTGAAACGTTTGCTTTACCCCGTTTACGATGAGCGGCGCTCCCGCAGACGTAAAACCATCCACCGATGCTGCCGTTGGAATCGACAGAAACGATTTGTTCATTTTGGCGCACACGATACGAACGACATCGTGAATCGTCCCGGAACCGATCGCAATGATCGCTTGACTTCCCTGCTGCACGCCCAAAAGCAGCTGTACGATGGCCGCCTCGTCGGCAATTACATCTCCGGCAGCCGCAGGTCTCAAACAGATCTCATCCACCCGGTTTCCCGCTGCTCGAAGGCTCCGCACCACGCCAAAAGCGGCAATGGGCCCCGTATTCGCATCATAAACGACCGTCACATGATGATATGACTTCCGGCTCAAATAGTCAGGCACCTTGCGAATCGCACCATGCTCCATGACCACCTGGATTTCCACCGCACGATGCTCATGTCCGCAATCGCATTCCTGGGCTCGCCTGTTCCAGTCCGCAATTCGTTCGTTCATATTCATTCTTCCATCCTCCTGTCCTGGGTTCATGCATATTTCTTCGGTTAAAGCGCACAATGAAAACAAGGAAAACGATGTTATATTTTTCCTGATCACACTTTACCGCTAGTTCTGCTACTTTGCAACCACTTACCACAACAGAAGCAGGTGAATCTATGAAATTCACGAAGGACATCGGCATCGCCCTCGGCTTTCTTGCCGGCACGACGCTGGGCAGCGGCATCTCGTTCCTGTTCCGTTTCCAGCCAAACCACCTTATGGGCACGGTCGCGATTTGCGGTCTGGCCGGCGTGATTGCCGGCCTCTGGGCAGCAGATTACTTACAGCAGCAGACAAAACGAAGTTGAGTTGAATAAACAAAAAAGAATGGAAGAATTGCGTGTGCAACTCTTCCATTCTTTTTCTGAGATGCGGTCGAGAGGACTCGAACCTCCACGGGGGGTTAGCCCACACGGACCTGAACCGTGCGCGTCTGCCAATTCCGCCACGACCGCATAATATGCAGCTTTTTCATTGATGTGAAAATGCTCCGGTCAAACCATTGCTTGTTTCACCGTAATTAAGAGTATACAGGTTATTCAACACGATTGCAATATATTTTTGTATCAAAAAAAAGGACATATGTCCTTTTTAATCGAATGCGAACCCGCTATCTTAAAACATGATGTCATCAAGATCAGCCAAATCATGTACAAATCAAATTTTCAAGGAGAGATTGGCGTTGCCTCAGACCAAACTTTGTTTTATCGGAGCAGGATTCCATGCCACCACCAACATCCTGCCCGCTGCCGTAGAAGCAGGAGCCAAGATTCAGGCCATATCCACCCGCAGCATCGAACGTTCACGGGCCGCGTTGCTTCGTTTCGGCAGCCAAGGCCAAGCGTATGGCGACGCGCTCGAAATGCTGCGCAACGAAAACTGCGATGGCGTCGTTGTCGTTGCACAGCCGCATGACCAGACGGCTCTCGTTCGCGACTGCATTCGTGCGGGCAAACATGTATACGTAGATAAACCGCTGGGATGGAATGCCGCCGAAGCGGAGGAATTATCCCGCTTGGCCGAGCATGCCGGCGTTGTGCTCATGGTTGGTTTCATGAAGCGATATGCTCCCGTTTATATGAAATTAAAGGAGTTGATCGACCGGCGCGAATTGGGACAAGCCCGTTCGTTTCAAATGCGCTTCGCCGTGGATTCCACGCCGTTTTGCGAAGATGAAGAACAGTTCATTAAACTGGCCGCCATTCACATGGTCGATCTGATGCGTTTCCTCTTTGGCGAAGCGGTCGCGGTAACGGGAACACGAGCCACCACGGGACGGCAAATCAGCCAAAGCATTTCCATCGCGTTCGACAGCGGCGTAGCAGGCAGCATTTATTTTACCGGCATGAGTGCATGGTCCCGCGAAAGCGAAAGCCTGCTGGTCACCTTTGATAACGGGTTTGCTTCTGCGGATGAGATCAACACCCTGACCGTGCACTCCTCCCGCACTTCATCGAATATCCCATGGAAATCCCTTGAAGAGCAGGATACTGTCTTCACTCCTTCAGCCTCGCCCATGTCCGGTGCATACCGCGACCTTTATTTGCGGGGATTCGTGGGCGAAATGGCCCATTTCATGGCATGCTGCCGTACCGGAGCAACCCCTCTTAGCAGCGGGAAAGACAACATTGGCACGATGGCGTTATGCGACCGCATATTGGCATCGATTCTGTAGGTTTGGCTGTAGCGGTGGACCGAATTGGCCTTTATTATATATTTCTCTGGGTTCGCTTATAGATCTTTAAGGTAACTAACCAGCTAATGATCACGATTCCCAGAAAAAGCAGGAGCATATTACTATACAAATACGCAGGCGGTTCAGTTATTGCAGGCAGCAGCCTTCGATCCAGTAAACGGACGGATAATAATCCGCCAACGATCGCAATACCTGTTCCCTCTGATAAGAAGCTAGTAAAATTAAGCAAACTCATTCCAGCACCAGCATCATTTTGTTTTAAACTGCTTGACACTATTGTAGAAACAACGGTTTTAGTAAATGAAAGCCCACCAAAAACCAAAACCAATACCATGGTCATAACCCATGGTGCTGCTTCTGCAAATAAGGCAGCGATCAAAAAACCGATGGAAAGTAAGGCAACTCCCATGGTCAATACAACCAAAGGACCTTTCCGATCAACAAGCAATCCTCCAATGTAACCGAAGAGGATGACACTCATCGTTCCGGGAAAAATAATCCCGCTTCCGATAGCCGCAGTACTTAACTGGTGAACATCTTTCATCATATAAGGGACCATGGAGACAAAACCTGCTGCCGTACCGAAGATTAGCCCGCCACAAAGGACTCCAATCATGAATGGAACATTTTTACCCAGTGCAGGATCGACAAAAGGGTTTTCGGCTTTCTTAATATGTTTTACAAATATCAGGAAAGAGAGAATGCTGAGGACAAGAAAAGAAATTGTATATGACGTTGTAAACAGCATAAAAAATATAATGCCTAGTGACATCAATATACTCCCCGTCGTATCAAAATAACCTTTGGTTCCTTCATCCTTTTTCAACAGTTTTGCAAGAAATGGTACGGTGATTATCGTCATCGTTGGGATAAGCAGCAAATATGACCAATGGATGTAATGGGCAATCATTCCACCAATGGCCGGTCCAACCCCTTCCCCCAGGGCGATTATGGATCCGATAAGACCAAATGCTTTACCCCTGTTTTCTTTCGGGATATAGCGCGCAACTACAACCATCACGAGTGCGGGAAATGCGGCTGCACCCGTCCCTTGAATAAACCGTGAAAGAATAAGGATGGGAAAGAACGAGTGTCCAACAAAACCGATTACCGATCCGAAGCAATTGGCGATAATCCCAAACAAGAGCAGTTTTTTGATGCCCAGTTGGTCCGATAACTTTCCATATACCGCTGTTCCAACCGAAAAGGACAACATAAAAGCTGTATTCACCCAGTTTGTGCTCGCTGGCAGTTTATTCAAATCATTGGCGATATCAGGCAATGAGACGTTCAGAACCATTTCATTTAATACGCTAAAAAAAGAAAGCACACAAAGCCAAATTAAAATGGGGTTGTGTCGCAAAGTTGATTGTGAATGAGATGTATTCACATTCTACCTCCAAACATGAGGCAGCGTAGTTTATAGGGTCAGTGATACGCTCCCTTCTTCGATTTGTACCCTGTTATATTTATTGCACTTCATAAGTAATCCCTCCACATAAAATTAATTATATTTATCATTTTTAGTTGCTGCTCTTCATTGTCGCTCTATGCTTGAATATCGGAGCAATACCATAAAGAGTAATACCCGTCTTCATCGGGAGCTTCGTTTTCCAATACAAAACCGGCAGTCTGAAAACATTTCAAACAAGCGACGTTGTCAGCTTCGATCCCCGCATACCACTTATGAATCGTCCTGAGCTCGGGGAGCTGCATTGCTTTTTCAAGCATTGCCCTGCCATATCCCTGGTTCCTGACGGATGGTTTGACGACGATAGCAATGCTGCCCGTATTTTGCTCATCCTGCTCGAGCATAATTATGCCCACGACTTCTCTCTCCGCATACGCGAACCGCACGTGATAACCGGGATGCCGTTCCACATGCTCGTACCATTCACCTAACGGAAGCATTCCCTCCAATCGCTGCTGAACCTCTGCATCTTTAAACCAATCCTCCAGCATCGGCAGATTGTGTTCCGTAAACGGCAATAGTTTGTCAACCCATACCACGCTAATCCCCCCCTTATCCGCTTGCATAATCGTCCGTTAAGATACCTTATGTAATAGCTCTTGCAGACTTGATCCATCGTTTTCCTTCATTCAGTCTATTATAAAACTCTTTTCATCCAAGGTCTAACTCACCAACAACGCCTAGTCACCAACGAGGTTCAGACCAAACAGCAGGACGTGCAGGCCGATCTTCACAGAAAGAAGCCGACCCCGTTCGTCCGGGATCAGCTTCTTTTTTTCGCTATTTTCGCAAAGCCTTAATCGTTACGGTACGGTTACGTCCCTCTTCCTTTGCCCTGTACAAGGCCGTATCCGCGAGATGGAACAGCTCACTCGCGGACGAAGAATGGAGGGGATGCTCGGCGATGCCTGCCGAAATCGTCACTTGCCGATCCACGGGCATAACGCTGCCTGCAACCGAAACGCGAATGTTCTCCGCAATCTGATAGGCCTCTTTGGTATCTGCATCACGAAGCAATACCACGAATTCCTCGCCCCCGAATCGCGAACTCACATCCTCCGGGCGCACCGATAACCGGATCAGGTTGGCGATATGCTTCAATACTTCGTCACCTGCATGGTGCCCATACGTGTCGTTAATGGATTTGAAACGGTCGATATCGAGCACCACGATCGAAAAGCGGATGCCTTCGTCCAACCAATTCTGGATGACCTCTTCAAACGTTCTGCGGTTGGTCATTCCGGTCAAAACATCCGTTCTTGCATCATAAGTGAGCTGCTCCCTTTGCTTGCGGAAATTGGCCAATGCCGACAGCACCGTACGATTCAGCAAGTCCGCTTCCCGGTTCCAATGCGGCTTCATGATCGGCAAGTCCACTCTCCCTTGATCCACCTGCTGCACCAGATCGGTCAGCGATACGAATGGACGAGCGAGTTGTCTCGCAACACGAATGACGATCAGGGTCAGCAGCAAAAAAGGAACGGATGTGTACAGGATAAGCAGCCCGATTTGATGATTCAACTGGTCATATACGGTCTGGGTCGGAGATACCACGACCACTCCCCAATCCGTTGTGGGCACCTTATAGTAACCTGCGAGAGAATCGACGCCAGCCAGATTTCTGTATTGTGCCTTGCCCTTCTCGTTGTTCAGCAGCTTGGAAACGACCGTATTGCGGCTAATGTTCTCCCCGATTCTCGCTGTGTCGGGATGATAAATGAGCGTGCCTTTCGAGTCCACGATGAAAAAATGAGATCCTTGACTTGTTTTCATCTGGCTTCCGAACAACAGATTCAGAATATTCTGATCCTGCAAATAGATGTTGCCCCCGATCATTCCTTTGAATTTGCCATGCGCGTCAAAGACGGGTTCGCTGACAAATACGATTCTGCGTTTCTTCCGGGGCGTCTTGTACGCTTCAGATATGTACGGTTCCTGTAATCGGAGCGCTGTCTTTGCAGCCTCTGACGAAACATGGTAACCAACCGAATCGGCCGAATACGGCGATATGCTAAGGACAAGCCCGTCCGAATCCACCAATGTCATCGAGTTGAAGTAATTGCTGCTGTTCTTGATCAGGTCCAGTGCGGAATTCAGCTTTGGCGAATCAGAGTAGTCGATATCGGCGAAATACCTGGCATCATGGGCCAGATTGTTCTGCATGGATTTGAATAGCGCATCCAATGTATTGCTCATCTGCACGGCATTCGAATAATTCAAGGATAACGTTGTGTTGATCAAAGATTGTTTCTGGGAAGTGTACGACGATATAAACATAATGGTTAACGTCATCAGAACCGAAATGGTAACGAGCCCACCGAGCAATGCGGTGAGACTTATCTTTTTGAACCTCCTGATCTTCCCCCGAAATCTGGATGCTGCATTCTGTGAAATCATGATTGTTCGTTCCCCCGAAATTTCATGAAAGGCATATCGTAATATTTTACACGAAAGTTGTTAAGAAGGTATGTCTATTTCGCAAACATTTATCATCCATGATGTCCGGCATTGCCGCCGGGCCATTCCAAATCCAATAGGAGGTTTTACAGCCAATGATCTTCATTTTGAATGACATGCCCTTCACCAGGCTGCTGCTCCACGAACCCGGCCATTTGCCGCGCCTGATAATGAATTGCGGAGTCGCTTCCGGCCAGAATGCGATTCTGGATCTCATCGCCGGATTCCGTCGGCAAAGCAAACAGGCGTGTGCGGTCAAAATGTTCCGAAAGCGTAGCATAGATGGCATTCACTTGTCTGTCATTGCCCGAACGTCCAAAAACGTTCATCAATAACAGGCCATTCGGTCGCAATCTGTCCTTCACCAAACGAAAAAAAGAGCTGGACATGAACTGTGCAGGCGTACCTGCTGCCGTAAACGCATCAACGACGATTACGTCGTACATCCCCGAAGGTTCCTGTTCCAGCAGTTCCCGTCCATCGCCCACAATGACATCATTCGCCTCGTAACCAAAAAACGTCCTGCTGATTTCAACCACTTCGGCATCCAGTTCAGCCACCTTGAGCCGCCGGTTTGCCAAATAGGCAGACAATGTGCCGATGCCATGCCCTATAATAAACGCCGTCTCGAATTCCGGATTGTTCCATTCCATTAAATGAACCATCGCTCGCGGGTACTCCAGCACCATTCGGGCAGGCTGCTCCAGATCCATCGCTCCTTGAACGGCCTCGCCTGAAAATTCCAAAACCCGAAATTGCCCCTTCTCCCCGTAAAGTTTCTTGATATCGTATACCACCAAGTCATGTTGTTCGCTCCGATTCCGATATAACACTCGCACGTGTGACGTTCCCTCATTCCGCTAAATATAAGTACATTACTTCTATTATAACAGTCACTGGATGCTCCGCTCCATCAAAATGACAAAAACCGTTCCAACCGGGAACGAATCAGGAGCCGATCGCTTCATGCAGCGCATGGACGTATGCCTCGCCCAGAATGGACAAGGAGGCGCTTTTATGGCGAATCCAGCCTACATTGATCGACTCCTCGCACTCCAGCGGAACCGGAATAATCTCGTTGCCGTTCAAATCCGAACTTAGCACGCCCGTAGAGATCGTATACCCGTTCAGCCCGATAAGCAGATTGAACAACGTCGCCCGGTCATTGACCTGTATGCTTTTGGGATGGGAGAGCGTGCTTAATATTTCTTCGGAAAAATGAAACGAATTGTACTCCCCCTGGTCAAAAGACAGGTACGGGTAATCCCGAAGCTGCTCAATCGTTACGGAAGCTTGCTTGGCAAGCGGATTGTGAATGCTGATAAATATATGCGGTTTCGCCGTAAACAGGCTGTTGAACTCCAACCCGGCGTCTTTGAGCAGCTTGTTGATGACTTTGGCATTGAACTCGTTCAGGTACAAAATCCCGATCTCGCTGCGCATGCTGCGCACGTCCTGAATGATCTCGTACGTTTTCGTTTCGCGCAAGGCAAGCTCATACTCCTCATGCCCGTATTGCCGGACCAAATTCACGAAAGCATTGACCGCGAACGCATAGTGCTGCGTGGATACGGAAAAATGCTGCGGAGACGGCTTGGCATTCAGATAACGATTCTCCAACAGTTCGGCCTGCTCGACGACCTGACGGGCATAACTAAGAAATTCGACGCCTTCCTTGGACAATGTAATCCCCTTGTTGGTTCGTTCAAAAATAGTAATACGGAGCTCCTGCTCCAATTCCCGAATCGCGTTCGACAAACTGGGCTGCGAAATAAACAGCCGCTTGGCCGCTTCGTTCATCGAGCCGCGCGTTGCCACTTCGATCGCATATTTTAATTGCTGCAGCGTCATTCCTGATTCTCCCTTCAAACGTATCCCAGTTCTCAGGGACATCTCAGGCAAAAAAACCGTCCACATCCCTCTTTATCATAATAGCCTTAACCAGCCATCAAAGAAAGAACCCGAAACTTACAAACCCAAGGGCGGTGGGTCACGGCACGTTCTCCCAAAAAGCGTCGCCAGAATGTTTTATCCGGTCATTGTCCCACATATTGAGCAGGCCCCCCATCATAGGTGTAAATAACGAGAATTAGGCGTATCCAAAATAAGCACTAACCCTGCAAGGAGGACAAGAAACAATGACCAATTCGGATCATACCCGTCTCAAAAACGTGAACGTGCCTCAGCCGATCCGTAAGGACGGGGCTGGCGGACCAGACCTTGGACCGCGCAACGTGATGCTCGACCGGCAAAATCCGAACATGCTCGTGCCGCCGGCGACCGACTCCGGCCTGCTGCCCAATCTGAAGATGTCTTTCTCGAACACCCATATGCAGCTTAATCAAGGCGGCTGGTCGCGCGAGATTACCGTGCGGGATCTTCCCGTAGCTACCACGCTGGCCGGCGTGAACATGAGCCTCATTCCCGGAGGCGTGCGCGAGCTCCACTGGCATCAGCAGTCGGAATGGGCATACATGATTTGGGGAACCGCCAGGATCACTTCTGTCGATCAGGACGGTCGCAACTTTATTGCGGATGTAGGCCCCGGCGATCTTTGGTTTTTCCCCAAAGGGCTTCCCCATTCCATACAAGGCCTGGGAGAAGGCTGCGAATTTTTGCTGGTGTTTGACGACGGGACGTTCTCGGATCTGAATACGTTATCCATCTCCGACTGGTTCGCGCACACTCCGCCCGAAGTATTGTCCCGCAATTTCGGAGTGTCGGAGAATGCCTTCGCCCACCTTCCGAAAGACCAGGTATATATCTATCCAGACCAAGTACCGGGTTCGATCGAAAGCCAGGCAGTCCAGTCGCCATACGGGACGGTTCCGCTGACATTCACCCATCGGCTGTTGGCGCAGGAGCCGCTCGTTACGCCGGGAGGAAGCGTAAGAATCGTGGATTCGCGCAATTTCCCCATCTCGGCGACGGTTGCTGCGGCCTTGGTCGAGATTAAGCCTGGAGCCATGCGCGAGATGCACTGGCATCCCAATGCGGATGAGTGGCAATACTATTTGACGGGGCAAGGCAGAATGACGGTATTCGGCGGCAATGGAACGGCCCGCACGTTTGATTACCGGGCAGGAGATGTCGGATACGTTCCCGTGGCCATGGGGCATTACATTGAGAATACCGGAAATGATACGTTGTGGTTTCTGGAAATTTTCCGCAGCGACCGTTTCGAGGATATTTCGCTGAATCAATGGATGGCGTTGACTCCGACCCAACTGGTGCAAAGCAACCTCAATGCATCACCCGAGCTGCTTCATTCGCTGCGCAAAATCAAATGGCCGGTGGTTTGAACATCCGCAATGTCGTCGATCGGCCAGCATCTTTTTGGGTAAACAAAGAAAGAATCCGAACACAAAGGAGGCTGCATCGTGAAAGCTGTTACGTTTCAAGGCATCAAAGACGTGCAAGTCAAGCAAGTCCAGGACCCGACCATTGAAAAAAAGGACGATATCATCGTCCGAATTACGTCCACGGCCATTTGCGGCTCCGATCTTCATATTTATCTGGGTGCATTGCCTGCACAGAAGGATTATGTCATCGGACACGAACCGATGGGCATCGTCGAAGAAGTAGGCCCTGACGTTACGCGCGTGAAAAAGGGGGACCGCGTGGTCCTCCCTTTCAACATCGCATGCGGTCAATGCTTCTACTGCAGCCACGACATGGAGAGCCAGTGCGACAACTCCAACCGTAATCCCGACATCCATACCGGCGGTTATTTCGGATTTACGGACCGTTACGGCAATTATCCAGGCGGACAAGCCGAGCTGTTAAGAGTCCCTTACGGAAACTTTGTGCCGTTCGTCATTCCCGAATCATGCGAATTGGAGGACGAAGCGCTGCTGTTTCTGTCGGATGTGCTGCCGACCGCTTATTGGAGCGTCGAAAATGCGGACGTCAAACCCGGGGATACCGTCACGGTTCTCGGCAGCGGGCCGGTTGGCCTCATGACGCAGAAATTTGCCTGGATGAAGGGAGCGAGGCGCGTCATTGCCGTCGACCGTCTTGCCTATCGATTGGATAAAGCCAAACGCATGAACGATGTGGAGACATATAACTTCGAAGAGTTCGAGGACATGGGTGCACATATTCGTGAAATCACGAAAGGGGGTACCGACGTTGTCATCGATTGCGTCGGTATGGATGGCAAAAAAACGGTGCTGGAACAGATCGGGCAAAAGCTCAAGCTCCAGGGAGGTACCCTGAGCGCCATTGAAATCGGTATGAAGGCCGTACGGAAATTCGGCACGCTGCAGCTTACGGGCGTATACGGCTCATTGTATAACATGTTCCCCCTCGGCAACCTGTTCGAACGCAACATCAACTTGAGAATGGGACAAGCTCCTGTCATCCATTACATGCCTGAATTGTTTCGCAAAATTACGGCCGGCGAGCTTGATCCGACGGAAATCATTTCCCACCGCGTTCCGATGGATCAGGCAAGCGAAGCCTACCGGATGTTCTCCGAGCACGAAGACGAATGCACCAAAGTGGTGCTTAAACCGTAGTCTTCCGGCCGTTTCGTGCTTTAGGGCGGACATCCGCTTGGCCTGTAATGCTTCGATCGAATAGGCAAGCCGAGGCAACCGCAACCCGGCTTGCCTATTCAGCGTTAGGGGAGTTCAGTTTGCTCCTTCACAACCCGAATGCCCATGCTCTCGCCTTCGAACCCAAACAATGTACCATCCTCCCGGCTTTGAAACCGAAACGTCCGTTGAAGATGATCCGGTGCTGCCAGCATCGTTTCTTCCAGCTTGATCTGTTCAGCGCGGGGAAGCGCCATCCGTTCGCACCATTCGGTGAAAACGAAGTTTTTCCGGAAAACCTCCATCGTCTCCACACGGAACCCGGCGGATTCGAGCATCGAAATCCACTCCGTCTTGCGCCATGCCCGAACATGGCCAGGGTCCCGCCGGCACTCGATTTCATTATAGAAGCGATCCGCTTCCCCCGATTCCGGAACCACATTATCAATAAGCAGCAATCTTCCTCCAGTCCGAGTTACCCGGTAGGCCTCCGCGACGAAATCACGAACATGCGGGAAATGATGCGCGGCAATCCGGCATGTCACCAGATCGAACGATTCATTCGGAAAAGGCAGCTTTTCCGCATCCCCTGGGACAAAATCCACGTTGGAGTGGCCGTTGCCCCGGATGAACTGCCCGGCTGCTTGCAGCATATCTTCCGTCATGTCCAGCGCCGTCACCCTGCTGACGAGAGGAGCCAGCGCATTGGCTACATGCCCTCCGCCAGTGGCTACGTCCAAGGCGTTCATTCCCGGTTCTGCTCCCGCCGCCTCAACCAACCAGGCCAGATCCTGCCCTTTGGCGTGTCCTGCACTGGTTACATACTTGTGCGCATTCTCGCCAAATTGTTTGCGAACACGACTTTTGATCTCATCACTCATTTCGCGTCCTCCTTTAGTTTGATATAGCCCGGCTCATTATGTTTCATCAGGTAAAACTATGTTTCATTTATCGGTATACCCTCAGCTTATCATAGGTCAAGCTTCCCGAACAATAAGACAATACAAAAAAGCATCACCCCAGTGATGACCCACTCGGGCGATGCTTTTTTGAATGTTGCGGAAACAAAGTGTGGAAGTGTCCGGAAATGCAGTGTGCAGCACAACATTTCGAACGTTTATGATTTCACTGCCGTTGGTCTTTTCTTCCATACGCCCAAAATCAGGCCGGAGATGACCGAGCCGATGGCTACGGCAAGCAGGAACAACAGTGCATGGTTCGCCAGTGCGGCTACGAAGATACCCCCGTGCGGAGCAGGCACGTTAATGCTCCAAAGCTGCGTCAAGCCGCCAGCTAAGGCGGAACCGATAATGCAGGATGTCAGGACGCGCAGCGGATCTGCTGCCGCAAACGGGATCGCACCTTCGGTAATGAAGGACAAGCCCAGCACATAGTTGGTCAAACCGGATTTGCGCTCTTGGTCCGTGTATTTCGATTTAAAGAATGTCGTGGACAGCGCGATCGCAATCGGCGGAACCATACCGCCAGCCATAACGGCTGCCATCCAGGCACCATCCGTATTGCCGCTTGATGTGAACACGCCGATGGCAAACGTATATGCCGCTTTGTTGAACGGACCGCCCATATCGATCGCCATCATGCCGCCCAGCAGGATGCCCAGCAGTACGGCATTTCCTGTACCCATGTTTTGCAGGGCATCCACCATCCATGTGTTGATGGAGCCGAAGATCGGATCAAAAATGTAATAACTGATTGCACCTACGATCAAGAGTCCAAGCACAGGATACAGCAGGATCGGCTTCAAGCCATCGATTGCTTTCGGCAATCCTTTAAGAGCTTTGCGCAAACCAACAACGACGTAACCAGCCAGGAAACCGGCAGCTAACCCGCCAAGGAAACCGGCATTGGAGTTGACCGCCATCAGACCGCCGACCATACCTGGCATCAATGCCGGGCGATCGCCGATGCTCATTGCGATAAATCCGGCCAATACAGGAATCAGGAAGTGGAATGCACCCTCTCCGCCGCCGATCGTCTGCAGTAATTGGAAGAGCGGATTATCCGGGCTTGCTACCTGTTCGATCAGGAAAGACAAAGCCAGCAATATGCCCCCGCCGACGACGAATGGCAGCATGTGCGAAATCCCGTTCATCAAATCTTTGTAAATTTTGCTGCCCACGCTCATTTTCTCGGCAGCGCCTTCATCAGAACCGGCCTTACCTGCACCTTGACTGCGATAGATTGGGGCATCGCCCTTCACCGCTTTGCTGATCAGTTCTTCTGTCTTACGAATGCCGTCGCTGACCGGGCGCTGCAGCAGAGGTTTGCCGTCGAAACGATCCATGTCGACCTTTTTGTCTGCTGCGATGATGACGCCTTTGGCCCGTGCGATCTCTTCCGGTGTAAGCACATTTTGTGCGCCTTCGGAGCCGTTGGTTTCGACCCGGATGTTGATGCCCATTTCCTGTGCTTTTTTCTTGAGCGCATCTTCCGCCATGAATGTATGCGCAATGCCTGTCGGGCAAGCGGTAACCGCAACGACGAAATCTTCCGAGGACGGGTTGCCCTCAATGATTCCGGCAGGCTTGGACTGAACAGCTGCCTCCGCTGCCGCTTTGGCCTCTTTATCGGCCTTTGCCTTTTGCTTCGCCGCTTCCTTCTTCTCGGCTTCCTCCTGCTTCGCGTCAAACAGCGCGCTGACCTCAGCCGGGGAATCCGTGTTCATCAGTTGAGCGATGAAATCGTTATCAATCAACAGCCTGGAAAGAGCCGCAAGTGTGCGCAAATGGGTGTTTCCGGCACCTTCAGGCGCAGCAATCATAAAAAATACATGTGCTGGCTGGTCATCCAGCGCTTCGAAATCCAGCCCTTTTCGACTCTTGGCAAACACCACGGTAGGTTCGTTGACCGCGCTTGTTTTGGCATGCGGCATCGCGATTCCGTTACCGATGCCCGTGCTGGATTCGGCTTCCCGTTTGTAGATCATGTCTTTGAACAGTACCGGATCGTTGATGCGTCCCGTTCTGCTCAGGCTGGAGATCAGCTCGTCAATGGCTTCATCCTTGGTTGTGGCTTGCAGGTCCATGATCATCGCTTCCTGGATCATCAGGTCTGTTATTCTCATTGGTTACACTCCCCTAAATCGCTTCCGGCCCGACACTTGCGGACCGGTCGTCATTCACTTTTCATTTCATACCCAGGTCGTTACGGCTGCAATTGCGTTATGCCTACCTGATTACGCAGTTCCTCAATATATGCACGTTCGGACAGATCATCGGAGAAGGCGGTTGCACTTCCCGAAGCGACGCCCGTTCGAAAGGCTTCCTGCAAATTCCCGTTCAGCACCCATGTACCTACGAATCCGCCGATCATGGAATCCCCTGCACCTACCGAGTTTCTCACCGTCCCTTTCGGAACTGTGGCATGAAAAACATCCGTTTCGGTAATCAGCAAAGCGCCTTCCCCGGCCATCGAGATCAACACATGCTGAGCACCCGCTGCGAGCAATTTACGTCCATAAACGACCAGTTCCTCACGCGTTTCGATGTTGACGCCGAACAGTTCGGCAAGCTCGTGGTGGTTCGGCTTCACCAGCAGAGGCTGATACTTGAGCGCATCCATCAGTGCCGGCCCGGTCGTGTCGATCACGAACTCCGCACCCTTTTGCCGGCATACCGCAATGAGTTTTTCGTAAAAATCGTTGCCGAGCGATGGCGGAATGCTGCCGGAGAGGATGACGATGTCTCCTTGATGAAGGGCGGACAATTTGCTTACCAAACGATCGGCTTCTTCGGTCGTGATCGCCGGGCCCAAACCGTTGATTTCCGTCTCTTCTCCGTGCTTCAGTTTGATGTTGATCCGCGTATCGTCCGCAATGGTCACGAAATCGGTCCGGATCCGGTCTTCCCGGAGTTTATCGTTGATGAAACGTCCCGTGAATCCGCCCAGGAATCCGATCGCCGTATTCTCCGCGCCCAACTGGTTCAAAATGCGCGATACGTTAATGCCTTTGCCCCCCGGGAGCTTGAGATCCCGGTTCATGCGATTCAGTCCTCCAAGCTGGATATCGTGCACTTCCACGATGTAGTCGATGGAAGGGTTTAGCGTTACGGTATATATCATGGTTATCCCTCAATTATTTTAGTTTTCTGCGCGATTGCGTTCCGCCAATGCTCCGGCATCTGCTCGGTAATGAGGTCGGCTTCCTCCAAATCAAACAATTTGGCAAAAGTGATCTCTCCGATTTTGCTGGAATCCGCAAGCACGTACGATTTGCCTGACAATTGGTGGGCACGTCTTTTGACCATCGCTTCTTCCGGGTCGGGCGTTGTGTATCCCATTTCTGGATCCACCCCGTTGGTCCCAAGGAAGCATTTGTCAAATCGGAAATGGTCCATATTTTGCAATGCGATGCTTCCAATGACGGCTTTGGTATGCATTTTCATCATGCCGCCAAGCAGATAGCTGCGGATCCGTTTGCCCACCAATGCTTCGACATGAGACAAACCATTGGTAACTACCGTGACGTCTGTGGCTTCAATGAACGGAATGATCGCTAATGTAGTGGTTCCCGCATCTAGATAAATGCATTCGCCATTTTTGATCTCTTGCGCCGCCAAACGGGCAATCATCATTTTCTGTTGAATGTTTTTGGATGTTTTTTCTTCCATGCCGGGTTCCAGCGCTTTCTCGTTCATCAATGAAGCTCCCCCATGGATCCGTTTGAGTACCTGTCGGTTCTCCAAGTCGATCAAGTCTCGTCTTATCGTGGATTCCGAGGCGCCAAGCACCTCAACAAGCTCCTGAAGCTTTACGATACCCCGTTGATGTAAGCGCTCTATAATTGCAGCATGTCTCTCTTCTGTTAACATAGCCATTCCTCCAACTGCTTTCTATAGTATCATATAATCCGCAAAAAACAATCATTTTCTTTCAAAATAATTTAAAAACATTCATCATCCTGCACGGTTTGACGAATTTGTACACACAATATCCTTATTTTACACGTTCAAGCGGCCTATTTCATTCAAAACCCTTCAACGGCAAAAATCCCGCAAACGCTGTGCAAAGCACAACGCTGCAGGATCCGCTTCCGTCATTTCGTCGTCATCCGCGAGATTTCGCTAACGGTTCTTCTCACGTCTTGGTTTGGGTTTGAGCCATTGGCCTTCTTCGTTGATGAATGCGCCCTTGAAGCGCCCCATCTCCAGTTGTTCAATCAGCTTGGTTTCGTCAACGCTCAGAATGTCGGCCAACTGTGCTGACGTATAATACTCATTTGGGTCATACTCGATCAGTAGCGGGACCGCCGTATCGTACAATTCCCGAAGCAAATTTTCAAACGATTGCCGGCCAAGGTTCTCCATATCCTTATACAATTGGAGCTTTTGCGACACCAGATTGCGGAACGATTTGTTTTCCAGGTTCATCCACAGGGTGTTGCAAGCCTGTACACTCATATAATTTTGTTCTACGTCGAAAAACTGCACTTCTTCCAGCTTCATATACTTTTCCTGAAAAGCAATGATTTTAATGATGGGTACATCTCGCTGACGTGATGCCTTTTTCAAGTGAGCCCTGAATTGTTCATAGCTCATCTCTTTCATACTTCCTTACACCTGCCTTCAACATCCTACATTCGACATTTTACAACAAAAACAGTTTCGACGTAACCGTCCCGCCAAAGAAAAACGTCTTCTAACAGGCCAGCACAGGAAAATCCCTGCAATCCGGATCCGTTCCCCCAAAAAAAACAAACCGCACAGCATTAGAATGCTGCGCGGTTCGCATATCGGAGCATGGCTCCCTTTATCATCATACGTTGATGCTTTCTCCCCAGGTCGCGGTGAACTCTTTCTCCTCATAACCGTAATACCGTTTCAGGATGGACTCCCGCTCATCCAAAAACAATTGGTCGGCCACCGCCGCCACCAACTTCGGAATGGCGCTGCGGGTGCCTGATATTGCCGATGCAGAGAGACCGCAGCTTGCAAGTGCCGAATAATTGAAAACAAACAGTCCGTACAGCAGCGCCTCCCCTTCTTCATCCCTGCTTGTCATCGCGAAGCCTGGGCTTAGATAAGGATGTGCGTCGAGCAGGGCGTTGCGTATGCCTCCGGGTGCGTCGTATCGGTCCGCCCAACGGGCAATATGACGCTCCACAAGCTGAAGCTCCGGACGTAATCCGGGATCGCTGAGCAATCCGGTGCTGATGATCAGAAAATCGAACGCAAGCGTTCCCTTTGATGTCGTTACGATAGCCTCTTTTCCAGTCTCCGCCACACTTAACCAAGGCGCCCCCAGATGCAGTTCGAATCCCGGCCACGCGGCAGCCCGGTTGAATGTATCGTTCGTCGGCGGCTGATTATATTGGAGAAAATGAGCGATCACCGCATACTTGTCAGGGACGGACAATGCGTGGAATCGTTCGATCATGCCGGATTGCTCCATCTGCCGAATCGGGTTGATGCGGGGCAGCTGCTCCCGGCGCACGAAAACATGAGCTTCGGTCACGCCTGCCGCAAGCGCATGGGCGGCATTGTCGAAGGCGGATGCTCCCCCGCCAAGGATCGCAATCCGTTTTCCGCGCAACCGTTCGAAATCGATCGCCTCGGACGTATGCGCATACCGTTCCTTCGGCAGACTGTCTGCAATCATTGGCGGCACATGCCATCCCCCGCCGCCCTGAATGCCTGTGGCCAACACGACTTTTCGGGCAAGCAGCACCTCGGCATCCGCGCCGGCACCTTCCACGTGAAGCTGGTGAATTCCGTCCGGGAGCGGTTCGATCAACCTCAGCTTCACTTCGTTCAGGACGGGAAGATTCAGCACTTGCCGGTACCAGCGCAAATAATTCATCCAGGCACCGCGCGGAATTTTGTCCATGCCGTCCCAACCATCACGTCCAGCCTGGGCTTCCCACCAGGCCCTAAACGTCAAGGATGGAATGCCGAGATCAATCGACGTCAGGTGTTTGGGCGTACGCAAAGTGACCATACGGGCATAGGATTCCCAAGGCCCCTCGCTGCCAGCCTCGTTTTCGTCAATGACCAGAATGTTGGATATCCTTTCTTTCAACAGCCCAAACGCTGCCCCAAGACCGCTTTGTCCTCCGCCGACAATGATGACATCATAAACATGCCCATTGGGGTGCTGCTTGGGCTGCAGCCAATCCTTTCCTCGATATGCCAAATAGGCAAGGTCAGTTTTGACGCGTTCATTCAATGCTTCCAGGCTCATGATTAATCACCCTTTCCAAACAAGCATGGCAACAAAGAAAAAACATAACTTAACAAGTTATATATAAGTTATGTTCATTCGGTAATCAACCGTTCTTTTGCATTTCCCATCCATAGATTAGCGTTATTATAGAAGCTCGAATGGCATATTTGAAGTATATGGAAGGTTAATTGTCATTGAACCTAAAAATAGCTATCATGCTTGTTGATCGAAACGAAAGGGCGGAAAGAGCGATTTTATGTCTGCATCCAACCTGAGAAGCACTGGAATAACCAAAAGATCATGACTATTTCCTAAACGCTTCAAACGGATTTAGTGATTGATCAATAACTAAGAAAGTTACAACGATCTTCTGATCTCTCTTACCGTTGCCGCAATCCCTTCTTCAAAGGCAGTGGATACGATCGGTCCGATCCTTGTTTCGTATTTTTTTCGGCTTAATCGCAGAGGTTCCGTTGTCAAATAGAGCATTTCTACAATTTCTTTCATCACCGGCACACCCAGCCCGAGCAGCGACAACCCGATTTTCCCCAATGCCAGCACCGGTTTTTTCACGCCTGCCGCTTGCTGAGCAATGCGCACGATGTCTTTGCCTGAGATCGTTCCCGATCCGGGAATGTTCCAGTTCTCACCGTACGTGTCTTCCTTGCTCGCCAGTTCCACCACCATCGCCGCCGCATCCGGCAAATATACATATTCGCGGGGAATGCTCATGTTTCCGATAAAAAATGCCATCCTCCCCTTCGCGATTGCATCCAGCGTGGAACCCAAGTAAGAAGCTTCATTGGCGGTCGGGCCATAATAATCGGGCAGGCGCACAATCATGAGACGTTCCCTCGCCCATGAGTAGCTGAATAACATCTGCTCATAAGCCAGCCGGGTTTTCCCTTTTCGCGTATGCGGCCGTTTGGGATGCTCTTCGGTGACCTCATCCATCTGACTTTTCCCGTAAGGATAGATGCCGTCCATGACAACAACCTTGATGCCAAGCTGCCCTGCTGCCCGCATGACGGATTCGCCGAGCGGAATCAACCTGCTTTCCATCTCGTGATAAGGGACATTGGCGCAATGGAACATAACATCGGCTCCGCCCGAAGCAGCCACAATATCCTCGCTGCGGAAGGCATCACCGGTTTGGATGCGAACATGTGCCGGATTCCCCAAACGATGGACCAGCTGCTCCAACTTTTGCTGCGAACGGCCAAACACGATCGTCTCTACACCTCGTTTCACCAGCTCCTCCGTAATTGCTGCTCCCGTTCCTCCCGTAGCTCCGATAACCAGCGCTTTTTTCATCTTCTTTCATCCTTCCTTCTGATGTGTTATTGATCAATTACTTATCTGATGACCATATCATAACGCATAATTAGTGATTGATCAATAACTAAATCGGAAAAGGGCATTTCGTCCCTTTAACGTTCCTTAAGTTCAGGCATATCCAACGCCGAAGAAATGTTGCACAGCATGCCGATCGCCAAAAAGGTCAGCGTTCTGTATTTTGGGTTTGCATATCCGGCCTGGGTGAAAGCATTCAGCACCATATTGCGTACCTCGCCTAATGCTTTTTGCATCGCATGCCGTATCTCTTCCTCCCGCATCGTCTGCGCCTGCATCTGGAGCAGGATTTCATTTTTATGCGTTTCCAGAATTCGTTCGTATGCCTCGATCAGTTCGTGTTCAAGCGCCTCTGCCGATGCCGTCTCCACCACCGCACGAAAAGAATCGATGATCCGCGTCCAGGATACTTCCAGCGCACTGAGCAGCAATGCCTCCTTCGTTTTGAAAAAACGAAAAACGTACGGCTGCGAGATTCTGGCCTTTTCGGCGACCTGCGCGGTCGTGGCCCGGTAATATCCGATTTCGGCAAACACCTCGATGGCTGCAGAAATAATTTCGTTCCGGCGGTTGACCGATGCCGCTCCGTCTTTTGCCATTTTAATGCACCTCCACATAGGTTATGAATGAATCAATAACCAGAAGTATAGCGGATCACCGCTCCCATTGCAAAATACTCCGGCCCATACCCTTCTCAATAAAGAAAAAACGAAATAATAATGTCCTAGACTCCGGATAGAATAACTGCGGAGGTCCCTTTTCATATCGGCCTTTGATTTCGTCTCATCTGGAGGATGGTTGCAAAAACAAATGAACCATGCTATATTGATTGAGCCGTCAATCATTGATGCCTCAAATTTTGAGCGCTCAACGATGATGGCCCTGTTCATCATTATGCAATGGCCCTGTATGTGGCACTTTACCATTAATTTGTTAACATACGCCCTTGTCCATGGATGAGATTTACCCGGGAGGTCCAGACATGACACGTATCGTTTCCAAAGAAGAACTGATTCTGACGCTGCTGAACGGGCTGGGCAACAAGATCAGTCCCAAGTTCGAGCGCTGCACGGGCATTAGCTCATCCCGCTTCGAAATTTTGTGCCAGTTGAACTTGGTCGACGAGATCAATCAATCCGCGCTGCAAAAAAACGTCGATATCGACGGGGCGGCCATTACCCGCCATCTGAAACAACTGGAGCTGGACGGCATGGTCAGCCGGCGCAAAAATCCGGACGATAACCGTGAAACGTTCGTTTCCCTCACCGATGAGGGGCGCCACCGGATCGATGGCTATAAGGCGGAAAAGGATATCCTGATCCGCCAAATCCTTGAAGGTTTCAGCGAGGAAGAGATCCATAACCTGGCGGGGTATCTTGAACGCATGCAGAACAATTTATAAACCGTAGACAGAGGAGAGAAACGAATATGAGCACAACGACAGGCAAATTTCATAAAACCAACGATTTTAATGAAATTGTGCTGGGACGGCGTTCCGTCAAAGCGTATGATCCCGAAGTAAAAATCAGCCGTGAGGAAATGACGGAGATTTTGGCAGAAGCTTCCCGGGCACCTTCATCCATCAATCTGCAGCCTTGGCGTTTTCTTGTCATCGACAGTGCGGAAGGCAAAGAAAAACTGGCGCCGCTCGCTCGCTTCAACCAGACGCAAGTGCTGACGTCCTCGGCGGTCATCGCCGTATTCTATGATGCCAACAATATCGAGCACATGGATGAAATCTTTGGCAAAGCGGTGGAACTCGGATACATGCCGAAAGACATCGCGGATATGCAGGTGCAAAAAGTGAAACCATATTATGCGAACATGGCTGCGTCCGATCTGCGCGACGTGAACCTGATTGACTCTGGACTCGTTTCGATGCAGCTGATGCTCGTAGCGCGCGCCCATGGATACGACACCAATCCGATTGGCGGTTATGAGAAGGACCAGATCGCGGAAGCGTTCGGCCTGGACAAAGACCGCTTCCAACCGGTCATGCTGATTTCGATGGGCAAATCGGCCAAAGAAGGGCATCCTTCTTACCGCTTGCCTGTGGACACCATTACGACTTGGGCATAATCGTCCCCTGCTTTTCACAAAAAAAACGTTGGAGGTTGTCATTATGATTATCATTCACGCACATCTGTCCGTTAAACCCGATCAAGAGCAAGCTTTCCTCGCTGCCGCCAAGGAGCTGGTTGCCGCAACCCGCCAGGAGGAAGGCAACATTTCCTACACGCTGGTTAAACACACCGAGCAAGAACACCAATACATCATGGTCGAGCAATGGAAAGACGAAGCTGCTACTCAAGCACATAACGCAAGCGCGCATTTCCAAGGTTTCGTGCAGCAAGCCGCTGCTTTCATGGCAGCGCCAATGAACGTGGAAGTGTTCACTGGAGAGAAAGTAAACTAATCTCCGTGAGCAAAAAAAAGATCGGTTTCGGGTCACACAGACGTGATCCAAACCGATCTTTTTTTGGGTTGTCCAGCTTTTGCTGTCCTGTTCATCCACGGTGTCTTCGCTTAGTACCTGCCATTGCGCTTTGCTCCGATCAGGACTTTTTCAACAACAGATAGACAAAGTAAGGCACGCCGATCAAGGAAACCATAATGCCGGCCGCGATGCCGTCGGGATCGACGAGATTGCGCCCAATGGTGTCCGCGACAAGCAGCAGCCATCCACCGAGCAAAACGGCGACCGGAATAAATAAGGAACTACGCGGCCCAACCAACGCTTTGGCAATATGGGGAGCCATCAGGCCGACAAAAGCGATGCCGCCCGTAACCGATACCGCCGAGGCGGCAGCGGCTACGGCGACCAGCACCAACACCAATCTTTCCTTTTCCATGCGCACGCCCAAACCGATTGCGGTTTCTTCATTCAAAGCAAGCAAATCCAGCCTCCCTGCACGAAGCAGCGCAATCGGAAGCAGCACCAGCAGCCAAGGCAGCAAAGCCCATATAAACGGCCAGTCCGTTCCCCAGATGCTGCCCGAGATCCATTTGGCGATAAAATCCACTTTGGTGCGCTCCGCCGCAGAAATGATTACGATCATCACACCGGAGAGCGCCATCGAGAACCCGACGCCGACCAACACCATGCGGATGGGATCGAGTCCTCGCGTACGGCTGTATGAAAAAAGATAGATCAGTGCAGCGGTAACCAGCGAACCCAGCAATGCAGCGAGTGGCAGCATATAGGCCAATGAGCCTGCTTCAAGGGGTGCATACAGAAAAAAGACCGCTACGGCAATCCCGGCACCCGAATTGATCCCGATAATGCCCGGGTCGGCAAGGTCGTTGCGCGTGACGCTCTGCAGGATGGACCCCGAGAGCGCAAGCAGCATGCCTGCCAGAACGGTAATCAAGATTCGAGGCAAGCGCACGGAAAACAGGATGAAATCTTCCTTGAATGTTCCTTGTCCTACAAGGACGGGAAGCAGCCGTTTGACTGACAAAGAAGAATACCCCCAGCTCATGCCGATGACGATGGTTAATGCAATCAGCAGCAAACATGCGAGCAAGATCAGCCGCTGCTTGCGAAGGCGGGCAGACATCATCATGAGAATGCTTTCCCTCCTTTACGCCACACCACAAACAGAAAAAACGGCAGTCCCAGCATGGAGGCAATCGCAACAACCGGTGTTTCGTACGGCGCGTTGATCGTGCGTCCCAACGTTTCGGCCAGCAGCATGAACGCTGCTCCGGCAAAGATGGATAGCGGCAATATGTGCCGATAATCCGTGCCGACCACCTTGCGTACAATATGCGGAATCATGAGCCCTACGAAAACCATATTGCCAATCAGGGCCACCGAAGCGCCGGTGAGGATGATAACCAAAAGGAACAGCATCAATTTGACGAAAACAAGCTTCTGACCCAAACCGGTGGCGACATCGTCGCTCAGACTGAGAACATTCATTTGATGTGCCAGAAAAGGGACCAGGAACAGGCCGATCAGGATGACCGGACCGATCGTCTGCACCTGCTGCATCGTCGTACCGATCAATCCGCCGGCAGTCCACATGGATACGTCTTTGGATATTTTGAAATAGAGGGTCACCCCATCCGCAATGGCATACATAAATGAAGATACGGCAGCTCCCGCCAGGACGACGCGGAGCGGTGACAGCCTGCCTCGTCCAAAGGCTCCGAGCAAGACTACGATGGCCGCGCCAAAGGCGGCTCCGACGAAACATGCGGCCATAATGCCAAAGGTTCCGAGCGACGGCACAAAAACAAAAGCGATGGCCAGCGCCAGATTGGACCCCGACGTCAGGCCGAGCAGCCCCGGATCGGCGAGTGGATTCCGCGTCACTCCCTGCATGATCGCACCGGACACGGCGAGCGCCGCCCCGATCAGCATGGCCGCGATTTCCCGCGGCAGCCTGATCTCGCGCAAAATCATGACCTGATCATCTGGCTCCGCCGCGGTGAATGCCAGCCATATGCTGCGAAAGTCCGCCTGCTCCGCCCCATACTTCATGGCGAGGACAAAGGATAGAACGAGCACGACCACGCTGCCCGCCAGCTTGATCCAAAAGCGGTTCGAAACATGTTTATTTTTCATGGCGGTTCAAGTTACTTGCCCAGGAATTGTTTTTCAAAGAATTCAAGCTGATACTCCAGGCTGAGCGGATCGTTGAAATAAAACGTTTTGGCATCGGCCTCAAACACCCGGTTGTTTTGCACGGCCGGCACGTTTTTGTAGGTTTCCGTGGTCTGGAAAGTGTTGTCTTCGTCCGTGTTTTTACTGAAAATCACGTAGTCGCCCATGTAGTCCTTCAGCACTTCGGTCGATACGGCGAAAAATCCGTCCGTTTTGGTTGCTTCTTTCACTTTTTCAGGCATTGCCAGACCAAACTGCCCGTACAGCAGCTCGGTTCCCCGTCCAAAGTTCTCGCCGTACACGTACAGCTGTTTATTGAAGGTTTCGATGACGGATACGGTGGCATCCGCACCGATTTTGGCCTTGATTTCTTCTCCGATTTTTTTGCTGCGTGCATCAAAATCGTCCACCCAGGCTTGAGCTTCGGTTTCCTTGTTCAACAGTTTTCCGATTTCCAGCTGCTGTTCCAGAAAATTCAGCTTGCCGTAAGTGTAGGTTACGGTGGGAGCGATTTGTTTCAACTTGTCCACGTTTTTGATATCCGACTGGCCGATGATCAGGTCGGGATTCAGTTCGATGATTTTCTCCAAGCTTTCGTCCGTCACCGCTTCGGCATCAGTCAGCTTTTCCTTGAAGTTCGGGTTTTCCTTGGACATTTCGTCCACGCCCACCAGCGGAACGCCAAGCTGCATCACATTTCCCGTCAAAAAACGCGTCAGCACGATTACACGCTGCGGATGTGTAGGAACGTCCACAGGTCCATTCTCGGACTCGTATACAAAGGTGTCTCCCGACTTGGCCGAATCGGTGGACGCGGACGAAGTTGCCGCCGCCTCCGTTGTGCCGGAGCCTGCTTGGGCATCCTCGCTGCCGTTGTTTCCGCATGCCGCAAGCAGCATCATCAAGGCAAGTAATACAGGCGCAAAACTCTTTTTCATGGATGACTCTCTCCCCTTTTTGTTTGAACATGAAAATCATTCTCATTAACATAGCTAATTATAGGCATGGCGAATGAAGCTAACCATGCCTTTTTGTTTGCAAAATGACTTGCATTATTGATTCCCCGCCCAAAGCTTGAGCGCCCGTTCAAGCTGAAGACGAACAGAAACGGGATTATACGGTATCCATTCCTCTTGATCCAACACATGCACCCGATTCTGTTTAACCGCGCTCAGACCTTGCCATTCCTCGGAGGCAAAAATCCGCTCGGCATGGGCGGTAGCCCCCTTCTCATCCGGGAACACCATAACCAGAAACCAATTTCCTTCGTACTCCTTCAGTTCGGATCGTGCGATGGAAACGGAATGAAACTCATCCCCGAAATGTTCTATTTCCTGGGCAATCTTTGCCGAAGGCTGCAATCCCAACGAATGGTACAGGACATAACCTGCATTCCTTGCCCCGTAAATTTGCAGCCTTTCCGGTTTGATGACGACAATGGTTACGGTTTCATCAACCACCTTCTGCTCCTGCACCGTCTCCCTTGCCCGTCGTTCTTGTTGTTCGAAATCGGCTAACCAACGCTCTGCTATTTCGCTCTTTCGAATCGCGTGGGCAATCATACGCAAATGTTCTTTCCACCCGAGTCCCATCCATGGAACCTCAATGATCGGGGCGACCGATCTCAATTGCTCGGCAGTCAAACCGGTCTCCCGCAGATGTTGCTTTGCAGCAATGATCAAATCGACGTTTTCCTCCTGCAAAGCAGCTTTTATTTGCTCGGGAGGGGTGTCCATATGAATAAATCGCACGGTTTGCGGAGTCAGCAGACCATCTGCCCTTACGTATTCGCTGCTTTCCGAAATAACGATGGATGGCTCCACGCCAAGCAAAAACAGGTGGCTTGCATATGGCGCAAACCATACTGCAGCCCGTTGAACGTTTCGGGATCGACTATAGGATGAGGGACTTTCTCCCGTCTGGTGTTTGAAACGGCGGCTGAGATAGAATTCGTCCTTGTAGCCTACCTTTAACGCAATGTCCCTTAGGGATAACGTGCTGCCAATGATCAATTCTTTGGCCCGATGCACGCGCAGCTTGGATAAATATTCGTTCGGAGAGAATCCGGTCATCTGCTTGAACAAAATGGAGTAATGCGAACGGCTGACCCCGGCCATCTCGGACAAAAGCTCTGTCGTAATTTTTTCGTTGAAATGGCCTTCCATATAGGCCAAGCTTCGTTCCATCGAGGGCAGATCGGAAAAAGAATCCCCGCTTTCCATACGTTCCAGCAATGCTAGCAAGACCTGGTGAAATACGATCTGATTGCGCATATGCCGGGTCTCGCTTTCGGGCAAGCGATGTATAAACAGTTCTTCCAATCGGGCCGCAATCGCCGGTGCGTCGATGAAATACTCCACGTTTTTGGCTGAACCAATCATGCTCACCCGGCTCATGGAGCCCTCATGGGTCGCGCGTGCCTGCGCTTGCGTGCTGATCGTCAACATATATATGTGCAATGGCTGTCCAGGCCCGGCCGTCACGACCGCCTTGGCGCCTGGCGGAAGCAAAACAGACGTGCCCTGCGACAATTCATAAGTTTCTTGTTCCCGTTGCAGCGAACCCGCACCGCTGCTTACCGCCAGCAGTACGGGAACATGTTCATGAATCGTATGGAGCGGCCGATTGGAAGTGAAGTATAGGGATTGAATGCCTTCCATCGCAAAATTGGGAAAGTATGATCCCGACCACTCAGAGTTTTTCATTGAGGGTTTCCTCCGTATCGTCAATGACAGTCAGTGTATGATTTAAGGATTAGACCGTTCATTTGGCGCTGCCCGAGCGGGAATATCCCGTTTGGCGGAGCCGTAATCTATTTTATCACTCGAACCTTGGGACGAATACCTGATTTTCGCTTTGCGGCTTCGGCGCAAGTATATGGGCTAACGGGTCTAGAGTAAAAGGCTGGGCAAAACCCAGCCCCTCCTCATCAAACCGTACGTGAGGTTTTCCCTCATACGGCTTTCCGATGTTCTTCGTTCATGGGCAT
>NZ_CAKMMP010000013.1 GCF_927798175.1 Paenibacillus sp. JJ-223
CGATCCCGCCTCTTCCTTTACCCTACCATTCCCATCATTAGAAAAGGACTACAATGAGCCCATGATCATTGGAGGAGGTTTGATTTCATGGACTTATATTCCAGCGAGGTGGCTTGCATGGACGGTAGCACGACGACGCTGTCCTCGTTTCGCCACAAGGTGCTGCTCATCGTCAACACGGCCAGCAGATGCAGTTATTCCAGCCAATTTGCTGCTTTACAGCAGCTCTATGACAAATACCGGGAGCAGGGGCTGGAAATTTTGGCATTCCCGTGCAATCAGTTCAATGGCAAAGAACCAGGCAGCAATGCGGAGATTGCCGAGTATTGCCGGAACGAATTCCGGGTGACGTTCCCCATGCTCGGAAAAATCGACGTCAGGGGACCAAAGATGCATCCTTTGTATGAAAAATGGATTGAACAAGCCCCTTTTGCAGGATTTGACCTATCTACGGAAAAGGGCCGATGGATGGACGATTTTCTCAAGGAGAAGCACCCTGACATTTATGCAGGGGATGGAGTCAAGTGGAATTTCACCAAGTTTCTGATCGGCCGGGATGGGAGGGTCGCTGCCCGTTATGAAACTCCGATCGAACCGGTAGCAATGGAAAGCATGATCGAGAGGTTACTGAACGAAACCGGAAATTGATTAGCTCCAATCGTCCTAAGACCATGGGCCTGTTGAAGATTGATGATGGGAATGGTAGGGTAAAGGAAGAGGCGGGATCGTCTCTTCCTTTTTTTAGGATGAAATGACCGTTTTACCGAAATGGTCAGTTGGTTCTATCGTAGGTTCAGCCTTTCGCCATCATGATCTTTCATCGAATGGATGAGATTAGTCGGATTGCGAAAAAATAGGGTATAACTATGAGGAGAGTCAGAACCAAACGAACCGTCTGCAGAATCGATGTACCGTATTGGAAGAACATTACCTTGAAAGAGGAGTGAACAGAAATGGTGCAACATTCAGTGCCTCAACCGAAAACCTTTGGACCTCTGGGCAATTTGCCGCAGTTGAATTTTGAAGAGCCGGTTCAATCTCTTGTGCAGCTGGCGGGTGAATACGGCCCCATTTTCCGCATGGAGCTGCCGGGACGAAGCGAGCTGTACATTTCGGGTCACGAGTTGGTTGCCGAAGTATGCGACGAATCGAGATTTGACAAGCGGGTATGGGCACCCTTGGAGAAGGTAAGGGCTTTTGCCGGCGACGGATTATTTACCAGCTGGACGGAAGAGCCGAACTGGAAGAAAGCTCATAACGTGCTTTTGCCGAGCTTTAGTCAGCGCGCCATGCAGGGGTATCATCAGAAAATGCTGGATTTGGCCGTGCAGCTCGTGCAAAAATGGTCGCGCCTCAATCCTGACGAAACGGTCAACGTGCCGGAAGACATGACCCGGTTGACGCTGGATACGATTGGCCTGTGCGGGTTCAACTATCGGTTCAACAGTTTTTATCGCGAGGACCCGCATCCGTTTATTACCAGCATGGTGCGTTCGCTCGATGAAGCCATGAGCTCGCTTCAGCGGCTGCGGCTGCAGGACAAACTGATGTTTGCGAAAAAGAAGCAATTCGAACAGGACATTCGCACCATGTTTTCGCTTGTGGATCACATCATCGCTGAGCGAAAGGCAAAGCCGGTCGAGGGGGCAGATGACCTGCTGTCACATATGCTTAGCGGCAAGGATCCCGAAACCGGAGAAACGTTGGATGACGAGAATATCCGTTATCAGATTATTACGTTTCTGATTGCCGGACATGAGACGACGAGCGGGTTGTTGTCGTTTGCCATTTATTATTTGCTGAAAAACCCGGACAAGCTTGCCAAAGCGCAGGCCGAGGCAGACCGCATTCTGAAAGATCCGCTCCCGAGTTATAACCAGGTCCGGGAACTCAAATATGTGCGCATGGTCCTGAACGAAGCGCTGCGGTTATGGCCGACGGCTCCCGCCTTTTCGTTATACGCGAAGCAGGATACGGTGCTCGCAGGCAAATATCCGCTGCAAAAGGGGGACAGCGTCAGCGTCCTGATTCCCAAGCTGCATCGGGATCGCGAGGCGTGGGGAGAAGATGTGGAGGCATTCCGCCCGGAACGGTTCGAAGACCCGAGCAAGGTGCCGCATGATGCTTACAAACCGTTCGGAAATGGCCAGCGCGCCTGCATCGGGCAGCAATTTGCTTTGCAGGAGGCCACGCTCGTACTGGGGATGGTGCTGAAACATTTTGAACTGATCGATCATGCCGATTACCAGTTGAAAGTGAAAGAAACGTTGACGCTCAAGCCAGACAATTTCACCATTCGTGTGCGCGTGCGCGAAAGCCAGCCGGTCATGGCCGCTCCTGGCATCGCCGTCCAGGAACCGGCCTCAGCGACGATGGCGCCTGCAAACAAAGAGCCGAACCTGATGAATGCGCATCGCACGCCCATGCTTGTCCTGTACGGATCGAATCTGGGTACCGCGGAAGGCATTGCCCGGGAGATTGCCGATACCGCCAGGTATCAAGGCTTTCACAGTGAAGTGGCCGCACTGGATCAACGCGTCGGCAAGCTGCCGAAAGAAGGCGTGGTCATCATCGTCAGCGCTTCCTACAACGGCCAGCCTCCAAGCAATGCAAAAGCGTTTGTCGAATGGCTGGAGCATGCGGATTCTGGAGAGTTCAACGGCGTGCGTTACGCGGTCATGGGATGCGGAGACCACAATTGGGCCAGCACATATCAACGCGTTCCGCACCTTATCGATGAGCTATTGTCCGCAAAAGGGGCCGAGCGCCTTGCCCCGCTTGGCGAGAGCGATGCCAGCGGTGATTTTGAACAACAGGTCGATCGCTGGAATGAACGTTTATGGCCCGAACTGGCAGAAAAGCTGGGTCTGGAGCTGAACGTCAACTCCGAGAGCGAACGCAGTTCCTTGTCCGTGCAATTTGTCAACGGTTTGGCTGTCACCCCGCTGGCAGAAACCTATGATGCACATATCGCAACGGTCGTGGAGAATCGTGAACTGCACGATGCGGGGAGCGACCGCAGCACGCGCCATCTGGAGATTCGTTTACCGGAAGGCGCGGTCTACAAGGAAGGCGACCATCTGGGCGTACTGCCGCATAATCCGCCCGAATTGGTGGAGCGTGTGCTCCGCCGATACGGTTTCAACGGCACGGAGCATTTGGTACTGGACGCTTCCGGGCGCAGCGCGGCTCACCTGCCGTTGAACCAGCCGGTCAATTTGTTTGACCTGCTGACCCACAGCGTGGAATTGCAGGAGGCTGCGACGCGTGCGCAATTGCGCGAATTGGCCGCATATACGGTTTGTCCGCCTCACAAGAAAGAGCTTGAAGCACTGCTTGACGAAGCGGCTTATTTGGAGAAAGTGCGCGGCAAACGCGTTTCCATGCTGGATTTTCTGATCCGGTACGAGGCATGCGAGCTGCCGTTCGAGCGTTTTCTGGAGCTGCTCCCTCCGCTGAAGGCCAGGTACTACTCCATCTCCAGTTCACCCCGCGTTCAGCCGGGTCAGGCGAGCATTACGGTAAGTGTAGTGCGTGGACCAGCCTGGAGCGGAGAGGGCGAATACAAAGGCATTGCCTCCAACTATTTGGCCAAGCTGCAGCCGGGCGAAGAGATCGTGATGTTCGTGCGCACGCCCGAGTCGGGCTTTGAACTGCCGGAGCAGGCAGGCGTGCCGATCATCATGGTCGGCCCGGGCACCGGAGTAGCGCCGTTCCGCGGATTTTTGCAGGCTCGTCGCGTTTTGAAGGAACAGGGAGCCGAGCTTGGCGAAGCACACCTGTACTTTGGCTGCCGCAATCCCGAGCATGATTATTTGTACAAACAGGAGCTGGAGCAGGCTGAGCGAGAAGGGCTTGTGACGCTGCACACCGCTTTTTCCCGGATTCAGGGAGAGGAGAAATGTTATGTCCAGCATCGGATGAAGCAGGATGCATCACGATTGGTTTCGCTGCTGGAGCAAGGCGGACACTTGTACATTTGCGGCGACGGCAGCCGAATGGCTCCGGACGTCGAAGCGACATTGAAGGAAGCCTACGCCACCGTAACCGGCAGCACGGCTCAGCAGGCGGAAGCATGGCTGGAACAACTGCAGCAGCAAGGGCGATACGCGAAGGATGTATGGACAGGGATTTAAAAAGATACTGTGAATAAAGCAATTGAAGAAGTGGATGCTCATCAGGCTGCCGCAAATGTCTGAAATGGATGGGGCAGCCTCGAGCATTGTTGTAATTTCTTAATTTCAGGCTTTGAACGAGCCAAACTGCATGGTTGCGGATATAAAGGATCCAAGCCTGTGTTCATTTTCCCCTTACAGGCCGATAGATGGATTCGACTTGCTTCAGCGGAAACAGGATGCGGGAAGGGAACTTCCCCCTGGCCTGCAATTCAATATAGTTCAATCCCACCGCGACAAGGCGGAGATTGCGAAATGCATTTCGGGTAGGGAACGCGGTACGGACGCCTACGAATATGCCGCGCCGCGTGCGAGGGATGCCGAACACCCGGATGGAATTCAGGCTTAGCGGCACGAAGAGTTGACCGTTTACTTTGATGAAATTGCGCGGGTACACCCGGTCGATCCGTCCTGGCTCAAGGCCGGACAGGGGGGCGTTCAATTCGGCGAGATGGCCCTGCAATTCGGCCAGGCGCTGCTGAAGCGTTTTGCCGGTTTGAAGCTGGTGCACGTTCATGCGAACTCCTCCGTTTTCCGTTTATACCCAGTATATGAGCGGAGAACGCCAAGGTGAGTCCGAGGATGCATCGATTTGACATTTATATGGTGCGGTGCACCTCAAAAACGCTCCTTCCTCAGAAGGAGCGTTTTTGAGTCGATATCGTAAAGGCAGCAGCTAATCCGATCTTTATATCAGACCGCCGTTGAATACGACAGTATGCGTTTGTCAGAAACGAACGAGGCTGCCGATCTGTACGGGCTGGCCCGTGGCGATGGCCCGATTGGCTGCAATCCCGGTCAAGATGGATTGTGCGCCATCGATATGGTTCGCCGCGCGGTTGAACGGATCTTCTTCCGGATGGCCGAACAGGTCGTTAAGCAGGACCGGATCGCCCCCGCCGTGGCCGCCTTCGCGTTCTTCGACCTCCACTTCGTAGGGTGCGCCGAACATGGGCAGTACGCGCAGCGTTTTGCCGATCAGCGCTCCTTCCAGGTTTTTGTCGCCGAGCGAATTGACGTACGATTGTTCGACGATCGACATTTCGATGCGTCCTTTCGTGCCGTTGATGGCGATGCGGTATCCCTCCCAAGGTTGGTAAGCAACAAGGGAATAAGTCAAGATAGCCTTGTTCTGGTATTGAACCAGGACGCCCATCGTGTCCTCGATGTTGATGCCGTCGCCGAATACGCTCTGGTCGCGTTGATAGCCGTCCTCTGCTTCGGCGTCCAGATACATCGCTTTCAGATGGGCATCCGAATCCAGATGCAGGGCGAACGGATCGCCTTCGGCAAGCGGACTGCCCGTTGCACGCGTATAAAATTGGGTTACCCCGCGCTCCTCGGCATTTTCGCGGCCATAGAACATCAAATCCCCGAATGCAAATACCGTTTGAGGCTGGGAACCGATCCAGAAGTTAACAAGGTCAAAATGGTGCGTCGATTTGTGCACGAGCAGACCGCCGCTATTCCGTTTATTGCGGTGCCAGCGGCGGAAATAGTCCGCGCCATGGCGAGTGTTCAGCAGCCATTCGAAATGCACGGACGTGACGCGTCCGATGGCATCGTTCATGACAAGCTCCCTTACTTTGGTGTGATGGGGAGCATAACGGTAGTTAAAGGTCACGCGCACGTTCCGCCCGGTCCGTTTGGTAGCGTCGAGAATGTCCTGACATTTTTGCTCATCGATGGTCATCGGCTTTTCGGTGATGACGTCGCATCCAAGTTCCATGGCGCGAATGATGTATTTGTGGTGCGTGCGGTCAATGCTTGTCACGATCACGAAGTCGGGTCTCTCGCTGGCGATCATTTCATCGAATTGATCGGCACGGTATGTAGGCACTTCGTTATATTTGTATTTGTCGCGCAGCATTTGATTGGCATAGTTCATCCGGGTTTGGTTGATATCGCAAAATGCGACCAGCTCCGATGTTTCACGGAAATCGCGGGCCAGCGATCCGTAGAAGAATTCGGCACGACCTCCGGTACCGACCAATGCATAGCGTTTTTTGTCACTCATGTCATCGCCTCCTTGAATATGCTTCTAGCCTATAACAAGGAAGCACGTTTTTCGCCGCCTTTATTGCGAAATCGCTTTCAAATGCCGCCGATTTTGCTATAATCCAAGGGAAACCTTTTAAAAAAGGATGGGATGCCCGTGAACAGGCCATATCGCGCGGACTTTCATGATCCGACCGGGCTGCTCGCAATCGAATATGATCGGCGCATCGGTTATTTTTCGATGCATGCGGACCATCTGCACGATCATTATGAGCTGTATTACCTGTTGTCGGGCGAGCGCATTTACTTTATCAAAGATCGATCCTACCGGGTTATGGCAGGGGACCTGGTTCTGGTAGACCGCAACGTGGTCCACAAAACGCTGGATAGCGGCAGGCCGGATCATGATCGGGTGGTCCTGTACCTGAAGCCGGAGCTGTTCGCAGGCATGGGCGTGCCCGCAGATTTGGCCGCTGGTTTGATGCAGCTGTTTCGCGGCAGTCCGCCCGTGCTGCGGTTTCCTTCACGCGTCCATGCTCAGGTGGAACGATTGGCTGTGGAGATCGTGGACGAGATGGTGGACCCGCAGCCGGGCAGCGAGCTGCTGCTCCGCCACAGGGCGGTGGAATTGCTGCTCTGTGCCTGGCGCAACCGGCACCTGGCCGTAGCGGATGCCGAAGATGCAGAGCCGGTCCTTCATCCCAAAACGCAGGCCGTCGTGCATTATTTGAACGAAAACTTTCGCGAATCGCAGTCCCTGACGGAAGTGGCGGACATGTTCCGTATAAGCCCGCACTATTTGAGCCGATTATTTCGGCATACAACCGGATTTTCGTTCAGCGATTATCTGAACTTGCTGAGAATCAAGGAAGCGCAGCGTTTGCTGCGGGAAACGGACGATCCCATTACGGACATCGCTTTGCGATCCGGGTTCGGGAACTTTTCCCATTTCGGCAAAATGTTCAAACGGATGGTGAATGCATCGCCAAGGCAGTACCGCCAGCAGCATACAAAGCAGGATCGAAGGCAGCCATAAGCGTGAAAAGCCCCGGAAACGACGCAGCGATGGCTGCCCATCATGCATTTCCGAGGCTCATTGCTTTCTTCGAGAATGTAAACCTGTTTTACGATCGGCGCATCGGCGATTCGTTCTCCGGCCGCAACTTCATCCGAAGCTCTTCGTTCCGCGGGCAGATCATGATCCCGTCCACGACGTCGAGCCGTGCTGCCTGAATGGAGCTGCGGCGTGCAGGTTCGCTGGCATGATCCACGCCTTCCCGTCGATCCGGATGCGTGAAATAAAAAATATAGGCCTGATCGTCCTGTACAACGACGTCGGCATGCAATCCGATGACGCCGTCATCCTCCCGGGTGCCCGGCTGATCCAAAATGAGGCTGTTCCACGCCCAGTGTTCCAAATCGTCGGATCGGTAAACGGCCTGTCCCCTCCATTCGTCCACGATCATCCAATAGCTGCCCTTAAAACGAAATACGTTCGGGCCCTCATGAGGCCGACCTGTTATGACGGGACCGATCACTTTCCAATGGTACAGGTCCGCGCTATCCGCGGCATAGGTATGGGAACCGTTCGCTTCATCCTTGTACCACATGCGGAAACGGCCATCCGGCAGCGGGTAGACGCAGGCATCGATCACGTAGTCCGAGCTGAGCTCCAGCGTACCGTGAAACGTCCATGACAACAAGTCGGGGCTTGTATAATGCAGGATATTCCGCTTATGTCCAGGCCAGTCGTGCGGGACGCCTTGGATGTAGCTCACGTACATGTGGTACGTGCCCTCATGCCAGAAAATTTCCGGTGCCCAAAACGTGTTATGACCCCATTCGTGCTCCAATCCCGTCAATGTGCCGCGGTACGTCCAGGTGCTGCCGCCGTCAGTGGAAGAAGCAACGCCAAGATCGGTGCCGTGCACCCAGGCGAACTTCGGTCCGCCCGCCGTTGCGCGGCGGTTGGTATATACCATCCACCAAGCCTGTTCGGCGCGGTTCCATATCAATACGGGATCTGCTGCACCATCAAAGATGGGATCTCGAAATAAAGGTGCGCCCATGAAAAAACCTCCCTTGTTTTTGTCAAAATGGAAACGTGTTCTACTATCGTAAAAGAGTTTGATTGAAATTACAATATTATGTTTTCTTATGGTTTGGATTCATGTATATATTAATCCGAAGATGTTATAATACGCCCAGCAGTTGACGCATGCCAACCATCGAAATTAAGATTAGGGAACTGAAACCAAACATACCCAAAGAAGGCAGGAGAGCAGAATGTATACATACAAGCCGATGTCGATTGAACACTATGACCAGGCTTTGCTGTTATGGGCCCGGACACCGGGGCTCGGCATCAGCATGGAGGTGGATTCGGAAGAGGGAATCGCGGCATATTTGAAACGTAATCCGGGAATCAGCCACGTTTGCGTAGACGATGAAGATCAGTTGGTCGGTACTGCGCTGTGCGGACATGACGGCAGACGCGGATACATGTATCACGTAGTTGTAGATACGGCCCACCGGGGGAATCAGGTGGCGACGACCTTGGTCAGGCATTGTCTGGAGCAGCTGAAGAAGGCAGGCATATTCAAGTGCCATCTGATGGTGCTGGAAAACAACGAGACCGGCAAGCGGTATTGGTCGGAGCATGGATGGCACTATAGGGACAACATATTGCTTTATTCGGCCAATACGCAAACCTTTTCGGAAGCCGGGGCGTAAGGGAAATGGCGGCAGCGAGCAAATATATAGGTTGACTATATATACCGCAAAAGATACACACGTTCACGGAGAGGGCAGAAACAATACGGAGAAGCGGAGCGTTCGCTTCAAAGCAAAGGGGAAGATCTCGATGATTGAACAGCGACTGGAACAGCTTGGAATCGTATTGCCGCGGGCCAGCGCGCCGGCGGCCAAATATGCGAATGCGGTTATTGTGAACGGCATGATGTACGTATCGGGCAAAGGGCCGAATACGGCCGAGCGCGGGAAGCTGGGAGACAAGTTCACGACGGATCAAGGATATGCATTTGCCCGGAATGCAGGCATTGAAGTGCTGGCCGTTGTGCAGGAGGTGCTCGGTTCACTGGACAGGGTGGAACGTGTGGTCAAAATCCAAGGGTTTGTTAACGCTACCGCATCCTATGACGAGCATCACAAGGTGCTGAACGGCTGCTCCGACCTGATGCTCGACGTGTTCGGCGAACGCGGAGTACACGCCCGATCGGTGTTTGGCGCGGCATCGGTCAGGGATGACCTGCCGCTCATCATCGATTCCATTTTCCAAGTAAAGGAGTAGAGGACAAATGACGCAACCCGATCATTCAATCGACCCGATTATGCTTGAATTTCCCGAACGTTTCGAAACGGAGCGGCTGATCATTCGTGCTTCGCAATGGGGAGACGGCCGGATGGTGAACGAAGCCGTCCACGAAAGCGCCGACCAGTTGGCGCCATGGCTGCCTTTTGCCAGAACGCTCCCCACGCTCGAACAATCCGAGATCCGCGCTCGCAAAAACAGGCTGAACTTTATGGAACGCACCGATATGGTCCTTTATTTGCTGGACAAGGAGACCGGCGAATTCGTGGGCAGCAGCGGTTTGCATCGCATGAACTGGGAAGCCCGTTCCTTCGAAATCGGTTACTGGATCAGAACGTCGCGTTCCGGACAAGGATTAATGGGCGAAGCCGTTAGAGGCATCGAGCAGTTTGCCATTCGGCATCTGGACGCCAATCGCCTTGAAATCCGCTGCGATGCCCGCAATCGAAAGAGCGCCAAAGTCGCCGAACGGGCCGGATACACGCTGGAGGGCATTTTGCGGAGAACGGGACGCGATCCGGACGGCGTGCTGGTGGACACGATGGTTTTTGCCAAAGTAAGAGGTGTCGAATTCAACTGATTCCCAATCCAATGGGGGAGGAAACGTTTTGAGGCTGATCGGGCAGGGAAGAACCGCGGATATATTTGAATATTCGCCAGGGGAGATCATGAAGCTGTACCATGCGGATTTCCCGGAGGCTGTCGTGCGGCACGAGTTTCGGATCACGGAGATGGTCGGCAGCAAAGGTTTGCACATCCCCGAGGCTCGCTTCTTACATAAAGAAGGAAACCGTCTTGGCATCGTTTTTGAACGGATCGAAGGGCAAACGCTGCTTGCTCTGCTGCTCGGACAGATCCTATCTGCGGAGGAGACGGCCAGAATGATGGCGGAATGCCATTACGGGCTGCATATGCAGAAGGATGAAGAACGGGCCCTGCCTGGGCAAAAACATATTTTAGAACAGGCGATGATGCGTGTGCCCATGCTTGGGGAATCGGAAAAACAAAAGGTGCTGGCCGATCTTCGGGCGCTGCCGGAGCACAGCCAAATCTGCCACGGCGATTTTCATCCGGACAACGTCATGCTGGAACGGGTCGGCGGGCGCTGCCGGGTCATCGACTGGATGACAGGCATGTCCGGGGACCCGGCAGGGGATGTGGCGCGGACATGGGTCATATTGAAGAGCGCCAGCCTGCCGGAACAGGCGGCTGCAGAGCTGCATCAGGCGTTCGAGACGGCGCGCAGCCTGCTGCTGGACGGCTATATTGAGCATTACTTACGTTTGTCCGGCATGACATGGGAGCAGCTGGAAGCTTGGATTTTGCCCGTTGCCGCTGCGCGGCTGGACGAAAATTTGCCGGAAGGGGAAGCAAGGCATGTGCTGCGTTTCGTGAGGGAGCGTCTGGCGTCCCATTGAACCTGGATGGTCATGTAAGAATTGGAATAGGTGAATGAGGTGGATGCCGTGTTAAAAGCGTTGAAGGCGATTCAAACTTGGAAATCGGGGGACCTGTCTGTAGCGGGACAGTCTCCGTCGTGGCTGCAATTATTGTTGGCCGCCGAAAGGCCGAACATCAATCTGGAGCGTGTCCGTGCCATCGCCGAGCTCGAAACGAATAATCCGGTGCTCGACTATGTGGAGCGAACGCTTCAGGTGCTGGACGGTTTGCACGTTTCCTTTTGGGTACGCGAGATCGTGGAGGAAGTGCTGGCCTGGTCCGAAACGGCGAAGGCAGGAACATTGCAGCAGCGCAGGATGTGGCTGTCCGAAGGCATCAATTTGTTTGTGCACAACATCGGTTCCGCCCAACTGTACGTTCGGTATGCCGCAGCGCCAAACGCCGGTTCTGCGGTTCTGCGCGAAAATGAGGATGGGGGCACATACGCCGGAGTTCCGGGCGATTCAACGATCCGGGGAACTTCGGGTACTTCAGACCAGCATGAACAAGGAGACGATGTCCCGGCATTGTCGCCAAGGCAGGAAATGGTCCGCACGCTGATCGCGACGCATGGTTTGATCGGGCAGTACATCCGCGGGGAAATTCCGTTTGCCGAGAACCTTCCGGTACGTCGAATGTTTGCGGCAGGATGGGTGGACAAAGACGAACTCAGGACACTGCTGCTGGCGCTGAATGAATGCGTGATTGCGGGTGTCGATCCACAGCTTTGGCAGGACGTGCAATCCGAGGTGCGACGTATTGTCGGCTGGATCATCGAAGAGCCTGAACGCCATGAATGGACCTTGAAGGAACGGCTGTCCCGGCTCAGAAGCGCCTCCGTCAAACAGGGCGAACCGCTGGACGAGGCTTATGCACGATTGGAAAAGTCGCTGGACGTCGAGATGGAACTGGCGCCGCTCGCGGATCGCACGTTATGGTACGTGGAGGCAGCTTTGCAGCACTTTTCCTTCAATGAAATGGTGCAGATTTTCCGGCTCGCCCTGAAGGACCTGGAAATGCACGAGCCTGACGGCGGCAGGACGGCTGGACGCGTGCGTCATATCAGCTTCGAACCCCTGATGAACACGATGTATTATGACCACAAAGGTGCCAAAAAGCTGAATGTGTACAAAAAGCGCATGATTGAAAAGTATTTGGAGCAGTGGTCCTGGGAGCAGATGGCATCAGGGGAGGCCATAGATTATCCGCATTTGACCCATCGCGTGCAGCGATACGAGGACGTGCCGGATACGGCGTTCGTGACGTTCGAATTTTCGCCGGCTGCGGAGAAGCTGATCGCTTTCTGCATCGAAGCCGAGAAATCGCCGCTGTACGAACGGGCCGTGCTGATGCTGTTTGATTTGTTCGGCTTAAGGCGCGATGCTTACGACCGTTTCCATAACGAAGAAGCATATCTGGCCGACATGAACGGCTCGGGGGATTACAAAAAAGTGCTGCTGGACTATATCGCGGGCCGGCGGGTGCTGGACATCGGGCCCGGCGGAGGCGTGCTGTTGGATTTGATCGAGCAGGAGAAGCCGGATGTAGAGCCGATCGGCATCGATATTTCAGCCAATGTGATCGAAGCGCTTGAACGCAAGAAACAGCGGGAAGGCCGCCGCTGGCAAGTGATGAAAGGAGATGCTCTGCAGCTGGATCAATACGTGCAGCCTGGCACGGTGGATACGGTCATTTTTTCATCCATATTGCATGAGCTCTACTCCTATATTGAACACGAGGGCAGACGATTCAACCCGAATACGGTGGCGACAGCGCTTCGCAGCGCCTTTGACGTGCTGACTCCGGGGGGCCGGATTCTGATTCGCGACGGCATCATGACGGAACCTGAAACGCAGAAACGGCGCATCCGTTTCATGGAGCCCGACGGGATGCAGTGGCTGGAGCGGTATGCTGCCGATTTTCAGGGAAGGTCCATTGCATTCGACCGGATATCCGATAACGAAGCGGTGCTCAACGTGAATGATGCGATGGAATTTCTGTATACGTATACCTGGGGGCCGGATGCTTACGTCCATGAAATCCAGGAGCAATTCGGCATATTTACTCCGTCCGCCTACGAACGCTGCATCAAAGAAACGCTTGGCGACCAGGCAGACATTATCCTGTTGAAACACTTTTTGCAGAAAGGGTATACGGAAGCGCTGAGCGATCGCATTGTTTTCATGGACGAGGAGGGCATGCCTGCTTCGCTGCCGGACAGTACCTGCTTGATCGTGATCGAGAAGAAGGAGCGTGCAGAGTCGTGAACCCAAATAAGGAAGCATTCAACACAACGTTATATTTTGTCCGGCACGCGGAGTCGGTCTATGTGGAAGGGCAAGAGCGGGAACGCGGGCTCACGGAACGTGGCCTGCTGGATGCGGCGAAGATTGCCGATGTGTTGGTCCAGGAGCGAATCCGCCGCTTCTATTCCAGTCCCTATCGTCGTGCGGTGGATACCTTGCGGGTACTGGCCGGCCATTGCGGATGCGAAATCACGATGGAAGAAGATTTGCGGGAGCGAAAGCTGTCGGAAAAGGATTTGGGGAAAGAAAACTTTCGGGAAGCCAAGCAGAGGGTGTTTCTTGATCCCGAATTTGCTTTCCCGGGCGGCGAATCGAGCGTGGAAGCAGGCAAGCGTGCCGTGGCCGTGCTGGAACGGATCTTGCAGCAGCATGCGGGAGAAAAGGTGGCCATCGGCACGCACGGGGATATCATGACCCTGATGCTTAACCATTACGACCCCGCCTACGGCTATGAGTTTTGGGAAAGCACCTCCATGCCGGACATATATAAGCTGGAAATGGATGCGGAACGTCGGTTGGTTGGCATCGAACGGTTGTGGGTGAGCTCATGAACATTACGTTTATGCAGGATCGGTATTTCATTGAAGGGCTTCAGGTGTTGGATCTGCAGCGGCAGAAGTATTGCATTTTTGATTTGGAAGGCACGGGCATACGCCCGGAAACGGAAAGCATTACTCAGTTTGGAGCGCTTCATCTGGAGTTGGGGTTGACGGAGCAAGCGGAGTTTACCTCCCTTGTTCGGGCAACGAAGCCCATTCCGGATGCTGTCGCCCGATTGACCTGCATTTCTAATGAGGACATGTGCGGCGCTCCCGGGTATAAGGACGTTTTTTCGTCCTTTTTGCATTTTGTTGGTGATCGAGTGCTGGTTACTCAGGCAGGATATGAGTATGATGTGCCGATGCTAAGACGCCATTGCGCAATGAATGGCTTGCCGATGATGACGAACAAGGTGCTGGATACCAAAGCATTGTTTACCTACATTCATCCAGAGATCGATGCTGTTGTTTCCACTGATTTTCTGGTGAGTTACTACGGCATCGACACTGCGGGTTTGCAGCGGCATGAGGCATTAGCGGATTGCCGCTTGATCGCCAGCATTTTCGAACAGGTGATGACGGAATACGAGCAAATGGGGAAAACGCATTTTATCGCCGATCCGAAGGTTTCCATGAGGAGATTTGTTATACCCGCTATGTATCAAGCAGAGGGGAAAGAAGGGGTTGACCTTGAGTAAGGCAGAAGCTGAACGTTTTTTGTCCAAGCTGAAAGAAGGTACACTGATTACGGAACATACCTTTGCAGAACTGGATGTGGACGATTATTTGGCAGAGAGGGAGGACGATGAGTTCTCCGGACAGTGGATGCAGGCGTTCGAGCGTGTGCAGGGGAGCGGCACCGAGGCAGAAGCTGAGGATATTCGTTCCGGTCGGGAGATGGCGTATAAACAGGTATTTTCGCTGACAGGTGATCCTGATTTGGCGGGTTACGTGAGCGATGACATCGGTTTGATCTGTACGGCGCTTGCGGGGGACGAGGTGCATGACGGCTTTGTGCACACGTTGCAGGAAAGCTATTTGAGTGGCAGATTGCCTTTGAGGTAAAGGGGGGGGGGCTTGTCTTTCTGTACATGTCGGATGCTCGTTTGTATAAAAAAATGGCTGCATCTGTGCATTGAGACCATGCCTGAGATGCCGTAAAATTCACCTTAGCGACAAATGAGAATGATAATCATTATGATAGAGACATTCTCAGGTCACATACTACAAAGATTACATAGGGGTGAAGGGGATCATGGCAAGACCAGGCAAAGGATTAAAAGGGTGGTTGATTTTGGCGCTGCTGCTGACGACCGTTATTGCAGGTTGTGGAGCAAAGGCCGAACCAACCGCGCAGCAGAATACAACGGCAGAACAGAACACGACGACGGAAAATACGGCTTCAGAACCACAAGCGGCAGCAGTGAATGAGCCAGAGACTCGGGTAGTAAAAGATGAGTTCGGAGAGGTCACCATCCCGACGAAGCCACAGCGAATTGCAGGCATCTACGTGGAAGATTACTTGAAGGCATTGGGAATTACGCCAGTGATCCAGTGGTACCATCCGAATTGGGGAATCCAGGAATACCTCAATCTGGACGTTCCCCAGTTTGACATCACGGGTAACCTGGAAGTGCTGCTGGAGTATGACCCGGACCTGATCATCGTAGACGGAGGGGTAAATGCCGAGCAATATGAGATGTACTCTAAAGTGGCGCCTACCTACCGTTTGCCGGAACGTGTGCTGCAGGATTCCAAACAGATTTTGACGACGATTGCGGACGTTGTTGGACAGCCCGAGAAGGGAGTCGAGGTGCTGGCGCAGTTCGAGAATAAAATCGAAGATGCCAAAACGAAGTTGAAAGAAACGATCGGGGACGAGACGGTTGCGGTTGTACGCCTGGATGTACAAGATAAAGGGCTGGCACTCTTTGGCGTGAAGAACCGGTACACCGGGTTTATCTATTCCGATCTTGGATTGAAGCCGCATCCGCTGGCAGCGAATATGGAAGAATATCAACAAGTGATTTCCGAAGAAGCAATTCCAGATCTGGATGCCGACCATATTATTATTTTCCCTTCCAACGGGCACTGGAACTCGCCGGAAAACCAGGAAGCGCTCAAGATGCTGGGCAATAAGTTGTGGAAAAACCTGCCGTCTGTCAAAAACAACCATGTGTACATGATGGAGAGATCACACTGGCAATCTGGGGCCATAACGGCCAACTCGATGAAAATGGACGATTTGCTGCAAAAAATGATGCCGTAATTACGGATCATCAAAAAGAAAGTTCTTCAACGAGGGTTGAAGAGCTTTCTTTTTTCGTTTACACTCATTTAAATGATAATAATTCTCAATTGAGGGCGATGAAAATATGAGTTTTACCATGGAACAACGATTGCCCGAGCCTTGGCTCTGCTTACTGGAGCATTTGCAGGAAGTGGATCACGGGCAAGACGAACTAGGCTTCTGCATGAAATACGATGTACTGAATGCACATCAGTTATTTGTGATTACTGCAGGCGAGGGAGAGGCCGTCTGCCCCGATCGATCTTGGAAGCTAAAAAAAGGCGTAATCCTGCTGGTTCCGGAAGGAATAACGATTACGATGGAATCGTCGCGAAAACCGAGGAAGAAGCTTCAATATTTCAAGCTGAATCTGGCACGATCCGGTCAAGCGAGCAAGTCGGAGGCATTCGTTCCTTCGCCGGGCTCCCGTTCAGGAGTCGGTGCCGTGACAGAATTGTATTATAGTCCGTGGAGTTCTTGCATCCGTGCTTTGGAACAAATGCTTGGCAGGCAACAAACGTCTGACTCGTGGATGGCACGTTGGGAACAACAGCTTGCGTTCCAGAATTGGTTCAGCATGCTGATCAAATATAACGAATCATCCCACGAACAACCGGACAGCCGCAGGCGAATCCAGACATCCGTACGTTATATCCACGAGCACTTTGACCAACCTATGACGGTGGATGAACTTGCCGGCAGCATTCAGCTTAACCGCGCCAGCTATACTCGGCAATTCAAGGAAGCGACGGGTCAACTGCCGCTGGACTATGTGAACGAAATTCGGCTGGAGCGGTCCAAACAGCTGCTGCAGATGACGGATGACCGTCTGCATGACATCGCGCAGAACGTCGGTTTCAGCAATGAATACTACTTTAGTCGCCGCTTCAAACAATATACGGGGGTTTCTCCGGGCGTGTACAGGCGACACCAGCGCCAGGACGTTCGCGTGTTTGCGCCATTTCTGGAGGACTTCGTGCTGGCGCTCGGGATCACTCCCGTGATGCAGTATTCGCATCAAATATGGGGCAAACAAGGTTATCTGGAGCTGCATCATGTGCCCGAATTTGACGTAACCAGCCAGGATGCCAAGCTGGATGAACATGAACTACCGGATTTCATTATGTTGGACGATGGTCATGTTCGTTGGAACCTGGAACGTTTGGAGCGGCTCGCACCGACATATTACTTGAAACATCAGGGAGAGGACTGGCGCGGTATCCTGAAATCAACAGCCGATGTTCTGGGTAAGGCTAATCGTATTCAGGAGGTCATTGGTACATACGAAGAGAAGGCATATGAAGCGAAAACAAGACTGCAACGGAAAATAAAAAGTCAAACCGTGGCCTTCCTGCGTATTTCGGCAACGACCATTGCTCTTTATGGTGCAAACAACGGGTATGTGGGGCCGATTATGTTTCAAGATCTTGGTCTTAAACCGGATTCATGCGTTAGCCAATGGGCCGGACAGCAGCGCCGAATTAACATTGAGCTGGAACAACTACCCGGTTTGAATGCTGATCATCTTTTCGTGACGTTTGACGGGGAAAAGTCGACGTTCCCTGGCGAAGAGCGGGGAATCATGGACAGCAGGGAGTGGAGCCAGCTTAAAGCCGTTAGAAACGGCTGCATATACGAGGTCGATTTCTTGACCTGGATGAATTACGGAATCCTTTCGCATGGCAAAAAAATTGACGATATACTGCGATATTTGGGATGAGTGCTGCGCAGGGCGGATCTCCCATAATACCGATGAACGATATCAGCAAATCCTTCTGATCCCCGCAAGCTCATTCGGGACCAATCAGAAGGTTTTTTCATATTTTGAGCCGGCGCAGGGAAAGACCGAATATTGCCAAAGAACAGTCCTTGAGCCGGAGAGTGCGACATACGATAAGAGAAGGTGTGATCATCTACCAAGCACCTTGTCTAAAGTACAGCCATGATGTCAATGGCAGATGGGAGAGCGGCAATGACGAAACGGATCATTCTGCTGGAAGAAGGTACGGCAGCGTTAAAAGAGCTTATGGGCCCGAAGGCGGCGGGACTCGCAGACATGGTGCAGGCAGGTTGGCCCGTTCCGGCAGGCTTCGTATTGGCGGCGTCTGGTTTCGGGCAGGCGTGTGCTCACTCGGGGCAACCGTCCTGCGACAGGGACGATGAACTTGCTGACGCCATACGTTACCTGGAGCAGCGCTCCGGTAAAAGGTTTGGTCATGCTGCCAATCCGCTTCTGCTTGCCGTCCGATCGGGAGGGACGCTAAACGGCCAAACGATGCCTGCCCCGCTCCTGCATATCGGGCTGAACGACAGGACGGTCGAAGGGCTGGCCCAGGCAGCAAACCATCGAATGTATGCGCTTCAATGTTACCGGAATGCGCTGCTGCAGTACGGAAGAACGGTGCGAGGCATCATGGACAAAAGGTTTGAAGAAGAAGCAGGCAGCGATGTCATGCAGGATGAGGCTGAGCTGGAACGGAGCATTGCACGATGCAAAACGTGGATTGAAACGCTGGGAGGAACGCCTTTTCCCCAAAGTCCGGAGGTGCAGCTGGAGGAAGCGCTGCATGCGATGCAAAATTTCGTGCAGGAATCAGGGGATCGTTTTGCAAATGATGGGAACCAGGCTCTTCCGGATCCTTTCAACAGGAAAAATCCTGCTCTGATTCAAGCCATGGTTTATGACGGACTGGACGTACAGAGCGGCAGAGGCATGCTGTTTATAAACCAACCGGATCCAGGACGGAAAGAAATGCAGGGATTCTATCTGGCGTCGGACGCCGATCGATCGGCAAGTACGGCATTGGAGGAGTTGTGCGGGACAAAACCGGACGTATACCGGATGCTGCTGGAGATGCGCAGCGAGCTGGAGCAGGGAGGCGAGTCCGGGCAAGCGGTCGAGTTCGTCGTAGAATCAGGTCAGCTTCATGTGCTGCAAAAGAGCCGAGTTGACGACGCCAATGACGCTTTGGTGAAAATGCTGGTTGAAATGGTTAAACAGGGAAGCATGACAAAGGACGCAGCCCTTCGGTGCGTCAATTCTGTTCAAACGGCGGAAATGCGTAATCGCAACGATACCATCGGGAATATTCCACTTTTCCTGAATCCGAATTGGCGGATCATGCTGGGTTGGGCTGATGAAATAAGGGAACAAGCGGTGTTTGCGCATATCCGGCACCCGGGCGAAGCCAGGCTGGCCAGAGAGTATGGCGCCGACGGGGCCTTTTGCCGGATCGAAGATTGTCTCCGATCACCGATGAGATGGCCATATGCGCAGAAATGGATACAAGCGAACGGCATACCGGATCGCAGACAGGGCATGTGGCGGTTGCTGCCGATGCTGCAGGCCGATCTGGAACAGGTATTGGAAGCGATGAACGGTTGCCCTGTCGCAATACAATTGCTGGATAGAAGGTGGATCGAGCAACAAATATCCAACCTGGAGAGCGTCAGCGAGCGTGATGAACAGGGGCGGACTTCGAATGTGCCGGCCATGGACGAGGAATGGTTCCGCGACTGGACGGATATGCAGCTGGAAGCGGTTTTCCGCGCCGCATTAAAGATCATACGCGAGAATTGGCGGGCCAGGCCGGAAATCTTGCTCATGTTCGCGAATCATCATGAGGAAATCCAGGCTATGGCGGAACTGGCTGATGATGTCGCCGAACAGATTCTGGGTATGGAGAAGCGCCACTGCCGATACCGGCTTGGTCATGGCCCGGAGCATGCATCCCAAACCGCCGGCTCGGAAAAACGATCAAACCTGTATTATGGATTGGGCCTGGATCACGACCGGCGGAACGAAACGAATGTTGTAAATAGTCCGGTGGAGCAGCTGCCCTTTACCCGGATCGCCGCTGCCCAAACCACCTTGGCAGAAGAGGCCGCGAAACGATTGTATTCAAACGGTAATATAACGACAACGGCGTAGCAAACGAAGATCGATTTGCTGGATGGAAGTCTCAGCACGACTTCATGGAATAGAGGTCGCGAAACTGTTATACTGGAATATGCGTTATGTAAAATGAACGTAAAATTTCAGATAAGGGTTGAAAGCGACCATGTTTACATTCAAGAGCGAACGGAACTCTTCACGGCTTTTATTTGCCGTATTATTTGTTCTGATGCTGCTGAAGCTGACGCTTCTGCGGTATTTCTTTTTCCAGGGTTTGTCCGGAGTAGGTTTGGTGACGGACGCCCTGGCTGCGCTGGCCTTGGTATGCGTCCTTGATCTCATTGTGCCGAAAAGGTGGAAATGGGTCGTATACGGCGGTTTTAACTTGTTGTTCTCTTTTTTATTATTCGCAGCCACGTTATATAACGTGCATTTCAGTTCCGTGCCGACGTATACGGCGCTGAGCGAATTGGGACAGGTGGCACAGGTGCGCGGCAGCATTGGACCGCTGGTGCGGCCTGCACATTTCCTGTTCTTCGCGGATATCGTGCTCGTGCTGCCGGTCTGGCTGCTGACGCGCCGCCGCCGTTCGGCCATGGGCTATGGCATCCGCAATACCGACGGACTCACGTTTGGCAGCAACCGAAAAAAATATTGGGGCAAGTTGGGCGTGGTCGTTACCGCCGCGTTCTGCATGGTGTTGTCCGGTACGTTTATCGTCAAGGGCGAATCGATCGACAATGAACTGGTGCGTGCGGAGAACCTTGGATTTTTGAATTATCAAGTCTCGTCGGCCATTCTGACCAGCAAGGAAAACGAAGCCATCGCGAATGGCAATATCCAGGATACGATTGCTCGCGTCAACGAATTGGTGAGCCGGTATGGATATCAGAATCCAACGAAACAAGGGCAGGCGATCCAACCGCGTTATTTCGGCCAGGCCAAAGGCAGTAACCTGATCGTGCTGCAGCTGGAATCGTTCCAGAACTTTCCGATCAATGCTTCTCTGGATGGCCAGGAACTCACGCCGGTCCTGAACGATTTGGCCAAAGAGAGCTATTATTTCAATCATTTCTTCCAGCAAATCGGTCAGGGCAACACGTCGGACGCAGAGTTCATGTCCAATACGTCGATCTATCCGACAGGGGTTGTTCCGATGTCCGCGGGATACAGCGACCGCGATCTGCCGTCTTTGCCGAAATTGTTGAGCAGCGAAGGCTATCAGTCCGAAACGTTCCACGTCAATGACGTATCGTTCTGGAACCGGAACAAGATGTATCCCGCACTGGGTTTTGACCGTTATTTCGACAGAGCCAGCTTCGAGAATGACCGGTTTAACGATTTTGGCGCATCCGACGAGGAACTGTACCGGGTTGGCGTCGAAAAAATGGTTGCCCATCAGACGGCTAATCAGCCGTTCTATGCGCAGTTTATTACAGCTTCAAGCCACTCGCCGTTCAAAATTCCGGAAGATCGCGCCCGGATCACGATTCCGGCTGCGATCACCAATACGCTGCTGCATGATTATTTGCAGGCGATCAATTACACCGACTATGCCGTCGGCCAACTGATCGAGCAGTTGAAGGCGAACGGTCTGTGGGACAATACAACATTGGTGATTTACGGCGATCACTTCGGGCTGCCTGCCGAGGAAGAGATCACGCAGCAGATCAAGGATAACTTGAACGTGCCTTATGACGGCAACGTGAGCCGGTTCAACATCCCGCTTCTGATCCATACGCCGAAACAGGCCAAAGGTCAGGTGATCGAGCAACCGGGAGGCCAGCTTGATATTTTGCCGACCGTTATGAATCTGATGGGCGTCTCGCTATCGGAAGAAAAATTCACGGCATTTGGGCACGATCTGCTGAATATGGACCACAACGCTTTCGGGATTCGGTATTACCTGCCTACCGGCTCGTTCGTCAATAACGAGATTTTGTTCATCCCGGGTGCCGGCTTCGAGGACGGTACGGCGTATTCGCTCAAAACCTATGAGCCCGTAACCGATCTGGAGCCTTATCGTGCAGATTACGAGCATGTGCTTCAATTGATGAAATTGTCCGACGAGTACGTAAAACTGCTGCCGAAACGGGCACCGTAAATATAGCTCCCTCCATATCGGATTTCGGAATGAGCTCGGTTAAATAGTAACGCCACCCTGCGAAATGATGCATGCAGGATGGCGTTATTTTTTTAAATTTTGAAACTGTAATCAATAATGTTACAATGGAGGGAAGAGCAAAGACAGAGAGGATGGATCGACGACATGAAGCTTAGCGTATTGGAACACGGCCACATTAATGAAGGAAGAAGCGTACAGGATACGCTGCAGGAGACGGTGACCCTTGCAAAGCATGCGGAGGAGCTCGGATATTCCCGTTTCTGGATGTCAGAGCATCACGGCGGGGGAGCGCTCTCGTTTTCCAGCCCGGAAGTGATGATTGCGCACGTTGCCGCGCATACGGCGCGCATCCGGGTCGGATCGGGCGGGGTAATGCTGCCCCATTACAGCGCCTATAAAGTGGCCGAGAACTTCAGATTGCTGGAGGCGCTGCACCCCGGCAGAATCGACCTCGGCATCGGGCGCGCGCCGGGAGGCATGCCGCTTGCGAGCCGGGCTTTGAATGAAGGGAAAGCATCGAACGTACAATTTTTCCCGCAGCAGATCGCGGATCTGGGCGGATACTTCCATGAGCAATTGCCGGAGGACCACCGTTTTGCTTCGCTCGTGGCAGGTCCCTCCGTCCCAACCGTACCTGAGGTATGGCTGCTCGGTTCCAGCTCCGAGGGAGCCAGAATTGCGGCTGCCCAGGGAACGTCCTATGCATTTGCCCAATTTTTCGGCACGCCTGGCGGAGAAGAAGCCATGAAATACTATCGGAGGCACTTTAAACCGTCCATTCATGGAGATCAGCCCCACTCGATGATCGCCGTGGCGGCATTCTGTGCGGATACGGAAGAAGAGGCCGCCGAATTGGCGCGCAGCAATGAACTGTTTTTCCTGAGGCTTGGACGAGGGCTGGAGCAGCGCTCCTTTCCGTCGCTTGAAACGGTGCACAGCTATCCGTATACGGCCATGGAGATGGAGCAGATTCGCCAGCGCCGCTCCTTTTCGATCATAGGCACGCCGGAACAAGTCAAGGAGAAAATTGAAGCGCTGGCGGAACGGCATGAAGCCGACGAAGTCATCATCGCCTCGGCCATTCATTCGTTCGAAGCGCGCTTGCGCTCATTTGCCTTGATTGCCGAAGCTTTTGGCCTCAAGAAGGAATAATGCCGACGAAGCGGGAATAAATACGATGAACCAGGCCGGAGTCTTGCCAGACGGGACTCCGGTTTTAATTTGGAAACATGTCTTCGTTTTAGGAACGAACTGCCATTGATGCATGAAGCAGCGGGATACGTGTTTGTGCATGCAGGCATAAATCCCGAGATCCAGGACCGAGGCAACCCGTGGACCATGTTGAAGATGACACGATTTGAATTGCGCAACCCGTGACGGTGTGCTAAGTTATATTTTTCAGCAGTATTGCAGGAAACGCTCGGAGAAGCGGTTCTGGCGTGCTTATACATACGATTTTTAAGGATAAGGGGATGGGCGGACTGGCTATTTATAATTTGGATCATCTGCAGCATCATATATTGCTGTGCAACGGCGGTTCTTGCATGCGCAAAGGCGGGGAAGAGGTTACCCAGGCCGTGCGCGACGAGATTGCGAAGCAGCAGGCCGGCGAATTCATCCACACCACGCGAACGCGCTGCAACGGAAGGTGCGATGATGCTTGCGTGACCATTGTGTACCCGCAGGGAGATTGGTACGGGAACATGACGCCCGAATCCGGCAGAGAGCTTGTACGTGCGCTGTGCAGCGGCGAACAATTGGACCGCCATCGGATCGCCAACGTCACAAAAACAGCAGTGAATTAGCACGGTTACTCCAACATTTTTTTTGGAAAATGAGCATTTGAGAATGAATTGCATTGAATTCGTTGTAAAGGGATTGGAATGAACTCATATTGACGCTATAATCAGTAAAGGTATGATACCTTATAGAATATGGTTATAACGACAAACCATCATTGACGGAGGGCTATGAACATGGAAAAAGCGTTAATCTTCGGACATAAAAATCCGGATACGGATACGATCTGTTCTGCGATCGCTTATGCCGACCTGAAAACAAAATTGGGACAAAACGTCGAAGCGGTGCGCCTGGGAGAAGTAAATGGCGAAACGCAATACGCGCTTGATTTCTTCAAAGTGGATGCTCCGCGTTTGATTAGCACGGCTGCCAACGAAGTGAACAACGTAATCCTCGTCGACCACAACGAGCGCCAGCAAAGCGTTAGCGACATTGCGGACGTTACCGTGGTTGAGGTCATCGACCATCACCGCATCGCGAATTTCGAGACAAGCCAGCCGCTTTATTTCCGTGCAGAGCCTGTCGGTTGCACCGCAACCATCCTGAACAAGCTTTACAAGGAAAACGGCGTGGAAATCAGCGCGCCGATCGCCGGCCTGATGTTGTCCGCGATCATTTCCGACTCCCTGCTCTTCAAATCGCCGACTTGCACCGAGCAGGACGTTGCAGCAGCTCGCGAACTGGCAGCCATCGCTGGCGTGGATGCGGACAGCTACGGCCTGGATATGTTGAAAGCCGGCGCAGACCTGAGCCAAAAAACGATTGCCGAGCTGATCTCCCTCGATGCCAAAGAATTTTCGATGGGACAAGCCAAAGTCGAAATCGCTCAAGTCAATGCGGTTGACGTGAACGACGTGCTCGTGAAGCAGCCTGAGCTTCAAGCTGCGATCGAGGCGATCATTTCCAGCAAAGGGCTGGACCTGTTCGTATTTGTCGTAACGGATATTTTGAACAACGATTCTGTTGCCCTGGCATACGGTGCTTCCGCCCATGCTGTCGAGAAAGCATACAATGTCACGCTGAACGACAGTAAAGCGCTGCTGAAAGGCGTTGTATCCCGCAAATCGCAAATCGTACCGGTGCTGACCGAAGCATTCAACAACCTGTAATCGGATTCGGTACAAGCGCGATCTGTCGCGTATGTAAGCCTGCTCTGATCCTCAAAGGGTCAGGTCAGGCTTTTGTTTTCATTTCATGAATGATAAGGAGGCTGGACAGGCATGATCAAAAACGAAAAAATCAAAGCAACCGAAGTGGCGTTGACCGGGCTGAACGGAGAAGACCTTGGCATCGTATCCACCCGGGAAGCCCTCGCACTGGCTAAACAGCATAAAGTGGACCTTGTCTGCATGTCGCTGATGACAAGCCCCCCGCCTTGCCGGCTGATTGGAGCAGGCGCGGCTAAGCAGGAAGCTGAGCAAGAGAAGAAAAAGGCCGGGAAATCACCGGATAAACGCAAAGTAAAAGAGATCCGGCTCAATCTGCAGATGGAGGACCATGACCGGGACGTAAAACAGACGCAGGCGGAGCGGATTCTTAAAAATGGCGATTCGGTCAAACTGGTCATTCAAGTGAAAGGCGGAAAGGAAGGTACCGCCGGCAAGGAATGGGCAGAGCAGTTGTGCAAGTCATTGGCAGAGTTTGGCAGCCCGGCAACCGGCATTCAAGTCAGCGGCAAGCAGGTTGCCGTCCAGATCGACCCCCGAACGTAATGGGAGCGCATTGTGCAAGGCATAACGGATCAACCCCCGGAGGAAGCAGTCGTTTTGCTTTCCGGGGGTCTTTTTCAATATGAACTTGCATCACGTATGCTACACTCTCAAATAACGGCTTCTACCCACGCGTACGTACAGCTGCCCAGGCAAGACCGGGGTGGTTGCCTCCTGGGCGTTGTTCGACGGATTGCTTTTGGCAAAGCGCGAAAGGTACAGGAAATCCGGATAAATAATCATATCCATCAAATAGGCGGAGGTTCTGCTGCCGGGAACACGGTTCTGGTTCAAAATGTGAATGATGTCTTGGCCCGACGCGATGCCGATGCCATGTCCATAATACCAGTCCTCTCGAAGCATGATGGTATTTTCGCCTTGCCACTCCGGCGTTTCCGGAGAAACATCGGGATTTTTGAAGTATAATACGTCGCCGGGGAGAGCAAACTGCTTGCCGTTTTTTTCGGTCAACCGCAGGTCGCTGTCATAATGCCAGTCGAACAGGAGCAGATCGTGAAATAGCGAATTGAAAGCGTCCTCCCGTATGCTGCCCAGTACCCCGCCATAAAGGACGATGACGGCAGCGGTCGCGCATTCAAATCCGTACAAATGGCCATTCTGCCAAATATCCCGAATACCGGCGGCAGGGGTCACGTTTGGTTTCAGCTCAAAACCACCTTGCCGGGTACGATTCCAAAACATCGGATTACATCGCGAATTTTCGAACGTGGAGAAGCTGGCGCCGCTGGCATTCAAGCCTTCTGCGGCTTCTACAAGGGAGGATCTGAGGTCCCATTCAAAGTGAAGATGCTCCATGGACTGATAAGCATAGACGTGGGGGCTGTCTTGGAGCTTCTGAAGCCAGTGCCATTGGAAATCCGTCCATTCCTGCCGATCCAGATGGATGGGCCGATTGGCTACGAGAATCATGCGCTTTAACCTCCTTCAATCCCGTAATGTCGATTCATGCAAAAAAAATGCCTTCTGCTCGTTTAAGGACAGCCAGGGATGGGGTACTACTCTATAGATAATATACATACAGGCAAAAATAAATGTTTAAACCGTGTGCTTACAGGGTTTTTATATGACTATTGCAAGTTTAAAATCACGAAAAAATCACAATCTCTGCAAAAATTACATCTGTAGAACACTTGAGAAATGTTCCATGATTTTCTCAGTAGCATTTTTCTTCATGTCTCGAGTAACATGAGTATAGATCTTTAGAGTCGTTTTAACGTCATCATGACCAACTCTTTCCATGATTGTTTTCAAATCTACACCAGCTTCTGCCAACATACTGACATGAGTATGGCGAAAAATATGTGGAGTAGCATCCTTTGTAATGGATGTGTGTCTGAGTATTCGTTTCATTCGTTTAAGTATATTTTGAGTGACAAAGGGATATCCATCAACATGGGAAAAAACAAAATGCTTATCATGATAATCATCAAATTTTTTTTTATATATTTGCCGCTGTGAACGCATACGTTCTATGTGACTTTCAATCCCTCGCATAACCTTCTCAATCACATCAAATTTACGAATCGACCCTTTTGTTTTTGGAGGTGTTAACTTATATCCCTTTTTATTGTTTTTAGGGCTATACAACGTTTTTGTAACACGGAGTTCGTTCGTTTCGAAAAAGAAATCCGTATCCTTTAATGCGCACAATTCCCCAGAACGCAAACCACTAAATGCTAGTAAATGAAATATCTCCATATCCATTGGATGACCATGTTCCTTTACTGCAGCAAGGAACTCTGCTAATTCGTGTTTTTCCAATATTTTTTCAGTAATAGGGTCCTTTTCAATCTCCTCAACAGTCAAAAGTTTGACTGGGATCACAGTGTCAACAAATGGATTATCTGATCTTTTTTTATGTTTAACTGCATATTTCATTATCATTTTTGCCGTAATATCCACTCCTCTCAGGGTACTTTGAGAGAATCCCTTATCAAATAGATCATTTAGCATATTTTGATGATGCTTATGAGTTAGCTTTGTGATTGGAACCTTTGCGTAATGCTGGAGGATCACCTTTGCTTGAAACTTTCTCAAATCAACAGTTCGTTCTTTGACGTTCTTGGTTTTCGCATAGTCCTCAAGCCATTCATCTTTAACTTGCTCAAAGGTTTGATTTTTCACCTTCTTCGCATCAACACCATGCAACGTAAGATCATCTAAGACTTTTTGAGCTTGAGCTAATGCTTCTTTTTGACTATCACCTCTTCTTGGTATTTGTTTCCTCTTTCCCGTAACCGGATCGGGAGGGCCTTCCAATGTACATATCCACTTATACCCTTGCTTATTGTTCGCCTTGATCTTTTTGTACGATACCATGTTAATCAACTCCATTTAAGAAACGTATGTTCGGTTTCGATAGTGAAAGAAAAGCCCCGAAGGGCTTAGTTTAATTCTTTAGAAATCCTAAATATGCTAGCGAATGCGGTATTTTCTGTACTAAAACGATAATCTCCTTCAAAAATTTGTATTCCTCTGATATCACTAAATAGATTATCTACTGCCTTTGAAATAATTTCTCCCTTCCTTTTGTCAGAAATACTTGGAACGGTTGAAGAAATCAATAAAGGGATAGTATTTCTAAAAATTTCCTCATCACGATCGTTTCCTTCATTCTTTAAAGCCACTTGAATAAAAGCGATGGTGTCATCAGATTTGTTGACAGTGCCTGTAATATCAACATTGTAGGATAAGGGTTCTTGAAAACTATTAAAGGTAGCAGCTGTTGTATCAACAGTAATCGATTCAATTGTGGTGTTTTCGAATTCTTTTTCTCTCGGTAGGGAGTTGAATTTTTTTTGAAATTGTTCAGGTGTTATGTCTAATGAATATATTATTTCTCTATTACTAGTTTTAATTTTTGTATTCTGTTCTTTATCACTTTCGTTATAGTTTTGTATAATCTCATCTATTTTAGCAGTCTGTTCTTTAATTTGAATCTCAGGTAAACCGACCTTGGAATAGAATATGGCGGAATTTTGGTTTAGCTGTTTTACAAAGCTCATTGAAAGTTCTAACTGCAGATTCATTTTATCGACATCACTACTCTTTTGAGTGTCAATGTAGTCGAGAAAATGGTTCATGGCTTCTGACCTGGTGAAATAGTTTGCAGCTATTCCAGACTTAATCTTCTGTAAATCACTAATTAAATCTGCTGGTAGATCTTTCGGAATGGATACCTTATTAATAGCTAAATAGGTAGCTGTATAACGGTCCTTTATATCTCTAATGTTCTCGTATGCAGATAGGTGATCAATTTTCCCTTCTTTGAAGTGGCTAATAACATATAGAGATTGGAGTTCATAGGGGGTTATTCCTTCTATAATTTTTTGAAACTGATCATCAACAGCAATTGCCGCTTTGTTGTTTTCTTCAATTAGAGATGGGTCATCCTCAACGACTGTTTCTGCATTTTGTGCTGCACTTTGTTGATCGGGAAGATCCTGAGATAAACCATAAACTCCTATAACAGAAATGATCGCGAACACACCCGACATGATATATCGTTTTTTCGCTTTTCCGCTTCGTTTTTTGAAAGCAAATGTAGCCATGGCTAGGTATGTAATTGCCACAATCATGCCTATTAAAAATAACAAGACATAAAGTTCATCCAAAATTAAATCACCTCAGTATGTAGTGGTATATATGAACACCTTCGCACATCATAGATATACGAGGTGATGGAGTTGCTATCAAAATTAGCTTCTTAAAACCCCTTGATCTGAGTATTCAATTGTCTAAGTAACCGTCTTGTCTCATTTGAAGGTTGCTTTTTTTGTGTTGAACGAAAAAGAGAGACAGCAATGTTGATTTTGTCTTTCATCAGTTCAACATCTTCACGATAAGTGTGGTATTCTTCATGCAATCTAGAAGCAATTTGCTCGGCACGATCAGCAGCTAATTCAATAGGCACTCTAAACTCTTCTGCTAAAATTCCTATATACTCACTCCAAGTCATATCCAAAGGCGTGGGAAGAAGATAATAGGGCATAGAAGCGATTAAGCAGAAGTTCGAGGCTTGTATCTCTTGCAGGTCAACAAAGAGCTCTGGGAGATCATCCTGATTGCCCTCATGGCGCACAATGTGAGCCAGCTCATGAAAAAAGTCTGATCTTCGTTGTTTCAGTGAAGTGTTCTTGTTTAGAAAAATAACGCTACCCCAATCTTCCCAGTGAGACTTTGGTTTTCCATTGTAATAAATGATGTCTGCCCCCCAAATAGAGGCAATCAGATCGATATCCAGTTCGTACGGATGATTAATGCCAAACGCTTGATACAAATCGCAAATCAACAGTTCTGTGTCTGTTGGCTCATAATATGGAAGCATAACCTATCTCCTTAATGAAGCAGTACATTTGTTCGGTTTCTGTTTAAAAAAAAGCCTCGAAGGGCCGTAGAATTATTTTATTTGTGAAGCATCTGTTATTATTGATTGTTTTTCTCCATCTGTTTTCTCTTCATTTCTCTCCAAGCTTGAATAGCTGCGTTCGCAACCTCTTTTTCCTCTTCAGTCCAGCCTTTACCACCATCCATGTATGCACTACCACCAGATGGAGTTTTAGAAATGGAACGTCCCAAGATGTAGTCTCCAGAAACTTCAAAGAAATCAGCAAAGAGATTTATTTCCTCGTCTTCTAATGGCCGTTTTCCAGATTCAATTCTTGATAAAACGCTATTGCTCATACCGATTCTTTCTGCAAACTCAAGTTGGCTCAAGCCCTTTTCTTCACGTAACTTTTTTATACGTTCTCCTGATACAGACAAAGGAATAACACTTCCTCTCTTTCTAAAACAGCAATTAAAGTTTATCATTTTTCTGTTTTAGAAAAAATATATTTGCTAAAATAGCAATAAAATTATTGACTTTGCTATTTTAGCAATGTAATATGTGATTTATAAGATTTGCTAAAACAGCAAAGAGAGAGGTGAGAAGAAAATGATAAAGGAATTCGACCTTCTCTTCATTAAAGAAAGAAGAAAAGAAATGGGTAAAACATTGCAGGATATGGCTGATTCATTGGATCTGAAGAATGCCTCCACCTATATGAAATACGAAAATGGAGAGTATTTGTTTAGAGCTGTTCACTTACCACTCCTTGCAGAGCAACTTGAATGTGACGTTGGGAATTTTTTTGCCAAAAACTTTGCTAAAACAGCAAAGCGACTTAGTGAAGGAGGTTATTGAATTGTTCAAAATCGAACTCAATCCTACTGAACTTCAACAATACATTTCAAAAGCAGTTGAAGATGCTTTCAGTAAGATTGATTTTTCAATAAAGGATGACTCAAAAAAATATCCAGCACTCATGGATAAAAATGAATTAATGGAATTCCTTAGGGTCGGTCCTACAAAGGCTTCCGAACTTCTCAATCGTGCTGATTTCCCTGTAATTCGTGAATTCGGACATCCGAGAATACCACTTCATTCTTTGATGATTTGGATCGATGAACACACCGAATGGATCAAGAATAACGCGCTTGAATACCACCAACGGAAAGAAGGGATTGCCTGATGGTGCGATTTAAATGGATCAAGCCAACATCCCGTGCATGTTTCATTTCAGCAGTCGTCACCCGCGTTGGCCTTAAAAGAATGACGATCGATCAGGCAATCGACTACACTTTGTCACTCGAAATTCAATGTCGGAATCCACACCTTATATCGAAGCGAGAGCTCAACTCGATAAGACGGGAAGCTCAAGCTGAAATCAAAAAGATACAAGAAACCCGCCGAGCTGTACCGGCTGGCGGGAAGTGAGGGGATTCATGGAGCCGGGGAAGCTCTCTAAAGGTATGATACTCCCCTTGTTACTAGCATTGCCATTCCAATATGGAATATTCCGGGGGGAGGTGAACACGGTTGGAAATGAAGTTCGGTGCAATAATGCGGGCGTGCCGCGAAAAAGCAGGTCTTACTCAAGAGCAACTGGCAGACAAGCTCAATCGTACACAAGCCTGCGTTTCAAAATACGAAAAGGATCATAAGATCCCCGACATGCACACGATGATGAACTGGGCTGAAGTAACAGGAGCCAGGGAAGTGATTGTCACATTTTTGTATGGCATGGACGGGATCAGCATGATCCAAAGACTGATAGGAGGCTAATTAGATGAAGGTTGATCAATTGGAAGAGGAAGTACAGTTCATCGCAGCCAATGCTCGTCACAATCTCGATCTGATACATAAAAATCCCGAAATGGTGCAAGAACGGCAACGTGAACGAGCAATTGAGGCATTTAAATTTATGGAGGGGTTGCACGATTCGTTTGAAGCACAAAAGAAAAATGCCCGCCAGGCACGGCGGACACTCACTTTGAGAACTCGACTAAAGTCTCTCGTGCTGCTTATTTTATCCTCTCCCGAGCAAAAGCGCAAGGGGGAAACGGTATGACGGAGCAAATGGCACGCAAGATTATCGACAATTACGTCGCTTCTACCTTGGCTTTGCGGGCTAATAGCGAAGCGTTACCGGATGATGCCGGGGTTGATGATTACCGCATTGAACGGTCATCCGTATTCCTTCGCTGGCAAAATGCAGCGGCTAGCTTACGGGAGTTGCCGCTGGAGTACAAGGCACAAGCAGTTGAAGCGATCGATCAAATCACCGCCTGATGAGTCCGCAGCGGAGCGGACGAAACCTAGCCCCTTGGGGCGATGGTCGCGGGTAACCGCAATACATATGAAGGGAGGACACATGGAAAATGAGCAATCAAGAATTGTTTGATAAGATGCTGAATCTGTTGAACAGCTTGAACGATGACACAAATGACGCATTAAACAATACCCCTTACATCCTTCGTAGATTATCTGAATTCACGGATGGGGAACTTGGAGACTTGATTTCTCACCTTGAGGAAGCTCGTGATCGGGCTGAGGGAATGGAAGAAGAGTTGAACGTTTTAAGAGCAACCGTGGAACAGATCGAGGTTGAGAACGAAAAATAGCCCGCGGCAACGGGCTATCTCGAACATTGAAAACTAAATATGGATACACGGTCATCATACCATGGTGGCCGTTCCCAAACAAGGAGGATGTACATGTCTGATTTGCTTGAATCCCAAGAAAGTGAATGTGTTGAAGAACACGGTTCCGAATATCCCACGATGCGCGAAGAGCTCGCCGATCGGGGAATGAGCATTCACGATTTCATTTGAGGGAGGAACGAATATGGCAATGATTGCAGCCAGTACAAAGAATATGGCCCGCGATGAATGGTTGAAGATCCGCCGGAAAGGCATCGGCGGTTCTGATGCATCGGCAGTGGCTGGATTAAATCGCTATAAATCTCCGGTCGGCGTGTTCTTGGATAAGACGGGTCAGATCGAACCGGATGAAGCCGGGGAAGCTGCCTACTGGGGCAATGTGTTGGAAGATGTTGTGGCCCGTGAATTTACAATCCAAACCGGGTTGAGGGTTCAACGCAGTCATAAACTTTATCAGCACCCCGAACACAAGTTCATGCTTGGCAACGTTGATCGCCTGATCATGGACAAGGGTGGCCGCGGCCTAGGGATTCTGGAATGCAAGACGGCAAGTGCCTACAAGATGGGCGAATGGGAGGATGACCAGGTACCTGATGAGTATGCGATCCAGCTGCAGCATTACATGGCTGTTCTGGGTGTGAATTATGGCTATTTCGCCGTTTTGATTGGTGGCCAGAAGTTCCAATATAAGCTGGTCGAGCGTAATGACCGCATTATCGATTCCTTGATCCAAATCGAGGACGAGTTTTGGAACCGGCATGTTGTGCCCGGCATCCCTCCAATGATCGATGGCAGTGAAGCTTCGTCGAATTTACTAAATCAGCTTTACCCTGTATCAGCGCCGGCAAGTGAAGTCATCTTGGATGACAAGCAAGTAGGACTTGTTCGCAAATTGGTGGCTGCAAAAGAAGATGCCGCCGTTGCAGCAGAGGAAGTCAAACGGTATGAGAACGAGCTGAAAGCGATTATGGGCGAGAATGAGCTGGCCATACACAACGGCGAAACGCTGTTGTCCTGGAAGTCGAGCGAAACCACCCGAATAGACAGCAAACGGTTGAAGAAAGAGCAACCGGATCTGTACGAAAAATACTCGAACACCACATCGGCACGCCGATTTCTGGTGAAGTAAGGAGGCCGTTATGGCACGAGGACAAACATCACTAGAAAACAAGGTACAGCAGAGGGCGGCCGCGGGAACAAACAACGCTCCTGCTGTAAACCCATCACAAACAATCGCTGCTTACCTTAAAAGGATGGAATCACAAATTGCTGAGGCCATGCCAAAGCATATGAACATCGAACGGTTAAGCCGCATCGCGCTTACAACGATCAGGACCAATCCGAAATTGCTCGAATGCTCAATCCCATCTTTGATGGCTGCCGTTATGCAGTCGGCGCAATTGGGATTGGAACCGGGATTGATCGGCCATTGTTACATCATTCCATATGGTAAGGAAGCAACTTTCATCATCGGATACAAGGGCATGATCGATCTGGCTCGGCGATCCGGAAACATCCAGTCTATTGCCGCGCATGAAGTCTATGAAAATGATTTCATTGAGTTGACTTACGGGCTGGAAGAGAACCTGAAGCACATCCCATGGTTCCTACGGAAAGACGAAAAACCTACTGATTCAGGCAAGGTAGTCGGGGCTTATATGGTCGCCAAGTTCAACGATGGCGGTCATTTCATTCACTACATGCCTATCAGCGAAATAGAAGCCCACAGAGCACGTTCTAAGGCTGCTAAGAACGGCCCTTGGGTCACGGACTACACGGAAATGTGTAAAAAAACAGTCGTTCGGGCGGGGTGGAAGTGGTTGCCGATCAGTGTGGAGATTGCTTCTGCTGTGACGCAGGACGAGACAACTCGGAAGGACATTACACCTTCAGACGACTCGTTCATTGACATCACACCATCCCAACCAGAGGAACAGGGCACGACAGAGAATCCGGTCGGTGAACAACCGGGCACTGAACAGGTCGAATTTGAATAATGAGCCAAATGGATACCATCACCGGTCAGCCGCTTTTACGCAGCATGATCGGTGATCGGATATGGCGCTTAATGGATTCGGATCCGGAAGGGTTCAAGCGAGAGGTCCGGGATTACTTTGCACGAGGCTACCCAGGCTGGTCAGTTGTTCGTGCGAAGTACCCCCATATTTACCTTCGTGATGATAGGGGGCGTGATCGATGAGCAAACCGATTCAACTTGATTTGTTTACATCCATTGAGACGCAGCCAGAACCACATAAACAAAGGGTTTTGAATGGGATGTATTATGAGCGGTCAACAGGTTTATTTGTCTCTTATATGCAAGGCAGGCGCCATTTCGAAGTAACCCCTGCTCGCTGCTTGGGAGACAAGTCCTGGAAAGACAAGACGATGAGGGAGCGTGCAATCTAACGCAACAAATGAGGGGATGAGCGACATGCTCGGATTCACATGCATCAGTCCGTTAGGAGGGACGGCGAATGGCAAATCCACAACCAGAACATGGCTTTGTGAAGCTGGCGAACGAGATATGGAATGAGATCATTCGTCGGGATTTCTCAAAGCGGCAGAAAGACATCATTCTCTTTATCTGGCGCCTGTCCTATGGATGTCAGAAGAAAACGGCACTCGTGCCCAGACTCAAGGACTTCGAACTTTGCGGTATAGGCCAACAAAATATTCGTAAAGAACTCGAATATCTGACCACTTGCAAAGTGATTTCTTGGGAGAAAGAGAACAACATTTTCTCCGTGAACAAGGACTATGAACAATGGCAAATCAGCCCGGTCAGAGGATGGGACGAAGAGAAATTCAGGGAGCTAATCAGTAAAAATCTTGATTCGAAAACTTCTCAAAATAAGAAGAAATCAACTTCTCAAAACAAGAAGTTTGAGGATGTGAAAAAGGTAGTAAAAGTCACCTTCACTTCTCAAAACAAGAAGTCACTACTTCTTAAAATAAGAAGTTACCCCTTCTTAAAACAAGAAGTTCGAGGTGCTTCAAACCCTTGGCGCTGTAAGGCGAAACGGCTCTCTAAAGACAATATTAAAAACAATATTAAAGACAGTAGTAGTTCTTTAGATCATTTATCTGAGGAAGATACAGAGAAAAAAGGCAGCGGCAGCAACCAAGATTATTCCTTCGGATATCTCTACCGAGCATATGAACAAAACTTTACCGAAGGCGGTAAGGTCACCCCTTTTGAAACCGAAGAATTCGGAACCCTTTATGACGACTATGGTGGCGAATGGATGCTTAAAGCAATGCGTGAAGCGTCCAAGCACAAGATTTTAACGCTTGCCTACGTTCACGGAATTCTGAAGGGGTACAAGAAGCGCGGAGGACCCACCGTTCAGGTAGCAAACCAAGAGAATACTTCTTCAGCCCAAGTTGCTGATGTTGGTTTAGAAAACGATCCGATCATGGAGCGGATAAGAAAGGCAGATGAACAACGACTTGCTCAATACGGAATCACTTGAAACTGAAATCTTAGGCGCATTCTTCCTTGATCCGTCCCTTGTTTCACAGGTTGCTGTAACCATCCAGCCTTCGATTTTCACGCAACCATCGCATCGGAATCTCATGAAGATGATTCAAGAACTTCATCGTCAAGGCAAGGAACTTTCGGTTACGACAATCACGACAGTGTTCGAAAAACATATTGCAAAAGCTGGTGGGGTCAGTTATCTAGTTCAGATCAGAGAAGCAGCGGTAACGGCCGCGAACATTGAACAGAATGTGCGGCAGCTGATTGAAGCTGATGCCCGACGTAAGGCCATGGCATTGGTTGAGGAATATAAGGACAAATTCGCAGATATATCTGCCGGCAGCTTTGAAGGGATTCTGGACGAGTTCGAGCAAAAGGCTTTGGATATTCGACCGAAGGCTTTGCAAGAGGATACTCGCATGGATGACATCATCAGCTGGTACGAGGATCTTGTGCTCAAGGTCAAAGACCCGAACAGAGCCTTGGGAATTATGACCGGATGGGATGCCCTGGACCGACTGACACTTGGGTTTCAACGAACCAACTTGATCGTTGTCGGAGCTCGAACCAGCATCGGTAAATCGGCATTCGCCAATGAAGTTGAGCTTCGAGCCGCTATGAGAGGCTTCAAGGTAGCGAGTTTCAGCCTAGAAATGTCCAAGGAGCAGAAATACAACAGGGCAATTTCGAACCTTTCAGGCGTGACACTACAAGCCCTCCGATCGGGAAATCTCACGGAGGGCCATCTCGAAAAGATTTCGAAGAACATGGACCTAGTACGAAGGATTCACATGGACGATAGCCGGGGAGTGACGGCGGATTACATTTGCTCCGAAATGCGCCGGCTAAAGCGCCAAGAAGGGCTGGACGTGGTCGTAGTCGATTACCTGCAGGAAGTGCTTGAAGATGCCATGGCGAACGACAACAGCGGGTCAGCGCTCCATCGAGTCTGCCAGAAGCTACGTAAGGCTGCGAAGGATTGCGATTGTGCTTTGATCGGGCTTTCTCAGGTGAAACAAGAGGTCGATCTTCGCCAAAACAAACGACCTTTCATCTCGGATTTGTCAGGAAGTGCGGCGATCGCGGCAGTAGCTGACGACATCATCATGCTTTACCGGGACGAATATTACCACCCTGATACACCAGATCCGGGGATCATGGAGGTCAACCTGGCCAAGCAACGGAATGGCCCGACAGGAATGGTCAAACTGAGATTCAATAAAGAGACTCAACGAATTGCATAAGGAGGAACGGACATTATGGGCAGTCCATGGACCAGATGGTCCGTTTACGAATACATGAAGCACCGTTTCGTTCGCACGGGCCAAGTACCCGATCAGGACGAGCTGAAGGAGGTCTTTCCGACAATTGATCAAACTGAGCTCCGTGAGGGGATTGCTGAGTTTGGGACAATTGCCAAAGGATGGCCGGAGGTGCCTCATGTCAAAGCTAATTGATTCGCATCACCAAACCCATTTGAGTTACGTTGTCCGCGGTGATGACGGCCGCAAGTTGGCCGAGGTGTTTGTCATCAGACGGGACATGCTGCCGGCGCGCCAGCGGCGCAAGCAAATCATGAAAGGACGGCGGCGCACATGATCAAGTTTACGGTTTACGGGGAACCGGTGGCGCAAGGACGACCCCGAGCTTCGACTCAAGGCGGTTTTGTTCGGTTGTATGATCCGAAAAAGTCAAAGGACTACAAGGATTACGTCAGACTGGCAGCGGCCGAGCATGCGCCTGATGCTTTGCTGGAAGGACCTTTGGGAATGATGCTTACGATTTATCGGCCCATACCGAAGTCCTTCAGCAAAAAGAAAGCAGCGTTGGCCGAGGTCGGAGAGATCCGCCCAGTCAGCAAGCCCGACGTAGACAATTACCTGAAGGGTGTTAAGGATGCTCTCAAAGGCGTTATCTGGAAAGACGACAGTCAAGTGGTCGAAGTGTTTGCTCAGAAGCGATACAGCTCCCGGCCACGCATCGAAGTGAAAATCAAGGAATATTCGCAATTATAAAATTTTGAGGAGATGAACAATCATGGCAAAAGATTACGCAAAATTCATGGCAGTAACAGGGAAGAAAATTGTTTTTGGTGATGAGGATGTAGAACTGAAACTGACCATTCCTCGTAAAGTTGCAGCGCAAAACCTTGAATTCCTGACCGGCAGCTTGAATAAAGAAATCCAGGTGCTTCTCGGTGACCCGCAAGCGTCCTTTGATTTCGAAGAAGAAGACGATCCTATGTACCAAACTTGGAACGGTGGCGGTCGTGTTACAACGGATGCATCCGGGGTGGTAACCAGAATCGAAGGATCTGGCGAGGAAGAGAAGGACGAGAACCAAGCGGAGCTGTTCGACGCCGATGGCACACCATTGGATCAACAGGAACCGAACGGAGACGGCGCTGATCAAACCGGAGAACCCTCCCAAGAGCAAACAGAAGGCGAAGGGCAACAAGTCAGCGAAGAAGGCGCAGGGGAACCATCAACGGACGATTTACCGGACTGGATGCGCGAGGATGGCGGTGACAAGAACGGTGCGCCAGAAATGGACTTCGACGGGCAGGATCAGGGAGAACAACAACCAAATGGCGAAAGCCAAACGGATCCGGAAGGAAATAACGAAGGCGGCAACGATACGAATGAAGGTGATTCGAAAAGTACTCAAACTGAGCAGGACAAGCTCAATCAGTACATCATTGCGAATCGCCCTGTGATCGCAGAGATTACGTTGGATGTTCCTGCAGTGATCGAACGCAAGTTGAGCGACACGTCTCTGACTTGGCGGGACATTGCAAACGATATGGGCATGTCATCAGGAAAGCTGATGGGTGTAGTCTCCAAATACAAGGCTAAGGTCAAAGAGCAAATGACAGCAAACGGGGTAGCGTAAACCCTCACATAGCAACATCCCCTGGCCATGCTCGATCAGGGGATGAAAACTTCGAATTTAATCTTCTTTTACTTTCAAGTCAACAAGATGTCGGCAGTTCGGGCATTTTGTGGTGACAGTAAAAGTTTTCTTCTCATTGATTTCTAATAGGGAAACTAGTTGAACAAGGATACCTGGTAAAGAGATGAGTGCCATTATCAGCGTAAGAGAGTTAATTATTGCTGCATTTAAAAGTGCTTTTTGATCCATAAGCAGCCCCAAAATTAAAAGTCCTAAAAATACAATTAGGAAAACAATTGAGATTATGAATAAGAGCGCATATATGAATCTAACCCATCGCCATATTTTTTTAAGGGGCATACTACTCGTCCTCCCTTTGATCAACAGACCATTGTCTCCAGCGCCACTGAAGAGCATCAATATGGGGAAGCTTGTTGAGATGGCGTAAATCTGAACGGGTTAACTGGATTTCGTCCTTGGTTGTTTTCGCTGAGACGTGGATCCTTGTAGACACTGGTTCAAAAGAGAATAGTCCAGAATCGTAAGCCAAATGATGATTTCCACACAATACCAGACCATTTCGTGGGTCATCAGTGCCATCAGACTTCTTTGGAATGATATGAGCTGCTTGAAGTAAAGGTAAGACTCGCATATCACACACTACACAACAAGCGCCATATCGTTTAAATACATTAAATTTGAATGCCGGCTGGCCAGCTCTATTTCCCACTGTAGCGGTTCTGGATGGCAAGCGTGGAGCTTTAGGCACGAACGGTTCGTCATCTAAATGATCGATTTCATTAGGATGAGCCAAGAAATTGAGAGGGTTTAATTCAACCAAGAATGTACTGGTTGCATCATCCCAGGATACAACTTTACCTATTTGAACCTTTCTCATTTTTCCGACATCAGAAATTACGAATATCGGAAGATTGTAAATAGCGGCGTTCTTAACTGATTGAATTTCATTGCTATCCGTTAAGCCGGATCTAGAGGTTTCGGGATAGTGATATATTATTTCGCTTTCGGAAATTTCGTCAGAGTAGTGTCTGCCAGTATGTAATAAGGAAACTGCTATACCTGCATTATCTTTAGTGTACCTTTGGGTGTTCTTAGAGTCACGATATATACCTGCTTGGCCTGAAAAGAAACGTAGTTTTCGTAACGTCTGTGGCTCTACTTTGTTTGGATCTGCAGTTTCTAATAATTCTTTCCACATAGAATCTCGTCTTGCTAGTTCTATACTGATCGATTGATTCATGAAAACTATCACCTACTTATGTTTGATTAATACAATATTTTGACATGATTCGACTCAATAGGCAATTTTTTAGGAAGGAGATAGTTATGAAAATACCTCGTATTCTCCATTACCCAGGCAGTAAGTGGAGTATGGCCAACTGGATCATCAGTAATATGCCGCCGCACGCGACATATTTGGAACCATACTTTGGCTCCGGGGCACCGCTGTTCTGCAAGGATCGAGCAAACATTGAAACGATAAATGATAAAAACGGCGATGTGGTCAATTTATTCTCACTTGTGCGAGATCGGCCCGATGAACTGGCACGGGCTGTGTACTGGACGCCTTACAGCCGCGATGAGTATTACCGATCATACGAACCAGTTGATGAAGAGGTCGAGAGGGCTCGACGTTTCTTGGTTCGGACCTGGCAAGCTATCGGGGCCAAGACCAGTGACAGAACCGGATGGCGTAGCAACATCCAGTCAGATAAGAGCCCCAATAAACTTGCTTCGGCACAATGGAGGGAGGTCCCAAGGCGCATTCTTCAAGTGACGGATAGATTGCAGGGCGTACAGATAGAGTGCAAGCCTGCTCTTGATCTCATCAAGCGTTATCGTTTGCCTGATGTGTTGATCTATGCGGATCCACCGTATCTCTTATCGACAAGAAGCAATCGGATCTATGCAGATGAAATGACTGAAGAAGAACATGTGCAATTACTCGAGGTCCTGGACAATCATCCAGGTCCGGTGCTGTTGAGTGGCTACGCGCATCCAATGTACGATGACCGACTAAAACATTGGAAACGCGAAACAAAGCAAGTCAAAGCTGAAGCAGGACGCACTCGGACCGAAGTTCTTTGGATCAACCCGGTCGCGGCCGGACAAGTCGGACAGATGCAATTATTCTAAGGAGCTGATGTCATGGCCATCTCACCAAAGGTAATTCAGTTGATCGATTACGCTCTTGCCCCGCTGATCGATGGCGGATGTGAGATCAGCAAGATCAAAATGGTCGTTGCTGCAGGTGCAGAGATCGCCGCCGAAGGTAAAGTCCAAACGGCTGCGGGGCCACTGCGGATTGAGGAAAATGTCTATGTCCCAAAAGGGCGTTCGTATTTAATTGAAGATCGATACCAGGGTTTCGCTTGGGTTCGATAACTTGTAGTAACTCAGTCTTACTGAATTGGGGAGGAAACGACGATATGACAACAAGAGCAACATTGGACAAGCCACTCAGCCGCCGGCAGCAAGATGTATATGATTTCGTTAGGCTCTACATTGAGAATAATGGGTATGGCCCCAGCATTCGCGAAATTGCCGACAATCTTATGATGGCGTCGGTTTCCACGGCTCACAACCATGTTGAGAAATTGATCCGGAAGGGGTATCTCTCTAATAAATCTGGTGGTCCACGAACACTAACATTAACTAAGAACGGCAATCGACCAAAGGTTGTAAGCCAATCAAGCATCATGAAGTGGATCGATAGACAAATGAACAATTATACCGGACATGATGCATTAGCATACGCGATGCTGACCGATTTAAAGACGCGTATTGAGTCGGGGAGGATCTGCTGATGACGGATTATCGCAGCGTGAAGACGAAAACGTGGACCAAAGAACAGATCGAGCAGCACCTGAAGGCGATCGGGGCTGACAAACCACCTGAGCGGCCAAGCAAGGGACCAAAGAGTGTTACGGCTCCAAAGCAATTAAATGGCAGTGGGAAGTATTACAGAAGTGGAGGCGAATGGTAGTTGGAAAGGGATTTTAGAGCGTTGCTTTTGAAATATGATTATCCGCAAGATTTAGTGGAAGGTTGGAGCATGGAAGAATGCGCAGCTGAATGGGAAGAATTCTGCAGCGAAGTCATTCCGGAATAACAAACATCCCCCGCGAGCTTGGCGGCCAGGCGGGGGATAGGATGGTTGATATTTCCTCATTCCTCTTGACATTATAGCATAAAGGGGAATGAGGGGAATGGCGATGGCATGGGGACAAGGGGAACTCTTCGCTAAAGCAAATGAACAGGAGATCCAGCGTACGAAATTCCTGCTTGAAAAATATACAGAAATGCTTGCTTTGATGAGAGATTTCGAAGAATACGAGCAGGAAATGCAGCAGGTAGGCATCGATGGTGAAGCAGCTCGCCGCATCGATCAAACAGATCTGCATGCTGACAAGACGGCAAACGCCACAATTCTGATTGAGAAACAACGTTGGGTTTACAAACGTTACAATTTTTATACACGTCAACTCGAGCGAGCCCAACGACTGATTAAAGACGAAGATGCTCGCAAGGCGGTGGATTACAGATACATTCAAGGGTATTCACGTAAAGAAACGATCTTATTCTTCCGGCGATCACTCAGCGACAGCACCATCAAACGCAAGATTGATGAGGGTATTGAGAGTGTCGGCAATACGTTAAAGCTTATCGGCTTTTTTGAGCAAGATGATGCTGAATTCTAAAAAAAGCTGACGATTACTCGTCAGCTTCTCTTTTTTTTGCATTGTTATCCTTTAATGAAATCTTGCAGTTCGTTTTTAAAGAATTCCAGTTTTTCTGGAGTGTTGTTTAATACTAATTTAGTCAGTTCCATCCCATGAACAATTTTATTGTAATTAAGAGAATAATTTTTAAATAAGCGCTCTAAAACTTCGCTTCCAACAACATCTTTTGTTATGTTTGAAGCTCCTCTAGGAAATAGCTTTATATCTGTAATATCGGCTAGCATAAGTTCAATTTTTGCTTTAATTTCGTCTGGATTTGTAGCTTCTGAAATTTCCTGATTTATAACTTCAGACAATTCTTCATAGCAGTCTAAAAAGTAATTCTCATATTCTCGGAGCTCTAAAATAATTATATTATCTCCATAACTTTCTTTTAATGCGAGAAGTTTTTCATCGGTTTTATTATCTGCATCAATAATTATTTTATAAGGTATTGGGCTCTCTGATATGCCACTTAGAACTAGGTCAAGTTTGCTTTTATACTCCCGCATAGCAGAATTCCTACTGAAATAATTACCAGTTCCCTTCATATTTAAAATTCTGTAGTTATAACCGATCTGTTTTAAGCCGAAATGAGAGAGGATCATCGGAATTACATGTTCCTCAGTTTGTCCTTCTACAAATATTACTTTATCAGACAAAGCATAGTCACTGTTACTTACACCTATATCTTGTAGTAACTCTTGAATGTGATCTAGTTGAGTGAAAGAACTTATTGCATTAAACTTATTGACATGGATTAAATGTTTTTCCGCAGGATAATTAATCAAGATAGGTGAGTGGGTAGTGAATATAAATTGGTGTTCACTGCTCTCACTGACTAAATCATATATAGCTTTCTCTGCAGAAGGATGTAAGAATACTTGTGGCTCATCAAACAGAACTATACTGTTTTCTTTTGTATAGAGTACACATAGTAGTAATAGAACGTGAGTATAACCACTTCCACACTGTGATAAGGGAATCGGAGTATCCATGCCCTCAAAGGATACACTAATAAAAGTTTGTTTCGCTCCGTTAATAGGAGTTCTAATAGAGGTAACATCAGGGAAAATTTGAATGAAAGTTTCAACAATTTTATCAAAGGTTTCTTCCTCATTGTTATGCAGAGTGTAGAGCAACCCGTTGAGGTTAGTTCCATCGATGTTTAAAGAATGGTTTAAACTTGAATCTTCAGTCGAAGGGACGTGTCTGGAACCAGCTATATATACTATTTTATTCTTGAGAAAAATCATTAAATTGTTTAAGAAAGTAGGTGTGTTTGAAAAGGAGACGCTACCTGAACGATCTACATAATGGAACACATAACTGGGAGAATTATTACTAGAATAATTTTCATTTATGTAGACAGGTTTGTATGAATTCTCATGGTAGACTTCTAGCGCACCAAAAGTTGTAGCAATAGCATTCTCACTATATTTGAAAGAAAATCTAAATTTCTGGAAAGTGTTCACCATATATTGGGACTCAACCTTCTTATTTAATTCATTTAATTCTTCGATTGATAAGCTTACTTCCATGATGACTTCTAGTGATTCGGAAGTATTTGCTACACCAGTATCTAGATTGCCCTCTAGAACTTTATATATGGCTTCGATGAAGGCGGATTTACCTGTATTATTTCTCCCTGCCAAAGCATTGATTTTATTATGTAAGTTAATCGGGCCTGTATCTTTTATGCTTTTGTAACTCTTAATATGAACGTTTAGTATTTTCATTATATCCTCCCTATATTTTTTAGTTTCTTGGTGTACCACTATCATTATAATATATAGGATGTCTTAGCAGGAAATTTGACCTCAACGTGAACCTTATTTGCGCTCATCTTGAGACCATGTTGAACCCCACATGACTATTTTTCCGTGATACATTAGGAGCATAGAAAAAGGCGCGAATGAAACGCACGACTGCACAATGCAGCATATGACCGGGGCGTTCCTCTTCGCTCCTTTTCTGTTTTCATCGTAGTTGCCGAGAACATTTTGGACTAAATGCGGAATAGCAAGGATTCAGTAGGAAACAGTGGGTTTGTTCTGCATGATCAGGGCTCACCCGTTTTCTGTTCCTTGACCCGAATTTTGCGTCATATGTAAAATGGTCTTGTTCTTCCTCTCTTGTAACTAAGTACGTACGCTTTTAAAGCAAAGAGCGCAGCGTATTTGCTGCGGACGGTACGGACGCCATTCTTTAAATAGCGTTACAATAGCAGCAGAAGCTGTTATTTTTTATACGAAAAACGTAATTTCCGAAGCAATAATCGTACATATATCAGCAAAAGTCGTTCCTTAATCGGGAGCGGCTTTTTTGCATTGGAGGAATATCAATGAATCGAAAGCGGAAGAAGAAACGGGCCAGCTCTAGAAAGCAGCCTGAGAAGTGCAAAGGTTGTGTATGGGGTAGATGGGATGGAGTAAAACAGTTCTGTAGTAGACCTGAATGTGCAAAGGAGGTAAAATATCCCTAGCACGTTTTCATAGTGTTAGAGGAGGTGAAAGGGCATGAAAAATAGCGTCAGAATTCTTCACCATTCAAACATTGATTCACTTGAGAAGTTGGTTAACAACTGGCTTCATGAACATGTTATGGCTGACATCAAGTCTATTCAATACCACAGAGAATCAAATAGTCATGTGGCAGTTATCTGGTATGAAGGATAGTTAAGAAGGGCACCCATCGTGGTGCTTTTTCTTTTGCTCTCATACGAACAAATGTGAGACGTTTTAAGCCCGTTTAAGTGAGAACGTCCGTTTGCAGGGGTGAACCTTGAAAAGAGCGGAGAGCAGGCGCTGAGTGAGCGTACGCACGAATTTGAGCTATGCCCACAGGTGAAACCAACTCAACACAAATATTACTCTTGACCACCGTCGTCTATTGTCTGATACTGGAAGATGTTGTGTCAGTAATAGATTGGGAGTGGTCAGATGAAGAGGAAGTATATTGCATTAATTGCTTTAGTGATTTTTGTGGTGTGGGCTGGTTCTGGAGTAGCAATATACATATTTGTTGATAAAGATTTCCGTGGAATAACTGGAGATATGTTCGGGGCCGTAAATGCGTTGTTCTCAGGTTTTGCATTTGCAGGACTCATTTATACAATAGCAGTACAAAGACAAGAATTATCTCTACAACGTGAAGCTATTAAAATGCAGACTGAAGAACTGAAAATGCAGAGAGAAGAAACAGCTCGTTCAGCCGATCAATTGGAGGGCCAGAAAAATTTATTAAATCTTCAAATGGCGATGAGTGTTGTTAATGATTTAATCGAAACCCAAAGTAGGAGGGCTGTAGAAGAATACACAATATCCGGTTATAACAATGTTCTAACTTTTTCTGATATGGTTAATTTACGTCAGCATGATATTGGTTTAATTAAAGAAGATGCACCACACTTAAAATCTTACCTCGATACATTTTTTTTCATACTAAACTTTATTCAAATGTATGATTTACAGGATGAACAGAAAGAAATGCTAAATGATTTGGTGAGTATAAATACGTCAGATATCGAACTTAAACTAATACTTATTGCAGTTAAACAAAGTCAACCAAGAATGATAATGCTTGAAGCACATGGTTTCTATCCACGATACCAAAAACTAATTGAAGAATTAACAATGCCATCCTACTAAAGGATGGCATTTCTTATGGAGGTATAAACATGAACATCAGAATCGTGCCGATCGATCAGATCAATGCAGCAGCTTACAACCCTCGGGTTGACCTTCAGCCGGGAGATCCGGAGTATGAGAAGCTTCGACGAAGCATTGAGGAATTCGGTTATGTGGAACCCGTCGTTTGGAATGAACGCACCGGCAACATGGTCGGCGGCCATCAACGGTATAAGATCATGGTCAATGAGCTTGGCCACACTGAATTGCAAGTGTCGGTCGTGGATCTCGATGATCAGCAGGAACGGCTTCTCAATATCGCTTTGAACAAGGTTTCGGGTGATTGGGATGAGGACGCCCTCACACAATTGTTGGTTGAGCTGCAGGCCGACGGGGCAGACATTTCCTTGTCTGGTTTCAATGATGATGAGCTTGAAAATCTGAATCTTGAAATTAACACAGACGATTTGGATATACCTGATGAGCCTGAGCCCATTCCGTTGATTGACCGATTTGTCATCCCACCATTTAGCGTGCTGGATACCCGGCAAGGCTATTGGCAAGACCGCAAGCGGCAGTGGCTACAAATGGGAATAGAGAGCGATAAGGGGCGGAAGGATTCGCTCCTATTTGATATGGAAACTCAATCGGAATTTATGCGTGCAGCGATGGAAGCTGTCGGCAGTAGCACAAGCGTATTTGACCCGGTATTGTGCGAGATAATGTATCGTTGGTTCTGTCCAAAGGACGGTCAGGTGATAGACCCGTTTTCTGGCGGTTCCGTGCGTGGCATAGTGGCCGAATACTTGGGTTACTCGTATACTGGCGTAGACTTACGACAGGAGCAGGTTACTGAGAATCGAAAGCAAGCGCAACTCCTTTATGAAAAAGGGGCTATTGATCGTTCCCCGGAATGGATACAAGGTGATTCGCGTAATATAGCTCATTTGGCAGCACACGTTGAAGCTGATTTTCTGTTTAGCTGCCCGCCTTATGCCGACTTGGAGGTTTATAGTGATGATCCTGCTGATATATCCAATATGGATTATATAGACTTTCTGGCAGCTTACCGAGAGATTATCGCGACAGCAGCCGATAGATTGAAAGAAAACCGCTTTGCTTGTTTTGTTGTGGGGGATGTACGCGATCAACGCGGCGTGTATCGTAACTTTGTATCTGACACCATACAGGCTTTTCAGGATGCGGGCTTTGTCTATTACAATGAGGCCATTTTGATTAATGTCGTGGGCAGTGTGGCTCTACGGGTAGGGAGGCAGTTCAGCAGCCGAAGGAAATTAGGCAAATGTCATCAGAACGTACTAGTGTTTTACAAGGGCAATCCGCAACATATTAAGAAGGAGCTGGGCCCACTTGAAATTGACATGACAGCTTTTGGAGAAATCTCTTAATCTCTCTCGATTGTCGTAGCCACATCGGTTATCATCTCGATAACAACGATAGATAGAGGAGTGAAAGACTATGAATCCAGAGATAGCCGCCCTAAAAGCACGGGCCGAATCGTACAAGCTGTTATACAAAACCAAGAAGGTCAGCCGTGACGAGGCCATGGTTAACATCCAGCCGTATATTGATGCGGTGAATGTCAAGGCCACGGCAATAGCCAAGAAGTTCAATGTTCGTCCTAGACTCGTTACTGTTACCGGATTTTTGCGGTAATAAAAAGGGAGACGCTCGAACGTCCCCCTGATCACCCAGGGTATCCCCCGGCTGAGATAGCGGCCCGCCGCGCGCGGCATTTATGCAGACATCCGCTATCTCGCATTCCAGTATAACGGAAAGCCGAGGGGACTACATGAGAACACAAGATGAAATTTTGTTGCAACACGAGCTCGAAGTCGCAGAGGGTATCCTCGAATCTAAAGAGCAATACCGCAAAATCGTCAAAGCAGCAATCGCCCAGTGGGTTAAAGACCTGCAGGCCGGACATATAATGATGAAGACGGTCGACGATTTGGAACGACTTATCGAGTTGGATATCAAGTTACAGAAGGATGATGATCTGTGATGTACGTAATTGTGTTAAATAGGCGAGGTCATACCTTATATTGCTTGTAGCCGCCCCAGTAAGGGCGGACTAAACTAAGAACGGATGATTTATATGAAAAGCAACATTATCGCGAATTTCACACAAGCAGGCATCACGAGCCAGAGCCTACAGGAACTAGTTGGATGTCACAAAGGACATATGTTGAAGGAACGGCTTGAAGGCCTTTCTTCTAACCACTCGAATGCATTGGCTGAGATTACGCAGAAGCAGCAGGCGAAGGGGAAGGAGCTGTATTGCTTCGAAGTCCCCCGTAATCGAGTATAGGTTCTAGTCAAAGGGGATTGAACATAAAAGGGACAGACGGGTCTATTTAGGACTCGTCTTTTCTTGTTGGGGGTGGTGATGGTGTAGCATGGCCAGAGAACGTAGTCCCGAGCGGGACAAGGCAAAAAAGATGTGGTTGCAGAGCGGCGGGACGATGAAGCTAAAAGACATCGCCGCCGCTCTTTTCATTCCTGAATCTCGGGTCCGAAAATGGAAGTCCATAGATAAGTGGGAAGATGAATTGAATGGGAGCGCTGATGGTACTTCCAAAGGGAACGCTCCAAATGGAACGAATGGGAGCGTTCCAAAATCAAGGGGAGCGCCGAAAGGGAATAAGAACGCCGTCGGCAACAAAGGCGGTGCGCCTCCTGGCAACAAAAACGCCTTGGGGAATAGCGGCGGCAATGGCGGTCCATACCGCAACAAGAAGGCCCTTAAGCATGGAGGGTATGAAACCATCTTTGCGGATACCCTCGAGGCTGAGGAATTGGAATTGCTGGATCAGATCGATACATCGCCAATGGCCCAGCTTGAGGAACAACTTCGGCTGTTGACCCTGCAGGAGATCCGGCACATGAAACGGGTCAAGATGTTGGAAGCCGGGCTGAGTGATGAGGAACGCAAGATCAAGGAAGAACTCACTCAGCGCAAGGATATGGTGCCATACACCAGCCCTAAGAGCGGGAAGCAGATTCAGGTTCCGGTCCTTACAGAGGGCATGAAGGTCACGGAGATCACGACCGTTATTTCCTCGAAGTTGGACAAAATCTTGAAGCAAGAGGAATGGTTGATCCGGACGCGTGATAAGAAAATCCGCGTGATTAACCTGATTGCCAGCTTGCAACAAGAGGAAGAGAAACTGAAAATCGCTCGTGAACGTTTGGAGTTGGACAAATTTAAGGCTTTAGGCCACGGCGGTACTGAGGGAGAGGGTGAAGGCGATGAAGACGACGATGGAGATGATCTAGATTGGTAATTGCACTTGCTAAGGAACACCGCCGCCGGATTAAGCGCAAGCTGCAACAGCGGCCTGAAAAGTTGGCGGAGCTGAAGGAGATCCTTTCTGACTTCGAACGGTTTTGTTTCTCTATGCTCAAGATCAAGGACAAATCCGGGGCCATGGTTCGGTTGATCCTCAATGATGCCCAGCGGCGTTATGCTGCGAAGGTGTTTGAAGACATTGCGGCAGGAAAGCCCGTCCGGATTATTATCCTGAAAGCTAGGCAGATGGGGTTCTCTACGGTGACGGAAGCCCTGATCTATTATTTCACGTCGCTGCAGGAAGCCAAGAATGCATTCATTGTCGCTCAATCCTCCGATGCTTCCAGTAACCTGTTTGATATGTTCCAGCTTTATTACGAGCGGGTGCCGGCCATCATCCAGCCGATGAGTCGGAAGAACAACGCCAAGAAGCTGACCTTTGAGAACCCGGCGATCCGGACGGCAGACCGCCGCAGGAATCCGGGGTTGAAATCAAAGATCACTGTACAGACGGCAGAAAGCCGGGTTCTGGCCCGTTCGGATACGATCCATTACCTGCATGCATCCGAAGTGGCATTCTGGCCAGCCAAGAAGAAGAAACGGCATCTGCTGTCTCTCTTGGCTGCATTGTCCAAGGAAGCGGGAAGCATTGGGATTATCGAATCCACAGCGAATGGCATGGAAGAGTTCAAACAAATATGGGATGCAGCCGTTAAGGGCGAGAATGATTTTTTTCCGCTCTTTTTTGCGTGGTTTGAAATGCCGGACTATCGCAAACCGTTACCGCCTGGCTTCGAGTTGACCGAAGAGGAACAGGAGCTGAAGGCCAAATACGGTTTAGATGATGAACAGCTTCAGTGGCGACGCTATACCATCCGAAATGATTGCGGTGGAGACCCGCGGCAATTCGATCAGGAGTATCCGTCAGAACCTGACGACGCGTTCTTGTTGTCTGGCGAAGGGATCTTCGATAACAAGTTCATCAAGCGATTGCGGGATGCGATCCAGCTTAAAGGCATTCGGCATGAGATTGACTTTGTTAAGGGCAGGGTTTTTCCTTCATCGACCGGAGAACTGATCATCTACCGGCAGCCTGATCAGGGGAAACGGTACATCTTGGCCGCAGATACGGCCAAAGGCACAGAAGATGGAGACTATGATGCTGCTTATGTGATCGATGCCCGGACGGGTGAAATGTGCGCAGCACTTCATGGCAAGTGGGACACCGATTTGTACGGGAAGAAGCTGAACAGGCTCGGGTTGTTTTATAACACGGCATTGCTTGCCGTCGAGAACAACAACACTGGGGAATCCGTGCTCAATACGTTGTACAACACATGCCATTACCCGTTGTTGTTCCTTCACAAGAAGGGCCGCCTTGGTTGGGAAACCAATAAGGCTACCCGCCCTGTAATGATTAGTGATTTCAAAGAGGCCATTCGCGATCAGCTTTACGACATTTATTGTCCTGAGCTGTACGGTGAGTGTATGACGTTCATCGATAAGAACGGCAAGGCCGAGGCCGACAGCGGTTGCCACGATGACCGGATTATGGCTTATTCCATTGCCCTGCAGGTGCGCCAGGTAGCTGATAAGTGGTTCGAGTGGTTCAAGAAAAAACAGCAACAGGAGGATTCTGAGCATGAAGATAACAATGGGGGAGCGGGGTGGTTTGGTTGAGTGAAGGCAATGCGGCATGGGTTCCGTTTGCGAAGGAAGAAGGAAGGCACATTCCGTCCAGTGCCCAGCTGCCCGATGTATTCGACAGCTTATACGATCAGCATGGCCTGTTGCCTTTCGAGTCAGGCAATGACCCTGCTTCATGTAGACAACTTGTTAAAAACAGCAACATCATCCCACAGTGCATTGAGGCTTACAAACGGAATATCGCTGGCCATGGCATTGCGCTGGAGTATTTGCCGGGTGAGAGTGACGATACGGCCAAGGACGAATGGAACCGTGCTGAACGTTTTTTGGAGACGTGCAATCTGGAGGATTCACCAGACGAGATTGTGAGCCAACTAATTGAGGACTTGGAGAGTACCGGGATGGCCAACATAGAGGTGGCCTGGCCAACAGGCAGCGAGTTCCCGACAATCTTCCGAATGAACCCAAAGTATGTTCGTTATACCAAGGAGAGCAAACAGGCAACTATTAAACGAAAACGACGTATCAGTTCAACCAAACAAGTCGAAGAATTTTCACAGGAGATCTATACGCGTCGGTATGCAATGAAGCGGGGGACTTCGGTTGTGTGGTTCCGGCTGTTCGGTACTGAAGGTGAAGGTAACCAAATCATTCCTTTACGCATCGGTAACGATGGAGCATATGGGGAGCCTCGATGGTTCGGGAATACACCTGGTGTTGTGGGTTCCCGGGAAGCTGAGGAACTGAACGTATCTTATTTCTCAAATGGCCGTATGCTCTCCATGATCTTAACGGTCACAAATGGCCGCTTGACGCAACAATCAATGGAGTTACTGAGCAAAGTTAAAGGTTCTCAATCCCAAGGCGGTATCCTTTACCTTGAGGCTAAAGGGCAGGAAACAGGCGGGCCGTTGGACGAAAAGGTCGAAAAGGTATCTATCCAAATGGATAAGCTGAACGACTTGCTTCAACAGGACGCCCTTTTCTTGGAGTACGGGAAGGAAAAGAAGGCGGATATCCTGTCTGCTTTCCGACTGCCGCCGATTCTGGTTGGGCAAAGTTCTGACTACAATCGTGCGACAGCTCAGGCAGCCCTGGCATTCGCAGAGGAGCAAGTATTTGAACCTTATCGCAAGTGGATTATGAACGAGATTTTCAACAAGCGCCTATTCCCGGCCATGGGCATTTTTCGTGTGCGTGCCGTGCTTCGGGGGCCGAACATTATTGATCCGGCAGATCGCAAGGCAATGCTGGACTTTATTGCTGACCGCGGTATTATGCTGGTCCGTGACCTGATTCCGATCGCCGAAGATGTACTTGGTACAACGATCGATGAGGGCAAGTTCAGTCCGGAATACCTTGATACGCCGATCGCACAATTGGCAAGCAGTCAGCCTGCTGTTCTTGATCCTGAAGGCGAGAACGATGCTGACGACCTGCAGGAGCGTGTTACAACCATTGCGAAGCGCCTGCTTCGGAAAGGCTCAGCAGAGGTGGGCGTCCATGTGTGAAGCTTGTTGGGAACTGATCGCCAAAGCGGATGATGATGAATTCCTTGATAGCCTTGAGCTAACATACGTGGAGCGTCAGCTGCTTGAAGAGTTATACAAGCAGGGTGAGGACCGGATCATGGAGATCTTGGAGCTACAAGGGGAAGCTCTTCAGGAGGCAATAGCTGAATTGAGCGAAGAGTCCTTGGGGGATATCGGTGAATTGGGTAAGGTTCTTATTGCCCTCCATACAGTCGACGTGTTTTCCGACCTGTTTGAACAAGCGGTACAGGAAGCCTTTGAACCGTTGTTTCAATTGGCTGGAGAATCCGAACTGATCGAACTTGACGCCGAAAAGGTATGGAGCACTAAGAACAAGGCGGCCAAAGAGTTTGTCAAAGAGATCCGCGACCTGGTACCCGATATGAATCAATCTTCAACGGATACGCTGCTCCGTAGCTTTGAAAAAGCGATCGACGAGGGAAAAACCCCCTCAGAACGTGCTTTACTGGTACAGGAAATCAGCGAACAGGCAGCCGGGGGAGAAGAGGGGCCGTTCAGCATGCAACGGGCACAGCGGATTTCACGGACCATGAGTACGGCAGCGGCCAACGGCGGCAAACTGGAAGGCTGGAAGCAATCCGAAATCGCCAAGGGCAAGAAATGGCGGTCAGCTGCCGGCACGAGGACCCGAAAGTCACACCGTAAGGCCAACGGTCAGGTGGTTGACTTGGATAAGCCATTTAAGGTCGGCAAAAGCAAGTTAATGTACCCCGGTGATCCTGCAGGCGATCCTGAAGAAATCATAAATTGCCGCTGCACGATGCAGTTGGTACTTGATTAAGCGAGGTGAATCGAATATGAGAAGCGTTGGTATGGTGCTGTTGTGGTCATGCCTGTTTGCCATTCAATTATTCCTGAGAGGAGGTGAAGAAAGAAATGCCAAGAGAATTAACAAATGTCGATATCACGCATATCAGCTATGTCGATAAGGGAGCAAACCAAAAAAGGTTTTTCCTCACCAAAAGCGACAAAAAGCCGGATTTTCAGAAACAGGTGCGGCTGATTGCCAAGACGGACGATGCCAAAAAGTTGGTGTATGGTGTGGTGTATGAACCGGACGCCGAAGATTCACATGGTGACATGATGACTGCGGAAGAGATCGAAAAGGCTGTTCACGGATTTATGGCCAACCTCGCGATTGCGAAAGGTGCAGTCATGGATACGCAGCATGATTTCGATCCCGGCGTGGGGGATGTGGTGGAATGCTACATTGCCCCAGTAGATTTTGAAATGGAGGGCGAGACGATCCGTAAGGGATCGTGGGTACTCGTTACCAAAGCAAGCGACGAAATCTGGAAAAGCATCCAGAAGGGTGACATCACCGGATACTCGATGGCAGGGACGGCGGAAGCAATTGAAAAGCAAGACCAGCAGCCTGCGGCCAAGTCGGATGACGAAGCCATGGGCTTTTTTCGTACCATGAAAGCTTACTTTACTGGTGGCGCTAAAATCGCCAAAGGTGCGGTTGCAGACAAATACGAACGCGACCGTCGTCGTCGTGAATTTTGGGCGGCACAGGATGCACTCAATAGTGTCATCTTCAACTGGGACAGCTGGTACAACGAAGATATGGAAAGTGATCCTGAGAAGATCCGTGAAGCCCTTCAGGACTTTGTGACGATTGCTCAGGAAGTTTTGGCCGTGAAGGATATAGCAAAAGAGTTGGGGCAGCCCCCTGAAGCTATTGCCAAGGCTGGCAAGAAAATTTCCAGTGGGAACATGAAGCACATTGATGATGCCATTGCTACGCTGACCGAACTTAAAAATAAGACGGCTCCTGAAGAAGAGCCTGAGGAGGAAGACGATTTGAAACCAGAAGATATTGCAAAAGCCGTACAGGCAGCTGTTGCGCCTATTGCCAAGCAAGTGACGGATCTTACCAACGAGATTACGGAACTGAAGAAGCAGGAAGGCGGCGGCGGCACTGATCCTGACGGTGGAACACAGGATACGGGCAAAGGTGCAGATCCTCAAGCGGATGCCGTGACTGACGCCATTGCTAAGGCGCTTGCCCCGTTGACTGAGCAAATGAATACATTGGCAGCTGACGTGCAAATCGTCAAAAACAGTCGTGGCGGTTCTCAGCAAGGCGGTGCCCAGAACGAGGGAATCCATAAGTCGGATGGTAGCGTAAGCTTCGGCGGTCTGCTGTAGTTCAAATTTGAAGGGAGACTATTAATCACATGAAAACAAACGGACAAGTCATTAAATCGACCACTGTTACAACCATGGACCAAACAGCCCTCAACTATCAGCAAGTGGATGCCTTTTTAACCATGGCGTATGAATCCACCTCTTTCTTGAGAGGTATCCGTACAGTAACCCGTACAAGTTCCAAAGGCACGATTGATAAAATCGGGGTCACAGGCCGGAACCTTCGCGGCAAAGTGGAAAACAACGCGGTAAGCAAAATCACAAGGCCAACATTTCCGCAAGTACCGTATGCTGTCGCTCCTGTTGTTCTGGCATTTGAAATTACGGAAGAATTCATCCGTCAAACGCAACGTGTTCGTAGCCAAAATGCCGAGGATATCATCATGGCAGCTATGACCAAGAACTACGCGGATAACATGCAGGATCTCGGTTTTAACGGGGATACAGCAACACCGAGCACCGATCCGGATTACGACTTCTTGAAAATCAACAACGGATGGTTGAAAAAAGCCAAGACAGAGGGCAACCTCATTGATTGGGACACATTGCCTGCTGAGAAAAAAGTCGGGATCTTCTTCGAACTGGAACGTGCTGTTCCTACGCGGTTGCGTGCTGCTGGTACGTTCAAATTCTTCATGCATCCCAACACCTTCTCCGAACGCCTGCAAAAACTGGCTGAGAAGGATACGAGCGCATCGATCCAGCTGCAAATTTTGGGCGGCGTGAAAAAGATCAACTCCTATGACGTTGAAGAAGTGGCGCACATGCCTGAAGGTGTCGTGATTTTCACGTATCACGACAATTTTGTTTTGGTGAACACCTATGACATGCAGATCCGCAAGACGACGGAGGGTAAAGAAGCCATCTATGAGGACAAACGCTTCTACGCTATTCATTCCGACTATGATTCTATTTTCGAAGAGCCGGGCGCTGTGTCGATCGCGGAAGGGGTGACGTTCTGATGCAGAAAGTGACCTTTAATGGCAAAAACACGTCAGTGACCAAATACGGCCATCGCTTCGAACCGGGCAAAACTTTGCTTGTTTCTTCGGAGGTTGCGGAAAAATTGTCACAGGAGAAGGATTTCACGGTTGAAGAAATTCATTCGGAACCCGCACCGGTAGCTGACGATAATGGGAAAGATGATGGTCCTTCCCTTCAGGAACTGAAGGAGCAAGCCAAGGCGGCAGGCATCAAAGGTTATTCGACGATGAACAAACCCGATTTGATTGAAGCTTTGGCAGCCCAATTGCAAAAGGATGATCCTTATGCTAACGCCCCAACTTCTTAAAACCCGCAGCCGTGTAACGCCCATTCAGGAAGCGGAGCCAGAACAGTTGGAACAATACATCGATGACGCCCAAGTGCGCATTGAATTGTATTTGCCTATGCCGTTTCCTGAAGTCGTCGATCGGCAGCTCATGCTTGCATGGGTGAAGCTGGCCGAAGGGCTGGCTTTGCAGGATAGTGAGGAATACCTGGCTGCTGTCGCGCGGAACTATGCATCTGAGAGTGACGGGGCTTGGACATATACCCGGCAGGCCATCGCTGGCAAGACTACAGGAAACCCGGACGTGGATGCGATCTTGTTCTTGTGGGTTAAGAAACAGCAGGAGGGGCCGGATGATGGCAACATCACGGCCTATTTGCTGTGAATCATCGGTTTAAAACACCGCTTGCTGTTTACCGGGTAGGAAGCAAGCGTGATGGCGACGATCTGTTTAACGATCGTAAGAGCGGGAAAATTGCGGACCTTAAATGTCATGTGATCAAGACGGAGACATCCGATAAATCCGATGCAAAGCCTGTGATGTACATCGTCAAGAAGACGATCGGTGTAACAAAGACGGCCGACGTGCGAATCAGTGACGAGGTTGTGTTGTTTGGCCGTCGTTATCTCGTTATCGATGCGAATCCTCGTCGCTATTGGATGGAGCTGTTGATGACATGTGAGGTGAAAGGCAATGATCGTTAACGACTTTGATGGGTTGGCCAGGCGGTTCCGTCAACTTGTTGACCGAGACATGGATCGAATTCTCAGAAATATTGCAGAAGCCTTGGGAGAAAGTTTGTTGAACCACATCATTGACGAAATCGACAGGCAAGGCCTGATTGATACCGGCTTGATGTGGAACTCATTTACTCGAGGCGGTGACGGCAACGTGTGGGAATGGGACGTTGATCGAAATGCGATTACCTTGGAAGTCGGATCGGATCTCGGGTCCGGTTCAAATGATCAGAATGCATGGGGTTACCCGCGATTGGTTAATGAAGGATACACTATCCATAAGGCTCACTTTGTTCCGGGGTACTGGAACAGCGGTGGGTCTTTTGTGTATGACCGGAATGCACGAGGCGGGTTCATGGCCAAGCCGCGAACCTTCATTGGACGAAAGTATTTCGACATTGCTTTGACTCAATTTGAAGGCGGGATGAATCAACTCATCATACGACGCCTGGACAGGGAAATGGAAAGGGTGTTGGGTTAATGGATGAAGGGTTGAAAGCATGGGCAGAGATTGTTCGGCATGTATACCCGGACCTGGCGATCCTCCGGGACCGGACGCAATGGCTTGCGGGAAACTTTGATACACCATCCGTTTTTATTGAGACGGACCTTGTATCGGATAAGGTTCATACGCCGCGGGCCGACCGGATCGTGGAGGACGTGGGGTTGGTGTTTCACTTTGACAAAGAACGGCTGACGGAGGAAGACGAGGGGGAGCCTATCCCCTTTAATCTGACACCATTTTTCACATTCCTGCGCCAGAAGCGGTATAGTTACGCTTCGAAGAAATTCGGCGCGGCCTTGGTGATGGAACCGCCGCATACCCGACCTGAAAAGGACCGGATTGAGGTCACCTGCAGGTATTCGTATCTTCTGGCAGTGCCGAAGGTTCCGGTACCGAAGATCAATGAATTCCACATCGGTTATGGAAAGGAGCTCAACCCATGAGCACAACACGCAAGGAAAAGCTTGCGGCCGCAGCTCAGCAAGATCTGAATAAGCGGACCAAGAAGGAATGGATTGAGGGTGCATCTGCTTTGAAGCATGAACGCTTTGAGGTTGCGGGCGCCCTTTTTGATTGCAAAGAAGATGTCCTGCTATCCCAACAGGAAGTACAAAGCCGACTGGATGCATTTTTGCGTCCTGGTACGGCCCAAAAGGAGGAAACGTTGAATGTCGATTCAGAGAGTTAGACCTGGTGCCTATATTGACTTGATCGCGTTGGCCAAAGCCAGAGTGGTGCCGGTGACAGGGCGTGTGCTGATTCCGTACCAAGCGGAATGGGGCGCACCTAATTTTGCCGTCGATATGGCCGACACATCCGAACGGTTGAAGGAGAGCGGCCTGCAGGTGGATGAGTTGGAGTTGGCATCCGAAACAGGGGCAACGGTGGTCGGCTATCGGGTCACCAATGGGGCTGAGAAAGCTGCCGCTGTTACCGTGACCGACAGTTACACGATTGAAGCGCGTTACCCAGGTCTTCGCGGAAATGATTTTGAATACATGATCCGGGCCAGCTTGGTCGATGCAAACAAAAAAGAAATCATCGTCCGTGATACCAAGGGTATTTTCGACACGGAGACATTCTTGGTGGCGGACAAGGCCGCTGCGGAGGAAACGTTGAAGAAATCCAATATGGTCCGCTTTAAATCTACGGGTTCGGTAGATCTGGCAGATGTGGCATACACGCCGATTACAGGAGCCGTCTCCGGTACCGCGACGATTACAGCGGCCGAATGGAGCCGAGTTTTTAACCGCGTGGACGGTCTGACCTTCGACGTGTTTTATTTGCCGTCAACGGATGCGGCAGTCCAAGCCGCGGCGAAACAGTGGCTGCTGGATCGGCGCACGAAAGCCCGTAGGATTGCTCAGTTGGTCGTTGCAGGGCTTGCACTGGATGATACCGACATTGAAAAGCACAATGCACGCAGCCGGGCTATGAATGCCCGATACATCGTCAACTGTTCCCTTGCTGGTACTCACATCAATGGCAAAACATACAATTCGGTGCAATGGGGTGCTTGGGTGGCTGGCCTTATGGCTGGTACACCTGCGAATAAGTCCTTTACCGGTGTGAAAGTGCCAATGACTCAGGCTGCCATTGACTGGAGCCACAGCGAAGTTATCAAAGGATTGGCTGAGGGTACACTGATGGCAACGCGGGATGGATATGATTACATCATTGAGTCGGCGGTCAATACGCTGACAACGATGGGTGCAGGTGAACGTGAGGACTTCGGTAAGATTCGGGTATCGATGACAATCGATCAGATTCTGAACGATATCTATTCCACAGCCAAGAAATGGAAGGCAAAACTGGACAACGACAAGGACGGCCGAGGGATGTTTATTGCCGCCGTGCTGGAGTACCTGGCGATCCGCAGGAGTCAGAAGGCCATTGACGAGGGGTACACATTCACGGAAGATCCAAACAATATTAGTGACTTCGATTATGCTTATTTCAAGCTTTATGCTAAACCGCTTGATGCCATCGAAGCATTCTACATCACATGGGAGGTGGCATAGTAGATGGAACGCGAACTTATTGGTCGGAATCTCTCCGTTGAAGACGATAATGGGGATTCCATTCAAACCATCAAAGAAATTGAGGTCACACTGAATCCGGAAACATTAGATATTGTCCGAGCGCGTCGAATGACCAAAACCAAACAAATCGTGGGTTATGAAATCCCGATCAAACTGGTTATGTCCAAGTTGGAATCGCGGTTGCGTTACCGGCTGTTGAATGATTTTAAAGCCGGTAAGACTATGTTCTTGGATCGCATAACCGGGGCACTGGAGGACATGATCACTGGTAATGTTGAGCGAGTCTTGCTTACTGGTATCCACATCCACGGTAATATGGACATCTTAGTTGCTCAGATCGACAGTAACACCGGGATTGACATTACACTGGAAGGTACTGTTACAGATTTCGAATTTGTAGAACAGTTCCCTGATTACATGGCATAGGGGCGCATTAGCGCTCCTTTTCAATTCAACAAAAAAATAAAATCACTGGAGGAATTACAATGAGCGACAAACTACAAAAATATCTTGCGGCCGGTACGGCTGATGCGAAGCCCGAACAAATCGAAGTGGAAGTGGATGGTGAGAAATGGTCCGTTCGTCGATTGACCACGATGGATATTCGTCGTTGTATCGATGCTTCGTTCAATGATGACGGGACTGTAAAAGAAACATTTAACGAGACTGATGCCATGATTGTTCGTGCAACAGAACATGATTTTGATTGGAAAAACGTCGAGCTTTTGAAGGCATACAACTGCGTAAATAAAAACGAGTTGCCGCCACGCATGTTTAACAATCCTGATCATTACACAGTGTTATCCCGAGCTGTCCGGAACTTCCAAGAAACGAAGGAAGCACTGCTCAAAGAAGCAAAAAACTCATCCGGCGAGACGGAGAAGCAAGCTGGGTAGCATCCTTTTGGATCAACCAGAAGCGATTGCCTTCCGAAGTCTTGCCGTATGAAGTGAATAAGAACAGACAGTATCATTTCTGTCTTGCCGCATCGATGCTGGCCGAGGAAGAAATGAAGAAACTTAACAAGAAATAGGCCGGGGAGGGGGTGCAAACTATGGCAATGGCTAGCCGGGTGACGGTTCCATTTGAAGCTAGAGATTTGATATCCGGAGCGGTCCGGGGAATGCGTCAGATGATCCAACGGGCCACGGATGATGTGCGGGAATTCAGACGAATTGCTGGTACCATGGGCGATGATTTGGTTTCCAGTAGCCGTAGGGCGCAGGATGCTGCTGACGATTTGGGGCGCCGAATTCAAGGTGCTGCTGATGACGTGAGAGATTTCAATCGCATTCGTGTCGACGACATCTTCCGTCGTTCTCGTGCCGGAGCTGACGATTTGCTACGATCAGCATCACGGGCAGACAGTGAAATCCGCGGAATAAGTGATGCTCATGTCCGGCTTCGTGCAACTGATGAAATCAGCCCGTTAGTTGATGGGATATCTGCAAAGATATCAAGTCTTGCAGCAGTTGCAGGGGGGATTGTACTCGGTAGTGGGGCATCAGATGCCATGTTCGGTGGGGTTAGTGATTATTACAAAGAAGCCGCTCGACTCGCACCATATTTGTCGGCTCAACAACGATCTGAAGTATTGGCCACCAATGATCAATTGGTTGCCCAAGGTCTCATTTCTGATAGAGCAACAGGTGCGAGTGAGCTATCTACCCTCGTGCCTATGGTCAAAGATAAATCGAAAGTCGCAGAGGCTTTTTCGGCCACAACAAAATTACAAGCCGTCATCCCGGATTCAGGGGCTGAGGAAACGCAACGGGCAGTCACCCAAACAGCTAAAAGCTTCAAAGAATCCTATTCGAAAGCCGCTGACAGCATTGCTTATTCTTATGCAGCAGTAGGAGATCCGCAAAAGGACTTGTTGGATACATTTTGGGAGTATAGCCCCTATTTCTCAAGCGCTGGTACCAGCTCGGCTCAAATGAGTAATTTCCTTTCAAAGACGGTTCAAGAAGGGGCCTTCAATTTCGATAAGCCGGGTGACTTTTTCAAAGAAGTTTTCGGCGTTAAAGCCCTCAACGCTGGTGATATGGAAAGTTACTTTGGTCATCGCGGCGCAGGAAAAGAAGAAGCAAAGCGACAGGCAGCGGCATTTACCACAGACATTAACTCAGGCAATCAGCAACAAGCCCAAGGCGCAATTGCTGCTTTAGTCGCTGACCTAGCAAGTCAGTCACGAAGCGAATTGAAAGAGTCTTTAGTTTTGTTGGGTTCCGGAGCAGGTGAAGATAATGCAGACTCGATCCTGAAAACGTTCGGTGTCGCGTTCGAAAAAGCACCGGACATGACTGGAACAACTGATCGACTGGTTTCCCAACAACAAGCTGCGGATCCGTTAATCGAATTTAATCAAACGCGTGCCCAATTACAAATGCAAATGCAGGATATTGGCGGGAACATCATGCAAGCCTCTTTGCCTGCATTAAAAGAATTTAACACCTTGATCACTGAGAACAAAGACAGCATTGAAGCTTTTGGAGTGGGTGTTGCTAATGCCATAACAAAGGTGACCAGCATTTATCAAGACAATGCTGGCTTAATTAATGGCGCTCTGATCGGTTTGGCTAGCGTGCTCGTAGTTAAAGGGCTAGTTTCCTTTGCACAAGGAGTGAAGCAACTTAATTCCGACCTGGCTGGGGCTGCTGGCTGGGTTGGGCAAAAAGGGAAAAGCATCGTTACGGCTACTGGGCAAGGACTAAAAAATGGATGGGATCGCCTAAGAGGGAAAACGTCAAACCCTGATCCGACTGAAGAAACCCCTGCACAACGATCTGAACGAATCCGTAACCGAATGGGCGGGCGAGGTATCAGACGTGACTTCGATCGGAATAGAGGTTCCCGAGACGATTTAGGCGGCGGGTTGCGTGGCGCATCATCGATGACCATAAATGCCAGAAACGTATATGTTAACGGTTCAGTCTCAGGTGGAGGTGGGAACCGAGGAGATCGTAGGAATGGCAGAAATGGCAGGCGAGGTGGCGGAAGAAATGGAGGCCCGAGCGGTGATCGGAATCGGAACAATCCACCAGACAACCCGAATCCAAACCGGAGGGGATCGAGGGACAATCCTTACCGTGTTCCCCGTCCAACTCCTCCAACTCCGCCTGAACCTGATGTACCGAACGGTGGAAAGTTGGGGAACTTTTTAAAGTCAAACGCTAAAATGCTTAAAGCTGGCGGTATTGTCGGGGCTGCGACATCCTTAGGTTTTGGTGCCTACGAACTATACGAAACAGCTAAAGAAACCGGATGGAAGGAAGCGATATCAACTTCGGGTGGTTCGGTCGCAGGTGGAGCAATTGGGGGTACGCTTGGCGGGATTGTTGGTTCGTTGGCAGGCCCCTTGGGTACTGCTGCTGGAGCATGGATTGGTAACTGGGCAGGCGAAAAGTTGGGCTCGCTTGCTGATTCAAGCGGATTGACCAGGGGAGTAGTCGACGCTGTATCCAATTTGACTGATTCTGTGAAAGGGTGGTTCGGTTTTGGGCCGAAAGAAGAGCCTCAGCGCATCCCGGCTATGCCGGAGCTGCCTAAAGAATCTTTCATTACGACGACCTCATCCACAACTAAGGAAGGTGAACAGAAGATCAAGGAGACGATGGAAAGCGTCGTTTCTAATGTACAGAAAAGCGGTTTGAAGCAAGGTTTGAAAGATGCTATGGACGAGAGCGGCGTCACCCAGGCAGCAAATAAGATCAAAAACAAACTTGTGGAGATGTTTCGCGGCACCGATTCCAAGGATGCCGAGAACAATGTGAAAGCCGTAGGAACAGCGGCAAAAGAAAGCGAGAAGCAAGCGAAGGACTTGGGCGTTTCGTCCAAGAATGCCGCACAAGACATTGTGAGTGGTAATGGCCAGGCTGCATTAAGTTTTAGTGGTGTGAGTTCATCGGCCAAAAGTGCGATCGATCTTACCCGACAACATCTTGAATCGCTCTCTACTGTTTCAAGCAAAGGAAGCACCTGGGGCAGCAACCTGATCAGCATGATGGCTGCAGGGATGCAAAGTAAGTTTCCAACGCTGACCAGTATCGTGTCCAAGGCTGCCGGAGTAATCAAGAATTACCTCGGATTTAGTTCTCCAACCAAAGAGGGACCTGCAAGCAAGTCGGACAAGTGGGCACCCAATTTCATGACGATGTTCAATGATGGCTTGCGGCCGGATTCCGTGAAGCAAAGCATGAGCTTGATCGCTGGGACGATGCGAGACGGCGTGGACGGCATAGAGGGGCCAAGCTTGTCAGGCGGGAATTTTCCGATTCGGACGATCCCGCTGGCGGCTCAGGCATCAACAGGAGCCAAATCCGTGACCATTGGTAATATCCAAATGGATTTTGGTAGTCTGGCCGCCGACATTACGGATTTCCAATCGTTTGCCAAAGCCTTGACGAGCCCTGAAGGTCGAGCGTTAATCCGGGACGTATTCGGAGAGGAATTATACAAAGCATTGGAGACAGGGGGTTAAGTCATGCTGGCTATGTCGCAAGGAGCTATCCGATTAACCTTCCCGATCACTCCGGCCGAGATCCAAATCACAACTGGTAATGAAGTGGATACATTCAACGTCATCACCGGACAAGAGCGGACAGGGAAACCTACTTCCAAACTGAAGAAGGTTTCTTTTTCAACCATCTTGCCGCGTGAATGGCGGGATATTTGGGAAACGGATAAGAAACAAACTGTCACTTACAAGCGGCCAGAAACGACGTGGCAACTGCTTGAAAAATGGAAGCCTAAGCCCGTTGTGTTGAACTTCGAAGAATTGTTTTCTCAGACCATGTTGATCGAGAACATGGAGATTGTTTATAAGGATGGCCAAGGCAATATTCACATGACAATGAGCTTGGTCGAGCATAAGCCAGTAAAGATTATTTCATACAGTAATACGAAGCAGCTCCTGAAGCCTGGCGTGATTATCACCAAAGCCAGCAAAAGCAGGCCAAACACGACCAGCAAGAAGGATAAGAAAGATAAGAAGGACAAAAAGGATAAGACCAAAAAGCAAAAAGCGGCAGAAGATAAAAAGAAAAGTAAGTCGGCTAAAGAATCTTCCGACAATCAAAAAGGAGCGTTTGACTACACTGGGCAGAAAAATAAAATTTCGGCAGCGTTGAACAAAGCTAAGTAAAGGAGAGGGACCATGGATAAATTCGCAGTTATATACGGAAAGAACGATGCCAGGTCTGCCCTCACTCCTGCAATTATGGACATATCCTGGTCATCCCAACGGGACGAAATCGCGCGCAGCATGACGGTTCGGCTGCGCGGTATCCCGACGATCAGTGTGGCCGGTATGCTGATGTGCTTTTCCCACCGGATCGGCAAGGCGCTCCTTCATCACAAAAACCAGTTCTTTCACGGACCAATCACAAAATATGAACGTGATGAATTTGCGGACGTTTGGGAGGTTGAAGCCCGGGAGATCGGGTGGTATCTGGCCAAGAACAAAGGGACTCGCCCATATCTGAAGGGTGAAGCGGGGGCCGAGCTGCAGAAGTACATTCAGACGACTGGGGTCGATTTTCGTTGTCCCAAACTCGGGTTCAATATCGATGAACGTTACGGGACAATGGCACATTCCGAAATCATTTTGGATGTGTTGCAAAAAGCATATGAGCGTAGCGGCTACCGTTATCATGTGGATGTCGTCCGGACGGAGAAACATTTTTACTTCCAGGTCGTGAGAGAGGGTACCAACGAGAAGGTGCCTATTTTTGTTCCCGAGCAAATGGAGGCCAGCAGCGCAGGATACAACATCGAAGACACGTACACTGTGGTGACTGCGCAGAAATACAAGGATGACAAACTGTCGGCATCCGTCACTAAAACCGATTCCAGCGCCTTGAAGACGTTTGGCCGAATGGAAGAGATCATTGAAGTCGAGGAAGAAGAGAATCCGACCACCGTTGCAACACAAAGGTTGAAGGCGATGGCAAAGCCCAAGCAGATCAAAAAGATCACCGTCCGGCATGAGGACCACACTTTGTCGGGGCTGCGTGCCGGCTGGCTTGTGCTGATCAAGACGACGGTTGTCACTAAATGGATCGTGGAGAGCGCCGATACGAGCTGGAGCAATGGCATATTCACCGTCAAGATGGTGCTGGAACGGAGGGAAGCTTGATGCTGAATGATGCGATAAAGCTGTTGCGGAGTAAAACAAAGGATCACATCGATGCACGAGATACCGAACGTGCAACGCTCCTTAGCTGGCCGAATGCCAAAATTGAGGTGGATGGCGATCCGTATCCTTATGAGTCCCCAAGTTTGGTCATTGCCGACTATCTGCAGGAACGTGAAATCGAAGTCACGTTTGACGTGACAGAGCCTGCTCCAACAACCATGAAGGGGAAACTCTTGATTCCAAGCCCGCTTCAAGTGGGGGACCGACTCCTGGTGTCGCGGATGACTGGCCAACGATATTATGTATTGGGAAAGGAGCGATAGACCATGGACGAGGAAGAGTCGATGTTCCCTGAAATGGAACTGGAAGAGGTAGACGTCACGGATCTGGTGGATAACATCCCTTCGGAGACCAAATGGACGTATAAAATGGACTATTACAACCGGCAAGCAGTCTTAGATGAGTACGGTCGGCCAGTCCGGACAACCAGTTACGAGGAATTCCTTGTTGAAACGGCCATGAAGATCCTTTGCACTGAACGTTTCCAGTATATTGTCTACGGTGCGGACGTGGGTGTTGAGAAATCGGAATGGGCGGGCTGGGAAGACCACGAAATTATCCGGGATATTGAAGAGGCGTTAACGGCTCACCCTGAGATTGAACAAGCCGAAGTAACATCGATGACGCGTGTCGATCGCGGAATGGATCTGACCATACAGATAACCGGGCTGGTTGGTGCCGCTGAATTAAGTGAGGTGATCGATACATGAGTTTGACCATCAATGATTTACCGAAGTTTCCTTCCATCCCGATCTTGGAAGAAACCCCCGATATGATCTATCAACGGTGGGTCAACCGAGCGGTTACGATGGCCAATGAGAGAGGGCTTCCACCGCCTCCCGTGGGCGAAGGAGAATACTTTTATGACCTTTGGTACCCTATCGCTCAGGAGATTGCTGAACAGCAAGAATTGTGGGGCTATGGCGTATTGCAGTCCACACCAATCTGGGCAGATGATGAGTTTCTGGATGCGCATGGCTGGGCAGATGGTATGGTCCGTAAAGATGGTGAATCCAACGATGATTATCGCTTGCGGATCTTGGATCGAGCATTTTCCGAAGAGGGGAGCGGCCGACGCAAGGATTATGAGAGCTGGGCCAAAGAGATTCAGGGTGTGGGCGCCGCTGTTGCCCGTGAGAAGGAACGCCACGACAATTCCATTGATTTGTATTTAACGGACATGAACGGCCAACCAATCACGCCAGAGTTCGCTGAACAGGTCAAGGAACTGATGTGGGAGGATTACCGTATTGCTGGCCATGATTTAGCGGTGCATCCGGCCCCAATCTTCCTTGTGGCCGTGAAGGCAACATTGGAGACGACGGAAGACCTGCATCAGCTGGCCGAACAAATCCGTCAACGGGTGATGGCATACGCCAATGGCCGCAGCAAGCTGTTATACAACTACATTGCAGCTCTCTTACTCGTTCCAGGTGTGGAAAACTACAGCGAATTTACTCTTAACGATGACGTTCAGGATGTGGACGTTCCTGCTGTGTCCCTCCTGAAGGTTGAGGTGATACTGTCATGATTCCGTTGCGATACCGCAAAGTTTTGCCCCCGTACTGGTATGAAAACGCGGTAGCAGGCTGGCATTTCGGCGTGATGGAAGAAGAAATCAACCTCCGGGAAAAGAAAATGGACGAGCTCGTGAATCAATTTCTTTTGCAACGTGCTACCTGGGGGCTTGGCCTTTGGGAATGGATCTACTTCCGGACGGAACAGATCGGTTCAGTGGCAAACCGGCGTGAGGCGATCCGAAGGAAAAGATTGGCCAAGAAGCCGTTCAAGCTGCCGATTCTTCGACAGATTGGTTTGCAATACGGCAAGCTGCTGAGTGTGACGGAAGAGTTTATGACCAAAGAGATCCACTTTGAGTATGACAGCAGTACCCCAATCAATATTGCGGGGCTGTTTACCGATTTCGAATATATTCGCCCGGTTCATATTAACAGGGCTGTGCCGGTTGTCCAAGCTCCCAAATCGACCATCACAGTAGGGGCAAAAGCCTACGGCCACAGCGTAGATTACCCAATCTGCGGTTTTGAAATGCCGATCGAGCTTGGAACAAGCGGAACTTTGGCACAAGGGACGATAACAGCGGGGGCAGTAACCACGGTTGCCCGAATAGATAGTCCGATTACAGGTTTTGAAATACCCATGCAAGGAGGAACAACATAATGGCTGCTGAGGTTATTCAACCGTTGCTACTTGATAATATGGTCAACAGCGTAGATTCATACTTCGACCATGCCTTGGTCAATGTCGGCGGTGAACTTGTTCGATACCCCGTTCATAACACGATCATTTCCGGAAGGAGCGTTCGTAAATATGTGTTCTTGAGCGATGTAGAATTGGTCGGTAAGCAGATTCTTGGCGCATCGCTCATGGATGGTCAAGGACGAACACTGGCCAACCAGGCGCTGAACGTGATCAAGAACGATCGCGGTTTTCTCATTGGTTTTGAATTTAATATCAAACTGGAGGTGAGAGCACTTGTATAACAAGCAGGATTGGAAGGATGAGATCCCCGACCTAACCAGGCCGATCATGGACCCATCAACTGGGAAACAGAAGACGGATCCGCAAACGGGACGGCCATTGTTCGAACTTGTACAGGAAGGGACTCGAATCACATCGTCCAGACTGAACACAATAGAAGGCGGCATCGAGGCAGCTCACACATTGGTTGAACAGTTGGCCAAGGAGATGGGTGGCAACTTTGTTGCTGTGATCGACGGCATGATGGGGCTAACGTGTAGTGCGGAAGGGTTAAAAGCGACCTGGACGGCGGGCGTGGCTTATGTAGGTGGGAAACGCTACGAAGTATCTGCAGGGGAAATGGCTTTGAATCCAACACAAGGACAATATTTGTACGTGGACATTGGTGGCGTGGTTAAAAAGACAACATCAGAAGCAACGGCCAAATCTGGCTTGTTGCTTTTTTATGTGGCCACAGATACCAGTGGGGTTATTTCTACAGCCGATCAGCGGGTAAATATCAGCTTGGAAGAAATTCTGAAGAAGATCGAGAACGTTGAGATTCCGGACGCGTCTCTTATGAAAAAAGGGATTGTCCAGCTATCGAACAAAACGGATGGGACGTCCGAGACGCTGGCCGCGACGGAGAAAGCAGTAAGAGATGCTAAAATTGCTAGCGTGCCGCGCACAGGCGGCGTCAATATGACTGGACGACTAACTATGCAGCAATGGGGTACGTTTTCTGCTTCCCCAAATGGTATGGTTTTGTATGGCAGTAATTGTTACCTAGACGGATCAGTATTCAAATTTGAGAATACTCATGCCGACTTAGGCGCTCGCGGAATCTATATGAGGTATACGGGCGGCGCTGGTCCAGAAGTATACATGTTTGATACAGGCCCGGTCGCAACCACAGCAGGCGCAGCGTTCACCCCAGCACTACACCGTATTGCTAATACAGGTGACCCGTGGCAAAAGGTAGCTGTAACCAGTGATTCAGGATTTGCCCTTGACATCTCTAATGCAAACCTTAACGATCCTCGAAAAACCGGATGGTATATGGGCAGCCAAGTAGTTAATGCTCCAAGTGCGGATTGGCATTACTTCGAAATCATTCGTCATAACGACTTGTGGGAAGTCCAAAATGCTTACAACTTTAACAGGACAACATACCAACAACGTTTAAAGCAAAATGGTGTGTGGACACCGTGGAGTCCTGACCTTTTTACATCTGTCAGTAACGGTAAAGCATCAATTGCCGCTGCGATTACTGGCAAAGGAGTACCAACAGCGGCAGACGCGCCATTTGCAACGATGGCGGCGAATATCAACGCAATTCAGGTGGGGCCGAAATATGCTACGGGTACGGTTACGTCCCTGAGCTTTTCTTCGAATTTTATTCTGGGTGACGGTAGCACTTTATCAATGCCTTTTATGGCTGTCTCAGGGCTGGGTTTTACTCCTACACGAATCGTTGTGGAGATAGTGAATCCAGTATCCGCAGCAACTGCGGTAACAACGTTTCCTTGTAGCGCTAACACATATAATGGGTACCAGATTTATGCTGCCGCAAACTACACAGGCGCGTCCATACGTGTAGATGGTACGCAGTCCTACGTAAACCATTTAGGGTTTAGGTTGGCGGTTCGGGAATTAAACACACAATACCGCTGGCACGCCTACGGTTAAAAAGGAGGATTTTCATGGATATCGGCGCAAAAATTTATTACGACAGGGCAACCGGTAACGTCATCTTAAACACGGGTGAGCGATCCGGCGATGTCGTCGAAACCACGCAAGAACAGGACTTTGCTGCGTATGCTTTCTTGGCAGAGCGGGTGCCAGAAAGTGTGGGTATGCTGCAACTGGAATACGGCGCGTATGCAGCGGATTACGCTGAGGGTGGCGTCATTACACGGATCAATCTGGAAACGATGGAACCTTTATTTATTTACCCTGATCCAGAGGCGCCGCAAGAGCCGCGCCCAGCACTTAGCAAGGAAGTAGAGACATTGAAACTGGCGGACATTGAGAACAAGGAAGCCATAGCGGCTTTATACGAAATGCAGTTAGGAGCTGGACCGGATGCTTAATATCCTGGTTCGGCTCTTTTTGTTTCTGTTTTTGTTTCTGAAAGGAGGTGAGCAGCTAATGCAGGTATTCGTAACGATTTATGTATCTTTGATCGTGGCCGGCCGCCGGACGATTGAACAGGTTCCGGCAAACATCCGGGAGGATGTCAACGCCGATCTGACAGCGCTGGGTTACGAGCAATAATCATTCTTTATGCCCTCTGGAGTGGTCAGGGGGCTTTTTCACATAAAAAAAGAGACGGGGGAAACACATTGGAAACAGTAGGAAAATGGCTTTTGGCCCTTGGGGGCGGTGCAATATCATATCTTTTCGGGGGCTGGTCCGGAGTGCTTGGCGTGCTTCTTGTATTTGTCATCCTCGATTACGTGACCGGGATCGCGGCGGCAGCCGTTGAAGGCAAATTGAAAAGCAAAATCGGCCTTGTTGGAATTGCACGTAAGGCATTTATTTTTACGATGGTAGCCGTAGGGCACTTGGTTGATGGCGTTCTTGGTGATGGCCATCTATTCCGTGATACTGTCGCTTTTTTCTATATAGCTAATGAGTTATTGTCGATCACTGAAAATGGCGGGAAATTAGGAGCTCCTGTCCCTTCTGTGATCAAGCAGGCAATTGAGGTCTTGAAAGGCAAGGGCGGCAATGACAACGATAAAGGGGGCGGTACAGGTGCAAGCACGTAAAAGTGGCAATGTCCAAGGCATCGATGTTTCGCGATACCAAGGCAGCATCGACTGGGCCAAGGTGAAGGCAAGCGGTATGACATTTGTGTTCATCAAGGCGACCGAGGGCCAAACGTACACCGATCCAAACTTCCAAACCAACGTGAAAGGTGCGCTGGCGGCGGGCATGCTTGTCGGAACGTATCACTTTTTCCGGGCCACATCGACCGACGGAGCCAAAGCCGAGGCTGCTCATTATGCAAAATCCCTCGAGGCGATCGGGGGAGCAAAAGCCCTGCAGCTGCCGCCTGTTATGGACTACGAGAACAACCCAGGTAACTTGACCAAGGCGCAGATCAATGTTGTGGCCAAAGCCTTCTTGACCGAGTTGGAACGCCTCACGGGGCGTAAACCTATCATTTACACAGGGAATTCGTTCGCAAGCAATTTTGACGTGGGATTGTCTGGATATGATTTGTGGATCGCACGTTATAGCAACTCAAAGGTTCCGGACGATCAGCCTGCATGGAAGTCGTGGACCATCTGGCAATACAGCGATGTCGGCAAGGTGTCGGGTATCAGCGGGGCGGTGGATCTCAACGAGTTCAATGGATCGTTGGCTGACCTGAAGGCGAGATACGGGAAGGAGAAGGAAATGAACAATCCATTTGAGGGATACCGGATCACCAGCCCGTTTGGTATGCGGACACATCCGGTGTCAGGGGTGAAGAAATTCCATCGGGGTATCGACCTGGTTGTAACTCCTGCAGAAGGCCCCATTCATGCATTTGTCGGCGGCGAGGTCATGCACGCCAAAATGGGCGTGTCCGGATCCGGCTTCGGAAATTATGGTATTGTCGTGGCCATCAAAGATGACAAGGGTTGTCTGCACGTTTACGCGCATCTATCCTCGGCTGCCGTCAAGGTTGGCCAAAAGGTCAAACAGGGCGATTTGATCGGTAAGCAGGGCAGTACCGGCATCAGCAGCGGTGCACACCTGCATTACGAGGTCCGTAAGGCAGCGAGTCCACAATTTGGTTACACGGCCACGGAAGCGGGAGTCGTTGAGCCAACGAAATACCTGATTGATTACTATGGGGAGGAATTACCGATGACAGCAGATGAAAAGAAACAGATGGACGAGCTGAAGGCCACCGTGGCTGCCCAATCAAAGTGGATTCAAGCGGAGAAAGCTAAGGCCAATATGGAATGCCCCGAATGGGCGAAGACGGCCTATGAATACTACAAGGAATACATTTCGGACACCACCGGCAGTTACGACTTCTGGCGTTTGTTGGTTGTCTCTTATCGCAAAGAAAAGATAAGAAAAAAACACTTATAAACGAAGCGGCCTTGTTGTAAAAAAACATCTTGGACCTTTCTGATATATTTCTATAGGATAGTTAAATATAGGGCCTTTGCTAACAGAGCAAAGCTGCCAAAAATATTAAATGATCGCTTTGACCCAATGAAATGGTAACAGTTTAAACAAGCCCTGGCGACTTGAATTTACAGGGCTTGCAGCAAGTGCTGATTATGGACATATCAATAAACAATGTTCTTCCAGGCTAGCATTAGAAAGAACATTGTTTATTGATCGCTAGTCAGTATCACTTATAGATTCTGACCCCCATTTGTTTAATGAATAAAGCCTGAGTTTTTTATAATGGTCAGCAGTTTTGTTATACAAACTAACAAATTGCCTTGTGTCGAATTCACGCAAATGATCATTAACATAATTTACTAAACCAGACATTACAAAGCCAATTGAATTTTCAAGTGAAAAGCAAATCAAACGAAGTGCATATTGTGTTTTGTCAGGCCCAAATTCTCCAATAAAACTGTTGTTTTCGAAAAATATTCCAATATGTTTCTGTATTAATGGATTACTATGCTTTGCCATACAAAGTTGTTGATATTTTTTATACTCAGCCTTGCTTATCGGATCGTAATCGATATCTAGATCGGAGGTCTGTTTCTTTATTGTTTTCTTTGTCATTTTATTAATGCTTTCTATTACATTGCTCATCGATGCTGGATCAGAGTGTTCTATCCATCTGTCTGATAATTCGTCGTCGTCTCCTAATAATCCTAACATGTAAGATGTTTCATATAGTGAAGAAGCAATAGTAGCAGCTTGAATTGGATAACCTTTAGTTCCTATAATCAAAAGTGTGCGTAAGTCGTTAATAATTTTTATAATTAGAGTTTGGGAAACTAAGCGCGAGCTTCTGATTTTTGTTATTTCAATTTCGGGAGGAATTAAAAATGCTTCAATCACAACATTGATCGCTAGTTTGATTCCAAATACATAAGGTTCCAGATCCTTTTTGAGTGTAATTTCATTAAGATATTCTCCTTCGTCTATTGTTGGAAGGATGAAATTATGTTTAAACTTTGCCCTTTTTACTACTCTTCGTGTGCGAGCATTGAGACCATTGTTTATACTATCCCGTTTTTTCTTATACCTGCTCTTTGATCCTATGATTCGCATTATGTAGCACACCAACTTTCAAATATAGTAAAATTATTTTAAATAATTTTCATGAGATAGAAGTAAAAAGGCGAACAAAAACATCAATGTCTCGTTAACTGGCTTAAGATTTCACTCTACTACTTCTCCTTCATACAACTTCCAGTTGAATTGCAATTCTTTATCACCGCGAGAATCAAGCGATGCTTTCAACTTCACTTGATTACCCTTTTTCAAGCCGTCTTTCACAGTTTTATTTTTTAATTCAACAATGAATGTATATGGCATCATGTCTTTCTTTTCCGTACTTATGGTTAGCCAATCTTCCCCGTTATAGTTTTCACCGCCATACACAACAAGGCTATCTCCGATCGCATCTAAATCAGCAATGGTTCCTGACCAAGTTACAATCTTCTTAGCCATAAAGGTATCCCATGTGGATGATTTTTGGTCCTTTTGTAACTCAAAATATGCTTCAACTGTTGGTAAGAAATCAGCATCACTTTCTATTAATTCCGCGACTTTCTTTTGCTCATCAGAAGCATAGAGTGTTTCTACCGTTAAGGCTTTACCTGATTCTAATATTTTCACAAAATTATCAGCATTATCTTGGCCTTTTTTAATCAATATATAGATATTTTTAACTGCATATGAATTCAAATTTGGATTATGGTACTTTGCTGCATTTTCATCTTTTTCAAATTCGATAATGTCCGCTTCATCTGATCTTAATGCTTTTACTAAGCCTTCAGATCCCTTGAATTTTTCTGTTACATCTTTAGCTTCACTTGAAATTAAACCGGAATCTTTCAACCAAGTATAAGCATTATCCGCTGTATAATCTTCAGATGAAACGTTTTGTGAATCTGTCTCAGTCTCAGTTGGTTTAGTTTCAATAGAAGCTTTAACTTCAGTTTCTTTTTGGGTGGCTGTCTTAGTTGCAGGAGCAGTCGTTTCACCTGTTTTACCGTTTTGGCTACCAAAGATACCACCTACCACAATCACAACAACAAGCCAAAACCACCATTTTTTATAAATAGGCTTTTTCAATCTTCTTCCTCCTGATATAGTAATAATTAACAACAGGATATAGTCTATCAGACATAGGTATATTTTTCTATACAAATGTTTGATGTGGAAATGTGAAGACCTATAGAGGACATATGCTTGCCGATGCATACGGACAATGGACGCAGGACTAGGACAAAATGATTGTGAAAAAACTTCCCCTGAAAATTCAGGGGAAGCCTTATACCTTGCTGTGATCAATATTTTGTAAATTGAATTGTGTAAGGTTGGTTGTAGTTGTTAATACCGTTATCCATGATTCTAAAGTAAACCTTCTCACCAGGTTTAGCACTCATACCAATTGCCTCGGCGTATCCAGGCCCATTCCAGTTATCCGTTTTAATGAACTCTATTCCACCGCTTGCATTCATTTTATAAACAATCATAACAATATCGAAATTAGGTGGAGGGGTAGCAATGACGCCAAATGTGATTACAGAAGATCCATTTGTATTGTCCACAAGATAATAATCATTATCACTCATGCTGTCTAAATACTGTGTAGCGCTGAATCCAGAAGTTGGACTAATACTTGTATACATTACTTCCGCGGTTTCAGGAGTATCTGCCCAACCCGTTGCTGCAAAAGCAGAACTTGACCCGAAAGCCATCAAACATGCCGTTGCCATAACAGATAAAGAGAATTTTTTTAATCTTTTCATATTCAAACCTCCCAAATATACTAGAATCAATGAAATAAGGACTCTGGATAGATGCTTATTTGAAATATGGAGAGATAAATTATGGTCGGCCGACCATGGATAAATATACCATATTTTATCGTTATTTGTATATAGTTTTGTGTAAAATAGTGGGATTTGTTATACTGATTGTAATATTGGAGATATCTTTATATGTTAGGTGGCCCAAGAGTATATGAATAATACATATCGTAAATTAGAAACAGACACAGACTTTTTTGTCGCAGCTTTATCCCAGACTCGTGTATCCGTTTGGATAGTTCTACAGGATCGAGAGGAGATTATGGACTATGGTGGGGTAGTCGAAGCTTACAGTAATGTATCCGTAAAAATTGCGGGGAGTAGGTATTTTAGAGATAAGTTTGAGTTTAGGGTGCAAGTAAAAGGGACCACTTCAACATAATATGACTGAGGGTCCCTTTATATTTTTATTTCCGAATAGTCTTTACTAGTGCAATCACGCTTATGATTAGGGCGGCAATTCCGATTATTAAAGTCAATATCTCCATGATATTCCTCCGGTTTAAACTGTCTTAGAGCTAATATGTAAAGAGAAGGCGACCCGTAAGCCTTTAGCTCTATTATTTAATACCAAGGTCATCCTTCACTGAATTCTGCAGAAGCTGAGGGGCTCCTTTTTATCTTATTACTTATCATTAAACAGATTTACAAGTTCTGCTAATGCTACGAATCCCCCACCAGTACACAATATTGCACCAAATAATGAACCGAGAATAGTATTGAGTGCCCCTTTAGATTTACCGTAGTGATGTCCGCAATGAGGGCAAACGATTGCTGATGTTGAAATAGTGTTGCCACAGGAGTGACATCGTTCTAGCTTCCGATTAAATCGCCCCATGATCAATCTAAAGATATTGAGAAAAAATGCAATTAGACATACCAAACCAAATATGAATAAACAGGCTGTGATGAGACCGGCGATAACCAAAACTGAGTAATACGCCATATTATCAAACATTCCATTCCTCCGGTTATGTAGTTAATCCAGTGTAGTCTATCAGAAACAGGAATATTTTCCTGTAAAAATGTTAGAATGTGGAATTTTAAATACATATCGAGTATTGCAAACAGGTGTAGAATTCTTTGTCGCTGCAGTATCTTAGGTTCATGTATAACCCGCTTGCTACACTACTTATTCAAAAATTCTTCAATAAAAATTTCTATTCCTTTCAAGCCTGCGTAAGAGAACATAACACCTCCAAATACCCCACCTACAATTAAGGCAGAAGGACTGGTCGCACCTTCTGGGTAATGCTGACCACAACTAGGGCAAATTAAAGCAGAGCTAGATATTCGCTTACCACAGGTATCGCATGATCTTGTTTTTGAAAACTGTTTTGTGATTTTAAAGTAAATGGTTCTAACAACCAAAACCCATGAAAACAATCCACCAAGAAGGAATGCAAGTACTACGGCCCCCGCTATTACCATTTCAAAATATCCGTTTACATCCTTGAGCATCATTTCCCCCTATGATCAAGAATCTCAATCCATATAAATTATATAATAATCTTATAAATAAAAAAACTCCACTGGCATAAGCCAATAGAGCAACTTAATGATATTAACCGACCTCTTTGATCAATTCCCCGTTATTATTCCGCACATTCCCTACTGCAAAATCCACCTTGTATGCACGCATTTCATCGGCAGGATACGGCCTGAGAAGCCCCAAGACGCTATCTTTATCTGAATCCTTGTTTAGCCACTCTGACTCATCCTCTGGACGCAAGATAACCGGCATGCGGTTGTGGATGTCCGCCATAAGGCTGTTCGGTTCGGTTGTAATAATAGCGCATGTGCTCAGCTTGTTCCCGTCCGGATCTGTCCAGGTATCATAGAGGCCGGCAAGCGAGAAAATCGATTCGTCTTTCATCAGGATACGCATTGGCTGCTTTCCGGATCCAACCTTTTTCCACTCATAGAAACCTGAGCATGGAACAATGCACCGTTTGGAACTAATCAGGCGTCTGAAAGCCGGCTTTTCTGCAAGTGTCTCAGCTCGAGCATTGATCATCTTGTTTCCAATTTTTTGATCATCGGCCCAGGACGGTACGAGGCCCCAGCGAAGGTAACCCAACCTATTACCGTTGCTGCTCCCTATGATCGTCGGAATGTATTGCATGGGTGCTGCATTGTAGTTTGGCTTGTACTCAAATCCATCGGTTATGGCCGCCATGTAACGGTCCATGATTTCCTCTATGGGGTCTATGATCGTAAACCTACCACACATATGAATGCACCTCCTGCAAATCTTTAATCACACGATAAACTGTTCAAACACCGGCGTTCGCAACAAGCCCGACTTTGTCCAGTTTCTCATTTTTACCCGAGCTTGTATACGCGGCTCCAGGTAAACGTGATTCTTGTCCTCTCCAGTCACAAGCTGTCGGCATACACCGCGGAATGCCTGCTTATGCTTTTGATTCGGTCCGTGCTCAATAATTCCTGCTGGCCGGAGCTTTCCAGACGGATCGGGAACGGCGGCAAGCCAGCCGAACTCCGATTTTTTGTATCCGGTGATAAATACTTCGGCATAGGACCAGTTAATGACCTTTTGCCAGTCTCTGGACCGCCTGCTGACGTACTGGCTGTCCTTCCGCTTGCCGACTACCCCTTCCATTCCCATAGCCTCTATTTGGGCGAACAACGCCTCTCCTGCGCCTTCTATATTAGGGACAATCCCGAAACTGCTGGCCGGCAGCTTTAGGCCGTGAAGGATCGCTTTGCGCTCTATCAGCGGCAAGCTGCGAAGGTCGCTACCTTTATACTGGAGGATATCGAAAATGGCATATGTGACCGGAAGTGTCTTGGTGAGCTGCAGCACCTTGGAATGCTGTCGAGTACTGAATCGGCTCATGACTGCCTCGAAGTCATCTAAGCCTGTCTCCGGATCGGTGCAAGCAACCTCTCCGTCTAAGCTGATGTCATCGTCAAATGGGATCAACAACTCGGGATATTGCCGTGTGCAGTCATTGTTATGACGCGTATATAACCGGATGTCTCCGGACTGCTGCGAAAAAATTAACCGATGCCCATCGACCTTTGGTTCAAAAATATAGTTCGAATGAGAGAAGGGGACCGGTGATGTTTCTAAAAGCATTGGAGAAATAAACATAAAAAACACCTCAATGCCATTATAGCGTTTGTTTATCCGAGAATGAGGCGGTAAGTTATGGACTTCTTAGATGAATAATGGTCTATTTATCAGGCAAAAATAAAGGATAGACTCTTCTCCCATGAGTGCTAAATAGATGATGCCTAGTCATTTGACTGGGTATTTTTTCTGTTGAATAACGAACGTATATTCGCATATAATACAAACAAACGTTCTTATTGGAGGGATGAACATGCCAGTTAAATACTTAGGATGGTTGGTTGAAATAATTTACCAAGATCAGTCTGGAAAGATTACAAAACGCCGTATTCAGGTTAAAAGCATCCGGTCCGGGCTGATCAAGGCAGATGATTTACTTTCTGGCCAGCCGCGTACATTCCGTGAATCGGGGCTGCTGGCATGGCATCCCATCAAAACCGCGTAAGGAGGGCTATTTCATGCTGAACGATTACGAACGGAAAGTGTTGAGGATCTTGTATAACTACAGCAACGTGCGGCGAAGATTCCCCACGCTTCAGGAGCTGACCGTAAAGACTGGAAGGAGCAAGGCTGATATCATGGCAGCTCTGGACGGTCTAGTTGCTGCGAACTACATATCATGGGACAACAAGTCGGACACGGAAAACATCGTCATAGTGGAAGGCTGGGAACGTGAGACCGAGAAGCCTAAGCTTCCGAAAGTACCGCCGCCGGCGAGACCAACCGATTTAAGCTATTGGACGGAATATTAAGGAGGGAATGAAACGATGGCAAAGAAATTGATCGATAACGGATTATTCGAATCATCCCGCCTGATACTGCCGGAATTTAGGGATGCATACTTGAAAGAAAAGAGGGAACAAGAACGTCGCGGAAAGCCGGTTCTTGATGAACAAGAAGTGCAGCTGATTGAGGAAGCGATCATGGAATCATACAAGGAATGCCGATCCGTCACATTGACCGTATTCAGCCCATTTGATGATGAAGTATTGCGGGGAGTTGTCGCATCGATCGACAAGCCAAGCAGGCGTATCAAACTTGTCTGAGGGGAAGAAGACTACAGCTTCATTAAAATAGAAGAGATTATCAGCGCGGACATATAAAAAGGTGCCCTGGTCTTTATGACCGGGGCACTCTTTGGTATAATTTTCAATGGACAACAGGTGGGGGTCACGGCGCAGCCTTCTGTAAAGGAGGTGACGCCATGACTGTAATTGTTGCGCTTTACTGGTTTTTGAAAGTAATCGCTACGCTGCTGAGCCTATGGTTCAGTGTTCGTAAGCTGTACCGATGGAACCGCAAAAGGCGTAACAAGCACAAAACCCACCGCTAAAAGGTTGACCGCCTTCGGTGGGTTTTGCTGTTCATCGTAACAGATGCGCGCCGTGAGGCACTTTGTTGTCCAGGGAGAGGGTAGCGCCTCTCCTTATTTCTATTTTTATGTTACCACATTGATTTTATACAGGCAACGTGATTACCACATACTTATAAATTAGAAGAGATTTAATCTTCTTCTAATGATAAACTCATTATTTAGAACTCCTTCTATTTGGTTCAGGTGATATAAATACGTTTAAAAAAATCACAAATAAATCACGATCTCTGCGAATACAGGTGAATGCTTGCGAATGAAAATGTTAAAATCGAAACCGTATAAAGGCTTTGATTAAGGGAAAACGAACGTAGGCGTACGCGGACGAATCGAAATATAATATTCTATAGATGATGTTATGTTTGATCCTGACAGTTGATTACGGAAAAACCGATTCGGAAAGAAGGGGGATGAGCAATGTCGAATTCGATTAGCGAAAACCGTTCGCTCTTTGAGCAGTTATATACGCATGCACCCATCGGCATTGCTGTGGCATCACATGTGAATGGACTGTGGCTTCAATTGAATCCCGCATTCTGTCAAATGCTTGGATATGAGGAAGCGGAGTTGACGGATACTCCGGTTACTGATCTGTTGTTTTCTGAAGATGTCGACATGGAGCGCTTTCGCTGCGAATGCTGGGACATGGCGAACGGACTCACGCAAATGTTTGAAACGGAACTGCGATTGATCCGAAAAAACGGAAGCTTGGTATGGGCGACGGTTCGTGCCTGCATCGTCAAAGATGAAACATCCGGCAAACCGCTTTATTTGCTTGTGCAGGCTGTAGATATCACCAAGCAGAAGGAGGCGGAGAAGCGAATGTGCGAACAACGTGGGCAGCTAGAAGAGAGCGGCCGAATCTCCCGTATGCTCACGGAGGTTTCGCCAGACCTCATTGCCATTCATCAAGCCGATGCACAGCGGACCTTCAAATACGTATCGCCAGCCTGTCGCCATATGCTCGGATATGAACCTGAAGAGATGGTGGGCATGCCTGGCATGTTCTGCATTCATCCGGAGGATATATCGCTTGTGCAAACGTATCTTAATGCGCAAATTCAAGGCCTGGTTCCCGAACGGATCACGTATCGCCTTGTCCGAAAAAACGGAAGCTGTATTTGGGCGGAGACCATCACCCATTACGTCTACGGTTCAAACGGGGAGCTGAAGGAAATTATAGCGGTGACTCGGGATATTACGGCGAGCAAACAACAACAGCTCAGTCTGGAAGAATATCGCTCCTTGTTCGACTGCAATCCGCTTGGCGTCGCCTCATTGGACTTGGATGGCAAACTGCTCAAAGCCAATATGGGGCAGGAACAATTGACAGGCCATACCCGCGAGGAATTATTGATGAGCTCTTTCGAACAACTGATCGACCCCGCTGACCTGGACAAGACGAAATACCATTTTGAAGAGACCGTAAAGGGAAAGGCCCAGCGCTATGAAATCGGCTTGATTCACAAGGATGGCCACCGGATTGAAGCGAGCGTGATCAACTTGCCGATTGTGATGGAAAACAGGGTGGTCGGCGTATACGGCATTACCAGTGACATTACCGAATCCAAGCGGTATGTGGAAGAAATCGAAAATTTGAGCTATGAACGGGCGTTGATCCTGAATGCGATGTCTGAAGGGGTCATCGGCCTGGATCAGGATGGGCATTTGATTTTTGCGAATCCGGCCGCGGTTCAAATGATGGAATTTTGCCCCTCAACGCTGAACGGCAGACCGCTTGAGGAAATTATGCTGCAGATGCAAAGCGCGGGCATTCCGTATTCGGCACGCTCCAACCCGATCTTGCAGGCCGTGAAGAACGGCCGGAGCCTGCCTCGGTCGGAGGCGATATTTTGGAGGCAGGACGGGTCCAGTTTCCTGGCTGAATTCCAGTTGAAGCCGATTATGGACCAAGGAAAAGTTCGCGGAGGCGTGCTCGTTTTTCGCGACATGACGTCGGTGAACGAGATTATTCGCGCCAAGGAAGCGGCCGAGCATGCAGACCGGGCTAAATCGGAGTTCCTGGCCGTGATGAGCCATGAGCTTCGAACACCGCTTAACGGAATTATGGGCATGGCCCATCTATTGAAAGACACGGAAATGAATGAGGAGCAGCAAGGCTATGTGGATATTATGATCCAGAGCGGGGAATCTTTGCTGCACATTCTTAACGAAATTCTTGATTTCAGCAAAATCGAGGCAGGTCGGATGGAGCTGATCCACGACGTTGTCGACATTCGAGCGATGCTTCGGGGCGTCGTGAATCTGTTCACTCCCAAGGCGGCCGAAAAGAAAGTCGCCATCGGTTATGAGATCGGGGAGGACGTTCCGGATGCCATGTTCGGTGACGAGACGCGCATTAAACAAGTGCTGATCAACCTGCTCGGCAATGCCGTCAAATTTACGGATCGAGGTAACATTCAAGTGAGCGTAGATCTGCATGGTAATGGCTCGGATGGAAGCAAGGCACGGCTTGTCTTTAAGGTCAAGGACACGGGCATCGGCATTCCGCTGGACAAACAGCACCAGTTGTTCCAATCCTTTTCGCAGCTGGATCCGGCCATTAACCGGAAATACGGAGGAACCGGACTCGGGCTTGCGATCAGCAAAAAGCTGGTGGAATTGATGGGCGGCGCCATCGGCGTGCAGAGCGAAACCAACAAAGGAGCCGAATTTCAATTCACGCTGGAATTGGAGCGAAGGTCCGACGACCACTGCGAAACGGAATCCGTTTCAATAGGTGCCAAGGAATCTGAAGCAGATCGACGGCAAGCTGCTTTGCCTGAGCAAAAGCAAAAATTGGAGTCGCATGCACCCGAACTCCATATCCTTGTTGCGGAAGACCAGTCCTTGAAACGTCCGTCTGAGGAAGAAATGCTTCCCAAACCCGGCGGGATGTATGACATAGATGCAGAACAGCTTTAAGGCACATATGCATATCTGCGCAATCAAAAACCAAGCCGATCGCTGAGGAGATCGGCTTGGTTTTTGCGTGGTCAGTCCGGCATGCAGAATGACGGTTTGGAAGTCAGGACTAGCGCCGCATACGGGCTGCATTGCCCAACGGATCTTGCATATCGTTTGGATAAAGGGACATTGTCCGGCAGCATCCTCAGGATGCGATCATCGTGGATTTAGGACCAGCCTCCGATAAGCCCGGAGAGCGTTACGCATTCGTCGTCCTCCAATTCCGCGATGAGAGTAAGCTCGTCCTGGTCGTCCGGATCGACTGCAAACAATTCGCGTCGTCCGTCTTCATGTTTGATGATGACCAGCTGGTTGCCGCTTTTGGTGGAGAATTGATACTTTACTCCAATGCCAGGCAATGGGCATTCCCGGATGTTCATGAAAAAGGTTCACCTCTTTTTAACGATTCCTTCATCGATTGACCGTTCACACAGTACGGGTGTATTCTACTATTCCTTACAACGTTTGGCAAGTCGCAAATCGAATGCTGTCATTCTCGTGCATTTTTCGGTTAACCTAGCTTTGATGCCGGCCCTTGTTTCGTTTGCGTCGAACCAGCCACCACGTGAGCAGTCCTGCGATCAGAGCCAAGCCGATGGCGGTGATGATGATGATATTGCGGATGTTCGGGACCTGCACGGTCATGTCCAGTGTATTCGTTCCAAGGGGATCGACGTGCCAGACCAGTGTCTTGCCCCGATCTTCGACTTCATCGGCATTGGAATCCTTGGCTTTGATCGGCAGGGTTAACTTGAAATCGAAGTTGACGTCTTTCAGCAATAGCTTTCTCAGAAATTCGGGCACTTTGCTGATCTGATCCTTGATTTCTCCGTCTGGCATGGATTCCATGGGGTCAGCAACCGCGGAGATATGATAGCTGTTAAAGAAGAAGCCGGGCGTTACGGAATGGTCAATCTGAATTCCGGCAGGCAGGTTCGACAGGTCAAAGTCGGTCGAGCCTTTGCTCTCGTAATGGGCCTTGGCCGTTAACTGGCTGCGTTCCTCTCCGGTAGTGACTTCGGTGGTGAAACCGTTCCGTTTCAGTGCATCTCCGAGCAGGGGCAGCAAATTGTCCTGTCCGATCTTTCCAAGCGCGGAGTCGGTTACCCCAAGCTTCAGGGTCAGGTCGGAGGAACCGTCCAGATTGACGTTCAAATGAGCCTCGCCGTCGGCGCAGGCCGACAAAAGGATCATCGTCATGGAAAGCAGCATTGCAAAACAACATTGGCGCAGTGATAAGCGAATCGACATTGCATTCACCTTTCTGATAAAATCATTCGTATATAAGTTCGGGGATGAGGAAATGGCCATTTCCCCGATCCAGACATCCAGTATACACCGTTCACGGACCGTATGGAAATTCGCGCATGATGCCGATTTGCTTGAAAACAGGGTAGAATTCCTGCGAAAAGGGAAAGATACATCATGGTCTACCGCATTTTTGCAGCGGATTTTTCGTCTGATTTTTAATAAAATTGCAGATGTCGCATTTTTGTCAATGTTCGGTTAAGCCAGATGTCGTTTCCCCGTGTAAACTGATATTATGTATGTTGAATAAACGGATGCAAGGAGGGTCATTCATGGGTTACATCATTTTTTTGGTTGCCATTATGGTCGTGGGCATGGCTGGTATGGGCTGGTTCTTCCAGATGGTCGACAAAGAGAAACACTAGTGTTATCTGTTTGAAAAGTTGAAACAGGGACAAGCTTATAAAGCCGGCTTCGCGATTCATGCGAGGGTGGCTTGTTTGCTATGCGAAAAGTGCGGGTCTATCGATGAATCTGACATGAAAGCGTAAAAGAAATCACCCTGCATGTCCGAAGATTTGACCTTTGGATAAATATTTTTCGTAAAGATGGGATTTTTAGGTTTCTCTTTTGTATAATAGGGGGAGTCACTCGGGGTTTGCCCGAAATATTCCCATTTGGAAAGGGTGTACATAATGAAATTCAGTGAATATACGTATACGCGTCCCGATCTCGAGCAGATCAAAGAGTCCTTTCGGGAACTGTTGAAAGGGTTTGAACAATCGGAATCTTTCGAAGAACAGAGCGGGTACATGGATCGAATCAATGCATTGCGCAGCGATTTCGAGACGCAGGCACAGCTTGTTTACATCCGTCACTCCATTGACACCAATGATGAGTTCTACAAAGCCGAGCAGGATTTTCTGGATGATAGCGCACCGATCATTCAGGAGTATGTAACCGATTTTTACCGCGCATTGGTGAATTCCAAGTTCCGCAGCAAGCTGGAAGAGAAGTGGGGCACGCAATTGTTCCGCTTGGCCGAGCTTTCGCTCAAAACGTTCAGCCCGGAAGTCATTGAAGACCTGCAGAAGGAAAACAAGCTTTCGACCGAATACAACCAATTGATCGCGTCGGCGAAAATTCCGTTCGAAGGCGAAGAGCGCACGCTTCCGCAGCTGCTTCCGTTCGAATTGTCGACGGACCGCTCCATGCGCGAACGCGCTTCGGCAGCCCGTTATGCTTTCATGGCCGAGCATGAATCCGAATTCGACCGCATCTATGACGAGTTGGTCAAGGTGCGGACGCAGATCGCCAAAAAGCTCGGATATCCTTCGTACGTCGAGATGGGATATGACCGCATGAACCGTACGGATTACAACGCCGACATGGTCGCGAATTTCAGGGCCCAGGTCCGCGATTACATCGTGCCGGTGGCTTCCAAGCTGAGAGAGCGCCAGCGCAGCCGGATCGGCGTGGATACGTTGTATTTCTACGATCAGGGATTCAGCTTCCCTACAGGCAATCCGACGCCGAAAGGCGACCCGGACTGGATTATCGAAAACGGCAAAAAAATGTACAACGAGCTGTCGCCGGAAACGGGTGCATTTTTCGAAATGATGACCGAGAACGAACTGATGGACCTGGTCAGCAAAAAAGGCAAACAAGGCGGCGGCTACTGCACGTTCCTGAATGACTACAAAGTGCCGTTCATTTTCTCCAACTTTAACGGTACATCGGGCGATATCGACGTGTTGACCCATGAAGCGGGCCATGCCTTCCAGGTATATGAGAGCCGCAACTTCGAAGTGCCGGAATACAACTGGCCAACCTATGAATCCGCAGAAATCCATTCCATGAGCATGGAGTTTTTCACCTATCCGTGGATGGAATCGTTTTTCAAGGAAGATACGGACAAATACAAGTTCGACCACTTGTCCTCCGCGCTGCTGTTCATTCCGTATGGCGTAGCCGTGGATGAGTTCCAGCATTTCGTGTATGCGAACCCGGACGCGACGCCTGCAGAGCGCAAACAGGCGTGGCGCAATATCGAGAAAACGTACCTTCCGCATATCAATTACAAGGATAACGAATACTTGGAGCGCGGCGGATTCTGGCATAAGCAGGGCCATATTTTCGCCTCGCCGTTCTATTACATCGATTACACGCTTGCGCAAATCTGCGCGTTCCAATTCTGGAAGCGCAGCAACGAGGATATGGCTTCTGCATGGGCGGATTACCTGACCTTGTGCCGAGCTGGCGGCAGCCGTTCCTTTACAGGTCTGGTCGAGTTGGCCGGATTGATTTCCCCGTTCCAGGACGGATGCGTTTCCTCCGTCATTGGCGATATCGAAGCTTGGCTCGATGGAGTCGACGACAAAGCGTTGTAAGGTAATGGAATGCCGAATGCGGCAAGTTGAATGGACGATTATCCCGTATAAAGGGGTGAACGGATACGAAAGATAACACGAATGCATTCTGAGGCATAGACGGCTGATCAGCCTTTTTTATCCCTGAAGCAGCTCATGCAAAGAATGCGAGGTTATTCGAATGTTAGTTGAATTGATGACTCCTGCCGACCGGGCACGGGTACTGCCGCTCATATCGAACACTAATGGTCAAGTGGTCATGGGCGGTGTGGCGTCCGGGTTACAGGCCGGCCGGGTCTATGTGGACGATGCCAGGGCCCCCCAAAGCGCCTTGGTGTGGGCGAGAAATGAAATGTTTTACCTGGTGGGCCGATCTGGTCACGAACGCTTTAATCGGCTTGCAGAGCAAACGATCGTATCCAGGCTTTTGCCGGAAGCTCTGCATGCCGGTGAAGATACCTTGAATCTGGAAACATATCCGCTGCCCGGACAGGAATGGGACGCTGCGGTCGGCAGAATGTTCGGGGGAGCACTGCGGCAAGGATGGAGGATCCCGTTTTGTTTCCGTGAGGAGATGTTCGAGAAATTTAGCCATGATTATGAACACGGTCCTATCAAACCATCCCCGAAATACCAGCTTCGCATGGTTGATCCAGAGAGCGTTCGTCAGGATGCTGGTGGTGTGATCGTGACGGAGATCCTGAAATTTTGGCACTCCTTGGACGATTTCTATCGCTATGGATTCGGCACTTGTGTGTTATATCGTGATCAGGTGGTGGGCACCTGCATTTCGGTATTTGTTCACGATAGCAATCATGAGGTCGGCATTGTGGTGTACAGTACGGAACATCGGGGGCAGGGGCTTGCTACAGCGATGGCTCACGAGTATGTGCGGACTTGCCTGAAACATGGGTGTACGCCGCATTGGACGACAGAACATTTTCGTCACGACTCTGCCGCGATAGCACGCAAATTGGGATTTGAGCAAGGAGCGTCATATCCTGTGCACTATGCGCCGATCCGAGAGTTGTTGGCAAAATAAGAACAATATTCATGATGGTTTAGCGGCATGGAAGCATAGTCTTCGGTGCCGCTTTTTTCGCGTCTATAAAAACCACAAAAACATACACACGTTAACGGAGAGGCAGAACCAATCTGGGAAAGCGAAGCGTTCGCCTAAAAGCTTTCTGAAAGAAAGCTGCATCGAAAGAGGGTACTGCACTCGCCAGTGGCCTAGTGTAATTTATGATTGCGGTTTATATAGTACCCATAATTCCCGAAAGTGTAACATTTGCAGCAATGGTTGTGATTTATTTCACTATAGTTGAAAACGGATTCAGGTACAATGAAAACAGTAAATCAGGGGATACAGGAGGCTGGTTCAGATGGCAACCCATGCATATTATGTTCCGCCCGTGAACTTGATGGGCAGAGGCTGCTTGCAGGATGCAGGCAACATGATTCAAGAAATGGGAATTCGGAATGCGCTTGTCGTAAGCGATCGCGGGCTGATGTCTTCCGGCGTAGCTGATCAGGTGCTGTCTATATTAAGAAAAGCCGGGCTAAACTACATCGTATATGATGCAGTTCAGCCCAACCCGACATGTCACAATGTGCATGAGGGGCTGAAAGTGTACCAGAAGCATGGATGCGATGCCATCATTTCGATCGGCGGCGGCTCCCCGCAGGACGCAGCCAAGGCGATCGGCATCGTGGCAACCAACGGCGGGCATATTCGGAATTATGAAGGCATGCACCAATCGAAGCACAAATCCGTGCCGATCGTGGCGATCAACACAACGGCCGGCACGTCAAGCGAGGTGACGATTAACTACGTGATTACAGATGAAGAACGCAAGGTTAAAATGGTGATGGTGGACCCGAACTGTCTTGCCTCCCTGTCGGTGAACGATCCGGAACTGATGCTCAGCAAACCGTCCAGCCTGACGGCCGCCACGGGAATGGATGCATTAACCCATGCCGTCGAGGCGATGGTCACGCCGGGGGCATTTACGGTCACGAATGCAACCGCTGCTGCGGCAGTGGAACTGATCTTTGAATATCTTCCCCGTGCAGTGAGGGACGGTAACGATCTGGAGGCGCGCGAGCATATGACCTATGCGTGTTTCTTGGGAGGCATGGCCTTCAACAATGCGGGTTTGGGTTACGTTCATGCCATGGCTCACCAGCTTGGAGGCGTATATGATTTGCCTCACGGCGTATGCAACGCCATGCTGCTGCCTTACGTGGAGGAACTGAATGCCAAGCATGTGCCGGATAAATTTCGCCATATCGCCAAAGCGATCGGCATGGATGTGAGAAACAAATCGGACGAGGAATGCTCCGAATACGTGATCGAGGCCATAAGGCAGTTGTCCAGGGAGGTTGGCATTCCGGAAAAGCTCTCAGAACTCGGAGTGAAGGACCCTGATATCGAACTGTTGGCCGATAATGCCATGAAGGACGCTTGCGCACCGGGCAATCCGTACCAGCCGAGCAAAGAAGAAGTGATGGAGTTGTTCCGCAAAATTGTATAAATGACGCAAGAAAGCTGCCGGGAGAAATCCCGGCTTATATTTTTGGATTACTTATTTTTCCAGCCCGGTTTCGGGATGAACCAAAAGGATTTTGAAATTCCTTACCGAATACTTACATTAATCACCACGGCAAGAAGAAGGGAGTGATCCTGACTGACCCAAACGATTGCCTGATCATCCATCTGCATGTTTATCCTCTGCAAGTCCGGTTTAATGTTGAGAAAGCAAACATCGCGATTTCCCACAATGCAACTACACCTTGTGCTTTGCTCCCCTTTTCTATTTTAAGCGAGTTTCTGTTCCAGGTTTGCTTACCCGATTTTATTCATCCCGATCCACTACAGTCACAAACGCAAAATGGTCCCGCTTTTCTTTGAACTCTTCGCATGGATTATAGACTGCACGGCTCGTGCGGAAAATTCAGATCATCACATCAGCGTCCACACATCGGAAAAACGTAGCAAGGCTTGAAAGATGCGTAAAAATGAACGTGGAGGAGGCTGAACGATGGCAAAAAAAGAAGTTGTAGCCATGCTGCTCGCCGGAGGGCAGGGCAAGCGTTTGAAAGGCTTGACGAAATCTTTGGCCAAACCGGCCGTGTTTTTTGGCGGAACGTACCGGATCATTGATTTTCCCCTGAGCAATTGTTCCAACTCGGGCATTGATACCGTCGGGGTGTTGACCCAATATGAGCCCATGGTGCTTCATTCATATATAGGAATCGGCAGCGATTGGGACCTGGACCGAAAAAACGGCGGCGTCTACGTTCTGCCTCCCCATGAGCGTGAGAACGGCAGCAACTGGTACCGCGGCACCGCCGATGCCATTTACCGCAACCTGAATTTCATCGAACAGTTCGATCCCGAGCACGTGCTGATCCTGTCAGGCGATCATATCTACAAAATGGATTACGAGCGCATGCTCCAGTATCACAAAGAAAAGAATGCCGACTGCACCATCTCGGTGATCGAAGTGCCTCTTGCGGAAGCGAGCCGCTTCGGCCTGCTCAATACGGACGAGACGTATCGCATCCATGAATTCGAGGAAAAACCGCCCGTGCCGAAAAGTACCCTGGCTTCCATGGGAATCTACCTGTTCAAGTGGGACGTGCTGAAACGGTTTTTGATTCACGATGAACAGCAGCCATCTACTTCCTATGACTTTGGCAAAGACATCATTCCATTGCTGCTTGCCCATGATAAATCGTTATACGCCTACCCTTTTAAAGGCTATTGGAAGGACGTCGGTACCATTTACAGCCTGTGGGAGTCCAACATGGATTTGTTGCATGAAGAAGCGCCGCTGAATCTGAATGATCCCGATTGGCGGATTTATACGCGGAATCCCAATCAGCCGGCCCAATACATTTCTCCATCGGCGAAATTGCGCAGCTGCATCGTTAGCGAGGGCAGCGTTGTGCATGGAGAGATCAACCATTCCGTGTTGTTCTACGGGACAGAGGTGGGAGAAGGCAGTTTGATCGTTGATTCCGTAGTGATGCCTGGAGTTCGGATCGGACGCAATGTACGCCTTCACAGAACCATTGTTGCCGAAGGATTGGTCATTCCTGACGGCGCGCGGCTGTCTCCGGAGGATGAGAGCGACGTGCTGCTCGTCGACCAGGAAGAGCTGGAACGACGTTTGCGGATAAGCATGGCAGGCAAAGCCTAATTTGATGACAGGGGACGGTGCAAGCGATGAAACCATTGATCGGCGTTATCAATCTGGACCACGAACTGGAAGAGCTGAAGGAATTGACGTACTTTCGCTGCGGTGCCGCGGTACCTTATGCCGGGCGTTACCGTCTGATCGATTTTGTGTTGTCCAACATGATGAATGCAGGCATTGAAAGCATCGGCGTATTTGTGCGCCGCAAATACCGGTCACTCATGGATCATTTGGGAGATGGAAAACCGTGGGATCTGGACCGCAAGCACGGAGGCATGTTTATCCTGCCGCCGGATTGGAACGATCCAACGGACAGCTCGCTGGGCGATTTGCAGCATTTTCACAACAATCTGGACTTCTTCCGTCGGGGAGCGGGCCAATATGTCGTTCATGCCGGCAGCCGGCATGTCACCAAGGCGGATTTGCAGGATGTTTATCAATTTCATATACGCAAAGGCGCAGACGTTACACTGGTTTGTAAAAAAGTAGATCGGCTGCTGCCTGAACACGAAGCTTGCATCAAGGTGGAAGATGACGGGGACGGCAATGTGCTGGACATTCACCAAGAAGCTGGCCACCCGAATATATATACAGAAATTTTCGTCATGGAAAAGGAGTTGTTCCTGCGCCAGGTGCAGCGATGCATCGAGCATGGCGAGAGCCATTTCTTCCGGGACGCGATCCAGAGGAATCCGGATGGCTTGAGCATTGCAGCCTACGCCTATGAAGGCTATCATGCCGTAATCAACTCCGTGGACAGTTACTACCGGAACAGCATGGAATTGCTGAATAACGGGCTGTATGAGCAATTGTTCAAGGAACAATCGGTGCATACCAAAATCAAATACGAAGCGCCTGCAAAATATTTGGATACCGCAGAGGTGAAGCATTCGCTGCTTGCGAACGGCTGCATCGTCGGCGGCGAAGTGGAGGATAGCATACTGTTCCGTGGCGTACATGTGGCCAAGGGGGCAAAAATCAAGGGTTCCATCATCATGCAGAAATGTTATATTGGTGAAGGAACCGTGCTCGAGAACGTCATTCTGGATAAAGACGTCAGGCTCAGCGGAGGGCAGACGTTGATCGGCAACGAGAATAGTCCTTACGTTTTGGCGAAAAGCACCAGCCTTTAAAATTCAGGCCGAACTTGCTGAACCTTTACAAAATAAAATCCTGCATATGCTTGGGAAAGACGAATGGAGGGCGGAGTTCATCCGGCGCACAGCGAGGCGAACCCCCTCCGCATATACAGGGTTTCACCGGGAGGAACCTACTTTTGTTTGACAATAAGGAAGCATTCAAAAGCATTTTTCAACGGAATCTGATCAGCAAATTGGGCAAACTGCCGGAAGAGGCAACGTTGGATGACGTATACCACGTGCTCGGGAGCATGATCCGTGAATACGCAGGCCATGATTGGGCGGCGTCGAATCAGGGATTCAAGCAGCGTCAGGATAAACAGGTGTACTACTTCTCGCTGGAATTCCTGATTGGACGTCTGCTCGGCAACAATTTGCTCAACGTGAATGAATTGGAGCTGGTACGCAGCAGCTTGGCCGAGCTGGGAATTTCGCTCGAACAGGTGGAGGAACAGGAGTCCGATGCAGGGCTGGGCAATGGCGGTTTGGGAAGGCTCGCGGCCTGTTTCCTGGATTCGCTGGCTTCGCTCGGTTATGCTGGCCATGGATGCGGCATCCGATATAAATACGGTCTGTTCGAGCAAAAGATCATCAATGGCAATCAGGTCGAACTGCCGGACAATTGGCTGGACAAAGGCAATGAATGGGAAGTGCGCCGTCCGGACAAAAAAGTGGAGGTTCAGTTCTGGGGTCGGGTGGAGGCGTACGAACAGGATGGCCGCATGCAGTTTGCCACCAGAGACGCGGAATCGGTCGTAGCCGTGCCTTACGATACCCCCATCATCGGTTACGGCCAGCCCCATGTGAATACGCTGCGGCTCTGGAGCGCCGAACCGAAGCGCGAAACTTCTTTGGATACGCCGTCGAACTACTACGGCTATCTGGATTACAGCCGGTCCGTCGAATCGATCTCGGAGTTTCTGTATCCGGACGATTCGCAGTACGAAGGCAAATTGCTGCGGCTCAAGCAGCAATACTTCATGTGTTCTGCCGGAGTGCAGAGCATTTTGCGCACGTTTAACAAACTAGATCTGCCGTATGACCGCTTACCGGACAAAGTCGCCTTTCATATTAACGATACCCATCCCACTCTGGTCATCCCGGAGTTGATGCGCATCCTGATCGATATTCAGGGTTACGGCTGGGATGAGGCATGGGATATTACAGTAAGGACCGTTTCATATACAAATCATACGACCCTGAGCGAGGCGCTGGAAAAATGGCCGGTGTCCATGGTCAGCAAGCTGCTGCCACGCATTTACATGATCATTGAGGAAATCAACAAACGGTTTTGCGCCATGCTGATCGAGCGTTATCCGGGAGATCAGAACCGCATCGAGCAGATGGCGATCATCGCGAACGATCAGGTACGCATGGCCAACCTGGCCATCGTCGGCAGTCACAGCGTGAACGGGGTGGCCGCCTTGCATACGGAAATTTTGAAAGAGCGCGAGATGGCCCCGTTCTATGCGCTCTATCCCGAGCGGTTCAACAACAAGACCAATGGCATTACCCATCGCCGCTGGCTTATGCATGCGAACCCGAAACTGTCCGCCCTCATTACGGATACGATCGGAACGGACTGGATCACGCAGCCGGGCTTGCTGAATGAACTGGTGCCTTATGCCGGGGATGCGGCTTTTCAGCAGCAATTCCATGCGATCAAGCGGGCCAACAAGGAGCGGCTGGCAGCATACATTCTGGATCATGCGGGAGTTACCGTGAATCCGGATTCGATTTTCGATGTGCAGGTCAAACGGCTTCACGGATACAAACGTCAGCTGCTGAACATTTTGCATGTCATGCACTTATACAATCGTTTGAAGCACGATGCTTCGTATGATCTCGTACCGCGCACGTTCATCTTTGGAGCGAAGGCAGCGCCGAGCTATTATTTTGCCAAAAAAATCATCAAGCTGATCAATACGGTCGCCGATACGATTAATCAGGATCGTTCGGTTCAGGACCGTTTGAAAGTGCTGTTTCTTGAAAATTATTCCGTCTCGTTGGCCGAAAAGATCATACCGGCTGCCGATGTCAGCGAACAGATTTCGACCGCAGGCAAGGAGGCCTCGGGTACGGGAAACATGAAATTCATGATGAACGGGGCGCTCACGATCGGTACGATGGATGGCGCCAACGTGGAGATGGCGGAGCAAGTCGGGGAAGAGAACATGTTCATCTTTGGTTTGCGTGCAGAAGAAGTGTCCGAATATTATCGTTCCGGGCAATATCGGCCGCGCGAGGTGGCACAACAGGACGAACGTCTCGGCCAAGTGGTGGAGCAGCTTGTGCATCCCGGTGCGTTCTGCTGCCGGGACGGCGAATTTTGGGATATCTACGACTCGCTGCTTGCCCATGGCGACGAATACTTCGTGCTTCGGGATTTCGCTTCGTACGCAGACGCGCACGCAGCCATTGATGCGGCATACCGGGATGTTCCTGCATGGACCCGCAAAGCGGTGTTGAATACGGCGAAATCCGGCATCTTTTCGAGCGACCGCACGATCAGCGAGTATGCCACCGATATTTGGGGCATTGAACCCGTGTCCGGATTTTGGAGAGGCTGATGCTAAGCGGTCCACATTGTTGAATGATGGAGCGTATGTCTAAATGTGGTGCATGTTCATATCCCCATATTCCAGCACGCGTTGTTATCGTGTACAGGAATATGGGGATCTTTTTGCCGGTTAACACGGGGAGGATCGGGATTCGGGTCGCCGGAATCATTTGAAGGTATTGGCAGGTTGATGAGCTCGTTCAATTGGAAAGCGTGTCCCTTTTGCATCCACCTTTTGCATCAACGCAAAAAATGCTCTTTAAGCACGAGTGCATTTTCGTTTCCGATAGGGTGGATTGACTCAGTCATTCATCTTTCACCACAAGGCCAAAGATTTTGGTAAAAAGGATGGCCTGCGGGGGCGAGATGATGCAGCCTTGCAGATCTTCCAGCGTAATGCCGAGATTGTGGAATTCGCAGGTGCTGATGTCGATGTCCCGCAGCGGGGTGCTGGAAAACTGGGCTTTGTCGATATTGATCTCGTGCAGCCTGACCTTGCTCAGCGTGGCACTGTAGAAATCCGCTTGGGTAAACGAACTGTTTTCCATGGCGACCTGTTTCAGATTGGCAAAACGGAAGGTCGAATAATCGGCCAGGCAATGCGTGAACCGGATGTTGCGGAGCGTTGAACCCAACAGGTCGAGCCCGACCATTTTGCAATGGATGAAATGGGTGCGATGCATGATCGCATCGGTCAGGTTCACGTTGGACAGGTCGCATTGCTCAAAGATGACGTCGGTGATCTCCGCTCCGGGCAGGGAAACGTCGTCGAAAACGATATGTTTGAAATGCGTTTGCTCCAGCATCACTTTACCCGCTTCGCCCCCGGATATCGTTCCGTTTTCATACAAGCCAGGCAGGATGGTGCCTTCGTCATGAAGAATAAGTGAGTCTAAGGAGCGCGGCTCAAGCTGGCGCGGCAGTTTGGGGCGCTGGATTTTCATTTCGGCTGCTGCCGCTGCCGGCGAGGCGAGCGAAGTCGCTGGTGGACGGGATTTTCGGCTCATGTCGGACTCCTTTGCATTGAAATAGAATTCGGACGCGCGATACATATCCTGTTATTACCATAACAGCAGAACGGATGTTTGCCAATACAGGTTCGCACGCAAAATCAAAAAACGCGTTAAACCATCGGCCATAATGATGTAGAGATCGTTAAACCCATTCGTCCGATACAGAAAGGAACCAATTTGGTATGGACCATTACACCAGAATTCAGCTCGCCATTCACTATTTGGAGCAGCACTTGCAGGAGGAATTCGACATACGGGCCACGGCTGCGGTTGCCGGGTTCTCGGCCTTCCATTTCCAGCGGCTGTTTCAAGCCATTACGGGATTCACTGTGCTGGAATACGTTCGCAGGAGGCGACTGTCCGAAGCGGCACGCCATTTGCGCGAATCGGAGCACGGGATTCTGGATGTTGCGCTTGCATGGGGGTATCAATCCCAGGAAGCATTCACGCGTGCATTTGCAGGACATTGGGGGATGACACCTGCGCGGTTTCGAAAAATGCAGGAGGAGCCTTGTTCCTTGAAGAGCCAGTCGGTCATTGATTTTAACGATTATCGCTCACGGCTTGGAGGAGATATGTATATGAGAGCACCCCGTTTATTAACGCTGAATCCGATCCGGATTATCGGCTACGAGTACATGACCAACCTGAACAATGACCAGCATTATTCGGAAATCCCCGGGTTCTATCAGGAGTTCGGCGCATCGCAGAAATTTATGGACATCCCCGAACGGTCGCGTCCCGATCTGGCGTATGGCGTTGCGTGCCGCTTCACCGACGATGGCGGGTTCTCGTTCATCGTCGGCGAGGAGAGCGGGGCAGCCGATGGGCAGAACCTGAAACCGGGTTTCACCTGGATAGAACTTCCCGGGGGCCTATATGCCGAATTCACGGTCGAAGGGTCGGGACAGGATATCCGCAAAATGATCTATGGCAGCTGGCTGCCCCAATCCGGTTATGAACGCAGGGAGGGACCGGACTTCGAAGTGACGGATGTATGGAAATCCACGCCGCAGCAGTTGGACATGAAAATCTATATTCCGCTAAAATGAAGTCACCGGTTTGTTGAAAATTCAGGCAGAAAGGACTTCTCCCCATGCCAAAGAAAACATGGACAGGCTCACGGAGATGGACGCTTTGCGTTGCGCTGTTTGCCGCTGCCTACCTGCTGTTCATGGGCAATCTGCTGTTCGCGAACGGAAGGGTGCCGGGAGAAAGCTATCGATACAATCTCATTCCGTTTGAGACGGTCAAGCCGCTGCTGCTGGAAAAGCATAAATTTTCGACCGAAGCTTGGGTGAAAAACCTGTTCGGCAACATCGTATTATTTATCCCCCTCGGCTTATGGATTCCTGTTCTGTTTCGCAGCTTCCGGACGTTTTTCCGGTTCACGGCAGCGGTGATCGTGCTGCTGCTTGCGGTAGAATTTGCCCAGCTGCTCACCCGCGTCGGGACATTTGACGTGGATGATCTCATGCTGAATACGCTGGGTGCTTGGTTGGGCTATGCGATGTGCAGAGGGTGGGTCAGATTAAGGTTCGGCTCGCGGTGACGAAATACCGAAATTAGGCCTCTGCCCGGGAGGTCTTTTTTTCATGCATTCATAAGGGGGTGTTTATACACCAGGCATTTCGGCTAAAACATAATCAAGGGCATCCGATCAGCTCGCGGAGTTCACGCTCCTATGTTGATTTGCAATCGTTGAAATGAGGTGGCGGTTATCGTTTGGTGGAAGGAAAGCGTCGTATATCAAATCTATCCCATCAGCTTCAAGGATTCCAACGGAGATGGGCAAGGTGATTTGCAAGGCATCATTGAAAAAATGGACTATTTGGTTTCGCTCGGCATTGACGTCATCTGGATCTGTCCGATCTATGAGTCGCCGGGCCACGACAATGGCTATGATATCAGCGATTATTATTCGATCATGCGCAAGTTCGGAACGATGGACGATTTCGATCGTCTGCTGGAGGAGGCCCATCGCCGCGGGCTCAAGATCATGATGGACCTGGTGCTCAACCACACGTCGGACGAGCATCCCTGGTTCGTGGAATCGCGTTCCTCCAAGGAAAATGCAAGGCGCGACTATTACATTTGGCGTTCGGGCAAAAACGGGCAGGTACCGAACAACTGGGAATCGTATTTCAGCGGTTCGGTGTGGAAGCATGATCCGGAAACGAACGAGTATTACCTGCATCTTTATTCCGAGCATCAGCCCGACCTGAACTGGAACAATCCCCAGATGGCACAAGAGATGTACGAAATGGTGCATTGGTGGCTGGAAAAAGGGGTCGACGGCTTCCGCTTCGACGCGGTTGCCCATATCGCGAAGGCCGAAGGCTTGCCCAGCGCGCACAATCCCGGTAATCTGCCGGTCGTCCCGGCATACCAACTGTTTTCCAACCTGGAGCAGGTGCATTCCATCCTGAAACAGTTGAACGACAACGTCCTCAAACCTTACGGCCCGATGACTGTTGGCGAAACGTCGGGGCTGGGACCTGAGCAGGCTTTGGCGTATGTGGGCACAGACCGGGACGAATTGAACATGGTGTTCCAGTTCGAGCACATGTTCGTGGACGCCCAATCCTCCGGGACGGGAAAGTGGGAGTACCGCAGCTGGAAGCTGCCCGAGCTTAAAGAAATCATGAGCCAGTGGCAGACGGTGCTGCACGGCCGGGGATGGAACGCCAATTATATGGGCAATCACGACCAGCCGCGGCCGGTTTCGCGTTTTGGCGATGACGGCAAGTACCGGGTTCGATCAGCCCAAATGCTGGCTGTCTGGATGCTCACGCTGGAAGGCACGCCGTACATCTTTCAGGGCGAAGAGATCGGCATGACCAATATTCGGTTTTCCGAGATCGACCAGTATCGCGACATTGAAACACTGAATTATTATCGGCAGCAAATCGGTCAGGGCAGGCCGAAGCATGAGGTCATGGAGGCGATCTGGCGCAAAAGCCGGGATAATGCCCGCACACCCATGCAGTGGGACGATACGGAATATGCCGGGTTTTCGGAAGCGGAGCCATGGATTCAGGTCAATGACAATTACAAGGAGATCAATGTGGCAGAGGCGGAGCTTGATCCGCAATCTGTTCTGCATTTTTACCGCAAAATGATTGCGCTTCGAAAAAAGCACCGCGTGCTGATTTATGGAGAATACGAACTCCTGCTGCCTGATCATGAGCACATTTACGCGTATACCCGCTCGTTGGAGAACGAGCAGATGCTGATCATCCTCAACTTCAGTTCCGAGGAGCCGGTCATGCAATGGCCGGAAGGATGGAGCGAAGGAGAAGCCAAGCTGCTGATCAGCAATGTCGGCAAACGCTATTCCACAGAGGAAGGTGCCATCCTGCTGCAGCCTTACGAGGCCAGGGTATATCGGATGAACAAGGCATGAAAGGTGCCGGCGTTGTCGCTTTTGCGCTTAAAAGGCGTTTTGCACTATAATAAGTAGTGAGTTTGCCGCAAATGTGGCGACAACGTTGGGTACTGGCCCGCAACTCTCAAATTCACTCAGGTCGGGAGGTTTCAGCAATGTTAAACATTACTTATCATGGACACTCCAGCGTTCAACTGGGCACGGAAGGGAAGTCTTTGCTCATCGATCCGTTCCTGCGCGGCAATGAACTGGCCGTTACGAAGCCGGAGGACGTCAAAACCGATGTCGTTCTGCTGACTCATGCACATACGGATCACATCCTAGATGCAGAACCGATTGCCAAGGCCAATCAGGCCAAAGTGGTGGCGATCGTGGAGCTGGCTACATACATGTCATGGAAAGGGCTGGACACGATCGGCATGAACATGGGCGGAACGGTGGATCTCGGCTTTGCGCAGGCGAAAATGATCCAAGCTTTCCATACGTCGGGCATCGTGCTCGAAGAGGAGCAGCGGATCATGTATGCGGGCGTTCCCGCGGGTTACATCATCAACATCGGGGGCAAAACGGTCCTGCATGCCGGCGATACATGCCTGTTTGGCGACATGAAAATGATCGGCGAGCGCCACTCGATCGACGTGGCGTTTATACCGATCGGCGGCCACTACACCATGGGACCGGAAGATGCCTTGCAGGCTGCGGAGTGGTTTAATGCCAAGCTGACCATTCCGGTGCATTACGATACGTTCCCGGTCATTCGCCAGGATGCCGAACGCTTCGTGCAGCAATTGGCTGCCAAAGGACGGGAAGGACGCGTCATGGCACCGGGGGACTCCATCACCTTGTAAGGGCTGTAGAATGGATTCGGGTGAACATCCCCAGAATGCGTTTAAAAGGCGAATATCACGTCAGCAATTTTGGCGGATGTTCGCCTTTTTTTCGGATTGAGGTGCCAAAATGAGCATGAAGGAACGGCAACGCAGCAACGTGAGGGTTCTTCAAACGTTGCCGTTTCTCACGCTTCTATGATCATGCGAAAGGGTGGCCATCTCCGGGATCGGTCCGTTCCTAAAGTGCATCTCCGTGCTTGATCCATACTTGAGACAGGTCGATCAGGCCGAAAGAGTCCATTTGCAATCCTTGCAGCGCAGGATGCAGATGGTTTTTTTTGTGGGTATGGCTTCCGTGCAGCAGCCAGAGGTTTTCCTTTAATAGCTGCTCTGCGCGCAGCAGGATGTTCCAGCGTTCCTGCTCGCCTTGCTGCACGAATCCTTCGAGGAGCGTTCCCAGCTGCCGCAGTTGTTCCGCCTCCAATAAATGATGGATGTAGTTGGAGCGGTTCATGAAGAAGCTGAACATTCCCCACTGCAGATCTTTTTCCAACAGTTCGTCCGCCTGCATGATGTCCGCCTCCTGCTGAATCCATGATGAATCCACTTGCTGCATGGGATGGAGCGACAGGTGGATGCCCATGTCGGCGCAGCGCTGCTTAAGCCACTCTGCCTCGGAAGTTTCCTCCTCTTTAGCCAGAAAAAAGAGACGGATTTCCTGCCCGTTATATCCGCTTTGTTGAAGTAATTTGCGTGCCTCGTCGGATGAAAAGGTTGGAAATGGCGCCGTTTCGCTAACTTCCGGCAGGAAGCTGTCGGCAGGGCGCATCGTATTTTTTCTTAACTGGCTAACCAACGCTTTCTGATCGTACAGCATGCGTATCACCTGCCTGAATGCGCGGTTATGCTGGATGCCCGGCCTGTTGAAATTAAACAGCAGATAGCGGGCACCGTGGGCTATGGGGAGCATGGTGCGCTGCCATTCCGTCGTTTGCGGCCAATGAACGCGCTCAGCTTGTTTGCCCGAAGTTTCCAGGCTCGTGCCGGGGCCCGGAGTCCGGGGATCGGGCAGCATGTAGTGTCGTTCGTTCGTGTACACATCCGGCAGGAACCAGAGTTCCACCCGGTCGAGCAGCGGGCGAAGGCCGTAATAGCCGTCAAAGGCGTCCAGGCGCAGCATTTGCTTGTCCTGCTCCGCGATGCGGTATGGCCCTGTTCCGATCAACCGGCTTTCCCCGGGCATCCAATCGGAAGGCAGGATGGACATCTGTATGGAGCCTGCGAAATGAAGCCAGAAGCGATTGCTCCGGTGGAAGCGGAATTCAACGGCGTAATCCCCATGCAGCTGAACGTTTTTCACGTATTGGCTCTCCGTATACGGCCCAGGCAATGCATCGCGCAGCCGTTCCCAGGTGGAACGTACATCTTTCGAAGTCAATTCATGGCCGTGGTGGAAGGACACCTTTTTACGCAAGTAGAACGTCCATGAGGTGTAATCCCCGTTATGTTCCCAGGCATGGGCAAGACGTGGAACGAAGCGTTGTACGTCGGGTTCGTATTCCACAAGCGTGCTGCATATATTATCGATCAGGTAGGCTTCGAATACGGTAAACACCGCATGAGGGTTCAGCGATTTCAGTTCCCGGTTCTGCATGACCCGCAACACATCGAGCGGTGCTCCGGACGCGGTTTCTACCCGCAATCCCAGCTGGCGGGCAATTGTGGATTGCGCCATTTGCTTTACGGAGAGAGGGAGCGACGCATCGGATGCAAGCGCGAAGGCGTCTTTGAAACGCGATTCCAGCAGCAGGGAATGCAGCACGGGAAGGACCACGTCTGCGGGTTCGCCAATCAGGGCAAGCCTCGACGGATTTCCCCTCCCACGGCCGGGCTGCCAACGGATATATTGCTGCTGCTCAAGCTTGCGCAGCACAAGCTTGACGTTTCGCGGCGTGCAGTGAAACAGCTTGGCAAGCTGTTCGATCGTGACGGCATACGAGCCGTCCGGAGCAGTATCGCTATGCTCCCGAAGCTGATGAAGCTGCATGTAATATTCATGAATTTGCATGGATAGATCTCCTGTTATGGGATAAAAGGTGAAATTACGTTGCAATAAGGTACACTTTTTATTCTCCTTTTGCCAGATACAATTATACATGAGAGCGCCACGATGCGCTCGACCTTGTATGTACTTGGCAAAGGAGAATGAACATGAGCTTGAAGCAATTGCACCCCACGATACGTATTCGGATTTTGACGGTATTCATGACGCGAACGATCGAAGCGATGATTTTTCCGTTCATGGCCATTTATTTTTCGGAAAAGCTGGGGGAGAAAACGGCTGGCCTGCTGATGGTCTTGCTCATCGTTTTGCGTATAGCCGCAAGCTTCTGGGGTGGGTACCTGGCAGATCGATATGGACGGAAAAAAGTACTGATCTATGCCGAAGGCGTGCTGTTTGCGGCCGCTGTGCTGATGGCGGCAGCCAATGCGCCGGGGATCGATTCGGTCTGGCTGACCTTTGCCATGGTCATGCTGCATGGGGCGGCGAACGGCATTGGAGCTCCTGCGGCGGATGCCATGCTGATCGACGTCAGCACGCCGGAAACGAGAACGCTGATGTACAGCATCAATTATTGGGCCATCAACCTGTCGATCACGCTCGGCACGGCCATCGGCGGGTGGATGTTTAAGGATTACCGGTTTGAGCTGTTTATGGTCATGGCTTTGGTGAGCCTGTGCATCCTTCTGTTGACCGCGTTTCGGGTGAAGGAGACATATCAACCTCGACCGATGCAGGGGAAGTGGGGAATGCGCTTTAGGGGGGCGGCAATGATGCTCCAAACGTACCAGTCTGTTTACAAGGACAAACGTTTTATGGCATACAGCCTTGGCATGCTGCTGTTGTTATCGACCGAGTTTCATCTCACCCAATATATCGGCGTCCGATTGGAACGAGAGTTTGTTCCCCTTACGGTAGATCTTCCTTTCCTGCCTGCGATGGAACTCCATGGCATCCATATGTTTGGGCTGATCCAAATGGAGAATACGATTCTGATCGTGGTGATGGCGCTGGGCATCAATGCATTGCTCAAACGTTATGACCGGCCATGGCAGCGGGTGAAATGGCTGACGCTGGGTTCGGTGGCGTACGTTGCGGGTTTTGCGGTCATCGCCTATACAAACGAGCCGTTGCTGCTCGCGTTGTTCATGCTGGTTGCCACCGTCGGAGAGCTGATTCACACGCCCTTGCGCCAGCGGGAGCTGGCTGAAATGGTCAGCGTGGAAGCACGCAGCTCCTATATGGCCGTGAACGGCATGATGATGCAGGGTGCGCGCATGATTGCCGCAATGGGCATTACCGTCGGCGCTTTTCTGCCGTCCGCCGGCATGGCTGGGCTCATATTTGCCATCGGTATGACGGGTACGTTGTTGATTAGGCGAGTTGTTGCCAAGCCGCTGAGGGAGTTTTCCCAACCGGAGAAGACGATGCGGAAATATGGAACTTAAAAGACTCGCTGCATTAATCAAAGGGGACCGGTGTAAATTCCGATGACTGCGGGCTGCGATGCCTTCCATACGAGGAGGTTGGTGTTACGGTTGCCCGGTTTTTGGGGTAAGGGATACCAGAGGCGGAAAATATAACACCCCCACACGGAAATGGAGGCGGCAGCATGAGTTCGGAAAACACAGCACTCTCATCGTGGTGGAGAACGTCCACGGTGTACCAGGTATATCCCAAAAGCTTTAAAGACACCACAGGCTCTGGCACGGGAGACATCCCCGGCCTGATCGAAAAATTGGACTATTTGCACGATTTGGGGATCGATATCGTCTGGCTGCAGCCCGTATACATATCCCCGCAGCGGGATAACGGCTATGATGTAGCCGATTATTACCGAATCAATCCCGAATATGGCAGCATGGAAGATATGGATGCGCTGCTGGAAGGGCTTGACGCACGGGGCATGAAGCTGATGATCGACATCGTGGTGAACCATACGTCTACAGAACATGAATGGTTCAAACAGGCCCGCTCGTCCCGGGACAACCCGTATCGGGACTACTACATTTGGCGTGACCCTGCGCCGGACGGCGGCGTGCCGAACAACTGGCAGTCCAAGTTCGGGGGCCCGGCCTGGCAGTATGACGAACAAACAGGGCAGTATTTCCTCACCTTGTTCGACAAAACGCAGGCGGATCTGAATTGGGAAAATGAGCAGGTACGTTCTGAAGTGCGGAAAATGCTCAAGTTCTGGGCGGATAAGGGTGTGGCCGGTTTCCGCATGGACGTGATCAACCTGATCTCGAAGGATCAGCGCTTTCCCGACGATGACGGCAGCGTGCCGCCCGGGGACGGACGCCGTTTTTACACGGACGGCCCAAAGGTGCACGAGTACATTCGCGAAATGTACGAGGACGTATTCGGGCCTTACCAGCTGGTTACGGTAGGGGAGATGTCGTCCACGACGCTGGAGCATTGCATCCGGTATTCCAGGCCGGAGTCGCGCGAATTTTCGATGACGTTCAGCTTTCATCATTTAAAGGTGGACTATCCAAACGGGCAGAAGTGGGAGCTGATGCCTTACGATTTCGAGGCGCTGAAGCGACTGCTCAGCGATTGGCAGACAGGCATGCAGGCGGGGGGAGGCTGGAATGCATTGTTCCTGAACAATCACGATCAGCCCAGGGCGTTGTCGCGCTTTGCCGACGATGGCGAATATCGGACGGAAAGCGCGAAGATGCTGGCGACGACCCTTCACGGACTGCAAGGAACTCCATACGTTTATCAAGGGGAAGAGATCGGCCTGCCGAATCCGGTATGGCAGGATGCGAGCGAGTTCCGGGACATCGAGTCCACGAATATGTTTAAGCTGCTGCAGCAAGAGGGCGGCAAGTCGGCTGCCGAGGCGTTCGAGATCGTAAAAACGCGTTCAAGGGACAACTCGCGCATACCGATGCCATGGGACGACACCGAGCATGCGGGATTCACGACAGGCACGCCTTGGATTAAAATCGATGAACGATACCCCGAGTTGAATGTGAAAAGACAATTGGCCGATCCTGAATCCGTGTATTACCACTACCAAAAATTAATTGCCTTGCGCAAGCAAGTGCAGGTGCTGACGGATGGATTGTACGAACGGCTGGATGAAGGGCATCCGGAGGTGTTTGCCTATGCCCGCTCGAACGGGAAGGAAACGCTGCTGGTCGTTTCCAGCTTCAGCAAACAGGAATCCCGCTTCCGGTTTCCGGAGGAGGTCTGGCAGGCGCATGTGGCAGACAAGCGGCATGAACTGCTGATCGGCAATACGAAAGCGATTCCCGAACTGGAACCAACGCTTTGCCTTGAGCCTTTTGCATCTTACATGTGGCTGATTTCCCAAGAGGAACCGCCCACGAATCACGGCACAGGAAAGGAGCGAAGCTGATGGATCGCAAACAAGTCGAAGATATCGTGAAAGCGGTCGGGGGCAAAGAAAACATCGAAGCAGCCACGCACTGCGTGACGCGATTAAGGTTTGCCCTCATCGACGAAAGCAAGGTCGACAGCGAGGCGCTTGACCGGAACGACCTGGTCAAAGGGCAATTTTCCTCGCAAGGCCAATTCCAGGTGGTCATCGGGCCCGGTCTCGTAGACAAGGTATACGATGAGATGATCGGGATTACGGGCGGCGACCGTGCTTCCAAGGACGACGTAAAAGCCGCCGCGGGCAAAAAACAGCATCCGATCCAGCGCGCCATCAAAACGCTGTCGGACATCTTTATCCCGATTCTGCCGGCCATTATTACGGCAGGTTTGCTGCTCGGGATCAACAACATTTTGACCGGCCCCGGCATCTTTTTCGATGAGCGTTCGCTCGTTGACGTTTATCCGGCCTGGAAGGATCTTGCATCGATCATCAACACCATCGCAAGCACGGCGTTTACGTTTCTGCCTGCGTTGATCGGATGGTCGGCTGTGACGAGATTCGGCGGAAGCCCGCTGCTCGGGATCGTGCTGGGTTTGATTCTGGTGCATCCCGACCTGCTCAGCGCTTACGGGTATGCCGATGCGGTCAACGAAGGCACCGTGCCAACCTGGAACCTGTTCGGCTGGGAAATCGAGAAGATCGGCTATCAAGGCCAGGTGCTGCCTGTGCTGGTATCGGCGTATTTGCTCGCCAAGCTGGAGACGTTCCTGAACAAAAGGGTTCACGATTCGGTGAAACTGCTCGTGGTAGCGCCGGTTACGCTGCTGATCACCGGATTTCTTGCGTTTACGATCATCGGTCCGGTCACGTTTGCGATCGCAAACGCGATTACGGACGGACTCATGTATATCTACAATTCGTATGCGGCCCTTGGCGGATTGATCTATGGCGGATTGTATGCGCTGCTGGTCATTACCGGCATGCATCATACGTTTCTGGCCGTGGACGTGCAGTTGATCGGCAGCCAGGGCGGTACCTTTCTGTGGCCGATGCTGGCTTTATCCAACATCGCTCAAGGTTCAGCCGCATTGGCGATGATGCTAGTGCTGCGCGAACGTAAAATGCGCGGCCTTGCCGCCACGTCTTCGATCTCTGCTTTCCTAGGGGTCACCGAGCCGGCAATCTTCGGCGTGAACATCCGTTACAGATATCCGTTTATTTTCGGGATGGTCGGTTCGGCCATCGGCGGCGTGCTGCTGACGATGAACGATGTTCAGGCCACGTCGATCGGCGTGGGCGGCGTACCCGGATTTCTATCCATTTTTCCGAATAAATGGGGTGTGTTCTTCATTGGCATGGCGATCGTGCTGATCGTGCCGTTTGCGCTCACGGTGGTCTTTGGCAGGATGAAGGTCCGAAGGGAAGGGCGTGTCGCGAACGCTTCGGCAGCTTCGGAAGCGCAGGCAGAAACGGCAACCGCGCCGACAACCGAAACCGGGCGGGCCGAGGTATCGCAGGCCGCGGCAAACGGCGGTGAACGCGAAAAAAACGCAAACGACGAATCGATTAACGTGCTTGAAGTACGTGCACCGCTAAGCGGTACGGCCGTGCCGCTGGAACAGGTGCCTGATGCGGCATTTGCGGAGAAGCAGATGGGAGACGGGGTCGCGATCGAACCTTCCGGCAGCAGCGTGGCAGCTCCGTTCGATGCGCAGGTCGCCCACGTCATCAAGAGCAAGCATGCCGTCATTTTGGAGCATGCGAGCGGGGTGCAGATGTTGGTCCATGTCGGCATCAATACCGTTTCGCTCAAGGGCGAAGGCTTCCGAGTGCATGTCCAGGCAGGAGACCGCGTCAAGGCAGGACAAACGCTGCTGGAATTCGATCGCGATGTGATAGAGGCTGCCGGCTATCCGCTCATTACCCCGATCATCGTGCCGGATGGACAGGATATGGTGGAGCGGGTAGAGTCGTTTACGGGCAGTGTCGTTCACAATCGTGAAGATGTACTCCATATTCATCTGAAAAAATAAAAGAGTTTAACCGCAGTCGTACGCAGGCGAACCGGATGGGAGCATATGATTCCCAAGCCGGTTCGTTTTGCGTTGCGGGCATGGTACACTTAGGAACAAGGATGAAGAATCACGAAGGTTCGTCCAGCTTCTCAGCAAGGACCGGAATGTCATTCGGGGCGGAATGTGCATGTTTGTCCCGTTTCGCTCATAAGGTTCAACAAACGCCGATCAGGACACATGAATCGATGGAATAGCGGAGGAGGAGTGCCATGACACGCGTGGCGGTAATGGTCATTCACGGACTGGGCATGCAAAAGGAGGATTATGCCGATACCTTGATCTCCCGGCTGAACAAGGAATTCGATCAGGTCATGGTATTGCCTGGGGCGGCTGCCGCCTGTCTCGATATCGAGCCGGTGTTTTGGGCGGATGTGTTTGCCGAAAAAGAGGAGGAGCTTTACCAAAAGCTTGTCAAGGACCAGGTATTGAATTATCAGCTTTTGCGCCGCTTCATCATTCACTATCTGGCGGACGCCGTGGCTTATCAGCCTGTAGAAAACCATGGGCATCATTACGATGCCGTACATGCCACGTTATCCAAAGCCATGCACGCCTTATCCGGCCGCAATGGCCCGGAAACGCCGCTTTGCGTCATCGCACACAGCTTGGGGGCGGTGATCGCCAGCAATTTTTTCTATGATCTGCAATTTCCTTCCGACCGGGTGCCCAGCATCATTGATCCCAATTCTGCGCTGGAACGCGGAGATACGTTAACCGCCTTTTATTCCTTTGGAACAACGCTGCCGCTCTGGAGCCTGCGATATCACGAATTCAATCGGCCCATTGCCGTGCCGTCTCCTCTGGCGGATACCTATCTTCCAGGCATATCAGGGGAATGGGTGAACTTTTATGATCGGAACGATATTTTGGGTTATCCGCTCAAACCGATCGATCCTGCTTATGAAGCGGCAGTCAAGGAGGACATCGAGATCCATGCGGGAGGATGGCTTGTCCAATGGAGTCCGCTTAGCCACAGCGGTTATTTTGACAGCAGTACGATGAATCGCAGGATTGCGCAAGGATTGGCACGGATCTGGACATGGGTGAATCGATCGTAGCCCCTGACGGGACGGTTGACGGTTGATCGACATATGAGGAGAAAGCAGGTACAGCAAACATTTGAAGGAGGCGAGATGATATGGAATGCAGGACAGGTTGTGCCGCATGCTGCATCGCTATTTCCATCAGTTCACCGATTCCAGGTATGGAAGGCGGCAAACCTGCGGGGGTACGCTGCGTGCAGCTGACGGATGACAACCGATGCCGTCTGTTTGGGCGCGAGGAGCGGCCTGCCGTATGCGGCGAGCTGCAAGCTTCGATGGAGATGTGCGGCAGTACGGACCAGGAGGCATTCGACATTTTGACCTGGCTGGAACGGGAGACGTCCCCCATAGGACAATAGGACTGAAAACACTCCTATAATGATCATGACCAAAGAGTATCCTTCGGCACATTCCGGGGATGCTCTTTGGTCATGCCTGAACAATAAAACGGATCGTCACGCTGGGTTGTGGGTCTGTGGATCTCTTCATTTGGCGTGACTCCCATGGTTAGTTACTACTTCTGACTGAAAAATGGCCCATGCATTGTTTATGTGTTGAATTTGTACAGACTCTTGGCCGAAGGTTTGGGCTCTCTGAACATCATGAAGTATAGCAAGGACGAAAGCACGTATAACCCGCCCGTAATGCTGAACGTGACGGCATACCCCCAGTATGTTCCGTACGTGGTGACCAGATAAGATTGCACAGGGCCCATCGTGGCCCAGCCGATCATAAAGGCGGTTTGCATCAGGGAATTGGCAATGCCGCGCCGCTCGTCGGATACTTTGTCCACAAGGATCGCCGAGTGGATCGGGTTGGCCGCATTCATGAGCGCTTGCCGGAACAAGAAGCTCACCGAAGCAACGAACAGCAGGTTGGTGAAACCGGTCAGCAGCAGAAACGGCAGCGACATGACCTGAAAGAGCACGACGGCACGCACGCTGCCAACTTTGGCTGCCAGCGTTGGTCCGATGAGCATCGACACAATCGTCATGATCTGCCCAAGCGAAATAAGCAGACTCATGCCGCTCACGGATAGCGAGAAACGGTTGGTGAAATACAGGTTCAGGTAAGGCACGACAAGTCCGGAGCCAAAGCCGATCAACAGCTGCGTAACAACAAACTGACCGATCAGTCGAGAATCCTTCTTGAGCATTGCCTTCTCAGGGTTGATCGATGCTGGATGACGATCCTTGTATCCGGACGTGTCCGGTCCAGCTGCAGAAGAAAGCGGCTCAGGCTCGGAAGCCGAAGGCAGCTCCTTGTTTTCCGTGACAAATAACAGCGGGATGAACGCAGCAAAGGTGGCGATGCCGCCAGCGATCAGCACGGTCTGCAGACCGGCGACCTTGGCCATGCCCATGGAATGAAACAGATCGGCGAGCACTCCGCCGCCCAAGCTGCCGAGCACCTGTGAAGCCAGAACCAAGGATGAATAATAACTGAACATTTTGAGCCGTTCGCTCTTTTTCACGTTTTCGGCCAGAAAAGGAATGGCCAGCACCTGAAACACGGCTGCGAACAGGCCGGAGCATACCGCGAACCACATCAGGCCGCTATCCGAGTAGTCGAACGAGCGCCCGACCAAAAAAATGCCGCTGAACAGCGCGCCGGCAATCAGCAGCAGCTTGCGGCTGAAGCGGTCGCCGCACAGCCCGATCGGCACGAACATGATCGCCGTTGCGAGCGATTGCACGCTAATGATTTGGCCGTTCATCGTATCGTTGTAGCCAAGCCCCTGAATATATAAGTTATACAGGACGGAAAACATGCCGTTTCCGATCTGATACAGCAGGCTTGCCAGAAAAAAAAGCTGGATGTTGCGGGGCCAACCCCGAATCTCAGATGTAATTTGTCGTGGAATTCTCAAGCCTTCTCCCCCAGTCATCTCCCATGCGATCATTCAAGTGTAACAGGATTAGGGGGATTTCGGAACAATTGACCGGTGTTTATTTTTCGGGGCGGGTCACGTCATCAGATTACGCGTGCTATGACAAAGCCGTCATATCCTTTGCTGCCCACGGTTTGCAATGCCGTCGCTTCCAGACGGGGGTGATTTCCGATCATGTCCAGGAAGGTACGCACGCCTTGCACGCGCGGATCGGTACTGTGTTTATCGGCAACTTCGCCGTTTCGGACGACGTTGTCTCCAACGATCAGGCTGCCCGGACGGGTCATGCGCAGTGCCCACCGGAGATAGTCCGGGTTACTCGGTTTGTCCGCGTCGATAAAAACGAAGTCAAAGGGTTCGCGGTAGTCTTCGCACACGTCCGGCAAGGTCGTTAGCGCAGGTCCGACGCGCATGTCAACTTTGCCTGCGAGTCCTGCACGCTCAAGATTGGTGCGAGCGACCTCGGCGTGATGGGGCTCCGATTCCAATGTGACGATCCGCCCATGCTCCGGCAGTGCCCGAGCCATCCAGATCGTGCTGTATCCGCCCAACGTGCCGATTTCCAGCACGCGTTCGGCATGCTGAATGCTCAGCAGCAGCTGCAGCAATCGTCCCTGATTCGGGGTTACGTCAATGGTCGGCAAGTCGGCCTGGGCATTGGCAAGCAGTGCTTTTTCCAACAAAGGATCAGACGGGATCAGGATATGATTGAGATATTCGTCAACTTGCGTCCAGGTTTGCTGTGAGACAGATTCATGCGGATGGTTCATGGCTCATCTTCCTTTCTGCGAGCAAAGAAGCTGTTTTTGTTTTCCTGATACCACTATATCGCTTGATTGAATATAAATAAAATATATATTATATATGTAAACATATATTAAAGTTATGGTTAAAAGGATGTAAGGAGGCCCAAAGGATGAATCTGCACGGGTTGCGATTGTTTCATGCTGTCGTCAAGCACGGCGGCATTACGAGGGCGGCGGAGGAACTCAGCATTAGCCAACCGGCCGTTTCTTCCCAGCTTCGGAAGTTTGAGCAGGAACTCGGAGTTACGCTTTTTGTAGCGGTAGGCAGAAAGAGGGAGGCCAGCGACGCGGGAAAACAACTGATGGAGTATGCGGAACGGCTGTTCAAGCTGGAGCAGGAAGTGGACGGCTATATAGCAGGTATTCGCTCAGGCAAAAAGGGACTCGTCCGGATTACGGCAACGTACCTGCCTTCCAATTTTTTGCTGCCGGCCTGGATTGCCCGTTTCAAGCAATTGTACGAAGACGTGGAATTGGTGATCAGCACGACCAACACCCGAAAAGCGTTCGACGAGCTTCTCAGTTATGAAGCCGAAGTAGCGCTGTATGGCGGAAGCGGAATTTCGCAACCAGGCGTGCATTGGGATGAGTTGTTTGAAGACGATATGTGGTTTGTGGTCCATCCGGATCACCGGTATGCCGGGCAGGAGGTGGAGCTTGGCGATATGGTGGCAGAGCCGTTCATCATGCGCGAGGAAGGCAGTGCGACGAGGGAGCGTTTATTTTCCCTGTGCAGTACGTTTAATGTGGCGGCGCCCCGCATCGCGCTGCAGTTCAACGGACTCAACGAAACCATCAGTGCTGTCAAAGCGGGGTACGGAGCCAATTTCATATCTTCACTGGTGGTGAAGGAGGATGTGAGGCACGGGAGGCTGGCCCGCGTGCGGGTAAAGGGCGTACATTTGAAAAACAAACTGGCCGTCTGTACCCGGGCCGGGGAGAAGCTGTCTCCCGCCGCCCAACATCTCGTGGAACTGATCCGGCAGGAGGCAGCCGAGCTGCATCGGAAAGAGTGATGAACCCCGGCACATGCTTATGCCGGTGGAATCCAACCTCGTGCTTGGACTGTAGATGCCAGCTGCTTCATGCGTAGTCCGTTAGTTGCCCGAAGCTCCGGAGGGTTGCCGTCGATCCGAGCCAAAGCCCATTCGGGCTCGGATCGCCACGCCGCCGACGAGCAAAGCGGGCAGCCAGACTGCCACTTTCGGAACATGGTGGAACAAAAATGCTGCGATGATGACGCCTGTCAAATAAATGGCTACGGCCATAACGCGCAGGCTGTCGTCTCCTGACAGACGGTTTCGCGCAGCCTGTCTGTCCACCTTGCCGAAACGCCGGAACATGTTGGCCGCGTCTTCGACGACCGCAGCCAAATTGTTGGTCAGCACCGTCGTCGAAATGCCGGCCATGCCGATTTTGCGGGCTGCCGTCGTCTGCATGCCCATGGCTGCGCCGAGCACAACAATAACCAGGCCAGGCCAGTGCATGCTGAAATGAGTCATCATAACGATTGCAAAGAAAAGCAGCAGCAGGCTCTCCGCGATCAATACACGCGTAACTCGTTTGGACCAGCCGCTTTGGCCTGGACCGATCAATTTTGCCGCAAATGCATTGCCTGCGATAAAACCTGCCAAAGCGAGCAGAGAGCGGATCACGACGATTTCCTGGGCATGGGCAATCGCGATGCCAAGCAGCACGATGTTGCCTGTCATGTTTGCCGTGAGCACGTGTCCAAGTCCAAGATAACCGATGACGTCGGCCATCCCGGCTGCCATACATAGGGATAATAGCGCGAATTTTTGCTGAGCCGTTCGGGACATGCCAATCTTCCTTTCCTGAGAAGCGCTAACCATTCAAGTATACCGCAATGAGGCCCAAAATAAAGGCTGGTGCAAACTGTCGGTGATCTCTCTAAAGCAGGACAGGGAGGGCGCATCATCGGCCTTGGCGGGGAGCTGGATGACGCTGTAAATTCGTTTATTGGCTCAAGATGTTTTATAATAGAGCGGGAGAGAAGCGTGCTGGCTTGTCTCCAAACCATTTTGCGTGCTTAGAGAAAGGAAGAGCTATCATGATGAACGCTCCAAATCCGATTGACCAGTTCAAGAAGTTTAAATACGAAATTACGAGATTTATGATGATCTATAAATTCGCCCTGGATCAGATGGAAACGAAAATCGAGGTGCTGAAGGAAGAATTCCAGTCACTGCATGACTACAGCCCGATTGAGCATACCAAGTCCAGACTGAAATCGCCAGAGAGCATCATGAACAAAATGTTCCGCAAAAATCATGAGCTGACGTTCGAGAGCATCAAAAAGAACATCAAGGACATTGCGGGCGTGCGCATTACCTGCTCGTTCATTTCCGACATTTACCGGATCAAAGATATGTTATGCAACCAAAGCGATCTGCGCGTGCTGGAAGTAAAGGATTACATCAAAAACCCGAAACCGAACGGCTACCAAAGCTTGCACCTGCTGGTGGAAATTCCGGTCTATATGTCCAACGGGGAAGAGCGCGCCTGCGTGGAAATCCAGATTCGTACCATCGCCATGGATTTCTGGGCCAGCCTGGAGCACAAAATTTTTTATAAATACAACAAAGAAGTGCCCGAGCGTCTGCTCAAGGAACTGAAAAGCGCGGCCGATTCGGCGAATGCCCTGGATCAACAGATGGAACGGCTGCATAACGAAATCCAGGAGATCAAGGATGCCGAGAGCGAACGCGACGAAGAACAGATGCGGCGCATCATCATCAACAATCAGCAGTTTACGCTGCCTTCCAATTTGCTGAGATTGCTCGGAGACGGGGAATAGCACAAGCAGGAATGGTGACCGCGGAAAGGAATTTGTAACAATTGATGAAAAAAACGTTGGTTTCATTAACTCCCCAGCCTGCGTCGCGGGTACGCATGGCACTGATTTTGGGAACCTTGTCCGCCTTTGGACCGTTGTCCCTCGATATGTATTTGCCTGCGCTGCCCGTGCTGGCCGAGGATTTTCAATCTTCGCCATCCTATGCCCAGCTTAGCCTGACGGCCTGCATGGTAGGTTTGGCCGCAGGGCAGCTGCTGGCCGGACCGATGAGCGACGTTCGCGGACGACGCACACCTCTTATTTTCGGACTGATTCTATATACGCTCGCCTCCGTGCTGTGTCTGGTTAGCCCAACGATGGGTTCGTTCATCGTACTGCGGTTCATCCAGGGAGCTGCCGGGGCTGCCGGCATCGTCATCTCCCGCGCGGTGGCCAGGGATGCTTACGAGGGACCGGAACTGACCCGGTTTTTCTCGCTGCTGATGCTGGTTAACGGGGTGGCTCCAATCGCGGCGCCTATTATCGGCGGGCAATTGCTCGCATTTACGTCATGGAGAGGCGTATTCATATTGCTGTCGCTGATCGGAGTCCTTACGCTGCTTGCCGTCATTTTCGGTTTGGGCGAAACGCTGCCGGCCGAACGCAGGTCGAGCGGCGGTCTGAAACAAACGCTGTCGACCTTCGGCAATATTACGCGTGACCGCCTGTTTATGGGTTATGCCTTGACGCAAGGTTTCGTGGGTGCAGGCATGTTTGCGTACATATCGGGTTCGCCGTTTGTCTTGCAAAAGGTGTACGGCATTTCTCCGCAGATGTTCAGCCTTTGCTTCGCCATTAATGGGCTTGGCATCATCATCGCCAGCCAGGTGGCCGGCCGTTTGGCTGGAAAGGTGAGCGAAACGCGTTTGCTCGTCGCCGGATTGGCCATGGCCGTGATCGGAGGGATTTCCCTGCTTGTGGCGATATTGCTGGGTGGACCGCTGTTCAGCGTGCTGATCCCGCTGTTTTTGGTCGTATCCAGCGTCGGGCTTGTCAACACCGCTTCCTTTGCGTTAGCCATGGCCAATCAGGGGAAATCCGCAGGCAGCGCTTCAGCGCTGATCGGCGTCATGACGTTTTTGTTCGGCGGGCTTGTGGCCCCACTCGTCGGTTTGGGCGGGGAAGGAACGGCGGTGCCGATGGCGATCGTCATTGCCTGTGCGGATCTGGGCGCATTGCTGATCTATGCATGGATGGTCGGTGCTCGCAGCAAGGTAGCGTCCATCCGCTAAACGAAAAGCGTTCCAACTGGCAGCCTGGTCTGCCTGTCGGAACGCTTTTTTTCTCGGCAAAGCGCAAACAAAACCTGCGTGTTGGGAAGCATACCCGTTGTCGGGAAAAGACGGAAACCGAGAACAAAGCCGAATCGATGGATCAACGGCCTTCTCCCCGGACGCCATTGGAGCGGGATTGACAATTTAGTTGATAACAATTATCATTGTCAATGGGTTTGGACAAGAATGATGTACATATAGGAATATATGTGATTAGAACAATCCTGTCCCAATTTCGCATAATCACATTCCAATTTTCGGGGTCATATAGAAGGGGGTCACTACCTTGTTCGGAAAAAAACAAAAGATGATCATGCTGCTGATTACGGTCATGGTCATGTCCATCTGGCTGGCAGCATGCGGGTCGAAGCCGGCAGAGAACGGCGCGGCAACTGGTGAAAATTCGTCGACAGCCACAGAGAACAATACCGCTTCCGAAGGAGAAACGAAGACTGATGCTCCTGCAGAAAAAACGATGACGGACGCCATGGGTCACGAAGTCGTCATTCCGGCCCATCCGGAGCGCATTATCGCCTCTTATCTGGAAGACCATTTGGTAACGCTTGGCGTGAAACCTGTTGCTCAATGGTCCGTGACCAATGGCACCCAGGATTACTTGGCCAAGGATCTGGACGGCATTCCGACGATTTCCTTCGATCTTCCTTTTGAGGAAGTAGCGGGTTACAGCCCGGATCTGATCATTATCGGTTCGGAGAGCCAGGTTGAAGGCGGCAAATATGAACAATACAGCAAAATCGCTCCGACGTATGTGCTTGGCGACGAAATCAACAGTGATTGGCGCAAAGCGCTGCTGAAAATCGGCGAAATTTTGAACAAGAGCGCTGAAGCTCAAAAAGCGCTTGATGACTATGATGTGAAAGCCAAAGAATACAAAGAAAAAATCAATGCGGTAACCGGGGGTACGAAATCTGCTGCAGCAGTTTGGCTGGTGGGCGGCAAGTTCTTCATCGTCAGCGACAATGTATCCAGCGGTGAAGTGATGTACAACGAGCTTGGCCTGTCCGAGCCTGACGTGGTGAAAGAAATATCGGCTACGGCTACAGGCAACTGGTCCTCGATTTCGTTGGAGAAGCTGGCAGAGATGAACGTGGACTACCTGTTCTTTGTGAACAGCGACAAGGATGCTGGGGCAGAAGCGCTGAAAGATCCAGTGTGGCAGAGCATCCCGGCGGTGAAAAACGGCAATCTCTTCGAATTTACGCGTTCCAGCAGCTGGCTGTACAGCGGTTTGCAAGCCAACACGCAAATCATGGAAGATATTCAAAGCAGCATCGTAAAATAAGATGTGTTTCCTGCATGAACGGAACAAACAAAGCGAACTCCTTGGCGCATGACGCCAGGGAGTTTTTTGCGCGAAATGGCCGAATTCGGGCAGCTGCATGTATAATGGTGAGACCATCACTACAGGCCAAGAAAGGAAGATCACATGACACATACTTTAGATCCACAGCAATTGACGCAGAAGGAAAATTACAAACTGATGAGCGGATCGGTCGTGCCTCGTCCCATTGCCTTTGTCACGACGAGGACAGAGGACGGGCAGACGATCAATGCCGCGCCGTTCAGCTTTTTTAATGTGGTGAGCTCCGATCCGCCGATTCTGTCCATATCGATTCAGCGCAAGGCAGGGGGCATGAAGGATACGGCAAGGAACGTGCTGGCCGGCAAGGAACTCGTTGTGCACATTTGTGACGAATCGATCGTCCCGGATATGAACGAAACGGCAGCGCTGCTCGAGCCGCATGAGAGTGAGCTTGAGCGGACCAGCCTGACGACCGTGCCGAGCAAGGCTGTAGATGTGCCCGGCATCGCCGAGGCATTGATCCGCATGGAGTGCCGCCTGCATCAGCACATTCCGATTTTGAATGATGAAGGCACAGTGGTCACTGACCTGCTGCTTGTGCGGATCGTTCAATATCATTTTGACGAGAAGGTATACGATCCGTCGACCGGGTACATTTTGATGGACCACTTGAAGCCCGTGAGCCGGCTAGCCGGAAACGATTATGCCAAGCTTGGCGAGCGGTTTACGGTGGTAAGACCGGTATAGTTTCAGCGTTCGGATCATGCATCCGAAACGAGAAACAGACTATCCGCATATTAGTTATTGAAGGGGGGAAGCACATGCCGCAAGGCATGTGCTTCCCCCCTTTTTGCGCTGGAAACATAATACGGCTCAAACGCGAATAGACTTGTACCATATCTTACGCACGAGTGATCTATATAGGTTGAACTAGCATTTACACGATAACGGAGAGGACAGAAAGAATCTGGAGAAGCGAAGCGTTCTAAAAGCTTTCTGAAAGAAAGCTGCTTCGGAAGCATAGGCTTATCACCGGATTTTACCCTTGAAAAGGGATTAAAAAAATCTGGGGATAAGGCCGATCGGAAGATGGTTCTGACCACGTAGTAGCTCCGTGTAAAAATCATTGGTTGAACTTATGTGTCAGAATAAGGCGGAATGAAGGGGGACAAGCGACATGAACCAGCATGCAGGGACGGCGAGCGCCGGAATTCTGGGCATTGGGACGGCGCTGCCGGAGCATCGCATCGAACAGAAGGACGTTGCGTCAAGGTTAGCCGTGGCATTGGCGGACGAGCCTGATTCCAGAAGGTGGGCGAAACGGATTTTCAATCAGTGCGGCGTTGAAACGAGGTATACGTGCGAGCCGAATTTGCTTGAACCGGTGGAGGGGTGCCGGTATTTGTATTCAACCTCATCAGAGAACGTTCCGCTGACCCGGGAACGCATGGACAAATACAAGGCGGCGGCCATTCCGCTTGGGATGGAGGCTGCCACCCGCGCGCTGGAGGACGCCGCGGTGGCTCCTGCCGAGATTAGCCACCTGATCACGGTGAGCTGCACAGGGCAGTTTCTGCCCGGCCTGGACGTACGGATCGTTCAACAGCTGGAGCTGCATCCCGGCGTACAGCGCATTCCGCTTGTGTTTCAAGGCTGCGCTGCCGGACTAAAGGCCATTCAAATGGCCAATGCCATCGTAAGATCAGACCCGAACGCCAAGGCGTTGATCGTGTGCGTGGAGCTCTGCACCTTGCATTTTCAGCCATCGGCCAAGCGGGACGACCTGTATGCGGCATCGTTTTTCGGCGACGGCGCATCGGCGTGTATCGTGGGATCAGCGGACTTCGGAAACGGCGACCTGTTCGAATTGGGCGAGGGAGACTCCGTGCTTCTTCCGGCCTGCTCCGAAGAAATGATATGGGAAGTCGGCAATACCGGCTTTGATCTGTATCTGTCTCCGCAAATTCCAAGGCTGTTGGAACATCATCTCGCGAAGGCTGCGGAACGTGTGCTGGCGAGGGGTGAACGACCGGACATTTGGGCGATCCATCCGGGAGGCCGGGGCATCGTGGATGCCGTGCAGAAGCTGTACGGCTTGTCGGACGAGCAGGTTTCGTACAGCCGGAGCATATTGCGGGATTACGGCAACCTGTCGTCGGTCACGATTATGTTTGTACTTCATGCGATCAGAGAGGGCTACAGAAATACCCTCCAAACCTCCCGCGGCATTGCGCTTGCGTTCGGGCCGGGAATTACGGCCGAAATGTTGCCTTTTACCTACGTTCCATCCCGAGTGCCCGAACCGGAGCCTGTCCATCATGGCCGGCTTTAACTGGTTGGCAGAAAGAGCGACCCGACCGGAACTCATGGATGAACCGGCCATGGGTGCAGGAACGGAACTCAGGCAGGCTCACCGCCATCTGCGGTGGCTGAATCACATTTTTGCCGCTTCGCGCCCCACCTTGTACGGCATACAACGCCTTTGGGTGCATGCTGGTAAACCGGAGACGTTGTCCATCGCAGATATCGGCGCAGGTGCCGGAGACATCAACCGCCGCATCTTGCGCTGGGCAGACGGCAACCGCATTGACATAACCATCGAGTTGATCGATTTGACCATGGAGGCCTGTGAAGAGGCGAAGGTTTTATTCGCCGATGAACCGCGGATCAGGGTCAGGCAGCATGACGTTTTCGAGCTGGACAAAGGCAGTGCCGATATTGTGACCTGTGCGCAATTTCTGCATCATTTTCATGAGGAAGACGTTCCGCGCGTAGTCACTCGTATGCTGGACATATCCCGGATCGGATTGGCCATCAACGACATTCATCGCCACTGGTTGGCGTGGGCCGCCGTATGGATGACAACCAGGCTGATTTCGCGAAACCGCTATATTCGTCACGACGGTCCGCTATCGGTGGCCAAAGGGTTTCGTGGAAGCGACTGGGAACGATTGCGTGCCGTCCTGCCTGACGGTCAAGCCATGCAATACGCTTGGCGGCCGTTGTTCAGATATGCGGTCATTCTGCTAAAGGATGAGCACAGCATGGGGGAAGGGAGCCGGAATTCAACAGTGAAGGGCGAAAGAAGGGAACCTGGATGACAAAACAGGTGGACGCGGCCATCATCGGCGGCGGCATTGCCGGCAGCAGTCTGGCCATCGATTTGGCTCGCAAAGGCTGGAGCACTATAGTGCTGGACCAGAAGGTGTTCCCCAGACACAAATCGTGCGGGGAGTTCATGAGCCCGGAAACCGGGCAGATGCTGGCCATGCTGGGGGTGGCCGATCTGTCGCGAGAACTGCAGCCGGCCATCATTCGGGAGGCTGCTTTGATTTTCGAACATGGAGCCCGCGTCAGCATGCCGCTTCCCGGGAATGCATGGGGCATAAGCCGCTACGCCCTTGACTTGAAGCTTCATGAGGCTGCTTTGGAGGCGGGCGCGGAGATATGGGAAGGATGCAAGGTCGAAGGCATTGCCGAAATCCGTAGCGAACGGAGCAGGTACCCTTTGGAGAATACGGCGTATCGGTTGAACGTTGACCATCATGGACAATCGTGCATCATCGAAGCGCGGGCTGCATTCGGTGCGTGGGGCTCCCGCAGACCGAGCCGTCTGCTTCCGGCCAACGATAAGAACGCCGTAAAGGGAAAAACGGCCCGCAGAACGACAATGGGCCAACATCCCGACCAGGTTGGGGTAAAACTCCATTATGAAGGGATCACGGGCGGCGAGGCCGTCGAATTGTATTTCTGCGAGGGCGGTTACGTCGGAATTGCTCCGATCGAAAAACAGCGGCTTAACGTCGCCGCCCTGCTGGATCTGCGGACCGTTCAAAAATGGGGGAAAAGCGTGGCCGAAATCATCGATGCGGCAGCATCCACGAATAAGGCCCTCGCCGACAGGCTCGAAGGAGGCATTCCGATTGCGAACACGTCCACGGCCCAGGCTCCTGTCCGGATCACCTCACGCCCGGAGCCATGGGGAACCGTGCCGCATATCGGTGATGCCGCCATGGTCATCCCGCCGCTGTGCGGGGACGGGATGTCGATTGCGCTCCGCTCGGCGCTTCAGGCAAGCAGCATCGCCGAGCTGTATTTATACGGAAGCATTTCGCATGACGGTTGGAAACGAAAGCATATCAGCCGATTGCAGCGCGAGTTTGGAAGGGTGTTAAAAGTTGGCGGACTGCTGCAAGCAGCTAGCCGGGTGCCGATTCTAACAAAGATGGCTCCCGGAGCCCTTCGGCTGTTCCCGCCTCTGCGCGGCTGGATGGTGAGGGCAACACGTCTGAAAGAAACGGAACGATGAATCTGATCATGAAGGAGCATGGATATGGTTTATCGCCGCCTTGCTTTCTTGATATGCCGATATCCGTGGTTCATCATGGTCTGTTGGGCATTCATTATCGCAATGTCAGCGGTCTGGGCGTTGAGGTTACCGGACGTTGTGCAGGATCACGGGTTGAAGGTGGTTAATGGTGAGGGGGAACGTGTGCAGCGTGCTTTGAAGCAGGAGTTCGGCATGCCGATGGAGCCCGTCATCGTTGTGTTTGATAAAAATGTCCATACGCCTCATGCCGAATTTGTGGAATGGATCAAGCAGCATATCGAGCGAATGCGCGCTCTGCCGGACGTAAAATCGGTCATTTCGCCTTTCGAGCTTGGCGGGAACCGGATGTTTCAGGAGCACATGGCAGTGGTCTTTCTCGACTATGGCGATCTACCTGCCCGGCAAATGAGGGCACCGCTTGCCGAACTTCGCTCGGTCATGAAACAGGATGCGCATGGAACGATCAGTCTCACCGGCAAAAAGGTGGTGCAGCAGGACGTAAACGCCCTGAGCTTTCGTGATCTGGAGCATGCCGAATGGTTTGGGCTGCCGCTTGCCTTGCTTGTTCTGTGTTATGCATTCCGTGGACTGCGTGCAGCTTGCTTGGCCGTATCCATGGGGATCTCCGCCGTCGTTGTTGGCATGGGAGCTCTGGCTTTGCTGGGTTATTGCATGGAATTATCGAATTTTGTCATTAACGTCATTCCTATGGTCGGCATGGCGCTGAGTTTGGATTTTGCGTTAATTCTGCTGGGACGGTTGCGGGAAGAGTGGCGCGGGGATCGAGGGCAAGGGCAGACAGACAAGGAGCGAATGATGCAGCAGACGCTTCGGACCGCGGGAAGGGCCGTCCTGTTTTCCGCGGCATGCGTACTGCTCGGCCTGATCGGATTGTTATGGATCCGGCTGCCGATGTTCACAAGTGTTGCCCTTGGAGCCATCGCCGCGTTGATTGTATCGGTACTGTTGAATTTTACCTTGCTGCCGGCGATCGCATGTTTGTATGCGCGGCATATGTTTGGCAGAAAACGCGGCGTAATCCTTCCTGATAAAACGGCTTCCAAATCCGCATGGCAGCGCTGGTCCGGTTATGTTATGAAACATCCTGTTCGCATGGCGCTGCTTGGCTCGGGCGCGCTGCTGCTGTGCGTGCTGCCGGTTCGGCACATGGAGCTTTCGGTACCCGATGCCGCCTCGTTGCCCGCATCAGCGGAATCCCGCATCGCGGCAGAACGTTTGCAGCAGTCATTTTCGGATCCGGATGTCTCGGTAATCGATATTCTGATCGGAGCAAGGGAAGAGAGATTGACCGCGGCGGACTGGAGGGCAGCTGCGGAGCTGGTGCAGCGGCTCTCCCGGGATCACGGCGTGGTTGATGTCGAGAGCGCGTGGGGGAAATCGGCCGTCGCTTTTCCTGAATACATGACCGGGAAGCCGGGGGTTGCAAGTTCGCGGGAAGTGTCGGCGGAGCAGCGGAAAACTTGGCTGCGCAGCCATGCCTCGACCCATGCCATCCGTATGTCCGCCGTGATTCGAGGAGCGCCCGGTTCCACGGAAGCCACGGATTGGATCGAGCGGATGAAAACGACGGATGCGCAGGCGATCCCCGCAAACGTTAACGTTCTTTACGGGGGAGAAGCCGTGTACCAGGCGGAGATCATGCAGCAGGTGAAGGCCGGTTTGCCCAAGGTGCTCGTGTTTGTCGTCGTTTCCAATTACATCGTGCTGCTCGCGGCATTTCGTTCATTGTTGATTCCGATCAAAGCGATCCTGATGAATTTGCTTAGCCTGGCCGCATCCTTCGGGATTCTTGCCGTCGTATTTAATCAGGGGCACCTTGGTATAGAGGCTACGCCGATTGCCATCATGATTCCGGCATTCATCGCCGGCCTCGTGTTTGGCATTTCCATGGATTACGGCGTGTTCATGCTCTCTCGAATCCAGGAAGCCTATCGGCTTACGGGGAACAGCGACCTGGCGGTACAGCGCGGACTGGCTTCTTCGGGACGGCTGATTACGTCGGCCGCGACCATTCTGCTGGCGGTGACGATTCCGTTTGCCTTCGGGGACGTGTCCGGCGTGAAGCAATTGGGCGTCGGCATTACGGCCGCGGTAATCATCGACGTTACCGTCGTCCGGCTGATCCTTGTTCCGGCGTTGATGAAACTGATGGGCAGATGGAACTGGTGGCTGCCTGGTCGTATCCCGGGACGTTAAGCTGAATTTTTCATGCTGCAAGGGGAGCTTGGAACAGGAACAAGGATGATTTACGAGAAAAGGCATGGAGTTATGTTGGGGGAAAAGGAGCTGTGTCCAGGCAAGGACATCAAGCTCCTTTTTGCGCGGGATTTCGGGAGAAAAGACGGTGATGGAGCAAAGTGCGTTCCGATGCCATCAGCTAACTTGAATTTACCGGACAAGAGGGCAACGATGTTCAACTTCCGCCGCCGACATCTGTTCTATAATGATTGGAAAAAGAGGGTAGGCCCATGTCTTGATGTTCAAAGAGGGCTTCCGGCCGACCTGAGGAGGGAATGAAAAAACGATGTCGGATATTGAAGCTTACTTGCAAAGACACACTCGTTCAAGCGGACGATTATCTTATCAACCCGAACAGTCTGTTCAACGTTGGAGCAGCCTGCTGCGCGAAAGCCTGGTAGCGAGGCTTGGCGGATTCCCTGCGGTTCACGCCGAGCTGGACCCTGCCCTGCTGGAACGCACGAAGTGTGACGGGTATACGCGGGAACGCATCGAAATCACGACGTTTCAAGGCCTGCGCATGCCGCTGTATCTGTTGATTCCCGACGAAGCCGTCGCTTCCGGTACCCCGCGTTCGGCGATCGTGGCGTGCCACGGGCATGGATACGGGAGCCGTGAAATATCGGGACTGGAACCGGATGGGTCCGATCGGGCGGGGGACCCCGGGCTGCACAAAGATTTTGCGGTTGCGTTGGTGCGCAGAGGGCATGTCGTGGCTGCACCGGAGCTGCTTGGCTTCGGCGATCGCAGACTGAAGGAGGATCGGGACGCGCCGCCGGGAACGAGTTCCTGCACGCGGATTGCCCTTCATCTGCTCATGGCCGGTCACACGCTTGCAGGCCATCGGGTGTATGAAACGAGCCGGGTGTTCGATTACTTGTCTACCCGTTCCGAGGTGGATGACCGGAGAATCGGCAGTATGGGCATATCGGGCGGCGGATTGGTCACGGCTTTTACGGCGGCGGTGGATGAACGATGCCGCGCGGCCGTTGTGAGCGGGTATGCCAGCACGTTCCATGGCAGCATCCTGGACAGAAACCATTGTCTGGACAACTATATTCCGGGCATTTTGCAGGATGCGGATTTGCCGGACTTGATCGGCCTGATTGCGCCAAGGCCGCTCTTCATTGAATCGGGCGACGAAGATCGGGTATTTCCGCAAACGGCCGCAAGGGAGGCATATGCAAGATTGAAGGAAATCTATGGTCAGGCGGGTGCCGAAACCGTGCTGGATGCGGATTTTTTTGCGGGCGGGCATGAAATTGGCGGGACAAGGGCATACGACTGGCTTGATCGCGTTTTATGATGCTGACGTGAAATGGAAGTGGGGCAGTCGCGTTATAACGAAAAAACGAGGGGAGAAGTTTGGATGAAACGGTTCCGTTGGAAAACATGTTTGCTTGGCGTGGCCATGGCGGCTGTCATGTTAAGCAGTCCATTTGGTGCAGGCGGATCAGGCATTATGCACGCGGCAGCGGGCGAGTACAAGTTCGATTTCGGCGCAGGAAGCGTTGAGAACGGTTACATTGGCGTGTCGGCGACAGAAGCTTATACTGCCGCTAAAGGTTACGGATTCAATACGCCCGGGAATATGCGCAATGTGTCCGCATCCGGAACAGGCGTTGCGAGCGATGCCGTACAGTTCCTGACGTATGGTACAAAGAGCACGAATACGTTTAACGTGGATTTGCCGAATGGATTATATGAAGTAAACGTCGTATTGGGTAACACGGCCAGAGCAAGTGTGGCCGCCGAAGGCGTGTTTCAATTGATCAACATGACGGGCAACGGTGCTGTCGATTCATTTCAGATCCCGGTGACGGATGGCCAGCTTAATCTGCTCGTGACGGAGGGGAAGGCAGGAACGGCGTTTACGCTGAGCGCATTGGAAATCCGGAAACTGTCCGACCAGGCCGTAACCAACCGGACCATTTATATCGGCGGGGATTCGACCGTTGCCAATTATTATCCGTTGGACACCAGCGTGCAGGGCGGGTGGGGACAGTTATTTCCGGCGTATGTGGACGAAAATGTTTTCCAGGTGCGCAACTTGGCCTCAGGGGGACAGATTGCGAGAGGTTTCCGGGATGATGGACAGATGGAGGCGATTCTGCAATATTTGAAGCCGGGCGATGTTTTTATTTTGCAGCTGGGCATCAATGACACCAACGCCAAAAACAATACGACCGAAGCCGAGTTTAAGGAGATCATGCGCGACATGGTGCAGCAAGCGAAGGGCAAGGGCGCAACCGTGGTCCTTTCGACGCCTCAGGGACGTGCGACCGACTTCGACGCGAGCGGCGTGCACCGGGCGGAGGGCCGCTGGTACAGCAATGCCACCCGTGCGTTGGCGCAAGAGGAAGGCGTGATGCTGGTGGACCTGAACAGGCTTAGCTCGGCATATTTCACGGCCATCGGGCCGGATGCCACGCTGGCTTTGTACATGGCCGGAGATACGCTGCATCCGAATCGCGCAGGCGCCGCCCAGTTGGCACGGATCGTTTCGGAGGAGCTGGCTAGGCAGGGGCTAAACGGATTTTAATGTTTATCAACATCGTACCCTTGAAATTTGGAGCACCGGTCACCACCTATGCTTTTAACAAAAAAAGCTCCAGCCAAGTACCGACGATTCGCGTCGGCATCTTGCTGGGGCTATCTGTATGACGGAGACTTTACTGCAATTGCAGTATTCCGTTCACTGCGAAATATGGAGATACTGGCCTTGGCCGGGGATGATGGTAAGATGGTCAATCCGGACGTAGTAATTCCAGTGAAAGGGTACGTTTGCGGGATAAACGGTAATGTATTCAGGATGTTCGGCAGCGTAACGTTTATGCAAAATAGCGTTAATCGTTCCGTTGGAGATGCTTAATGCGGTCACAAACAGAATGACAAGCATGACAGCGATCGTGGCGGCAGGAGGTCTTTTTTTCCATATCACCATGCTAATGACCGCAATACCAAACAATATGGAGATGATAAGTTCGTTCATTTCATTCAAAATGCTAAAGTTCTGTTCTTCGTGAACGAACGGATACAACAAATTGACTCCATTACCGAGAAAGTCGATCAACAGATGGCCGATGAACAAGGCAGCCATGGCGCTGACCCAAGCCGCCATCCAGCGGACGTGCAATGTTTTTCGGATAACCCATGCAAAGGCTGCACCGACGAAAGGCACGGTGATCAGCGAATGGAGGTAAACGTCTCCGAAGAACTTTGTGATATCGGGAGTAATGGAAATAAGCGCGCCAAGCATACCGGCAATGATGTACGTTTTGAGTGAGGACAACCATTTATCAAGCGTGAGAAGAAGGATTGCAGCACCCGTAATCAAATGTACTCCCATGTGAAGAATGATGCTCATCGTATTACATGCCTCCGAATATTAACGATATCGAACAATGGTATGCCTCTATCGTACTATACCATTATTCCAAAAGATAGATGATTTGGGATTTATCCCGATGAATCCATATCTCACTCCATCCGATCCTTCGCTTCATGATTCATCTTTTTGCCTTTGAGCAAAGGCTCCAGTTCATCCTGTACGCTTTGTTCCCATAACGGCACATCGGAGCGGTATGCTGCACGTCCATTCAGATGCCCGGCAACAGGGGCTGTAATGAAAACGAACACGATGCCGAGCACTACACGTGCACTGATGTATCCATCGTAAAACCAGAAGAACAGGAACGTGCCGCCAAGCACGCACAGCACGCCGAGCGTGGTGCTTTTGGTCGCCGCATGTGCCCTGAGATAGACATCAGGCAGACGGATGAGGCCAAAAGCGCTGAGCGCACTGAGAACTGCGCCAAGCAAAACGAGAAACCCGATGACGAATCCGGCTATTCCGTTAACGATCCCGTTCATGTTTGAACACCGCCCCTCGTTCAATGTAACGCGCGAAAGCTACCGTGCCGAGAAAAGCCAGAATGCCGATCAGCAAAATAATGTCCAGATATGCCTGCGTGTGCTGCATCATGGACAGGACGGCAACCATGGCGATGACGTTGATGCCGATCGTATCCAGGGCGGTTATCCGGTCTGCCATGGAAGGACCGCGCAGGACACGGTACAAGCATCCCAAAATCGCGAGCGACAGGATAAGCAGCGATATGAATAATACCATCGATAACATTAGCGCGTCACCTCCATGATGGCTTTTTCGAACGTGTCCCGAATGTTTTCTCTCAGCTGCTGTTCGTCCTGAATATCCAGGGCGTGGATGAACAGGGTGCGCTGGTTGCCCGAAATTTCGAGCGGAAGGGAACCGGGAGTCAGCGAAATCAGTAAACAAAGCAGTGTAATTTCCCAATCGGAAGTCAGCTGTGTCTGGTACGTGAAAATCCCGGGTTGGATGCTTAACTTCGGTTTAACGATTTCCCGGATCACCCCATAGCTGGCCCGGATCAGCTCCCTGAGCAGCAGGAACAACAATTTGACGATGGCCCACACCCGCACGATGTAGAAGCGTTGGGGAAAGAAACGGCGCATGCTGCCGATGAGCAGTAGACCGAGCAGGTAACCAGCGAGAAAGCCAACCCCGCTCCAGGAATTGTTGAGAAACATCCATACAAAGGCAATGATCAGGTTTAGGACGATTTGGAAGGCCAATGGCATCTACTCCTTTGCCAGTACGGCATCGATGTAAATATTCGGATGAAGCAGAATGTCGCCTGCGCGTGCCGTCAATCGAAACATGCCTTCGGCACCAATGCCCATGGACAGAATAAACACGAACAGCACCCCTGCAGGAATCAGCAGTCCGTTCACGGCGTAAGGACGCCTGATGGATCCTTTGGGCGGCTCCCCCCAGAAGGCCTGAATGAAAATGCGCAAGACGGAGTACAGCATCAGCAGGCTGGAGAGCACCGCAATTCCGGTCAAGCCGTACAATCCGGCTTCTAGCCCCCCTTCGAACAGCAGCAGTTTGCCGGGAAACCCGCTAAAGGGCGGAATGCCCGCAAGTGCCAGCGCGCTGACAAAAAACATCCAGCCCAGCAGCGGATAACGACGGATCAGTCCGCCCATGCGGTCAAGCCTGGATGTGCCCGCCACCGCAATCAACGCGCCGCCGAGCAGGAAGAGCAGCGTTTTGATCAGCATGTCATGCAGCATGTAGAACAGCAGTCCTTCCAGCGCCGAGCGGCTTGCCGACGCCATGCCGAAGGCGACGAAACCGACGCCGGCGACGACGTTGTAGATCAGGATTTTGTTGACGTCCCGGTAAGAGATGGCACCGATGACGCCTAGCAGCATCGTTGCTCCTGCCATCCATCCGATGAGGGCATTGAAAAAATCCGGGTCATGGTAAAAAATGAGCGTAAACGTACGCACGATGGCGTAAAGCCCGACTTTGGTGAGCAATCCGGCGAATAACGCCGTGACGACAGCCGGCGGCGCAGCATACGAACCCGACAGCCAAAAAAACAGGAACAATCCGGCCTTGATGCTGAACACGATCAGAAAGAGTACGCCGATGACCGTAATGATGCCGCTCTGGCCGATTTCCACGATGCGATTGGACAGGTCGGCCATGTTGAGCGTCCCCGTGACCGAATATAGGAACCCAATGGAGGCCACGAACAGGGACGAAGAAACGATGTTGATCAGCACGTATTTGATCGTTTCGCGCAGCTGCCTTTCCGTTCCGCCGAGCACGATCAGGGCATACGAGGAAATCAGCATCAGTTCGAAGCACACGAACAGGTTGAAGAGGTCTCCGGTGAGGAACGAACCGTTTACGCCTGCAACCAAAAATGCAAAGAACGCATAGAAATGGTGCTCCTCCCGTTCCTCGTTCAAGCTCCGGAATGCATAGAGCAAACAAGCCAGCGCGATCACGGAGGCGGCGACGACGAGCAGTGCTGCAACCATGTCCGCGACAAGCACGATACCGTAAGGGGGCTTCCATCCGCCTACCGCGAGAGTCTGCACGCCATGCTTTGCAACTTGCGTAATGAGTATGAAGGAAGCGACAGTCGTCAGGAGCATGCCCGCTGCGCTGAGTAATTTTTGAACGCGAACGCTGCGAAAGCATAAAATGACGGCGATGCCAGTCAGTAATGGCAGCAGGATCGGAAGTACGACGGCATTATTCATAGGCCCGCCCCCTGACCTCTTCCAGGTCGTCCGTTCTCAATTTCAAATAGGATCGGTAAGATAACACAAAGAAAAAGGCGGTTAAGCCGAAATTGATCACGATCGAGGTCAGAATCAACGCCTGCGGCAGCGGATCTACGTATCGTTCCGCTTGCTCCCCAAGCAGTGGGGGCGCCCCGGTTTTGAGGCTCGGCATCGTGATCAGCAGCAGATGCACGCCGTGCGTCAGGACGGACATGCCGAGCACGATCCGGAGCAGGCTGCGTGACAAGATCAAAAACACGGCAACCGCGAACAGAATGCCCACGGCAACACACATCAATAGTTCCATATCAACGGTCCTCCCCAATCTGCAAAATGATGGTCATTGTGACTCCGAGTACGGCAAGGTAAACGCCAAGATCGAATAACATCGCGGTAGTGAGCTCGGTTTCGCCGAGCAGCGGCAGTTCGAAATATCCGAAGGTTTGGCTAAGAAAAGGCGCGCCGAACAGGAAAGAGCCCGTTCCGGTCAACGCGGCGATCCCGAGGCCAATGCCCGTCAACGTCCGAAAGTCGATGGGCAGCGCTTTGCGGATCGTTTCGGTACTGAAGGCAAGCGCAACAAGCACGAGGGCAGCGGCGGTGACCAGCCCGCCAATGAAACCTCCGCCCGGATTGTGATGGCCGGCAAAGAACAGGTGCAGCGCAAACGTCAAAACGATGAATGTCACAACTTTGGTCGTCGTTTTCAATAACACGTCATTGCTTTGCAACGGAACGGTATCCCAAGCTTGGACCCGCTTGTGTTCGTGACGCCCGTATTTGCGAGCTTGGCGGTGTTCTTCTTTGTTCCCTTCCGACGGTTCAACGGTTCTTGTTGCTTTTTCTTTTTTGGGAAACGTGAGTCTTGCCCCAAGGTCCCTTGCTTCCAGATTCAGGTTGACCATGGCATAAATGGCCAAGGAAGCAACACCAAGAACCATGATTTCGAGCAGCGTATCGAAGCCGCGGAAGTCGACCAGCAATACATTGACCACGTTTTTGCCGCCGGCAAGATCGTAGCTCTCCCTGATGAAATAATCGGCGATGCTTTGCGGGGAGGCCGTGCCGCTTGCCGCGAGTGCAACAAAGGTCATCGCCACGCCGACGGCGGCGGATACAAGCAGATTGACCCGAAGATAGCCGCGGCTTGACTTGCCTCGCTTCAGTTCGGGCAAATGATAGAAGCAGAGCAGAAACAACGCGACCGATACCGTCTCGACGATCATCTGCGTAAGAGCAAGGTCCGGCGCCCTGAACAGAACGAACAGCAGCGTGACGAGATATCCGACGGCACCGGTCATAATGACTGCCGAGAGTCGGTTTTTGGCAAAAGGAATCGTGACTGCGGCTGCGATGAGCGCGATAAGCAAAACGGCTTCATAGAAGGAAAAAGGCGCATTTCCCTTGAGATTCCAGACGATGTTTTCGCCCGAGCGGAAAAATGCATAGCCGAGCAAAGCGACGGTAAAGGACAAAATGTAAACGAGATAATTTCTGACCGAACCGTTCATATAGGTTTCCGTCCACCGGCGCGCGTAATGCTGCAACGTATCCAGTACGACGCGATATATATGGTTTATGGTCAGTCCTTGAGGATAGTGGTCGTACACGGCGCGCCATCTCGGAAGCATGCTGTACAATATCACGCCGGACCCAATGACGCCGATCGTCATAAAGAGTTCGGGAGTCCAGCCGTGCCATAAGGAAAAATGTACGTCAAACCGCTCCCGCCCTTGCAGAAGGGAAGGGAGTACCGAAGCCAAAGCCGGTTCGATCAAAGGCCCGCCAACGAGGTTTGGAAGCAATCCGCACAGAAGGACCAGGACACCAAGCACCATCGGAGGGACAAGCATGCCCACGGGAGCTTCGTGCAGCTTTCCGGACGGCATGTCGCTGCGAACGCGACCCAGAAACGGTTTGAACGTCAGGATCATTGCGTAAATCAACGTAAATACGCTGGCCAGCCATGCCAAGACAGGCAGCAGCACAGCCCACTCACCAAGTCCGAAAATGCGCAAGTGCGTGACTTCAACCATCGCCTGGAAAAACAACTCTTTGCTGATGAACCCGTTAAACGGGGGAAGCCCTGCCATGGAAAACGCACCAACCAGCGCGATCGTAAACGTTACGGGCATAAAGGAAGCGAGCCCGCCCAGTTTGCGGATGTCTCTTGTGCCCGTTTCGTGATCCACAATGCCTGCTACCATAAACAGGGCAGCTTTGAACGTTGCATGGTTGAACAGATGCAGCAAAGCGGCAGAGGTCGCAACCACATACACTGCGGACGAATCTCCTTTTCCGAAATACAAGGCTGCCGAGCCGATTCCGAACAGGGACATGATCAGCCCGAGTTGCGAAATGGTGGAATAGGCGAGGATGGCTTTAAGATCGTTTTTCTTCACGGCGAGAAACGAACCGTAGCACAGGGTAAGCAGACCCACGCCAGTGACCAGCCAGAACCATACGGCCTCCCCGCCAAAAATGGGCGTGAACCTGGCCACGACATAGAGACCGGCCTTGACCATGGTCGCCGAATGCAAATATGCGCTGACGGGCGTCGGCGCCTCCATCGCATCCGGGAGCCAGATATGGAACGGGAACTGCGCCGATTTGGTGAATGCGCCAATGAGGATGAGGACCAAGGCCGGCACAAACAGGGAGCTATCTTGGATATTGCCCCATTCCGAAAAAGTTGCCCTGATGCTGAAGGTGCCTGTCATCAGATACAGCATCATGAATCCGGCCAGCATGGCAAAACCGCCGAAGACGGTAATCAGGAACGATTTTTGCGCCCCGGCGGTGGAGGCTTTGCGTTTGTGGTAGAAGGCAATCAGGAGAAATGAAGTAATGCTGGTCAATTCCCAGAAACCGTAGAGCACGATCATATTATCCGACAGCACCACGCCAAGCATGGCTCCCATAAACATGAGCAGGTACAAATAAAAACGGCTTAGCGCATCTTTGCGGTCCATATAATAAATCGAATACAGCACAACCAGCGTTCCGATTCCGCTAATCAGCAAGGAAAGGAGCAGGCTGAGCCCGTCCAGGTACAGATTCAATCCGATATCGAGCGAAGGAATCCATGGAAGAGACCCGGAAACCGGATTTCGGTTCGATACGTCGGGAACGCGGCTTGCGAAATAAGCAAATAAACCGAGCGGGACGAACATGACCGGCCATCCCGGATGTATGCTGCGGATCAAACGGTAACAAGCGGCAAGCGCAACGCCTGCGACGAAAGGGAATAAAACGGCGATGTGAAGCAGGCTCAAAGTTTGCACCTCCAAATCTGGTATGGGACATGTTCTCAGGGCAACCTGCTGAAGGATCGCATGGAAGGCAGGTTGCTTTCTATATTCATAACCAGGTGGGGCGATACAGAATCTTTTCCATGATCTGCATGGGGTGACCTTTACTTCGGATTTGCATGCGGAGGATCGAGCATAATAAAATCAGGGGAAGATGGAAATATGTTCAGCAAAGGAGGAAAGGGGAACATGACAAGCACGTACAAGACGGTTCCTTTCGGTTATGAACCGCCCCCGGCCAGCCGGAAAGGCACGCTGGTGTTTTACGACTCGTTTGAACACATCACCGATGAACAGTTGGAGCGGGCCGCACAACTCGCCGAATCGCGTTCGTTCCAGCAGCTGGTGCTGTATCCGCTGCATGAAAGCACCGTTAAACGATGGAGCAAGGAAGAAGTGCGGCCGTATTACAAAAGGGAAGATCGGCTTCACGGCTGGAGAGTTGAGCATAATGACTCCAGCATCAAAGTGGAGGGCCTCGAAGGCAAGCGGAAAAAATATACGCCTATGGATACGGCATTGCGCCATCTGACGGATCTGTATCCTGCGCCGATCTTTTTGATATTAACCACAGACATGGCCAATCGTTTTGCGTCATTTGATTCATTTGAGGAATGGATCAAGCGGCTGCGCATCATCATCGACGGCTCTCCCGAAACGGTTCATCCGCGGCTGGAGCAGTTTCGGAACCGATGGGAATGGGCGGAACCATAATCGGGAAGAGATTCAAAACAAAAAGTTGTGCTGCACACCGTTATTACGGCGAGCATCACAACTTTTTTTGGTGAAACCATTTATGCGCTTTCCAGCGAAGTAACGGTTTTGTTCTTTCCCGTCCGCTTGGCGATGTAAAGGCAGGCATCAACCTCCTCGAACAGCTTGTCCTTGGTTAATTGATGATTATAGCTTTGCAGTCCGGCGCTAACTGTGACGTAAGCTCCTCCGAGTTCCGCGAGAACCATTCTGGCCACGCCCTTGCGGATTTTCTCGATGACCGCATAGGCCTGTTCGAACGATTGCTCAAACATCAGAACCGCAAATTCCTCGCCGCCGTACCGGGCAGCAATATCGCTGGAGGTGATTTGTTCCTGAATAACCAGCGATACCTTCTCCAAAATGATGTCGCCGACGCGATGGCCATATGTATCATTGATGGATTTGAAATTATCGATATCGATCAGTGCGAGATGAAGACTCATGCCATCGTTGGCATATTCATATGCTTTTTCGAAATAATCTTTGAAAGAACTTTGATTGTACAGCTTGGTCAATCCGTCCGTCTTGGATTGTTTGGCCATGATGGCATTTCTTACGATCAGTTCCTGCTTGGCGAGCATGCTTTGCCTGAGGTCTTCCAGCACCTCCATTTGACTGGTCACGATCAGTTGGGCCACGTAGGTGCCGATGATGAGGAAGGCAGGTATCGAAACCATGTCAAACGACGAGAGGTACGCTCTGTATCCCGGGTCGAACAACACGATAATGTATCCTGTCAATTGCATGAGAAAAGTTGTCCAGACTCGTTTCTTGCTCAGAAAAAGGACGGAGGAGAGGATCGGCAGCAAACAGATCGCCAAAATAATCCGAATGTCATAATTGACGCGAATAATGGTCCAGGCGACCACCGTGCCGGCGACAGTCATTGCGTAGAACGAAAAGGTTAGCGTTTTGAAACGCCGATTGACCCAGGCGGCCAGCAGATTGGATATACCACCCGCAAGGGTGGGCCATATCAGCACATTAAGGATGAAATCTTCGGGTGTGCGATCATAGACCATGAACAGATAACATGCTACCTGGATTACCGCATGGCTAATGACGACTACCCAGTAGGAACGCAACATCCTTTTGATCCAAATGGCATGTTTGAATTCGTACTCCGCGGGTATGCGGCTGTTACGCGTATTGGGTTTTCTCAATATATCACCGCTGACTGCATCATAATGATACGACAGAATGGACTCTCGTATAGAGTAATTATAAAGCACAACCGAAGAAACGCAAATGATTATATTTCTTCGTTCGAAGATCGATCAGGGAGACAATTCTCCACGTTCTCATAAAGGACAGACAAAAATCATGATTACCGTCATAACCTAAGATGTAGGCTCCAAGACATGATGATTCCAATTAGATGAAGGGGGGTGGATTCAATTCCTCTTATCGTCCGTTCAACAGTCAATGCAACAGGAGCGATTACATTTACGGGAAATACCCTTGGTCTAAGCCGGTCCGATACGGTTGCGGTTCCAGGTACCCAGGATAGCATCGGCGCGTTTACGACCGTGAATACCAGTTTAACCTATGGCACCTATCCGGCAGGCACGACAAGCCAGTACCAGAGCAACAGCTCTTCCGCAACCCTTGTCCTCCCCGCAGGCAGCACGGTGCTGTACGCCGAGCTCATCTGGGGCGGAAGTTACATTAACGGAACGATCAATCTTAGCGCATTCATCAACAACCCCGTCACCTTCACGACCCCTGCAGGCACAAGCAGCGTCACTCCGGACCCAGCCACGTACAATCAGTTTGATCTTGGAAACGGCGCCTCCGGCTATGTGCGTTCCGCCAACGTAACGACGCTGGTTCAGAATGGCGGGGCGGGTACATATACGACAGGTGGGGTCGTAGGTACGATCGTCGTTGCAAACGATCCGACGGCCAACCATGCCGGCTGGACGCTTGGCGTCATTTACCAGAATCCGAATCTGCCCTTCCGCAATATGTCATTGCGAGCCGGGGGAGTACTGGTTCAATCCACTTCCGCACCTGTAGTAACGACCATTACCGGATTTGCAACGCCCATATCCGGGGCGTTGGGCGGAAGAGCCTTGTTTAGCGCACAGGAGGGGGATGCGAACCGAACGGGAGATCAGGCACTGTTCGGTCCGACATCGGCGACTTCCGTTGCTTTGTCAGGTCCTAATAACTTTGCCAACAACTTTTTCGCTTCTCAGATAAATGGGGATACGGGAGCTTTAAACACAACAGGAACGTTCGGAACGAGAAACCAAACCAATGGTGCGCCGGGCACCAATATCATCGGAGGCCGGCAGGGCTGGGACATTACGAATGTGGATGTGTCTGCCCGGCTGGTCAATAACCAGTCGACCGCAGTCCTGACGCTGACCACGTCCGGGGATGCTTACATCGTCAACGGTAACGCCATCCAAGTGGACATCAACGCACCGAGGATCACGCTTTCGAAATCTACGACAGCGACGGGTGCGGCGGCCGGAGACAGCATACTGTACACCGTGACGGTCAACAACTCGGGAACGGCCAATGCGGCCAGCGTTGTTTTGTCGGATTCGCTTCCTTCCGGACTCACCTTTATCCCTGGAAGCGTTACTGTTGCGGGGGTATCTCGACCGACGTATGACATCAACGCGGGGGTTCCGCTCGGTTCCCTGAATCTGTCCGGCAGCATCGTAGTCACGTATCGCGCGCAAATTGCTTCGGATTCCAGCATCTTGCAGCTGGTGAACACCGCGAACGCGGCCTTCACGTTTCAGAGCGTTGCCGGGGGATCCATCATCACAGGGGTGATCCCGTCCAATGCCAATACGCTTACGGTGTATTCTCCTAACTTGGCGCTGATTAAATCAGCAAACACCACCAACGCAACGGTGGGAGACCAAGTCACTTATACCATCCAGGTCAACAATGCCGGGAATACGGCTGCAACGGTGACCCTGACCGACAATATTCCTAGCGGGAGCTCATACGTCGCGGGAAGTTTTCGCGTCAACGGGACGGTCGTCCCGGGAGCCAATCCCGCGACGGGCGTTAATATCGGCAGCGTTGCGGCCGGAACGACGAGCACGGTGACGTTTCAGGTTCTGGTCACTTCCCTTCCCGCACCGCCCACGCTTACGGATCGGGCAACGGCCGCTTATTCATTCACTACACCGGATAGCCGCACCATAACAGGCTCCGTTTCTTCCAATACAATTACCATTCCAGTAGCGTTGCCGAATGTAACTGTGAGCAAAACGGCGACAGAGACCGATGTAGCGGTAGGAGAGACGTTTACGTATAACCTGAGCGTATCCAACGCCGGCATTCAGACCATCAACAATGCAATCCTGACAGACAGTCTACCTTCCGGCGCTGCGTTTGTTGCAGGCAGCGTCGTGGTGAGGGGGATTGCAGCTCCTTCGGCCAATCCAGGCAGCGGCATTTCGCTCGGAACCATTGCTGCCGGTGCTTCAGTCGCCGTTTCCTTTCAGGTTGCCGTACAATCGTTGCCTGCTTCGGGCTCGCTATCGAACCAGGCTTCGGTGTCCTATAGCTCTGGCGCGTTCTCCGGAATTTCAAATTCGAATACGGTAAGCACTCCGGTCTATCAGCCGGTCATCAATGTAGCCAAGTCTGCAAATGAAACAAATGCCACATTGGGCGATCAGATTCAGTATACCTTCGTTGTTACCAATAGGGGCAATATCGCAGCGCAAGTTACCGTGACGGATACGATTCCCTCCGGGACGTCGTTCATTACCGATTCGGTGACGGTCAACGGGACGGCCCGTCCGGGCAGTTCGCCGCTTACAGGAATATCTTTAGGGATCGTAAACCCGGGCTCGACGTTTACGGTTACTTTCCGGACGTCGCTTACGTCGATTCCCGAACCGCCGATCCTGCGCGACCAAGGGACGGCCGATTACACGTATCAACTCCCAAGCGGCAGAAATTTATCGGGCAGCGCCGTTTCCAACACCGTTGTCATTCCTGCTTCTGCGCCGAACGTTACGATTGCCAAAACGGTAAATGCCGCAGATGCCACTGTAGGTGATGCACTTACGTATACGGTTAACGTTACGAATGCAGGCTCCGGCGCAGTCCAAAACGTCATCCTATCGGATGTGCTGTCAGAAGGCCTTCAGTTCATTTCGGGCACGGTGACCGTCAATGGGGCATCGGTAAGCGCCGCCAATCCGATATCCGGCATTACGCTAGGCACCTTGCCCCCTCCAGCCCAGACTACGGTAACGTATCAAGCCAGGGTTACGTCTGTGCCCGGTACAGGAAACGTTAGCAATCGCGCCAGCGCCGCGTTCACTTCGGGCAGTTTCAACGGTACGTCGTCGTCGGTCGTCGTCACCACGCCCGTGTATCAGCCTGTCATTACGTTGGCCAAGTCGGCGAGCACCACGAATCTGACCGTAGGAGATACGTTCAACTATGCGATCCAGGTCAGCAATACGGGGAACATCGCTGCTAACGTCACGTTGAATGATCCTGTTCCCGCCGGAGCGATCTTCAACACGAACAGCGTGATCATAAATGGCGTTCCGACACCCGGCGTCAGCCCGAACACGGGAATCCAGGTTGGAGCTGTTACGCCGGGAGCAAACGTAACGGTCACTTTCGTGGCAACGGTAACGAGCCTTCCGGCTGCTCGCCAGTTGGTGAATCAGGCTGCGGCAGGATTTAATTACACATTGCCGAGCGGCAGGACTGCTGCAGGAAACGCTATCTCCAATACAGTAACGACCCCTGTATCGTTGCCGGACGTATCGGTCCTCAAAAGCGTTAATGTGAGCAATGCGGTAACCGGTGACGTCATAACGTACACATCGGTGATTCGCAATAACGGAGCAGCGGGAATCGGCAGCGTTGTGCTCGCCGACCCACTGCCAGCGAATGCTACGTTCGTATCCGGGAGCGTCATTGTGAACGGGGTTTCAATCCCGCAATCCAATCCGTCCGCCGGCATTCCAATCGGTACGTTGGCCTCAGGAGCCACGGCTACCGTAACTTTCGAGGTGAGGATAACTATGCCCGTTCCTTCACAGATCAACAACCAATCGACGGTAAGTTTCACGTCCGGCGTATTTTCCGGAACGTCGTCGTCCAACACAACGACGACCCCGGTCATTCAACCCCAGATTTCGCTTGCCAAGACGGCAAACACGAACAACGCTACTGTTGGAGATACGGTTGTCTTCACGGTAAACGTCAGCAACAGCGGAAATTTGGCGGCCAATCTTACATTGACGGATGCTATTCCTTCCGTAACCACGTTTGTGCCCAACAGCGTCGTTGTGGCAGGGACGCCATTGCCAGGGGTATCGCCGGTAACCGGCATTCCTGTTGGAACGGTGGCGGCCGGCGCCACGGTGGTGGTGACCTTCGCTGTCGTGGTGGATTCGCTGCCTTCTCCGCAGCAGATCAGCAATCAGGCCACGTCCACGTATACATTCACCCCGCCGGACGGGCGGACGCTGACGGGTACGGCTACGTCCAACACGGTGACGTTCCCGGTATCGTCCCCGAACGTTGCCGTGGTGAAGAGTACGGCCTCGACGGCTGCCGCGATCGGCGACACGGTCACGTATTCCATCGTTGTGACGAACAGCGGCATCGCGCCGATCAACAACATTCAACTTTCCGACCCCGCCCCTGCAGGCTCGTCTTTTGTCGCAGGGTCCGTGACGGTCAACGGAACGCCTCAGCCTTCGGCGAATCCGATCGGCGGCATCGCACTTGGATCGCTGGCTCCGGGAGCTTCAACGACGGTTACCTTCAGCATCACGGTCGATGCCATTCCGCCGAACGGCCAGCTGAGCAACCGTTCTTCCGTGACGTTTACGTCAGGAGCCTTCTCGGGATCTGCCTTCTCGAATACGCTCATTACGCCAGTTTTCCAGCCGATTCTTACGGCGCAGAAACGTGCCAGCACAAACCATGCAACGGTAGGTGATACCGTCAGCTATACCATTACCGTAAACAATCAGGGGAACTTTCCAGGCACGATTACGGTAACGGATAATTTGCCGGCCGGCACAACGCTTGTACCCAACAGCGTCATCGTGAACGGCCAACCGCAGCCGGCAGCCGATCCAAGTACAGGCATTCCGGCAGGAAGCGTTGCCGCCGGAGCCGCGACGACCGTGACGTTTTCCGTCGTCATTGTTTCATTGCCAACGCCGCAGCAGCTGGTCAACCAAGCAAACGTAGCCTATTCGTTCACGCTGCCGGACGGAAGAACGTTGACGGGAAGCGTGCAGTCCAATACGTTAACCATTCCCGTATCGGCCCCTGACGTCGACGTCGTCAAATCGACGTCCTCCACGGCCGCATCTATCGGCGATACGGTCGCCTACACCGTCACTGTCACGAATAACGGGATCGCCGCCGTCAACAACGTGGTTTTTACTGATGCGCTTCCGCAAGGCACATCCCTCGTGCCCGGCAGTGTATTCGTCGATGGCGTTCAGCGTCCAGGCGCGAATCCTTCGACGGGAATTATCCTGAATTCCATTGCAGCTGGAGCCACCGTCACCGTTGCCTTTAGTGTTAACGTCAATGCGCTTCCGCCTACGGCAACCATCAGCAATCAGTCGTCGGTCAGCTTTACATCGGGTTCATTCTCCGCTACCGCGTTTTCCAATACGGTCACCACGCCGGTATACCAGCCTATCTTATCGGCAGCCAAAAGCGCGAATCAAACGCTCGCCACGGTGGGAGACACGATCGTTTATACGATCCTGATCTCCAATGCCGGGAATTATGGTGCTTCCGTTACGTTGACCGATACCATTCCGGCGGGCACGGAACTGGTCCCGAACAGCGTCATCGTGAACGGGGCTCCCGTTCCCGGGGCCGATCCGGCATCGGGTATACCGCTTGGCACGGTAACCACCTCCGCTACCGTGACGTTCTCGGTGGTCATCGTCTCTTTGCCGTTAGACCAGCAGCTGGCAAACCAGGCGACGGCGACGTTTACGTATACGCTGCCGGATGGACGGACATTGGGCGGCACGATCTCGTCCAATACACTGCTCATCCCGGTGTCTGCACCGGATGTCGAGATTGTCAAAACGACGGCTTCTACGGATGCGGTGGTCGGGGACACGATTGTGTATCAAACGGTGGTCACGAACAACGGCATCGAGAATGTGGATAATGTGGTGCTGACGGATCCGATCGATCCGTCCACCAGCTTTGTCGCCGGAAGCGTGCAGGTGGACGGAGTCCTGCGGCCTGAGGCCAATCCGGCCCTGGGTATCGCGCTTGGCACGATTGCTCCCGGCGCTTCGGTTACCGTATCTTATGCGGTCAGAGTTAATGCGCTTCCGACCCCGCCGCAAGTCAGCAGCCAGTCGGCAGTCAGCTTTACTTCCGGCGCGTTTTCGGGAACGGCGTATTCCAATACGGTGATCACGCCGATTTACCAGCCCATCGTTGCAGTAACCAAAACAGCCAACACCTCGAACGCCACCATCGGCGATACCATCGTATACTCGTTCACCATCACGAACACGGGCAATTTGCCTGTTCAGCTCACGTTAACCGACTCCATTCCGGACGGGGCCGTGCTGGTGCCGAACAGCGTTCTGGTCGACGGCGTTCCGCAGCCGGGAGCAGATCCGAATACGGGCATCGTCGTGGGTACCATTCCGGCAGGAGGTACAGTCAACGTCACCGTCACGCTTCAGGTTACGGTGGATACGCTGCCTCAGAACCAGCAGCTGACCAATCAGGCGGTAGCCAGCTACACGTATAGTCCGCCGGATGGCCGTCAACTCACGGGTACGGTATCTTCCAACGTGCTTGTCATTCCGGTATCCGCTCCGAACGTGGTTGTCAGCAAAAGCACAAGCGCCGTAGACGCCGTCGTGGGGGATGTCATTACGTATACGATAACCGTAACGAACAGCGGAATCGAAGCCGTCAACAATGTGGTCATGGTCGATCCGATACCTGCGGGAGCGGTGTTCGTGGCAGGCAGCGTAACGGTTGACGGTACGCCTCGTCCGACAGGCAATCCGGACACCGGCATCACGCTCGGCACGATTCAGCCAGGCGCATCCGTAACGGTTACCTTCCAGGTCCGGGTTGTTGTCATATGAGTCCGGAATCCAGATCGTTGTCCTTTAATCTGCAGAACCGCTCGCTCGTTCGTTTCAACACGGATGTGGACGATCCGGAGCAAATTTCGTATTCCAATACCGTGGTTACGCCTTGGATCGGTCCCAAATTGATGATCCGCAAACGGTGCAACTTGTTCAAGGCTGCTCTAGGTCAAACGTTGATCTATGACATCGAGATCGAGAACGAAGGCAATCTTGATGCGAGGGTGCGGGTCATTGACCCGCTGGCCCCGAGTATCGCGTTCCTTCCCAATTCGGTATTGCGGGACGGGGTGCCGCTTCCCGGCGCGTCGCCGGCGGAAGGACTCCCATGGGTGGAGATCGCTGCAGGGGCGCTGCTGCGGCTCCATTTCCAGGCGATCATTGTGGCTGTTCCCCCCGACTTGAAGCTGGTTAACCAGGCACAGGTGCAGTATGTCTTTTTGACGCCGGAGGGCAGGGAAGGCACGGGGGAGGAATACTCCAACACCGTCGAGGTCATGTTGGTTTCGGCAAAATTGCTGATTGCGCTGCAGGTGGACCGCGCCCAAACATTTGTCGGCGATATCGTGAAGTACAGTGTTTCGGTGCGAAATCCCGGATTTGTAGCCGCACAGCAGGCAAAGGCAATCGTTTCGTTGGCGCAAGGATTGTCTTTCATTCCGGGGAGTGTCGTGATCGATGACATGTTCGCGCCCGAGGTGACACCTGATGGCGGGATCGATCTCGGGGAAGTGCTGCCTGAGGCCGCCGTCATCATTCAATTCCGCGTGCAGGTTACCGGGGCCGGAACGGATGGGAAACTTAGTGCGCAAGCCATCCTTCACTATGCATCGGGTGGGGAAGCGGAAGCTTCGGATTCCAATGTGGCAGTGCTGCAGGTCGTGAACCCTCACATTTCGTTCAGCAAAAAGGCAACGCCGGCAATTGCCACCTTCGGGAGCAAAGTCCAATATGAGTTGATTGTATCCAATGAAGCTTCGCTCGCCGTAGATGCCTTTATCACCGACGCGCTTCCGCCCGGCATGATTTATGCGGAGGGAAGCACTCGCTTAAATGGCGTGAGACGTCCAGGGCTCGACCCGGGAAGAGGCATACATCTGGGCACGCTCACCGCCCGTTCCAACGTGCATGTGGAATTCGAGGCACGGATTGCGGCTGAGCGTCAAAATCCGATTCCGTTCGAGCTGAGCAATCAGGCTCGATTGAATTATACGTTTCGTTTGCCCGATTCCCGTTCCGTTCGCCGGCTGCTAACCTCCAACGAAGCCGTGGTTGAGCTGAAGGGACCGATCATTGGCGTTCATGTGGACGTAGTGCCTGATTTGGTTGAACTGGGAGGAATCGTAACCTTCCATGTAGGTGTGGCTAACCGAGGCAATGTGGCTGCCCGCGTGCAATTGTTCGACTTTCTTCCGCCGGAATCGACCTGGCGCCTTGAACTTGGTCCTAACGAAGGAGGCAGTCCACCCAAACATGTTGCGCCCAAATTTCTGCATGTGGGCGAAGTGCAGCCGGGTTCCGAACGACGCATCAGCTACAAAGTCCAGATGTCTGCCCGTACGCAGCCGGGCTTGGTGCAGGGCGTGCTGCTCGGAGCCTACACCTACGAATGGAACGGGGAGCGGCATGCAGGAGAGGAAACGTCCAATGCGTATTCCATACAGATCGAAGACATGGATGAGTAATCGGTAGGTTTGCATGGGAAATTTGGGAAAAAGTTCATCTCAGCATTACAAGAATCGGGAATGAATGGTATACTTGTACCATATGTCCTCGGCATGTCATTGCAGATCGGGACGTCTGAATAGCTCTAGAGGAGGCTGCATATTGGCAAAAGCAAAAGTGGCAAAAAGACCTACCCGCGATGAATTCGAACTTGAGGAACTGGGCAATCAACTGGTGGAAGCCTTTCGTGAACGGTCGGTCGTGGTGTTAACGGTGTGGGGAAAGGAAGAACAGCTGCAGGGCGTCATCGTTAAACTGGACTCGCGCACAAGGCTCGTGCATGTGGAAGACTTGGAAGAAGAGTTCATGCCGAAGGTGGCCAAAGTCCCTTTCCTTGACATCATGCGTGTGGACTATCCACGGTATTGAAACGACATTTATTTGAACGAATTCCAAACATCTTTTGAACAAATAGGGCATCCGCCCTGTCAACGGTATCTCTCCTGCATATGATAACCCATACCTGTTGCAGAGGAGGTACGTTGAATGAGCGAAGTATTGAGCGGAGACACAAGAGGCTACGGCTATGGTGGTTTCACTTCCGTCGGAGCGATTCTGGTTCTTTTCATCCTGCTGGTCATCATCACCAAAGCGTTCTTGGTATAACGGCCTGTAAACGTAGATGAGGAAGCTGTTACGCCTTGCCGAATTTGTCGAATAAAGCATTAAGGAAAGCGGTGTTCGGGAGAAATGTCCCGGCATCGCTTTTTCTCGTTCACAATAAGCAGAATAGGGTAGAATTTACGAACGAATAGTCTTTTTTTGTTATAATATGGTATGGGAGCGCGAGAAAGGAGATATCACCGCAGATGGACGATTCATTGAAAATGCACATTGCGCCCCGCAAAATGAAAGCGTATAATAACTCACAATCTCAGCATTGAAAGCCGTTACATAACCCTGTTGAAGACGTCGTCATGCAGGGAATCCATGAAGGAATGAGGAGTACGAATGCGGCCGGTTACTGTATACGATATTGCAAGAGAAGCCAACGTTTCTGTTGCCACGGTGTCCCGGGTGCTGAACAATACCGCTCCCGTCAAGAAGGAGACGCGCGAAAAAATCGACGCGTTGATCCGAAAACACCAGTTTCAGCCCAATGCGCTGGCACGCAGCCTGCTCCGAAAGGAAACGGGAACGATCGGGTTTATCCTGCCGGACATTACGAACCCTTTTTTTCCGGAAGTCCTGGCGGGATTTGATCGGGAAGCAGGCAAGATGGGGTACACGTTCTTTTTGTGCGATACGATGTCCTCGGATCGGGAAAGTCATTTGCAATACGAACGCGAGTCACGATACCTTAATCTGCTGATGGAAAAACAGGTCGACGGCATTGTCATCATTGGAGGACGGGTGGACCTGGCGAAGCCGGGCCAGACCCTCGTCGACGAAATCCAGGAGGCGGCCAAGCGGGTTCCGGTATTGCTGTTGAACGGCTCGCTTCCCAAAACCAAACTTCCACGGGTGGCCGTAGACCAGAAACGGGGCATGGAGCTGGCCGTTCAGCATTTGATCGACCTGGGGCACAAGGATATTGCCTTGATCGGCGGTTTTGAACAGATGAGCAATACCCAGCAGCGGCTGCAAGGATTTCGTTCAGCGATGAAGCAGGCCAATCTTCACATCCGGAAGGAGTGGATTCTGGTCGGCGGATTTTCGGTCGAACGCGGTCTGGAATTAACCCAAAGGCTGCTGCAGAGGGCCGAGCGTCCCACGGCCATTGTCTGCTTGAACGACCTGATCGCCATCGGGGCGCTCAAAGCCGCCCACCAGCAAGGAATCGCCGTTCCTCACGAGCTGTCGATCGTGGGGTATGACGACATTCCGCTTGCTTCGTACAGTATCCCCGAATTGACGTCGGTTTCATTGCGTTCCCAAGAGCTGGGGCGCCAAGCTGCGCATACGCTTGACCGCCTGATTTCCGGCAAAAAGGTGCCGCAGCTGCAGACGATCCTGCCAGAGCTTATAGTCAGGCAATCGACCGCACCATTTACAGGAGCGGGAAATAAAACTTGAATAAAAGTGATTGACAACGGACGCGTGAGGGCTTATTCTCATTTCAAGAAAGCCCTTACATTTTTGACCTCGAGTGAAACCCGTTTCATAAATGGGTGTGGTTTTTGGACGAAATCCGGCAGAGGTTACCTCATTCACTCATTCATTTCCAACGCTGCGCAGACCGAATGATCTTCCTGTTGGCATTGTTGATCCGCCCATTCATGAAATCGGTTTCATTTGTGGTTGCCGTGCAATTACAGAAGGAGGGGAATGCGATTGTCCACAGTATCGGAAAGGGAAATAGGGGTTAGCCGGGAAAGCGTAATGCAGCGACGTTGGAAAAAATGGAGAAACAACCGGACGCTGCTGATCATGTGTTTGCCGGCGATTGTCTTTTTTATCATTTTTGCTTACCTCCCCATGCCGGGCATTTACTTGGCATTCGTCAAGTACAACTACACCGACGGCATCTTCAAGAGCCCGTTTGTCGGCTTGGAAAACTTTCGCTTCCTGGTGATGACCGGAGACCTCTGGCGATTAACGTTCAACACGATCGCGTACAATCTGGCATTTATCCTGCTCGGAAACGTGCTTCAAATTTTTTTGGCGGTCTTGCTCAATGAACTCCGTTCAAAGTGGTTCAAAAAAGTTTCCCAAACGATCATGTTTCTGCCCCATTTCGTGTCTGCCGTATTGATCGGCCTCATCGCGTACAACATTCTGAGTTATGACTATGGTCTGCTGAACTCCTTGCTTCGCACGCTTGGTTTCGAACCGTTCAAAGCATATTCAAGCCCTGAAGCCTGGCCGTTCATCATCGTACTGACGTATCTCTGGCAATCGACGGGTTATGGTTCCATCGTATACTTCGCGGCGATCATGGGACTTGACAACGAAATTGTGGAGGCTGCCGAAATCGATGGCGCCAACGCTTTCCAACGCATTCGATACATCATCCTTCCTTGGTTAAAACCAACATTCATCATTCTGCTGCTGTTCTCGCTTGGAGGTATCCTGAAAGGCAACTTCGGCCTGATCTATAACTTGGTCGGCGCGAACAACACCGCGCTGTACGCAACGACGGACATCATCGAAACCTACGTATTCCGTTCACTCATGACCAACTTTAACTTCTCGATGGGCAGCGCGGTCAGCCTGTACCAGTCGTTGTTTGGATTCTTCATCGTCCTGGGCGCCAATTGGCTGGTCAAGAAGCTGTCCCCGGAAAATTCCTTGTTTTAAATCGATGGGAGAGAGGAGCGTTGTTTCATGGATGAACAGTTCGAGCATGATCGCCTGCGGTCGGATCGCAGCAGTATCTTCCTTCGTTGGTTCAGCTATATTTTCATCGGAGCGTTTGCCCTGTTATGTCTGTTCCCGTTTTTGCTGGTCATAGGGACGTCCTTCACTTCCGAGAATGCGATCAAACAATTCGGGTTTAACATCTGGCCGAAAGAATTCAGCCTGTTTGCCTACAAAATCATTTTCGAGAACCCTAATTTGATTATCGGCTCTTATCTGGTCACGATCGGAATTACGGTGGTCGGTACGGTGATCGGTCTGCTGATTGTATCCATGACGGGATACGCGCTTCAGCGTCCGGATTTTCAATACCGCAACAAAATTTCGTTTTTTATTTACTTCACGACCCTGTTCTCCGGCGGATTGGTTCCGTTCTACCTGCTTATCACTCAATACCTGCATCTAAAGGATAACTATCTTGCCGTGCTTCTTCCCGGCTTGCTCAGCCCGTTCCTGATCATTATGATGAAAAGTTTCGTGCGTTCCATTCCCCATGCCATCACGGAATCCGCGAAAATCGACGGGGCAGGCGATTTCACCATTTTCGTCAAATTGATCCTGCCCATGGCAACGCCTGCGCTTGCCACCATCGGATTGTTCATTGCGCTCGGCTACTGGAACGAATGGTACAATTCGATGCTGTTCCTGTCGGCGGACATGAAATACCGCCCATTGCAGCTTTTCCTGTACAACGTGGTCACAAGCGCCGATTTTGTACGCAACTCCGCAGCGGCCTCCAACGTGCAGCTTCGCGACGTTCCGCTCGAATCGATGAAAATGGCCGTAGCCGTCGTGGCGACGGGACCGGTCATCCTGTTTTATCCTTTCGTTCAACGCTACTTTATTAAAGGCATTACAGTGGGAGCGGTGAAAGGCTGATGCATCGCAGCCGGCAGTCGCCTTGCTTATGCATAGGATTTTCAGGTCATCCATAATAAAGGGGGAGTTCAAATGGGTAAATCCAAAACGTTGTTATCCATCCTCATGGTTGCGGTGCTTTGCCTTCTGGCCGCGTGCGGAAGCAGCGGAACAAGCGACGGCGGGGGCGAGGGGGCTTCAGGTGGAGCCAAAACGTACAACGGGATCGATGTCTCCAAATTTGTGAAGATCAGTTATGTCGTTTTGGGCGATAAGCCGAAGAACGATCAGTTCGACAAGGTGCTCGCCGAAGTCAACAAACTCATGAAAGAGAAGATCAACGCCGAGCTGGAGTGGAAATGGGTGGAGTGGGCAGACTGGCAAACCAAATACAATCTGCTGCTCGCATCCGGCGAACCGGTTGACCTGATTACGATCGGCACAGACTGGCTGGATACATGGGCCAACGCGCAGCGCGGAGCCTTCATGAACCTGGACGAACTGCTGCCGACCTATGCGCCGATCACATGGAAAGAAGTAACTGAAGACCATTGGAACGAAAGCAAATATAACGGCAATATCGTGCTGATTCCGGAAGACCAGTACACGCAATGGGTTAACCATGGCTTTTTCTATCGCGGAGACTGGGCGAAGGAAGCAGGGTTGACGGAACCGATCAAAAACTGGGAAGAAATCGGCCAGTATTTGCAATACATCAAAGACAACAAACCTGATGTCATCCCTTGGGATATGGCTTCCGGCGCAATGACATGGGGCGGTTATGTCCAATCCTACACGGATAATCTGGAGCTTCCGATCTCGACGGGTTACATGCCGGTATTTACGGCCAAATCGGATGCCGAGAAATACACGGTAGCCGAGCCGGTATTCGACGATACGTTCCTGAATTATGCCAAACTGATGAAAGATTGGGCAGATCGCGGCTTCTGGCGCGAAGACGCGCTCAACAACAAAAACAACAACCGCGATGCGCTCAAAGCAGGGCTGTCCGGACTGGACCAGCATCATACCCAAACCTTCTCCGGCCTGCGCGTAGACATGGATAAAGCACAACCGGGTTCCGAGCTGCAAATGTTCCCCTTCAACCGTACGCGCGGCACCAACCTGATGGAGCTGTCGATCACCCATGGCGGTACGTCGGTCGGTTCCCACAGCAAAAATCCGGAACGGGCGCTGATGGCGTATGACCTTATTCGCAACGATGAGCAAATCTATCACCTGATCAACTACGGCATCGAAGGCGTGCAATATGAAATCAAGGACGGAAAACGCACTCGGCCGGAAGGCTATGACGAGACCCGCGACAATTTCTACTCCGACTTCTGGGGAGGACGGGTCGACAAATTCGAGATTCCAAGCGATACGACTTGGGATCAAATCGATACATTATACGACGAATACGACAAAATCAAAATTGCGTATCCGTATGGACAATTCGTATTTGACAAAACGCCGGTGGAAAGCGAATTGACGGCGATTTCACAGGTTGCAGGCGAGCTTGGACCGGCGATCAACTTCGGTAAAGTCACCGACCCCGAGCAGGCCGTGAACGAATTCCGCGAAAAGCTGAAGCTGGCGGGGTATGACAAGGTCAAAGCCGAGCTGCAAAAACAACTGGATGCCTACAAGGAAAAAATGGCGAAATAAGCATGCATGAAGCATTGCATAACGATTTCTTCAGCCTAACATCGATCGGAAGATGGTACTGCACACGTAGTGGCCTTGTGTGATTGATTAATGCGGTTTCTACAGATAACCAGAGAAACGGTTCCCGCGAATATGGAAGACTTGTCTTTCATGCCGCAAGGAAACCGTTTCTTTTGCTTTTGAAGGGCATGATTATTTATGCGGTCCCAATTGCCCAATATATGAATCCACGGTCATTCTCCATTGGCGAAATCCATATATAATCCATGTCCGCATGACAGCCGATATGATATGATGTAGCTATTATTACAGAAAGCATGAGGTGTATCTACAAAATGAGCAAAGAGTTGACGGATACTTTGATTGAGCAGATGAACTTTGAGTTTTATTCGGCCCATGTGTACATGGCGATGGCGGCTTATTGTTCCGGCGAAAGCCTGGACGGGTTTGCTAACTTTTTCCTCGTGCAAGCAGAGGAAGAACGTTTCCATGGCATGAAAATCTATAAATTCCTGAACGATCGCGGGCATCGTGCCACGTTTGCCGCACTGCCCGAACCGAAAAACGAGTATGCTTCCATGCTCGACGTGTTCGAACACGGTTATGCGCATGAGCAGCAAAATACGAAAAGATTTTACCACCTTGCCGATCTGGCGCTGAACGAGCGCGAGCATGCCACGATGTATTTCCTGAAATGGTTCATCGATGAGCAGGTGGAGGAAGAGGCATTGTTCGACAACATCATTCAAAAGCTGCGCCGCATCGAAAAAGACAGCAACGCATTTTACATGCTCGACGCGGAGTTTGCGCAGCGTTCGTTCACTGCGCCTGCGGAGTAATTTCGCGCCTGCAGACGGAAGGGCGCAGCGATCTTTTCCTTTGATAGGGGATCGGGTCGCATGATAGATAAACCGCAAAAAGATACACACGTTAACGGAGAGGCAGAACCAATCTGGAGAAGCGAAGCGTTCGCATTTATCACCGGACTTTCCCTTTGAAAAAGGGAATTTGAAAAAATCTGGGGATAACAGCGATTGGAAGATTGTACTCCACTCGCAGTGCCTTGTGTGATTGTTTAGTGCGGTTTATATAGATACATATGTAAGCAGTGATTCGAACCTTTCATTTCAATGAACAGGAAGCCTGCCTCGCGCAGGCTTTTTTCGTTGCCTGCCATAAATCTCACCCGTGAATCTATCAAAGGACGTCGAACGGGTTAATAAGGATTATGTCAAAATTGATTTATCCTCAGTGAATGTACTTTCGGACAAAATCTATCAAAATCGTTTTATTTTCAGTGCTATTCTGACAAAAGTGTAACTCGAACGTAGCCTTTGAAGCTAGAATGTGGAAAATTCGATTTGCTAGAATTAGGATTATCGCCGAAGGATGCATGACGTGAATTGCAGACAGCTGGGGAAATACACCAACAAGGGAGCTTTATTCTATGCAACAAATCCGCAAATCTTTGATGATCACACTCGCTATTATACTGATGATTCCATTGCTTCTGCCGCAGTCGGTTTCGGCCAAAGCCGCATCCAGCACCAAGCAAGCAAAGACCGGTGCCAAAGTCATCTATCTGACCTTCGATGATGGACCGACGGCTCATACAGGCCAATTGCTGGACATTCTGGACAAATACAAGGCAAAAGCAACCTTTTTCATGCTTGGACCTGAGATGGAGAAATTCCCTAAAGCAACCAAACGCATCGTTGCGGACGGACACGGATTGGGACTTCACGGCGTGACGCATGTTCCTGGCAAGTTCTACCTTTCCGCCTACAGCGGTCTGAAAGAAATGCAGCAGGCGAACAACAGCCTGAATAAAGTGGCTGGCGTCAAAACAACTCTGATTCGAACGCCTTATGGCAGCAAACCTTATTTGAAATCGACTTATCGGGATGTATTGCTGGGTCAGGGCGGGTTCCATTTGTGGGACTGGAATGTGGACTCCGAAGACTGGAAATACAAAAAAGATCACCAAAAAGTGTATAACAGCGTCATGAAGCAAATTCATACCGTGCAAAAAAGCGGCAGAACGCCGGTTGTCCTGATGCATGATCAGGAAGCCACGTTGAAAGTGCTGCCGATGGTATTGAAATCGCTCAAGGCGGAAGGATACAAGTTCGAAATTTTAACCAAACAGGTAGAGCCGGTCAATTTCTGGAATGACAAACGTTAAACGACCAACATCAAGGAGGACGACAACATGAAAAAACAAAAGGTATGGGTAACCATCCCGGTCACAACGGCGGTTCTTCTCGCTCTCGCCGGTTGCGGCGGACAGGATACGAAGCCCGCCGAAGCCAACTCGTCCTCATCTGCTGCGGCAGGACAACAAACATCCGAATCGTCAGCCAATCCATCCGGCAGCTCGGATTCCGGTGCGAAGGATGCCGCGTCGACAAACACAACAGACACTGCGGGAACAGTGGTTTCGTCAGGCAGTGCCAATACCGGAAAAGGAGAGAGCGCCAGCGCGGGACAATCCGGCGGGAATGCATCGTCTTCCTCCGAGTCAAGCCAATCGAAGGTGATCAAGGAAGTGCGCAGCCAGTTGAAGCTGAACGGTGCGCTGCTGCCGACTTCTTTCCCACTCGACAAAGGAAAAACCTTGGCGGCTTCGATCGATTCCAATACGTCAAATGCCTTCCAAGTCACGTTCTATGCCGTGGATCAGCCGGTGGCCCTGAACGATTCGTCCCTGACAAAATCGGGCAGCAAGGCGGCTGTCATCGCAGCGTTTGAGGTAAACACATACAAAGATCCGAATAGCACGGATATCTTCCCGGATGAGGAAACGGGTAATGTGCCGGACGACATGAAAGTGGATTTGGGGCACAGCATTCAAGGCGTTGCCGAAGGCGCGGCCGGTTCCCAATATTTGACCTGGAATGAGGGCAGATGGACGCTGCGCATCCAGTCGATCTCCGAGGATCAAATGAATAACCCGGGCATTGCGAAAAAAATGGTGGAATTTTTGGAAACGCACAAGCTGCCTGCTCCCAAAGACAAAGGTTTTGTAGACGTACACTATCCAAGCGGAGGCAAGTCCGTGAATGTCGCCATCTCCTGGCAAGCGGGCAAACAGATCTATCAGCTCAAAACCAGTCAGGTGCCGAACGAAGCGCTTGGCATGGTAGCCTCCGTTAAATAGACTTGAGTCGAGTTTCTATGACAGTCGGGTCGCAACGAAAAAGCTTGGCCGGAACATAAACCCCGGCCAAGCTTTTTTTTGGAATTGCATTATTTGAACCAGCCTTTTTCCTTCGAGCGCGTGATGGCTTCGATGCGGTTGCTTGCACCAAGCTTACCCAGAATGATGGAGATATAGTTGCGAACCGTGCCTGTCGTAATGAACAAGTGGCCCGCAATTTCCTTGGTGTTTTTGCCGTCGGCCATCAAACCGAGTACGGCATGCTCGCGTTCGGTTAAAGGGTTTTCCTCAACATAGGCTTCGTCTACCAGATCCGGGGCAAAAATGCGCCTGCCGTTCATGACCTGGCGGATCGATTCGGCAAGTTCTTCGATCGGACTGTCCTTCAGCAGGTATCCGCGCACGCCGCCCTTCAGGGCGCGTTCGAAATAACCGGTTCGGGCAAACGTGGTCAGAATGATCACCTTGCAGCTCATGCCTTTCAGTTCCTCCGCAGCTTCAAGGCCGCTTTTCACGGGCATTTCGATGTCCATCAGGCAAATGTCGGGAGCATGCTCGCGAACAAGCTCGAGCGCTTCTTGTCCATTGCTTGCTTGTCCGACGACCTGCATGTCATGTTCCAGATTGAGCAGGGAGGACAGGGCGCCAAGCATCATGCGTTGGTCCTCGGCGACGACGATTCGTATCATGTTTCTTCCTCCTTCATCGGTTTGCGCGTCAGTTTCGGGACGCGGATCACGAGTGTGGTCCCGTCCTGATCCGCACCGGATTGAATATCCAGGCAGCCGTTGACGAATTCAAGCCGTTCCTTCATGCCGAGAATGCCCGTGCCTCTGCGGTCCTTGCTCATGGTGCGTTCGATGCCGACACCATTGTCCTGCACGCTGAGCAGGTTATCCGACGGCGTTTCGTCAAGCCGGATGCGGCAAACGGTGGCCTGGCTATGTTTGACGACATTGGTTACGGCCTCTTTGAGGCACATGCCCATGACGTTTTCGTTGAGTTGAGACGTATCCTGCAATTTGGGATTCCCTTCAAACACATACGTGATCGAAGCGGCTCTCAATATTTGCTCGGCACGATGCAGCTCATCGACCAGCTGTGTGCCCCGCATCGTGGTAACCATCTCGCGCACTTCCTTGAGTGCGGTCGTCGCGGTTTGCCTCAGGTCGTTCAGCTCCGATTCGGCCTGATCGGGATTGATGCGCAGCAGTCGTTTGGCCAGATCGGTTTTCAGGCCGATCAGGGACAGCTTTTGACCCAGCGTGTCGTGCAGATCCCTCGCGATGCGCTGCCGCTCTTCCATTTTCACCAGCTCATCCAGCCGTTTATTGGCGCTCTCCAGTTGATCTTCGAGCTGTTCGCGCTTGTTTTTGTTATACATGTTGATGGGCAGCAGGATGGAGGCCACGAGACTGATAAAGACGAACGGCAGCTGGCTGAGCAGCAGGGTGCTGCGGTTGATAACCGCATAGTTCACCGTCATGAACATGGTCACGAGATGAATCAAATAGAGGGAAATGAAGCCGGCCCTGTTTTTGATCGATCCGATAAAAAAGGCCAGAAACAGCGAGAAATACGCATAATCGTAAACAATGGTCATCGTGATGGAGATGGCAATCAGCAGTCCGATCCACATGTAAACCTGCCATCCCCGAGTGATGGAGGCCAGCAGATAACAGGCAAAGAAAACCAGAATCATCACAATGCCCGTAATCATCGTCCATAGCTCGGAATATTGCGATATATAATAGAAGGGTAGGATAAAAAAGACAAGCCAGACGTACGGGTTCAAGCCGGTGTTTTTATAAAAAAGCTGCGTCCACTTCTGAATGAAACTCTCCTCCTTGAAACGTTAAACTGCATCAAACGCAACCGAACTTAGCCTGACTGTAGCATGACTCGGCCTCGAATACAAGCAAACGAAACGGACAGAGATTAGGATTTCTCTGTCAGACTCGCTTGCGTGGTTACGCGTATGGTGGAAGTGGAACGTGCCGGGAGAGCTCGGTTGTTTCGCTTTAGTTCGGCAAAGGTCATGAAACGTTTGCTGTCCTCGTCCCATAGACGAAAGCGCAATGCGGCCAGGCTGGTGCGCAGGGTGATCGTTGTCGCTTGCTGCAGCGGCGGCGTGGCATTATGCGCGTCTTCCAGGTAATAATTGGGGACGCGCGGACTCAGGTGATGGACGTGGTGGAATCCGATGTTTCCGCTGATCCACTGCAGCAACCGCGGCAGCTTGTAGTATGAGCTTCCTTCAACAGCGGCCTTCACGTAGCTCCATTCGTCCTCATGCTCGAAGTACGTATCTTCGAATTGATGCTGAACGTAAAACAGCCAGATGCCGAAGAAACCGGAAAAGAAAAAGATCGGAGCTTGGACAAGCACAAAAGCCTGCCAGCCGACGGCCCAGCACATCAGCGCGTACAAGGCCACAATCAACACATTGGTCAAATACGTGTTCATCCGCTCTTTGCGGCGGGCTCCCTTGCGATTGAACCGGTAGGACAGCAGAAATACATAGAACGGACCAAGTCCAAACATGATGAGCGGGTTACGATAAAGGCGGTAACGCAGCCGCAGCCACGGGGAGGCCTCCCGATATTCCTGCGTGGTCATGACCCAGATGTCGCCGATGCCGCGTTTGTCCAGATTGCTGCTGGTCGCATGATGGATGGCGTGCGTTGCTTTCCACTGCTGGTAAGGGACATGGGTTAATACGCCGGTGATCGTTCCGAGCCAATCGTTGGCGCGTTTGTTTTTGAAAAAGGAGCCGTGGCAGCAATCATGGAAAATGATGAATGTCCGCAGCACGAAACCGGAAGCGACGATCGCGATCGGCAGCGTCAGCCAATAGGACACGGACAGGCTGAAGTAGGCCGCCGCCCATAATAGAAAGAGTGGAAGCAATGTATTGAACAATTGGCGAATGCTTAGATGCATATCATGCTTTTCAAACGGAATGACTTCTTTTTTCAATGCAAGTTCTTTGGTTCTGTTCATGATGAATGCCCTCCTTGAATCGAATCGCTTTCATTGTAAAGGGAAAGGCGTATCATGGGTAAGTCATAAACGTCAGCGCCTGATCATGATAAACATCAAGGACGGAGCATGACATTTGTCATGGGTGTAGGGCTAATAAGAGAAATCCTTTGCACAAATCGCGCAACATTTTGTATTTTGTATACAAATTTTGCGCGGGACATGATAGAATCAATGCTTGGGTATACGTGGTAATATGACAATGGATTAAAAATAACATGACAGCGAGAGCTGATTTTCTGATGATTGGAAGGAATGTTGGATGAAAAAACGAATAACGGACATCGCTTATCTGATGGTCGGTGCTTTCTTGTTTGCGCTGGCCGTAAACCTGTTCATTATCCCGAATGATTTGGGCGAAGGCGGCGTAACCGGAATTACCATCATTTTATATTACTTGTTCGAATGGTCGCCGGGGTTGATGAACCTGATTCTGAACGGCATTTTGCTCGTCGTGGGTTATAAGTTTCTGGACAAAACGACGACGGTGTATACGATTATTACCGTGCTGTTCAACTCGTTGTTTTTGCATCTCACGGAGAGCTGGACGATCGATTCCAACGAGCTGTGGATTAACACGATTTTTGCAGGGGTATTTGCCGGTCTCGGCATCGGGTTGATCGTACGCGTGGGCGGCACGACGGCGGGAACGGTCATTCTGGCGCGAATCGCCAACAAATATTTGGACTGGAGCATCAGTTACGCATTGTTGTTTTTTGACCTGATCGTGGCGTTTTCGTCGTTCTTTATTATTGGGGCCAAAGGTTTGATGTGTACGATCGTGCTGCTGTTTGTCGGGACAAAAATGATGGAATTCATCATTGAAGGACTCAATCCGAAAAAGGCGGTAACGATCATTTCGACCAAACAGGACAATATCGCCCGTCAGGTCATCGAGAAAATGGACCGCGGGGTTACGGTGCTTTCCGGGCATGGGTATTACACGAAAAATCCAAAGGAAATTTTGTATATCGTCATCAGCAAACAGGAAGTGCCTATGTTGAAAAAGATCGTGCGGGCAGAGGATACGGATGCCTTCATTACGATCCATGACGTGCGCGACGTATTCGGGGAAGGCTTCATTGAGTTGTCGAAAACGTAAGTGGAACGAAAAATAAGTGGATTTTAAGGAAGCCCTGGCGCAATAACGCCACGGCTTTTTTGCTTAAGGGATAGATGGATACGATAATAGCTGCTTGCGGCGTTTTGGGGATGTTTTTTCGCATGATGGCGTCCATTTGTATTATCAATTTCGCCGTTATTCGTTACAATTGTAGCTGTACCGGATTCATAGGCTAAAAACCGCAAAGGACATACACATGTTAGCGGAGAGGCAGAACCAATATGGAGAAGCGAGGTGTTCGCCTTTATCCCCGGATTTTCCCCTTAGAAAAGGGGGATCAAAAATATCCGGGGATAACAGCGATCGAAAGATGGTACTGCCCTCGCAGTGCTCTTGTGTGAATGACTAGTGCGGTTTATACGAAGGGTCTGGATACGAAGCCCGGATTTTAACCGTAGAGGGGAATGACAATCATGGCCGAGCGAACGATAGAACGGATGTCCAAGGAACAGCAGTATTTGGTGAAACAGTCCATGGCGATGATGGACCGCTTTTATGACGAACAGGCAGGGCTGCTGCGCAGTTTTGAAGAGAATTCCGCGCAGTACAGCACGCGTGCCAGCGCGCATTATGCGCTGGGTTTGCTGATTCGTAATGAAACAGCCGACTTGGACCGTGCGATTCGTCTGCTGCATAACGTACTCGATATGCAATTCGATGCTCCCGAAGAAATTTATCACGGAACCTTTCGGACGAGGCCGGATGCGGCAGACCCGCCAAAGGGCAATTATCAATGGAAATCCTTTGCGCCGGGAACAGCACATTTTCTGGAGCAAACGTTCGATCGAATATCGGCGAAGCTGACTCATGACTTGCAGGCAGAGGGAGTCATCCACGCTGACGCGGCTGATGCCAAACGCCTGAAACAGCTGTTCAGGAAGGCCGTGAATCAAGTACTGCCGCCGGTTTGGATCAGCTATGACCCGAACTGGAGAGAGTTCATTGCCTGCGTCTGCGCGGTCGCGACGGGGGAATTTGCCGATGTGCTGCCTGAATCGCTTTTGCAGCGCATGGACCATGCGATGGAACTGGCTGTGCAGGGTTCCATCGATCGCAGATTGTCCGATGCGATCCCCATGAACACCAACATCGAACTTATGCATATGTTCATCACCCATTATTACGGACATCGCTTCCAGCGGGAAGATTGGATGGAACACGCAGACAGGCAAGCAGAGGCGCTGCTGCGGGAATTTGATCAATACGGATCGTTTGCCGAGTTTAATACAACGACGTATTACGGGGTGGATCTGACCGTGCTGGGCATGTGGAGAAGATACGGGATCACCGAACGTTTCAGAGGGATTGGCGCCAAGATGGAGGCAGGACTCTGGAACAATATCGCGCTTTATTATAATGCCAACCTTGAAAATTTGTCCGGTCCTTTTGCCCGGGCGTATGATATGGAGATGAGGGAACATAGCTCCATCGGCGTATTTTTATATATGGTGCTTGGCGAAGGCTACGAATATCTCGCAGGCATGAATTGCGAATCAGGGCATGATCCGTTAATTGCGCTGGTTGGGGTGAACGTCCCGGATGAAGCGCTTCCATTTCTTCGGTCCCATCCGGGAGACCGCTTGGTGGTCAAGCAGTTTTTGGAGTTATGCGAGCGCAACGATCCAACAGACAATCGCACGCTTTGCACGGCCAAGGCCTGGATCGGCGCAAACCGCATGGTCGGAGCGATGTCCGGGAGCCGCAATACGAATGGCCAGATGCATCCGGCCACCGTCCATTGGCGGACGGATCAGGGCGAGAAATATTATTTGCGACTGATCCGGCGCGAGGTCGGCGAAGGATGGAACACCCATCTTCGAGGCATTACCTTTGATGCCGATGTCAGCGATAGTGCGCTGACGGTCGAGGTCGCGCTGGACACGACGGAGGAGATCGAGGTGTACTTCGAGATCCGAGGTCCCAATCTTCGTCCTGAGGACTTTACGCCGGCACGGTGGAATATGCCTGGCTTGAGCTGTGAGGTGCAGGCGGCCGCACCGGAACCGGAAATGTTGTTTTTTACGGAGCATGCCGAAATGGTTTACAGGTATGTGCCTGGAAAGACAGCGAATCGGATGAGCTTTGCATTGAAGTTTTGTTGAGCGAATGGAATGATGTGAGAAACAAGTATGCCAAAAGGGGATGCTGCTGTCTTGATATGTTCAGCACATCCCCTTTTTGGCGTTTACGCATACATGCTGCGTTCAACCTCGTTCAACGCGATGGAGATATCCTCGTTTGAGTTATCGATGTAGGCTACGGAAGAGGAGGGAAGCGGCCATGCAACCTGCTTGCGTGCCAGCGAGGCTGCAAACTTGTCCCAGTTGGCGAGTTTCCATTCATCTAGAGGAGATTGCCTGGCCGTAATCCGTTCTTTGTATAATGCTTCGCTGTTCAAATAAATATATGCTACGCGCACGTCGGTATCTTGCAGCGAACGCCCGATGCGAGCCAATTCCTGTTCGATCCAGTCCGGAGTCTGTGTTTCTTTGGTAAATGGTCCGACAACGATGGTGTCGATGCCAAGCGCTACGTTGTCTAGAGCGGCATCCATCGTGATGCGATAGCCGAGATCCCGGCAAAGCCGTTTGTATTCAGGCGAATCGCGGTCTGTCGGGTCCAGTCCCTGTAATGTCATGATCGCTTCGGCTGCTGGGCGCAGCAGGATGTCCATATCGAAAAATGCAGCTTTGCGCTGGCGGGACAACGCTTTGGCGAGCGTTGTTTTGCCGCTTCCGGCACCGCCAAGGAAAAAGATCAGTTTGCTCATGGGCATAGGCCTCCCTTATGAATCTAAACGACCGTTGTGTCAGCATAAACGACAATATTTGCTGATGATCGGCCGATTATCGTTGATGTGCGAGTGTGGATACGTGGTCTATTCCACAATGATTCTTTCTATTTTGTTTATTATATCAGGACAAAAAGGGGATAGGATAGTTTTCATGGTGTGCGAGCTAGACAGAAAAGGGAGAATCAGGTAATATCATACCTAGAATATCTATGCATAGTTTTCCGAGGTATATATTTTGGAACTCATTCTGATGCAGAAGGAGCAGAATGATGGAGAAAGGGGCGTGAGCATACGTTGAACGTAAACAAACAGATGATCAAAGGCAGTACGGAAACGCTGATTCTGACATTGCTGCAGGATAAGCCCCTGTACGGTTACGAGTTGATCAAAGAGCTGCATCGCCAATCCGATGGCGTATTTAATTTAAAGGAAGGCACGTTATATCCGATTTTGCACGCAATGGAAATCGAAGGTTGGGTGGAGTCCTATTGGCAAGAGGTCGAGGGCCGCAAGCGCAAATACTACTCGATCCGCAAAGAGGGAATGCAGGCGTTGGATCATAAAAAAGCAGAGTGGCGCCTGTTCCGGCGTGCGGTCGATCGGGTGCTTGGAGAAGGAGGGCTGACATGAGCCATAGAGATGCGAGAATCGAGCATTATTTGGATCAAGTCTGCCAGCAAGTCAAGGCTCGTGAGGTTCATCCTGATCTAAGGGATGAGATCGGCAGCCACCTTGACGAGATTTTTTACGAGCGGCAGCAAGAGGGGGACACGCCGGAGCAGGCAGCATCTTATGCGATTGCACAGATGGGAGACCCGTTGACCATCGGCAAAAGCATGCACCGGCTTCATCGGCATCGCATCCATTGGGGCGTGGTGTTGGGGGTGCTTGCCTTGTTTTCGGTGGGATTGCTGTTAATGTGGATTTATGCAACACGTTTTTCGGTTTCAAAAGTTGAGGATTTTTCTGTTATTTATGGACAATCATTCATTAACTACATATTTTATAGTGTGTTAGGTATTTTTGCTTTGATATTCTGCATGTATTACGACTACAGAAAATGGAGAAATGCAGCTTGGGGCATTTACATTCTGTTCAATCTGCTGTTATGGATAAATCCATTTACAACTCCAGTCATAAATAGTTCGCGATGGCTTTCCCTCTACGGCATTAGCTTACATCTTTCTGGATTCGCAGTATGGGTGTTACCACTCGCTATTGGAGCGATCATGCTGCGTAAATTGCGGACTAAATGGGGGATGAAAAGTGCTCTGCAGTATTGGGTGCTTGCCGCAATACCCATGACTCTGTTTGTCTATATGGATGATTGGGTACGCCTAACGTTATTTGTTGCCGTTTCTATTGTGCTGTTTGGATGGATTTCACGAAGATGGAAATTAACTTTGCTTGCAGGCATGTTTGTTGTTTCTGGAGCAACTGTGTATTTGTTTCAATCCGAAGCCCACAAGCACTTGGAACGTTTTGCGGTAGTGTTGGATTTGCAAAATGATCCTTTAAATACTGGTTGTTATAATCGTTCCATCATAGATACTACTCAGTCTGCTGGTTGGTGGGGTCATGGTTTGAATGGAATCACTTTTGACAAATTTGATATATGGCACACCGACTATCCCGGCGTTGTGCTCATTGACGTGTTTGGTTGGACGGCAGGGATTGCGATGTTTATCGGTATGATCTGGTTTGTGGTTACGATGTTAAAGGCAAGCCTGCGCGTTAAGGATGAGTTTGGTCAAATGATTATCTTGGTGATTACGTCTGTATTTGCTTTTCAACTGCTCTATTCGCTAGCTATGACTACGGGAAGGGTTCCTATTCTGAGTATTAAGTTCCCAATTATTGGTTATGGTGGGTTTCTATTAACTCTTGAATATGCCATGATTGGCTTGCTGCTCGGCGTATATCGTCGCAAAGACACAATTCCTCTGGTTCAAAGCGATACGAGAGGGTTAACCGAAAGCAAGTAACATTGATGTTAATATTTGGCGTTACATAAGAACATGCGGGCGATGCCAGCTGCTGCAGCAGCGGCTTCACCCTTGCGTCGATGTAGACGGGAACCAAATGTGCCTTAAATTCACCCATCCTTGACTGTTAAAGGACAATCCCCGAACGGAAGGCAAATAGGCCGTTTCCATTGGTTTTTCGGAAAGGGTGATGAGTAAATGTTCTTTAGCGAGTTCTTCCTCGATCTTATCCAGAACGGACATGCGTTCATCTCCTTCCGGTGAGGTCATGACGAATCGCAGCATGTTCTGGATAACGTGTTTGGCCGTATCGTGCAAATGCTCCGACAAAGTGAGGTACAGGTCATACCTGCGCAGCTCTTCGTCCCGGTCGCGGATCAGCGAAAAGAGGATCAGATCCGATTCCAGCCGCAGTTCTCCTTTGAATTGTTCCATGGGCGCGGAACGAACGGTACAGTTGAAACCATGCTGCTGCAGCTTCTCCGCAATGATCGCAGCGTTTTGCCTGTACTGCGGAATGGTTGCAATGACGAGTAGGGGCGCAGAGCCATCGGCAGCATCTTTCGCTGAAGGGAGCTCATCCATGAACTTGTGCGAAGCGGAAGACGATGCTGTCTGAATGTCATTTCTCTCGGATAGAACGCCTGTAAGGCAAGCGTATACGCGTGCCCGTACGGCCGGATCGCGAAGCGGTCCGGTTTTTTGCGTATTGCAGGTCATCAATTTGCGCACGGTTACGCCTGCTCCAACTTGACTCCATTCGTTCCCGGAAGGGTTGGACGGATTATGCACCAGATGGAAAAATGGGGTTTCTTCGTTATGATGCTCTGCCAGTTCATGGCGCGAACTCCAAGGAATTTGCAAGATTTCAACCCGGTCCAGATGCGCCCTGCCTTGAAAATAAGACGGGAATGCTTCCAGCATGCAAACATGCCGGTCCCAGCGGGTGACTTTGAATGGCCCGGTTCCGATGGGGATAGACATGGCGGTCGGATCATCCGCCGCAGTCTCCGCATCCAATGGAAACTGCCCGGAAGGCACGATGGCAGCCCGACTCGTCGATAGAAAGGGCAGGAACAGTTCATGAGCCGTATGTAACTTGAAGCGCACGGTTAAGGGATCAAGCGCATCGATCGTCTGAATCTGCCTGCTCACATCCCGGTAAAGAGTGCGGCGTTCGGTACGCTTTAGCCGTTCGAAGGTAAACACCACGTCGCTTGCGCCAAATGTCCGGCCGTGGTGGAACGTAATGCCTTTGCGCAAATAAAACGTCCAGGTTGTCCGATCCGCGCTCACATCCCAAGTATGGGCAAGGCTAGGAGAGATTTCCCCCTGTTCCCCACGTTGCACGAGGCCATCAAAAATATGGCTCGTCACAAACGATTCGGCCAGCAAATTGATATAGAGCGGATCGAGTGCGTGCAATTGCTGCCTGAGCGGCAGTCTCAGCGTATCAATCGGTTGGTTGTTGCTGCCCGCCTCGGTGTGGTGGCCCAAATAACCGAGCAGCCACTGGTTCAGCTGTTCCTGCAGCAGGCCAGAATCGACAAACGTGCCAATCTGCTCGGCAGCCTGTTTTACATCGCGGCGGTTCATCGCTTGCAGCATGTACTGGGAAGCGATTTGTTCCGCAGGTGCAAGAAGGGTGAGCGTCGATCGTTGTCCACGGCCACGGCGGGAGGCCCAGTCGATCCAGCCGGCGGCTGCCATTTTCTTGACGATCGTCAGGGTGCTCCGATGCGTACAGTCCAGCAGCTCGGCCAGCTCGGCGAGCGTCACTTCATTTCTTGCCGCGTGACCATATCGATGATGCAGCTGCAAATACTGTTGCTCGAGTTTCATGATGGAATGCCTCCAGTCCGAGAAATAGTAGTTTGTAAAATAAGAAGTTTTCCGAATCGAATTTTCTATTTATCTTCTTATTTTACCATCTAGAATGGAGAGAAGAACATCTAAATGGAGGGCATTTCCATGATTGAGAACATGTTGTCGTCTCCCAAAAGGGCGCCGATTACGCTATTGGCAGCGATCGTGCTGGCTATACTACACCAGTATTTGTTTTTTGAGAAAACGCCGGGGATATCCTATCCGCTCTTTGTCATCCTGTTTTACGGCTTTATGTTGTCCTTTGCCAAAGACCGGTTGCGGGCGAAGACGTATATGGACTTATTTTTCGCCGGGAGTATTCTACTTTTATCGCTAACGCTTGTGTTATTTGATAACCCGCTGTTCCGCATTCTTAATGTTATGGCCGTACCTGGGCTTGTTTCTTTACATATGGCATATTTGCTTGGACGAAAAAAGCGGAATTGGTGGGAGCCCGGCTTGATCGGAACGGCTTTGGACCATTTGCTGCCGCAATTCATCCGGCACTGGAAAACGCTCGTCCTGATGGCATCCAAAACGGGCGGTAAAGGTAAAGGCATAAACCGGACGCAAAAAGCGATTGTGCTGAAAATATTGGCAGGGCTTGCGATATCTTTTCCGATCCTGATCATCGTTTTGTCATTGCTCAGCTCGGCGGACGGCATTTTCAGCCAACTTGTTTCCGGCATTCCGCAATGGCTGGATCAATTATCGTTTGGGGAAGGTTTCCCGCGAATCGTATGGGTGGTCGTTGCAAGCTTGTTGTTTTTCGGATACGTATGGGGATTTGTGCAGCCCATGACGTATGAGGCCGAGAAAAGAGAGAATGCTTATTGGAAAAACGGAATGAAGGTTTACGGACCAATGCCGCTTGAAACGGGAACGGAAACGGATCCAGCGGGAGACGCAGCTACTAAAAAGGCAGTGGCAGGCCAGTTTTATGGAGCTCAGTCAACCAATCCGCAGCCCGTGAAGCTGGATCCGCTGATCATGGGGACAATCCTTGTGGTTATTAACAGCGTGTATGTACTGTTTGTGTTCGTGCAGTTTGCGTACCTGTTCGGGGCGGGGGAAGGGAACCTGCCATCGGGAATGACGTACGCGGAATATGCTCGCAGCGGCTTTGCGGAGCTGGTATTGGTCACGGGCATCAATTTTGTCATTTTGACGATCGCTTTGCAGTTCACCAACACGGTTGGAAGCGTGGGCACGCGTGTCCATCAAGTGCTGTTGTTTATTACGGTTGGATGTTCAGCCATCATGCTCTACTCGGCATTTGCGCGTCTGCTGCTTTATGAGCAGGCTTACGGCTACACCTACATCCGTTTTCTGGTACATGCGTTTATGATCTTTCTTGCGTTTCTATTGCTGATTGCCAGTTTGCGTATTGTACGCACAACGTTTCCGATGTGGCGCTGGGTTCTGGCGCTCTCCTTGACGGCCTATGTCGCAGTCAACTATGTTGGCATGGATCGAATCATTGCCGAGCGGAATATCGAGCGTTACCATCAGTCCGGGGACGTGGATGCATCTTATCTGGCAGGATTGTCTGCCGATGCCGTTCCGCTGCTGAGTGACTTTGCAAGGAAAGAAAACGAAGAATTGAAAGCATTGCTGCTGGAGCGGCGGCAGCAGCTGGAGGCGGATGGCTCGGTTCATTCATGGCCTTCGTTCAACATTGCCAAATATCGGGCCCTGCATGAATTGCAAACATTGGCAGCAGAAGAGTAACACAAATGTTGTCGTGATTTTATGCAAAATCGATATGTAAGTGTTATAATGTAAAAACGAATATATGAAGGGGGTGAATCTCTTGTTTGAGCTTCACGAATGGTTGCCGTATATTTTCTCCATCGGCCTGATCGTCACGGTGAGTTACGCATATATTGCGCATTTGCACTGCGGACTGGCCGAGTTCTGGGTGAAGGGCGGAGCCGGTGATTATTGGGGCTCCGGCCCGCCGGCGATGCCGATCGAAACGCAGCATAAGCCCGAAAGTTTTTGTCGCAAGGTCAGACGCAGACAGGCCCCGGATGACGATGAACCCGATTGTCACTCCTCGTTGAATGGACGGATGGACAACACACAACGAGGAGGATTTAAATGGAGCATCAATCGAACAAGAGATTCACGCTTAATACGGGACGGTTACGTATACTTGGTTTAATGGCGGCGCTGCTGGCGGTATTGGTATTATCCGGCTGCAGCGGCAACGTGACGGAAATCAACTCATCGACGCCTGGCTTTTTCAATCACTACGTGGTCTTCCCGCTGTCCTATCTCATTCAGCATATCGCCACTTTTTTTGACGGAAGCTATGGGGTAGCGATCATTCTGCTTACGCTGGTCATTCGTCTTGCCCTGCTTCCGCTTATGATGAGACAGGCCAAGTCCCAGCAGGGGACACGGGCGATCATGAACAAAATGAAGCCGGAGCTGGACGCCCTCAAGCAGAAATACGAAGGCAAGTCCGATGCGGCCAGCCGCCAGAAGCTCTCGGAAGAAACGATGGCCTTGTACAAAAAGCACAATTTCAATCCGCTGAATATCGGCTGCTTGCCGCTCTTGATCCAGCTTCCGATCTTGTCAGGAATCTATACAGCCATCCGGTTGACGCCGGAGCTGTCGTCGCATTCGTTTCTCTGGTTCAAGCTGGGGTCGCCGGACATTGCGCTCGCCATCGTGGTAGCGGTCATTTATTTGATCCAGTCCAAAGTATCGCAAGCCAACATGCCGCCTGAGCAGCGAAAACAGTTTGCGATCATGGGATACATTTCTCCGCTGATGATGGCCTTCTTTTCGTTCTCTGCTCCTGCCGCAATGCCGCTATATTGGACAGTCGGCGGATCATTCCTGCTGCTGCAGACACTCCTGTTCCGCAAGCTGTATCCGGTGGACGTTCCGGAAGAGCCGGCAGAGGTGCCAACGAAAAAGGTCAAATCGGGAAAAGCGAAACCGGCGAAATCCTAAGTTGTTTGGCATAGGCGCAGTACAATATGAAGAACAAGTAATCCAATGGCTATAGCAAAAAAGCCTGGTCCGCGATGGATCAGGTTTTTTTTGTATCCCCTCATTGCCACCTGGTTTGACTGAAGAATCAGGATCGATGGTTTCGGGATAACATATGTTTCTGGCAATTGACCATCATGCAGACCCGTCGGATAACTGGAAGCGGGAGACAAAATGCCAAATCAGCTCCCGCCGCGAGGAGACGCCCGTTTTGGAAAAAATCGATTTCAGATGATCCTGCACCGTGTATGCCGATATGTGCATGGCTGCGGCAATGTCTTTGGACGAATAGCTGCGCAGGACAAATCCGAGCAGCTCCCGTTCGCGGGTTGTGAGCCCATGACGCTCCGCCAGCAAAGGCAGCAGTTCCTGCGGCATCGCCTGCTCCAGCCTAATGGCAACCTGGTCAGGACCGGACGACGTTTGCATACGGCTTGCTTGCAGCACCAAATAACGTCCGTCCGGAAGCTGAAAACAGGTTTTGGAAGGGGAGGCAGCGGCCTCACGGAAAATGACGTGGGAGCTGACGGCCCGAACCGGGCGAGGCAGGACGTCGGGGCCAATCTGCTCAAGCAGCCGCATCTGGGTTAACCAGTATCGGGCGGCCATGTTAATAGACAGCAGGTCGAGTTTATGCGATACGATCATCAAACCCGGCTCGACGGGGCTTTCACTACGGATTTCGTCCAACAGGGTCAGGCTGGTCAAGCGCAGCATGCGCGCCATCGATTCTGCCGCTGCCGCGATGAACTGTTGTTCTTCTTCGGTAAACCATGGTTGACCCGCTCTGCGATAAAGGGTCAGATATCCCCAGCATGCGCCTTCGCTGACCAGTACGGTGCGCAGCTCGTCTCCGAATCCGGCAGGCAGCAGAATGCGGTCATAGCGGGGACTGTATTGCGATCGTTCGTGAACCGCTTCGCTCAAGCGGGCCGCGTGTTTCCCCGTACGGATCATATCCGCGTATTTATGGTGGTCCTCTTCGGCATATTCGTTCAGAAACAGTTGGTTATGGATCGATTCGATGCCGGCTTCCGTCACCGCCCCTGTGGACAAAAGCGTCTGGGGATCTACGGTCGTAAAACAGTAGGCATCATAGGGAACGATGTTTTGAATTCGATGCAATACGGTTTCCCGATAGGTGCGCGATGTCCAGGTTTCTTTTTCGAGAGAGGTGATGCGATTTAAACTGCGGTCCGGGTATGCGATCAAACGAAGACCTCCTTTATCGGAAATATCCCAGCCTTCTGGGATGGTTGTTCATATGCATCCTTCTATAATGAATTTAGGGCATATAGCCGTCAAGCCGAACTTACAACCGAAGGAGGGTGACACCCATGAAAGAACAATCTGCCCCGATGAGTTGGGATACCGTTGACGGACGTCGCTACGAGCAATCGATCGCGCATAAAATACCGGGGTACGACCGGATGCATCAGCTGATGGAGCGGCTGCTTGCCGCAACGCTGGAAAACCAAACCGCTGCCAGACTGCTGGTAACCGGAGCGGGAGGAGGGAAAGAAATCACGCTGCTCGGGAAACGGCATCCAGGCTGGACGTTTGTCGGCGTGGATCCCTCGGCTCCGATGATTCGCCTTGCGCAGCAGCGGGTTCACGAAGCAGGCTTGGAATCCCGGGTTCAATTGCACGATGTGACGCTGGAGGAACTGCAAGCGGGCGATCGGTATGATGGGGCAACAAGCATGTTGATGCTGCATTTCATCCAGGGCCTGGAAGCGAAGCGACGATTTTTGAACGAGGTGGCGAATCGGCTTAAGCCAGGTGCACCCTTGATCGTTTCCTCCGTGAATGCAGATCTGGCCTCGCCAGCCTACCCGGCCGTCATGAATGCCTGGAAAAGGCACATGCTTGAAGCAGGTGTTCCCGCCTCGGATTGGGAGCGTTTTGCTGCTTCATTAGGTCATGAATCCGATCCCGTCTCGGGCGAAGAGCTGGTTCGCTTGCTTAGGGACTGCGGATACAAAAATAGTACACGCTATTTTGGAGCGTTCTGGGTGGAGGGGTACTATGCCATCCGTGCATGATTATCAGGCCGAAAAAGATCAAATTTGGGTCATCGGCGGTTATGGCCAAGTCGGCAGCATGGTTTGCACTGTGCTCGCCCGTTCGTTTCCAGGCAAAGTATGGGCGGCAGGCACGCGGCTGGAAAAAGCCATAGAATTCAGCCGCTCCACGGGCGGAGCAGTTCAGCCTTTGCTGTTGGACGTAAGAAAGGGAGTCGATCCCGCCAAATTAAAAAACGTCAAGCTGGTGGTCATGTGCGTCGACCAGATGGATACACGATTCGTGGAAGCCTGCGCGCAGGCCGGGACGGATTATATGGACATATCGGCAAAAGGAGATTTTCTGGCTTTGGTGGAGCCTTTGCACCAAAGATTGCAGAAAGGCAAAGCGACCGCGATGCTCAGCGTCGGGTTGTCGCCGGGGGTGACCAATTTGCTGGTGCGCGCAGCCGGAGCCCATATCGACGAAGTGCTTGAGGTGGATATCACGGTCATGCTTGGTCTGGGGGAGAAACACGGCAAAGCAGCCGTGGAATGGACCGTAGATCAGTTGAATGCCTCGTACCAGGTTATGGAGAACGACAAACTCGTGCTTGTTCGCAGTTTTATGGACGGCAAATCCATTGATTTCGGGCCAAAGCTCGGGAAGCGCAAAGCCTATCGCTTTAATTTTTCCGACCAGCACACGGTTGCCCGCACGCTCGGAATTCCGACGGTATCTACCCGGCTGTGCCTGGATTCCCGCTTCATGACCGGATTGATGTCTTTGGCGCGCAATATTGGCATGTTCCGTTTGCTAAGCGTACCGTCGATCCGTAACGGCACGGTCAAAGCGTTTGACCTGCTGCCCGGCGGTGAAGAGATGTACGCCGTCAAAGTCGATGCCAAAGGCAAGCTGCACGGGAAAGACGTTCAGGTGGAGCAGCTTCTGGTCGGACGCCGGGAAGCGGATGCGACCGCAGCCGTGGCAGCGGCCGTGGCCGAACGCATGTACAGGGAGAGAGCGCCGCATGGCGTCTATCATCTGGAGCAATGTTTTACGCTGGATGACATTCAGAAGGAGCTTGCCGAACCTCTAGAAGTCACGACTAAGGTAATTTAAGCGCAAACATGTTTTTGCCGCCGTTCCCGATCTGTTATGATGGGACAAAGAAGACAGGGGACGGGGGGAGAACGTGGAACCCATTGCGGTATTGCCGTATTACAAAGTGCAGCGCGAGGTGACGGGCATCTCGCAGGAGGTGCTCCTGAGCCATCGTTCCATGGTGTTATATGCTGATCGAATCGTGACGAAATACCGGGAATTCGACCTCGTCAACGTGTTCGATATGTCTTTCCGGCGAATGGGAAAGGAAGGCGGTTTCTTTTATTTGCACACAAGCACGGGAGTGTATCCCTACATGGTGCATGTAGACCCCAGACCCTTCATTCAACGGTTTCATTTAATCAAAATGAAAAAGCGCCCTTGACCTTTCCGCTGCGTCAAGGTTTATCCTCGGTTTAGAGCATCGACATTCTAAACTAAAGGAGCCGTGAAACGATGGGGATATTGATCAGGCAGGTCAACATTCTGAGCATGAAGGATGAGGAAAGTGCCTATTTGGGAGATATCCGGATGGAGGGAGACCGGATTGTCGCGATGGGTTCACAAGTCTCCGCCGAGCCGGGAGACGACATCCTGGAAGGGAACGGAATGCTCGCCATGCCGGGATTGATCAACGCGCATCAGCATACGCCGATGAGTCTGCTGCGGGCGTTCTGCGACGATTTGAAGCTGATGGACTGGCTGGATCGCAAGATGCTGCCCGCGGAAGCCCGGATGACGCCGGAAGACATTTACTGGGGCGCCAAGCTGTCCTTGGCCGAGATGATCCGGTCGGGGACGACGGCTTTTGCAGACATGTACATTCATATGGACGAAATTGCGGAGGCGGTTGCCGAGACAGGCATGCGTGCTTCCCTTACGCGGGGCATGGTATTTATGGAAGACGATGGGGGAGCCCGGCTGCGGGAGGCGGTGGACCTCGTACAGCGCTGGTCCGGCCAGGCAGAAGGCCGCATTACGACAATGTATGGCCCGCATTCCCCGTACACTTGCCCGCCCGGGCCGCTGCGCGAAGTGATTGAAATGGCGGAGAGCGAACAGGTGCCGATCCATATCCATTTGGCCGAAACCCGGGAAGAAACGGTCAAGATTCGCGAAAAGTATGGCATGACGCCTGCCGAGTATCTGGAGAACACAGGTTTGTTTGAAAAAACGCATGTGCTGCTCGCCCACGGGGTGCACTTGAACCGCCGCGACATCGCCAGGTTCAAGGGCATGCGCGGCGGCGTCGCCCATAACCCGGTCAGCAATTTGAAACTCGGATGCGGCATCGCTCCGATCACGGACATGGTGGCCCAAGGCGTTGCCGTGGGGCTGGGCACGGACGGTGCCGGAAGCGCAACGACGGTGGACATGTTCGAAGGGATCAAGGCTGCGACGTGGCTGCAAAAGCTGGACCATGGCGACCCTACGAAGCTGCCGGCACGGGAGGTGCTGCGGATGGCGACGAGCGGCAGCGCCTATCTGCTCAACCTGCATGAAGACGTCGGCGTGCTGGACGTTGGCCGCAAAGCGGACCTGATCCTGATCGACCTGCGAAAGCCGCACCTGCAGCCGATGCACAACGTCGAATCGCTGCTCGCTTACAGCGTGAATGGAGCCGACGTGGACACAACGATCGTGAACGGACGCGTGTTGATGAGACACCGCGAACTGCTGACGTTGGACGAAGAGATCGTGCTGCGTGAAGCGAGAAAACGGGCAGCGCGGATCGTCGAAGGAATATGATAGAATCATCGTTATGGTGCAATTTCCTATTTTCGCAGAGTATGCTCCGGGCCTTAAAGGCTCGGAGTTTTTTGGTGTTTCAAGTCATAAGCGTTTCAGCGCGAGGTTTGAATGCGCCACATCATGATTTTTTATGCAGGATATATCCCGTTTGTCGAAGCAGAGGATCATCTGATAATATAGATGTGATGTGATGTTGAAAGAATCGTCAGAATGCAATGATATATAAACCGCAAAAACATCCACACGTTAACGGAGAGACAGAACCAATCTGGAGAAGCGAAGCGTTCGCATTTATCACCGGATTTTCCCCTTTGAAAAAGGGATTCAAAAAAATCTGGGGGTAATAGCGATCGGAAGATGGTACTGTACTCGCAGTGGCCTGGTGTGATTGATTATTGCGGTTTATATTGATAAAATATTCAATTTCGCAGGACAAGGTTCGTCTGGCGAATGACCGCATCGATAACGCAAGTGATGCACCCCTATGTGAATCGTTGAACATGTTTTTCAAGGCAACCAATGAACACTATTTTATCAAGAATGGAGTTATCCGATGAAATATCGCAGCATGGAAGATTGCATTATCGATTTGGAACGGCACGGGCATCTTGTCCGGGTCAAGGAAGAGGTTGATCCCCATCTGGAGATGGCTGCCATCCACCTGAAGGTTTACGAGGCGAAAGGGCCGGCGCTGCTGTTCGAAAATGTGAAAGGCTCCAAGTTCCCGGCCGTATCGAATTTGTTCGGCACGATCGAACGCAGCAAATTCATGTTCCGCAGCACGCTGGACGACGTACAGCGTGTGATTGGCGTAAGGAACGATCCGATGAAGGCGCTCAAGTCGCCGTTTCAACACGTTCGCACAGCCCTCGCAGCTTGGCAGGCGCTGCCCAAAGAGAAGTCGATCAGTTTGCCGGTGGCCGCACAAGAGATCCAGATTTCCGATCTTCCGCTGATCAAACACTGGCCCATGGACGGCGGGGCGTTTGTCACGCTCCCTCAGGTGTATTCGGAGGATCCGGACAAGCCGGGCATCATGAACTCGAATCTTGGCATGTACCGGGTGCAGCTGAGCGGGAACGAGTATGAGATGAACAAGGAAATCGGACTGCATTACCAGATCCATCGCGGCATCGGCATTCATCAGGCGAAGGCTGTGAAAAAGGGAGAGCCGCTGAAGGTCAGCATTTTTATCGGCGGTCCGCCTGCGCATACGCTGTCGGCCGTGATGCCGCTTCCGGAAGGGCTCAGCGAAATGACCTTTGCCGGCCTGCTTGCCGGCCGCCGTTTCCGCTACAGTTACAAGGACGGGTATTGCATCAGCAACGACGCGGACTTTGTGATTACGGGGGAGATCTACCCAGGTGAGACGAAACCGGAAGGCCCGTTCGGTGACCACCTCGGCTATTACAGCTTGACGCATCCATTTCCGCTCATGCGGGTGCACAAAGTATATGCCAGACCAGGCGCAATTTGGCCATTCACGGTGGTTGGCCGTCCGCCGCAGGAGGATACGTCTTTCGGAGAATTGATTCACGAAATAACGGGCGATGCCGTCAAACAGGAAGTTCCCGGCGTCAAAGAAGTCCATGCGGTGGATGCCGCAGGGGTTCACCCTTTGCTCTTTGCCATCGGAAGCGAGCGGTATACGCCGTATCAGAAAGTGAAGCAGCCTACGGAGCTGTTGACCATCGCCAACCGCATTCTGGGTACAGGGCAGCTTAGTTTGGCGAAGTATCTTTTCATTACGGCCGAGGACGAGCAGCCGCTCGACACGCATCGCGAGATCGAGTTCTTGTCCTATATTTTGGAACGCATGGATTTGCAGCGCGACATCCATTTTCAGACGAATACTACGATCGATACGCTCGATTATTCCGGGACGGGACTGAACAGCGGCAGCAAAGTCGTGTTTGCGGCATACGGGGACAAGCGGCGCGAATTATGCAGAGAGGTTCCCGAATCGCTGAAAGAGATTCGCGGATACGAGAACCCGCGACTCATCATGCCGGGAGTGGTCTGCATGCAAACGGACGCATTCGCCGATTACGCAGACGCGGAGCAGCAAATGCGGCAATTGACCGATGCACTCCAGGAACGGGGAGCGGAAGACGGCTGTCCCATGATCATCCTGTGCGATGACAGCACCTTCATGAGTGCGAATCTGAGCAATTTTTTATGGGCTACATTTACTAGAAGCAATCCTTCCCATGACATATATGGTGTGAACAGCAGATATAGCCACAAACATTGGGGCTGTGATCAGGTCATTATCGATGCACGCGTCAAACCGCATCAAGCTCCGCCGCTGATTCCGGATCCCGCCGTGGAGAAAAGCATTGAACGACTTTTCGCCAAGGGTGGAAGCCTGGCTTCGGTCAACATTTGATTCCGCGAAAAAGCCCAGACATTTAGGTTTGGGCTTTTTCCTATGGTCCCAATGACCTGTGTAGACCCGGGATTTATTTCAAATTCGAAATGAGAATAAAGTCTTACTCGTTCATATTTCCCACCGTGATTAAGGTCATTAGAACTATGGAGAAACCTCGCTGAATATTCGATATTAAGTAATATAGATGTTTCGAGGCCCTGTTGCATTGGGGACTGTACTATAATGATCGTTCAGGGGGAAGCGGATTTGAGAATACATATTTTGAGTTTGCAGGATGGCGATCGTCTCTCTGCAGATACATTTAGCGATGCAGGACTGCACGTTCTGGGCAAGGGGACGGTTCTCAAAAGCGATGACATCACCCTGCTGATGCAGCATCGGGTGGAGTACGTCGACATTGTGGACCGCGAGCAAGGAGAACCTGTTGCAAATGGCGATACAGCAGCTGTGGATGTCCCTGGAATCAGCAAGGAAGAACCGCCGGAAGAGGAAATGAAGCCCCAATTTATTCAAACCGTACATAACTATCAAAATGCTTTTTTGGAAGCACTCACCGTAGGCAAATTCAACGCCACGATGGTGGACGATGCGCTTCAACCCATGGTCGACGGATTGGACGAGCAGAAGGATGTCGTTCATCTGCTGATGATGCTGGAGCGGGATGACGTCAACAACTATACGCACTCGATTCAGGTTGGACTGTTGTCGTTCTATATTGCGACTTGGCTAGGCTATTCGCAGGCAGAGAGCTATGTCATCAGTCGCGGCGGGTATTTGCACGATATCGGCAAATGCAAGGTATCCCACCGGATTCGCAACAAGCTGGAACCTTTTACGCTTGAAGAGCAGCTTGAATACCAGCGTCATACGATCTACGGGCACGATATTATCAAAAGCTCCATGACCGACGAAACAACGGCGCTGGTAGCCCTTCAGCATCATGAACGTGAGGATGGCTCGGGTTATCCGCAGATGCTTGACCACAAGGACATCCATCCATACACTCAAATCGTATCCGTGGCCGATGTGTATATCGGCATGAGATCCGGCAAACACGGCAGCAGCAATCCAAACCTGATCAACAATTTGCGTGATATCTATGCGATGGGTTTCGGCAAACTGAACGGGAAGGCCGTTCAAGCCTTGATGCAGCACTTAATGCCTAATTTCATCGGCAAACAGGTGGTACTGAGCAATGCGGAGAAAGGTGTTATTATCATGAATAACAGCTCAGATATTTTCAAACCGCTTGTCAAGGTCGAATCCGGCCAATATCGCGACTTGTCCAAGGAGCGTAATATCGATATTAAGGAATTGAAGATCTAGCAAAGGAACGCTTCTCGGCACTGGCTACTTGCTTCATATGAAACGGGACTCCTGCACCAAATCAGGAGTCCCGTTTTTGGCTTGCGTGCCTGGGGTTCATTGTGTTTGCTTCAGGGCAAGCACTATACTAGGAGAAACCAGGAAATGGAACCGGTGGAGGGAGTTGCTCCGATGATTGAAGTCCAGACAGAAACGATGATCCATGCTCCGATGGAGCGTTGTTTTGACGCGGCCAGAAACATTGACTTGCATACCCGAACGGTCTGGAAACATACGCGGGAACGAGCAGTCGCAGGAGTGACCACAGGCCTGATCGGCGCAGGGGAGAGCGTCACGCTTGAAGCAACCCACTTCGGCATCCGGCAGCGGCTGACTTCGCGCATTGTAGAATTTGACCGGCCTTTTCTATTCGTGGACCAAATGGAGAAAGGAGCCTTTAAGAGCATGCGCCATGTGCACTCGTTTGAACAACGGGATAATCAGGCCACCTGCATGAGGGATACGCTAATATTTGAGGCCCCTTTAGGCGTTCTGGGTATGATCGCCGAGCGATTGGTCCTTCGGAAATACATGCATGCCTTTCTGAAAAGCCGAAATGCCCGGCTGAAAAACGTTTTGGAAAGTGAATGGTATATTACGTCAAATGATTGAAACGGAGGCTAACCTATGGAAAATGAATATTTCGTCGGTTGGGGTACGTTAGCTTTGATTAATGCAGGGCTCGCACAAGGCAAAAACCGAAGCGGTCTGAACCGGTTTCTGATCTCGCGGCTGTGCGGCCCGCTTGCAACACGGTTTATCGTGGTGTGGAACAAACTTGAGAAGCAGGTATGACATCGCGTGATGGAGAATGCAGAGCCGTGTTACTATTTTCGTTGGCGTATGCGCTCATAACCCCATACGAACAAGGCTAGGCCGCTTACGGAAGCGCCAAGCCAACTAACCCCGCTCCATCCTGCCCATGCGTACATTTGCGTAGAGGCGATGGAGCCTGTGGCGCTGCCGATGGAATAAAACACCATGTATGCGGCAGTGAGGCGGCTTTGGGCTTCGGGACGCTCCTTGTAGATCAGGCTCTGGTTCGTCACGTGAATGGCTTGTACGGCGAGGTCCAGGAGCACGACGCCGACAATGAGGTAGCCAATGGAGTGATACAGCAGACCTATTGGCAGCCAAGAGGCCAGAAGAATGAGCACCGCGATCAGCGTGACGCGCTGGCCGTATCCGGCGTCCGCCAGTTTGCCGGCCTGAGCCGCGGCGAAAGCTCCGGCAGCACCGGCGAGGCCGAAGGCGCCGATGGCCGTATAGGATAAAGACAGCGGTGCCGTGCTCAAAGGCAAAACCATCGAAGTCCACAGAATGCTGAAACACGCAAAAATAAGCATGGCGAGCAGAGAACGCACGCGCAGCACCGGCAGTTCGCGATACAGCCGGAATACGGAACGAACCGTCTGCACATAACTCAGCTTTGACTTGGGGAGCTTGTGTTTTGGGAGCAAGACAAACAAAGCGATGCCGCATACAATCGTGAAACCTGCGGAAAAAAGGTAAACGGACCGCCAGCACAGCCAGTCGTTCAACGTCCCGGCAACGGTGCGTGCCAGCAATATGCCGATGACGATGCCGCTGGTCACCAAACCTACCGTGCGTCCGCGTTTGGCTTCCGGGCTAAGCGTCGCTGCGGCAGCAACCATCGTTTGTGCAGCGACGGCAAGCGTGCCGACCGCGGCGATGCCGATGAGCATGGCGGTTATGGACGTAGAAGCCGAAACCCACACCAGGGCCAGAGCCGATATGCCCATTTGAACGGCAATCAGTGTGCGTTTGTCAACCAAGTCGCCGAGCGGTACCAGCAGCAGCAGACCTGCAGCATAACAAACCTGGGTTACGGTAACGACGATACCGATCGCGGAAGCAGAGACATGAAAGTCGCTGGCAATGGAGTCCAGCAGCGGCTGGGCATAATAAATGTTTGCGACGGAAAGGCCGCTGCAGAGGGCTAACAAAAGAACGACGTATCCGGGCAAAGCAGCAGGGGTTTCCCTGGAAATACGAACTTGTCGTACCGAATTGCTCATGATCAAGCTCCCTTCAGGATGTGAAAATAGTAAGGATTCACCTTATAATGTACCGATCGATACATAATAAAGCTGAATAAAACGATAAGGCATGATCGGATATAATGTCAATAAAAATCTAGGTAACCAGTTCTAAACATCAAAAATGGATGGTAAAGACTTGACGGTGAACGTCAAAATTTTTAAAATATGAATTATACTGAACGGTAATAAAAGGTGGGTTGTCAATGGTTAGAACACGCGAGTTTGATACCGAAAAAGCGTTGGATGCGGCCATGCATGTGTTTTGGGAAAAAGGATTCGAAGCTGCATCGCTGAGCGATTTGACCAGCAGCATGGGCATTCAGCGTCCCAGCCTCTATGCAGCTTTCGGGGACAAAAAAGAACTGTTCGAAAGCACGCTGCGCAGATATAACGCCCTGCATGCATCCCGAATCAAAGCCAAGCTGCAGCAGGAGTCCTCCGTTCGAGCTTCGTTCCGCACCTTGTTCGAAAGCATCGGGACTGCTGAGGAAGAAACGGGGATAAATAGAGGTTGTTTTTGCATTAATACGATGGTTGAACTGGCTCCGCATAATCCGAGGTTTGCCGTGCTTACGCGTGAGCATCAGATGTATCTTGCCGCCATTTTTAAAGAAGCGATCGCGAGGGGACAGGAAATGGGGGAACTATCCGGGACGCTGGATGCACATGCCGTGGCTCAATCGCTCGTCGTTTCGATGATTGGTCTGACGGTCATGATGAAATCCGGACCGGATCAGACGTTTATTCGGCAGAGCATCGATATGGCGCTGTCCGTGCTGGAAGGTGGAGAGCGATGATCCAAACGACGAGCAAGCTGCTTGAGCGATTGAAATCAAACACAGCCCCTGATGCGGCGATCATTGACGCCCATTGCAAAGTGATTTCAAATTACGGGGATCGGTCGGACGCTGCCGCATTGCTGCGAGTTTTTATGGAGCGGCCCGAGGATTATCGTTATACCGCGCTGCTTGGACCAGTGATGCGATGTGGTGACCGGGATTTGGCGGAACAATTGTACCGATTCGCGTTCGAACACGGAAGATTGAAACCGGAGATGCCGTCGGAGCTTCTGCATGTTCTTGGTTATATGGAGTATCCCCTGGATACGAATTACCTGGTAGATTGCGTACTTGAAGGGGATTGGTACCTGTCGAAAGATGCGTGCCTTGCTTTGCTGCATTTGCCTTGCGAAGAGCAACACCACCGGCTGGAAGAGGCGGTGGAACAAGTGGTCGGGCAGGCGATTTTCTCGGAATTTTTGCCTGCATTGTGCGTGAAGTGGGCTCCTGCGGCGAATATGGTTCCCCGACTTGTCGAGTGGGGGAATCGTGCATCGACCGACTGCAATGCAGGATTGGTTCTGGGAATTGCCCTGTACGGCCCCTCCCAGAAAGAGGTGCTTAAACGTCTGTTGTTGGAGCCTGGCTGGGATTTGTGCCAGAACGGAACAGGCAGTCATTGGTGGGCATATATGGCGATGCCATTGACAGGATTGAGTGTTCGTGAATTGATCGCCGAGCTGCGGCTAAACGAAACGAACACGGCCTCAGATCATCTGGCGTCTGCACCCTGTGCAAACAGGAGCGATTCTGCCCAATTTTCGGCAGTGCACCGATATCAGGTGCTTCATGATTTGTTGCAATTCACAATGGAAGCTCCGGATCATCCGCTTCGGCATGCACAAAAGCTACAGGAATCGATGGAAGATCTGTACCAGCAGTTGTTTGCATGGAGCACGCCGCATGAAGATGATTCCATTATGGGCCGGATTGGATTCGATTTGGGCATAAATCATTTCATGATTGACCGTTATAGCGATCTTCGTTCCAAAATGGAAATGTGCATAAGCCGAGAACTGGAACAGGGTGAACGCCGCTGACTCTCTTACCCTTAATCTGTAACTTTATGAAACTTTATGTATATTCAAACGTATGAAAGGCAAAGACGTGTATCTTTCCCGAATAACGTTGAATGCAGATAAGGAGGGGGAACATGCGGCTGGTACTTAACCGAATCATGTTGATTGCATTTTACTTGGTAGGCGTGCTTTCCACGACGTTGGGCAATACGGGCATGGTCACTTTTGGGCTGGTCACGCTGGGCGTGCTGGCGCTTGTCGTGATTGAGGCAACCTTGAGAATGACCGACCAATCCAAACAGGATGCTTTGTATGCCAAGGTTCGTGCCATCGTTCAGGTACTGGTGGCCATACTCGTTACGGCAGCTTTGTTCAAACTGGTTTGGTATTTCTTTTAGATCACAGCAGAACGTTGGAGCAATGCCGATTGCACGACGATCACAGACACAGACCGGGTAGAGCTCAAGTTTTCAATCATTACATAGGTACGAAGGCAATTGCTGCTTTTCAAACGAGTTGGCAGGGGGCCAAGGGAACGCCGTAAGGCATAGCATTTCAAAGTAGAGAGAACGACAAACAAGGTGTTCTTCGACGGGTTGACCCACGTCGGGAGCACCTTGTTTGCGTGATGACCGGCGTTTTGCCGGGAAGGGCAGCATGAACGCTTCATGCCTTCATCGTCTTATTCCCTCAGCGTCGAACGTGTCATGCTGACGCTGGACTCGCGTACGATAAGCCTGGGCTCGAACTGAATCCGTTCGTAGTCGCTGGAGCTCATGTCCCGAATGCGTTTAAGGAGCAATTCCGTTGCCAGCCTGGCCACTTCTTCGCCCATGATCGACACGGAACTGATCTTCGGCGAGCTGACCGTGGTCCATTGGTTGTTATCCACGCCAACGACGGCTACATCCTCCGGAACGCGAATGCCCAATTCCTTAAAACGGTTGACCAGGCCGATGGCCACCATGTCATTGATGGCATAGACGGCGTCCGGCATACGGGTCAGGCCGTAAAAATAGTCCGCAGCATTTGCGCCGGTCTGCAATGAAAAATCCTCCCCGAAGTAAACCAGCGAGATGTCGACATTCCCCAATGCTTGCTCGTACGCCCGATAACGTTCCTCGATAATGTCTTTGGGAGCGCCGGCATAAGCGATGCGGGTCCGGCCGATTTTGATCAGATGGTCCATGATCAGTTTGCCTTCAGGTTGGGAAAGGGAGACGATATCCGCATGAATGCCCTGTTCCAGTTTTTTGCCGTAATTGATCAGGGATATGGGTAATGGCGCTTTGTTGATCAGGGACGGCAATGTTTTGGGGTAGGCCAGGGGCATCATGATCAGCCCGTCGACATGCAGTTTTTTAATATGACGGATCGTTTCCAGCTCCGTGCGTGCATTGCCGGCGGTGTTAATCTGTACCACATGGTAACCATGCTGTTTGGCGGTCTGCTCGACCGACCACGAAATTTCCGGAATAATGGCATTGCGTATATCGGGCACAACGAGCGCGATTTGGTTGGTTTGGCGAATTTTCAGGCTTTGCGCGGACGTATTGGGAATAAAACCGAGTTCTTCAATCGCGAGCATGATTCGTTCCCTCGTTTTGCTGCTGATGCCCTTCGAGTTGTTGATGGCGCGGGAGACGGTGGCGATGCCTACGCCAGCCCGCTCGGCCACATCCTTGATTGTCACTTTATGTTCTTTGCTCACGTTAAAATCTGACCTCATTTCATCGGAAACGATTCCGATTTTTGGTTCGAAGTAATATATGGAACGATGGATATATATAGATTATAACACTTGCCGCACGAATGTATCCGCATAAATATTGCAGCTGTGGGGAAAATGAATAGGCTTCAATGAAAGTGCTTTATTTCACATGGAGTTCATCGCGAGAATGGTTCAACTTTTAATTAAATAAAAGGAAATTTAAGTTTGACATGTTATCTAAAGTGTGACATATTTAACTACGGAAACGTTTCCGGAATTAATTTAAAACAAATCATCTGGGAGATGAAAGAAATGAAAGCACTTCGTTGGCATGGAGTTAAAGATTTGCGTCTCGAAAACATTGAAGAACCCCGCCCTGTCAAGGGAAAGGTTAAAATAAAAGTAGAATGGTGCGGGATTTGCGGCAGTGATTTGCACGAATATACAGCCGGGCCGATTTTCATTCCCGCGCAGGATCCGCATCCGCTAACAGGGGAGAAAGCACCGATCGTTATGGGCCATGAGTTTTCCGGTCAAGTGGTGGAGGTTGGCGAAGGCGTTACCCGCTTCAAGGCAGGCGATCGCGTAGTCGTTGAGCCGATCTATGCTTGCGGACACTGTGAAGCCTGCAAACAAGGACGATACAATCTGTGCGATGAGATGGGCTTCCTGGGTCTTGCCGGCGGCGGCGGGGGTTTCTCCGAATATGTGACGGCATGGGAAAACATGGTCCATCCGATTCCCGACTCCATTTCGTACGAACAGGGTGCCCTGGTTGAGCCTTCAGCCGTGGCGCTGCACGCAGTACGCCAAAGCAAACTGAAAGTAGGAGACACCGCAGCCGTGTTTGGCGCAGGTCCGATCGGTTTGCTCGTCATCGAGGCACTGAAAGCATCTGGTGCTTCCGAGATCTATGTGGTCGAGCTGTCTGAAGAGCGCAAAGCGAAGGCAGAAGAGCTTGGCGCAATCGTCATCGATCCAACCAAGTTCGACGTGGTGGATGAGATTCATCAACGGACGAATGGCGGCGTCAACGTAGCTTATGAGGTTACAGGCGTTCCTCCTGTGCTGCAGCAGGCGATTAACTCCACCCGCATTGGCGGCGAATTGATGATTGTCAGCATTTTCGAAAAGGAAGCGCCGATCATGCCGAATTCCATCGTCATGAAAGAACGTACCGTAAACGGCATCATCGGTTATCGCGACGTGTTCCCGGCCGTCATCAGCCTGATGGATAAAGGGTTCTTCCCTGCCGAGAAGCTCGTTACCAAACGGATTTCTTTGGATGAAGTCGTGAGCGAAGGGTTCGAAGCGCTTTTGAAAGAGAAAAACCAGGTTAAGATTCTCGTAAAAGCAGAGTAATGTCCTTGCAAGACGGGAATGAGGGGGTACAGCTGTCTATCAAGTAGGCGGGTATCACGTATATTGCAATCGTTACAAGAGGCAAAGCTATCGGCGGCAGCGGATAGTTTGCCTCTTTTTTGCGCATCGTGGGCGGACTTTGTTGCAAGCATGTACGGTTTCACATAGTATAAAAGGATACAAAATGTATCGTTTATAGCTCGGAATCAATGAGAATACGCAAGAAGGAGGAAGTGGACATGCAGAGCAATAGCAAGTGGATTGCGTTCATGTTGACCATTGCCGCGGGCTTGGGATGGTTGGCGGCAGGGAAATTTCAGACGAAATCACATGTACCGCAGGAACTGCCGCCGCAGGGAGAGCAGGTAATGGCTAAGGCAAAGGTATCCAGCATTCCGGGGCCTTCGTCCGACGTGACTTCCAAAATCGAATTTCTGGGCAAACCGTTCAACAAAGCGCCTTATGCCAACAACGTTTGGGATATGCAGCTGTACAACGGGAAAATTTATTTGGGCTTTGGAAACAGCAGCAACACTGGTCCATCTCCGAATGCGGGGCCCATTCCCATCATCTACTATGATGCCGCAGGTTCGTCGTTTACGACCCAATCGGTAAAAAGCAGCAACCCCTCCCTGAAGTCTGCGCCCAAAATGACAGTCGACGAAGAGCAGATTGACATATTCAAAGTGCTTGACGGCAAACTGTATATTCCGGGAAATGATTCGGACGGTGAAGAATGGTCATTAGGCAATTTCTATCGATTGGACGGGGACGTTTGGACGAAATACCGCAATTTGCCTTCGGGCATTCATGTATATGACATGGCATTGTATCAAGGAAAATTATTTGCCGCCATCGGTACGGATCGTAAACCGACAGTGCTTGTTTCCCACGACATGGGCGAAAGTTGGCAGGTGTTTGCAACGATGAATGCGCTCGGAATGCGTGCCTATTCGCTGTTCGAAATCAACGGCAAGTTGTATGCTTCCGCCATGTTGTATCCGGACAACAAAATATGGGGCGACAAAACAAACATTCTGGAAATCAACGCAAAGCTGGAAAAGAAAGAAGTGGTGGTGTACGGGAAAAACCTGCTCCCTGGGCTGACGTACCAGCAAGGGACAGTTCCGTACAACAAAATCGGCAAAAAGGTGAATTTCAACGGCAAACTGGTCTACATTATTGGCAGCGTATTCAACGACCATCAACTGCTGCCCAAATCGTTGAACGTTATGACGGATATCCATCAGGCCCGAAGGGTTGCGCTGCCTGATGCAAAAGCTTTGCCGACGGATGTGCTCGCTCGCGACGGCAAAGTGTACGTTTTGACGTATACGCGGTTAAGCGCCAACTCATATATCAACCGGGTATACCAAACGACCGATTTGGACACATGGAACGAGGTGCTGCGTTTTAAACAGGACACGTACGCCAAATCGTTCGAGGAATATGACGGTGATTTCTACTTCGGTCTGGGCACGGATCCGGATGTGCTTTCTCCCTCGTCGGGAAAATTGCTGCGGGTTCGAAGCCAGTATATTCCGAAGATATAATTTAACCCGGATGAAGGATTACGATGGAATTAAAGGAAAACCAACGTACAGCCGCCGTATTGGCGGCTATTTTACGAGACTATAATGATAATTTCAATATATGAAAAATTCATAATAGAAAACCAAGCTTCCGCGCACGCTCTTAAGCACATTCCGCCAGGGATCGGTTCCCGCGCTTCGAATAACGTGAATGTCTGCCAGACCGTTACACCCATGCAACGTGTTGGTCAGGTGGAACAAGGGAGATTGGTTTTGAAAAAACGGATACATATGATATGGTAGGCCTGAACCTTTGATTCGCTTCACGATACGCACAAGGAGGCAAACATACATTGAATATGAAGCAAAACGAGCAGAACCACCGCACGAGACAGAGATACAGGGGTTTCGTTCTATTCCTGCTGCTGGGCACGATGATTATGCTGGCAGCTTGCGGACAATCCGGGCAACCCAATCCTTCGGCCAGTCCCGATGCCGGTACAGGCCAGGAAGGAACCGGGAACAGCAGCGGCCAAGCCGGATCTGCCGGGAGCGGCTCCCAACCGGAAGCGGGGAACTCGCCCGGGAACGAGTCAGAGGAAGGCACGACGCCATCCCAGGAGAACCATGATCCCGTTCAGGAGCAGTTGGATCAGATGACCCTGGAGGAAAAAGTGGGGCAAATGATCCTCGCCGGCGTTCAAGGCACTGTGCTGGATGACCAGGCTCGCCGCATGATTGCAGACCAAAAGGTTGGCGGCATTATTTTATATGCGAACAACGTGACAACGCTGGATGGAACAGCGAAGTTCGTGCAATCCATTAAAGAAGCGAACCGTTCCAATCCTGTTCCCATTCTGATGGGTGTAGACCAGGAAGGCGGCAAGGTAAGCCGCATGCCCGATGAGGTGAAGTCGATTCCTTCCAATGGAAAGGTGGGCAAAACCAAGGACGCAGGCCTTGCAGAAGAGATGGGCACGCTGCTGGCAAGGCAGGTGAAGCTTGCCGGATTCAATCTCGATTTTGCCCCGGTGCTGGACGTAAACAGCAACCCGAATAACCCGGTCATTGGCGACCGTTCATTCGGCAGCACGGCTGAGCTGGTGTCCCGTCTGGGCGTGGCCGAGATGAAGGGGCTGCGCAGCGAGGGCATCATTCCGGTCGTGAAGCATTTTCCCGGTCACGGGGATACGTCGGTCGATTCCCATTTGGAGCTGCCCGTGGTAAACAAAACGGAGCAGCAATTGGCAAAGCTGGAGTGGATCCCTTTTGAAGCGGCGATCAAGGAGAACGCCGAGGCGGTCATGGTGGCCCATATTTTATTTCCGAAGCTTGATTCCAAGTACCCGGCATCGCTCTCTAACGTCATTATCGGCGAACATCTGCGCGGCAAATTCAATTATCAAGGCGTCGTCATCACGGATGATCTCAGCATGGGAGCCATCGCCAAAAACTTCAAGCTGGATGAAGCCGCCCTGGCAACTGTCCGTGCAGGCAGCGATATTTTGCTCGTCGCCCACAGTTACGAAAGCGCAAAGACGATTTTTGATACGCTGATCGATGCGGTAAAGAAAGGCAAGCTCGACGAATCCCGCATCGACGAGAGCGTCTATCGCATTTTGGCATTGAAACGGAAGGCGGGCCTGTCGGACGAAAGGCAGGCTTCCGGCGATCTGACCCAGTTGAATAAAGACATTACGAACTGGCGCAAACAGGTGGAAGCACGTTGATGTAACATTTGAGGCAATCTGATGAGGATATGGAACGAAGGCATTCGTGCCGGGCAGCTTTCCGCGTGCATGGGGGGCTTGTTCGGCACTTTTTGTTATGCGCACAGGGGCTCCTTCGCTTATTTATTTGCGCTGTTAGGTTGCCAGATGTGACAGTTGTGATATGATTTGTGCTGGAGTGGATTGCGAAACATCTTCCGATCGCTATTATCCCCAGATTTTTTTGATCCCCTTTTTCAAAGGGAAAATCCGGTGATAAACACGAAGCGTATGCTTTCGATGGAGCTTTCTTACAGAAAGCTTTTAGCTCCGCTTCTGCAGATTCTTTTTGCCCCCTCCGTTTTTGTGTAAATTTCTAGTTCAACCTATATAGATGATATAAGTTAAAGGTGGTACTGCTTGATGTATACCATAATGGTTATCGAAGATGATCCCAAAATTGCGGGTTTGTTATGTTCGCATATTGAACGATACGGGGACAGGGCCGTAAAGGCGCTGGATTTCGAAGGAATATTACAGCAGTTTGAGCAGCTGCAGCCCCATCTTGTGCTGCTCGATATCAATTTGCCAAGCTATGACGGGTTTTACTGGTGTCGGCAGATCCGCACGGTTTCCACATGTCCGATCCTTTTTATTTCGGCCCGGAGCGGCAAAATGGATCAGGTCATGGCGCTCGAAAACGGAGCTGACGATTATATCACCAAACCTTTCGAGCATGAGATCGTCATGGCCAAAATCCGCAGCCAGCTGCGGAGGGTCTACGGCGACTACGCGGCAAGGCATGAAGAACGCACCGTGGAGCTGGACGGTCTGAAATTGTACCTTGAAAGCATGGAGATTCAGTGGGGCGACGCCAAAGTCCAGCTCACGAAAAAAGAAACGATTTTGCTGGAGACGCTGTTGCGCCGCAGTCCCAAACTGGTGAGCCGGGAGACGATTTTGGAGAAGCTGTGGGACGATTCCTTTGTGGACGACAATACGCTTAGCGTTAACGTTACGCGTGTTCGCAAACGCTTGGCAGAGCTTGGCATTTCGGACGCGCTGGAAACGGTAAGGGGTTCCGGATATCGGTTAATCAACCATTGGAAAACGGTTCAGGAACCATGAGGCTGTTCATCCGGGAACATATCGCGTTGACGGTTTGGATCTTTGCCATATTGCTCGCCGTCATCGCCGTATTCTGGTATGACGGGTATGATCACTGGCTTACCGCTGCATATGCGGCTTTTCTGGGTTTGTTTCTGTATGCGGGCTATCTGTGCTATCGTTATTTATCGCATCGCCAGTTTTATCGGCGCATGTCCAGACCGATGACTTCCTTGCAGGAATTCGTCTCTCTAAACGAAACCGCCCCGTTGACGCAGGCATTGGACCGACTGATGGACTCCCAATACGGCCATTACCATGCAAGGCTGCACGGGATGGAGCAAAGACAGCAAGAATATTTGACGTTCATGAACCAATGGGTGCATCAGATGAAAACACCGCTGTCCGTCATCGAGTTGACCGTGGAGGGTCAGGAGGATGACGATCTGCGGCTTGCAAGCATTCGCGAGGAAGCCGACCAACTCCGGCGAGGATTGGAGAACGTATTGTATGTCGCGCGTTTGGAGACGTTCGAACAGGATTTCAGCGTCGAACCCGTACGGCTGAAGGCGGTGGGCGAAGACGCTGTTCATGAACTGAAGCGTTTTTTTATTCGCAGCCATGTTTATCCCGACATGCAGATCGAAGACGATCTGGTCGTACAGTCTGATGCCAAATGGCTGCGCTTCGTTCTGGTCCAATTGTTGTCCAATGCCATTAAATACTCCGCAGGCAGCGAACAGAAAATAAAGCTGCGAGCTTACCGGGCGGAGCATGCCGTGATTTTGGAGGTGCAGGATCGGGGCGTGGGCATTCCGAAATCGGACCTGAACCGGGTGTTTCAACCTTTTTTCACTGGGGAGAACGGTCGGCACTTCAAAGAATCTACCGGCATGGGATTGTACATCGTCAAGGAAGTGCTGACCCGCATGAATCATTCGGTGGAGCTGGAATCCGTCCGGGGGGAAGGTACATTGGTACGGATTCGTTTTGAAAGTTAAAGCGGTTAGGAAACACGCTGTCCAAGAAGACGTCAGTGCCTATACAAGGCGCGGACGTTTTTCTTTTGTGGCAACCTTACAACAATGTCATGATCGTGAAAGGTTAATCCATAGGAGAATAGCGGAAACTTCGATAGACTGGGATCAGCAAAGAAAACTGCGTTTCGATAAAACGGCGGTTTGAGTCAAGCCGATTTTTGGAAAGAAAGGGGTTCTAAAATCATGGAAATTTGCTCGGTCAAGCAAATCAGCAAAATTTATAAAGGCATCGTATCTCACGAAGCGTTATCCGGAATCGATCTGAGCATTCAGGAGGGCGAGTTCGTAGGCATTATGGGGCCGTCCGGCAGCGGCAAAACGACGCTTCTGAACATGATCTCGACGATCGACCGTCCGACCTCGGGCGAACTGAACATTGGAGGACGTGATCCGTTTGCGCTGCATGCCGATGAACTTGCTTTGTTCCGGCGCAGGGAATTGGGATTTGTATTTCAATCGTTCAACTTGCTCAATACGCTCACGGTGAAGGAAAACATCGTATTGCCGCTCACGCTGGACGGAGTATCCGTCCAAGAAATGAACGAACGTGCGGCGAGGTTGGCTGATAAGCTGGGAATCTCGGACATTCTCGATAAGCGTACTTTCGAAATATCGGGCGGGCAAGCCCAACGGACGGCGATCGCGCGTGCGCTGATTCACGGGCCCAAACTGATTCTTGCGGACGAACCTACCGGAAACCTCGATTCGAAGGCCGCCCGCGACGTGATGGAGATGCTGGAACGCCGGAACCGCGAGGACCGGGCCACGATGCTGCTGGTTACGCATGATGCGGTGGCCGCGAGTTACTGCAGCCGGGTCGTGTTCATCAAGGACGGGCAGCTATACAACGAAATTCATTACGGGGACAACCGGCCTGCGTTCTACCAGCGAATCATCAATGTGTTGTCTTTGATGGGGGGAACGGGACATGAATTTTCGCCAGTTCGCCATTAACAACGTCGTTCGGAACAAGCGCATCTATCTCGCTCATTTTCTCAGCAGCACGTTTTCCGTCATGATTTTTTTTACCTACGCGCTTTTGTTGTTTCATCCAGACTTGAAAAGCGGATTGCAAGGTTCGAACAGCACGGTTACGATGCTGGCGAATCAGGGAATGATCGTAGCGGAGATCGTCATCTTTGTGTTTTCGTTTCTGTTTTTGTTATATTCGGTCGGCTCATTTCTGAAAACGCGCAAAAAGGATTTTGGAATTTTTCTGATTCTGGGCATGACCAAAAGGCAGATGAATCGGTTGCTGTTTTTGGAGAACATGTGCATCGGGGCAGCGGCTACGGTGGCGGGCATCGGTTTGGGTGTGATCTTTTCCAAGTTGATTCTGCTCATTTGCGGCTCCATGCTGGCCGTGGAGAACGGTCTGCCCTTTTATTTTCCAGGCAAGGCCATTCTGCTCACCGCATTTGCCTTCCTTGCTTTGTTTGCGGTGATTGCGCTGTCCTCTTCGTTGTTGATCCGTAAGGGGACGTTGATCGACCTTGTCAAATCGGAAGAAAAACCGAAACCGGAGCCAAAAGCATCGCCTTGGTTAGCATCGCTATCCCTAATGGCCATCCTAGCCGGTTATGCGGGGGTATTTGTTTTCGTATGGGACAATCCTTCCTTCCCACTGCTGCTGGGCAGCGTGGTGGCCGTAATTGTCGGTACGTATCTGCTCTTTACGCAGCTCAGCGTATATGTGATTCGTGCGTTGAAAAGACGTCCGGGCCTGTTTTTTCGCAAAACGAACCTGCTCTTTCTATCAGAACTGACCTACCGCATGAAGGATAATGCAGTCATGTTTTTTATGGTGACCGTGATTTCGGCGTCTTCTTTTACGGGGATTGGTACGATGCTGGCTTTGGCGGATCCGGGACTGTCGGCCATGACCAATCCATATGGATTCAGTTATGAGGCGGCCGGCGATCCCGCGGCAGAAGCGAAACATATCCGGATGGTAGAGGAAGCGCTGGTGGATCATGAACTTTCTTATCAAAAGGGAAGCTACGTCCCTATGTATACGTATGATGGGGAGATTTTTATCAAACTTGAGGATTATAACCGATTATCTTCCGCGCTTGGGTACGGGGAAAGGCAATTGGGGGAACAAGAGGCATTTTTGACGCCAGGCAGCTTGCAGCAGCGGAAAAAAATTCGGGCTGGTGAGAACAGCCTTACTAGCCAAACGCTTGAATTCAACGTGGAGGACGTTTGGCAAAAAGTAACGTTAACACTGCCCGGCACGGAGATCGTGCTGCCGTTTGAGGGCAATTCGTCCATCTATGTCATTTCGGATAAGTTATACGACAGGTTGTTCCCCATTTATATTGGCGGCGATCCCAACGAATATAACGGGGTGACCATCACGCAATTCGTGGTCAAGGACTGGATGCGTACACGCAGCTTTGCAGCGGAATTGCTGGAGCAAATCCAGAACACGCCAACTTCCGAGGGGTACTTCTATCCGACCTCGCTCGTGTTGGATTGGCTTCATTCGAAGCAAACAAACGGGATCATTCTCATACTTAGCAGCCTGGTTGGCATCGTGTTTTTCACCTTTGCGGCCAGCTTTACTTACTTCCGGTTGTATGCGGACCTGGATCGGGACGAGCAGCAGTATCGTATGGTCGGAAAGATGGGGCTGAGCCGTCCCGAATTGCGAAAGATCGTGACCAGTCAGCTCGTATTGATGTTTTTCCTGCCATTACTGGTTGCTGTGTTCCATAGTTCCGTCGCCTTTGTGGCGCTGCAGCAGCTGGTCGATTTCTCGGTGCTGGGACACAGCCTGCGCATTTTCCTGGTGTTTGCGTCCATGCAGCTCGCGTACTTTGCGGTTGTGCGCTGGCGTTATTTGAGAAACATGTACACCAAACTGGTTTGAACCCGTCGGGGCAAATGCAGTTGGTAAAGAAAAACATAAAAGGCGCCCATCATGTCATGGCTCCACGCCGCGGCAGAAGTGGCGCCTTTTTGGTTTGCCTTTGAATGGGCGATGGGGATCGGTTTGGGGAAAAGGAATTTGCTAGTGGATTATGTTACAATTATTGGGGAGTTCCGGATATGTTGATCATGATGCCGCTTCATCCAAATACATATAAAAAAAGTAGTAGAATCAAGAAAAAATGAAGGTGAATTCGAACGAAATGGAGAGACTGTCGTGTGAAAATAGGATATTTCAATATTGACACAAAAAAAAGAGAGACCAGACGGACGTTCAAACGTAGAAGACAAAAGACCCGAATGGGATAGGTAAAAAGGATAGATATATAAACCGCAAAAAACATCCACACGTTAACGGAGAGGCAGAACCAATCTGGAGAAGCGAAGCGTTCGCCTAAAAGCTTTCTGAAAGAAAGCTGTATCGGAAGCATAGGCTTATCACCGGATTTCCCCTTTAAAAAAGGGATTGGAAAAAAATCCGGGGATAACAGCGATCGGAAGATGGTGCTGCACTTGCAGTGGCCTAGTGTGATTACTATTGCTGTTTATATAGGAAGGCCATACAGAAAAGAAACGCATTGGCCGATAACCATAAAAAGGATAGCTGGAGGGGAAATGTTTGTTTAAAGGAAATTCATTCGTTCGTATCAGCATCGGACTTGCCCTGGTGCTCATCAACATCTACCTGTTGTCACGGGTGAGCTTTATTTTTCAGCCACTCGTCACCATGGTGACGGTCATTACAATTCCGATGATGCTGTCGATATTCTTCTATTATTTGCTGCGGCCGCTGGTGAATTATATGGAGAAGAAAAAGATCAACCGTACCGTCAGCATCCTGCTGATCTATCTGGTCTCCGCGGCCATTCTGGCCTTGTTCATCGTTGGATTGTGGCCGTCCTTAAGGGATCAGCTGAAAAATCTCGTGGACAACGCGCCTAACATGATTAATGCGTTGAGCGCGCAATTAAAGGAACTGGAGCAGAGCGGGATATTTACAACCCTGTTCCCTGAAAGCTCCAATCCGTTGTCCCAGATTACCGAATATGTAAACAAAGGATTCAACTTCGTCACCGATTATGTTTCCAGTGCGATCTCGCTCATTTCGAGTTTTGCGATTATTTTGTTTACGTTCCCGATCATTCTGTTCTACATGCTGAAGCAGGGGGAGAAATTCGGGCGCAAGCTGGTTCATATCGTGCCGAAACGGTTCCAGAAGGACAGCCGCGAAGTGGTATTGGAAATCGATCAGGCTCTAAGCGGCTTCATTGTGGGCCGAGTGATCGTGAATCTGGCTCTTGGCGTGCTGATGTATGTCGGGTTTTTGTTCATCGGTTTGCCGTATGCGTTATTGTTGACCGTCATCGCGGTGATCATGAACTTCGTTCCGTTCATCGGGGCGATTGTGTCGGCGATACCGATCGTCATCATCGGTCTCATCCAGTCGCCTTCAGTGGCGATCTGGTCGCTTATCATTATTTTGGTCGCTCAGCAGATTCAAGATAATCTGGTTGCACCTTATGTATTTGGCAAGAAGCTGGACATTCACCCGCTGACGACCATTATTCTGGTGCTGGGCGCCGGGGATCTGGGGGGCATCATCGCCATTCTCATCATCATCCCGGTCTACATGACTTTCAAAATTATTCTGGTTCGCATCTATCAATTATTCTTTAAAGACAAATGGGAAAATGCCTAAACGCAGAAATGGAGTGGATAATCATGAACGAATTAACGCAATCGATCCTTAGCGAAGAAGAGAATACGAATGGACTGGCGGCACAGGAAACACAGCCTTTAAAGGCGGGGACGATCCATGTCACGAATGACGTCGTATCGAAAATAGCGGCCATGGCGGCGCAAACGACGGTTGGCATCGCATCGATGTCGGCCGGTTTGTCGGAAGGCATCGCCAAGAGCGTTCTGGGCAAAGGCCTGCAAAAGGGAATCGACATTAAAATGGATGAATCCGGCGTCTCCATCCATCTGCGCGTCGTTGTCGCTTACGGTTGCAAAATGCACGAGGTATGCCGGAAGCTGCAGCAAAATGTCTGCGAGCAGGTTCAGGACTTCACCGGGCTGCACGTAAACGAAATTCGGGTACATGTCGTGGGCGTGTCCATGTAATCTTTCAACTATTCATCAAAGCAGCACCTCCCCGTCAACCGTTTCGTTGGGGGAAGGTGCTGCTTTTTAGTTCACGGTAGCGCGAAGGGGCGCTGCCCATCACTTTTTTGAACATTTTCGAAAAAAGCAGCTGATCGTTGTAACCGACGGAACGTGCGATATCGCCGATCGTGAATCCTTGATCCAACAGCAATTCCGCCGCCCGGCGCATGCGATAGTGGACGAGGTAAGACTGGATGCTGCTGCCCATTCGCTCCTTGAACAAGGAGCACAAATAACTTCGCTGCAGGCCGACTTGGGAAGCGATAGATTGCACGGTAACGGCATTGGCATAATTCGTTTCAATGAAATCGATGACCTGCGTGACGTAAGCGTCTTTCGTAAAAGGTTCTATTTTGCTCTCATGGCGTTGTTCGGAAGACGCGGCCAAGATGGAGAACAATTGGTAGAGCAAACCAAGCATGCCGATTTCCCAGCCTTTTCGGGTGTCGCGGGCGTGCACGATCCGATGCAGGCAGGAGCGCATTTCTTCATCATGCTCCAGGCTGAACACGGGCTGATGCTCGGAGAGCCCCGCTTGACTGAGCAGCATTTCGCAGGCATTTCCTTCGAAAGCAACCCAGCTGTACTCCCATGGATCGTCGGCATCGGCTTCATAATAAACGACCGAGTGAGGCACGATGAGGAACCCTTGTCCTTTGCGCAGCTCATGGGTTTGTCCGTTGACTCTGAAGATCCCTTTGCCGCCCAGGATGTAATGGATTTTATAATAATCTCTCATCGCCGGACCGAAGTGATGGCGGGGAGTACAAGGTTCTGTTCCGTAATGGAGCAGCTGGAGATCCTGAAATTGATCGTTTCGAAACATGTACGTAATCAAGGCTGCACGCTCCATTATAAAAGTAGTGATCTTGCATTTTGACATATGTATTATCATATAATGTTTATCATTTATCGGTATTATAGTACTTTAACGATCATTTTTCCATATGAATATAGCGTGATGCCATACCGTTGTCCCGGGTGGAATGTCTAAGATAAAAGTAGCTTCCATTCCGAAAAGAAAAGAGAGATGCTCATGACTTATATTGCCAATGAACAACGATACGATGAAATGAAATATGCCCGCTCAGGCAGAAGCGGAATCCGATTGCCCCAGATCGCGCTTGGATTATGGCAAAATTTCGGCGGCAACCGCACCTTGGATATTCAGGAAGAAATGATTTTGCGTGCGTTCGACCTGGGCATCAATCATTTTGACCTGGCGAACAACTATGGTCCGCCGCCTGGATCGGCTGAAGAAAATTTCGGCATTATTCTCAAAAAGCATTTGCGGCCTTATCGCGACGAATTGCTCATCTCTTCGAAGGCTGGTTATTATATGTGGAAGGGGCCTTACGGCGAATGGGGGTCGCGCAAAAATTTGATTGCGAGCCTGGATCAAAGCTTGAAACGCATGGGGCTGGATTATGTGGACATCTTCTATCATCATCGACCGGACCCGAATACGCCGCTTGAAGAAACGATGGCTGCATTGGACCATATCGTCAGACAGGGCAAGGCGCTGTATGTCGGGTTATCCAACTATAATGCGGACCAGACCAAGGAAGCGGCAAGCATTCTGCGTAGTCTGGGAACGCCATGCCTTCTGCACCAGCCGAATTATTCCATGCTGAACCGCTGGATCGAGGATGGCCTGCAGGATGTGCTGCACGAGCAGGGCGTGGGTTCGATCGCCTTCTGTCCGCTGGGACGGGGGCAGCTGACGAACAAATACGTGGACAAACTCAAAGAGGAGCGAGCAAACCCATCGGGCAGCCTGCGTCCGGAAGCGTACACGGATGAACGCATTGCCAAATTCGAAGCGCTTCAGGCTATCGCTGCCCGCAGAGAACAAACGATTTCACAGCTTGCATTGAACTGGGTGCTGCGCGGGGACCGGGTCACGTCTGCCTTGATCGGCGCGAGCCGTGTATCCCAGATCGAAGAGAACGTGGCTGCCTTGCAGGCGCCAGAGCTGACGACGCAGGAGCTGCAAGACATTGAAGCGGTATTGGACGGAATCGGAAACTATGCATGGTAATTAGAATGACGTGCGTCTAGAACGATTTTGGCGAGATGAATAGAGTATTTATCAGAAGCGGCCTGTAACGGCTGCTTCTTTTATGTTGAAACGATGGTTTTCAAATGAATTTCTCTAACATGGCTTTAATATCATTCTTTTCGAAACCATATTTGTAAGATCATGCAGGCATGTATTTGACCGGTGTTTATTTTTTTGCGGATTAGGCACAGTTCATGGCACCAGGTCCTAGCATTTAGGGTATAATGGAACAATGTACACCGATTCATACCACGGAATTACAAAGGAGTGGCTTCACCATGAATTTTCAACAGTGGATTTCGCCGGAAATCTATAACATGACCTCGGAGATGGAGAACCACCCGCAGGATCGGGTTGCCCTTCGCTGGATCAGCGATCAGGCTGAAATGGAAGAGATCACGTATGGTGACCTGCTTAAACAGGCGAACCGTCTTGCAGCCGGACTGAGCAGCCTGGGTCTCGTCAAAGGCGACCGGGTGCTCGTCATGGTTCCCAGACGGATCATCGCATACGTTATATACATTGCTTGCCTGAAGCTTGGCATGGCCATTATTCCTTCTTCGGAAATGCTGCGTGCCAAAGATTTGGAATATCGTCTCCGCCATTCTCAAGCCCGCGCCGTCATCGTGTGGAACGAAACGACGTCGGAAGTGGAGAAAATCGACGCCGACTTGCCATCGCTCGCACACCGTATCGTTGCCGGACCGCAAGGAGACGAAGCTGTGCCTGGCGAAGGCTGGCTGCATGTTCAGCAGCTGATGCAGGGGCAGCCGGATGTGCTGCCTGCCGTGGAGACGCATCGCGATGATATCGCGATTCTCGCATATACTTCCGGAACGACAGGTAACCCGAAAGGTGTCGTTCATAGCCATGGCTGGGCATATGCCCACTTGCGGATTGCGTCAACGCTCTGGTTGGACGTGCAGCCTTCGGACGTCGTGTGGGCTACGGCTGCGCCGGGATGGCAAAAGTGGATTTGGAGCCCCTTCCTGTCCGTCTTGGGAAAAGGCGCTACCGGCCTGATCTACAGCGGGTCATTCCATCCGCAGCGTTACTTGCAGTTAATGCAGCAGCAGCGCATCAACGTACTCTGCTGCACGCCGACCGAATATCGGCTGATGGCCAAAACGGATGATCTTGGACATTTCGACCTGTCCAGCCTGCGCAGCGCGGTGTCGGCAGGCGAACCGCTGAACCAGGAAGTAATCGAAATTTTCCGGCGTCATTTCGAATTGACGATTCGGGACGGGTATGGACAAACCGAAAGTACGCTGGTGATCGGCAGCCTTTCCGGGGCTCCTGTCCGGATTGGCTCCATGGGACAGTCCATCGCGCCAGGTCTGGTCGTGGTCATTGACAAAGACGGCCAGCCGCAGCCAGCCGGAGAGGTAGGGGACATTGCGGTACATAAAGACATGCCTGCGCTGTTCCGTGAGTATTATAAAGATGAAGGCCGCAAGGAAGCGAACCTGCGCGGGGACTACTTCGTAACCGGGGATCGCGCGAGCGTGGATGAAGAAGGATATTTCTGGTTCGAGGGCCGCAGCGACGACATCATTATCAGCTCAGGATATACGATTGGGCCGTTCGAGGTAGAGGAAGCACTCATGAAACACCCGAGCGTGAGGGAATGTGCCGTGGTGGCGAGTCCGGACGAAATCCGCGGCCATGTGGTCAAGGCGTTTGTTGTGCTGAAAGACGCTTCCCAATCCTCGCCCGAGCTGGTGAAAGAGCTGCAAAATCATGTGAAGACATGGACGGCCCCTTACAAATATCCGCGTAAAGTCGAATTCGTGGCCGACCTGCCCAAAACCAATTCAGGCAAAATTCGGCGCATCGAGCTGCGCGAGCAGGAAAAACGCAACGGTTAATCTGCAAAAAAATCTACACACGTTAACGGAGAGGCAGAACAATCCGGAGAAGCGAAGCGTGGTTTCTATAGACGCAGTTTTTGGGTGTCTTAGCAGCCCAGACTACTACCATCAGGAGTGAAATGATCATGAGTACATTTGAACAAAGCTTTGAACAATCTTTGGAACAATATGCGGAACTCGTCGTGCGAGTCGGCGTCAACATTCAGAAAGGACAGGTGCTGATCGTTACGGCTCCGATTGAAACGTTGGATCTGACCCGGCTGATCGTACAGAAGGCTTATGCCGCAGGCGCGAAATACGTGCAAGTCGATTTCGAGGACGACATCATTACGCGCAGCCGTTTCATCCACGGTTCGGATGACAGCTTCGATTATTTTCCGGCCTGGAAAGCGGAAATGCTGGAGAAGTTCGCGGCCGAAGGCGGCGCAACATTGACGATCAAAGTCCCTGATCCGGATCTGTACAACGGCATCGATTCGGACAAGGTGTCGCGTGCAACCAAGGCTGCGGCAACCGCTCGCCGCGGATTTTCCAAATACACGCGCAACCACGAAATCAGCTGGTGCTTGATCAAAGCGCCGACGAAAGCGTGGGCGAACAAAGTGTTTGCCGACATTCCGGAAGAAGAACGGATCAGCGTCATGTGGGACACCATTTTCAAAATGAATCGCGTCGACGGCGGCGATGCCGTGGAAAATTGGAAAAATCACCTGAAAACGCTGAACGACATGAACGCCATCCTGAATGCCAAAAACTATAAAAGCCTTCACTATCGCGCGCCAGGCACCGATCTGAAGATCGAGCTTGTCGATGGGCATATCTGGCATGGCGGAGGCGGCGAGAATAAAGAAGGTAACTATTTTGTCGCCAACATGCCGACCGAAGAAGTGTTCACCATGCCGAAGCGCAGCGGGGTCAACGGTTATGTCAGCAGCACGATGCCGCTGAATTTGAATGGCCAATTGGTTGATCAGATCAAGATCACATTTAAGGATGGACAGGTCGTTGCGTTCAGCGCCGCATCCGGCGAGGAGCATCTGAGAAACCTGTTTTCCACCGATGAGGGTGCGCGTTATCTGGGTGAAGTGGCGCTTGTGCCGCATGATTCCCCGATTTCGAACCTGAACCGCATTTTCTACAATACCGGCGTGGACGAAAATGCTTCTTGCCATCTTGCGGTGGGGAGCGCATATCCGTTTTGCATGAAGGACGGCACCACGATGAACAACGAAGAGCTGTTAAAACATGAATGCAACGTCAGCCTGACCCATGTGGACTTTATGATCGGTTCCGCAGAGCTGGATATCGACGGGGAATTGCCGGATGGCACGATCGAGCCGGTATTCCGCAAAGGCAACTGGGCGTTCAACAACTAATTCTCGCATGCTTGTCACCCAAAGAGCGGATCACGTAGGCCATTCTGCCTGCATGATCCGCTCTTTTTTGATTTAGTGCGGTCTGCGCGAAACGCTTCCTGATCTTCTCTGATGAGAAGAGGCTGCACGATCTATTGGGCAAGTGAAGTTATCGCATGTTCATTTTTCCTTGGAAAGCGGATTTAGGCCCCTGACCGAAGCCTTCGATAAATTCCACAACTTCGCGCGCCTCGATGACTCATGTTTACATGGGAATTGTTCACCTAAGGTTAGCGTCCTTGCGCACCGGAATGCAAAGCTCGCATTGATGCCGCAGAAGAAGTTCCCCTTTATATCGTTCCATCACGGGGCCATCTGCGATCGCATGTCCGTGATCCCGAACCAAACCGGGAATGCTGGTCCAGGCATGCATCACGGCTTCCGCAGTATGCGCGATTCGGTATACGAGATAATCTCCGCCGGCCAATTCTCCTTCCTTTACGGGATCGTTTCCGGAGAAAACGAAATCGTCGCTGATCACGATGCACGCGTCATATCGACATGCCTCAGGTGGAGTTGTTGCAGGGTCATCTTGCGGAATGCCGAACAATACGGAAGCTTCGGATAACAAATGTTGATCGTGAGCCCAGCTTTTCAAGGTTTCCATTGCCTGTTTGTTGGCAGGGCCATAGGGTCCGATTTGACGAACATAAGCCATTCGGGTACGTGAGATCGTTTCGAGAGAAATGGACATGCGTGGTTCAACCCTTTCCGAAAGTATATGGACTTGTGTGTATGTAAGCCCACTCGGATACTAACATGGACTAAAATGAATTTCATGCCCTTTTTTTGAACTCACGACGGCATCGCAACTCAGGACGCATTGGAACACATTGCGCGCTGCATCCCGATGAGGACGTTGACGAACTGATTTTGGCAGAGGTGGCGTTCGAAGAAAACGGAAATTTCCGGCTCGGATTCGACGCAGGGGAAACGCCTGCGGGGCAATTGTACCTGTTTGCGGAGTTTGACGAAGCATTTCATCTGTCGGAGCAGCTTATATATGAAACGTTTAAAGCCACGATGATCGTGGCTTTTTGGCAAGGTTTGTTTTCAGTTTGTTATTCATTATTCCACGTTTACTTTGTTGAAACTCACATACTCGTTAATCGGTTTGCGGTAACCGCGCGGACGCTGCTTGGCTTCGGATTTTTTACCGATCGTGATGACCAGGGAGATCACATAGTGATCGGGAATTTCAAGGCTCTTTTGCAGCTCCTCGGCATCGAAACCGATCATTGGACAAGTGTCCCAGCCCCGGTCCTGGGCAATCAGCATGAACTGCATGGCAGACAGGCTGGCATTGCGGATGGCATCCTCGCGTTGGAAAAATCTGCCGCGGGCTTCGTAAAATTCGGTGACGCTTTGTGATTCCTGCTCGTATTGGAACGGCGTCATAGCGCCAAGATTCAGCAAACCTTCGTTGATCGTGCGGATGTGATGGTGAGCGTTGATATCGCCGAGTACGACGATGACGGCAGAAGCCGTTTTTACTTTGTACTGCTGGGAAGCTTCATGGACTTTTTCGATCTGTGCCGGGTCCGTCAGCACGAGATAATGGGTGTGCTGCAGGTTAAAGGCCGAAGGCGCGAATTTGTTCAAAGCAAACATCTCATGGAATTCCGATTCGGGGATGTCGACGCCTTCTTCGAAAATAACGGCAGACCTGCGGTTTTTGATAATGTTCTCCAAATCACTCATCGTATGTACCTCGCTTGGTTGAATTATAAACTCACTATAGCACACTTGGTTACTTTTTGTATGTATAATTTTTGCATAAGACAAGTCGGTGCTGCCATACGCTGAAAATAAACCGTGGAGGTGACCGATGAAGGCATGGCTGTCTCAAGTTAAAAGCAACGCATTCTCGCGTGAATTTCGGGTATACGTGATCGAATCCTCCACGTTGAAGCGGTTTGTCATCGTGGAAATCGTGCTGGGTACGCTGGCGTACCATGCAGCTTTTTACCTGGTTCATAATGCCCTGCTGGCTGGGGTCGGCTCCTGGGCGGGGACGGAAGGGATGAAACGGCTCCCGGCAGTTGTCAAACGCATCGTCAGTGCGTAGAGTGGTTTGGTTTGACGCACTCTGTCAAAAGAAGCGTTGCAGGAGAGCAGGAAGGCGGATCGCCGACCTTTCTCTCCCTTTTGTTTTGTGGTAACGATCAGACCATCATAGGATCATTTCTATTCACCGAGAAAAGTACTTGATTCACAGTCACTTTTACTTGGCACGCTCCAAATATTGCTCCAGCGTGAGGTTCTGTTTCGTCATTTCGCCTGCGATGTATACGCCAACGTAGCGGACATGCCACGGCTCATACGAGTATCCCGTCAGTTTTTCCTGATCCTTGCCGTAGCGGATAATAAAGCCGAATTTCGGGGCATTGGCTTTCAGCCATTTGCCTTCTTTGGTGCTGCCGAAGCTTTGCTGCAGGTCGTAACCTGCGGATGCGCTGGAAATGTCCATCGCGAGCCCGGTCTGGTGTTCGCTTTGTCCAGGGCGGGCGCTTGTTTTGTTGGCCACGGCTTCGCCTTTAATGCTGGCATTGCGTTCGAAAATTGACTTTTGCGTTGCATAGGAACGGTACCCGGAAACGGCTTTGATATCGATGCCGTCTTTTTTGGCCGCTGCGAACAGCTTCTCCAGCGCGGTGGCGGCTGCTTTTCGCATCTGCTTTTTCGGGCTGGAGCCGGAGAAGCTGAACGGGATGTTCGGCACGACGAGATCCTTCGGTTCATAGCTTGCCGGCAGGTTTCTTTTTTTGTTGACCAGCACGACGGTGCTCGTGAGATTGGTTACCGTAGCTTTGCCGTTGCCGGCTGTTTTGATCGTGCGGGATGGTGCATTGTCGTGCAGGAATTGGGCAAAGCTGGAGCTCGCAGCTTCTGCTGCCGTGCCGAACGTGAAAGGTACGGCGGCGAGTGCCGCCCCGGCAATGACGGATCCGGCCAGAATGGCGGAGATGATGGATTTATGTTTGCGTGTGCGATTCATTGATGGGGTCATGCTGCATCCTCCTCGGTTCTATCAATCTATAAACCGAGTATACTAGAGGATGATGTCAATAGTTTCTCCAAATGTTTCCGACTTGTAAACAAAATGTGTGAAAATAAAAAAACGGCCATGCGTCGCCGCAAAAGCCGTTTCGGTATGGGCCAGGCCAATGGCTGGCAGAAAGATCATCTGCTGGATGGCAAGGCACAGGCATTCATGGCTGCGGGCGTTCCAACCGCGCTGGCACGAGCGTCCCGTACGCGAAGGTTGCCGTTAAGCACCCCTGAGTCGCTGCTGAGCTTGAACGAAGGATAGTTGGGCTCGGTATCCAGCTTCATGCTCTCCTCCAGGTTAAGCTGTTGTTTGGGGTCCACGTAAAATGTGCCCAGATTCGTTTCGACGGGTTCATCCAATGCTCCAGGCTGGTCTACGATGTCGATGACGAGCACGCCGTTGCATCCGCAATTTTCGGTATCATAAAAAAGTTTGAAATAACCCGGCTGCTCCCCGAGGCCTGCGGTCAGGCGCTCTGCAGCAAGATCGGTAATGGATATGCGCATATTGCCACGCTCCTTTGGATCGGAATCGAAATGTTTTACTTTCAACAATGTAAAACTAACTATATCTATAGTATACCATTCCTGTCAAAGGCAGCCGCATCACGTTGATGCATGCATGCGCGCAGGACATTGGATGGATGGTATACTGAACTTGGAATGTTGGGCAGAAATGCCGGAATGCCGAAGAAAGGATGATGTACATATGTCAATGAATCATTTTGGGCAATGGCCGGAAGCAGCCTGGACAACGGAGCCCGCATCTTGGGCTTTGCAATCCGATCGGCTGATCGTCGAGGCGGCAGAGGGAAGCGACTTTTGGGAAAACACGTTTTACGGCTTTTGCCACCGGAATGGCCATGCTTTGCTTGCCGCATGGGACGGAGCCCATGCCGTCGAGGTATCCTTTGACTTAAAATCGTTTACCGAATTGTATGATCAGGCGGGCTTGATGTTGTGGCATGACCAGCATCAGTGGATCAAAGCGGGCATTGAGGTCAACGACGGCGTACCCCATGCAGCGGTGGTGGTGACAGACCATTTTTCCGACTGGTCGTTATCTCCTGTGCCCGAGTGGGCAGGTCAAATTGTAACGATCCGGGCTTCCTGGAGCAACGATGCCGTCATTATACGCGCGAGAACAGACAAGCATCCATGGCGCACGATCCGGGTTGCGCGGTTTGCCTATGCGACAGGCAAACAGGCGGGGCCTTTTCTATGCTCTCCGAAACGTGCCGACTTCAGCGTGGAATTCCTCCGCTGGAAGCAGACGGCACCGGACGTGGACTTGCATGCTGATCCGCCGATCGAAGAGTAGAACCCTCCGTTTGATATAGGTGCAGCGACGGTATACGAAAGAAGACAGGCGAGGAATCATCGTACGATTCCACCTGTCTTCTTTGAGGTTCATGTGGGCTTTGTGCTGTCCGGACTTTCCGCCCTTTCCCGGGTTCAGAAGGCCGTCATTCAGCGTTTTTTTCGCGCTCGGCAGCTTGCTCGGCTTGATTCAACTGCTGCATGCGTTCTTCGTAATCATCGAGAAACCATAGCGGGTCCATGTTGGTTTCATCGCCATTGTAGTTGATCAACACTTCTTCGCCCGCCCGAATATCCCGATAAGCGTAGAAATCGAAGGAATGATTGTCGAAATTGATGACATAAGTCGCGTTGGGTTCATAGGAGTGGTTAATCAAACTGCCGTAACCCAGCAACATCGCAGTATGGTTCGTGCCGTACTCGAATACGTAATCTCCGAGTATGGTCTCATCGATGTGATGGTGGTCTTCATTCGGATAGGCAACGACCGGCGCCTGATGGATCAGCTTTCCTTTTGGAATGTCCTCCGTGGCGAATACGCCGCGGTTAAATTCTCCGCTTCCTCCAATGGGGGAACGTTTTACTTCAATCATTGCTTTTCACCTGATGCTCGTTCAGAAGAGCTCCGTTCTGTATTAGTGTGTATACACCTTATTTATTGTTCCAGTGACAGCTTAACGTATACAAAGAAAAATTTTAACGGATTCCGATGATTTAGGCAAATGGGCAGAGGAATTTCATGATGATGAAGGTGGAGGGAACGGCGCGATTCTCGACAAGCTTGCCATTTGAAGTTGCCATTGAGTTGAGCGGCCCATAACGCTTATAATATACAAGAATAAGTCTATATAGAAAAGGTGTCATGATGAGTATATTAAACGTGGAAAAATTGAGTCACGGTTTTGGCGACCGTGCCATCTTTAACAATGTATCGTTCCGTCTGCTCAAGGGTGAGCATATCGGTCTGATCGGAGCCAACGGTGAAGGGAAATCCACCTTCATGAATATCATTACGGGCAAGCTGCAGCCGGATGAAGGTAAAGTGGAATGGTCCAAGCGCATGCGCGTCGGTTATCTGGACCAGCATGCCGTGCTCAGCAAAGGACAGTCGATCCGCGACGTGCTGCGCAGCGCGTTCCAATACCTGTTCGACATGGAGCAGGAGATGAACGACATGTACGGCAAAATGGGAGATGTGACTCCCGAGGAACTGGAGCAACTGCTCGAAGACGTCGGCACGATTCAGGATACGCTGACCAATCAGGATTTTTACTTGATTGATGCCAAGGTGGATGAGACCGCCCGAGGACTGGGTCTGACCGACATCGGCCTGGACAAGGACGTTAACGATCTGAGTGGCGGACAACGCACGAAGGTGCTGCTGGCCAAGCTTTTGCTCGAAAAACCCGATATTTTGCTGCTTGACGAGCCGACGAACTATCTGGATGAACAGCATATCGAATGGCTGAAACGTTATCTGCAGGATTACGAGAATGCGTTTATCCTCATCTCTCACGATATTCCGTTCCTGAACAGCGTCATCAACCTGATCTATCATATGGAAAATCAGGATTTGACCCGTTATGTGGGCGATTATGACCACTTCCAGGAAGTTTACGAGATGAAAAAGCAGCAGCTCGAATCGGCGTACAAACGCCAACAGCAGGAAATTGCCGACCTCAAGGATTTCGTGGCCCGGAACAAGGCGAGCGTGGCAACGCGCAATATGGCGATGTCCAGACAAAAGAAGCTCGACAAGATGGAAGTCATCGAGCTGGCGGCCGAGAAGCCGAAACCGCAGTTTAATTTCCGCGAAGCGAGAACGTCGGGCAAACTGATTTTCGAAACCAAAGGCTTGGTGATCGGGTACAACGAGCCATTGTCCAGACCGCTTGATCTGCGTATGGAACGTGGACAAAAAATTGCGCTCGTCGGTGCGAACGGGATCGGTAAAACAACGCTCATGCGCAGCATTTTGGGCGAAATCCCGGCGCTGGACGGAACGGTGCAGCGCGGCGACTTGCTGGAAATCGGTTATTTCCAACAAGAGATCAAAGAAGCGAACTATAACACATGCATCGAGGAAATTTGGCAGGAGTTCCCGTCCTTCACGCAATTTGAGGTGCGTGCGGCTCTGGCCAAATGCGGTTTGACGACCAAACATATCGAGAGCAAGGTTGCGGTGCTGAGCGGTGGCGAAAAGGCGAAAGTACGCCTGTGCAAGCTGATCAACAACGAAACGAACCTGCTCGTGCTCGACGAGCCGACGAACCATCTGGACGTCGATGCGAAGGATGAACTCAAACGCGCGCTCAAAGCGTATAAGGGCAGCATCCTGCTGATTTCCCACGAACCGGAATTTTACCGCGACGTCGTGACGGATACGTGGAACTGCGAATCGTGGACGACGAAAGTATTTTAAGTCCGGAAGCCGCTCGGCATATCAGTGAAGCGAGGGGAGGATCTCATCGCCTCAAGGGCTGGATGAATAATACAAATACACCATGGCGTAGAGATGCTCAAAAATGAAATGAAAAGCACGCATTGCACGGATGAACTTCCGCGTAATACGTGCTTTTTCGCCTGGTGTGACGAAATATGTTGGCATGGAAATAATGATTGACAGATTCGTTTTGCCGATACTATAATTCAGGAAAGCACTTACATTTGCATAAAAATGAAACCTGTTTCACGATATAGGCGCAAGGAAAAGGCGGATAATTATTATTTGCACATTGCTACTAGTATGGGAGACAGGTTTTTTTTGCGCCTTAATGAAACCGGTTTCATGAAATTGGGAGGTGATTGTACCCTCGCCATTGGCGCGCTTGAGTGTTGAACACAGGCCGGAAACAGCACCGTGCCCTTATATCCATGTTTTGATCTTCCGAGGCAAAGGAGAGATACGGATTTGAACTCATTGAAGAAACCGATTACATTCGTGTTGGCGGCTTCATTGGCACTGTCTTCGGGACCGTGGATGCTGCCAGGCCAGGTTTATGCCGATGTGGACCGCATGCCCGCAATACTGCTGCAGGATGACTTTTCGGATGGGGATTATACCGTGTCGCCTGAGTGGATCGTGAGTTCAGGAAATTGGAGCATAGCTGCCGATCCGCTCGATGCTTCCAACAACACGCTCTATCAGAGCGATACCGGGGAAGGCATCATTTCGACTGGTGATAGGATGTCCGACATGACCGTGACCACAAGTGTTTATACGGGGGCGGGGCAGGGATATCCAGGCATTTTGCCGCGTTTTCAGGACAAGAACCATTTTTATTATTTTCAAATGCAGGTGCCTGCCAACAAACTTGTGTTTTCCAAGCGGGTGAACGGTACGGATACCACGTTGAAAACGGCGGATTTCACTTTTGCCAAAAACACGTGGTACACGCTCAAGCTGGTGCTGTCGGGCACATCCATTCGTGCCTATATTACGGAAAACGGAGCCGATCGGCTCGTCTTTGATCTTGCGGACGATACATATGCCGCCGGTACGGTCGGCATTCGCAACAAGTGGCAGACGGTGCAGGTCGACGATGTTATCGTCGCCGAGCCGCCGCCCGCCAATGATATTGCGCTGACTGCCGCCGAGCAGACGGCCTCCTCGGTATCGCTGCAATGGACGGAAGCGGAACGAGCGACCGGCGGTTATCGCCTGTATCGTTCCACATTGCCGGACAGCGGTTATTCCTTTGTGGCAAGCACAATGTCTCCGGGTTATGTGGATGAGGGATTAAGTACGGATACGAACTATTACTACAAAGTGGCTTACGAATATGGCGGCTTAACAGAATCGTTGTGGTCTTCGCCATTGGAGGTTCGGACGGCAGCCACGGCGCCGCAGGCACCTGGCAACTTGACGGCGGTCGGGCTCGATGCCACCAGTGTAAAGCTGTCATGGTCTGCGGCAGACAAGGCGACCGGCTACCGTGTATCACGTGCTTTGCTTGGCAGCGAATCATACGAGCAGGTGGTTGAGGGGACTTCGCTCAGTTATACGGATCAAGGTCTGGAGCCTGGCAGCAGCTACAGCTATCGCGTCACCGCGTATAACGCAGCCGGGGAATCCGCGCCTGCAACAACGGAAGCGAGAACGTATGATATCAACTCCCCGACCGGTTTTGCCGTTTCGGATGTGACGGATACGTCGATTTCTCTTCGTTGGGACGTTCTACCCGGTTCGAACGTGACTTATACGGTGTCCAGAGCAACAAGTGCAGCCGGTACGTTCCAACAGGTGTATCGCGGTGGCGACACTGCGTTTACGGACAGTAAATTATCGATGGGGACCGGTTATTTTTACAACATTCAGGCGGAAGTTGACGGCGTTGTTTCCCCGGTTTCGACGCCGCTTGGGGCCGCCACGATTCGCACGAGCTTTACGCCAGGCCAATTATGGCCGGACCTGGGCGGCAAGGCGATCGATGCCCATGGCGCCGGGTTCTTTTACGATGAGCAAACGGAGAAGTATTACTGGTACGGCGAATACCACACGGGAGGATGGCCGGCGACGGGAATTCGCGTATATTCGTCGACAGACTTGATGAACTGGACGGATGAGGGAATGGCGCTCACGATGATCCGATCCATGGAGGACTTCGACAACGATCCGCTGATCTCGGAACTGTACGCGGGCCGTGAAGACAGGGTGGATATCTGGGCCGATATCCGCAGAGGCCGGATCATCGAGCGGCCAAAGGTCATTTACAACGACAAAACGAAAAAATACGTCATGTGGGCCCACATGGACGGAGACAAGGACCCTTACAACGACAACGCCAACTACGGCAAGGCGCAGGCTGGTTATGCCATCAGCGATTCGCCGACGGGTCCGTTCGTCTACCAGAAGAGTTACCGGATGGATCGCGCTCCCGAAGGGGAGAAGGACTACCAACCAGGCAATCCGGGCATGGCACGAGACATGAACTTGTTTAAGGACGACGACGGTACCGCATACCTGATTTACTCCAGCGAGGAAAATCTGACGTTGTATATTTCCAAATTGACGGATGACTACAGCGACGTCACGGGATGGCACAAGCAAGGGTTGACCGACGAGAAAGGCAATCCCGTGCGCGATTCTACCTATCAGGCTGAATACGGTGTAGACTACGTGCGCGTATTTCCTGGCGGACAGCGCGAAGCTCCGGCCATGTTCAAATATCAGGGCAAATATTATATGCTGACCTCCGGCGCAACCGGCTGGTCGCCGAACGAAAACAAGGTGACCGTAGCGGACAACATTTTCGGGCCGTGGTCTACGATGACGAATCCGTTCGTGCGCACGCTGCCTAGCGACCCTGATCCGGGCAAAGCGTTCGGCACGCAGTCCACGTCAGTGATTCCGGTGGATCCGGCCAAGGGCAAATTCATTTATGTGGGCGATACATGGAACGGCGGAAATTTCTCCAATGACGGGGCCAAATACGTATTCCTGCCGATCGAATTCGGAATAGGTTCCGATATCTCGATCCGGTGGTATGACAGTTGGACGCCTGATTTGCTGAATTCGATGGGGAAGGTGGATATTACAGATCCGCTGCCGGAAGCAGTACCGCTCGGCAAGGTTCCCGCGTTGCCAACAACCGTTAATGTGCGCGACGGAGAAACCTTGGTGCCGACGCCAGCGGTCTGGACGGTGAACGACCGTGTGATGACGGCCGAAGATTTTGCGAAGCCGGGTCCGCTCACGTTACAGGTGAGGACGCCGGAGTTCGGCAACAAAAAACAGGCGGTGCGCGTATACGTCGTCCCCGAGAATGCCCTTTATTTTGTCAATAGCGGGGGTTACGAGACAGCCGATTACAAATTGATGGGTGCTTATATGAAAGGAACGCTGGCCAACCCGGGAACGGCGGACCAGATGTATGCGCCGGGCGAGGGACGCGACTGGGGATATGTCAGCGCGGATGCGCTGCCTTCCGGTTCGAATGGTGGAGACATATTTTCGACCGTGCGTTATTTGAACGGCGGCAATGTGACCAATTCGCCCAAAGGCACGGATCTGACTTATCGCTTTGACGTACCGAACGGAACATACGATATCTATGCCGGATTCAATGATCCATGGACGAACACGTCGCGCCGAGCCAATTTCTATATTAATGGAGAGAATACCGGTGCAGTCACGTATACGCCATCTAGCGTGAGGGCTCATCGAGGCATTGCCGTTTCGAACAACAAGCTGGAACTGACGGTACGCAATACGGCAGCGCAGGATCCGCTCATCAGTTGGATCGTCATCGCCAAACCGGACATGGCACCTTCCGTGGACGAAAGCGCCGGGTTGCGAGCCGAAGGGGTGACGGGAACAGACGTTACGCTCCACTGGGATGCCCGTCTTGGGGCTGCGGGTTACAGGCTTTATCGTTCCGAGCGTGAAGACGGGGAGTACAGCGTCGTTTATAACGGAAGTTTGCGGCAATATACGGATCGCGAACTGACGCCGGATACGCATTACTATTATAAAGTGGAAGCGCTCGATGCGGTGGGAGGATCACTGGGCGGTTTATCGACGGCCTGCGAAACGGAGACGGTGGAGCTCACTGCCGAGGAAGTCGCCGCTTCCATCACAGCACTGGAGCAGCCCGCCAAAGGCGCAATAACATTGAAGCTGCCGACCGTTCCGAAAGGGTTCAGGATTGCGATCGCTTCGAGTTCGATGCCGGACGTTGTACGTGTCGATGGCAAGATCGTGCCGCCATCCGAGGAAGCTGCGGTCACGTTGGAATTGGAGATTACACGCATCTCTGACGACAGCAAGGCATTGACGGTACCTCTTATCGTCAAAGTGCCTGCACAGGCTTCTTCATCCGGAGGTACGGGAAGCGACGGTTCAAGCGGCGGCACAGGAGGAAGTGCGGGCGGCAGCTCTGGCGGAACTTCGGGTGGCACGGGAGGTCAAAACGGCAGCTCGAACACGTCAGGAGACCATTTGAAACCTCAACCGCAAAAAGACAGGGCTCTTCTTGAAGTGAAGGCCGAGACCGGCAAGGATGGCGTCGCGCAAGCAGAGGTGAAAGAATCCGCAATGGAAGCGGCTTTTGCGGCAGTGCCTGCCGCAGCTTCGAACAGACCGCTGGTGGAGCTTCGCTTGAAAGCGAGTGCAGAGGCCGGTGCATATGAGCTCCGTCTGCCTGCCGCCTCGCTGGTGGATGACGGCAAGGCCCGCCGGATCTTGATCGTGACCGCTTTCGGGTCGCTGGAGCTTCCGACCGATTTGCGCAAAAACGTTGCTGCAGACAGCGATATCGTAACGGTGCGATTAACGCAAACAACATTGGCGAAGCCGACTGCACGGCAGCTTGGCACACAACAGGGACTGCGACTGGATCTTGACGTGAATGGAGAAGTTTGGCCATCTACTAGTGTCTTGACGCTTCGAATGCCTTATGGGAAGCTGCAAGGCGCGCACCCTGACGCCATTGTTGCGTTCAAGATCGGGGCGGACGGAGTGGCAGCACCGCTGCCACAAAGCCGATATGACGAGCAGAGCGGCGAGGTTGTATTCACCACTTCATCAGGTACAGGAGAATATGCCGTAGCACGGGTGGAGAGCACATTTGCCGACGTGGGAAGCGTTCCATGGGCCCGAACAGCGATCCATGCACTGGCTGCACGCGGAATCATCCATGCAGATGGAACTGATGATGCAGGGCATCTGCAGCCGAAACAGGATATGACGCGTGGTCAATACGTGCAATGGCTGGTCGCGGCGCTAGGTTTGGATGCCCCAGCGGGCGACGAATTCTCCGATGTGAAGGCAGACGCCCCGTATTACGAGGCGGTTGGAACTGCGCGTTCGCTCGGCATTGCCACCGGTACCGGCAACGGGCGTTTCTTGCCAGAGGCAGCCATTACCCGGCAGGAAATGATGACTCTGACGGTAAGAGCGCTTGAAACGGCTGGACTGCTTCAACCGGGTTCAGTAGAAACAGAGAACGTCCTGACACGTTTCCATGATGCGCATATGATCCGTCCTTATGCCGGGCAAAGTGTTGCAACGCTTGTGCAGCTTGGCGTCGTTGGTGGTTATAACGGCGAGGTCAAACCTTTGGCTGCAGCTACGCGTGCCGAGTCGGCGGTGTTACTGTATGCGATGATGAATGAGCTGGTATGGCCTAAGTAACGCGGCAAACGGAATGCCTAAGGCTTATTTCAACCTGACTGCAGGCTGGAATAAGCCTCTTGGCGTTGTAAAAATCATCAAGCATGAATTTGCGGTTTTTTGTCGTTTATCAGCGAAACTGATAAATGGTATAAAAGGTTTGAAATTGACCGCCAACAGCGGGTGTGTTAGGTTCTTAATATCAGAAATAAATGTGATCTTTTTAGTAGGAATTAAAATTGAAGCAATGCGCGAGGTGGCAAATGGTGGAACTTCAAGTGACAAACAGCCCTTTTACTCAGGAACAGGTTGAGCTGCTCAACCGCCTGCTTCCTACCTTAAACGAAGGACAACGGATCTGGCTGAGCGGATATCTTACGGCATCGTTCGGCAGTGCAGCAGCATCGGTTCCGGCGGCACCGCAGCAGTTGGCAGCGTCGGGATCGGCGGCCGCAGCGCCTGAAAGCGTACCTGCAGTACCGAAGGAAGTAACGGTTCTTTACGGTTCGCAAACGGGGAATTCAAGCAGCCTGGCGAAAAAGCTCGCCAAAAGGCTCGAAGGGCAGAACCTTCAGGTAACCTTGTCCTCCATGGGGGATTTCAAACCGAACGGACTCAAAAAAATCAATAATCTCCTCATCGTGGTCAGCACGCATGGCGAAGGCGAGCCGCCGGACAATGCCATTGCGTTCCATGAATTCCTGTTCAGCAAACGGGCTCCCAAGCTCGACGGATTGCAATATTCCGTATTGGCGCTTGGAGATACTTCATACGAATTTTTCTGCCAGACCGGCAAAGACTTCGACCAGCGTCTTCAGGAACTGGGAGGGACGGTGCTTGTGCCGCGCGTGGACTGCGACGTCGATTTCGATGAACCTGCTGCAGCGTGGATCGAGGAAGTGGCTGCATCGCTCGGAAATGCTTCGGCCGGGGCGGTTAGCAGCGCCAATGCAGCTGCGAATCCGATTGCAAGCAACGTGGAGTCGGAGTACAGCCGCACGAACCCTTTCAAGGCAGAAGTGCTTGAGAACCTCAACCTGAACGGCAGAGGATCCGATCGGGAGACCCGCCATATCGAGTTATCGCTTGAAGGGTCCAACCTGCAGTATGAGCCTGGCGACAGCCTCGGCGTATTTCCGGAAAATCACCCGCGTCTCGTGGATGAGCTGATCGCAGCGATGGATTGGAATGAGGACGAGCTTGTACAGGTGAACAAAAATGGAGATCAGGCTTCCGTCCGCGAAGCATTGCTGCGAGTTTTTGAAATAACGGCCGTTACCAAGCCGGTTGTAGAGCAGCTGGCGAAGCTGAAACCCGAGAGCGGCCTGTCCGGGCTGCTGGCGGATGAATCGGAGTTCCGCAAGGTCATGCATAGCTGCGACCTGCTTGATCTCGTGCAGGATTATCAACTTGCCGGCATCCCGGCAGCTTCATTCTTGGCCGTGCTGCGGAAAATTCCGGCCCGCTTGTACTCGATTGCCAGCAGCCTGAAATCATCTCCGGACGAAGTGCATCTGACCGTGCGAACCGTACGTTATGAGTCGCGCGGCCGTGAGCGTTATGGCGTATGTTCCGTACACTTGGCCGAACGGATTGAAGCCGGAGACAGCTTGCCCATCTTCGTTCAGCATAATCCGAACTTCAAACTTCCCGCCAACCCCGATGCGCCTGTGATCATGATCGGACCGGGCACGGGCGTGGCGCCATTCCGGGCATTCCTCGGAGAACGCGAGGAAACGGGCGCCGAGGGCAAAACATGGCTGTTCTACGGCGACCAGCATTTTGCAACGGACTTCCTGTACCAGACGGAATGGCAGCGCTGGTTGAAGGATGGCGTGCTGTCACGCATGGACGTAGCCTTCTCGCGCGATACCGAGCAGAAGGTATACGTGCAGCACCGGATGTTGGAACACAGCAAGGAATTGTATCAATGGCTGTTGGAAGGCGCTCATGTGTACGTGTGCGGCGACGAGAAAAGAATGGCCCATGACGTCCATCATGCCCTGGCGACCATCATTCAGCAGGAGGGCGGTTTGACGGAAGAAGAGGCTTCGGAGTACCTGACACGTTTGCAGCAAGAAAAACGTTATCAGCGGGACGTGTATTAATCCGCAGTGTAGTTTGACGGAAACGGATCCCGAAGTAGCGAGAGGAGAAAGCGGTATGGCTTATAACAATTTACTCAACCCGCAGCGCCAAAACAGCGATGTGGAAGACATAAAGATCAAGAGCAACTATTTGCGCGGAAGTTTGACCGAAACGCTGGCAGACCGGATCACCGGTTCCATTCCCGAAGACGACAACCGTTTGATGAAACACCACGGCAGCTACATGCAGGACGATCGCGATCTGCGCAACGAACGAAACAAATCCAAACTGGAGCCTGCGTACCAGTTCATGCTGCGCGTGCGAGCGTCGGGCGGTATCGTAACGCCTGAGCAATGGCTTATGATGGACCGGGTTTCCCAAAAGTACGGGAACGGCACGATTCGGTTGACGACGCGTCAATCCTTTCAGCTTCACGGCGTGCTGAAATGGAATTTGAAGCCCACGATTCGTGAAGTGAACGACGCCCTGCTCAGCACGTTGGCTGCATGCGGCGACGTCAACCGCAACGTTATGTGCAATCCGAATCCAAACCAATCCGACGTTCATGCCGAAGTGTATGAATGGGCTTGCCAGGTGAGCAACCATCTCGATCCGCGTACGCGGGCTTACCACGAGCTCTGGCTGGACGGCGAGAAAATCATCGATTCGCGCGACAATGACGAGGAGGTTGAACCGATCTACGGCAAAGTTTACCTGCCGCGCAAATTCAAGATCGGCATTGCCGTGCCGCCGTCCAATGACGTGGACGTTTTTTCCCAGGATTTAGGATTTATCGCCATCGTGGAGAACGGCAAACTGCAGGGCTTCAATGTCGCAGTCGGAGGCGGCATGGGCATGACCCACGGCGATTCCAAAACGTATCCGCAAGTGTCGAAGGTGATCGGCTTCATCACGCCGGAGAAAATGATCGACGTGGCGGAGAAAACAGTCACGATCCAGCGGGATTACGGCGACCGTGCGGTGCGCAAGCATGCACGCTTCAAATATACGATCGACGATCGCGGCCTCGCTTGGTTCGTGGAGGAATTGCATAACCGTCTTGGCTGGGAACTGGAGCCTGCGCGCGAATTCCATTTCGAGCATAACGGTGACCGTTACGGCTGGGTCAAAGGAAGCAATGGCCGCTGGCATTACACCTTGTTCATTCAAAACGGCCGCGTAAAAGATTTTGAAGGTTACCCGCTGATGACGGGATTGCGGGAAATTGCCAAAGTCCATACCGGCGATTTCCGTCTGACCGCGAATCAGAACTTGATCATTGGAAATATCTCGAGCCAAAAGAAAAAAAAGATCGAAGCGTTGATGGAGCAGTACAACTTGACGGATGGAGCGCATTACTCCGCTTTGCGCCGCAGCTCGATGGCTTGCGTGGCCCTTCCGACATGCGGTCTGGCTATGGCGGAGTCCGAGCGCTACTTGCCATCCCTGATCGACAAGCTGGAGCCTGTGCTGGACGAAGCAGGCCTCAGAGACGAAGAGATCGTCATTCGCATGACGGGCTGCCCGAACGGCTGTGCACGCCCGATGTTGGCCGAGATTGCCTTTATCGGGAAAGCTCCGGGCAAATACAATCTGTATCTGGGCGGCAGTTTTACCGGACATCGACTCAATAAGCTTTATAAAGAAAACATCGGCGAAAAAGAGATTCTGGATACGTTGACGCCGATCATCCATCGATATGCGAAGGAACGCAGCGAAGGCGAGCATTTCGGCGACTTTGTCATCCGTTCCGGCTATGTGCCTGAGGTATTGGACGGACAGCAGTTCCATGCCTGATAAAACGTGAATTATTAGCCAAGAGAGAATGAGCACTTCCCGAGGGGAGTGCTTTTTGGTGTGTATGTTTTCGTTTCATTCGACCTGAACGGGGTAAGAAGAAAGGAGCAGCTATTATAGACCGCAAAAACGTAGGCGCGTAAACGGAGAGGCAGAACCAACTCCGAAGAAGCAAAACGTTCGCTTAAAAGCTTTCAAAGAGAAAGCTGTATCGGAGGCATAGGCGTTATCCCCGGATTTTCCCACTGAAAAGGGGTTCGAAAACATCCGGGGATACAGTAGTGCTGGAAGATGGTGCTGCACTTGCAGTGGCCTATTGTGATTGATTCGTGCGGCTTCAATAATTTATTCCGGGACAGGAGATGGTGAACATGAAAATCATGCAGGACAAAATCGCGGTAATTACGGGAGCAGCATCCGGAATCGGCAAGGCCGGTGCCATCCGTCTGGCCCGGGAAGGGGCGAAGGTCAGCCTGATCGACCGAAATGCCGAGCGGCTCGAGGAAACGGTGTCCGAACTGAACGAAATGGGGGCCGAGGTGCTCCATTACGCGATAGACATTCGTGATGAGGATAAGATAAAGGAAGCCATTCGGCATACAGCCAATCGTTGGGGAGGACGGATCGACACGGTGTTTGCCAATGCGGGCATTCTTGGAACCGTTTCGCCGATCGAGCATTTTCCGCCCGGCGAGTTCGAGCGCACGCTGAAAAACAATTTGCTCGGCACAGTGGAGACGGTCAAACATGCCATCCCATATATGAAAGAACACGGAGGAACGATTACCGTCACCAGTTCCGTCAGCGGCAACCGCCAATTTGCCCAAGCCGGGTTCTCGGCTTACAGCACGTCCAAGGCAGCCATCTCGGCGTTTGCCAAAATGGCCGCGCTCGAGCTTTCCCAATACGGCATTCGCGTCAACGCAATCTGCCCCGGCATGATCGACACGAACATTTTCGAGTCGCAGGAGCAGGAGGAGCATACGTCTGAGATTCGCTTTCCGTTCAACATTCCCGATTACGGCATTCCGCTGACGCGCAAACCCGGCAAACCGGAGGACGTGGCCGGATTGCTGCTGTATCTTGCCTCAGACGAAGCGAGGCACATTACCGGGACCGAGGTATATATCGACGGAGCGGAGGCGCTTATTAAAGGATAGCGGAGAATGTTACCGTTCACGGGTCCGCACAGTCCGCACAGAGGACGGTTTACTGGTCAATCTTTTCCCCTCAGAAACTTGTTGAAGCCCTCTTAACAAGATATAATGACAGAGTAGAATGCAGATTACATGTTGAAAGTGAGCGGAAAAGATATGGGGCGCAAGTGGAATAATATCAAGGAAAAGAAAGCTTCAAAAGATGCCAACACGAGCCGGGTGTATGCCAAATTTGGCGTTGAGATTTACGTGGCTGCCAAGAAGGGCGAGCCGGACCCGGAAGCCAATCGCGCGTTGAAAGTGGTTCTGGAGCGGGCCAAAACATATAATGTGCCAAAAGCGATCATTGATCGTGCCATGGAAAAGGCGAAAGGCAGCGGAGACGAAAACTATGAAGAACTCCGTTATGAAGGCTTCGGACCTAACGGAGCGATGGTCATCGTTGACGCGCTTACGAATAACGTAAACCGTACAGCGCCTGAAGTGCGCTCCGCGTTCAACAAAAACGGCGGCAACATGGGCGTCAGCGGTTCTGTTGCCTACATGTTCGATCCGACGGCGGTCATCGGCGTGGAAGGCAAAACCTCCGAGGAAGTGCTCGAAATAATGCTCGAAGCGGACGTTGACGTGCGTGACATCGTGGAGGAAGACGAAGCGGTGATCGTATATGCCGATCCGGACCAATTCCATGCGGTGCAGGAAGCGTTCAAAGCAGCGGGCGTGACCGAATTCACGGTCGCCGAGCTGACAATGCTGGCGCAAAACTATGTGCAGCTGCCTGAGGATGCGCAAGTGCAATTCGAGAAGCTGATCGATGCGCTGGAAGACCTTGAGGACGTGCAGCAGGTGTACCACAACGTAGAATTCGAAGATTAAGGCGTATCCTAGCCATTTCTCTAGGCATGAGACGGAAATTTGTTCTTAAAACCGCCAATTGTTTCAATAAGTGAGGATGTACATGTCTTTGCTTGGTGGATTTTATGATGATGTACGTTTTGGTGTCCGAGTTATGAGGAACGTGTAACTTTAAACTCACTTTTTGTATGGAATATCTATTACAAAAAGTGAGTTTTTTTATGTTGTTCGCTCTATGTGCTGATGAATCAGCTTGAAAACAGCCCTCTGCCAATTACATTTGCTGATACTGGTTGAATCCCGAGTTCTCTTGCCCATATGGATAGTTGACCCATATGATGAATTTCGTGAGCAATGACATGGCGTAGTATTTCACCTTTGGTATAACGTCCTTCCGTCCATGGGACTATAACCGTTTCGTATTCGAAATTATCTGACCAAGTATCCAGAAATGCCTTTGTTTCTTGCATCCAACAATGAGAAAGTTCTTTTACTTGTTCCAGTGACTTGCAGCTCTCAAATTGGACTTGGAGATCAGGTTGACCTTGTATTCCACGAATCCAGCTATATTCCACATCTGTGATATGGAAAAGGGTATAAAGAATGCTGCCTGGCCCACCAATTCGATGACGAAGCAATTCTTCATTTGAGAGTAGCGTACATCGCTCAAACCATTCATTTCTTACCATCCAGTTATAATTAAATAACTTTATCAACATACTCGCCCCCTTAACAGCATTCAGCATGGAACATCTTATCACATTCTCTTATTGAAGCCTTCCTTCATGCATTCGAAAAATCGTATATTTCCTTAATTTGATTTTCGGGAGAAGATATAGTCTTAAGCGAATGTTCTTGAGGATTATGTAAACAAAGACTGTCTGTTGAATCGGAACAGATAGTCTTTTTGCGTGCGGCTCTATGCCTGATTGCACATGATAGAACCACTCTTCTTATACGCCACAACCGAAGGAAACGGGCAATTCTTTCGGGTTGCGGCGTTTTCGGTTACTGTCCCTCGCGGCTAGGCGCCACCGCATTTGGTTTCTCGCTCTTGCCACCGAGCTTGAACAACAGAATACCTGCGACGATGATCAGTACCCCGACAAGCTGATTCCAGGAGAAGGGGATCTTATCCAGGCCAAGCCAGCCCATGGAGTCGAACAGCAGCGCAAAGCTCAGCTGGGACGTCAACACAATGGAAATGGCGTAGGTAGGTCCAAGCAGCTTAAGCGCCTGCATGAGGCAGAACACAACGCCGACGCCGATCGCTCCGCTAAACCAGTACCATGGCTTCATATGTTGGATGCTGAACGTATCTTTTCCTTCCACCAATAGGGAGATGGCAAACGAGGCGAGAAAACCGGTGAACAGCACCAATGCGGTAGATGACCAGGGACCCGTTCTTTCGTTGACCTTGCTGTTGAAAATGGTTTGCAGGCTGACAAGCGCCCCAGCGAGCGCTGCCAGCAAAATTCCGGTGATGACCATTGCATTAACTCCTGTCATATATATTGTGCCCTGCTAAGGCTCGCAATCCGTCCTGGTCTTTGACCAGCAACAAGCCCTGTTTTCGTTCGATGAGGCCGTCTGCACACAGTTTCTGAATAACCCGATTCAGATGGCGGTAACTTGTGCCGATCAGATGGGCAATGTCCGTCATATTGAAGGCATCCAGCTCTTCATGGACGATGTTGCCGGCTTCCTCGGTCGAGATGGATAACAGATAACTGGCCAGCCGGACCTCGACGGGATACATCAGATTGAAATTGGAAAAATTGGAATCGATGTAAAATTTGTCGGTCATGATTTTGAGCAAAAATCGGAGCAGCGGCGCATGGTCGCCAGCGTGCTCAGCCAGCCATCGGTAATGGATGCGCAGCATCGTCACGGGCGTCACGGCCTGCACGGTATTCACGATATTGCTTTCGCGCACAAATTCCACGTCCCCGACAACCTCAAGGGGTGTTTTGAAACAGAGAACGAGCGTTTTATCTTGCGCGGACGTCGTGAAAATTTTGATTTTCCCCTGCACGAGCACATAAAGATACTCGGAGATTTCACCGGCTCGGCAGATCAGCTCGCATTTGTCAAAGCGGCATATATCCATGTTCGGCCGCAGTTTCTCTTCAAATACTTGTTCCAGGTTGAATTGTTTCAAATAGTGAAGCAGCTGCTGCTCATCGTAAAATGCCTCCACGGCTTTGATGCACCTCCGGTCTGAATAGGTTTACCTGTTCACAGTTTAATGATAATCACGCCGGCAACCATCAAGGCAATGCCCAAAAACTGCGGCAGTTTCATTTTTTGCTTTTCCACGCCAAACCAACCGTTGCCGTCCACGACGAACGTGAGGAACAGCTGAGCGATGAGCAGCGCAGAAATGGTGAACGTTACGCCGATGTGCTGAATCGCGGTCACCTCGCTGAAAATAATGAGCGCAGCAAAGGCGCCGCCTGCCAGATACAACGGATTGACCTGTTTCAAGCCCGTCCAATTGGCGTCCCGTACAAACACAAGAATAAGGGCAGCCAGGATAAATCCCGTAAGTTGCGTAATCGTCGCGGCCTGCCAGGTACCTACATCGCTGCTGATTCTGGCATTGGCGACCCCCTGCAAGGTGATGCATGCCCCGCCGAGAATAGCGAAAATAATTCCTTTCATTGTATAAGCTCTCCTTATCCATTCACTTCGAAATCTATTAAATGACAAATGAGCCCCATTGCCAAGGACATATGTCCTCAGGGGGTTCGATGGGCGTAAAACGTAAAAACCCCCTTAAACAGAGGGTTCCAGTTCCATAACCTTCTTTAGAATACCCGATAAACCGGCTCATTCGGCACGAATTGCACGTTTAATTCCTTAAAGGCGACCTTCAGCCTGTCCGCCAGCATGCGCATGCCCGGGATTTCGCTTTCGGCATGGCCCATCATGATCAGCGCCTTCTGCAGGCCTTGTCCGACGGCATCGCGGACGTATTCTGGCGTTTCCCATTCAAACCCTTCCCCGGCGATAATGAGGTCGAGCCGTTCCTGCTGCATAAGGGGAATCGTCAAATTGCCGTTGCCGCGAAATCCAACGAGTATGGCGGCACGCCTGCAAACCATCCCAGGATCGCCGACTGCCCGGAGGTACTCGATGCCGGTCGCATTTCGGATATGGCTTGCCATGTCCCGCAGGGTCCACTCTTCGGGAAAAGAGAGCACGTGCGCTTCTTTCATCCTCTTTTCAACATGAGGCAGCCAACCGAGCGCGTGCACGAGTCCTTCCGTTATGCCGTCCGGCGACGATTGATGAATGGAGTCATGACAACGGAAAATAGCAATTCCGGCGTCCTCGATGAGCCCGCGTTTATGTTGATAGACAGGATCGTTCGCAAGCCAATCCGTGTGACCATGATGACTATAGAACGGGGATTCGTGCGAGATGATGAGGTTGGCGCCCAAGCGGATCGTTTCTTCGATGACATGATGGGTGGGCATGAAAGCCGTGACCACGCCTTTAACCTGCTGTTCGGGCGAACCTGCAATCAGCAGGTCAACCGTGTTTTCCCGTTGTTCCGCTCCGACGTTCAGGTGGCGCATGATGTCCCGTACAGTGAAATTCATCCTGATTTCCTCCAGTGAGAGATAATGTTCTGTCCAGTGTACCATGTTCGGGTGCAGAAACGGAGGGGGTGTTGCAATCCCGTCCGATGAATGTCGCATCCAAGCAAGCTTTCATTGATAAATGGATCTCGACGAAGCAGGGGCAGATGTTATAATGGGAGTATGGATACACGTGTTCGCATGTTTGCGGGAGAAGGTGAATGATGGAGATGAGAAACAGAGATGCGGGCCAGTTGGAGTTCATGGAGATCGATCTGCGAGAGGAAGGCGAAATACCTCGTGTCCCGATTCCGGATCGTTCCGCTCTGCGCCAGACAGGGGCGTATGCTGCACGTTCGGGCGGAGGAATCTTGTTTTCGGAAAAAAAATTCGTGGAGGAAGCGAAACGGCTGGTCGACATGAATGTCGCGGCCGCCGAGCGGGTTCCTTTCATGAGCTACTGGCCGACGTATGGCGTCATGGACGATGCCCAAAGGCAATGGTATTTTTTCTGGAGATCAGAGGTAAGGCAAGGCAGATATCCCGATACGGATCTTTCCTATGTGTTCGTCCATGTTTACGAGCTGATCAACGGAATCGGCTGGCAGCAGCCCGAAGCGGGTTATGGTCAATTGAAGGAGCTGTGGTCCCAATATCAAGCGCGTTTGCCGCAGCTTGATGCGTACATGCAGGAATGGTTGGTGGATTATGCGCTGATCCATCGTCTGGACGGTTCGTTCGGTGAACTGGTGGACCTTGCCGATGGCAGGCTGCCCGCAGAGGTGCTCGATATGGAGATGTGCAGGCTGCTGAAGCAAGCTGAGCCTCATATCCCTTTGAAGCTGCTGCAGCGATATGTTGAATACGACATCACGCTCAGCAAATTTTACAGGGACGGCGGCCGCGAAGCGTTGGCCGAGTTCGTTCCGGGAACGATCGCTGTCGTGAATGCTTACATGACCCGTACCCGGGGTGGGGGAATCTGGGAATTGTATGGACCAAGCGGCGAGAAAACAATGGAACGAGTGTTGTTCCGCAAAGCGGTATACGATGACGGTTTGTATGGAAAAAAAGCGCTGCTCACCTATAGCCCGATTGGAGAACAGCCTGAATTCGTCCGTTTGGCCACGCAGCTATTCCGCTCGATCGAGAACAAACTGCGCGAGCTGTCGGGTTTCCGGGGGAGGCTGCGCGGCAATTCGCTTGAACCTGAACTGGCGAAGCTGGTCGAGCGTTACCTGGACAAGGCTTATTCGGCCAGACAGGAGAAGCACGGCGAGCGAACCATCATCGCCATTGATGCGGACAAACTCGCGGTGCTTCAGGAAGAGAGCGAATATGTGCGCCAAGCTTTGACGGTAGAAGAGGCCGGAGACCCCGCCTTGCTTGAGGGTGATTTTGGAACGTTTGCGGAAGACCAGCCGGATCTGCCTGCGCAAACGACGGCAGGTTCTGCTGCGGGTCTTCATCCTGCGGCAGAGGTCTTCGAAGCCGAAGACATACCGGGAATGCATACGTTTGAAACCCAACCAACGACCGCTTCCGGTCTTGCCGGCGTCGAAACGCTTTGGGACGAAACGACGCTCCGAGAGCTGGATGAAGAATGGAAGCAATTTGCCGCAGCGCTTGCTCCAAGGCATGTGCTGGCGATTTTGGCGCTGCTGGGCGAACAGCCTGACGCTGCCTTGATGCGAGTCGCCGAGCAATGCGGCACGATGCCTGCGCTTCTGCTGGACGAAATCAACGACGTCGCCATGGAGACGATCGGAGACCTGCTGGTGGATGGCGACCGCATCATGGATGAATATATGGACCCATTTGAACACGTGAAGAGCATGAGGTGAAGCTGAATGACAGAACTTAAAATCCCCAAGCGGCTGACTACCGCGCTGGTGAATTCCTTGACGGCCGGTGTCGTGCCGCGGATCGGCCTGGAGCAAATTGCGGTCGGCCGCAAGCCGGAAGTGGAGGCGATGCTGCGCGACATGGACAACATCGCCGAAGGCGGAGCCGCCTTTCGGTTGATTACGGGCAGGTACGGCAGCGGAAAAAGCTTTCTTTTGCAAATGATCCGCAATTACGCGATGGACCGCGAGTTCGTGGTGGCCGATGCGGACCTGTCGCCCGAGCGCAGGCTGGTTGGAACGAAGGGGCAAGGGCTGGCTACGTATCGCGAGCTTATGACGCGCATGTCCACGCGCACCCGCCCCGATGGCGGCGCTCTGGAGCCTTTGCTGCAGAAATGGATCGCAGGCCTCCAGCAGCAAGCGATGCAGAACCTGGGACTGCGACCGGATGATCCGGCATTGACGAGCGAGGTCGAGACGCGGATCTACGCCGTGACGCAGGAGCTGCAGAACCTGGTGCACGGATTTGATTTTGCCAAGGTGCTGGCCGCGTATTGGACCGGGTACAAGCTCGGCGACGACGAGCGGAAACAAGCCGCCTTGCGCTGGCTCCGTGGAGAATACGCCACGAAGACCGAAGCGAAAAAAGAACTGGCCGTCGGCGTCATCATCGATGACGACAACTGGTATGACTATTTCAAATTATGGTCCGATTTCATAGCCCGGATCGGATATAAAGGGCTTTTGTTGTTCATTGACGAGGCCGTGAACCTGTACAAGATCAGCAACAGCATCGCGCGCCAGAGCAACTACGAGAAGCTGCTCACCATGTTCAACGATACGATGCAGGGCAAGGCGGAGCACCTGGGCATTTTCGTGGGTGGCACGCCGCAATTCGTTGAGGATGAGCGCCGGGGCCTGTTCAGCTACGAGGCGCTGCGTTCCAGGCTTGTTGACGGTCGGTATTCAGCCAAGGCGTACGCCAACTACACCGGACCGATCCTGAAGCTGGCGATGCTGTCGCACGAGGAAATTCTGATCTTGCTGCAGAAGCTGCGCCAGATCCATGCCCTGCATTTCGGATATGCCGCAAGCCTGACGGACGATGACCTGGTCGGTTTCATGCAAATGGCCGTGAATCGCCTTGGTGCGGACGAGCTGCTCACGACGCGCGAAGTCGTTCGAGATTTCATGGACGTGCTCCATACGCTGCATCAGAATCCTCACGTGAATTATGCGGAACTGCTGGGGGAACGTGCGGCGAAGGCTGGAAATGCCGGACAGGGGACGAATGCGGAAAGCGACCGGGACGATATGGACGACTTCCTGGCGGAGTTCGAGCTATGAGCGGCCAGAACCAGCGCGAAAACCCGTTTTACAGGCTGGCTCCGTTCGTGCAGGAGTTCATTTACAAAAAACGATGGGAATCGCTGCGTCCTGCCCAGATCGAAGCGTGCAACATCTGTTTCCACACCCCGCATCACATGCTGATTGCGGCCGGCACGGCTTCCGGTAAAACGGAAGCGGCTTTTTTTCCCGCGCTCACGGAGCTATACGAACGTCCGTGCAAATCGGTAGGCATCCTGTACATCGGACCGCTCAAGGCGCTGATCAATGACCAGTTCGAACGGCTCAAGGATTTGCTGACCGAAGGCAACATCCCGGTGTGGCACTGGCACGGTGACGTGCCGCAGGCGGAGAAGACGCGGCTCGTGAAAAATCCGTCCGGCGTGCTGCAGATTACGCCCGAATCGCTGGAAGGCCTGCTCATGAACCGGCCGAACGCGATTCCTGCGCTGTTCCATGATCTGCGGTACGTCATTATCGACGAGGTTCATGCGTTCATGGGCGCAGACCGGGGAATTCAGGTGCTGAGTCAACTGGCGCGCCTGGAACGGATGGCCGGCTGTGCGCCGCGCAGGGTCGGATTGTCGGCAACGCTCAGCGATTACGATGCGGCTACCGCGTGGCTTGGTGCCGGAACGGGACAAGGGGTTGACGTGGTCACTTCTCCGGGCGGCCGCAAGCTGAGGCTGCGCGTGGAGCATTTCTCCTTTCCCGACGCCAGGGACGAGGAGCAGGCCGAGCAGCTGCATCATGCGCGCAAGGCGTACTACGATTTTATTTATGAGAGCACCTACCGCAAAAAAGCGCTGATCTTTACGAACAGCCGTACCGATGCAGAGGTGACGATTCTTGAGATGCGCCGCGTGGCTGCCCGAAGGGAAGAACGCGACGTCTTCCACGTGCACCATGGCAGCATATCCGCCATGCTCAGGGAAGAGACGGAGGCGGCGCTGCGAAGCGGTCCGGGTCCTGCCGTGGCTGCAGCCACGGTGACGCTGGAGCTCGGCATCGACCTTGGCGAGCTGGAGCGGGTGGTGCAGCTTGGGGCACCGTACAGCGCATCGAGTTTCGTGCAGCGTTTGGGTCGCTCGGGACGGCGGGAGGACATGGCCTCGGAAATGCTGTTTGTCTGCCCGGAAGAAGAGGACGAAGAAGCCCAGCTGCCTGCCCGCATGCCATGGACGCTGCTGAGGGCCATTGCCGTCATCGAGCTGTACGTTCGGCACAGATGGGTTGAGCCGCTGCAGTCGCGACGGATGCCGATCGGCGTGCTCTACCATCAGACCATGAGCATGCTGAAAAGCATGGGCGAGGCCGAACCGAGGGAACTCGCCGACGCGATTCTTTCGTTGGCTCCCTTTGCGGAGATCACGCTGGAGCAATATGATGTTTTTCTGAACTATCTGATCGATACCGACCATTTGCAGTGGACCGAAGAGCGAACGCTGATCATTGGTTTGACCGGGGAGAAGACGGTGAACAATTATCGTTTTTATGCGGTATTCAAGGATGATGAGGAGCACAAGGTGCTGAATGGCTCGGAAGAAATCGGCTCCATTACGACCGTACCGCCTCCGGGGTACTGCTTCTCCTTGGCCGGCAAGCTGTGGAAGGTGGAAGAGGTGGATCACAAGCACAAGTCGGTCTATGTGAAGGCGGCCAAGGGAAAAGTGGACACTTTATGGCTTGGCGCGGGCGGCGACATCCATACGGCAGTCATCCAAAAGATGCGCGAGGTGCTGTCGGAATCGGCGATCTACCCGTACTTGTCGCCTCAAGCGGTGAATCGGCTGGAACGCGCCCGGCGTCTTGCGCGGGCAAGCGGGCTGCTGAAGCAAGTCGTCATTCCGGCCGGCGGAGACTCGCTCTATGTGCTGCCATGGGTAGGAAGCAAGGCATTTCGCACGTTGGAGCGGCTGATGAAACATAACCTGTCCGGCAAGCTAAGCTTACGTTCGGTCGTGCCGATGGAGCCTTATTATTTCGTGGTATCCGGCAAAGTGGATGAACGGACCTTGCTGGCGGAAATCATGAGTGAATGCCGGATGGCCTCTGACGCATCTGCGCTATTGGCAGAGGACGAAGCGCCGTACCTTGGCAAATATGACGAATTCGTGGCCCCCCCGCTAATTCGTGAAGCTTTCGCCGCAGATGGGCTCGACTTGCCTGGCTTACGGGATGGGCTGCAGAAAACGCTGGAGTGGGATGCATAACGAGGGGCTTCAAGAAATATTCATCGAATAACATTACGTTATTGCGTCATGTAAACAGGGTTGTGTAATTTAGGCCTCAGAAGCGCCTGTAAATCAAAGCTGCCAGAAGAGGCTTGACACCACCTCACCTGCCATGTAATATATGAATCGTTGTCATCAAAGGACTGTGGCCGAAGGCTCGGATAAGCCGATGCAGGCTCAGTCGAACGTATAACAAATCCATATTCCATTCGTATAACCTCGCAGGCCGTCAGTGTACACAGGGCGAGGGTTTCTACAGGAAGCCTTAACTTCCTAACTACGAAGCTGAAGAATTGGCTCACAGCCGATTCCCGGCGACGGAGTTAGGATTTTTTGCGTATTGACATCGAACGAAACGGCAGGAGGTTTATCGGCAATGAAATATTATTTGGCCGTTCTCGCGGGAGCGCTGAGTTACGGCATTTTATCTACGATCGTTGTTTTGGCCTACGGACAGGGGTACCAACTTGGCGAGGTGGTCGGCAGCCAGTTATTTGTAGGCTTCATCCTGTCATGGGCGCTTGCTTTGTATACCAAATTCCGGATGAAACGAAGCGGTGCAAAAGCTGGCAAAGCATCGGCAGCGGCGTCTGATGCCAAATCCGGAGGATTTCAGTCCTTGACGTGGAAGCACCGCCTGATGCTGATGGCTGCAGGTACGCCAACCGTCATGACCGGACTGGTTTATTATCAGTCCTTGCGGTATATTCCGGCATCGCTGGCGATCATCCTGTTATTCCAGTTCACATGGATCAGCGTACTGATTCAAGCTGTAAGCAAACGCGAGCGGCCGGACAAAGTCATGTTTTTGACACTATTGGTGTTGTTCGGCGGCACGCTTCTGGCAGCAGGGTTTCTGGAGCATGGGTTAGGCGAATTCAGCGGCTGGGGTATCGCCCTTGGTTTGATGTCGGCCGTGAGTTATTCATTGTTCCTTCTCTTTAGTGGTAAAGCAGTCCCTGCCGCGCATCCGGCATTTCGCAGTGCCTGGATGGTTACCGGCGGTTTGATTTTGCTCTGCATTCTGTTTCCGCCGACGTTTTTGTTTAACGGATTGATCTGGGGACAGCTGCTGGTTTTCGGCTTGCTGCTTGGATTTTTCGGCGCGTTTATCCCGCCTGTGCTTTTTGCTTTCGGCGTACCGCATACCGGCGGAGGCATGGCGGGCATTCTCGGAGCTGCGGAGCTTCCCGTCGCCGTATTGATGTCTTCCATTGTATTGCATGAGCATGTGAGCAGCTTGCAATGGTTCGGCGTCATCCTCGTATTGCTTGGCATAGCATTGCCGGAGCTGTATAAATTACGGGCGGCACGATCCCGGACGCTGTATTCCTGACAACGGGTTATGTTCCTTTTCCAAAGAAGTCTTGCAAGACCATAGCCCAGTGGGGCCATTTTCATCGGGATGTAAATCGGTTATGCTAATAAGGTTGTGAATCGTTGGATTTGCGTACGTAGAACGGAAAGAGGAGCGTTACCTATGAACATGTTGAAAAAAGGATGGCCTTACCTTGCACTGGGACTTGGTGTCATTGTCGTGCTGGGAGCGTTCGCCGTGTACTTTTTGGGCAAAGATATGTCCCCGGGTACAGGAACGGCGGCAGTTGCCAAAGCGGACACGGCGGAGGATTTGGCCGGATATGAAGTGATCCATGTCAGCGTAAGCAATGACGGCTTCGTGCCGAACGTCATCGAAGTCAAAGCTGGCGTGCCGACCAAAATCAACTTTAACCTGACCCGGAAAGTCACGCATATCAATTCGGTGCTTTCCAGCAAGCTTGGCATGGATTTTTATTTGCAAAAAGGCGACAATTACTATACGATCGATCCCAACGTAAAGCCGGGGGAATACGAATTCAATTGCGGCATGTACATGGAATATGGGACGATCAAGGTCCTCTAAGCAGGACTGGCCAGGATAGGAGCAAAGATTCGGGTTCGCCGGCGCTTTGCTCCTATTTGCTATGCGTGATATCATGGAATGGTCCGGACAATATGCAGGAGGTGGCATGAAATGAAAGCGCTATTTATCGGTGGGACAGGTACGATCAGCACGGCGATTACGAACCAGCTTGCCCTTGAGGGATGGGACCTTTATTTGTTGAATCGGGGGAATCGGAACGAGGACCTGCCCGGTGAAGTAAAGGTGCTTCAAGCAGACATCAACGACGAGGCCAAAGTTGCGGAGCTGGTTGCAGATCTGGAGTTCGACGTGGTGGCCGATTTCATTGCATTTGTGCCCTCACAGCTGGAGCGGGATTACCGTTTGTTCAAAAACAAAACAAAGCAGTTCATGTTTATCAGCTCGGCATCGGCGTATCAGACGCCTTTGGCGGACTACCGGATTACGGAAGGCACGCCATTGTCGAACCCGTACTGGGAATATTCCCGCAACAAAATCGCTTGCGAGGAATATTTGATGAAGCTGTATCGGGACGAGGGATTCCCGGTAACCATCGTTCGTCCGAGCCACACCTATGGCGATCGGTCCGTCCCGCTGGGCGTTCATGGCGCCAAAGGCAGCTGGCAAGTGTTGAAGCGCATTCTCGAAAACAAACCGGTTATCATTCACGGCGACGGCACGTCGCTCTGGACGATTACGCATAACCGTGATTTTGCCAAAGGGTTCATCGGCCTTATGGGCAATATTCATGCCATCGGCGATTCGGTACATATTACTTCCGACGAGTCGGTCACCTGGAACCAAATTTACGGCATCATCGCCGATGCACTGGGCAAACCGTTGAATGCCGTCCACGTTTCGTCCGCATTCCTGGCGGCATGCAGCGATCAGGACCTGCACGGAAGCCTGCTGGGAGACAAAGCGAATACGGTCGTGTTCGACAACAGCAAATTAAAAAGGCTTGTTCCCGATTTCGTGGCAACGACGCGGGCGGATCAGGGCATCAAGCGCACGATCGAGCATATTTTGGCGCATCCCGAGCTTCAGGTCGAGGACCCGGAATTCGATGCATGGTGCGATGATGTCATTCAGGCGCTGGAGACGGCACTGTCCCAAGTCGGGAAAAGAAGCGAGGTCGTGCAATGAGCCAAACGGCGAACCGATTGACCAAACAGGTTGTCAAAACGGTATCGATCGAATATTTGCTGCATATCCCGAAGGCCGCCAAGATGTCTGCGGACAAGACGTGGCCCGTCATTCTTTTCCTTCATGGATCGGGAGAACGAGGCGATGATGTGGAGAAGGTAAAAGAGCACGGATTGCCGGCCATTGTAAGCAAGGATGATGACTTTCCATTTATCGTCATTTCGCCGCAGTGCCCGGAGGATGACTTTTGGGCGATGCAAAAGGAAGTGGTCATGGCCGTGCTTGAACATGTTCTTGCGAACACGCCTGCGGACCCGAAAAGGGTGTATTTGACGGGACTCAGCATGGGGGGATACGGCGCGTGGGGACTTCCCGCGGATTATCCGGGCGTGTTTGCGGCGGTCGCACCGGTATGCGGCGGCATTTCTCCCTCCAAGGCGGAGCGATTAAAGGATACCCCGATTTGGGCGTTTCATGGCGCGAAGGATGATGTCGTTCCATTGTCCGAATCCGAAAATATCGTTGATGCCTTGAAGGCATTGAATGCCGACGTGCGGTTGACGGTATATCCGGAAGGCAACCATAACGCCTGGGATGAGACGTATGCCAATCCGGAATTATACGAATGGTTTTTAAAGCATACGCTTGCATGAACCCGGTACGCCGGTCAAGGCGAACGGATGATATATCAACAATATACAAGATTGAACAGGCGCCTGGGACGTACAGCACAAGAGTTGTGCTGGCCCAGGTGTTTTTTTGCATTTCACGGTTTGCTTTTTGGTCCGATGCGAGCTAATCCGAAAATCGTCCATGATAAACCTCTGAATGTCAATGTGCAGGCAGGTGCATGTGCCGTATGATCAGCTTATACGAGGGGAGCTATCCCCATTTTCAGTCGAGGTGATTATGAATGAGTTCAGGCATGCACACGGGAGATTCCGTGATCCGTTATACGCTGAATCAACCGGACAAGCAGATTCGCCCGGGAATGATGTCCGGCCGAGGCGGCAGAAATCCGCACGGCGATTTTTATGATTTTACCAACTATTATATGACCCGAAACGGCAAACCCCATATTCCGGTGGTAGGCGAATTTCACTTTGCCCGATTTGCGCATTTGCAATGGGAAGAAGAACTGCTGAAGATGAAGGCAGGCGGGGTCAACATCGTGGCTACCTACGTTTTCTGGAACTTCCATGAAGAAGAGGAGGGTGTGTTCGACTGGGCGAACCACCTGAATTTGCGTCATTTCGTGGATCTTTGCGGCAAACATGAGCTGGCCCTGATCGTCCGCATCGGTCCGTTCTGTCATGGAGAAGTCCGCAATGGAGGCATGCCCGATTGGCTGTTCAGTTATCCTTTCGAAGTCAGATCGAACGATTCCGGATACCTGCACTACGCTGCGCGTTTGTATCGACAGATTGCACGGCAATTGAAGGGACAGTACTTTCAGGAAGGCGGGCCGATCATCGGCGTTCAGTTGGAAAACGAGTACATGCATGCCGGAGCGCCCTTGGACGCTTGGGGATATAAGGCTGGCAAATACATTACTTCCGGGCGGGACGGGGAAGAGCATCTGGCCAAGCTGCGCGAAATTGCGATGGATGCAGGCATTCGCCCATTGTTTTTTACCGCTACGGCTTGGGGAGGGGCCGCCGTGCCTGAAGGAGGCGTGCTGCCCATGCTGGCAGGATACGCCTATACGCCGTGGATTCCCGATCAACCGCCAAGCGGGGAGTATTTGTTCCGCGACTTGCATGAATCTCCGATGGAGCGGGTGCAGTATGACAGCCGCGAATACCCCGCAGCCTACTGCGAGCTGGCGGGAGGAATGCAGGTCAGCTATCATGCCCGGCCTTACGTCGACGCAAGCAGCGTGGAAGCGATGACGGTGGTGAAGCTGGCGAACGGCAGCAACCTGATCGGTTTTTACATGTATCACGGGGGGACCAATCCTGCCTCGCAAAAGGGTTATTTGAACGAGCATGCCTTGCCTAAAATGACATACGACTACCAGGCACCGCTCGGCGAATTCGGACGGGTTGGCGAATCGTATGACCGCATCCGCATGTTATCCATGTTCCTGGAAGCTTACGGCGAAACGCTTGCGCCGATGGGCTGCGTCATTCCCGAAGAGCAGCAAACGTTGACGCCGGACGATACGACAGGACTGCGCTGGTCCATGCGCCAGCAAGGCGGTATGGGATTTGTTTTCCTGAACAATTATCAGGATCATGTGCAGATGCCGGATCGGCAGGTACGCCTTGAGTTGGATACACCCCACGGCATTGTGAATTACCCATATGAGGGAAGCCTGCAGCTGAAAAGCGGGTGCGCCGCCATTTTGCCGTTCCATCTCGATCTATATGGCATCAGAATGGTCAGTGCCACGGTGCAGCCGCTTACCCGTTTCGTGTCGGAAGAAAACGACGAGGTTACCGTTGTATTTTACGAGCATGAAGGGATGAAAGCGGAATATGTTTTTGAAGCTTCTTCCATAAACAGCCTTGAAATGGAGAGAGGAAGCTTCAAGGAACAAGACCGGATGGTTGTGATCTACCCCGAGCCGGGCAAGGATAGTGATATCAAGGTGACCACGGCCGATGGACGCATCATCCGCATGTTCACGCTGACCCGCGAGGAGGCGCTGCAAACGTATCGTTTTCGGTTAGGCGGTCAAGAACGTCTCATTATCGGCAAGAATCATCTTTATGTCAAACACGATCAGTTGATCTGTACTTCGCCGGGTTCGGCAGAAACGGAATTGGCTATATATCCCATGCCGGATCAGGTTGCCGCGTCCGCCTTTGCCGAACTGTCATGCGGAAAACAAGGGCAGTTCGGACTCTACAGGCTGAAGGTTCCCGTCTACACCCCCGAATTGAAGATCGAGTATCCGAAGGAGCACACGGCCGTCCTCCATATGAATACCACATGGCCCGAACAGATCGAGGATGTGTTCGTGGAAGTGGATTATGAGGGAGACGTGGCACAGGCTTATCTCCACCGGCGGATGCTGACGGATCATATTCAATACGGGGATACATGGAAAATCGGATTGAAGGAGTTCGTTATGGAGCTGGACGAGCGTCCGCTAAGATTAATCGTTACGCCGATTCGAAAGGGAACGGTAACGAGCTTTGTCAATCAGGCTTACGTCGAACAATTTGATGGGATCGAGCTGGGGGAATTTCGCCGAATCGAGGCTGTACCTCATTACCGGGTTGGTTTGACCGTGAACGGATAATGTGTAGAGTTTTAGAGGGATACGAGAAGGGTGCGTTATTTTTGCTGTGCCTAGATTGGAAAAGTTCAAAATAACAAAACGATCATAGTAGGCAGGCTGCCTGTTATGATATGGTAAAGACATGCCGAATGCATTCGTGCATGTCTTTTGGCTTGGGCAGCGAATGATGAATAAAGAGTGGGGGTGAAATGCATGGAGATAACGCTTGTACGGAATGAAGTTCGGAAACAGGGAGCCTACTGCATGCGCAGCATGCAGCAATCCCCCGGTTACGTGAGAAAAGTCGAATGGACGGAGAAGCAGGCGAGTGCCGGACTGAACTATCTCCAGTTGAAACGAGGAAAAAAAACGCTTGGATTCATCGAATATGCTCCAGGCGAGCAAGCGTGGAGAGTCGTTCATGCGGACGGGTACTTGGTAATCCACTGTTTGTGGGTGGGCGAGACCGGAAGCGGGCTTGGAACAGAGCTGATCCGGCATTGCATCGAAGATGCCCGGCAGCAGGGGAAACGGGGAGTGGCCGTGCTGACCAGCACGGATTCGGGATGGGCGCCCGACCCGGCCATATTTGTCAAAAACGGCTTTGTGCCGGCGGATCAAGCCATGGATTTATTCGGGCTATATGTATATCCGTTACGCGGAGATGCGGAAATGCAGCAATCCCCCGCCCGGTTTCCGGACAATTGGCGCGAAAGGCTGGACATGTATCCGGACGGCCTTACCGTGCTGCGCACGGATCAATGTCCTTATCTTGAAATTGCCACCCACAACCTGCTCGCAGCGGCAAGATCCATCGGTATTGAGCCAAACATCATCGAGATCGAAACACGCGAGCGCATGATGGAATTGGCCCCAAGTCCTTACGGCGTCTTTCATGTCGTTTATCGCGGGGAATTGATTTCGTACCACCGGATGACGCCGAAAGGTTTTCTGAAACGGATCAGCGAAATCGACCGGCAACAGTCAAAGCAGGCACCTTGACACCCTTGTCAGGGTGTTTTTTGCATTAAAGCGCATACTTCAACGTATTTCTTTTGAATATTTCCGTTTATTTTTAAAATCTATTGTTTTCAAAACAAAACAAAGATGTTACACTCTGATTATGAACAAAACAAACATTATCGGAGGGAAATGAATGGTACAGAGTTTATGGAATTCAGCGCAGGCTTCGGAGAAAACAACGGGGCTCGAACAGTTGGTCTACCGTTCCAACCTGATCGGAGCAGACCGCAGCGTATGTAATATTTATGGCGGCAACACGTCCACGAAAACAACCGTGAAGGATTTCCGCGGTCGCGATATCGAAGTGATGTATGTTAAAGGCAGCGGTTCCGACCTGGGTTCCATGGAAGCGAAGCATTTTACGGGGCTGGCGCTGGAGGATATCCGCCCGCTGATCGAACGCGAAGCGATGACCGATGAAGAGATGGTAGAGTATTTGGAGCATTGCATGATCGATGCGAAACATCCGCGTGCTTCCATCGAGACGCTTTTGCATGCGTTCCTTCCATATAAGCATGTGGACCATACACATCCGGATGCGATTATCAGCCTTTGCTGCGCGGATAACGGCAAGGAGCTGGCCAAAGAGATTTACGGCGACCGTTTCGTATGGGTCCCATACGTGCGCCCGGGATTCACGTTGTCCAAGATGATTGCTGAAAGCGTATTCTCCAATCCGAAAGCCGAGTTGGTGCTGATGGAGAAGCACGGCCTGGTTACATGGGGAGAAACCTCCGAGGAATGTTATGCGCAAACGATCAAAATCATCAATGAAGCCGAAGCGTTCATCGAAGCACGCGTGGATGAAGGCAGCCTGTTCGGCGGCGTGAAACATACGGCACTGCCCGCAGAGGTACGTCGCCAAATCGTGGCCCAGGTCATGCCTACATTGCGGGGTGCCGTTTCGGACAGTAAAAAAATGATTCTTTCCTTCGATGACCAGGACGACGTGCTCGCTTTCGTCGGCGGTGCAAATTCCCCGAAGCTGTCCCAAGTGGGAGCGGCTTGCCCGGATCACCTCGTTCATACCAAAGTGGTGCCTTTGTTCATCGATTGGACGCCAAACGCGGACGACGTGGACGGCTTGAAAGAAAAGCTCGTGCAAGGCGTGGCCGCTTACAAGGAGCAGTACAAGCAATACTTTGAAGAAAACAAAAACGAAGGCGACGTCATGTTCGAAGCGGCGCCGCGCGTCATCCTCATCCCGGGCATCGGCATGATCAACACAGGCAAGAGCTGGGCGCTCTCCCAGGTCAGCGGCGCGCTCTACCATCGCGCGATCGCGGTCATGCGCGGGGCAACGAGCCTCGGCGAGTTCGTGTCGCTTAGTGCGAACGAATCCTATAACGTGGAATACTGGCCGCTCGAGCTGTACAAATTGTCCCTCGCTCCGGCAGAAACCGAATTTTCGCGCAAGGTGGCCTTCATTACGGGCGGCGCCGGCGGCATCGGCAGTGAAACGGCACGCAGATTGGTGTCCGAAGGCGCTCACGTCGTATTGGCGGACTTGAACCTCGAAGGTGCGCAAAAAGTAGCGCAGGAGATCAATGACCAGTATGGTGCAAACCGTGCTTACGCCCTTAAAATGGATGTAACGGATGAAGCAGCCGTTCAGGCCGCATATGCCGAAGTTGCCGTGCAATACGGCGGCGTGGACATTATCGTGAACAACGCAGGGCTGGCAACGTCGAGCCCGTTTGACGAAACGTCCCTGAAAGAATGGAACCTGAACATGAACGTGCTCGGCACGGGATATTTCCTGGTGGCCCGCGAAGCGTTCAAGCTGATGAAACAGCAGGGCATCGGCGGCAGCATGGTGTTCATCGGTTCGAAGAACTCCGTCTATGCGGGCAAAAGCGCGTCCGCTTACAGCGCAGCCAAGGCACTGGAAGCTCATCTGGCCCGCTGCATCGCGGCGGAAGGCGGCGAATTCGGCATTCGGGTCAACACGATTCTGCCGGATGCCATCCTGCAGGGTTCGGCGATCTGGAACGGTTCGTGGAGAAACGAACGTGCGGCCGCTTACGGCATCGAGCCGGACCAATTGGAAGAGTATTACCGCAAACGCACGACATTGCTCGTGAACATTTATCCAAAAGACATTGCCGAGGGCATCGCTTTCTTCGCTTCGTCCAAATCGGAAAAAACGACAGGCTGCATGATGACGATCGACGGCGGCGTACCGGCAGCATTCACGCGATAAGAAGGGAGAACGATCGGGTATGGACAATCAAGTCAAACAGGCTTACGAAGCGGCCAAATCGCTTTATGCCCAACATGGAATCGACACGGACGAGGTGCTCAAAAAACTCGCGGACATCAAGGTCTCGGTGCACTGCTGGCAAGGCGATGACGTTAAAGGTTTCCTTAACAAGGATGGGGAGCTGACCGGCGGCATTTCGGTAACGGGACAATATCCCGGGGCGGCTACGACGCCTGCGGAGCTTCGCGGCGATTTGGAAAAAGCCTTTTCGCTGATCCCTGGCAAACATAAAGTGAACCTGCATGCCATCTATGCGGATACGGACGAGCAGGTGGAATTGGATCGGCTTGAACCGAAGCACTACGAAAATTGGGTGAAATGGGCGAAAGAACAAGGGCTTGGATTGGATTTCAACCCGACGTGCTTCTCCCATGAAAAATCCAGCGACGGCTTTACGCTGAGCCATCCCGATCCGGAAATCCGCCAATTCTGGATTGACCACTGCAAAGCATCGCGCCGCATCGGCGCTTACTTCGGCGAGCAGCTCGGGCAAACTTGCGTCACGAACGTATGGGTTCCCGACGGCTTCAAAGACAATCCGGTCGATCGCATGGCACCTCGCAAACGGCTTAAAGAATCCCTTGACGAAGTATTTGCGGAGAAGCTTGATCCAAAGCATCATTTGGATGCGGTAGAGAGCAAGCTGTTCGGTCTGGGCTCCGAAGCGTACGTGGTCGGTTCGCATGAGTTTTACATGGGGTATGGCCTGCAAAATGATACGCTAATCTGCCTCGATGCCGGGCATTTCCATCCGACAGAGGTCATCTCGAACAAGTTGTCTTCTCTCGCTTTGTTTACGAGCGGCATTTTGCTGCACGTCAGCCGTCCGATGCGCTGGGATAGCGATCATGTCGTCATTATGGACGATGAGCTGCTGGAAATCGCGCGCGAGCTTGTCCGCCATGATTTGCTGTCCACGACGCATATCGGCCTTGATTTCTTTGATGCAAGCATCAACCGCGTAGCTGCCTGGGTTGTCGGTACGCGCAATACGATCAAAGCGCTGCTGCGCGCCATGCTGGAGCCTGTGGACGCATTGAAACAAGCTGAACTGGAAGGCGACTATACCATGCGTCTGGCGCTCACCGAAGAGTTCAAGTCGTATCCGTTCGGTGCGATCTGGGATTATTATTGCGCACAGCAAGGCGTGCCGGTACGCGAGCAATGGATTGCCGACGTTCAATCGTACGAAAAGGAAGTATTGTCGCAGCGGCAATAAACCGGCCTGAGTTTCTGAAAGGTTTACGTGGTTAGGCAGCAGTTTGCAAAGGAATTGTAAATAGTATACCCCGCTATCCTAAATTTTCATTTCGGCCACCTGGGAACATCTTTCCGGGTGGCTTTTTTGCAGCCTCCAAGCCGTATCCCGCGATCTTCATATCCTTCACCATGCATAGTTGCAGCGGATTTTTCCATAATAGGAATAGGTGTGTCCAGCGATACGTAGCCTGGACCTAGATGAAGAGGAGGCTGTGACGTGAACCCTGATGACAACAAATTGTTCGTTGCCGCGCTTGGCGGCGTAAATGAAATCGGCAAAAATATGTATATTATCCAGTACCGCCGCGATATTATCGTGGTGGATTGCGGTTCGAAATTCCCCGACGAAACGCTGCCGGGGATCGATCTGATCGTTCCGGACGTAAGCTATTTGCTGGAAAACGAAGAGATGGTGAAAGGGCTGATCGTTACGCATGGTCATGAAGACCATATTGGGGGGATCCCGTATTTTTTGAAACAGCTCAACATTCCTGTTTACGCTTCCAGATTGACCAGAGGGTTGATCGAGTTAAAGTTGAGAGAGCATAGAATGCTTCGGGAAACGGATATGCACACCATCGACGCAAAGTCGAACATTACGCTTGGTGAATTCGACGTTTCATTTTTTGCAACGAGCCACAGCATTCCGGATTGCCTGGGTATCTTTTTCCGTACGCCTGTTGGAAATGTTGTGCACACCGGGGATTTCAAGTTCGACATGTCGCCCGCAAGCGGGCCTTATCCGGATCTGCATCGCATGGCCGAAATCGGCAAACAAGGCGTGCATCTGCTGCTTTCCGAGAGCACCAATGCCGAACGTCCCGGATTTACGCCTTCCGAGCGGGTGGTCGGGGATCACATTTTGGATGCATTCATTCGTGCCAAGCAGAAAATATTCATCTCCACGTTTGCGTCCAACGTCAGCCGCGTGCAGCAGATCGTTAACGCTACGTTCCAGACCGGTCGCAAGCTGGCGCTGCTCGGAAGAAGCATGGTGAACGTGGTCGATGTGGCGAGTGAGCTTGGGTATTTGGACGTGCCGGAAGGTTTGCTTATCGAAGCTGTCGATGTGGAACAATTTGCGCCGAGTGAGGTGGTCGTCCTCTGTACGGGCAGTCAGGGGGAACCGATGGCAGCGTTGTCGCGCCTCTCTTCAGGCAAACATCCGCACGTTAGAGTTGCCGCCGGTGATACGGTCATCCTTGCAGCCGGAGCCATTCCGGGCAACGAACGCAATCTCGCTCATGTCATTGACAACCTCTATGTGCTTGGGGCCAAGGTTATCTATGGCTCTGGCGGCAGTACAGGCATGCATGTGTCGGGACATGGCAGCCAAGAGGAATTGAAGCTGATGCTTACGCTGATGAAGCCCGAATACCTCGTTCCCGTACACGGCGAATTCCGCATGCTGTACCAGCATCGGCTGTTGGCCGAATCCGTCGGCATGGACGGGGATCACGTCTTTATCGTCAACAATGGGCAGATGGTGCAGTACAAGGATGGCACCGCTTCGCTGGGACCGAGAATCCCGTCCGGCAACAGTCTCGTCGATGGCCTGATCATGGGAGATGTGGGCAATGTCGTGCTGCGCGACCGCAGGCAGCTATCGTCGGACGGCATGCTCGTGATCGTCACCACGCTGAGCAAAACCGAGAAACAAATGGTGACGGCCCCCGAAATCATTTCGCGCGGGTTCGTCTTTGTCAAAGACTCGGAGGAGTTCATGAACGAGCTGCATGAGCTCGTCACGGGCCGCATGGAAGAGTTGACCGAAGCGGGCGTGAACCAGTGGAACGTCATCAAACGCAAACTGAAAGACGAGCTTGGCAACTATATCTATGCCCAGACCAAGCGCAGACCGATGATTTTGCCGATCATTATCGAGGTCTAAGCCTGGGACGGCAGAACCATTTTCCGCGTATGAAAACATGAATGAATATGTAGGTTGGAAGAAGGGGCAGTAGCGATACTGCCTCTTTTTGGTGCGCGGTTATGAAGGAGAGATATTTATATAAAGTCTTATTTTTTATCCTTTTTATTGAAAATAAAGATAAAATATTAATTTATTTACTGATAAAGACGATAAATAGTAAATTAAAACATCTAAGAGAAAAGAAGGTGTTTGGTGTTATGTCTTCACTAACGATCAGTTATGAGCAATTGCAGATTCAGCCGTTTGAAATCCGGATCCATGAAGTTTCATTCCATGCGAAGGTGCACGAGCACGGAAGGCTTGCTTTTACAGGAGTGATTCCGGAAGAAAAGGAAGAGCAGTATGTGCGAATGGCTGATGAGAGCACGCCTGTGGAATTGTTGTATACGGACGATCAGGGCCGAAAACAACGCTTGTTTCACGGAATCATTCTGAAGCTCCGCGTGAGGGTGGAGAACAAGGTGTATTGGCTTGAGGGGGAGGCGGTGTCTCATTCACACGCCATGGATCTTCGGCGGGAAACCCGTTCCTTTCAGAACGCTTCGCTGTTGATTCCCTATGTGATGCAGAAAATATGCGGCCTCTACCCGGATGGACAAGTCTTCAATACATTTACCGAGAAAAAAAAGCTCGGTGGTTATACGCTGCAATATCAGGAGACCGATTGGGAATTTCTGAAACGGCTCGCTTCGCATTACCACACGGTAATTATTCCCGTATCAACGGAGGAACGCATCCGCATCTATCTCGGACTGCCCGAACATCGCGATGCGGGCAAGCTTGAAGCCACGCATTACCGGATGTATAAGGACATGCTTGCCTATCAGAAAGAAGCCAAATCGGGAAAGGGCGATCTGAACGAAAAAGACTTCATCCGCTATGAAGTCCAGGTTCGCGACCGTGTGCTTCAGCTTGGCGACATCGTTCAGTTCAAAGGAAATTCGCTGCATGTATTCGAGATTCGAACCGAGATGAAGCAGGGGCTGCTTGTCCATCACTATGTGCTGGGTCACAGGGCATCGGCATATCGTCGGAAGCGTTACAATTCCCGACTGGTCGGCGCGTCGATTTCCGGAAAGATCATGGGCGTGGTGAGGGATGAGGTCCAGGTTCACCTGGACGTCGATCAGGAATGGAGCCTGGCCGCGGCCCATCTGTTCCCGTATTCCACCATGTATGCATCGGAAGATCAGACCGGATGGTACTGCATGCCTGAGAAAGGCGACAGCATACGCCTCTATTTCCCTAATGCCAGGGAAAACGAAGGCATTGCGCTAAGCTCGGTTCGCCAAAAACTGCCTGCTGAAGAAAGTGCGGGAAGTACGGCATCTCCGGCATCCGGCGTGTCATCGCATGCCGGCGGGAGCGGGAGTCCAGGCAGCGGTGCCGCAGGGGGCGGCACCACAACCATCGTGCAGCAGCAGCAGTTGCAACCGATCGTCAACTTCGACAAGGACCTCAAGGAAGATCTGATGGCGAATCCCAATACGAAATTCCTGCTTACGCCGACGGGACAGAAGATTACTTTTGAAGAGGATCGAATCACGATCACCGGGGCGACTGGAGGAGCGACGCTGACATTGACCAGTGCGGGAACCATCATCCTGAACTGTGAAAACAAAATTACGCTGCAGGCCGGCAAACAGGTGGAATTGGTCGCGGAGACGGTGACCCTGCAGGCCAATCAAATCGATATGTCCACAAAGGATGGCAACGGGGGTTTGAAGATTGATCAGGGACAAGTCGTCATTAAAGGCATCGAGATTTTAATGAACCAATAAATACGCGGGGGTTGAACGATGCATCAGGTAGAACTATGGCAGCAATTTCTGGAGCAAGAAGCACTGCCGTGGCGGAATGCCAAAATACGCGAGCTGCATGAATATTATACGGCGAACAGAGGCGAGATCAGGGAAGGTCTCGTTCCGTTATTCGGCGCGTTATGTGAGAATATCAAACTTCAGCAGGCACGCGGAGAGCTTGGAGATTGCAGCACGATCCACGTTTCGCTGATGCGGACCAGGCTTAGCCAAGGGGACCCTGCGTACATGCTGCATGCGAGCGATCGACGCCGGGAAAGCGAAGTCCCTTTGAGCGGATTTCTGTATGATGCCGGCTGGATCTATCGCTTCATGAACGAGTGGTTTGAGGCATGCGAGCTTGGGCGCAGACGTTATATGAATCGCATTGACCAGGCGGCATTGGATTCATGGCAGGCAGGACAGTTGTATCCTTTTCACGTGTATATGGTTCATGCCGTTCGTCATGCCATGGAACCGATTCGGACCTTGGATTCCTTTGAAGGCATCCGAAAAGACGGCCACTTTGAAGTCCGCGTGGGGGAATATCTGGATCATGATGTCACCGAATCCGTGTATCGTGTCAACCGAATCCAGAGGAGTTCCATCACATGTAAAGGCTGGTTGGAAAGCCGACTGCCGTCCGAATATATTTACGAGCATATTGCCGGAGTGGATCTCCAACACGGAAATTACGCGGAGCTGGATTTCAATTACGCCAGATTCGAGGAAGCGGATCTGAGCGGCAGTCATTTTGAAGGGGCAAGCCTGCTTGGCACACGTTTCGAACGATGTCGCTGCATGCAGGCCGATTATGGGCAAACGCTGCTGTTCGATGCGGATTTTCGGGAGTGTGACCTGACGGGTGCCAGATTCGATGGGGCACTGGGCGGTCGGGATTCTTTTGTGGAGACGCATGGGCTTGTTTATGGCATACATGGTGTTCTGTTTCAAGGTGCCAATCTGAGTCATGCAACATTCAGATATGCCAGAATCGCGGGTGATTTCGCAGGTGCAATACTGGAAGGAACGGATTTTACGGGAGCGGACCTATCCGGCAGCCGGATGCTGGCACAGGATCGATTTCGAGTTGGATTAACCCCCGAGCAGCGGGCTTCCGTAGAGTGGATTGAAGCTTAGGAGAATGAGGAGAGGGAGAGGGATGGGATGGAGCATTACATCATCGAGCATGACCGTCGTCTGCTGCAGCAAGCGCAAAGCATACAATGGCCGGAACGAATGCTTCAAGGGTACAGTGAAGCGGCCAATGAAGAAATCGTGTTTGTGAAATCAGGCAAGGGTTATACGTGTCCCTGTGTCATCGACCATTATCCGGTCCAGCTATTTACGGAGAATATTGCCACAATCATGCTTAAAGCCGAACCTGACCTTCAACGGAAACGAGTGGTCGTCATGAACCTGGAGCAGCAGAATCAAACGTTCTACGACTGGATCGCTCTGCCCAAAGTGTCTGGAATGGACCCGGAGCGAATTCGCGTTCAGGCCGGGCAAGTGACAGGGTTGGAAATGAATCTCCGGAGCTTAGAGGAAAGTTCAATCTGGTGTATTCCTTATTACCGTTCGCATCTGGTTATAGTTCGGCTGGACGTTGCAGAAAAGTTATTAAAGGCGGGAATATACGGCTTAAACATAAGACCAATTCGGATAACAGAAGGGGAAGAGTAGATGGGGATTACAGATACCATTCTGAAAAAGGACACACGGAACAAATTGCTTGCTTCTCCTTGGAGAAGCGAGGATACCTACGTAACTGCGGGTGCCTATATGCATTGTACGTTCGGAACCCATGAAGAGGTACTTAACAAGCTGGAGCCGAATGGAATCTATATTAACGGGAGCCCGATGCTCACGGTGGATGATTGTGTGCCGTCGACCTCCGAACCCGGAACCATTCATGGCATTCCTTTTGCAAAAATGGGGCAGGAAATCGACGGAAACTTTTATTCATTCGGTTATTGCCGGAGTGAGCTGCATCCCATGAAGCTTGCTGAAAAGATAACAGGACCGATGTCGGATCCGTCTTATATGATTGATCCTGATCCAACAGAACCTACGATGGGAAAACCCATATATCCATGCTCGCCGCAACTGATGCCCACGGCATCGGCCGCGGCTCCGACACAGGCTCCGTTTACGGCGAAGGCAGCCTTGCAGCAAAGTGCCCTGATTGCACTTCCTATGCTTGATTCGCTGGTAGATGCATTAACCGGAGCGAAAGCTCAATGGACCAACGGCAGTCCCAATGTATCCATTCAAGGGGTACCTGCGCTCACGAGCAAGTCCTGCCTGTATTGCAAATGTGGCGGAAAGATCGGTTTGCTCACGAATGGCATGGACCCGGCTCCCCCTGAATTTTCGGTCAGGTAACGGTAAAGGGGGAATGATGGGTGGAGGTTATTTATCAGGGAGATGGATACGAGTTAAGCTGGCCGTATAAAATTAAGGACTTGCGAAGCTTTCGGGTTGAAAGAGCGTTTAACGCACATGCGAAGTGTGTGTTTTCCGTTCGCATGAGTGAAGAAGAGGCAGAGCAATGCCTGTTGCATAGCAGCTTTAGCGACAGTCTGATTTTGCAAAAAATGACGGATTCCAGGCCGGAGAGCTGGTTTGCCGGAGGAATTACGAAGGTAGACATCCAAATGGAGGACGGAATTCCGCTGGTGGAGGTCCATGCTCTCTCGCGGAGTTATGTGATGGATATGACACCGAAGAGCCGTTCCTACCAGAATAAACGCCTGACCTATACGGAGGCGGTTCGCCAATTGGCTGGAAGGTATCCCGGAGGGGACGCCCAGAACATGGCTACGAGCGATCAGTCATCGATCGGCGCCTTGCTGGTGCAATATGAAGAGACGGACTGGCAATTTCTCCAACGTCTTGCTGCGCGGGTAGGAACCGTGATTTTGCCGGATGTCACGATGGATGCGCCGAGGGTGTTTTTCGGTGTACCCGATTTGTCGTGGGGCACAGAGATTGTGGCCATAAGATATACGGCTTTAAAAGACAGGGAGCTGTATAAGCAGCTGAAAGCCCATGCCGAAGGAGATGACGCCAATCAACTGATCGAGTCCGATTTTGTGAGCTATCGGGTCACGACGGAGCAATTCTGCCAAGTTGGAGATGATGTTTCTTTTAAAGGACAGATCTGGGTGGTGTCCGAGTCTGTGATCAGTTATCTATCCGGCAGGTTGAGATATGAGTATTTGCTGGTCAAACGGCAAAGCTTGCGACGTAAATCCAGGCGGAATGAACAGCTTCAGGGCAGGTCCCTGGAAGGGCGCGTCATCAAACGGGCAAACAACATGGTGAAGGTTCATCTGGATATCGACGATCAGCATGATGATCACGCCAATTGGTGGTTTCCCTATTCGGGCGAAGGCAACAATATCTTTCACTGTTTGCCGGAGGAAGGCGCACGAATCAAAGTGTACTTCCCGAGCGGAACGGAGAAGCAGGCGATGGCCATTAACTCCGTCCGGGGCAGCAGCGAAGAGATGAAGGGCCGAACGGTTTTTCAGAAGCCGGAGACCAAAGTGTTCGAAATGCCGGGAGAAGCCCGGATGCAGCTCGGCGACGACGGAGTCCTGTTCAAGAAGGGAAGCGTCAGCCTGCATTTGGATGCGGGAAACATTAGCCTGAACGCCACGGAAGATTTGCTGGTTGTGGCGAGTAGTCAGATTGAGGTCGGTTCGGGAAGCGACAAGGGTATGCTGGAGTCCTTCCGAATTCAGGCCGAGCAGCAGATTGTGCTGCAAACCAATGTGGACCAATATGTAGTGCTGAATGGAAACCGGGTAGGAATCCAGAGCAAAAAAGTGGATCTGCAAAAGGTCAACGTGGATTTCATGGAACTGCTGACCGAAGAAGAACTGGAAGAATTGTATTTGGACATGCTGGCCGATGGCGAGATCATGAAAGAGGAACTGGATTTGTCGCTGCAATTACGAACGGCGGTCCAGTTAACGGATGCACAACGTGCAGACATTCGCAGCAAAGTTGCCGAGACGGCCAAAAACGATCCCAATCTGTCGGATCAGGCGAAGACATGGATGAGCAGCAAATCGGCGGAGGAGCAAAAAAACGTCTATCAACAGAAGTACGTAAACCAGCCAGCCGCCGAGCCCGAAAAGAAAAGCAAAGAACAAAAGCAAGCGGAGCTGGAACAGCAGCAGCAGACATACGATCAGATGGATCGCGACCGCACGGCTATTCACAACTGGCAGCAGCAATCCAAGGAGATGTGGGCGAAAGAAACGGCAGCAGGGAAAACGGAAGCCGAAATTCAGGCGATGCTGCCGCCGCCTCCGGTACTGAGTACGAAGTCTTCGTCTTCTCAAGGGAACGCCGGTGGCAAACCAGGACTGATGGAACGCATCATGGATTCCACGGGGCTAGGGAATGTATTGAATCAGATGAGTCCATGGCTGGAGCAGGTAGAGCTGAATGACGTGATTCCGCAAAAGCCGGATTATTTGAGCAAACAAACGCAAAAAACGGTATACTTATCCAGATACACATTTCAAGTATTGATCATCGACCCGCAAATGCTGATCGCCGAGTTTAACGTTATTTTTGGCGTGGTGGCCATTATTGCGGCCATTCCGACAGGCGGAAGCTCCTTGTATTTGTTGGCTGCCGCGGATGCGGCTCT
>NZ_CAKMMP010000014.1 GCF_927798175.1 Paenibacillus sp. JJ-223
CATCATGGCCGACCGGCGATAGCGGGCCTCGATCTCGCCCCGCAGCTCTTTGCTGAATTGCAGCACATACTCAGGGGACACTTCGGCCCCTTCCTTGCGAACCTGATCCAGCATCGCTTCATCCAAAACGGGAAGCTCCTGATTCAGCGACTCTTCCCATTTTGCATCCCATAACCCGTGCTTTTCGCCCAATTGCCGCAGCATCGTGCGAATGTGCACTTCGACCTGGCCGCCAGCCTGATCCCGGAGCATGCGCAGCAGTTCCATGGATCGCCGTTCTTTCTCCTGTTCCGTTTTGTTCCCCGCGAACAAAAATCCAACGCGGAAACCCGGTTTACGGCTTTCCAGAAATGTACCTGCCGCCGTTCGAATATCCGCAGGCGTCAGATTGGCATTCGACAAGAGCGATTCCAGTTCTCCGCGAAATGTTTCGCGTTCGCTTGAAGGCTTGGTACGCAGCTCTTTTTCTTCGCGGCTCAGCTCAGCCAGTTGGCGTTCCAGGCGCTCCACGCCTTCACGGCCTCCAATTTGCTCAAGCAGCCCAGACTTCTCTTCTTCCTGCTCTTCCTCTCGTCTGAGCAAATGCTGCTCGGTAACATGGCTTGCCGAACTGGCCAAGCTGTGACGGATAAGCGGTTCCTTCTGTTCGAGCAGATGGCGAATGATGTTCGGAATGAGCTGCCACTGATTATAGAGATGTTCCTTATCCCTCAAGGATGTGAACAGCAGCCCGTCATACTTCACTTCCCATGCTTCAAATATGGCTTCTACGCCGCGTACGTACTCATCAAAGGCCAGTTCACGGTCTCTGTGCTTATCAATTTGATTCACGATGAGAAACAAAGGTTTACCCCAATCCGACAGGCTTTTGGCAAATGACAAATTGCTTTCGGACTGTACGTGATTGTAATCCATAACATAAAAGACCACATCGGCAAGATGAAGCGCCGAATGGGTTGCCAAACTATGCCCTTTATCCGTCGAATCGACCCCAGGCGTATCGAGCAGCACGCCGTCATCGCCCAGCATCGGGATATCGTCCCAGACTTCAATGGCGCGGTAAGCTCCGCCGTTTTTGCAATACTCCTGTAATTGCTCGGGAAATACTTCAAGCGGAGCATGTGAATTCCCATGCATGTCAGCGCTTTCGTTATCGGCAGTATAGATCAGTGCGCGCGGTTCCCCGTTTCGGATCGATACCACGTTTGCGCTTGTCGGTACGGGGCTGGAGGGCAACACGCGCTTCCCGCACAAACTATTGATCAAACTCGATTTCCCTGCCGAAAAATGGCCGCAAAACGCAATCGTCAATTGCGTTGTCTCTGCCTTGCCGATCAGATCCGTTATTGCTTGTACAGCTGTCTGGTCCCCTGTCTGTTCCAGCGCTGCCCGCAGCGGAAGCAGAGGTTTGGCCAAGTCGGGCGCGTTAACTGTTCTGGTCATGGTTGGCCTTCCTCTCTCTGTAAACTTGGAAAATATCGATGTATCACTTGACCTGCATAAACGTTATTGTAACATTACCTTGCCATAATTTGAATTGGCTTCCTTCACCCATACGTCACATTCTCGATCTGCCGCCCACAAGAAAACGCATACAACATGACTGCAAAAAAATAAAACCGATCTTGTCGGTTTTATCGTCTGCCGCCGCTGAATCTCCTGTCGACGATCCCGCTTGGTTGCTTCTATGTATCCCCAATGAACGGGGAGTATGTTGCATGCAATGCGTGTGACCGTCCCGACGTGCGAACATATCCCAGAAACATTGATGCAACATTTCAATATGCGTTCCTGAATTAGGAAACGGCGTTCTCCAGCGAAGGCAGCAAAATTTCGAAAACTTGGCCATGCTGCAAAATCGTGATGCCTCTCACTTTGTCTTTCATGACAACAACCTCTGGCTTAACGGACATGCGCTCCAAATAATGTTCTGGCACATCGCCGGAGTGGCTTACTGTGATGCCTTCTACTTCTTTTTCTTCATTCTCGGCCATATCCTGGTCAACGATTTGCTCGAAAATGTCCGAGAAAGCTTCAAAATTGTCTGTGTACACGGAAATGCATTTCATCATTACTCATCCTCTTCTGATTAAGAATTTAATTTTTGCTTTGAGGTGGTGCCACGTACCTTATCTTTCCTGATTTTGGGCGTTTTCATACGCTTTTTCCCTTCCCTGCACACGTCCAGCAATGGACAAACTTCGCATTGGGGGTTCTGCGCCTTGCAATGATAACGTCCGAAAAAAATGAATCGGTGATGAGTGATGGTCCACTCATCCCGAGGTACCCGCTTCATCAGTTTTTTCTCGACTTCAAGGACGGAATCGTCCCAGCCAGCCAAACCCAGACGCTTGGATACACGTTCAACGTGGGTATCCACCGCAATTGCCGGCACGCCAAAAGCGTTAGAAACAACGACATTCGCCGTTTTGCGTCCAACTCCCGGCAGCGTCACGAGCTGATCGTGTTCCTGCGGCACATCGCCATCGTACTGATCGATCAGAATCCGGCACATGTTCTGAATATGCTTGGCCTTGTTCCGATATAAGCCGATCCGCCGAATATCCTGCTCAAGCTCTTCCAAAGGCACAGCCAAATAATCGGCAGGGCTTTTGTACTTTTGGAACAGGTCTGCGGTGACTTTGTTTACCGTTTCGTCGGTACACTGGGCAGACAACAAGACAGCTACGGTCAATTCGAACGCATTCTCATGGTTCAATTCACAGTGCGCATCCGGAAACATGGCTGCCATCGTATCAAGGATATGTCTTACCGTTGCTGCATTCATGAAGAGCTACCTCCCGCAAAATCACCACACAATATGGGCTTATTAATCAAATGCCCGATTCGAGTCAGGGCGGTGTGGACGCCGGTTCGCTTGCAAAAAAAACGTCCTGATGCGGGAAAGATCCCGCATCAAGACGGTCATTCTTTTGATCCTCGAAAATAATTGATTACTGTTTTTGGATCTCCAGGACCACGTTGCCCAAAAGATACAATACAATATTATCATTATCTTTGAGAGATTGCACGCTTAAAGTCGTGTCACCCTGATGAACATATGTGCCCGATGACAGTGCGAAACGGTAATTGGTGTCGGAAGTGGACTCCCGTTTTACCAAAATTTGATTGCCCACGGCATCATACGACCAGAACTGCCTGTTTGCTACGGTCATTACACGAAAACGCGTGGAATTGTCCGTATCTTTCGTCACTTCCACGCGATCTCCTGCCGTCAGGCTTCCAATCGTCGTCAGCGTCGAACCGGATTTCAGCACTTTGATCGTTCCGCTCACAGGCACGGTTTCGGTTTGTCCATTGAACAACTTCAATGTAACAGAACTTGCATCCACCGCCGTCACTTGGCCCAGTGTACGCTTAACGACCTGAACCGCTTTTGCCGTCGTTCCTTCAAATGTAACATTAATCAGATTGCCTGCTGCCAATTGAGCCGCAGTGATCGATTGACCATTCTCTCCGGTGAGCACAGCTTGGTCCACATAGAAGTGGCTGGTCAACAAATCGGATTTTACTAGAATGCGGCCATTGGTTTCAATGGACAATATTTCGAATTGAGCTGTTGTATTCAGCGCAATCTTCTGCACGGCATCTTGAGCTCCGTTCAGCGTGATCGTAACGGAATCGCCTACCTTCAGATCGCTTAGTCCGGCACCCGCTTTGTTATAAATTTCGATCGTTGGCACCGAGTAATACGCCACCGTCACCGTTTGGTTATTGGACAGCAGACTGATCTTTTTGTTCGCCGTGTCAATATTGCTCAGCGTACCCTCGTATTTATAAATGACTTTCACTGACAGTGCGCGAGTACCCACATATGTCAGGTCTATTTTGCGGCCTTCATTCAGAAGGGTCTCCAGCCCGGCAAGCGTTGGTTTTGCTGCATTATAGTCCAGCTTCGTTTTTTCGTCCAGCGTGAACACGTACGGTCTTTTGTTGCTGTCCAGCACGGTCAGCACTTTCGTTTTGCTGTTGTACGATACGACTGAAGCGCCGTTCATCGGCTCCATCTGACGACTCACGACCTGAATGCGTGTCACGCGGTCATCGGAGTTCAACGTCAATTCGACTTGATCCCCATTGTCTGCATCGGTAATCAGATCGCTGAGCGTTGCTTTTTCGATGCCGCTAATGATCACTTCAGGCTGGTCAACCAGCAATTTGGCTTCAAGAGAACCACCCTCCCGCTTAAACGTCAGCGTGGATTGATTGCCACCGATCTCTACCAGCGTAGCGCGTACGTTTTGTTCTACGCCTTGCGACAGTTCAACCGTTTGCAGCACGCTATCCTTCACCGTGTACTTGATGGCACTGCCTGCAGTAAGCTCGGCAACAGGCAAAATACGGTCACGATAACGAATGATGAGGTTGTCATTGTACGTGTACTGCTCCGACTGGCCGGCAGCATTCGTGATTTTGATCGTTTTGCCCGAAGGATTGACCTCGGTTACCGTACCGCTGTCGCTTTTGTTCACGATGCCCGATTTCACCCGAATAACAACGGTTTTTTTGTCAGCAGAGAATGTTTCGCGCTGAATTTCAACCGTACTGTCCGCGGTAATGTCGGAAACCTTGATTGCATTCCCGTTCTGGTCGATGAATGCCGTAGACTCATCATACGCATATGTCTCGTAGTTTTCACCGACAAAGATGCCGACTTTGTTGCCGGACAAAGCGCGCGCGAAAGTGCCTTCCACGCTCTCTACTTGAGGGGTAGCGTCCAGCAATTCGACATAGGAAGCAGCACCATTCGATCCTCCGACAATCAGCACTTTGGTGTACAATTGCACATTGGGTCCGGCAGCGCGTACTTCACTGTCTTTGGTGAAATACGGAGTACTGGAGTTCACTGTGAAATTCATCGTTTTTCCATTGGCAACCAGCGTGATTTGATTATCTTTCAAACCTGTGACATATCCGGTGTACGTGTTGGGGTAGGCCGTGTCCGTCAAACCTTCGCCGCGGCTGAAAAACGTTGCCAGCTGCGCACGCGTAACGGTCCCCGTCGGATTGAATTTGTTTCCGTCTACACCTTTGGCCAGATCAAGACTGACAGCAAGGTTTACATAACCTTTGGCACTGTCCGAAATGCTGTCATTGTCAGCGAATCCTGTGGACTGGGCATTTTGCGCTTTCGCTTCGTCATTTTTGCCCAAAGCGCGGATCAGCAGCTTTGCCGTCCATTCCCGGGATGCCGGTTTTTGGCCCCAGGTTGTATTCGTTACATCAGCAGCCGTTTCTTCGGTTTGATTAATAAGCCCCAGTTGAAGCGCCAATGCGACATACGGCTTGAAATAGTTGCTCACTTCCATGTTTGTCGGTAATGCTGCAGTCGTGCCGTCATTCAACTGGTTTTCTTTATTCATGAAACGGATGGCCATCGTTACGGCTTCTTGCTGCGTTACGGCGTCTCCCGGACGGAACAGACCGTTATTTCCGAGAAGGATCCCTTGGGATGCCAGCTTGTATACATGTTTTTCAGCCCAGTACCCTGCTTTAATATCGCTAAACAGGCCTGTTGGTGCGGCCGAAGTGGTGGTTGCCGCTGGCTGGCCTTGTCCCGTTTCGGTGGATTCGGCAGCCAGTGCGGCACCTCCGCCGCTCAGGGCCATCATGCCTGCAAGCATGGCGGACATTACTTTTTTCGAGTGTGATGGATTGTTATATTTAAAAGTCACCTATGATTCCCCTCTCTCATGTAAACGGTCATTCCCCGTAGACTCACAATTGACAGCGTGCCATCCTTTTCGTAACCGAATTATTTCGTCATCGGATGTTCCAGATCGACATGTCCCATCAGGCTTTCCAGCTGTTTGCCGTCAACCAGCAGGTCAAGGGACTTCACTTCGTCGAATTGGAAATACGTATTTTTCAAAGCCTCGATAGCAAAAGACTCGCCGCCTGCACCCAAACGTGCCGTATCGGGCATGTGGATATCAAGCGTTAACGCGCCTTCTTTGAATGTGACGGACTTGAGTTCAATTTCCTTGGCCCAGAGCGGGACAAGCTTCTCGTCGCTGCTTTGCTGCAACGCTTCGAATGCGGACTTGTACTTATCCTGGTCGCTCGCATATGAAATGCCGGCTGTCGATTCGTGCAGCTCAAGCTCTTCCGGGTCCGTGAAAAACACTTTGATCGTTTCTTGCTTTACGCTTTCGGAATTCCCTTTGGTTTCGGAGCTTTGTGAACTCGCATTCGTTCCGTTGCCCGAAGTATTCGTAGAATCGGTTGTATTCGCAGACCCCGTAGAACCGCCTTCCGATCCGTTCTGTGTCACCGTATCCGTTCCGGTCGAGTTTTGCTCCGGATCTGCCGTTACGGGTTCCGTAATTTGCGTCTCGCCTTCTGTCTCGGTCACATTGTTCTCGGTTGTCGCACCTTGGGTCTGAGCTGGAGCTGCTGTCGGTTTACTGCCACATCCGGCAGCAACTGCCATCACTGTTACTAGCAATGCTGCAATCCATATCTTTTTGTTCATCTTAACTCCGCCTCCTATCATAAGGAACAACCCTTAATTGATTCCCAGATACTCCTTGATCCCTGCTACGATGCCTTTGGCCACACTGTTCTGGAAGCTTTCGGTGAACAGGACGGCCTCGTCGCTTGCGTTGCTGAGGAATCCGCCTTCCAGCAATACCGCCGGCATGGTTGTCTCACGGGTTACATGAAGACTTGCCGTTTTCACTCCACGATCTTTCAGTCCCGAGGACTGGACGAGGTGTTTGTGCATAATATCTGCCAGGGCTTTGCTGGTCGAACGCGTATAGAAGGTTTCTACGCCATTCGCTGCAGCAGGACCGCTATTCGCATGAATGGAAACAAAGATGTCTGCTTTGATGTCCTCTGCAATTTTCACGCGCTGCTTCAATTCAAGAAACGTATCGTCACTGCGCGTCAGCACAACGTTAATGCCTGATTCCTGTTTCAACAAGGCCTGAACCTTCAAAGCCATTGCAAGATTAAAGTCTTTTTCCTTTTTGCCTGTAATACCAATGGCCCCCGGATCATGATCACCGTGACCCGCATCGATAACAACCACCTTTTTTCCGTCCCCAGTACCTGGAGTGGTTGTGTTTTGTCCTTCTTTGTTCAAGTTGATGACGACAAGGCCTGAGTCGCTCTCCACTTCATAGCCTTTCGCACTTGTCAAATCAATGACGAAACGAATGGTGGATGGGCTGTTGTTATAGAGCGAATAACGAATTTTCGACACATCCGGATAACCGCTAACCACAAGCTGTCCATTCTGATTGCTGTCCAAGGCTTGTCCTTCGCTGAAAGAATCTGCGAAAGCAGTGTTCGGCAAATCGATAACGATTCGATCCGGTCCTGTCATCGTGAAAACATTCGGCTTCGTGCTGCCGCTTGTGGCGATCATGAAGCGGTTTTCGCTGAAGCTGATGGCGTTCACCAGTACAAGACCTTCCTGATCTGAACTTCCGCTTTCATTTCCTGCATTCGGAGGTGTGATCGTTCCGTTTCCGGAGCCCGAGTTCTGGGTAACTAATGTTACCGTCTTCGTAGTGTTGTTCCAACCCACCTTAAGGCCCATTTGTTCGCCTACAAAACGCAAAGGCACAAGTGTAGTACCGTTTTTTACGATTGGCGGGGCATCAAGGCTAACGTTACTGCCGTTTACGGTTGCCGTTTTCTTTCCAACGACCATCTTCATGACGGTGTTATCCTTGGAAATCGTTACGGTGCTTGTTTTTTGCTGCCAGTCCACGCCGTATCCGAGACTTTCGGAAATAACGCGAATCGGAACCATCACTTTGCTGTTGATGTTTTCCGCTTTGGCGTCGGATGGCTGCACGATTTCCTTCCCATCAAGAACAATTTTTGTGTCTGCGGCCGCATGGCTATAGCCCGGGAAAACGAGCCCAAAGACAAATAACAGTGCCAAAAAACCGAACTTCTTCATCCTTCACCCCTACCATTCTCACATTTTATTGCCGCATGTTAAGATGACCTTGATCCGCCAGGTCAACTAGGCATTACCGGACACCTCATTAGACGTCCGCTTCCACCAAAAGTTGCGAATATATTCCAACATATCTGAGAATAAACGCTGTCAAATCAAGCTTTTTCTACATTTTCATGTCAAACTTCGCCCAGTTTTATCCATCAAACATCTTGAAACAACGAGCGTTCTTAAATCCTACACAAGAAACAATTACCAGCTAATTGCCCAAATATTCTACGATTCCATCCACGATGGCTTGCGCGCATTTATTCTGGTACTCCTCTGTAAGCATAACGGCTTCATCCGCGGGATTGCTCAAAAACCCAAGCTCGAGCAGTACAGCGGGCATCGTTGTTTCCCGCGTGACATGAAGGCTTGCCGTCTTAATCCCCCGGTCCTTAAGTCCTGTGGCCTGCATTACGTGTTTGTGCAATACGTCAGCCAATGCCTTGCTTTCCTTGCGGGTGTACAACGTTTCAATGCCATTCGGGACGGGAGTCGTAAACTTGTTTCCATGAATGGATACAAATAGCACCGCCTGATTCAGCTCAGCGATGTCAACGCGCTGCTGAAGCGATAGCTCCGTATCGTCCTGACGCGTCACCACGGTCTGAATGGCATCGTACTGTTGAAGCAAAGCCTGCACTTTAAGCGCCACCGCAAGATTGAAATCCTTCTCGTGCGCTCCGGTTACGCTCTCCGCGCCCGGTTGTCTTCCGCCATGTCCCGGATCGATCACGACGACCTGCTTTCCTTCCTTCCCCGGTATGGAAGGTTCCGCTGTCGATTCTCCAAGGCTTCCAGTCAAATCTACCAGCAGTACATTGTTATCTCCGAGGGACCATTTGGCTGTCGCAGGCTGCTTCAGGTCAAACACGACACGCACCGTTGAAGGCGAACTGCTGAACAACGCATAACGGATTTGGGATACCATGCCGGAGTCATTTACGGCAATCCGGCCGCTGCCATCCGGCGATCCGGCTTGTGCTTCGATAAACGAAGACGAGAACGCCGTTTCGGGCAGGTCAACCATAATTCGATCCGGTTCGGACAGACTCGATATCTTCGGAGCGATGCTGCCGTCTACAGCCACGCTCAAGCGATCCTTGTCATAACTGATGCTTTGCAGTAATGCCGTTTGTGCAATCGGTGCTTCACTCGGCTCCTCCTGCTCGTCCTTCTCGATAACAGGCGGGACGCTTTCCAAACTGACGGTTTTGGTACCATTATCCCAGCCAACGTGAAGCCCCATGCCCTCACCGATAAAACGAAGGGGGACCAGTGTCGTGCCTTGTCTGATCAAAGGAGGAGCATCCAGATTGACTACGGTACCATTCACGGTGGCCGAGGTCTTGCCTGCGCTCATTTCGATATGGCTGTTGTTTTTTTCAACCCATACCGTTTGGGTGGCTTTCTCCCATTTCACCTGATAACCGAGATTTTCAGACACGATGCGAATGGGAACCATCACCGTTTTGCCGATGTTTTCGGCTGGTGCTCCAGCTTGCTCCACTCTGACGCCATCGATGATAATGGAAGGTGTGACGTCAGCAGCATGTGCCGCTACAGGCAACAAACAGAGGAATAACAAAGCAAAGACAGCTGTCGACCATTTCTTCATAAATCCTCCACCAATCTGTTTTCTTTTGAACGTCCGTATGTATCTTTCCATAATCTACTAACCAGTTTATCAGATAATGTCCTGCAATCCGGTTACAACGTTGTCATATTTCGACGGCATAATAACTGCATCGAAAAAGAAAAACCGCCGACTGAAGCAGAGACGAATGTCCCCGTCCAGTCCGACGGTTTAGTTTGAGGAAAGCATTGGTTTAGCCGAAAAGTTTGGCGGCATGACGTTGTTCGTAAGCCGTGATGGCATCATCATGCTGAAGCGTCAGGCCAATGTCGTCCAAGCCTTGCAGCAGGAACTGGCGGCGATGTTCATCCAAATCGAAATCGATGTGCAGGCCGTGCGCATCCGTAATCGTTTTGTTTTCCAGATCCACGTTCAGCTGATAACCTTCATGCGCTGCGGTGCGCTGGAACAGGTCCTCGACCTGCTCTTCCGACAGCTTGATCGGCAAAATGCCGTTTTTGAAACAGTTATTGTAGAAAATGTCCGCAAACGTTGGTGCAATGACGCAGCGGAATCCATAATCCATGATCGCCCATGGTGCATGCTCACGAGAAGATCCGCAGCCGAAGTTGGCGCGCGAAATGAGGATGGATGCCCCTTCATAACGGGGTTTGTTCAATTCAAAAGAAGGATTGTTGTTTCCCTCTTCGTCAAAGCGCCATTCGTAGAACAAAAACTGTCCAAATCCGGTGCGCTCGATCCGTTTCAAAAACTGTTTCGGGATGATTGCGTCCGTATCCACGTTTACGCGGTCAACCGGTGCCACGATGCCTTGCAATGTTTTGAATGCTTCCATATCTTCCGTTCTCCCTTCGTTCCCTGCTCTTAGATAACTGCTTCCGTTTTGAAATTCCAGTCACGCACATCGACGAAACGGCCTTTGACCGCTGCGGCTGCCGCCATCGCCGGGGAAACCAGATGAGTACGTCCGCCGCGTCCCTGACGTCCTTCGAAGTTCCGGTTGGATGTCGACGCACAACGCTGGCCCGGTTGCAGTACGTCCGGATTCATCGCCAAACACATGCTGCATCCCGCTTCGCGCCATTCAAATCCTGCTTCGATAAATACTTTATCGAGACCTTCCTTCTCGGCTTGCAATTTAACTCGGCCCGATCCCGGCACCACAATCGCTGTAACGCCGCTGGATACTTTGTGCCCTTTAGCCACTTTCGCAGCCGCACGCAGGTCCTCGATCCGTCCATTCGTGCAGGAACCGATAAATACGTAGTCAATCTCGATGTCAGTGATGGCCGTTCCCGGCTCAAGTCCCATATATTCAAGCGCTTTTTCAGCTGCTTTGCGTTCGTTTTCGGTCGGCAGTTCAGCCGGTACGGGAACTCGGGAAGAAATGTCCGTCCCCATGCCCGGGCTAGTGCCCCATGTAACTTGCGGAATCAATGCTTCCACGTCGATTTCAACGACGCGGTCAAATTCAGCGCCTTCATCGGTTACGAGCTGTTTCCAAGATGCGACAGCTTCTTCGAATTTCTCGCCTTGCGGCACATACTCGCGTCCGCGCAGGTATTCGAATGTCGTTTCATCCGGCGCGATCATGCCGGCTCTTGCTCCACCTTCGATGGACATGTTGCAGACCGTCATGCGCTCTTCCATACTCAGTTCGCGAATCGCTTCGCCTGTATATTCGATGACATATCCTGTCGCAAAGTCCGTGCCGTATTTGGCGATGACCGCAAGGATCATATCTTTGGCCGTTACGCCAGGGTTGCGCTTGCCGACGAAGCGCACTTCCATCGTTTTGGCTTTCGCCTGCTGCAAACATTGCGTGGCCATGACGTGTTCCACTTCGCTCGTACCGATCCCAAATGCCAGCGCACCGAATGCTCCATGCGTCGAAGTATGGCTGTCGCCGCAAACGATCGTTTTGCCCGGATGCGTCAAGCCGAGCTCTGGACCCATAACGTGCACGACCCCTTGATCAAGCGTGTCCAGGTCATACAGCTTCACGCCAAAGTCACGGCAGTTTTGGGAGAGGGTATCGATTTGCTGTTTGGAAATCGGATCTGTAATGTTGTAACGGTCTTTCGTCGGTACGTTGTGGTCCATAGTCGCAAACGTCAGCTCAGGGCGACGGACTTTGCGGCCGCTCAGGCGCAGACCTTCAAACGCCTGCGGCGAAGTCACTTCGTGTACAAGATGCAGATCGATGTACAGAATGCTTGGTTTGTTTTCTTCCTGATGAATTACGTGGTTTTCCCAGATTTTCTCAAACATCGTTTTTTTACTCATCATTTTCACCCCATCATAAGTTCGGTCCTTGGAAGAGCTTCGACGTCTTCAATTGGCTCGGCTCTTGAATGACATAAATATATCACTCGTCTCTTCATTGTTCCAAGATATAAAAACTATAGATGCGATAGGTTTTACCTATACAGGATGAAACGCAAATAAACCATTGCAAGCTGCAGCGGTTTTATTGATAACAATTATCATTATCATAATTACATAGTACGCTGTCGGTGTTTGTGTGTCAATGCTTTTCCAGACATTTGATCGTGTACATAAACGTTATGGGGCAGGCCTTTGCGTATTTTCCCCAAAGATGTTGAAGGGACTGCGCTCCGTAATCCGTTCCCGGCCGGGGCAGCTGCGAGCGTTTTATCCCGACAAGTGATTTCTTCGCGGGGAATGATTATAATGTAGGCATAACGAAAGGAATGACAAGAACGATGGAATTAAGACAGCTTCAATATACGTTGCAGATCGCCGCCGAACGCAATTTCTCCCGGGCCGCCGAGAAGCTGCACATTGCGCAGCCATCCCTCAGCCAGCAGTTGTCCAAGCTGGAGAAGGAGCTTGGTGTGCTGCTTTTTCAGCGCAATACCAGCACAGTGGAATTGACCCATGCAGGGGTTACTTTTGTGGAGCAGGCGCAAAAAATCGTCGATGCCGTGGAGCTGCTCCGCCAGGAGATGTCCGACATCTCCCAGCTGCGCAAAGGCAAGGTTGTCGTCGGCAGCATGCCGATCACGGGCTCACATCTGCTTCCTCACGTGCTTCCGGCATATAAACAGGCTTACCCCGACATTGAAGTCACCCTGCTGGAGGATGCGGGCGGCGCGCTGGAAAAGCTGACGGCGAGCGGCAAAGCCGATCTCAGCCTACTCTCGCTGCCGCTTCAGGAACCAAGTCTGTCTTACGTAGCGATCGGGGAAGAGCGCATCGATTTGGCCGTTCCGCCTCATCACCCGCTGGCGAAGCGCGCCGATCCCGAGCATCCGGTTCCCGTCACGATGGAAGAGCTTCGCGATGAGTCCTTTATCGTACTCAAAAAAGGACAGGGATTCCGCAAATTGACCTTTGACCTTTGCGAAAAGGCTGGGTTCGATCCACAGGTCGTGTTCGAAAGCAACAACATCGAAACCGTGCAATCCCTTGTGGCCACAGGCATGGGAATCACCCTGGTGCCGCGTTTCATTGCACGGGCCCCGCGGAGCGAATTCGTGCCCGTCTACGTTCCGCTCGCAGAACCTGTGCCCAGCCGCACGCTCGTGGTTGCCTATCGCCAAGGCAGGGTGTTATCCAAGGCGGCGGAAGCGTTTATCCAAACGTTCAAAGACACGGTATCCGGGTTATCGGAGGAGTAACAAAAGTGAAGAAGTATACAAACATCAAACGAATGAATTTACCCTGCACTACAGCCCATTTTGCAACAAATGAGGCACTACAGCGACTGAAAGGCGTATCGTCAACATGTTCCTGAAGCTGTAAGGAACCTGAGACACCATATGAAGTCTAATTTCGTGGATATAGAATGCTAACGAACTCAGCACACGTTATTTAAGCAAAACATCCCTCTCACCGCTGTTTTTGCGCCAAATAAGGTGGCTAAAGTTCGTTAGCCGTCAAGGAGCATGAAATCCACCATATAAGGTGGCTGGGGTTCGTTAGCGCGCATCAAAAAGGAGCTAATGTGCCGGGTTGCGGTGACCCGGCACATTAGCTCCGCCCACTTCTCTTCAATCTTCGACCTCAGTTGCTTTTCTCATGCACCGTTGGCTTGCCGAATCATACGGACAATCTCGTCATTTCCCACTTCAACTGCCCGATCCAGCGGGCTTCCATCGTATGACCTCATCTTGCCTTTGAATCTGACAGGTTGGGTAAAATCTACCTCACGTTCAAGCAGCAGCCCCACAATCTCTTTGTGTCCAAGCCCGCATGTCATGGCACGCTTGATGCAAAATTTCTTTGGTTTGTGATCGCACATTGGACATTTGAGTATCCTCCCAAAGCTTTAACCTGATTGGTCTTCAAAGTTTCGAACTCTTAGTTGCCAAAGTACTTTTCCGGTCTGCGGTCCTCGAACACAGGAATGCGCCCACGCACTTCATCCACCAGCGAAGGCCGGATCAATCCGGTCACGATCTCTTCCTCTTCCCCGCCTTCGGCCACAATTTCGCCCCAAGGGTCGATAATGAGGGAATGTCCGAAAAAGGACGTATCCCCTGCATTGCCTACCCGGTTGCACGCAATCACGTACATTTGGTTCTCGATCGCGCGGGCAGTCAGCAGCGTGCGCCAGTGATGCAATCTCGGATGAGGCCACTCGGCAGGCACAATCAATGCTTTTGCTCCATTCAGCGCAAGAGTCCGGGCCAATTCGGGAAAACGAATGTCGTAACAGATGGACGCACCGGCCGTCAGCCCCTCTTCCAATTCAAACAGCTCCGGTTCGGCGCCAGGCTGCAAATATTTTTCTTCATCCATCAGGCGAAACAGATGCAGCTTGTCATATCGAAGGACCTCCTGCCCTTCTTTGTTATAGGCATACATCGCGTTGTAGATGTGGTCGCCCCGTTTCTCGGCAATGGAGCCGCCCACGATCGAAATGCGGTGTTTTTTCGCAAATGCCGACAACCACGCTCTCGACTTTTCTCCTTCCGGATCGGCCAGTTCATGAATTTGCTCCAGTGCGTAGCCCGTATTCCACATCTCGGGCAGCACGGCCAGCTCCAAATCCGGATACTGCTCTACCGCTTGTTCGAGCCGTCTTTGCATATGTTCATGATTCGCTTCCGGGTTCCCCAGTTGGATATTGCCTTGAATCAAAGCCACTCGCATTTCTGCCTGTTGTTGTTCTGTCATGTCAAGCACCCCTCCGACCATAATACTTGTAATCATAGCTTGATTCCCGGAATGCCTGCAACATCCTTTTGAACAAGCCTGGCCATCGCGTCAAGCGCCAAACAGGGCGATTAGACCGACACGTCCAATCCGTTCAGCAGCTCCGGCAGCAGGGACTGCAGCCTGCAGCTCGTCAGCGCATCTCCCATATTCCAAACACGCTCCTCCAGTTTGTATACTTGCCCGCTTTTCACCGCATGCAGCGCCTTCCATTCATCGCTTTCAAACAAATGCTCCGTCGCCATTCGCGCTGTATCGCTCTCAGGCATCATGACAAAGATGCGGTCGCCGGCATACTGGCTAACCGACTCCGTTGAGATTTCCTTATATGCCCGGCCTGCGGACATGGCATCCTGCACCTTGCTCACCGGAATAAATCCTTTTGGATGATACAGAAATGGAGCCAGTCCGATGTTGCCCATGACGAACAAACGAGCTCCCCGGTGATGCACCAGCACCGATGCCGTTTCCCCGGGCCGAATCCATGGCTGCACGCTGTCCCACATCTCCTCCGATCTCCGATGGTAAGCGCCCAGCCACGCCTCTGCTTCCGCTCCCATGCCAAACCAGCTGCCCACTCTGCGCATACGTTCTTCCAAATCCGCATGGGAGTTGTACATCAGCGTAGGCGCAATGCGGGAAAGACGCTGGTACAGCTGCTCGTTGCTGCTGTCGAACAAAATCAAATCCGGCTGCTTCTGTACGGTCCACTCCAAATCGAGGGGCGTCAAAGCGTCGTGCGATGCGTGGTCAAGGACGGGAATGCCGAGCGCAAGCAGGTCCCCTGCCGACTCTCCGTAAAACAATATGCGCTCGGGGGTCCGGGGAATGTTCAATTCATGCCCTGCCCAATCCTGAACAAGCGTTTGCCGTTGAAGGGATTTGTCATATTGGCGGGGGGCCAAACCGGTGTGCTTACGGAAACGTCTGCTGAAATAATATTCATCCCGAAAACCTACCCGGCTTGCAATATCCCGCAGCGGTTCATCGGACAACGCCAGCCATTCCTTGGCCTGTTTAATGCGTACGTAATTTACGTATTCAAGGGGCTTGCGGCCCGTAATTTGCCTGAACAATGCCGTAAATTGTGCGGGGCGCAGATTGGCAAGCCTGGCCAACTTTTGAACGCTGATATCCTGCGCATAGTGCTCGTCCACGTATTGAATCGTGCCTTGTACCCGGGCTTCCGGGCTTTGTTCCGTTTTGGGCAACGTGTACCGGGTCACGATCAGTTCCATCAATTTATGAAATTGCACGTTCAGCCGGCAATATTCCGCATCCGTCCGATACTGTCGACCCGAATGCAGCAAATCAAGCATGCCGCTGATCTGGGCCGGCGAAAATCCGTTCAGCCGATCCCTTATTTCAAAAAGAGGACGTGTGTACAGTTCCGGATCATCGGTTACCATATGTACAGCATCATAATGGAGCACTATATATTTCAAGGCATTCGGGCGATCATGCTCCAGCTGATAGTTTTCTCCCGGAGCCAAGGGATAGATTTTTCCTGAAACAAACGGATGAGACTCTCGGGCAATATATATGCGGCCTTCTCCCTGCTCGCAGAACAGGAGGGTGTGACGGTCACAGCTCACTTCAAGCATGACTTGACCGGATTGCTCGATGCACCGTTCGATATGACGATAACGAAACAGGAATGCCGCGAAAAATAAAGGAGCGCCGTTTGCATTCATTTTTTGCATTGCCGTTCACCTCATGAATCTTCTAGTGAGAATGGTTATCAACCATTTATTTCTTCTGATTATACGTCAGCACCCGTCATTATTCCAGCATATATGCTCACACAGCTATACATGAAGAGGAACCTGAAGGACTGCGTAAAATTCGCATGTTTCGAAATGAAAAAAGAGCCGTCCAACAAAATACGTTGAAGGCCCTCTATTCCAATAGAGATTAACACGTCTGTTATTGAAGCATCTGTTTCGGCAGCTCCTTTAAGAGCCACTCTCTGGAAGTGGCATCGCTCGATGCTTTGACGATATCGAAGCGATACACCTTTCCCTCCTTTACAGCGGGCAGGTTGTTCCATACCTCGCTCTTGGTCAAATCTTCCGTCGATTGCTGCGCTTCCTGGCCCACGGCATTAAGAATGAAAATGCGGTCTCCAGCGATTTCCGGCAATTTTTCCTGCGAAATCTCGATAAAACCAAGCCCTTCGTCCAACACCTTCTGAATCTCGGGAGTCGGTTTCATGCCGCCCTCTCCGTAAAGCAGCTGTGGCAATCCGGCACCGGCCATCACGAACAATCGGTTACCCGGATACATCGTGAATACCGACGCGGTTTCGTCTTCGTTAAGCCCGTGCTCGCGCAGCTGCTTCCACATGTCCTCTGTCGCTTTGGCATGGGCAGCCAGCCAGGTCTCTGCCTCTTGCTTTTTGTTCAACAGATCGCCCAAAAAGCGAATTCTCTCCTCTAACGGCCAGAAGGAATTAAACGTTACGGTCGGGGCAACTTTTGAAATGCGGTCATACTGCGCTGCGTCGTCATTAGAGAAAATGATCAGGTCGGGATTCAGCTCAAGCGACTTTTCAACGCTGATTGGAAAGCCGACGTCCTCCGCTTCAGCCACTTGATCATCGAACACGGTCCCTTCATTTTTGAGGATACCTACAGGAACAACGCCAAGGACCAACAGATCCCCCGTAACTTCGCCATGGTAAATGACACGCTGCGGATGGGTCGGAACCTCTACCTCATGACCGCTCCAATCTTTAAATATTCTGGTCTCGCTTGTGTTTTCCGCTTCTGCAGTAGTCTCTTCTTTTCCGGCTGCTTCGGTTGTTGCCTGAGACTCGTTCGACGCGGCCGCCGTTGTTTCTCCTTCGCCTGAACCATTGGAAGACGGGTTGCCGCAAGCAACCAGCAGCGCGGATAACGCCGCGATCATCAGTGTTGCGCTCAGTGCGCGAAAGCCTTGTTGTTTCATTTTTCTTTCCCCCCATCAATATGCGCTTCAATCAAATGATATTGATTATCATTATCGTAAATCATCATAAAATAATGGCATTCTCGAAAGCAATGGACAAACCTGAATGCTGAGCTTTGAATTTTGTGCAAATCCGCTTCGATGCTGTACGGAAAAGAAAGAGGATACATTATCCCCTCTATACAGCTCGGGATTGGCGTGATAAATTAAGGGATACGATCCATTCTAAGAACCGGAGTGATGTTGACCATGAGCCAAAAAGAGCAAATACAAAGCCGTTCTGCCTTCCCCATTCCTACAGCCGATATCATGGGACAGCTGCCGACGCAATTTTTCGCTGCCCTTGTGCAAAACGTAAACCGGGAAATCGCCGACGGGCATGACGTCATCAACCTGGGGCAGGGCAATCCGGATACGCCTACCCCTTCCCATATCGTCAAAACTTTGCAGCAATCCGCAGAGAATCCGCTGTATCACAAATACTCCCCATTCAGCGGCTACGCCTTCCTCAAGGAAGCCATCGCGCAGCGATATAAGGAAGATTACAAGGTGGATCTGGACCCCGAAACGGAAGTTGCCATTTTGTTCGGAGGCAAAACCGGGCTTGTTCAACTGCCGCAAATTTTGCTGAATCCCGGGGACGTCTGCCTGGTCCCTGACCCGGGTTATCCGGATTACTGGTCTGGCGTTGCGCTGGCCAAAGCCCGCATGTCCTTCATGCCGCTGCTGGAGTCCAATGCATTTCTGCCCGATTACGAGGCCATTTCCCCCGGGGACCGCATGCAAGCCAAACTTATGTACCTGAACTATCCGAACAATCCGACTTCGGCAACGGCACCGCTCTCCTTTTACGAAGATACGGTCAAGTTTGCAAGGGAAAATCAAATCGTCGTTGCGAGCGATTTCGCGTATGGGGCCATCGGGTTTGATGGCCATCGACCTGTGAGTTTCCTTCAAGCTCCAGGCGCCAAAGAAGTCGGTATCGAATTTTATACGTTGTCCAAAACGTACAACATGGCCGGTTGGCGGGTCGGATTTGCGCTTGGCAATGCAGAGATCATCTCCAAAATCAACCTGCTGCAGGATCACATTTACGTCAGCCTGTTTGGCGGCATCCAGGCAGCGGCTGCAGCGGCACTGACTTCCTCGCAGCAATGCGTAACCGATCTGGTGGCCAGATATGAATCCCGGCGCAACGCGTTTTTCGATGCCCTCGCTTCCATCGGATGGCATGCGTCCAAACCCGGGGGTTCCTTCTTCTCCTGGCTGCCTGTTCCGGAAGGGTTCACCTCCGCCTCCTTCGCAGACCTGTTGTTGAAGGAAGCCAAAGTCGCCGTCGCCCCAGGTATCGGATTCGGCGAGCATGGCGAAGGTTATGTCCGGGCAGGACTGCTCAGCGATGAAGCACGGTTATGCGAAGCGGTTGAACGAATCGGCAGACTGGGCCTGTTCCGATAAGCAAAACAGGCCTCGGTACCCTTTGCATCTGTCAAGTTTCCGTGGTATGTTATTAAAAACGTCTGCCTTATCGTGATGACTGTGATAATTGTCATTTATCCATATGAAATGAAACGTAATGACGGGACCAGTACAAAAGAACAAACCGCGCCCAGAGAGCAAATTTCGCCGGGCTGAAAAAATTTGCCGCGGTTTCTTTTGGAATCCTACCCCCGAACGGCCTGTGAAAGCAGGACAGTGCCTTCTGTTACAAGGCTCGAGCCGGATGATGGGAACATCATCAACAAAGGTGGTACCGCGGAAGATAACTTTCGTCCTTTTGAATTCAAAGGGTCGGGAGTTTTTTTGTTATATCAGCGTTTTCGTTCCGGGCCCATCGCCTGAAATCAACGCATTCAATTCAGTCTAAGGAAGTGAAAGCATGTCCTCACGTATTGTCGTTAAAATCGGCAGCAGTTCCCTTACATCGGATGAAGGTGGACTAAACCGCGATGCCATCGCGTTCTTTGCCCGAGAAATCGCCGCCCTTATGGAACAAGGCCATGAAGTGCTGCTGGTGACTTCCGGGGCGGTCGCTGCCGGATTCCGCGAAATCGGCTATGCCCAGCGCCCGAAGCTTTTGCATGAGAAACAGGCTGCCGCCGCTGTCGGACAGGCGCTGCTCATGCAGGCATACCAGCAGGCTTTGGCGGCGCACCGCGTCACCCCGGCGCAAATTTTGCTGACCCGTACCGACTTCCACAGCCGCAAACGAATGGGCAATGCGGGCATGACCGTGGAAGAGCTGCTCAAACAGCGGGTATTGCCCATTTTTAACGAAAATGACACCGTCTCCGTGGACGAGCTCAAATTCGGCGACAATGACCTGTTGTCCGCACTCGTGGCCAATCTCGTTAAAGCACAGCATCTTGTGATCATCACGGACACCAATGGCCTCTACACGGCTGACCCGCGCAAAGATCCGAACGCCTATCGCTATGACCGCATCAGCGAGATTACCGAAGAAATTTATGCATATGCAGGCGGCTCCGGATCATCCGTTGGCACAGGCGGCATGCGTTCGAAGGTGGATGCAGCCAAAGTGGCCACGCGCGGAGGCGTTCCCGTCTTCGTAGGCAGCGTCAAAGAACCCGGCGACATGCAGGATGCGGTAAACGGGACGGGTAAAGGAACGTATTTCGAAACACGACTCGGGGCTCTCTCCCGCAAAAAGCAATGGCTCGGCTTCATGTCCACCCCTCTGGGCACCGTCGTCGTAGATGCAGGCGCCGAAGAAGCGCTGGTGCATGGCGGCCATAGCCTGCTGCCGGTCGGCGTGAAGCGTGTGCTCGGTTCGTTCCATGCCGGAGACGTCGTCGAGGTCGTCGGCCCTGACGATACGCTGCTCGGCCGGGGCATCGTCAACTACGACGACGATCAGCTTCGCCTCATTGCCGGCCTGCCGAGCGGCGAAGTGATCCAACGGCTGAACAGCATCCATCGCCTCGAAGTGATTCATCGGGACGAGTGGATTACATTAAAATAAATGAGATCCAGTTGAACCAACCATTTATACGATAACGGAGTGGGCAGAAAGAATCTGGAGAAGCGAAGCGTTCTAAAAAGCTTTCTGAAAGAAAGCTGCAGCGGAAGCATAGGCTTATCACCGGATTTCCCCATGAAAAAGGGGATCCAAAAAATCCGGGGATAACAGCGATCGGAAGATGGTTCTGACTACGTAGCGGTCCCGTGTAAAAATCATTGGGGCAACTTATATTGAACTACTATTAAGGGGGAACTGATCATGAGTGAAGTAAGAGAAAAAGCAACGAAAGCCCAAGCGGCCTTGACGCAGCTCAACCGTCTGACCACGGAACAAAAAAATACGGCCCTGCTTGCCATGGCCGACGCATTGATCGCCGAATCCGATTCCATCATTGCCGCAAACGCGGAGGATCTGGAGCGCGGCAAACAACAAGGCACGCCTGAATCCATGCTTGACCGGCTTGCCCTGAACAAAAGCCGCATCGAAGGCATCGCGGATGGCCTGCGCCAGATTGTCGGCCTGCCTGACCCTGTCGGCGAAATCCTCGAATCGTTCACCCGTCCAAACGGCCTTCACATCGAGAAGCTGCGTGTACCGATCGGCCTGATCGGCATCATCTACGAAGCTCGTCCAAACGTGACCGTCGATGCGGCGGGATTGTGCTTGAAAACGGGGAATGCCGTGCTGCTGCGCGGCGGCTCCTCCGCCCTTTCGTCCAACCGCCGGATCGTTGAGGTGCTGACGAAGGCGCTGGCGGCGACCGATCTGCCGCCGGACGCGCTGCAGCTTGTCGAAGATGCGGATCGCGCATCGGTGGATGAAATGCTGAAGCTGAACGGCCTGCTGGATTGCATCATCCCTCGCGGGGGAGCTTCCCTGATCCGCAACGTGGTCAACAACGCCACCGTGCCCGTCATCGAAACCGGTGCTGGCATCTGTCACACCTATGTCGATGAAACGGCAAATCCTGAAATGGCTGCAGAGATCGCCTTGAACGCGAAAGCGCAGCGTCCGTCTGTCTGCAATTCCATGGAAACCCTGCTGCTGCATTCCGCTTATGCCGAACAGCATCTGAATGCAATGGCTGAACAATTCCGTGAAGCCAGCGTAACGATGAAAGGATGCGAAACGGTACGCCGCCTGGTGCCCGATGCACTTGAAGCGACGGAAGAGGACTACGCTACCGAGTATAATGATTACATTTTGAATATTCGTGTCGTGGACAGCCTGGATGAAGCGCTTCGTCACATCGCGAAGTACGGCACCAAGCACTCCGAATGCATCGTGACCGAAAACGCGGATCATGCGGCCCGGTTTCTGCAAGACGTGGATGCTGCCGCCGTGTACCACAATGCGTCCACGCGCTTTACGGATGGTTTCGAATTCGGATATGGCGCCGAGATCGGCATCAGCACCCAGAAACTTCACGCACGCGGTCCAATGGGCCTGCCTGCCCTGACATCCACGAAATACCGCATTACCGGAAACGGCCAAATTCGGCAATAATACACAGCTGATAGCTGACTAGGAGGAACGATAAACCATGAGTCAAGAACAACAAACACTGCTGCAACAAAAGATTACTTTCCATGGCGCGGGCGCGATGGCGGAAGCCATCGTCCGGGGACTGACTTCCCGCCTGGTCGTTCGGCCTAGAGACATTACGATGCTCAACCGCAGCAACAAAAAGCGCCAGGAAGAACTAAGCGCCAAATACGCGGTGCATACGGGAACGGCATCGGAGTCTTTGGATATCCTTGCGGATTCTCCTGTCATCGTGCTTGCCATGAAACCGAAGGATGCAGCAGCGGCTTTGCGTGAATTAGGCCCGATCCTGAAGCCGGATCAGCTGATTGTTTCCGTGATTGCCGGATTGTCCATCCGCACCATGCAAAGCATCCTTGGACGGAAGCAACCCATCGCCCGAACCATGCCGAACACGTCCAGCACCATTGGACTCGGGGCTACCGGCATTGCGTTCTCGGCGGAGATTACGGACGATCAGCGCAGCACGGTCATGACCATGTTTGAAGCCGTAGGCATCGTAACGATTGTTCCGGAAGAAAAACTTGAGGTCCTTACCGGCATTTCCGGAAGCGGCCCGGCTTATGTATACTATTTGATGGAAGCCATGATCGCCGCGGGCATTCGCGGAGGACTGTCCAGTCAGCAATCGCATGACCTGACCGTTCAGACCGTGCTCGGCGCAGCCCGCATGGTGCAGCAGACCGGCATGGAACCGATGAAGCTTCGCAGCGACGTGACCTCTCCTGGCGGAGCGACGCAAGCCGCGCTCAAAACGCTGGATGAAGGCGACTTTTTCGAAAACGTAATTGCAGCCGTGAACCGCTGCGCAGAGCGCTCACGGGAGATGGGGGCTGCTTTGGAAGGGGATTTGAAATGAGTAACATGTGTACGGCCACGTATCGTCTGCATGATGATCGTGCCGATTTTCGCAAAAAAGCGGAATCGATCGCGGTTGGCATGACCGTCGGAAGCTGGACCGAGCTGCCTCAAGCCAAACGCGAGGAAATGCAAAAACATCTTGGCGAAGTACTTCAGGTACACGTTCATGAAGCCGAAGGCATGGCGCCTGGCGAGCGTTATGCCGACATCACGATCGGGTACCCCGACGTCAATTTCAGCCGGGATATCCCGGCTTTGCTCGTCACGGTCTTTGGCAAAATCTCGATGGATGGACGTATCAAGCTGACGCATCTCGGGTTCTCCGACAACTTCCTGCGGGCATTTCCGGGCCCAAAATTCGGATTAAACGGCGTGCGTGACCTGCTTGGCGTGCATGACCGTCCGCTCTTGATGAGCATTTTCAAATCCGTCATCGGACTGAACGCGGATGAACTGCGCGAGCAGTTTCTGCGTCAAGCGCTCGGCGGCGTCGATCTGATAAAGGACGACGAAATTTTGTTCGAAAATCCGCTCACGCCAATCGAGAAAAGAGTCGAGGTCTGCATGAAGGCTGCCGAGCAGGCGAGCCGGGAAACCGGCAAAAAGCTGCTCTATGCCGCCAATTTGACTGGACCGACGTTCAGGCTGAAGCAGCAAGCCGAGCGGGCTATTCATGCCGGCGCAAACGCATTGCTTTTTAACGTTCTCTCTTACGGCTATGACGTGCTGCATGAGCTGAGCAGCGATCCGGACATTAACGTACCGATCATGGCCCATCCGGCTCTGGCAGGGGCAGTGTATCCTTCGCCGCATTATGGCATATCTGCTTCCGTGCTGCTTGGGCAACTGATGCGCCTGGCCGGAGCGGACTTGGTATTATTCCCATCCCCTTATGGCTCCGTAACGATGCCCAAAGAGGAAAACATGGCTATTACCGAACAGCTGCTCAGCCCGGAATTGCCCGTGCGCGCCAGCATGCCTGTGCCTTCCGCCGGGATCCATCCGGGACTGGTTCCACTCATCCTGAACGACTTCGGGACCGACGTCATCGTCAACGCCGGAGGCGGCATCCATGGTCACCCGATGGGCACGGAAGCGGGAGGACGAGCCTTTTTGCAGGCCATCGAGGCTGCCGGACGTTCCATCCCGTTGACCGAATACGCCGCAGAGCATCCCGAATTGAAGACCGCACTTGATTTGTGGGGTGCAGGCCGATGAGAAGCGACAAAAAAACGGTGATTTTTTGCGATTTTGATGGCACGATCACCCTTTCGGACAATATCGTCGCCATCATGAAACATTTTAACCCCGAAGGCATCGCACCGATCATGAAAGATACGGTCGAGCAACGAATTTCGCTGCGTGAGGGCGTAGGTGCCATGTTTGCCCTGCTGCCATCTTCGCAAAAAGACGAAATCGTCGAATTCGTGCTTGGACAAGCGGGCATTCGTGAAGGGTTCGGCGACTTTCTGGCATACGTGCGCAATGAAGGCATCGAATTTAACGTAACGAGCGGCGGCATGGATTTTTTCATTGAACCTCTGCTTGCGCCATTTGATATTCCGCAGGATCATGTATACTGCAACGGCGCGGATTTCTCGGGCGATCGCATCCGGATCGAATGGCCGCATCCCTGTCAGCCTCCATGCAAAAATGGTTGCGGCATGTGCAAAACGACCGTCATTCGCTCCTATGCAGCCGACCAATATAACCGCATTCTGATCGGGGACAGCCTGACCGACTTCGAAGGCGCCAAAATCGCCGATCTGGTCTACTCCCGCTCCATTTTGACGGACAAGTGCATCGAACTTGGGGTCGATCATGTCCCGTTCACCACGTTCCACGATATTATGGAAGACATGAAACAGAAGCAAACACAAGGAGTGCTGTAAAGATGGGCTTTGAGAAAATAACGACCGAACAGAAACGCCGGGTGCTTGAGGAACTCGCGGATATCAAGGCACTGTTCGCCAGCCGCAATTGGTTCCCCGGAACGAGCGGCAACCTTTCGATGCGCGTGGGCGAATTCGACCCCGAGCAATTTTACTTCGCGGTAACTGCTTCGGGTAAAGACAAATCCCTGCGCACACCGGAGGATTTCCTGTTCGTGGACAAACACGGCAAAGCGATTGAAGCGACCGAGCTTAAACCGAGTGCCGAAACGCTCATTCATTGCGAAATTTATCGCCTGACGGGTTGCGGCGCCGTATTTCATGTGCATACCGTGTTCAACAACCTCATCAGCGAATTTTTCGGGGCGCAGGGCCAAGTGCCGATTCAAGGCATCGAGTTGATCAAAGCATTTAACATCTGGGAAGAAAATGCGGAAGTACGCGTGCCGATTTTGCCTAACCATGCGCATATTCCATCCATTGCGGAGCTGGTGCCCGGCGTGCTGGATGCCAACGTTCCGGGCATTCTGCTGCGCAATCACGGCATTTATGCCTGGGGCAAGGACGCCTTTGAAGCCAAACGTCATCTGGAAGCCTTTGAATTTTTGTTCGAGGTATTGTATCGCCAACTGTTGTTAAAAAATGCTGCGAACTGAAATCATGATTTTTGCTTATCCTTGAACGCTGTACTCTTCTGATCGATGAAAAAACACGCCTGCGGCTGGATTTACCCAGCGCGAGGCGTGTTTTTGCTTAATACCGATCCTGCCGATCCTTGAACAAGAACAAGGAATCCGAATCATGATCCCCTGCGCTTGATCCACTGGAGGAACGCTGCTTGCCGAACAAAAGCTTCAGCCCTCCCCCAATCAGAAGCAAAGAGACGATAATCGTGTTAATGTAGGAATTGATCTCATAGGTTACGAAGAAATCGGGGAACAGTTCATTCAGCTGTGGAATAATTAACCGGATCGTAAGGTAATAGGCTCCCATCAGCACGATTCCAAATCCAATCAGCCGCTGGTGCCGCACCCAATCCTTCAATATCGGCTGATCATTCAAAGGCTCACGCCCATAACGGCTGGAACACTGAAGTCCGTCGAAGAAGCTGTAGAACCAGATCAGCGGAATCATGAACAGGAAAACCGAGAGCCTGAGCAGGTCCAGGACATAAATGCTTCCAAGGAACAGGAACATCAGCTGTATGCCTCTTTTTTGCAAGCCAAGGTACAAATGCCCTGCGCCGGGAAAAGCCGATAGCAGCGTTGCCAGCACCTTGCTGCGCCGCCCGGAATCCCGTCCCATTTCGAGCTCCTCGAACAATGTGCGGTCCTGCAGCACCTCTCCGGCCTGTTTGCGGTGCACGTGCTGCACGGCATCGAACATGCAATACACCCAAATAACAGGCAAGACAAGCAGGAACATTAAAATGGATTCGTCGATGATCGAGGCGACGAAAACCATCATCGCGAACGATCCGAAAAAGGCGATCAGGAACGATAGACCGCGGTGCAGCAGTCCCAGGTGCAAATGGCCCAATCCCGGGATAAACGAGAGCAGAATCGTGAAAAAACGCTCTCCCTCGCTGCCTTTGCGATACATAGGCTGTTGTGTGTACGGGGCTTCCGCATGAAGGTAATCCGCTTCACCCTCATGCTGGTGGTACATTCCGTCAGGATCCATGTCCCCCATGTTTCCCGCATAAGCTCCGGGATATGTGTTCAGATAGGCATGATGTCGGGCCGGCGTACGCAATAATACGATCAACATATCCAGCATGTTGATGCCCCAGAAGAACGCGGCCGCAATGCAGCCAGCAAGCATCACTACTCCCCCGTCATGTGACACGATGGCCAGCATGAAGGAACCGACCAATGTTCCAAAAAAGAGTAGCGGATAGATCGCGGCTTTTACTGGACGCCTCCAATATAAAAAGCCGAGTCCCGGAATGAAATTAAACAAAAAAGCGAGTAATCTGCTGCGTTCAGGTTGCACAGTCGTCATCCTTTCTTTTCAGGCAATGCGATAATGTTTATGGTTTGGGCTTGAGGCGATCCAGCCACGACGTGGCCGCCTCCGTCCATTTTTCTGTGAAAGAGCTCCCGTGTTCAGTCTGGAACTTATGGTAAGGGGCCATTCTGTCAAAGACTCCGGATGAGAGGAAGATTAGTGTCAGGCATGCAGCAACCGCATAATGAAATACCTTGTGCTCCAGTAAGCGCCGACGACGGTTTGATCGGGAAACGCGCTTCTGTTTGGCCGATTCCAACTCCCCAATTCGGTCCATGACGTTCTCGGCAAATTGGGCGGGATCGGCAAGGCTAGGTCGCTGTTGCTGGCGATCCAGCGCTCCGAGATAGTGTTCCATCGCTTGCGGATCATCCAGCAAAGCCTGCTCCATGCGTTCCATCTGATCAGCCTTCAAACGGTTTTCGATATAATCCGACCATTCATGGGCTCCAAATACCTCTTTACTCACGCCACTCTTCCTCCTTCCAATGATTTCGTATCCACTGCCTCGCCCGGTATAAACGCGATTCCACCGTCTTTACGGCGACTTGGGCATCGTGGGCAATCTGCTCGTAATTTTTCTCGCTCAGATAGAACGCGGTGATAATGTCCCGATGCTGGGCAGGCAGTTGATTGATCCGTTCCCTCAGAAATGCTTTGCGCTCTTCACGCACAAGGCGGGAGAGAATGTCTTCTTCGCCCCCCGGCAGACTGGCCAATCGTTCGTCTCCACCGGCTTCTTCGGGAATTCGCCTGCTCAGCTTGCGTTTGGCATCTATCGCTTTATGGAAGGCGATCCTTGTGATCCAGGTTTTAAACCCTTCGGATCGGTAGTCGGAGAGAGACTTATAGATCTGAATGAACGCCTCCTGAGCCGCATCCTGGGCATCCTGGTCGTTCCGCAGAACGGAATAGGCCACATGGTACACATGCTGGCTGTATTTGTCGACCAAAAGACGAAACAAGGATGTTTCTCCTTGGCGGATTTGTTCGATTAAGCGCGCTTCGTCAATGACTCTCCCCTCCTTCTCCACATGTATAGACGACATCTGTCCCGGTCACCCCTGCACATTTTACCAAACCATTTTAAAAAATTGTTCATTTGCCTGAAAAGCTTACGTTCTTTTTGCCGGGACTCACTCCCTGTGCAACAAAAAAACAGGACCAGACTATGCCATGGCCCTGTTTGTGCACGAATCTAACGATTATGAAGGGATCTCGGATTAGCGCCCGCCGCTGCGGAAACGCTGGGTATACGCTTTGGCGTCCTGGGCGGTTTTGACCCGATTCCTGCTCCATTCCAGCAAAATGCGATCGATGTACCGGAAGTGAACCTTCCCTGCAAATACCGCTTCTTTCAACGCCATCAAAATCAGCTCTTCCGGATAGCGGTCCTGGTCCAGCCAGCCCGAGATCGTCTCGCACTCCATCGGGGAGAGGGGACGACCAAACTCCTTCTCGAAAATGGAGAACATGTTGCGTTCTTCCTCTTCTATTTGAACACTGTTCGAATTCGGTCGTACGTTGTCAAAGCTTCGCGCATTTTGGCTTGTTTTGCTCTCTTCCGCCAAACATGCCGCAAGCTTGGCGTACAGGCCGTACAGATCGTAACGCTCATATTGGATGTCGCGGTCCTCGTCCTGATATTCCTCAATGCGGATATAACCGTCCTTCATCAATCGCTGCAGCATTCTCGCGATGCCCTCGGGAGGTTGTCCCGTACGTAGCGCGAGCTCTTCCAGCGTTGGGAATGCATTGAATTCCACTTGACGGAATCCAAGCAATTGGACGAGCAGAAGCACCTCTGCATCCGTTAATCCCAACTGATGGTAATAGCGAAGCAGCGCGTATGGCAATGGGACAGTCCCCGATGCCATGCCGTACGCCATGCCGCCAACCCAGTCGTTGGCGCCGAATTCCCCCATCATGCCACGGTTCAGCATTAAGGGTACAGACGATACAGCATGCGCGGGAATGGAATCGTCTCACGCACATGATCCAAACCGCAGATCCAAGCTACCGTCCGCTCCAATCCCAGACCGAAGCCGGAGTGCGGAACCGATCCGTATTTGCGCAAATCCATGTACCATTGATACGCCTCTTCGGACAATTTATGCTCCTCAAAGCGCTGCTGCATCAGTTCAGGGTCATCGATCCGCTGCGATCCGCCGATGATCTCGCCATAACCTTCCGGCGCAATCATGTCTGCGCAGAGAACAACCTCCGGACGATTCGGATCCGGTTTCATGTAGAATGCCTTGATTTCGGCCGGATAATGCGTAATGAATACCGGTGTTTCATATTTCTCGGCAATCGCCGTTTCATGCGGGGCACCGAAGTCTTCTCCCCAAGGAATATCGAAGCCTTGTCCGTTCAGGAACTCGATCGCTTCATCATACGTAATGCGCGGGAACGGAGCGATTACGCGTTCCAGCTTGGATACGTCGCGTCCGATCGTTTCCAGCTCGGTACGGCAGTTTTTCAGCACGGACTGTACCACGTGAGCGATGAAACGCTCTTGCACGCGCAAGTTTTCTTCATGATCTACAAACGCCATTTCCGGCTCGATCATCCAGAACTCGATCAGATGGCGGCGCGTTTTCGATTTTTCGGCACGGAATGTCGGCCCGAACGAATACACTTTGCCGAGTGCCATCGCAGCCGCTTCCATGTAAAGCTGACCGCTTTGCGTCAAATAAGCATCCTCGTCGAAATATTTGATGTGGAACAGGTTCGTCGTTCCTTCCGCGGACGAAGGTGTCAGGATCGGAGGATCAACCAAAGTGAATCCGTTATCATCAAAAAACTGCTGAACAGCGCGCACGATTTCGGCGCGGACGATCATGATCGCGCGTTGTTTCGGGGAACGCAGCCACAGATGGCGATGATCCATCAGAAAATCGACCCCGTGCTCCTTCGGCGTGATTGGATAGTTTTCGGTCAAATGGATGATCTCGATGCCCGTTACCGTCATCTCATAGCCGGAATTGCTGCGCGGCTCTTCGCGAATAATGCCGGTCACGTACAAGGAGCTCTCTTGCGTCAAGCTTTTAGCGTCGTTCCAGAGTTGTTCGCTAACTTCGCTTTTGACAACGACCCCTTGAATATATCCCGTTCCATCGCGCAGTTGCAAAAACTGGATTTTGCCGCTGGAGCGTTTGTTGTTGATCCAGGCACCGATCGTTACGGTTTCGCCCACATGCTCGTTCACGTTACGAATAACACAATTCGTAGTCATGCCCATATCTCTCCTTGATTCCTGAATTTGAAAATGCAGCAGGCAGGCGTTTGCCTGCCCCTGCACTTCCTGATGCTGCTATATCCACTTTACAATCCAATTACTTGGAATTCAATACGATTCGATGCGTATCTCTCGCAATCACCAATTCTTCATTGGTCGGAATAACCAAAACTTCCACTTTGGAGTTTGCAGTCGTGATTCGGCGAGGTTCGCCCGAACGGATGGCATTCAATGCTTCATCCAGCTCAACGCCCAAATATGTCAGCTGCTCACATACTTTCTGACGCAGCACCACAGAGTTTTCCCCGACTCCGGCCGTAAAGACGATGACGTCGACGCCATTCATTGCAGCGGCATAAGAACCGATGTATTTGCGCAGACGGTACTCGTACATTTCGAAAGCGAGCGTGGAATTGGCATCTCCGTTTTCCATGCCTTCCGTGATTTCGCGCATGTCGCTGCTGATGCCGGAAATGGCAAGCAAACCGCTATGTTTGTTCAACATGGAGCTGACTTCGCTTACGCTCAGTTCTTCCTTGTTCATGACGTATGGAACGATCGCCGGATCAAGGTCACCGCTGCGCGTTCCCATCATCAAGCCTTCCAGCGGTGTCATCCCCATCGATGTATCCACGGAAACCCCGCCTTTAACCGCTGTTACGCTGCCGCCGTTACCGATATGGCAAGTGATGATTTTCAGATCTTCCAGCGGACGGTTCAGATATTCCGCCGCAGTCTTGCTTACGTAATCATGGGAAGTACCATGGGCACCGTAGCGACGAACTTTGTATTTTTTGTAAAGCACGCGCGGAATGGCATACAAATAAGCCTTTTCAGGCATCGTTTGGTGGAACGCCGTATCGAATACCATGACTTGCGGAACGCCAGGCATGTTCGTTTCAGCCGCGCGAATCCCCATCATGGCAGCCGGGTTGTGCAGCGGCGCCAGATCGAACAAACGGCGAATCTCGGACTTCGCTTCAGAATCAACCAGCGCGGATGCCTTGAACGCTTCCCCGCCGTGAACGACGCGGTGGCCGACGGCTTCGATCTCTTCGACCGATTTCAGGACGCCGTATTCCGCATGGGTAAGCATGTCGATAACTTTGCGGATCGCCGTGGTGTGTTCCAAAATTTCGCTGACCTCCGTTACGTCCTCGAAACCTGTCGGTTTATGGGTCAGAATCGAAGAATCCATGCCGATCCGTTCAACGAGTCCTTTGGCCAATACGGATTCATCCGTCATGTCGTACAATTGATATTTAAGCGAGGAACTTCCCGCATTGATTACGAGTAATTTCACAGCCGGTCACCATCCTTGTCGTACTTGAAGAAGCCTTCGCCCGTTTTCACGCCGAGATGTCCGGCGCGCACCATTTTTTTGAGCACGGTGGAAGGACGATATTTCAGTTCGCCGAATTCGCGGAACATTCTCTCCAGAGCCGCTTCAACGGAATCCAAACCGAAACGATCGGCCATTTCGAGCGGTCCATGCTGGAAGTTGTATCCGATGCGCATCGCGTCATCGATGTCCTCTGCGGAAGCGACGCCTTCCTGCAGAACGTGCAGCGCTTCGTTAATCAGAAGGCAGATCAGGCGGGAAGTAACGAATCCAGGGGATTCATAGATCATGACGCCTTTTTTGTCCAGGACCTCTTCAACGAACCTTCTGGTTTCGTCAAAGGTGCCGTCCGAAGTTTTCAACCCGCGAATAAGTTCTACAAGATCAACCCGGGATACCGGGTGAATGAAGTGCATGCCAATAACACGCTCCGGATATTTGGTCGAGCTGGCTAGCTCGGTCAAACTCAGCGTGGATGTGTTGCTTGCAAGAATGACGTTTGCAGGACAAACTTCGTCCAGTTTGCTGAATACAGACTTTTTGGCTTCGAGATCCTCGGAAACCGTTTCGATCACCATATCGCAAGAACCCAGCTCGGCCAAGTGCGCTACCTTGGTAATCCGGGAGAGAATCAATTTTTTCTCGGCCTTCGTAATGGCCCATTTCTCCAGTTGTTTATCGAGGTTCGTCTCGATCATGTCGTAGGCATGATCCAGCTTCTCCGCCGTTTTTTCTACCAGAAGCACATCCAGTCCTTTGGCTGCGAGCATTTGGGAAATCCCTTGCCCCATCGTGCCCCCGCCGACAACTCCTATTTTTTTGAAAAACATGGTTTCTGCTCCATCCTTTCGCTTCTCTATTTCTCTATTGTACCCTGTTCGCCGAAAATTACAAATTTCGACCCAACAACTAATAATATCTTAGCACGAGTAAAAAGTAAAAAAAAATAACCGGCATACATAAATTATGCCGGTAAAAGGGCGTTGTCACGAAATTGACAACGAAATTGCTCCCCTGACAAAACTTCCTCCTTCATGAGGATATCCAGGGAGTTGTCGAAGATCGGTCTCTGTTCTTCAAGCAAGCGTTTCGTCTCATCCATCAGGCCCTGCAGAATCTCTTTATTTTCCCGCATCAGCTCTTCGGTCGTCACCATGTCCATGTTGACGATGCCAAGCGACGTCAACCCGGAAGACATCATCGTCTGCACGACGTTGGTTGCCTGCTCGAAATCATTGCGCGATCCCGTACTGCGGCCGCCATAATACATCTCTTCGGCAGCTGCGCCGCCAAGCGCAATCATGATCTGTTCTTCCAAAAAACGTTTCGTATACAGGAATTGCTCCTGCTGAGGATTGTGCCGCACATATCCAAGAGCCTGTCCGCGAGGACTCAAGGCCACCTGGCTGACACTTCCCGGCCGTACCAGTTCGGCCATAATAGCATGGCCCAATTCGTGAATGGCGACCCGTTTCTTCTCTTCCACCGTGGACTCGCGGTCGGTCTTTTCGCCCATCATGACCTTATCGATCGCCAAGGACAGGTGACGCTGTTCGATCAGCGGCAATCCTTCGCGCATCGCATAAATGGCCGCTTCGTTCATGACACTTTCCAACTGGGCTCCCGAAAATCCGTACGACTCCTCGGCCGTTTTCTCAAGGTCAACATCCTCTGTCAACGGCTTGTTGGCCGCGTGCAATTCCAGAATGTGCTTCCGTCCCTTCTTGTCGGGCAGATCAACCTGAATGTGACGGTCGAAGCGTCCAGGACGCGTGAGCGCACTGTCAAGCATCTCCTTGCGGTTGGTAGCTGCAATCAGCAAAATGCGCGGCGTGTCGGAGGAATAAATCCCGTCCATCTCGGTCAACAGCTGGTTGAGCGTCTGGTCGTATTCGCGTTGCTGGCCGCCTTCGCGTTTGCCGCCAATGACGTCGATCTCATCAATGAAAATAATGGCATTTTCCTTGTTTTCTTTGGCAGCACGCGTTTTTGCTTCACGGAACAAATCACGTATTCTGCCGGCGCCGACGCCAACGTACATCTCAACGAACTCACTGCCCGATGCTGCTACGAACACGGAATCCGTATAGTGAGCCGCCGCTTTGGCCATCAGCGTTTTGCCCGTTCCCGGAGGCCCTGTCAACAAAATGCCCTTCAACGGCCGAATGCCGAACTTCCGAATCTCCTCGTGACGAATCAAAAAGTCCAGTGCTTCGCGCAGCTCTTGTTTGGCGCTGTCCTGACCACCGATTTCCTCAAAGGTGAGCTTGGAAGGCCCTTTTTTCTTGCGTTTTCGCTCTTGCCCGGCTCCAACCGTGATTCCTCCGCGCATTTGCATCGTTAGAATCAGCGCTCCGACCAGCAAACCTGCAATGAGAACGGGAATGATATTAAACCCTATAAATGCGAGAAAAATCAGCAACACGGGTATGAATCCAATGATAATTTCCTTTGTCCATTTAGGCATTCGGCCACACTCCTATCTGTCCCGGAACACGCGGCAAAATGACAAACTTGCTCGCATTTCCGTCCCTGAGGCTAACGTATACGTTTTTATCGTCCATCGCTGTATTGACCTTAATGCCGCCTGTAGCCATCTTGCTCAGCGTTGGCGTAATTTCAGCATACTGTTTGTTTTCCATAGCCTGAGCCACGGTGAACAACGCCTCTCCCCACCAGTTGTCAAGCGTTTCGTTGGAACGGTCGACGACGTCCAGTTTGATGGAACGTGAACCGATTAAGGTTTGTCCTTCTTTATGAATATATTGAACCAGCTTGCCCAGATCGACATCCGGCTGCAAATCAAGTTTCAACAACACGTCATTGCGGTTAATGGTTATTTGAGCGTCTTTGACCCCGTCATACTGGGTCACCATTTTTTCAATGGGGTTATGCACGGCAACCTGACGATATGCAAACCAACCTCCAAACAATACGACGGCTGAAATCACGACAGTTAAAGCAATAGGCAATACTTTTAACTTCAAGTGTGCTTCCCCTCCAAAATTAGCCCGCATGAATCCATACAGGGCGTTGTATAGTCATCTGCGGAAATGCTGCAAGCCGACAAGCACGTGCATCTTGCTAAAATTCCAGCATTTCCGTCATTCGAATTTGCACAACAAGTACATATCTGAGTATATCACATCGTATATACGATTTCGAAGGCGATTATTTGAAGAATTTATTAATTTTAACTACTTAAATCCAAAATTTTCATCAAAGTACGGCAAACAACCGATCAGCAACATTCGCTGTCGGTTGTTTGGTCGTAAGCATGTCAGCTGTTCGGAATCGTATATACCAGATCCACTTGCTCCCCATTGCTAAAACGATAGAAACGATAATAACTGTGTGTATCATCATGATAATAAACTTGCCATACATAAATGCCGTTCACGACGCCAGGCAGGATTCGCTTGATTTCGCCATTCGGGACTTCGGAAGCGAATCTTTGGCGAATTTGAGCTTCGGACATTCCGTTCTGCAGCAGCTCGCTATGCACTGCCCCCGCCCCGGACAACGGTTTCCCCGTCTCGTCGAACTTGACCCACACAATGACGTCCTGGTTATCCTTATTGGTGCCGCTCAGCGTCCAATAGATGCTGTCTTCGCCCTCTTTCTGTCCCCATACGAATTTTTGAAAATTATCGTAGGACGTCAGCTCCAGCTGCTGCTGGGCGGCCTGCAGGGCGAGCGCCTCCTGATTGCGCTGGTCCTTGGTCACATAGACGTAATAGCGCTGCAATACAATCAACGCCACGATCAGGATCAGCAGCGATATCCATATCCACTTTTTCTTTTTCTTTTTCTTCAAAAGCCGAACTCCCTTTCCCTGATGAGGCTGCGCCCATGAGAAATTAACGGGCGAGCAGGCCCTCAAACGCCGATTGAGCTTCACGCAAAATGCGTTCCTCGTCCATCGTCAGGCACTCGCCATGTTTCACCACTTGTTTGCCATCTACCCACACATGCTCCACGTCTTTGGCCGACGCCGAATAAATGGCATGGGAAATCAGATCGGTATGCGGGTACAGATGAGGCTGGTCTATGTTGACCCCGATGAAATCCGCCTTCATTCCCGCTTCAAGCAAGCCGGTATTGTCGAGGAAAATCGAGCGTGCTCCGTATGCCGTTCCAAGCAGAAGCGCTTCGCCGGCCGGAACCGCAGTCGGATCACCGGACACGCCTTTATGAATCAATGCCGCCAGACGCATCTCTTCAAACATGTCCAAATTGTTATTGCTCGCCGGTCCGTCTGTTCCCAAAGAAACGGTCACGCCCGCTTTCAGCAGCTCAGGAACTCGCGCAATGCCGGAAGCCAGCTTCAGATTGCTGCCCGGATTATGAGATACTCCAACGTTATGGCGAGCCAAAATCTCGATTTCCTCATCGTTTAAATGCACAGCATGAGCCACGAGGGAAGGCCGCGAGAAAAAGCCAAGCTTCTCCAAGTGCGCTACAGGACGCAGACCGTAATCGGTCACGTTCTGTTCCACTTCGCGCAGCGTTTCGGACATATGGGTATGAAGCGGCAAATTCAGATCATGGGCAACCTGCACAAACTTTTCTATGTAATCCGGAGGGCACGTATAAGGCGCATGCGGAGACATTACGGCAGTAATCCGTCCATTTGCCTTCCCGTTCCAGTCGCGGGCAAACGCAGCCGCTTCGCCGAGCTTGTGCTTCTGTTCCTCTTCGGAGCAAAGACCGATGACGCCGCGAGCGAGCGCTGCACGAATGCCGGATTGCTCCACGACTTTGGCAACCTGATCCATGTGATCATACATGTCCAGAAAAGCCGTCGTTCCTCCTTTGAGCATCTCAAGCACCGACAAGGACGCCCCCCAATAAACGTCCTCAGACGTCATTTTCGCCTCCATCGGCCACATTTTCTCCTGCAGCCATACCTGCAGCGCCAGATCATCCCCGTGGCCTCTCAGCAGCGACATGGCGGCATGTCCGTGCGTATTGATCAAACCTGGCAGGAAGAGCAATCCTTTTCCGTCCACTTTCGGCAGGCTTTCATCTTCTGCCGGCAAGGATTCGCCGATATACTGAATTTTGTCGTCTTCCACCACCATGTATCCTTGAACCACGTTCCATTCCAAACCTTTGTTTACGGCGAATTTGCCGTTGTGTATAACCCATTTATTTGTCGTCATCCTGCTCGTCGTCCTTTCCATTTTCCAAATAATACGCAAGGCTTAGCAAATCCGTCGTAAAGTCCGCATTATGAATACGAACATGCGGCGGGGTTTTCAAGATGGTTGGCGCAAAATTCAGGATGGCTTCGATCCCGGATTCGATCAACCGGTCGGCCACATTCTGCGCTTCGGTATCGGGGACGGTGATGATGCCGATGCGAATATTAAGGTTTCTGACCGATTCCGTCAGCTCATTCATCGCTTGCACTTTCAAGCTGTTGATTTGGGTGCCGATCTTGGGTTCATATGCATCGAACACAGCCACGATTTTCATGTTGTCCTTCAAGTAAGCATTATAGTTGGACAAGGCATGACCCAGGTTACCGGCTCCTACCAACGCAACATTGATTTGCTGGTCGATCTTCAGGATATGGCGGATTTTCTCAATGAGATACGATACGTCATACCCGATGCCCTTGCGGCCAAAATCGCCGAAATAGGCCAAATCCTTGCGGATCTGGGCCGGATTGAGGTCCAGGCGCTGTCCCAGCTCCTGCGAAGAAACCGTCGTTACCTCACGTTGGTGCAATTCACTCAAATAACGCAGATATACCGGCAACCGCCTCACGACGGCTTCCGAAATTTTATCTGATTTCATGTTTTTTTTGCTCCTCCTTGCCAAAGCGCGATAAATAGATGAAAAGGGAGGCATCCCGCCGTGTACTCTAATTCGAATCATTTTAGAGGAAGGATGCCGCCTTATATTTGATGTACTTCTTTAACGTATCAACCCGCAGCCATGTAATCTCAACAAGTGTACCGCCTTTTGCAGGCGTTTCGCAACATTGCCGAAAAATGTTCTGTCGTTTCTACCTGAATTAGGTTTGTTCAACGTCTTGTTCGAGCCATTCGCTGATGCGCGGAACCATTTGCTCGGTCAGCATGTGTTCCATTTTTGGCCCAGGCAAGGAATATAAAAAGTATTTTCCGTAATATGATTCGATCACCCGCGTATCGTATACGATAACAACGCCGCGATCCTTGGCTGTGCGAACCAGCCTTCCGAATCCTTGCTTGAAACGAATGACCGCCTGAGGCACAGACAGCTTCATGAACGGGTTTTTTTTCTGCTGCTGCAATAATTCACTTTTGGCTTCCAGGAGCGGATGATTCGGCGGCTGGAACGGTAACCTGACAATAGCCAGACATGTCAACGCATCCCCAGGTATGTCCACGCCTTCCCAAAAACTGCTCGTCCCGAGAAGCACCGTCGCTTTGGCGTCTTGGAACCTGCGGGTGAGCTTGGACCGGCTGCCGCTGTCCACGCCCTGACCGAGCAAGGAGATTTCGTTTCCGGACAATGCTTCCTTAAGCGGGTCATACACTTGGCGCAGCATGCGGTAAGACGTAAACAGCACCATCATGCGCCCGCGCGTAGCGATGGCCGTCTCGGCCAACGATCGTACCAGCATGTCCACGAAATGCGCGTCCCCGATCGACCCTTTCACGCTCGGGAAATCGCGCGGTATCACCAGCAGCGCCTGATCGCGGTAGCGGAACGGAGACGGCAGCATCGCCGTGAGCAAACGATCATGCTCCGCGGCTTCCTGCAGGCCAAGCTGGTCAATCATGAATTGAAACGACTTATCCACGGACAGTGTGGCAGACGTAAGCACGACGCTTCTTTTTTTATCGAAAAACATTTCCTTCAGCTGCGCGCTCACGTCCACGGGAACGGCATACAATTGCAGCGATTTGCTGCGGAACTGGCCGCTTGCTTCCATCCAATACACCGTGGCAGCATCGTCCATTCGCATGAAGAAGCGCAGGTTTTCGCGCAGCGTGGAAAGGTCTTTGAACAAGCCCGTAATGTCCGTGATCAAGCTGTCCGACTGATAGTCGTCCTGATCCTCTTTCAGCTCGAGCATCAGCTTGTCTCCCTTGCGAATGAGATCGCCAAGCGTGACGTAAAGCTGATTCTCCTCGTTCTGCAATTCCTCCCACTTGGCCGGCTTCTGCGTGCTCTTCAAACGCAGGGAAAATTGTCCCGTCTCTCCCGGAGAAGCGTCGGTCCGTTCCGGCAGCAGGTTAAACAGCGCCTCGCTAAGCCGATCCCATATTTCTTTGGCTTCCAGCGCAATCGGGAACATCTGGTCAATGGCCGATCCCCATTCGACGGAACGTTCATGTCCCGACAGCTGAGAACGCAGCAGCGGAAGCTGTCCATTGCGGCTGTCTTTGAACAAACGCGTTAACGTATGCACCAATGTGAAATATTTCATATGAAGTCCAAGATGTTTTCCTGCTACATCTTCCAAGTGATGGGCCTCGTCGATGACAAGGCTCTCGTAGGACGGCAGCAGCTGATGGCTGGCCTTTACGTCGGTAAACAGCTTCGAATGGTTCGTGATGACGATGTCCGATAAGCCTGCTTCATGCTTGGCCCGGTGATAATAACATTTGCGGAACCAAGGACAGGAGCGCCCCAGACAGGATTCCGATTCGCTCTGCACCGTCTCCCAGAAGTCCCCGCCGCGGCCGCTGAGATTCAGTTCCTCGTCGTCCCCGGTCTCGGTCTGGGTAAGCCAGACGATCATCTGCGCCGCGGTAAAATAATCTTCCTTCGGCGTCGAAAATTCGCGGCCGTTAATCTTGTGCTCGAATTTGCGCAGGCACAGGTAGTGTCCTCGTCCTTTAAATACCGCAGCTTTAAAAGGAAAAGGCACAACTTGGGTCAAAAGAGGAATATCCCGCTCCCGCAGCTGTTCCTGCAGGTTGATCGTATGCGTGCTGACCATTACCTTTTGTTCCTGCTTCACGCTCTCGTAGATGGCTGGCAGCAGGTAACCGAGCGATTTCCCCGTGCCCGTTCCAGCTTCGATGAGCAGGTGCTTATCCTCGCTCAAGGCTTGCCGGACGCTGCTGAACATCTGGGTCTGCGCCTCGCGTTCTTCATAATGCTCCAGCGTATTCTGCAGGTTGCTCCGAACCTGCTCCATATATTGCTCAAAGCTGATGCCTGCCAGCGGATTACCGTCCTTCTCGTCGCGAGGCGCGCCGATTTCGGTCCAATCGCTTACATTGAGCGCGAGTTGGCGATAATAGGTATGTCCATCCAAATCTTGAATGGGCTCAGCTTCCTTTTCCATGCGCAGCCCGTCAAAAAACCACCCCAGATCGCTGTCCTCGGGGGCAAAAAGGTCGCTCAGGCGCTGGATCGTAATGAGCGGCAATTCACGCAGCTCGTCAAAACACTTTAACAGCACGTATGCCGTAGCCAATGCATCGCTATCCGCCTGGTGCGGACGATCATGTTGAAAGCCGAACTCGGACGAGACGTACCCGAGCTGGTACGAGCTCAGCGAGGGGAACGTGATTTTAAGAAAATCGATCGTATCCAGAATGCGGCCGGTGAACGGCAAATAACCGCAGCGGTCCAGCGCGTTCTGGAGAAAATGAAAGTCAAAGGCGACGTTGTGCCCGACCAGCACGACATCATCCAGCAGCGGCACCATTTCCATCATCATCTCTTCCAATGATGGCGCGTCCGCCACATCTTCGTCCGTGATTCCCGTTAACCCCGTAATGAACGGCGGGATCGGAACTTCCGGATTTACATACGAACTGTATATTTGAGAAATGCTGTAGTCATGATCTATTATGGCAAGCCCGACCTGAATAATCTCGCCGTCGGACTGTGTGCCGGTTGTTTCAAAATCCAAAACGGCAAATTTCATTGCAATTTACGGTCCCTTCATTTCAGTCTATGTTACAGCATAGCAAAAAAAAGGGCTTTTGAAAATTAACTGACAAAAAAGCGGTGTCCCATCCGCTATGCCAAAGGAGGGGACACCGTTTTTCGCTCGCCGGCCGGCACGCCCTGCGGGCTATGCCTTGCGTCAGCTGATTCCATATTGCATTGGTCCGCTGCTGCGCCTGCAGGCGTCCATATTGTACAGCGGTTCGGTCAAAGTCGGGTCATGCTGCAGGGCCTGCGCAAACAACATCTGTGCTGCCTTGGTGTTTGCCTGTTTGGCTTCGATGCAGCCAAGGGCATTACACACAAGACCTTTGAGCCTCGGGGACCCATTCAGATGCAGAATGCGCTGCAGGTGTTCTTGCGCATCGGCGTTCTGCTCGAGATGAATATGCGAAAGCCCCAAATAATAACGGGCCAGCGCGCTGTCGGGATAGTCATTCACAACACGGGAAAATTGCATGATCGCTTGCGGGTACATTTGCAGCTTAAAGTATCCTTGGCCACGACTGAAACATTCCAAATGCAATTCCGGAAGGGCCGTCACTGCTTCCTGTTCCGGTTCAAGCTTGGCCGCAGGCCTCATTTCCTGCTCGCGAACCTGGCTCATTTTCTCCTCGAACATCAGCCATTCGTCGATGACGCTATCACTCATCCGCTTGAGCAAATTCCACTTTTGCAGCAATTCCTGTTTTTTCAGGCCCTCGGCAGAAGGGTAGCGCTTGATAATCTCATCTAACATGTCATTCATTTCCGCGAAAACATGCTGGAACATCGTTGCATCCCCACCCTTGAAAAAATGGATTAGTGCAGTGACCTGTACTCATTTTTTGCAGGGGGGTCCCTTTTCATTCTCGTTCCCAGCCGATTACATCACCGTGGCGTGAACTTCCTTTTTAGACGTTTGTACAGGTCGGTTATGCTCGTCGACGAAGACAACCGTAGGCTGGTGAACGTTTGCTTCTTCCTGGGACATCATTGCATATGAAATGATAATGACCGTGTCGCCCGGCTGTACCAGGCGCGCCGCCGCACCGTTCAAACAGATTACGCCGCTGCCGCGCGGACCAGGAATCACATACGTTTCCAGGCGAGCACCATTGTTATTGTTGACGATCTGTACCTTCTCATTCTCCATCAGATCTGACGTTTCCATTAAATCCTCATCGATGGTAATGCTGCCCACATAATTCAAATTGGCTTCCGTTACGGTTGCCCGATGGATTTTCGATTTCATGAGTGTTCTAAACATGAGATGGCACCTCCGTAGTTTGCAGCATGGTATTGTCGATCAGTCTGGTTTTGCCGAACTTTACGGCGAGCGCGATCAAGAGATCGTCTCTGCCATGGACTAGCGCCTCATCCGCAAGAGGTTCCAGACTTGGAAATGCCTGAATTTCGGCATAATCAATGACCGCTCTCGGTGAACGGCCGATTTCTTCACGCAAAATGCGGCGAATATCTCCGGCAGTAATGTCCTTTTTGGCACGAACGGCATCTTCGGCGGAACGCAGCGCCTTGGACAGAACCAAAGCCTCCTGCCGATCCTCTGCGCTCAAGTAAACATTGCGCGAACTCAGGGCCAACCCGTCGCTCTCACGCACGATCGGGCACGGTACAACGGTAACCGGCATATTGAGGTCATTGACCATTTGCTGGATAACCGCAACCTGCTGCGCATCCTTCATGCCGAAAAATGCACGCTCCGGCTGCACGATATGGAACAGTTTGGAGACCACCGTCGTAACTCCGTCAAAGTGACCCGGACGGGAAGCGCCGCACAGGCACTCCGTCAAACGGGATACCGACACGGTCGTTTGCGTTGGGCGAGGGTACATCTCATCCACCGAAGGGATGAACACCAGATCAACGCCTTGAGCTTGAGCCGTGTTCAGATCTCTTTCTTCGTCCCGCGGATAGCTGTCAAAATCTTCGTTGGGACCGAACTGAATCGGATTGACGAAGATGCTCAGCACCACGATGTCGCTCTGGCCCCTGGCAGCCTGCATCAGGCTGGCGTGTCCCTCGTGCAGGTATCCCATCGTTGGAACCAGGCCTACGATAGGTTCTTTCCCTTCGGATAACACAGCTTTGCGCATCAAGCCGATCTCGCGTCTTAATTCCGCGATTGTACGAATAACCTTCATGCGTTGCTTCCCACCTTCTCTTTGCGATGTCCGTACAACTGCTCGACAACGCCGTCGGCAGCATTGAATACATGTTCTTCGGCAGGGAAGGAACGTTCTTTAACTTCTTTGACGTAAGCTCCGATGCTATTGCGAATAAGCGTTCCAACGTCTCCATAGGTTTTCACGAACCGCTTCGGCATATAAGGAGACGCGTATTGAACCACGTCATGGAATACAAGCACCTGGCCGTCGCAGCCTCTGCCCGCACCGATGCCGATCGTCGGAATGGAAAGTTCCTGCGAAATCGCTCTCGCGACTTCTTCGGTGACAAGTTCCAGCACAATGCCGAAGGCGCCGGCCGCTTCCAACGCCTTTGCCTCATCCATCAGACGTTTCGCGTCCGCAGCATCCTTGCCTTGAATGCGATATCCGCCGATTTGGTTGACCGATTGCGGGGTCAAGCCGATATGACCGAGCACAGGCACACCGGCCTGAACGACGGCTCTAACCGTATCTGCGATTTCGAGTCCGCCCTCGAGCTTCACGGCATGAGCATGGCCTTCCTGCATCAGCCTGCGCACGCCCTTCAACGTCTCGTCCACGCTGCCGTGATACGTCATGAACGGCATGTCGGCCACGATAAACGTATGGGAGGCTCCGCGCACAACCGAGCGGGTATGATACACCATATCGTCCAGCGTGACGGGTAAGGTAGAGTCGTATCCAAGGACGACGTTTCCCAATGAATCGCCAACGAGAATAAGATCGATTCCCGCTTCTTCCGCAAGCAGGGCGGTCGGATAATCGTACGCCGTAATCATGCTGAGCGGAATTCCGTCCTGTTTGTATTTTTTCATTTTCACGATGTTTAACGCCTGTTTGTTTGCCATTCTTGTATGGCTCCTTTCTCCTTTTCATTTCAAACAAAACAAAAAAACCTTTTAGTTTCCCACTAAAAAGGTCCCGAAAAGTTAGAAAAAACGTCCAACGACGCGCTTTCTGAAAGGAGACAGACCGCTTGCAGCGGAAATATTCTTGCAATACCAGGAACGAGTCGAAACCTCAAGGTTCGCGCCACTGATATTATCAAAAAGAATCACCTGCGATCGTCCCTTCTGTCTCGGTCCTCTTCGGCTCAGAGCAGAATCCAACAACTCACTTTAACCGCGCCCGAAGCTGGAAATGCAGAAGCTCGTTCTTCATCCAATCAGCTCAAGCGGCGCATTGCTTATGTTGCGTTTCATCGCAAAATGGCATACTGCCCCGGAGTGCAATTCGGCATGTCTTTAACCGATATCGCCTCACGAAGACAGTATACCAGAGTTCTGCCCAAACTTCACGCGTAAATGTTCACTTCAGTTGCCGATATTCGACAATGTTTTCAGTCGATCAGCGATATTTCTCCCGAAACGACCATAACGCGTTCTCCGTTATCCTGTTCCACGAGCAGAGCGCCCGAAGGATCAAGGCCGATCGCACGGCCTTCGATCGAACCTTGCGCATTATACACCTTCACCTGCCGGTGAACGGTAACCGATAACGCTTCCCAGAGCGAGGCAATGATGCCGAAGCCATCTTTTTTGTACATGGAATATAACCCTTCCAGCTCGTTAAGAATGGCTGCCGCCAGTGGGGCTCGATCGACCACGTGTCCCGTCTCCATTCGAATGGAGGTGGCGATCGATCTCAGCTCTTCCGGATAGTCGTTCTCCTCGAAATTGACGTCCACGCCGATGCCGGCCACGCAATAACGCAGGACGTGGTCCTCCACCGCCGATTCCACCAATATGCCGCACATTTTGCGGCCGCCGATCAACAGGTCATTCGGCCATTTGATGCCAACGTCCGCCCCTGTGCATGCCCGAATGGCCCTGCAGACAGCCACCCCCGCCAGCAGTGTCAGCTGAGGTGTGCTTTGCAGGGGCAGATCCGGACGCAGCAGCAGGCTCATCCAGATCCCCTTTCCTGCAGGGGAATAAAACTTTCGGCCAAAGCGGCCCCGGCCCCCAGTTTGCTCCTCTGCCAGGACAACGATGCCTTCTTCATGCCCTTCCTCGGCCAGCTTCTGGACTTCGCCTTGCGTCGATACGGTCGAATTCAGCAGGACCGTCTTTCTGCCAAAAACGGTCGTTTTCAGGGCCAACTGGAGCGCGGCTGCGTCAATGCTGGTCGGCTTGGAAACGAGCCGATATCCTTTGCGGGATACTGCCTCAAATTCATATCCCAGCTCCCGCAGCTTGTTGATCTGTTTCCAGACCGCTGCTCTGCTAATAGACAAGTTGCGGCTGATTTCCTCCCCGGACACGAATTCGTCTCCGGAATTCAGCAGCATATTCAGCAATTCCTCATGCTTGGTCAAGCTTACTCACCCGCTTTACTTCAGCGACCAGCGCTTCCTGCTGATTCGCTATATTTCCGATCGCTGCTTCCTTCAGCAAGTGTTTCATCAATTGCCCAAGCCAAGGTCCTCCCTTGCGATCAAGCAGCCGTAACACATGTTCCCCCGTAATATCGAGGTCCTTTAATGCATGAACCTGCATGGAATCGCTCCACTCCGCAGCATGTGCATGCAAAACCCTAAGCCGCGCGTTTTCCTCTTCCTTCTCGTCCCGCCAACGCTCAGGAAGAAGCGGCTGGATGTGAAGCCAATCCCGGGTCGCCCGATCTCCGTAGGTCAACACGCCGGTAATCCATTCGGACCGTAAGCCCCGATCGTCATGACGAACCTTGATCAGATTACGAACGTGATCTTCCACTCGCAATACGCCAGTAATACGGGCACGATCGTCATTCGAAAATGTCCAACCGCGCAGCAGAACATCCGCTTCGTCCCACGCATAACCACCGGACAACAGCAACAGCGACCAGCGCAAGATGGCACGTTCACCGGCCAGTTTACCGAGCTCGCCCAAACGTTTTCGGGAGAACCGTTCAGCGCTGACCGGAGCTTTGACATGTTCCAGCACCTTGCTCCGGAACAACAGCTCCAAACCGCGTAACGGATGCGGTCCTGCCATCATTTTAACCATTTCCGTGCGGACCCGCTCCATCGCGATATGCTGCAGAAGCTCACGCTGCAACACAAGGGCCTTCCATGTATTGTAGGTGATCCGAAAATGGAATACAGAGGAAAACCTGACGCAGCGAAGCATTCGCAGCGCATCCTCGCCAAAGCGTTCGTTCGGTGCACCCACACACCGGATTAACCGATGACGAATGTCGTCCTGTCCTCCGAAAGGGTCAACGACCTTCCCGTTTATGTCCATGGCCAGCGCGTTCATCGTGAAGTCTCGCCGCTGAAGGTCTTCTTTCACGTCCTTGACGAATTGCACGGCGGACGGCCTGCGGCTGTCCTTATATTCCGATTCGGTTCGAAACGTCGTTACCTCAAAAAAGCATCCTCCGGAGCGCACCGTCACCGTCCCGTGCTGCAGCCCTGTCGGGATGCAGTCCGGAAACAATTCCATCACCTGTTCCGGAGCGGCCGAGGTCGTAATATCCATATCGTCCACGGCTCGGCCGAGAAGTTCATCCCGAACGCATCCTCCAACCCAGTACGCTTCATAACCATTCTCGTTCAATATGCGCAACACGTTTTCGCTTTGCCGTGCCATCTCCCGATCTTCTACATGTGTCCACTGGATCACATCATTCACCTCATTACTTCCCGGCAGCGGCTACTTCGTTCCAACGGCCTCTACCCTTTGGAATCAACCGCAAACCGGTTTCAGGTCAGGCACTTCACGCCCGAGCACCCGATAATAAATTTGTTCATACTCGTGACGAATGGCGTCGTTGCAAAAATCATGGTGAGCCCGTTTCAGGCAAGCTTCTCTAAACTCAGCGGTCAAACGGTCATCCGTCAACAAACGGATCGCGTTGTCGGCCATGGAAGCCGTATCGCCGATCGGCGACAGGAAGCCCGTTTTGCCGTGAAGCACAAGCTCCGGAATGCCTCCTGCTTGCGATCCGATGGTCGGCACGCCGCAGGCCATGGCTTCGAGGGCCACGAGTCCGAAGCTTTCCTTTTCGGAAGGGAGCAGCAGCACGTCAGCCATGGAGATCACTTGAGCGATATCGTCCTGTTTTCCCAGAAACTGAACTTTGTCGCCCAGTCCCATATCGTTGATTTTCCATTGGATTTTCGGCAAGTCCGGTCCTTCTCCGACAAACAGCAGCTTCGCCGGAACCTGCTCCTGCACCTGACGGAACACTTCAACGACATCCTGCGTCCGCTTTACCGGACGGAAATTGGAAATATGCATCAGTATTTTTTCATGCGGAGCGGCGAATTCCCTGCGCAAACTGGCGGCGTCACGCGGGTAATACACCCTTTTATCGATAAAATTGTACGTCAGGTCGATGGGCCGCTGAATATCCAGCAAGTCCACGGTTTCCCGGATCAGATCGCGGGAAACGGCGGTTACGGCATCACTTTCGTTTATGGCCAGACGGATGAGGTCCTTCAACGATTCGTCCTGAGCCAGGACGGTGATATCCGTCCCATGCAGCGTCGTTACGACTTTAAGATCGTCGCCGACCATTTGCTTGGCCAAAAAGGCACAAACGGCATGCGGTACGGCATAGTGCACGTGCAACAGATCGAGTTGTTGAGATTTGGCTACCTGCGCCATTTTGGTCGCAAGAGACAGGTCGTAAGGCGGGTATCGAAATACATAGTAATCGTTGACCTCCACCTCATGGTAAAAAATATTTCTTTGAAACGTGCCCAATCTAAACGGGATGCTGTTCGCTATGAAATGAACCTCATGCCCCTGTTCGGCAAGCAATTTGCCGAGCTCCGTTGCGACAACGCCAGACCCTCCGAGGGACGGATAACAGGTAATCCCGATTTTCAGCTTTTGATCCATCCGGTTGGACGCCCCCTTGTTCTCCTGCTGATCTGCAGGTTGATAATGATGCAACGGAAAATAAAATATATGCATTCACAACAGGCTATCTTGCCTGATTGACAACGATGATTTTAAACGGAATCGCCGAACCTTTGAACGACGTAAGGCGTCAGCGTTGCGAAACCTTCGGCATATGCGATCTGGCTCCGCTGCCCCAGTAAGGAATCTCTGGCCTTTACCCGTTCCACGTAACCCGCATTCAGCGGCGTAGCTACAGAACCCGCCTCCATCTCGAACTGGGAGCGGTAACTTCGCAGCGAATTCTCCTTTTGCGCGTAGTATTCCGTAATGTCCATAATCAAATCCGTAGGCCCAATGTCGTTGATAAAATAAAAATACTGCTCCTTCACCTGCACGGCAGGCATGTCCGGCATGTAATTTCTCAGTTTGGCGTTAAATACGGCTTCTTGCACCAGTTTGCTGCACATGACATGGTCGGGATGACGATCCTCCCAATAAGGCGCAAACACGATGCGAGGAGCTTGGCGGCGAATTTCGGCGGTCACGGCCTGCACGTTATCCGGCGTAATATATAACCCCCGGTCTGGCAAAGCCAGATTGGTTCGACACGAAAGACCGAGGATGCGGGAGGCTTCCTCCGCTTCCTCGGCCCTGCGCTCTACCGTGCCGTTGGACGACATTTCCGCGCGCGTCAAGTCGCATATCCCGACCTTCAATCCCAACGCGGTATGTTTGGCAATCGTTCCGGCCATGCCGATCTCGGCGTCGTCCGCATGCGCCCCGAAAACAAGGATATCGAGGCTCATTGGGAATCCCCTGCATTTACTCCCGCTTCGGGCTTGTATTTATGTACGAGTTCCCTCCAAGCGAAATCACCGCGATCCAGCGCCTTCACCAATATTTCGGCCGTCGCGATGTTGGTTGCCAGCGGAATGCCTTGTACGTCGCACAAACGAAGCAGTGCGTTAATGTCAGGCTCATGTGGCTGGGCCATCAACGGATCACGCAAAAATATGATCAAATCCATCTCATTTTGGGCAACGAGCGCGCCGATCTGCTGGTCTCCGCCAAGCGGGCCGGATTCGAAGCGATGAATTTGCAGCGACGTGCCTTCCATGATGCGAAGCCCCGTCGTGCCCGTCGAGTACAATTGGTGACCATCGAATACGGATTCGTAGGCGGTCACGAAATTCACCATTTCCTCTTTCTTGCGATCATGGGCGATAAATGCGATTTTTAACATGATGACGGTCTCCTTTTAGTCGATAAAATGGTCAAATCCATAAATAAGCCCCGTATACTGCATCACTTTCTGTATGCCGATCTTAACGCCTGGCATATAGCCTGCGCGTTCGTAAGAATCATGCCTGATTTTCAGCGTCTGCCCGAAATCGCCAAACACTACTTCTTGCTGTGCAAACACCCCCGGCAAGCGCACGCTATGAATTCGGAACCCGTTAAAGTAGCCTCCGCGCGATCCTTCGATGATCTCTTCTTCGTTCGGATTTCCCTGACGGAACTCTTTGCGTGTCTCCGCGATCAACTCGGCCGTTTTGACGGCCGTTCCCGAAGGCGCATCCAGCTTCTGATCACCATGATATTCGATGATCTCGACATTCGGCATATGTTTGGCCGCCATCGCCGCGAAACGCATCATCAAAATGGCGCCGATCGAGAAGTTGGGTGCGATCAGCCCGCCAATTCCTTTTTCGGTGCACAACTTGTCCAGCTGTTCAATTTGCTCTGGCGTAAAACCGGTCACTCCCATTACAGGTCTGACGCCATGCCGTATGGCAATTTCCGTATGTTGGTAAGCGAATTTAGGGATGGTGAAATCTACCATGACCTCGGGTTTTGCCTGTGCAAAAGCCTGTTCGATATTGTCTGTAACGATAACCCCGCATTCAGGCAAACCTACCAAAGTGCCTGCATCGAGGCCCGCACCGGAACGGTTGACCGCCGCGACCAGTTCAAGCTCTGGATCCTGGAGGACCAATTTTACAACTTCCCGGCCCATGCGGCCTGCCGCTCCGATTACGGCAACTCGAATTACTTCACTCATCTTAGCTGCAACTCCTCACTATTGTTCGTTCGATGTTTTCCCTTCTCGTGACCGTGAAATGCTCACGGGCGAGATTTCTAATGAATGGACTTCATACGTTGTTTGATCTGCTGTAACAGCTGCTGCAGCTGTACATTCTGAGGATCGAGCGCAAGCGCTTCGCGCACCGTGCTCAATGCACGTTTGAATTCGTTCAGCTCGATATACGCAAGCGCAAGCAAAACATGCGCTTCCAATTGCAACGAATCCAAACGGATCGCCTCTGACAGCAGTGCGACTGCCTGTACGCAGTGCTCCGGCGATTTGCCGTCCCCCTGCTCCAACAAGGCCTTAGCTTGATTGGTCCGCTGCTTGGCCTCAAGCGTATGCAAATGAAGAAGATACTCTTCCGTACCTCCGGACAAATCCACCGCTTTTCGGGCATATTCAAGCGCGGAGCTCAAATGCTGGCTGCGGGCCTGCGTAATCGAACAGCGGTAATACAGTTCCGCATGTCCCGGATAAGCAAGGATGGCTGTCTCGAACCAACGGATCGCCTGTTCAAAATCATTTTGCAAAATACAACGGTAGGCCCGCTGCAAATAGTCCTCGGGTTTCATCATGCACACTGTCCCTCCCCCTATAGGGTGATGGTACAGCATATGTAATCAAGGCCTAATCGGTGTTTTTTGGCGTCCAGCGATTAGCGTCCCGGGTATTGAATTTATGCATGACTTTGTCGTGCGCCTCCGCAAGGTCGATCCCCAGAGAATTCGCAAAACAAATCGTAATGAATAAAATATCGCCGAGTTCAAGCTCAATGGAATTGTCCTCTTCGGTAGCCTTTTTGGGCTTTTCCCCGAATTGATGATTGACTTCCCGTGCCAGCTCGCCCACTTCTTCAGACATGCGGGCAAGCATCGCCAGCGGACTGAAGTATCCCTCCTTGAATTGGGATATGTATCGGTCTACTTCGCGCTGCATTTCTGCGATGCTTTTCTCCATGAGAACGGATTCCCCTTTTGAAATTAATCATATTGAATTTTTCAACTTTCATTTGTTCCTAATATATCAGTTATTGCGTTTTACTTCCACCATCGGCGTGCACAAATCATTTTTGAAACCACCGTTAAACAGGTATACTATATAAATCGCACTAATCAATCACATATTCGCGAAGGAATATAAATCAATTTACATATTGGAGTGAGGAACCTATGAGCAATGCCAAAGTCTGGTCGCAATTCAAAATCGTATTGCCCATTTTGCTGGGCACGGCGTTATATGCATTCGGCCTCCTGTATTTCATCATTCCCAACAAGCTGATGGAAGGCGGAGTCACCGGGGTCACTGTGCTTCTGAATTACGCGTTCGGCATTTCGCCGTCACTCACGACCTTGATTATCAATATCCCCCTGTTCTTGCTGGGTTTAAAAATTCTTGGCGGAAAACAGATGATCTACACGGGGATCGGAATCGGCTCCCTTACCGTGTTTCTATGGTTATTCGAGAAGATGATTCACGGAGGATGGATCGAGCCCCTCCATACAGAGAACGATCTCTTGCTTGCAGCCCTGTATGCCGGCGTCACCTTGGGCGCAGGTCTGGGCATTGTGTTTCGCTGGGGAGGTACGACAGGGGGCTCCGACATTATCGCCCGCATTTTAAACCGCAGGTATGGCTGGAGCATGGGCCGGGTACTCTTGGGAATCGACTTTATTATCATCGGCCTTTCCTTGATCTACATTCCCAAAGAAAAAATATTGTACACGCTCGTTGCTGTGTTCATCGCTTCAAAGGTCATCGACTTCATTCAGGAAGGGGCCTACTCGGCGCGTGCATTCATGATTATCAGCGATTACGCGCCCGAGATCGCGGAACAGATTACACGTGATATGGACCGCGGAGTCACACTTATTCCAGCCATCGGGGCATACTCCAAGCAAGCAAAACATATGGCGTATTGCGTGATCTCGCGTCAGGAATTCAGGCGTTTGCAAACGATCGTACGCTCCATCGACCCTCGTGCATTTGTCATTATTAACGACGTGCATGATGTGCATGGCGAAGGTTTTAAAGAAAGCTGACATTCAGCCCGGATACGATGCGCAACGACAACAAACAACCTCTGCCGTCAAGAAGGCTTCTCCGCGAAAGGCTTCTTGTGAACAGAGGTTGTTCGGCGGTCACCGTTGAAATGGTACGATTCCATCCTGCTGCGCCCGGTATTTTCGATATCCGGCATATCCGAGCGCGATTACGATCACAGAAGTGATCAGCAATCCTGCCGTTCTTCGATCAGGTCCATCCACGAAAGCGACGAAAGCACTCTCGTCCTTTTCCCTGCCGAACAGTAGGTTTACTTGCTCGCTTCCATGTTCAAACATGCTTCTCAGCTGTCCCCAATCAGTTTGTTTGGACGTGACCAACCCTTTGATATGGGACAGCCATGCATCCAGCTGCTCAATCTGGGAAGGCTCACGACGAATGAGTGCAGCAGGCCGAATGGTCTCGTAATGTTCCTCCAACGCATTGAATAGACCTGCGAGCTCGTCAGAACGAACGCGCTGTTCCGCAGCGAGAGTTAGTGCCTGCAGGTCATTTTGCATAATTTTGAAATATTGCAGCCACAAGGGCTTGGCCGGATTCGCAAGGCTGTCAGCGGCCAGCCGCAGTTTGGCGGAGGCCTGCTGCAAGGAAACCTCATCGTTTCTGACCCGGGCTGCCGCCTCCTTCACTTCAACCACCGTTTCGGTTAACGCATGAATTCCCTCCACCGTGGCCTGACCGTCAAACGAAATATGCTCCAGCCTTTGGCTAATGCGCGAAATGCCCTCCTGCACCTGTTCGATATCCTTGTCCAACACATGCCTGTAAAGGGCTGCCGCGGCTTCATTCAGCTGCTGAATCGAATGATTGACCGTTACTCCCTGATCCGTTCGACCAACTTCCCCGCTATCCTGTGCAGACACGCTGGATGACAAGTTTGTCCACGTCCATGCCGACAGCACGGTGAACAACAATGCCAATCGTCGCAGTTGAGCAATCAATTTTTTTTCCATGGACATCCCCCCACCATCAATGTATGGCAGAGGACTTGCCCTTAGAACAAAGCCATAAGTAAGATCTGAATCGGATCGCTTAAGCTCGCTTTGCCTGTCTCAACGCAAGCCAGGCGGCCAGAATGCTTGCCAGCGTGAGTCCAATGGTGAAGTTTCGAACGCCATCCACGTATGGCATCAACGCTCCCGGCAACCACGGGAAAATATCGTATGTATAGTCCATCGTATCATTCAACAACGTCCATGCGCTTGCAACGAGAAGCGCTCCCCAGCGAAAACCAAAGAATCGAACGTACAACAATGCTTCCACCGCCATGGCTCCGTGAGAGGCAATCAGCATCCAGTGCTGCCAGGAGACCGGTCCGCCAAACGACCAGCCTGCAAAAATAATCGAAATGGCCCATACACCGTATTTAACCGAAGTGACAACCGCCAATGCTTGAATGACATGGCCGATTCGGTTTAGAAACCTGGATTGCGGCTTGTAAAGCACCCACAGCAGCGACAAGGTGAAAAACAGGCTTGCCGTCGGGCTGTCAGGCACAAACACGATTTGCCACAAGGGCTGTTCGGCCAAGGTCTGTTCAAGCTGGTCTCCGTACCATATGTATCCATAAACCGTTCCTACTGCGTTGCACCAAAAAAGAAGCCATAGAAAATAACGATTCGTCAAAAATTCCCGACTCCAAAAATACGATAAAGCCAATGTCGCTGCCCCTTCCATTCAAACTTCCTTTATGCGCTATAGAAACATAGAAACCGCACTAATCAATCACTCCCGGTCACTGCGAGTGCATTACCATCTTCCGTCCGCTATAATCCCTTTGCTTCTCCAGATTGGTTCTGCCTCTCCGTTAACGTGTGTATGTTTCTTGCGGCTTGCTATACTTTCTTCCTGCGGCTTCAGCCTATTGCCGCGCCTTTTGATCTTACCAAAAAAACCTGACCGTATCCACGATCAGGTTTCATTAGAGTGCCGATGTTTATTGTTCCGCCTTTTGACTGGCTAACCATGCCGTCAACTGATTGATATCCTCATCCGTCAGGCCTTGGGCTATCGCGTTTTCATACTGGGCAGGCATGCTGTTGTAACCTTCCTTGATGATGGTCAGGATTTCCTCCTGGCTGTGCTTGTCGCCTACGCCGCGAAGCGTAGGTCCGCCAGATCCCTTCAAGTCCGCTGCATGGCAATTCACACAACCAGCCTTTTTGAACGTTTCCATTGCCGGATTGTCCTTATCCACGATCGCGATGTCCTGCTGTTGGCCCGGGGCATTGGACGTCGGAAGCCCCTGTTCGTGCTTCTCTCGGGCTTCCTCTTCACGCTGGATATGTTCCGGTTTCTGTCCGGTTGCCTCCAGTTCATGCTTGTAATGAGTCCAAGCGATATTGGTCAGATAGAATACCGAAATCACCGACAAAATCATAAGCGAGGACGCAATAGGGCGTTTATAAAACCGACGCTCCTTGCCCGTGTCGAGAAACGGTGCCAGCAACAAAGCTCCAAAAGCAACGCCGCTGACGCCTAACACGCCAAGCAACACATAGTCGCCTGAGGCGTACGGGTACTTCAAATACTGATAGAGAAACAAAAAGTACCAGTCCGGCATCGGAATGACCGATGCGCTCGGGTTAGCCGGATATCCGAGCGGAGCCGGTTCCGAAATGGTCAGAACCAATATGCCGACGAGTACAACGACGCCAACCATCCATTCCTTTAACAGAAAATTAGGAATAAACGCTTCGGACTTGCCGGGATACGCCGTATAGTCGGGCGGAGTAATAAAGCCGCTGCCTTTACGGACCCTCGAGTCGCCAACATAAACGACTTTTTCCTGCTTCTCCGGTTGATCGGACTTGTGTCCGTGAGCCATCGCAATTCCTCCCTTCTACGTTTATAAAGGTCCCGAAATGCCCTGTCTGCGGATCATGATGAAGTGTCCGACCAGAAGCACCAGAAGCACTGCGGGGAGGAAGAATACATGCAGGGCAAAAAAGCGTGTCAGCGTCTGCGCACCAACGATGGTACCGCCTTGCAGGAACTCCTTGATGATCGGTCCCAGCCATGGAACCGTGTTGGCGATTTCGAGCGTCACTTTGGTCGCGAAATACGCCTTGTTGTCCCAAGGCAACAAATAACCTGTCAATCCCAAACCAAGCATTACAAAAAAGATCAACATGCCGACAACCCAGTTCATCTCGCGCGGCGCTTTATACGAACCGGTAAAAAACACGCGCATCGTATGTAGAAACATCATGACGATAACCAGGCTGGCTCCCCAATGATGCATCCCGCGCACGATTTGTCCAAAGGCAACCTTTGTCTGCAAATACTCGACGCTGGCATAGGCATTGATGATATCGGGCACATAGTACATCGTCAGAAACATCCCTGACAAAATCTGAATTACGGTAATAAAGAACGTCAATCCGCCGAAACAATACACGAATGCCGAGAAATGATGCGCGGGGTTTACGTGCTCGGGAACTTCATGGTCCGCGACATCCCTCCATATGGGCGTGATATCAAGACGTTCGTCGATCCAGTCATAGACATTTTTAAACATCCGCTTTCACGCCTCCTATTTCACCCGGGTATTCGGAATGATCTCGCCGAGATACACCCAGCCCTGCTCTTCTCTGACGACGTATTCGTCCAACGGTTTCGGGGCAACGGCCAGATTCTTTCCTTCCTTGTCATAGTGCGCGCCATGGCAGGGGCAATGGTACTCGTCGGGATAATTTTTGTCGCTGTTCCATCCGACGGTGCAGCCCAGATGCTTGCAAATCGGCGAGAGCGCATAAATTTTGCCTTGCTCATCCTTACGGATCCAGGCTACCAACGAGGCATTGCTCAAATACCAGCCATCCTGCTGCTTTAATTCAAACGTAAATTCCTGAGGTTCGTTCGTGATCTTGCTGATTTCTGCCACTTTGACGGACGTTCCTTCGCCCTTGTGCTGCAAAATCGGATCCACCGCAAAACGGACCATGGGAAGAATGGCGCCAGCGGCCATGTAGGCCGTGGCTCCTCCAAGCGTGTAGGTCAAAAACTGCCTGCGCGACATTTCCTTTCGGCTTGGCGGTTTGTCCATGGCTTCGTGCTGGTCATCATGCTCGCTGCTCATAATGTCTCCAACCCCCTTTTTCAGCCAAGTTTCGCATACGTTTTCATTTTCATAAATTCCATGACTTACTAGAACATACATAATCATATAGTAGCCCTAGAACACCGTCAAGAATTTGTCACACATTTTTAAGGTAGTGTTGTAAGCGTTATTATAAAATTGTTGATAATTTGTCACATTTGTCACCAGAAATTCACTTTCTCCACAACTCACGAATTTTTTCGCCGATATATGTACTTAGCGCCTGCTCTCCAGCCTCCCGAACACCTTCAGAACGGCAAAAAACAAGATCTGCAGCGGGAATCTGTTTCGGGTTCAACTCGCCGTCGGCAGACATGATCACCACGAATTTGAATCCGGAAGCCTTCAATTGTTCAGCAAGCAAGTTCAAATTCCTTGACATTTCCGGAAACGTGTAATGAACAGCCGGATACGTCATGATTCGACCTTTGAAAGGAATTTCAACCAAATCCAGAAAATCTCTGAGCCGTTCCAATGCTTCGGTTGCCTCCGCCGGGGAACTCCCTCCAGACAACGCCGTGTAAGGAATCAGGCAAGTGTCCATGTATAACTGCAGTTCAGCCCAGCTATCCTTTGACATTTCACTGAATTTCATTTCCCGAAGACTCCTTTCCATCCATTTTATTTCCATATTATACCTGAACACTGGATATATTCATAGCGTTTTCTATCGTTCACTTAATGCTTATATAAGACAGTCTATATAGCTATATAGGCCTTAAAGCCAGGCACTTAGAATTTCATATAAAAAGAGAATGCGCCGGTTGCGCATTCTCTTTTTATAGATTGTGGTTACTTTACAACACTAGATATTTTTTTACTTTCAGCTCTTCAGTTTATGGCCTTCAGTTCATCCGTCAGATTCCGGAAAGCTACCTTGTCTCCTGTAGCCAACGCCTTGTCGATTTCCATATACAGCTTTTCACTGCGCTGTTTGCGCAGCGCTTCGTCCCATACCATCTCAGCAGCCAGCCCCAACATGACTTCATACGTAGCTTTCATTTTATCCAATAGGATGCACCTCCAAAACGGTTTTAAGAGCTCCTATATTCCCTTCCTTTGGAAACGTATCCACTTGAAGTTCGGGACATCCGTTCCAAATCGGCGTCCGTCAATTCGCGCACAACTTTTGCCGGCGTTCCCAAAGCAAGGGTATAGGGCGGAATTTTTGCATTTTCAGTAACAACAGAACCGGCCCCGATCAGCGTGTATTCGCCAATTTCGGCTCCATTGAGAAGAATGGCGCCCATGCCGACCAGTGAACCTGTTCCAATATGGCAGCCGTGCACGATGGCCGAATGCCCTACGGAAACGTCATCCCCCATGATCAGCGGCTGCCCCTTATTCACATGACCGACCGCATTATCCTGAATGTTGCAGCGCTCGCCTATGATGATGGGCGCCAAATCGGCACGCAGCACTGCGTTGAACCAGACGGTCGAGCCCTCACCCATTCGCAAATCCCCGATGAGTTTGGCTCCTTCAGCAAAGTATACCGAGGGATGTAATATCGGGCTTAACCCTTTGTACGGAATTATCATTCATATCACTCCTTAATTTGGGAGTGATTGTAGCAAGTGATCCCTCACTTGTCAAACACAACTGGCGCCTGATGGCCCGATAGCGCCCGACAGGATGCGGCAAGACGCGAACCCCATGCCGTCATTTGCATCGTGCGCAAGCCGGAGTGCTCCCCGATGCGCAGCATACCCAAGTGCAGCATCATTTTGGTGATCCGCTGATCGAATATGGCTTCTGGCGTATCGTAATAAAAAGGCTGGATCAAGGGGCCGATCTGATGAAACAGCGAGCTCGAGGTTGACCATTCTCGCGCGCATTCCCCGATCCAGTACACCACGGAAGCCAAATTGGGAATGGCCCCTTTATAGAGTCTTAACCAAAATCGGAACATCTGGACCATCTCGCTGCCGTTTTCGGTAACCAGCTTGTCCTCACCTTCCGACGTCAACTCCAGCCCATCCCTGTTTTCCCGGATAAGCCGATGGTGGTAGGCATAGTCGTAAATGAAAGCAAAACGGTCCGGGTAATCCTTGAATGAACGCCCGTATCCAAATCTCCATCCCGCTTTTCCCACCAATGTCTCCCGGATGTGCAGATGTTCCATGATTTGCATCTGGGAACGGCGATACATCATGCCTTCGGCATTCAATGCGATGTCATGCCTCGATACGTATTGCAAAAACAGCTTGAGGTCCTCGGCAAGCAGATGATGCTCGTCCCTGTACATGGCGGGTTCATCCGTTGTTTCGATCCCCTCTTTCAAATGGGCTGCCAGCACGTCTCGAAATCTCGCCTTCAAATCCTGCGGAACCTGATACAGGTATTTGGTTTGTTGGGTGGTTCCGTTAAACAACCATCCGCTTTTGCTGAACCGCACGATCAGGTCACGGGGACTCATGCCGGCATCGCCCTCCTGTTTCTCGAGCGATTGCCGGGCAATCGCAATGAGCTCCTCCATACCGAAATATTGGCGCGAATCAAACAGCAGCAGGTTTAAGAAACGTCGATTGGGCCAGTCCAGTTCGGAAACCTGCTTTTCAAAAAAAGGCCTGTTGCCCAATGTAGTGAGAATGCTCTGGATGAGTTCATGTTTGGAATTGGGCTTGCATTTGCAGTTGTAATAATCCGCGATTCGGTTAAGCTGGCCGATATCGGCAAACGTTAGCATATCCGCTAGATTCATGGGTCCATCGCCTCGCCGTTGACTACTGTCGGCTGATTCGGGGCCTGTAGTAGTTTGGTTTTGTAAACATCGTTGACGGAATTTCCATGATCTAAACCTGCAGTCGGCAAATCTTTCATTCTTTTTTTACTATTCTATGCTCAGATTTGGTTGCTCAGAAGAATATGGACCTCCCGATCCCATGCTGAAGTGAAAAAGACACAAAAAAAACAACCTGAATGGGTTAGTCAGGTTGTTTTACGGTATCCAATGTCAAATGACGTGTGCAATTGTACAGCAGCGGCGTCCAATCGTGCTTCTCTTTCTCAAGAATGGTCAAAGACAAGTTGCCGATTCGTTCTGAGTATCGATCCTTGAACAAAGCGGCCAACAAATTGGCAAGCAGGGCACCGTGAGTTACGATCAGGATGTTTTTGTGCGGATGGGCACACCAGAGATCCTCCAAAAATGCAACTGCCCGCAGCTGAATATCGGCAACCTTCTCTTGTCCCAGATCCAGCGTCTCCCAGTCGGTACCCCAGCGGGAAACACGTTCTTCGGACGTAAGGCCCTCGATCTGGCCAAACCCTCTCTCTTTCAGGCGTGCATCCGGCTCAAGCATCGGCACATGGAGCATCCCGGACAAAATTTCACCCGTCTCCTGCGCGCGGGACAAGCCGCTTGTAATGATGAAATCCCATTGCTGTTCCTCTGCAAGCAGACGGCTCCCCAGCCGTTCTGCCTGCCTTTTGCCTTCGGCATTCAGGGGAATGTCCGTCTGTCCCTGAATGCGTCCTGCGGCATTCCAATCGGTAAGACCGTGACGAATCAGCCCAATCCGCATTTCATCCCTCATTTCTCCATTCGTTAGACAGCCGTCGTCTCGGGACCGGAACGCTGCTTCCGTTTGCTCGTCGTCCGATGCATGCGCCCAAGCGAGAACAACGCCATTCCAATGGCAAGCAAGGATAGCCCCATCCAATATTGAGGATAGGCAGGCCCCATGCTTACGACCAGTGGTTCGACAATGCTGCCCCGGTCCATACCGGACAGGCTGTACTGATACATCACGGATGAAGACGAATCTCCGCCCGCTACAGCCGTTTCCAGAATGCCCGTAGTGAGCACGCTTGGCTTCTCGGCTTCCGTTACATCCGGCTTAAACATGGCCATGTACAAAAAGCTGCACAGGAAAATGGCCATAAACGCGGCAATCCACAAAGACATGTGCTTTCGAAGTGCGGCAGAGAACCGGTTGACTTTCACCTCTTCAGGCAGCAGCCATGGAGACTCCGCATATATCCGGTCCATCACGTTGCGGTTGACTCGTTCCGCTTGCTGCTCCGTAACCGGCTCAGGTATGCTGTGCAACAATATCCGGGCTTCTTCCCAGACTTCGAACTGCTGCGAACATTCCTTGCATCCGGCTAAATGGGCATCGAACGCTAGCCGCTGAGGATGATTTTCCGGCAAATCCCAGATATAAGCAAACAGCTCCTGGGCTTCATCGCAATTCATCGGTTTTTCATCCCTTCATATGGCTCGTACACCGGTTCGAAGAAATACGGCTCCAATTGGGATTTCACGCTGGATCTCGCTCTGAACAACAGCGATTTCACGGAGCTGACGCTTTGTCCGAGAATGCTGGCGATTTCCTGATAGTCCAACTGATCATACTCACGAAGTATGATGGCCGAACGCTGCTTCTCAGGCAAATTGTTTATGGCATCTCTCACCAGCGTTACCCGTTCACTTCGCAACACGGCGTGCTCCGGCGCATTCTCCGAAGGAGCAACCGGAACTACCCCGCTCTCTTCGAGCGGCACGTTGCCGCTGCGCTGTTTGCGAAGCTCGCTTAGCACCGTGTTGCGCGCGATGGTGTACAACCAAGTAGAGAAAGATGCATCCACCTCGCGAAACGAGTGCAGGCTGCGAAACGCCTTATAAAATGTCTCAGAGCACAGATCCTCTGCAAGCAGCTCCATATTGGAACTCTTCAACATATGATATACAAAAGCCAGTATTTTACGCTGATAACGGCGCATCAGCTCGGAATATAACTCCAGGTTACCTTCCTTGATTTCACGAATCAACTGGGAATCCGTCATTTGAGTGCGACCCCTCCTCGCCCATCCATGTGCTTCTCCCCGTTCGACTCTACTCATTATTACCGAACAGGCACAAAAAAGTTGCGGTATTCACCGCATGGAATATGCAAACCATGCCGAAGCATGGTCATTCGTCAATTTCCCCTATGTAATGGTAATTTCCCCAACGTTTCTACATAACAGTACATATTGTACAACGGTCTGCAGCACTCTGGCAAATCCAGTGCTATCCAGTGAAGTCCGACCTGACATTTATATGCGGCCATTTTGGCGACCATAACCGCGATTTGCTCGGTTTTTGTTTCACACATTATTTAATGACGTAACATACCTGCTAAAAGGTTGCACATTTGCGAAATTTATTTTCTAAAAACAAAAAAAAGACCGCTTACATAAGCGGCCATTGCTCATTCCGAGCAATACAGTTATTGGATAGGAGTGGAGAGAAACCATACTGTACTTTTATTATATGTATCCGTTTTCATTTTGTCAACCCTTCGAGAAAATTTTGTTAAACTTCATTAAAACTTACAAAAGAAAAGAGGACCCGCGGGCCCTCTTTTAGATCCATACCTGATATCCAAGCGAATCCAGCAGTGTCCGGGCACGCTCCATCTCCTCTTCCTGACGGAAAGAGAGGCGCATAATACCCGGTACGTCCACCCGGTTCTCGATGATTTCCATGTTGCTCAAGTTAATGTCATGCTTCCCGAGTTCAGTCGCGATTTTGCCGATCGCTCCGGGAGCATCCTGTACATCCGTATACAGATCAAACAACGGGGAAATCATGCCCTTTCGCCGTTCTGGCAGCACGCTGCGGAATTCGCGCGCCTCCCGGAATGCCTGCTCGATACGTTCGCCGTTATGCTCCTCCAGCATTTTGGTGAACGCCGCGATCTGGCCATTCCAATCCTTGAGCAGTCCAAGGAGCACATCCCGATTGCTGAGCAGAATATCGCGCCACACGATGGCATCGCTGGAGGCAATGCGCGTAATGTCCCGGAATCCGCCTGCTGCAAGCATTTTGTATAACGGATTCGATTCATTATACTCACGCACCTGATTCACCAGCGCAACGGCAATCACATGCGGCAGATGGCTGATGGCCCCTACGATGTCGTCATGAAGCAGCGGCTCCACGCGGACGATCTGCGCCCTTGTGTATGCCAACAGCTCGGACAACCGCCCGTACGCCTCCTCGGGCACATGTGCCGAAGGGGTAAGGACATAGTAGGCGTTCTCGAAAAGCACGGCAGAAGCCGCATCGACGCCCGCACGTTCCGACCCTGCCATCGGATGTCCGCCTATGAAGTAGGCGTCCTTCAAACGAAGATGCTCGGCGCAAGCCACAATGGAAGCCTTCGTGCTGCCAACATCGGTGATGATGCACCCTTTTTTCAACGGAAGGGCCGCAAGCTGCTTGAAATACGATTCCAGCAAACCTACAGGCACGCACAGGAAAATAAAGTCGGCATCCTTCACCGCGTCTTCCAAGGAGAGCGTGGCATCATCCACCACGCCGCTGGCTATGTACTTCTCCTTAAGCTCCGGCAAGTGGGCGTAGCCCACCACCGTCACGTCCGGCTTCCCCTTAAAGCAGAGTGCCAACGAACCTCCGATGAGTCCTACGCCGATCATTGCAATTTTACGTGTCATGGTTCCTCGCTATCCGCAGCCCGCTAAGGGCGAGCTACCGCTTTCTCCGCGAGGGTATTCTCGAGCGCCGCCACGAAAGCCCGGTTCTGTTCGGGCGTCCCGACAGATACACGAATGTAAGTAGGGTACAAGCGGAAGCCCGGTCGAACGATAATGCCTTGTTTAAGCAGGGATTGGAACGCTTCCTGGGCAGGCATGTCGAGATTCACCATAATAAAGTTCCCTTGCGACGGGAAATACGGCAAACCCAGCCGCGTAAACTCTCCTTGCAAAAAGTCGCGCTCCGTCTGGTTGAGCGCAGAGCACTCCTGCACGAAAGCTTGGTCAGCCAAGGCGGCTGTTGCCGCGGCTTGACCGAAACGGGACGTATTGAACGGCTCCCGCACACGGTTGATCATGTCAATGACCTCAGGACGTCCCACCCCGTATCCGATGCGCAGGGAAGCGAGGCCGTAAATTTTGGAAAATGTACGCAAAATGACGAGATTCGGATAACGTTCCAGCATCGGGATGGACTGCGGATAAGCTTCATCCTTGACAAATTCGTAGTACGCCTCATCCAGCACGACCATGACATTGGCAGGCACCCGGTTCAGGAAGGAAGTCAGTTCCGCATCGGTAACGATCGTACCTGTCGGGTTGTTGGGGTTGCACACCCAGACCACTTTGGTTTTATCATTGATTTTGGCGAGCATGGCTTCGAGATCATGCTTTCCATCCACAAGCGGCACTTCGATGCTTACCGCACCCTCGATGACGGCATTGCTTTTGTATACGGAAAACGTCTGGTCTGCCATAATCGTTTCGTCGCCTGGGAGGAAAAATGCCCGGGCGATCAATGCGATGATTTCGTCCGAACCGCAGCCAAAAATCAAATGGTTGCTCGCAACGCCGAGATGTTTGGCGAGCGTGCTCGCCAACTCCGCCGAGCTGCCATCCGGGTAAATGCTAATGTTTGCAAATTCATTCTTAATCGCTTCAATCGCGGCAGGTGAACTGCCGTACGGATTTTCGTTGGAAGCGAGCTTGATGACTTTTTCGAGCCCCAGCTCACGCTTCACTTCTTCAACCGGTTTGCCTGGTTGGTATACAGGCAGATTGACAATCTGGGATTTCGGTTTCAATCCGACCGCCTCCTTCATGTTGTGCTTATAAACAGGAACGGCATGCCGAAGCATGCGCCACTAGAATCCCCTAGTCTCCTACTAACCTTTTAATTGTGCCACAAAGTTGCGGATTTGCAACAGACCTTCCTCGCGCGTCTCGGCCTGCTTCAGCAAAGGAATGGCCTCTTCGACTTTGCGTACGATGGCGCTGCCCACGACAACCCCGTCGCAGATGCGGGAAAAACGCGCAACTTGTTCGTGGCTCGAAATGCCGAAGCCTACGGCGACGGGAATGTCCGTGTAGCTTTTGACGGTCGAAATGAAGCTCTCGATTCCGTCGAAGAAGGATGCCCGTTCCCCTGTAACGCCAAGGGAAGATACGCAATAGATAAATCCGCGAGCGCCGGACACGATGCGTTCGATCCGTGCGTTCGATGTCGGAGCGACGAGCGGAACGAGGTGGATGCCCGCGGCTTCCGATCTCCGGCGCATATCCTCGGATTCCTCGATCGGCAGATCGGGAATGATCAGACCGCTGATTCCGTTATCGACCAATAGCTCGAAAAAAGCATCCAGCCCGGTTTGCAGTACCGGATTATAGTAGGTGAACAGCACGAATGGCATTTTGACGCCTTCTTCGCGTGCTCTCGCTGCGGTTTCAATGCAGGTGCGAATCGAAATTTGGCTCTGAAGCGCACGTTCCGATGCACGCTGGATGACAGGGCCATCGGCAAGCGGATCGGAGTAAGGCACGCCAAGTTCCAAAATATCGGCGCCTGCCCTTTCGAGCTCCTTGATGATGGCAACCGTAGTATCCAGATCAGGATCCCCTACGGTCAGGAACGGAATCAGTGCGGTGCGTTTCTGCTCCTTCAGCTGTTGGAAGGTCTGGTCCATCAAGTTCATGCCAATTTACCTCCCGTATACTTCATGATCGATTCGACGTCTTTGTCTCCACGCCCCGAGAGGCAGATCACGACGAGATCGTCCGCCGTCAATTCGGGCGCAAGCTTGATCACCTGGGCAATGGCATGCGAGGATTCCAACGCCGGAATGATGCCTTCCGTGCGGCAAAGCAATTGCAGGGCATCCAGCGCCTCCTGATCCGTGATGGGAACGTACTGTGCCCGCTCGGCATCCTTCAAATACGCATGCTCGGGGCCGACGCCCGGATAGTCCAGCCCTGCCGAAATCGAATGCGCCGGCTGCACCTGGCCGTACTCGTCTTGGAGCAAATAACTCATGGAGCCCTGGAATACGCCATGCGTACCCTTGGTCATGGTCGCGGCATGGAACTCGGTCTCCACGCCTTTGCCGGCAGCTTCCACGCCCACCAGCTTCACATTTTTGTCGTTAATGAACGGATAGAACATGCCGATGGCATTGCTGCCTCCGCCGACGGCGGCAACGATGACGTCCGGCAGCCGTCCTTCCAGCTCCTGAATCTGGCGACGCGTTTCGTCGCCGATGACACGCTGGAAGTTGCGAACCATCATCGGATACGGATGAGGCCCGACGACCGAACCGAGAACGTAAAACGTATCCTCCACGTTGCTGACCCAGTAACGCAGCGCTTCGTTGCCCGCGTCCTTCAGCGTTCGGGTACCCGATGTCACCGGGATGACCTCCGCACCGAGCAATCGCATGCGGAATACGTTCAGCTGCTGCCGCTGCGTGTCTTCCTCGCCCATAAACACCTTACATTCAAGGCCGAGCAAAGCGGCAACCGTAGCCGTTGCTACGCCGTGTTGTCCTGCGCCCGTTTCGGCGATGACTTTCTTTTTGCCCATCCGTTTGGCCAGCAATCCCTGTCCAAGGGCATTGTTGATTTTGTGCGCGCCCGTATGGTTCAGGTCCTCGCGTTTGAGGTAAATTTTCGGTCCGCCCAGATGGCGAGTCAGCTGCTCCGCAAAATACAAGGGGGTTTCCCGTCCGGAGTACTCGCTGAGCAAATAGTTCAGCTCCTTGTTGAACTCCTCGTCCTTCGAGAAGCGCTCGTAGGCTTCTTCGAGCTCAATCAGCGCGTTCATGAGCGTCTCAGGCACGAAGCGGCCTCCAAAAAGGCCGAAACGCCCGTTGTGATCTGGTAATGTATGTGTCATGCCTGCTTCACCCTTTCTACAAATGCTGTTATTTTTGCTATGTCCTTCACGCCGCCCGTCTCCACGCCGCTGGATACGTCAACCCCATCCGGTTGATAGGTCCGAATCAGGTCCTCTACGTTATCCGGCTGCAGTCCGCCCGCAACAAACCATTTGACGCCATGTTCCTTGCACCAGTCGGCATAAGCAGGGATTCGTTCCCAAGCAAAGGTTTTGCCCGATCCCCCGCCATACATGGGGTCATGGGTATCCAATAAAACAGCGTCCACTGTTCCTTCGTATGGGGTCAAGGCGCGTACCGCCGAATCGTTCTCATCATCGCCTGAGCCATCTTTCGGAAACGAAAACACCTTGAAAACCTCCGCTGCCCAGCGCTGCTTTACTTGGCGGCAAAATTCCGGCGTTTCCTGCCCATGCAGTTGAATGACGTCAAGGGGCGCCACATTCATAATATGTTCCAGCTCTTCCAGCGCAGGGTTTACAAATACCCCCGCCAATCCGGGTCGTTTCCCGGCCTTCCAGTCCATCAAAACTTCGCGTAAATCAGCTGCCCGTTCCGGTTCAATGCGGCGGCGGGATTTGGCAAAGACAACACCAATGTAATCCACAGGCAAGTTTATCATTGATTTTAGCACTTCAACGTCCTGAAGTCCACAAATTTTTGCCGCCGTCGAAGCCTGCTGCTGCCCAATTCCTTCACGGCTTCCTGCTTCGCCTTGTATGTTTTCAGTCATGCTTTTGGACCCATAAGCTCGTATACGGCAGCTTCCACATCATCCTTGCGCATCAGATGCTCCCCGACCAAAATGCCGCTTACGCCGGCCGATTCCAGCGCCTCCAATCGATGAGGACCGTCAATGCCGCTTTCGCTGATCAGCGTAACACGCTCGGGAATCCATTCCATCAATCGGAGAGTGGTGTCCAGGCTCGTTTCAAACGTCTTGAGATTGCGGTTGTTAATGCCTACCAGGGTCGCCTCGGGCAAACTTAACACTTGTTCCAGTTCCGCACGGTCATGGACCTCGATCAGCACATCCAGCCCGATGCTCCGGGCAAAGCCAAGATATTGCTCCATCTGCTGTGGCGTCAATATACTGGCGATCAGGAGAACGGCGTCTGCGCCAAGCAGCCTTGCTTCAGCGATTTGCCGCTCGTCAATGATGAAATCCTTGCGCAGGAGCGGAAGGTTCACTGCTTCCCGAATGGCCTGAAGGTACTCCCCGCTGCCCTGGAAATAAGAAACGTCCGTCAGTACGGAAATGCAATCCGCACCAGCCCGTTCATATGCCATCGCGATGTCCACCGGATGGAAATCCGGACGAATGAGTCCTTTGGAAGGCGATGCCTTCTTCACCTCCGCGATCAATCCCAGCTTGCGATGACGCCCTTTCGACAGCGCATGCTCGAATCCGCGCGTGGGCGGCAGCTTTTCGATCTGTTTCAGCGCTTCCTCCATGCGGAACGTTTTGCCTAGTTCTTCCACTTCCTGTTGTTTGGTAACTACGATGCGATCAAGATACATGACTGTACGCCTCCGTTGTGTGAATTAATTGATTCAGCTTCTCCGCAGCCCTGCCGGAATCGACGGCCCTCGCTGCCATAACGACGCCATCCGCAATCGAATCCGCAAAGCCTGATACGTAAATGCACGCTCCCGCGTTCAGCAAAACGACATCCCGGTAGGCGCTCCGTTCGCCTTGGAAGATCCGTTTAATGATTTCGGCATTCTGCACCGCATCTCCCCCTAGAACCGCATCCAACTTGTGCAGGGGCAGTCCCATATCCCGTGGGTCGATGTCGTATGTTCTTACTTCGCCGCCCCGCAGCTCGGATACCTGCGTCGGCGCCGAAATGCTGATTTCGTCCAGCCCGTCATGACTGGCAACAACCAACGCACGCTTCAGACCCAGACGATTCAGTACCTCGGCGATCATCGGCGTGCGGCTCCGGTCGTAGAGACCGAGCAATTGGCGATCCGCTCCCGCCGGGTTCGTAAGCGGTCCAAGCATGTTGAAGATCGTCCTTACGCCGAGTTCCTTCCGAGGCCCTGCCGCATGTTTCATGGACGGATGGTAAACCTGGGCAAAACAGAAGCAGATGCCGATATCGTCAAGGCACTGGCGCGCCTGCTCTCCATTCAGGTGAATATTGACGCCAAGCGCCTCCAGCACGTCCGCGCTGCCTGCCCGGCCCGAAGCGGAGCGGTTGCCATGTTTGGCGACGCGTACGTTAACGGCTGAAGCGATGATTGCAGAGGCGGTGGAAATGTTGAATTTGTGAATGCCCGAACCGCCCGTTCCGCACGTATCCAGCAAGTTGCTGCCATTGGTGAGGATGCGTCCGCCCTGTCCGCGCATCGCTTCGGCGAAGCCCGTAATTTCGTCCACCGTTTCCCCTTTCATGCGCAATGCCATCAGCAGCCCGCCAATCTGAGCAGGAGTAGCTTCACCGCCCATGATCGAAGTCATCAGATCGCGCGCCTCCGCTTGCTCCAGATGTCGACCCTCCAAAATTTTGGTCAGCCCTCGCTTCATTCCTTCCGCATTTGCGCCGGGCGCAACGCTGCTTTTCGAGTCATCGTTCATCACCGGATTCATGTTCATGTCGGTCTCTCCTCTCTCAGTTCGGCATCGCTGCCGGAGTTACGAAATAGTCCGCGTTTGCCATATTGGCGTTGCCCAGTCTGTTCTTGGCGGGGAACATCGCTTCCGCCGTCCGAATCGCCGTGAGCAGGGCTTTTGCCTTGTTCACCGTCTCCTGGTACTCGTTCTCAGGCACGGAATCCCATACAATGCCGGCTCCGGCCTGCACGTAGGCTTTCCCTTTTTTGAAAATGATCGTCCGGATGGTGATGCAGGCATCCATACTGCCCGAGAAGCCCAGATAGCCGATCGCTCCGGCATAGGCTCCCCGAGCCTCTTTTTCCAGCTCTGCAATGATCTCCATCGCCCGCAGCTTGGGCGCGCCGGATACCGTTCCGGCCGGGAGGCAAGAGAGGAAGGCATCGAAGAAATCCTTGTCGTCCCGCAGTTCGCCTGCCACGTTGGACACCATATGCATGACGTGGGAGTACCGCTCAATCTCCATGAACATGTCGCATTTCACGCTGCCGAATTTGGAAACCCGCCCGATGTCGTTCCGTCCCAAATCCACCAGCATCAGATGCTCCGCACGCTCCTTCTCGTCCTGCAGCAAATCGGCCGCCAAAGCACGATCCTCGGCTTCCGTGGCCCCTCTGGGACGGGTACCGGCGATCGGCCGCGTCTCCACGCGCGTTCCGTCTACCTTTACGAGCGCTTCCGGGGAAGTGCCCACGATGATCTCGTCATCCATTTTCAAATAATACATGTACGGTGACGGGTTCAACGTCCGAAGCACGCGGTACACATGCAAAGGAGATACGTCGGTATCGATGTGGAAACGCTGCGACAGTACAACCTGGAAAATATCCCCTGCCCGAATGTACTCCTTGGCCCGATCCACATTCGCCATGAACTGTTCTTTCGTGACATTGGATTGAATATCACCGAGCTCCACATGACCCGGAATGGAACGCGGATTAAGATTTTCGCCCGGTCCTTGCTGCTGCAGCCGCTCTGCGGCCAACTCCAGCTTCTCCGACGTGCGTGCATACGCTTCGCGGATCTCTTCGTCGGTCGCCCCATCTTTCACATGTACGTTTCCTACCAGCAGCATCTGCTGCTTCACATGGTCGAACACTACGATCTGGTCGCAAAACATAAAACGGATGTCGTCCATATTCAGGTCATCCAGCGCATGCGCCGGAAGCTTCTCGTAATACTGAAGCAGGTCGTAGCCGAAAAATCCGATGGCCCCGCCCGTGAACGGCGGCAGCTCATCGCTTTTGGGGCTGCGATACTTCCGCAGTAACGCCTTGAGCTCTTCTACCGGCTTGCCCGGCAGCTCTCGCGTCCGGCCAGCCTCTTCCACCACGATACGGCCTTTTTTCGCCGAAATCATCAGGAACGGATCCGTGCCGATGAAGGAATATCTCGCCCATTGGATCCCACCCTCTACACTTTCCAGCAGGAATGCCCGGTCGTTGTCAGCAAATCTGCGGAAAATCCGAATCGGGGTCTCCATGTCTGCCAAAATCCGTTTGACGACCGGAATCAGATTATATTCATTCGACATTTTCAGCACTTGGTTCACGTTTGGCGTTATCATCAGATCACGTCCTTTCAAATTTGGGTGGCGAGGCGGTACGGTTAAAATAACAACAAAAAAGCCTCTACCATCTGGTAGAGACTTCGTTTATCTGCTGAATTTGATTAGGTGGCATTCCATTCGTGAACAGATCCCTATACGTACTGCAGCTGCAAAATAAGATACACAGGTCATGGGAAGAACGATACATCATTCCATCGTGTCCTACGGAATCCAGACGCCAGCTTCGTGATCCGTCAATCCTTACAATCCGACCCTCGATCCCAAAATCAGAAAAAGGTGTGCGGATTGTACAGACGAAAATGGTCCGAAATTGAACGCATCGTCCAAACACGCTTCTATCCCTGCTCTGTCTCATCTTGCAACCAGACGTACCGCGAATCAATTAACCGGATCCTTCCCCGGCAATCACCCGCTGGACTCTGCTGCATGCTCCACTATCTCAACTAATCTCAGCTCAAACTCATACTCTACTCAACTGTTTATCACTATACAGGAATGCGGAAGATTTGACAACCGCAATCTTACGAATTGGATGGTGCAACCAGATCGGGGCGCAAAGCCTGCGCGCCGTTCAGGTACACATGATTGATTTCATGCTGTGCCTTTTCCGTATTTACATGCACCATAAAGCGGATGCATTGCGGCAAAGCACCGGCAACCGGCACCTCCAAAGCGCACATCAGCGGCACAAGCTCCCAGCCTTCCAGTTGCCGAATCGCTTTGGCCGGGAATGCCGCATCCAAATCACCGGTCATCGTGATCCACACGCTGCAAATATCCTCCGGCACAATACCGTTGCGATCCACGATTTCGCGCAGCAATACCGCTGTTTCGCGCAAAATCTCTTCTTCGTTGTTTTGCGTGACTGTCGTAGCCCCGCGGACTCCACGTGTTACCATTGGCTTTACACTCCTTTCTTGAGCAATTCAATAACGTCCCGAACCATGGCTACGGGAACGTCTTTTTCGATTCTTGCCGATCCGATGCGATCAGGTATGATAAAGACCATATGGCCTTCACGGAACTTCTTGTCATGCATCATCGCATCCATTAAGGCATCCGTGTCCAAATGTTCCGGCATCGTCACCGGAAGACGCAATGCGCGCAGCATGCGGGTCGTTTCCTCATGCAGCCCCGCCGGCGCACCCAGCTTCTCGCCCAGCAGCGCCGATCCCGCCATGCCGATCGAGATGGCCTCGCCATGCAAAAACTCGCCGTATCCGGCGATGGCTTCGATGGCATGGCCGATCGTATGCCCCAGGTTCAACAGGGCGCGCTCTCCGTTCTCCCGCTCGTCCTTGGATACGATTTCGGCTTTGATCGCACAGCCGCGTTCAAGGCCATAACCGAGTGCTTCCGCGTCGAGCGAGAGCAGCTTCTCCGCATTCTCCTCGCACCAGTGCGCGAAGGCTTCGTCGCGAATGAGCCCATGCTTCAGCATTTCGGACAATCCGGCCGAAACGTCCCTCGGAGGCAGCGTCTGAAGCGTGTCCACATCGTACAGCACCAGTTCAGGCTGATGGAACGCGCCGATCATGTTCTTGGCTAGCGGATGGTTCACCGCCACCTTGCCGCCGACGCTGCTGTCATGCGCCAGAATCGTGGTCGGCACTTGAACGAATTTGACGCCGCGCATGTATGTAGCCGCTACGAATCCGGCCAGATCACCCACAACGCCGCCGCCGAGGGCAATGATCGCCGAGCTGCGATCCAGCTTGCCTTCGATGGCTGCCGTCATCATATCCTGATAGACGGCCAGCGATTTGGACGTTTCGCCGGAAGGAACCACGGCCGAAACGACCGTAAATCCGGCTTCCTGAAGTGCCTGTTCCAGTGCAGGCAGGTATCGTGGACCTACTTTGTCATCGGTAATGATCAGCAGCGGGCTCTTTTTGGTCAGACCATACTGTTCGAAGAAACGCGGCGCCTGTCCGAGCAAACCGCTGCCGATCAGGATCGGGTAAGAACGCTCGCCGAGCTGGACTGTTAGCTGGCGCATCTTAGTAGCTCTCCAATTGTGCCTTGTAGCTCTCGTAATTCGAGCGGATCTCTTCCATGGAATCCCCGCCGAACTTCTCAAGGAACGCTTTGGCGATCTCCCATGCCACGACATGCTCCATCACCACGCTGGCTGCAGGAACGGCACAAGCGTCCGAACGCTCGACTTGGGCGGTGAAAGCTTCCTTCGTATCGATATCCACGCTTTGCAGCGGTTTGTACAGCGTCGGAATCGGCTTCATCACGCCGCGAACGACAACCGGCATGCCGTTGGTCATACCGCCCTCGAATCCGCCAAGACGGTTCGTCGTGCGGTGGTATCCGCGCTCCTCGCTGTAGAGGATTTCGTCATGTACTTGGGAACCGCGGATCGTGCCTGCTTCAAAACCGATGCCGATTTCCACGCCTTTGAATGCGTTGATCGACATAACGCCTTGGGCAATGCGTGCATCCAGCTTGCGATCATACTGCACGTGGCTGCCCAATCCAACAGGAACACCTTCCACGATGCATTCCACGATGCCGCCGATGGAGTCGCCTTCTTTTTTGATCAAGTCGATGTACTCTTCCATCTTTTTCTCGGTTTCTTTGTCGGTCACTCGTACGGAAGAAGCCTCCGTAATTTCGATCAACTCGTCGATCGGCAGATCCTGGTATGGCGCTTCGATCTCGCCGATGCGCAGTACGCGGCCTGCCACCTTGATGCCGAATTCGGCCAAGAACTGGCGCGCCAACGCGCCGCAGGCGACGCGTACCGTCGTTTCGCGCGCGCTGGAGCGTTCCAGCACGTTGCGCAGATCTTTCAGGTTATATTTCAAACCGCCGTTCAAGTCGGCATGGCCCGGACGAGGACGGTGCACCCGGCGTTTTTCTTCGTCACTACCCTCGATCGGCTCGATGTTCATAATGTTCTGCCAATGCTTCCAGTCGTTGTTCTGCACCACGAGCGCAACCGGAGCTCCCGTCGTATATCCGTGGCGCACTCCGCCGACAAAGTTCGCCTGATCTTTTTCAATCTGCATCCGGCGTCCGCGTCCATACCCTTTTTGGCGACGGTGCAGCTGGAAATTCAGCTCTTCGAAATCAATATGCAAATTGCTTGGCAATCCTTCGATAATGGCGGTCAATTGGGGTCCGTGCGTTTCCCCTGCGGTTAAATAGCGTAAACTCATTTTACGTTCCCCCTTTAAACTGTTAAACTGCGCATTGCTAAAATCCCATAATTTCTTTGCTCATTATAGTATAGCTGACCGGCTTTGACAAGAAAGTCCGCCTTTTCGCTGCATGTAAAGACAACATTCCGGCCGATCCGCGCCCGGTCGCTGCATCCAAGGAAATTCAGGCAACGGCTTATGTGCAAATAACCGCCCGGGCACATCGCAATGTGCAACCGAACGGTTAACCGTTGGCGAATCCTATTTTTTGCGATAAAAGAACGTTTCTGCCGTTTCCAAACCGTATTGTCCCGGGGAAAAAATTTGCTCCGTACTGCCTACGAAAAGAATGCCCCCCGGCCGCAGGCTGGCTGCGAACTTATGGTACAGCAAGTTTTTCGCTTCCTCGGTAAAATAGATCATGACATTCCGGCACACGATCAAATCGTACCCTTCATCGAAACGGTCCGTCAGCAGATTCTGCTTCATGAACTTGACGGAGCTTTTCAGCTTGTCGTCGATTCGATACATTAAGCCATCCTGACGGAAATATCGGCTTGCTACGTCTTGGGGCACATCCTTGAGCGAACGCTCCATATACCGGCCTTCCTTGGCTTTGGCCAATGCGCCTTCATCGAGGTCGCTTGCCGTGATGGAGCTGTCCTTCAACACGCCCAGAATGTCCAAAATCATCGCAAGGGTGTAGGGCTCTTCTCCAGTGGAGCAAGCGGCACTCCACACTTTGGCACGCCTTTTGGACCCGATCAGATCAGGCAAAATGTCGTCCCGCAGCACTTCCCAGCGGTTGGGGTTGCGCCAAAACTCCGAAACGTTGATGGTCATGCGATCCAAAAACTCATAAAAAAGTGCCTTGTCCTTCTGCATGGCGTCGAAAAATAACGCAAACGTATTAAACCCGTTTTTGTTGCGAAGCGTGGTCAGCCTTCTTTTCATCTGGCCTTCCTTGTATTGAGCAAGATCAATGCCTGTGCTCTCTTTGATTTTCCGGATAAATCCGGCGTAATCCTGATCCAATTGTTCCTGCTCCAGCATCGTATCACCCTTCTGGCTAAAAAATTACAACCAGGCTGCGATGCTCTTGTCGTACGCTACCAATTCCTCTGGTGCAAAGAAGTTCGCTGCTTCACGTTCGGCACTCTCCGGAGAGTCCGCCCCGTGAATCAGATTATGCGGCGTATGGCTGGCAAAATCCCCACGAATGGTCCCCGGGGCAGCTTCCTTCACATTGGTTTTGCCAATGACGATGCGCGCCAGGGACACGATGTCGTCCCCTTCCCAAACCATCGCAAAGACGGGGCCGGAAGTAATAAATCGGACGAGCTCATCGAAAAACGGCTTTCCTTCATGCTCCGCATAATGACGCTTGGCCTGCTCCTCGGTCATCTGCACCAATTTGCCTGCCACCATTTTAAACCCTTTGTCCTCCAGGCGGCTAACGATACGTCCGATCAGACCACGCTGCACGCCATCCGGTTTCACCATCAAAAATGTACGATCCACGGGATCACTCCTCACTCACGGCTCATAATTATTACCAAATATGTAGACGCAATCTTCTTGATTGTAACATAGATGTCCAATTCCTCCCAATGAGAAACATCACATCCAAGTACATTTTTTGCGCCAGTAGTCGCCAAGAGGCAGGCCCGTAACGGTTCAATGGAAAATTAATGAGTGCGTTTGACGACGAAATGCGCAATGTCGCGCAAATTTTTGCTGGTTTTGATCTTTGGCAGCTGATCCAGAGCATCGAGCGCTTTCTTCATATATCGGTCAGCCAGTGCTTCGGCTTTAGCGATTCCTTGACTTTCGCGAATCATTCCAATCGCGTCCGATGCGCTTGCGCGCCCTTCTTCCTGTCTAACGCGCGAAATCTCGGCTAGCAGCGGCTCTCGCAAACGCTCTTCCTCCAAGGCATACAGGACCGGCAGCGTAATGTTGCCCTGCTTCATGTCGCTGCCTGGCGGTTTGCCCAATTGTTTTTCCGTTCCCACCAGGTCGAGCACGTCATCCTGAATCTGAAAGGCCATGCCCACATTGTATCCGTAAGTATAGAGCAGCGAGGACACTTGTTTAGGCGCGCGGGTAGCAAGCGCCCCAAGCTGACAGCTGACCGCGATCAGCAGTGCTGTTTTGCGACGGATGCGCAGCAAGTAATTGCGTACGCTTTGCCCGGTGTTGAAAAAGTCGCGGATCTGTTCCATTTCGCCGATGGACATCTGCACCATGGCCTTGGCCAGAATACGATGAATTGCCGGATCGGACAGTCCGGCCGTCAATTGCAATGCTTTACCGTAGATATAGTCGCCGGTATACATGGCAATCCGGTTATCCCATTTTGATTTCACGGTTGGTTTACCGCGGCGCGTCTCCGCATTGTCAATCACATCATCATGCACCAATGAAGCGGAGTGGATCAATTCCAGCGGAACCGCAATCAATTTCAAGCGTTCAATGTCGTATGTACCATACTTGCCGCCAAGCAGCACAAACACGGGACGCAAACGTTTCCCACCCGCTTTAAGCAAATGAAGGGATGTTTCGCTTAACAGCTGCTGCTCCCCTTCAACGCTGCGGTACAGTTCTTTTTCAATGTAATCCATATCCTTCTTCAGCAACCCGAAAATATCCAGTAGTTTCATTCGTTCACCCGTGTCAGCGTATTGTCAGTCCCTAATTCCATGCTACCTTCCCTTCCAGCAGGCCGATGGGCAGACGACTTCAATGATCATCCGCCCGCCCTTCCTGCTTATGCTCATCCATGTTCGATCACGCCATTTCCCGCCGTCTGGCCGACACCGGGAATTAAACTCTGCGACGATTTCTGAAACAAAAATTATACAGAAGCTGCCGGAGCATGGGTCAAGGCTGACTAAATACACTATACGCTGCTCAACTTTCACCCATACCCCGGAAAATCCGGGATTAAAACAGATCCGACCTCACGCTGCAACGGCATATCGCCCATGCAAAAAAGGATATCTCCGGTTTAATCCCTTGAATCCGGTTCTCCCCATCTCCGGAACAACTGGTGTGGAATACGCAAGCTGTCCAACACCTTGCCCACCAGAAACATGATCAAGTCGTCCATCGTTTGGGGTTTGTAATAAAAAGCCGGCATGGCCGGAATCATGCGCACGCCAAGGCGCGAAAGCTTGAGCATGTTTTCCAGATGGATCGCATGCAGCGGCGTCTCGCGCGGCACCAGAATGAGCGGCCTTCCTTCTTTCATCATGACATCCGCAGCGCGGGCCATCAGGTTATCGGAGGCGCCTTGCGCGATGGAAGAGAGCGTCCCCATGGAACACGGCATGACAATCATGCCGTCCGCCAGAAAAGAGCCGCTCGCAATCGAAGCTCCTATATCGCTTACCGGATGGTAGATCAGGGAACCGGAGCGGCCCCCAAACTTTTCGTCCAGGATCCGCTCGCGATTCGTTACTTCCCAATCCAGCTCTTCTTTTAGTACGCGCCAGCCGGCGTTGGAGATCACCAGATGCACCTCGTAGTCCAGATCAAGCAGCGTTTCGATCAGCCTGATGCCGTAGATGCTGCCGCTGGCTCCCGTAATTCCGACAACAAGCCGTTTGTTGTCCAGTTGGAACATTTATTTCACCGCCAGGTCGATCAAGGTAAACGTAAATACTACGATGCTCAGCACGCTGTTCATCGTAAAGAACGCGGTCTGGACACGGCTCATGTCGTTCGGCGACACAATGTAATGCTCATAGAACAAGATGCCATAAGTAATCAGCATGCCTGCGCCATACCACCAGCTCAGATCGGTCATCAGAAGCAGCGCCAAAAATCCGACGGCGGTAATCACATGGAAAAACTTCGCGATCTGCAAAGATTTGTGCAGTCCGAAGCGCGAGGGAATGGAATGAAGTCCCTCGTCTTGGTCAAACTCAAGATCCTGGCACGCATAAATGATATCGAAACCTGCCGTCCAGAACACGATGGTGACATAGAACACGATGGCCGTCCAGTCCATGGTACCGGTCACGGCTACCCATCCGCCCAGCGGCGCCAGTCCGATCGTCATGCCCAGCACAACATGGCACAACCACGTGAAGCGTTTGGTATAGGAATAAATGACGAGCATAAATACCGCGATTGGCAGCAGCTTCATCGAAAGCACGTTCAGGTTATATGAAGCCCAGAACAGCAAAATAAACGATACGATAACGAAAATGATGACTTCTCCGTTTTTCAACAACCCCGCGGGGATGGCACGCATCGCCGTCCGCGGATTTTTGCCGTCGATCACCTGGTCGATCATGCGGTTAAGCCCGAAAGCGGCGCTTCTGGCACCGACCATCGCCAGCAGCACCCACATGATTTCGAGCCAGCTTGGAAACGTGTTGTTGACCACCATCGAGCCAAGAATGGCCCCCATGAAGGCAAATGGCAATGCAAAGAGCGTATGCTCGATTTTGATCATTTCTAAAAAGATGCGAATTTTCCTAAACATGCTAATTCTCCTTGGTCCCAATATGCAGTGCCGCGATGCCTCCGGTTAGGGGGTAGGCCTGCACTTTCTTTAATCCGGTTTCTTCGAAAATGTGCGCCAGTTCCTTTCTTCCCGGAAATAGCGCCAACGAATCCGGCAGCCATTTGTATTGTTCGTAACGCTTGGCAAACAACTTGGCAAGTCTCGGCAGCACCTGTTCGAAATAAAAATAATAAATGCCCTTGAACGGCTGCCAGGTCGGCTTCGACAATTCAAGGCACACAACCATGCCGCCCGGTTTCGCGACGCGCTTCATCTCCGACAGCACCTGTCTCAGGTCTGGCACGTTGCGCAGCCCGAAACCGATGGTGACATAATCGAACGAATTATCTTCGAAGGGGAGCGACATGGCGTTTCCCTGCACAAGCGTGATCTGATTCTGACGATTTGCAGCGTTCACTTTTCCCTGCCCGACCTGAAGCATGTTGTTGCTGAAATCCAGGCCGTGCATGTGCCCCGTTTCACTTGCCTCCGCCATGGCAAGGGTCCAGTCGCAAGTACCGCAACAAAGGTCCAGGCCGGTATCCCCTTTTGACATGTTCATTTTTTTCATCGTGAACTTGCGCCAGGCCTTGTGCCTGCGAAAACTCAAAATGTCGTTCATGATGTCGTATTTCCCGGCGATGCTCTCGAATACCGAATGGACGAATTCCTCTTTCGGTTTTGTCTCTGCGTTACCCATTCGTCTCCCCCTCAATTCTCCCCCGCTGCCGCGCGCGAAGGCTGCAAATAGGCCAGGTAAGGCTCAAGAATCAAATGCACTTCCTCAAGCCCATGCTCTTTTGCGTCGTCCTGCAGCAGCAGTTGCACGCGGTTCACGGCACTGCGAAGCTTGTCCAGCAAAATGTCCTCGACCCGATGTTTTTTCAGCATGTTGCTCCGAACGTCCGGTGCCGGGTCGGATTGGCGCAGTGCATGCCGTTCTTCGTTGGACCCTTGCTCATATACATGCCAGAAGGCATAACTGTGAACAAAATGGCCGTCGTTCAAACGATGCAGCTCCGTCACGATCGTTTCACAGCGGCTAAACTCCTCAAGCAGGCATTCCCAGATCTTGCGATCCCCGGATTTGATCATATGCCCAAATGAAAGAAACAGCTGCATTTTCAGCTGCACCGTTTCACGCATGTATTCATCAGCAGAAACGAAAAATTTTTGCATCCGTGCATACAAACTCATCTTGCGAACATTGACTTCGGAAACCGCCCCGCTGAGCTTGCCGATCATCTCGATGCGCCCCGCATGGGCAAGGAGTTGATAGAAGCGGCTGCTTAAATAATCGCCGGCAAGCACATTCAGCTGCCTGGAGCGCATTTCCTGCTCTTTGCGTTCCCCGGCATCCGTATCGATCAGGTCATGCGTATCCATGGCCAATTGAACCAGCGACGTGGCGAGAGCGTACAGCTCGTCATGTCCCCTTTCATCCGTCCTTCCCACAAAAACCTGAAGCAGGCGCGCACGGCTATCCGGGAATGGCGGTATTTCCGTGTGCCGTCGAATCATGTCGTATTCGGTATATTTTTTTGCTAGTTCAGGTACGCGGTATGAATTCATTTTCAGCCTCCGAGCCTTTCATTGTAAAACCCATTCTGCACTACAATCTTATATATTATAGCATATGTTTCTTCGGCACGCACTGAATCCTGACATTCATTTACCCTTGATTTGCCCTTTCGAATTGCTTCTTCCACAATGCCGTTTCCATGATATGGAACCATTCCTTCAAATTATCCGACAGCTTGGGGCTTGACCAGCCGCGCAGTTCGCCGATGGCACTTTCGGGCCATTGATTGCGCCGAATATCCGCAGCCAGCAGCAGATGCCGTTGACGGGTCCATTCGTCCTCGGCCAGAACGCGGAGCAGCACCTGCTCCACGTTGGAGAAACCACCGAAAGACAGTTCGGCAACGTCTGCCATGCTGCCATAAATTTTTTGATATCCAATATCGGTGCCTGTGACCTTCAGGTCCAATTTCAATATCGATTTATCCCATTCTACTTTGGCGATCGGCGCAGCCAGCTGCATCGATGCCAAGGCGTCCACCAAGTTGTCCTGCGTAAGCTCGCGCGGCTGCTGGGCCGCGGTCACGGGCCGGGCATGCTCTCCTCCCAGCGTGCGATGCTGCATGGACTGCAAAGCCACAAGCAAAAAGACGGCCGCAAAGGTTGCCAGAACCGAAGCAGTTACGATCAACCGCGGTTTCATATATGCCTCCTCGTCCCTACATGATAGTGTAGTCTGTCCAGTAAAGGCTCATACCTCATTGTACAACGAAAAAAAGCAGGCTATGCCTGCAATTTTCATCATTTTTGAAAGGTCAGAACTCCATCGTTCAGGTCGCTGAGCATACAAGGAAAACATGATGCATACCTGTGTCGATCCTTTGGAAAATCAGGATCTTAATACGCTTCTGTCATTACTCGGACTGAAGCTCGCCATGCTTGGTGATCAACGTGGCTTTGCCGCGGATTTTAATCGCCGAGGTATGGTTCGTGAACTGGGCAATCATGACCTCACCCTTGTCCAACTTCTCGGTGTGGTGGAAACGCGTGTCCTGTCCACGGGTCAACCCGATGACCTGCACGCCGTTCTCCTCTGCCTTGATAACGATATAATCACTACCGGTTGGATGGTCCATGGCGTAACGTCCCCTCTCTCCTGGTTCAATAGCGTTAATGATGGGCAACAACGATTCATTTGTCAACCCGTTGCTTGCCTTTCTGGAATCTCGTCGTTTTGGAGCGATGCAATTCTCCCCCCAAGGGCATACTACGATCAGCCTCAAAGGGAAAGGAGCAAACGACATGAAATATGACCCTGCACCGCTTTCGGAAGAACATGTTCACAAGCTTCGGGAGCTGGAGCGGCAATTCACCGAAGTTACTGGCGAACCGCTGGTTCTGGTAGCTTATGCTCCGCAAGCCGAAGACAAAAGCAAGCTCCCCGATTCAGGCCGCTGAAGGCTCTGCGCGGACGGATTCAAAGGCAAAAGAAAAGGCCGTGAACAAGTCACGGTCTTTTTGCTGGCATATGGAATATGTAGAAATCTTATTTAATTCCGTCTTTGAGCGCTTTGCCTGGTTTGAACGCAGGAATTTTGCTCGCAGGAATTTCGATTTCTTCCCCCGTTTGCGGGTTGCGTCCTTTACGTGCAGAACGCTCGCGCACTTCGAAGTTCCCGAAGCCCACCAATTGCACCTTGTCTCCGTTCTGCAAAGCCTCGGAGATCGCTTCGAATACGGCATCAACCGCTTTCGTTACATCCTTTTTGGACAATTCAGTCGCTTCGGCCACGTGGTTAATCAGGTCCGATTTATTCATTATTTTCACCTCCTGGATCAATATCCTGAATGTTATACTGTGTTTCCGTTTTATAGCGAAATATACGTTCATCCGCAAAAAATGTCAATCCCATCTCTGCTTCACAAACGAAAATCTGCGCTTCCGGTAGACAGTCATTTCCGGCAATGAGATCGCCTGAAATCAATCATTTCAGGCGCCGAACAAATTTTATACTAATACAGACAGCCCACAATTTCAAGTGCGGTTGCGGTTCAGTACGTAAAATGTAACAGCCAAAGCCAGCACGAGTACGCCGCCTTTGACGATATCGTGAGCAAAATACTGCACGTTCATCATGGTCAAACCGTTGACCAGCACGCCAATCAGCACCGAACCGATAAATGTACCAATGACATTGGGTTTGCCGGCTCCGAATACCGAAAAACCGACAAATACGGCAGCTACGGATTCCATCAGCAGCGGCGAACCGGCATCGATCTGGCCCGACCCTACCTTGGAAGCGTACAGAATACCGCCAATCGCGGCAAACACGCCGGCTGCCACATAAGCAAGCGTCCTCACCTTTTTCACTTTGATGCCCGAAAGTCTGGCCGCTTCTTCATTGCCGCCCGTCACATACATCTGCCGTCCATACTTGGTATACGTCAGGAAAATGTGCACGCCAACCACCGCGATGATCAGCAGAATGACCGATATCGGCATGCCGAGCCATTTGCCCTGCCCAAGCTGCAGGAAAGTCGGATCCATCTCGCCTGCAGCCTTGCTGCCGTCGGGGAACTGCATATGATTATAAATGGTATACCCCTGAGCATACGTCTTGTGAATGCCGCCGATGATATACATCATGGCCAGCGTGGCGAGCAAGTCCGGGATGCGCAGTTTTACAATCAATAGTGCATTCAGCAGTCCGATTATCGCCCCAAGCACCAGCGGGACAATGATAACGACCGCGAGCGGCTGTTGATACCAAATCATGAGCGAGGCCGTGACTACCGTCGTCAATGAAACTGTAGCGCCTACGGACAGATCAAAACCGTCCACAATGAGAGATAAGGTTACGCCGATCGCAACAAAGGTTACGATTGAGATGGAACCTAAAATATCCGTCATATTGCTGTACGTAAAAAAATAAGGCAGGCGTATGCCAAAAAAGGCTATAACCGCAATAATAACGATAATCGCTCCGTATCGGAACGCGAAATCCATAGTTTTATCCTTCATGTCGCACCTCTTGTCCACCGCTTGCGTAATATAGCAGTTGTTCTTGATTGGCTTCTCCCCGCTTGAAATGCTTCACGATCGTTCCTTCGCACATGACGGCGATGGTATCTCCGATGCCCAGCCCTTCGTCCAACTCGCAGGTAAAATAAATGATGGCTTTGCCGGCTTGCGCCAGTTCGTTGATCAACTTGAAAATATCGCTTTTGGCGCCGATGTCCACGCCTTTGGTCGGCTCGTCGAAGACGAACACTTCCGCATCCGTATTCAGCCATTTGCCGATCGCTACCTTCTGCTGATTGCCGCCGCTTAAATATTTGACCTCCTGGCGCACCGAAGCCGTTTTGATGCCAAGCTGAGCCACCAGGGATTCCGCATTTGCCCGTTCCTGCTTCCGGCTTACAAAACCCAATGTGCTAAGACGACCAAGCAAGGGCAAGCTCAAATTCCGTTCCACATTTTCATGGATCAGGATGCCCTGCTTGCGGCGTTCCTCGGGAACGGAAACGATCCCTGACGCCGCTGCGTCAGCAGGCTGTGATAATCGCAGCTTTCGCCCATCCAAAAAGATTTCGCCTGCCTCGAGCTTGTCCGCTCCGATAAGCAGCCTCGAACACTCCGTTTTACCGGCTCCGACCAGGCCGACGACAGCAAGCACTTCACCCCTTCGGACCGAAAGGTCCACCCCTTTAACTTTGAGGCCTCGACGCAATCCTCTGGCCTCCAACAGCACTTCTCCCAGCGGCACTTCCGTTTTGGGAAATTCCTCGTCAAAGGTTTTGCCCAGCATTTGCCCCACCAGGTCGTGAATCGTCACCTCCTGCGCATTGCCTGTGAACACATGCTGCCCGTCCCGCATGACCGTTACACGGTCACAGTGAGCGGTAACCTCGACCAATCGGTGCGTAATGAAAATGCAGGCGACACCGCGATCCTTCAAATGATGCACGATCCGGAAAAACGCATCCGTCTCTTCTTGGCTGAGCGGGGCTGTCGGTTCGTCAAAAATAATGACTTTGGCGTCCTGAACCAAAATTCTCGCCAGCAAAATCATCTGTTTTTCCGCAAGCGTGAGCTCGGCTACTTTTTTGTGCAAATCGATGCTTGCCCCAAGCTGTTTCAAAACTTCCCCGGCCCGCTGCTGCTGCTTTCGCGGACTGCTCCACCACCCCCGCGAAGAGGATGCCAACTGATCCAGCATAATATTCTCCGCGGCAGTCAACTGAGGCACCAGCGCGGCATCGACCTCTTGATACACGCAGTGGATTCCGTTTGCCTTGGCATCGCCTGGCGAAGTCAGCCGAAGACGTTGCCCATTCAGCGTGATCGAACCGCGATCCATCTGGTACGCGCCGGACAACATTTTCATCAGCGTGCTTTTTCCGGCTCCGTTGGCGCCAAGCAATGCATGGATTTCCCCGCCCCGGACGGAAAAATCAACGTCCTTCAGCGCAGGCACGCCCGCAAATTGCTTGCTGACCTGTTCCATTTGAAGCAAAATTGGCGCATCTGTCATGATGCTTAACCTCCTATCGCCTATGGCTCCCATAAGGAGTCTTTCTTTATTGTGAATTTTTCATCTATTGAACTTGTCATATATGATTGAAAAAAACGCGCCTTGCGGCGCGCTCCTGTTACGCTGCTTTATTTCGCAGTGATGCCATATTCCTTCATCCAGTCCTTGATGCCCTGCGTGCTTCCGCCCCAGCCCTCCACGTATTCGGACAGCTCCGAAGTAGAGATTTGCTGATCAGGCAGCGCATCACGCTGCACATACACGGGATTCAGCACGACCTTGTCCTCGGTCTCGTCCCCGTTCAGCTTCTGGTAGGCGTAACGGACCTGGACGCGCCCGATGTCTGTCGGGTCTACGGCCGCGGAGGCCACCCAAGGATTTTTCGGATCCTGAATCATTTGCAAATCCTCGTCGCTCATATCGATGCCGTATACTTTAATTTCGTCGCGGCCTGCTTGCTGGATCGCACGTGCCGCTCCTTTGGCAAACTCATCCCAAGCGGCCCATACCGCCGTGATCTCGCCTTTAGGATATTGTTTCAGAATGGCTTCCATTTTGGCCTGCGTATCCAGCGCCGGGTTTTGCGCGGAACCAAACGTTGCGATTTCCTTGATATCCGGATTCGCTTCCATGAATGTTCCGTATGCCAGCTGGCGCCGCTCCATTGGCGCAAATCCCGCCACCCAAACTTTAACGATGTTCCCCTGGCCGTTGATATCCTTCTTCATCTGTTCCAGCGTCAGCTCGGCCATTTTTTGGTCATCCTGGGACATTACCGTGGCACCAGGGACGTTGATGTCTGCATCAAAAACGACGATCGGAATGTTTTGTTCCACTGCCTTTTTGACGCCGGGTTCCAACAACGCATCGCCATGGTCTGTCAGGATGGCATCGAATTTCTGATTGATGGCGCTGTCCAGCAGCGAGACCATTTTCGCTTTGTCGTTATCCGCCACGAACGTGGTCAGCTCGCCGCCGAATTTCTCGATTTCTTCCTTCACGCCCTGTACGTATTGCTGCGAAAAGGTTCCCGTATTAAACTCCATGATCAGTGCGATGCGTTTCCCGCTTAACGGCCCCGTAACCGCTTCGGTTTGAGGCTTGTCCCCTTCAGTCCCAGACGCTGTGGTCGAAGCCGGTTCTTTTTTGATTCCGCATGCGGATAGAGCCAGTGCAAGCACCAATACAAGCCCGAACCATGCCCATTTTACCGTTTTCGTTTTCATGTCTATATCCCCCTGTTCTCACTCGCTGTGTGACCTGGATCACAATAGTTGAGTATTAATATAACGACTAATTCCAAGCATGTAAATAGGTTTTAGTAATTTAAAGCTAGAAACCACTACATTTTTTCTTTTCACACTCTTTCATATCCAGTACAACCAAAATCATGAAACGAACGACAAAAAAGATCGCAAGGATCATCCTCGCGATCTTTTCGACTTACAGTATGATGGCAATCAGTCCACCCGAGCCTTCGTTGATGATACGGCCGAGCGTTTCCTGGAGCTTGTAGCGGGCATTGTCCGGCATCATGGCAATTTTGCCCTGGATCCCCTCCCGCACGATCGAATGCAGGGAACGGCCAAACATGTCTGAATCCCATACCTTGATCGGATCGTTCTCGAAGTCCTGCATCAAATATCTGACGAGTTCCTCGCTCTGCTTCTCTGTACCGATAATCGGCGCGAATTCGGACTCCACGTCGACGCGGATCATATGAATCGACGGAGCGGTCGCCTTCAAGCGAACGCCGAACTTCGTGCCTTGGCGGATCAGTTCCGGTTCATCCAGTGCCATCTCGGCGAGAGATGGCGCCGCAATGCCGTATCCGGTCGTTTTGACCATTTCGAGCGCTTCGGCGAAGCGATCGTATTCTCGCTTGGCATGGGTGAACTCCTGCATCAGCTGCAATAAATGGTCTTTGCCCCGGATTTCGATCCCGACGACTTCGTATAGGATTTGATCGTACAGCTCATCCGGAGCGTACAAGTCGATTTCCGCCACGCCCTGCCCCATGTTCATGCCGCTGAGGCCCGCACGGTCAATGAATTCATACTCCATGAATTGCGACACGACGCGGTCCACGTCCCGCAATCTGCGGATATCTTTGACGGTGTCGCGCACCGAGTTTTCATAGTTGCTGCGCAGCCAGTGGTTCTCATTCAGCACCATGACCCAGCTGGGAAGGTTCACGTTGACTTCATGCACCGGGAATTCGTACAACACTTCACGAAGAACTCCCGTGACATCATCCTCCGTCATCGTCGCCGCGCTGAGGGTCATGACCGGAATGTCGTACTTGGCCGCGAGCTCGGAACGCAGCTGCAGCGTTTCGTCGCTGCGAGGACGCGTCGAGTTGATGACCAGGACGAACGGTTTGCCCACTTCTTTCAGTTCGGCAATGACCCTTTCTTCGGACTCGACATAGGAACTGCGGGGAATTTCCGCAATCGTGCCGTCCGTAGTAACGACGACGCCAAGCGTCGAATGTTCCTGGATCACCTTGCGCGTGCCGATTTCGGCCGCTTCCTGGAACGGAATGGGCTCTTCGAACCAAGGCGTGGAGATCATTCTTGGCCCGTTTTCGTCTTCGTAACCTTTGGCCCCTTCCACAGCATATCCTACGCAGTCGACGAGCCGAACATTGACTTCCAGCCCTTCCGTCACCTTAATCTGAACCGCGTTATTCGGCACGAATTTAGGTTCGGTCGTCATGATCGTTTTACCCGCAGCGCTTTGAGGCAATTCATCCACTGCCCGTGCGCGATCCGCTTCATTCGTGATGTTGGGCAGTACGATCGTTTCCATGAAACGTTTGATAAATGTTGATTTCCCCGTCCGGACCGCGCCAACAACCCCGAGATAGATGTCCCCTCCGGTCCGCTCGGCAATGTCCTTAAAAATGTCCACTTTCTCCAATGAAATCCCCTCCCTAAAATACTCCGAAGGAAAAATGCTAAAGAGCATCCGCTTCGTTTTTTCAATCAGAAGACTGAAATCCCTGCAACGGTAGAGCCGCCTTTGTGAGTGCCCGGAAGTCGTCCGCCGCCGAACATTGCATTCTGATGAAACCGGTGAAAGCGGCGTTAACTCGTACATGCAATTGGACTAGTATCATCTTATGTATCCGTATGCAGCAATATGACGCGTTTTTTCATTTTTTGTCCAACCCCTTTTCGCGGGATTAAGGCCTCTTTTCGGAGTATGACGCCTTAATTTCAATCTACTTTATGAGACTGGTCGTGCTTTTATGCGAAATTAAAAAGAGATACCCCTAACACAGGAATATCTCTATCAGAATTGAATTATTCTATTAGTCTGGCAACAGGCGTATTATTCTCCCATACATAGGCTACCGATTTGACCGGAACAAAATAGGAATGCTCCAACAGGACCTCCCGGGCGTCTTCGGTCTCCGCCGGAGCTTTGCCCTCTTTCTCCACGGCCTGCATAATGTCAAAGGCATAGTCCACGTATACATTTCCCGCTTCATCCATGATGAACGGCAGCTCCTGACCGGAGTACACGCTGTTCAACTTCACTTCCGTTGTCTCAGGGCGCCCAGCCTTTTGCATATCCACCGCAAACAGTCCGTCGTACAGTTCTTCTCCTCTCGGCAGCTCATTGTTATGCTGTGCCTTGTATCGGTCCACCATCCGCTGCACGTCATTCACCTTCTGCACGGTTTGCAGATCCATGACCTTGACTGCAGGCTCCGTTTCTTCGTTTTGAATCAAAAAGTAAGCGCTGCCGCCATTCTCAAACGCGGTCACCGGGATATCTTCCAGATACCCTTGCTGCTTTAATTTGGATAAATCCACTCTGAATTTTTCATATTTCGGGGTGCTCATGTCCGCATTCAACATCGGGAGAACCCCCTGGTCCTGCTGAAAAGCCTCCACGGCATCCTGAATGCGGTTTACGCTTTCACGGTAAGCCGTTTTGGGCTCGGTAACAGCCTGGGAAGGGTACATGCATCCGCTCAAGGCAAAACCGCTCAGTATGAATAAAAGCATTGCAAAGGTCTGGCGCCCCAGACCTGACCTCCCATGACTCTTTGCATGTTTAATCCAATCGATGATCATGTGCACCCTCCTCGAATCTGATGCATGGCTTCGTGTATGCCCCTCTTCAATAAGTGAGACGTTTACAACCAATCGTCTTCTCGCCTTTGCCGTTCCAATTGTTTGCGGATCGCTGCCTTCAGCGGATCTTCAGGTACATGTACTTCTACATCATGTCGCACTTTTGCCTGACATGCCAAACGCGTTCCCTGTTCCAGCAGCATTCCCAATTTTCGCTTCTCTGCATCAGCCGGAGGCTCAAGCCCCTTGAGCTGTTCTGCATCTACCCTCACTTTGCACATCAAGCATGCGGCTTTGCCGTCACAACGAGTCGTTATTTTTATGCCTGCACGTCGCGCCGCACTTAGCAGGTTCGTGCCGGATCTGACCCGAATGCTTTTGTTTTGAGGCAGAAAAGTAACCGTCTGATCCATATGTCTCCCCCCTAAATGCTCCATGCAAAACCAATAAGCTCCTGCACCTGCTCCCGAAAAAGGTTTGTCCACACATTTTGCTTGCCGAGCTCATCCAGCAGCGGCTGGTGCTTTTGCGGTTGTTTTCGAATCGCTTGGGCTATCGGTTCATACCGATCGGCCCGGCCTCGAAGCAGGTTGAACAGCAATTCGTGCGCGAGGGGCATCAAATGAACATGATGCGAGCCCAACCGAACGGACGGCGCATGGAATGCAAGTACACGTTCGATTTCGGTTCGATACCAATTGTTGCGTGACCACATCTCAAATCCGCCGACCAGCTCCATTGCGCACGCTCCGACTTGATAATGGCTTAACAGGGAAGCGTAGGGTCCCGTTGTATCCACAGCAGGTTCGTCCAATTTCCGTCCAGGCGCCACGCCATGAAGTTGTTTTGCTGCGGCAATATCCGCATAAATATCAATATCCCTTGGAGCCTGATTCAGCTCTACTTCTTGCAACAGCAGCCCGCAGCTGCCTCCTAACAACCAGGTGTACGGTTGGTTGATCCAAGCCGCGGCCGTTTCCAGCAAAGCGGCGTGCAGATCAGGATATCGAGTCGTTAGACCCTCCGTTTCATGTGCTCCCATCCGTCAGCCTTCCCTTCTTCATCCGTATTCATTGTGCCAACTCCCATGATGTGCGTATGCGGATGCAATGCCGGGCATGTCAGGCATGGCCGTCAAATCAAGGCAGCCATTCCACCGATAAACCCAATCAGCATGACCAGAAACGCGATTAACGACAGTATGCCCCGTACAATGCCTTTGGTTCTGGCCCTTGCAAAAGTAATCAGGAAAACCGACAAGCCCATAATTAGAATGGCCACCAATGACAGCCACATCTTGTCCATTGCGCTCATGTTCAGCGTCTCCCCTTCGATCCGTCATTCATCACTGAAAGTGACAATTGCACACATTATATCATGAAACATCGCTCATCTTTCCAAAAAAAAGACAAAAAAACAAACCGGAATGATCCGGCCTGTTTTGTCTCGTAAAACGATCCGCGTACGCAGAATCGATTTATTGTTTTTTCATCATCATCTTCATCAAAGCTTCCATGTTGCTTGGGTTTAGTCCGCTCTTTTTGACTGCACTCACGATCTCCTTCACCGTATCTTCCGATACCGGAACCTTGGCCATGGCGGATACTTGCTTGATCAATTGGCGAAGCTGGGCCTCATTCTGCATCGTGGTTGGTTTAACCGTGCTTGCCAGTTTCTTGACGGCACCTTCCGTAATCGTTTTGCCCGTTTTTTTATTGATCGCTTTCAGTGCATCCTTGGAAATGTTGCTCATTCGTCTCCCCTCCTCCGGCAATACTCATGTGCATTATATGAGTCCACCAGGTAAAGGGTGAATAAGCTTCCACTACGCAGTCCGCGGCCCCCTTGTCTTATTCAGATCCATCAGGAATGCCATTGCTCCCACGTTTCGAGTTTCATGCTCTCCATCTCCGTTTTGGGATCCCTTCCCATCAATGCCTCAACCGCATCGCGGGGCTCCCGTCCTTGGAACAGAACATGGTACAGCTGATCGGCAATCGGCATTTGCACGCCGTACTTTTCGGAAATAAAATAGGCGGCCTTTGTGGTTCGAATCCCTTCGACAACCATGCCCATTGAGGCGAGCACGTCATCCAGCTTTTTGCCCTGACCCAGCAGCGAGCCAGCTCGCCAATTCCGGCTATGTTGGCTCGTGGCCGTGACGACAAGGTCGCCAACACCCGCCAAGCCGGAGAAGGTCAGCGGATTGGCTCCCATTTCAACGCCGATTCTCGTAATTTCGGCGAGTCCGCGCGTAAGAAGAGCGGCTTTGGCGTTATCGCCAAACTCCAGTCCGTCGGACATGCCTGCGCCAAGAGCGATGATGTTTTTGAAAGCCCCGGCAAGCTCCACGCCAAGCATATCCCGATTCGTATACACGCGGAAAAACGAGTTCATGAACAACGCCTGGGCAGCTTCAGCCGCTTTCTGATTCAGGGAGGCAACAACGACCGTTGTAGGGCAACGCTTCACCACTTCCTCGGCATGGCTTGGCCCTGACAGTACGACAATGTTTCCTTCCTCGCATTCCAGTTCCTCGGCGATGACCGTGGACATGCGTTTCAGCGACTCGGTCTCAAAGCCTTTGGTTGCATGGATAATTAACATTTCGGGTCGATAATATGCCTTAAGTTGGTGGGTCACCGAGCGCATTGCTGAAGACGGAGCTACGATCAACACCGCGGATGCACCTTCGACAGCCTCTGCCATGATCGTCGTCGCCCGAATGTTCGGCGGGAGCTGTGCGCCAGGCAAATAGCGTGAGTTCACATGCGTATCGTTAATTTCGGCAGCGTGTTCCTCGCTGCGCGTCCACATGACCACATTCAACTGGTTGGCTGCCAAAACGCTGGCAAGCGCGGTTCCCCAGCTGCCTGCTACGAGAACGGCAACTTTTTTAGACAACGCGTTTCCCTCCTCCGGCGCTTTTCGATCCCAATTTGTTTTCTTGTCCCTTCGCCAGCTTGACAATATTCGTACGATGCCTCCAGAAGGCGAAAAGGCAAATAATCAGGCTGCCCCAGAACATCGTCATGGAGTACCCGGGGAATACCAGAATGAAAATCGGAGTCAACGCCACGAAAATGAGCGAGCCGAGCGAAACGTAACGCGTGAATACGATGGAAAGGATCGCAATGATTCCCGCGCACAATGCGGGTGGAAAGGCCAATGTCGCCAATACACCGATCGCCGTGGCAATGCCTTTCCCGCCACGAAAACGGAAATAGAGAGGCCAATTATGCCCAGCAATTGCTGCGATACCTGCAAATGCAGGCGTCCACTCCGAACCGTTTCCAAGCCATATCCCAAGCCATACAGCCACAATCCCTTTGACCACGTCCAGCAACAGTACAAGAATGGCCGGGCCTTTGCCCAAGATGCGAAGTGTATTGGTCGCACCCGCATTGCCGCTTCCGTGCTGCCGAATGTCAATGCCCCGGATTGCTTTTGCCAGCAGGACACTAAAGCTGATTGAACCTAGCAAATAACTCAGGACAATCGCTGCGATTTGTAAGATCACAAACTTCTCCCCTAACTTTCGTCGGACTTCCTCCGAGTAAATATGCGGATTGGCGTGCCTTCAAAGTCGAACGCACCGCGGATTTTGTTTTCGAGGTAGCGCTCATACGAGAAGTGCATCAATTCCGGATCGTTCACGAAAATAACCATGGTCGGCGGTTTGACGGCAACCTGCGTCACATAGTTGATTCTCATGCGGCGTCCTTTGTCCGTAGGCGGCGGATTGATGGCAACTGCATCGGATACGACGTCGTTAAGCAGATGCGTTTGTACACGCATAGCGTGCTGTTGCGCTACATGCTGCACAACCGGCAGCAATTTTTGTAAGCGTTGTTTTGTTTTGGCTGACAAAAATACCACGGGAGCATACGTCATGAAGAGGAAATGATCCCGAATCTTTTTCTCGAATTCATGCATGGTTTTATCGGTTTTGTCCACGACATCCCATTTGTTGACAACGAAGAGGGAAGCCTTACCAGCTTCGAATGCATAACCGGCTATATGCTTGTCTTGCTCGATGATGCCTTCCTCGCCGTTGATGACCACAAGAACGACATCCGCACGCTCAATGGCGCGCATGGCGCGCATCACGCTGTATTTTTCCGTGGTCTCGTACACTTTGCCGCGTTTGCGCATACCTGCCGTATCGATCAACACATAGCGCTGCCCATCTTTTTCAAAAGGAGTATCGATGGCATCGCGTGTCGTGCCGGCAACGTCACTGACAATGACCCGTTCTTCACCCAGGATGGCATTAACAAGCGAAGATTTCCCAACGTTCGGACGTCCGATCAAGGCTACGCGAATGACGTCGTCGTCGTATTGATCGTCCTCCAGTTCGGGCAAATTCTCCACGATGGCATCCAGCAAATCGCCAATACCTGTACCGTGGCTGCCGGATACTCCGATAGGGTCGCCGAAACCGAATGAATAAAATTCATAAATCAGCTCGCTTCGCCCGATATTATCTACTTTGTTGACGGCTACAACGATGGGTTTGCCCGAGCGGTACAGCATTTGCGCAACTTCCTCATCGGCTTGGGTCACGCCGGTTTTCGCATCACACATGAATACGATAACATCCGCTTCTTCAATGGCGAGCTCTGCCTGCATCCGGATGGACTTAATAATAACGTCCTCGCCATCAATTTCGATACCACCTGTATCGATAATGCTGAATGGTTTGCCGTTCCATTCCCCGATGCCGTAAATACGGTCACGGGTAATTCCCGGCTTGTCTTCCACAATGGCCAACCTGTCGCCGATGATCCGATTAAAAATCGTGGATTTGCCCACGTTCGGCCGACCGACAATCGCCACAACGGGTCTTGCCATACATTCCACTCCTCTTGTCCATACTTCGATACCCATCATAGCAAAAAACACATGTCTTGGCTAACTTTTCATCACATTGTATCTGAAGGAAAAATGCCTCGGCTAATGGTTTTTCAGTAAGGGAATCCACGGTTATCGGAAGTCCCCTCGCCTTCCATGATGCGAATTTCAGTACGTTGTTTTTTTTATATAACGACAATCGGCGAACCCTAGCGGGCTCGCCGATCTTGCTTTATTGTTCAGCAAAATATGCAGTATAAACTAAGAACCATGCATTGATTAAAGCTTATTTGAATTTGCTGAGTTTGTCGCCGAACAGTTCGCCAAGCGTAGTGCTCATGCCTTGATTGCTCAAGGAAACGTTCGGGTTGTTGATTTCTTCACGCGGTGCGCTGTTTTTCGCAGGTCTTTCTGCTTTTGGCGCTGGAGCAGGAGCTTCTTCCGTTTCTTTGATGCTCAGGCTTACACGTTGTTCGGCAGGGTTCATTTCCAAAATTTTGACTTGAACTTCCTGACCTTCTTTCAGCACTTCATGCGGTGTGCCGATGTGTTTGTGGGAGATTTGCGAAATATGCACAAGTCCTTCAACACCTGGAGCAATCTCAACGAAAGCACCGAAATCAACCAAACGTTTAACCACACCAGTTACGATGTCGCTAGCGTTGAATTTGTCGCCGGCAGTTTCCCAAGGTCCTGGTTGCGCCGCTTTGATGCTCAAGCTGATTTTGCCTTTTTCCGGATCAACCTTCAGCACTTTTACGGTCACTTTGTCGCCTTCGGAAAGAACGTCGGATGGTTTGTCCACATGAGTCCAAGCCAGCTCGGAAACGTGAACCAGACCGTCTACGCCGCCAACGTCAACAAATGCACCAAATTGAGTCAGGCGCTGCACAGTACCTTCGATGACTTGGCCTTCTTGCAGGCTTGCCATAACTTGTGCTTTGTTAGCTTCGAATTCAGCTTCAAGCACATCCTTTTGGGACAGGATCACTTTGTTGTTTTCGCGGTCAAGTTCTTTGACTTTAACGCGCAGCGTGCGTCCTTTGTAATCGCTGAAATCTTCAACGAAGTGACGCTCAACCATGGAAGCCGGGATGAAACCGCGAACGCCCACGTCAGCAACCAGTCCGCCTTTAACGACGTCAGCCACAACAATTTCGAATACATCCTGATCTTCAAAGTGCTTCTGCAGTTGATCCCAAGCATTTTCGCTGTCGATCGCGCGTTTGGACAGTACGAGCTTTTCTTTCTCGTCGTCGATGCTAAGAACTTTAGCTTCAACTTCTTGTCCTACTTCAACGGCTTCGGATGCGCTGCCCACATGCAAGGAAGACAATTCGCGGATTGGAATGATACCGTCATATTTATATCCAATGCTCACATAAGCTTGGTTATCTTCCAATTTGACGATGGTTCCTTTAACCGTATCTCCTTTTTTCAAGGAAACGAATTGATCCAACTCATCTTGGGTTGCTTCTTGATTCTTGATTTCTTCCGACATGTCAAATACCCTCCTCAATTCAAAAACCCCATTATATTCAAACCTGCCTTGGCAGAGTTCAAAACACTTTCAGCACTGAACGTTCAGGCTTAGCTTCCCTCAGCCCCCTGAAATCATGCATTCAGTCGTTCCAAGCAGACCTTTATTGGCTCGGTTTGCCTGTCCGCACCATCTCGTTGATTTTGGACATGATTTTCTCGGTCGCCCTTTCCAGCGCATCGCCGGCTTGGTCGTCCTTGAATTCTTCCAAATCGACAGGTGCTCCATACACAACTTTCATTTTACGAAATAATTTATAATTGCCAATAATAGCAGCCGGAATGACCGTTGCGCCACTCCGGAGAGCAAAACTTGCCGCTCCCTTTTTTCCGATCCCGCCGTCATTGTGACGACTGCCCGAAGGAAAAATTCCCAACACTTCCCCATCGCGCAAAATATTCAGCGACGTTTTGATGGACTCTTTGCTAACGCCCCCGCGCTTGACGGGAAAAGCGCCAACCGCCCGAATGACTTTACCTAAGACCGGGATGTCAAACAGCTCGCTTTTGGCCATAAAACGCACTTGACGATGGATCATGATCCCTACGGTCGGCGGATCGAAATTGCTGATATGGTTGGAGCATAATAATACGCCGCCTTCGCGGGGAATGTTTTCCCGTCCGACTGCTTCCAGCCGAAACATGATGGCGTACAGGATCCGCAGAACCGTTTTTGCAAAGGTGTAAATCATAGACCTACCTCTCCTCTGGCCATTGTGCAATAAGCAACAATTTTGTCAACCACTTCACGGATGCTCATTTCGGTTGTATCCAGAACTATGGCGTCCTCGGCACAACGAAGCGGCGAAATTTCCCGCTCTGCATCCAGTTTGTCACGGGTGGCAATATCTTGTTCCAGTTGCTGCAATGTCAATCCATCTGAAGGGTCCAGCTCCTTGAAGCGCCGAAGAGCTCGCTCCTGTACGCTTGCGGTCATGAAAATCTTCACTTCTGCATCCGGCAGCACCGTTGTTCCGATATCGCGTCCATCCATCACGACGCCCTTGCGCAAAGCCATTTGCCGCTGGGTATCCACGAGTTGTGCACGCAGCCCCTCGATTTGCGCATATCGGGACACGATTCCCGTTACTTCACGAGAGCGGATTTCCATCGTTACATCTTCCCCATTACAGAACACTTTCTGTCCGGAGGGGTCCGGTTGTAAATCAATGCTCAGCTCGCGGGCTTCCCGAAGTACCTCCGGCACGTTGTCCGGCATGATGTCATGCCGCAGCATGTGCAGAGTTACCGCACGGTACATTGCGCCGGTATCGACGTAAACATACGCTAGCGTTTCTGCGACCAAGCGGGCTACGGTGCTTTTACCGGCACCAGCAGGTCCGTCAATCGCAACGTTCATCTTCCCGTTCTCTGATGTGTTCTGGCTTGCCAACGGGGCATTCCTCCTCAAACGATAAGCTTCAAAAAACGCCAAAATAATGCATTTTGCTGAAGCCGGACCGCGATTAGCGGCAGTTTATCTTGCAATATCAGCAAGCATAAGCGCTCGGGCTTGTTTCTTGTCTGATATTTAAAAAACACAGGCATTGCCTGCATCGTGAAAATTATACCACACTATGCACATGGATGCAAAAACAGGCAAGTTCAATGGCCTTGAACCTCGGCTGGATCCTGCATGCGGACGGGCGTGCCTTCCATACGGCCGATCGGGTTCAGGTACTTATTCAACCAAGGCACCTGCATCAGCAATTGATACGCGACGAGAAGTACCACAAGTATGCCGATCAGTTTAAGAGCCCCTTTTTCCATTCGGTCCGACAGTTCGCAATACAGCCTTACACGGCGATGAGATGTATGGTCTCGTTCCAAGGCTAATCCCCCGTTTTTCTTTTACGTTGCCCGGCGGAACTCCTTTTTATTCCAACGCGCGAAACACGCAGAAGCTTTATTTGGTTCGATACTCAAGCTGCCGCTCAAAGCAAAATTTAATGATTTTCTGCCGTTCGGAATCCGTGATCTGGGTGAATTTGAGCATGTGCAGCAGCCTCCCGCTTTCCAGCGTTTTGATCCGAACCACCTCGGCTTCGAACGGGACGTGTTCGATCGTGGAATTGCGATAAGGGATGAGCAGCCAGCAATTCAGCTTCTGTCCTTCCGAAATGGAGAACCCGGATTCGCCAAAAATGGATAGACCGCCCCCGCCAATGTCATCAGTAAGGGCCACCGCCCGGTTCAAATCCTCTGCCTGGATGGCGATTTCAAGGCTGGCGCGAACACGCAAGAAGCTGCGACGCTGGATTTTGGTAATATCGTCCGCTTGCGGCTTGCGAATTCTTACCAATCGGACGACGTCTTCCTCAAAGCCGGTTACGTAAGTATTGAAAAAATGCCGCACGCCTTCTTCATTCATGTAATAAATCGACAACTCTTCACCAAAATAGAGCCTTTTCAGTCGGCTGCTACCCTGCTGCATCGGGACCTCGATCAAAAAACTGTTCTGGTCTTCGTCGGCGATGCGGGATTTGAATTCCTTGCCGGCTTCTTTCTCGTCTGCAGACGCAATCTGAATATATAGAACTTCATTGATTTTGGGATACAAGCTGTCACCGCCACCTTAGCCTTATAATCTTCGTATGTACGAAAGTATTATACCATGATGCTTCTCACATTGGACAACAAAAAAACAGGCCCGAAAAGGCCTGTCATTTTGTCTTATGCTCAATTCAACGCGTTGCAGCGTTAATAGGTTTGATTTGTTCGATTGCTTCTTCAACACCGTTATCGGCATTTAAGTAAATGCGGTACTTGGAGCCATTGATCCGGCCGCCGTATTCGTAGCACAATACTTCCTTGCCGTCATCGTTTTTGATCAACGCTTTGCGGGCGTAATTGACCTTGAAATCCGGATTCAGCTTTTCGCGCGTCTGTTTTGCGGTCATGCTGGCTTTGGGAATCTGGCGCTTGTCATTGTGCTCATACACGAAATCGCTAGCCTGGAAACCGGTCACATCACCGTTGTCGAGACCTACGCGAACGGCCATCTTCTCAGGATAGATCAACGTGTCCCCGTCCTGGCGCACAAATGTCAAATTTCCCATGTTTCCGAATTCGTCATAGTTCACGGCCTTCATATTTTTGTATCCTTTATTGGTGAGGAAGCGCTCTGCCTTCGCCACGGCCTCCTGGCGTGAAATCTTTTTCGTTCCCACCGGACGGGTGTCATTATATGAAATCAGCAGGCCGCCATTACGGGTGAAGTCCATAGTTACCCTTTTGTCTTTGGCGTGTTCGACCGTGGCGGTGTAAGATTCCCATTCCGTCCCTTTGCCGTTTTCTTGAACTTGAACCTTGCTGGCGTCCGCGTCGGCAAACTTGGCAGCCTTTTCTTTGATTTGTTCTTTGGTCATGGGCGGACCACTCAGTTTTTTTACCGTGCGTTTGGAATAGATGCTGGCCACCGATGGTCCCCAATCCAGTTCAGGGTACTCACCAACTTTTTTGTCAACGGTACGGAAGCCATCCACGATGGTGTTGTCCATCGCTTTTTCCTCCGTGGCCATGGCGGTTTCAGCGTCCATCCAGCGCAACCGGTTTGAGATGACTTTTTGTTGAACGTCTTGCAAATTTTTTGTGATCTCGGATGAATTTTCATACAATCGTTTCAAATTCCCGATTTCTTTCTCCGACAGCGGCTCTTTCGATAAGTCCCTCATGGATGTCTTGTAGGCAAAATTCGAAATGCGGGACAGAAAGTCTTCGGTTTGATTGAACGGCAGCATGGTCAAAGGAAGCTGGTTGATCTCATTCTGCGCTTCGCTCGTAAGCCTCCATACGTTCATCAAGCCTTTGCGATGCATTCCATGCGAGGTCGAATGAACCGCTAACGTATTGCCGATCTCGGAATGCAGCTTGTCCATATGAAAAGACAGATCGTGAAAAGCACGCTGATACTGGTTTTCCGCTTTGATCAGTATCGCGTTTTTTTCCTGATTCTCTTGGTAGCCCCACACCAGGGCACCGATCAACAGGATCGCGCATACCGGGAACATGACTGAGCTTAGACGTTTATACATCGGTATAGTCTCCTTTCTTCTGGACCACTGTCTATATTGTGGATCGAAGAAAGGGCTCTTATGCATCGAATTCCAGTACTAGGCCAGAGAACTGTCACCAACCTCTTCAATTTCGAATTGATCGCGGTTGTCGCAGAGGCATTGCTTGAATCCCGTCTCGATTTTCCCCCGCTCCCTCTTGCCCCTTAACGTGAATCGCTCTCCGCACCGTTGGCATCTGATTTTGATTTTGATCCTCATGACTTTTGACTCTCCGTTTCCACTCTTTAAAACTCCCGGGCATTAAAAAACACACCGAGGCTCCGTAACGCGTTAAGCGTTCCATGCCACCAGTGTGTCCAAATATTCACAATTTAACCTCTTCCTCCCGCTTCAAATAACGGAAAGGTGAGCGGTTGTTTGCCCGCGTAATCTTGCCAATGGCCCCGTACCACAACCCTGCCATCAACGGTGCAATGAACCATAACCAATTGTTCACCATCGTGTTCATGATGACGTCGTACAGCGAATGCCAAAAGAACGGAAGGATCAGGGATAGCGCAAGAAACCAGCGTTTCCTGTCTGGCGTGAACTTGGCCCTGCCCAGGTAATACCCCATAATGACCGCGAACATCGCATGCCCCGATACCGGCAGCAATGCTCTAAGGAACATGACGGATACGGAGGCGTTGCCCGCAAAAGCGTATAACACGTTCTCTACCGTAGCAAACCCAAGCGAAACTGCCACGGAGTACAAAATGCCGTCATAAGGCTCGTCGAATTCGGTATGGTTATAAATAATGTGGTAAATCACAAACCATTTGACGAATTCTTCGACCCCGCCTGAAATGACGATAGCTTCGAGGTAAGGGTTTTCGCCGAGCCACATCATCATGCCTCGCTGGATAATCATGACGGGCAGTACCATCAGGACCCCCATGATGAACACGCGCAGCACCATATGAAGCGGCTCGGAATCATAACGATCTTTCAAATAAAAATATGTTAACAAGGCGAGACCCGGAGCTACTGCTGCCGCTAAAACCGAAAACAAAAGCACCGAAATTCCCTCCCCTGACTAAGACGCGTATACAACTGGAACTTAATCCTGACGTTTAAAATGCGTGCAGATCACTTCAACGGCCTGCTCAGGCATGACCACTTTTCCGTATTCTTCCATCACTGCCGGAGTAACGGAAGAGCCTTCGCCGAATTCGGCGAGCAGCGCGATCAATGCCGCATGTTTATTCGAATCAACTTCGTCTGGTTCAAAATGCAGGAACCAGCGATCCTTATAAGAGTATAGTCTTCCTGCATTCGTAACATGCTCACGAAGCATATGAGCCGCTTCGATCAGTACCTCGAAATCTTTGAACGCATACACGATGGAATCGCTCTGCTCCAGAGTAACTTCCATTTCGTATACTTCCTCAGGCAGATCATCTTCATGACCTGAGCCATATTGCTGCGGATCGTATTTCCCACGGGTCACAATGACAACCATGCCTTGAGCGGGAAGTGCAAACACTTCAACGGCAAGCGGACCTGTAGCATCGAATCCAAGCTCGGAATAGGCCTGATCCATCATCTCGGTGAACAGTTCATGAACCTTGGGTATTTCCTGCCACATATCTTCTTTTTGTATTCCGCGCTCGCTCAGATCGTCAAAGGTCAGGAAAATCCGTATCTTATCGTGACTTAAACGTTCTATTTTCATACAGGATCTCCCCTTTATAAGCAAGTCTTATAACAGATTATGAAGCACCAAACAATATGTGCTGAAAATAAATCTATGTAGACATGTTATCATTTTATGCCTTCAATTGCACGAAGTAAAATCGACAAAAAAAGAATCAATCCACAAAAATAAAGCTGTGGTTGATTCCCAATCCGAATTTACGATTATAATCCGGGAATTGTCGTGTTGGTTTGGCTCAAGATCTGCTCTACTTCACGTTTGACATCCGGATTTGTTCGTATGAAATCCATGAGCATGCCCATGTTCTCTTCTTTTTCTTTCGGAGATACGGTTCTGGCGGCTTTTTTCGCCGAATTCCGATCAGAGTCGTGGTGCCCGTTCTGTTTGGCACTGAACCCATCCATGCCGGGAAACGTCATTTCCATCATTTTGTGCTTGGCCTGATCCATCATGCGGGAAGAACCGGAGGAAAACATCGGGATTTTGCCCTTGGCCAGCCAGGAACTAGCCACAGCTCCAATGACCACTCCAAATAAAAAGGATGACGCCTTCATCAAACCAACCTCCTCATTTTGTAAAAGCAAGAGTATTGTTTGCGTGAAGACGCCAACTCATTCTGCATAAAAACAGGAAAATGCCATTATGAAGGCCACCAAGGCAAGAACGTGCTTGGCGCAGGTGCCCCCTTAATCCCCCACCATACCAAGCTGATGGTCAACATCACAAAGATAAAAATGAGCGAGTTGACAAAACGTTTGCTGAAACGTAAACGTCTGGACGGATGCAACTGGGTACGCGTCGGCAGCTCTTCAGCGACAACCGTCGACTCCTCATCCCCGTTCGCTTGTTTTGTTTTTTTGGAACGAGCAGGAATTCGACTTGGAAGCACAGGGCTTTCCAAAGAAGAGGCAAGCGCCTTGCGCTTTGATCTCGGCACGGATATGGAAGTCAATTGCACTTGGCCTGCTTCCTCAGCGATCACGGCTGTTTCGACGACAGAGACCACCTCGTGAGGCTCGAGCAAGCGATCTTGCGACTTGCTTTTCTCCGATTGGCGAGTACGCTGACTGCCATATGTCTTTATTCTGCTTAACTGCTGATTCATGATCCCCTCCGAAAACGTATGGCTAGACCGGACACCAGATCAATGACAAAATGACACAAGATCGGTGCCCACAGGGTTCCGGATTGTATGTAGATGTATCCCAACCCATAGCTCGAAACAAATACCCATCCCGTTGGAATCCAATGGCGTAAATAGCGAATGTGGATCACTGCAAAAACGATGCTGGTCCAATAAGGCCCGATCGCATGCTGGATTGCACCACGAAACAACAATTCTTCACATATCGCGACGATGGCCGCGATGCATATGATGTGCCACACCGGGCGATGTTTGAAAAGCATCTCATTGATTCCGCCGTCGTCCATGCTTTCCTGTGGAATGACATAGGAAAGCACAAGATCCATCACAAGCATCACGCCGGCCAAACCAAGCCCCCACCAGACAAAATGGATTTGTTCAGGCAAAGCCAGCACTTCCAGCAAGTTTCTTTTTTGCAACAAAACCCAGATGACCCCGATAACCAATGTCAAACCTTGCGTAAAATACAGATTCACCAAGAGCAAACGTTCGGTGAGCTGCTGCGGCTGCACTTTTTGAAACTTGAATTTGCGAAACTTCGGCTTTTTCATCCTGGATGCATGTCCTTTTGATTTCATATTTGTCGTAACAAACCATGTTTGCCCAACTGGATAGTATACTAAATGATATCCAAAAAAACAATTCGATTCAAGACCTGCCTCAAGTCCCGGTTTTTCGGGATTTTCGGCCAAAAAGAACGATGGGTCATCCATTTTCACTTCCCCAAAAAAACAAACCCTTATTTAATTGTTCGAATAATGTCTTATCATGGTTTCTAATCCTTGTTACATCGACAATATCCGCATCTCCATGAAAATGTTCAAGCCTATTGACATGCTCATGTCAGCCATGATACATTATGAAAAAATTAGTCAAGCCAAACACGATGATGGAAAAAAGACATTGCATTGTACATTCAGAGAGCCGATGGTTGGTGCAAATCGGTGGCAGGCAAATGTTCTTGAGCGCTCCTGAGTTGCTGCGTTGAAATTGGAGTAGGTGCAGCCGGTTAAGACCCGTTAACCTCTTCGGTCTATATGACCGCTAAGACTGTCGTTGCGAAGCGACGGTGAATTAGGGTGGTACCACGAATAACTCTCGTCCCTTATTGCGCAAGCAGTATGTGGATTGGGAGTTTTTTTGATTTCGCATGAAGAATAGCAGGTATGGTCACCATCCTATTTTCTATACCCGCCTTCTCTACTGCGACACCGCGTTGTCGAGCGGAAGAATCCATCCGGTTTTAAGGAAAAGACCTTTTTGATAGGGACTGGACCTTGACGATCATAGATAACCATTTCAAGGAGGAAGAAACCATGTACAAAGTGTTAGTATCAGACCCGATCAGCGATCTGGGAATTCAGCAGCTGGTGGAAGCAAATGATGTGGTAGTTGAGAAAAAGACCGGGCTTAGCGAAGACGAGCTGGTTGCCATCATTGGCGAATATGACGCTCTCCTCGTTCGCAGCCAGACGCGTGTAACGGAACGCATCATGGAAGCAGGCTCGAATCTCAAGGTGATCGGACGTGCCGGCGTTGGCGTCGACAATATCGACCTTCAAGCCGCAACTCAACGCGGAATCATCGTGATTAATGCACCTGACGGCAATACCATCACAACCTGTGAACACACATTCGCAATGATGATGGCTTTGGCACGCCATATCCCGCAGGCCTATGCCAAAACGATACAAGGTACATGGGATCGCAAAACCTTCCTTGGCGTCGAATTGCGCAACAAAACGCTCGGCGTGCTGGGAATGGGAAGAATCGGCAGCGAGGTGGCCAAACGCGCCAAAGCGTTCGGCATGGATATTCTTGCTTATGATCCGTTCCTGACTGAAGAACGCGCGGAGAAGCTTCAAGTCAAGCTGGCAAGCGTGGATGACATTATCCGCAATGCGGATTTCATGACGGTTCATACGCCGTTGACGCCGGAAACCCGCCACATGATTTCCAGACCACAATTTGAAGTCATGAAAAAAGGAATGCGCGTGATCAACTGTGCCCGTGGCGGAGTCATTGATGAAATGGCGCTGGTTGAAGCGATCGATCAAGGCATCGTAGCCGGTGCGGCATTCGACGTCTTTGAAGTGGAACCGCCAGCTGCAGACCACCCGTTTCTGAACCATCCAAACATCATCGTGACACCGCATTTGGGAGCTTCGACCGTTGAGGCCCAAGAAAACGTAGCGATTGACGTTTCGGAGCAGGTTTTGCATATTTTGCGCAACGAGCCGTTTAAAAATGCGGTAAACATGCCAGCCGTGGCTCCATCCGTCATGAACAAATTGCAGCCATACTTCAAACTTGGCGAGACCCTTGGCAGCTTCGCCGCTCAAATCACGCAGCAAGCCGTTCAGGAAATTCGCGTCGAATATGCCGGCGATTTGGCAGAGGTGGACATCTCTCCTCTAACTCGCTACATTGTCAAAGGCGTGCTTGCAAGACATCTCGGACCGGAGGCCAACATCGTCAATTCCATGCATTTGGCTAAAACGCGCGATCTTAACGTCGTCGTAAGCCAAACGTCGAAAACCAAAGGTTTCACAAACCTGATCACGGTAACGCTCGTAACGACCCAGGATGCACAAGAGCGGCGCGTGGCAGGCACCTTGCTCGCAGGCTACGGCGAACGCATTGTCCGTTTGGACAAATTCCCGGTAGATATCGCTCCGGAAAGCCATCAAATCCTTATTTCGCATAACGATAAGCCTGGGATTATCGGACGTGTCGGCACACTGCTTGGTCAAAATGATGTGAATATCGCCTCCATGCAGGTTGGACGCCAAATCATCGGCGGCGAGGCCATCATGATTCTGACGGTCGACAAGGAAGTGCCGAAAGAGGTGCTCGTCCAGCTGACTGCACTGCCGGAATTGAATACGGCGGTAGAGATTGTGTTGGAGTAGTCATTCATATTGTATTTTTAGGAAAAGAGTCGACCCTTCAAAGGTTCGACTCTTTTTTGTGTTCCACGTTGAACAAGATTAAACGGTAGCGTTCAACAAAAAAACACCCCTGGAAGAGAGGGTGTTTTCGCATTTATTGTATAAAGACTGCTCATAGGTAGGGATTCTACCGAATTTTGCAGTTCTTTCGGGAATTCAAACAAGCAGAATAAACTCGGTTCCTTTCCCAAGCGCGCTGTTGACGGTAATCGAGCCTTGATGGGCATCGACGATATTCTTCACGATGGCGAGGCCAAGCCCCGTCCCTACGCTTTCGCCGCGTACACGCGCTTTGTCCGCCTTGTAAAACCGCTCAAATATAAACGGGACATCCGATGGCGGTATGCCGGCTCCTTCGTCGCGAATGACAATCTTGGCTGATTTGGTTCGATTGTCTGTCAGTGCGCCAGCCTCAATGTATACATTTTTGCCCGAAGGCGTGTGGCGAAAGGCATTGTCGAGCAGATTGGTGAACACTTGCTCCAACCGATCTTCGTCCGCCTCGTGAAGCGTGATGACAGGCTGCTCGCAGCGCAAATGAAGCTGAATCCCCTGTTCCTTTGCACGTACCGAAAACTTGCGGTATATCCGTTCCAATAACTCGACCAGATTGATTTCCCTCATGGCCATATCGGTGTGCCCCGCATCCATGCGGGCCAGATCCAAGAGATCCTTGACCAATCTGCCCATACGCAGCGATTCGTCGTGGATAACTTGGATCAATTCTTCGCTTTCTTCCGGCGAAGCCGCCATCCCGTCTAACAAAGCCTCACTATACCCTTGCATCATGGATAAAGGAGTACGGATTTCGTGAGACACGTTCGCGACAAAATCGCGGCGCATCTTTTCCATCCTGACTTCCTCGGTAACGTCCCTAAGTACGGCAACCGCTCCTCGAACCACGCTGTCCTCGTACAGCGGGGCCATCTGCACGGACCAGACGCCCTGCTGGACATGAACGTTCGAACTCTGATCCTCGCCATCTTCCATCACTTTCTTGAACAAAGGGATCAACGGCTCGGGAACATCCCGGGATGAAGCGCCCCTATGTGCCGGTTCGCCTGCCTCCTCTTCTCCGGCCCAGTCCAGCGACTCCCACGCCTGCATAATCTTCTCTCCAGGCGGGTTGGTCAATATAATCTTGCCTTCGCCGTCAAATGTCACGACTGCATCCGTCATGCTCCTCAGGACGCTGGCCAAATGCTCCTTTTCATGATTCAGGTTGCGAATGTTGTCTTCCAATTGTGCCGCCATGTGATTGAACGTGTTGGCGAGCTCTCCGATTTCGTCGCTCGTAACCAGAGACAAACGCGTGCCATAGTTTCCCTTTCGAATGGCATTGGCCGCCTGAATCAGCTGCTGCATCGGCTGCGTGATTTTCGTAAACAAAAAGAGCGCAAAAAATGTCGTCAAGCTGAATCCGATGATGCAGACATAAGTAAACAGACGTTTGATGTCACGCGACTCGGATTCCGCAAAATTGGTATCGATATAAGGCAGCAAAAAAAGACCTAGCGCAATAAGTACACAACCCACAAGGCTAATAATGGTTAGCCACAGCTTCCCGACCAGTGACCTCCAGAAAGCGAAACTACTTCGGAACTTCCAGTTTATACCCGACACCCCAAACGGTCGTAATCATCGCTGCCGACTCCGGCGATACTTTGTTCAATTTCTCGCGCAAGCGCTTGACATGTGTATCGACGGTACGAAGATCACCGAAAAATTCGTAATTCCAAACATCTTTAAGCAGTTCTTCTCTGGAGAATACCTTGTCGGGCGATGTTGCCAGATAATGCAACAATTCGTATTCTTTCGGCGTCAGACTGATCTCTTCCCCGCCGGCTGTCACGCGATGTGCATCGTGTTCGATGACCAGATGAGGGAAGACGATATTGTTGCTGGAATTGCTTTCTTTGGACAGGTAAGCCGTCGCGGAAGAACGTCGCAGGATCGCTTTTACCCGGTAAATGACTTCACGCGGGCTAAACGGTTTAACGACATAATCATCGGCTCCGACCTCAAAGCCCTGTACCCGGTTAATCTCTTCTCCCTTGGCCGTAAGCATCAAGACGGGGGTCGACTTGACCTGTCGCAAACGGGTGCATACTTCCACACCATCCATGCCTGGCAGCATGACGTCCAACAGAATCAACCCATATTCCCCTGAAGTCGCTTTTCGCAGCGCCGTTTCCCCATCCTCGGCTTCATCGATTTCATATCCTTCTTTTTCAAGATACATCTTTAACAGTCTGCGGATTCGCTCTTCGTCATCCACGACCAGAATGCGGTTCTCATGTTCTGCCATTCCAAAATCCAGCCCCTTTGCAATAACTGCTTATCCACTTCTATTATGTTCGACTTTGCGAACAATATTTGAATGCCCCGATTGAACGCAGGAGCCGCATGTGTATTCCATCGTTTCTTGCCGGAACGTAGAGCAAACGCCCGACTTTTCGTCCTAGTCCGCTCCAGCGTAGGAATGAAGGCCGGCAATAATCAAGTTCACGCCGACCAGCGTAAACATGACGACCAAAAATCCCAGTACTGCAAGCCATGCCGATTTCCGTCCCTGCCATCCGCGGGATAAACGCAAATGCAGATAAGCGCTATAGTATAGCCAGGTAATGAGCGCCCATACCTCTTTGGGATCCCACCCCCAAAACCGGCTCCAGGCAATCTGTGCCCAGATCATCGCGAAGATCAATGCCCCAAGCGTGAAAATCGGAAAACCGATCGCGATGGCCCGATAGCTGATCTCGTCCAGATCGTCCGCATCGATGCCGTCCAGCAGCGGTTGCAAAGCTTGTCCTAACGGCCTTCTTACAATCAGTCGGATGATGCCGTAGAGAATCAGGCCAACGATGATGGACCAAACTACGGTGTTTAGTTTGCGTCCCGCATTGACCCCGTTCATCCAGGATGGTGTCTCCAGCAGCGGTTGCTTCATGCCGAGAAACGGTTTCATGCTCTCCACTTCACTATTGTATGGTCCAAAAATGGGGGGCATGCGATAAATCACTTTATCTATTGTACTATTTTCCTGTACCTCTGTGTCAATGGCAGCAGGCTTTTGCACGAATACTGCTTCATATCCCGCACCGCGAAACGCGAAAACCACGCCGATAAAACCAATCACAACGACGATGGTGACCATCGTGAACTCGACCCAGCCGCGCTGGCGGCGCGAGTTTTTGTCTTTGCCGCTGAAATCTACGGTGCGCAGCAAATACATGAAGCCGGCGGCGAAACCGACGGCGAAAAATGCCTCGCCGAGCGCAGCCAGCGTTACATGAATTTTCAGCCAGATCGACTGCAGCGCAGGAATCAGCGGCTGCACCTCCTGCGGAAACACGGCGGCATAGGCCATGATGAGGATGGTCAGCGGCAAAGCGAACAAACCAAGCAAAGATTTGCGGTAAATCGCATAGACGACGATGAACGCAACCATGATCATCATGGATAGAAAGCTCATGAACTCGTACATGTTGCTGACGGGAATATGTCCCGCCCCCATCCAGCGGGTCGCAAAAAATGCCAAGTGGGCGATCAGTGCAACGATGGAAGCAACGAAAGCCCTTTTGCCCCACTGCGCAACATGCTTTTCGGGTTCGCGATTGCTCCATTTCTTGCCCATTACGGCGACGGCATATAACAAAAACGCTGCACAATACAGAAAAAAGGATACGATAAATGCATCGCTGCTGAAATCCAATAAGCTCATGCCCGATTCCCCCCGTTATCCAACGACTTTTCGTGCGCCTCCAGATTCATATGCTGTAAAATGGCAGCAACTTCACGCCGGAAACCGAACCAGTTTTTATTCGTGTGTCCCCCGAGCGTAAGCCGGCCGTCGTCGATGCGTATCCATATGCGGCGGTGGTTCCAATAAAATCCCATAATCAAACCAAGCATAATAATTGCGGCCCCGACCCAAACGAAGGGCATTGCTTTGTCGACACGAATGTTCAAGTAGCTTATCGATGGGATGATGTCAACGTTGTCCATGCTGTCCACTTCCAGCCGCAGCGGCACCTCTCCACCGACAAGCTGTTTGTTGATTTCGTCCTGTTGAAACCGCTGCTGGTCGATCTGTTTTGGAAAATACAAATACTGGATGCCGTCATCCGGGAGCTCCGGGCCCGCAATGTGCAATAAAAAAGCGGGTGCATTCGGCGATGGTGATTTGGATATCGGCTCGCCCTGCTCGTCAAGCGCGAAATCCATAAATTTTTTCCTGACCTCGATCGTATACGGCCCAGCTTCAAATTGTTGCTGTGTATCCACCATATCCAGCTTAATCGAGCCGAACTTTTCACCTGTCGATGCGCTGACCAGCTCCGGGGTAACCGAACGAAGGGTCGGGGTTAAATCATAATCGAATTGATATGCCTTCAAGCCCTTGTAATTCAAAGGGTCATTCACCCTGATATCATGCCTCGCAACCTCGACGAGCCGGGGTTCCTTGGTTAAATCGGAACAATCGGCCGTACATTCGTACAAGACCGCTTTGGTTTCAAACAGTTTCGGCACGGTTTTGTTCAAGTTGCGGAACTGCTCCGGCACCTCGTTCTCGTCGTAAAATTCCACCGTAAACTTCTCGTTCTTCAAGTACATGGACGTATTGGGGATTTTTCGGATCTCCCCTTCCGGAAATGCGACATGCTCGTCCAGATTCAGACCAGGCAAACCTCGCGCAAGCACGGCCAGCAAAAAAATGATCAAGCCGATATGAATGACATAAGGTCCCCATCGGCTGAATCGCTGCTTCTCGGCAAGCAATGCACCGCCTTCGGTGTGTACGCGATATCCTTTCTTTTTCAGCGGCGTAACCGCTTTCGTAATCCAATCTTCGGCAGCCTCATCAATGTGGCCTTGGTAGGTGAGTCGTTGCCTCGTCAGAAACTGCATATGTTTACGTATTTTTTGCTTGTTCAGTGCCTTGTACAGCGGAAGGACCCGGTCAAGGCTGCATATAACCAGCGAAGCACCGATCATGACAAGCAGCAGAATGAACCACCATGACTCATATGTATGGGATAACCCCAGCAAATAATAAACATGCCCCAATTGCCCGTAGGTTTCTTTGTAATACACGGAAGGATCGATATTAAGAAAAGTGCTTTCCTGAGGATAAATCGTTCCCAGCATCGAGCCGAGCAGCGTGAGCACGATCAAATACACGGCGATCTTGACGGATGAAAAAAAGTTCCAAACGCGATCGATGATATTGGGATTCTTTCGTTGTGAACGTCTCGCCATGCCGTCATAACGCATCTCGAGCACTTCGTTCGATTGGGCTTCCGCCTCCAGCAGCGGCTTTCCGCATGCTTCGCACAACACGGTGCCGGTCGGATTCTGGTGTCCGCATTCGCATTTCGTATTTTGGAACACGACTAGACCTCCTGTCAGGGCTGATTGGCCAGTTGCGAAATTTTCGCGTCAAGCGTGTTCAGATCAAGCTGACCGATGTGAATGGTCGAGATTTTGCCCGTATTCGATACAAAAAACGTGGTTGGCATCGGCGATATGCCATAATTCCGGATCGAAGTTTTGTCGCGGTCGAGCATAATCGGGAATGTAATGCCAAGCTGCTGCACGAAATTTTCAACGGTCATCCGATCCTCGCCAGCATTAATGCCGATGAATTGAACGCCTTTGTCTTTCCATTTGTCCGCTTGAGCTTGAAGGGCAGGCATTTCTTTGACGCAAGGCTCGCACCAAGTTCCCCAGAAATTAATGACCAAGGCCTTCCCTTCATACTCATCGGACGCATGTACCTGACCATCCAGGCCCAGCAATTCAAAAGAAGGAGCCTTGTCCCCTTCTCTCGGCTTGCCGTTCGAGCCGGATACGGACGTGGAAATGGCGTATCCGCCCAACACCAGGATCAATAACAAAATGACGATTTGCACCGTTCTTCTTGATTTCCCCATGTGCCGCTCCCCTTTTGAATGACTGGTTCTTCCCATGCTTTTTCCTGTTCATCGATATTTCTGTGAACATCCTATGAACAATTATAACGAATTTCGTCACAAATCCGCGGCGGTTTTATGAATTTTGTGTGTCCTTCGTTTACCTTTTTTTCATTTTTTTGGCTGGTTCCGATTTGGCGAGCTGGATCAGGTTGTTCACCTCTTCTTTGGTAAGCGGACGCGTGAGCCCTCTCTTCAGGTTTTGCAGCAAAATGCCGCCAAACGCAATCCGCTTCAGCCGGGTCACCGGATGGTTGATCGCTTCGAACATACGTCTGACTTGACGGTTACGGCCTTCGTAGATCGTAATCGAAATGACAGCCTCTTTGCCATTCGGGTCCACATCCTTGTATTCCACTTCAGCAGGTGCGGTCATCCCGTCTTCGAGCATGATGCCGTCCCTTAATTTCTCCAATTCGCTGCCGTGCGGCACACCTTTCACCGTAGCGAGGTACGTTTTGGGAACATGGTGCTTCGGATGCGTCAGCAAGTGCGCAAACTCACCGTCATTGGTCAGGATCAGTAGCCCTTCGGTATCGTAATCCAGACGGCCTACAGGATAGACACGTTCCTTCACACCTTTGAGATAATCGGATACGATTTTGCGGCCCTCCGGATCGGATGCGCTTGTAATGACGCCTTTCGGTTTGTTCATCAGCAAGTACACTTTCTTCTCGCTGCGGATCGGTTTGCCGTTTACCGTGATAATATCCTCGTCGGGGTTCGCTTTCGTACCCAGTTCGGTTACGACCTCCCCGTTAACTTCAACCTTGCCGGACAGGATCAGTTCCTCGCTTTTGCGGCGGGATGCAATTCCTGCCTGTGCAATAATTTTTTGTAATCTTTCCATGTTTGTCATGTCACCTCACCCTAATGATACCCATCAAGGGCAGAAATCACAAGAAATATCCGTTCAAATGGCAAACTGGATATCGCTCATGCTTTCTATTCTTCTCATAATGCTGCCAAATAAAAAACCCGCCTTCAAGCTCCTGCATAGGAACAGGCTTGAAAAACGAGTCTTTTCCGGACCAGCTCAATATGGTGCCGCCAAATCGATCAGAAATCGTTTAGTTCACTTTTCCTTGCACAACCACCGTTTTTTTGGATGAAGCGGCGGATGCGCCGCCGTTAATAAAGGACTGCAGCGTTTTTGATGTGATGTAATAGGTGCGTCCCCCGTACGTAAAGGTCATCATCCCGACAACCTGGTTGTTCTGATTAAGCACCGGGCCGCCGGAATTTCCTTGAGCCATCGCTTTCACAATGCTGCCGATGCCCTTTTTGCCCGGAACGTCCGTTGCGGCTGCATCGGCTACACGGCTCTTGGCAATCGTGTTATAGGTGGAAGGAAACTCCTCTCCTAACAACAACAAATCGCCGTCCGGATTTTCCGGAAAACCGATCGTGTAAACGATCTGGTTGTCTTTGGCATTGGCGAACGTAACCGGCTGTGCATCCAGCGGTTTCTCCAACTTCAGCAGGGCCATATCCGTCACCGGGTCGGTTTTGATAATGGCCGCTTTGATGGGTTGTTCCGGATCGGCCGGACTGGCAATGGATAACGTCGCCTCATCGCCTTTCGGAAGCTCCGCATAATCCTGCACCACATGATAGTTGGTCAACACCATATCTTTAGCAACCAGGATGGACGTACCGACATCGTAATAAACCGCGTCAGGCTCGTCCTGTTTGATCCATCGAACGTTCACAACAGGAAAAGAGTCGGCCGAGATCGCCAGCTTTTCGCGCAGTTGTTGATCGAAATAACCCGTAAAATGAATGGTGCTTGTGGACTGGGCGGCAGCCATGCCCGTTTGGCCCGCAAGCAGCGCCATTGCAACCATTCCCGACATGCCGAATCGAAGCACACGTTTCCATTGGTTCTGCATCTGTTGTTCTCCTCTCCCACGCTATCCATCTAGCATATCTGATATATCGGAAGAGAAGCAACATTTTTTAACCAAACACAATCAAACAGATGGCAAGCGCAGCGATGAATCCGACAACGTCGGAAAAGAGCCCCACTTTAAGAGCATACCGGCCATTTCGTATGCCCACCGCTCCAAAATAGACGGTCAACACATACAACGTCGTGTCCGTGCTTCCCTGGATGGTCGAAGCCATTCTGCCAATCATGGAGTCGGGCCCATAGGTTTTGATCAGATCTGTCGTAAAAGCAAGTGATCCCGTGCCGGTCAGCGGGCGCAAAATGCCCAGCGGCAGCACTTCGCCCGGGACCCCCATCCAGGAAAACAGCGGGGCGATCAGGCTGATGACGAAATCGAGCGCACCCGAAGCGCGAAACACGCTGATGGCTACCATCATGCCCACCAAATGCGGAATGATGCTGATCGCCGTTCCGAATCCCTCTTTGGCTCCATCAACAAAGGATTCATAAACCGGTACCTTTTTGGCGAACGCATATAATGGTATAAACGCGATGATAACCGGAATGGCCCAGACCGAAATCCAGTTGATGAAGGTTAACACAGGACTCATCCTTTCATGAGTGGTTTGCCGCCTGAATGCACGTTTGGCGGTCTTTTCATCGCTCTTCTCCTGTACCATCGATCCGCCCCGAGCGCAGCCACAGTCGCGATCACGGTGGCCATCAACGTTGTGCCTACAATCTCGGTCGCGTTCGCCGAATGATAATTCAGCCTGATCGCGATGAGCGTGGTCGGAATAATCGTTATGCTTGCCGTATTCAATGCCAGCAGCGTGCACATGGCCGGAGAAGCCGTCTGTTTGTCCGGATTAAGCTCCTGCAGCTCCTGCATCGCCTTGATGCCCATCGGGGTTGCCGCATTCCCCAGTCCCAGCAAGTTGGCACTCATATTGGACAAGATATATCCCATTGCCGGATGATTGCGAGGCACGTCCGGAAACAGGAACGCGACGACAGGGCCTAACAATTTCGCGATTCTGCTGAGCAATCCGGCATCCTCCGCCATTTTCATCATGCCCATCCAGAAGACGAGCACGCTGATCAGTCCCAAACATACCGTGACGCCCGTTGCCGCCCCATCGAATGCCGCCTGGGTAACCACTTCAATATTGCCTTTAGCGGCTGCAAACGCAAATCCCGTCACAATCATCAGCAGCCAAATGATATTAATCACAAGCTGGCCTCCTTTCCAAAAACGATTTTCGTTTTGCTGGCTTGCACCATATCACGGGGACAATAATCGGCTAATCACGGCTTTCCATGCCGACGACCAGGCCTTGGATCCGGTTTCTTCTGCAAAAGCGGCATCGTCCAGCTGCGGCTCCTTGGGAATATAGCTGCCTTTGCGATAGACCGGAATCGAACCGATCTGTCGCCCCTCGAGTTCGATCTGAATGCGGCCCGCCAGACCAAATGCCGGATCGGAAGATGCACCCTCTCCTCCAGACTTCGGTTGGCTCTGCAGCACAAGACGTTTGTTCAAAGCTCCTTTTTCGCCCTCCGCAAGCGGATATTTGAAGCTGCGACCTGTAATCACATCGGTTCCTTCCACTTGCTGTTCCCTCTTGGCAATCTCAACCAGCGGGAAATGTTTAAATCCGAAGTCCAGCATGCGAGCATGGTCGTTCCAGTCGTCGCCGTCATTCAAGGTAACGGCAGCAAGCTGCTGCCCATTGCGCGTGGCCGAACTGACCAAGCACCGGAATGCCTTTTTGGTATACCCCGTTTTGACGCCGTCGGCCCCTTCGTACAATCGGAGCATCTTGTTTTTGTTATGCCACGAATAATCCCAGCTCTCATTCGGGTTCGGGGCAGATTTTTGTTCGGTGGCCACAATCCGCTTGAAAACCGGGTTCTGCAGCGCATATGCCGTCAAGCGGGCCATATCGCTCGCGGTAGAATAATGCCCATCGGCGTCCAATCCATGCGGATTCATGAAATGCGTGCCCCTTAATCCGATTTCCTCCGCTTTTTGGTTCATCATCAGCACGAACCCTTCTTCCGAACCGCCCACATGCTCCGCAATGGCCGTGGCCGCATCATTTCCCGACCGGAGCATCAAGCCGTACAACATGTTTTCGAGCGACATTTCCTCTCCCAACTTGAGGTATATGGAGGAGCCTTCTTTGCCGAATGCGGCTGCACTCACCTTGACTTTGTCATCCAGCTTCCCGTTTTCGATCGCCACGATTGCGGTCATGATTTTGGTCAAACTGGCGATCCGCATCTGTTTATCCCCCTCCTTGCTGAACAAAATCCGCCCGGAAGTCACATCGATCAGCGCTGCGCTCTCCGCGTGCGTCGACGGTTTGGACAGCTCTTCGGCCATCTCCGCTCGAATCCATGACGGCCATGCCAGCAGGGGGATAAGTATTAACACAATCACTTTTAATCCATTTCGCATGTTCATTCCTCCGGGTACTTGGAATCTTGTACTAGCCTATGTTTTGTCCACTTGAAGTATGTCCCATCCCTCAAAATACAGCAAAAATCCCTGCCGCGGCCGAAGCTGCGACAGGGCACTGTTTTAAATCAAGCCATGCCTTGAATCAAGGGTATTAATTATACGCTGTGCCTTCCGACGTAACCGTTACCCGGGTATGCTCCTCGTCCGTGTTGCCGCGAATCATGCTCTGAATGCGATCCAGCATGTGAGGTGCGGAATCGATGATCTTCTCGAACAGATGCGTGGAGTTGTCCAGCGGCACGATATGAACGCCTTGCTTGCCCACGACCAGAAACGCGATCGGACGGATGGAGACGCCTCCGCCGCTGCCTCCGCCAAACGGTGAAGCAACTGTCGCAGATTGTGCATGCTCCGTTTTGGCTCCGGAATTAGAGCTGTGCGATCGGTCGCCGTTCACATTAAAATCGCTCCCGCCCGCAGCAAAACCGAAGCCTACCTTGCTGATGGGCAAGATGACGGTTCCATCCGGCGTTTCGACGGCATCGCCAACAATCGTGTTGACATCCACCATCGCCTTGATGTTTTCCATTGCAGTTTCCATTAAACCTTGTATTGGATGATCGGACATTTTGATTCCCTCCACTTTCATTTTGAACTAGGTTCAGCCTAACCCTATTCTCTCCAGACCCAGATGAACTTATGTACAGCATCAATTGGGTGAATATGAATGCACTTCCTCCTGTATTTTACAGGCATGTTCGCTATACCCGGGAATCTCCCCGTTGCCGGTTTACTCTCCGTTGGCCGTGTCTCCGCTGCTTTAGCAGCCTCATCCACATACGCCATCCTCCCCGAACAACAAGGACTCTGGTCGTTAGCCTTATGCCTGCAACAACGATCGACCATATTTTTATTTTCATACGGCAATCCAAATCCGTGCGGAACTCCATTTCGTCACTCCACTCGGGAATAATGTCCAGTTGAGGCGGCTGATCGAAGCGGATCTGGTAAGACAAAAAACCAACGATACCGGATTTGACCCCCCATAACCAGCCTGTGAGCATCGCTGTATGCGCTGCGTCCCCCAGACTGACCCGGGTTGTCCAAATAAATCGAATCATATGTACTCGTTCCAGCGTTTGCCTGATCCATTGTTTTAATTCAGCCGTACTTCTAAGCATGACGCTGACATCGTCGCTCCATTTTTCGATTTTGCGTTTGTTTACCCGCTCGCTTCCTTTATTTTCGTTACGGGTCGTGTTCGCTCTCTGCTCCGTTTTCACAAGAAAGCCTTCCTTCATATTCTTGAAAACGATGGAGGGGATCTCATAATTCAAGCGGATCAGACCATATAGGAGCCGTACGTTGAATCGGGCAAAATCATCGCTCTTATGTTTACTGAATGAGACGTGGATATGAACATTCGAGACGAGAACTGCAGCAAGCAGCAGCACGACCGCCGCACCGATTCCTCCGAGCCAAATTAACACAGGCCTTACCTCCAAGCCCTCGATTCTTTTCCAGTTTAGTATGCACCGCAAATAGGAAAAAATTCACTGGACCCGTTAAAATCCCGCTGCACGAAAAAGGTTTTCGCATAAAAAAAAGGCTCCAGTGCTGGAGCCGATCCAATATTGCCGCCATTTTTAATTGGTTTGCTTCGTTCGTTAATCCGATTCTTTCATATCGGGCTCGTTTTCCGCATCGCTCCGATCATTCGATGTTTCCGTTCCTTCTTCCATGCTCTGCTCCAGGCTATCGAGCTCGGATTGCTGCGCATCCAGCTTGTCAAACAGCATCTGGGTCTCTTCTTCCAGATTGTCCGTATCTTCAAACAGCCCCGGCTCCGGCAATTCGCTGAGCGAACCCAAGCCAAAGTAATCCAAAAAAGCTCTCGTCGTCCCATACAGAATAGGCCTCCCGATCGCTTCAGCGCGTCCCACTTCCACGATCAGATCCTTGTTCACCAGGGTGTGGATGGCCCTCTCCGACTTTACGCCGCGAATCTCCTCAATCTCCACCCTCGTAATCGGCTGGCGATATGCAACGATGGCGAGCGTTTCGAGTGCCGCTTGGGAAAGGGTCGTTCGTGCCGGCGAGTAAGCCAGTTTCTCGAAATAGACAGCATGTTCGGGCAGTGTCCCCAATTGAACCATGCCTGCAATTTTCAAAATTTGCACGCCTCTGCCATGCTCCGCAAATTCTGTTTTCATCTCTTCGATGGCATCCGATATCCGTTCTTCCGATACGTCCACGATTTCAGAGATTTGTTTGATGCTCAGGCCTTCCTCCCCGGACAGAAACAACAGGCCTTCAATAATCGACTTCAATTTCGGAAAATCCATGATTCCTTGCTTCCCCTCTCCACTCCATCACAATGTCCTCAAATGTCCGCTCCTGGTAACAGACAATTTGTTTCATCTTCATCAGCTCAAGCACCGCCAGAAACGTCACGACAATTTCATGGCGGTACGTCTGTCCCTCCAACAATCCGGAGAACAGCATCCTGCCTCCCGGCTCCAGCTTCTTAAAAACCTGTACCACGTCCCGAATCCGGTCTTTGACCGAAATTTCATCACGCTGAATCCGGGCTACCGTCGTTCGCTTCTCCGCCTTGCGCAGGGCACGTTGAAAAGCTGCAATCAGGTCGGCCGCATGCAATCCCTCCACCGGGTTCGATTCGGTCTCCAAAGGCATGTACGGGCGCAGATCCTCAGGCTCTTTCGAGAAAATAAGGCTGCGCTCCCATTCCCTTTCATGAAGATGCCGCGCAATGCCTTTGTATTTACGATATTCTATCAGACGTGCAACCAATTCAGCACGTGGATCATAATCATCGTCCTGCCCATAATCATAATCTTCGAAGTCCTCGATCACCGGCGGTTTCGGCAGCAACAGCTTGCTCTTGATGGACAGCAGTGTTGCTGCCATGACAAGAAACTCGCTCGTAATATCCAACTCCAGCTCCTGCATAGAATGCAAATATGCCATGTATTGGTCCGTAATATCGCTGATGGGGATATCCTGGATATCAATTTCGGCCTTGTCGATCAAGTGCAGCAGAAGATCAAGCGGCCCTTCAAAGGTCTCCAGTTTGTAGGTAACTACCGTCACGAAACGAATCCTCCTGCAAAAAAAATACAAAACCCCGCTAAGCCGCCGAAATCCGGTCTCCCGTTTTCGTCTGCGCAAAGCAGGGCACTACATTAACTAAGCACTATTTTAGCTGATTCGTCAAGTTCGCCATCTCAATTGCCGCCGTAGCCGCATCCCATCCTTTGTTCCCGGCTTTGGTTCCGGCACGTTCGATGGCCTGTTCGATATTTTCCGTCGTTACCAAGCCAAAGATCGTAGGTACGCCTGTTTTGAGGTTGATCGCCGCAACCCCTTTGGCCATTTCGTTGCAAACATAATCATAATGGGTTGTTGAGCCCCGAATGACCGTGCCCAGCGTAATCACGGCGTCGTATTTGCCGCTTTCGGCCATTTTTTGGGCAATCAGCGGAATTTCGAATGCGCCCGGTACCCAGGCTACATCGATCTCCTCGTCTTTTACGCCATGGCGTTTGAACGCATCAAGCGCTCCGCTCAGCAGTTTGCTCGTGATGAATTCGTTAAAACGACCTACAACGACTCCGTATTTTAATCCCTCGGATACTAAATGTCCTTCAAAAATGTTAGGCATACTGTCATCTCCCCAAAATTGTTTTTCATATTGGGCCGCCGCCGTTGGCGCAGCCGTGATTTTTCCCGTTTTCTGGCTTGCTGCAATTAAATTTCGTTCTTTTCCTCATTTTGCTCGATGTCGTCGAATTTGAGCATGTGGCCCAGCTTCGCTTGTTTCGTGTGCAAATAAGCCGTATTGTCCTCGTTCTCCTGCATCTGGATCGGCACGCGTTCAACGACTTCGAGTCCGTAGCCTTCAAGGCCTTTGATTTTGCGAGGATTGTTCGTAAGCAGCCTGATTTGGCGCACGCCCAGATCCTTCAGGATTTGCGCTCCGATGCCGTAATCACGCAAATCTGCCGCAAAACCAAGTTTCAGGTTGGCATCGACCGTATCCAAACCTTCCTCCTGCAGTTTGTAAGCCTTCAATTTATTGATCAACCCGATTCCGCGGCCCTCCTGGCGCATGTAGAGAAGAACCCCGTTGCCCTCCTCATTGATCTGATTGAGGGCCGCATCGAACTGTGGTCCGCAATCGCAGCGATGGGAGTGGAATACGTCGCCTGTCAGACACTCCGAGTGCACCCTTACCAATACAGGCTTGGAAGAGTCGATTTCACCCTTGACCAGAGCCACATGCTCTTTATTATCCACTGCATTGGTATAAGCAACTGCCTGGAATTCGCCGAAGTCGGTAGGCATGCGTACGGCTACCTCGCGCTGAACCAGCTTTTCTTTTTCGTTGCGATACTTGATCATATCCTGAATGCTGATCAGCTTCAAATCATGCTTGCGAGCAATTTCTTGCAGGTCGGGCAGTCTCGCCATCGTGCCATCTTCCTTGATGACTTCACAGATGACGCCCGCAGGATAAGCGCCGCACATGATGGCCAGATCTACCGCGGCTTCGGTATGCCCGGCACGACGCAGCACGCCCCCATCCTTGGCGATGAGCGGGAACATATGTCCCGGCTTTCGGAAATCGCCGCTTTTGGCATTCGGATCGATCAGTCCTTTAACCGTAATGGAACGTTCATGCGCCGAAATGCCTGTCGTGGTGTCTGTATGATCGACCGAAACGGTAAAGGCCGTGCCGTGGAAATCGGTGTTTTGCTGCACCATCGGCTTCAGGTCGAGCTCATCTGCCCGTTGTTGCGTAATCGGCACGCAGACAAGCCCGCGCCCTTCCGTAATCATGAAATTAATCACTTCAGGCGTTGCTTTCTCCGCCAAGGCGATGAAGTCTCCTTCATTCTCCCGGTCCTCGTCATCTACCACGATAACCGGTTTGCCTCGCATGAGATCGTAAATTGCTTCCTCAATGGTGTCCAGTATGGATTGATCGGACATCATTCCACCTCCCGGTTCTGTCGTCTATATCTTTCATGCGAATCCATGATTCGCCAAAAATTGTTCGCTGATGCTCTGTGGTTTCTCTGAAGGCGCTGCCTGAGTACCTCTGCCGTATTGGAGTAAATGGTCCACGTATTTCCCCAAAATGTCACATTCGATATTCATGGAGTCGCCCGTTTTTTTGTAATTCAACACCGTCTCCCCGATGGTATGGGGAATGATCGACACCGTAAAAGACGTTTGCATCGTCTGAACCACCGTCAGGCTGATCCCGTCCAAAGTGACGGAACCTTTCGGAATCAAATATTTGAACAATCCTGGATCATCCGGATGAATTTCGAATACAACCGCATTCTGATCGCGCGTCATTCGGACAATCGTACCCGTACCGTCCACATGGCCCTGCACGATATGACCTCCGAAACGTCCCCCGGATTGCATAGCCCGTTCCAGGTTGACCCTGCTGCCGGACTGGAGCTTATCCAGGTTGGTGTGACGGTACGTTTCCGGCATGACGTCAGCGGTAAAACCTCCGCCTTCAAGCGTTGTCGCAGTCAGGCATACGCCGTTAACGGCAACGCTGTCGCCGATTTTCAGGTCATCCATAATGAGGGAAGCGCCAACGTTCAGCACCATCGCTTCGCCTTTTCGACCGATCCGTCGGATGTGGCCGACTTCTTCCACCAAGCCGGTAAACATGCTGCGGCCTCCTTCCTGATTATGTTATTCAGCCCAGACCGGAATTCCGCCGATGCTGATATTATCCCCCACTTGCTCGATTTCCAATTGGCACAGTTGGATCGCCTGGCTCATACGCTCGACGCCCTCGAAGCGGAAGCTTCCTGGCGTGTCGTATCCGCCAACGATTTTGGGGGCAATGAACATGAGCAGCCGATCCACCAGTTTGGCCTCTAACATCGCACCGTTCAGCGTGCCGCCGCCTTCAAGCAAAATCGAAGCGATCTCCCGTTCTCCGAGCTTGCTGAGCGCGTTCAACAGATCCACGCGCGGCCCGGGCCCGCAGCGAATGATCTCCACGCCATAAGCTTCAAGCCGTTCGGCCGCTTCTTGACTTGCTTCATCGGTTGTCAGTACCCAGGTCGGCGCCAATCCATCCTTTACCAATTTGGAAGTCAAAGGAAGACGCAATTTCGAGTCAACCACGATCCGTACCGGGTTGATCCCTTCCACCTGCAAGCGTGTCGTCAGTTCCGGGTCGTCTGCGATCACCGTATCGACGCCGACCATGATGCCTTGATGACGGTGGCGGAGGGCGTGAACGATCTCACGCGCGGATTCATTGGAAATCCATTTGCTGTCCCCGCTGCGGGTTGCGATTTTTCCATCCAGCGTGGAAGCGGTTTTTAACGTGACAAACGGCAATCCTGTCGTAATATATTTGATGAATTTTTCGTTCAGTCGTCTTCCACGCTCGCGCAGAACCCCGACCTCTACTTCAATGCCCTGCTGGCGAAGCATGGATATGCCTCTGCCGGATACTTGCGGATTCGGATCTTCGCAGCATACTACGACGCGTTTCACCTTTTCATGAATGAGTCGTTCGCTGCACGGCGGAGTTTTGCCATAATGGCTGCACGGCTCCAACGTGACGTAAACGGTACTTCCTTCCGCATCGCTGCCAGCCATATTCAGCGCATGAACCTCCGCATGGCCAGTGCCGCGCTTCAGATGACTTCCGAGACCGACTACGCGGCCGTCTTTCACAACGACACAACCTACAACCGGGTTGATTCCCGTCTGTCCTTGCGCCCGTTCTGCCATATCCAGTGCAAGCGCCATATAAAATTCGTCGTTAATCATTTCCAAGTCAGTTCACCCCGCTATGTCTAATATGTCAGGAATAGCCTGTTCAATGAGGCTGCGTTCAGCCAATCATGCAAAATCCAAAAAATCCCCATCGAACAGTCTGTTCAATGGGGATGATGAGAGATCCGCTGCTACTAGCGGATGGAACGTTGATACATGGGTACCCGAAAACAAAGGCTCTGCGGATTCAAGCAAGTGAAAATCGACACATGCCCAAAGATAGAATCCCGTCAAAGCTGCAGTGATTTCTCTAAAGTCATTTCGCATATGGTTGAAGGCAGCACAAGAAAAATTCTCGTAACTGTCTGCATTTTCGCATAACGAACAGTACCATGCGCAACATTTTGCCAAACGCGGCCATAGACCGCATCCGCTCCTTCTCCCATCCAGACTATACTGTCGGTTCTGGAATCGCACCAGATCAGCCGTCTGCCTTGGCAAACGGGTCACGGACTTTGCAGCACGCATCATTGTGGTGCGCTGCATCACCGCCGGTAGGGAATTGCACCCTGCCCCGAAGGAATGTTGTTTTGTTAATTTGGATGTTAGCACTTTAACGGTAAAAAATCAATCGTTTTTTATTCCTTTTTGTCATATACTAACTTTTAATAAGCAATGAATACTGGCAGGACATTTAGCCGTTACCAGATTGTGGCTCCTTTCCTTCCTCTATTGCGGCCCATTCAACCTCTGAGATGAGCGACAGTTTAAATTTCAGGAAAACACCAGCTTGCCAAATGTTTCAAATCTTTTGCGCGTTGAAAAGGAACGCGTTCAGGCTCCGGCATCCGAGATGCCGGGCACGGCACATCCCTTGCCACCCGTCTGACCCAGCTTGTCGAATCCAGCGCACTTACCAGGCTTTGCCAACGCCCATCCCTTCTCGGACGAAACGACAAGCTTAATTCTGCTTTGGCAGGCATCTCCTCGTAGATCCCGTCCAAAAATTCGACCTTGACCCGCTTATCCTCGATGTGATGGCAATACACCGTGATCCACAATCCTTCCCTGACGCGAATGGCGTATACATCCCCTGCCTTGGCTTCTCCTTTTCCGGCATCTGGGGAGGCTTTGGGGACGCTAGTCCGAGCCGCCCTTTTGTGCTCGAACGCTCCAACCACCGTTTCCTTAACGCCAGGGTCCTGTTCGGGCCTTTCCTCAAAAGATATGTCAGTAAGATCAAACCCTTCAAAAAGCTTTGCCAAAACACGTTCGTTGATTCCGATGGAGGAATCCCACCACGCCAGCGGGGCCTGGACTTCAACCCGAATGTTGGGCCGCTGGTCGCGCTTGACATAGGTCGTAAATTCCGTGGCCATTCCAGGGTAGTCCTTCGTATCCAGTATACCGATCAGCGCCAGCGTCTCGAGCAGGTCACGGTAAGCGTACTCGCTGCGCGTAGGCAGAAGGCGTTCCTTTTTAAGCGCTTGCGCCGCTTTGCTGTAGCGTGTTTTGGGAGGCAGCGAGCGAAGTACGGTCAGTATGGCACGGAACGTCCAACGATCATAATCGTTGGGTGCCGGAATCTGATCTTCCTCAGCAATTTGTTCCAGTGCCAGCACGTGCCCGAATAGATTGCCGTCCAGCGGCGTTCCATTGGTCATGCGCCAATACCATTGCAGACTTGTATCCGTTGCCTCATTCACATTCAATCCGCAAATTTGGCAAATGCTTGAGGACGGATAGGGGGTATATTCATGTTCCGGAACTCCGTCCGCGAGCAGCTTCCCCGTTAGCAGCGAACGCCAAATGAACGGCGCGGACCATAAGGAGGATACAAAAGCTTGCGCTGCTTCGGCAACGTTCCAGGATTGGGCGAGTTTTTTCAGTGCGACAATCGTCTGCTCATGCTGCGGCCGCATGAATTGGTTCGGGGAATGCCCTGCTGCCTCAAGCCCTTTCATCTCCGTTTCTGCGATCGTTCCCGGCACAGGATGCCAAGATGCCTCTACTTCCTCATCCCAATATGTACGTTGACTGTATACTTGCTTTAAAAGCCATAACTGATGGACTACATCCATTGTGTTTACCACCTTCCTCGGAAAATCGTCGATACAATCAAGCCTTCTTATATCCTGCTTACTTCACTCTATATTATAGAATCATTGATGGACAAGATCAGCAGGCTTCACACCCATCCATCAATGGAAATAGGGGTACTTCGACTCATTTTGATGCGTTCGTTATATACCGCTGTTTTATAAAAAAAGCCGTTTCGCAAATATCGCGAAACGGCTCTCTTAAGTTGAAATGAAAATGGGGATTAAGCTTCCACCACTTCAACGGTTTCCATTTTGTCACGGCCTTCGAAAGCATCAACGAATTCCATGCCTTTAACCACTTTGCCAAACACCGTGTGTTGGCCATCCAGATGCGGCTGCGGTTGGTAGCAGATATAGAACTGGCTTCCGCCCGTGTTGCGGCCGGCATGTGCCATAGCCAATGTACCACGCTCGTGTTTGTTCGGGTTGATTTCGCAGTTGATGGTGTAACCAGGACCGCCGGTACCTGTTCCATTAGGGCATCCGCCTTGAGCTACGAAGCCCGGGATGACGCGGTGGAATACCAGACCGTTATAAAAGCCGGAGTTCGCCAATTTCTCAAAGTTTGCTACCGTGTTTGGAGCGTCTTGATCGAACAGGTCGATAACGACTTCTCCGCCGTTTGCCATTTTGATTTTCGCTTGTTTCGCCATATGTAAATGACTCCTTTCATATTTACAGCATTCATGATGCCAAGGACCGCTTTCGCCAAACCCTAAGCACTTTTCTTAGTGTACACCGAAAATCGTTCCATCGCAAAAAAATGGACAAACTTTTTTTCTGATCCCGCCAGAATAAGAAAGAGAGAACAAACGGGAACCGTCCCGCAAGTCCTCTCTTTTTGCCTTCGATTTCAGTTCAACTGCAATTAACGCACTACAGGCTGTTTGCCGAGGCGCGCAGGAACCAGGTCATTTTGAATGATGTCCTGATAGCTCTCGCGACGAACGACGACATCGCCTTGACCATCCTTAACGAATACGACCGCCGGGCGGCGAATCCGGTTGTAGTTGCTTGCCATGGCATAGTTGTATGCACCCGTGCAGGATACCGCCAGCAGATCGCCGCTTTGCACTTTCGGCAAATCGAGATCCCAGATCAGCATGTCACCGCTCTCGCAGCATTTGCCGGCGATCGATACGGTCTCTTCGGACGCTTCGTTCGCGCGGTTGGCCAAAATCGCTTCATATTTGGACTCATACAGCGCCGGACGAGGGTTGTCGGTCATGCCGCCATCGACTGCAACATATTTGCGCACGCCGGGAATATCCTTGCTCGTACCCACCGTATAGAGGGTCGTTCCCGCTTCGCCGACAATGCTGCGGCCTGGCTCTACCCAGATTTCAGGCACGTCATAACCGATTTGGGCAAAATGGTTTTTAACCGCATCCGTGATCGCTTTAACATATTGGGAGACTTGAAGCGGAGTGTCTCCGTCGATATAGCGGATCCCGAAACCGCCGCCAAGGTTTACGACTTTAAACGCAACATTCAGGCGCTCGTACACGCTTGCGGCGAATTCAGCCACGCGTTGAACCGCCATTTGAAAACCTTCCACCTCGAAAATTTGCGAACCGATATGGGAATGCACGCCAAGCAAAACGAGATTGGATTGCTTCGAGGCCAGCTCGATCGCTTCAAACGCGGTTCCGTTGCCGATATCGAATCCGAATTTGGAGTCGGTTTGGCCTGTGGAAATGTACTCGTGTGTATGTGCTTCCACGCCCGGAGTGACGCGCAGCAAAATGTTCACCTTGCGCCCTTTGTCCGCCGCTACCGCTTGCAAGAGATGCAGTTCGTTGAAATTGTCGACGACGAAACAGCCGATTTCGGCGTCCAGAGCCATCTCGATCTCTTCCAGCGTTTTGTTGTTGCCGTGGAAGTGAATGCGCTCAGCCGGAAAACCTGCTTGCAGTGCAGTGAACAGCTCGCCGTCGGACACAACGTCGAGGGAAAGGCCTTCTTCCGCAGCGAGGGCACACATGGCCATCACGCAGAACGCTTTGCTTGCATAAGCAACCTGGAAGCCCAATCCGGAAGCGCGGAACGCATCCATGTACTCTCTGCAGCGCTGGCGAACAAGCTGCTCATCCACGATGTACAGCGGGGTACCGAACTGTTCTTTCATGACGGTGGTGTCCATGCCCCCGATTTCCAGATGTCCTTGATCATTTATTTTACTTGTACCGTGCAAATGCATATTTTTCATTCCTCACTTTTATATACTGGAACAGTGACTATTCCAAGGATTTTAAACCAGTATACCAAATTCGGAGCAAAGAAAAATGGATTTTTCGGCAAATCATTTGTGTTTTTTACTTTTCCGCAATTCACCATCCGGGTCCTGGGACATTTTGGTGTTGTCCCGCGCCTTATTGAAAGATGGTCGTTTCTTGCTTTCCAGAAGTGGCAAGCGGAATAAAAAGTTGCCGAAGGCCTTTGCATTAAACGGTATAAATGGCCACAGATAAGAGGAATTGTAGGAACGACGAAGCGTCAGCGCAAGAATAAGCAGCGTTGTTCCAACTACTAGGCCCGGCACCTTGAAGATGGCGACGGCCGCCAGCAAAACCAGCCTGACCAACCTGTTGGCTAGCCCGAGCTCATAACTCGGCGTCGCAAACATGCCGATTGCCGCGATGGCCATGTACAGGACGACCTCATTGACGAAATAACCGGTTTTTACGGCAATGTCTCCAATGAGAATGGCTGCGATTAAGCCCATCGCCGACGCTAGCGGCGTCGGCGTATGCACTGCGGCCATCCTCAGTAAGTCGACCCCCAGCTCGATGAGCAGGAACTGAAGAATGAGCGGCAGCTTGGCGTTCTGCTGCGGGCCGATGAATTCCAGGCCAGGTGGCTTGAGGGACGGTTCGATGACCATCAGCAACCACAGCGGCAGCAGGAACAAGGAAATCAGAATACCCGCAAAGCGCACCCATCTCAAGTACGTGCCCATAAAGGCCGTTTGCCTGTTCTCCTCCGCATGTTCGCAAAGGTCGAAAAAGGTCGTCGGCAAAATCATCACGCTGGGCGACGTATCAACAAAGACGACCACCCTGCCTTCGAGCAGATGAGAGGCCGTCACATCTGGACGCTCGGAGTAACGAACCAGCGGAAAAGGGTTCCAGCCTTTGTTGATGATCGCCTCCTCCAACTGCTTATCGGCTGCGGGAATGCCTTCGATGTCAAGCCGCTTGATCTTTTCACGGACGGAATCGACCTGTACTTTGTCCACAATATCGTCGATATACACGACGCAGACGTCGGTCTGCGTCCTGCGGCCCACCTGCATGAGCTCGAATTTCAATCCGGGGTCGCGTATTCTGCGTCTCACCAAGGTTACGTTGGTTAACAGCGTTTCGGTGAAACCGTCGCGCGAGCCGCGCACCACCCTTTCCAGTGAAGGCTCTTCCGGAGACCTTACGGGATAATTCCGCGTATCCATTACAAGGGCGGAGCGGTCTCCTTCGACAAACATGGCGCTCATGCCCATGAGGACCTTGCTAATGACCTGGCTCATTTTCTCGACCCGCTCGACTTGAATGTGCGGAACGTAACAATCGAAATACGATTTGAGTGCATGCCCGGACACTTGGTCCGGCGACAGATACGTCAATCTTTTCAACACCTCAAGCAGAATTTCATCCTTGGCGAACCCGGTCAGCATCAGCAGCCCGATCTGTTTGCCGCCCATCACCATCTCCCGAAGGTTCACGTCGAACGACTCGCCGAGACCCATGATTTGTTTGAGCGTATATTTGTTGTCGTTCATACGCGGGGAAATATCGTCGTTGTTTTGCCAATAATGCACCGATTCCTCGACGCTGTCGGACATTTCATCCTGTTTTTTTTCGAGGTATGCCTTTTCTTCTTCCTCCTTCCGGATTTCGTAAGGCGATTTGCCCGCCATGTCCCCCGGCAGGCCTTCGACCGTTTCCTGTCCGGTATGATCGGATCTTGTTTCCATTCTGTCCTTCCTCCTCCGCATCGTGATCTAACGCTGATATATAAAAAAGTCAAACAGAGACCCCGTCATCTTGCCCAAAATCATCGCCAGAAGCAAACCGAACAAATAAGGCTTCATGCCAAGCCGCTTGGCCAGCACCGGAAGCACGTTAAGCACCTCGGTCAGCGCCGCGGCCAACAGGCCGATGAATACGCCGCAGAACAAGCCGGCAATCGGGCTGAGCAGCATCGCTCCGTTTACTTTCCAATGCCAGAAATCCGCGACCGTGCCAAGCAGGCATCCTCCAATCAAGGCTCCTTCGTACCAGTGGCTTTTATCATAAGTTCTCGTCAGCTGAGCAAGCCTCGGAATCATGTCGAGGACCAGAATGAGCGCGATAATCCCGCTGCCGACGGCGATTCCTCCAGCAACCCCGAGCACGATGCTGATTGCACCATTAAGGACGCTCATCGGTGCTCATCTCCCTGTTATCCCGTTCCAACAAACGTTCGCTTTCCTCGATCACGACATATTGGTCGACGTTTTGCTGATATAAGAACATCTCGACTTCCAGCGGGGTAGGTTCCTCATTCCACTTTTTCTTGAATAAATGGTTGAAGAAGACGGTCATGCCAAAACCGATGCCGAGGGAATAGGCGATCTGAAACAGATACGGATGCTCGTCCCGGGTGCCCGTGAGCATTTCCACAATCCGGATCTGGACCTCCTGCATGTTCACATCCGCATGAAAATTCATGATGGTCAGGGCCGAACCAAAAAAAAGCAGGATCCAAACCAAAACGAACAATGATTTGGAAGGTTTGCCGTTCCCTTCGATCACTTCCACCAGGGTGTGACCCGAACCGATGAGCTCGACGTTGGCTTGCGGCAGAACCCGCCGAATTGCCGGAATGACCTGCAAGACGTCGATCAGGATCAGATTGCCGTCCATCGGTCCGGGATGCATCAGCTCGAGCTCATGCAATCTCGCCTCCTCCTGTTCCGGTGAAGTAAGCAAATGGGCGATATCGCCAAGCGTGACCCCTTTGCCTCTCGGAATGCGAATGCGGCTGCGCAGACGAATGTAGACCGTTGGAGTGGGTGCCAGAGACATCCGAAACACTCCTTTACTGCGTAATTTCGCTTAGTATTTGAAAATCGTGCAAATTTATTACGAAAAGAGAATATTCTCCTTTTATGCATGAAAAAAGGCCGGACCGGCAAACCGGGCCAACCTGCCATTGTCGTTCAATCGATCCATGAAACTTTCCAATGACCGTCTTCATTTTGCGTGAATGTGGTTGTGGTAACGTTGCTTTGATCGCTTATTCACATAAAAACTAACAACCTTCCACGCACGTCATATGCGTTAGAAGGTTGTTAGTTGTCGTTTATTGACGATTCATTGCGCGATCTGGTCGCGAATCGATTGCAGTATTTTTTTCTCCAGCCGCGATACCTGAACCTGGGAAATCCCCAGCCTGCTCGCCACTTCAGATTGCGTCTGATCGCGATAATACCTCAGGTAAACGATCAACCGCTCCCGCTCGCTCAGCCCGCCGATCGCCTCGCTGAGGGCCAGCTTGTCGAACCAGCGTTCCTGCGATTCGTCGGCGATCTGATCCATCAATGTGATCGGATCGCCATCGTTTTCGAACACCGTCTCATGAATCGAGGTTGGCGGCTTGTTCGCTTCCTGCGCGAATACCACTTCCTCCGGCGTCACGCCCAATTGTTCGGCCACTTCCTTAATCGTGGGCAGCCGATCGAGGTGTTTGGAGAGCTCGTCGCGTTTCTTGCGGACTTTGTTGGCCATCTCCTTCAAGGAACGGCTGACCTTGAGGGTGCCGTCATCGCGCAGGAATCGCTGAATTTCCCCGATGATCATCGGCACGGCATACGTAGAAAACTTGACGTCATAGCTCAGATCGAATTTGTCCACCGATTTAAGCAGGCCGATACAGCCGATTTGGAACAGGTCTTCCGGTTCGTACCCCCTGTTCATGAACCGCTGTACAACGGACCAGACAAGCCGGATATTGCTGTTCACCAGCGTATCCCGGGCGACATGGTCACCCGACTGACTGAGCGCAATCAGCCGTTTGACCTCGGCATCATCCAAGTAGGCCTGTGAAGATGATTTCACTTCAGCATCCATAAGACCAGCTCCTAATTAAACAATGCTTTCTTGGATTCAATCCTTTTCATCATCCTGATGGAGGTGCCCCTGCCGGGCTCGCTGCTGACTTCGAATTCATCCATGAAGTTTTCCATAATCGTGAAGCCCATGCCCGATCGCTCAAGTTCCGGCTTGGACGTGTACAGCGGTTGTTTGGCCAGTTCGAGATCCTCGATCCCTTGGCCCCGGTCCTCGACGATGATCGTGACCATGTCATCGCGAATCTGCGCCTGAATGGTAACGACGCCCTCGGGATTGTTGTTGTAGCCGTGAATGATGCTGTTGGTTACAGCTTCCGATATGACCGTCTTCAGGTCGCTAAGCTCGTCCATCGTAGGATCAAGCCGGGAGATAAAAGCCGCAACGGTCACACGCGCAAACGATTCGTTCTCCGATTTGGCCGCGAACTGCAAATTCATGAAATTTGTACCGTTTCCTTCACTCATGAGACGACCTCCAGACCCGAGAGGGCAGTTCCCTCATTTTCGTAAATCGGCATAATCTTGAACAATCCCGACATTTCCAGCAAACGGTACACCGGCGGGTTCACGTCGCATACCACCATTTTGCCGCCTTTATTTTTAATGAGCTTGTATCTGCCCAAAATGACGCCCAGACCCGAACTGTCCATAAACTGCAGGTCCTTCAGACTGAGAATCAGATGCTCGCATTGTCTGCGCTGGATGGCCTCATCCATTTGCATCCGGACCAGATCAGCGGTATGGTGATCCAATTCCCCCGATAAGCGTACGATCAGAACCCCACGGTGATGCTCCATATCCACATGCATGTTCACGTTAGCTCACTCTCCTCCCTGTCATGAACAAGGATTTCTACGCCCTCGAAGGCTTTTCCTTCCCCACGACAAAACTAGAAGAAAACCCCTATTTAACTACAAAAAATGTTCCAGTTCATCCAGGAAAAGCAGCAGTCATGCTCTCAAAGGCTGCCGCCACATACTCAATCGAACAAATTGCTCGTCGTTCGTTTGAACAGCTTCCACCAGCCCGCTTTGTTCACGTCCTGCGGTGCCTTGATGTCAAATTCCTTAATGACCTCGCTGCCTTGATAAACAACCAGCTTTCCAACGCTTTGCCCGGCCTTGACTGGCGCTTTTATGCTTGGCTGGAGCTGAAGCTCATGCCGAATTTCCTCGGATTTGCCGCCTTTGCGCATCAGCACGCTGTAATTTTGCGTGGCCTTCAGCGGCAACTGCGCCACTTCGCCCTTTTCGATGTTCAGCTGACCGAGCATCTCTCCGCTTTTGTATAGAGGTTTCATCGTATATTGGCTGAACGCATAATCGAACATGGCAGACACTTCGCTATTGCGCGTTTTGGTGTTCGGCTCGCCAAGCACGACCGCGATCGTGCGCAATCCGTCCTTCGAGGCAGTGGCTGAAAGGCAGAACTTCGCTTCGGACGTATATCCCGTTTTCAATCCGTCAGCTCCGGAGTAAAACCGAACCAGCTTGTTGGTATTGACGAGCCAAAAGGGCTTCGCCGTATCCTTGCGCAAGTAATCCTGATATGCTCCGGTGTATTTGGTAATGGAAGGATGCTTAAGCAGCTCCCGGCTCATCAGCGCAATATCGTAAGCGGACGAATGGTGACCTTTGACAGGCAGTCCATTTGGATTGACAAACCGGGTATCCTTCATGCCAAGCTCTTGAGCCCGATCGTTCATCATCTGCACAAAAGCTTGTTCCGATCCGCCGATCTTCTCGGCGATCGCGACCGAAGCGTCATTGCCGGAGGCCATCGCAATCCCTTTCAGCATGTCATCCACGGTCATCTCTTCGCCAGGCTCCAGAAAGATCTGGGACCCGCCCATGGAAGCGGCATATTCACTTGTTCTGACCTTGTCGGTCAGCTTCAGCTTGCCTGCATCGACGGCCTCGATCGTCAGCAGCATCGTCATGATTTTGGTAATGCTGGCCGGCGGCAGTTGGTCATGGCTGTTTTTTTCATAGATGATCGTTCCGGTATCCGCATCCATCAGAATCGCCGAACGCGCCGACGGGGCCAGGTCTGCTCCTTCTGCCGGTTTGCGCGTTTCTTCGGCGAACACCGAAGAAGTCATAGCGGATAGCAGCATACAAATCGTCATGAACGATGCCATAATTCGTTTCTTCACAGTGAATAACCTCCTTGAATGACTAGGCTTAGAAGCTGCGACGAAATAAGAGGTACTTTTTTCGCCCCAGTCTCTTACTGCATGTTCCATGCAAGTACTGCTAATCATTGTCGGCGCGTTTACAGCAAATTATTCCATGCAAATCATGTTTTTCCAAACTTTTTCCAGAGCTGAACTCAACAAAAAAACAGCCCATCCCGAAGACATTTTGCTTGGGGAGGCTGTTTGCTTGTTTTTTGGAAAGGCTGCGCTTCTTTATCAAGCCAGAGCCTGTGTATATTACATTTGCGGGATGACCGCAAGCACCAGGCTCAGGAACGATTCGCGAACACGTTCCGTCGTTTCCATGACTTCGTCATGAGACAAAGGCTGGTCCAAAATGCCTGCAGCCATATTGCTGATGCAGGAAATGCCCAGCACTTCAATGCCGGCATGACGGGCCACGATCACTTCAGATACGGTGGACATGCCCACGGCATCCGCACCCAACGTACGGAGCATACGGATCTCCGCCGGCGTCTCGTAGTTCGGGCCAAGCAGGCCTGCGTAAACGCCTTCGCGCACGTCGAAGCCTTGCGAAGCCGCCGTCTCCTTCGCCAAAGCACGCAAACGGCGGCTGTACGCTTCCGACAGATCCGGGAAGCGCACGCCCAATGCCGGATCATTCGGCCCGATCAACGGATTTTTGGCCGTCAGGTTAAGATGATCCGAAATGAGCATCAAGTCTCCCGGCTGAAACGACGTATTTACACCGCCGGCTGCATTCGTCACGAGCAGCGAAGCAACGCCCAGCTGCTTCATGACGCGTACCGGGAACGCGGTCAGCTCGGGACCGTAGCCCTCGTACATGTGGAAACGCCCCTTCATCATGACGACTGCACGGCCTTTGATCGTGCCGAGCAAGAGCTCGCCTTCATGTCCTTCAACCGTCGACACCGGAAAATGCGGAATGTCCTGATAAGCAATGCTCACGCCATCTTCGATCAGGTCTGCCAGGATTCCCAGGCCCGATCCGAGAATCAGGCCCACCTCTGGCTTGATCTCGCTTTTGCTTTGGATATAAGCGGCCGCTTCCGTAATCATTTGTTGATTCAATGCTGTCATTAAAATGCTCCTCCTAAAATCGTGCTGTTTTGTCATGCACCCAAGTATTCGCCATCAACGAATGGATATGCATGTATATCCTCCTGAACTCGTCCCAAGAAAAACGCCGCTGCACTAACCGATGCAACTCCGATCTACCCAGTCACCGGCTCATGGACGATGTGCGCTCCCTTCGCTTACTTCGCCCTCGGATGATGATTTTCATAAATCTCCTTCATCGTTCGCCGCCCGTGGTTGCCGTACGGATTGTTGGATTGCTCCACATGTCCAAGCATATCCTGAACTGCCCGGGTATCCGCTCCGTTCGCAATCAGGTGGGCGGCGAAGGAATGGCGCAGCGTATGAGGCGTGATCTCCCCCGAAATGCCGGCGTCGAGCGCAGCCTTTTTAAGTAATTTCCAGAAACCTTGGCGTGTCAAACGCCGTCCCGAGACATTCACGAACAGTGCCTGCTCGTCCGCATCCGTTTTGAGCAGCTCGCCGCGAAAATCACGGATGTACGTATTGACCCAATGGGCTGCAGGAGCTCCAATGGGCAAAATGCGTTCTTTACCTGCACCCCCGCAACGAATAAAGCGCATATCCGTATGTATGTCCCGCACATCAAGCGCAATCAGCTCGGAGACGCGAATGCCCGTCGCATACAGAAGCTCCAGCATGGCCCTGTCGCGAACGCCCTGAGCCGAAGCCGTATCGGGCGCGGCAAGCAGCAGCTCAATCTCCCCCACGCTGAGCACCTGCGGCGGTGTCTTGTCGGCCTTTGGAGCCTCCACATCGAATGTCGGGTCCTGCATCAACGCTCCGCGCCGCATCAAAAAATGAAAATAGGAGCGCAGGGAAACGATACTGCGGGCAATGGTTGCATTGGCTCTGCCCGCCTGCTTCAGCTTGCCTATAAACAGAACCACATGGGTGCGGCGTACTTGATCCGCCTCCCGAATCCCGTATTCTTTGTCCGCAAATTCGATAAACTTGTCCACGTCCCGAAGATACGATTCCAATGTGCTGCTCGACATTCCCTTGTCTTCTTCAAGGTATAAAGCATAGGCGTGTATCGTCTGCTTCATGCACAACGCTCCTCATCTGACAGACTGCCCGAAGGGCAGCCTGCATCCGTAATTGCATCCCAGGTGTTCAAGTCGGCTATTCCCCATACCAATAGAACAAACGCAGGCGTTCGGCAAACGCGGGACGCTCATCGCCAGGGCCTGGCCAAGCCGTTTCCTGAAATACTTTGACCGCGTTTCCCACAGGCGCCTGGTATTGGTCCACAGGCGAAATCCAGCCATTGAACAAATCCAGAACATGATAGAACAGATAGACCAATGCTGCAAAAATCAGAATAAACCGAAAAAAACGAAGCCCTTTCCGCATCGAAATAACCATGGGCAATCCCCTCCCGATTCGTTCCCTTCCTTTCCTGTATTCAAGGCGAGATGCTCCAGCACCTGCTTGTCTTGCTCAGGAAAGCGTTCAGAATCAGCCTATGCCGGGATTTGCCGAGATATGATATGAAAGCGCAAACCTCCCATACCCTGCGTGACCAAAAAAGCTCCCCCGTCAAAACCTCCGGTGAGAGCTTGAAGACACGCTATGTTATTCTTCATCTTTGGGCTTCTGGTCATTTTTAGCTTTGCAACGATAACAAATCCCGTGGAAATCCAGACGGTGGTCCACGACGGAAAAATTGAATTCCTGCTCCAGGCGCTCTTCAAGCGGTCCGAGCCAGTCTTCACGAATTTCATCCACACTTCCGCATTGAACGCAGATCAAGTGATGGTGATGATGCTTGGACGTATCTCCGCGCAGATCATAACGCGCTACACCGTCGCCGAAGTTGATTTTCTCTACAACATGCAGCTCACTCAGCAGTTCGAGGGTACGGTACACGGTTGCCAGACCGATTTCGGGAGCTTTTTCTTTAACAAGCATGAATACGTCTTCCGCGCTCAGATGATCTTCTTCATTCTCAAGAAGTACTCTGACGGTGGCTTCCCGCTGGGGCGTTAATTTATATCCTTGGGACTGTAGTTGCTGCTTGATTTTATCGATCCGTGCTTCCATTTTCTCCCTCCCCCTAGGAAATCACTGCACACTGCAACTTAACCCACTTCTTTCATTATAGGGGGAGTGCGTAATCAAAGTCAACAATTTACACATTGCTATCAAGCTAGACGGGCAGCAGCATCGGCGTGACCCAGCGCATCATTGCCGGGGTAACCCAGGTTTCGAAGGAAGCCACACCCAGCAAGAGCCCGGCCATAACCAGCGTTAAGAGAAGATAAGATGCAAACGGCCGCTGCCCTGCAGGAGCTCGCTGCATGAGCAGCCGATTGCGAATGATGTAGATTGAAAAAGTCATTGCCGCAACGCTGCAGACAAGCAAGATGGGAATGACGAACAAGTTGTGGGGAGCAACGGATACAAGTGCGAACAGCAGTCCTTTCCATGAATACTGTCCCACCAGGTATCCCACCGTGAATCCGATCAGCACGCCCTTCATAAAATCGAGAACCAATATGCCGGGTAATCCGATGACGGACAGGCCCAAAATCCAGATCAATCCGATCCACTTCAGATGCAGCATCGCAATGTCCCAATAAGCTCCGGTCTCCCCTCCGGATGTGCCATGGTGAACCGTAACGAAAAAATTGCCCAAATACCCTTCGAGATCCTGACGCTGCTCCAGCGACAGTGCATTGACCATCAGGGCACCGAAAATGACACCAACCAGAAACAGGACGGCCACGAATACATAGAGCGAAGTTTGGCCTTTGAAAGTGAAGTGAGAAGAACGCATACGAGCAAGGGTCTCCTTTCCGGTTACATGAACAACGTTCATCGATGTTTGGGAGCGGATGTTCCGTTCCAATTTTCCATGTAACCATACGTATGATAGAGACGCCCTTCGTATGACTTCTTGTCCTTTTCCCGATTAACGATCTTTGGACATGCCAGGCTCTTTTCCTTGCACGCTCACTTTGCCGTACGTGCCGCCGCCTCCTGAATCCAATTCCAGGCGACCTTCCCGCGCAGCCACGATCATGCCGGCCAAATGAGATCCTACCACTTGCGCCAGTTCCTCCTCGCTTGTGCGGTGCAATACATTCATCTCCGTACCAAAGCGTTCCAGCAACTGCTTCAACTTGGCCTTCCCCAAGCCGGGAATGAACTCCAACGGCACTTGGTAGCAGTAAGGGGGCCTGTAGGCCGGAACTTCAGGAACATTCCGATCCGCGATGGACAGTATCCGATCCAGCACGCCTTGGACCAGCTTGAGACTGCCGCAATAAGGACAGCGTTCTGCAGAGAGCTCCTGTTCGTCCATGATGCTGCCGCAGGCCGCACAATAGGTGCGGTGATATTTCCCAAGCCGCGGGTTCAGTCCATAATTCGCCCGGATTTTCCGGCCTTCCATACCCTTCAGGGCCAACCGAAATTCGTCGAACGAAGGCGAGGCAATGAGCAATTCATTGTACTCACGGCCGATTTTGCCAAGGGAGTGTGCATCCGAGTTGGTCAAAAAAGGAATAGGGTCCAGCTCCGTAATATGGCTGGCCATGGACGAATCGGAACTGAGCCCGAGCTCGACGGCGTCGATCATATCGGTATCGAGCACCTCGGCCATTCGCGCGGCCGTGCTGCCATAGATGCCTTTATGCGGCGTGAAGACGTGTGCCGGCACGATCAACCCGCCCCGGGCTCTGATCTCGGCCTGCATCTCCCGCGCGGGAACATAGATCCGCTGTGAGCTAAGGTTGACGTTTTTCATGTGACGAGCAATCCACGCCGTGAACGACTTCATCGTGGCCAGGTCCCGGAAATAAGCCAACATATGGAACTCGCGCCTGTCCGGTTCCCGCAGCTCCAGTTCCGTCCCCAGCAAAATCGTCGTATCCCTGTACCCGATGCCTCCCCCCGCCAGTTCGGTCATGGTGCCTTTCTCCAGCAGCTGTTCGATGTCCAGCTGCACGACGGGGGCGTGGCAGTCGATGACCCCGAGCAGCCGGATCCCTTTGCGTCCGGAAGCTTCGCGGGCAATATTTTCAAACGTCAGGTCCCTGCTGCCGCTGATTTTGACCGCTTCCCCTCGGGAAGTCCGGCCGATATGGATGTGAAGGTCCGCGTAGGTAGGCTGCCAATCGTTTGCAGATGCCATGGAATTCCCCATGGTCAGAACCGCCCCGTGGCCCGGTACAGATCCCATGCATACACGGCCAGCATCGTTTTGGCGTCGCTGATCCGGTTTTGGTCCATTAACGCATAAGCCTCATCCAACGTGATTTCGGACACTTCCAGAAATTCGTCTTCGTCCGGCTCCATCTCGCCTACTTCCAGGTCCTCGGCCAGATAAAGATGAATGATTTCGTCCGCAAAACCGGGGGAAGTGTAGAAGGAACGCAGATGGCGCAGCGATTTGGCCGCATATCCGGTTTCTTCGCGCAGTTCGCGTGCCGCTGCCACTTCCGGCGCTTCGCCCGGATCCAGCTTTCCAGCGGGAATTTCCACTTCCGTCCGGCCCAGTGCTTGCCGGTACTGGTCGACGACCAGCATTTTATCGCCCCTCAAGGCGAGAACGGCAACGGCTCCGGGATGGCGAACGACTTCCCGGGTCGCCCTCTGACCGTTAGGCAGTTCCACCGTGTCGATTTGGAGGGAAATCACTCTCCCCTCGAACATCTGCTCCGTGGAGATCGTTTTTTCATCCAGCTTCGGGTTGGACGATTTGGCGGAAATATTCGCTTGCGACGTGTTTGCGTTGTTCATGACTTAGTTCAGCTCCGTTCTACGAGTTTGAATTTCAACGTGTTCGTGCGGTATAAACCTTCCTGTTTTGGCATATGGTGATTTTATACCACACCCGGTCATAAAGATAACCAATCAGGGGGACAACCGATGAACAGTTATTACACCAAACAATCCGTGCATTTGGTAGGACAGGCCCGGCAAGTAAAACTGATCCTTAAACAGTGGCTTAACGAATGGGGACCGGATGCCCGTGTTGCAGACCTGATCGCAGGGCGGAAATAACGCCCCTTTATTTCAGTATTTCAGCATGGCGGCCGATTCAATCCAACCCTTCTGCATGTTCAATCGCTTGTTTGCGTTTTTGCAAAAAGTCCGAATCGGCTTGCGCCGGATTCGGACTTTATTCAACTTGTGGAGCGCACCTGGTTTCAGCCAAGCCGCTTCCGGTTGACGGTGGCGTGCCATGCATAATGCCGAATCCACGCTATTGCTTAACCGGAGGCTGCTGCAATCATTTCCGGACGGCAGCCGTTTCCTGCACGATGGCCACGACGACTTCCGCCAGCTTGGCGAGATCCTCGGCCCGAATGCGCTCATTGGTTGTATGAATTTCTTCGTAACCTACGGCCAAGTTCACCGTCGGAATGTTAAAGCCGTTGAAGATGTTGGCATCGCTGCCGCCGCCGGACATAAACGTCGACGTCTCCAGCCCAAGGCCGCGAATGGCTCGCTGTGCAAGCTGCACCACCTCATGATCATCCTGGAATCCAAATGCAGGATACAATATTTCGCTGTGGAATTCGGCTCTGGCACCAAATTTGTCGCAGGTTGTTTCGAGCGCTTCCCGCATCTTTGCAACTTGCTGCTCTACTTTCTCCTGAACGATGCTGCGTGCTTCCGCTTCGATCTGCACGAAATCGCAGACGACGTTCAGCGCCGAACCGCCTTGGAATTTGCCGATGTTCGCCGTTGTTTCATCGTCGATCCGGCCAAGCTTCATCGCCGCAATCGCTTTGGCTGCCACTTGAATGGCACTGATGCCATCTTCTGGGTTCACCCCGGCGTGTGCGGATTTGCCGTAAATATTCATCTGAATTTCGGCCCGGGCCGGTGCAGCAACGCAGATTGTGCCTACAGCGCCGTTCGAATCGAGCGCATAACCGAACTCGGCATCGATATCTTGCGGGTTCATTGCGCGCGCCCCAACCAGGCCGGATTCTTCTCCGACCGTGATGACAAACTGGATTTTGCCGTGTGGAAGGTTGTTCTCCTGAATGACGCGGATCGCTTCGAACAGGGCGGCAATGCCCGCTTTGTCGTCCGCGCCCAGGATCGTCGTTCCATCGCTGCGAATCCAGCCATCCTCACCCAGTATAGGCGTAATGCCCTTACCCGGCGTCACCGTGTCCATATGGCATGTAAAGAAAATTGCAGGAGCATCCGATGCTCCCTCAGCTTCCCAAGTGACGACCAAATTTCCCGCTCCATGACCGGTTTTGGCCGTCGTATCGTCTTCATAAACGCGAAGTCCCAAACGGGCGAACTGCTCTTTCAGGACGGTTGAGATATTTTGCTCGTGTTTCGTTTCGCTATCGATTTGCACCAGTTCCATGAACTGCTCGACAATCCGCTGTTGCTTGATCATAAGGCTTTTCTCTCCTTTAATGATAGGGTACAATACATATATTGTGGGCGTTTTCTTACGGGTCCGGCATAACTATTTGATGAAAGGAGTCCTCGCATCATGCAAAATAAAAAATGGTTTCGCATCTTCATTTACATCATGTTGATCGCGATGGTGGGGTCCACTTTGTTTATCGCGCTCGAACCGTTGTTTTACGGATAATCCCCTAGCCCTTGCACCAGTTTGAATCATTAGCGGTGAAGGGCTTCTTTTTCGTCTACCCAACGGATGTCATAAGAAAAATGCCGGCTGAAATAGGAGACGATCTCCTTGGCAACCAACTCCACGGAAAAGGCTTTGCCCGTAATATCTTCCAACGACGTCACTCCGTATTGCTGGATGCCGCAAGGAACAATTCCCTGGAAACCTTCATGCTGGATCCCCGATGCGATGTTGAAAGCAAACCCGTGACTCGTCACGAAGCCGCGCCGACGCTTGCAGCGATTGAATTTGACGCCGATGGCGGCAATTTTCAAATCCCCGATCCATACACCCGTGTAGCCTTCCTTGCGTCCGGCCTCGACCCCCTGATCGGCCAGATAATCGATAATGACCTGTTCAAGCTTACGCAAATACCCGTGCAGGTCAAGGTCCTCGTCGCGGCCGAGAACAATCAGCGGATAACCCACAAGCTGTCCGGGCCCATGATAGGTGATATCTCCGCCACGATCAATCTGAAACAATGAAATGCCCTGCTCCCGAAGCTGCTCTTGACTGAGAAGCAGGTGCTCGGGATGATTTTGCGAACCGATCGTATACGTCGGTGGATGCTGAAGCAGCAGCAACCGCTCGTTCCCTTCTCCCTCATCCAACTGCTGTACAATTGATTTTTGACTGTTCCAGGCTTCTTCATATTCAAGCATCGGTATGTATGCAACATCCAGCGGCTTATGCATGATATCCCCTCACCCTTCTGCTTCAATGTTGATGTGTTACGGATCAACCAACAACAAACAACGGGAAAAGTGCACGGCCTCCGGCACATACACTTTCCCATAACCCTGCTATTCTGTTAATACACTGTCGTTTCCATGTTATAACCTTCCAGATTCTCCTTGACGCGCTGCAGGAATCTTCCGCAGATGACGCCGTCCAAAATCCGATGATCCAACGAGAGGCACAGGTTGGCCATCGAACGAACCGCGATCATATCGTTGATCACCACAGGTTTCTTGACGATGGATTCAAATGTCAGAATGGCTGCCTGCGGATAATTGATGATCGGCTGGGAAAGGATCGAACCGAACGAGCCGGTGTTGTTGACCGTGAACGTTCCTCCCTGCATATCGTCCAGCTTCAGCTTGCCTTCACGGGTTTTGCGCGCCAAATCATCGATTTCCCGGGCCAGTCCCGCAATATTCCGCTGATCGGCATGTTTAATGACAGGTGTCAGCACCGAATCCTCCGTACCTACCGCCATGGACAGGTTAATGTCCCGTTTCACGATGATTTTGTCCACGGCCCACACCGAGTTCATGATCGGATAGTCCTTGATCGCGTTGACGACGCCTTTCATCATGAAGGACAGATACGTCAGGTTAATGCCTTCCTTGCGCTTGAATTCATCCTTCAGCTTGTTGCGCAGCAAGACCAGATTGGTTACGTCGACCTCGATCATCGTCCATGCATGCGGAATTTCGGATACGCTTTGACGCATATTGCGGGCAATGGCGTTGCGGACAGGCGTCACGTCGATAAAGTACTCGGAACGTCCTTGTCCGCCGCCTTCCACCTCGATTTGCGGGATTTTCGGGCTTTCCGTCAAATGAATGCCTGAATGTCTGACGGGCACACCCGCGTCTGCCACCGGAATTCCTTCGCGCGTTGAGGCAGCGGAAGGCTCCACCGGCCCGCGGTTGATGCCGCTGAACGGAGATGCTGCCGACTCCGTCGCATGCGCCGCTGCTTCAGGAGCGGCGACCTGCTGAACGGGGGGCGAAGATGCAGCTCCGCCCTGCGCGATGTAGGACAGAACATCTTTGCGCGTAATGCGCCCCCCCATGCCTGTTCCGTGAATATGCTGCAGATTCACGCCATGTTCTGCAGCCAATGTTTGAACTGCCGGCGAGTAACGTCCGCGCATTGGCTGGTCGGGATCATGAGCAGGCACCCCGACATTAACGACAGTTCGGGCGTCCGTTCCCGTTTGCGATGCCGATCCCGCCGCAGCAGAAGACGGCTGGCGGTTCTCGGTAATTTGCTCCGCTGCCTCTTCCCCGGAAACAGCGACCTGCATATGGCAGATCGCTTCGCCAACGGCAATCGTAGCGCCTTCCTCAGCGAGGTGATCGCCCATGATTCCATCCACGGTGGACGGAATCTCGGCATTCACTTTATCGGTAATCACTTCACAGATCGGCTCGTACTGCTCGACCGCATCGCCCGGTTTTTTCAACCATTTTGCAATCGTCGCCGATACCAGCGATTCCGCCAGCTGCGGCATAATGACCTCGATCCATTTCATGCGTTCAGCCATTTCGATATCACTCCTAACTTTGCTTGTATCTAAGCCGTTGCCATCACGTTACGCACGCCGTAACGGGGCAACATCGGGATTGAATGTATATCAATCCTTCCTCTCTTGTAACCGTCCCCGAACATATAGTCAAAGCAATCAATACTGTGCCAATGCACGCATCGCTTCCTTAGCCTTGTCTTTGCTCAGCATGTAGAACTTTTCCAGCGTCGGGCTGATCGGCATCGCCGGCACGTCCGGACCGCAAAGGCGTTGAATCGGCGCATCCAGATCGAACAAGCATTCCTCGCTGATGATGGCCGCAACCTCTGCTCCCACCCCACCGGTTTTGTTGTCTTCATGCACGATGAGCACTTTGCCCGTCAAACGAGCGGAAGCAATGATCGCATCGCGGTCGAGGGGCTGCAGCGTGCGCAGGTCGAGAACGTGCGCGGTAATGCCCTCTTCACGCTCAAGCTCTTCAGCAGCCTGCATCACGAAATGCAGCGGCTGGCTGTACCCGATGACGGTAATGTCGGCACCTTCGCGCAGTACGTTCGCTTTGCCGATCGGCACGATGTAATCGTCGTCAGGCACATCTTCCTTGATCAGCTTGTAACATTTTTTGTTCTCGAAAAACAGGACGGGATCCGGATCGCGTACAGCCGCCTTCAGCAGGCCCTTGGCGTCATATGCCGAGTACGGCGCAACGATTTTCAAGCCCGGTGTGCCAAAAAAGATCGATTCCGGACATTGGGAGTGGTAAAGGCCGCCAAAGATACCGCCGCCGATCGGCGCACGGATCACGACCGGACAGCTCCAATCGTTGTTGGAACGGTATCGGATTTTGGCCGCTTCGCTGATGATCTGGTTGGTTGCCGGAAGCATGAAGTCCGAATATTGCATTTCCGCAATCGGCTTCATGCCGTACATGGCAGCCCCGATCGCTACGCCTGCAATCGCCGATTCGGAGAGAGGCGTGTCCATGACGCGCATTTCGCCGAACTGGTCCTGCAATCCTTTGGTCGTGGTAAATACCCCGCCTTTGACGCCAACGTCCTCGCCAAGCACAAACACGTTCTCGTCGCGTTCCATCTCTTCCTTCATTGCCAGACGGATCGCATCAATGTATTCCATCATCGCCATGATTACCGTCCCCCTTCGTTGCTTTCTGCATATACATGCGTCAGCGTATCTTCAGGCTTCGGATATGGCGCGTTGTCCGCGTACTCGGTCGCCTCTTTCAATTCCAGCGCGAGCTGGGATGCCAAATCCGCATCCTGGGCTTCATCCCAAATGCCGCATTCGAACAAATAATTTCTCATGCGAAGGACTCCGTCCTTTTTCCAGTTCTCTTCCACTTCTTCCTTGGTGCGGTATGCAAGGTCATTATCCGAGGTAGAGTGCGGCGACAGACGGTACATCATCGCTTCGATCAGAGTCGGACCTTCGCCGGCAATGGCACGTTTGCGCGCTTCCTTCACCGCCGCGTATACCTCAAGCGCATCGTTTCCGTCCACACGCAGCCCCGGGAATCCATAACCAAGCGCACGATCGGATACTTTGCCGCTCAGCTGTTTGTGCACAGGCACCGAGATGGCGTACTGGTTGTTCTCGCACATGATAATGACAGGCAGCTTGTGCACGCCCGCAAAGTTCGCGCCTTCATGAAAATCTCCCTGATTGCTGGATCCTTCCCCGAACGTCACGAAAGAAACGAACTCTTTCTTTTGCATCTTGGCGGCAAGGGCGATGCCCACCGCATGGGGAACCTGCGTCGTTACCGGGCTGGAGCCCGTTACGATGCGCAGCTTTTTGTGGCCGAAATGGCCCGGCATCTGCCGTCCGCCGCTGTTCGGATCTTCCGCTTTGGCAAACGCGGACAGCATCAGTTCGCGCGGAGTCATGCCTACGGCCAATACGAAGCCGTAATCCCGGTAATATGGTAAGTAATAATCGTGATCGCGGTCCAGGCCAAATGCTGCGCCTACTTGCGCCGCCTCCTGACCGATCCCTGATACGTGAAAGTTGATTTTGCCGGCTCGCTGCAGCAGCAAGCATCGTTCGTCAAACTTGCGTGCAAGCAGCATCGTTCTGTACATATCCAACACTTCTCCGTCGCTAAGCCCCAGCTCAATGTGCCGATGGACTGCTCCTGCAGTACCTTGTGAACTCATTATGAGGTACCTCCTTTAAATTCAGAGCCTGAGGAGCCGCGAAGAAATGCTTAATGTACTTTATTTCGTCGCGGTCTCCCTGCCAGTCTTACAACCCGATCTTATAACCTGGTACTAAGACTTGGCTTAAGCCTATTATAATCCCTTTTACCCAAAAAAGGAAAGGTCCTTTCTCTCGAGGCTCTTCAGCCTACATGCCGATCGCTATTCCGTCCACCGCCAGCATCGCTTCGCCCATGATTTCCGACAAGCTTGGATGCGGATGGATCGTCTGCCCGACTTCCCATGGCGTAGCATCCAGCATCTGGGCGAGCGAAGCCTCGGCAATCAGTTCCGTCACATGGGTGCCGATCATATGTACGCCCAAAATATCGTTCGTTTCCGCATCCGCGATCACCTTTACAAATCCATCGCGGCTGCCATGGACCAGCGATTTGCCGATGGCTTGAAACGGAAACTTGCCAGTTTTGACGCTGTGGCCGCGTTCCTTCGCTTCGCGTTCGGTAAATCCGATGCTCGCCGCCTCCGGACGAGTGTATACGCAGCGCGGAATACGATGGGATTCTACGGCGTGTACCGTTTCGCCGGCGAGATGGTTAGCGGCCAGGATGCCCTCATGGCTGGCTGCATGCGCCAGCTGCAAACCACCGATCACGTCGCCGATCGCGTAGATATGCCCTTCCCCTGTCTGCAGGTTTTTGTTCACGGCAATGAAGCCGCGCTCAAGCTTGACATCCGTATTTTCGAGGCCGATGTTCTCCACGTTGGGCTGACGGCCAACGGATACAAGCATCTTGTCCGCGCTCAGCGCCTCGCGTTTATCGCCGGATAACTCCACTTCGATTTGAATGCCGTCCTGACCGGACTTGTACGTTTCCGTCAGCACCTTCGCTTTCGTCAGGAAACGAACCCCGCGTTTGCCGAGCAGACGCTGCATTTCCTTCGCGATATCTTCGTCTTCTGCCGGAAGCACATGCGAAGCCGCTTCAACGACCGTCACCTGCACGCCGAAATCGTTCAGCATGGAAGCCCACTCCAGTCCGATGACTCCACCGCCGACGATGATCAGCGAAGCTGGAAGCTCGTCCATGCGGAGCGCCTCGTCGCTGCTCATAATGTATCGTCCGTCGGGTTCCAATCCGGGAATAACGCGCGGCCGTGAGCCTGTGGCGATGATCAGGTTTGTCGGCACAACCGTGTCCATCTCGCCATCGTCGAACTCGATGGCCACCGCTCCGCTTTGAGGCGAGAAGATCGACGGACCAATGACGCGCCCGTTCGCATGTACGACCTCAATCTTGTTTTTTTTCATCAAATATTGAACGCCCTGGTGCAGCTGCTCCACGATGGCATCCTTCCGGGCCTGCACCTTCGGAAACACCAGCGTTGCGCCCGTCGTCTCAATTCCGTATGTCTCGCTTTCCTGAATTTCCGCGTAGACTTCCGCGCTTCTCAGCAGCGCTTTGCTTGGGATGCATCCCCGGTGAAGGCATGTTCCTCCCAGCCTGTCCTTCTCGATAATGACAACCTTTTTCCCCAGCTGGGCGGCACGAATGGCGGCAACGTAGCCTCCGGTTCCTCCCCCAAGAATGGCAACATCGCAATGAATTGGCATCTCATCTTTTCCCCTTTGTCAACGTTTTACGCTATCCTTGGTTCCATTGTACTCTCCCAAAGCAGCGAACTCAAAATTTCGCGCCGTCTATGCATAGACAGCTTAAGTAAACCAAGCTATGATGAAAACAGGCATATCTTGTAAACACAACCTATTTTGCTCCATTTCTAACGGTCGGGAGGTTACGGTGATCCACACAAAATTGGTTTTTGCCCGTTTCTTGGCCATTCTCGTTCTGGTCGTCCCCGGCCTGATGGCGATGAAAGGCTTTCTGATGATGAAGGACGCTTTGTTTCTGTATTACGCCGATCATGGGAACGATCAGGTTTCCCCCGCGTTTGACTGGCTTTCCTTTGGCGGCGGGCTGCTCCTGTTCGCAGCAGGCATGAGCTTTCTGGGGGGCTGGATTTTGTTTAGGGATCGCAAACGAAACTATGTAGGTCCGCGTTTTCGTTCGAAAACAGCTCATCCGGGCCCGGAAAAACAGCGGCATTCCACATGAATCACCCGGCTGGGCATAGCAAGCCTTTAACGTTTGCCCAAGCTCAGGTATAATCCTTATTGAATCGATATGTGCGCGTGGAACGAACCTGAAAATAATGATTGCCTGCATTCGGAAACGGCAAGTAACCCGGAGTGATCCCCGGGTTATTCGTATAATGCGTCCCGCAGCTTGGACGACATGCGCGATTCTTTCGAGGAAGCTTTCAGCATCGTGCGGCGCAGCGTTTGGTTGCTGGCCTGCAACCGCCGGGCTTCGGCAAACAAATCGGCGACAAGCTCCCTCGTCCGTTCATCCAGATCAACTTCCTGCACCAGTTGTTCATATTTCTCCTCCAGGGCATGTAAAGAATCGTTCATCGGTACCCTTCATCTCCTTTGGACTCCAGAATCATCAACTGCCGTGACCAGCAGCTTACCATTCCATATAGTAACACAAAGAAGTAATGATAGTGCTGGCCTAGACCCAAGTTTTTGTGGTACTCTGTAATGGTCGCTTTTTTTGAGCAGGTAGCTAATAGATAGGTGAGAGGAGCAGCAGCAACGTGCAAACAGGACGTATTACCGTTATTACAGGGCCCATGTTCAGCGAAAAATCCGGTGAGCTTATTCGCCGTTGTCAGAAATGGATCCAGTTCGGCCGCAAAACGGTCGTGGCTTACAAACCCGCTGAAGACAATCGCTTTGCGCAAGACGAAATCGTAAGCCGGATCGGTTACCGATTGCCGGCCCATTCCATTCCCCGTCAATTGACGCCCGAGATCGTTGAGCAAATTATTGCCCAAACGAAGGACGCCGACGTCGTCGCCTTTGATGAGGTTCAATTTTTTAGCAGCGCCATTATGGAGCTTGTCTCCGAGCTTGCCTACTGCGGCAAACATGTCATCGTGGACGGACTTAACATGGATTACCGCGGCAAGGAGTTCGGTTATATCGGCGGTTTGTTGGCCATGGCGGATGATATCGAGAAACTGTCGGCCTTCTGCGCCGTATGCGGCAGCCCGGATGCTGCCTTCACGCAGCGCATTGTCAATGGCGAACCCGTTACGCTCGGACCGGTCGTCATGATTGGCGATTCGGAGGCTTATGAGCCACGTTGCCGGCACTGCTTTGTTCCTCCTCATAAAGTGGATTGTCCATAAATCCGGTCTCTCCTGCAGCTTTAATTTTGATTCGGACTATTACATTACATTCTTCTAATATGAAGCCCTACGGGGCTTTTTTATTATGGTGAGGCGTCCACTTTCGCTATTTCCGCGATATCCATACACAAAAAAGCACCGCTTTGCAGCGATGCAACAGGTGTTCTTTTTTTAGTCGCGTGTCACGAAATATTTATTGGTCATATAATAGGCGTCGCCTCGGGACGTTTCGACCATTCCTTTTTTGGCATCCAGAAATACGATTTCCTTGCATTTGGTGCAATACCACTTGGTTCGCTTATATGGAGATTCCGTTACGTAAGCCGTACCGCATTTGCAATCGATCTTCATCAAAATCTCGCTGGATTTATAAGCGCTGGACAAGCGTTCCATGTTATCCTGCTGCTGTGTGGGCATTATGGTTTGCTGATAATCGGATAGATGATTCTGAACCTTGAAGTCTGCCACAAGTCCTGCGTTCAACCCAAAAAATTCCTTGCCGATTTCGGTCACGAAGCGCTTCTCGTTTTTGTAGCAATCAAGCCACTCCATAATCTGTTTGTTGGACAATGGAACCGTACCCTTGATACCGCTATTTAAGGTGTAGGTCATGATGTATAAAGTATCGTCTTGTCTACCTGAGTACATTAGAATCCTCCTTCGAATACATTTGCTAATGTACTACAAAAGCGCCCATAAATCAAAACCATGTTATTTCCTGAACGCTCCTTTTTCATTTAAATGGGAAAAAAACCTCGCCGATCCGCCAAATTTTTGCAGGATGCGCATACGCCAATCACATTTCCTTGTGGACCCGCATAATGTACGACCGCTTTGACCTTATTGCTGCAGATCGAACAATGGTTCCTCCTTTCACGTTTGGGGGTGTAGTCCGATAGCTTCACTACGTTTTGGCTATCCTTGAAACCGCGTAGAAAGCGCAACCATCTCATCTGGCACTCACTCTTTCTAGTCATCATAATCTCTCGATCTCATCCAAAATAAACCTTCGTTCTCTATGTAACATCTTCCATGCTGTACAAGTCTATCTCATATCCTATTCGACGTTTCGATGCTTTTTCCTGTTTTCCTCTTCATGCATATGAAAAAAAACCGACACTCCTTTGACGACAAAGGCGTGCCGGTCTTGCACGTTCACTTATAAAATGTCCCCAGCACGTCAAGGTCTGGAGAACGTTCAATCCGGAAAGGATAAATGTATCCCTGCGTCAAGCTGCCGGCGAATTTGCGGCTCCACAGGTCGATTCCTGACGTGAAACGATAGGCCTGGTACACGAATTTGGAGCAATAGTTACGCTCGATGCTCAGCAAATTGGTTTGCAGCCGGTAATGCTTGACTTGCTTGTAGTGTGTTTGCACCCATTCGGCGGCCTTCTGCCCTGCCTGGCTCAAACGGGAACGAAATACGATAAATCGGTCACCCTCGTAAAAACGGGTCAAATATCCGTCGATGCTGTCCGCGAAGACAGGTCCGTACGGGTGTACATGATAGACTTTGCCGTCCAGCCCTATAATGCCCATATGGCCTGCATAATACGTGGATTCGGAACTTGGCGTATATATGATATCCCCTGGCTCGAGTGCCAAATCCATCAAAGCCGCGAGTGGCTGATCGCGATCTGCGCGTCTGGCAGCAGCACGCTTGCGGCGTCCTTCGACGAGAAGCCGGTGAAGCATACCGGCCGACTTGAGATATATTTTCGCATAGGGAATGCGTTTATTCATTAAATGGCCATACCATTGACGGACGGATGAAGTGATGTCACGGAAATGATTCATCAAGCTTGCCCTTCTTCCTGAAAGAATGCTCATTTTTCGCTTACGAGCGTGTGATGCTGCATTATATGTTATTATAGCCCGCTTTCCCGAATCCGATCAAACATGCCGAACCTGTTCCGTCCGCCTTCCGGGCACACCAAAAAAGCAGCTTCGGATCAATCCGAAGCTGCCATGAATCATCGCTGAAGCAAAGGCGGGGGAATTATTCCTCAACCACGCCAAGCGCTTTGTTTTTTTCTTTGAAGCGCGAATTGTGGGACGACACGTAAGCTACCTTTTCGGCATCAGGATCCATGTACAATTTGGCGCTGTTTACGGCCAATGCGGCATCCGTAAATGTACCTGCGATGAGATGCAGCTTGCTGCCATAATCGACGAAATCGCCTGCCGCAAATACACCTGGAATATTGGTTTGCAGTCTTTCGGTAACGCTTACGTGCCACTCGCCAAGATCCAGTCCCCAATCACGGATCGGTCCGAAATCGCTCTTCATGCCATGATTCACAATGATTGCGTCCACATCAAGCAACTCGCTCTCGCCAGTCTCCACATGGCAGATGGTCACTTGTTCAATCGTTTCACCGTTTTGGCTGTGCAGCTTATCTACGGCAAAAGGTGTTCTGACGTCGACCGAAGACTCTCGCATCCGCAGCACATTCCGCTCCAATCCGCCAAAACGGTCACGACGATGCACCACCGTTACCTGCTCGGCCAGCGGCTCCAGCTCATTCGCCCAATCGACGGCAGAGTCCCCCCCTCCCGAAATCAACACTTTTTTGCCTCGGAACGGTTCCAATTCCTGCACGGTATAATGCAGATTCGTAACCTCGTATCGATCAGCGCCTTCAAGTTCGAGTTTGGCCATTTTGTATATACCGTAACCGATCGCCAGGATGACCGTACGCGTCCAGTGCTTTTCACCCGTTGCGGCTGTCAAGATGATGGTGCCGTCGGGCTGGCGCTCGAAGCCTTCGATCTGCTGTTCGAATACAATGGTAGGCTCAAACGTTCTCGCTTGTTCCTCCAGCTGCTGGATCAGTTTTTCACACAAAATAGGGGTAACCCCGCCAACGTCCCAGATCATCTTCTCTGGATAAAACAGCATGCGTCCGCCCAAACGGTCCCTGGCTTCAATCAGTTTTGTTTTCATATCGCGCATGCCGCTATAAAAAGCGGAATACATCCCGGCAGGGCCTCCACCGATAATCGTAACGTCATATAACTCCAACTGTTGTTCCATGAAAGCTACCTCCATTATTTCATTCAGGCTCGCCTGATTATATGATATCGATTCTCATTATCACTAATTCTAGTTTACTGGGAAACATATCAAAAAACAATGGACAAATCACGCACATTTTTTATACCAAAAACATATATCCTGTAATTTCTATGAAACAGACAGGGAACCTGAATAAATCAAGGGATTCTTCGGAACAATCGACTCCCGGTATGTAATTAAACATCTGCTCTACTTCAAAAAAGGCCACTGGCGGTTGTATACACTGTATCTGACAGCCATGGCCTGAACCAAAAATACGCTTTGTTTTGACTTACTGCTCTACCCGCTCCTCATTTACGCACATCATGCTGCCCGAGACGGATTTGCATATTTTTTTGATCCGTGTCGCTTCACTGATGATGTCTTCGATTTTCTCATATTTTCGCAGCATGTTGGACACAACGGCAATGGACACCGAAACAAGCGGAATGCGTCCGAGCGTTCCCGAACGGCCTTCTCCCAACACATAATCATTGCTTAGATCATCAGGATTGTAAAATTCCCGTTTCATCTGCTCGAACCCTGCCAGCACCTGCTCGCCAATTTCCCGAAAATTGTGATGGTGTAAAATCGTGATGAAGTCGTCACCGCCGATATGCCCAAGAAACGTGTCGGGAAACATGAAATGTTTCCGTAACAGATTGGCCGTGGCCTGAATCAACTGATCCCCCATTTTGAAGCCATAGCTGTCGTTGTACGACTTAAAATGATCCAAGTCGATATACAGCACGCTAAACTCATCCAATCGAAGCAGTTGTTGAAGGCGCTCGTCAATGATACGGTTGCCCGGCAAACCTGTGAGTGGATTCAGGAAAATGGCCATTTCCGCACGAATATCGGCAACGGCCAGCAATAATCTCCGAATGCTGACCGCTCCCATCAGACCTCCGGCCGATGTCACCAGCACTAGGTCGTACAGCTCTTCTTCATTACGGTTCATCGCTTGAATGCTGACGTCCGTAATCTGTTCTGCATAATCCACCACCAACGGTTCACTGTTCATTACAAGCCCAATCGCCCGGCCCATATACAAATTATAGCCGTATTGCGTTCCGATTTGCTGAAAAAAAAGGGTCCTCATCATTAATGCGGGGCTGCCCTTCGCCCCCACGACAGCAACGCCTTCCAATTTGGCATTCTGCTTGAAAAGCTGATAGACGGTATCGCATCTGGTCTCAGGCGTTACGGTTGGAATGGCTTCAGCGATCTCACCTATTTGCGTAAAAATACCGTTCACCTTCTCTTCCCCTGCGATATGAAATCCTTAAAATCCAGGCAAACTCCGGCTTTAATATGGGAAGACGTCTCTCTTCATGAAGTGTATTCATTCTTTGTGCCTAGATAAGATGTGTATGTAGTTCAATCGTATCATTCAGGCTCTACTAATATGTTAACCAAAGGTAAATGTATGTAAAAAAACTTCACAAAAGAGCCATCAAAATGAACAAAATTTATATTATGACCTTACATGACAAGTTACTTCATTGTTGCTAACCGATGCAGCTGAGTAAAATAGCCTCTTGCTAGAAGTTCATAAACATGTTCTAATATTTTTAATGCAAACGATACATAATGTATCATACAAAGTGAGTGAGGATGAAAAACTAATGACATTGTCCGATTCTAAACCATTCGATACCTTGTTCAAAATATGGGCTATAGTATTGCCTATAAATTCTTGGGTCTTAATCCCTTCCAATCCCGGGACGACCCCTGGGTTGTTGCTTTCATTAGCATCTCTTGTATTTACTCTCCTTATCGCAATCAGTTTTAAAAGAAGAAATATCATTGGAATTGGACCATTAACCAATAACTTTTATAAAGATTTTATTATTTTTGTTTACATATTAACCATGATGAACGGCTTGGCGCAGTTGACCATTTTATTCAAAATAAATGATGGCTACGATTATAATTTCAAACATAATGTTATTCTGGTAAATGAGCTTGGAGGCACCTTTTTAAGATCCAGTCTTTTCACTCAATCCATTTATCTGATCGCGGCTTCTATTATCTGCTTCTTCACCAAGTATTTTTACAAAGCAGATTGGAACAAATATATATTTGTAGGAGCGTCCCTGTTTCTGATTTATGGATTTTATGAGTGGTTTTACTACTTATTGTTCGGCACGACAGGAGACTTTTTAAGCAACAGGGTATTTGCATTAGATATTCACGGAAATCCGAAATTAGGAAGTGTCAATCAATTTACGGATGTTTTCGGATTTCGCTCGCTGAGAATGAAAAGCTTATCCAGTGAACCCAGTACTTTTGCGCTAACCGTATTGCCTTTATGGATATTTGCGGTCCATTTACGCAAACCGTTACTTCACATACCGATGTTAGTCGCTCTCATTTTATCTAATTCTTCAACCGCTTTTTTAGGAATCGTACTTTATTTCATTTACAGAATTGTTCGCTATCATCTCAAAGATCGGTATTGCCAACTGTTAATCTATTTTTTCGCGATCGTTGCAGTCCTGAATTATAAAAGAATTACGACGATATTCGGATTTTTGCTGTTTGATAAATTAGATTCCATTTCCGGCAACGAAAGATCCTCCTCGATGATGCTGCATTTAGATTATTTTGCTCAAATGCCATTTCTGAATAAGTTATATGGAATTGGATTTGGATATGTAAGGTCTACCGATTTCTTTTCCACCCTGATGGTCAATAGTGGCATAATCGGATTTATTCTTTTTTCTTTATTTTTTTTGTATCCTGTTTTCAAATTGCAGCGCAGCTATTTCAACGATGGACTTAAAATCATATTGTTGGTGGTCTATGCTTCGTTAATGATTTCCGTTCCGGAATTTTCTTATTTAACGACTTGGTTATTTTTAGGGATAAGTTATAGTCAACTAGCGAAAGAAAAGGCACTAAAAAATCAAATCCAGCTTAAACCTGTACCATCGCTTCTTCGCTGACATTCTTCCCATAAGCAAAAGGATGAATTCACTATTACATTCCGCCAAATGCCATGCTATGTACGCGAAGCATGGCATTTGGCGATGAATGAAACCTGTACTGCTATACCTGGTCCCAGTAAAGGTCATCATAGCTTAATGTCATGACATATTTGATCTATACAGAATATCGCCGTTTATTGGTTTTTAAATCCCAATAACGGCGATATGCTCGACAAACAAAATTCATATTATGATTTCAGCATTTAGCTTTTGCCCGCACGTCAAAATACGTTTGAAATGGACTGGCTTACCTCTATTCCTGATCCTTTCACGACACCTTATGCTCAATTCTCAGCTTGTCGGCCACCATCGCGATAAATTCGCTGTTCGTTGGCTTCGACTTGCTGATGTTGATGGTGTAACCAAACAAATGGCTGATCGAGTCGATGTTGCCGCGTGTCCAGGCGACTTCAATCGCATGGCGGATGGCGCGTTCCACGCGGGAAGGGGTCGTTTTGAATTTTTCGGCAATGGCTGGATAGAGTGTTTTGGTGATGGCACCTAAAATTTCAATATTGTTGTACACCATCGTAATCGCTTCGCGCAAATACTGATATCCTTTAATATGCGCAGGAACGCCGATTTCATGTATGATGGACGTAATGCTTGCATCCAAATTTTTGTGTTTGCCCATGGGCACCACGTTGGACTTGTTCACGAACGAAGATGAACTGCTGCCGGAATTGGAAGAAACTGTAGTTTGGGTTCCCACCAATTGACGCACCCGATTCGCAAGCACTTCCATGTCAAACGGCTTCAAAATGTAATAAGAAGCACCGAGCTGCACGGCGCGCTGCGTGATGTTCTCTTGTCCGAAAGCCGTCAGCATGATGACTTTGGGCTGAGGCGTAAGATTCAAGCTGCGCAACCGCTCCAGAACGCCAAGTCCATCCAAATGCGGCATAATGATATCCAGGATCAATACGTCAGGGACGTTGCGTGATTGCTCCAACATTTGCAATACCTCTTCGCCGTTGTATGCTACGCCGGATACTTCCATATCCTCCTGCTCCGATATATATTCAGCGAGCAAATTCGTAAATTCACGGTTGTCATCAGGAAGCAACACCTCGATTTTTTGCAAAACGGTATCCTCCTTTGAATGTGAACATTTTGGTTCGTACATCTCCTTACAACATAAATTTTCGACACAGGACATTAAATTCCTTCTGTCGAAAATTATTTTTCTTTATTTTTTTTATCCCTTGATTTATAATAAATATTTTATTTCATCATGCGATATATTATGTTAATGTTCGACAAAAAAATCTTAAGGCCGTTATCCAGCCTTAAGATTTTTTGCTTCATCCTTATTCATCATGACGCCGGCATCCTGAAGCATCCATTCGATGAAACAGCCATAGCCGGACTTGGGGTCGTTCACAAAGACATGGGTAACCGCTCCGACAAGTTTGCCATCTTGAACGATCGGACTACCGCTCATCCCTTGAACGATGCCCCCGGTTTTCTGAATCAGCTTCGGATCGGTAATTCTGAGTACAAGACCTTTCGTTGCAGGGACTTTTTGATCGGCTACATGTACGATATCTATGGAGAAACGTTCGACCTGCTGTCCATCAACAACCGTTAAAATTTCGGCAGGTCCTTCTTTGACTTCATGGGAAAATGCCACGGGAATGCCCTTGGAATACAAGCTGTGCTCAGGATTGGCCGACATTTTACCAAAAATGCCGAATGCCGTGTTTCTTTCGATATTGCCCAAAATTTTGCTTTCCTTTAGGAAATGAGCTCGTTTCTCGCCCGGATCGCCCGATTCGCTTTTGGAGATTGACGTTACGTTCGATTGCACAATTTGACCACTGCCAACAACGATAGACGTTTGCGTATTCATGTCGGTAATGACATGTCCCAAAGCGCCGTATACGCCTTGATCGGGAGCATAAAAGGTCAATGTTCCTACCCCTGCTGCTGAGTCGCGAATATACAGGCCCAGTCTCCAGGCTTGATCTTCTGCGTCATAAGCTGGATTAAGTCTGGTTTTGACCGTTTGCCCGCCACGCTTCAGCACTACATCAATGCCTTTTTTGCTTTTGCCCGCACGTTCCACAGCTTCGGCTACTCCTGAAACGCCTTCAAGCTTTTTCCCGTCCATGTGAGTGATCAGGTCACCAAGCTTGATGCCTGCTTCTTCCCCCGGGGAAAAGCGTTGGTCTGGCCCGGATCGGACAAGGTGATGGCCTACGACAAGAATGCCCGCCGACTTCACTTTGACGCCGATCGTTTGGCCGCCGGGAACGATGCGCAGATCGGGAATGACGTTTACATCGACCGTTTTTAACGGGATCTTGCCCCACAGCTTCAGCGTTAATCTGGCATGGCCCGTCTGCTGAGGGTGAAGATGCAATGGTTGCTGCTTCGTTACGTGCACGGCTTGATTCTGCCCTTGACCATCCAGACCGACAATGTCCGGACGATCTACAACTGCACTGGAAGTCGCAGGTACCGCAAAATGCAGATCCGCCCGCCTGCCCGCAAAAACCTGCACTTCGTCAGGCAATGAAGCGAAATTTTGCACAGGCTGAATCACCTGGCTGATCACACATAGAAAGAAGGCAAATAAAAGACCTAGAAATTTCTTCCTGAGGGGGGATTTCAATGGCTGTCACGCTCCCTTTGCTTCTTTCGCTTGACGAAAGGTGGTCGCCAATTGCGTACCTATAAGATAACCTTGCCCCCAGGCTTTTATTACTGTCAATCATTACGCCAGCCGCTCGTTTCCCCCTTTTTTGGCTTCCGCCAAATTGAGCATTTCCTGTGCATGATGGAGCGTTTTCTCGGTAATTTCGACGCCGCCGAGCATACGTGCCATTTCCTTGACGCGCCCTTCATTGGATAGTGACTCCACTTGAGTCATTGTGCGTCCGTCCATGACGTGTTTTTCGATCAAATACTGGTGATCGGCCATGCAGGCTACTTGAGGCAAATGCGTAATCGAGAACACTTGGCATGTCGAGGAGAGCCGGAATAATTTCTCGGCGATGGATTGTGCCGCTCTTCCGCTGACCCCCGTATCCACTTCGTCAAAAATAAGTACGGGAATGCGATCGTGGCGCGCAAAAATGCTCTTCATGGCCAGCATGATCCTCGACATTTCTCCACCTGAAGCAATTTTGCCAAGAGGCCGCAGCGGCTCTCCCGGATTCGGCGAAATGAGGAATTCTGCATTGTCCGCGCCTTGGCGGGTTAGGCGAATCCGTCGCCCATTCCACTCAATGCCTTTGGGATCTTCGAATGGCGTAATTTGGACCCGTAACGACGTCCGCTCCATTTGCAAATCCTTAAGCTCGCTTTCCACTTGGGTTGCCAGTTCTTCCGCACATTGCTTTCGAACCTTGCTCAGCTCCTCGGCGGATTCGAGCACCCGTTGAAGCAGCTTATCCCGCTTTGCCCGAAGCTTCTCCAAACGTTCGTCCTTATTTTCAAGCTGATCGGTTTCGTGACTGATCTGCTCGTAATATTTCAGAATTTGTTCTACGGTATCTCCGTATTTCCTTCTAAGACCGGTAATCAGGTTTAGCCTTTGTTCAACTTCTTCCAGCCTGCCGGGATTGAATTCGATTTTGTCACGATAGTCCCTAAGTTGGAATGCAACATCTTCAAGCAAATAATAGGCGGATTGCAACTGCTCTACGATCGGCTGGATGCCTTTGGTATCATATCCTGAGACATCTTCCAGACGGGATAGCGCAATGCTGACCGCTTCCAATCCGCGCTGGCCGCTCAGCAATTCATATGCACCCGCGACCGTGTCCATCATTTTCTCGCTGTGGGATAGTTTGACCCGTTCTTCGCTGAGCAATTCATCTTCACCCTCTGTCAAGGATGCCGCTGCAATTTCCTCTAACTGAAAACGGTACATATCGAGCAGCTGGTATGCCCGCTGGCTGGATTCCTGAAGTGCCCGCAGTTCCTTTTCCGCTGTCACAAATTCACTGTACCGCCGTTGGTACTCGGCTTTGACCGACCCAATTACTGCTGCTCCGTATGTATCCAGCAGACCTAAATGACTCTCTGCCCGAAGCAGGCTCTGATGTTCATGCTGACCATGAATATTGATCAGCTTCTCGCCCACTTCGCGCAGCATGGTCAGATTAACAAGTTGTCCATTAATCCGTGATGTGCTCTTGCCTTGTGTGTTCAACTCTCGTCGAATGACGAGATGTTCCTCCGGATCGCATTGAATGCCCAATTTCTCAAGCGTTTCCCACACCGGGTGGTTCGACTCCAGCTCGAACAATGCCTCCATTTCGGCTTTTTCACATCCATAACGAATGAGGTCAGCCGAACTCCGCCCGCCGGCGATCATGCCGAGCGCATCGATGATAATCGATTTCCCGGCCCCAGTTTCCCCTGTAAGAACGTGAAATCCGGGGTGAAATACCACATCCACCTCTTCAACCACGGCCAGATTACGAATCGATAAAGTAACCAACATTTGTCAAAGCACCTCCGGATGCCAAACTCTGCAAGTTGTTGTTTCGGACTCATCTCAGGACGACCTTCCCGAGCGATAAATGAAAGCTTATTTCGTGATTTCGCCAAATATCATTTCGGATTTATTTCTCAGGAAATATACCCCATGATGCGTTCAATCACGGTGACACTATTGGCTTCTGTCCGGCAAATGATGAGAATCGTATCATCGCCGCAGATCGTTCCCATTACTTCTGTCCACTCTATGTTATCCAGAAGGGCCGCAATCGAATTGGCGGTTCCCGGCAAACACTTCATCACCACCAAATTGTTCGTGTGGTCAATGTGAAGAAAATTGTCCACAAGCGCTCTCTTCAGCTTCTGAATCGGATTGTAACGCTGATCGGTAGGAAGCGAATACTTGTACCGCCCGTCATCCATCGGAATTTTGATCAACAGCAGTTCCTTGATATCTCTGGACACGGTTGCCTGAGTGACCTGAAAACCTGCTTGACGCAGCGCTTCCACCAGATCATCCTGTGTTTCAATATCGTTTTGGCTTATGATTTCACGAATTTTAATATGTCGTTGTCCCTTCATACATGCCTCCAGTTTGAATAATCCCTATAGCAACGACCTAGTCAAGATCGTCGCCATCATACACGTCTTCGTCATAATCAAGCAAACGGATCAATTTCACGCTTGCCTCTTCCAGATCTACGTACAACAGGCCATCACAACCTGGGTACAGAAGCAAGTAATGCAGGAAACGATCCCTCAAAGCAGGACCCGAAAATTCAACGGGCTGTCTGCGACGGGACGTTTTGACCAAATAGCGCGCATCTTCCCGCTCGGCGACGAAATCAATGAACAGCCTGCTGTAAAGGACCGATTCGTTGGCTTCAAACGCAAGCGGTATTTTCATTCTCCCCCCGATGACTTCATAACCTTCCGCTTCAAGCAAGTCAATTGCAGGAGAATCCTGAATATCCTCATTTAACGGAAGCCCTGACAAACTTACAGGAATTGGACGGTTCAACCAGCTTCGCCAGCCGTAAAACAGCCACAGCATCAAGCAAACGGCAAGCACTCCGATCACAATCGAGTCATATTGCCCTTCCATCATCGTTCACCTCATCCACTAATTCGAGGTTCGGAAGACATTTTCCTGTTCTTAGCATCACCTTTCCAGCGAAAAGAAACCCATCCTATGATGAGTTTCCCTTAAAAGTATGCGCAGCTTCCATTGCGATCCGATGCGCCAACGCATCAAATGGAGCCAGTTCGTTCTCTTGTTGTGGAGCATCCGGTTCTTCCAGACGCCAGTGCGCAAGAAATTCGATATTCCCTTCTCCGCCGGTAATCGGGGAAAAAGTAAGGCCTTGAAGACGAAGTCCAAGCTCATTCGCGAAACGAAGCATGGATTCCAACACTTCCTGATGGACCTTCGAGTCACGAACGACGCCGGATTTACCGACCTTCTCCCGACCGGCCTCGAATTGCGGCTTGATCAAAGCCACGATATGGGCTGGACGCTTCAACAAGGCCATAAGCGGCGGCAAAATGATTTGCAGCGAAATAAAGGATACGTCAATGCTCGCGAAATCAGGCACTGGACCTGTCAAATCCTCGGGTGTTACGTATCGGAAGTTGGTTCGCTCCATAACGGTAACCCGCTCATCATTCCTTAGCGACCAATCTAATTGGTTGTAACCGACATCGATGGCATAAACATGCGATGCGCCATGTTGAAGGGCACAATCCGTAAATCCACCGGTGGAAGAACCGATATCCAACATAACACGACCATTCATGTCGAGTCCAAAATGGCGAATTGCTTTTTCAAGCTTCAGTCCGCCACGTCCCACGTATGGATGCACAGCACCCTTCACCTTGAGTTCGGCTTCGCGCGGAATTTTCATGCCGGCTTTTTCGATCCGTTCATTATTGGCATATACCAGTCCTGCCATGATGGCTGCTTTTGCCTTTTCGCGACTCTCGTAAAAGCCTTGCTCAACCAGCAGAACATCAATTCGTTCTTTCGGGAGTGACATGTCTTTCTCCTATCCTGTAGTTAATCCAATGCTATAGAAATCGAATAAACCAATCACACTAGGCCACTTCGAATGCAGTACCATCTTCCGATCGCTGTTATCCCCAGATTGGTTCTGCCTCTTCGTTAATGTGTGTATGCTTTTTCCGGTTTATATAGGTCTATAAAAACATTTTACGACTTCCCTTAATCTAGGAAGGAAAGCGGGTTCTTGACATCCCGTACGAAGACTGGGCTGCCATGCTTCGCAGCTCGGCGCAAACATTTTGGGCCGTTAAGCCCACTTCCGCACGCTGCTCGTCAATGCTGCCATGTTCGATGAACCGATCCGGAACGCCCATGAGCTGTACATGAATGTCATGCAGACCCTGTTCTGCATAAAATTCAAGCACAGCGCTCCCCATGCTTCCTGCCTGTGATACTTCTTCAAGAACAATCAGCTTGGTTCCACGCAGCGCCAGCTCGCGCAGCATCGACTCATCGAGCGGCTTCAGGAAACGCGCGTTGATGACACCTGACGATATGCCTTCGCGTTTCGCCATATCTGCTGCCTCTTCGGCGATCTGCACCATCGACCCCGAGGCAATGATCGCATAACCTTCGGCAGGCCGCAATTGCTCCCAAGTCCCGATCGGAATCGGTATCAGCTGTTCGTCCATCGGAACGCCAACCACATTGTTTCTAGGATAGCGGTATGCAATCGGTCCATCGTTATAATCAAGCGCCGTCTTCATCATGTGACGCAGCTCGTTTTCATCTTTCGGCATCATCAGCACGATGTTCGGGATATGGCGCATAAACGCCACATCGTATACGCCTTGGTGCGTTTCCCCGTCCGGACCGACGAATCCGGCACGGTCAATGGCAAAAATGACGTTTGCGTTATGTCTGCAAATATCATGCACGATCTGATCATAAGCACGCTGCATAAACGTGGAATATACCGCATATACAGGCTTAAGCCCTTCCATGGCTAACGCAGCGCACATCGTCGCCGCATGCTGCTCGGCGATCCCCACGTCGATCATGCGATCCGGAAACGCCTTGCTGAACGGAATAAGTCCGGATCCGGTTGGCATTGCCGGGGTCACCGCGACGATTCGCTTATCCTTTTTGGCAAGCTCCACCAGCGTTTCCCCAAAGATTTCGGTATACATCGGTTTGCCAACGGCCTTAAGTACTTGGCCGGATTCAATTTTATATGGCGAGATGCCATGCCACTTATGCGAATCCGCTTCTGCAGGCTGATATCCTTTTCCTTTGGTTGTAAGGACATGGACCAGCACCGGACCATCCACGTTGTCAGCCTGCTTAAATGCCTCGATCAATTTGGGAATGTCGTGTCCATCAATCGGCCCCAAATACTTGAAGCCCAGTTCCTCGAACAGCACGCCTGGAACCATCATGTATTTCACACTATCCTTGATCCAGCTTGCCGATTTGGCCAAACGATCGCCGATACCCGGGATCCTTTTCAGCATGCCTTCTACGTCGTCCTTTGCCTTCAGGTAATGACGATCCGAGCGGATTTTGCTCAAATATTTATGCATTGCGCCTACATTGGGTGCAATAGACATTTCGTTATCATTCAGAATGACCATCAGCTTCTTTTGTTCGTGACCGATATGGTTCAACGCCTCAAAGGCCATGCCGCCTGTTAATGCCCCGTCACCAATCAGTGCAATCACCTTATTGTCCTCGCCCTTAAGGTCGCGTGCCAGGGCCATGCCCATAGCCGCCGACAATGAAGTGCTGCTGTGGCCGGCTTCCCAGACATCATGTTCGCTTTCATTTCGCTTGACGAATCCGCACAATCCATTGTGCTGCCGTAACGTATCGAAACGGTCCATGCGTCCCGTAAGAATTTTGTGAACATATGCCTGATGCCCTACATCGAATATCATTTTATCTACCGGACTGTTGTAGCAATAGTGCAGGGCCACCGTGAGCTCAACCACTCCTAAATTCGGGGCAAGATGCCCCCCTGTCACAGACAGCTTCTCGATCAGAAACTGCCGAATCTCTGCCGATAATAATACAAGGTCATCCTCAGACATCGACTTGAGATCGCTCGGTTGTTTAATTTGTGGAAGCAGCACGAGAATCTCCCCGCTTTCCTAGATTGATTAAATAGCCGTGATGTATACAGCTTATTTGTTAACATTAAAAAACATTATATCATAAATGACCAAGAAACCTAATTTGCGTCAGCAACCTTCAGTCCGCGAGCCGTTTCGCCAAATGGCACACGGGTTACAGCCTATGTATCTTTTACGTCCGTTCACCGATATGGATGCAAAAAATGCATCAAATCCATGTACCCTGATCCGAATGTATTGAAACATCGACTAACCCTGCTGCTTCTGGAAGCTAGTGATCCCTGTTCATTAAATAATCGGCAATTTCCATCAACCGGGACGAATCCGGCAGCCCGGCTCTGTCAAGCGCATCCTTCGCAGACCGGGTCAGCACGCGGACCTGCTCCAGCGAGGCTTCCATTCCGATAAAAAACGGATAGGTAACCTTCTGCTGGTTCACATCACTCTGCGTTTTTTTCCCCATCTTCTGTTCATCGCCCGTTAAATCAAGAATGTCGTCCTGAATTTGGAAGGCCAGCCCCAGATCTCTGCCGAACACGCGCAGCGCCTCCAATTGTCCTTCCGAAGCTCCGCCAATCCGGGCTCCTGCCAGCAAGGAGAACACGATCAGATCGCCGGTCTTATGCAAATGAATGTACTGCAGCTGCTCAAGGCTGGTCATGCCTTGCTCGCCTTCCATGTCAGCCACCTGTCCGCCAACCATGCCTCTGGCACCCGCCAATTCCGCCAGGTCTTCCACGATGGACAGCAGCGCTTCTGCCGGAACGCCATGGGAACGCCCCGCTTGCACAATACTGTAAAACGCATGCGTAAGCAGTGCGTCACCGGCCAATATAGCCGCGGCCTCCCCAAACACTTTATGGTTCGTAGGTTTACCTCTGCGATAATCGTCGTTATCCATGGCAGGCAGGTCATCGTGGATCAGCGAATACGTATGAACCATTTCCACGGCGCAGGCCACCGGCATTGCAGCACTGCGCTGCGCACCGAGGGCTTCCGCCGCGGCGACGACCAACAATGGGCGCAGGCGCTTGCCCCCGGCCATCAGCGAATACTGCATGGCTTCGCGCAAAGATTTCGGCACGTCCCAATGAACAGGCAGCGCTTCCTGCAGCGCTGCCGTAACCTCATTAGCCGTATTTTGCAGATACTGTTCGAATGATAGCCGATTACTCATTCGGTTCACCGCTTTCGTCAAGCGAAGTTCCAAACGGTTTTTTGCGCAGCTCCCCGTCTTCTTCCACGATCATTTCAATTTTGCGTTCCACCTGCTCCAGTTTGATGCCGCACAATTGCGAAAGCTTCATCCCCCGTTGAAACAGATCAATGGCCTGCTCAAGGGGGACATCCCCATGCTCCAGTTCGCTCACGATCTCTTCCAGAGCGGCCATTGCTTCTTCAAAGTTCAATTCCGGTTCATTCGCCATGGGTAGTGTCGTCCTCCTTCATTCCCCAAACCTGACAGTCCAGCTGCCCGTCGGTGAGTTTGATCTTGATTGAGTCTCCGGGCTGCACATCCTTCAGGGACTTGATCAACCGTTTCTCCTGCTCATCATAGACGAGGCTGTATCCGCGAGACATGACTTTAAGCGGACTGAGCGCATCCAGATGGCGTACGGCAGATGCCCATTTTTGCTGTTTAGACTTCATGATGGAATTCATCGCCAACTCCAGTTGGCGCCTCGCAGCAGTATGTTCCCGGCGTGCCGCGCCCACTTGTTCACGAGGATTGAACCGCTGCAGCGCGGCGTGAAGGCGCTCCCGCTTTTCTCCCGTCCATTTCATCCGCGAATCGATGCTCCGCATCAGTCGCTGCTGCAGCATATCGAGCCGTTCGGCGTGCTGGAGCAGCGTCCTTCTCGGGTGTACCAACACCGGCGAACGCTGCAACCGCTCCAGCCGCTCGCGGCTTTGTGCCGCCCGCTGACGAAGCCGATGCTGCAGCTGCCTTTGTCTTTGCGCGATCTGCTGCGCCAGTTCAGCCCGGCTTGGCACCGCTAGTTCTGCGGCAGCGGTCGGCGTTGCCGCGCGCAGGTCGGCCGCAAAGTCTGCAATCGTAAAATCCGTTTCATGACCAACGGCTGAAATCACCGGAATCCCCGAGCCTGCAATCGCCCTTGCAACCATCTCTTCATTAAAAGCCCACAGCTCCTCCAGCGAACCGCCGCCGCGTCCAACGATCAGCACGTCCGCTTCTCCCATTCGGTTTAAACCTTCAATGGCTTTGACAATGGAAGGTGCCGCACCTTTCCCTTGCACCAGCACCGGATACAACACGACCCGGGCAGAAGGAAATCTTCGCTGCAGAGTGGTAAGAATATCCCGAACCGCAGCTCCCGTCGGAGAAGTGATCACGCCAATGGTTTGCGGATATCGGGGAATATCCCGTTTTCGCAAGGGCGAAAACAAACCTTCATCCTCCAGCTTTTTTTTCAGCTGCTCATAAGCAAGATACAGGCTGCCAATGCCATCAGGCTGCATATGCGTGGCATAAAATTGATACTGGCCATCGCGTTCGTACACGGAAACATTGCCTCGCGCAATAACCCTCGTGCCCTCTTTGGGCACGAAGGGTAATCGCTGATTATGCGAAGCAAACATGATCGCTTTAATCCGGCTGTCCTTGTCTTTGAGCGTAAAATACATATGTCCGCTGGAATGGTGGGTGAAGTTGGAAATTTCGCCTCGAAGCCACACGTCCGACAGCACCTGATCGGATTCCAGTTTCATCCGGATATACCGATTCAGGTCCTTGATGGAAAATATCCGTTGTTCAGCCACGGGTATACCTAGCTCAAGCCGTGAGCGCGTTTGGCTGCAATCAACGTATTTTGCATCAGCATCGTAATCGTCATCGGACCTACGCCGCCGGGAACCGGTGTAATCGGTCCAGATACTTCCTTCACGCTCTCGAAATCAACATCGCCTGCGAGCTTGCCGTTATCCAAACGATTCATGCCTACGTCGATCACGACCGCACCCGGCTTGACATAGTCTGCGTCAACGAAGTTGGCGCGGCCGATGGCTACAACCAGAATGTCTGCTTGGCGAGTAATCTCTTTCATGTTCGCCGTGCGGGAGTGGCACATGGTGACAGTTGCATTCTCGCGTTGCAAGAGCAAGGATACGGGTTTACCGACGATGTTGCTGCGTCCGATAACTACGGCATGTTTGCCGGACATTTCAATGCCCGTGCGTTTGATGAGCTCGATTACACCGGCTGGCGTACAAGGCAGCAGGCTGTCGTCACCGATGACAAGATTGCCCACGTTGACCGGATGGAATCCGTCCACGTCTTTTTCCACCGCGATGGCATCAATGACAGCTTTCTCTTCGATATGATTCGGCAATGGAAGCTGAACCAGAATCCCGTTAATGCTATCCTGTTTGTTCAGCTTGTCCACGAGCGCAAGCAGGTCTTCCTGGGAAGTAGCTGCATCCAAACGATGAACTTCCGAATAGAAGCCCAGATCCTGACAAGCTTTTTCCTTGTTGCGTACGTAAACATGGGAAGCAGGGTCATCTCCAACGAGTACCACGGCGAGGCCGGGAACAACTCCCTTCTCTGCAAGCTGCTTCACTTCGGCGGTAATGCCTGTACGAATTTCCTGGGATACTTCTTTACCGTTGATAATAGATGCTGTCATTTACTCTCTCTCCCTTATGTGAACATAGAATAAGTAACCTGCAAAAAATTAAGACAACTTCTCCTTGATGGTACCCACTTCCTGAATCATGCGGCCAAGAACGCCGTTAACGAATTTTCCGGACTCGTCGGTCCCGAAGTGTTTGGACAGTTCAATCGCTTCGTTAACGGATACTTTGGCAGGGACATCATCCTGGAATACCATTTCGTAGGCGGCCAGCCTGAGAATCTGGCGGTCAACCCTGGACAAGCGGCTGATTTGCCAACCTTTGAGATAATCCCCAAGCAAACCGTCAATCGCTTCCTTACGATCCCATGTCCCTTGCACCAATGCCGTTACATACTCGCGCATCGCATCCGCGTCGCGAATGACCACATCGGTTTCGTTTTCTTCCGCCGCTTCATTGATCAACATGTTGACCGCTTCAGCAGCGCCAACCTCATTCATTTCCATCTGGTACAGGCTTTGTACCGCAATTTCCCTAGCCAAACGTCTTTTCATATCCTGCCTCCTGCAGCATTCCGTCCGGAATGCTCCTCATGCTTATTTTCAAACAACCATTTCCACACTGACTTGCTTCTGCATCCGATTGAACACCATGCATTTCAAGCAAGCTGCAGCTTGGTTTGATCTACATCTTTGGTATTATTGTGTTCCCTTTTCACAAAAAAACCTGCAATACGTTTCCTCCAAAAAAATGCATATTAAACTACAGCCATTTTGGAAGAAACCTATTGCAGGGTTCAAGCGGCTACTTAAACGGACGCCAGCGATCACCCAGCCATTGCCCCCACTCCCGCCAAGGAATGTGGAATTCCAGCTTTGAATCACTTCGTCTGCCCAAGGTATACCCGACGAACACCAAAAGTGCAAAGAACAACATATCCCAAAATCCAATCCATACGTAAAGAAAACCAAAAAAGATGCCGCCGACTATGCCGAGAATCCGGCCTTTGTAATTATCCCAAATCTCTCTCCACAGCATCAGTGAAATTCACCTCATTCCACTCGACTCTTGTAGTTAGGCGACTGGGTAACGTTCGCAATATACACAGTAACAAAGGAAACCGGAATACCCGTAATCTCCTGTACATGATCATGTATTGCCTTTTGCAGCTCGGTCGTCAGTGCCGGAATCGGCGTCTCGCCATCCACCACGGCCCTGATCTTGATCTCCAGTCCTGACTCAACCACGCGAATTCTTGCCTTGACATCACGTACGCCACGGAAACGCGAAGTGGCTTTCATGCACAAATTTTCGATCGTTTCCATCGAAATCTGCACATCGCCATATTCGGTACGCTGGTCGACGGAAGGCAGCGAAGCACGCTCGCGCCGGACGGAAATGTAGAAGAAGCGCAAACTCAGGATAAACAAAACCGCGGCCGCGATCACGGCGGCAACAATAACGTTCTGTTCCTGCTGGTAATTCAATTCGTAAGGCAGCACTCCGCTGATCAGGAGAATGACCACTGCCGATATTGCTCCAACGCTTATGCTGTATAGAAACAACAGAAGCCGATCCAGTATTTTTGCCACGAACTGCACAGCCTCCCTTGCTTACCTACGTTTCTTGATACCCAATCTTGTGCACCTGTCTCGGCTCACTGTCCCATTGGCCGAAAAGATCTGTCCAAGAAGGGATAACCCCCGGCACCCATGCCGGGGGAATTGAACTTCTTTTATTTCACGCGCTGAGTGGTAGGCTCAACTTCCTCCACCTTCTCGGCGCTCTTGAATTGAACGTCGTGAATATGCACGTTGACTTCGTTCACATTCAATCCGGTCATGTTTTCAATCGAGCGCTTCACGTTTTGCTGGATTTCTGTAGCCACTTGCGGAAGGCGATACCCGTATTCGATGATTACCGATACGTCAACGGCTGCTTCACGCTGTCCGACTTCAACCTTCACGCCTTTGGACAAGTTCTTGCGGCCCAGCAGCTCGGCAAAACCGCCAGCAAAACCGCCGCTCATGCCAGCTACGCCTTTAACTTCAACGGTAGCCAGTCCGGCAATAACTTCGATAACCTCAGGTGCGATTTGGATTTCACCGATATCCGTCCGTTCAAATTCTGTCGGCAGTGTACTCATAACTGTTCAACACACCTTTCGCGAAATAAGTTGGCGGCCATCCGTCAGGGCCAGTCCCGATTCATTCGGGCACCCTGCGGTCCGGGAAACCGGAGCCCCTGCAACCTTCATCCGCGTGTGCGGGCTCATCCACTGCAGGAGACATGCGCTCTTATTATTCATACTATATCATTTGAGGTACATTATGACAAACAAGTCCAATATACCTGTTAAATCTCGTTTTCCTCAAGAAACTTGATATCAAAGTCCCCGCGAACGAACGTCGGGTGATCAAGCAGCTTCAAGTGGAAAGGAATCGTGGTCGATATGCCTTCGATGGCAAACTCGCTCAGTGCGCGCTTCATCTTTGCAATGGCCTCTTCGCGCGTTGCTCCCCATACGATCAATTTCGCGATCATGGAGTCGTAAAAAGGGGAAATCGTATACCCTGGATATGCTGCGCTATCCACGCGCACGCCCGGGCCTCCCGGAGCCAGATAGAACCCGATTTTACCCGGAGCCGGCATAAAATTGCGATCCGGATCCTCGGCATTGATGCGGCATTCGATGGCCCAACCGTTAATCACGACGTCCTCCTGACGGAAAGAAAGCGGATGCCCTTCGGCAACGGCAATCATTTCGCGAATCAGATCCACGCCGGTAATCATTTCCGTCACCGGATGTTCGACCTGAATGCGTGTATTCATTTCCATGAAATAAAACTCGCCCGTCGGACTAAGCAGAAACTCAAGCGTACCTGCTCCCGAGTAATTGACCGCCAACGCTGCTCTGACAGCGGCTTCCCCCATCAGGGTGCGCACTTCTTCCGTCAACACAGGGCAAGGCGCTTCCTCGACAAGCTTTTGGCGGCGGCGCTGCACAGAGCAGTCACGTTCGCCAAGATGAACGGCATTGCCGTGTTTGTCGGCCATGATCTGGATTTCCACGTGTTTCATACCCGTCAGAAATTTCTCAAGGTATACGCCCGCATTGCCGAATGCCTTCTGGGCTTCCTGCTGGGCCGTCGTGATTTGTTTGACGAGCGATTCCTCGTCTTCAGCGATACGAATTCCTTTTCCCCCACCGCCGGCGGTTGCCTTGATGATTACCGGGTATCCGATATCTCTGGCGATCATGATCGCTTCGTCCATATTTTCGACCAATCCGTCCGATCCCGGAATGACGGGCACGCCCGCATCCTTCATCGTCTGTTTGGCAACGGCCTTGTCACCCATTTTGGTAATCGCTTCTGGGGAAGGGCCGATAAAGGTGATGTTGCAAGACGCACAAATTTCGGCGAAATCGGCATTCTCTGCAAGGAACCCGTAGCCAGGGTGGATCGCATCGCATTCAGTCAGCGTAGCCACGCTCATCAGGTTGGTAAAATTAAGGTAACTGTCCTTCGACAAGGTCGGACCGACGCAATATGCTTCGTCCGCCAGGCGCACATGCAGGGAATCCTTGTCCGCTTCCGAGTAAACCGCTACCGTCGAAATGCCGAGCTCACGGCAGGCACGAATAATACGTACCGCGATCTCGCCGCGGTTCGCAATCAGTATTTTATGAAATTTCATTTCGATATTGTCCTCCTTCGAAGCTCATCCGGTTGCCGTTCCTACGGCGATGGCCATTATTCCGGTTTGACCAGGAACAGAGGTTGTCCGTATTCGACCAGTTGGCCGTTCTCAACCAGCACTTCAACGATTTCGCCCTTGACGTCGGCGTCAAGCTCGTTCATCAATTTCATCGCTTCGATGATGCAGACCGTTGTTTTTTCAACAACCTTGTCGCCCTTGCTTACAAAAGGACCCGCTTCCGGCGAGGAAGCTCTGTAGAAGGTACCCACCATCGGTGATACGATTTTATGTAAATGGCTTGCAGGGTCAGCTTGCGGAGCAGCTTCGGAAACGACCGGAGCCTGCTGTACTTGCGGCGCAGCTGCAACGATTTGCGGAGCTTGCACGGCAGCGGCCTGAATCACCTCGGTTTTGCCAGGCTTGCGAATCGACAGGCGCGATCCTTCATTTTCAATTTCCAATTCCTGAACGGAACTTTCATCCACCAGTTTGATCAGTTCTTTGATCTCACTCAATTTAAACATTTCCATCATTCACTCCTTTGGCATCATGCCAGTCTCACTAGGACGGTCATATGGCTTTATGTATTATATCACAATCGTTCAAAATGGAAAGGGCCCGGCAGAATCCCACTCTCCGGGCCAATGTCCAACTTACGCTGCTTATTGCTCCGTCACGTATTGCACGCTGATTTGGTTTTGCGATACGGCCAGCTCTTTCATCACCAGATCCACGATCGATACCGCTTGCTTTACATCCAGTTTGTCACTAAGCACAAGTACTTTATACTTGTCTGCTTCTTCCTCTACGATGGCATTGGCGTATTGTTGCGACAATGTTTCTTCGATGCCTGTAATTTTCGCTTCCTTCTCTTCCAGGGCGCGAAGCTCTTCGGTTGCCTTCGCATTTTCTTCCGGCGTTTTGCTCAGGTCGCCCGCGATGGTCATCAATTCCTCATATTTGCGATTGTTGCTTTCTTCCCGCTGCCATTGATAATTTTGGAACTGGCTGCTTGCGGAAACGGCTGTATTTTGTTCCTCCATTTCCTTCAGCACCTCTTCGTCGGTTTTGGCTGTGCCTGCATCCGCTCCTTCGGTACCTGTTCCGCTGACGTCAGGGGTCGTTGCGGTTCCTTTGTCGGCCTCTTTACCGGTTTCGCCTTTCTCTCCCGATTCGGCCGCAGGTGTTTTGCCCGTATCGCCAGTTTTCCCTTCATTAGAAGACGGTTCTTCAGCCGTGCCTGCTGCAGGCTGCTGTCCTTCTGTAACAGCACCTTCGCTTACGACTTCATTCACAACCAGCCCTTCTGTCGGATCAATAATGGACGTTGTTTCCGTGACATCACCTTGCTTCATGCTGTCGACTTGCTGGCTGTCTGCTACAGGCGTATTTACAGGGCCGCTGTCCTCCGTGAACAGGTAGTAGGCTGACAAAATGACCATTAAGCTTAACATCGAGACGAGCCAGATTGTTTGGCGTTTGTTATTCATTCCAATTCCTCCTCAGATTAACTTGGCTTTGTTTCCATCAAGCTGCCGTTCCATCAAACGGCTAATCCTGCTTGCGCGGCACAACCGAAATCCGGTAAGCGGCGACGTTCAACCCTTTTTCCACGGCATCCGTAATCAGGTCCTTCACGACTTTGTTCTCGGCTCCCTTCGCTACGACGAGTACACCTCTGATCTGCGGTTTGAGCCTCTTGGTGACGATCGGCGTCTGATCACCCGACACTTCATACGTGATGATCTCCCCGTCCCGGGTATACTGGGTCATGTGCCTTTTTCCGCCATTGGCATCCGTTTCTTCCGTGAGCTGTTGGGAATCCTTTACGTTCCGCTGAACAACCAGCTCCTCGGTGGAATCGACGGTGACCATGACGTCGACCGTCCCCACGCCGACGATGTTTTCCAACACACCTTTGATTTTGTCTTCAAACGCGGTTTCAATCACCTGAAACGGATTGGACTCGTCAAGGCCCTCCTGAACGTTTGCTGCCATGGATGCAGCAGGATTGGGCGGTTCTCGCCCGATGTTTTCGGAATCTACTTTTTTGACGTTGATGAACGAACTGAACACCATGATGCCCACGCCGATCAAGCCAAGAATGATGAGCCATCGAAACGTGTTGCTGCGCTTCTGGCCTTCACCGCCGCTGAACAACGATTCGATCTTTTTAAACCACTGCTTCATTCGGACCCCTCCTTCTTCATAGTGGTTTTGCCCCCCGCTGTTCCTGAACGTGCACTTTGCTCGCATCCACGTCCCAATTCTCGCTGAGCAGGGTCATGATCTGGACGGTGAGTTTGGAATCGGGGCCGCCTTCCTTCCCTTCCTGAACGATTCCCTGTTGTTCTTGTTCACCCATCGCAGGCAAAGCCCCGCTCTCCGGATCTTTCGGCTTTTCCTCCGCAGCATTGGCATCTGCGCCAATCTGCACGGCCGGAATGTGAACTTCTCCGATTTCGATCGGCTCCCTTGTTGCCAAAGATTCTTCTTCCAAAGCTGCCGGATCGGTTTCGTTCATGGACTTCGTTTCCGCCCCGGTGCCCTGCAGAGCCTCTTCTTTTCCCTGCTCTTGATGTTGTGCAGCCATCGTCACCAGCACCTTGCGGATGACGGGTAATTCAGCCTGCGCAAATGCCGAGTCCGGCGATGAGTGCAGCTCCATGCCCAGTTGAACCTCTACGGATTGAACCCGTTTGCCGGTTTCCTCCTCAATCTGATCTTTCATCGCGCTGGAGAGCTCCCTTGCGGTCCACTGTAAGGACTGTTCCTGTTCGCCGGCTCGCAATTTTTTGCCCTCAGCCAGGATTTGCTCCAACGTTACATTCCCTTCATCCATATCTCCCATAGTCGACATGGCCCGCTTGAGCTCGGCCACCGGATCGCTTCGCAGCAGCTTGGTCAGGGGGGACAACAGCGTAAGCAGAATAAGGAGGCTCAGCACAAGCTTGACGTACCGCTCCATGGAACGATTGGGCAGCAGCATCTCCACAAAGGTTGCGAGCAGGACAATCATGATCAATTCCTGAAGCCAGTTGCTCAGCCACCCCATCCTTTCCGCCTCCCGTCCCTTTCCTTTATCGCATCATCACCGTCAGATTACCTGCTGTGAGCAGTATGGTAATTGCCAGAAAAAACATCAGTCCGACCGCAGCCAGGGCGGCAAATACGTAGATCATCGCTTTCCCGATTGCCTGCAGACACCCGACGATCGGAGTGTCGCCCAGCGGCTGCATGATCGCACCCGTTATGTTGTAGATCAAGGCAAGGGCAAGAATCTTGAGTGCCGGAAAGGCGCAAAGAAACAATATGATAATGACTCCCGTCAGCCCGATCGCATTTTTGACGAGCAATGAGGCCGTGAATACGGTATCGGTGGCATCCGCGAACGTCCGTCCCACAATGGGAATAAAGTTCCCTGCAATGTATTTTGCTGCCTTCAGGCTAACCCCGTCCGTGACGGAACTCGTCGCTCCCTGCACGGAAATGACGCCGAGAAACATGGTGAGCAGTACGCCCAGCAGTGCCACGCTAATGTTGCGGAGCAAGTCGGCAAGCTGTGTCAGCTTGTATTTGTCGGAGATCGAGCTGACCAGATGCAGCACCGCCGAGAAGAACAACAACGGAAAAACGAGCATGTGAATGAGCGTGCTTACCAAATGAATCATGAAAATAATCATGGGATGCGTCACGGATACCGTTACGATGTTCCCCATCGATGCGAGGAGGGTGAACAGCAGCGGCACCATCGCCATCATGAAACTGACCATGCCTTCAATGGCATCTTTGGCGTATCCGATCGCCACGCTGAAACTGTTGATGGCAATAATGATGATGACCATGTAACAGATCGCATACGCGATTTTGCTGATATTGTTTTTCTCAAACGCGGTCTGCAGTGTCTCCAGGATCATGCTCAGCACGCTTAACATGACAATGGTGACCAACAATTTGCCGTTGTACATGATCTCGTGCAGCATAAAGGTTCCGATGGCAACGAAAACCGATTTCAGGCTGAATCCTTCATTGCCGGGAACGAGCATATCCATGAAAGAAGGCGTCTTTCCTTCGGGAAAAAAACCGCCATACTGCTTCATTAGCTGGTCCCAGTACTTTTCCACCTGGTCTTTGGGCAGCTCATTCGCCTGTTGCTGCATCCATTCGTCCGCAGGCGCAGTTGCCGCAGCCTGTCCGATAAAGGCAAACAGAAAACACGTCACAAGGATAAAAGCAAGGCTCCAGCGCGGCTTCTCTCTGATTCGGTTCATGAATAATCCGCATGCCTCCTTTTACACCGGCATCAGCTTCATGACGGTTTCGATAATGATACCGATGATCGGAATTGCCAGCACGAGGATCAGCACCTTGCCGGCAAGTTCGATTTTGGAAGCGATGCTTTCCTGGCCGGCATCCCGCACGATCTGTGCGCCGAACTCGGCGATGTAGGCAATGCCGATAATTTTAAGCACCGTTTTCAGGTAAACGCTCTCCATGCCCGAGTTTTCGGCCAGCCGTTTCAGCACATCGATCACGGACCCGATTTTTCCGATCAGCAGCATGAAAATGACAATGCCGGTAGCCGCGGCGATCAGAAACGCAAACATGGGCTTCTGTTCCTTGATGACAAGAATGAGAACCGTTGCGATCAGCGCCAGACCCACGACTTGAATAATCTCCACAGGTCACCACCATTCCGGCTTCATGACCGCATCATTGGAACAGGAATATCGATTTGATTTCCTGCAGCAGGCCGTCCAGCATGCGAACAACCATGAACAGCACAACGACGAATCCAATCACGGTCACCCAGTGCGCCATATCTTCCTTTCCCATCTGTTTCAGAACGGTATGAATCATCGCAATGATGATACCGATTCCCGCAATCTGAAAAATTGCGTTTACTTCCAAATTCATGACCTTGGCACCTCACTATCCCGGCAATTTCAGAAGATCAGAATTACGATTAACGCTCCTACAAGCATCCCGAGGTTACGGCTCATCCGTTCATACTTCATTTGATCGGCTTGTGCACGGGACTCTTCGTGCATCAGTTGCTGAATGGCTAGCGAGATATGTTTGGTCTGATCCTGACGGTCGCTGGTGCCAAGACTATAACTCAATTGCAGCATGACTTCCCGCTCATCCTCTTTCATGGCCGACTTGGCCCAAGCCTGCTCGATGCCTGATTGCAGACTGTCACGCGCCGTTTGCCCGTGAGGTCCCTCCATTCGGTTCCCCGCGTGCAGAAAAAGCGTGCGTACCGGCTCTTTGGTCTGAGCGGCCATTTTGTCCATTGCTTCCGGCAGGGGAGTCAAGCCGTAATTGATTTCCGTCATCAACCGCTGCAAGGCAGCAATCAGTTCCCGGAGCTGTTTGGGTCTGAGCGCGTATTGCCGGGCGCGATAAAAACCGATCATCGTACTTGCCAGAAGGATCAGCACCGCACCGAGCATGTTAAGCATAAGCTTCTCCTCCTGCTCCCGCCGGGGTAACCTGCAAACCACGCATCTTGCCGTCCGCGAGCCTGAAGCTGGTGCCCCGGCTCGTCCGCCGCAGCTGCACGTAACGCTGGAACGTCTGCCCTTCAATCAGGGCGCGCAAGGCAGGTCTGGAAGCAAGCTCCATGAAGTCGCGGCCGTGAGCGGTTGCGATGACGGATACTCCGGAATGCAGCGCCTCCATGACTGCTTCGGCATCTTCCGGACGACCGATCTCGTCCACAATCAACACGTCCGGTGACATGGAACGGAGCATCATCATCATGCCTTCGGCTTTCGGGCAACCATCCAGAACATCCGTCCGCGGACCGACATCGAAGCCGGGCACGCCGCGGTGGCTGCCTGCAATTTCGGAGCGCTCGTCCACGATGCCGACCTTGAGGCGGGAAGATAATCCCTGGACGCGCTCACCTGCCCCCGGCAACCCGGTACCGCTGCTGATCTGTCTCGCCAGATCCCGCAGCAGCGTCGTTTTCCCTTGCTGGGGAGGCGACAGAATCAATGTATGGAATACCTGTCCGCTCTTGGCATCCCACAGATGAGGCAGGATGCGGTCAGCGATGCCGTGTATTTCGCGCGCGATTCTCATATTGAACCCCGTGATGTCCCGCAAGTATTCGACGCGTCCTCCGCTAACCACGGTCCGTCCAGCAAGTCCAATCCGGTGGCCCCCGGGAATCGTGATGAAACCTCTGCGGAGCTCCTCTTCCAATGTATACAGCGAATGGTTGCTAATCATGTCAAGCAGCTTGTGTGCGTCTTCTTTGGAAGGAACATAAGCATCGTCCGGCTTGTCCGTCAGACTGCCGTCCGGGCACAGAAAATGATAGCTGCCACCGGCATTGGCCTCAAGCGGCCTTCCCGTGCGTATGCGAACTTCTTCCACTTGTTCCGATACAGCGGGCGGCATTCTTCCCAGAATGGTTTGGATCGGTTCCGGGAAGAGCTCCCTCCAGTTCACTTTCATGATCGGCCCTCCAACCCCACAATTGTGATGATCTCTTTTCTGATGCTGTTCCTATCTCAATTCTATGCCTGTACATTCGAATTATGACGACGAACTCTAGCAATTGTTCGAAAGGGAGAGAGTAGCGCAAGTGGAGAGACATAGAACTTCCAATTTTATTTATTTCTGAAAGGGTGGGGAGGCTGCAAACGATAGGCACCTGTCTATGGAAGGGTGCATATAGTGCACAAACAGATTCCGTTATCCCGATTCCGCTATGCGGACGATGGAGACATTTCCCCCAAGAGAAGAAAGGAGTTGTGGGGTGTGCAAGTGGATGTGATAGGGAACGTGGACGAGGTTCGAAAAATGGACATCGCCGGGCGGAGTGTCGTGGTGATCGACGTGCTGCGAACGACGAGCACCATCGTGACCGCACTCGCCTTTAACGCTGCGGCAGTGGTTGCGGTAGAGACCGTTCCGATGGCCAAACAACTGGACTTGAAGGATTGCATTCGCGGCGGTGAACGTTTCGGCAAAAAGCTCGCCGGATTCGAAACAGGCAATTCACCCTATGAATATATGACAGAAGACATTGCGGGCAAAACGGTTGTACTCACAACGACGGATGGAACGCGGGCATTGATCAAAGCTGCCGGAGCCAAGCATGTCCTCGCAGGTGCATTTTTGAATGTCAATGCCGTAGCATCGGCCCTGAGCAGGCTTCGAAGAGACGTTCTGCTTTTATGCGCAGGTCATCAGGGAGAATTCGCGCTGGAAGACGGCCTGTGCGCAGGCATGATCATCGGTGCCATGAAGGATCAAACGCCTTGCGAATTAAGGCTGAATGATTTGGGCATGGTCCTGTATCAAGCCTCGCTTCAATGCGAAAGCAAGCTGTTCGAGCTCATAAGAGCTTCCGCCGGGGCCAAAAGTCTTGAACGGCAAGGGAGGCTGCCCGATATTTCCTATTGCGTGCAGACGAACCTTCTGGACTGTGTACCCGAAATGGACGCCAGCCACCCGTTGCAGCTATTTCGCAAAATGGGGCGGGAACAGGCCTCTAATTTGTCGTAAACAAAAAGAGGCGTCCTGACCCTAAAGGGATGCAGAACGCCTCTTTATTTATTTTATCGACGGACTTCCGGGCCGCCAACAAAAGCTTGTTCTTCCGTATCCAGGTCGAATGCGGTATGCAGCGCTTTAATTACATCATGAAGTTTGTCTCCGTCAATGACGCAGGAAACCTTGATTTCGGACGTGCTGACCATTTTGATGCTGACGCCTTCGCCGGAAATCACTTTGAACATTTTGGCAGCTACACCAGGATGGCTGACCATGCCTGCTCCGACGATCGAAATTTTAACCAGCTTTTCTTCAGAGGTCACTTCGCGGTAAGGCAAACGGTTGCGGAGCCCTTCAATGACAGTCAGTGCTTTCTCGCGATCCGTCAAAGCCACCGAGAACGAGAAATCCGCTTTCCCGTCCATAACACCGCTCTGAACGATAATATCAACATCAATCTGTGCGGATGCGAGTTCGCCGAACACTTCGGCCAGTACTCCCGGAACATCCTGTACACCCATGATGCTGATGCGCGCTACGTTTTTGTCATAGGCGATTCCACTAACCACTACCCCTTGTTCCATTGCTGCTTCCTCCTTCACAACCGTTCCTTCATTATGGTTAAAGCTGGATCTGACGATCAAAGGCACACCGGAATGCTTCGCGTACTCTACCGCACGCGGATGCAGCACAGCCGCTCCCAGATTCGCCAACTCCAGCATTTCGTCGTACGAGATTTCCTTCAGTTTGCGGGCTACTTTCACGATTCGCGGATCGGTGGAGTAGATTCCGTCCACATCCGTGTAGATTTCGCAGGCGTCAGCCCGGATCGCCGCCGCAAGCGCTACCGCTGTTGTGTCTGATCCCCCGCGCCCGAGCGTGGTAATTTCCCCGTCTTCGGTCATGCCCTGGAACCCGGCCACGATAACGATGTTGCCTTCGTTCAGCGCAGCGGTTACCCGCTCCGGACGGATATCGTTAATGCGTGCCTTTCCATGAACAGGCTCTGTCACAAAACCAGCCTGCCAACCTGTAAAAGACACTGCCTTGCGTCCAAGTGCCTGGATCGCCATCGCTAGCAGCGATATGGAGATTTGCTCTCCTGTCGTGAGCAGCATATCCATTTCCCTTGCAGGCAGATCGCTGTTCAGCAGTTTCGCTTGATCGATCAGGTCATCCGTCGTATCTCCCATGGCCGAAACCACGACGACACATTGATGCCCTTCATCTGCTTTTTCCACAACACGCCCGGCTACACGTTTCATGCGCTCCGTATCTCCGACCGAGCTGCCCCCAAACTTCATGACGTACAATGACAACGCAAATCCACTCCCTACCTTGTGCAATATGCATACTTGATGCCCATCGCCATTATTCTCTCTGGAACATGACTTTAACCCAGTATAATACGAAAGTGTCAGATCGGCTAATCTTTTTTAACAAAAATGCTTTTCCGGTATGACGGAAAGGTCCAACCTCGCCTCAAGCATAACGATTCTAAAATGTGAAAAAACCCTTTGTCATCGAAATGACAAAGGGTTGGTGTATACACGGGCATACGCTTGTTCCGGCACGATTACGCGCGGGAAGAGTATTTGCCTTCGCGAGTGTCGATGATCAGCACGTCGCCTTCGTTAATGAACAAAGGAACTTGCACGTTCAAGCCGGTTTCCAGCTTCGCGTTTTTGGTTGCACCTTGGGCAGTGTTTCCTTTTACGCCCGGCTCGGTTTCAACGACCTTCAGCTCAACGCTTGTAGGCAGGTTGATCCCCAGAATTTCACCTTGATAGCTGACGATGTGCACGTTCATGTTTTCTTTCAGGAAGTTCAGTTCCCATTCCAGTTGATCGCTTGTCAGCGTGAACTGGTCGTATGTTTCGTTATCCATGAATGTGTGCTCGCTGCCGCTGGCATACAGGTAGGAAACGCCACGGTTTTCGATCATGGCACGGCCGATCGTTTCACCCGCACGGAACGTACGCTCAACCGTGTTGCCGTTGCGCAGGTTTTTCAGTTTGGAGCGCACGAATGCTGCACCTTTGCCCGGTTTAACGTGTTGGAAATCCAGCACGGTAAAGATATCTCCGTCTACCTCGACGGTCAAGCCTGTTTTGAAATCGTTAACTGAAATCACGAATAAATCCCTCCTGGTTGAGTTAAAAAATTACATGGTTTATCCGATTACGGTAAACTTCTTATCCGACTTCGTCAAAATACGAATGCCTGTCTCCGTAATCACGACATCATCTTCGATACGTACGCCGCCCAGACCGTCGATGTAAATGCCCGGTTCCACCGTAACGACCATGCCCGGTTTCAGCACATCGTCACTAAGCTTGGACAGACGCGGAGCCTCGTGCACTTCCATGCCCAGACCATGACCTGTGCTATGCCCGAATTGTTCCCCGTAGCCATGCCCTGCAATGATATCGCGCGCAAGGGCGTCCGCTTCGCGTCCGGTCATGCCCGGCTTCAGGTTTTCCAGCGTATGTAACTGCGCCTCCAGCACGATGTCGTAGATTTTTCGCAGCTCGGGCACCGGCGTTCCTGTTGCAATGGTACGTGTCAGATCGGAACAATATCCGTCCAGCAGTGCGCCGAAATCGAACGTGATCAGTTCATTTTGCCCAATGGCCTTGCTGCTTGCTCGTCCATGAGGCAAGGCAGAACGCACGCCCGAAGCCACGATGGTATCAAACGAAGAGGATGTCGCCCCGTTTTTCCGCATGAAAAATTCCATTTCAAGATCGACTTCCGCTTCAGTCATGCCCGGTTTTGCAAACTGCAAAACATGGCTGAACGTTGCATCCGCCAGATCAGCCGCTCGCTGCATAACAGCGATTTCGTTCTCGTCCTTGAACATTCGCAAATGCTCCACGATACCCGATACGGCTTTTAATTCAATGGATTGAAGCGCCTCGGCATAAGCGCCATACGTTCCGTAAGAAACATGGTCCTGTTCAAAGCCGACTGCCGTGATGCCGCTTTGGGCCAGCAATTCGCGTACCGTTTCAATCGGTTTAGGACCATGCTCGACCACGTTGAAGCCTTCGGCTTGCTGCGACGCTTGCGCCATATAACGGAAGTCGGTCACCAAATAAGCTTCTTGCTCCGTAATGAGCACATAGCCGGATGAACCCGTAAAACCCGTCATATATTGACGGTTCACCGGACTTGCGATCAGCATCGCTGCCAATCCGCGCTCCTGCATCGCCTCGCGCAGCTTGTTCACTCTTTTGTTTTCCATCGGTAACCCTTCCTTCTCTCACATTCCCGGGTTCCCGGCTCAGGTTTGTTTGTCCAGATGACGCACGAGAGCCAGCAATCCCAGTTCATAGCTTACTTCGCCAAATCCGGCAATCTGCCCGATCGTCACTGCAGCAATGACTGATTGATGTCTGAAAGCTTCACGCGCATGAATGTTAGATAAATGAACCTCCACGGTAGGAACCTTTACCGTACTGATGGCATCGCGCACGGCATAACTGTAATGGGTCAGCGCGCCGGCATTCAGAATGATTCCGTCCGCCTCGCCCAAGGCCGCATGGATGCGATCAATAATGTCCCCCTCGTGGTTGGATTGGTAAAAAGCGATGGAGACACCCAGCTCCTCGGCTTGTCTGCGAATGTTGTCCTCAATCTCCTTCAGACTAAGCGTTCCGTAGATGCCCGGCTCGCGTACGCCAAGCATGTTCAGGTTCGGGCCATTGATCACGACGATTCGTTTCATAGCTGCTCCATCCTTTCTGCAAATAACCATCTGCTATTTTAACACAGCCATTGCCGGATTGAGAAGCTTTTTTGCGGCTGCTAGCCCGCTTCTTCGGGCTCGCGCTTCCGCTCGTCCGTATACTCCATCGCCACGGTGTAACCGATAAAGAGGCCCCACAGCAAAAAGAAGCACAATTCGGTGAAGATGGAGTCCCAGGTCAGGCGGTTTATAGGCTTCATCATCCCCAGCTTGGGACCGAGAATCACGAACAGGATGACCCACCATACGATGCCGTAAACCATGCCGGGAATCGGCCCTTTTTGTTTTCTCAGGCTAAACGTGTATATCACCGACACGAGGATGGAAAATGCGATAAAAAACAACCATCCCGTCAAATGGCCTGCTGCCGTATATATGAACCGGTGCTTGAAAAAGGGTTCCGCCAGAAAGCCTATAGGCACGACCGTAAAGTGAAGGAAATAAAAAAACCAATGTACCCCGCCCCAAATAAAGCCGGCAAAAAAACCGAGCTCAATCGCAAAAGGCAGCGGCTTCGTATGGCCTTGTTGCTGGCTTTGCCTCGGCCTCGCCTTTCTCTTCGATTCTTTCGAGCCCGTCTTGGGATCTTCCGCATGTATTGTCCGTTCTTCCACATATTCTGCCATTTGCATTCTCCTCAAGATTTAATCGTTCTCCTGCCTGCAGAATCCTTGCAGCCTTGTTCTCCGTCCCAGGTAGTATGCTCCAGTTCAGGCGAATTTAACAACCAACACCGCGGATATCCCCTCAACTAGAAATTGCTTTCAAAATTCGATACAATAAGGATATTAATCGACCTTCGAGCCTGAAGGGATATAAGAGAATAGGATGGTGAATAATTTGCCTCAACAATCCAAACCTGTCAGCTACGGGGGGCAAGCCGTCATCGAAGGCGTCATGTTCGGCGGCAAACACGTGAACGTTACCGCTGTGCGGAGAAAAGACGGCGAAATAACGTATCTGGAAGTTCCCAAGCAAGACAAGTCCTGGGTCATCAAACTGCGACGCATACCGCTTCTGCGCGGGATTGTCAGCATCATAGATTCCAGCGTCAAAGGCAGCAAACACCTTAATTACTCGGCCGACGCCTACGCGGACGATGAGCTGGAGCCGGAAGAACGCGAGAAGCAAAAGGACAAACAAGGCTCGGGCTGGAGCCTGAGCATGATTATCGGCGTAACCGCTGTAGCCATCCTTTCTTTTCTTTTCGGCAAAATTGTTTTGACGCTGCTCCCGGTAGTCGTTGAGAATTTCCTCTTCAAGAACGCATTTGACAACCAGTTCCTGCATAATTTACTGGAAGGCGTGATCAAGCTGATCCTGCTGCTCGCTTACTTGTGGCTGATCTCGCAAACGCCGATGATCAAAAGATTGTTCCAATATCACGGCGCGGAGCATAAAGTAATCAGTGCCTATGAAGCGGGCGAAGAGCTCACACCGAAAAACGTTCAAAAATACAGCCGTCTCCATTATCGCTGCGGAAGCAGCTTTATCATGCTGACGGTGATCATCGGGGTATTCCTCTATTCGCTCTTCACATACGACAATCTGTGGGAACGCATGGGACAGCGCCTGCTCCTGCTGCCGGTCGTACTGGGCATTTCGTTTGAACTGTTGAAAATCACCAATGCGATGCGCGATATTCCTGTACTTCGCTATCTTGGGTACCCAGGACTGTGGCTGCAGCTGCTGACAACCAAGGAACCGACCGACGAGCAGGTCGAAGTATCCATCGCATCGTTTAACCGCATGCTTGAGCTTGATGCCAAGCTCGCCAATGCTTCCAGCACGTCGGAGGTTCCTCTTGCAACTCTTGATCCTGTGAAAGGGTGATTGATATGAACAAGCAGGCGATCGTATTTTGGGCTTTTATCGTTCTCGCCGCTTTCGGAGTACTCAGCTGGTTGTCCAACGCTAGCATCGTCCAGATTTTGATTCCAGTGGTGGTCTTGGGAGGTGCATTCCTGCTCTACAAATTTCCGCCCCGCCGCTGGCAACGCAAACAGACGCCGAAGATCAAGCCTTCAGCGAAAACGATGGCCAAGGTCAATGCTCAGAACAGTGCCAGAAAGAGCCACTCCACGCGTAAACGCAAAGATTACCCGTTCCATGTCATTCAGGGACAAAAGGGAAAAAACGATGAGGATGTACCGAAATTCCATTAACACATTCGTTTGAAACATGAAAAAGCAATGCTTTTGCCCCATAGGCGAAGCATTGCTTTTTATTTATTGGAGGGAGCGGCTTTGGGCAATGTCCCCTGCACTGCTTTGCTGCTCGAATTCCGCCGTTCCTTGTTTAATTGCTCCCCGTATGTCTTGACGTTCCAGCCGTTGAAAAAGTCGGTACCCGAAGCAACCCCTGATTCGTACAACGCCAAGCTTTCGTCCGGGGTTAAGCGGAATTGGGTCGGCTTGATTCCAAGCGTCGGTATTTTAACGGTTCGGAAGCGGTTGATCTGCTCAATGTAACGCTCATCATGAGCCGTCAGCATCGTTTCTACCAAAGCTTGAAGCATGCTTAGCGGGCCCTTGATCGTCGCCGGCTGTCCCTCCGTTTTGCCGACCATTTTGAATCCGACCACCGGAATGATCTCCCCGCTCCGCTTCGAGCGTTCCCCTTCAAACAACCATAACGGGAAATTGCTGAGCAATCCCCCGTCCACGACGTAAACAAATTGTTGGCTGAACGGCAGCCCTTTCGAGAATGCCGGCGATTTGCGAATGACAACCGGGTCGAAAAAGTAAGGGATGCTGCAGCTCATGCGCACAGCTTTGGCAACATCCAGTTTGCCGGGTTCGATGCCAAATCGGCTGATGTCGTCAGGCAAAACCAAAATGTTGCCGCCGGAAATGTCGGAGGCAATGACGTTCAGTTTGCCAGGGGGCAGGTCGGCAAAGGAACGAATGCCCTTTTGCTGCAGCATGCTGCGAATCCATGTTTCCAAGGCTTCGCCAGAGTACAGTCCCTTTTTCAAAAAAAGCCTTGCCGCCGGACCAAGCCAGCGCACATCAAAAATCGGGGCACGACGCAGCAATGATGCAAATGGCGTATTCTCAATAATCCCCCGCATTTCGTCCGCTTTATACCCCGCGGCAATCAACGCCGCAACGATCGAGCCCGATGACGTGCCTGCAACGCGATTGAATTGCACCCCATGATCTTCTGCGCTTTTCACCGCCCCGGCGAGTGAAATTCCTTTCACTCCTCCGCCTTCAAAGACCGCATTGATCAACATAAACAAACCCCCGTTCCCATGCAACAATAGTTCTACTGTCACTGTATGAGAACAGGGGCCCGTCATATGTCGTCAATATGCATTACAAGCCGTAATATGATTTCAACCTTGCGATTAAACCGAGCGGGTCCTTCGTCAAGTATTGGGAGCTGAAATAAATATCTCCGCCAATGGCGTTGTATCGTTCATTGTATGCCAATTGATCGATGATTTCCTGCGAAGTCTGCCACCCCGATTCGGTGGTTCCTATTTTGTACGGGGAGTGTCCGATATACAATTTGACATTTGTATTCGCGACTTCGTTAACCCACCAATCTACGACTTTGTCATAACGTGCGGCGCTCAACGTCATGCTCCAATATACTTGCGGAGCCACGTAATCGATCCATTCCTGTTTGATCCAAGTACGCACATCCGCATTCATGCTGTCATACGCGGTTACACCTGCTTTGGTGTCTGAACCCGTCGCATCCACCGCTTTATTGCGCCATACGCCAAATGGACTGATTCCGTATTCCAGGTTCGGATTCACCTGATGAATGCTTTCGCCAAGCTGCTTCACGAACTGATTGATATTGTCGCGGCGCCATTCGGCACGATCACTGGTGTTTAATGTGTTATAAGTCCTGAATGCCGCATCATCATTGAAGGTCACGTTGGACGGATAGAAATAATCATCCAAGTGCACCCCGTCAATATTGTACCGGTTTACCACTTCCATAATCGTATCGATGATATGCTGCCTTGCCTCCGGAATGCCGGGGTTGATGTACAGCTTGCCTCCCGCATTGACGATCCACTCCGGATGAAGCTTGGATACATGATTCGCCGCCAATCCCGTTGTGCTCGCCGAATTCGTGGCGCGGAACGGATTGAACCAGGCATGGAACTCAAGCCCGCGTTTGTGCGCCTCCTCAATCATGAATTCCAGCGGGTCATAACCCGGATCTTTGCCTTGCGTTCCCGTAAGCACACTGTTCCAAGGCACCAGATCCGAAGGGTAAATGGCATCCCCGTTGGCTCGAACTTGCACGAACACCGCATTGATACCCATACCTTTTAATTGGTCCAGCTGCTGCGTATAATCCAGCTTCTGTTTCTCGATATTGCCTTTTGCGCCGGATGACGGCCAATCGCCATTCACCGTGGAAATCCATGCTCCGCGCATCTCGTCGGTTGCAGGCACATTGCCCGATTGATCTGAATTGCCCGGATCGACCGGTGTAACCGGCGTAGGATCAGGCGTCGTCTCCGAACCGGAGTCGTTTGTCAGCGTGAACAGATCAATCGTCTGCGTCGCCTGGGTCCAGTTCACGCGAATGCCCAGGTTTTCGCTGACGAACCGGAGCGGCACCATTACGCGCCCCTGTTTCACCTCAACCGATGCATCCAGGTTCACCGTCGCGTTATCCACCGTTGCTTGCTGTTTTCCCTTCGTCATTTGAATGATCGTGCCCGACTTGTTGATCGTTACCGTTTTGGTGGCTTGGGACCAGAATACGGATGCTCCCAATCCTTCGCTAATAACTCGGAGCGGCACCATAGTCACATTCACTTTGGGCAAAATATAAGGCGCCACATCCGACTCCAGACGCTGCCCGTCCAGATGAATCACAATGTTCTGACCGGCTGCTTGAGCAGACAGCCCTGCCGTTTGCAAACCCAACACAAAAATCAGCAGCATAACCAGGCTCTTACGAAACTTCATCCATTCAATCCTCCATCATATCCTTTTTCGCGGAAAATTCTGCTAGTTTAATAGACGCGTCAAGTGACCGTTTTGTTGCGATAAATGGATAAAATGCTGGCAAAAAAACGAAGGATGCCCTCGCGGCCTCCAATGGCACGGGGACATCCTATGTTCTTGCAGCATGATGGATGAAGCGGCTCCTTATTCCGGATCAGAACTAGGACTCCGTGTTGCTCATGACTTCCTGCAATTTCCGGAGATCGTTCAAGCGGTTTTCGTTCTGCCTGAAATATTCGACCAAGGTTTCGATGCATGTAATCGAGTCCCAGCTCAAATGATGCTCGATGCCTTCAACGTCTTTGTAAATGTTCTCTTCCTGCACGCCGATGGTCGTCAAAAATTCCTCCAGCAAATGATGACGTTCCATTAATCGCTTGCCCATCTTTTTCCCTTTTGGAGTCAGTACCAATCCACGGTACTTTTCATAAATCAGGTACTCGTCCTTGTCCAGCTTCTGGATCATCTTCGTCACCGAAGAAGGATGCACTTCCAATCCTTCAGCGATATCGGATACGCGAGCATAGCCCTTTTCATCAATGAGTTTGTATATACGCTCCAAATAATCTTCCATACTGGGCGTTGGCATCTGCTTCCCTCTCTTCTCTCTGACCGACACACGACACGATTCGCGCCTGGTCCCTATCCTTTAATGATACATGTTATCAATGCGCATTGGCAAGTCCTGCGCGACCCTGAACCATGCAATCCATCCTTCTGCCCACCATGAACGCAAAAAACGCTCAAGTATTTGGCATGCGTGCATCTGCTCCAAATAACCCAAACTAATCTTGGCAGCCAGCCATGAAAGGAGCAAACCAACCTTATGAGTACGAGCACAGCGTCTCCTCCCGTCCGGAAGGCAAAGGGGACTAAACCCTTTATTCCCGATTTGGTCTATTTTGAACCAGGCGCGCTGGAATACGACAAAGGAAAACGCATCATGGAGTGGGTCAAGTCCCAAGACATCCCTTACCAAATGACCACTTCCCATAACAGAATTACGAATTTACCGGGAGAGACGGAGCAGGAAAAATATCGCATGGCCAAACGCACACTCGTTGTGGGCGTACGAAAAACGCTGAAATTTGACCAATCCAAACCTTCAGCGGAGTATGCCATTCCGATTTCCACAGGATGTATGGGCCATTGCCATTATTGTTACCTGCAAACTACCTTGGGGGCCAAGCCATACGTAAGGGTCTACGTAAATACCGAGGAAATCATCCAGGCAGCGAAGGGTTATATCGACGAACGAGCACCTGAAATTACCCGCTTCGAGGCAGCCTGTACATCCGATCCGGTGGGCCTGGAGCATATTACGGGAAATTTGGGCGACCTGATTCGTTTCATGGCTGACGAACCATACGGACGCTTGCGTTTTGTGACCAAGTACCATCATGTTGAACCGCTGCTGGATATTAAGCATAACGGCCATACCCGCATTCGTTTCAGCGTTAATGCCGATTACGTTATTAAAAATTTTGAACCCGCAACTTCCAGATTCGAAGAACGAATCGAAGCTGCAGGGAAAATTGCCCATGCCGGTTATCCGCTCGGTTTTATTATCGCTCCAATTATTTGGTACGACGGCTGGGAGAAAGGCTACGCCGAATTGCTGCAAAAGCTCGCGGATACCCTCCCTGAGGAGGCGACCAGCAATCTTACCTTTGAAATGATCCAGCACCGTTTCACCAAAACGGCCAAAGCCACGATCGAGAAACGTTACCCCAAAACCAAACTTGAAATGGATATCGAAAAACGCAAAATGAAATGGGGCCGTTGGGGGCAGTATAAATACGTCTACAAAGACGACCAGCAGGACGCGCTGCGCGAATTCATTACGGAGCGAATTTTTGAACATTTTCCATTAGCCAACATCGACTATTTCACTTGACTGTTTCGCATCCAACCAAAAAAGCCCCATGAACCGGATTCGCATCCGATGTTCATAGGGCTTCTACTATCAAACTATGGCTATATAAGCCACAAATAACACACGTTAACGGAGGGGCAGATCCAATCTGAAGAAGCGAAGCTAAAAGCTTTCTGTAAGAAAGCTCCATCGAAAGCATACGCTTCGCATTTATCACCAGATTTTCCCCTTAAATAATCATCCAATCCGGCGTAATCTGCTGCAGCCAAATCGTAATCTTGGTCATCTGGTCAGTGAACAGCAATATGCCAAGGAACAGCATTAACGCCCCGCCCACTTTCATCATCGCATTGGAATAACGCAAAATCCAGCGGGTCGAGCCGATAAAAAAAGCAAGAACAAAAAACGGAACGGCAAATCCGACCGTATAACCGGTAATCAACGCAAACCATGTCGTCGGTTCACTTGCAGCCATCGCAATGATTGCCGTTAAAATGGGGCCGATACACGGGGACCATCCTGCAGAGAAGCCAATGCCGAATACAAAAGACCCTACATATCCCGCAGGTTTCCATTTCAACTCCAGCTTGCGCTCTTTCATCAGAAACTGCGGTTTGAACACCCCAAGCAGGAATAACCCCATCAACATGATCAGAATGGCGGATAGCTGCCGGATGAGCTCGCGATTATCATTGAAAAAACGTCCGAACAGCCCTGCACCCAATCCAAGCGAATAAAATACCGCCGAAAAACCTAAAATGAACGCCAGCGTGTGCGTCATCGTTTTCATGCGAACCTCGCGCTGGTTGCGCTCATCTTTCAGGCGCTGCACCGTCATGCCGGTGATATAGGAAAGATATGACGGATACAGAGGTAAACAACAAGGGGATATAAATGATGCAAATCCGGCTATGAAAGCCAGCCATACGTTAACATCAGGCATGAAGCGAATGTCTCCCTTCTGTGGAAGCTCACTTGCCAATTGCACATTTGATCACGTTCAAGCGTCAGGCACGGAATCCCTTTTTGGCGACCATCGTCATGATCAGCATCATAATCAACAGCAGTACAATCGTAGCACCCGGTGCCAGGTTCCAGATCCCTGCTACAACCAATCCAATGACCACGGCAATCTCACCGATGACCACGGACAATACTATTGCCGACTTGAAACTTCTTGCCATCAACAAACTGACGGCAACCGGTATGGTCAGCAACGCAGATACGAGCAAAGCACCCACGATTTTGATGGCTGTGCTAATGACCAATGCCGTCATGACCGTAATCAGCATGTTCAGCACACGAACCGGCAATCCCGTCACTGCCGCTGCATCCTCTTCAAAGCTAAGCAGAAAAAACTCCTTATGAAGCAAGGCAACGATGACAACGACAATCAACGTAACGATGCCGACCAGCTTCAGGTCGGTCGCATCCAGCGTATAGATGCTTCCGAAAAGATAACTCATCACATCGGTATTGTATCCCTTGCCAAGCGTAAAGAACAGCGAGGCCAGCGCCACGCCGCCGGACATAATAATCGCGATGGACAATTCCGCATAGCTTTTGTAAGCCTTGCGCAATTTCTCAATCGCAAATGAGGCAAGCACCGCAAACACAAGCCCTACCGCAATCGGATATACCTCAATCAAAAAACCGAGGGCAACCCCGGCAATCGTAACGTGAGAGAGCGTATCTCCGATCATGGATAGACGGCGCAATACCAGAAACAATCCAATCAGCGGGGCGGTGATGCCAATCAGCAACCCGCCTGCCAATGCCCGCTGAAAAAAATCACTCATTAAAATTTCCAAAACGTACACGACTCCTTCGGCCTTGCTCTATTCTGGCGGACAACTGCCGTTTACCGCACCTGCGCCGTCGTATGCTGCAGATTGGTTTCCGCGCAATCCTCCACCTCATGCGAGTGACGAACATGAAAATGAATTTTACCGTTCGTTACCGCCGGCTGCGAACCTAGATAATTTTCCATTCGGTTCATGTCATGGGAGACCATAAGGAAAGTCATCCGGTGATGCTCATGCATATGGGTAATCAGTTCAAAAAAAGTATCCTGGGACTCCGCGTCAATCCCCACGGTTGGTTCGTCAAGAACAAGCAGATCCGGACGGTTGATGAGCGCCCGCGCCAGAAACACGCGCTGCTGCTGCCCGCCAGAGAGCTGTCCAATCCGTTTGTGCGCAATGTCCTCGATTCGCATGACCTGCATGGCATCCGCACATTGCTGGTTGGCCTGGCGTGTCATGCGGCGAAACATGTTTTTGTTGTTGTACAGGCCGGACATGACAACCTCTCGCACCGTTGCCGGAAACAATGGATTGAAAGCATTTTTTTGCGGAACATATCCGATGCGCTGCCAATCCTTGAATTTGCGAATGGACTGGCCGAACAACTTAATGTCGCCTTTCGCAGGCGGCAGAAGCCCGACCAACATACGCAGCAGCGTTGTTTTGCCGGCGCCGTTCGATCCGATGATGCCCACGAAGTCCCGCTCTTGCACCATGAAATTCAAATGTTCAATGACTTTCTGTTCACCATAGGAAAACGACAATTGCTCGATTTCGATGATGGGATCATGACATAGTGGCATGATTTGCTGCATGGCAAAGCCACCCTTTCTTTCTATTTCAGGATTCGGACGAATCCCAGTCTATCTTATTTTAATGCGATCAGGAGATTTTGCAAATTTTTCTCCATTAAAGTGAAATAATCGTCTCCGCTTGCTGCCTGCTCTTTCGTCAGCCCCTCTACCGGGTTCAAGACCATCGTTTCCACGCCGGCTTCGCCAGCCAACGTTTTGGCCAGTTTGTCGGATACCAGTTCCTCGAAGAAAATGTACTTGATGCCTTCTTCCTTTACCAATTTGGACAGATTCACGATATCCTGACCCGTCGGCTCAGCGTCCGGGGACAGTCCCATGATCGCATGCTGTGTCAGGCCGTAATCGCGTGCCAGATAACCAAACGCCTGATGGGATACGACGATTTCCTTGTTCGGCACTTTGGAAAGCTCGTCGGTAAATCGTTGATCCAGTGCTGCCAATTTGGTTTGAAGCGCTTTGTAACGCTGCTCGTAGCCTTCTTTGTGAGCAGGATCTGCTTCCACAAGGCTGTTTTTGATATTTTCGGCCATGATCAAGGCTGATTTCGGACTCACCCATGTGTGAGGGTCGATATGATGACTGTCTACCTCTTCTGACCCCGCGTCGTTTGTATGTTCGTCGGCATGTTCATCCTCATGAGCGTGTTCTTCCGATTGTTCCGCACCATGATCGTGGCCATCGTCGCCTTCCGCCATCAAGAGATCCACGCCGTCGCTGACCGCCACCGCTTTAACCTTGGAGTCGCTATCCAGCGACTTGAGGAAATTCGGCACCCATCCTTCAAGCCCGGCACCGTTATATAAGAAAAGCTGGGCTTTGGACGTGTTGACGATATCTTGGCTCTTTGGCGTCCAGTCATGCGGCTCTACCCCGGTTGGCAGCAAGTTGATCACGTTCGCATCCTCTCCGCCGATCGCAGCCGTAAAAGCGTACACCGGATAAAACGTCGTTACGACGTTGACTTTGCCTTCTTCGATTTTGGCACTATTGGAGCTGTTTTGCCCACAAGCGGACAAGATTAGCAAACTCATAACCAGCAAACTGCTCCAAAGCAGACGAGACCGCTTGCCTTTGCGCCGGGCAGTCGCCTGAATCAATGACGGTTTTTCTCTCAAAAATTTCATTTTTTCTATCACTCCGCATCTCTTAATCGTAAACATTACTGATAGAATTATAGGTAACCTACCCACCATTGTCAAGCGTGCTCTCCTTTTCATTCTATCCAGATCTGCGGAGCTTTTATCAGTCTATGCCTGGTTGTCCCCCTTCATGGCCCCTTTCCGGCTAAAAAAATGGTGAAAAAAGTGACCCGACGAATCGGGTCACTTTCATGCAGCACATACGGGTGCCATAGTTTATTTATGCATACAAGCATGCTGTTCCGTTATTTTACTTGTGCGCCATTGGGCATGCTGTCAGGAACGGTAGCAAGCGTAAGCTGATCGCCATGCGATGCCGCCAAAATCATGCCTTGGGACAGCTCGCCGCGCAGCTTCACCGGTTTCAGGTTCGTTACGCAAATGACTTTGCGGCCGACCATGTCTTCCGGCGAATAAAACTTCGCGATACCGGATACGACCTGACGCTGCTCATAACCGAGGTCCAGCTGCAGCTTCAGCAATTTATCCGCTTTTTTGACGGGCTCGCAGGCGATAACCTGCGCCACGCGCAGCTCGACTTTCGCGAAGTCATCGATGCCGATCTCTTCTTTGCTCTCCGGTGCCTCCACGGCTTCAGCCGCTGCGTTTGCTTGCGGCGCCTCAGGCTGCGGCTCCGCCTTTTTGCCGCCGGTCATGGCTTCGGAGATGTAAGCCACTTCCTGTTCTGCATCCAGGCGCGGGAAAATCGGATCTCCCTTTTGCAGCGCATTCCCTGCCGGGATCAGTCCCCATTGCTTCGTTGTATCCCAGGCGGTAAGCTCGCCTTCCTGGATGCCGAGCTGTTCCCAAATTTTACGCGGTGCACGCGTGAGGAACGGTTGCAGCAAGATGGAAGCGATGCGCAGGCTTTCGATCAGATGGGACATGACCGAAGCCAGTTCGCTGCGTTTCTCTTCGTCACGAGCCAACGCCCACGGCTGCGTCTCGTCGATGTACTTGTTGCTGCGGCTTACAAATTGGCTGATTGCCGTTAACGCAACGGAGAACTGCAGATTTTCCATCGCCTGCTCCACTTTTTCCACGGCCGCATGGCCCGCTTCTTCAAGAGAAGCATCGAATTCGGTTACGCCGGAAGCAAATGCCGGTGCTTTGCCTTCGAAATATTTATCAACCATCGCTACGGTACGGTTCAGCAGGTTGCCGAGGTCGTTCGCCAAATCGGAATTGACGCGTTCCACGAAGCTTTCTGGCGTAAAGGTGCCGTCCGAACCGAATGGAACTTCGCGCAGCAGGTAGTATCGCAGCGCATCCAGACCGTAACGGTCAATCAGCGTAACCGGGTCAACCACATTGCCTTTGGATTTGGACATTTTACCGTCCTTCATCAGCAGCCAACCGTGCGCAAATACCTTTTTCGGCAATGGCAGGTCAAGCGCCATCAGCATGATCGGCCAATAGATCGTATGGAAACGTACGATCTCTTTACCGACCAAATGTACGTCCGCCGGCCAGAACTTGTCGTAGAGCGACGAATCGGCGGAGCCGTAGCCCAGTGCCGTGATATAGTTGGACAGCGCATCGATCCATACGTATACGACGTGTTTGGGGTCGCCTTTTACTTTGACGCCCCATTCAAACGTCGTCCGGGAGACGGCCAAATCCTCCAAGCCAGGCTTGATGAAGTTGTTGATCATTTCGTTTTTGCGGGACTCCGGCTGAATGAAGCCAGGGTTCTCCTCATAAAATTGCAGCAAACGATCGGCATATTTGCTCATCCGGAAGAAGTAGGATTCTTCTTTCACCAATTCCACCGGATGACCGCTGTCCGGGCTTTTCGCGGCAACAATGTCGCCCTGCTCGTTCCGCTCCACGTCCACCAGCTGGGTTTCCGTATAATAGGTTTCGTCCGGAATGCTGTACCAGCCTTCGTACTCTCCTTTATAAATGTCGCCCTGTTTCAGCAAACGGTCGAAAATGTCCTGCACCACCGTTTTGTGACGCTCTTCCGTGGTACGGATAAAGTCGTCGTGAGAGATGTCCAGCTTTTTCCACAGATCCTTGATGCCTGCTACGATGCCATCGACGAAAGCTTGCGGCGTTTGGCCTTTCTCTTGCGCTTTTTGTTCGATTTTTTGTCCATGCTCATCCGTGCCCGTCAAATAACGGACATCGTATCCGCGCAGACGTTTGTACCGGGCCATCGCATCGCCCGCCACCGTCGTATAAGCATGCCCGATGTGCAGCTTATCGCTTGGATAATAGATTGGTGTCGTCAGATAAAACGTTTTTTGTTCAGCCATGGCTGATTTGCCTCCTTTTCGGTTTAAAGAACACAAAAAAACTCCCGCCCCAATGGGACGCGAGTTGTTCTCACGTGTTACCACCCAAATTCCCCGCGCTTTTCGCAAACCACGGGCTCTGTCGGTCCTCAGACCGTCCATTAACGCTGGATCACGCCCCAATCTTACAGCAAGCGGTTAATCCCGCACTGCATGCTCGAAAGAGGTCCCTCCAGGACCATTTTCCATCCTCCTCCCAGACCGGTTCTCAGCTTCTCCGGCTCTCTGCGCTGGGGGTGTGTCTGTACTTATCCCTTCACTGGAAATTATTATACATGAAATATACTGAAACGCTGCCCCTTTTGTCAAGTCGGCTGCAGACTACTTGGAAGAAGCTATGACGGATTTGTCCGCTTTCGGCGGGACCAAATCCACGCCGCCCGGATGGAACGGATGACATTTGGCGATGCGCTTTGCGGCCAGCCATGATCCTTTCAAGGCGCCATGCACCTCAATGGCCTCCATCGCGTACGCCGAACATGTCGGATAAAAACGGCAGGTCGGCGGCTTGAGCGGAGAAATGCAGCTGCGATATACCCGAATGGGCGCCTGTGCCATTTTTCGCGTCAGCTTCATCGCTTAATGCTTCCCGTGAGAATGTCCCGAAACCGCTTTGGCCGGAGCATGCTCCGCACAATCTTTACAATACCCGAACACTTCGAATTTATGATCCACAACCTGAAATTGTTCCGGCGCATCCGCAAGCTGCATGGGGCAAAATACGATCGGATATGTTTTTTGGCATTTCAGGCAAATCATATGGTGATGGTGATGATCCTCGCTGCAATGGGCGCGGAACTTCACCCCGTCCTCAAAAATAATCTGCTCCAGTACACCCAATTCCTGCATCACCCGCAAATTGCGGTACACCGTGTCGAAGCTGAGTCCGCTATAGTTTTTGCTCATATATTCATAAACGTCCTTCGGTGTCAAAAAACCGGGAGATTCGGCAAACAACCTGGCCAGCGTTTTCCGCTGATCCGTGATGCGAAGCCCCTGCGAGGACATCGTGCTAATAATCTGCTCTGTTGTCAGCATGACCTGCAACACCTCCTGCCATACATATGCTCATGCAATGGGTCAAGCAAAGCCGACAGAGCGGTGCTGTAACCGATGCAAATGGCCGCTTGTATTTTCTTACTACTAATAATGCCTCAAATTTCGCTTCGAGTCAACGAAAGCAGTCAGCCGCCCGATCGATCATCCAGCATGAACTTCCCTGAGGAAACCTCGCATGAGCGTATCTATGCACGGACGGAATATGTGCATTCAGCCGACTGCAAACCTACGAAAAAGGACTCCTTGCGGAGTCCTTCCATGACGGTTTAGAACAAGTTTCTGTTCGGGCGACTTTTGGGGTGACAGGGTATACGATAATATAAGCTCTCACTCCAAACCGTCCGTTTTCCGGTCCATCTATATAAACCGCACTAACCAATCACACAAGGCCACTACGAGTGCAGCACCATCTTCCGATCGCTGTTATCCCCAGATTTTTTTGATTCCCCTTCTCTAGAAGGGAAAATCCGGTGATAAAGGCGACCGCTTCGCTTCTCCAGATTGCTCCTGACTCTCCGTTAACGTGTGTATGTTTTTTGCGGTTTATATAAAAATTGTTATTTTTTCTCTTCTGGAAGCGGTGTGAACAACAAGTTAACCGGCAGATTGCTACCCGGTGCGGCAGAGAACAGAATCGTTACGCTCTCTCCATAAGATCCGGTGCGATAAAGCACGCTTTGTTCATTCGGCGCGCTAACGGAGCTGCTTTGCGCAATCTGTACAACCTGACCATTGACCAGGGCAACGCCGGAGTATTTGCCTCCGCGAGGGTTCAGGGAAATCAACGTCCGTGGAGCAACGTTGTTCAGCGTAATTTTGTATAACACGCCAAAGTTGCCTGCATTGGACGCATCCGTGTAAGCCATCGGATCCGTTCCGACCAGATTCGGATCGCTTGCATTATCGCCAAGCGGCATGCGGGACGGTTTGGCACCGATTGGCTCATCGTAGGTAATAACCCGTGTAGCATTCGGATACGTACCACGGTTATGAACGCCGTCGCGGTCAAGCACAGGCAATGTAGCCAAAGCTTCCATCGGATCTTTGTTTGCATCGATCATGATGACGTTATAATCGAGTTGATAGTCACTGAATACGTCCGAATAGAGCGAAATAACTTGTCCTTGTTTCATCGGCAGCGCACTAAGCTCCGTCAAAATCAGCTTGCTGTCGCCAGGCTCAATATAGATTTTCTTTTGATCCTTACCTTCCTGCATCGACTGGAACCATCGGTCAATGGACAATTTCCCTGCGGCCGTAGCGATTGGGGAAGGTCCCGCAAAGCCCATGTTTTGCTGTTCGAGTTGCGCCGTATACGCGTTGTTGTTCGTTGCGACAACATACATTTTAACGGCTTTCCCCGTGTTGTTTACATGGTGAATCATGAAGCGGGTCTGACCGAAAGAAGACTCTTTATATACAATACCTTCGGAATTCACCGTTTCCGGACTGTTGCTGCGGATCAGCAGGCTTGGTTCGTCTGTATACGTATAAGGCACTTTTTCCATGGCAGGCACATCGCCGCCGTTAAAGACGAATTTCTGTCCTACCGGGGTGAAAAGCTGATTGAAATCAGAAAGAGTATACAACGTCTCATTGGTAATTGTAATGACTTTGCTGTATGTGTCGGTTTCACCGTGTTTGTCCGTAACGGTGATGGTCACCGTTTTGGGACCTGGAACGAAGAAGGCCAGTGCATTGTTATCCCATTCCACTTTTTCGATGGCGTTTTCATCATCCGTACTTTGGTCGATATACGTGATTTTTTCGCCCATCTTGTACTCTTCCTTGTCGGTCTCGAACATGGCGACAGGAGGCAGGTTTGGTTTCTGTACTTGAATGGTTACGGAATACGGGTCGCTCCATTGACCGCTAGAATCCTGAACTTCATAAGTAATCGTATACGTACCGGGCTGATCGAACGATTCCTGACGGCCGGTCCAGCGTTCGTCAACAATGTTCAACCCCTTCGGAGAACTGGAGGATGTCACGTAATCTACCTTGTCACCTGCAAAAATTTCCTTTTGGGAAATTTTGAAGCTTGCAACCGGTTTGGTATTCAGATTCAGCACAACCGTTTTGGCCGACTGATTTACTTTATAAGTAATGTTCAAGGCCTGCGTAATGGAAGTTAGCGGGACCATGAACGTATTTTTTTGCTGATAGGCAGGGCCTTTCATCGTTCTGGACTCGCCATTTACGGTGTAGACCGTGCTGTTCGTTTTGAAACGAAGCTCGCTTTCGCCGCTAATAATGATCGTTTCCTTGGTGGTGTTGTCATATTTGACTTCATATCCTACACGGTCTACCAATGCCCGAATGGCAACATACGACACGCCGTTTTTGACCGTCATGGGCTGCCCAGCCAAATACGTCTTTCCGTCTTGCTCCATTTTGTTGCTGTTCATGTACAGCGTCAGATCACCGCCTGATGTTCCGAAAGACGTTCCTCCTGCAGAAGGTTGCTCTGCCTGAACAGGGGTCGTTGGAGTCTCGACGTCCTCTGCGCTGCCGTCTTCTTGGTCCGCAGCATCCGGATCAGGTTCAGTCGCTGATGTTTCCCCATCTGTGGTTGGTGTATCCACACCTGTTGCTGGTGTTGTTGGCGTTACTTCTTTGGTTGGTGTTGTTCCGGTTGTTGACGTTGTTTCAGTTGTCGGTGCTGTTTCGGTTGTTGTAGAAGTTTCTTTGCCTTCAGTGGACTGAGCACTGTTGGAAGCGTCGCTGCTCCCTGTCTTAACTTCACTCTCGGCAAGCGGCTGTTCTTTCTTGATGACCTCTACGGATTTTACTTTGGCAGTATGAACTGGTTCTGCATCGCCTTGAGCTGCTGGTTGCGCATTCACCGAACCAACTGCAAATGCTTGAAAAACAGCTAAAGCGGTAAATATGGACAATTTTTTCTTCAAATTCATTCTTTTTCTTTGGCTCCTTCTGCTCCCACGTAATATTATCCCCCTCAAAAAGTCATACTATTAGACGCGGGTGACCGGGAAAAGTTGCTAAAATTATTTGATTAGAAATGTAAAGTTTTAATAGAGCGAAAACACTATGAAAATAGTTAGTTATCATTTCATCGCATTCATAGCTTCATCCATCAAAAAAACCTTGCCGCTATATGGATGAACTTCACCACATAACGGAAAGGTTTGTCCTTGCCTTCCATGTTAACTTAATCGGACGGGCAAGCTTCCACTCGGATTCAATTCGCCCGTAATCAAAAGGGAGAGTCCACGTACCACGGCAGGCGTATTTTCGTATGTGCACACGTAAGCTCCCGGCCGGGGAATTTCGAACAGATCATAGGGATTACGCAAAGCTACGACAATCAATGAATGTTTCTCACTCAGCCGTTCGATTATGTTGCGCTGACCTTTGGGAAGAACTCCTGCCGAGGTATAGGTGCATACGATGACTTGGTCTCCCTTTATCACGCTTTGCATAATTCGTTCTGCTTCATCATAGGACGGCTGGGTCGTTATTTTATACTCGCGGACATGATTCCTGAATTGCCCAAGCACCCTACCAAGCGAATCCGAATGGGACCAAGGCTCATCCACCTCTGTTCGCTGTACAACCTCGGGCCATATAACGAACACGTTTTGTTCGGGTTTTAAGGGCAGTAAACCGTCATTATGTACCACGGTGATGCTCTGGCACGCAATTTCGTGTAACAGTACATCGTGCGGGACGGATGAAAACGAATCTGTCATACTCGATGGTTCGCTTGGTTGATCGCCACAGCGTTTTAGCTTCCAATTCACGACACGCTCCAGCGCCTGGTCAATGATCTGCTCGTCGATTTCTCCGTGGCGAACCGCTTCTGCCACTGCCTCTATGGCTGCGATCTGTTCGTCAAGGGTATGACTGACCAGGATCAAATCCGCTCCTGCCTTCACAGCACGGACAGCCGCCTTCGCAACTCCATACGGTTTGGAGATGGCATGCATCTCCAGGCAATCTGTGATGATTATTCCTTCGAACCCCATTTCTTTGCGCAATAAACCATGTAATACGCTGCGGGACAACGTTGCGGGAATCGGCTCTGGTTCGATCGCCGGAAAAATGACATGTGCTGTCATAATGGCATCCACGCCCGCCTCAATGGCCTGGCGAAAAGGCAGCAGTTCTACCTGCTCCAGTCTCTCCCGCCCATGGGGAACGGTTACCATGCCGAGATGAGAATCCACGGCCGTATCTCCATGCCCTGAAAAATGCTTCGCTGTTGCGGCTATGCCCCGCGACTGATATCCTGTAATGGCTGCCGCACCATGAGCGGCCACCTTCTCCGCGTTTTCCCCATAGGATCTCACTCCAATCACCGGATTTAGCGCGTTATTGTTCACGTCGAGGACTGGTGCAAGGTTCATATCGATTCCAATCCGCTTCAGCTCATCCCCTAGAATCCGTGCACATTGATACGTGTAATCCGGGTTGCCTGTCGCCCCTAGCGCCATATTACCCGGTACTCTGGTCACGCCGTCTTTATCGATTCTGGCAACCATGCCGCCCTCCTGATCCACCGAGATCATAAGCGGCAGTTCACTGCTTTTAGCGGCCATCCTTTGCAATTCGGCAGACAAGCGGGTCAATTGTTCCACGCTCTCCACATTGCGCCTGAAATAAATGACGCCCCCAACATGGTAGTCCTGGATTAAACGGGTGATCTGTGCATCCGCTCGCTGTCCATGAAAGCCGCACATAAACAGCTGGCCGACCTTCTGCTCCAGCGTGAAATTGTCCCATGGTCTCATGAAAGCATTCCCTCCTCCAATGAAGCAGCTGCTCTCTTGCTCTGCCTGTATTCCGACGGCTTCATATGGAAATGTTTATGAAATACTTTGGAGAAATAACGCCGTTCTTTATACCCCGTGGCTTCCCCGATCGCTGTAATGCTCCACTCCGTTGTACTCAATAAGTGCGCTGCGCTCTCCATCCGTTTATGGGTCAAATATTCAACAAATGTGACTCCTGCATGGCTTTTGAACAGCTGACAAAAGTAGCTTGAACTGATTCCCAGCCAATCTGCAACCTCATCGATGCCAAGATCACGGTCCAGATGTGTGTCCATATAATCACATGCAGACTTTATCAAATCTGAAGTCGAAGGACGTGACGTGCCTTGTTTGTTATGCCAGGCATGGGCGATCGCTTCCGCCAGTTCGATCAATTCCTTCATGGAGGCTGCCATTTGCAGCGCGTCCCAGAACTGCTTTTCTTCCTGTTCGGCAAGCGCATGAACCTCCCTCAACTCTCCCAGCATGTGTACGAGCAAAAATCGAATATTGCTTTCACCTATGCTGTCCGATGAAAATTTAGTTTGGTTCAGCTGCTGCTTAAGGGAATGCAGCAGATTGAACACCCCCTGCTTGTTCCCCTGCCGAATACAGCGAGTCAGCAGATCGAGGTCCTCTTTGGTCACCCACGCCGCCTTTTGGAATGCTTCGTCGTTTGGCCGTAAGATGGGGTGAGCGGAAGTGGGTAGCGACCTCGTCTCATCGCCGGTTTCGAATGAAATCATCAACCTTCGCTGACAATGCAGGTATCGCTCGGTAATCTGTTGATCCAAGCGCACGGGCTGATCGTCCCGAATCGTTCTTGCCTTCATTGCCGGGTCTTTGGCAAACATGGCATTAAGCCTCCATCGGATACGCTGTTCTAATTCATCTGCCTGCTGCTCCCATCCGGTCGCAGCCTTCAGCAGAATCCCCCATTCCCCTTTGCGTACGGCAATTATCATGCTTTCTTCCAGGGCTTCCGTTAAATCTGCAAGACTGGCATTGATCACATCATGCCATTGCTGATGCTGGTCAGCAGACCAGCCGATGGAATGGCGGAAGTAACCTTCCGCATTCACAAGGATGAGAATATAGCGATCAGAAGAGCACAGCCCTTCTGTTGACGGCACAGAGCAGCACGGAGAAATTCCCTTTTCACCCCGCAGTAAGTCGGTCACATGTTTATGTCTGATCCAGTTTTCCATCTCTACATGACGATGGTGCTCAAACTCGCTTGCCCTGCGCTTCTTATGAATCTGTTCGGTTAACTCGCGCAGTTTGTTCTCCAAATCCAAGTAATCAATCGGTTTGCATATGTATTCATGTACGTTGTAGCGGATGGCCGTTCGGGCATATTCAAACTGCTGGTATCCGGTCAGCAAAATAATTTCACATGACTCGCCCCGTTCGCGCAGTATTCGAATAAGCTCCAAACCATCCATGGCAGGCATGCGAATATCGCACAGCATGATGTCCGGATGACAATCAGCCGCTTTATCCAGCGCTTCAGCCCCGCTTCTGGCCGTGCCCGCAAGTTCAATCCCCATGTCCTCCCAGGGCAGGATCAAGCTCAAATTTTCCAAAATCGGCAGTTCGTCATCAACTAGCATTGCGGTCAGATTCATCTAGGCATCCCCCTGCTCATATCGTGGAATTATGCATTGAATCACTGTCCCGTGGCCTGGAGCTGAACAGATGAATATGCCGTATCCTGCCCCATATCGGATTCGTATCCGATCCGCCACACTTCGTAAACCCAGCCCGCGGCGCTCGGCCATTGAAGACGGGGACTGCTCCCCTTCGTTTGCATGCGGATGTACCGGAGGGTCCTCTGCCATGTACTCGAATCTCCCCAATATTTCCTGGGGAATGCCAAGTCCGTTATCCTCCACCCGCAGTACCAGATTATGGCGATCCTCGAATGCACGGATCCGAAGCACTCCCTTGTACTCAATGCCCTCGAAGCCATGCTGGACGCTATTTTCTACTAATGGCTGCAACGTCAGTTTAAGTACGAAGGATGTGTACAAATGAGCAGGAATATCTATTTCGTACGTAAACAAATCACTGAATCTGTATTGTTGTATTTCAAGATAACTCTGGAGATGCCTTACTTCCTCGCCCAGTGCTATTTCCTCCTGATCTTGAATGCTGATCCGAAGAATATTGCCGAGACGGTTCACCATTTCGCTGACTTTCCGTCCTTCTCCACGCATGGCCAGCCCGTTGATCGACTCCAATGTATTGAACAGGAAGTGCGGTTTGATCTGAGCCTGCAGCACACGCAGTTCAGCCTTGGCCTTCTGCTGCTGCTCTGCCCGCACACGACGAAACAAGCTTCCGATCCGGTCCAGCAGTTCATTAAATCCATGGGCTAGAAGCTGCATCTCATCGAACCCTGTTCCCTTCACCCGTGCGCTAAAGTCACCATCCTCCACTCGCCGCATGAAGCGGACTAATACCGCAATATTGCCGGTAATACGGTTCATGAAAAACAAATTGAAGACCATTGCCGCAAGAAGGCAAACCAGAATGATAATGACCGACCAGCCTGCAAACACATTCGTTTCAGCCGACAGCGCTTCCCATGAAGTTACGCTGATTAAACTCCAGCCGTAGTTTTTCAGATGATACTGGGACAGGATGCTCTCCGTGCCGTCAAATACCGTCCGAATGCTGCTGAAGCCGGGCCCGTAACTGACTGTGTTGACACCGAGGTTCTCCATCTTCTCCCCGCTGTACCGGCCGGTAGGGTCATAGACGATCAAACCTTCTTCATTTATTAATAGAAAGGATGTATTTTGTGCGGAATCGTTAATCTGCAGATGTCGGAAGATCCGATCGATCTCTCCCTTTTTGATCTGAACAACAAGAATCCCGATATTTTGAAAATAACTGAGCTCCTTCACCAGCCTGATCTGCGTAAAGACAGGATCGACGCCGGTAAGTTCGGGATACTCCAGTGGTGCAAGCCATTTGGGCACACCGTTAAGCTGCTGGATTTCCTGGAATAAGGGATGAACCTTGAACTGCTGAAATGAAAGCGCTTCAAAATTTTCCTTGGTGAATATGGAGACGATCTGATTGTTCTGGGATGAACGCAAATCATACAAGAAAGCATAGCTGATAAACGGATAGTTATATAGAAGGGAACGAAAATTGCGCTGGCTGGCATTAAGCGACAACTGGTTACCGGTTCCGAGATCCTGTTTGGTCGGGTCCTTGGCGTTAAGTGCCATTTGAAATACCGACGTGGCGATTCCGTTATCGGTGACATTGTTAATTTGCTGAAAAACGTTCTCGATATTGTAGCTGATGGCCTGAAGGGCGTATTCGGCCTGCTGGTTGTATTTTTTCTCAATCGTATGTGAGGTGACCAGAAACATCCCGATCCCCAGTCCGCACATCGGTACAATGATCAGCAGCAGAAAGGCCATGGCCAGCTTCATGCGCAAGTTCATATCCGTTCTCCCCATTCACCGCCTCGTCCATCAACCTTTGACACTGCCGGCGGTCACACCTTCAATAATTTTCTCCTGCAGTATGGCGTAGATGACAATAACAGGCACAACGCTGTATACGATTCCTGCGGACATCTGGGCATAGTTCATCTGATACTGATCACGAAACTGGACCATGCCTACAGGCAGGGTGCGCAGCTTATCTGTAGATAGGAAATAGTTGGCGAGCAAAAATTCGTTCCAGTTGCCGAGGAAATTCACGATAAATACCGTAACGATGGCTGGAACCGTAAGAGGTATCACTATTTTAGCAAAGATTCCCGGGGCCCTCAAGCCATCCATCACCGCTGCTTCTTCAATCTCTCCAGGGAGGGATCTCATGAATGCAGCCAGTATGATGATCGTGAATGGAATCGCATTCGCTACATAAGGAACGATCAGAGCCAGATGCGTATCCAAAATGCCAAGCTTGCGGACGAGCAAATAAATGGGCAGCATCAGCGCATTATTCGGAATGAGCATGCCAGCCAGAACGAGACTGTACAGGAACAGGCTCCACTTGCGGTGTCTCATGCGGGTTACGGCAAAAGCAAACATGGCCCCCAGTATAATGGTACCTGCCGAGGACAGAACCGAAATGTACATGCTGTTCCAGAAATACGTACCGATCTTGGCGTTGACCCAGGCTTCCGCGTAATTGCTGAACACCCAGTGGGTCGGCAGACTGAACGGATGGAGTGCGATCTCATTGTTATCCTGTTTGAATGAAGAGAAGATGACAAATAAAAAGGGAAACAGAATGGCGATTAAATACAGCATCAACAGCACATGAGGAATGGTGCTCCGTATACTCTTCACCATCAATACTCCACCCTTTCGTTGTGCCTCGCTACCAACAGCTGATATACAGCCGTAAGCACAAGTGTCAGCGCAAAGATCAGGACCGCGACGGTATTGCCGTAGCCGTATTTAAAATTGGTGACCGCGTATTTGATCATATACGTGGCGAGCACCTCGGTGGACCCGGCGGGACCGCCTTTGGTCATGACAAGCACAATATCTGCCGCCTTCATCGCTCCGGCAATGGACAGCATGATGACGACCGAAATAATGGGCCTGATCAAGGGCAGCGTGATTCGGGTGGCCCGCTGTACGGCCGTTGCACCATCGATGGCTGCAGCTTCCTCCAGGTCACGGGGAATGGCCAGAATAGCCGCCAGCACCATAACGATGTAAAATCCGGTCCACTGCCAGGCATTGGTTACCAGAATGGACAGCATCGCAAAGCGATTATCGGAGAGCCAATACACCGGCGGAATGCCAAACGTATTCAGCAGTTGGTTCAACAACCCGATGTTGGGCTCATAGATAAATCCCCACAAAATGCCGATGACCGCCGTTGACATAATGGAAGGTAAAAAAACAGCCGTTTTGTATAACCCCTTGAATCGTTTGACGTTGGCAATAAGCAATGAGAATAATACAATCAACGGAACCTGGATCAATACGGAAAACCCGATAAAAAAGCCGTTGTTCCGCGTGGAAATCCAAAACCGCTCATCAGACAACGCCTTGGCGTAATTCGACAAACCCACAAAGCGTGGGTCTGTCGAAACGCCGTTCCAGCTGGTCAAGCTATAATACAGGGAGCTGCCGATCGGATACAGAAAAAACATTACAAACAGAATCAATGCCGGCAATACAAACAGCGCATAGATCAGCGGGCTGCGGAGTGAAGTATTCATGTTCAGCCTCCTTCAGTAACTTCAGTTGCAGCGATGGTCCAGGTGTATCCGTTATTCCACGGATGCGTTCGCTTCCTCCTGAACTTGCTGCAGCTCCTCCGCCATCTTCTCCGGCGTGGTCTGCCCGCCGATCAGTTTTTGAATCTGCAGGTTGCTGATCTCGGTGGTTACATCCGCCTGAACCAGCGCGTCGAATGCCGGAAATGACGTTTTGGATGCATTCAGGACAGCAACGATTTCTTTCATCAGTTCATCGGTAATACTGTCCGTCAATACCTTCTCATCCAGCTTCATGGCAGGCAGCACCCCATCTTCCACAAGTCCGCGCACCTGCATGTCTTCATTGTAGAAGTTTTTGATAAACGCTTTTACCGCCTCCAGCTTCTGAGGATCTTCCGCTACGGCTGCCGAGAAACCATAGCCATTATTGACGTCACGCATGAGTGAGGTCTGATCGCCCACTCCGTTCTCTACTGGCGGCATATTGAAAAATCCTACCTTGCCGATGAGCGATTCCCCGCTCTGTCCTTCCTTGAATACGGATGATTTCCATGTTCCGTCATACATCAGTATCGCTTCGCCACTTGTGAATTGAGTCGTGTACTCTGCGTATTCGAAGCCGAGCTCGCCTTTTTTGAAATAACCCTTATCGACCCATTCCTTATGCTTCGCAAAGCCTTGAACCACGCCCGGGTCGGTCCACTTGGCTTCACCTGTTGCAAACTTCGCGGTAATCTCGGGCCCGGCGTAACGGGACCACAGATGGTTCGTTAACATCAGCGGGACCCAGCCCGCCTTGGAAGCAGATGCAAGCGGTACTTTGCCATCCGCTTTGATCTCGGCCAGCATGTTTTCCAGTTCAGCCATGGTGGTCGGTGCTTGCCAGCCCTTTTGTGCAAAATATTCTTTGTTGTAGAAAAAGCCTTCTCCCGAACCCCCGATCGGCAGTCCGTATACTTTGCCTTCATACGTGAACGGTTCAAGGGATGTAAACTGATCCTGGATGCCCAGCTCTTGCAAAATCGGCGTGAGATCCAGCAGCATGCCTTCCTTGGCATACACCTTCGAATCCGGACTGCCGAACAGTTCGAATATATCCGGCGGATTGCCGGCAGCCATCTCTCCGCGAAGCTTTTCCTTCCGGTTCACATCGGATTCGACCCCGTCCAGCGTAAAGGTCAGATTAGGCACCTCGCTCTCCACCTTGTCGACGACGTCCTGCAGAATGGCCAGCCGTTTCTGTTTATCCGCCCCTACTTGGGTGTGACGCAGCAGCATTTCCACCGGTTCCTTGCTCGTTTCCGGGGCCGAACCTGAGGCTCCCTGCGGATTTTCGTTCCCTGAGCCCGCACATGCAGCCAGCGTCCAGGAAGTGACAAGCAGCAGTGAGAGCAGCATGATCATTCTTTTTTTCATCGTCGTTGACCCTCCTCGGCATTTTGCGCTTTTGGTTTTACACTCTGATTATAAAAAGCCGGAGCTTCCATCGTAAGGATGACAATTCATCAATGAGGGGATAAAATCCTTCACTGAACAAGCCTCTTCGTGTTCCTCCTGTAAAATGCAACAAAAAAACAGTCTCGGCGACATCGGTCGCAAAGACTGCCTGAATAGCGGATCCATATATACGTTTGTTGATTTCTAGCAGACCCATGGATCTGGATCATTTCGCCCCAGCAAGTGTGCCAGCCGTTTCCTTCCGGCCCTGTTCAATCAGGCGATACGCCCGTTCCACCTCTTCTTCGGTTGGAGAAGGCACGCCATCGAGCGGGTACACCTTACCCAGCGCCTGCCATTTGTAGATGCCCATCTGGTGATAGGGCAAAATCTCAAACTTCTCTACCCCGTTCAACGTGCCGATATATCGGCCCAGATTAAGCAAATCCTGCTCATCATTATGAATGCCGGGCACGTATACGTGGCGAATCCACATTTTCCGATCATGATCGGATAACCAGCGGGCCATACGAAGCGTTCTCTCATTGGATTTCCCGGTAAGCTGGATATGCTTTTCATCATCGATATGCTTCAGGTCCAGCATGACCAGATCGGTATGGTCCAACAAGTCAAGAATGCGATCCGGTTCATTGTAGCCGTTGCTGTCTAAGGTAGTATGCAGTCCCCAACGCCGCTTCACTTCTTTGAAAACTTGGGCCACAAAATGAGCCTGCAGCGTCGGTTCACCTCCCGACACCGTAAGTCCGCCACCGGAACTGCGATAATAGGTCAAGTAGGGCTCGATTTCCGCAAGAACTTCTTCCACGCTCATATCCCGGCCTCCATCAAGCGCCCATGTATCCGGGTTGTGGCAATACTGGCATTTCAGATGACATCCTTGCATAAATAGCACGAAGCGGATGCCTGGGCCGTCAACCGTCCCGAAAGTTTCGAGTGAGTGAATATGTCCGTTAACCATGCTGCCTCTTCCTTTCTTTTCCGCATCCGCTGTGCGTTTATGTTGTTTCTTCTCTATTACATCGAACCGTGGAACGTACGGTTAATGACGTCGAGCTGTTGTTCGCGAGTCAGCTTGATGAAGTTGACGGCATAACCCGATACCCGAACGGTCAGCTGCGGATAGTTTTCCGGATGCTCCATCGCATCGATCAGCTGTTGACGGTCAAACACGTTGACGTTCAGATGATGAGCGCCTTGGCCAAAATATCCGTCCATCATGGCGACAAGGTTGGATTTGCGGATATCGCCCTCTTTACCCAGTGCTTTAGGCACGATGGAGAATGTGTTGGAGATACCATCAAGGCTGTGCTCGTAAGGCAATTTGGCTACGGAGCCAAGGGAAGCAAGGGCGCCTTTTTTGTCGCGTCCGTGCATAGGGTTGGCTCCCGGAGCAAACGGTTCGCCCGCTTTGCGTCCATCCGGCGTTGTGCCTGTTTTCTTGCCATATACCACGTTCGACGTAATGGTCAGCACGGATTGGGTAGGCAGTGCGTTGCGATAAGCTTTGTGTTTCCGGATCATGCCCATGAAGGACTCGACCAGTTCAACCGCAATGCTGTCTACACGATCATCGTTGTTGCCGTAGCAAGGGAATTCGCCTTCGATTTCGAAGTCGACCGCGATGCCTTGCTCGTTGCGGATCGGTTTGACTTTGGCGTATTTGATCGCGCTCAGGGAATCGGCGGCTACCGACAATCCGGCGATGCCGCAAGCCATCGTACGCAGGATGTCACGGTCGTGCAATGCCATCTCGATGCGTTCATAGCTGTATTTGTCGTGCATGTAGTGAATGACGTTCAGCGTGTTCATGTACAGTTTGGCCAGCCATTCCATCATCGGTTTGAAGCGTTTCAGCACTTCGTTGTAATCGAGCACCTCGCTGGTGATCGCCGGATATTCCGGTCCGACCTGCGCGCCCGATTTTTCGTCGCGTCCACCGTTGATCGCATACAGCAGCGCTTTGGCCAGGTTGGCGCGGGCGCCGAAGAACTGCATTTGTTTGCCGATCTTCATCGCGGATACGCAGCAGGCAATGCCGTAATCGTCGCCATAGATCGGACGCATCAAATCGTCGTTTTCATATTGGATCGAGCTCGTTTCGATCGAAACTTTGGTGCAATATTCCTTGAACGCTTCCGGCAGCTTCACGGACCAGAGAACCGTCAAATTCGGTTCTGGTGCAGGGCCCAAATTATAGAGCGTGTGCAGGAAACGGAAGCTGTTTTTGGTTACGCGGGTTTCGCCGTTAACGGACATTCCGCCGATGGATTCGGTAACCCAGGTCGGGTCGCCGCTGAACAACTCGTTGTAATCCGGCGTGCGCAGAAATTTCACGATGCGCAGTTTCATGACGAAATGGTCGACCAGCTCTTGCGCCTGTTCTTCGGTCAGCACGCCTTCCTGCAGGTCGCGCTCGATGTAAATGTCCAGGAAAGAGGATACCCGTCCGAGAGACATTGCCGCACCGTTTTGTTCCTTGATGGCAGCCAGGTAGCCGAAGTACAACCATTGGAAAGCTTCTTTGGCGTTGGTGGCCGGCAAGGAGATATCGAAGCCGTGCATTTCGCCCAACTGCTTCAGTTCTTGCAGCGCACGAATCTGTTCGGAGATCTCTTCGCGCAGACGAATGACATCTTCGTCCATGGCGTCCACTTCCAGCGAATTCAGCTGTGATTTTTTGTCCCGGATCAGGAAGTCTACACCGTACAAGGCCACTCGACGATAGTCGCCGATGATGCGGCCGCGGCCGTATGCATCCGGAAGACCGGTAATGATCCCCGCTTTGCGCGCTGCGCGCATTTCGGATGTATAGGCATCGAACACGCCTTGGTTATGCGTTTTGCGAATGTTCGTGAATATGTCAATGACTTCTTGAGGCATCTCGAAACCGTAAGCCTGACATGCATCAATCATCATGCGAATGCCGCCGAACGGCTGAATGGAACGTTTGAACGGAGCATCGGTCTGAACGCCAACGATCTGTTCTTTCTCTTTATCCAGATAACCCGGCTGATGGGACACGATCGTGGAAGGCGTATTCACGTCCACGTCCAGGACACCGCCGTTCTCGCGTTCCTTTTTCGTCAAATCGGAAACGATCTCCCACAGGTCCTTCGTATTTTGGGTTGCGCCTGCAAGGAACTCTTCGTCCCCGTAATACGGCGTCAGGTTGCGCACCAGAAAATCGTTTACGTCTACGGATCTGTTCCAAGTACCTTTGACAAAGTTTCTCCAGCCTGTTTGCACTTTGACATCTTTTTCAATCACCGACATCGTTAATCCCTCCGTAATTTGGATTTCCGGACACGGGACAGGTTGTCTCGCACGTCGCATCCGTGTCCAGAACCGCGATATAATGTGAAGATTTTCACATATGCCGGATCGATACTCTCTCTTATAGGAACCCGGAACCGCGGAATTGATTGTTTTCTTTCTGTTTTCATTATACGTTTACGTTGTTTCACACTCTGTGATTTTTATCACAAAGTCAGTGAGCTTCTTCACTCCACCATTGCTGAATCATAGTGAATTACATTAATTCACATTAGCCACTGCGAGAGTAGAACAACTTCCGATCGCAATCCACTCCATATCTCCCGATTGAATTTTATCAACTGAACAAAGAACATTTACACTTGCCCACTCCGATAACAGAACTACCTTCCGATCACTGTTATCCCCCGAGTTTTTTTGATCCATTTTTCAAAGGATACACTCCCGGGATAAAGGCGAACGCTTCGCTTCTTCAGGTTATTTCTGTCCCTCCGTTTTCATGTAAATTGTTGAATTCAACAGATACCGCAAGGGTTCCGTTGAACAGAAAGACGGCAATCGGGGCTCCCCATTTCGGGGAACCCTGATCCTATTGCCTTAACCTCAAACGAATGGTTTGCTATGCTGCACTATTGTTTATTCAAACCGTCCATAGAAGGCGTTGCGGTATACATCGGCTAGTTCGGTAACCAGCGGCATCTTCGGATTGGCCGTTGTACATTGGTCCTCGAACGCACGGTCGGCCAGATAGTCTACGCGCGATTCGAAATCTTTCGGATCGAATCCGAGCTCCTGGAACGATTCCTCGATGCCCAGCGTTTTGTTCAGCTTGCGGATGGCGTTGATCAGGCTGTTGACGCCTTCTTCAGTCGTGCGGGCCGGCAGCCCGAGAATGCGGGCAATCTCGGCATAACGCTCATCGGCAACGAAGTGCGAATATTTCGGGAACGAAGCGAATTTGCTCGGTTTTTTCGCATTGTAGCGAATGACGTGCGGCATCAGGATCGCATTGGTGCGTCCATGCGCGGTGTGGTACTGACCGCCCCATTTATGCGCAAGGCTGTGGTTGATGCCCAAGAACGCATTCGCGAAAGCCATGCCTGCGATCGTCGATGCATTATGCATTTTTTCGCGGGCGAGTTTGTCGCCTTGCAAAGCCGATTGCTCCAGGTATTGGAACACCAGTTGGATCGCTTTGATCGCCAAACCGTCCGTATAATCGTTCGCCATGACCGACACATAAGCTTCGATCGCATGGGTCAGAACGTCCATGCCCGTATCCGCCACTGCGGTTCTCGGCAAGCTGTACACAAACTCCGGATCCACGATAGCCACGTCCGGCGTCAGCTCGTAATCAGCCAGCGGATATTTCGTATTGCCTTTCTCTTTGTCCGTAATGACCGCGAACGAGGTAACCTCCGAACCTGTACCGGATGTCGTCGGAATGGCTACGAATTTTGCTTTGATGCCCAAGCGCGGATATTTATAGATCCGTTTGCGGATGTCCATAAATTTTTGCTTCAGGTTGTTGAAGTCGGTATCCGGGTATTCGTAGAACAGCCACATCGCTTTCGCGGCATCCATCGGCGAACCGCCGCCGAGGGCGATGATGCAGTCCGGCTGGAAGCGATTCATCATCTCGGTTCCGCGATCAACCGTCGTTGTCGATGGATCGGGTTCGACTTCGGAGAACACTTCGATCGCAACCGGAGTCTGGCGCTGACGCAGGTAATGCTCTACTTTTTCGACATAACCAAGCTTCACCATCACAGGGTCCGTAATGATGGCAACGCGGGTGATGTCCGGCATTTTGGCGAGATATTGCGTTGCGCCTTTTTCGAAATAGACTTTGTTCGGCACTTTGAACCATTGCATATTCACGGTACGGCGAGCCACCCTTTTCACGTTGATTAAGTTGACGGCAGATACGTTCGACGACGTCGAGTTGCGTCCATACGAGCCGCAGCCCAGCGTCAGGGACGGAATGTTCGTATTGTAAATATCGCCGATCGCCCCATGCGTGGATGGCGAGTTGACCAGAATCCGGCCTGTTTGCAAACGATCCGCAAATTTGGTGATAACATCTTCATTGTTCGAATGGATCACCGAGGAGTGGCCCATGCCGCCAAAAGCAACCACTTCCGCTGCGCGTTCAATGCCTTCGGCTGCGTTTTTCACTTTGTAGCAAGCCAGCACCGGGCTCAGTTTTTCGGCCGACAGCGGGTATTTCGTGCCTACGCCTTCGATTTCGGCAACGAGGATTTTGGTGCCTGCCGGAACGTCAATGCCGCACAGTTCGGCGATTTTGACGGCGGATTGGCCTACGATCGCCGGATTGACCGCACATTTATCGACATTGATCACGCCTGGCGTCAACTTTGCCAGCTCTTCTTTGTTCACAAAGTAACAGCCGCTGGCAATCATTTTCTTTTTCACCTGGTCGAAAATGGCTTCTTCGATGATGACGGCTTGCTCGGATGCGCAGATCATGCCGTTGTCGAACGATTTGGACAGAATCAGGTCGGTCACCGCCTGGTTGATGTCCGCGCTTTTCTCAATGAAGCAAGGAACGTTACCTGGTCCGACACCCAGTGCCGGTTTACCACAGCTGTATGCGGCCCGTACCATGCCTGATCCGCCTGTGGCCAGAATAAGCGCTACGTCAGGGTGATTCATCAGGGCATTGGTCCGATCCATGGAAGGATCGTCGATCCATTGGATGCAATCGGCCGGAGCACCATGCTTCACGGCTGCTTCAAGCAGGATTTTGGCAGCTTCACGGCTGCAGTTTTGTGCGGACGGATGGAATCCAAAGATGATCGGGTTGCGCGTTTTGATGGAGATCAGCGCTTTGAACATCGTGGTGGACGTTGGATTCGTAACCGGTGTGATCCCCATAATGATGCCCACCGGTTCGGCAATTTTCTGGAAGCTGTCGAATTCGTTGTCTTCGATCACGCCTACCGTTTTGTCGTATTTAATGCTGTGATAAATATATTCCGTGGCAAAAATGTTTTTAGTGATTTTATCCTCATACACGCCTCGACCTGTTTCTTCGACGGCCATTTTGGCAAGCATCATGTGTTTGTCGAGTCCTGCGAGTGCCATCGCCTGCACGATCCGGTCGATCTGCTCCTGATCCATGGACATGAACGCTGCGTGTGCCTTGTTTGCTTTGTCAATCAACGTTTGGATATACTGGCCTGCTGTCGGTTCTTTTACTGGGGCGACTTCGTTCTTTACAGCCATCTCCCTCATCCTCCTAAAGGTTCGTATTGTTTGTCTCTCTGCTTACGATCACATCGTACCATGGCGAATTCGGTCGGTATGTGATTTTTTTCACAAAGTATAACAAATTTAATTTATGTTTTGGAGCATCGCTCCACTCCCCTTACGGCTCTTCATATTTAAAATGATATTCTGTCATCATCATCCTTTCCTTAGAAAAGTGAATTTAATCACAATGTTTGAAATATTGCCATTTTTGCCTCCTTCCCAGCCCCTGCATTAGGTATATACTGAACTTAAAAATTGAACCACCGCAATTTGTACCGTCCCTCACCGGCCGGATTCACCTGATCAGGACGGCGGCTTGCGGCGAACCACGGCAGCTCATTCACCTACATGAAAGAACGCCGGCGGATACAAAGGGGAGATAGACTTATGAGAGAACCATTGAGTGTACTGGAAGAGCGCGGAAATACAAGCTGTTTCTCGGAAGTGAACTTCAACCATCTGCTCGTAACGATGAAAGAACGCACCTATCCCGAAGGTACCCACCTGTATTGGGAAGGCGATGTCTCCGACAAATTGTATTATCTGAAACGGGGACGCGCCCAGATCACCAAATCTACGGATGAAGGCAAAGAGCTTATCATGTATATGTACCAAGCCGGGGACATGATCGGCCAGGCCGACCCGTTCTTTGGTTCCCGTCATTCCTTCTCGGCTGAAGTGCTGGAGGACAGCGAGATCGGCGTTCTGGAGCACAAAGATCTGGAGATGCTAATCTGTCAGCATTGCGATTTTGCGATTGATTTCATGAAATGGATGGGTATCCATCACCGGTTGACCCAAACCAAATTCCGTGACCTCATGTTGTATGGTAAACCGGGTGCCCTATGCTCCACGTTAATCCGTTTGTCCAATTCGTACGGGGAGCCTCACGGCGAACATGTCATCATTCATAAAAAAATTACCCACACCGACCTGTCCAACATGATCGGTGCCACTCGCGAGAGCGTGAACCGCATGCTTAGCGACCTGCGCAAAAAAGACGCCATCGAATATGAGAACGGCATGATCGTCATCAAGGATCTGCAAATGCTGCAAGGCATCTGCCATTGCGAATTGTGCCCACGGGAAATTTGCCGGATCTAACCCCCAAAAAGCCCAATCCTCCCGCTAGGAGGATTGGGCTTCTATCTGCACGGCTTGTCCATCAGGATGCCGTCAATTCCAGTTTAATCGCATCACGCGGATTCAATTTCATGTCCAGGCCGTTGTCCATCAATTCTTTGTCATTGACCATAATCACCCAGCGTTGATTCATGCGCGGGCTAACGTTTTCCACGGACAAGACGTATTTGTTGTTTTCCGACAATCGGACCACGCCGCTGGATTTCAACACATCGCGCACCGTGCATTCCGGCACGTATACGCCTGCATACTGCCGATTGAGCGATGGCAGAATGTTACCGCCGCTCACCTTGAGCAGGGTTGTCTGATAAGCAACCCCCTCATTAGAGCTGTCGGCGGCTTTGACATAGATGACCACTTCGTCCTTGGCATGCAGCTCCATATCCCAATGCTCGGGGTCGACGTCCTCTCCATTCAGTTTTACGGCCCAGCTCAGCGAGGCATCCAGCGATACTTCTCCAACCGATTGGATTCGTTTGCCGTCCGCCGTGAAATCGACAAGTCCGCTGTTCAAAAGCGCTTTTTTAAGCGTCATTCCTTCGCTGAAATCCCTTTTGATCGATTTGGTTGCATCCGGCAGGAACGTGCTGCCATCCACTGCAACCGTAATCGTATTCGCCGAATCGGCGTCTTTGACGACAGGCTGCTCGGAAGGCTGGGGTTCCGTACATCCTGCCAATATGGCCAGTAACAGCAGGCAAAACCCAATTAGTCCCGGGAATTTGTAGTTCATGTAGGTAACACCACCCTGCGTAAAATCATTTGTCTGTTGTCCATAACCATTATTATGGCACAGATTTTAACCGAAAAAAGTGTCAAAGCCGTTACTTTTCATTTCCGGGAAACACAAAGAGCCTGCAAGCAGGCTCAATTTGGATCATATGACGGTTCTTAAAAGAACCGTTGCATGTTTGACTATTGAATGTTGGCCTGCATGTACGTTCGGCCTCCATCCCCGTTTTTCACGTAAGGATTAAGCCCGAAAACTTGTTCCTCCGCAACGGTGACTTCCGTCAACAGCTGCCCTTCAAGCAGTTCCCCGTCGACGTGCACGCACAACAAGGGAGCTTTCACATATTCCTGATATAACGGAATGGAGGATCCGGGGCTGCGATGGACCTTGTACAGCTTGCCTTGCTCATGTAACGGCCGTTCGGAAAAATACGTCGGAACGACGTATTTTGCGATAATGTCCATTTCCTGTGGCGTATAAAAGGTGTCTTGGCCAAGCCAAGGCTCAAGCATTCTGATCTCTTCGTATTGCGACCAGACAATGGCCTGAATGAGCAGTTCTTTCCGAATCGTTCGACCGTCAGGCATCTTGGCCATCGTATTCGGGAACCACGCGCCCTGCAGCGGAAGCTGCCCTATTCTCACCTCGCAGCCAATGCACTTCCAGCCGGATGACGTCCGGATCCACTTTTGCAGCACGGCCGGACGAGGGCCCTGTATCTTGCCGTCAACCGTCTTCCGATCGGATGCAGCATGCGTCCGTCCGTCCGTTTGAAACAACGATGCTGCTTTTTTGTAAATGAGATGTACCTGAATGGATGCGTTCTCAAGTTCAGCAATGTCCTGCTCGCCGTAGCGTACTTCACGGGATAAGCGTTCTTCTCTCATGACAAGTGGCCTCCTCGCTCCGGCCGCGTGCGGCCATTTTTGGAAACGAAACGACTTTCGGAGATACGACTGTGAACGTTGATCATCCCATTATACTACAACTCTCAGGCAGATGTGCAAAAGGCGCGAAACAAAAAATCCCAATTTCTTGTGGAAATCGGGATTTTTTGTGCCATGGGACCGCTTCATGGAGTCCAACACCGAATATTCGATTAATCGACCCACTGCTCAGCCCATTCCTGAATTTGATTCATGACCGGCTGCAGCGCTTTCCCTTTCTCCGTCAGCTCGTATTCAATCCGAACCGGCGTTTCAGGATAAACGTGACGGATCAAAATACCTTCACTCTCCAGATCCTTCATGCGTTCCGACAACATCTTGTCACTCATGGATGGAATCAGAGTGGAAATGTCCTTGAATCGCTTGGAGCCACTCATCAACGTTTGAATGATCAAACCGTTCCAGCGCTTGCCCAAAAACGAAAACGCCGTTTCAAAACGCGGACACATCCGCAGATCTTGGCCTTCCACATTAATCACCCCTTAATGAATCATTACAACTTACATTTCGTTAGTATATATAATAATAACACATTTGCGTCACATTTAAAACGTCTGCGTGCAAAAAGTTAAGCAAAGAACGTCCAAATGCAGCTATACCAGTATACCTCACCGCGTTCCCGGGGGCCATGGGGAATTTTCTGCTAACACTTTTTACCACAAACAATTCCAAAAAGAACCCTGCCGCCATAGTCGTTCTGACTCGGAGAAGGGTTCTTAGTGTGACTATGCTGTTTATATAAACCGAATTAATCAATCACACTAGGGCACTTCGAGTCAGTACCATCTTCCGATCGCTATTATCCCCAGATTTTTTTGATTCCCTTTTCCAAAGGGAAAATCCGGTGATAAACGCGAACACTTCGCTTCTCCAGATTGGTTCTGCCTCTCTGTTAACGTGTAGATGTTTTTGCGGTTTATATAGTTATATTGTTGTCTGTTAAAGTCAGACAACTACGCCGCCAAACGGTCTGACAGGTGCGCTGTTCCCGTATTCAGGCTTCACGTTGCGAGATGGATACGCCCATTTGATCGCATTGCCGATGACTTTCAGCACGTCAGGCTGGTAATACGTCGGATACGTTTCGTGGCCTGGGCGGAAATAAAAGATTTTGCCCTCGCCGCGTTTGAACGTACACCCGCTGCGGAACACTTCTCCGCCTTGGAAATTGCTGACGAATACAAGTTCATCCGGTACCGGAATATCGAAATATTCGCCATACATTTCTTCATGCTCCAATACGATTTTTCCTTGAACGCCCTCCGCAATCGGGTGCGAAGGATTGACGCACCAAATGATTTCCTGTTCGTTCGCCACGCGCCACTTCAGATTACAGCTGGTGCCCATAAGCGCCTTGAACGGTTTGGAGAAATGGCCGGAATGCAGCACGATCAGCCCCATCCCGTTCAAAACCCGCTGAACCACCTTGTGCGTAATCTCGTCACTAACGCGATCATGTGCCATATGTCCCCACCATACCAGCACGTCTGTCGTATCCAGCACCTCGCTGCTCAGACCATGGTCCGGCTGATCCAGCGTCGCTGTCCGGATGGCAAAACCTTCGCCGCCCAGACCGTCAGCCAGTGCCCGATGCAGTCCGTCGGGATACACCTCCCTCACTTCATCATGAATCTTCTCATGGACATACTCATTCCAAATGGTGACGTTGATCATGCTTTAATTTCCCCCTAAAATGGCCCTACACCCACCACATTTCCCCCAGCGGCTCTTCGATCAGCACTTGCTGGAGATTTTGCACGGCTTTGGAGAAGCCTTCTTCGACAGACATCAGTCCGTCTTCATGTTCGATGCTAACGACATAATCATATCCGACCAGACGCAGGGCACTGATGATGTCGGCCCAAGTTTTGTTGTCGTGGCCGTAACCTACAGAACGGAACTGCCATGCCCGATCAAGCATGTTCGTGTAATCCTGCATATCGGTCAATCCGTATTTGTTCACATTCACCGGATCGATCGTTGTATCTTTCGCGTGGAAATGGTGGATACCTCCTTCGCGTCCAAGAATATGAATCGCTTGCACAGGATCGATGCCTTGCCACCACATGTGGCTCGGATCCAGGTTGGCGCCGATGACTTCGCCCGCTGCTTCGCGGAGTCTCAGCAAAGTTGCCGGTGTATGCACCGAGAAGCCACCGTGCAGCTCCAGACCGATTTTTACGCTGCGATCCGCGGCGAATTTGCCCCACTCCGTCCAGTAAGGAATGACTTTGTTTTCCCACTGCCATTTCAAAATTTCCTGGTAGTCGTTCGGCCATGGCGCTACAGGCCAGTTCGGGTATTTGGCGTCCTCATGGTCCCCAGGGCAACCGGAAAATGTGTTAACGACAGGCACTTCGAGCTTTTGTGCCAGTTCCACCGTTTTGACAAAATCGTCATGGAACGATTTGGCGATATCCTTTTGCGGATGAAGCGGATTGCCGTGTACGCTGAGCGCGCTGATGATCAAACCGCGGGATTCCACCGCGTTTTTGAAGTTTTTGAGCGCTGTCTCGTTTTCGAGAAGCTCAGCCGGGTTGCAGTGCGCATTGCCCGGATATCCTCCGGTGCCGATTTCCACGGCTTTCAGCCCTTTTGCAGCTACGTAATCAAGTGCGTCCTCCAGTTTGCGTCCACCGAACAGTACCAAAAATACGCCAAGTTTCATTTGAGATTCCTCCCTGGATTATAAGTTAAATAAATGGTATGAATGCTTGCTGCTCCGAATCCCGGTTCCGCCGTTATGCCCTTTGCATTGTACTTATTGTGGAAAATCAGGCCTCATTCTATCCTGAAAGCCAAAAATTCAAAGCACGGCTGCATGAATGGCGGCAACGGAGTCCGGATGTAGTCCAAATAAAATCTGCTTACGCATAGGTGCTCTCAAGCGCAATGTGTTTGCCTTCCAACGAAGAGCGCTGGAACGCATGCATGGCCTCCAAGACATGATAAGCGAGCTTGCCGCTTGCCTGATGCTCTCTTCCGGCCCGAATCGATTCCACCATCTCCGTAACGCCGATGCCGCGTTCGTTGTGCCCGCTTTCGAATGCCGGAGGCAGGACCTCCCATTCATCCTGTCCCGGTCTGCGCAGCTTCACGTCCCCGTTGAAAAAGTTCGGGTCCGGCACGCTCAGCACGCCTTCGGTACCGTAGATTTCGATCCGCGGCAGATCCGATCCGCCCCGAATATCGAAGCTGGCAATCATCGTGGCGATGGCACCCTGCTCAAAATCGATCGTGCCTGAAAGATGAGTCGGCGTTTCGACCTGCAGCGAAGTGCCTTCCTTCGGCCCCGAACCAATTTTGCGATCCGCGATCTGGATGCCCGCAGAAGCGCTGATCCGGCGAATCGGTCCCAGAAGTTTAATCAGGGCGGTCAAATAGTATGGCCCCATATCAAACATCGGTCCGCCGCCGACGGTGTAGAAAAATTCCGGATTCGGATGCCATGCTTCCGGTCCGCCGCCCATGAAAAATGCCGTTGCGGCAACGGGTTTGCCGATCAAGCCGTCCTCGATGGCCCGGCGGGCCGTCTGGATGCCCGAACCAAGGAACGTATCCGGCGCAGAGCCGACATACAGTCCTTTTTGTTCCGCCAGTTCAATGACCTTGCGTCCATCCTCGAGCGAAATGGCGAGCGGCTTTTCGGCATACACATGTTTGCCGGCCTCCAGCGCAGCCAGATCGGTCATGGCATGGCTGCCCGGAATGGTCAGGTTCAGCACAAGCTCGATGTCTTCGTTTTGCAGCAGTTCATCTACATTGTAAACGTTTGCGATATTAAATTCATCTGCCCGTTCCTGCGCGCGTTCGCGGATCAGATCCGCTACGGCGACCACTTCAATGACTGGGCTGTTCTTCAGGTTTTCGAGATAAATGGCGCTAATGTTGCCGCACCCGATGATGCCTGCTTTCATTTTCTCCACTATGAGGTCATCTCCTTGCACGTTGAGTCGCTGTGCTGAAAATCTTGCTAACAACTTCCTCTATGGTATTCCGTTTCACCTTCGATTAAAATGAATAATATGATCGAAACATGAACTATCTGGTCATAATTTTCAAGTTGCAAGGAGAGTGCCAATGCAATCCGATCACGCTTGTCAGGTTCTTACAGCGGGCTTTTCGTTTCACCGTAAACCTTACAACTCCATAATGCCTGAAGGAGTTAAAAACTATTTGCTTCGCCTTCAAACCGATGGCCGCTGCCGTGCCCGTGTGGACGGATCGTTGTCCCTGGTGGATGTGGGTGATCTGCTTTTATTCAGTCCGGACGAGCCGTACGAACTCAAAATCGATGCAGAGCTGAATCCGCTCGGGGAACGTCTGGTGGAGAGCGGCGACTATCACATTTTTTTCAACGGACCATGGGTGGACGATTGGTGGCATCACCACAAGCGGCCCAACCGCATCAAGGTCGAATTGACCGAGAGCCTGCTGACGCTGTTTCGCCAGTTGGTTCTGGAACAGCGCCGAATCTCCAACCCTTATCCTGAAATTTCCAGCTATTATATGCGCATTCTGTGCCTCGAAGTAGACAGGCTGCTCTCAGAGCACCCCACCATGGCCAAAACCAATTATGTGGCTTACGAGATCAAGAGCTACATCGAGGAGAACGCTTCCTCCCTGTTCAAACTTGAAGATATCGCTTCCCATGTCGGGATCAGCGTTTCGCGCGGAGTTCATTTGTTTAAGGAAGTGTTCGGCAAAAGCATCATGCAGTACGCGCTCGATGTACGGCTGAACATGGCGCGGGAACGCATCATTTTCAGCCCTATGACGCTCGAGCATGTCGCCGAATCCTCGGGTTTCAACAATTATACGTATTTCCATCGCGTGTTTCGCTCCCGCTTTGGCATGTCGCCCAGAGAATTTCGGGCCATCCACCGGGAACAAATGTAACCACCAGGCGGGAAGCCCCCGATCGGGCACTGCGGAAACGCAACGTTTAAAAAAAACGGCTAACGAGCCGCGGGCTCTTTATGGGGAAAATGGATCTCCTTCATAAGACACTCCGCTTCGTTAGCCTGTCATACTTGCACAACGACCTGTTTTCTCACTTTCGCGCAGAGATCGTTTCGGCCACAACCATGGCTAGATCATCGTTGCCAAACATGGAAAGTACGCCGAGCACCGTCTCGTCCGGAATGTCGCCGGCTTCCTCCTTAGGCACGACCAGCTTCAGCACTTGCTGCAACCGCTCGTTGCCCTGTTGGTTCGGGTAGGCCTGCCGATACAGCTCCTCCGGATCAACTCCCTGGTTAACGCACCATTGCGCGAACACAAGGATCATCATTTCCTCTTCCTGCTTGTAACTTTCGATCACCGCTTCTTCGATTTGTTTGCTGCGTTCCTTCGATTCCATCGTGCAGACAACCTCCACTTTCCCTTGGTTCTTCGTTCTTGCTTATTTGCGGAGCAATTGCTCGGCCAACTCATGACTATCCATCACATGGGTCGCACTAATGATGCATTCGTCCGGCGTTTCCAAACACTGCAGGAAATCGTTCACGGCCCCGGCAAATCCTCTGCGTTTCAAAATATCATCCCAGCTGCCAAACGTTTCACGCTGCTCCAGAGCACCGCGCTCCGTATACACGGCCGTCTCCATATTGACGACTTCGACGGACCTGCCGCCGCCATGCAGCTCCAGTTTCTCCAAATCAGCCCCTGCTTCACGCACCATATCGAACCGGCCAATCGCATGACGTCCCAATCGGGCTGATCCGGCGGCATGCAGCAATCTGCCGGCGTCGTTCGTGCGCAACCAATGCTGAACCAATTCCGTATCATGACCCGAGTACCACATCATCAGATCGAGAATATGGATCAGGTCGTCATAGACCGTTTCCGCAGCCGGACGATCTTGAATGCTTGTCCGGTGCTTCGTCACCGTCAAAGACTCAAAGCCCTTTCCCGCCTGCATCCATTCCTTCGCCTTTTGGTACATCGGCGCAAACCTGCGGTTGAATCCCACCGCGAGCAGCAGTCCCTGTGCTTCGGCAAAAGCCGTCATCTCCTCCGATTCCCGCAGCACATAAGACAACGGTTTGTCCACGTATACGGACAAGCCGCGTTCCAAGCATTGCATGACGAGCTCAAAATGCGCTTCGGTTGCCGTATGTACGAACACCGCATCCAAATCCCAAGATAACAGTTCCTTTATATCGGTCGTCCCCTGCTCCAGCCTGTACAGCTGCTTTGCAGCGTCGACCGGCCCCGGGGAGCGGTTCATCGCGCCCACAAGCTCCACGTTCGGATGGGCGGACAGCAGCGGCAGGTAGACCTTGCGCGCAATGCCCCCCAGACCGACGATGGCGGCACGGGTGCGTTTCGTTGTTTCCGTCATGATCATTCCACCTTCAGATGAGTTCTTCGTATCCACGCCCTATAGTGTAACGCTTCCTGCAGCAACATGCCAGCTTTCGCGCAAGCTTTACGGATGGTTGGCGAGCAGGCGTACCCATATCGAGAATTCGATTCGGAAAGCCTCCGCTTACGCGGTCTCCTGCTCTATCTCGATCGTGATCGAACGTGGTACACTTGAACGAGAAATCAACGTTCAGGCAATTCCCTTATTTGGCGGGTTGTTGAAAGGAGCTTTTTGGATTTTGCGAAAATGGTTATGGATTCTGCTTTATGTTTTGCTCGCAGGAGCCACGTTTATTTACAGATATGAAGTGCTCGCCTGGACGGAGGCCCACCAGTCCATCCCGCTGCTCATCCTCATTGCCATGCTGTTTGCGCTGGTTCCCGTCATTCCGTACAAATTCGTCATCGTTGCCCTGGGTTACGGATATGGCGCCACAACGGCCGCCTGGGTCAGCTGGATCGGTACTTCGCTGGCTGCGCTGCTCATCTATGCGGGAGCGAGAACCGTGTTCCGGAGCCAGGCGCGAGCCTATCTGGAGCGCATTCGCGGGTTGAGCCGGTTCACCGCATGGATGGAACAACACCCGTTCATGGGCGTGATGACGCTGCGTCTGCTGCCGATCGTGCCCCAGGTGGCCGTCAATATTTATGCAGGCATGACGTACACCCCGGTCTGGACGTTTATGCTGGCAACGGCGATCGGCAAAATCCCGGCCATCGTTGTCTTTGCTTTTGCCGGAGCGCAAGCGGGAAGTTCCATCTGGCTCAGCCTGCTCATCTTGGCCGCTTATCTGACGCTCATGGCCCTAGTGTTATTCGGGTTCAGGCTCCGTTCGCGAAGCAAACGTTGAACCGGCACCGGGCTCCGTGCTTTAGGCAGAAGTTTTCTTTGTAATATTTGGTTCTCGGCATTTGGTAGTTGACAGCTTCTGATATTATAATAATGATGCAGCAAACATATCGTTCTTCAAGAAATGGAGTGAATCATACATGGAACAACATACAAGCGAAAAAGCAACGTTTGCAGGCGGGTGCTTCTGGTGCATGGTATCCCCGTTCGAGGAGCTGCCAGGTATCCAGGGAGTTGTATCCGGTTATACCGGGGGGCACACCGAGAATCCGACGTATGAAGAGGTCTGCTCCGAGACGACAGGACATGTGGAGGCCGTTCAAATTACGTTTGACCCGGCCATCTTCCCATATAGCAAGCTGGTCGAGCTGTTCTGGCAGCAGATTGATCCTACCGATGCGGGCGGACAGTTCCATGATCGCGGTTCTTCGTATCAAACGGCCATTTTTTACCACACCGAGGAGCAGCGCGAGATCGCGGAAGCCTCCAAGGCCGCGCTAGAGCAGAGCGGACGCTTCGACAAACCGATTTTCACGCCGATTCTGCCTGCCCAAACGTTCTATCCTGCAGAGGAGTACCATCAAGGGTACCACCGCAAAAACCCGGGCCACTACAAACGGTACAGCAAGGGCTCCGGACGCGAGGACTTCATCGAACGCAACTGGTCGGGCAAACTCGACAAAAGCGACCTGAAGGAACGGCTCACGCCGCTGCAATACGAGGTCACCCAAAACAACGCCACCGAGCGCCCGTTCGAAAACGAATTTTGGGACCATCACGGCGAGGGCATTTATGTGGATATCGTCTCCGGGGAACCGCTGTTCAGCTCGAAAGACAAGTACGATGCCGGTTGCGGCTGGCCTAGCTTCACGCGTCCTCTCCGCGAATACAGCATCAAGGAAAAAACGGATCTCAGCCATTTCATGATTCGTACCGAAGTGCGAAGCCGCGAGGGAGATTCCCATTTGGGTCACGTATTTAATGACGGTCCTGGCGAAAACGGACTGCGTTACTGCATTAATTCCGCTGCGCTGCGTTTCGTGCCGAAAGAAGACCTGGTCAAGGAAGGATACGGCGAGTACGCCATCCTGTTCAAATAAGAGCCGTATGGGACGGTTCGGATTGGTTTCCGCATCACCGTCCATAGATCAAGAGCATGGGCCCCAAGGGTCCATGCTCTTTTTATCGGGAATCGACACGCACCGGCTCCAGCCGGTGCCATATTTATTGCGGCTCGGTGTATGCGGACGGAACGAAAGGATTCACTCCAATCCATACTTTCCGCCCCTTTGCCTTATCCCATCAGGCTGACAACCCATCCGATCCAGTAAGCAAAGGGAATCAGCAGCAGCTGCGCCAACAGGGTTCCGAACAATCTCGATACGAGCATGCAGCCGTAAATTTGATTCATGCGGTCCAGACGGATCTCCCCGCGCAGCGATTTGTCGCTGAGCAATGAAATGCGCGGATCGATCAGAATCGTCAGCAATATGGTGGCCATGCCGTTGATCAGCCCCGTGGACTGCGATGCCGCAACAGCCCGGTCGGGATACAAATAGGCCGCATACAGGCTCGAAAGCACCCCGGTCGTATAAATGGCGGTTACGGCTGCATTCAACGCCATCAGCCTTCTCGGCATGCCGTGCTGCACCAGCCGCTTGGCCATCGTCCAAGAGGGGGGAGTAACGTAATGCATGGCGTTTCTGATCTTATCCCGACTGAGCAAGCGACGCCCCATCGCCGGAATGGAGCCGGCCGCTTCGAAATGCACGACCAAGCGGGACGCCAGCTTCACCATCGTCGGAAAACAGAGGATCGCGATGAGCGTGCCGACGCTGGCCGCTGCCATCAGCCAGTGCAATTGGCTCGAAAAGGGGAGATGGCCCCCGCTGGTCGCGTTGTCGACCAATCTGCCAACCATAGGGCCTTGCGCCATATTGGACGTGCGGGAGACGAGCAGCAATATGCCTGACAACGACAGCGCGAGCGCAATGCGCCGCGTTCTCAGCCCTCCAAGACGCAAAGCATAAGACAGGCTGTCAGCTGCATGAATGACCATCGTAAACATCATTGGAATCAAAAGACTCATCGTTATTATCAATGCTGCCCTTCTCCTTTGTCTTGCTTTTTATGTACATAAACTCATCTCTGCATTATACGCCTCATGACTCCCATTGTATATCATCCCCAATTTACCCATTATCGACATATCCCTTGAAGTTGGACCACCTGATTGAAGCCCCGGGCTGCAGCTTTCCCGAAACCTCGGGCTCCCCAACGTCATGCTCCCCGGCGTAGTGGCAGGAAGTCATCGTTTATCGCTCCCCATGCAGGGTAATATATCACTAACCGCTATTGCAGAGGAGGAAACGATATGCCTTGGAACAAACGGGATTACCCTGTATCGATGAAAAATTTGAAACCGCGCGTGAGGCATAAAGCCATCGAGATTGCCAACGCCCTGCTGGATGAAGGATATGACGAAGGCCGCTCCATCGCCATCGCTACGGCAAAAGCAGAGGAATGGGACGCGAATCATCCAGCGGATGAACATTCTGCCTCCGATTCGGACAGGCACGGCCACCCTTCAGGAAACTCCCGCGCCTCTTCCGGACAAGGCCATTCCGAGCCCGTCTCTTCTTCCAAGAACCATGCCAACATTCATGTCGTTCCGAACGACGATGACGGCTGGTCCATCAAAAAGGAAGGAAAGGCGCAGCCCCTTTCCACGTACCGCACCAAAAACGAAGCGCTGAAGGCCGCACGCGAAATGAGCGGCAAACAAAGCATTCGGGCGATTATCCATAACCGGGACGGCCAGATTGCTGCATCCTTCCGTGCATGACCGATGGTTCGGTTCGCTCGCCTTTGAACCAAAAAAGTCCTTTCGCTGCCAGACCGGCGAGCAAAAGGACTTTGTGATTTTCGCATGGTTTGCGAATCATCCAATATAAATTAATGCGTGACACCTCTTGCTATGGTAGGACGCGGGGCCGAAGCGCCGGCAACCGCTTTGGGTGCGGATGGCACAGGTCGTTTGACCGCCGAAGTCGTGACCGTTTGAGGCGTACGAACAGTAACTACGAAAGTGATGACTTTGCTGGCAATCCATACGGCCAGAATCGTGAAGAGCGTTTCTTTGACCGGCAGGAAGAAAAGCGAGAGCAACAGCACGACGGCGTCGCTGACAAAAAATACCGTACCGAGCTTCCAGCCTTTCCAGCGGCTGACCAGCACGGCCAGAATGTCGTCTCCACCCGTGGCTCCGCCAAAGCGAAGCACGATTCCTGCACCGATTCCCGTCAGCAATCCGGATAGAATTGCGGGAATCCACAGATTGCCGTTAAATGAAATAACCAATGTGGAATAACGTTCGAATCCGTCGTAGAACAGGGAAAACGCAGCAGCGCCTATCAGCGCTTGAATCATGAATTTCCAGCCTTTGATGAACCAGGCCAGAATCATGACGGGTATATCGAGCAGCAGTATGCCCACCGCAGGCGATAATCCGGTTGCGTATTTAGCTAGCAATGCCAGACCGACAAAGCCGCCTTCCGATAATTCGTTTTGAAAATTAATGTGATAATAAGCAAACGCCAAAATAAAGGTTCCGAGCAGCATGAGGAGCATTTTCCCCGCTTCTGCCCTGATGTGTTGCAACGATGTTCTCTTCATTCAGAATCCCTCGCAGTTGGTATAGGTTGGTGTAAACCGACCGTACCCTGCAAAAGGCAAGTCTGGAAGGAAACATCGTGTTCATCCTTCGACTATTCATTCCAATCCCCTCTTTCGCAGAGTCAGCCGTTTGACGACGGTGATTTACCCTGCAGAGGAGCTAAGTGTAAGATAGATCGTAACGTTTCCAGATCATCCTTGGGGAGCTTATCCTTCGGGAGCTCATGGTATCCTGATCCTTTCTGCCAGTTTGTTGTTAACGGGCTGAGTTCGTGAAGTGAACCGTCTAGACGTTCTGTTCATTTTCCCACCGCTAACTAGCTTGTTATTTAATTATATAACACCAGCGAAGCTTGGTCTAAACAGACTTCCTCGCAAAAAACAGCCTTATTCCACTCTGTTCTGCCTAAGAAGCCGAATCCTTGAGCCAATGCAAGACAATCTTGCTAATGGTTCATCTTGCTCCTTCATTCTATGACATGAACCGGCTTCTAGAACTGTCCAGTCACCTAACCGCTGCAAATTGGGGCATTTTTTTATTTTAGGCAAAATTCACTGGAATCCTTTCGCGTCTCCACATACACTGTAACAAACGAAAACCGGCGCCTCGCCAAATATTACCAGCCTTTCCTAACTATTTATGGTATAATGTAACAATTCACTCCAATACCGTTTAAGCGAGGCGTATCCATGAAAACGTTCAAGCCAAGAGTATTTATTGGCTGCTCGCTGGAAGCGAAGCCGGTTGCAGCCGCCGTGCACGAAAATTTGCGTTTCTCTGCCGAAGTCACTCCCTGGTTTTCCGGGGTATTCCAGCCCAGCAGCTATACCATGGACGATTTGGAAGCCGAGGTCCGCACAACGGATTTTGCCATTTTTATTTTTCATCCGGATGACATATCCAAAATACGCGGCAAATATTATGCTTCCGTCCGTGACAATACGATGCTGGAAATGGGCTTGTTCATGGGCCGGTTAGGCCGCAAACGTATTTTTTTCATTCTTCCCGAACATATTACGGACAGCAAGGACGATACGAAGGTCGAGGGTCTGCGGATGCCTACCGACCTCTTGGGATTGAACCCGTTAACGTACGAAATCCGCTCCGACGGCAAATGGGCTCCGGCCGTGTCCGTCGCCTGCTCGAAAATCGCCGACAGCATCGAGGAGCAAGGACGCTGGAGCGATCCCGAACTGGAGAAGCGTTTAGCCGAATTGAAACAAACCGAGAGCGAAGCCCGGATCCAGCTGCTCAAGCTGCTGCGCTTCTTCAGGGAATTGCTGCGTTCCCGCAGGCCCGATCCGGCCATGCTGGAACGCATGAGCGATGCACTCCGCACCGCTTTTGTCTCCCATCCCCCTTTTGCCGTACGCGGCACGGCGATCTACCGCAAGGATGATCAGGGGTATATCGAACAATTGTGCGGAAATGTTGGAGAGCCGGGCAGAAGATACGATTTGACGGCCAACGACGACAAACCGCCTGATGATCCGAAGCGAATTTTGGTTATTGATTGTTATAAAGAAAATAAAATCAAGATCAATCTGTTTGACGATTACCTTGAGAAAGAATATTTGCTATGCTATCCTGTAGCCAAGAGGTATGTAATTACGGTGCATATCATTGGGCATACGGAAGCAGACGAGGCCGTTTTTCAGCAAATGGACATACAGAACCGTCAGCTGTTCAACGCCATCAACGATTTATTAGGAGGCGAACCGGAATGAAACCGGAAATGAAAAAAATAAGCAAACGCTGGGGCAGCGAAAAAAAAGTACGCCTCAGTTCTGCGCACGATTCATCACGGCCGGTTCCGGAACCCAAGGAAAAGGATAAGGATCGCTTCCACAAGCCAGCCGTACCGCTTACGACCATCGGCCCTTCCCTCAAGGGCAAAGAACGGCCTTACAAGGTCATTCTGGAAAAAGAAGCTTTATACGAAAAGCCGCAATATTTGGCTTAACGCTGCTAGAGCAACGCTGCCGTCTGTTCGGCAGCTTGGACCCGCCCCGTCTCCGGACAGGGCTTTTTTGTTTTTACCTTCGCGGTCGAAATCATGCCTTTGCATCTGCGCGATGTGGTCCGCACTTTTCGTTCGTTCCAGGTCTTCTATGCTTAGATTGCCTGCAACCCCCGCAAATTATACCCACATTTTGGAGAGGCCCGTCCCTTTTTCGCAGGCCTCTTTTGGGCTCCCGCCAATTCGGCGCCATATTTTTCCGCTTGTTTTTGGGTATGCCCCCTGCATATATTGAATATAATATAAGAACGTACGTTCCGAATATAATATTAATTCCGATTTCAGGTTAAGGAAGTGAAGGCGCATGCCCCTCCCCTCCTCCGTTCCCTCCCCTGCGGACGAAGACCACCATCTGGTCAAAAGCATCGTCGTGCGCACGCTGCTGCTGGATGTGCTCGAGCGCGATATGCGCACGCTGGGCACGCTGCCGCTGAAAATGCCCGAGGTCTACGTCCTGTCCCTGAAGAAGGTGCAAAATGACGTGCTGCGAGAAATGCAAGCCTTGCGCAAGCGGATGCGGAAGCGCGGCGTCAAAATTTTCGCGGAAAACCGTCAGGTCCAAGGCATTGAAGCATTATATTTATGCCGGGGATACCAACAGAGATTCTATATGTTATGGTCATTTGCGCGCAGCGAGGTCAAAAAAGAGTTAAGCCTGCATCTTAACGTCGATTTGACGCAGACAGAATAGTTCATTCTCTCTCTTGATCACGATGATTGAAGTGGACTTCGGTGCAAAACAGGTTGACCTTGTCAGGAAGGGTTCATTAAGATGATAGATAGACCGTAAAAAACATACACACATTAGCGGAGAGGCAGAACCAATTTGAAGAAGCGAAGCGTTCTAAAAGCTTTCTGAAAGAAAGCTGCTTCGGAAGCATAGGCTTATCACCGGATTTTCCCTTGAAAAAGGGGATTCGAAAAAATCTGGGGATAAGAGCGATCGGAAGATGGTGCTGCACTCGTAGTGGCCTTGTGTGATTGATTAGTCCGGTTTATATAGATGTAAACGAAACCTTCCATCCATTCATCTGATTTCGACCCCAAATGCAGCTAAAGCACAAACAGGCCCGTCCGCCATTGGCGAACAGACCTGTTTGCAAGAAACGATGTTTGGGTGAACCTTCAAGGAGCTGGACCAACGTGAACCTACCTGTTAACCCTAAAGGCGTGGCTGCCAATGTCACCGAATTGATCGGCAACACCCCGGCCGTGAAACTGAATCGGCTTGCCGGGCCGGAATCGGCCGACGTCTACGTCAAGCTGGAATATTTCAATCCGAGCGGCAGCGTCAAGGACCGTGCCGCCTATAATCTGATCGCCCAGGCCGAGAAGGCCGGGCTGCTGCGTCCCGGCGCAACCATCATCGAGCCGACCAGCGGCAATACGGGCATCGGCCTCGCCATGAACGCGGCGGCGAAAGGCTACAAAGCCATTCTGGTCATGCCGGACAACATGTCCATGGAGCGCATCAACATTTTGAAAGCCTACGGCGCACAGGTCGTGCTGACGCCTGCGGCCGAGCGCATGCCCGGCGCCATACGCAAAGCGAAAGAGCTGCACGCGGACATTCCGGGCAGCTTCATTCCGCAGCAGTTCGAGAATCCGGCCAACCCGGACATTCACCGGGTTACGACCGCGCCGGAGATCATGGCGCAGATGGGGGGCCGGCTGGACGCGTTCGTTGCGACCGCAGGCACGGGCGGCACGATTACCGGCACCGGCGAGGAGCTGCGAAAGCAGCTGCCCGCCATCCGCATCTACGCGGTCGAGCCGATGGGCTCACCCGTGTTGTCCGGCGGCGAGCCAGGGCCGCACAAGCTCGTCGGTACCAGTCCGGGCTTCGTGCCGGACATCCTGAATACCGACGTCTGGGATGCCATCATCCAGGTGTCCGACGAGGACGCACTGGAGACGATGCGGCAGCTTGCCGCCCGCGAAGGGCTGCTGCTCGGCCCTTCATCGGGCGCTTCGGTCTGGGCATCCCTGCGCATCGCGCAGGAGCTTGGCCCGGGCCGCCGCGTGCTTTGCATTGCGCCCGATACCGGGGAACGATATTTGAGCACAGGTTTCTTTTAAACGGAACGGGGCAGTACTGTCCATTCCACCCCTTCGGGAAGCAGGGCCGCGATGCGGTCCTTGGCTTCCTTTTTGCTGTGCAGCGTTTCGTCGAGAATGGCCGCCATGCCGGAGTCGGAGCTCGTCCGGATCAAACGTCCCAATCCCTGCTTCACCCGCAGCAGCATATACGGCAGATCGATCTCTTCGTACGGTGCGGCCGACGCTGTGCGTTTGGCGTTAAACACAGGATCCTGCGGCGGATAAGGGAGCGACCAGATGATGACGTTCGACAGGGACGGTCCCGGAACATCCAGCCCTTCCCACAGGTTTACCGAACACAGCACGCTCTCTTCGTCTTCCTGGAAAGCGGCGATGAGATCACTTATTTCGCGATCCCCTTCAAACATGAATCGCAGCCCGGAAACTTCCGGCATGCTCGCGATGTCCTGCTTGAACGTCCGCAATTCCTCCATCGTCCGGAACAGAATCAGCGCGCGACCTCCGCTTTGCTGCAATAACGAAACGGCATCTTGCATGCGGTGCGCATTTTCAGGTTGTCCCGGGGCAGTCTCAGCGGCAATGCGCATTTGCATTTTGTCCGCATATTCATACGGCGAAGCGACCGAGAAAGACACGAAATCGGAGATGCCAAGGCTGTCCGCGACGTACCGGAACGATCCGTCCACGGACAGCGTTGCGGAGGAGAACACGATCGGCATGTTTTTGTTGAACACGCGTTCGTTCAAAATCTCCTTCACCGTGCGCGGCATGATTGACAGCGTCGTTTCCTCGTCGTTTTCCTCTGCCCAGCAAATGTAGCCGTCCTGCTTGCGGAACAGCGACAGCGCCGTTTGGATCATATCCAGATGCTCCTCGACGACGCGCATTTGATAACCGTCCAGCGAGAAGAGGCCGCTCTCGAACACGAGCTCTTCCCCGATGGCATCCAGCACGCTCGTCAGGCGTTCAATCGCTGCCAGCAAAGGCGCGTCCACGCGCACTTCTTTACGGTCCGACCCCGGAATGGCTACCGTGCTGCGATCCAGCAAAGCAAACAGCTGCTCGCTGCTCTCGATCGCTTCGTCGATGCGCTCCGCGAGCGATTCGCGGATTTCGCCTTCCAGCAGGCGGGTCACCAGTTCCTCGAAGATGCGATGTTTCAATTTATAGCTCAGCGCGTTCAGCGCAGCTTCCTCCAGCAAATGCCCTTCATCGAACACCACCGAACTATGATCCGGAAGCAGCGGCAGTTGACCCTCGCGTTTGCGCGCTTCATATGTCCACACATGCTCCATGTAATAATCATGGGAACAGATAATGATATCGCGCGATCGGCGGTAATGGTCACGAGATAACGTCAAGCCGCAGCGCTGCCGTTTGGGACAGACAAAACAGTCCTGGAACGGGTCCCAGTTGATTTTGCTCCACTGGCGGTCATTCAGGTGCGGATATTGCTTGCGATCCCCGTAAGGATGAAACGCCTGCAGCGTGCCCGGCGAGTTGACGAAATCCGGCAAGCTGTCGTGCACGTCCTCAATCACCGGCGCGTCCTCATCCGCGAACCGCACTGCGCTCAATTTGTTCAAGCAGATGTATTGGTCGGGCGATTTGCCCAGCCTTGCATCCACCTGCAAATCCAGATGGCGCGCCAGCTTTTCGATATCGCCACCCGGTTTGACGAGCTGTTCGATCAGCGATTCGTCCGCGCAGGCGATGACCGCAGGTTTGCCCGTATACCGTGCATAACATACGGCGTAGAGCAGGTACACGAGCGTTTTGCCCGTACCCACGCCGGCTTCGGCCATAATCGTTTTTTTGTCTCCGTACGCCCGCTCCAGCTGGTATGCCATAAAAATCTGCTCATCCCGAACCTCGAAGCCGGCCTCCGGCAAAATATCGTAAAACACATCGGCAACCCATTCCCCGAGCCGGGGAACGAACGATTCTGCCGGATCATATGCAAAAGGATAACGTTGTTCCATAGCCAATCCCGTGTCAGCCTCCATTCTTATACAAGCGGTCTGGCGGAACGGATTCCGTTTCAAAAAAAAGACCGCTAGGCAAAAGTTAATTATCTCATGTCAGGCGCAGGCTGACAAGGTGTTTTTGTCTCCATTATGCATAGAACCACCGATCAGGGAAAATCTATACGGGAATCCAATGTCAGGAAAGGTGGGTTTTTCCATCATGAAAGAACATCATCCCCCTTCAGTTCAGTTTACCCCATCCGCAAACGACAGCGACACATTAACGAACCGGCAGGGCCATCCCGTCACGGACAATCAAAACGTGCGCACCGTGGGCCGCCGCGGACCGACAACGCTGGAAAATTACGATTTTCTGGAGAAAATCACCCATTTCGACCGCGAGCGCATTCCGGAACGGGTCGTTCATGCGAGAGGCGCCGGAGCGCACGGCATTTTCGAGGCTTACGGCACCGCCGGGGACGAGCCGATATCCAAGTACACAAGGGCACGCCTCTTTCAGGAGAAAGGGAAACAAACGCCGGTGTTTGTGCGTTTCTCCACCGTCATTCACGGCGGGCATTCGCCCGAAACGCTGCGTGACCCGCGCGGGTTCGCGGTCAAGTTCTATACCGAGGACGGCAACTGGGACCTGGTCGGGAACAATTTAAAAATCTTTTTCATCCGCGATCCGCTCAAATTTCCGGACATGGTTCATGCCTTCCGGCCCGATCCGCTGACGAACGCGCAGGATATGGAACGATTCTTCGATTTTATATCCCTTAGTCCCGAAGCTACACACATGATCACGTTTGTTTTCTCCCCGTGGGGCATTCCGGCAAACTACCGCCAGATGCAGGGCTCCGGCGTGAATACATACAAATGGGTCAACCAGGAGGGCGTCGGCGTGCTCGTCAAATACCATTGGGAGCCCCTGCAGCAGGGGATTCGCAACCTGCTGCAGAAGGAAGCGAGCGAAATTCAGGGCATGGATTTCAACCATGCCACGCTGGATCTCTATCACGCCATCGAGCGTGGAGACTATCCCGAGTGGGAGTTGTGCGTGCAAATCATGGAGGACGACTATCATCCGGAGCTCGACTTCGATCCGCTTGATCCAACCAAGCTGTGGCCGACCGATCGGTTCCCGTTCCTGCGCGTCGGCAAAATGACGCTGAACCGCAATCCCGAGGATTATTTCACCGAGGTCGAACAGGCGGCGTTCGGCACGGGCGTGCTGGTCGACGGGCTTGATTTCTCGGACGACAAGCTGCTGCAGGGCCGCACCTTCTCCTATTCGGATACCCAGCGGCACCGGGTCGGCACCAATTATTTGCAGCTGCCGATCAATGCGCCGAAGACACCCGTAGCGACGAATCAAAGCGGCGGACAGATGCAGTACCGCGTCGACCGTGCCCCGGGGCAAAACCCGCACGTGAACTACGAGCCGTCCTCCCTCGGCGGGCTGAAGGAGGCGACGCAGCCCGGCAAGGAGCATGAACCGCTGGTCGAAGGGCGGCTTGTCCGCGAAAAGATCGACCGCACGAACGATTTCGGCCAAGCCGGGGATACGTATCGTGCGTTCGAGGATTGGGAGCGCGATGAGCTCATCGGCAATCTCGTCGGCGCGCTGGCGAAGTGCAAGCCGGACATCCGCGAGCGCATGATCGGCTACTTCACGCAGGCGGACGCGGATTACGGCCGCCGCGTGGCCGAAGGCTTGGCGTCGGTGCCGACCGACGACAGCGCCACCGTTCAGCCGAAGCGCTCCGCAGCCGCCGAACAGGCGGAGCAGCGCGGTCGCGAGGCCGACCGGTATTGACCTGAAAGAAGCCAGGCGGGCTCCCGGGCATGCCTGCTTCGGCAGGCACGGGGCGTTGTCGCTGGCTTCTTCTTCCCCCTGGATGCACGCAGCCGCCGGCTGCCCGGCTTTAGGGGGATTTTTTTTGCAAGTACAACGTACGATGTCAAAAAATAAACCAATGACGATCGATCCCGATTCGAATTGGTTTATTTTTGTGCTGTATATGTAATTTATAATTGTCTATCGATGATTCGGGCCCATTCAGGCAATTCGTTTGTATAATATTTTATCCCACTTTGATCTGACCCAAGAATCATCTCGCCATCGTGTTTACTATTATCAACAACAATTAACTGATCAATAAGATCTAAGTGAGATAACAGATTATTCATACTTGTTACATGGCGTCTAACAATATCCTCGGTTTCAATATGATGACCACCATTCTTCACGCGCAAAGCCACACGTTCAATATTAAGTCGAACATCCCCTAGTCCCACATAAAACATCATGATTTCAAAGCCTTGTTCCTTTGCGGCTCTCATCTGCCTTATGACGTTGCCACCCGCTAAAGTGGTTTCCACAGTGAAGTCCCACTTATTTCGGATACATTCCCTGGCTATTCGGATGGCTTCTTTCCCAGCAGATACTTTGCTCTTTTCAGGATGTCCATGATTCATTCTACGGGCGAGTGCATCCGGATCAATGTTTATACTTACCCCAAGCCGGTCAACAATCAAGTTACGAATGGTGCTCTTACCGCTTCCATTATTACCGGCAAACACAAACATCGTTGCAGTTGTCTAATTCATGAGTAAAGTCCTGTTCATTCATTTTCTCAATCTTACCCGTACTATATTCTCTAACAATTTGTCCCTCAGTTGTCTTATATACTACATATGTCCCATTTGCTTTAGCATCCAATTTTGCACGGTCACCTGTCAGTCTGATTAATTTGGCAAGATCCTGCGTAAGGTCCGTCATATAGAAACACCTCATTTTCACTTTTATTTGGAGTATACCACAGTACCACATTCTATATCTGCCTTCACTCTCAATCGCTTTAATCAATCCTATCGTGCCGATGGAAATCAGGTCTTCTATTTCTTCGCTGGTTTACCAACATTCTTTGATGATTTCTACAAGATGAGCGAGCGTTGTACCATCCGTTTGATCCGTGAAGACTTTCATTTCATCCGTTTGGCCTTGGAACGCAGCGAGAACATAGTTTTCATCCACGATATAGTAGGTGGCATATCTGGTGAAGGAGTATTTGTCTTGTTGGGCCGGAGCTGTTCCTTTTTTCACCGAAACGACAATGTTCATGCCTGGCTTCCAATCAGGTTCAACGCCCTTGAAGTCCGCATTATAAAATAATTGAACGTGCCCTTCCACCTTCTCTCCCACAATCGTTTCCCGAACGTTTACGTTATAAGACACAAATGTAGGCTGGTATGGTTCGCCCCCTTGCTGCCGCTCCTTTTCTTTCAAGTCAGCTTCGGGAGTTCCGGGTTCTGCCGTTAAATCAACCTGAAAATCCGCGTCCCGCTGCAGAACTTCGGCAATAATGACCGCATCGGAATAATCCAGTATTTCGTCGAAAGGTACATCCCTCATCTGTATATTACTGGGATATCCTGTGGAGAAAGGATACTCCTTGCGCAGTTGTTGCATTCTTTCGTCTGAAAGACGGGGTGGCACATCTGGAACGGTTGAACAACCTGACACAATCAGGAAGGAAATGATCATCCACATGGTCCATCGAATCTTTTTCAATAGGCCCTCCTCCTTTACTATCATCGATTCGCCGTTTGTCCGATCATACCTCCCTATGGGGAGTCGTTGTTTTGTACTTTGACTCACCTCGCCGTGTATCATTCTCAAGTTCAAACCGGAACAGCCAGGGTAATGACAGCACAAATCACATGCAAAACCCGGAAAAAATACGTTCAATCCAGCTGATGAAGCGTTAAAAACAAACGATAACCCGAGTAGGGGAATGGTTTCTGTATACCTAATCAAATGATTATTTATGGTAACGTTTACAACATTTACGATAAATATGTGCCGCAGGTGCTTGCCGCACATATTCCATCCAAGGAGGTTTTTGCCATGAATATCGTTTCCGTTTCGCCCACATCCCGTGACCGCTCATCTGCCCATCGCTCGTTGAAAAAGAAAATGACGCGTTTCTGCCTGGGTGCCGCCCTGCCTCTATTATTAATTAGCGGTGGAACGGCAGGTGCAGCTGACCTGAATCCGCCAACGTTGGCTGAGCCCTCCGCCATCGCTCAGGTGCTGGCCGCCGGGGATTTATATGTCGCGCCGAACGGCCTTGCCAGCAATCCCGGCACGTTGGACAGCCCCACGTCCTTGGCGAATGCCTTAACCCAGATCGCACCTGGCAAAACGATCTATTTGCGCGGCGGCACGTACAGCTTTTCCGAAACGATCACGATCCAGCGTGGCAATAGCGGCACGTCCGGGCAGCGCAAAGGGCTGGTTGCCTACGGCTCGGAGAAGCCTGTCCTCGATTTCTCGGCACAATCGTTCGGCTCCGCGAATCGCGGCTTGCAAATGTTCGGCGATTATTGGTTCGTCAAAGGACTTGAAGTGAAGGGAGCCGGAGACAACGGCATCTTCATCGGCGGCAGCTACAACCGGTTGGAGCAGATCGAAGCGCATCATAATCGCGACACAGGCATCCAGCTCGGACGTTACGCTTCCACCGCAGCAACGAGCGAGTGGCCGGCATACAACGAAATCATACGTTCTTACTCCCACGACAACTACGATCCGGACGATGGCGAAGATGCCGACGGTTTTGCGGCCAAGCTGACCGTAGGCCCGGGCAACGTGTTCGATGGCTGCATCGCGGCCTACAATGTGGATGACGGTTGGGATCTGTACAGCAAAACAGACACAGGCCCCATTGGCGCTGTGACGATCCGCAACAGCATCGCCTACAGCAACGGCGCAACTTCCGACGGTACATCCACCTCCAACAGCGACGGCAACGGCTTCAAGCTGGGCGGCGAAAAAATCGCTGTAAACCATATTGTCGAGAACAGCATTGCGTTTAACAACAAAAAACACGGCTTCACCTATAACAGCAATCCCGGTTCCATTACGATGAAAAACAATACGTCCTGGAACAATGGGCAGAGCAACTTTGCCTTTGACGTCGGCACCCATATCTTCACGAACAACCTGTCCTTCCAAGGCGGCGCCAGCGACAAAACAAGCGGAACGGATGTGGACAGCACCAACGTATGGTGGAAAAACAAAAAAAGCGTCAACGCCAAAGGACTGCTCGCAAGCGTGGACGATTTTGTCTCCCTGACACCGTCCGTCACCCGCGGCAGCGATGGCACGCCTGTGCTGGGTAATTTCCTGAAATTAGCCACCGGCAGCGACCTGATCGGTTCGGGTACTCCTTCGGGTACGAATATCGGTGCCAGGTAGGCGAAGTAAAGGCATAAATTAAAAACAAAGTCCCCTTCCCCATGCCAGCCTAAGCGATGGTTATGGAGAAGGGGATTTTTGAGTTTTCACATATAATCTGGACTTACTCACGGTTTGCACAATAACGTGATCATCAGCCTTCCAGCTGTGGAAAATCCTGCTCGAGTGCCACGTTTACGTACATGGACATGGATGTAGACTGACCAATCAAATCTACCAGTTGCTCCAAAGAATTATATTCGTTTTCCACGAGCTGTGTCTTGCAGTTTTGCTCATATCCGATTTCCGTCGAATAATCTCCAGATTCGGATTGTTCAGGGTAAATTGATTCATCCAACCTTAGATTCTCGTCAAACAACTCCTCAATCAGATGGATATGTTTTCCTTCATGGTAAAGTCACCTTAGAAAAGTAAAAATCAAGAGAAGAAGTGGATGGAATTTTATCGAAAAATCCGCTAAATCTGATTGCAATGAGGAAATATAATATATTGAGGGGGTAGCATATACAATTTTTTTACTGTGGATTTTAGAATTAATAAACAAACATATTAGTACTTTGCTTATAACAAAAACTATATGCTATTTACTCAATTCTTAAGCTATAATTAGGCAGTAAAGAAGAATTTTCAAGTAATAATTGTACATAATTAAAAAAGGGTGATACTG
>NZ_CAKMMP010000015.1 GCF_927798175.1 Paenibacillus sp. JJ-223
TAAAATAGTATCGAACCTTCACTTGGCTGAGGTCGATCGCCTCGGTGCCGGTGTTCTTCAAATTGAACTGCGGCGTAATGGCATTGCCGCTCGCTCCCGTTCCGCCATTGCGATACTGCACCTCCAGCGTTCCCGTCCCAACCGGAGACGCGGTCGGTGTCAGCGTCACTTCGTTCGACAGCGTCTGGCCGCTGCCGTTGCTCGCTGCGATCCGGTACGTGTACGTCGTCCCGTTCACGGCGGCGGCATCCGTATAGGTCAATGCCGTCAGCCCTGCCGCCACCTCTTCAAATGCCCCGCTCCCCGTTCGCCGCTGCACCGCATAGCTGTCCGCGCCATCCGAAGCGGCCCAGGCCAGTACCGCCTGCGCATCGCCTGCCGTCCCTACGAGCGTGAACGCACCGGGCAAGGCGCTGCCTGCCTGCGGCACAGCCGATGCCTGCGCCGACGCAGCGGATTCGCCTGCCGCATTTACGGCGGTTACGACGTAATAATACGTCTTGCCGTTCGTCAGCCCGGTGTCCGTATAGGTCGTTCCGTTCACATTGGCAGCCACTGCCGTGTACGGGCCCCCATCTGCCTCGGCACGTTTGACGGTGTAAGAATTCGCTCCCGAAACGGAGTTCCAGTTCAGAACAACCTGTTCACTGCCGCTGGCGGCCGTCAAACCGTTTGGCGCAGCAGGAACTTCGGTTTCCGGGCCGCTGCCGTCGCCAAGAAGACGTTCGAATTCGCCATAAGCTGTCGCCATGTCCACTTGGGACCAGAAACGGTGATACGTAAAGGTTGGCGCACCGTTTTCCCATTGTTTCGTTTCCGGATTGTAGGACGCCTTGTACAGGTTATCCAGGTATGTCCAAGCCGGGTCCTGCTTGATTTTTGGACGCAAATCGGAATAACCGATATAGACGCCATTTCCTCCCTTTGCAGGATCGGAAGGAATGCTGCCCGTGCCCGGAAGCGCGTTGCCCTGTCCATATGATCCCGTCCAGTTGGCCGGAAGGTAGATCTCTTTGGCGAAGAAGCGGAAGTAATCTTTGCGCACCTCTTCGGAAACGATCCCTACCCCGTCGTTGTAGTCCCACGCCGTGTCCAGCAATTGCTCCGCCAAATTCTTCGCTTCTTGGCCTTGGGCGTTAAATGCGCCATGCTCGGCCTTGGTCGCCGCCGCGAAGAAGGTCAACGTTTTGATGTAACTGCCCAGTACCCCAACATCCTGCGACGGGTCTTTGGTCGTTACGCGGAAATTTGGATTGTTCGTGTAAGAAGAGAAACCGGTCCATGAATCCGGCTGCCCGTTCCATTCCTGGCTGCCTGGAATCCAGAACTCTCCCGTCGCTGGCGTGGTTGCTACCTGCACGTTCGTGCCGCCAAGAATGCGCTGTCCTGAAGCATCCAAATAGTATCCCTGGGAATCCGTCACCGGACGTTCATTGACGAAAACATAATCCTTCGACCAGTCAATCCACTTGGAAATGACCTTTTTCGCCATCTGGAAATTTTCCGAGCTCAGATCGCCGTTCTGCGCAAGAATGTAGTACAGCTCCGCTACGCGCTCCATCGACCAAGCCTGCATGCCAAACCACGTATTGGAATCCGGATCGCGGTATACCGGCGCTTCCTGGTATGCCATATCGTAGAACGTGCTCGTTCCGGACGGATAAGCTTTATAGGCACCTCCGTAGCTGTTGGTAGCGCCGCCGCCGATCGCTCCCTCATGGGATTGCAGCCAAGTGTAGAATTCAAGCTGGCGCTTCAGCGTAGCGTTCCAATCCGCTTTGGCCGTGTTCGATTTCGGGATTAACCCGCCAGCGGGATCGGATAATGCATAAGATGCGACCGGATTTTGGTACCCCTGGTGCGTATGGCTGGAACCGATGCGCCAAGCCCAATTGCCGCCCTGCCCCAAACCGCCGCCCCAAGCGGTGTACCAGCCCATAAGGTACATGTTGGAGTCTTTGCCCGTACCTGCGGCCGGACTGCCGTTTTTGGCGCTTCCAACTTTTTGGAAATATTTATCATGCAGTCCGTAACGCAGGTAATCGCCCATCTTTTTGGCTTTATCGAGATAAGCCTGGTTGTCGTAACCCATTTCCTTCGCCCAATACAGTACTTGAACCGCGCGGGCATCCGCATCGGTGGCATTGGTATAACGCCATTGCGCTGCTGGTGCCTGGTTCTCCTTTGTGAACAGGCTCATGAAACCCTCACCCGCTTTGCCGAACGATTTGTCGTCTTGAGACGGGTGCGGAACGGCTTCCCAGACGGATTCCTGTTCCCCGCGTTGGAACGTATTGACGTACGCTGCCGTATGAGAAGGATTCAGCAGGTTGCCGAAGCCGTACCAGTTATCGACGTCAAGCAGCCAGTGCATCAGGTAGGTCTGGTTGTTGCCATAGGAGGATTTCAGCTCTGCGTCCAGCGGGTCCCTTCCGGCCTGGTATTGCCCGTTTAATTCTGACGGATACTGGTCCGGAAAGGGTTTCTCCGCAGCATATGTCGCCGGGCTGTTCGGATTATAGTGGCTCATCGTAGGCTGCTCTTCTTTGCCATCCCCCTCATTGACGGGAATGATGTATTTTTCCATGTTGTCCCACGCGGCCTCGAGCTTGGACCAGTCACCCGTGAAATGCCCATACATCGTTTCGAGCCACAACCAATAGCTGTACGCTTCGGAAGTCGTCATGTGCCCATAATCCGGCGCTTCGCTGATCAGGGTTTCAACAGAGTGATAAGGAATTCCCTCCGGAGAGAAATATCCGTTGGCGGGGTCTTTCAACTGTCCGTACAGCTCCATGAAGCGCGCTTCATTGATTCCTTCCGCTTGCAAAGACTGCTCTTCGGCAAAAACCGTTTGCGGGCCTGCCCAAAGTCCCGTATACCCGGTGAGCATGACCGTTCCGGCCAGCATGGCCGCCAGGCTTTTTTTCGCAGCTGATTTCAACATGATACATACCTCCCTGTAATCTTGGAAATAGAATGGAATCGATGTTGTTTTCCCTGCTGACTGCAATCTGTTGTCTCATGGTTCAATGCCCCAGGCCTTTATGCCGTCGATATGCGCCGTTACTTTGTTCCAGGCGGCGAAGCCCGTCATTGCCCCGTCGTACGAGTAATCGTTGGTCTGATCGAAGCTCGCCCAATTCGTTTTGGAGAACCGTCCCTGGATCACGCCGGTCTCCGCGCCCGGTGCCAGACTGCCCGCTCCCGGCTTGAAGCCGATCTCCAGCACGGTATCCGCATTGCCCTTCGCCGGGTTCAGCGCGATGAAGGCAGCCTCCACGTTGCTGCTGCCGATCTGGGCATAGTCGCACCAGAAGCTCATGTCCACGTTGCCGTCCTTCGTAAAATAGTATCGAACCTTCACTTGGCTGAGGTCGATCGCCTCGGTGCCGGTGTTCTTCAAATTGAACTGCGGCGTAATGGCATTGCCGCTCGCTCCCGCCCCGCCATTGCGGTACTGCACCTCCAGCGTTCCCGTCCCAACCGGAGACGCGGTCGGTGTCAGCGTCACTTCGTTCGACAGCGTCTGGCCGCTGCCGTTGCTCGCTGCGATCCGGTACGTGTACGTCGTCCCGTTCACGGCGGCGGCATCCGTATAGGTCAATGCCGTCAGCCCTGCCGCCACCTCTTCAAATGCCCCGCTCCCCGTTCGCCGCTGCACCGCATAGCTGTCCGCGCCGTCCGAAGCGGCCCAGGCCAGTACCGCCTGCGCATCGCCTGCCGTCCCTACGAGCGTGAACGCGCCGGGCAAGGCGCTGCCTGCCTGCGGCACAGCCGATGCCTGCGCCGACGCAGCGGATTCGCCTGCCGCATTTACGGCGGTTACGACGTAATAATACGTCTTGCCGTTCGTCAGCCCGGTGTCCGTATAGGTCGTTCCGTTCACATTGGCAGCCACTGCCGTGTACGGGCCCCCATCTGCCTCGGCACGTTTGACGGTGTAAAAGCTCGCTCCTGCGGAAGCCGTCCAGCTCAAGGTGATCTGGCCCTGGCCTGCAGCAGCCTGCAACGAAGCTGGCGCAGACGGGACCGTTACGGGCAAGACGCCCGGTTCCTGGCCGTAAACGAGCCGTCCGGCATCGTATACCGGCAAATGCGCGCTCTTTTGCGGAGTCCCGGCTGCCAATCCCGAATGGGACGGATCGTTGGCCGCGCTCCATGCACCTTGCGGTCCGCTGATGCGAAACTGCACTTCTTTCCGATAATGCCCCTCGCCGCCGGGGTAGAGCTTGCTCCCGCTATAATCCGCCGTTACGGCATAGATTCGGCGAGCCTCATCAACGACGATGGGCTGTGATACGGCTGCTCCCTCGCTGTAGGCCGTCGTCACGCGAACGTCGGCGACCGTATACCCTGCGTCGTATACCTCACTCAGATCGAGATAATAACGGAAGGACAGCCGGTCTCCCATTTTGGCAGGCCACGCGGAGCGATTGTTCAATAATGCCCGAATCTCCGTATAATCGGGGCCCTCGGCCTTAATGGATGCCTCGACGAAATATTCATCCGTCTTTTCTTCGGGTTCCGGAAAATTCGCCAACGGTTCATCGCCTTGCCCGAACAACAGGTTCATTTTGGCAAGCGCTCCCGTAAACGCTGCATTATAATCGATCGCCACCTCGTTGCTTACATAATCCGAAATGGAGTCCGTGTAACCGTCGGATGCATCAGGCCCGCCCACCATCGCGCCGTATAAGGTATGGCGATGGGATGCCGGAATGTTTTCGCTGTTCGCCCATGAACCATGGGCTGTGCGATGATGCGGATGCTGCGGCGGATTCTGCCCGTATCCGACGACGTAACTGCCTTGACGCGGATTGTCGCCGAGGATGTAATTGATCTGCGAGACGGCAAAATCCCGATACCTCGCTTTCTTCGCCGGATCATTCACCCAGTCGGAATATACGAACGAAATGAAAGCCGCATTCGCTGCATATCGAAGCGATCCCCACTGGTCCAGCCAGGCCAGGCCGCCAGGCGTGTATCTCACCCTTTGCCCATTCGTTCCGACCGTCCAATAATCCAGATTACGCTCCGCGGATTGGATGAACCTTGCCGCTTCGGGCATGTTCAACCCAGACGTGATGCGCGCCAACAAAATTTGGGCACCATAGTTTTTGTTGTCCCAACCATGCGTCCATGTAAATGGCCAGTTGTATGCCCCTCCGGTCGAGGGCCATGCATCGGTTGCGGCTATCGCCTTGGACAAGTAAGCGTTATCATTTGTTGCCAGATAAAGCCATGTCGCTCCCCATGCCAGTTCATCTTCGTACCCTGACCAGGAATTGTAGAACGTTCGCGCATCCGTAATGCAGTCGGAATATTTGCCACGATACGTGTCGGCAAAATGATAGAGCTCCTTTGCGTGCTGCAGCAATCTGGAGGCATACGACGGATCATCCGCCGCAAAAACGATCGAAGATGCCGCAAGTGCCGCCGCCGTTTCTCCCGCAAGGTCGCTGCCCGGACAAGAGGCATCGATTTTAAATGCCGGGCGATCCATCGGCATGACCTCGGCCGGTCCCCACCAGGCATGGTCCGTTTGACCCGCTCCGACTTGTCCCCATAATTCGTTCGGTTTTGTGTGCGCTTTCATAAAATAATCCGTCGCCCAGCGGATGTTATCCTTGATTTCCTCGAGTTGACCGGCCTGTTCGTATCCTTCGCGGTATTCTACCACAGACCAGGCGAGCATCGTGGCAGAGTATGCCATCGGCAAACCGAATTTCACGTGGTCTCCGGCATCGTACCAACCCCCGGTCAGATCCACGCCGACGTCGGCCCCGTCCCTCAAGCCCGAATCGCCGCGCCATTCTACCCTGTTCGACTCCGGCAAAGTTCCGGAACGCTGGGTTTCATAGAAATAAATCGCCTTCTGCAGCGCTTCTGCATAGTTGTGGCCATTTGCGGCCGCATCCGCTCTGTCCGTCAACCCATGCATGAATGTACCTCCTGTCAACAGTCCTGCCGATAACGCCAACATAACGAGACGTTTACGCCAGCTTGACTTCATCTCCAACCATTCAACTCCTCCGTCTTTCGTATTGTTCGATTGCCCCATGTCGAGGTTTGTTTAAACCGCTCCTTTCCATGGCGTGACTCCAAGTTTTTCCACCATTAATTTCCATTATAGTCTTTTGCACCGGATGCAATATAAGCTTTGGTGACTTCCGGAATAACATTGTTGTGACCTGGATCAGGCATGCAAAAAAACCTTATCCCGCGCCGCTAAACAAGGGCTCGGGATAAGGCACCGGAACTATACTTTGAATTTGTTGATCTGTTCTTGCAGTTCTTCGGCCATCTTCGACAGGGAAGCTGCCGAAGATGCGATTTCTTCCATCGAGGCCAACTGCTCTTCCGTGGCTGCAGATACATTGTGCACACCGCCGGAAGCTTCCTCCGCGATGGCCGACACCTGTTCCACATATTTGACGACTTCGTCGGTGCTCGCTGCCATCTGCTCTGCACCTGCCGACACTTCCTGAATTTCGCCGGCAACTTTGCTGACGGCATTCGAAATCTGTTCAAATGCATCCCCGGCCGCCGTCACGACTTCGATGCCGCTTTCCGTTTCGTTGCTGTTTACTTTCACCGCTTCTACGGCTTGCTCGGTATCGGACTGAATCAGGTGTACCAGATCCGTGATGCGCTGCGCCGACAGCGAAGACTCTTCGGCCAGCTTGCGCACTTCGCCGGCAACGACCGCGAAACCGCGTCCATGGTCTCCCGCCCGGGCTGCCTCAATGGCCGCATTCAGAGCAAGCAGATTCGTCTGGCGTGCAATGTTGTTGATGACTTCGGTAATCGTGCCGATCTCGGCCGAACGTTCTCCAAGGCCTGTCACCAGTTTGGATAACGAAGCAATCGAAGTACGCACGGAAGCCATCTGCGTTACGGCCTCCTTGATGATCATGTTGCCCTCGGCAGACATGTTGGCCGCATCCACGGCCGATGTGGATACACTCGTCGCCAACTGCGCGATTTGTTCCGAACCGATCGCCATCTCGCTCATGGCTTGGGACGAACGTTTGACGAGGTTCACCTGCTCGGACGTACCTACGGCCAACTCTTCCACGGTTTCGGAAATCTGCTCGGATGCTTTCGTATTTTGCTCCGCGCTGGCGAGCAGTTCCTCCGAAGAGGCTGCTACCTGTTCCGAGGTCGTCGCCACCGATTCGATCATGACGCGCAAGTTCGCCGTCATCGTATTGAATGAGCCGGCGAGCGTGCCGAGCTCGTCCCTGTTTTTGAGGACGATCGTTTCGCCTGTAAGATCACCGCTCGCAATACGCATGGCCGCTTCATTCATTTGTTTGATCGGTTTTGAAATGATAATCGAAATAAAGATAGCGATGAACATCGCCAGCGCAAACGAAACGATCGTCACGACCAAGATCACGTTAAACGCAAATTCCGCCGATTCAACCGAAGAACTGGTTGCTGCTTCGGACGCCATATTTCCCGAACTGATTAATTGCATAATCGTCTCGTTTGCCGTAAACCAGAACGGGTACGCTTCCCTATGCAATCGGCTTGACTCTTCATAGTTGTTCTCCCGGCCCAACTTGATGAAAGCAGGCATTTTCTCAGTATAGGCATTGTAATTCGTGATATACTTCTCGTACATCTTCAGCGCATCTTCACTCCCCGAAAGATACGTTTTCAGTTGTTCGTTCTTTCCCTTGAGCTCCTCCTGGAGCTGGTCGAGCGTTTCAGCCATTTTGGCGTTCTCGCTCGCGTCCTGTTCCACAATGATCCCCAGTGCCAGCCTTTCGATATCCGACACATCCCCGTTCATTCCCCCAAGAAGAGTAACGACAGGCATCCACGTCTTGTCAATCTCATCCGCTTTCTTTGACATGTTGTGAATCTGGGTCAGGGCATACACGCTTACAAATGCCAGTAAACCTACCACGATTAAAAATCCAGCTAACAATTTCATGCGAATCGTTAATTTAAATCTGTTCTGTGCCGTTCCCCCGGCATCCTTCATGGCTCCCACTCCTTAACTGATACATACCTATAGTATATCGACAAAAATCGGCAACGATTATAGAGAAGCCATTCGATATTTTTTCAAATTTCATATAACTTCCGCAAAACTCAAAAAAACTTGAGGTTACTGGCCTGGCCAGTATCCATCAAGCTTTTGCTTTTACCCTATTCGATGATGGCTCCGCTCCTCCTCTACAAAACTATATAGGTTGAACCTGACATTTACACGATAACGGAGAGGGCAGAAAGAATCTGGAGAAGCGAAGCGGTCTAAAAGCTTTCTGAAAGAAAGCTGCATCGGAAGCATAAGCTTCACCGGATCTTCCCTTTGAAAAAAGGGGATCAAAAAAATCCGGGGATAACAGTGATCGGAAGATGGTTCTGACCACGTAGTGACTCCGTGTAAAAATCATCGGTTCAACTTATATAGCGAAAGACTTTGCGATGCCATTTGATGAAAAAATCAGGGACCGACTTCGTATAATTGCGCGTCACGATCAATGCCACGCTGACCAGGCTCCCCAATAGGAAACCGCCCAAAATGTCGCCAGGATAATGAACGCCCGCATATACGCGGGACACGCCCGTTAGCACAGCGAGCAGCAGCATCCACCATCCAAATCGCCGCCCGATAAAAAAGGAAGCTGCCGCAAGCGCAAATACAAAGGATGCATGTTTGCTGGGAAACGACGGATCGGGCACATGCGGAATAAGCTGGTTCACGTGGCCTTCGACGAATGGCCTTGGATGGTCCACGATCGGCGAAATCCCCCACTTTGCAAGACATAAAGATAGAATAGATGCCACACACGCATAGAAAACGATGCGCTGTTTGGCAGGGTTGCCCATAAACCAGACGATGACAAGCAGGGCGATCATGACCCATGCTGCATATTCAGCCGACGTCATCATGAACCAGTCCAATAGCGGTACATGATCGGCAAATTGGTTAATCCAGTCGAAGACAGATTGATTCACGGTATTATTTCACACTCCATTTACAACAAACTCGATTATTTTTTACACTTTATCGATTCACCAACGAAATGTCAAATTTATGCCCGTAATACCTAACATTCGAAATCAAAGGGGACATTCCTCTTACTTTTTGTTAAAATAGTTGGGGTTACATATCAGTTCAACGATAGAAAGGTGAAATTTCATGCTGAAGAAATGGTTATGGGGGACCGCTCTGACCCTGGCTCTTGCCGTAACGGGAATCATCATTTACTACGGATATTCGATCGCTCATTTTGCGAATAGCATATCGACGGCCTCGCACACCCCAACGGCTTCTACGGAGACAGGCAGCTCAGAGAATGCGCCAGAAACCGCTATACCGAAATGGGAAGGCAAAGAGCGCGTGAACATCCTGCTGCTTGGGGGCGATTCCCGCGGAGATGATGCAGGCCGATCGGACTCGGTCATGGTCGCTTCCATTGATCCGGTCACCAAAACCGCCCATCTGTTCTCCGTGCTGCGCGACACCTATGTCGACATTCCGGGGCATGGCAAAAGCCGGCTGAACGCCGCGTTTTCCTATGGCGGAGCCGAATTGACCAAACAAACCGTAAGCCATCTGCTGGGCATCCCGATCCAGCACTACGTCTACACCGATTTCACCGGTTTCATCGCGCTCGTGGATGCGGTCGGCGGCATTGATATCGACGTGGAAAAGGACATGCACTACACCAGCAAAGCCGACAAGCATATGTACGATATCGATCTGAAGAAAGGACTTCAGCATATGGACGGAAAAACGGCTTTGCAATACGTGCGTTTCAGGCATGACGCCACATCGGACTTTACCCGCACCGAGCGGCAGCGGATCTTTATGACCGAGCTGGCCAAAAAGCTGCAAAGCACCTCTTCGCTATTCAAAGTGCCGGAAATTCTGGAAGCGGTGGCTCCGTACATCGAGACGGATCTGAGTCCGACCCAGATGCTGAAGCTGGCTGCGCTCGGATTTGACATTAATGTCAACGAGATTGATAAACAGCAGATCCCTCCGTATAAGCTGCTGACCAACGAAATGGCGGGCTCCGCTCAGGTTCTGGGCGTGGATGTCAACAAGCTGCAAGCCTACATTCAGGATTTGTTCGATCAAGATGCGCAGCAGCAGACGCAAACAGAGACTGATTCTGAAAGCGAACTTGAAATAGAAACCAAAACCACAAATTGAAACACAACCCTGACGGACGGCGATAAGCCGTCTTTTTTTGCCTCTTTTCCCCATTTAATGCGGGCTTAATGTTGAGCAGGTACGCTTTAATGATGAAACGGCGACAAGGAGGGAGTATGGATGGGCAAAACACGTATCGAAGAATGGACGCAGCTGCGGGGATTCGCTTTTCTCGCGATCGTCATGCAGCATAACATTGCCGAGTACATCTACCGCCCGGACATTGAACAGCCGGATTCCATCATGCTGGCCATGATCTATCATTTGACGCGTTTTGGCACGCCAACGTTTGTTTTTTTGTCAGGTGTGCTGCTGTTCTATCATCATCGTCATGCCAAACCGGATTACGGCCGCTTTATTCGCAAACGTTTCGGGGACATTTTCGTTCCGTTCATCGTCTGGACGGGAATTTACTGGATTGCGGTTCGCATCTTTACGCCTCAATTCTGGCAGGCAGATTCGCTGGATGTCACAAGTTTGCTGCGTGAACTGGTTATTCCGCAAACGGGATACCACCTCTGGTTTATCATCATGATTTTTCAATTCTATTTGCTGTTCCCTCTCTTTCTCAAGGGTACGGACCTGATCGAACAGCGAATCTCCGCTGCCCGAAGACTAAGCCGGGGGAAGTGGGTTGCTCTTCTCGTTCTGGCAGCTGCGGCATGTTATGCCCTGCTGATGAAATGGTCCTATTATGATATGGCCGGGTGGACAGCCGCATGGTCGCGGCCTTGGTCGTTTTTGCTGGAATATCGATCTTATTCCTGGATGATGTACTGGTTTTATTTTGTGCTGGGCGCCGTATGTGCCTGGTCGGTCGATGATTGGCGTCACCGGACCGTACGCGCCCTCCCTTATACGATCTGTGTATTCATTGGTATGTATGTGTGGCTTGGTTACGACGTGCTTCGAGGTTCTGGCGAAACGATGAACCTGAACATCTCGACCTACCTGAAACCGACGACCTTTGTCATCATTATGGCCCAGATGCTGATGCTGTATGGCTTTCTCGTCCTGTTGCGCGGCCAGAACACGCGGTTTCAGCGCCTGCTGGCCTGGATCGGCCGTTATTCATTCGGCGGTTATCTCGTTCATGCACTTGTTATTTACGGCATTGCGTACGTGACCCGGCCGCTGCAGTTGGCTGGGTGGCATTTGCCGATGACGCTGTTATCCTTTGTCTTGACGGCGGTGGCAGCACTTGGCATGAGCCGCGGCTTATCGCGTTTGCCCGGAGCGCGCTATTTGACCGGCTTGAACAAGGGGAATCCCTCCAATTCCAAGCGAAACCGTTCCAATGGTGAGCCAACTTACGGCACGCCGCGATCCGATCGCCCGGTTGCCAAACCTTATCTTTGAAGCAACGCGCATTGGCGCAAAAAAAAGAGGCTGCCCCGTCGCATTCATGAAGCGTTGGGCAGCCTGATTACATATAGGCGTAAGTGTTCCTTCACACCTTATTATTTATTTTGCTTCCGCTCCAGCGGGATGCCCTGGAGCGCGGTCATGGGGTGCAGGGCGCGCCCATCCCTTGCGGTGCACCAATCGCTGAAGATCATCCGTTAACTGCTCCTTCAGCTTGTCGATCAGTTGGGTCTCACTTATCCCGTGAGCTTTGGCCACTTCGGCCAACGATTTGCCACTCTGCAGCTGCTTCTGCAGCTCTTCGGGCGTAATGCCGATAAATTCGGCGATGACCTTGTGGTTAATGGGCGGCTTTTTGCCTGCAATACCGGCAAACTCACGCCGCAAGTCCTTCAGTGGCGTGCGAATGACTTTCAGCAGCTTCTGATCCATGGACTGTTTGGCTGCCGCCGCCTGTTCTTTCGTCAGGCAGCCTTCGTTCGCGGCTTTGTCCAGTCTCTGAGACAGTGTCGGCTTCAATTTCTCGAGCAATTGGCTTTCGCTCCAGCCTTTGCGTTCCTTCGCGATCTGAGCCAGCGTTTTGCCCTGCTCCATTTGCTCCTTCAGCTCCCTGAGTCCCACGCCGAGCAGGTCCGCTGTTTCGCCAATCATGAACAGACCGTGGCTGGCCTGCATGCATGGAGCCTTCTCACCCGTAAACGAGGATGCAGGGGCTACATGCTCGCTGCCCCCTTGAACGGCTGGCGCGTTGGCCGAAACCAGATTTCCAGCCGCAAAGAACAGCGCAGCCGCCATGAAGCCAGCCAGCCATTTTTTTTCATTTATTTTCATGTCCATCCTACCTTTCGTGTACACATGGATTCGTAACAAAGTGTCATGCAAAGCCTCTCTCTCTATTTTGGTCCCATTATCCTTTTTTTTATTCCAACATTTTGCATGTTTCGATCCCAAAATAGGCTTGAGAGTCCTCAATTACTGCCATAACGCCTTAAATGTCACCATATTTTTCACAATTCATCACAAAAAAACCTATTTTTTTCAAAAATTTTCCGCTATACTGGGATTAACTCCAAGATCTAGTCAAATAGTCCTTGAATTCACTCAAGCAGGAAGGACGTAATCCAATGATGCGGAGAGAATGGTTTGATCCGTTTAGATCCGATGTGGAGGTGGTATTCGCTGCCGCCGAGCAGCTGGTGCAAAACTATCCCGGACCGATATCCCATTATGCCGGGGAACAGCTCAAATTGGCCAATCCCTTATTGCGGGATAGCGGGCACAGCTATATTGGTTACATCATCCCTCTGTGGATGCAACACGCCGGCCCCGGCAGACTTCCCGCAGAGACCGCACACAAGTTAAGCACAGCCTGTCTGATTCATATGTTGTATTTTCTGATCCAGGATGAAATCATGGATCAGCGTCCCGAAGATATCACACTCAAGCTGGCACTCGGAAATCTGTACTACGTCGATGCGCTGGGCATATACCGTGAATTGTTCGGCAACACGTCCCTATTCTGGAGTTATTACAGACAATATGTCATGGAATGGTCGACCGGCGTCACGGAAGAAACGATGTCGGACCCCTTTGGCATCAATCCGCTTCGGAATGCGCAAAAGGCCGCACCTTTACTGCTCGGAGCCGCAGGTTCTCTTCTGCTGCTGGAACAAGAGGAACGGATTCCTTCCTTATGCGCCGACCTTGACATTGCGCTGATGACGCTTCAGATGACCGACGATTTTACGGATTTCAATGAAGATGCCGAGCATGGGAATTACAACAGCTTCCTTTCGTACGTATCTTCGGCCATGAAGCTGGATTACCCGGCATATCCCGTAAGTGAGCAGGTTATTCGCAACACGTACAATTCCCGGTTTATGAAGTCCTATGCAGACATTGCCTGGCATCATTACACTCTTACATCGTCTAACGATTGGATTCCGCAACTCCGGTCGTTCAACCTTTTTTTGTGCTCTGCCTTGGATCAAGCGATTGAAGAGGTGGAGGCCCACAAAAAATCGTTAATGCAAGGCGGCTTTTCGTATCTGATTCATGCCAGTCAACAATCATGATCCAAACAATCCAAAATGGGAAGGGAATGTTCACAATGATGGTATCAGAAAAAACAATGCGTGAGGATATTATTGAAAAAGCGTGGATGGACGAGCAGTTCAGACAGCAGTTGCATGCCAATCCAAAGCAAGCTTTGCGCGAGGCATTCGGCATTGAGATTCCGGACAACGTGAAAATCCGTACGGTGGAAGAACAACAAAACGATTATGTGCTCGTTATTCCTCCAAATCCCTCCAAAGTCAATTATGATGTAAATTGCGGACCTTGGAGAGATTAATATTCCCATTCTGATCATCCAGGGGTAGCGGACAAAAAAAGGTTGTACCCTCTGCCGGGCTCGTCAACTGACGAACTCGGCAAACGATACAACCGCTTCTGTCCCTACCCCTTTAGTGCTTGTAAACGAGATTTGTCCGTTCATAGCCTCTACAATACGGAACGTCACCATCATGCCCAGGCCTGTCCCCTTAATTTTGTTCGAAAAATAGGGTTCACCCAGACGATGCAATGCTTCTTCATCCATTCCTTCCCCGTTATCCCTGACATGGACCTTGATGATGCCGTCCTGCGCATACGCCCAGATGTCAATTTGACCCTGTCCTTGAAGAGCCTCGATGCTATTTTTGATGATGTTGATAAAGGCTTGCTTGAACTTTGAGGAATTGCCCCGAATCCAGAGGTTTGGCGGAATATCCGTCGTAATTTTCCCGCCCTCCAGATTCGCCATGGGTACAAGAATGCCTTCGATATGATCGAATTCTTCAGCGATGTTGAGCGAGGCAATCTGATCGAATTCCGGCTTCGCAAACGTCAAGAAATCGGTAATGATATCCGAGGCACGATCCAACTCTTCGAGGGCGATTCTCACGTATCCTTTATTTATATGGTCTTCCTGTTCTGTCATCAGCTGCAGGAAACCTCTCGTTACCTGTAGCGGATTGCGGACTTCGTGTGCCACGGAAGCCGCCAGTTCGCTGATGATTTCCATTTTCTCCGAACGCTGCAATTCGTTGTTGAACAGTTCCAGTTCCTTGGAGTATTCAATCACCTTCGTATGTTTTTCGGCAAACCGGCTGCCCAGAATGGCAATAAGCGATACGATAAACGCCGCCATGGACCATTTCCACCATGTGAGGTGATATGCTCCGCCGCGTTGGTAAAACCATAACAGTTCCGCAACGCTCACCAAAGCAAACGTACCGAAACCTGCCGCGAGCATGATGGCTTCCCTGTTCTTTTGCATCGCTTTGGAGACCGTGCCGATCATCAGCAAAGTGAGCAAAACGACGAGCACGATTCCGTTCCCCTTTTGCACCAGAATCACGTAGAGCAAGTTCACCTGCCCCTCGGAAGCAAAATAAACGCTCAATGCCAGGACGGCAATGATGGAGTACACCAGTTGGAACTTTCTCAATTTGGTAAATACGCCGTACGGCCCTCTCCCGATAATCTGTTCGAAGAAATAACATAATGCAGGCATGCCTGACAGCATGGCCGTATCAAACAAAACGGAATAGAGGTTGCCTTGGTTTTGATAGAACGTGTATAGAAATGGCGAATACGTAATAATCATGATTCCGATGGATCCCATGACAACGCATAGCGAAATCCACAGGCCTTTATGAAACTTTCCAAAAAAGAACGTACAGCTCACCATCGTAATTGCCGTAAACAGGAACGTTGCTCCGAGAATGACATCGAGCAGCCCGCTGTGAATGTACTTCTCCTGCAAAACGGTATATCGCCCAATTTCCACAGTGCCTTGAATGCCCAAACGACCATTGCTGTTCTCGGACCATATGTAGAGCCGATCACCCGAATTGCTTTGATTGAGGGGAAGTAAAACGGCATTATTGTCATAATTATAATGATAGTTTTCATACACTTTACGGTCTTGCAAATACATGACGATATGCTGGCCCTTAATGTTCTCGAAACGTATAGCCGGGCTATCCTCATTCAATTCCGGGATCGTAAGACGAGTCCATAAGGATTGGGTGGGCTGCCCCGAAGATTCGTAATCCATTCGGCCTGAACCTCTTCTCTCCCACACGTCATCCAGACCGCTGATTTCGCTAATAAACCCTTGGTCATTCACATTTCCCCATTTAATCTCCCACATCGTAACGGGGATAGAACGGTTATTCTCTTGAACAGCCGCCGCGCTCGTACCAAGTGGCCAGACCATGAAAAATAACAATCCGATCCATAGGACGATGATTGCTTTGGGCACATTTTTCATTCACAGCACCTCAAAGTTCTAATTTTCTATCTCCCCTTCTTTGCTTCATGTTATCATTCGCCATATGTGAAGATGTCACCTTCTAAAGTCGGTAGAAAAAATCACATTTTAGTATAAATATATATTTTTTCCATTTTGGAGATGATCTCTCCAATTCGGTTATCCATTTAAATCCTCATACTGGTTTTCAATCATTTCGCGCTCCATCTTCTCATGGCGCTGGCGAAATTCCAGCCACTGCTCCGTTTCTTCATCTTCGTAGATGGTCCATATGTCGGAGAAAAGAAAATCGCGGACCTGCACGACTTGTCCTGCCCAGATGCCGCCGACCCAGAACAGCCCGTCCGGACGCCGGATCACGGTTCGCGAGAACCCTGGCGTTGACGCCTTTTGCCCGATCCTGATCCGACCGATCATATTGCCTAGCGTAAACCAATCCAAACCAAGCCCTCCTTTTTACTACGTTTAATGATATCACAGACAAAAGACAAAAATCTGCAAAATCGTCCTTATACAACCATTAATGCCGTTTATGGCTGGCCGCCGTTGGATATTCAAGCGCGGTATTTCATTCACGCTTCCCCGGAAATAATAACTTGGCGGGATTGCATCCCTGCGCTTGAGGGTAATACAAAACAAGAACGCCAATTTGCCGCAAGGAGTTGATGAAGATGCCAGATCAACCGACCGGGAATAACGAAAGCGACCGTGTCTACGACCGTTACCAACGTTATCGCGACTTTCCCCCTGAAATTGAAATGCCATCCGGAGAAATGGAAGCTTTGGATGAAGGTACCGGACAACGCATCCAAATGGAAGATGATCCGTCCCGCAAAGTTTCCAGAGTTCAGAGATTGAACGACCAGCATGAAGAGCAGCTTGAGTCACGCACCGCAGAGCCTGTCCTGGAATCCGTTCCCGACGCGGATACACTATTTCCGAACAGTCCGGTAGACCCCGCCGCACCTGATCCGGATGCACCCCATGGCACGGATCTCATCAATGGTGCAGGCGGAGCTTCGCCTTCGTAACGCATCGGAATCCCGCTGTAATTGGAGAATACCGTTTGCCGTATAAACGCCCAAAAAAACTGACACATCCAGTGGTTGTGTCAGTTTTTTCATTCGTTCAAACAAACCGTTTCCGATTCGCCGAATTACGTTGAAACCTTATCTGATGAAGACTTGTCGGCACCAGGCAGCCTTCGCTCCAGTCCGGACCATCTGGCGGCAATCGCCGTCAGCAGCAGCGCAGCTCCATTGATGACGAAGATCCAGCGAATGGGCAGCCATCCGCCGAGCATGCCGCCGATGAGCGGCCCGGCCATCGTCCCGATCTGGGAAGCAGACTGGTTCAGGCTGAAGGCTCTGCCGCGGAACCCTGGCTCGGTTACCTGTACGATCATGGCATTGATCGCCGGGAATACGGCTGCGAAGAACAAACCGTACACGAACCGCAATATGCCGAACCCTACGTAACCCGTCGTGAAAAACTGCAACAGATTCCCGACGGCTCCCCCTACAAGTCCGATGATCAGCACTTTGCCATAACCGATGCGGGAACCGATCTTCCCCCATTTCGGGGCCATGATCACGGTTGCAATTCCCACGGCCGAGAAAATGATGCCTGAGCTGAGCGAAGCCCGGTCCGGCTGTACGCCCATTTCCATGACGTACACGGTCAGCAGCGGTTCCAGAATCATGACCGAGAACGTGCATATGCCCATCATGCCGAGCACCGTTATGAACACGCGATTGGCTCTCGCTTCGCGAATGTCATCCATGACATGGGAACGCGCCTTGTTCCGGTTGAAATTCTGTTCTTTGACCCAAAAGGTAGCAATCAGGGCCGAAATAAGGACCACGATCGCCGAAAACAAAAACGCGCTTCGATTGCCGTAATAGTGGCTGACCACACCGCCGATGAGCGGCCCGATGATGCCGCCCGTCGCTCCGGAGGTCGACATGATGCCGAGCGCATACCCCGTTTTTTCTTCTGGCGTATTGGTGCCTACCAGAGCTATCGCTGCCGGGACGAAACCGGCCAGCAGTCCTTGAAACGTGCGCACGACGATCAGCGAATACGGGTCCTGAATGAAATAATTGATCAAATACAAGACCGCAAGGCTGTATCCCGACCGGATCAGCATCGGCTTGCGACCGTACTTGTCGGCGAGTGACCCCCAGAAGGGCGACACCAGCGCACTGGCCAGAAACGTGATGCCAAAGGCAAGCCCTGACCAGAACTCCAGATGATTCCGAACGCCCAGGTCGTGACTTAGAAACAAGGGCAGAAACGGAATGGAGATGGAATAGGCCGTGCTGCAAAAAAACACCCCTATCCACAAAATAACCAGATTGCGCTTCCACGAGAAGTTCATTTCCCTGCACGTCCTTTCCTTTGCCGACGCCGGGACTGCCGCATATGCTGGAGCGAACGGTACAGACCCGTACGTCCCTGCCTGAGGAAGCATTTCCCTTATTTTACACCCATCCTCCCATGAAGGCCATCCTTTATAGTCTGCGTCTATGCCATCGATTGCCTTTTCGGCGGCAAAAAAGGTATGATAGTTTGTGGATGACGACAGGCCTTACTGTCAGAACCCCGACGATGCACATTGCAGGGAGGAACGTCTTCATGTTTGGTCGATTGAAAAAAACGACGGCAACTTCGCTGATGCTGGCGTTGTTGCTTATCATCATTAGCGGCTGCGGGCGCGCATCCAGCGGCGCAGCCGAAACGCCCGAACCGGTCGAGCCGGAAGGCCCGAACCCGGTGGCAACCATCGAGATGCAGGATGGACAAAAAATCGTCATCGAGCTGTACCCGGGCATCGCGCCGAATACGGTGAACAACTTCATCTCGCTGGCGAACAAAGGCTTTTACGACGGAACGATCTTCCATCGCGTCATTCCGGGCTTTATGATTCAGGGCGGAGATCCGAACGGAAATGGTACCGGGGGGCCCGGATATACCATTAAAGGCGAATTTACGTCCAACGGCCATAAAAACAATCTGAAGCACACGCGCGGCGTCATTTCCATGGCGCGAAGCGGGAATGATCTGGATTCGGCAGGCTCTCAGTTTTTCATTATGGAATCAGATGCCGATCATTTAGACAACGCTTATGCTACCTTCGGTAAAGTAACGGAAGGCATGGAGGTCGTGGATGCCATCGCTGCTCAAGAACGAGACAAGAAGGACAAGCCCCTTCAGGATCAAGTCATGAAAAAGGTGACCGTCGACACCCATGGGCTCGAATACCCTGAACCGGTCAAAATGCCTTAATTGAACGTATAAAGCTCTGCCCCTCGCCGATGTGCGGAAGGCAGAGCTTTATCGTTTCGTCCCTTTTTCGTTGTTAGCGTTTACATTTATCAAAACCAAAACCCTCGCTTTACGTTTTTTCATGCATGTAATGATATCCATAACCCGTAACCCGTAATGCTGGCTCTCCTGTGCTTCGAAATGGTTCTGCAGCATCCTACAACATATGGCTGAGCATAAGCACCCAACCGATAATCGCCATCCACAGCGGGATGCTGAAGGCACACCCCCATGCAAGCCCTTTCAATAAACTGCGGTTCATTTCCACGACCAACGACTCCTTTCACCAGGGAATAGTCGAAGTATCGGTAATAATATATGAGTTTATACCCTTTTTCATTCGCGCTGAAGCTCCCACTTTCCTGCTTTTTCGCCTGCTCCATGGAACGGATTTTGCGAACCTGATATACTATAATGACTACCCTGCAACAGGGTGTCTGCATGCCATACTGATGTATGTTTTTGAAAGGAGATCGATTCCCATGGCCAAATCAAAAAAACACTCCCCTGCCCCAAAGGCAGCCCAAGATAAACCGGCAACGCTGAAAGACCTTCTGAGCAGCGACGTGCTGGCAAAGCTCAAAGCACAGGCCGATGAGGCCAAGGCGGCGGAAACGGAACGCAAAGAACGGGAACGTCAGGAAGCGGAAGCAGTACGCAAAGCGGAACAGAAACGGCTGGAGAACGACTTCGAGTACCTGCTGAACAACAGCTCCTTGGATTGGAAAAAACATAAATAGACGCCATGGCGAAGGCCGATGGCTCTTATGCTACAAACAAGACAGCGTCCCGGGACGCTGTCTTTTTGAGATGGATCGTTTTGTGATGATCGTTTTGTGATGGTTCGTTTTAATGTTTCTTTTGACGCTCATTTTTTGCTTCATGCCTCTCTCGCCGGGTAAATAGGGATAAACCGTCATTTCAGGGAGGAGAATGAACGATGACAGAACGTCTAAAGGATAAAGTCGCGATCGTCACGGGAGGCGGTTCGGGCATTGGCCAGGCCACGGCCATCAAATTCGGGGAACAAGGCGCTCAAGTATTCATGCTGGACAGGACCCCGGAGAACGCGGAGGAAACAAAAAGGAGCATTGAAGAAATCGGCGGCCTAGCCCATGTGCTGGAGTGCGACGTGTCCAAGCCGGACCAAGTCCGCCAAGCGATCGACCAAGCTGCCCGAATGGCGGGCCGCATCGACGTCGTGTTTGCCAATGCCGGCATTAACGGCACGATGGCCCCCATCGAAACGATGGAGATGGACGATTGGGACCAGACGATGGATATCAACATGCGCGGTACGTTCGCCACGGTGAAATATGCCATCCCCCACATGAAGGAGCGTGGCGGCAGCATCATCATTACGAGCTCGATCAACGGCAACCGCGTATTTTCGGGCATCGGATTCTCGGCATATGCTTCCAGCAAGGCGGGGCAAACGGCTTTCACCAAAATGGCCGCCCTGGAGCTTGCGCGTTATGGCATTCGCGTAAACGCCGTCTGTCCCGGCGCGATTGACACCAACATCGATGACAATACCTATCCTTCGGATGACCTGAAAGAAGTGCAGATTCCCGTCCAGTTTCCGGAAGGCCACGAACATCCGCTGAAAGGCAAGCCCGGAACCTCGGAGCAGGTAGCCAACGTTGTGCTTTTCCTGGCTTCCGATGAAGCGTCCCATGTCACCGGCACGCGCATATACGTGGACGGGGCGGAGTCGCTGCTCCGGGGGTAAGCCTCCTATCGCTTCAATTGCATATCGGCATTTTAGTGCGGCTTCTTGCCGTTATCCCATCTTTCGTTCATCCCGTCGCAGTCGCCTTCCGGCGTACGGCGGGATTTTTCTTTAACGTGTTTCGGAAAGCCGGGCTCCCCTTTTTTCTGCTGGATTCGCGTTTCTTATACGATGGATCTTGTCCGGTATGGCAAACAGCAGCACATGCATGAGCGCAAACAAGGCAGCGGCCAATCCTTCCTCCCACAAGATATACAGCGGATAAGGACCGAACACATCCAGGATTGAAGCCGTATCGGGCTTATGGCGCAGGAACATGTAATTGGCACCAAGCATCACATCAACAATATACACGGCCAGGGCAGCCAGATTTACAAAACAGATCGAACCTATGACTGACTTCCAGCCCGGACGCATCTCCTCCACCCAAGTCATGTAAAGCAAAGCAAGAATAATAAGGCCATGGGCAGTGAAAAATTGAATAAAGCGAAAATGCGGGAACGCATAACCAAGGTTGGGCGTCACGATCGCCATCATGGCTCCGGCGATCCCGGCGTACAATAATGCGGAATGCAGCCATTTGCTTCGTGTCAGCAGCAGGACGGCGGACAGCAGCAAGGTCAAGCTGCACAGCTCCAGCGGAAGGGACGTTTGCGGGCTCCATACCCCGCCATAGCCATACCATGACTGAAGCATGATTTCCATAGACAACAACATGCCTGCCATGCAGATTCGGAGGACCTTCCTTTTTTTTTCGGACCATGCCCTCAATCTGGATTTCAACACATATAACAACCCGATCGCAGCAGCAATGCCGAACACTGCCCACAAGTGTGGCCAGGAAAACATGATGAACGGTGCCTCATCAAATGGATCAAGCCACTTCGGATCAGCCATTATGATTACGCCCCTTTCTATTGGCCTATATATTTGAAGTTTATATAATGGGCTTTTTTTACATTCAACCATTGTGGCATCGTTGATGCAATATGTCTATGACATTCGTACAATCGGGTGTTGCGCTTTAATTATCTTTATGTTAAGATAAATTCAGAACAAACAAACTTTAAGTAAGTTACTATAATATAAACACAATTTGAATCCAAACAAATCAGATCTTTTTCAATCTCCAATGTTAAAATACCGATCCCAAGGAGGATTCCATCATGCAAATCAAAGGACTGCACCATGTATCCGCATTAACCGCAAAAGCAGCAGCCAACTATCGCTTCTATACCGAGGTTCTTGGACTGAGACTGATCAAAAAAACCGTCAATCAGGACGATGTAACGATGTACCACCTGTTTTACGGCGATGAAATCGGAAATCCCGGCACGGAGTTAACCTTTTTCGAAATGCCGATGGCCGGGCAAACCCGCGAAGGAGTAAACAGCATCTCGGCCACCTCCCTCCGCGTCCCAAACGATAAGGCACTGGACTACTGGTTGCAGCGTTTTGACGAATACGACGTGAATCACGGCAACATCACGGAGCGCGCCGGCCGATTGACGCTTGCTTTCACCGATTTCGAAAACCAGCGTTTGATCCTCGTCTCGGACGAAAACAATACGGGCGTTGCCGGAGGCAAACCGTGGGATCGCAGCCCGGTGCCTGCGGAATACGGCATCGTTGGCCTGGGGCCGGTACAACTTACCGTGGAAGACGCTTCACTTACGGCAGGCGTGCTCACCGATCTGCTGGGCTTCCGTCTGAAAGGTTCCTTCCCTGCTTTTGTGGCAGGACAACCGGATGTGCTTGTGTTTGAATCCGGGGAAGGCGGCAGCGGCTCCGAAGTTCATGTGGAGGAACGCAGCGACCTGCCGATCGAACGTCCCGGCCGCGGCAGCGTGCACCACGTTGCCTTCCGCGTAGATAATGAAGAAGAGCTGAGACAATGGGTGGAACGGGTGCGCCAATCCCAATTCTCCAACTCCGGGTTCGTTGACCGGCATTATTTCCGCTCCTTGTATTTCCGTGAACCGAACGGCATCCTGTTCGAACTCGCTACGGACGGTCCCGGATTCGGTACCGACGAATCGTTCGAGTTTCTCGGGGAATCGTTGGCTCTGCCTCCATTCCTTGAGGACCGGAGAGCCTCCATCGAAGCTCATCTTAAACCGCTCGATACCGTCATTCGATAAAATCACGGCTCTCAAGCTCTGACCGCTGCCATTCCACAGCCCTGGGGATGTCCCGGGAATGTGGGATGCCAGCGGTGTTTCTTCTTCATAAAGCCGCTCGCTTGCGGCAATTCTGGACAGCACAAATAGAGGCTGTTGTCCTTCTTTTTTTTCAGCCTCTTATTTCTGTTTTCTTTGTCATTCACCTGGCAAACATCAATCAAACGATTGCGTGTACTCCTCTTCATACGTGTCTGAATTGAAATCCAGTCCGGTTGCCTTCCACTGCCCGTCCATGAACTCATAACGAAAACGCAGTTCCCCGCCGTACATGCCAAAGGAATATGCTCCCGAAGCGGATACGGTCAAGCGATCTTGATCGATGCTGTAGTACACGACACTGCCAAATTCAAGTTCTTGATTGTAATCCACGCCTTCCGTTTCTTCCTCCAAACGGGTGGACGCGGCAGGTTTCCCGTCGATATCAACGTTGATATCCACTTTCCCCGGAGTAACGTTGACTCGGGAAGCAACATGCTGCTGCACGACCTCTTCCAATGGCTGCATGTTCATTTCTGTCAGCGTATCCGGATCGACAATATAAGCTTTTCCCAAATAAACGCCTGTCCCGTGGCCTGCCGTGAGCAGCACCAAAATTTCTTTCCGTCCGTCTCCATTCAGATCCAGCTCATGGACTTCCGGTTTGTACGATCCTCCCTCTGCTTTCCAGGCCGGAAAATGCTGTTCTTTTCCATTGACTTCTAATGTAATGCCGTTATAGATATATCCAGAACCTTCAACCTGCATAGGGTATAATCGAATGTTTTCATTCTCGGGTGCAATCGAAACATTGTCCGTGTCTTGGAGAATTTCATTGGAGTGGAGTAAAGCTTCTTCGTCATTGTCACTGTCATTATCTATATTGGATGCCGCGACCGCTTCGGCCTGGCTTGATGGGTTATCTATGGGAAGCTGCTCAGCCTGTTCGTTCGTAGAGTGAGCAGTCGATACTGCACTAATTATGGCTACCGCCAAAACGATCATCAGCAGGATACCTGTCCAAGTTTTCAATATGCTGGGCTCCTTCATATTTTTCATTGAATACTACCTTATTATATAGTCATTTATAGCCCACACGTTGCGAATTTGTTAATGTTTCATAAAAAAAACTTTACATATATTCATTTTCACGAAAGAATGTTCGTGTTTTAGCATGACAAGCAAAATATTGGCTAAAAATAGGGGGAATCACCGTCAAAGACGTCTCTTTGAACAGGTACGAATCAAGAAAAAAGCACCCCGGATCAGCTCAAGGCTGCATCCGGAATGCTTTCGTTTTGTCCAGCAAACGATCGGTCAATTGTCTCAGTTCTTCGGCCGATGAAGAAATCTCCTGCATGATCGCCGTTTCTTCATGTGCCGCATCCATGATTCGTTTCGCTTCATCCGAGAATGAACTTGCTTTCCCCTGGATTTGCTTCACATGGCCATGGGTTTGCTCTACCCTGGAGGTCTGTTCCGCAATCTGGGAGCCGATCTTGTTGGCCCCTTGCATGAACACTTCCACCGCGCCCGTAAGTACGTGCAACGTCTCGTCCACCGTCACGGTACGCTGCGATTCGCTTACGACCAGCCCGTGCTGGACGTGAATCAACTGCGCGGTATCCCGAATTCGCTGCTGCACGCGGCTGATCAATTCGTTGATACGGTGTACGGACTGCTTGCTCTCATCTGCCAGCTTGCGAATTTGCTGGGCAACGACCGCAAAGCCTGAACCTTCCTCGCCCGCGCGCGCAGCCTCGATGGAAGCATTAAGGGCAAGCAGCCCGGTTTCTTCCGCAATGTTCTTAACGGATTGAGTAATAACTTCAATATCGGACGCTTCCTTTTCAAGCAGCAGCATGATTTCTCTGGAACGGTCATGGGAAGCAGTCAGTTCCTCCATGCCGTTCATCAACGATGAAAACGTCTCTTTCGTTTGAACCACCGAACGTTCCATCTGCCCCGACAGATCGGTCATGCTCACGGATTGGCCGTGCATGTCCTGAAAATCCGTCAGCATTTCATCGGCCATCGCGAGCGATTGACGGGAAGTTACCTTCTGCTGCTCGACGCCAACGGCGATATGGTCAACGGCATCGGACATCATCTCGATCTGGGCAGCCGCTTGGGTGATCGCTTCGCTGAGCGACTGGGCGTTTTGCGAAGTCGTGCGGGTGCTTTCCGCAATATCGTTGACGATATCCCTCAGATTGCTGACCATGCCCCCGAACGCATCGTACAGAACCGTGATTTCATCCTGTGTCTGCCGCTTCGGGATCGTGACGGTCAAATCGCCCGAAGAGACTTGTTTGGCAGCGGTGGCCAAATGTTTGATCGGACGGGTCAACCAGCGGGAAGCGCCCCAACCCAGTATTCCGTTCCAGCATACCCCCAGGATCAGCACGATCGATATATATAACCAATCTGGAATATTAAATGCAAACCAATCCTTCAGAAAGAATATAAAAAAAGCGCTAGTTCCGTACGTAATAACCGAGATCAGTACTAAACCTGCGACCGTTTTTGCGCCTAAAGTCCACTTCATCCTCGCACCTCTTAGTCCTTTTTTCCTAGATTACCAGTTAATAACCAGAAAACATGTAACATATATCACTGACAACGTTGAAATCGCCCTCCCCGACGCCTTTTTCGAACAAAATAATGATTGCGCTATCATCCGCGGCATTCAAGGCACTTCGAGCCCGTCCAAAGCTGATGTCGCACATCTCGAATGATTATTTATAATTTTAATTATTTATCGGCAAAATGCGTAAAATGTTTTAGATTGGCAACCTTTTTGCTTAAATGATATACTGAGTGCGCTTCGGCAATGCCGAGGTCCACCAATTATTGGATGCCACTGGAGGCGAACAAAATGTCCACTAGAACCGAAAAAGATTTTATCGGTGAAAAAGAAATTCCTGCTTATGCCTATTACGGTATTCAGACGGTACGGGCGGTCGAGAACTTCCCGATTACCGGAGTCGCGGTGCACAGGGAACTGGTCATCGCCCTGGCCGCCGTCAAAAAGGCTGCTGCGGTAACGAATATGGAACTCAAGATGCTGCCGCGCAAAATCGGCGACGTCATCGTCATGGCTGCCGAAGAAATGATGAAAGGCCATCATCTGGATCATTTTATTGTTGACTCCATTCAGGGCGGTGCAGGCACTTCCATGAATATGAATATGAACGAAATTTTGGCCAACCGCGGACTCGAGCTGCTGCTGCAGAGCAAAGGAGACTATTTCCACTGCAACCCGAACAACCACGTGAACATGTCCCAATCCACGAACGACGTCATTCCGACGGCCTTGCGCATCGCGGCCTATCAGCTGTCCGAAACGCTGCTTGCCACGATGAAACGCCTTCAGGATGCCTTCTTCAAGAAGGAGAAGGAATTCAATGATGTCGTCAAAGTCGGACGTACCCATCTGCAGGATGCGGTTCCGATCCGTCTGGGGCAAGAATTCGGCGCGTATGCACGAGTGCTCGGGCGAGACATGGAACGCTTGGAATATGCGAACCAACGCTTGTTAACCATCAACCTTGGCGCAACCGCGGTTGGAACGGGGCTTAATGCCAAACCTGAATATATCGCCAAAGTGACGGAGCATTTATCCGAAGCGACCGGGCTGAAACTGAAAACGGCCGACGATCTCGTCGACGCCACTCAAAATACGGATGCCTACATGGAGCTGTCCGCAGCCCTCAAGGTCTGTGCGGTCAACCTGTCCAAAATCTGCAACGACATTCGCATGATGGCCTCCGGCCCGCGTGCCGGGTTCAACGAGCTTCGCCTGCCTCCACGCCAGCCGGGCTCGTCCATCATGCCGGGCAAAGTCAATCCCGTGATGGCCGAGGTGATCAACCAGGTGGCATTCCAGGTGATGGGAAACGATCACACGATCTGCATGGCATGCGAAGCCGGACAATTCGAGCTGAACGTTATGGGTCCCGTGATCGCCTTCAACCTGCTGCAATCGCTGAAAATTATGAATAACGGCATCGACGTATTCACGCGATATGCCGTGGAAGAGATGGAAGCGAACCGCGAACGCTGTGCGCAAATTATGAAGCAAAGCTTCAGCGTCATTACTGCTCTCAATCCGCATCTCGGTTATGACGTGGCGGCATCAATCGTGAAAGAAGCGCTGAAAACAGGCGCAACCCTGCAAGAAATCATCCTGGAGCGCGGACTGTTGACGCCGGAAGAGCTCGAAGAGATTTTGCATCCGGAGCAAATGACCACGCCAGGAATCGCTGGCGAACGTTTCCTGCGCAACATGTAGTAGGTTTCTACTGACGTGGATGTATTCAATCCGATGTAAACGAAGAACAGCCCCTGCGCCGTCAACCCGGTTCGCAGGGGCTATTTGTTTCGGAAACGGGATAAGAGCGCGCCTATTATCGGCGTTTGCGCTCACGCGAAGGCAGAATCCGGAGCTCCTCCCTATACTTCGCCACCGTTCTGCGCGAGACGACGATGCCTTCCCCGGCAAGCAGCTCCGCCAATCGGCTGTCCGAGTGCGGGCGATCGGCCTGCTCCATGCGAATCAATTCTTTTAACCGCCATTTGGCCGCCGCGGCAGATGTTCGATCCCCATCGTCTGTTCCGATGGCCGTGGCAAAAAAGGCCTTCCATTCAAACATGCCATGCGGCGTCCGGATATATTTCCCTTGAACGGCACGGCTCACCGTTGATTCATGCATGCCGATCTTCTCCGCAATCATCGCCAAGTTGAGCGGCTTCAGACCGGACGGCCCTTGATGCAAAAAAAGCTCCTGCTCTTCCATCACCGCAGCGAGAACACGCATCAACGTTTTGCGCCGAAGCTGCACACTGCGAATGATCGCCCGCGCCTCTGCGGCCCGTTCCGCCCAAATCTCGCCCGTACCTACTTGCCTGACCCAGCGAGAACACGCTTCATTCATCGATATGCGGAGGTTTCCGGCCGAGTGGAATTCCAAGCGGACTTCGCCATCACGCAGCTCCGCAACAGCATCCGGAATAACGTAATGGGGAGGTGCAGTGCAGCCGATGGAACGACAAGGCTTGGGATCAAGCCGCGTAATGTAATCATATGCGGACTTGGCTTCGCTTGCAGTCATCGCGAGTCGTGCCCCTGCTTTTCCCGGATGGAAAGGAACCAGCTCTGACAAACCCGCTTCCACCATCCGCTCGGCATGCCGATCAACGATCGAGGCGCGCCTGATCTGAAGCAGCAAGCATTCTTGCAGACTGCGGGCCCCCACGCCTGCCGGGTCCAGCGATTGAAGAACCTCGAGCCCTTCAGCCGCCTCATCCACGGATATGCCGAGCGCCGATGCTGCTTCCGTCAGGTCCAACGTGAGATAACCGTCGTCGTTCACGCAGCCAGCCAGGTATTCCGCTGTGGCCGTTAGCGCGGGCGGGAGGTCCAGCAAACGCACTTGGGCGGCCAGGAAATGCTCCAACGTGGGTTCAGCCCCACGCGCCTGAAGCAACGGTTCATAGCCATCGTGCTTCCTGCGATCCATGCTCCGCGGGAGTCGGGCCAGCGGCGCAGAGTGTCCTTCGACTTCAAGGAGCGGATTCGCATCCGCTGCATCCAGCAAATAACGGACCAAATCCTGATTGGACAACGTCAGCAAATGAAAGGACCGTTTCATCTCAGGCGTAATGGCCAGCCGAAAACGCTGTTCCTGTAACAACTTAACACCTAACATACGTTTTCCCCCTTAGCACCGCTCGGCAGCTTTGGCATCATGATCAGGCTGCATGTTCTGGAAATGGTAACATAAAAGCAATGTCGGCTCTATATAAGTTGAACCGATGATTTTTACACGGAGTCACTACGTGGTCAGAACCATCTTCCGATCACTGTTATCCCCAGATTTTTTTGATCCCTTTTTTCAAAGGGAAAAATCCGGTGATAAGCCTATGCTTCCGATGCAGCTTTCTTTCAGAAAGCTTTTAGAACGCTTTGCTTCTCCAGATTGGTTCTGCCTCTCCGTTAACGTGTGTTTGTTTTTTGCGGTTTATATAGTTCCTTCTAATATTTTTCCGACACCAGCTTCGCCTGCGTGAAAAGCAGCAAATAATCTCTGCCGCCTGCTTTTGAATCCGTCCCTGACATATTGAATCCCCCGAACGGATGGGTGCCTACCAATGCGCCCGTGCATTTCCGGTTGAAATACAGATTGCCTGCGAAAAACTCGCGCCGCGCCAGCTCCAGATGTTCACGATTACGCGAGATAACCGCACCTGTCAGGCCATAATCGGTATTGTTCGCTATTTGCAGCGCCTCTTCAAATGTGTTTGCCTTAATAAAGGCCAGCACCGGTCCAAAAATTTCCTCCTGCGCAATTCGGGCGAGCGGATCGACATCGGCAAAAATGGTTGGCTCGATAAAATAACCTTGGACATCCCCTGTTTCCCCGCCGAGCATCAATCGTCCTTCTTGTTTGCCCACTTCAATATATTCCTTGATTTTGGCATAGGCCTTGTCGTCAATGACGGGACCCACATGGCTTCCTGCTTCAACCGGACTGCCCATCGAAAGCTTCTTCGTCCGCTCAATCACTTTGCGCAGCACTTCATCATATACATCTTTATGAACGATGGCACGGGAACACGCGGAACATTTCTGGCCGGAGAACCCGAACGCCGATGCGGTAATGGATTCCGCAGCCAGCTCCAGATCGCTTTCGCCGTCCACGATGATGGAATCCTTGCCTCCCATTTCGGCAATCACCCGTTTGATCCATTTCTGTCCCGGCGCCGTGCGGGCTGCGCGTTCATTGATTCGCAAACCGACATCTTTGGAGCCCGTAAAGCTGATGAAACGCGTTAACGCATGATCGACCAAATAATCCCCCACTTCGCTGCCCGGCCCCGGCAAATAATTCACGACGCCATCCGGCACGCCCGCTTCAGCCAGCAGTTCCATGAATTTGGCCGCAATTACCGGCGTAGTGCTGGCCGGTTTCAAAACGACGGTATTGCCGGAAACGAACGCGGCCGACGTCATGCCAGCCATGATGGCGAGCGGGAAATTCCACGGCGGAATGACGACGCCTACGCCTAGCGGGATATACGACAGCTCATTGTCTTCGCCTGCAATGCGGGTCAAGGGCTGGGGTTCGCTGAGGCGCTGCATTTCCCTGGCGTAAAATTCCATGAAATCGATGGCCTCGGCCGTGTCCGCATCTGCTTCAGGCCATGTTTTGCCCGCTTCATATACCATCCAGGCGGAAAACTCATGCTTGCGGCGGCGCATGATCGCTGCTGCCTTATATAAATACCGTGCGCGTTCGTTCGGATCGGTATGCTTCCAGCGGTTAAACGTCTCGGCAGCCGTCTGAACAGCCCGCTCCGCCAGTTCCCGGTCTGCCTGATAAACGGTGCCAACGACCTGATGCTTGGCGGCGGGGTTCACGGAGTTTAACCTACGGGGACTCGTTATTTTTTGCCCGCCAATGATAAGGGGATAGTCTTTTCCGAGTTCGGATTCCACCTTGCGCAGCGCTTGTTCGAATGCTTCCTTATTGGCCGGGATGCTAAATGGCGTGAACGGTTCGTTAACAAAAGGAATGTTCATGAATGATTCCTCCTTCAAATGTTGGGTTCGCAGGCCCAGATTGGTTCTGCCTCTCCGTTAACGTGTGTTTTGATTATTTGCGGCTTATATATCCTGGATTGCCATGCGTTTTGCTTATCACCCAATATATGTAGCAAGTTCCGTGCCAACTCCAATCGGGGGAAGGATTATTTTTGAGATTGCAGCATTTGGCATGATTCTTGCTTCGTATCAGAAGCATAAGCAGTATGATCATAAGGAGGAAGCCCCCATGAGTATGGGAACGGAAATGTACCGCAAAACGTTGCTGACCGTCGCAGGCAATAAAACCGTCGAGCGTCTGTCCGTCAAATACGGCAAAAGGCTGGCAAGCAAATTTATCGCAGGCAGCACGCTGGATGAAGCTCTCGAAGAAATTCGCATCCTGAACAACAAAGGCATTATGGCCACATTGGACCATCTGGGGGAGGGCATTACCCGTTTGAGCGAGGCAGCCTTGTACCGGGACGAATACATTCGGCTCGTGGAGGGCATCACGCGCTATCGCGTCAACTCCAACGTGTCTTTGAAGCCAACCCAGATGGGCCTTGCGCTTGATCCTGAAGAGGGATATCGGAATATCCGTGCGGTGGCCGCCGAGGCCAAGCTGCATGATCTTTTCGTGCGGATCGATATGGAGGACAGCCCGTTTACCCAGGCTACCTTGGACATCGTTCGCCGTCTTCACGCAGAAGGGCTCGATAACACGGGGACCGTGCTGCAAGCCTATTTGCACAGGAGCGAGCAGGATACGCGGGACATGATCCGTGAAGGCATCAAGCTCCGCCTCGTTAAGGGGGCATACAAAGAGCCTGCCGCAGTAGCTTATCAGAACGCCTCCGAAGTCATGGAACAGTTCAAATCCATGATTCGCCAGCATCTCGACCAAGGCGTCTACACGGCGGTTGCCTCTCACGATGATCAACTTATTTCATGGACCAAACAGTACGCCAAAGACCGCGCCATCTCTCCCGATGCATTCGAGTTTCAAATGTTATACGGACTGCGCATGAACGAACAGGAGAGGCTCGCTCGGGAAGGGTATCGCGTTCGCTGCTACGTTCCCTACGGAACCATGTGGTACCCGTATTACACGCGGCGTCTGGCCGAGAAACCGGCAAATCTCTGGATGGTCGTTAAAAACATGTTCAGATAGACGAAGACTTTGAAAGAAAAACCATGTGGTCCACTTTTGGGGGCCGCATGTTTTTTTTCGATTGGGGACCGCACGCAACGCCAGCTTGACGCAATGTCAAAAAAAATAAGCATCCCAGCATGGAAATGTCCAAAATTCAGGACACCTCAACCTTATATTCGATGATACGAATCACACCAAAATGTAATGTTTCTTGACTTGAACCTCAATGAAACCGTTTGCCATTCCAATCCACTCGTGAGTGTCTTCCTTTAACCCCTACGCTCCATGTCAAAAAATATATACACCAGTTGGTTTAAGCGATATAATATGTGCAACGATTATTTCTCAACCATCATGCGCATTGCAATTTGGCCAGTGCAACAGTAACGTGTCTAATCGTGATGCTTCGACTGAGGTGAAACCGATGAAACATTTGCTTCCTGACCTCATGTCCCTTTTGCGGACAGACCTGAGAAAGTGGGATCGGGATCCTTCCCTTCCCCTGCCTGTAATCCCTTCTTCTGCAAATTGGGCCGAGGTTATTGCCTGTTTCAATGAGAGTCCTTACTTGTTGATTCAAGACGAAGGCCCGCCGCAGGGATACATTGTCGCAGCGGATGTTTTGCAGCACATGCTGCAGGCTCATCGCCTCTTGGAGGCTTATTTGGAAACCACGTTGGAAACCGCAGGTTCAGCGCTGACCCTGATCGATGAAGAAGCGAAGGTGGCGTATTGGACGTCCGGTGCCGAACACGTTTTTTCCATCCGCAAAGAAGACATCGTCGGGCAGCCGGCTGCAGACTTCTTCCCGCCTGAGCGGCTTCAGTCGCTCAAAACGTTGTATACCGGCGAAACGGTCTACCGCAAACAGCATCAGCCCCGGTCCGATCTGTTTGCCCTCATCAACGCGCGTCCAGTGGTGCTCGATGGATGCATCGTGGGCGCGGTTGCGGCCGAAGTAGACATCACCACTGAAATTCGCCTGCACCAGGAATTGTTACATATGTCATCCAAAGTCCAGCATTTGGAGAAGACGGTCGCCCGTCTGCGCCCCGATTCCGATCCGTTTGCGGGAATCAAGGGCAGCAGTCCGGGACTGAAGCAGTGTCTGGAAACGATTCGCAAGATCAGTACAACCTCGGCTACCGTGCTTATTCTCGGGGAGAGCGGGACAGGCAAGGAGTTGTTCGCCAAAGCCATTCATGAGCTGCGCGAACCGCAGACTGCACCTTTTATTGCCATTAACTGCGGTGCCATACCCGCTTCCTTATTTGAGAGCGAGTTGTTCGGATACGAGAAAGGGGCATTTTCCGGTGCTGACCCCAAAGGTAAAAAGGGGAAAATTGAACTCGCCGACGGAGGCACGCTCTTTTTGGACGAAATCGGCGAAATGCCCTTGGAGCTTCAGGTAAAGCTGCTGCGCGTGCTGCAAGAGAAAAGTTACTTTCCCGTTGGCGGAACGCGAATGAAGCAGGCCAATTGCCGGATTATCGCCGCTACCAATCAAAACCTGTTAGGCATGATTGCGAACAACCAGTTTCGGGAAGATCTCTACTATCGTCTGAATGTCATCAATCTCGTCATCCCTCCGCTGCGCATGCGCAAGGAAGACATATACGAATTGACGCGGACATTCCTTCAAGAGTTTTCCCTGCTATACAACCGCCATATCGAATCGCTCCCTTCGGAAGTGTTCAAGATGCTCTTCAGCTATGACTGGCCCGGAAACGTCAGGGAACTCCGAAACGTGATCGAACGCATTGCCATCCTGACGACGGACGGAGAGGTCAGGCCTGAATATTTGCCGGAATCCCTCACCGCTTCCATGGATCCGAAACCGTCCACAACGGGAGGGAGCATGCCGCTTCGATCCATGCCAGCACGGTCCTCTCTCCATTCGGCCGGGGACGTGCCCGATACAAACCAAGCCGGAAACGAAGGTCTGCTCTTCGAAGTCTCCCCCCTGGCCTATAAAAAGCAGATGGAGACATACGAATCGGATCTTCTGCTGCAATGCCTGGAAACGGTTGGAGGCAACAAACGTATGCTGGCGAAGCGGCTCGGCATTTCCAGGGCAACGCTCTATAACCGCATGAAGAGGCTCGGTCTGTGACCGGCCTCTTCGGATTGTCCATCTATATCATTCGCGCCAATCGGATCAACGCATTGCGCAAGTGGCGATAAAAAGTGGCCCTGCTCATGGAGCAAGCCTCAGCCGCGGCAGTCGGATTGCCGGCATGCGTCCAATAGTGGGCATGCAGCAACCGTTGGTCCTGAGCGCTAATCCCCGGCTTTCGTCCCTCCAGCATGTCCAGAATATGCAATTGCAGCTGCACGCCATCCTTCATGTCTTTCATTTGCGCAGCATATTCCTGCAAATCTGCCGGGGAATGCAAGTTGGACAACATTTTACGCATATCTGCCTCGGACCAGGCCTGTCGTTTCTCGCCCGCAGCGTCCTGATGAAATTTCCCGTTCTCCGTTTCCGGATTCAGCAGTGACATCACCCAATCTCCGAATCGGCCATTGCGAAAATCCAGGTACATGACATCCGCAGGCTGGTCATACAAATCACAAACGCGGCTTCGGGTTTTTCTCATTTGAAAGCCGATGCTCTGCAAAAACAGTTTAAGATACGGATTGGTCGCCACCAGCATAACCCTGGTCCCATCGCCAAGCAGGGACAGCCGGTCCAGGCACATATATCCGACGAGTTCTTCCCGCGTGTATCCCCTTACATCGTTTTTTGCCGTAACCATAACGGCATAATGCGTATCCGTCTGGTCCGGGTCACAATCCAGCTCTTCGGGGGTGAAGCACTCCTGCATCTCGGCAGGGAAATATTTCATCAGCAGCTTGCTGCTCTCCCGATGCACAAGCACGGTAATAAACATGGAGATCGGGTCACCCGACCTGTCCCGCATGAGCACAATTCCTTCCGGATAACGTTCGGCCAACTCGTCCAAAAACGGTCTGTAAGGAGGCGCCTGCCAAGGCTCCACGCTATACTCGGTCCAATGCTGCATCAAACGTTGAAGCGCAGGCAAATCCTCGGTCCGCATCACTTCCATCGGCGTAAACAAGGCATCCGCCGACACGTCTGCGTATTGGCGATGCTGCAGCATCGATTCCTGGCATAACAGCAGCATCTTTCTTGCGATTTGCCGCTGATCATGCGATCTCGCCTTTTCATGCAGCGGCCTTAACAGATTGGCGATCCGTACACGCATCTGCTGCAGGCGCCGGGGTTCACGCTGCCTGAAGTCCCGAAGCAGATGAATTCTTGCCATGTCATGCAAGGCCAAACCGTTCGGGCCGGAACGAATAAAAGACATGCGCCGCAGGGCGTGATATTCCTCGGTAGTCACCTCGGATTGCAGCACGGCGGACAACACTTCCTGATTTGCGGTTTCCAGAAGCGTCAGCACCTCGATCATCGGGTGCAGCCGCGGCGACGTCAGCTCCAGCAGCAGCCTGGCGCTGATCGCGTGCGACATTTCCGTCCACTCGGATAACGGCACATCCCGGCTTTGGTCCGCTGCCTCAACCGCCAAGGCAAGCCCCAGCGGATGGCCGTCCGTCATGCGCGCTATCTTGCCTTCAACGCTTCGGTTCGGCAATCCTGCCCCTGCAATATATGCCGTAATTTCCTCATCCGTAAAATGCTGCAAGGGCATCCGCACAAAAAGCTGCTGCAAGCGGGGGTGCGATTTCCATGTCAGCACAGGCTCTGGGCGCGAAGCGAGCACGATCAATACGCCGCTGGTCGGCAGCTTGGAGACAAACACTTCCATGAACCAATGCTCCAGCAAAGCCAGCTCTTCATAATTGTCCACGGCAATCACCAGCCTATTCCGAGCCGAGGCTTGAGTCAGAACATGCAGCGGACCGAACTCGCTTTCGCTCCCCATCATCTCCAGTCCGATCGTTGAAGAGAGGTATTCCAAAAAGATCGAAGGCGTCGGACCGCAGGACCTGCCGTCCATCCAGATGGCCGTTGCTCCCCGGTCACGGGATATCTCCAGCATTTCCGACAGCAGCGAGGATTTCCCGATCCCCCCCATACCCGTCACCGAAAAAATGGTAAGGGGTGCTCCCGGATCGCCAAACCAGCGATTCAACAACTTCAATTCCTTCGCTCGTCCAACAAAACGTTTGTCATGATCAAAGTGGCTGTCAAACCGTCTCTCGTCACTGTTTTCCATCCGTAGCCTCCGTACTGAGTCCTGATACTTTTACAATCATTTCATCTAAAATTGAGACTATATTGAGACGCACAACGACACTGCAAATGATAAAATTTCGATAAAAGCCAATTTATAGAAAATAACATCAGACATCAACGGGAAAGCGCTTTTTCACCAGCCGTTTCCGTTCTTTCATGTAAATAAACGCCGATCGAAGGTTCCGGGAGACCGAACGCTTATAGCCGAAGTTCGTGTCTGTACCAGTCGAGACCAACTCCCTCATTGTCGCTGCATGCTGCACGGAGTTGAAACTATTGAGCCGCAGCCATATGATCACGCTTCCTTTCAAGCCCATTAGCCCGATATTCCAGAAAGGCGGATTTATGTGAGAAAACAACTCGACATCTGTAATCTGAGCGGACAACTCGGAATCAGCAGTGATTCCCTTCATGAATGGCTTCGCCAACATACCGCAGCATCCGAATCAATGAAACACCCCGTCCCTGCCGAGCGCGAAACTGCCCCATACCGTTTGGTTGCCCCCGATTCGTTAACGCTGGCCCCTTTCGCAAATCAGCCGAAACTATTCCGGGGCCGCCGGTCCCAGTTCCGCTCCGCCATACCGAAACCGGATTTTGACCAGATTCGCCGAGTCAGCAGAAATTATTAAACCATTACGCGATTTCCGTACGGTCCATGCATGTGCCTTCACCTAACAGACGGTTTGAAAGGCAAACATGTTGGACCGATCCATCCTCTCCATCCCATGTCAAAGGAATGCATGCAGCCTCCATTCGCAACCTTCCATCCAGGTTTACATCGATTCTGTTTCGGCTTGTCCGTGCAAGAGAATGACATTGATGCGGATCAGACCTTTCGATCATCGTTCCATGGCAATTACCTCTGTAATGTCATTTTTTCACATTTATTCACCGAGGACAAGTGTCCTCAATGATGTTTTCGGCAAATGTTGAATCCTTCCTGCAAAACATTAGACATAAAGCAAGGTGACAAACGGCCATTCTATTCATACACTTAAACGTGTAAGCGAACAACCTTATCATGGACGAGGTGCATGGCTATGAGAATCGGAATTCCCAAAGAAATCAAAAACAATGAAAACCGCGTTGCCATTACCCCTGCCGGGGCCGCTGATTTCGTCCGGGCCGGCCATCAGGTGGTCATTGAACAAGGTGCGGGACTCGGCAGCGGCTTTACCGACGGCGAGTATCAGGCCGCAGGCGCGGTCGTGACGGCACAGGCCAAGACGGTATGGGCGGAAGCCGACATGATTCTTAAGGTGAAGGAGCCGCTGGCCAGCGAGTACGAATACTTCCGTCCCGGACTGATTCTCTTCACCTACCTGCACTTGGCTGCAGAGCCCGAACTGGCCGCTGCGCTGGTGCAGAGCCGAGTGACGGCCTTGGCCTACGAGACGCTTGAAGTCAACGGATCGCTCCCGCTGCTCACGCCGATGAGCGAGGTCGCCGGGCGAATGGCAGCCCAGATCGGTGCCCAACTGCTGGAGAAGCCCAAAGGCGGCAAAGGCATTTTGCTCTCCGGCGTGCCCGGCGTGAGCCGCGGCAAGGTTACGATCATCGGCGGAGGCACGGTGGGCACCAATGCGGCCAAAATCGCCATCGGGCTGGGAGCGGACGTCGCCATCCTCGATCTGAATCTGAATCGGCTGCGCCAGCTGGACGATATTTTTGGCAACCAGATTCAGACGCTGGTATCCAGTCCGTCCAACATTGCGGCCGCCGTGGCCGGAACCGACCTGCTCATCTGCGCGGTGCTGATTCCGGGCGCCAAAGCGCCCAAGCTGGTCACCGAGCAGATGGTCACCGCCATGGCACCCGGTTCGGTGATCGTGGACGTGGCGATTGATCAGGGCGGGATCGTCGAGACGATCGACCACATCACCACTCACGACCATCCGACTTACGTGAAACATGGCGTCGTGCATTACGCGGTGGCGAACATGCCTGGCGCCGTTCCGCGTACTTCCACGGTGGCGCTGACCAACGCCACCATGCCCTATGCGCTGCAGCTGGCAAACCAGGGTGCAGCCGCCGCGATTCGCGGCAGTTCGTCCATTCGCAGCGCGGTGAACGCGCTGAATGGACATATCACGTACGAGGCGGTTGCCCGCGATCTCGGGCACGCCTATGTACCGCCCGGACAGGTGCTGCAAGACGGCGCCGACGTCCAGTAATCTTGCCGCTTGCCGTTCCACATGGCAGTCCGCTGCCGGCTGTGGAACGCATGAAGCGCCAGTCCGGACCGTGGGTGGTCCAGGCTGGCGCTTCGGTTTCTTTCGCATGCATCATGGTATGTGGAATGGCCGTTTGAATTCACATCACGCGTTCACTGCATACCTCGCGGAAATTGCAATCCCGGCAAGCCCGGCGCGAAGGCATCGGGGTGAAGAACGAAATGTCTTTGGGCCTGTTGTAATACTCGTCCGCCACACAGGACTTCATCTCCTCGATATACCGTCCGACTTTTTCCTCCGCCCTCGCCAAATCCTCTTGCGTAGCTGCATATTGCTTGTGCGTTCCGTTCAGCAGATACTCCACCCGCAGCTCGATCTGCTCCAGCGGCACCCGATAGTGCTCTCTTACAAATGCGGCATACAGCAGGAGCTGGTCCGAGAAATCTTCTTCCTTGCCCGTTTTCCAATCCACGATCACGATGTTGCCGTTGCCTCTCCGATACAGCAAGTCCATCTTGACGTACACCCGCGTATCGTGCAGCATCATCGTATCCCATTTCTCGATCTCCAGAATTTGCGTGCTTGCGCGCGCCAGGTCTTCCCAGGTCAACGTATCGTACAGACTGTTCACACAGGCGGTAATGCGGTCTTTGATCGTTCCGATCCGCTCCTGCAGCGTGTCGTCCCCGTAGTACATTTCGGACAGCATAACCCGGTTTTTGGGATCCTGCCTCCACTGCTCCGCGTCCAACGACTGTACGTACGCCTCATTCAGCAGCTTGCGCATCGTCTGTTCCAGAAAAGGCACGCGCGGCCTTTCTCGTCCTTCATCCCTGCTGCGCACGGCCGATTCGCACATCCGGTGCACCAGGTCACCAAAGACGAGATACAGATTGCTGAGCTGTTTCAAACGATAAAGGCGGACCGTCATATCATCGGCTTGATCGGTCTTCCAGCCATTGTGGGCACCATAATAATGATAATAATATTTGCGCAGGCACTCATCGAACATATTGGCCCGCGACTGCGAATAAGACCACTGCGGATATTGTGCCATGATTTATTCTACCTTTCTGCGATTATACTTTTGTGCAATCGATGCTTATGGATCGGGACAACATCTATAAACGTCAAAAAAACATTCACACGTTAACGGAGAGGCAGAACCAATCTCTGAAGTGTGATTTGTGATTGCAGTTTATGTAAAACTGCTGCTGCACCAAGTATAAGGGACCAGGCAAAAACGCCGCAAGCTAGCTGGTCATCCGTCTAAAGCGTCCCCGGTTCGAATCGGAACCGTTTCGGATTTCATTCGTATCGTTAATATACGTTCATCACCACTGAAATTGCGCAGTGAACCGCATGAGATAGATTGCAGGCAATATCCCAAAGGAGGCACCACCCATGAATCAACCCGATTGGTTCCAGGCAGAAAAAGCGTTGCAGCAGATCCGGGTCATCGGAAGCGACCGGAACGAACTCGTCGACATTATCGGGCGCGCCCAAGGCGTCCGTTGCATCGGCACAGGCACGGATGCAGCCGTATTTGCCTATGACGGGTTGCCGCAATACGCCTTCAAAGTGTACTCGGATCATGCTCTGGACAAGCTCGATCATGAAAAAAAAGTCTATGAGCGGCTTCGCGGCCTGCCCTATTTTCCTACCTATTACGGCAGCGGCCCCAACATGATCGTAATCAGCCATGAAGCCGGACCAACGCTGCTGGAGTGCCTGGAGCAAGGCATCCCTGTACCCGAGCAGGTCATGCTCGACGTGGACGCCGCACGTGCAGCGGTCCGAGAACGGGGGCTGAACCCCCGCGACATCCATTTGAAAAACGTACTGCTCCAAAACGGGCGAGCCAAGGTGCTCGATGTCTCGGAATATATCCAGGACGGCAATGACAACCGCTGGGAGCATCTCGTCTGGGCCTATTACAACGTGTATCCACGCATTGAGGGCACCCCGATCTCCCCGCGCATGCTGCAGACGATTAAATGGGCCTACAACCAACTGGATCAGGCCAATATCAAATTGGAGGACTTGTCCAAGAAGGCCAATCGCCTGTTTTCGCGATTTCTGAAATGATAGCATCCGCAGCCAAAACATCCCCCCACCTCCATGTCGGGGGATGTTTTATGTTATGGTTCGGCACTAGCCCTAACAAACATGAGACACGATATAGGGCATGTATTGGAGCATTTGAAATGGTAACGAACCTGAGGCACGTTATCTGTGGTTGGAAAGCGCGGTTTGTGGCATTTTGCTCCAAATAGCGTGGCTGAAGTTCGTTACATTTTGAAGCGTGGCGATTCGGGCGGAATAAGGTGTCTACGGTTCGTTAGAGGAGCCGGCAGATGGCAAACGGACGGCCAGATTCAGCTTCCATTCTCCGCTGCCTGACGTCCCCGCGATGGCGGCACACCTTTGTATTTCTTATATAGCTTCGTAAAATAATTGGCATTGTCGCAGCCGACCTGTGCGGCGATCTCCGTGACCGTCAGACTGCTCTCTTTCAGAAGCCGCTCCGCGAGCATCATGCGGCAGCCGTTAACGTATTCAACGAACGTTCGCCCGGTCAGCTTTTTGAACATTTTGCAAAAATGATACGTATTCAGGCCGACCTGGCCGGCGGCTTCGGCCACGGATACTCTCTCTGCGGGATCGGCCTCGATCTTCTCGATCAGCTGCTTGAAACGTTCCCTGTTCGGAAAATAAGAACCGCCCCCTTTGCTCGGGAGCTGCTGCGGCAAAAACATGCGAGCCAGCATTGTGAACAGCGCGTACAGCTTGGATTTGACCATCAGCTGGTAAGCGGGCGGCTGTTCCGTCATCTCTTCGATCGCTTCGTGAATCAGACTGTAGATGCGCGCGCATTCTTCATCCTGTTCGGCGGGTTTGACCGGAAAACGCAGCCTTCCCTCCAGATATGGCGCGACATATCCGATATGCACCGGGTCATGGATGAAGTCCTGAAACAAAGCGGCGTTGACGACCACCGAATCGTAGTCCACGTCGCCGTCATTCATCGCGTAGCCGACATGCAGCGTTCCTGCAGGAATAGCGAGAACTTCTCCGGCCCGCGCCGTGTACGGCCTGCTGTCGATATGGAATTGCGCTTCCCCCCTGCGCATCACGATGAATTCAAAATGCTCGTGCCAATGCAAATACAATATGCATTCCCCTGCCTTCTTGTCAGCGCATCGATTCTGAAACAGCTGAAACGGATGTGATTTATGGTCCATCCGCGTTTTTTCGTGAAGCGCTTTCAACTCAGTCACCGATGTTCCCCTTCCCCCACAAAATCGGACTAATAATGCACAAGATCGTTTAGAGCCATTCGGCAAATGCACCGCTATAATGAGTGTGTCACGAAGACTATAAGCCAATATTGGAGTGAATTCAACCATGAATAAAGCATTGCGCATAGGCACGCTTGTCGGCGGCGCGGACGCCGTAAGAGTCATTCCGCAAATTTTGCCGCACGGCTTCGAATCGTTCAACCTGACCTTCTGGCAGACGACAGGAACCGTGGACCTGACCGAGACGGCCAAACGCGTTCGCGAACTGGTCGACGAACATGACGTCGTCATTTCGGCGCTCAGCGTGTTCGGCAATCCGCTTACGGGAGAAGGAGACAATGCCGACACCTTGGCGAGCTGGGAGCGGGCCATCGACCATGCCCATCTGTTCGGGGCAGCCATCGTCTCCGGCTTCACCGGCCGCCTGACCGGACGTCCGATCGACGAATCCATTCCCAAATTCAAGCAAGTCTTCGGCGAATTGGCCAAACGCGCTGCCGACCGGGGCGTGCGGATCGCCTTCGAAAACTGCGACATGGGCGGAACCTGGCAGAGCGGGGACTGGAATATCGCCCATAATCCAACCGCTTGGGAAATGATGTTCGATGCCGTTCCCGACGAGCATGTCGGGCTGGAATGGGAGCCTTGCCACCAAATGGTCAGCCTGATCGACCCGATTCCGCAATTGCGCAAATGGGCCCATAAAGTGTTTCATGTGCACGGCAAGGATGCAACCATTGCTTGGGATGTCGTGAAGGAACATGGCGTTCATGGACCGCATGAATTCGTCTGGCACCGCACACCAGGCTTCGGGGATACCAACTGGTCGGATATCATCACGATTTTGCGCCAGCACGGTTACGAGGGAACCATCGATATTGAAGGCTGGCATGATCCGGTTTACAAGGGCGAGCTGGAGATGACCGGGCAGGTGCACGCGCTGAACTACTTGAAGCACTGTCGCGGGGGAAGCTTTGTGCCAAACCCCGTGTGACGTCGACTCGAAACCATCATAAACAAAGGAGATGATCGCATGAACGAACGTTACCGGGTCATCGTGGCGGGATGCGGGGCCATGTCGGGCACCTGGGTCGACTATGCCATGCAAAGGCCGGATACGGCCATCGTCGGACTGGTGGACCTTCAGCCGCAGCAGGCGGCTGCGCTTGCAGGGCGGCACGGGCTGGACTGCCCCACGTTCACCGATATCAACGAAGCCATTGCAGCTACGGGAGCCAATATCGTCTTCGACGTGACGATACCGTCGAGCCACTATAACATTGCCAAGACTGCCTTGCGGCAAGGCTGCCACGTGTTCGGCGAGAAACCGTTGGCCGAAACCATCCCCGAGTGCCGGGATATCGTGCGCCTCTCCGGCGAAACGGGACAGCTGCAAGCCGTCATGCAGAATCGGCGCTTCGATCCGCGCATACGGGCGTATCGCAGCCTGATCGCGGACGGCACGATCGGCAAGGTTGGTTATGCCGGGGCCGACTTCTTTCTCGGGCCGCATTTTGGCGGCTTCCGTGAAATCATGGACAGCCCGCTGCTGCTGGACATGGCCATTCACACCTTCGATCAGGCCCGGTTCATTCTCGGCGCCGATCCGGTGTCGGTCTACTGCCATGAATTCAACCCTCCCGGTTCGTGGTATAAGGGCCATGCCATGGCCTTATGCATTTTTGAAATGTCCGACGGCTCGGTGTTCAATTACCGCGGTTCATGGTGTGCCGAAGGCGCGCCCACATCGTGGGAAGCATCCTGGCGGGTTATCGGGGAAAAAGGGTCGGCCATCTGGAACGGACACGACGAGATTTACGCAGAATCTGTTGTAACGGAACGTTTGGACGAGAACGGGAAACTGACCTTTTTCCAGCCTGCCGAACGAATTGAAGGCGTGATTCCTGCCATGGACAAAACCGGACACCACGGCTGTCTGGAAGATATGTTCGACGCGCTCGAAACCGGACGTTTGCCGGAAACGCATTGCAGCGACAACCAGTACAGCATGGCCATGGTGCTCGGCTCTCTGGAAAGCGCACGCATCGGGCAAAAGGTATGGATTGCTGACCTGCTCGGCAGCGTATAGGCATAGATTTTCAATACAATAAAGAACAGGCCCTTTCAGCGGATTCACCGCGATGTGGGCCTGTTTTATCGCAGCTATAAAATCCCCTTATCCATTGCCTTGCGCACAAGCTGGGCAAACAGGCTGTTCGACCAGGCAAACCACGGTCTCGTAAACGTGGACGGATCATCCGCAGCAAAACCTTCATGCATGTACCCGGTTCCTGCGTCGGTGCTTTCCAGCACTCCGATCATCTCCAGCATTTCTTCGTCAGTCTCTGCCGTAAGCCCCTGCATGGACAGTGCCATGTGCCAGATATAACCCTCGGGGGTATGCGGGCTGCCGATGCCTTTGGCTGCTTTCCCTTCGAAATAAAACGGATTGTCCTTGCTGAGGATGAACCGCCGCGTATTCCGATAAACGGGATCGTCCGCCTGCACGTATCCGAAATACGGAATGGACATCAATCCGGGCGTGCCCGCATCATCCATCAGGCAATAGTTGCCGTAGCCGTCGGTCTCATAAGCATAGATTTTGCCATATACCGGATGGTTGTAGGTGCCGTACAGCGCGATGCCATGCCGGATCTCCTCCTCCAAGGATGCCATCCTCCCCACAAGCCGTTCATCCCGGAATACCCATCTTGCGATTTCTCCCATCTGTTTCAACGTTACGGCGGCAAACATGTTGGCCGGAATATTGTAGTGAAAATCGCACGCATCGTCGCTTGCGCGAAAGCCCGACCAGATCATTCCGGTATAATTGACCGGCATGCCGAGCCCTTCATTGCGCAGTGTATCATGCGCAGGACAATTGCGCCGCATGAAACGATAGGGCGACCGTTCCGCATGCCGCTGCTCGGTTTGCCACAGCTTTACCGTCATTTCCATCACCCGTTTGAAGCGTTCGTCGAAGATGTCCGTCAATTCCGTTTCCCGCCAATACGCATATGCGAGCCGCATCGAAAAACAGAGGGAATCCAGCTCAAACTTCCGCTCCCATACCCATGGGGACATTTCAGTCTCATCGTTGGCATCCCAGTGCCAGCCGTTTGCCGTTTCGTTGAACGCGTTGGCATACGGATCGATCTCGGCATAAAACATATGCCGTTTGACCAAGCCGCCAATGATGCGCTGCAGCTGGGCATCCTTTTTGGCAAACGGGACGTAGTGCATCACCTGCTCCACCGAGTCGCGCAGCCACATCGCGGGAATGTCCCCCGTAATGACAAACGTTGTGCCGTCGTCCAGCAGCTTCGTCGTCGTTTCCAGCGTGTTCGGAAAACAGTTGCGAAATTGCTGGAGCAATCGCGGCCTGTCCCGCAACCGCTCTTCCGCTTGAGTCAAAACATCTTGTACGGCCTGCGGCAGCTCCAGCCGCGGCATGGCAATCTGCGGTAATCTGAACTGTTCCATCGATATCGTCTCCCTTGGGATGAATTAGGTTGGATTTTTAGGTGGAGCGGATGTATATTGTTATTTTTGTTATGCTAAATTATAATAACGTTATTATATTTGTAATGTACTATGGATGTACACGTCCGTCAATTGTTCATGCCGTTCACATCACTTTCTTCGATGAAGGAGCCTTGCCATGTCACGAAAAATTTCCATCCAAACGCTGGCCGACCAGCTCGGACTGTCCAAATATGCGGTATCCCGTGCCCTCGGCGGCAAATCGGGAGTCAGCGAAGAAACGCGCGCACGTGTGCTCGAATTAGCCCGAACGCTCGGATATCGCCAACACACGCCAGGCATTACGTCTACGCTGATAGCCAATGCTGGAGCAGACCCTCACAGGCCACCGAGCCCGCTGTTTGCCCTGATCTGCATGAACCAATCCAATCTCAGCGAGCCGCATTATTGGCAGCGCGTGCTGTCCGGCATGATATCTGCCTGCGATGAACGAGGATGGCATCATGCTATCGTTTCGCCTTCACTGTCTGCCGATGATGACCGCCTACCGCCGGAGCAAGCCCTCGCTCCGCATCTCGACTGGGCGCATTGCGCAGGGATCGTTGTCATGGGTGCATTCCCGCATACCGTGATGAAGCGGCTGTCGAAAACGGGACGCCCCCTCATTCTGGTGGATCACCATGATCCGCTCCTGAACTGCGACACCGTCAGCCATGACAACCTGGAGGCGGGCATGACCGCCGCACAATACCTGCTGTCCGTCCGCTGCCAACGAATCGGGCTGATCACCGACGACGGCCGGGCCACCAGCTTTGCCCAGCGCAGAATGGGCATGGAGCTGATGGTCAAGCAGGCGCAAGCACAAGATGGCGTGACCGCAGCGCTGCGCGAATGGAGCATTCCTTATGAGCACGGTGATTGGCTTGAACAGTTGGCCCACGAGTTTCGCCGGCTGCCTGAAGCAGAGCGCCCGGACGCCTGGGTTGGCGTCAATGACGACATTGCGATGCGATGGATACGCAAACTGCAGGACATGGGCTTCTCCGTGCCAGGCGATTGCCGTGTGCTCGGCATCGACAACGTACACGCGGCCGCCTCTGCGATTCCCCCCCTGACAACGGTTCACCTGTGCAAGGAAGAGCTGGGGCAGCGTGCAATCGAATCGCTGCAGCGCCGCATGGAGCGGCCCGGTTCGCCGAGGGAAACGATTATGCTGTCCACCAACCTGATCCCAAGGGACTCCGCGTAGCTTCTAGCATACGGGCTCGGCTCGGGGGTATGGGTACTTGCCGTATGCTGAACCTTCAACAACAAAAAAGAGCGAAATTCTCCCGGACAACAGTGCCGGAAGCTTTCGCTCCTTTGTCTCTACATCTCCATTTTGACTCTTACGAACCTCACACATCTTATTCGGGCCATTTTGGAAAATTGAATTTCTTACGAACGTCAGACACCTTATTGTGGCCATTTGAGCGCCAGGAACTTCATTTTCACGCCAATAGCGTGTCTGTGATTCGCAAGAAATTTCTTTCCCTGAAAATTCGTTTAATAACGTGCGTCAGGTTCTTTAAAGCCTGATCCGTTTCACGCGCAAAGCTTCTCAGACACTGCCCTAACGCATTCGGAGCATCGTTATCTATCAATCTACACAATTCAATCCCCGGCAGACATCGTCATGATCCGATCTCATTGATTCAACCAAGGCAGATGCTCCGATGAAGGAAGCTCCACCTCCCAATCGACGTCTTGATAATCATGAGTCTCCAAGGTGCGCTTCAAGGTCAGTTTGGTGCCTTTGTTTTGAGAAAATCCCCGAATAACGTACTTCAGATTCGCCGAAACAAATTTTCCACCATATTCAGAAGCAGTAGAGGTTCCGGCGATTTCCACTGGGTATTGCTCGCCATGCTCGTCTACTGCGACCCAGTGATCAGCTTGTGCTTCTTTCTGCCAGAACGAGCCTGAACCTTCAAGAATTAGATCCCCCTTATCATCGAATACACTTATCGGCTGGTTACCAGATACCCGGACGTGACCATACCCATAGTCGCTCAGTACCAGCTCATCCCCAGACTGTTCAAATTTCGCCGGCTGCTCGCGGATCCGGTCCAAATCAATCGCTAATGATTGCTCATCTTTGACAGGCAAGGTGTACCCGTCCAGTACGAAACGAATCGGTCCCGCGCCTAATGTGACGAATTCGGGGTCCCACATTTCCGACAGCTTCAGCACGCCGCCATTCCCGCTCAGTCCGGTCGTATCGCGAAGGCTGTATTTTGCCTTACGAGCACCACTTCGGCTGCCGTTGAATATTCGATATTCCTGGGTAGCCGGGATCTCCAGATGGTACAGAATCTCCACTTGGTTTTCCCAACCCTCTCCCACCTTGGCAAGAAGCTTATCGTTCAGGCTTATATCCAGATCAAGACGTGTTCCGGTTGGCGTTTGCAGCAACTGCTTCATTTGCAAACGAAGGCCTTCCGGCGTCACATAGCTTTCGTTCATTGCCTTCTGCACGGCATATGTTTTGGCTTTGGCCAGATCGATTCCAAATTGAAAGCTCCAATCGACATAGGCCGTTTCATCGGTATACGTTCGGCTCTTCGCATCATATACATTGCCTACATTAAGGTGATTCAGTTCCCCTCGCACCACAATCCGATCCGGAACGTCATCATGCAGCTGAAAAACAAACTGCCTGTACTTCCAGCTTTGTATATTCACCTCTACTTCGGAGACTACGGATTCTCCCTTCTCATCCGTGATGTGGATCCTGCTGGGGTCAGGTGTAATATCAATGGGCCCGCTTCCATCCGGTACAGACCCCTGAAGTGTCAGCACAATCCGTGAACGATCCACCAGCACTTCTTCGATTTGCAGCGTATAACCCTGATCCTCAATCCGGATATTCGGATTAACGACCAGTCCGAGCGGTTGCAGGCGCTTATAATCATTGACCAGATTGTTGATCCTGAATTCATCCGGTACCGGTATATCCGGGAGTGGCGGATTTACCGCATTGATCGTACTTCTCGCAGCTGGCTGCTGCTGCACCCACTCCCAAGCAAACCACGCTCCACCAACCAGCAGCAGCAGCGCCGCAGCAGAAACGGCTGCACGTTTCATCCTTTTTCCGGGAAGCTTGATCTGCGCTCCAATCGAATTCCCTTGCTCCTTTTTATCGATGGATATCGCATCCAGCTTCTCCATGACGCGCAGCGTAAACTCCGAATCCGGCTGTTCATGAAACAAAACACGCTCCCATTGCCGGTCCTCTTCACTTGGAATAGGCTTCATATATCGATAAACCTCCCTTGCGGTCCATTTGTTTTCTAAGAGCTTTTTTGCCACGATACAGCGCATTGCGCACCTGGAGCTGGTTCATGCCCGTAATGCGTGCGATTTCCTCATAACTCAGCTCATTCGTGTACTTCAGCAATAATACGAGGCGATACGCTTCCGGCAATCGATCGAGCTGCTGCACGATCTCGCGTTTCATCTCCTGCTGCAGCACCGTTTTTTCCGGCGTTCCCTCCTCGGCAGCCTCCACCAGTTCCAGGGTATCTGCGCCCATAACGGGTTTCTGCTGCCGCATGAAATCGCGCATCCGATTCACCGCAATCGTGTAGATCCAGGCCGAAAAGCTCGAGCCTTCCCGCCGGGTCGCCAAATACCGGTAAACACGGATAAACACATCCTGCGCCAAATCCTGCGCATCTTGATGGCTCGCGCCCATTCCGCGCAAAAGGCCAAACACTTTATTTTTGTACCGGTCCACAATTATGGCAAACAGCTGCTTCTCCCCCGCCACAATGCGCCGAACCAGCTCATCCTCCGAGATTTCAGGCATATGCTGTGTCATTGTATCCCCCTTCTCTACAGCGTCCATGCATGGTTCTGTACTCTATAGACGTCCTCTCCCCCTAAAACTTCTCACTTTGGCAAAAAAAAGAATTCACCCTTTCCCGCAAAAGTGCGTTTGGGGTGAATTCGAAAGACTGATGCCGCTTGCTATTCGCTTCCTATTTCCCGGCCACAAACTCGCTAAGCTGTGCATAAATGGCCACGATTTCATCCATGGACATGCGTACCAGCCCGCTGGAGGAAGGAGCAACAAATTCATGGATTTCCGGGACGACCGGGTCGTCCTGAAATCCCCAATCCGTTTTTCCGCGTTTGCTGTACTGGGCGTATACGCCTTTGCCAACGAAGCAGGCCACTTGCGGCCGGTATTCCTCCAGCTTTTGTTTCAAAATGAGGCGTCCCTCCGCATACTCCTCACGCGTGATATCCTCTACACCTCTCGTGGGACGGGCCACGATATTTGTGAATCCATAGCCCAGCTTGAGCAAATCTCCGTCCTCTTCCGGTGCATACAGACGCGGAGTCAAGCCCGAACGTTCGAGAATGCGCCAGAAACGATTTCCTTTATAAGCGTAATGATGGCCCGTTTCTCCAGACGTCAGGCTTGGATTAAAACCGATGAACAGAATGGACAAGCCATAATCGAGATGGTCCGGAATAGCCATAAATTACCCTCCGTTTCATTTTTCAAATTGCGTCCTCGGATATATGCATGAAGTGATATAATGAGTAAAGTGTTTTTCGAAACCGGATTGAATCCCCATGAAAAAGGAAGCTGAACTCGATGATTTTTGACATCATACTGGAAGTCGTCCTGCCCGTCTTTCTCCTGATCGGAGTCGGGTCCTGGATGCAAAAGATCTTTAAGCTCGACTTGTACACCCTCGCCAAAATCAACTTTTACTGCATCACTCCCGCCGCCGTATTCATGAGCATGTACCATTCCGACATGTCGGGCGAGCTGCTCGGGACGGTTACGCTGTTTTACGCCATTTACGTCATCGTTCTATATGTTCTCGGGTCAGCAGTCTCCCGGGCGCTCAAACTGAATAAAGGCATGAAAGCCGCCTTCAACAACAGCATCATGCTGGACAATGCAGGCAATTACGGGCTGCCGATCAATGCACTCGTGTTCCGCGGCGATCCGCTGGCCTCTTCCATACAGGCTCTCGTCATGTCGCTGCAATCGCTGCTCACCTTTACGTTCGGCGTTCTGTCGATCCAAGGGGCCAAGCTCAAAGGCAATTACCGCGCGGTCATCATCGGCTTTCTGAAAATGCCCGTGCCTTATGCGCTGCTGCTCGGCCTTCTATTCCAGATGTGGCATGTTCCGCTGCCGACCTTCCTGTCCATGCCGCTCACGTACGCGCAGCAAAGCATGGTCGCCGTCGCGCTGCTGACGCTGGGTGCCCAGATCGTCAAATATCCGATCAGGCTGTATCGCCTTGATGTGTATATTAGCACATTTTTGCGCCTCTTGATCGGTCCGGCCATCGGCATCTCCATCGTGCTGCTCCTGGGTATGCAAGGCGTCGCCGCCCAGGCGCTGATCATCGCTTCCGGCATGCCGACCGGCGTCAACGCCTCCATTTTGGCGGAGGAATATGACAACGAACCGGATTTCGCGGCTCAGACCGTGCTGATCTCCACCCTGCTGAACATCATCACGATTACTGCGCTGATCTCGTTTGCAAGAACGTTCTGAGCATACGGATTCCACTACGATCCTCCTTTCATAGATCTAAACCAAAAACGTTCAACCCAAAAACCTGTCCGGTATTTAAAAGCCGGACAGGTTTTTGGGTTGAGTATTGCAAGTATGCATCCAGATCGCTGAATCTTCGATTAACGAGCTTCTTCTTGATAGGCTGCCGCTTCTATTTTATAGTTGCCGGCCTTGTTAAACACCACTTTGAATGTAGTATCCATGGACGGGCTGGTCACTGTGGCTAATTTGTTGGAGCTGGCGTAGAACACTCCGTTTTGTGTAAAACCATTCAATTTTACTGCCTCATTATTGATCATTTGATACACAGTCACATCGTCATTCGTTTCCACATAGGTATTATCTTCTGTTCTGGTGATGTTGAACTCGTAACGAATATTGTCATAATTTTGGCTCACGGTGGCACGCAGCGTCAGTTCTTTCTCTTCTCCTGCGTTTACCTCTTGAGTCGGGAGTACATTGACTTCAGCGCCGCTCGAGTTGATCCAGCTCAGCATGTATGTAGGTTCTTCCGGAGCATTTACCTTGAACGTAGCGGTGATCTCGTTGGAAAGAGTGATGTATGGCGCTGCTCCCGCATAGGCGGGGGCAACCATGGTAAACAGGGCGGAAGACAACAACAACGCTTTTATGAATGCAGGGGTTTTCATTGGATTTGATCTCCTTTTTCATGATTTGACGGTGAATTCGATGTTCACACGGTATATGATTTGAATCGGTACTCACCTTTAAGAAGGAACTTTTATGGCTACAACTTTGATCACATACTCGCCAGCAGTGTTGAATTTCAGATTATACTTGAAGTCTTGGCCTGGCGTAGAAATCGAAGGGTAAAAATCAGAGAAAATCACCAGATCTCCGATGCCATTCACACTTCCTGTTTCAGCATTTCCAAGGGAACCTTCAACGTACTCGGCCAGTTCCACGTCACCATTCTGCATGGTTGTACCGTCGGTACGAGTTATGGTGAACTTCAATTCAACGTTTGTATAAACTTGAGAGGTGATCGCGCGAACGGTTACATTCCTGCTGTCCCCGCTATTAACAGTTTGAGGCGAAAGTGTGTCCAACAATTCATCATCGCCGACCCATTTCAGCACAAAGCTAGGTGTCACGGGTTTGACCGTGAATGTGGCCGAAACCGTATTGGACACCTTTTGGGATGAAGCAGCATACGTAGGGGCAGCCATCATTAATAATGCCGAGGAAAGCAACAAAACCTTTACAAATCTGGTCGTTTTCATTGAATTAACACTCCTTTAGTATTCATGATGTTCATGCTTAACGGCAGTAATCTTCACGCTGTAGGTGCCCGGTTCGCCAAATTCCACTTGAAGGGACAACGTTTCCTTGGAAGTCGTCGGAGAATCGTCTGTTTTGGTAAGCAGCCAGCCGTTCCCCAGCTTCTCGTACTCATACCCTTCCGCACGAATAAACTTCGCTTGACTGGAAGGTTCGCCGTTCTCATCCGTCCATTGGAACAGGTAGCTTATATGCTCAACGTTGTTGGCCACTTCAAGGAGAGGCTCCGATGTGAAAGTGATGGTCTTGGCTTCGCCTGGCGTTGTCACAACGATGTTGGAGTTCTCGTTCCCGATCGTCAGCTTCAACGGCAGCCTGACATCCAGCTTCAGCTGAGCCTTCTCCGCTACCCCTTCCACCTTGCCCGAAAATACGTATACTCCCGGCACTTTGATGTGAACCGCACCATCCGTAATTTGCACGCCTTCAGGCGCGGTCCAGGCCACTGTCCGGTTTACCGTCGTGTTGCCGTCCAAACGCACGGACACTTGAGCAGGAAGCACGTACGCTTTGTCGACCTCTTGTATTTTGTTAATCGTTGGGATTACCGGGGCCGAGGAATTGCTATCGCTCCCGGAACTGCTGCTTCCAGAACTGCTACTGGTCCCCGATCCGCCGGAAGCAGCGGTTTGCGTTTCCCGGGGTTGTCCATTAATGAGCTGAATTTTGCCCTGGTTAATGCCATAATCCTTGACCAGGTTCGGCACAAGCCGTTTGTCCGGAACGATAATGTCGTTAATCTCGCCGGTTTCTTTCAACACGATCGAAGATCCGTCAACGGCAGTCTGGCTCACCGTCAAAGATTGAATTAAAGAATTTCCTGTCAAGCTCAGCTGGGAAGCCGTGGCAAGCTCCAGTTGATTCGACGTCACGTCGTGCAGCTCCAATGACGTTTTAGGTGCTCCGCCGGCGACGATTTTGCCGGCAACGGTCAAATGCTGGAGCTTGATGTGGTCTCCCAAAATCGTGATATTGCCGGAAACGCGGAGACCGCCGCCATCGAGGGTCAAATTGCTTTTGGAGGCAGGCACGGTCAAATCCACGATCTCCTGAATCTTGAAACCGGAGGTCAGCTTTACCTTTAATGTCGAACCGGAAAGCAGCTCTGTGTTGCCTGCGGTAAAGAGTGCCTTCATGTCATCCGTCACCGGATATTGGAAGGCACCGATGCGAACGATGCTTTCGTTTACGAACGTCAGCTCCAATTCACGGTTTTGCGGTTCCTGAAGGGCATCCATCAAACGAGTCAAAAAGACCGCGATTTCTTGCCGTTCCGTCGGTTTGTTCAAATCCAGCTTGCGGCCGTCCCCTTGCAGCAACCCAAGCTCCAGAGACGTTTCAATGCTTTGTTTACGCTCGGGAGAGCTTACTTCACCTTCAGGCAGCGCAGTCTTTCCTTCTCCCCTCGCTCCGGTTGCTTGGACAAAAATCGACAGCAGCTCTTCCCGGGTAACGACGTCCGTAGGACGAAAAGGCTCATCGGGACGCCCCATCAATCCCTGGTTCAGCACACGCTGAATGCTGTCGGCAGACCAACTGGACGGACGAACGTCCGAAGGCAATGTTACCGACGATGCACTCGCTGGAAGCTGCAGCGCGCGCACAAGCAGTTCGGCCACTTCCTGGCGGGTAATCGGTTTGCGCGGTTTGTACGTTCCGTCATCGTATCCGTGGGTAATGCCTTTTTCATTCAAATAGGCAATCGAATCCAATGACCAATTGGATGCCTGATGGATGTCGGAAAAGAGCAGATCCGACGCTTGCGCGGAAGCAAAAGGCGCCTGAAGCTGACTGAGCAGGGTGACGCTGAGCGTCGTACGCAGAAGCCACTTGTTCACAAATATTGTCTCCCTTCGACAACAGATCGGAGGTTCATGAAGGTCATTCCTACTATTCAGCAGGATGACAGATCAATGAAAACACTACCTTAGTCCTGAATTTTATTAGTTCAATAACCCCACTTTAACAAACCCGCTCTAAACAAATTCCAAACATGCGTAAAAACGCAAAAAAGTTCACATGTAACCCTCGAAGGATCCATGTGAACTTCTCATGATCGTGTACAAAAAACATGGCAGCTGCAAGGAAGTGATCGCCCTGCCGCAAAGAATCAGGACTCAAACGTCGTTCGATCGGGAAAATTCCCGCCTTCCCTAAACAAATACCGAACCAGCCGCTGCGCTGCCCGATTGAAATAAAAGCTTGAATTGACGCCCTCGACCCGGACCGGCTCCAATTCCTTGACGCTTTCTTTGATCTTATTCATTTCGATAAGTCCCATCTTGCGCTCATCCGGCCCGAATCGATAAATAACCTTCTCATCGTCCTCCGCCTGTTTGACCAGCAGAATCATGGATGCCATGCAGGTTACCCCCTATCGTTACTAACTGAGATTTCAATAAAAACATGCTTATTATCATTATCTCCCAGATCAGGGGGTAATCATATAGGGCTTTGGTTCGTTTGGGTATCCGGAATATCCCGGTCTCGCCTTTCTACAACCGGACCAACGTCCCTATGATTGGATGGCGATCCGTTCTCTGGAACGGTTTCCTTATAAACAATCGCTCAACATGAATCCATTCATCCTGCCGTCCGCCTTAAGAAATCAACCACGAATAACGGCTGCGATGGGTGTACACCTCCTCGGCATGAACAATCGCGGGAATGACATCTCCCCCTTTGTACAAAATCCGGTCCGCAAGCCTCTCTACGGGAACATGGTACGAAATTCGCAGCGCTCGGATCAGCATCGGTTCCAATAGCGCAACAAAGCAATTCAAACGGTGAAATTCCGCAAACTGTACGGCGGCCGACAACAGTTCGGCAACATAAGGCCCGCGGTGCGAGGATAATACGGCCAGCTTGTCAATTTCGGCAACCGCCCCGGAACCATTGGCGATCAGCGGATGATCTTGGAAATCACATATTTCATTGATATAACTTTCTCGGGAAAAGGGCTTGATTTCCGCCGTCCCGACGTAGCGTCCCTCCTCCGTGATGACAACATATCTTTCCAGAAATTGTTTCGAGTATTCCAGTTCATACCCTTTCTCGGCCCAAACCGTAGTCCAGATCCCATTAAACATGACCAGTTCCAACTCGTTTTCCACCACTTTGAACATCGTTTTCCCTTCCTCTCTCGCGCCAAATCAACGAATATAACCAGGTTTATCCGACGATGAAGACCTTTGAACAACGGGAATCAATCTCAAAAAAACAGTGATTATCAAACAGCATTCCGGAAAATCATCACATGAAGAAAAAGGCAAGCTTGCAAGGCCCCTTTCCCATAAACTTGCCTGCATCCGCTACAATCGCGGATCGATCCGCTCGGATTCGAGCGCCAGCGCTGCCAATATACACTCGTGAATGCGTTCTACAGGCTCACGGCGAACAAAGCGGTCGATCGCTTCCATGCCCAGCGCACTTTCCATCAGCGCATGACGCTCCTTTCTGGACGTTCTTCGTTTGCGAAGACGTTCCAGATTCTCGGGGGCCAGGTAATCCATGCCATAGATGATGTGCAGGTATGAACGCCCCCTTACTTTGATCGCAGGCTGGAGCATTTTGTCGCCGTTCCACGCACGGAACCTGTCCGGCTTGATCACGATTCCCTCATGCCCCTCTGCCGTCATTTCCTCCCACCAGCGGACAGCTTCCTCTTCCTCGGCTTCGTTCGTAATGACGCGATACTCCGTCTCTCCGATCAGCGAAGACATTCCGGCCAGTTCGCGTCCCTGCTCCATATGCCACTCGTGCGACTTGTCCCAGAACGTTCCGGTGCTATGCGCTAACACATGAAATGGAGCTATTGCAATATCGTTTAGACCCTGCACGTCCCAACAGTATTTCTGGAACACGTCACGGAACAGCCCCGCATTTTCGCGTTTTCTCTCCGTTTCCCGGAGCCAGTCTTCCACATGCCGGCCGGCAGCCAGCGCTTTGCCCAACTGATCCAGCAATACGTCCCGATCCATCATCGCCGCCTCGGCCACATGGGCATACTGGGACGAAATTAACTCACGCGCTTTCAGGTTCCATGGCACGATTTCGGCATCCAGCAGCACAAACTCGGTGGAATGCCGTTCAAAGTAACCGTTCGCCCGAAGATCCGCATGCAATCGGGACAGCACCTCGCGTTCCGTCTCCGGGTCGAAGAACGATCTGCCTGACCTCGTCACGATATTGCCCAGCATCGGCCTTCCCACCCATTGCAGCCCTGCCGCTTCATCCCGGAATAGAAGGAGCACTGCCCGGCTGCCCATATGTTTTTTCTCGGCTACCATGCGGGTCACTCCCTGTGCCCGGTAATACTGAAATGCGTCGCGTGGATGCTCCAGATACCCATCGACGGAGCAGGTTCCGGGCGGCGGGCTCATCGTAGGCGGCACATACACCAATTCTTCGAGCGGTACGGTAAAATGCGAGAACGTATCGATCGCGGCTCTCGCCTGCTCCCCGTTAATGGAGACATTCATCCGCGAGCCCGTCTGAACCGCGAAGCCTTCCGTGAACTTGCGCAGATTCGGCGCGGTGAACCGCCGCCGTTCCCAGCGCCGCAGCGGGCTGTCCGGGTCCCCCGCGTAATCCTGCCGCGCGGGAACGCTGACGGCTTGCCGCTCAGGCATCCTCCATGCGGTCAGCATGCCGCCGAATACCACGCCCTGATCGATGTTCACCGTATCGTTCACGATGGTGGGGTAAGGCCTCGGATCATGACCCCACACGATGCACTCGCCGGATTTGTGGTCCACGTACCAATCCTTGCGCACCGGCCGACCCGCAGCGTCCGTACCCTCCACGTCGCCGTACCGGCAGTAATCCTGGATGCGTGCCGACTGTTTGCCGATAAAGTGATCCCGAATGCCTGCGTGAGCAACAACCACTTGCCTGATGCCGTTTCGAGTGAATACGAGATGCGAGGGAGCCTCCTGCAAAAAATGCTTCAATGCGTCTTTGAATTGGCGAGCCGCTTCTTCGCCGCGCTCTTCTTCAAACCGACGCAATTCCTGCTCGACCAATTCGTCGCCATGGCCAAGCGTGACGTTGCGCCCATCCAGATAACGCGCGATCTTCCAGCCATGGTTGCTGTCCACCATGTAAGCAAGTCCTGCGGCACAGTGTCGGTGCCAGAACATCAGGCTGGCAAGAGACTTTGGTCCACGACTCGTAACATCGCCTACCGAGACCAGCTTGCGGCCTTCCGGATGGCGAAACAGCCCATCCCCGTCGCGATTTACATAACCAAGCTTTTCGATCAGCTCCATCATTTCGTCGTAACAGCCGTGGATGTCGCCAATGATATCGATTCCTGTGCCGATGTCGACCATCAACGGGTTCTCTCCCCGGACAAACGCAATATCGTCCGGCTGCTTCAAGACATACACCGCATCAAAGCCGTCTTCGCGAACTCCGCGCTGCGTGCGTTTGAATTGCTGCACCTGCTGCTTGACCCGTTGGCGTCCGCGCGGATGTTCCCTTCCGGCATCACGCGCCAGCAATTCCTGTTCCGGAATGTCCAGCACAACGGCAATAACCGGCACATGCGCCTTGCGGGCAATATCCACCAAGCGTTGACGGTCCTCCGGATACAGATGCGTGGCATCGATCCACGTCAGCTTGTTCAAACGGCAGCGCATGCCGACAAGCGACTCCAGTGCTTCAAACGCCTTCGCCGATACTTGCTGATATTCCGCATAAATGACGTCGGCTTCACTGCGCGGACGGTTCCGCCAATCCACGTATTCGTCGTCTCCGATCAGCATGCGGAACTGGTCGGAAGATACCGCCTCGGTAGACAGAAGGGCACCTTCGGCAACGAGCCGCCGCAGCAGCGTCGTTTTGCCGCTGCCCGATGGCCCGACCAGCACGACGATGCCCGCATGCGGCATGCGAACCACGCGGTGATGTGCCCTACCCACTGATTTTGCGTCAGCTTGATCCTTGTTTGTATCTTTGCCTGTCCCTCTTTCCTTCTTCAGGACATCTGTGTTCCGATCCTCTTTCATGCGTTCCGCTCCTTTCCTTGCGTGAAGATCACCAACTGTGTCGGTTGCCCGAAACCGGCTGCTTCTTCCCCGATTCCCCGGATGTCGTAGGTGTAGCCGCTATGCTGCGTCCATGCCTTGCAGCGTTCGGCCAGTTCAGCCCGGCTCCACTCGAATCGGTGATCGTGATGCCGCATGCTCCCCTGCTCCATTTCGTAGACAGCGTTATACTCTCGATTCGGCGTTGTTACGATAAGCGCTTTAGGCCGATAATCATGCAAGAGCATCTCCATGATGCCGCTAAGGCGATACTCCTCGACATGCTCGATGACTTCACACAATATCATGACGTCCTGGTCTTGCAGTTGTTCGTCAAAATAAAACAGGGATCCAATCACGGCCTCCGGCAAAGCGACGACATCCCTGCGCTCCTCCAGCTTCGCAAAGCGTTCCATGGCTCGCAGGCGGGACTGTCCGGAAGGTTCCACGGCCAGAATGGATTCCACGCCGGCCATATAGGCCAGCCGCGCAGACAGCTTGCCTTCCCCGGCACCCATGTCCACGATGCGCTTGCGTGCCGGAAGCTCGGCCACCATATCGACAATCGTCCGGTATCGCAGCTCGTTCAAGCGAACGGGCCGCTCTTGGGGTGATTCCATGTCCGGGCTTTCCATGTCTGGGCCTTCCTCCTCCTGCTCTACTGCACGCACTGCCGAAATTGGCCCGGCAACTCGTTCATACTGCCGGATCAGATCGGTGAACCTCAACGTGCGGCGCACGATCAGTTCCTTCAACGGATGTTCGTCCAACCACCCGCTGCCGTATCGTCTCAGCTTATCGATTTCGTCCTCTCCGATGAAATAGTGCTTGTAATCGTCCAACACCGGGATCAGTACGAACAACTGGCGCAGGGCATTCTGTACCGTCGCTTTCCCGCGCAGGGAAATGCGGCGCACCGTGCTTCTTTTTTTCAACTCGAACGCATAGGATAACTCGCCGCGCTCCACGGACACCTCATACCCGACATGGGAAAACAAGGCTTCCACCACGTTATCCGGCAGATCCGAGGCAACCGGGCCAAAGGTCAGCTCCAGGTCAAACGGATGCTCCACCCACTGCAGATAAGGCTCCTTCGGTTTGCCGTTTAATGCAGTTCCGAGTGCAGAGCGAATGTAGGAGCAAAACAAGCTGCTCGTCACAAACTCCCGGTCATTGATATATTGCGTGATATCGTAGCCTTCCGGCGTGCCTTTAACCAAATCCACCGGGTCCGGCTCGGCATGAATCAACACTTCTGTATCGTTTTCTTCGTCCCTGGTATACACCATTCTGACGCGAACGCCTTTGTCCGTCCGATCATAGACGTTCTGCGGATGTTTGGCGAGCAAATGCGAAACGGCACCCGCGCCGTCTCCGCTAGCCCTGATCATGAGATGCATTCAAATTGGCCTCCTTGCCATAAATTGATATACCACTCGAATTTACTCCGATGCTGCCCATACCTCATCCAGCGCGGCACGGAAGATGCGATCCAGCTCGGCCACATCGACGACCGTTTCATGGGCCATGGCGGCTGCACGCTGTTCATACCACGCGATCCGTTCCTTCAGAAAGGAGTGAATGGCCGGCAGCTGGGGTTCCAGATCAAGTTCGTCGCCGGATTTCTTTCGCCGCAACAACTCTGTAATTTCGGAGTATAAAAGCGTGTCTGCCGGAATCAACTCTTCTACGAGCTGCCCAAATTCCATCGGCGGCATCGTATTGTGGCGTTCGATCCAACCGCAGGCCAGCAATGGCCGCAGCACGTAAAAATACTTTTTGATCTTGACGCGTTCGCCCTGCAAGTAATCGCGAAAATTCCCTTTGGCCATGTTCAGGTAATGGTACATGCATGACTTTGGCGAAAAGGTAAGCGGCGACAACCCACGAATACGTTCGGCTACGCTATACCGTTCATCGTATTGGATCGGGGATTGCAGCCATTCCAGCAGCGGCGGGTTTGACTTGCGGAACAGTTTCAACGCTTTGCGCAAATCCCAGCCATTGATGTCGAGCTGATCGCTGATCGGAACTTCGATCACATCTCTTTGTTCTTCGATAGAGAGATACCATTCCAAAGGCCTAACGTATAAGAAACGCACATCGTAGTCGCTGTCCTGCGAGGGAAAACCCCATGCACGACTGCCTGATTCGCAAGCATAGATGATTTTCACCTGCTCGTCCCGTTCGATTCGCTCCAGTTCCTGCCGTATCGTGTGTTTCATCTCATCTTGAATGTTCATGTTCATCTTGTTCAACTCCTTCCGCACCATGGTTCGTGCTTCAATGGTTCGTGCTTCAATGGTTCATCGTTCACTGGCTCTTCCTCTTCATTATGCCTCGCGTGCGCGTGAGGGAACATGGCGAAAGTATGGCGAGATGTCCGTTAAATGCATCTATATAAACTGTAAAAACATACACACGTTAACGAAGAGGCAGAACCAATCTGAAGAAGCGAAGCGTTCGCCTTTATCACCGGATTTTTCCCTTAGAAAAGGGGGATTCAAAAAAATCTGGGGATAACAGCGATCGGAAGATGGTACTGCACTCGTAGTGGCCTAGTGTGATTGATTAATGCAGTTTCAATATTTCCAATATGGGCACTCCTTCATGAAACATGCCGGGAAGCCTGTTACAATAGAGGATACACATCTGACAACAGCAGCAAACAGGCAACGTCGGGCATTCGGGTCGGCCCCACCCGACATCAGCCATTGGGGAGTGAAACGCATGGCCAAAGAAAGCTTTGACAAGGAAATCCAGTTTCTTCGCATGCTCTCGCTGACAAGCGGGGCTTACAGCCGCAAGCAATACGCAGAGAGACTTGGAATATCTATACATACGTTCGACAAAACGACCCGCCGTTTAAAGGAAATCGTGCAAACCGTCGCAGAGCAGCAAAGCGCGCCTGAACAAGGAGTCGAAATAGCAGACCTCATCCGGTTCCAATACGGGGATTCCGCAGAGCCTCTGTTGCTGTTTCTGTACCGGGCCAAATCGATGAAAGAAACCGAGGTACAGCGCTTATCCGTTATTTTGCATGCCCTTCAGGATGAACCGCTTACTGCCATGGAGCTGCTGGATGCTTGCTGCGAGGGAATGCCTGAAGACATGGCGCTGCCCGACGAAAAAACGATCCGTTCCGACCTGAAATACCTGGAAGAAGTCGGGGTTATTCGCAAGCAGCCCGGCGGCAGGCCGTATCGCTACAAGCTGGAACAGGACGCGCTGACGGAACTGACGGCAGAGGAACAACTGGAGCTGTACGATTTTGTGGATATTATGGCGAATACTCAGGTTCCGTCGGTACAGGGCTACCTGCTGCGCGACAGTCTCAAAAAGGCCATTGCCGCGAGTTATCCGCAAGAAGCGATGGACCCGTTCATTTACAAGTATCATTATTACTCGCGCATTCTCGACGAAGCCCATTTGTATCCTCTCCTTTCTGCCATCCGGGAGCGCAAAAGGGTACAGTTCATATACTACTCGCCCAAAAAACCGTCCAGTTACAGCTCGCAGAATACAAATCCGTTGTTCGAGCGCGAATCGGGCGGGCGGCTCAATCGCATCATCCCGCTGGAGATTGTATACGACCACCAGTACGGACGATGGTATGTCATCGGCTATCAGGGAAGACGCAGATTCGTCAAATTCCGGATGGAAGGCATTACCCAACTGGAGGAACAGGATGACATCGAGGAAAAATACATGAGTCGACTGAAGCAGGAATGGGCAGAACTTAGCCGCTATAGCTGGCTTGTGGACACGGGCCAACCGGTGACGGTAAAGGTACGTTTCTTCCATCCTTTGCACAATGAACGCAATTTCATACTGGATCGCGTTCGGCTGCAAGGACAATGGGGAACGATCACGCCGGAAACGGACGAATCTTTCCTCTACGAAATCCAGGTCAACGGCACAACGGAAATCAAGCCATGGCTGCGCAGCTTCGGTTCCAGCTGCGAAGTGCTGGAGCCGCGCAGGCTGCGGCAGGAAATGATCCAGGAATGGAAGGAGATTGCGGCGTATTATGAACCTGTTCGAGAAAATGTTCAATTACCAGATGATGACGAAGCTGAATGAAACCGGACTGTTTACCTGGACGGCGCAGGAACGCGCCTGGCTTCGCATGATGCTGGATCACCCGTCGGCGCAAGGCGCGCTGACCCCGCAGACACGCGAGAAGCTGGTGCACATGCTGGACGGGGAGCAAGACATGCACCTTGGCGAGTATTTGACCGAAAAAGCAAAAAGCGAGGAAGCCAGCGTCCATCATCCGCTGTTGAAACCGCTGCGCGAGATGCTGCTGAAGCGGCAGGGCTTCCGGCTGACAGGCCGGGTGCGTCACGGGCGCGTCAGCCATGATCAGCTGGGATACCCGTATCGCCTCGAATATTCCATGGTCAAAAAGGAATGGTATGTCCTGTGGTACGCTCCGCGTTATCGCAAACTGATGGCTACCAAACTGCACAGCATCGTGGCCATAGAGCCCGTGGAGTTGAAGCCTGAAGATATCGGCCGCTACAACAGGCAGATTGCCCTGTTGACCGACCGCCGAAAAACAAGCATCACCATTGAAGTGCTGCCTGAATACAACCCCGAATTGTCGCGTATTCTGTACGCCTTCTCCTGCTTCGAGAAACAAGTCACGTACGATGAGCCTACACAAACTTATCGGATTGAGCTTAGCGTGCCTCGCGGCGAAATCGATTATGTCCTATCCAAAATGCGCTTTCTGGGCAAACGCGTACGCATCATCGAGGATGAGGTCTTACGTGGACGCATGTCTGAAACGGCAGCCAAAGTATTGGCTCGGTATGCCGAAAGTGACATGGAGGAGATCGGCAATGAAAAGGATAGGAAATCCAGGGGCATGAACAACAGCTCCATTGAAAAAAAGGAAATCAGCGGCAGCGTTTAGCATATCCTTGGGAAGGCTCAGCCCGCTCTCCATACCGAAAGGAAAACATGCCAAAAAGCCCTGCTCTATGCCAGGGCTTTTCTTCATGGCCGCTCCGTAAATACGCTATGATGCTACGTACTGCTGCTGGATGCGGCCGAGTTACGTCTTTTGTTGATAGCATGTACGCCCATGACTACGGCGACCAATTCATAGCTATCGAGCTGATCGGATGTATTGCTTAGCATAAAAGCGCCCGAACTGAACCATCCACTCGTTCGCTGAAAGCGCGCAACCACGCTTCCATCCGTGCCCGCGATCTCGTAATCCTGGGAAAATGCAGGCGCACTCACTTCGTATATGCCGCGCTGCCCGGCATCGTATTCGTACTTTTTGCTGAAGAAGCTGAATCTGGCCCTCAGCACGCCGAGCGGGTACCCATCCGCGCGATCGATCTCCCATCGGTTACTGAGCATGCGGAATTTCCCGCTGCACGCCAGGCCGGATCGGTCGTAAACATCCAGCGATGAACCCCATGCGCTTTTCAGATCCAGATAACCGGCCTGTTCCTGTGCATGATTCATGATCTCCGTATAACCGGCATTGAAGAAGTTATCCCTGAAGTAAAGTTCCATGATCCCCCTCCTTATGCGACAAAATTAACATTTCTGCCAAAAAAGACAATATATCATTTTTTACGTATAAGAGAGGGAATGGTTTCATTCACTCAGGCTTCCACCCTCCGATGGTTAAGATAAACCGTCACACCCACAAAGATGGCAGCCAACGCCGCTTCAAAGACGATATGGCCCCACACCATCGAATCCCAGCCAAAATTCGTGGAGACAATGGAAATTTCGCTGCTGCTTTCCGTTACAACGAAAACGTCCATCGGATTGATCCGTCCCGAGAAAATGATGTTATCCAGCCACGAAACCACGTTGGTTAACACGAAAAACGCAAGAATGCCGATCCAAGGGCCGGTTTTCCAGCGGAACGCCCCTGCAATGGAAATGGACAGGAAAATCGTAATGGCCATGAACATCGCGACCCACCAAGCAAAAAGGATAATCGAGGCCACCTTCGAAGGCCCAAATCCCATCATTTCAATAAAGTAGCCGAGGCCTGGCGTACCGTGCGCTGCTTTATAAATATAGAAATGAATGGCGGCCAAACCAAGCAAAACCAGTCCGCATATCGTGCCGAACAACAACGGTGACAGGACGTGGGACAATCCATGTACCGGTACAAGCCTTCGACTGTACGATCTCAGGTTGGACAGATAGGTGCGGATGACTTTGATGAAGATGGCTACGCCCACGCCAACATAACTGAATACCGCCAAAATCTCCTGCTGCGCTGGGAAGAAAAGCGCCATGGCAACCTGAATCGCGGCCAATACCACGAGCGAGGCAAGCAACCTGTTGAGGTTTTTTCTAAAATCGTATTTCAGCAATGTCATCATTCCGCATATACCTCCTTGAACATGTCATCCACGCTTTTCCCGTGCTGGAGACGAAGTGTCTCTACCTCTTCCTTCATTAACATTTCGCCTTCACGTATAAATACAACCTCATCGAAGATCCGTTCGATATCACTGACAAGGTGCGTCGATATGATCAGACTGCTATCTTCGTCGTAGAACTTGACGATGGCATCCAGTATTTTGCCACGGGCCACCGGGTCCACGCCTGCGATCGGCTCATCGAGCAAGTAAAGATGTGCTTTTCGGGAAAGCGCCAAGGTCAGCTGCAGGCGTTCATTCATGCCTTTGGACAGATTGCGTACCCGTTCCCCGGCATCAAGCTTCATGAAAGCAAGCATTTCACGGGCCTTTGCTTCATCAAAATCCGGAAAGAAATCCCGGAAATAAGCCACGGCATCACGCACCTTCATCCAGCTTTCGGTCAAGGGCCGATCCGGCATAAACGACACCAAGGTTTTCGTTTCCAGTCCAACGGGCCTGCCGTTGATCTCAATCGTTCCGCTGCTCGGATGCAGCAGACCTGCAGCCAGCTTCATCAGCGTACTTTTGCCGCTGCCATTGCTGCCCAACAAACCGACGATCTTGCCGGGTTCAATGCGCAGCGAAACATCGCGAAGCGCCCTTTTGCTGCCATAGTTTTTGCTGACATTGCTTAGTTCAAGAATGCTGCTCATGTCCAGTTCCTCCCTTTCCCTGCTGCCCTTCGGCAACGGCGTCCGCCACAATGGCCACAATATCCCGATCTTCGATGCCAAGCTCCTGCATGCCGGTCAGGAACCGCTCCAACAGTTCGCCGGCCATCTCTTTTTTGATCGTCATGATTTTCGCCTCCTCGCTAGTCACGTATCTGCCCAGTCCGCGCCTGGTTTCCACCACTTCTTCCCGCTCAAGCTCCTGGAACGTGCGCTGCACGGTATTGGGATTAATCTGCAATTCCGCCGCAAGCTCGCGGACCGAAGGAATCTTGTCGCCGGCCTTGAGTTTTCCGGTCACGATTTGTTTTTTGATATGCTGCATAATCTGCAAATAAATCGGCAAGTTATTGTCAAATTCCATAGCCATATCGTGTCTCTCCTTTCTGTAACAGTGTGTTAGTTACATAGTACACTGGTATTCTATTACTGTAAAGCCCATTTTCTAATTTTCAATAAAAAGCAGTTCGCACCCATGAAAAAAGAGCAGATGCATACATCTGCCCTTCAATCATTTCCTGTTCCATTGATGTTCAAAAAAAGAACTAGACCATATCCAGCGGGACTTTGCGCCCCGGTGCGGGGAAAGCCTCGTTGATCCGTTCCAATTCTTCAGCCGTCAGGACGATGTCCATCGCGGCGGCATTGTCTGCCACATGGTCCGGCTGCACCGCTTTCGGAATAGCTAGCACGTCACCGTCTCGTATAACCCAGGATAGCGCAATCTGGGCCGGTCGCACCGATCGGGCCGAGGCGATATCTCGAATGACCGGGTGCTCCAACAGATCCCGGCGCAATCGTCCCCCTTGGGCAAGAGGACAGTAAGCCATAACGGGGATCCGGCGCTCCCGCTGCCACGGCAGCAAATCATGCTCGATCCCGCGCGAAGCGGCATGGTACAGCACCTGATTGGCAGCGCACTGTTCTCCGCCGTGTATGCCCCATAATTCTTCCATGTCTTCCGTATCCAGATTGGAGACGCCCCAACGCAAAATTTTGCCGGACTTCTTCAGCCGCTCCAATTCCTGCACCGTCTCTTCCAGCGGTATATGACCGCGCCAATGCAGCAAATACAAGTCGATCCGATCCGTGTTCAACCGTTTCAGGCTGTTCTCGCAGGCGGTCTGCATGTGCTTGCGACCGGCATGATGGGGATACACTTTCGAAACGATAAATGCTTCGTCCCGACGGCCCTTTATAGCCTCGCCCGTCACTTCTTCCGCTCTACCGTCGGCATACATCTCCGCCGTATCGATCAGCGTCATGCCCAGCGCCAGTCCGCTCTGCAGCGCTCTCACTTCATTATCGCGTTGATGGATGCTTTCGCCCATATACCAAGTGCCTTGCCCGATGGCCGGCAATTCCGTTCCATCGGGAAGCCGCACCGTTCGTGCTTCTGCTTTGTTTCTGGTCATGTGTCTTCCTCCTTTTCCCGCCTGTTCAGAGCGATATTGGACGATTGGATTGAATGATGACCCTATACGCTTTTCCAGCGCCGTGGCGGAATTTCATCGAAATCAACCGCATTCAAGCCATATCTTCTAGGATTCGGCACCCCGTGAGCAATTCCTTTTCCGCAAACTTTACTTGATTTTAAAGTGTTGTCCAGGTCGGCGCATTGATTTATGATAAATGGAAAGGTCAGGAAAATAAAACAATGGCAGGAGGAGACACATTGAGCAAACAGCGTGGCATTACGCCGGAGGATCTATATCAGATTACATGGGTCCATGACCCAATTCCCTCTCCCGATGGCACTCGGCTTGTCTACGTTAGCCGCAGGGTCAATGAGCAGCAGGATGGCTATGTATCCCGCTTGATGCTTTTGGAACTGGATGGGCTCAAGGATAGGCCATTCACCTCAGGTACGCGTGATCACTCGCCTGCCTGGTCGCCGGATGGAACACGGCTGGCCTTTCTGCGGGAACATGAAGGCAAAACCCAAGCGTGGCTGATTGCTGCCGATGGTGGAGAGGCGATTCGGGTCACGCACCTTGAACAAGGTGTCAGTTCCCTGTGCTGGTCGCCCGACGGTTCGTCCTTGCTCGTGAAATCATCCGTAAAACCGGATACGGGAGCCGGAGAGGATGCGGATGAACCGGACAAACCGCTGCGGGAACTCGTAGTGGATCGAATCCGGATGAAATCCGATGCCAGCGGGTTGTGGAATGGGCAGCGAGCTCACCTCTTTGTTTTACCTGTAGACGGAGGCGAATCCCGGCAGGTCACTTCCGGCCATTTCGATGTGGCTGACTATGCATGGTCACCCGACGGGTCCAGCATCGCCTGGATCACCCAAATGCCAAAGGCGGGCGAGGACAACAACGACTTTTCAATGACTAACCATGTTTACCTTGCCCGTCCGGACGGTTCGGATGTCCAGCAACTGACGCCGGAGGGCTATCAATTCAGCCGTTTGGCCTTTGCGCCGGATTCAGGGTCCATCGCGCTGTTTGCCAGCGACCGTTCTTATGGCAATGCCACGCTCACCAAGTTATATGTCCTTCCTGCGTCAGGTGGGGAACTTCGCTGTGTGAGCAAGGATTGGGATGTTCAGCTCGGTCATGCCATCGTTGGCGACATGCGATCAACACTTACCACGACCGGACCGGTATATACACGGGATGGCTCAACGATTTTGTGCCTGGCCACCGTTCATGGCAGCGTACGCGTTGCCCGATTCCCGCTGGATGGACGTCAGGGGGAATACCTGCTGCCTGCGGAAAAGGAAATTTATCAGTTCGCGGAATTGCCTGACGGATCGATCATTGCCGCTCAAGCCGATGTCCTGAATCCGGGTGATATTTATCTGTACGAACACAGCAAAGCATCGGAACAGGAGCCTGTGCAACTGACTTGCAGCAACCCGCAATTGGGGAAAGAAATCGGTGTCTGCACTCCTGAAACGTTTTGGTTCGATGCTTCGGACGGACTGCGTTTGCAGGGATGGATCATGAAACCCGCACATACGACCAAGGACGTCAAAGTGCCAACCATTTTGGAGATCCACGGGGGTCCGCACATGATGTACGGCTTCACGTTTATGCATGAATTCCAAATGCTCGCCGCGCAAGGTTATGCCGTCGTCTACCTTAACCCTCGTGGCGGTTTGGGCTATGGGCAGCAGTTCGTTAACGCATGCCGCGGGGATTACGGAGGCGGGGATTATCGCGACTTGATGGAAGCATTGGACTACGCTTTATCCGCATACCCGTACATCGAAGAATCCCGATTGGGCGTAACGGGAGGCAGTTACGGCGGCTTCATGACCAACTGGATCGTTGGGCATACGAACCGCTTCAAGGCCGCAGTTACGCAGCGCTCCATCTCCAATTGGCTCTCCTTCTACGGAGTCAGCGATATCGGATACTATTTCACGGAAGACCAGATTGGCGGCAACGCTTGGGAAGATACGGAAAAGCTGTGGAAGCACTCCCCTCTTGCTTATGTGGGACAGATCCATACGCCGCTGCTGATTTTGCACGGAGAGCAAGACCTCCGCTGCCCGATCGAACAGGCAGAACAGTTATTCATCGCCTTGAAGCGACGCGGGCAAAAGACGCGTTTGGTCCGCTTCCCCGGCGCGAATCACGAACTGTCCCGCGGCGGCAATCCGTACCTGAGAGTGCGGCGGCTGGAACACATCGTCGGCTGGTTTAACGAGCATTTATAAAATATCGGCAAGATGAACAACCACCATACGGGTGATCTCCTATATTTCGGAGGATGCCTTGCGGTGGTTGTTTTTTTGGCGCCCTGTAATGCCGCACAAGCGAATAAACCCCCTTGATTTTGCAGATACAGGATATGACCTAAACCTATGGGAGACGGTTGCGCAATCGACGAATTTATCAGATAATAGTCTGTCGATTAGTGTCGCAAGAACGGATCTGAAGGGGGATTTTCCATTGAAAAAGAATACATTTGACGAACCGATTAATCGGCTTGCCTCCGGTTCGGAAAAATGGGATGCGCTGGAGGAAATATTCGGCGTCGCGGACGCGCTGCCGATGTGGGTCGCAGACATGGATTTCGCTGCGCCGCCATCTGTCGTACAGGCACTCCAACGCCGCGTGCAGCATGGGGTCTATGGTTATACTGTGCGTACCCGTGATTATCACGAGGCTGTGCGGGGCTGGATGCAGCGACGTCACGGCTGGCACATTCAGGACGAGTGGATCGTGTTTACGCCGGGAATTGTGCCGGCTTTGAGCATTGCGGTGCAGCGTTTCACCGAACCGGGAGATGCCGTCGTTATCCAAACCCCGGTATACGCGCCATTTTACCAGGTAGTGCGCGGCCAGGACCGGGAACTGATGACCAACCCGTTAAAACTGGAAAACGGCCATTATTCCATGGATCTGGAGCAACTGGAATCCTGCCTGCAAACCGGACGTGTCAAAATGCTAATTCTGTGCAGCCCGCATAACCCGGTTGGACGGGTTTGGACACGGGAGGAATTGGAAAAACTGTCCGAGCTATGCCTGCAATACAACGTGCTCATCGTTTCGGACGAAATCCATGCCGACCTTGTGCACCAACGCGGAACGCATACTCCGCTTTCGCTGGTTTCGGCCGAGATCGCCGAGCGAAGCATCATTTGCACAGCCCCAAGCAAAACGTTCAACATTCCGGGGCTTAGCACCTCCAACATCATTATTCCGAATGCCAAGCTTCGCGAGATATTCAGCCAAGGCGTGCAAACGATGGGGCTATCAAGCATCAGCACCTTTGGCGCCGTCGCCACGGAAGCGGCATATAACGGTGCCGAAGACTGGCTGGACGACTGCCTCATGTATGTCCAAGGAAACATGGAGTTTGTGCAGCAATATGTCTCCGAGCATTTGCCGCAGGTGGGGGTTCATCTCCCGGAAGCAACCTACCTGCTGTGGCTCGATTTTCGTGCCTTGGGCATTCCCCAGGAGCAGCTTGTTGACCTGTTGTTGAATGAGGCAGGACTTGCCTTTAATAGCGGGACTGCCTTCGGTTCCGAGGGGGACGGATTCATGCGGATGAACGTGGCCTGTCCGCGTTCCACGGTGGAAGAAGCGATGCGCAGGCTTCATGCACTTATACGTCGACTGGAATCCTCGAAGTAAGTGGACTCAGAATGGGAAACCCGCCATCTCCATACCGGAAAATGGCGGGTTTCCCACGTTATACGAAGGCATACGCAATACGAAGGCATCGCGCATTCATTGGCTATGTTTCTCGATAAACCGCGCTGCGGCGTGCAATGCCTGTTTGCCGCTGGCCGTGTCCAGCGCAAATTGATAGTCATGGCCCAGCTTGGCCGTTGAAGCCGAAAAAAAGAGCGTTTCGGTCTCCACTTCCAGCCGTTTCAACACTTGGGCAAGCTCGACCGACTGAACCGTCAAAAGGTCCTTATTCCCCGATGTAATAAATGCAGGCGGAAAATCCTTCGTAACCTGCAATACCGCGGACATCTCGTTCAAGCGCGGATATTCCTCGTAATCCTTCATACCCGTATACGACCACAGGAACGTGCGCATGAACGGGAATCCGGTTTTGCCGACCGTGCTCAGATTGTACGGACCGCAGTACAGAAGCACCCCTCTTAATTGTTCCGCATCAACGGCGGGATGAATATCCATCAACCTGGCCAAGGACGGGTTCGTGATCACGGCTGCCATCTGGCTGGCGATCTGCGCACCCGCAGAATTGCCGGCCAAGAACAGTTTGGATGCATCGCCGCGAAACTCGGCTGCATGTTCCTTCACGTAAGCAAGCGCCTGATTGGCCTGCATGACAGGCGAGGGATATTTTTTTTGGGGCGCCAGTGCGTAATTCATGCTGACGACGACGTGACCCCGCTTCGCCAGTTCCGCTGCATAATGGGCAATCTGTCCTTTATCCCCCATAACCCAGCCGCCGCCATGGATCCATACAACGATGGGCAGCCGCTTCTTCGCCTCGGTTGGATAATACACGTCGAGCGTGCTATTGTCATGCTCTTGCCCATAAACGACATCTTGCAAGCGTGAAACACCCGCTCCTTTCATGAAGCGTTCATCCAATCCATGGTCAGGCGAGGCAAGGCGCATAACAGACTTCATCAAAAAAACATTTACCTTCGGTGTGATGTGTCCCATAGCCCAGAGTCCCAATGCGAACAATGCCAAAACCAATGCCGGAAGCCAAAGCATTTTCCTTGCAAACATAGGCCGATCCCGTGGACTCGATTTCAACTTTGACTGCAAAAGCTTCACCCCAATTCATTCCTTGAAGCGTTCCTTAACATTCAAAGTTGTTTACGCACAGGCAGCCCCTTAGGTTTCCGCGGTCACATCTGTTCTTCTTCGCTTCGCCTTCTGCAGCGTATCGTTCAAGAACTTAACTGCTGTTTTACCTTCTGGTAAACAGCCGTCACCTTCAGCTCCAGTTCATGAATCCGCTGTTGCGAGCCCGACCAATTCTCAGCGGCGGTGGCCAATGATTTGGCATCGGTTAATGTTCGGGCAGCCTGTCCTGTCTTCATCGTCTGCTTCAACCTCTGCAGGGCGCTGGAGTACCGTTCCTTGGAAGAGCTTGCCTGCCGTTTGGCCGTTTGAATCTGTTTTTTGACGGTGTCGGCGCTCGCAAGCCCGCTTCGCAGCTGTTTCATTTTTGCATTTTTTTGTTTGCGTGCATCGGCCAGTTTTTGTTTCTTCCCACGAATGTCCTGTCTTGCCAGCTGCACGACCGGTTTCATGCTCTCCACCTGTGTCCGGATGGCAGCGGTCCACTCCTTGTTCTTTGCCGCACGGGCTGCCTTAAGCTGTTTGTTAAGCGTTTCATATAGCTTGAACATCGGGGCGTAACGTGCTTCTGTTTGCTTCACCTCGCTTAGAAGTCCGTCCAGTTTGGCTGCATCCGTTTGTCGGATCGCCAAACGCAACCGATCTGCCTCGGCTGCATTGGCGGCATGGAGCACCTTGATTTTCTGCTCCCATGCCTGTTTCCGGGCTACCCACATTCCCGCATGCCCGTATGCTTCCTTCAAGGCCGTGCTCGTCTTTGCATCCGCTTGTCCAAGCACTTTGTCCCACGCTTTCTGATAGGTCGGGCTCAGCTCAAGCCCCGAAGCCTCGGCACCGGTGGGCGGCCAAACGAACATCGTCAGGCCAAACAGCACAAACCATGCCGCGCAGACGGTAATCATGCGGCGAACACGCGGTTTACCCGCCTCCTTGCCCTTGATTGAGCGATGATTCGATACAGCCGTACGTGCATTCCCGTTCAACGTTTTCATTAGCTCTCGTCCTCCCCGATAGAAGTATTGAAATGGGAGCATGAATTGCTCCAGCTGCAATGAATCGGCAGTATTAAACAACAAAAAAACACCCGCATGACAGGTGTGTGATTACTACCTGTGTCATACGGGTGCTTCCCCATAAGCCGTTCATTGCCGTGATTCGCCTTCATATTTGTTTGGCGGCGAATCACGATCATCTTTTTCTAATATATTCCATACCACTCTTGCAGTCAAGCCTGGTTGGAGCAGCCCATGACCGGGAGAACCCTTCCCGGAGCCTTCATGGGTTACTGCTCAGCCAAGATTTCTTTCATTTCCTTGGTCAAATCTTCCTGTTTGAGCATCATGTAGATGCTCTCGCCCCGATCGACGTTCAGCTTGATGTGGTAGACGACGTCCTGATCGGTATAAAATGCCGAACGCTGGCGCTCCAGCAAGTCGCCGATGATCTTTTTGTTATTGGTCGCGACCTGCTTGCTGCCATCGGGACTTCCATTCATAAAGTTTTCCTCTGCATACACCCATTTGAACTTGCCCGGACTGTTGATCTCCTCTTTCACAAATTGCGCGGACGAAATTTCATCGGGGGATACCTCAAGTTGTTCGTACTGCCCATGCTGCTTCAGCCATTCGATGGTTTGTTTGTAACTCGGCTTAATTTCATAATACGTCATGGGTACCTGCTGGTTTATGGATGAAGCGTCGGACAGTGCATAAACCTCGACGTTGAATTTTGGACTCCATGGCGTTAACTGATCGTCATAAGTCTGATTCAGGACATCCTGCTTCAACAAGGCCTTGAATTCGCGGATCTGTCCGGGATTACTGATATAGGCCTTGCGGTTTCCGCTGACGTTGGAACTCAAACCGATGCTTCGCACGTCCCCATCCAGCAAATCGGTAGAATACGCGACGCGTTTATACTCGTCGGTCTCTTTGATCGCCTTCAATTCCTGCCTGAATTCCTCTTCGGGAATCTGGTATTTGCGCTGCATGGTTTTGCCGTTATCCAATTGGTAATTGATCATCACCGTTTCATCACGGAGACGATCCATGCTCGACGAGTTGGCCGGCAGCGGAAGATCCGACGTAACGATTTTTTCATGAAGTGCCAGGACGGCGCCAATATATTCCGGATTATCGGAGTATAAGTGGCTGTCATCGCTTTTCAGATACACGCCGTCTACATAAACGTAATAATCCCCGCCAAGCTTGACACTCTGAACCTTTTCAGGCTCAGGCACTCTGGAAGCATAACCGTTCCAGTCGGCGACCGGCACGTACAGAATCAGTCCTGCCACGATGCCGTAAACGGCAAATTGGGGCAGAAGCCTTGTGTCCCAAATCAACCAGGTTTTGCGAATAATCATTTCGGCTCCAATATAACCGACAATACCGCCTAGAACGTATCCCATGATACCCCAACCGGATGAGCCCTCAGGAGAGATCACTTCAAAGTAAGCTCCACCGATCAGCACCAGCGTGAACATGAACCCGAAACGGAATACCGGCTTCACGATCCGGAACGTCACAGCTTGCGTAGCCGATTCAACTTTCCTGCGTGCATATAACACGTAGCTGAGCAAAATGAATATAACGGTTAGAATTCCGTATATCGTCAGTTCAATCGTGTACGGGGGAACGCTGCTGATCGAAGCCACCCGTGTCACAAGCGATATTTTTTCGGCGTAACGTCCGATGGCTTCGCTCGGAAAACCAAGCAGATAATGCTGCAAATGAAGTTCGAAAACGCCCCAAACGACGACGGGCAGCAACAAAATGGCATATACCGTAAGGCCTTGCAGGACCGTTTGCCCGATGCACATGCCGATCGCTACGGTCAACATGAACATGAACAGGGTATAAATCGTCATGCTCAGGCCCCACATCCATATCTCTGCACCGCCAAAAATAAACGCCGGTTCCGCCTGCGCGGCCCACACCCACCCTGTTATGCCCACGGTCAACCAGATCGGCACCAGAAGCAGGATGAACCCGCTGAACAGATTAACCGTAAGCAGATGCTCGCGGCGCAAAGGCAGGCTGTGGAACAGATCCGCCGGTCCACCGGATTGCAGATACCGGAAAATAAACAGTCCGGCAACAACCGGAAAAGTGATCGCAAATAACAGCTGCGCCTCGCCATTGACCAGGAAAAGGCTTGCGATCTCCTGCGGCACCTCCCTGTATTCCGTGGCAATATGAAGCGGCACGGCAAACAGCAGCGCAAACAGATATAAAATGCCGATCCAGCCGTGCTGCCTGAAATTTTGGATCAGGATGCCCCGGTTAAAGTACAATCGGTTGAATGTCATACCCCGCATCCTCCATTTCATAAATGAATATTTCCTCCAGCGTCAAGGGCAGCACATCCAGCAGATACGGCTCGAACGCCCGAAAGCTGGCCGTCACTTCGTCGCGATTCCCCTTGACGATAAACAGCGAGACGCTGCCGCGTTTCTCTTCGTGCAAAATCTCCAGCTGCCCGTCAAGCGCATCGGCATGTGCCGGATCGCGGAAAGCCACCTGTATTTTGTGCGTGTCGGCCTTGAGGTCGTCCAAATCGCGTTCCACGATGATGCGGCCTTTGTGCATGATGGCAACATGGTCGCACAGGTCCTCGATTTCGCGCAAATTGTGGGATGAAATCAGTATGGTCACCTGACGCTCCGCAGCTTCCTGGAACAACAGGTTTTTGATCTGCTGCCGCATGACCGGATCAAGTCCGTCGATCGGTTCGTCCATGAGGAGAACGTCAGGCATGCAGCTGAGTCCGAGCCAGACAGCGGCCTGGCGGCGCATGCCTTTGGACATGCGGTGCAGCTTGCGTTTCCTGTCCAATTTGAATACATGGCCGAGCTGTTCGAAGCGCTCCTCGTTCCAACGCGGATACGCGCTGCGGTAGAAGGAAGCCATCTGCATAATCGAAGACTGGGGAAAGAAATAGGGAGCATCCGCCATAAAGATGACGCGATCCTTCAGGTCCAGATTCTCATAAATCTCCCTGCCGTCGATCCGGACCGTACCGTGATCCTGGCGATAAATGCCTGCCAGAATTTTAAGCAGGGATGTTTTGCCTGCGCCGTTGGAACCGAGCAGTCCGTAGATCGATCCTTTATGTACCTGCATCGTTACGCCATCAACGGCCTTCTCATGCTCGAATGCCTTGATGACCTGATTCAGTTCAATCATTCGGCTCCCCCTTTTCAATCCGGGCCATGGCCTCCTGGAATAGAAGCGCAATATCCGCCTTGGTCAAGCCCGCATAGCTGGCTTCGGCGATCAGTTTTACCAAAGACGCTCTGATTTCATCCCTCATGGCTGTATTCGGATGTTCCACGGACGATGATACGAAGCTCCCTTTTCCCTGCAATGAGTATATGAAACCTTCGCGTTCCAGCTCCCGGTAAGCCTTCTGGACCGTATTCGGATTCACCGTCAGTTCGGTCGACAGACTGCGCACGGAAGGAAGCTGCTCATCGGGTTTGAGAACGCCGTATACGATCATTTCTTTGAATTTATCGACCAGCTGTTCATAGATCGCCTTACGGCTGCGCACATCCAATTCGAACATCCCGCACCTCCTCTCTGAAATAGGTAATACACCTACACCCAATGCTGCTGCCGAATTCAGAGCCGGATTGGATGGATACGATTCAAGTGTATTAACTGTACTATTATTATTAGTACACCCCATACAGTATGTCAACCTTAACTTTTGACTTCTCATCGGAATCGCGTTATTTTTAAGATTGAATATGAATAAAGTAACATAACATTTTACTTTGACTAGGTTCGCCATTTGTGCGGATTGGCAGGAATGCCATGGAATTTCATACGCTTCAAGGTTGTTCTCCGCTTTTGGATTCCGTTAATATGGAGAAGAGGACATGCACTGGCATGACGTGTACTGTCCAAATACGACTATTTCAGTCTAAAAGGGAGAACCATCGATGAATTCGTCAAATGAAGCTTCGACTCATATAGGACAAACCGCTCAAGCACCGGGCGCTTCCGTGCCCCGCGTATTAATCGTCACCGCCGTCGACGCGGAAAAGGAGGCCGTGCTGCGCGGTCTGGGCGACAACGCCGCCGCGCGCTTCGAAGTGATCGCTGCGGGGGTCGGCCCCGCCTCCGCCGCAGCGGGCACTGCCGCTGCGCTGGCCTATGCTTCGCCGGCCGCGGCAGCAGTGCCCGGACCGGGCAGCCCGACCGACACCGCTAACCCACCGGCGCCCTATGCGCTGGTGGTTAGCGCGGGCATCGGCGGGGGCTTTCCCGGCCGGGCCGCCGTCGGCTCCCTCGTGGTAGCCGACGCCATCGTTGCAGCCGATCTGGGCTCGCAGACGCCAGACGGCTTCCTCAGCGTGGACGAGCTCGGATTCGGCTCGTCCATGGTGGCGGCGGACGCTGCGCTCGCCGCCCGGCTGCGCCAGGCGCTGGAGCGTGCGGGGCACGCGGCCAGCGGCGGCACCGCGGTCACCGTATCCACGGCGACCGGGACGGCCGAAATGGCCGCGGAGCTGCTGCGCCGCGTGCCGGATGCCGCCGCCGAAGGCATGGAGGGCTTCGGCGTGGCTACGGCGGCCGCGCGGTTCGGCATCCCCGTGCTCGAGCTGCGCGGCATTTCCAACGCGGTCGGCCCGCGCGACCGTGACGCATGGCGCATCAAGGATGCCCTGGATGCGCTCCAAACCGCCAGTTCCATTCTCAGGGAGGTACTTACATCATGAAGATCGCTTTTTCCCCTTGTCCCAATGACACATTCATTTTCCATGCCTGGGTGCATGGCCTGATTCCGGGCGCGCCCGAGCTGGACGTCCGCTATGCCGATATCGACATCACCAACGGTCTGGCTGCCAATCCAGGCGGCCCGGACGTATTGAAAATTTCCTACGCCGCGCTGCCATACGTGCTGAACGAGTATGCCCTGCTGCCTGCCGGAGGCGCGCTTGGCCGAGGCTGCGGACCGCTCGTGCTGACCGCAAACGGAACAACCGATCCGGCCTACTTGTCCGGACGCCGCGTTGCCGTTCCGAGCGAAAAATCAACGGCCTACTTGTTGTTCCGGTTATGGGCGGCACAGAATGTTCCCGGCGGCGTCGGCGAAATCGTCGTCATGCCGTTCGACCAGATCATGCCTGCAGTCCGCGACGGCCAGATCGATGCTGGCCTCGTCATCCACGAAGCCCGCTTCACGTATCCAACGTACGGGCTGAAACTGATGACAGACCTCGGCAGCTGGTGGGAGAGCGATACAGGCCTGCCGATTCCGCTCGGCGCCATCATTGCGCGCCGCGGCATGGATGTGCAAGCCTTGGCCGGATGGGCTCGTGCTTCCGTCGAATATGCCTGGGCCAATCCGGAGGCATCCAAGGCATACGTCATGGAGCACGCCCAGGAGATGGACCCCGACGTCGCTGCCCAGCATATCGCCCTGTACGTGAACGAGTTCAGCGCCAACCTGGGCGAGGACGGTTACGGCGCGATCACTGCCCTGCTTGGGCGGGCCATGAAGGAAGGGCTTGTTCCCGAATTTGATCTAAATCTGCTGCGCAATTAAACAAAATGGGGCTGGAATGACATAAGTGGTCACTCCAGCCCTTTCCTATAAACGTTGTATATTCTAACAAACCTGACGCATCTTATTTGGCCGCATTTCGCCAACATTATTTCTAACGAACTTTAGACACCCTATTAACCGGAATTCGGGTCCGAATTGCTCATTTTGTCTCCAATAAGGTGTCCGAGGTTCGTTAGCCATTTTCATCATTGAAAATCTGCAAAATAAGGTGTCTGAGGTTCGCTAGAGCTCTGATTTATAAAACAAGTGCTGGAACTGCGTCCACTTCAAAAATGGAGCAACCCCAGCACTCATTTCAAAACTCATGACTACCGTCTGCGTGCACTTCGCACCCGACATTTACTCAAATTTATAACGTAATCCCCATTGACCGCGAATGGTATCCATCAGCTTCATGATTTCCAGCGATTCTTCCAGCGGGATGACCGTGCTCTCCGTGCGCCCTTCCAAGATGCAGCGACCGGCTTCCTCAGCCTCGAAAGCATAACCGATGCAAGTCCGATCATCTTTAAACGTTTTCGGTTCGTCCTGACCGGTCTGGTGCAAATAGGCCTCTTTGCCTGCAAGGAAGAATGGCAAACGAATGTAACCCTCGGTACCGTAAATGACCGCTTCATTGCTCAGGTTGAGCCGCACCGCGCCATTCAGCGAAGCCGAGCGCCCGCCCGGGTAGGACAACAACACCGAGAACTGCTCGTCCACGCCGGTTTCGCCGATATGGGCCGTGCTCCACACATTCTGTGGTTGCTCGCCAAAAATCATCGACGCAAATGAAACCGGATACACGCCAGCGTCCAGCAAAGCGCCTCCGCCCAAATCCGGATTAAGCAGCCTGCTCTCCGGTTCCCAGCCGATCCGGAAACCAAAATCAGCCTTTACGAGGCGTACCTCGCCGATCTTCCCTTCGGCAATCCATTGTTTAGCCTGTACAACGGGCGGCAGGAAACGGGTCCACATGCCTTCCATAAGAAAAAGCTTGTTCTCCCGCGCCGTTTCAACCAGCTGCTCCAGTTGGCGGGCATTCATCGTGAACGGCTTCTCGCACAACACCGCTTTTCCGGCTTCCAGGCAGGCGAGCACGTTTTCTTTATGAAACGGATGCGGCGTCGCGACATAAACGATATCCAGTTCCGGGTCCTGCAGCATTTCGTTGTACGAACCATAACTGCGTTCAAATCCATGCTCTCCCGCAAATCGGGCTGCACTTTCCTCCGAGCGCGAAGCCACGGCATATTTTGCCGCATTTCCCGCATGGGCAAGATCTTTCGCAAATTGGGAAGCAATCCAGCCTGTACCCATAATGCCCCAATTTACTTGATTTCGTCCGGCCGTGTCTGTCATGATATATCCTCCTTGTCATGGATCATCGAAATACGGATGTTCAACATTATGATTCCACCCCTTATGGCACAAGTCGAAGACGACTCCCCTTTATCTTACCAAAAACAACCTTTTGTTGCAGTTGCTTTCCGAAGCCGTCACGGACGGCGATTTTCATTGCTCATCATTTTTGCTAAGATGATTAACATCATGTTGGAAAGGACGTATGCGGCTTGTCTACATTAGTATCCATCCATCAGTTGGCCAAAGTGATCGGCACCGAAGAGCAGCGCCTTCTGTTCAGCAGCGTTGAGGCCGCGATCGATCAAGGCGAACGGATCGCTGTACTGGGCGCTTCCGGTCAAGGGAAAAGCACGCTGCTTCGCATCCTCGGCCTGCTTGACGCGCCCAGCGAAGGCGACATGCTGTATAATGGCATCTCCTATCGCGCCTCCGATCCCCGAAACTGGCGCATGCGCATGACGTATGTCGCGCAGCAACCGGTGATGCTTGCAGGCAGCGTGGAGGATAATTTGAAAACCGTGCATCTGCTGCATCGCAAACCGTACGAAAAAGAACTCGCCGTCGAGCTGCTGGCCGGCATGGGGCTTGCCGGGCTTGATCTGCACAAGCGGGCCGGTGATCTGTCGGGCGGGGAAAAGCAGCGCGTCGCGCTGATCCGCTCCTTGCTGCTGCGTCCCGAAATCCTTTTGCTGGACGAGGTTACGGCGTCTCTGGACCTGGTCAACGCAAAGCTCGTGGAAGCTCAGCTCACAAGGTGGAGCAAGCAGGAAGGAACTTCGCTGGTATGGATCACCCATGACCAGGAACAAGCCCGCTCCTTCAGCGACACCGTCTGGTTCATGGGCAATCACACGCTGCTGGAGCGCCAGACCACGACCCGATTCTTTGCCGCGCCGGAAACGGAGCCTGCCCGGCAATACCTTTCACAATCCGATTCCGCCCTGAAGGCAGATTAAGGAGTGGTGCACTTATGTCCATCTTTGCATTAAGTTTCACGGTTGTGTTTATCATGATTACCATGCTCGTCTCCGTATGGCAAAAGCTCGGGCTCGAACGCGACATTGCCGTGGGCACGGTTCGTTCGGCCGTTCAACTGCTGCTTGTCGGTTATGTGCTGCAATTCATATTCAATACCGATCATCCGATCCTCATCGTGGCCATCGTCGCTTTCATGATTATGGTCGCCTCGTTCAATGCTGCCAAACGCGGCAAAGGACTACGACGGGTCGGCCTGCATATTGCCATTTCGCTCGCCGTGACGGAAATGCTTATGATGGGACTGCTGCTTGGCCTGCACATCGTGGAGCCGACGCCGCAATACATCATTCCGCTCAGCGGCATGACCATCGGCAATGCGATGGTGGTTGCAGGACTGTTCTTGAACCAGATGAAACGCGAAGTCGAGACGTCCAAAGGCGAAATCGAAACGCTGCTCGCTCTTGGAGCTGCCCCCAGACGTGCTTTCCAGGACGTGCTGAAGCGGGCTGTCAAAGCAAGCATGATTCCAACCATCGACGGCATGAAAACCGTTGGTCTCGTTCAGCTTCCCGGCATGATGACAGGCATGATCATTGCCGGCGCCGACCCTGTTGAAGCAGTACGTTATCAGATTTTGATCGTGTTTGCCTTTACCAGCTCCGCCGCGATTACCAGCATCATTCTAAGTTTGCTGACATACAGGCAATGGTTCACTTCCGATATGCGGTTGCGTTCCCTATAATCGGCTTTCATCCATTTTTCTAGAGGAGGATTCGCTCATGTTTACTAACCAACCTGATTCTTTAGGAGCTGATTCCTCCGGATTGGCCGTTTCCGTTTCCCATTCGTCACATGCATCCAGACGGCACACCGAATCGAAGAGTACGCCGGAAGCCTTGGTTCAACCCGATCTGGACGCATTCCTGGCCAATGCCCTGATCGAACTTCGCCAAGCGGTACGCATCGCGAACGACTCCGGCATCGATTGGAGCAATCCTTTCCCGGAACGGCATGTTTTCATTTATCTGCATAAATTTGCAGGCAAGCTGATCGTGGATGGCGCGGAACAATCGGTCGCCCGCAAATCGGCTTACCTCTGCCCCCCGGGAGCCCCTCTGAAGCTGATCGGCGATGCGGACCAAGAACTAGAGATATTCGTGCTTGCTTTCGATCTGTTCCGTGCAATCGAAAAGACGGATGCAAGGCGCACTTACGAGCGAGAGTCCGATTTTCCGGTAAAAGGCTGGATTCGGGGTCCTTTTTACGGCATACAGCGCATCGCCTCCCAATTGGCGGAAAATGCCGAACTGGGTGAATTTAAACGCCAACGGCTGATCACCGATCTGTTATGCATGCTGTGGGCCCAGGAAGAATCGGATGCCCCTGCTCACGATCAGGAACAACCGGATGCTTGGCTCCATGCCACGATGCAGTACATGCGAGATCAATACATGCACGAGATCAAATTGGAGAAACTGGCCGACATTGCAGGCATGCATCCATCGTATTACTCCCAGCTGTTCAAAAGCCGGATGCATAAAAACCCTATTGAATACCTGACCCATCTGCGGATGAATCGTGCCAAAGAGCTCATGCTGACCTCGGACCTGCGCATTCGGGACGTTGCGCGCAGCGTCGGATACCGGGACGAATTTTATTTCAGCCGCCGCTTCCGCAGCCACTCGGGATTCGCACCGACCATCTATGTCAAACAAGTGCATCGAAACGTCGTCTCCCTGTCTTATCCATATACGGATCATTTGATAACGCTCGGCATCACTCCCTGTGCGGCGCAAATCCAGGGGCAGCTGCCCCATTTGCCCAAATCACTGACCTTGCCGTTCCATGCTCACGAGCCTTGGGAACAAGGACGCCAGGCCTTCCTTGACGTCAAGCCCGACCTGATTCTGACCAAGGACAATGCTGCGGCCAAAGCGCTGGAACATATCGGGGACATCGCACCGATTATCACCATTCCCTGGAACAAAACAGACATGTTCGGCCATCTTCAAACAATAGCCGGCATCATGGACCGTGAACATGCCGCAAAGGAATGGCTCGAACGTCATGACCGCAAGGCGGAGCGCGCCCGCAAACGCATCCGGGAGACGTGGGGACAGGCTGCCGTAGCCGTCTGCACCTTGACGGACAAAGGACCGCGAATGTACAGCAACCGCAATTTCGGCCATGTGTTCTACCGCAGCCTGCATTTGACGCCGCCCGATCGAATCCGGGCTGAACTGGCAGGCAAACCGCCGGGCGTCGGCTTCAACTGGTTGCCCTTTACCCCCGGCGAATGGGATGGCCTTGAAGCGGACATCTTGATCGTAGCCATCACCTCCATGCAGGGCCGCGCAGCGGTGCTGCAGCAGCTTGCAGCCGATCCGCGCTGGCAGCGTCATCCTGCCGTACGCCATGGGCGCGTGCATGTCATTGATTGGAATTCGTGGGTGGTGTATGCTCCTTATTCCATCAACCTCCAGCTGGATGAGGCCGTTCAGCTGTTGACGGGCAAAGCACCGATTATGTAATCTGAAAAATATCCATCCCGAACATCTTAATTTATGTCATGTACGGGCATGAATTAAGATTTTATAATGATCTCTAATTGATAATGATAATCAATAACAGCAGCAATGCTTCGTTGTGCTGGCAACAAAGGAGTGACCCGCATCCAACATCCTGCTTGGCCAAATCGGAAGCCCAACTCGTCCAGAAATGCGGCAACGGTTGGACTGATGTTCTTGTCTGCCCTCGCCGTCCTGCTGATGATCCTGTTCGTCTCGATCTCGCTTGGAGCCAAATCGCTGACGCTGGAAACGGTGTGGGCAGCCATATTTCAATATAACCCGGCGCTGACGCCCCATCAGATCATCCATGAGCTGCGCCTGCCCCGGGTCATTGCCGCGGCTGTCGTCGGCGCTGCCTTCGCCGTTGCCGGTGCGCTCATGCAAGGCATCACCCGCAATCCGCTTGCGGATACGGGCGTGCTCGGCATCAATGCCGGCGCATCGTTTATGGTGGCGCTCAGCTTTGCCCTGTGGCCCGGCTTGCCTTATGCCTGGCTGATGGGCATTTCCTTTGTCGGCGCGGTCCTGAGCACGCTGTTTATTTTCATCCTTGGCTCGGCTGCGCCGGGCGGGCTGTCATCGATCAGGCTCACGGTGGCCGGGGCCATCGTCGCGGCCATGCTCAGCTCCCTGAGTGCAGGCATCGCCATCTATTTCGACCTCAGCCAGGACCTTGCATTTTGGTATGCCGGCGGCTTTGGCGGCATGGAATGGCGGCATGTCAAACTCATCGTTCCGGTATTGCTGATCACGCTGCTGCTTACCATGCCGCTGGCCCGCCGCATATCGCTGATGTCCCTCGGGGAAGAGGCTGCCGTCAGCCTGGGCATCCGCCTGCGCTGGACGCGGATGCTTGCGCTCGCCGCCGTGGTCGTGCTGGCAGGCGTGTCCGTCTCCGCCGTCGGCTCCATCGGTTTCGTCGGACTGGTCATCCCGCATATTTCCCGCAAACTGGTTGGCGTCGATTATCGGCTCATCATTCCGATGTCCTCGCTGCTCGGAGCCATTCTGCTGGTGCTGGCCGATCTTGGATCACGCATCGTCAATCCGCCGGAGGAACTTGCCGTAGGCATCATGGTCGCCTTTGTCGGCGTGCCGTTTTTCCTCTATCTGGCCCGTAAGGAAAGGAGGGCCTTATAGTGGACCGAAACCAAAATCAAAACCAAAAGAACGCCGCTTCGCGCACACGACGATCCATTACGGTCAGCCTGATCCTGTTGGCTATCGCCTGTGTCGTCATTATCGTCAGCCTGAACACGGGCACGATTCGCCTGTCGCCCCTGGCGGTGCTGCAAACCCTGTTTGGCGGCGGTTCAAAGGCGAACCATATCGTACTGTTCGATTATCGCCTGCCGCGCATTCTGATCACCGTGCTCGCCGGAGCTGGTCTTGGCGTGGCGGGTGCTGCGTTGCAGGGCATCACGCGCAATCCGCTGGCCGATCCGGGCGTTCTGGGCATTCACGCGGGTGCAGCGCTGGGCCTGATGGCGTTCGCCAGCCTTTCTTTTTCGATGGACAGCTCTGTCGCATTGTTGATCCCGCTGTTTACCTTTGTGGGAGGCATGCTCTCGGCATTGATCATCATGCTGCTCGCCTATGATCGCCATAACGGGGTATCCCCCATCAAACTCATTCTGGTGGGAATCGCCGTTGCGGCTGGATTTCACGCGCTGACGTTGTATTTGTCCCTGCGCCTCGATGAGGACACCTACTCCTTCGCGGCTCGCTGGCTGGCGGGAAGCGTCTGGGGACGGGACTGGATCCACGTCGCCGCCCTGCTCCCCTGGATCTTGCTGTGCATCCCTTACGTCTGGAGCCGTTCCAAAACACTGGACGCCCTAGGGCTTGGGGATGCCGCCGCCACGGGAATCGGCACGGCCGTAAAATCCCAGCGCATATGGCTGCTCTTGTGCACGGTCGCCTTGTCGGCCGTCAGCGTGTCGATGGCGGGAGGCATCGGCTTCATCGGGCTTGCGGCTCCGCACCTGGCACGGAGGCTTGTCGGCCCGATGCATCGCCACTTGATTCCGGCTGCCGGATTGATCGGCATGGTCATTCTCGTCGCAGCCGATACGGTGGGGAGAACCCTTTTTCAGCCCAATGCGATTCCTGCCGGAATTGTCGTTGCTGCACTGGGCGCACCCTATTTCCTGTATTTACTCGTCCGCACGCGTTAATTCCTATTCCAATGAAACCAAGGAGATTTCGAATATCCATGATCAAGAAAAACCTGATGTTATCCATATGCGCCGTCCTGCTGCTTCTGCTGGCAGCATGCGGCAATGCAGGCACGTCAACCAACGCTGCCGACAACCGTTCTTCCAATGCCTCCTCGGGACAAGCGGGTGACCGTCCTGCTTACGATTCCACCGGCGAACAACGCATCGCGTCCATGTCGATCCACCTGACCAACGACTTGCTCGCATTGGGCATTACGCCCGTTGGTTCAGTTATTGGCGGCGAGGCCAAAGCCTTCCTGTCCCATGTGGTCGACCGTTTGCAGAACACGACGCCCCTGGGCCCGGTCAAAGACCCCGATATGGAAGCCCTGCTCGCTTTGAAACCGGATGTCATCTACCTGGATGAGGAATTCTCCGGCGACGATCAAGCCAAATTCGAAAAAATCGCGCCGGTTCACGTCTTTAACCTCGATGATGGAACATGGCGCGACCATTTGAAAGCCATAGGCAAACTGGTGAACCGCGAAAAAGAAGCCGATGCGTTCATCGACCATTACGCCAAGGAAACGGAAGAAGTGAAATCGCTCATCCATAACAAGATCGGCGACGGCAAAGTCATGGCCATTCGCGTGACCGCCAAGGAATTGCGCGTATTCAGTACAGCTCGTCCAATGGGACCGATCCTGTTTGACGATCTCGGATTGACCCCGGCCAACGGGATTACCGATATGGATACCTCGAAGCCCTATCGGGTCATCTCTCGCGAGGTGCTGCCGGACTATGATGCCGATGCCATCTTCGTTGTGGTGAATTCGGATGACGAAGCGAAAAACATGTTCGCCGAGCTGCAAAGCAATCCGATCTGGCAAGGCCTGAAAGCCGTCAAAGCGGGACATGTATACACCATCGGCGCCCAGCCATGGCTCGACTACTCCGCCATCGGCAACCAGATGGCGATGGATGAAGCCAAAGAAATGTTCTCGAAATAACAGCAGGGCCAATGAAAACACAAAAAACCTCTCTCCGGAAGCGGCGGGAAACGTGCAACGCGTATGCAAAAAGCACGTTCCCTCCCCTCACGGAGCAGAGGTTTTGTTGTTTTGAGCCTCGAGTCATAGACTGCACACCACGATCTCGACATCTGTATCGGCGAAAGCATCGCGAATGATGCCGCTGGCCTTCTCCCATTTCAATCGGTCAAGCCCACAGCCGATCTGCGGCATGGCCAATTTCTCGATCCCCTCTTCGAGACAGACATCCCTCATGGACTCTACGGCTTGGGTAAAGGAAGCATACGTCGGTTTGTACGAAAACTTAGCCTTTGTGACCAGGTTCAAAGTACGGCCGACGCGGTAACATCGCCCGATCTCCAATGGCTCGATCCTGGCCTGTTCCTGCAAGTTTTCCAGACCGAACCGCTGCCGAAACTGTACGGCAATGCCTGCCCCCATCCGTGCGTCCGCCGAAATGCAGTGGGCCAAAACGTAACGGTCATCCATGGCAAACAGGTCTTGTTGTATTTCGCGAAATTCCATCGCGGGTCCCCTCCTCCGGGCATGAATCCGAATCCGTCAGGCTTTGGCCAAACGTTCCTGAAAAGCCTTTAAGGTTTGCTGACCGCGACTGCGGTCATACACGGCAAATACGATCCGGTCAAACAGATTCCCGTATCCTTGACCAATCAACACGTCATGGAAATAAGCGGCCACCTTGGACGGGTCGTTTCGGAAAACGCCGCATCCGTATGCCCCAAGCACCATCGTGCGATGTCCATGCCCTGCAGCGACGTCCAAAATATAGGCAATACGCTGTTTCATCACGGCTTCAATCCGTTCGTCATCCGCCTCGCCCCGTTCCTTCACGACGCCCGCATTGACCGCAGGTGCCGTGATAAACGCGGAAGCATAATACTGGTCGAGCAGACGGTCTTCATCGTCCCGAATGACCGGAACGCCAGGGGAATAGATCATATGATCCGAGTACAGGCAGGTTCGGAGTTTACGATTAAACTCGTACATTTCCTGCATTTGGGCAATGCATGGATACAGACCCGTAGCCCTTGCCAAACTTTCCTCCTGGGCCTGACTCCCGCCAAGGAAACCGCCGCCCGGATTTTTGGCCGAAGCAAAGTTCAGGCAGGCCGCGTCCTGTCGTCCTTCGCCTACGATCAGACGAGCTGCCGCAGCCAGCGTCGTTTCCCCGGTTACTTCGATATGCGATAATCCTGCCGAAGTGGTGGAATTGGCCGCCTGCATCGCATGAACTTGCTCGCTCACCTTTGGCAATTCCTCCGGTCGGTACAACACCGAATTTCGAATGGCCTCTTGCAGATCCGCGGCAATGCTCACCCGGCGATCATAGCCATTCACGTATTCGCCTGCCTCCAGAATCGCTAACGTCTCTTGCGCGATGCGCGCACGGCCCGCGCGCTGTCCCGTACTTTTCAGACCATTATGGTTTGTATTCATCTCGATCACTTCCCTATAAGTTCTTCTCGCAGCCGGGTCAAAATTTCACCCAGCCAATTGCTGCCTCTCCATGTACTTCGATTGCGAATTCGCGGGTCTTCTTCCGCCAGCCCAACGCCCCAGATGCGGTCATCCGGGCTTGCTTCCACAAGGGTGGTTCCCTTCGTATCCAGCAGGGCCTTCAGCAGCTGTTCGTCCTGCGTGAATTTGGCGTAGTTGCCTTCGTAAACGATGCGCCTGCAGTGTTCTTCCCATACAGCCTGGTCGAAGCCCGCCACCTGCCTGCCCAGCCTTTTTTGGACCGAAGGAGAATTTGCCTTCATAATATTGTCCGCGATGGCCTGATCCCCGAACAGCAGTGCTTTCTGATGCATCATGTACTGCTCCGCGCTGGAGTAACTCGTGCCGTTTACCGTGAAACGGGCGGGATGCCACTGCGAGAACGGGGAAGCCGTCCGCCAAAAAAACGTAAATTTCTCTTTGCTCTCTTTGCTCATACTCTTATCCCCCTTTGCTTGAACGATTTGCTGATCTCATACTCAGTGTGGTTGTCCTACGCTCATCACCGTTCCTGAGAGTTCCTGAGAGTTCCTGAGAACAGGTCTACATGTTTTCCCGTTCCGGGTTCAACCGGTATAAACGGGAAGGACGATGTCCGCCATGATCCGCATATTCGCCGGTCTCGACGACCCAATCGGCGATTTTGCGCCGGAATGCCGCAGGTAACCACTTTTTGCCGCCAATGACTTCATACACTTTCTGCAATGCCGTCAGCGTGAACGTTTCAGGCATCAAATTGAACGCAATATCCGTATAGTCCACCTTGGAGCGCAGCCGCGCCAGCGCATAATGAATGATCTGTGCGTGATCAAAGGCAATGCCGTCCGTTTGCACGACTTTCATGCTGCTGCTCTGTACCCTTCCCGACGTCATTTCCTTCGTTTCAACGATCGCCGTCAGCTCCTCCGTGCCGTTCGTCAGCACCAGCTGTACCCTGCGCTCCAACGTGCGTCCACGCTCATGAATATGCCGCTTCTCCTCCAGCAGCCTCTCCTGCAGGCGAAACCAATCGGCTTCGCTCGCATCGTCCCCGGCCTCAAGCTCCAATTCCGTGCTGTCCACCAGCGCCATATACGAACAACTGATGACCCTTGTGCGCGGATCGCGATCCACGTCGCCCCACGTATACAGCTGCTCCAGATAGATATCGTCCAGTCCGGTCTCTGTCCGCAGCTCCCGTCTTGCGGCATCTTCCAGCGACTCTTGCATGGAGACGAATCCGCCCGGCAGTGCCCATTGGCCCAGGAAAGGATGCCCTCCCCTGCGGATGAGCAGCAGTTCGAGCGCAGGCTCGGCGAGCTTCCGGTAATTTTCCTGAACTTCGCTGCGCACCGTAAACACCAGCATATCCACCGTTACCGAGGGACGCTCATAATCGGCCGGATCGTACGACGCCAGAAACTGCTCCTCGCTCATTCGTTCATGATCGCCGCGGTCCAGCTCTTTTCCTTCGAATTTCTCTTCATGCTCCATAAACGAAAACCCCAATCCACGAACATCGTATTTTGTTATATACAATTTGTTATTAACAAAATGATATTAACAAATTAACACACCTCTCTTCCGGCTGTCAAATTTTCCAATTCTCGATATCTTTACATTCCAAAACTATGGTACAAAACACCATTGTTCTCCCTAGAATGCAGGTCAAGGTTTCTGGCATTTTTTGCTTTTAATCGCGTTTTCACTTGACCATATGTCAAACCAAACTTATTATTTAGTTAGTCGACTAATTAAAAGGATGGGAGCTATTATGAAACCTGCCGGAAACGATCGGTTAATGGGACAGATGTCCGAACTCGTCAAATTGCAGCGATACAAGGTCCACGAAATGCTGACGAACCACCCGGAATTGTACCCCGGCCAACCGCCCCTGCTCTTCAAGCTGGAACGGGAAGACGGCCAAACCCAGAAAAGCCTGGCCGAACAGCTTCATCGTGCCCCCGCCACCGTTACCGTCATGCTGAAACGCATGGAAGCCGCCGGATACGTGCGCCGCGAACCGGACCCCAACGATCTGCGCAGTCTGCGGGTGTATCTCACCGATCTCGGCCATGCGGCCCTTCGTGACTTGCGGGAAGCCTTTCAGGAACTTGAGCGCCATGCGCGCAAAGGATTTACGCCCGAGGAAGCGGAGTTGATGTCTTCGCTGGTGCAGCGCATGGTGCAGAATCTCAAGGAGCTTTGATTCATTCATCAATTTTAATGAGGTGATTATCTACTTGTGGACGCTCAAAAAATATTTGGCCCCCTATAAAACGGCGGCCATTCTTGCACCGCTGCTGATGGTGCTCGAGGTAGCCATGGACCTGCTTCAACCAAAGCTGATGTCGAGCATCGTGGACCATGGCGTGCTGGCAGGCAACCTGTCCCACATCGTAAGCACGGGACTGCTTATGCTTGCCTTTGCATTAATCGGTTGGGTCGGCGGTGCAGGCTGTACGCTGTTTTCCAGCAGAGCCTCCGTCGGATATGGCAGCGACCTGCGCCAGGAGCTGTTCGACCACATCCAGACGTTTTCCTTTCGCAACCTGGACGGATTCCAGCAAGGCTCGCTGATTACTCGCCTGACCAGCGACATTACCCAGATGCAGACGTTCGTGCAGATGCTGCTGCGCATGTTCATTCGTTCGCCGATGCTTATTATCGGGAGCGTGATCATGGCGTTTACGATCAGCGTCAAGCTGGCCCTGATCCTGCTGGTGACCATGCCCGTGCTGTTCATCCTGCTGTACGTTCTTATCAAAGCATCCTATCCGCTGTTTGCCGGCGTTCAGGAAAGGCTGGACAAAGTGAATGCCGTGCTTCAGGAAAATTTGGCAGGCATTCGCGTCGTCAAGGCGTTTGCGCGAGCCAAGCTGGAAAAGGAACGGTTCAACGAGTCCAATCAGGACTATACCAACACGGCCGTCAAAGCATGGCGCATCGTCACCCTGAACGTTCCCGTGTTAAACCTGATGCTGAACGCCACCGTCGTGGCCGTGCTGTGGTTCGGGGGTTTCCAGGTGACCAGCGGCGGATTGGCTGCAGGAGATCTGATCGCATTTATCAACTATGTTACCGTTGTGCTCTCTTCGCTGACGTCGATCGGCATGATGATGATGAGCTTCTCCCGCGCCAAAGTATCTGCCGCGCGGATTAATGAAGTGCTGAACACCGAGCCTGACATCCGATCAGCCAACTCCGATTCTTCAGCAGCGTCCAGGGTGCATCCGCTTGCGGCAGAAGCCGCAGCCTCAAGGACACCTCAGGGTAAGGGTGATTCCTTACCTACGCATAACCCGGACGTAGGCCGAATCGAATTCAGAGACGTTCACTTCCGTTACGACGGTGCAGATGCCTTGTCCGGCATCACGTTTACGGTTGAACCCGGACAGAAGGTCGCCTTGCTTGGTTCCACCGGCTCGGGCAAAACTTCGCTGGTGCAGCTGATCCCGCGCCTTTACGATGCAACGCAAGGCGAGGTGCTCGTGGGGGGCATCGATGTTCGCGACTGGAACCTGGAAGAACTGCGCCGCCGAGTCTCGATCGTGCTTCAAGAGGCCGTGCTCTTCAGCGGCAGCATCCGGGACAACATTTGCTTCGGCAGGCCGGACGCGACGGAGACGGAAATGAGAACCGCCGCCAAGGCCGCCGCAGCCGACGATTTCATCGCCAAGCTGAAAGACGGCTATGGCACAGAGCTCGGCCAGCGCGGCGTCAACCTGTCCGGAGGACAGAAACAGCGGATCTCGATCGCCCGTGCATTGCTGATGCAGCCGGACGTGCTGATTCTGGATGACAGCACAAGCGCGGTCGATCTGCGCACGGAAGCCGGCATCCAGCGGGCCTTGAAATCGCTCATGAAGGACCGGACTACCTTGCTGATCGCACAGCGCATTTCCTCCGTGATGGATGCCGACTGCATTTACGTGCTGGACGAAGGACGAATCGTGGCCAGCGGCACTCATGAGCAATTGCTGGAATGTTCGCCGCATTATCAGGCGATCCATGATTCCCAGCAGCGAAAGGAGGATGTGCAGTATGGCTAAAACAGCGACTACGCCGCACCAGCAGCATGTTATGCCGCCAATCGGAAGAGGCGGCCCTCCGGGCCGTATGCCGCTGCCCAAAGTGCGGGCCAAAAATGCCGGGCACACCCTGCTTCGCATCTGGTCCTACATGGGCCGTCAGCGAAAAGGCGTCATCGCCGCGCTTGTGCTCACGGCGCTGGGCACCCTACTGAATCTGGTAGGTCCCTACTTGCTTGGCCGTACCGTAAATGAGCACATCGTGCCCAAATTGACGGACGGACTGCTCAAAGACTGCCTGCTGCTTCTGACGGTATACGTCCTGTCATCGCTCATGTTATGGGGCCAGTCCTATGTCATGATCGGGGTCTCCCAGCTGACGGTCAAAGATTTGCGTCAGGCTTTGTTTTCCCGGCTGCAGCAGCTGCCCATTCGCTTTTTTGACCGGAACCAGAGCGGGGATCTGATGAGCCGGGCCACCAATGACATCGATAATGTCTCGACCACGCTGAACCAGAGCGTGACCCAACTGATGTCCAGCGCCATTTTGCTGGTCGGATCATTGTCCATTATGGTGGCGCTGGATATTCGCCTTACGTTGCTTAGCCTGGTGACGGTGCCGCTGATCATGTTTGCTACGAAAATGATTGCCTCCCGCACGCGCAAACATTTTACGGCGCAGCAGAAGCTGCTTGGCGAGCTGAACGGTTTTTCCCAGGAAACGATCGCCGGGCAAAAGGCCGTCATGGCCTATAATCGACAAGAGGAGTCGCGCAAACATTTCAAGGAATTGAATGATAAGCTCCGCACGGCAAGCACGCAGGCACAAACCGTATCCGGCCTTGTCGGTCCGACCATGAATGTCATGAACAATATCGGTTTCGCCATTTTGGCGGCCGTAGGCGGTTGGATGGCTTATCACGATCTGACGTCGATCGGCCTGATCGTCAGCTTCCTCGCTTATTCCAGACAGGTTGAACGCCCGATCAACGATCTCGCGAACCAGTACAATCTGATTCAAGCGGCCATTGCGGGCGCAGAACGCGTTTTTCAAATCATGGATACGCCGGGAGAGTATGAAGAGGAACAGGATCAACAACTGGAGCGCATTAATGGGAAGGTGGTATTCGACCACGTATCGTTTGGATACGATCCCGGGAAGGAAATATTAAAAGAGGTCAGCTTCACGGCCGAACCCGGCCAGATGATTGCCCTCGTGGGGCCTACGGGGGCAGGCAAAACGACCATTATCAATCTGCTGCCCCGATTCTATGACATTACAGGCGGAAAAATCACGATTGACGGCCAAGACATCACCGGGCTTGATAAGGACCATCTGCGGCAAAAGCTCGGCATAGTGCTCCAGGATGCTTACCTGTTCTCAGGCACGATTCGGGACAACATCGCTTATGGCAAACCTGATGCCACCGATGAGCAGATTATCCAGGCCGCCAAACTCGCCAATGCGCATGGATTCATCCGCAAGCTCGCTGATGGTTATGATACGCCGATTTTGGCCGGCGGGGGAAATCTCAGTCAGGGGCAGAGGCAGCTATTGACGATTGCGAGGGCGATTCTGGCCGATCCGGCCATCCTGATTCTGGATGAGGCGACCAGCAGCATCGATACCCGCACGGAGCTGCAGATTCAAGAGGCGATGCGCACGCTGATGAAGGGACGAACCAGCTTTGTGATCGCCCATCGACTGAGCACCATACGCGAGGCGGACCAGATTCTCGTCATCGATGCCGGCCAAATCGCGGAGCGGGGAACGCATGATGAGCTCATGCGCCAGCACGGATTCTATTATCAGCTTCATCAAAGCCAGCGCAGCTAAAATTACCTGATTTCATCTGCCCATAAAAAGATCGTGACGAACGCCGCACCGATTTCTCTTGGAATCGGATGCGGCGTTATTCGGTTTCCTTTCAGGAGACTCCGGCCACAATCGGCAAATGGAGCGTAAACGTAGATCCGATGCCGACCTCGCTCCGCACGGTAATTTTTCCGGCGTGATCCTGCGCGATCTTCTGGCAGAGGGCCAGTCCCAACCCGGTCCCTTCTTCCTTGGTAGTATAGAACGGATTGAAAATTTGCGTCAGGGCCTGCTCCGGGATGCCGCTGCCCGTATCCGTAATCGAGATCAGCGCCTGTTCCGGCGCATGCAAGAGTTCGATATGCACCTCGCCCGGGTCATGCATCGCTTCAAATGCGTTGCGGATCAGGTTGATCAGCACCTGAACGATTTTGTCCCGATCCATGTTGACGATGATGGTCTCGTTCACCATATTCAAATACATGCGATGCCCCCGCGAAGCAGCGTCCGATTCGGTCAGCGACATCACCCGTTCCAGGCAGTGGGCGATCTGTTCCGGTTTCATATGTTTGGCCTGAGGCTTGGAAAACTGCAAAAACTCGGCCGTGAGATCCGTCACCCTCGTAACCTCGCTCATGATGACTTCATACCACGGAGCAATGTTATAGGCCTGTCCGCGGGACAACTGAAGAAACCCCCGGATCGCTGTCAGCGGGTTTCGAATTTCGTGAGCCATGCCGGCCGCGAGTTCGCCTACCGCGCGCAGCCTTTCGGAGCGGAAAAGCTCTTCCTCGCTCTGTATCCATTTGTTGCGCTGCTGCTGAAGCAACCCGTCCTCCGCGATCGTAATGAATTGCTGCAATGACTCTGCGGTGCCTGGATATTCGGCAATGCTGTAGACCACCTGCAATGGACCGAAATCCGCATCAAGCAGGTGGCTTAACCGTTCTTTGACATGTTCGGCACACTGCAATTCAGGCAAAATGATCGCGAACCGGTCCCCGGAGTATCGGGATATGCCCGCTGCTTCCGGGAACGCTTGCGTAATGCTAACGCTGATATTTTTGATGACAGTGCTCCAATGATCCTCACCATCTCGATGAAAGCCGTTCAAATTCTGAATACTGAGCAAAATCAGCAAAAACGGACGTTGTTCCGCAGCGGTCCGATTCAATGCGGTTATGTATCCTTCATAGTTCAAAAGCCCTGTCAGCGGGTCATGTTGGGCCAGAAAAAAGTTTCGTTCCCGCAATTGGCGTTTTTCCGCCTCGCTTCTGGTCAACGTATGGTACAAAACAATAACGACGATTACCGTTAATATGTCAAACAACGAAACTAATGCCGTGTAAGAGCCTGTCGGCGTATAACTGAGCCGAATTATGGTATATTGGAACATCAGCAGCATGGAAATCGGCAGCGTGTGAGTGACACGCTGTTTATTCTCGATCATCGACAAAATAAGCATGTAGTAAAGCAGGCTGCACCAGTCCAGTTCGCTGAAATAATGGAATGTCCCCAGAAAAATCCATTGCACCAAACGCAATGCCGGATATTTCCGCTCTGCACAGATGCTTGCCATAAAGATCAATCCGGCCAAAATGGTAAGCCGGAGATTGGAGGTGTATCCCAGGTAAGAAGAGGACAGGATCACAAGCAAACATCCCACCGGAAAAATTATCATTTTCATCTTATAGCTCAGCAAACCCGCCTCGCCCCCTTTGACCATAAATGCTTCTACCTAACACCTCATTCACATGTATTATATCGAGTATGATTAGCTAATGTTGTCGATTATTGGAAGATGGGCAAATTCGTAATCATGCACAACCGCAAGCTTCAGGCAAAGTTGCACCACATTATGGTAATATATGTATTGAGGTGATTTCATGACGCTTCAACACAAAAAACTGGGTATCGGCTCGCTTTCGCTCCTGATCATTTTCCTGGGACTGTTGTTCAATCTGCCTACAGGCCATGATCACATTTCCTTCAGTCATCACCTGTTTCATTTTATGGGCGTGCCTGTGTACAGTAACGGCAACCAAGGACTGCATTATCCCTTCCTGGCAGCTGCGATATTCTGGGTTCCGGCTTTCTGGCTTGCGCGCAAGCACCGTTCTCATTACGGAACAGGTCTCTCCTATTATCTGTCCGGGCTAATGCTGGCTTTTTGCCTGATCGGCCCCCTAATCCTCATCCTGGATTGGTTCTTTTGAGAGTTATGGATGGAAGGCCAGCCGCATAAACGGAAATCATACCGAGCAGCAGGCAAAAAAAGCGGAATTCCGGGATGGAATTTCGCCTTTTTTGATATGCAGGTGTTTCAATCCATGGCTATCTTGATCATCCGGACCTAATATTTAGGTATAACGAAGGCATGAATGTGCATCCAGCTATTTTTTCGCTACGTATTTGCGAATGTCGAACGCAACGGCGGCGACGATAATCAAACCTTTGATAATAAGCTGCCAATACGGACTCACGCCGATAAAGGTCAGACCATAGTTGATGACGCCGAAAATGAGGACCCCTGCCATGACGCCGGGCACGGTGCCGATCCCTCCGGCGGTCGATACGCCGCCGACAACGCAAGCGGCAATAGCATCCAGCTCATACATGTTGCCGTAGTTGTTCGTGGCACCACCGGTGCGGGCGGCCTCAAGCACCCCGCCGAGTCCGTACAACGCACCCGCGATCGCATACAGCGCCACCAGGTTGCGTGCAACGTGAATGCCGGATACATGTGCGGCTTGAATGTTGCCGCCGATGGCGTACATGTTTTTGCCGAGACGTGTTTTGTTGAACACGACCCAGCAGACAAGGGCGATCGCTATGGCGATCAACACGATGTACGGGATCGAGTACCCTCCGCCCAAATCGATATACCCGGAACCGATAACGGTAAAATCGGGACGCAGCCCGCCGATCGGCTGCGACTGGTTCGGTTCGGTATCGAAGTAAATCGAGTTCAGTCCATATACCGCCACCATCGTGCCGAGCGTAGCAATGAACGGCGGCACGTTCAACTTCGCCACGATGATGCCGTTGACCAAGCCAACGGCCAAACCGGCCACGATGCCCACGAGGATCGGTATTCCTACCCACAAATGCGGCAGGTCGGGAAAGAAACGGTTGGCGTACTCATCCACCTGCAGCATGGATGCCGAGACCACGGCAGTCAGGCCGACGACCCGGCCTGCAGAAAGATCGACGCCGCCCGTAATCAGAATGAATGCCGCCCCCAGCGCGATGATGGCCCGAGTGGACGACTGCTGCAAAATGTCTCGCAATGTCGAGAATGCAAGGAAATTCGGATCGGCAATGGCGATGCCGACGACCAGCAGGATCAGCACGATAAAGATGGCCCGCTGCGTCACGTATTGCTTGACCTGGTTCACGATTGGTGTGTTCATCGGTTTCCCTCCCGACTAAGCCATGCGCTGCTGCGCGGCCAGTCTCATGATTTCCTGCTCCGTGGCATCGGCACCGTCGATGATCCCGGTCATGCGCCCTTCGCTCATGACCATGATGCGATCCGACATGCCGATCAGTTCGGGCATCTCCGAGCTGATCATGATGATGCTTTTGCCCTGTCTGGCAAGCTCGGTAATGATCGTGTAAATTTCGAATTTCGCCCCGACGTCAATGCCCCGCGTCGGCTCGTCAAGCAGCAAAATTTCCGGGTCGGTCAGAAGCCAGCGGGCCAACAGCACCTTCTGCTGATTACCGCCTGACAGGTTTCGAATCAGCGTGTTAACCGAAGGCGTTTTGGTTTTGAACTTTTGCGTCTGCTCGTACGCTTCCTCGCGCCCCTTCTTCTCGTCCAAAAGCCCAAGGCGATTCCGGTAGCGGCCAAGGCTTGCAATGATCGTATTTTCGTACACCGACAGCACCGGGAAAATGCCCGTAACCCTCCGTTCCTCCGTCAACAGCGCGATATTGTGGCGTTTCGCCGCCGCCGGGGAACCGATCCTCACCTTCCGCCCATGGATCGAGATCGTGCCCGAAGCAAGTCCGCGCAAGCCGAACAGCGATTCCATCAGCTCGGTGCGCTGCGCCCCGACAAGGCCGCCGATCCCGAGAATTTCGCCTTTTCTCAGCTCGAACGACACGTCCTTAAATGAATGCGGATGAATGGAAGTCAGTCCCTCCGCCTTCAGGATGACGTCGCCGGGGATATTGTTCCGCTCGGGGAAACGCTCGCTGAGATCGCGGCCCACCATACGCGTAATAATGAGATCCGTGGTCAAGTCCTTCGCTTCCCACGTGCCCACCACGAAGCCGTCCCGCATGATCGTGACTTCGTCCGAGATCGTCAGAATCTCTTCCATCTTGTGCGAAATGTAAATAATCGACACCCCGCGGCTGCGCAGCTCCCGGATGATCGCAAACAACTGTTCTACTTCCTTGCCGGTGAGGGAGGACGTCGGTTCGTCCATGACGATGACTTTGGAATGGAACGACACCGCCTTGGCGATCTCCACCGATTGTATTTTAGACACGGACAATGTCCGGGTCTGGGCCTTCGGGTCGATGTCCAGGTTCAGATCTTTGAACAGGGCCAACGTGTCGTCATACATGCGTTTCTCGTCCACGAACCAGCCCTTCATCGGAAATCGGCCAAGCCAAATGTTCTCCATTACCGGACGGTGCGGGACGGGATTCAGCTCCTGATGAATCATGGATATGCCGTGCTCAAGTGCAGCTTTGGAGCTGGAAATCTGCACCTGTTCTCCATCAATGCGAATCATGCCTTCATCGGGACGATACATGCCGAACAGGCATTTCATCAGCGTGGACTTGCCCGCCCCGTTCTCGCCCATCAGGGCATGCACCGTTCCCGGCTTGACCTTCAGCGTCACCTGGCTCAAGGCCTGCACGCCGGGAAACGCCTTGGATATGCCGTCCATCTCCAGCAGATACGGCGATTTCATGCTTGTTCTCCCCTTCCATAGCCTGGCAAAAAGGGACGTCCCCTCACGGCGGACGTCCCTGCTGTGCATTATTATTGGGCGTCGGCGATGTTGTCTTTCGTAATTTTTTTGTAAGCGATCCAGACGTATTTGCCGTCCGTAATGTCATAGCCCGTATTTTCCTTGGTCGGCGTCTCCCCTTTGGCGAGTACCGAAGCCAGCGCCACGGTTGCCGCGCCCTGGTTCTTTGCATCGTTCAGCACCGTGCCGAGCATCGTGCCGTCCTGCAGCGCCTGAATCGCCGGAGCCGTTGCGTCCACGCCGACGACCGGCATCGTTTTGCCGTCTTTGAAATATCCGGCCGCCTTCAGCGCTTCGATCGCGCCGAGGGCCATGTCGTCATTGTTCGCCAGCACGGCTTCAATTTTGTCCCCATGGGACGCAAGAAATGCCTGCATTTTTTCCTGTCCTTTGACGCGGTCCCACATCGCCGTATCCTCAGCCAGCGCCTCGACCTCGATGCCCGCATCCTGGATCGCCTGCACCGAATATTTGGTACGCAGCTCGGCATCCTGATGGCCCGGCTCGCCCTTCAGCATGACATACTGCAGCTTGCCGTCGCCGTTTTTGTCCGCTTCGGGATGCGCTTTCCAGTAATCCACGATGAGCTGGCCGGAAATCGTGCCCGATTCCTCCGCTTTGGCGCCAACGTAGTACACTTTATCCCATTTGTTCATATCCTCCGCAACCGGTTCGCGGTTCAGGAATACGACGGGAATGTCCGCTGCTTTTGCTTTGTCGATGATGACACCTGCAGCAGTCCGGTCTACCGGATTGACGGCCATCGCGTTGTATTTTTTGGATACAAACAGGTCCACTTTTTCGTTCTGCGTCGGCTGTGCGTTCTGGCTGTCCACGATGTCCAGTGCAGCTTTGCCTTCGGCCGCGGCGGTCATGGCATTGCGCACGCCGGTCATAAACGTGTCGTCGAATTTGTAGATGGCCACGCCGATCTTCGGCGTCTCTGCGACCGTTTCCGTTCCCGTCTTGTCGCCGCCCGTGTCGGTACCGGTACTGCCTCCCGCACTCTCTCCACCGCCGCTGCTGCAACCTGCCGCCACGACCATCATTGCAGTAACCAGCAGCGTCATCCATGTTTTCTTCATCCCTGATGACCTCCCCCAATTTCATTCGGTTAACCCGATGCCTTTATTATGAAAGGGTTTACATCCGATGCGAATACAATATCTTCATCCGTTTTATCGAAATCTTCCTCAATTCACCAGTTCGACGTCGTTCCTTCATGTTCTGCGGAACGTGTCCCGTCACCGACAAGCCTGACATGAAATCCCGCCCCGTTCATTGCACAAAAGGAAACAACAGCTTCTGGTTATCCATCCAGAACATATTGTCCGTGCCGACAAGCTTGGTTTCGAGCGTGACGCGCGTCTGGGTCTGGCCGCCACGCAGTCTGGCCACCGCCTGATTCAGCCCGAGATATCCCGCGCTGAAGCCATTCTGTACGATTAATTGCTGGAAAACGCCTTCCTGCAGCTGCGCAAGCTGCTGCTGCTCGCTACCAAAGGCGACGACGTTCACCTCCGCCGCCGATTCGCGCCGATTCAGCTCATCCGCCGCGCCAAGGGAGGCCATCTCCTGAAGGGCGATGATGCCGTTCACCGGGTTTCGGTCCAGCATCCGGGCTGTCTTCTGCCCGCATTCCTCCCGCGTGCCGCATGAAATTGCCGGAAGCACTTCAATCTCCGGATATGATCCCAGCGCCTCCATAATGCCCTGCTCCCGCCGTGCAAGGCCCGGATGGTTCAAAGGGTCCGAGCCAAGCAAAACGACGGTTCCCGAGCCATGGAGCAATTCCGCCATCGCTTCGCCTGCCTGGCGTCCAGCGTCTTCATGATCGATGGAAATGACGCTGGCAATGCCTTCGACCGGAAACTCATCGTTCAGCACGATGACGGGCACCGCTGTCCCCGCCGCGCCGGATTCTGCCGCCTGACGAACCATTTCCGTCAGCGCATGCTCGCTCATCGGGTCCACGATAAGCGCGGATGCCCCTTGCTTCAAAGCGCGTGCGACCGCTTCGATCTGCGCCTGCTCCCGCTCCTCAAGGGTTAACATGCCGGTGTCCGCCGACACGGCATGGCCCTTGGCGCGCGAGGCGTCTGCACCTGTGCCGACCTTATCGGACATGGCACTTCCCGAGGTCGGCTGTGCCGGCGGATAGGCCTCCACCGCAACCAGCGCGGCTCCGCTTTCTTTGGCCGCGGCCTCGGCGCCCAGCCGGATCGCCTGCGCCAGCTCGCCTGCGCCGGCGGGGGTAATCAGCGCTATGCGCAGCGGCGCTGAACCGGAACTGCTGCTGCCGGACATGCCGCCGCAGGCGGTGCTGATCAGCAGCAGACCCCATGCCGCAGCCGCCGTCAGCGCAAGCCGGCGTCTGCGAAGGAGGTTTCTGATCCAAACCGCACTAAGCCATCGTTTTTTTCTGATCATCCTGCGCTCCACCCTCCTCTGGTGCCCGCTGCACCGGAATGCGAATCCAAACCGTCGTGCCTTCCTCCAGCTCGCTTGCATATTCCAATCCATAAGCATGGCCGTAATACAGCCGAATCCGGTCGTGCACATTGCGCACCGCAACGCCCGAACCCGCGCCGCTTCTCGCCATGGGATATCCTTGTGCCAACGCACGCAGCTGCTCCTCGCTCATGCCGACGCCATTGTCCGTAATTCGGTACACCAGGCAATCCGCTTCCCGATATACGCGTACTTCAATATGCCCTTCGTCCATGTCGTATTCGATGCCGTGCACGATTGCATTTTCGATGAGCGGCTGCAGCAGCAGCTTCAATGTCAGGCAGTCCAGCGTATCGTCGTCCGCGTTTAAAGTGAATCGGAATTTGCGTTTGAACCGCATCTGCTGGATCGTCAAATAATGGTGGGCATGCTCCAGCTCTTCTTTGACCGTAATGATCGTTTTTCCTTTGCTGAGGCTGATGCGGAACAAGCGCGACAGCGAGGTGATCATCGTGACGACCTCTTCGTTGCGGCTCATGCCGACCATGCGCACGACCGAATTCAGCGTATTGTACAAAAAATGGGGATTGATCTGCGCCTGCAGCGCTTCCAGCTCCAAACGCCGTTTCTGCTCCTGTTCCCGGATGATTTCATCCATCAGCGTACGGACTTTGTGCACCATCAGGTTGAAACGGCGCGATACCCGCTCCACCTCCAGCGGACCTTCGATGGGCAGTTCCACGTTGAAATCGCCGCGTTCCACCGCCTTCATCTTGCGTTCCATGCGCCGGATCGGCCGCGTCAGGCTGGCGGAGAGCATAAGGGATACAAGAACGGCGAGCACCAGCACCACCGCCAGCACGCGAACCATATACCCGCCGACTTCCTGCCGGGTTGTAAGCATCTCGTCAAGATAGGCAACGCCGACGATTTTCCATCCGATATTGGGGACGGATTTGACCGTGTTCAGCCTTTTCTGGCCGTCCGCTTCGTCTTCGTAGCTGCCTGTGGCCACAAGCGCCTGTTCGATGTTTTCGCTGCGCAGCCCCATGTACATCAATTGCTGCTGGGGATGATACACGATGTTGCCCGCGCTTTCGTCGATGATGTATACGTATCCGCGCTGTCCAAGGCTGACCCTGCGGCTCAGCTCGTCCATCTGTTTGAAGTTGATGTCCACCAGCAGGATGACCTGCTGCTCCTGTCCGTTCCGCTGAACGGTAATGCCTTTGCTCATGGAGACGACCCACCGATAGGGACCTTCGTACATGTTTTGGATGTGCGGCAACGAAAAACTCAAATGATCGGGTACCCGCAGCGCGGATTGGAACCACCCCTGCTGGGTGACGTGGGCGCTCGGCTTCAGCGCGGCCGCAGGCCTGTTCTTGAGCAGACGACCGTCCGAATCCAGCAGTGTGATGGACAGGATATCCTCCCTGCTGCTAAGCAAGGTGTCGAGTTGTTTGTCGACCTGCTCGCCCTCCCAGGTGCCGTCCCGCAGCATATGCTCCTCGATCGCGCGATACAGATGCGACATGCTGCGGACATAATCCTCCAGATTGTAGCTGACCTGGTCCACGATCTGTTTCGTGCTCAGCTCGGCGCTGCGTTCGGCCGTTTGCGCGAATTTGTCGTAGAGCAGCATCGACATGATCGTGATCACAAGTACGATGAACGCGGAAAAGGACAGCATGATGATGGCACCGATGCTGTTCCAGGCAAAGGACTGCAGCCCGGTACGAACCCGGAGCATGCGGCGTCCGATCCAGCCGGCCAAGCTCCTCATGGCATCCTTCCTCCGTCCGGAGAGGAGGATGCTTGCTTACGATATTCCTTGGGAGAGATGCCGATATGTTTCTTAAAACAAAAGCTGAAATAGTTCGGCTCGGCAAAACCGACCTGCTCGGCGATTTGAAACGACTTCAGATCCGTGGAACGAAGCAGCTCTTTCGCGGCCTCCATGCGAATCTGCATCAGGTATTGCAGGAAGGTCAGCTGCACTTCTTTTTTGAAAATGGCGCAAAAATAACCGGAGCTGATGTGCAGATGCCCGCATACCTTCTGGATGGACAGCTCCGGGTCGGCATAGTGCTGCTTCGTAAACGCAAGCGCCTGCTCCACGATATCCTTGTATGCATGCTGGCGTCCGCTGGCGATCCGTCTCTGGACGTTGGCGCATACTTCGCGCACCCTGCCCCGGGCTTCCGGCAGACCGGGCAGCCGGAACAGATCGGCGTACAGCTGGAATCCCGCTCCGAAGATATCCTCCATTTGTTCCCCGGAGGCCTGCGCCGCCTTCCAAACCGTGGTCAACGCCTCGATCAAATAGAGCTGGATGTCGCTGCGGCCGTGTTCGGCTGTAATTTCCCGGAAAATGATGTCCAGCACCTCATCCAGTTCATCCTGCGTGCCTGCCTTCAGGCAGCGCGTAAGCGCCTGCTGTTTCAACTCGTCGAAGCGCAGCTTGCCAGCCGCCTGCCGCTCCACGTCGCCGATATAGATGAGCGGGTCCGTTCCTGGCACAAGCCGGTAATCCAGCGCCAGCAGCGCATCCTCGTAAGCGTGCTTCACTTGGTCCAGCGATTGGACCAAAGCTCCAGAACCGATCGTAGCCTGCATGCGCAAATAGTGGTTGATGCTGCGAATGACCGTTTCGAGCGCCTGCTGCTGTCGTTTCTCGCCATCCTCTCCGCCCCACCGGTCGACGAACAGCAGCACAATGGCCTCCTGATGGATGAACGCATGGCCTGCTTCATGCTCTGCCCATACTTCTGCCGCAACATTCAAGGCGGCGAACTGCTTCAGCTCCCCGTCTTCCGAGTCCCGTATGGCGCCCGCGGCAGATGCCTGAACTTCTTCCGTTGTTTCACGCTGATCTGACTTGAGGGAAGAAGCGTTCAGGGACTGTTTCAGCGTTTTGCCGTCCGTATGCAGGGTTACCACGGATACGCCGTAACGGATGCCCTTCAGATCCAGCCCGCATTGCTCTGCCTTGCCGTGAATGTAGGCCGGCGGCTTCCGCCGATGAAGCAAGGTCGCCATCAGGTCGGCCTGCATCAAAGGCAGGCTGGCATAGTAATGTTCGCGCAGCTGCTGCACATTTTCGCGTTCTGCCACCTCGGCGGCCATTTGTCCGCGCAGGCGGGTGAGCAGTTCGGCCAGATGCGCGGCAGAAAACGGTTTGAGCAAATATTCATCCACGCTCAGCGAAACAGCCTGCCGGGCGTAATCGAATTCATCGTATCCGGTCAGAATGACGACTTTGACGAGCGGATTGCGCTCCCTTAACCTGCGGGCCAGCTCAAGACCGTCCATGAACGGCATGCTGATATCCGTCACCACGATGTCCGGCTCGACCCGTTCGGCCATTTCCAGCGCTTCTCTTCCGTTTTCGGCAAGACCAACGATCCGCAAATCCAGCGCTTCCCAGTCCAATTCCACGACCAAACCTTCCCGCACATCCTCTTCATCGTCAACCAGCAGCACCCGGTACATCGGGATTCCTCCTTTTTATTCAAGCAGGGCATGTGCCCAGGCAGTTATATATATGTCTCAACGGCTCAAGCTTGCCATCATACTATACAATATCGGTCTTGTTTTGTAACCGCTTACTTTATTACAGGCCAAAAAGCCACCCATCAAGGATGACTTCGTAATATCCATACTCTGCGCATGGATGAATCGTTATGCACTTCCAACATGCTACTTAGCTTAACCGCCTGATCCAGCAAGCCTTGTCAGGAAGAAAGACCGTTCTGCGTGGACTTTTTATAGGCCATGGGTGTCATGTTCATCGATTGGCGAAACTGCTGGATGAAATAACTGGTGCTGTTGAATCCCACCTGATAGGCGACATCCGTAACGCTGCGCTCCGGCTGCTGGAGCAACACCAGGCTCTGCCGAATGCGGACGTCCATGACGTATTGAAGCGGTGATTTCTTGAGCATTCGCTTGAAATAACGGCAGCATTCGGACCGGCTTAGCTGCCCTGCACGCGCGATATCGTCCAGCAGCACTTTCTGGGCATAGTGTCGGTGAATCCAGTCCAGCATCGCCTTCATGCGCCGGTTTCTCAGCATCTCTGCCTGTTCGTATTCCAGCGGGAATCCGTTGGCGATCAGGTTTTTCCACAAGCGGGCGAGATTTGCGGTAATGTCCAGTTCATAATGGGCCGGGCGCTGCTCCACCAGCTGATGAATGGCAACAATGGCTTCCAGGATGGCTTCAGCCCACTCCTCTTCTGCATTCAAACGTACATAAGGCAGATTGGTCGCTTGCATGTAAGGATAAACGTAAGCCGAATAGAGCTCTTGGGACACCACAAACGATGGCGCTACGTTCAGGCAGATATATACGCACCCCGTCCGATGTTCATCCGTCGCCATATGCAAACAACTGCTGTTGATAAACAAACCTTCTCCCTGACCCAGACGAACCTGCTTATCCTGCACCCGGAAATCAGCCTGCCCTTTCATCACGCGGACAAATTGAAACTCTTCGTGCCAGTGAAGCGGAATATGTCCCTGCATATGTTTGCGAATGGTCGTCCGGTAACATGCAAGCGGCAGCACGATCGTGCGATGCTCTGTCAGTTCCCTTAAATCGGGGTCGATTTGAAAATCCATGATTTGCATCCCTTTACCTCAATATATTTATATTTCTTCATCCGATTCGAGTATAATATTCAGTCGTTTCCTTTTAATATCTACAATATAACATACTATTTTTACATTCATGATGGAGAGATGAAAATGCATCGGGGAAAAGGATTATTTTACATTATTACAGGGGCCATATTCTGGGGTATTGGCGGCACCGTGGCCAAAAAACTGTTCCAGCACTACGGCGTGGACGTGAATTGGTTCGTCGCGGTGCGATTGCTCCTGGCAGGCGTATTGCTGCTGTCCATTCAAGGCTTTAACCGCAATCGCGGCCAAATCTGGTCCATTTGGACCCACTGGAAAGACGCGCTGCGTCTGCTCATCTTTGGACTGATCGGCATGCTTGCCGTCCAATACACTTACATGGCTTCGATCAAAGAAGGCAATGCCGCCGTAGCTACCCTGCTGCAATACTTGTCACCGGTTATGATTATCGGGTACCTGTTTATAAGCAGACAGGCCAAGCTGACGCCCAGGGATGGAATCACGGTATCGCTGGCGCTAGCCGGATGTTTCCTGCTCCTGACCAACGGCTCGTTCTCCCAGTTGTCCGTTCCCACGCCAGCCATCGTATGGGGGATATTGTCGGGCGTCGCGGCCGCCTTTTACACGCTGTATGCCATTCCGCTGCTCAAAAAGTTCGATTCGCTCGTCATCGTAGGTTGGTCGATGGTGATCGGGGGATCTGCCCTTTCCCTGATTCACCCGCCGTGGCGGATCGAAAAAGGACTTCTGACGGGCGATGCCTACCTGTATCTGGCCTTCGTCATCTTGTTCGGCACGATGCTTGCGTTCTGGTTCTATGTCGAAAGCCTGAACTACCTCGCCCCCAAAGAAACAAGCTTGCTCGGAAGTCTCGAACCGCTCGCCGCCGTGATCACGACCGTGTTCTGGCTGCATGACCCCTTCGGCCTGTTCCAGTGGATCGGCGCGGCGTGCATTCTGATCATCGTTGCTTTTATGGCTGCCGACAAACCGGCGGAATCGACCACCTCAACGACGGGATAGGCGTATGCGCAGACCGATGGCGTGAAGTTCGTTCTGCTTGGGTTGATGCGGTGCACTTCTGCTGAACTTTGAGCAGGAGCTTCGCAGCCGGGGAAGGCATTCATGCCTAACAAACCTGAGACGTTTTATTAGGCGTCATTTCGAGCATTTCGAATTCTAACGAACATGAGAGGCGTTATACCGAACACATCGCGTTCATCTGGTTCATTTTGAGCCGAATAAGGTATCTGAAGTTCTTTAGCGAAAAAATACACCCAAAGATGACCGGATAGCGTGTCTGAGGTTCGTCAGCCCAAAAAGGGACGTTGATGCATCATTGCATCAACGTCCCTGCTCTTTTCACAAGCTGCTTACTTGGATGTCAGGCTCACTTGCGAAGCCGTCTTGTCCCAGTCCACTTTCATTCCCAATGCCTCGGTAACGAGGCGAATCGGCACAAGCGTGCGATTGTTCTGAAGGATGGCCGGTGTGCCGAGATCCAGCGATGCGCCGTTTAGCGTGGCTGCACTGCTGCCGATCTTGATGACCAGCGTTTGCTCGCCCAGCTCGGCGGTTACGGTTTTCGCAGTTTTGTCCCAAGTGACCTTCGCACCCAACGCTTCAAGGATCGAATTCACAGGAACCATAACTCTTCCGTTTTTCAGAATCGGTGCCTGATTCGGGAACGACACCGTTTTGCCGTCCAGCGTTACGGAAATATCCTTGTTCGTTGAACCTGAGGAAGCATTGCCCGCAGCTGTTCCTGCACTCGTACCAGAAGAAGCATCCGTACCCGTTGATTCGCTTGCTCCATCGGACGTTTCCGGCAATGGCGTTACTTCGCGTCCAAGCTGTTCCTGTAGGTTGGCCAGGCGGTTGAGCGCAAAGGTGGTCAAGGAGCCGGCTGCCATGTTACCCATGCCTTGCCCGCCGCCGAAACCGCCTTGCGGAGGCGTTGGCATGCTGCCTGCCGTGCTGCCGTTATCCCCGGCAGCCGCCGCCTCGTCGCTGCCATCCGCCGTTCCGCTTGCCGTACCGTCAGGTCTCGTCGGCGCTGTCGTTCCATCCGGAGGTGTCATGCCTTCAAACCCTTCAGGAGGCGTCATGCCCTCGAATCCGCCCATACTTCCCTCTCCTTCAGCATTTGCGGAATACGTAATGTTGGACTCGAACTGTTCCATCGTGTAGAACTTGCTTGGATCGGCTTCCACATACGGACGGATCAGGTCGGAAAGATCGGCGATCCGGTCTTGAATGCCTTCAAGGTAATCGGTCAGCTCATTCACGTAGCCGAGATACTTCGCTTTGTATTCCGGCACGGCCAGCAGGTTGCTGATCATTGGCACGCTATCCATGCTGATGCCCAGTACCGGTTCATCTAAGGATGCGGTCGTTGCATTTGTGTTTGTTGCGGTGGTGCCTGTCGTTCCACGTCCACCGCCTCCAGCGGAGTATCCGTTGAAAGACATGTTAAAGTCCCACGGCACGACGCTGAATTTGCCGTTGGCGTCGCCGTATAACATGTAGTTATGCCCTTTGTCCCCGTTGTAGCTGTCATAGTTGCCGAATACAACGTTCCCTGCAATATATTTGAGCGCGGAATCGACGTCCAGTACGCTCTCGATCTCGCCTTTTTCGCCATCAGGCATGTCATTCAGCACTTTAATGAAGTTTTTGAGCTTTGTTTTGTCCTTGTCGGAGCCCAAATCCTTTGTCAGGGTGCTGTACTCCTCATTTTCTTCATATTGCAGATAACTTCTCTCTTCCGTATCGTACAGAACGCCGTCTTCATATCCTTCGCCATAGTTCCGTTCCAGGTAGCTGTCGTCTACCGACTCGACCCCGGTATAAAATCCGAACAACTCGCCGTTGATGTACAGGTTGACGAACGTCGTTTCCGGCACGTCCAACCCGATGCTGCGCAGTGCCTCATAATGAAGGTATTCGCGCAGGTACGACGGGTCGGTGTAGTTGTTGTTCAGCACCATTTTGTCCAATCCGAGCAGCGTCTGGGTTTTATCGTATTTGTCGAACTTCAGTCTGAAGCTGTAACGGTCCGAATCCTCCATCGAGGCTACCGATCTCAGCGTCATGTTGCCTTTGGTGGAAAAACCGACGTTATCGAGCTTGTTGCCGTCTACCTCTACGCTTACACTTTTGTATTCCTTGTCCATCGGGCTGGCGAGAATGCTCTCCCAGTCCTCATCACTGATCGTCACCTTCACATCGATCACGCGGTCTCCCTCAAACAGCGAAGAATACGCTGGCGTGGATGTTGTGCTTCCCTCTTCCGCGGCATAGGCGGTCGACGTTCCCAACGTCCATGCCAGAGGCGCCGCAACCATCGACAGCGACAGTGCCGCAGCTGCAAAACGTTTCATGACCCTATTCACGTATCAAGTCCTCCCTTTTGGTTTCTGTAAGCAAAACATTGGCTTATATACCCAGTCTAGGAGACAAACCTTGAATGAATCTTAAATCCAAGAAGAAGTTAATCGTTGTAAATTTAATACCTGAGATTTGCGCAAATATTCATTAATAAACATAAATGTGAAAGAAACGCGGAAAATGCGTTTCAAATGTTGGTCCTTTAGCACCCTTTTGATTCCAAAACTAACATAAAAGTTACTTAGTATCCGATATATTTCTTGAATGCCTCATGTTTGTACAGCTTATTTTAGTTAAATATACCCCCTCCAAATGAAATATATGGGAAATATGATATGAGCACGTATAATACTTCCTTCATGGATAGGATTAAGCAAGTTGCACAAACATGAAAATTCGACAAATACAAACTAAAGAGGAGTGAACCATGTTGTTTGCAAAGCTTCGATGGAGTACCCTTCCATTTTTCGCAAAAAACCTGATCATCTCGTTCGGCAGCATCACGCTGATCGGCATTATCCTGATTACGGCAGCATATCAGCTGCAAAAAAATATTTTGGTTGAACAGCTGCACGACCAGGCCACCGTCATTACCGAAAAATGGTACAACGACCTGGACACCGGCAAAGTCGCCGAGGCTGTCAACGAAAAAAGTTATTCCGGTCCCGTACAATCGGAACTTAGAACGTATCTGGACTCCATCCATGAGTTTTATCCAAACATCGCGCAAGCGTACATTTTCGGTTCGGAACTGGAGCAAGGTAACGGCACGTCCATTATTGCGGTTCCTACCAATTTGTTGGAGCCCTTTGAGGAGAGCAATCTGGCAGCAGGCGCAATGTACCCTCTTCCCGAAAATAACGTCGTTGTCCTGGAACAAATGAAGATCGACGGCAAACCTGCCTTCAGCGATTTCTATACGGATGAATATGGAACATGGACCACCTTGATGTATCCGATCAACAATGCCGACGGGTCCATTTACGCCGCTCTCTTTTTCGACGTCGATGCCAGCGCAGTTCCGAAAGGACTGGACAAACTGCTTACATACGGTTTGATGTTCCTTATCGGCTTCCTGCTTCTGTTCATGGTGCTTCAGTACGTTCTGTTGAAAAAGACACTGCGTCCGATCCGCAACCTGATGAAGGGCATCGAAGAAGTCAGCACGGGCAACCTCGACGTATCCATCCAAACGGGACGGGACGATCTGGGCATCATCAACGAAAAATTCAATACGATGATCGAACGCATCAACAATACGATGTTCAAGGTGAAAACGACGTCGGGCCACCTCTCGGACTCGTCCAAAAAGCTGTTGGAGATCTCGGCCGCGAACAACGAAAACATTCAATCGATCAGCAGCAACATCCGCGAAATCTCTGCGGGACTCCGCTCACAGAATCTGGCTACCGTAGAAAGCGCCCGTGCCATGACCGAAATGTCCACAGTGGTGCAGACGATCGCCAGCAGCTCGGCAGACGCGGCCGACGAAGCGCTGACCATGGAGCAGCGCTCCAATTCCGGCCATGAGATCATGCAGCAAGTCATTGATCAGATGCGCCTGATATCCGGCGCGGTACAGAACACGTACGCGTCCATCCAATCCTTGGAGAACCGTTCCAACGAGATTAGCAGCATCGTCAATATCATTACCGACATTGCCGGGCAAACCAACCTGCTTGCCCTGAACGCTTCCATCGAAGCGGCGCGCGTCGGCGAAGAAGGCAGAGGATTTGCAGTGGTGGCCGGAGAAGTCCGGAAACTTGCAGAACAATCTCAGGAATCGGCCACGCAGATCCGTGCTCTTATTGACGAGATCCAGAGAGACATCTTGCAGTCCGCCGAAGCGATGCAGCTCGGTTCCCAAGAGGTTGAAAAAGGGATGAGCGTGACTAGCGAAACCGGCGTATTCTTCGAGGATATCCTGTCTGCGACGGGCAAAGTCGCCAATCAGATTCAGGACATCTCCAGCTCCACCCAAGAAATTTCGGCCAGCACGGAGCAAATGTCCGCCACGGCGGATGAACTGTCCTCGAGCGTCAGCAAGGCGGCAAGCAGCACGAAACAGATCGAGCAATCTGTGGCCGAGCAGGAAGCCTCCATGGCCTCCATCGTTACAGCTTCCGACGAGCTGTCCGCGGTTTCGGAGCAGCTGCAGGAACTGATCTCGTTCTTTAAGGTGAAAGGAAACTGATCAGTTTCTAACCGACCAAAAAAGAAGACCATTATTACGCAAAAAACCAAGGCATCTGAGTTGTTGACTCGATGCCTTGGTTTTTTTGTTGGTTGCTGGTGCCTGGGAGTGTGACTGGAAGAAGAAGATTACAGCTTTAGCTTTATCAGCTTCAAAAGTTCAACCCACGCACTGCGTATGGATATCGGGGCAAACATCCTGCCCCGCCCCTTTACAATTTCAATCCACGCACTCCATACGGAGTGCGACAGCGAAAAAAGACGTATATGTCTTTCTCCTAAACAATTTAACACGTTATTCCGCAACTTCCAATGATCAATACCCCCTATTCATGCTAACTTCCTGCGACAGGTGTTGCCAAAAGGTTATGATTCGCTAAATTTCGACAAATTCTGAGGTGCGAATCCCCTAGGAAAACCATGTGAGCTTGAGATTCGCACCTGATTACAGACTGAATCAACCTTTGTCTGAGTTGCAGCAATCCTGCCTTACATCCCTATAATCCCCACGTCACCACCCGACATGGATACCTCGTTGAACAAAAAGACCATAAACAAAAGCAGCACAAACAGTATCGCATAAATAAGCGTGCCAATGATGCCGCATACCAGGCCCGCAATGGCCATTCCCCGTCCTTGTTCCAGATTGCGTTGGATCTCTTTAAGAGACAACGACGCAAAAATAATGGCAGCAATGCCGATCAGGAGCCCCACGTACGGAGTGATGATCGATAATATGCCCAAGACCAAAGCGGCAATGGATTTACCGTTCGTCTTTGGTCCATAAGGCGGAGGTGGGGTTAATCTATGCTGATTCCAACCAGGTTGATGCTGTTCCAAAGTAAACCCTCCCTACTTCTCTTCAATAACCCCCATTACTAGGGTACTGATATTCAGTTCGTCAAGAAACCATCCCACTGCCAGCCCCCATCTTCGGCACGAATGTAATTGAATACCAACTCCGCGTACCCTTCATCATAGAGCCGAGCCAGCATGAGAACAGAGCGATTCGCTTCTTCCTGATGGTACCCTCTGAACTCCAAATCTCCCGGACGGACGTTCTTCAGAAATGCCGTTTCGTATTTATGCTCGCCGTCTTCAAAGCGGATCGAATTTTGCGCTTTGAGGATGTCAACATGAGAAGAAGCCACGGACTCCATGTAAGCATAGTCCTCGTTTTCCATGGCGGAAATCAGCTTGAATGCCAGATTCATCGTCTCCCGGATGTTCTCCTGCAATTCCTCTTCATTCACCAGACCAGCATCCTGCGCTTCTAATTGCTGCGTTAACTTTGCATTTTCATTCCGCAGTTGTTCCAGCTCATCCATGTTGCTTGCCTCACTGCCGATCCCCTCAAGACGGGAAGTTTCCGTCGCTTCTTTCTCACCATAGCAGCCTGTCAACGAGAGCCCAAGCAGCAGCCAAATGCCTAACCTTTTCATGACGTCCCCCCTATTCACAAAAAGTACCATAATCACCCAATAGGTGGATGACATTATTGTTACTCCCTCTTTTCATTTCCCATTTCCTCTATTACCTTCCAAAAGTATGACGAACATCACATGCGGATCTCTGGTCCAGATGCTACAGTTAATTCGACCAAATGACCAATATAGTAAATCGGTCAATTCCTTAAATCAGGTACAACAGTACATGAGATCAACACCCTTTCTGACAAGGAGGTGAATATGCATGGCCGATATCAACCGAAGGCAGCAGGTCGTCTCCGCTGCGGAGAAATCCTTCTCCCTGTTTGGCTATAAGGCGACGACCATGGAGCAAGTGGCCAGACTGGCGCATGTGGGCAAAGGTACGATTTACAATTTTTTCGAAAACAAAGAAGAGCTGTTCCGCGAAATTTTGCACTCCATCATTGCCGACATGAAACGAATTACGGAGCAAACCGTGAAAGAAGAGCACTCTTTTCTCGACAATGTGCATGAGAGCATGGATGTTTTGCTGGAGTACAGGCAGGAGCACGAGCTGTTATTGAAGCTCTTTCAGGAGGTTCATGATTTCGGAACGCCGCAGGCGAAGGAAGGGCTGCAAAAGGTGGAAACGGCGATTCTCGAATATTTGGAGCGGCAGGTCAAACGTGCAATGACATTGGGACAGATCAGGCAGGAAGACCCGAAGATCGTCGCATTTGTGCTGTTTAAGCTGTACGTCACCCTGGCCTCCGATTGGAACAAAGTGCATCCTGCGCTCCATAAGGAGCAGATTAAGGCATTTGTCGGGCCGTTCCTCAAGAACGGACTATCCCCGAATTAGAGGAACCCGCGCATGCAATCCATATAGAGAGAACAAGAAACGATGGGGAGAGAACATCATGAAATCAATGACTGTGTTTTTCCGGGAACTCGGGTCCGCCCTCAGAAAACCGAAAGTAATCATACCGATTGTCGTTGTGCTGTTTATTCCGGTGTTGTACAGCGGCATGTTTTTGGAAGCTTTCTGGGACCCCTACGGCAAAATGAACGAACTGCCTGTCGCGGTGGTCAACAATGACCAAGGGGCAACCTATAATGAGCAAACGTTGGAAGTCGGGCAGAATCTGGTCGACGAGCTGAAGAAAAGCGATGACTTCAACTGGCAGTTCGTCTCGCGCGAACAGGCCGACGAGGGCATGAGGGATAACGCGTATTATATGACGATCGTAATCCCTGAGGACTTTTCCGCCCGTGCAACGACCTTGATGGACGATCATCCCGAGCCTGCCGAACTGATCTATGAACCAAACGAAGGATACAACTTCCTCGCAGGCCAGATCGGGGGAACGGCGGTAAAACAGATCAAAGCCAAAGTGTCCGCCAAAGTCACGGAAACCTATACGGAAACGCTGCTCGACCAGGTAGCCGTCATCTCGGACGGACTGGCAGATGCGGGGGACGGTGCCGGACAGTTGAGCGACGGGGCATCCCGTTTGCATGATGGAACAACCACGCTCAAGGAAAATCTGGCGAAGCTCGCCAGCGGCGCGGGCAAGCTGGAAAACGGTTCGCAAACGCTGCAAACCGGCGCGAAACAATTGGCGCAAGGCGTCGGCAAACTGCATGACGCCGCAACTACTCTCTCGGGCGGTTTGTCCCGGTTGTCCGATGCGGGGGACCAACTGACGGCAGGAGCCGCCAAAGTGTCCGCCGGAGGACAGCCGCTGCTGAGCGGTGCCAAGGCCGCGCGTGACGGCGCAGCCAAGCTCGATGCAGGCCTGGCCTCGTCCGAGGCAGGCGCGGCGAAGCTCACCGCCGGACTGCAGACCTCGGTGGCGGGCAGCGGCCAAGTCGCCGATGGTGCGAAAGCGTTGGCCCAAGGGCTCGAGCAGCTCGCGCAGAGCAGCCCGCAACTGGCGGCAACCCCCGAAGTGCAGAAGCTGCTCGCCGCAAGCCAGGCCGTTGCCGCAGGCAGCGAGCAGGTTTATCAGGGCGGGCAGCAGCTCGTTGAAGGCAGCCGGACGCTGGAAGCTGCCCAGCAGCAGCTGCATCAGGGCAGTTCGCAGCTTGTGCAGGGCCAGGAGCAATTGCTGCAAGGGGTATCGCAGCTGGCCGATGGGCAGGATCAGCTCGCGAACAATATGAAGCAATTCAACGCCAAGCTGGCCGAAGCCGCGGCGGGTGGAGCAAAGCTCGCTCAGGGCACCGGACAGTTAAACGCCAGCACCGGTCGGCTCACCGATGGCGTGCAGCAGCTCGCTGGAGGCATCGCAACGGTTGCGGACGGCTCCCGCCAACTGGATGAAGGCGCGGGCAAACTCAACGATGCCACCGTCAAGCTGGCTGACGGATCAGGTACGCTGGCCGACAAGTTAAATGAAGCAGCAGAGGAAACGTCCAGCGTCACCAAAACAGATGAACTTGTTTCCATGTACGCGCAGCCGGTTCAGGTCGAAGAACAGAAATATAATGAAGTTCCGAACTATGGTACGGGATTCTCGCCATACTTCATGTCCCTGGGTCTATTCGTCGGTGCGCTGATCGCCACACTGGTCGTGCCGGTGCGTGACGGCGCCGTGGCTGAAGCCAGCAGCTGGAATCGGTTCGTCAGCAAAACGCTGGCATTCAGCCTCATGAGCGCGGCGCAGTCGCTGCTGGCCTCCCTGCTTGTGCTTTACGGACTCGGGCTGGAGGTCCAAAGCGTTCCGCTCTTCCTGCTGTTCAGCTTTGTGACCAGCTTGACCTTCATGTTCATCATACAAGCGCTGGTGACCTGGCTGGATAATCCGGGACGTTTCATCGCCATTCTGATGTTGATTTTCCAACTGACCACCAGTGCCGGAACCTTCCCGCTGGAGCTCATTCCGGATTGGATGAAAGGCTTCAATCCATGGCTGCCGATGACCTATTCGGTAACAGGCTACAAAGCGATCATTAGCAGCGGCTTGTTCGGCGTAGCCTGGGATCAACTCGGAATCATGTGCATTTTTGCCGTCATCGGCCTTGGTGCCACGTTTGCGTATTTCATGAAACACCGTACAGGGAACGTCGAACAAGTTCAAGGCGAAGCGGCGTTTCATGCTTAGGTTTTATCAGTAAACGTACAATCGTTAATAGAGCAAGGCATGCATGAAATGTTCGCCCAACTCGGTCCAATCGTTGGAGGGTGATGCTTCATGCACGGCCTTGCTTTTTTTGAAATGTAACTGGCCTTCATTGGTTGGATGCTGCCTCATCTTCCCTTACCACGCCAAAAAAAGACGATCTACAGATCATCCGCAAATGACCTGAAGACCGTCTTTTTATCATCCAAACTAAGATGTCAGTATGACCATGCAATCAGAATGGCCGACTCCATCTCTCAATGGGGCTTTAGTAGCCGTAATAACTGCTTCCGGCAGCTGCCGCGAAGAAGACAATGAGAAGAATCAGCATAATGATGGCATAAATCGCTGTACCGATGATTCCGCAGACGAGACCGGCGATGGCCAGTCCTTTCCCCTGCTCCATGCGAACCTTGAGTTCTTTGAGGGCCAGTGCTGCAAAGATGATGGCAACGATCCCGATCAAAAATCCAAGGTATGGAATCATGATGGACAATATCCCCAAAACGAGTGCGGCAATCGATTTGCCATTCGTTTTCAGCGGCATATATGGTGGTGGCGGTGGCATGAGTGGATCATGAAAATTCTGATCCCAATCATTCTGACGATGTTCCAAGGTAAATCCTCCCCATTCATTTCATTGACTACCATTATACTTGATCGTGCGTAGAATCATACTCCATATTTTGTAAATGCTAAGGGTTTCGTAAAAATTTTCTTATGGGGCCCTGTAAAGAAGTTGAACAAGTCATTTTATATGTGACCACACCAACAGTCAAAAACATATTCGGATTAGGTTATCCCCGGGTTTTTGAGCTCTTTCTTATTTCAGATCACATAATTTGGAGGATTTTTGCAATCACAGTTGAATCAGCTCACGCTTATTACAACGTTATTTTGCCCAAGCTTATGTATTAATACTGACGGTATTTATGCTTCAGCACACTCAATCTTCCGAGTACGATTAGACCGACCAATAGAATAATGCCTAGATAAATGCCTCCCAGAATTTGAAGTATGAACGACGACTGATCCTCTCCAATTTCCTTAGGAATGTCCAAATTAAGCATATAAGGCCAGAACTCTTCCTCGAATGGTTTTTCGGTACCCGTAAGTTCCTTCATATATTCAGTGGCGTGCCCCTTAATTTCGGGGTCTATCTTTTGCATACTGCCCGTGTTGTATATCGTGGTATCCACAGACAGTTCGCCATTATTCGAAGAATACGCAAGCTGGTCGTATCGGGATGAATGTTGTGCGAGCACTTGCACAATGAGTCCTTTTTCTTGATAAGGATAGATGTAATACAGGTAGTGATTCACCTCCAGATCATTTCCTTCCCGCTGCATATAATACCTGGCAAAAGCTTGGTGCATCTTCTCGAACTGTACCTCGACGTAGTCCCCTGCCTTTAGGGTTCCCGGATCCAAATGGTTCAAATCTCTGGGCCCCTCCGCATACTTCGCGTTGTTGATCAAACCTGGGACGATAAAACCTCCGAACACGAGTGTGGCCAACACAGCTGCAATCAGAAAGCCACGTATGACTTTCTTCTTCTCTAAAGCATATTGTTCTTGCAATTAATTCTCCCCTTCCCAATTATTTCATCTACTTCATAGTAGTTATCGGTCAATCAGGGAAAAATATGAAGAATTGGTCTTGATAATTATTCTTCCAACCTCGTATGCAACAACACAAAGATGCGTAAACAATCGTTTACGCATCTTTGTCGCAGTCCAGGTTTTCAGTTGTTATGCGCTCCATAGAGAGTGCGACGCGGGCCGTGAGAATGCGGTTGATCAACGTTGGATATTTCAATCCAATCGCACTCCATACGGAGTGCGACTGGACGAGCTCATTAACGGCCGCCCTCTCTCGCGATTTCAATCCACGCACTCCATACGGAGTGCGACTGGCCGAAATGATTCACTTGACGCCATACGCTAGGATTTCAATCCACGCACTCCATACAGAGTGCGACTTTTATATATAGAAAGGGCCCCTGCAGTCTCAGCAATTTCAATCCACGCACTCCATACAGAGTGCGACCGAATCTTGCTTTTGCCGCGCTCAATCCGAATAGTATTTCAATCCACGCACTCCATACAGAGTGCGACTACGGCTGTTACCCATTGGCAGCAATCCAATGACTATTTCAATCCACGCACTCCATACAGAGTGCGACAACCACCAAGCACCGCGAAAAAGATTTCGTGGAGATTTCAATCCACGCACTCCATACAGAGTGCGACAGTAAAAAATAACGTAAAAGATGTGTCAACTGGAATGATCATTACGTAACTTCATCCTTTCTATTATACATCACCCAACTAATGGAGCAAATCTATTGCCAAAAGGTCACAAAAGTGGGCCTTTCGACAAAATCTGAGGTGCGAATCTCCCGGGAAAATCATGTGAGCATGAGGTTCGCACCTGTTATAGACCAATGTCGCTACAGATTTCTTATCTATATACTACATCGATCTGACCACAACCAAACGTCGAGTTTCTTCCAATATGTAAAATGCGTGCGGCATTCAGCCAAGGCGTAAACGGAGATAGTTCTCCCTCAAACGTCAGAGCGCCGAGCATCCCGCTCCAGTCCACGGATTCCTTTTTACGATTCGAGTAGCGATGCATCTGGTTTAAATAAAGCGCTGAGGACATCGCATGAACATTCTCTGCAAACTCACAAGCTGTCGCGGCTACATCTGTGTCCATGTGTCCTCCGTAACGTTTGGTCATCGTCTCCACTCTCCTCGTGATACTCCGGATAATGGTCGGAAAATCGATCTCCTGCACCAATTCTCCTCCGCGCCGAATACGAACAGGGGTCACCATATGAACAGAACACCAGGAAGCATGATCCTGAGTCGCATACGCAGAAATGTTTTCTGGAGCAGCAGCGTTCAAATCCATGCTTTCTTTGGGCCACAAAGGTATGTACTTATCACCATGCAAGATATCCATCAATTCGAAAACCTTTCGTTCCGCTCCAATCCCGAACCTATGAACTTGAGCCAACGAATTAATGACATCTTTAGTGTATCGAATTGCATCTCCAAATAACACCAGCCTAAAACACAACAGATCACCCTCTTGATACATGGGCTTAGGCCTTGGTGGCTCGATCATGTATGGATTTACAATGTCCTGTTTTGCTCCGCCCCGTCGACGGTTTTGGAATAAATATTCATATGATTCGGGATGTTGGGGTAGTGCCCAGCCAGTAACACCATGCAGCGTTGAACCAAGAAATGCAGGCAAACGTGCTTCTTCCTTGCATTTGAGCCGAATAAGTAACGGCAGATATTCCAGTGAAAAAATAGGGAATTTACTATTCTTCATATGTGCTCCAATTCAAAATATTGTTGAATTCTATACAAAGCGTGACTCAAATTTGGGATCATCAGGCTCCCGTTTCACGTTATTTCAATACAATCACTCACTCCATACGGAGTGTGACAATAAACTACGAGGTGCTGTTAAAACTACATTACAATTTCAATCCACACACAACATATGAAGTGCGTCTCTTTGGTGTACTTAACCCGTATGTCATCCGGTATGATTTCAATCCACGTACTCCATACAGAGTGCGACCATAACTACGATGTTAATGCCACATTGTTATCTCTATTTCAATCCACGCACTCCATACGGAGTGCGACAAGCGCAAGCCTAAAGGACGTATGTCCACGTTACGATTTCAATCCACGCACTCCATACGGAGTGCGACGCAGCCCTCGTCCAGCCACGCGTAATGATGTTGGAATTTCAATCCACGCACTCCATACGGAGTGCGACGCGATTATGCTGGTACACCGATCACATGGTCCATTATTTCAATCCACGCACTCCATACGGAGTGCGACAGCAAAAAATGACGTAACAAATGTGTCAATCGGGACAACCGTTACGTACTTCATCTTTTTCATTATACATTACCCAACAAATGGATCAAATTCATTACCAAAAAGGTCACAACCATGAAATTTTCGACAAATTCCGAGGTGCGAATCTCCCGGGAAAATCATGTGAGCTTGAGGTTCGCACCTTGTATCAAGAGATTAGATGCCTTGCTTCAAACGTACTTTATCAATTTGAACGAGTCCATGTGGCAAATCTTTCGATTGATCCACATAAACCGCACTATCGACCTTATTGAATGCTGTATTTGGAAAAACGCCAGATAATGCCAATCCTTTATATCCTCCGAGCAATAATGTATGTGCTCCCGTGTTACTCAGCATAGCTTGCATGATCGAATCAATGTTATTTTTTAATCGTTCAATCCGGCCCCCATCTTCTATTAAAGATGCGTCATTAGCCGCACGAAGTCTATCCTTTAGTTGTATTAGCTTATCTTGTGTTTTTCTCTGACTGACTTGAAGGTACTCGTGTATATTTTCATTGCAGAACAACGTCCCGGTATATTCGGTACCAGCCGCAAGCATTTCAACGGCCACATTTGGAAAGAAATGCTCCAATCTAACGGAGTGGTTCGTTTCCTCCGAAAGATATTGTAGTTTATACAATCCCCTCAGTTGTAGATGCGTACTTTGTACGATAATGTCATCAACCATCATATTCACTGGAGCCTTCGGCTGTGGTCCATTGGACAGAACCGCTCCTTTTATTGATGAACCAGGGATATAATACTGGGTATTCTTCGGATCATAGCTGGAATATGCTCCGTACTGATAGAAAGGATAAATAATGTTAACCCGGTTTGGACTTGCATTCTCGCCATCTGTCACCAAATGATTTAGGTTCTGTTCAATATCAGCTCTTTTAAAATCGCCAGCCACGAGATAATGCCCCTGATGATTGCGTGGAGACATGACGAGTGTGGAAATGGTTTTTAAACGATATTCGTAACGTTGAAGTAACGGCATATCAGCGCGCGCTCCTTTCGCCGAGTGCATACAACAAGGCATTCCCAAATACAATATCTCTTGGATGAAAAGGTGATTGAATCGAATGCCCGGCACTCTCTATCCCATTAGGAGCATATATAATACTCCCGGCTTCAATAAAGCTAATAAATTGCTTATGATTCCCCTCATCCCATCCCCCCGGAGGATTAAAGGGTCTCCGCTCTGAGGTAAACAATTTCAGGCTAGACTTTCCAAAATCAATGTTTCCAGGCAGCAACATACCTAAGTTCAGATAATATCCTTCCTGATCCGATGTGAATACAGAATCCTGATGGATACCATGGACTTGAAAAGTGTTCATTCCTTGAGAACCCCGTGGCCCAAGCACGAATGTTCTTCCCTCATCTTTCGCCGATTCCAAGACCTTAAGCAGTCGCATTCCATCTGTCTCTTGTTCGATAGCAATATAGAACATAAATTCATGAATGGTATGTACCTTCGTTGAATGAACCTCATTCACAATAACTTCTGGCACGGAATAAAGATTCGGATCTAATCCCGGGAGATCGTACCGTTTGCTATCAATTGAAGCATGAATCTGTTGCGTATTCACGACATTCACATAAGGGAACACGTCTTTGGCGGTAACAGGCTCTTTTAGCCAAAGATCAAGTTGATCAATCTTCACATAGGAGCGCTTTTTCAGTTCTTTATAAATCATCTTTCTTTTCGGATTTATTTCCTCATTATCTTCGCCTAGCCTTCCTACTAGCGCTGAATACGGAACAGGAACATATCCCCGAGGAAGCAGATTCGACACCGCCAATGACGCCTTTCCGCTTTTCTGTTTGGCAACGAACTCCGTAACCTGTTCAGAAGGAAAGTTCTGAGCCATTCGATGAATCATCGCACCAAATATTTTTTGGGAATCCGGTATCTGGGTCATTCTTCCCTTTAGGTCCATATCGACGCGATAATAGTTCCACTTCGCCATGTCAGGCATCCTCCCCAACGAACTCAACCGTTACTCGCCCGTATCCCCTGCTGCCCGAGTTTCCTAAGCGGTACAATCCTGAATTAAACTGGCTTATCGCTGCTCTAACAAAACGTTGAACTATTGGCTCCATGATTGCATCATCCATGTTCAATTGATCGATATTATACAGCAATATGTCCCCGATAAAAGAAATTCCTGGGCGAACGACTTTGTAGGTTCTGGGATTCGCGTGGACTTTAGGAACTCCACCCTCTTGGCTTTGTTCAATGCTGTTTTTGGAATCGATCGAGAACCAATCCTGAATTTCCTTTTGTTCCTCCACAAGCTGCAGATCATTGAAAATCAATTTTGGCGTATCATTGAAACCTTCGATTCCAAATAAATACTGTGCGGAGGACTCCTTGATCACTTTAGCATACCGGTCATTCATCCTCTGAATACGTTCACCTTTAATGTTATATTGCTTTAGCTCCTCCTGACTGTTCTCCCATATAGTTTTCAAATAGCCTTCATAAGCCCGGGTAACTACCCTCCCATGATCCTGTTGTTCACCTGGGTATTTAACTGACTCTTTGATGATGTGACGTAAAGTACCTTTGAATGAAGAAGCCGGAATGTAGGGCAGTCCCTTTTCATTCGTCACCGTAAACAGATCCACGCCGCCAATCTCGAATGTGGATGGAGAACCGCCTATGAATAAATTTGAACGTGTTGTAACTTTGATCGTTACTTTGTTGGGATTCATCTGCCTCTTCCTCCTGTTTTTCTTCGATCTGTTGTTCGTCTTTTTGCCTGATATGCCGGGTGAACTTTCAATCCGATCAACTGCTCTCGTAGTTGATAAAAGATCAGGAGTGAATCGATATAATCGCTATTCCAACTTCCTGATCTTCGTGCCATCCGTATGAATGCTAACTTGTCAAAATACAATCCCGGTGGAGCTTTATGTTCTGCTTTGCATTGTTCTTCACGGTCTTTGATCATTTCCAGGGTTTGTGGGTTCACAGCTTCGATCATTTCCGCCATTCGTTCCACACCTGTAACACTTTTCAGGCGATGAAGCAGGGAAGAAGATAGGTTCAACGTGCGGTACACTTCAACCTTGTTGTTTTTCCTGCTTCCGCCTTTCTGTCCCCATTTTGAGCCCATATTTTGAGAGGGCTTATCGTATTCGGATTTACTCACAAAGATGTCCCGAAGACCGCTACTCTTGACATCCAAGTTGTTGTCAACCAAGTAGCGCAATGTTTTATTGAACAATGTACTGCGGATGCGTTTTATGTCATTCTGACCTAAATTATTCTCTGATGCTTCGTCGTTCATTTGAAATCTTGGGTCAGAAAACAATAACAATAACCGGACGTAATTCTCTAAACGCATTTGTTGATTTTCATCGAAACACAGCCTGCCTTCTCTTCCCGTTGCATTGGAAACGATAACCTGCTTCAGTACCGACTCCAAAACCAAGAGTTCTGCTTCTCTCAGCTTTTGATTGTTGCTATTCAGATGTTGTGGAATCATATGATAAAGAACAGCGTTGCTGTACTTCACTGCATTGCTTTTAATCTCGCGATTCGTTATTTTGTCCAGCAATCCATAGAAAAAATGGTGTGCGGCATAACCTTCATTCATTGCATATTGAAGACGTTTCACTTGTGACACGAAATGATGCCACTGTTGTTTGTTCTCATTCTTTGTTTTGAACTCTTTTTCGTATGCCTCAAACGCTTTCCTCTCTTGAGGGGAGTTCGGCGTTACCTCCGGCAACCGATAACGGTACATTTGGAATTGATTGATACTGATTTTCATGCAGGACAAATCGTAGATATGTTCGGTAAAACATAACCCTTCAGCTTTCGCAAGATCCAGTTGCTCCTGTACCCTTTCGTAATAATACCGGATCGGTTCGCGGTTAAACGTAAAATCAATTCCTATGCTCATGGATAAGGGTTTGAGCTTCGTTCCCTCCATAGAGTTTATTTGCTCCAGCCGTGTATTAATCTGATTCAAAATGCTCTGACATAAGTTAACCCCGTCAATTAGCTTGGAGCCAGGAACAGCAAAAAAGATGTCATCCCCTGCAATATACAGTGGATACAATTTGAACGTGTTATCTTTTTTCTGGTACCGTATCACCTGATCGTGTAACTTTTCCATCGATATGTACTCCGAAAGCAGTTCGCTAACCTGTTTATACGTCTCATAACTATTCAGACTGTTAAATATATCACCCATCCCATCTAAATCGGCCTTAATGACCGCTACTCTGAAATGGTTATCATTCACCGCTTCCGATTCCGAATAAAGATCGTTGATGGTGTTTGAGAAATCAGGGAATTTTTCTGAAAATGATTGTTGCATCAGGACATCGCGTTCTTGATCATCTTGGGGAACAGCATGAAACGTGAACAACACCTCACGATTTCGCTCAATGATCGAATTGAGACAGTTCGTCTGTCGAAGACGATTCTTACATTCTTTTATTGCTAACAGATCCGAGTCCGATTTAAGCTCCGTTTTTTTGAAGAATACATACTTTAAGAGAAGCTTTCCGCTCAATTTCATATAATACGATCTAAATAACGCGTCCAGATTGTTAATGATCTGTTCTTCCGAAAGAGAAGTCGTGAAGACGCACATACCTGAACACTTTAACAACTCTTTATCAATATGTCCGTTGAAAGGACCGCTGCCTTCCTCAACTCCAATATCTTGATAGAATTGGTCCGAAATCAGTCTGGACGATTCGATAATCGTTTTCAACGTACCACTGTTGCTTTGCTTTTCCTGCTCAGATGCATGAAGTACGTAATATAGGAAAGACTGCACCTTATCAATGGACACGGCTACCACATATTGGCCCATAGCAATTCCGCCCTTTCTATCATTTCTTGGAGTTAAATAAATCGACATACGCACGATGCGGAAACAAAATCGGATTATTAATCAACATCAAAAGCTGGTTCAACTGAAAATTGAAAGTGAGTAGTGAAATGGATCGACCACTTTGGTCAAGTACGGCGTAGTCTTTAAGGGAGTGTTTGTTGAGTGCTTCCTTTACGTTTTCACTTCCTGGCGTACTCTCAGCAAATTCAATGTTGTGAAAGTTCAGGCTCTTGAACCAATCTAGCAGCGTCTCGTCTTCCCGAGCCTGCTTATACTCAATCTCAATGCATTCGTTACTGCCATCGTCATCTCGGGAAGCCAGCAAGGTAAAATCAAAATAGTCTTTGATCGTTGAATTACAATTTTCCTGTAACGCACAAAGGATACGGATAGGCCGTGTCGATTGTTGTGTCGGAACAGCTCCTGTAGCTATACCTGTCGCCAGTCGAGCTGTAGATTGGGTTGAAGTCTTCAGAGATTGAATGCTCTTTGCCCAGTTTTTAATAGATTTCTCCTTAATATTTTGACTCTTGCACTCGATCACTGCAGCAATCGCCTCTATTGGCACAAACTTAATTCGTCCATAACGAAAGATGTATGGTGTATACGTCTCGTCCAGAATGGCAAAATCCACTTCTTTGGAGACCCCTCCATGGGAATCAATGATGAAGACGGACTGCTCAATAACAAACTTCCTCGGGATAATCATCTCAAACAATTGCGACCAGATCAGTTCTCTCTCCGAGCCAACCGTCGTACCATGCAAATCATGTTTCATATAAAGTTGATTTACGATGGACTTCTCTACTTGACGGTAATTCTCTGTAATGTTTCCAATCATTTTTTGCTTTTTTTCTTCAAAAGATAGCTCCTTCGCCATGTTTAATACTCCTCTCAAGGGAACTCAAAGTGGAACAGCCTCATAATTATATTAGCATGTTTCCTAAAAATTCCACACCAAAAAAAGATGCTCTCTTCAAACAGATTGCATCTTTCGTAAGTTCTTAAAAGAAGTTTGATATGTTCCAATTATCTATTAGTATCTCGGAAACTACATACCTCCATAAGGAGTGCTACGAGAAGTGGTTGCCTGTGGAAACCAAACTAGATACGAAATGCGATAATTAAGTGAAGTCTGGTTCGCGTCTTTTCCTGTAATTTCAATCCACACACTCCATACGGAGTGCGACGTAGACGGGTTCAACGGCATGCAGCCAACGCTGGAATTTCAATCCACGCACTCCATACGGAGTGCGACTTCATGCTATCCAGCAATTTGGATCAATACATTTGAGATTTCAATCCACGCACTCCATACGGAGTGCGACGAGGTGTGTTATGCCGACAATCGCAACCCATTTGAATTTCAATCCACGCACTCCATACAGAGTGCGACAATCCCAAATTCCAACCAAAATAGATGATACTTCGATTTCAATCCACGCACTCCATACAGAGTGCGACAATAAGCTTCGATTTACCCTGAATGTTGGCGTTCAGATTTCAATCCACGCACTCCATACAGAGTGCGACAGGGTTGGCTGGCAAGATCCAAGTAATGATGAGGGATTTCAATCCACGCACTCCATACAGAGTGCGACTTTTTACGGGCGGGAAACAGCGTCGCTCCCAGATACGATTTCAATCCACGCACTCCATACAGAGTGCGACCGGGAACAGCTCCCCAGCACCCTGTCAGCAGCCGGATTTCAATCCACGCACTCCATACAGAGTGCGACTTCCTTACGGATCGCCTTATAACGATCAGTCTTAGCATTTCAATCCACGCACTCCATACAGAGTGCGACGCGGTTTACCGCAAAGGGACGAATAACCAGCTTGATTTCAATCCACGCACTCCATACAGAGTGCGACAGCAAAAAATGACGTAACAAATGTGTCAATCGGAACAATCGTTACGTAAATTCATCTATTTTTATTATACATTACCCAACTAATGGAGCAAATCTATTGCCAAAAGGTCACGAAAACGATACTTTCGACAAATTCCGAGGTGCGAATCCCCCAGGAAATTCATGTGAGCATGGGGTTCGCACCTAAATTTCCAAACCTTTGCGCCGCTTTTCCCCTTATAACCGTATATAATACAATTATGCATAAGAAAAACGACGCGCTTTGAGTACCTAACGTGTCTAAGGAGAATGACAATATGAGCTTCCTAAAAGATTTGGGGCAATTCGCGGGAAAAGTCACAGGCAGAGTGCTCGGCGGATCCGTCCGGGTTGTTGGTGAAGTCACAGGCAGCCAATATATCAAAGAAGTCGGTAACGGCGTCGAAAAAGCAACCGTACATACCGGACGCACGGTGGGCGATCTTGCCAGCGGTGTATATGATGTCGCTAAAGGGGTAATTACAAACGACGGAGCCACGGTGGATCATGGCTTGAACGATATTGGTGGGGCTGTGTCTGATACCGCCAAAGGCGTCGTTGCTTCTGCCAAATACGTCTACAACAACGGCAAAGATGTCGTTACGGGCATCAAGGATGAGGATATAGATCGCGTGAAACACGGTGCCAAAGGACTGGTTACTGCCGCGGCGGTGAGTGTCATTGCAGTCGGCATACTTGATGTGGCGGATGGTGCAGATGGAATAGGTGAAATTGCAGCCGAAAGCGACCCAGGTCATGCAGCGCCTATGGAACATGCAACGACCACAGCAAATGTCGAGCAGACCGATGCCGCTACGATCGAAAATCCGAATACTCACCACGTTGAACCTCATTATGTCGAAGGTTATGAGCGCGCAGACGGCACGCACGTCGAGGGGTACTACAGGGATGGCGACGGGGATACCAGCGTGAACCGTCCAAATGGGGGATACGAACAGCATAACCCGGACTACAAAGCCTAAACCCTGGCGGATGCTTTTGACTTGAGATGTCCGCTGTTGGCGTGGAATCATCATTCGATTGTACTGGAGGGAAATCATCATGCCGACCTTTACGGAGTACGAACAATTTGTCATTGGGGAAATGGCCAAAAGCCAAGTTTCGGTCAATCCGGTCCAAGCTGCGCTTGAAGTCGCCGGAAAACCCGTGTCTAAGCTTATGGAGGCAGCTCATTCATCCAATAGCAAGATGATCAAAAAAGCCATCACTCGCATCGACTCCACAATTGAGTCTTCTTTGCGGGGAACGATCAAAATGGCCAAGGCGTTGACCAGCGAAGATGCCATTCGCAAAGAATACATGAAAAAACACAATATCCGCATTGCCGGTCTAGAGGAGATCCGACGCTTGCCATTAAAAGAGATGGATATCGTGGCAGATACGTTTGATGTCAGCAACGGTTTTTTGGTTACGGCGGAGGGTGCAGCATTGGGAATGGCAACAACTCTTTCAGGCGGACTCTTGCTTCCAGTGACCGTCGCAGCTGACGTGACCGCCTCCATGACGCTGATGTCCCGGCATGTAAGCCAAATCGCTGCTTCGTATGGATACTCCACGGCGGATCCGATGAATATTCCGCATGTCTTGGCGGCGATGGCGCCAACATCGTCGGCTTCGGATGAAGGGTTTCTGGCAGCCAAATCGTTGGCCTTTTCCGAAGTGAGGGCAGCGACCAAGTTTGCCGAAGGACTGGCTGGGGAATTAACCGCCGAAGTCATCGAAAAATCCTGTCCCCAACTCATCCGGCTTGTGCAAAAGGTGGCTGAGCGATTAGGCGTCGTCATCACGCAAAAGGAACTGGGCATGATTGTGCCCATTGCAGGTGCCGTTCTCAATGCAGGACTTAACCTGGCTTTTCAGCAAATGAACCACACCAATGCCAAAAATTATTTCCGCAAGCTTTATCTGGACAATAAATACGGACAGGATCATGTCCACCATTTCATTCAGTTGGAAGTGAAAAGACTACAGGAAGTTCCCGTATAAATGCTGAGGGATAACTTTACGGTTAATTATCTTTAGCCGGAAACTCAAATCGGTTCTCACTCAAAAAAGCTCGGCATATGCCGAGCTTTTTTCGTTGTAATCTAAGGACCTTCCCTTTATACACTACGACCCTCGCATTCTATGCGGAGTCTACCATGCTGCTAAAGTATCTTATGGACAACATCAAAGAATTTCAATCCACGCACTCTATACAGAGTGCGACTTCCATCGAAAAGACGGATGACATGATTCAATACGAATTTCAATCTATGCACTCCGACTAACTTACACTGCTTGCAATCGGCGAAGTCCCAAATTTCAATCCACGCACTTCATACTAAGTGCGACTAAAACATCTAGAAAGCATGGGGTGCACCACCCATGTATTTCAATCAACGCACTCCACACGGAGTGCGACGCAATAGTTGAGAAAGCCTGCATACTCACCGAAATTTCAATCCACGGACTCCATACGGAGTGCGACCTAAAATTTTTGTACCGTACGGTGGGATGGTAATTAATATTTCAATCCACACACTCCATACGAAGTGCAACGACGCGCTGTATGCTCAGAGGCGCACCAAGCCGGGATTTCAATCCACGCACTCCATACGGAGTGCGACAATCGGTGAAGGCGTCGCACAAGTCCTTGATTGGATTTCAATCCACGCACTCCATACGGAGTGCGACGTTGGACCGCCGATCGTTACCGCGCCCAGCGTGACATTTCAATTCACGCACTCCATACGGAGTGCGACCAGCCGCAGATGCAACAAGGCATCGGGCATTGGAGATTTCAATCCACGCACTCCTCACGGAGTGCGACTTTTTTTCGCGGGAGTTGTCGCGGGGTTGCTAAGATTTCAATCCACGCACTCCATACAGAGTGCGACAGCGAAAAATAACGTATAAACTGCGTCCACTTCAAAAAACAAACTTTCCTACGTCATTTCCAGCAACTTCTCTTAACCAAAGCATTCCTCTCCATTGCCAAAAGGTCACAAATAAGGCGTTTTCGACATTTTTCGAGGTGCGAATCTCCAGGAAATTCATGTGAGCTTGGCATTCGCACCAATGATAACACAACCGCATGAATCCCGCCATCCACAGCACCCCATCCACTGCCCTACATATCCCCCGTTCCCCCTATAACATCCGATGATTTGACAAACCTCAGAAACAGGAATACATTAATAACGAATTAACCATTCACTTTTAAGGAGACGTTCCGATTGCAGTCCAAAAAAGACGAAGTCAAAAAAGAAATCGAATATGCCGCGTTAAAGGTATTTTTCGAAAAAGGGTTTGTCGACGCCAAGATGAGCGATATCGCGGACGAGATCAACATTTCCGTTGGCAACATCTACACCTATTTCAAAAACAAAAAGGATCTGTTCTACTCCGTCGTGCCGCCCACCTTGGTGGAATACCTGAAAAACGTGCTGGTCGAGACGATTCATTTCGATAATCAGCATTTTTTCGACGGCGCCGACAGCGAGGAGCGGTCTGCCCTGTTTCAGGCTCAAGTGGACGTGTTGACGAAGTACAGCAAACAGATCGTGATCATTTTCGAAAAAAACAAAGGCACCACGTACACCAACGCGAAAAACGAACTGGTCGACCTGATGATCGAAACCAAAAAGGCCTATCTCAAGGATCGGTATAAACGCTACGAAATCGGCCACGAAGAAAACATGGTCATGCTCAACATCATCGCCCACAATGTCATCGACATGAATCTGGATCTGCTGAAAAGAGAGCTGAGCGACGACAGCCGCAGACGTATTTTCGAAGCGTTGAGCATTTACAGACTGCACGGTATGAAAAGCTTGAACGAGTAAAAAAAGCCGGACATGCCTTGCCCTTTTTTTTGCCCCAAAAATGAATTATTCATTCATTATACATCGCATTCAAGGAGGATTTTATGATGACAAAGGCCTATGCATTCACCAACGGCAATGTAATCCACGGCGACCAGCATCAAGGTTTGGCCAAAAATATGACCATTCTGGTCGATGAACACGGACGCATTCAACAGATCGGCAAAGAACACGACATGGACATCCCCGCCCATTATGAAACGATCGACCTTGCGGGCAAATATGTCATGCCAGGGTTGATCAATGCCCATGTTCACCTGTTCGCCGACGGCAAGCCGTTCACGCTGTCCGCCAGCGAAGGCATGCTGCAATTTGCGTACAACCACATTTTGAACACCAAATTCGGAAAAAGCGTGCTGATAAAACGCATGAAACGCAATGCGCTGACGGCTCTGCACGCCGGGGTGACCACGATGCGCAGCGTCGGCGAATTTTTCTACACCGATGTGGCGCTCCGCGATGAAATCAATGCCAACACGTTCGTTGGCCCGAACTTGCTTGTATCCGGGTTTTTCCTGAGCGTCACGGGCGGACACGGCGCACCCTACCTCGCTCTGGTGGGAGACTCCCCATGGGAGGCGCGCAAAAACGTGCGCATCAATGTGAAACACGGCGTGGATCTGATCAAAATTTGCGTGACCGGCGGGGTGACCGATGCCAAAATGGTCGGCGAAGCGGGCCGTTTGCAAATGACGGTGGACGAAGTAACCGCGATCTGCGACGAAGCGCACAAAATCGGGCTGCGGGTCGCTGCCCATGTGGAGAGCACGGAAGGCGTCAGAGTGGCGTTAAAAGGTGGCGTCGACACGATCGAGCACGGCGCGGAAATGGATGACGAAATCATCGACCTGTATAAAAACAATCCCAATGCCCTGAATGGTTACACGGCCCTGATCCCGACCCTGCAAGCCGCTTATCCGTCGGCCTCCTTGGACACCAGTGTCACAAAGGTGAGCGCAACCGTGAAGGAAAACTCCAGGCTGGTTTACACATCCATGTTGAAAAGCGTGCATCAAGCCATTGAACACGGCATTACGATGGGTGTCGGCACCGATGCCGCGATGCCGTTCGTTACGCATTACGACATGTGGAGAGAACTCGACCATTACATGAGACAGGCCGGTCTGAGCACGGCACAGGTCATCGAGATGGCTACCCGAACCAATGCAAACATTTTGGGCGTGGATGAATTTACCGGTACGCTTGAAGTCGGCAAAAACGCGGATCTGATCGTCCTCGAGCATAACCCGCTGGAGCGTATCGAAGCCTTGTCGAACGTCAACATGGTCATGGTCAACGGCAATCTTATCCCAACCCCATCCGTCACCCGAATCCCGGAAGTCGACCAACTTCTAAATTCGGTGTGGTAATCCTCAGGAGTGAACACGATGCTTGGAATATGGATCAATTGTTTTTCGATGATATGCGGCAGCACGATCGGAGCCATCTCCAAAAGGTTCATCCATGAGAGCTACAAATCCATCCTGAACCAGGTGATCGGCGTCAGCGCCCTGATCATCGGCATCAGCACAACGATGAACAGCCTTTCCACCAGCGAATTTCAAATCATGTTTATCATTTTCCTCACGCTTGGCGGGATCATCGGTCAGCTTATAAATATCGAAAAAAGGTTGGACACACTGATGGCCCGGTTCTCGGCGGGCCGTTTGAATGAAGGATGACGGCGCTCATTCTGGCTTCCACTTTCGGAATCGGCATAATGATTACATCGCTAATATTGTTTATTATCGAAACAGCCGTATTTTTCTCCGCAGATTTCATTTCCGGATACATGACGACCAGCGTCATCAACGAAATCACGATCATTGGCGGCATTCTTGCGCTCTGCACCGGCTTGAACATTCTGAACATTACAAAAATCAACGTGTTGAACCTGCTGCCTGCCTTGTTCATCCCCATATTTTTGCTGTAACGAACTTGACGCATCTTATCGACCGGAATAAAGCTCACGTTGAATCGTAACGAACCTGAGACACGTTATTATGGTGAAATGACGCCCGAACGGCCCAAATTACGCTGCATAAGACTTCTCAGGTTCGTTAGGTGCTGCAAACCACGAAAACGGCCCACATAAGGTGTGTGAGATTCGTTAGCGCTCGCGGAAGACTGCAGCGTAAATTACGGTCAGCATACATCGTGCCGTCAACGCAAAAAAGAGCGAATCTTCCGGTCCCCTCGTGGTCCGGCATGATTTCGCTCTTTATGATGTGCAGCCTGGCTTAGGCGTCCAGCTCTACCCGCTGCAAAAAAGTACGCGTACGCTCCAGCTGCGGATTGCCGAAAATTTGCTCCGGCGTACCGGATTCGGCGATCTCGCCGTTGTCCATGAAGAAAATGCGATCCGCGACGTCGCGGGCAAAGCTCATCTCATGGGTGACGATCATCATCGTCATGTTTTCCTGCGCCAGCTGTTTGATGACCCGCAGCACTTCGCCCGTCAGCTCGGGATCGAGCGCGGAGGTCGGCTCGTCGAAGAGCAGGATGTCCGGCTGCATCATGAGGGCGCGGGCGATAGCCACGCGCTGCTTCTGTCCCCCGGACAGATTGCCCGGATAGGTATCGGCCTTGTCCGCCAGCCCTACCTTGTCCAGCAGTTCCATGCTGCGCTTACGAATAGCGGCATTGCTTTCTTTTTTCAGCGTCTTCGGCGCCAGCTCCAGATTCGCGCGCACGGTCAGGTGCGGGAACAGGTTAAAATGCTGGAACACCATGCCCATCCGGTCGGTCATTTTGCGAATGTCCGCACCGGAAGCGTAACGTCCGTCCTCAACCAGCACCTGATTTTGCAGGCGGATCGTGCCGCCCGTAATTTCCTCCAGATGGATCAGGCTGCGCAGCATGGTGCTTTTGCCGGAGCCCGACGGTCCGATGACGGCAATGACTTCGCCCGGCTCCACGCTAAAGGAAACCTGCTTCAGGACGTCCAGCGTGCCGAACGATTTTTTCAATTGGTTGACTTCTATGATATGTGACATGTTTAGACAGTCCTTTAACGGATTGATTTTGAGTGCGGCCTCTGCGCCGCAGCTTATTTAAACGAGTAACGTTTCTCCAACAGCTTGAACAGAACGGTCAGCACAAGGGTCATCACCAAATAAATGACTGCGGCCAAGAAAAACGGAATGAGCTGCATGTCGCGGTTAACCGCCGCTTGCGCGTAATACAGCAGCTCCGGCACGGCCACGGCGTACAAAAGCGCCGTATCCTTCACCAGCGTGATCGATTCGTTGGCGGTTGCCGGCAGCACCACGCGGATCATCTGCGGAACGATGACTTTGGTCATCGTTTGCCAACGGCTAAGCCCCAGCACCTGCGCCGCTTCCTGCTGTCCTTTGTCGATGGAAAGCAGGCCGCCCCGGAAAATCTCCGCGAAGTATGCGGCGTAGTTCAGCACAAATGCGATCGCTGCGGAAACGAAGCGGTCGAAGACCAGATGCTCCCCGATCACCGGCAGCAGCGGCAGGCCAAAGCAGAAGAACAGCACCTGCAGCAGCAGCGGCGTGCCGCGCATGACGTAAACGTACGCGTGCGCCAGCCAGGCCAGCGGTTTGAAGCGGCTGCGCATGACCAGCGTTATGCCGAAGCCGAGCGGCACGGACAATACGATCGCGACCAGGAACATGATGATCGTTGTCTGCGCCCCGTCCAGCATCGGTTTCAATACGGTAGATATATAATCCCAGCTCATGATTCAATCTCCTCTAATCTGTTGACCCCGCACTCCACCGAAGGCATTGCCTCCATCGGAAATACGGGGTCACTTGGTAGTGAACGGCGGCATGAAGGATTCAGGCCATGCCGTTCAATCGATATTGTCAGGTCCTTTGCGATTCTAAGTGGATCGGATCAAACCTGTTATTTCAGCACCTTGTTTTCGCCAAACCACTTGTTCGAAATTTCGGCAGCCGTTCCGTCCGCGTTCATCTCGTCAAGGGCTTTTTGCAGCTCGTTCAACAGTGCTTCATTGCCTTTCTTCACGCCAACGCCATATTGCTCGGGAGCGAGCGATTCGTCCAGCAGTTTGAACGTTCCTTCTTCTTTGGACATGTAGTATCTTGCTACAACCTCGTCGATGATGACGGCATCCAGTCGTTTCGTTTTGAGGTCGGTCAGGGCAAGTACGTTATCCTTGAATTCGGAAGCTTTTACTTTGTCTTTCAGCGGGCTTGCCGCGAGTGCATCTGCCGCAGAGGACAATGCTTGCAGACCGACGTTTTTGCCGTCCAGCTCGTCCAGCTTCGTAATCGGCGAATCGGCCAGCGTCACGACCACCTGGCTATTCTCCAGATACGGCTTCGTGAACAGGACTTTCTCCTTGCGCTCGTCCGTGATCGTGTATCCGTTCCAGATCAGGTCGATGCGGCCGCTGTTCAGCTCGGATTCCTTGGAAGACCAGTCGATCGGCTGGAACGTGAACTCTTTACCCATTTTCTCCCCGGCCGCGCGGGCATAATCAATATCGAAACCTACGATTTCGTTTTGCTCGTCACGGAAACCCATCGGAGCGAATTTGTCGTCGATGCCTACGACGATGGTATTGTCGTCTTTGCTTGCCGAGCCCGAACAGCCCGCGAGTACAACGATGAACATGCTGATCAGTAACAGTACGATTCCCTTTTTCTTCATCATTTCTTACCCCTCCATGTCTATAGCCAGCAAAACGCTTTAGCTCGTTACCACGTTATCAGAGTTTTTATAATAACATAGCATGGAAAAAGAGTCGAGAGATTCGCAAGGTTAATCCTATCCTGCATATCCAGATGTTGAACATTCTTTGACTAATCCCGGTTCCACTCAAGCAAATGTTCCGCAATTTTAACGAAAGCCAATATGCCGTTCTGCAGCGCTTCTTCGTCAATCATAAATTTGGGATGATGATGGGGATACACGATGCCTTTATCCACATTGCCTGCGCCGATATTGAAAAACGTCCCGGGAACGACGCGCTGATACGCCGAGAAATCCTCGCCGCCCATGGATGGGGGTTGATGAACGACGGCGTCCCGGCCAAACGTTTCCACCAGCACCGCTTCAATCGTACGGGTCAGTTCCTCGTCATTCACGACCGGATCGTAGCCGTACACGTAATCCAGCTCAATGCTTGCTCCATGGGCAGAAGCGACTCCGCCGGCAATACGCTCGATTTGTCTTTCGGCTTCTTCCCGCACTTCCGTGCTGAAGCTCCGTACCGTTCCTTTGATGATCGCCTGATCCGGAATGACATTGCGGGAGGCGCCTGCGGTAAATTGGGCAATGGATACCACGAGGCGCTCCAGCGGATCGGCATTCCGGGATACGATGTGCTGCAGGTTGGTCACGATTTGGGCGCCAATGGCGATGACGTCCACCGCCCTATGTGGAGATCCCGCATGTCCGCCGTACCCTTTGACAAGAATCGTGAAGTTGTCCGGCGAAGCCATCATTTCGCCATAGGCAATGCCTATTTTGCCGACGGGCAGTAGGGAAGCCAAATGCTCGCCCACGACCCAATCCACCCCGTCCATGACGCCTGCCGCAACCAGCTCTCTTGCACCGCCCGGCGGCATTTCCTCCGCATGCTGGAAAATAAAACGAATCTCGCCGCGAAGCTGCTCCTTTCGCGCGCTAAGCAGCTTGGCCACGGCCAGCAGCGTGGCCGTATGCCCGTCATGCCCGCAGGCATGCATGACGCCCGGGTTGCGGGAAGCGTCCTCGATCGGCGCTTCCTCTTCAATCGGCAATGCGTCGATGTCTGCACGCAGGGCCAGCGTTTTGCCGGGACGGGCGCCGATCAGCTTGGCAACGACGCTTGTCGGCGTAGGGCGGCTGATCTCCAGTCCGCCGAACGATTCCAATATGCCGGCGATGTACCGGGACGTTTCATGCTCCTGAAACGAAAGCTCGGGATGCTGGTGCAAATGCCTGCGCCAGGCAATAGCTTGCTCGATCAGTTCGGTGGTCAATGGTTCAGGTATAGTTGACATCATTATCATCCTCCTAGATTAAATCGCTATTATATGTAAACACATTAACTTACTTGGTTATTCCATCATAATCCAAATTGCCCGCTTTGTATAATCGATTTTCACATGCAAAAAAAGCCCAGCCGCCAGACTCCTCGTCTAACGGCTGCGCCTTGCATCATGAAGCTTTTCGATGTTGTTGCTTCATCTTATCGCTTCACTTCATAGATTCACTTTATAGTTCACCTTATTGCTGTATCTTATTGCTGTACCTTTTCGCGATCTTTGCCCTTGTCGGACTCGCCCGCGTTTTTGTTGGCGGCATCGCGGTCCTGCTGCATCTCTTCCACCGTTTTCACTTTGAGCCGCGCTGCGCCTTCGTATGCTTTCGTCGGAATAAGGTTGCCCGCCGCAAGCCGCTCTTCCGCCGCTGCAATGGCTTCGCCGTATTGCGGCAGCCATTTCGCCTGCGCGACCAGCATCTCGTCGACCATTTGCCAAATCTCTTTCGGATTGCATACCGCGCCGACGAGCGGGTCCATCATGAATGCCTGGCGCAGCAACTGGTCATCGCCATGCACTGCCGCCTCCACCGCCAGACGTTGTACCGAAATGCTGACGTTGCATACGGCTGCCGGGCCGAGCGGCAGATCGCCGACATGCGGCATCGAGATGCCGTTGCGGTCCACATAGCCCGGTGCTTCGATAATTGCGTCATTCGGCAGGTTGGAGATCACGCCATTGTTGACGGTGTTGAAATGCCCGCGGTATACGCGTCCCGTTTCCAGCGATTCGATAATGTACGAACCGTGCTCTTCGCCTCTTTTTTCCGGAACGAAACGCATAGGCTCATCTTTCATCCAGTTCGGGAAGTCGGTTTCAAACCAGTTGCGTCCTTCCGTGCATACCCGCAAATATCCTCCGGTCTCCCCGTTGATCCAGCTGCCCAGGTCGATCCAGTCCTGGATCTCGTCCGGACGTTTGCGGTACCAAGGCACGTATTCGCTCAGATGGCCGTTCGATTCCGTGCTGTAATACCCGAAGCGGCGCAGCATGTCGATGCGCACCTTTTCGGTCCGGCTGTACTCCGGATGCTTCTCGAACGCTTCGAGCAAGCCTGCCGTCAGGTCCTGGCCCTTGTGCGACGCCTTGATATACCAGGTCTGATGGTTGATGCCTGCGCAGACGATATCCACTTCCTTTTTATCCAGCCCGTACACTTCCGCGATCTGATGATGCCCATGCTGCACCCCGTGGCACAAACCGATCGTGCGCACGCCGCCGTATGTGTTGCAGGCCCAGGTCAGCATCGCCATCGGGTTCGAGTAGTTGAGCAGCAGCACGTCCGGCGCGCTCTGCTCGCGAATGTCCTTGCAGATGTCCAGCATCTCGGCGATGCCCCGCTGCCCGTACATAATGCCGCCCGCGCACAGCGTGTCCCCGACGCACTGGTCCACCCCGTATTTCAGCGGAATGTCCACGTCGGTCGCAAACGCTTCAAGCCCGCCTACCCGTATCGTGCACAGCACGTACTTGGCATCCTTGAGCGCTTCTCTGCGGTCCGTCGTCGGTTGAATCTGGATGTCCAGTCCGTTCTCGCGAATATCCCGCTGGCACAGCTCGGTCACCATGTCCAGGTTATGCTGGTTGATGTCGCAGAACGCCACCTCGATGTTTTTGAACTCCGGCACGGTCAGCAGATCCCGCAACAATCCGCGCGTGAATCCGATGCTGCCTGCCCCGATAAAGGCCACTTTAAACGACATGCCCATGTCCTCCCATTGTCCGAAGACACTGCTTCGGTTATTGTTTCACCACATGAGTCCATTGTAGCAATGCCTTTCGGGGAAGCGTTATCAAAATCATGACCTGTTTGCGGAAAGGGTGTCAAAAATCCTCACTTTTCATCCCCACTCCGCATGGCTGCCATCCGGATAATGGCTAACATGGCGCTCCATGGATGCCCGGAATTCCAGCGGCGTCAGCCCCGTATGTTTTTTGAACAGCATATGAAAGTATTGGCGGCTGCCCACGCCCACGTAATCGGAGATTTCCGATACGGGAATGTCGGTCTGCTGCAGCAGCATTTTGGCCTTTTCCATGCGCAGCATCGTCAGGTAATCGGCAGGGGTTCGTCCCGCATGCTTGCGGAAGATGCGGTGCAAATACCCCGGATGCAGGTTGACGGCTGCGGCGATCTCTTTCATTTGAATGCTGCGGTCCATGTTCTGATGCATGAACTCGATCGTGCGCTTCACGTACAGCTCGGTCTGGTCATGCGCGCTTCGGCGCTGCTCCCCGCGCAGGCGGGCCACCCGAACCAGCAGCTGGACGAACAGCGTGCGCACTAACGTGCCCTGTTCGGGAAACTGCAGGTTGCGGGCTTCGCGATGCTGCGAGCGTTCTTCGGGCGCAAGCACGCGCAGCGGATTCGGCACTGCAAGCGCGGCGGCGCCTGTTCGATCCTGCCGTTCCTGCGCAGCCAAGCCGCGCTGGTCCAGCTCCAGCACCAGGCTTTTCATGATGTGGTATACCTCTTCCGGATCAGGCAGCACCAGATAAGGAGACGCTCCGTCGAGCAGAGCTGCGACCTCCTGCTCTTCCCGCGCGAGCTGGCGAATCGAAGGCTGGCCCGGCGCTGCGGGCGCAAAGCCGAATTCCACGTTAAGCATCCGGCAGGGCACGCCGTCCTGCACCAGCAGTCGGTGCGGAACGCCCGCATCCAGCAGGATGAACTGTCCTTTTTTCAACACCGCCTGTTCCGTGCTGCCGTCCGGCATCTTGACGTCCACTCTGCACATGCCTGAGATGATGTACATGATTTCGGTCGAATCGTGAACATGGTGGGACATTTCGTAATCGTCCCATTGCTTGTAGTAGTAGGCGTAAAAACGCGGACCGCAGTCTCCCGCGCGCAGCTCCGGCTGGTACAAACTCCCGTTCAACTTTCCCTGTTCCATATCCTAACCTCCCCGTCCGTTCTGCCATATCGTCATGGCTCCATTGTAGCAGGTTTGGACCCATCGCGGCTGTCCGTATAACGCAAAACTCCGGCTGTCCGCCAACATGCATCACTGCACATTGGGGAAGCCGGAGCGGAGCGTTTATCCTATTTTGGCTGATGAGCTCTCTAACTGGGTCACGCTTCATGAAACGATGCATAGTACAATATCAAGCCTTGGCGTTTTCCTCCTGCGACATCGACCGGATGTAGAATGCCCCCATGACCGAGCAGAGCAGGAACGAGAAGAAGGCCATGGCCGCAGCCTGCTCCCGTTCCTGGAATACGCTAAACACCTGCTGCATCGACACGCCGAGCATTTGCGGAGAATTCGCGCCCATCAGGAACGGTGCGGTGAACGATCCGATCACGCCCATGAACACAAACGTCACGGCCACCAGAAACGTCTTGTAGGTCAGCGGCAGAATGAAACGAACGAACAGCTTCAACTTGCCTGCCCCCACGTCCTTTGCGCTCTCGATAACCGAGGACGGAATGCTCGCGAGCGCGGAGCTGAGCAGCATCGTCGTAAACGGTATGTTGAACCACAGATTGGCGATGATGATGCCCTTTTCGTCGAAAATGATCCGCGGCAGCTCAATGCCCGTGCCGTCCAACAGCCGTGCCAGCCAGCCATGGTTGCCGAGCAGGTTGATCAGCCCGTAGCTGGCAATGACGCCCGGAATGAACAAAGGAATCATGTACGTTTTGCGAATCATCTCCACGATCCGGCCATTGTTGAACCGCATGTAGATGGCAAGCGCATAACTGACCAGCAGCACGAGCACGCAGGAGATCAGCGTGATGCGGAGCGTAAAGATGATGTTGGCCCGCATGCCTTTATCGGTAAATAACATCTGATACCGGCTGAGATCGTAGCCGCCTTCGCCATTGCTGAGACTCATGATCAGCGACTGGATGATCGGAATGATGACCACGAACAGCAGGACGGCAAAAGAAGGAAGGACCATGGCGAGCCCTGCGATCGCCTGTTTCGTTTTTTTGCTCATTGCGCCGCAACTTCATTCTGCCAGCGTTTGTTCATCTCGGTGCTCAGATCGCCGATGTTGAACGTGCGGAACCCGTCGGATACGCCGTTGAATTTGTCCTGCATGTCCTGGGACATATTCGAGAGCTCGATGCCAGGGAAACCGTTCATTTTGTCCACGATAACCTCTTGTGCTTCAGGAGACAGCACGAAATCGATAAACTGGTTGATCGCTTCCTTCTTGTCCGATTCGCCGTTCACCATCAGGTATGTCGGTCCGCCGTTGAAGCCAGGCGTGATCTGCTGCATTTTGACCGTATCCGGCAGGAGTCCTTCGTTGATCTGCTGCAGCACCATGTCGGACCATGCCGGGATGATCGACACCTCGCCGTTCATGAGCAGGTCCAGCGTGCCCTGGTTCTTCTTCGGATAGATGCCGTCGCCGTACACGTATTGACCCAATTCTTTCAGCGTGTTAAAACCGGATTCCCACTTTTCCATCACGGCCGGATCGCTGTTGTGGATGTCTTCTTCGGGCAGGTCCTTATACACGACCGTCTGTACGAAAGAGCTGCCAGAACCGCCGGTGGACGGATCATTGTAAGCGAACTGGCCCGGGTTGGCTTTGATCCACTGCAAGAGCTCGTCCATCGTTTTGGGCGGGTTCGCCACTTTCGTGCTGTCATAGGCGAGTACCACGGCGGAAGAGCGATATGGAACGGCATAGTTTTCGACGTCCTTCATCGTTTGCGCGCTGACTTTGCTGATGTTCGGAATGTCGCCCTCGCTCAGCTGGGACCATACGCCATCCTTGATGCCTTGGGAAACAACGGCGATGCCGTCTTCGTACAGATCGATGTCGCCCGAGCCTTTGCCCGCTTGTTTGGCCGCCATGATGCGATCATAGGTTGGCTGGGCACCCGTTCCCGACGGAATGTAGACCAGGTTGACATCGACTTCCTTATTTTTTTCCTCAAACATCGGAACCAGCGTATCCCACAGGTCCTTTACGTTTTGCGATCCGGTGAAATAGAAATTGAACGAAGTCGTCGTTTCGGCGGCCGTGGCCGTGGATGAACCGCCTTCGGACGACGCATTGGTGTTCGAAGCGCCGTTTCCGTTTCCGCATCCGGCCAGCATGACAGCAGACAGCATCACTGAAGAGAACATGGTCAACCAGGTTTTTTTTGTGCGCATTTTTTTCAGCCTCCGTTATTGGGTTACGAGTTCCGGATATCCGGTCAATCGGGTGATCGATACTTGGACGTCTTTGCCGATTCGCAACTGCTGCGTCGCTTCCTTCGTTTGAAAAGTCCTCAGACTGCCAAGGCCGGCCAGATCGACCGTTACCTCGGCGTAGTGCCCCAGAATCATGATGTGTTTGATCTTGCCGGCCAACATTCCCTGTCCCTGCAATCCGTCGTGGATGCCCACGTCTTCCGGTCGAACCGCTACCGTTACCTTTCCGCGCAAATGTTTGTCATTCGGAAAAACGGCTTCCCCGAAACGGATGTTCTGCTCATCCGCCACCCCCTCCAAAAAGTTCATTTTGCCGATAAAGCTGGCGACATACAGCGATGCAGGTTCATCGTAAATTTCCTGCGGCTTCGCGATCTGCTCGATATTCCCTTTGTTCATGACGATGATGCGGTCGGACAAGGACAAGGCCTCTTCCTGGTCATGGGTAACGAACACCATCGTAAGTCCGGTCTGCATTTGGATTTCGCGCAGCTCCTCCCGCATCTCGTGCCGCAGCTTGGCATCCAGCGCCGAGAATGGCTCGTCCAGGAGCAAAACCGCCGGCTTGAGCAGCAGTGATCGGGCCAGCGCGACCCGCTGCTGCTGACCGCCTGACAATTGCGACGGATATTTCTTTTCGTAGCCGGGCAGGCGAACGAGCTGGAGCGCATCCGATACGGCAGCGCGAATGTCGGCTTTGGGCATTTTGCGAATTTTCAGCCCAAACGCCAGGTTATCGTACACCGTCATGTGGGACCACAGATTGTAGCTCTGAAATACCATCGATGTGGGCCGCTTCTCCGGCGGAAGCTTGATGACGCTCTGTCCTTCGATGAGAATGTCGCCCGAGTCCGGCTCCAGAAAGCCGCCGATGCTGCGCAGCACGGTCGTTTTGCCGCAGCCCGAGGGACCGAGCAGCGTGACCAGTTCCCCTTTTGCCACTTCCAGATTGATTCCGCTGACGCCGTCACCGGTTTTGTAGCGTTTGGTCAATTCCTGTACCTTCAACTGCATGATGCTGTTGCCCCTTTCTGTCATGAAGCTCTCCGCCCCGTCACTTCACCTGGAATCCGCTGGCCAGCACGTCCGCGCTAACCAGCCGCTGCGCGGCAATCAGAAGAATGATCGTTGGCAGCGTCAAAATGATGGAGAACACCGCTCCCGCGCTGCTCGGGAAATCGGAAATGATCGAATACATCACGATCGGCATCGTTTTGAAATCGGGAATGCCGACCAGGAACGTGCCCTGGGCTTCATCCAACGAATGCAGGAACGTGAACACCGATGCGACGAGAATTCCCGGCATGGCCATCGGCAGCGTGATGCTGCGGAACACCCTGAACGGCGTCGCTCCCACGTCCCTCGCCGATTCTTCCTGGGCGGCATGTACGTTGCGGAATGCAGCCGTCGGAATCCAGGTCATGAACATCAGCACGTTGATCATGTGGATCAGCACAACGCCCAGCAGCGTATTCATCAACCCCACCTTGTAGAAGAGCACCGCGATCGATACGTACAGTCCCATTTTCGGAAACGCATTGGTCAGCAGAAACGAAAACAGGAACATACGCTTCAGCGGAAACTGTATCCGGGCAAACGCATAGGCTGCCGGAATGCACAGCACGATGGATAACGCCGTAACCAGCGTCGCGATCAGGAACGACAAGGAAATGGACGAGACGATATCGTCCTTGGCAAGCACGAAGTTCCACCATTTAAAGCCCCATACCTGCGGAAGAACGTCCGGATAGTTCCATTTCTCGCTGAATGCCAGCACCAGCAAATTCAGCAGCGGCCCGGCAAAAAACACGGCAAAGATCGTCAGGAGCACAAATTCCACAATCCGCCTGAGGCCGACCGCTTTCCAATACCACAGCATGATTTCCCCTCCATCCACTTCAAGTAGACTGCCTGATCACGACTTCGCTGTCATATTCGACCAGCCGGGGCACGTCCTTCTCCCCGCCGATCAACCGGTCGAGAATGTCGACCGCATCCCGGCCGATGCCTGCCGCATTCACGCTCACCGTCGTCAATGCCGGCGAATACATCGCGCCAAGCTCAATGTTGTCATACCCCATCACGGCGACTTCGTCCGGAATCCGTACCCCGTGCTCCAGCAGCACCTTCATCGCACCCAATGCCAGCATGTCGTTCGTCGTGAACAAGGCCGTGTATCCGCCTGCGCGAAATGCGTCGTAATGCTGGTTCATCAGCCGGACACCGTAATCGAAATGGGATTCGGGAGATTCGGCGATGAATATGTCCTTCTCCCCGGAGACGCCCAGCTGCAGCAATCGCTTGTGGAAACCGGATAACCGCAGCGAGTGGCTTCGGTGCGCGCCCGGACCCGACAGAATGAAGAACCTGCGATGGCCGAGCCCATGCATATATTCCGCCGCGCGTTCCCCGCCTTCTTCGTCGTTGCTGACCAGATGAATGACCTCCGGATCGTCCGTCGATCCATTGACCATCAGATACGGAATGTTGAATTTCTTCACGTAATCGATGACGTTTTTACGCAATCGGCTGACCAGAATCAGCCCATCTACCCGCTGCTCCAGCATGTAGTCGGTCGAACGAAGCGACATTTCCTTGTCGGTTTTGAGGAAAACGGAGTAGCCTCTCGCTTCGGACGCCATGAGAATGGCATCGATGATTTTGCCGTACAGCGGATGGGACACGATCGGCAGCGTCTCGCGAAATACGATGACGCCGATGTTGTTCGTGCGTTTCGTCACCATCGCCCTGGCGACGGCGTTTGGTTTATAACGCAGCTTCTCTGCCGCGTTCAGCACGCGTTCGCGCACCTCGGGGCTGGCGTAGCCTTTGCCGGAGATGACGCGCGAAGCCGTGGACTTCGACACTCCGGCCAGCTGCGCCAGCTCCTTTAAACTGTGATTCAGCTTGGTATTCAATCGCGTTTCTCCTTCGCTTCATTCCATTGCGCCTTGACGGACATCAGCCCGGCCACGTTCCGCGTCGTGATCGACGCCACGCCCAGCCCGGCGAGCCTGGCCATGTCGCTTGCGTCGGTCACGGTCCATGCGTAGACCTTCAGCTGTTCGCGCTCGGCCGTTTCCATTAGTTCCGGGCGGATCAATACATAGGGCATGTTCAGCCCAAAGCAATCCGCCGACCTTGCTTCATGGCATGCTTGCTTGACGGCCTCCGCGTAATCAAGCGTTCGGAAGCTGTCCACGTTTACGTTCAGCAGCTTGGGTACGTTGTTTCCGTAACGGTTGGCCTCCATGGCCACTTCATACTCGCAGCCGCTCAGGAAAGCTTGGTCCGTCATTTGCAGCCGGGTTAACATATGGAAGACAGGCTCCAGGCTGGCCGGCATTTTAATGTCCAGATTCATCGTTTTGCCCGCGGCTCCGATCTGCCGCAGCAGCGGCTCCAAAAGGGGAATCGGCTGCAGCAAGCCGGCGTTCAGTTCGTCCAGCGTCAAGCTGGATATGCTGCCATGGTTGCCGTCTGCCAGCACCACTTCGTCGTCATGGGCGAGCACGAGCACGCCGTCCCGCGTCACACGTATGTCGTCTTCGTAGATGTCCGCCCCCAGCGCAAGCGCCGCGTGCAGCGATTCCTCCGAATGTTCCGGCATGCCCATACATCCCGTGTGTGCGGTTACCCATGGAAAAGGCTTCATCTGCATGCACTCCTATTCAAAATAAATGGCATTTGTAAATGCGATCAGCATATAAGCACCCTGCACGCTGCCCCATAATTCGGCCCTGATCCACCTTCGGCCAGTGGCATCAGGAATGTTCAATTCGCATGGCTCCAATCGCGCATGGCTTTCGGGTGCATACACCTCACGAGTAACTTCCGTGCCCAGATTGGACTGCAGCACCAGCTTGCAGGTTCGTCCCGGCAGCGTCCATCGACCCGGCCTGACCGAGAAATCGATCGACACCGATGCAACGACGGAATTGCCGCTCGGTTCATCCGGTGTGAGTGCCGGAACGATCGCTCCAAGATCATAAGTGGCACCTCCGGTTTTGATGCCTAACTCCAGCAGCGGACCGACCGTTACGGAGACATGTCCGCGGCGCAGGGCCTGGACGAGTTGTTCCTCGTCAGGATCGGCATCGTCCGGAATACCCAAATACGTCACGGACAGCGGATCCGTCGTGTCGGCCTGCGTATGCCAGTCGCGGCCGGAAGTAGCGGATATGCGATAGCCCTCGTTCAGCTTGTCATTCCATAAAGCGAATGCCCGTTGATTGTTGTGTTGGATCGGGGCAAAGGTCCCGGACCAAACCTCGATGTAATCGACGGCAGACCAGTCTTTGATCTCATACTCCCAATAACAGCCGGTGCAGGCCGGACTTCCGATTCGAAAAGGATGGGCAAGTCCTGCAACGCCGCCCTGTTCGTGGACGGCTGCAATGCCATCCAAAATGCCGTCCTTGTCTACGGTCCGCCAATCCACGTACGTATCCAGCCCAAGCGTGACCATATGTCCGTGGAACGTTGTCCACTCCATGCCCGGAATAATGAGCAACCCATGTTCCTTAGCGATGTCTTTGCGATCGGCCAGGCCGGACATCGTATTGTGGTCCGTCAAGGCAATCGCGTCGAAGCCAAGCTTGCTTGCTCCCGCGGCCAGTTCGGACAGCGTCTGACTTCCGTCACTGTGCAGCGTATGGGTATGCAGCTCACAGGCGAGCCATTTCATGCCTTCACCTCCGTTTCATCCGTCCAGACTTTCAGGCGATAATCGCACGCAGCCGTCACGATGCAGTGGATGCTAAGCGTCACTGTCCAGCGCCCTTGCCTGATCAACCCACGGACAAGCCCTGGGGATGCGTGAAGCTCAGATAGGTGCAGTTCTTGCACAGGATCATGCCTATGGCATGCTCCACGATATTGATGCTCGTCATCCAGCGAGACGGTAATCAGATTGTTTAACGGCAAATAGGTGTCGGCCCGTGCCGCTGCCCGTTCCTGTTGATCCGGCAATACGTATTTGGCAAAACTGGCCTCCAGCAAAGCGAGCGCTCGCTCGCGATCCTCCAGCACCTTCGGCGAATACGCGAATCGGATGTTCAAGCGCTCGGCATTCGCCGTCAATTGAAAAGGAATTCGAAGATGCGTCCCGGATTGTTCAGGAGTCACGCGTCCTTGGATGTCCATCAGGTTCATGGGGATGATCCTCCCTTGCCGTGATGTGGGATCGTTCCCACAGTGGGAACGATCCCACATGCCACTTATGTTACGGAGGAAGGATTAGCCCGATATCATCACGATGTTAAGCTTTTGTAAAAGGGAGAACAGAAAATTGGGGGCCTGAGAACGCTTCGAACTTGTTCTAACCCGCCGCGTGATTATCAGGTGGCATTGCATAAGAAGGAGAAGATGCGCATTGACTTTTCATGTTCGGGATTGCAAATACAAATTAGTCGATTATATAATTAGATTATTATCTAATTATGAATTCATGAATGCTGTTATATTTGTAAAGGAGGTTATTTCATGGTTACCCATACTTTCTATCTGGTCAGGCATGGGCTCAAAGAGCAGGCGATCGGTGACGTTCCCCTTACTGCTGAAGGCATACGGCAGGCCCAAGCCGTCGCACGCATATTGTCTCCAATGCCCACTGACCTCATCGTAACCAGTCCGCTCCGGCGGGCGCGGCAAACGGCCGACTGCATTGCTGCACGGATCCAAGCACCGTTGATGGAGGACGTACGCCTGAGAGAGCGGGCAAACTGGGGGGATCTGCCCGGCCAGACGCTGGAGCAATTCGTCGAGATGTGGGACCGCTGCACGCGCGATCCCGATTATGCGCCACCGGTGGGCGACTCCTCCCGGCAGGCCGGGATGCGGTTCTCCGAATGCCTGAACGAGCTTGGTGCCGTATCGGCTGCATCATCCGATGATGATCGCAATATTGTTATTGTTACGCATGGTGGCTTGATCACTGATTTGCTGGTTCACTTGTTCCGCGAAGATGAGCTGAACGTATGGCACGATGCGTTTATCGCCAAGCAGAGCCAGCTTGTGCCGGAGTGCTCCATCACGCGGCTGATTTATGAAAACGGACGGTATCGCCTGTCGGACTTTGCTTCCGTTTCACATCTGTCATGAATCCTTCTGCGAATGAAATTCACTGGCTTCACGTTCGTCCAAGCGGCGAACCGCGATGGGCGAAATTTCACGAGCAATGTCAGGCATGAATTCTGCGGCTCTTGCGATGCAGCGCGTATTCAGTTTTTCGTTATTGTTAACCCTTGGGGCACAGCATTGTGAGCCTGTTTTTTGGAAAAACGAAAATAAGGCCCTGACGGGACCCGAAATGCCTGCCGCAAGCAGTTCGTGGTCCGTCAAAGCCTTTGTCTTTCCTTGCCTTATTGGAGATTCGTTTACCGGTTACCTTACTTACTTGTCGCCTTTACCTTTGTCTGGCGTATGGAACTTTGGCAGCGGTATCTTCGACCAGTCGATGTCCGAAGCCATGTAGAACGACGGATACGAAGGCTGGTTATAGCCGCTGTTCTGGCCGGCGATGCCCACACGGTACATCGCGTCATGCATCAGCGTGTACAGCTTGCGATCCGTTAGCTCGGTGCTCAGGTAGATGCGGATCGCGGAGCTGTCTGCCGTACGAACGAGCATCTCCTCGCGCCAATCGCCGAAAATGTCCGCCACCAGGGACGGCGTTCCTTTCGTATGATTGTTCGTCAGCGTGCCCGCGGCGGTGAGCAGCGTGCCGCGCGTCCAATCCTTGATCGTCGGCGTCACGTCGATCGCGCCGTCCACGATCTGAGTTGTCATGTTGCCTGCCCATCGGATGCTCATGTTGGTACCTGGCGCCGTGTCGCTGATCTTCTGACCATCGGCTGTCCACAATCCCACGGCCCATGTTTCGAGGCCCCGGCGCGTCGGATCAACGTCGCCAACCATGCCGCGTCCGGTATCTTTGCCGGTATACCCGCCATAGATCACTTCGCCGGTCTTGGCGTCTCTCAGCGAATAACCGTACGGAGCCCAAGGGCCGCCCTCATGCACCATGAAAATTTCGAGCCCCGGCCGAGCCGGATCGATGTCCGCCACATGAATCGCGTCGCCGTGTCCCAAGCGGGCCACCGTCCCCGGCGCAGCGCTCTCCGGCGGCATGACGTCGGTGGAACTGTACAAGACGCTGCCGTCATGGTCAATCGTGGCCGAGCCGTACACGATTTCCTGCTTGCCGTCCCCGTCCACGTCGGCCACGCTGAAATAGTGGGCTCCCTGCGTTGTGATCGAACCGTACTGCGGATCTGTGCCGTCTACGCCATGAGGCCCGTCGTTGAACGGATTTTTCATCGGCGTCCAGCCGCTGTCCACCTTCCATTCCTTCTTCAGTTTCTTGCCATCCCAGTTGTAGGCGACCATTGTGGAGCGAGTATAGTATCCGCGCGCGAAAATAGCGGAAGGCTTCTTGCCGTCCAGATACGCCACCCCTGCCAGGAACCGGTCTACCCGGTTGCCGGGTTCGATGCGCGCCATCGCGTAATCGCCCCACATCAGGCCATCGTCATGCCTTTCCGGTTCATAAGGTACGGTTTGCAGCTCTTTGCCGGATTCGCCTTCAAAGACGGTCACGTATTCCGGCCCGTTCAGGATGAAACCTTCAAACGTGCGCAGATCGTTCCGTGCGCTCCGTTCCGGCGCGTACACGTCCATAAAGTAGTCGGCCAAGCTCTCCGCATCCTGCTGGGAGAGAGGATACGTGTACTTTTTCTCGATGCCGAAGGCTTCCTCCAGCGTGGCAGGCCAGTTCCCCTTGACGACTTCCTCGTACTTGTGCCAGTTCCGGAACATCTGCACTACATGATCGTAATATCCTTTTGCGCTCAGACGGTAATCATCCTCGTTCGAATAGCCCGCTTTGCGGTCCTCCTTCGGCAGGGTGATGTATTTCTCGGAAGTGACTTTGCCTTTTTTGTTGTATTTGATGATTTTGGTGCCGGGAGCGGTTTTGAACATCAATTCAGCCTTGCCGTCCCCGTCGAAATCATAAACGAGCATCTGCGTATAATGAGCACCCGAACGGATGTTGACCCCGAGATCGATCCGGTACAACAGCTGCCCGTCCAGCGTGTAACAATCGACGTAAGTGCTGCCTGTATATCCTTTTTGCGAAACGTCCTTGGCATTGGATGGATCCCATTTGACGAAAAACTCGTATTGGCCGTCGCCATTCACATCTCCGACGCTCATGTCATTGGCGGAATACGTATAGGCTTCTCCGGCAGGAGTCACGCCATCGGCAGGTTTCTGCAATGGCAGATCGATATATCCGTTGGCCCAAGGTTTGACGGCATCGCTTTTTTTGCTTTCCTTGCCTTTGGAGTTCACGGCGGCGACCTGGTACTTGGAGGACGTTTTGCCTGCCGGATCGACATAATTGGTGCTGTCCGTTACGGTCGCGATCTTCTTGCCGTCGCGGTAAACGTTAAAGTCCGTTCCCGTCAACCCCTTGTCGCTGTATCCCGTTGCTTCGTCCGCCAGCAGCCTCCAGCTGAGAAACACACCCTCGGATGTCGATGCGGCGACCAGCCCCCGATCCAGGTATTCGAGCTGAATGCTTTTCACCTGACCGCCTCCTTTGTTGGATTGCAGTTCAACATCAGCCGAACCGCTAACGGATGGCGCTGTCGCCCCGGCGATTCCTGAAGTGCCTGCCAGAAGCAAAGCTGCGCTAAGCGCGGAGGAAAGCACTTTTGCCGCCAAAGGCATGCGTGTCTTTCCACGTTTTGAGTACAATGGCGATACCTTGTTCTGAAACCTTGACATGTGTCTTTCCGAATTCATCCACCTTCACTCTCCCTTAGACCGAATCGGTGATGCTGCAGCAGCTTCATGATCAAGCTTTGGAACGTTTGGCCGCTCTATTGAAGAATCAGCCAGATTTCATTCATCTTTGAATGGATACGCTTACATTTTGCTTGAAATAAAAAAATGCCTTTCTTTGCATCGCGGCATACGATCTGCCGCAGGCCATCGATCCGATCCCCCTTTCATCCTTCGGACCCCGCTGCCAAGCCTGATGCCTGACAACCTGCCGAAATGGTTAGAGCAGCCCCTCTTGATCTGCCCATCGGCTATTATTATAGAGCCCGTTCCTGTCTCAATATAGTTAATTTTCAGTGCAAAATAGGCACTATTCAGTGTTTAAAATTTGAAATAAAGGACAAAACCGCCATCCTCCTTGCCAGAGGATCGCGGTTTTGTCCTTGTTATCCAAGCTCTTTCAAAACGCTGAGCACTGCCTCGGCAGTAGCCTCAAGGCTCAATGCCCCATACCAGGCTTCCGTCTTTATAAAGGGTTACCTTGCTCCAATCTTGATAAGAAGTTTTGGTCGGATCGTAGGAATAATCGTCGGTTTCGTCAAAATTGCTCCAGTCTGTTTTGTACATCCGCAGCTGGATATCCCCCGATTGTCCGCCAGCCGGAATGCTGCCTGCCCCTGCCGTGAAACTGAGCTCCACATACCCATCCGCAAACGTGCGCTGGATGTTGCTGCCTCCGATCTGGGCATAATCGATGGCTGAATCCATCGCAGCGCTGCCTTCTTTCGTAAAGTAATAGCGAAGCTTCAAGTCGCTCAGGTTTACGGCCGTATTTCCCGTATTTCCCGTATTTTTGATATTGAAATAGGGTTTGATCTGATTATCGGCCGCATTGGTATCTCCTGCATGGTATTGCACCACCAGATCACCTGTGGGAACGACCACGCTCTGCGGCGTTGCCGTCGCGGCGACGGAAGGGCTGCTCTCGCCTGCCGCATTCACCGCGCTCACCACGTAATGGTACGTCGTACCATTGGTCAGGCCCGTATCCGTGTACGATGCTGCAGTCACGTTCGCGGCCACCGTTGCGTATGGTCCCGATGCATTCGTCGCGCGTTTTACATGATAACTCGTTGCTCCGGAAGACGCGCTCCAGCTTAAAGTCACTTGACCGTTGCCGGCCGTCGCCGTCAGTGATGCAGGTGCCGAAGGCGCAGTTTCGCCGTTGCCCGGCGTAGATCCGCCACCATTGCTCGCCGGGATCACCGGAAACGCGTTCTGCACGAGCATAACGAATTGGTCATGGAACCAGTGCCCGGAAATCGGTGCATTCGGCAGCGCGCCCGTCAGAACGCCATCCCGGGTGACGAACGTGGGATCGCACATCCGGTCGAAGCCCTTGCCTTCATCGTTCGGAATGGCGGAGCTGGAGCCGTCCGACTCGCCCGGAGGCTTGACCCATACATAGGCGTCCAGATGAGCGGCCCCCGGTGCTGCCTGCGGCGGTTGGCCGATGCCTGCTCCGCTGTTGTTGCACCAGTTGCCCCGATGGTCGCGGCGATCGACGCGTCCGGAGTCGACGTAGGTGTTGATATTGCTGCCCGACGCGGTGGAAGGCCGATTCGGCCCGCCCCAGCCATTGCGGCTCGTATCGATCAGGAAGCCGATGCTGCTTGGCCAGCCTGCCTGCACAAACCCGTTGTAGAGGGCGGCGGTAAAATCGGTTTCGTCGAAATACGGATTCCATTCGTAGAAATCGGATGAACGGATCGGCTGGCCGCCAATGTTCAGATCCGGGTTCGGCAGGTTCGGCTCATGCAGCGGCGTCGTATTGGCCGTGTTGGTAATGAAGCCGTCCACGCTGTTCAAGCCGGACGTCGTTCCTTGCACAACATCGGTATAGAGCGCAATGGCGCCTGTACGGTTGTTGTCCCAGCCGAGCCAGCCGGAATGGCCGATGTCCAGATAGTTGTATACGTTCGGAATGGCATGAAGTTTATTGATCGCGTATTGCACGCCTTCTTCATAGATGCCGGTGGAACTCGCTTGCGCGCAGGCCGGCGTGCTCAGGTTGGTGACCAGGTTCGGCAAGCTGTCCGGCTCAATGACCGCGACGATGCGGATATCCTGGTATTTCGGGTCTGCAAAAATATCGGCGAGCACATCAATGTACTCCGTTTTGTACGTCTGAAGCGCAGCCTGCGTCAGGGGCAGCTCACCGTTGGAGGCCAGCGCGTGGCAATCCCGCCCAGGCAGGTTATAGATGACAAACGTGGCCGTAATCGGCACGCCGGGCTGCTTCTGCGCGAGGACGGCGTCCAGATGCTGCTCCACGCTTTTGCGGCCCGCATTGTCGGCCCCCCCATAGATTGCCGCGATGCGATCGACCCAGACGGCGGTCGGATACGATTTTACCGTTTCCATCTTGGCCTTGAGCGCCGTGTCGGACGTCTGTGCAATCGACGTGTCCACCAGGGCCGAATAATCCTGATTGACGTACGCGGTGGCACCTACGAACGGATTGTCCACATGCGCCTCCGCTGCCCGGATCGGGTCCGCAGTCATGCCCGGGAAGATGCCCGCAGCCAGCAAAGCTCCTGCAAGCACTTGTTTGACGCTCTTGCGGAACAGCTTTTTCCTTCCCGCCGGGCTTCCCGGTATCGTTTTCCTCTTTGCCATTATAATTCCACCTTTCTCCTTTTGGATTGGATGTTACCTCATGACTGATCCTCTGGGTCGGCAAGATGAACATGCCCGGTAGAGAACGCCCTGATGTATGGATGGGTATTGGCAGGCACACCTCCGTAAACAATTTGATAATGCATGCTTATGAACCATGCGATGGATCGACGATTCCATGACAAGTTGGACAGGCCGGAAAGTTCGTCTACGTATACAGGAGCTCTCGATGGATAAATGAAACGTTGAAGGTCAGGCACTGAAAGGAGATTAGCGATGCTTTGTTGCGTCGAAGTCTGTAAGTAAAACCGAACCGATGCAAAGAAATGGGCAAATGTGGATGCTGCTCTGAGGGTGATTGCGGGTATTCATGTTGAGGTAGTTAACCGTCTGATGGTAAGCGCTTACTAAATTGAAGTTAATGGAAGCATATGATCTGGCGGATTCGCTTCCTTGAACCTCACACGCCATGTTCACCTCCTTTTGAATCGATTATACCCTATGAAAATATTACTGTAAATTGAATTAATTAAAATATTTTATATTTTTTAGAAGAAAATCAGCGGCAACAAACAAGCCGGGCAAAAACGGTTCTCTTTGCCCGGCTTGTCCTTATTTTTCGGCAGATGCCATGCTCGACACCTACTAGATTCATTGCTGTTAAGGTAAAACCACGATATCCCCCGGCTTCAATCCGCTAATCACTTCGGTCTGGTCCCCCGACTCCATGCCGGTTTTCACGGTTCGCGGCTCGGTCTGCCCGTTTCCTTTGTCGAGCAGCACGTAAGGTTCGGCTTGATCGCGCATGATGGCGAGGCTTGAAACGACGGTGGCTTTGTCCTTGCGCGCCGTTTCGATCTCTCCCTCAAGACTGACTCCGCCATACATCCGGGCATCCGGCTTCAGGTCAATGACGATATCGAACTGGGATGCCTGCTTGAGGTCGGCGTCGGAGCCTTTGCGGGCGAATTTGGATACCTTGCTCACCTTGCCCGTGAACTCCGGCTCTTTATTGGCCGTCATGCGGACCTTTACCGGCATGCCGGGTTTGAGCGTAAACAGTTCCTCTTCGCCGATGACCGCCATGAATTGCAGCTTGGACGTGTTCGTGATGCTGCCTACGGACTGGCCTTCGCTGACCATGCGGGTCTTCGTGTCGGAATCGTTCAACTGAAAGATGCCCGATGCCGGAGCGTACACGGTCGCCCTGCCGATGACCTCTTGCTTCTTCTGTATTTCCTGTTCTTTCAAGGCGATTGCTTTCTGGTTCAGCTCATTGGTCATGCGTTTACTCTCCCGGTCGGCAAACGCCTTTTTGCGTTCTTCCTCGGTTACGCCGAGCGATGCGCTCATGTCGGCTTGATCCATGGTCACCTGATTGATTTCGATTTCCAGCTTCGCCTTCTCCAGATCGCTTTGCAGCTGCTGGACCTCCGTTTGAAGCGTCGAAGTATCCAGCGTAAACAGCACGTCTCCTTTCTTCACCTGCTGCCCGTTCTTCACGTTCCATTGTTTGATGCTTGCGGCGTATGGCGCAAAAACGTCCGTCTGGTCCGTGTAGACCGACTTTCCTTTTACCTGTATCGTCTGGGTCATCGTTTGCCGGGTCACTTCGAACGTAATCGGCGGCGGAACCTCGATGGGAGCCTCCGGCTGCGGTTTGTATTTCTCATATAGCCAGTAACCCGCCCCTGCCATAATCGCCACGGTTACGATGACGTTGATCCATTTTTTCATTGCTGCATGTTCCCTTTCGCTGATAAAGTGATTGGCCGGACCTTGTGCATGATCCGCTCTTGAGCTTGAGCTTGAGCCGGAGCTTGGTCATCCTGACTTGATCACGCTAAGCGCATTGGTTCGTGACGCGCTGATGGCCGGGTAGATGCCCGAAGCGATGCCTACCAGGACGGCGAACAAAATGCCCTGCGGCAAGGCCGACTGCTGAATGATCACCGTCATCGGCCCGTTCTGCTGGTCGGCCATCTGGCTTGCCAGCAGGCCGTTCACGCCGCCAAGCGCGGCAAACGCGATGCCTACGCCAGCCAAGCCGCCCATCAGTCCAAGCATGGCTGCCTCGGCAATGAACATCTGGCGTACCTGCCACAGATTGGCGCCCAGCACCTTCATTACGCCGATCTGTTTGCGGCGTTGGTGGGTCGACATGATCATCGCCACGATGATCGACAAAGACGCCAGCACCATGATGAAGCCGCCGATGCCGATGGCTGCCTTCTGGTACATCGCGAGTTGGCCTGCCAAAGCCTCTTCCTGGAACAGGTTGCTTTCCGTATTCAGCATCAGCTTCTGGATCTGTTGTTCCACTTGGGCAACATGACGTTTGTCCTCGACTTTGACCAAGGCGGAATTCAGGCGGGCGGCGACCTTTCCGTCCGCCCGCTGCATGCCGAGCTCATCCTGCAGCGCACGCGCCGTATCGAGCGGCATATATATTTTTTTATCGTTCTGGGCGCTTTCGCCGCTCATGTTCGTTGGCTGAGCCAGCTCCCCGGTCACCCGCACGGAGCCGCTTGTTCTGCTTTTGCCGGGATTCGCCATATCCTCGTACCTGAATTGCACCCGTTCCTGCACGAGCTTGTCCTGCTTGGACGCCATCTCCATGTATTGCTGGAGCAGGTCGTTGTTATATGGATCGTTGTTCAACTGCTCGAACAATTTTTGCGTCACTTTGGGGTCGACGAGTCCGAATGTTGCCCCGTAACTTGCAACGGCTGTTCGTCCGCCACCCGCCGCTCCGCTTCCCTGCGCATACTTGTATCCGAATCCGCCCAGCGTCCCGAGCTCCGTGCCGATCGCCTCCACATAAGAGCTTCGTCCGTCGGGCAGTACCATCTCCACCATGTCCAGCTTCAGCATCGGAGCTACGGCGATGACGTGCGGGAGCCGCTGGATAATTCCGATTTTCTCCGGCGTCAACGCGCCCCGTTCAAACGTCGAGGTCTGGCGGCTCGCGCCGCCGGTGCGAATGCCTTCATTCGGCGTGACCGTGATTTCGTCCATCTTGTAATTCGCATTTAGCGTCTGCTCGCTATACGCCTGAATGGATTGCCCTACGCTGAGCGCAATGATCATTGCGGCCGAGCCGATGGACAAGCCGATCATGCAGAGCAGGGTCACCACTTTCCTGCGAACGATTTGCCCCCATGCCATGCGGGTTACATCCCAAATTCTCACGTTACTTCTCCTTTACTCCGGCTTGCTGCACGGTTTCGCGAACGAGACGTCCCTGCTGAAGCGTAAGCACGACCTGCATCTGTTCAGCGACTTCCGCCTCATGGGTCACGATGACGAACGTGGTCCGCATTTCCCGATTCAACCGCTGCAAAATGGTAATGATCTCTTCCTCCGTCTCCGTATCCAAATTCCCTGTCGGCTCATCGGCAAAAATAACCGACGGCTCGGTAATGAGCGAACGCGCGATGCTGACGCGCTGCTGCTGCCCGCCGGATAGCTGGGAGGGGAACAGAGCAGCCTTGGGGGCGAGCCCCACCTGTTCCAGCAGGCTTAACGCTTTGGTTTTGCGCTTGGATGGGCTTACACCCATAAACACAAGCGGAAGCTCCACATTTTCGCGTACCGTCAGGTTGGACAGCAGTTCATACGACTGGAAAATAAAACCGATATGGCTGCGCCGGAACTCGGCCAGCCGGTTCTCCCCCAGGCGCACGATATCCTGATCGGCGATCCAGATCTTGCCTTGGTCCGGCTTCATCAGCCCGGCCATCAAGTTAAGCAGGGTTGATTTGCCGGAGCCCGAGCTGCCGAGAAGCGCAACCATCGTTCCCTTTTCCACCGTGAGGTTGATATCGTGAAGCACCGGCACACTTTCCTTGGCGTTGCGAAATGCATGCGATACCTGTTCTACCCGTAACATTGCTGCCAATCGTTCATCTTCCTTTCCTTTCCTTACCTCGCCTTACCTCAACTTCTCTCCTCGCCGGAACCGGCAACCGGAAAAACTCTGGCGAACTCCGATAGTTCGCAGACGTGCGGATGGGTTTCCCATCGTTATGTACACCTTGATTATAGTGGCGAGTTGTATCCGTCCTGACGGCGGATGTATCCAATTTGTAACATATGGGGATGACGCGTACATGGGAGGGGCGTTGAGGTAGGAGGGTCTATGTTGCCATTACACAACTTGAGTAGCCTTCTGCAATCTTGGAGGGAGAATCTTTTATTGGCCCGCTCTCTTACAAGTTTGGCAATAATGCCTGAAAGCTATGGTATTAAGGCAGGATGCGATTCGGTGAGGGTGGACCCTCTTGCAAAGGAGACGCTTTTTCCTTAGGCGAACCCAGATATGTGTAGGTGATCCTTGTTGGCGTTCTTTGGTTGTGTTCTTTGATGGTACTCTTTGTCGGTACTCTTTATTTGTGCGTCTTGCTGGTATTCCTGGTTCGTACTGTTTGTCGCATCGGGTGCTTCTAGGATGCTTCTAGGGTGCTCCTTAGATACTTCTTGGGTGCTCTCCCCCAATGTGCCACATTCTTGAACTCTAACGAACTTCTGACACCTTATTCCGCAAATTTCAGCCCTTATGGAATTCTAACGAACTTCCGGCGTCTTATTTAGGGTAAATCAGGCCAAAAAAGGGCTCATTTAGGCGTAATAACGTGTGTCAGGTTCGTAAGAAAACGAAAAGGACGGAAATCGACCAAATAAGACGTCTCAGGTTCGTTACGCCATAATCGGCATGGTGGTTTTCAAGCTGCGTCTTCATCCACAGCTTTTTGTCTACAACGTCTTGCCTACAGCGTCTTCAACAGCATCTTGCCAGCAACATCTTGCCTACAGCGTCTTCAACAGCATCTTGCCAGCAACATCTTGCCTACAGCATCTTGTCTACAGCGTCTTGCATCTTGCCACAACGTTTTGCCCACAGCCCACAGCCGTTTTGCCCTTCCGTTAGACTTGTCATCACCTCTTCCTATACCCATAAAAAAAGGTCGACCCGCGCCACTTTCATGACGTACAGGTCAACCTTCAACTTCTTAACGTTATGTATCAAAAAAAGAACCACGACTGCCGTTTCGTTTCAGTGAATCGGGTTGCTTTTTCCCGCTTGACGCCACATACAGAGCCTATGCCTGCATCACGCCCGACGTTTGCCGATAGGCACGACAAGCGGTGTACCCGTCACCGGATCTTCGATGACTTTGCATGGCAAATCGAATACTTCCTCGACCAGTGCCTCGGTCACGATGTTCCGCGGATCTCCCTGCGCCACTATGGCGCCGTCTTTCATGGCGATGAGATGTGTGGCATATCTGGCCGCATGGTTCAAATCATGCAGCACCGCTACCAGCGTATGCCCGTCCGCGTTCAGCTCCGTGAACAGTTCCATCAGCTCGATCTGATGCGCGATGTCCAGAAACGTCGTCGGTTCGTCCAGCAGCAGCAATGGCGTTTGCTGCGCCAAGGCCATCGCGACCCATACCCGCTGGCGCTGGCCGCCGGAGAGCTCGTCCACCAGCCGCCCAGCCAGGCTGCTCGTGCCCGTAGCTTCCATGGCCCCTGCAACAATCTGTTCATCTGCTTCCGTCCACTGCCTGAAAATGCTCTGGTGCGGATATCGGCCACGAGCAACCAGATCGGCTACCGCAATGCCGTCAGGAGCGATGGCCGTCTGGGGCAGCAGCCCCAATCGGCGGGCGACCTCTTTCGCTTTATACGTCGCGAGCTCCTTCCCGTCCAGCATCACATGCCCGCGCTCCGGCTTCAGCAGGCCGGACAGCGCCCGCAGCAGCGTGGACTTTCCACAGGCATTCGGACCGATGATGACCGTGAACGAATTCAGCGGGATCGTTACCGACAGGTCTTCGATAATGGCACGTTTGTCATAGTGAATGCTCAAATGTTCGGCCCACAGTGGCGAGGCAGCCGCCGCGCCGTGTCCCGCTTTTTTATGTTCGGAAATTGTCATGATTACCGGATTCGTCCCCTTCCTCTCCAACCTACTTGCCTGAACCGAACCCATTTTTTCTCGCCTGCATGAACAGCAGCCACACCAGATACAATCCGCCCAGCGACAACGTTACAACGCCGACCGGAAACACCGTTCCGCGTATCAGCCGCTGCGCCGCAAAATCGGCGCCCAGCATCATCAATGCACCCATGGCTGCGGCAGGCATCAAGCTGCGCGATGCTCCCGCAAGCCTTTTGGCCATCTGCGGCGCGGCCAGCGCAACGAAGGACACGGGACCGATCACCGCCGTCGGCACGGCCGTCAAGACCACAGCCGTGGCAATGAGCAGAAAACGGCTTTTTTCCACCGCAACGCCATGCGCCATGGCCGTATCGTCCCCCAGCTCCATTTCTCGCAAAGGCCTTGTCTGTAACATCGCACCCAATAGAAGCGCAACCGCCACAACCGATGCAGGCAGCACCTGCTCCCAACTAACGCCGTTCAATGAACCGACGCCCCACGCCGCGGCCGCAAACGCCGCATCCGGGTCGCTGCGCAGAAGCAGCATGGAATTGAGGCTGCCCAGCATGGCGGATATGCCGATCCCGACAATGATCAGGCGAAATCCCTTGGAGCCTCCGCGAAAAGCCAACGCGTACACAATCACGGCCGTGCCGATTCCGCCCAGAATCGCCCCTGAAGCTACAGCCGCAAAGGATACGGTTCCCGTGCCCAGCAGCACCAGCAGCGCCCCCGTATAAGAACCGGAGCTGAACCCGATGATGTCTGGCGATCCGAGCGGATTTTTGGTCAGCGACTGGAAGATCGCCCCGCTCGCTCCGAGCGCTGCGCCAAACACCATGGCGGCAATGGCTCTGGGCAGCCTCCACTCCACCACAACGGTCCGCACCATACCCTCGGCATGGCCCATTATGGCCCGAAACACGTCTGCCACGCTTACCGGCATCGTGCCCACCATCAGCGAAAGAACGCCGAGCGCGATGACGATGCCGAGCATCGCCAGGGTAGCCAGCAGCGCCTTGACCCCCAGCCTGATCTTGATCGGCCAAGTCACTGCCCACTCGCGGCGACCGGCTTGAACAGGTCGCAATCGTCTCATCCCCTTTATCATGCCAACCCGTTTATAGACAATGTCATGAAGATAAGTCGAACTTAATGGCATTGGTCTGGTCTACAGGCCGCTTGCTTTTTTTCTTCGAATCAACAGAATCAGGATCGGCGCGCCGAGAAATGCCGTAATGATGCCTACCGGAATTTCGGCAGGCGGCATAACGACCCGGCCAAGGACATCCGACACAAGCAGCAGAAGCGGTGCCGCCACCAGCGAATAGAGGAAAATCCAACGTTGGTCCGGGCCGACGAACCAGCGCACGCAGTGCGGCACCATCAGTCCGAGGAACCCGACCGGTCCGGCGACGGCGGTGGCTCCGCCAGCCAGAAGGGTAACCGCGATCAGGCAGATGATCCGGGTCCGCTGAATGTGCACGCCCATCGACGCGGCCCGTTCATCTCCAAGAGCCACGGCATTAAGCGCCGGCGATACGGCGAGGGCAAGCAGCACGCCAACGATCATGAACGGCAGCACGGGCCAAAGATCGCTCAGGCTTCTTCTCGCCAGAGAACCGACGCTCCATTGCAGCATCTGGGAAAACGCCTCGCTGTTCAGCATGCGAAACACGGTCGTGATCCCGCTTAACGCCGCCCCGATCGCCACGCCTGCCAGCGTAATCTGCACCGGCGTTGGCGAGACTCTCCCTGCGCCGCCGCTGATCACATACACAGCCATCGTAGCCAGCAGCGCTCCCGCAAAGGCAAACCACATGTATCCCGTCATACTCGTCACCGAGAACAGGCCTATTCCAGCCGCAACGGCGAACGCTGCCCCGGCGTTGACGCCCAATATGCCCGGATCGGCGAGCGGATTCCGCGTAAAAGCTTGAATAAGCGCACCGGACAAGCCCAGCGCGCTCCCCACCGCCAAGGCGAGCACCGTGCGCGGCACCCGTGCCTCCAGTATGGCTGTATGATCGTAACTTCCGTCAGGAGCGGTCAACGCTGCCCATACGGTAACAGCAGAAAGCGGCTTGGCGCCAACCATGAGGCTGATCACCACGCCGCCCGCGAGCAGGATCAGCAGGGCGAGCAGCCCTGCCGTCCTTGTCACTGCCGCTTTCGTGTTTTGCGCGTGTCTGGCTTCCTCCGGCCTGCCTTTTTTCATGGAACGACTGGATGATGCCATCAATGGATTACTCCTTCCCGTTCAACGCGTCTGCGAGCTGCGGAACAAGATGTTCCACGGTCCAGAGCAAGGCAGGAATGCTTCCCGTCGAGAATGCGCGCGATGTTTCGCGATCCAGCACCAATCCCCGGCCATCCGCTACGGAAGGAATCTTCTGAAACAGCGGTTGCTCGGTGACCGCATTTGGCTCCACACCGATCGGTACAATGACCGTCAGGTCCGCATCCAGCATCTCGAGGCGTTCATCTGCCACTTTGATCGCAAAGTTGGTGCTTTCCGTCTCTTCGATCTCCTGTTTCGTCACGAAGCCGAGACGTTTCATGAAGTCGATGCGAGTGCTGCCCGTAACATACGCCCCGAACCCGCTGGATTGATAGGACCCGACCACTGCCGTTTTGCCGGCAAATTCGGGATGATCGCTCGCTGCTTTCGCAAATGCGTCATTGACCTGGGCCAGCAGCGCTTCGCCTTCATCCACCTTGTTGAGCGCCTTGGCAATCATGCGCAGCTGGTCTTCGGAGGATGTTTTGTAACGGTCCCCTCCTTCCGGAATGCCGAGGGTAGGCGCGATCTCGGACAAACGTTTGTAGCGCTCCTCATCCCCGGACGATTTCACGTCAAGGATCAAATCCGGCTCCAGGCTCGCGATCAGCTCATAGTCCGGCTCCAACGTTCCAATGATCGTTGGTGCTGTATGGTAACTGCCCTCCAGCCAAGGCCCTACGCCGTCGCCACCGAAGGCCACCCAGTCGCTGGCACCGATCGGTTCCACGCCAAGGCTGAGAGCCGTTTCCGCATCTCCCCACCCCAGTGCTACGATACGCTTCGGCTCGGCCGTAATATCCACCTTGCCAAATTTGGTTTCAATGGAAGCTTGATAAGGCTGGGATGCCGCCGTGTCCCCTGATGCGGATTGCGTTGTTGCCGTTTGCTGGGTGACGGACCCGCTTTGGTTGTCTGCCGCATTCCCGGCCGCTCCGCCCGAACCACTATTTCCCGTCGAGCAAGCGCTGAGCGCTACTGTAAAACAAAGCAGCATCGTTGCTGCCCACTTTTTGTTGCGGAACATGGATGAAGCCCCCTCTTTAGCATCTAAATAAGAATGATAATCCTTATCAATACTGTACTGCGCCAAAAAAGGATCTCCCATGTCATATCGTGCCATCCCGGATGGCAAATATGGACAAGTGGGGCTATATCTATGTTCGGTTCGATAGCGCAGAGGGGATACGCCAACGTGTTTTTTGAACATTTTGCTGAAATAATAACTGTCAGGCTGGCCGATGCTTTCGGCGATTTCCTGAAGCGTCGCATCCGTGCCGACCAGCAGCTCCTTCGATCTCGCAATCCGCAGATGAATGATGTATTCGATCGGGCTTTTTCCGGTCTCGTTCTTGAAAATCCGGGAGAAGTGGCGCGTGCTGCAATACAGCTTCGCAGCCAGCTCCTCCAGCGTGATGTGACGGGTATAATTGGCATGCATGTACTGGATGGCCTGGGATACCAGATCGTCGTGAACAAGCAGCGCACCGCTGGTATTGGCCTGCTGCAGAACCTCGTACACGAACTGGTACATGAGCGATTTGACGCGAATCCGCTGAAGCTTGTCCCGGGACTGGTTTTCCCAGGCAGCCATCATTTCCTGCACCTGATGCAGCAATACGGACGAGGATACCGGCGCTACGCTGTAGCTTTGATAATAAGCCCCTTGCCGATCCTTGCCTGGCAGCAACCGCTGCTTCAGCAGTTCCGGCAAGGTTGCCCCGTAAAAGATCAGGTAATATTCGAAGCAGGTTTCCACCCGGTCTATCACCAAAATACTCCCTTTGGTACCGTGCAATATAAGGAAGCGTTCGACTTGCCGGCGCACATCGCCGAGATGGATCGTCGCTTCTCCCTTCACTGCATACAAAAAGCAATTGGCCGGCAGCCGATACGGCGCGCCCGTTTCCCCCTGATCCCGCACAATGTAGCGGATGTCCAAAACATGGATATGCGAATGGCTCCAAACGAGCAATGGCTGGCTCGCCTGCATTGCACGTTTCACCTCCTCTATGTTGATGCAGAAGCATACGCTTGTGTGTCTGGTCATGGCATTGAATCCACAACCCATTATATTATAATTGAAAACAATTCTCATTAAGAAGTTGAAAGGTTCCCGCCGGAAAGCTCGTTTGCTTTCAGACGGGAACCCCCATCATTGCTATCTTCTACTACATTTGCCCCTACCATACCCGGAACGTAAAACGATAGATTTCGCTTATGTCCATGGAGCTGCCTCCAACAAACAGACTGTCCCCGGACCAGAGCAGTTTGTAGAAATCCTGAATGTTGCGGTAGATCACCGTATCCGAGGATAATGCCCCGTTTTTCAAATAAGCCACATGCAGCTCATTCTGCCCTTCCTGATTGTCCAGCACGTCCAAATAGGCGATCCTCGACCTGTCTTCATCCATGCCGAATCCGTAAATGTCCCCTTTGTGAAGCAGCTTGAACTCCTTGTTCTCCGGCTTGTACAAATATAACCCGTGCGTGCCGTTCACCTCGCCCAACATAACGATGCTGCCATTATTCAATACACTGAACTCCTGAATGTACTCGGTCTTGGCCAGGAGCTCGTCCTGCTCGCCGTCTTTCAGCGACATCCGGTAAATGCCCTCTTTGTTCTCTCCATACTGGACCGTAACATAGAAAAAACGTCGGTCTTTGCTGACCGCAACGCTTTCCGGCATGGTCAAAACGTCTTTCGAAGCCGTATTTCCGGCCAGCCTTGACACACGCGAGGACAATTCATCATGGGTAATGATCGAATCCTGATCGCCTGTGGTAAGGTCGACCTTTTTATATTGATCATCATCATAGGCGACGTACACATCGTCTCCGATGAATTCGCGCCAGTAGGCATGGTCATCCTTCAGCTTCCGGTGCGTTCCCTTTTTCCAGTCGTATGCGTATAGTTGAGGCTTGTTTCTCTCATCGTAGCGGCTGTACACAACCTTGGTGCCGTCCGGGCTAAGGGCCATGCCAAAATCGGTGTTTGTCGCGATATCTTTCACATGATTGTCATCCATGTATAACATCGACAACTTGACGCCCGAATAGGAAGCGCGAAACCGATTCAAAAAAATGGCATTCTGCTCGGCAACCCGGAAATCGAACATCGGGAAATCGTTCTGCTGTTTGCTCGCCGACTCCAGCCGAAAGGACGAATCCGGCTCCGGCGCAAGCGCAAGCGCCCCGCCTACGCGGCTCTCGGGCAGGACGACCAATCTCGGTTTGGCCGACACGATACCGAACAAGCTGCCGATGCCGTACAGCCCGCCTACGAACGCAACCAGCATCCCGGCTAATAGGACGATGTCTCGCTTGTCTTTTAACCAATTCCACCCTTTGTTCATGGGCGCTGCTCCGGCAATAATATTCTCATTTCGCTCCCCCTGCCCAACACGCTGGTCATCTTGACCTGCCCTCCATGGTGCTCAATCGTATTTTTGACGATGGACAAGCCGAGACCCGCACTGCCCTTTTCTTCCCGGTTGACGTCATTCTCACGATAAAACGGCTCGAAGATGCGCTCCAGCGCTTCTTCTCGAACCCCTTCCCCTTGATCGCGGATCAAAATGGCGATTTCGCCGCCGATCCGGAACGCATTCACTGTAATTATCGAATTTACGTATCCGTATTTGATTGAATTATCGAGCACATTAAGAAACGCTTCCTTTAATTTGTCACCGTCCCCCTGCATATACAGCGGATCTTCCAGCTCCGACTTGACCGTCATGTTGTACTTGGCCGCCTTGAACGACATATCGTCGCAGGCTTCCTTCAGAACGGCCGATACGTTGATCCGCTCGAACCGGAACGTCTGCCCCGGGGCGGCGGCTACGGAAGTTTCCAAAATGTCGACAACCATCGTGTTCAAGCGACGGCTTTCGTTGATGATGTAATTCAATCCCTTTTCGAAAAAAGCCTTGTCGGTAAATCCGTTATCCCGCAAAATCTGGGCGTATCCCAGAATCGTCGTGAGCGGTGTCTTCAATTCATGCGTTACATTATCGAAAAAAACCTTGCTGCGCTCCTGAACCTGTTTCACCTCGTCGCGTTCGCGTTCGATAACATCGATCTGCTGCCGAATCCGCCGAATCATATTGGAGAAGCTGACGGCCAGCTCGCCGATCTCGTCCCGGGTCTGCACCTCGATGTCCGGATTGAGGCTGCCTTGCGCCACCGCCTTCGAATGCTGCGTGAGCACCCGAATCGGCTGCGTCATCCTTCGAGAGATCAGAATCGATCCCAAGAACACAAAAACAAAGATTATGATCGCAAAAGCGCTGATCGTATCCTGAAAGCGTAGATGGCGCCGATAGAGGCTCGAATAATCCTTCTGGAAACGAATGATGCCGACCACCTTGTCTTCGCTAATCAAGGGCGCGGACAAACTGGCCGTGACATGCCCTTTATTAATCCGGGTGCCGTAGGCAATGTTGGATTTCATCGCCGCCTCCACATCCGCCCGGTAGATGAGGCTCGGCTGAACATCGCCTGCCGGATATTTGAACGATGAACCGTCTGCCCGGTAGATGTCGATCTCACCCCCGATGGACAAGCCGATTTGCTTTTCCATGTCGTCCACGTTGGATTCGATGGCGTTTTCGTTCATGCGTTTATTTTTCAGCAAAAAATATTGATTGACCGCGATATCCAGGTTTTTTTTAAACTGTACCATATCTTCGTCGATCTCGCGGTACATGTTGTCCTCGCTCACTTTGTTGAACACAAGCAGCAGGGCCGCAAATCCGATGAATACGATCACGGCAAACAAGGCTGCCATTTTGAACTGGATCGTCCATCTCATGCCTGCACCTGGGTATCAAGCTTGTATCCCACCCCGAATACCGTTTCGATGATTGAAGCAGCCGCGTGGCCTTGATCCAGCTTTTTTCGGATGCGCTGCACATGGATGTCCACCGTGCGGGTATCCCCGGCAAATTCGAATCCCCACACTTTGTCCAGCAGCTCGGAACGGGTAAACACCTTGCGGTTATGTTCCACAAGAAACATCAGCAGGTCGTACTCCTTGTTGGTCAGCAGCACGCGTTCGCCGTCCTTCCACACTTCGCGCTCGTCCCGGTAAATTTCGATATGCCTGCCAAGGCGCGTCGCCTCGCGGACAGGCTGTTCCATCGTCTCGCCGATGAGCCCGATGCGGCGGAAAATGGCACGAATGCGCGCCACAACCTCGCGAATGTCGAACGGCTTCGTGATATAATCGTCTGCCCCAAGCTCCATGCCGAGCACCTTGTCCAGCATGTCCGACTTGGCCGTAATCATGATGACCGGCGTCCGGGTCGTCACGGACAAATGCCTGCATATATCGAATCCGCTCATGTCCGGCAGCATCAGGTCCAGCAATACCAGGTCCGGCTGGTGCTGTTCCAGTTGTGAAAGTCCGCCTCTGCCGGTCGCCGCTTCATGAATCTCGAAACCTTCCTTGCGCAGCGAATACGATAAAATGTCGCGAATGCCCTCCTCGTCTTCAATGATCAAAATCCGTTTAGGTCTCATATGCTTTCGGAATCTCCCTGTCTATTTATCGTCTGCCCCGATTCGGGCCTCAACCCTAACCATGCTGCGGTGAAACGTTCCTTTTCACCCAGCTTCTTCTTTTATTCTGTCGCCAGTTCCCAAACTTGACCAGCCCCATCGCGCAAATGTTACAACTACGATACAACCTCGTTCTTTTTGGAAACATGGTGCCGATATAATGGATTTCAACTGCAAGGCACGGCCAAGAACATACACCAGAGGAGAGCGCCCCATGAATCCAATCGACATCAGCCACGTCTATCTTCAATATAAATCCGAAATCGTTCATTATCTATACAACCTCTTGAAACATCCGCAAGATGCGGAGGATGCCGCCCAGGAATGTTTCATCCGGCTGCTGCAAAGCAAGGCCGACGTTCCCGAGGATCGAATCCTCTATTATCTAAAAAGAATTGCCCGCAATCTCGCCATGGATACCTTCCGCAAGCGTACCCGGACGCACAGACGCGACAGCAAGCTGGATATGCCTACCTATCATTGTGATACATACGGGCTTGAAATCGACGATGGCGTCGATGAACTGGTCTCTTTTGTCACCAACACGGAGCATCGCGAAATATTGAAATTACGCCTGATTCACGGTTTCTCGGTTAAAGAGACAGCACAGTTGGTAAACCGGAGTGAGGGCATGATCAAATCTTCGGTCTTTCACGCCGTCAACCGGATCCGCGCCAAGATCATCTCCTAGCGGTCCATTTTTACAAAAATCGTCATCTTGCATCGCGGAAAAGCATTTTTCGCGTCGAGTCTTCCACTCAGGCTGCGGGAAACCAGGAAAAAGCGCCTATCCCTTGCAGCCCATATCTCCTCATTTTCGTATAATCCAGACGGATAACGTCCCCCATTGGACCACAGGAATGCAATTCCAAAGAAACGCCCCATTCCGTGTATTTCTCTCATTCATTCCAATTTCCTTTGTTTTCTGCGATAATCCCTCCTATTTTCAATGGTGTACATGTCGCCATAGACGGCCCTTCAGTGGTTCATAAGACCTGTTTTAACAATTTATGACCATGTTTTTACATATTGTTATGACGATGTGAGATTTTGGATGTTAAACTATGAACGGATTGTGGAATCCACTAATTTTTGGGAGGGATTTTGGTTGGCTAACTGGAAAAATTGGAGAGGAAAAGGGGTAAAAGCGTTTCTGGCCGTATCCATGGCCTTGCCGCTTCAATTCGGATTATGGGATGCCAATGCATCGGTACATGCAGAGGGTCCGACCGACCCGGCTCCTTTCATTCAGGCCAAGGTTGTCAATGAAAATGCAGGTAAAAAGGTATTGTTCGACAATACCCATGCTCAAACGGCGGGCGCTGCGGACTGGGTTATTGACGGCGGTTTCTCCGATTTTGCCAATGGCCTTGCAAACGAAGGCTATGATGTCAAAGAACTGCGCAAATCGACGCCCATCACGTATGACGATCTGAAGGATTATAACGTGTTCGTCGTCGCAGAGCCTAACATTCCATATAAAACATCGGAACAGGCAGCCATGAAGCAATACGTCGAAAACGGCGGCAGCATTTTCTTCATCGGCGACCATTACAATGCCGACCGCAACAAAAACCGCTGGGACGGTTCCGAAGCCATTAACGGTTACCGCCGCGGCGCATTCGGCAATCCAACCAAAGGCATGAGCGCCGAGGAAAGCAATTCGGAAGCCATGAAAGACGTGACCAGCACGGACTGGCTGTCCGAGAACTTCGGCGTCCGTTTCCGTTACAACGCGCTCGGCGACCTTAACGCGACGAACATCGTTCCTGCCGATCAGGCATTCGGCATTACGGAAGGCGTATCTGCAGTAGCGATGCACGCTGGGTCCACGCTTGCGATCACCGATCCGACGCAAGCCAAAGGGATCGTATACCTGCCGAAAACAAACGCAGCTTGGCCAAATGCGGTTGACCAAGGCGTTTACAACGGCGGCGGCGTTGAAGAAGGTCCTTACGTAGCCGTATCCAAACTTGGTGCAGGCAAAGCCGGCTTCATCGGTGACTCTTCCCCGGTTGAGGATGCTTCTCCGAAATATTTGCGCGAAGAAACCGGCGCACGCAAAACAACGTATGACGGCTTCAAAGAAGTGGACGATGCCGCGCTGCTCGTCAACATGGTAAACTGGCTCGCTACGCAGGAAAGCTACACCAGTCTGACGCAGGTTCCCGGCCTGCAACTGGACAACCCTACGGCACTGCTGCCGTTCGAAACACCTGCCCTGTCCACGGAGCCTCAGGCAGAACCATGGGCCGCACCTGCTGCAGGATACAAATGGTATGACCGTTCCACCTTCAAACCAGGCTCGTACGGCGGACCTGCCTCCAGCGCAAACGCCACATACAGCTTCGTGAAGCAGGATACGCTGCCTAACGCAGAAGACTTCCAAATTCGCGTCGTCGTTGAAAACATGCCTGCCAATACGACCGTATCCGGCTTCAGCGCAGGGATCTACCTGGCTGGCGGTACCCAAGTAGCCATGGTTCAGAACGAGAGCGGCACTTGGCCGACCTCCTATGGATACAGCTCGGCCTTCAGCGTGACGTCCGATAGCAAAGGCCGTGCCATCAAGGATTTGAACGTGCGCATCAAACCGGGCACTTCCGGTGCAGCCAACCTGCGCCTGCGCCTGAACGGAAGCAACCTGATCACGAATGCCGTGACGATCGCCAACGTTCCGGCCGAACCGCTTCCGGGAGAAGAAGGACCGATCCCGGCACCAATCAGCATCGCCGAAGCACGTGCCAAAGCCATCGGCTCCACGGTGACCGTGGAAGGCGTAATCACGACCGAGCCGGGCGCATTCGGCGGACAAGCCTTTTACATGCAGGATGAAACCGGCGGATTGTACGTCTTTCAAAGTGCCAGCGGATATCATGCAGGCGATGTCGTGAAAATTACTGCGGCATCGGCGCTGTATAATACCGAGTTTGAATTGACCGATATCGTTGCCATCGAGAAAACGGGAACGGCTTCCATTCCCGCTCCAGTAGAGGCTCAAACGGTAACGGCAGACAATCAAGGGCAGCTGCTCGAACTGAAAGACGTGACGATTCAAAATATCGTCAGCGCCGCGCCTGCAGGCTCCTTTGAGTTTGACGCGGTAGCTGCAGACGGCACAAGCACGCACATCCGCGTGGATACGCGCACCGGCGTAAGCCAGTCCTCCTTCCCTTATGCGGAAGGCGACAAAATTTCCATCACTGGCGTATCCGCTATTTTCAAAGATGTGTTCCAGTTGAAACCAAGAAGCCTGGACGATTTTGTTCCGGCTGAGCAAGAAGAACAGGAACCAACGACTCCAGCAGCGGGGGCACCGGGTACACCGGTGCTTTCCCACAACAATGGTCATGCCAACGGGCTGCTTGAAGGCACGTACACGGTCAGCATGAACCTGTGGTGGGGCGAGAACGCAACCAGCTACAAGCTGTATGAAGACGGCGTGCTGATCGACACACAAAAGCTGACTTACAATGCACCGATGGCTCAATCTGCCGAAACGAAAATTCAAGGCAAATCCAACGGTACATATACGTATGTCGCTGAATTGACGAACGACAAAGGCACGACTCGCAGCCAAACGCTGACCGTGACCGTAGCCAATGCCGCTCCAGGCAAGGCCGTGCTTTCCCAGGACAATTGGGATGGAGATGGCAACTACAAAGTCAGCATGAACCTGTGGTGGGGAACCAATGCCACGGAATACCGTCTCTATGAAAACGATGTGCTGATCGACACGCAAGCGCTGAATGCAGCAACGCCTTCTGCGCAAAGCGCGGTAACCGAACTGTCCGGACGCGCTCAAGGTACGTATACGTACCGTGCTGAGCTGGTGAATTCAGCCGGTGTGACAAGCACCGAAACGATTACGGTTCAAGTCACAAAAGCGTTGCCTTTGGCTAGCTAATTGCCTCTGGTAAAGAGAGCATTGGCGCATGCCCCTCGCATGAGAAGCCCACGTATTTGACGCTTCACCACGTGTTACGCCTCGCCTCCGCATGAAACGCCTCAACGCAAAAACCGAAACCGGACACGGCCTTATTGGCCAGTTCCCGTTTCGGTTTTTTTCTCGTACCTGTAACGAACCTGACACACCTTATTCGGGATTATCAGGCCTTCTTGAAATGGTAACGAACCTGAGGAGCGCTATTTCAGCCCAACCCATGTACCAAGACCCTGAAATCCACAAATAAGGTGTCTGAGATTCGTTAGCGCCGGAATCAGCTTGATATCGCCCGAATAAGACGTGTGATGTTCGTTAGCGCTCGCGGTTACCCGATCATCCGTAGACGTTGTTCCCCGTTCTCCCCTTTGCTCCCCATACTCCGCCCTTTTCAACCAATTAACGCACACTATCATAAGTCCGATTTATAACCCAAACGCGTTGTCTCGACATCGGTCAATGAGGCGTGTCTTTAGCTGGCTGTTTGCTCCCAAAAAGGGGCCAACTGGACCGATATAACCTCTATAACTTCTTCAAACGTCGTTTCCACTGAGCGGTCTTGAGGGTTCCGGCTCCACTGCAAAGCCGATCCGAATATGCCCCAACTGATAACGAGTGCCATAGCTTCCAATTTTTCTTGCGAAAAGCTCTGTGTGTCCACTTCATTTATCCGTTTAAGCAGGAGTCGATGAAGATCCTGATGCATGATATTTTCAAACATCGCTTCAAACTGCTTGTCTCCCGGCGTACTACATTGATGAAACCGCAAAAGAAAATCGAGTATGGTTTGAATAAGGATTCGCAAATTGCCCGCATTGCAACTTGTTCCTTCCGGCAATCTATCCCTTATAGTCTTCTGGAACTTTTCCGTCATCCAATATTCAAGAAAATCATATTTATCCTGAAAATGCGCATAAAACGTTGTTCGATTTACGGTTGCTTGTTTCGTGATATCGTGCACAGAAATGGAATAGACGTTTCTCTTTTTCTCAACCAAATCGTTAAAAGCCTGCACGAACAATTGACGGGTTCTTTTAACACGCGGATCCTCGGGATTTACCGACATCTTATCCCCTCTTTCTCTTGAACTCAAATAACAGACAAAAGGACAAAAATGTTGGGAACACAACACAAACAGCTTTTTGCAGGTTGTTTGCACGGGCTTATTCCTTTTATCTTTTACTTAAGAGGTTGTTCAAAAAGTCACTTTTTTGAACATGCACTTATACGATTATGATTGCACAAACCAAATCGTATAACAAGAAAATCTCTATCTGAATTGCGAACGAAAGGATGAGTGCATAAATGATTGTTGTTACTGGAGCGAATGGAAAATTAGGTCGGAATGTCGTAGAAGAACTTCTCAAGCGTGTTCCAGCCGGGGATATTGGTGTGAGTGTCCGTGATGTGAACACGGTACAAGATCTAAAAGAACGCGGAGTTCGTGTTCGGCAAGGAAATTTCGATGATTCCGAGAGTCTTCTTCACGCCTTTGAGGGAGCGTCTCAAGTTCTTATGATCTCGTCCCACTCCTTGGGGGAAGCTGCTGTTCGTCAGCATCATACCGCAATCGACTCGGCAAAGAAAGCTGGTGTTAGTCGACTGTTGTATACTAGCCAAATGTTTTCATCTGCAACGTCGCATTTTCCTCCCATGGACGTTCATGCTGCTACAGAAGAGATGCTAAAATCTTCAGGACTGGCTTTTACGTCGCTGCGAAACGGCTTTTATGCCGCATCAGCAATCATGTGGATGGGTGATGCCTTGAAAACAGGGGAATTGATTGCTTCGGAAGATGGTCCTGTTGCCTGGACCACCCATTCCGACCTGGCTGAAGCCACAGCGGTAATCCTGACAGAGCAGAGATATGAAGGAATAACTCCCCACCTTACGGCTTCCGAAGCGATTGACATGGATCGAATCGCAGCGATTGCTTCCAAGGTCTTGGATCGACCGATTCGGCGAATGGTCGTGTCGGATGATGAATATCGGAACCACTTGGTATCCCGAGGACTGCCGGAAGTGATGGTCGGCATGCTTACGGGGATGTTTCAGGCAAGTCGACAGGGAGATTTCTCGCAAACCGATCCCACTTTGGAAAACCTGATTGGAAGATCGCCGGTGAGTTTTACGGATTTTTTGAAAGACTCGATTTCGTAATAACACCTTAACACTGACTGTTTGGAAAAAAAGTGATGAGCACCTGGATGCTATAGCAGGAACAATGAACAATCATTCGAACACAGCCCTCAACTTAATGACAATGTGTGAGTTGTTGATACTTATATAAAAAGGAGTGCAGTTGCCACGGCCATGTTTATTGACCGACGTAACTGCACTCCTGATTCCTTCATGTACTTTGCACGGAATCAAGCATAGCACTGAACTATCGAACACTTCCATTAAACGCTTATTTTCGACCCTGATTTACACCAGCTTCTTGCGAATGTAACCGGAAATCAGGTCAATGATCGTAATCATCACGATGATGCCCAGCAAAATGATGCCGACGCGCGGCCAGTTCCGCGTGCTGAGCGCAAAGATCAGCGGCGTGCCGATTCCCCCTGCCCCAATGACGCCCAGAATGGTTGCGGAACGTACGTTGATCTCGAACCGGTACAACGTATAGTTGAGGAATCCAGGCAGCACCTGCGGCAGCACGGCAAACCACAGCTGCTGCATGCGCGTGGCCCCGGAAGCGAGCAACGCTTCGGAAGGACCGTAATCGATATTTTCCACTTCGTCGGCAAACAGCTTGCCCAGCATCCCGATGGAATGCAGCCCGAGTGCAAGGACCCCCGCGAAAGAACCCGGTCCCACGGCCTTGATGAACAGCAAAGCCATGATGATTTCGGGAAAGGTGCGAATGAAGCTCAGGACCATCTTGCCTGCCCCGGATATTGCACGAAAGCGGCTCATGTTTCTGGCGGACCAAAAAGCAAACGGAATGCACAGCACAGCCGAAATGACCGTTCCCAGAATCGAGATCGCCAGCGTGTCGAGCAATCCTCGCAGCAAATCTTCACCTTCCGGCAAATAGACGAAATTCCAGTCCGGCGAGAAAATCCCGGCTATGATTGCCTTCATGATCTGGCCGGCCGTATCCTTGAGGCCGGTAAACGGTACACCTGCCAATGCCCAGGCATATACCAGGATCAACAGCAGCACGATGACCCAGCGAAGCGGGTTCTTTCGTGGTTTGCGCCGGATGGCGCTTGTTTCATTTTTCATCATAGCAACTTCTCCCGCAGCTTAGTACTTACATAATCGATGATGAGGACGATCGCAAGGGTAAACAGAATGATCACGCTCGTTTTGTCATACTCCAGGAATCCAAGCGTTGCCTCATAATAAAGTCCGATGCCTCCTGCGCCTACCAGTCCAAGGATAGCCGCCGCGCGCACATTGATCTCAAAGGCATACAGGACATAGGAAGTAAACTGGGCAGCCAGCTGTGGCACGACCCCATACACGATGAGCTGGATCCGGTTCATGCCGACGGCGGTCATCGCTTCCAGCGGTCCTTTATCGATCGTTTCCAGCGTTTCGTAAGTCAGCTTCGCGATCAGTCCGACCGAGAACACGGCAAGGGCCAAAATACCGGGGATCGGTCCCAGACCGAACACCGCGACGAACAGCGCGGCCAAGAGCAGGTCAGGCACGGTACGAATCAGGTTCAGCACGAAACGGGCCGGATAATAAATCCAGCGGCTCGGCATCAGGTTCCCCGCACAAATGATCGATACCGGAATCGCAATGATGGCACCGATGGTGGTGCCGATCAAAGCCATGCGAATCGTTTCCAGCATGCCCTGCACAATGTTGTCGAAGTAGGTCCAGCGTGGCGGAAACATTTCCTTCAGCAGATCCCACATATTAGGAAACCCTTCGATGAGTTCACTAAAGCTGGCATCGGTTTGTTTGGCACTGGCCCACAATAACAGCAAAATGATGATTACGGTGAGCAGATGTTTGGTGCGCCCCGGCGGTTTGGGGCGGTTGACAACCTGATTAGGTCCCAAACCCGGCTCCTTTCCCGCTCCTGTCCGTGGTTGGTGAAGTGAAGCGTTGGCCTGCCCCTTCATACCAGCACTTCTCCCTGCTCGGATACAGGCTGTTTCTCCAACAACTCGTCGGCGAGAATCGGTCTGCCGTAGATTTCGGCGAAACGCTCATCCGTGGCCTCTTCCACCGGACCGTCAAATACGACTTCGCCTGCACGCAAGCCAACGATGCGCGTGGCATACTCCCTCGCCAAGTCGATAAAGTGAAGATTGACGATGGTCGTGATGCCGAGATCCTGATTAATGCGTTTCAAGTCATCCATCACTTGTTTGGTTGTGAGCGGATCGAGCGAGGCAACAGGTTCGTCGGCCAAAATGATTTTGGCCTCCTGTGCAAGTACGCGTGCAATCGCCACCCGCTGCTGCTGTCCGCCGGACAGCTGGTCTGCACGGGAATAAGCCTTCTCCGCGATGTTCACCCGTTCCAAAGCCTGGAATGCAAGCTCCGTATCCTCTTTTGGAAAACGGCCCAGGATGGTGCGCAGCGTGGAATGATAGCCAACGCGTCCTGCCAGAACGTTACGAAGCACGCTCGATCGTTTCACGAGATTGAAGCTCTGAAAGATCATCCCGATATCGCGCCGGATCATGCGCAATCGCTTGCCCTGCGCTTTGGTGATCGAACTGCCATTAATCAGAATCTCTCCTTCGCTTATATCATGGAGACGATTAATGGAACGCAGCAGCGTCGATTTTCCCGCACCGGACAATCCTACGACCGCGATGAACTCGCCTTGTTCAAAGGTAAGATTGATATTGTTGAGGCCTTTCGTACCATTCGCGTACATTTTGGTGACGTTATGAAGCTCGATCATTATGCTAATCCTTCTTTCTATAATGGGATCTATCGGAGGGCAGCAGTAACGGGACAAGCCAGCACAGCGTATGTCACGCTGAACTGGCCTGTCCGCACTGCGAATACATCTGTTTCATGGGATAGAAGCGAATGACAATCGGATGATTTTCAATCGTCTACGTGATCGAAAACTACTCGGTTTTTACTTTTTCTCCGTATTGACGAACGATTTCGAACTTGCTGTCGTCGGACTCTACATAACCTTCATGCGTATAAATTTCTTTGATGATCTCATGACCTTCCGGATCTTTACCGATGTCGATGAAAGCTTGTTTCAGCTTCGCGGACCAGTCAGCGTTCATATCCGTACGTACCGCGATGGTGTCGTTAGGAATAGGCTCTGTGAACGCCAGTACACGTGTATCTTCGAATACGGTCGGGTAGTCTTTGGAAACCGTGTTGCGAGCATCTTGGAAAATCGCCGCGGCATCAACGTCGCCGTTCAATACGGCGATAACGCCTTGGTCATGCCCTTTTACCGTTACAGGCGTTACATCTTTCAATGGATCGATGCCTTTATCCAGCAGCAGACCTGCCGGCCATACATAACCTGCGGAAGAAGTTACGTTTTGGTAAGCGATTTTTTTGCCTTTCAGATCTTCAATGGATTGGATCGGCGAATCTTTCTTCACGATAAACATGGATTTATAGGAATCGGCCAAATCCTCTGTCGGAGCACCTGTTTCATCATTCACGCCAAAACGCTGCGCCTGCAGGATAACTTGTGCAGCGCCTTTTTCTTTAGCAAGCACGTAAGCTGTCGGAGGCAGGAAACCGACATCGACTTTTTTGGAAGCCATGGCTTCGATGATCGTGTTGTAGTCTGTCGATACGCTGACTTTAACCGGGATGCCCAGTTTGTCGCCAAGCAGCTTCTCCAGCGGTTTAGCTTTTGCTTCCAGCGTATCCGCGTTTTGGGATGGTACGAATTGCACCGTCAGTTCAGTAGGAACGTAACCTTCGGCAGTTTTGTCTGTGTCTGCCTCGTTTGAGGACGTTCCGGAGGCCGCATTCGAGCTCGAATTTGTTCCGTTAGCGGAATCTGTAGTTGTACCCGCGTTTGACCCACAAGCACTTAATAGCAGAATGACAAGCAACAATGGTAAAAATAATGCAGACTTCTTCAAGCGAACACCCTCCAAAGAGTTTCTATTTTTCAATACTTGTCTACTATAGTTGTCAATGATTAGGGTGATGTGAAACGAAATTTGGAGTTTTGTAAAGTTTCTTGTCAGGCTGTCAGCCCGTTTCGAATCTGTTAGAATAGCCTCATTATGGCTCGTCACCGAACCGGCTCCATCTCGAAATGCAACAGAAACGGAATCACGCCGTGATCGAACCTGCCCATTTTATACCCTAGAGGAGATTGTAAAATGACATCATCCAACCGCACGGCCCGTGTCGACATCATGTTTACCAGCGACCTTCACGGGGCCATTCGCCCCATTCAGTACAATACAAATGCCCCGCGCCAAGCCGGTCTCGCCCATCTCGCCACCTTGATCCGCCGGGAACGGGAGCGTTCGCCCGAAATGCTGCTGATCGATAACGGCGATCTGCTGCAGGGCTCTCCGCTTGCTTCCTATGCCGCCGCATTCAACGAAGCCGATTCGACGCATCCTTTCATCCATGTATTGAATGAGCTCGGCTACGATGCTGCGGTCATGGGTAACCATGAGTTCAATTATGGACAAGGCATGCTGCGCAAAGCGGTGGAAGATTCCCGCTTCCCTTGGCTGTCCGCCAATATCGGTTTTGCAAGGAGCCCGCAGCCGGACGACAATGCTGGACTTCCTTGGGAGGGGCATGAGACGGATCAACCGGATTACCTTACGTACGACGATGAACGCATCGTCATCCATGCTTATGGTGACTCTGATTCGTTAATACCGCCATCTGCTCCTGCAGGGGCAGCCATTCCGGCATTCGGCCCACCTTATTGGATCAAAACGTTATCGACAGGCGTAAAGGTCGCCATTCTTGGCGCCACCACCCACTACATTCCCAACTGGGAGCATCCGAAAAACATCGAAGGTTTGCACTTCGTTGACGCTTTGGAAACGATCCGTGTCTGGGTGAACCATATTCGCCAAACGGAACAACCGGACGTGCTCGTGGTCAGTTACCATGGAGGCTTCGAATGCGATCTTGAAACAGGAGAGCCTGCCGAGCGGCTTACCGGGGAAAATCAGGCATACGCCATCTGCCGCGATATCGAAGGCATCGATGTATTGTTAACCGGACATCAGCATCGCGAGCTGACGGGCCAAGTGCACGGCGTCACCATCATCCAACCAGGATTCAATGGCCATGCCGTCGGCCAAGTATCGGTGCAGCTGGAGCAACAGGCCGAGGGGCGCTGGCAGATCACGGATAAAGCGGCTCGCCTGCTTCATTCCAGCGAAAGCGGCCTGGAGGCAGATGCCACCGTCCTGCGTTTGACGGAACAGCTGGAAAGCCTGACTCAGGCATGGCTGGATCAGCCGATCGGCGAAGTACATGGCGATCTGACCATCAAAGATGCCACGACCGTGAGACTGGCCGCCCATCCGTTCATCGATTTCGTACATCGGGTTCAAATGGATGCTACTGGCGCGCAGGTGTCGAATACGGCGCTGCTGAGCGAGGAAGCGCGCGGCTTCGGTGCACGCATCACGGTCAGGGATGTTTTGTCCAATTTCATCTACCCGAATACCTTGACGGTGCTTGAGCTCAGCGGGCAGGACATCCGCGAAGCGTTGGAGCAAACCGCGCGTTACTTTGTGCTCGATGCGGGTGGTCAGGTCGTCGTTAATCCGGCCTATATCGATCCCAAACCGCAGCATTACAACTACGACATGTGGGCAGGGATCGAATATGAATTGGATATTTCCAAACCGATGGGCAGCCGCGTAGTCAAACTGGAACGCAACGGAACTCCTATCGGCCCGGAAGATACATTCTCTGTTGTTATGAACAGCTACCGCGCTGCCGGCGGCGGCGATTACGCGATGTACCCCGGGAAAAAGGTGCTGCACGAAGGCGCGACGGACATGGCCGCTTTGGTCGAAGAATATGTTCGCAGACATCGGCCGTTAACGGTGCAACAGCCCGACAATTGGAAGGTGGTTGGCGGGAGCACAAACGGATCATGATTCATAATGAAAGAGCAGAACCCGAATTCGGGCTCTGCTCTTTATTTTTCCTTTAAACGCAGATGTACAGGAAGCTAACCTACCTTAACCTACCTTGATCCACGCTCCCCTTTCATCGGCTGAACGTATCTCCGCTTCGACGATTTCGAGCGAACCGACGGCGCTCTCCGGTGTACATGTTGCAACAGATGTGCCTTCCGCCACGGAACGGATAAAATACTGGAGCTGATGGTAATACCCCGATTCTGGTGAAAGCTCGGGAATGAACCCTGGTGCGTTATTCGGGTTGACCTTTAGCTCGCCGTTCTCGAATACCAGATTGCCTTGTTCAAAATTCACGCGATATGTCATCGAGAAACCGTAATCGCCTCCCAACGTCCAGTCCGCCTGAGCATTGAGGACTTTGCCGTCCGAGTATGCATAATGCGTGGAGACGGCATCGTAACCGCTTCCCGGAATGACGTTCCGGGCCAGCGTGGATACCCGATCCGGCTTGCCGAACAGCCAGTGCACGATATCCGTGTCATGAATGTGCATATCCAGAATGCAGCCGCCGCTTTTTTCCCCATCCAAAAACCAGTCCTGCGGCGCACCTGAACCTCTGAAAAAATAACCTCCGGTTACCGCGCCATAACGGCCGTCTTCAACCACAGATTTCAGGTAAGCATATGCCGGCCAAAAACGCAGGCATTGCCCGATCATCAACGTTCGCCCCGTCTTCCGGGCCGTCTCCGCCATGTTCCAGCCATCTGCCGAATGGCGCGCCACCGGTTTCTCGCAGAGCACATGAATGCCTTTGTTCAGAATTGAACGCGCAATCTCAGCATGCAAGGGTGTTGGCAGCGTCAAATCAACGATATCCAGTTCCTCCTGCTCCAGCATGGCCGCAATGTCATCATACAGGCGATAAGCTGACAGGTCGTATACTTCCTGCTCCGTGGCCATGTTACCGGATGCTTTTCCGCTTTTCAGTTCCTCGATTCTCAAGTCGCAGATGGCGACCAACTCCACCGGCTCCCCTTCCGAAGCCAGGCGTACATAATTGTCGAAATGCATCCGTCCCATAAAACCAAAACCGACCAATCCCACTTTCAACATAAATTCTGCCTCCCGATCGAAAATGTAAGTTCGATAACACGTAGTTACCCGTATTTATATCTGAGAGCGGCCCAGAATGGCATCCATCGCTTGGGATGTGTTAAATACAATATGATTGGAATGATGCGTATACGCCGGAATCATCTCCGCAGTCACGTAGTTATCGTAACCGATCGCGCGCAACGCTTCCATCACCGCCGGATAATTCACGTCACCCGCCAGAAGATCCACAAAGCCGTGCAATCCCCCTGCCTGACGGCGGTAATCCTTGAAATGCACCTTTTTGATCCGGTGACCCAAAATGCGAACCCAATGCTCCGGGTATCCGCCCTGCACCACATTACCCACATCGAAATAGGAGCCGACATAAGGGGAATCGAATCCATCGATGAAGCTCTTCAGCTCAAGCGGTGACACCAGAAATTTGTTCCATACATTCTCGATGCCGATCGACACCCCGGCACTCTCCGCATAAGGCAGCAAATGAGCTATCGCTTCCTGAGCCCGTTCGTAGGCAACTTCGTAATCGGTCACTTCGCTATCCGGAATAAAATCGACGCCGACGGCACCGGGAATGACGAGAATGGTATCCACGCCCAAAGCCGAGGCAAGCTCAAGCTGTTTTTTGCATACGTCAAGCGCTTTCGCACGAATTTCGGGCCGGGCGCTGGTCATCGGATAATCCCAATACAGTCCCGTGGCCAGTCCGGCAATTTCTAGTCCGGCTTCCTCCAGTCGTCCCTGAATATCCCGGACTTCGCGATCCGACGCGGACAGGCTCAGCTCGCCTTCTCCATTCAGCGAAAGCTCAATTCCATCGAATCCTGCCCGGCTGGCCGTCTGAATGCAATCCGCAATAGATGCATTTTCCGGAAACGACCAAATGTTTATTCCTTTTTTCATACCCCAATCCCCTCCTGTAATTGATGCAAATAACGGCGGCCTTACGATTGGATCGTCATACGAATCGAACAAAGCCGAATCGATCAGGCAAATGAAAATTAACGGCGCCGGTAGGCTGCCAGGCCTGATACTCCCTCGTTCCCCGTATATCCTCGTCAATGCGGTACATGTTAACTCTCCAACACGTCCCTTCCATCAAAGGTGACTCGAAATTGCTGGCAGGAATATGGATCGAATACACCAAATTGCCGCGATCATCCGACTCCACCGTCGTCTGAATTCCCTCCATGCTCCAGTTCATATCCGCTCTTATCCCTGAAGCCACACCTTCATGACGAATGAACGCATCAAACACAACGTTGCGCGGACTGACCTCCAGTTCCATGTATTGCTTGCCGTCTCCCTGTTCATCAATGAACAGTTCGACCACATCCTGCTCGTAGAGCGGCTGATCACGTTCCGCGAAATCGGAAACGACATGATCATCCTCGCACACATACCGGATATGCAAATACTCGGGACTCCAGCCCATGCGCACTTCCGTAGACTGACGCGCAGGCTTGCCAGTCACCGTATCCACCAGTTCCAGCGGTTCGCACCGTTCCCAGTCCCTCACAACGGGAGGGCCGCTTTGGAACAAGGTGTTCTCCAGTCGTCTGCAGCAATAGACAGATCTGGATGCGACTACCGGGAAGCCCACCATGCCTCATCCCCTTTTTAAATGAATCCGTGACATTGTTTCTCTTCATCAAACATGTGATAATACTTGTATTATAGATGTTCCGCACCATTTTTTATTTAGGGAATCAAGAGATTTTTTGCACGATTCCGTTTGAATTCCAGCCTATTTTTTTATCACCAATTTATCCTGAAAGGAGAACCTTCCATGCCTCCCCAACAAAATGGTTATCCGCTGAAACGCATCGCGAATTACGGGGAGTGGTCTCCCAGCGTCCACTATGCCCAGTTCCAGAGCCTGCCCCCGGGCAAGCTGGCGAAACGGCGGCTGTACGATTTCGAGCTGCTGTATGTAAGCCAGGGCGAGGCAGCAACCTATATGTATGATCAACGTTATGCGCTGACAGCGGGACAACTCATCGTCTTGCCTTCAGGCATCCACCACCAGAACGAAGTCGTCTCCAGCCCCGAGGCACGCTTCATTGGCATTCACTTTGATTTCTTCAATGAATCGACCATCCAGACCGAAGCCGACATGGTCGTAAACGAAGAGAACGTGCAGGCCCACAAGTTCGCGGCGGAAGCCTGCGCCGAAGGGATGAAACCGTTATCTTCGACTCCCATTTATACTCCCTCTCCTTACGCAGTACAGCTTATGGAGCAACTTGTGCATGAATTCACGATGCGTCCCCCGGGTTATGAGCTGGCATGCAAAGCATTGATGCTGCAATTGTTGACCCAATTGCTCCGTTCTTCCTGGGTTAGCGCGCCCCGCCACGCATCCGTTCATGACGACAAGCTGTTGGAGATCATGAAACAGATCGAGACGAGTCCCGGAGAAAAGTGGACCAATACCGGCATGGCCAAACAATTGAACCTGAGCGTGGATCATATGGCCAAATTGTTCCGACAAGTGGCCGGGATTCCCCCAAACGAATATATCCAGTCCATCCGTTTGCGCGAGGCGCGCAGGCTGCTGCGGGAAACCGACGACTCCATCGAAATGGTCGGCGCCCGAAGCGGCTATCCGGACATTCACTATTTCAGCCGCCTGTTCACCAAACACGAGGGCATCTCTCCCCGCGAATACCGGAAGCTGTCCAGAATGCTGTAAAAGAGGCCGATCTTAAGGCGCCTCATAAGAAAAAACGAGCTTCCTGCCCCCGGGCAAAAAGCTCGTTTCTGGATAATGCGTTTCAAACCAATGAACGATGCCAAGCTGGCGTATCCCGCACACCGCCTAAATCGTCGAAGAAGAATGATCGCGTTTACCGTTCGAAGACTGCCGAAATATGCAGCGATACGGAATGATCATTTTCACGGCTACTTCGTATTGATGCTCCAAATAGTCGAGCAGCTGTTTCACGGCAAACATGCCCATTTCCAGCTTGGGTACGTGGATTGTGGACAACGGAGGCGAGGTGAATTCGGAGATTTCGATGTTGTCCACGCCAAAAAAAGCAATGTCATCCGGAATCCGGAGACCCTGTTCCGTAGCCGCTCGCATGGCTGCAATAGCCATCATGTCGCTGGCAGCAAAAATGGCGGTTGGCTTGCCCGCATTGTTGGCAAACGCCTTTTTGGTCAGTTCGTAACTGAGCGATACATCCCATTTCACATCGATGACCCAATCATCATCAATCGTCAAACCGGCTTCCTGCATGGCGCGCCGATAACCAAGGAAACGTTTTTCCGCGCGAAAATCATTTTTGTACTCCGCTCCCCCGATATACGCAATCTGCCGATGTCCCTGGTCGATCAGGTGTTTGACGGCTTCCCTGGCCGCCGCTTCCCGATCGTAACCAACGACCGGAATATCCGGATCGGTGATATCCACTCCGACCACCGAACGAACATTAGCCTTGATCCAGCGGTAGGCTTCAGGGTCGATCCGTTCTACGACGATCATGCCGTCAATCCGATGCTCCTTGACCAAAGCCTGCATTTGCAGCGTATCTCCATCCTTCTCAATGCTGTACACGAACTCCAGTCTCATGCCCAGATCTGTCAGCTGTTTCTCAATGCCTTCCATAATGACCGAAAAATACGGACTGTTATATTTATTTTGCGGCATCGCAACCACGCAACCGATCGCATACGCCGTTTTGGGCTCCAGCTTTTTTTTCTTGGCAGGTCGCTGCGAACGGTATCCGAGTTCCTCTGCCGCATCCCATATTTTTTTACGGGTTTCATCACTGACGGAACGGTTCGCATCGTTCTTCATCACGCGTGAAACGGTAGAGATCGAAACGCCCACCCGGTCTGCAATATCCTTCAATCTAGCCATGTGAAGTCCCAACCCTTCATCTGTCATTCTATTTCAAGCCCCAACTCGATTGGGGCAATTTTGTCCATTTTAACACAAATTTGCGGCAAATTTAATCTTATATTTCAGTTTGAAAGAAGTCAACGTGACGTCATGCATGCCACCATGGCTCGCGTCCCCACAAGCAACGGAACCGTTTCTCGCAAATGAAGACGGCAGCCCGGGTCGGACCCGGGACTGCCGCTTATTCCAGTATTTTTGCCTACATCGATACATTTGAATCCAATCCCATATTTACTCCTGAACGAATGGTTTCATCACGATCTGATTATTGCATCTTGGACGCCAGATCCTGAAGCGCCGCATCCAAGTCGCCTTCCCCTGCAAGGGGGAGCTTCAGCGACTGTTCGCCATATGTCCATACCAGATCGGTTTTCTTCGTGGTGAACGGCGAAACGATGCCGTACTGCTGTGCATCCAGGAATATCTTATTGTCTTCTCCGACGGTGGCGATATACGCATCCGCTGCCGCTTTATTCGCCGGAATGGAGTATCCTTGCTTCGCCAGTTCGGTCTGTCCGTCCGGGCCGGCAAGCCATGCGAGCAATTTATAGGCGGCCTCTTCATGCGCGGTGTTCGCGCTGATCGCAATGCCTGCCGGTTGAACCACGGTCTGATTCGTTTTGAATTTCGGCAAATACGAAATGCCGTAGTTCACTCCGGCCTCCTGATAGTTGGTGGTGTTCCAGCTTCCGCCCGGATTCATCGCCACCTTTGCCGTGGTGATCGCCAGGTTGACCTGGCCTCCCAACCCTTCAATCTGAGCAGGGGTGGTGTTGATTTTTTTGTTTTTGGTCAGATCGATGAAATAATTCAGCACTTCCTTCGCTTCCGGTGTATCCAGGGCAAGGGAACCGTCGTCATTCACCAGCTTCGCGCCGTTGGACCACAGCTCAGGCTCCAGGAACCAGTCCATCGTCGACCCTGGCGAAACGGACATGCCCCACTGTACAATGTTGTTGGCATCGAACCCTGATTCGGCCGCAGTTTTCCCGTTTTTGTCCAGCGTCATTTGGGTGGCTATATCAGCAATTTCATCCCACGTCGGTTCAAGTGACGGTACCGCTGCTTGCTGAGGATTCGTCGCAGGGTCCTCAAACATGTCTTTGTTGTAATACCATACGATGACATTGGCATCGATCGGCAAAGATACTTGTTTGCCCTGATATTGGTGAAGCCCCAGCAGGCTTTTGTCCACATTGTTCAGATCGAACCCGTTCTCGGCGAGCAGCGTGTCCAATTCTTTGAAAATGCCCAGCTCGGCGTATTTCTCCACGTAGGCGTAACTGGTTTTGAACACGTCGGGGAGCGTGCCCCCGGCTGCATTCGCCGTCAACCCATCCCAATAGCTGCCCCAATCCTTGCCCTCCAGCTTGACCTTCACATCCGGACTCGCCTTCATGAATTGATCCAGAAGTTCCTGCGTCCGGTGCAGCTCTTCTGCCGTTCCCCACTGGGAGTACGTTATCGTTACAGGTTCGCCCGGAGTGCCGCCGCCTTCGGCAGAACCCCCGGATTCGGAAGATCCCCCGCTTCCACATCCACTGATGACCATCATCGCCGCCAGCACAAGTGCCCACACATTGAACAGCCGTTTGCCCTTTGTTCTCATATACAACTCCCCTTTACGTCTAATCGAAAAGTCATGGCGATGCAAAAAACGGAAAGCCGACAGCCCGTTTACCCCTTGGTGCCCGTCAGCACCACCCCCTCGACGATATAACGCTGCGCAAACAGATACAGCAGGCCAATCGGCAGTATGCTGATGAATGCTCCCGCGGCAAGCGCGGGCAGATCTTGGCTGGTCTGGCCGATCAGCAGTTGCAGTCCAACGCTCAGCGTGAACATTTCCGCATTTTTGATATAAAGGAACGGCCCCAGAAAATCGAGCCAGGAATTCACGAAGGCAAAAATAATGGTTGTCATGATAATCGGTTTGGATAGCGGCATGATCACTCTGGCGTATACCGTCCAGCGATTGCCGCCGTCGAGATAAGTCGCCTCGTCCAGCTCTTGGGGAATGGTCATGAAAAATTGCCGGAACAGGAAAATGTAATAGGCTCCGCCAAGCCAGGATGGAACGATGAGCGGCAACCAGGTGTCGATCCAATGCAGCTTGGTAAAAAGGACGTATGAGGGGATCATCATGATGGACGGGGGAATCATTAACGTGACCAGCACGATGGGAAACAGAATATTCCGGTATCTGGTAGCAAACCGTGAGAATCCGTAAGCGACAAGAGAACTGGACACCACAGCTCCCGCCGCAACGAAAAACGAGATGAACAACGAATTTTGTATCCAGTGCCACATCATCGGCTGTACGGCGAACAACCGTTCAAAAGCTTCAAGACTGAATTTCTCCGGCAAGACCGTAGGAGGTACCTTGTACGTCTCAGCCTTGGTTTTCAGCATGGTCGACAGCATCCACACCAATGGTCCTGCAAACAGCATTAAAGCTGCGATCAGCAATGTATATTGGGACGCTTTTGCCACGATTTTGCGGCTGCTCATATTGCTCTCCTCCTAACGTTCTCCTTCGTAGTAGACGAAGCGGTTCGAAATTTTCATCAGGATCAGCGTCGCCAGCGAGATCAGCGCGAACAGGAAAATCGACTGCGACATCGCCATGCTGAACTTCAGGTCGGTGAAGGCTGATTTGTAGATATTGTAAACAAACGTATAAGCAGCGTAGTTCGGTCCTCCCTTGGAAAGCAGCAGCGCTTCCGTGAACATCTGAAAGTTGTACATCGTCTGAATGATGATGACAAACAGGATGGAGGGGCTGATCATCGGCAAGGTAATGTGAAAAAAACGCCGAACGCCTCTGGCGCCGTCTATGGCCGCAGCTTCATACAAATGTTTGGGCACGTTTTTCAGCGCCGCCAGGAAAATGAGTACGCCGCTGCCGGAGATCCAGACCTGCAGCATGATGATGACGGGCTTGATCGTATGTTCGCCGCCGATCCAATCCACTTTGCCCATGCCAAGCGCCCCGAGCACGCCGTTCAGAATGCCGAATTCGGAATTGAATACGAGCCGCCAGATGATGACCGTGGCTACGATGGGAACTAAAGTGGGCAAATAAAAGAAGGTGCGGAACAGCGCGATGCCTCTGACATTGAAATTGAGCAGCATCGCCAGGCCAAGCATGCCCGCCGTCACGATGGGAACGCCGAATCCGACGAAATAGAGGGTGTTCATCAAGCTTTTAAAAAAAACGGGGTCATCCATCATGTGCATGAAATTGTCAAAGCCGACAAAATTGTATTGGGTGGCTCCGGGAAGCCTCGCGTCCGTAAACGCGTAAAAAACCGAGGTTCCGAAAGGAATCATGAAAAAGGTGATGAACCCAATGATCCAGGGCAGGATGAAAAGGAAAAACAGCAGCGTGTCATATTTTCTCAGTCCATTCATGATGACACCCCTCAGCCGGAAATTTCTTCTAAGTATACATACCGTTCTTCAGTGATCGATTTCTCTGCCGCGAGGGCAATCAACAGAGCGTCGCGTCCGACCTGCGCACTGGCAAACGGCTGCTTTCCTTCCCGTACGCATTTCAAAAAATCTATGCGCTGGGTCTGCCCTCCCGTATGCCCGCCCATGATGGAATCGGAAGCCACGTCAATGTCGAGATGGTCTTTGGTCCAGTCCTGCCCTCCTACGATATCAATCGTTTTGTCGTTCCGGGCTACCATCTGGCCGCCGTTCTCTCCGATGAGGCCGATCTCAAGTCCTTCACCCATCAGATTTCGCGGTTTCAAGTACATGCACAGGCCCAGATTGGCCTTGCTGCCGTTATCGTAATCAATGGTGATAAAGGCATGGTCGACGATCGAGGTATCCGAAATCTCTTTGGGCTCGTAGTGGCTGTAAGAATTCCGAATCAAGTTAGGCTCCCCCTGCTTCATAACGTGTTGTCCCCCGGAGGCAAAAACCCGTACCGGCTTCGCCTGGATCATCCAATTGAAAATATCGAAATGGTGGCAGTCCTTCTCGACGATCGCACCGCCGGATTTGGATTTGTCGTAGAACCAGTCCGCAGGCGGGAAAGGATCGCGAAACTCCTTGCACCACATCAATTTAACGTCGCCAAGGCGTCCGCTCTCCAGTTCTCTCGCCATCCGTCGGTACAGATTGGAATATCGGTACACCAGCCCGATCTGCAGCGTGCGCCCTGCCGTCTCGGCAGCCTGAATGATGGCATCGCAATCCTCGATCGTATGGGCTACCGGCTTTTCCAGAAATACATGCTTGCCTGCCTCCAGGAAAGCTACTGCAACTTCCCGGTGCAAATAGTTGGGAACACTGATGACGACGGCATCCAGATCTTCTTTTTGCAGCAATTCCCGATAATCCTTCACCACGACCGGACGGCTGTGTTTGAGCTCGGCCAGCGTTCGCTCCACATTCGCTTCGTTCATGTCGCAAACATAACGGACTTCGCTCTCCTCAAGCCGATCAAAACCGATGCAATGATGCGACCCCATATCCCCGACGCCGATAAAACCCATTTTTATCTTATCCATGCTCACACTCTCCGTTACTCATAAATTTGCGGCAAAAGCCTTAAAGCGATAACGATGTCAACAAAGCTAACAAGGGATTGAATATGTATCGATAGTAAAATAGTTCAGAATGATTGTCAATCGTTTTTGGCTAAATTTTAAATTATCTTTGCGGCAATAAAATTCAATCATTTTATCAATAACACAGGAAGATATTTGTTTATTTATAGCGTGTTAAGCG
>NZ_CAKMMP010000016.1 GCF_927798175.1 Paenibacillus sp. JJ-223
AATTTCGGTCACGAGGTTAATCGTGATGAAAATCATCTGAGGTATTGAAAAGAGCGATTAGCTCATTTTGAATCTGACGAGATAAAATATCTCAATGTCACTCCGGTTTTTATACAGTCATACGACATGTACCAAAAACCTTCGCATTACTCACTCGTTGTTCAGTTTTCAAAGATCAAACTTTGTTTTCGTTACTAAGTTATTGTCCTTAGCAACTCTTATATCTTATCACATCCGAACCAACTTTGCAAGCACTTTTTTTAAGTTTCTTTTTCGAAGCTTATTTGCTTTGCTTGCCGCACCGTGTGTTTCTCGGTGTTTTCTTGGCCGGAATTAGAATATACCATGTACATTAACATTATGCAAGTACTTTTTTCAAAAAAAGTTCCCCTTCATATTTCCGATCACTGAAACGACTCATACTCACCTTCATTGAAATGATTCGGTTTAGCCGGACATCCGCCTCATCGAAGGAAACATCATATCCGGCCTTGTCTCCGATCGCTTTCCTTACCCATGCACAATCTCTACAATATTCGTTTGCCTAATATAGAAGCAATTAATTCAACACCCATTCTTGCAGTTTGCCTGTTGATGTCATAAAACGGGTTTACCTCGACTAACTCCATAGAAGTTACCCGATTCGTCGCGGCCAGCAGTTCCAGCGCAAAATGAGCCTCGCGACCACTCAATCCACCCGGTACGGGAGTACCCACGCCAGGCGCCTCACGGGGATCCAGGCAGTCCATGTCAAAACTGACATGAATGCCGTCCGTGCCGTTTCCGGCCGCGGACAACGCCTGTTCAACGACATGCTGAATGCCCATTCGATCGATATCTCGTAAGGTGAAGCTTAGGATTCCAAGCTCCCCGATCTTTTCTTTTTCATACTCGTCCAGATCTCTTAAACCTACATATACAAGGTTTGTATGATCGATGAACGGTCCGGCTCCAGGGATACGGGATATATTAAAAGACGAATGGCCCAATGCCGCGGCCAAACCCATGCCGTGCATGTTTCCTGACAGACTTGCCTTCTCCGTATTTATGTCCGCATGGGCATCAAACCATATGACTCCCAGCTTCGCATATTTTGCGGTCAATCCGGCGATCGTGCCGATTGCAACACTGTGATCTCCGCCAAGGACAAGCGGGAAGGAACCTCTGGTCACGGCGCCGGAAACTGCGGCGCACACATTTCTGCTCATCTGCTCCACCTCAGCCAGATACTTTGTACCATCCTGGCCAGGCTTTGCGGAACTCTCCATCAGACAATCCACTCGTATCTCTTCAGAAACCACATAACCCAACCACTCCAATTCCCGCTTCAATCCGGCGGCGATCAATTCGCCGGGCCCGAACTCCGCTCCCCTTTGCGCGCCACCAAGACCGAAGGGCACCTTAACGACGGCAATCTGCCGGACACCCGATCGTACCGATGTTTCCGGCTTTTCGAGTTCCTGACATCGTTCAACATGCTCTTCCCCCATGGAAGCTGCCTCCTTGTTCTTCATTATTGGAAGTAATAAGCGGCGTTCTCTTCCCATCCCCAATCTATGCGTTAACAAAAGCCCGTTCAATCCGCTCCACAGCCCAATCGATTTCCGACTCCCTGATCGTCAGCGGCGGGGCGAACCGAATCGTCGTTTCATGCGTTTCTTTGCACAATAAACCGGAACGCATCAATTTTTCACAGAACGGACGCGCAGGAGCATGCAGCTCCATTCCAATGAATAGACCTCTTCCGCGTATTTCGCGAATCCATCGATTCCGGACACTCTGGAGCCGCTTCATAAAATAGTTCCCCAAGCGCTCTGATCGCTCTGCCAACCTCTCGTTTTCATATACTTGCAGGGCGGCAACGGCCACCGCGCAAGCAAGCGGGTTGCCGCCAAACGTCGACCCATGCGAACCCGGCTCGAACAGATCCAAAATTTCGGACTCGCCGGCTACGGCGGAGATAGGCATAACGCCTCCCCCCAGCGCTTTGCCCATAATCCATAGATCCGGCTCCACCCCCTCCCAATCCGACGCAAACCTCCGGCCTGTTCTGCCGAATCCGGTCTGGATTTCGTCGGCCATCAGCAGAACGTTCTGCGCCTGGCACAATGCCATCGCCTGCGATAAATACCCGTCAGGCGGTATAACAATCCCCGCTTCTCCTTGAATGGGCTCTACGAGAAATGCTGCCGTATATGGCGTAATGGCCTGCCTGAGCGCTTCGATGTCACCGTAAGGAACAATGCGAAACCCTGGAGTAAACGGACCAAAGTCCTTTTTATATGAAGATGAAGAAGAAAAAGAAGTTACCGTCAGGGTCCGTCCGTGAAAGTTGCCTGAGCAAACGATAATTTCAGCTTGATCTTCCGGTACGCCTTTGACGCGGTAAGCCCATCTGCGTGCAGCCTTAATCGCCGTTTCAACCGCTTCGGCACCGGTATTCATCGCCAAAATTTTTGATTTGCCCGTGAACTCCGACAGCTTTCGGTAAAATGTCGCAGCCGCACTGCTGTGGAATGCTCGTGATGTCAGCGTGACCAGCTCGGCTTGCTCTTTCAGCGCCTGCACGATCGTCGGGTGTCGGTGACCATGATTCATGGCCGAGTATGCGCTCAACATATCCATGTACCGATGCCCTTCCGGATCCTCCACCCACACCCCCTCCGCCTTGTCGATGACGATCGGGAGCGGGTTATAGTTAGGCGCAGCGTGCTTCTCAGACCAATGAATAAACACTTCTGATGTTGACATATGTCCCATCACCAACTTTTGTTGATTTGTATACAAAATACAATATCAATGTATGCTGTGCCTCGCCGGATTACGACTCCTTCGCCTTTTTTATGCCATAGCCTACTGATTCCATAATCCTCAGCCTGAGTAGAGCTCCCTTGACCGCTCTGCCCGCTTGCCCAACTCCAGTCCCGGTGTTAATATGATTTAAACTTCAGCCACTCGAACGGACACTGCACCGGGCTCTGTGCCCATGCGCATATCACAATATCACGGTTCATGGAAGGGGATTCGATATGAACGTACCCAAATACCGGTCCTTGAAAGACCATGTCTACGAATATATCGCCGAAAAAATACAGAACGGCGCATTGCTCCCTAATCAGAAAATCAATGAAGCGGAGATCTGCAAGAAACTCGACATCAGCCGAACTCCGACAAGGGAGGCATTGTTCCAACTCGCATCGGATAACCTTCTGCAATACATCCCGCGCAGAGGATTCATCGTCACGCCCTTCGATGCCGCCAAAAAGCTTGAATTCTCCCAAGCCATCGGAGCATTGGAGGCACTTGCCGGAACTCTGGCGGCAGACCAGTTAACCCATGCCGATTTGCTTGAAATGGAGGCCTTGATCGCAAGAATGGACGAAGATATCGCCAAGCTCAATCTTCCGGCCTACAATAAAGATCAGTACCAGTTCCACCATTTGTACATTCAGCGCTGCGGCAACGCTACCGTGATCGAAATGCTGAACATGCTGAAAAACGGATTTATCAGGCAGTCTTATGCAAGCGAGGACAAAAACAGACTCTTCAGCATACTCCGCGAAGTCAATGAAGAGCATCGCCACATTTTGGACGCATTCAAAGACAAGGATAAACCTTTATTGGAATCCTTGCTGAAGCATCACTGGCGTATCATCGATAACGACATGTTGTAATGCAGCGCATAACTAGACCATATAAAAAAGCATTCCAGCCGCTGAAGCTCCTCGTCTGTTAGTTACAACAGGACAGAGCCCAATACGGTTGGAATGCCTTTTATCTTTTATACCAAGAATGTGCTTATTGAAAACTTCATTGTTTTGCATTCATGTAATCGTCCACTACTGGCGCACTCGCAGCAAATACGGCATAACCCAGGCGCCTGCCATACTTCGCAAGCAACCGGTCATTGAGGCGACTCATTCTCTTCATCTGCACGTCTTCATACAGATCCGGGTCCATCTCCCGCAGGGGATCATGGTCGATTCTCCACCTTCCAATTGAGGAAGAACGTTCAAGCACCTTCACCGTATCGAACCCGGCTTCCTTAAAGTACTCCTTCCATCTGGTCACCGTAGCGAGCGTTCTTAACCCGAAAAACCGCTTCAGTTCCTCCGACATTTTATCGGATCTGCTTCCCGACAAAGTCATCTCCCGATCAATCAGCAGACCGTCCGGCCTCAGTACCCTCCTATACTCGGACAGGGCGCGGCGGCGCCGCATAAAAATCGTGACCGACTCCACAAATACAATATCGAAACTGTCATCCGGAAAAGGCAATGCTTCGCCATCAGCTTGAACAAAACGGATATGACGCCGCTCTCGCCTCGCACGCCTTACCGCTTTCTCCAGCATCCCTCGATGCCGATCCACGGCCGTAACCCGATATCCCGCCCGATCAAGCAAACACGCCGTCCGTCCTGTTCCACACCCAACTTCAAGCACACTTCCATGCGCAGGCAGCGACAACGAACGAAGCAGTTGGACCGTTGCCGCAAATCCCCCAGGATGAGCACTCCCCTCTCCAAGCTTTGCCAGCATATCATGATAGTCCATAACTTCATCCCCCTCCTCTCCAGTGTATGGACCAACGCCAAAAACGGCACATCCCCATACGTTTTACGGGTACACACCCATACCAATCCCGCCGGCTTTTACTATGATATACAAACCGTTGATTTCAGGCGGCAATTCGCAACGCGAAGGAGGATATGCATGCACAGAATTCATCCGATCTGCGAAGAGACGGTGTCACCGCACATTGGACGTCCGGTTTGTCTCATTATGAAAGACGGAAAGCACATGTATGGCGCACTGGGCGGCTTTCGGGATGGAAAAGTTTACCTGAACAACTGCTTCGAAGGTCCGCGTTTGTCTTCCGTTAAACCCGGACAACAACTTCGCAAAAGCCGCAAAAAACGTACGGCTGGAAAAAAAGTGAATTCCTCGGCCTACGGACCTTATGGTTATGGACCTTATGGATCTTATGGACCTGGATATGGGGCCGGTTATGACCTGGCACTCGTAGCCACATTGCTGCTGATCCCGTTCTTATTCATCTGACCTCGGCCTTCCCCGCTCGCCATTCCAGCCTGAAAATATCAAAAAAGCATGGTCTCCATCGTTAGCGATGGGGCCCATGCTTTTTCTTTGAATCGTCGTTGGTCACGCCAGCAATAAAAAAAACACCTCGCTAGAGGTGAGAAAACGATGCTATATCCGATTTCACTTGGACATCGTTGTCTTTGCAGGGTTCGTCGAATTCTCAAGCAATGGCAGCATTCTCGTTGTGCTAACCATCTCAGAAGTACATATCGGACAAGTTGGTACGCTGTCAAACGCAAAATTGTCCCGCATCCATCCTTTGCACGTATCGCTCGTACATTCCCAGATTGCCGCATCCGCTTGCGGAATCTCTTCAATCGGTTTTTTGCGATTATACATGACTTCTACCCCCTTTTGATATTGGAAACACATCCTGCAGACGTTATTTCACAGTAGCAAAAAAAGAAAAGCTGCCTTTAATCATTATAACATGTTAAGGGCAGCTATGCTTGAATTACAGTTTTACAACTTCTTCTGCTTGAGGACCGCGGTTTCCTTGTACAATTTTAAATTGCACTTGTTGACCTTCGTCCAGCGTTTTGAAGCCTTCGCCTTGGATTGCGCTGAAGTGTACGAATACATCTTCTCCGCCTTCAACTTCGATGAAACCGAAGCCTTTCTCAGCGTTGAACCATTTAACTGTTCCGTTTTGCATGTGAATTACACCTCCAAATCAAAAATTAACATGTTCCTTTGTTCTTTGCACAAGCAAATAAAAATTCACACATTATAAAAGGTACCAGTCATAACTTCCAAGTGATCGCCCTTTACAATATGTGAATTAGGTTTGACACTTTTTATCAACTTTCTTGTATTATACCTCTACTTCTGCCAAAAAGCAATTCCTGTATTTTGTTTTCAAACAGCTATGGAAATACATGTTATTCGTCTAACCCGGAAAAGGTCACCGCCGCGCTTACCACGCTTCGTCTTATGAAAGGATATGCAGATCGAAACCAATTTATACATTTATTTCTGATCGAATTTTGAACTGCATATCCAAAGGATGATTTTACTTCATCATTGCAGGGCCCTGTTTGGGTTGACTGACGCTCGAAGAATCGGCCCGAAGGCGGAGCACCAACCAGATCGCGTGAGCGGCCAACACAACAAGAACAAAAATATCGTAAGGAAGCGAGCCTTCCCCTTGATGGTCATCCCCCAGAAATTGAATCAGGTTATGAACAAAATGGAAAAAAATAAGCGGCCAAATATTCCCGTTCAGACTCATAAGCAGGGCAAGAACCACTCCGACCAACAATGCATATACCAGTTGCAGCAGGGTATCGCCCAGACTCTGGCCCGACATGGCGTTCATGATATGCGTAACGGAGAACAGAACGCTGGAAACAACTGTAGCCGCGACTACGCTTTTGCGCAACAAGATCGTAAAAATCAATCCCCGATAAATCGTTTCTTCAACGAAAGCGACCAACAAGGTAAAGAAAATAAAAAAGACCGATTTGGAAAGGGTCAATTCTCCGAACCCCTTCAAAAGCAGCGTGCCCAGCAGAAGGAGCAGCGGGATATAATACATCCACTGCCGGGCCGAAATCGTTCGCAACGAGCGAAATCCGATCAAACCCCATCTGCGCCGGAACGTCAAATAGATTATCAGCACGACCGCGATCGGCGTGAAAGACATCCATACAGGCGCGGTATAGTCCATTTCCCGAATGGTAGCGACGGCCCCGGCGGCAAAAACAGCCAGCAGCAGAAGCAATTCGATAATGACCACAGCGAGTATGGGCCTGCGCCCGGAAAAAGATTTACTGTCTTGGGACTGGGAAACCAACATAAAAATTCTTCCCCATTCGTTTTCTTTTTTCGTTGTCATGCGAATTGATAACCAACAATAGTTGTATCACATATTCCACAATATGTATATCGTAGATTGGATTAAACTGCAAAAGTAACAAAATAGAGACTTTCTTGGGACGTGATTACCCTAAAATCAGGTAAGATTCATTGCCCTTCAAGCCATTTCACATAAAATAATGATACGGATGCAGGGTTGACGCCGTTTCCGAACGTCTTCTTAGGCAGAAGACATCGGGATTCATGGTTCATTCAGAAAAACAATCAGGGGGTAATTCATGAAAGCACTCTTTAAGCGCTGGTGGCACTTGCTTGCGATCCTTTGCGTTCCGCTTCAGGGCTCCATCTACGTCCTGCTGGGCAGGAATACAGGCAGCGATGTCTTTTACAATTATGCGTTGATCGATACTAAAATTCCGTTTATCAAAGAATTCATATATCCGTACGTAAGCTGGATGCCAATCCTGTATCTAGGCTTTTTGTATCTGGGCATAACCAACAAATCCCTGTTCTGGCGAGCGTTGTTCACGTATAACGTTGGCGTGATTGCCGCAAACATCTGTTTCGCGGTCTTTCCTACGCACGTTCCCCGTCCGGTTGTGGAGGGCAGCGACCTCAGCAGTTTGCTGGTACAGTTCATTTACAGCAATGACGCTCCATACAACTGTTTTCCGAGCGTTCACGTGTTGACCAGCTATCTGCTGTTCATCATCGTTCAACGGCATCTTACGTTCAAACCGCTGGCCAAAATCTCCTGGTCAGTGTGGCTATGGCTCATCATTGCATCGACCGTGTTCGTGAAGCAGCACTCCCTGCTGGACGTAGCCGGAGGCATCGCGTTCGCGGAAGCGGCCTATTGGGCGGTCCATGCTTTTGCCGGCCGCAAAGAGCGCGCACAAAAAACAGCCAAGCAACCGCTTGGTGCGTCGGGGACAAAGAGTACAAGCGGCAGTGCGTAATACGAATTCATGATTTGCGAGGGCGATATGCCCTCTTTTTTTATGCAATCATCTGCTTATATCGTTGGCGGGCGTTCCTGCAACAGGTCTGATGGGGATGTTCCCGTAAGGCGTTTGAATATGCGGTAAAAATAAGAGAGGTCCCGGTAGCCGAGAAACTCGGAAATTTCCTGCACGGAGAGCCGGGACTCCGTCAACATGTACATGGCCCGTTTCATCCGCTGATCATGCACGTACTGGCTGATCGTTTGATTCGTCATGCTTTTGAATAATGCCGCCGCATAATTGGGCGTCCTGCCGATCGCATCCCCAAGCTCCTCTTTGGTCACCTTTTCGCGATAATGCCGTTCGATGTATCGTTTCATCCGCTCCGCATGCACATGTTTCTCGGGCGGGATCACGCCCCGGTCCACTTCCCGATTCACGTAAATTAACACTTCCGTCAATAAGGCTTGGCTCATCATGACATAATAAGATGGCCGTTCCTGCCACTGCTGGAGAATCGTTTTCATGCGTTCCAGGATAAGTTCGTAACAGCCCGGTTTATGCCGCAGCGTTTCCGGTTGTTCCAACATCGGCAATTCACCGGAAGCAGGACATTGCAAATGGACGACAATCTGGGTGTGGGTAACGGTCGGGATGCTTTTGCCGTAGTAAGATACGCTCTCCGGGATCAGCAGCAGTTCTCCCTTTTCCATGATCTGTTTCTCGCCGTTCACCCAATATACACATTTTCCATAGGTGACCAAGCTGAGCCGCCAAGTCCCCCTTGATGGCACGCCCTTTTCGTACCAGCCGACACTGTTGATGTGCCGCACTTCTAGTGGGGTAATCATAAAACACCTCGTCATTGGACTATACTCCAATCATTGTACTATAGTTCATATTCGGATTCGACAGAAAACGCTACAATGACCCTATAAGCAAAGGATATGAGGAGGAAATAACATGTTGAAAACAAAAATTATTTGTACCATGGGACCTGCTTGTGACTCCATTGAAACGTTGAAGGTAATGATTCAGGAAGGCATGACAGTGGCCCGTCTGAACATGGCGCATGGCGAGCTCGAGGATCATGTTGCACGGATCAACAACATTCGCGCGGCTGCTTCCGCGCTGAACAAATATGTGCCGATCATGATGGATATCAAGGGACCTGAAGTGCGTATCGGCAAATTGAAAGAGGCTTCCTGCCATCTGCAGGCTGGCAAAAAACTGACGCTGACCACGGAAGAAATTCTGGGCGATGCCGAACGGATCTCGGTAAACTATCCTGAGTTGAATCTCGTGGTGAAGCCAGGCGACCGCATTCTGATCGACGATGGTCTGGTGGATCTGACGGTCACTTCTGTCGAAGGCACCGAAATTCATTGCGATATCGTTAGCGGCGGCATTCTGAAACCTCGCAAAGGCGTAAACTTGCCAGGGATCAAAACGACCCTTCCGGGCGTAACCGAACGCGATGTCATGCATATCGGATTCGGGATCGAAAACGATATCGAAATCATTGCGGCTTCCTTTGTGCGCAAGGGCGACGATATTCGCGAAATCCGCAGCATTCTCAAAGAACGTGGCGCCGAGCATGTTCAGATTATTTCCAAAATCGAAAACCAGGAAGGCATGACCAACCTCGACGACATTATCGAAGCATCGGACGGCATCATGGTTGCGCGCGGCGATCTTGGGGTCGAAGTGCCGATCGAAGACGTGCCGATGATGCAAAAAGAAATGATCGACAAATGTAACCGTGCCGGCAAACCGGTCATCGTGGCCACGCACATGCTGGAATCGATGCAGGTCAACCCGCGTCCTACCCGTTCCGAGGTGAGTGACGTAGCCAATGCCGTGCTGCAAGGTGCAGACGTAGTCATGCTGTCCGGCGAGTCCGCTGCGGGTAAATATCCGATCCCATCGGTCCGTACGATGGCTGCCGTTGCGCGCCGCGCCGAAACGATGATCGACTATAAGGAACAATTCAATCAGAAATCGGCCCAACAGGTGGCTAACATCACTGAAGTCATCAGCCAAGGTGCCGTTAGCTCTTCGCTCGTGCTGAATGCAAAAGCGATCATTACTTCCACCGAGAGCGGATTTACGGCGCGCATGATCTCCAAATATCGTCCAAAAGCGCCGATCATCGCGGTCACGCAGCATGAGAAAGTGCTCGCAAAAATCTGCCTGCTCTCCGGCGTTATTCCGGTGCTGGGCGACAAAGTGACCACGACGGACGAAATGTTCGAATCGTCCACGCGCAACGCTATCAAAACGGGTTACATTGAAAAAGGCGACATCATCGTGCTGTCTGCGGGCGTTCCGATCGGTCAATCCGGCAATACGAACCTGATCAAGGTCCTGCAAGTATAATCCCATATACAAGCAAGTGAATAGCAGCGCGCAAAAGCAACCCGGCCTCACGGGTTGCTTTTGTTCGATTACGGGTCAGCCGGGTTATGCCGGTGGGCCTTTTTTATTTGCAGCTGGAAGCAGAAACTCATCGTCATTTCGCCATAGTCATCGAAGGCCGCTTTCGATATACTGGGATAAGTTGGGTTTACGGATAATTATTGAAACATGCAGGGGTGAAACCAGAAAGGATAAACCGATGAACGAAACAACCAACATTATGGGGATTCCCTTCCCCAACGTAAATATGGAACAAACGTTATCCTTATTAGGCGATGTTATTCAAGGAAATGATGCCACGCTGTTTCACGTTATTACAGGCAACCCGGAAATCGTCATGTCCTGTCAATACAACGACCGCCTACGCTCCATTGTCGATCAGGCAGGGCTCGTTACGGCTGATGGAGCGGGCATTATCATGGTTTCGAGGCTGCGTGGAGGTAAGTTGACCGAACGGGTCACCGGCTGCGATCTGCTGTTTCGCCTGTTGGAGGAGGGCGATCGCCAACGTTGGTCTTTCTACCTTCTCGGCGCGGAAGAGCATGTAAACGCAAGATCGGCCGATATCATCGAAAAAAATTATCCCGGCGTCTCGATATGCGGACGTCATCACGGTTTTTTTACGGAGGAAGATGAGCTGCGTATTGTGGAAGAGATCGGGGCGGCCAAGCCTGACTTTCTGATCGTTGCCCTAGGCGCGCCTTACGCCGAGGAATGGATACACCGATATCGGGATCGGTTGCAGGCCCGCGTGGCCATCGGCGTCGGAGGAAGCCTCGATATCGTGGCAGGCAAAACAAAACGTGCCCCGGCTCTATGGCAGAAACTCCATCTTGAGTGGCTGTATCGCCTCATGCGCCAGCCTTCCAGATGGCGAAGACAACTCATTTTGCCGCGCTTCGCCGTTCAGGCATTGCTTTTCAAAGAAACCAAACGACAACGATCCTGATGTATCCGGGGTCGTTGTTTTTGTTTGATTGGGTATTCGACCAACTATGCATTCACACAATTTAATTGCCCAAAACTTTTTCGCTTCCGATTTAGAGTGCCAGACCTTATAATGAAGCAGAAGCCAATAAATTACATTGAGAGAAAGTATGGTGGTTCGTTTGATCAGCATGATTTTCGTGGCTCTTGTAGCCATTGAGCACATTTACATTTTAGTAATGGAAATGTTTATGTGGACTAGTCCACGTACAATGAAAACGTTCGGAACCACGCCGGAATTCGCCGAATCCACGAAAGCACTCGCAGGGAATCAGGGGCTGTACAACGGGTTTCTCGCCGCAGGACTGATCTGGGGACTCGTTCATCCGAATGCGGCTTTCGGACACCAGATCCAGATCTTTTTCCTGGCATGTGTCGTCATCGCCGCTCTATATGGGGGTGCAACAGCTTCCCGCTCTATTATTATCAAGCAGGGTCTGCCTGCAATCATTGCCCTGTTATTGGTTCTCTTCCTCCCGTAAAGGGGAAATGGCCGACCGGTCATTACAAGCGTGCCTTGGATATGGTATGTTAGGGTCATGGCATGGACATGCCGATCATTGTGATGAATTCGGGAAGGAGAACGTCTCATGGGACTGTTTGACAAACTTAGACGACGCAAAAAGGAAACCCCGTCGACCTCTGGAGCGACAGAGCAAGCGCCCTACAATGAAACGATCGTCGGTTTCGTTTTGCTCGAGCGCCTGGACTGCGATTTCGATGCTTTCATAGACACGATGAAACGCGAATGGAACATTGAAATTGCGGAGCGCCCGGAGGAGGGAAATCTTTTTTTCGAAGTGGATGATATGCAGGTCGTATGTGCCCACATCGAAGCACCGATTCCAGACCGTGAAGTGGAGGAGAACGCCAAACTGAATGTGCTCTGGCGCGAAGCGGAACAGGTAACCTCACGACATCAATCGCAAATCATCGTATCGGTGCTCAATGCAGATGATCCGATCCGCGGACATGTGTTGTTTACGAAAACAGCTTGTGCGCTGCTGCAGTTGGATCACGCCCTGGCCATCTACACGGCACCAATGGTTGCGGAAGCGAATAAATACGTAGAGACAAGCCGCTCACTGAAAGACGGCGAGCTGCCAGTGTCGCTCTGGATTTTTATCGGGCTGTATCAGGGACCTGAAGGCTCATCTGCCTATACCGCAGGACTCCGCAACTTCGGTAAGAAAGAAATGGAAATCGTTCATTCCCAGCAACATATAAGTGACGTGTTCGAGATGATGTTCATGACCATGACCTATGTCGTCGAAAACAACGTCACCTTGCACGAAGGAGAGACCCTCGGGTTCTCGGCCGAGCAAAAGCTGCCGATCACCCTTACCGAAGGAGTTGCCGTCGAAGGCAGCAGCTTGAAAATTGGATTTTAAATGTACAATTCCATATAATAACAAAAGGGAAAACGACGACTTAGCCGCGGTTTCCCTTTGTTATGTGAACTTGTCCTCTCTTCAATCCTTGAAATACTGTTCCATCCGGGACCAGTTCATCGGCTCATCCACTTTATAACTCGTCAGTGCATCCCTTGTTGCGGAAGCATCGAATATTTCGATGTGCTGCTTGTCGTAAAACGTGATGTTGAATCCGGACGATTCCCTGCCCTCCTTATTGATCAATAGTCTCCATTCGTAGTAATAAGGTGATGCTTCTTCGCTGAGGCTCGGGCGATCGGCCCGCTTCAATCCGTGATCTTTATAATCGTTCAGCAGCTTCCTGATCTCCTCAGCGTCTTCAATAACACGTTCCTCGTCAGCTTCGTTCCCTGTTTTGGATATTTGCCGGATTTCCAATCGTTTAAACCGATCCAGCATCCCAAAATGCTCCAGCACTTCAGCCCGAAACGTCGTGTGACGTTGCTGATTGATGTATATCGGTATCATAATTGCAACTATTGCCATCAAAATGACAGCAATAATGATGCCTCTTTTTGTCCTCAGCAAAATCCCCTCACTCCATTTGCATATTTTAAGAATGATTCATGTAACTGAAGTAAATGTTCATATTTCCCAGTATACCATTAAATCTTATATCACTCGTTCAACAAGTTCGAACGAATCGACGTAAGTTATGAGGCACTGCGCCGAAAATAAAACAAAAAATGCACCTCCGACTGTTAGAGTGTGTCTAACAATCGGGGTGCATTTCACGCCTTGCTTGAGCGTGATCTCGGCTTGTTTTTTGATTGGATTGCACTGCCCGAGCGATTATGAGCGGGCCTTGGCCGTCGATTCCCGAACAACCAGCTCGGGCTTCAGGATCATGTTCCGGGCAGGCTGCCTTTCCTCTTTGAGCTCATCGATCAGCAAATCCACGGCATGGCGCCCAAGTTCCTCGATCGGCTGGGCGATCGTGGTGAGCGGCGGGCTGGTCACCGAGGCAAGGATCGTGTTGTCAAAACCAACGACAGACAGTTCCTCCGGTACCCGCAGCTTCAGTTCTTTGGCGGCTTGAAGCGCTCCGATGGCCTGCATGTCGTTGCAGCAGAAGAGCGCCGTCGGCCGAGGGGATGCGCCGAGCAGCTGCAGCGCGGCCGCTTTGGCTGCGCCGGGCTCGATTGCAGACTCCAGCACTCGCTCTGCTGCCAGCTCATGCCCTGCTTGCTCCAATGCTTCACGGAAGCCGCGCACCCGCTCGCGGCTGCTGCTCACCCCCGCTTGCTCCGCCAGAACCGCCATGCGTTCATGCCCAAGCTCCAGCAGATGACGCGCCGCCAGGGCCCCGCCCAACCGGTCATCGATTGCGACGGTGTGCACCTCCAGTGTCGGCAGGTGCCGGGCAATCAAGGCCACGGGAATGGACTGCTGCAGGAGCGGCGCCAAAATTTCGGCATTGCTGATCCCTGTTCCGATCATCATGCCGTCGACTCTTTTTTGCTGTAACAGGTTCAAATAGCGCTCTACCCGCTCGTCCTTGTTGTCCGTACTGCAAATAACGACGCTGTAGCCCAATTTGCGGCTTCGATCCTCCACCGCCCTGGCAAGTTCCGCAAAATACGGATTGGATATATCGGGTACGAGCAGCCCAAAGGTGTACGTCTGTTTGCCCGTCAGAGCCGCGGCGATGGCGCTGGGCTGATAGTTCAGGCGCTCCATGATTTCCATGATCTCGGCACGCCGCTTTTCGCTGATTTTGCCTTTGCCGTTAATGACTTGGGAGACGGTTGCAATAGATACCCCGGCCTCCCGCGCAATATCGTAAATGGTTGCTTTCATCGAGATTCCCCATTTGGTTTCGTTTACATCCCATTATGCAGGCGGATGCCCCCATAAGCAACATGAGTCGGCATGGACTGTCATGATCCGCCCATCCAGCTCAGGCACAAGCTGTATCCTAACCGGCATAACGGCAACGAAGACGGGTGTGAATTATTTAGGCTGCATCAGCCAATCGTGATCCGGATCGTTGCGAAACTTCCAAATTCGTGTCGGGCCGGCCATCACGTTGAGATAATACACGTCATACCCTGGAGGAGCGCCTACCGGATGATATCCGCGAGGAACCAGCACGACTTCTCCGTTGTTCACGGCTAACGTCTCATTCAAGGAACGATCATCGGTATACACGCGTTGAATGGCAAACCCTTGCTCGGGCTCCACGCGGAAGTAATACGTTTCCTCCAGCAACGATTCTTCCGGCAATGCATCCTGATCGTGTTTGTGCGGCGGGTAGCTGGACCAGTGGCCGTTTGGCGTAAATACTTCCACCACCAGCAAGCTGTCGGCTTCCTTCTGCTCCGGTAAAATGTTATGGATTTGGCGTTCCAGGTTTCCGTAACCGCGTCCCTCCACGCCGACATCCTCGGGCGCAATCAGCCGTGCCGGATAACTGCCTTTTCCCGGGGCCGCGCAGATGGCCAGCTCCAACGCTGTTCGTGCCGTAATTTTTACCCGATCCAAATTTGGAACATACACGGAGTACGGGGGAATTTTTTCGAAAACGCTCATGCGTTTCCCCACATGCTCCCAGGTCTGTTCTCTGGTGGAGACGTCCCCCACCCCGCTGAGAAAGACGATGCATAACTCCTGATCGCCGCTCTCCCGCGTCAGCGTCTGTCCCTTCGCCAGTTTCGCCACTTGGAAACCGACATACTCCCATCCGGCAGTCTCCGGGGTTACCGTCAGGATCGTTCCGTCTTCGTCAGGCGTGCTCTTCGGTTTGATGATGTATTCCGACATTTGTGGATAACACTCCTTTCCATGAACTTGGAAGCATTCAATATGCCCATGATTGCCGATCCTTTATTTGCAGCATATCTGTGATCCGGCTTTTCGTTCCAATGATTGACGTTCTTCACAAAGAAACCGTCTTCGATCCGACGGGAGCCCCCGGCACTTCGCTAAGCTTGACCGGTCTTCCCTGCTGCATCGACATGCGGGCCGCCAGCGCAATGCGCTCTGCCTGCACGGCGTCATGACCGTCAACCAGCACCGGCACATCGTTTAGAATCGCGTCGATAAACAGAGCCGTTTCCTGCACGTAAGCTTCGTTATACCGCTCCAGGAAAAAATGCAGCGGCTTGTCGCGCATCAGACCTGCCGCCGTGCTGATCTCGGCTGTGTTCGGATGATCATTGGCCGCGGCGACGCTGCCGAGCGATCCGAACACTTCAACGCGCTGGTCATAACCGTATGCCGCCTGGCGGCTGTTATCGATGACCCCAATCGCGCCGTTGCTGAACGTCAGGGTAACAATCGCCGTATCCACGTCGCCGTGTTCGGCAAAGACCGGATGAATCAGCACATTGCCCTGCGCATATACTTCTTCCACTTCGCTGCCCGTCAAATAACGGGCCATGTCGAAATCGTGGATCATCATATCCATGAAAATGCCGCCCGATACCCGAATGTATTCCGCCGGAGGCGGGCTGGGATCCCGGGACGTGATCTTGACGATGTGCGGGTCCCCGATGGCACCCGATTGCACATGCTCCCGTACCCTTCTGAAATTATGGTCGAACCTGCGATTGAACCCGATCTGCAGCTTCACGCCCGATTGCCGGACCGCCTCCACAACAGAACGGGTCTGCGCCAGATCCATGCTGACCGGCTTCTCGCAGAAAATATGTTTGCCTGCGCGCGCCGCTTGTTCCATGAGCGGCACATGGGTGTCAGTGGACGAGCAGATCAGCACCGCGTCCACGTCGGACATGGCCAGCAGCTTGCCGCTGTCCGTCGTGACAACCGGGATGCCGCGTCCTGCGGCCCAGCTCTCCAGTTCGGGCCCTGCATATAGATCGCTGATGCCGACGATTTCGGCATGCGGGTTGCGGAGCAGATTGTCGGCATGGATTTTGCCGATCCTGCCTGCTCCGATAATTCCGATTCTCACCTTGTCCTTCGTCATTCGTTTATCCTCCCCGTATGCGACTGGACATACTGCAACCATTCAAGGAGCGGAGCTTCTTATGACGCGAATCATCATTCCACCACGGATCGTAGAGGGGATGCTTCGCAAAAACGCCGTTCCATGCACGCATGCAAGTATGCACTTGCGCTTTAATGCGTTTGGCTTGCCGCCGATTACCAGCGGGCCGTCACCATTTTTTTGCGTGTATAGAACTCGACGCCGTCGGTGCCATTGGCATGCAGATCGCCGTAGAAGGATTTTTTCCAGCCCGAGAACGGGAAAAACGCCATCGGGGCAGGTACGCCCAGATTAATGCCTAGCATGCCCGCATCGATCGTTTCCCGGAACTGCCGCATGCTCGAACCGCTCTGCGTGAACAGGCATGCCCCGTTGGCAAACTCGGAGCGGTTCGCCAGCTCGATCGCTTCCTCCAGCGTAGCTACTCTCGCAATCGAAAGCACGGGCGCAAAAATCTCGTCCCGCCAAATTTTCATCGTGCTGTCCACGTCATCGAAGATGGTCGGCCCGACGAAATACCCCGATGCTCCGGCCGCTTCATCCTTCCGGCCGTCACGGATGAGCTTCGCCCCTTCTTGCTGTCCGGACTCGATATAGCCCAGCGTGCGCTCTTTGTGCGGACCGCGGATAACCGGGCCGAGGAATACGCCGTCATGCATGCCGTTCCCGATCGTGATCCGGTCGGCGGCATCCGCCAGTTTCTGCACGAGCGCGTCCGCCACGTCGCCGACGGCAACGACGACGGAACAGGCCATGCAGCGCTCACCTGCGGAGCCGAAAGCGGCGCTCGTGATTTCCTTCACCGTCAGGTCCAGATCGGCATCCGGCATGACGATGGAGTGGTTTTTGGCACCGGCGAGCGCCTGCACCCGTTTGCCGTGCGCGGAGGCAGTCGTGTACACGTATTCGGCCACGGGCTGTGAGCCGACAAACGAGATCGCTTGAACATCCGGGTGTTCAAGCAGCCCGTTCACGACGTCGTGCGCGCCGTGAACGACGTTCAGCACGCCGTCCGGAAGCCCCGCTTCCTGAAACAGCTCCGCCAGGCGGCATGCCAGCAGCGGTGTACGCTCGGACGGCTTCAGGACAAAGGTGTTCCCGCACGCGATCGCCAGCGGGAACATCCAGCACGGTACCATCATCGGGAAGTTGAAGGGGGTGATTCCCCCTACAACGCCGATAGGGTACCGGTACATACCCGATTCGAGCCCTGTGGCGATATCGGGCAGTTGTTTGCCCATCATGAGATTCGGAGCGCCTGCCGCGAATTCGACGCATTCGATGCCGCGCTGCACTTCACCGTAAGCTTCGTTGTAGCTTTTGCCGTTCTCCAGCGTAACCAGCCGCGCCAGCTCCTCCCAATGCTCCACCAGCAGCTGCTGGTAGCGGAACAGAATGCGCGCGCGCCGCGGAACCGGCGTTTTGCTCCACGAGGCAAACGCCTCCTTCGCACGCTTCACGGCAAGATCCACGTCCGCTTGTTCGGACAACGGAACGAGGGCGATGACCTCTTCCGTCGCCGGATTCACCACCGGCTCGTTGCGGTCGCTTGCCGGACTAGTCCAGGCACCCCCGATCCAGTTTTGCACGATTTTAACGCCCGTCTGCGTTGAAGTTTCATTTCCCATCATCCTGTTCCCCTTTCAACGGTGTTCTAGTCGGTATACTCGTCTCTGCTGCATAGCAACCCTGGCTCTGGCGTTGGTAGCGGCTGTCGATGTCTACCTCTTACGAACCTGATGCACGCTATTCGGCGAAACTTCGACCATCTGGAATTCTAACGAACATGAGAAGCGTTATTTGCCCCATTTATGCTCTTGTCGCAGCTAATTCCGGTAAATAACGCCGCTGAAGTTCGTTAGGATTAGACAGCCTCCATTTTCGAGGGAATAAGGTGCCTCATGTTCGTTACATTTTCCAACCACATTGTCACAGCCTTTGAAACTTCGGCCATCCTCTATAAAGTTGCTGGAGTTCCTGCCTGAACCGGAAACCAAATTTTCCTGACCCAGCCTCACACATTCCAGCAATATCATCCTAAATGGGCTTGCGCTACTTCTTGCCTGCGTCACCATTCAGGGCACCGTAATCTCGCCCCGGTTGCAGCGCTCAATATAGTCGTTGACCTGTTCTACTGTCGGCATCGCATCCGAACAGCTATGGCTGGAAATCACAATGCATGCAGCCGCACTGCCGTAACCCATGCTTTGCTCGATCGTCCAGCCCTGCATCAAGCCGTACAGGAAACCGGCAGCATAGGAGTCGCCCGCGCCGAACGTCTTCACCACCCGCGCCGGATAGCTGTCCGCACGGTGGGATTGGCCCTCCCTCGTATAAGCGATGGAGCCTTGCTTGCCGTGTTTGATGACGACGATCTTGGCCGAAAAATCAAACCACTTCCGGGCCGTCACCTGATCGCTGCGGTCCGGGTTGTGGTCGAATGCCTCCATCATGTCGAACTCCTCGCGGGTGCCCAGCAAAATGTCGCATTTCTCGGCCGCAAGGTTGTAGTACACCGCCGTCTCTTCCGGCGACGTCCACGTGTAAGGACGGTAATCGAGATCAAACACGATCACCACCCCATGCCGCTTCGCATACGCCAAAGCCTGAAACACCGCTTCGCGGGAAGGATTTTGCGCCAGTGCCGTGCCCGAAATCAGCAATACGCGCGAGTCGGCGATCAACTGCTCCTGCACCTCTCCGGCGCGCAGCTTCAGATCTGCTACGTTGTCGCGGTACATGAGAATGCTGCAATCGGTCGGGCTTTTGATCTCCGTGAAAGCCAGCCCCGTAACCGCACCGGTATCATCAGTAACTACATTGGACGTATCGATGCCGTTGTTCTCCAGGTAGCGGTGAATGAACCGCCCCATCTGGTCGTCCGCGATTTTGCCGACAAAAGCCGTTTTCAAGCCAAGACGGGACATCCCGATTGCAATATTGGCGGGCGAACCGCCGACATACTTCGTAAACGTCATCGTGTCTTCCATCGGACGGTTGATTTCATTGGCGTTCAAGTCGATGCACAGGCGGCCGATCGCCGTGAAATCCATTTTCCGCGAAGCGGGGAAATCAACGTAGTTCATGTGAGCGGGCTCCTTTCCGTATCGTTTGGCTCCCGGACAAGAGAATCGATATACGCCAGGGAACGCTTTGCATATTCGTAAGGGTTATGCACTGCCGGGTCCTGCTCCCCTTCAAGCATCGCCCATCCGTTGTACCCTCGGGAAACGAGCTCCTGCACAATGGGGGCAAAGTCGATGCAGCCGTCACCCGGGACCGTGAATACTCCTTTGCGAATGCACCCCACAAAATCGCTCTGCTCCGCCCGTGCCTCTGCCAGCACTTGTGGACGGACATCTTTGAGGTGAATGTAAGCGATCCGGTCATAATGCTTGCGCAGCACTTCCAACGGATCGGCTCCTCCGTAATAAGCGTGCCCTGTATCATAGAGCAGGTGAACCAGGGCAGGATCGGTCAGCTCCATCAGCTTATCGATCTCTTCCGGCTGTTCTACCGCCGTGCCGCCGTGATGATGATACGTCAGCTTCAAACCATGCTCGCGGGCAATCTCCCCGGCGGCGTTTAGCCCTTCCGCCAAGGCTTGCCACTCCGGCTCTCCCAGCCTCAGCACCTCTTTTTCATGGGGCGTGCGCCGTGGGTCGAAATGCAGGGAACCGCCCACCTCGCATGTGCTGATCACCGTGCTGCCCATGGACTGCAAAAATTCGGCGTGGCGGCGGTAACCGTCAAGTTCGGACTGCCGATAGGAAGGATCGGAAAACAGCACCGACTTCCACTGGGATACGAGGCGGATGCCCCGCTGATCCAGTTCCTTCTTAAGCTCAATCCGATCCGTCGGATACTTGCGCCCCATCTCCGTGCCCGTCAGCCCGAGACGCTGAATGTCGTCCAAAATTTGTTCGCACGTCGTATCGTTGCCGTGTTCCTTCACATCCTCGCCGACCCAATTGATCGGATGAATGCCGATCCGAAATGGAAGCTTGCTCATATATTCCCGTCTCCTTTGCGATTAGATGAGCCTTGCTTTGGCGCGATTCCGCCGCATGGCGCCGTGTGCTTCTACCACCTTGCCCTCTGCGGATACTTCGGGAACGCCCACGTTCCACCACGATTCATAACCGCCCGAGTTGGTGCCAGGCACCACCGGAATTTCGATCAATGTCGTGACCGTCTCGGCCTGCGCCGCTCGAAGCGCCTGTTCCAGCTGCTCCGCATTCTCCGCCCGATAACCCTTTGCACCCAAGCTGCGGGCATGGGCGGCGAAATCCATCGGCATGTACTCCCCGGTCAAACGTCCGGATCCGGCCTCGCGATAGCGGAATTCGTTGCCGAACCCGTCGCTGCCGTGCTCCCGCTGCAAATTGTGAATGCATTGGAAGCCGTTGTTGTTGAACAGCAAAATCGTCATTTTGCGTCCTTCCTGAAGGCTGGTCACCAATTCGGAGTGCAGCATCAGATAACTGCCGTCGCCAACCAACGCATACACCTCACGATCCGGCTCGGCCAAGGCTACCCCAAACGCGCCGCTCACTTCGTAGCCCATGCAAGAAAAGCCATACTCCATGTGGTACGTCTTCGGCTCGGCCGACCGCCACAAACGGTGCAGGTCACCGGGCAGGCTCCCCGCGGCGCAGACGATTACGGATGAGGATGGAATGGCGTCGTTGATGATGCCGAGCGCGTGCGTCTGCGCCAATCCCGCCTCATGCTTGAGCGCATACAGCCGATCGACCTCGGCATCCCACTGTCGACGGAGATCCGCCACCTCGGATGACTCGTATCCGCTGCGATATTTCCGCAGTTGAAGCGCCTCCTGCAAAGCCTGAAGACCCTCCCGCGCATCGGCCAGCACCGCTTCGCCGCCGAGCTTCGCGGCATCCATGCCGTTCAGGTTGATATTGACGAAGGATACGTCGGGATGCTGGAAAGCAGACCTCGACGCCGTCGTGAAGTCCGAAAACCTCGTGCCGACGCCGATGACAACGTCCGCTTCCCGCGCCAGCCGGTTGGCCGCCAGCGAACCGGTTACGCCAACCGCTCCCACATTGAGCGGATGGTCCCATGCCAGGGCGCTTTTGCCGGCTTGCGTCTCGGCGACCGGGATGCCGAAGGCTTCGGCGAAGGCCGCAAGCTGCGCGGACGCCTCGGCGTACAGTACGCCGCCGCCTGCGATCAGCAGCGGCCTGCGTGCGCGGGCGATCTGCTCAGCCGCCCGCTCGAGGGCGGCCCGGACCGGGGGACGCCGGTCCAGGTAGTGCACCCGCCGCTCGAAAAATGCCGCGGGATAATCATATGCCTCGGCCTGCACGTCCTGCGGGAGCGCCAGCGTCACCGCGCCCGTCTCGGCCGGGTCGGTCAGCACCCGCATCGCGTTCGACAACGCCGTCATCAATTGCTCCGGCCGTACGATGCGGTCCCAGTACTTGCTTACGGCTTTGAACGGATCGGTAGCGGAAATGGTGTAATCGCTTCCAACTTCAAGCTGCTGCAGCACCGGGTCAGGCTCCCGCGTAGCGAAATTGTCTCCCGGGAGCAGCAGCACAGGGATCCGGTTGACCGTAGCCGTCGCTGCAGCGGTGATCATGTTCAAGGCACCCGGTCCAATGGACGTGGTGCAGGCATAGATTTGCCTGCGGTTCTTCTGTTTGGCGTAGGCTGCTGCGGTATGCACCATGCCCTGCTCGTTTTTGCCCTGCAAATACGTCAGGCTGCCGGGGCTGCGTTCCAACGCTTCCCCGATGCCGGTCACGTTGCCGTGCCCGAAAATGCCGATGACGCCTTTTACGAACTTCGTTTCCTCGCCGTCCACGGAAATGTATTGCTGGTCGAGATAGCGGAGCAATGCCTGAGCCATCGTCAGCCGAATCGTTGTCATGGATGAATCGTCTCCTTTCCCTTCATGGGTTAAGCGCTTAATCTACGTTAAAGTTAAGCGCCTTACCCCTGAAGGTTAAGCGCTTAATTCACATGATATTACAGCCGTATCATTTAGGCAAGTATTTTTTGTAAGCGTTTTATTACAGAACCCATAAAACGCTTTTCCTCTTTCACAGACTCGCCAAATTACGGCCTGAATCTTCCCATCACGATCGTATCATGGTACGTTCCGTCCGCATGCCGCCTGTCGTTATGCAGCACGCCTTCCACCTCAAACCCCGCCTTCTCGTACAGGGCTCGCGCCTTCGCATTGGCAGCCAGCACGGTCAGCGCCACTTTCTTAATCGCCTCTTGTGCATCCGCCCAACCAAGTGAACATTCCAGCAGCCGCGTACCAATCCCGTACCCCCAATAATGCTGCGCAACGCCTACGCCGAATTCCACCTTATGCGCAAACCGCTTCAATTCGCTCCCTTCGCATCTCGAATATCCCACGATCTTCCCATCCGCCACAGCCACCAAAAACAGATTTCGCGGCTTGATCGTATCCCGGGCAATCAGATCTTCAAAACCGATGGCATCGATAAACGCTTCACCCGGCTCGCGATCCATATGTTCGGTCTCCCCGTCAATCCGCAAGCGCAGTGCCGACAACGCTTCTCCGTCTCCTTCCTGCGCCGAACTGATCGCAAATGTCTTGCCCTTTGACTGAAACCGCTGTTCTTCAATTACCATTTCCTCATAACTCCATTTCGTATTCTATTCAGCATGTCATCTGTTCATGATCCGCGGTTAGTCTACTTCGGACGGGCTTTTTCCCGTCAGCATTTTGAACACCTGGCTGAAATAGGTCGCATTGCGGAATCCCGTCATCTCGCTCACCTCGTACACCATGTATCTTCCCGTCTTGAGCAGCTCCATGGCCTTCCGAACCCGATATCCGTTAAGGTAGCTGACGAAGTTTTCCCCCGTCACCCGCTTGAACAGTTGGCTCAAATATTTGGGATGAACGTACAACCCCCGCGCAATGGCCTCAAAGCTGATCTCTTCCGCATAGTGCTCCTCCACGTATCGCTTGACCTGGATCACCAGCTTGTTGGTTTTCTTCTCGGCCGTTTCTTTCCTTGCCTGCTCAAGCCAATTCCGAATCACGCCGTCCATCCAGCATATCAGATCCTGCAGCGTATATTTAAGCTGAATTTCGCGCAAAAAGTCGCTCATTGCCAACGGAGGGTCAAGCCTGGGATATCGGCTGCTCCAACTTTGCGTCAGCGTATCGAACAGGCTCACGGCCACCACTTGTACCTCTTGCATGCTCGTTCCGCTCCCTTTCTCCAACAAACAGCGAATGTGGCGCCATACCTCTTCCGCCAAGTCCGGCCGCATGTCGGTCCACGCTTCGCTCCATTGCCGAAGCTGTATGGAGTAATCGGGAGCAGGAGCTTCCTGCCACCCGTCCGTTTCATAACAATACACCCGGCTGCCCCCCTGGAATTCTGCCGTTTCCAGCGCCTCCCGGCTCTCCAGATAGGAGTCCATCAACTCGCATAAATGGCCCTTGCACCCGCCGACGCCTGCGTTCATCTCCATTTTGAGATACGTGAACACCTGGTCGATCATGCGCTGCAGCAGCCGCTGAATCGACTCTGCCGAAGAATCGCCTTCCAGCATAACGAGCACGAACACTCGATCCGAGTAGTCGATCACTTCGATATGCTGCCTCTCTGCCATCATTGAAGCATGGGTTTGCACGGTTTCCCTGATGATGTCCGCCGCGCCATACCTGAGCAATTGCCAGTCGCGTTCTTTCATGCGCGTCAGGAATTCGGGGCGACCCAGCTGCAGACTGATGGCCCGAACGCGTCCGGCATCGCTCAATCCGACATATTCCATTCGGTCCCGCGACATTTCTTCCGGACGGTAGCGCGTGGTGAGAAGCTCATGCAGGAACTGTTTTCTCAGATAGGGAAGCACACGTCCGATCTCCTGTTTATAAACGCGCTCCAGCCGCTCTCGCCGCTCTCTCACATCCTGTTCCAGCATGACCTCGCGCAGCACGGCCTCGATTTCCTCCACCTCCGCCGGTTTCAGCAAAAAGTGGTTCACGCCCCACCGCATCGCCGCCCGTGCATTCTCGAATTCGTCGTACCCGCTCAGAATAATGATAGGAACGTCGGGATGCTCGCTCCTCAGCGCCTGCGTCATCTCAAGTCCCGTCATTCCCGGCATGTAGATATCCGTCATAACCAGGTCCGGCTTCACGCCGCGAAACAGCTCCAATGCATCCGCGCCGTTCGCGGCAGTTCCTGCAATGGTCAGGCCAAGGGATGGCCAATCGACATGATGGGTCAGCGCCCGGATCATATGCGGATCGTCATCCACCAGCAGGATCGTTTTCATGCGCTCTCACCGCCTACCCACAGATTCAATTGTTCCTCGCTCTCGATCCGCGGCAGCGTAAGCGTCACCCGTACGCCGCCCGACTCGGCCGTGCCAAGCTGCACGCCATACCCTGTTCCGCAGTACAATTGGATGCGCTGATGTACGTTGCGCACGCCGATGCCGGTGGTTTCCCCCAGCGCCCAACCGTCCGGCAGTCCCTGCCCGTTATCCGTAATGCGAATAACAAGCTGGTCCTTTGAATTACTTGTTTCCGCCTGGATGTCCACCCGAATTTGAAGCACCCCGTCCGCAGGATGGCCATGCATGACCGCATTTTCGATAAAAGGCTGCAGGATGATCTTCGGAATGTAACACCCGCGCACGAGCGGGTCGACCCGCTCTTCGTAGTCGATGGCAAACGGCAGTCGTTCCGCTTGAATGCTCACGTAACAGCGGGCGTGCTCCAACTCGTCCCGCACGCGAATAAACAGTTTGCCTCCGCTCAGCCCGATGCGCAGCAGTTTGCTTAATTGCACGATCATGCGACTGATGTCGCGTGCCTGATAGTCCATGGCGCGCCAGTGGATCATGTCGAGCGTGTTGTAGAGAAAATGCGGTTTGATCTGCGCCTCCAGCAGGCTCGTTTGGGCCTCCCGCTTCGCTCGGCTCTCTTCGCGGACCTGGTCCATCAGATCCGTCAACCGGGAGGCCATGTGGTTGAAGCCGTAGGCCAGATGGGCGTACTCCTCGGTAAAGGAAAGTTCGACGCGCGTGTCGAAGTTCCCGCGCTCCAGCTGCCGCATGCGTTTAATCAACTGCCGCAGAGGCCGCACGATGCCGCGAACGAACAACCAGGCCAACACGGCCGAACACAGTAACCCTATGACGGCTACCCCCAGCACCTGCCAACCCGCCGCACGGACAGGGGTTAATAACATGTGCACGGGAATGATTTGCACCAAGCGCCACTGCAGCATGGCAGGCCGGGAATAGAGCACGAGCTGCGAGCCGCCCGGGGCAGACGCCACCTCAAAGCCGTCCCCTGCATGCGCTGCATGTTCCTCAAGCCAGGCTTGATCAACCCAAGGCGCAGCATCCCCCACCGTCGCTGTTTCCGCGCTTGACGAGTCGCCATTGCCGAAGGCCGTGCCATCCGCTCCGTTTTCGCCCATTTGCATGATGACGCTCCCCGACGTATCCACGAGCAGGACCTGTCCGTCCAATACGAGCGGCAGATCGGCAAAACGCCGAACGATGTCCTCCCGGCTTAACCGGATCAGTACATAAGCTACCGTGCCGCCATGACTGTCGAATATGCGCTGGGCGTATCCGACGAGCGAATGCCCCGATCCGTTCTCCCTGAGCGGGACCCAGGCGGCATCCGCGTTTTCCAGCGCGCCGTACCACGAATCGGCCGCTACCGTATCGACGGGGTAAATGCGATCGGCCATCGTCACGGCTACGCCGTTGAACGCATCGGTGTACAGCTCCACCGAGGTGATCCCCTCGCTCACGACTACGGTGTGCTCCAGTATTTTGGCGACCTCGCGCCTTTGATGAATCTGCGTCAGCCTGCCCGTGCCTGCCGTTTCAAGCAGGCTGGACAGCTCCCGGTTGCTTGCCAGGGAATACGCGGTGCCCGTTACGTTCGTGATGAAATCGAAGCCTCGGCGCGTGCTTTCGTTGAGGAGCGCCAGGCGCGCATTGCTGATCTCGGTGAACGTCACTTTGGAGAACGACTGATAGGACAGCCATACGATCACCGATACAAGCAGCAGATTAAATGCAATAAAGCAAGTCACCATCAAAGTGGTGAGCTTGCTTTGCTGCAGCCTATGGCGGATAAACAAGGATACGCTTCGTTTCCTCATCCTAAAGTCCCTACCTTCGTCTTGGAATTACCCTTTGAGCCCGGAGGTCGCGATGCCTTCCACGAAGTATTTCTGGCAGACGATGAAGACGATAAAGCATGGCAGCAGAGACAGCACGGACATCGCAAACATCGGTCCCCAATCCGATTGGGAGCTGGAATCCAAGAACAGGCGCAGACCGAGCGGCACCGTGTATTTGCTGACGTCGCTTAAATAGATCAGCTGGCTGAAGAAATCGTCCCATGTCCACAAAAAGGTAAAGATCATCGTGGTGACGAGCGCCGGGAACGCAAGCGGCAGAATCACCTTGGTATAAATGCGAACCGGACCGCAGCCGTCGATCGTGGCCGCTTCGTCAAGCTCCTTGGGCAGCCCGCGGAAAAACTGCACCATCAGGAAAATAAAGAACGCGTCCGTGGCAAGCCATTTCGGTACGACGAGCGGCAGGTACGTATTGATCCATTCCAGATGGTTGAACAAGATATACTGCGGGATCAGCGTCACGTGATGCGGCAGCATGATCGTCATCAGCATCAGCCCGAAGCACACCGCCTTGAAGCGGAAATCCAGTCTGGCAAAGGCATAAGCAGCCATCGAGCAGGAGATCACGTTGCCCAGCACGGCGCCCAGCGACAATACGACGGAGTTGGTCAGGAAGCGGGAAAACGGATTGCCCTGAATCCCCGTCCAGCCGCTCACGTAATTGCTAAAGTTCCATTCCTTCGGCCAGAACCACGTTTCCGTGAATATCATGTGCCCCGGTTTAAACGAACTGCCTAACATCCAGAGCACCGGGTACAGCATGACAAAGGCGATCGCCGAGATCATTACGTGCTTTGCAACGACCCATGCGGTAGAGCTGCGTTGTCCAATCATGATTTTCCACCATCCTCATAGTGCACCCACAGGCGGCTGCTGCGGAACACGAGCAAAGTAAACACGCCGATCAGAATAACGAGAATCCACGCCATGGCAGAGGCGTAACCCATTTGGAAGAACGAAAAACCCTTTTTGTACAAATACAGGGAATACATCAGCGTGGAATTGACCGGTCCGCCGCTTCCGTTACTGATGACAAAAGCCTGCGTGAATGACTGAAAGGAGGTGATCAGCTGCATGACCAGATTGAAAAAAATGACCGGGGACAAAATCGGCAAGGTGATGTTGAAAAACCGGCGTACAGGGCCTGCGCCGTCCACCGCCGATGCCTCCTCGTACTCGGGCGGAATTTGTTTCAGTCCAGCCAGAAAAATGATCATCGACGAGCCGAACTGCCACACGGACAGCAGCACGATGGAATACAGGGCATACTTCGGGTTCGCCACCCAATCGGGGGCCTTGATGCCGATCATGGCGAGCAGCCCGTTCAGCAGGCCGTCACCGCCCAGCATTTTGCGCCACAGCATGGCAATCGCCACGCTGCCGCCAAGCAAGGTCGGAATGTAATAAACGGTTCGATAGAGCCCGAGTCCACGGATCCCCTTGTTCAGCAGGAGCGCCACCATCAGCGCAAAAATCAGTTTGATCGGCACGGAGACGGCCACATAGGTAAAGGTGACTTTCAGCGATTGGCCAAACAACTTATCCGACGTAAACATCGTAACGTAGTTCTCCAGGCCGACCCATACAGGCGAGGTCAGGATGCTGTAGTCGGTAAACGAAATATATAACGAAGCAATCATCGGTCCAAGCGTCAGCAGCAGCAAACCTACCAGCCACGGGGCGAGGAACAGGAGAGCTGCCCGGTTATGGGCATATCTCCGTTTCGCGGCCCGGGCAGCCACGCGTTCGGTTGTCGCATGGCTGACCTGCGTTGTACTCATGTCATTTCCTCCCGCTCATTGGATTCCGGATACGTGCAGACTGTTATTGGCCTGAACCCAGCGCAGCCTTGGCGCCTTCGATGAATTGCGCAATGACATCCGGCATGCTTCCCTGATCGAATGCGATCTGTTCGCTCGCCGTTTTGAAGCTGGCATCCACTTCGGAGAACCCTTGCGGATACGGCGGGTCAATCTCGCTGGAATGCTGAGATACAACGTCGATGAATTGGAAAATGGTCTGCTCCCCTTCGGAAAGATTGGGCTTCAACTGCTCGCGAATGCTGGAGTTCACCGGCACGCCGCGCTCTGATCCCAGGATGGCGGTCGCCTCCGGATCGTTCACCATGAAGTCGATGAACATCGCCACCTCTTTGGGATGCTTCGTTTTGGCATACCCGGATATGAACTGCCCCGGTTTCAGGTATTCGCCGATCTGTTTCTCGCCTTCGGAATGCGGAATGACCTGGATTCCCAGCGTATGATCCTGGTTTTTGTTCACCTGCTGGAATGTCAGCAATTGATTGGACCAGGCAAAGTCCATGGCGGCCGTTCCGAGCGAGATCGGACGCGTCTCCGTGGCGTTGGTCGTGGATGCCGTCACCTCGGCCGGCGTTGCGCCGCCATTGGCACGGAGCGCTCCCCACATGTCGAACCACTGCTGCAGCTCTTCGCTGGTTGCCGTCAGCGTGCCCCCGTCGAACAGCCCTTTGCCCGTCTGGCGAATGAACACTTCAAACATGTTCGTCGCGCCCGAAATATCCGCCGAACCGTAGAAGCCTTCGCCCTTGGCCGCGGCGATGCTGGCGGCAATTTTGCTGAAGTCGGACCATGTCCAGCTTTCCTGCGGTTCCTCGATGCCCAGCTCCTTGAACAGCGTTGCATCATAGATGACGCCAGGTGCATTCACGCCGAGCGTGATGGCGTACAATTTATCGTCAATCGTTCCGGCCTTGATCATGCTCTCGTCATGGTCTTCCGTGCGAAGCTCCTTGCTGTCTGCATACGGAGTCAAGTCCAGCAAGGCCCCTCGCCGGGCAAAATCGGTCAGGAACGCGTAGTCCATCTGCACGATGTCCGGCGCGTTGGAGCCGGCGACCTGAGTGGTCAGCTTATCCATATATCCGTCCCAGCCGGAGTACTCCGGCTTGATCGTGATGCCGGGATGCTTTTCTTCAAACAGCTTGATGACTTTGGTGGTCAGATCATGCCGCGTCTGCGACCCCCACCACGTCATGCGGAGCTCGATATTGCCGGAAGTTTCTCCTTTATCCCCGCCGTCGGATGACGCCGCAGGGCTGGAGGTTCCCCCCGAACAGGCTGTAGCGAATAATAACAGGGTCAGGCAGCACAGGGTTACCCACTTTTTCATATGCAGCATTGATGAATTTCCTCCCCTTTTTTAACATGTAATCGCTTACAAATATATTGTACCGGGAGTTCTTCAGGCGGAACATAAACAAAAGTAAGCCATCCTGTCAAAAAAGTAAGGGGTTGGGAGGAGGATCGATCTTCCTGATCTAAAAATCCACCGGGAGCATGCACTCCCGGCGGCGTTTTACGCACATGTCGCCTTCTCGGCCTTTGCCTTTGCGGTATTCAGGATGACCGGACAGCTGCTGGCGATTGGCGTTGTTCCAAATGCTGCTGCATACGCGCTACCTCGGTGCCTGCCAGCATCATGATGCCGATGCCATGGTTATCATTGGTCACCGTCAACAAGTCCTTGTCATAGTATTCCGAGGTAAACGCATATCTCGATCCGCTGCATACGCCATGCACGTTTCCTTGACGGTCGATGGCCACGCGGGTCAATCCCTGCCATGCCTTTCGCGAAGCTTCGGCATACACTTCCGGCTTCTTAAACCAGCCAAAGCGCACTCCCCGGGCGAACCCGTATGCAAACATCGCCGTGCACGAGGCCTCTTCGTAAGTATCCGGCTCATTCAGCACCTGGTGCCATAATCCGCTCTCCCCCTGAAGGGCAGCATATCCTTCGCATAATTCGTTGAAAAACGCGATCAATGCCGGTCTGTCCGCATGCTGCTCCGGCAGCGCGGCAAGCACCTCGGACAGCGAGAACAGCGTCCAGCCGTTGCCGCGTCCCCACGGAATGCGCGTGGCCTGTCCATACTTGAAGTCATAAACGTGCGACATGATCTTCTGATCGGCCATAAACAGGTATTTGCGGAAAAGCAAAAATTGTTTCGCCGCTTCGTCGAGCGCAGCCGGGTCGCCTTTCAGGCGTGCATAACGGACAAGGAACGGCGTGCTCATGTACAGGTCATCCGCCCACATCGTATTTTCCGAATATTCGCCCGGGCATTTCCGGTAAAAGGCTCCATCTTCGCGCCGTTCCAGCTTGTTGAGCATAAAGTCCGCGATCTTGTCCGCGATGGGCAAAAAGGTCTGCTCCCGGCAATCGCCGTACGCTTCCAGCATGGCAGAACCGAACGAACCGCAATTATCCAGCATTTTCATCATGACGAGCTGTTGGTTGATGGCCGGAAAGCCATACTGCTTCCGGTCCCACAGCGAGTACTCGTACATGGTCGTACACGCCTGCACATGCTCGGCTGCGTAACGGATCATATCCGGCCTGTCCAGGTAACGTCCCGTCTGCAGCAAACCATATACGGTTACGCCGAGCGGATAATCCCAGCGTCCGTAATTGGTAACGGAACCGACGGTCCACTTGTTGCTCAGCATCGCATTCTCGTAATAAGGACGCACCCATGCCTCGGGTCCATCCAGCCGCCAATACGTATGCTCCGGTTCGTGATCTGCGCCATTGCCCTGCACCGCAAAAATCCGATCCATACGGCACATTTCCATCGCATCAGGTTCCGCCTCGGCTTCAAAAGGACCTGCATACAGCCATGTTTCGCCTTCCGCGCCATGAACCCGCCATGGGAGCTCGTGGGCAACCGGCTCCGCGCCGATGGCTGCGCCCACATGAAACTGCCATGGCTCACCGGCCGCGGGGCATTCGCTGCAAACCAGCAAATTGCCCGTTCCGGGTCCCGCTTCGATCTCCACGTCGAACGAACCCGCCTCAGGCAGTGCTGCCGCTAGTTTGCCCTCCAGCCAAATACGGAGCGGTCCCGACGCATGGCCTGACAGGCGAACGGGAATCCCCGCGGGGCTGCCCGCCTGAATTCGGGTCCAGCCGTACACCCGCCGGCCCGGGAGCCGCCCGAATAAACGCTCCGGCACAGGCAGGTTCTGCCGCTCGGGGGACCACCGCGTTTCTGGCAGCCAATTCAGACCGCAGGCCGCCTCGTCGCCAAGCAAGTCCGGACCCTCCTCGCCGAGGAGGTCGCCAATGCCTGCGGGAACGTGATCCGGGCAGATCGGTTCGGAATATACCCAGCCCGCGCTACCTTTTCTCCCCCGAAACGGAGCCAGCACGTTCAGGATGCGGACCTTGCCTTCGTCGGAGCCGAATCGGCAGCCGAATCCGGCAGCCGTATTTTTCAGTTCCAGCAGCAGCGTGTTCCAGCCTGGCTTGATATCCAAGGATAGCTTCACGGTTGCATCAGGCTTGATTTCATCGATGACCGTGGAACGATAGGTTAATAGACCGTTGAACCAGAAACGAACCGGACCGTAACAGCTCACCAGCACGTCCAAATTCCGATCCTCATCCCCCCAGACCAGCGCAGCGGCATAAGAAACCTGTCCTTGCTTCGCATCGGGGAAGCGTTCCCCCAGATTCAGATCATAGAGCCCTTGATCATTCTGCAAAATACCGGATTTCTGAAACTTTCGATACACGAAATCCGCTTGCGGATTAGCCCCGATGTAACGCTCGGCCAGCACCTTCAATACGTGTTCGGGGTCATCCCCGAATCGGTGGTACATGCTCTGCGGTTCATTGAAATAGATCGTCATAGATATACATCCCTCTCTCGCTGAAATCATGCCAACATGCAGCAAAAGCCATAATGAACTTCATATAAAGCTAGGTTTAGCGCTTAACCTCCATAAGAAATACCATTTCTCAATGCAGGACCCGCCTTTCCCTTTTTCTGATGAACGACAGATCATAGCCACAGTATACCCGACGGCCTCATGGGACGCCACAAGTTTTTTGGTTGCGTTTACATCCCCGGTCGGACAGGAAAGATCGTCCATCGAGGCATGGTTGGTTGATGAAACCACCTGCCGTAAAGCCATCCGTTCCCTGCTTCCAGATTCAACGTTTCGTCTAGTTCAACCGCAGAAGGGGATGTCCGCAAAACCTTCAAACAACGGTTTAGTTTCCGACAACAACTGCCGATATAGATAGTAGGTGGAAATTTCCACGATTTAACTGGGGAATCCCCCCATTTTAATTCAAGCCATTTGCATTGGAAAGGAACGATGAACCATGAATACGCTAGAATCTTTGGTGAATGCCATGCCTTTTGTGCAGCAAATGTTTCGCGACGACGTATCGATATCCATTAATGACCATGAGAAAGTGCTCTATTTCTCCGAAGCCAAAAGCCTGGAGATCGGTGTAAAAGTCGGGGACGAGCTTCATGACGATTACAAAAACTTCAAGATGCTTGCCAACAAAGACTCTCGTACCATTGTTCGCATGCCTGGCGACCTGCAGGGAAGACCCTTCGACTCCATTCTGATTCCGATCAAGGAAAACGGCGAGGTTGTCGGCATTCTGGGCGTGAACTATTCTCTGGACAATCATCTTACCTTGGAAAACCTGATCAACGAGAACGAATCCACGATCAACGCGCTGCTCGGCGGCATTCAGCAGGTTGCTGCGCATTCCGAGGAGCTGTCTGCCACATCGGAGGAGATTTTGCGCAACTCGAAACAGGCGGTGGAAAACTCGGTAAGCGTAACCAAAGTCACTTCGGTGATTCGCGAAGTATCGGAACAAACGAACCTGCTCGGACTTAACGCCATGATTGAAGCGGCACGAGTAGGCGATTTGGGAAGCGGGTTCGGCGTGGTGGCCAGCGAAGTTCGCAAGCTGTCGGATCACACGAAGCAAGCTGCTGCAGACATTGAATCCTCTTTGGGCAACGTTCGCGAGTCCATGAAACATATGGAGCAGGAAATCAGTCAAATTACGACTGCCACGGTGGATCAAGCCCAATTGGTCGCGGAGTTCATGGTAAGCATCGAACAGCTCAGCCAAACGAGCGCCGATCTGAAAAAATTCGTGCACCAGATGCTGGCCTTGGAATAGAAAGGATCGCTAAGTCACCTTTAAGATCGATACATAGACAGGACATAATGATGTAAAAGGCCGCCCTGCCGTAGATTTCGAAGAAAACTACGACGGGCGGCCTTTGTTGGGCCTATCCACACGAACCTTTGAGCGATTCTAGATCTCCACCGCCACGCCATAATGATCCGATACAACCGGACCGTTCGTTCCGTTCAGCACAACCGTTGAAGATTGGGCCTGAACCGGATGCGCGGACCAAATGTAATCAATGCGCAGAGGACGGCTGTTGTCCGACCAACCAGCAATGGCTTTGACTACTGTTGCTCCCTCATCTTTGCTGAGGGCTGTCGCGTACAGGTCATTCCAGCCCTTTTCCACCATGTAATCGTAACCCTGGCCACGAATCTCCGCCACATTGTTGAAATCGCCCATAATGTATAACGGCTGTTCTTTGTAAGGGGCCAGCTTTTCCTCGGTGAGATCCCACTGCTCTTTAAACGGCTCCAGCTCGTCGTTCCACCAATTGAAGTGACCGTTCACAAACCAGGTTGCCTGTCCTTCAACGACCGTTTGCACCCCAACGATTTTGCGAGTCCGGTAATTGTAGTAATCCTGAAGATGCGAAGCATACTCTCCAAACGCCGCCTTGATCGGCGTCCGGCTCAAAATGGCCAGTCCTTCATCAAATTTGCCGAAGCTGGCATGGGTCGGAATCCATGTCCAATAGTAGGGCGTATCCAGCTGCCCAAGCAGGACGTGGGCGTAATTATCCTTTTTAATGACCGTACCGGGTTCGGCAACAACATAGCGGTCCAGCTCCTCTGCTGATAGCGGCTGCTCCTGCGCGGTTTGGTTAACCTCCTGCAAGGCGACGATATCGAACCGGTTTTCGTTAATGAACCGGGCCAGTCCGCCGATTTTGTTCATCTGGTCTTCTTCTACCCATGCGTGGGCGTTTAACGTTAACAGTTTCATAAGCTCGCTCCCGTAGTTATATTCTGGCTGCATGTCGTCGGCGCTGCATCGAAACGGAAACTATTCGCAGAATTCATGCACGAGGCAGTCCATAACTGATATGATGGTTATAGAGCATGACGTAGCCAGGAGATGGAATGATGAACATATCGAATGACATGAACATGACTGACGCGCAGTGGCAGCAGCTGATCGCCCAGGTGGCCGACCAGTATGACAGCCTGACCCTCATGCGCGGCTTCCAATATTATAAACAAAAACGCGTCGCTGCGTTGCATTATAGCGAACAAGGCAACGTCTCGGCCACCGTTCAAGGTTCGGACGAACACGAAGAAGCCACGCTGAACCCCTACGCGTTATCGGAAAGTCAATGTACCTGTCCGGCAGCTTCGGGCTGCAGGCACATCGCTGCAATCATGATGAGTTGGGCCGAACAGCTTGGCCGCCCCGTTCAGGCCATAGCCAATGCGCATACAAGCACGGTTTTGAAACGCAATTCCTCCAAACCGGTTGGCAAGGCAAGCAGCGGAAGAGCCGGACACACGGCGGTTCCCCGGACGGAGACGCCTCCCGATTACGGCTATATGAAACTGAAGGAAGAAGCCGCGGCGCTGGCGGAGCTGCACATCGATACATGGCATGACCTGTTCGCCAAATGTTTGGTCCGGCTTGGCACGGGAACGCCCAGCGTATCCTACGTGCAGGAAGCCCAAGACGAGCTCTACGCGATCAAGCCCAAGTTATCCCCCGGAATGGACCAGTTGTTCGCACTGCACGCACACTTGCATCTGCTGCGTTTTTGCGTGCCGGAACGCGGTTCAATTCCAAGTATGCCCATCTATTTGAATGTTGCCGCACAAATGGCTGCCGATGCCCTGCTGCAGAACGCGGAAAACGAGTTGAATCGACCGCTTGAGCTATCCAATCAAAGCGAAGCGGAGCGGGAACGAATCTGGAGCCGGGTGCAAGAGACGGTTCAATACCTGCGCAGCCAGATGTTGTCCGAAACGCAAACCCTATTGTTTTTCACGCCGATCTATCGGCAGCTCTGGTTGAACTGGATCGTTCCCATGTCGGACAAGCGGGTACCCATGCTTGAATCCGAATTGCGTACCCTTGTGGCGGTAGAGCAGGAAATTCAACGTGCTTCAATGCCGACAGGCGGAAGCCGGGATGGAGCTGCAAATGGCTCTGGGTCCGAACAACGTGTTAAGCCAGCCGCTGCAGGCTCCCTCCCCCTTGCTCTGGCGCAGGGATGGATCCTGTTTCACCTGGAACGGGATGAACGGGCTTGGCAGCTGCTGGGTCGCGGACACTCCGCATTCGGTATGCCGCCGGAGCATTTGATGCATTTTCTGCATGTACTCGCCGATGATTCCCGCTGGGAACGTCTAGCCGCATGGCTCGGCGAGCTCGGGCCGCTTCTGGTCGGCCGCCGCAACGATTCGCTGCAGGCATACATGCAGCTATGGGACGACACGCTTCGCCATCTGCCGGAAGAGGAAAACCGGATGTGGGATACCTTGGTCGGTATGCTTCCCCATTCCCGTCCGGCCTATGAAGAAGCGATGCATCAGCGTGGGCAATGGCGCAGATGGATCGACTTTCAATTAAGCACAGGCGCTGAGCCGCTCGATTTCCGGGTCGCTATGCTGGAACCGATCGAGAAGGAGGCGCCGGAGCTGCTGCTGCCCTTCTACCACCAGGCTGCCGAGCGCCATATCGAGCAGCGCAACCGGGACGGATACAAAGCAGCGGTCAAACTGCTCAAGCGGCTGGCCAAATTGTATAAAAAATTGAAGCAGGAAGAACGCTGGGAAGCGTTCATTACTTCACTCGCTGTTCGCAACAGCCGGCTGCGGGCCTTGCAGGAAGAGCTTCGGAAAGGGAAATTGATCTCATGAGCGCCATTCATCCATATACCGAAACCATCGTTGTCCATGTTGCTCTGACAGGTTACGGGGACGCCCTGTTCTACGGGGCTTCGAACACCTACCAATTCGTTCCCGGACAAACGCTCAAACAGCGTTTATTTGCCTGGCACGCCCCTTCGTTCTACGGTACCGAACTCGAAACCCGGCAGATCGAAGAGATTGAGCTGGCCGTGCTTCCCGCCGAAGAAGTCATTCCGTTCTTTGCCGACATGCACACCCTGCTGCACATCGAATGGCAGTGGGACGAACAGGCCGCTCACCTCATTAGGCTGGCCCCGGTTCTGGCAGCAACCATCGAAGACCGCAAATTCGTGCCCAGCTTCGACGCTTTTCGCTCGGGGCGGCTGCAATGGTCTTGGGATGGTGCCAGCCTTAAAGCGCAGGATCGCTCCGCTCTCGCCAAAGCGCTGGAGGAAACGGACGAAAGCTTCGGCGAAGGCCTTGCCGCCGCATATTCGGCCTCCGTTTTCCAGCACTGCTACGGCACGGAAGAAACCGCGACCGACCTGCGGCGCGAATTTCCGCAGCTCTTCCCTCAAGGCGGCGCCTTGCCGAAGGTTGCGCCCGGCCTGGATGCACAGGCATGGCTTGTCTCGATCGGCTGGAAAGCGGACGCGGCACCGTTCCGTCCGCTGCTGCAATTGCTGGAGCCGGATGACGACTCCCCCGCCTGGCGGCTGCGGCTCGTATTGCAGGACAAGCTGGACGCCTCCGTGCTGCTGCCGATCAGGCTGGACTCGCAAGGCCGCGCCGAAGGAGAATGGCCGCAGCTATGGGAGGCCTTCATCCTGGATCGTTCCGCCGGTTGGCTGGATCAGCTGCGCGGCCAATTAACGCGCGTCCACCGCTCGGAACGTGGCAGCCGCGACGTGTTGAGCGAACCGCTGAGCGACCAGGAGGCTTGGCAGTTCCTGACGGTGGAGAGCGGCCGATTGCTCGAAGCGGGCTGGCAGGTGCTGCTGCCGGGGTGGTGGGAAGCCGCCCGCAAGAAAAAGCCGCGTCTTCGCGCCAAAGTCAAGGAAGAAGAAGGCAAAGAACGCGGTCAGTCTTTTTTTGGACTGGACTCCATCATTCATTTCGACTGGCGCATTGCGATCGGCGATACGGACCTGAGCGAAGAGGAATTCGCCGACCTGGTCGCGCGCAACGAGCGGCTTGTCCGCTTCCGCGGTGAATGGGTACCGCTCGATCCCGCCCTCCTGGAACAGATCCGGCGGGCGATGGAAGGCGTGGACCGAAAGCAGGGATTGTCGTTCCAGGACATCCTGCATCTGCATCTGCTGCATAACGAGCAGCGCGAATATCGCAAGCTCAAGCAGCGTGAAGGACAGCAGGAAGAAGAACCTGAAGAATCGCCGGATCGCGTCCATCTGGAAGTGGAACTGAACGAACACTTGAACCGCATCATTGCCCAGCTTGGCGGCGGTCAGGGTGGCGCTCCTTCGCTGCCGGTGCCGGCCGGATTGCACGCCGAGCTTCGTTCCTACCAGAAGGAAGGCTTCTCTTGGCTGGGCTTCCTGCGCCGATTCGGGCTTGGGGCCTGTCTCGCCGACGACATGGGGCTTGGGAAGACGATTCAGTTCATTACGTACCTTCTGCATCTGAAGGAAAACGAACCACGTTCCGCAGGACAGGCGCCTGCCCTGCTCGTCTGTCCCACCTCCGTGCTGGGCAACTGGCAGAAGGAGATCAGCCGTTTTGCCCCGTCCGTGAACGTCCTGCTTCATTATGGGGCGCGCAGAAGCAGCGGAGACGAATTCCGGGCCCAGACGGAGCAAGTGGATATCGTCATCACGTCCTATGCTACCGCAACGCTGGATCAGGAAATGCTGCAGTCCTATACCTGGGCTTCCATTTGCCTGGACGAAGCGCAGAATATCAAAAACGCGCAGACGAAACAGTCTCTCGCCGTACGCAGCTTTCCCGCCAAACATCGCATTGCGCTGACAGGTACGCCGATCGAGAACAGGCTCGCCGAGCTGTGGTCGATCTACGATTTCATCAACCCCGGGTATTTGGGCAGCGCCAGAGCGTTCCAGAACCGCTTTATCAGCGCGATCGAGAAGGATAAAGACGAGGACCGCATGCAGGACCTGCAGCAGCTGGTGAAACCGTTCATGCTTCGCCGCAAAAAAAAGGACCCGAACATCCAGCTCGATCTGCCTGACAAAAACGAAATGAAAACCTATATCCATCTTACCGGCGAACAAAGCGCCCTCTATGACCAATCCGTCAAGGAATTGATGGACAAAATGAAAGAGCTGGAGGGCATCAAGCGCAAAGGCGCGATCCTGTCCGCCCTGACCCAGCTCAAGCAGCTCTGCGACCATCCGCTGCTGGTTACGAAAGAACCGCCTCCCGAGGCGCTGTCCGCAGGCGAAGCCGACTCGGAGTACGACACGTACAGCCCGCAGGACATGGCTATGCTGATCAGCCGGTCGGCCAAGCTGGAACGGCTGATGGAGCTTGTGCGGGAGCTGCGGGAGGAAGGCGAGCGCTGCCTGATTTTCACGCAATATATCGGCATGGGCGAAATGCTCCAGAGGGTGTTGCGGCAAGAACTGCAGGAACCCGTGCTCTACCTGCACGGCGGCACGTCCAAAAAAGCGCGCGATCGCATGATCGAACAATTCCAATCCCGGACGCTGCCGGCGGACCAACAGCCTTCCGTTTTCATCCTGTCGATCAAGGCAGGCGGAGTCGGCCTTAACCTGACGGCGGCCAACCATGTGTTCCATTTCGACCGCTGGTGGAACCCGGCCGTCGAGAACCAGGCCACCGACCGCGCCTATCGCATGGGCCAGACCAAGGACGTTCAGGTACACAAGTTCATCTCGCTTGGCACGCTCGAGGAGCGCATCGACGAAATGCTGGAAAGCAAACAGCAGCTTAGCGACAACATCATTACAAGCTCCGAAAACTGGATTACCGAGCTGTCGACCGATGAATTGCAGGACTTGTTCACCCGTCGGCGGGATTGGTCTTGACCTAAAAAAGAGCGAAGGCTGGAGTCAAAACTCCGCCTTCGCTCTTTGCTTACCCGCTCTTCCCTGTCTTATCGCATGTTGCCGATAATGGACGATCTGGAATCCTGCATTTTTTTGATGAAATTGGTCATGACGTCAAATGCCTCGTTGCGCTTGTTGCTCAACGACTGCAGGCGAAGCATGTCCATTTGCTGCGAGCTGCCCAGTGCATCGATCTGGCTCTTGATCGCTTGGACCGCCGCTTGGTCCCCGCGCAGTTGAGCTTGCTGCAATTGTTCATTCAATTGCGCAATCTGCTGGTTGCGCTGCTGCACCGCGTCCAATTGCGATTTAAGCTGTTGTTCCAGCAATGCGGCACGCTGGGTTTGGACCATCATCAGCGCCGTCTCCAAATCCATGCTTTGCAAATCGATGCCAGTCACGGATGGGATGGACGATCCCACATATGTACTGCTTTGCGCCGACACGGCAGAACCGATGGATACGGCTGCTACCGTGGCGATCACGGTGGACGTAATGAACTTGCCCGTTTTTTTCACCGAAAACACCTCCCCCAATTTCGAAAGACGACTATACAAAAAGAGACATCTTTCGACGCCATTATATCAAAGGTCCTACAACCTTCAACCCATAATCGCAAAAATGAGACACATTTGATACTCCAGGCTCTAAATGCGGCAGTTTACCCTCACTCACCCTGTCCAACCAAACCAAAAGCGGTCCGTTCCTCTCCCACATCTGGGCAAGGCAATGGACCGCAATGGATGCTCATGTTTATTGGGTTAATGTGCCGTTTCCGTCGATGCTCCCTTTCCGGCCAGCCGTTTCACGATATAAGGTACGGTGATGGATGTCAGGATAACCGCAAAAGCGATCTGCGCAATAGCCGATTCAACATACGGAGCATAAGCCGGATTGAATCCGGCGGCCATGGCAGGCACCACCATGGACAATCCGGCGACCGAGCAGGTGGCTGCTGCCGCATACCCCGGGCGCTTTAACAAAGCACGGTCAATCATGATCAGCGGCAGTAAACAAAGGATGAAAAACAGCAGCGTTACCAGCAGCCCGGACAGACTCGAACGGAAAGCAACGCCCAGGTCGATGTTCGACCCGAAGCTTGTCCCCAAGAACGGCAGCAAAATGACCGTTCCCGGAGCAAACATCTTCTGGATATTGCCATCAAGATTGCCCAGCAGGATGCCGATCAGGAAAGGAACCAGCGTGGCCAGCACGCTCAGGTAATCGATCCCCACGCCGCTGGCCGAATTCAGGATCATGACCGGAATGACCGGAACGGCGATCAGGTTCAAAATGCCGAATGCTGCCTGGTCCACATCGTCTCCATAGGAATTCATCAAGGCCATGTAAAGGCCCGGATTGCAGCTGGTCAACACGGCGATGAACGCAACGGCGGAAATGCCGGCAAAGCCCTCCACGCCGAACCATTGCACGAATGTCCAGCCGAACAGCCAGGCGATCAGCACTCTGGCCAGACAGTGCACCCCTGCCCGCTTCAGCGTGACAGGGAGCTTCCGCAAGTTCAATTGCGTGCCCGATACGAGCAGAATCATGCCGATGAGCACCATCGTTCCTTTCGAGGTGAATAGCGCCGTTGTCGGGTCACCCATCTGAAAGAACTGCGGAAACACCGTGTTGACGACGGCTGCCAGCATCATGGGCACGATGAGCAGGCCGCCGGGAATTTTTTTAACCGATCCCAGAATGTTCATTGCGTCTATAGCTCGGCTCCGTTCGTCCGGATCACGTTCTGATACCAATAGAAGGAGTCTTTGCGGGTTCTCTTCATCGTACCGTTGCCGTAGTCATCCTGATCGACATAGATGAAACCGTAACGTTTGCTCATCTCCGACGTCGAAGAACTGATCATGTCAATCGGTCCCCACATCGTATACCCGATCACTTCCACGCCGTCCTGAATGGCCAGGCCCATCTGTTCGATATGTTTGCTTAAGAAATCAATGCGGTAAGGGTCGTTTACCGTGCCGTCTTCATTCACTTTGTCGTAGAAACCGGAGCTGTTCTCCAAAATGAATACCGGTTTGTGGTAGCGGTCATATACCAGGTTCAACGTGTAACGGAGACCCACAGGGTCGATCTGCCAGCCCCACTCGTTTTCGGGCAAATGCGGGTTTTTGTACACGCTGTGCACGTTGCCTGCCGTCAATTCCAACTGTTCCGTGTCGCTGCTGGAAATCATGGAGTTGTAGTAGGACATGCCCACGAAGTCGGCCGTATACGCGCGGATGCTATCCAGATCGCCATCCTCCATCTGCAGCTCGATTCCTTTTTCCTTGAAGTACGTCTTGGCGAAATACGGGTATTCGCCCAGGTTCAGCACGTCAAGGAAGAACTGGTTTTTCATTTGGTCATCCTTTTGCATCTGGAGCGCGTCCTCCGGTTTGCACGTGTAAGGGTAGGTCGTGAAATAAGCCACCATACTGCCGATTTTGTTATTCGGGTCGATCTCGTGTGCCCGTTTGGTTGCTCTGGACGCCGCCACGAACTGATGGTGCAGCCCTTGGAACAGCATTTCCTCGTAATTCGGTTTGTCGTATTCGATAATGCCGAGCGTTTTGGCGCCGGCCTTCACGCTCATGTTGATTTCGTTGAACGTTACCCAGTACTTCACTTTCCCCTTGTAACGATTGAACAACACTTCGCAGTAGTTGAGGTACAAGTCCACCAGCTTGCGGTTATACCAGCCGCCGAATTTGTCGATCAGCACGATCGGCATGTCGAAATGGCTGATCGTAATCAGCGGTTCCATGCCATGTCTCAGGCACTCGTCGATGACTTGATCATAGAATTGCAAAGCCTTTTCGTTTGGTGCTGCATCATCTCCGCCAGGGAATACACGCGCCCATGCAATGGAATAACGGAACACTTTGAAGCCCATTTCGGCAAAAAGGGCAATATCCTCGCGGAATGTATGGTAAAAGTCGATGCCGCGGCGTTTCGGATATTTAACGGTATCCGGGTCGTTTTTGGCCTCTTCGATCATCTCGCGGTTAATTTTCATCTGTTTGGTAACTTTGCGGTCATTGTTGGCATTGAACTTCATCACTTCGGGAATGGTCAGGCTTTTGCCATCCACGTTGTAAGCTCCCTCTGCCTGACATGCCGAAAGTGCGCCTCCCCATAAAAATCCTTCCGGGAATAAAGATTGTGTCATGTTGTTTTCCTCCTTGAGTGTGATAAAAGGGGCAAAAAGGAGCCGCGCTCCCATTGGCCCAACGCATCCGCCACGATTGTGGTTGGATTACGATTACGGAATCAATTTGAGCAGCGCTTCGCTTTCCTTGATCGAACCGCTGTCCGACGCCGTGAGCACGTCGCCGAATTGCTGCATGTTGGTCACGACGATGGACGTAATCGTATTGTATCCATCGGCTTTGATGCCTTCCGGATCGAATTCCACCAGCAGGTCGCCCGCCTGCATGGATTGCCCTTGCTCCACATGGGATGTGAAATGTTTGCCTCTCAGGCTCACCGTATCCACGCCGATATGAATCAAAATTTCTACGCCGTTCGCTGCCTTGAGCCCGATGGCATGTTTGGTTCTGTACAACGCTTCGACAACCCCGTCAAACGGAGCATATACTTTGCCTTCGGTCGGCACGATGGCGATGCCTTTGCCCATTAACTCCTGTGCAAATGCTTGGTCCTCGACCTCGGACAACGGCTTGACCTCGCCCGTCATCGGGCTCACGATCAGCATGTCGGATGCAGCCGAAGCTGCGGAGACGGAAGAATCCGCAAGCGATTCGTTCGCCACCGCGCTCGTTGTGGCGGAAGCTGCATTTTTTTCTTTGCGTGCAGCGGTCTTCCCGTCTGCATCTTCCTTGATGCCTGCCAGCAGCGTAAACACGAAACCAAGAACAACGGCCGCAATGGAGCCGATGACCACATAAACGTAACTGTCGGCCGTGTACGTCCCCAATGCCAGCACACCTGGCAGGGCAATCGCGTTAGCACTGGCATGCACAATACTGTAGAAACCGCTCACGATTCCCGCTGCAGCGCAACCTGCAAAGAACGGTCGTTTATAACGGAGATTGACCCCGTAGATCGCCGGTTCGGTAATGCCGAATAAGGCGGTAAACCCGGCAGAGCCCGATGCTGATTTCATCGTTTTGTTTTTCGTAAGCACAAACACGGCGAATGCGGCACCCGCTTGGGCAAGATTCCCTGCGAGCGCTGCCGGCAGCAAAACGGTAGAACCCAGGCTCGCCACCTGTTGAATCTGAATCGGCATGATCGCATAATGCATGCCGAACATAACCATGATTGGTTTAAAGAACCCGAGAATCGCGCCTGCCAGCACGCCAACCGTTGCGTACAGATAGTTGATGCCATCCGTCAACCAGGTACCGATATAAGAACCGATCGGCCCAAGCACGATCAATTCGAGCGGAATCATGATGAACAACACAATCATCGGCGTCAGCAGGACGCGCAAAAACTTCGGAATGACCTTGTCGACGACCGGGTACACATAACTCATGATCCATACGCCTAGAATAATGGGAATGACAGACGAAGAGTATTTCATGAGCAGGATCGGCATACCGAGAAAATCAATGGTTTTCACACCGGTATCGGCAATTTTGGCCGCCGCATCAAGAATGACCGGGTGCATCAGGCCTGCGGCAAGCGCCACGGCCAGATACGGATTGGTTTTGAATTTGTGGGCCGCACTTACGGCCAGGAAGAACGGCAGGAAATAGAAGATCAGGTCGCCGATCATGTTGATGATCGACAGGAAGCCGGAGCCCTCCAACCATCCAAGGGCCGCCATAACGGTGGCCACGCACTTGATCATACCGCAGCCGATCAAGGCCGGAAGCACGGGCGTAAAGATGCCCGCGATCGTTTCGAGCACCGCATTGATCGGATTTTGTTTCTTATTCGGTGCCGCTTCTCCTTCTTCCGTTTGCAGGTTGCCGGAGGTAAGATTGCGAATCTCGCCGTAAACGGCGTCAACCTTGTTCCCCACGACCACCTGAACCTGCCCTCCGGCATTTTGCGCTTTCAGTACGCCTTCCAGGCTGTCCAGCGCCTTCAGGTCTGCCTTTCCGTCTTCTTTCAATACAAATCTGAGCCGCGTGGCGCAATGCGTCAAAGAGGAAATGTTACGCTCGCCGCCGACGAGTTCCAGCACGTTTTGGGCCAATTCCTTGTTGTTCATGACCATTCTCCTTAACAAAGTAGTAGAAGATTTCAAAAAAAATGACCAAGCCAGGGAATCGTCATTCCCCTATGCTTGGTCATGCCTGATCGAATCAGTAACAGTCCATATGGTTACATTCAGTTGTCGAATGGGTTGGGCTGGTCATTGGAGATCAGCCTTTGGATATGAAGAATGAGATACAATTTCTCGTCATTGGTACAGGTCCAGCCGTAATTGTTGTGCAGAAACGCCGCAATCTTCTCCACGCACTGCAGTTCACGCGGAAATTTCTCCTTCACCACCTCATACAAGGATTCATTCTCATCTTTCAGCGACTTGCCGCTCATCTGCCGCATGATGAAGTAGCGAATATGGGTGGCAAAACGCATGAAATGAATGGACTCCTCCTGAAAGTCGATTTTCAGTGCGTATTTGATGATGGACAAAATCTCGCCGGTCACGGTCATGATTTTGGTCGTATCGCTCATTTCGCCCGAACCTACCTGGGCATTCACGAAATGCAAAGCGATCAAGGTGGTTTCGGCTGCCGGGAGCTTGACCCCCGATTTTTCTTCAATCAATCGGACTGCTGCTTCTCCTACACGGGTCTCATCCGGGTACAGGGTGCGCACTTCCCATTCCAGCGGATTTTTGATGGAGACGCCTTCACGGGTACGAACCAGGGCGAAACTGATATGGTCGGACAGGGTGAGCAGCAGATTGGGATTGAACGTTTTGCCCAAAATGTCGCTGCCCAGCTTAATGACTTCCTCCGCGAGGTAAATATCCTCGATCGGAATGCTGTTCAACAAGTCGTACATGCGGATGTTTTTGGGAGCTACGAAAATTTTCTCTACCATATCTGTTTCGGTCAACTCGTATGGCGTCTTCAGAAAACCTACTCCCTTGCCAACCACAAACACTTCTTCGTTTTTGTCATTAATGGCAATCGCCACGTTGTTGTTCACTTTCTTGATCACCTTCATGCACGCTCACCCCCCTGCAAAAAATAAAAAATGACCGAAAGCGATTACAGGTTATGCAATCGAATTCGGTCATGCCTGGTTCGCCCAGTAACAGTCCGTGTTAGGAATATAACTTTATTATAGTTCGCAGCGCGGAATTGTCAACCATCCATTATCAGGAATATGGTGCCCCGGCACTAGTCGGTTTACTCTCGGGTGAGCAATTCCCCAAATCTGGCGCCCTCCGCTCAGATGAAAAATGCACTGCATTGTGATACAATAAAAGAATTGTGCATTCACTGAGAGGCTATGAATCAGTCGGCCTTCAATTTCATATACAAAACGACAAAGCAGCCACTTTTAGGAGGTTAATGGAACGACCATGCTTATTATAGGTATCGCCGGAGGGACCGGTTCCGGCAAAACGACGGTGGCCCGCTCCGTCATTCAACGTCTGGGGTCAGGCAAAGTTACGTTTATCTCCCAGGACAATTATTACAAAGACCAGTCCCACCTCACGCCCGAGCAGCGCAGATTGACCAATTACGATCATCCCTTCGCTTTTGACAATGATCTGTTGATCGAACATCTTACCCTTTTGAAAAACGGACAGACGGCTTACGCGCCGGTGTACGACTTCACCTTGGACAATCGCTCCGCCGATGAAACGGTAGAGCTGGAGCCCAACCACATCGTCATCGTGGAAGGTCTGCATGTGTTGATCGACGAGCAGCTTCGCAGCCTGATGGATATCAAAGTATTCGTCGATACCGATTCCGATGTGCGGATTTTGCGCAGAGTGCTCCGAGACATCGAGGAACGCGGGCGCACGATCCAATCGGTGTACAAACAGTACCTCGAAACGGTCAAACCGATGCATGACGCATTTATCGAGCCATCCAAAAAGTATGCGGACATCATCATTCCCGAAGGCGGGCACAACGAAGTCGGCATTCAGATGCTGTCCATTCTCACCGAGAAATACCTGAACGGCGAAAATTGGAATATGGCATAAGGACTGGCCGGATCGAATGGATCCATCCAACTATACTTGTCCAAAGATTTACCGGGTACGCACTTTGCGTATCCGTTTTTTTGTGTATACCTCTCCTTCACGCTGCTCTAGCGGTGTCTTTCCTTACCTCCATGCCACTCTCCAATCTTTGTTTCCATCAGGGTTTCGCCCCTGAATTAGCGTCCATATTTCATGTACACCAAAATAATTGTGACCATGTCATGCCTCACGCAGGTCTAACTAATGTATCAACGATAAAAAAATATATAAATCGCAAAAAAACATACACACGTTACCGGAGAGGCAGAACCAATCTGAAGAAGCGGAGCGGTCTAAGAGCTTTCTGAAAGAAAGCTGCTTCGAAAGCATAGGCTGTTCACCGGATTTTCCCTTGAAAAAGGGGAGTCAAAAAATCCGGGGATAACAGCGATCGGAAGATGGTACTGCACTCGCAGTGGCCTTGTGTGATGGATTAGTGCGGTTTATATAGCACGCTCATTCAGAAAGGAGTGATCGCTGTGGATTGGGCCCAACTTGTTCCACAAGCCATCCAAGGAAATCGAGAGGCGTTCGTCAGCCTTATCAGACATATGGAACATTCATTGTACAACACCGCCAAAAGCATGCTTCGCCAAGAAGAGGATGTCGCCGACGCGGTCCAGGAAACGATACTGAAGGCTTACAAGGCCATGCATACGCTTCGGGAGCCGAAATATTTCAAAACATGGATCTTCCGCATCCTCATCAACGAATGCAACACCCTATTGTCCCGTCGATCACGATCCATATCGTATGCAGAAGTTCCCGAGAATCCCGATCACGGTCATGATTACGATCATGTGGATTTGAGAGAAGCCGTTGACCGGCTCGATGAACAAAAGCGGATCGTTGTTGTGCTTCATTACTTTGAAGACCTTACCACCAAGCAGATCGCGGATACGCTGAACATTTCCGAAAGCGCGGTTAAAATGCGCCTGCAGCGTGCCAGAAATGAGTTGTACCGTAAATTCAAATTGTTTCGGGAGGGAAAATTAAATGTTGAAACCATCTAATATTGAACAATTACTACGTGAGACAGGCGAGAATAAACCGGAAATATCGGAGCTCGTCCGCAGCCGCATCGATGAGACCCTTGCTTCATTGCCGGCAGCGCATGCACATACTCAACCGGAGATTGAGACGCAGCCGCGTGCCCGGAAACGCTCCCGGCTGCGCCGCGCAGGGTTCATTGCCATGGCCAGCAGTTTAGCTGCCGTTACCGTATTTGCTTCAGGTTTTGTATCGCCGGCCATGGCCGACTCGATCAAAAAAATCCCTTTGGTCGGCAGCCTGTTCAGCACCATTCAGGCAGATATCGGACTGCAACAAGCTGGAAAAGACGGGCTGGTATCCCAAACAAACAGCACCGTTTCTTATCAGGATGTCAAGCTGGATGTCTTCGAAACGGTGTATGACGGAACGCGCGCAGCCTTTTTGGTACGGGTCAACGCTCCCAATCTCAAGGATGGGAAGTACGATACCGGCGAAGATATCATTCCTTTAAGCAGCGGAATCAGCAATGTCTTTTTTGAAGTCGATGGCTACCAACAAACAGGCGGTTTGTTCTACTCCTCTGCAGGAGAGACTGAGCCTGACGTACTCGTCTTCGAAAATGTGTTCGAAAAAACAGGCCAGGGTGCCTCTCTGCCCGACCACTTTAACGCAGAAGTCTCGATTTCCTTGGAGGGTATCGACCATGAATTCAAACTGGACGTTCCTTTCACCAAGTCAACGGAAGACATTGTCGATTTCAAGCCGGATGCGGCCTTCGCCTCCAACGATCAGCTTACTGCCTCCGTGTCAGACATCCATATCACGCCGATTACGACCCGAATCTCCACGTCCATTTTGATGAATGGCAAGAAAAACCTGAATCTTGAGGAGAAAAAAAAACTTAGGAAGGTCGGCATTGCCCTATTTGACGATCAGGGGCGACAGCTTCCCGCCTTGAACGGCGAGGGTCTGTATATCGATAATCGGTTGGATAGTGATCGCCTATACGGCACAACTCCCGGGGGTACCCGTTACCTCGTCGTACGGCCGTTCATCATTGAAGATGACTTCAACGAAAAAGTGAAAGAACGCCAATTCATCGAGGGCATGGAGATGACCATTCAGCTCCCCACACCTGCGAGCCAGCACTAATTTGGCCTCAAAGCAGTCATCGCCTGCAGATTAACCTCCTGAAACAGATGAAACGGGTTATAACCGGCAAAACAAAAACCAAGACTCCCCGGGCAGAACATCACTCGGGAAGTCTTGGTTTTTTATATGACTTCTTTGGTTCCCCTTATTTCATTCCTGATTTTCCTGACGGACAAAACGGATGCCATCAGACTACGGGTATACGGATGCCGTGCAGCCGTGGTTAACTTAGCGCTCTCCAACACTTCCACGATCTCGCCCTTGTTCATTACCGCAACCCTGTCGCTTACTTTCTGCACTACGGCAAGGTCATGCGAAATGAACATGCAGGATACGCCGGTTTCCCGGCGGAGCTGGACGAGCAGGTCCAACATTTGCTGCTGGATCGGGGCGTCCAAAGCGGAAGTAGCTTCATCGAACAGAATGATGTCCGGCTGCACGCCGATCGCCCGGGCTATGACCGCCCGCTGCTGCTCGCCCCCGCTTAGCTCATGCGGATACTTATCCGCTGCTTCAGCGGGCAAACCGACGCGCTCAAGCAGGCGCAGCACGGCCGTTTCCGCTTCGGAACGGCGCATCATTTTGTAATTCAGGAGAGGCTCCCGCACGAATTTGCCGATGCTCGTCCGCGGATTGAAGATGGACGAAGGTTCCTGAAAGACCATCTGAACCTGTTTATACAGCTGTCGCAATGGTTCTCCTTTGAGCTGCGTTATATCCTTCCCCCGATAAAACATTTGTCCGGACGTCACTTTCTCCAAATGTGTGATACACCTGGCCAACGTGCTTTTTCCGCTGCCGCTTTCGCCTACGATCCCCAGACATTCGCCCGGATATAATTGCAGATTAACGTTGCATAGTGCCTGCACGGAACCATGTCCAGGCGCTGCGTAGCATTTGTTCAGTTCCGTAAGTTCCAAAATAGGCGCTTCATGACCACTCATCCTCTATGTTCCTCCAATTCGGGCACGGCGTTCAGCAGTTTGCGGGTGTACGGAGCCTGCGGCGACGTGATGATGTCGGCGGTCCGCCCGTATTCAACCATCTCTCCGCTCTGCATGACACCGATTCGGTCGGCCATGTGCGCTGCAACGGCAATGTTATGGGTAACCAGGATGACACCGGTTCCTCTATGGTCGCTGAGTTCGCGCAGCCGCTTCATCACCTCGGCTTGGGTCGATACGTCGAGCGCGCTGGTCGGTTCGTCCGCAAGCAGCAGCTCCGGCTCCATCGTCACGGCCATGGCAATGGCCACCCGTTGCTTCATGCCCCCGCTAAGTTGGTTTGGATAAGACTTCATGACGCGCTCAGGGTCAGCCAGTCCCATGCCGGACAACGTATCCACGGCCATACGCTGGGCCGATTTGCGCGTTACTTTTATATGCGTGCGGATCGCTTCCTCGTATTGGCTGCCAATTTTGCGGATCGGATTCAGGTGGGACCCGCTGTCCTGAAATACCATGGCGATCCTTTTGCCGCGAATCCTGCTCCAGTCTTTTGGGGCAAGGCCGATCACGGATTGGCCCTGAAACAAGATGTCGCCTCCCGCATATGTCCCTCTGCTGGGCAGCATGCCGAGCAGAGCCCGCAGCAGCGTCGATTTCCCGCTGCCGCTCTCGCCGACGATGCCCAGCACTTCGCCGGCATGCATTTCGAATGAAAGGTGCTTCAACGCAGCTTGTTCCTTCCCGTAAGCCACATGCAGATCATGTACCTGAAGCAACGGGGTCATTGCTGCTCCACCTTGATGTTGCGATCCAGCAAATAAAAGTCGATCGGATACATGGTTGCACCCTGAACGGTATTTTTGCTGATAATGTTGATCGGCGTATACGTAATGAACATATAAGCGGCATCGTCCAGAATGATTTGCTGCGCCTCTGCGGCCAGTTCATATCTTTTTTCGACGTCGAACTCGGAATGCAGGCGGTCGATGATTTCGTCCAGTTTCGGATTGCTGTATCCGCCAACGTTCCATTCCGCCCCCGTTTTGAAATAGAAATCGAGGATGTACTGGGGGTCGCCCGTAATGCCCGTATTAATGCTGGTCAGCGCCAGATCGTAGTTACCGCTCCTCTGATGGTCGGTCAAATCCTCGTAAGAGGCCAGCTCCAGGTTTACTCCGATCTCCTTGAGCTGGGACTGCATCGCAGCCGCAACGGTCGCATCCGACTCGTACGCAGAGTTGAGAATCATCTGAAGCGTCAGCTTCTGGCCGTCTTTCTCCCGAATGCCGTCGCCATCCGTGTCCTTGAATCCCGCTTCGTCCAGCAGCTGCTTGGCCTGTTCCGGTTCATAGTCGTACCCTTTGAGTTTGTCGTATCCGAACGGGAGCGCGGAAGTAAACGGTCCTTTTGCCGCCTGGCCGCCGATCAGCGTACCGGCATACATTTCGCGGTCGATGCCATACGAGATGGCACGGCGAACGTTGACATTCGCAAGCAGCTTATGCGTTGTATTGAACCAGACAAACTGCGTGCGCAAGCTTGGAATTTCGTCGATGGCATACTGGCCCTTGTCCTCGAACAAAGAGAGGCTGCTGCGCCCAACGTTGCTCGCCACGTCGATTTCGCCCGACTGCAAGGCCAGTGCTCGCGTGCTGTCATCCTTAATGTATTTGAACGTGATCGTATCCGTTTCGGGAGCACCGTCCCAATACCCGTCATACTTTTTCACCTGAATTTCTTGATCCGGGGTATACGAGGTTACCATGAACGGACCCGTTGCAACCGGCTGGCTCTCGAATCTTGATGTATCTGCACTGGTGTCCACGATGACAAACAGCGGTTCCGCAATGTTTCCGAGCAGGGAAGCGTAAGGTTCCGTCGTTTGGATCGTCAAATCTTGCCCTTCCGCCTTCATGGATTCGATCGGCAGTGTGGACAGCCCTCTTTCGTTCAGCTCCAAGGCACGCTCAATCGATTTTTTCACAGCATCTGCCGTGACTTTGTTGCCATTATGGAACGTAACGCCATCGCGAATCTGGAACTTCCATGTGGTGTCATCGACTTGTTCCCACGATTCGGCGATTTTGGGCACAAGCTGCATGTTCTCGTCAAACTGGACCAACGTCTCGCCGATTGCCGCGCGTGTCAGCGTCCAGCCGTTCCATTCCACCGCCGGGTCCAGATTGGTGCCGAGCCAGAACAGAGCCACGTTCAAATGCGTCGGCGCAGCGGATGCACTCGTTGCCGGGCTTGTTTCTTTCCCACCGGTACCAGTCCTGCTGGATGAATCGGTACTTCCGCATGCCGTTAGGGCAAATACAATAAAAAATGACGCGAACGTAAGCAGTACTGCTTTTAAACGGGTTGTTTTCACTTCTATATCCTCCAGTCAAGCTGCGTTTTTTCGAGGGTCCAGCACATCCCTGAGGCTGTCGCCCAACAAATTAAAAATCATGACCGTACAAAATATCGCCAGGCCCGGATACAGCAATAGCCATGGGGCCGTCTGCAGGTATCTCCGGCCTTCGTTCAGCATGGCTCCCCACTCCGGTTCCGGCGGCTGCGCTCCAAGCCCCAGGAAGGACAAGCCGGATATGGAGAGCATCATGCCGCCCACATCCATCATGGCCATCACGATTAACGGTGACAGCATGTTCGGCAGAACGGTGCCCCAAACGATTCGGGTACGACGCGCCCCGCTGAAAGCGGCGGCGGCGACATATTCCTTTTGTCGCAGCGATATGACCAAACTTCTCGCCATGCGCGCATATTTGGCCCACCAGACCACCGACAGCGCGATGACCGTATGAAGCAGACCCGGACCCAACATGCCGACGACGGCGATGGCGAAAATGATTCCGGGAAAAGCCATCATCGTATCGGCCAGCCGCATCAACAGCGAATCCACGATGCCGCGCGCATAACCGGCAATGATGCCGATGCCTACGCCGATCCCGAACACGATGCCGATCATCATGAAGGTCAGCAGCAGCGACGTGCGTGCCCCATACAGGATACGGGACAGAATGCATCGTCCCAATTGGTCTGTCCCGAGCGGATACTCGGGGCTGGCTGGTTGCAGCACCATGCCGAAGTTGGTGGCCAGCGGATCATGCGGCGCAAACAGGGGGGCGATCATGGCGAGCACGATCCAACACGCCGTCAACGCGAGCACCACGGCGAACCAACGATGCTGCGACAACGTAAGCCGGAATGTCCTCATCATACATCCACATCCAATCGGATCCGCGGGTCTCGCAGATGGGTCCATACATCGACCAACAGATTCAACACGACATACATCGTAGCCATCCAGATCACATAACCCTGAATGAGCGGATAATCCCGTGAAAAGATCGCTTCCACCGCCATCTGGCCCACGCCCGGCCACACGAACAAGCTCTCTACGATTGCGGCCCCGCCGAGCAGTGCCCCGGTCGACATGCCTAATAAAGTAATGACCGGAAGCATCGCGTTCGGAAGAATATGCCGGATCATGATTGTTCCTTCCTTCATGCCTCTGGCTCTGGCTCCGTCTACGTAGTTCTGGGAATGTTCCTCCAGAATGACGGCGCGGATTTGCCTGCTGTACTGAGCGATCAAAGGCAGTGCCAGCGTTAATGCAGGCAATACGAGACTATGCAGACCCGAGCTGCCCGTGACGGGAAACAGCTTCAGATGCACGCCGAACCAGAGCATAAGCAGCATGCCCAGCCAGAAGCTTGGCATGGACAACCCTGCGAAGGAGAACAGGCGAATGATGAGATCCAGCACTTTATTTCTATGGATGGCCGACAGGATGCCGAGCGGAAACGAAACAACGACTACAAGAAGCATGGCACCGCCTGTCAAACGCAGCGTCGCCGGCAAACGTGACATCAGCACGTCGAACACGGGCCGTCCGTATTTGTACGACGTACCGAAATCTCCTGTCCCGACTTGTCCAAGCCATAGGCCGTACCTCACCCAAAAGGGCTTGTCCAGTCCCAATTCTGCCCGCACCTGCTCAACCAGCTCCTCGGATGGCGTCACGCCCGTAGCCATGAGCATCAGCCTGGCCGGGTCTCCCGGCGACAGGTAGGTCAGGAGAAAGGTCAGGAAGGTGATGCCGAACAGAACGGCTGCCAGCTGAAGTATTCTTTTACCGATGTATTTGCCCAAAAGCCAGCCGTCCTCTCTGCTTCGATTCACAGCAAACCCGATCTCTGCCATGCAAAAAAGGCATCCCTCTCCCGTATATTCCCGGATAAGGACGCCTCAAATAAACCGATTCCCATACAAAAATCGCGCTAATTCAAAACACCTTCCTATCTCCCGTAGGCTGTTGCTGTGTTGTCAAACCGGGCAGGTCTCCTGGCTTCAGGATCAACATCGTTGCAGCGCCTTCCCGGCTATGGCCAGTGGCTTATCGCTGCCTGATTCCCCTGTTACAGTGGCGGGACCGCGCCGGCATTTCACCGGCTTCCCTATTAAGCTTGTACCCGATCGGGTACAGCACCCAGTTCCATCTATTCGATTGGTATGTGTTCCAGTATAACTGGCAGGTAGGCAAGATCATAGCTTTTTCTTCAAATTTAAGGGACTTATTCTATCGTGTATCACTCGTTTCAGCGGACTTGGTTCTGGCTCCCTTCGGAGACATGCCGGTGACCTTTTTGAACATTTTGGAGAACAATAGCGGGTCCGTATATCCCACCGAATGTGCCACCTCGCTAATGGACAGCATCGGACTCTGCAGCAGCTCGGCGGCGCGATTCATCCGGTATTCCAGAAAAAAAGATTGCAGCGGCTTGCCGTACTTTTCCTTAAACAGCCCCGACAGGTACGTGCGATCCAGTCCTACGGCCTGCGCGATGTCGAGAACGCTCGTTTTTTGGCTATATCGGTTCTCCATGTATCTCACCGCCTGTCGTATGTACTCTTCTTTGGTAGAAGAAGGCTGCCGCTTGCCCTCCTCTTCCGGTGAAGAAGCAATCAGCTCGGCTATGAGGCGATACAACAAGCTTTGAGTAAACACGTCCGCGCCCGAGCGGCCGGACACCTGAACCATTTCCTGATACAATCCGTCCAGCGCCGCCTCGTTCCTTGCCCGAAACACCGGATGATCGGAATTCAACTGCGCGCGCTGCATGAACGCTTTGGCCTGCACGCCTTTGAAGCCAAACCACGAATACGTCCATGGGTCCGCCTCGTCGGCTTCATAATGCACGATCGTGTCGGGGAGAATGAGAAAACCTTGTCCCTTGGTTAACATATGCTGCCGATCGTTCATCAGCACCTTGCCGCGTCCCTTGTGAACGTAATGGATAATGTAGCTGTCACGCACACCCGGCCCCCAGTAATGCAAAGGCTCACAGTCCTCCCACCCGAAAAAAAGCATGACCAATTCCATCTGCGTCCAATCCATCGGCACCACATTCATTTCGATTCTGCTCACGTCTGTCCCTTCCTTCTGTTTGGAGAGCCGCCAACGTTTGCACCCACGACTCACTTCTTCAAGTTTTATCAAAATTATAACAGGCAAACCGGGCCATATCGCAATGTAAACGAATGCAAAAATGGGATTATGCCATGTTTACGTGAGGTTGCGCCATAGTGAAACGTGCCAAATCGCCCTATAGTGGAGGTACACCAATCTACCAGGGAGGCTGAGCCTGAAATGAACAAAATTACTTTTCTCGGTGCGGGAAGCACCGTGTTTGTAAAAAACGTCCTCGGCGACGTCATGATGACCGAAGCGCTGCAAGATTTTGAACTGGCACTGTTCGATATCGATGCCGAGCGGCTGCGCGATTCCGAACGGCTGCTGGTCAGCATGGCACGTTCGCTTGGCAGCGGCTGCAAGGTGCAAACCTATTCCGATCGCAAGGAAGCGCTGCGCGGAGCCAAATACGTCATTAATGCCATCCAGGTGGGCGGATACGATCCGTGCACGATCACCGACTTCGAAATTCCGAAAAAATACGGCCTGCGCCAGACGATTGCGGATACGCTCGGCATCGGCGGCATTTTCCGCAACTTGCGGACCATTCCGGTCATGCTGGATTTCGCCCGGGATATCCAGGAAGTCTGCCCGGATGCCTGGTTCCTGAACTACACGAATCCGATGGCGGTGCTGACCAATGTCATGAGCGTGCATGGCGGCGTGAAAACGGTCGGCCTCTGCCACAGCGTGCAAGTGTGCGTACCGCATCTCTTCGACGCCCTCGGGATCGATCAGACCGGTGTTGTCGCTAAAATTGCGGGCATCAACCATATGGCCTGGCTGCTTGAAGTCACGCGGGACGGACAGGATCTGTATCCGGAAATCAAACGCCTTGCCCGCATCAAACAACAGGAGAAGCACGACGACATGGTGCGCTTCGAGTTGATGCATCGCTTCGGCTATTATGTGACTGAATCTTCCGAACACAATGCCGAGTATCATCCGTATTTCATCAAAAAGAATTACCCCGAACTGATCGAGCGCTTCAACATTCCGCTGGACGAATATCCGCGCCGCTGCGTCAATCAGATCGAAGGCTGGAAAGAAATGCGCGAGAAGCTGTTCGCCAGCGAAAACATCGAGCATACCCGCAGCCGGGAGTACGCCTCCCATATCATGGAGGCCATGGAGACGAACCGTCCTTATAAAATCGGCGGCAATGTCATGAACACCGGACTCATCACCAACCTGCCGCGCGAAGCCTGTGTCGAGGTACCGTGTCTAGTCGACGGATCGGGCATCACTCCGACGTACATCGGCGACCTGCCACCGCAGCTGGCTGCGCTGAACCGCACCAACATCAACACCCAACTGCTCACCATCGAAGCTGCCATCACAGGCAAAAAGGATCACATCTACCATGCAGCGATGCTTGATCCGCATACGTCGGCCGAGCTTTCCATCGACGACATCGTTTCCCTGTGCGACGAGCTGATCGAAGCTCACGGCGACTGGCTGCCGAAATTTACGTCTTAACATTACAATAGTGGTAACGCGATAAACGCCATTCTCGGATCGTACGGGAATGGCGTTTGTTCTTTTTTATTGCTAGTGGCATTAGTCTTGCATTAAAAATCGATATCCGATGCCTGGTTCAGTCTGGATGAATCGCGGCTGAGCAGGATCTTCGTTTAATTTTTTGCGCAAATGTCCTATATATACCCGTAAATAATGGCTGTCCGATTCGTTGTGATGACTGCCCCACACCTGCTGCAGCAATTGGCGCTGGGTCACGATTTTGCCTGCATTGGAGGCAAGCACCTTCAGCATGTCGTACTCGGTCGGGGTCAGCTTGATGGGCATGCCCTCCAACTCCACCTGCCTTTGGGCAAGGTCAATGGTCAAAGCGCCGCAGCGCAATACGGGTTCGTCGGCCGATTTGGCTGCATGGCGAAGCGCAACCCGGATGCGGGCGACCAGTTCGCCCATGCCGAAGGGTTTTGTCACGTAATCGTCGGCACCGCCATCCAATGCGGCGATTTTATCTTCCTCCCGGTCCTTGGCCGTCAGCACGATGATCGGAACCTGCGACCACTCACGAATCCGCTTCAGCACATCCATTCCAGACATGCCAGGCAAGCCTAGATCAAGCACAACCAAGTCGGGATGCATGATTCCGGCTTGAGCGACGGCTTCTTCCCCATCCATGCATTCATGGATTTCGAATTGATGCGCTTGAAGCGTCACCTTTAACAGTTTACGAATTTGCGATTCGTCATCCACGACCAAGATGCGTGCACCTTGCGATGCCGTCATGTGCATTCCTCCTGTCCCTCTTCTTTTCCCGTCCCGAGAAATCCCGTGTCTGCCGCATCCATCGGCAAACGGATGACCATGCGCGTGCCGCCGTCCGGATTGGCTTCCGCCGCAATCGTGCCGCCATGCACCTCGACGATGCCTCTGCAAATAGCCAGCCCGAGACCGCTTCCGGTGACGTGCTTCGTGGAATCCGAACGGTAAAATTTCTCGAACACCCGCTCGCGTTCCGCTTTCGGAATGCCTGGACCTTGATCGGCCACGGTAATGACCAGCCAACCCTCCCCGGCATCCATCGCGACCGAGATGACGATCTCGCTGGGATTCGGCGAGTATTTGATCGCATTGCTGAGTACGTTGACCAGCATTTGTTCCAGCAAAACTTCATCGCCGGAAACGAATGGCGGCTGATCGGGCAGCTCCAATCGGATTATCCGCTGCTGCTTATACTGCTGCACCTGCGCCAACACTACGCTTAACATATCGCCCACGTCGCACATGTTACGCCTGAGCTGAAGCATGCCGCTTTCCAGCTTGACCATCTCGAGCAGGTTCGTCACCAGCCGGTTCATGCGTATCGCCGCATCCCGAATGTTGGCCGTCAGTTCGCGCCGATCTTCGGCAGTAAAAAGCTCCTCATTTTCCAGCAGGCCAGTGGATGATCCCATAATGGCCGCGAGCGGCGTACGCAGCTCATGCGACACCGAATCGAGCAGGGCGGTGCGAATGCGCTCCGACTCGGCCGTCATCTGGGCCAAACGCGCCTCCTCCGCCAGCTTCACTCGGGCAATCGCGCTTGCTGCCAGATCAGCACAGGCTTCCAGCAAACGGCGTCTTTCCGGCAAACTGCCGGGATCGGGCAGTTCCATGTTCACCGCAAGCACGCCATGTACCTGTTCTTCCGTGCGCAGCGGCACATAGGTTCCGGAGGCTTCCCGCAAGCTCGAAGATCCCCTGCCAGCCATCTGCCCGTGAACATGCACCCATCTGGCGATGGCCAGCTCCGATTCACTGGTTCCCCATTCAGGTTCTCCAGGTCTTGCAGGCGAAGACGACGCCTGCAATTCCCCTTCCGCATCAGGAAGATAGAGTGCCGCCGGGGCGTTCAGCATCTGCGACACCTGCCGAGCGATGCTGGATAGCAATGTTTCCATATCCGATATGGCAGTAATCTGACGGCTCAAGCCATAGAGAAGACTGGTGGTCGCTTCACGCTGCCTTACGGTCTCCAACTGCTGCCGGAGCTTGCCCGACAGGGTAGCCGTAAGGATGGCCACCGCCAAATATACGGCAAAGGAAAGAATGTATCTTAAATCTTGCACCTTGAAGCTGAAATAAGGCGGGATAAAAAACAGGTCGAATGCAGCCGCGCCCAGGCTGGCCGCATATATTGCCGGTCCAAGTCCCCAATAGACCGCGCTGACCAATACGGGAAACAGGTAGACTAGCGCGGCGTTGACCATATCCCGGCTTAACCCGATCCAGTCGATCAACGCGGTCAGCAACGCGATGGCGATCGTTACCCACGCATATGCCGACACGCTGCCCCATATATGGGGCAGCTTTTGTTTTTCCAGCCGTGCTTCATGCTGGTGATCCCTATTATGTTCCTGCACGATTCGCCGACACCTCACCCGCTTCATGATCGTAATCGGCCACAATGAGCACATCCATGTGTCTGGACAACCGGATAAGCCGGCTAACCAGCGATCCGGTCCCCTGATACCGGTTGAAATGCCAACCGAGCCGGGCCTGCCCAACGACCAGCTGCGTCGCCTTGGCCTCGGCAGCCTTGTTCGCCAATATCATCGGCACATCCCGCAGACGGTCTGCCGAATGCACATGAAACCGGCCTCCCAGCCTGACTGTCAGCTGCTCCAACGCTTCAAGCCGGCCCGCCTGTTCTTTCGCCGTACGGCCTACCTGTACATGATGTACGTGCCAGGCGGCCTTTAACCGATATGCCGTACGAAATCCGCGCCGAATCAGCAATTCGGCATGCGCGCCGACGCTAACGCATACAAAAACGACTTCCTGCCGCCGCCAAGGGCCCCGCAGGGCAATTCCCCGTCCTGCCGACTCCAGCCGTTCGTCTACGTCGTCGGCCAGCTCGCGCAAAGCCAATTCCCGCAGGGCAATCAGGTTGCCCACGCGAAAAAAATGATTCAGCGCCTGTTCCACCTTGGCTGCTGCATAGATTTTACCTTCCCGCATGCGCTGCCGCAAGGCCTCGGGCGCAACGTCGATCAGCTGTACCTCATCGGCCATTTGCATGATCCGATCAGGCACCGTCTCCCGCACCCGGATGCCTGTGATATGCTCCACCGCATCGTTCAGGCTTTCCAGATGCTGCACGTTGACGGTCGTAATGACAGAGATACCTGCGTTTAATAGCCGGATCACGTCCTCGTACCGCTTTTTGTTCCGGCTGCCAGGCACGTTGGTATGCGCCAGTTCATCCACGAGCACCACTTCCGGGCACAGGCGGAGGATTGCGACCGTGTCCATTTCTTCCAGCTCGGCACCTTGATATTTGAGCTTTAAACGTGGTATGAGCGGAAGCTGGCCGATCTGCCCCAACGTCTCCGCCCGGCCATGCGTCTCCAGCAGACCGATGCGTACGTCGATGCCTTTGCGCAGCAGGTCATTGCCTTCCCGCAGCATCATGTAGGTTTTGCCTACGCCGGGAGCGGCCCCGATATACACCTTAAACTTGCCGCGACGGATTTGCCCGATCTGTGCCTTCATTTCCGTATCGGTCAATCTGCGATACGTTCGGGCATCCGCATCAGCCAGCCGGGCAGGAAGCACGCGCTCGCCATCCCTTCGGGCAGTATCGGCCAGAAGGAACAGATCGACGCCTTGCACCTTGCGCAGCAATGAGTTCACGAACGATCCCTGCCAGAGCTCCTGCATGCGGCTCTGGCGCGAGTGACCCATCACGATCCGGGTGATGCGATGCCTTGTCGCATAACGCGCCAGCACGGACGGAATATGCCTCCGATGCAGAGCGCGCAGTTCCTCGAACCGGCCTCCGAACTTTTCCACCAGCTTGACCATGTTCCGCCGAAAGGCCGCGGCCTCCTTGGTGAGCGGCTGCTTCCCCATGCGAAATGTGACGGCGTACAACTCTCCGTTCAACCGCTTGGCAATCTGCTGCCCCCGTCGGATATAGATGGAACCGTTCCAGTGATACTGGCTGGATACCAAAATGCGCTCCATGCTGCCTGTCATGACAGGGGTACCCGTCTCCTCCTGATGTTCGCGCAGCGATTCGTTCACCTCTTCGGCCATAAGACGCAGCGCTAATTCACGCAAAATGCCCAAGTTGCCGTGGTGAAATACAGCATGGTTCTCATGGCCCCTCAGATGCCCTTCGGCAAGCCTGTTTAATATCGCCTCTGGCGTCACGTCGATCAGCTTCACCTCATCGGCCAGTTCCAGCGTGTCGTCTGGCACCGTATGTTCCACGGACACCCCCGTCAATTGGCGGGCGAGCTTGGTATATCCCTCCAGCTCATATACATTGACGGTCGTAATCACGCTGATGTTATGCTGCAGCAGCCAGCGGATGTCCTCCAGCCGCGTGGCGTGGCGAGCACCGCGCCGATTGCGATGAGCGAGTCCGTCCACGAGCACCACTTCAGGATTACGCTCCAGCAAAGCTTCCAAATGGAGATCTTTCATCACTGCACCGTCCCGTTCACGCAGCCAGTGAATGCTCGGGATGCGTTCCAGCGCCCCCAGCTGCTCCTCCGTCTCTGGGCGCTGCATCGTCGAAACGGCACAAATGACGACATCCACTCCCTGCTCGCGAAGCATGTTGCCTTCCCTGAGCATATGATACGTCTTCCCCGAGCCGCTCACCGGACCGATGTAAATTTTCAACGTGCCCTGCTGTAACTTGTGGATCATCCTTAGAATATCCTCCGGAGATCGACGCTTGAAGCTTTCGTCCAATAGGCTCACCCCCACCCTTCAAGTCTGTGATGCAATTTGGCCAAAAAACGGAGAAGCCTCCCACCGGCTCGCGCCAGGAGAAGGCATGTATATCCAGCCTGTTCAGAGACTGTGGCGGCTCTATTCCAATCCGTTTCAATTCCGGATTATTTCATCTCCGCCAAGAGGGCCAGGTTCAATTCGGTCACGTTGACCCTCGGCTCCCCGAACAGACCCCACTGCCGTCCTCGAATTTGCGCGTTCACCAGTTGATTCAGCCGCTGTTCGTCCAGTCCGGTAGCTTGGCTGATCCGGGGGATTTGGGCTTTGGCCGCTTCCGCAGAAAGATCGGGGTCAAGTCCTGAACCTGAACCGGTCACCAGATCGGCGGGAACCGTTTGGAGTGCCGGATTTTCTTGCTTGATCTCCGCAATCTTGGTCATCATCTCGTCCGCATACTCCTCTGATGCAACAGCCCGGTTGGAGCCAGCTGAAGCGGCAGCGTCGTATCCGGCACCCGATGCCCTTGGCTGGAACAAACCCGGCGAGGCCACTTTCTGTGCCAGCAACGAGGAACCGATCACCTTACCCTGCTGCGTAATCAGGCTGCCGTTCGCCTGAGCCGGAAATAGCAGCTGTGCAACGGCTGTCGTTGCAAGTGGGTAAATGACACCGCATAACAACATTAAAACTAAAGACAGTCGAAGGGCGATCACTGTCATTTTCATCGTGTTTCACATCCCAAACGTGTAATGGTTCCAGCTCTACTCTTATACAAAATTCAGTCCCGACAACACCAGGTCGATCAGCTTGATGCCGATGAATGGTACGATGACGCCACCGATGCCATAGAGCAAAAGGTTGCGGCCAAGCAGCCGGTCGGCCGACATGGCGCGATATTTCACGCCGCGCATGGCGATCGGAATGAGCAGCGGAATAATGACGGCGTTAAATATGAGCGCCGACAGGATTGCCGACTGCGGCGAAGCCAGGTTCATAATGTTCAGCGCCTGCAACTGAGGCATAGCGGCAATGAACATCGCCGGAATGATGGCGAAATACTTGGCAATATCATTCGAAATCGAGAACGTGGTCAGCGCCCCCCGGGTGATCAGCAGCTGCTTCCCGATGGATACGACGGACAACAGCTTTGTCGGATCGGAGTCGAGGTCGATCATGTTGGCAGCTTCCTTCGCCGCCATCGTCCCCGAATTCATCGCCAGGCCCACATCCGCTTGAGCGAGAGCAGGGGCGTCGTTGGTTCCGTCTCCTGTCATGGCGACGAGCTTGCCTTCCTGCTGTTCCTTTTGAATGGCACGGATTTTGTCCTCCGGTTTCGCTTCGGCGATAAAATCGTCAACACCGGCTTCCAGCGCAATCGTAGCAGCCGTCAGCGGGTTATCCCCCGTGCACATGATCGTTTTGATGCCCATGGAGCGCATTTCCTCGAACTTCTCTTTAAGTCCCGGCTTCACTGTATCTTTCAAATAGATGACACCGTAAATCCGGTCATTGATGGCCACGGCAAGCGGCGTGCCGCCTGCTTTGGCAATCCGGCTTGCGATATCGTCCAGATCGCCAGGCACCCGTCCGCCGTGAGCCGCGACATGGCGTTTAATAGCATCGACTGCTCCTTTGCGAATTTGCTGTCCATCAGCCATGTTGAGCCCCGACATACGCGTCTCTGCGGTGAACTCTACGCTTTCGGCCGCAGCATACTCGGCCTCGTTCCACTGTTCGCCCTGGCGGCCCGCCAACTCAACCACAGAGCGCCCCTCCGGTGTCTCGTCCCGCACGGAAGCCCGCAGCGCCGCTCGGGTCATCTCTTGCACGGTTACGCCCTGTACGGGCACGAATTCGGATGCCATCCGGTTGCCATAGGTGATCGTTCCCGTTTTGTCCAGAATCAGCGTATCGATGTCTCCTGCGGCTTCCACCGCTTTCCCTGACATGGCAAGCACGTTGTACTGGGTGACGCGGTCCATGCCCGCAATGCCGATAGCCGAGAGCAGCCCGCCAATCGTCGTTGGAATCAGGCAGACCAGCAGTGCGATCAGCGTCGCTACGTCAAGATGGATGCCCAGATAATCGGCCATCGGAAACATTGTCATAATGACGATCAGGAAAATCATCGTCAGCACCGCAAGCAGGGTAGTCAACGCGATCTCATTCGGCGTCTTCTGGCGCTGTGCGCCTTCCACCAGCGAGATCATGCGGTCGAGGAAGGATTCTCCCGGATCGGTCTGCACCCGCATGACAATATAGTCCGAAGCCACACGCGTGCCGCCCGTGACCGAAGAGAAATCGCCGCCCGCTTCCTTAATGACAGGCGCCGATTCTCCCGTGATCGCCGATTCATCAATCGACGCGAGCCCTTCAATAATCTCGCCGTCGGTCGGTATCATTTCGCCTGTTTCTACGCGAACGACATCGCCTTTTTTCAACTTGGTCGAGGAAACCTGAAGCGTCGTGCCGTCTTTCTGCACCAGTCTGGCCGTTGTATCAGACTTCGTTTTGCGCAGCGTATCTGCCTGCGCCTTGCCTCTGCCCTCGGCGAGGGCTTCGGCGAAGTTGGCAAACAACAGCGTAAACAGCAGGATCAGAAATACCGCCATGTTGTACGCCCGCCCTCCCTCGGCCGCTGCCGCAAACAAATCGGGCTTGATACATAACAGTAGCGTAATCAAGGTGCCTACTTCGACGATGAACATGACCGGGTTTTTGATCATCGCCACCGGATTCAGTTTCCGGAATGCATCAATCATTGCCCGTAGCATAATTTCCTTGTTCATTAACCGTCCCGGCTTCCCGGTGTTCCCGGGCTGAAGATGGCCGTTCTCTCCTCTTACGGCACCTGCCGCAAGCTGCTCGTTGTTCATTCCTTCCATTGTGGGCTCCCTCTTTCATGGATTCACTATCTTCGCAGGTTATAACTTCCTATTTCATTTCGTTGTCCCTCGCGCAACGTCATGTTATTAAAACAGGCGAACGCTATCCGACCGACATAGCCAAATGCTCTGCGATCGGCCCCAGCGCCAATGCCGGGAAAAACGTCAAGGCTCCAATGACCACAATGACGACCACCAGAACGCCGGCAAACATCGGTGTATTTGTGCGCAGTGTACCCGTTGTTATCGGAACAATCCGTTTGGTGGCAAGCGATCCGGCAATGGCAAGCAGCGCAATCATGGAAACGTATCTTCCCAGCAGCATCACTACGCCGATGCCGATATTATAAAAGTCCGTATTCGCATTCAGCCCGGCAAACGCGGAACCGTTATTGGCCGCTCCCGAAGCAAATGCGTACAACACCTCGCTGATTCCATGCATCCCACCGTTGGAAATGGACGCCATGGCGTCAGGGCTCAGGAAAGCCAGCGCCGTAGGAGCCAGAATGATCAGCGGATGAATCAGCAATGCAATGGATGCCAGCTTGATTTCCTTCGCTTCAATCTTTTTGCCGAGAAATTCGGGCGTCCGGCCAACCATCAAACCGCAGATGAACACGGCCAAGATCACATACAGCAGACCGTTTAGAAGCCCTACGCCTTTGCCGCCGAACACGTTGTTCAGCATCATCTGGGCCATGGGGACCATGCCTCCAAGCGGTGTCAACGATTCGTGCATATTGTTGACTGAGCCCGTCGTCGCCGCCGTCGTAACTGCGGTGAACAGCGCCGATTCGGAAATGCCGAGCCGCACTTCCTTGCCCTCCATGTTTCCTTGGATGCCCGCTGCCTCAAGTGCAGGCACGCCGCGATATTCGGATACGAATACCGTCGTCAACATAACAAGAAACAGTGCGCTCATCACGGCGAATAAAGCCCATCCTTGCTTCTTGTTGTTCGCCATGATGCCGAAAGCGTACACCAGTGCCGTTGGCAGCAGCATCATACAGACGATGTGCACCAGATTGGCCAAAGCTGTCGGTGTCTCGAACGGGTGAGCCGCATTGGTTCCGAACCATCCTCCCCCGTTCGTACCCAGGTGTTTGATGGATTCCAGTGAAGCCACCAGTCCCCGCGTAATCGTCTGTTCGCCCCCGTCCAGCGTCGCTGCACGGACAGCTCCGGCCAACGTCTGCGGTACACCCTGAAATACGAGAAACAGCGCAACGAGCACGCTCAGCGGCAAAAACACTCTCGTAATGGCACGCACCATGTCCACATAAAAGTTTCCCAGTTCATTCTTGCGGCCTACCAAGCCGCGTATGAACGCAATCGCCACGGCAAAGCCGGTTGCAGCTGACGTGAACATCGGAAACGTCACGGCCAACATTTGCGACAGATACGATAGAGCATTTTCGCCCGTATACGACTGCCAGTTGGTGTTGGTCATAAAAGAAACTGCTGTGTTAAATGCCTGTGCCGCAGGCATGTTGTCGATCCCGTCCGGATTGAGCGGCAGCCACTTTTGCAGCCGCAACACCAGAAACATCAGGATCAGCATAACCATATTGGAAAGGAGAACGGCCGACAGGTATTTTTTCCACCCCATCGTTTCATCTTCCCGTACCCCCATCGCCTTGTATAACAAACGCTCCGGAACGCCAAAGATCCGGTCAAGCCATGTCCTTTGCCCGCCAAACACCTTTACCAGATAACTCCCCATCGGTTTCACCAGCAGGATGATGATCAGCAGCGTGACTGCCACTTGCAACCAACCTGTACTCATTCCATGTGTCCTCCCCAATTCGCACTTGCAACACCTGCCATCAGAACTTCTCCGGCTTCGCCAGCACATAGCCCAGATACACCATCAGTGCCAGCGCGATCGAACCTACAACGACCATATCCGGTCCCTCCCTTTCTTCCCCTATGCCTTCTCACAAAAATTCATAAATCCCCAAAATAGTGCAAACATCAGCACCGTCAACGCAATCATCGTGACGTCGTTCACCATCCGGATTTCCTCCTTTTTCTCCTGCTCGCATTGAAATTTTAATACGGAACCGTGTAAAAATGGGGTAAAGATTGGACCGGCAGCGCGTAAAAAAAGCGTAAAAATGCAAAAAAAGAACCCTTCACTCCAGCTGCAACCCAGCTGAATAACGAACAGGTTCATGTTTAAGGTCGATTTTTCGTTGCTCAAAACGGTTCTTGCGCCCACTGCAACAGCTTCTTCTTGGTGATCTTCGAATGGGAAGCGTGATGGAGAACCTTGCCCTCGCTGAGCAGCAATACCTGCGGCGATTCATGGCGAATCTCCGTTTCTTCAGCGATCCGGCGGGACAACGGACGACTTTCGATCACATCCACCATCCGATACTCCATATTCTGTACCGGATTGGCGGCATTCGCGCTGACAAAAGCGGCAAATTCCCGATACGCACGCGCGCTGACGGGACAAGTTGTACTATGCTTAAGGATGAGCACAGGGTGGTCATCTGAACGGCGGAGTGCCTCCTCCCAATCGTCTGTTTTATATATCTCCGCAATCTGCCCGCTGAGCAGACGCTCCGAATCGGCAAGAGCACGCTTGCTCACGATTGAACCAACGAATATGCCGAGCGCTGCCCCAAAGGCGACGCCGAGCGCGATCTGATCTGTGACGACGCCAATACAGGCCCCGATGGCAACACCTATGCTGAGCCATAACGCCTGATGGTTCACCTGTTTATCCACGAAGATCATCCTTCCCCCAACGTTATCGGAGCGCCGATCTCTTAGAAGGCATCCTCCGCAGTCATTCGTCCTCTTTCCAGAAATTATATCATAGGCCTATGAAAAACGGGGGCAATTACTCATCTCACCCCCTGTTTTTGTGTTACACTATTTGTAATTTGGATACGCTGAAAAGGGATAGAATTGAACGGGAAAAGGAGATTTTCTTGATGACATATGCATTCATGATTGAGCCGGATTTTTATACCCCGCTGCACACGGATGAAGAACGCATCGAAAAGTGCCAAGAGTGGGGGCTGCTGTCGGACAAGGCGACTAAGCTCAAAACATTTTATTATAAAGGGAATGGTCTGAACGTCCCTTGCACCATCATTGGTTTCGTGGATCACATGGCCGCAGTCATTCAGCTGGACAACGACCAGAAACACTGCATTCATCCCGCTTATCTCAAGGAAATGCAGGCCTCGGGCTTTAAAGGCACGCTCGCTGCAGCGCCGGACAAAAAAGCGGGCACGCCAGGCGTGGTGGACGGCAGCGAGACAAGCTCCGTCGAATCCTCATCCGATGACGGACTTGTTTCGGACGCAGAATCGTCTGATTTGGCAGGGGACAATTCTTCCGCCACGGAAGAACAGCCCTCCGCCACTGACAGAGCCATCGCATCCACTGCCAGCCTGCCAGGCGATCCGGACGGGCTGGTCGAAGAATACGTGTCTCCCCAATCGGCATCCGCATCGGAGGACAAACCAAAGGCCAAAACCGCGAGCAAAGCCAAGGCAGCCAAACTCGATTTGCCGGAAGGCAAGGTCAAAATGACCGCGGTCGTGAAGGAATTTACGACGGTGCCAAACCATTTTGCCGACAATGACGACGAAGTCATCATCTATGAAGCCGTCGCGATTCTGGAACCGGATATGCTCGAAGTGGGCGAGGCCTGGTCCAGCCACAGCGCCACGATCAAAAAGCTGGACCTTGAAGTCGGTGATACGCTGACGTTTGACGCCAAAATCATCAAAAAGAAACTGGCTAAACACCCCGTGCCCTACAAGATCAACAATCCGTCCAAAATTCAGAAACAGTAGGGTCGAAAGCAGCCAACATGGGAAATAATACGTCTATCGACGTACATTCATACAAGACAAATAAGCCTCCGAAAACAGCGCCTATCAGGGCGCTGCTTTGGAGGCTTATTTGTTTTCTCACTGTTTCCCTGCCCAGCAGCAGCGGGGGACATTAAAGACCGAATTAAGCTTGGACAGGCTTTGCGCTGATCTGGAATCCCACGCCGAACTTGTCCGTAACCTGGCCGTAGGCCGGGCTCCAGAACGTTTCCTGTACCGGCATGGTGACCGTTCCGCCTTCTTTCAGTTTGTCGAAAATGCGGCGGGCTTCCTCGGCCGTATCCGTATTTACGGTGACCGTGATGTGGTTGCCCACGGTATGCTCCATGCCAGGAAGGGTATCAGAAATCATGAGCAGGGAGCTGCCGATCTGCAAGGATGCATGCATGACCCAGTCCTTCGCCTCATCGGGAATCGGATGCTCGGGATTTGGCGGCATATCGCCAAATGTTTTCAAATCCAGCACTTCGGCACCAAATGCTTCTTTATACAGTTCCACTGCTTCGCGTCCGGTTCCATTGGTTACAAGGTACACATTCAGACTGATCGACATTCGTTTCCAGCTCCTTTAAACTCACGGATTATATGGCTCAATTCACTTGCGTCAAGAGTATATACCAAGGCTTGTCCACCTGACAAGCAGTGAAATTCGAGTCGGCCACAAGGTAGGATGTTCCTAATTCCTAACGTTTATGCTCCGCGTCAAAAACGAAAAGAACTGCCCGCGCGGTTAAGCGAAGCAGTTCTGATAGGGTGCACGGCTGGCTAAGTGCATGCATTACATAAAGATTATGATCTGTTACGGCGGTAGTCTACGCCTCGTTCCAGAACCGGCGCAAATTGTCCATGGCGATTTTGGACGCGGCTTTGCACTCCTCCATGCCTTCGAATTCCACGGTAACGGCTCCGTCATAGCCGGAGTCCTTGATCAGTTTGACGATTTTGCGGATCGGAAGATCGCCTTGTCCCACGATCGCCCCGCGCATGTAATTGCCATGGGATGTGGTGAACCATTCGCCTTCGCCCGGATTTTCGTCGAACGGACGCACATAGAAATCTTTGAAATGAACGAGGGAAGCATACGGAAGATTATTCATGACTCCAACAATCGGGTCCTCGTCCACGCACAGGAAGTTGCCGACGTCCAGCGTCGTTTTGAAATTAGGCCGATCCACGGCATGCAGCACCCGCTGCACCCTGTCGCTCGCCTGCACGCTGAAACCATGGTTTTCGATCGTCGTTGTAATGCCGAAGCCTGCAGCATAATCGGCAATCAACTGGCTGCCCTTCACCATGAGCGGCAAATGCTGGTCGAACCAGGCAATCGTCATGTGCTCTTTCGGCAGCTTGAACGCTGTGACGTCGTGCCGCATATGCTTCACGCCCATCCGATGAACCACGTCGACGTGACGCTTCACCCGGGCAACCTCTTCCTCGAAGGCTTCCTCCGTCTCCTGCACGAAATTGGCGGGCATCGAATAATTGGACAGCTCAATGCCTGCGGCAGCCGCACGCTCCCGAATAGCGTCAGCCAGTTCCGGATTGTCCTCCACGGTATAACCGTATGGAACCATCTCCATGTGTTCGCCGCCATTTGCGGCAATCCAGTCGATCACGTCCAGCACCGTCATGCTCCCTGCGTTCAACTCGTTCAGCAGGCTGTAGGTACTCAGGCCGATTTTCATATGCTTACGCCTCTCCTCTGTATTTTCGGATAAACTCCACCGCTTTGCGAATATCCTGCTCCGGCTGGTCGCCAACCTCGCGCTCGATGGTCAGGTAACCGGTGTACCCGATGTCCTGAAGGGCTGCAAAATAAGCGGTAAAATCAACGCTTCCCTCACCTAGCGGAACCTCGCGGAAAAAGACGCCCGATGATACCATTTCCGCGATTTTGTCATGGTCCATCGGCGCATAACCAACGGCTCCGTAAACATCCCTCGGATCAACTTCCTTCAGGCGAACGCCATCCTTTACATGCGTATGCACAATGTAATCCTTCAACAGATGCACACCTTGGACCGGATCATCTCCTGTGACCATGACCATGTTGGCCGGGTCGAAATTGACGGATACGCCGTTGGTCGAGAGGGTGTCCAGAAATCCCTTCAAATCGGCTGCCGTCTCCGGCCCGGTCTCGATGGCGAAATAGGCCCCTACGCTTTTGGCATATTGCCCCAATTCTTCGCAAGCGGCGTGAAGCGTATGATAGACTTCCGATGCCGGATCATGGGGAACGATGCCGATGTGCGTGGTCACGATGTTGGTCCCCAGATCCAGGGCCAGATCGACGATGCGCTTCGATTTTTCGACTTTCCATGCATTGTCTTCCTTCACCTGAAAACCGTGCCCGCCCAAATCGCCGACCAATGCCGAAATCTCCAGCCCGAGGGATGCGATGTAATCCTTCAGTTCCTTGCGGGCTGCCGGCGTGAGGTTCGCCGGGTCCATCTCGCCTTTGACCGCATAAATCTGCACGCCCTCCGCTCCGGCCGACTTGGCTTTGACCAATCCCTCGCGTACGCCTACGCCGAAGCTATCCACGATGACGCCGATGCTGTTGGTTAATTTCATGCGTTACCCTCCCTGTTATGTTGGCTTCCCAGATTGGTACTTACCTTTTCATGTCGTTTTGCTGCTGTGCGGCTTACAAGCTTACCTTTTGCCATAGCTGACTGTTTTTCCTGCCGACACGCCCGCTTTCCATCATTAATCTTTTCCCGTTTGATTTCCGGCTGCTTACCTGCTGCCCACACGAAAAGAATATGTCATGTTCGGCCAAAAAACGCTCCCTTCGCTTAGTGTATCGGCATCAGCTTCACTGACCTCACCTCATACGGCTTGAATGCCAGTCGAAGCACTCCGTCCTGAGAAGAAAGTTCTTCTCCCTCATCCTCCAGCAGATTGACTGTACACGCTCTTATCGATGTTTGGGGCAAGCGCAGCTCCACGGTTTCCCTGCCACCGGAAGATTCATAGAAACGCAAAATCGTTCCCAAGCCGTCCTCGGCCGCTTTGACCGTATCCAGAATGACGTGTTTGCTGTCAAAGCGGAAATACGCGTATACGCCGGGCATTATACCTGCATGCTGCTCCGCAGCGACCACGTGCACCGGATGGTTCAGTTCCATGGCGCGGCGCACCACGCCCGCCTCACGCCAATCTCCCGCATGTGGCAGCAAGGAGTAGGTGAACTCATGCTCCCCTTGATCGGCATGTTCGTCAGGCCATTTCGGAGCCCGCAGCAGCGACAACCGGAGCGTCTGCTTTTTAATGTCGTAGCCGTATTTGCAATCATTCAGCAGGCTGACCCCGCCATTGACTTCGGAAAGGTCTGCCCAGCGATGGCCGCATACCTCGAATTGCGCCTGTTCCCAGCTTGTATTGGCATGACTCGACCGCTCCAACGCGCCAAACGGAATTTCGTAGGTCGCCCGGGTCGCTACCAAATCTATGGGAAAAGCTACCTTCAGCAGCTTATGACTCTCCGCCCACTGCACACGCGTCCTGAAATCGACGCGGCGCTGATGGCGGCACAGCACGATATCCTGCTCGATCTTGGATGCGCCGAGCTCCCATCGGAAGCGCAGCACATCCTGCACGCCGCCGTGCCGAACGACCTCGCTGGAGATCAAACGTGCCCGATCGGCGCGCTGCGACTCGAACCGGGGATCGATGTCCCATGCATCCCAATACGTGGGCCTGTCATGAAACAGCTGCAGCTCGTTCGCCATTTCGCCCGGTTTCAGCCACTCGCGCTGCAGCGATTTGTCATACCAGCGGGTAATCTCGCCCGCCTCGTTGAATTCGAGCACATATTCGTCCGTTTCCCAACGCGAAGGGACGGAATTGCCGGTATCGCCGGCATGATCCAAGCCGACCACACGGTCCGATTCACCGGATGCTACAGATCGGTCGGCTTGGCGCAGCCACAACGTTGTATATCCAAATGCCGGGATGCCAGTCACGTGAATCATCAGCTTATGCACGCCTTCGCTCCGAACAAGCTCGCCTTCAAGACGATGCCCCTCCTGATCATAGGCAGCCATTTCCGGAATCGATGAATCCAGCGTGATTTCAATCACTTCATTTCGTTCCCAGCCCATGCTGTTGAAAATAATATACGGCTGTCCCTCTGCACCATCGGTGGCGATTTGCCCTGCAATAATATCCAGTGCGCCCGTCAAGGCCGACGTTCCCAGTTCAAAGACCTGAGCGTATTCTTGCGCCGATGTCACATAAACCTCGGGAATCGATGTTCCCGGAATAATGTCATGGAACTGGTTCAGCATGATCAGCTTCCATCCTTCATCCAGCTTGCTTTTCAACTGTGCCGGGTCTGCTCCGTGAACGGCAGCGCTCGAGACGCGCTCTTTTGGGATGGCCATTGATGTGGCAGCGCTCGAGAGACCCGCGAGTTGGCCCCACACTTCCGCTTCCCGGTACAACACCTCCGCTTTGCGGTTGCTGCGTTTGTTCCGTGCATGCGTCGTGTACGTTCCGCGGTGCAGCTCCAAATAAAGATCGCCATGCCACTGCGGCAATTCCCGCTGCCGCTCTGTTATGCCTTCGAAGAATGAAGCGGCCGTGCTGAACCTGCTGACAGGTTGACCCACCATAAAGGCGGCTTTTTCAGCCATCTCCACCATCTCGCTCGTGACCCCGCCCCCGCCGTCGCCATGCCCGTATAGGAGCATCTGCTCGGGATGGACGCCCTTCTGCCTGTAGGACTGCCAATGCTCCGCCACATCTTTCGGGCGCGTATGCTCATTCACGCCGTGGTTCAAGTAGGAGAGCACGGACGTACCGTCAATCCCTACCCACTCGAACAAGTCATGCGGAAAAACATTCGTGTCATTCCAATTCAGCTTGGTCGTCATGAAGTAGGAAATGCCTGCCTGCTTCAGCAGCTGCGGCAGGGACGCACAATATCCGAACGTATCGGGCAGCCACTCGATCTTCGACCGCTTGCCAAACTCGGCCTCGTAGAATCGCTGTCCGTACAACATCTGGCGCACCAGCGATTCGCCGCTCGGAATGTTCAGGTCCGGCTCGACCCACATGCCGCCGACAAGCTCCCATCGCCCCTCGGCAATCCGGGCCTTGACGCGTTCGTACAGCTCAGGATAATGCTCTTTCGCAAAGGCATAGAGCTGCGGCTGGCTCTGGGAGTAGACGAAGTCCGGATACTCGTCCATCAGGGCGCACATCGTCGAGAAGGTGCGGCTGGTTTTGCGCACCGTTTCGCGTACCGGCCACAGCCAAGCGACGTCGATATGCGATTGCCCGATCAGATGCATGAATCCGGAACGGGCTGGCTCCGGGTCCACCTCCTGTACGGCAAGAGCGAGCGTATGCTCGAACTCGCCGACCCAGCCTGCGTCGCTCCAGCGTTCCGGATTGTCATACATCTCATCCATAATCCGATGCACGGCCAGGATCAAGCGGCCCCTCTTCAGGTCGGCCTCCGGCAATTCGCGCAGCGATTCGGCGAGCACTTTTACGCTGTACATCAAGCTCTGCAGCGGGCGATTGACGTGTACGAGCGCTGCGCGGATGCCGCGGATCGGCGGGTTGATCGTGGCTTGCCGGTTTAAGGGATCGTGGGGCTCCGGAATCGGATCGTAAAGCTCCACCTCAAGCAGCGGATTCATGCCGGTCCGGCTTCTTGGCAATGGCACAAAGCCATGGTTCCGGTCCAAGCCGTGATACGGCTGGCCGTTCACTCGCAGCAATCCTTCGCCTCGGGTTTCAAAAACTAAGCCAATCGCGCCATCCTCCCACTCCGGCGGGATATCCAATGTAGTGCCCAGTCGATACGTCGTGCCATGAATGCCTTGCAGCGCCGTGATGTCCTCCAAGGCAGCCGCCTCTTGCTCGTCTTCATATTCGCCTGGAACAACATATTTGGTCCTCTGCACCTGCCACTGTGGCAGCTCAATGCAATCAAGCCAGCGGCTCTGCTCCATATCCTGAATGAAACGATGAATGCGAATCATGCTTCTCCCTCCTTGTTCCGTACACGCAGCGTGCACTCGATTCCATCCTGCGAATGACGGCCTGCCTTCAACCTGAACTCACCCGGTTCCACGATGCGGCGCAGCTGCGAGTCCACGAGCGAGAGCTGCTCAAAGCCGACCTTGAGTGTAACAGTCCGTGTCTGACCAGGTTCAAGCTCAATCTTGGTGAATCCCCCCAGCGCCAGTTCAGGACGCGTAACGGAGGCGGTAACGTCCGTGACATAGAGCTGAACGACCTCCATTCCGGCAACGGTGCCGCTGTTCGTCACGTCTACATGAAGCTCTGCTTCCTCGTCCGGTCCGATCACTTCGGGCGTCACCCGGATATTAGCGTAGTCAAACGTGGTGTAGCTGAGCCCGAAACCGAACGGATATTGCGGTGCAAGCTCCATCTCCAAGTACCGTTTGCCACGGGTTCGTCTGGCATGGTACACCACCGGAAGCTGGCCGACATGCTTCGGAACGGACACGCTGAGCCTGCCGGAGGGGTTGGCATCCCCGAACAGAATGTCCGCGACGGCATTTCCGCCCCCCTGTCCGGGATACCATGCTTCCAGAATCGCATGCGCGTGCTCGTCGATCCACGGCTCTGCGATCGGTCGACCATTGATGTACACCACAATGACGGGTTTCCCGAGCTTATGTACCTCTTGCACCAGCTCCAGCTGAACGCCCGTCAGACTGAGCGAAGAGCGGTCGATGCCCTCGCCGCACTCCATGTCGTTCCAAGGGTCGTCTGTGACGACAGAGGCCCCCGTTCGCAAATCAATCGTGCCTTCGCCGAAGTCCCGGGCGCTGGAGCCGCCCATGACCATCACGATGGCATCGGCCTGCTCCGCAGCGCCAAGCGCTTGAGCGAACCCTTCGCGCGATTCGCCCTTGATGCGGCAGCCCGGCACGTAAAGCACCTCGGCCGCATCTTCCCCGAGCGACGCCAGGTTGGCGCGAATGCCCTCCAGTACGGTAACGACCTGTCCCTTCGGCTGAGGCGAGGTGTAATCGCCGAGTTGATTATAAACGTGGTTGGCATTCGGACCGATGACGGCAAGTGTATACCCTTTTTTAGCGAGGGGAAGCGTGCCGTTTTCGTTTTTTAGCAATACTATGCCTTCCCGGGCCACCTGCCGAGCCAGCTCCTTGTGCGCTTCGCAGCCGATGACCCGTTCCGCAAAGGCGGGATCGACAAACGGCTGCTCGAACAGTCCCAATCTGAACTTCAGCTCCAGCACGCGGCTCACCGCCTGATCCAGATCGTGCTCAGCCATAAATCCCTGCTCCAACGCTTGTTTCAGATGCTTGCGGAACATATATCCCGACATTTCCATGTCCACACCCGCCCTCAGCGCCTGAGCTGCGGCCTGTTCGCCATTCTCCGCCGTGTTGTGGCCGTGCACCAGCATCTGGATCGCGCCAAAGTCCGTGATAACCACACCCTCGAATCCCCATTGCTCGCGCAAAACGTCATTCAGCAGATATGTGCTTGATGTGCAAGGCACGCCGTCGATTTCGTTGTACGCCGTCATGACGGAGCAGGCGCCTGCTTCCACCGCTTTTTTGAACGGAAGCAGGTCGATCTCATGCAGCTCCCGCATGCCCATATGTACGGGTGCCGCGTTGCGCCCGCCTTCCGAACTGCCGTAGGCCGCGAAATGCTTCAGCGTCGCCGCAATGGTATGCGGAGAATCCAAACGCTCGCCCTGCAAACCTTCGACGGCAGCCACAGCCAGCTCCCCAATAAGGTAAGGATCCTCGGCAAAGCACTCCTCGGTACGGCCCCAGCGTGGATCACGTACCACGTCAAGCACCGGCGAATAAGTCACCGCCCCTCCCTGGCTGCGCGTCTCCAGCGCGATGGCTTCGCACATTTGCCGATACAGCGCAGGATTCCATGTGCTCCCGACCAGCAAGGGTACGGGAAACACGGTTGCGCCGATCGCCATGTGACCATGCGAGCATTCTTCGCCGAAGAGAAGGGGAATGCCGAGCCGGGAATGCTCGATTGCGTATCGCTGAATCTCGTTCATCGCCTCCGCACCCTGGCGCGGCGAAAGTCCGGTCTCCAGCGTCACCTCGGTCCACGGATCAGCACGAAGCGCGCCATAGAGCGACCCGACGCCTCCATCCGCCACGTCCTGCTTGAATGCTTCCGTCACCTGCACGGTGCCGTCCGCCTCTTTGGCGTACGCTTTCCAGCCCATCGGCTGGATCAACTGCCCAATCTTCTCCTCGGTCGTCATACGCCCGAGCAGATCCTGCACCCGCTCGGGTACCGGACGTGAAGCATCTCTGTAGTCCATATGCGTTCTCCTTTTGTACATCAAAATAGTATGCGAGAAGTACGAGCGCATCGGCGCCAACTTTTCATTCCCTGCCAAACGTCAAATGAACAATTCAAAAGGGTTCCTCAGTTTCTAACGAATCGTACACACGTTACTTCTAATAAACAGCAGCCTTCTCAGCTCTAACGAATCTCAGCAGCGTTATTTGCTGAAAATCGAGGGTTGGTGCACCATTTAAGGCGAAATTAACGTGTCTCATGTTCGTTAGAGCGACAGATCGGCCGATTTCGGCGATATAAGGTGTCTGAGATTCGTTAAACTAAGTTCGCGGGATGCACCATTTCCTCAAATAGCTTTACGGTAATCGCTCGGCGCCATGCCGACCACGTTTTTGAATGCCCGGTTAAAGGAGTTGTAGTTGGTATACCCTACTTCCTCGCTGATTTCCTGAATAGCTTTGTCGGTTTCCTGCATCAGCTGTTTGGCCTTCTCGATCCGCTGGCTGATCAGCAGGTCGACGAACTTCTCCCCGATTTCGTCTTTGAAAAGCTTGCTCAGGTACTTCGGATTGATATCGAACAGATCGCTCAAATAATTCAGAGAAAGGTCCGGATTGCTATAATTCTCCTCGATATACTTTCGAATCTCCAAAATGTTCGTCCCGTGTTTCTTGGAACAGCGCAGCTCGTTCATCCGCCGTGCAAGCTCCCGGAATCCTTCCAGGCACAGCAGGCGCAAATCCTCCTCCGTCTCCCATTCCTCCAGCCGCGGCAGCAGACCTCCGAACACTTCGGCCCAAAGCTCGTGGTACTCGCGGGGAAGCTCAGCGAATTCCCGGTTGTAGTGCTGGAACAGCAGCTGGACCGTGTTCATGATCTCCTGCCTGGACAGAACCGAAGCGCGGATCTGCTCGAACAACCGATCGAAATGCTTCTCCCAATCGCCATCGGACAGCCGCATGGCCTGCACCAGCGAAGAGATGGTTTTCAGGAACTCGTAGACGTCGTTGGTCGAGTCCGGAACGTCCGAACAAGGGATAATCCGGTTAAGACCAAGCACGGCTTTGTAATCGAGTGTACGGACCGCCTCCTTGAAGGAGGCGCGCAAGCCGCGCAGATCAACAGCCACCCGCCCGACGCCGATCGTGACCGTAAAGTTCAGATATTGGCCCACCTGCTCCATGTACCCTGATAGAAGCCGCTGTTCCGCATCCTCCAGCAGCACCCCTTCCGGCAGCCATGCAATGGCGTACAGCCTATGCCCCGCAATCCACTCTGCCCATACTTCCATGCCTTCCTTGCGGGCGTTCTCCTGCAGCATGCTCGACAGGACGAACTTCAGGAGCGACTGATCCTGAAGATGGTACTCGGCGGTAAAGCGGGCATAGCGGTCAATCTCCACCGCCATGACGGACCACCGCGTTCCCGGCTCGGGCAGGTTGAACCTGCGCATGCCTGCGGCCAATTCCTCTGCGGAAAATTCGGAAGTGCCTTCGAGCAGCTCCTGGAACAGGTACTTTTTATGCAAAATGAGGTTCTCCTCATGTTCCTCCTGATAATGCCTGGATTGCTCGATCATGCGCTCCAGCGTGGCATGGATGAAACGGAATTCGTTTTCCTTCGCCTGGTTGACCCCCGGCGCAGGCTGCTTCTGCGAGGCCACCGTCTCGATCAGCGTAACGATCTGCTGAAGCGGCTTGTAATTTCTACGGGTGACGTAAATCACCCAGATCACGCCGGTCAACACCACGGCCAGCGCAAACACAAACCAGATATCGTAAAACTTCAGGGCAAATTTGACGATTTTGCCGTTATTCAGCCCGGTTTGGACCTTCCATCCGCTGTAGCTGGACGTAAACTCCGAGAATACTTCGCCGGATGCTGCTTTGGCGGCAGATCGCTCACCCATTGCTCCATCCCACAGATTGCCTCCCTGGTTGTTATAGATATGAACGAACGTAAACTCAGGATCATACATCTGCATGATCGATTTGCGCAGGGTGGCCAAGTCCACATTGACCACGATGAGTCCGGCACCATTGCTGGCTCCCCGGATCAAGGTGACGACCTGTTTGGCCGCCTGGGACGGAAACGCCTTGAACGCTCTGGCACCGACCCATTTTTGAATGTCCGCTTCGCGGCTGTCCCGGATAAAACCGGCATCGGGAAAATCGGCGACCGCAACCCGCTTTCCATTGCTAAACACCGTATCGTCCGTATTTCGAACGAGATAGATGGAATCGATTAGCGGGTATTCGATTTTCAGCTCGTCAATGGCCTCCATCGCCTGAATGTCCGCATAGACATCCCCGCCGCCGTAGCCGGCGTAATAATTTTTGAGGGTGCTGTTGGTCAACATTTCGCGCAATACCTTGAAATCGATCGACCGCAGCGAATTGTCCAGGTATTGGGTCACCTGCGAGGCCAGAAATTCATTGGCTTTGAGGGCTTCCCTCCGATTCTGTTCATTGAACACCTGGAAAAAGATAAAAAACAAAATGGTGGTCACGATAAAAAACACGGGCAAATACGACAACAACAAACGTCTGAACCAATTGCTCCTCATCTCCGGAACCCCCCGCCACTGATATATGAATGAAATACATCACCCGCCCTTGCCTGGAGCGGCAAATATCCCCTCCGCTTATGAAACCTTCATTCAAATTCAACTCACATGAGCCTCAATGCAAGGAGTATAGGAGAAGACCGTCCCGGTCGCGATTCATCGGACCGGGACAGCCTCTTTTATAGATCCGTCTGGATTATTGGTTTTTCTCGATCGCGCGCTGGTAGATCTCCAGGTACTGACTCAGACCCAGCCCGTCAAATCCTTTCACGTACGCGTCCCACTCCTTGTCGATGCTCTTGCTGCCGATAATGAACTGGGCCATGTTGGTTTGCACGTAATCCTTGATGGCCGTGGTCAGCTGAGCAGCCGTTTCTGTATCCTCGGGACGGATGAAGACGTTGGCAGGATAGACCTCTTTCGGGGCGTACGGCGCATACACATTGGTAGCCTGGGCAAGGCGCGTGCCGTAACCTTCGGCTTCAAGCGGGTTCTGCCCTTCAGCGAACAGGTTGCGGAACGTATTGGATAAATCGTGAGCACCGATTTGCGACCAGCTCTCGTTCACGACGACATTCGGATCGCGTTCAGGCAGGTTGTAGTAACTATACTTGGCAGGTTCGCCATTGATGTTTTTTTCGTCCGCCTCGGCCTTCTTCCATCCCTTTCCTTCCGTTGGACCGTACTCTGCATAGAGAGCGCCCTCTTCGCTGAACATGTAATCGACGATCTGAATGGCCGCAATCTGTTGGGCTTCCGTCGCTTTGTTCGTGATGGCGAATTCGAATTCGCCTACGCTCTGCGTTGCTCCAGTCGTCTGCACGCCATCCGGCCCTTTCAGCGGAGGCACGATATCCCAGTGCTGATGGCGCGTAATCGTTTTGTCGTACGTATTCACCAGGTAACTGAGCAGCGCCGTCGTGACCGAGCCGACCGTTTCATCGCCTTCCTTATTGCCGAGCTGTCCGATTGCCTGATCGTTCTGCGTGAACGCCGCCGGATCGATCAAACCTTCGGAATACAGCTTGTTCATGTACTCCAGTCCCTTTTTCCAGCCTTCTTTGTTGGCGGCAAAGTCGACTTTTCCATTTTCCAGAATCAAATACTTATCATTGTCGTTATATATGAAACTGTTCATCAAGTAGGCATCGATATTGCCGTTCCATACGTATTTGTTTGGGGCACCGGTCAGCGGAATCTCATCCGCTTTGCCGTTGCCGTTCGGGTCCTTCTCCTTGAACGCCTTCAGCACGGTGTACAATTCATCCGTCGTGGTTGGCATCTCCAGTCCGAGGTTATCCAGCCATTCGGTATTGATCCAATACTTTTGCGCATACGTACAGTGGTAGCATTCATTGAAAATGGGCAGTGCATAGATATTGCCGTCCGGTGCCGTGATGGCTTCCTTGAAATACGGCTTCTCTTCCATGATTTTGGTCAAGTTCGGTCCGTATTGCTGAATGAGGTCGTTCAGCGGAATGAATACCCCTTGCTTGCCGTAGTTCTGAAGGTCGGACGTCGTGAACTTGCCGTGCAGGAAAACTTCGGGATAGTCTCCGCTTGCCAGAAGCAGCTGCCTGCGGTCTTGAAGCGCGTCCGTCGGTGCCAGGTCCCATTTCAGCTTCACGTTGAACTTGTTCTCGATAAACCGGGTGAACTCGTTCTCCTCCATCGGCGCTTTGCCCTGCGGAGCGAAGAACGTCATCGTCACGGGCCCGCCGCTCTCGCCGCTATCCCCGCTCCCCGTGTCCGCCCCGTCCGATGAACCGCACGCCGACAGCAGCGTCACCGAAGCTATGATCAGAAACAACATCGACAACCATGATTTTTTCAACCTGACTCCTCCTTTTGAATGAGAACGATAGTTATGCCCCTTCACGTCTTCCATGTTCATTTGGGTTTCCGGGTTCCATTCGGCTGCTCGCTTCTCTAAACGCGAATCCGGATGCCGGAGCGCTCCCTCACCTCCCTTCAAGATGCGCGAACGAAAGAATCGCTTCGTCCGTTATCCTTTCAGGGACCCGATCATGACCCCTTTGACGAAATGCTTCTGCACGAACGGGTACATGATGAGGATCGGCACGCTCGCGACAACGATCAGCGCGTATTTCAGCACCTGCTCAAAGCCCTGATCTCGCAATTGCTGGCTTGTTCCGGCAAGCATGGCGGGATCGGCGGCGTTCAGAATCAGCAAATTGCGCAGCACGTATTGCAGCGGGAACAGATTTTCCGAGCGCAGGTAGATCAATGCATCGAAGTAAGCGTTCCAGTGCCCGACCGCGTACATCAGGGTCATGACGGCCAGAATCGGCTTTGATAAAGGAAGCACCACGCTGATGAGATAGCGGATGTCCCGGCAGCCGTCCATTTCTGCCGCTTCGGCCAATTCCTCCGGAATCGAAGACTGGAAGAACGTTCGTGCCACGATGACCTGGAACACCGCGAGCGCTCCCGGCAGCCACATCGCCCAGCGCGTATCCAGCAGATGGAGATCTTTCATCAACAGATACGTCGGAATGAGTCCACCATCAAAGAACATCGTGATCATCATGAAAATGATGAGAATGCCGCGGCCATAGAACGATTTGCGCGATAACGGATAGGCCAGCATGACGGTAAGCGTGACGTTGATCAGCGTACCGACCACGGTATAGATGATCGTGTTCCAGAAGCCGAGCATCAGCTGCTGGCTTTTGAAGATCGAAATGTATGCTTTGATGTTGAAATCGACCGGGAACAGCCACACCTGGCCTGACGTCACGGCCCGGGAGGAACTGAAGGAGGAGCTGATAATGTAAAGCAGCGGGTAGAACACGATGAGCAGCACCAGCGTCAGGAACAGGTAGTTGAAAAACATGAACACACGGTCTCCGAGCGGGTCCTTGATCCGGTTGCGATTAAACAGGTTGAGCATATGCATCGTCCTCCTTTACCACAGGCTGTTTTGGGATACTTTGCGCGAGATCGCGTTGACGACGACCAGCAGGATCAGGTTGATGATCGAGTTGAACAATCCCACTGCCGAGGAAAAGCTGAAGTTGGCTCCGATGAGCCCCACCTTGTACACGTAAGTCGAAATGACCTCCGAAGCGCTCGTATTGAGCGGATTCTGCATCAGAAATATTTTTTCGAAGCCTACGCCCATAATGCTGCCCAGGCTCAGAATCAGCATGATGACCGTGACCGGCACCAATGCGGGAATGTCGATATGCCATATTTTTCGCAGTCTCGACGCCCCGTCCATCCGGGCCGCTTCATACAGCGAAGGATCGACTGACGCCAGCGCCGCGATGTAGATGATGGAGGAGTACCCCATGCCCTGCCACACACCGGACCAGACATAGATTGATTTGAAATATTCAGGGATGCCCATGAAGTTGGTCATCGGAAAACCGAGGAATGAGAATAGCCGGTCCACCACGCCCACATGCGGCGAGAGCATCAGAATGATGATCGATACCATGACAACGGTCGAGATGAAATGCGGAGCATAGGTTACCATTTGTACCGACTTTTTGAAGAAGCCCGTCCGGATTTCGTTTAGCGCCAGCGCCAGCATGATCGGAATCGGGAAACCGGCAAGGAGAGAGTAGAAGCTGATGCCGATCGTATTTTTAATAAGCAGCCAGAAGTTGGGGGACTCGAAGAACGCCTCAAAGTGTTTCAGCCCAACCCATGGACTGTCCCAAATGCCCTTGACCACGCTAAAATCCTTGAAAGCGATCTGCACGCCCACCATGGGAATGTATTTGAAGATCAGCAGGTACAGTACCGGAGGCAGCACCAGCAGGTAGAGCTCCCAATGCTTTTTGAGGCTTTTGATAAACGGATGCTGCCGTTTCGGCTCAGCGTCGTTTCTGCGTTGCTGTAGTTCCAGCTTGGTGGGTAGGGTTTCCGTAGCTCGACTCATTCGCGTCACTCCTTCTATACTTCAATTGTAATGATACATTACATTTACATCCCTCAAACAGCCTCTAATTTTGCGACATCTCTTGCCTGGACATTAATGATGTGAACAATCATGTCAGGTAGCGCTTTCTTGAATTTGATCGTACTCTGTTGCACCCTCAACGATCAATTCACACTTTTCTCCCACCTCTCCAAATTCGAAAACCCCTTGTCCCATCAAGGAAAAACGGCACTTTTTCCTCCACGTTCCGTGAATCTGCGAAAAAAAGCATACACCAAAAAATCCCCAAAAACCGTCGTGGTCTTCAGGGATTTTTCGGGTGAAATAGTAAAAGTTGGTCATCTGGCAACTCGTTAAAATTACTCCGCTCCGATCAAACGGAAGGTATAGGTAATCGGCACTCCTTCATCTGTGCTTTCCGTTCGTGGAAGCTCCACGGCAAATCCATCATGCGTACGCTGATATGCCAGTGCTCCGTCGATGCCAATCATTTCGATCTGCTTGACCTCGCCTTGGTAAGGGATGATTAGCCGACCGCCTGGTTGCTCCGGGACTTCGTCTTTTTGGTATAAACGGAAAGCATACGCCACGTTCTCCTTGCGGGTAAACGCCCACTCTCCCGTATAAAAAGGCTCGCAGATTCGGGTGCCGTATACGCCTTCGCCGTGAACGCCAAGCCATTCGCCAAGGCCCTGAATGCTTCTCACAGCGCCTTTGGGCAGTCGCCCATCCGGCTGCGGACCGATGTTGAGTGCCAGATTGCCTCCTTTGGACACCACTTCAAGCAAAAGGTGAACCAATTGCCTTGGCGACTTGTACTGGTCATCGAAGCCAAAGGCGAACGAATGCCCCACCGTAATGCAGCTTTCCCACGGAATGTTCATGGGCCGGTCGGGGATCGTCTGCTCCGGCGTCACGATGTTTTCGTAAGGGCCCCCCACGGTACGATCCGCTGCCAGCAGCCATGGCTGCGTGCTCCGTCTGGCCCGCTCGACCACTTCGCCCAGGCGTATGTCCTGGCCGTGCCGTCCAGGACGGACCCAACCGGCATCCAGCCACAAGCATTCGATGCGTCCATACTTGGTCAGCAGCTCCATGATCTGCTCATGCGTGAATTCCACGAACTTTTCCCATAGCCACGGGTACTGCTTCGGATCGTAGGAAGGGCCGCGCCACATATGGCGCCCCCGCTCCATTCCCGGTGCCCAGTAATAAGGGGTATGCCAGTCCGCCTTGGAAAAGTACGCCGAAATGCCGAGCCCGCGGGCACGAAACGCATCAAACAGCACGCGGCAGATGTCCGCGTATTTATGACGATGGAACGGCGTATCCGGGCCGGTAATGCGGTAATCGGTCGTATGCGTGTCCCACATGCAGAAGCCGTCATGGTGCTTGGTGGTGAACAGCAGGTATTTGAAGCCGTTGTCTGCCGCCAATTGCGCCCATTCATCGGGCTGAAAACGAATGGGGTTGAACGTTTTGTTCAGATCGAAATACTCCCGCTTGAACTGCTCCATGTCGTCCGTCCAGTCCACGTCGTTGCGCGACCAGTCGCCATCCTCATCGCTCAGCGCCCACGACTCGACCAATCCAAGCTGCGAGTAAGGGCCCCAGTGCATCATGAATCCCAGCTTCTGGTCTTTGAACCACTCCAAGCGCTCCAAGAGCAGCGGGTCTTCAGGCTTGACCCACTCGTCCTCCTTGCTGAAATTGTGCACTCCCGCCTCGACCACCTGTTCTTCCTGCTCCAATACGGTATCCTGCGTTTCGCTCATGGCGTTCATCTCCTCGTTCGGCATGATCCGAGGGTCCAACTATAGCGCAGCAATGGTGGCGTGCGATAGTTCGGTTGGATCCTCGTATTATATTCGTCGCTCGATGATGGAGCGGCGGTATGTCGGTCAACGATGGTTCAATCAAGCTCGCGTAATCTCGTTTTACCGTGTTACCTTGCTCGATGGCATGGCTATATGCGCGTGACTCGGCCTTCTTTCTTTTACAATTCGATCTCGCGCCCCTGGCGCGCCGACTCATAAATGCCGCACAAAATCTTCATGATCTCAACGCCGTCCTCGACCGGACTGAGCGTTTCCTTGCGGCCTTGCGTGCTATCGATGAAATGATTGATTTCGTTGCGGAAGGAACCCATGAAATCAAAGGACTTGGAATCGACCTGGGGCGTCATGTTCAAAATGGTGTTGAACTTCTCGCCAATGACCATAATCTCCGGCTCCAGCTCGGCTCCTCCTTTGTCGCCGTAAAGCTTGATCGACATTTCGTCCGATTTGGCATGCAGGGTGAAACTGACGTCAATCAGCAGGCTTGCCCCGTTCTCAAAGCGAATCATCGCATTGGCCATGTCCTCCACGTTATTTTTGGAGGCATCGTAATCGGCCGCCTTGTAGAACGACAGGTTGCGAATATGCGCCCGATTGCCCAAAATGTTCGAAACGTTGGCAGAAACGGACTTCACCTTCGGCTTGCCCATCAGGTACCAACAGATGTCGATGATATGTACCCCGATATCGATCAGCGGACCCCCGCCCGAGCGTTCCCGGTCGGAAAACCATCCGCCCGGATTGCCCAGCCGCCGCAGGCAGGAAGCCTTGGCATAATAAATGTCGCCAAGCTCGCCCGCTTCGATGAACTGCTTCAAAATCTGGGCGTTGTCGCTATAGCGGCGGACAAAGCCGACCTGCAGCAGCTTGCCGCTGCGTTTGACGGCCTGCTCGACCGCGAGCGCCTCTTCCACGGTCTGGCAGAGCGGCTTTTCGCACAGCACGTTTTTGCCCGCATCCAGCGCGGCGATGCTGATCTCGGCATGCGAGTTGTTCCAGGTACAGATGCTCACGGAATCGATTTCCGGCATAGCGAGCAGGTCGCGATAATCGGTAAACACGCGGGAAGCGCCGTATTTTTTCGCCATCTCTCGGGCACGCTCTTCGTTAAGATCGCATATGGCATAGATTTCAACGTCAGGATTGTCGGCATATGCCTGCAAATGGCAGTCGGAGATTGAACCTGCGCCGATGACGGCAACTTTCAGTTTGGACATGGGTTTTCCCCTCCATGATTGTGGTATTGGTGCTGGTGTTGTTATCGCTTTCGATTTTTCATTTGGGATGAAATGCATAATGGCAACGCACGGCTACCCGCTGACGAACCTCAGACACCTTATTTATCGGAAATCCAGGTTGTCGGTGCTGTAACGAACCTCAGGCACGTTATTCCACCAGATTCGGGCATATTACTTGTGTTTCGACCCAAATAGCGCTGCTGAGGTTCGTTAGAATTTAAAAGGAAGCTAATCAGACAGTATAAGGTGTTTAATGTTCGTTAGAACTCTTCAGGCGCCGGCCTCTTCAACTACTTTTCCTCGGAGCACCTTACACAGAGCATCATTCTTGAACTATTCCTTCCGGTCATTATCTGGGCATTTGCCCAGACACTAAGCTTTGCCCATGCATCTGTGGCTGCTTTCCCTACCGTGTTACACTAAAGCTCTTCCGGCCGTCTAACCTCCATCAGGCCCCTAAGCTTCCTCCCACAGCCTGCGCACGTTATCCATGGCAATGCGCGAGGCGGTGCGGCAATCCTCCATGCCTTCAAACTCGACCGAGATATATCCGTCATACCCGGACTGTTTCAATACGCGGAACACACCGTACATGTCGATGTCGCCATGACCTACGATCGCCCCGCGCAAATAATTGCCATGGGCGGTTTGGAACCAGCCTTCCCCCGGATTCCGGGATTCCGGCCTCAAGTAAAAATCCTTCGCGTGAACCATCGAAGCATACGGGATGTTGTTTTTCACCGCACTGATCGGATCTTCATCCACGCACAGGAAGTTGCCAACGTCGAGCGTTGTCTTAAAGTTGTCCCGCGCCGTTTCATGCAGCACCCGGCGAACGCGTTCGCTCGATTGCACGTAATAGCCGTGGTTCTCCAGGCTCGTCGTAATGCCGCGCTCTGCCGCATAATCCGCAATACGCCGGCACGCCTGCACAATGATCGGCAGATCGGTCTCGAATTGGGCCACCGTTCCCTCATGCGCAGGGCGGAAAGCCACGTCATGGCGCATTCGCGTCACGCCGAGCGCGGCGGCAATGTCCACATGATTCATCACATTCCGAATTTCCTGCTCCAATGCCTCTTCGCTCTCCAAAGCAACGAAATTCGCCCCGATGGCATAGTTGGAAATGTCGATCCCGACTTCGGCGGCCGTGTCCCGAATCTGGCCAATCAAATCCGGCTGATCCACGAGACTGTAACCCATCGGCACGATCTCCACATGCTCGCCCCCTTGCTCGGCGATGAAACGAATGGCATCCAGAACCGTCATGTCCCCGCGATTTAACGCTTGCTGCAAACTATAGGTGCTAAGGCCAACTTTCATTCTTCCCATCCTCTCTCCCGTTTCGTGTAGTTGAACCACTCACTTATTTGCTTATATCCAACGTATACCGTGTTTCATTCCATCGCACAATTGCCAATAATCGCACGGTGTTCTATTTTCCATTTTCCACGTCCAGCACCGCCCGATCCACAAAGGTGACGGCCCTCTCCGCCGGAGCGTGAAGCTCAAACACGATCAGTTCGTTCCCACCCGGACGAAGCAAGGGAGCTGGCACGTACAACGTCTGCTGCGGCCCTTTGTTCCAGTAACGCCCCAGATTAAATCCGTTGATAAACGCAGCCCCCTTCGTCCAACCATCCAGCCGCAAAAACGTATCCTTGGCTTCATTCACGTCAAACTGCCCCCGATAAAAACACGGTCCCTCGGCGCTCTCAACCCGTTCGAATCGCAATCCGGACAGTTCGGACAACGGCAGGCAATGGATCGTCCAATCGTACAAAAATTGAAACCCATGCCGCACGCCTTCCGTGATGCCTTTAGGGTCCTTCAGATACGGCCCGTAATTGATGCGTCCCATGTTTTCCACCAGAATGGCGATGTCGGCACCTTCCTCCGGCACGGCAAAGGAAACCGACAATTCGGCATTGCCCCGTTCCAATACTCCCCGGTATGTCCCGTTCACAAAAATGAGCGCCCTGTCCCGCACCTCCTGCACCACCAGCTCCTGCTCCTCCCTTGGGCCAGTGATCCGTGTACGGTACAAAATAAAGCCAACATCCTGGCCCAGCTTCTCCATCGGCTCCGGGCAATTGCGCCGCACCGCTGACGAAAGCGCATCCAGCTGCGTAAACAGCGGCGCCTGTTCCGGCAGTTCCACCTTCCCGTACGCCATCGTGCCGACCGGTTCGGGAAGCTCCAGCTCTCCGAGCTCGATATGCCGCCCGATGACCTCTCTTACCGCATAGAATTTGGCGGTCGGTTCCCCCGATTCGCTCAGCGGCGAATCGTAATCGTAGCTGGTGACGGTCGGTTCGTACCGTTCTTTCTCCTGGCAGTTGGCTCCATTATAAAACCCAAAATTCGTGCCGCCATGGAACATGTAGACATTCACCGAAGCTCCGGCAGACAGCATGGCATCCAGAACCTGCGCCACATCCGCCGCATCCCTGACATGGTGCCGCTCACCCCAATGATCGAACCAGCCGTTCCAAAATTCCATACACATCAGCGGTTGGTCCGGCTGATATACACGCAGCTTGGAGAATGCGCCTTCGCTGCCCGAACCGAAATTAACCGTTGCCAGTTGGCCCGGTACCGAACCTGCCTGCAGCATGGCATCCGTCGGTCCGTCCGAGGTGAACAGCGGCACGTCCATCCCATGCCTCAGCATGCTGTCCCGCAAATGGGACAAATAACGGGCATCGTTCCCGTAGCTGCCGTATTCGTTCTCGATCTGCAGCGCAATGATTGGTCCGCCTTGCGTGCTGAGCAGCGGCTTCAACTTGGGCAGCAGCATATCATAATACCGGTCCACTCTCTCCAGGAACCGGCTGTCCGCGCACCGCAGCGGCATGCCCTCTTCCGCGAGCAGCCAGGCGGGCAAACCGCCGAATTCCCATTCCGCACAAATATACGGGCTGGGCCGAACGATGACGTGCAGCCCCATGCTGCCGGCCAACCGGACAAAGCGCTCGACATCGGCCAGCCCATCGAAACGAAACTTGCAAGGTTCCGGCTCATGCAGGTTCCACGGCACATACGTTTCGACCGTGTTGAAACCGCAAGCCTTCAGCTTCAGCAGGCGATCCTCCCAATATTCGGGGACCACCCGGAAATAATGGATCGCGCCGGAAATGATCCGGAAGGGGCGATCCTCCCAGAGGAATTGCCCGTTTTCAATCTGCAGGACCGTCATGCCCTCGCCTCCTTCGCGGTGCTTCTATATATGCCAAACCCGGATAATGTCGGGCACCACCGGGATTGCTCTATAGTCAGACGAACAGCGTCAGCCTCAACTGGATCAAAACAGCAAATTCGTTTGTAACCCACCACGGTTCCGCAGTAGATCTCCTGCCATGATCCATCGCAAGTACGCGCGTCCAGTCTGAATCGTTCGATCCGCTGGCCGGATCGGATATGTTCCATCAGCACGATTCGGTCAAAGATCGCCCTTCCCGGCAGTTCCAGCTGCAACCATGCCTGCTCCGTGCCCTCGCGAGGGGACCAGTATGTCTGCTTGTCGCCGTCCAGCACCATGGCGGGTGTATGCTTCTCACCCCGGGCTTCCGATGCTTCGGCACGTGCTAGTAACGCCAGATTGTCCCTGAACGTCTCCCTCAGATGATTGCCCAGCTCGTTCAACCGCTCCAGATCGCGTTCATGGATCAACCCCCGCTTGTCAGGCGGCAGGTTCAGCAAAAAGGTGGCATTGCCGCCAACCGCCCCATAATAGACGGCAAGCAATTCCTCCAGCGACTTGACCTGGTCATCCTCGCTGGCATGATAGAACCAGCCGGGACGGATCGACGTGTTCACTTCGGCCGGATACCAGATTAACCGCGAATGGCGCCGGATCACCTCCCGGCTGCCAAGATCGTCATCCTGCGTGCCGATGCGGCTGGCGAATTGTCCGTCATCCACCTGCTGCGATTCGGCCTGAATCTTCTCATTATCCTGCATATGCGCAGGGACGACGCTCCATTCCGAAGAACGCACACATCCGGCTTCATTGCCGCACCAGCGCACGTCCGGACCGCAAACCGAAATGACCGCCCCCGGCTGAAGCTCGCGAATAAGCGCATAGTACGCTGGCCAGTCGTATTCCTGCCGTTTGCCGTTTGGTCCTTCCCCGCAAGCACCGTCAAACCATACGCAGAACAGCTCGCCGTAACCGGTCAACAGTTCACGCAGCTGGTTCAGGAAAAACGCGTTGTAACGCGCCGAATCACCGTATGAAGGCTCATGCCGATCCCATGGGGAAAGGTATATGCCGAAACGCAGCCCGCCTTCGCGGCACGCCTCCGCGACCTCGCGAACGAGGTCGCCTCTCCCTTCGCGCCACGGGCTCGCGGACACGGTATGATCCGTGTGCTTGCTTGGCCATAAGCAGAATCCGTCATGGTGCTTGCAGGTCAGGATCAGCCCGGTCATGCCGGCCGACTTGCACGCTCGCACCCACTGGCGCGCATCCAGTTCCGTGGGAGCAAATAACGCCGGATCCTCGTCTCCCGTTCCCCATTCGCGATCCGTGAACGTGTTTACCGTAAAATGTATGAACGCGTAGAATTCCATCTCCTGCCAAGCCAGCTGCCGTTCGGATGGAACGATCCGTGCCGCCGCTTTGATCCAATCGCTCGCAGGTGTTCCCGAATGTACCATGCATGCCCTCCTCCTTTTCCGTACCGCAATGGTGGGCTAACCCCTTGTATCTATCATAAAAGCCGAGATTGCCAATCACCATTCACAAAACGTCCGGCTTTTTGACCTTTTGTGCCATTTCATCCTCAGCGGACTACCTTTTCTGCGACATGCGCCAAGCGTCAAGTTCATCTTTTACAGCCTACATCCGAGTGATATAATCTTGGCAACATGACCGTTGGGGGCGACGAAATGTACACTGACGTGATTTTTCCGAATATGACCAACACGCTGCACATTACGGGCTGCCATTTCGGCGCCAAACCGCCCGGTTGGCGATATCCCAGACATCACCATCATTTGTATGAAATCATGTATTGCCAGGCCGGAACAGCTAGGCTGAAGCTGCAGCATCTCGAGATCCGGCTTCGGCCCGGAGATTGGCTGTTCATTCGTTCGGGTACCCGGCACGAAATGGAGAATATGGCCGAAAGCGAGGATTGCTTTCGTTTCTTCGACATACACTTCGATATGGACGATTACTCCATACGCAAGACGCTGAGCCAACGCGAATACCATCTTCTTCCCGCCTCCATGGCGGAAATGGCTGGGTTGACGGAATACGTCGCACACATCGAACGGGAGATGCAGCCCAGTTTGGCGTCTGCAGGCGAGATGCCCGCCGCGGAGACGGAACGACGCCTGACGCTGAACCCTGTCCAGAAAATCGCGCTCCAGGCCTACATTCTGCTCATTATTCAGGAAATTCTCCGACTGGCCGTGAAGGTAGAAGAGGAGTCGATGGCCGCCGAACCGCTGCATTCGACCATTCATAAAGCCGACACGGCCCATCTCATTGAAGAGAAGCTGCAGCACCTCATCTCGGGCGACGGCTCCATAAGCCAGGCAGCGGACGAACTGAATCTGAGCCGCAGCCAATTCACCAAAGTGTTCAAAGAAATATACGGCATATCACCACGCCAGTACCTCACTGAAACCAAACTCAACCGAGCCAAGCAAATGCTGGTAAGCACAAGCAAAACGGTCGAGGACATCGCCGATGAGCTCGGCTATCATTCCGTCAGTCATTTCTCCAGGCAGTTCAGGCGGGGCACGGGATTATCGCCCAACCAGTTTCGCCCGCGGCCTCGGGCCTGAGGGGATTGTACGGAAGAAAGGAATGAAAGTCTCTCCCTGCATTCGCCGTAGGAGGCGTCGACGGGGATGCCCCTCCTAGAAATAACGAAAAAAAGACACCTCAAGGGTGTCTGAATGGCAGGCCTTTGCTAAAATGCAGGGGCCTTTATGTGAACTGTTTTATTATTTTTTGCGCCGTGCCTTCGTCATGCGGGTATACATAATAAGTGCAGCGATGATCATGGCAATCATGGCGAGATTGCTGGCTGCCTCATGCGACAGGCCAAAGAGCAGGGCCAAGTTGGTCACCAGGCTTCTCGTAATCAGCGCCACCGCAATCAACAGGATCGGACTCCAGAAATTGTACCTTCTCACGTTTCGCGACCTCCCGGAACAGTTTGTTCAGCGTTCAGCCCTCTCACGGATTCCTCCATAGCAGCATTTATATGATCATGTTTCGCGTCACAGGCGACAAGCTGCTTTAAACCAGTTTAAATTCAATCCAATCGATCTGCAAACCTGGCTTGGTGAAGTCCAGCGTCAATTCGTACACGCCTTCCTCCAGCTGCACTTTCACCAGGCGCTGCCGGATCCATTTGCCTTCCGTTCCGTTCGTCTGGATGGTCGTCATCAATTGGCCGCCCAGCAGCACGTTGCAGGCGCTTTGGGCCAGCTCCGGTTCCGGCGACATGATTTGCACGATGATCCGGTATTCGCCGGCCTGAGTCACGTTCATGCGCACAGGCTCGCCTACTGCCGGCTTCACTTGAGGATCGTTCGCCAATGCCTGCGCACCTTCCGCAGACAGGGCTGAATCAGCTTTGAACGCGGCAACCGTCTCGTTCAATTCCAGTTTTCTGGAGATGACCGGGGCGTCCAGAATAAACGTCAAAATGTTTTTGGCCGAGCGCTGAAGCTCACCGCGCGTCAATGTGCCGTTCTCCAACGACTCCAGCGTGTTGTCGTCCCATCCGTTGATCTCCGCGCCATAGTTCGGCACAACCATGTACAGATCGTTCTGGGCGCGGATCATCCAGTTGGTGTATTTACGGTCGGCTGCTCCGCCTTGAACGACATCATTCATGATCGCCCACCAGTCGGTCATGACAATACCCTCAAAGCCCCATTCTCCACGCAAAATGGTTGTGTTCAGATCGTAGTTCGAAGCTGCCCAGTGTCCGTTAACCGGATTGTAAGACGTCATCACGGAGTTGGCTCCGCCTTCCTTGACGGCAATTTCGAAGCCTTTCAAGTAAATCTCGCGGAGCGCACGCTCGGATACGACGGCATCCACTTTGCTGCGGTGTTTCTCCTGGTTGTTGCAGGCAAAGTGTTTCAGCGTGGCGTTCGATCCGCCCTTCATAATGCCACGCGTACAAGCCGCCGCGAATTGTCCCGAAATGAGCGGATCTTCCGAGAAATATTCGAAGTTGCGGCCGTTCAGCGGGCTGCGGCGAATGTTGAGGCCAGGGCCGAGCAGCGTGTCGATCTGGTTTCGGAGCAGCTCTTGACCTTCCATCACGTACAATTCTTCCACCAGCTGTGTATTCCATGTGGCTGCCAGCAGTGTTCCGATGGACACCTGCGTGGCCTTCTCGCCGCTGTCCATACGGATGCCGGACGGGCCGTCGGCTGTACAAGCCACCGGGATCCCAAGCTTGAACAAGCTATCGCTCACGCCGCCGAATGCCGAGGCCGTTCCCGACGTAACGAGCGGACTGCTCATGCCTTCACCGCGGATCAAGGTTGCAAGATCCTGATCGCTCAATTGGGCGACGAAGGCTTCCAGGCTCACTTTGCCATCCTTCACATCCTGAAGCTTGTACCCTTGGTCCCCGGTCTGCTCCAACGTCGCCGGCAGACGCTGTTCGATCCGCTGAGCCATGTCGACCTTGCGTTTCGGAGCCTCCACATAGGTCAGCTCATATGACCCGTCTTCCTTGCGCGCTCCCGGTTTCATGCGTGTGAACGACTCGACGGGTGCCATCGCTTCTTCAAGCTGCTCGACAACCCGTACGGACTCCACGACGTAGCCTTCCTGCCCATCGACCTTCACATGTTCCGTTTGTTTGACGCTGGTTCCGACATGCAAACGGTATGTTCCTTCTTCCATTACATAAGCGGAAGCATGTCCGGTCACCCCGGCGTCATCGTAAGAAGCCATGGAATCTACCGGGAAGCTGATCGTCAGCGTCTGCGATTCTCCCGGCTGCAGCAAGCTTGTTTTGCCAAAGGCAACCAACGCTTTGACAGGCTGTCCCAATTTACCCTGAGGAGCTTCGTAGTACACCTGCACAACTTCTTTGCCAGCATGGACAGAACCCGTGTTGGTTACCGCAGCTTTGATCTCAATGCAAGTTTTGTCGTTCTTGGCTACGACTTGGGCTTCTTCGGTCTCTACTGCAAATGTGGTGTAAGAGAGGCCGTACCCGAATTCAAACTGGACCTTTTCCGGTCGAAACGTTTCGAAATATCGGTACCCTACATAAATATCTTCCTGGTACAAGTTCTTGAATTCATTTCCGTAATTGCTGGTCGAAGGGTAGTCATGGATCGAATAAGCAATCGTATCCGTCAGTTTACCGCTTGGCGTCACTTCGCCGACCAGAACGTCCGCAATCGCGTTTCCGCCTTCCATGCCGCCGTGCCACGAGTAGATCACGCTTTGAATCGGGTTGACGTAACTCTTGTCATCCAGCCAGCTCATGTCGATGATATTGGATACGTTCAGGACTACGATCGTTTGTTCAAAGTGGTTGGTAACCAGCTTCAGCATCGATTTCTCGTCTTCCGTCAATTGATAGCTTCCCGGCGCGTCAGCGTTATCCTGGTCTTCCCCCGCCGTACGGCCGATGACAATGATTGCTTTATCCGACTTCGCTCTTGCCTGAGCCACCAATTCATCCGTCAGCGGCATTTCCTTCTGGTTCCACGGCTCTGCCGCCCAGACTTTGCCACCATCATCGAACGGATTCTGCTCAATCCATTTTTCGTAAACGGCCGCGAGTTCCTCATTGACGCTGATCTGTTTTTTGCTGCGCAGCCCATCCAACAAGTTGGTCGTATAGGCGACATGCACACTACCGCCGGAACCTGTTCCGCTGCGATAATAATTCACTTGAATTCGGCCAAAAACTGAAACGTTTTCGGATTTTCGAATAGGAAGTGAATCTCCGTTATTTCTAAGCAAAACGGCCCCTTCGGCAGCAACCGTCCGGCTAAATTCTGCAAACCCTTCCAAAGGAACACCAATCTGATTTGTGCTCACCCGTTTCCCCTCCTGATTATCATCTCCATACCCATGAATCTCGATCTCGTTGACTGAAGCCGAGTAATTCACCTGTATCTAGTCTCATATTACCAGATTCCATGGCGGAAAATAAATACGAAAACGTTTTTCTTAGAAACTTCATTAATATTGTTCATAAATCGGACGTTCTCCGGCTGACAATTAGGACTTGCATGGCTATTCAAAACACGAGATTATATTAAGAAACTTGAGAAAAAAACCGATTTACTATGGAGATGTTTCAATGTTTGATATGATGGTTAGGTTTAGTAGTCTGTTTTGATTTGCATGATTTCTTTGTTTGGTGCAGCATCACACCTAGCCCGAAAGCAAGTCATTATTTATGGGGGCCGCGGCCCATACATAAAAAAGGCATCATTCGATGCGCGTTCAAGGGAAATGGTCCTTGTTAAAATGGGCTTTTCCTCTCATTACGGGAATTTTACGGCTTCACTGGAACGTATATATACTTATTTTTATAATGTTGGGGAAGAAGGTTGTATATCTCATGATCAGAGCATTGTTGGTGGACGACGAGAAACTTGCTATTTTAGTTCTGACCAAACAACTTTTAAACATTTTGCCCGATGTCGAAATCGTGGACAGCTGCACCAATCCGCTACAAGCCATCGAACAGGCGAAAATACACAAACCTGACGTGATTTTCCTGGATATCGTCATGCCGGAGGTGAACGGGATGCAAGCAGCAGAGATGATGCAAGCGGCGAGCCCGCAATCCGATATTGTTTTCGTAACCGGCTATGACCGTTATGCGATTGATGCTTTTGAAATGAATGCCCTCGATTACGTGCTCAAACCGGTTCAAGCCGAGCGCCTGGCCAAATCGATGAAACGTGTGATGGAACGTATGACGCTGACGAAATCGCTGCCCAATGAGCCTGCAGGCCAGATGATCTGCTGTTTCAAGACGCTGCGTCCAGCCTACGTCCCAAACGGACCGAACCGCGAAGCGGGTCAGGCCCAATTTCGCTGGCGCACAACCAAAGCTCAGGAGCTGTTCGCCTACTTGCTGCATAATCGCAACCAGTTTGTCAGCAAGGACCTGCTCATTCAGGAGTTTTGGCCCGACCAGGATTTCAAAAAAGCATCGACTTATCTGTACACTACCATATACCATATCCGCAAATGTCTTGAACAAGCGGGCATGCCTGTGGAAATTGTAAATGCAAGCGGCGGCGAAGGGTATACGCTTCATACGCTGCAAGTAATCATTGACGTGGATCGATTCGAACAGGGAATCCGCAATTTGGGCGAAATCACGGAAGAAAACTACGAAGAGCACTACCAGCTGAACCAGCTGTATGTCAACGACTATCTGGCAGACCATGATTACCACTGGGCAGAAGGAGAACGTCAGCGGCTGCGGCTGCTCTGGCTCCATCACTCCATGAATCTCGTCCAGTTCTACATCCAGGCAGGCAAGGTTCACGAGGCGATCAATGAGTATAAACGAATCCTCGGCGTTCACCCTTATAGTGAAAAAACGCATCTGGGACTCATCGGACTCTATGTGGATCTGGGCGAGCATGATGCAGCGACGGCTCATTATCAGGAAATGAAAGACTTGTACTGGGAAGAGCTTGGCATTACGCTGCCCGCTACTTTTGAGGAATGGTCTGTCGAGCAGGCCGGCATCGAACCCCAGAAGCGCTCTCTAAAGCAGGCATAAATTGCATTGTTGAGTTTTTGTAGATGTTCATTCCTTACACTAAAGAATGAATCGTCATTCTTGAATCAAAGGAGCATTTCAATTCCATGAAAAAACTCTCCATGCTGTTCATATTGGTTGGAGCATTGGTGATTAGCTTTCCATATTTGCAGGAAAAATGGAACGACTGGCAGCAGGCAAGGGTCATGAGTCGGCTGGAACAGGAGCTCGCAGCCCCTAAAAAGACTGCCGCTTCTCCGCAAAACCTGCAAAGCGGGCTGTCCAAATTGAACTCCTCCTTTACTGAAGGGGCAGAGGAAGCAAATCTCTCGGGGTCGGAAGCGAATCAGCTATTGGACTCGACCCAAGACGCAATCGGTCTGATTTCCATCGACAAAATCGACGTCCGCCTGCCGATCCTGGAGGATGCCACCGTGCAAAACATGAAGGTCGCGGCGACTCATCTGGTAGAGACCTCCCCGATTGGGTCTGAAGGGAACGCTGCCATCGCAGCCCATCGCGCGCACAAAAAAGGCCGTCTGTTCAATCGGCTCGGAGAGCTTGAGATCGGCGACGATATTCAGGTCACCCTGGCTGGCGGAACAACGATCAACTACAAGGTTGACCGAATCACCGTCGTTGAGCCTACCGATTTATCGGTGTTGGAAGATCCCAAACTGGGCCAAGTGCTTACATTGATCACTTGTGATCCGCTCATTAACCCGACTCACCGTCTGATTGTCAGAGCGGTTGCAACTCCATCTTCCGCTTCCCATACGTAGATATCGATTCTTATCCGTTGCTTTCCATATGTTCTTGCTAAAAAAGAGGCTCCCGTTCCGGCGGGAGTTTTTTGGCGCTATTCAATCACCCGTTTACAATGGAAAATCCCAACGATGCTGCGAAAAAATTAAAGAAAAGCCGCGAACAATGTTCGCAGCTTTTCTCAAAACTATAGATTACTTCAAATCAAGTCGTCAGCTTCGCATAAGCCAGGAAGAAAATCATATTCTCCCCCATCACGACATAATTAGGCACATGGTAGACAAGATCCACGACGATGCTGACTCCCACGATTGCAAGCAGTATCGCCAATTGCAGTGGGCGCATGCGCAGATGTGCGTGTTTATACTGGTGGAACACCAGCGCGGTGGAAGCGAAGTACAGCAGCAACGAACCGAATGCAAAGGCAAGCATGAAGCCGTAGTTCAGTTTGTTCAAGTACAGCAGCTGGATCGAGGCTGCGATCATGCTCATCGAGATATAGATGAACAGGTGGCCGTAAATCATCGCCTGCCCGGAGGTGCGAATTTCTTTGCTCACGTTTTTCTCCACATTATCGAAGTACTGCCACCACATCGCGATCACGAATACTGCCGTAAAGGCAATGAACAGGATCGACTCCAGGTTCCAGCGGTCCAGCTGCAGCACTGCAATCATGCTAACGACGGATTCCCCAAGCAAGATGATGGTGAACAAGGCAAAGCGTTCCATCAAATGATGCGTATGGATCGGCACTTTCACCAAGCGTCTGCGGCCGATCAGCGGAAGAATGATATCGACCGCAATGCCGACGTACAGGATGAGGTATCGAACCCAAGAATCGAAGAACAGGGAGAACGACGAGATCGCAATGCCGATCAGGAAGCTTAGGCCCAAGAAACGCGCCGCATTGAGGTGATGGTCGCTTTTGGACCCATGGAGCAAGAAATACTGGATCGCCGTGAAGGCTCTTGAACCGATGTAGCCGATGAAAAAGGGAAGATAATACTGGTCAAAATCAACCGATAGGCTCGCCGTCATGACCAACACGGACAGGAGCTGCAGGATAAGGAACACGCGATGTGCGAGAATATCCTGTCCGTAGCGGTTGATAAACATCGTCTGGCCGACCCAGGCCCACCAGACAGGAATGAAAATCAACACAAATTTCAGCAGATAATCATAGGGGATAATGCCATGCTCGGCGTGGAGCAGGACATGGCCTGCCTTGGACACGGCTGCGACAAAGAGCAGATCATAGAACAGCTCCAGCCAGGTTACCTTTTTTTCCATCATCCTCTTCCCTTTCTCTTAAGCAAAATGAATGTTAATTAGCCTTGCTCCAAAGTCGTGCCCGCAGGTTCCAATACCCGTACTTCAATCGGCTGCAGATTCGCCTCGATCTGATCGCGGTGCGGTTCGAACCAATCCGGCAGCATCAATTTTTCTCCCATGGTCTCGGCGGGTTCGTCTCTTGCAAAGCCCGGAGGATCCGTCGCGATTTCGAACAAGATTCCGCCCGCTTCACGGAAGTAGATGGCATTGAAGTATTGACGATCGCGGATCGGTGTAGGCTGGTATCCGTATTGATACACGGCATCCCTCCATTGATCATGCTCCTCGAAATCTTTGGCACGCCATGCAATGTGGTGCACCGTACCTGCCCCGCCCGTTCCAAGCGGAATACGCTCTACAGGCACATCGATCACGTTGCCCAGGTCACCGATGGAGCGGAAGCGGGCATACTCTGCGTTCTCATCCACTTTGACGAAGCCCAGAATGCGTACCAGCGCATCCATCGTTCTCAACGGATTGACGCTGAACAACACGGCGCCGCCGAATCCTTTGATCGCTTTATCAGCCGGGATGCTTCCTTGCGTCCAAGTGCTGTTTGCTCCTTCCTCACGTTCAACGAGTTCCAAACGCAGCCCCTCGGTGTCCTCGAATTGTAGGAATGTTTCGGAGAAGCGGGTTGTTCTCGTCACGTTGAGACCGAAACCCTCCAAACGCTCTTGCCAGAAATCGAGCGCACCGACCGGAATGGCATACGTCGTTACGCCGACTTGGCCGCCGCCAATCTGGCCGCGACGTGCACCAGCTGACGGGAAGAACGTGATGATGGTGCCTGGACTGCCGTGTTCATCCCCGAAATACAGATGGTACACGTCTGGTGCGTCAAAATTAACGGTTCTTTTCACCAGTCTCAGTCCGAGAACCCCTGCATAGAAGTCAACGTTAGCCTGTGGGTCTCCAGCGAATGCGGTAATGTGGTGGATGCCTGTCGTTTGAATAGTCATTGTAATTCCTCCTAAGTGTATACCATTTTTATTTGTTTTGTTTATTTATTTTGAATTATATAATCTTTATTTTAAGATATATGAGTAAAAAAATTTATTCTTTGTCTTTCGCGATTTCTTCCTGTCTCGCTTTCAGTTTGTCAGGAGTGACGTCATCGCCATTCGGATCATAGATGGTTGCGTTCAGCAGAATGTCGTTGACCGAGCCGCGGAAGACCTGAAGATATTCCCGGCGCAGGCGGGCCTGCTCCATTTTCTCCATTTCCGTCAAACCATTCTCTTTCGCCTGTCTCGACAACTCGTTGATTCTGTCCAGCATTGGAATAATCATCTTGATCTCTCCTTTATTGTGGTGTTCGTTTTGTTTTATATTAAATATCTTGATTTAAAGATAATATATCTCGTTCACTTTGTCAACACTTTTCAACTAAAAATAAATCATTGTTTTCCACCCGGCGGGTAATGCCTTGCCGTACAACTACAGGGGGACAAAAAAAGCCGGCCACCGGGTGCAAGTTCACCCGTTCGCCAGCTTATACCGCCTCCCCGGCGGGAGACATTCGTGTTACCCCAATTTATGACCACAGTTCGGACAAAATTTGGAGCCTTCGTTTTTGGTTCCGCAATTCGGACAAAAATTCGGTGCATTGGAAGAAGGGGCGCTTCCTCCCTGCGCATTGGACTGACCGGCTTCTTGCTGCTGGTTCGGGTTCTGATGTTGACCTGCATTGCCCTGATTCATGTTCTTCAGCATTTCGTTCGCCATGTTCATGCCCATCATCATGCTTGCCATGTCCGAAGCTGCTCCCCCACCCTTCACCTTGCCCGAAGCGATGCCGTCCGTCATGCTGACCTGCTGGTACTTCTGGAGGTTACCGATCATTTCGTGGGAGGCCGTTTTCGTAATCATGTCCTGGATTTCTTGCGGATAATTAAAGCTCATAACTTGGAAACCGGTAATGCCAATGCCGATGTCCATCATTTCCATGTCCAGATCCTCGCGGATTCCACGCGCAATTTCGGCGGCATTGGCCTGCAGGTTGAACATGTCCTTGCCTTCCCGGCTGATCCACTTCATAAGCAATTGATCCAATACGGCGGTCATGCGGATTTTGACATCCTCGACGAGATAGCTCTGTTTGATGCCCGCAATTTTATCGATCAGTGTGACATAGTCGCTCACTTTGAAATTAAACGTGCCGTTCGCTCGGATCGGCATGCCCCCGGGAAGCTGCGGCGTCGGGATCAGAATCGGGCTCTGCGTGCCCCACCGTACGGTGAACTCTTTGGTGTTGACGAACAGCACCTCAACCCGCATACCGCTGTTGAAGCCGAATTTGAATCCTTTTAATGTAGACAGAAACGGAATGATGTCCGATTCGATACTGAACGAACCTTCATCCTCGAATATGCCTTCGATTTTGCCGTTGTTGAGGAAAATGGCATCCTGCCCCGAACGGATCACCAGCTTGCTGCCTTTTTTGATTTCCCGGTTGCTCCATTTCCAAAAAATCATGTCATCCCTGAATTCTTCCCATTCCACCACGTTTGCAAATTGGTTCCTGAAAAAACCCATCCTTATCCCTTCCTTTCCTGAAATCAATAAGCCGCCATCATCCTAAAAAGATCCCCGGCTGCCGCTGTGCGAGTGCCCGCCACTGGTCGTACCCCCGCCGCCTCCGCCGCCGCTTGAACTGTCGCTGCTGCTTTCAATTCTGCGTTTGGTCACGGTAGTGTGAGTATACTCGTCTCGCCGATCTACTACGCTGGAAGTTGCCGAATCCTGGTATGTTGTTCGATCGACGGTCACCTTGCCTCCTGAACGCGAGACCATCACAGCTACGATGATCCAAGCTATCACAATGGAAACACCAAGCTGAAACCACAACTTAAATACAATATTTTCCGGGTTTACACCAGGCTCATATCCCATGTATTTGTACGATAATCGAATGTATTTTTCAAAGGCCATCTCATAATTTCCGTCAGTCAGATCAGGAGTGATCTTGTCCCTGATCTTATCCAGCCTGCTGTCATCGAGATACTCCTTCGCTTTATAAAAGCCGGCCAAGTATATTTCTCGATTGTGCATATCCATGGCCAAGATGACGGCATTGCCGTGAGCCTTATCGTAACCGGGACCCTTTTTATCATAGAAATCCTCTGTCATTAGCTGTACATCCTTATTTGCCTCATTGTTGGACGTATAGATAATAAAGTCCGTTTCCCGTTCGGCACCGTACTCGTTGGCAAGCCGATTCAACTCGTCCTTCTCCTGTTTGGAGAGCAGTCCAGCCTTATCGTAAATCAAATTTTTGTTTCCGGCTGCCGCCACCTTATCCACTGCGAATAATGGAAACAACCAACAGGCCGCCAACAAGACAAGAGCAATCAATGAAAATCCTCTCGCCCTATTTTTCAAAGGAATCCCCCTCCCATTATCCATGAAACCGCCTTGAGGGCCACGAAAGAAATTCCTGCGATCCCCGTAAACCAAGCGGTAACCTTAACTTTGCTTATAGGAGGCTTGCCTACAATCTTGCCCGTATGACCATTCATAGCGAAGGTATATTCCTTCCCCTTATAGTCGTACTGCACCATCCACACCGGGAGCAATGCATAATCCGCCTTTTTCATCGCAGTATCGATGTGTTCATCCGTGAAGCTGACGCTGTTGTACTGTGATACCGTTGAAGACACATACTCGTCGATATATGGCATCATCTTGTCCTTCGCCCTAGGAAGCAGCTCTTCATCAGTATAGCTGTACTTCTCTGCAATGTATCCGGCTAAGTAAGGGGTTTTGAACTCCTTCATCTTGTTCTGAGGAAACGGCTCCAGTTTATCCATCAGTGCATCGTTCATCTTGGCGGAAGCATCAATAGGAAGATTTACGAAATTTAACCGTATTCTTCGATAAATGTTGAAGTGCCTGGTTTCCGTATAATCGAAATCTCCTTGGGTATAGGTCCTTATCTTGGTCCCCGTACCGCTTACAACAACCTTATTATGTAGCTCATATAACCAAAACGGCACGTATATTCCGGTGATTCCCTTGATCCGGTCCGCTGTCATGAAAAAGCTGGGTGTCAGTAAACCTTTTTTGCACCATTTTTTAAACGCTCGCTTCGCCTCTTCCTTTCCAATCGAAAACGGAATGACCTTGGCAGGCGCCAACTCCCCGCTCAATCGGTCCGCCAGCACCACCGCCGATCCGCAGAAGCTGCATGTCGTGGCGCTTGTCTCCGGTTCGGTTACGATAACGGCTCCACAGCTGGTGCAATGGTACTCCTTCACCTCTCCTGCCTCGAAGACCTGCCGCTTCAAAGGGTCTGGAAGCTGCTCAATGTCGTCCTTCCGTCCGCAGCTCGGACAGGACAATGCTCCTGTAACGCTGTCAAACATCATGCCGCTGCCGCAATTGGGGCATTTATATTCAATGACAGGCATTTGCCCACCCCCATGTCTGTAATATCGGTCGTTTGCTCCTTCCATACAAGTCAAGTTACGCAGAGCTGACGATTACTTCCTTTGCTGTTCTTGCAGGGCCCGGAGCTCCTCCTCGGTTGTGAGTGCCTCGTTTCCACCGCGTGGCTCAGCATTCATCTCGCGCTCCAGCTGCGCAATCAATTCATCCAAATCGTCGCCTTGTGCTTCTGCACGCAACTCGGCAAGCGCCGTTGCTTCATTTAGCGCCTGATTTGCCTTTTCCTCCATCGCTTTAAAGGCAGCATCCGCACTCCGCAGCGCGGCATTCCGTTCATTTGCCTGCTGCTGCGCCCGGGCATCGGCCATTTTTCCCTTGAGCTCCGCATGCCTGGATTCAAGCCGATTCAGATCGGATACCAGCTTATCCTGCATGTGTTTCATCATTTTCGCTTTGGCCGACGCCCGTTCATGGGCCGCCTGAAGCTCGCTCATTTTACCCGCCAGCTTTACTTTCTTCTCCAGAAATCCTCTTGCCCTGTCCTCATCGCCGTCCTGAACCGATTTTTCGGCATACCGCTGGAGTTTCCGGATTTCTGCTGCGCACTCATCCACCGCCCGCTTCGCCCGGCTCTCTTCAGCCAATACGCCTGCAGTTTCTGCCTTAACCTGGCCCAGATCGCTGTTCATGCTTCGCATGCATGCATCCACAACCTTCTCCGGATCATCCGCCCGTTCCAGCAGATGGTTTACATTTGCCTTCATGACATCCCTGAATCTCGTCCACACGCCCATGTCCGTACCTCCTACAGTAAGTAACCATTTTTACTATAATACATGAATTTACATCAGAGGTTTCATTTTTCTATGACGATTCAAACATATAACAACTTTCAATATTAAATCATTTATTTAAAAATCATCCACTTTCTACCTGTTCCATAATGTCCCATATTCCGATATATCCATATAGATATCACGATTCGTGGCAAGTGCACGATGCTTGAGCAGGATAGCATTACATCCGGCCCAATCACGGCACGGATCGATACAACAAGGGGGATTCTATATGTTTCGCAAATCCGATTCGGAGCCATCTTCTTCAGGCAGGTTCGCTTGGCTAAACCGCCTGAAGCTGACGACAACCTTCATTTTGATGGTCAGTTTCAACGTGATCGCCTTGTTCGTCGTATTTCTCGTCGGCATGGACGGCATGAAAGACGCGCAGGACGGTCAGGAAACGTTATACAAGGACCGGTTCCAGCATCAAGCCATCATTCTCGGCATCAAAGCCGACTTCTACAACATGCGTGCCAACTATACCAAGGTGCTTGATAAATCGGAATACACGGACAAGCAATATCAACAGGTTCAAAAAGGAAAAGGGCTCGTGTCCGAAGGCTTGAACAGCTATTCCTCACAACATCTTAACGAGCAAGAACAGGGCATGTACGGCGACTTGAAGCAAAAGCTGGATACATACTATGCAGATATCGAAAAGATTATGGAGGCCAAGAAAAATACCGGCACCTATGACCAGGAGGAACGCAATCGCATCAACTCGAACAGCACCGCGATCGTTGAATCGTTAACCGCTCTGGCCGAGTACAATGAAGCACAATCGGCCGCCCTGTTCGAACAAACCGAAACCAACATACAAAACCATGCCAGCATACTCGGCTTCCTTCAAGTCATTCTTCTGGTTCTTATGGTCGGCGCGACCTGGATCACCGTTCGCAACCTTCACCGCCGAATGAAAGGCATCACCCAGTATTGCCAGGAAATCACGGCAGGGCGCATGTATGCGACATTGAATCCCGAGCTATTACAGGGGAAAAACGAGATCAGCGTCATCGCCCGCTCCATTGACCAAATGACGGCAAGCACGGTGAATATCATTACGGGCGTAGCGGAAGAATCCCGCTCCATTCATGCGATGAGCGAAAACACCAATGCCAGCATGCAGGAGCTGAACAAAAGCGTCCTGGACGTCTCCGCTACCGTAGAGCAGCTGTCAGCCACGATGCAGGAGACATCCGCGTATACGGAAACGATGAACTCATCGGCCGATAACATCCGTGAATCGGCCCATTTCATCGGCAGCAAAGCCCAGGAGAGCGTGGTCCAAGCCGAAGAAAGCATTGAACAAGCTCATCAGTTGGTAGCCCGTGCAGAGGAATCCGGCAAGGCCGCGGAACAAGTGTATCAACAAACCGAGACCCGGTTGAGCAATGCTTTGGTGCGTGCGCAGGCGGTGGATCAAATCAGCCTGCTCTCCCAGTCCATCCTGAACATCTCGGCACAAACCAATTTGCTGGCCCTCAACGCTTCGATTGAAGCCGCACGAGCCGGAGACGCCGGCAGAGGTTTTGCGGTCGTGGCCGATGAGATCCGCAAGCTTGCGGACGGCTCCCGCCAGGCTGCCGATCAAATCCAGCAGGTGACCGTTGAGGTCGTCGATTCCGTTACCAACTTGTCCTCCCATGTTCGGGAACTGCTCGCCTGGGTGTCCGAACAAGTCAATGAAAATGCAATGCTGCTTCAAGAAACGGCAGAACAGTACGCACAGCATGCAAACCAGAACAAAAATGCATCGGCAAGTTTGTTCCACATCATCCAGGAGACGAATGAATCCATTGAAACGATGGTTCGCTCCATTCAGGAAATTGCCGCAGCCAGCGAACAATCGGCCGTGTCCACGCAGCATATTGCCGAACAGATGGTATCGGCAACAGAACAATCCGGCGACGTATCCGACCAGTCCGAACAGGTCAAGGCCAGCGTCATCCGGATGGGCGAGCTGATCAGCCGCTTCAAATTGCAGGCATAGGACATCCTGTCTTCCCGACCGCATCACCTGCGCATGAAGGCAGGATTAAAAAACTCACGAGATGCCAGGCCTTGCGGCCATCTGTCTCGTGAGTTTTTCTATTGCGTTTGTGTTGATTATTTGGGCTCCTGTTACATGTAGTCATCAGTTCATCACGGTTCAAGCGGAAGACTCTCCACGGCGGTGAAAAAGACGTCCAGCAGCTCGACTCCAAAGTGCTCTCGAACATATTCCGCAATCTGCACCAGATCGCCTTCCCGTTGATACTCCAGACAAGGGCGGCCTTCGCTCCACAGTGCCCTGCACGGGAACCGGTCGACGACTTGTTCGATAATGTAATCAGGTTGAACCATTTCGCGGCTTCCTGCCATCTATGATCGTGCCTCCTTTTCCCTAAACACAGCATCACTTCACTATGGTTATTTTGGAAAACGGCAGGCTCTGTTTCCGTGATCAATATCACACGCCTAATCCAAAGGGAACTGGCATCGCCGATCGCAGATGATCCTATTTGGAACCAAAGATGGATTGGTTGTTGGAACCGATCAGTGAGAATGTCATCACTTCGTTATGGCCGGACAGCTCATTTTTTTGTTTGAAGAATACGCCTTTGTACGTCACCCCGTTAATGACCATGGTGCAGTAATACGTACCGGCGGTGTTCGACCATGTGCCCGTCACGTCGCCGGTAATCGTCCCGTTGGCGTTCAGCGTCACGCTTCGGGTCGGAAGCATGCCCACGCCGCTAATGGAAGCATCCAGCCCCATATTGACGAATTGGTACGTTCCCGTCATGTCGCTCGCGCTATATCCGGTGGAAGAGATGCTGCTGCCCAAAAATTCGTATACGGCCGTCACCGGCCATTTGTCGGCGTTCAAAAATTGCTGATGCGCCCGAACCTCATGGTACTCGGTCCCATTATTGAAGCGGGTATGGTAAATCAAGTACCTCGCACCATCCGTATCGACGAAGGCGGAATTATGCCCGCCCGATTTGTACCCGAGCGGTATGCCGGCCAACGCATAGTTGCCGAAGAGCTTCACTCCCCGGGTCGACTGATCGACGGAAGCGGATGCATAGACTGCCTGATTGCCGGCAGCATCGGTATATGTTCCGTCGATCGTTGTGGAACGATACACGCGAATATGATACCCGCCTTCATTGGCCAAACCGCCGTACGTCACGTAAAGGTTGTAGTAGCCTGCATCCTTGTCATAAATGATGTACGGCGCTTCTCCGGTTTTGCCGTAACCGCCCGCAATGCGTTTCCCGAAATAACGGTCCGTATTGCCGCTATCCGATCCCGGATAGATCGGCTGCCCTGTATCCGGATTGATCTGAAGAATGTAAATTCCCCCTGACCAAGATCCATAACTCATCCACAGTTTTCCGGAACTATCGTAAGTCAATGTAGGATCGATGGCATTCGGGAATAGCGTGTTGTTGTAACCGCCATTGCCCAGGAACCAGCCGCTCCTCGTGCCGGAAAGCGTGCCTTTGTCGATCAGCTCGGGAATGTTGGTATTCTGGTACCACGTGTTTACCGTTTTGGAGCCGAGGGATGACGTGGTGGTTATTGGATTGCTTCCGCTGGTGAAGCCCGAGTAAATGATGGTATCAATGTACTCGTATGGCCCCTTTACGGACTTGGATACGCCAAAACCGATGGCTGAGCGAATATAGGTCGAAGACGTGGAGTAATACAACATGTAGGCGCCCTTGGAACCGTCTGCCCACGTATAGGAAGGATTGTAGATCGGCGAAGCCGGTGCCCATACCGCATGGCCGCCGGAGCTGTCCTGATCGTTATATCCGGCCCAAGCATACGATACCGCCAGAGCGGACGTCAGCGCCGCCCCGGCGCTGCGGGACGCATTGCCGGTGCCGCCTGCTTTGACCAGCTCCCATTTCTGCATATCTCCTCCCCAGTAGTTCCATTGCTGTATGCTTGCTCCGGCAGTCGTGCTGCCGCCAGCCACATCCAACGCCCCGGTATACCCGGATGCCTTGGTCAGGAATGCGACCGTGCCGTCCGCATTTTGCTGAATCCGGAACAGCTGCATCGCACCGCCCCAATATGCCCACTGCTCAATCGGAGCACCATCCGTAGCCGATCCGCCATTGACGTCAATAGCGCTTTTGTAGGCCGAATTGGCCGTAAGCAGGTAGTAGTCCCCGTTCCCGTAATGCATGATTCTGAATTTCTGCGCATCGGAACCGTTATAAGACCATTGACGAAGGCTTGTTCCGTCCGCGGCCGAGCCGTCGGCCACGTCCAGGTACAAGCCGCTGTTTTTATTTTTGAGGTAGTAATACCCTTCAAACGTGGACGGTGCGTACAGGGTGCTGTTGGCGTATCCCTGTGTTCCTTCATACGACCAGTTCCTAAGATCCGTGCTGCTGGCCTGAGCCAGATGCGAACCGTATATATAGTATTTGTTCGTAGCTGAATCGTAATAGATCGACGGGTCGTGCACGGAAACCCGGGTTGTGTTCGAAGTGGTCGACGAGCTTGCGGCGCCCAACGCGTTCCCGCTTCCCAAAGTAACGGCCAACAGCACGAAAACCAACAACATCGAACCCAGCTTGTTCCATCGTTTGTGCATATGCTGCATGATCGGGCCAATCTCCCTTCATTTTGGATGATATATTGCAGAATCGATATCTCCGTAATTTAATGAGCCCTCCCTAGTGAAGCGCTTTCAAATTAAAGTAAGCCAATCATTCCGAATGCCCCAATTCCATTCATTTCAAAAAAATGCGTTTTCACTAATTTATGAATATATACATTAACATCCCCCTTCTCAGGAATTAAGTATAGCGACTTGGTGCTCCAAACCCTACACTAAACCTCATATTAAAGGGTCCTCCTTGTCGAAGTAAGGCATTTTTTGTCACATTGCAAAATATATATATTCGTTAATAGATTAGTGAAAATGTGAATTAATTGTGTTCCCTCTTTCTATTTCTCCGTTCAAATCTCCGTCGCGTTCACACGAGCCAGCTCATCGTCAATATACACAAAAGGTGCCTTCCTCTTGTAAGTTGGCTATAATAAGGGAAGCGCTCATTCATTGGGATCACCGATCCTCTTGATGAATGGCGATATTGATTAAAAGGCAGGATCACTATGCGTACACGAGTTCACATTGTCGCTCCTTACGAAGCGATGATTCCTATCATACAAGATTGCATTCCCCAATTCCCCCAATTGGCCGTCAAGCTGAACGTGGGCGACTTGGCCAAAGGCGTGGAACACGCCGTCGAAGCGGAAAAAAACGGAGCGCAGATCATCATCAGCCGCGGAGGAACGGCCAAATTGATCAAACATGCCGTGTCCATCCCCGTCATTGACGTGCAGCTGTCAGGATACGACATGATTCGTTCCTTGACATTGGCCAGCCAATTCAACGGCCTTACCGCCATTGTCGGTTTTTCCAACATCACGTCCGGCGCGCAGGCAATCATTGATCTGATGGACCTGCCTTTGAAAGTGTATACGATCAACAGCTCCGAGGAAGTGGCTCCGCTGCTGCTGGAGCTGAAGGCATCCGGTTACCGACAGATTGTCGGCGACGTCATCACCGTCAATACGGCAAAGACCTATGGATTGGAAGGTTTCCTGATCCAGTCCGGCAAAGAATCGATTATGCGGGCGTTGGAAGACGCACAACTCGTATACCGTTATCTGAGCCAAAATCAAACGGCTTCCGTGATCCTGAACAATTTGGCAACACAGGAACATCCGAACCTGCTCATTTTGAACGATCATAATAAGGTGATCTTCGAGAGTCTTGCCGACTTTGAGCGCAATCCGCTCACCGAAAACCAGATTCATATCATTAACACCAACCTGGAGTTCCACCAATCGAAAGTACAAAACGTTTTTATGGTGAACGACTACCAACTGACAGTCACGGCGCATGAAACGACCCTGGATAACCAAAACTATAAGATATATTACATGGAAAAAGGAAATCCTTATTCATTTGCACAATTCGGTATCAAGTCATATACCGAGGCTTCGATCGAACCGATCGTGGCCGAATCGCCGACCATGCAGGCCGTCCTGAAGAACACCAAGGCGCTCCATGAAAAGCATGAAGCGATACATCTGCTTGGCGAGCCGGATTCCGGCAAGTCATTCCTGATCAAACATCTCCATCAAATGTACTCGGACGGCGGATTGCTCCTGCAGATAGACATGTCGCAGCTTCCTCCCGGCCATTTGCACAATATTCCGCTAGCGAAAGTGCGCAACGTTGAAATCAACCACGTGGAACACCGAATTCAGGATCAGGAATTACTCTCTTTTGTCGAGACCTGCCTGGACATGAAAATCGGCGTGTTTATTCTGAGCGAGCAAGCGCTGGACGATCACTGGCCCCTCCATATGAAACTGAATACGATTATCATGCCAAGCCTGGCCGACAGGCAGGAGGACTTGCCGTCTCTAATCCAGCAGTTCTTGAGCCGTTATCATCAGCAATATGGAACGAATGCCGTAAAAATCAAAGAAGACGCGCTGCGCTTCATTCGGGAACAATCGGCACAAATGACGGTGAGCGAATTGAAACATCTCGTCAAACAGGCGGCGCTGAACGAACGGGATTTCGTCATTTCGACCGAAACATTATCCCGGCTGCTTCGTCAACGTCCGGTCTCGAATACGATCCGATTGGATGGCACGCTGAAAGAAATCGAAAAAGAAATCATCGAATATGTGCTGCGCGAGGAAAACAACAATCAATCCAAAGCAGCCGAACGCTTGGGTATCAACCGAGCCACCTTATGGCGAAAACTTAAAGAGTGACTTTAAGTTTTCGCCCTTTTTTCACACTGTAGTGTTGCATTTTTAAACATTATTGATGGGATATTTAAATTTACAGTAATTATGTGTTGCCAAAATAAACACCATGAGATAAGATAGTCCCTGCAAACGCTTTTATAAAACGATTACTAAGGAGCTATCACTTATGAAAATCAAAGCGACATTAGATCGTATCCCTGGCGGCATGATGGTTGTTCCCTTGCTCATCGGCGCATGCATCAATACGTTTGCTCCAAACGCACTCCGCATCGGCGGATTCACCGAAGCGCTGTTCGTGAATAGTTCAAGCACGCTGATCGCATTGTTCCTGTTGATCGCCGGAACGCAAATCACGTTCAAAACGGCAGGTTCTTCTGTAGGTAAAGGTCTCACGCTGCTTGCGTTCAAGTGGGGGATTGGTGCGATAATAGGTTTGATCGCCATTTTCTTCGCTGATTCGAACGGATTGTTTCTTGGCCTTGCGCCACTTGCCATCATTGCTGCAATGACGAACTCCAACGGCGGTCTGTACATTGCCTTGGCCGGCCAGTACGGCAAGGAAGATGACAAAGCCGCTTATCCTTTTCTTGCATTGAGCGACGGCCCGTTCCTGACGATGGTTGCACTCTCCATCTTCGGTGCCATGGGCTTTGCCAACGGCATGTTCTCCCCGATGTCTTTCGTGGCGGTACTTTTGCCGTTGATCGTAGGTGTCATTCTTGGCAACCTGGACCGCAATCTGGCGGAATGGCTGCATAAAGGCAGCGACAAGCTGGTTCCGTTCTTTGCCTTTTCGCTCGGTATGGGCATCAACTTCTCGGCCATCATTCAAGGCGGACTGAGCGGTATTCTGCTTGGCGTGCTGACCGTATTGCTTACGGGCGGGATTGGATTTCTGCTCTTCAAAGCGATTGGATGGAACCCGATCGTTGGCGCTTCGGAAGGTTCCACTGCCGGTAACGCAGTAGGTACGCCTGCCGCGATCGTAGCTGCAAACGCATCCTTTGCTCCAATCGCCGAAATCGCTACTGTACAGATTGCCGCAAGCGTAGTGACCACGGCCATCCTGCTGCCGATCTTCATCGGTTTCCTGTCCAAGCGGCTGGAGAAATCAGGCGGCGTCGCGAAATACAATCAACCGAAAACGACTTCATAAACCGAGCTTCATCATTTTGATGCAACTTCGTATTCATTTAGCTTACAGGGAGGCGATAGCCGCATGAAATTAGCCATTATTGCTGACGATTTGACCGGTGCCAATGACAGCGGTGTACAGCTGGCCCGTCATGGTTTGAAAACAAGCGTATTATTTGACATGGACGAGGATCACATCACCAAGTACGATGCCGTCGTCTTTGATACCGACAGCCGTTCCATCGCGGCGGAGAAAGCTTATGAACGCGTCGCTGGCGCAGCCCAGCTGCTGAAGCGAAGCGGATATGAGTCCATTTTCAAAAAAATGGACTCGACCATGCGCGGAAATATCGGCATCGAGATCGATGCCGTCTACGATGTCGTGAAACCTGATTTCATGATGATCGCTCCGGGTTATCCCAAAAACAACCGCACGATTCTGAACGGCACACATTATTTGAACGGCATTCCGCTGGCGGAAACCGAAATTGCGAACGACCCGAAAACGCCGGTGACCCTCTCCTATCTTCCGGATCTGCTGAAACAGCAAACGAAGTATGAGATCGGTGAAATCACGGTCAACGACCTTGCGACAGGAAAAGATCGCATTCAGGAGCAATTGCGAGGCTTCAAGGAGCAAGGCATTCCTTATGTGCTCGTAGATTCGACGGAAGAGAGCCATTTGGAACAAATTCTGAGCATTACCAGCGAGCTGGACTACACGTTTGCTTGGGCAGGATCGGCAGGGATTGCCAATTACCTTCCCGATCATTACGATCTGGGGGCCAACTCCTCCGAGCTGACCATCCCGGAAAATGGCGGACCGATTCTTACCGTCGTCGGCAGCGTGAACAAAAACTCACGCGCACAACTCAAGCTGCTGCTGGAACAAACGGACGTCACATCAATCCCGTTCCATTCTTTCAAAGCAGTGGGGGGAGCCGAAGATCGGACGGTGGAAATTGACCGCGTGTACGAGGAAGTCAAAGCGAAAGCGCTGGAAGGCAAAGACGTCGTGATCTACTCTACCGCAGAGCCGGTAGATATCGAATTGGCTCGCGCCACTGGAGAAGCAAAAGGTCTCGACCACACGGAGGTCAGCAACGAAATCGTGCGGGCCATTGGCGAAGTGTGCGCCAAGCTGCTGGAAGAGGGCTGGTTCAAAGGGGTATCGATGACCGGCGGAGATACGGCTAAGCAGATTTGCATCAAGTGGAACATTAGCGGATTCGAATTGTTGGACGAGCTCGAAATCGGCGTGCCGATCTCCAAATTCATCGGCATCGACAACCTGCATGTGATCACCAAAGCAGGTGGATTCGGCAAACCGGACGTGTTCATTCATGCCATTCAAAAATTAAAAGGAGGCGTTCCAGCATGAAACCGATTATTGGAATAACTATGGGCGATGCCGCCGGCATCGGACCCGAGATCATTATGAAAGCACTGGGCCATCAGGAGATTTACGACAATTGCAAACCACTCGTTATCGGTGACGCCAAAATTTTGGCACGCGTGCTGCCTGTTATCGGCTCGAACCTGAATATCCATGCGATTCAAGACCCGACTGACGCCAAATACGAATTCGGCACCGTGGACGTTATCGATCTCGATCTCGTTCCTGCTGATCTCGAGTACGGAAAAGAATCTGGCGTTGCCGGAGATGCCGCGTTCCAATTCTTGGCCAAAGCCGTTGACCTGGCCAAAAACCAGCAGATTAATTCCATTTGCACAGCGCCACTAAACAAAGCTGCCCTGCACAAAGGCGGCCATCTCTACCCGGGGCACACTGAAATTTTAGCCGACCTGACCGATACGAAGGATTTCTCCATGATGCTGACGACGCCTAATCTGCGCGTCATTCACCTGACCACCCACATGGGACTGATTGAAGCGATCCAAAGCATCAATCCGGAAAGAACATACACTGTCGTCAAACTGGCTCACGATACACTGAAAAAAGCCGGCTTCGACAACCCCCGCGTTGCGGTATGCGGCATTAATCCGCATGCGGGCGAAAACGGCCTGTTCGGCAACGGCGAAGAAGAAGAGAAGCTGCAGCCAGGCATCGAGCGCGCGCAGCAAGAAGGCATCAACGTCGTCGGCCCTCTTCCTGCCGATACGCTCTTTTTCCGTGCGGGCCGCGGCGATTTCGACATCGTCGTTGCCTGCTACCATGACCAGGGGCACGCCCCGATCAAAGTCATGGGCATCGAGGAAGGCGTGAACATCACGGTTGGCCTCAAAGGCGGCATCATCCGCACATCGGTTGACCACGGCACGGCCTTCGACATCGCCGGCAAAAACATTGCCGACGACAAAAGCATGCTGGCCGCCATCCGTTCGGCGATTGAGCTGGCACCGAAAACGCAGGCTTAATAAGCTTGTGCTAGAAGCATAAATAAAGCAGCGATTCTCTTTGGGATGGAGAATCGCTGCTTTTTGGTTCATGCGCATATCTTGCCGTCTCGTTTTCGGTGATACTCATCATTGCATCATATGTTCATTTAAAACTCTTCGTATTCGCTCGGATCTTGTCCCCACAACCGTCCGTCCTCACGGCTGAACGAAGAGATGACTCCCATCTCTTCCGCGGTCAGCTCAAAATCGAAAATATCGATGTTCTCTTTCTGATGCTGGAGAGAGCTTGCTTTCGGAATCGGAATGGCACCGAGCTGGGTATGCCAGCGCAAAATGACCTGCGTCCCCGTTTTGCCATACGTTTCTGCAATCTGGAGGATCTTTTCATCATTCACGATGTCCTGCACGATATCGTTGCCGCGTCCGAGCGGGCTCCAGGATTCCGCAATGATGCCGTACTCGGCATCCTTTTGCCGCTGATCGCCCTGGTTAAAGAACGGATGGAGCTCGATTTGGTTCAAGCTCGGTGCTACACCGGTTTCCTTCACCAGACGATCATTATGCTCAGGCAGGAAATTGCTAACCCCGATCGAGCGGATATAACCGCGGTTTTTGGCCTCAATCAGGGCCTGCCATGCCTCCACGTACAGATCTTGTTTGGGATTCGGCCAGTGGATCAAATACAGATCGTAGTAATCGAGCCCTGCCCGATACAGCGATTCCTCTACAGCCACGATGGCTTTATCATAGCTATGGTAACGCCCTGGCAGCTTGGAGCAAATGACGAGCTCTTCCCTGGATGCGGAACTCTGCCGGATGGCTTTGCCGACTGTTCCCTCATTCTCGTAGTTATACGCCGTATCGATCAGGCGATAACCCGCATCTATTGCGCCCGCGATTGATTTGACGCCGGCTTCCCCTTTCAGGCTGTAGGTACCAAGCCCGATAGCAGGCACCTTTAAGCCATCATTCAACGTATGCTCCGGAATGCGATGGTTCATCTGAAATCTCTCCTTTGCTGGGGGGATAATGGAAAAATTTACTTGCCTACTTGTCTATTCTACCCCTGTACGCGGGAGTGAATCAATTCGGCATGGGTCAGAAGCGATTCCGGAGTACTTTTATCGAAAAAAAGCCATCAACCAAAAGTTGGTCAACGGCTTATCGCTTCGTTCAACAGTTCACGCCATATGCGATGGTATGAATTGAATGATTTATGAGTACCCTCGCGAAAATTCCCTGCTGTCCTTAAGCTGCGCAATATCGTGCCCCGTTGGGTTTTGGAACGCACGCAGCCCGAACGTCGGCGCAACGGCGAAAATATGGTCAAAGATATCGGCTTGAATCGATTCATATACTCCCCAGTTGGTATCATTGCTAAATGCGTATACTTCAAGCGGCAGCCCCGTGTCTCCCGGCGCCAACTGTCTGACGATCATCGTCATGTTCTGATTGATTTTGGGATGATTCCGAAGATACTGATGGATGTACTCTCTGAATACGCCCACATTCGTAAGCTGTCTGCCGTTCACATTGCTGTCCGTATTGATCTCATGTTCAAGGTTGTACGCGTGGATCTCATTTAATTTTGTCGTTACATAGTCCGTAAGGTAGTGGATCTTCTGAAATTCCCTGATCATTTCCTCGGTACAGAAACGGATGCTGCTGATATCGATATAAAAGCTTCGCTTAATCCTTCGTCCGCCGGATACCTGCATGCCTCTCCAGTTCCTGAACGAATCCGAAATCAAAGCGTAGCTCGGAATCATCGTAATCGTTTTATCGAAATTCATCACCTTTACCGTGTTTAGGGTAATATCGATCACGTCGCCGTCCGCATTGTATTTCGGCATCTCAATCCAGTCGCCCACACGTACCATATCATTCGACGATAGCTGAACGCCAGCCACAAGGCCTAGGATGGAGTCTTTAAAGACCAGCATCAATACGGCCGATAACGCGCCAAGCCCGCTGAGAATGATTAATGGATTCTGACCGATCAGGCTCGAAATGACGATAATGCCGCCGATGATGAAAAGAATAATCTTGGCAACCTGGATATATCCTTTGATCGGCCTGATCTTGGATACTTCATAGGAACGATATATGTCATCAAACACATTGAGCAGCGCATTAAATACAGTGATCGTCACCACAATCATGTACGTCATTGCAGCCTTTTCAATCAGGACCTGATAGGATGGAAAGACATAAGCAGAATAATAAATAATAATGGCCGGTACGAGATGCGACAGCTTGTGGAACAGCTTTTTCTCCACAATGATATGGCCCCATTTGAATCGATGGTTATTGACGATATGAAGGATCGTCCGCAGCACGATTCTCTTTGCGATAAAATTAGCCAGTACCGAGACTACGGCGATAAAAACGACCATGATCATATTCGAGAGATATCCAATGGCAGGTTCGTTGATGCCAAATCCGTCTAGTTGATTTCTGATAAAGTCCATTGTCTCCTCCTAATGTAGTTTGTATCAGCTTATCATCTGAGAGCGGTGCCGGGCAAAGTTTGCGAGTAAATACCATGGACGATATTCGCAAATACAAAAACGGACACCTAAGATGGTGTCCATTCGTCGCTTGTTCGCCGCTTCACGTACAAGCTGCCATGTCCAGCAGTTCACTGACCGTGACAAAGCGATACCCCTCTGCGGCCAGTTCCTTGACCAATGTCCGGACAGCCTCCACCGTCTGGGAGCGCTCCCCGTATCCGTCATGGAAGATCAAGATGCTGCCCGGCCTGACGGTTGGCCTTGTGTGCTCGACAATATACTCGATGCCAGGATTCTCCCAATCCTTTGCCCCGCCATTGACCGCTCCGATCGTCTGGTATCCACGCTCCGCAGCCAGGGACAGAATGTCATCATTCACCCCGAAATAAGGCGGCCTGAAGATCCGTGCCGTTTCCCCCGTGACCTCTCGGATGAGCTCCTCTGTCCGCAATAGCTCCTCTCTGGCTGTCTCCAGCGTCAGTTTGGTCAGATCGGGATGCGAATAGGTGTGGTTGGCGATCTCGTGCCCTTCACGGTGCACAGCCGCCGCAAGCTCTGGATGCGCTTCCATTTCCTGACCAATCATAAAAAAGGTCGCCCGTCCACCCGCGCCGCGGAAGATCTCAAGCAACTGATACGTATATACCGGGTGCGGTCCATCGTCAAATGTGAAGGCAACTACCTTTTCCCCAACGTTAACCTGTTCTACCAACGATAATTTCCCCATTTATGAGTGTCTCCTCTCTTATACATCCTGCCAACGCTCTTTTACTTCTCCAAATTACGCTAAAGAGAAAAGTCGGCAACCCCTTTTTTATAGCCATATTTCAGCGTATAGGTCTCTTCTTCTCCATAGGGCATGGTGGCTATTTGAATTCGTGTATGGTCGAGCCTGCTCTCTCTTAAAACTCTCTTCACCAAAGCTATGCTCTGTTCCTCCTCTGTAACTACACAAAATATATTAAGCGCATACTTTTTGGGGTCGGAAACGCACCTCCCCATATCTGAACCATCGACATATCCCAGGTCAGCATTGGCGAGGGAGCTCTCCAAACATTCCGTTACCTTCTCTTTTAACCATTGGTCACGCTGGTTGCCTTTTGCACTTTTCAATGGATATTGCACCACTAGCCAGGATTTTCCACCCATTGAGATTCACCAGCCAATCTACAATTATATACTTCACTAGAATTGCGTGAGGAGAAGATCTGGCCTTCAAGAAAAATGCCATAATCGAACATAGGTATGAGCAGAAAGCCGCCAGACGTAGCACAACGGAGTAATCACCAAGATTCATGTCATGGTGGAAGTACTTTGCTACCCGCTGCGTTTTATAATTTCGTCAGGCCAGGATCAGTCGTCAAACTATTTCGATAGAACTTCCTCCCACTGACCGTTTTCCGTTTGTTTGAAGGTAAGCTGATTACCCTCATACTCTCCCCTAATAAAGTTGAGACCAGCTTCTGTCCATTCGTCAGTAACGGAAAGACTAACTTTAGACTCGGCCGAATACATCAAACTATGTTTTCCATTCATTATGGTAATATCACGCGCAACTGGATAAAAATCGTACCAAAGTAGCACATCCGATTTCTCCCCCAAAAAACCTGCATCCCCACCTCTTGAATAATGAGAACTAATAATTTCAAACCTGAACTTTAACCATTCGCTGGGGTTTAACGGAAACTCATAATGACTATCAGGCTCTACTGTTATATATGACTTTTCGGAAACAGGATACTGAACTTGCACTTTATGTTCGATTATCTCTTTTGCCATTACTCGGAAAATTAAATATATCACTACGAATATTATTGAGGTTATTACAGGTAATCTAGGCTTGTTTTTTAAGAAAAAGCTCCATCCAAGACCGACAACTAACGGAAACCATATCCATGGGTCTCCCAATGTAATAGCCCCCATAATATAGGACTTGTCGTTAACTGGATAAAATGCTGGTAGATCATGTCCCATATAGTCAAGAAGCAAGTGTCCAAACCAAACAGACAAAGTAGATGATCCCCAAATTAACTTGAAAGATGTCTTTTTATAGAACAGTTTTGTCAAAAATGCTACACCTAAAGCTAAAAATGGGGCAATCAATACAGAATGCGACCATGGGGCTATACTTCTGTCCCCAAAAATATCAGGAATTACACCACACAATGCACCTGAACATAGGCCGATCATACGGTCCTTCCAACTATTCTTTGGCAAAAAGCAGCATGCAATTGCTGCCCCAAGAACGGCATGTGATAAGACATGAAAAAACAAATATAGATAAGGATCCAATGGAACTACTCCTTTTTAGTCTGTTCGTGAGTCAATTCTCTATCCGGATATACAGGACACATGGCTTGGGTTCACTCACGGTACTAAAATTCCTGAGAGCATACTAAAGATTTGCTTTCTTTGGAATTTCTTAAAGCAGTCATTATTTAAAAGCATCTTCGCCCTCTAATTAGTAATTTACGGATATTATATCACAAAGCGGAAAATGGGCACCTAATGTTCTAGTCGAAATGTTCAGGAAGAAGCTGAGCCTTGTATAGTCGTGTTGAAATTCCCATATATGTATCAATGATATGCCGGGATAGACTCATGGGATTCTTCCGATTCAACAAATGCAATTTTATACCTTGTGCTCCGTATACAGAGTGAGCATTCATCTGCTCCTTGATTTTTGAATGCTAGTCCTAATGCATTGTTTCCACATCCCCAGAATCCTTTTCAAGCTGCGAGAACTCAACGAACTCGTTTATTTTTACATATATATACAAATAAAACGCTGAATGCTATTATATTCCTGTAACAACTATCCACACTCTTGTTGTCCTCATTCTCTTTACCGGCTTTTACTAGCGCTCATGTTAGGCGGATGTTACTACCCAAGGTTGGAAAACCAAGTTGTCAATCTTCAAGGGGGACTAAACATGTACCTACTCGCACTGGTGATACTTATAATTACAGGTTTGGTATCCTTAATTAATATTCTCTTCGGTATAAAAGACCTAGGTGAGGGTTATAGATTATTGGTTACAACCTCACATGCTCTGTTTGCCTTATCGATCTTATTCTTTGTAATAAAAATGCCTACCAAAAAGAAATGAATCGTAAAAAAGGAGGACTGCAATGACAGTTCTCCTTTTTCTTTGCTTTAACATACAAATTCTCGGCTTAGCCCAGTACCTTCTGCGACTTCCAATCCTAATGCATTGGCAGTATATCAACCTCTCTTATATGAGAGTATTCGCCGATACACCCTTCTATCCTTTAGCTTACGGAAATGTGACATGGCCGGATAAAGGTTGGCTTCAATAATGGATACATGCCCTCGCTGATCTGTTGCAATGTCGAGGCCATAAATACGGTGCCCGGGAAAAAAGGCTCCTAATCTCCTAGCGGAAAGAATTGAAACTCCATCGATTTTGGATTCCAAACCGGAGACAGACAAACGCCTGATGGATGACCTCCGAATACCCGACCTAAACCTAAGCAATTTCCCCTTACTCCGGGTATTATTGGACACAATATAACCTTTGCCCGCAACCTTGATCACCTTTCCCGTAACTACCCATCGGGATGAGTGGTGTTTCCGTTGAACGATGACTCTCATATCAAAGGGACGTTTGTTGATGGTCGGGCGAGTAATTCTCCGTTGAACCATGTAATCGGCAGACCCTATTTTTTTTCGGATATAACGATAAATATTCTTTTTTCCTCGAATCACTTTTCTCACGTTCTCGTAGTGTATGGCAAACTTGTCATTACCCAAATACGAGACTTGAATGACTCCCCGACCGCGACTCCCCCATACCGGTTTAACAATGACATGCCGGTATTTTCGCAGAAGAGCCCAGAAGGAATGTCGGCTCATCCTTTTCGTTGTGGGTACGTAAGGAGCAAGAGGGCCATACTTCTTCAAAAGCAAATATTTCAACCATTTATTTTTTGTCACCGATCCCATGGGACTCCGCCTTTCTCATGTTCACTTAAATGCTGCCTAAATAATTTTCAAGCAATTCCAAAAACACCTCGATATCCTTGGGCGTGATATCCCCGATATTGGCAATCCGGAACGTCTTCAGTTCATCTAGTTTTCCGGGATAAATCATAATGCCTTTGCTGTAGAAATAATCATGCATGGATTGAAAATCATAACCTGCATAAGGTTCATGAATGGAGGTTATGATCTTGGAATGATGCTCTTCTGGAACGAGATAGGTTAATCCCAGCCTGTTCAGACCAGTGATTAAGGTTTTCCAGGATGCCTTGTATCGATCGTAACGCTGTGCCACGCCTTCCTGCTTTAATTCCTGAATGGCTTGCCTGAGCGCGTACAAAGTCTGTACCGGCGGTGTAAACCGCATTTGCGCATTTTCAGCGAAATATTGATATTGGGCGTACAAATTCAAATAATAATTTCGTGGTTTCCTGCCTTTCAAATGATCCAATTTGCTTTTTTCTGCAATCACGAACGAAACCCCGGGCATTCCCTGCAAATTCTTATTGGAACTTGATGCGAGAAACGAAATGTTCATTTCTTTCATTTGAATCGGGATCGCAGCAAATGAGCTCATCGCGTCCACCATCATGTTGATATGATACTTTTGGCATAACAAGCCAATATCCTTCACCTTGTTCAGAAGGCCGGTTGTGGTCTCATGATGGACTACAGCGAGATGAGAAATCATGCGGTCGGAGGAGCGGATGCACTCCTCTAATGCATCTATATTAATAGCATCATCAAAGGGACTCCTGAATTCTAAATAATCGATTCCATAGACCTTGGCGATCTCGCACATCCGTTTCCCATAAGCGCCATTATTGACAATGATCATGGCTTCGTTATCCGGGACGGAGCTGATCATGGATTCAACGGCTGCCGTGCCCGACCCGCCAAACAATACGGTTTGATAATGGTCCGGATCCGCAACCAAGCGGGTGAGCTCTGTGGAAATATGCTCCATCACCTCGCCAAATTCAGCCTCGCGAGGGCATATGTCCGGAACGACTTGTGACCATTTCACACTTTCTGTAGTCGTTGCCGGACCGGGGGTCAGCAAAATGTTTCTCTTTACGGCAGAACTCATGAGCCATCCACTTCCTTGATCTTTACGGAATCGTTCTGGATAAATCGCTGTAGGCGTTCTCTTACTTCGTGAGGCTTTATGCTCGGGCGAGCGAGCTGTGCCTTGGACTGCTTGGATATTTTTAAATACAGGAAAGTAAGTCCTTTAGACTCTTTCCATTGTTGCAAACAAGCTTTCAGTTCTTCGAGGTTGTGGACATGGATCGACTTCGTATAACCGCAGGAAGCAGCAATGTTTACGAAATCAACATTATGGGATACCGTGCTCTGTCCGCCTGTCGATTCGTGAGCGTTATTATCGAGAAGAATATGAATCATATTGCTCGGGTTGTAGTACCCATTTGTCGCCAAGCTTCCCATACGCATCAATAAAGAACCGTCTCCGTCAATCACGACGATATTTTTGCCAGGCTGACTCAGGGCGAGCCCAAGTCCAAAAGAACCGATACACCCCATAGAGCCCACCATATACAGATTGTTGCCTGCATCTTCTATTTCATATAATTCCCGTCCTGTCTTGCCTGTGGTAGCAAGCTGTACCGTGTCCCTGTCTTTCACCGCATTGATTACGGCTAATGCCTCATATCGTGCCGGCATCTGATTGTCTTTATGGGCATGCCGTATGATCTGGTTGGAATGAGTGGAGTTTTGTTGCTTTTTCAAAGGCTCTGCGTCAAAGGTCCCTTTCTTGACTACAAAGAAGAACGGTCGATTCCGGGCAATTTGCTCATTGGCGTGAATCAGCTGCTTCCGGGCCTCCTCCAAATCTTTGGAGAGATACTGCCACTCCACCTCCATCAATTCTAGCAGCTGTGTCGTGATCCTGCCCATAAGTTCATGTTGAGGCTCGTCGGGAACACCCGGCTCTCCGCGAAGGCTGACAAACCCAAGCAGTGGAATTCGAAAGGGGTGGATCAGGGAAGATAGCGGCGAAACAGCGTTGGTTAACCCTGAGTTTTGCATAAGTACAACGGATTTCTGCCCTCCTAGAGAAGCAGCGGATGCGATGGCAACCGCATCCCCTTCATTGGCCGCTGCAACGTAATCGGTTTCGTTGATGGCATAATTGATTAAATTTTTCAGGTAGGAGCAGGGTACACCGCTGAAAAAGGTAAATCCTAAATTACGGAGCTCTTCTCCAAAAATTCTCGTGTCCATCATATTCCCTCATTCGAGCCGGAGTTCGGCGCCGGGAGATATTTTTGTTCCGCGGCTTGCAGTTCCTCTGCCCCTTGAAGCCCGAATACTTCGTCCAGTGTTGCAACATCTTTTTCGATATGGGCAAGGCTCTCTTCCTGATAAATTTTGCGGGATACTTGTTTCATGACTTTGATGGATGATCTCAAATTATGGTTGGCCCAAATGACAAGGCTAATCCCCAGTTCCCGAAACTTGTCGGTTGGAGTCAGATAATACTTCGTAGGCACGATGACTACGGGTAATCTTCCCGCCCATTCCTTCATGAACGCCTCAATCTCCATAATATCCGGCCGTTTGCTGTGGATGAGCACTGCATCGGCACCTGCCTTCCGGTATGCTTCAGCCCGCCGCAGCGCCTCGTCAAGCCCTCTGCCCGTAATAAATGCCTCTACTCTGGCTACAACCAAAAAATCATCGTCCATTTGCGTATCTTTCATCGCCTTGATTTTGCCGCAAAATTCATCGATATCGGCCATTGGCTGCAATTGGCCGTTTATGAAAGAGTTCATTTTCGGAAATTGCTTATCTTCAATACATACCCCTGCAATATCCCGCTGCTCCAGCTTTTTGACCAGGCGTCTTGCATTATTGAAGTTGCCGTATCCTGTATCCCCATCCATTAGAATCGGAATGGACGTTGCGTCGCTCATGAATTCCAGAACATCCAGCACCTGAGTCCAGGAGGCTTCGTTATTATCCCTTACTCCCATCGCTGCAGAGATCGATAAACCGCTGGCCCAAATCCCTTTAAAACCTGCCTCCTCAACAATTTTGGCAGACAGGCCATTATGAGCCTCCATAATAAACCCCAGCTTATCGGAGTTGATCAGGTTTCTAAGCTCCTTTGTTTTTTTCATTTGAAACTTTTCCCCTTCCCATTGCAATCATCAATATGGAGCTTATATTCCGATGGATCGTTTGTTTGCCATAATCGTCCTGATCATTGTGCGATCGGAGAGCTGAGTAAACAGCATATGACCCGGATGCGAATTAGCTTCAATGATCCAAATCCGGCCTTTCTTGTCTATGGCAAGATCAACCCCTAGTTCATGAATGGAATGCCACTTATTCACTGTTCTGGCGATGGAAATGGATAGTTTTTTTATTTTGCGCTCATAGGCATTCACTTTGGCATGGTTATGCTTGAAAATACTAAAGAGGACCCTTCGCAAAGATTTGGCATGCCCCCCTTTATGATAATTGGTCACAAACTTATGAGGTGCGGCAACACGGGCGACCATACCCGCAATCATCCAATGATTCTTTGGCTTCTGCAGGTATACACGGATATCAAAGATCACCCCATGATACTTCGCTAATCGCAGGCCTTTCTGCACCAAATACCGATGCTTTGATTTCCGGTAAGAATGAATCGCTTTGAGGACTGAGGAACGTCGAACCATTTTCCGACTTGAGCCGCACCGAACCTCGTATCCCCTTCTTCGTCTCTTGACTCGGATGATTCCGCTACCGCCGCTCCCGTGATTAGGTTTTATAAAGAGGGATGAATGGGTTTTCAGCATCCTTAAGGTCCTTGATTTCGTCATCCGATGAGTTTCAGGCAAATATGGACGCAGGACAGGGTTCCTCAACATCTCCTTGTACTTCCTCATTTTCCCAATCGACATTGATATTCATCTCTCCCCTTGGGTCTCAGATACAAGAGCATATTCATCAAACTTCACTGCTGTATAGACGAATACCAGTGGGGGAAAAAATTAAATGGGTGTTCGCAGAGGTGATCGCTATCACCGGAAGTCCATTCCGTATGAATTTTCCATACATACAAATTTGCTCTCGAATCAGGTTACGAAACTTCCGAATCGTTCAGCAAAGCGTTCAAGCGACCATACAGTCTTACTTCGACAGATGCCAGGAAGCTTCCAAGTTGGGAAGGACCGTTCTTTCTATGCTTACCGATCTGAAGATACATGTACATAAATAGTTGATTTCATGGAATTCCTCGCTCCTTTTTGCGATTTTGGGCATAAAAAGAGCAGGTCCACCGTTTAGGTGCCTGCAACGAACTGCGAGTTATTGTGTTTGGCTGATCGACAATACGCTGGATGTGCATTCTCCATGATCTCCTGCATTTTTCCCCAGAAAATCTCATACACAGATTCGTCACTCCCTATAGGCTTCTGCATACAATGGAGAAATGAATGAATCTAAGCTGGAGATCAAAACCATGAGCTTACAACTGCAGGGACAACAAGAACAAACACTGTTTCGAATGGATCCAACTACTATGCATAACTTAAAATCCTTTCACGATCATATAGCAAACATATGTAAAAGCCATGCTAATGCACTTGTTCGAGTGGAAACAGTAGATGGCGATGTTTTTGAAGGGTTACTTATCCACTGCGAACGGTTCTACGTGTAGTCACAGTTTTACTGGCAACTAATTAATCATCTTTACCTTACAAGCACAGTTCTGGACCAATCAGGTATTGACTCCACACAATAAAGCAAATTACCATTTATGATTTCAGCAACAATCGAAGGCTCGTATGTATTATCGATGATGGTAACCTGTTCTGCGATGGCTAAAGCAGGTTTAAGATTTTGTAACGACTGACCATATCGAAAACGAATATCCTCTTCAGCAATCCAATGTCCACCTTGCTCGACACGAGAAGCCACACGATCTATATGCATTTGGACATCTTGGAGGCCGATATAATACATGACAATCTTATATCCGGCATCTTTGGCAATTTGCATATGCTTCAAAACAAATGTACCTGATAATGTCGTTTCAATAGCAAAGGGGTGTCTTCCCTTGATAAGGGAACGAATTCTTTTTACTGCTTCCCGTCCTGCTGACAAATCGGCACCTCTTGGATCATCAGGGTTTAATTCTCGTGCAATCTGGTCTGGGTCAACTAGCTCACCTAGCCATTCTCTCATCTGCAAGCTAATTGTGCTTTTGCCAGCCCTATTGGTACCTGCAAAAACCGTCATAATGGGTCGGGTATCATTCATTATACTCTAACTCCCGCCGGTTGCCGGTTGCATCAAAAACGATCTCGAATTTATTACCTTCTGCATCTTCTCGTATACGTTTATTATTTTTTATATAATATATTGATGCACCTGATTCTTTGGCTTGCTTGCGTGCATGTTGGTTAGCTTTTTTAAGAATTTCTTGGAGCTGTTCTCGATTTGAAAGCATCTTGAATCCCTCCATCTTTATAATTACGCTTATTATATCATAAAGAGCCACCAACCAGATGACTGGTCGATGGCTCTTTGACTTACTACATATGGAAGCGAGGGGAGTCGAACCCCTGTCCGAAGATAACGCAGCATAGGCTTCTACGTGTGTGTAGTAGTGTGACATTTTTGATGTCACTGGTCCTCACTATTAGTGCTTCGTCTGATTAGGACTTGTATTAGCTAAAATAGACAGCATTTTCTCACTTTTCTCCATGAAGGAATTACACTGGCCACAAACGGGTTGAATCGAAAAGACAAAGTTATCCCTCATCCATCCGTTGCACTTTTCATTGGTGCATGACCATATCGTTGTCATTTCCTCTGGAAGATCAATCATCAGTCTTTTCCTTGAATAGTACAAACAGCATCCCTCTTTCTCTTCTGGAATAATGGCGAAAAAAAAGTCCCAACACTAAGTGCCAGGACCTTCTACTACAGCTTTACAGTTTAACAACATTCTCGGCCTGTGGGCCTCGATTGCCTTGTACTACACTAAATTCAACTCTTTGACCTTCATCCAAAGATTTGAAGCCGTCACTAACAATTGCACTGAAGTGTACAAATACGTCGTCTCCGCCTTCAACCTCGATAAAACCAAAGCCTTTGTCTGCATTAAACCACTTTACTGTTCCTTGTGCCATGATCCATTACCTCCATATTTTTATTTTTACATGATCTTCGAATTCAAAAAAAAATCACATATTGTACAAGGCTACATAATCAAAATCTAACCCTCTACAATATGTGATCTTAGGTCGAAATTCCAATGAACTAACTCTAACACAACTGGAGCTGATTTACAAGTTTGTTTTGTCTTTGCTTTCGTTTAATTGCTCCTCACCTATCTTGCAGTACGACACTGACTACATATGGAGGCGAACCGCGGCTATCTAAAACCACAATTCGCCGGAGTGTATAGATTAGGTTACGGTATGCTAAGTTGCGGTCCTAAAAAAGGAGAGCTTCTAAAGCTCTCTACGGGCTGGCAACATCATCCCTTGAGTGGGGCGATCCGCTTACCTCCATACCTCGCAGTTCTCCTCAATCCAGCCATCCCTTGCTGCGCGCGATATCTATTGCCTCGATCCGTGTATTTGCCCCGAGCTTCCCAATCGCGTCGGACATGTAGTTCCGTACCGTTCCATAGGATAGAAACAGCTGTGCTCCAATATCTTGAAGAACTAAGCCTTGGGCTGCCAACTTCATGACTTCACGCTCCCTGGGTGATAATGGACATGGATCATCCCATACCGCGAGGGATAATTCTGAATTGATGACACGTTTCCCATCATAGACCCGACGAATCGCATCAGCCAGTTCATCGCTGCCCGTATCTTTAAGTAGATATCCATAAACTCCTGCCTGCATCGCCCGCTGGAAATATCCGGGACGCGCGAATGTCGTCAAGATGATGACACGACAAGCGGACTTATTTTTTTGAATCAATTCCGCAATATCTAACCCGGTTTTCAGTGGCATCTCAATATCCAGAACAGCTACATCTGGTTCATATTGCTGGATCATGGACATCACTTCTTCCCCATTTTCAGCTTGACCGACTACTTCAATATCATCTTCTAACGAGAGTAACGTTGCCAGCGCTCCCCTTAATAACTTTTGATCTTCTGCCAAAACAATACGAATCATCTAAGCTCTACCTACCTTTTCATTTCGTATTACCCTAGGTATATGTAAGGTGACTTCCGTCCCCTTGCCTGGGGACGAAGACAGTGACATACGTCCGTCGATCATAACCAACCGTTGCCGTAATCCGGCGAGGCCATTACTGCTAGTATAGAATTGTTCCGTATCTGCCCCAATACCGTCATCACGTACAGATACACGAACCTCCCCTTCCTGAATGTCGAGAAGAACGTTGCAACTTGTTGCTCGGCTATGTCGAACCACATTTGTAATCGTCTCGCGAAAACACATCGCCAAAATCGTCTCCTGCAAGGGTGTTAAAGGAAGCTGACTGTTTACTAAAGCGTCCTCCGTCCCTACATTAGAAGGTCCGGGATCTGAAATCGATTGATATTGAAATAAAAGCGGTATGCCTGCAGCTGAACATAACGATACAGCATGCTTATATTCATCAGCGAAGTAAGTAACTTTCATCTCCGTAACCAATTCACGCATTTGTTTCAAGGCTGCGCGTGCCGTTTCTCGTATTTCACGAGCCTCTTCGATCGCTCTCTCGGGGTTACGATTGACCAATTTCTCAACGACCTCCCCTTTTAGTGCAATTAATGACAGCGTATGTCCCAACGTATCATGTAATTCACGCGCGATCCGCTGGCGCTCCTCCTGCTGTGCCATTCGTTCAGCCGTTTCTGCCCGCAGCCGCGCAGACTTCTGTTGAAAGCGAGTCGAAGTTCGAATAATATACGGCAGAATACAGATGCCAAACATAGGCACCAGCCCTATCCATACTAGGCTGCCCATCCGTTCCAAGTAAGGAACAGCGATAAATCCCATAGCCACAGTGAAAATGATCGTTATAGAGAGTAATATCGGCAGCTTTTGTTTGCTCAGCGGAGCAGCTATCATAAAACCTATAAACGTATACATAGGGTGAAATACACCTGCTAAAATTAGAAGTATTCCCACCTGAACGATCAATATTGGCGTGGCCCACTTTGTATAAAAGTAGGATTGTCGAAACGATAGAACGAATATGCCTAACAGAACAAAGCCAAGCCACTGTATACTTGATGGCTCATAAAGTAAAAAGTACATGGGTATCATTAAATTTGTTAACAAAATATAAGGAGCGACCCCTTCCGATTTTGGAAAGAGACGCCACTTTTCTCTATTCAATTAGACCGCATCCCGTCGATTATATATATAGATTGATAGTAGCATAAAGAAGAGACCGCATCCTGTCAAGATTATGAAATCAATACTTGCTGGATTTTTCCCGGCGATCATATTCCATGCCCCATTGGCGTAACGGTGAGATGGAAGCCATTCCCCGACCGAGCCCATCCAACTTGGCAAAGTACTAAGCGGCATCCAAAGCCCTCCCACAATGGCAAGTCCCATCTGTAATACATTTCCGATGGCAACGGAGGTATTCGCATTTTTAAGCGTTCCTAACAAGGCACCAAGCGCCAGAAAAGATATGCTCCCAATCCATAACCATAATCCGCATAAAATCCATTGCCCGGCTGTCAATTGTATATCATGAACAAGGCCAGCAGATAAAAATATAACCACAATGACGATCAAGTGAACTGCCATTTGCGATACAATTTTGCTGCCAATCCAGACTGCAGGAGATAGTGGAGTCAGCTTCAACAGGCGTACCCACCCGTCTTGATGCTCGAACGATAGACGGATACCGAATTGGGATACGGCTGTACCAATCAAACTGAATGCAGTCATTGACATTAATGAAAAGACGCCCCAAGTTGTCGATTGAATCGATTTATCTACCCCATTCATACTCGCAAATAAAAAGTAGAAAGCAAGCGGCATCGCAATGGAGAAAAGTAAGAAAAATGGACTGCGGATAATTCGCAAACTTTCTGCTTTGGTCTGGGCAACAAACATATGTAACATAGCTGTCTCCTCCTAAAAATGTTTTTTATCGTATAATCGCTTGTTTATTTGAGCCTGTAAGACTTCGGAATGTATCTTCTAAGCTGGCAGATTGTATATCAATATCGGAAATTCCCCATTCAGACTGCATCAGTTTAAGTAACAATACATCGGTCTCTTGAGCATATAGGCGAATTCGCTCGCCGTTGCATTCTGCCTTTTCTACACCAGGTAATGTGAGCCATTCCTGCTCAGCTGGCGCGTTCGCCGCTCGAAATGAAACGGTTCTAAGTGCTGTTTGAGCCTTTAAACGTGCTGGAGTCCCTTCCGCAACAACCTGTCCACTGGCGATGACTGCGATGTGATCTGCGACAGCATCCGCTTCATCTAAATGATGTGTAGTTAAGAGCACCGTACGTCCGTCACTTGCCAGCGCTTGGATAGTGTCCCAAAAGCGGCCACGAGCCTCGATATCCATTCCGACGGTTGGTTCATCAAGCAGGAGAAGCTCTGGATTTCCCGCCAAGCTTTGGGCGAAAGCTAATCTACGGCGTTGTCCTCCAGACAGCGAGGATGCGCGTCGTTTCTGATCCGCGTGGAGACCCGAAATATCTAACAATCGCTCGAGCGACATCGGATTACGATAATAACTGCGGAACAATTGAAGCACTTCTTTCACCGTAAGTCCATCTGCTGCTTTAACATCCTGCATAAGCGCTCCGACGCGCTGCCGTAATTCCTTTGTTCCAGACGGAACCCCCAAGACCCTGACTTCTCCTGATGTTGGCTTGATCATTCCGAGGATCATGGAAATGGTTGTTGTCTTACCCGCCCCATTCGGTCCGAGCAATGCTGTTATTTGACCTTTCTCAAACGACAGATTCATATGATCAACAGCGCAGTAATCGCCGAATTTCTTTACTAGATTTATACATTCAATGGCTTTTGTCATTCTGTCCTGACCTCCGCTAATTTTTTCTTTCGTTACCTGATGTCCTCATTATATTGAAAAAGCGCGAGATTCAATTAGTGTGGGTTGTCACAAGCCGGTTATGACAAATGTCAGAAAATAAAGAGCGACAGCAAAAAAGAAGGACCTCTAAAGGTCCTTCTTCAGCAAAACGTGCATTTGACACTCTTTGAGTGAGGTGTCTTGCTTTGCAAACTTATAGCTAAGGATTTTATACTTTTAATCGAACACAGCAAAAAACCACAATCGCATGCGATTGTGGTTTTTTTGTATGGAGGCGAGGGGAGTCGAACCCCTGTCCGAAGATAACGCCACATAAGCTTCTACGGGTGTAGTCACAGTTTTGATGTCACCTAAGCCGACGCCCCGTAACCGGCTTCGTCAAAGGTCAGCCTGATTGTCTTCTTCAGCACACCCCAGGCGGAGATGTGACAGCGTATCCCACTAAAGTTGAGCCCTCATCCCGGTACATGGGCGATACAGAGCGAGAGCACGCTCACAGGTTATTAAGCTGCGAAAGCGTAGTTGTTTTGTTGTTTGCCAGTTAATTGGCTTTAGCGTTGATGAAGCGGACGCGTCCCCACTACCCGCTACCCATGCTCGAACTATCCCCGTCGAATCCATAAACGCCCCCTCAATTAAGAAGGGCTCCTGGATTAATCCGTGAATACGGAGCAAAGGTGCTGCATGTCTTTTCCCTCCAAGGTGAAAAGCATGCTCTTTGAATCTCGGCATTCCTGCTGGCTACATTTATTATGTTACCACAGCAGTGAGCACCGCTCTAGTGCAGATTGCTGGAAAGCGATCCATTTGGCCGCACCATGTGCAGGCTTATCCAATCTCACCAGTGCAAGAAACTCGTTTCATCATTATACCGCTTCCGAAAAAAGAAGTAAAGTTTACCAGAGGCGCGGCACGCTTAACCTGTTAACGAGCCACCTTCTGCTTCTCGCGCAATGCCCGTTGAATATCGCGTTGAGCATCCCGTTTCGCAGCCGATTCGCGTTTGTCGTATTGCTTCTTCCCTTTACCCAATCCAAGCAGCAGCTTCGCATAGCCGTTACGGATGTAAATCTTCAAAGGCACGATGCTGTATCCTTCCTGTTTCGACAAACCGAGCAGCTTATGAATCTGCGATTTGTGCAGCAGCAGCTTGCGCGTGCGCGTCGGATCGGACGGGTTATGCCGATTGCCTTGTTCGAACGGGCTGATGTGCATGTTATGAATGTGGATCTCGCCATTACGGATTGTGGCAAATGCATCGCTAATGTTGGAACGTCCGTTGCGAATGGATTTGATCTCCGTTCCGGTGAGCACCATGCCCGCTTCATACGTATCTTCAATGAAGTAGTCATGGGAAGCCTTTTTGTTCTGTGCAAGCACTTTGTTCTGTCCGTCATTCTTGCCCATGTACTCACTCCTTCTTTGTAAAAATACCCCGGTATCCAACCAGGATCAATGCGTCCAATTACGCCTAGAAAATCACGGGTCAGACCTTAATTTTAGCAAGTATGACGGTTAAAATCAAGAAAGAGGAGGCTTTCATCGCCTCCCCTTAACCTGATCCTTCACGATTGGACAGCCGTTTCTCTCTATCCAACAACAAGCTGTCAACAACCGCGTAGATCTCTAAGTCTCACCAAGTACTCTGCCGACCTCACTTAAAGCGGAATTAACCCGGCTACCTGATTACTTTTTCTTTTTGCGCACAAACGCGGCCGTTCCGTTGTTCGCTGCACCTTTGTTTTTCTTGCGCTTGCGACGCGGCGCGTCACCTTCCTGCACGCTTCCCGGCGTTGCCGCTTCACCGATGAAGATGCCGCTCGGCGACGTTTTCTTCTTGCGGCCGCCGCTTGCTTTGCCGTTCTTGCCGCCGGCTTTGCCGGATTTCTTGAAGCTGCGTTCGCTTGAACCGCTGCCACCTTCCGTCGTCAGCGAAGGTGAGCTGTATCCGCCTTTACCCGAACCAAAACTGAAACTTACCGCTCCGGCATTCGCGCTCCGGGCTGCTCCACCGTTCGTTTCCGCTGTAGAATGACGCTCTCCTCTCGGCTTACCGCCGCCTTTGCCGGAAACACCGCCAGCCTCTACGCTGCCACCCTTCCGGCCGGACTCTGCCGATTTGGAACCGCCACGCCGCTTGCCGCCGTTTTTACCCGAGAAGTCGCCTTTGCCTCCCCGCGTTCCGCCGGATCCAAAGGAACCTCCCTTGCCTCCGCCGCGTCCGCCTTTGCCGCCAGCGCCACGACCGCCAAAGGAGCTGTCACGTTCGCGCCGTGGTTTCATGTCCACCATCTCGAAGTCGATCGTATACTCATCCATGTTGACGCGCGCAACGCGGATTTTAGCTTCATCCCCGATGCGGAATACCTTGGAAGTGCGCTCTCCGATCAAGGCCATATGCTGGTCGTCAAAATGGTAATAATCGTCCGTCAGGGCACTGAGGCGAATGAGACCTTCCACTGTGTTTTCCAGTTCAATGAACATGCCAAAGCTGGTTACGCTGCTGATAATGCCGTCGAATTCCTCGCCGACTTTGTCGAGCATGTATTCGGCTTTCTTCATTTTCTCCGTATCCCGCTCGGCCTCGACCGCTACGCGTTCGCGTTCGGATGACTGTTGGGCAATGTCCGGCATGCGTGCAGCCAGATGCTCTTGACGGTTTTCCGGCAGCATCCCCCCGTTTTCGATGACCTCGCGAATGACCCGGTGAATGACCAGATCGGGATAACGCCGAATCGGAGACGTGAAATGGCTGTAGTATTCGGCCGCGAGACCAAAGTGCCCCGACATTTCCGCATCGTACTTCGCCTGTTTCATCGAACGAAGCATCATCGTGCTGATGACCGTTTGCTCCTTCGTGCCCTGGATGTCCTCGAGCAGCGACTGGAGCGCGCGAGGATGAATCGAATTGCCGCGGCCTTTGACATGATGTCCGAAATTGGCCGCAAAAGCCAGAAAGTTCTGCAGCTTCTCCTGATCCGGATCTTCGTGCACGCGATAGATAAACGGTACCTTCAGCCAGTGGAAATGCTCTGCCACCGTTTCATTGGCAGCCAGCATGAATTCCTCGATGATTTGCTCGGCAATGGAGCGTTCGCGTTTCACGATATCAACCGGCTTGCCCTCTTCGTTGACGATGATTTTGGATTCCTCAAAGTCGAAATCCACCGCGCCGCGTTTCATGCGCATTCCGCGCAGCTTCAGTGCGAGTTCCTTCATCAAATGGAAATCGTCCACCAAATCCTTGTAGCGTTCAAGCAGCTCTGGATCTTCCCCCTCAAGGATTTTGCGCACATTCTTATATGTCATGCGTTCCTTCGTCTTGATGACGCTCGTGAATATGTCATGCTTCACAACCTTCATCTGGTCGTTGAATTCCATTTCGCACGAAAGCGTCAAGCGATCTACCTGCGGGTTCAAGCTGCAAATCCCGTTGGACAGGCGATGCGGCAGCATCGGAATGACCCGGTCCACCAAATACACGCTGCATCCGCGGTTGTAGGCTTCCTGATCCAGCTTGGAATTTTCGCGCACGTAATACCCGACATCGGCGATATGAACACCTAAGCGGTAATTGCCGTTAGGCAGTCTTTCCACGTTGACCGCATCGTCCAAGTCTTTGGCATCCTCGCCGTCGATCGTCACGATGTTGAGACCGCGCAAATCGCGGCGTCCCTGCTGCAAAATCTCTTCGTCCGTAATGGTTTCCGGCGCGTTCTCCGCCTCCTCCATCACTTCGTCTGGAAAAGCCTCCGGCAGCTGATGTTTGCGAATGACCGACAAAATGTCGATGCCCGGATCGTCTTTATGGCCAAGAACTTCGATAATCTCGCCCTCTGCCGCAGCACGGCCTTCCGGGTAGCTTACAATTTTCGCGACAACCTTCTGCCCATCAACGGCTCCGCCGAAATTGGTGCGTGGAATGAAAATGTCGCGATTGATTCTTTTATCATCCGGAATAACAAATCCATATACTTCTTGGCTTTGGAACACGCCAACCACCTGCGTAATCGCACGTGTCACGATCCGGATAATCTCGCCCTCCAAACGTCCCCCAGCCGGTCCCTGAGACGTTACTTTTACCAATACGATATCTCCGTTCATTGCACTTTTCATATCGTTGGCATGAATGTATACATCCGGGTGATCCTTATCTTCCGGAATCAGGAACGCAAACCCTTTGGCATGGGCCTGCAGACGTCCCCGCACCAAATTCATGCGTTCCGGCACGCCATATCGGTTACTGCGCGTAAGCAAAATTTGCCCGGAATCCTCCAGCTTGTTCAGCATAACCAGAAAATCCTTGAAATCAGCCGCGTCCTCGATCTGAAAGTGCTGTTCCAGCTCCTGATAAGTCATCGGTTTATAAGCGGTTTCCCGCATGAAGTCGAGCAGTTGTTGTTCAGTAATCATTAATTTTCACCTCGGGAAACATAAGAGTGTAATCTGTTTTGCTTTATTGTATGTATCGGAATCCTCGCGGATTTTATGCAATTCGAGCAGTTGTCCTCACTTATCACATACCCTAGTATACACGAATTTAATCCGGCCCATCCGTGCTCCGCAAAATTAACCCCGTACTGCCGTTGTGCATTCAAAGCGGTTACATCCTGCATAGATGACTGCAAACGTTCCGTATCATGGTCACCAAAATATTCATAAACGATGGTACATCAACGAAAAACCATGATCAACATAAATTCGGTCGATACATGTTAAGCGGGGAATACGATAAGAGCGTGCGGAGGGAATTAAAAGGAGCGCTCACCCAACACAGGGGATCGGATCTTTTGAAAAGTTCAGCATTAATAACACTAAACCACTGTATAGACGCAGGTTCAAGAAAAAAATTCCACTAACGATGGTTACAAAAAAACCTCCGTTCCTGTCGAAACGAAGGTTTTGTCATTCAATCGTTCATTGCCTAACTTACAGCAAGTCTACTTCTTATTTCAAAATAAACGTTACCGCAACAGCAAGAATCATGAATCCTGCACCAAATACAATCGTTGCACGTTGCAAGAAAAGATCGAGTCCGCGCGCTTTCGTTTTACCGAAAAGATGTTCCGCACCACCGGAGATGGCACCCGCCAGACCTGCGCTTTTCCCGTGCTGCAGCAATACAACAGTGATCAGACCGATCGAAAACACAACGAGCAGCAATTTCAAAGCTATATCCATTCTTTCCACCTCCTACTCCTGTGGGCATAACATCTCAACATAAAAACAGTTAGTTTAATTGTAGCATAGCTAATCGCGCGACACAAGTGGATAAGCCCAAGCGATCCTGCTGCTGAGCGCTGTTCGGTGAACAAAAACAGGCAAGCCGGTGACCCGGCTTGCCCTGGAGTTGTCGCAAGACAACTTATTTTTTGAGGTTGTAGAAACCTTTGAGACCATTGTATTGAGCCAATTCGCCCAGTTGGTCTTCGATGCGGAGCAATTGGTTGTACTTCGCGATACGGTCTGTACGGGAAGGTGCACCTGTTTTGATTTGTCCAGCGTTAGTAGCAACCGCGATGTCAGCGATTGTGCTATCTTCGGACTCACCGGAACGGTGGGAGATAACCGCTGTGTATCCTGCACGTTTAGCCATTTCGATCGCATCGAACGTTTCAGTCAATGTACCGATTTGGTTCACTTTGATCAGGATGGAGTTACCGATTCCTTTTTCGATACCTTGAGCCAGACGCTCAGTGTTCGTTACGAACAAGTCGTCACCAACGAGTTGTACCTTGTCACCCAATTTCTCAGTGAGCAATTTCCAACCTTCCCAGTCGTCTTCGGACATACCGTCTTCGATCGTGATGATTGGGTATTTATCAACCCAAGAAGCCAGAAGGTCAACATACTCAGCGGAAGTGTAGGATTTGCCTTCGCCAGCCAATGTGTATTTACCATCTTTGTAGAACTCAGTGGAAGCTACGTCCATACCCAGGAATACGTCAACGCCTGGTTTGTAACCTGCTTTTTCAATAGCTTCGATGATTGTAGTGATTGCTTCTTCGTTGGACTTCAGGTTCGGTGCGAAGCCGCCTTCGTCACCTACAGCTGTGTTCAGGCCTTTGGAGCTCAGAACGGATTTCAGGTTGTGGAAGATTTCTGCGCCTACGCGAAGAGCTTCTTTGAAGCTTGGTGCTCCAACAGGAAGAACCATGAACTCTTGAACGTCGATGTTGTTGTCAGCATGCTCACCACCGTTGATGATGTTCATCATTGGTACTGGAAGTGCTTTAGCGTTGAATCCGCCCAGGTATACGTACAATGGCAGGTCCAGAGCGTCGGCAGCCGCGCGAGCTACAGCCATGGATACAGCCAGGATTGCATTAGCACCCAATTTTCCTTTGTTTGGCGTACCATCCAAAGTGATCATCAATTTGTCGATACCCAGTTGATCCAGAGCGTCCATGCCGATTACTTCTGGAGCAATGATTTCGTTTACGTTCTTAACAGCTTGCAGAACGCCTTTACCCATGTAACGGGATTTGTCGCCATCGCGAAGCTCAACAGCTTCGTGGGCACCAGTGGAAGCACCGGATGGAACGATTGCGCGTCCGATTGCGCCGGACTCCAGATATACTTCAACCTCAACAGTAGGGTTACCGCGGGAATCGAGGACCTCGCGAGCGTACACGTCAGAAATGATAGTCATGAGTGATAATCTCCTTTGTAGTTGGAATTTTTATTTGGGACCCACTTACGTTTGCACTGATTCACTACGTCCGCAGAATCGCCTTCCGATCGCTAATTATCCCCTGATTTCTTTGAACTTATTTTCATAAGTTGAAATCATGTGATAAAGGCGACCGCTTCGCTGCTCCAGGCTATTTCTGTTTCCTCCGTTCATTGTGCAAACTTCACACGTCTCATAGAAAAATTATTTGCGGGCAGCGATGACGGATGTTCCCGTCATTTCTTCCGGTTTTGGCAGCTGCATCAGGTCGAGAATCGTTGGCGCGATATCCGCCAAAATTCCGCCTTCGCGCAGCGTTACGTTTTCGTCCGTTACGATGAACGGAACCGGATTGGTTGTATGTGCAGTGAACGGACGTCCCTGCTCGTCAAATACCATATCCGCGTTACCATGGTCAGCCGTGATCAGCACAACGCCGCCTTTGGCAAGAACAGCTTCAACGACGCGGCCCATGCATTCATCTGTCGCTTCAACCGCCTTGATGGTAGGCTCCAGCAAACCGGAGTGTCCGACCATGTCAGGGTTGGCAAAGTTCAGGATGATCGCATCGTGTTTATCCGATTCAATCTCACGCACCGCTGCGTCAGCCACTTCATAAGCGCTCATCTCCGGCTTCAGGTCGTATGTTGCGACCTTCGGCGAGTTGATCAGCACGCGAGTTTCGCCTGGAAGCTCCACATCGCGGCCGCCGCTGAAGAAGAACGTTACGTGAGGATATTTTTCGGTTTCTGCAATGCGCAGCTGTTTTTTGCCTTGCTGTACGAGAACTTCGCCCAGCGTGTTGTCCAAGTTTTTCGGCTCGTAAGCCACAAAACCATCCACTGTCTCGCTGAACAATGTCAAGCACACAAAGTGCAGGCCTTCAGGGAATTTCGGTCCACGATCGAAACCGCGGAAATCCTTGTTGGTGAATACCTGCGACAACTGGATCGCGCGGTCAGGACGGAAGTTGAGGAATACGACGGAGTCGCCGCTTTCCACGAGACCTACCGGTTGACCGTCCGCTTTGACGATGACCGTTGGTTCAACGAATTCGTCGAACACGGATTTTTCGTACGATTCTTCGACCGCTTTGAGCGGGTCAGTATACTGCGGACCTTCGCCATAAACGATGGCACGATAGGATTTCTCCACGCGCTCCCAACGTTTGTCGCGGTCCATCGCATAATAACGGCCTTGGACCGTTGCGATCTGTCCGATACCAACCTCTTCGATTTTGGCGATCAGTTTTTTCATGAAGTCTTTACCGCTATCCGGCATAACGTCGCGACCATCCATGAAAGCATGAATGTACACGTCATTCATTCCTTCTTTTTTGGCCAGGTCCAGCATGGCAAACAGGTGATCGATGTGGCTATGTACGCCGCCATCGGACAACAGGCCATACAGGTGCAGTTTTTTGCCGTTTTGCTTTGCTTCGCGCACCGCTTTGACGAGCGTTTCGTTTTCGAAAAACTCACCTTCGCGAATGGACTTCGAGATCCGGGTCAAGTCTTGATATACGATGCGGCCTGCACCGATATTCAAATGGCCTACCTCGGAGTTACCCATTTGCCCTTCAGGCAAACCAACAGCTTCGCCGCAAGCGGTAAGCGTGGTGTGAGGGTATTTGCTCATGTATTTGTCGTAGTTCGGTTTGTTGGCTTGTGCCACGGCATTACCTTCCACCGTGTTACGGAGTCCGAAACCGTCCATGATGATCAATGCTACCGGTTTTGGTGCTGTCATCTTACTTCGCCCCCTCAACAAGCGCGATAAACGAAGCTGGCTGCAGGCTGGCACCGCCAACGAGCGCACCATCGATGTCGCTTTGTCCGAGGTATTCTGTTACGTTCTCAGGTTTAACGCTGCCGCCGTATTGAATGCGGACTGCATCAGCAACCTTCTCGTCGTACAGATCCTTCACGAGGCTGCGGATGTAAGCAATAACTTCATTCGCATCTTGGGAAGTGGAGGATTTGCCTGTACCGATCGCCCAGATTGGCTCATAAGCGATAACCACTTGAGCTGCTTGCTCAGCGGAAAGACCTGCAAAAGCAGCTTCGGTTTGCACTTTGCAAACGTCTTTCGTTTGATCCGCTTCGCGCTCTTCAAGCGTCTCACCAAGGCAGAAGATTGGAGTCAATCCGTGACGGAATGCGGCATGCATCTTTTTGTTAACAGTTTCATCAGTTTCCGCGAAATATTGACGACGCTCCGAGTGGCCGATGATCACATAGTCCACGCCGAGGTCTTTCAGCATAACGCCGCTGATTTCGCCTGTGAATGCGCCGTTGTCTTCGAAGTGAAGGTTTTGGGCACCGATTTTGATGTTTGTTCCTTTAACGGCTTCGACGAGGGCTGGCAGATTGGTAAAAGGCGCACAAATGACCGTTTCAACGCCATCAACCTCCGCTTTGCCTTTGACTTCCTGAATGAAGTCAGTAGACTCGGAAACCGTTTTGAACATTTTCCAGTTACCTGCGATAATTGGTGTTCTCATCTGTTTCAACTCCTTCATGCTATAGCTTAAAGCTTACTTGTCGTTTAATGCAACTACGCCTGGAAGCTGTTTGCCTTCCATGAATTCGAGGGAGGCACCGCCACCTGTGGAGATGTGGTCCATTTTGTCAGCCAGCTTGAATTTCTCAGCCGCTGCAGCAGAGTCTCCGCCACCGATTACAGTGTAAGCGTCTGTTGTTGCGCATGCTTCCGCTACCGCACGAGTACCGTGGGAGAATGGCTCGATTTCAAATACGCCCATTGGTCCGTTCCAAACAACGAGTTTGGAGTTTTTGATCACGTCAGCGTAAATCTCGCGCGTTTTAGGACCGATGTCGATTCCTTCCCAATCCGCAGGGATGTCGCCTACTTCAACGATCTTAGTGTTAGCATTTGCGCTGAAGTCATCGGAGATCACGATATCCACCGGCAGGTAGAAGTTTTTGCCCAGTTTTTTTGCTTTTTCGATGAAGCCCAGAGCAACGTCCAGTTTGGACTCGTCGAGCAGGGATTGACCCACTTCAAAGCCTTGTGCCTTCATGAATGTGTAGGACAGGCCGCCACCGATGATTACGTTGTCTGCGATGTTAAGCAGGTTGTCGATGACATCGATTTTGTCTTTTACTTTGGAACCGCCGATAATTGCCGTGAAAGGACGGTCAGGGTTGGACAATGCTTTACCCAAAACCTCCAGTTCTTTCTCCATCAGCAAACCGGATACGGCTGGCAGCAGGTGAGCGATGCCTTCTGTGGAAGCGTGTGCTCTGTGCGCCGCGCCAAATGCATCGTTGACGAATACGTCAGCCAGTTCGGCAAACGCTTTTGCCAATTCCGGATCGTTTTTCTCTTCGCCAGCGTGGAAACGCACGTTTTCAAGCAGCAGAACGTCGCCGTTTTTCAGTTCGGCAACTTGCGCTTTTACAGCTTCACCGATCGAATCGTCAGCTTTGACTACCGGTTTGCCCAGCAGTTCGGACAAGCGCTCGGCAGCCGGAGTCAGACGCATGGACTCGACAACTTCGCCTTTTGGACGTCCCAGGTGGCTCGCCAAAATAACCTTTGCGCCTTTTTCGATCAAGTAGTTGATCGTAGGCAGGGTTTCGCGAATACGTTTGTCATCTGTAATTTTACCATCTTCGAGCGGCACATTGAAATCTACACGTACAAATACCTTTTTACCGTTCAATTCGATATCGCGTACACTTTTTTTGTTCATTGGTCGTTCCTCCGCACCCATGTATTTTGTGCATGATCATGGGGCCAGAATAGCCCTGTTCATGCCGGTGTTTTTGAGAAATTTGCAAAAGGTTGATAGATAAAGAGCGGAAACAACAATAGCTCTGTTTCCGCTCTATGATGATGCAGATATTACTTGATCATTTTTGCAAAGTGCTCCAATGTGCGAACCAATTGAGCTGTGTAGGACATTTCGTTGTCGTACCAAGCTACAGTTTTAACCAGTTGTTGGTCGCCCACAGTCAGAACTTTAGTTTGAGTTGCATCGAACAGGGAACCGAAAGTGATGCCCACGATGTCGGAAGATACGATTTCGTCTTCTGTGTATCCGAAAGTTTGCGGATCGGAAGCTTCTTTCATTGCTGCGTTAACTTCTTCAGCCGTTACTTTTTTCTCCAGAACCGTTACCAGCTCAGTCAGGGAACCTGTTGGTGTTGGTACGCGTTGAGCTGCACCATCCAATTTGCCTTGCAGTTCAGGGATAACCAGACCGATTGCTTTAGCAGCACCAGTTGTGTTAGGAATGATGTTTTCAGCCGCTGCGCGAGCACGACGGAAGTCACCTTTAGGGTGCGGAGCATCCAGCGTGTTTTGGTCGCCAGTGTAAGCGTGGATTGTAGTCATCAAACCTTGAACGATTCCGAATTTGTCTTGCAGTGTTTTTGCCATAGGAGCCAGGCAGTTTGTTGTGCAAGATGCGCCGGAGATTACAGTTTCAGTACCGTCGAGGATGTCATGGTTTACGTTGTAAACGATGGTTTTCATGTCGCCAGTAGCTGGTGCGGAGATAACCACTTTTTTAGCGCCGCCTTTAAGGTGTTTCTCAGCAGCTTCTTTTGTTGTGAAGAAACCAGTACATTCCAGAACGATGTCTACGCCCAGGTCGCCCCAAGGCAGTTCTTCTGGGTTACGGTTAGCGATAACTTTAACTTCTTTGCCGTTCACTTTGAAGAAACCGTCGTGTACTTCAACTTCGCCGTCGAAACGACCTTGAGTTGTATCATATTTAAGCAAATGCGCGAGCATTTTAGCGTCAGTCAAGTCGTTGATTGCTACAACTTCGATGCCTTCTACATTTTGAATGCGGCGGAATGCCAAACGACCGATACGTCCAAAACCGTTAATACCTACTTTAATCATGAGTAAGTTCCTCCCAAGTTTTGATTAGTTTTGTATGAAGCTTTATATATTCAAGACAGACGGTGAGGTCCGTCAAGACAACTGAATTACGATACGAATAGGAAAAGCAATCAGTCCAACTCGGCGACGATGACTTTCGCCGCGGCCTCGTCGATGATCAGAATATCTTCCTGGCCGAACCGGAGCACCGAATGAATGGCAGCTGCCTTGCTGGCGCCGCCCGCAATGCCGATGACCACGTCCGTCCTTTCGATATCCTGCAGCCGCATGCCCAGAGTGAGCATGGTATGTACCACTTCACCCTGATCGTTGAAGTAATAACCGTAAGATTCGGATACTGCCCCTTGCTCCTTGAGCTCTTCCAAGATCTCCGGTGCAAGCTTGCGCCTCCGCGCCATCTCCACGGCATCGCCGATTCCGTGAATGACTATCCGCGATTTGCGGATCAGCTGAAGAATCTCTTGCACGCTCGGGTCCTGAATCAGCGATTCATAAGCGTGATCACTTAGCAAATCCGGTACATGCAGGAGTTTGTATTGTGCTCCCGCCCGCTTTGCCATCGTGGATGCAATCGTATTGGCCTGAATTTCAAGGCTTTCTCCCAGCCCGCCCCGCGCAGGCACGAACCAGACGCCTTTGAGTGAGGTCGGCAGCGTCAATTGCTCCGCAACTTCGGCCGTCGTTGAGCCGCCCGTGACAGCTACAACATCATTATCGTTCATAACACTGCTCAGCGCTTTCGCTCCGGCCTTGCCCAATTCCCGCTTGGCCAGCGGTGAGGCATCCGAATCGCCGGGAACGACGACTACCTTTTGCAGACCGTAGGCTTGCATGATGCGTTCTTCCAGTTCGGACAATCCGAACAGCTCTTTGGCTACCGGCTCCAATTGCTGCAGCAACTCAAGCCCCGCCTCGCTGATCTTCATCCCCGCGCTGTCGATTTCAATTAGTCCCTGAGCCTTCAACAGATCGGTCTCAGCTCTCAGAACCCGCTCGGTCATCTGCATGGAATTGGCTAACGTTCTTCGTCCGATCACATCCGATAACATGATCTGGTGGAGAATCGTATACCTCTTCTTCAAGACATCCATGAGATCAGGCAGAAGCTGCTTTTGCACTTCTAAAATCTTTCGCATGCTTTCCACTCCCGCAAGCTTCTCGTTCCAAGCTCATATCATGGCCCTAAAATGTCCCGGGTTAACTTTTTAAGTCCCACGTATATTCTACCTAAAACTGACGCGACATGCAAGTGTTTCAAAGGCCCATTTCATCCCGTTTCAGGGCGTTTTCACGCGCAATTTTTCACAATCCTGCCACGGCAACTTGTAGTCCGCATTCGGCATACTATATATAGAAGATCGGCTGCTTTCGCATCTATATATTGCCCTTGCAAACCAGAAGACCGCACACCAACAAACCTCTTATAGCATGTACCGAAAGCAGTTCTTTATCCGCATATTTTCAGCATGATCATTTTCGGCACATTCCAAACGATTTCTTTCGAATCATCTGCTTGCAATTGATTGGGTCATGAGCTATAATCATTATTGCTGTCACATATTTGATTGATTGTGCGCCCGTGGTCCAATGGATATGACGTAGGCCTCCGAAGCCTGAGATCCAAGTTCGATTCTTGGCGGGCGCGCCATTTTTACTTTGCTTTCATAAGTTGTTTAACCAGTGAAACCGGAGAGGTTTCTTTTTTTTCAAAGTTAGTTTGACTTTCTTTGACTTTTTGATTGAAATTGTTTATGATGTGGTTAATACGGTAACAGTTTAAATATAACCACCAAATTTAACATCACATTTCCGAGGAGGTTTTTCACGTGAGTTACATTCCTATGGTCGTTGAACAAAGCAATCGCGGCGAACGCGCTTATGACATTTATTCCAGATTGCTGAAGGATCGCATTATCTTCCTTGGTAGCGACGTCAATGACGTTGTCGCAAACTCTATCATTGCACAGATGCTGTTCCTGACTGCGGAAGATCCGGAGAAAGACATTCACTTATACATCAACAGCCCTGGCGGATCCATCACAGCCGGTATGGCGATCTATGACACGATGCAGTTTATTAAACCAGATGTATCGACCATCTGTGTGGGTATGGCGGCATCCATGGGCGCGTTCCTGCTCAACGCTGGCGCCAAAGGCAAACGTTTCGCGCTGCCGAACAGCGAAATCATGATCCACCAACCGCTGGGCGGAGCACAAGGCCAAGCCTCCGACATCGAGATTCGCGCACGCCGCATCCTGAAAATGCGCGATACCTTGAACCGCATCATTGCCGAGCGCACAGGCCAACCGCTGGAGCGCATCGAGAAAGACACCGACCGCGACTACTTCATGACTGCTGCCGAAGCTGCAGAATACGGTATCGTAGATAAAGTTATCGAAAACGTAGGTGCACAAGGCGTATAAGCCGCAGTGCCACATCTATAATCGTTAAAGATCGACTTGTCGCATTTTGCTGACAGACGATCCAACAAAAGGGCGCCCCGCACGTGAACAACGTGACGGAGACGCCCTTTTCGCATAGTTGATGCGTTTTTACAAAGGTGATATCTTACGAACCTCACACACGTTATTCGCCGATATTTCGCCCTTACAGAACTTTAATGAACCTGAGGCACGTTATTCACCCAGTAAATCACCTTTAAAGTACAATTTCACCATAATAGCGATCATGATGTTCATTAGAATTTTAACCAGCTGTTTTTGGAACCGATAAGGTGTATGAAGTTCCTCAAAAAGAGAGCACTGGCCACCAAACATTTCTGTTCGGCAACCAATGCCCTTCTCCTTATCTCACATTCGATTCAACTCACTCACACATGACCGAATCGCATCATACGATCTGCCTACTTATTTATCCGCACTTACATTGCTGAATGGCTCGCTGCCCTTCGGCAGGATTTCTTTGTACGTAAACGGGAATTCCGGGAATCCTTGCGCATACGCCGTGTACTCATACAGTTGGAAGAAGACCACGATGCCCGTAGGCGTTACATAGAAATCCTGATCCTTGTTCAATCCTTTGTAGCCATCGAGGTAACCACCCAGCGCTTTCAGTTGTTCCCCTACCTTTTTGCCAATCGTCTGACGCATGGAAGCATTGTTTTGCAGCACGTCATCGAGGCTCAATGCCTTGCCCGTGTCTAACGCAAACGTATGACCGGTGCGAGTCGTCATGCCATGTGCGCCCGCATAATCTTCATAACGTTCGGTAATCAGCCCAAGCACGCCGTTTTCATTATAAGTAACCACATACGAGCTTTGGAAGCCGTATGGGCGGTTGGCTTCAGGCGCCCCGATTTCTTTAACTTGATTTTTGAAGCTTGCCACAAACGCGTCGGATTCGTCCTTCAGCACTTTATTGATCGCCTTTTCGGCGTTCGCATTGGCCAGCCCGCTCACCTGAGGGTACTTAATATCCACCGTGGCGTTTTTCAACGTTACTTTCGTTGTTGCCGATTTAACAACGATGTTGTTTTGCTTCACTTTGCTCAGGGTCAGTGTTTTGGTTTTGACATCCCAATCACCCTGTACGCCCAGATAATCTCTCATGGCAGAGAACGGAATGTACAAACGACCTTGAATCAGCTTCGCTTCCACCGGCGTATAGTAGTCATTGACATAAACGATGTTCTCGCCATCCGATTTAACGATTCTCATTGTATTATTAGCTGCCGAGAGGGAATACTCTTTCTTCTTTGCATCATATTTAAGCGTGCCGCCCGCTACATCCTTCACGGCTGTAAGGGATACCCACGTCGAACCGTTTTGCAGAAGCCCTTTTTGCGAGAGTGTTTTTCCGCCGGATTTCAACGTTACTTCAGCAGGAGCTGATACCTTCGAGGTCACCGATGCCGCCTGAACGGAATGGTCCAGCCATACCGAGCTGCCTCCCAACATTACGCCTGCCGCCAACAACGCACTTGTCCATTTTTTCAAAGATGTCATATATAAAAACTCCTCTCCCATGATCCCATCGAGTTATATTGCGTATGTAATGATGAATCGTATATCTCATACGCTCACCTCTTCATTATAATTAACCCTATTCAGGAAAGGTTTACATCTCCAGTTACAATATTGTTCGATCCGGACGCCGTTCATGAATATTTTGTCACGAACAAACGCACAAAAACGATACCAATGGACCGGATTACTTTCCACAACGTCCAGCAGCTTCTCACAACTATCCCTTCTAGGATAACCCTCACTGTTATTTTTCGAAGGATAACGGTCCGACCACCTCCGAACAACATAAATGGACCATAACTTCCGGAATTCTGCTTCCGAAGCGATGGTCCATAAAATGGCCTACCTAGTGTGAAATTCCTATTTCATTTCATACGTAATGCTCAGTGTCGTATTCACTTTTACCAGACCTGTTTCAACAGCCGTGCCTGCTTCAGCATCCGCGCTTGATTTGGAAAAGGAGCTTTCCGTCGCATACAATACCGGAGCTACCGCATCGCCTTGCGTTACGGACAATACCGAGCCCAGTTGGCGTTTGACTGCTTTTGCGATCGCCGCAGCTTTTACGTCGGCATTGGCCACAGCTTTTTCAATGACTTGAGCTTCGTATTTCTCCGGGCTCTCTACCGTGAAACGGATGTTGTCGATGCTGTTCGCGCCTGCTTGGGAAGCGTCATCCAGCAGCTCACCAACCTTGTCCAGCTCGCGATACGTTACGGAGAGCGTGTGGTATGCCGTATATCCTTTAACTTTTTGCCCGTCTTTCTCCGAATACGTGTAGTTAGGTTGTACATAGAATTGATCGGTTTGAATGTCGTCCGCACTGATTTTCCACGTGTTTTTCAACAGGTTGATCACTTTGTTGATTTTGGCAGCCGTCGCTTTCTGCGCCGATGCAGCCGTCTCTGCCGTGCTGCTCACGCCGATCGACAAATACGCCACGTCAGGCTTCACCTGAATTTCGCCTTTACCCACAACGTTAATGGTGTTTTGCTGTATTCCTTGTACCTCGGCTGCGTAAACATAACTTCCAGGCGCTACCCAAGCCGTTCCTCCTACCATCAACGTCCCTGCCACCATTACCGCAGCCAGCGGTTTCAACCACGTTTTACCCATCACAATAGCCTCCTCGAAGTATACTATTTCATTTCAGAATCGGTTTGATACTTCTACAGACGAAGCGACTGCCAAAATGTTGCAGGACAATCCCCTTAAACGCAAAAAAAAGCCCCTTTCGGGGCTTCTTCCTACGTTCAGGCTATCTTATTGGTTCTCAAGCTCTTCCTTGCTTACCAGGCTAACTAAAGCGTTTACAGCCTGTTCGGCGTCCGCGCCTTCGGCACTAATTTGGATTTCCGTACCAGTGCTGATCGCAAGGCTCATGATCCCCATAATGCTTTTCGCGTTAACTTTCTTGTCTTCTTTCTCAACAAACACTTCAGAAGAATACTTATTCGCTTCTTGAACGAACAATGCAGCAGGTCTGGCATGGAGACCCGTTTTCAAACGGACTACTACCGGGTGCTTTGTCATATAACTTACCCCCCTATAGGAAATCTGGACATTAAATACACAATTATATTTATAGCAATTATACCATTAACCCGTGAAGGAAACTACAAAAAAAACATTGGACAATCCCAAAAGATTCCGCAGCTTCCCTCCACGCGTTAACCATGGCGTTCACTTCGTACTTTCTCAGCCAGTTCATCGATCTTGCGCAGCCGGTGATTCACTCCGGATTTGCTTACCGTTCCTTTGAGCAGCTCGCCCACTTCCTTCAGGTTGATGTCGGGATGCGCAAGCCTAACTTCAGCCACCTCCCGAAGTTTCTCGGGCAGCGCTTCAAGGCCGATCTCCTTCTGCAGCAGCTTGATGTTATCGATTTGCCTTACCGCGGCGCCGATCGTTTTGTTCAGGTTGGCCGTTTCGCAATTGACGATCCGGTTTACGGAGTTGCGCATATCGCGCATGATGCGTACGTCCTCGAACTTGAACAACGCCTGATGCGCCCCGATGATGCTGAGCAGTTCAATGATTTTCTCGCCTTCCTTGATGTATAGGATGAATCCTTTTTTCCTTTCTATACACCGGGCGTTCAGATGAAACTCATTCGCCAAATCCACCAAGGCCTGGCAGTGCTCTTCGTACATGGATGCAATCTCCAAGTGATAGGAGGAGCCTTCCGGATTGTTGACCGATCCCCCGGCCAAGAATGCTCCGCGAAGGTATGCGCGTTTACAGCAATTTTTTTTCAGCAATTCCCGATTAATGCCTGGCGTGAACAGGAAACCTTCCGACACGATGTACAGTTCCTTCAAAATCTCCTGAACCATGGACGGAATCCGAACAATATACACATTGTTCTTTTTCAGCCTCATTTTTTTGCGAACGAGCAGTTCCGTATGCACCGGAAAGTGCTTTTTGAGCAAAGAGTATGCACGGCGCGCAATGGCGGCATTCTCCGTCGAAATATCCAATATGACTTTTCTATTCGATAGCTGCACCGCACCAAGCATACGGATAAGGGCTGAAAGTTCCGCCTTTTCGCAGCACGGCTCGCTTTCGATCAGCGTTAATTCTTTTTTGGTCTGTGCTGCAAACGACATGAGACTTCACCTCTTCCGTAACATCCAATTTTGTACCAGCTGGAAAATATGATGGCTGAGTTTCTCAGCATCGTGGCGCAGATAAGTCCGGAACAGAACCAGCGTATCCGCAACTACCTGATAGCCTGCGCTTTTCAGGACATTCATATCCAGAACGACCGGTTTTGATCCCTTTTCTGCATATCTATTCTGAACTTGCAGCGGAATATCACCATTATTTACGATGACATAGTCAAAAAGCTGGTGCCCGACATGATCATATACGGCTTTAAGGTGATCGCTCACCGTATAATCGTCGGTTTCCCCAGGCTGCGTCATCACATTGCATATAAACAATTTTACCGCATTGGCCTCAACGACCGCTTCGGCCAGTTTCGGGACAAGCAGATTAGGCAAAATGCTCGTATACAAACTCCCTGGTCCGATCAGAATGGCGTCGGCTTGACGGATGGCCTCGACGGCCTCTGGCAACGGCTCCACGTGATCCGGTTCAAGGAAAACACGTTTGATCCGTCCCCCGGCCTCGGGGATTTTCGATTCGCCCGTAATAATCGTACCATCTTCCATCTCGGCATGCAGCACAACGGCCTGCCCGGCAGCAGGAAGAACCTGCCCGCGAACGGCAAACACGCGGCTAAGCTCCCGCACTGCGGTTACGAAGTCGCCCGAAATATCCGTCATGGCAGCCAAAATCAGGTTGCCCAGGCTGTGGCCTGCAAGCCCCGAGCCTGTATTGAAACGATAGCTGAGCATATCCGAAAGCAATGGCTCCACATCGGCCAGCGCAGTGAGCACATTGCGAATGTCGCCCGGAGGCGGCATTTGCAGCTCATTGCGCAGGATGCCGGAGCTTCCGCCGTCATCGGCAACCGTGACGATGGCCGTGATGTCCATCGGTTTTTCCTTCAAGCCGCGCAGCATCACAGACAATCCCGTTCCGCCGCCCATGACGACAATTCTCGGACGTTCTCTTCGTGGTCCGGCCTCTTTCATCCCTTCACCCTCTTCAATGACGATCCCGATCAGCGTCGCGGTGACTCACCGTCACAGCCTCGGTTTCGCTGGTACCCAGCATTTTGCCCAAATATTCCGAGATCGCGACAGAACGGTGTTTCCCGCCCGTGCAGCCGATTCCGATTATGACTTGGCTCTTGCCTTCCTTTTTGTACTGCGGAATCAAAAAGTGCAGCATATCGAGCAATTTGGTCAGGAACGACTGCGTTTCGGGCCATTTCATGACGTATTCATACACTTCGCTGTTCTGACCCGTGTTTGGACGCAAATGATCAATGTAATGCGGATTTGGCAGGAAACGAACATCGAATACAAGGTCTGCGTCAATTGGAATGCCGTATTTGAATCCGAATGACGTGATGTTTACTGACAGCATATTGCTTTCCAGATGGGAAAAACGGGAAATGATCCGCTCTTTCAACTGAGCCGGTTTCAACGTGCTTGTATTCAGTACCTGTGTCGCCGAAGTTTTGAGTTCCTCCAGCATTTTTCGTTCAAGCCGTATGCCGTCCAGCGGCATGCCTTCAGGCGCAAGCGGGTGTCTGCGCCGGCTCTCTTTATAGCGCTGTACAAGCACGGAATCGGTCGCATCCAGGAACAGAATTTCGCAGTGGATCGTAAAATGATCCTTGATGTAACTTAAGGACTCGGACAGCGCCGTAAAGAACTCCCGTCCCCTCAGATCGATCACCAGCGCCACTTTGCCGATTTTGCCGTTCGATTGCTCGATCAGCTCCGCGAATTTCGGAATCAGCACGGGCGGCAGGTTGTCGACGCAGAAAAAGCCGAGATCCTCCAAACTTTGCACCGCAATGGTTTTACCCGCTCCGGACATGCCCGTAATGATAATGAGCGTGGCGCTTTTGCCCGATGAAACTTCACTCTCAAGCATAATGTTCCCCTCCTTATCATATTGCCGCCCTACCGTCTTGTTGCACGTACACTACGAACGAAGATGAAGACCTGCCGCACCTACGATACCCGCATCATTGCCCAGCGTAGCTTCCAGAATGCGTACGCCTTCCTGCAGCGGTTCCGGCGTCAATTGGGAAAATACCGAACGCACTTCGTCAAACAGGAAATCCCCAGCTTTGGATACGCCGCCACCGATAATGAACAGTTCCGGGTTGATGACCGCCGCAACGGCTGCCATGGACTTGCCCAGGTAAAATGCTGCACGGTTCACGATGCGCAGAGCGACTTCATCGCCTGCTTTGGCAGCGTCGAACACTTCTTTTGCCGCAATCTTGTCAACCAGTGCCAGCGACGTATGATCGCCGCGCTCCACCGCATCTTTCGCCATGCGAATGATTCCCGTCGCGGAGGAAACGGTTTCCACGCACCCCATCTTGCCGCATCCGCACTGGATCGCTTCCAGATCAGGCACCACGCTGATGTGTCCCAGCTCCCCTGCCATGCCGGAGAAGCCTTGATAGATTTTGCCGTTCAGGATCAATCCCCCGCCTACACCCGTACCGAGTGTATAGCAGACGCAATTGTCCACGCCTTTACCGGCCCCGGCCCATGCCTCGCCAAGTGCAGCCACGTTTGCATCGTTATCTATTTTGACCGGCTTGCCCAAACGTTCCTCCAAAATGGAACGAATGGCCACATTCCGAAATCCGATGTTAGGGGCCAGAACGATAATGCCCTCGCGTACATTGGTGAAACCGGCCACGCCGGCTCCTACACCCTGAAGCTGATCCCAGCTGTATGGGGACTCGGCAACGATATGACGGACATATTTCTCAATGTTGTCGACAACGCGGTCCACGCCCTGACTCACTTCTGTCGGCCCTTCGTACGTATGCAAAAGCTGACCTTGATCATCGCATATACCGACCTTGATTGCTGTTCCGCCGAGATCGACCCCAACGTAGATTTTCTCAGACATGCTGCAAGCCACCTTTATCTATCTAAAATAGTTTATCCTACCTACCAACTATAATTGAAGGATACCCCGGGGTCAAGACGATAGAAACTGTGATAGAACGCGTTCCGAGCCCTCTTGTGAGCCGCATCACAGCTCTGCCGAAACACCCCTTTTCACCCTCCTTCTTTTATTCAAACGCAAGCTCGCCCTTCCGGCACCATGCTGCCGGCAGCCTCAACTCATGATATTGCCCAATCATTCGTTCCATGCCCAAAACATGACAGTTGTCATCCGAATGTCATGACAACCCTTACTAATGTCACGTCCTCTCATTTCGTATGATGAAATCAGCCATTAGAACTGAACAAAAGGACGTGAATCCATAATGAAACCGGCAGTGATCCAGCTTGATCATGTGAGTAAACGATTTGGAAGCAAACATGCCGTGGGCGATATATCTCTCCACGTGGAACAAGGAACGGTTGTGGCCATCCTGGGCCCCAACGGAGCAGGCAAAACGACGACGATCCGAATGATGCTCGGCCTCTCCACCCCTACCTCGGGCCGCATCACGGTGCTCGGCAAAGCGCCCGAAGACAAGGCCGTCCGCCAAAAAATCGGCGTCATGCTCCAGGACGTAAGCGTCATGGACGGTATTACCGTCCGCGAAATGATCAACCTGGTGCGCGGCTACTATCCCTCCCCGCTCGATGCGGAACAGATCATGCAGCTTACCGGCTTGCAGCCGAAAGACATGAACAAGCGCGCAGAGAAGCTGTCCGGCGGCCAAAAGCGCAGCCTGGGTTTTGCTTTGGCGATGGCGGGAGATCCGGAAGTGCTCTTCTTCGACGAACCGACCGTCGGCCTGGATGCGGAAGCCCGCAGACATTTCTGGAACCATGTACGCGAACTGGCGGGAAGGGGAAAGACCGTTATTTTCACCACCCACTATCTTCAGGAGGCGGACGAAGCTGCCGATCGTATTATCTTGTTCCATAATGGCAAGGTTGCAGCGGACGGAACGCCTGACAGCATCAAAGCGGGAATGTCCCGGCGCACGCTGTCTTTCGCCATCTCGGATCCATTAAAGACCGAAAGCAGCCCGAGCAGCTCACCTGAGCCTTCGCCGAATATGCGCAAACTCGTGGAGGATCTGCCCGGCGTGGACCAAATCGAATACAAGAAAGGTCGCTGCGTTCTGTACGCCGGCGATACCGATGCACTGATTCGCCAAATTGTGGAGCGTCAGCTTCCGGTGCGGGACATCCGCATTGAAGCCGGACAGCTCGATGAAGCTTATGCCCAATTCGTCGAAACCCTGAAGGAGGACGTTTAACATGTCGATGTCGATGCTGATTGCCCAATCCAAAGTCGAAATGCTCCGCATGTCGCGCAACGTTTATTTTGTATTCTGGTCCCTGATGATCCCGGTTGCGTTCTATGTGCTGTACACCCGAATCTTCGATACGGGCACCAGCGATGCGGAAGCGTGGAACGCGCATTACCTGATGTCCATGACCTGTTTCAGCATCATGGGTTCCTCCATCATGACGCTGGGCATCCGGCTCGTACAGGAACGCGCACACGGCTGGTCAACCTTCCTGCAGGTCACTCCGCTGCCAGGCTCCATCTACTTCGCCGGTAAAATGGTCGGCCAGACCGCCATTCATCTTTGCTCCATCGTCATCATTTTTACCGCCGGCTACCTCATCAACGGCGTAGAACTGACTGCCTCTCAATGGATCGGCTCCGCGCTGTGGATTCTCGCCGGATCGCTGCCGTTTCTGGCGCTTGGCACCTGCATCGGCACATTCCGCCGGGTTGACACGGCGAGCGGCTTGAGCAACATGCTGTACTTGGCGCTTGCCCTGCTCGGAGGCATGTGGATGCCGCTGGACGTTATGCCCGAATGGCTGGCACGCATCGGCAGCTGGCTGCCATCCAACAGCTTTGGCAACGGGGCATGGAATATCGCAGCTGGCCAAGCGCCCGCTTTACGCGATATCCTGATTTTGGCGGCATACTTGGCGGGTTTTATGTTACTATCCACATATATCCGCAGAAAGCAAAAGGAGGCGTAACACACACGCATGCTTCGGCGCTTTGAACTTTTCCCGAACCGGTACGGCTTCTATCCTTATATATGGTTGATTTATCTCGCCATGCCGGTCTACTACTTGTGGAATTCGCGGGGAACCGTGCTCTACGTCGGCTTGACCGCTTTTATCGTGTTTATCGTAACTTACAGGCAGCTGTACATGACGGCCGGAACCGCCAAATTTTCGTACTGGCTTTGCCTGCAAATGTTGACCGTTCTGGTGCTGTCGCTGATCATCGACCCCAATATGTTCTTCCTGGGGTTCTTCTCGGCCAATTTTATCGGATGGTACGCAGACAAACGTTTGTTTCGACTGTTTCTGCTGATCTTTGCCATCGTACAGACGGTTCCCGTCGCGCTGCGCATCACCGAACTGACCGCGGACCAGCTGATGTTCTTTACCCCGTTTTACCTGATCATGCTCGTGTCCCCCTATGGCATACGCACCATGATCGACCGGCAGAACCTGGAGGTACGATTGGATGAGGCGCAGCAGCACATCAAAGAGCTGGTTAAGCGCGAAGAGCGGATGCGCATCGCCAGGGATCTGCACGACACGATGGGACATACGCTATCCCTGATCACGCTCAAGAGCGAACTGGTCGCCAAACTGATCCCCAAAAATCCCGAGCGGGCACTGCAGGAAGCCCGCGAAATCGAACGCACGTCCCGCGCGGCGCTCCGGGAAGTCCGGCAGCTGGTGTCGGACATGAGGGCCATCAGCATTCCCGAGGCTCTCGCCGATGCCAAAGAAATGCTGCGCAGCGCTGAAATCGAGCTTCACATGGCGGGGGAACAGGAATCTTGGAGCGACGTGCCCGAGTTGACGCAAAACATGATCGGTCTATGCTTGCTCGAAGCGGTAACCAACATCGTCAAGCACAGCCAGGCTACACGCAGCATGATCCGCATGGAACGGACCCGTTACGGGATCGGCATCACCGTAAAGGACAACGGCATTGGATTGGAGAACCCGGAGGAAACAGCCGGGAACGGATTAAAAGGCATGGGTGAACGGCTCGGCCTCATTGACGGTTCACTGAGAATCTCCTCCGACCAAACCGGAACGGAGCTTGTCCTTTCCTTTCCGCTGATCGCCAGTAAAATGCAAGGAGGAGTGTCATCATGATTCGAATACTGATCGCCGAAGATCAACGCATGCTGCGGGGAGCGCTCGCTTCCCTGCTTGATCTGGAGGATGATTTGCAGGTGGTCGGCGAGGCCGGCAATGGCGAAGAAGCATTGCAGCTTATTGCTTCCCTCCAACCCGACCTTTGCCTGATGGACATTGAAATGCCCGTCATGACCGGGCTGGACGTGGCTGAACGCATTCAGCAGCAGGGCTTGTCCTGCAAGGTCATCATTCTTACCACCTTTGCCCGGCCCGGCTTCCTGGAACGGGCCATCCAAGCGGGCGTGAAAGGCTACCTGCTCAAGGACGAGCCGAGCGACAGGCTCGCCGAAGCCATCCGCCGCGTCATGAACGGCGGGCGCGAAGTGTCCCCGGAGCTTGTGTTCGGTGCATCAAAGGAAGCCAACCCCTTGACCGAACGCGAGAAAGAGGTGCTGCGGCTGGCCGCTACAGGCTTGAATGCCAACCATATTGCCGCTTCCTTGCACCTCTCGTACGGTACGGTACGAAATTACTTGTCCGAGGCATTCAATAAGCTGGAAGCCAAAAATCGCATGGAGGCCGTCAGCATTGCCGAGAAAAAGGGCTGGCTGTAGCCGGAATGCCACGGAAGCCGATACGATACCATGGATGGGCCATGCCGTCTGCTGCAGGCCGATCCGGCTTTGGTTTCCGGCGCATATGGTCCGCAGGCATGCATGCGAAAAAACGCCTTCCCGACATGGGAGGCGTTTTTCCTTTTTTCCAAATTTCAACCATTGCTGCAATGTCAGCGTACTGAGATCCAAGCTTTATGGCTTCGATTCCACCCGCACCGGTTCGTCCGTTTTCTCCATGCGGTTCACATCCAGAATGTCCAGCAGGAAGACAAAAATCGGAATCCCGATGATCAAGCCCCAGATGCCGAGGAAATGCTGGGACAGGATCAGCACGATAAAGGTGTAGAACATCGGCAATTTTGTTTTGTGCGCCATCAGCTTCGGATTCAGGAAATACGTTTCGAGCGCGTGAATGACGATGATCATGAGAACGACGATAATGACCATTTGCAGTCCGCCGATTTGATATCCGATCAAGCACAATGGCACCAGGGAGATGATCACCCCCGCCACAGGAACCAGACTGAGTGCAAACACCAGAATGGTCAATGCGAACAGGTACGGAAATCCGAGAATCCATAACCCCAGAATGGTCAAAATCGTATTGAATACGGCAATCATCAACTGGGCCTCGATCACTTTGCCAAAGGAAGATACGAATTTATCCCCCAGGTATGCAACCTCTTTATAAAACCAGCCAATTTTGCTCTCTTTGAACTTGGATGTAAATTTGAAGATTTCTTGCTTTTGGAGCAGGAAGAACAAGCTTAGAATGATGACGAGCAGAATGAATTCCAGCCATTTGCTCAGCGCCAGAATGTATTTCAATGCTCCGTTCGTGTAGTTCTTGATATCAAACGATTGCAGGTAACCTGCGATTTTGGACGTAAAATTGTCGCCGTCGGCGCTATCCAGAAACTTGATGATCTCGTTGGTCAACTGGATGACCTGGTCCACGATCCTCGGTGAATACCTCGAAATCCCCAATACAATGGCCGCAATCACAATCAGGTATAACAGAATGACGACCACTTTATAATTTATCGGAAACAATTTGTTCAGCTTTGCCGTAATGAATTGTTGCAGCCGGTTCATGACGTACGTCACCAAAAACAGCAGCAAAATCATGTGCAGCATGCTTCCCATGCTAAATAGGATCAAACAGAACAGCAGGAGGATTAGAAACCGTCTCACTGTTGCGTTCTGAAGCCACTCCCTTACCATTTCCCCCAATTTCTTCACCTCACACCTAGTATGCGCCCTATGTATACGATCTCCAGCTTATTTGGTTTCAAAAAAGAGAAGCCTTCCGGCTTCTCTCGTCAATCCATGAGACTTCCCGACGTCTCTTTCCTATAGTTTATGCAAAAAAACACCCTCGCCATGCTTAGAGATCCAACGTCTCGCTCCAGTCGTGAACCATTTCGCCCTCAAGGAACTTTTCGCAATCCATGGCCGCCATGCAGCCTGAGCCCGCAGCCGTAACGGCCTGACGATATCTCGTGTCCTGCACGTCTCCGCAAGCGAACACGCCTGGAACGTTGGTTTCCGTCGTTCCCGGTTTGACGAGAACATACCCATGGTCATCCAGCGTGATCTGGTTGCCCAGGAAGCCTGTATTCGGCGTATGTCCAATCGCCACAAAGACGCCATCCGCCTCCAAAAACTCTTCCTGCCCGGTCTCGTTGTTCCGTACCTTAAGGCCTTTGACGCCCAGCCCTTCCGCTTGGACCTCAAGCGGTGTACGGTTCAATGCCCACTTCACCTTTTCGTTGCTGCGCGCCCGATCCTGCATGATTTTCGAAGCTCGCAGCTCGTCGCGGCGATGCACCAGCGTCACTTCGGTTGCGAAGCGGGTCAAGAAACTCGCCTCCTCCATGGCGGAATCGCCTCCGCCAACGACAATCAGCTTTTTCCCGCGGAAAAAGAAACCGTCGCACGTCGCGCATGTGCTGACGCCACGCCCAACATTTTCCTGCTCGCCCGGTATGCCGAGATAACGCGCAGAAGCACCGGTCGAGATGATCACGGCATCGGCTTCCAGCTCGCCAACGCCTTCTACTTTGATCTTAAAGGGACGTTGGCTGAAATCGACTTCCTCCACCCATCCGTTTCGGAACTCTGCTCCAAAACGCTCAGCTTGTTTGCGCATGTTATCCATGAGTTCAGGCCCCATGATTCCCTGAGGGAACCCCGGGAAGTTTTCCACTTCGGTTGTCGTCGTCAATTGACCTCCAGGTTGAAGACCTTCGATCACCAGCGGGTTCAGATTGGCCCGTGCCAGATAGATCGCTGCTGTCAGCCCTGAAGGGCCTGTTCCGATCACGATTGCTCTGTGCTTAGACATATAGATTCAGCCTCCTTGGTAAGGTTGAGAATGGATTGACCCGTGAACTTCAATAATGACCCTGTTAAGCCCATCAGTTAAGTTTACCCGTTTTCCAACCCGTTATATCCTTCCACAACGGATCGAATCTTTCCACAAACCCTCTTTACCAGGCACTCGATCTTCCGTTGTTCAACCGAGCAAAGCCATTTCGATGTTCTAAACGGTTGGCAGCGTTTCATTGCAGACCTGGCTAATCTGGCGGGCATATTTGCTCACGGTTGCGGCCGAGATGCCATAACGTTCCGCAATGCTCTGATAAGTTACGGAACGATGATACGCTTTGGCGGCAACATATTCCAGGCCGGCTGCCCAACACTCAATCTGCTTTGCATTCGGCTTCTCGGAAGGCATCCGGGACACAAAGTCGTTCCACACCCGCTCCGCCTCCTGCCGCAGCTCTGCGGCAGATCCGGTCATTTGCACCACGCGTTCCACTACGGCCTGCCATGATGGGGAAGATCCAGCCGGATCCTCCTTCTTTGCGGCAAGCTGTTCCTTTGAAGCCGATTGGCCCCTTACCATGGTGACGAGCACCGGAGAAGACGTTTTCTTCCCCTTGGTCTCAGCCTCGGATTGGCGAAGCTGGTTCAGAACCGAGCTGGCAACGTGAAGCAGTTCATCATCTTCATCGGCAGCTTCATCCACAAACGTCTGAAGTGCCTGCTGCACTTCATAATCGCCGATCATGGCCAGCGCTTGGATAACCTGAAGCTTCGTTGCGCGATCCCCGTGGCGCAGTGCCCAGAAGAATGACGAGCGGATGAGCGGATCGTTTCTCATTTCCTCCGGAATGCCGTCGCCGGCATGCTCCCATTGCCGAAACTGCTCATCAAAAGGCAAATGGTAATGGTAGCTCAGCATTTGGGGCTCCGCCTCTCCTTGCCGCACCTGCTCCAGACCGGACAGATAGAATCCGGAAACCTCGGAAGTCGGGTCAAGCCTGCCCGCATGCCGCCACAACCGTTCTGCCGCATCATATCGTCCGGTATTGAAAGCCGCAACCGCCGCATAATGCACAAGCGCAGGATCCGCAGCGGTCTCTTCGTTCTTCAGCAAACGTCGGAAATGGCCGTATGCCGGTTCGTGCTGTCCAAGAATACCCATCGTGGTCGCCAGTTTGTATACCTGCTCTTCCTGGAACGGAACCATGACGCGCAGCTTGTGGATGAGCTGCAACACCTGATCCGGACGGTTTTCGTTCTGGTAGAAAATCGCCAGGTTGCACAAGGCGTGCAAATTGCCCGGTTCCTGTTTCAGCACCTCGGCAATCGTTTCCCGCGCTTTATCGAACAGCCCCATATAATAGTAAGATAACGCCAAATTGTTGCGGGCAGCCAAATAATCGGGGTAGTCCGGCTGCATGCTCTCCAGCAGCTCGGCAGCCTGGGCAAACTTCCCTTGCTCCAGAAACTCGCGTGCCTGATCGTGCTCAACCACGCCTTTGCGCGATTTGATCTGATTCAGCTTCGCCGGACGATCGAGCTCATAATAGAGCAGCTCCATCATCTCCTCCGCTTCGGCCATGAACTGACCCTGCGGGTCCTCCTCCAAATAGGTTACCAACGCCTGCTCCGCCTCTTCGAAACGGTTCATGTTGGCATAATTGTTCGCCATGTAAAAATAACATTCCGTCATCGACGGATCGACAATGTCAAGTACGTGTGCAAGCACGGCATTGGAGCCCTCGTAATCTCCCTTCTCCGATAAAATGCCTGCCATATTGCAATGATTGACCGGATTGTCCGGCTCGTATTCTACCGCTTTGCGAAAATATTTCAATGCCTTGTCGACATGATTTCGGTCCAGCGAGCGGACCGCTCTTTCGAAAAAGAAAGACGCATCCAAATGAATCGGTATAATATTGGCAAGGTGTCCCTTAGCCCGCAGTAGCTTGCCCTTCATCCACCAAGGCACCTCCTCTTAGCTTTTCATTCATACTCTCCAGTATACCACATCTTGAGGGCCTCATCTCAATATGCAGTTTCATGGGGTTTATGCAAAAATTGCAAAAAAAAATGACGGCTCCTTCCTGATTGTTGAAGGGCACGTCATCTTTTGGGTCTGCATCAGCGCTTTTCGTCTAATATCGTGTTTAGGGTATTTGCCGCCATGGACGGCGATAGCGAAATATGAATGGTTTTGCGAAACGGCGTCATGAAATTGACCAGCACAACCTGGCAGCCGTCCGGCAGCTTGGCTTCACGCACCGTTGCCGCCAGATGACCCAGCTCGCCACCGGTCAATTCGATCCAGTCCCCGCCGCAGGCATAGCGCAATGTGCCGCCTTCCCAGAAATAAGGGCCGCCTTTCTTCGTTTCCACCAGCCCGTTTGAGGACAGCTCGCCTTCGCTGCCAAACACGAAGGACAGCTGCATCATGATCTCCTGCGGGTTTTCGCCTGCCAGGTCCAGCGTCCAACCGTCTTTCGTTTGCGCCACCTCGGCATGCACGCTAAATGTCTGCTCATGGGTAAGCTCCCTCTCCTGATGGGGAAGCAAGTACCACGGGCTGGTTGGTGTGTTGGCCGACAATGGCAACCGGTTTGTGGGCACGGGGCCATAATATCCTTTTTTCTGTTCGCCGATCAGACTGTAACCGGACTCCGTTTGCCTCATTTGCTGCATGGGTACATAACCGGGGTTAAAGTAGGAGGCCAGCTGCACGGCCAACAAACGGACGGCTCCGTGCCGCAGCGCAAAGAACGAAGGCACCTCCGTCATTACGGTCACGCTCGTTTTTCCATCGCGAATGCGGGCCACCGGCGCGCCAAAGTCCGTATGCATGCGACTGTGGCTGATGCGGCCATGATGGCCTGCTTCATCCATCCGTCCCAAATATTGCTCCCGATCAAAATTTCCGTTCAACATGACCTCATACTGATCGAGCAGATCAAGTCGGCCGCCTTGCGTTTCCTGCAAATCGGGCTCCAGCATCAGCCTGACGAGTGCGTTGACCGAGCAAACGCCCGGATCCGTCAGCGACTCTGCCGCCCATTCGGCCATGCCGGCAAACAGCGGATCGCCGTCCAGTTTGGCCATGATCGCATAGGACAGATAATAAGGCGACAGATCATGAACTTGCCCCAGATCCTGCCGTCCCGAGTAGTCCGTCACAATTTCGCCGGAAGGATGCACAAGATATGCCATCATGCGCAGATTGAGCCTCACCGGTTCAAGCAATTCCGGCCGGGACAGCAATCGCGCGGCATGAATGAGCATAATATCGCTCACTGCGCTGTATATGCCGTTGCTGCGCTCGGTCCACTCCCCGGCAGGCGTAATGTCCATGCCCTCTGCCAGCCATTGCCCGGCGCGCTGCAGCGCCTCTTCCTGCCCGAATATCCGGTACAGAAAACCGAGCGCCGCGCATAGAACCCAGCGATGATTGGGCGTATGGCAGCCACCGGTCAACATGACCGGCATGGTTCGTTCCAGAAACAGGCGCATGTTGTGCAGTACCGGCTGCAGCGGCGGCCATGCCTGCTGCTGCAATACCAGATATAACTGGGCATACCCTACAACGACAAACGCCGTATCCGGCGGAGAGTGATAATTCGTCCAGCCCGGGGAGATGGAACCGTCCTCGTGCTGGTGGCGAAGCACAAACTCCGTCGCCAGCAACAACCGTTCCAAAAGCGCCTCGTCCCGGTAATAGGCCGATGCCGGATTCACGAGCGCGGTGCCCCAGTAACACATATCCGTCGGCGTGCCTGTGGTATGGTTTACCCAGGCCACTCCCGTGTACGGATCGATCGTTCCTCCGTAATAACGGCTGTCCGGATCAAGCACCTGCCGGGATAATCCCTTTTCTACAGCCTTGTCATTGCGCTCCACCAGTTGTTTGTACATGCGTCTTTCCCTCCGTACCCAGGCATTTATCGTTTTACCAAAGCTCTGCATTTACCCTTGGCCCGCATGCGCGATGTTTTATGAATACGCCGCTTCCGCCAATTTGGACATTAACAACGCGTGACTTTCATGGATTTCTTCGGGCTTACAGGCGGCTTTCAGCTCGTATACCTTGACCTGCGCCCGCCGGATCATCGGCAAGTATGCGTCGTAAAAGTTCATGTCCTTGCTGTGCACATACGGGCACCAGTGGTCGGAAAGGCCCAGCGTCTCGTGGATGTGGACTCCTACGATATCATCCATCAATCCATCCATCTCCCCTACGCTGTCATACAGGCCGAGGCGATCCATCATGATGGCATGGCCCGTATCGTACCAGATGCCGACAGGGGCGCCGCGGAGCGCCTGAATAATCGTTTTCGCTTCTGCAAGAGTGGGGATCTGCTGTGGCCTGGAACGGGTCTCGATGCCGAATCGAACCTTTATGCCCTTGGATATCGCCTTGTTGCAGACCTCATCGAGACTGGCGATAATCTTTTGCACGTAGCCGGCAGCAAGCGCCTCGCGTCGCTCCATCAATTCTTCCCATTTGCTTCGATAGGCCAGGGAATCTTTACCTTCATCGTGGTACAACCGTGACAGTTCTTTGCTGATGTCCGGCTCGAACGGCACTTCCCCCGGGTGTACCACGACGGCTTCCGCATCATAACGATGGGCATATTCGGCCGACCCGACGAGCAGCTCGATCGCCCTTTTCCTTTTTTCCTCATCCTCAAATCCGAGCAGCACGGAATCCGTGCCGTAATCGGGATCCGGTACGTGGGGGAACGTGTTATGCACGCTGGATATGCCGATCTCCCCACGTTCAATCATCGGCTCAATGGTTGCGAGCATATCTTTCGTCACATTATAGTTCAGCTCCACCCGGCGGAATCCCAGATCGGCGATTTCCTGCACCATATCGGCTCCGGACGTATGACGCTTGATATTCCAGCAGGTCGAGAACGAATACTCGCCCTTGTCCGTCCCGTTCATCATCAGCTTGCACTCCTTTCGAATACATGGATATCTCTTCTCGCCAACTTAGCCTTTAACGGCCCCAAGCATCGCACCGCTGACGAAGTACTTTTGCAGCCAAGGATAAACGAGCAGGATGGGCACCGTAGCGAAGATCACCGTAGCCGCTTTGAGGCTCTCCGGCGTCAGCGCCGTGCGGTTGGCACCTTCCATTTGCGTCAGCTCGCTCACCATGTTGTTTTGCACCATCTGGAACAGCTTCAGTTGAAGCGGGTACAGCTGCGGGTCGTTGATATACATCAAGGAATCCTGGAATCCGTTCCAGCGTCCGACCGCATAGAAGAGAGCAAGGGTCGCCATCACCGGCATCGATAAAGGCAATACAATTTTCAACAACGTATGCAGATGCGAACTGCCGTCGATTTCGGCCGATTCTTCGAGCGACTCCGGAATGCTGTAGAAGAAAGAAATCATAATGATCAAGTTAAATGGGCTGACCAAGCCCGGGAGAATTAGCGACCATGCCGAGTTCAACAGGTGCAGATCGCGAATCAGCAGGTATTCGGGAATGATGCCGCCGCTGAAAAACATTGTGATAATGATGACGTACATGAACAGCTTGCGCCCCTTCAGTTTTTTCTTGGTGAGGGGATACGCAGCAGCAATCGTGAAGACCATGCACAGCACCGTAGTCACGATGGTCAGAATGATCGTGTACCCAAGCGAATAGAGCATCGAATGATCGGAGAACACTTTGACATAGGCATCCCAATTGAACTCTTTAGGGAAAATGGTTACTTCCCCGGACGTAATCGCGCGGTTGGAGCTAAGCGAGATTGCGATCGTGTGCAAGAACGGTGCCAGGCAGAACAGCACAAACAAAGCAACAAATGAGATATTAACGATATCGAAAATCCGGTTTGAGGTGCGTTCACTCATAGGCTCCACAACTCCTTTATACAGTTCTTCCAAACAGACATATGCGATATTGCCCGCCAGGGGCTATAGAATGCCGTCTCCGGTCACTTTTTTCGAAATGTAGTTGGAACCAAGCACGAACACAAGCCCGACCACGGCCTGAAATAAGCCAACGACGGTCGCAATGGTATATTGGCCCGATTCTAGACCAACCCGGTATACGAAGGTACTGAGAACATCCGAGTACTCGCGTACGGCCGTGTTCCCGATGATGTAGGGGCGGTCAAAGCCGATGCTGACCATTTTCCCCAAATTGAGGATGAGCAGCGTGACAATGGTGGTGCGGATTCCCGGCAGCGTAATGTGCCATATTTTTCTCAGACGCGAAGCGCCATCGACTTCGGCTGCCTCGAACAATTCTTTATTCACGCCGGTAAGCGCAGCTAGATAAAGAATCGTGCCCCAACCCGCGCTTTGCCACACGCCAGTGAAGAGATAAGTGACAAGCCATGGATTTTTTTCGGTCAGGAACGGAATGGTGTTCAGTCCCATGCTTTCCAGCACGCCGTTTACCATACCGGACTGATTGCCGAACAATTGGTACACGATCCCCCCGATAATGACCCAGGAGATGAAATGCGGAATATACAGAATCGTTTGCGATACTTTCTTGAACCATTTGAAGCGGATTTCATACAGCATGATGGCCAGAATAATCGGTGCCGGAAACGAGACAACCAGATCCAGAAAATTCAACATAAACGTGTTGCGAAGAGTCGTATAGAAATCCCTCATGGCAAACACTTCGCGGAAGGCATCAAAACCGATCCATTCGCTGCCGTTAATGCCCTGGAACAGGTTGAAATCTTTGAAGGCGATTTGCACGCCGTACATCGGGCCATAACGGAAAATGAGGAAATAGAGCAAGGGCAGCGAAAGCAGTGCATACAATTGCCAATACCGTTTAAAGTATGATGTGGTCAAGTCGTTCTCCTCCTATCTACGGAGAAACTGCGTGCCGCCGGCAGCGGCGGCACACGTCTCTTTTTTTAATAGCCACAGGCAAAGGCAACCTAAACCGTTCAGCGGTGCATTACACCACGCATTATTTGGCTGCAGTTCCCTGTAATGCCTCCTCAAGCTCCTTCTTCAAATCCGCGCCGCCCAAGGACATGTAATCATTCATTTCCTGCTCGTATACCGCTTCGAATTCAGATGGTTTGGCCATTGCCGTTTTGACGATAATGACGTTGAGCTTATCTTTCAGTGCGGTGCTGTATTTCATCTCGGCCTGAATCGGCTTGTCAAAGATGATCGGACCCACGGTATCGGTATTGGCGATGTCGATGGACTGTCTCAACAATCCCTGATTTCGTTCAGGGAAGCCCATGATCCATGCCTTTTCGTTGGTAGCCTGGTCGCCGATGTTTTTACCGTTCGAGATGATTGCCATGTCTCCCGCGTTGAACAGGCGATCCCTGGCTTCTTGAGAAGCGTCTTCTTTAACGACCGGAATTCCGTCAACCAGCTCATAGTTCTCACCTTCAACGCCGCTGTAGATGTCTCTCAAGTTATTGTCGGACGCCATCCAATCCAAGTATTTGACGGCCTCTACGGCACGTTTGCTGCTCTTCGGAATCATGATGTACATCCCGTTCGTTCCGTACCGTGATTTGATATGCTTATTGTCCGCATTGGGGTTCGTATATACGTCTACCGGCAGCACTTTGCTATCAGGCACGTTCTTCTTCAAGTTGTCGATGGTACCGTCGGCATAAAACATCGCGTCGACGTCTTCGGACCAGTACCCCGTATTTCCGTTTTGGATATCTTTGGCCAACTGGGCCTTGTCCTCGTCCAAACTGAAATCCTTGCTAATCAGTCCCTCGTTGTACAGCTTGTTCAGGAACTGCATCGCATCCTTGAATCCGTCATGAAGCGGCAGCTCGTAACGCTGTCCGTAAGTCAGGTCTCCGCTCACCGGTTTAATGAAAGAATAGATTAACGTTTCGAATTGAGCCGGTGCCAGCGCCATGCCCATCGGAATGTTTTTGCTTCCGAGCTGTCCCGGATCTTTCTCTTTAAACGCTTTCAACGTGGTATAAAGCTCATCGGTTGTCTTCGGTACAGGCAAGCCCAGTTTATCCAGCCAGTCTTGACGGATGTAGGAACTGTAGCGGCCCGTAATGGCGCGTTTGCCCGGGATCGCGAATTGCTGGCCCTCCACCTGGCCGAACTTCAATGTATCTTCGCCGAGGAATTTTTTAAGATTCGGTCCATACTGGTCCAGCAGCTCGCCGACGTCAGTCAGACCGCCCTGCTGGGCATAACGGTAAAACACGCTGGAGTCATACACAAATACGATATCAGGAACATCGGTGTTGCTGGCCATCAGCACGTTGAGCTTCGTTACTTCTTCGGAACGTTGGATCGGCACGAATTGTACGTCAATGTTATTCGGATCCCCAAAACGTTCCTGCACCAGCTTTTGCAAGTAGTTGCTGGTAATCGTTTGCGGAGCAGGGCTGTTTCCGCGATCAAAAATCTCGACCTTTAATGTTACACGATCGCCCGACGAGCCGTTATCTGCTGTGCCTTGTTCCGATGAAGACGAACAGCCTGCAAGCAGGGATACGGCCATAACCATCGTAAGCGCCATCCCAACCCATTTCTTTAGACTCCCCTTGGGTGCTCTTCCTGTCATTTGTGTCATCTCCTTTGACTTTGCGTGATTGATTGAAGCCTGCACCGAGTATTTCATATGGCATCGCACTTCAGCAATAAACCAGTTTCGGAAACGCTTACATACGGATTATGGTTTATGCCTGCTGCCTATTTTCGCAGATGTTCCCGTTTCATAACCATGACCGCTCTGACCGCACATACCGCTCTCTGCGTCCTACCGGATGTTATTCCCGTGGTTTGAACGAATAAACCATTTTCATGCACTGCCTATTTTCGTAAAGACACGAAATGAGAGCCATGATAACAAGGTACGCCCTCACACAATAAACGGACAAAACCCATGTGACGCCTTGAAAGAGCGATTACGCCGGTAAACCAAAAAGGCGATCCGGCAGGACGGATCTCCTGACGGAGAGCGCCTGCACGGATTCCGCCCCTCTGGTTCAATAATCATGATCCGAAATTAGCAGAGTTCCTTCGAGAATATGACGAAACAAAGTACGTCTGATTTCCCCGCAGCTTTTTAGTGATTCGCATCGGCTGCTGCCGGGGGCTCACGCTTTAAACGGCGATAGTCTCCCGGCGTAATGCCGACGATCCGTTTGAACACGCGCCCAAAGGAGATCGCATTGGCATATCCCACTTTCAGGGCGATATCCTGTTGCGACAGATCCGAATTCAGCAGAAGCCGCTCGGCCTCCTTCATGCGGAGCTCGGTGACAAAATCAACGAACTTCATGTTGAACTCGGTCTTGAACAAATAACTCGCATGTTTGCCGGAGATCTGGAAGCGCTCGCTCAAATGCTTCAGCGAAAGGTCCGGATTGGCAAACTGCTCTTCGATGTAATTTTTCATTTCGTTGACCATGGCCCGGTAACTCTTCGTTTCGCTGGCGGAGACATACGTTCGGAATAAGTCGGTCAGATCATCAAGCAGCAGCGCTTTGACCTCTTCGAATGTTTCGGCCTCATCCATTCGTTTCAAACGTTCCCCGATCCGTTCTTCGGACAATTGCTCCTGCAGTTGCTCCGACATGACCGCTACTTCGCGGCTCAACATCTGCAGCATCGCCTGGATCAAGGAACGAATCTGGTCATCCTGCAGTTGGTTCTGCTCGAACGCCTCGAACATTTCCTCCAGTTGATCCCGCCACTGACTGCTCGACATGCGGAACCGTTTCACGAACTCGGAGATCATTTGCAAACAGGAATAGGTCACCAATAAACGCTGGGGCGTCTCGCCGCTTTCGGCGGCCAGTGCTACGTCTCCGTTCATCAGCAATTTGCGGTGCAGGACCGCTTCTGCCGCTGCATAAGAATGACGGATATGTTCCGCCCCTTCCGCAATGGGTCCAATGCCGAAGCTCAGCGGGATGCGCAAATTCTGCTCGACCCAATCCCGACACTCCTCGGCAACCGCTTTAATCTGCTCCGTCGTTTCTGCTTCGTTCCCCGTTGACAAGAACAGAATGGCGGCCCGGTCGGCGCCGATCCACTCTGTCCAGCATTGCAGCCCTTGATCGCGGGACAACTCCTGCAATACGTTCATTAACGCAAATCGAAGCGTGTTCTGCTCGCTTCGCGTGTATTTCTGTTGGAATACTTTTTCAAACCGGTTGATCTCCCCCACAACGACGGCAAACCGCGCCGAATTCGAATCATCGAAGCCCGATAGCGGGGAGAGCTCCTGCAGACGCTCCATAATGCCGTCCAGATTTTCGCCGTGCAGCAGGTCGTTGAAAAGCTTGCTGCGCTGCAGCAGCATATTTTCCCTGCTTTTTTTGTCGTAGTCCATCATGTGGTTAATCAGGTTCTCCAGAACGCCGTCGATCAGCTTCATCTCATCCGTGCGGGAGCCCGATTGTTCCATCGTTCGAATCTGATGGGCCTCGATCCGGTTCATGATGACCTGGATCGGTTTGTAGTTGCGACGCGTGATATAAACGATATAAATGATGGAGCACACGACGGTGACAAAGGCAATGCCCACCCACACATAGGAAATGACGGATACCCATCCAAAAAGATTGCCTGCCTTAATGCCGCTGGTGAATGTCCATCCCAGCCTTTCCAGCGTCAGGGTGTTCAGTTTTCTTCCGTTCGCCACGCCCTCGTGGTCTGAATGCGCGTCGTATACGACCTGACCGTTATGGTCAAGGATCGTCATAAACGATAGTTGTCCGTTCACCATGCTATCAATGCTCTGTTCGATGCTGCTCATCTTTACGTTGATGACAAGCACGCCTTCCGAGCCGAACGGCAGAGGCATCTCCTTGTTGACGGTCAGTACGCGAACCGGCGTCCGCTGGACCAACCCGGCATTGTATTCCCTGACAGGCTGCCAGCCCGGTCCTACAGCCCCTGAGGCGATCTCGTCAATCCAGGCTTTGTCGGAAAAACCCTCAATCTCTTTGGACCCGCTAACTGTTAAAACGCTTTCATTAATCTTGTCATATAAGTAGATGGATTGAATGTTGGAAGACGAATTGGTCAATTCCCGCAAATTCTGCGCAATGGCATACACCGCATCTCGGCTGACCTGGCCTTGGTTGTTGAAATAGAGTTTATATGCAGGGTTAGCTTCCACCGAGTTTAGGACGGATAACTCAATATCCCGAATAATCCGGTCCACGTTGTCCACGAGATAGCTGGACGATATCCGGTCCGCCTTCCGGGTCTCCTCCCTGGAAATGTCGTTTACAAATACAAAGGCAATAAAGATGATGATCGTCACGGTAAGCAGAAAAATGGGAAAATACGAAAACAGTAAGCGATAATACCATGTACGTGACAATGGAACCCACTCCTCATTTCTCGCTGCCACTTCGCCCGGCTGCGGTTCTGCTGTATTCGAAAGATCTGGTGCAACACCACAAAAATGGGTAACCAGCAGGTGATTCCGTACCAATTTTCTGTATTATAACACATCGCATGGAGAGACAAAGCAGAGATTCTGGCGGATGTGATCCGGATACCTTAACCACGCATGACAAAAAACCGTGCAGAGCGGCGACCGCCCCGACACGGAGATTGAAAACAAGGCGCTGCCGCCTTCACTAAATTCCGGAATCCCTGAACAGCGTCGCCATCGAGCCGCCATCGACGATGATGCGTATCGCTCTGGCCAGCATAGGTGCGACCGGTAGTACGGTGACGCAATTCGGATGCGATTCCGGCAGAGCAATCGAGTCCGTAACGACCACTTCGGCGATCGAAGGGTGATCCAGCTTGCTTAATGCGCCGTCGGAAAAAAGACCGTGCGTTGCGCACACGTACACATTTTTCGATCCGCGTTCCTTCAATCCTTCAACCACGTTCAGAATCGTCGTGCCCGTGTCGATCAAATCTTCAATGATGATCGGCGTCCGGCCTTCCACATCCCCGATGACATGCGTAATCACCGATTCGTTATGGCTTGGACGCTTTTTGATCATGATCGCGAACGGGGAATCCAGGCGATTCGCCAGCTTCTCGGCCATGGAGGCCCGGCCGGCATCCGGCGATACGACGACCGGATTCTCGATCCCTTTGCTGAGCAAATAATCGCTGATCAAATCAAGGGAAGTCATGTGATCGACCGGAATGTTAAAGAAGCCTTGAATGGCCGCGGCATGCAGGTCAATGGTAACCACGCGGCTTGCTCCGGCCGTGGTCAGCACATCGGCGACCATCTTGGCGGAGATCGGTTCGCGCGGGGCAGACTTGCGTTCCTGCCGGGCATATCCATAATAAGGAACGATGATGTTGATTGTACGGGCAGAAGCCCGCTTGGCTGCATCGATCATGACGAGCAGCTCCACAAACAGTTCATTGATCGGATGAGACAACGACTGCACAAGAAACACATCGCAATTGCGAATGGTTTCCTCGTAGTGAACGTAGATTTCCCCGCTCTTGAACCGAGACAGCTTGATTTTGCCCAGCTCAACGCCCAGCTTGTCGCATACCTCTTCCGCCAGCTTCGGGTTCGAAGAACCGGAAAAAATACGTAATGATTGTTGCATAATGCCCCTCCCGAGCGTTAACGCCCCTTAATTGTCCTTTGATGCATCAGGACTTTCAAGCTTATTATACTCCAGTGCCCTATACATTTAAAGGAACGAAAGAACGGCGCCGGCCTTCGAACACGGCAACCTCCGTACAACCAAGTTCTGCGAGCAGGGCTTCGGCATGCTCCAGATTCTCGCCAAGCTTCTTCGGATCGTGAGAATCCGATCCAAGCGTCAGCGGAATGCCCAGTCGGAGGGCTTCCTCCAGCATGCGCCGGCTTGGAAACATCTCGGCGCAGGGTTTGGTCAAGCCGGATGCGTTCAGCTCCATTACGCAGCCGCTGCGGGCAATAGCTTGAAGCGCTGCATTTTCCAGTGCAATGCGTTCTCCGGTCTGCTCCTCCGCCGGTACATGTCCGAAACGTTTGATCACGTCCGTATGTCCCATGATGTCATACATGCCGGTAGCTGCGGCTTTGCCGACGGCATCATAATATTGACGGTATACCTCCAGCACGTCGCGTCCTTCCCAGCCATGCGTCTGCCTGAAGTCGGTGATGTCCCATTCGCCGAGAAAATGGACCGAACCGATCACATAATCCCATGGATATCGTTCGATGATGGCGCGGATTTCATTTTCCCAGCCTTCAATGTAGTCGCCTTCAAGCCCGACACGAACTTCGATTTGTCCGCGGTACCGCTCCTTCAAGGAGAAGCATTCCTCCACATAACGCGGGAGTTCGTCCATCGGCATGGCCATCTCCGGATAATACTGAGCCGGGTCGACGTGCAGCAGCGGCATATGATCAGACAACCCGATGTGGGAAAAGCCCATCTCTACCGCACGCTGTACATACTCTTCCAGCTTGCCGACGGCATGACCGCAGCGTTCATGGTGCGTATGATAATCGATCCGCATAAGTGGCTGCCCCCTAATCGCGGCGTGGCCGCTCATGGCGACGGCTCAATTCGGACATGATGTCGTCCAGCGGCAGCTTTCGCTCCTGCAGCAAGACGAGCAAGTGGTACAGCAGATCGCTAACCTCTAGGCGGAGCTCTTCATTATCCTTATTTTTGGCGGCGATGATCGTCTCGGACGCTTCCTCGCCGATTTTTTTCAAAATTTTATCGACGCCCTTATCGAAGAGATATGTGGTGTACGCTCCTTCCGGACGCTCGCGTTCACGTTCCGCAATGACCGACTCCAGCTCGGCGAGCACATCAAACCGTCCCGAGGCCGGGGAAGCTGCCGCGTTTTCGCCGTCAGTTTGCTGCGGCAAACCCACGATTTCGTTGTGGAAGCACGTTACCTCGCCGGTATGGCAAGCAGGACCATCCGGTTTGACCGCTACCAGCAGCGTATCTCCGTCACAATCGTATTTGATCGAAGTAATCTTTTGCACGTTTCCGGACGTTGCGCCTTTATGCCACAACTCTTGTCGGGAACGCGACCAGAACCAGGTCTCTCCCGATTCGAGCGACAATTTCAGCGATTCTCGATTCATGTATGCCATCATCAACACTTCGTTGGTAGTTGCATCCTGCACGATGGCGGGCACTAGCCCGTCCTGCCAACGGATATGCTCGACCACTTGCTCCAGGGACAACTGTTCCCTGATTTCTCTGCTTACGTTACTCACGGATTTCCACCCCTTGTTCTTTCAAATGTTTCTTCAACTCCGGCACAGCGATTTCCTTGTAATGGAAAATCGTAGCCGCAAGGCCCGCATCGGCTTTGCCTGCCGTGAACACGTCATAGAAGTCGGACTCCTTGCCTGCGCCGCCGGAAGCGATGACCGGAATCCGTACCGATTCGGATACCGCGGCCGTCAGTTTCAGGTCAAACCCGTCCTTGGTTCCGTCCGCGTCCATACTGGTCAACAGGATTTCTCCGGCGCCCAGCGCTTCGGCCTGTTTCACCCACTCCAGCGCCTTGATTCCGGATGGCTTGCGTCCGCCGTGGGTGTACACTTCCCATTCTCCCCATGCTTCGTTATACTTGGCATCCACCGCCACCACGATGCATTGGGAGCCAAAACGCCGTGCTCCGTCCGCAATCAATTGCGGGTTCAGCACGGCAGCCGTATTCACCGCGATTTTGTCTGCGCCTGCGCGCAAAATGCGTTTCATGTCATCCACCTTCGAGATGCCTCCGCCTACCGTAAACGGAATAGCGATCTCTCCCGCCGTCTGCCGCACGACCTCTTCCATCGTTTCGCGGCCTTCCACGGAAGCGGAGATATCGAGAAACACGAGTTCGTCCGCGCCTTCGCGGTCGTACAGCGCCGCCAGTTCCACCGGATCTCCCGCATCGCGGAGATTGACGAAATTAACGCCTTTGACAACCCGGCCGTCCTTGACGTCCAGACACGGAATGATTCTTTTTGCCAGCATGCCCCTCTTCCTCTCTCCCCAATGATTGATGCGCTACTTGATCGTACGAATGGCCTCGGACAGGTCGATGCTGCCCGTATACAGCGCTTTGCCCACGATCGCTCCACCAACGCCGTCTTGCGTGTATTTGCTCAGTTTGACGAGATCGTCCATCACGCTCACGCCGCCGGAAGCGATAACCGTGCGGCCGCTCGCCTTGGCCAGGGATACGATCGCATCCACATTAGGCCCCTGCATCATACCGTCGCGCGAGATATCGGTGAAAATGAACGTCTCTGCGCCGAAGGCTGCCAGTTCCTTGGCAAGCACTTCTGCCTGAACTTCCGATGTTTCCAACCAACCGCGTGTTGCCACATAACCGTTGCGGGCATCGATACCGATAGCCACCTTGTCGCCATAACGCCCCAGCACTTCTTCGGTAAATGCACGATCCTCGATCGCCGCCGTTCCGATGATTACCCGGCTCACACCTAGTCCTAGCAAACGTTCCACGTCAGCCACTGTCCGCAGGCCACCGCCCACTTGAACGGGCACCTGCACCGCTGAAGCGATACGCCCGATCAAAGCGTCGTTGACCGGATGACCGGCCTTGGCGCCGTCCAGATCGACGAGATGCACAAAAGTGCCGCCCTGCTTCTCCCAAGAAAGAGCGACTTGCACCGGATCATCGTTATATACCGTTTCCTGGTTGTAATCTCCTTGTACCAATCGTACGCATTTGCCGTCCCGGATATCAATCGCCGGATATATGATAAAAGATGACATACAAGGCCTCCCGAATCTATGTTTGAAATTGAAATGAAATGAAATGAAATGAATGTTCTGATCCCGTCCGAACCCGCTGAACCCGCGATTTACTGCTCCGGCCGTTCCCCTCAGCGCCCGCACCATGGCAGCGATAACGCCGTACCTTGTGGTTCTCCTGCTATTAACGAGAGATAACGTTCGGCCCACCCGTAAGCGCGAGGAAATTGCGCAGCAATTGCATGCCGAGTTCGCCGCTCTTCTCGGGATGGAACTGCATACCGAAGTTCGAGCCTCTGCCGACGATGGCCGTAACCGGATGTCCGTAATCCGTCACTGCAAGCAGGTCGCTTGCCACTTCAGGCTGGGCATAATAGGAATGGACGAAATAAACATGCCCTTCCTCCAGCCCCGTAAACAGCGGGTTTTCAGGCTGGCGAAACTCCAGACGGTTCCAACCCATATGCGGCACCTTCAACTCACCCGGGGCAAACCGAACAACTTTACCTGGCAGTATATCCAGTCCTTCATGTTCGCCATGCTCCTCGCTGGAACTGAACAGCAGCTGCATGCCCAAACAAATGCCCAGCAGCGGCTTCGGGCCGGCTGCAGCCTCTTTCACGACGGCATCCAGATTGTTTTCACGGAGATGCACCATCGCATCGCCAAACGCGCCTACGCCCGGCAAAATCACTCCGTCAGCACCCAGGATCGCCTCACGATCCCCGGTGATCAACGCTTCGTAGCCAAGGCGCTCGACCGCTTTGCCGACGCTGTGCAGGTTCCCCATACCGTAATCGACAATCGCAATCGCCATTGCCTACAGCACTCCCTTCGTGGAAGGAACGCCCGTTACGCGTGGATCGATGGAAGTCGCCTCATCCAACGCACGGCCGAGCGCCTTGAACACTGCCTCGATCATGTGGTGCGTATTCTGTCCATAGTGAACGATGACGTGCAGCGTAATGCGCGCTTCGAGCGCCAGCTTCCACAGGAATTCATGCACCAGCTCCGTGGAGAAGCTGCCCACCTGCTGGGACGGGTATTGTGCGCGATATTCGAAGTGAGGACGGTTGCTCACGTCGATGACGACTTGAGCGAGCGCCTCGTCCATAGGAATGAACACGTTCGCGTACCGCTTGATGCCGCGTTTGTCGCCGAGCGCTTCGCGCAGCGTCTGTCCGAGGCAAATGCCGATGTCTTCGACCGTGTGATGGTCGTCAATCTCGATATCCCCGCGAGCCTGAACGTCCAGGTCGAACTGTCCGTGCTTGGTGAACAGGTCCAACATATGGTTCAGAAAAGGTACGTCTGTTTCGATGTTCGCCTTCCCGGTTCCGTCTACTGCAAACGCAAGCTGAATGTTTGTTTCATTCGTTTTGCGGTCCACTTGAGCGCGGCGAACCGCGCTTGCGTTTTCTACCCCTTGGTTTGGATTACTCATGATCCGATTCCGCCTTTCCTTCCTGTTCTAGACGCACGGCAATCGCGCGCGCGTGTCCTTCCAGCCCTTCGTGCCGGGCCAATTCTATGATTGCAGCGCCGTTTTGGAGCAGCGCCTCCTTGCTGTAATAGATCAGACTTGATTTCTTGATAAAATCGTCCACGTCGACCGGCGAACTGAACCTTGCCGTGCCGTTCGTCGGAATGATATGGTTCGGGCCGGCAAAATAATCGCCTACCGGCTCGGAGCTGTACGGCCCGAGGAACATCGCGCCGGCATTTTCGATCCGGCCGGCAACGGCCATCGGCTCCTGCACCATGATCTCCAGGTGCTCCGGCGCGAGCTGGTTCACCACGTCGATGCCTTCATCGATCGAATCGACCACGATGATCGCGCCGTACTGCTCCACCGAAGCAGCAGCGATCGCTTGCCTTGGCAGCGCCTCAAGCTGGCGCTGCACCTCGGCCCGCACGGCTTCCGCCAGCGGGGCCGACGTGGTGACGAGAATGGCCGACGCCATCTCGTCATGCTCCGCCTGCGAGAGCAGGTCGGCGGCGACGTACACCGGGTTCGCGGTGTCGTCGGCCAGGACCGCAATCTCGCTCGGCCCGGCGATGCTGTCGATGTCGACCGCGCCGTACACTTCACGCTTCGCGAGCGCCACGTAGATGTTGCCCGGTCCACAGATCTTGTCGACCAGGGCGATGCTCTCCGTGCCGTAAGCGAGCGCGGCGATCGCCTGCGCGCCGCCTACCCGGTACATCTCGTGAACGCCTGCTTCCGCAGCGGCAACGAGAATGTACGGGTCGATGCCCTCGCCGCCGTTCGTGGCCGGCGGCGTCACCAACACGATTTCCGGCACCCCGGCCACCTGTGCCGGAATCACGTTCATCAGCACCGAGGACGGATACGCTGCTTTACCACCAGGGACATATACGCCCACCCGTTTCAACGGGCGTATCACCTGGCCCAGCAGACTGCCGTCCGGCTGCCAGTCCATCCAGGAATTACGTTTCTGCTTCTCATGAAACGCGCGAATGTTGGCAGCGGCCTGCCGGATCGCTTCCACGAAAGAAGGCTCGACGGCTGCATAGGCGGCCTGCAGCTCCTCCTGCGGCACCCGCAGGTCCGCAGCCGTCAGCCTGGTGCGGTCAAGCTGCTCGGTGTACCGCAGCAGCGCCGCATCGCCCTCCCGGCGAATGTCGCCGACGATTCGCCGTACCTTTTCGTTTTGTTCCGGGGTGCCATAGTCCACTTCCCGTTTCAGATTGAATTCACGCGCAGATACCACTTTCATGCCCGTAACCTCCTTCTCTCGATTCCTGATTACTGCGATAATTCAGCCGGTGCTTCGGAAGAAGCCGGGATGACCTTCTGCAGTGCATCGCACAGTGCTTGGATGCGTCCGTTTTTCATGCGGTAGCTTACCCGGTTGGCGATTAATCGGCTGGTGATATCGAGGATGCCGTTCATTTCGACCAGCCCGTTCTCGCGCAGCGTTTGCCCGGTTTCCACCAAATCGACGATGCGGTCCGCAAGTCCGATCAGCGGCGCCAGCTCAATGGACCCGTTCAGCTTGATGACCTCGACCTGCTGACCCTGTTCCAGGAAGTACCGGGAAGCAATTCGCGGATACTTCGTCGCTACCCGCTGCTGGATGCCGGGGGTCCAATCGGGAAGACCGATAACCGACATACGGCACCGTGCAATGCCCAGATTAAGCAGTTCGTACACGTCCCGGTTTTCCTCCAGCAATACGTCTTTGCCGACGATGCCGATGTCCGCTACCCCGTACTCTACGTATGTCGGCACGTCCACCGGTTTTGCCATGATGAATTCCATGCCCGCTTCCGGCACTTCAATGACAAGCTTGCGGGTATCGTCCACATCCACTGGAATATCCAGTCCGGCTTCGCGGAACAGTTTGGAAGCTTTTTTGTAGATTCGCCCCTTCGGCATCGCAACCTTCAATATATCCGACATCTCAACGCGCTCCTTTCCCGGATGGATATGTGATGACTTGCTCGTATTGAGCGTGTTCCGCTTCGTTTGTTCCCGTCTTTCCAGACTCGATCAAACGGGTAACGACATTTTGGCCGAATCCCCGGAGCCTTCCCGCTTCCGCCAACGCCTGTGCCCGGTGCTCGGTGCCGTATTCGATCAGCACCGCTTTCTTCTCATCCACTGCGATGCCGTGCACGCCATCAATGATCCGGTTCGTTTTCAGCGCAAACCCCGTCGCCGGAAGCGAGCGTCCGAACTGCTGCAGTAAATTGTCGTAACGTCCGCCGCTGCATACCGGCGAGCCCAACTCCGCAGCATAACCTTCGAACGTCATGCCTGTATAATAGGAAAAATCGCCAATCATCGTTAGGTCGATCAGGACATGCTCAGAGACGCCGTACGCCTCCAATACTTCAAATACCGCACACAAGTGGGCAATCGACTGTGCCGCCTCATTGCTGCGGCTTAACCCTGCCGCGTGATCGCACACTTCCTTGCCCCCGCGTAGACGAAGAATGGCCTCCAGCTGCTCCTGCAGCTCCGGTGCAAGCTTCAATGCACGAATGGATTCGCGATAGCCGACGTAATCCCGCCCGAGCAAATACTCCTTCAATTCCTCCTGCTGCTGCGTCTGTCCCGGGATGACCTCTTCCAACAAGCCGTTCAGGAAACCCATATGACCCATCGCGATCTTGAAGGACGTTACGCCGGCAGCCTGCAGCGAAGCAATGGCAAGCGCAACGACTTCCGCATCGGCTTCCGGCGAATCGTCGCCGACCAGCTCGACGCCTGTCTGAAAGAACTCGGCCTCTCTTCCGGCTTCTTCCTCGATGGAACGAAATACGTTCGCATGATAGGAAAGCCGCAGCGGCAATGGCTCATCCTTCAGCAAAGAAGAAACAACACGCGCAATCGGTGCCGTGAGGTCTGATCTCAACACCAGCGTCGTTCCCCGGCTGCTTAACAGCTTGAACAGCTTGCGGTCCGATGTGGAGCTGGCCACTCCTACCGTGTCGTAAAATTCGATCGTTGGCGTGATGATCTGGCGATACCCCCAGCGCTCCATGCATTCCAGCACGCTCCGTTCAATGGTTTTCAGCTTGCTCACCACGCGTGGCGTATAGTCGCGAAAACCGATCGGTTTTTCAAAGCCTTTTGGTTTGGACATTGTTACGATTCACCCCGTGTCGATAATTTGAGATTGGTCCGCGTACCGCTTTCCAACAGGATTTGTTTATGTAAATCCCCGTTCGGTCTAATTCATTTCATTCTTCATGGCTCGGTATAGACGCCACATTCTCGATGTATTTTCAAAGTTACTTTCGTATGGTAAAGTGCTAACAAACTAAAGAATATGGCATATGATAACATGAATCCGGCTTAACCGTCAATAAGGCGAACGTTGGTCCAGCCATCGAATCATGCTGCATTCAATATAAACAAAAACGTCGGTATGCTCTCCTATCTAACGTTCCGCATCACATTCCTGGTTATATGAAAAAAAGCTGCCTAAGCAGCTTGTTCCCTTCAACGTTTATAACCGTTCTTGCAGGTTGCATTGGTTTATATTCGCTGGTCCGGCATCGCAGCAGGTTCGTCCTGAGCCACCGTGGACCGGGTCAGTTCGCGCAGCGGGTTCCCCCCTACAAATGCCCCTGGCGCCACATCCTTGTGAACGACCGAGCCTGCGGCCACAACCGCCCCGTCGCCGATCGTCACACCAGGCAAAATGGTTGAATTTGCGCCAATCAACACATTTTCACCGATGATCACTTCACCCAGCCTGTACTCTTTGATGAGATACTCATGAGCCAAAATGGTGGTGTTATAACCGATGACCGAATTTTCGCCCACTGTAATCTTCTCCGGAAAAAATACGTCCACCATGACCATCAGCCCAAAGGCCGTATGTTCCCCTACCTTCATGCCCAGCATGCGACGATAGATCCAGTTCTTGACCGGAAGGATCGGACAGTAGCGTGACAACTGGACCCAGATGAAATTGCGCACACCCTTCCAAGGACTTACAGTCCGATAAATGTGCCACAACGCATTGTGTCCCTCAATGGGGTAGCGGGTCACCTTTCTCATGAACGTTCCGACTTGATACCGACCAGATCGAGCAGATCTCTCATGTCATGCAGCATATAATCAGGGCCGTACTGGTTTAACACGGCCTCGCCCTTGAGAGACCACGCAACCCCCGCCGCGAGCGCTCCTGCATTTTTAGCAGATTGAATATCAACCGGACTGTCGCCAATCATCAGCGTTTTGGCCGGATCAGCGCCCAGCTCTTTTATCGCTTTTAATACCGGTTCGGCATGTGGTTTGGGATGGGTTACATCCGTTACCGTGACGATCGATTTCATGTACTTGGTAAGATCGAACCGTTCCAAGGTTTTGAGGGTCGATGGACGAATCTTCGTCGTTACGACGCCCATTACGATGCCTGCCTGGTGCAAGGCTTCCACAACCTCATTCACATAAGGAAAAGGATTGACCATTGCCTCATGATGAATATCATTGTATGCCCGGTAGCCTTTTATATATTCAGCCACGTCTTCTTGACCTGAAAACGTCCGGAACTGCTGCTCCAGCGTGCCGCCCATATGGGGGATAATCTGTTCCCGCGTCCAGGGGGCAGAGTTCTCCCACCCCTCCATGACGTGAAGGAACGAATTGATAATCAAATCATTCGTATCGATAATCGTACCGTCAAGATCAAACAATACCGTTTCAATCATGCTTGCATTACTCCTTTTTGTCATCGGCAGATTCGCGTTCCTCTTCGGCTTCATGGTTCGTTGCCGCCGAGTCCGGCTTGCGCGCCGTTCCGGCACTGTGCGGGAGCTCATCCGAAGGTTCGATTACCGCCTTGGTCGACACAATCGGGTCGCTGTAACGTACTTCAGCTTTACCAGTCACCCTTCTTACGATGATGAACGCCGCCGCAGCGATAATAATGGCGATCGCCAACAGCTGCGAAATTCTAACATTGCCATAAGCAGGATCCAGGTATCCTTGTTCGAAACCAAACGCCGTCATCGGTGACCATAGTCCATTCACCAGGGAAGCAAGCCACTGTGGCGCCTGGAAGCCCAGACTGTCCGTACGCAGCGCCTCGATGAAGAATCGCCCGATCGAATACCAAATGAAATACGACATAAACAGCTCGCCCGCACGCAAAAACTTTTGTCTGCGCAGGATCAGCAGCAGAATCAGGCCAACCAGGCTCCACATGGATTCGTACAGAAATGCGGGATGATGAAATACCCCTTCCACATTCATCTGATTGACGATAAAGTCCGGCAAATGCAGCTTATCTCGCAAAAAAGATTCTTCCACAGGCCCGCCATACGCCTCTTGGTTGACGAAGTTCCCCCAGCGGCCGATCATTTGGCCCACAATCAACCCAGGTGCGCAAATATCTGCCATGCGCCAGAAATTGTATCCTTTGCGGCGGAAGAAAATGACCGCGCAAATAATTGCGCCAATCAATGCACCATAGATGGCAATACCGCCATTCCATATCTTGAAGACATCCCAGAAGTTGTCCTTATAATCTTCCCATTTGAACGCGACATAATAGATACGTGCGCCGATAATGGCGGACGGTACGCCCAGCAGGATCATGTCCATGAACACTTCCTGAGGAATGCCGAACCGCTTGCCCTCCCGAATCGCGAGCAGCAAGCCTACCAATGCCGCCGTGCCGAGGATCAGGCCATACCAGTGAACCTTCAATGCACCAATGGAGAAGGCGATTGGGTTCAACAGCAGATACATGTCCATTGCTTCACACTCCCATAAATTGCTTCACACTTTTTCGTACCAACCAGCTTCTCATGCATGCAGAAACAGAGCATTGAATCGCTCTGTCAGTTCTGCACGCTATCCACTTCTTGAAGACATCCCAGATGGCCTAGTCCATATCTTCCATATCTTCCGAAATCGTTGCTGTCAGTTTATTCGTAAACTGCAGTGCCGCATTGAGTCCCATCTGTTTGAGGCGATAATTCATCGCAGCCACCTCAATGATGACGGCCAAGTTTCGTCCAGGGCGTACCGGAATCGTTACGAGCGGTACGTCCGTATCAATGATCCGGGTAGTCTCCTCATCCAAACCAAGACGATCGTATTGTTTGTCTTGCTGCCATGCTTCAAGGCGGACGACGAGCGTAATTCGTTTGTTGTTACGCACGGCACCGGCACCAAACAAGGTCATCACGTTAATGATGCCCACCCCGCGAATCTCTAGAAGATGACGGATTAATTCAGGAGCGGTCCCGTGCAGTTGGAAGTCGGAAGTCTGACGGATTTCTACTGCATCGTCCGCAATCAAACGGTGTCCACGCTTCACGAGCTCCAATGCCGTTTCACTTTTGCCGATACCGCTGCTTCCCGTAATCAGCATGCCGACGCCATAAACGTCGCAGAGCACGCCATGTATCGTAGCGGTTGGCGCCAGCTTCCGTTCCAGGAAACCGGTAATGCGGCTGGAAAGAATCGTCGTTGCCATATTGCTGCGCAGCACCGCCAAATTTTGCTCTTCGCTGATCTCGATCAGTTCCGTCGGCACTTCAAGTCCACGCGTAACGACAATGCATGGCGTCTCCTCCGTGCAAAGTTTCTGCATCCGGTCACGGCGTTCGTCTTCCGGCAGCATTGCAAAAAAGGCCAGCTCTGTTCTTCCTAACAGCTGAACCCGTTCTTGTGGGTGGTATTCAAAATAGCCGGCCATCTCCAGGCCTGGACGGTTCAAATCGTCTACGGTAATGAAGCGCTTAAGTCCTTGAGATCCAGAGACGACCTCAAGCTGAAACTGCTGCACCAATTCAGATACCTTCACTTTTTTCGCCATTTGTCTCTTCCTTTCAGCATTGGCTGCTTATCTATGTATATCTGGTCATATTTGTCCTTCGAATTCAAACGGGGGAATCCCCTGATCAATTAAGAATGGTTACACCGAAAATGAAGGCGCAAGCTTTCTATAAATCTTAAATGAATTCGGGACCGAATGCAATCTGAACCATGGACTCCTGATGTAAAAAGCCCCTTCCAGCAACAACGGAAGGGGCTCGAATTACATTATATAATTACGTATCAAACACAGGATCCGACCATACGGGGAACCCCGGGATATTAGTCTTGAAGGAGAACGTTCGCTTCAGTCTCTTTATCAAAGATATGAACTTTGTTCATGTCGATCGCCATTTTAACGGTGGAACCTTCACGCGTGTTGGAACGTCCGTCTACGCGGGCAATCGTAGTGTCGCTACCTACACCGCTCAAGTAGAGGAGCATTTCGTGACCAAGGTTCTCGGTTACGTCTACATGCGTAGAGAACACGGAGTTCGGGGAAGCTTCCAAGAATACCGGCTCTTCGTGGATGTCTTCAGGACGAACGCCCAGAATGACTTCCTTGTTAGCGTATCCTCTGGATTTCAGCAATTGCGCTTTCCCTTGTGGAATTTCAACGTCCACGCCAGGAGCTACGAAATGCAGGTTGGAACCTTGCTCCGCAATTTTACCCGAGATAAAGTTCATTGTAGGAGAACCGATGAAACCGGCCACGAACAGGTTCGCTGGGTGGTTGTACAGTTCTTCCGGAGAAGCCGCTTGTTGAATGATACCGTCTTTCATAACAACGATCCGGTCACCCATCGTCATCGCTTCGATCTGGTCATGCGTTACGTAGATAACAGTCGTTTCCAGACGTTTCGCGAGCTTGGTGATTTCCGCACGCATCTGACCGCGCAATTTCGCGTCCAAGTTGGAGAGCGGCTCATCCATCAAGAATACTTGCGGGTCACGGACGATCGCACGACCGAGTGCGACACGCTGACGTTGACCACCGGACAACGCTTTTGGTTTACGATCCAGCAAATGCTCGATATCGAGGATTTTGGCTGCTTCGCGAACGCGTTTGTCGATTTCATCTTTTTTCACTTTACGCAATTTCAAACCAAATGCCATGTTTTGATACACGCTCATATGCGGGTACAAGGCGTAGGATTGGAAAACCATCGCGATATCGCGATCTTTAGGAGCAACATCGTTCACGACGCGGTCACCGATATAGAGTTTACCTTCAGAAATTTCCTCAAGGCCTGCGATCATGCGCAACGTTGTGGATTTACCACAACCGGACGGACCAACCAGCACCAGAAATTCTTTATCTTTAATGTCCAGGTTAACGTCAATAACTGTCGCTTTGTCAGCACCAGGGTATTTTTTGAAAATATGCTCTAAACGTACACCAGCCATGATTATTGCCTCCTTAGAGATCGTTTTGTAATCGAATACATTTTGTAAATTCAGTGTAACCTACGGAAGGGATGTTTGACTATTCGCAAACTGCACAAAAATATCACGGCTTTTTCGTCACTTTGTACATCAGCAGTAAAAGTCGGACCAGCACCGCGTTTTCAAAGCTCCTTACATCGTATCCGATCTCATGTTTGATCTTGTCCAGACGGTAAACCAGCGTATTGCGATGAATAAACATCCTTTTTGCGGTCTCGCTTACATTGCAATCCAGACTGAAAAACGTCTCCAATGTGCCCATCGTCTCACTGTCGTTGAAAAGCGATGTGTTCTTGCCGATCTCTTCTATAAAGCGCAGCCGTTCCGGTTCGGATATGCTCGCGACCAATCGTTCAAGATGCAAATTCCATGGTAAATGTATGTGCTCAGTGACATGAAACGATCTGCCCAGCTTTACACTCTCCCGAAGTGTAGAGGTTACAGATATCAATTGCTGGTAAGGAACACAAGGCAAGGCTGCCGACAAATGGAATCCGCCTGCCCATTCACTGGCAATCAGCTCATACAATCCAAGACAAAACGCATTCAAGAGCTCTTTCCTTGCCTCAGTGGTATCGTCATCGGCCTCTGCCGTAACGGTCTGAACCGAACCAAAAAATACCCACTCCTGTTCTCCTAAGGGAATCAGAACGATGTCCTCACCAAAATAGCTCTCGAGCAGCTTGTTCAGTTCGCTTGAATGAACGCGCCGATCATCCGGCGTCTCGCCCTGTAACAGGAAAGGAATCTTTTCTTGTTCCAGATGCTCGCCCAGCCCTGCAGCCAGAAAACGTTCTGGGATACTGTACCCTTCGTTTGACAGATTCATTTGCTCCAGAAGCCAGGTGCCCAACTCAATCAAAAGCTGCGCCTGGCCGTTCCCCTCGCCTACAGTTTGTTCATGAAGAGCTTCATCTGAATGGCTGCTAATCAACAGCTCTATTAATCTGCGCGATTCTATCGTCAGATGATCGGAAGAACACCCCCAGCAAATTACATGTTCACGATCAGCACTTCGGCCAATTTTAAAATATATTTGTTGATCTATGGTTAGGCTTCCTGCACAGTCTGCTGACCGTTCTACACCCAGCATGACTGTACTATTATTTGCTCTATCATTTGAGCTGAGAAGGAGATTCTCGTATTGACTCCACTCATCCAAAGTAAATTGAAATGTGTTCATTGAAGTGTCTAAAATTTCCTCGATCCGCTGCTTAAGATCCGAAACATGCTTCATCTTATGAACGCCACCACTCTGCTTTATTTTCTGATATAAAAACCGCAATATAAAACACACAATCTTATAATTGTCTAACCCTTTATTGGGATCACGCCTATGGCTCTTTAGATAGCCGTTTACATTTATCTTATCATATCTTAAACGTTCTCGCCTTCGTGGTCGCAGCAACACGCTGATATGCAAAAAAAAGAGCGACTAATCAATTTAATGATTAATCACTCTTTTGTGAGATGAGCCATGAAGGACTCGAACCTTCGACACCCTGATTAAAAGTCAGGTGCTCTACCAACTGAGCTAATGGCTCAAAAACTGGTGGAGGCTGATGGATTCGAACCACCGAACCCGTAAGGGAGCAGATTTACAGTCTGATGCGTTTGGCCACTTCGCTAAGCCTCCACGTTTTGAAAGGTGGCTCGGGACGGAATCGAACCGCCGACACGAGGATTTTCAGTCCTCTGCTCTACCGACTGAGCTACCGAGCCATATTTAATTGTAAGGATTAATGGCGGAACCGACGGGATTCGAACCCGCGATCTCCTGCGTGACAGGCAGGCATGTTAGGCCAACTACACCACGGTTCCAGACATTAATGGTGCCGGCGAGAGGACTTGAACCCCCAACCTACTGATTACAAGTCAGTTGCTCTACCAATTGAGCTACACCGGCGTATATGGTGGAGGCTGAGGGGATCGAACCCCCGACCCTCTGCTTGTAAGGCAGATGCTCTCCCAGCTGAGCTAAGCCTCCTGGGTAATATGGTAGCGGCGGAGGGGATCGAACCCCCGACCTCACGGGTATGAACCGTACGCTCTAGCCAGCTGAGCTACGCCGCCATATTAAGTATCGTATTATAAGCTTGTCCATCCAGTTGAAAGATGGCGGAGAGAGAGGGATTCGAACCCTCGCACCGCTTACGCAGTCTAACCCCTTAGCAGAGGGTCCCCTTATAGCCACTTGGGTATCTCTCCAAAGCTAATTAACGATCATTCAGAGATTGCTCTCTGAAAACTGGATTCGAAACGAAATCTGCGATCTTAGAACCTGCATTTCTTGGATAAGCCCTCGACCGATTAGTACTGGTCAGCTCCATGCATTGCTGCACTTCCACCCCCAGCCTATCTACCTCGTCGTCTTCAAGGGGTCTTACTA
>NZ_CAKMMP010000017.1 GCF_927798175.1 Paenibacillus sp. JJ-223
TTTTATACCTCCGAAATGATTGAGAATTTCAAGCCCTCATACTATTATTATTCAAATGGGCCTCAGGTTACTTCTCCAGAAAATAGAGGAGAATTTTCAACATCATTGTTTATTTTATTTAATAAAGAAACTTTTGAAAATACTGGAATGTTATCTTATGAGAGCATTTTGAGGACTTCTGATTTAAGGGGAATGAACGAACCAGAAAAGAAGAGCTTTTTACTCAATTCAGGACTAAGTATTTGTTCCCAATTACCTCTGTATAAATATCTAATATCGGTAGGCACTATAAAATCAAATCAAGGAATTCTTGAATGGGACAAAACTTTTAGAACTGATAATCCTGAGCCTGGTAGTTCACATGTACATTTTTTTAAAACTAATAACACAAATGGAAATATTGATTTTCAAGAAATTGCTAATCAATTTAAACTTATTGATGATGAACAAACATTAAAAAAACCTGCTAAAAGAAAAAATTCTAGGAGAAGAGAGGTGCTAGTAAATGAGGCTAAAGGATGAGGAAATTTTCTTATATAGAAACAAACTGTATAATTCTTTTTTAAGTATTCAATACAAACCAAAGAATATTATTGTCTATCTTGATGTTGTGTTTCCAATTGTTTTTTCTTATGAGAAGAATGATAAAATTTATTTGGCTTACGTAGTTACATGTGATGAATTTGAAAATGAATTGAATATCATTTCTACTCAAATTCCTGATTATTCGATTTTAGAATTATTTGCAGAATCTAAATTGAGCCTATTCGAAATATTTGACAAAGAATTTGATGAAAAATGTTTATTTTTTGGAACAAAAAAAGGTAAAGTATTTAATGGACAAATGACCTTAGCGGATAAATGCAATCAAATTCCTACATTAGAAGAATTTCATGAAGATGATTATATAGTTGAGGATCTATTACCAGAGGATGATTTTTATGTGACTCGACACACTGTAAACAAATTAAATTTAAATGAGATAAGAGATTACATTAAGATAGTGAAAGCAAGAAAGGAAAAAAACATAGAGACCACGACGACCCTGTTCAAATGGGAAACTTTTGAAAAGAGAAGAATTCCTGATAAAAGGGGCAATAATAATAAAATGTTAACGGAGATTATAGAATTTCATGAAGAATATTTCTACAAGTATCCGGAGGAGGGGACTATTGGTAAGATTAGAAAAATGTTTAACAAATATTTGACTAATGATAAACCAAGCGAAAAAGAGGTGCTGGTATGGAAAGTATAAGGTTTAAAACTCAATTAAAAAGTTATATTATAACTGATCTGAATTATAAATTTGATGAAAATGTATTACCATTTTTAAAAGAAAGGTTATCGGATCTTAACAAAGAGGGAGGAACAACTGAATCGTTATTTCGCAGTGAAGACCACCACACAATGCAGCTAGCAATTCATAAAGAATTGAATAATATTATTGTAACAATGGATACAAGAGTGAAGGAATATATTGATTTAGACACGCTCTCTGATGGAGAGGAGTTTGAGGACAAAGAATTTATACTAAAATCATTGGATGTCTCTATAGTATTTAATTTTGACTTGGAATATGAAAATGAAATACCAGTTGGATTAATTGAAAATAATGATTTTGTCGAAAATATGAAGGCTCAATTAGAAAGAACAATACTTGAGATTTGTCGCCATCACATGGTTATCACAGTGAAAAGTATTTCTGCATTGGACTATAGTCCAAGCATAGAATTAGATTTTCCGGAACTAGAATTAGATGATATAAAAATAATATGAAACAATCCTTCTATTTCAAAAGAAAATGATTAACCCTGAAACTATCCACGATGAATTTTAAAGCTTAAATGGAGATCTTAGCATAAACGGCTATAGGGTCTCTAAAAAAGGTCTGTGATTTAGTTCTTTGCAGTACCTGTGGACTAGGGGGCAGACTTGTAGAATCGCAACCTCCATTTTTAGTCAATTGTGTATAAAATTGGTTTCCTCTTTCATGTTTCAACTTTTTGAGTGAGACTGACTACATTGAGTTAACTTTTTCATTCTCTCTAGAAGATTTCTAGCAATAAGCCATTAATGTAAATACTCATGTAATATCTTATGGTAAAGTTACATATGGTGTCAACAAATCGTATCATTTCGTGCTGAGCTTTCATGGGGTACCGGAGCGCTATGTGAGGACGGGAGACCCGTATGAGCGGCAATCCTGCGAGTCTGCGGAGCAATTGGCAGACTTGATGGGATGGCCATCCGGGAAATGGCAGATCAGCTTCCAGTCCCGTTTCGGGAAGGAGCGATGGATCAGGCCATCCACGGCGGATGAGCTGCGGCATTATCGAAGCAGGGGTCAAACGGCCGTTCGTTTGTGCGCCTTGCTTTGTAACGGATGGTTTGGAGACGCTGCATGAACTTGGCATCGAAGGACGGGAACAATTCGCCCAAGGCAGAGGTAATTGGAGAGTACGGCACGACATTGTGCCTGAACGACGATGCGGGATGGCTTGATTTTATGGCGAATTACGCGAAGAGGCAGACGACCGGCTGGTTCGACGATGTCTGAACTCTTTACAGCAGTTCGTCCCGCAGCAATTTTGGCGAACGAGAAATGATGATCATGCCCATAAAAAAACACCGGCTCAATGAACGACGTCCCCGGCAGATCGAGTGATCTACCCAAGGGAATGTCTTTCAAAAGCTGGTGTTTATTTGTTTTGTTATTCCAATATGTTGTGAACCCCAACTATAATTTCAAATCGACCGAATACCGATCGCGAAGCACCGACAAGTGGTGCAGCTCATGGCCAACCAAGACGAAGGCGATGGACCGGGCCGAGGCCGTATTATCGCTGACGATGCCTTTACGCAGCCAGGTTTCCGGTGTGAGGTGACGGAGCATAAGAATCGTTGAGCGTCGCACAGCGGCATATTCTTCGCTTAGATCCGTCAACGTGTACGTGTCGAAAGGATGGCTCTGCATGAGCACGTCCTGATCGTAACCCGGATGAGGCGTGACGTCGCCTCTGGCAATGCGGAGCAAACGGTTGCTCATAATGCGTTCGTTGTCCACAAGGTGGCCGATGACCTCTTTCACGCTCCATTTGCCTTCGGCGTAACGGTAATCACCTTGTTCCTCCGTCAAGGAGGAGAGCAAGGCTTGTACGGTGTTCGCTTGTTTCTCCAGCAGCTCGATCACGTCGCCTTCAGGAACAAGTCGGATGTACCCTTCATAAAAAGCGGCATATTCCTCTGTGGTCGGTCTTTCAATCATGTCAAAGCCTCCTTTGAGATTATAACTCTACATTCATTGTAGCATATATTCCCAGGCCAATATTTCATCGTTTTAACGGCAGGGGACATGATACCATTCGGTGGGACGGATAATAGGCTATGGAATAAATATCCTGTTTTCGAAGGGAGAGCTTATGAGTCATCTGAACAACGAGTTTTATCCTTATTATGCTGCGCATTTGTCTTACACCTCTTATCCTTATGGTTACCCTGCCCAAGCTTACTATGGTTACGCCTATTATGGCGATATGCGGCAGGAAACGGCGTCGTCCTACAAAACGTTGGAAGAGGCACTGGCGTTGATCCAAAAAGCGGTCGAGGGTGAGAAAGAGGACGAAATGTTCTACGATTACCTGATCTCGGTCGCTCCTTCGGATGAGGAAAAGGAAATCATCGAGAGCATTCGCGACGACGAACGCAAGCATAACCGCATGTTCCGCCAGATTTATCAGCATTTTACGGGCCGGGTCATCGCCGCGCCTGAAAGCGTGCCGTTCGAGAAGCCGGCGTCGTACATTGACGGGGTCCGCAAGGCGCTCTTTGGAGAGCTGGCCGCGGTGGAACGCTATCGGGATATTCGGGCAGGGCTTCCAGACCGTTACTACAGAGATATGCTGTTTGAGATCATTACGGATGAAATCAAACATGCCACTAAGTACAATTACCTCTTAACCTTGGATACGCGGCGGGCACTACAAAATTAAAACCAAAGCAACAAAAGATTAGCTCGCCCGGCGTGACAAAAGTGAAAAAGGATATGCTCAAGGGAGCACATCCTTTAAATACGGTGTCTTTGTATCCTGTTCCCGTTACTGTCATGAGCGATTCAGAGAATTAAGCCTCCTGGAAACGGGCTGCTTCCAGCTTGGCAAGGCGTTTCATCAGCTTTTTGAGCATGACGGAAGCTTTGACGCGAAGCGGCAGATCGTCGGAGATTTCAATCGAATAGGCCCCTGCCAAAATCAGTTCCTTCAGTTCGGCGTTTGAGCCGGCGGGACGATTCAGCACATTAAATACACTGCCGTATTGCAGGCATTGATGGGTGTCGCTGCCGGCCGTTACCGGTTTGCCAAGCGATTCGGCGAATTGCCCGACTTGATCGCGAGTGGCCTGGATGCCGACTTTGTACATGTCCTTGGCGTTCAGGTCAAAGGCATCCAGGCGTGCAAGCAACGCACGATCCAGTGAATGCAGCGGGGTGGACTCGCGGAACGGATGCGCCCCGATTTTCAGCAGGGGCCGGGCTTCGGCCAGGTCGAGCAGGTCGGCAAAAGGAATGAATGACCCTTTGGCCGTATAGTTTTCCAATGCGCCGCGCACGGCGAGAATATGTTCCTTTTGGCCGATGAGCAGAATATGTCCGGTTTCCGCGATGTCCACTTCCATGCTGGGAAAGATGCGCAGCCCGTCTGCATCGTAATATTCCCCATTGTACGGATAGAGTCGATCCAGGTTTTCGTAGACATCATAGAAATGGCGGGTATTGAAATGCTCGGTCAGCGCGAGCGCGTCAAGTCCGTTCGTTCTGGCTTCATGAATCATTTCCGTGAAATAATCGACGGAGAAATCGGAGTTTTTGGACAATTTGCCGTGAGTGTGCAGGTCAATGCGCATGAGGCAAGGCACTTCCTTTCATACCGTGAATGATTGATGCAATGAATTTTCTGATTTTTTAGAAGCCGCAAAAATATGCACACGTTAACGGAGAGGCAGAACCGATCTGTAGAAGCGAAGCGGGCGCTAAAAGCTTTCTGAAAGAAAGCTGCGTCGGAAGCATTGGCTTATCACCGGATTTTTCCCTACAAAAAGGGGAATCGAAAAATCTGGGGATAAGAGCGATCGGAAAAATGGTACTGCACTCGCAGTGACCTAGTGTGATTGATTAACGGTTTCTATAAACAATTATAAAATGTTATACTGTCCGCCAACCCAGAAGAGCAGCGCCACATACAGCGCCGACCCGGTCAGGAACGCAATATCGCGGGGGGCGATGTGCAGGTGGGCCAGCTTCAGCCGTTTGGACGCGGGGTTGTTCATCCCGTAGGAGAAACCGCGCGTTTCCAATGCTTCAACGGTAGTGCGCGAACGTTTGGCGGTGGCCAGCATTAGTGGGAAAAAGGAGAACATCAGCAGTTTCATGTAATAAACGACCGATCTCCAATATAACCAGCCATGTTTCGATGGCGCCAGGCCGCGCAGCTTGTAGGACAACATGATGTTGCGAAACTCTCCGAACAATACGGGCAGGATGCGATAGGCGTACGACATGCTGAAGGAAAACGCGGCCGGCATGCCCAGCGCGAGCAGCCCGTCCCCGATGCGTTCGGGGTCCATGCCCGAGAACACCGTAATGCTGGCGAGCGAAACGATGGACAATTTCAGCGTCAACAGCAATAAAGGAAGCGCCGATTCCAGACTCCCGCCAAAGAACAGTGAAATGACGAACATCCAGCCGACCTGACCAATCAGGCCAAGACATAGAATGATGATAATAAAGATGGCTGCCCTGGACAGAATGGTCGTGGTGACCATGAACAGGAACAATCCAAGCAGCACCGTTCCGTTATGGATGAACCAGGGCGCGATGGCAAAGAAAAGGTACCAGATCAGCATTACCCGCGGGTCAAGCCGCGAAAGGCTCGCATGCCCGCTTCCATATACGGTATTCATTAACTCCAGTTGAATGCGTTCGATTGAAATTTTATCAAGCCAGTTGCGGACAAGCTGCATGATGTGCCTCCTTTTTCAGCGGTTCAGCATGGTTCAATGGCAGCAGCCGGGCAGCAAAAGCATCTGCCGTTGGACAAAGCCCAGGCATGTTCAGGCGGTGCGACAGCTCCATAATTTGGGTAAGCGCCAGACCGGCCCGGCGAAGCAGCGCTGCATCGGAGAAAATGTCGGCAGGCGTCCCATCCGCTTCGACTCGTCCGTTGTGCAGCACAATGACGCGGCTGGCCCATTGGGTGACCAGCTGCATGTCATGCGTGGCGATGACCGTGGTTCGCACATGCTCATCCAGCTCGGCGAGCACCCCAATCAGTTCCTCGCGTGTAGCCATGTCCAAATTGGCGGTAGGTTCGTCCAGCAGCATCAGGCGGGGGTGCATGGCTGCACCGATGGCCAGAGTAACGCGGCGCTGCTGTCCGCCGCTAAGCAGGCGCGCATCGCGATCCTGCAGATCCATCAGTCGAAACCGATCGAGCATATGGGCAATACGTGAATCGGCATCTTTCATGCCGCGAGCCTTCAAGTAGTAGCCGACCTCCTTGCGGACGCTGTCCTGAATGAACATCTCGGCCGACTGTTGGAAGATGTAAGCCACTTTTCCCGCTAGATGTTCCATGGAAGAGCGATTCGTCTTTTCCCCCAGCACAGTCACGCTGCCTTCCTGGGGCAGATGAATACCCGCAATCAATTTCAGGAGAGAGGATTTCCCTGCACCGTTGTTGCCGATGAGCGCAATCCGTTCTCCTTCATGCAATGAAATATTTATGCCGCGAAGCACCTCATGCTCCTGTTTGCCAAGGCCCCTGTATCGCAAACGCGTGTCGTTAAAGCGAACCAGTGGAGCTATGGACGCATCACACCCTTCACGATCCGCCTTGGGATGGTTGGCCTGCCCGGACAAGTCGGAAGCGGTCGCCTCGTCCGGCGTTGTTCGTGAAGCACGGGCTTCCAGTATGTACCGCTCGGCAAAGTAAAGGGCTGCCTCCTCCACGGTGACGGGGAACGGCGCCGTTCCATTCTGCCCGTAGGAAGTTGATATCGTGCCGACGGTGGCACACGCTGGTGTCCCAACGGGTTCTACGGTCAAGCCAACTTTGGCGGCAGCCATAGCTGCCCGGGTAACATCCGGCGGCTGAATACCCAGCCGCTCCAAATCGCTTACGCGGTTAAGGCCCTCCTGAACAGGCAGCTTCCATAAGGCACGCCCCTGATCCATCAATACGACATCATGGCAAAAATCCGCGATAAACTCGGTATGATGTTCAATAACGATCAGCGTTTTGCCATAATCGGTGTTCAGCCGTTTCAGGCACTCGTAGATCTGTTTGGCATGCTGCGGATCCAGTTGGGAAACCGGTTCATCCACGATCAGGATTTCCGGGTCCATCGAAAGTGCACCAGCGAGAGCGAGCAGATGCTTTTGCCCGCCGCTCAGTTCCCAGATGTAACGGTCTTGGATTCCTTCGAGCCCGCACATCACGAGAGCGCGTTCGCCGAGTTCGCGGTAGTTGCGCAAACCGTAATTGAGCGGCGCAAAACAGGCTTCATCCAGTACGGTCGGACGTACGAGTTGATTATCGAAATCCTGATAAACGTAACCGATGCTGCGGGAAAGTTCGGCCACGTTCCGCCCTTCGACCGGCATGCCAAGCACATGGACTTCTCCTGAGAAATCCCCCGTATAGAATTGGGGAATCAGGCCGTTGAACAGCTTGCACATGGTGGACTTGCCGCATCCGTTGCCTCCGATGATAGCCGTGAAGCTGCCCCGTGCCAGTTCAAGTGTCAGTCCGTTCAGGACAGGCTCCGCAGAGCCGGGATAGGTAAAGGTTACGTTCCGAACGTCCACGGCACTGGAGGGAAGGATATCCTCGTGAGAGTGCACCTCCCCTTCATCCAGAAACTCGCTTGGCTCGTTCCGCGGGGCAGTCCTTTCGATGTCGGTATGGATGTTTTGGCCAGAAAGGGGCCCCGTTTTGAAGTGAAGCTCCTCCAAGCGCTCACCGGGTTTCTTTGTGCTCCAGAATGACATGAATTTACGCATAAGGACGATTCTCCGTCCCTGGCGCGACTTTGCTTTTCCCGCGTCTGGCCCGCATGAACAGCAGGGTAATCAGCGCGATGACGGCTGCAGCGCCAATGCTGATCCAGATAGAGGCCGAGCCATACTCGTCCGCGTAATCCGTCTCCCATACCGCGAAGTTGATGTCCATCTCGGATAGCGACTCGGCCCCGAAGGCAAACAGGAACAGCAGCAGCCCGATCAACAGAAGCTTTGGACGGAACAGGCCCAGTCCTTCGTACTTCATGCCGGGATTGCGGGGTTTGATGCCCAGCAGCGGTTCGATTTTGCCATACAGCATCGGAACGAGGTAGAGCGTTGGCAGCAGGGCAAACAGGATGCCCGAAAACAACACGTCATTCAGAAACCCGACGCCTTCAATAACAACGATGCTCTCGGCGAGCCCGGGAACGGCTTCAAGCTGTTCCACGCCGATCCATACCTTTCCGATATCGACCAACGAGCTGAGAAACTGGTGTATGATGACACCCGTCATCGCTGCGACGCCAACCTGTCTGCGGTTACGGGGATCACTCACCATGCGGCCTGCGACGTACATGGCAAACGAGAACGTGATAAACTTCTCCAGCTCGCCCAGTCCCCCGAATTGCCCCAGCATTAATTCTCCAAAGATGACCTCACCCATGGCTGCGCCAACGGCCGCAATCATCGGATGGAACAAAATGCACAGCGTAAGCGGAATGAACGCAAAATATTCTACGGATAATTCGATGGGGCCCAGCTGCAATTTCGGAATCAACTCGGTGAACATGTTGGACAAACCGTACAGCGACATGGACAGCACAAACACCATCATTTTCTGCGAAGACGTCAGCGTATAACGCTCAGTCATCTTCTTCATTGGTCATACCTCCCGAAAAGTTTATCGATCAGTGGATCATAGCCACAGTCTAGAGCCGGAATATTAACGGGGGAGAGGAGATTTGTAAATCAAACGTAATTTTTATTACAACATTACATAATTAATGAAAAAAATATTACAGAAACAAACCGCTTTCGTTTCGCGCTGCTGGTATACTGGTTGCAGAGACCTCAAAGGAGTGCAAGGGATATGAACTTGTTTGCCCATAAAGATCAGCTATCGCCAGGACATCAAAAAATCGCCGATTTCATTGAGCGCCACCCGGAGGACATGTTATTCATGACCGAGCAGGAAATCGCGGACAGGCTTGGAACCAGCATCGCCACGGTATCCCGTTTTTGGCGTGCCGTCGGCTACGACAATGCCAAAGCGTTCAAGATCCGTCTACGGACTTCGGAGGATACCACTCCCGCCCTCAAACTGAATAAAACGATATCTCGCATGGACACCGACAGCCTGCCCGTTCAATTGTTGGAGGCATCCGTCGCGCATTTGCAGGAAACGCTCTCTCACATGAAGAACGGAGATCTGGAGCAGGCCGCCGTTCTTTTCTCGGAAGCGAGAAGGGTATATGTCTATGCCCCAGGACCTTCGGCAGGATTGGCTGAGCTGCTGTCCTTCCGTTTGTCCAGATTCGGGATGACCGTTGTTCGATTGGCAGGAGGCGGACATGAATTGCTGGAAACGCTGATGCATATGCAGAAGGAGGATGTGGTGCTGCTGCTCTGCTTTACCCGCTTGCTTCCGGAAGCCGAGGTGATTCTCGATTACGCCAGCAATAAGGGCAGCCAGGCCGTTTTGGTGACAGACAGGGAAGATTTGTTATACGGGATGGGGGCATCGATTTCGTTCTATGTCAGCCGGGGAGAGCTTGGGGAGTTCCATTCCATGGTCACGCCGCTATTATTGATGGAACAGATGGTGCTCGCTGTCGGGTTGAAACAGAAAGAACAGGCGTTAGCCCAGTTGGAGCGGCTTGGCGAACTGCGCAGCCGTTATGCGGACAAGTTGCCTAGAGGATAACGGGGCCTCTATTTAAGATGTCTATGTTTGCATCGACATAAGCCGCGTGCGTTGCGCGGCTTTTTTGTCGTTTAGTTGCAAATATTGTCACATAAGGTCATAGAATAAATGATCCGAATGTTGTATGATCGCTGCATTACAGTATTTAGGCGGAGGGATCCATTACTGTGTTAGAGGCGCTGAAGGAAGATGCGGTCACTGATGATTTGGTTGTTAAGGCCATCGAGAGAAGTTTGGCCATCATTCGTTTTGATTTGAATCGTCAGGTAGTGTATGTCAATGATGTATTTGCATCCACTATGGGTTATACCAAGGAAGAGATGATTGGCATGAGCCATAGGCAGCTATGTTTTGACGAATTTGTAAACCGACCCGAGTACGAAGCGTTCTGGAAGAGCATTTTAAACGGGAACAGCTTCCAGGACAAGATTGAACGCAAACATGCACAGGGGAGTTCTGTCTGGCTGGAAGCGACCTACATGCCGATTTATGATAAAAAGAACGAACGCATTCTAGGGGTTTCCAAAATAGCCACGGATATTACGAAGCGACAGAACAGCATTGCCACCGTTGTTAATGAATTGAAAACGTTATCCCACGGATTGAACGAGCAGGCGGAAGAGGGAACGGCGCGAAGCAAAGAACTGCTCTCCAGCATAGCACTGATCTCCCAGGTGGCTGCTAACAACCAATCGACGCTTGCCCATCTGCAGCAGCAGGCGGCTGACATTCAGGGCGTAGTCAAAACGGTCCGGGACATTGCTTCGCAAACGCAACTATTGGCGCTGAATGCTGCCATTGAGGCGGCGCATGCCGGGGAGTATGGAAGAGGCTTCGATATCGTGGCGAAGGAAGTGAAAAAGCTGTCCGCCATGGTTGAAAACTCCATCAACGAAATCCGCGACAGCGTGCAAGGGATCACCCAGGAAATTCACAACATTTCCAAAGGCACCGAGCAGGTAAGACAGTATGTAGAACAAAGCGAAAAACAGATCGAGGTTACGCTTCGGGACTTTACGAACACGGCGGAATCCGCGCAGCTGCTCGACATCAAGGCAGGGCACGTATCCGAGATGGTATGAACCAGGCGATGGTCGATTGCTGATTTAAAAATACAGGCAGATTCCCGAATACGGAATCTGCCCTTTTGCCGTTGCCGATGCAAGGCAACGTGCGAAAAGCTTGCAAAAACGGGAATTATTGTGAGCCGACGGGGACACAATACTTTGGAAAACTCAAAAGCTTATGGCGATGCCTTGCATTTAAATCATGCCTTTTGTAACAACTGCGGGATTTTCTTTCAGAGGCAAGGAAGCCAGTAGCTATGAGAAGCCATGGTATTGGGGGGAGGAAGATGTGGTCTAAGCTGCTCAGTTATATACCGGAAGGTTCCGTATGGTTTCAAGCCATCGTATTGGTCATCGTTCCCGTCGTCATACTGTACGTTTCCCGTTGGTTGAATGATGCCATTAAGAGAGGCAGCTTCAAAAAGGCAAAACCTTCAAATCTGGAGCGGGCGGGGGGAGCTTCTCCAGGGAGCGCATCGGAGCAAGACCAGCATCCGGAAACGGGGAGATATGCCAACATCAAAATAAGCGGGAAATATTCCACGGACATCGTTAGCATCAGGGAAACGGTGGCCCGGAATGCGGACGTTTACATTCGGGAGCTGACGATCAAGGGGACCGACATCCGAATTGCGGCCGTATTTACCGAAGGATTGATCGATCCCAGTCTCTTCGACCAGTCCCTGATGGCACCGCTTATGACGGATGGTATCCCTGAGGAAGAGCTCGAGCGCTTTTCCCAAGCCGAGGGATCCAGCCTCCTCGAATCGTTTCTGCTGAATCGCTTGCTTATGGTGAGTGTATACGAAGAGACGCAATCGCTGCAGAAGTTCGCTCTGGGCGTCCTCGGGGGCAAAACGGGCTTGATTGTGGACGGCGTGCCTAAAGCTTTCATTATCGGGGGACCGCAGGGAAAGACCCGCAGCATCGATGAACCCTTATCAGAGGCGCTTCTCCGTGGACCGCGAATCGGATTCACCGAGGAGTTGAGCGACAACACGGGCATATTGCGTCGATATGGAAGCGATCAAAGCTTATTTATTGAGAAGTATCAGGTAGGCACCCGGGTCAAAAAAGATCTGGCGATTGCGTACATGCAGGATATTGCGGACCCCAAATTGGTCGAGGAAGTCAGAGAACGGGTCAATGCGATGGAAATGGATATTATGCTGGAGTCCGGATATGTGGAGCAGCTGATCGAGGACAACACGTTTAGTCCTTTTCAGCAAGTGCTCAACACCGAAAGGCCTGACCGGGTTATGGGTGCGCTTCTGGAAGGAAGGGTGGCCATATTGCTGGACGGCACGCCTTTTGTACTCGTCGTTCCGGTGACCTTCAGCATGCTGCTTCAGTCCCCCGAGGATTATTACGAACGCTGGATTCCGGGGACTTTCTTGAGAATGCTGAGATTTCTGGCGGCGATGTTGGCACTGCTTGCCCCCGCCTTGTACATTTCGTTTATCTCGTTCCACCCCGGACTGATTCCGACCAAGCTTGTTCTAACGATTATCGAAACCAGGACGGGGGTGCCGTTTCCGTCGATTATCGAGGTGCTCATCATGGAGCTTTCGATCGAGATCCTTCGCGAAGCCGGAATCCGGCTGCCCAAACCGATCGGGCCTGCGATGGGCATCGTTGGCGGTTTGATTATCGGACAGGCTGCCGTGCAGGCAGGGATCATCAGTCAGTTCCTGGTTATTGTCGTTGCCGTGACGGCCATTTCTTCGTTTACCATCCCGGTATACAGCGCGGGATTGACCTTGCGGATATTGCGTTTTGCAGCCATGTTCAGCGCGGCGGTGCTTGGGCTGTTCGGCGTGGTCATGTTTTTCCTGTTGATTTGCACGCATTTGGCCCGTTTGTCGAGCTTCGGTGCGCCTTACGTGGCTCCGGCCGTTCCTTACAGTCTGCGGGACTGGAAAGACTTCATCATTCGCGCTCCTATCCGAATGATGAGATTGCGGCCGAAATTGGCCAATCCGGAGGACGAAGATCGCACAAATAAACAATGAGGCATGGAGGTGAGACAGAATGGAAGGCTCCCAGCAAAAGATTAGTACGGCTCAGGCTGTCGTGGTCATCGTAAACTACATGCTTGGTGCGGGCATATTGACACTGCCCCGCACGACGAGCAAAGCAGTCGGGACACCCGACGTATGGATTTCGATCCTGTTGTCCGGCTTGGTCATCACGGGCGTCGGTCTCATTCTGGTCACCTTGTGCAAGAGATTTCCGGGAAAGACGGTCTTCGAATTCATGGGAGAAATAACCGGCACATGGATTGCCTTCATCTTGGGATTCGCGATGATTGTTTACTTTATCGTGATCTCCGCGTTCGAAATTCGCATCATGGCGGATGTGACGGGCATGTATTTGTTGGAAAGGACCCCTACCTGGGCCATGGTCATGGTATTTATGTGGATCGGTATTTATCTGATTACGGGAGGACTCCAGGTCATCATTCGGGTGCTCGAGATCATTTTGCCCTTGACGTTGGTGATTTTCGTCGTGCAAATTTTGCTGGGGATGCAGTTGTTTGAAATCAGCAATCTGCGTCCTGTGCTTGGCGAAGGAATCATGCCGGTCTTCAAGGGATTACAGCCCTCGCTCCTGTCATTTACAGGGTATGAAGCGATGTTTATTCTGACCGCGTACATGAAAAATCCAAAAACGAGCAATAGGGCGGTTGCTTGGGGAGTCAGCATTTCCACCATCATTTATTTGATTACGGTGGTTATGGTTGTAGGCAGTCTTTCGCTGGATGGCATCCAGACCCGAACGTGGCCGACTCTGGATTTGGTCCGAAGCTTCGAAATCAAGGGACTCGTTTTCGAACGTTTTGAATCCCTGCTTTTGGTTCTCTGGATTATGCAAATGTTCTCCACGTGTACCATTACGCATTATTGTGCTTCGATCGGCATTCGCGAGTTGTTTCGGTCCAAGAAGACCCATTTCATCATGTACCTGCTGCTTCCCGTCATTTATATCGCTGCGCTGATGCCGAAAAATTTGGATGAAACCTTTGCTTTAGGCGACATGCTGGGAACGATCTCGATAGCCCTGTTTGCCGTTCTGCCGCTGCTTCTTTTGCTTCTCAGCATGATTCGCAAGAAAGGAGGAAAACAGGCATGAATCAAGTGCGTTCCTTGTTGCGCATTATGGCTGCACTTGCTGCACTGCTAATTATATCGGGTTGCTGGAGCAGCAGGGAGATCGAGGAATTGAGCGTTTACGTGGGCCTCGGCCTCGACGTCGGCGAGGAGACGGCATTCGAAAAAAACATCGCTTCCCAAGGGGGCAACTACTCGAAGGAAAATAACGTGACAGCGACGGTCCAAATTGCGCCGGGATTTTCCAAACAACAACAGGGCGGAGGATCGGGCTCTCCTTCGTCCGGAAAAACATCGTATTCCAACGAACAGCTCAGCGGGGATTCGCTGCTGCAAATCTTTCGCCAATTTGCCCTTCGGCGGGATCGTCCGTTAATCGGGCATCATTTGAAGGTGATCGTCATATCCAAAGACGTTTTGAAAAAATACAGGATGGACCAACTGCTTGATTTCGTGCTGCGGGATAATGACATTCGGCCTAACACGCTGGTCATCATCAGCCATCGCAGCGCCAGGGAAGTGTTGACTTCCCAAGATCCTACCCGCATCCCTGCATTCTACCTGACCAACACAACCCGCAATGCCTATATGACGACGAAAATTATGGAACCGGTGACGCTCGCCATGGTGGATGCCAAAATGCAGGCCGGTTCCAGCTTTCTGCTGCAGAACGTGCTTTCCTACGATGGAGAGGACAAGTTTTCGGGGGCGAGCATTATCGATGGCAAAACGACCAAATTCATCGGAGAGCTTAGCCAAACCGACCTGGAAGGGTTAGCATGGATCACGGACAGATCCGGCGGGGGAGTGTTGAAAAGCTATAGAAAGAACGGCTTTACCATCGTTTACGAGATGAAAAAGAAAAAAACGAAGGTCATTCCGCATGTCCGCGGCAACGAAATTTCGTTTCATGTGGACGTGAAATCGGAAGGATGGATGATGGAAGACTGGACCGCGCCCGAGAAGGAAGAAAAGGGCGCTTACCTGAAGGAGCTGGAAAAGGACTTTGCCGAATTGGCCGAACAGCAGATCAAACAGGTCCTGTACAAGATGCAGCATACCCATAAAGTGGATGTAGGCGATTTCGGGGAGAGCCTGCGCATTCATTATCCAAAGGTTTGGAAAAAGGTAAAAAAGGATTGGGACGAAGTTTTCAGCACAGTGCCCATTACGTATGACGTGAAAGTAAACATCACCAACCCGGGATCGTCGACGCAATAACGAATGAACGCATGAAGGCATGAAAGCAGGCTGATCTTCCAGATAAGAAGGACAGCCTGCTTTCATTTGCGTATAACTGTTCATTCAACGACCAGATCCCGTGGAGAGGCTTCCCTGATCACTCGTGAAGATGCCCACGATCCAAGCGCGGCAGCCGGTATGCTCAAGCCGGAAAACATCAGGATGCCGGATCCGTTCAAAATAAGGGGCAGATCGACAATGCCGTATCCTGAGAGGACCGTTTCAAGCAGAAACGGCAGCAAATATACGCCTACCGCTATTCCGAAAAGGGAACCGACCAACGCAACGCCCGCAGTTGCGGCGGCAATCGACAGGCGGAGCTGACGCGACGTCATGCCCAAGGATTTGTAGATGCCATACGTCCGCGATTCTTTGCGAATGTTGATTCGGCAAGTGCTGAAAATGATGATGAACGTAACGGCAAGGAACAGCATTCCGATCAGGCACATCGGATAGATCAGCACGTTGGCGGCCTCGGTATAGACGGAATCAAGCAGTACTTTCTGGGTGACGACCGAAACCGATCCCTGGAATGGCTCGTTCAACCGTTTGGCGACCGCAGCGGCATCCGTTTTGTCTCGGACTTGAATGAACGCGACGTCGGCATCGCTGTAATCCGGATCGACGGTTCGCATGGCCTCGGCCGTGATGCGCCCGGATATGGACATGTTGGCAATGGCCTGATACGTGCCGGTGATGATGAACGTACGTTTTTGGCCTTCGATATACAGCTCGATGAGGTCCCCTACATCTTTGTTTAACATGCGGCTAACCCCTACGCCGATCGAAATCTCATTTTTCCGCACAGGGTCATTGCCGTGCAGCGTTTCGAATCCAAGCTCCCGATAGTTTCCGTCCAGCACGCTGAGCGCCAGGCTAACCGAATCGTGCTGATTGGCATGATTCGGTTCGGGTACCGTAATTCCAGTGACATTCCCTTGCCACGCCACGTTCTCGATCTGTGCTTCCTCTTCCAAGGCCCGTTCCATTTCGGCGCGCGGAAAGGCGCCTTTGTCCACGATGACTGCCGCAATATCCGCCTGATCATAACCCCACTTGGCGGCAGTTTGATGAATCTCCGTGATGCTTGTCATTAACGCATACCCGAAGACCAGCACGGAGGAGGCCATGGTGGTAAGCAGCAGCAATAGAAGTGAACTTTTTCCGTATTTCATGATGCTTCGCATGCCGACCGCAGCGCCAACAGGTATCGTGGCAAAACTCATCCAGCGCGTCAGCGATAAATTCATTCTTCGCGCTGCGCGGGCATGGTCCGTTTCCGACATGCCGTACCGGATGGCCTGTACAGGCTGGATGCGGCCTGCTTTTGAGGCATATACGATGACGAACAGGATGACAAGCAGGAAAAGCAGCACGGCCAACATCAGTACCAAGCCTGTTCCCCGAATCGCCAAATCTTCATTGCCTGCACGAAGGGATGACGTGGAAATGCCGATGATGAACCTGGACATGATGAGGCTCAGCGCAGTTCCGGGAAGGATGGCAGCGAAAGCGAGCAGGGCGTATTGAATCGCATAAGTGCCGATGGTCGAAAGGGATGTGAAGCCGAGGGACTTCAAAATTCCGATCGTTCTATAGTTCGCCAGAATCGAATCCGAAATCGTGAACCCGATGGTCATCAGTGCAATAATCAACATGACAATGCCTAGAAAAATCATGATAAAACCGACGATTTGATGGATGATCAGATAAAAGGAAGCGATGCTCTCGAATTCCATCTTCGTTTCGAGAAAGGGGATTCCGTTTTCGTCGGCATAGCGATCCCAGTACCTTGGACTCGTCTCGTAGTCATCGAAATGGAGGCCTATCATAGAATAATCTTTGCCGCTTCCGGAGAATACGTTGCGGTAATCCGCTTCGTTCATCCAGATCCGGGCAGTATTGGTGAACGGGGCGCCATAAGGCACGTCAATCCGAATACCGCTGACGACCAAATCGATGGTTGCTGCGTCTGCGTTAAAGCTGACAGTATCGCCTAAGGATATGTCGTATGCGTTCGACATGGAGGTTGGAATCCAGATCGTGCCCCGCGCAGGGACATCAGAAGGCGTACCATCCGCAAAAATGGGTTTATCAACGGCCCAAGGCTGCTCCGGCGTATCGATCATATATAGGTATATGTTGGGGAATTGCTCACCATGGAAGGTGATTCCCGACAACGTCCGATATCTGAGCAGTGGAGAGACGTCGACGCCTTTTTGGGAGGTCCACCAGTCGTGGTCGGCCTGGGGATCGTTCAAGCCTTTTTCAAAGGTCAGCACCTGATGCGAGCCGTTGGTGCGGGCATGCATTTCTTCGAACTGGTTGCCCGTGTTGGCCAATACGATGAAAGCTGTGGATACAAGCAGGGTTGAGAGCAGGATGAGCAGGGCAATGAAAACATTTTGAAGCTTGCTTTTGCGCAGACGGGAGAAACTCAGTTTCAGCACGGCCAGCATGTCTATTCCCTCCCCGATACAAAAGCAAAAATGATGGATTCGCGCTCCGGAAGGCGCGTTCCGTCATATTTGTCGAATTCGAGGATGCCGCCGACCTTGCCGTCCTGGATGAAAATGAGCCGGTCCGCCCTGCATGCCGCCTTCATGTCATGCGTAACCATCACGACGGATTGCCCTGCCTGGTTTATTTCCGTCAGAATGTCCAGTACGGCCTGACCATGCTCGAAATTCAGGCTGCCCGTCGGTTCGTCGGCAAAAACGACGTCCGGCGAATTGATCAGCGCCCGGGCGATGGCTGCTCTTTGCTGCTGCCCACCCGACGTTTCGGAAGGGAGACGGTTGCGCTGGCCGGCGATATCCATGCGATCCATAAGTTGATCGGCCTTGGCGCGGACTTCGCTTTTTTTTCGGCCCGCGATATAACCGGGCAGCGAAATGTTTTCCCGAATAGGCAGGTCCGGGACGAGATTGCTGCTTTGATAAATGTAGCCGATCCTGCGGGCACGAAACTCGGACATTTTGCGCTCGGAATACCTGTCGATCTGTTCCTCGCGGAAATGGACTTCTCCCGCCGTCACGCGGTCAAGGCCGCTGAGCAGATACAGCAGCGTGGATTTGCCGGAGCCGGAGTTGCCCATAATGACGGTAAAATCCCCTTCATAAATATCGAGATCGATGTTTCGGATCGCATGGAATTGTTCCGTCCCGGTGCTGTAGGTTCTGCAGAGATTGCGTGCCCGGATGAGGGGAACTTTCATTTCTTTGGACAAGCCGATCACTCCCGGTTCGTAAGTTATGCCTTCATTGTAGGCAGGGGATATTGAGAAAGACTTATCGAAATATGAATAAAGTATTACACGATGGGCAGGTCGATCCGAAAGCGGGTGCCTTTGCCCTCTTGGCTGGAGAAAGAGATGTGCCCGTCATGCGCCTCGATAATGTTTTTGCATATAGACAATCCCAGTCCCGTACCTTCATGAACGTGAACGGCTGCCGGCGATGCTTGCCCCTTGAAGTAACGTTCAAACACAAACGGCATGTCTTGGGGACGAATGCCTTTGCCGGTATCTTCGATCGCTATAATGAAACGCCCCGATTCGAGCTCTGTACTGATCCGCAGAGTGTCTCCGGCTTCCGTGTGTTTAAGCGCGTTTGCAACGAGATTGGAGATGACCTGCTCCATCCTTGTCGGGTCCATGCGGATCAGCACGTTGGGAATGCGGGCAGGCCCCTCGTAGTGAAGGCCTTTCAAATGCACCATATGCCCGATGGGGGCGAGCATGGCTTCAAAGACCGGACGGCTGTAAGTCTCGCGTTTTTCCACCGAAATGTGGCCGAGCTCCTGAAGGGCATGCAGAAGCAAATCTTCGACGAGACTTGCCGTTTTATCCGCATTTGTACGCATGACTTGCATGTATTCCATAAGCGTGTCGTGATCAGGGCTTATGCCGTCCATAATGGCCTCGATATATGTTTTCAAGGTTGTAATGGGCGTGCGAAGGTCGTGGGATATATTCGTGATCAGTTCTTTTTGCGCTTGTTCTTGCCGGTTGCGACGGTGGTGCAGGTGTTCAATTTCCGTGCGCATCAGGTCAAACATGGCATATAAATCACCGATTTCATCCGGGCGAGAATACCGGACTTGCTCGGCATAGTTCCCTTTCAGGATCGACTCTGCGTGCTGTCGCAGTTCCCTGATGGGGGAAATCAGGCGTTTCTTTACCTTTATTCTCATGATGATCAGCATCATGGCCAGCAAGAGGATGAATACGCCGCTGAGCATGAACATATAAGGAATCGGTGCGGAATGGGCGGAAGAAAGCAACGATACAGGGACGGAAATTAAGGCATGGCCGACCTGACGGATCCCGGAGGAATGGTCCATTACGGGAAACGCAACGGTAAACGAATTTCCTTCGTTCGTTGGCAGGAGGGGAAAATCATCACTTTCTCCGTACAGCAGCGTTCGCAGATTGAGATGTTTGCCTTCCGCAGAGGGATTCGAATCCAGCAGGATTTCGCCATCCAGTGCAGCATAGGTCAACGTTATCCCGATTTCGCGGGCCAAGGAACGAAGCTTCTCCCGGAAGGCCGGATTTTTAAGCTGGTGCTGTCGGTTTTCCATTTCAAGCAGCAGTGGATTGGCAAGCAATCGAAGCTGCTTGACGTACGGTTCCGTCCCGCCCGTTTCGTTGAGCGAATTCGTTTTTAGCGCCAACGGCAGGCTGCATGCGGCGAGCAGCAATAAAGTAAGCAATGCGCCGATGAGCCATCGTTTGGACCAGGCGTTCAGAGACATGTGCTTTGACTCCAATCCGGGGTTTAATCCACGTTGAATTTATAGCCTACACCCCAGACGGTTTTCAGCAGTTGGGGGTGAGAGGGGTCTGTTTCGATTTTTTCCCTTAATCTTCGGATGTACACCGTAACTGTATTCTCGTCGCCATAGGAGGCATATCCCCAAACGGCATCGAGAATTTGGGCTTTGGAAAAGACCTGGTTTTTATGGCTTGCCAAAACATGAAGCACTTCGAATTCCTTCGCGGAAAGAGGAATCTCCAAGCCGTTCCGCGTGACCCGGTACGCTTTTTTGTCGATCGTTAAGTCGCCGAACCGAAGCACATGCCCTTCAGCTCGTTCGGCTATTAGGCGGTCATAGCGGCGGAAATGGGCATTGATCCGGGCCAGCAGCTCGCTTAGCGAGAACGGTTTGGTCATATAATCATCCGCGCCAAATCCAAGGCAGAGCACTTTGTCCGTATCGCTACCACGCGCGCTGAGCATCAAAATGGGGATATTGTTCCTGCGCCGGATTTCACGGCATACCTCGATGCCATCCCGGTCGGGAAGCATGATATCCAAAATGATATAATCCGGCTGAAGCAGCTCCATCATCTGCAGCCCTTCTTCCGCCGTGCCTGCGATGGCGGTCTCATATCGGTTTTTGTTCAGATAGTCCCTTACAATGCGGGCGATATCCTGCTCGTCTTCGATCATTAACACTTTTCGTGCATCATGCATGGTTTTCGCTCCAATTCATGGAAAATCTAATATTACTATACATGGGAATGCGAAGAGAGTCATAGAGAAATTGTTTGCCCGTTTGTTGTTAAGGAAGGGAGGCCTGTTCCGTTTCTCTGTATTCCGCCGGGGAGATGCCGAAGTGTGCACGAAATACCCGGTGAAAATAGGAGTAACTCGCGAAGCCGCATGTTTCGGCGATGTGCTCCAGCGTCATTTCGCTGTATTTGATGCGTTCCAGCGCGGCGTTCAGCCGGATTTCGATCGCATACTGGATCATCGTTTTGCCGTATTGCTCCTTGAACAGCCGCACGGCGCGCGACAAGCTTAGCCCCGCGTAACGGGCGGCCTCTTCGAGCTTGAACGTAATGGTGGCATGCTCTTCGATGTACCGCTTCAGCTTGAGCGTGGCGGAAATTTTACGATCGGTTTGCAGGTTCTCCTTGATCGCCCGGTCAATGTACAGGCACAATCCCCGGAGCAGGGCATCTTTCAACTCTGCATCCTCCTCCAATGGGCCGCGGCGTTTCTCCAGCAGCATGTTGCGCCACAGGCCAATCAGTTTGTCATCCAAACCGATTCGGTTGACCGGCGGGCGTTTGAGCCTTTTCCACCATTCGTCGATCCAGGCGCCTTCGCAGAACAGATAATAATCGCCGCTCGACAACCGCCCTTCTTTGTGAGGATCTTCCACGACCAAATGATAGTCGTCCCCGGGTTTGAGCAGCAGGAGATCCCCTCCCGACAATACGAACTCCTCATTCCGGGCGTATACCTTGCAAGAACCTTCTGTTTGCAAACGGAACAGGTAGGACTGCAAGCCGCCCCTCATATTATGGTTAAACGCTTTATAATGATAGGAGTAATCGCAGATCAATACGGCCGTCTCCAAAATAATCCAACCTTTCGCTTTAAAAAATGACCAGATAGTTCATGGTTTGACGATATTGTATATGTTCATTCTAGCCTGTTTTGAGGTAGGATGGTACCAGATAGAGCAATCCCAACAAATTGAATAGCAGAGGTGTACAGTTCATGAAAAAACTTAACATCGGTTTGCAATTGTTTACGCTCCGCAACGAGACGGCGGCAGATTTCCCTGGAACCCTGCGCAAAGTAGCCGAATTGGGCTATGAAGGCGTTGAATTCGCCGGTTACGGAGACATTCCGGCAGAGGAAATGAAAGCGCTTCTCGATGAGCTCGGCTTGAAAGGGTTCAGCAGCCACGTATCGCTGCATGCCATGCGCGAAAATTTGCAAAAAGAAATCGACTACCTCAAAACGATTGGCGCAAAATATATGATCTGCCCTTACTTGATGCCTGAAGATCGCCCGGAGACGGCGGAAGGCTGGAGCAAACTGTTTGCCGAACTGCAGCAATATGGTGCGGAAGCAGCCAAACAGGGACTGATCTTCGGATATCATAACCATGACTTCGAATTCCACGGCCAGGTCGGCAGCGAAAACGCATTCGACGCGATGTTCGCCGAGACTGCGCCAGAGGCCGTACAAGTGGAAATGGACGTATGCTGGGTACAGTTTGCGGGACAAAATCCGATCGAGTATATTCAGAAATATGCGGGCCGTCTGCCGCTGCTTCACCTGAAGGATTTCAGCAAAGACGAACAAGGCCAGATGAAAACGCTCGAGCTTGGACAAGGCGTTGTCGACCTGAAGGGAGTTATCGAAGCGTCTACGAATGCAGGCGTGGAGTGGCTGATCGTGGAACAGGACGTATGTCAGAATCCACCTCTTGAAAGCGTGACCAACAGCTACAACTGGCTGAAGCAAAACTATTTGAACCAATTCTAATCCATTGCCAAAAGGAGACTTCAAACATATGAGCAAAATCAAGGTTGCCGTATTTGGTTGCGGCGCGATCGCCCAACGCAGACACATTCCGGAGTATGCTGCCAACGAAAACGTGGAGCTTGTCGCTTTTGCCGATCCGATCGTGGAGCGTGCGGAAGAAATGGCCAAAACGTATGGTGGAACGGCCTATTCCAGTTACGAAGAATTGCTTGCCAAAGAAAACGTGGATGCAGTGAGCGTATGCACGCCGAACTACCTGCACGCCCCGATGACGATTGCCGCCGCGAACGCCGGCAAACACGTATTGGTTGAAAAGCCGATGGCCAGCACAGCCGAAGAGGCGGAGCAAATGATCGCGGCAGCAAAGAAAAACAACGTGTACCTGATGGTTGGACACAACCAGCGCCTCATGCCTCCTCACGTGAAAGCCAAAGAAATTTTGGATTCCGGCAAGCTGGGCAGAGTGCTGAACTTCCGTACGTCGTTTGGTCACCCCGGACCGGAAGCATGGAGCGTGGACGGTGCAGGCAGCTGGTTCTTCCGTCAAGAAGAAGCCATTATGGGCGCCATGGGCGACCTGGGCGTGCACAAATCGGATTTCATCCGTTATTTGCTGGGTGATGAAGTCGCTGAAGTGGCTGGATTCATCAGCACGTTGGACAAAAAGGATACCAAAGTCGACGACAACGCTACATGCATCGTACGTATGAAGAGCGGTGCCATCGGCACGCTGGTAGCCAGCTGGACTCAATACAGAGCCGGCGACAACAGCACCGTGCTGTGGTGCGAGAACGGCGTGATGAAGATCGGTACGGTGGACGGCGACGAAGTTATCGTTGAATTGACGAACGGTACGGTAGAAACGTACAAAGTCGGTGCCATGGCGACGAACGAGAAGCAAGTACCGAGCGGCGTCATCGACGCTTTCGTGGAATCGATCGTTACGCAAACACCGCCTTCGATCTCCGGAGAAGAAGGACTGGCTTCGCTGAAGGTCATTCTGGCCGCATTCGAATCCGAGAAAACAGGCCAAATCGTTAAGCTGTAAGACGGAATTATCCAGATCGCTTATATATGTTCTCTTGAGGGTACCTCCAGCGTTTCTCTGGCTGGTGCCCTCTTTATGTTCTTTCTCACTAAAGACGCTTATACAGGGATGTGGGTAAACGGCTGAAAAGGAAGAAGGCCCACCTGCTTGAAAGCATGGTAGACCGTGGTAATATGGCGGTTGATACGGTCGATATGGATTGCTTCGCCCTTCCAGAACCGGATTAAACGCCAGGTTTGACATCGCTCGCAAGATCAAGCCAGGCGATTTCATCCGCTGACAGGGTCAAGCGGGAGCCTTCATCGCAGGACAGCAGCTCTTCGCGATTCTGCGCACCGATCAGCGCACAGGTCGGGAAGGACTGGTTCAATACATAAGCCAGCGCAATCTGAATCGCCGTCGTATGCTTTGTCTCGGCCAATTCTCCGGCACGGCGCAGCCTTTCCCAGTTCCCGTCGCTGTAGAATACGCGCACGAGGTCGGCATTGTCGCGGACTTCGGGCGTGAAGCGGCCTGTAAAGAATCCCCGTGCTTGCGAAGACCAGGAGAGCAGCGGAAGCTGCGTCCGCTCATGCCACGCCAGCGTTTCGGCGTCTGCCGATACGCAGCCGGCCCAGAATGGTTCATTGGCTTTGGCGAGGCTCAGGTTGGGACTGCTGAAGGTGAAGCCCTTCAATCCATGGGAGGCGGCATATTCATTCGCTTCCTCAAGCCGCTGCCACGTCCAGTTGGAAGCGCCGATGGCACCGATTTTTCCGCTTTCCACATGCTCGTTAAGCGCTTCCAGAATGACGCCGACCGGCATGTTTGGGTCGTCTCTGTGCAGGGCATACAACTCGACGTGATCCGTCTGGAGCCTCTCCAGGCTTGTCAGCAGATCGCTGCGGATCGCCTCGGCATTTACGCGAGGGCCTTGGCTGTCGTGATGGGCTCCTTTGGTGAGGATAACAATTTGGTCGCGGTTTCCCTTATCCTGCATGTAGCGGCCCAGTACTTCCTCGCTCTGTCCGCCGCAGTAGATATGAGCCGTATCCACGGTATTTCCGCCGATCGCGAGAAAGGCATCCATGTTGGCAGAAGCCTTTTCGTAGGCATCGTGAACAAAATAATCGGAACCTTTGATCAACCTGGAGATGCGTTTATCCGTACCTGCAATGTTAATGTATTCCATGAGCGTTCAGTCCTCCTTAAAGTGTGATTCGTTGACGCTGCTCTGCCGAGCGAAGACAGGCATCGAGCACTCTCATGTTGGCTACGGCATCCGACGGCGCAAAACGCAGCCGCTTGCCTTGCAGCACGGCCCTTGCCATGTCGTCCCCTTGCAGGGAATAATGGTTGACCTTCGGCACCTCGATTTCCGTGCGTTCACCGTCTTTCGTGACGTAAAAATTGGAGGTGTTGTCCAGACGGCTGATATAAGCGGATGGTACTTCAATGATCCCGTCCGAACCGAGCACTTCAAGCGTATTGCGGAAGGCGGCCCACATGCTGCTGTCGAACGTTACGCCGACATTGTCGCCAAATTCCATCAGACCGGAAGCCATCATATCGACGTGATCATGTTCCGGGGAGAACAGGCCGACGACCGTTACCGCGGTGGGTTCTTTTCCCAGCAATAGCCGTGCCGCGCTGATGGAATAACAGCCGATGTCATACAACGCGCCGCCACCCCATTCTTTGCGGAAACGAACGTTGCCGGACGAACCGGAATTGTTGAACGAAAAGGTGCTGTGAATGCCGCGGATCGTACCGATCTCGCCGCTTTCGATGATGCTGCGAATTTGATCGTATCGCGGATGGTGGCGATACATGAAGGCTTCGGCCAAATGTACGCCGGCTTGTTCGCAAGCTTGAACCATTTCGCTTGCTTCCTGTTCGTTTAGTGCCAATGGTTTCTCGCACAAAATATGTTTGCCCGCTTCTGCGGCGCGAATCGTCCACTCCCGGTGCAGATGGTTGGGAAGCGGGATATATACGGCATCGATGGAATCATCCGCCAGCAGCGCTTCGTAGCTGCCATAGGCTTGCGGAATTCCGAGGCGATCGGCAGTTTCCTTGGCTTTCTCTTCGTCCCGGCTGGCAATGGCGGCGACTTCATTCAATTCGGATTGCTGCAGGCCGGGAATGACGGAGCCTACGGCGATATTGGCGGCGCCAAGAATGCCCCAGCGTAATTTGCGATTGGAATTCATCGTGGGTATCCTCCTTTGGATAAATGTATATTGTGATTATATGAAATAGATGATTGAATGAAAATGATAATATATTGAGATTTGTTAACACGATATTGTTGGTTAGGGGGATAACGTCATGATGAGACAAACCGTGTTGCTGACGCTGCAGGATATTCCGTATTTCTGTTATCCCGAGTCGGTGGGACATTACACGGAACACCCTCAGCACAGCGTTTTGCGCGAGATAGGAGCGCTGGGCAACTTCAATATTCACTATGTGGCCAGCGGCAAAGGATACGTGGAGGAAGACGGCGTTGTCCATGAGCTCAGGGCAGGCCAGGCAGTGCTCTATTTTCCGCAGCAGCGCCAGCATTACTACAGCAGCGAGGACGATCCTTGGGATGTGCGCTGGCTGCATTTCTACGGCGACCGGCTTCATGATTACATGATCGAGAGGGGCTTGCATCGCAACCGATTGTGGACCTTGCGGCAGCGGGATTCATGGGAGGAAGCACACTTGGCATTGCTCGCGGAGGCGGAGGAGAACCGGATGCTGCGCCCGGCGCAGCTGTCCACGTTGACGTATGCCGTGCTGGCTGAATTCATCCAGCATGCGGTACCGCTTAAAAGCATGCGTACGGGCAATCCGGAAGGCCGTATTCTTGCACTGCTGCCAAGAATGCAGCAGGAGGCTTGCCAGCCGTTCCTTCTGCAGGATTGGGCCGATCTGGCGGGCGTGAGCACGTATTATTTCTGCAAGCTGTTCAAAAGCGCCGTTGAAATGACGCCGATGGAATTCATCACGCGGTCCCGTCTGCAAATGGCGAAACAGTGGTTGTTGGAACGACCTACCGCCAATATCGGACAGATTGCCGAGGAGGCCGGTTATCCGAATGCGAGTTATTTCAATCGCCAATTCATGGCACATGAAGGCATGACACCGACGGAGTACCGGGGATTGTACCATAATTAGTCTTTATTTCGGGTTATGGAGCCAGGATAGGGAACAGGGGCGTTTGACAGCATGTTTGATCAGGACTATTATGGATGCATAAAGTCCGTAACAATGAGGTGGTCTCATGAAATATTCCAAAGCAACGAACTATGCCCTGCATACGATCCTCCATCTCGTGGCGACGGAGCCGGAGGAATTGATCAGCGTCCATCAGCTTGCAGAGCTGCAAAAGGTATCGCCAACCTACTTGTCCAAAATTTTGACCAAGCTGGTCAAAGCAGGCATGATCGAGTCGACCTCGGGGGCCAACGGGGGGTATCGCCTCAGCCGGAGGAACCCGGACCCGTCCTTTCTCGACATTATCCAAGCGATCGAAGGACAGGCATCCCTGTTCGAATGCTCTCAGGACCATAACGAGAATTGTCTGATTCAGCAGGTGATGGTTCGCGCCGAAGAGCAGATGGAAAGTTATTTGGGCAATCGCAAAATGTCCGAAATCGCCTCTCAGATGAAAGACTGGAAAGCGGGCTCCCAAGGGACAATGCATTGAATCCAATACAATCGGCATATGTCATAATGAAAAATCCTTTTCGTCCTCTGTAGGAAAGGATTTTTTGTGCTTTACGAAATGTGGACAACGCTTCTCAGATTGACAGGGAGAAAAGAGAATACGACATTGTATCCATGACAAGCAGGGTGGTACAATAAGGAAGGGCAATTTTAAATACATATTCCAACAAATATCTTACATCGCTGGAGGGACAACACATGAGCCAATCAACCATCACGGGACTGGAACAACTGCTTGCACTGGAAAATATACGCAACACCAAGGCGCGTTATTGCCGACTGATTGATACCAAGCAGTGGGATGCACTGGGTGAAGTGTTCGCTCCGGACGCCGTGGCCGATTTCAGCACGGAAGGCAATCCGATCCCGTTGTTGACGGGTCGCGAAACGATCGTGCAGGTATTTAAGGATCTGGTTGATCCGGCTGTTACCGTGCATCACGTGCACGGCGCGGAAGTGGAATTCATCTCCGACACGGAGGCAAAAGTCATCTCGCCTATGGAGGATCTGGTGACGTTCCCTGAAGGAAACGAGAACAAATCGTTTCACGGATACGGACATTATCATGAAACATACGTGAACATCGACGGACAATGGGTCATCAAGTACACCAGCTTGAAACGCCTTCGTTTCGATCTGGTCGAATAGGATTGAATAAGACAAAGCAAAAAAACACCCCAAGCGGGCAACACGCTTGGGGTGTTCGGGTTAGGGAAAAGGCGGCGCGTTTCCCAACTTTGCATCCGGGCAATGCCGGGACTGTGCGACGGCAATGTACAGTTCATTGAGTTTAAGCTTTGGATGCTGCTGTTTTGCGGTTCTGCATCTGCAGATAAGCCCATGAGAAGACAACGGCGCCCAAAGCGATGATTGTCATGCCCCAGAAAATCCAGGCGTACGCGGAGGACAACGAAAGCTGCTGCATGGCCGTCAGTGCCACGCCGGTCACAGCGACGCTGAAGGCTCCGCTGAAGAACTGGCTCAATTGGAACAGACCCATGCCTGCTCCGACCTCATCTTGCGTGAGGCTGTTCGACAGCTCGTTGGACACGCTCGTGGTCAAGGCGGAGAAGCCGACACTAAGCAGCACGTAAACGGCCATGATCGCGTAGAGACTGCTGCCGGCGAAAAGGGCAAAGAGTCCGGCGGCGGCCAGCAGCAGCCATGGCGCGAATTTGAGCAGCAGCGTGTTGCCGTGGCGATCGATCATACGTCCGATCCGGTTGGACATCAGCATGGACACCAGGGCACCCGGGAAAATAACCAGGCCCGATTGGGCAGGCGTCAATTCATACAGATGTGCCAGAACCTGCGGCAGCAGGAATAACGTCGCAAAGTTGTTGATGTAGGACACGATGCCGAGCGAGCTGAGCATCATGTATTTTTTGTTTTTGAACAGCGTTGGCTGCACGAACGGGTCTGCTGCCCGGCGAATGCGGATCCAGAACAGGACCAGCGAAGCAGCACCGATCACGATCGTGATCCAGCTGCGGGTGGTGAGGAACAACAGAATGCCTGTCGTTCCGATCGCCAGCAGCAAGGCGCCCCATACGTCAAAAGAACCTTTTTGCGGCATTTCGCCCGGCAACAGCCGGAAAAATACCGGAATCAAAACAAGGGTCAAGCCAGTAACGATGAACAGGTCATGCCAACCGAGGAACTCGGTGATGCTGCCTCCGATGACGGGGCCAAGCCCAAGGCCAAGTGAACTGGCTGACATGATGACGGCCATCGATTTGCCGCGGCGGTCGCTGGGGATGTAACGCGTAATCAATACGATGGGCAGCCCGGGAACGGATGCGGCGCCCGCAGCCTGAATCAGCCGTGCGCAGAGCAGGACAACGAAATGATCGCTGAAAAAGCCAAGGATCGATGCACCGCCAAGCAGGGTCAGGCCGATCGTAAAGAGCGTGCGGATTGGCACGAAGTCGGACAGGCGCGAAAACGTAATGGACGAAATGGCAAACACGATGGAATACCCGGTAACGATCCAGGATGAGGCGACGGACGACAGACGGAAATCAATCGAAATCCGGGGCAAGGCCAGATTGAACATCATCGTGTTCATCACGACGAGCACAACCGTGAAGCCCAGCAGCCCTACGATTAACCCTTCCTGAATCCCGACGGGCCTTCCTGCCGATGTTGCATTTGCGGTATTGCTCATAAGTAACCTCCTGATCCATAAATAGTTGAATATTAAATAATGCAAAATAATGAACGTTTCAGAAACGGGATGTAATGTTTGCAAAAACGTGCAATCGCAATGAAACCGTTTCTGGCAATCAGGGAAAGCTTCATCGATTTAAGTTCGATTGATATCGAACATTAGAAATATATCATGGAATTGTGCTAAAATACAATGGATCTCATGTAAAAAAGGAGACCTTTGCATGAAAATTTTACATCATCCGCAGGCTGAAGATATTGAATTGTCCACGGTCCTGCACGCACTGAGCGATCCCGTGAGGCTTGGCATCGTCGTTGAAGCGTCACGCATCGGGGAACAGCCATGCAGCTATTTCCAGGCGCCTGTTGTGAAATCGACGCTGTCGCACCATATGCGGACACTGCGTGAAGCCGGAGTCATTCGGGTGCGCGTTCAAGGGACGCAGCATTTCATTACACTGCGATCCGAGGATTTGGAGGCGCGTTTTCCCGGGCTGCTGCAGCCTTTGCTGCGGGCGGCGGCCGAGTCGGTGGATAAGCAATCTTGAACGATGTCCTTTCTTCAGCCGAAGAAGGGGCACTTTTTTATGCGTCAGCCAGTGTTTTCACGCCGACTGCTGCGACATTCTATGTCGTACCATGCCCTTTATAATAACGGTGAACGACAAACCAATTTAGAAAAGGGGCACCAGCATTGGCAAAAACGAAAAGAGGACGCGTATTGTGGAACCTGCCTTCCAGGGGAAGGGGAACATGTCCCGTGTGCGGAAGCACGCGCATCAAACTGTTGTACACGCAGACGAAGACGGATGGCACGAGCCTGAAAGTCTGCAAAAAATGCTCAAAGGCCGCGCAGTCCAGAGTCGATCAGGCTTAACGATGACCGGATGCAGGGAGTAGGGGGAAAGAAACCATCTATGCGTACAACCAAGGTCATTGCATGGTTTCTGCAGCGCTGGGAAAGGCAGCAAAGCACGCTGTTTTCCTTACCGTCTGAAGACTATAATAGAACACATCAATGACCAGGGAGGGAAGAACCATGAGCAACATGCACCGAATTCACTGGTTCGACGAACAGATTCGGAGCGGCCGTTATCCAAACAGCAGCCTGCTTGCCCGGGAATTCGAAATTTCCAGGCGTCAGGCTCAACGCGACATTGAATATATGGCAGCCACCCTCCGTGCCCCCTTGGTCTACATGGCGAAATACCGGGGGTACTGTTACGAGGATCAAACTTATCGGTTACCCCAGTTATATATGACGGAAGAAGAACAGCGTGTCCTGAAATATTTGGCGCATCGATACCGCCACTACGATTATGATCGCTCTGATGCGGTGAAGCGCGTAGCCCATTTGTTGGAGCGTTTTACCGAAGAGGATTCGGAAAGTGAGTGCATCCAGGAGGTGTTCCCTTCATTTTCGGCCGCTCCAAGGCAGTTGCAATATAGGGAGCTGTTATCACATGCGATCAAAGAATCCCGCGTAGTGCACATGCACTACCAGGATCATGAGGGAGAGCGCCAATTTCCGTTTTGCCCGCTTGGATTTATTTCAAGGTTTAATGCGGACTATGTGGCGGGTTACGAAACGGATCCACTTCAAAACATGCTGCTGCGACTGGAAGGGGTGCGCCGCATCCGATTATCTGATGAACGATTTGTCTGCGATGCAGCAGCGAATCAGTCCATCTGGGAAAGGCCGCTGCCCGTCCGCAAACCGTTCCTGGCTGAAATCCTTCTGCCCGAAATCTGCGACGCGGATATGTGGATGGGATACCGTATTCGGGAACGAAAGGATCGGGTTCATACCATTGAATTTTATGATGCCGATACATTCGAAGAGCATCTGTTCACAAGCGAATGGGAAGAACTGCTTGCCCCAAAATGGCTCAGGCAGCGGCTTCAGAACCATATTGCACGTATGGCGGCCAGATTGGACAGGACGAACGGAAGTTGAATCCGTAGTGAAAGTGAGGGGAGCTCGCATTGGCAGATGTTATATTACAAGGCCTGAGCATGAAGCGGGAATCCAAATCCTACACGGACAGTTTGCATGCCGTATTGACCCATGCGGAATTGTTCCGTGGGCCAAAGTATGCATTATCTGGTTATACAGGCATGGCATTCAAGTTATCCATCCATGAACGACTGCTGCCGATGTCTGTGACGGCATATGGCCAGTGGGGCGATTCCCATAAGCCAGGCATGGATAATTTGGGCATATTTACGGTGTGGGACGCCGGGCGAACAAGGCATTCCACCTTTGAACATTATCAGCAAGATGCGGTGAATTGGGTCAGAAAGAGCTTGGACGAGGGGAAAGGCATCATTTATTGGATTCCCGAATTCGGAGTGATTTACGGGTATGACGATACGGATCGCGTATTCTACGTGCAGGATGGGTGGAGCGAAGAGTCCCAGGTCGTGCTGTACGATAACTTTGGACTGAATCCTACGGGGTTCTGGTACTGCCAAATCTTCGGTGATCGGGTTCAGATTGCCGAAGATCAACAGATACTTGAATCGTTGAGGCTGGCGATTGAGGACTGGGATACACCTTATCGTCTGCTGCCGGATAAGACGATTGCTTCTGGCAGGAAGGCGTACGAAGTCTGGAGTAAAGCATTGCTTGGCGGAGAATACGATGAGGCGGGCGCGGCCTATATTCTAGATTCTTACTGCCATTCCCGGATGGAAATTCAGCATTATTTGCGTGACGCACGGCCTGTTTGCAACGGGTTGGACGAAGCGCTTGCGTGTTACGAGCAGCTTGAGGAGCAGATGTCCGAAATGAAGAGCTGCCTCTCTCGCGAACAACAGACCAAGAGCATACCACGGGAGATGGCCCACCATCTCGCGCATTTGCTTCCGCAGGCGCAAGAGCTTGAAGAACGGGCCGTATGCATTTTCCGTCAGATCTCTGCGCGCCACCCGGACCGCAAACGTTCTACCGTACCGCGTTGGGGCACGCATTCGGCAAGATAGGAGGAAGGACCATGGGCAAAAGAAAGCTTGACCTGCCTCCCGTCATACGGGATGGCCCGGAATCGCAAACGAGGGGAACGTACTCGGCTGCATTGCATCGACTCTTAGTCCATCGAGGGTGGACATCGTTTCCACGACATATGATCGCCGGCATGACGGCGAGCGCCTTTCGGCTTGTCACGGATCGGCGTATGAGCGTGGAATCGACCACGGCGTACAACTGGATGGCAGAACAATTCGTCGCGGCAGACTTGATCGGAATTACGGCAAGCCAGTCGGCCGGATTTACGTTCGAGCCTACGTTCCCGCTTTATCGCGCACAGGCTCTGCTCGATATCAAGGCATCGATTGATCGCGGCACGGGGGCGATTCTATGGCACAATCCTTTCGTGATCGTAACCGGATACGACGATGAGGAGCAAACATTGTGGATCTGCGACAGCGACGGGGATGAATACCGCGGTTTGCCTTATGACGCATTCGGGGAGAACGGCACGCCGTACTGGTACTATCAGGTGCTCGAATCCCGAGTAACGGTGGATATGTGGGAGGTGTGCAAGGAATCGCTCATTCAGGCCGTGTTCAAATGGGAGGTGCATGATCCGATGCTGCCCCCGGAAGACTACTTCTGCGGTTCCGCGGCTTATGCCGCCATGGTGGAGGCGCTGGAAACGGGGAATTACGCACCGGAAGAGGCTGCTCTGACGTTGCGTTATTATGCCGGGTCGCGGCAGGATATGGCCAGATATGCCGCCGAACTGGAGCATCTGTCGGAACGGATGCCTTATGTCATTCAGGAATATGAACGGCTGGCCAATATTCATTCGGAAATCGAGGAGGCCATGAAAGACTCGACGGCGGCTTGGCAGGATAAGAATAAATCTCTCGTTCGAAAGATCAGCGTATTACTCCGAAGAGCAGCGGTGACCGAACAAAAAGCGGTTGATGCAATCCGGGAGGCGTTTGCAGAGACGATCAGCAACCGTTTCGGCGATATCGGACTCAGGTAAGCAAAAGCGAGGGCAGCATGCCCTGCTGCAAACAGGTTGGGAAATACCGTTTAGGCTGCAAAGCTTTGAACGGTATTTTTTTGCATTTTCCATTTGAACACTCCCACCACTTAGCCTTTGCTTGAAGTGGGGGATTCTTGGGTAATCGAACCTCTTGGTTCGAAGTGGACCAAGCGATCCCTGTGGTCCCCACAGTTCTCGGCCGCTATGACGATCGATATGGCAACATCCTTAATGTTTCGGGCTGCATTGACATCCCGATCATGGAGGGTCTCGCAGGAGGGACACACCCATTGCCGTACCGAAAGATCTTTCACTTCTCGGTGCAGCGCTCCGCATACATGGCAGGTTTGACTTGTCGGAGCAAACGTATTCGCAATCTTGAGGGTGCGCCCATACCATTCCGCTTTATACGTGAGCTGCCTTCTAAACTCACTCCAGGACGCATCGGCAATCGATTTGGCCAGCTTGTGATTCTTGAGCATGTTAGACACCTTTAAGTCCTAGGGTACTGATCGTTTGGTTTTCACGAATCAGCTTGGTGGACAGCTTGTGCAAAAAGTCATGGCGGATATTCACCATTCTCTCGTGGATCAGGGCGATCTTCCGTTTGGCTTTTTGCCAATTGAATCCGTCTTTCGTACGCCGGGCCAGCCTCCGCTGCCAGCTTGCCAACTTCTTTTCATACCGGCTCCAGGCTTTCGGATGAGTATCCCGCATCCCCTCGGAGGATACCGCAAACGTTTTAAGTCCCAGATCGATCCCTACCGACTTATCGTTATGCGGTAAGGGCTCCATCTCGACTTCACAGACGAGCGAAACAAAATACTTACCTGCGGCATTTCGCCGTACCGTCGCCGAAAGAATGCGTCCTTCACAGGGACGAGAGTTTGCAAACCGCAGCCACCCCAGCTTGGGTAGCTTCAGCTTACTCCCATTCACAGCGATATTTCCATTCGTATATCGGGTCGTGTAGCTTTGCACCGGATGTTTACGATTTTTGAAACGCGGAGCCTGCGTCTGCTTCTTGAAAAAACGATCAAAGCTATCGGCTACATGCCGAACAGCCGATTGTAGTGCAATACTATCCGTTTTTTTCAACCAAGGATGTTCTTGCTTTAGATCTGGAAGCTGCGTGGCACAAGCATGGTACGACAAGCCCTTACCCGTGGCGGCAAACGTATCCTTCCATTGTCCCAGAAAATAGTTGAACACAAAACGACAACATCCAAACATCTGATGGATTAGCTGCTGCTGTGTACGATTGGGGTAGATCCGATACTTGTATGCTTTATGGAAGAGCATGCCATACACCTCCGTTCCTTGCAGTTATTATAGCACATATGTTCGGTTCTGAATGCAAAAGATGGCAATTCATCCCCCACCTAAAGCTGACGCTTTTGTGGAGGGAGTCTTCTCGCTTTCAATGATAAATTTAATTTTGGGGTAATTATTGGCCCTCTTTGTTCCGAATATTATATTAGATGGTCTTTTTTGGATGAAATATCGGAATGTCAACAGGGGGCGGGAGTATGGTGAAGAATCCGGAAACCATTCAGGAATGCATTGAAAAAGCGAGACGGAAGCTGCATCAGATCGCCAGCGCCCATGCCGAATTATGGCATCCGGATGTCATTCGCCAGTCGATGCTTCTGGATGAGTTAATCAATGAATACAACGAGATGATGTACCGAAAAAAGGCATCCCGCAGCAAGTGAACCGGGCAACTGCCTTCACTTTCCGGGGGTGCCTTGGTTTTGCCATGAGGCTGATTTAGGCGAATAAGGTCTTACTCTTTGACCGCTCCGAGAACGATCCCTTTCACGAAGAAACGCTGCAGGAACGGATAAACGAGCAGGATCGGCAGCGCACCAATGAAGATCTGGGCAGCGTTGACCGTCCGTTGTGACATGTTCTGAAGCTGGGTGGCGTCCACATTCATATTGGAGAAATCCTGCTGCACGATAATGGTTTGCATCAACGTGGCGAGCGGATATTTGGACGCATCGTTCATATAGATCAGTCCGTCGAACCAGGAATTCCACTGTCCCACCATCGTGAACAGCGAGATCGTAGCGATGGCCGGCATGGATACCGGCAAGTAAACGCGAAACAGGGTAGTAATATGGTTGGCTCCGTCGATAAACGCGGCTTCCTCCAGTTCCTTCGGCACGTTGCGAAAAAAGTTCATCATGAGAATCAGATTCCATACCGCGACCGCTCCGGGCAGAATAAGTGCCCATAGCGTGTTCGTCAGCCCCAGCTTCTGAATCAGAATGTAGGAAGGAATGAGTCCGCCGCTGAACAGCATCGTGAAGATGAAAAACCATGCGTACAGCGAGCGGCCCTTGAAATGCAGGCTTTCTTTGGACAACGGGTAGGCGGTCAGGATGACCAGCACCATGCTGAGCAGTGTGCCGAGAACGGTCCGCTGAACCGAAATCCAGAGCGCATTCAGGAAGTTGCTGTTGCCGAACGTTTTGGCATAGGCATCGACCGTGAAGTCGATGGGCCAGAACGTGACCAGGTTGGCGGATGCCGCCGCTTTGCCGCTGAAGGACACCGCCAGAATATGGATGAGCGGCAGCACGCACAGGAGCGAGAGCACCGCGATGAAGAACAAGTTGAATCCGTTGAAGATACGGTAGCCGGTCGTTTTGTGGTACACCTTGATTCCTCCTTAGAAAATGCGGTAATTGGCGATTTTGTAAGCCATCCGGTAGGCCGTAATGATCAGGAACATCGCCACGAAGGATTTAAATAATCCGACGGCGGTCGCAAAGCTCATCTTCCCGCTCAAAATCCCCATACGGTACACGAACGTATCGATAATGTCCCCTTTTTCATAGACCAGCGGGTTGTACAGATTGAAAATCTGGTCGAAGCCTGCATTCAGGATGTTGCCCAGCGACAGTGTACCTACTACGATAATCATTGGAACCAGCGCAGGCAGCGTAATGTGCAGCGTCTGCTTGAGCCTCGAAGCCCCATCCACCTCGGAAGCCTCGTAAAGCGCGGGATTGATGCCCGCCAGTGCAGCGAGGAATACAATCGTCCCGAATCCGAACTCTTTCCACACATCACTGATCACCACCGTTACGCGGAACCAGTCGCCGTCGCCCAGAAAAAAGATCGGTTCGATGCCGGCCGCCGCCAGCACCCGGTTCACAAGTCCGCCTTCGGGGGACAGCATGTCGAGCAAGATACCGCCCAACACGACCCAAGACAGGAAGTGCGGCAGGTATACGAGCGTTTGCGAGAAACGTTTAAACGCGGAATGGCGGACTTCGTTCAGCAAAATCGCGAAGACGACCGGAGCGACCAGTCCGGCCACGATTTTCATCGAAGCGATCAGCACGGTGTTCCAGATGACCTGCACGCTGTCGGGATATTCGAACATGAAACGGAAGTTTTCCCAGCCGACCCACTTGGATCCGGTCAAGCCGAGCCAAGGTTTGAAATCCTGGAAAGCGATCACGATGCCGCCCATGGGGACATAGGCGAACAGCAAAGTAAGCAATACGGCAGGCAGCAGCATCAGGTGCAGCGGCCAGGTCCGTTTCCAATTCCAGCGGGTGCGCTTGCGCGGTTGCCCGTTTATCCGGCTTGCCGGAGCAGGGCTTGTTATCGGTTGTTCCATAGCCATCAGGTCCCTCCTTTGATCGTCCAGCCGTGCCAGAAATCAAGGCGGAATCGCCTCTGCACGGGTGGAGCAACTGAATTATAGCAATGGAAACAGGCCGGCTATAGAGCAACTTTTCAAGACGGATGTTGATTTGTTAACCAAAATTCAATATGGATATGTAAGGGGTTTCAATATAAAATAGGACTTCGGTGTTTTCCTATTCTTAACCGGAAGCAGGGTGGAGTCATGAGATTGACGGTGTTCGCCAAAACGGTCGTGCTGCTGGTGTGCCTGCTGGTACCGATTTTGCTGCTCTACAGTTATGCGAATCAGGCGAGCGTGGATATGGTCGTGGAGGAGAAGCAGCAGTCCAGCCTGAACCAGTTCAGTTATTTCAGTTCACAGGTGGACAAAAACATAGAGCAGCTCTCGTTATACGCTTTGACCTTGCTGCGCGATCCGAGCATACTGCATTATCGCTACATGAACGATGCAACGAGCCAATACGAAAAAAACAGCATTTATCTCGACATTCTCGACAAATTGTCGTTGTACCAGTCCACCAGCCAGTGGAAAAACGACATCACGATTGTGCTGCCGCAGGCGGAGCTTGTATTATCCACAAAGGCGAATCTTACGGTGTTTAAAGAAAGCATGCTCAAGTATCCGGAGCCGGGTGCGTGGAAGCTGAACGAAGGGAGCTTTACGTATTTTTTCACCGACCATTATGAATGGAGCGACAAACCGGCTGAAACGGGCGTGCGGACGGTCATGGAAATCAGCTTCGACCCGATGAACATTGTGGCCATGCTGGACGATTTCAAGGAGACGCAGGGCGGCGATCCGTTCCTGCTCGTCCCGAATAGCGACCCGTTCGTCAATCGCAGCGCGGAGCCGGAACTGGTGGAAGCCATTCGGCGCGGTATGCCGCTGGATGCACTGGGGCAGGACGCCGGGAATTGGCAGCTCGAAGCGGGCGGCAAGCAATATCTCGTCAGCTACGTCCGCTCCAAACAGCTGGATGCGATATATGTCAACCCGGTCGTGCTGGACGACCTGCTGAATCCGATGGACAAGAGCAGGAACATGTTCGTGACGTCCATCCTGCTGCTGCTTGTACTTAGCATCGGGGCGGCCCTGCTGCTCTACCGCAAGGTACAGATCCCGATCTACCGCCTGATGAGAGGGTTGCAGCAGATTCGCAAGGGACAGCTTTCCACCCGGATTGCGGTCGACCATTCACGGGACGAATTCAGTTATTTGACCCAAAGCTTCAACCATATGGCGGAGCAAATTCAGGAGCTGATCGAGAAGGTGTACGAGGAACGCATTCGTTCGCGGGAAGCGACGCTGAAGCATCTGCAGTCCCAGATCAACCCTCATTTTCTGTACAATTGCCTGTCTTACATCAAAAACATGACCCAGCTCGGCAATCGCGAAGCGGTCGTAGCCATGGCGCTCAGTCTTGGCGATTATTACCGTTACATCACGAAGGACCAGAACGACATGACTACCGTCGAACGGGAAGTGGAGCTGCTGAACAATTATTTGTCCATCCAGCAGATGCGCACGAATCGGCTCTCCTATGAAATCGATGTTCCCGGAGAACTGATGCAGCAGCGCATTCCCCGCTTGCTCATTCAGCCGATCGTGGAGAATGCGGTCATCCACGGCATTGAGCCGATGGAAGGCAGCGGCCATATCGTGGTGACAGGCATGGTTGCCCGCGAGCAGATCGACGGCAAAACCTATGCGCGTTATAGCTTGTTCGTGGACAACGATGGCGTCGCGCTGACGCCGCAGGCGATCGAGCGGCTCGAACGGGAACTGCACGAACCGATGGGCGAAGAGATCGGCACGGGGACGTGGAACGTTCATCAGCGCCTGGTTACGCGATACGGGTTGTCATCAGGGCTTCATTTTGCGGAGATTCCGCAGGGAGGGCTTAGCGTTGAAATACGATGGTTTAAGGAGGAACTTTCCCATGATGAATTTGATGGTCGTGGATGACGAACATTCGGCGGTGGAATCGATTGCTGCGTCCATTCCGTGGAGGGAGCACGGCATTGGCCGGGTATTCAAAGCCTATTCCGTAAAGGAGGCTTTGCAGACGATGGCCGAGCACAGCGTTCATATCATCATCACGGATATTCGCATGCCGGGCTTGTCGGGCCTTGATCTGGTCGGCCATGTCAGGCAGCGGTGGGAGCAGGTCAAGTGTATTATTTTGTCCGGCCACGCCTCTTTCGACTATGCCAAACAGGCGCTCAAGCACGGCACGGTCAGCTATTTGCTCAAACCCGTAAGGGACGAAGAACTTATTGAAGCGGTGCAGCAGGCTTCCGTGCAGATCAGGCTTGAAGGGGAGAAACGCATGATGCATCAGCGCGCCATGTATTCGGTGAGGGAGCATCTGCCGGCGAAGCGGGCGGAACTGATGAAAGACGTATTGTTGGGACGGCGATTTGCCGATGGGGAATTGACGGCGAAGCTGGAACAGCTCGAGATCGGCTTTCGCCCGCAGGATAAAATGCAGGTGCTTATCGTTCGCTACGATGACGCGCAAGAGGCGCACCAAGCGTTCCGCCTGATGAAATACGCCATCTCCAACGTGGTCGAGGAAATCTTCGGCGGCAGCTATCATCTGTGCCATACCGAAGATGCTTACGATGACCTTGTATTCATGGTCAGCCCGAAGCAGGAGGGGGACGATGCCGAGCTGCTGCTCGGCAGGCTGGGGGATCGGCTGATCCACAGCGTGAGGCAGTATCTGAATGCAAGCATTTCGGTGTCTTCGAGCCGAATGGGGCGTTTTCCCGAACATGTCCCCCAGCTGTACCTGCAGGCCGTCAGCGCCCTTCGCAAACAAGCGGATGCCGGAAAGGGCCTGCATCTTCAAGCGACCGCCGAACCTCGGGGAACGGCGCTGAAATCGTTGTCGTCGCTCTATGAACCGCCTGCACTCACCACGCTGTTGGAGGCGGGAAGAGTAGATGAGGCACAGCGTAAAATCGACGGCATCTTTGCGGAGCTGTCAGGCAGCGTATTTCCGGAGCATGTGTATGTCGCTTTTCACTATTTGGCGGCCGCGTTCTCCTATATGGCGCATCGGGAAGGGAGGCAGTTGTCCGAGGTGCTCGGCGAAGAGTATCAGCAGCTGCTGAAGGACGGATACGGCGTATCGCTGCGCAGCCTCGATGCATGGACGAAGAAAGTGATGCTTCAGTGGGAGACAAGCGCGCAGGAAGATCGCCAGGACAACGTTCCGCCATTGATTCGCCAGGTGCAGCAATGGATCGACCGCCATCTGTCCGAGGACTTGTCCCTGCAGGTCATTGCCGGTGAGGTGCATCTGCACCCGGTGTATTTGTCCAAACTGTACAAACAATCCACCGGCGAAGGCATCAGCGATTACATTATGCGTTCCCGGATGGACCGGGCGGTACACCTGTTGAAGCATACCTCGATGAAGATCTATGAGGTCGGCCAGGAGGTGGGTTACAACAACACCCCTTATTTCATTCAAGTGTTCCGCAAGCACTATGGGCTGACGCCGCAGGATTTCCGGAACGGTTAACAAATCGATATGAACATTGAAATTGTGATATTTGTTTGCTTTCCCGGCTGAACTATCCTTTTCATGTAAGGGGATACACAGTCACTGAGGAGGGGTTTTCATGTATAGAAAAATGATGACGGCGCTGCTCGCGCTGACGATGGTCGTCGTGACTGCATGCAGCTCGGGAGCCAAGGAAGAAGCCGCGCCGGAAGCGGCGGCACCACTTGCCCTGAAGGACGGGAAATATGAGCCGGCGGTGCAGATGAGCTACTTGCGTGCCTGGAACGACGATACCCGGTTCAAAAACGGCGAAACCGCCCAGAGCAACGTGCACACCAAGTGGGCCAAGGAACGGTTAGGCATCGAGCTGAGCACGCCATGGGCGGTATCGGTGACCAACGATGCGTTCTATACCAAGCTGCGTCTGTCGTTGTCGGCCAACGAGGAGCTGCCGGACATCGTTTCGATCCGGGGCGATTATAATCTGGTCCGGGAGTTGATCGAGTCCGGCAAGTTCGCCGATGCTGGCGAGCTGTTCGACAAATACGCTTCGGATACGTGGAAAGAGGCGGCCGCCTCCGCGCCGGAAGAGTGGTACCCGTACATGTACGAAGGTAAAAGGTACGGCATTCCGATTTTCGATTATGCCTATAACGGCGATCCGGTCATGTTCATTCGCGAGGATTGGCTGAAAAAGCTTGGGCTGGAAGAGCCGAAAACGATCGACGAACTGGTGGCCGTCATGGACGCATTCACGAACCAGGACCCGGACGGCAATGGCAAAAAGGATACGTACGGCTTGACCGTCGGCATGAAGAACGCGCTGAATACGTGGATGACGGAATCCGGCTGGATCTTCGGCATGTACGGCACGATGCCCGGACAATGGAACGAAGCCGCGGACGGCACGCTTGAATACGGCTCGATCCAGCCTGGCGTGAAGCAAGGGCTCGCTACGATGAAAGAGTGGCTGGACAAAGGCTACCTGCCGAAGGAAGCCGGCGTTTACGATGAAATCAAAGCTGCCGAGCTGTTTACCGCAGGCAAAGCCGGCATCATCGTCGGGCCGCACTGGATGCCGAACTGGCCGATCGACGATGTGAAGAAAAACGTGGAGGGCGCTGCCTACAAAGCCATTGCGCTGCCGACAGGCCCGACTGGCGAAAGCCACCACCATGGTTCCGGCGCAAGCAATGGCGTAGTATTGATCAACAAGGACATGGCGAATCCCGAAATTTTCTTCACGTATCAAAATTACTTGTTCGATCATTTTGCGAACCCGGAAGTGGGCGGCGAATTCGAGCACGGCTTTGCCCAGGGGTACGACTTCGATATCGTGGACGGCAAAGTCGTCGGCGAAGCCGATCTCAAGGATGGCGTATCGCCTCTCAAGTACACCATTACGTATGACGGCGCGCGCATTCCGAACCTGATGATGGATACGCTCGCGGAACTGGCCACCGGCAAGGAGCCCGAAACGCCGTTCGAGAAAAACACGAGCATGGCCAACAAACCGGAAGTGTTCGCCGCTGCAGAGGTCGTCGTGGCACACAAAGACGATGCGATCAAGAACAAGTTCACCGGTGCGCCGACCGATACGATGAAAATGAAAAAGGATGCTCTCGACAAGCTGGAGAAGGACACGTTCAGCAAAATCATCTACGGCCAAGTCGGCATCGATGAGTTCGACGCATTCGTGGAAAAATGGAAATCGATGGGCGGCGATGACATTACGGTCGAAGTGAACGAATGGTTCAAAACCGTAAATTAAGTGGTTTGAAAGAAGTCGTACTAAAGGATTACAATCAATAATCATTTTCGCAATTGCACCGGAATCGGGCTGGAACAGGCCTTGATTTCGGTGTTTTTTATTCTGCCGGGGGAGTTTAATGAGCGATCTGGAGTTGATCGTCGAAGCGGGCAGGACGGCGGACAACCGTACGTGAGACTTATTGTTTAGGCCTGGCAAGCGATAGTACAATAATAGGCAGGATACGAACGTAGATGCGCATATTTGTGATAGAAGTAGTGGTGCATTTTAAGGGGAACATGTCCATATAAGGAGGAGACGGATCAATGAGCATAATTGTAGAAGAGGCCGTGGAGGAGATGATCGCGGAGATCCATCAATGGTTCGACCAAACGGAGAAACGGGACGATGCCGAGTCAACAGTGAAACGAACGAAGCTGCAATCAGGCATCTATGATGATGTGCTGCTGGATTATCGGCCGGGAAGAACAACCGTGGACAGCCTGGATCTCGGTATGGATGAAGAAGGATTGAGGCCCGGAAAGAACGATGTTTTTACGGTGGAGCAGGTTCAGACTGAAATCCGTCCTCGTTTGGCACAGGTGATTCAGGAGAGACTGGAACGTTTGGCAGATACGCCGCTGATTGACTATCGATTTACTTTTCGGGGCAAGTTCCCGACGGACGAAGGTTCTCTGCGGATCACGCTGTTTGAATCAGTCAATGAGGAAAAAAAGCGGTTGCTGCTTGAACAGATACATGCTTATGTCGATCGGAAGCTGACCAATGGGTCTTATCCAACGAAACCGCTGGAAACGTTCTTTTTAGTCCGGCATTTGCTCGATCCCGTGTTGTTTCCGGAGTTGGACGTGCCATGGATCATCGCGCAATACGATCGCATTCAGGCGTTGAACAAGGGGCGCCAGGAAGCGCTCTCGGAGCATCGGAGAAATATTACTCAAAGCTTGAGGAACTGGGCGGAGAATCAGTTTTTGCCCTTGTATTTTGACGTCCAGCGCTCGGCTTACAGATCCAATGAGTATACGCTTAAACCAGGAGCGTCTCTGGGTGAACACGATGCTGATCATCATCCCGTCAGGCTGCTGTTATATGGAGCCGTAATGATTCTAAGGTATGAGCCCAATTACAGCAAATCGACGGGGGTAACCTTCCTTGAGCTTGCCGAGCAGCTTGGAAGCAGTCAGGCCGCGCACATGATGGAAGAGGGCAGCGGCACCTTCGCCAAGGAAGACATTCAAATGCGGAATGAACAGGTGGAATGCACGGCCAATGACGTCTTTTCGACCATCACCATCGTAGTTCGCGAGGAAGCGGCGAAAGCTTACGAACAGGCGCTTGGATACATCATCCGTCTGCTGAAGCAGGGTTTCCCCAAAAGCTACAAAATCAAGCTGAAATCGAAAGCCAAGCACTACTTGCCGGTCAAAGGACTGGCGAAATCGGATACCCACCGTTTTTTTGCGAATGCGCTGGTTTATCCCGAATTGCATCCGCTTTTGGAGGAATACGCGCGCGAGGCGATGGAGGAGTTCGAATGGTATGAGGACACGGAGGGAGAGAAAAATTGCATGCCCGGTTCCTACGCCACCTTCGGACTTGGCCTTGCGGACGAGCGTTATTTCCCTCTGGTGGAGACATACATGGGTCTGGTGGATGACGAGCATCAGATGGTGCAGGACAAGTTCACGGCAGCCTTTGTCGAACAACATGGACTGACGCAGCAATCGCTCCCGCCACTCATCGCATGTTTGAGGCGTTCCACCGATGGTTTGAAGCTGAAAGCCCTTCAGCCTGTGCTGGAAGATGAGGACAAGCTGTCTTTATGGGTAGAACAGGTGCAAGGATTAGAGGCTTATGAGGTCCTGCGCGTGTTGTATCCGATATGGGGAAAGGTAGAGAAACTGGCTGGTTTGGCACGAAAGGCCGAAGGCCGGCGCAAGGAGCTTCTGCAGGCATTGCTGCATGCAGCGGGCAAGTGATGAGAGTACCATTCAGGGAGAGGGCGGGGGATATGGAATTACAACATTTGAACCGTACAGCGTGGGCTGCTCTTTCATCAGTTGAAAAGGAACAATATTTGCAGGAGCTGACAGAACTTCCGGAAGGCGTGGCGTACGAAGGCTTGCGGAAATTTGAACGGTACGGTCGGTGCACGGAGACAGGTGTGTTCTCCTATGAACAACGGGACTTCGTATTTGTTCCAGGTGATCTCGTGACGTTGGGGTGGGACGGTTGGCACGAAGGCATGAACGAGGAGACGGCCATCGATATTCGGGAAACCTTCAGTGAGTACGGCGTACACGATATCGATGCTTATCTTCGCGAATTTTCGTCTCCGGTGAGAGAAGTCCACATTTCTCCGATGCTGGTCGAATGTCAGGCCCGTTCCCTGGGTTGGTTTGAAGTGAGCGAAGAAGAAGCTATGGCTTGGGACGATGGGGAATTCGCGAAAGAATGGGAGAAATTCAAACAATCTGACATCAGCGAGTACGAACGTTACCAGCATTTTCGTTTGGTGCGCCATGAAGGAGGTATACGAATCTTTTGGTTCAACGAAGACCTGACGCTGGAGCGGTTGAAGGAAGAAACCGAGAAAACAGGGTTTTCCTTGCTGACGGAAGAGGAGTGGGAGTACCTTTACGGCGGGGGTTGCCGTACGCTGTTTCCGTGGGGAGATAGCTTTGACTACACGATGAAGCTGAAGCATTTCGGAAGTTTACAGGGCGTTCCAGGCATCGTGGATGAAAATGCGGAGCCGGACCCTTCTATGGTTGAGGACGACGGCCGTGCTTACGATCTGGAGCTGCCCAATTTCTTCGGCATCCGGTTCGAAGGCGATCCCTATCGTTGCGAGCTTACGCTTAGTCAGACTGGAGAGCTTATGCCCAAAGGTGGGGACGGCGGCTCTTTGATCTGCGGGGGGCTTGGTCCTGTGGCCGGTTTTTTGCCCGCTACGGTTGTATATTATCGGGATGCCAACATCGGCGAACTGGAATGGGAGGAACTCATCGATGGCATGTATTATCGGCGAGTCATTCAAATTTCTTCGTCCTGTGCTCCTTCTCAAAAATGACCGATAAAGAGGCTGTGCAGGTGTTTGTGGACACCCCATTCTTCCGGTTTTTAAGGAATACATGCAAGTACTGAGAGCACAGCCACGTTGCTGTGCTTTTTTGCTGTTTTTTAACTGCTTTTGCGAGCCTAGGGATACCACCTTATTAAAACGGAATGGGGAAGAATGGTCATCTGTCTCAGACAATATCGCGGTCACGTCATAAGATAAAAGAACGACACGTGGCATGGGAGAACAAGACATGGTGAAAAAAAAGGTCAGTGGGCGGGAGAGGCGGCCGAAATCCGGGATGTCCCGGCGTAAATCGGCACTGCCTCCCAAGCAGCGCAAGATCGTCGATGCGGTGATCGGCGAAATGCTTGAACAACTCCAGCCATGGCTAAGCTCGCAGTTTTCACAGTGGATCGCGAACGAAGGACAGTCTTCGCGAACACAATCGACGATACAACCAAAGGTGGAAGAGATAAGCGATCCCTTATTTCAACCGGCCGATCTCAAAAACTTGCGGATTTGCCTGATTTCCGTGCTTCCTGATTGCAGATGGCAAACTGCAGAAGTGATCGTCGAGCATTTAAAAATGGTTGTGGGTGAAGTGACGACTGTCGGGCTGCTACCCTCCATGGCGACGCGTTTGCAGGATTTGAATCCGGATCTTGTACTGCTTCTCGGCAATTCGCGCAAGCTTTCGGAAGAGGAACGGAAAGCCTTGGCCTCATGCCCGGCTCGCAAGGTAATGTGGCTTGACGATGCGGATGGCACGAACGATGCGACTTGGCAACTGGCACATTTGGGTGATGTAGTTCTATCGCAAAATCTGGAACATGTGGCGGTTTATCAGGCTGGGGGCGTTCCCTGTGTGTACTATCACCCTTTTGCTGCCGACCGCAACGTATTTTATCCGCAGGCTGTCTCAAGGGAGTTCCAATCCGATGTGTTAATCATCGGGGATGCGGTACCGGAACGATCCGCATATGTATCCGAGGTGGCAAGACATTTTGCTGGAGGACGGGTGCATGCGATGGGGCAAGGGTGGGAGAACGAACCGATCATCACCTCCATTCATACAGAGGACGATGCAAATTCGTGTTACAACGGAGCGAACGTTATTATTCATTTCGATTCGTGCCGTTGCCCGCAAAAATTGTTCGACATAGCCGCTTGCGGCGCTTTTCAGATGGTTCAGGATCAGTCGCATCTCTATGAGCACTTGAGTCCAGGCGAAAACATCGTCACTTTTCAATCCACGACAGAGCTCCACAACCTCCTTGAATATTATAGGCATCATCCGGACTTGAAGCGCAAAATCGCCAGTAAGGCATTGGAGGGCAGCAAGTACGATTACTCTTATTTTCAAAATATATTACGGCTCCTTAAAAGAATCACCGCCGGGGAATGAACGGGAGGAAGGCCTTTTGAAACTGATTGCCTATTTGCTGCCACAATTTCACCGGATTCCTGAAAATGACGCCGCTTGGGGAGAAGGATTCACCGAGTGGACTAATACGAAGAAATCGGTACCGTTATACCAAGGGCATCGGCAACCAAGGGAGCCTTATAACGATTATTATTATGATCTGACCGATCCGGCTGCAAGGCAATGGCAGGCCGGGTTGGCGAAGAAATTCGGGCTTCACGGCTTCTGTTATTATCATTACTGGTTTAAAGGAAAAAAGCTGTTGGAACAGCCTTTGGAACAGATGCTGAGCTCCGGGAAGCCGGACTTTCCTTTTTGTTTGTCATGGGCGAATGAATCGTGGACCCGCAAATGGGATGGCAGCGACAATGAACTGATCCTTCGGCAGGATTATGGTCAAGAGGAAGATTGGGAGCGGCATTTCGACTATCTGCTGCAGGCATTTAGCGATCCAAGATATATTCGTATCGACAACAAACCGGTATTCCTGATTTATCGTCCCGGAAACATTCCTTGTTGCGAAGAGATGTTGGCCTTCTGGAAGCGACTCGCGTTACGCAGAGGGATGGACGGCCTTTTCGTGGTACGGACGCTGGGTGGCTTTGGGTTGCCTAAACAGGAAGGATTCGATGCCAGTGTAGAGTTCGAGCCCCACTACACCTTCGGACACAGCGGTTCGGAGCGAATCTGGAGCACCATGCGCACGATGGGCGGGGAACATCTTGTGTTTGATTACGACGAAGTGTGGCGGTTGATGTTGAATCGTTCGCCGCGTCGGGAAGGGGAAATGATTTTTCCAGGGGCTTTTGTTGGCTGGGACAATACACCACGTCTCGGTGTGAAGGGGCAGAGCGGATTTGGCGCGTCGCCTCATAAATTCGAAGAATATTTGAGGAGGCAGCTCAAACGAGCCAGACAGCTGTATCGCAGTGAATTTGTGTTTATTAACGCATGGAACGAGTGGGGAGAAGGAGCGTATTTGGAGCCGGATAAGGACTGGGAATATGCTTATTTGAAGGCTGTGAAGAAGGCGCTGGAATCCTCGGAGAACGAATAAGAGAGGACCGGGGTCCTCTCTTTAAATATGACGCGCACTTTTCGTTGGAAACGGCAGGATGACGTAATCAGACTTTTTGAATTCCAATGGCCAACGTGCCGGAAGAAGCATCAATGAAGAGCACGTAGTTGGATCCGTCGGTCCCTTTGAGCAATAATCCCGGTTGGTTCGGGTTGCCGGAAGGGTACAAGAGAACATTGGCTGCGGTTGAGGCAACGCCTGGAGCGGTAGGAAGAGCGGTTACGTTCAGTCTTTGCCCAGCCGTCAAGCTACCACCGACGCTTGCTTGGCCATTGACACCAAAATTGGAGTTCACTGTCGCACTTCCGTTGACTTGTAAACTTCCCGCGATCGTTTCGTTGGAATTCACCTGCAAGGAGCCTTGCACGGTCTGGTTAGAATTAACCTGTATATTTTGACCAAACGTCGCATTGCCATTGACTTGAAAATCCTGCTGAATTGTGGCATTTCCCGTCACGTTTACGTTATCGAACGTAGGCATGGACACATCATCCTTTATATTTGATGCTCTATCTTATGTAACTAGAGGCAAAATAATATGGGTAATATACCTGTTCTATCGAAAACAGGTATATTACCCATGCTCATTTTCAGAGTTTTCGTGCCAATTATTTCAGTTTTTGAACGGCTGCGGCCATTTGCTCCAATTGGGCGTGGGTCAGGGAATGGTCCGGCGAGCTGAGTGTTACATACCGGTCATCCAATTGGAACGTCAGCATGTCCGTTTTGTCGGGAGTGTACCATTTGGCGGATACGCCGTTGGGCAGTTTGACGGTTTTGCCGTCATAGTCGAAAGCGTAATCTCTCGGCGAAACATCCACTTTCATGTGGTTAAACACAAAGCTTACACCGTCCCCGCCAGCGGCGACGCTTTTGAATTGGTCACCTGCAACCATATGCTTCGGAGCATAAGCCGTCTCGAAACCTTGGAATTTCGCAAATGCTTTTTGAATCGCGGAGACTTGGGACTTGTTGTAGTTTACATCAGCATAAGCGGCGATACCCTGGTCGGAACCATTATTGCTGTTACTGCCCAATTTGTTGACGTTCACGGCAACCTGCTCCAGTTGGGCTTGGGTCAATTTGTGATCCGGCGAGCTGAGCGTCACATACCGATCATCCAGTTTGAATGTCAGCATGCCTGTATCCGAAGGCGTGTACCATTTGGCGGATACGCCGTTTGCCAATGTAACCGTTTTGCCCTCGTAATCGAAAGAGTAATCTTTGGGAGAGATGGAAACATTCATGTGTGCGAACACAAAGTTCACGCCGTCTCCGCCTGCGCCAACGCTTTTGAATGTATCGCCGGCAATCATTTGCTCAGGAGCATAGGCCGTTTCGAATCCGGCGAATTGTGCAAATGCTTTTTGAATGGCTTGTTTTTGTGCTGCGCTGTAAGAGACGGAGGTCAATTCCGCATTCGCAGCTTCGCCGATGATGACCTGACCTTTTTTGCCATCGTAAGATACAGGTACATGCAGTGCATCGGCAAGCGCGCGAACAGGCAGGTAGGTGGAATTGTTGTAGGTGATCGGTGCCAGTTTGTTGCCGCTGCCGTCCGTTGGCGTGTAGGCCGAGCCGTTTACGTTGAAGCTGATGCCGTGGTTGAGGTATGCCGAGATTTTTTCCAATTGCGTGCCTGCGAATACGCCTGCCGCCCCGGTTAATGTCATGCCAAGCACCATGACGGCTGCTGCGGATTTTTTTATGTTTTTGTTCATGATATAACGCTCCTTTATGGATGTAGTGGATTATGATGTCCGGGCTCGCTGTCCCTTATGGCTATATATTACTCACGGAAGATATCCAGAATAATTCTGAATTATATCCAACTTGTAAACTTCATCATCCATCCGCAGAATGCCAAGGTGTATAATGATCCCTGGAAAGGAATGTCATAAAGATGGGGGGATCCATGTGCTTGAAGATCGGAAGTTATGGAATCAGCGGCAAAAAGAGCTTAAGTCCATGTTGGCGAAGCCCGCACAGTACGAGAATGCGCGGGAATGGTTGCTTTTGCAGCACGGGGCTGTCCATTCGGCTCGAAGCAGAGATGGGGCTGCGTGGTCTTTTGAAGATGAAGTACTGGATCATATGACTGAAAACCGGTTTCGACATGTCCCGGCTTCTGGAGCCAACTCGGTCGCATGGCATATTTATCATTCGACCCGAATCGAAGACATGACCATGAATGTGCTGGTGGCCCAAATGAAGCAGGTTATCGATAGTGACTTGTGGATGCAATCCATGCATTTGAACGTCCGCGATACCGGAAATGGAATGTCGCTTGAACAGCTTGTGCACCTGAGTTCCGTAGTGGATATACCCTCTTTGCGCGCGTACCGAGCTGCTGTCGGCCAAAGGACGCGCGAGATTGTGATGGAATTGTCGGCAGCAGACTTTAGACGAAAAGTGTCTTCTGCACATTTGAGCCAATTGTCGGAAATGGGGGACGTACTGCCAGAAAACAACTGGTTATTGGATTATTGGAGCAATCTGACCGTAGCCGGATTGTTTATGATGCCGGCGACGCGGCATCATTTTGTACATCTCAACAAATCATCAAGGATACGTGAATGAGGAAATGAGGGAATAATGTGGTTGCCCAACCGGATGTATTGAAGCAATATGATATCGGAAGAGTCAAGTCATGCAAACCGTTGAACAAGGGGAATACCTCTTATGCGATGTTGGTGGATACGGAAGCGGGAGCGTTTGTTTTACGTAAATTGAGCAGCGAACAGCAGGCCTGGAAAGAATATATACTAGCGCAGAAGCTTGCGCCGACAAACATTAGTCCGAAAATTCGTTGTGCGAAAAATGGAATGCCGTATGCGACATACCTCGGTGTATATTTTAATATCCAAGAATATAAGGGCCCAGTGAACGAGTCAAGAGCAAAAAAACTGAACTTCCTACAATTGGGGAAGCTTGTCGGCCAGTTTCATCACTTGACTGGGGAAGTGAGATTAGGAGAACAGGAGGATCGTTATGATCTTCTTTTGTTATGGAAGGCTGTGGGCAGGAGATACGGAATTCGTCTGAATCTAACATTCGAATATTGGGCAATCATATGATGCAATGCAAGTCTTATTCCGTTAATAGTGAGACAGTGATCCACGGTGATTTGGGAATATGGAATTTATTATTTACTGAGCGGCATGTTTTCATTATTGATATGGCGGAAGCAAGGATGGGGGATCGCCATTTTGATTTGGCAGCGGTGATTACTTCGAGCATCCCTTTAACCGCTTCAAGAACAGAGATGGAGAAGTCACTCTCTCTTTTCGAACGAGGATACGCGCAGGAGCAAGGGGTGTGGGACAACCGACGTTTATTTGAGCAGTTGCACCTATGGCTGCTGCGCGGAATGCTTGCGCTTGTAATGGATCAGGGGATGAGTGCCCCTAACGTTTCCTACATTGAACGGCAGTTGAACATATTGGAGGAGTATAAATCGCTATTGGTGTGAAAATACCTTGATGAGATTACCAACGCGGAATCATCCGTTAACGAGATACAGCACCAGCCCGCCTATGCCAAAGACCACGGCACCTATATATACATACGTCAGTCGGCTTAAATTTTGCTTGGTTCTGTGATCATATTCGGGATTGCTCTTCTGATTGGCTTTGGAATTTCCGATCATCAGCGTGGCAATTCCACCGAACAGGGCGATGGATACGATCAAAATATAGGGAAGCATCGTCATGGCACAACCTCCATTGAAGAACGTATTCTGCCAAGGCGTGAGGCCTTGATATGATTGTACTCCAGGATGGCATGGGATGTAAGATTCATATCCAAAATATTCAAATATTTGGTATACTAATCATGCGTGTGCCGGGATGGACATGCCAAGAATAGCCATGAACGCCGTGATTATTGTATGATTATCCGATAAGAGCACATTTTTGGGGGAGGACAGATGGAATGAGTACACCATCCGCAACCGGGCACTCTGCGAAACATGCGGACAAACGTTTGTTTTTGGCTTGGGCCGTTTCGGTCATTGCGACAGGAGGCAGCCTGTATTTCAGTGAAATCAAAGGATTTATTCCATGTGATCTATGCTGGTTCCAGCGTATTTTTATGTACCCGCTAACGATTGTGCTGGGCATTGCCTACTTCAAGGACGATTTCAAAATCGGAAGATACGTGCTGCCACTAAGCATTATAGGGGGATGCATTTCCTTGTACCATGTCGTGATCCAGCGTGTGTACTCGGCTACAGGCAGCGCCGTTGCTTGCGGACAAATTCCTTGTTATACCGACTATTTGAACTGGTTCGGATTTATCACGATTCCGCTGCTGGCACTCGTTGCGTTTATGATCATCACCGTGATGCTGTGGGGCATCGGCAAAACATCGAAATCCGCTTAATTCGGGAAAGGACGGATCATGGATGTTCGGACAAGTCAAATGGGTAGTACCTGTTCTCACGATACTAATCGTATTGGTTACGGGGTGTACCGGTTCGGAAAATGCGGCGACGAACGAGATGCCGGAAATGATCAAGGTCCAGTTTGTGGTGCCTGAGAAAGCAACCGTGCAAGAGCCCGTGGCGCTGCAAATTAAACTGACGCAGGGCGGGCAGCCTGTTGAGGCGGCGGATCACGTCCAGTTCCAGGTATGGAACGAGCTTGACGGTGCTCCCGAGCAAGCCTTGATGACTGCGGAGGACCTGAAAGAACTGGGGGCCCTGGATGCTATGGAAGTGGACAAGGGCTTATATGAAATCCAGCATACATTCGAAGAGCCGGGTACGTATATCGTACAGGTTCATGTCACGCATGGCGCCATGCACAGCATGCCGAAGAAAAAGATTATCGTCGAATGACGATGTACAGCGAATAGGACGAAGATTGGGTTTGTGTGCGAGGATGGTTGTATAATTACATTATGAAATTGCAGTGGAAAAGAGGTTGTTATGGCAACAATTCATGACGTTGCGCTCAAGGCAGGGGTTTCCGTAACGACGGTTTCCCGTGTATTGAACAATCGGGGCTATATCAGTCAGAAGACACGCGACAAGGTGTATCAGTGCATGGACGAGTTGAATTACCGTCCGAACGAGATTGCCCGCTCGCTGCTGCGCAAGCAGTCCAACGTCATAGGTTTGATCATTCCAGACGTCTCGCATCCGTTTTTTGGCGAACTCGCAAGCTTTATTGAGTACCATGCCTACCAGAACGGCTTCAAGATTATGTTGTGCAACTCCCACATGGACCCTGCCAAAGAGCGTGAGTACGTGGAAATGCTCAAAGGAAACCGCGTTGACGGCATTATTATGGGAAGCCATACGCTTGAGGTGGACGAGTATATGAATCTTCATTCGCCAATCGTTACCTTTGACCGGCAAATCGGAGCGCATATCCCCTTCATTTCCTCGGATAACTACCAGGGAGGTGTGATGGCTGCCGAACTGCTGATCTCTAAAGGCAGACGGCATTTGGCCCACATTTGCGGCAATCTGGAGCTGCAGATGCTATCCAATCGACGAACGACGGGATTTCTGGATACCTTGAAGGCCCATGGGATCAACCCAACCATGATTCATCAAACCGATCTCAACGTGTTTAGCCAGCAGCAATACACAAAGCTTGTCGAAGAGCTTCTTGTCGGCCATCCGGAGGTCGATGGGCTGTTTTTTACCAGTGACCTGATGGCTATTCATGCATTGAAACAGATCATGCATCATGGGCGAAAAGTTCCTGAGGACATTGCCATCGTGGGTTACGATAATATTCGGGCAGCGGAGTATATCGTCCCGGCGATTACGACAGTAAGGCAGCCGATCGAGAGCATGGCGGAGCTTGCGGTTCAATTGATCCAGCAGCAATTGGCTGAGGAAGAGATAGAAATGGAACATATCCTGCCTGTGACTATGGTAGAACGAGAGACAACCTGAGACGAGGTTGTTTTTCTTTTTTTATTTATGTCAAACGATTGACATGTCAAACCTTTGACACTATAATCGGTTTTGTAAGCGGTTCCTTTTTAATTCAACGAACGGGGGCAAAAGACAGATGAAAACACAGCGGACATGGATGAAGTTATCGGTTTTATCATTAATTATGGTGGTTTTGCTATCAGCTTGCGGTGGTGGGCAGACAGGAACTGAAAGCAACGATGGTGCTTCTTCTGATAGCGATGTCAAAATTACCCTGTTGAATTCCAAAGCTGAAATCAACAGCCAATTGGAGCAGGCTGCAAAGGATTTTCATGCAGATCATCCGGAGATTACGTTGGAAATCGTGCCTGTAGGAAACGGCCAATCCCCTTTTGAGAAGGCTTCGGCACTGTATGCTTCAGGCAACCCGACTACGATGATGATGCTGGACACCGGGGATGTCGAGAAATTCAAGGATCGCGTCCTTGACTTAACGAATGAAACGTGGATGAAGGATGCTGTGGAAAATAGCACGGGAACGACGACATTCGATGGCAAAAATTATGCTTTTCCGTTCTCCATCGAAGGATACGGTTTTATTTACAACCAGAACGTGCTTGATCAGGCGGTAGGCGGAACATTCGATCCGCAAACGATCCAGACAACGGCACAGCTTGATGATCTGTTTCAAAAGATCGCGGCTTCCGGGAAATCGCCGCTGATCATTTCGCCAATGGACTGGTCGCTTGGAGCGCATTATCTCGGACTGGCCTACGGAGGCCAATCGCCGGATCAGGCTCAGGTACAGCAGTTCATCGCCAATCTCAAGGCAGGACAGGTCGATCTTGCTTCGAATGCGGTTTTTAACGGACTTATGGATACGTTTGATTTGATGAAAACCTACAATATTGACAAAGCGTCTCCGCTTTCGGGCACATATGAACGCGGACCCGAAGTTTTAGGGAAAGGCGAAGTGGGCCTCTGGTTCCAAGGAAACTGGGCCTGGCCGCAAATCCACAGCTTTGATACCGCGGATGGAAAATACGGTTTCCTTCCTGTTCCTGTAAGCAACAATCCAGAGGATTTCGGCAACACACAAATTTCCGCAGCCGTGTCCAAGCGCATTTTGATTGATAAAGAGAAGAGCACACCGGCGCAGCAGGACGCCGCCAAGAAGTTCCTTGATTGGATCGTTTATCAGGACAAAGGACAGGATTTTCTGGTCAATCAAGCGAGCGTAATTCCGGCATTCAAAAACATCACCCTTGAACCCAATGATCCGCTGGGCAAGTCGATTAGCGAATACATCAAAGCAGGCAAGATCGAGGAATCCGTCAGTACGCTGCCGGCAGATCATTGGTCCAAATTAGGGGCATCCATGCAGAAGTATTTGGCGGATGTCATTGATCGGGGCGAACTTGCGAAGGAAATCCAGTCCTACTGGACAAACGTGAAATAATCGTAACAGGGAAAAGTTGTGGTGAGACGAGGCTCTTGAACTGCACTGACTCTGACGCATGGCTAAACATACAGCCGTTAAGCCGGAGTGCCCCAGGGAAAGAATGATGATCTAAACCTGTTTGGGCCTCCGGCTGAAAAACGGCATTCAAAACCGGAAGTGGATGGAGGATGACCATGCTGACCGAAAAAGGAATGTGGGCGCGCTTGCGCACACGACTTGTTTTTACGGGACCCACGCTGCTGGCCTTTGCTACTGTGATGATTGTTCCTTTTTTATACGGTATTTATTTGACGTTTACCAACTGGGACGGCATCGCCGTGGAGCAAAGTTTTGTCGGCTGGGCGAATTACGTTGGCGTATCCAAGGATAAGGTGTTCTGGACTTCGTTTGCCATGACGCTGGAATATGTGTTCATCACCGTATTGCTGACCAACGCCGTCGCGTTTTTGCTGGCCTATGCCGTTACTCGGGGAATGCGGGGACAAGGCTGGTTCCGGGCGGGATTTTTCCTTCCAAATCTGGTCGGCGGCATTGTGTTGGGATTCATATGGCAATTTATCTTCAATCAGGTGCTGGTGTTCGCCGGACAAAAGCTGAACATCGCGCTGTTTGGCGCTTCCTGGCTCGCGGACCCTGACAAAGCCTTTTGGGCACTCGTGATTGTTACGGTGTGGCAGTATGCAGGGTACATGATGGTGATCTATATTGCGGGGCTCATGAATGTGCCCAAGGACGTGATGGAAGCAGCGAGCATTGACGGCGCTGGCAGTCGCAGAATGCTAATGCGCATCGTATTGCCGTTGATGGTTCCCTCTTTTATCGTATGTGTGTTTCTTTCCCTTCAACGAGGTTTCATGGTGTACGACCTTAACGTTTCACTGACGAGCGGAGGCCCCTTCAAAAGCACGGAAATGGTTTCGATGCACGTTTATGAACAGGCTTTTCTGGCGCGTGATTACGGGTTGGGCCAGGCGGAGGCATTTGTACTGTTTATACTTGTTGCCACCGTTACGCTGCTTCAGGTCTACTTTAGCAAAAAACTGGAGGTTGAGGCATAATGGCAGGACAATCACGCATCATCTCCTGGAGCAAATTTCTAGTATTAGTGATCGCCGTTGTTCTGTTTGTGTTTCCTTTTTTGCTGCTGATCATCAATTCGTTCAAGGAAAACCAGGTCATTACGTCCGATCCGCTGGGATTGCCGTCCGCCTTTCGATGGGATAACTATGTAAGTGCGTTCACTAAAATGGGTTATGTATCCGCATTCGGGAACTCGCTGCTGATCACGATAACCGCAGTGGTGCTGATTGCCCTGCTCGCGGCAATGACGGCGCATTTCTTCGTTCGGCATAAAAGCCGGCTTAACCAGTACCTTTTTTTTCTGATGGTTTCTGCGATGATTATCCCTTTCCAGGCGATTATGATCCCCTTGGTGAAAATTTACGGTTCGCTTAACCTGCTGGATAACAAATGGTCCCTCATTTACATGTATATCGGTTTTGGCAGCCCGCTGGCGGTTTTCATCTATCACGGTTTCATCAAAAGCATCCCTCTCGAATTGGAAGAGGCGGCGTTAATGGATGGCTGCGGCAGGATTCAAACGTTTTTCAAAATCGTACTGCCGGTGCTTTTACCAACGAGCGTGACGATTACGGTGCTGAATGTGTTATGGATATGGAATGACTTTTTGCTTCCGTCCCTGGTGCTGACTTCATCCGAGCAGCGGACGCTGCCGTTGTCTACGTTTTACTTCTATGGCACCTACACGGTCGATTACGGGCCACTGATGGCTGGTTTGGTGCTGACGCTGCTGCCCGTGCTGCTCGTGTATATGTTTGCCCAAAAGTATATCATTCAAGGAGTAATGCAAGGCTCCATCAAATAACGATGATCTGTTGATACACATAGAGAGACAGGAGTGGAAGGCTAATGAATCAGGAATCATCTGAAAAGAAAGCGTGGGCTGGCCCATTGCAGGCGAACGAACAACCGAGTTACACGCGGGAGAAAGCCGATGGATATATTGCGGACCAGCGCAGCCATATCGACCCAACATACCGGCTCAACTATCATTTGATGCCCGAAGCAGGGTGGATGAACGATCCTAACGGGATGGTCTATTACAACGGGTTCTATCATGTTTTCTATCAGCATTATCCATATTCGCCAGTATGGGGGCCGATGCATTGGGGACATGCCGTAAGTAAGGATCTGGTGAAGTGGTCCTATCTGCCGATTGCGCTCGCTCCGGATCAGACATACGACAGCGGAGGGTGCTTCTCTGGAAGCGCCATTGTGAAGGATGGGAATTTGGTGCTCCTGTATACCGGACATGTCGTAACTGGACCCGACAAAGAGAACGATTATATCCAAACGCAAAATCTGGCTGTATCGGACAATGGCATTGATTTCGTCAAAAGCCCGCTGAACCCGGTCATCCGTGTGGATCAGATTCCGCAGCATACCAGCTCCAAGGATTTCCGGGACCCGAAGGTGTTTATGCGCGATGCCAGCTATTATTGCGTATTGGGCTCGAATGATGGTGCAGGGCAGGGAGTCATTCTGCTGTACCGTTCTGACGATCTCGAGACATGGAGCTATGTGAACGTTTTGGCGCAAAGTGATGGAACGCTTGGGGACAATTGGGAATGTCCCGACCTGTTTTCCCTTGGTGGCAAGGACGTCCTAATCATGTCTCCTCAGCGGATGCCGGCCCAGATGGACAACTATCGGAATTTGCATTCCACAGTATATATGGTTGGTTCCCTCGATGTGGAACGAGGCGTGCTGGACTATGAACAATACCATCCGCTGGATTGCGGGTTTGATTTCTACGCCCCCCAAACGATGGTGGATGAGCAAGGACGCCGGATTATGATGGCTTGGATGGAGACTTGGGAGACGGATATACCCACGCAGCAAGGGCACGGATGGGCTGGAGCAATGACCTTGCCGCGCGAGCTTGTCTTGAAGGGCGATCGATTGCATTTTATGCCCGTCGCGGAGCTTACGCGTTATCGTTCAGAAGGCATGGAGCAGTACCGTGCCTCGCTGGATGGGACATGTGATCCAGGCATGCATGGGAATTGTTACGAACTGCATGCTGTGTTTGAAGCCGGGCAAGCCGAGCAGTTTGGATTAAAGCTGCGCACAGGCCACGGACAGGAAACGGTTATTTCGTATGATGTGGAACGGCAGAGGCTTTCCCTTAATCGGGATCGAGCTGGAAGCGGCCCAGGTGGAGAACGGGCAACGCAGGTTGAATTGCAGCAGGGGCGATTGGAATTGCGAATTTTTGTGGACGTCTCTTCGGTTGAAGTATTTATTCAGGGGGGAGAGCAGGTGATGACGGCGCGCATCTATCCTGGTCAGGATGCCACAGGCATCTCGGCTTTCTCGGTCGGACCCTGCATGCAAATAGAGCTTTGCAAATGGAATCTGGAGTTCAATATCTAAATAGGTATCGCATGTATTCAAAAAACCACCGCTTTCCATAGTTATGGAGACGGTGGTTTTATCGTTGAACAAACGTTACGCTAAAGCGCAGCGGTTTCGCCATGCTTAGATTTAAATCATGCGAGCTTCCTTAAGGAAGTGATGCAGCATTTCCGACTGATATTGGATACGATCCGAACGTTTCAGACTCCAGCACGTTTCAACGGTCACGGAACGTGCCTGAAGGACCAGGTTTGCTGCGGTACGGGCAGACCCCGGCAATTCGTGCTGCTTTAAGTTGAAATGCAGATCACGTCTGGGAATGGTCCGGTTTATTCGCTGAATCGCCCTTCTGCAGGCAGGAATTGCGCTGCTTCCTGGATTGGTGATGAGTGTCTGTCCAAGCACGTTTCGGCTTAATTGGGATAATCCATTCGCTTCATGCAGGTCAAGCCACCAGTCCGGGTGATGTTTCAAAGCAAGCTTGAATAGCGCTGAAGCGAGTGGATGAGTCGCTTTGCCTGATTTTTTTCTCGGAAAGGTGCGATTCAGGTCCGGTTTGCCGCGGATTTTGCGACTGTATGCCTGTTGGTTCACCCGTGGAACGACAATCAACAACCCGCGCCGAATGTAATCGCTTTCCGTATCGCAATCGTTTACCAGTTTCTGCGCGGCCGTCATGCTCGCCGTTTCATTTCCATGAATGCCTGCAGTAATCATCATGACCGGCCCCGGCCTGGCTGCTCTAACCATATAGTAGGGAGTGGCATAGGGGGTAGATGCCGCAAGTCTATGTTTTGTGACCAACATGACGCTTCACCTCCACTACTACAGTACGTCATGTCCCCCATGTTCGAAACGGCAAATGAACAGGCAGGAGCCCAATTTGACCAGATCGGGCTTCCGCCGAACAACGCTTGTGATATAGCTCAGTACACGCGATGGATTATGTCTTCGAAGTCGGGTTCCTTCATCTCGACATCCTCAATCTCTCCCCATTGCTCCAGCTGTTTCAGAATATCCATCGTGCGCCATTCCTTCCGATTGACTTCCACCGTGACAACCCGTTCCTCCACATTGGCGATGTGAATCGAAGCAGGTAACGTATGCGGCCTGCGGAACCCATTGCGATAGGTGACTTGAATCAGCGTAGGCAGGCCAATCGTGTCACGCAGTGCCGGAATGCTGCCGTCATACGTAAGCTGGCCGTGGTTGATGACCATGACACGGCTGCACAGCTGCTCAATATCATCCATATCGTGGGTGGTGAGCAGTATTGTTTTGCCGAATTCTTCATTCAATGTTTTCAGAAACTGACGGATATTTCGTTTGGCGTTGACGTCGAGCCCAATGGTGGGTTCATCGAGAAACAGCAGCTCCGGATCATGCAGCATGGAGGCGGCCAGATCGGCCCGCATGCGTTGTCCGAGTGATAGCTTGCGGACTGGCGTAGCCCAGAAAGATTCCAGATCCAGCAGATCCGCGAACTGGTCCAGCCGCCGTTTTTTGTCGGAAGCACGAACCCCGTACATTTCAGCCAAAATGTCGTATGAATCCTTCACCGGCAGGTCCCACCAGAGCTGGCTGCGCTGACCGAATACAACGCCGAGGCGACGCACGCTTTTGCGGCGCTCGCGATGAGGGTTCATGCCTGCCAGCAAAACTTCCCCCGATGTGGGGTGAAGAATGCCTGTCAGCATTTTGATTGTGGTGGATTTGCCTGCACCGTTGGGCCCGATATACCCTACAAATTCGCCTTGGGCGATCTCAAAGCTGATATCACGCACAGCCTCTTTGGTGCGATACTGTCTTGAAAACAGGGTGCGCAAGCCGGAGAAGCGGCCTTCGCTCACGACTGGCGTTCGAAACTCCTTTTGCAACTGGTTTGCCGTAATCATGTTCATGGCAGATGTCCTCCTTTAACTTCCCGTGCTTTGGTATTTGGTCATGCCGAATTTCCAGAAGCGGAGGCTGGCAGCCAGACAGATTGCGGCAACGGCAGCGACAGCGGCCAATACCCACGCTCCTCCTTGTCCACGCAACAGATAGAGCGAAGGAATGTAATTGACGAAACCGACGGGAATGACCGTCAGCAGGAAGCCTGACATCCATTTGGGATACAACGTCAGCGGGTATTGCGCCGCCGTACGTGCGGCATCCTCGGTAATCGTTTGCAGTTCCTCGATGCGTGTCGTCCAGAATCCAAGGGTGGCGGTCGCCAGACCGATGGAAAACAGGATCACGGCCCCGGTAACGATCATAAGCAAGGATAGCGGGATGGCCGTCCATCCAATCTGTCCGTTTTGCATCATGCCGGCGAGCGACCAGCACAGAATGAAACCGCCCTGCAGCACCTCGCCGGCCATAATGCGAAAGTTTTGCGGAAGCAGCGCCAGGAGAACGGGCATGGGCCGGGTTAACAGCTGGTCTAATTCGCCGCCGACCAGGTATTTTTCCAGGTGATGCACTTCGTTTGCGAAGGAGCGGTAGAGCGTTTTGGACAGCGTCATCATGGCGAACAGATATCCGATTTCATGCAGCGACCAGCCGCGAATGGCACCGAATTTGTGCAGGACAAGGGCGACCATGAGAAATTCGCAGATTTGAATCAGTGCGGCCAGGACAGAAGCGAGGATGAAGTTGAATTTGTACTGCATCCGGCTGCGGATGCTTGCCCGAATGAGCATGGTATATAACGAAAACCAGGATGTCTTTTTCATCCGCCTTGCACCTCCACCTTGCGCCGCAGCAAATGGGTGGCAAGCAGACAGGACCCGGTCATAAGTACGCACCAAAACAAGGTTCCCCAGAGCAGGGAGCCGTTTTCATAGCCCAGATAGATTCGGGTGGGTACATATAACAAATAAGGATAAGGCGACACCCATGCAACACGTTCCAGCCAGTCCGGCAGCCATTCCAGCGGGATGAAAAATCCGGCCAGCAGATTGATCATGGCATGGTTGCCCCATTGCAGCCACGATGATTCGGTCGTCCACAACGCGGTGGCCCCGATCAGGTAATTCATGCAGATCGACAGGTAGGACGCACCGGCGAGAGCCATTGCTGCAGTAAACAGGGTTTCGGCCTGTGAAGGCCATGACAGGGAAAAAACAATGGTGAAGAGCAAGTAGATGGGGATGCTTTTGTACAAAAACTGGTAGGCGATTTGGCCCCATTCCCGAGCCACCAATTGGGTGAACAGGTGAACCGGTCGCATCAGGTCGAGCGCAATCTGCCCTGTCCTGACCGCAGCCGGTATACCGAGGCCTTGAGTCATGAAACCCGAGATCCAGAGGGAAGCTTGCGTAAACGCAATGTAACTGACCATCCCCTGTGTCCCGTATTCCCCGAGTGAATGATCGGCCCCGATCCCGATCCAGAGGCAGGCATACATGTACCCAAACATGGCGCTTGCCAGGTTGTGAACCATGTGGGCCCCGCGGTATTGCAAATTTCGGGCGTAGGCTTTGGAAGCCAACGTAAGATAAAGCATGTGACACCTCCGATAAGTGTATTGAACGGCGTTTCCGTTCACTTCAGTCAAGGCGAAAAAGAGAGAAGGATAACATCATACCAATTTATTCCTTCACGGGCAAGACATTTTTTTAGAAAAATACGGTATTTATGAAGCGCTTCCGCGATGGCCGGCAAGACAGCGGCAGGTCTGTTCTTATATACTGGAAGGGTATGGCCGTAATCGTTTACACCATGAATGATTAACCCCCCAAAAAAACAAGCCGGGCATGTCTATTGGAGAAAAAATGCAGGATCACCAATCCGGCAAGAGAGAAGGATGTCATGAAGAAAATTGCATGGGTCACCGACAGCACAAGCACGCTCGAACCCGCTTTCGCACGGCAAAACCACGTGTATATTGTGCCGCTGCGCATCGTATTTGGAGAAGAATGTTTCCGCGAGACGGAGGAACTATCGCCGGAGCAGTTTTACGAAAAGCTCGCCGGAGCTTCCCGGGCTAGCACGTCACAGCCGCCCATAGGCGAATTCGTTGCCTTATATGAATCGCTGAAGGGGGAGTATGACGAAATCATCGCCATACATTGCTCAACCGGCCTTAGCGGAACGCTGAACACATCGATGCAAGCGGCGGAAATTGCGGAAGTGGAGGTGACTGCAATTGACTCCATGGCAGGGGCGTACCCTCTTCGGGAAATGATTTTGGCCGGACTGGAATTGCAGAAAAAAGGCTGCACCGCCTCCGAGATCAAATCGCACATCGAAGGCATGATCGAACAAATGTCTTTTTATATCATTCCGGCCAGCCTGCAACAGCTTCATCGAAGCGGAAGGGTATCCGGAACGCAATTGCTCCTCAGCCAGCTGCTCAAGATTCATCTGCTGCTGCGCTTTGAGGAAGGCAAAGTGGTGGTCAACGATAAAATCCGTACGTTCAAACGCGCCAAGCAGCGCATTCTGGACGTGCTCAAACTGGATATGGAGAAAATAAAGCATGTTTGCATCATGCATGCCGATAATCACGAGGAAGCACTGTCCATCAAACAGCAGATCGCGTCCCTTCTGCCCAAACTGAAAACCGAGATCATGCCGTTCATCTCCGTTGTAGGCATCCATGCAGGTGCGGGAACCATCGGCATGTGCTGGATTCGCAGCGAAAAGGCATAGTGCATAAAGATTAACGATATGAAGTATCCGATTTAAACCCGGTGAATCGCTTCCCGACAAGCGTGCCCCGGGTTTTTGCATCTTTATTCTGGAGAGCAGAATCGATATGCTGATGTTGTGATGCAGCCGTTCATTGCCAATTTTCGCAAACTGTGCGGTAATTAGAGAAAACGTTTGTTGGGGGGATTTTGTGCCGGCTTATCGATTGCTGCTAGTAGAGGATGATCGCTCGATTAGCGAGATGGTGGGACCTTATTTGGAAAATGAGGGCTATGAGGTGCACTATGCATATGACGGACTGGAGGCGGAGAAGTTGTTTATGGATCGGCAGAAGGATTTCGATCTGGTCATTCTTGACCTCATGCTGCCGCATCAAAACGGGATGGATGTTCTTCAGGCCATCCGCGCCGTTAGTTTGGTACCCGTGTTGATTTTATCTGCCAAGGATGGAGACGTGGACAAGGCGCTTGGTTTGGGATTCGGCGCTGACGATTATGTGGCGAAGCCGTTTTCGCTTATCGAATTGACTGCCCGGATCAAAGCGGCGATTCGCCGGGCCAACTATGCCGGAGCACAGGCGCCGGCCGCAACCGAAAAATCAAAATCGGAACGTATTTCCATTGGCGGGCTTGTCATTGATCTGGAAACGTATGAAGTAGAACGCGACGGCATACCTGTAAAGCTGACATCCAAGGAATTCGGCATTTTGAAACTGCTCGCTGCCCATCCGGGCAAAGTGTATACAAAGGCGCAAATCTACGCTTCGGTGTGGGAGGACATGTACTATGGCGATGAAAATATCATCAATGTGCACATGCGCCGTTTGCGGGAGAAGGTAGAGGCCGACCCGTCTGAGCCCCAATATATTAAAACGCTGTGGGGCATCGGATACAAACTGGAGGTGGGGCAGGGGTGATCTGGGTGGTATGCGGCTTCAGCACCGTTCTGGTTCTGGTCGTTGCGATCTTGGCGACCAAACTTCATCAACGATCTCGGCAGTTAACCTACATCCACGACAAAGTGGCATCCATTCTTAACGAAGGCAGTTACGAGAGGGTGCTGCTGTTCAGCAGCGACCCTCAGATCAGGCAAATTCTGACCGACGTCAACTTGCTGCTGGACCACGCACACCGGACAGGCGCGCGTTATGCCAATCAGGAAAAGGAAATACGCCATATGCTCTCCAACATTTCGCATGATTTGAAAACGCCTCTTACCGTTGTGCTCGGTTACAGCGAAACGCTGCTTCACCGTACGGAGCTTACCGAAGCCGAACGGGCGGCGATGACCGCCAAGCTGCATGACAAAACGCAAGAGGTGCTGCGCCTGATTCTTTCCTTTTTTAACCTGGCCAAGCTGGAGTCGGGGGATGTGGAGTTAACTATGGACCGGGTCAATGCCAGCGAGCTGTGCCGATTGAAGGTGCTTTCGTTTTACGAGTTGTTGACAAACTTGGAAATGCAGGTCGAGCTGTCCATTCCCGATGAGGACGTGTTCGTCAGAGCCAACGAAGAGGCCCTTGAACGTGTGCTCGATAATCTCGTGACCAATGCCATGAAATACGGGGCAGACGGTAAAGTGCTTGGTCTGTCGGTCGATAAGCAGGAAAACGGAACGGTCGTTATCAGCGTCCGCGATCAGGGAAGGGGCATTCCCGAACGGGAGCACGATCACGTATTTGAGCGAATGTACACGCTGGAAGATTCCCGAAACCGGCTCTATCAGGGAAGCGGTCTCGGCTTGACCATCACCAAACGGCTTGTGGAGCGCATGGGCGGAAGCATCGGTTTGCACAGCGTTCCGCATGAGGAAACCGTATTTTCCGTTTGCTTGCAGGGCGGTTAGATGCCCCGCGGGGTTTTTGTTAGGGAGATATGATGCCGAGCTTAAGATTTTTGTAAGTTTCGAGTAATAGAAATGACGGTTTCTCTCTTTATAATACAGATATAACGACCCGCCGGGGACTGTACCAAAGGAGAATGCGAGAACGATGACATATATTGCGCGCACGATTAGCGTGACCAAAGCTTATGAAGGATCAGAGGCCGTATCCAATGTCAGCCTGAATATCAAACAGGGCGAAATTTACGGGCTGCTGGGTCCGAACGGGGCAGGCAAAACAACACTGATGAAAATGTTGACCAATCTCGTGAAACCGACGGGCGGCGAAATCGAACTGTTCGGGGAAAAGTTGACCCCATCTTCGTATGAAGTTCTCAAACGTATGGGCAGCATCATCGAATATCCTGTTTTCTACGACAAGCTTTCCGCAAGGGAAAACCTGGAGCTGCATTGCGAATACATGGGATTTCACAACAAACAGGTTATTGGCAGCATGATGGAGACGGTGGGCCTGAAAGATACGGGTAATAAGCCGGTCCGGGATTTCTCGCTGGGCATGAAACAACGGCTAGGCATAGCGAGAGCGCTGATCACCACACCTGAACTCCTTATTCTGGACGAACCGATCAACGGTCTTGATCCGATCGGCATCAAGGAACTGCGCGAGTTGTTCAAGATGCTTCGTTCGGAATACCGGATTACGCTGATCATCTCCAGCCACATCCTCGGCGAGATCGAACAGATGGCAGACACGGTCGGCGTCATTCGACGCGGGCGGCTGATCGAGGAAGTGTCGATGGAGGAAATTCGCACCACGCATGGGGAGTACATTGAATTGCAGGTCGTCGATGCCAGCAGGGCGGCTTACGTGATGGAACACGAGTTGAAGCTGAACAATTACAAGCTGTTGAATGAGCGCACTTTGCGCGTGTACGATCCGGGCCTGTCCCCGGCAGACCTGACAACAAGGTTAGTCCGGCATGACGTGGCGATTGAATCGGTCTTCAAACGGGCACACTCTTTGGAGGAGCACTTCATCAACTTGGTAAAGGGGGATGATGACGTTGCTTAAATTGATTTCACTGGAATGGCGCAAACATCGGTTCTCCCGGAACTTTATGTACGCAGCTATTGCGAATTCGATCATTCTCGCTTTTTTAATCATGATTGGAATTGTGGATTGGGGAGCAGAAGACTACGCGTTTTCAACGCATGCTGTTTCCTTCATCCTAATTGATACGTTTTCGAGGGCAGTGTATATCGTTTTTGCGGGGGCTTTGCTGTCCAGGATGATCATCAGTGAATACAAAAATAAAACGATGAGCGTGATGTTTACTTATCCGATTAAACGCCATAAGCTGATTGCCGCCAAATTGATCATCGTTTTTGCCTTCACGTTTGCCATGATCCTGTTTACCGACCTGCTGATGGGGGCTGCCTTGATGACGGTCAATCATTATTATCCATTTATCGGCGACTCGGTAACTATGGAAGAGATCGGTCTGCTGTTGGTAAAATACACAATCAGTTCGCTTTCGGCCGCGGCAATGGCCCTCATTCCTTTATTTTTCGGCATGCGCAAACATTCGGCGACATCGACGATCGTTGCTTCCGTCCTGCTTGTTTTCGTCGTGTGCTCGGGCGTTAACGGTCCTTCCGTATCCATCAATACGATCATCGTGATTCCTGTTGCGCTTGGCCTCGTTGGGCTGTGGATTGCTTCGATGTCCATGCATCGCCTGGAGATGAAGGACGTGCATTGAAATCCGGGGAAACCCCTTCTCCAGCGGGCTTCTGAGGCCATTGACATCCGCTCTTACAAGGGATAGGATAAGGTCAACTGAACCACGAAGGAGAATGCGACTATCATGACAATTCCAAAAACATTGACTATTGCCGGCTCGGATACGAGCGGCGGTGCAGGAATACAAGCTGATTTAAAAACATTCCAGGAGCTTGGCGTTTACGGCATGACCGTGCTGACGACGGTTGTAGCTATGGAACCCGAGACATGGGATCACCAGGTTTTCCCGGTGGAGCTGAATGTGGTGGAAGCGCAGCTTCGCACGGTCCTGGACGGCATCGGCTTTGATGCCATGAAAACGGGCATGCTCGGTTCCGTCGATATTATCGAGCTCGTGGCCAAACACGTTCGCCGCAGCGGTTTGCCGCAGATCGTCATTGATCCTGTTATGGTGTGCAAAGGCACGGATGAAGTGCTGCAACCCGAAAATACGGAAGCCATGATCGAATTTTTGCTGCCTGGCGCCGATCTGGTGACGCCGAACCTGTTCGAAGCTTCGCAATTGGCCAAGAGTGGTCCGATCCGTTCCAAAGAGAAAATGGAGGAGGCTGCCGCCGCCATTCACGATCACGGAGCAAAGCACGTCCTGATTAAGGACAGAGGCGTGATCAATCCGGGAAAAGCGATGGACCTTCTTTATGACGGTAAAAACTACGAATGGTTTGAAGCCGATGTCGTGGGCTCCGGTTATACGCATGGCGCGGGCTGCACCACTTCTGCGGCAATAACCGCAGGCCTGGCACGCGGATTGTCCGTGAAGGACGCCGTTCGCGAAGGAAAAGCCTTCGTAACCAAAGCGATTGCCGGAGGATTCCCGCTGAATCGTTTTGTCGGCCCGACGTTGCATATGGCGCACCGTTTGGATAAACAGAACGGATAGACGCCGTAATTAGAAGCAAACCTGAGAAAAAGGGATCGAATGTGGTGGTTGTCAATGGGCAGGCAGGCTCGTTGACAACCTTTTTTTGTGCGGAGCCTTGGTTAAATTAGTAACTTCTTACATGTATTATTCGTATACATCATTATACCTTCCTTCATTGGAGAGGACACATGAACGACACATGGACTCGTTATGTTAATGAAAGAAAGATAAAAGGAGAGTCGGTCATGGTCAGAACAGTGCTTCTGGTGGAAGACGAGAGCCGCATTCGCGAGATTGTGGCCGATTATTTCATAAAAGAACAATGGAACGTGATCGAAGCGGAGAACGGAGTTGAAGCTTCGGAATTGTTTGAACTTCACCAGGTGGACCTTGTCATTCTCGACGTACTGATGCCGGAAATGGACGGTTGGACGTTATGCGGGCATATTCGTTCCAAATCGACCGTACCTATTATCATGCTGACGGCAAAGTCAGAGGATGATGACAAAATTCATGGCTTCCATCTTGGCGTGGACGATTATGTGACTAAACCTTTTAGCCCACGCGTGCTGGTCGCACGGGCAGAGACGCTAATGAAACGGGTGGAAGGCGCGCTCAGCAGGGAGCAGGGCGTCATTCGTTTCGGCGAAGCCGTGTTGGACCCATGGGCAAGAAGGCTGGAGAAGAACGGGGCGGAGATCGAGCTTGCGCCCAAAGAATATGAATTGCTGCTCTACATGGCACGCAATCAAGGCATCGTGTTATCCCGTGACGCCATATTGAATCGGGTATGGGGATTCGATTTCGACGGCGATTCCCGGGTGGTGGATACCCATATCAAGAAGCTGCGCAGCAAGCTTGGGGACGAAGCGAGATGCATCCGGACCGTCATCGGCACCGGATACCGGTTCGAGGCGGAGGTATGAGACGCAACGGCATTACGATCAAGCTGTTTCTGATCATGGCGGGCTTTCTTATTCTTTTATACGGAACGACGATGGTTGCCCAACTGGCCTGGTTTCCCGATTTTTATCAGCATCAGAAGATCAGCAGCGTCAAGAAAAAACTCGCCAACTTCGAACGCCAATATGCAGCGGGCGGATGGAGCGACATGCAGCTGGCAAAGGAAACGGGGAGATTCATGCGACAAAGCCAGTCGCATCTCGTCATCCTGACAAAGACCGGCAAACTGGTAAACGATCCTTTTCACGTTACCCTGCAACTGGAAGACGGGAGCAAGATCAAAGTATCTTTGTCGTTGTTCATCAACAGCGAAAATGCCGGATGGATTGCCACGCACCTGAGATTCGGGAAGCCGTTGACCGTGACGGGTCCGGCGAGTGCCGCCCAGGACGATACGATGGTCTATCCTTTCAAGATCAGGGATGACAGTTCCACCGTGTGGGGGATTGAGGATTTTCAGGAATTGGGGGAGCCCGTTCAAGATTGGAAAGGCGTCATTACGGAAGTGGTTCTTCCGAATCTGTCCACCTGGAGCCAGCGGCAGGGTTTGCTGGTGCAGGCACTGGACAGCCGCTTTCCTTTGTCGACGGAAGATCAGCTCAGCCTGGCAGATGGGAAAATGATCAGTGAGGAATGGACCGACAGCTGGAGCGGCGTGCGCAATGTTATCACCATCGCTGCCGTGCACAGCAGCAACGGTTCCCCAAACCAATTGTTGTTTTCGTTGACCTCTTTGCAGGAAATGAGAGAGGCCGGCGAAGCAACGCAGTTGTTCTATGCCTATTTCGGAATTGCAGCCGTCGTGTTGATTGTGTTCCTGTCCCTGTTATTATCCCGGATTGTTACGAAACCGCTGCTTTCGCTGAACCATGTGGCCAAAAAAATGTCCACGCTGGATTTCACCGTACGGTCGCCCATCCGGCGCAACGATGAAATCGGCAGCCTGTCCGATAGTCTGAACGCGTTGTCGACAACGCTGGACCAGACGCTTAAGGAACTGCGGCAGGCCAACAGCCAAATGCGATCAGACATGGAAATGAAGCAGCGTATCGAAAAGCGGCAGCGGGAATTTTTCGCCGATGCGTCCCATGAGCTCAAAACGCCGCTTAGCATCATCAAAGGATATTCTGAAGGCCTTAAGGATGGTGTGAGCGAAAGCAAAAAAGAACGCTACATCGAAATCATCGCCGATGAGGCCGCCAAGATGGAGACGATGGTGGAAGAGATGCTTGATCTCGTTCGGCTGGAATCGCAAGCGATCAAGTTAACGATGGGAGCGGTCGACCTTGTGGACATGGTTGAAGATATTGCCGGGCGGCTTGGCCCGCAGCTGAAAGAAAAACATTTGGACGTGGTGCTGGCTGCCACAACGGAACAGACGGTGGAAGGGGATCGAGGCAAACTGGAGCAAGTCATATACAACATGTTAATGAACGCGATCCGCCATGCCGTGCCGAAAACCGATATTATGATTGAAATCAACAGGCTTGAAGGCCGGGTGCGCATTTCCATCGAGAACAAAGGAGAAAGCATTTCGGAAGCCGATCGCCAATATATTTGGGAGAGGTTCTACCGCGTGGAGCGCTCCCGCAATCGCAAAATGGGCGGGACCGGTCTGGGTCTGGCCATTGCGAAGCAAATTCTTGACCTGCACGGATGCAGCTACGGCGTGGAAAACACGCCTGATGGAGTTCGTTTTTATATTATTTTTCCTAATGATTAGTACGAAAGGGAGTTAGTCTATGAAAGCTTTACCGTCCATTTTAACGCTGGGCAATCTGGCTTCGGGCATGCTGGCGATCATCATGGCCATTCATGGCGAATTCGCGCTGGCGGTTACGATGATTTGGGTTGCGATGTTTTTTGACCTGTTTGACGGTTTTGCCGCACGTAAACTGCATTGTGAGGGCGACTTCGGCAAAGCGCTGGATTCTCTGGCGGATGTCGTATCCTTCGGGACAGCCCCGGTGCTGATTTTATATTTGAATTCCATGGGCAGCGTGGGTGTGCTGGGCATGGCACTGACGGCATTGTTCCCGGTATGCGGTGCGCTTCGTTTGGCGCGTTACAATTGCCAGAAGACGGCAACGAACGGTTTTGTCGGCATGCCGATTACGTTTGCGGGCGGGTTGATGTCCTTTTTCGCCCTCTGGAGTCCGTATTTTACGCATGGTGTCGCTTACCTGGTTATTGTCGTTTTATCCGCACTAATGGTTAGCCAAATTCGTTTTCCATCATTGAAACAGGTGTTAGCCCCGCAAGAGAGAAGGATCTCGTGGAATCGAAGCAAGAGGTAAGGAGCGACACAGTATGGAGTTAGCAAAAGAGTTTATCGGCCAGTACGGCTACTTTGCCATTTACGGACTGCTGGCCCTTGGCGTCATCGGCATGCCAATCCCGGATGAGGTGATGATGACCTTTGTCGGTTATCTCGCCTCGATCTCGGTCTTGAATTATTCCGCATCCATCGTTGTCAGCTTTGGAGGGGCCTTTACCGGCGGGCTGCTCAGCTACACCATCGGCAAAAAAGCAGGCAGGCCCTTGGTGGAAAAGTACGGCAAATGGATCGGCGTTAACCCCAAACGTTTGATCAGGGTAGAGACCTGGTTTCAGAAATATGGATACTGGTCGATCATTCTTGGATACTTCATTCCCGGCATTCGCCATTTGATGTGCTGCTTCTCAGGAATAAGCCGTATGGCCTTGGGTAGATACGTTGTCGTATCCGGCATTGGTGCGTTCATATGGTGCGTGGTGTTTATTTCGATCGGATTTTACGTAGGCGTCATTACTTGATATGGACAAGCTGATGTATGCGGCAAGGACAAAGACCTCTTTTTATACGGAGTGGTCTTTTTTGTTTTCGGTTTATAGTTGATATAAACCTACCCGTGTGAACGCGAATCAGCTACCCAAACCCTAACGAACATGAGGCGTCTTAATTATATGTTTTAGGGGCGCTAATACTTCTAACGAACCTGAGCGTCGCTATTTGGAGTATTGGGCCAGAGAAATACATTTAACTCCCAAATAACGTGTCTAAAGTTCGTTAGAAAATGAGCCTGCACGAGAAGCAGGGAATAAGGTGTCTCAGGTTCGTAACATATAGGTACGGTACCTTTCCTGGCCGTTGGCTACTTCCAGAACCTGTTGATCCACCATACTGTGCAGAATTCGGCGCACATGCTGGTCGGTCACTCTCAAATGGGCAGCCAACTCAGCCGGCGTAAAGGGACGCAGCAAACGTCTGGCAAACCGCACGGTTTCTGCTTCGACCCAATTCAGCGCCAAGGGCGCCTCGGTCGCTGCAAATTTGCCGATAAACGCCAGCACCAGCTGTTGGCACCGTTTAGGTTCGTCCTTAATGGAGAGATACGCAATCGGTAGAAAGGTCCAACCATCTAATGTGAGCAGACAATGCCTCCAGCATAAATCCTTGAAACGGCGAACGTCCAGATCGCGGGCATGAGGTCCATATCCCTGGATTTCGATGCCCCCTTTGACACCGTTACCGGGCAGGTAGGCCAAATCGAGATATCGATAACCGTTGTGAAAGTCGCGTACCTCCCCTTCAGGCTGCAAGTGATCTGAAGCTTCGAACAGCCGGAAACCAGACATTGCGTAAAAACTCCAACGTGCCATGTTCCAGACCGTTTTCAATTCTTGTCCTCCTTCTCGGGTTGGTCTTTCCGGCCAACAACGATTGTAACCATTTCTCATAGTTTTCCTCAAAACCAATGGCCATTGAACTTGTTCAACTCCTTCATATGGTTTGGATCGTATGATGTTCTACTCCACTCTCATCTACCGTCTACGGTTGCGGCGTTCTGCACCATCGAGCGCTCGTGCCAATAAACATGAACGCAAAAAGCCGCTCCGACAATCACCTCACCCATGAAGGTAAGGATATATGTCAAAGCGGCGTGTGCTTCACGACCGGATTATATGATAGATCCAGTATAGCTGTAACAAAGCATATTGACAATAACATCGTCTCTCAGCAGAGTCCAATTGCGAATGCTTAATACGGGGGGGAAGAAGCGAAGCAGTCGCTTAAAAGTTATCCGTGAACACCGGACTGTTTAACGTCTTCTTCAATCCGATCCGTCCCTATTTTCCTCGCAAACGTCAATTTCAACAGCGGCGGCGTTACCAGAGTGGTCACAATCACCATAATGACGACGCTTGTGAAATACTGGCTGTCCAGCAGTCCGGAGGCAAGCCCCGTCGATGCGATAATCAGGGCAACCTCTCCCCGGGAAATCATGCCTGAACCGATGGCCAGCGCCGACTTCCGATCGAATCCGGTTAATAAGGCGCCTGCACCGCCCCCGAGCAGCTTCGTGACGATGGCGACGAGGCTGATGACGACGATCAGGCCGATTTGTGAACCTACACCTTCAAAAGTAACGTTAAGCCCAATGCTGACAAAGAATACGGGCACGAAGATACTGTAGGCAATGGGCTCGATTTTATGCTCTACCTCTTGTTTGAAGCCGGTTTGCGAGATGGCAATACCTGCCGCAAATGCACCGATGATTCCGGCTACGCCCATCCATTCGGCAAAGTAAGAAAAACCGAAACAAATAATCAAACCTGCCGTAATGACGGTTTCGGTGACGCGCAGCGGCGCCATCCATTTCATGACGCGCGGGACAAGGAAGACGCTTGCGGCGATGACCACCACGAAAAACAAAAGCTTTTTGCCGATCAATAACGCGATGGATACCTCTTCGGCACCTGTCCCAGTCCCCAATAGGCTCATCATGACGGCAAGCAAAACAACAACAAGCACATCGTCCACCACGGCCGCACCGAGTATCGTCGTTCCTTCGCGAGAGCCGAGCTGATTCATATCCTTCAACGTTTGCACCGAAATGCTGACCGACGTGGCGCAGAAGAGCAAGCCGAAGAACAAGGCATGCGCTTGCGTCATGCCGAAAGCAAGAGCGGAGCCATAACCTCCGATGAACGGAAGGATCACGCCTCCAACCGCAACGGCAAAGGCGGCCTTCCAGTTTTTCTTCAGCTGTTCGAGGTCTGTTTCAAGACCGGCAATGAACATCAGCAGCAGAACGCCGATTTCGGCCATGTAATGAATGAAATCGCTGTTCTCTACCCAGCCAAGCAATGCAGGCCCAAGAATCACGCCAACGATCAATTTTCCCAACACAGAGGGCTGGCCAAGACGCACCGATAAATCGCCGGCAAGTTTGGTGAATATTAAAATAAGGGCCAATACCAAAATGAATTCCATGAAATGCTCCTTCCTGCAGCGTTATTAAAATAACCTGTACCAAGGACATGCATTCATTGCGCGTTTCTCTCAAATAAAAAAAGCATGTAAAACGACGCTCAAGTGAGTGCCTCTACATGCCCTGAAAAAGACAAAGAGAAGCCCTTGGTGACAGGCTCCTCCAGTTCTAACGCTCATATGTGATTTATTCAATTATACCATATAACGATGCTAAAGGCAAAACGGCCAGTGCACCTTTGGATGGAATTCGCTAGAAAAGGGCAGATTAAATGCTGGATACCGCCTGGTTTGTTCGAAGTGTTGTCACTTAACAGTCGACAATTGGCAAGATATAATGACATAGAGCATAGATGTAGCATATGAGGAGGATTTTGCATTGGGCAAATATGATCAAGGGGACCCGAGCAAGAAGGCCAATACCCCGGCCCCGACAACGAACAAAAACTTTGCAGGCATCATTATCACGATTTCCATTCTTGCCAATGTCATTATTTTATTGCTGTTTTTTGCGCCGTCGATCGGTTACAAGGGTGACATCAACTTCGATATTACGGTGCTGCCGCGCTTCAATGCGGTGTTTAACAGTTTCACCTTCATTTTCTTGCTTGCGGCGCTGATCGCCATCATCAAGCGGAACGTGAAGCTGCACAAACGTTTTATTCTGGCCGCGTTTTCGACCACGTTATTATTCCTGGTGACGTATCTGAGCTTCCACTATCTCTCTCCAGAGACGTCCAAATATGGTGGAGAGGGTATCATTCGTTCCATTTATTTCTTCATTCTGATCACGCACAGCGTCCTTGCGGCCATTATCGTTCCGCTTGCACTCTTTACGCTGGTGTGGGGCTGGACGAACCAATTGCAGAAGCACCGCAAAATTGCCCGTTGGACGATGCCGATCTGGCTGTACGTCAGTTCCACGGGAGTCGTTGTTTACCTGATGATGGCACCTTACTATTGATGGAGAGATACATTGCCACACCAAAAGTTTAAGTCAATGAAAGATGAGGCTCGGAAGGAGGGAACGCGACGATGCACCGGATCGTTTTGATTCGTCATGGACAGAGCATGTGGAACGTCGAAAACCGGTTTACAGGCTGGACCGATGTGGATTTGACCGAGGATGGTTACGGTGAGGCCCGCAAGGCGGGAAGGATTTTGAAGCAGCAGGGCTTTGATTTCGATTGCGCGTATGCCTCTGTGTTGAAACGTTCCATCCGAACGCTGGATATCGCGCTGGACGAGATGGACCGGATGTGGATTCCGATCACCAAAACGTGGAAGCTCAACGAGCGTCATTATGGCGCTCTCCAAGGGCTCAACAAACAGGAAACCGCGCTCAAATACGGGGAAGATCAGGTTCGGGAATGGAGACGTTCCGTTCATGTTTCCCCGCCGCCCTTGGATGGTAACGATGAGCGTTATTTGCAGGATCAGGACAAATACTCCCGGCTGGGCTGCACCATTCCGCGTACCGAAAACCTGATGGACACGTCCAAGCGGGTACTGGACTATTGGGAAAATGAGATTAAACCGGCAGTGGCATCGGGCAAAAGAGTGCTGGTTTCCGCTCACGGCAATACGCTCCGCTCCTTGGTCATGCATCTGGATCAGATGTCGGAAGCGGACGTCATGGATTTGAACATTCCGACAGGCATTCCGCTCGTATATGAGCTTGATGATGATCTTCATCCGACAGGTCATTTCTACCTGACTGCGGACGGCTCCACTTATAAACACGAAGAAATGACCCATGCAGCCACGCCAACGGATTGATGGAAAAGGAACACATAACCGCAGCTTGCCCGGCAATTCGTCGGACAGGCTGCTTTTTCGTTTCGAATGAAGCGATTTTTGCAATGAACAATGTTACAATGGTTACCTGTAGAGCAACAAAGTATCCCGCTATATAAACCGCAAAAAACATACACACGTTAACGGAGAGGCAGAACCAATCTGGAGAAGCGAAGCGGTCGCCTAAAAGCTTTCTGAAAGAAAGCTGCATCGGAAGCATAGGCTTATCACCGGATTTTCCCCGTAGTAAGGGGATTCAAAAAAATCTGGGGATAACAGCGATCGGAAGATGGTACTGCACTCGCAGTGGCCTTGTGTAATTGATTAATGCAGGTTTCTATAGAAATCGAATGGGATCGAATGGTGCAAAATGAGGCAACGTATGGGAGGGAAGAACCATAATGAAGCAAAACCGATTGGGTTCATCAGAGCTGATGGTTGGAGAAATCGGCCTGGGCTGCATGTCGCTCGGAACCGAGATGGGGCCTGCGGTGGCTCTTATCCATGAAGCGTTGGATCGTGGGGTTAACCTGCTGGATACGGCGGATTTGTACGATGCCGGGCGGAACGAAGAAATCGTGGGACAGGCCATCCAGGGCCGCCGCGATCGGGTTATCGTCGCTACCAAGGTAGGCAATCGGCGTCACCCCGGGAAAGAAGGTTGGGTTTGGGATCCGTCCAAGGCTTATATCAAGTCTGCGGTTCATGAGAGCTTGAAGCGTTTGAAGACGGATTATATCGATTTGTATCAACTGCACGGAGGAACCCTCGACGATCCGATCGAAGAGACGATCGAGGCGTTCGAGGAGTTGAAGCAGGAAGGCGTAATCCGTTATTACGGCATCTCCTCCATACGCCCCAACGTGATTCGGGAATATGTGCGCAGAGCATCCATTGCGAGCGTAATGAATCAGTACAGCGTGGCAGACCGCCGTGCCGAAGAAGAAGTATTGCCCCTGCTGAAGCAGAACGGGATCAGCGTGATTGCGCGCGGCCCGGTTGCCAGCGGCGTGCTTGCCGATTCTGGGGCAACCAAAGTGGAAAAAGGGTACTTGGACTACACGCCAGCAGAGCTGCTCGCCATTCGCGAAGGACTCGCCCGGTTTGTAAGCGAACAGCGGAGCATGGCCCAGACGGCCATACGGTATGCGCTGGCTCACCCGGCAGTTGCTGCAGTCGTGCCGGGTGCAAGTTCAAGGGAACAGCTGCTGCACAACATTGCGGCAGCGGATGCAGCACCGCTTACGTCGGCCGAAATCGAAGAGATTCAAGCGATTCGTCCGGCGAATCGGTACACGCAGCATCGATGATCAACGCAGGCCTGTTTTCAATTGTAACCAAAAGAGGTACAATGAGAAGGCAGCACCCTAAAATCAGAAAAACCAATCAAGGAGTGAAGAACCTATGGAACGTATTCAAAGCGAACAACAATATCAGGAATTGATTCAAGGAGACGGCCTGACCGTCATCAAATTCGACACGACCTGGTGCCCGGATTGCAAAAACCTCGACCGTTTTATCGGTGACGTCATCGATCAGCATGCAGACAAAACGTTCTATGCCATGGATGCGGAGAAATTCCAGCCGATCGCTGAAGAAAACGGCGTACGGGGCATCCCGAGCCTGCTGGTGTTCAAGGATGGACAAAAGCTTGCTCACCTTCACAGCAAATGGGCAAAAACCCCGGCACAAATTTCCGAGTATTTGGAGACACTGGAATCCAAAGTATAAATCATGCGAGAACAAAAACCGCCTGAAAGTTACATTCAGGCGGTTTTTGTTTTTTTATTTTCCGACTCAAAAAGGCAGTTCTCGACAAGAAACGAGCTATGTTGAGATTTTGTTTAGTACGTATCTATATAATGAATAGAGTATAGACAGAATTGTGGAGTGGGAGAGACAATGATGAATAAAGTTTTTTTTCAAGAAATGCATCAGTTGAGCCATGAAGACGATCTGAGATACCGTTTGTTGATTCGAGGCATGAGGCAAATGTTGGAGGAGAGGAAGCGGAACCGCTTTAATCTGCTTCGAAGGTTGGAGTACCGCAAGTCGAGAAAGGAAGTTCAAGCCAAGAAGTGGTCGTAATTTGTCGTATACATATATTTGTAGCTATAGGAGAACAATGAAATAGCGGCCGCGTTCCGAAAGGAACGAAGGCCGCCATTTGCGTTACATCAAGATGAAGAAAAAGACTGCTGCAAGCACGAAACGATACGCCGCGAATACGGAAAGGCTCAAACGCTTCAGAACGGAAAGGAACGTTTTGATGGCCAGCATGGCTACGATGAATGCGGCGATAAAACCAACGGCAAACACCGGGAAATCCGTCGTGGCCAAATGGTCCATACTCTTGTATAGATCATAACCTGTGGCACCGAACATAATCGGCACGGATACGAGAAAGGTGAATTCGGCTGCGGCGACCCGGCTTATTCCGGCGAACAAACCGCCCGAGATGGTCGATCCGGAGCGGGAAAAGCCCGGCCACAGGGCTAAAATTTGAAATAGGCCTACAACAAATGCCTGGGTATAGGTAATATCATCGACGTCATGCGTCGTAATTCGGCGGCTGCGTTTGCTCCAAAGCTCGGCCACGATCATCAGGATCCCGCCGATAACAAGGCTGTACAAGACCGTTTGCGGTCCAAACAGGTGAGCCTTGATCCAATCCCGGAAGACCAGACCGATCACCACCGCAGGAACCATTGCCAAGAAGATGTGGAGGAGATTCAAACGATTGCCATAACTTCGCTTGCCCCCGGTGAAGCGGAACATATCGATGAATTTGTTCCAATATAACACCACTACAGCAAGCACGGCCCCGAGTTGAACCACCACCTCAAACGTTTTGACTGACTCGTTGTCCTCCGATAAGCCCAACAGGTGGGCAGTCAGAATCATGTGTCCGGTCGAGGACACGGGCAAAAACTCAGTCAAACCTTCGATAATGCCCATAATAATCGATGATAAAATATCCAATGCTCTTCCTCCTTGAAATGCAGACGACGGCATAAAGCCTGTCCTGCTTGACAATGCCAGTCCAGAAATCGCATGCTGAACCAGACTAACATCTATTATGATCAGAAACGCCTCTAACTTCAACATATGCAGGAAATTATGCAATTAAAACCATATTGACAAAAACCCAGTTATCCAATAGGATATTACTATTGACTGACTGATCAATCGGGAGGATTTCAAATGTCCAAAGTCAACCCAATGGAACCGGGCGAAGAACGCCGCGACCAGATTATTCGAATTGCCACGGAGCGTTTTGCCGTCCAGGGATACCAACAGACCAAAATATCGGATATTGTGCGCGAAGCCGGCGTCGCTCAAGGAACGTTCTATTGGCATTTCAAGAGCAAGGCAGCCATCGCAGAGGAGATCGTTCTGACCGGGCGGGAGAAACTGCTAGAGGCCATAGGCCAAGGATACCGCAAGGATGCGGGAAGCATCGAAGACATGGTGAAGGCATCCGAACGTCTGTTCATCGATTTGTTTACGTTTGCCGCAGAAAATCGTTATTTCATGGAACTGCTCTTGCGCGGCATTGTGAGAGAAGAATCGGTCAGCCATCTTGTGGAAGATACACGTGGAGCGGTGGAAAAGGCATTTCGACACAATATGGAACGTGCGATCGAACTTGGCATGCTGCCAAAGACGATGAATGTTCCCGTCAGGGCGGCGCTGCTTGTAAGCATGATTGAAGGCATGATTACACGGTGGTTATTCGGCTCCGATGAACTGCACACAGACGTAGGGCACATTAGCCCGGAAGCTCTTGCTTCCGAGGCGGCAAGTTTTGAGTTCTACGGTTTGCTCGGTTCATAGCGGGACGTATGCAGCGTTCCAAGGTTTACATGATTCAGCCGGGCAAGGGGAATAATGCTAATGTCCCGTCCCGTCACCTTTGATGGCCAAATGAACTTGGCCCAAGATCATTAACAACATGAATGAGAGGAAGTTAATCCCATGAATATTCGTACGAAATCCGATGGAATCAAACATCGCAAAGGCTGGACACTGACGACGACCCTGCTGCTGTTGACCGTGCTGGTACTTAGCGCATGTGGCAGCAAAACGTCCAACAGCGGAACCGGCAACGAGGCCAAAGCCGCCAATGAACTGGAGCAGATCAAATCGGCCGGTGTCATGAAGGTAGGCATGATGGGTACATACCCTCCGTACAACTTCTTGAACGATAAAAAGGAAATGGACGGTTTCGACGCGGATATCGCGCGCGAGGTAGCCAAACGCATCGGCGTTAAGGTCGAGTTTGTTTCCCAGGAATTCTCTGGACTGATCCCAAGCCTGCAATCCAAAAAGCTGGATGCCATCGTCAGCCAGATGACGATTACGGATGAACGCAAGAAAGCGCTGGATTTCAGCGATCCATACATTACGAACGAAGTTAAAATCATCGTGAAAAAGACGAACAACGACATCGCCAAGCTGGAGGATTTCAAAGGAAAAACGATCGGCGTCGGACTTGGCACCAACGATGAATCGTATCTGCGCAATGAAGTGCTGCCGAAAGTCGGAGACTTCACGATCAAAACCTACGATGACGTCATCACTTCCTTGAAGGATCTTGATGCAGGCCGAATCGATGCAACCATCAACAACATGTACGCCCTCAAACCGATCGTGGACGAGAACGGATTCCAGATCAAAGCGGTAGGGGAAGCGATTAAAAGCGATCAGGCCGGCATCGCGGTCCGCAAAAACAATCCGGAACTGGTAGCTGCAGTGAACGAAGCTCTGAAAGCCATGAAGGATGACGGCACGTACAAGACCATTTTCAAAAAATGGTTCGGGGAAGAGCCTGCGAAGTAAAAACATGCAGGACGAAGGGAAGTTTGATCCATGGAACTGGTATTTGAAAATATCCCCTTCTTTCTGAAGGGGGCGTATTACACGCTGTACGTCACGGTAATATCGATGTTCTTTGCCTTCTTTATCGGGATATTAGTAGCCATCGCCCGCTTGAAAGGTCCGGTGTGGCTCAGGCTGATCGCCCGCTTCTATGTATCCATCATGCGGGGAACCCCGCTGCTGGTGCAATTATTCGTCATATATTACGGGTTGGTGGATTACGGTGTCACGCTGGGATCACTCACGGCGGCTTGTCTTGCTATCAGTCTGAACGCAGGGGCCTTCCTGTCTGAAACGTTCCGGGGTGCCATTCAGGCTGTCCCTAAAGGGCAAAGCGAGGCGGCATATGCTACCGGCATGTCGAGATCCCAAACGATGTGGAGGATCGTGTTTCCGCAGGCGGTCCGCATCGCGATCCCGCCGATGGGGAATACCTTCATCGGCATGCTGAAGGAAACGTCGCTCGTGGCCGCCATCGGCGTCACCGAATTGCTTCGCTCCGCGCAGCTGCTCGTATCGCAGTACTATGTGAACATGCCGTTCTATTTGGCGATCGGCGTAATTTATTGGATAATGAGCATCGGTTTCTCGGCCATCTTGGAACAGGTGGAGCGCCGGTTGGCCCGGGCTTACTGAATGGGGGAGTACCGGTGATTAACATAACGGGATTAAGCAAGCACTTTAATCAAAATGAAGTGCTCAAAAATATTAACATGCATGTCAATGCCAAAGACATCGTCGTGCTGCTGGGACCGAGCGGCTCGGGCAAGAGCACATTGCTGCGCTGCATCAACGGCCTTGAACAGCCGACCGGCGGGCGGATCGAAGTCAGCGGCATCGTTGTGGACAGCAAGGATGCGCCGAAAACCCAGCGCGCCCGCGTGCAGGATATCCGGCGCCGTACAGGCATGGTGTTTCAGCAATTCAATCTGTACCCGCATAAAACTGTGCTTGGCAACGTCATGGAAGGGCTCGTCACGGTGAAAAAAGTGAAACGCGACGAAGCGGCCGCCCGTGCGCGCATGCTGCTGGATCGGGTAGGCCTGCTTGAGAAGCAGGATGCCTATCCTTCGCGATTGTCCGGCGGGCAGCAGCAGCGCGTGGCGATTGCCAGGGCGCTGGCGATGGAGCCGGAAGTCATGCTGTTCGACGAACCGACCTCGGCGCTTGACCCCGAGCTTGTCGGCGAAGTGTTATCCGTCATGAAGGAGCTGGCGCAGGAAGGCATGACCATGCTTGTCGTGACTCATGAATTGAAGTTCGCCCGCAACGTCGCGAACAAAATCGTGTTCATGGCCGATGGCGTCATTGTGGAAGAAGCGAACCCAAAGGATTTCTTCGAACGTCCGCAGCAGGAGCGCACGCGCCGATTTTTACAACAGATGACGGAATTTTGAATTTATTATAATAGGGAAAGAAGGACAACAACATGAACGTAACAACGGTATGGAAAGGCAAACGCGCCTTCGTCTCTGAAGGACCTTCAGGTTACCCCGTAGGTTTGGATGCCACGGCTGCATACGGCGGCGACGGAAAAGGAGCCACCCCTATGGAATTGCTGCTTGCGGGCCTGGGCGGCTGCATGGGCATCGACATCACGATGATTCTGGATGCCTTCCTCGACAAAATTTCATCCATCGAGATCGAAGCACAAGGCACGCGCAGTGAAGGCATGCCCAAAGGGTTTACGTCGATCGACCTGATTTTCCGCGTGGATGGAGATATTCCGGACTACCGGATTTGGAAAGCGATCCAAATGGCCGAAGAAAAATATTGCGCGGTCTCCGCGTCCCTCAGCGCGGACATTCATCCCATCCTCATTTTGAACGGCGTGGAAACGCCGCGCCCATAATGTGTAGGGGCAATAAATAAATGCATAACGAGGTCGCCATGGCAGTGGCGGCCTCTTTGCTTTCAGGATATGGTATGATAGTTCAGAAGGGCAGGATGGCCGTGATCCTGTACCTTATTTGTAAGCGCTTAGACCAACGAAGAAGGTGCAGAATATGCTGAGAAGGCTGATACGGATCTCCAACAATCTCAAATTGAAGCATAAATTGCTTATATCGTACGTGCTTGTCGTGATGGTTCCCGTTTTAATTATCGGACTGGCGGTGACGGCCTATTTCCGGCAGCAGGCATTGAACAATGCCATCGAGCAGACGGTAAATAACGTGGAGAAAGTGAAGACCCAAACGACGACGCTGCTGCGCGTGCCTACGGACATTTCCAACATTCTTATGTTTAACGAGGACCTGAAGGAAATCGTGAACAAACGTTATGAGAGCGTGGTCGAACTGACCAGCGCCTATCTGGCCTACAAGGATTTTCAGGAATACAAGCGCCTTTACCGCGAAGTGGCGGGCATTCGTTTCTATTCCACCAACCCGACGTTGATCAACAATCTGGAGTTTATTCCGGTGGATGAGCAGACCAGGGAGAGTTATTGGTACAAAAAGGCGTTGACCTCCACCAGCATCGGCTGGTTTTACATTCCCGACAAGGGAGACAATCCGGTGCACAAGCTCAGCCTGGTTCGAAAAGTACCTTTTCCCGAATATCGTTCGCGAGGGGTGCTGATGATCGAAATCAATCAGGACGAGCTTAATGAGCTGTTACGGCAGGAGCCTTTCGAAACGTTGATTACGGATGAGCAGGGATATGTCATCGCAGCCAAAAATACGAATTGGGTCGGCAAAACGCTCAATGAGCTCGATTTCGGCGTCGATTTGCAGAACCAGGCGAAGGGAACGCTGGAAGCCGACTTTCGGGGTGAACCGTCCAATATCGTCATTGACGAGCTCCGGCCGGGTTCGAGCATAAACAGCCTCAAGATCATTTCGGTTTTCGAAACGAAGGACATTGTGAAAGATGCGAATATGATCAGCATGATCGGCCTTATTTTCATTATCCTTGTGCTTATGATTGCCCTGTTATTGGTATACATTATTTCGTTTCTGACTTCGAATCGGCTTTTGCGGCTGAGCAAACAATTAAACAAGCTTGCGCTGGGCGATTTGAATGTGACCTCGCGCATCGACGGCAATGACGAAATCGGACAGCTGTCCCGCCAGTTCAACTACATGGTGAAGAGCATCAACGAACTGATGGTTCAGGTCGTGGAGACCACGGAGCAGAACAACCAATTGGAAATTGCCCAAAAAGAGATTAAACTTAAAATGATGGCAAGCCAGATCAATCCGCACTTTTTATTCAACGCGCTGGAGTCGATTCGCATGAAAGCGCATATTCAAGGCGAAGCGGAGATTGCCAATATCGTTCGGCTGTTGGGCAAGCTGATGCGGAAAAGCCTAGAGATCGGAAGCGGCAAAACAACCCTTCAGGCCGAGCTTGAAATGGTGCGCTCTTACCTGGAGATTCAGAAATTCAGGTACGTTGACCGCCTGGCGTTCCGGATTCACGTCGATGCGGGCTTGGAAAAGATGTACATTCCGCCATTGATCATTCAGCCTTTGGTTGAAAACGCCATCGTGCATGGCCTGGAAAATAAGGAAGGCACGGTTCATGTCGAAGTAGACATTCGCCCGGTACGGGGCATGGTTCAGGTCCGCGTACGCGATGATGGTGCCGGAATCACGGAAGAACGGTTGGCTGAGGTGTTGCAATTCGTCAGCGGGCCGGAGGAACAGGAGAAGAGCAGAATCGGTTTGAGGAACGTGCATCAGCGGCTGACGCTGACCTATGGTGAGGAGCATGGATTACAGATTTCAAGCGAGTATGGGGAAGGGACCGAAATTACGTTTACCTTGCCTGCAGGAGGGGACGAGCATGTATAGAGTGTTTTTGGTGGATGACGAACCGAGCATACGCGAAGGACTCACTACCATTATTGATTGGGAACAATACGGGTTTGAAATTGCGGGCACGGCTGGCAGCGGGAGGGAAGCCATCTCGCTTTTTCCGGAGCTCCGCCCCGATCTGACGATCATCGACATCCGCATGCCCGGCATGACCGGACTGGACGTCATTGAAGAGATCCGCAAGCAGTATCCCGAATCGCATTTCTTGATCCTGAGCGGTTATGCGGATTTCGATTATGCCAAGAAAGCAATCAGCTTCGGCGTAGACGGTTACCTGCTTAAACCGGTTGACGAAGAAGAGATGATTGCCGAATTGCAGCGTATTGCAGGGGTGTTTGAACGTGAGCGCGAAGCGTTGACCCGGCATGTCGGCGAAGATACGGCGTACCGTGAACATCAAATCGAAGCATTGCTGTTCGATCATCTCGAGGGCCGCGGGGAAGCGGACACGCTCGGGCTGCGGTGGCCGATGTACCAGATCGTGCTGTTCGAATTGCATGCGGCTCCGGACGTGCAGCGGAGCAATGCAGTGAAACGGAAACTGGTGGATGCCTTTGACCACAAGGACAGGGGGATCGTTTTTTCCTTCCATTCCGGTCTGGGATTGCTGTGCAGGGAACCGCTGACGACCGAGGAAGCGGCCAAGGGGCTGTACGAAGAATGGAGCCAACTGCTTGGAGAGTGGGAGATCCGCATGTATGCGGCCGCCGGCCAACCCGTGCATTCCGTCCATGACATGGCGTTGTCCTACGAGCAAGCCAATGCGGTGCTGAACGACCGTTTTCTGTTTGCGGAGAAAAGGGTGATGCTGTGGAGCGACGAGTTGAACCGGGGCACGTCTTTGCCTGCGGAAGAAATGAGCGCGCCCGATGAGTCTGAGCTGGCAGACAAGCTCTACTACGCGCTCGACATTCGCAGCAGCGAATCGGTTATGCGCGTATTGTCGGAGATGGAGGAGCGCATCGTTCCCTATCACCGGTCAGAACAGGCCATCAAAACGGCGTTTTCGCAAATTTTTTCCCTTGCCCTGAACAAGCTTGCTGCAGCGAACGAGCATATGCAGCCGATTATGCAGGAGCATTCCATGTTGATTACGGAAGTATACCATCAGCAAACCTTGTCCGATCTGAAAATCATGGCGGAAGGCCATCTTACCGGATTGATCGGGCGTATGGGCGGCGGCAGCAAAGATACGGTGCTGAAGCAGATGATTGATTTCATCCGGCGTAATCCCGGAGAGAATCTCAAGCTGGAAGTGTTAGCCGAAGTATTTAATTATAACAGCAGCTATTTGGGGAAATTGTTCAAAAACCACACGGGAGAGTATTTCAATGCGTTTTTGGACAAGGTGCGGATGGAAAAGGCGAAGGAATTGCTCGACGAAGGGCTGAAGGTCCATCAGGTGGCAGCCAGAGTCGGTTATGCCAATGTGGACTATTTCCACGGAAAATTCAAGAAATACGTGGGTGAGTCACCTTCGGCCTATAAACAGGCACGTTCGCAATCCAAAGGTCAATCCGGGGAGTCCGGAGGGGAATAATCGTTGTCGAATTCTCCGGACGATCCACCTTCGTCTTCATATAATAAAACGTTTTCGGTTATCTTGGTCATGATCTATATAAACATGAAAACCGCCAGCCATAAAAGGGTTGGTGGTTTTTGGTCTTGGTACATGAAATGGGGGAACGACGGATTTTCATGAAATCGTCCATCGAGAACAATGGATAAGCAATGGTGATCTTGGAAGAACCAACGTAAACTGGATGTACTTTGAAGGCCTTGAGCGAGGAGGAGAACATTGATGACCTTTTTGGAAGTGAGGACGGCCCGGCAAACGATGGATTTGAATGGCATATGGCAATTTGCGTTGGATCCCGATTCTGGCGAGCAGACTAAAGAACGGACACTGGCTTTACCTGACCTGGATTGGGGGGAGATTCAAGTTCCGGGTTCATGGGAGGAACAGGGGTATGGCGAAGCGCCAATGTACCATCGAATCGACACATGGACCAAGGTTCGGGAATATGAGGGAGCGGCTTGGTATTCGCGCGAGGTACATATCCCGGCTGATCCTGGCATGCATTATGTGCTTAGGGTTCACGGGGTTCGCTGGACGACCGATCTCTGGATCAATGGCCAGCATGCAGGCCTGCAGGAAAGCCTCGTTTGCAAGCATGCGTGGGACATTACTTCACTGGTCAAACAAGGGACCTCTAACGAAGTGGTGCTGCGCGTAGACAACACGATGAAATATCCGCTTGGCGGCAGTCATATTCATTCCCTGCATACTGCAACGGCGTGGGGCGGCGTGACGGGAGGAATATGGCTGGATGCGATGCCGCCGTACCATATCGAGAGCCTGAAGGCAGACCAGGATCCCGAACGAGGTACGATGGCGCTCCGTGGTTCATTGAACCTTCCTCATCGGCAAGTGTTTGATGAACTTAAGCTGCATGTGCGGGTTCAGCATCCTGATGGCACATGGCTAACGGAAAAAGTACATGATGTGACCACGGATATCTTAAAAGCGAATGACCGGGCGGAGCTTGCTGGTAGTTCTGTTCAGCTTCAGCCATGGGAGCTGGATCTGGGGCGGGGAAAAAAGGTGGCTCTTTGGTCGGATGTTTCTCCACAGTTGTATAAGGCGATTGTTCGCTTGCAGAGCGGAGAACAGGAGTTGGACCGGGTTGAACTGACCTTTGGTATGCGCTCCTTCGAGGCGAGCGGAACCCGGTTTCTTTTGAACGGACAGCCTGTGTTCCTGCGAGGGTACGTGGACTGCTGCATTTTCCCGCTTACAGGGTATCCGGTATGGGACAAGGAGCAATACATTTCACAGTTCCGGACGGCCAAGTCATACGGATTCAATCATGTTCGTTTGCACGGCTGGAGCGCGCCGGAACCGTTCTGGCAAGCCGCGGATGAAGAGGGGATGCTGGTGCAGGCCGAGCTCCCGCATTGGTCGAGATGGTTCGAGAATCGGGAACAGGCCGCTCCGAAAGATGTCCTCTCTTTTCTGAAGCGCGAACTGGACGGGCTGCTTGACGCTTTGCAGAAGCATCCATCGTTCGTGCTCTTTTCGCTGGGCAACGAGCTCATCGGGCCGAATGGCCATCCCGAGCTGAACGAGCTTGTAGAGCATGCCCGCAGCATGGATTCAACGCGGCTGTACACGGACAACACGGGGTTCGGGCAATTGCCGGCCCAAGGCAGAATGGCGGATTTTTATATCCAGTCGTTGAATTGGCATCCGCCGTTGGAGTCGGAATGGTCCGCTGTACCTGACACCACGCTTGATTACCGTGCGGTGACCCGGCTGTCCGATCGTCCGGTCATCGGGCATGAACACGCGCAGTTCACCATGTACGTGCGTCCTCAAGAGAAGGGTAAATACACGGGCGTTCTTCGGCCAAGCTGGCTGGAGCCGATTGAAGAATCGCTATCTCGTCAAGGGATGAAGGGAGACATTCTGGAGCGTTATCAGCAGGCAAGCGGCCGGCATTTGGTCCGTTCGCTCAAGGAGGCCATGGAACGGGTGCGCCGGACGTCGGATGCAGCAGGCTTGCAGCTGCTTGATATTCGCGATTTTCCCGGGCAGGGACATGCCACGACAGGCATCCTGGATGTGTTCTGGGAGAGCAAAGGCATGATTGAGCCCGAGGAATTCCGGCGGTGCAATGCCGGAACCGTTCTGCTGCTGGGCTGCGATCAGCGCACCTTCTTTGGCGGGGAGGCCATTCAAGCCCAGGTCAGCGTATCGCATTACGGAACGGAGCCCCTTCAGAACGTATCGGTGCAGTGGCGTTTGGTCCGCGATGGCGAAACGATAAGCGAAGGAGGATGGAGCTGCGATGACGTGGCTTGCGGATCTGTCCGATCTCTGGGAACGTTGAACGTAAATGCCCCGCGGGAGGGGGCAACCGGATTTTGCATCGAAGCGGAGATCAGGTCAACCCGTGGAGAGGTAATAGCTGCAAATGTTTGGCACGGGTGGTCATTCCCGCGGTATCAGGTCCATGAACAGAGCCACCGGATCTGGAACAGTATCAGCGAATTGCAGCCTTACCTGCTGGGGGCTCACGAAGGAAAGTTGGATGATCTGAACGGGCATCATTTGCTGCGTGAAGATCGTACCGGCCTGATCATTACGCCGTCTTTGACCCCCAATGTACTCGATGTTTTGGTCAATGGGGGAAGTGTTTGGCTCCAGACGAATGCCGAGGGTTTGTATGATGCGGTAGAGACCAAATACCTGCCCGTCTTCTGGAACTATCTTATGTTTGCCACCCAGCATGGCGCAACCATGGGACTATGCCTGCCTGATCGATTGCCATTGCTGGGAAGGTTTCCCCATGATCAAGCGTCCGACTGGCATTGGTATCATCTCATTCAGGGCACGCCAGCGATCTGTTTGGACACATTGGCAGGGGTACAGCCTTTAATTGAAGTGATCGATCACTTTCACAGGGCGAAACGGCTGGCCTACGCTTTTGAGGCCAATGTAGGCAAGGGCAAACTGCTCTTATCGACATTTCCTTTTTCCGATATTGCGATGATGAAACGTCCGGAAGCGAGCTTTCTGTTTCAAGAAATGCTTGCTTATCTGCTGGGGGACGAATTTAGGCCGGAATCGTCCATTTCGGCAGGGCAGCTGCTAGGTCTGGTGAAGCTGCAGCCCATTCGTTTCGCGTTATAGATTGAAGGAGCCTGCAAAGGCTTCTTTTTTTGCTTCCCTGCAGAAATTCCTAAAAAGGGATCAAGCCTTTCTGCTTATATAGAGACGGGAAGGGCTTCCTAATGAAATGTGGAGAGAAATACATGAATACGTGCGTTTGACTTAGCGCAGGTAAACGATTTCCAAAAACGTTTTCGTTATTTTCCGTTTCGAATCATAATTACCAAAATGTTTCATTTTATTAAATTAAAAGGCTGAATAATGACTGATTTTGCATGCAAAATGTCTCATTGACCTGGTCCATATCTAATTTTTATATGATTTTCTCTAAAATCAAGCTGGTATTTTGAAAACGCTCTATCAGGTATGATTAATCTATAAATTAGAGGAGGGGGAACGGAGATGGAAACGCTGACAAAACAATCCGCTTCCGCGAAAAAGAGCAGTGACCCCAAACCGCCCACAAATCGGCGGAATGCAATTTGGGAGAGTATCAAGCAACAAAAGTTTCTTTATCTCATGTCATTGCCATTCGTAGTTTGGGTTTTTGTATTCAACTATCTGCCACTATGGGGATGGACGATGGCTTTCCAAAATTATAAACCGGCCAGAAGTTTCTCGGAACAGCAGTGGGTTGGTTTCAAGCATTTTGCAGAGCTGTTCAGTGACGAACGATTCTATCTGGTACTTAGAAATACGCTGGCAATGAGTTTTATGGGACTGATTGTCGGTTTCGTTGTGCCGATTTTCCTTGCGATCTTGCTGAACGAACTTAAAGGCAAATTCTTTAAACGTACGGTGCAAACGGTATCATACTTGCCTCACTTTGTATCCTGGGTCGTTGTTGCAGGGATTATTACCAAAATGCTCTCGACGGACGGCGGTATTGTCAACGACATTTTGATGGGCCTGCATTTAATTGATCAACCCATCCAGTTCATGGCGAAAGGCAACCTGTTTTGGTACATTGTAACCGCTTCAGACATGTGGAAAGAAAGCGGCTGGAACGCGATCATTTACTTGGCGGCCATCACGGGGATCGACCAGGAGCTGTACGAAGCTTCCCGGGTTGACGGTGCAAACCGCTGGAGACAAATGTGGCACATTACGCTGCCTGGTATCCGGACAACCATTTCCGTATTGTTCATCATGTCCATCGGTCACTTGGTCAGCAACGGGTTCGAGAAACAGATGCTGCTGGGTAACAGCCTCGTCACCGACTATATGGAAGTCCTTGATCTATATGCGCTGAACTATGGTTTGAACTTGGGACGATTCTCATACGGTACGGCAATCGGGATATTCAACTCCGTCGTAAGTATCCTTCTCTTGTTCACGGCGAACGGATTGTTCAAAAAATTCACGAAAGAAAGCATCATGTAGGGAGGGGGAGACCATATGGCGAACAAATCATTCAATGCAACTCGTGGCGATAAACTGTTCGATCTATTCAATGTTCTCGTGCTGGCCCTGGTGCTGATCGTAACGCTCTATCCGTTCCTGAACGTACTCGCGATCTCATTGAACGATTCGATGGACACGGTGCGTGGCGGAATTTACTTATGGCCTCGGGAATTTACGCTGGAAAACTATAAAACGATTTTTCAATATGACAGCTTGCTTCAAGGTTTGCAAATCTCTATTCTCCGTACGATTGTAGGTACATTGCTCGGTTTGATCAGTTCTTCGATGATTGCCTTTACGCTCAGCAGACCTGATTTCAAATTGAGAAAATTCGTTTCTACTACGCTGGCGATTACGATGTATTTCACTGGCGGTCTGATTCCGATATACATCCTGATGCGCGACCTGCACCTGATCGGCACGTTCTGGGTTTACGTATTGCCGGGCATGATCAGTGCGTTCAACGTCTTCGTTATCCGTTCCTTCATCGACGGCCTGCCGTACGCCTTGCAGGAATCCGCGAAGCTGGACGGTGCGAATGACTTCACGATCTACTACAAAATCATCCTGCCGCTCTGTAAGCCGGTACTGGCAACGATCGCATTGTTCCTGGCTGTAGGGCAATGGAACTCATGGCTCGATACGTACCTGTACAACGGTTCGAAAGCGCATCTCACTACGCTCCAGTACGAGCTGATGAAGGTACTGCAAAGTACCCAACAAGGCTCTGGTGCAGGGCGTAATGTCAACGACTTGGCACAGCAGATGGCACAGGTTTCTCCTGAGTCCATCAAAATGGCGATTACAATCGTCGTTACGGTTCCAATCCTGATCGTGTATCCGTTCCTGCAAAGATACTTTGTGGGCGGTATGACGCTGGGTGCTGTAAAATCATAAGACTTGGTCAACACAGATATAAGAAAGTCACAGAAAATACAGAGATAAAGATAACTGTAAAGAGAAACAGTATAATAAAAAAGCTCGGGATGCCCGAAATGCCAACCTCGGTTGGCGTTTCACCGTATAGGGCTGCGGCGACGGCATCCATGAAGCTATAGACAGGGACAAAAAAGTCCCGCACAAGATAGACATATGGATTAGGGAGGAATTACCATCATGGCGAATTTCAAAATGAAAGCCGCACTGGCTCCCGTGCTTGCGATGTCTTTACTCGCAGGCTGCGGTGGCGGAGCCGGTGACAGCAGCAATGGAGCATACGAGGACACAAGCGGGGATACGTCTCCAATTACGTTCAGTTTTTTCAGCGTTGACCCAAGTTCCAACTGGAACAGTATGAAAGACGAAGTAGGCCAGGTGATCACAGAGAAAACCGGGGTTACCCTTAACGGAGAATTCGCGGTAAGCGGCGGCCAGGACAAAATTTCTTTGATGGCAGCAAGCGGAGACTATCCCGACATTGTTTCACCGAAAGGTGAACTCAGCAAGCTTGTGGATGCCGGTGCAATGATAGATCTGACGGATCTGATCGATCAATATGCTCCTAATTTGAAAAAGCTGTATGGTGATTACATGGACCGGCTGAAATACAGCAACGAAGACCAGGCCATTTATGTGCTGCCGTCGTATTACGCGGTAGATCAGCAATATTTTGACGCAGGCGGCGGTTTCGGTATTCAACACCGTGTACTGAAAGAGCTCGGTTACCCTGAAGTGAAGACACTTGAGGATTTTGAGAATGTGTTGAAAGCTTACAAAGAAAAACATCCAACCATTGATGGTCAGCCAACCATCCCGCTGTCGCTGGATGCGGACGACTGGAGAATCATGATTACCGTAACGAATCCGGCTTTCTTGTCCACAGGCGCTCCGGATGATGGAGAATATTACATCAACCCGGAAACGTATGAAGCGATGCTTCATTACAAACGTCCGGAGGAAAGAGAATACTTCCGTTGGTTGAACAAAATGTACAATGAGGGATTGCTTGATCAAGACAGCTTTGTGCAAAAAACGGACCAGTACAAATCGAAAATCGCCAGCGGCCGCGTACTTGGCGTAATCGATCAGGATTGGGGCTATGCTGATGCCAAGAACGCGCTTAAGGCGGCAGGAAAGGATGAAGCAACATATTCCCACTTCCCTGTAACGCTGTCCAGCGACATCAAGGACCATTCTTTCCAAGATCCGGGCTTTGTATCTGGCTGGGGTGTAGGAATCACCACTTCGAATCCCGATCCGGTACGTACGATCAAGTTCTTTGATTATTTGGCGTCCGAGGAAGGCCAAGTATTGATAAACTGGGGAGTTGAAGGTAAACACTATGAAGTGAAGGACGGGAAACGCGTTATCCCTGCAGATGTATTGGACCAAAAAGTAAACAATGCAGCGGCTTTCCAGAAGGAAACAGGGATCGGTCTGTACACCAACATGACGGGTCACTACGGCGATGGCGTGAAGGATTCGACAGGCAACTACTATACAACGAACTTCCCTGAACAAATCGTAGCGTCTTATTCCGATGCCGAGAAGGAAACCCTCAAGGCTTACGGTGCAACAACCTGGAAGGATCTGTTCCCGAAAGAGGATGAGTTCCCGGTTAAAGCGTGGGGCGCAGCCTACAACTTGCCGACTCCTGGCGACTCGGATTATAACGTCATCTACCAGAAGACACAGGACATTATCCGCAAACGCATTCCGGAAGCGATCCTGAGTCCGGTCGACAAGTTTGACAGTGTGTATGATACGATGCTGGCTGATTTGGAGACAGCAGGAGCTACGAAAATGGAACAACAATATACAGAGCTTATTCAAAACCGCGTAAAACTGTGGAATGGCCAGTAAGATCTTCTCGTTTGAGCGGCAAGTCAAGTTTAAAAAAGAAAGGACCCATTGATTTGGGTCTTTTTTTTATGCCTAAAACGTTTTCCCAAAACCGTTTTCATTTTTTGAAATTGGTTATTGACAAGGGGTTATGCAAGGTATTATTATTCAGGTATGAAAGCACTTACATTTAAGTTGAGCATGGATCCTTGTACCGATGTAAACGTCTTTTTGATGGCAACTTGTACTTGAATTGAGGCGAGGATGAATCGTCGAATTCATTCAAGAAAACGCTTTTAATTGCATTTAAGCAAAAAAAGTGCAAGGTTTTTCGCCAGTCCATGGTATCTACAGGCCAGCCTGTTATACACTATAAAGCTTCATTATATCCATAAGGGGGATTACACATGAAGGGGAAAACACCAAAAACGTTCGCAATGCTTCTTCTCGCAAGCGCGCTTGCCATTACGGCAGGATGCGGAAGCACAGGAGGAAGTACGGCCTCGGAAAAGCCTGGTGAAACGGATGATACGACAAGTCCGGTAACGTTTACGTTCTTCGGCGCAGATGCAAGTCCAAACTGGAACAAGATGCAGGATGCGGTAGGCAAGAAGATCACCGAAAAAACAGGCGTGACCATTGAAGCCGAGTATGACGTGAATAATGGCGGAGATCAGAAAATACCTTTGATGGCTGCCAGCGGTGATTACCCTGATATCATTTATCCTAAAGGAAACCTGTCCAAACTGGTTGATGCAGGCGCAATGATTGACCTGACCGATTTGATTGAGGAGCACGCTCCCAACCTGAAGAAAATTTACGGCGACCAAATGAACCGCTTGAAATACAGCAAGGAAGACCAGGCGATCTATACTATCCCGACCAACATGGGTGTAGACAATGTAGCGTTTGATGCCACGGGCGGATTCGAAATCCAGCAAAAAGTGCTGAAAGAGCTGGGCTACCCTGAAGTAAAAACGCTTGAGGATTACGAAAACGTATTAAGAGCATATTATGAGAAACATCCAACGATCGATGGCCAGCCAACGATTCCGCTGACATTGAATGCCGACGACTGGAAGATCATGATTACAGTTACAAACCCGGCTTTCCAAGCAACAGGCGGGCCGGATGACGGGGAATATTATATCAACCCGGAAACGTATGAAGCGATGCTTCACTACAAACGTCCCGAGGAAAAAGAATATTTCCGTTGGCTGAACAAAATGTATAATGAAGGACTGCTTGATAAAGATACCTTTGTACAGAAGGATGACCAGTATAAGGCCAAAATCGCCAGCGGGCGCGTTCTTGGTCTGATCGACCAGGAATGGAACTATGGAGAAGCTGAGAACGCTCTCAAATCAGCCGGTAAGGATGACAGCACGTATGCACACTTCTCGGTATCCTTGAATGACCAGATCGTGGATCATACCTTCCAGCCAACCGGCTTTGACGGTTACGGCATCGGAATCACGACTTCCGCCAAAGACCCGGTTCGCATTATCAAGTTCATGGATTGGCTTGCTTCGGATGAAGGGCAAGTGCTCAGAAACTGGGGGATTGAAGGCGAGCATTACAAAGTGGAAAACGGCAAACGCATCATTCCTGACGACATTCAAGACCGCAAAACGAATGACAACTCGGCGTTCACCAAAGAAACAGGGATCGGTATGTACAACATCTTCAGTGCAAGATATGGCGATGGCGTGAAGGATTCCACAGGCAACTATTACACCACGAACTTCCCAGAGCAAATCGTAGCGGGCTACACGCCGGCAGAGAAAGAAACATTGAAAGCGTATGGCATCACGACATGGAAGGAATTTTTCCCATCGGAAGATGAACTGCCTATGAAGGATTGGGGAGCAGCATACAACATGCCCGTTCCTTCCGATACGGATTATAATGTAGCTTTCCAAAAAACGCAGGATATCGTTCGCAAACGGATCCCGGAAGCCATTCTTGCCAAACCGGAAAACTTCGACAAGGTGTATGACGACATGCTGGCCGAGCTGGACAAAGCAGGCGCGGTGGAGATGGAAAAACAATACACCGGTTGGATCAAAGACCGCGTATCGCTGTGGACCGGCAAAGACGTTCAATAAAGAAGAGACAGCGCAAATAAGCTGCTGAATTTCTTGAAAAAAGGGTTTCCGTGGGAAGCCCTTTTTTTCTATTGACCGATGGCGAAATATAGCATATAATCTACGTGTAAGCACTTTCAGTAAGCGTTTTAAAGTGAATTTCGAAAACGTTTTATCTTATGTGTAGTGCGAAGTTTCCTGTCCCGGATGGATCGAGGCAGTTACACCTGTATCACGCATAATTTAAAGCGCATTCATTTGCTTTGAATCGTTGATCCAAATGCTTTGGTATTTTCAGGCTTGGCCTGTTATACAGATAAAACCTTCATAAATAGGGGGAACTAGACAATGAAAGGCAAAATGAAAGGTAATACACCCAAGACTTTTGCAATGCTGCTGCTTGCAAGTGCGTTGCTCGTTACTGCTGGTTGCGGAAATTCGGGAAGCAAGGAATCCGCTTCATCCGGTGAATCATCCGGAACAGAGCCGATCACGATTTCGTTCTTTGGGGCCGATCCGAATCCGGTCTGGAACAAAATGCAGGATGCCGTAGGCAAGAAGATTACCGAAAAAACGGGCGTTACCATTGAAGCCGAATTCGACGTCAACAATGGCGGCGAGCAAAAAATTTCCCTGATGGCAGCGAGCGGCGACTACCCGGACATTATTTTCCCGAAAGGAAACTTGTCCAAGCTCGTTGATGCCGGTGCAATGCTTGACCTGACGGATCTGATCGAGGAGCATGCTCCCAACCTGAAGAAAATCTATGGTGATCAGATGAACCGTCTGAAATACAGCAAGGAAGATCCAGCGATTTATACGATCCCAACCAACATGGGTGTAGATAATGTGACGTTTGACGCAACAGGTGGATTCGAGATTCAGCAGAAAGTGCTGAAGGAGCTCGGATATCCTGAAGTGAAAACGCTTGAAGATTTCGAAAACGTGCTGAAAGCATATAAAGAAAAACATCCGACGATCGACGGACAGCCGACGATTCCGCTGACGCTGAACGCCGACGACTGGAAAATCATGATCACCGTAACGAACCCGGCTTTCCAAGCTACGGGAGCACCGGATGACGGCGAGTACTACATCAATCCGGAAACGTACGAAGCGATGCTTCACTACAAACGTCCGGAAGAGAAAGAATATTTCCGTTGGTTGAACAAAATGTACAATGAAGGACTGCTTGATAAAGACACCTTCGTGCAAAAAGACGACCAATACAAATCCAAAATCGCCAGCGGCCGCGTACTTGGTCTGATCGACCAAGAGTGGAACTATCAAGAGGCTGAGAACGCGCTGAAAGCTGCGGGTAAAGACGACAGCACTTATGCTCACTTCTCCGTATCCCTGAACGACCAGATCGTCGACCATTCGTTCCAGCCAACCGGTTTTGACGGTTACGGTATCGGGATTACAACTTCCGCCGAAGATCCGGTTCGAATCATCAAGTTTATGGACTGGCTTGCTTCGGATGAAGGACAAGTGCTTAGAAACTGGGGTATCGAAGGCGAACATTATAAAGTGGAAGATGGAAAACGCGTCATTCCTGACGAAATCCAGGACCGCAAAACAAATGACAACTCTGCCTTCTCCAAAGAAACAGGAATCGGCATGTACAACATTTTCAGCGCAAGATACGGCGATGGCGTGAAAGACTCTACGGGCAACTATTACACTACGAACTTCCCTGAGCAGATCGTGGCAGGTTACACGCCGGCAGAGAAAGAAACATTGAAGGCTTACGGCATTACGACATGGAAAGAATTCTTCCCTGCGGAAGAAGACCTTCCATTGAAAGAATGGGGAGCAGCATACAACATGCCGGTTCCTTCTGATACAGACTATAACGTCACTTTCCAAAAAACACAGGACATCGTACGCAAACGGATTCCAGAGGCTGTTCTGACAACGCCGGAGAACTTCGACAAAGTGTATGACGATTTCCTTGCCGAGCTGGACAAAGCAGGCGCGGTGGAGATGGAAAAACAATATACGACTTGGGTCAAAGACCGCGTGTCGTTGTGGACGGGCAAAGACGTACAATAATACGTTCAGCCATATACGTAAAGATACATGATGAATCGGAGAGGGGCTCCAGCAATGGAGCCTCTTTTTTCGTTATTATATATTTTGCTTCGGTTGTGATGCTTTCCATTGACGCTTTTTTCGAAATCCAATATAATTTTCAGGTGTAAGCACTTTCAGGTGATCGGTATCAGAGACGGTAGGATGAAAGCAAAAAAATACTTATGGAAAAGTGAGTTTTATATTTTTTTGGATATTACGAAAACGTTTTATGTTTAGAACGATACTCAATGAACAGGAGTCGGAATATGGGCCAAACGAATGGAACAACAGGCATGAATCGCTTGTGGTATCGTCAACCGGCGGCAAAATGGGAAGAAGCGCTGCCGATCGGGAACGGTCGCCTTGGCGGCATGGTTTACGGCGGTGCGGCGGAAGAACGCATCCAATTAAATGAAGATACGCTGTGGTCCGGATTCCCGCGTGATACGGTGAACTACAGCAGCCAGAGATATTTGAAACGCACCCGTGAATTGATCGCGGCCGGACAGTACAGCGAAGCCGAAGATTTGCTGAATCGCGAAATGTTGGGGCACGACGTGGAAGCCTATCAACCCATGGGCCATTTATTGCTCCGGCAGAATGGATTGGAACGTGCTGAACTTGAGCATTTCGAACGCGAGCTCGACCTGGAAACGGGAATTGCCGCAACCCGCTATCAATATGAAGGAATTCGCTATACACGCGAAATATATGCAAGTGCGCCTGATGATGTCATCGTACTGTCCCTGTCCGCGGATCGTGCAGGGGCCGTCAACGTCAGTCTGACGTTGGACAGCCCGCATCCCTATACCGTGCAGGCCAGCGGTGACAGCGTCGTGATGTACAGCCGATGTCCGAGCCATGTGGAGTCGAACTATTTCCGCGACCATCCGGAATCGGTCGTTTATGAAGAAGATCGCGGAATGGCATATGCCGCCAAACTGTCTGTCCAAGCGTTGGGCGAAAAAGCCGTGATCTCCGCTGACAAAGGCACATTGCTCATTCAGGGCGCTGACCGAGTGCTGTTGTGCTTGACTGCGGCAACAGCATTTGCCGGCTATGATGTGATGCCGGTTAAGGAAGCCGCAGAACTGGAACAAACATGCGATGCCATCCTGCGACAGGCTCTCCAAACCGGGTTGGAGCAGCTTCGTGAGCGGCACGTGTCAGACCATGGCTCGTTGTTCGCACGTATGTCGATCGACCTTGGCTCGTCCGCCAATGCGGAGCTGCCAACCGACGAACGTTTGGTGGCGTATCAAGGGGGCTCCGCCGATCCGGGGCTGGAGGCTTTGTATTTCCAGTACGGAAGATACCTGCTCATGGGCAGTTCCCGTCCTGGCACGCAGCCTGCCAACCTGCAAGGCATATGGAACCATCAGGTGGAGCCGCCATGGTTCAGCGATTATACGACCAATATCAATGTCGAAATGAACTATTGGCCAGCAGAGGTGTGCAACCTGAGCGAATGCCATGACCCCTTGTTTGCCATGCTCGAGGATCTTAGCCATACCGGGCGCAGAGCTGCGCGTATCCTTTACGGTGCACGCGGTTGGACGACGCATCATAACGTGGACATCTGGCGGCAATCGACGCCAACCGGAGGGGATGCCAGCTGGGCATTCTGGCCGATGGGCGGCGTATGGATGACGGCGCATCTTTGGGAGCGCTACAGCTTTACGAGGGATGAGGCGTTTCTGGCGGAGAAAGCTTATCCCATCATGAAGGAGGCCGCTTTGTTCTGCCTGGATTGGCTGGTGGAAGGTCCGGACGGATATTTGGTGACGTCGCCGTCCACGTCGCCTGAAAACAAGTTTGTGGCAGAGGACGGAACGGCCCGCAGCGTATCGATGGCGTCCACGATGGACATGACGCTGATTCGCGAGCTGTTCGACCGCTGCATCGAGGCAGCGGGCGTGCTTGGCGTGGATGACGAGCTGGTGACGGAGCTTCGTGAGTCCCGCAGCAAGCTGTATCCGTTCCTGATCGGCAAAGAAGGCCAGCTGCAGGAATGGTTCAAGGATTTCCCCGAGTCCGAACCGGGACATCGCCATGTATCCCATCTGTATGGCTTATACCCTGGAGACCAGATCAATCGGCTCAGTACGCCTGAACTTGTGGAAGCGGCCCGCGTTACGCTGGAGCGCCGCATCTCCCAAGGGGGCGGGCATACGGGCTGGAGCTGCGCTTGGCTGATCAATCTGCATGCACGTTTGCTGGATGCCGACAATTCATATCGGTTCGTGCGCACGCTGCTGTCCAGATCGACGCATCCGAACCTGTTCGACGATCATCCGCCGTTTCAGATTGACGGTAACTTCGGCGGCACGGCCGGTATTGCGGAGATGCTGCTGCAGAGTCACTTGGGCGAGCTGCATCTGTTGCCTTCGCTCCCGGGAGCCTGGAAAGAAGGCAGCGTGAGCGGCCTGCGTGCGAGAGGCGGCTTTACCGTGGATATGGAATGGGCCGATGGCCGATTGGTCGTGGCCAATATCCGGGCCGATCGCAAGGGAACGCTGACGATCCGCAGCGCAGTACCTCTTTTGGCGGAAGGTTTGCAAGGGGTAGAGGCGGAGCAATCGCCGCAAGGAGATTATGTATTGAATTTAATGGTGGGCGCGGGACAAACGATCCGCGTGTCAGCCGAAGACAGGGAGAGAGTACAATGACCATTTTTCAATTTCCGAAAGACTTTCGCTGGGGGACGGCTACGGCTTCCTACCAAGTAGAGGGTGCAGCACAAGAGGGAGGACGCGGTGTATCCATCTGGGATACGTTTGCGCGTACGCCGGGCAAAGTATTCAACGGGGATAACGGGGATATCGCATGCGACGGTTACCATCGTTATGAAGAAGACATTGAGTTAATGAAGAAACTGGGCATCAATACGTATCGATTCTCCATCGCATGGCCGCGCATCATTCCGGACGGTGATGGAGAGATCAACCGTGAAGGGCTGGACTTCTACCATCGGTTCGTCGATAAATTGCTTGAAGCGGGAATCGAACCGTTCTGCACCCTCTATCACTGGGATTTGCCGCAAGTGCTCGAAGACATCGGCGGTTGGGGCAACCGCAGAACGGTAGATGCTTTCGTGAAATATGCGGAAGTCATCTTCAAAGAGTTCTCCGGCAAAATCAACTTCTGGCTGACGTTCAACGAGCCATGGTGCATCGCGTTCCTGTCCAATCTGCTGGGCGTGCACGCACCGGGCAACAAAGACCTGCAAACGTCGCTGAACGTTGCCCACGGCCTGCTCGTTGCGCACGGCAAAGCCGTCCAATCGTTCCGTCGTCTCGGCACGACAGGCAAAATCGGGATCGCTCCGAACGTATGCTGGGCCGAGCCTTACAGCAAAACGCCGGAAGACCAGGCTGCCTGCGATCGCTCCATCGCGCTGAACACGGACTGGTTCCTTGACCCGATCTATAAAGGCTCCTACCCGCAATTCATGGTGGACTGGTTCGAGCAAGCCGGGGCGACGGTACCGATCCAGGATGGGGACATGGAGATCATTTCGCAGCCGATTGACCTGCTGGGCATTAATTATTACACCATGGGCATCAATCGGTATAACCCTGAAGCAGGCGTGCTGCAATCGGAAGAACTCAACATGGGTCTGACGCGTACCGATATTGGCTGGCCAATCGAATCGCGCGGCTTGTACGAGTTCATGCACTATTTGCAAAAATACGGAAACGTGGAAGTGTATATCACCGAGAACGGTGCATGCATCAACGATCAGCCCGAGAATGGCATCGTCAACGACGAGCGCCGCATCTCGTATTATGAGCAGCATTTGGCCCAGATTCACCGGATCATCAGCGACGGGATCAACCTCAAAGGGTACATGGCGTGGTCGCTTATGGACAATTTTGAGTGGGCAGAAGGGTATCGCATGCGTTTCGGGCTCATCCATGTGGATTACCGTACATTGAAACGCACGCCCAAAGAGAGCTACTACTGGTACCAGAACGTAATCAAAAACAATTGGCTGGAAATCCGTTAATGCTGGAATTGCGTTAATGGATGTTATACAGCACATGTCTCGCCATGAGGCAGGATCCGGTTCGTCCGCGGTTCTGCCTTTTTTGGCATGCTTGCTCAGCGCTTTTCCATAATTGGACAAGGACCAGGGAACGTAAGTTGTTATGAAGAGATGGTTTTTGGGTTATAAATATTTCAGGGGCTATCTTATTTGTCAATAGTTCGACAAGAAATAAAGTGTCCAAAAAACGAAAATAATTTGAACATTTTATGACTAAAACTCATATTGATGTGGTATATTGATGAAAAGGAAGCACTTACAAAAATGGAAAAGGAAGTGTTTACTATGGCATCGAAGACAGCAATGGTAAGCCAGTTGGAGCGCAAAGACAGAAACATGCGGCGCGCAGTGTTGACGATGACCGTTTTGGCCTGGGTGGCATTGATTGCGGGAGTAGTCATGTGCCTGATCAACTTGAACGAATTTAACGACCGCAACCTTGGCTTGATGGTAGGGATCGGTTTTCTTGTAGGCAGTGTGTTCATTTACGTTATTGCCAAATCGATTGGTTTGGTTCACTCACGAAGAGAAGATGAAGGTGCCGATTGATTATAATTCTTCAATGATTTGAACATAATAAGGCTGGATGAGTCTCCGGAATCCCAGCCCAAATAGCCCTTTGCGGATCCGTTGAATGATTCAACGGGACTGCAAAGGGTTTTATTTTTGTATGGGCTCGTCCTGACCAAGAATGACTCACCCGTGGCGTATTTTTAACTTCGGATGTGAAGTCTTACTGTAAGGAAATATCAAGCATGCAAGCGATTTGTGAGAAAAAATTCACACATTTGGGGTGTAAAATCGACAAATTTGTTAACAAGAACAAAAAACCTGCTCATTTCTGATATCTTTAGAAGGAAGAGAGTAGTATACTAATTTTTTAGTATTAGCGAATTTAAGGAGAGGGGATCAAGATGAACAAGAAACCTAGGTTGCTTACCCGGGTCATCATTCCGATTGTCCTGACGTTGGTTACAATTGCACTGATCGTTTGGCCAATGCTGGCAGGCGGACAGTACGTTGTTCTGGATCCGAAGGGACCTATCGGTGCATCTCAGCGGGATCTGATCGTGATTTCGACCATTCTTTGTGCGATCGTTATCGTTCCTGTACTGATTATGTCTGCTGTAATCGTATGGCGTTACCGCGAGAGACCGGACAACAAAAACGCTTATGAGCCGAACTGGGCTCATAGCACGAAAGCCGAGGTCATTTGGTGGACCATTCCAATCGTTATCATTGGATTGCTTGCCATCGTAACGGTTCGTTACACGTATGATCTTGAGCCTTCCAAGCCGCTGGCTTCGGAAAAAGCGCCCGTTACTATTCAGGTATCTTCCTTGGATTGGAAATGGTTGTTCATGTATCCGGAGCAGGGGATTGCTACGGTGAACACCGTGAATATTCCGACAGATCGACCTGTGAAATTCGAACTCACTGCGGATTCACCGATGAACTCGTTCTGGATTCCGCAATTGGGCGGACAGATTTACACGATGTCGGGCATGGCGATGACCCTGTATTTGCAGGCCGACCATGAAGGGAAGTACTGGGGCTCCGGCGCCAACTTCACCGGCGAACATTTTGGCAAGATGCGTTTTGACGTCAATGCGACTTCAGACGAAGACTTTGACAAATGGGTAAATGAAGTGAAGCAGCAATCCCAGCCGCTCACTCAAGAAGGATACAATGCTCTGGCAACACCGGGAACAAGCAATGTGGCTTATTATTCCTCCTTCCCAGAAGGATTGTTCCAGGACATCGTAACCAAATATGTCGTCGAAGGCTCTGGCGCCCACAATCATGGAAGTTCGGACGAAGCTGCAGGCGCCGGCGATAATACGACTAAAATGAACCACGAAAGCATGAATACGTCCCTTACACCGGGCAAAAGTGCTAACTAATGATTCGAAAGGAGGCCCCCAATGTTAGACAGAATTAAGGAGTTTGCATCCGAGTTTTTCGTAACCGGCGACCCGCTGATCTATGGTGCGGACGTAGCGATCGGTATTACGACGATCTCGATTGTTGCGGTGCTGACTTATTTCAAAAAATGGGGCTGGCTCTGGCGTAACTGGTTAACAACTGTCGATCATAAAAAGATCGGTATCATGTATATCCTTGCTTCGATCATCATGTTGTTCCGCGGTGGCGTGGACGCATTGATGATGCGCCTTCAGCTGGCTATGCCAAACATGGATTTCTTGCATCCCGAGCACTATAACCAAGTCTTTACAACACATGGTACGATCATGATCCTCTTCATGGCGATGCCATTTATGTTTGGTTTGTTTAACGTTATCGTTCCGCTCCAGATCGGGGCAAGGGACGTTGCATTTCCGTTCCTGAACGCACTCAGCTTCTGGTTATTCTTCCTGGGAGCGATGCTGTTCAACCTGTCCTTCGTTATCGGCGGTTCGCCAGACGCAGGATGGCTAAGTTATCCGCCTCTATCGGAGCTTTCACATAGTCCGGGGGTAGGACAGAACTTCTATATATGGGGTATACAGATATCCGGTATCGGTTCCCTGGCGACCGGTATCAACTTCTTGGTTACCATCATCAAAATGCGTGCGCCAGGCATGACTTGGATGAAAATGCCGATGTTTACATGGTCGGTATTCTCCACATGTATCATCATCCTGTTTGCATTCCCGATCCTGACCGTGACTCTTGCGCTGCTCTTCCTGGACCGCTTCGGCGGGGCGCACTTCTTCTCGCTTGATCTGGGCGGCAACCCGATGATGTACATCAACTTGATCTGGATGTGGGGTCACCCTGAGGTATACATCGTGGTCCTGCCGGCATTCGGTGTATTCTCCGAGGTCGTAAGCACCTTTGCGAAGAAAAAACTGTTTGGATACAAATCCATGGTATTCGCCATGTTGATTATCGCGTTCCTGTCCTTCTTTACGTGGGCGCATCACTTCTTCACGATGGGTTCGGGCGCCGATGTCAACGCGTTCTTCGCAGTGACAACAATGCTTATTGCGATCCCAACGGGGGTTAAGATCTTCAACTGGCTCTTCACGCTGTACAAAGGAAGAATCAAGATGGCTACCCCGATGTTGTGGACCATCGCATTTATTCCGTGCTTTATCGTCGGCGGTATGACTGGGGTTCTCTTGTCCGTTGCTCCTGCTGACTTCCAGTTCCATAACAGTTACTTCTTGATTGCCCACTTCCACCAAGTGTTGATCGGTGGTGTAGTATTCGGATACTTCGCAGGTCTGTACTACTGGTGGCCAAAAATGTTCGGTTTCAAACTCGAAGAGAAACTGGGCAAATGGGCATTCTGGTTCTGGAACATTGGTTTCTATATCTGCTTCATGCCGCAGTACGCTGTCGGTCTGATGGGGATGACACGTCGTCTGAGCACGTATGGCTGGGACACTGGCTGGTGGGAACTGAACTTCGTATCCACCATCGGAGCGTTCCTGATGGGTATCGGCTTCCTGTTCCAGGTTGCTCAAATCGCAGACGGCATTCGCAAATACAAATCGCTCAAAGCTTCCGGCGATCCATGGGATGGCCGTACGCTCGAATGGTCGATTCCATCGCCAGCGCCTGAATATAACTTTGCGGTAACTCCGCAAGTGAATGATCTGGACGAATGGTGGGAAGAGAAGCAACGCCGCGGCAAAGGCATCAATCCGCCAGCGCCTAAGCTTGAGCCGATTCATATGCCTAAAAACTCTGCCATTCCTTTCATCAAATCCGTATTCTGGTTCATCGCCGGTTTCGGTTTTGTATTCGGATGGTTGTGGATGGCGATCCTTGGACTCGCAGGCGTCGGAATCTGCATGATTGCCCGTTCATTCTCCTACGATACGGACTATTACATTCCGGTCGATGAAATTAAGCGTACCGAAGAGGCGTCTTTAAGGGGGTCGGTATAATGGCTCAAGCAGCCGCTAAGAAAGGTCATGACCATGCACATGGTCATGATCACGGTCACCATGACCCGCAAGAATTGAAAGTACTCGGTTTCTGGTTCTTCCTGATTTCCGACGTAATCCTGTTCTCCGTATTGTTCGCAACGTTCATCGTTTTGCGCCACAATACGGCAGGCGGTCCTACGCTGGAAGAATTGATCAAAATGCCAGGGGTTATCGCCGAAACGTTTATCTTGTTAACAAGTTCATTTACCAGCGGTTTGGCCGTTCTGGCCATGAACCAAGGCAAAGTGAAACAGTTGATCAGCTGGTTGGTCGTTACGGCCCTTCTCGGCGCAGGGTTTATCGCGCTTGAGGTTACCGAGTTTATCGAAATGATCCACGAAGGTTTCAACTACACGACTAGCGCAGCTTCCGGCGCGTTCTTTACCCTTGTGGGTACGCACGGACTTCACGTTTCGCTTGGTCTGATCTGGATGATCGGTTTGATGTTCCAGCTGAAGAAACGCGGCATTACCGACGTTACGCGCGGTAAAGTCAACGTGATCAGCTTGTACTGGCACTTTTTGGACGTCGTATGGATTTTCCTCCTGTCGGTCGTCTACCTGATGGGGGTGATGTAAGATGGCACAGCACAACTCGCATGATGCCCATGGACATGAGCAACATGGTTCGCTCAAGTCTTATGTCATCGGTTTTATCCTGTCCATCGTCCTGACAATCATCCCATTGGTGGTTGTACTCAACGACATGATGGGCAAAACCGGAACGTTGGTTGTCGTACTGGTAACGGCAGCACTTCAATTCATCGTGCAGCTCTTCTTCTTCATGCATATCCGTGAAGAGAAGTCGCCTCGTTGGAACGTCATGGGTCTGATCTTCGGATTGCTGATCATGCTGACGATCGTGGTCGGATCCGTTTGGATCATGCTGAACAACGTTGTAGCGCATTAATGAATGCAGAAACCCTGTCTACCTCGAAAGAGGAGGCAGGGTTTCTTTTTTTATTTCAACATTCAAAAAAAGGTACACAAACGATACAAAATGAACTAAAATGAACATATACGAACTTATTAATGAGATGAAGGGAATGGTTTTCATGCAAAATCGTTATGCAGCTCATCCGAATGAAGTAAAGCAATACGACACGTCCAGATTGAGAGAAGAGTTTCTGATGGAGCAGCTGTTTGCTGTCGATGAGCTCGTTACGGTGTATTCTCATGTTGATCGTTATATTGTTGGAAGCGCTGTCCCGAAATCAAAAGATATTACGCTTGAAGTTAACCTGAAGGATATTGGTACAGACTTTTTCCTGGAACGCCGCGAGATCGGTATCATCAACGTAGGTGGACATGGCACGGTTACGGCGGATGGCCAGGGTTATGAGATCGGAGCGAAGGAATGCTTGTACATCGGCCGGGGCGTTAAGGAAGTCGTGTTCAAAAGCAACGGGCAAGAAGATGCGGCGCAGTTCTACTTTGTGTCCACGCCTGCACACCATACGTATCCGACCACAAAAGCGACGCAAGAGCAGGCACAGCCGAACCATCTGGGCAGCATCGAGAGTTCCAATGAACGCACAATCTACCGCTACATCCACCAAGGAGAAGGCGGGATCAAAAGCTGTCAGCTGGTGATGGGCATTACGGAACTCGACAAGGGCAACATGTGGAACACGATGCCTGCGCATACCCACAATCGCCGTTCTGAAGTATACTTGTACTTTAACCTGCCGGAAGACGCAGTGGTATTCCACATGATGGGAGAACCGCAAGAGACGCGGCATTTGGTCGTACGGGACCGTCAGGCGATCATTTCTCCAAGCTGGTCCATTCACAGCGGCGTCGGTACGAGCAGCTATACGTTCTGTTGGGCGATGGCCGGCGAGAACCAAACGTTCGAAGACATGGACGGCGTGGCGATGAAAGATCTGAAATAGGACAGCTTCCGCTTCGGCCCGAATCCGAAATTATTATGTTTGCATAGGAAGTTGATCGATATGAACTCATTGAAAAGACATGAAAAAATTATGGAAGCACTGCTGGAGCGCCAGGAAGTGACCGTTAGCGATCTGAGCGACCTGCTGCAGGTGACCGGCAAAACGGTGCGGGAAGACCTGGACAAACTGGAGAGCATGGGCTTGCTTGTGCGGGTGCACGGGGGTGCCATGTTGGCCCAGAATGACCAGTATGGCATTCTCAACATGCGCAGCGTAAACGAAAAGCACCAACCGGAAAAATCGGAGATTGCCGAGCGGGCGCTTGGTTATATCCAGATGGGCGATATCATCGCTCTCGATGGGGGGAGCACAACGCTCGAAATGGCCAAGCGGTTGGACAACCAGCCGCTGACGGTCATCACGAACGATCTGTTCATCATTGCCGAGCTCACCAAGAAGGAACAGATTCGTCTTGTCGTTCCGGGCGGGGCCCGGGTCAGAAACATGCTGGTGGGGGACGATACAGCGGCTTTTATATCTGGGCTTAACATTCATAAAGCGTTTATTTCCACAACGGCAGTTCATCCGGAGTTTGGCCTGTCCATCTATACGGGAGATCTGGTTCCGTTAAAGAAAGCGATGATCTCGGCTTCCCAGCAGGTCTATGGCGTCGTTGACCATCACAAATTCGGGCAGTTCGCCTTGCGCACGTTTGCGCATTGCTCGGAACTGGATTGCATCATCACCGACAGCCGGCTGGATGCCGATACGGCGGCCTTGTATGAGCAGAGCGGCGTCCGCGTGGACAATGGCAGTTGACGATCTCTTTGTTCGAAGCTGCTGCGCGGCATGTTCGCCTGCAGCTTGAACGTTCAACGATTTGATTTGCATCTTATAACATGCGGAGGAATCCATCATGAACCCATTTGATTTGAATGGAAAAGTGGCAATGGTTACCGGTACTACAGGAGGTTTAGGACAAGGGATGGCGATCGGGCTTGCCGAAGCGGGAGCGGACGTCGTGCTGGCCTCCTATTCGTCGTCCGAGGAGACAGCCCGCGCCATAGAGGCGCTTGGACGTAAGGCTTATTTGCTTAAAGCCGATTTGAGCCGTGAGGACGAGCTTGCGGATGTTTTCGAAAAAGCATTGTCCTTTCAAGGCAAGATCGACATTTTGGTCAACAATGCCGGTATCATTCGCCGGACGCCGGCTGCGGACCATGCCAAGCAGGACTGGCATGATGTTATTGGTTTGAACCTGAACACGGTCTTTTTCCTGAGCCAATTGGCAGGCAGACATATGATGGAACGCGGCAGCGGGAAAATCATCAACATCGCGTCGATGCTGTCCTATCAGGGCGGAATCAACGTGCCGGGATACACGGCAAGCAAACATGGCGTAGCGGGCCTGACCAAAGCATTTGCGAATGAATGGGCAGGCAAAGGCGTGCAGGTTAACGCGATTGCGCCTGGATACATGGTGACGGACAATACAAGCCAGATTCGCGCCGATGAGCAGCGCTACAACGACATTACGGCACGTATTCCGGCCGGCCGCTGGGGAACGCCGGAGGATTTGAAAGGTCCGGTCGTATTCCTTGCTTCCGCAGCCTCGGATTACTTGAATGGACATGTGCTTAACGTTGACGGGGGCTGGATGGCCCGCTAGTCCGTACGTTTGGCAATGATTCTGATGCATGAGGAGGACGATACGATGAAGCTCGGCATACTTGCGCATACGTTCGGAAAGCTGCCGACAGCGCAGCTTGCACAAACCGTAGCGGACCATGGCTTCAACTCCGTGCAGCTGGCGCTCGCCAAGGCGCTGTCCGACGTTGATTCGGCTAACGGCAAGCTGAGCCCGGGGCTGGCGAACGAAATCGGGGAACAATTCGACCGGCGGGGCGTCAAGATTGCGGTTCTCGGCTGTTACATTAACCCGATCGATCCCGATCCGGTTCGCCGGAGAGCGGACATTGACCGTTTCAAGGAGCATTTGCGCTATGCGCGCGATTTCGGCTGCAGCATGGTAGCTACGGAGACCGGGGGTCTGGATACGTACCAAACCACATATCCCGATCATTATGAAGAGCATGCGTGGGGAATATTGAAAGCAACGTTGGAAGAACTGACGGAGGAAGCGGAGAAATGGGGCGTGCATGCCGCGATCGAGCCTGTATCCACACACACGCTGCATACGCGGGAGCATATGGTTCGACTTTTCGAGGAGATCCCGTCTTCCAATCTTGGCATGTTATTTGATCCATGCAATCTGATTAAACAGGAGCATGCAGCCGATCAGGCAGGATTTCTGAAAGAAGTCATGGAGACGCTCTATCAGCGCATTATCGTGATCCACGCCAAAGACGTGGCCTTCAATGCACAAGGCGAAAAATTCAATCCGGTGCCTGGCGAAGGCATTCTGGATTATCCTTTGTTCTTCGAATTGCTGAAAACCTATAAGCCGCACATCGACATTTCCCTCGAGGGCGTGACAGCAGAGCAGGCCGTTCCGGCTGCCAAGCATTTACGGGAAGTATGGGGCGGCGTACATGTATAGTGGTTCCGATTCGTTGCCCATATGAAGCCACCGAAAGCCTTTGCCTTCTGCAAAGGCTTTTTTGGTAGCTATGGAATGGTATGTTCATGATCAATGTGTAGCGCCGATAATTGAAAAAATATATTTCTCATCGGAAAAATCGGAAATATCTCTTTCCAAATGCCACATCTTGTGAGAGAATATGAAAAAACAGGCGACAACACGCGAAGACACCATGGATCTCAAGCCTTATGCCAAGGGAGGATTTCGATTATATGTCAAACGAACGTGAACTTTCATTCGAAACATTGGCCATTCATGCCGGTCAGCAGATTGACCCGACCACCAATGCACGCGCAGTACCCCTTTATCAAACAACATCGTATGGATTTCGGGATACGGACCATGCCGCCAACCTGTTTGGCCTGAAAGAGTTTGGCAATATCTATACACGTCTGATGAATCCGACCACCGACGTATTTGAGCAACGCATTGCCGCGTTGGAAGGAGGCGCTGGGGCATTGGCTACCGCCTCTGGTCAGGCAGCCATCACATTTTCGCTGCTGAATATCGCCGGGGCCGGGGACGAGATCGTGTCTTCCGCCAGCTTGTACGGAGGCACGTATAATCTGTTCTCCACCACGCTGCCGAAGCTTGGATTGAACGTGAAATTCGTGGATTCGAGCGATCCCGAAAATTTCCGAGCAGCCATTACGGACAAAACCAAAGCGCTGTATGCCGAGACGATTGGCAATCCGCAAGGCAATGTGCTTGATATCGAAGCCGTGGCCGCCATTGCGCATGAACATCAAATTCCGCTGATCGTTGATAATACGTTCCCGAGTCCGTACCTGCTTCGTCCAATCGAACACGGAGCCGATATCGTGGTGCATTCGGCGACCAAATTCATCGGCGGGCACGGTACCTCCATCGGCGGCGTGATCGTAGACAGCGGGAAATTCGATTGGAAAGCCAGCGGCAAGTTCCCGGGGCTGACCGAGCCGGACCCGAGCTATCACGGGGTCGTGTACACGGAAGCGGTTGGGCCGATTGCATACATTATCAAAGCCCGCGTACAACTGCTACGCGACCTTGGAGCGACCATTTCTCCGTTTAACTCCTGGTTGCTGCTGCAGGGACTGGAGACGCTGCACCTGCGGGTGGAACGCCACAGCAGCAATGCTTTGGCGGTAGCCGAATATCTGGAGAAACATGAGGACGTGCAGTGGGTGAGCTATGCCGGTTTGCCAAGTCACCCATCCTATGAACTCGCGCAAAAATATTTGCCGAAAGGACAGGGCGCGATCCTCACATTTGGTATCAAGGGCGGCCTTGAAGCAGGCCGCAAGCTGATCGAAAACGTCAAGCTGTTCTCTCACCTGGCGAATGTCGGCGATTCCAAGTCGTTGATCATTCACCCGGCGAGCACGACACACCAGCAACTAAGCGAGGAGGAGCAGCGTGCCGCCGGGGTCAATCCGGAATTGATCCGCCTTTCCATCGGAACCGAGAACATTCAGGATATTCTGCATGACCTGGAACAAGCCATCAAGGCAAGCCAGGGGGCGAGCGTTGGCGCGCAATAGGGATGACGCAGGGCAATCCTTGATATGAAGCTGGCATGGTGTTTGCAACTTCAACGTTTTTGCATATGGAACCGTCATCCGCTGGATGGCGGTTTTTGGTCTGCGCAGGCAGATGTTGGAGTTTTTGCATGGGGACCATTTACAAATGGGGAAGATCAGGCATATAATATAGAAAAGTTGTATTGAGTAAAAATAATTGCATAAGTACAAAAATGATTATCATTCTCATTTTGACCAGCATGCTGCTGCGGGATTCCCGCAGCAGCATGTGTCATTTTAGGGGCAGTAACAATGGCTCTCATTCTCAATACGGCGACACATTTTTTCATACGAAAGGAACGTGATCCTTATGCAAGCTGTACATCAGCCTTTACAAACCAAAGCAAACGAACGTAGACCGGCAAATTCTACCGGACCGAACCGGGGCCGTCGGCCGAACTTCCGGGCCATGCTTCGAAATAAGGAAATGCAGGCTGCACTTGGCAGCGGGTTGTTAATGCTCTTCGCGTGGGGAATATCCTCGTGGTCAAGCGTGCTGTCCGTGGTTTTATATATCGCGGCTTATGTTATGGGGGGATGGACCAAAGCGAAGGAAGGCGTAGAAACACTGGTCAAGGAGCGGGACTTGGACGTCAATTTGCTTATGATTGCTGCGTCGCTTGGCGCGGCCGCGATTGGTTATTGGAACGAAGGGGCTATGCTCATCTTCATATTTGCCCTGAGCGGTGCATTGGAAAGCTACGCGACGGAACGCAGCCACAAGGATATTTCATCCTTGTTGGCACTCAAACCGGAGACGGCTCTGCGCATGGAAGACGGTCAGTTGAACCGCGTAACCATTGATGAACTTGAACAGGGAGACTTGCTGCTCGTCAAGCCGGGCGAACTTATTCCGGCGGATGGGATCGTCTGCCGCGGAAGCTCGTTCGTACATCAGGCATCCATTACCGGGGAGCCGATGCCCGTGGATAAATCCCATGGAGACGAAGTGTATGCGGGTACGGTGAACGGGGAAGGAGCCTTATATATAGAAGTTACCCGGTCGGAAGAAGGCTCGGTATTCGGTAAAATCATCAAATTGATAGAGGAAGCGCAGGCTGATGTTCCGGCGTCCCAACGGTTCATTGAACGCTTTGAGGGAATCTACGCCCGCGTTGTCGTCGCGGCCACGCTGCTGGTCATTGGCGGGGCGCCGATCCTGTTAGGCTGGTCGTGGGGAGAGGCGTTTTACAAAGCGATGGTTTTCCTGGTCGTTGCATCGCCGTGCGCTTTGGTATCCTCCATTATGCCCGTCATGTTATCAACGATGTCGAGCAGTGCGCGCAGAGGCATTCTGTTCAAGGGCGGGGCACACGTCGAAAACCTGGCTCAAACCCGTGTCGTTGCTTTCGACAAAACAGGTACGCTGACGATGGGTACGCCGCAAGTTACGGATATGCTGATTGCGGATGGCTATGAACGTGATGAGGTGCTTGCAGCGGCGGCTGCGATCGAAAATCAGTCGATGCACCCCTTGGCGCGCGCGATTGTAGATCATGCCATGATGGAAGGGCTAGCCTTGCCGGATGCCGGGCAGGTGCAGGCTTTGACTGGCTCAGGCATTGAGGGCTGCGTAAATGGAGTGAACTGGAGCGTAGGCAAACTTGAGGGGAATGACCTTCCGGATCTTTCCGGTTGGAAGGATGCCATCCATCGGCTGCAGCAGCAGGGAAAAACGATATCCGTGGTGAATGCGGATGGTCAACCCGCGGGTCTGATCGCCATGCGGGATGAGGTTCGGCCACAGGCTGCCGCCGCAGTACGCAAACTTGAAGCGATGGGTGTCCGAGTGGTGATGCTGACGGGGGACCGTCCTGAAACGGCCGCGGTCATTGCACGGGAGACAGGGGTATGCGATGTCCATGCGGGCTTGCTTCCCGAAGACAAGGTTGCACAGGTGAAGGAGCTTCGTGAACGTTACGGGGCAGTGCTGATGGTGGGGGACGGCGTTAACGATGCCCCTGCATTGGCGGCGGCCACGGTTGGTATGGGCATGGGCATGTCGGGAAGCGGCACGGCACTGGACGTCGCCGACGTGGTGCTGATGAACGACAACATCGAGGAGATCGCCTGGGCGATCCGACAATCGCGCCGTGCGCAGCGCACGATGAAACAAAACATGGCTTTTGCGATTTCGGTCATTGCGGTTCTGATCGGAGCCAATTTTCTGCAGAACGTGGCACTGCCGTTTGGCGTTGTCGGGCATGAGGGCAGCACCATTTTGGTCATTTTGAACGGGCTGCGCCTGCTGCGTTGAGAGGTGGTTTGATTTACCTCCAATTATTTCATGCAATCTTCATATGTGAACAAAAAAAGAACCCGGAAGGCTGCGGCGTGTTCGCCGTCCGTTCGGGTTCTTAAACATACATTCAGGGGTTCTCCGCCCCTGCTTAGAACAACTCGGTCAATCCAATCATCGTAATCAGTCCGAGCAAAAAGGAGACGGTCGCAACGCGGGCATTGCCGTCGCCATGGCTTTCGGGAATGAGCTCCTTGTAAACGATGAACATCATCGCGCCGGCCGCAAACGCCAGACCGTAAGGAACCAGGCCCGCAACCAGGCTGCTGAGACTGTATCCGATCATGCTGGTCACAATCTCCACCGCACCGGTTAACGTAGCGATGCCGAGCGCTTTGAAACGCCCGATATTCTGGTTCACGAGAAAGAGGGCAACCAGAAATCCTTCCGGCGCATTCTGCAAACCGATGGAAAAGGCGATCAAGTTGCCGAGGTTCCCATCCGTGCTGGCGTAACTGACGCCGACCGAGAGGCCTTCCGGCAAATTGTGCATCGTGATGGCTGCGATGATCATGAAAGCCTTCGCTTCGATCTTGAAAGGCATTTTCTCCGGATTTTCCAGATCGACGTGCGGAATCTTCATCTCCAACACTAACAGCACCATGCTGCCAAGCAATACGCCAAGCGTTAATACGAATAAGTTCGATTGGCCAAGCGCTTCCGGAATGAGATTGTACATAGAAGCTGAGGTCATGATGCCTGCCGCGTATGCAAGCAAAATATCGCGCAGACGGTGCGTGACTTTGCGCATAAACAAAATGGGTACGGCACCAAGGCCCGTGGACATGGCCGAGATAATGCTGCCTATGAGTGCATCGTTCATGCTTTCATTATTCCCTCCTGATGAAGACTTCTTCATAATCGCTGCCGAGCATTGACACCTTTCAGAAAACAGATCATAATGAACAACAGATTAGAATGATTATAAATTACATTTCCATTTCTGCATAGGGCATTGGTTATCCTATAGGCAGGTTTAGTGGACATGACGGTGGACTTTCCGCTTTAGTGTATGCTGAGTCATTTACATTTGATGCCTTATGGAGCATGACCTTTTTGCAGAAGACAGGGGAGGAACTATACATGTATAAATCCATTATTATTGGAACAGGCCCTGCGGGGCTGACAGCAGCAATTTACCTGGCACGCGCCAACCTGAACCCACTCGTCATCGAAGGCCCGCAGCCAGGCGGCCAGTTGACAACGACAACCGAAGTGGAGAACTTCCCGGGCTTCCCTGAAGGCATCATGGGACCTGAACTGATGGACAACATGCGTAAACAAGCAGAGCGCTTCGGTGCGGAATTCCGCACAGGCTGGGTAAACAGCATCGACCTGAGCGAGCGTCCATTCAAACTGACCGTTGAAGGCATGGGCGAACTGGTATCCGAAACAGTCGTGTTGTCCACAGGCGCTTCCGCGAAATATCTCGGCATTCCTGGCGAGGAAAACAACGTGGGCCGCGGCGTCAGCACATGTGCCACTTGCGATGGATTCTTCTTCCGCAACAAAGAAATCATCGTTGTCGGCGGCGGGGACTCTGCGCTGGAGGAAGCGAACTTCCTGACACGTTTTGCGTCCAAAGTAACGTTGGTACACCGTCGTGACGAACTGCGCGCTTCCAAAATCATGCAGGATCGTGCACGCAGCAACGAAAAAGTGGACTGGGCATTGAACCGCACGCCACTGGAGGTCATTGCCGGAGACGCGGGTGTGACCGGATTGAAAGTCCGCAACAACGAAACAGGCGAAGAGGAAATCATTACGGCGAGCGGCGTGTTCGTGGCTATCGGCCATACGCCTAACACCGGTTTCCTTAATGGACAAGTAACTACGGATGATCATGGATACATCCTGACGACTCCAGGCACTTCCGAAACGAACATTCCGGGTGTATTCGCTTGCGGAGACGTGCAGGATACTCGTTACAAACAAGCGATCACCGCAGCAGGCAGCGGATGTATGGCAGCCATGGACGTGGAGAAATTTATTGAAAGTCTGGAGCACGCTGCAGTAACCAAATAATGATAAAACCCCTCGGAGGCCGGTAACACCGGTCTCCAATGGGATACACATTGAAAACCCAAAAAACAATATGAGGTGACGAGAACATGGAAAACGTAATTGTATATACATCGACCAACTGCCCGAACTGCAAATCGGTTAAAACGTTTTTGGCTGAGAAAGGCATCTCTTACGAAGAGCGCAACATCGAAACAAACGATGAATTCGCGCAACAAGTATGGGATATGGGCGTGCGTGCAGTACCTCTGACAGTGATCGGCGAGCACCGCATCCTGGGCATGAACAAAACGCAATTCGCAAAAGTGCTGGACGCTTAATCCTCCCCATAACGGGATTGGATCGACAAGCGAACCATGAAACTTTCCGGCCCGCGCGAGCCGTTTGTATATGGAAGAACCGTACCATCGATGGTACGGTTCTTTGTGTATATTACGGGATGTTCACTTGCAAAGGCTAAAATACAACGCTCATAAAGGTCTGAAACACAACGTATACCGCTACGCCTGACAGCATGTACATGAAACCAGCCTTCTTTTTGCTCTGGAACAGGCGCAGGATGCCAAGGCTGAACAGAGGCGCGATGACGATCAGGAACAGGAGTACGGTGACAAACATTTGCGCCGAGATATCTGATGTATCCACGTAGGTCACAGGTGTTCAACTCCGTTTCGTTAGGGGTATAACACAGCAACGATGATGTTGCCATGACAAAAATCACATATTCCCATTATACTCGTCTAATTCTCTGGCAAAAAGGGAGAAAATGGGGCGAAATGTTGTCAATTTTCATCCTGTATTACACAGACACTTTTATTTTTCCTAAAAATTGGGATATCGCCGAATACGCGGCTCCGATCCGGGTCGAACGGCTGCCAAGCCCGGCCCATTCGATTTGCAGGCTGCGGCGGTGGTACGGCAGCGTGCGCTCCTCCACCACCTGTTTCAAGGAAGATTCGATCCAGGGACCGGCTTCGGACAACGGGCCGCCGATGATGATCCGTTCCGGGTTGAAACTGTTGACGATGTTGGTAATGCCGACGCCAAGCTTGCGTCCGATTCCTTCATAGAGAGCCAGCACGGAGCTGTTCCCCAGTTTGGCGTACTCGATCAGTTCTCGCGTCGTATGGGCAGGCAGGTTAAGTTTCTGCTCGGGGTGATCGTAGGCTTTTTCCGAAGCATATAGCTCCCAGCAACCGCGATTTCCGCAAGAGCAGGCACGGCCTTCCGCTTCGATGGACATGTGGCCGGTTTCGCCAGCATATCCCCAAGCGCCTTTGTATAGTTCGCCATCGACCATAATGCCTGACCCGATCCCGATGCCTGCGCTGATATAGATCAGGTGGCGCACACCGACGCCCGCTCCGAAATTCAGTTCGCCATGAGCGCCGGCATTGGCTTCGTTGTCGATCGTGACCGGCACGTTGAACGCTTCTTCCAGCATGGAACGGAGCGGAACGCCTTCCCAACCAAGGTTGGGCGCGAACAGAACGGTGCCGTCCTCGTCGACCATACCCGGCACGCCGATTCCGATCCCGATGACGCCGTGGGGCGAGGCGGGAGCAGCTTGAATCAGCTCCGATGCAGCCAGCTTCAGCTGACCGAAGACGGCAGGCACATCATGGGCTTCCAGCTTCGCCGTAGATTCGGCGACGACGTTTCCTTCCAGATCGGTAAGCACACCCTTCAAATGCGAGACGCTCAATTCTAGGCCCACGGCATATCCGGCGGTAGCCCGAAATAACAGCATTAATGGTTTGCGGCCTCCGCTGGACTCGCCGGGACCGATTTCCTGCACCAGTTCATCCTGAATCAGTTCAGCGACGAGGTTGGATACCGTTGCTTTGTTAAGGCCTGTCACTTCGGATACCCGGGCGCGGGAGAGAGGGGCATTGCGCCGAATCGTGTCCAGCACGATGGACTTGTTTATTTTTTTGACCAGCATCTGGTCTCCGGTAATTTTCATATGTAAAGGCACTCCTATTCTTTGGATAAAGGGGTTAACATAACATCCGAGCGCAAGCTATTCGACTATTATAGCGCAAACTTCCAACGAAAAAACATTTTTATTTTTACTTTGTTTAACCAATAGACAAAGTGAATACGATGTGGTAGGATATCGGTGTAAACGATTTCTTTAAAACTACCGAGGAGGCATTTTACATGGCCTATTTTGAATCCGTTAATAAAATTGCATTTGAAGGCAAAGATTCCACGAACCCGTTTGCGTTTAAACACTATAACCCTCAAGAAGTTGTAGCCGGCAAAACGATGGAAGAGCATTTCCGTTTCGGCATGGCATATTGGCATACATTGACTGCAGGCGGCAGCGACCCGTTCGGCGCAGAAACAGCTGTACGTTCCTGGGATAGCTATTCCGGTCTGGACAAAGCGAAAGTTCGCGTAGAAGCGGCTTTCGAATTCATGGAAAAAATGAACCTGCCTTACTACTGCTTCCATGATGTGGATATCGCTCCGGAAGGCGCAACGCTGCGCGAATTCTACAGCAACATCGACACCATCGTTGATTTGCTCGAAGAGCACATGAAGTCCAGCGGCAAGAAACTGCTCTGGAACACGGCGAACATGTTCTCCAACCCACGTTTCATGTTCGGCGCGGCTTCCACATGCAACGCTGACGTGTACGCTCACGCGGCGGCACAAATCAAAAAAGGCCTTGAAGTCGGTAAACGCCTTGGCGCGGAAAACTACGTATTCTGGGGCGGTCGTGAAGGATACGACACATTGCTCAATACAGACATGCAGCTGGAGCAAGACAACATCGCCCGCATGTTCCACATGGCTGTAGATTACGCGAAGGAAATCGGCTTTGACGCCCAATTCCTGATCGAGCCTAAACCAAAAGAGCCAACGAAACACCAATACGACTTTGATGCGGCAACATCCATTGCGTTCCTGCAAAAATACGGTTTGGACAAACATTTCAAACTGAACCTTGAAGCGAACCATGCTACACTGGCAGGCCATACGTTCGATCATGAAATCCGCGTTGCACGCATCAACGGCATGCTCGGTTCCCTGGACGCGAACCAAGGCGACCTGTTGATCGGTTGGGATACAGACGAGTTCCCGGTTGATATGTACGATGCTACACTGACCATGTATGAAGTGCTGAAAAACGGCGGTCTTGGCCGTGGCGGCGTCAACTTCGATGCAAAAGTTCGCCGTGGTTCCTTCGAGCCTGAAGATCTGTTCCTGGCACATATCGCTGGTATGGACACGTATGCCAAAGGTCTGAAAGTCGCTGCAAAATTGATCGAGGATCGTGTATTCGACGACTTCATCGAGCAGCGTTACAGCAGCTTCAAAGAAGGCATCGGTGCTGACGTTGTCGCAGGTAAAGCTACGCTTGCTTCCCTGGCTGAATATGCATTGAACAACGAAAGCCCACGCAAAAACCAATCCGGACGTCAAGAATTGCTGAGAGCAAAACTGAACCAGTACATCTTGGCTGACTAATTACAGGACATTCGGACCGTCCCCGACTTTCCCCTGGGAAGGCGGGGACGGTTTTTGGATTAGAGAGGAGCATATCGTAATGAGTTATGTAATTGGTGTCGATCTGGGGACAAGTGCAGTCAAAACCGTGCTGGTCAACCGCGAAGGAAAAGTGGCGTTTGAAGCTTCCGAGGCTTATCCGCTGTACCAGCCAAAAGCCGGATACAGTGAGCAAAATCCGGAGGATTGGGTAGAGCAAACCATTGTGTCCCTGCGTAAGCTGCTTGAAGTCTCCGGTGTTCACCCATCCGAAATCGAAGGACTGAGCTTTTCCGGACAGATGCATGGCCTCGTCTTGGTGGATCGCGAAGGCAAACCGCTGCGCAATGCCATCCTGTGGAACGATACGCGCACGACGGCGCAATGCCGCCGCATCGAAAAGGTGCTGGGCGGACAATTGTTAAGCATTGCACGCAACCGTGCCTTGGAAGGTTTTACGCTGCCGAAAATTTTGTGGGTGCAAGAGAATGAGCCGGAGCTGCTGAAGCAGGCAGCGCTGTTCCTGCTGCCAAAGGATTACGTTCGTTATCGCCTCACCGGCGATTACGCCATGGATTACTCGGATGCAGCAGGTACGCTTTTGCTGGACGTTGCGGGCAAACAGTGGAGCAAAGAGATTGCGGACGCTTTTGATTTGCCGTTCTCGCTCTGTCCGCGACTGGTTGAGTCGTTCGAGGAAGTGGGCACATTGCTGCCGGAAATCGCCGACCAGACGGGTCTGCAAGCGAGCACGAAAGTGTTCGGCGGCGGCGCGGACAACGCATGCGGTGCCATTGGCGCAGGCATTCTGAGCGAAGGACAGACCATGTGCAGCATCGGTACGTCCGGGGTAGTGCTTTCCTACGAGGAGCGCAAGGATCTCGATTTCGAGGGCAAAGTCCACTTTTTCAATCACGGCGAGAAAGATGCCTTCTATATTATGGGCGTGACGCTGGCTGCAGGTTACAGCCTTTCTTGGTTTAAAGATACATTTGCTGCGGATAAGTCCTTTGATCTGTTGCTGCAGGGCATTGATGCCATTCCGGCCGGAAGCAACGGGCTGTTGTTCACGCCGTACATTGTCGGAGAGCGCACGCCGCATCCGGATGCCAACATTCGCGGCAGCTTCATCGGCATGGACGCAGGACACAAGCTGGAGCATTTCGGACGCGCGGTGCTGGAGGGCATTACGTTCTCGCTGCGCGAGTCGATCGACATTTTGCGTGGCGCAGGCAAAGACGTCAAAGAAGTCATCTCCATCGGCGGCGGCGCGAAGAACGAAGCTTGGCTGCAAATGCAGGCTGACGTATTCAACGCCAAAGTGGTGAAGCTGGAAAGCGAGCAGGGCCCGGCAATGGGTGCAGCGATGCTTGCGGCTTACGGCTGCGGCTGGTTCCCATCGTTGCAGGAATGCGCGGCAGCATTTATCCGTCCTGCGAAGTCGTATGAGCCGAATCCGGAGACGGTTGCGGTATACGATGAATTGTTTGCGCTGTATCAGGAAGTATACGGCCAAACCCGCAGTCTGAATGATCGTTTGGCGCAATATCGTTGATTCGTGGCTTCGCTATTATACTAAATGAAGAGATTCATGCAGCAGGCTTCCGCCTTGGCGGATGCCTTTTTGCATTTTGCCAATGCCGCGGTTTGACGAAAAATTTCCAATAGGGCAAGCAGATGCTTTACAATGAATCTATACAAGCCGTAATGAACAAATACATGTTAACGGAGAGGCAGAACCAATCTGAAGAAGCGAAGTGTTCGCTAAAAGCTTTTCTGAAAGAAAGCGGCGTCGGAAGCAATAACTTATCACCGGATTTTCGAAGCATGCATGAATTCTGGTGCCAAATTTACATACTAAGGGGTAGATATGATGAATTTATCAGAGGTATTGATTGAATCCAGGCTTGTAGCGATCGTGCGCGGCATCAGCCGTGAAGAAGCGGTAACCGCTGGAAAAGGAATGGCCGATGGCGGAATCCGCTTGATGGAGGTTACCTTGAACACGCCAGGTGCGCAGCACATCATTGCCGACTGGCGAGCACGCCATGAAGGACAGGCTTACATCGGCGCCGGCACGGTGCTTAATGTGCAGATGGCCAAAGAGGCAGTGGCGGCGGGAGCGCAATTTCTGGTGTCTCCCAATGTCGATCTCTCCGTCATTGAATATGCTGTAGAACAAGGGATAGACATTTGGCCTGGCGCCATGACGCCCACCGAAATCGTCGCGGCGCACGAAGCAGGAGCCCGGGTCGTGAAACTGTTTCCGATGGCCAGTTTGGGGCTCTCTTACCTGAAAGAGGTCAAAGCTCCTTTGAATCATATTCCACTGTTAGCGACAGGCGGAGCCAATCTGGACAATATCGCCCAGTATTATGAAGCAGGTGCGGCCGCGGTTGGACTTGGCAGTGCATTGCTTCCCAAGCAGGCTTTGACCGCCGGGAACAGCGAGCAGATCGCGAAACAGGCCAAAGTCTTTGTTCGGGCAGCGGCGGGCGATCGAGAGGATTGACATAAAATGATGCTTTGCTTTAAAGAGCGATGATGATACTTTCGTATGCTGAACGTAAGCAATAGCCGGAGAGGAGTGTGCCCATGAAGGCCAAAACGATGATTGGCGGAATGATCGCGGTTGCTGCGGTCACTGCCGGAGGGTTATGGAGAGCAGCGGTGAAAAGCCAGACGCCGAAGAAAATACCCATTACGCTGAAACCACCCATGCCGTTCGAAGACGTCACCTTTAAGAGCGGCGACGGCAACGTGCATGGATGGTTTATACCGGCAGATGCTTCGGTGCCTCGACCTTGGCCATTGGTTATTATTGCTCATGGCTGGGGTTCCAACAGATCGCGGGTGCTGCGCTACGCCCGGCCGATTTGGGAAGCGGGGTATGCGCTGCTCATGTACGATGTGAGAAGCCATGGTGCAAGCGATCCGGTCAAGGCCGCGTCGGCTTATTTGTTCAGGGATGATCTGCTGGCTGCAGTGCGGTATGCCTGCGCCAGAACGGAAATTGATCCCCAAGCCATCGGAGTGCTGGGACATTCGCTCGGAGGCCTTGGAACGATCATGGCCCTCACGGAAGGAATTCCGGTGGCGGCAGTCATTACGGATTCCATGCCTGCCCAGTTCGAGGTCATCGTCAGCTCAGAGCTGCGCAGGCGGAGGTTGCCCCAGTTTCCGCTCGCTCAGGTGATTCCCCGAATCTGGTTTTGGCGGCTCGGCGAATCTCTCAAAACCTACCGTCAGCACGATCCGATTTTGTTGCTGAACGAACGGCGCAGAATGATGCAGCTGCCGATCCTTATGGTGCATTCCAAGGGGGACCGTTTTATTCCGCCAAGCGAGCTGGAATACTTTCTTTCCAAGGCCGATCCACCCGTCGAGCATCTCTGGGTTAACAGTGACGGGCACAGTTGCTCTGAAGAAGATCCCGCATTTTGGGCAGCGGTAATACCGTTTATTCAAAGCCATGTCCGGGTTCAAAAGGAGTCTGCTTCAGATCCAGTTAACCCACAGGAGATGGAATGTGGGGCTTCGGAACGGCCTGCATTTACATAGTATGAGGCCGAGCGATAGACGCCAACCTGGCTGGTTGGCGTTTTTTTTGTTGTGCAGAGCGTTCTCAGAAAATGAACATTTGTAAACTTTTTGGGAAAACGACCTTCTAAAAGGAAGCTTATGGTATCATAGAGTAGACTGTCAATATTCGTGCGAGTTTTTAGGGAGGCATGTCCTGTACTTGCCTGAAATTGAAGGGAGAGGTCCAGCATTGTTTTTGAACGACCGTTTGAGAAGGGGGACGGCCAAAGCAGCTGCCGCAACGATGGCGGCATGGCTATTGGCGACGCAAGCTCCGGGATTTGCCGGCAGCGTGTCTGCAGCTAAAGCGGAACCAGTTACAGACGTTGCCGTACAGGCGACGGTAGGTTCCGATTCAACGAGCAATGAAGTGCCTGAAGGAGCCAAGATTTCCTCGGAACAGGCCAGAAACCATATACTTGAGCTATTCCCTGTGTTGAAAAGGGCAACCATTGCATCCGTGCAATTCGGTTCAAGCCACGTATACCCCCAGCCGGAGTACAAGACATGGGAAATCGGCTTTTCGGTTACGGAGGGTAATCATACGCTGGGCTTCAGTGCTACCGTGCACGCCGTGACAGGCGAAGTACTCAGCGCCCATCTGCCTTCGGAGCTGTTAAGCAGACAGCATGGCGAACCGGGGAACGACCTGACTTCGGACGAGGCGGACAAGTTGGCTGAACAGTTTCTGTACAAAGCCATTCCAGGGCTGAAAGAAACAGATTACGTCCCCGTTCAGGAGAGCTACGTTTCTGTCTCGCCGCAAGCGCTGTTCGGTAGAACCGAATATCATTACAGTTACCAGTTGAAACGCGACGGTTTGCTGTCCGATGCCGAGACGGCCAACGTCAGCGTGGACAGTCGGGGCAGCGTTACCGGATTTTCCAGATCAACGCTCGGCAAGGAATACCCGTCTTCGAAACCGGGAGCAACCGCCGAAGAAGCGAGACGGCAGTTTGAGAAACAATTTGACGTACAGCTTGCATACATTCCGAAAGAACGGTATTCTTCCCGCGCAGGGCAAAAATACGTTCTGGGCTATGTTCCCGCAGGGATGACCCTTACTCCGATGGATGCGAGTACGCTCGAGCACATCAATGCTATGACAGGCAAGGCATCGACCAAGGAATCGACCCGTAAAGACCGGCCTTTGAAAGGCAGCGCCAATGCTTTTGCCGCCCACAGCGGGGAAAAATTGACTGCCAAGCAGGCGGAGGAACGGGTTAGAGAACATTTTGATATTCCTGAAAACTACCAGCTGGAGTACAGCCAACTAAATAAAAGCCAATATATGAATCCAAACGGTCAGGTGTGGAGCTTGAGCTGGAGCAATCGTAATGCGAGTGCGTCTTATATGTTCATGCGGGACATTTCTGCACAGGTGGATGCTGCAACGGGACAGATTTATAGCTACAACGTATACCAGCGTAACATGACGGGCATCAAGGAAGAACAGCAGGCAGAGGAAGCGGCGGGCAAGACGATGGATCAGGAGGCAGCCGAGCAGCTGGCGATGAATAAGGTCATCGAGCTTGTTCCGAATGCCGCAAAAGAATTCAAGTTGTCCCAGGTGCTTGAACTGGAGGGAGCGACAATCTTCGTTTTCCAGCGCTACGTAGGAGACATTGTCGTGCAGGATGATATGGTCCAATTGCAGGTTCTGGAGGATGGGACGATCAGTGAATTCTACACCAGAGCGCTGGCTGCTCCGGAGCAATTGCCGACAGACACGAAGCCGGCCATTTCTTATGAAAAGGCCAAGGCAAGCTACCTTGAGCAACTCCATTTAGTTCTGGCTTTCTCCCGATATGGAGGATACTCTTTGGGAGGAGCAGAGTCCGTACCTTTCGGGGTCAAACTTGCTTATGTTCCTTCCAGCAGTGAAACATCCATCTCCCCTCTGATGGATGTTTTGGATGCCAATACGGGTGAGTGGAAGAAACAGTACGGCAGCGATGCTTCCACAGGGAAGGCAGAAGCGAGTGATATCGAGGGACACGCGGCAGAGGCTTCGATCCGGAATATGCTGCAGCATGGAGTGATCATTCCGGATGATCAGGGCCGGGTGATGCCGGACCGTGTGATTACGCGCGGGGAATGGTTCACGGTTTTGGCGCGAGCGCTTCAGCCGAATCTCGATATTTATCATAGCGGAGATGGAAGCAATCTATTTGCGGATGTCACGCCGGAAAGTCCATATTATCAAGCCATACGTGTACTGATCGACCAACGCTGGATTGCGGGTTCAGATCCGGAAATCAGCTTGAAACCCGACGAGGAGCTGACGCGGGAGGAACTGGCTGTTCTGCTCGTACGCATTTTGCGCTATGAGAAGCTGGCCGGATTTTATACCTTGCCGTCAGACCTTCCGAACATTGCCGATGCGGGATCCATTACCAATAAGGGGGCAGCGTCCCTCAGTCTGAAATTAGGGCTGTTGCCTTCCATCGAGGGCCGTTTCATGCCTGCTCGCAAGGTTACGGTGGCCGAAGCTGCTCAGGTGCTGGAGCGGTTGGCCAAGCTTCAAGGTAAGACGGATACGTTTATGGACGGCAGCCGCCTGTACTGAATTTTGCTGTAATCTTAAATATGGTTATGGGACCTTCCGGGGGAGGTCCCTTTCCTGTTTTTCGACAAAACTAGAACCCGGCAATGGACGGCTTTTATGATACAATGAGTCAATAGATATTGGCGAAGAGAGGTGGTACCTTTCATGGGCAAAAATGGAGGACGCATCATTACCATTCTGCTGGCAGGCTGCCTGATTGCCGTAGCCCTTCCGCGCACGGTTGATTTAAACCAGTTGGTTGCCGCATCGGAAACGTCAATCACGACCACGAATTCGAATTTGCAGCAGACGTTGCTTGACGCGATGGCTGAGCGAACGGAAGAGCTTGATTTTACGTACCGGGGCAATGTGAAGGACCTCAAACAGCAGTTGCAGATCTCCATCGATGCAGCCATGAAAAGCGATCCCTACATCCAATATACCGTCAAAAGCTATGCATTTAACTACAAAGGCTCAAACATCACAGCAAACGTTCATGTCAAACTGACGTATCGGGAGACGAAGGAGCAAACCGAATACGTTAACAGGAAAGCGACCGAGGTGCTGGATCGGATCATTGAACCGGGCATGACGGACCATGAGAAAGTAAAGGCCATTCACGACTGGATCGTGCTCCACCTTTCGTACGATACAACGCTGCAAAAATATACGGCATATGACGGACTCGTTACCGGCAGTACGGTATGTCAGGGATATACGCTGTTGGCTTATCGGATGCTTGAACAAGCGGGCATTGAAAATCGGATCGTGGAAGGCACGGCCGGTGAGCAGCTTCATGCCTGGAATCTGGTGAATTTGGACGGGAAGTGGTACCATCTGGACACGACTTGGGACGATCCCACGCCGGATCGCAAAGGGAAGGTGAGCCATCGATACTATTTGCTTAGCGATGATGAGATGGCGCGGGATCATATTTGGACGAACAACAACAATTACCCGGCTGCGCCCGAACCCTATCGCCAAGCCTTGTTTAATCTGGCGCAATCGGACGGGGGGAAAGCGGAAACATACCGGAAGCTGTACCACTCCCTGGAGTACTCCTTGTATGATGAGAAGGACGCCATCAGCAGCGATAAGGCTTTATTGGAGAAAGTTCAAAACGTGTTGAAAGAGGGCAGTACTACGCTGACGTTCAGGTATAAGGGAACCGAGGAAGGGTTAGTGGAGGATTTGCAGGATCTGTACCAGCTCGGGATGAAGACGATCTCCTATTATATTTCCAAGATGGAGGATACGGCCGATCTGCGCGTCAGAATCAATTGGACTTTATAAGCAAAATAAACAGGCAGCATTCTCTCCAGTCAGAGAGGATGCTGCCTGTATTTTATTAGAGCAGCCGTTCAAGCTGCGCTACGATGATCTTAATCGTTGGAAGTGAAGTCGCATTCCTGAAGCGGAACCACTTTGGTTTTCTTGATCCATTTATACCCCAGCCATAGGATCAGGAAAAGCGGCAAGCTCAGGTAAGCCACGAGTGCTCCGTTCCAGTCGATCCGATCACCCGTAAAGGCCTGGTAGTTCTGTCCCAGAATGACGATGATGCACAGCACAAACGCAAAAATCGGACCGAACGGGAACCAGCGCGCACGATATGGCAGGTCATTCAAGTCTCTGCCTTGAGCCACATAAGCCCGCCGGAAGCGGTAATGGCTGATGGCGATACCCAGCCACGTTATGAACCCGCACATGCCCGATGCGTTAAGCAGCCAAGTGTACACGATGCCGTCTCCGAACAGCGAAGCGAGAAAAGCGAGCATTCCGACCGCGGTCGTAACCAGGAGCGCATTCATCGGAATGCCTCTTTTGTTCAACCGGCCTAGAAACTTCGGGGCTTTGCCATCCCGTGCCAAGGCATAAAGCACTCGACTCGAAGCATACATGCCCGAGTTGCCTGCGGACAACACGGAGGTCAATATAACGGCGTTCATCACCGAAGCGGCGATGGCAAGGCCTGCTTTTTCGAACACAAGCGTGAACGGGCTAACTCCGATGTTTTCCAGATCGCTTTTGAGCAGATTGGGATGTGTGTACGGAATGATCAGGCTGATCACGGTGATTGCCAAAATATAAAATATCAAGATGCGCCAGAATACCTGGCGAATGGCGCGGGGCACGTTTTGGCGCGGATTGTCGCTCTCTCCGGCGGCAACCCCGATCAGTTCCGTGCCTTGGAAGGAAAAGCCGGCAGCCATGAACACCCCCAAAACGGCAAAGAAACCGCCGCTAAATGGAGCATCTCCTACGGTGAAGTTGGAAAATCCGACCGCTTCTCCGCCCAGAATGCCGAAAATCATAAGCACGCCTACCGTTAGGAAAATGATAACCGTGGCAACCTTGATGATGGCAAACCAGTACTCGGATTCTCCGTAACCTTTGACCGATAAAACGTTAAGTGCGAAGATCAGGACGAGAAACAACAGGCTCCACAGCATGGAATTGCTGTCAGGGAACCAATATTTAATGAGCACCGTCGCCGCTGCGAGCTCCGCAGCGATCGTGACCGCCCAGTTGTACCAGAAGTTCCATCCCATGGCAAAGCCGAGGGCGGGATCGACGAACTTGGCAGCATACGTATTGAATGAGCCGGAATCCGGCATAAACGTGGCGAGTTCTCCCAGACTGGTCATCAGGAAATACACCATGATGCCCACAGCCGCGTACGCGACTAACGCTCCGCCAGGTCCTGCAGTTGAGATCGCCGTACCGCTGGCCAGGAACAGCCCCGTACCGATAGAGCCCCCAAGGGCGATCATGGTCATATGTCTTGCGCGCAACCCTTTCTTCAAGGAAGAACCGGCCGCACCTTGTTTGTCGCGGTCTTGCAATGAAAACACTCCTTCATTTCGCGTACTGATAATGAACTGAATCAATGGCGCAAATACATGAAAAAAGACCACAGGCTCTGAGCCGGCGGTCTTATATCGTCCAAAATCCACCTTGTCCCTGATGTTTAAGATAGCTCAACACGGAACAATTCATGCCAATGCGGCATAATAATCGTTCCGTGACAGTTCTGTGCCTTTCGGCGACAGCCCCAGCTCTGCCGGATCTCGAACGGAAACGTCCGGCAAGCTTCGGCGGATGCACCTTTCGGCTGAGTTCATCGGCGGTTTCCTGACGCCTCGCTCAGCTTACTGATTGCATCCGCGACCTCTACCTCACCATTCATGGATGAGGCGTATCTACATGTGTATGCAATTATTGACAACAGAACATGACAGACGATGTTCTATAATCCAAACAGACATTCAGTATAACGCTCATCGATTTCGAGCGCAATAACAAAAGTTGGAATGGGCACAAACTATTCGGTTTTCCGTTGGCGTCCGGCCATTTGCTGCCATACGGTGCCTGCGGCCTGTTCTCCCGATTCGATGCGCTCCAGTGCCATTTTGGCTTGCAGGCTGACTTCGAATTCCGGATCATCGGCAGCTTTGCGCAGTGCCTCTTCCGCTTCCTCCGTACCCACTTCATACAGGAAACGGGCGGCGCGCCATCGGACCAGCTTGCTGCTGTCGGTAAGGGTGGCCGTCATGGCCGGAGTCGCCGCAGGGTCGCCGATATCGGATAACGTGTCTCCCGCCGTGCGGCGAACTGCCGGGGAGCTGTCTTTAAGCGCCTTGTACAGCAGTTCCATGGCTTCAGGGGTGCGAATATCGCCGAGATATACGACAGCCAGGCGGCGAATCTGCATTTTGCTGTCCTCAAGTGCCTGTGCGATGAGTGGAAGCCGCTCCGGTGTAGGTTCCATGCCGTCCAATGCGGCATAACGAACGTTCCAGTTTTCGTCGCGCAGCGCTTGTTCAAGTTCTGCGCCCTCGAGCTGCCGGCGACGTTCAACGAACTCCTCCGTTTTGGTGCCATGCTCGATCGCTTGTTTAATGACTTGGTTCAGCCGTTCCGGCGGATATGCCGCTTCAATCTCCTGTTCCACTTCACGGGCAATATCCGGCAGCTCGCCGTAACGAACGCCATAGTCCGTCAACTTGCGTTCTTTGATCAGTGTGGCACTGGCTACTTCGGTCACCGCTTGCACGAATCGGTCAGAGAGCGAGATGCGCTCCTCCTTCGCACCGGCTTTTACGCGGATTTGCATAGGGACTCCCCGGAAAAACTGTACAAATACCTGGGCCTCGCCATAATGTTCGCCGGTTGCGTCTTCGGATTCGATCCATTCCAGATCAAGCCCTTCCTGGCCAAGACGGCTCTGCACTTCGCCCAGAATGGCGGCCCAATCGGCATTGCCTTTACGGTCCAGGGCCACGAAATCGGTTGTATGAAAAACGCTTTTCACGCCGGGAATGTGAAGCATTTGCCGGATGAAGGCAGGCGCCGAGCGCTCATTATCCAGCGTGTACGTTCGGCGGATACCGTCCTCCAGACGTTCGTCCAGACGAAGCATCATTGTATTCGGACTTGGTGTCGGTTCAACAGACACAATATTCATAGGGTATAAACCTCCTGTACCGTGTGGTAATGATTTAAAAATGCCTGTCCCAAAAAAGGGATATCTCTATTTTACATGAATGGGTGCAAACTGCGAAATATGTGAAGATTGCGAATTTTGTTAACACTTCTTTCATGATCATGCACAAACATTTTTAAACCAACCATGACACAATAGTGTAATATCTTTACGGGAGGTTATGAATCGATGGGATCCATTACAGTGCTCTCCGACGAAAGTCGCGGTATTGCGTTTGACGACATCATGGAACAGCTTGAGAACTGGATGGAAGGAGAGGACTCGCATGAGAGCCCTAAATCCGGGTGGGACACGACTCGTTATTGTATCATTGATTATCAGGAGTCGGGTCAGGCCGTTTCGGCATCCAATGCGATCAGGGCTTTCATGCCGGACGTTCCATTGTTGATCGTTACGGATTTTCAATCCATGATTCGCAAGCGCCATCTTCAGCAAATCACGGGTGCGGGACCGATGAAAATGTTTCTTTGGGACGTGCAACATCCTCAGCAAATGGCGTCAGAGATGCGGAAATGGCTTGAATCCGTAAACAGACAGAACCTTTCGCAAGAACATGGGAATGCCAGAGCGAAATGAATCAAACAGGCTCTTTCAACAAACGGGCTATATGACATATTTGTATCCCGTGCCCCACACCGTTTTGATGTAACGGGGCTTTTTGGGATCAGGCTCGATTTTTTTGCGCAGGCTTGAAATGTGGACGTCAATGGTTCGGTCCAGATATGCCCGTTCCGAACCTTTGATCCGGTCCATCAGCTCGTTGCGGGTAAATACTTTGCCAGGATTTTTATACAGCTCTTTCATGATTTCAAACTCGATGTGCGTAACCTCGATTTCTTCTCCGTCCACAAACAGCGTTCGGCTATACTCGTTCACACTGACATGACCGGCATTCGTTGGCGTGTCTTCCTTGCTGTCTTGAACCGTTTTCCCCGAATAAGAGAGAGCAGACCTGCGCAAGAGTGCCTTGATCCGCGCATCCAGCTCTTTAAGGCTGAACGGTTTGCACAGGAAGTCATCGGCACCGTTATGAAGCGCCTTGAGACGGTCATTCAGCATCGTGCTGGCCGAAATCATGAGAATCGGAACGGTCGAATGCTGACGAAACGCATCCACCAGCGCATTTCCGTCCGTTTCGGGCAGCATCAGATCCGTCACGACGATATCCGGCTGGAATCGGGGGAAAAGCTGAAGTGCCTCGCGGGCATGATGAACCCGTTCTGTAATGTATCCTTCCTCCTCAAGAAAGAAAGCAATCATGTCGGCAAGATTTTTTTCATCTTCTATAAGAAGTACTTTGATAGACATAGAGGTCACACTCCTGGTGGAAATTTATAAAGAAACACGGAATCCAATGGATGTAGTTTGTTAGAGATTGCCGAAGCATGGAGTACGGATCGGTTTTGGTCATCCCATGTACATGTATATATGATGACTTGTCCCAATTCCACGCACCGCAAATTCAACATTTTATCATGTATGAAGTTTTTGCAAATCCATCAACATTTACCAAAACTATGCCATGTCATATTTACAGTATAATGGATCAGAACGATTTGGAGAAGAAAAGGGAACTCCGAAAAACACTCGACAAATCAAGCGCAATTCGGAAGCCTAACGTATTTTCGTCAAATAGGGCGTTAATGAAACAGTTTGTTTGCATGGGGAGGAAACGAAGTTGCTAAAAAATAGACGTAAAATGATAGGTTGGGCCAAACATTGCCTATGATTCGTACAAAAATCGGAAAAACGGTGCTGGATTGGACGCTGTCGCGGCTGCGCATTCCTTGGATCGCCACGATGGTGCTCGTTGTGCTGGGTACATTGGGCAGCGTATACGCCATCACGATGTTCTACGGCGTTCAATTGATGCTCGGCGGTGCGGCAGTGCTTGTTGCCTTGCGCCTGCATGGCGGAAAGTATGGCGGCATGGCTTTGGTGGGCATTTTCGGTTTAAAATGTCTCCTCTTAGACATGCCTTACAGCATTTGGGTCGGTGCAGCGATCCATGCTTTGGAATTCATCTGGATGCTGGGGTGGCAAAAGCGTTGGAAAAACGGCAGCATGATGACGGCCAACGCCACGTTTTGGCTAGTGTTGTTTTTGCCGATTGTCGGTCTCGGCCACTTTGTCTTTGGTATGGAAATGGATGAGTTGAGATTTGCGTATATGCATGCCGCTCTGGTCGGTATGGTGAATGCGCTATTGGCGGGAATCGTCGTCGACTTCTGGATTACGCACAGCGAGCATCCAATGAAGCGTGCGGGCGCGATCCCTCTTCACAGAATCGCGTTTAAATACGTGGTTGCCTTTGTTGTATCCGTTTCACTTGTACTGCTGTCGGCGGATAGCCGCAGACAGCTGGATCAAATTCGGGATGCCATTGTGACCAGCCTAAGACATGCTACCGATCTGATTGACAAGAAAGTGGGGGTTCCAGTGGTTCCCTCGGGACAATTGCAATCAACCCTGAGGCAATATAGCGAATTTATGGATGTCGGCATCATCATTTTGGGATCAGACGATCGTGTGGTGGGTTCGTCCTCCGAGCTTTACCCGGTTGGTGCAGCATTGCCAGCGAAGCAGGAACGCGTTTTGCAGGCAGGGGGCGACCCCTTGTTACTCTCGGATGCCGTGGCATCCAGCGATATTTTGGATTACTGGAGGCAGGCGGTTTTCATCAATGAGAAATGGCAGGCGCCGGCCGAGGGCTATCGTCTTATCGTACTGTCAAGCCCTTCCAAGTTTTATCCTCATATTGCATCAATCTATCTGACCACGATCCAATCCCTGTTGGTCATTATTTTGATATCCATGATCATTGCCGCGCCGATCAGCAAAAAAGTCGTAAGCCCATTGAAACGGATTACGCTTATGACGAGTGCACTCTCCAGACTGCTGATTCGACAAGGGGAAATGAAATGGCCGATAAGCCATGTAACGGAAGTCCAGATTTTGATCGGCAACTTGCGCAAAATGTCCGACGTGCTGCTTGAGCAGTTCGAGCAGATTCGCCAGGACAAGATAACGCTGGAGGACCGTGTAAGGGAGCGTACCAAGGAACTGAGAAACAGCGAAGAAATCAAGCGGGCCATCGTAGATTCATCCATCGAGGCCATCATTGCTGTCGATGCATGCGGAAAAATCATTGAGTTCAATCCCGAGGCCGAGCGCATGTTCGGGCTGCGGAGGGAAGACGTGGTATATCAGAAAAATGCCCCTTCCCTGTTTCAGGGAGCCACTTGCGATGAAATCAAGCAAAAGCTTGAACGTCGCGAGTTTAATACAGGCAAGCGGCATACCCACATCGAGGAAATTTACGGCATCAGGCGCGACGGATCCGTTTTTCCGATCGAATACAAAATTGTCGAGATTCGCTTAGGCAACAAAGAGTCATTATACAATCTGTTTATCAAGGATATTACCGAGCGAACAAGAGCTGAAGAGGACCGCGTGCGCGATGCGCTTGCGCTGGAACAGCTGAACGCCGAATTGGTGCGCGAGAAACAGGCCATTCAGGAACAGCGCGACATCAGCGAGCAGTTCATTGAATCGGTCCGCGAAGGCTTGGTCATGTCCGACCGGTCTGGAACGATCACGATCGTCAATCGCCGTATTGAGGAGATGTTCGGTTTGGGGGATTTCCTTGGACGCTCCATCGAAGATCTGGCCCTGTCCATTGAGCGGTCCGTGCTCACGGATAATTTCAACCTGCTCGATCAGACGCGCGCGTTTCTGAAAGGCGAGCAGGCTTTTGCGGAAACCGAATTTGTTCTGGATAATGCGTCCAAAAGTGTTTTTTCTCTATATATGAAACAGATTGACGTACCCGGCAGAAACCATGGCTTCCTGCTGGTGTTCCGGGACAGGACGGAAGAAGAACATCTTAACCGCATGAAGCACGAGCTGATCAGCGTTGTTTCACATGAGCTTCGCACGCCAGTCGCCACTATTATGGGGTATGTGGAACTGATGATGCTGTATGATCTTCCCGCCTCGCAGCGCCTTGAATTTTTAGGGAAAATTACGTCCGAGGGGGCCCGGCTCAGCAGTTTGCTGGATGACGTGCTGGATATCCAACGATTGGATAACGGAAGCTTGACCTATCACATGACCTATGTTCCTATGCTGGAACTGGTGGAGGGCGTGGCCGAACAGTGGAACATCAAATCAGTACAACGCATATATGTGCATGCCTTTAACGGGGACTTCTTCGCTTATGCCGATCAGAACCGGATGGCACAGGTGCTGCACAACCTCGTTGGCAATGCGGTCAAATACTCGCCTGGTGCCGATCGCATCGATATTACGTTATGGGAAGAGAAGAAGTGGTTATGCATCGATGTAAGGGATTACGGCATCGGCATTGCCGAAGAGGTGCAGGACATGCTGTTTACGAAGTTTTACCGGGTGGACAATTCGGACCATCGCCAGATTGGCGGAACGGGTCTGGGGTTATATATTTCGCGTAAAATCGTGGAAGATCACCATGGGAAGCTGACGGTGATGTCTGCGCCAGGCAAGGGGAGCACGTTCAAGGTCCGGCTTCCCAAACAAGAGGCGCTCGTATGAATAATTGACGGCTGACGGGATAATAAAGCCTTAACCCTACTGGATGCATCGCATTCAAGTAGCGGTTAAGGCTTCTTTGTGTCAGTTTTCACATTCGCGGATAAAAGCGGATAAAAAAGGAATCTTTTGCAAACGGTATAGGTAAACGACATTCGCATCCGTTAAAGGGAGGAGGCGTGATATGTTTCGCAAAGAAGAGAAAACGCTTGTGATCGTTTGTCTGGTTGCCGCGGTCGTCGTACTTTACGCCGTGGTGAAGAGCATCATTCGCATCATGAATTATTAGTTGTTCGAAGGAAGAAGGGCGATGCCCGGAACCTATCATTGACTAACAGTGAGGAGTGTCACCCTGATGACAACGCTGGACCCTGTTCTGCTAAGCCGGATATTGACCGGATTAACCCTGTTTGTACATATTATCTTTGCATCGATCGGCGTTGGCGTGCCGCTCATGATCGCTCTTGCGGAGTGGCGCGGATTGCGCAAGAACGACGTGCACTACACCCTGCTTGCCCGCAGGTGGGCGCGAGGCTTTGTCATCACCGTAGCGGTCGGCGTAGTAACCGGCACCTCGATTGGATTGCAGCTCAGCTTGTTATGGCCCATGTTCATGCGGGTGGCGGGACAGGCGATTGCCCTGCCGCTGTTCATGGAGACGTTCGCCTTTTTCATAGAGGCGATATTCCTTGGCATATACCTGTACACCTGGGATCGTTTCAAAAATAAATACACGCACATGCTGCTGCTCATCCCGGTTGCGCTCGGTTCGTCGGCATCGGCCATTTTTATCACTACCGTCAATTCGTTCATGAACCAGCCGCAGGGCTTCACCCTGATCGATGGCATCATGAAGGACATTCATCCTATAGCGGCCATGCTGAATCCCGCTACGCCAACCAAGGTAACCCATGTGCTTGCATCCTCCTATACGCTCAGCGCGGGTTTGCTTGCAGGCATTGCCGCTTTCAGCATGCTGCGGGGCAGGGGCCATGTTTATTATAAAAAGGCATTGAAACTGACGACCGTCAGCGCACTTGTATTTGCCGTCAGCACTATTATGCTCGGGGATTCCTCCGGCAAATTTCTGGCCAAATACCAACCGGAGAAGCTGGCCGCGGCCGAATGGCATTTCAAAACGATGAAAGAAGCGCCGCTCGTATATGGAGGCATATTGGACGAGAACAATGAAGTCAAGTATGCGCTTGAAATTCCCTACGCGCTAAGCATCCTTGCCGGAAATCGGCCGGATACCGAAGTGAAGGGGCTTGAGGAGTATCCGGCCGATCTGAGGCCGCCGCTCTCGATTCACTATATGTTCGATTTGAAGGTGACGACAGGAGTGATCATTTTCCTGATTCCTGTCCTGTACGTGTTTCGGCGCTGGCTTCCGGGACGCAAACCGTATCCGAAATGGCTGCTCATGGGCATCGTGTTTCTGGGACCGCTAGCGATGATTGCGATCGAGCTCGGCTGGATGTTCGCGGAGGTTGGACGCCAACCGTGGATTTTGCGCGGATACATGAAGGTATCCGAGGCTGCCACGACGTCCACTTCCGTAGGCTGGATGCTTGTTCTGTTCATTTTGCTGTATCTGGTCCTTTGTTTCTCTTGCATCCGTGTCCTCAGCAAGCTGTTTCGCAACAAGGAAGCGGAGAAGGAGCTGGAGTCGCTCGGGCTTGAGGGAGGGATCGTGCATTGAGCTTTGAAATTGCGGGCATTGCGATTTTGTGGACATTTCTGTTCGGATACCTGATCGTTGCGTCGATCGATTTTGGCGCAGGGTTCTTCAGCTTTTACAGTGTGCTCTCCGGGCATGAGAATAAAATCCACAACATCATACAGCGCTATCTCTCGCCGGTGTGGGAAGTGACGAACGTCTTTCTCATCTTTTTCGTGGTCGGATTGGTCGGATTTTATCCGGACAGCGCGTTTTACTATGGAACTGCGCTGCTGGTGCCCGGCTCGCTTGCCATCGTGCTGCTTGCGATTCGCGGCGTATATTACGCCTATAACACCTATGGAAACAACGGCCAGAACAGCCGGATATACATGGCCTTGTATGGGGCGACAGGGCTGCTGATTCCCGCCGTGTTCTCCACCATTTTGGCGATCTCCGAAGGGGGCATTATCGAGCAGTCGGGAGAGAGGGTTTTGTTTAGCTGGGGCGAATTTTTGACCAATCCTTACACATGGTCTGTCGTGCTGTTGGCATTGGTGAGCGTGCTTTATATTTCCGCCATGTTCCTGTCCTACTACGCCAAGAGGGCGGAAGATGAGACAGCGTTTGAAGTATTGAGGGAATATGCCTTACTATGGAGCCTGCCTACCATCTTTGCCAGCTTTCTGGCGTTTTTGCAAATCAACAAGCAGAACCCGCAGCATTTTCAGAACATGCTGGGCATTTCATGGATGTTTATTGCCTCCTTCGTCTGCTTCGTCATTGCGGTATCACTCGTATGGAAACGCAAGTACATGGGGTGGTGCTTCGTAGCTGTCATGCTGCAGTTTGCTTTTGCCTGGTACGGGTATGGCCGCTCGCATTTGCCCTACATCCTGTATCCGTACGTTAACATTTACGACAGCTTCACGAACCGCACGATGGGAATCGCGCTGATTACCGCGTTCAGTCTGGGGCTGTTGGTGCTGATTCCGTCGCTGGTGCTGATCATGAGACTGTTCCTGTTCGATGCCGATTACGTGCGAGGCCGAGCGGGGAAAAAGAAAGGATGAATACGATGTATGCAGAAGGCGTATCCGGCATTCCGGGCGTAACGGGATTAAGTTTTTTCGAAACGTTCACGATCATGTACGCTCCGCCGCTTATTATCGTCGCAGCGATCGCTTTTTTGTTCATCTATATGGCGGCAAGCGGCAATCCGAAGGACTAGCCTTTTTTCAATTCGGCGAAATATGGGTTAAAATAGGTGAAGGGAGGAGGTCCTTTCATGCCTAAAATCCGCTATAACAATCTGGATAATGTAAGCACAGACAAAACGTTGAAGGAATTCAGGCAGTGGAGGGAGGAACGGCGCAGAAAGTCGAAGGATTATACGTTCAAGGTGCCGCATCACCCGCCTGACCTGGATTTCCTGCATGCCAACCGGGAAGAGACAACGGTGACGTGGGTGGGGCATTCCACCTTTTTCATTCAATATAACGGTCTGAACATCGTCACCGATCCGGTTTGGGCCGAAAAGATGGGGTTCCAGCGTCGGCTTGGACCTCCGGGCATTCCGATCCGGGACATTCCGCCGCTGGATGTGGTGCTGATCTCCCATTCTCATTATGATCACCTGCATTTGGCATCCTTGCGCAAACTGGTGTCCGCCAAAACGCTGCTGATCGTGCCGGACGGACTCAAAAGAAAAATGGTGCGCAAGGGGTTTCACCGCTGCCACGAACTGAAATGGTGGGAGCATCTGTCCGTCGGCGGCGTGAAAATTACGTTTGTGCCTGCCCAGCACTGGACGCGCCGCACGTTGTTCGACACGAATACTTCCCATTGGGGCGGGTATGTTCTGGAGAGCGCTGCGACGGTTTCGCCTGCAGCAGCGGAAAGCGCGATTGCTAAAGCTTCGAATGAGGGGAGCCCTCGAACGTCAGCGGGATCGGGTTCAAGAGAGCACCGGAATAAAGGCGGCATTCGCAAACCGGAAGGCGGAGCAGCCCACCACTTTTCCGTATCTCCGCCCACCGTTTATTTCGTCGGGGATACCGGATATTTCCCCGGTTTTCGAACGATCGGAGAACGTTTCGACATCGACATCACTCTTATGCCGATCGGGGCCTATGAACCCGAATGGTTCATGACGTCCCAGCACGTGACGCCGGAAGAAGCGCTGCAGGGGTTCGTTGAAACGGGTTCCGAACTGATGGTGCCGATGCATTACGGCACGTTCAGGCTGGCAGACGATACGCCGCGGGAGGCGCTGGATCGCCTGGAAGCCGAACGGCAGCGCCTTGGCATCGCCGCCGAGCGCATTCAGGTTCTCGGTCACGGCGAGACGCTGCGCATTCGCCATGGCGAGGACGAGCAAACCTGATTTTCTTTCCACATCAACATGGATTTATGGTTCATCTGAACCGGAAACAGTCCCATGCCAAATATTTAATGCGTAAAAAAGCGGCCAATCTTCGAATTAGCCGTTTTTTTGTGTTATAATATGGTGCCGGAATAGGCTTAGGGTCATTGAATCCATAAGTATACGAGCTGCTATTCATGCAATATGCAGATTAACAAATAAAAAGGATGGTAATGCTTAATGATCAGTACAAGCGGCATCACGCTCCGCTACGGAAAACGTGCACTTTTTGAAGACGTGAACATCAAATTCACGCCAGGCAACTGCTATGGCCTGATCGGCGCCAACGGGGCCGGCAAATCAACGTTCCTCAAAATTTTGTCAGGCGAAATCGAAGCAAACCAGGGAGAGGTGCACATCACCCCAGGCGAGCGCATGGCCGTATTGAAGCAAAACCACTTCGAATACGATGAGTACCCGGTTCTTGAAACGGTAATCATGGGTCATAGCCGTCTGTACTCCATCATGAAGGAAAAAGATGCGCTTTACGCCAAAGCGGACTTCACTGAGGAAGACGGCTTGCGTGCGGGTGAACTGGAAGGTGAATTCGCGGAATTGAACGGCTGGGATGCCGAGCCGGATGCGGCTGCACTCCTGATTGGCCTTGGCATTGACCGCGACATGCATGACAAAAAAATGGCAGAGCTGAGCGGTAACGAAAAAGTCCGTGTCCTGCTGGCTCAGGCGCTGTTCGGCCGTCCGAACAACCTGTTGCTCGATGAGCCTACCAACCACTTGGATCTGGAGTCCATCCAATGGCTCGAGAACTTCCTGATGGATTATGAAGGCACCGTTATCGTCGTATCCCACGATCGTCACTTCCTGAACAAAGTGTGTACGCATATCGCGGATATCGATTTCGGCAAAATCCAGTTGTACGTAGGAAACTATGACTTCTGGTACGAGTCCAGCCAGTTGGCGATCGCCCTGCAACGCGACGCGAACAAGAAGAAAGAAGAAAAAATCAAGGAATTGCAGGCATTCATCCAGCGTTTCTCCGCGAACGCTTCGAAATCGAAGCAGGCAACTTCCCGGAAGAAACAGCTCGATAAAATTACGCTGGACGACATCCGTCCGTCGAACCGTAAATATCCGTTCATCAACTTCAAGCCGGAACGCGAAGCCGGGAAGCAGCTGCTCACCGTCGATCGCATCAGCAAAGCGGTGGAAGGCGAGCCATTGTTGAACGATGTAAGCTTTGTAGTGAACAAAGGCGACAAAATTGCGTTTGTTGGACCCAACGGCCTTCCGAAGTCCCTTCTTTTCGATGTCTTGATGGGCGAAACGGAAGCGGACAGCGGCGAGTATACATGGGGCGTTACGACTTCCCAAGCCTATTTCCCGAAAGACAACTCCAAGTATTTCGATGGCGTGGAATTGAGCTTGGTGGACTGGCTGCGTCAGTATTCGAAGGATCAGGATGAAACGTATCTGCGCGGTTTCCTTGGTCGCATGCTGTTCTCCGGCGAAGAGGCGCTGAAAAAAGCAAACGTATTGTCCGGGGGCGAGAAAGTTCGCTGCATGTTGGCGAAAATGATGCAAACCGGCGCAAACGTGCTGATTCTTGATGAGCCTACGAACCACTTGGATCTCGAATCGATCACGGCATTGAACAACGGATTGATCGATTTCGACGGCACGATGCTGTTTACGTCCCATGACCATCAGTTCATTCAGACGATCGCGAACCGCATTATCGAAATTACGCCGAATGGCATTATTGACCGTCAAATGAGCTATGACGAGTATCTGGAAAGCGATGAAATCAAAGAGCTTCGTCAAAAGCTGTACCCTGCCGAAGCGTAAACAATCGGTCTTTCAACGGAATTGATTTCTGTTCTGCCTTATAATAAAAGAAGCGCCAAATCTCCGAAAGGAGAATGGCGCTTCTTTTTGTTTGCCATAAAAGCAACGTTCATTGTGAATTTTGAGGCTAGGACCCGCCTGTCCGGCGGCGCTGATTGTTCGGCTTTTTGTTGTTTTGGCTTTTCAATGTTTTGGTTCCGCCCTCGAAGTAAGCTCCGGCCTGATTGCCGTTCTTGGCCTGCTCCTTTTTTTGTGCCAGCTTTTGGCGTATGGCATCCTGCAAACTGATCTTGCGCGGTTCGTTCGTATTGTCGCTCATGTGAATCCCTCCCGGTCTTGCAATAAGCCGTCCGAATAAGGACGGGATGCTCCCATTTTATACGTTTTGCGAAGCCTGTACAAGGGCAACCTGTTAAAATGCGTGATCATTCGGAACGTGTCCATTTTTCCTTAATGAAACTTTGTTTCTCAAAGCTTACAGCCATGACGCTTTGCAACTTTTTTTCGGTATCCCTACAGCACTGCGGCTTGGCAACACTGTTTCTGTAGACCCACACGAGTTTCGTTTGATAACATGGAACAACGTATTATGAAAGTTAAAGGAGTGTCGTTGAAGTTGAACGCTTATGACGAAATACGCAAGGGAGAGCGGGGAGCCTGGGTTAGCATCGCTGCTTATCTCGTGCTGTCCACTTTCAAGCTGATCTGTGGATATATATTTGCTTCCAGCGCCTTGCTCGCGGACGGTTTCAACAACCTTACCGATATCGTGGCCTCCGTGGCTGTATTGATCGGATTGCGCATATCCCAAAAGCCGCCGGATTCCGACCATGCTTACGGTCATTTTCGCGCAGAAACGGTTGCCGCACTGATTGCTTCCTTCATCATGGCCATGGTCGGCCTGCAAGTACTCTTCGAAGCGGTTCGATCCTGGTATCAGGGGGAGTTCACCGCGCCTAATCTGTGGGCCGCCGGAGTGGCGGCAGTGTGTGCGCTGGTGATGATGGGCGTGTATCGCTACAACTACCGGTTATCCCGGCAAATCAACAGCCAGGCGCTCTTGGCTGCCGCCCAGGATAATCGCTCGGACGCCCTAGTCAGCATCGGGGCTGCCGTGGGCATCGTCGGCGCGCAATTCGGCTTGCCTTGGCTCGATAAGGTCGCCGCCATCGTGGTTGGTTTAATGATATGCAAAACCGCATGGGATATTTTCCGGGATGCGACGCATAGCCTGACCGACGGATTCGATCAAGACCAGCTCACAGACCTTCGCACGACGGTATCGCGCGTGCCGGGCGTGGAATTGATCAAGGACGTCAAGGCGCGCGTTCATGGAAGCCATGTGCTCGTGGATGTCGTCATTGAAGTGGACGGCGGGCTCAGTTTGATCGAAGGCCATCAAATCTGTGACCGGGTCGAGGAACGTCTGAAACACAAGCATAATATCATGCATGTTCACGTGCATGTAGAACCCAAAATGGACAATCTTCCCCAGGGAACCTAACCGGCATTCCAAAGCGATGTTTACTATAACTGAAACCCCTTTTTCATGGGGTGCGCATACATGATGAAAAAGAGGATAGCCGCGAATGCGGCTATCCTCTTTTTGACTTATCGTTCCAACGATAATACGATACTATTGAATGGAGACGTGAATCCAGCCTTTTCCTTTCCATGTGTAAATCTGAACCCATTCGCCGCCGTCGAACCCATTCACGACTTCGCCTGTGGTGTCGACAATTTGGGTGCCCAACGCTCCAATCGGCTTGCCATTAGGGGCGTCATAGAACCATGTGCGCTCCAGAAGCTTCAGCAGCATCGTAGGCGCTTGAACCTCGTCGCCGGGTTTAACAAGTGGTTCGTCGAACATTTTGTCTGTCGTAGACGTGGATGCTTCCGTTGTTGTACCCTCCGCAGTTTGGCCGGTTACACCCTCGCTTTCTTCGGAAGCGGTTTGTGAGCCCGGAGCCGTTTCGACGGTGCCTTGGATCGTTTCCACGACAGGGGCATTCACCTCAATCGCAGGGGAAGTCGTTGCTTCGGAACTTGTCGGAGTCGTTGTGCCGGTAACCGCTTCCTCGGCACCCGCAGCGGCAGCCATGGAACCCATCAGCGTCAGGGCAGCAGCGAAACTTACGATTTTTTTCATTTGTTACTCCTCCTCGGTTAGATATGTAGTATGTTGTCTGTGATAAAAGTAACCAAGCAAGGTCACCTGTGAATCACAATTTTAGCAATACTTTCTTTTATTCTCTAGAGTCATTTTGGTCAAATTTGGGTAGAAGTGGGTCCGAATCTTTATCGTACCAGAGAGGCATAAAACCGGGATGGCTATGACAAAAAGGTCCTATTTGCAAATGGGGTCAGCGGCAGCGGAATAGAGCGAAAAGGAGGGAAATACATATGAAGCAGCACAGCAAAAGCCTGCCGCTTTTCCAAGCATGGCAGGCCTTGTGCGTACAATGAACAGCGAGTGAAACGGGTATTCCGTTTAGCTTCGTCGCATGCCGCTTCGTCCCGTAATCAGGGAAATGATGAACAATACCACGAAAACGAAGAACAGGACCTTGGCAATGGAAGCTGCAGCTTCAACGATGCCGAAGAAACCGAAAATGCCTGCAATCAGAGCAATAATCAGAAAAACGACCGACCATTTCAGCATAAGTCATCATCCTTTCATTTTGGAATGGGAAGGGCCGTTTAGTCTCTCCCTGCCCTTGTGTAGTTGTCTTTAACCGGGCCCAGAGCGCTTGAATCACACGACGCGAGCAGCGGCAGGTGTGATAAGAAACGGCCGTATGCCATTGTTTCGCCGCAGAAACGGCCGGGTAACTAAAGCATTAACAAATCGATTTGCAATTAGGAAAGAGAGGTTGGATTATGATCTACCAAATTAGCGTGGCGATCATTGCCGTGGCATTTGCTGTGCTTGTGTTTTTTCTGATTCGTACATTGAAGTCCGCTCAGGCTTCGCTTGACAATGTCTCGCAAACGCTGCAAGAGGTACGAACAACGATTGATGAGTTGAGCTACGAGGTAAAACAAACGGTAAGGCATGCCAATGACATCACTGCGGACGTACAGCACAAAATGAAGCAGATCGATCCGGTCATGGAGTCGGTGCAAAACCTGGGAGACGTATTGAATGAAGTCAGTGCTGCGGCAAAGCAGGTGTCGACCACGATGATTTCGCGGTTTCAAACCAAGCGCGCAGAGAAGGAACGGGAACAAAAGTCCGTCGTGCATCCCGCCCAGCAGCCATCAACGCCTGTCGACCGGACGGTGAACAGTTATGATGCTACATATAACCAAGGGGCAAAGGGCGGTAAGGAGTGGCTCAAATACGTCGACCTTGCAGCAAACATATGGCAGCGCATAAGAAAATAAATTTTTGATTTCGGGTAACTCGTCAGGACGGTGAACCAGCGAAACCGATGGAGGGTGAGAATAATGATGAAACTGATGCTTCTGATGTTTGGCGTGATTTCTCCCTTTTCCGTTCAGGTGGCAGCTCTTCCGGTTGCCCCCGAAACGTCATGGACGGCAGTGGAGCCGCAGGTGACAGAGGTTGTTACCGTTGCGGATGAAAGGTCCGGGCAGTTCGGGTCGTTCAGGACGTTGAACGGCATCTCGCTGGATCACGGACTGGCCGACGTCATGGCCCGAAAGGGACAACCGCTGAAACGCTTGGACGATCCTTATCTGGGTTGCCCGGAATTTGATTTTGAGGATGCCCGCATCGGGGTGTGCCAGGACGAGGATGTCATTCAATACATCCATGTCGAAGGCCGCATGAAGCGCTTCATGCTAAATCAACAATGGATTGACATGGATATCGACTCCATTCGGAATGCTCTGGGGCAGCCCTATTCCAAGGCGCAGGACGGCGAGGTGTTTGTGCGGGGAGACCGGGCGTTAAAAGTGTATATGGCTCCCGGAACAGAACGCATCCTGGGCATTGATTTATTTGATGAATCCGTTACCTGATTTTTTTGGAATCGAATGATATGTTTCAATACAAGATGGCATGTTTATATACTATATATGTTGAACTAGACATTTACACGTTAACGGAGAGGGCAGAAAGAATCTGAAGAAGCAAAGCGTTCGCATTTATCACCGGATTTTCCCCTTAAATAAAGGGATTCAAAAAATCTGGGGATAACAGCGATCGGAAGATGGTTCTGACCACGTAGTACTCCGTGTAAAAATCATTGGTTCAACTTAGAGGCCGAAAATGAAGATGTTCAGAGGAGAGTGGAAACGATGAATTCAACCAACGCAAAAGCATATGCCAAAGTGGTGGAAAACGGAGTTCAAGCGGTAGAAGCAGTGAAAGAACTGCAGCGCGCCGGCTACCTTGCTGATCAAATCTTCGTTCTCGCCCATGAAGAGGACCGCACGGACCGCATTGCCGATACGGCGGACGCCAAAGAAATCGGAATGAAGCAAGAAGGACTGTTTGACTCTATTGCCAATCTGTTCAGATCCCGGGGCGATGAACTTCGAGCGAAAATCGAGTCGATGGGCTTCACCCAAGCAGAGGCCGACTTCTACGAGAGCGAGCTGGACAAAGGCAAGGTGCTCGTCATCGCTAAAAAGGAAGAGTAGGATCGCTCTGCCGCATCGATACGTAAACATAAGTTTGCTAGCGGTATTGCAGCGGACTTTATCAAAAACATAGCTAAGGAATGGGGGTATCCTCATTCCTTAGCTATGTTTTTGCGAGTATATGGGTTGCGGCCCATGATAGCGCAAAATATCATTAATAGAGAGAGAAGAGCTGCTCCATAGAAGCACTCTTTTGACTGGAAAATGTTGATTGGCAACGTTTCACTCCATGCACTTTCCTTCATTTTGGCTTATGGTTATAGTAGGAAATGTTATGTTGACCATCCCGAAAAATGTGGAATCATGCATGTTTTGGACCTTTGCATAACCTGATTCGAAACGACAAATACGGAACGCCACAGATAAGGAGATCCTAATGAGCATACTTATTGTTGACGACAATCCGACAAATATCATCATCATTCGAGAGATTTTGAAAAAAGAGAATTATCGTGACGTCGTTGCCGCAAGTTCCGCCATGGAAATGTTCGACGTGCTGGGAATTGGCGAAGAGAGAGGCGAGATTCGTTCCAAACCATCGGATATCGACCTGATTTTGCTGGATATGATGATGCCTGAGATCGATGGCATCGAGGCATGCCGGATCATGCAAAAATACGATAATCTGAAAGATATTCCGATTATTATGGTCACCGCGATCGGCGATTCCAAAAAGCTGGCCGAAGCGCTTGACGCCGGGGCGTCCGACTATGTAACCAAGCCTATTAACAAAGTCGAATTGATGGCCCGCATCCGGCTTGCGCTGCGGTTGAAGCAGGAGAAGGACTGGCACAAGGAGCGCGATCAGCGAATTCAGGATGAGCTGAAGCTGGCAGCGATGGTCCAGAATGCTGTTTTGAGCCCTGCCATCGAAGATCCTTTATTTCACGTCAATGCGATCTACAAACCTTCGTTCGAGCTGGCGGGAGATTTGTACTCCTGGTACCCGTTGGGAGAAGGACGTTACGGCGTGCTGCTTCTGGACATGATGGGGCACGGCATCTCATCGTCCCTGTTTACGATGTTTATCGCATCCGTGTTAAAAGATACCGTAACGACGTATGTGGATCCGGAAAAAGTCATTCAAGAGCTGAACCGAAGATTCAATCAACTGCATTTGGAAAAACAGCTTGTGCAGTACTATTTTACCGCGATCTATCTGGTCGTGGATACACGAATGAAGCGGATCGATTACGTGAATGCAGGGCATCCGCCGGCGCTTTTTTTCCGGGAAGACGGGACTGTGGATACGTTCGACAGCGTATGCTGCCCTGTGGGCTTGTTCGACAAGATGGAAATTGACCCGCAGACGGTCCATTACGAGGGGGAAGGGCATATCGCTTTATATACGGACGGGCTGCTGGAGACGGTACAGGGAGACCAGGACACACAGCTTGAGTTTCTCAAAACCCGCCTAAAGGGCGCGCACCAATGGGATGAGCCGGCAATGCAATCCTTGTTTTTCGAAACCGAAGCTCCGCCCGAGCGGGACGACGACAAATGCCTGGTATGGATCACATTGAAAAATAAAGGAGCGGAGACAGAATGAAAATCAGGAACAAATTGCTGATCGGATTCACCGCTCTGATGGCCATTTTGATCGTGTTGACGTTTGTCAGTTATGAACGGTTGCACAACAGCAACCAGCAGTTGGACCAGATGTACCAAGAGCGTTATCTGAAAGTAAGGTATTCGACCGGGATAAGAGGCGAAGTGAACGAAGTGGCCAAAGTGCTGGCGAATTTGCTGCTCAACCCTAGCAATTCGGTTAGTACGGCCAACAATCAGCTGGGTGGAATGGTGGAGGACGCCGAACGGTTTCTTGCGCAAGTGCGTGAACGGGCAGGCAGTGCGTATGAGCACCAACTGGTCGACCGGGTGGAGGAGGCTTGGAACGCGTTCGAGAAGTACGCCGAAAGGCAGATCAACCTGTTGTCCCAAGGACGCGTGGAGGAAGCGAACCAATATCGCAATACGACCGGGCTGCAGGTCCAGCAAGAAGCAATGGACAGCATGAATGCCCTCTCCCGGTACCAGGATCAGGAGATTGATACGCAAATTACCCAGGCCAATGAACAGTATACCCGCGCGGTCCAGATCACGTCGGGGATTACGATTGCCGGTTTGCTGCTGGCTCTGGGAGTTATCCTTTGGGTGCTGCCCAGCATAACCAAAGGCCTCAATACCGTTAATATGATGATCGCCAGTTTGGGCAAGGGGCATTACCGGACGGTCCGGCGCATTCGGGTGAAATCCAGCGACGAGATCGGCCAGGTCGCCGAAGTGCTCAAGGCCGTATCCGGCGATCTGGAAGAGAAGCTGGAAGTGGAGAAAGCCTATTTACAGGCCCAGAAGGATTTGAATTGGACGAACTCAAACATCGCGAGGGTTCCCGAGCTGCTGCGCGGCATCGGATCCATCCGCCAGATCTCGCAGATGTTTATCAGCGAATTCGCCCCGGTTCTCGGTGCCCAGGTAGGTGCCGTTTATTTGATAGACGAGGAGAAACATCCCGACGAAATCCGGCGTTACGGAGTCTATGCGCTTGAAGAAACGAGCGAAGCAGGCAAAAAAGCGTACCGGATCGGCGAAGGGCTCATTGGTCAGGTAGCTTTGGACGAACGGCCGATCCAGCTTGAAGAAGCCCCGGGGGATTACGTGCGCATCACGTCGGCAACCGGCCATTCCCAGGCAACAAGCATCATGATCCATCCCATCGTGTTTGAGGATGAATTGATCGGGGTGGTGGAACTGGCTTCCTTTAACGGTTTTAGCGACCTTCAAAAAAATCTGTTCACGCAGCTCGTTTCCAATCTGGGAGTTATCCTGAATAACGTTCGCAGAAGGCTGCGGGTCGAAGAACTGCTGCGCGAGTCCCAGGCGTTGACCGAGGAACTGCAGGTGCAATCCGAGGAATTGCAGACCCAGCAAGAGGAATTGCGCCGATCGAACGAAAACCTGGAGGAACAGGCGGCCGCGCTGAAACGTTCGGAGGAGCTGCTGCAGCGGCAGCAGGAAGAGCTGGAGCACTTTAATACCGAACTGATTGCCAAGACGCGCGCGCTGGAAGAGCAGGTTCGGGAAGTCGAAGAGAAGAACGACGAGATCGAACAGACCAAGGTGCAGCTGGAGCAGCAAGCGATGCAATTGTCGATGACAAGCAAGTACAAATCCGAGTTTTTGGCAAACATGTCGCACGAGCTTCGCACCCCGTTAAACAGTTTGCTCATCTTGTCGCAGTTGTTGTCCGAGAACAAGGACGGCAATCTGACCGAAAAGCAGCGGGAATATGCACATACGATATACATGTCCGGTGCGGACTTGCTCAAGATGATCGATGAAATACTGGATCTGTCCAAAGTGGATGCCGGCAAAATGGATATCAACTACGAGACCGTCCACATGGAGGATTTGGCCCTGTTCACCAAACAAAATTTCGGGCCGGTCGCGAGCAAAAAGGAACTCGGATTGAACGTCGAATTCGACGCCAATCTGCCGGATTGGATTTATACGGACGGCCATCGCGTGAAACAAATTTTGCGGAATCTGCTGTCGAATGCCTTCAAGTTCACCAATCGCGGCCAAGTCAGTCTGATCGCCAAAAAACTGAAAGCCGGAGAAATTCCGGAATATTTGAACGCGAACCAAGATTACGTCAGCTTCACCGTGCAGGATACAGGGATCGGCATCGCGCCGGACAAGACCGATCTGATCTTCGAGGCTTTCCAGCAAGTGGACGGCACTACAAGCCGCAAATACGGCGGCACGGGACTTGGGTTATCCATCAGCCGGGAACTGGCGCGTTTGCTGGGCGGAGCCATCAAGGTGGAATCTGCGGAAGGCGTTGGCAGCGCCTTTACGCTGTATCTTCCCGACAACAATGCAGAGTCGATTGATCATCGGGCATTGGCTGAGGCAGCGCCTTCCGCCGAGAGTGCGTTACAGGAGGCGGGGGAAAGCGAAACAAGGCTTTTCGAGCACCGGACCTCCGCGATGAACAACGTGGACAACCGCCTGATGGGGACACAAGGAAGCCCTGTCATCAGCAGGAACGTTCCACACCCGCCAGCCGAGGCGGCCATCGACGATGATCAACAGCATATCACGGCAGGCGACAAGGTATTGCTGATCATCGAGGATGATGTGAAATTTGCTCATATTTTGATGGATATGGCGAGAGGACGCGGATTCAAGGCGATCGTCGCGCTGCAGGGGGACAAAGGGCTCGAAATGGCCCGTCACTATTTGCCGGACGCCATCATTCTGGACATTCAATTGCCGATTATGGACGGCTGGTCCATTCTGGGAGAGCTGAAAAGCAATTCCGCAACAAGACATATTCCGGTACATGTCATTTCCGTCATCGATGATGTCAAACAAGGTTTAATGATGGGAGCCATTGCTTACCTGCGAAAACCTTCGAGCAAGGAAGCGCTGGATAAAGCTTTTTCCCATATTGAATCCTATACGGAACAACAATTGAAACGATTGCTGATCGTTGAGGACGACGAGGTGCAGCGGAAGTCAATCATCGAGCTGATCGGTCATGACGATGTAGCGATCACGGCCGTTTCCACCGGGCAGGATGCGTTGAATGAACTCCATGGTCAACGGTACGACTGCATGGTGCTTGATTTGATGCTGACCGACATGACCGGCTTTGAGCTGCTGGATCGAATTCGGGACGATGAAGGTCTGAATGACCTGCCGATCATTATTTATACGGGAAAAGATCTGGATACCAAAGAAGAGACGAGACTTCGCAAATACGCCGAATCGATTATTATCAAGGACGTGAAATCGCCGGAACGGCTGTTGGATGAGACAACGCTGTTCTTGCATCGGGTCGAGGCCAATCTGCCGGAAGACAAACGCAAGATTCTGCAGAAGCTGCATAACAAGGAGACATTGTTCGAAGGCAAAAAAATATTGCTGGTCGATGACGATATCCGCAATGTGTTCGCGCTTTCCAGCGTTCTCGAAGGCTATCGGATGGAGGTCATTTTCGCCGAAAACGGACGGGAGGCCTTGGACATTCTGGAAGCCAATCCAGACATCGACCTGGTCCTGATGGACATGATGATGCCGGAAATGGACGGCTATGAAGCGATGACGCGAATCCGCCAGATGCCGAGATTCGAGAAGCTGCCGATCATTGCCCTTACGGCCAAAGCCATGAAGGACGACCGCGGCAAATGCATCGAGGCAGGGGCTTCCGATTATGTGAAAAAACCGATCCAGACCGATCAATTATTGTCATTAATGCGGGTATGGTTGTATTCGTAGGCCTCAGGACGGGGTAATGAAGAAACAACAGTACCATGACGTGCAACCATAAACATAGAAGTGGAGAAAAATTATGACATCGTGGGAATCAAGGGAGAAGGAAACGGGCCCTTCAAATATGCCTCAGGAAGAAGAGCGGGAACTGATCGAAATCCAGCTGCTGCTGGAAGGGATGCACCGATTGTACGGATACGATTTCAGAAATTACGCGCTGCCATCCCTCAAACGAAGAATATGGCATTATGCCCATGCCGAGGGCGTCGGAACGATATCGGGGTTGCAGGAACGCATTCTCCATGACCGTTCCTCGTTCGATCGGTTCGTCCATACCCTGTCCATTCCTGTAACCGAAATGTTTCGAGATCCGTCATTGTTCCGGCTGTTCCGCGAACAGATCATTCCCGTGCTGCGCACGTATCCATATATCCGGATATGGCATGCGGGGTGTTCGACGGGAGAAGAAGTATATTCCATGGCCATCATGCTGCATGAGGAAGGACTGTACGACAAGGCCAGAATTTATGCCACGGACATGAACGACCGCTCTTTGCAGCAGGCTAAGGAAGGAGTATACGGGATTGAAAAAATGAAGCTGTATACGACGAATTATTTGGAGGCCGGCGGGACAGGGGTTTTCTCCGAGTATTATACGGCCAAATACAATTCGGTCATGTTCCACCCGTTCTTGCGGAAAAACATCATATTCGCCGAACACAACTTGGCGACGGACCGCTCGTTTAACGAGTTTAACGTCATTTTTTGCCGGAACGTCATGATCTACTTCAACGATGAATTGCGGAATCGCGTGCACGGGTTGTTTCACGAAAGCCTGAGCCATTTCGGCATTCTTGTTTTGGGTTCCAAGGAGTCCGTGCATTTCACGGAATTCAGCGAGGCCTACGAGCCGTTGGACCGAACAGAAAAAATATATCGGAAGATAAAATAGGGGGTTAGGTTTTGACGATGGGGCTCAAAGAACCAATCCATATCTTATTGGTAGATGACCGCCCCGAGAATTTGCTCGCGCTGGAGGCGGTTCTGGAGTCGGAGCGGTATAGCCTGGTTAAGGCAACTTCCGGAGAAGAAGCCCTTCGCTGCTTGCTAAAGGACGAATTCGCGGTCATCGTGCTCGATGTGCAGATGCCTGGGATGGACGGGATCGAGACGGCCCGGCTGATTAAAGCCAGGGATAAATCCAAGGATGTGCCGATTATTTTCATTTCCGCCAACAGCAGGGAAGCCGAGCATCTGTTTGCAGGGTACTCTGCCGGAGCGATCGATTACATGGTGAAGCCGTTCATCCCGCAAATTTTGAAGTCCAAAATTGACGGATTCGTAGAAATGTTCATTTCGAACAAAAGGTTGAAAACACAGACGATGCTGCTGCACCAGAAAACGATGGAACTCGAACAAATGAACCAAGAGCTGGTTCGCGCCAAAGAGGAGGCTGAAATCGCCGCGAAAGCCAAAACGGAATTCCTCGCGATGATGAGCCATGAAATTCGCACCCCCATGAACGGAGTCATTGGCATGGTGGATCTGTTGATGGAAACCGAGTTGAAGGAAGATCAGAAGGAATATGCGGGGATTATACGGCGCAGCGCCGACACCCTCGTCACCGTCATCAATGACATTCTTGATTTTACGAAAATGGATTCCGGCAAAATGGAGCTGGAGGAGCACCCGTTCGAGCTGCTTTCCTGCGTGCGCGAAGTGTTTGAATTTTTCACTGCGGAAGCCGGCAAAAAAAATCTGGAGCTGGATTACTTCATAGACGACGCCGTACCCAAACTGATTCAAGGCGATATGGCCCGGCTTCGCCAGGTGTTGATGAATCTCATCGCCAATGCGGTCAAATTCACCGATCAAGGCGGCATTTACCTCATCGTGTCAGTCAATGAAGAGTCAGACCAAGGGATTACGCTGGAGTTTGCGGTGAAGGATACTGGAATCGGCATAGCACCGAATAAGGCCGAGCTGCTCTTCCAACCTTTTTCGCAGCTGGATACATCTATGACGCGGAAATATGGGGGGACGGGACTTGGCCTTGCCATTTGCAAAACGCTGGTAGAAATGATGGGCGGCAGCATCCGCTATCTGGACACGGCTGAGAAACGGGGAGCTACGTTCGTATTCACGATTAGCGCGCGTCGTTATGAAGAAGACGAATCGTTCGTGGCAGGCGGCGAAGACCGGATGGAAGATGTACGAAAGGATGAGATGCATCCTGCTGTGCTCATCGTCGACGACCATCCGATCAATTTGAAGTTGATGTCCGTTATGCTCAGTAAAATAGGCCTGCGATCCGAAGTGGCCGAGAATGGGCAAAAGGCGCTGGACATGATTCAGGCTTCTCCCCGATACGACTACGTATTCATGGATCTGCAGATGCCTGTTATGGACGGGCTGGAATGCACCCGAAGGATCCGGGAAACGGTGCCACGGGATAAACAGCCGATCATCATTGCCATGACGGCCAACGTGATGGAAGGAGTTCAGCAGCGCTGTTTCAATGCCGGCATGGACGATTATATCAGCAAGCCTGTCAAACTAGGGAGCGTGAGAACGAAGCTGTCCCGATTTCAGGAACAACGTTTGAAGATCGAAACAGCCGCATCGGCGATGAACCAAGCGAATTGAATTGTTTTCCATTGGACAGGTTGTTTCATCCGGCCGCAATTCGGTTATTAGGTAAGGAAACCATTAATCAGGAGAGAGATGTCTAATGAATACAAATAAAAACGAGAAATTTAATGCAAGAACCGAGATACAGGATGGCGTATGCACCGTTTATTTGACGGGTGAACTGGATTTGTCGGTTGCTCCTGAATTTCGCCTGGTGATGGAACCGCTGGTCGTGAACCAGGATCAGGACTTGATCATCAACATGAAAGATTTGAACTACATCGACAGTACGGGGATCGGTATCCTGTTATCGGTATTGAAGGCACGGCACGGCAAAGGTTGTTTCGAGGTACGGGACGTTCCGACGCAGATTCAGAAGCTGTTCGATATGACGGGCATTGCCAAGTTCTTTGTTTCCCAGAAGAATCTCCAATAGGAAAGGATCGAAAAAGGAATGAATGCAGAAGTTCAGAGAATTACTTTAAATTTGCCTGCGACGGCTGAGTATGTTGATATCGTAAGGTTGAATCTTTATGGCGTGGCGTCCAAAATGGGTTTCTCTTACGAGGATATTGAAGATATGAAGGTAGCCGTATCCGAGGCGTGCAACAATTCCGTATTGTATGCCTACGCGCATGAGGGCGGCATGGTCGAAGTTGTGTTTGAAGTGGATCAGGAAAAGCTGGCCATCACGGTCAAAGACGAAGGAGAAAGCTTTACTCACGTAAACCCGGCTGTTTCGCGCGCAGGCCTTCACAACACGCATCTGGAGGATGCTCAGGTAGGGGGCCTCGGCTTTTATTTGATGCAGGCCCTAATGGATGACGTAAGCGTGGAAAGCGAAGCGGGGAAAGGCACCAAGGTCATCCTTGTCAAACGCCTTGCAAGAAGTGAGGAGAAAGTATGAGCGAAAAAGTGACTCCTCCAGAGTCCATGTCTGAATCCGTCGGTTTGATCTGGGAATATCAGCAGACCAAGGATAACGAGATCGCAACCGTCCTTGTCCGCAAATACGAACCGATGGTCAAAATGGCGGCCGGAAAAATCGCGCGAAACCGCCCTGATCTGTATGAGGATCTGTATCAGACGGGACAAATGGCTTTAATTCGGTTGCTGCAGCAATACGATATCAATTTGGGCGTGCCTTTCGAACCGTATGCCATGAAGAGCATGATCGGGCACATGAAAAACTATTTGCGGGACAAGTCGTGGTACATCCAGGTTCCAAGGCGGATTAAGGAGAAAGGTGCCTTGGTCCAACATGCGATCGATGAGTTGACCGTCAAGATGGAGCGATCGCCAAGCGTGGAGGAAATTGCGGAGTATCTCGATTTGTCTCCCGAGGAAACCATCGAAGTGTTGGCAGGCCGGGAATGTTACCACTATGTATCTCTCGATTCCCCGTTGTCCCAAGACGAGAGCGCGGCAACGTTGGGCGAGCTGATCAGCACGGATGCCAATGACTTCGATTCCGTGGAGAAACGCATGGACCTGCAGCAGGCACTGGGACAACTGAAAGAGCAGGAGCAGAAAGTATTGATATTGGCATTCCAGGATGGACAGTCGCAGCGGGCCATTGCGCAGAAGCTGGGTGTATCCCAGATGAGCGTCTCTCGGATCCAGAAGAGGGCGACCGAAAAATTAAAACAAATCATGTCCAACACACCGCTGTGACCAGAGCGTTTGCACAGTTGGCGAGATGGAGGGTATAAGAAAGGACACGTCATTCCGCATCATGGAAGCGTGTCCTTTTTGGAGCTGCAAACCGATGAACGAACAGGAATGCGATACGGGAGTGATTGTATGAACAAGGAGAAGGCAAAGCCGGAATTCAGGCGGGACAGGCAATTTTTTTCGAACAACTGGGAGTGGTGGGATTGGGTTGCTACAGACGAGGACGGCTTGCGGGATGCATTGGACGATCTCATTGAAATATATCCCGAGATGCAGCACTGGCTGCGCAAAATTCCCGAAGTAAAATCCAACTATTTGTCCGTCCGTTTCATGAATGGAACAGTACCGGTCATTTTCGGATCGTTGTTGTATGCGGTCAAGAATGAGAGAGCCAGCGAGCGTCAGGAGTACCAAATGTATTTTTATATGGATCGGGGCAGGCTGTTTACGCTCAATTTGGACGATAACACCAGGGGAATCATGTGCACCGGCGAACGTGCAGCGATGCTGCAGCAAGCCAAGGATGCACGGGAAGGCATGTTCATTTTGTTCAGGGCGATCCTGCATTATTACCATGTCGGGATGGATCAATTCGAAATGAACCTGCGCGGGTTGGAACGCAAAATGGAATCGCGCAACAACCGAACTTTAATGGACCAGATCCTTGCTGCACGTTTTGAACTGCTATATTGGAGCAACCATTTTATCCCTTTTGCAGAGTTGATCGCTGCATCCAGGGAGGCCTTTCTGGAGGAGCTGGAAGAGAGTCGATTCTTTCGCCAATTGGCATACCGGGTCGAACGAATGGATGGCCTGTTCAAGCATTACGAAAAGGAGATAGACACCTTGATTTCCATCGACAATGCGGCTTCAGGCATACGCGGAAATGAAATTATGAAAACGCTGACGATCGTGACTTCGGTTTGCACGCCGGCAACCGTAGCGGGAGCTGTGTGGGGCATGAACTTTGAAAATTTGCCTTTCATCGATAAAACTTGGGGAGTCGTTTTGATCATTGCGCTCATTTTGGCCAGCATGGCAGGGATGTACGGATGGATGATGATGAGAGGATGGACGGGAGATTTGCTGAAAGGGGAATCCTCCCGACCCACGGCGGAGGATACCGATAAACGCCGTTAAGGTCGGGAGGAGCAGGAGGTTTGCAATTACTTTTTGTAATCGTCGATGTAACTGAGAAGATCGGCAATGTATTGCCCGATAATCGGCATGTTCACAAACTGGCTCAGGATCAAGCCAAGCAGACCCAGAAACACAAACGTGCCGAGCGTAAGCCCGAGCCCCCGGGATAAACCGGCGGTAAAATTGGTGATGATGCGTTTTTTCGGATTGGAGTAGTTTTCAATGATATCTTTGATCTGGGACTTTTCGAGACTGTCCGCAATTTGGTCCAACCGTGTGTTCAGCTTCTTGACTTCATGTCTCAGCTCAAAGGGGTGATCTGCCGTGTCATACAGCCGTGGCGCGTTGCCTGGCTCCTGATGGCGAGGAGCCTTTCCGTTAATCGTAACTTTGTTCATCGCTAATCCTCCTCATCCTACAACGAATCGTTTCTTCGCATTCCGCAACGGAAATAAGCCAGCTGGAGTCCAGCTGGCTGAGGTAGCTTTCGTTCCAGGATTATTACATGCTGGTCGAATTAAGCTCCTTGCGCGTATCTTCCTTCGCATCCTCCGCAGCGGCTGCCACCTGGCTGGTAGCTTTGGTTGCTTCCTCGGCAACGTCTGCAGAAGCCTTGCGAACGGAGTCCATGACCTCGTCGCGTCCTTGGCTGACCGTTTTGGCCAAGTCCGACGTTTTGGAAGAAACGGTTTTGGCCAGCTCGGTTGCCTTGTCGCTGACAACCGCGGCAACTTCCTTCGTACGGTCGGTCACGATGCCGACTTTTTCGCTGAGTTCGCCGCGCAGCTCGCGTCCTGGTTTTGGCGCGAACAGGAGCGCAGCCGCCGCGCCCAACAGGCCCCCGATGAACAAACCTTTGGCAAAGGTCGAACCGCTCTGTACAGGATATTGTTCTTCAGCTTTATTCATGTCAATCACTCCTTCTTCGAAATTGAACGATAACGTTAAAGGGACGAACCAATCTTGTCTGACATTGCAACGAATCGTCTATCAACGTTGGCTTACTCGTATATAAACACGGGGAAGGCGGGATGAAACAGCCGGAGGGAGTCTCCTTTACCTGAAATAGGCTTCCTCCGCGAAATGGATTAGGACAGTGACCGCTTGATCCCTTGCGTCATGCACAACATCCATGCCAGTCCGGCAGCATAACCGGCCATGATGTCTGTCGGAAAATGAACACCCAGCATAATCCGGCTACATCCAAGCAATGCAATGAAGGTCGTTCCGCAGGCGATGGGCAGGAGGATGCTTTTGGACTGCCTCTGGCGTTCAATGGCCCAGATGATGAACAGCATGCCGTAAAATCCCATGGCGATCATGGCATGTCCGCTCGGAAAGCTGAATCCGGTTACGGTCGACAGATGTTCAAGCTCCGGCCTGTCTTTCCGAAATATGGACTTGAGCCCCGTATTTAAAATCCACATCATCGCAAAGCTGCCTAACACCGCATATCCATAAATGAGGAACCGGGCTGTGCGTTTTCCAAAGAACAGCAGAAATAACACGATTGCGATCACGGTCGTGATCTTGAATGAACCTAGGGAACTGATCAACGAAATCGTTGGAAGCAGCCGCAGGCGGGATTCCGAATGCAAGTACAAAAGCTGCTGGATGCGATTGTCCCAGCTCATAATGGTTTCGGTTCCCAACAAGGCTCCGATCGCGGCGATCAAGATGACGGACAGCGAGCTGGCAGCAATGGCGTAAACGCCCCATAGAAGCAGCGGAAACGAAGAGCCTGACGGAAATGCATACATTTTGCGGAGCATGGTGACGCCTCCTTTGATGTCGAATGGAGAAATGTTACCCGGCACCGGGGTGCGGTATCGCAAAAAAACTGTAAAAACGGCGCATTTGTACTATACTATCTAAAGATATCCCATGCGGCGTTTAGACGCAAAGCAGAGATGAAACGAAAGCATAAAGGAGAGACTCGCATGGAGAGTGCTTTGTTGATTAAAGAATATCGGGCCGGCGTCATGGAATGCGCCCATTATGGACACATAAGCATCACGGATGAGAATGGCCGGGTCGTTTACTCGGCGGGCGATCCTCATTTCAGAGCATTTACCCGTTCGTCGGCGAAGCCGTTTCAGGCGATTCCGGGAATCCGGGCGGGAATGGCCGAACACTATGGGCTGACTGCCCGCGAGATCGCCATCATGGCATCTTCCCATCGCTCAGAGCCTGAACACATCCAGGTGTTGGGGCAATTGTCGCACAAAATCGGTCTGGGCGAGGAGTGCCTGATTTGCGCCCCAAGCTATCCATTGAATGAAGAGAGCCGGAATCAATGGTTGCGGGATCAGGGAGAAAAACGGCGGATTTTGCATAATTGCTCAGGCAAGCATTTGGGAATTCTGGGGTACAGCCAGATGAAACAAGTGGATCTGGGCACCTATGCAGAGCCCGAACATCCTGTGCAGCGCGAAATTTTGCAGACGCTGTCCGAGTTGGCCGGCATTGAACAGCATGACATCAAATTGGGGACGGATGGCTGCGGCTTTCCGGTATTTTCGCTGCCGCTGTCGGCACTCGGCCAAGCATACTTGAAGCTGGCCTGTCCCGACCTGATCAAGGATGAAGCGACCCGGCGCGCCGTGGAAACCATCACGTCGGCCATGCACCAGCATCCATTGATGGTGGGTGGAACCGATCGCGTGGATTCGGTACTGCTGGAAGACGAGAACATCGTAGCCAAGGGCGGATTCAAAGGCGTATTTGGCTTTGCGCTTAAGAAGGAGAGACTGGGCATCACGTTTAAGGTGCTGGACGGCTCCGAGGAAGAATGGGCATGGATTGTCCAGTCCATCCTGCGGCAAATCGGCTATGCCAACACAAAGCTGCTCGACCGTCTGTCAGAAGCATACCCATTAGACATCCGCAATGACGCCGGGACTATCGTTGGCAGAGCGGAAGCCGAGTTTGTGCTGACTGGCCTGAAATAAGGCAAGAATCGAAAGCTGGCTTGGCGGGGAGGGTTGAAACACCGGACGAACGTTCAAATTTTTGCTGATCGCAGCAGCATGCTCCTGCTTTTGAGCACCCCGCTGCATGCCAAGAGGACCTGTTTGCCCATAAAAGGGGCGAACAGGTCCTCATTTTGTGATCGTGTGAGAAAATGGTGCGGTATGATCAGGCTTTGCGGAGTTTTCCGAGCTCGGACGCAACGGCCTCCACTTCGGAGATGCTCAAATGCTCCTTGCCCATGACCATTTCGTACAGGTCAAACAAATCCTCATACTTGTCCAGCGGGAAGGCAGAGGCCTGCATGGCAGCTCCGCTGGCCATCCGCAGTTTGTTTTTGATCGCTTCAATCATATATTCGATATTTTCCGCACTCGCTTGCGTCAGATCCATCGTTATTGTTCATCCCTTCCGTATCGAAAGCTCTTGTCATTGTATCATGACGTGCTGACGGAGGCCAATGCTTTTGCGGCGAATCTGGGCTTCGGTTACAATGGATGGCAGAACAAACATCGCGGAACATGCATGTGCAAAGGAGAGAAGCGTAGTGCCTACGTATAAAAGGGAATGGATTCGCGGACAGGGCCGGAATCCCCGCAAGGGAGTGCCCGGGAACGAGCTGTTCTTCTTTTTCAGCGATATTTATAAGCAGCATCCACCGGATGAGGTCACTTTTGCGTGCATCGGAACCGATCGTTCCACAGGGGATGCTCTCGGGCCGTTGACCGGAACCTATCTCGTCGAACGCGGGATGGCTCATGTCGTGGGAACGTTGGCATCTCCTTGTGATGCCGATACGCTGGAAAAAAGACTGGCTCTGATTCCGGCCAATCATGCCATCGTTGCGATTGACGCCTGCTTGGGACCAAGAGAGGCGATAAATACCTATTTTCTTTCGGATCAACCGCTGCTTCCGGCCGAGTCGGTTGGCGGAAAGCTGCCACCGGTTGGGCAATACAGCATTGCGGCCGTCGTCAATGCGAATGGTCCCAGGCCCTATTCAATTCTGCAGATGACTTCGCTTCACCTGGTCATGGGCATGGCCCAAACGATTGCCGAAGCGGCAGCCGATGCTGCGAGACGGCGTTAGCTGTTTCATCCGTTCCTTCAGGGGCTTAATGATTAACAGCTTGAATACATGGAAATGGGTTATAATGGATGTCATAAACGATACGCGCAGAAGGAGAGGAACGAACATTGGAACAAGTGATATGTCATGGGACGAAGATAAGTTATGCCGATCAGGGAGAAGGCGAGGCTCTTATTTTGCTGCACGGCTTCTGCGGCAGCTCATCCTATTGGGAAGAAGTGGTGCCCGAGCTGGCACGCCAATATCGTTGTATTGTACCCGATCTTCGTGGACATGGCGCAACCGATGCTCCCGAAGGGCCCTATACGATTGAACAAATGGGTAACGATGTACTTGGCCTGATGGACGAGCTGCATATTGAGAAAGCGGTCCTGCTTGGCCATTCCATGGGCGGTTATGTCACCTTGGCCATTGCCGAGCAGCATCCGGAGAGGCTGCAAGCCTTCGGGCTGGTTCATTCCACCGCATATCCGGACGGGGAAGAGGCCAAAGAGAAGCGGCTGCGCGCCGTCTCGACGATTCGGAACGACGGGATTGTAAGCTTCGTGGACGGGCTTGTTCCCGGGCTCTTTGCGCCAGAGCACGTCAAGTCGTTTGCGGAGAAAGTTCAGCGCGTTAAAGAAATCGGTTATCGAACCCCTCCCCAAGGCGCAGCCGGAGCCGCGATGGCGATGAGGGAGCGTCCGGACCGAAGGGATGTGCTGTCGGCTGCGTCGCTTCCGGTATTGCTGGTCGCCGGCGAGAAGGATGCCGTCGTTCCGCCCGAGCGGATGTTTACGAGCGATAAGCCTAATATCGTTCAGCACGTCATTGCCGAAGCCGGGCACATGAGCATGTACGAAGCCCCCGAATCATTGATTCAGGTCATTAAACAATTTATGTCAGGGCTTTCCCGATAAAATAGCAACTATTTGCTTGACTTAGCCCCCGCAGCCCCTTGAAGGGTTTGCGGGGGCTTTGGCTTTTTGGCAAATCATGAATTACAATAATGACCAAGGACCGATCCTGTCGGGTTCGGATTATGAACAAGGGATGGACGAGGGGGCTGCGCGATGTTCAGGAAAGACTATCTGCTCCGTATGATGGAGGAAATGACCGAGGCAATCGGCAAAGCATTTACGCTTAGACAACAGCGCAAACATACGGAGGCATTGACCGAACTGGATGAATTGCTGCGGAGGCAGTTTGGCATGAACTCTTCGCTGCTGAACTCCCTTCCGGTGGATGACGTGATCGAAATGTTCCGCTTTCGCGGTGTCATAGAAGTCGATAATTTGCAACAAGCGGCACGGCTGATCGAAGAAGAAGCCCATATTTTCGGGGAAAAGGCCAAAGTGGAGGGCATCGATGATCAGGAGCGGCGGGATGCGGAGGATGAACAATGGATCCGTTTCATGAAAGTTCTCCATTTTTATCTGTATGCCTTGAATCATGGTGCGGACAAAAAGCTGCTGGACGCACCTGAACGGGTTGAGGCCATTCTGGAGCAAACGAAGGAATATGCACTTCCGCCAAAGACAGAAAAACAGTTGGCATTATATCGGGAACATCAGGGAAAGTTTGATCTGGCCGAGAACAGCTGGTATCGCATTCTTCGTTCCCAGGAACAACTGCCGCAGGATTATCGTGGCGACGTGATCGCATTTTATGAGCGCTTGATTCAGCTTGAGGATGAACAATTGGCGAACGGAGGTTTGCCGCGGGACGAAGTGGAAGAGGGACTCGCCGAGCTGCACAAGTAAGGAAGGTTATGCGGGAGAAATGAACGACTGCCCAAGTTGGATCAAGCGAGCTTGAAACGGGCCGACCCGAGCTATACAACCGTTCATGGCGCCCTGAGCATCCTTGATGAAACGGAATGCTTTGCCATGGCGGGCTGTTAGCGGTCTTCACTTGGAGAGGAAACGGAATTATGGTATGGTAACGGTTGACCAAACCAAACCGAAAGTGAGATGTACCCCGTGGATTCGTTGCGAAATCTAATACATGACATCTTTGAGCAGAATTCGCTGATCACGGCGACCTGGAGCCAGCTGCGCAGACGAGACAACGTGTCGTTTACCAAAGTGCAGGTCAAGCCGGTGTCGATTAAAAATCAGCTGCATTATCAATTCGCATTTCATCATAGCAATAAAGTGCTGCATGAAAATTTGACGCCGGACGAGGCGGAGGAACGCATGATTCAACTGTGCGAGGAGACGTTCCGCCAAGGGATGCTCTGCACGGTGGAGGCGGACTATCAGATTTTGATCAGCAAAAAATATAAGGTATCCATTTTGACCAAATCCCCGTCCAAAACAGCGGCGAACCTGTCGCATAACCGAAAGAAACAGTATGTGCTGGAGGAAGGCATTCCCGTTTCGTTCCTGGTGGAGCTTGGCATCATGAACGAAGAAGGGCGCGTGCTGGCCCGCAAGTATGACAAGTTCCGGCAGATCAACCGTTTTCTCGAAATGGTGCAGGACGTGATCCAGCATCTGCCGGAAGGACGGCCGCTGACGATCGTCGATTTCGGCTGCGGCAAGTCGTACCTGACATTTGCGCTGTACCATTATCTGTCGATTCAGCAGCGCAGGTCGCTGCGCATCATCGGCCTTGACTTGAAAGCGGACGTAATCGAGCACTGCAATGATTTGGCCAAACGTCTGCATTACGGCGATTTGAAGTTTCTGGTGGGCGATATTGCCGACTATGACGAACTGCAGGAAGTCGATATGGTCGTCACGCTCCATGCCTGCGACACGGCTACGGATGCTGCGCTCGAAAAGGCGGTTCGCTGGGGCGCTTCAGTCATTCTGTCGGTGCCTTGCTGCCAGCATGAATTGTTTAACCAGATCGAAGCTCCCGTTATGGAGCCGCTGCTGTCGCATGGAATCCTGAAGGAACGTTTCTCGGCGCTGGCGACTGATGCCATTCGGGCCAAACTGCTCGACCTGCTTGGGTACAAAACGCAGCTGCTCGAATTCATCGATATGGAGCATACGCCGAAAAACATCTTGATTCGCGCCGTCCGCGGACAAGCCGGCCAGACGGAGGCGTTGTGGAGCGAGTATACGGCATTCCGCGATTTCATTCATGCAGACCCGTATTTGGAGCGTGCCTGCGCCGATTTGTTGCCCGGTGACGGTGGGAATAAACCGGGAAAGATTACGGACGACGCGGAATCCGGCAAGCGCAAACCCGAGGCGGGAAGCTGCGACCACTGTTAGACCATCAAGGCATTCGGCCGATTGGAATCTCATTGGAATGAGCCGGGGCGAGGATGGAGAAGCGGTGAATCTTATCGGTCATCGTCTATCGCGGCGATAATGCGGGCATACTTGGGAAAAGGGTCCTGCATCGCGAAAAATGAGCATCGTTTGTTGGCCATCTGGCATGTTAAAGCAGACGCGTCTTATGGACGCAGCAAAATCTTATCGACATAAGGCGGGAGACCCTGTATCAGGGCTTCCGCCTTTTTGGTTTTGGAGCAGGCGTTGGATGAGGGCAGAAAAGGAGGTGACGGGGATGCGGCCGGGGGCTGATGAGAGAAGAAGGCTCTTTATGGGACGGGATCGGGGAGTGCTGCAGCATTTTAACCTATGGTTGCTGGGAGGGATGACCTGCGCAATATTGGTGGCTGCTTGCCTGAAGCATGGATTGTTTTTTTCGGCAGATGTGAATGAGCTGTTGATCGTTATACTTGCCGGCACGATCATTTGCATGGCTGCCACTTCGGTGAACGAAGGCATGATAAAAATGCGACGCTGCGGACAGCGGACTGGACGCAAGCTGAAATGGACTGCATTTGCTCAGCAGTGCATGGCGTGGATGTATTCTGCGGAACTGCGCACTTCTCTCTGGCCGCTGGCGTTGGCGATGCTGTTCGGGCTGCACGCATGGTTAGGCCCCGGAAACAGGCAGGGGAGCGTGGAAGAGATGTTCCGTTGGAGCCTGCTGGCCGCCTTTGCGCTGCTGGCCGCCATGTTGGCCAGACAGCCGCACGGCGCGCGCTGGTTTGCCTGCGGCTGGCAGCTGGCAGGCGGCGTGCTTGTGCTAAGCGGCCTGTTGGCCGTGTGCGGCATGCTGCCGCTGCCCGGCGGGGTCATGCGCACCGCTGACCCCGAACTAAGCTTCGCCGGCGCCCGGCTCGGCGGATTGCTGCAGTACCCGAACGCGTACGGTGCCGTCGTCGGCATGTACGCGCTTGAGCGGCTGGCTGCCGCCGCTGCGGTGCTCGCCCGGCCTGTCCGGGCCGGGCGGCTTCTCGCGGCAGCGCTGCCGCTTATGCCCGCGCTGCTCGCGCTCCTGCTGAGCGAGTCGCGCGGCGCCTGGCTGGCGACCGGCTGCGCCGCGGTCGCCGCCTGGGGGCTGCAGCGGCGCGGTGCCCGCCTGCCGCTGCTGCTGGCCGCAGCCGCGCCCTTCGCGTGCGCGGCCTGGCTGTACCGCCAGCTGGCTGCCGCGCAGCTGGCGCCTGCGCCTTTGCCCGGCCTGCTCGCGCTGGCCGGGGCGTGGGCGGCAGCGCTGCTGGGCACGCTGCTGCTGCACCGCCTGCGGCATAGCGGCGCACGGGCGCGCGCTGCCGCCTTGGCGGCCACGGCGCTGGCGTGCGCATCCGCCGCAGCGCTGGCCGCAGGCTCCGTCGCCGGGCGATTCGCCGCCGGCGCGGGCACGGGCTTGTCCCGCCTGGAAATGTGGCGGGATGCCCTGAAACACTGGGCCGCGGCCCCTTGGGCCGGCCACGGCGGAGAGACGTGGCGCTACGGATATCGCGCCATCCAGACCTCGCCGTACGTGGGCGGCGAGGTGCATAGCGGTCCCCTGGATCTTGCCCTCGACACGGGCTTGATCGGACTGCTGCTCGTGTTCGGCTGGATATGCCTTACCCTGCGCAGCGTTCGGGGCAGCGCGGCCCGTTGGGTGCCGCCCTTCATGGTCTTTATCCTGCATGGAGCCATGGACTTCGACTGGAGTTATGCGCTGCCCTGGATGCTGTTTATTTGGCTTGGGGCTTGGGCGAGTGCAGCTGAACGCAAGAGCGCAGCGCCAGATATGAGAAACGGGCAGTCTCGGAGCGTTAGCGGACGACCAGGCACAGGCCAGCCGTTGTTGCCGGCGGTCGCGTCCTTGCTCGCCTTGCTGCTGTGGCTTGGCGGTACGGGCATGCTTGTCGGTCGGCATATCTCGGCCGGGCAGCAGTATCGTCAAGCATGGTCTTCACTGGACCAAGACGATGCGGGGATGCGCCGGGAGGCGCTGCTCTCGGCATTGCGCCTTAACCCGTTCATGCCGGATCTTGCCCTGGAGCTGGCCAGAAGCGTTCCAGTCCGCCAGGCAGAAGATATACTGCAATACAGCCTGTCCCATGCTTCGGGCGACTGGCGGCTGCTTTACGAGTTAGGGAGATGCGCCGCTGTTTCCGGGGAGGGGGAAAGGGCAGCTTCGTTTTTCGCCCGGGCCATTGCAAACAACCGGTACGATTCCGTGCTTCGGACATCCGCTTTGCGTTGGATGGATCAGGCCGCAAAGCAGGAACGTGCACTGGGTCTGGAGGATCGTTCAAGGCACAGTGCGGCCATGGGGGTTCGAATGTACGAGCATTATCTATGGCAGGTCGAGAAGGTGAAGGAAAAAGGAGGACGAAACGATCGCTCGTTCGCAGTGACACCAGTCGCGCGGATGTATGGAGAGCAGCTGCGGCAGCTGGCAGCGAATCAATATTCGACTTGGAAAATGGCAGACATGCGCTAGGTATTATCGTCGTTGCCATAAAGAGCATCAGAACGCTGGATCGAACGTTTCCAAATTAGCGAGAGTGGGGCAGTTACTTCTTCCTGAGCCCCTATGGATAGAAATTGAAAGCTTATGTAAGTGTACTCTATCAACGATGCAAGTTTTGTTTTTGACGGCAAAGACATGATCACGAAGTGCTCTCTTTAACTGACTTGCGGGAATGCGAAGTGCGGTTCGCAACACCCGCAAGTTTTTTTGGCTGTGTGTATCGCTTATAGGCGATATCCTCCGAATGCCTGGCGAAAGGCTTCCTGCAGCGGCGCCTCCTCCGTTTCCCATAGGGCGGCGATATCGGGGCAGACGTTTTCATTCCACCACTCGCATAACAATTTGCGGTTATCCTTGTTTTCTCCGATCCACAGCAAATTCTCGATGACCTTTTTGTAGTAGAGTTCTTCGGCCTGCTGCATCAGATCGGGAGAGATATATGTTTTCAACCGTTTGGCGGTCCGGTACAGCTCTTTGCTGCATGCTCTGCGGATTCCTCTTGCGGAAGGCAGCTGCTTGCCGGGTGTACGATGTTTGACAGGCGGATGTCCGGGTTTCGTTCTGGCTTGCATCGCTCCACGCTCCTTTCACGATACCATATGCGGATCGTTCCTCATGGGACACAACCGGCAGCCGGCAATATGGCAAGAGGACACGACCCTGTGATAAGATAGGAACGAGTCGTTCATGGTGTCTGAGGCACCGCCATACTGAATAAAGAAAGAGGGTCGAGATGGACGTAATTCATAACATTGTCGGTCAATTATTCGACTGGATTCAAGGTCTTGGATATTTCGGAATCATGCTGGGGCTGATGCTGGAAGTCATCCCGAGCGAAATCGTTCTGGCCTACGGGGGATTCCTCGTGTCGCAGGGGCAAATCAATTTCCTGGGAGCCGTCATTTTTGGCACGGTTGGCGGCGTGGTGGCACAGCTGTTTATCTACTGGATCGGTCGTTATGGCGGTAGACCCGTACTTGAACGCTATGGCAAATACATACTGATTCAGAAAAAACACATCGACCATTCCGAGGAATGGTTCCGCAAGTACGGCACGGGCGTGATCTTTACGGCAAGGTTTGTGCCTGTCGTACGACATGCGATCTCCATTCCGGCAGGCATATCGAAAATGCCGGTCGGCAAATTTATCCTGCTCACCACGCTGGCTGTTATACCTTGGTCCGTACTGTTTATATATTTGGGAATGGTCCTTGGCGACAAATGGAAGGATATCGATGAAACGGCAGCGCCTTATGTGACTCCAATTCTGCTCGTTGCCCTGGGTCTTATGATTGTTTATTTCCTGATCAAATGGATGAATACACGCAAAAAGAAAGGAAGTGTCTAACATGGCAAAACCTAACCTGTCTCACAAGTTTGGCAAAGGCCTGTCACCTCAGGAGTTCATTGACGCAATGACCAAGAATCAAAGCGAATTCCAGGCGAATTACGACCATTTTGCATGGCCGAGCGAGGAGGACCGCGAGTTTTTTGAAAGTCTCAACCATCGGGACGATCTTCGTGTATTGATTTTGGCCGCGGATTGGTGCGGTGACGTCGTTCGCAACATTCCGGTCGTTTTCAGGGCGCTCGAAATTTCCGGCGTGCCGACCGAGGTGCTGATTATGGAAAACCATCCGGAAGTGATGGACGAATTTCTGACGATGGGCGGCCGATCCGTGCCTGTGGTCATTTTTGCCGATACCGGTGGGCATGTGCTCGGACAGTGGGGTCCCCGCCCGCAGCATGTTCAAGAAGTGATGGTGGAGTTCAAACGCAACAATCCGGATCGCGAAGCGGCGGATTACCAGGAGAAGATGGCCGTGGCCCGTCAGGAAATGGTCAAACGTTACGGGGAAGGATCGGAGTCGCACCCAGCCATTTTGCGTGAGCTGCGTGAACTGATTTCGGGTTTCTGAGCCGATATGTTAAACATCCGTACATTTAACCTTGGTCCGCTCCAGACCAATGCCTATTTGTTGCAGGGAGAAGATCCGCAGAAGGCGGTCATCATTGATCCCGGCATGAATCCTGCTCCCTTGGTCAAAGCGATCAAGGATCTTGAAATTGAAGCCATTTTGCTGACGCATGCACATTTCGACCATATCGGCGGCGTGGAAGAGATTCGCCAAGCGAAGGGCTGCCCGGTTTATTTGCACGACTTGGAGAGCGAGTGGCTGACGACTCCGAAATTAAACGGATCACTGAATTGGCCGCAGGTCACGCCGCCCATTTCTGCAGAGCCTGCTGAATACGCACTGGCTGAGGGCCAGCAATTGAAACTGATTGGCCATACGTTCCGGGTGTATCACACGCCTGGCCATTCGCCCGGCAGTGTCAGCCTGTTGTGCGGTAATGACCTGTTTGCCGGAGACGCGCTCTTCCGAATGGGCGTTGGCAGAACCGACCTGACCGGCGGGCGTGAGAGGGACCTGATCGATTCCATCCAGAACAAGCTGTACACCCTTCCCGATGAGGTTGTCGTATTTCCCGGCCATGGTCCCAAAACGACGATCGGATACGAGAAACAGCTTAATCCTTACGTGTCCGCAAGATGAAAGGATTGTTTTGTACCGTTTGAAAAAAATCGGACAAAATAGGCAAGAAAGTCTGGACAAACGACATGTTTTTCATTAGAATAGCTATTAGTTGTTACAAGCGTTAAGGCATCACTTCACTGAAGTATTTGAATATGCAGCACCCTAACTCGCGAAGCACGCAGACTGTGGTTTTTACCCGGTTTGCGTTCTTTTTTTGTTTATGGCGATTTTTGGGGAGACTTAGAGTCGGTATCCGGGGCAGCAATCATTTGCATTCATTCAAAAATGAGCAAGGGGAGGGAGCGGGAGGTGGAGATCATACGTTTCATTCCGTCGTCCAATGGAGAAGAACGGTTGGAGTTCAAGGGCAAGCGGCAGACCGTCGATCAAAGGCGTATGGAAAATATCGAGAGACAGGCATATTTAGAAACAACATCCTTACATAACCTTGAGCGTATTCAGAAAGAGAATGAGCATTTTGAATTCAGACATAATATTTGGAAAAGTCGATTGCTGCATAAAGGAGCGCACGGTCAGCCGTGGTTCGACAGGCTGCAGCAGCACAGGAGATAGCCGTCTGATTGCCCGGGAAATTGTCGCATGATGACCTTCTTCCGCTTTATTTTGATGCGGCATGGAGTTTTTTTCATTTGAACGTTTGGAGTACGTCCATCGTATTATCTTTCAGATTGAACGGGAAGCAGGTGAAATGCCGGATGAAAACAGCGGAACTGGAGGAAGCGCTCCGAGCCGCACAAGGCGATGACGCTGCCCTTGCGTCACTATTGCAGCGCCACTATGCATTTGTGTACAAATATATCATCAAAGTGACGATGGATCCGCATGCGGCAGAAGAAGTGGTTCAGGATACGATGATTCGTTGCATGGAAAACATTCATCGTTATGATGGTACGTCAGCCTTTTCATCCTGGATGATTACGATTGCCACCCGGATTTATATCGACAAGGCGAGGCGCAGGGAAAGGGAGAAGAACTGGCTGAAATTGGCCAAAGACCAGGTTGCGAGACAATTGCGATGGCAGTTCGAGAGTCGTAACGAGACGTGGACGGATGTCATGGAAGCGATGACCCGGTTATCGCCGGAGCATCGGATCGCCGTGCTGTTGAAGCACTATTACGGGTACGGATACGATGAAATCGGGGATATGCTGGGTATTCCGTCTGGGACGGCCAAGTCGCGTACAGCTTACGGACTTCGTCAATTGAGGAAGGAGATGGAGGGATCATGAGCAGTGGATCGAGTGAAAAGGAAGAGCTCGAACTGGTGCAGCAGCTGCAGCAGCAGTTGAAAATATTGGATGATGCATATGAGCCTACGAATATTCCCTCAATCGCCTCGTTGGCAGCTCAGGTCAAGGAACGGCGACAAATGAGAAAACGGGCAAACCGGCTGGAGTTGATCATGTTCTGGATCTTGGCATTGCTTGTACTTGCTGCCGGGGTCATGTTGTTCCAATCCGCACCGATTTTCTATCTGGGCATTCAGGCTGTCGGAACGGGTTTGGCTATCGGGATCGTCATCATCTGGGCTGTGCGCCGACAACGGAAGGAGATGCGTCATGAATGATCTGCATTATTCATTGAACGAAGTGCCGCCAATATGGCTTGGCCTGATTGGTTTGGTTTTGCTGCTTCAGGGCACGTGGATGTTCACCGATGCAAGGAAACGGGGACGTTTCCCGTGGCTGTGGGGATTGTGGGGGATTACGGGGGTTCCGACCCCGCTTGTTGTTTACTGGTTTGTGGTTGTCCGGAAAGAGAAAACACGTAAAAGATGACATGGTTATGGTTTGCACGGTAACAAAGGAAGCATATTGATTTTACACAAATGATTTGTTTCATGCCGTTAATCGTAGACATCGCTATTCTTTTCTAGTAGACTAGACAGACCACAATATATAAAGATAGACTACCAGGAGGTTAGACGATGCTGCGATTGGGAGAAAAGGTAATCATTGTCGCGGATACGTTTGAGCAAAATCTTCCTGTGGGGGAATATGGATTCATCATCGCTTATGACCGGAACCCGGACAATGCGTTTGACTACGTGCTTCGCGTGCCTCAGGTGAACCGGAACTTTTTCGTTCCTTCCGGCGACGTAGATCTGGAAGAAGTTCTGCTGAAACAGGAAGCGGAGAAGGTTGAGCGTGAAGCGTTGATCGATTACGCCCTTGCGACACACAACGAGAAGCTGTTCCGTTATTTGATGAACGGAGACGTTCAAGCTGTGGAAGAGGAAGAAGAAACCGCGAAGGAAACGATGTCACAGGCGGATTTTATAAAGCAGGTTAACCTGCGTGCATGGATTTAAGGAGCCGGCGAAAGCTGGCTCTTTTTTGATTAGCTCCAAAGTCCGGGCATTTGCATTGAATTGTCGAACCAACTCACCTATAATGAAAAAAGTTATCACGGGACTTTAGCCCGTTAAACGGGCGAGCCGCATCGGCGGTTCCGGAAAGTTGAGCGAATGAAGGAGGCATCCGAAACATGAGTATCTCGAATAACGACGTTCAGCATGTGGCCAGATTGGCCCGGCTTAACTTGACGGCAGAAGAAGAACAGCTGCTGACAGGACAGCTGAATGCCATCTTGAAATATGCGGAGAAGCTGAATGAGTTGGATACGGACAACATTGAACCAACAACCCACGTTCTGCATGTCAGCAATGTGATGCGCGAAGATGAGGTGCAGGGTAGCTTGCCGATCGAGAAGGTTATGCACAACGCACCTGAGGAAGAAGACGGGCAATTCAAAGTGCCTGCCGTGATGGAATAGCGGATAAACCGGAAGGAGGAAAAATGACGTGAGTTTATTTCAACAATCGTTGCCTGAAATACATAACAAGCTGAACGCGAAAGAGTTGTCCGTCAGCGATCTGGTAGAACAGGCTTATCAAAACATCGGTGCCCATGACGAAAAGGTCAAGGCATACCTGACGCTGGACGAAGAGCGCGCTCGCTCCCGTGCACGCCAGCTGGACGATCAACTCGTCAGCGGCGGGGAAAGAGGTCTGCTGTTTGGCTTGCCTGTGGGCATCAAGGACAACATCGTGACGAACGGACTGCGCACGACGTGTGCCAGCCAATTCCTGCGCAATTTCGACCCGGTATATGACGCGACCGTTGTCGAAAAATTGAGAGCGGCCGACACCGTAACGCTCGGAAAATTGAACATGGACGAATTCGCCATGGGAGGTTCCAACGAAAACTCCAGCTTCGCTCCTGTGCGCAATCCGTGGGCGCTGGATCGCGTGCCCGGCGGTTCCAGCGGCGGATCGGCTGCTGCCGTGGCTGCGGGAGAAGCCTACTTTACGCTGGGGTCGGACACCGGCGGCTCCATCCGTCAGCCTGCATCGTATTGCGGCGTGGTCGGATTGAAGCCTACCTATGGGCTGGTATCCCGTTTCGGGCTGGTGGCGTTTGCTTCATCGCTGGACCAGATCGGACCGATCACCAAAAACGTCGAGGATTCCGCTTATGTGCTCCAAGCGATTGCGGGGTATGACCCGAAAGATTCAACCTCCGCGAACGTGGACATTCCCGACTATTTGAGCGCCTTGACCGGCGACGTTAAAGGTTTGCGCATCGCGGTGCCGAAAGAATACATCGGGGAAGGCGTAAGCCCTGACGTCAAGGAACGCGTGCTTGAGGCGTTGAAGGTGCTGGAAGGGCTCGGCGCAACTTGGGAAGAGGTATCGCTGCCTCATACCGAATATGCGGTAGCCACGTATTATTTGCTGGCTTCCTCCGAGGCTTCCTCCAACCTGGCGCGGTTCGACGGCGTTCGCTATGGCGTTCGCGCCGACAATCCGGACAACCTGCTGGACCTGTACCACCAATCCCGCAGCCAAGGCTTCGGTCCGGAAGTGAAGCGCCGGATTATGTTGGGCACGTATGCGCTCAGCTCCGGCTATTACGATGCGTATTATTTGAAGGCGCAAAAGGTGCGTACCCTGATCAAACAGGATTTCGACAACGTGTTCGAAAAATACGACGTCGTGATCGGACCTACGGCTCCTACGCCGGCGTTCAAACTGGGTACCCAGGTGGACGACCCGTTGACCATGTACCTCAACGACATTTTGACCATTCCTGTCAGCCTGGCTGGCGTGCCTGCCGTCAGCATCCCATGCGGCTTCTCCGAGGGGCTGCCTGTTGGATTGCAGATCATCGGCAAAGCGTTTGACGAAACGACCGTTTTGCGCGTTGCACATGCGTTTGAACAACATACGGAATATCACAAACAGCGTCCGCAGCTGTAGACTGACCGGAACGGAGGAATAGAGAAATGCCCGCATCAAAATACGAAACCGTCATTGGACTTGAAGTCCACGTAGAATTGCACACGCAATCCAAAATTTTTTGCGGCTGCTCCACGGAATTCGGGGCTCCGCCGAATACGCACACCTGTCCGGTGTGTCTCGGACATCCAGGCGTATTGCCTGTGCTGAACCGCCAGGCGGTCGACTATGCGATGAAAGCAGCGATGGCGCTGAACTGCACCATTGCCGATGTCAGCAAATTCGACCGCAAAAACTATTTCTATCCCGATTCGCCGAAGGCGTATCAAATTTCCCAATTCGATCAGCCGATTGGCGAGAACGGGTGGATCGATATCGAAGTGAACGGCGAAACGAAACGAATCGGCATCACGCGTCTCCATCTGGAAGAAGATGCAGGCAAATTGACCCACGTGGACGGCGGTTATGCATCGTTGGTCGACTTCAACCGCGTGGGAACCCCGCTCGTCGAGATCGTTTCCGAGCCTGAAATTTCTTCCCCGGAAGAAGCGCGCGCGTATTTGGAGAAACTGCGTGCAATCATGCAATATTGCGAAGTGTCCGACGTGAAAATGGAAGAGGGGTCCATGCGTTGCGACGCCAACATCAGTTTGCGCCCTCACGGTCAGGAAAAATTGGGAACCCGTGCGGAATTGAAAAACATGAACTCCTTCCGAGGCGTGCAGCGCGGGTTGGAATACGAAGAATACCGCCAGGCGGAAATTTTGGACGATGGCGGCGAAGTGGTGCAGGAGACTCGCCGTTGGGACGAAGCCCAAGGAAAAACGCTGACCATGCGCGGCAAAGAAGAAGCGCATGATTATCGCTACTTCCCGGACCCGGATTTGGTGAAAATACACATCGACGAAGCGTGGAAAGAGCGCATCCGGGCTTCGATTCCCGAATTGCCGGACCAACGCAAAGCGCGTTATGCGGCAGATTACGGTTTGCCGAGCTACGATGCTGAGGTCATTACCTCGTCCAAAGCGGTTGCGGACTTGTTCGAAGACAGCCTTAACTACACCAAAGACGCCAAATCCGTTTCGAACTGGATCATGGGCGATCTGCTCGGTTACCTGAACACGAACAATCTGGAGTTATCCCAGGTCCCGCTTACGGGCCAAGGGCTCGGAGAAATGATCGGCTTGCTGGAAAAGGGCACGATCAGCAGCAAAATTGCCAAAACCGTATTCAAGGAAATGCTGGAAAGCGGCAAGCTTCCACAGCAAATCGTTGAAGAGAAAGGGCTCGTGCAGATCAGCGACGAAGGTGCTATTCTTGCCATCGTGGAACAGGTCGTTGCGAATAATCCCCAATCGGTAGAGGACTATAAGGCCGGCAAACAGAAGGCCATCGGCTTCCTGGTCGGACAGGTCATGAAAGAGAGCAAGGGCAAAGCCAACCCTGGCTTGGCGAACAAACTGCTTACAGACGTACTGAACCGTTAATCCTTCGGGAGAGGTCAAACAGAAGGAGGCTCGTCCCTGTGACAGCCTTCTTTTTTTGTATTGCAGGCATCGCTCACTCGTTAATGCGAAAGGAGAAGCTTCACATGACCATCGAATCGATATCATTGAATGACCCGGACAAGTTGGGTCAGTTATGGCGTTTACAGCATGTGGCTTACCGGCTGGAAGCGGAAATGATCGGATTTAAGGAAATTCCGCCGTTAATGGATACGCTTGAAACGCTGCAGCAGTGTGGGGAGAGTTTTTACGGATACATGGATTCCGATGGGGAGTTGATCGGGGCGATCGCTGTGGCCGAGGAGGAAAAAGATGCCCTTACGATTACGCGGATGATGGTTCATCCGGATTATTTTCGCAAAGGAATCGCCTCTGCCCTGATTGCGCATATTTTTGAAACGTATCCGGAATATCCGCGCTACATCGTATCTACCGGAACGTTGAATGAACCTGCGGTGCAGCTGTACAGCAAGTTTGGTTTTGTCCCCGTGGATCGTGTACAGCTTGCCCCAGGCGTGGAATTAAAGACCTTTCACAGGAATAAAGATGAATGACATTAATGACATGGAGGAGGACTATCGCTTTTGGGCAATCCCTGGATTATTGACGAATGGCACATTTTGCTGAGGCTGCTGCTTGCCATGCTGCTGGGCGGCCTCGTCGGATTGGAACGCGAGCGCTCCAATCATGCCGCCGGCCTGCGAACTCATATTTTAGTTTGCCTCGGATCGGCGCTGATTATGATGCTTTCCATTTATGGCTTTAAAGATTTTGCGAATGAAATAAACGTGCGCATCGATCCGGCGCGTTTGGCAACGGCCGTGATTACGGGCGTCGGTTTTCTGGGAGCGGGAACGATCCTGTTTACCGGTAAGTCCATTACCGGTCTGACCACGGCAGCTTCGATTTGGGTCGTGGCAGCCATCGGGCTGGCTGCGGGAGCGGGCTTCTTTTTTGCCTCCATCATTTCCACGGTTCTGGTGTTGTTGAACCTTTGGGTATTTAACAAGTTGGAGCTCAGGTATATTCGGGGAAACAAGCTGCATGTCATTACGCTCCATACTTTATCCGAGCCCGGATGCCTCGAGCAGATTTCCTCGTTCTTGGAACAGGAAAAAATCAAAATACGCAAGATCACGGTCAATGAGCAGGAGCTGGCCTTTTCCGAGGTGGTATCGGTGGAGCGCAAAATCGAAATTGTGCTGCATGTTTACATGCCGCATGATTTGGATACGGTGCAGCTGGTGACGAAACTGAGACGGTGGGAACATATGACCAAAGTTTCCGTGGAATAAATAAAATCGAACCCCTTCAGGCCTTATGGGCACAGGGGTTTTTGGGATTCATCCATATTTTTGCCAGTTACTCGAATGTCGGTTTAGGGTACTATCTAACCAAACGCTTGAAAAAAGAAACCGGACACTCCATCGCGAAAGGAGCTAGATCGTTTGAAGAAAAAGCATCGGGCAAAAATGGTGCTTAAAAGACGGCCGACAAGAGCGGTTCGGGTGAGAACCCACAAATTTGTGGCCGGACTGATGAGTGCAATCGTTCCAGGACTGGGCCATTTGTATTTGCGGCTCTATTTAAGGGGACTGACGTATATGATGCTGGTGATGCTCGACCTGTCGGCGCTGGTGTATTTTTCGTCCGTCGGCATACAAATCAATGTTCCTCTGCTGATTCTGCTCGCGCTCTTCATTCCCGTCCTTTACTTCTACAACGTGTTTGACGTGCTGCAGTCTGCGGATCGGGTGATGTTACGCAAGCGCAAGGGAAGTGTCCCGCCGGATTTGGACCAAGCCGGGAGTAAGGAGCGAACCGCAGTCGAAGCATTGATGATGTGGGAAAAAGGCATATCGTTTGGCCTGCTGCTGGTCGTTGGCGGCGCGCTTATGGTCATGTTTTTTCGCAGGCCTCGCTGGTTTCAAGATTTGATTGGCATGTACGGTGGGTATGCATTTGCCGTATTGATGATCGTGACCGGGCTGAATCTGTTTGGGCGCGAGATCTGGACCACGCTGCAGAGAAAGAAATTGTAGCAGGCAGGGCAAGGAGGGAATGAAATGAACCGCAAAATTCGGGTCGGCCGCTATACGGCCGCCGCTTTGCTCATTGTCGTGGGCGTACTGCTGATTATGGATAAACAATCGGGAACGGATTATCTCTACGGCATGGTAGACTGGTGGCCGCTGCTGCTGGTGGCCTTAGGCTTAGAATACATACTGCTGTTTTTGCTTATGCGGGGACGAAGCCGATCCGTGTCGGGCGCGGAGAATGCAGTGAAGGCCAAAATGCGGTTTCGGCCGGATGCGAAGGGTATTTTGTCGTCGCTGCTTTTGGCTGCAGTGGTGTTCATCGTTACTGAGCAGGACCATTACATGCATTTGTGGAACAGGGTCAGCCTGAACCTGGGAGCGGCTTCCATGGATTACAGCGCTGCAGCAGGGTATATGCAGGATAAAGGGACCATCCGGGTCCCGGTAGGCATGGAGACGTCCGATGTCGTCGTTCAAGGCGTGAACGGGGATATTTCGCTGCAGCGGGGCGATACCGATTCGATCGAAATTCGCACGGTAGTTTGGGTCGATCAAACGACGGAGGTACAGGCCAAGGCGGTGGCCGATGCTTCTTTCGTCACGGCGGAAGGTACACAGGTTATTCATATTACGGCAACGGGGAAAGCTTATGGAGAGAACGAAAAGACCCAGCCGCGAATGAACTTGACCGTTACGATTCCGGAAGATCGGAGATTCAATCTGGATATCCGGACATCCAACGGGGCGATATTGTTGAACCGTGCGGAAGCCATCAGCACCATTTCGGCCGAAACGGGGAATGGTCGAATTCGTATTAACAACGCAGTAGGCGATATTTCCGGAAAAACATTGAATGGGGACGTGATCGTGGCAGGAGCCATCGGCAATGTCGATCTGGACAGCAACCGGGGGGACATGAAGGCCCGCGACATTACGGGGGACGTGGACTTGACCACGCAAGTCGGGAGCATTAGCATCACGAATTCAACGGGCAGCTTTATCGCGGATACTCGGAACGGGAACATCACGATGGACGGGGCCAATCTGGGCGTCAAAGCGCAATCGCTGAACGGCAGCATCAATATCGTTTCGACGAAGATCGGCGGGGATTGGGACGTTTACAGCGCGGTGGGGGCCATCAATATTCTGCTGCCTCATCAAGGCGATTACAGCCTTAGCGGATCAAGCAGCTATGGAGAATTACGGACAGACCTGCCGTTCAAGGTGCGGAACAAGACGATTGAAGGGCAGCTTGGCGAAGGGGAATATACGGTCAAAATCGAGGGCAATAGCGACCTCGCCATTAATCGTAACCCTAGTCTTCCATTGCCGGGAGAAGATGAGCCTGATCTCGGAGGAGAGGATACCTCGGATAACGAAGGCCATTCGAACGGGGAAAACGGGCAAAATTCCCAAGGTGATTCGTCCGAAGTTCTGTAACCGTCGCGTTGACAATAAACTTGGTATCGCCGTACAATGAAAATAAGGCAAGTTAACATGGCTGGAGAGATCGTGGCCGTTCAACTGGCCAAGAATCAACTCTGAATGAGGAAACGGCGAAATTCGTTTCTCTCTGAGAGAACGAAAGGTAAGGCGGTGGGTTTTATGGGAACACGAGTCCAACATGCGTTGGAGCATCTGAAAACGACCGGTGTCCGTATTACACCCCAGCGTCATGCCATATTGAATTATTTGATGGAATCGATGGGGCATCCGACAGCCGATGAAATTTACCGTGCGCTTGAACCCCAATTTCCCAGTATGAGCGTGGCGACTGTATATAATAATTTGAAGATGTTTTTGGAAGCGGGCATGGTCCGAGAGTTGACATACGGCGACAATTCAAGTCGCTTTGATGCCAACGTGACGGATCATTACCATGTCATCTGCGATAAATGCGGCAAGATAGAAGATTTCAGCCATCCATATCTGGACAGTGTCGAGCGTCAGGCTGAAGCCAGCACGGGATTTGAAGTCCACGGGCATCGGCTGGAAGTATATGGGGTTTGTAAGAGTTGCAGGGCACAATAGAGATGAATTACAATATGAACGTGCAGAATTCGATTGGATTCTACACGTTTTTTGTTTGTTCACGGACGATTCATGCATGACATAGGAATGAGTTACACTAACGGAGGTAAACGTTTGAGTAGAAGAAACAGCTATACACGTCGAAAAAGGCGGGGCTCAGTCTTGCCTGTTTTGTTGGGGATTTGTTTGGTCGCTGGAGGCGCATATTGGTTGATTACAAATCTATGGTTAAATCAGCTTCACGAAGATCCGGATTGGGTCGGCATGAAGCAGCCTATATTTGTCGAAGGGCAGCTGATGGATGAAGAGGCTTCGGGTGCGGGAGATCAGCTCAAGCTGCCGCTCACGGTTCTGCAGGAAGCTGTGGATCCGGGCATTCGTTACGAAGCGGACACGGGAGATATCATCATTGCATCGCCAGAACGCGTTCTGCATATGAAGGAAGGCAGCACTCAGGCGGAGCTGAACCACAAAAACTACCCCCTGACGGTTGCTCCGGAGGCGGAAGGTAATGAAGTGTATATTCCGCTAAAACCATTGAAGGAAGTGTACGGCATTGCTGTGCAGGAGGATTCCTCCACTGGTGCGGTACTGCTGATGCGTGGAGGAGAAACGATCCAATATGCCACGATCGATGCAAAGTCGTCCAAGGCAGACCCAACGGTTCCGATGTACAAACGCGATGAAGAGCGATCTCCGATCATTGCGGATCTGCAGAACGGCATTCGCGTGCGCGTATGGCGCACCGGAACAGAACAGAGCTTTGTACAAACGGATAATGGATATGCCGGATATGTCGATAATGATCATGTCTCGCTAACGGAGAAAAAGACGGTGGATGAGCCGAAGTCAACTCCGACGGCGGCGGAGAAAAAGTGGAAGACCAAACCCGTCAATTTGGTGTGGGAAGCAGTGTACAATCGCCAACCTGACGTTGGCTCGATCGGCAGGATGCAGGGGGTTAATGTGGTCAGTCCGACATGGTTCCATATTACGGATGGCGAAGGCAGCGTAAGCAGCAAAGCGGACAAGACCTATGTCAACTGGGCTCACCGGTCAGGGATGGAAGTATGGGGATTGATGGACAACAGCTTTGACCCCGAGATCACGAAAAAGGCTCTGGCCACGTACGAGACACGCACTCATATCATTAAGCAAATGTTGGAATACGCGCAAACGTATCACCTTGATGGAATCAACATCGATTTTGAAAACGTGCAGACGGTGGACGGACCTAACGTGACCCAGTTCGTAAGGGAAATCAAAGCGATGGCTCGAATTCATGGGTTGATGCTGTCCGTCGACGTAACGCCAAAATCCAATAGCGAAATGTGGTCTGCCTTCCTGGATCGCCGTGCGCTTGGCGCATACGCGGATTACATTGTCGTTATGGCCTATGACGAGCATTGGGCTGCAAGTCCGGAGGCAGGTTCAGTTGCTTCGCTTCCGTGGACGGAAGCCTCGATGCGACGCATTCTTGAAGAAGACGAAGTTCCTTCGAAAAAACTGATTATGGCAGTTCCTTTATATACGCGCATTTGGACCGAGGAGAAGGACGAGAACGGAGAGGTTAAAGTTTCGTCCAAGGCTGTTGGCATGGATACCGTGCAGGAACTGATCAAGGAAAAGAAGCTTAAACCTAAGCTCGACAAAGAGAGCGGGCAGAACTATGTGGAGTATCAAGAAGAGGATGCAACCAAGAAAATATGGATCGAGGATCAAGTTTCCCTTCAGGCCCGGGTGGATTTGATTGCCGAACTGAAGCTTGGCGGCGTGGCTGCATGGAACCGAAGTTTTGCAAATGCATCGGCTTGGGAGACCCTTCAAAAGGCGGGTTATACGAAATAAAGTCTGTTGGAATCATTTATCATTTAATCTGAACCGAGATGTACTGCGCCGCTTGGCAGAGTTGCGGCATGAGAAAAAGGAAGGCCCGGCATAACAGCCGGGCTTTTTGTATGCATATCTAAGTTGTCAGCTGATTGGAAATCGGACGGCTCAGGTGTGTGGCTCCGTGTGGGAATGGCTGCCTGAGCTCATTGTGGAAGGCGCTTTCAGTACTGGGTGAGTATTGGCCTTCGCCGGATCGAGTGTGAGGATGGTGTGGCAAAACATGCACCGATCCGTCTTGCCAAGCATTTTGGTAAGTTTGCCGCATTCGGGACATTCCAATTGAACGGCGCTTGTGGAGAGCATTCCTGCCCAAAAGTAGATGGCCACGCTCGCAACCATCGCAACAAGCCCGATGACGAGACCCACGGCTGCCACGATTTTGCCTGCATGTCCCCAGAATACGATGCCGGCGGTTCCCAGTACCATTAGTCCCATGCCTAACATGGTAAGCAGCAGCCCCCAAGTGCGAAAAGCATTAATTTTAGCCGTTTTAAAAACCATAAAAAATGCTCCCATCGTATGAGTAGTATCGTACCTGGAAAAGAAGGAAACTTCAGTCTGGATGTAGAATTACATTATAACTGACTTGGCGCTAGTCCGCCATGAATGTATGGAGGGAATCGTGGAATTAAAGAACATGGATTTATTGTCCGGTCAATCGGAAGGGACGGCAGCAGTGGGGGCCATCGCCTATTCACGCTCGGGAGAGCGATTCCACGGCTCCCTGATTCAGGATTTCGAATTGGTAGTATTGGTTGTGTGCGATACGGAAGAGATTGCTTCCAGAATCGGCCATTACAAATCGGGGGATCTTCGTTACCAAATCGTATATGCAGGGCTGCATGAACTTAAAAGCAGTATCATTACGGGAGAGAACAACAATCTGCTGAAATGTTTGACTGATGGAGACATCATTTGGGAATCGGACGGTACATTGAGTGCATTAAGGGAGGAATTATTGGCTTTCGGTCCGAAACTACAGGAGCAGAAGCTGCTTCATGAGTTCGCCTGTTTTTTACGGATGTATGTTGAAGCCAAACGGTACATTCAGGAAGGTCATGTGGTTGATGCGTATTATAACGTCCTTGAAGCTCTTGGTAACTGGGCCAGAATCGTGCTGATTGAACAAGGGTTGTATCCTGACCATGCGGTATGGACGCAAGTCCGCAATCTGGATCGGGCTCTTTGGAAACTGTATGAGGAAATGACGGTCAGCTCTGAAACGCTGGAGCAACGTGTGGAGTTGGCTTTGCTGGCGTGCGAATTTTCCGTCATGTCCAAAATGATGGATTGTTCGGCTTTGCTTTTGCGGGTACTGCGAAGCCGCAGGGAACCCTGGTGCATGGATGAGCTGCTGCATCACCCGGAACTTAAATTTGTAGCTGAGGACCTTCCGTTAATTTTGCGCAAGCTCGTGTTCCGGTCCATGGTCAAAGAGTCGGCCGGATGGCCTTCGATCGTTGAAGGCAATGGTCGGGAGATTCGTTATTGGGTCGAAACTTGATCGTTTACCGGACTGCATAACGTATGAAAAGGAAGGGGAGACCCTTCCTTTTTTGTATGTTTTACACGTGGTTAAATATTTTAATAAAAAGTATTGACTCAAATTAGTCGGATATGATACATTATATCTCGTTCCGCTAAAAGCTTGTATCTGAAAACAAGTGAGCGAAACAGAATCAAAAAACAACTCCTGAAAAAAAGTTGTTGACAAAAAAACAGAAGATATGATATATTATTTAAGTCGCCGCCGAAAATGAGCGGTGAGGAAAATGAGAAACATATCAATGATTTGATCTTTGAAAACTGAACAACGAGTGAGTAATGCGAAGGTTTTTGGTACATGTCGTATGACTGTATAAAAACCGGAGCGACATTGAGATATTTTAT
>NZ_CAKMMP010000018.1 GCF_927798175.1 Paenibacillus sp. JJ-223
GGGTACATCACTTGATGTGCGGATCGTTTTTCAATCCAAAGCAAAATCGTTTGGTGGCGATGGCGGAGGGGTTCCACACGTTCCCATCCCGAACACGACTGTTAAGCCCTCTAGCGCCGATGGTACTTGGACCGCAGGGTCCTGGGAGAGTAGGAAGCCGCCAAGCGAAGAACCACTGCCGATGTCATCGGCGGTGGTTTTTTTGTTTAAACTAGCAGCCCAATAACTTAATTGGGCTGCTTTTTTTATTAAGAATCTTGTGCATCATTTGTTTTTGATGGAGCTGGACTCGGGCGTTGATCCTGTTCTGCAAACGGGTAATGCATGATCAGAGGCTCTTTAAGACATTACATATAATATTTATAAAGAGAACGTAATTTATCGTTGCTTCTTGGAATAGGTAACAGTATTGTAATGCCAATATGGCATGACTAATTAATCGATGATAATTTTAGTACCAGATACTAATAGTTGGTGCTATAATAGTGAAAACACACTAACGGAGGTGCTAGCATGTTGCAGTCAAAAGCTAAAATCACCGCATTTGGAACGTATGTCCCAGAGCGCATTCTGAGTAATGCGGATTTGGAAAAAATGGTCGACACAAACGATGAATGGATCGTTCAGCGGACGGGCATGAGAGAGCGCCGCATCGCAGCTGAGGATCAATTTGTTTCGGACCTTGCCGTCAAAGCGGTGGAGGATATGATTCAACGCTACGGGGCAGACGTTCAAGACGTAGATATGATTCTGGTGGCGACGAGCACGCCAGAGTATCCTTTTCCCAACACGGCTTCAAGAATTCAGGCAAAACTAAATATTCCGCAGACAGGAGCGATGGATTTAAGCGCAGCATGCGCGGGTTTTGTATATGGTCTGCAACTGGCAGACAGCCTGATTACGAGCGGGATGTATCGCAAGGTGCTAGTGGTTGGCACGGAGACGTTATCGAAAATTACGGATTATACGGATCGTTCCACGTGCATTTTGTTTGGCGATGGGGCGGGGGCATTTTTGTTGGAACGGACCGAGGGGAAAGGAAATTCCCTTGCAGCGTTGTCCGGAACGCAGGGCGAAGGCGGCATACACGTTTATAGCAGCGGGCTCTCTTCCGAAATGGACGGCGTATCTCTTCAGGGGAATGGCAGTCTCGTGCAAAACGGCAGAGAGGTCTATAAATGGGCTGTGCGTCTGATCCCGGAACAATTGCCGAAATTGATTGCCAAAGCCGGATTGCAGGCAGAGCAAATCGACTGGTTCGTGCCCCACAGCGCTAACCTGAGAATGATCGAAGCGATGTGCGAGCGCGGCACGATTCCCATGGAACGTACGTTGACCAGTGCAGAATATCGGGGCAACACGTCGGCAGCTTCCATCCCGCTGGCCATCCAGCTTGCCGTGGATGCAGGGAAAGTAAAACAAGGACAGCGACTTGCTTTATTTGGATTTGGAGGCGGACTAACTTATGCTGGCCTTGTGGTGGAATGGGGAGTTCCTGATTTGGCTCAGCAAAGCTAAAGGTTGCATTGATTCGAGGAAAAATGAGTGTTAATGATCAAACAATGGTCAACTAAAAAAGTACACTTCACTGTGTTAAGAGTGAGGTGTACTTTTTTTTATGGAATGATTTTGTAATTAGTCCGTCATAACAGTTTATGGCGTGAATTTAGGTGCTTGGCGGTGGTGCGTTCCTTGCTCGTAGCTGTACGCCAGCTTGATCAGCGTACCTTCATCAAAGGCACGGCCAAGGAATTCCATACCTACGGGCAAACCTTCGCTGGTGAATCCGGCAGGCACGGTGATCGCCGGGAAGCCGGAGAATGGACTCAACCGGTTGTTGCCGCCGGAATTTTGTCCTTCGCCGATGACGCCCGCAGCTTGCGTGGATGTAGGATAAATGATGGCATCCAGATGATGGTCGGCCATCACTTTCAACAAGGAATCGCGAGTCAGCTGCGTACGTTTCAGTACGATATCCTTGTATTCGGTCGTATCGAGCGTGGCTCGCGCATCTCTGGCTTTCATGGATTGCTCTTGGGACTTATCGAACTGACCGGAAGCGATGATCTCGGACAGGCTGTGGTAAGGAGCTTCGTCTCCCAACGATTCCAGATAGTCATTCAATTGGAATTTGAACTCGTATCCGCTAAGGCTCGGGTACTTGTTAATTTCCGCAAGGTTCGGAATTTGGATCGGCACAGCCGTCGCACCCAGCGGCTCCAGTTCTGCCACGGCATGGTTGATGACGTCGGCCACTTCTTTTTCCTCGGCTTTGGTGCTAGGAATCAGCTCGGTGGCTACGCCGATGCGTGCACCCTTCAACCCGTTCACATCCAGATAATCCGTGTAGCTGGAAGGAATACGGCCGACGCTGTACGCTGTGGCCGAGTCTTTTTTGTCATAGCCGACCGTGGCGTCAAGCATGATCGCAGCATCGCTGACGGTGCGTGCCATCGGGCCGCCCACATCCTGGGTCAGCGCAAGCGGAATGATGCCGTCGCGGCTGGACAAGCCGATCGTTGGACGAATGCCGACCAGGCTGTTGAAGCTGGATGGGATCCGAATGGAACCGCCCGTGTCGGTACCCAGTCCGGCTGCGGCAAAGTTCGCGGCAATGGCTGCGCCCGTACCGCCGCTGGAACCGCCCGGATAGTGATCCAGTGCATAAGGATTCAGCGTTTGTCCGCCAAGCGAGCTGGAGGTGGTGATGCCAAAGGCGAATTCATGCAGGTTGGTTTTGCCCAAAATGATGGCCCCGGCATCTTTCAAACGTTTGACTTGCTCCGCATCCGTCGAAGGCACGGAATCTTTCAGGCAAAGGCAGCCCGCGGTTGTCGGCATGTCGTTGGTATCGAAGTTGTCTTTGACCAGCACCGGTATGCCGTGCAGCGGTCCGCGTGCGCCCTTCGTTGCGCGCTCCTCATCTAGAGCTTCGGCGATGTTCAGCGCTTCCGGATTCAGCGTCAACACGGCTTTGAGGCTGACGCCTTGATCATCGTATTTTTCGATCCGGTCCAGATACTTCTGAACCAGCTCTTTGGAGGTGATTTTTCCCTGCGTCATGGCAGCCTGAATCTCAGTAATCGTGGCTTCTTCCAGGACAAAAGGTTTGATGTAGTCATAAATGCGGTCTTTCAAGACGGCAACGTCATTTTCCGTTAATACCGCATTGGGCAGAAACAAGGATTCGGTGTACCCTTTCATCAGGCCCGCCTGGTTCAGGGCGCTTACGGCGCCAGCATAATCTGCATCATCCGGTACGTCCTTGAACGTCTCGGTCGCAGGCTCCAGCTTCAGCCATTGTTGCAGCGCCTTTGCCGCGTCCTTGCGTTTGACGGTTGTGCCCATAGGCGTGTGCATGGAAAAAGGAACGCCTGCAAGTGTTGCGGCTTCTTCCATCGCTTTCACAAAGGCTGCTGCCGTAGCAGGAGCTTTCCCAGCCGTTGCTGCTGCTGTTTTGCCCGCAGGTACGGTTGTGCTGGCCGCTGCCGCTGCCGATGGAGCCGGGCTTCCAAAACCGGTGGCGAGCACTGCGCCTGCAAGAAGCAAGGCTCCTGTTTTTTTCATCATGGCTGATTGTTGATAACTCATGCCTTCACGCTCCCTTTTCTGAAAAAATCTGAAGATGTGCGATGGATCGGTGATCTATTTATTGATCCATTCTAATTATATGTTAGATATTCTAACAACATTTATATTTATTCAAAAAAACGCATACATAATGTTGTTTAATCTGTCATTCTTCGAATAGCTTTGATTCTCTTTCACCTAAAATAAAGTTGGGATTCGCTGATATTTGTAATGTTATCTAACATTATAGTGGTGGTAAAAATTTAGGAGATTGGAATAAGGAGAAGATGAGGAGGCAGACGGATGTTGTGAAATGTTATAATGGACAGGATGGGAAAAACACGCCCCGAACGGGGAATTATGTGCTTCACGGGAAAGGAAGAGATCGATTGAAAACGTTGGTGCTCGCAGAAAAGCCTTCTGTCGCACGCGAGATTGCCCGAGTAATGGGCGCGCGTGATAAACATAAAAGTTACTTCGAAGGTCCGAAATATATCGTAACCTGGGCGCTGGGCCATCTGGTCGGCCTAGCCGAGCCGGAGGATTACGACAAAAAGTATGCCACCTGGAATCTGGAGGATCTGCCGATTCTGCCGGAACGCGCCAAGCTGAAGGTGCTCAAGGAGACGAACCATCAGTACAAAGCGGTGCAGCAGCTCATGAAACGCCAGGATGTCGGCGAATTGATCGTTGCCACCGATGCCGCGCGGGAAGGGGAACTGCTGGCCCGCTGGATCATGCAGATGGCGCAGTGGAAAAAGCCGTTCAAACGGCTGTGGATTTCCTCCCAGACCGATAAGGCGATCAAGGAAGGTTTCGCTTCGCTGAAGCCGGGCAGCCAGTTCGACCGTCTCTATGAGTCTGCGCGCTGCCGGGCCGAGGCTGACTGGATGATCGGGCTCAACGTGACGCGCGCATTGACTTGCCGCTTCAATGCCCAATTGTCCGCAGGCCGGGTACAGACGCCAACGCTGGGTATGATTATGGACCGCGAAAATGAAATCAACCGATTCCGTTCCGAGGAATATGAGACGTTGACCGCGGACATGGGCGGTTTCCAAGCGACGTGGAGAGCTTCGGGCGGGGACGCGCGCATTTTCGACAAACAGCAGACCCAAGCGCTCAAGAAACGGGTTGAAGGCCGAGCCGGTGTGATTGCCCAAGTCAAAAAGAGCGAAAAAGTCGAGCCGCATCCGCTGGCTTACGACCTGACCGAACTTCAAAGGGATGCCAACCGGAAATACGGTTTCTCGGCCAAGCAAACCTCCAACGTGCTTCAACGCCTGTACGAGCAGCACAAACTGGTGACATATCCGCGGACGGACAGCCGTTACTTGACTTCGGATATGGCCGGCACGCTCAAGGAGCGTTTGGAGAGCGTGGCGGTGGGGCCTTATGCCGCGCTGGCTCGTCCTCTTTTGCGCAAAAGCTTGAATCTGACCAAACGCATCGTGGACGACAGCAAAGTGACGGATCACCATGCCATTATCCCGACGGAACAGACAGTGCTGCTCAACCAGCTGAACCCGGAGGAACGCAAGCTGTACGATCTGATCGTGCGCCGTTACATCAGCCTGTTCTACCCTGCGGCTAAATACGATTCGGTGGCAGTGACGGTAAAGGTTGGCGAGGATTCCTTCCATGTGAAAGGAACGACCGTGAAGGATAGCGGTTGGCGCGAAGTCTACGGGTCCGATTATACGGACGACGAAGACGAATCGGCGGACGATTCGCTGGACCAGGAGCGTGCGCTTCTGCCGGAGGTGCACCAGGGCCAGAGCGTGACGATCCAGCGCTGCCACATCAAAAGCGGGCGCACCATGCCTCCGAAACGGTACACGGAAGCCGCGCTGCTGGCGCAGATGGAAAAACACGGACTCGGCACGCCGGCTACGCGCGCGGACATTATCGAGAAGCTGGTCAGCTCCGACACCATCGATCGCCAAGGCAACAGCCTGCACCCGACAGGCAAGGGCAAACAGCTGATCGAACTTGCTGCGCCGCAACTGCGCACGCCTGAGCTGACCGCCCGTTGGGAAGCCGAATTGGAGCGCATCGCGAGGGGACAAGGCAAGCCCGAGCCTTTCCTGCAGGGCATCCGTACGATGGCACGGGAGCTTGTATCGACCGTCAAGGGGAGCCAAGCCGAGTACAAACCGCATAACGTGTCAAACAGCCACTGCCCGGACTGTAATGCAAGGTTGCTGGAGAAGAAGGGCAAGCGGGGAAGGTTCCTCGTTTGTCCGACAGAGGATTGCGGTTATCGCCGTTCGGCAGAGAAACAGCTGTCCAATCGCCGTTGTCCGCAGTGCCACAAAAAGATGGAGCTGAAGGAAGGCAAAGCGGGAATGTTCGTGCGCTGCCTGCCTTGCGGCATTACCGAGGTGCTGGACAAGGACAAGAAACATGTGAACAAGCGCGAGCAGCAGAAGCTGGTGAAGCAGTATTCCAAACAGGAGAGCCTGGGCTCGAACCTTGGCGACCTGCTGAAAGCAGCGCTGGAGAAAAAGGGCGAATAGGTTTTAGACTAGACGCGGATCTACGCTCTTGGCCCAATAGGATGCATGATGCGGTCGGCCGCATTCGCCGTCAGGACGTTCTGGCGGCAAAGCGGTCGCGGTATTGTTTCGGCGTGACGCCTGCATGCTTTTTGAATATTTTAATGAAATAACTTTGGTCGTGGAAGTTCAACAGGGGATAAATCTCGCTGAGACGATAGTCGGTAAAAACGATTAAATGTTTCGCTTCTTCAATCCGCTGTTTTTGAATGAACGTCTTGAGAGCCTCTCCCGTCTCGTCCTTGAATTTCCTGGACAGATAGGAGGGGCTCATTTTGACATGCGCTGCCAGTGTGCCTAAATCGAGGTCCTCATACAAATGCTCAAGAACATACTCCTGGCACATCAGGATATCCCTGGAAAAATGGGCTCGCTGAACGCGTTCCACCCGTTCCGTGAATTCAAGCAGGATCTGTTCCAACACAGGCTGAATGGAATCGATGTGAGGCATGCTTTCCACGTATTGAATGAACGTGTCGCTAAGCGTCAGTGCCACTTCCGAATACAATCCCCCCTCAATCGCTGCACGGGTGCCCATCGTAATGGCCGCGATGATGAGGTTTTTTTTGCTGCGCAAATTGTCGGTTTTGGACAAGGTCCCATAGATTCCGTCCATGTTCACATGCTGGTTCAAGTAACGGAGCATCTTGACTTTGTTCCCCAGACGGATTTGTTCGAAAATCTTTTTCTCTGCCAGATAGGACTTATGGTAAAGGCTGTTCTCCCTTTGTTCCATGAGCGATATCTCGAGCGCATCCGCTTTGTGTTCTTCGTTCGGAAGCTGATCGTCCTCCAGTCTTTCGTTGTACAGAAGATAGTGCAATAGCGATGCGGTATGGATCAGTTGTCCGGGATCGGGCGGCTGCAATATTGCAGGCTCCAGGTGCTGGTCCATCGGATGAGGGTCCAAAAACTTGCGATAATTGGGCCACAGGATGAGACGGCCCTCGCCCATTTCGTGAGTGGTTAGGGGCATGACGATCATTTGATCCGCCTGATTGTTGATATTCACCAATTGTATCGGTTTCCGGAACTGGACGGATTGGATGGAGTGCAGCAGATCGGCAGGCGCCTTCTTCAGGTTCGAACGGGAAATGCGAAACCCGCCAAAAGACCACAGCTCATCCGAGCCGGGATACATATAAAAGACGGGAACGCGAGTGGCGTTTGCAACCAATTGAGAGGCCTGTTCAAGGGAAGTGATGGAGATCGGCATAAGATTAGAGCCTCCTTGTATGCACGAAGTCGAAAAAACACCTTTTTTCGCAAATAAATACCATAAATATAAGAGAGATCATTTTATATTTCAAGGGGACGTGCCATGAAGGTTTGGATGTAAAGCCAACCTTGGATATCCGTGTGCAACAGTTTGCATGATATGACTTAAGAGATAAGTGATAAGTACCTTTTGAGCCTTGAACTTAAATGCGGGGAGTCGATAAAGATGTATTTGGTTGTGGACATTGGCGGTACATTCGTGAAATATGCGTTGATGAGTTCCGGAGGGGAAATCCTGCATAAAGATAAACGCCATGTGGGCAGAACAAACCTGCAGGAGCTGGAAGATGTGTTATATTCGGTAATTGACGCACAGGACCTGTCCGACATTAAGGGCATCGCCCTGAGCTGTCCGGGAACGGTCGATGTGGATACGGGCGTCATCTACCACGGGGGCAGCTTTCCGTTTTTGCATGAAGTGAATTTGCGGAAAATGATTCATGATCGATACGGAATCGAAGTATCCATCGAAAACGACGGCAAATGCGCGGCCCTGGCCGAGCTGTGGCTCGGCAGCGTCCGCCATGTGAGCAATTCGATCGTGCTTGTCCTGGGCAGCGGCATCGGTGCGGGGATCATCGTGGACGGCAAACTGCATCGGGGAGCGAACCTGTCTGCCGGAGAAGTCAGTTACATCATGAGCGACGTGGCTCCGGTAACGCGGGAGGCGACGTATTTTGGCCTGGAATGCTCGGCGGTGGAAATGGTGCGTACCATCGGCATGATGAAAGGGTTGGAAGACCCGACGGATGGCGAAGCCGTGTTTGAATTCATTGTGAACAAAGACCCTGAAGCGGCAAAAGTTTTTGATAACTACTGCCTGAACGTGGCTGCACAGATCATGAATTTGCAATATGTCCTTGATCCGGACCTGTTTGCCATCGGGGGCGGAATCAGTGCCCAGCCTATCCTTATCGAGCGCATTCGGTGGGGTATCGACGAAATCAAACGAATCAACCCGTTCCATATGGCAAATCCCCAAATTACGGCCTGCGCATTCAGAAACGATGCCAATCTGTATGGAGCATTATATCATTTCATCGTGCAAAGGGATCTGAAGACGCGCAGCGCTCGGACATCATAACGCGTCGTTCGGAACTGGACGGGCTCAGGATAACGCAGCGGGGAGCACTGGCCAGAACGTCTGAATAAGTTACCTCTTTTTCAGGAAACGTAACGGTGGGAGGTGACTTGCAAATGCCGTATCATAAGCCGGAAAAGATTCATAATCAGCAAAACAAAGACAGTATTAAGGAAGAAAGCATCGGTGCGCGCCCGCAAAAAGCAGGCAAGAGAGTGCCCAGCCTGAACGGGATCCCGAAACAGGAATCCTAGGATTGCATCTCGCGGCTCATCGGCTGCCCGTAAAAAGGAGAGGTCAAGCTTTGTAGTTTGGCCTTTCCGGGATTATAATGAGGGTACAGGGAGATGTCCCGGGTTAGGGGGGCCGCTTGCAACATATGCAAACCGGAATCATTGTATGGTTTATTTTCATTAACGTGGTCGGATACCTCGTCATGTCGGATGACAAAAAAAGAGCCCAGCGCCGGAAGGACCGCACCCCGGAACGAACGTTGTTCTTGCTTGCCTTTATCGGCGGAGCGTTGGGTGTATGGATCGCGATGTACCGCAAAAGGCACAAAACCAAACATCCCAGTTTCGTGATCGGAGTACCGCTGCTGTTGTTCCTGAATGCAGTCATTTATGGATATTTTCTTTGGTAGACAAGCGGGACCTACCGAGGCTAAGGGCATGTTGCCTGTGATTCAATCGCTTGCGCAAGGTTTAAAGGGTGTTACATAACAAGGAAGGGACGGATGTTCATGTTATTCTCCAAAATTTTGGTTGCCTATGACGGTTCCAAAGCTTCAAACAAGGCTCTTGATCGTGCCATCGAGCTGGCAAAGGCGTCACCGGGGGCCGTAATAGATGTCGTCCATGCCTATGATTTTCCGCGCGTATTTATCGGTGAAGGACTGGCACCGCTGCCGCCATCGCTCAATAACGATTATTACAATCTGGCGGTGCAGACGACGGATGAGGCGAAAGAGCGTATCAAAGCTGCAGGCGTGACGGCAAATGTCGACCTGATCCAAGGGGCCGCTGCCGAGGTGCTGCTGGATTATGCCAAAGAGAACGGTTCCGACGTGATCGTGATCGGCAGCCGGGGGCTCGGCGGGATTCGCGAATTCGTACTGGGCAGCGTAAGCCATAATGTCGTGCAGCATGCCCGGATCCCTGTTCTTGTCGTAAAATAATGGTTTGTTCAATAGTGGAAAACGCCTTGCGGCGTGTGGGCCGGCTTTCTTCCTTCATGGAGAAGCCGGCTTTTCCGTTTTTTTCATAAGATAGACTGGTTTGATGTGGCTCGTTCAGTAATTTCCGAACATTAGATTTGTCAATATGTTAAATGTTCGTCTTTAAGTTGACATTCCTTGTAGGGGATTGTTAGAATGTTAGATGTGTCGATCAGATGAAAAAATGGTCGAACTGGTGCGAAAGTTTGGATTCATAATTCAATGACGAAATGATATTTGCTCGTATAATGCCGGGGATAGGGCCCGGAAGTTTCTACCTGGGAACCGTAAATTTCCGGACTACGAGGAGATACGGCTGTGAGTCGCATGCATTCCGATGCGGACAGCAAGCCCCCTTTTGGTATGCCCAAATGCTGGCGGCGTATTTCCTGGAGTCCGGTGTCCGGAGAAAATGTGATGTTTTCGCGGGTAGCGGACTTTTTGTTGTTTTAAACCAAAACGATCAGACGGGAGTGGAGTGAATTCATGTCAGTTCAGGTTGCTGTGATCATGGGCAGTAAGTCGGATTGGGAGACGATGGAGCATGCGTGCGAGGTGCTGGACGAGCTAGGGATCGGTTACGAAAAAAAGGTGGTATCCGCGCATCGTACGCCGGATTTGATGTTTGAATACGCCGAGCAGGCGGCCGGCAGAGGCTTCAAAGTCATCATTGCCGGAGCTGGCGGAGCAGCGCATCTTCCAGGCATGGTCGCTTCAAAAACGATGCTTCCGGTCATCGGCGTGCCGGTGCAATCCAAAGCGCTAAATGGTCTGGATTCCTTGCTGTCGATCGTGCAAATGCCTGGCGGCATTCCCGTGGCCACCGTGGCCATCGGCAAAGCGGGAGCGACGAACGCGGGACTGCTGGCTGCGCAAATGATCGGGGCATTCGATCCGGAAGTGCAAAGCCGGAGCGAAGCTCGGCGGGAGCGCATCAAGCAGGAAGTGCTCGAAAGCAGTGATGAGCTATGAGCGGAACGGAAAAAAGTAAAAACGGATCGCAGCATCGGGTGATGCTGCCTGGACATACGACGATCGGCATTCTTGGCGGGGGCCAACTCGGCCGCATGCTAACGCTTGCCGGTACTGCAATGGGATATCGCTTCATTACGCTGGATCCGGCGAAGGACGCTCCGTGCGGGCAGGTAGCCCGGCAGATCGAGGCCGGTTATGCGGATGAAGGAGCGGCGCTGGAGCTGGCTCGCCAATGCGATGTCATCACCTATGAGTTCGAAAATGTGGATGCGGGCGTAGCTGCCCTGCTTGAAAGGGAATCCTACGTACCGCAGGGAAGCAGCTTGCTTTATACGACGCAGCATCGACTCCGCGAAAAGAGAGCCATTGAAGCTGCAGGGGTCCGCGTTGCCCCTTATCGCGAGATTACGAGCGCGGACACGATGCAAGCAGCGGTTGGCGAACTGGGCGTGCCTTGCGTGCTCAAAACCGTTACCGGCGGCTATGACGGCAAAGGACAGCGCGTTATCCGCGATGCGGCCCAGGCTTTGAAAGCCTATGAGGAACTTGCAGCCACGGGAGCAGAACTCGTGCTGGAGCAATTCATCAAGTTCGATTGCGAGATTTCCGTCGTGGTCGCGCGCAGCACGGCAGGAGAGATCAAAACGTTCCCGCCTGCGGAGAATATTCATGTGAACAACATTTTGCATGCTTCTATCGTTCCGGCGAGAGTCCCTGCCGACATCCAGCTGGAAGCGCAAAAATTGGCCGCCGCGGTCGCGGAATCGATGGAGGCGGTTGGGCTGCTCGCCGTCGAGATGTTTGTGGCGGCGGATGGAAGGTTGTATGTGAACGAGCTTGCACCAAGGCCGCACAACTCGGGTCACTACACGATGGAGGCTTGCGCCACGTCCCAATTCGAACAGCATATTCGCGCGATTTGCGGATTGCCGCTCGGAGATACGACGTTGCTTAGTCCGGTGGTCATGGTCAACGTGCTCGGGGAACATCTGGAACCGGTCATCGAGAGAACGGGCGCGCCGGATGGCGATGCCATTGAACTGGGTGTTATCCCCAAGCTTCATATATACGGAAAAACCGAGGCGAAAACAGGACGGAAGATGGGGCATGTCAATCTGCTTTGTCACGATGTTGAAGAAGGATTACAATGGATTGAACAAACTACGATTTGGAGGAATACAAATTCATGATCGAACGTTACAGCAGACCTGAAATGAGAGCCATCTGGACGGAAGAAAACAAATTCAAAGCATGGCTGGAAGTCGAAATTTGCGCATGCGAGGCATGGGCGGAACTGGGCGTCATTCCTAAAGAAGATGCAGCGCTGCTGCGCGAGAAGGCTACTTTTGACATTGACCGGATTTACGAGATCGAGCAAGAAACGCGCCATGACGTGATCGCATTCACGCGTACCGTATCCGAAAGCCTGGGCGATGAGCGGAAATGGGTTCACTACGGCCTTACATCCACGGACGTCGTGGACACGGCACTCGGCTATCTGCTCCGTCAAGCAAACGAAATCCTGGAGCGCGACATCGTGAACTTCATCGACATTTTGCGGGAAAAGGCACTGGCATACCAACACACGCCAATGATGGGACGTACGCATGGGGTACATGCCGAGCCGACGACGTTTGGTTTGAAAATGGCCTTGTGGCACGAAGAGATGAAGCGTAACCTGGAGCGTTTCCGCCATGCGGCAGACAACGTGCAATACGGCAAAATTTCCGGCGCGGTAGGCACGTACGCCAACATCGATCCGTTCGTGGAAGAGTTCGTTTGTGCAAAGCTCGGTACGAAAGCCGCACCAATCTCGACCCAAACGCTGCAGCGCGACCGTCATGCGGAATACATGGCGACGCTCGCCCTGATCGCTACATCGCTGGACAAGTTCGCTACAGAAATCCGTGCATTGCAGAAGAGCGAGTTCCGCGAAGTGGAAGAAGCTTTTGCCAAAGGTCAAAAAGGTTCTTCGGCCATGCCGCACAAACGCAATCCGATCGGCAGCGAAAACATCTCCGGCCTGTCCCGCGTCATTCGCGGACACATGGTATCGGCATACGAGAACGTTACGCTGTGGCATGAACGCGACATCTCGCATTCTTCCGTCGAGCGCGTCATCCTGCCGGATGCAACGATGCTGCTGAACTACATGCTGAACCGTTTCGGCAACATCGTAAAAAACCTGACCGTGTTCCCGGAAAACATGAAACGCAACATGGAGCGCACGTATGGCGTGCCGTTCTCCGGCCGCGTCATGACGAAGCTGATCGACAAAGGCTTCAGCCGCGAGCAGGCGTACGATACCGTTCAACCGCGTGCGATGCAGGCATGGGAAGAGCAGCGTCAGTTCAAGGACATCGTGAAGTCCACACCTGAAATTACCGAGGCGCTGAGCGAAGAGGAAATTGAAGATGCGTTCAACCCGGCGTGGCACCTGAAACACGTTGACACGATCTTCAAAAAGCTTGGCCTTGCCAACTAATCAAAAATATAAGCTCATTATGAGTTCACGCAGAAACGGAGAAGGCAGAAAAACCTGGAGAAGCGAAGCGGTCGCCTTTATCCCCGGATTTTCACTTTGCAAACGTGTGATTCGAAAAATCCGGGGATAACAGCGATCGGAGGGTGTTCTGCATTCGTAGTGGCAAGCGTGATTAAGGGAATGAGCTTATATGTTTACCATCTCCTGAAAGAAGGTGAGCCTTCATGGCGCTGTCCACTGCGGCAGATCTTGTTAAAGCTCCATTGTTGTATAAAGGCAAAGTACGCGAATTGTACGATTTGGGAGAACACTTCCTGATCGTTGTGACGGACCGGATTTCGGCTTTCGATTACGTGCTGGAGCCGGCGGTACCGGAGAAGGGCAACGTGCTGAACAAACTCAGCAGCTTCTGGTTCGAGCTGACGGGCAGCATGATGGAAAACCATGTCGTTCATACCGACGTAAGCCGATTGGGCGATATCGTAACCGAACCCGAATTGCTCAAGGACCGCATCATGGTTACCCGCAAAGCGGAACGCATCGACATCGAATGCGTGGTGCGCGGCTACATCACCGGCGGCGGCTGGAGACAATACCAGCAAACGGGCGAAGTCAACGGCATCAAGCTGCCGGAAGGCCTTCGCAAAAATGACAAGCTGGCGTCCCCGATCTTCACCCCGGCAGCCAAAAACGACGTGGGGCATGACGAGGATATCCCGATGGAGCGCATGAAGGAACTGGTAGGCGACGAGCTGGCGGTGGAGCTTCAGGAAAAAAGCCTGCGGCTGTACGAATTCGCCCGCGACTACTGCGATCAGCGCGGCATCATCCTGGCGGATTGCAAATTCGAATTCGGCATCGTGGATGGCAAGGTCATCCTGATCGACGAAATATTCACCCCTGATGCATCACGCTTCTGGGCAAAGGAAAACTACGCGCTCGACATCGAGATCGACAGCATGGACAAAGAACCGGTGCGTGCGTATCTGTCAGGCACGGATTGGGACAAGAACAGCCAGCCAGACCCGCTGCCGCAAGAGGTGGTTGAGGCAACCACCGCCAGGTACGTCGATATTTACAACCGTTTGACGGCAAACTAACAATAACCTTTATCGGACTACTTGCAAATTTATATCCCTAACGTAAATGGTTTAGCCTTTAAAACTCGCATGAACTAGCGGAGGAGAAGATTTGAGCTGGAGAAGCGGAGCGTTCGCCTTTGCAACCGGAATGGTTCCTTTGAAAAAGGAGTCAATTAAAAACCTTCCGGGGGCAACAGCGATCGAAAGCCAAACTTCTCCGGAGCAAGCGCCAACGCCACTTTTAACAGCATAAAGCATTTATCCCGTTCATTACTGAGGAGGAACTGAAGGATTATGATCAAAGCAACCGTCTATGTCACTATTAAGCAAAGCGTACTCGACCCGCAAGGCGTGGCAGTTCAAGGAGCGCTGCATTCCATGGGTTTCAATGAAGTGGAAGCCGTAAGAATCGGTAAAGTCATGGAGCTGAAACTGGATACGAACGATCGTGTCGAAGCGGAAAGCCGTCTGAAAGTGATGTGCGAGAAGCTGCTCGCCAACACCGTTGTTGAAGATTACCGCTACGAATTGGAGGGTTAATCCCATGAAATTTGCAGTTCTTGTGTTCCCCGGCTCCAACTGCGATATCGATTGCTACAAAGCCGTAGAAGAGGCGATTGGTCAAGAAGTGGATTATGTGTGGCATACGGCAACGGACTTGTCGGCCTATGATTGTATCCTTGTTCCGGGCGGTTTCTCTTACGGGGATTACCTGCGGTGCGGAGCGATCTCCCGGTTCGCCCCGGTCATGAATGAGGTAGCGAAGGCTGCGGCAGCAGGCAAATACGTGCTGGGCATTTGCAACGGGTTCCAAATTTTGACGGAAGCAGGCTTGCTGCCGGGTGCACTGATTCGCAATATGTCCCTGAAATTCCGTTGTCACGATACAGTATTGAAAGTGGCTAATGCAAATACGCCGTTTACCCGCGATTATGCGGCTGGCGAAGAGATCATCATCCCGATCGCACACGGCGAAGGCAACTATTATTGCGATGAAGAAACGCTTGCCAGCTTGAAGGCGAACAACCAGATCGTCTTTACGTACGGCGACAACCCGAACGGTTCCCTGGCGGACATCGCGGGGATTTGCAACGAAGCAGGCAACGTGGTCGGCATGATGCCGCATCCGGAGCGCGCGGTGGATTCGCTGCTCGGCTCGGAAGACGGCAAACGTATGTTTACATCTATTTTGAAAGCATGGAGGGATCGACATGACGCAGCAGCTATCCGCTAAGGAGCCAACGGCAGAACAGGTCGCAGAACATAAACTATATGCACAAATGGGCGTATCCGACAGCGAGTACGAGCTGATCTGCGAGTTCATGGGACGCAAGCCGAACTATACCGAAATCGGCGTGTTCAGCGTGATGTGGTCCGAGCATTGCGCGTACAAAAACTCCAAGCCGCTCCTGCGTCGTTTCCCGACGAGTGGCCCACGCGTCCTGATGGGTCCGGGCGAAGGCGCCGGGATCGTGGACATCGGCGACAATCAAGCGGTTGTGTTCAAAATCGAGAGCCATAACCATCCTTCCGCGGTCGAGCCTTATCAAGGTGCGGCAACAGGCGTTGGCGGTATCATCCGTGACATTTTCTCCATGGGCGCAAGACCGGTGGCCTTGCTAAACTCCCTTCGTTTCGGCAAATTGGAGAGCGATCGCGTGAAATACCTGTTCGAGCATGTCGTTTCGGGTATTGCCGGATACGGTAACTGTATCGGGATTCCAACGGTAGCCGGGGAAGTGATGTTCGACGAAAGTTATGAAGGCAATCCACTCGTCAATGCAATGTGCGTAGGTTTGATCGATCACGACAAAATTCAGCGCGGCGTAGCCAAAGGCGTAGGCAACCCGGTGTACTATGTCGGTCCTCCAACAGGACGCGACGGAATTCACGGCGCAACGTTTGCTTCGGTGGAGCTGACGGAAGAATCCGAATCCAAGAAGACAGCGGTTCAGGTCGGCGACCCGTTCATGGAAAAACTCGTCATGGAGTCCTGCCTTGAACTGATCGACACTGGCATCGTGCTCGGTATTCAGGATATGGGTGCTGCAGGACTGACTTGCTCCAGTGCGGAAATGGCAAGCAAAGCGGGCAATGGACTTGAATTGTATCTGGATCAGGTGCCGCAGCGGGAAGAAGGCATGACGCCTTACGAAATGATGCTGTCCGAGTCCCAAGAGCGCATGCTGTTCGTCATCGAACCGAAGGATGAAGCGCAAGCGCTGGAAATCTTCGAGCGTTGGGGCGTCATCTGTGCGAAGGTCGGCAAAGTAACGGACGACGGCCGCCTCAAGCTGTTCCATCACGGCGAGGTTGTCGGCGACATGCCGGTAAAAGCGCTCGTGGACGAGTGTCCGGTGTACGACAAACCATCCACGGTACCCGCATACTACGAGCAAAGTGCTTCCATCGACACGCTTCGTTACGACGAAGTGACGGACCTTGGCGGTGCGTTGAAACAAGTGCTGGCTTCGCCGACCGTGGCGAGCAAAAAGTGGGTGTATGACCAGTACGATTACATGGTGCGTACAAGCACGGCCGTTCGTCCAGGTTCGGACGCGGCAGTCGTAACCATTCACGGCACGCGCAAAGGCCTGGCGATGACGACGGATTGCAACGGACGTTACGTGTATCTTGATCCGGAAGTAGGCGGACGCATCGCGGTCAGCGAAGCAGCGCGCAACATCGTTTGCTCCGGTGCGGAGCCGCTGGCCCTGACGGACAACCTGAACTTCGGCAGCCCGGAGAAACCGGACATTTTCTGGCAGATGGAAAAAGCGGTGGACGGCATGGCTGAAGCTTGCCGCGTGCTCGATACGCCGGTAATTGGCGGTAACGTCAGCTTGTACAACGAAAATGCCAAGGGTGCCATTTACCCGACGCCGGTGGTCGGCATGGTAGGTCTGGTGCATGACGTGGATCACATCACGACGCAAGGGTTCAAAGCTGAAGGCGACGTCATTCTCCTGCTCGGCGAGACCAAAGCCGAACTGGGCGGCAGCGAGCTGCAATACGTCGTTCACGGCACAACGGAAGGCCGTCCGCCGGAGCTGGACCTGAACAAGGAAAAAGCATTGCTCGGCACGGTGCTCGAAGCGATTCAATCCGGCCTCGTTCGCTCGGCGCACGATTTGTCCGAAGGCGGTTTGGCTGTAGCGCTGGCGGAATCTTGCATCAGCGGCAAGCTGGGAGCTCAAGTGAATGTCGAAACGTCGCTGCGCGGCGACCATGCATTGTTCAGCGAAAGCCAGTCCCGGATCTTGTTGTCGGCTGCGCCGGAGCAAGCCGGCAAGCTGGAAGCTTTTGTACGTGAACGCGGCGTTCCGGTTGCTGTCATTGGACGCGTTGAAGGAAGCAACCTGACGATTGAAGTGAACGGAACAACAGCCGTGAATGAACCCGTAGGAGGTTTGACACAGGTCTGGGAGGATGCGATTCCATGTCTCATGAACTGACGACAGGACAATTGTGGACAGGCGATTATTACAACCAAGGGTCCGGCAAGGAAGGACTCGACAAATTGAAAGAAGAATGCGGCGTATTCGGGGTGTTCAAGCACCCTGACGCGGCTTCCCTTTCTTATTACGGACTTCATGCCCTGCAGCACCGCGGGGAAGAAAGTGCCGGAATGTGCGTCAGCGACGGCAATGAGTTTCATTACCATCGCGGCATGGGATTGGTCAAAGAAGTATTTACGAAAGACCTGATGCAGACGCTCAGCGGCGACATCTCCATCGGTCACGTCCGGTATTCCACCAGCGGCGACAGCAAGCTGACGAATGCGCAGCCCTTGGTGTTCAAGTATCGCGACGGCGATTTGGCGGTTGCCACAAACGGAAACATCGTGAACGCACCGACCATTCGGCGCGAGCTGGAACAGAGCGGTTCCATTTTCCAGACGACCAGTGACACCGAGGTGATCGCGCATCTGATCGCGCGGTCGCCAAAGGGCCTTGTCGAAGCAGCAAAAGATGCGTTCCAGCGCATCGTTGGCGGATATGCGTTCCTCATCATGACCAACGACAAGCTGTTGGTCGCTTCCGATCCGCACGGTCTGCGTCCGCTGACGATGGGACGTTTGGGCGATGCCTATCTGTTTGCGTCCGAGACATGCGCGCTTGAAACGATCGGCGCAGAATTGATTCGCGATATCGAGCCCGGCGAACTGCTGATCTTGGATGCGGACGGTTTGCACGAGGACCGTTTCGATCATCACAAGCACCGCAAGGCGCTGTGCGCGATGGAATATATCTACTTTGCGCGTCCGGACAGCGACATGAACGGGGCGAACCAACACGCGGCCCGCAAACGGATGGGAAGCCGCATGGCCCTGGAAGCGTTCGTTGATGCAGACCTGGTGACCGGCGTGCCGGATTCCAGCATTTCCGCAGCCATCGGTTATGCCGAGCAAACGGGCATCCCGTATGAGATGGGCATGATCAAAAACAAGTATACGGGCCGTACGTTCATCCAGCCAAGCCAGGAATTGCGCGAGCAAGGCGTGAAAATGAAGCTCAGCGCCGTACGCCGCGTGGTGGAAGGTAAACGCGTAGTCATGATCGACGACTCCATCGTTCGCGGAACGACTTCCCGCCGGATCGTAAACATGCTTCGCGATGCGGGAGCTGCCGAGGTCCATGTGCGGATTACGTCGCCGCCGTTCAAGAATCCGTGCTTCTACGGCATCGACACGCCGGACAGCCGCGAATTGATCGCGTCTTCCCTGTCGGTGGAAGAGATTTGCCGCGAAATCAATGCGGACTCCCTGGCCTTCCTCAGTCCGGAAGGACTGATTGCATCGATTCAGGGCAACAACGAAAGTGATTACAAAGGTGGCTTATGCCTCGCTTGTTTTGATAACGACTATCCGACCCGTCTCGATTTCGGCGGCGAAGAGAAATTCGGATGCAGCTGTTAAACATGTTGAAACGGATAACGTATCACGAAGGCGATATCTTCCTTCTTCCGATGGAGGACGGCCGCACGGCGATCTGTCAGGTCGTGTGCGCGCTCAGAGGTCGGTTCAAAAAGGCGTTTTCATTTGGCGTTATTCGCATTCAGCCTGACGAAACCGCCGAGCTGAGGGACGGTGACTTCCTGCCATATACGTTCGGCAAGCGGCGGAGCAGCGTCATTTTCGCTTCGCCGGCCTATATCAGAAGTGGAGATTGGAGGATCATTGGCAACATTCCTCTGACGCAAGAAAAAGAACAACTGAAAGTGTTTGAATGCGCCGGGCATTTATATTGCGGGGATGAGTATGTTCGGCATTTGCAGCAGGAGGAGTACGGCAAGTTCAACACGCTGGGTGTGGCCGGTTTTGAATTGGTGCAAATTCATTTGTCAGGGATGTAACGGTGGCAAGAACGATTGGAAATGTGATCTATAGAACCAGATGAAGGGTGCGATGGTAGTGTCAGAAGCATACAAAAATGCCGGTGTCGATATCGCGGCAGGTAACGAAGCGGTAGAACGGATGAAAAAACACGTGAAGCGGACCTTCCGTCCGGAAGTGATGACCGACCTGGGGGGATTCGGCGCCCTGTTTGGCTTGAACAAAGACAAATACGAAGAGCCTGTGCTCGTATCCGGCACAGACGGTGTAGGGACCAAGCTTAAAATCGCGTTTGCCATGGACCGCCATGATACCATCGGGATCGACGCCGTGGCCATGTGTGTGAACGACATCGTCGTGCAGGGTGCGGAACCTTTGTTTTTCCTCGATTATCTGGCCTGCGACAAGGTTATTCCCGAGAAAATTGAAGCTATCGTGGCCGGGATCGCCGAAGGCTGCCATCAATCGGGTTGTGCGCTGATCGGCGGCGAAACGGCGGAAATGCCGGGCATGTACAGCGAGGGCGAGTATGATATCGCCGGTTTCACGGTAGGTATCGTGGACAAGGCAAAAATCATCAACGGCTCTGCGATTGCGCCTGGAGACACGGTGATCGGACTGGCGTCCAGCGGCGTGCACAGCAATGGATTTTCCTTGGTGCGCAAGCTTCTCCTCGAGAAAGCCGGACTTGGCCTCCAGGATCACATTGAAGAGCTGGGCGGCAAGCTCGGCGACGTTATTTTGGAGCCAACCAAAATTTACGTCAAACCACTGCTTTCCTTGCTCGAAAAAGTAAACGTCAAAGGCATGGCCCACATTACGGGCGGCGGGTTCATCGAGAACATTCCGCGGATGCTGCCAGGCAGCGTGAACGTGGATATCGAATACGGCTCTTGGCCGATCCTGCCGATCTTCGACTTGCTTCAGAAAACGGGCGACGTTTCGAACCGCGACATGTTCACCACGTTTAATATGGGAATCGGTCTGGTGCTCGTCGTGAACGAGGCGGATGCTGCTCAGGCTCTGGAAGAGCTGAAAGCATCCGGAGAGGAAGCATACGTCATCGGCCGTGTAACTGAAGGGGATGCACGAGTAACCTTCGCGGGAGCGGATGTTTAATGGCTCAATACCGCATTGCCGTATTTGCTTCTGGCGAAGGGACGAACTTTCAGGCCTTGGTCGATGCGGCACGGAACGGGGAGATCGAAGCTTCCGTTGACCTGCTGGTCTGCGACAAGCCTGCTGCACGGGTCGTGCAGCGGGCCGAAGAGGCGGGCGTGGCTTGCCATCTGTTTACGCCGAAAAACTATGCATCCCGCGAAGACTACGAAACGGAAATCGTGGATGTGCTGGAATCCAGAAACATCGATCTCGTCGTCCTGGCCGGCTACATGCGCCTGCTGACTTCGGTCATGGTGGATCGGTATGCAGGCCGGTTAATCAACATCCATCCGTCCTTATTGCCGGCTTTTCCCGGCAAGGATGCGATCGGCCAGGCAATGGATTATGGCGTGAAGGTGACGGGGGTTACGGTGCATTTCGTGGATGGAGGCATGGATACCGGGCCGATTATTGCCCAGCATCCTGTACCGATTTTGCCTGGGGATACGCCGGATTCGGTTAGTGATGCCATTCATGCTGCCGAGAAGCAGCTCTATCCTGAAGTGGTGTCCTGGTTCGCCCAAGGTTTGGTCCAACTTGAAGGCCGTCAGGTTACGATTCAATCACGAATGGATTAAACGGATAAGCGGACATTTTGGTACATTGACGCCGAATAAGCGCGTATCAGAGAAATGATGGATTTTTGCGCATTCTGCGGCGTCAGGATTTGATCATCGCAAGAAATTTCCCGTGAGTGGCGGTCTGTCTTCTATGAAAGCACGGCAATCGACGTTTTCTAATATTTCTCGGGAAATAAATCGGCTCACGTTTCACCAAGAAGCGCGTGGAGTCCGGAGACAATAAAGGAGGAGCAAATTGTGAGTATCAAAAGAGCGCTGGTCAGCGTATGGGATAAAACGGGGATCGTGGATTTTTGCCGCGAGCTGTCGCAAATGGGCGTGGAAATTATTTCGACGGGTGGTACAAGCAGCCTGTTGGCAGAGGAAGGCGTGCCTGTCATCGGCATTTCCGACATTACCAACTTCCCTGAAATTATGGATGGCCGGGTTAAAACCCTGCATCCGGCGGTTCATGGCGGATTGCTCGCAGTTCGTGACAACGAGGAGCACACACGTCAGATGGAGGAATTGGGCCTGGGCTACATCGACTTGGTCGTCGTGAACCTGTACCCGTTCCAACAAACGATTGCGAAACCTGACGTATCCTATGAAGATGCGATCGAAAATATCGACATCGGCGGTCCAACCATGCTTCGTTCCGCTGCCAAAAACCATGCTTTTGTCACCGTCGTCGTAGATGCGGGGGATTACGGCAAAGTATTGGAAGAAGTACGCGGCAATGGAGATACGACATTGGAAACGCGCAAACAGCTCGCAGCAAAAGTGTTCCGCCACACGGCGGCTTACGATGCCCTCATCTCCGATTATCTGTCCAATATCAATGGTGATCCGCTTCCGGAGCGCCTGACGGTGACTTACGAGAAAATCCAGGACCTGCGTTATGGCGAAAACCCGCATCAACAAGCGGCATTCTATCGCAAACCGCTGGCAGCAGCCGACACGCTTACATCTGCCGAGCAATTGCACGGCAAAGAGCTGTCTTATAACAACATCAACGACGCGAATGCGGCGCTGCAAATCGTCAAAGAATTTGAAGAGCCTGCGGTGGTCGCGGTTAAACACATGAATCCGTGCGGCGTGGGCGTAGGCGCGAGCATTTTCGAAGCTTACGGCAAAGCCTATGCGGCTGACCCGACTTCGATCTTCGGCGGCATCGTCGCAGCAAACCGCATTATCGACAGCGATACGGCCGCGAAGCTGAGCGAGATTTTCCTCGAAATCGTGCTCGCGCCAGACTTTACCCAAGAAGCTCTCGAGATTTTGACGAAAAAGAAAAATATCCGCTTGCTCAAAACCGGCGAGCTGAGCGCGGCGCGCCATCGCGAAAGCCAGTTCGTTGTAACCTCCATCGACGGCGGCATGATCGTGCAGCAAAGCGATGTTCACTCCATCGAAGCAACCGAGCTGCAGGTCGTGACGGATCGTGCCCCTTCCGAAGAAGAAATGAAGCAGCTGCTGTTCGGATGGAAAGTGGTGAAACACGTCAAGTCCAACGCGATCGTGCTTGCAGCGAATGACATGACCGTGGGCGTAGGCGCAGGGCAAATGAACCGTGTCGGCGCAGCCAAAATCGCGATCGAACAAGCCGGCGATCTGGCCAAAGGTGCCGTGCTCGCATCCGATGCGTTCTTCCCGATGGGCGATACGCTGGAGCTTGCGGCAAAAGCTGGCATCACAGCGGTCATTCAGCCGGGCGGTTCCATCAAAGACGAGGAATCCATTAAAGTGGCGAACGAATACGGCATTGCCATGGTCTTCACGGGCGTGCGCCATTTCAAACACTAGAATATAAACGTCACAATGAAGATGAACAAGCATTCCCGGCTTGTTCATCCTCATTTTCGGCTTAAGGTACGATGCCTGACGACACTAGCGGCCGAATGTGTTTGGACGGGGAACGAGTTGTTTACGAAGTGTACTTCTATATAAGTTGAACTAGACATTTACACGATAACGGAGAGGGCAGAAAGAATCTGGAGAAGCGAAGCGGTCGCTTAAAAGCTTTCTATAAGAAAGCTGCATCGGAAGCATAAGCTTCACCGGATTTTCCCTTTGAAAAAAGGGGATCAAAAAAATCTGGGGATAACAGTGATCGGAAGATCGTTCTGACCACGTAGTGAATCCGTGTAAAAATCATCGGTTCAACTTATATAATTTGAATTGATCCTGTTATTTTCATGGAGGGGAACAACGAATGGATATATTGGTCGTAGGCGGCGGAGGCCGCGAACATGCCATCGTGTGGGCTTTGGCTAAAAGCCCCAAAGCAGGCAAAATTCACTGCGCGCCGGGAAATGCCGGCATTGCCGAGCTCGCCGAATGCCACCCGATCGCGGTGCATGAATTCGACAAGTTAACGGCACTCGCCGTGGAACTTCAAGTGGGCCTGGTGGTCATCGGACCGGATGATCCGCTGGCTGACGGCATCGTGGATGCGTTTGATTCGACAGGCATTCCCGTATTCGGCCCGCGCCGCAATGCGGCAGAGATCGAAGGAAGCAAAACGTTTATGAAGGATCTGCTGCACAAATACAGCATTCCGACGGCGGCGTACGAGAAATTCGACAATTACGAGCAGGCGCAGGCGTATCTTGATCAGCAGCCTGTCCCGATCGTCATTAAGGCGGACGGGCTGGCTGCAGGAAAAGGCGTGACGGTTGCCCAGTCCCGCGAGGAAGCCAACCAGGCGCTGCGCAGCATCATGGTGGACAAGGTGTTCGGCGAAGCCGGAGCCAAGGTCATCATCGAGGAATTTCTGGCAGGCCAAGAAATGTCGATTCTGGCGTTTGTCGACGGGGAAACCGTTCGTCCGATGGCGGCGGCCCAGGATCATAAGCCGGTATTCGACAATGACGAGGGACCGAACACAGGCGGCATGGGAACGTATTCGCCACTGCCGCATATCGCTTCCTCGATCATCGAAGAAGCGGTGGAAACGATCATCAAACCGACGGCCAAGGCAATGGTGGCCGAAGGACGCCCGTTTCGCGGGGTGTTGTTCGCGGGACTGATGATCACGCCGGACGGCAGACCGAAGACGATCGAGTTCAATGCCCGCTTCGGCGATCCGGAAACGCAAGTGGTATTGCCTCGCCTGAAGAGCGATCTGCTGGACATTTTCTGGGCTACCGTGCACGGCAAGCTGGCGGATATCGAGATTGAGTGGAGCGACGAGGCCGCTGTGTGCGTCGTGCTGGCATCCGGCGGTTATCCTGGCCCTTACCCGAAAGGCATCGTGATCGAAGGTCTGGATCAAGTACAGGATGCCGTCGTATTCCATGCAGGCACGGCTCGCGGCGAGAACGGCGAGTGGCTGACGAACGGCGGTCGCATTCTTGGCGTCGTCGGCCTGGGTGCGGACATCGCAGAAGCCCGGGACAAAGCATACACCGAGGCGGATCGCATCCGTTTCGAAGGCAAACATCAGCGTTCCGACATTGCGGCCAAAGCGCTGGTATAGTGATCGAAATGTGAAAGAAAGCCCAGAAGACAAAACGTGTCAAAAACGTTTTGCATCTTTTGGGCTTTCTGCATCGTATAGATAAGTTAAAGATGTTTGGCGAGTGATTGAGCCTTTTAAGTTCTAGAACCATAGGTCATATATATAAGAAAATATCTACATATAGCTGAGGAATTGTGAACAAAATAGTGAACGGATCGATGGAACATTGGCCCAAACCATAACGTGCAACTGGATGGTTTGGTGAAAAACATGCTATACTACTCTGAAATAATGAATATGTTTTGGCGAGGAGGTGGATATCCATTGGGTAGGCGATACTGCATACTGTCGAGATGGCTGATCTAGGTTGGCCCCTATGACTTTTCGATTTCATATAGCTTGTAGAACCCATGGTGAAATATTTTTTTGAATAATACAGCCTGTTCTTTGTTAACTTCATGAAGTTAACGGTTAGCGCTGTAACTATATCTGGAGGTGAATCCCTGTCTACCGGGGAAGTCATTGGACATAATTACCGTCATTAATTTGGCATTACTCATTTTTTTGATTGCAGCAACTGCATTTTTCGTAGCATCCGAATTCGCTGTGGTTAAAATTCGGCCGTCACGCGTGGATCAGCTTGTGGCTGAGGGGAACAAAAAGGCCGTGTTGGCCCGTAAAGTCGTTTCGGATCTGGATTATTATCTCTCGGCGTGTCAATTGGGAATCACGGTCACGGCACTCGGTCTTGGCGCTTTGGGTAAACCCGCGGTGGAGAGATTGTTGTACCCGGTGTTTGATTGGCTGAGCATTCCGGCGTCGTTCTCATCGGCAGCTTCCTATGCCATTGCTTTTATACTCGTAACCTTCTTGCACGTTGTTGTCGGGGAGATGGCACCGAAGACGCTGGCCATTCAGTTTGCCGAAAAGCTGACCTTGTTGCTTTCGCCGCCGCTGTATTGGTTCGGGAAAGTGATGTATCCGTTCATCTGGGCGCTCAACGGCGCTTCCCGCGTAATCCTTCGTATGTTCGGCGTCAAGCCGGCAGGGCATGAACAGGCTTACTCCGAAGATGAAATCAAGATCATCATGAACCAAAGCTACGAAGGGGACGAAACCAGCCAGACCAAGCTGGCCTACCTGGAAAATGTATTTGTGTTCGACGAGCGTGTCGCCAAGGACATTATGGTACCGAGAACCGAGCTCGTCACGCTGGATCAGAGAATGAATTATGATGATATTATTCCTTTATTGGATGAATATAATTATTCCCGTTACCCCGTCACCGAAGACGGCGACAAGGACCGGATCATCGGCGTGGTCAACGTGAAAAAGATTTTGCCTGACATGGTTGCCAGCAGGGAACATCAGCTTGTTGATTTTCTGCGCGAAATCCCATTTGTATCCGAGCTCACCAGCATCCAGGACGCCATGATCAAAATGCAGCAAGAGCGGGTTCATATGGCCGTTGTTGTTGACGAATATGGAGGTACGTCCGGGATTATTACGATGGAGGACATCCTGGAAGAGCTTGTTGGCGAAATCCGGGATGAATTCGATGCCGACGAGGTCGCGGACATTCAGGAAACCGGGGATCAGAAGTATCTGATCAATGGACGTGTGCTTTTGGATGAGCTGGAGAGGCAATTCGGCCTTCAGTTCGAAGGCAATGAAGAATTGGATACCGTCGCAGGCTGGATTCAGTTTCAAAAGGGTGTGCAGGTGGAGAACGGCGACATCGTGGTACAAGGCGAATATGTCTGGACCGTGGTCGAAGCCGACAACTTCCAGATCAAACAACTGATGCTGGAACGTGTGGCGAACGTTGAAGCCGAGCAGCAAGCCTGATCTTTTTCGGAATAATCACATGTTCACATTAAAAATACGATGGTAAAACTTTGGAGGTGAATCCCTCTGACGGAGGGAAATCATTGGACGGAATAATAGCGTTAAACTTATTTTTGGTCGCGGTATTCATTGGATTGACGGCGTTTTTCGTAGGGGCCGAATTTGCGATTCTGAAAGTCCGGATGTCCCGGATTGACCAATTGATTGCGGAAGGAAACAAACGGGCCGTCGTGGCGAAAAAGGTAGCCCATCAACTGGATTATTATTTGTCCGCGTGTCAATTGGGAATTACAATAACAGCATTTGTTCTCGGGGCGCTCGGTGAACCCACCGTTGAGAAAATGCTGCATCCGCTGTTCGAGCGGCTGGCCGTGCCTGAGGCATTGGCGACCGTGCTTTCCTATGGTATTGCTTTGGCGGTAATCACGTTCCTGCACGTCGTGATCGGCGAACTTGCACCGAAGACGATGGCCATCCAGTTCGCGGAGAAAATGACGCTGATGTTTGCCGGTCCGCTTTACTGGTTCGGCAACATCATGAAGCCTTTCATCCATGCCTTGAACGGATCAGCACGTTTGCTGCTTGGCCTGTTTCGCATCAAGCCGGCCGGGCATGATACGGTTCACTCCGAAGAGGAGTTGAAGATGATCATGGCACAGAGTTATGAGAGCGGAGAAATCAATCAGACCGAGCTTGGTTACCTGAAAAACATCTTCGCTTTTGATGAGCGGCTGCTGCAGGAGATCATGATTCGCAAGGAAAAAATCGTTACGGTGGATAAAGAGATGCCGCTGGAACGCATGCTTGAAATTTTGAATCGGCATGAATATACGCGTTATCCGGTGACCGCGCCCGGCGATTCGAACCGTTTTGTCGGGTTTATCAATACGAAAGAGATGTTGACCAGCGTCGCCGCAGGGCGAGCTTTCGAGATTGATGCATATGTGCATGACATGCCCGGTTTCTCCGAACAGGCTCTGATCAGGGATGTCCTGATTCAGATGCAGCAGAGCCGCGTGCACATCGCCACAGTGCATAATGCAGAAGGGGATACGGTGGGTCTCGTGACGATGGAGGATATTTTGGAGGAAATCGTCGGCGATATTCGGGACGAATACGAACACAAGGATCTCGTGCAGCCTCCGAAAAAGCTTAAGTTGACGTAAAGTTGCGCCAATAAAATCAGGCTCTCGCATAAGGCGAGGGCTTTTTTTTGCGGATAAATCTTAATTTTAAAATAAATGCTTGCATTCTGATGGAATATGGATTAATATGAATTTAAAGAATCTTAAATTAAAGATAAATAACAACAAGCCATTTGGTTCAAGCTAAGATAACCGATCCATATTAAACCAAACCAAGGGAGTGGAGATTATGTTCAGAACGGCAGGCATTCACCACATTACGGCATTCGTGAACGATGCTCAGAAAAATGTTGATTTTTACGCAGGTGTACTCGGACTCAGACTGGTGAAAAAAACGATTAACTTCGATGCGCCGGACGTGTACCATCTGTATTACGGAAACGAGAATGGGGCACCAGGCACGATCATTACGTTTTTCCCTCATCCCAATGCGATGAGAGGCATCATCGGCTCCGGCCAAACTGGCGTGACCGTTTATACGATCCCTGTGGGTGGCCTGCCATTCTGGGAAAAACGCCTCGCTTCCTTCGATATTCCGTTCGAACGCAAAACCCGGTTCGGCGAGCAGTATATTCGTTTCTTCGACAAAGGCGGTTTGCTGCTTGAGTTGGTGGAACGCGAAGAGGGCGCACCAAGCAAATGGTCGTTCAATGGCGTAACGCCGGAATATGCGATCAAAGGATTTGGCGGCGCGGTATTGTATACATCTGTACCAGACAAAACGATTCAAGTGCTGGAAAAAATGCTCGGTCTGGAACCAATCGGCGAAGAGGACGGCATCATTCGTCTGCGGGCGAGCGGGGACATCGGACAGATCATCGACGTCCAGTCCACCGGCATCCAGCGGGGCGTCGGCGGCGCGGGCACGGTGCATCACATCGCATGGCGCGCCAAAGATTACACTGAGCATGAACAGGTGCAGAAACAGCTTGATCAAGCCGGATATAATCCAACGCCAATCATTGACCGCCAATACTTCAATGCCGTCTATTTCCAAGAACCGGGAGGCATCCTGTTCGAGCTGGCTACCGATCCTCCAGGATTTGCACGGGATGAGCCCCAGGAAAGCATGGGGACGAAACTGATGCTGCCTGAATGGTATGAACCGCACCGCGAGCAGATCGAACAGCTGCTGCCGCCGATTGAAGTCCGCGAATGGAAAGGAGATTCCCAATCATGAGTACAACTACGATGAAACATATCTATAAAGCAGGTTCCCTTCCCGATGCGCCAACGCTTCTTTTGCTGCATGGCACTGGTGGTAACGAAAATGATCTCATCGGCCTGGCAAGCCTTATCGCGCCGGGTGCAGCCATCCTCGGGGTGCGCGGCAACGTCTCCGAGAACGGCATGCCGCGTTTCTTCCGCCGGTTGGCGGAAGGCGTATTCGACGAGCCGGACCTGATCGCACGGACCGCCGAGCTGGGTAGTTTCCTCGATGCGGCTGCCGAGGAGTACGGCTTTGACCGCGCCAACGTATACGCACTCGGATATTCCAATGGGGCGAACATTGCCGCGAGCCTGATGTTCCATCGGGCGGGCGTATTTAAGGGAGCCATTCTGCATCATCCGATGGTGCCGCTGCGCGGCCTGGAGCTGCCTGACCTGAACGGCCTGCCGGTATTCATCGGCGCGGGCGAGAACGACCCGATCGTGTCCAGATCGGAGACGGAAGAACTCGCTTCGCTGCTGAGCGGAGCGGGAGCTGATGTTGAGATCCATTGGGAGCGTCAAGGACACCAGTTGACGCGAACGGAGGCCGAAGCTGCAGCAGCCTGGTTCAAGGCACAGAACCCTGCCTGATATAGACATCAAGAGGTGAAACAGTCTGATTTCTCAAAATCAGACTGTTTCTTACGCCATAATGGAAGGCTTGATGGATGCAAATAGATCGTGTGAATGATTATAATCCTTCCAACCATCTATCAATGTCAACAGCACCCAAATCGGCCGGTTTGATTCGTGCGAATTGTTTGAAAGCTTGATCGAAATGGTCAAGGCGTCCGACAAGATTTCGCGCCGAGCTCATGGTTCTATTTCTGCCAAGACTGGCGTATTCCTTCCAAGCATCAGAAAACAGCAAGCCTTTGCGATAGGCTTTGTTCACATCATAAACCCAGCGATACACGGATAGGAAGGTACTGTCCGATGCGGAGGGAAGTGGCTCCGTATTTAAAGTATACGGTTTTGCAGCAAATTGGTGCTTTACATGGTTTTTTCCTTTTTTTTGAAGGAGTGCCACCAAAATAAGCCTCCGCTTCAATTGCAAAAGTTCTTCTTCATCTTCTGAATCTGCAATTTGTGATGGATCCATAGTGACATGACCGAAATACATAGAAGCCTCGCTAAGCTTATCCTTAACAAATGCTTTCAATGTGATTTCTGCAATGAAAATAATGGTGAGGTATAATGCCGCTCTCCCTTCCTTGGCATCCTCGTAGTCCATGCATTCATCCTCTATATCCTCATAATGCAAGCTGGGGTTTGATTGTACAGCCGCAAAATTAAAGGGCATATTCCCTGAACCTTTCACCAAATGATCGAACAGATGGATTCGCAGCTCAGGGCTCTTTACCAACGTAAAGAGAGCGGTCAATTTCACGATAGCCTCTAGCTTATGCTTTTCATGAGGAGAATCTGCCAGACCCGTACTCTCGATTTTGGCACTTGTATAATTAACATAAGCCACGTTCAATTCACTTTCGTATAATCTCATATCTTCAAGAGGGTCTTGCTGGACTGCAATGTCCTTCAGAACCTGTTGGAACATTGTGAATTGACTTAGGATTCGTGTCCTTTTGCCATTTTTCAAAACATCGTTGGGATGAGGATGCAGAAACTGATCCTGTTTCAAATATTTTTTGAAGAAATGAAATGCGGCCCCTGACTTCTTCGCGTATTTGATCCATTCCTGTCTGATCTGGTGCAGATCCAAGCTGCTATGATCCTCCACGTTATCAAAAGTCAGGCAATGGTGGCCGAAAAGTCGCCCAAGGACTTTGGCTTGCTCCTCTTCCGACAAGTATGATGCGGACACGGACCGTTTACTTTTATCCAACTCATCGTTTAGATATAAAATGGAGTTTTCGAAATGTTTTAACCAGGCCTGAGGGTCGAGATATACAAGCTGTTCCAGAATATCGCCAAGCGAACTTTTAAATACAGTGTGATCATGATATTGGTTCATCAGTTCTACTTGTCTAGGCGAAAGAGTACATTGTTCTTCATAGATGGATCGAAATACGTACTCCTTGACTAGTCTTTCCGTTTGATCTATATCCAGTCCCAAGTGCATGCAAGTGTCATGAAGCGGCCGGCCAGTATCCACGGCATTTATCAGGCTCTCCAAACTCCATTCCCGGTGAATTTGCGTGAAATCAAAATTGAAATCACACTCCTTATATAAAAAACGCTTCAGTGCTTTACTCTTGTTCATTGTATTCCTCCAAATTGATGGACACCTAAATGCGTCCATTTTGTGTCTGTATGTACTTTTAAGTCAAATGAGGTTTGTCCATTATGTGAACTCAGGCATGGAATCGAATAAAAGAATGAAATAAACAAACCGAACTCAACATATCCGTCGCTCTTGAGAGTTATTCCAATGCCCGTTAAGAGTCGGTTCGAGACCATGATACTATATCTTCGGATAGTGGAGTAGTTTAGAGAACGACTCGATCTGAATGAATATAAGAGAAAGGGTTGAACATCATTGCTGCTGAAATGGGCGATAGGCGGGGCGGTTGTTGGTTGGATCGGAGCATTGCTTACAGATACAGACGCAGGTTCGGGCATCATCTTCGGAGCGGTTGTATCCGTACTTCTTCGGAAATGGATTTTTCGAAATCTTTGGATGTAAGAGAGAACAACAAGCATTAAACGAACAGTTCTTCATTGGTCAGGCGATTAAATCTATTCATCTTATTCCATGAGCTCCTTATGCGCTGGAATAGGGATTTAATTGCCTTTTTTGTGCACGAAAAAATTGCGATGCTGTGTCGATAATTCGGATGTATTCGACATTTACAGACATTTCTAATTGCAGTAGAATTATAGTACATTTGGCCTAAGATTTAAATGGCTGAAGGGTCGGATTTGCGAACAAGCTCTATCTATAAACAAAGGATTGTGATGGGTCTATGAATGAAACGTTACCAAACACTTTTGAAATGCAGCTGCTTGAGCTTGTCCAAAGATTTAAAGTGTTGGATTTAAGAAGCATGGCTACAGAGAATTATTATAAAAACAGAGCCGAGAACATCGCCAGGCAACTGGAAGAAAAGGAATTTCGCATAACGGTCGTAGGCGAGTTCAGTGCAGGAAAATCTACGTTTCTGAACGCATTGATTGGAAAGGATATTCTTCCTCACGCTCGTGTAGAAACTACGGCAACCATAACGTACATTCGCAATGTATCTGCTTCACATCCATGCGTGAATACAATCGCAGTGCATTTTGCCGATCCGAACAAGCAGCGTGTTGTGTTGGATCTGAACGAAAATCCCGAAGCCCTTAAAATGTATACGACTACGATGGCCGAGTTGAACGTAGCCCAAGAAATTTCATATGTCGATGTATACGTCAATTTCAAGAGTACGGATGAAAAAGTGGTCTTCATAGACACGCCGGGGCTTAATGGTGTTGCAGATGGGCATCGTGATATGACGATGCATGAGATCAAACGCGCCCATGCCAGCATTTGTCTGTTTCATCTTCGCAGCCTGAGCCATAGCAATCTGGAATTATTGCGAATTTTGCAGGAGCACCAACATTCATTTCTTTTTGTTCTGAATTTCATCGATGAACTAAAGCAATCAGAAGGAGAGAACGTTGAATCAAAGCTGCATTCCTTTCACAAGCAGTTGGTTGAACAACTGACCGACGGCAATCAGAGCAAGGGTTCTACTCTCCGAACTTTTGGAGTGTCCTCCCTCCAGGCGCTCGCTGCCAAGGATGAGGCCATCCCGAGAGTGTACAGCAGCGATCGGGTGGATTTGACAATGGAGGACAGGGAGACACTTCTACAGGAGTCCCTGTTTCAGCTTTTTGAAGATTATTTGTGGAATGACGTTTTGAACGGAGAACAAAAAAAGATATTTGAAACCTCGTTGTTCATTTCTTTTCAGAGTTTGCTTCGAGAGCTTTCGGAGGATTTGGACAAAACGCGGGTTTTCACTGAAGTACAGCTGGATGGCAAAGAGATCAGAGAAATTGAACGAAGGCTGGTTCAGCTTGAGGAGCTGTCCGCAAGGAATCGGGATAAATTGACCCATTATATGAACAGTCGCCATTCAGGTCTGGAGAAGCTGTTAAAACAGAAGATTAGAGAAGACACGGATCTCATTCTGCAGCAAATGCACAAAAAAGTACATATGGATGATTTCGAAGCTTTTGAATCGTCTATGGAAAACAACCAATACGGCGACATGTTGAACTCAAAATTGAGGTTGCTTTCCTCCGAATATCACTATTACGTCTCTTCGATTCTGGAAGAAATCTATCAAACTTCCATCCAGAAAGCAAAGGAATATGCACCTTTGGTGGAAATACGTTCTCAGGGTACTCTCGTGATTCAGGCGACGCAATTCGATGGCAGCGATTACGCCTACGAGAAAAAGCTGGATCAGTTGACGGAAAAGAAGATCGGGTATCAATTGAAGACTAATGAAATCGTCGATGAACAGGCCGAAGTGTCCAAGGAGCTTCAGAAGATCCATCATCAGGTGGAAAAGCTGGATGCGGGCATTAGGAAGGTCGAGAAAAATCGGACTGCTGAGCAAAGCAGATTAGGAAAAGAACCAGAAGTCCGCCAATATACGGAAACTCGCTACCGAACGAAAGAGAGAAAAAAGTTTAGTCCTTTTCGTATATTTGGCGGGAGTACGTATCAGGAGTCCTATTCTGAAACGGTAACAGATACGTTGGAGAGGGACCAATGGCGCAGGAATAAGCAGGAGATCCAGTCTAAATATGCCGAACAAAAGGACCGCTTGCAGCAAGAGAAAATGGAAATTAACCTGAGAAGAAGGCAATTGCAGATGAAGGCTGTCCAGTTTGCCGATCTGTTAAGTTCCCTGGAAACGAAGCTGCAGCAGATTGAGGAAGATATCCGGCGCAAGCAGATTGAGTATGATGAGATTCTCATGAAAGCCCGGCAAGAGTATATGCGTTCCGAAAAACGAAGGCTGATGGAGCATATTAGCGCCTATTTAAAGGAACGTGCGTACTTCCAGCTAGTGGATGCGTGTAAGCGGAATGTCGAGATTAATATGGTCAGTATCCGACAACAGGTTCAAGAATTTTACGATAGAAGCCAAGGAGAAGCTAGGCATAGGTTGATCACGATGCTTGATTCCGGCAAGGATGAAATTAAGCAGCGGATTGCACCTATTGCTGCGCTACAGAACGAGGTTTTACGATTATCTCAAGCGATGTCAAATATGAATAGCATCTAAACAGCGAGCTGGCAGGAGGAATGTTTCGTGAATACGGAGTGGATCAAGGAGCAGTATGAAGATCGAAAACAGCGGGTACAGTCATTGTTAGTACAGGCTCGGGACTATTATGCAGCAATAGATATGCAGGAGCAGGCGCAGTCCTTTGAAACTTTACACAATCATCTGGAAAACGGTTACTTCTCTATTGTTGTCATTGGAGAGTTCAGCGCCGGAAAATCGACTTTTCTAAACGCCCTCATGGGGGAGAAGTATCTCCCGTCATTTACCAACGAAACGACAGCGACCGTTAACTTTTTGAGGCACAAGGATGTTGGGCCAGAAGGATACGGCTCGGCCATTTATTATAAGGATGCGAATAAACAACCGCATTATTCGGATGCTTCCGTACAGACCATAGAGAGGTTCGTAAGTACCAGCAGTGATCTTCACGTAGCCGATGAGATCGACCGGGTGGAGCTTTTCCTGGATTCTGCGTTTCTAAACGATGGTGTGATGCTGGTAGACAGTCCGGGACTTAACGGTGTGGCTGAAGGCCACAGGGAGATTACGGAGAGGCAAATTGAAAAATCCCATGCCTGCATTTTCATGTTCTCAGCAGATCAGCCAGGCAAGAAAACGGATTTTGAGTTTCTTACAAGCCTAAGGGCCAAAGTCGATACCATTATATTGGTGTTAAACAAGATTGATGTAATCAAACCCAATGAACAATCCGTCGAAGACGTGATCGACAATTTGAGGAATAGTTACCGCAAGTATTTTCCGGACCAGCCGATTCCGGAGATTTGGCCTGTGGCAGCGTATCCCGCCTTGGTTGCCAGAAGCGGCCAGTCTTTGAGCTATCGGGGAAAGAACGCCTATTCTTCGGAAGAAAGACAGGAATATCTTGCCGTTTCGCGCATGGAGGCGTTTGAACAGCGTCTATGGCGGTTTCTTATTCAAGGCGAAAAAACACGTCAAGAACTATACGCGCCTGTCGATCGGGTGAAGAAGGTTTTGATTGCGCGTACGAATGAGCTGGATGAACTTAAGCAAGACCTGATTCACGCTGTAGACACCCGAAATGTAGAACTGGAGATTGAAACTCTGGAGGAAGAGATCCGGCAAGTGGAAGAAAAAATCACGGACAAAAAGCAGGCGCTGCTGGGAGAAATCAATCAGATCGTGAAGGATACGCGTGTTCTGCTCGGCAGCCGTACCCGTGATATGAAGCAGCGGCTGATCGGCGAGGTACATGAATGGACGGACCTGAACCAGGTTCAGCAGGACGTCGAGCAATTTAACAAAAAAATCGTGAGGCAGTACCATGAGATTGCCAATCAGGTCCATCAACGTTTCCTGGATGAATTCATGGAATTGCTTCAGAGTCGTTACAGGGAGTATCAGCAGCAGATCGAAAGCGAAGTCTCGGCCAGGCTTGATGGAATCCAGTTCCAATTGCATAAGGGGATGGCTGCAGACTCGTTCAATTTTCATTTTGGACTGGAAGAATATCGAACACTCCAAGAGCGTTATGAGCAGGAGCTTGAAGAATTGGAAGAGCGGATGCATGCAGTGATGGATGAACGGCTGCAGGCAGACGAGGAGCGGAACCGCAGGGCCGAGCTTGAGCAGAAGATTGAAGGTGTGAGGCAGCGGGAGCAGGCGTACAAGGCTGCTTTTGGCCCACGTCCCACCAGTCAACGGTTCGCAAAGGAGTATACCGAAAAAACAAGCCGTGGCGGAATTTTTGGAGGGGTAAGCGATGTGTTGTTCGGAAAGAAAGAAGTGACCAGAATTGATTATGTCACGGATGACAGCGCCCGTCAGGAATACGATGCCGAGATGCTGAAGATTGAACGGCAATTCGAGCAGGAAGCGACGGAACTGAGGAAAAAGATCGAGGCCGTTGCGGAGCCCCAGAAGGGAACGGAACAATATCGCCAGGAAATGTTGCGGTTGGAAAAGATAATGCTGAAGAAGCGGCAGGAACAGGAGAGGATCGAGGAGGAGTTCAAAGAACAGTTCCAGAAAAAACATGCTGCTGCATTGCGGAGGGTTCGCAATGAGATTGAAGACTTTGTTGATGCCTTGGAGAAAGAGGCGGAGGAGCTGCTGGTTAAGGAACTTCGCAAACAACGCAACCAGTTATGCGACATTGCGGTGGACAGCATTCAAAATAACCTTCAAGAATTGATCCTGCGGAAGCAGAACCAGTTGAAAACTCGTAAACAACAGTTGGAATCCACGGTGGATGAGAAAGAAATGCTTATTCAGCGTTGCGATCAAGAAATGGAAACCATTCGCGAGGTATTAACGGAGGCGGTCTCACTTGCTGCGGAATTGGAGATGATAGAGGTCGATATTATTTCTATGGATAAATAACATTATATGGTGAAATCGGAAGGTGGACGGAAATGACAATGAAAGAAATGATGCGCACCCATAAGGAAATCGCCTCTTATTTAGGAGACGAGGGCAGCCTTTATTTGCTTGATGAATTGGAGCGCAGGCGACTGAGGGGAGAATTTTATCTTCCCATCGTCGGCCAATTTTCAGCAGGAAAATCAAAATTTATTAACGCGCTTCTGGATATTCATTATCTACCCACAAAAGGGACGGAGGCAACTGCGATCCCGACGTTTATAGCTTATGGAGAGGAAGAATCGGCGTTTATCGAATATCAGAATGGCTCGATCGTGCCCATCGCGCCGGAAGGACTCGCTTCCTACCAGCACACGGGTGATGGATCTACCGCTCAGGATATCAAGGCACTCCATCTGCAATTAAACAATCCATTATTGGAACAAGGACTGGTCATTGTAGATACGCCGGGATTTAATACGATCGTTCGCTCTCATGAGGAGGTGACGTTATCCGTTATTCGACAAGCACAGTTTCTAATCTATGTCATGAGCAAGTCCTTGACGGAATATGATGCGAAATTTCTGCAGAAGATTGAGGAGATGGGTATTGAACTAATCTTTGTGAGAACGAAGTTGGATGAAATCAAACCATTTGAGGAATCGCTGGAAGAGCTAATTCAAACCGAAAATGCAAAAATTTATAAATATTTTGAGAAGAAACGTCTTTTTTTTCCTGTGAGTAGCGATGCAGAAGCACTGAAGCAGCTGGAATGGAAGAGACGCATGGAAGATATGCAACAATACATTAATACACAGGTCAATCCTTGTTTAAAGGAGTTATGGGACGCGAGTTTAGGTCAACGACTTCTTGTTTTGGGAAGAGCATTTTATCGCAGCTTGAATGAGAAGCAGGAACTGCTGCAAAGGGCGGATAGCATTAGTGCGGAAAAGCTGCAAGCGCAAGTGTCATTTTTGGAGCAGCAAGTGCGGCTTCTCGATAAATCGCATTATGTCAGAAGCAACCAAATTCAAACGGATTTGGACCCCTTCTTATTTAAAATCAAGAACGATGCCAATCGATATAAGGAAGAATGCAGAGTAGCCTTCGAACGGGGCATCCCTCTTCATTCCGGCATGGAAGCTATGCAAGAATGGACCCGTAGCAATGCTTTGAAGCGGGTTGAGGCCTACATGAATTATATTCAAGAAATGTTCTCTATATATAACCGGCAAATGATAGAACAAGGTTTTCATGGGGCGCAGCATCTCATTCAAGAAATTTCCCATCAACTAGAGGGAGGCTTAGATCTGAATGCTCCTCCATTCCACCTTACTCTTCCCGATCCGGAGCGGATTAACCAAACACATGAGCACGCCGTTAGTCGACTTCATGAGGAACTAGCGTTGTTAGCAGAGTTGCTTCAACGAAGCGATGAAGAACTCAGACAGTATGACGTGACTATGGATGAGGTTCAAGCGCTGGCGTGGGAGTTGGAACATGTTGTTTCGGAAGCGCGAAGAGAAATGGAGGGCATGGAAACCTATACTCCCCAGACGATATACGTTGAAGGAAACCAGAGCGCTTCTGAATTCATGGGGAAAATCGGGAATATTGCGGATTGGCTGACGCTGTTTATTCCAGGGAAAAATGCAGCAACTGCGGCGACAAAGGTGGAGAAAATATCAAAGATAACGCAAATCGGAAAAAAATTAAACGTTCCGGCTAAAACGTTACAGGCTGCCACCAAAACGTTAGATACCGTTATAACAAAGGGAAACAAATTGCGACAAAACATGAACAAAGCCAAGGATGTTGTGGTTAAGGTGCAAGGCTATCAGAACCTGGTCCGTCAAACGCTTCCCGATGAACACGCCGGCTTGCTGGATTTTATTACGTTGGAATATTGGTTTAAAAAGGCCGGCACCTTGTTTGATACGCCACCTTATCATGAATTGGACAAGGTTGCCGAAGCAAATTACTTCAATCGGAAGAAGGAACTGGAGCAGCGGCATCATCAAGCCATCCAGAAGGAATTGAAGCAGCTGGACGAGCTACGGTTGCTCCGTCAGAAGGAAGAAAGGCTGAAAAAGGAAAAAGAAGTCCAGCTCAGAAACCAGAAACTTCTTGAGAAGCAGCTTGAGGCGGAGCGGGAACGGGCTGAAAAAGAGGCAGCAACGACATATGCGAGACAACTGACGGGGCTGTTCGAGGAGGAACTTTCCCGTGTCCACGCCATGCTTCTGGTTAGACTTGAACAAAGTTATCATCGTCAGGTGCAGGCTATTATAATCAGCGCCACTATAGAGATTCAGCAGAAAATGGCTTCCATTCAATCCGACCTCCAGAAGCTGCTGGAAGAGAAGCACGATCGGACTACGGATCAGCATCGTGCCATCCAGCAAGTTGAAGCATTTATGGATTATCTGGAAGAGAGTGGCGCAAGGTTGAAAGGAAATGTAGGATGCATCCAGTAAAACGGTTAGTGCAGGCACATCGCCCGGTCTTTGTTACGGGCATGTTAGGTGCTGAGCGATATGAGTGGTTTCGCGATCTGCTTGCCCCCCGCTTCAAACGCTTGATTTTATCACGGGAGATGGAGCAGGAGGCGGGGATTCCTCTTTTCTTGTTTCCAAACCGGCATCATGCAGCTTGGTCGGAGCTGGATACCGGAGAATTCGTTTCATTAGACGAAGAGCCTTCTTCGAAGGCCATCGCTCATTATTTACCCGTATCCCATGGGTTGATTCCGCAAGGATTTATTTATATCGTATGGCCTTCCTTCGGAAAGTCAGTTGATTTAGACAGGTTATATATGGAAGAGTTTCAGAAAAATATTGAATCGAAACCCGATTCAAGGCTTTTATGGATAGATGTCTTTCCATTTGCTCAAAAAAATGCCTTGGATACGTTGAACGGGCTTCGTTCACGCTTGATGCCCCTCGATATAACCGTGGGCATGCTTCGCTCGGAGAGACGATATGCCTATTCGGATGTATCTGGAGAAGAAGCGGCTATTGAGCAGGCAATAAAGGAATGGTCCAATCTGGGAATTAAGGAATCCGTGATCATTGAATCGGGGGAACATCGGAGTCTTTTCAAATCGCTGTTATCCCAAAAACGCTCTTACATCCCTGCTCTGCAGTCCCGCATCAGGCATGATGTGCACGCAAAGTTCAAGTTATATCGCAAATATTTTGATGAAGATTACCACTGGATAATTTTGAGCGAGCTTACTGCAGATTATTTGGATCCCGTTTTTTCGTATGAAGCCTGGTGTCAGGAGTCTTCTCCGTTAGTTGCTGGCTGGAACAAGCAAGTCCGGAAACGGATCATCCCTGGCCTGAATGAGAAACTAGCAGAGTTTGTGAAAATGAAGGTAGATGAAACGGAAGTGTATGACCTGAATGCATTTTTGCAGCCCAGACTGAGTGAGGTATGGGAAACGGGATTTCGATACATTGAAGAGTCCATTGAGGATGAGGATTTCCCAAAAGGCACTGTTTCCGAAATTCAGTATATGGCTGCGATAAAAACGTATAAGTCACAGTTTATTGAAGCATTCACTCATGTGACGCAGGTACTTTTGCGCAATACGGTCAAGGAAGTCATTGAAAAGCATTTTGGCCTGTGGGGCAGATTGGCATAATTTCAAAACGGGGGAACGAAAATATGAAGATTAAAACGATGAGCAGTATCGGCATATTGGTGCTCGCTGGCTCCTTGTTGATGCCTATATATGCCGTATACGATGCTGCGGGGTATATTATTGCAAGTATATCCTCTGTTCTGATCGCCTGCTTGTGTTATTTTGTGGTTGGGGCCATGGAAGAACGAAGAACGGAGCTCCAAAAAGTGAATGCGCAGATCCATCGCGAGATGCAAGATAGCAAACAACAGCTTGTTGAATATATGGACAAATTCACGGCTTCCTCGAAAGATGTTCAATCGGAATGGCTGCAAGCAGCTAAGGATATGAAAGCATACCAACAGGGCTCTTTGCTGCAATTGGAGGATGCAAAAAACCAAATGCTCTCCATTGCAGCGGATCAGCAGACTCAAGCCAAGCAGCTAGCCCTGCAGCTAGAACAATTTACTTCACGCATGGTATCTTTGTTCGAAGGACGCCTTAAGGAAGAGTTCGAGGCGATACAGGCTACGAGAACGATGACAGGGGAAGCGTTAGCTGCGCTGGAAGCCGAAGTCTCCCAATCCAAAGAACAGCAAGATATTTACCTAGGTAAATTGGAAAGGGTGTATATAGATACGACGAATCAATGGATGTTGAATCAGAAGGATTGGGCTGATTTTGTGAAGCAGCATATGTCTGAGGTGAAGCTCGTCATTGAAGATATGCTGGACGATACGAAAGCGGCAGTAGAAGATATTATGAAGTCACAGAGAAAGGATATCCGTGAAGTGCTTGGAGAAATTCAAGAATACCAGGAGTCTGTGTTAAAAGAACTCGCTGGACAAGGGAGACTGCAGCAATCCAATCTTGAAATTCTTCAAAGACTGCAGGAGGAAATCCTTGATCTGAACCAGCAGGACATGAAATTGATTTCCAGGCTGATGGAGAAGGTGTGATATGCAATTGGATGAGCATTCAGCCCGAAACGATTACAAAAATACGCGTATCTTGGAATTATTGCGCAACCAGATCAATAACTTCTATTATGATCCCCGTAATCAGCATAAACTCAGTCTGCTATCCATACACCCTTCAACTCAGGCCAGGCAGATTGAAGAGAATCTTCTTGTCTTGGATGAGCTTATTATCAGCATAGAAAGAAATCTAGGCTGTGGCAACTTCAAAAGAGCTCTTCATTTTATTTGGATACTGCAGCATCAAATGAATCAGACGCAAACGCAATTAGTAAATTTGGATTTTTTAGAATTAATTAATCATTAAATAATCGTGCGAAGCATCCTATTCGAACAGCCTCTATCTGATAAACAGATTCGGGCTGTTCGAAGTGCTTTTTTTTCGTATCTAACAGGATGCTTGCCTTGTCGTTGATTAGGGAATATTTTATAATGGATCAAATGATAATGATTTTCAATTAGAGGCGGCGAGCAGTGAAACGTCGAATGGGTGGGAGGAGAGCCATGGGTCATAATCCAAAGCTGCATTCGTTGGGAACAAGTTCGTTTATTACGACAAAGGATGGGCGCAGGCTTCATTATATGAGCAAAGGGAGCGGGGACCTGACGGTTGTATTCGAATCAGGCATGGGAGCCTCGCGATCGAATTGGGGATTGGTGGCGCCATTGGTCGCCGAGCATTGCCGGACAGTGGTATACGACCGGTCTGGCTTGGGCCGAAGTGACGCGGATTCCGAGGATCGCATTCTTCGCCGGCTGGCAGATGACTTGGGAGAGCTACTGTCGGCTCTTGGGCCCGGACCGTATATTCTGGTTGGGCATAGTTGGGGAGGACCTGTTGCGCGTACCGCAGCAGCGGCAGATTTATCGCGTATCAAAGGACTGGTGCTGGTCGACCCTTCGGATGAGCATTGCGGGCTGTACTTTTCCAGGTTGACCAAAATCAGTTTTGCACTGAACGGCCTGCTGCTGCCTTTCATGGCGCGCATCGGTTTGCTTCGGCGAATGGGCAGTGTCCTTGGCGAGACCCTGCCCGAAGACGTGAAACAGGACCACCTTTTTGAGGATTTTACGGTGCAGGCTGCACGAACGGCGGCAGCAGAAGCGAAAGCGTTTCTGGACGATTTGTCTTCGCTTCAGGTTGCTCCTCCCCGTCTGGGGAATGCGGAGGTCAGCATCATTTCGGGAACGAGGGCAGGAAAAGGCGAGCGCAAGATCAGGCCGGCGATTGTGGAGGCTCATCATCGGACCGTGAGCAAACTGCCGAATGCAAGGTGGATCGAAGCAGCGGAGTCGGGGCATATGGTGATATATACGGAACCTCAGTTAATCGTGGACGAAATTCTGCGTATGGGAAATGTTGCGGGTCTTGGCGCAGAATGAGCCAAAAGTGATACAATAATACGTAAATACAAACAATGCTTGCAGCTGCAAGCCAATATAAGCGGAGTGTGGATAAGAGATGAAACCAGTGGAACAGGAAGCAGCGGGAACGCCAAGCTACGCCCGTGCCCAAGTCGGCATGGAAGACATCGTGCGCGCGCATCATGTGCTTCGCGAAGTAATTGTGAGAACGCCGCTGCAGCGGGACGCTGTATTGTCGGCCAAATATAACTGCAATGTGTATCTCAAAAGAGAAGATCAGCAAGTGGTGCGTTCCTTCAAGATCCGCGGTGCGTACAACATGATTCGCAGCTTGTCTCCGGAAGAACTGGAAAGAGGCATCGTGTGCGCAAGCGCGGGCAACCATGCGCAGGGTGTTGCCTTCTCGTGTAATGCGCTGGGCATTTTCGGGAAAATCTTCATGCCAAGCACGACTCCGAACCAGAAGGTGAAGCAAGTTCGACGTTTTGGCGGCAGCAATGTGGAAGTGGTGCTGACCGGCGACACGTATGATGATGCATATGAAGAAGCAATGCGTGCCTGCGACGAGCAGGGCATGACATTCATCCACCCGTTCGACCAACCCAAAATCATTGCGGGCAACGGTACGGTAGCGATGGAAATCATGGAAAGCCTTGAGGAGAAAGCCGATTATGTATTCGTCACGATCGGCGGCGGCGGTCTTGCCGCAGGCGTGGGCACATATGTGAAGACGGTCAGTCCGGAAACACGCGTCATCGGCGTTGAGCCGCTGGGTGCTGCCTCCATGAGCGAAGCGATGTTCCGGAAGCAGGTCGTCACGTTGGACGATATCGACAAATTCGTGGATGGTGCTGCCGTTAAACGGGTGGGCGACCTCACCTTCGATATCTGCTGTGACACGCTGGACGACATCGTGAAAGTGCCGGAAGGCAAAGCCTGCACGACCATTCTGGAGCTGTATAATGAAAATGCGATTGTAGTCGAACCGGCCGGTTCGCTCACCGTGGCGGCTTTGGACCAGTACCGCGAACAAATCGCGGGCAAAACCGTCGTTTGCGTCATTAGCGGGGGCAACAATGACATCGACCGCATGCAGGAGATCAAGGAGCGCTCCCTGATCTATGAAGGGCTCAAATATTACTTCATGGTTAACTTCCCGCAGCGGGCCGGAGCTTTGCGCGAATTCCTCGTGGACGTTCTGGGACCCGATGACGACATTACCCGTTTCGAATATACGAAGAAACATGACAAAGAAAACGGACCTGCGCTCGTAGGCATCGAATTGCTGCGTAAAGAGGACTATCAGCCGCTGATCGAACGGATGAACCGCAAAGGCATCGCTTATACCGAACTGAACAAAAATCTGAACCTGTTCAACATGTTAATCTGATGAACCATTACGATCCGAACAGGTTGACTGACGGGGTACTGCGGGCTGCGGTCAAGGAAGACGCTGCACAGGTGATTCCGCTTTTGGTGCAAGCGATCGATGATATTGCGTACGCCTTGGCGGGCGAAGGGGATCACGAGCAGGCCATGCACATTTTGCGGCAGCTTTACGAGCAGGAGGACACACGAATCAGCTATCGCAACGTAACCGTGATGGAACGCGAAGGCCATGTTGCAGGCATTCTCGTTGCCTATGACGGCGGAGATGCGGACCGGCTCGATCAGCCGATTCTGAACCGCCCGGGCCGCAGCAAAGACGAGAAGTATCGGCTTGGGAAAGAAACCCGGCCCGGTGAATACTACCTCGACACGTTATCCGTGGACCAGGCCTATCAAGGGCAAGGCATCGGAAAGGCGCTCATGGCTGCTTTCGAAGAGCAGGCCAGGACGCTCGGGCATTCGCGGACAGCGTTAATCGTGGAACGAGACAATGACCGGGCCAGAATGTTGTATGAACGGCAGGGGTACGTCAAAGACGACGTCTTAATCATTTCGGGTCATGAGTATGACCACATGGTCAAGCCGATCGAATAAACAATCGAATTCGTTTACGGGTACAAACAATAAAACATCGCCATGCGCCATAATGCGCCGGGCGATGTTTTTTTGAACCGCCAAGGATTCATCACTCCGAAGCCGGTACATGTTTTTCCAGCCAACGTTCCACCGCCGGTGTCTTTTCGAAGTTGGAAGCAGCGGCGACATCCAGGAAATCGGCGAGTTGTTCAAGAAACGGACTTTCTACGGAGGCGAGGCGTTCGATGACAGCCTTGTAACCTTTTTGAGCGTTTGCGGTCATTTTGTTGGTTTCATAGTCGAATAAAGGCGTGTTGATCAATCCATAGAATGTATATTGGGTGTAGCTGTCAAACAGGCTTTGCACTTGGGCAGACCGTTTGGAATCCGGATATAGTTTCAGGAAATGCTCCTGACTGAGTGCACGCAACAGCATCTCCTGGTACCCGATGAGCAAATCGCCGTCTTCTGCCGGAATTTTGCGTGTCTCGGCAGCCATGATGTTGATGTAATCGGCGATATCCGGTTTGACGTATTGGTTGTATTTTTGGAATGCAGCGTAGTTCATGATCGGGTACAGCGCGCCTTCCAGCATGATCAGCTTGTACCCGTTATCCCGTGCTTCCTGCAGCAAATTATACGCGGCAGCATCGTCGATCCGGCTCATGAGCTTGGTAAAACTGTCCCCTGTTCGGTAAGCTTGCAGCAGCTTGGCTTGAACGTTGGGAACCAGCATGCGGTCTGTCATGGGCGACAGCGCCTTCAGCCGCGCGTTCTCCAGTTGGAGCACCATGAGCGAGGCGTGGTGGGACGTTACCCGTTTGATATTGGAGGCGAGATAGCGGTCAGCGGCGGGCAGGCCGTTCTTTTTTTTGAGCATGGATTGGTAGGTATTGTATATGGATGCGGATTGGCTTGCATGGGTCTTGTCCGTCTCATTGGACGTTGCGGCAGCGGCGATCCCCGCCACGGAAGCGAAACCGGGCTGCAGCATCAGAACAGCGGCTGTCACGGCGATGAGTGTACGCGTTGCGCGGCCTTTGTCAGATAGAGTAGAGAAGAATGAAGGCATGGAACGGATCCTCCTGTTATTTTCAAGATGATTACTATAACCTTACCCAATATTTGAAATAGGTTGGTCTCGGAATGGTAACAAAATGTCTTGTTATTTTAACCTTTGAACGGTAGATGATGGAAGCGTGTTTCTGCCAAAATATTTTTTGGGCGGGATCGGAAACTTTTGGAGGGATTCGAACGTCTATGAATTGTACAGGTATAAATAGGAATTTTCCGACGAAAACAACGATACACCTTTCAATTAACGGGAGAATGGGGATACAGGTATGAAGAAAGCAGGAGGAAATCAAGTCAAAAAGGTGATGTCCGCACTGGCCGTTTCGGCCATGCTGATGTCCGCATTGCCGGCGCCGGCCATTGATGCCGCAGCACCGATCAGCATTTACATCAACGATTCAGCGCTGAAGGCGCCTCAGCCGCCGGTCATGAAGGCAGGACGGGTGCTCGTGCCGCTCCGGTCCATCTTCGAAGGGCTGGATGCCAATGTGCAGTACACCAACAAAACCAAAACGATCAAGGCGACCCGCGGCGATCAGGAGGTCATCCTGAAGCTTGGTTCCAAGACGGCTTACATCAACGGAGAACTGACCTATCTTGACGTGCCTGCGAGCACGATCAAAGGCAATACGATGGTGCCGATCCGCTTCGTAAGCGAGGCATTCGGAGAAAAAGTGTACTGGAATTCCCGCATGCAGCGCGTGGATATCAAAACGACGACAACGCCGCCGGTGGATAACACTTCATATGCTGCCTGGAACATTTATGGTACCGTATCCGGAAACAATGGGGATGGCCGCGATCTGACCGTAAGTTTCACGCGCCCTGCTTCCGAGAACGGGGTATCCGAATACCGCATCATGCTGGTTAAAACGCGCGACGTCAACGGCTTTAACGAATCGGCTGCCTCATCGGTGCCTTCCAGCAATTACACGAGGGTCGTTCCGAACGGCACCAATCCGAAGCTGACGCTGAATGCGCAGACCCGTGACGTCAACGGCGATCTGCTCTCGTCGACAGAAACCTATCGCCTGTACGTGTTTACGGTGGGCGGCAGCGGCAATAACTACAAAAACGCTCTTGCCTGGTCTTCGCAGGCGTTGAAGCTGTCTGGCGTGAAGACGGAAGTTCAAGCGGTGAACAGCCTCAAAATAGCCGATGTGAGCGATTATGGTGACGGACGCGATCTGGAGATCAGCTTCAATCAGCCGTCCAACACGTCCAATATTACGTACTACCGCGCGTTTGTCGTTAAAGCGAAAGATGCGTCTTCGTTTAATCTGGCAGCAGCGAACAAGGTTTCGAGTTCCAACTCCGCGATCATTTATAAGAACAACACGACATCGGTGACAAGCAAGCTGTCTTCCACGTCGCGGGATACATCCGGGGAATTGATCAAAAACGGCACGTCCTATGTGGTGTACATCATGTCGGTAAGTGCGAACACCGCATCGGCGGAAAGCAAATTATCCACCGTTTCATCGTCCCTGACACTGGGCGCGAATACGGCTGCCGCACCGGTCATTACGCAGGTTTTGGACAATTCGGATTATGGCGACGGCCGCGACATTCGAGTGAGCTTTAACCGGGTATCCGACGAATCCAAAGTTGGAAGCTACCGTATTTTCGTGGTGCGCAACTCCGTAGCCGGCAGCTTTAATTTGACCACGGCCAGCAATTTGTCATCCAGCCTGTATTATCAAGTGAACAAAACGGGCGGCAACATCACCGTCTCGCTGCCTTCCAACATGAGGGATACCAGCGGGTACAGCGTAACGAATTTGCAGGATTATCGCATTTACGTCATGGCGGTAGGCAACCAACAGAACAATTATACCAACGCGTTGTCTTCCTCGTCGTCGGTGTTGAGGCTGGCCACGAATGCCAATGCCCCTGCGGTAACCAACGTGGCGGTAGCAGACGTGAGCGATTACGGGGACGGCCGCGATTTACGGGTATCGTTCAATCGGCCTTCTAGTGAAGACAATATCGCTTCCTATCGGATCTATGTTGTACGTAATGGAAATACCGGCAGCTTTAATCTGAGTGCAGCGAATGCGTCCAATAACTATATCCAAGTGAACAAAACGGGCGGCAATCAATCATTGACGCTGCCGTATTACGCAGTAGATACAAATGGCTATACCCTGACTAATGGAGTAAGCTACCGCGTATTCGTCATGTCGGTGAGCACGAGCGGCAATACGAGCCAAAACGCGCTTTCCTCGTCATCGGCAAGCATTACATTATCGCAAAACTCAGCTATAGCAGCACCGACTAACGTGGTGGCTTCCGATGTGGGCGATAGCGGTAACGGCAGTGACTTGCAGGTGTCCTTTACCCGTTCCGTAGATGAAACAAATGTGAATCATTATCGCGTTTTCGTGGTGAAGGCGGATAGAGCCGGCAGTTTCAACCTGTCGACGGCGAATGCCATCAATAGTGCCAATTATACGTATGTGAGCAAAACCGGGAATAACCCGACTTTGAAGTTGTCCGGCACAGCCAGGGATACAGACGGTCAGGCGATCAGAAACGATGTGAGTTACCGTGTGTTTGTGCTCGCGGTCAATACCAATACATCGATTGCCAATGCCCTGTCCTCAGGGTCAACTGCGCTGACGCTGACGTCGGTTAAGGCCGTTTCGCCAGCAACCAATGTGAATGTGACCGTTAAAAATACAGGGCAGGCCGGTAATGCCTCCGATGTCACATTCAACTTCAGCAAACCTGCTGATGAATCGGGAATTTCGGGATATAAGGCGTATATCGTTCCCGCAGGCCAGGTGAGTTCGTTCAATGTGGCCTCTGCGGAAAGAATCGGCAGCTATGTGGATATTGCCAAGTCGAGTGCGGGGTCAGCCATTCAACTGAATAGCGGCCATGTGGATATTAATGGAGGCACATTGGTTCCTGGAACCAAGTACAACATTTTCGTCATGTCCGTTGCGGATAGTCCTGCTCGCACTTCTGTCCTGTCGGCTCCTTCCCAGGAGTTTACGATTCTTGCCAAAGCGGCAGAGCCGGTGGTTGCGGATAAGGTCTCGGGCGTTTCAGCTACCGTGAATAATGCGACGACTTCTATCGATGTAAGCTTCAACAGAGCAACGAATCAGACGGGGATTTCAAGGTACGACGTTTACCTCGTCAGACAAGGCGATACGTTGAATCTGGGCAATACCAACATCGCCGGAGCAGTGCAAACGAATACCGAAAACCCTGCGATTAACATAACAAGCAGCATGAAGGATTCGGAAGGCAGACCGATTGAGGCAGGAAAATCCTACTCCGTATATGTCGTGAGTGTCGCCAACGGGCAAGCAGCTACAGTGAGCTCCATATCGAGTCCTTCCAATTCGGTGCAGTTTCCTTCCGCCCCTGCCAATCCAGCAGGAAGCGGGAACAGCGATTCTCCGGCTCCCGTTATAACCCCGCCTGCAACTGCAGCGCCGGAATCCGGGACGCCTTAACCCCCCGTCAATTTGAAATAGGTACAATAAGCCCTTATCCATTGGATAGGGGCTTTTCGGTGTAAAAGGGCCATACCCAAAACAGTTCCTGTAACGCTTGCGGGCGGTACTCCGCCGGGAGATAATAAAGGGAAAAGAGCGTGGCCCGAAAGGAAGGATGAAATGCTTGCATTTCGCTTGACGAGGCTGCCGGATGCCCGGCTGCCTTTATATCTATATTGCGTAGGTACCCATGAAGAGAGAGCGCTGATCAGAGCGGATGGCTTCCCGGTGTACCAACTGTTTTTGTCGCGGAGCGGAGAAGGGCAGCTTAACGTTTCCGGTGAGGGGACGTGGAAGGTAACCGCAGGACAATTGTTCGTGTTGGCCCCTGACAAGGGTTATGAGTATTGCCCGCGTTTCAAAACCGATTGGGAGCTGGGGTACATCGGCATCGGGGGCGATGCGGCAGCTTCCATCCTGCGGGCCGCAGGTTTGTTGCAATCGGGGCCCCGAACGCTGCATGATTTCGAGCAATTCTGGTCAAGAATGACGGCGCTATGGCACTCCTTGAATCAAGGTTTGGGACCGGATGCGTGTTGGGAAGTTTCGGCCATGCTGTACCAGCTCATTCTGGACTTGTCGCGTTGGATCGATGGGGAGCCAGAGAATGCAGCCAAGAGAACGGGACGGATTGCCAAACCGGCCATCCAAGCAGGACTCCAGCATCTCGGCCAGTCTGACCCGAGGCAGGATGCCTTTGACCGTGCGGTCGACTTGATGCATATGCATTACAGGGATGATTTGCTCCTGAAACATGTTGCGGAGGCCGTCGGCTATTCGGTGCAGCATCTTAACCGGATTTTCCATCAAAAGCATGGTATAACGGGACACCAGTACATGCAGCGCCTGCGTTTGCGCAAGGCGGCGGACTGGCTGAACGAGCATCCGCATGCCAGCGTGAAGCAGGCCGCCGAGACGATCGGCATGGAAGTGAACTATTTTATCCGCATGTTCAAGCGGGAATTCGGGGAGACGCCGGGAAGATCCCACAGCCACGCAAGAGAATGAATACGGCCTGCGAGAAAGAATATGAACACCTAGGTGGCATCGCAAACAAACGGGCGGACATCCGCGCCTCCTGCGGGATCAGAAAAGGCTGCCGAGTTCCCGGCAGCCTTCTTACAAACACTATAGCTTCTTGTTCCCGAAGATCGGTCTCAAGGTAAACAGTCCCGCCAAGCCGATCAGCAAGCTGACCCATGGCGGGAGCCAAAAGACCGGAAAGCTGTCACGCAGCGGGTATCCCACGAACAAAACAACGAGCACGATGGCGATATAGATCGCGATGCCGCGAAGATTGACTTGCGGACGGGTCGTCAGGTCAGCGCCTTCGTCATCCGGTCGCTCCGCCAGCCGGCGCAGCGTTTCCACGAGAGCGATGCCGCCTACAGCCGCGACGATCAGCGTGAACAGGCTGATGTGGCTGAACGGTCCCGTATCTCCGTCGGTCCAGCCCATGAACAGCCCTGCTGCGCCCTGCATCAGCAGTACGACCGAAATGGCCGCCCATGCGATCATGATATACCATTTGAGCGTACGTTTCGTTCGAGCAGGAGGTTCGGCATCGTCTTGTTCTCCATCGTTTTCCTCTTCATGCTCGGGTTCGGGCGTCCACGTTTGGCTTAGAGAGTTCTTCATGTTTCCGTACCGAGTTACGGGAGCTGTCGTCATTTCTTCCGCGGTGCTGTCTTCTGCACCAAGGCGCGCAAATATATCTTTTTCCAGATCTTTGGCATATCGCGCGCGAGCGGACTCGCCGTTCTTCTGGGCTTGCACGATCGCTTTGCCTTCTTCGAGAATCCATTCTTCCTGCGTTTTCTCGTCAACAGGCGTTTGGCGCGCAATGTCGCTGATCTGGTTGTACAATTTTGCATTTTCGGGAGTCATTTGGCTTAGTTCGGTAATTTGCCGATTCTGTAATTCTTTAAGCTTCTTATAAGAAATCCTCAATGATTGCTCCTCCTGTCTAAACACGCTACGGTATCCGGGTTAGGCAACCCTGACGATATTTTAGTATACGGGAAGGGCTCTCATTTCGCAAAGTCATTCCTTATAGAAAAGCTGTTTGTGATTCACCCACAGGCCGATGAAGGCCAGTACGACACAGGTGCAAAGAAGTGTCAGTTTGCCGTGGCTGCGAATCCATTCGATGAGATGTTCCATGATTCAAATCCTTTCGCCCGAAATCACCGGGTTCGAAAAACCGGCTTCGTTGTCGCTTTCCGTTGATGTATAGAATTCCCGAAATACTGGCAGAGATATACCTGTACATGGAACGTATTGTATCAATATGGTGAAACGTGAATAAAGAACGGCCGCTTCCTGCACAATATAAGCAATTTCCAACAGAATTCAGGGATGGGAGCGTGCGACAGGATGAATCAGAATCATAGCGAATTGACCCGCCGGCTGCTGCTGAACAGCAATTCCCGAGGCGTCAAGGATGAAGTGATTCCTATGGGACAAGAGGCGGAAGATGTCGAACTGGCTGGCGAATTAACGGAAGATGGCATCCATCAAGAAAGCATTTGGAGCAGTCTGGATGATGCGGCAGATGATTGGCAGGGACGGGTGGAAACGCATGAGATGTTCCGTCGGAGTTACGAGTAACCGGTAAGACTTCGGATCGGGTAGGGCCAGCTGACAAGCTGGCTTTTTTGCTATGGCCATAAAGTGATCCCGGATCGAGAATATTCAATTCCTGCAGGCCATTACCGATAAAAGACGAATACAAAACCAACAAAACAAGCGATGCTTTCGTTGACTTTGTGCAGTGTACAATGATAATATACAGTTAACTTCTTTAATTCACATTAAACTCATCGGATTTATATATTATGAAATTGGAATTTGTGGAAAGGGGCAAGCGATATGGAGCGTCAGATCAGCATACGTCATGGGCAGGAGGAGCTTACGGCCACCATTCATTATCCGGTCGTTCAGGACATCAAGGAGGTTAACGCGCAGCAGAAACGCGTACCGCTCGCGGTGATCTGCCATGGGTTCGTGGGCAGCCGGATCGGCGTGGACCGCCTGTTCGTCAAGACCGGGCGCGAACTGGCCGAAGACGGGTATCTGGTTCTGCGCTTTGACTACATCGGGTGTGGGGAGAGCAGCGGCGAATACGGCGCGGAAGGCCTTGAATCGATGATCGCCCAGACGCGCTCCGTGCTGGATTATGCGGTAAACTGCAGTGACGTTGACCCTAGCCGCATCACCCTGATCGGACATAGCTTGGGCGGCGCGGTTGCGCTGTTGACGGCCATTCGCGATAAACGGGTCAAAAATCTCGTAATGTGGTCTTCCGTCGGGTATCCTTTCAACGATATTGTGAAAATCACCGGACGCGACGTGTACGATGATGGAGTGAAGCATGGTCATGCGGACTATTTGGGATACAAATTCACGCCGCGATTCTTCGAATCGCTCGCCGAGCATCAGCCGTTTCAGGAAGCGGTCAAATTCAACGGAGATGTTCTGGTCGTTCACGGCACGTCCGACGACGTTATCCCGGTGGATTATGCGTTTCTGTATCAAAAGGTATTTTGGATGCGTCAGGAAGGACGCTGCGACAAGGAGATCATTTTCCAGGGAGACCATACGTTCTCGTCCGGCAAAGAGCGGGAGCAATTGATTAACCGTACCAGGGAGTGGCTTGGCGAACGCCAGAAGATCGAACAGGATTGGCAGCACTGGATGATCTGATTGCAGAGATGAAACAGGTCCTGAATGCATCAACAAGGTGAATGGAGTGTATCACGGGCTCGGCTTGGCGGCTCCAGGGGATGTAAGCTTGGAAAAGCGCCTTCTTCGCGGTAAAATAGAAGAGTAACCATTCTATCCGTGTCTGGAGGTTGGCAGCAATGACATTACCCGCATTATTCATTGCACATGCTTCCCCCGCCCTGGCGGTGGAAAGCAACGACTACACTCGTTTCCTGAACCAGCTTGGAGAGAGGCTGCCGGCTCCGAAGGCTATCGTGGCATTCACGGCCCATTGGGATTGTCCCGAACCGTCCGTGACCATGGACGAAACGCATCGGACTTTGCATGACTTTTACGGATTTCCAGCAGATATGTATGATCTCGATTATCCAGCCCTTGGCATGCCAAGCCTGGCCAATGAGATTTGTGCGCTGTTTGCACGAAGCAACTTGCAGCATCTTCCGATCACCGGGCGTGGGCTTGATCATGGCGTATGGGTTCCGCTTTTGCATATGTACCCGAAGGCTAACATTCCGGTCGTGGCCGTATCCGTCGATTCCTTGCGTTCCCCGCAGGAGCAGTATGATATCGGTCGGATGCTGGAGCAGCTGAGGCATGATGACGTGTTGATCGTAGGCAGCGGGGGAATGGTGCATAACCTGCGTCTGCTTGGCGACAGCGAAGAACCGCAGGATTGGGCGGTGGAATTTGACGATTGGATGGGACAGCGGCTCGAGCAATGGAATACGAGGGAGCTGTTTCAGTACGACAAAAAAGCCCCGCATGCTCGCATGGCCGTACCTTCCTATGGAACGGAGCATCTGGCGCCATTGTTCTATGCCATGGGCACGGCAGATATGACGCGCAAGGCGAAAAGGCTGTTTCAAGCCTACTCCCACGGAACGCTTAGTCTGAACTGCTGGCAGTTCGGCGACGACGCATAACTTGGAGCAGACGACAGGGAATATGTGGAAACAGACCGCGTTGCGTAGGATGGACTCCAACAAAATGACATTGATCTTGTAAAAAGGTTCCGATCCCATTCATCAAGAAGGGCGGAACCTTTTTTGGCGTTGGATCAAGACTTTCGAATCTCGAAAAATTCGCAGTCGGTACGGGCGTGATAGGCGAGATCGCTTACGCTGGATTGAATAACGATGGTGTTGCTGTCAAAACGAATGATAATGCCGCCGGAATCGATCTGATGATTGTCTTTGAAAACACGAATTCGGTGCTGGCGATCCATCGCTTCCTGAAAATCGGCATCCGTCTCAAGACGGCGGTTAATGGCCATGTTTGCTGCTCCTTTGGCTTGTCTGGTATATGTTCATCATAATATGTCTGTCTACAGAGGGCAAATGCATACGGGTCAATCCATCTGCGTCGGGAGAAAGCTGGCCTTGGCGAAAGTAAGCTCGAATTCATAAAAAAGCCCCGCTCCGAATTGGAGCAGGACTTCCGTATTATTTATGAGTTACGCTGTTTTTTGTGCGCTGCTTATGGTTGGTGTATCTTTTGGACCTTTGTTGCGAGTGAACAATCCGCGGAGGTAAGGCAGTACCCAACGATCCAGGCCGATTTTACCAGCATTTGCGCCAGCGACAACCAGGAAGATTTCCATCAGTACCAGTTGGGCGTTCGTGCTCACGGTGCCCGAGAAGAGGAACGCGAAGTTCATGACCATTCCCATCAGCGCTGCCAGCGTTGTAAAGCATCCGAGGATGAGGCCGACACCGACGAGGAATTCACCGAGCGGGATCAGGAAGTCGAACAATCCTGCATTCGGAATCGCGAATTTCTCAAGGAACGTTCCCCACCAAGCTTGCACTGCGGGATGGTCACCCGTTGTTTTTTCCAAAGCGCCTTGCAGGAACCCGCCTGCCGCGAATCCGCCGGTCAATTTTTCCCAACCGTGGGTCATCCAGTCGTAACCGATGTAAACCCGAAGCACCGTCAAAATCCACATTGCCACTTTATTCTCTCTAAGCCATACGTTGAAGCTGAACATATAAACCACTCCTTCATGGGATGTATTGAATTTTTTTGTTTTTTGGTTTCTCTAAAGTGATCACCTTTGATGTCTTTATTGTATAGTTCCAACGTCATTTTGTTTGTGATTAAAATCACAATCTAATTCAAATTTTAAGTAAGGACGTTTTAGTTCACATTTTATCCACATTGTTGTTCGTTTCCTGCGTTTCATTTCAAAGATTCAAGGGTAGACAATCCCGCCTAAAGCGAAGACAAACCGGGCCGTCTGTGATTAAATGGAAAGAAATACGTGGTAATGGCGATCCGCATCGAGATTGGAGCACCCGGAAATGGAAGCCATATTTCAAACCATCGGGAGGGACCATCGATTGAAGTTATGGAAATGGAATAAAAGCAGAACAGCCGCGTCGCTGCTCATTGTCGCCTTGAGTCTGTCCGCCTGCCAAAACAAGGAGCTTGCGCAGCCGACGCCGGAGCCGGTGCCTGCTCCCGTTCAGGAAGAACAGGTGTCGGAAGAGGAGCCAGCGGCGAAGTTCAAGGCACCATTGACGGGGTTGCCCAGCGAAGAAGCGATTACCCGCCGTCCGCTGGCCGTTATGATCAACAATGCGCCGGCCGCTCGTCCCCAATCCGGGCTTAGCTCCGCCGACATTATCATGGAAGTGCTTGCAGAAGGCGGAATTACGCGGTATATCGCCATTTTTCAAAGCGAAGGCGCAGATGAAACCGTGGGACCCGTGCGCAGCATCCGTCCGTATCTGATCGAGCTGGGGGAGAGTTATGACGGAGTGCTGATTCATGCAGGCGGCAGTCCGGAGGCGTATTCCATTTTGCAGAAGCAGCAAAAGCAGCATATGGACGAAATTTCGAACGGGGGCCCCTATTTCTGGCGTTCTTCCGATCGCAAAGCCCCGCACAACCTGTATACTTCATCGGACAAGCTAAGGGAAGGCCTGCAGAAAAAAGGGTATGACCATGACAGCCTATCTCCGGTTTACCTCTACAATGAAGAAGGCTCTACGGCTGCGGGCGAAGAAGCAGCGGCGTTTGACGTGAAATATTTGCTCGATAGTTACCGCGTGACGTATGAATATGATGAAGTTAGCGGACGATATATGAGACTGGTCAACGGGAAGGCCGATGTGGATCAGGATAACGGCGAGCAGCTCGGTGCTGCCAATATCATCGTGGCGGGCGCCGATCACAAAGTGCTCGATAGCGTGGGCAGATTGTCCGTCGACGTGGATCAGGGCGGTGAAGCGATGTTGTTCCAAAAAGGAAAAATGATTCAGGGTCAGTGGGTCAGAAAGTCAGGGGATATTATTCGTTTTATTTATAATGGAAAAGAAGCCAATTTGATCCCGGGGAAAACGTTCATCTCCATCGTGCCGAATTCGCCTGATTTTGCAGGACACGTTCAAGTGAAACAATAGAAAAACCGTATCGCAATGTCGAAAAATATAATGTCGAATAATGTAAAATAGTGACTTTGGGTGGAGAAGTGTAAACGCAGTGTAAAATGTGAACATCATTTTTCCACTCTTTCCATATTATTAAGATTCATTTCAGAAATGTGTGATAAGAATATAAAAAAGGATCGCAGGTTTTGTACAAACCATGAAACAAATATGATAAGATAGCAAAGGTTGTCATTTCATGTTTCAAGGTTATCAGCATTTTCTCGTAAAGGGGATAGAACGATGAAGTTAAAGAAGAAGGATATATTTTTCGAAACATTGGAGAATATGGCGGATACTGTCGTACAAGCGGCTGACTACTTCTCCCAGCATGTTTCCAACCTTCAGGATGTGACTCTGTTTACCAATGAAATGAAGAAATACGAGTCCAAATGTGACGACTACGTGCATACCATCATTATGGAGCTCAACAAAACATTCATTACGCCGATCGAGCGTGATGACATCATGGAACTGACAACAACCCTTGATGACGTATTGGACGGGCTTGAAGCAACGGCTTCCCGTTTCTATATGTACCAACTGACCGAGCCGGACGAATTCATCGTACAGTTTGCGGAAATTTTGCGCCAATCTGCGTATGAAATCCAAAAGGCCGTTCATTTGCTGTCCCAGAAAAAATTGCTGGCGATCCGCGAGTATACGATCCGCATCAACGATCTGGAGAACCAAGGCGACGAAGTATTGCGCATGTGCATTAAACACCTGTTTGCCACGGTATCCGATCCGATCGAGTTGATCAAACGCAAGGAAATCTACGAGCGTCTTGAGACGACGACGGATGCTTGCGAAGACGTAGCGAATATGCTGGAATCCATTATCATGCGTAATTCTTAAGGAGCCATAGAACATGGAAACAACGATTTTGGTATTAGGTATAGTCGTCTTCCTTGCGCTGGCTTTTGACTTCATCAACGGGTTCCACGACACGGCGAATGCCATTGCAACGTCGGTGTCCACGCGGGCGCTCACGCCAAGACGCGCGATTCTTCTCGCGGCCGTGATGAACTTTGTCGGGGCGATGATGTTCACCGGCGTGGCGAAGACGATCGGGGGAAGCGTGACCGACCCCACGAAGCTGGACAACGGGATCGAAGTCGTCATCGCCACCTTGATCGCCGCGATCATCTGGAACCTCGTGACCTGGTGGTTCGGCATTCCGTCCTCATCATCCCATGCACTGATCGGTGCGCTTGCCGGCGCGGTATTGGTGGGAGCGGGATCGGACAAGGTCAAATGGAGCGGTTTTATCGATATTGTCGGAGGTTTGATTCTTTCGCCGCTGATCGCGTTCGCGATCGGTTACGTGGTCATGATTATCCTTAAATACATTTTTGCCAGACGCAGTCCGCATACGGTGAACAAAGGTTTCCGTACGGTTCAGATTTTCACGGCTGCATTGCAGTCGTTCACCCATGGTACAAACGATGCACAGAAAGCGATGGGGATTATCACATTTGCACTCGTGGCTGCCAAAGTCCAGGATCACCTGGAGGTTCCGCTTTGGGTCAAAATTTCTGCAGCTACCGCCATGGCCTTGGGTACGTCCATCGGGGGATGGAAAATCATCAAAACGATGGGAACGAAAATTTTCAAAATTGAGCCGATCAACGGTTTTGCTGCCGATTTGTCTGCCGCTTCCGTTATTTTCACCGCAACTTTGCTGCACCTGCCGGTAAGTACGACGCATGCGATTACGTCGGCCATTCTTGGCGTAGGTTCCGCGAAGCGTTTCTCTGCGGTCAAATGGGGCGTGGCCGGGCGCATTGTCGTAACATGGTTCATCACCATCCCGATCTCGGGCCTCCTTGCAGGATTGTTGTACTGGATCATTTTCGACGTCCTTTAAAGGTAGAAGCTGTGAACAAAAATTTCCGCATGCCGCGGAGCGGCTGTTCATAACCGTGTGAATATCGGGATATGTGGACAATTTTTCATCAAAAAGAACGAACGCCTGTGCATGAACGTGTGGACAGGCTGGATATGTGGATAGCCATCCGTGGAATGATAAACCAAAAGCAAATAGATCCTGTGGATACAGGACGCTGTGGATAGAAATGAGAGAAGCCAACAGGGTTGGCTTTTTTTGTTTTGGTTTCGCACGGGACGTGCGGCCGTTCACGTTGTAAAATAACGTCAAGCCTATGAATAAGGACGTGATCAGCATGATTCGTACACTCGCCATTACGCGGGAACACCAGGTCTCCGTTAATCAGCCCCTCACAGACCTTATACTGGAAGACTACGCCTGGGTCTGGGCCGATTTCAGCAAGCCGACGGAAGAGGAGAGCCTTTTGCTGGATACCTATTTTCATTTCCATCCGCTGGCGATCGAGGATTGCTTGCATGTGCTGCAAAGACCCAAGCTCGATTATTACGATAACCTGCAGTTTTTGGTATTGCATGCGCTGAATCCGCAGACGCTCGAGGCCGAGGAAGTGGATCTGTTTTTGGGCTCCAATTTTCTGGTCTCCTATCACCATGGCGAGCTGAAGGAAGTCGATGAAGCATGGCAGCGGATTTTGCAGCATGCCCACGAACGCACCATATGGGCACGGGGGCCGGTTGCAGCGGCGTATACCGTGATGGACAAACTGGTGGATCATTATTTTCCGTCCCTGTTTGCCATCGAAGACGAACTGGCCGAACTGGAAAACCGGGGCGGACAGGAATCGGTGGAAGAACTGATGAACCAGGTGTTCGACCTGCGCAGCCGCCTGCTGAAGCTCAGACGAACGATCGTACCCATGCGCGACTTGCTCTACCGGGTGGTCAACTCCCAGCATGTGCAGCGAACGGGTGAGCATACCGCGTATTTTACCGATATCTATGACCATTTGCTCAAGCTGACCGACATGATCGAGGCAGATCGGGAAATGACGGCAGACTTGCGTGACAGCTACATATCGCTGAATTCCAACCGGATGAACGCCATCATGAAAACACTCACGGTCATTACGACCATTTTCATGCCATTGACGCTGATTGCCGGGATTTATGGCATGAATTTTGCCTATATGCCTGAGCTGCAATGGAAATATGGGTATGGTGCCGTCATGCTGCTGATGTTTGTGCTTGGCGGAAGCATGGTGGCCTGGTTTGTGAAGCGCGGCTGGTTCAAATGAATATCCACATGTGGACAAGTCGAAACGTTCCTCAAAGATATGCAGTGTTGATAAATAAACGGAGTGTTGCCTGCTCCGGCGCGAGAAAGACATCTTCATAGACGAAGATGTCTTTTTTGTCGTCTGGATTTGTCGCGGTTGAGCCGTTTTTGGACGAACGATTACTGTACCACATTATTCGCCCAAGGTAAACGTGGTCGAAGCAGCGGGCTGTCCATTAACGAGGATCGTTAAGGTATGTTCGCCGGGATAGTAGACCCGTGTTGTAATAACCTTGAACGATTGTTTGGTGGCCACGCGGGTTTTTCCAGACGAGTAACTTTTGTCCGAACATTTGAAGCGCTTGGGCGCCTGTTTGCCGTTTGCTTTCATATAACCGATCTCATATTCGATGCGCAGCATCTGGGGCTGTCCGCTATCATTCAATACATGAAAGGAGAAATGAAGCTCATCCCCCACGGCGATGCTGTCCTTGGCAAGCTGCAGCTGTTCGATGCGAACGGCTTCCTGCTCATGGTAACCGAAGAGGGCCAGCGCTTTGGGGTGGCCCTTCTTCAACAGGGAACGGCAGGCATGCCGGACGATCCAATCCGTATGCGGATGCTTCCCGTGCCAGTCGGCGGCCAAAGCGAGAACAAGGTCCGGATGGTCCTTCGAAATGTCGTTCAGGTGATTGGCGACGCTTTTGCGAACGTATAACGATTCGTCCTGCTTCAGAGCGTTCAGAATAGGCAGGGCAGGTGTCGGATCGGCGATGAGCGATCGCAATTTGGAGCCCCAAGGCAGGCGGGGCCGGCTGCCCTCGCTGGCGAGCCTGCGAACATGCTCGTCGGCACTGCTCGTCCATTCCAGCATGCGTTTGAGCGTTTCTTCGGGGTACTTCTCGATAAACGGGCGCACCGCGAACTCCGAACTGGAATAGGGTGTGAATGTCGCAAGGTATTCCATGGACAGTTCGTAATGCTCGGGCGCAAGCCCGTTGACTTCGATGAAATCCGGCACGAACAGGCATTCCACGCCGCGCAAACGGGGGGCTGCCTGTTCGAGCACATGCAGCGCCTCGGCATAGTCGCCCGGCAGCACTTCGGTCATGGACAGGGCAACGCGCCGAATGCGCCCCTTGAATTCCAATTCGTCCCATCCTTCGGCGAATACCAGATCGCGGAAGCGATGCTGGTCCAATGCCGGGGCAAACTGCTTGAGCAGCATGCCTGTCCGTTCAATCAGGGCTGGGGTGTATTTGTCTTTGAATAGTTCCATGGGCCGCCTCCTTTTGCTTACCATCCAGTATAACCTAAAATCGGAGAAATGAGAACATCAGTTCTTTTTTGTTGAGATAGGATGGATTGGGAGAGGCGAGCTGGCGAGGTCCGTGCAGCAAAAGGCATCCCCTTTCCAGGAAAGAGAGATGCCTTGGTATTGTCGTTAACGTTTGCTGCTCTTGGGACGACGTTTAGCGGGATTCGATTTCTGCCGGCGCGTGGTGCCCGATGATTTCTTGCCCGATTTGCGCTTGCGACGGCGGGGCGATGTGTAATCTTCGTAATCTTTTTCCGCGGCTGAACTGTCGTTGGTGGTTTTGCTCTTGCCGAAGGGAAGCATGCCCATGAACAGCTTCACCATCGGGGCCATCTGCTGAATGCTGCCGACGACTTTTTGCATTTTGCCAATGCCGCTTATGATGCCATCGATCCCGCCGAAGCGGTCAATCATTCCTTTGAGCTCGCCAAGGTTGGCCAGCGAAAAGCCGGTGCTGCCGGAAGCCGAAGAGTTTTGCACGGGTACCGCAGGGCCGGAAGATCCGGAACCGCTACCGTAAAACGATTCTCCCGGCGCGTTCTGCCCATAAGGCACGATGCTTGATGCTTCCGCTTGGCCGAATGAAAATTGGGGTTCGACACCCGGATACATGGACTGGGTCTCGCCATCGGTCAACGCACGCTGCGCCGGCGCGTAAGCGGAGGTATTCGCCCGATGATGCTTGGAAGACGGACGCTGCCGTGGCGCTGGCGGACGGTGATAATAATGCTGTGGCATACATGATCACGTTCCTTCTGTTATGGATTTTGAAATTGCGTTCCGGCTCCTTGGCCCCAAGAGACCAAGGGGACTGTCGATGCGGAACTCCCTTTTGCTACAATGTATGTCATTCGCGGAGAGACGGCGTAGGCGGATACCCCGAGAAACGGGATATTTGCGGATTTGGGCGCATGAAGCGCCACAGGGAGAAAAGCGCCGGAAGAGCAGTTTTGACACAAAATTGTAACAAATAGGATGGATGAAATCCTACATAATTCATCGGGAATAAATGGGCCAAAAAAGGGCGAAATCCCGCCTATGGCCTTGTATGTCCACTGAGAGTGGACATTTGTATGTTTGTAAGCGATAACATGTATTTTTTCTCTGTAGTGCGTGAAATCGTTAACGCTTGAAATACCAACTCATGCTGAGTACAATGAAGGTACACAGTAACCGCTAGGGGATGATAATAAAATGCAGCTGAAGAAGCTAAATGATAAAAGTATTGAACAACTATTCGAAGCGATTTTGACGTTGAAGGATATCGAGGAGTGCTACGTCTTCTTTGACGACCTCTGCACCGTAAACGAAATTCAATCTATGTCCCAGCGGCTGGAAGTGGCGCGCATGCTTGGCAAAGGGAACACGTATAACCAAATCGAAGCAGAGACAGGCGCGAGCACGGCCACGATCTCGCGCGTAAAGCGCTGCCTGAATTACGGCAACGACGGTTACAAGATGACGCTGGAACGTTTGGGACGCTAAGACGATGAAACCGGGCGTTCTCATCATCAGCCACGGTTCACAGGAACAGAGCTGGGTGGAATCCGTCGATGAGGCGATCTCCCGGCTGCAGCTGCCTGCGGCGCTGCCTGTTGAAGCCGGTTTTCTTGAACTGGTGGAAGGACGATTGATCCAGGACGGTATCGACCGACTGGAGGCAGCCGGGGCAACGGATCTGTTGGTTGTTCCCCTGTTTGTGTCGTCGGGCAGCACGCATGTAGATGAGATCGAGTATGCCATCGGCGTCAAGCCGGCGCCGGAGCGGGAAACCGATCTGGAGCCGTTTCGGGTCTCGGCAAGGGTACATTTCGGTTATCCGGTCGATAGCGATCCCGACATCGCCGTCATGGTATGGGACAAAGTAAAGCCGTTGTCCCGGCACCCGCAGGAGGAAACGATCCTGCTTGTCGGACATGGGAGCGTGCATGACGGATTCCGCCAGCGCTGGGAAGAAGGAATCTCCTCGCTCGCTGGGCGGGTAAGGGATATCAGCGGCGTAGCGCATGCGGATGTTGCTTTGCTTAATCCGGACAGCGTGCACGCCAAGGCAAAGTACTGGAGCGAGGAGCGGGGATGCCGCGTCATTGTGGCGCCGCTGTTTTTGAGCGCCGGTTATTTTACGATGAAGGCGATTCCCAATCGGCTTAAAGGGCTGGACTGCGCATACAGCGGAGAGACGCTGCTGCCGCATCCGCTGCTTGGCGGGTGGCTGGAACGCCAGATTGGGATTTTGCTGCAACGATGCCAGGAGCATCGGGAGACATGATGGTTCAATGAATGAATGAATGAATGATCGAATGAATGGCAAGCTTTTTGTTTCGCAGGCGACATGGAATAAAGGCTTTTTACGATATACGCATACACAAGGAAAATCCCTGTCCTTCTCAAAGGCAGGGATTTTCCGCGTGCTCAGTATGGCGCGCTTCGGCGGCGAATGAGTCACTTGAACCAGGCTTTGGCCAGGTTGTTCACGAAATTGCTGTCATTCATGGGCACGTTGGCGCTGCCGAAGTCGGTAGTGTTCAGTGCATCTCTTGCTGCGGGGGTCAGGTCGTCCCAGCCGATTAGCGGCTGCTTTCCGCCAATGGTACCGTCCACGCCCAACTCGTGGTTAATGGGCCAAGTGCTGTTATACGTGATCAGGGGGCTGCTGCCGCTCATGCTGGTGCTGCTTGGTGCAACGTTGGTGAATTGGCCGTGGCCCGAATATGCGATGGACAGGACCTTCGGTTCGGGAACGGCGGGATTCGATGCCTTCCCAATCATGCCGATGGCCAAGGCCGGGAGAAGGCGAATCTTTGGGGAAGTACCAGGCATACATGATGGCCCAGACGCCGTTGTACCAAGCCGAGCGGGAGTATACTTGCCCGGTGCTTTGGCTGCACTGCCCATTGGATGCGCCGCTGGTTTGCAATCCGCCGCTGGTGTTGCCTGCTGCATCGACTGCAGGGAAGGGCACGCAGCCATGATACACCTTCAGATAGGGCTGAAAGCGCTTGGCTGCCTGCTGCGTGACGGTTGCCGGCGTCACTTCCGCAAAGCCGACGACCTGGTCGTGGCCGATCACGGCTGCGGATGCGGCAGGGATTACGGTGAAGGCAGCCACCATGGCTGCAAGAAGCAGCAGCGTTATTTTTTTCATGCACATCGCTCCTTCAATCTGCGTTATAATGTAAGATACTGTATTTCTACCGAAATCATAGCAACGATATGTCAATGGAGACGGGTAGTATTTTAAATTTAACGTAAATAAGACCGGGGGCTCAGGTTAAATCGCTGACGAGCGGGCAGAATGGATGATTGATTAAAGGATTTGAAAAAGGACGGTTCGGCCTGATTCATCGGGCTGGAAGAAGGTTTATGGTGTGGAGATACATATCGGATAACGCAGGGAGACGGAGCCTTGAAAGGCTAGGACATCTTAACATTTGATGATATGATATAACATATTGGCTTTGGAATCAGATGGAATTCCTTGTGCATAGATATAAAAAGAATGATATATATTCGAACGGCATGAACGGAAATGTGTTGTTTCGTAAAATATGCGAAGGTACGGAATCTCGTGATGACAACGATGAGGCTGAGATCAGCTTCATGGATTATGTGGAATAGGTGGCGTATGGAATGAAAAGAGCTCGATTAATATACAATCCGACCTCCGGCCGGGAGGAAATGAAGAAACGTCTGGCAGACATTTTGCAGCGTCTGGATGAAGGCGGCATCGAAGCCTCGTGCCATGCGACGACAGGCGAAGGGGATGCGACCCGGGAAGCGGCGCTCGCCGTCGAGCGCGGGTATGACATGATCATTGCCGCAGGTGGGGACGGAACGCTGTACGAGGTCATCAACGGCATGGCCGAACGCGAGAACCGGCCGCCGCTCGGCGTGTTTCCGCTCGGGACGACGAACGATTTTGCGCGTGCGCTGGGCATTCCGAGGCAGTGGGAAGACTATGTCGATCTGGTGGTCAACCAGCAGACGCGTCCGCTCGATCTGGGCAAGGCCAACGACAGGTATTTTATCAATATCGCCGGCGGCGGATCGTTGACGGAACTGACCTACGAGGTACCTAGCCGCTTGAAAACGATGATCGGGCAGCTGGCCTACTACATGAAGGGCATCGAGAAAATGGCGAGCCTGTCGCCCCAGGAGCTCTACATCCGCGCTGAAGGGCAGGAGGATCTGCATGACGAGTTCATGCTGTTCCTCATTACCAACACGAACTCCGTGGGCGGCTTCGAGAAGCTTGCCCCGGGAGCGACGATCGACGACGGGCTGCTGGATGTGATCGCTATTCGCAAATGCAACCTGGCAGACATGATCCGTCTCGTGACGCTGGCGCTGCGCGGGGAACATCTGCACGATAAAAAGGTCGTGCATTTCCAGACGGATTATATGGAAGTGACATCGCCGGGATACGTGCAGCTTAACCTGGACGGTGAGCTTGGCGGCACGCTGCCAGCGACCTTCTCGAACCTGCGCCATCATCTGATGCTGTATCGGTAAAGGTGTTGGCCTCCTTAAGATTATATTTACCTCCCGCCGCCACCGTATCTACACTGGCAATGGCATTATGCCGCATCTAACCCAAATTCGGTCTAACAAGCTTGGGGATAGGGGACAGGGTAGTGGCGGAGTCGGTTGTAGGGTGGAAAGGTGCAGGCGGGACCGTGGTGAGTGGTGCAGGGGTGTGTTGCGAGCAGACCGTGGTGCGAATGTCGCTTGTAGAGGATGCAAAGGATAGTTATGGAGGATGGAAGGTGCCAGCGTGCTTTTTCAGTTGCCGCGTGTGGCAAGGATCGCGTATAATCTCATGGTGCTGCGCGAGTGGAATATGCAAGATATACGCGTAAGTACGCATGAGATTGGCGTGAGAGTACGCATGAAGTACGTGTGAAGACGCATGATGTATGCATTGATGAATGTATGGGGTATGCGTGGCAGGAGAATGGAGTAGGCCTAGTCTCGTTCAAGACAGCCGGGAACGGCTAACTAACCTAGGAAGCTTTATTTTGGCGAAAACGACGTTGTTGCTGCACTAACGAACATCAGTGTCGCTATTCGGACGAAATTGGCTGGAAAACACGGTTGTGACGCGGAATAACGTGTCTAAAGTTCGTTAGAATATCAGAAGACGGTTTTAGGCGTGAATAAGGTGTGTCAGGTTCGTTACCCATTCGAGGACGTGAGATTTGCGTTGGGAATTGCCTTTAGGTTATCGCTGGAATAGTAATGATCGAATCCCTTTGCCTACAAAGGCAGGGTCATATATGGATAGAAAGAAGTGAATGTACGTTGTCAAACAGTAACCGCAGCGGTCGTGGAAAAAGCCGCCGGAATTCGGCTGGCCCGCAAGGTAAAGGAAGCGCAGCAGCGCCCCGCCAGCCGCAGAAAACATCTCGTCAGACTACACGCCAGCAAACGAAGGAGGTGCGGCAACAAGGCGCATCTCTTTCTGCCGTTCGTCCGAAGGGGGGCGCGCGGAGCGCTCCGATCGAAGGACTGCCTGTGAGCAAAAATGAAGAGACCGTCATTGACATCATCGGCATGAACCATGACGGCGAAGGCGTAGGCCGCGCGAACGGGTACATGCTTTTCGTGCAAGGTGCGCTTCCGGGCGAAACCGTGCGCGTAAAGGTGCTCAAAACCAAAAAGCAGTATGGCTACGCCAAACTGCTGGAGATCGTGAAAGCCAGCGCGGATCGCATCGCCGCCCCGTGCCCGATCTACGATCAATGCGGAGGCTGCCAGCTTCAGCATATGAGCTATGCCGGACAGCTGGCATGGAAGCGCCAGCTCGTCATCGACAATTTGCAGCGGATCGGCAAACTGGACGTGCTGGCTGAGGGAGCTGGCGCTGACAGCGAGAGTGAAAGCGGGACAGGCATTCGCGTGCTGCCGACGCTCGGCATGGAGGAACCTTGGCGGTACCGCAACAAGGCACAGGTGCCTATGGGTGCGGTGGAAGGCGGCCTTGTGGGCGGTTTCTATGCCCGTGGCAGTCACCGCATTATCGATATGGAAGCGTGCCTGATCCAGCATGAGCACAACGATGAAGTGGTTGCCAAGGTGAAGGAAATCGGCAGCCATCTCGGCATCAGTGCATACAACGAGGAGACAGGCCGCGGGCTGCTGCGTCATGTCGTGGTCAAAAAGGCATTCCGCACAGGCGAGATGATGCTGGTGCTGGTCACCAACGGACGCGACATCCCGCATCGGGACGAATGGATCGGCAGCATTCGCGAAGCTTTGCCGCAAGTCGCGAGCATTTGCCAGAACATCAACAAAAAACAGACCAACGTCATCTTCGGCGACGAAACCCGCGTCCTGTGGGGCCGTGACGTGATCTATGATTATATCGGCGACGTGCAGTTCGCCATTTCCGCACGCTCGTTCTACCAAGTCAACCCGGTGCAGACCGAAGTGCTCTACGGCAAAACGGTAGAATATGCCGAGTTGACCGGCAAAGAGACCGTCATTGACGCGTACTGCGGCATCGGTACGATCTCCCTGTTCCTGGCGCAGCATGCGGATCAAGTGTACGGCGTTGAGATTGTTCCCGAAGCGATCGAGGATGCACGCAGCAATGCCCGCCTGAACGACATGCGCAACGTCACCTTCGAGGTGGGCGCCTCCGAGGACGTAATTCCGCGCTGGAAAGAGCAAGGCATCGAAGCCGACGTCATCGTCGTCGACCCGCCGCGCAAAGGCTGCGATCCGCGTTTGTTGGATACGATCCTGCAAATGCAGCCGGAACGCGTGGTGTACGTGAGCTGTAATCCGAGCACGCTGGCCCGCGACTTGCGCGTACTGGAGGACGGTGGGTATCGGACGCTTGAGGTGCAGCCGGTGGATATGTTCCCGCATACGGTGCATGTGGAGAGTGTGGCGGTGTTGATATGGAATGAAACAGAGCACTAGAAAGAGAGCAATGTGCGAAAGGCTCTATGCCAGAAGACAGACGCATTAAAAGAAATGAAAGACGCTGGGTAAATTCCTTCCCAGCGTCTTTTTTGTCAGTTTGCTTCCTATGCACGCCAAAAAGATTCACGAATTTACTCCCGCAGCCTGATCTGCGGAACGAAGAGCATCGTCTCGTACCCGTATCAAACTTTGTATAATTCTGAAATAATCTAGGATTCACCTTTAATTTGGAGTAAGATTTCTCTTTCATGAAGTGGTATTATCTGGGGAGAAAGGAGGCTGGTTACAGTAAATTATGTAAGCGCTTTACATGGTTTATGAAAAATTTCGTGTGGGGGGAATGCTTCGAATGAGGAAATCATTTAAGCGGGTCGTTTCCGGGTTGCTTGCAGCGGCTCTGCTTCTTCCAGGCGGCTTGGTTGCTCCGACAATCAGTGCGGCTGATCCAGTGGAATCTAATTCACAAATCGTTTACCAGGAAACGTTCCAGAATGGTCAAGGCAAGGCAGCTCAATCAGGCGGTGCCCAGCTGAGCGCTGTAACTGGCAAGCCGTTTGCCGGAAATGATGATGGAGCTGCTTTAAAAGTGAATAATCGATCCAATAACTGGGACGGCGTGGACCTCGCATTCAGTGACCTTGGTTTGGCGGTTGACAAACAGTATACTGTAACCGCTTCCGTTTATGTTGATGAAGATTCTGACGTACCTGCAGCCGGGAAAGCCGTCCTTGAAATTGTAACCAACAAGGGTGTCGCTGGCTCAGAGGCATACAATGGAATCAGCTCTTCAGATTTTAAAGCAGGAGAAGGTGTTTTACTGTCTGCAGATCTCTCCGTTACCAGTGTGGTCAATACAGCTCTGCGAATCAAGTCTGATGAAGCTGGGAAGGAGGTCCCCTTCTATATCGGGGATATCACGATCACCCAAGTAGCAACACCTGTCCAACCTGCTGTGGTCCTTAACCAAAGCTTTGAAGACGGAAATACCGGAGGCTGGGGCAAGCTGGGTTGGGGATCGAGCGGGGATATTGCGGTCGTTGACGGCGTAGCCTCCGAAGGTACGAAATCTCTGAAGTTCTTCAACCGGGCTGATGAGAAGGCCGTTCCTGCTCTCGTACTTACTGGCAAGATGAAATCCGACCGTAAGTATGATATTTCCCTCAAGGTCAGACTCGGTTCAGGTGAAGGCGAGTACCATCTGGCTTCCAAGGTGGATTCGGAAATATTAGCCGATGATCAGAAGTATCCTTGGCTTATAGGGAATAAGCTTGTAACCGCTTCCGACTGGACGCTATTTGAAACGAAAGGCTACGAAGTCCCTTCTAGAACGAATGAGATCATCATCTATGTTGAACCATCGGGAAATACGTTAACCTCCGATATTTACATTGATGAAGTCATCATCACCGATGTGACCCCTGGTGAAACCGCACCAGAGATTGTGGATAAAACGGGCATCTCTGTAGACTTTGAGAATGGTCTGGATGGATTCAAAGCACGGAACGGCCGTGAAACGGTAGTCCTTTCCCAAGACGATAATCATACACCTGACGGCAAGCAAAGCTTGCTTGTGACGACTACGGCGCAATATGATGCAGCCTTGGTTGGTGCTGCCGGTAAAATGGCAAAGAATCACGAATACGAGCTGTCTGCATGGGTGAAAATGGCGCCTGGCCAAGCACCTACAACACTTCGTATCAGTGTTCAATATGCGGACAGCGGCTTTGCAAACGTTTCACAAAATGCAACCGTTACAGATCAAGAATGGGTACGCCTAACAGGCAAGTATACGCTCACCACTACTCCAAGCGTACTCAACGCTTATATTGAAACGGCAAACAACGACGGGGGCAGCCGTACCTTTTTCTTAGATGACTTTGCTCTAAAATATTTAGGACCTGTAGCAGTCGCGCCTCCGATTCAAGAAAATCTTCCTAATCTTAAGGATGTCTACAAGGATGATTTCCTGATCGGCAACATTGTTAATCCGTCCACCTTTGACGAGACAAGGCTTAAGCTTCTGAAGAAGCATCACAATGTCGTTACGTTTGAGAATGATATGAAGCCGGATTATGCCTATGACAAGGACAGAGAATTCGACTTCACCGCAGAAGATGCCCTTGTCCAAAAAGTACAAGATGCAGGTCTTGACTTGCACGGCCACGTGCTCGTCTGGCATGCGCAGTCACCTACATGGCTTCATACCGCAGCTAACGGCGAACCATTGAGCCGTGATGAAGCTCTGGCCAATCTAAGAACGCATGTTAAAACGGTCGTTGAGCACTTTGGTGACCAAGTCATTTCCTGGGACGTCGTCAACGAAGCCATGAACGATAACCCGCCTAATCCGGAAGACTGGAAAAATGCATTGCGTAATTCCGGCTGGCTGCAAGCCATCGGCCCCGACTTTATTGAGGAGGCATTCCTCGCGGCAAAAGAAGTCATTGACGAAAACGGCTGGGATATCAAGCTTTACTACAACGATTACAACGATGACAACCAGAATAAATCTACAGCCATCTACAGCATGGTGAAAGAGATCAATGAGAAGTACGCCGCCAATCACCCTGGCGAGAAACTGATTGACGGCATCGGCATGCAAGCCCACTATAATCTGGGAACGAGATTGGACAATGTCAAGATGTCGCTGGAGCGTTTCATTTCCTTGGGCGTAGAAGTCAGCGTGACCGAATTGGACATCATGGCAGGCACCAACTCTGCAATCACTGAAAAAGAAGCGAAACAGCAGGCATACTTGTATGCCCAATTGATGGATCTCTATAAGAAAAACAGCGAGCATATTCCGCGTGTCACCTTCTGGGGGTTAAATGACGGCACCAGCTGGAGAGCCGAGCAGAACCCGACCTTGTTCGATAAGAGTTTTCAAGCCAAAGAGGCGTTCTACGGGGTCGTTGATCCGGAGAAGTACCTGGCGGAAAATCCACCTGAAGAGCTTGAATACAAGAAATCAACCGCTCACTACGGGACACCGGCTATCGATGGCTCCGTAGACAGCATATGGAGCAACGCTCCTGAATTGAAACTGGATACGAAGCAAATGGCATGGTCCGGTGCGACGGGAACAGCAAAAGTACTCTGGGATGACGACAATCTGTATGTGCTCGTTCAAGTCAGAGACGATCAACTGAACAAGACCAACCCGAATGCATGGGAGCAGGATTCCGTCGAAGTTTTCGTTGATGAAAATAACGGAAAAACGTCCAGCTTCCAAGACGATGATGGACAATACAGAGTGAATTTTGAGAACGTCGCATCCTTTAATCCCGCGGAAATCGCAGCAGGTTTCGAATCCAAAGTCGCTGTTGCCGGTACCAACTACACCGTTGAAATGAAGATTCCATTCAAAAAGGTTAAACCTGCGAACAATGCCAAAATTGGCTTTGATGCGCAGATTAATGATGCCAAAGACGGCAGCAGAATCAGCGTGAACGCATGGAACGATGCATCCGGTCAAGGCTACCAGGATACTTCCGTATTCGGTGAATTGACGCTGACTGGCAAACCTTCTTCCGGCGGCAGCAACGGTGGAGGCAACAACGGTGGAGGTAACCATGGTGGCAGTGGCGGATCGAGCTCAGGGACTACTCCGCAGCCCCAGCCTCAACCACAGCTGCCAGGGAACGATTCGGTGGTTGTACCGGTAATTAAAGTCGAAAATGAAACAGCCACAGCAACCATTTCGAGCGAGAGCCTGAATAAAGCCATTGAAAAAGCTTCTCCAGGTGAAAATGGCAAGAAACAGGTTGCCATCGAAGTGCCGAAGCAAGCAAATGCACAATCCTATGTTGTGCAATTCCCGACTTCAAACCTGCAAAGCAACAATAATGTTGAGTTTGTGCTTAAGACGGACCATGCAACACTTCAAATTCCGTCCAACATGCTTTCTAATATCACGGAACAAGCAGGCCAAGTCTCTATTCAGATGAACAAAATCTCGGCAGATCGCTTGAGTGCAGATGTTCGCGCTAAAGTGGGCAGCCGTCCGGTGATCGATCTAAGCGTAAAAGCCGGGGACCGTGTTCTGGCCTGGAACAATCCTGCGGCGCCTGTAACGGTATCCGTACCGTACACACCAGCTGCGCAGGAGCTTGTCAATACAGATCAAATCGTGATTCTACGCATTGATAATCAAGGACAGGCAACAGCGATACCAAACGGACGCTATGATGCTAAGTCCGGCTCGGTTGTGTTCAAAACAACTGAATTGAGCACCTATGGGGTGGCATACGTAACCAAGTCTTTTGCCGATGTGCAACATGTCCTCTGGGCAAAACAAGCAGTCGAAGCGATGGCTGCGCGCGATATTATTAAAGGCGTTTCCGATGACAGCTTTGCTCCTGCGGCTTCCATCACAAGAGCAGACTTTATCACCTTGCTTGTTCGAGCGCTTGAATTGAAGGGCTCGGACACGAACACGGCAGCTTTCAGCGATGTACAGCCAAACGCGTACTATGCACAGGCCGTGGCTATTGCCAAAGAATTGGGTATCGCATCCGGATTCGCAGATAATACATTCAAACCAGGCAGCAGCATTTCCCGTCAAGATATGATGGTTCTGACGGCGAAAGCCCTGAAAGCAGCTGGTAAGCAAACTGTCGGCAACGGAAATCTGGTTCCTTATTCCGATGCTGCAAGCATTTCCACTTACGCTGTAGATAGTGTAACATCCCTCGTAGGAAGCGAAATCGTCAACGGCAAAGATGGCAAAATTGCACCAGCCGAACCATTGACCCGCGCTGAAGCAGCGATGATTCTCTACCGGATCTGGAAAATGTAAGTGATTTTAAAGGATATCTCGAAAAATTAGGCAACTCATTGAAGCTGCTGTCTGTACTTTACAGACGGCAGCTTTTTCAAATTCCATTGCCCTCGATTATGATTGTAATACGTCATATCATTTTAAGTTTCTCGTTTTACTTCTTCAATTTGCAGGTTTGGATCGTACGATGAGTTCAAATTTCAGATCTACTGCAACTTTTGGAACCTTCGATGTTTTGCTTCATCCATTTCATAATTTGCAACTACTCGACTTTATGCCAATATGGGGCGAACTGAATCCCGAGAGCCTATATAAACCGCACTAATCATTCACATTAGAGCACTGCGAGTGCAGTACCATCTTCCGATGGCTGTTATCCCCAGATTTTTTGGATTCTCCTTTTCTAAGGGGAAAATCCGGTGATAAGCCTATGCTTCCGATGCAGCTTTCTTTCAGAAAGCTTTTAGCGCACGCTTTGCTTCTCCAGATTGGTTCTGCCTCTCCGTTAACGTGTGTTTGTTTTTTGCGGTTTATATAGAAACCGACTCAAAATCAATCGTTTACGCGATTTTATTTAGGAGGGAGCCGCTACTCGATGCGGAATATCGTTGATCCAATACATAAACATCATAAATTTTACTTTTTTCCACTTTGCAATAAAGATGGAATCTGATAGGATAAGGTTATAAATACGATGGTTTTAGTAAGGATTAAAAGGAGGCCGCCTTGCCATGCAAGAACTAACACATCTGGATCAACTTGAGGCTGAAGCGATATACATTATCAGAGAAGTAGCAGCGGAGTGCGAGAAACCGGTCATGTTGTACTCCATCGGCAAGGACAGCTCGGTCATGCTGCACTTGGCCCTCAAGGCTTTCTACCCCGAGAAGCCGCCGTTCCCGTTCATGCATATCGATACAACCTGGAAGTTTAAGGAGATGATCGAGTTCCGCGACCGAAAGGCGAAGGAGTTCGGTATCGAGATGATCGTGCACTCTAATGAAGAGGCTATTCAACAAGGAATCAACCCCTTCGACCATGGTTCCGCATATACCGACATTATGAAAACCCAAGCCCTGAAGCAGGGATTGGACAAATACGGATTCACGGTTGCGTTCGGCGGGGGAAGACGTGATGAGGAGAAGTCGCGTGCCAAGGAGCGGATCTTCTCGTTCCGGAACAAGAACCACTCGTGGGACCCGAAGAACCAACGTCCGGAGATGTGGAAGCTGTTCAACACGCGAATCAACAAGGGAGAGAGCATTCGAGTCTTTCCGCTGTCCAACTGGACCGAGAAGGATATCTGGCAATACATTCGTCGGGAGAACATCGATATCGTTCCGCTTTACTCCGCGGACGTAAGACCGATCGTTAATCGTGACGGGCATATCATCATGGTGGATGACGAGCGGATGAAGCTTGAGCCTGGAGAGAAGGTAGAGATGAAGAAGATTCGCTTCCGCACGTTAGGTTGCTACCCGCTCACGGGCGGAGTCGAGTCCGATGCCGTTACGCTGGACGAGATCATTGAGGAGACATTGGGTGCGGTATCTTCCGAACGGACCAGTCGGGTTATCGACCAAGAAGCGGCGGGAAGCATGGAACGACGCAAACGGGAGGGCTATTTCTAACATGAAGAGTCTACTTAAATTCATTACCTGCGGAAGTGTGGATGACGGCAAGTCCACGCTGATCGGACATATGCTCTATGACGCCAAGCTGCTGTTCGCCGATCAAGAACGCGCGCTTGAGCTCGATAGCCGACTGGGAAGCCGAGGCGGCAAGATCGACTACTCGTTGCTCCTCGACGGCTTGCTGGCTGAACGCGAACAAGGGATTACGATCGACGTGGCTTATCGTTATTTTACGACGTCTCATCGTTCCTTCATCGTGGCGGACACGCCGGGACACGAAGAGTATACGCGCAACATGGCTGTAGGCGCTTCCTTTGCCGATCTAGCCATCATTCTGGTGGACGCTACCAAAGGCATCATTACCCAGACCAAACGCCATGCCCGGATCTGCGCCCTGATGGGGATCAAGCACCTCGTATTGGCTGTGAACAAGATGGATCTGGTCGGCTTCGACCAGAGGACGTTCGAGGCGATCAAGGAAGAGTTCATCCAAACGACGGCTGAATTGCAAATCAAGAGCATTCAGGTCATTCCCGTGTCCGCTACGGAAGGGGACAATATCACAACCAAGTCGCCGAATGCCCCTTGGTACGAAGGGTTAGCCTTACTGCCGTATTTGGAAAATATAGATATTCATACTGCCGATGATGCGAAGCCTTTCATGATGCCGGTTCAGCGTGTAAGCAGACCGGACCATACGTTCCGTGGGTTCCAGGGCCAGATCGAGGCTGGTAAGATTTCGGTCGGAGACGAACTCATGACTCTGCCAAGTCGGGAGAAAGCAAAGGTTAAACGGATTTTGGTGACGGACCAAGATCGGGATTCGGCTTATGCCGGCCAACCGGTTACGATACAACTGGACCGCGAAGTCGATGTCTCGCGGGGCTGCGTGCTCACGATGGACAATCAAGTTCAAGAAGCGGAAAGCTTCGTATCTACGATCCTGTGGATGGACGATTCCGTCCTGACTCCGGGCAAGCATTATTGGGTAAAGGTCGGAACGAAGACTCTTCCGGGCACTGTAACGGCGATTACCCATAAGATTGACATTAACACGGGCCATACCGTTCCGGCCGATCAAATTGTTAAGAACGAATTGGCCAAGTGTGAATTCACGCTGTCGGATCGCATCGTCTTCGATTCCTTCGAACACAATAAGAGCATCGGAGGTTTTATCCTTATCGATCGTGTCACCAACATGACGTCGGCTTGCGGAGTCATCGATGAAGCGTTGAAGGGAGACAGCCGATTTGCCACACCGGATACGGGGATCACGAGAGAGGTTCGCGCCCAGCAGAAAGGACAATCTCCGCTCACCGTCTGGTTTACTGGCTCGGATACGGCAGCTCTCGCCAAGGAAGTGGAGAAGCGACTAATGTCATCCGGTCACCATACGATGCTGCTTGAGAGCGTCGGGGGAGAATCGTTCCGCCGCACGGCGGAGGTGGCAAAGGTGTTGAACGACGCCGGCCTAATCACACTGGTATCCCATGATTCTATCAGTGCGGGCGAACTTGAGACAGCTCGAGAGATCATCGGGGGCAAAGGATTTATCGAAGTTAACGCGGACGAGATCGGCGGAACGTCCACCCAGGATGCCGCGAAATCCGTGGTTAAACGAGTCGTGCAATCCGTTATCGCTCACAGTCCTTCGAATAGCTACGATATTTAATAAGCATGTCAGATACAGCGGTTGCCGTCAGGCAGCCGCTTGTTGTTTCATCAAGATTCCTTTAGGTGGGGAGAGTGATCTCTGAATTTGCTTTATTCTGGGGAAGGAGATTTGAGCTGTTACAAAAACAATAAAAAAACCGGATTGCTATATTTCGCACAATTCGGTTTTTTTACTGTTCAACGTTCTGGTCCATCAATCTGCTGAAAAATGAACAACTGCACTATACAACATCTTGTCGCGAAGCGAGTCGAACGTCACTTGATGCTGGACCTGCTTCACCCGCAGCAGCAGAGCCTTATTCATTCCGATTCGGTCTTCAATCGCCCGTTCCAGTTCATGGAAGTCATAAGCCTGCAGGCATTCGACTTTGTCTTTGATCATATCCAATGAAATTTCCATATTATCGTTCAGACCTCCTCCATGTCACGATTTGCAGGTACAAAAGCCTGCCGAGCTTTTATTGTAGAGGAGCTTTTCCGGTTCGGCAAGAGTAAACGAAGCAAAGAAAACGATGGAGGCTGTTTGATTTCTATACTGAGGGTACCCAAGCGACAAGGTAGAATTATGCTTGAATAGTAAAAGTCGAATACTCCACCTTATGGTACAATGGACTTGGATCTAATATGAGGGTCGTGACTATAAAAATGATTGATTTTCTTAAGAATAAAGGATTAAAGGCATTTTACGAAATATCGGCGATTGCAAAGCACCCAAATCTGTTATTCTCTAACGATAAAGAACAATACCATTCCGAGGCGCAGTTTAACCTTTATACCATCCAACATTTGAATAAGCTGATTAAAAAGAACAATATATCAATAAAAGAATTACAACAGATTTTTGGCTTTATTGAGACGTCTTGGTCTGATTATTTGAGAAAATATTATCGAGGAAAATCGTTTGTCTATTATCTGTGGGCGGACGATCAGATTCCAGCATTCCGTTTTTCTGTCGTTTCTTATTATGAGGGTATAGAACTCCCCTTCAGATGTAGCTTAAACAAGGTAAATGACATGATTGAGGTTTTATCACTGTATGTCAACAAAGCTCAATTCGATGGAGTGACCACTCTTGAGTTAGATGATGCAGATGAAACGGATGAAGCTGGCCCTTCTTCCGGCTCAGACAACGTTTATACGCTTACGGTGTATTCCAAGAAGATCATTTGTTGAAAAAAAAACGCCTAACAGCCGAGAAATACAGATAATAGGTCTTAGAACATAGGAGGGACCATGTCCTGGAGTAAATTGAAGCAAAATTTGGAGAGTTTCATCTCTCCTGCGTTAAATGGAAGGGTCGAATTTCGGGCAACCAGTTACCGTTATCTACCTGATAAATCCGGAAGTTGTTATCTCACTGTAGATAAAAAGAACGTGCTTAATATGAGTGATGCAGCTAGCTCCATCCGTTGGTATAAGACCGAGCAGGAAATCAAAAGCGATCCAGAACTCTACATCCCGATTAGCGTTGAAGACATTGAAGCGGTCCGAAAAGATGCCAAAGGCACGATTCCCGAGGATCGTCTAAAAGTCATTGCGAGAAGTCGGAAAATTTCAGAGCTTGCTAAAGAGCTTTTAGCCGCGCAGACCGCGTTAAGCAAATCCAATTTTACCGTTACAGCGACGACGTTCTTGTCGACCTCAATCGAGGAAAGCCTGGAGAGCAACGATATTTTACTAAATATTTTGGCTTTGGTGGACAAGCGAGTTGGCAAAAAGCGAATTTTAAATATGTCGGATAAGGTAAAATTAAAACATCCCGCCGTGCAGTATTTTTATGAGCTGCGGCGCAGTACGTTATGACAACAAACGTCTTTCATTGACGAGGCACATCGTGTCATCCATCGGTGGTAAGCAGGGAGGGGCGGCGCCCTTCCTTTTTTTGCGAGTTCATTGGGAGTCTGCTGGTCTCTTAGGTATGATATACTCATTTAGATGTCTACCATATAACATATACCGTGACCGTCGTTTGAACTACGTTGCTAAAGCATGTTATAAGTGAAGATGAAGCAAGGGCATGAAGGGTTAATTTTATTATTTTCGAGGACAAAGAGTTGTCCTGATTTTTATAGAGGGGTTTTTGAGATGACGAACAATTTTTGGCGTGATTTGCCACGGCCTTTTTTTATACTTGCACCGATGGAAGATGTGACGGATGTGGTGTTTCGCCATGTCGTAAGCGCAGCAGCCAGACCGGACGTGTTTTTTACGGAGTTTGCGAATACAGAGAGCTATTGCCACCCGGAGGGGAATAAAAGCGTGCGCGGGCGTTTGACGTTTACAGAAGATGAACAGCCCATGGTCGCCCATATCTGGGGGGATAAGCCGGAATATTTCCGTGAAATGAGTATCGGTATGGCGAAAGAAGGCTTTAAGGGCATCGATATCAATATGGGTTGTCCTGTAGCGAATGTAGCCGAGAATGGAAAGGGGAGCGGCCTGATCTGCCGCCCTGAAACTGCAGCGGAAATCATCCAGGCCGCCAAAGCCGGAGGACTGCCCGTCAGTGTGAAAACAAGGCTTGGCTTCACTGCCGTAGACGAATGGCGCGACTGGTTGACCCATATTTTGAAACAAGACATTGTAAATCTGTCCATTCATCTGCGCACCAGAGAAGAAATGAGCAAAGTCGATGCTCACTGGGAACTGATTCCGGAGATTAAAAAACTTCGTGATGAGGTGGCGCCAGATACACTGCTGACCATTAACGGGGATATTCCTGACCGTCAGACCGGCTTGAAGCTCGCTGAACAATACGGCGTGGATGGCATTATGATTGGACGCGGTATTTTCCAGAATCCGTTTGCTTTTGAGAAAGAGCCGAAGGAACACAGCAGTGAGGAGTTGCTTGGTCTGCTGCGCTTGCATCTGGACCTCTACGATCAATACTCAGCACAGGAGCCGCGTTCGTTCAGCCCTCTTGCCCGCTTCTTTAAAATCTATGTCCGTGGATTTCGAGGCGCAAGCGAACTTAGAAATAGCTTAATGAATGCTAAATCAACCAGTGAGGTACGTGCGCTGCTTGATGAGTTTGGAAGCAAGGATGATGAAGGGGCGGAGGAACGTGGAAATTAAGTCTCCATTTTGAGATACGACGGACGATTATAAAGGCTCCTTCGTTTCATTGATGAGCACATCGAGATTGAATTCCTCTTCCATGATGTTATAATAAGGGAAAGAACAGCTTATAATGCAAAAAGAGCCGTGCTGTAACACGACTCTCCGCGCAATAGCCGCTTTTAAGGGCGGTGGGCTTAACAAGAGGAACACGATCAAGTAGACCGCAACCTTTGCATGGGAGGGCGGTCTACTTGTGTTTATTGGACAGCAGCGCTGCAATCAGCGAACCAAAGGTTAGCATCAGCATCATCGCTTCAAACACTGTCACAAGGCATCACCTCCCTTCAGGGAGATTAGCCGACCGCCCATATCAGCCTTTCTATCGCGTAACGATTATACCAAATATTCCTAGTCATTGAATAGATAAATAGCGCGAGTATAAATGTATTGTAATGTAATAAGAATTAATCAGGGGGATAACAGTGATCGGAAGATGGTACTGCACTCGCAGTGGCCTGATGGGATTTATTATAGATTTATATAGTCCTTTCTCGCTATAGCTTTTAACTATAACTAGTTATGTTTTTTAAGTAATCCTACTAACCCTACTCTGCGTGATATGATAGGCCATATACAACGAGGGGGTTTTTTTACATGACTGATAAGTTCCAGATCGTAGGCAGTTTGTTGCGTCCTGAGGAATTGTTGAAATATAAAACGCAAATTGAGCATCGTGATGATATCCAATATCCGTTCTATGAAAACTTTGAAGGGTATGCGCAGTGCGAGGCGCAAGCCATTGAGCAGGTTGTAAAGAAAGAAATCGAGCATGACCTGTCGGTGATTACGGACGGCGAGTTCTCCAAATCGATGTGGCATCTGGATTTTGTGTGGGGCTTTGATGGCGTAGAGCGTTATATCGCAGATCATGGCTATTTTTTCAGAGATGTGGACGGCACATCGAAATATGAAACACGCAAAGATATCGGTTTGCGCATTACGGGCGAGTTGAGCGGCAAAAATCATCATTTCATCCAAGTGTTCAAACAGCTGCAAGAGACGGCTGGCGACCAGCAAACCAAGCTTTGTGTACCGTCTCCTTCCCATATTTTCGGTGAACTCTCTTGGTCGGATAACATTGGCGGCAAGGATGCCGTTTACCAGAATAAACAGGAGCTCAAAGAAGGTCTGGTGCGTGCATATAAGGAATTCGTGGAGGAGTTCGCTGCGGCGGGCGGCAAAATCCTGCAATTCGATGATTGCTTGTGGGAGCTGTTTGCGGACGACAACCCGAACTCTCCGTTTACAGGCGAGCATATCAATCAAGAGGAAGTGGCGGGGCTGGCCACTGAATTTATTGACATTAACAATACGGTGATTGACTTCGGCCATAGCCTAGGCTTGAAAATGTGGACACATAACTGCCGCGGCAACTATGATTCCCGCAACATGGGCGGTGGATCTTACGCAAAAATCGCGAATCTGTTCCTGAAACAGTTGAAATATGACCGCTTCTTCCTGGAATGGGACGATGAGCGTGCGGGTTCGCTTGAAGCGCTGGAGGTGTTCAAGGACCGTCCTGAAACGGAGATTGTACTGGGGCTGCTGTCGTCCAAAACCAATACCCTTGACGATGAAGAGCGTGTACTCCGTCTACTGGACGAAGCATCCAAAATCATTGACAAGGACCGCCTGCTGTTATCCCACCAATGCGGATTTGCATCCTGCGATGGCGGTAACGAACTCAGCGAAGCCGAGCAATGGGCGAAAATCGACCAGGGTCAGAAGATTGCCAAGCAATACTGGGGCAACTAAGAAGCTGCAAAGAGATTTGTACCCTGCTGTTGCTGAATAAGTCTCTATGGTTGTAACACTTTCTTGATCTGTGTCTGAACTTGAATAGCAAACTTGTTGAGCAAATAGAGGTGACTCGAAGGTCCGTGAAAGGGGCCGGAAGTCATCTCTATTTTTTATGCAGCGTTTCGGTCTGTCTGAGCAAACTTCATTGCACGTCCTTACGTCATATATACTGCAAGGATTTATGGGAAAAACATTTGATCCGCCTATATGATTGAGGCTGCTCATAAGAGTCTAATCCAAGGCATAAGCCTTCGCGAAACAAGGCCTTTAAACAGGAGAAGCCCGCGCTTGCGCAGAAGTTATAACCTTTCGAGCTTCTGTGCGAAATAATTGCACGGGTGCTTTCATCCGGTTACAAGACATAGAAGGGAGAGATACACCCATCATGACATTGAACCATAATCCGTTTGACAAAGAGCAAGTACTCGAAGAACTGGATTCGCTCGGTTACTCGGAAAGAATGAAGCACATTGCGCTTTTGGGGCGTCAGCATCAAGACGAGGCGGCGTATTCTGCGCTGCTCATCGCTTTACTGGAAAGCGGCACCGCCTATGAGGCGCATCTGGCTTTAAGTGGTGCCAGCGTAGTGAAGGATGCCCAAGCTGTTTTGCTTGCCCTTGAGCATCCAAAAGCAGGCGTTAGAGGACGGGCTGCCGGGCTGCTGCCCGAAGTCGTTACAGATTCCAATTATTCGATCGAAGCCGCAATGGTTTCGCTGTCGTACCATGGCCGCCGTCAATTGCTGCGGAGCATCGTGAATACATATCGTCAGGATTGGGCGGAACGACTGCTGCCGCTCGTGCTTGCCCGCTGGGGCGCGCAAGAAGCTTCGTTGATCTTGTCTGTATGCAGCGAGGAGACGGTTCGCAGCCGGCTTCCGGAGCTTGGGTATGCGCTGCGAAATTGGCGGATCTTAACGGAGCGTTATCCCGAACTGGTTGCGGATTATTTGGAGAAATCTTTGCAGAACGCCACGCATCAAGAAAAGGCATATATATGGTGGAGACTTTCTTCCGCGATCGAAGTGTTAAGCGTCTCAAGACCGGCGGCCGTTCTGGAATGTGCGTTGAAGTACGGACCTACGGATACGATTCACCCCGTGCTCAAACGGCAATTGGGCATTCTGATTCAGACGAATCCCGAAGGCGTATTCGAGCTGCTGACCCGGGAGGAGGCACGAGGGTATCTTCTAAGTCATGGCGTGCCTGCAGGCGTTTTGAAAAAGAAAAAATGGTTCACCGCAGCACAATGGACAATGCTGACAGTATTGCTCGCCGATCAACCCCTGCATGTCGCCAAGGTGCTGGATGCACTTGCGCCGTCGTGCCGTGCGGCGATATTTGATGCGGCATATCCGGAGAACGAGCGCAAGACGCGCGTTTTCCCTAAACAGCTATTGGACGTGCTGCCGCATCGACTGCGCGATAAAGAAGCCGCCCGCATGCTGGAACTGCGCGATATTCGGGATGATCGGGACAACATGCTCGAAATGACGGCGCGCCGATTAATTGCTCATTCTAGGGAGAAGCTGGAGCAAGCCGTGCAGGTGTCCAATGCGGATGAGCGTGCTGCGGCCTACGGGCATCTCATTCGAAGCACCGCTTTATCAAGGCGCGGGATGGATGAAACGCTGCGTTTCCTGACCCGGGTCAAAAACGACCAAGACCCGGTACGCAGCACGGTTATGGCGGAACTGTCAAACTGCCCCACACCCATGTTTACGGAAGAGCATATCGACGACCTGACTTTGCTGGTAGATAGCGTGATCGAGGCCAGAGATACGTCATATGGGACCAGGTCTGCCACGGAGAAGCTGGCTTTTGCCATACTGCGAGAACACGCATTGGAACCGGAGAGCGATCTGTTCCAGTTCGCCTTGAGAACGTTTGGAAGATTGGCTATGCGGGACGGGCAGTTTGCGCTCTTCTCCATGGACTGGGACAGCATGCCAAGCCGTGCACTGGAAACGTTGTTCGAGACGATTTATGCCTTTGGCGTGGAAGCCAACAAGCGTGAAAACGATAATGTGGTCCTGCGGATGGCTGGTTCGTTCGGCAAAGCGGTGGAGCGATTGCCCAAGCTTCAGCTTTTGCTGGAGGAACTGGTGTATGCCAAAACGGTGTCGACTCAGGCAGTCCGCTATTGGCTGCTTCCGTATAAAACGCGGGATGAGAGGGTCAGAGAACTGCTGGACAGAGATCCATCCTTTATCTCGTTCCACGACGTATTTATGCATCTGCACCTGAAGCGCCAGGAATGGCTCGACCCCTTCATCTCGGGGAAAGTGATCAAAGGCAAACACTTGTCGGGTAAAACGATTTATGTTGTGCCTGCCCATAACGGGTTTCATCGGTGGCTGCCGCGCCAGCAAAAGGCGCTCGCATCCCTGCTGGAGCGGGTGGCACTGGATGGCAAACGGAGTTTCCATGAACGTGCATCCGCGATGCGCAGCTTGGCAAGCATGCCCGATTATTGCTCCGATCAACTGGAAGTCCTGTTGCAGGACGAGGAAGTGCATGTTGTAGAAGCAGCGCTTTATGCCTATTCGTTGTGGGAAGAGCCGGAGCAGGCCCTGCCTGTGTTGTTGGACAACCTGGACGGAGACCGTGCTCGTGTCGCCATGTATTCGATCCCTAGATGCATGCGCAGGGTGAGCCCGGTGTTGTTGACGTCGCTGCTTTCGGACCTGCTGAATCGGGAGAAATTGAAAATTACGGTCAGAAAAGAGGCCATCCGGCTGCTCGGTGCTTATAAAAGCAGTGAGAGCATGACGCTTCTCATTCGCGAATACGAGAAACCGAATGTACACAAAGATGTAGTCATCGCCATAGGCCATGCCGCAAGACAATGTCTGGACGATGAACGCAGCTGGACCATGCTGGGCACCATGGCTTCTTCCCCGCAGCGGGACATCGCACGAAGTCTGCTGAACCAGCATTCCGGGGAGCTTCCCGAAAAGGATCGACCAAGGTATTTGCAGTTGATTACCGAAATCGCAGACCATGACGATGCCGTTGTGGCAAAAGCCGCTTTCCAAACGATGAGCCTTTGGGTGAACGGAAACGAAGAGACGATCGCGGCCTCCGCGGGCAAAGCGATCATTGATTTGGAGGACAATGCCAGGTGGAAAACCGCGCTGGATACCCTCATTGCGGCCTGCCGTGACGGAAAAGTGAATGATCAGGTCATCGGCGTCGGCAGGCAGTTGGCCGACACGGAGACGAAGGCCGAATGGAACGCTGCCGCCGAGCGGGATGTTCCGGAGCGACAACGTTTGCTGGCATTGGTGGACAGGCTTGCCGCGCTGCCCCAAAATGCAAGGCGGGTGCTCATTCCTCTATATTTAGGCATGATCGATGTCCTCAAGTCCAAAGAAACGATGAAACCAGCCGTAATCAAGCTATATTTGGCGGTTGTCGAATGGAACCAGGCGGATAAAGCTGACGTACGGCTGGAACCGGTTATTCAAATGGCGGACACCCACCCGCATTTGTTGGATTACGCCTACAGACAAATAACGCAGGCAGTAAATGCCAGCAAGGCGTATTGGAGACCGGAGACGATTCTGGATCTCGTGGACAGATTGCGAGCACGGCAGTCATTTGCGGCTCAGTATATCGGGCTTTCTTTGCTGAAGGCTGCCGGAACGGCGCTATTGTGGGATGAGGCTTGTGCTGACCGTTTGAGAGCTTACCGGAATCATGAGCATGAGGCCATTCGTTTGTCGGCATTGGATATTTGGACTGTGCTTGAGTAGAATGAACGGTACTTGGGCGGAACGGTTACACCATAGAATAATGGCCAACACGAGTGCCAAACTCGCATGATTTTCCGAAAGGGGGAGCGAGACGATGCTGTATCTAGGGAGCTTCAAACTTTCCCCGTATATCTCCAGCAATCCCAATATCTATCCCGATCATGTGTTCAAGCACATTGCAGGGGAGGTTCTTTTGTTTGACCGGATTACCGTATTATATGGCAGCAACGGCTCCGGCAAATCAAGCCTGCTGAATTTAATCGCTAATAAATTGGAAATTACGGGCTCTGAGCGAATGACCAGTTACGGCCACAATATTTATGCCCAGCGCTTTATTGAGGAAAGCAGCTACGAACTCGGGCATGATGATCAGGAGCGTCGCATATACAAGCTTCCCGATGGGAGCCGGTACATCAAGTCAGAGGATATATTGTATGAAATCAAGAAAATACAGCAGTCCAGCGTGCTGCGCGAGGGATTGTTATATGAGCAGGCCGTACAGGGGAAGAGCAGGGAAGAGGTAGAGAAACTGGAGCAGTCGTATGAATTCAAAAAGCAAATGGCCAACATTCAATTCGCGCAGGAGAAATATTCGAATGGGGAAACCTCGATGCAGTTTTTTGAGGAATATTTGCTTCCCGGGCAGCTGTATTTGTTGGACGAACCGGAAACGTCGCTTTCTCCGGCGAACCAAATCAAGCTGGCAGAGCAGATGAACGATCTGGCGCGGTATTTCGATTGCCAATTTGTCATTGCTTCGCATTCTCCCTTTGTTCTCGGAACGCTTCATGCGAAGATCTACAATCTCGATGCCAAGGTTTTGCAGACGGCAGAATGGTACGAACTGGAAAATGTACGATTTTTTTATCAATTCTTTCATCAGCATCAGCGATTGTTCGAATGAAAAGGACCCGGGTACACATGGTCGGCGGGTTCCTCGCATAACGGTGCTTGAAACGGTAAAAGGCGCCGAAACAGAGCAACATAAAACATGGAGTTGCGGAGCATTTCCGTACCTCCATGTTTCATTCGCAATCATGGCTTTCCTGCAAATCTTGGATCAGATGAGCAGGGAGCTTTTTTTTATCACAAATATCGAAAATGAATCAAGAAACGCTATATTGCTGGTCTTTCAAAATATGCTGGACATACTGTTCGGCGCTTTGGTCGATGTGCTCATCGCTGGCCTGAAACGAAGACCCAAAGACGGCGAAATAGGGGAGCACCGACGCGCCCACATGTTTTGCGCTGGCTTTGAACGGAGCGATCACTTCATCCACGGTAAACGAAACCGAGCCCTCTGGACGGTAATTTTCCTCTTTGTCGCCGATGGACAGGGCAAGCCCGAACCGTTTTCCTTGGAGCTTGTCGCCTTTCGATCCGTAAGCCCAGCCGTGCGCGAACACATCGTCGAACCATTTTTTCAATAACGGGGGATAACTGTACCAATAGACTGGGAATTGAAAGACCACATGGTCGTACCCTTCCAGCAGCTCTTGTTCTTTCGGAACGTCAACGTTCCAGTCGGGGTATGCTTTGTAAATTTCATGTATGGCAATATCGTCCGAATACTTCAGCAGCTCTTCTTTCCAGCGCCGATTGACCCTCGAAGCCTCTATATTCGGATGTGCCAAAATCACCAGTGTTTTCATCGTTCAAATCCTTTCACAGGCCAAAATTCAAATGTGTATTTGGATGTGCCTTGCCTCGTTTATTTGGAATAACCCCATTATGTTGCAGGTCCGTAGAAAAGAAAATACACACAATGAAGTAAGGTAGTTACCTCAAGGTATGTACTCGACTAGGGTGGTCAAATATGCAACAATAGAGGATCAGGCCCATGCGGTTAAGACCAGAATGAACGAGGTGTCCGTGCATGAAGCAATACCATTTAGGCATCGAGGCCACGCTGGAAATCATCGGGGGAAAGTGGAAGGCGCTGATCATCTGTTTGCTGATGTCCGGCGTCAAAAGAACGAGCGAACTGCAGCGGGGCATTCCGTGCATTTCGCAAAAGGTATTGATCCAGCAGCTGCGCGAGCTTGAACAGGACGGCATCGTCCAGCGCTACGTGTACCAACAGATGCCGCCCAAAGTCGAATATCGTCTCACGGAATACGGCGTGACCGCCAATCAGATCGTCGAAGTGATGTGTTCCTGGGGCAGGGAGAACATCCATATCCGGCAGCAGCGGGGCGAGCAGATCGTTTTGCTGGAGGATCAGGAGCAGAAGAATGGAGAGCCCGGACGCAGCGTTGTCAAGCCGCAAGATCGTTAACAAATTTTCGCTCAATAATTTATACTATATGAGTTGGACCAGACATTTACACGATAACGAAGAGGGCAGAAAGAATCTGGAGAAGCGAAGCGTTCGCATTTATCACCAGATTTTCCCCTTGAACAAAGGGGATCAAAAAAATCTGGGGATAACAGCGATCGGAAGATGGTTCTGACCACGTAGTGGCTCCGTGTAAAAATCATTCGTTCAACTTATACGATAAGCAAGAATATTTCTAAGGAGCTGCCAAACCTCATATGAACAAAAAAGAAATCGCGCATATTCGCAAGCAATTTAAGCTGGATCACGATTTACTGAATATTTACGATATTCTCAATGTCTATATTACGAAGGAAACCAATGAAATCTATCACTGGGAGCGCCTGCCGTTCGAGCTGGTAGATCGGGAGAAGCAAGAGCTGTACATGGGCAATTTCAAAAAACTGCTGACCGGCGAACTGGATCAGAAGTTGTTCGAGTTGAAGTTTCAGGAAGATGCGGAAGAACCGGCGCAAGTATTGCTCCACCAGGCACTCGTGACCGGCGATCCCGAGGAATGGCAGGACTTGATGCTGATGCTCGTGGAGAGAATGTTGGCGGATGCCAAGTATGAGCGGGATATGGTGGTCACATTCGTGAAGGGACAATACTATTTGCCGACCAAGGCCAGAAACGAGGCAACCGAAGAGAGCGAAAAGAACGAGGTTTTTGCCCATCCCTTCATTCTGTCCAGCGTGAACTCGACGGAAAAACAAAAGAAGACGCTCTTGTTCGATTATGTGGAGCGGGAGTTCAGATATAATGTCATCGTGGATCCGATTATCAAGCTGAGCACGCCGGAGCAGGGGTTCCTGTATCCTAGCGTGACGGACAACTATTCCGACGTGAATCGCATTTTGTATTGTACGGGCAAATCGAATTTCCCGGACCCGCACTTTGTCGAACAGGTGTTGAACGGAGAAAGGTCCGTGACGGCCCTTGAAGAACGGGCGATCTTCGAAGATATCGTGAAGGAAGTAGCCGGCGAAGAGCTCGACGCAGCGACCATTGCACAGGTGTACGAGGAGATCAACCGGGTCATCGAAAGCAACGAAGAGGCGCATGAGGAAGAACCTGCGAAGCTGGATTTTAAAGACGTGGAGCGCGTACTGACCGCAAGCGGCGTAGAAGACGTGACGAGCGAAAAGGTGGAGCGTGCCTTCGAAACGATCGTGGACGACAGAAACTACGAAATGAAAGCGACCAGCGTCATGCCTAAGTTTACGTCCAAATCCATTAAAATCGAAACGAAGGTTGCTACGATCTCGGTGAGCCCGCAGGATTTAAGATATGTGAAACAGGTGAACTTTCAAGGAAAACGCTGCATCATGATCGAAGTCGACGAGGATGTCGCGATCGAAGGGTTTACGCTTGCTTCGGAGACGCTTTTAAGTTAGATGCTTTTAAGTTAGACGCTTTTAAGTTAATGGAATAGACAAATGCCCCTTCCAACAATGTGGACGGGGCATTTGTGCGTAAGATGTTCCGTTATTTTAATAACTGCAGCATGGTTTGGGGATTCTGATTGGCTTGCGCCAACATCGCTTGGGCGGCTTGAGTTAAAATATTGGATTTGGTCATACCCAACAATTCTTTGCCTATATCGGCATCGCGAATACGTGACTCCGCCGAGATCAAATTGGTGGTGGAAATGTTCGTATTGTTTAATGTATGTTCCAACCGGTTTTGTAGAGCCCCGTATACGCCGCGATAACTCGTCACTTTCTCCAGAGCACGGTCGGTTTGGACCAAAGCTTGATCAGGATCTGACGGTGGTAACAGTCCTATATCGGTGAGCCCCAAGCCTTCGGCATCTACATTGAAGAGAGGGATGTTTACGGATTCACCTTCGTTGGCTCCCGTTTGAATGTCAATCTTGGGCGGTATATAGTCGATATCCGTAATATCCGTAACTACGGTTCTTTCGATATGTTGGGTTACTTCCGTTTCACGGGTGAATTCGAACACATCCATGTTTAAGGAAAAAGGTCCGTATGAGAAACCCAAAGTGATGCTTGAACCGCCAGGGATCGTCAGATCCCAGTCAAAATGAACTTGAGGCTCTCCCCCCGCCGGATTATTTACCGTCAGCCCCGTCGGGGAGGTAAAACCAAGTGAATCGTCAAACGTGATGGATGCGTTGGCATCCGTTCCCGTCATAGTAAGCGTGTTACCGGACGGGGGAGTGATCACACTCGTGCCGGCCAGAAACGGATTTCCGTTTGCATCATAGACAACAGAATCCACCGGAGGATTCATTGCGTTGCTCAGTTTAAAACTGGAGTCCGATGGATCGCCATTATTAATGACATATTTAATTTCCATGGAGTTATCGGGCAAAACGGTTCGGAATCTCGTTATGGACAGATTGGTCCCGGGAAACGACATATAGTCCCAAGCCGGAACAGTTCGGGGGTTACTGCGTGAGGTATATTCCAGGGCTCTCGTGCTGCCGTCGACTTCAACGTTTTCGAACAATGAACCATATACATCGGCAAAGCCTTCCGGACCGAAGCTGGTTTGGTTCGTGCCAACGGAATGCCAATAACTGGGTTCCGAATATTTAGGGTCATTGGACAGCATCAGGCTTTCATGGATCGTCGTTGTTGTATCTGTGACAGTGGTTGTGTTGGTGTCGACCGTATATTCGTTATACCCCTGTCTTGAATCCGGTGAAACGATCGGCGTAATGGTGCTGGTATTGGAATGTGTGCTGCTTGTTGTGGATGTCTGCGTACTGCTTACAAGATGCCTTGGTTCTTCGGCCTCCCCCGGTCGTTTGTATACCACGGACTTATGTATTGTTGTTGTTGGAGGCGGATCGCTGACGGTATGGACGGTATTGCTGCTGGAACGATCGGCAAGTATTTCGTAATCGTCTCTCGCCAATAAGTTGATGGTATTAAACTCTGTGTTTGTCGAAATGCTGTCGATTTGATTCGTAAGCTGACGTAATTCCTGGTCAATCATTAGCCGATCCTGATCGGTGTATGTATCGTTTAAGCCCTGTATGATCAGTTCTCTCTGCCTTTGCAAAATGCTGGTGATTTCATCCATCCCCCCCTCGGCAGTCTGAATGAGTGAAGTACCGTCCTGAATATTTCTGGAGGCCTGCTCCAAGCCCCTGATTAGCGCCCGCATCTTTTCGGATATCGCCAATCCTGCCGCATCGTCGGCTGCTTTATTGATCCGCAATCCCGAGGATAATTTCTCCATTCGACTCGAACCGGCCTTCGAGCTTTCCTGCAATCTTCTTAGCGTATTTGAAGCTGCTAGATTATGTGAGATGATCATTTTTTTATACCTCGTTTTGAAATGGATATTCGAGATCTATTTTACCATAGAGCCATAAAATACGTCTAATGATTCATGAAGATGAATGCCCGCAATCCCTTGGTGGATGGCGGTCTTTTTGCGTCCGACATAAACTGCCAAATGTTCACACGTTAACGGAGAGGCAGGACCAATCGGAAGAGGGGGCTGTACTCGCAGTGCCCTAGTGTGATTGATAAGTGGGGTTTCAAACGAAATCCTTCTTGGGGCTGATGGAGGAATACATCCCTTGCCGGGTGCCTCATTTACCATAGAGTGTAACATGGAGATAAAGCACATCGAGGCCGACAGAAAATTCAATGCGAGGAGAGGGATGCAGTGAAAACGTTCATCGAATTCAAGAAGGTGAGCAAGGAATACCACATCGGGGAAGTGCAGATCAGAGCTCTGGACGGGGCGGAATTTTCCATCGAGGAGGGAGAGTTCGTCATTATTTTGGGCGCAAGCGGTGCCGGTAAAAGCACGATTCTGAATATACTCGGCGGCATGGATACGGCTACCTCGGGTCATGTGATCGTTGGCGATCAGGATCTCACCCAATCCAGCGAGAGAGCATTAACGGCCTATCGGGGCCAAAAAGTCGGCTTTGTATTTCAGTTCTACAACTTGATCCCGAACCTGAATGCGCTGGAAAATGTTGAGTTTGCCACTGAAGTAGGCAGCAACGGGCTGAATGCCGCCGATCTTTTACAACAAGTCGGATTGAAGCATCGCATGAATAACTTTCCCTCCCAGCTCTCCGGAGGAGAACAGCAGCGCGTCGCGATCGCCAGAGCTGTTGCGAAAAATCCGCTGCTCCTGCTCTGCGACGAACCAACCGGCGCCCTGGATTACGTAACAGGCAAATCGGTCCTCAAGCTTCTTCAAGACGTGAACAGGAATATGAAAAAATGCGTCGTTCTGGTCACTCATAATTCAGCAATCGCTCCGATGGCGGACAAAATCATCCGGGTCAAGAGCGGGAAAATCGAAAGCGTAACGATAAACGGCAATAAACAAAGCGTTGAAAGCATCGAATGGTGATGATGATGACGAAATTAGCCGTGAAGCTGCTCAGGGACGTTAAACAATCATTCGTTCAATGTACAGCTTTGGCGTTGGTGGTCGCGGTGGGGGCGTTTTTCTATGCGGGGTTAAACAGCTATAGCACAGAGCAACGTGCGTATATCGAAGCTTATTTCACGCAGCATAATCGAAGTGATTTGAACGTGGTTTACGATCATATTTCCCAAGAAGACGCCGCTCGGTTAAGCCGAGTGGAAGGCATCGAGCGTATCGAAGCACGGTACACTATGGACGCAACGCAGCATGTCGAAGGGGATAAAACTTCGTTGAAGATCCATTCGATTCCCGCGGACAACCGGATCAATACCCCTAAGATCATCGAGGGGCGCATCCCCCAACAGAAAAACGAGATCATCGTGGATGCCCACTATGCCCAAGCGCATCATTATCAGGTCGGCGAGACGATTCATTTGGTGGCGAACGAAAGAGAGCTTGCGTTTACGATCAGCGGTTTGGTCGAAAATGTGGAGTATGTGAAAAAAAATGCGACGCAAGACCATACCGCCTACGGATTTGCTTATATTCCAGAAGAAGCGATCGCCGAGGCTTCGGGTACAGGCCGCCTGTATTATAACGAATTGCTCGTTGATGCCAGCGAAGGCTATGACGTGGATCAGTTGGGCCAGGTCATCGAAGGACAATCCCAAAATCTTTCCTACTTGGACCAATTAAGCAAAGAGCGATCATTCGGTTACGCTCAGATTCATCAAACGATTTACAACAATGGCATGATGAGCAAGGTGATCCCTTTAGTCCTCTTTTTGATCTCAGCCATCATTCTGTTTCTTACGATGTCCAGGACGATCGATTCGCAGCGGCATCAAATCGGGATTATGAAAGCCTTGGGGGTCAAGGACAGAAACATCATGCTTCACTACATGGGATACCCCGTGCTCATAAGCATTGCAGGTTCGGTCATGGGGTGTGTCATCGCCGCTGCGGTGTTCATTCCATTGGTAACGGCGTCCAGTGCAAGGTCTTATGCATTGCCTGGCATCTCCTATTCACTTTCATTCTTCTCGCTTATACCGCCCATGCTGATCTCCGCTTTGTTCGGGCTCCTGTCCGTGTACTTCAGCGGTAGAAGCATCCTGAGAGAGCGTGCAGCCCAAGCGATGCGTCCCAAACCGCCAAGAACGATGAAAAAGCTGTTTATCGAACGTTTTCCGGGGTTGTGGCGCCGGACGTCCTACAGCCATAAGCTCATTTTGAGAAATTTGTTTTTAAATAAACGAAAAGCGCTGGCCAGCTCCATCGGCATCGTTGCAAGCACCGTGCTGTTAATCACTGCATTAGGGACGCAGGCTGCCTTGCAAAAAATAGCCGACCAAATCGAAAAGGTACACACCTATGACTTCAAGGTCGATTATAAGGCGGATTCGTCTGCGGATACGGTGCAGCTGCCCTCCGGCATCAAACACCATTATTTTTTGTCCGCCCTGCCTGTTGAATTGGTAAAAGGGAATGAGAAGGAAAATGCCACGTTGATGGCAACGGAGAAAGAGAACTCTCTCATTCATTTCTATGACGAACACGGCAATGAAATTTTTCTGGAGGATCACGGGGCGCTTGTGCCCAAATCCTATGCAGATCGTTATAACATTGCAGAAGGAGACACCATCCAGCTCAAGCTCACAGAACCGAAGTATCGGAACCAGACCGTGGATATGCAGGTTCTAAAGATTTCAGACCAATATAACAACCCATCCTTTTACGTCACGCCAGCGTATTTGGACAGTTTAAACATCAGCTACAGCCCGACCTCGCTTTTGGTTCAAAGCGATCATATTTCGAATCTTGCCGGCATCCGCAGCTTCTTTGAACAGAATCAGCAGGTGGAGAGCATTGCGGACAAGACGGACTTAAAGACATCGGCGGAATATATCATCAAACAAAACCGCTTTATGTTCATCATGTTTATCATCAGTGCCGTTCTGCTCTCCTTCGGCGCCGTATACACGATATCTTCCATCAACATTTACGAGCGGAAACGCGAGCTTGCCACGCTGAAGGTATTGGGTTACCCCAAACACAAAATAAACAGGCTTATCTTTGCGGAAAACGGGATATTAACCGCCTTTGCGGTCATTGCCGCCCTGCCTGTGGGCATTTATTTTTATGCCATCGTGGTAAAGGCGCTGTCGAGCACCCATCAACAAATTCCAGATCAGTTGAGCCCTTCCGTTATACTGGTCTCCGTCCTCTTTGCCTTTTTGTTAACCGCGTTATGCAGCTTGTTGCTCAGGGTAAAAGTGACGAAGATCAATATGATTGAATCGTTGAAAAGTATCGAATAGAATGGTGAAAAGAAGAGCATACAAGGTCTGGACCAAGCAGCTGCATGTGGAAACAGGGAAGTGCGGCTGCTTGATTCGTTTTTTAACTATATCAATCAAGGAGCGTGGCTGCATGAATTTGGAAGAAGTGATGCAGGAGCTTGAGGCGCTGGGAAAGGAACGCACGAAAAAAATATATATGTCGAACGGTGCACACGAACCGCTTTTTGGCGTAGCTACGGGAGCGATGAAACCGATTGCCCGCAAAATCAAAAAGGACCAGGCATTAGCCGAGCAGTTATACGCCACAGGGAACTATGACGCAATGTATTTTGCGGGCGTCATTGCCGATCCCCAAGCGATGACGGAGGCGGATTTCGACCGCTGGATCGCGGACGCTTATTTTTATATGATCTCCGATTACATCGTGGCCGTGACGCTGTCCGAGACGGATATTGCGCAGGTAGTGGCGGACAAATGGATTGCCAGCGGCGAAGAGCTGAAAATGTCGGCAGGCTGGAGCTGTTACTGCTGGCTGCTCGGCAACCGCCCGGACAGCGAATTTTCGGAAAGCAAGCTGAGCGGGATGCTGGCCAATGTGCAGGAGACGATCCATCAATCTCCCGAACGAACCCGGTATGCGATGAACAATTTCGTATATACCGTGGCCGTTTCCTACGTTCCGCTGCATGAGAAGGCTGTGGAAACGGCGAAAGCCATCGGTCCGGTCGAAGTTCAAAAGGACAAGCCCAAGAGCAAGTTCCTGAATGCTTCCGAAAACATCCAAAAAGCGGTGGACAAAAATCAGCTTGGCTTCAAACGCAAATATGTAAGATGCTAAGCGCAAATGAGCGCATAGATCGTGAATGTAAATGAATGTGGATAAATACGCGCCGGGGGCGGTTCTGCCTCACCCCATTTCCGAAAGGAGGGATATCTCGTGAGAACGGAACAGGAGATGTTTGACTTGATTTTGGGCGTTGCCCGAAAGGATGAACGGATTCGTGCCGTGTACATGAACGGATCGCGTACGAATGCGAACGTGCCGAAAGATATATTCCAGGATTACGACATCGTGTACGTCGTCACGGAAACGTCTTCTTTTATACAGGATGTCACGTGGGTCGACGTATTCGGCGACCGTATCATGATGCAGGAGCCTGACAAAAACGACCTGTCGATCGGCATGGACCTGGATGTTCAACGTTCATACGGATATTTGATGTTGTTTGCGGACGGCAACCGGATCGACCTTCACATCGAAACGAAAGAAGCGATGCTTGACCGATACGGCAGCGACAAGCTGACCGTCCCGCTGCTGGACAAGGATGGTTGCCTGCCGGCCATTCCTGCTCCGACGGATCAGGACTATCATGTAAAGAAGCCTACGGAGGCGTTGTATCTGGGCTGCTGCAATGATTTCTGGTGGTGTCTGCAAAATGTGGCCAAAGGCATCTGGCGTGATGAATTGCCCTATGCGAAACAAATGTTCGAAACCGTCATCAGACCACGCTTGGATCAAATGGTGTCTTGGTGGGTGGGCACGAAACAGGATTTCCAGGTCTCCGTCGGCAAAATGGGGAAATACACGAAAACGTATTTGCCGGCATCGTATTGGCAGATGTACGAGCAGACGTATTCAAACAGCGACGATGAGAAGATGTGGGGGTCCGTCTCTGCGGCATGCGCATTGTTCAGGCTGCTTGCGAGAGAAGTGGCCGGGCATTTGGGCTACGTCTACAACGAAGCGGATGATATCCATATGAGCAAGTACCTGGAGCATGTAAGAAATTTACCGCGGGATGCGAAAGGGATCTATTGAAAGAAGTTGGGATTGACAGTCATAATATGGCAATTGTATACTTGCGTAAATTTCACATCGCAAAACGCTTGGATCGGGAATAGTACGGAAACATGCCGTTCAGAGAGCTGCCGCATCGGTGCGAGGCAGTCGGGGGGTTCCGGAAGCTCGCCCGGGAGCGGTAAGGCTGACCTCCGCAGGAGCAGGTCTTAACGGCTGCCGCCGTCATCGGCATGGAGATGATTCGCTGCTTCCCGGTGACTCGAAGGTTCGGGAGAACGGCGAATCGAAGAAGAGTGGTAGCGCGAAGGGAAACCTGTCGCCTCTTTAAGAGGCGGCGGGTTTTTGTTTTTCCAACAATCTAAAAAGGCGGTAGAGGAGCATGAGCAATATTATCGATTATTATTCGCAATTTGACGAGTGGGGCAGGCTGGAGCGCGAGCCGCTGGAGTTTCGCATCAACTGGCATTACATGAGGCAGTTCTTGCCCGAGTCGGGACGCGTTCTCGATAATGGCGCAGGGCCGGGAAAATATGCGATGGAGCTTGCCCGTCATGGCTGCCAAGTGACGCTCTGCGACTTGACGCCGCGGCTGGTGGAGATCGCGGAAGCGAAGGCCGACGAACTGGGACTCCGCGAACGGTTCGATGGTTTCCTTGTCCGCAATGCCGTCAACCTTGAAGGGCTGCCGGATGAGCGCTTTGATGCGTCGTTGATGATGGGGCCGCTGTACCATTTGCAACAGGAAGATGACCGTGCCCGGGCCGTGCAGGAATTGTACCGCGTCACCAAAAAAGAAGGCATCATATTTGCGGCGTTCCAGAGCACGATGCGCATGACGCTGAACGCGCTGCAGCAGCCGCAGCATTGGAAGCCGCTTGAACGGATGGAGCCCATCCGGGCGTTCCGCAGCTCAGGCGTTTTCGATCATGCCGATGAAGGGCGCTTCACCGGCGCTTATTATTTCGACGTGCATGAAATTCGGCCGTTCATGGAGAGCCATGGCTTCGAAACGCTGGAGCTGATTGGCTCATCCAGCATCGGCCATCTGCTGAGCCGGGAGCAGCAGCAATATTGGGAGGAACGCGGCGAATCCGCCGAGCTGCTGGAACTGCTGGTCGAAGCGGCGAAAGATCCATCCATACTGGGCGTGTCCTCCCATTTGCTGTACATTGGTAGAAAGAAATGAGGATCGTTTGCTGATCTATATATCACCCAAAAAGGAGAATGAACGATGCATTACAAACAAGCGATGCCGCATGATTACGATTTGATTATGGAGCTGTGGAGCAAGTCGGTACAGGCAACGCATCCATTTGTACGTGCGGAAGACCTTCAGCAAATACACGGGGAAATCCCTGCATATCTCCCTCATCTTGATGTACGGCTATGGTATGCGGACAACGATGTTTGCATCGGGTTTTCCGGCGTACAGGGACATCATCTGGAGATGCTGTTTCTGGACCCGGAGCACACGGGTAGAGGATATGGAACGCAGATCATGCGACATTTAGTCGGGGAATCCGGCGTGACGAGCGTCGATGTGAACAAAGACAATGGTCCTGCGATCGCGTTTTACAAGAAAAACGGATTTGCCGTGATTGGTGAGGAGCCTACCGATGGAGAGGGACGCCCTTACCCCATATTGCATATGAAACGGATGACGGGCATGGAATAAGGCGGGACGCAATGGAAAGAAACCAGAGGAGAGTGGGAGTATGATTACGTACCGTTTTCTCGCAGGGACAAGCATTGAGGTTCTGCATGAGGCGTTTCTAAACGCTTTTGCCGATTATCAGGTGAACATGGACATGCCCTTGGGCAAATTCGGCGAGATGCTTCGCAGAAGAGGATACGAAGAAAATGTATCGATGGGAGCCTTCGCTGGCGAAACGTTGGTGGGGTTCGTGTTAAACGGGCTGCGGAACTGGCACGGGCAAACGACCGCCTACGATTTAGGCACCGGGGTACTGCCGGAATACCGCAGGCAAGGCTTGACCAACGAGATGCTGAAGCGGGTGAGCGCCAGGTTGAAGGCCGATTCCATAGGCGGTTACTTGCTGGAGGTGCTGACCACCAACGCGTCTGCAGTTGATTTGTATGTCAAGCAGGGTTTTGTCAAGACCAGAACGTTGAGTTGTTACCGTTTGGAGCGAAGCAGGTATATCGTACGAGCGACATGGGCGATCCGCGAGGTGGAGCCGTTTGATCCGGAGCGATTCGCGCCATTTGCTGATTTTGATCCTTCCTGGCAAAATGCGTCTGGCTCCATTAACGCCGTCCCGGAAATTTTCCGTTATGCCGCGGCGATGGATGGGGATAAGGTCGTTGGTTACGGGGTCATCGATCCCCGGTCGGGAGATGTTCCCCAAATGGCGGTACATCCGGATTACCGGCGCCGGGGGATTGGCGCGAGCCTGCTGGATTGGCTGGTCCACATCGCGGAAGCGCCAAGGATCAGCGTGCTGAACGTGGACAAGGATTGCTGCTCCATGAACGTTTTTTTGAAGGCGGCGGGATTTGAGGTATTTGCGGAGCAGTACGAGATGCTGCGGACCGATCCGCAAAAATGAATCCAGGCTGATCAAGGATTGATCAATAGAGACTGCGTACGTTCATTACGACTTCGAGCACTCGACTATGGAGAGGATGGGCTGAACGACTTCGTGGAGGAATTCCGCAGTACGAATATCGTGCAGGAGCCAGGTCATTCAAACCCGTTGAGCTAAAGCAACAAATAACCAGAAATGCCCCGGGTGCCGTCCCGGGGCATTTCTGGTTTCATATGCTGTCCGAGTTACGGCCTGAACATTGCCGATTCCACATCAGTGGCTGCTGGACGATGCTGCCGCAGCTGCAGCCCCGGCGGCTGCGGCAGCCATGGCGGCCTGCTGCGCGATGAGCATGGTCGTAATGCTGGTCGACAAGCTTGTCGCAAGCACGCCGCTGCGCAGGTCTTCGACATGGTTGACGGCCGCGAGGGCAGCCGAAAACAGCAGCAGTTCCTGCTTGGTGACCGACCAGGTGCCGAACCCTTTCCGCGTGCGCAGCTCGTCAAAGGTCCGGCTTACGTCATCCACCAGCGTATCCTGTTCAACCGGCAGCAGAGAAAGCACGCCCAAGGTAGGCAGCAAATCTCCTTTATCCATCCGCAAGCTGCGCTGGCGGAAAGCGTCTTTCAATTCGAGCAGCCGGGTTCCGGCATGCGCCGAATCTTCGCCAAGCGTCAATACCTGGGTCAGGGCCTGCAGGCCATTGCCGATCGGGAACTCGCGCCGCAGTTCGGCATACAGCTCCTCCATGCGCATCACGGAGGCTTCAGGCTCAAGCTCGGAAAGGGCAAGCATGGCCGCGAAAATGTAATCGTCCTGTCCCGTGAGGAAGGCATGCTCCGCTTTCATCCGGTCATAGAACGTTTTGGCCCGCCGGATGACGGCATCGAACCGCTCCTTCGGGGCATGTGCGGCAATCTGGTGGGCTGCGATGACCAAATAATCCGACGTTCTGAATTTGATTTCCTTCATCTGGTCGTAGACCGATAACGTATCGGTTAGCCGGGTTTTCTGATCCGGCGCAAGAGAGAGAAACGCGGCTAGCGTTAGCGACGAATTGCCCCTGAATGCCGAGAACAGGCGAGTGCTTTCCTTGATTCGCTCCAGATTGTGCCGGATGGCTTCGCAGTCGGCGGTTCTGTTTTCGGAAGCAAATAACAGGGCAGCCAAGCGATGAAGAATCGCGTTCTGCCATTTGAACTCTTTTTTGATGGCCTGGGTATTGGAAACGAACAGCTCGACTCGCGCCTCATGCTGCTGCTGCATGTGCAGACCTCCATTTCAAGGATGTTGTGTTGTAACCAGTGTAAAGGATATTCGGGTTTCGTACCATGATTTTACACCCAGCCCGTGAATTCCAGAATGGACGCTTTCGCGGATTGCGCTTCGGATTGGGCCCCTTTGCGCCATTGTTTGGGCGATTCGCCCATAAGCTTGGAGAAGCAGCGGTTAAAGCTGGAAATGGAACGAAAGCCGACTTGCTCGGAGATCGACAGAATGGAGGCGTCCGAGCTTTTCAACTGTTTGCACGCCTCTTCGATGCGGGTGCTGTTGAGGAAATCAAGCGGCGCCGTGCCCATGATGTCATGGAATTTTCTGCGGAAATGGGTCGTGCTCAAATGGCAGAGGTCAGCCAGATCGTCGACGGTCATGGGAGACATGTAGTTTTTGGCGATGTGTTCGAGCGCTGGAGTAATGACCAAATCGCCCTTCGGGCGGGATTCCGATTCGTGCTCTGTCCACGGGCCGCTGCTGGAATGGATGCGAAGGAGTTCGATGTACAAGGACAGCAACAAACCGTAGGCGCTCTCCTGGTAGTAGGCATTCCGCTGCTTCAGTTCCTCCACGGCCGAGGTGGCGAGCGCATGGACTTTGGGATATCGGTCTTTGCTCAAAATGCAGTTCGTTCCTTGCACCGCCCACAGATTCGGCTCGAAGTCGCTGTAGGCGTTTTTCAATGAGTGCTTGAAGAGGTCTTCAGGCGAAAAAAAGATGTAGGACCAGAGGCTGGCCATGCCCTGCGAGCTGTACGTCGTATGAGGAAGGTATCTGGGAATGAAGGTGACATCGCCGGCTTGGAAGGGAACGGATTCCCCTTTGATGTCCATGAAGCCGCCATCCGAATAACAGATGCCGATCTCGAGATGGTTATGGAAATGGAGATGCTCGCTTCGGATATCGGAAATCTTCCAGCGTTCCCCGCTTAACAGCAGAACCGGAAAGTCGATGGGCAGGCTATAGTGGCGATATTCGATGACGGGTTTTTTCGGTTTGGGCATGTTCGGCTGCTCCCATGACGTTGATTTGGGTGAATCGTGTGCAAATGAACGTGATGTCAGATGAAACCGTGAAATCAAGATAAATGGTCGAAATTGCGCAGTTTTGTTGCGAATATGCTTAGATGGAGACTATTTTACTGCGTACAATGAAAGAAGTAAAGCGTTTACAAATATGGACGGACAGCTCTCAAGCGCCATTTGAGGGCGTGTGCGCATGAGAGGGGAATCACGATGATTCAATTGAAGTATGACCGCGAGCAAATTCTGGGTGTCATCGACAGCGTCGCCAAAAAAACGCTGGCGATGGATTTAACGTGGGAATGGCCATGCGGGGTTGCGTATTACGGCGTATCGAGAGCCTACCAGACGACAGGGAACCAGGAGTATTTGGACAAGCTTGTCCAGTGGACGGACGAATACATCGAGCTGGGATTGCCGAGCTGGACGGTCAATACGTGTGCGATGGGCCACATGCTGATCACGCTGTACGAAGAGACCGGTGACGAAAAGTATTGGAATATCGCGCTGAGCAAAGTGGATTACATCCGCAACCATGCTCTCCGTTTCGGAGACAGCGTGCTGCAGCACACCGTTTCGGTTGCCAACGATTTTCCGGAACAGGCTTGGGCGGACACCTTGTTCATGGCGGCGTTTTTCCTGCTTCGCGTCGGCAGCAAATTGAACGATCAGGACATCATTCAGGATGCCTTGAACCAATATTACTGGCACATCAAATATTTGCAGGACCCGGGCACCGGCTTCTGGTACCATGGCTACAACAATGTGAACAAAGACCACATGTCCGGCTTTTTCTGGGGAAGAGCGAACGCTTGGGGCGCCTACACGATGTCTCAAGTCAAACCGCTGCTGAAGGACTGGTACTTGTATCCGCAATGCATGGACGTGGAATGCTCGCTGCGGGACCAGCTGGCCGCCCTGAAGACGGTTCAGACGGAGAACGGGTTGTGGCGCACCGTATTGGATGACGAAGAATCCTACGAAGAAGTATCCGCTTCTTGCGGCATCGCGGCTGCGATGATCAACAACGGCAATCCATTGCATACGAAGTACGTGCAAAAGGCGCTGGAAGGCATTTTGAACAACATTACCGAAGACGGCCGCGTACTGGGCGTATCGGGCGGAACGGCCGTAATGAAAGACCGGGAAGGCTATCGCAACATTCCGAAAGACTGGATTCAGGGCTGGGGACAGGGCCTGGCACTCGCATTTTTGTCCGACATGCTGAGAAAATAGGAGGGGTTCGCGATGTCCAAGCCGACCAAAGGGGCCTTTACGCTGCCGGGAGAATCCGGTTACGAGGCGCTGACGCTGGAATTGGCCGAACGCTGGGGCGCCGATGTCATTCGCGACAGCGACGGCACGCAATTGTCCGATGAAATCATCAACGCCGGATACGGCATATATTCGACGATCTGCATCATCAGGGATCATAACGAATGGGCCTCCCGCCATTTGGATAAGCTGCAGCAATGTTTCTTGATCACGCATCCGAAGGTAGCCGTTCAGGATTACTTATCGATTTATATCATGGAGGATTTTTTCGTTGAGCAATTCAGGGTGAACGACTCCAAAGAGGCGTTTAAGTACTGGCAGGTCTATGACCGAACAACGGGTCAGGAGGTGCCGCGAGAACAGTGGAATTACGAGCGTGAATCCGGAAACGTCGTGCTTACCGGCATTGTGCCTTGGCATAAATATACGGTCAGTTTCATGGCATACCGGATCTGGGAAGAAATTTCGATGTACAATCACACGACGAACGATTGGGACAAAGAGCATTTAATGCAGATCGATCCGATCTATCCCGAAACGCAGGCATATTTGCTGAAATGGATGGAGGATTGGTGCGTGCAGCATCCGGAAACGACGGTTGTGCGGTTCACCTCCCTGTTCTATAATTTCGTCTGGATTTGGGGCAGCAATGAGCGCAACCGCCATTTGTTTACGGATTGGGGCTCGTACGATTATACGGTAAGCTCCAGGGCGCTGGATTTGTTTGCCCAACAATACGGGTATGCGATGACGGCCGAGGATTTCGTTAACGGCGGCAAATACCGCGTCAGCCACATTCCGGCCGAACGGCGCAAGCTGGACTGGATGGCGTTCATCAACGATTTCGTGATCGGCTTCAGCAAACAATTGATCGACATCGTGCATAAACACGGCAAGCTGGCGTACGTTTTCTACGATGACAGCTGGGTCGGCATGGAGCCGTACAACGATCGTTTCGAGGAGTTCGGCTTCGACGGCATGATCAAATGCGTGTTCTCGGGGTACGAGGCAAGGATGTGTTCGGGCGTCAAGGTGGATACGCATGAAATCCGTCTGCATCCGTACTTGTTCCCTGTTGGTCTGGGCGGGCTCCCGACCTTCAAGGAGGGAGGCAATCCAACGCTGGACGCCAAAAAATATTGGATTCAAATCCGGCGTGCCTTGCTCAGGGAACCCATCGACCGGATCGGACTGGGCGGATATTTGCATCTGGTGGAGCCTTACCCGGACTTTTGCGATTATATCGAGAAGATTGCCGACGAATTCCGGGAAATCAAAGCGCTGCATCGTCAAGGCAAACCTTATCGGATCCAAACGAAGGTTGCCGTACTGCATAGCTGGGGCAAGCTGAGATCATGGACGTTGTCCGGCCATTTCCATGAAACGTACATGCATGATTTGATTCACGTCAATGAGGCATTGGCGGGACTGCCGGTGGACGTGCAGTTCATCGATTTCGAGGATATCCGCCAGGGTGCGCTGGAGCATTGCGATGTCGTGATCAATGCGGGTACGGCCGGTTCGGCATGGAGCGGCGGAGAGCATTGGAAGGACAACAAGGTAGTCGATTTGCTGACGAAATGGGTGCATGGAGGCGGCAAGTTTATCGGCATCAACCAGCCTTCGGCGGTGGAAGGGTACGATACCTTTTTCCGGATGGCACATGTGCTCGGTGTGGATGAGGATACGGGGGCCAGGGTAGCTCACGGAAGATGGACGTACGAGGTAGGCGACGAGCAAGGTTTGGTTCCTGAAGGAGCTCATATCGCACCGAAAAACAACATCTATCTTACCGACGGATCGGCGTCGGTCATCCATGAAACGAACGGTAAAATCGCGCTGTCCACGCATGCTTTCGGTAAAGGTAAAGGGATCTACCTGTCTTCGTTTGAATTCGGCTGGGAAAACGCAAACATGCTCTTCAACATCATTCGCCATGCCGGCAATGAGCCCATCGAGACGAAATATATGACGGATAACGTTTACACAGAATGCGCCTACTATCCGGACAGCAGCATCCTGGTGGTCATCAACAACAGCGACCAGGTTCAACAAACGACCGTGGACACCGAGCATGGCTCACAGACGGTGAAATTGGAACCGTACGATACCCTGATCACCCGGTTGACGGGCAACATGGTTGGTGTGGGAAAGGGAACGGACTCGCGGTTATAATAGAAAAGAGGCTCAAGCTTAAGGCTTTCTGCCACGGCTTGGGTTCTTTTTGCTATGATGGCGATTTAATCCGTTGGGGGGATGAACTTGAAGGCGGCATTCGACGTATTGAACCGTGTGCTGGAAGGACACGTAGGTGCGGATGATTTCATTTCGGAGCAAGATCTATGCGAGCAGGAGCAGCGTTTGGGCATCCGGTTTCCGGACGTTCTGCGAGAATACTATAAAAGATTCGGGAACTGTCGATACATTACGCAGCATTGCAACAATCAGTATGAGCCAATGAGACTGCAGGAGACGTTTGTGCCAGGTCCCGATTTCTTTACGACGGACAAAGCGTTCCTGGTGTTCTATCAATGCGAGGAATCGGTGATCTACTGCGGTATCCGCTTAAGCGATGTATCCATGGAAGACCCGCCCGTGTATCTCTGCGCTTGGAACAATCCCGACTGGTCGCGGGAGAACGAATCATTGTCCAACTTTTTGGTGAGCAAAGCACTCGTACAGATGGCCGTGGAGGACAGATTGCCCTTTTGGGTTATTTTCGATGAAAACATGTGGCGGTTATCGGATTACCTAAGCTGCTGGGAGATGGAGGGTGACGCATGCGAAATCAAAGAGACGTCATCCGTGCAGGCGTGGCGTATCTTCTATAGAAATCATGTCATCGTTCTGTTTGAAATGTCCCTTGGGGATGACGATGAGGAACTGTTGGCCGTGTATCTGGCATCGTTCGATCGGGAAAATATAGCTCGCATGGTGGACACGACCGGGCGGGCTCAAACGCTGCCTGAATACCGGAGCAATATCGTCGTATAGTGGAGTAATGTATTGCGGATTTTCGACGGAGGATCGCGGCTGAGTTGAGCTGGATGTAGTATATTTCGTCTCGGGAACATAGGAACCAGGAATGTGTATCATGTGTAACGAACATGAGCAGCCTTATTTGGAGGGAAATTCTCGAATACGGAGGCGAACGAACCGTGGGCACGCTATTTTGCAGCAATGGCATGTGTATGGCTCAATGGGCGGCGTTTAGCTTGCCTGATGTTCGTTAGCCCTCCATATTTGGCGAAATCATGCAATATAACGTGTCTGAGATTCGTTGGCGAGAGACGTAAACTTGCCATGGGGGAAGGTACAGCCCCGCTAGCTCGGATCAATTGAATGTAATCGTGTAGGATACCGAAGGATATGCGGCTTCCGAACCAGGCACGCGTTCAACCACGGTGATCAATGTTCCCGGTTCATAATAGCCGGAGCCGGTGTTGTAACTGGTACTGCTTATGACGACCGTACCAAGGTCCAGGGTGGTATTGTTGTAGCTCCAGTAGTAATGCAGTCGAAGCGTGTTTGGCGCAGACGTCGTTACTTTTATGCTTGTGCCGGATGTTTTAGCATTAGGGAGTATGTAGGCATACCCTTGGCCGGCGGTAAGTGTATTGGAATAGCTGCCTCCGTAACTGACAATGGCGGGGTTGGCTGATGCGGTCAGACTGAACATTAGCGACATGCTCATAAACAATGCAAACAAAGCGGTGCTCCACTTTTTCATCAAACGCTCATCCTCTCCAAATAAGTGTTTCAAGTTTAACCAGGTGTAAACCAAAAACCTTTTCGAAACGGATCGGAGCAGCCTCCTTTTTTCGTTTTTTGATAGCGCTGACATGTTGACGTCTATAATATATACCATAAAATTACAGCTGTAAACAGGAAATGCGAACAGCAGAAAAAGACCGCGATTTGCGGTCGGGTTATGGTAAATCTCGTTAAATTTGCATTACAAAATGAGCATTACCATATGCATTGCGGCCACTCCCCCCAATGGATATACAATCGATCTGGAGAATACGTTTTTGAATTCATTGTGGGCATGCCCATTGGCTGACCTCGATCGGCTCGAACAAATGCGAATTTCATATGAAATGAGACTGTATTAGGTTCCAAACATTGGGAATGATTGTGGAAAGGAGGGGGTGCATGTACGCTTCCTCACATTCCTTGTTGTATTTCTCCGGCACATCTCGTACAATTTGGTGGAGCAATTCTGCATTGCGTTAAAACATAATAATGAGAAAGCAACATTACACCAAGAAAATGCACAAGAGAAGGGGAGTTTCGTTTTGGAATCGAAGGAGCTTTCACGCGGGCTGAAGCCCCGGCATGTGGAGCTGATCGCGCTGGGCGGCACGATTGGCGTTGGATTGTTCATGGGATCGGCGAGCACGATCAAGTGGGCAGGTCCTTCCGTGCTGCTGGCCTATTTGCTGGCCGGAATCATTATCTTTTTTGTTATGCGCATCATGGGGGAAATGCTGATCCAGGAGCCTGTGACAGGTTCGTTCGCCACATTCGCCCATAAATATATCGGACCGCTCGCCGGATTCCTGACGGCCTGGAGTTACTGGTTCCTGTGGGTTACCGTCGGCATGGCCGAAGTAACGGCGATCGGCATCTACGTCGGGTATTGGTTCCCGGACATCCCGCAGTGGATTCCCGCGCTGGCCGGCGTGCTGATCATTGCGGCGGCCAACCTGGCGGCGGTGAAATTTTACGGAGAGTTCGAATTTTGGTTTGCGTTGATCAAGGTGGCAGCCATTTTGTTCATGATCGTGATCGGCACCGGGCTGATTTTCTTCGGCTGGGGGAACGGCGGAGAACCGATCGGGCTGTCGAACCTGGTCAGCCATGGCGGGTTTTTCCCGGGCGGGCTGAAAGGGTTCTTGTTTGCGCTATGCATCGTGACGGCGGCGTATCAGGGCGTTGAGATGGTCGGCATTACGGCGGGCGAAGCGGAGAATCCGAAGCATACGCTGCGCAAAGCGATCAAAAACATCGTATGGCGCATCCTGATTTTCTACGTGGGCGCCATCTTCGTCATCGTGACGCTGTACCCGTGGAACGAGGTCGGACAGACGGGCAGCCCGTTCGTGTTGACCTTTGCCAAGGTCGGGATCGTGGCTGCCGCAGGCATTATCAACTTCGTGGTGCTTACCGCGGCCATGTCGGGCTGCAACAGCGGCATTTACAGTGCGGGACGCATGCTCTACACGCTGGCGGAGAACGGTCAGGCACCGGCTTTTTTCAAAAAGCTGTCGAAAGGCGGCGTGCCGCGCAACAGCATCATCGTCACGATATCCCTGCTGCTGATCGGCGTGGTGCTGAATTATTTGATGCCGGACTCCAAGCTGTTCCTGTACATCTATAGCGCGAGCGTTCTGCCTGGCATGATGCCATGGTTCGCGCTGGCGATCAGCCAGTTTGGGTTCCGCAAGCGGTGGGGAAAGGACCTCAAAGAGCATAACTTCAAATCGAAGTGGTTTCCGATCAGCAACTACATCATCATCGTGTATTTGGTGCTTGTCATCATCGGCATGGCGTTTAATCCGGATACGCGCGTTTCGTTGCTCGTCGGTGCCGTCTTTATCGCCATTGTATTTGTAGGGTATTTTGTATTCGGCCTGGGCCGGAAAGGGCAAGACCGCTCTTAGAATGTTCAACGTCAGGGGCATTTCTATCGTCTCGCGGCAATGGGCGGGCCTCGCGTATGTCGCAATGCATAACCGCAACCGTATAAGCATTCCTCGAATGCACTTTGGGAACCTCTTCGGGCCCAGGTGCCCTTCCGGGAATGCTTTTTTTCGTTCCAATGACATGTTGAAGGACTCACCTAAGTTCCAATGATGCTAACTCCGCAGCTGTGGATACTTGGCAGCGACTTGCTCTAGGATCATAGGACATAGGAAATGCTCCCCGAAGGGTTTAGATTTTTCGGATCAAGGTTACAAAAGGAGAGAGTGAGAACCTTGGAAACGTCACATTGGAAAAAGACCCCGAATACGAACACGTTATCAGTTTAGGAGGAATGGATCATGGCGAATCAGGATCAGTATACGATGCAGGACCCGACTACCCAGTATCCGAAGGCGACGAAAGAATGGAAGCAGCAGCAGGATGAACCCGGACTGCAGCGGGAGATGACGCCGATCCCCGATTGCGGGGAGAAAAGCTACCGGGGCAGCGGACGCTTGACAGGACGCAAGGCCGTCGTAACGGGAGCGGACAGCGGGATCGGCCGTGCGGCGGCCATTGCGTTTGCGCGGGAAGGAGCGGACGTGCTGTTGTCCTATCTTCCGGAAGAAGAGGCCGACGCCAAAGAAGTCGTTGCCTTGATCGAAGAAGCAGGGCGCAAGGCCATCGCGATGCCGGGGGACCTGAAGGACGAGGCTTACTGCGAGCAATTGATCGAAGCTGCGGTGGAGAAGCTGGGAGGCATCGATATTTTGGCCAATGTAGCCGGCAAACAGCAGTACGTTGAGCAGATCGCCGACCTGACGACGGAGCAGTTCGACGCGACGTTCAAAACGAACGTGTACTCCATGTTCTGGCTCTGCAAAGCCGCGGTCAAACATATGAAGCCGGGCAGCTCCATCATCAATACGTCTTCCATCCAGGCCTACAAACCGTCGCCGATCCTGCTGGACTATGCGACAACCAAGGCGGCGATCAATACGTTCAGCAAGGCGCTCGCCCAGCAGGTCGGCAGCAAGGGCATCCGCGTCAACGTGGTTGCGCCTGGGCCCGTCTGGACGCCGCTTCAGGTGGTCGGCGGTCAGCCGGTCGAGAAGCTTGCCGAGTTCGGTTCCAACACGCCGCTTGGCCGTGCGGGCCAGCCCGCCGAAATGGCACCCGCATTCGTATTTCTGGCGAGCCAGGAGTCCAGTTACGTCAGCGGCGAAACGCTGAACGCCAACGGCGGAACGGTAAGTCCTTAAGGCCGTTCTCCCCAAGCGACGCATGAGTTTGAATCCGGTTCACCACAACTCCCCTCTACCATAAAGGCAGAAGGGAGTTTTTGGTTGCGTCCGTATGCATGTCCAACAATCAAGGTTCAAGAACAACGGGAATTCCTTGGTCGGCAATGAATTTTGTACCTAAACTTTTTGGTGTTACTATCGATCGGCTGGGGATGGGAGAAAACGGGAACCGAACAAGGGCGAAAGCAATGGATTTTATTTTTTTGTAGGTGACTGTAAGCGTTAACGTGGTATAATGGACAATAGTTGTATACAAGTATTCTGAGCAATTTCTAAAACGTTTTCCGCCAGTTCTTGTTTATTTCCGTCTGTAAATCCGTTCATCTTATCCAAGCCGAAAGAGAGGAATTTCCATGATCAGACCATCGGAAGACCAGCAATATTACGAGTTGACCAGCCCAACGAGCCTGCCCAAAGCTTCGGGATTTTTGTGGAACGAAAAAATGATGATCCACATGAATTGCCGCGGGTACGCCGTAGCGCAATTCATGCAGCCGGAACCGGCCAAATATTCGCATGCGCCGAACCTGGAGGCCAAGACGTTCATGCAGCCGGAACAGCCGTATTATGCCCACCATCCCGGACGGTTCGTGTACGTAAAAGATGAAGTAAGCGGGGGCGTTTTTTCGGCACCGTATGAACCCGTGCGCAAACAGGCGGACATATATGTCTTTTCCATCGGCAAGCATGATCTGCGTTGGCAAGTTGTAAGCGGTGACATCGAAGTGGAGATGGCTTTGACGCTGCCGAAGGCGGAGGCGATGGAGCTGTGGAGCGTGAAAGTGAAGAACCTGTCGTCCACGACGCGTAAGTTAAGCGTTTATCCGTATTTTACGGTGGGGTACATGTCCTGGATGAACCAGTCTGGCGAATATGCGGAGTCGCTGCAAGGCATCGTGTGTTCCTCGGTGACGCCATACCAGAAATACCAGGATTACGACAAAATCAAAACCTTTGCAGACAAAACCTTTTTGCTCGCAGATGAGCGGCCTGTCGCGTGGGAAGTTAACCAGGAAGCTTTTGAGGGCGAGGGTGGACTCCATGCCCCGTCCGCTCTTGAGGCCGACACGCTGGCTTGCGGAGACGCAAGATATGAGACGCCGACATGTGCCCTACAGTATCGACTGGAACTCGAAGCCGGGGCAGAGAAGGCGTATCGTTTCATCTTTGGCGCCGCCCACAATGAACAGGAGATTGGGCAGATTCGTCAGAAGTACTTTGTGGATGTGAACGGTCAAGGGATGAACGGTTTTGCTGCGGCCGGGCTGGAATATGCCGCCTATGTTGCGGAAGGTCAGGGAAATATCGAGATTAAGACACCCGATGAAGGGTTGAACAACTTCGTTAACCACTGGTTGCCGCGCCAGATGTACTATCACGGCCAGACGAATCGTTTGACGACAGATCCCCAAACCCGGAATTATCTGCAAGACAATATGGGCATGAGCTATATTCAGCCAAGCGTTGCGCGAGGGGCGTTTCTTACGGCACTTGAGCAGCAGAATGTCAGCGGCGCAATGCCTGACGGCATTATTTTGCACCCGGACGCCGAACTCAAATATATCAACCAGGTACCGCATACGGATCATTGCATCTGGCTGCCGGTATGCATGAGCACGTATCTGGATGAGACCAACGATTACGGCATTTTGGATGAACAGGTCGGGTTTGCGGACAGCGAAGAGACGGCCACCGTTCTTGAACATATGCATCGTGCCATGCGTTGGCTAATTCAGGATCGCGACGACCGGGGACTGAACTACATCAACCAGGGCGACTGGTGCGATCCGATGAATATGGTCGGGTACAAGGGAAAAGGCGTATCCGGCTGGCTTACCATTGCTACGGCGTATGCGTTCAAGGTGTGGGCAAACATTTGCGAACAGGCAGGGCATGCGGAAGCAGCAGCCGAATTCCGGGAGGAAGCGGACAGAACCAACGAAATTGCCAATACGTATCTGTGGGACGGCAACTGGTATGCACGGGGGATAACCGACGACAACGTCGTATTCGGCATCAGCAAAGACAAGGAAGGGCGCATCTTCATCAACCCGCAAGGTTGGGCCCTGATGAGCGGCGCGGCCGATCCGGACAAACGGGAAAAGCTGATTCGCGCCGTGGAGGAACAATTGGAAACGCCATATGGCGTGGAAAAGCTGGCACCCTCCTTCACGGCGATGCGTGAGGATGTTGGACGCGTGACCCAGAAACATCCGGGCAGCGCGGAGAACGGAGCCGTATACAACCATGCTGCGGCGTTCTACATTTATGCATTGTATCTGGTCGGGGAAAAGGAGAACGCCTATCGTTTGCTGCGCAAAATGATTCCCGGTCCGGACCTGGACGATATCGTTCAACGGGGACAATTGCCTGTATTTATCCCGAACTATTACCGCGGTGCCTATCGCCAATTCCCGCGTACGGCAGGCCGGTCCAGCCATTTGTTCAACACGGGAACCGTCCCGTGGGTATACCGCTGCCTGATCGACGGGCTGTTCGGTTTGCAAGGCCATGCGGAAGGTCTGCTAGTGCGTCCGCAATTGCCAGCAGACTGGAACGAGGCATCCGTGACGCGCAAGTTCCGCGGAGCGGTGCTGGAGGTGCAGATGAAGCGAAGCGAGAGTGTTCGCGAGCGGCAAGTATATGTGAACGGTAAGCCGATTGAAGGAGATGTGATCCGGGGGATTCAGGCCGGTGCCACGTATGACGTGTTGGTCAAGCTTCCGTTGTAGAGCGTCAGATTTACGTTATAAATACCCCAATGGGAAACATGGTGCACTTGGTGAAGACCAGATGGATTCATCAGGTGCACCTGTTGGTATTCGACATTATTTTCGGACATTTCCGAATGAAGGTAAATTATTGAAGTGAAGCAGGGTTTCACATATAATCAAAGAGATTCAAGAATTCGCATACATATTGGGGGAGATCATTCATGTTCGTAGGAAAAGGTTCAGTTCGTGAAATGTCCAATGATATCGACCGAGTCATTCGGGAAATCGACCAGATTACGCAATCCAAAATCGACCGGGTATCCGACAAAATCGACTCGGAATTGAACTCATGCGGCCGCGAGCTGTCCAACGCAGCAACAACCTTGACCCAGATTCGCCCATTGATCGACAGACTCGTTGCACAAGTGGGTCAGGATGCGCCGGATCACGTGCAAGTACTGGTTACATCCATCGCCCAAGAAGTGATGTCCAAAGTGATTGCGGCAGGCGGGAACATTGAAGAAGTCCAAAAGAACATCAAAGACGTGGACAAGCTCACCGATGAAATTGACAGCTTGACGGACGAAATCGATAAACTGACGAATAAAATCGACGAAATTACGGATAAGTATCAGAAATAAGCGGACATTTGAAAATGAAGGAGTGAATCCCTGATGAGCGAATATACTCCACCTGTGAGCCAGCCCAACTACATGTCCAATGGTTGGAACAATAAACAGGCCAAAGAAACGGCGATCAAAATCGATCACATTGCGGACAAAGCCAAGTTTGGCATTGAAGTACTCAGTACGGGACTCGTCGGCATCGATGCCCTGGAGAAGGAACTGATCGAGATGTCCCATGCTTCCCAGCCGCCTACCCAGGAGCAGATTCGCTCCTTGGCACATCGGCTGGATGCCCATCAGAAGCAGATTCAACAAGGTTTGGATCGGATTAAGGACATGATGACCGACATCGAAAAGGAAACGGATTCGTTTCAGCAGCCTCGTACGTCCTGGTAGTCGATGAAACGAAGATAAATAGAAGATAACGAAGAGAAGGTTATGTCGACCTTCTCTTTTTGATGTGGCGCGAAGAGAGGCCGCCGGTCTACGTAGGCCCAAATTTTTTATGAAGGAGCCGCCAGAAACCGGCCGAGGTCAATCAGAGCTATTTTTTTACCCGATACCAATAACGGTAGATCTCCTCGTATCCCAGCTTTTCGTATAACCGCCAAGCCGGCGCGTTGTTCACAACGACCGCGAGGTAACTGAACTCGGCTCCTTGGGCTTTGCCCCAGTGAAGCAGGTGCAGGATCAGCTGCTCGGCCAGCCCTTGATTTCTGTGCTGTTTATCTGTCACGATATCATACAATCCGATATAACCGCGTTCGACGACTCCCAAGCCGCAGGCAACCACTTGATCGTTCACCAAAAGAGAGATGTACCCCGTCGTCGTGCGGATATTCGAGAGCATGCGTGTCATCGTAGAACCTTTTTTCTCGTCAACCGAATTGATTCTGCAAAAGGAATTCAGCCACGAATTTGTTGAATAAGTATCGATCCGTACATCAGAGTGCTGTGGCGTCTTGAGTCCGTCCAGGCTGCGAGTTTGAATGCTGGTCCGATCCAATAAGGAATACCCTTTCTCATCCAAAATGTTATCCAGATTTTCAGGATGAATAAATGGGGTGATTTTAAAGACGGTGGGTAACCCATTACGCTCGTACAATTGCTCGCATGTTTTTATTTTTTCATGGATGTCGAGCGTGGAGGTGTATATGGGCTGTATGGAGTTGGCGCGTTTGGTGCATCCGTCCGCAAAGCGAAGCACCCATCCGTCAACAAACAGGGTGGACAAGGAAGGCCAGTGGCCAAGGGACAATTCCTCGATCATTTTGTGGGATGATGCGGCAGCGGGAAACATGGGATCGGCATACCTCCTGTTTTATAATGATAAATATACTAGTAAATAATAATACATATTATTGCATAAAAATTCAATTATGTGTACAAGCAGCTTTGAGTGCGAGGGCACGCGATATGAGGTACAATCAGGGTAGTCAGTACAGCGATGTGAACGGCATATTATGAACAGAAGTGGAGAAAACGATGTTTACGATTGAAGTGAAGGGCCAACTCATTCAGTGCCATCTGGAACTGGGCAAACGCAAAAAGGTATCCATCAGCCTGGACCTGCCCTACATGGTGACGATCAAGGCACCCAATGGCATCACGGAAGAGAAGATCGGAGAACTCGTGCGGCAGCACGGGGATGTCATTTTGCAGCGATCGGCCTTGATGCAGGAAGCGCTGGACGGACCGCAGCCTCGGACCTATCAGGACGAAGGAACGTTTATGTGGCTTGGCAAGGAGCATGCCTTGCATGAACTCATTGATGTGGAAGGTTTGGAAGAGGACGAGCTGCGGGTGCGTTTGAAAAAGTTTTATTTTGCCGAATGTAAACGGGTCATTGGGGAACGCATCGGTGCGTTTCAACAGGCGCTGAAGGTAAAGCCGAAGTCCATGGATATCGTGGAGTCGGCCACCAAATGGGGGAGCTGTAGTTGGGACAAAAAACTCACCTTTAACTATCGGCTTGCTATGGCTCCTGTAGACGTCATCGATTATGTCATCATCCATGAGCTGTGCCATATTCATCACATGAATCATGACCGTTCCTTTTGGCGGCTGGTAGGCAGCATAATGCCCGATTACGAGGAGAAGGAAGCGTATTTGCGAAGAAAAGGCCAAGCGATGACGCTCTAATAAACGGTATGATGGCATGTGGGGGAGTCAGTAATAAATGACCTAAGTTTGATCCAATCACACTTTGTTAAGGAGGCACAGGCACATGACAGGGAAAAATCCAACCTCGGTTGAAGTCGACGAATATATTGCGGGATTCCCGCCAGAAGTGAAGGCCAAATTACAAACGATGCGTGAGCTGATCCGGGAGATTGCCCCGCAGGCGGAAGAAAAAATAAGCTACAAAATGCCGACGTATGCCCTGCATGGCAATCTGGTTCATTTTGCCGGATACGCGAAACATATTGGATTCTACCCTGCGCCGAGCGGGATTGAAGAATTCAAACAGGAGTTGTCGGCCTATAAAGGGGCCAAAGGCTCCGTGCAATTCCCGTTGGATCAACCATTGCCGGAAGCGCTGATCCGCCGCATCGTGGCGTTCCGGGTGAAGGAAAACGAAGAGAAGGCCCGGCAGAAGAAGCAGGGCAAGTAGTCGTCAAACAGACAGGTTGAGGATGGACAAGCAGTTGCATAAAGGGGCTGGGAGCATGAACAAAGCGTTGATCGTGCTGGATGTGCAGGCAGGCATCGTATCGCAGAGGGACGTGACAGGTACAATCCATGCCATAGAAAGCGTCATCCGCGATTTCGAAGCGAGAAACGAGCCGATGGTCTTCATCCGGCATCTGGACTACGAGCAAGAGGGATCGCCGTTGTTCCATACTAAAGTGGACAATCTGAGGTTTGTGGTGGATTCGGGACAGCATCAGGTCGTGGATAAAAGCAAACCAAATGCATTCAGCAATCCGGCGCTCAAATCCTGGTTGCGAGATCATCAGGTGGAGCACATCTTTATCATTGGGTTCAACACGGAATATTGCTGTTTGTTTACGGCTATTGCGGCCGAGCATGAGGGTTTCAAGGTTACGCTGATCGAAGATGCGACAGGTACGGTAAATACGGCGGAGACGTATGAAATGCCGGGGCTCGACATTCAGGATTTCATCGGCTCGGTTCTGAATTGGTCCGGCTGCATCGAGGTTTTGTATGTAGACGAGTACCGAGAGTTGTACTCCAAATAATATCCGTTACATCAGGAATCGTTGGATCGGATCACTGGATAAAGACGAAATCCGGACTGCCTTCTTTCGTTGCGAAGGTGGTCTATTTGTGCATGGCGCTGATTCAGCGATTTTTCAGCTTGAGCCCTTATAATACGTACCGAAATCCTGCATTCGAAAAGGAGTTTTGGCATGGCTAAGGTGATCCATAAGGGGCTCTATCTGATTCTTGCTTTGTTTATCGGACTGTTTATCGCATCAACCTTTGTCGTTCGGGCGCAGTACAATTATGCCGCTTACGGTGACAATCCGATTCTGGGATCGCAGCAATGGGGCATTTTCATCCCGCTCCTGATTGTGCTGTCGCTCGCCAGTGTGGTTGTGTACCGACTGTGTCTGAAGCTGAACCGGTTTCGTCCAGTGGTCGTTATTCCTGTCGTGCTGCTGGCGTCCTTCGCCGTTCAGACCGCGATCATTTTTTGTTTTCCGCGCGTGCCGACGGACGATTCGCAGACGGTGCTCTCGCTGGCGATGGACATGCTGTATGACCAGGACTATTCCTCGTTTGATACGACTGGTTATCTGCACATGTTTCCGTTCAACTATTCGATCGTATTGATTTTGAAAACCTTGTTGTACCTATTTCCGGATAACTATCTGGTCATCAAGCTGTTTAACATTTTGTGCACGCTCGTAACGACGTTAATGATCTATCTCATCTATAAACAACTCCATGCCAAATCGGGCGGGCGCGATTACGGGGTTCTTGTCCTGGCAGCAACTTACCTGCCTGCCTTATTTATGAACAACTTGATCTATAACGATGTTATTGCCACCGCGCTGCTTACGTCGAGCCTGTACTTCCTGATCCGGTTCCTGAAGGAGAAAACGTACAAGTGGGTCGTCGCTGCCGCCATCTTGTTGGCCCTTGGCAACGACCTGCGCAGCATCGGCGCGATTGTGTTGATCGCGGCAATCCTTTGTATTCTTTTAAATATCAGGAGCCTTGGCTTCAAAAAATTCATGATTTCCATCGGCGTGCTCGCGCTTTTATTTAATGTCCCGGGGTGGACGCAGAAATGGGCCCTGCAATCCGTCGTGAATGAGCCTGTCGGCGAAAACGCCGCACCCGTCTATATGTGGTTGAACATGGGGATTAACCTGGAGCGCTTCGGGTTCTGGGATAACCGGGAAAGCTACGCCATCTACCAGAGAGAAGCGAATTATAACAAAGCCGAAAGTACGGAGTTGTTCAAGCAGGAGATCGGACGAAAGCTGTCGGAAGCCAGCGCGGGCGACCTCGTGAGGATGTATACGAAAAAACTCATTTGGACCTGGACCGAAGGAACTTACCAAATGGATCGGTACGGCATCGGCAATGGCAGTTCGTTTGGCATGGGCAGAGGTGGGGGCGGAATCGACGGTTCCTATAGTTATGCCACTGCCGCCACGGATTGGTTCCAAGGGGATTCGGCACCTCGAATCGGCATTTTGTGGGTGGTATACACCATGAACGTGCTGATTTATGTTTTCGTGCTCGTCCGGTTAATCGGCGGAATTCGGGCCAAGAGATATGACGAGGTTTCGTTGATATTGGTTATTCTCGGGTTTATCGGATTTTATTTGCTCTGGGAAATCAAATCGAGGTATCTTTTTCCGGTGTACCCGCTGCTGCTCGTGCTTGCTTATATGGGATTCAAAGATGCGCATGACTCGATATTCCGAAGAAAACTTGGCGGGGAACGCATTTCCCCAGGAAAAGGTGATCCATATGCGAAGTAAAGCACTGTTCACATTGTTGATATCGGCCCTTATCGGCTGTTCCGTCCTGCTCACGGCTTGCGATGCCATCACGGCCCAGAATATTGAGAGAACCGGCGCTCCCGGTCAGGGAATGAACGGATTTCCCGGCATGAATGGCGGGGGTGGCATAGATGGTGGCGGCCAAGGCATGAGCAGAGGCGGCCGCATGAACGGCGGCGGAACGAATGGCCGAAACGGCGATGGTGCCGAAGCGATGCAAGGCATGATGGATGCCGACGTTACGGGTCGGATCGTCTCCATAGAGGGTGGCACGATTACGGTGGATCTGTTGGAACAGGAGCAAACGGATGCGACGTCCAATCAAGGGCGACAATGGAATCCGGCAGACGGAAATACAGGGCTGAAAGAAACCGGTGTAGAAATGAAAATCAGCGTCAGCGACGACGTTCAGATCAGTCGGGGGATGACCATGGGCGGTCCGAATAACCGATCCGACTCCAGTGACGACATGTCATTGTCCGACCTGAAAACAGGCGATGTCATTCGTTTATGGTACAAGGACAACACCGAAACGGCAGCACGAATCGTTGTTCAATCCTAGGTTGAGGTAATGGCCATTGCCATATCGATAACTTGTGGATTATTATGGAAGTAACTTTGTTTCCCGAAGGGAGTGAGCGTCATGAAACGACGGGCTAAGATGATGCCAAAAGCGACTACAATTAAGGTGATCGTGAACTGAATAGATGGGTGGACCGACGAGGACAGAACGAAGTGAAAGCTGCTTCGGTTGGTTATTTGGAGTCTGCCGAGATATAGGGATATAACTGCTCATTTTCCTGGTGTTGATGAGGTTTGTTTGCTTATGCATTTTGCAACTTCCTCGTGCATCACGAATTTTTAAGCCGCAGGCATAGCCTGCGGCTTTTTGCGCGCAAAAATAGTCGTTCGGACTTTGCAAGAAACCTACATTAAACGGTCAAGAAGGAGAACTGCCCATGCTAAAGTTAAAATATTTATTTAATAACACCGATCTCGCCGAGATGATCTTGAAAAATTGGAGTTACGATCCCGAGTCTCTGGACATGTTCCGGTATTACCGCATATCCTCTAATGCCGTATATCCGTTCAGGGACCAGGGAGAGACTCGCTTGCTTCGTTTCGCCCCGGTTCAGGAAAAAGATAGAACCAATCTATACGCCGAACTGGAGGTTCTCGGATATCTTCGACAGCGTGACTATGGGGCGATGGAGGCGGTGCCTTCCCATGCAGGAACAAAGCTCGCGGAGGTCAGCACGCCATGGGGCACGTACTACGCTTCCGTGTTCAAGCGGGTACCCGGCACGCAGCTGAGCAGTACGGTTCTGAGCGACCAGGCCATATACAGCTATGGTCAGGCGCTAGGCAAGCTTCATCAACTGAGCCGGGATTATACGCCGGTGCAGGCTAAACGCTGGAGTTATGCCGATGTGCTGGACTGGATGCAGGAGGTTCTGAGGGAATTTCCGGATGAGACCGATGCCGCTCATGAAGTGGAGTTGCTCCGTACACATTTGGCAGCATGGCCGGTGACCAAGCTCAATTACGGATGTATTCATTATGACTTTGAGCCGGATAATGTCTTCTATGACGAAGAAAGTCAGTCTTGTTACGCCATTGACTTCGATGACGCCATGTACCACTGGTATGCGATGGATGTGGAACAGAGTCTGGATAGTTTGCGTGATGAGATTGAGCCGGAGCGTTGGGAACAGGCAAAGCAGACGTTCATGCAGGGGTACTGGGCCGAATCAGGAGACTCCTATGACATGGAATCCATGTTCCCGGTTTGCAGGCGCTTTGCCAACGTATACCGCTATGTACGTATGCTGCGGTCTGCGGCAGAACGGTGGACGCATGAGCCGGATTGGATGAACGTTCTAAGATCAAGGCTGGCTGAACGGATGAAGGAAGCAGCGAAGGGATTTGGCCAGAAGATTTAAAGTCGATCCCAAGAAAGAGCACAGGCTATTCCCGGTAAAAGGGAGAGTCTTGTGCTCTTTCTCCTCATGGATCATGAAATCTAGTACAGATTCAGATCAAAATCAGGCTCACACATATAATCAATCGGGTAGAGGTCGTCCCGAGCGGAGATCAACGCGCGGAAGTGGAGGTAGAGAGGACGAGGATGTTCCGCAACACCACCAACACGATCAGGGGCAAGCTCTGCTACCACGAAAACATCCTCGGCATTTGTGCATTTATAGATGACATTCTTTGGATTGCACACTTCCTCCATATAACTGTAAGTCATGACATGAAATGATCGGCCGCGCCAATTCGTCTTAATCACTTTATAGGACTGCGTCCGTACAAGATCAAGGTAACGCTCCAGCGGAAACGTATGCTCAAATTGAGAAATATATCCTTTATGATCCACATCAATTGTAAATTCCACATCATAGCTTTCGTGAAATTCTTCCTTGTACGTTCCCTTCATCATCGTCATCGCATCAAAGTGCGATCCGAAATTAAGGTCTTCTATGTAAGAGATGGCAATGAGTTCAGGATCAACATGATCGGTAATTTGGCTGTTGCTGGAAGCACCCTTGCTAAAGCGGGATGGCTGAAGTTCAATCGATCCAATCATACTTCCCGGAAAACCGGGACTGCAGGTTATTCGCATAGTCATCTCCTTCGTTGTTAGTCACTAATTAGACGAACAGGTGAGGGGAAAGTTTCACCAGAATAAGGAAGTCAATATGAGACCAATTCTGATGAAGACATAGTTGCATCAGGAACTTGTCTATATCCAAATAAATGAATAAACATTTTTGATCTTTTATGGTCAAATTATCGTTAATTGAATTGAGGGGGTGAGGGAGCGTTGAATGATGAAGAGTTGATTCAGGAGATTCGTGAAGGCAGCCGGGCTGCCATGGAAGTGCTGGTGAAGCGGCATTATAAGTCGATATTCGCTTATGTGTACCGGAAAACGGGAGACTATCATACCGCTTATGATCTAACCCAAGAGGTATTCGTAAAAATGATGAAGTCGCTTGACAGCTACCGGGATAACGGAAAATTCAGTCACTGGCTGCTGAAAATTGCAGTAAATCATTGCCTGGATTATTTTCGGGGACGCGATTTCAAGCAACAACAGAGAGAAAGTGAGTTAACGGAAGAGGCGCTCCCTGCCAGCGAACACCAGAATGTATGGAACATATTCCATAAAAAGCTTCAGAACGAACAGGTCAGGCAGGCGGTATTAAGTTTGCCTGAGCATCAGAGGGACGCGGTGATCCTGAACTATTACAACGGATTGAAGATCAGGGAGGTTGCCGAGCTGACGGGAGCAAATGAATCGACAGTGAAGTCGCGCATACGCTTGGGCATAGCGAAATTAAGGGAAATCATTCTGGGAGGTGGACGGGATGAAACGAAGAGGACAAGGAGATAAACGAAATCGGGCAGCTGAATTGGAGATGGAGGAGTACAACGTAATTGCTTCTTATCTGGACGAGTATGCGGTCGATTTTCCATCCGAAATGGAGATCGACAGAACGATCAGGGCATTGGATGCCCATATGCCGGATCCGGCGAGCGTTCGCCCGAAACCATCATACGGAAGGCGGATGAGGGAATTATTCCAGCTTGTTCGGGGGGAGGTCGCGGTTTTCCACAAATCATACTGGTTGGTTTGTTCCCTGCTCCTGCTGCTCGGATTTTGGCTGGGAACACACAGTAAAATCGATCCTTACATGAGCGGTCTCGTACTGGTTCCCGTACCTTTTGTGCTTGGATTGCTGGAAGTATTCAAAGGCAGGGATCATGGGCTCATGGAAATCGAGCTGACCTGCAAAATTACGGCACAACAGCTGATGCTGACCCGTTTGATCGTTGTACTCGCAGCAAATATGGCATTTGTACTTCTCCTTATGCTAGCGATATCCGGTGGAACAGGCAGTTCCATCTTATGGAGCGGAGTCGGTCTATGGTACGCACAGCTGATGATCGCTGCCGGGGCCAGTCTGTGGTTGGCGATGCGTGTCAGGGGTGGAGCGGCTGTCAGTATCTTTCTGACGCTATGGTTCGGACTGATATGGCTTGCATTAAGTAATCCCAAATTCATTGCGCTCGTTCAATCGATCCAGCCGTCAGTACTTATAATCGCCGCCTTATGCGGAGTGATCCTGTTGAGCAGTCAGATCTACCAGATGGCGCGAAAATACACATCACAAGCGGAAAGAGGTTATTCCTTTGATATTGACCATGGATAACGTATCCAAGAAATACAGGAACAAGTGGGCTGTGAAATCGTTCTCGCTGGAGCTGTCCAGCGGTGGCGTTTATGGGCTGCTCGGACCGAATGGAGCGGGCAAAACAACGTTGCTTCGCATGCTTGTAGACATCTCCAAGCCGACGTCAGGACAGATTCTGCTGGATGGGCAACCCATCCAACAGATGGGGGACCGTTATCGCAGCATATTGGGTTATATGCCGCAGCGATTCGGATTTTACAACCGTTTCAGTGCTCATCGGTTTCTCATGTACATGTGTTCGCTCAAAGGGTTGAGTGTGAGTCAGGCCGGTGTTCGCGTGCAGGAAACTTTGCGGATGGTTGATCTGGAACAGCAGGCCCAGCATAAAATCCGTACGTTCTCTGGGGGCATGAGGCAGAGACTAGGCATTGCGCAAGCCTTGCTGAATGATCCGCAAATTCTAGTCCTCGACGAACCTACGGCAGGTCTTGACCCCAAGGAGCGTATTCGATTCCGTAACATTATCGGGGAGCTGGGAAGAGACCGGATTGTACTGTTATCGACGCATATTATCTCTGACCTGGAGTTCTCGTGCAAGGAAATGATTCTGATGAACGAAGGTCAACTGATCACCCGGAACACGCCGGAAGAGATCATGAACAGGATGCAGGGCAGCGTTTGGAAGGCAACGCTAACTCAGCAGCAGCTTGCCGAGCTTACCTCACATTTCAAAGTAAGCGGCTTGTCCTATCAATCGGATGGCATCGTAGCCAGAATCCTGGCCAAAGAACAGCCTGTACCGCATGCTGTACCGGAGACACCTCGCCTAGAAGACGTATATATGCACTATTTTGACGAGGAGGCGACATCGTGATTCGTTTAACCCAATATGAATTTGCTAAAATAATCACGCGTAAAAGCGTTTATCTGGCACTCGCCGGACTGCTTGTGCTTCTTGCTTTGTATGCCTGTTTCGGGCATCCCGGGCCATTGAACGGTACATCATACTATAAACCCTATGAAGGAGCCATTACGGAGGAGAAGGTTCAAGCTGCGCAGGATCAGAAGCAAAGCGAGGGTTACAGTGAAGAAAAGAATCAGAATCGATATGGCGTATTTTATGACATTTCCATATTTTCACCGGAATCCATCAAAAACTACGCCAGATATGATGACAGCGGGAATGTCATGAAGCGAACCGTAACCGTCTCCGAGATTCACTACAATAAACCATGGGGCTATCTGCTGGAATACATTGATCAATTTGGAGTGCTCTTTATGATGATCATCATTCTGCTCGGACTGGCGCCCGTATTTGCAGAGGAATATTCACGGGGAACCGCTGCATTACTACGCAGCAGCAAACGGGGAAGAAGCCAAATCGTTTCGGCTAAATTAATGGCCTCCATGTTATATGTCGTGCTATGCGTCATACTGTTTACAAGCGTCAATTTGTTGATCTACTGGTTAAGGTTTGGGAATTTGGCTGGAGCAGATACGCCTATCCAGAGTGTTGGGATGTATTTTCAGGGCTTTTACTATGAGTTCTCTCCTTATCGGTTATCGGCGGTTCAGTATTATGGAGTACAGTTGGTCACTCACCTGGCAGGCAGTCTGGTCTTTGCATGTGTTGTGTTATGCGTTTCTGCGCTTAGTTCAACGTCGTTTGTTGCCATCATCATTAATGTTGCGATTGTAGGCGTGCCTTATCTGGCATTCGATGTGTTGAACTTCAACCCGGGATGGGCCAAGTGGATTGAGGAATTTTCATTCAGTACAATGATGCGGGTAACGAGGCTGTTCCAAACGCAGGCAAGCTATTCGGTATTTGGACTGGAGCTGTCCTATTTAAATTTGTATATGATCATCATGGGTGTAGTTACGATTGGCGTCGTATTTGGTACTTATCGTACATTCCGCACTCGCGAGGTTTTTTCTTGATGAACCCGCTATAGAAACCGCATTAATCAATCACACTAGGCCACTGTGAGTGCAGTACCATCTTCCGATCGCTGTTATCCAAAATAGTCCGCAATGTTTTGCGGGCTTCTTCTTTTCATGTTATGAGCAGAATGTGATGTTTCCAAACGTTCTTCGATTTTGATACATTGTGGATATACTTTTCGGAGGAGGAGGGCATCACTCGGACGCGGATGTTTATGAAATTCAAAGATTGAGCCGCCGGGAGGCAGAGGGAACATATGTCTTCAATGCCCCGAATGCCAGCAGCGCTCAGCTGTATACACACTATGGACAGCAGTTTGACATAGCACACGCGATTTCCGAGGTCGTCAGGCTCCGAAAAAGTACCTAATTTTCCCCATTAATAACAGTCAACAAGACTTCCACTAATCCCTAATCAATTAACGCAACTCTCCATGACTCATCTTTATTTTTTGTAAATGTTGTGGTGTGCATCTTAAGTTCTTTTTCATCTCCGCTTGTTCTGTAATAGAATACGATGTTAATTCTTCCGTTTTCGGAGGATTGGTCGATGATATAAGGTGTCCCGACAAATTCAAAGTCTTCATCGTTTTCTAGTAAAAACAGTTGACTATTCGCTACATCCTCTGAAACAAAACTATTTTTAAAGGCAGTTTTATTTTTCGCTGCCCATGCGGTTAAATTCTCTTTGAATAGGATAACGATATCTTGATATTTCTCATCATATTTCATTTCATCTAGTGAAAGTCCTTTTTTGAAGGGGCCCAGCTTATTGATATCTACTTCCTTTGGATCCTCAACCAGCACACTATTGCTTGGGTTCGTGTTCTCAGAGTTACTTCTACATGCCGTTAAGATCAAACAAACACACAAGATTGCAAAAGAAAAAATACGCATAGGAAAATCCCCCCAATAAGAGCTTCAAATTCGGAATCAACGGGACGTTCTTTGATGATAAAACTGCTCGAGATCGCAAATCTACCAAATAAACATTGATTTATATAATATAACGTTACGTAACACTGTATGAAAATGTATTATTTTATTTTTTTAAGTAACCTTATGTCTTTTTTTGCGTCTATAAATATAAAGATTGTAAATTTTGGGAGGTTTTCTAATGAAGAAATTAGCACTGTTTTCTTTGGCTGTTCTATGTTCTTCGCTGTTGGTACTTCCAACCAATGAGGCAGCTGCAGCTGTGCAAAGTTCAAAAGGAACACAGGTTGTTGTGAATAATAACGACTTAGATTCAAAAGAAATTCTCAACAAGAACAATCAGGTGTTTTTTAGTTTGACTTCACTCAAAAGTTTAGGTGGGTTAACGTTTTCCTGGAATAATACTACAAAGCAAGTGACAGTGAAGGGGAGCGACACAAACTTGCAGTTGACAATGAATAAAAAAGTAGCGCAAAAAAATGGAGCTTCGGTTTCATTAAGTACTGCTCCATTTATTCATAACGGTAAAACAATGATCCCCTTACGTTTTGTTGCAGAAGCGTTGGACGGTTCAGTAACATGGAATCAAAAAACCCAAACTGCATTTGTTTCGAAACCAAGCACGAAACTGCTGACTGATGTGAAGAGCAATGTTTTAAGCACAGCAAGAAATGCTGCGATTAATCTTCCTAGAGTTTCACAGCTCGCGGAGGAATTTGAACCATCTATAGAAACAGCCAGTCTTCAATATTATTTTCCGAAAAATACAAAAGATCGATTCATCGAAGTCAATAATAATGTAATCCGTTATTATCAAATTACGAATAACACAGCTTACCTTAAGTGGCAAGCTTTCATTGGGGAAAAGGCCGCTACGCAGCAAAATCTTTATTTCATAAACGGCTCCTTTACAAAAGAGAACGGTTCATTGCCCAATTTTAAAGATACGACATTCGCCAGCTTTCGCTGGATGCCTCATATTACTTCTACTGGATATGGTTTAATCAATAAGGAGAATTGGAAGGATGTTGAGTTTAAAGAAGCTGAAGTTCCCGAAGCTGATCTGAAGGAAAACTATATTATTGTCGATATTCCTGAAGAAAAATAATTGGTAAAGTTATAACAACGACTGACCCGACTGACGTAATGGCAAAGAAATCTGAATACGTATAGCGGATATTTGTTCTTGTGAAATCAGGAAAGGTGATGCACTAAAATTTTATAATTATGATAAAAAAGGCAAGCAACAAGCGTTTCAGCTCGTTGTTTGCCTTTCGAATGCCCGGCGGTCGGGCTGTGTTCGATTCCATTAATCCGAAATGTTGCGTGTGTAGTATTCAATGATGTCTTTGCGCCGGATGATGCCGAGAAAAACCCGGTCCACATCGACGACCGGCACGAAATTCTGGTCTGCGGCAAGCGTCAGCATGTCTTCCATTTCAGCCTTGATGTATACGCATTCATTGTAGACCCGGTTTTTGATTTCATGCACCGGTACCTGGTCCATGTTATCGAACGTCAATCCGGGGGTGCTGCGCATCTTCCATAACAAATCGCCTTCGGACAGTGTTGCAACGTATTTTCCATCCTGGTCAATGACGGGAATGGCGGTGTAGTGCTGGGATTCAAGCTGCTCAATGGCTTCCTTCATGGAGGCGGAGGACTTGATATAGGCCACTTCTGCTTTGGGGAGTAAAAAATAGCTGATTTCCATCATCGGGCTCCTTTGCTGTAAATTTCGTACTTACATTATACACATATTATGTGATGTTCCGGCTAGGTCTAATGATAAATTCGTCATATTTGTTTCATTGTTTCTCGGGCTCAGGAATTCTATAGTGTATCATAGAGGTGATTTGACGATGAAATCGAAACGCAAACTGATGTACGGATTGCTGCCCATTCTGTTCGCAGGCGGGATCGGTATGTACCTATATATGCAGAGCAACAAGGCGCCGGAACCCAAACCCGAAGTCGTCGTGGAACAATACATAGATCATTTGCAAAAGAAAGAATTCGACCAGCTCTACGGCTTGATGACGCCAGCTTCGTTGGAGGCCTCCGGAATGAACCGGGAGCAGTTCGCGGAAAAGTATAACGCGATCTACTCCGGCATGCAGGTTTCGGCGGTCAAGGCAGAGCTGAAACCGCAGCCTGTGGCGGAAACGCCTCAAGACGGCGGCACAACGAGCGGGAAAAAGACTGAAGGAACGGAGGGGCCTGAACAGGATCCCAATACCTACAAGGCTGAATATACATTGCGATTGACCACCTTTCTGGGTGAAGTGAATGAAACGCAAAGCTTGAATCTGGTGAAGCAGGAGCTGGACGATGGCGGCAAGGTATGGCGGATCGAATGGCAGCCGTCCATGATCTTGTCCGATATGGTCAAAGGCAGCAAGGTGAGGGTGCGGACGCTGCTGCCGGAGCGAGGCGACATTGTCGATCGGGATGGATTGCCGCTGGCAACCAAGGGGACTGCCCTAGAGTGGGGCATCGTTCCGAGCAAACTGGGTGACGCCCCGGATCAGATGATTGCCAGCATCGCGCAGCACTATAACGTATCCGAAGATGCAATTAACAAGGCGATAAACCAGAGCTGGGTCAAACCGGACTATTTCGTGCCTATCGCCATGACGGACGATGAACGAATACCGGCAGCGCTGAAAGGCGTTCAAATCCAGACGAAAGAGATCAGGCAGTATCCATTGGGTGAAGCAGCCGCTCATTTGATCGGTTACGTGCGGAAGGTGACCCGGGAGGATCTGGAGAAAGACGCGGAAGGATACTACCGGGCGGAAGACTGGATCGGCAAGGCGGGTCTGGAGCAGTCATTGGAGAAGCAGCTGCGCGGGGAACGCGGAGGAGTGATCGAGATCACGGATGAGAATGGCAATATGCGTTCCGAGGTATTGCGCAAGGATGCCGTTAACGGGCAAAACATTCAATTGACGATTCGCACCAAAACGCAAAAAGAGCTCTATAAGACGTTATCCAGCGGCGGAGATGCCGGCGCGATGGTTATGATGGATCCAACGAAAGGGGATCTGCTCGCCCTGGCGAGCGCTCCTTCCTATGACCCGAACAAAATGGTTACGGGGTTGACGCAGGCGGAATGGGACGCTTATTCCTCGAATGAACAGCTTCCGTTCGTTAACCGGTTCACTAACCGCTATGCGCCCGGCTCAACCTTTAAAGCCGTCACGGCGGCGGCAGGTTTGATGGAGAAGGTAACTACGCCGGATAAGAGTCACGGCATTGCCGGACTGCAATGGAGGAAGGATGCGAGTTGGGGAGGTTACTACGTAACCCGGGTCAAGAACGTCTCTCCGGTGAACATGGTGGATGCACTCGTGTATTCGGACAATATTTATTTTGCGATGGAAGCACTGGAGATGGGCAGCGAGCGGTTCATTGACGGCATTCGCAAATTCGGCTTTGGCGGCAATTTTGGATTGGACGAATTGTATTTGAAACCAAGCCAGTATGCCAACGAAAACAACAAGGAGCTGAAGTCGGAGGTATTGCTGGCCGATACGGCTTATGGTCAGGGTGAAATGTTGATGTCCCCCATTCACTTGGCCACGGCATTTACTCCCTTTGTGAATGAGGGGAAAATGGTGAAGCCGGTCCTGATTTCCGGGAAGGAAACGTCCGCTCCGGAAGTGGTCATCACGCCAGAGGCAGCTAATACGGTGAAAGATGCACTGGGCGAAGTGGTATCCCGGTCAGGAGGGACGGCCCATTCATTAAGCACGCTTCCGACCAAACTTGCTGCCAAAACCGGAACGGCCGAGCTGAAGGCGAAGAAAGGGGAACGCGGGCAGGAGAACGGATTTTTCGTGGTGTTTGATACCGAGCAGCCAAGCTTTCTGCTGGCCGCGGTCATTGAGAACGTAAACGGAAGGGGCGGCAGTCATCATGTCGTCGACAAGCTGAAGCCGTTTCTTGAGAAATGGAATGGATAAGCCGTGAGCCATCTCCCATGATGCATGATAATAATAGACAACGCCAAAAAACTTTCCGGGTTACCGGGAAGTTTTTTTGGTTTTCGCGACCAGGGTGCATTCACACGTGGACCGCAGCCGCCTGAACTTCAAAGCCCGTCAAACGGCACATGCCAATGTGGGACAGGGTGGCAATGCTTTTGCATTCAACGCCAATGAAGTCGGGGACATCCGGGTGCGTGCAGGACGGCAATAACAACGAAGAAGGAAAGGGATGCCGCTTTCGGGCGGGTCTCTTTTTTTGCTGCAGGATATGGTGCAATTTCCCTTTTTGCTATATGATAAATGTCGATTCGTGAAGTGTCGCAGTTAGCGGCGGTAGCATCAACAAGCAAGCTTAGCATAGGATACATACGTTCTTTGGCAGATGGAGGGATTCGGGTGTATTGTCATGTGTGTGGGACCAAGAGCAGCCCCGGAGATGTCGCATGCGGAAAGTGCAAAACGAAGTTAATCAGCGCCAGTACCACGGAAGAGCAGATTTGGGCGGAAACGGCCGTCGGATTGGAAATGGGAGCAGAGTCCGCCCCATTGCTCTCCAGGCAGCAGTCTGCTCCCCAGCAAAGCGGGGGCGGGATCGGCCGGGCTTGGAGCATTCTCGTTCCACTGCTTCTGGCTGCGATCGTAGGAGCATTATTGACGTACTATTACAACCAGGAAAGCGCAGTGAATGATGAAGTGTTGACGTTGCACGAGCAGGCCGAGAAGGCGGCGTTGGAGGGAAAGTATGCGGAAGCGCTGAAGCTGCTTGATGCGGCCCTCGAAAAACGGCCAAACGTGGAAGCATTGACCGAGGATCGTCAGATCGCGGCGAAAGCCTTCAATCAGATGAATCAGTTGAAGCAGGCTGCCGAGAGCCTGAAAACCGGCAAGCTGTCGGAAGCGAGCAAAACGCTTCAAGCCGTGGCCAAAGCGCTCAAGGAGCGTGAAGAACCGGCATTCGACAACGTGCGCAGCGAACTCGGCAAGCAGCAGGTGACGCTGTCCGTGTTGAAAGTGAAAAAGGAAATCGACGGCCTGACTACAGTGTCTGCCCTTGCTGAAAAATTGGAGACCGTATCGGCCTTGAAAGGCAAAGAAGCTCAAGCGGTGCAAAAGCAAATTATCGACAAATTGGCAAGCATCAGTTATCAAGATGCAGAACAGCTGGTGAAGAAGAAAGACTTCACGGCAGCATTGCAAACGGTGGATCAAGGGCTTTCTTACGCGCCGGAGAATGAGAAGCTGACCGAATATCGGGAACGGGTTTTGAGCGAAAAAAAGGCATTCGAAGAGGCCGAGGCGGAGCGGATCCGGCTGGCTGAGCAGCAGGCTGCCGAAGAAGATTTGAAAAACCGTACGGCAGCGGTAAGCGTGCTGGATTTGCAAGCTGAACTCGACGAGTATGGCGATCTGTACATTGGCGGAACCGTCGTGAACAATGCCACCCGTCCGATCTGGTCGGTCGCGCTGACGATCGATATTTACAGCACCGACGGCTATTATATTGGCCAAACCGAAGCGTACGTGTACCCGGGCACATTGGCAGCCTCTGAACAAGGCAGTTTTGAAACGTATTACTACGGCGTGTACCAGTCGGCAAACGTGTCCGTGTCGGGTGCAACCTGGTATTTGGAATAGGAGGCATCGGACATGTCCAAACGAATATGGGGCACCATCATTTCCAGCGCGGTTATTATCGGTGCCGGGGCAGCGGGGGTCTTCTACATTCACCATATTTCAGCCCAGCAGCTGGAGCAGCAGAAGCCGCGTCTAGCCGTGGTGCCGGTGAAGGAAGAGAAGGGCCAAGCGAAAAACGAATCGACCGCAGCTGCGCCAAAAACGATCAAACAGATCATTGAGGACAGTCAGAAAAAAGTCGTTACCATCGAGACCGGCGGCGGACTTGGCTCCGGATTCCTGTATAACGAACAGGGGGATGTAGTGACCAATGCCCACGTGGTAGAGGGTTATACGGAGGTGACGATTCGTACCCTGAACCATGAAGAACTTACGGGCACGGTCATTGGCATCGGGGAGGAAACCGACGTCGCCGTGGTCAGGGTGCCTGGCCTGAAAAAGGTGAAGCCGCTCCCGATCGCCAAATCGAAGGCGGAGATCGGCGACGAAGTCTTGGCCCTCGGCAGCCCGCTTGGCTTTGAGAACACCGTGACAACAGGCATCATCAGCGGTCTGGGACGAAGCTTTGAGATCGACTCCTATATCTACAGCAATCTGTACCAAATCTCGGCACCTATTACCCATGGGAATAGCGGCGGGCCGCTCATCAGCGCGGAGACGGGCGAAGTGCTCGGCATCAATTCGGCCGTCGTTGAACAAGAGGGCGGGATCGGCTTCAGCATCCCGATCACCAGCGTGTTGAAGCAAGTGCAGGCCTGGTCCAGCGCAGGGTCCAATGCGGTGGCCGCAAAGACAGGCAAAGGCGATGCTTCGCAGACCAGTGTGGATGGGCAGCTTGCTGAGGACCTGGTGAAAGCTTTTTATGGAAGCCTTAATGCAGGGGATTACGTTACCGCTTATGCTTTTCTGGGAAGCGAGTGGCAGAGCGGGACCAGCTACACCAAATTCCGCGAAGGTTATATCAACACCAGCTATGTCACGATTGGCGAGGTTTCATCCGCCTCCAAGGGAGAGGAAGAGATGGAGGTCAAGGCCGTCATCACTGCGGATGAGCGAAGGGACGGCGAACGGGTGACGAGCAAATATAAGGTGACGTATCAGCTCGGTTACGAGAACGGACAGCTTAAAATTTTACATGGGCAAGGCAAAAAGATGAAATGAATGAAAAACTTCTTTATTGGGGAAAAGAGATATAACTCTTTTCTCCTTTTTGATTGCTTATATGAGCATGATTTGTTAAAATACAGAACGAACGTTCAGTATCAAGAAAGCGAAGTGGAGTCTATGAACAAGAAACAGCTTCAAACCGAGCAGACCAAACGCAAACTTGCGGAAGCCTCCAAGGCGCTGTTTGCCCAGAAGGGGTACAAGGCAACGTCGATCGAAGACATTGTCTCAGCCACAGGCAGCAGTAAGGGGAATATATACTATCATTTTAAAAGCAAGGAAGGCTTGTTCCTCTACCTCATTGACGAATGGAACCGGGAATGGGAGGAAAGCTGGGCTGCAAAGGTTCATATGTATCCTACCTGCACGGCCAAAATTTTCGGGTTGATGGAGCATCTGGTGATGGATGACATGAACCACCCGTTGACCAAGGCGGCGGATGAGTTCTTCACCGGGGAGAAGAAAGCCAACGATATCGAGGAACGGATCGACCAGATCATGAAAGACCATATTCAATTCAACCGAAACCTGATTCGAGAGGGCATCGAAAACGGGGAGTTCAAGGCAGACAATGTCGACCATCTGGCGATCCTCATGGAGAGCACCATCATCGGTCTGAGCCAGATGTCGCGCGGGATGGAGCCAGAACAGGCGCTTGCGCTGTATCATCAGGCCGCAGAAGTTTTTTTGCACGGCATTTCAGTTACCAAATAGCCGACCTGACCTTATTATTACGTTCTAGCGATCAGGTCGGCAACTCAAACCAACGGATTTTTTCTAAGACATATGGAGGAAGCAAATCATGGCATTGTTAACACGAAACAGGGGCGCACTGCTGCTGTTGATGCTTAATATTTTTCTGGTGTTTACGGGCATAGGACTGGTCGTGCCGATCATGCCGGCATACATGGACCTGTTGCACATTTCGGGTACGACGGTGGGACTGCTCGTTGCAGCCTTCTCGTTTACCCAGTTTCTGTTTTCTCCCATTGCGGGCAGGTGGTCCGACGCATGGGGACGCAAAAAGATCATCGTCATCGGCATGTTGTTTTTTGCCGTTTCGGAGTTCATGTTCGGCGCAGTGAACGCGCCGGTGCTGCTCTTTGCTGCCCGGATGCTGGGCGGAATCGGCGCAGCGATGATTTTCCCGGCCGTCATGGCCTACACGGCAGACATTACGTCGGACGAAGAACGCGGCAGAGGCATGGGCCTGATCAATGCGGCCATCACGACCGGATTCATCATCGGGCCGGGGATCGGCGGTTATATTGCCGAATTCGGCATTCGCGTTCCTTTTTACTCGGCAGGGGTTGCCGGATTGCTGGCAGCGATCATTACATTGGTCATTTTGCCTGAATCGGTACGCCAAACTGCAGAACACAACGCACCGGCTGGGGCCAATGCGGTGAAGGAGAAAGGGCCGGGCCTGGTTACCCAGCTGCTTCGATCCTATCGGGAGCCGTATTTCTTCAGTTTGATCATCGTTTTTGTCATGGCCTTTGGATTGGCTAACTATGAAACGGTATTTTCCTTGTTCGTCGATCATAAATTTGGATTTACAACGAAAGATATCGCCTTCATTATTACTTTTGGCTCGATTGCAGGGGCCGTGGTGCAGGTTGCGTTCATCGGATGGCTGCTGAATCGTTTTGGCGAAAAGTTGGTCATCTCGGTATGTCTCTTCTTCGTTGCGGTATTTATTCTGCTTACGCTGTTCGTTCATACGTACTGGCTGATTTTCGTCGTAACCTTCGTCGTGTTCCTGGGCATGGACATTTTGCGTCCGGCGATCAGCACGCAGATGTCGAAGCTCGCAGAAGAGCAGCAAGGCTTTGTGGCCGGACTGAATTCGGCATACACAAGCCTTGGCAACATTGCTGGCCCAATCGTGGCTGGCGCGTTGTTTGACGTCAATATCAATTATCCGTACGTATCCGCGGCTGCGGTGCTGACTGTCTGCTTCCTGCTCTCAATCCGATTGATGAGAGGCACCAAAGCGACGGGGCAACCGAAAGCGGAGATGTAATGCAATCATTCGATACATCGTTTGTTCAACGAGAAGAACAGGTCAGCTACACGAAAGTGTAACGGACCTGTTCTTTTTTGGAGGTAATGATGGCGATTTTTGTTATAATAAAAGTTGTTGAACTGAATAATATGGACTGGGTTGCCTAACAAGTTGCCAAGAACGATTATTTGAGCATATACGGGATCATTGGAGTGATAACATGAGCAAATCCAAAAAGGGCGGCACGGGTCGCGGTACGGGCAAAAAAGGCTGGAACCGTTGGCAAGCCAGCGCTAATCGGGCCAAAAGTGCCCCGAAGCCTTATAAAAGCAAAGGCACGAAGCGGAAGAACGAGGCCGGGGAGGCCGGAGGAACGACCGAGCGATAGAAAGCTGATACGTACCCCACATCAGAATAGTTAAAAAAGAGATCTGACTGGATTCCAGGCAGATCTCCTTTTATTTAATGTTGTTTAATGTCAAGTTCCTTATAAGTTTTTATGTAGTTTTTGTAGTCCGCTTTAACACGCTCAAACCTGCTCGCAGGTGTATAAAAATAAATTTCGATAAAGTGGTCGGACGTTTCAAGAAACGTATCCAATTGTCCGATTTTGCGATTGTTTACTTCTTTATAGTACTCAATTTGGATTCCCTTTAATCCGTTGATCGTGACTGCTGCCGGTTTCGGTAGGGGATCAGATCCGGCTAGGCTATCAAGCAAGGGTTCATAAAAATCTTTTAGCTTTGTTTGCGAGTCAAATTCGTTTTTGGAATTACGGAAGATGACCAAATAATCTTGATTGGCCCCATTGCTTACCTCCAAGACGGACTCGGGATTTATTTTTTGTTTGTTTATTTTCCAATTGGAAGGTAATCGGATTTCGAAAGGCGAGAACATTCCTCCATTGCCATGAGGAGACAAATAGGGAGAAGAACTCATGATATCCGCGTTTGCTGGGTTATCGTTCATAATGCGAACGCTCTGAACCGCTTTTTCGAACAGCTTAGTGTCCGAGGAATTAAGCGGAGACTTGGACGAGTATGAGACAATGTTAAAGTGCTGTTCGCTTTCGAAAATGACGTAGATGTTTCCGAATACGGACCGGCCATTATCAATGTTGGCTTTCTTATAATATGCTTGATGCTCATTGATCTTCATGTTGCCCTTATCAATTTCATACTCTTTTGCATTCATGGATTCCTGTGTTTTATGTATGTTTTTTTCATATGTAGCTACATAATCTTGAAGTGAGGTGTCTGACGCGTAATCCGCGCGGTTCTTTCGATCAATGCGGAGTATTTTGGACTTATCGGCTGGAATGGCCTTTAGTAACGAGGGACTTTTGTAATCCGTATCGGTTCTCCAATCTGTAGGCAACGTGATGCTTACTTCCTCATACATCGAAAAAAGTTCATGCTCGGTAAAGGCCTTATCGCTACTGCCAGGCATGGTTGAGCAGCTGGTCAGGACGATCATGATAAATAGGATCAATGTTATTTGAATGGTTCGGTTATGAGACGACACGTCCGAAATCCTCCTTCTCCATTTTTCTTCAGATGATTCCTTAAGGTAAAGGGTTATTTTACCATTTAGAGAAAGGAAAGAGTATACATCTTAAGTATTACATTACACGTTTCTATTAGTTAGAAATTGTATAAATATGAAAAAATAATTACATAACTATGAATAACGTTGAAATGATTTGGGAAATGTTGTTAATCTTGTGCATTGGATATTAATTTTGAAAAAAATCCTCATAAAAATAAAACCGGGCTATTCGGAAGCTGTGATACAATAGGTGGGGTCTATATTAGAGACGGTCACACGCAAAAGGTATGAGGAGGAACAGGCACACAATGAACGCAGCCCCGTTTATTGCCGTGGAGGGTCCGATCGGAGCGGGGAAAACAACGTTGGCAACGATGCTTTCCCAAGAGTTCAACCTTCCATTGGTCAAGGAAATCGTAGAGGAGAATCCGTTTTTGGCTTCCTTCTATCAAAATATCGATGAGTGGAGTTTTCAGCTGGAAATGTTTTTCCTGTGCAACCGGGTCAAGCAATTGGAAGACACGGGCCTTCAATATATTGCCCAGCAAAAACCCGTTATTTCGGATTATCATATCTATAAAAACATGATTTTTGCGAGTCGGACGCTGAAGGGCCCGAAACGGGACAAGTATCAGCAAATTTATCATTTGCTGACCGATGACTTGCCCAAGCCAAATGTCGTCATTTATATCGAAGCTGAGCTGGACACGCTCATGTACCGCATTAACAAACGAGGCCGTTCTTTCGAACAGGACATGGACCCTGCATATATGGAGCAATTGATCGCGGATTACAAAACGGGCATGGCTGCGCTCGCGGCACAGCCCAACCCTCCGGCCATTCTGAAGGTAGATGCGGAGCAGCTGGATTTCGTGGAATATCCTGAACACTTCAGGCAGATCGTCAATCAGGTAAAGGAGTATATCATATGAATAAATACGGCATTCCGGCGAATGCGTTGATCACCGTGGCAGGCACGGTCGGCGTGGGCAAGTCCACATTGACCGCTGCCCTGGCCGAGCGGCTGAATTTCAAAACCTCCCTGGAAAAGGTCGACCATAACCCGTACCTGGAGAAGTTTTATCACGATTTCGAACGATGGAGTTTCCATCTGCAAATCTATTTTTTGGCTGAACGTTTCAAGGAGCAGAAGAAAATTTTTGAACTTGGCGGCGGTTTCGTACAGGATCGTTCCATTTACGAGGACACCGGCATTTTTGCGAAAATGCATGCCGATCAGGGCACGATGTCTGCCACGGATTTCGAAACCTATAGCAGTTTGTTCGAAGCAATGGTGATGACGCCGTATTTCCCGCATCCGGATGTGCTGATCTATTTGGAAGGCAGCTTGCCATCGATCCTGAACCGGATTCAGATCCGCGGGAGAGAGATGGAAATTCAGACGGACCGTTCCTACTGGGAGCACATGCATGAACGCTACTCCGTATGGATCGACCAGTTCACGGCTTGCCCCGTGCTGCGCCTGAACATCGACGAATACGACGTGCACGACCCGGCCTCGCTGGACGATATTTTGAAACAGATTGCATCGGTCATTCAGCTGTCCCAAGCCACCAAAGCCTGATTGATTTCTCATCGTACGGAATGAAACCTCTTGCTCTACGTTGATGACACGTTATGCGTGGATTCGCGAAAGGCAGGAGGTTTTTTGTCGTTTAAGCTAGGCCTATAGATTTATATAGCTAGAAAAATGTTGAATTAAAGGATATCATGTGTTTTTATGTAAGAGGTGAATTCTGGAATTTTTATTAGTTTAGGAGGAGTAAAGGAAAGTGGAAAGCGAAAAAAGATTCAGCATTGTTTTACCCATCGTGGGCGCATTGATCGCTGCCGTTCTGGGCGGAGCGTTGTGGGCTGTCATAGCCGCGCAAACGGAAAAGGAAATCGGTTTAATTGCGATCGTGATCGGAGCAATGGCGGGATATGCCGTCGTGTTGTTCTCCAACAAACGAATCGCGACGATTCATAAGATCATTGCGGTCGTTTTTTCGCTCGTGGGCATTTTGCTCGGGAAATATTTCACCGCAACGTATTTCACCGCCGAGCTGTTCAACGATACAAGCGTGATGGATCTGGTGTTTACGGGTGAAATGATCTCCGCGTTCGCCGAAAACATTCAGGAGTATTTCAGCGATCCGCTGGATGCACTATTCATTTTGCTGGCCGTGGTATCGGCTTGGCGAATTCCGGGCCGTATGTCCAAAACGAGCTTGGCGTCGGAAGCATCTTCGGGGGAAGCGCCGAGAGCGTAACGTTTTCTACGGCAAGGCTATAGCTAGCGAGATAGGTATATGACGGAAGCGTATCTTCGGGGAATTTTTTGGTTGGCTATATAAAACGCAAAAAACCTATACACGTTAACGGAGAGGCAGAAGCAACCTGGACAGCGAAGCGTTCTAAAAGCTTTCTGAAGAAAAGCTGCAGCGGTGGGATTACAGCGATTGGAAGATGGTACTGCACTCGCGGTGGCCTTGTGTGATGGATTAGTGCGGTTTATATTGTTGGATAACGAAGGGATCACAAACCGGAGCGAATGGCGCATTCACCAGCGTTGTTTGCATTGCGGCCGGGAGTGTGAGACGAAGTTATGCTCGAAATGGCCTATATCATTAAACCAGTTCCGTAAATGGACGAAGAATACTGCAAAAAGGAGTGAATGGCACGGTGGAAGCACTACCGTGTGAATTCACTCCTTTTTCATCTCTAACGAATCTCAAGCACCTTATATGGCCGGAAAACGTGTGTGCATGGGAATCCCCGAAGAGCGCGAAGAAAAGCAGACGAAAGCACGATAAAAGGCATGATAAAAGGCATGATAAAAGGCATGATAAAAGGCATGGTTAATAGTACGACGAAAATGATGAAGACGTCCGCCGTTTGAGTCAACAGCCTGGGCCGGCAAAGGTGCATCGAAACGTTTCCGCGATCGAATCCATTTCCTGCCTCTGTCCAGGCGCTGCCTTCAGCTTCACGAGCATCAATTTCCGCGACAGCTAGGGAGCGGGATCAAGCGAATGGGCTTGGGTTGCGTCGACCAGCTTGCTCAACTGCAGGATCCGCCGCCATAGGCAATCGAGCAGCAGACTGTGGTACAGGTTGTAGGCCAGTAGGTTGGATGCCTATGGAGTCACCCGGTCGGCATACGCGGCCATCGCGTCACGCATAAATACGGCCAGCCCTTCGCCGAATTTGTCGATATTGCGGGTAAAACGCTCGTCGTCCACGTACATTTGTCCCAATCCGCGGAAAGCCTCCGGCGAATAACTTCCCATTTCGTTCAGGAAATCGTACCAAGCGGCAATCGCGGTTTGTGCTTCCTCGGAAGAAGGTGACAGATGGCGCAATGCTGCGAGGTTGCGGTATATTTCATTCATTCGCTCGCCCAGAGCCTGCTGCTCTTGCGGAGACTGTTGGCCCAAGCGGGCATGCGCCTGGTCTACTGCTTCATTTCCCCAGCGCTGCCGGGCCTCCTGTTCATATGGGTTCCGGCTGAAATCAAAGCCTTCGAATTGTTCTTTGGCCGTCATGTGAATCTCTCCTTTCCAGTGTTGAACGGTTTTATCGATCGTGGCAATCATACGATCGATCCGGTCCCGTCTTTCCAGTAAAATGCGGCGGTGCATGTGAAACGCTTCCTCTCGATCGAAGGAAGGGTCGCTCAGGATATCCTTGATTTCTTTTAAAGAAAAGTCGAGCTCCTTGAAAAACAAAATTTGCTGCAGCTTTTCCAGATTGGCGTCCGAGTATAGACGATATCCGGATGAAGTGGTTTCGTCCGGAGTCAGCAGCCCGATCTCGTCATAGTGATGCAGCGTGCGCACGCTGATTCCGACGAGCTCGGAGACCTCCTTTACTTTCATGGCCATGAAATCCAACCTCCTTACACCACCGATTGTACAGGGTCACGTTACGTGAGAGTCAACAGGGAAAAAAATGTTCCAGCGAAGCATTTTCAGCCATAAATTTTGGTTTATGGGTGTATCGCCGAAGCATTCGCGGTGAGCAGCCGCGCCAAACCGAAAGCAAGCTTGGGAGTATAAGCCGGCAATCACTCGGACCTTGGTGCGCGGGGCCTCATGATGTATGGGGATGCGCGTGTGCGCGGCTATGCCTGCATCCCGCGCACCGCAGCCGCCAGCTCCGCAGCGGCTGCGCGCACGTCGACCGCGCCTGCGACGGCGGAGATGACGGCCACGCCGTCAGCCCCCGCCGCCATGACGGCGGCCGCGGTATCGGCTGCAATGCCGCCGATACCAACCAGCGGAACCGCGATGCCTGCGGCGCGCAGTTCCGCAATCCCGGCGGGGCCCAGCACGGCGTGGGCATCCGCCTTCGAGCGCGTCGGGTACATCGGCCCGACGCCAAGGTAGTCGGCGCCCGCCTGCACGGCACGGCGCGCCTCGGTCACGGAGTGGGCGGATACGCCAAGCATCCGCCCGGGTCCGATGCGGGCGCGCACCAGCGCCGCGTCCGCATCGTCCTGGCCGACGTGCACGCCGTCGGCCTGCAGGGCCACGGCCAGCTCCACGTCATCGTTCACGATGAACGGGATGCCATGCTGGCCGCACACCTCGCGCAGGCGCTCCGCAAGCGCGATGCGCGCCGTGCCCGTCAGGGCGCCAGTTCCTTTCTCGCGGAACTGGAACAGCGTGATGCCGCCAGCAATAGCCTGGCGCAGCACCTCAACCGGGTCATGGGTCGCATTCACACTGCCCATGACCAGATACAGCCGCATGGCGCGGCGCACCCTTTCCATGTCCAATCGTTCCATTACAACGCACCCCGCAATCTGCGCCCATACGCAAAATGGTTCGTCGGCCCGTGGCCTGCACCGATGCCGAGCTCATCCTCAATCGCCGCCTGTATGAAAGCACGAGCCGTTTCCACCGCTTCAGGCACCGCCGATCCTTTCGCCAATTCAGCCGCAATCGCCGCCGAGAAAGTGCAGCCCGTACCATGGGTATGACGCGTCAGAACGCGTGGGTTCTCGAAATAATGAAAGGAATGTCCATCATACAGCACATCCACGACGGAGCCGTGATCGCCTGCATGGCCGCCTTTGATCAAGACGTAGGCAGAGCCCATCTGCACGATGCCCCGTGCCGCTTCTTCCCGCGAAGCCAAACCGCCAATGGACATGCCTGCGAGCAGCTCGGCTTCCGGAATGTTGGGCGTGGTTACCAACGCAAGCGGCAACAAATCCGAAATGAGCGTCTGCACCGCTTGCTGCTGGAGCAGGGGGGCACCGCCCTTGGCGACCATGACCGGATCGATGACCAGTTTGGGCCAGCGATACGTCCGGCATTTTTCCGCGACAATCCGGATCAGGTCCGCGCTGAACAACATGCCGGTCTTGACGGCGCCTGGATAGAGGTCGGTTCCGATCGAGTCGAGCTGCGCGGCCACGCCTTCGTTCGGAACAGCGAAAACACCTTGTACACCGAGGGTGTTCTGCGCAGTGATGGTGGTGATTGCACTCATGCCGTACACGCCGAGCTCCTGAAAAGTTTTCAGGTCGGCTTGAATGCCCGCGCCGCCGCTGCTGTCCGAACCGGCAATCGTGAGAGCTTGCGGGATCGTCATCGTGCACCTCCGGCAGCTTGCCGAATTTGCGACCGTTCTGTCACCAGTGCCGGCGTGACTTGTGCCAGTTGGTTCAGCAGCTCGATTTGGAAGCTGCCGGGACCTTGTTGTGCCGTTCGTTCTGCCGCTTGTTCGGCGGCTATGCCGTAGAAGGCCAGCGCTTCGGCAATGCTGTCTAATCGTTCGCGCCCAGGCTCCGCAATCGCGGCAAACGCCCCGATGACCGAACTCAGCAGGCACCCGGCTCCGGTGACACGGGTGAGCAGGGCATGGCCATTGCCGATCACGTAAGTGGTTTCGCCGTCGGACACTACGTCTTCCTGACCGGTTACGGCTGCGATGCAGCCGAGCTGCTTAGCGGCACGCTCCGCAATGTGGATGCGGTCGCCTTTACCGTGTCCTGCATCCACGCCTTTAATCTCCCAGTTCTCCCCGATGACGTTGGCCACCTCGGCGACATTGCCGCGCAGCACGGTTAGCTGCAGTTCATGGACAAGCTTGCGTGCCGTTTCGGTGCGATAGGCCGTGGCTCCTGCGCCAACCGGGTCGAACACGACGGGCACGCTGTGGGTATTGGCTGCGCGTCCGGCAAGACGAATCGACGTCACGACGTCCTCATTCAACGTACCGATGTTAAGCACGACGGCTCCGGCCATTTTGGCAACGTCGGCGACCTCTTCATGAGCGTACGCCATGAAAGGAGAGGCGCCCAATGCAAGCAGGCCGTTGGCGGTAAAAGGAGCTACGACAATGTTGGTAATGTTGTGGACCAACGGATTTTGGGTACGAACGCGTTCCAAATAGGACATATGTGAATGCCTCCTCATCAAGAATAGGTATTTCTGCGCGCTGGTTTCCGGATCGCAGGAAGATCAGTGAAGGGATGACTGGAAATAAATTCTGTCGCGGTGTGTTCGGCAACAACGATCGCATTGCGCGTTCTGGCATCTGCCCAATCGCCCGATGCGCCCCGTGACAAACAAAGCCCCTCCCATTTCCAAGGAAACGGGAGGGGCTTTTCAACGCAAATAGGGATACATGTCTTACGCAAGCCATACCCCTTGCATAATGTATTAATTGGTAAAGTCCGCTCCACTTCCCTACGCTGGTATGATCCAGATCAGGTTCAAAGGGTCCGAAAATCATTCGTCTCAGCCGTGAGGCTCCCCTAGTGACTGTTTGCAGCTTATGCAGTTGTGCATTCAGCATACCTCACAAGTGCGGATGGTGTAAATAGGACCCGGAGGGGCGAGATCCTTTCCGGCTGGAGCTGGAGAAATCCGTAAGTCGATTTACCTTGCTTGCGGAACCCGATATAATAATAAAGGCGCATTTTGGCCGCATCACGAATGAAGTCGGGAAGGGACTCATCCCCCTGACTGGAATGGGGACCACGCATTGAAAACGTTCAAAAAGGTTTATATAGAGATCACGAGCATTTGCAACCTGGCCTGCAGCTTCTGTCCGCAGACGAAGCGAGCCAAAGGATTTATTGATCCGGAAACGTTCAGCATGGTGCTGGATCAGATCAAGCCGCATTCAAGTTACATCTATCTGCATGTCAAAGGCGAACCGCTGCTTCATCCCAAAATCGATTTGCTGCTGGACATCGCCCATGAGAAGGGTTTCAAAGTGAATATTACGACGAACGGAACGTTGCTGCCGAAAACGAGACACAAGCTGCTCGGCAAGCCGGCACTGCGCCAGATGAACTTTTCCCTGCACAGCTTCGACGGGCATGAGGGCTCCAAAGATCGCGAAGGGTACCTGAGCAACATCTTTTCGTTTGTGCATGAAGCGACGAAGCATAACGTCATCGTGTCGTTCAGATTGTGGAATTTGACGCAGGACAATTTCACGAATGCCCAGAAGCAGCGCAACCGCGAAACGCTCGATCACTTGGAGCGAGAATTCAATCTGGATTATAAAATCGAGGAAAAGGTCGTACCGGGCAGCGGCGTCAAAATCGCGCCGAACGTGTACCTGAACCAGGACCATGAATTCCAGTGGCCAAGCCTGGATGCGCCGGAGGATGACGGTAAAGGATTTTGCCATGCGTTGCGCACGCAAGCCGCGGTGCTTGTGGATGGAACGGTGGTTCCGTGCTGCCTGGACGGCGAAGGCGTCATTAATTTGGGGAACGTGCATGAACGTTCCTTCTCGGAGATTGTGGAAGGCGAGCGCGCCAACAATCTGTTCTATGGTTTTTCGAGACGCGAAGCGGTGGAGGAGCTTTGCCGCAAATGCGGATACCGCCAGCGCTTCGGTGCGTAGGATTGGATTTTGAATAAAAAGACGGGGACGGCTTGATTTCAAGTCGGCCCTTGTTGTCTTTCATCTGAAGGAAAATAAGGTAATTCCAGCACACCGAGAGTTAACAACGGCAGATGCGATGTTCGGAACGGGTACGGATAGGTCTCATTTTCTCAGAGCTGGCGTGAATGTCGGAGAGATGTGAACTACGGATTATTCTTGGAACGTTCCTTTCCTGATAGGATGAGGTTGCGGCCAGGACAAGCGGAGCTGTGCATCTGCGAGGCTTGCCGACAAACCGCCCGTAATGGCGGAAAATCCGATCGCCAAGGAGGAATTCATGATGAAAAAAATGTTGACCGTACTTTTGTCCGCCGGTTTGGTTGCCTCATTGTTTGCTGTGATTCCCGCAGCGGCAGCGCCCGAAATCGTCAAAACGACGATTATTGTCAAAAAAGGCGAAACGTACGACGGTAAGGGGAAAAGCGTGGCTGCCGATCCGAACACGTTGGGAGACGGAAGCCAGGCTGAGAACCAGAAGCCCATTTTCAGGCTTGAAGCAGGCGCAACCTTGAAAAACGTAGTCATTGAAGCTCCTGCTGCCGACGGCGTTCATTGTTATGGCAGCTGCAATATCGAAAACGTGACCTGGAAGGATGTCGGCGAGGACGCGCTAACCCTGAAATCCTCCGGCACCGTTAACATAACGGGCGGAGCGGCGTATAAGGCGTACGACAAAGTATTTCAGATGAATGCCTCGGGAACGATCAACATCAAAAATTTCAGGGCAGACGACATCGGCAAACTGGTGCGCCAAAACGGAGGCACCTCTTATCAGGTTACGATGAGTGTGGACAACTCCAACATCTCCAACGTCAAGGATTCGATTCTGCGCACGGACAGCAGCTCGACCGTCGGCAAAATCACCAATACGCGGTATTCCAAGGTGCCTACGCTCTTCAAAGGGTTCGCCTCCGGCAAAACGAGCCAATCGGGCAATACGCAATACTGAATCATCAGCGACGCGATTGCCAGAGAGTCATCTCTAATGTTCAAGAGTCTTGCCTGACCTTTGCGCCAACGATTGCCGATTCTACCGAAGGCATTCCTGTGATGGGGATGCCTTCACTATCGCTCGTGCATAAATGGGGAATGATTCGGGATTGCCACAAATACCCTTCTGTTGTACAGTATAACCATTGAAATAACGAAAGCCGGGAGCTCAATGAAGTTGGGCTGAGAGGGTGGCCTTGTGCCGCTGACCGTATCTGATCTGGGTAATGCCAGCGTAGAGAACCATTCGATCCATGATGGGGAAAATAAACACGCAATTCGTGCACACAACGTCTCATGAATTCGGCAGCATATCCTTTGCCTTATTCCTGAATGGGATAAGTGTGGGTTGTCCTGTTTATGTGCCATTTTCCGCCCATGTTTCGTCAACTGTACGCATGGCCTGCCCGATATCGGGGAGGCTTTTTTGTTATTTTCAAACTACTGATGATAAGAGAAGGGGAGTAGAGAAAATGGTAAATGCGGGGAGCAGCAACAAATTAAGATTAACGGATATTTTGGTCACGATCGTGATCGCGGTTGTATTCGGGGTGATCTACAAAATATGGGGACCGACCTATGATCTGATGAAACCGTTCGGCGTGCATGCCGAGCAGATGATCTACGGTATGTGGTTCATGGCGGGAACGTTTGCCTTTCTCGTCATTCGCAAGCCGGGCGTTGCCATTCTGGCCGAGGTTGCGGCCTCCACGGTCAGCGCTTTCCTCGGCAGCGAATGGGGCATGTCCACGCTTGTATACGGGCTGCTGCAAGGGCTGGGCGCGGAAATTTTCTTTGCGGCATTCCTGTATCGGAAAACGAATTTGCCCGTGACCTGCCTGGCGGCCATCGGGGCAGGACTTGCTTCGCTTATACTGGATTACCAATACGGATACATCGAGTCCCTCTCGACTTGGAACTACACCCTGTTTATCGGGTTCCGCCTGATCGGCAGCGCCGTGATCGCAGGCGTATTTGCCTATTATTTGGCGAAGGCACTGGAGCTGACCGGCGTGACCCGTACGTTAAGACCTGCATCGAAGCAGGATTACGAGGCATTGGATTAAATGCACAGGCAAGAATGCGTGCGGGAAACCGGGCTAGCAGCGGGCATCGTGAACTTGAGATGCAAATTCCCCGGGGAACAAGGCCTGTTGTTTCAAGGGCTCTCTTTATCGGTGAGCCAAGGAGAGAAGGTGCTGCTGCTGGGAGCAAGCGGATCGGGAAAATCCACGTTGCTGCAAATATTGAGCGGAATCATTCCGCATGCGGTGGAGATGCCCATGAAGTGCGACGACATTCTGGTGCCAAAGCGGGCAGGCATCGTGTTCCAGGACCCGGATGCCCAGTTCTGCATGTCGCATACGGATGAGGAAATTGCATTCGTGCTGGAGAACCGGAACGTTCCTCGGGAGCAAATGGCAGCGCGGATCGGCCTTGCTTTGCAGCAGGTCGGGTTGGCCTTCGAGGGCCATCGTGCTCCGATCCAATCCCTGTCCCAGGGCATGAAGCAGCGGCTGGCCATTGCTTCGATTCTTGCGCTGGAACCGGACGTATTGTTCATGGACGAACCGACGGCGCTGTTGGACGGGGAAGGCACGTCGCAGGTCTGGGATACGGTGAAACGGATCGCCCATAACAAAACCTTGATCATCGTGGAACACAAAATCGACGAAATCGTGGACTGGGTCGATCGGATCGTTGTGCTGTCCCCCGAAGGGCAGGTCGCCGCGGACGGTCCGGCAGCGCAAATATTTGCGGAGCAGCGGGACCTGCTCAGGTCATATGGCATTTGGTACCCGGGCGTATGGGAGGAACAGGGACAGCAGGCAGGGAGCGCGGCAGAGCCTGAACCTGCCGTGCGGCAACGACTTCGCGAGGAACCTGTACTGGAGCTGCGCGACGTCATCGGATGGCGGGGCAGCACCGAGGTGATCCGGGTCAACAAGCTGGAAGTCCGCCCCGGCGATTGGATCGGCGTCGTTGGGGCCAACGGTGCCGGCAAAAGTTCGTTGCTGCTGTCCATGATGCATATTCTGAAAACGACGGGGGACTATCGCGTGATGGGGAAACCCGCCGGCACGACGCAGCAGCTGGCGGAACGGATGGCCTTTGTGTTTCAGAACCCGGAATTCCAGTTCGTGACGAACTCGGTTGTGGACGAAGTGGAATTTTCGCTGCTCGGTACCGCAATGTCACCTGCAGAGAGGCAAGCAAATACGCTGGGCATGCTGGAGGAATTCGGGCTTGCGGCATGGGCAGACCGCCATCCGTATCAATTGTCCATGGGGCAGAAACGGCGGCTGAGCGTAGCTTCTGCCCTCATACGCGGCCAGCGCATCCTGCTGCTGGATGAGCCGACGTTTGGGCAGGATGCCCGCAATACGTTCGCGATGCTGTCAAGGCTTGAAGAACTTAGACGGAAAGGGACGGCTATCGTGATGGTGACCCATGACAGCGAAATCGTAAGCAGGTACTGTACCCGGACTTGGAAGGTTGATGGAGGGAGGGTCATGGATGCAGCTGTCTTTTCCCCATCGTGAGACATGGCTTCATCACGTCAATCCCGGGTTGAAGATGGTCGTGCTGACGCTGCTGTTCATATACGTCATTTTCATCCACAATTTAAACGTGATGGCGAATACGGCCGTGGCAATGCTGTTGCTTCTGATCTGGAGCGGCCATCCATGGCGCAGGCTGCTCTTGTATGCTTCGCCGTTCATCCTCGTGTTTATCTCCACGTCGACGGGCATGATGATGTTCGGGAAAGGAGAGACGACGTGGTTCCGGTATGGCCTGATCCATGTGACCGAAGAGAGCTTCTATCGCGGCTTGCATCTCGGTTTCCGTTCGCTCTGCATGGCTGCTGCCGGATTGCTGTTCGGTTTGACGACCCGTCCCGTCCGGCTGTTCTATTCCCTGATGCAGCAGTGGAGGCTTCCGCCTAAATATGCCTACAGTTTCCTCGCGGCAATGCGCATGATCCCGATTCTGCTGGATGAATTCCAAACGCTGCGGTATGCGATTCGCATCCGCGGTATGGGTGGCCGGCGATCGCGCTGGAACATCTACGGCACCCTGAAACGTTATGCGATTCCACTGCTGGCCCAGAGCATTCGCCGCGCCCAGCGGATGGCGGTGGCCATGCAGGCGAAGGGGTTCGCCGAAGGCGCAAGCCGGACGTATTATGTTCCGGTCGGGTACTCCCGGACAGACACCTGGTTTCTTTTGTACATGGTCATCTCGTTCCTGCTGGCTTATCTGGCTGGCGTGGGTTACCCTTATCAACCGGAAATGGTGGATGTAAGGTAGGTCGCAGGAATTCCGGCAATGCACGCTTAGAATGATATGTCTTTTTGCAAACCGGTAACTTTTTGCCGGGTCCAAACGTCCTTATTTGGAAATAACTTCAATACAAAAAGGCGAAGACCTTGGTGAATGGAGGCCAAAACATGCGGACGAAAAGATATGGGCGGTTGGGAATCGCCGGGGCTGTGGCCGTAATCGCGGCCGGAAGCATCCTGTTGAACATGAATACAAAGGTCATGGGCGCGAAAAACGAGGGAGGCGCTCAGCAGGTACAGCTTGCTTCAGCCGCGTTCAAACGGGGAGACACCGTTGCGCTTCCCGCAAACGTTCCTTTGTTTTCGAACATAAAGGACAGCAGCGTGGCCGCCGATTTGATGAAAATCAAGAACTATACGGCAAATGGAGCTAAGTTGAAAGTGAATGCCGTCAAGGACGATTGGATTCAAAGCAAAGACGAGATCAACGGAGAGCAGTGGTTGCCGGCATGGTATGCAACGAAAGATGCGGCCAGCATCAAACCCGTTTCTCCGCGCACGTTCCATCTCCGGCCTGGAAGCAAGTTTTATCTTTATCCCGGCAGCGCTACGGTCTGGGATGCTGGACCTGCGCTCGAGAAAAAGGCGTTTATCGTCGCGCAGCAGGGGCAGTGGTACGGCGTTTCGCTGGCTCCCCGCATCTGGAACGCGGATTTTTATTCGTTCCGGCCGTCCATGCAATGGATTCAAGCCAAAGACGTGTCGCAGCAGGAGGATATCCCGGACGGGTGGATGAAGTCCGAATCTTCTCTGTCGACGGGCCAGGTGCGCCATCTGACGGATATTCTGATCCATAAGGGAGATACGGAAAGGCAGATCGCGAAGCGGCTTGGCGAACCGGATTGGACCGAGCATTCCCCGAACCTGAGCCAGACCGGCGACCCGATGCGAATAGGGGAAACGTGGCGATACGAGCATGAAGACGGGCAGGTGCTTTTGACGTTTACTCCGGAAGGCAAGCTGGAGAGAATGCATTGGAATTTGCCGCAGAATGGCAGCAATCCCGGGAAGGTTAGTGCAGAAACGGAACGCAGCGATCGTTATGAGTTTACGTCCCGGATGGATGGCAAGGCGCTGGCGGCAACGTTGCCTTGGGAGCCGGTATGGGTCAATCAAGGCGACATTAATTATACGTTCCTTCAGGCAGGGAATGAAGATGTTCTGTTGATCAAAGGCGATGACGGCGGATTCAGCGGTTTTTACCATGAAGGCTCCGTTTATGCACTGGATAGGCATACAGGCAAAAAGCTGTGGCAGATCAATACCGGCTTCGGCATGTTCCTGACAAAACTTGATGCAAGCCGCGAGTATGTGACGCTGTATGCCGACTATGATCCGGCTGAAAGAGATTACGTGCATCGGATACGTCATATTCGCCTGAAGGACGGGAAGGTGATGTGGGAGCGGACGGCCAAGCAAGGTTTCGAAGGTAACACGGTTACTGCTGCCGCGAATGTTGTGGTTGTGGAGGACCAGGTGCAATCGGACGGCAAAAAAGCCCGTATTACCGTACTGAATGCAAAGAACGGAAAAACATTGTGGACGCTGAACCTGAGCGGGGAATATCGCCTTTTGAACGAAGGAGCCGACGATCCTTACGTCCTGTACTGGAATAAAAATAAACTGGTTGCCGCAGAACCTTATACGGGCAAGGTGGTTTGGAGCAAACCGGCGAAAAAGTCGACGATCGACGATCCGCAGCACGATCCTTACTTCGACGGCATCCAACGGCTGGATCCTTTCGCTGATGCTTCACAGGAGCGCTGGATGCTGCTGGATGATCAGTGGGTGTTGATCGACCTGAAGACCGGGGAGGAACAGGCGAAGTTCGCAGCCCGGAATGGTCAGCGTTTCGAGGTGTTGAACGACGGTCGTCTGCTCATCCGGGAAAACCAAAACGGTCAAAATTACGGAGATGTCCATGACTATACCACGACATTATTCGATCCGAAAAGCAACAAAAAGCTATGGGCGATCGAAGGAAAGTTCGACCGTGGATTGGTGGAAGGGAATCGAGTGTATGGCGTCTTGAACGGTTTTCCGGCGGCATTGGATTACGATTCGGGCAGCGTAGTGTGGAACGTCGAAGAGGAAGGGGTCGCGATTCCGATGCTGCTCAATCAGGGAAGCTACGTTCTTGCGGGCGACCAGCTTCTGCTGCCTCGGGGGGATGACCTGCTGGTACTGGACAAAAATACCGGAAAGATCGGCGGACGCATCCACGATATCGTCATGGGTACGCCGGAGCATCGGGATCGGGATGCCAAAAACGGCACGATGAACCGCATCGGCGATGACATTTATATCGGATCGGCCAATGGACGCTTCGGTCTCTATTCGGCAGACACGCTATCAGCGAACATCTCGCGCTAAGGCTTGTCTCCCGCCAAAGGATGATTTATTATAGATGAACAGGATTGCTCGCGCTCCGGTTATCGGCTGTGCGGGCTTTTCTCCATGTGTTCTGAAGAACCATGCATGATCCTATCGCGGGGGGAAGCTCCATGATTTCATTATACGGCGTGAGCAAGCGTTACAGCGAACGCGGATCTCGTACGGATCAAGGATTCGAAGCCCTCAGCGCAGTGTCGCTGGAAGTGGGCCAAGGCGAAATCCACGGCATCATCGGCTCGAGCGGGGCGGGGAAATCCACGTTGCTGCGCATGCTGAACGGGCTCGAGAAGCCGGACGAGGGCGAAGTGGTCGTGAACGGCCAGCGATTTACAGGCATGAACGAACGGGCGCTCCGAGAAGCTCGTCGATCGATCGGCATGATCTTTCAGCATTTCAACCTGGTCAGCAACCGGACGGTGATCGGCAACGTGTGCATGCCGTTGGAGCTTGCGCGCATGCCAAAATCCGACCGGGTTGCGCGCGGCTTGGACGTGCTGCGGTTTGTCGGCCTGGAAGACAAAGCCCGGCAGTACCCGGCCCAGCTAAGCGGGGGGCAGAAGCAGCGCGTGGCCATTGCAAGAGCGATTGCGAGCCGTCCGGACTTGCTTCTCTGCGACGAGCCGACGTCCGCGCTTGACCCGCAAACGACGAGCGGAATCATTGACTTGCTGCGTCATGTCAATGCATCGCTGGGCGTCACCGTCGTGCTCGTGACCCATGAGATGGAGGTAGCACGGCAGCTGTGCCATCGCATTTCCGTGATGCGGGAAGGACGGATCGCGAAGACGTTATCCGAGGCGGAGGTACGCAGCATTCCCGCTCCCGGTCCGGATATGCTCACCGCATTGCTGAAAGGTGATGCCTTAACGGGAGGTGGCAGGAATGATACCTGACATCGTGCTGCAATATCAGCATGAAATCTGGCAGGCGATTGGAGAGACCTTCGTCATGGTGGGCATTTCCATTGCGGCTGCCGTTCTGATCGGTTTGCCCCTTGGCACGCTGCTTTACCTGTTCAGGAAAGGACAGCGTTACGAGAATCGGCCATTATTCACGATCTTGGGGAGCCTGGTGAATATCATCCGTTCGTTCCCGTTCCTGCTGCTCGTGGTGTTCATGATTCCGTTCACGCGCATGGTTGTCGGCACATCGATCGGCACGCTGGCCGCGACGGTGCCGCTGTCGGTGATTGCGATCGCCTATTATGCACGGCTTGCGGAGCAAGCACTGCTCGACGTACCCAAAGGCGTGCTGGAGGCTGCGGCTTCGATGGGGGCTTCGACGATGCAGTTGGTGTTCAAGTTCCTGTATGTCGAAGCACGCTCAAGTCTTGTGCTGGGCTTGACCACCGCAACGATCAGTTTCATTTCCTATTCCACGGTCATGGGGATCGTGGGGGGAGGCGGCGTTGGCGATTTTGCCATTCGTTACGGTTATCAGCGCTTTGAAACAGAGCTTATGGCATTTACGATCATTATCATGATCATCCTGGTCCAAGCGATCCAATATACGGGCACGCGGCTGTCCCGCTGGATTGACCGCAGATCGTGATCCAACAAACAGATTATTTACGAGAAGGGGTTATTACATTGATGAAAGCAAAATGGATGCTGCTTGTACTGGCACTGATGCTCGTGCTGGCCGGTTGCGGCAAAAAAGAGGAAACACCTGCGGCGGAAGGCAACGCAAACGGTTCTGACGCCAAACAGGAAGTGACACTGAAAGTAGCGACCCTGATTCCACCAATGACAGACGTGCTTGATATTGTGAAGCCTTTGCTGAAGGAAGACGGCGTGAACTTGGAAGTGGTGGTTCTGTCCGATAACGTGCAGCCGAACACGGCGCTTGCCAACAAGGAAGTAGATGCTAACTTCTTCCAGCATGTGCCTTATATGGAGCAGTACAACGAAGCGAACAACGCTACCTTGGTACCGGTTCAACCGATTTACAACGCGATTTACGGCGCATACTCCAAAAAGTACAAATCGATGGACGAGCTGCCCGAAGGCGCGACGATCGCGATCGCGAACGATCCATCCAACATCGGACGTTCCCTTGTGATGCTGGAGCAGAACGGCATTATCAAGCTGAAGGAAGGCGTTGGATTTAACGCTACCCAGGCCGATATCGTGGAGAACAAAAAGAACTACAAGTTTGAAGAGGTCGACCTGCTGATGCTGGCCCGCATGATGGATGACGCCGACCTGGTTGCCATGACCCCGGCTTACGCTAGCCCGCTGGGTCTTACGCCGAAGAAGGATGCATTGCTCACCGAAAAGGATGATTCCCATTTTGCAATTACGCTGGTTGCCCGGGAAGACAACAAGGATTCGGAGGCGATCCAGAAGCTGGCGAAACGCATGGCCGGCCCGGAAGTGAAAGCCTTTTTTGAAAAAAATTACGCGGATATCGCCATTCCTGCATTTTAAAAAAAAGTGCGTCAAAGGCCCGAGCCGAATAGGCTCGGGCCTTTTTTTCGGGGTAAGCATTCATCAAATAACGAGAATGGGAGTCCTTGATGAGATGGCTACCGAATTGCTAAAGAACCTGACACACGTTATTTCACGGAAATGGGCCAAGTTTGTGCTCTAATGAACCTGTGACACGCTATTCCGGGGAAATAATCTTGTTTTTCCTGTTGTGACCGTAAGTAGAGTGTCTGAGGTTCGTAAGGATTGGAAAAGGATGCAAAACGGCGAAATAAGGTGTCTGAGATTCGTTAGCGCTCCGGGACAGAAATTGTCGACGCGTTCATTCTGCATTTTCCTCGTGATCGGAGAGAACCGTACAAAAGAAAAAAGCCGCAAGCGCGGCTCTCCTTAGGTAGATCATTGAAACTCGGGCCTCATTAAGCAGAGAAAGAGGTTGATTCCTTTTTAGCTGCCAGCGAGTTTTTAAGCCAGTGGGCACGCCATTTGGACTGCATGACCAGCACAAGCGCCATGGAGGCGGCCGCGATCAAGCTAAGGATGACAAAGCCCGGAGTATAGGATTGGTACGTGCTGTAGAGCTGGCCGAGAATCAGCGGAAGGGCGTATCCTCCGATTCCGCCTGCCGCGCCGACAATGCCGGTCATCAGCCCGATTTCGTTGCCGAATCGCTGCGGCACAAGCTGGAAGACGGAGCCGTTCCCGGCGCCCAGACACATCATGCCCAGGAAAAGCATGACAACGACGACAGGCAATGGCGGCAGGAAGGACACGCCGATTAACATGATGCAAGCTCCCATGTACAGGTATGTCAGCATGCGGGTACCGCCGAGTTTGTCGGCCAGGAATCCGCCGACGGGGCGGAAGAAGCTTCCCGCGATGATGCAAAAGGTTGTAATATCGGCTGCATGCACCGCAGACAGGCCGTATTGCGTGTTGAAAAAGATGGTCAAATAGTTGGCCAGGCCGACGAATCCGCCAAAGGTGACGCAGTAGAAGGCGCAGAACACCCAGGCGTCACGCTGCTTCAACAGGCTGCTGTATTCGGACAGCTTTTTGGGAGCAGGCCGGTTGGGGCTGTTGCGGGCAAATAGGGAGAAAAAGACGAAGACGATTACGATCGGGATCAGTGCAAGGCCGAACACGATTTCCCAGTTGCCGAAATGGGTGGCCAATCGATTGGCAAAGAGGGTTGCGAGCACGGTTCCGCTATTCCCGGCACCGGCGATCCCCATGGCCAGCCCCTGATGTTCCTTAGGATACCATTGGCCGGCAAGCGGAAGCGCTGCGGCGAAAGATGCGCCGGCAATGCCTAACAGCAGGGCGACGACATACAGCTGGTTCAGGGAGTCGACCCACAGCCAGCCCAGCAGCAGCGGAATGACGGTGACGCCCATTCCGATCTGCGCAGTGAGTTTGGGGCCGATGTAGTCGGACATAAAACCTAACACGAGTCGAAGAATCGAACCGCCGAGGATGGGCAAAGCGACCAGGTTGGCTTTTTCCACCGGAGTCATCGGGTAATCCATCGCAATAACGACGGCGAGTGGGCCCAACATGCCCCAGATCATAAAACTGATGTCGAAATACAGGAATGCACCGAACAAAGTAGGCTTGTGGCCGCTTTTCCAAAAACTTTTCCTCTCCATCATCATTCATCGCTCCTCATCCTATTGATCATTCTCTAGTATTTTGTGATCCGTGCATGACTTCAGGCAGAAAAGGCCGCAATTCGTCCAGAAAGCTGAACGAGTTGCGGCCCCATTGCCGACAGGCGGTTCACGTCATTGTGCCCCGCACCTGTTATGATCACTGCACTGTGATTTTGATTCAAATTATAAAAAGTCTTGAATCATATGTCAACTAAAATAACATTATTTTTGAAAAATTTATATTTAAGTGATTTTTATGATGTTTCATGTAATGTTAAATAACATAAATGGTAATTGAGTGAATATGGGTATTATGCTTAGTGAACTACTCTGATTTGCCTGGTAGTCAAAGTTAAAGCTTCTTGGGATCAGCCAGCAGGATGGCCGCCAATGCATCTGTTGTTGGAAAAGGAAGGGGGCTACATGTCGTTTGTTCATTCCAAATCATTGAATTTAATAGAATAAAAAGGAGAATCGGGAATGGGACGATTCGGCTGTTTTTGCATTGGAGGAATTCAAGCAATAAAGGTTACGGAAATGTAATTAATTCGCTTTCTTTTCCTGTTAGATGCATTTTCGAAGGGGTGATTCGCAAGAACTAGATTGTTTAAACCCAATCGATTTCCAATTTTAAGGGGGTGAAATTTACGCTTGGGTCGGCTATCGTAAGAAAGTGCTCGCTTGTCGGTGAACACGACTTTTCTCAGCGATGAGCAGGGGCTCATGATATGGGCAGGTTGGACAAAGCGAGCTTACATTTCCTTGTATACATGTATTCAAAATGTGCGCGAGGAAATGATCAAAGAAAGAGAAGGAGAGCATAACAACATGAACAGAAGCATCAACAGAGCTCTATCCCAACGCCAACGGCGATGGTTTACGATGATGATCATCGTTGCATTGGCAGTCATGCCGCTGCATGCCTATGCCTCGCAAGCGGAATCCAAGGCTGACCGTCCATGGATGAACGCCTCCCTGAGTGCAGAGGAGCGCACGGAGCTGCTGCTCCAGGCGATGACGTTGGAGGAAAAGGTCAGCTTCGTTACTGGTAAGGTCAATAACTATTATGGTTTCTATAATGACGGCGTGGAAAGGCTCGGCATCCCTGCGCTGCAGATGGCAGACGGACCTGCCGGAGTGCGGGTGGCCAATCCGGATGTGCAGGATAAGAAATCCACCGCCCTCCCGGCACCGATTGCGCTTGCAGCGTCCTGGGATACGGAGCTGGCCGAAAAGTACGGAGACCTGATCGGTCAGGAAGCGCATGACACAACCCATAACGTGGTGCTTGGGCCGGGACTGGACATTGCCCGCACGCCATGGGGATCGCGCAACTTCGAATCACTTGGCGAAGATCCGCTGCTGGCTTCCGGGATGGGAGCGGCTTATGTAAAGGGAATTCAAAACAACCCGGTCATTGCGACAGCCAAGCACTACATCCTGAACAACCAGGAGACGGAACGTTTCACGACGAATGCGATCGCGAGCGAACGGGCCATTCAGGAAGTGTATGCACGTCCGTTCAAAGCGATGGTCGAGCAGGCGAATCTGGGAGCAGCGATGTGTTCGTTTAACCAGGTGAACGGTACATATGCTTGCGAGAACAAGGACATGCTGACCGACGTTCTCAAAAAGCAATTTGGATTCGAAGGCTTCGTCATGAGCGACTATGGCGCGAATTTCAGCACCGCAAAATCCGCGAATGCAGGTCTCGATCTCGAAACGCCAGGCGAACCATACGGCAAATGGGGCGACAAGCTGTTGGAAGCCGTAAAACAGGGCGAGGTCAGCGAACAGACGCTGGACGACAAGGTCAGACGGATTTTGCTGCAAATGTTCGAGAAAGGTCTCTTCGATCAACCGGTTCGCAATCAGCAGATCGATGCCAAGGCGGACGGTAAGAAAGCCCGTGAATTTGCGGAAGAAAGCATGGTGCTGCTGCAAAATGACAACAATGTTCTTCCGTTATCCGGCAAAAATATCAAGTCGATTGCGGTCATCGGGCCCGATGCGGATACGTCGTCGGCAGCCGGAGGCGGCAGCAGTTTGGTCAACCCGACCTATACGGTAAGCCCGCTTCAGGGTATTCGCAACCGCGCGGGCCAAGGCGTCGAAGTCAACTATGCTGCCGGTACCGATCCGATCTCGGCAGGAGATGCGTTCAACGGTCCGGATGCGGTGCCATCCACGCTGTTATCGCCTGTCGATGCGGCACAAAGCGAAAGAAATGATAGTACCGACCATGCGGAAAATGGACTGCGTGCCGAATATTGGACCAATGCCAACATGGAAGGAAATCCTGAATTGGTCCGCATCGACCGGCAGGTGAACGTGAATCTCGGCTTCTATAACTACGAAGGCTTCAACGCGCAGTCGTCCAAGCTTCCCGTGACGCCAACGAAGTTCAATAGCAAGATGTCGGCACGCTGGACAGGTTCGATTACTGCCCCGAAATCGGGTGAGTATGCGTTATCCCTGACCAGTCTCGGCTCGGCGAAGCTGTATGTGGATAATCAACTGCTTGTGGACAATGAGGGGAAGGCTTTGGGAACAACGGAAAAGACGATTGCGCTCAAAGAAGGAGAGTCTCGCGAGATTCGGATCGAGTACCGCACGGACTTCCCTGTTCAGGCCAGCCATGACATGGGCGCCCAGGTTCGTTTCGGATGGAAGCCCGCAGAAGGCGCCGTGGATGCCCAAATGCAGAAGGCCGTCGAGCTTGCCAAAAAATCCGACGTAGCGGTGGTGGTGACCCGCACGTATGACAGCGAAGGGTATGTGGATCGGTCTGATCTGGAGCTGCCGAACAATCAGGAACAACTTATTCGCGAGGTAGCCAAGGCGAATCCGAAAACGATCGTTGTACAAATGAGCGGTCGCGCGGTCGAAACCGACTCCTGGCAGAACGAGGTGCCATCTATCGTTCAAGCCTGGTACGCAGGTCAGGAACAAGGAAATGCCGTGGCGCGCGTTCTCTTCGGCGACGTGAATCCGTCGGGCAAGCTGCCCGTAACGTTCCCGGCGGACGAGACGAAAACACCGGTGTCTACCGCGAAGCAGTTTCCGGGCGTGAACGGAGTCGGCAGCTATTCCGAAGGCATCTTCGTGGGTTATAAGGGGTATGAAAAAGAGAACCTGACCCCTGCGTTTGCGTTTGGGCACGGTTTGTCTTATACGAGCTTCGATTATCGCAATTTGCATGTGAAAAATAAGGGCAAGGGTGACAAGGCAACGGTTGAGGTATCTCTAAATCTGCGCAACACGGGTAAACGCGCCGGTGCAGAAGTGGTACAGGTCTATGTCGGCCCATTGCCTGCCCGAGCGGAGACGCCAAAGAAACAACTTGCGGGCTGGGCCAAAGTCGATCTGAACGCAGGCAAGCAGCAGCGCGTTCAGATCGAGCTGGACCCATCGGCGTTGTCCTACTGGGATGAAACGTCGAACAAGTGGGTGACGCCGATGGGCAAAGTCCCTGTTTACGTCGGCAGCGCATCGGACGATATCCGCCTGACAGGCAGCGTGAATATCGGAAATGCTTCCGGCAAATAATCGGTGTTACGAATATGGAAATCAATGAAGTCGCGGCCGCCTGGTTGCGGCTTTTTCCACCCTTGGGAATCCGGGCGGAACGTATGGAAGGAGGGAGCAGCGATGTATCGGCGAACGAGAACTTGGATGGTAAGGGGTGGCATCGGTCTGTTGGTGGCGGGGTGCGCCGTTTGGCTGATGTGGGCATTCAGCCCTGCAGCCGTTCAGCCGCCTGCGCCGATGCCTTTGCCCGAAAAGAAAAGGATGACGGAGGCAGAGGTATGGCTGACGACAGGGGATCAGAGTCAGCTGCTGGCAAGGCAAGAGCCTCGGTCGTGGAAGCCCGTTGGGCCTGACGATGAGAAGAAACGCCAAAACGTCGCGTCCATTCGAGTAAATGCCGGGCAAGCTCATCAGAAGATGGAGGGGTTCGGCGCGGCCATGACGGGGTCATCCGTTTACCTGATCAACAGCCTTCCCCAAGAGCAGCGGGAAATGTTGCTGCACGAGCTGTTTACCGCAGAGGGATTGAATCTCAATATGGTACGGCATACGATCGGTGCATCGGATTATTCCGTGAATGCATCCGGAGAACCTTCAAGCTATACGTATGATGACGTCGAAGAAGGAACGGATTACGCCCTCGAACATTTTTCGATCGAACAAGATGAGGGAGTCGTAGCCATGCTGGAGGATGTTGTTCGGGTCAAGCCGGATGTGAAGGTCATGGGTACGCCCTGGACTGCGCCGGCCTGGATGAAATACGGCGAGCGGACGCATAACGGCTGGTACCTCAACTATAATGATCCTGGGGTGTATGCGGCTTATGCAGCATATTTCGTAAAATACATTCAGGCCTACCAGGCCAGAGGGGTGCCGATTCACAGCATCACGGTACAAAACGAACCGGAATTCACGTCGCCGAACTACCCCAGCATGAGCATGGGGGCAGCGGAGCAGGCGATGTTCATCCGGGATTATCTAGGTCCTGCCTTCATGGAGGCCGGGCTGGATACGCGCATCATAGCGTATGATCACAACTGGGACCAGGCCGTGAGGTATACGGAAGAGTTGTTTGAGGATCGCCGGACGGCAGCCTCCGTTGAAGGCTCGGCCTTCCACTGTTATGCGGGCGATCCGTCTGCAATGACTGAGGTCCATGACAGGCACCCGGACAAAATGATCTATGTGACCGAATGCAGCGGAGGCGAATGGAGCCCGGATTTCGGAACTAACCTGAGCTGGCAGATGTCCAACCTGATCATCGGTGCTGCGCGAAATTGGGCCAGCAGCGTACTGTTCTGGAATATCGCGCTTGATCCGCAAGGTGGACCGACCAATGGCGGATGCGCCAACTGTCGGGGGATGGTGACGATTGACCCGGAGAGCGGCAAGGTCGAGCGGAACGTGGAATATTACGCCATGGGGCACATCAGTCGGTATGTTCGTTCGGGAGCCGTTAGGGTGGAAACGAACCAGGAACCGGGCGTTTTGGAGAATGCGGCTTTTCGCAATCCGGACGGTTCCATGGTGCTGATCGCCAGCAATTCTGGACAGGATGCGGTGGCTTTCGAGATCGTGATGGACGACAATGCATTGCGTTACACATTGCCTCCGCAATCGGCGGCGACCTTTCGCTGGAAGGAAGCCGGGTCCGCAGCACGGTAATTCGATGGCGGCAAAAAACATAATCGTGGTCACGCGCTGCGACAACGAGATCGAAGACATTCCGTGGAAGGGCTATCCTTGATATATCCGCCACGGAAGATTACGGAGGGAAGGCCAGTGATATATGCCTTCCCGTTGCAAAGCCCCGTGCAGCCTTTCCCTTTGAAGGGATAAGCTGCACGGGGCTTTGGCTTTCTTTTCAACATCCATTAATGTTGTTCCTCATCCAGGAAAGGTTTGTTCACCGCATAATACATAAAGCCCATCAGCAGCACTCCGCCTACCAGATTGCCGAACGTGACCGGGACCAGATTGTGGAGCACGCCCTCGAACGAGATCGTTCCCGGATGGTTCAGTACCAGCGCAATCGCAAACGTACACATATTCGCCACGCTATGCTCATATCCCGAAATAAAGAAGCAGAACACGAACAGCATCATGGCAAACATTTTGGCGCCGTTTTCCTTCATGAACATCGGGATGAAAAACGCCAGGCAGACGAGCCAGTTACACAGAATTGCCCGGAAAAAGAGCTGCATTGCCGGAGCTTCCATCTTGTGTTCGACCACGCTCAGGAGGAAGCCGTTGACCTGGGACGAATCAAACAGTCCTGTCAGGTAGATCAGCAGCGCAAACACCGCCGCACCCATCAGGTTGCCCCCGTAACTCGCCACCCACAGCTTGACCACCTCTAACCAGCGTAGTTTCTTACGCAAAGCGGCATAGGTGTAATAGAACGTGTTTCCGGTAAACAGATCCCCGCCGCCGTAGGCGATGAGAATGATTGCTGCTCCAAACGTCAGTGCGGCCATCGGATAGGTCAGCGGAGATTGCTCCATATAGAAGAAATTGCCCGTCTTGAACGCCACGATGACCCCGAAGCCGATGAACATGCTGGCCAGCATGGAACGTGACAGATAACGGACCAGACTTTGTTTATATATTTTGTGCTTTTTTAATGCCAACTCTTCGACTTTGCGCAGACCTTCGGTTTCCATCATTCGCCTCCTGTACTTATGGGTAGTATTGCATCTATTTACATATTTTTTGAACTTTCTATATTATAACGAAATTTATGGGAGAGGCACCTGTTACATATAAATAAAGGGTTGATTATATAGGTTCATATAACATGCATGCAAACATTTTGCATTTATGTGCTAATTCTTAGCATCTTTTTCTTGGTTGAACAAAGTACCAGGATAATCCGGATGATATCGATGATCGGTTGAACCTAAAATTTGAAGGGAGAAAGACATGAATGCGAATAAGATGCGGGTATTCTGAATGGCTGTAAATCAACGATTTAAAAAAGTATGGGGCATCGTACTCAAATGAATGATAGAGCGCAAAGAGGCAGCCGCCAGGCCTGCCTCTTTGTACTATGATAGCGGAAAGGGAAACATGCAGCTTCGGAGAATTTCGGCCTTCAGTTCCTCGGATCGCTCTCGAGGAGCCAGCTCTTCCGCATAGGATCGCTCCAGTTTCTTCCGCATAAAGGTCTCGGCATGCGGGTTGGGGCGTGCGTGGAAGCTCTCCGCAAATTCCCTGTAAACGTCCGCGCTAAACGCCTTTTCCAGCACGCTATTAAGCAGAGGGCTGCCTGCATACAGCAGCGAGTCCGTTTCTTCGCACTCAAATTTCAAATACATGATGGCTTTCCGCAGGGCATTCAACTCGCCTTGGGTCAAGTATACGGGAGTGACTGCTTCTTCTCCGCCTTTGAATTGCAGTTCTGGAGCGCGATGTTTCGTTGGACGGTGGGAGCTGTCTGAACCTCGGGATTCACTCATGCATGATCACCTCCTAGAGTTTGTCGAACTTCTTGTAGAAATGCCGGTCTTCCGGTTGGTGGTGTAGCGAATCATTGGACTCGGTCATATCGGTTCGCAACTCTAAACATTAAGGTTGTGTTGGCGGAAGGATGATTGGGCGTGCGGCTAACGCTTCCTCTACGATCTGTTCCGGAGTCAATTCACGGTCGTCCCAAAATATCAGGTTACTGATCGCAGGGTGTGGGACCTGACGTTCCAGTTCTGACAGCATGTCATCCAATTCGGCTTCGGTTCCTTCCGCATGCATCAATTTGCGTACCAATTCTACCAAATGGGTTCTATCGTTCATTGTGGGAACCTCCTTGTCCTGTTCCAAAATGCTCTAGCTATGTCAGTTGAACCAATGATTCTGCACGGAATCACTACGTGGTCAGAACCATCTTCCGATTGCTGTTAAGCAACGGGAGCAAGAGTCATTGTCTATGATCATCAGTCGATCCGGATGGCGATATTACCGAACTGTTCGCCTTGGGCTATTCGTTCAAAAGCGCTGCGGGTGTTCTCCAGCGAATATGCGCGATCAATGACAGGACGAATATGATGCCGGCCGATATACTCCAGCATGTGTACATACTCTTCACGGCTGCCCATAGAGGTGCCCAGCAGGCTCACTTGCGGGAAAAAGATGGTACGGATCGGCACCTTCAGCTCATCGCCGGAGCTTGCTCCATACATGACGATTCGTCCGCCGGGGCGCAGCATTTCGAAATAACGGGAGAAGAGGCTCTGTCCGATGCTGTCCATGACGAGGTCGACGGGTCCAAGCGCATTTTCTTTCTGCCAATCTCCGTGGCTGTCAAAGGTCTGGTTCGCGCCAAGGCGCAGCGCTTCCGCACGTTTGGCTTCGCTGCGGGACGTCACCGTCACGCAGGCTCCGGCGGCCTTGGCCAGCAGCAGCGCCGAAGTGGCCACCCCGCCGCCGATGCCCGGAATGAGCACATGCTCGCCGGCAAGCAGGTTTCCGCGTGTGAACAGCGCGCGGTAGGCGGTCAACGTCGACAGCGATAATACGCCGGCTTCTTCCCAGCTAAGCATAACGGGTTTGGGCAGCGCATTGTCGGCAGGCAGCGTAATGCATTCGGCCAGCGTGCCGTGATCGGGCCCGCCCACAATGCCAGGCACGGCAGGCACATCGGCGGCGTGGTTCCAGCCCAACGTAGGGTGGATGATGACTTCGTCGCCTTTACGGAATGCATCCACGCCTTCCCCGATTTCTTCTATTATACCAGCTCCGTCCGACCCCGGAATGAGCGGTGAGTCCTGTGCGGTGCGATCGTTCATGATGAACAAGTCGCGATGGTTGATGCCCGCAGCCTTCAGACGAATTCGTACTTCTCCGTAACCAGGCGCTTTCGCAGGAGCTTCACTCGTATATTGCAGTCCTTCAAGGCCGTTTTTTCCAGTGTGATACATAGCTTTCATGGTCGTTCATCCTCCAGTGCATGTTCATTCGTCTAGCCCGTGATTGAAACTGAGGCTCATTGTACAGCCGACTGGCTTTGGCGTAAAATGAACAGAAACGAACGCAGATATCAAAAATGTTCATAGCAGATACCGGCGTGATTGTAGAAAGAAGGTGAACGCGCTTGGATGCCGGCGATTTGAACATTTTCCGGACGGTTGCCCGTGAAGGAAGCATCAGCAAGGCCGCGAAAACCTTGAACTATGTGCAATCCAATGTCACGGCGCGCATTCGGCAGCTGGAACAGCAGCTTCAGGTGCCCCTGTTTCATCGCACCAATCGGGGGATGACGCTAACGTCGGCCGGGGAAAATTTGCTGGGTTATGCGGATAAAATATTGCACCTGCTCGACGAAGCCGAAGAGGCTGCACGGGCGGGGACGACTCCAGCAGGACCGTTGCGGCTGGGTGCGATCGAGGCAGGCGCTTCCTCGTTTCTGACGCCGTTCATGGCGGAATACCAGGCGAGGTATCCGGACGTGCAGCTTTCCCTGATCACGGGCGGAACCCATGAACTGGCGCAAAAAGTCATTCGCCACGAACTCCATGGTGCCCTCGTATATGGGCCGATGGTTCATCCGGAGCTTGAGTACGTCAAGCTGTATGACGATGAACTGGTTCTGGTTGCCGGGAGGAGCATGCATGAATCGAACGGGCTGCCGGAGCTGCTGCATAAACCGATGCTTTTTTTCGAAGTAGGGTGCACGCATCGGACGCAGGCAGAGGCTTTTCTAAAGGAACATGGGGTTGAAGCGCCGAACATAACGTCTTACGGCACGCTCGATACGATTCTGAACGGAGTGTCGGCAGGCTTGGGCGTAACCCTTTTGCCGAGATGTTCCGTAATACGTGCTGAAGAACGGGGTGAACTTGTTACGGTCACATTGCCGGAACGTTATCGCAGGTTGGAAGCAGGGTTCGTCGTGTCGACGGGAGAACGCCGGGCAGGGGCGTTAGGGGCATTGGTTCGCATGTTGAGCCCAAAACAGGAGGAGAAAAGGAGCGAAGAATCATGAGCAGTGAAACGTTGACGCTTGCGGACGCGTTCCGGCAGGCCGAATACACGGTAGGCGGAAATGGTCCGCGCAAAATCAAAGTGCTTCAGGAAGCGATATTACATCTGGATGGAGAAATGGACAGCGATCATTACGGCCGCGGCGAAACGATCGAGCAGTTTCAGCGGCAAATGGCCGAAGTGCTGGGCAAAGAAGCGGCCGTCTTCTTTCCGAGCGGCACGATGGCCCAACAGATTGCTCTCCGCATTTGGTGCGACCGCAAGGGCGTAAAACGGGTAGCGTACCATCCGCTGAGCCATTTGGAAATCCATGAAGAAGATGGATTGAAAGAATTGCATCAAATCGAAACCGTTCTGCTTGCGGACAAGGATCGGCTGATTCGGCTGGAAGACGTAACGGGCATGAACGAGGAGATTTCCTGTCTCCTGCTGGAGCTTCCCCAACGCGAGATCGGCGGGCAGCTTCCGCCATTTGAGGAATTGGAGGCGATCTCGGCGTACTGCCGGGAGCGCGGAATCAAGCTGCATCTGGACGGTGCGCGCTTGTTCGAGATCACGCCATACTATCAAAAGACGCCGGCCGAGATTTGCAGTCTATTTGATACGGTATATGTGTCTTTTTATAAAGGGATCGGAGGAATCGCAGGAGCGATTCTGGCCGGGGAAGCTGACGTGATGCAGGAATCCAAAGTATGGAAAAGGCGTCATGGCGGGGATTTGATCGGCCTGTATCCGTACATCTTAAGCTCGCAATATTACTACAACAAACGTATTGGCAAAATGGGGCTCTATTACGAGCAGGCCAAAGAACTCGCCGCCCTGTTGAACGAATGCCATGGCATCCGCACGCTGCCTGAGGTACCTGTATCGAACATGTTCCACGTGCATTTTGCATATCCCCCCGCCGAGGTCGAACCTGTTCTGGCCGAAATGTACCAGCGATTCGGGATCGGCATGACGCCGTATTTGAATAGGACGGACAGCGGATGTGTTTTCGAATGTTCGATCGGGGACCAGTACGAGACGGTTCCGCAGGACACCTTGCGTGCGGCGTTGAAATGGCTGGATGCGGAGCTGGAATTAAAACACACGATCTGATCGAAGAACCTATCCGTGTAACGGGTAGGTTTTTTTACATTGGGCGTGCCCAGCTAAGCACGCATCTTCTAGCCGGTGAAAGTCCGGTCGCAGGAGGGGCCAAGCCCCTGCGTAGCTAGGATACTTGCGTATAGCGAAATC
>NZ_CAKMMP010000019.1 GCF_927798175.1 Paenibacillus sp. JJ-223
GGGGTTCCACACGTTCCCATCCCGAACACGACCGTTAAGCCCTCTAGCGCCGATGGTACTTGGACCGCAGGGTCCTGGGAGAGTAGGAAGCCGCCAAGCACTTCAAAAACACACTCGAATAATTTCGAGTGTGTTTTTTTATGTTCATTTGAGTGGATTCATTTCCATACGATGAGGACAGCGATGTGGAGACCTGCTTCAAATTGGTCTAGATTTGTCTGGGTCCGTGAATTTTGAATGCCGGGGATGTGGAATACCGACGGCGATGTCCTATATAATAGGCTTTGGTGATGAAAATGGCTAAAAAAACGGACAAAACGAACGTAATGCGTATCCTCGACCAAATGAAGATCCATTACGAATATAACGTCTTCGACAACGAAAGGCAGGATGTCTTTGAAGTGTCCCAATCTCTCGGAAGAAATCCGGCTTGCGTATTCAAAACGCTCGTGACCTCCAATCGTTCGAAAGAATACTATGTCTTCATGGTGCCGATCGAGAAGGAACTGGATCTGAAGAAGGCCGCCAAAGTGGCCGGGGAGAAGGCTTTGGAGATGATTCCTCAGAAGGAGCTGCTGCCTCTCACGGGTTATGTACACGGAGGCTGCTCGCCGATCGGCATGAAGAAGCCGTTCAAGACATATATCGACCAGACCGCAGCAGACGCGGAGCGCATTTATTTTTCGGGTGGGCGGGTTGGATATCAGCTTGGATTGCCGTTAGGCGACCTGCAAAAGGTCATCGACGTGTTTCCAGCCGATATTACTAAGGACTCCTAAACGTTGGCCTTAAGAAACCTTCCTTTCCACGTGTAAGTTTCTGCAATCTCATAAAAGTCTTATTTTTTTGCTCAAGCGGCCACGATCAGTACTTCATTGAACAGTGGCCGCTTATTTATGATGAATAGTTTTCAGCCAGAAGGCTTCCAGTTGTTTCATATCTTAGAGGCCAGGTGATGAGGTGTACCCCTTCATTTAATCGTGGTTTATTCGGCTTTTCAGCCAATATTCTTACGCCGGTCATTCCTTCTGCATTTCCTATTTCAGGGAAAGGATTAGTGTTATCAATCGGTTTCTTCAAAAAAGGGGTTGTCACAGTAAACAAAGTGTGATATTTTTATGTCTGTAACCGGTTACACATTCAGAGGTGAAAAGTTCAATGACAACGATCAAAGACGTAGCGAATTTGGCTGGCGTTTCGGTAGCCACCGTATCAAGGGTCATTAATGAAAGAGGTTATGTTCATGCGGACACTCGCAAGAAAGTGGAGGATGCCATCAAGCAGCTTAACTTTTCTCCAAACGAGGTGGCCCGTTCTTTATACAAGCGCAAATCCAAACTGATTGGCCTGCTGCTTCCGGATATTGCAAACCCTTACTTTCCGCAGCTTGCACGCGGGGTGGAGGACCGGATGCAGGAACAGGAATTCAGATTGATTTTCGGAAATAGCGATGAGGATGAACAGAAGGAGCAGGATTACATCCAAACCTTTATTCAGAATAACGTCGTCGGCGTCATTTCTTCAACGAATTATCCTCATTCTCACATATATGAAAGCTTGAAGATCCCTGTTGTCTTCCTGGACAGGACGCCGTTGGACAGTCCGTCCGTATTTGCAGATGGCAGAGAGGGCGGCCGGCTGGCCGCCAGGGAAATCATCAAGCGAGGAAGCCGCCGAATCACGGTCATGCAGGGACCGACACATATCAAACCTGCACAGGACCGCTTCAAGGGCGCGATTGAGAGCATTCGCGAAGCCGGTTTGGATTATCGTGTAGTCCAGACCACCTCCTTTTCGATTAACGATGTGGGATTATGGGCGGAAGAGCTTTTTAGCAAGCATGGCGATACGGACGGGGTCATTGCCAGCAATGACATCGCGGCGATGGCAGTACTTCACGAGGCGCTGCGAATCGGCAAAAAAGTACCAGAAGACTTGCAGATTATCGGCTTCGACGATATCCCGATGAGCAGCCTGCTGTCACCGGCTCTATCGACCATTCGCCAACCGGCGTACGAGATGGGAAGGGAAGCGGCCGGTCTGCTGATCAATCTGGTAGAACAAGCGCCCATCGATACAAAACATATACAGCTGCCCGTCAGCTTCATTGAGCGGGGCACGACAAGAAAGGTGAATTCAAATGGCTAAAGTATGCGTAATCGGAAGCAGCTCCATGGATCTGGTCGTTACTTCCTCAAGACGGCCGGGGGCGGGGGAAACCGTCCTTGGCGACAGCTTCAAAACCGTCCCTGGCGGCAAAGGTGCTAACCAAGCGGTTGCTGCGGCAAGGCTGGGTGCCGAAGTGTCCATGATCGGCCGGGTAGGCGATGATGCGTTTGGTACAGACATTTTGAACAACTTCAAAGCAAACGGTGTCGATGTGCAAAATGTGAAACCGGTTACACATATGGAGAGCGGAACGGCTCATATCATATTGGCCGAAGGTGATAATAGTATCGTGTTCGTGGAGGCGGCAAATCGCGAAGTGACGCCAGAATATGTCGATGAAGCTGCGGACGTGATCCGCAATGCCGATATCGTGCTCATCCAACAGGAGATCCCGGAAGAAACCGTTGTTCGGGTCAGCAAGATTTGTGCGGAAAGCGGGACTCCGCTGCTGCTTAATCCGGCCCCGGCGAGACCATTACCCGATGAGGTCATCAACAATGCAGCTTACATCACGCCGAATGAGCATGAAGCCGAAATCCTGTTTAAGGGCATGACGCCTGCGGAAGCGCTGCGGAAATATCCGAACAAATTGTTTATTACGGAAGGCAGCAACGGGGTTCGCTACTTTGACGGGGAACAAGAAATCGTCGTGCCGACGTACAAGGTGGAGGCAGTCGATACGACGGGGGCAGGCGATACGTTCAATGCCGCATTTGCGGTCGCTTTGGCGGAAGGCAAGCCGCTCCAAGACAGCGTTAGATTCGCGAACCGGGCTGCATCGCTATCCGTGACAAAGTTCGGGGCACAAGGCGGCATGCCGATGCGACACGAAGTGGAGGAAGGCCTGAAATGAAAAAGCAAGGAATGCTGAACAGCCATATTTCCAAAATACTGTCGGATTTGGGCCATACGGACATGATTGTGATCGCGGATGCGGGCCTTCCGGTTCCTGAGGGGGTTGCCAAAATCGATTTGGCGCTCAAGCTCGGAACGCCGAGCTTTCGGGAGGTCGTCGAATTGATCGCAGACGATATGGTCGTTGAAAAAGTGGTTTTGGCGCAAGAAATCAAGGAGGGCAACCCGGCGGCATTGCAGCTCGTTACGGAGACGTTCGGAAGCGAAGCCGTCGACGTGTCGGTCAGCCATGAACAATTCAAAGCGCTGACCAGACAAGCCAAAGCGGTCATCCGCACGGGTGAAGCCACGCCGTATGCCAATTGCATTTTGCAATCGGGCGTCATATTCGGTTAAAGGGGGACGGCATCATGCATATTCGGATGCAAGGCATATATAAGGCGTTCGGCACCAATCAGGTGCTGAGCGGAGTGGATTTCGAACTGAAGGAAGGCGAGGTTCATGCCCTCATGGGCGAGAACGGGGCCGGCAAATCCACGTTAATGAACATTCTGATCGGCCTTCATCAACGGGATCAGGGAACGATCGCCATCGACGGCAAGGAAACGTATTTTTCCAGCCCGAAGGAAGCCGAGAAAGCGGGAGTTGCTTTTATTCATCAGGAGTTGAACGTTTGGCCGGAAATGACGGTGCTCGATAATCTTTTCATCGGCAAGGAGCTTACATCGTCCATGGGATTGCTGAATACGCGACAAATGAAAGCGCTTGCCAATGAGCAGTTTGCCAAACTGTCCGTGCAAATCCCATTGGAGCGTCCGGCAGGAGAGTGCTCTGTAGGTCAGCAGCAAATGATTGAAATCGCCAAAGCGCTAATGACCGACGCCAAAGTCATCATTATGGACGAGCCGACGGCGGCGCTTACGGAGCGCGAAATCCAGAAGCTGTTCGGCGTGATCGCTTCGTTGAAGAAAAACGGGGTGTCCATCGTTTACATCTCGCACCGGATGGAGGAGATTTTCACGATCTGCGACCGAATTACGGTGATGCGGGACGGCAAAACGGTCGATACCAAGCCGATCCCGGAGACGAGCTTTGACGAAGTGGTCCGGAAGATGGTTGGCCGGGAGCTCACCGAGCGATATCCGTCCCGTCATCCTTCGTACGGCGAAGTGGTCCTCGAAGTGCGGAATGCCAGCAGTAAAGGTTTGTTCCAAAACATCAGCTTTACGGTGAGAGCAGGAGAGATCCTTGGATTTTCGGGGCTGATGGGCTCAGGGCGAACCGAAATCATGCGGGCGATCTTCGGACTGGACGGGATGGACAGCGGAGACATCATGATGCGCGGCAAAAAAGTGAACATCCGGAAGCCGGCAGACGCAGTCAAACACGGCATCGGTTTTATTACGGAAGACCGAAAGGACGAAGGTTTAGTGCTTGATTTCTCCATCCGCGAAAATATGGCTTTGCCGAACTTGTTCAGCTTCTCGAGCAAAGGATTCATTTCCGGGCAAAAAGAACAGGATTTCGTCGACACGCTGATCAAGCGTTTGCAAATCAAGACACAATCTTCGGAGACGGCAGCACGTAACCTGTCCGGGGGCAACCAGCAAAAGGTGGTCATCGCCAAATGGGTCGGCATCGGGCCGAGCGTACTGATTCTGGATGAGCCGACGCGCGGGGTTGATGTGGGCGCGAAACGCGAAATTTATCAGCTGATGAACGAGCTGACGGATCGCGGCGTCGCCATCATCATGGTATCGTCAGAGCTGCCCGAGGTGCTGGGCATGAGCGACCGGATTGCGGTCGTGCATGAAGGACGCATCAGCGGCGAGCTGGCAAGGGAAGAGGCAACGCAGGAAAGCATTATGACATTGGCTACAGGGGGAAAGTAACATGACAACCATGCAAGAAAACCAACCCGCCAAAAGCGGTTTCCGCTTGACGAATGTGACACAGAAACTGGGTCCGCTGCTCGGACTGATCATTCTTATTTTTATCGTATCGGTATTGAATCCAAGCTTTTTGGAACCGCTTAACATTTTGAACCTGCTGCGCCAAGTCTCGATCAACGCGCTGATCGCCTTTGGCATGACGTTCGTCATCCTGACTGGCGGCATCGACTTGTCTGTAGGCTCCATTCTGGCTTTATCCAGCGCATTCGTAGCCAACTTGATGTTGTCCGGTCTTGATCCGATCCTGTCGATCATTATCGGGGTAGCGCTCGGCGGCGTGATGGGTATGGTGAACGGGCTGATGATTACGAAAGGCAAGATGGCTCCGTTTATCGCCACATTGGCAACGATGACGGTATTCCGCGGATTGACGCTGGTGTACACGGACGGAAACCCGATCACGGGATTGGGCGACAGCATGCTGTTCCAACTGTTCGGCCGGGGTTATATGTTCGGTATTCCCGTACCGGCCATTACGATGCTGATTACGTTTGTCATTCTGTGGACGATTTTGCACAAAACGGCCTTTGGCCGCAAAACGTACGCCATCGGCGGCAATGAGAAAGCGTCCATCATTTCAGGCATCAAAGTGCATCGCGTAAAAATCATGATTTATTCGTTGGCAGGCATGCTGTCCGCGCTGGCAGGCGCAATCCTGACTTCCCGCCTGAATTCCGCGCAGCCGACGGCCGGCACATCGTATGAGCTGGACGCCATCGCTGCCGTCGTTCTCGGCGGAACAAGCCTCTCGGGCGGCAGAGGACGGATCGTCGGCACATTGATCGGGGTACTGATCATCGGCGTGTTGAACAACGGTTTGAACTTGCTCGGCGTCAACTCGTTTTATCAAATGGTTGTCAAAGGCGTCGTCATTGCCATTGCCGTCCTGCTGGACCGCAAGAAAACGGCTTAAGGAGAGAAATGAACATGAAAAAATTGACCATATTGCTTGTAAGCGTAATGATGATCGTTCTGGCAGGATGCTCCCTGGAGCCTCCAGGTTGGGCCAAGCCTGATGCTGCCGGGGGCAAAGAGCAGAAAAAAATCGGACTGTCCATTTCCACCTTGAACAATCCGTTCTTCGTTTCCCTGAAGGACGGCGTGGTGGCGGAGGCGGCAAAGCAGGGAATTCAAGTTATCGTCGTTGACGCACAGAACGACTCGGCCAAACAAACCAATGACGTAGACGATCTCATTCAACAGGGCGTAGATGCCTTGCTGATTAACCCTGCGGATTCCGCGGCGATCTCTACGGCGGTGCAATCGGCCAATAGTGTCGGCATTCCCGTGATTACGCTGGACCGTTCCGCAGACAAAGGCGATGTGGCAGCACTCGTTGCGTCCGATAACGTCAAAGGTGGACGAATGGCCGCAGAGTATTTCGTGGAGAAGTTGGGCGAAGGTGCAAAAGTTATCGAGCTTGAAGGTGTACCGGGGGCTTCGGCAACGAGAGAACGCGGAAAAGGGTTCCATGAAGTGGCCGACCAGAAGCTTAATGTAATCGCCAAACAGTCTGCCGACTTTGACCGCTCCAAAGGGTTGAACGTCATGGAGAACCTGCTGCAAGGAAATCCGGACGTACAGGCGGTATTTGCCCACAACGACGAGATGGCGCTTGGTGCCATTGAAGCGATCCAAAGCTCGGGCAAGGATATTCCGGTCATCGGGTTCGACGGCAACGATGACGCGATCAAGTCCATCAAGGACGGCAAGCTGACCGCAACGGTTGCCCAACAGCCTGCACTGATCGGCCAATTGTCGGTACAGGCAGCGATGGATGTGTTGAACGGCAAACAGGTGGAGAAATCCATCCCTGCCGAATTGAAGCTCGTAACCAAAGAAACCGCAAACGAATAATAGCCCGACGATCCCGTTTTGGACCCCGTGTCCGAAACGGGATTTTTGCATTTCGTGAGTGAGAAGCTATTCCTTTCATTCCCTGAAATGAATAATTCGTGGATGGAACGCAAAAGATAGCGACACCTATAAATATCTCAACGACATCAGATAATGCATAACAGGGGGCATGAGGATGAGCACAACCATGGATTTGCTGTTGAATGAACCGTTTACGGGCAGCATGTCGACCGACGAAGCGAGGCTAAGATCCATTTTCACAGGCTGTTCGGACATGGTGTTTCATGCGTTTACAACGGCAGCCCACACTCCTGTGTTATGCATTTATTGCGTTGGGCTGTGCGATACGGAAAGGCTCGAGCGCCAGGTATTGGCTCCGCTGCAGCAGTCGGCGGCAAATGTCAGGATCACGGTTGGTGCTTCACATGAAACGACACATGGCACGACACATGGAACGCCCTCCGCTCTGGAGCATGATGAGACGATGAGGGGCACCAGCACTTCCGAAGCACCCATGTCGTCCGTGGAAATGGTGCATACCATGGGTCAGGCGGTACAGGCTCTTATGGACGGAGGGGCATTGCTTCTCATGGATGGGGAAACCTCGGGAACTGTATATCCGCTATACAAAACACCGAATCGAACGCCGCAGGAACCTGCCGCCGAATCGACGGTTCGCGGAGCACGGGACGGCTTCACGGAATCGTTGGACGTAAACTTGTCTTTGGTGCGGAAGCGAATCAAAACACCTTCGCTAAAGCTGAAAAAAATGACAGTGGGGGAATATACGAGTACGCAGGCAGCCTTGGTGTACGTGGAAGGCATTATCGATCCTTCCTTATTGAAGGAAGCGGAGTCCAGATTAAATCGCCTGAATCTCAAGGAGGTTCTTGAGAGCCAGTACATCGAAGAGGCGATCATTGACCAGAAACACTCGCCTTTTCCCCAAATGATGTCCACGGAACGTCCGGATGTGGTTGCATCGAATGTGCTGGAAGGCCGCTTTGCGCTGATTGTGGACGGCACGCCCTTCAGCCTGATCGCACCTGTCACATTATTCTCCATGCTGCAATCTCCGGAGGACTATTATCAAGATCAGTACATGAGCGTGTTTATCCGCTGGCTGCGGTATTTATTTTATGTCCTGTCGCTGCTGCTGCCTTCGGCGTACGTGGCTATCACGACCTTCCATCAAGAGATGATTCCAACGGTATTGATGCTGAGCATCGCAAAGGCAAGGGAGGAGATTCCATTTCCGGCACTGGTGGAGGCATTCATTATGGAAATTTCCTTCGAAGCTTTGCGCGAGGCAGGCGTCAGGCTGCCCAAACAGGTCGGGTCCGCAGTCAGCATCGTCGGGGCGCTGATCATCGGTCAGGCTGCGACGTCAGCAGGCATCGTGTCCGCCCCCATGATCATTATTGTAGCCATAACGGGCATCGCGTCCTTCATGATTCCGCGATATGCGGCCAGCATCGTTACGCGTCTGCTTCGTTTTCCGATGATGCTGCTGGCGGGCACACTGGGCCTTACGGGTGTGATGCTCGGCCTGATCCTCATCGTTATCCATTTAAGCAGTCTGCGTTCCTTCGGTGTGCCATATCTGTCTCCAGCAACGCCGACCTCAGTCCGCAGCCTCAAGGATGTCTGGTGGCGCCCTTCGCCCAAAGGTAGTCCGAAATGAATCGGCAGTCGCAGCGGTTTATACAGTTTAATTGCATACAGCATTCATGAAAGGGGCATTTGTTATGCTGACAGACAAAGGCAAAATATCGTCGGCACAATTGGCTTTCATGATTTTCCCGGCGATTCTGGCGACATCCATTTTGTCCGTGCCAAGCATGACGATGCATTTTGCCGGGCATGACATGTGGATTTCCCCGCTGATCGGAGCTGTGGTCGGACTTGCCGTCATCGGCATTTCTTTTGGTCTTCACAGGCTCTATCCCGGGCAAACCATCATGCGGTCAAGCACGCAAATTGCAGGATGGTGGGGCGGTAAAGCAATAGGCTTTATTTTTCTGCTCTATTTGCCGCACTTGACCGGCTTGATCATTCGCGAATACGGCGAGTTCATAGCAAGCAATGCGCTTCCCCGAACTCCGCTGTTTGTCGTGATGGGCACGATGGTTCTGGTGTGCGCGATCAATGTGCGGCTGGGCATCGAAGTGGTTGGGCGAACTTCGCAGGTGTTTGTGTCGATTCTGGTTATTCTGATGTGCCTGATCTTCATCTTGTTAATTGGAGAGCTTCATCTGGGCGAATTGCTGCCTTTCCTGGAGAACGGGATTGTCCCCATATTTAAAGGAGCCGTTGCTCCGGCCGCCTGGTTTAGCGAGTACATCGTGCTTGCCTTCCTGCTTCCCTATCTTGACGGGAAGAAGAATCCGGCCAGAACGATGATGTTTTCGCTTGTTTTGACAACAGGGGCCATGATCGTTACCAATTTGTTCTGCTTGTTCCTGTTGGGGGATTTGACGGACAGCTTTGCCTTTCCGTTTATGATTGCTGCGCGTTACATCACGATTGCCGATTTCCTGCAGCATATCGAGGCGGTTGTCATCGGCATTTGGATTTTCGGCATCTTCGTTAAAATCTCCGTGTTTCTGTACATATTCGCGACGTCCACGGCTGAATGGTTCGGCTTGGATAATTACAAACCGCTCGTATTCCCTCTTGCATTTTTATGCATGGTATTTGCATACTGGTTAGCCTCGGATGGCCTTGGAGTCGCTGGCCTCGTAAGCGCATCGGCCAATGTGTACACGATGTCTGTCCTATTGGTCCTCCCGGCCATGATTTACGGACTTGCACTGCTAAAGAACATGTTCAAGCGGACTCCAAAGGATGGCAAAAAAGCATGAAAAATAACGGGAGATTAAAACGATATGCAATCGTTCTAGTCGGTTTAGGCCTGTTGTTGGCCGGTTGCTGGGACCGGAAGGAGATCAATGATTTGGCGATCGTTCTTGCCACAGGCATTGACTATGAAGATGGCAGAGTGGAGCTGACGGCCCAGATTTTCATTCCCCGCAAAGCGAGTGGAGGAGCGGGCGGAGGCACAGGCGGAGCTGGAGAGAGCAGTCCGAGCGGAGTTACCATGGTGCGGACAGCCGAAGGAAGCACCATTGCCGAAGCATTGAACCGGCTGCAGCGAAAGGTCCCCCGAAACATGTTTTGGGGCCACTGCGAGGTTGTTGTCATCAGCGAAGAGGCTGGAAAACAGGGACTGCGGGAATATATCGATTTTTTGCTGCGATATCCGCAGTTCCGCGAGCACGCTTACGTTTTTTCCAGCGCAGAGCCGACCAAGGAATTGCTGGCCCTGCTGGACCCGCTCGAAAGAAGCTCTGCCGAATCCTTGCGGGAGATGGCAAACATGGGGCTGGGCACTCGAGTGACCGTGCTGGATTTGGCCCAGTCCATCGAGGGCCCGAGCCGGTCAGCCATTTTGTCCCGGATGCTCATTCTTCCACCTGATCCGGGGCAAAGCAAACAAACGACGACGCCTTACATCAAAGGCCTGAGCATATACAAGAACGGCCGCTATGTCCGGACCGCCAAAGAGCCGCTTAGCATAGGGATGCTGCTGCTGTCCAACGAATTGAATAATATCATCATGCCGGTTGAATTGGAGCGGGAGAAGGGGGCGTTTTCCATCCGTCCTTTCGAAATGAAAACAGAACTGATCCCGCACGTCAAGGGAAAGGACTGGTCCATGGAGATCAAAGTCCAGTCAAAAGGAGAAGTCGTATTGAACACGACCAACGCCAACTTGACCGACCCTTCCAAGATGAAGGAACTCGAAAAGGCTTGGTCAGACAGGCTGAAGGCATTGGCGGAGGAAGCGCTTGAACTTGCCCAGCACGAGCTGCAAGCCGATCTGTATAAATTTTCGGTCGAATTTCGCAGGCACTATCCCGAGCAATGGAAAGAACGACATCGGCAATGGGACGCCGTTTTCTCGAATCTTGATGTGAAGGTCGACGTCCGCGCTCGCATTGCCCGCACCGGGAAATCGACTGATCCTCAAGGAATTACGGAACAAAGTGCCGACTGAGCACATATCCATATTGGGATGAAGGAGAAGATGCAATGAAATCAGCCTCGATGGTCGGCATCGTGCTGCTGGCAGCGGCCATAGTATATGGGGAGTGGAAAAACACCCCGCAGCGGCGGGAGAGATGGGTGGTTGCAGGCATTATGGCCGGAGCCGTAATTCTGTCCATCGTGCTTCTGCTGCTGCCGGGCATTCCCGGTCCCAGCCAGTTCGTAAAGTTGGTGTTTGGGCAAGTGGACCAATACATGAAATGAACATCGGTGCTACATTCGGCGTGATTATGTCATATGCGTCTAAGAATGACGTCTTCGCTGGATAAAAATGTTTTTATAAAAATGACTTGTTTTTTTCCTCAGCGTCTGATATTGTATAACCTGTGATTTTGGAAAGCGGATATATCAACATTGAATCGGAACTTTCCAGCAGATAATTTTTGACCACTCCTCAAGAGTCAAGGCCATACGGACAGCCGGGTCAAATGCCGATTGGCAACGAAATGTTGCCTTATTGATTGAGTTAAAAGCTCAAATTTTATAAGTTGGTTACTTTACAACCAGTGCATCTGCACATCAACTTGTGAAACGGTCAATAAGAGTGGTAAAGGCGAATTATTTGCTATATAGACTCTGATCCAATATTGATATACATGAAGGAGCTTTCCGCCAGGAACATTCTACGGAATTTCTGTGGTCATGGAACGTGACGCCTTTTTAATGATGTATATCGACAAGCAAGTGTGATGATGCGCGATTAGGCCATTTTGCACTTGCTTTTTTTGTTGTGTTAGAAACGGAACTGGGAAAGCTAAATGAACTGGGTTCAAAACAAATCAAAAAAATTCACTTGGGTTAGGAGAATGGAAAATGGGTAAAGCACTAATCATCGGCGCGGGCGGCGTTGCTTCCGTAGCAGTTCACAAATGCGTTCAAAACAGCGAAGTTTTCGAGGAAATCTGCATCGCAAGCCGCACCAAATCCAAATGCGACGATCTTAAAGCCAAACTGGATGGCGGCAAAACAAAAATCACGACTGCGCAAGTGGATGCAGACAACGTTGAAGAGCTGATCGCCCTGATCAATGAATTCAAACCGGATATCGTCATGAACCTGGCTTTGCCTTACCAGGATTTGACGATCATGGATGCATGCTTGGCAACCAAAACACATTACATGGATACAGCCAACTACGAGCCGGAAGATACGGCAAAATTCGAATACAAATGGCAATGGGAATACAAAGAGCGTTTCGAAAAAGCCGGCATCACGGCGCTGCTGGGCAGCGGCTTTGACCCGGGCGTAACCGGCGTATTCTCCGCATACGCGCTGAAACATTACTTCGACGAAATCGAGTACATCGACATTCTCGACTGCAACGGCGGCGACCACGGTTACCCGTTTGCGACCAATTTCAACCCTGAGATTAACATTCGCGAGGTTTCGGCGAACGGAAGATATTGGGAGAACGGCGAATGGATCGAGACCAAACCTATGGAAATCAAACGTGTCTACGACTTCAAAGAAGTGGGCGAAAAAGACATGTACCTGCTGTACCATGAGGAGCTCGAGTCCCTGGCGAAAAACATTCCTGGCCTGAAACGCATCCGTTTCTTCATGACCTTTGGCCAAAGTTACCTGACTCACCTCAAAGCTTTGGAAAACGTGGGCATGACTTCGATCGAACCGATCGAGTTCGAAGGCAAACAAATCATTCCTTTGCAATTCCTGAAGGCGGTACTGCCTGATCCTGCGTCCCTCGGTCCTCGCACCGTGGGCAAAACGAACATCGGCTGCATTTTCAAAGGCAAAAAAGACGGCAAAGACAAAACGTACTACGTGTACAACGTATGTGATCACCAAGAGTGCTACAAAGAGGTTGGCTCCCAAGCGATTTCTTATACAACTGGCGTTCCGGCCATGATCGGTGCTGCCATGGTCATCACTGGCAAATGGAATAAACCGGGCGTATACAACGTGGAAGAGTTCAACCCGGATCCATTCATGGAAGAACTGAACAAATGGGGCCTTCCTTGGGTAGAAGACTTCAACCCGGTTCTCGTTGACGAACTGCCGGAAGAAGCAAAAGAATCGGAGCTTGTACGTTAAGATGCGGTTCGAGCAATTACCGACACCATGTTTTGTTGTTGACGAAGCACTGATCGAGAAAAACCTGAAAATCCTGAACGGTGTCATGCAGCGTACTGGCGCGAAAATCGTGCTGGCTCAGAAGGCGTTCTCCATGACGGCGATGTATCCGCTCATCGGAGAATACCTGAGCGGCGCAACCGCAAGCGGGCTGTACGAAGCCCGTTTGGGCCATGAGGAAATGGGCAAAGAGAATCATGTCTTTGCCCCGGCCTATCGCGAGGACGAGATCGATGAGATCATCTCGATCTGTGACCACATTATTTTCAATTCGTTTTCGCAGCTGGCGAAGTTCAAAGATAAGGCGCTTCAGGCTGGCAGAAAAGTAGGGCTGCGCATTAACCCGGAATGCTCGACCCAGGTCGGCCACGAAATCTACGATCCTTGTTCCCCGGGTTCCCGTTTCGGGGCCAAACACGAAGATTTCCGCGCCGAGCTGCTGGACGGTGTCTCCGGACTGCACTTCCACACCTTGTGCCAGCAAAATTCCGACGATCTGGAGACGACGCTGAACGCGGTGGAAGAGAAGTTCGGACAATGGCTGCCGCAAATGGAATGGATCAACTTCGGCGGAGGGCATCACATCACGCGCGAAGATTACGACATTCCGAGATTGGAAGCCTGCATCAAACGTATGCAGGAGAAGTACAACCTGGAAGTATATCTGGAGCCGGGTGAAGCTGTTGCGCTGAACGCGGGTTTCCTGGTCACTTCCGTATTGGATTTCCACAGAAACGGCATGGACATCGCCATTCTCGACACATCGGCGACATGTCATATGCCGGACGTACTGGAAATGCCGTACCGCCCACCGCTTGTCGGTTCGGGAGAAGCAGGCGAGAAGCCGTACCTGTACCGTTTGGGCGGGCAAACTTGCCTGTCTGGCGACGTGATCGGCGATTATTCGTTCGATCAGCCGCTGAAGGAAGGCGATCGTCTGGTATTCGAGGACATGGCGATCTATTCCATGGTCAAAACGAATACGTTCAACGGCATGCCGCTGCCAGCTATCGCTGTTCGCCGAAAAGACGGCGATTGCGAAGTGGTTCGCCAATTTGGCTATGAAGATTTCAAAACGAGATTGGCCTGATTTATTTTTTTCATTATACGACTCAGCGCTGCTCAGGCAGAACGGTGGATCAATGATCTCCGACAGCCTGCTTGAGCGCGATCGCATACCAACCGGATTCCTATATAGGGGTCCGGTTTTTTGTTGCAGGTCCATTTTTTCCAGAATTAACAAAAAGTTCACATAGAAGACACATGGCTCCTGTATAATTTTGTATGATAAAGGAATCAAGCTTCCATTCGAAGCTGTTCCATATATATGGGGACAAGCTTTAGAAGGATGGTTTGATTTTTTTACATACCGAACTTTCAGTCCGTATTTAAGCAAAAGCCATTTTTCTGGAGGTGAACGTTTGAATGATCAGTGCAAAAGAAGTGGAAATCGTTGAATATGAGCCTGCCTTCGCTGCTTCCGTCGCAAAAATGTGGAATATGAGCCAGGACAGCTGGGGAGGCGACAGCACGGTCCGGACGGAGGAACAAATCATCAAAGAACACCAAAATAGCCCGTACCTCCACGTTTTTTTGGCCATGGTTGACGACGAGGTCGTCGGATACTGCAGTTTCTCCCATTATAAAGAAGACCAAGGAGCGCTTTATATTCCATTGTTGAACGTGCGCCCGGATTATCACGGCCGCAAAGTCGGAAAACGGCTTATATTGCGCGCGTTGGACGAAACGATCAAACGAGGTTGGCCGCGATTGGATTTATATACTTGGGCTGGAAACACCAAAGCCGTGCCTGCGTACAAAAAATGCGGATTTTTCTGGGAGCGGCGGGATGACACGACGCATCTCATGAACCTGATCCCTTCGGTGCTCCAGACCGAGGCCGTGAAGCATTATTTCGATGAACTGGATTGGTATGCCGATAGCCTGCGGGAGATCGTCATCAGCCCGGATGGCCGCCAAGAACGCGGATTCGATTACTTCACTTACGAATGGAGCAAAGGCTCCACTTACCTCAAAATGGAGTACGAGCGCACGGGGCGCGGACTGCGCCTCATTGAAACCGAGGACTATTTAATTGAAGCAAGCATTCCCGAGCAGCATGAGCTTCCGTTCGGCGCCCATTATCCCATCATGTACAAAGCCGTAAACAAAAGCGGCAAACCGCTCACTGTAGATGTGCAAAGCGTTAGCAATGCCGGGATCAGCTTTGACTTGCAGGAGAGCATGAACGTTGAGCAAACCGGAACCATTGAGGGTACTTTTTTCGTGCAGCCTGTGGAGGAAGACCAGAATCCCTTCGAAACGCATCCGGTGGTGGAAGCCGAACTTCGGATCAATGGCAAACAAGCGACGTTCAAAATCGGAATTGAGCCCAAGTATCCGGTAAAAATCAAGTTTCATGCCCCACAACTGCCCCTGCATGCAGGCCAAACGTACAACCTTGACCTGACCGTGGAGAACGAATACGCGGCGGATGGCGTGTTTGAATTCGAGCTGCCTTCGGATGGTATTCTCGCCTTCGTGCAGCCGACCGTTCGGATCGCAGTTCCGGCCAAAGGCAGACAGTCGATCGCGGTGAAGGCCGAGCTGCTCGAATATGGTATCTGGCATCATAAGGTAGGCATTTACAGTATAACGGATAGCGAAAAGAAACGGGTTCATCAGCAAAAAACAAGCATCGTTTTTCAGGGGATCCATGCGGCCTTTGGCGGAGAAACGGAACAGGAATGGATGATTTCCAATGGCCCTTATTCGGTCCGGTTAGGAAAATCCCAGCCGATGATCTCGATTTATGGGGGGAACAAAGATGTCATTTCGCTTAGTTTCCCAAGCTTTGGTTTGCCGTATAGCGATGCTTTTGAGAAGAAACGGGCAGCGCGTGTTGCTTGGCGGCATGAAGGTGCCATGATCATGGAAGCCGATTATGAGATTGCTTCATTTCATCTGAATCTCACCCTCGTTGTGCAGCTGCATAATAACGGCGTGATCAGCCGTCATTTTATCGTTCGTAACAGTGATGCTGCACCCGAGCGTACGGAACCATTATATATGAAGGAAAAATTTCATTTTGGCTTGGAAGGCGCGATTATTCCGTATCAGGGACAATATGTGGATGCAGGTCAAAGCCCGGATGCCGCCGACAAAGATTATTGGGAACTGACCCAATTCACCGAGAATTGGCTGTATGCTAAACAAGGAGACCATACAAGAGGCATCACATGGCCTGAAGGCAGACAGCTCACCAGAGAAAATTGGCTTTATGGACTTGAACACGAATTGGGACTGCTCCCTGCGGAGAGCGTTGCTCAGACCGAACCGATTCGGATCGCCGTGGGGACATGGCAAGATTGGCGCGATTTCCGTGCATTTGCGTTGAAAGGCGAGAAGGACACCGATCTGCATACAACGGCACATCTGGAGCTGATCATTAACGATCGCAATCCGTTCATACATGGAGAGGCTGCCGCCCGTATTGTGGAACGGAAAAATACGCTGTTGGCCGGCGAAATTCACGTTTCGTCCGTAAAGGAAGGCATTGTCCCGGCATCGCAACTCGTGTATGAAGAGGAACAACGCACCGTTGTGGCTTTGCCGTTAAACGCGAATCCTGCACTGGAGGCCGATATCGTATCCGTCCGGCTTGATATGGAAGATTACGAAGTGAAACGGCATCGTGCGGTATTTCCGGTCACGGAGGATGGCGTAATCCTCCAGACAGAGCCATCGGAGCATGGCGATCTATGCGTGGCCGACAATGGCGTTCTGCGGATTAAAGCCAGTTCCGAGTATGCACCGGCGCTCTTCTCTCTGCAATATCACGGGCAAGAATGGCTGGAGTCTTCCTACCCGCAGGCCGGGCCGAAGTCGTGGTGGAATCCATGGACCGGGGGGATTACGGCCGGAATCATCGGCATGTCCGAATCGAGCCTGATGAAGGAACCTCGCGAGGTTTCGTTTGCGGAAATGAAGGATTCGGCGGGCAATGCTTGGTCAGGCATCCGAATGACGGTGAAGGTTACTCATCATGCCAAATATAAGGGGATCACGATGCATCATTATTTCCTTATGCTTCCCGGCGTGCCTGTGCTGGCATCGGTCGTTGGCATCGTTCAGCATACGGGGGCCCCGCTGCATCCGCTGCACGTGATTCATTATACCTCCTGCCAGGCAAGCCGGGATATTAAGGATTGCCGCGTATACGTTCAGGATCAGTCCGGGGAAGGGGTCGTATACAAGGCTGGCCGGGTTCAATTGGAAGTGAATAGCGCCAGCGGCATCATTCAATATGGATCACGGGAAAGGGAGCAGCGCTTGATGACCGTTTCCCATCCCGGATTGGAATCGGTGGAAACCGTAATCAATAACGAGTTATCCTTTTCCGTGAATATCGAAAAATTGTTCGTTCCGGATCGTCAAGGAAAAATGGGCAAACCCCATTTTTGCATCATCTCGGATCTGCCGGCGATGCAGGACGCCTACGCGGATTTGCAGGCCCTTCGTTTTGACGATGCCAACCTGATATAGAAAGGACTGCTTGGGATGAAAATCATTGATGCGCATATTCACTACTCCAACATTGCGGCGTTCAAAGAGACTGCACAGCTGCAGGCATCCATCGAATATACTTCGAAAGGCCTGCTGGAGGAGTTCAGGAACGCCGGCGTAATCGCCGGGGTAGGCATGGGTGTGACGGAAACGGAAGAAGGTCTGTTTCCGGACGCTGCCGCCCTTAATCCGATGCTTCTTGATCTGGAGCCGTTGTTGCCGGATAACATATACACATGCGTCGGCATTAATCCGCTAACCTTGCATCAGGATGGTCAAATTGAAGCGCTGGAGCAATCCTTGCGTTCCGAACGCGTGGTGGGGATCAAGTTATATGCGGGATATTACCATTTTAACGTCGGCGACGAGATTTACGATCCGGTATATCGCTTGGCTTCCGCTTATGAGCTTCCCATCGTCATTCATGGAGGGCTGACGTATTCGGATCACGGGTTGTTGAAATACTCCCATCCGCTCTCGATGGAAGAGACGTTCATGAAACACCGCAACCTGACCTTTATGTTATGCCATCTTGGTGATCCGTGGGTGATGGATACGGCGGCTTTGCTCGAGAAAAATCCGAATCTTTATGCCGATCTGTCCGGCTGGATTGTCGGGGATGCGGCAAAGGTGGAACGATTGCAGCGCGAGCAGACGTACGTGGACCATTTCAAACGCGCCATCGTCTTTGCCGAGAAGTATGACCGTCTCGTGTTTGGCACGGACTGGCCGCTGGTTCCGCTTGAACCATACATTCGGTTCGTACAGAACCTGATTCCCGAGCAGCACTGGGAAGATGTATTTTATAACAATGCACTGCGCGTGTTTCCAAGACTGCAGCAGGCACTAGCGTCTAATGTATAGGCAGGGCAGGGGTAACTAAAGATCATACCAACGAAACCGGACTCTAGCTTGTGAATGTCCGGTTTCGTTTTTTTGTGTTTCATAACTTGACCTTAGGTCAGACCTAAGGTATATGCTTGAGTCAAATCCAAGGAAAAAGAACAGGAGGGACAAACGGCTTGACTTGGAACGCGTTCCAGCCTGTACACTGGCTTTATGGAGCGTAATCGTCTGGTCGTCTTTTGGATCATGGAGACACTATGCTGCCATATCGCGTCTCATAAGGGGGAAGTGCATTCATGAGTCAGGACAAGCGCAAAATCGTATTTATCGATATCGACGGCACCTTGGTCGGGGATGACGGTATCGTGCCGGAGTCGGCACAGCAGGCTTGCCGCGCCGCGCGGGAGAATGGACATTTATTATATTTGTGCACAGGGCGTTCCAAAGCCGAAATTTACGACGCCATATGGGACATCGGGTTCGATGGACTGATCGGCGCAGGCGGGGGATATGTCGAGATCGGCGGTACGCCGCTGTATCATAAAAAAGTGCAGCCGGAAGACGTACGCCGGATGGTCGATTTTTTCAACGAACACGATGTGGACTTTTATTTGGAATCCAACTCGGCCTTATATGCGAGCCGCAACCTCAAGGCCCGGCTGGAAAAGCTGATCTACGGCGATGTCGAGAACGATCCGGCGGCCCGCGAAAAAATGGAAAAAACGCCGCACCCGTTCATCGCGGGCTTGACGTATGGCGAAAGCGACTTGTACAAGGATGACGTCAACAAGGTGTCTTTCTTGGAAAGCCGGGTACCTTTCGAGCAAATTAAGAAACAATTTGCGGGTCAATTCGAGGTCATCCAATGCACGGTGCCGATCTTTGGCAAAGATAGCGGGGAGATGATGATTCCCGGCATTCACAAGGCGGTGGCCATCGCCGATTTGCTGGAGCACCATGGTTGGTCCGTGGAGGACACGATGGCGATCGGAGACGGCATGAACGATGCCGAGATGCTCGAATTTTGCAGCGTGGGCATCGCCATGGGCAATGCCAAGCCGGGGCTCAAGGAAATTGCCGACGATATTACGGACACGTTGGATAATGACGGGCTGTACAACAGTTTTGTGAAGTATGGCCTGATCTAGTCTGAAATTGACATCTCAAAGAACCGTGACGGACGCGATGGTCATTGTCACGGTTTTTGGGACTTTGCCCCAGGCAGGGGATAAACCTCTTAATCGCTCATCGTTAATCCCGTTAATCTTTCATGAATTGAACGTTTGCGGTAATAGATGCCGATGGTCAGCAGGACAAGCATTTCAGACAGCGGCACTGCCAGCCATACGCCGGTAACCCCGGCAAATGCGGGCAGGATCGCGATCAGCGCAACCATAATGATCATTTCGCGCGCGGCCGTAATCCAGATGGCCATTTTGGCGTTGCCGACGGACTGGAAGTATGTGCTCATGACGAAGTTAATGCCCATGAACAGGTAAGCAAAGGTAAAGATACGCAGTCCATAAACCGCGTTGTCCATCACGCTCGCGCTGAAGTTGCCGAAGATTTGCACAAAAAAGGATGCGCCGATCTGTACGACGACGAGCAGCAATACGCCGAACCCCAGCGCCGTGCCGGACGCGATCCGCAGCGTCAGCTTGACGCGGTCCATCTGTTTCGCACCATAATAATAACTGACCAGCGGCTGCGCCGCCGAAGCCAAACCGAGGAAGGCCAGGAGCACGACGCCATGGATGTAGTTCAGCACCGTAAAAGAGGCGACGCCGTCCGTGCCGGCCAGCCGATCGAGCGAAATGTTATGGGCGACGGAAAAGACGGACATGCCCAATTCCGCCAAAAAGCTCGGGAACCCGATCAGCACGATGGCCATCAGCCATTTTTTGCTCCATTTGAAGCGAGTGAACTTGAGATGATTGTTTTTTCCGAGAAAATGGGTCAACAACACGAGCAGCGCCAAGGACGCGGAAATGATCGTACCCAGCGCAACGCCGCGTACACCCCATTCCAATACGTACAGCATGAGGTAATTGATGGCGATGTTTGCCGCGGCAAAGGTTATCTGCGCGTACATCGATGTTCGCGGACCTCCGTCGTTGCGCACGAAAATGGTCAATGCGTTTTCGATGGTGAACACGAATCCGAACAACAGGATGACGTTCATGTAATCGGCCGCATACGGGAACGTTTCCGCATTGGCGCCAAGCGCGTAGACCAGCTGCTCCCTCAACGAGAAGGCGGTCAGCCCGATCGCTGCCGTGGCGATCAGAATAATCAGAATGGATTTTGTGAAAATCCTTCTGGCGGAGAGAAGCTCTTTTTCCCCCATATAGTTGGAGTATAGCGTTGCGCCGCCCATCCCGATCCATAGCGACATGGCTACGAACAGCGTATAGACGGGCGAGGCGATGCCGATGCCTGCAAGCGCGGTGGAGCCGAGTTTGTGTCCGACCATGATGCCGTCGATGATAAAGTTGAATGCGATGACCAGCATGCCCAGGATGGAAGGCACGAGGTAGCTCAGGAAAGCTTTCTGTACCGATTGTTTTTCCAAGGGATGCGTCCACGTCGTGTTCATGATGACCTCCATTATTAAACTGAATGTTCATTCTGTTTATATTTATACTGAACGTTCGTTCTGTATTTTAGCATATTCAAATTTGAAGTGCAATTGTTCGAAATGTCTGCATTTTTTGTGGTAGAGTCAGGATAGAGTCCAAATGGTTGGAAAGGAAGAAACGATATGAAAGAAAACAAGTATGATGAACCTTCCTTCTTCGCGAGTTATAGTGAAATGCCTCGTTCCAAGGAAGGATTGGAGGCAGCGGGTGAATGGCATGAGTTGCGCACCATGCTGCCCGTGCTGGCCGGGAAAAAAGTGCTGGACCTCGGCTGCGGTTTTGGCTGGCACTGTCGCTATGCGCGAGAGCAAGGGGCAGCCTCGGTGGTCGGCATTGATTTGTCTGAAAACATGCTGCGGCGTGCACGCGAATTAAGCGGTGATTCTGGGATTGAATACCGACGGATGGCTATTGAAGACGTAGGTCCAGAACTGGGGACGTTTGATGTAGTGATCAGTTCTCTTGCCTTGCATTATGTACAGCACCTGGCCCCCGTGTATGCTCGCATTAGGGAGTGCCTTCATCCCGGCGGGTGGTTGGTGTTATCTACCGAACATCCAATCTTCACTGCTCGCGCGGAGCAGGATTGGCATTACGGGCCGCAGGGAGAACTGCAGCATTGGCCTGTCGATCACTATCAGGATGAAGGGGTGCGTGAAACTCATTTTTTGAGCGAACCGGTCCTGAAATATCACCGTACGCTAGCGACACAGTTGAATGAACTGATCCAGGCTGGCTTTGAGATTCGTCGGGTAGAAGAGTCCAAACCTTCACCTGAAATGATGGAGCGTGTACCTGGCATGCGAGACGAGAATCGTCGTCCGATGTTTCTGATGATTGCTGCGACCAAATCATGAATTGTGTTTTGGTATATGGATGGATAATATTAAAAGAAGATCTATGAAATTACCAAAAAGAAACATGATATATATACCGCAAAAAACATAACACGTTAACGGAGAGGCAGAACCAATCTGGAGAAGCAAAGCGGTCGCTTAAAAGCTTTCTGAAAGAAAGCTGCTTCGGAAGCATAGGCTGTTCACCGCATTTTACCCTTAGACAAGGGGGTTCAAAAAAATCTGGGGATAACAGCGATCGGAAGATGGTACTGCACTCGCAGTGGCCTTGTGTGATTGATTAATGCGGTTTCTATAACATAATAAGTTTTTTGAAAAAGAGGTACAACGATGACGAAACGTATCCTGGTCGTTGACGATGAACAGGACATTGTCTGTTTGTTACAAGATTATTTAACCATGAATGGATATATGGTAATGACGGCCATAAACGGTGATCAGGCTCTTCAACAAGCTTCAAAAGGGCCTGATCTTATTTTGCTGGATATCAACATGCCTGATATGGACGGTCTGCAAGTATGCAGCTTAATCCGTAATCATGTGAGCTGCCCGATCATTTTTTTGACGGCAAGAGTGGAGGAGCGCGATAAAATCGTTGGATTTCAAGCCGGGGCTGACGATTATATCGTTAAACCGTTCAGTATCGATGAACTGGGAGCGAGAATTGAGGCGCATTTGCGGCGCGAGGAGCGATTGCAAGCCAAACATCAAACCAAATTCATCGGAGAGTTGGTTGTCGACTACACTTCCAGAGAAATTCGTTTTCAGGACGAAATCATTCACTTTTCTAAAAAGGAATTCGAAATCATTGAATTGCTTTCAATGAACCAGGGGCAAGTTTTCGATAAGGAACGAATCTATGAACTGATTTGGGGTTACGAGCGCGATGGGGACAGTGCCGTGGTTGCGGAACATGTTCGACGGATCAGGCAGAAGTTTGCGGCATGTTCTAAACAGAAGTACATATCAACCGTTTGGGGTGTGGGATACAAATGGGAAGGCTGATGCAGGGACTGCGTAATCTTTCGATTCGGAAAACCTTTATATTATACATGTTTGTTTTTATCATGGCCGCAGCCTTGGTAAGCGTAATCACCGTTGGACAGGCTGGTGAAATGATGAATCGGCTCTTTTTGAAATATAATCCCTCATATACGGTGGAGGATATCAATAACCCGGCAGTGATTTATAATATTGAAAAGATTAATACGGATTATTCACCCAGGGATCAACGCTGGGCTGATTTTCTCCGATTCCTTGATAGCTGGAGTGTCCCCATATATTTCGCAGGAAGCATCATAAGCGCAGCTCTTTTGTTTTATCGCAACAAATTAGAGAAGCCGATCAAGTTAATTCGCAACGCATCCGAAAACATAACGAATCATAATCTGGATTTCCATATTCATTATGACTGTCAGGATGAAATGGGGAAACTGTGCGAATCCCTGGAGCAAATGAGAGCGGCATTGGACCAAAACAACAAAATGTTGTGGCAGGCTGTTGAAGAGCGCAAAAGACTCAATGCTGCGTTTTCCCACGATTTACGAACCCCGCTTACCGTGCTTACCGGGTATACCGATTTTATGAAGAACTATATACCTTCCGGTAAAATGCCTACCGACCAAATTGTCTCTACGCTCGATAAGATGTCGAATCAAATCATGCGCCTGAAACAGGATGTAGATGCGATGAGTGCTGCGCAGCGCCTTGAAGATGTTCAGTACAAGCTAGATCACGTGGAGATGGCATCTCTAACGGAACAATTGCAAAGCATTTGCGATATGTTTACGCAGGGGAAACGTTTCGCGGTCGTGTGGGATATCGATCTAACGGTACTTCATGCTAAAGTGGATGCAAATCTTATCATTCGAGTATTCGAAAATTTGATGGGAAATGCGGCTCGCTATGCCCGGAACCATCTGGAAATTGAATTACGCTTTATTCCTGAATACCTAATTTTGGCTGTTCATGACGACGGCTACGGATTTTCTCCAGCGGATCGCAAGAAAGCATTTGTCCCTTTTTACAGGGGCGAACATGCAAATAGTCAGGATAGACATTCCGGCCTTGGGCTCTACATATGCAAAACTCTGGTTGAAAAGCATGGAGGAACGATAGATATATCCAATAACGAGACTGGAGGAGCTACGGTTCAGGCTATGTTCAGATTAGGTTGAAATTAATGGTTAAAGTTGATAAAAAGTTGAAAATGTTACGTTATGATTCGCTTGTGACCAAATTACGGGCGGAGGGATAACAATGATTTTAGAAGGAAATCATCTCCATAAAGTATACGGACAGGGCGAAAATCAGGTTAGCGTGATCAATGACGTTCATTTTGGCGCAAAACAGGGGGAATTCGTAGCGATTGTAGGGAAATCGGGAGCAGGGAAAAGCACATTAATGCATATTATTGGCGGTCTGGAGCCGCCCACAAAAGGAGAGGTCCTTATTAAAGGGACTTCGGTATATGACCTCAAAGCCGATGAACGCGCGATATTCAGGAGACGCGAGATCGGTTTCGTATTCCAGGCTTTTAACCTGGTCCCCTCCTTGAATGTTTGGGAAAATACATTGCTGCCGATCGGACTGGATGGGAAAGAACCGGATCTTCCGTTCGTGGAAGATGTACTTGCTACACTTGGCGTGGAAACGAAAAAAACGAGTCTCCCGGCTTCGCTTTCGGGCGGCCAACAACAGCGGGTTGCTATTGCGCGGGCGCTTGCCCCAAAACCAGCCATTATTTTGGCAGACGAACCGACAGGCAACTTGGATAGCCGAACCAGTAAGGACGTGCTTGAACTTCTTCGCGTATCTGTGTCCAAATATGGCCAAACGATCATCATGGTAACCCATAACGAAGAAATCGCCGGATTGGCCGATCGAATTGTCAAAGTAGAAGATGGCCAAGTCATGACGGAGAGCTGACATGAAGCAGAACAAGATCGTAAAAGAGATGGCGATCCGTCACCTTGTTTTCTATAAGGGGCGCACACTGGTGACTGTCGCTACAATTGCTCTTTCCGTAGCATTGATGGTTGTCGTCCTCATGTTTTTCCATTCCGATCAAGAGAGAAATCGCAGGGCAGCCATAAATGAAATCGGGGCTTATCATGCTCAATATGATCATCTGACGGAGGAACAGCTGCGCCATTTGCAAAAAAATCAAAAATTTAAAAAGGTTTATGCTGCATATAACATCAAAAATGTAAGCTTTGAACCCTTTGTAGAGAAAAAAATAGATATGGCTATGGTGTATACAGAAGGGATCGAAGACGGCCTGATCGCTCTCAAAAAAGGGAGGGCTCCTCGCACGCCGAACGAAATCGTTTTGGATGAATGGGTGATTGGGGAGCTGGGCTATGCGCCTACTCTTGGACAGGAAATAAAGATGAAGGCACGGTTTGAAGAAAAGGGAAGCCCTAGCTCCAAGGTTATCTCTTTTAAACTCGTGGGCATTACCGAGGATATTGCTGTAAGGAAAGTTGCGCGAGCGGGATTAATGCTGGTATCGGAACCCTTCTTAAATCAGAACGCCATCAAGCCGGATATCAGCTTGTTTGTTTTGTTAAACTCCGATTTTAATGCAACTTCCGTAGCGAGGAACATTGGAATCGCAGAAGGGCTGAATGATGCACAAATCATTATCAATGAACGATATACGGGTGCCTACGAATGGAGTCCTGTGTCCATTTTTCAAATGATCATCCTCGTCATGATTGTAGTGTTATGTGCAGGAATGGTCATTTACAATATATTCAATATTCATGTGTCCCAAAAGATCCGTTTGTTCGGAATGTTGCGTGCTATCGGCATGAGTGCTGCACAAATAAGGCGCATGATTGTATTGGAAGGACTCGTTCTGGGCGTTTGGGGAAGTACGATTGGCGTCATTCTAGGAATCGCAGGGAGTTTTGTTGTGCTGCCTTGGGTCGGGGAGCGAATCAGCGGTTCAACTTTAGAGGTACAACTCTCATGGGTAATCATTGCGGTTTCATGGATCAGCGGAATTGCATTGGTACGGTTATGTATCGAACATCCCATTCGAAAAAGCACAGCGGGGTCAGAAATTGAAGCTATGAAATACAAGCTGACTGGAGAAACGGATTATGCGGGCGGGACATCATCCAGACCATTGAACTCGAAAATAGGCATTTGGGGTCTCTCGCTTCTGCAGCAATTCAGATCCAAAAAAAGAACGATCATTACGGTGGCTTCCATCACGTTTACGGGGCTGATATTCATGACGTCTGCAAGCATTTTATACAGCATGAATATAAACAATCTAGCCGGAAGCATGGTGCCCGGCGATTTCAAAATCAGTTTGGCCGGATCTTCAGGCAGCGCTGCCAGCCATAGTTATATCCAAGAAAAAACAATGAACCAAGTGAAGCAAATCGAAGGTGTCCGTGAAGTACTTACGGAAAAATACGACGGCCTGATCTACAATAAAACGGATGCACGTAAACACCTTAATCATTGGGAGGAAATAAAGGGTTCACGGATTATTGCGGATATTTACGGGTATGACCCGAATCTGCTTCAAAAGGCCATTGACCGAACCGGAGGCAGCTCCGAAATGTTGCAGCAGATGAAGGAAGGGAACTACCTGATTGCCATCTCCGAAGACGGAACATACCAATCTGGCGATAAAGTTCGGATGGCGAGTCTGGATGATCAGGGAAAGGAAGAAGAGTACACCATTATAGCCGTCTTGCCCACATACATGACTTATAGAGGCAGCGCGAGCGAAGGAGGCATCTTTGTTGCGCACGAGGACCTGTTTGAACGAGTAGGACTTGATCCGACCATGAAGCAATTCAGCGTGACGGTTGATCCATCCAGACAACGAGACGTGGAGCAACAACTTAAAAGGGTCATTGGAGAAGAGCCTGATTTGATCCTTACATCCTTTCAGGACATTTATCAGGAATACAGCGAGTCCAAACGACTGATGGAGGTCGCTGCATACGGGTTCATTTCGATGTTAATGGTCATTAGTGTGTTTAATCTGATCAATTCCAATTTGAGCAGTTTCCTGGCGAGAAAAAGGGAAATCAGCATGATCGAGGCCATCGGCCTGTCCCGGAAGCAATTGCGAATACTGATTGGAAGCGAGGGACTTGTGATTGTGGTCAGCAGCATACTATTAACCATTTTGCTAGGGACTCCCTTAGGATATTACAGCGTTCGTTTATTTGCCGTTGAGGCTTCTTATGCCATTTATCAGTTCCCTTATCTAGCGCTCACGGTGCTTGTTATCTTTTATTTGGCCGTGCAGTGGGTGGCAATATGGTACATGGAGCGATATCTGCATAGAAGCAATTTGATGGAACGCCTCCGTTTGGATGGATGACCAGGACTTCAATAAGATAGGAGGTGGGAATAAAGATGATTTCGAATTATCGGCTGTTTAGCGCGATTGCTGTAGTATCCCTATTCTTATTGGCGTTAACGGGGTGCGGAGCTGGTAAAAGCGACAGTTTGGCACCTGAATACAAGGGCATCAAGTTTATCGGTCAGGGAGAAGAGACGACGGATATCAACGTAGCCATTTTCAATGATCTGGAAGAAGTCGTATTCATTCAAACCGTTAGAGTGATCGATAACCAACCAAGCGCAGAGAAAGTATTTCAGGCCATAACGGCGAATAGGGATCTGGGGATGAATGTCACTCAAAATAAGGAAGGTCATGTTGAAGGTGTAGAAGGTCTTAATAGCAACAAGGAGTATGAGTGGAGGTTGTACGTAGATAATCAAGAGGATAACCGGAGATTGAGTGATATTACGTTGGATGAAGGGCAGCCGCTAACGTTACGATACGAATCGGTACATTAGTTCAATTGCAACAGCATTGCTCATTTTATGAGACATGCTGTTTTTTTCGTATACAGTAGTAAGGAAAATTTTCACCAAACGGGAACCGGAAGAGCTGCGCTGCAGTCTTATTGAATGAGGTGAATGCCAGTTGGATGTTCAATTTTTGGAGCAGGCCAGAGAGATCGACAATCACACGCTCAGCCAGATCATGGACGAGTACGGGAACGACGTGTGGAACTATGCCTACTTTCTGACGAGGAGTGCCGAACAGGCAGATGAGCTTTCGCAGGAAGTGTTTATTCGGGCTTACTTGGGCATCTCCCAATTTCGCGGGCAATGCTCGTTGAAGACATGGCTGCTGACCATAACCAGAAACACGACCTTTACATACCGAAAATCGAAGTTTTTTCGCAGCAGCCAGTGGGGAGGCATTTTGCCGATGGAAAACGGAGAAGCGGAAAGGGGCGGATTAATGTCTATTCCCGAAATGCAGGCGCATCCGTCCGCAGAAGCTGAAGCCATTCGGCGGGAGCATGTGCATGAAATCTGGGATGTGGTCATGTCTTTGCCGGACAAATTCAGGGAGCTGCTGCTGCTCCATCTGAAGTATGAACTGACGCTGGCCGAAATTGCGGAAATGCTGGACATCAGCATCGGGACGGCCAAATCAAGACTGTCGCGCGCAAAAGCGAAAGTACGGAAACGATGGGAGGAACGAGGCGAATGAAGACAGGGAAGCGTGAAGAATGGGAAGAGGTGCTGAAGGGTGAGCCATTTGCAGGATCAGCGTTTACGGAACGCCACAAGCAGAGCGTGCTGCAGCGGGTAGCGGGAACGAAAGCAATTCAGGGACAAAGCGATGTCGAGTCACCGTTTACCAAAAGCATGGAGAAGCTGAATTTGCCTGGTCAACGCAAAAGTCGCAAAAAAGGGTGGGTCGCAGCCATAACCGCAGCTGCCGCGGCGGCAGGGATTTTATTATGGAACGGACAGTACATGGAGTCTGTCGTTGAACGCCTTTATCCCGCTTCAGCCCTTTTATTGGCAGATGACGTGAATAAGGAGCTCCTGACCGAACCGATGAAAAGAACGATTGCCGTTACAATGAGGGATTATTTGGGCAAACAATTGGAAGTGACTATGGTAAGGGACGATACGGCATTTCCGAATGACTCGCATACCATTTACGTGCAGGCCGGGCAAAAAACAGATCACAATTATGCGGAGTTCTCAATTGATGCGGCTACCGGGGAAATGCAAAGCTGGACCCTAAGGGGGCAAATGGATGTCAGCCAGCTCGAACCCCGTTATTTGAGCCAGATTCCAGCCCTTCTCCAAGGCATAGGCAGTGACGGAACGATGAAGCCTTTGCAGGTGGACCGCTCGGCGCATATGTCCCCAAGCGAGGATGATGGGCAGCCGGAAGTGATGACTCTCGTAAAACTCGGAAATGAAAATGGTAAAGTCGAGGGGAGCATCATCTGGCAGCAGGATGAGGTGATATATGTTTCCGGGTCCATTGATCTTGAGAGAGCACCCAAAGAAGCCGTGGTTCGTGCCGAGCAAGTCGTTGAGGCGTACTATGGCTACTCGGCGTTGCCATTAACAAGTATTGCGTACAATAAAAATATGCAGGACCATTGGAGCAAATGGGATCTAACCTTTGGGGAACGCTATCTTGTAACCTTGTCTGACGGAAAGTATGGTAAAGATGCTGAAGTCTCCATCTATGATATGGCATTGCATCCTGCGTTCAATAGCGATGCAAGGGAAGAAGCAAAGACCGACCAAGGCAAACAACGACTTATGGATGTCCCTGAATCTGCGATCAGGGAAGCCGCCGAGCCGATCATAAAAAACATGTTTCATGCGCCTTTGGAAGAATACAGCTTTTCTCAGGATGCGGACCATCCGGGACAAGGCACCTTCAAACTAGAGAAGAATAGCCAAGTTAAGGGTGTAATCGATGTGAGTTACGATGCCGAAGGCCGAATCACTTCACTCTCACGAAGCCGCGAATGAACCTGATCCGTGTGGTACAATTTTCTTAACAGGTTGGAAGTGAGTGCAATAAGGAGAGATTGGATCGATGAAGTATTTAGTGAGCTCTTGTCTCGCGGGCGTTGCTTGTCGTTACAATGGTACGGCGAGTCTGGACGAGAAAATTCAAGAACTGGTGGAACGGGAAGAGGCTAAGATGCTGTGTCCTGAATTGCTTGGCGGTTTTTCGACCCCGCGGGAACCGGCTGAAATTATCGGCGGGAACGGCAGGGACGTGCTGGCAGGCACGGCCAAGGTGATCGAGAAGAGCGGCACCGACGTCACGGAGCTTTACGTCAAAGGTGCTTACGAAACGTTGGACTGGGCCCGGAAGCTCGGCGTGACCTGCGTGGTTCTGAAAGAGTTCAGTCCGTCTTGCGGCTCGCAGATGATCTATGACGGCACGTTCGGCAACGAAAAGATTCCGGGCGAAGGCGTGACAGCTGCTTTGCTTCGTCAGGAAGGGTATACTGTCATTTCCGAAAATGAATTTATGGCTGACCTATGAGCCAGTCGGTTTCAAAGGCCGTAAAGTATCAAAACATATACCTGGTAACATCAATGTGCGTACTTTCAATAAGGCATGATTCATTTTAGAATGATACTGTATCCCAATGAAACTGTACCCCAATAGATTAAAGGATGTGGAGAAAGTGGAATCGACGACACCATTAAATAGAAAAGAAGAAATTTTGAAGGCGTACCATTTCCGGCACGCGACCAAACGTTTTGACCCGAATCGCAAAATTTCGAAAGAAGATTTCGAATTCATTTTGGAAACGGGGAGGTTATCCCCAAGCTCCGTCGGCTCCGAGCCTTGGAAATTCGTCATCGTGCAGAATCCGGCGCTGCGCGAGCGCATGGTCGAGTTTTCGAGCGGCGGCAAAGGGCAATTCCCGACTGCGAGCCATCTCGTCGTTTTCCTGGCGCGTACGGACGTGCGTTATGACTCGGCGCATCTGGAATACATTTGCAAGGAAATCAAAGGCATGGACCAGGAAACCTATGAGCGCATTCCGGCAGCATACCGCACGTTCCAGCAAAACAAAGGCATTCTGGACAGCGAGCGGACATTGTTCGACTGGGCGTCCAAACAGACGTATATTGCGCTGGGCAACATGATGACCGCAGCAGCCCTCATCGGCATCGACTCCTGTCCCATCGAAGGATTCAATCAGGAGGAAACCCGTCGCATCTTTGCCGAGGAAGGTTTGCTGGAAGACGGCGTCTGGGACATTTCCGTTATGGCGGCCTTCGGGTATCGTGCAGAGGAGCCGAAATACGGCAAAACGAGACAGTCGCTGGAGCAGGTTACGCACTGGATCGAATAAGCACCAGCATTCTTTATGTTTATGGAAGATAACAATACCTCCCAATCGTCCGCATCAAGATGGTTGGGAGATTTATATGAATAAGCTGCTTGAAAATGAATAGATATCTATGTATAATGAGGGCATGCCAAAATATAATGCAATCTCAATGATATCCCGGATCAGGGACCACGTGAACAAACGCATCGTGCAAGAACTGGAGCAGCAGGGCGTGAATGGCATAGTGCCATCCCATGGGGATATCCTGATCTTCCTTTATCGGGAAGAGGCCCTGTCCATCAAAATGCTGGCCGAGCGGGTTCATCGTACGCAGCCCACCGTGACCGTGCTTGTCAACAAGCTGGAGAAGCTGGGTTTCGTGGAGCGCAGCAAGAGTGCCGAGGACAGCCGGGTGACGATGATCCGACTGACTGAACAAGGAAGAAGGCTGGAGCCGATCTTCGTGCAAATTTCCGAACAGATTAAAGAGATGGTATACGGCGGTTTGACGGAAGAGCAAGCGGAACAGTTGGAAAACTTGCTCGGCAGCATCCTTCGAGAGATGTAATTTTTTTTGGTTATAAACATAGATGTCTATGTTTTGTAGGTGCAGATTTGAAACAAAGGCATGCTTTGCGGGGATTCATCCCGAAGAAGATGCGCACGCTATATGATAAATCATTTGAACTAATGGAGGGAATACTCATGAAACATCTGATCGTATATGCACACCCGCACACGGACAGCTTCAATAAAGCCATTCTGAATACTACGGTAGACGTATTGGAATCCAAGGGGCACGAGGTCGTCGTGCGCGATCTGTACGCGCTGAACTTCCAACCTGTATTGAAAGCCGAAGATACCCTAGCCATGCGTGCGGGACAGACACCCGAGGATATCGCTGCCGAGCAAAAATACATCACGGATGCAGACGCCATCACAATGATCTATCCTATATGGTGGACAGGGCTTCCGGCTATCATCAAAGGGTACATTGACCGCGTGTTTGCTTTTGGTTTCGCGTATGGAGCAAATGAGACGGGCATCGTCAAACTGTTGACAGGCAAAAAAGGGTTCATCATCAACACGCACGGTACACCGAAGGAAATTTATGACCAGATCGGCATGACAGACGCCTTGAAAATGACTTCCGATACAGGCATCTATGACTTTGTCGGTATCGAACCTGTTGGGCATATCCTTTTGGGCGGGGTCGGCAACGTGGACGAAGCGGCTCATGCAGCCATGCTGGAAGAGGTAAAACAAACCATTCAGGCTGCCTTCTAATCGAGGAGCAATACCTGTACAATAAAGAGATCAAAACATTGGGGCTATCCTGCGGAGGGTAGCCTGTTTGCCATAAAAGTTTGCAAATTAATCGAAAGGGGGTATAATCGTACCCATGGAACCAATACTCATTTACAAAGCATTGTCGAACGAAACGCGCAGACAAATTTTGGAGTGGCTCAAGCAACCGGAAGAGCATTTCTCACCAGCGGAGCTGTCTACGCATCCCGATGGAGGGAAGAACGGAATCTGTGTGGGGACCATTCAGATGAAGGCCGGTTTGGCCCAGTCCGTCATATCCAGCTATCTGCTTACCATGCTCAAGGCTGGATTGCTGTTGTCGGAGCGAAGAGGCCAATGGACCTACTATCGCCGCAACGAGGAGACCATCCGCGAATTTGCCGAATATGTGCAGCACAAGCTGTAAGCCGTATGCCGGAACGGAAGCACCCATGCTGGTGCGTAAGGGATTTCCGTCCGGATGCAGACGGCAGCGTGAGGAATATCAACTGCACTGGAAAGTTGTTTTTTTGCACCAATATATCTATATATCTGAATATACGAAATAACAATTCGGAAAAGGAGATTCGATATAATGACTACCGAAACCAACGGTTCGTTCAATAGAAAAACGATTCATGACGTTAAACTGTCCATTCTGGACCTTGCCCCGGTTACCGAGGGAGCGACGCCCGCAGATGCGCTGCGGAACAGCCTTGATCTGGCGCAGCACGCCGAACGCTGGGGCTATCACCGCTATTGGGTGGCAGAGCATCACAACATGCCGGGCATTGCCTCTTCCGCGACTTCGGTCGTCATCGGTTACCTCGCCGGCGGCACCAAGAGCATCCGTCTCGGATCAGGCGGCATCATGCTGCCGAACCATGCTCCGCTCGTCATCGCCGAGCAATTCGGCACGCTGGAATCGTTGTATCCGGGCCGGATTGACCTTGGCCTGGGACGGGCCCCGGGCAGCGATCGCCGCACAACGCTGGCGCTGCGCAGAGAGCTGAACAGCGGAGAAGATTTCCCGGAACTGCTCGCTGAACTTAGAGCTTATTTCGATGCATCGGCCACTTCCTATCATGCCCCGGTACGTGCCGTTCCTGGCGAAGGGCTGAACATTCCGATTTATTTGCTGGGTTCCAGCGATTTCAGCGCACGCCTGGCCGGAAGACTCGGATTGCCGTTTGCGTTTGCGAGCCACTTCTCCCCGGATTATACCCGGGTAGCGATTGAAGCATACCGCAGCAGCTTCCAGCCTTCGGACGTCTTGGCGAAGCCTTACGTGATCGCCGGCGTAAATGCCGTGCTGGCCGATACGGACGAAGAGGCGGAATGGCTCAGCACCACGCTGCTGCAGCAGTTTCTGAACATCATCCGCGGCACCACGGGTCTGGTCAAACCGCCAGCCGACATGGAGGGCAAATGGACGGATCGCGAGCAAGCGGCGGTAGCGCAAACGCTAAAAGCCGCGGTCAAAGGAGCGCCGGACACCGCGCGCGGCCAATTGGAACAGTTCATCGCCCAGACGCAGGCGGACGAACTGATCGTGACGTCGATGATCTATGATCATCAGGCACGACTTCGTTCCTACGAACTGCTGGCCGGGCTGGCAGGCAAAATCTGATGAACTCTGCATTACGCGGCCCGTCTCTCTGGAGGCGGGTCTTTTTTCGATGCTTTTTTATGTCCGGCTGGCAGCTGCCCGGGAGGTCATTTTTTCAAAAGAGGAGAATGGGCAGCACGGCCATTTTCGGGTAAACTGATAAGATAGAACGTTTCTTTTTGAAACGATCGAACGGCTGCCTTCGTATATACAGAAAGGTTTTTTGCATATGTTGGTTCGGACAACGTCTTCTTTGCGGGAACGATGTGAAGAAGCCTTTTTCGGCCTGAATTATGGGAGGATACATAAGAAAGGAAGACTTGCCTATGGAGCAACCACGCGTGTGGCCTGACCGATTCAAGCGATTTTTTCTGAATAACAAGTTTGTCCTGTTTCTGCTGGTTTTGTTGCTGATCGGACTGAATGTGATGGTGCTGAACAAAGTATCCTTCGTCCTTCATCCGTTTGCGGTACTTCTCAAAACGATCGTGCTGCCCATTATTTTGTCGGGAATTCTGTATTATCTGCTGAACCCGATCGTGGATCTGATGGAACGCTGGAAGATCGGTCGGGGATGGAGTATCCTGATTCTTTATCTGGCCATTGCGGGCGTGCTTACGGTCATCATTTTGGCCGTCATTCCGGTGCTGCGCAATCAGATCATGGGGTTGATCGCCAACTTTCCGACGTATAGCGAGAACGTGCGCGTACAATTCGAGGAATTGACGGGCAGCCAGCTCTTTTACCAGCTGCAGGATGCCGTCAATTGGAATTCGACGGACTGGTGGAGCACCGTAACGAAGAAGGCAACCGAGATTCTGAACCATACCTGGACGCGTATTGGCGGGTTCCTGGGTGCGTTTACCGAAGTGGTGCTGTCCATCGTCACGGTTCCGTTCATCCTGTTTTATCTGCTGAAGGACGGCAAAAAGCTGCCTGGCAAAATTTTGTCCTTCCTGCCTGTACAAAGCCGCTCCGGCGCGATGCACGTGCTTCATGACATTAACCATCAGATCAGCTCGTTCATTCGCGGACAGATCATCGTCAGCTTCTGCATCGGCGTTCTGCTGTACATCGGTTATATGATCATTGGACTGGATTATGCACTGATTCTGGCCATCATCGCTTCGTTTACGAGCGTGGTGCCTTATCTCGGACCGGCCATCGCGATTACGCCTGCGCTGATCGTCGCCTTGGTCACTTCGCCGGTGATGCTGCTGAAGATGGTGGCGGTATGGACGATCGTGCAGTTGATCGAAGGCAAATTCATCTCGCCGCAAATCATGGGCAAAACGCTCAAAATTCACCCGATCACCATTATTTTCGTGATCCTGACTTCGGGCAACCTGTTCGGCGTCGTCGGCGTACTGCTTGCTGTTCCGGGGTATGCGGTGCTGAAAGTCTGCGTATCGCACGTGTTTAACTGGTTCAAGGATAGATCCGGACTGTATGATCCGAAAGACGGCAACCCTGTTTAATTTTAATCGAACAACGGTGCCCTTATGAAACAAAAGCCCCGCCAATCGGCTAATAGCCGAAGGGCGAGGGCTTTTGTTTGTTTCGCAGGCCGGCAGAGCCTAGCCGTGCTTGATATGCTGAAGCGTCTGCAGGAAAATCTGCTCGATATGTGTATCGTCCAGAGAATAAAACACGGTTTTGCCCTCTTTACGCCGTTTGACAATCCGCATGTTGCGGAGGGATCGCAGCTGGTGCGAGATGGCCGATTGTCCCATATCGAGCAGTACCGTCAGATCGTGCACACATAATTCCTTCTGCAGCAGTGCATCAATAATACGTAGGCGCGTCGGATCGCTGAACGCCTTGAACCAATCTGCCATTTCGGAAGACGTTTCCCGATCAATCAGCGAGGCACGAATGCCTTGCATATCCGCTTCTGTGCCGAAGCAGGTTGCGTCGCATTCAGCCGGGGCTTTGACTGGTTGTTCCATTTCTATCACCGCCTATGTTAACAACTATACATTCATTATATCCAAAAAACGCCTAAAGCGAAATCATTACTATTAGCATAATTTGGTTGGAAAATCAGCTCTCTTTGGTTGACACATATGAGCACGCGTGCATATAATGGGGTTAATTAAAACATATGAATGATTGCTCATATATAAACCGGTATACAATAACGATTGTTTTTTGTACAGCAAAGGGGAGATGGAAATGTCGACCGAACAAAGGCTTGTCAAAAGGGAACTGTTGCTGGACGGTTTGGATTGCGCGAATTGTGCGCTCAAGATTGAGAATGGAGTCAAAAAAATTCAGGGCGTCAGCGAATGCTCCGTCAATTTTGTCACGAAAACCCTATCGATGCACACGACGTCCGACATGGATGAGCAGGTGGTTGAAGAAGCGAAACGCAAAGTGCTGAGACTGGAGCCGCACATCCGCATCTCGGAGAAAAGAAATGCTGCCGGACAGACGGCGGGCGGAGTGAACTCTGACCTTGCCGGCCATTCGCTGTCGAATCAGCATGCTCATGGGCATGAGCACGGGAGCTGCGAGGGACATGATCACGACCATCACCAAGGGCACGCGCATGACCATGGGCAAGGCCAAGCACATCAGCATGATGATTCCGCCGGACACGCTCATGCTCATGCAGGCCAAGGCCATGCGGGGCATTCTCACGAGCATGGTACAGGGCAGACCAAGGTGCTGCTGGCTCGCCTAGCAGCTGGTTCCGCCCTGGTTGCCGCCGCCGTCTGGTCTCCGCTGGAGGGGTGGGCACAGCTGGTTTTGTATATTGCGGCCTACCTGATCGCCGGCGGAGATATCGTGCTTCAGGCATTCAAAAACATGGTGCGGGGGCAAGTGTTTGACGAATACTTCCTGATGACCGTAGCGACGCTCGGCGCATTCGCCATCGGGGAATACCCGGAAGGCGTTGCCGTCATGCTGTTTTATCAGCTTGGCGAGCTGTTCCAAGGAATGGCGGTCAATCGTTCCCGCAAATCCATCCAATCGCTGATGGACATCCGGCCCGATTATGCCAACGTGTTGATCGGATCGGGCGATGAAACCAAACGCGTCTCTCCGGAAGACGTACGCATCGGAGACCGGATCGTCGTCAAAGCCGGAGAGAAGGTGCCGCTGGACGGCGTCGTCAAAGCAGGAAGCTCCATGGTAGATACGTCGGCGCTCACGGGGGAATCCGTTCCCCGCGAGTTGGAGCCCGGCAGCGACGTGCTGAGCGGTTTCGTGAACAAAAACGGCATACTGACCATTGAGGTTACAAAGACGTTTGGCGAATCGACGGTATCGAAAATATTGGATTTGGTGCAGAACGCAAGCAGCCGGAAGGCGAAAACGGAGCATTTTATCAGCAAATTCGCCCGGTATTATACACCGGCTGTCGTCATACTCGCTGCCCTGATCGCATTGGTCCCGCCGCTGCTCATTAGCGGAGCGACGTTCGCGGACTGGGTGTACCGCGCTCTGGTCTTCCTGGTTATATCCTGTCCGTGCGCCCTCGTCGTTTCCATTCCGCTCGGATTTTTCGGCGGCATCGGGGCGGCTTCGCGCAACGGCATTCTGGTGAAGGGCAGCAACTATTTGGAAGCCTTGAACGACGTCAAGCTGGTGGTGTTCGACAAGACGGGCACATTGACTAAAGGGGTCTTCAAAGTTACGGACATTCGTCCGGAAGGAGAGCGCACGAAGGATGCCTTGATGGAACTGGCTGCCATTGCCGAAGCTCATTCCAATCACCCGATTGCGGAATCGATCCGCGCTGCATGGGGGCAGGATATTCGCACTCACGGCGTAGACGGATACGACGAGATTGCCGGACATGGCATCCGCGTTCAGGTCGATGGCCGCGAGATTCTGGCCGGCAACGCCAAGCTAATGAAGCAGGCGGGCATTCCGTATAAGGAACCCCAATCCGTCGGCACCATTGTGCATATTGCCGAAGAGGGGCAGTATGCCGGACATCTGGTGATTGCGGATGAAGTGAAGGACGATGCGGCTGAAGCGATCCGTTCCCTGAAGCAGCTGGGCATTCGCAAAACCGTCATGCTGACTGGTGACGCCAAAGCCGTAGGCGAAGCGGTGGGACGTGAGCTGGGCGTGGATGAAGTTCATGCCGAGCTGCTGCCCCAGCATAAGGTTGAGCGGCTGGAGCAACTTGAGGCGGAGAAACACGCCAAAGAGAAAATGATCTTTGTTGGCGACGGCATCAACGATACGCCCGTTCTGGCCCGGGCCGACGTCGGCGTAGCGATGGGCGGCCTCGGCTCGGATGCAGCCATCGAAGCGGCGGATGTGGTCATTATGACGGATGAGCCGTCCCGACTGGCGAGTGCCATCCGCATCGCCAAGCGCACGCGGATGATCGTGTGGCAGAACATTGCTTTTGCGTTCGGGGTAAAATTGATTTTCCTGCTGCTCGGCGTATTCGGCATTGCCACGATGTGGGAGGCGGTATTCTCTGATGTAGGCGTGACCGTGCTGGCCGTGTTAAACGCCATGCGTGTGCTGCGGGTGAAAGACATTTGAAATGATGAAACATACCAGGCGGTTCTTCGTATATACGTAGGGCCGCTTTTTCGTTGATTGCGGCATCGGAACGTGCATGCTTGACGGGAGCAACAAGTCATAAGGGGGAGCAGTGTGGGAGGAATTATTGGAATCATCGTTGGCGTTTGTTTTTTTGTGATGGGGCTTATGTTGTACAAAAAACCGCCGAAACAAATCAACGGCATATACGGTTACCGTACGCCTCGTTCCATGAGCGATCTGGAGCTGTGGCATGAGGCGCAGCGATACAGCTCCAACTTGATGATGCAGTTCGGCGTAATCATGGCTGCATTTGGCGTGCTCGGATTTTGGTTTACCGACATGCAGGCTTTGGTGCTTAGCTTGGGTGCGATTATTTTTTACACGGTGAGAATGTTCATGAAGGTCGAAGGCCGCCTGAAAGAAATGCAGCAATCGAATAAGAAATAACGCCCGGCGCCAGCCTCGCCAAATCAGGAAAAGATCCGCACATAGCGGGTCTTTTTTTGCTGCCGATCAAGATGAATGCTCCATAAATTCGAGCCGATTGCCGAAAGGATCATTCACGTAGAACCGGGCTACACCTTCATCGGAACGAGCATCGTCATCAAGGATGTGAACATTTTGCTGGATGAGATGATCACGCAAGGCACGCAAACCCTTCACATAAAAGGCCGGATGTGCCTTCTTGGCAGGAACAAAGTCATTCTGAACACCGATGTGCACCTGCTGAACGCCGCATTGGAACCATACGCCGCCGCGCTTCTTTAAAATCTCGGGTTTCGGGATTTCATTCCAGCCCAATACTCCTGTGAAAAAATGGCGTGCTTCGGACTCGCAGCCTGCGGGAGCGGCTAATTGAACATGATCGATTCCTGAAAATAGAAATGACATCGTACGCCTCCTTGTTTTATTTGATGAAACAAAGTTTCATTTCATGGAATCATTATATATCTTTATGGATTATTTTTCCACAGTCCACATTGATTTTTATCGGATAGTGTGGAGTGGCTCGGGTAAAATACGGATGTAAAAGATGAACCAAGATAACAGCGATCGGAAGAGGATTCTAACTGTGCAGTGGATCTGCGTAAAGGTTGCTCATTCAACGTATGCAGATTTCAAACCAAAATCTTACGTTGACGTTAACGTTAGTTTTATATATAATTACATACATAACATTAATGACATATGAAATGGCAAGGTGAGGTGAAGGAAATGGATTTGTATAAGATTGATGAGGTTGCGAAGGAATGCGGCCTGACCAAGCGTACGATCCGATATTACGAAGAGATCGGCGTCATGCCTTCACCTCAGCGGACCGAAGGTGGTACGCGGTTATACAGCAGGCAGGATATCGATTATCTCAAAAAAGTCGTGCGTGCCAAAGAGGTGCTTGGCTTCTCGCTTCAAGAGCTGCATGCTTATGTGGCCACGGCGGACGTGCTGAATGAACAGCGTTCTGAATATCGGCAATCGACGGAGGTGCGGGAGCGCATTGACAAGCTGGAGCGCATCGAGAATACGTTGAACGACCAGCTGCAATTGATTGAGCAGAAGCTGATCAGCATTCATGCCGTGCAAGGCGAGCTTCAGGAATTGCGCGAACGGGTCCGAAACGGGCTGCATCGACTGCGAGATGAAGAAGCTGCAATGTCGGATTCATAGTTTTTTTCAAAGCACCGGATGATCCGGTGTTGTTTTCGGGTTGACTGTTTCTGAAAATAGCGTGAAATTTTTCGTTTGTTTTCAAACCAATCTTTATCACTCAGGAGGGGTAATTTTATGAAAAGAGAATCTTCACTGCCGGACGAGCTGCCGTCATCGCGCGGAGGCTTGCTGTCCCAGCCGAGAGCGGTCTGGGCCGTTGCTTTTGCCTGTGTCATTTCCTTTATGGGACTTGGTTTAGTGGACCCGATTTTGCCGGCCATCGCCAACCAGCTGCATGCGTCCAAAAGCCAGGTATCGCTGTTGTTTACAAGTTATAACGCGGTGACCGGTATCGCGATGTTAATTACGGGCGTAGTATCCAGCCGGATCGGCGTCAAATGGACGCTGCTGGGCGGCATACTGCTCATCGTTGCGTTCTCGGCGCTTGGCGGCACGTCGGATACGGTCGCTACGCTGGTTGGGTATCGCGGCGGCTGGGGTCTTGGCAATGCGCTGTTCATCGCGACCGCATTGTCGGCCATCGTAGGGTTGTCCACATCGGGCACGGCCAAGGCCATCATTTTATATGAAGCAGCGCTCGGTCTCGGTATTGCGGTCGGTCCGCTGCTGGGCGGCGAGCTTGGATCGATTTCGTGGCGCGGGCCGTTCTTTGGCGTGGCCGTCCTGATGACGATTGCGTTTATCAGCATTATGTTCATGCTGCCTAAAATGGCGAAGCCCAAAACGCGCAGCTCCTTGTCCGATCCGTTCAAGGCGCTTGGCTACCCATCGCTCAAAACGTTGGCGATCACCGCGTTTTTGTATAACTTCGGGTTCTTTACATTGATGGCTTATTCACCTTATGTCATGAATTTGGATGAGCATGGTCTTGGTTATGTGTTCTTTGGTTGGGGACTGGCGCTGGCCATAACATCCGTATTCGTCGCACCGCGGGTGCAGCGCCGTTTCGGTTCCGTACCGTCGATGAGCGTAATGCTCACTCTGTTTGCCCTTGATTTGCTGGTTATGGCGATCGGTACGGTTATGGGATCTCCCACTACCGTCATTGTTGCGGTTATCGTTGCGGGTATTTTCCTGGGTATCAATAATACGCTGATCACCACGGCCGTTATGGAAGCTGCACCGGTCGAACGGTCCGTAGCTTCTGCGGCATACAGCTTCGTTCGTTTCATGGGCGGTGCGCTCGCGCCTTGGCTGGCGGGCAAACTGTCCGAGTGGTTCCTGCCGGAAACGCCGTTCTATTTCGGGGCATTGATGGTTCTGGTGGGCGTGGTCGTATTGCTTGTTCGTCGTCGGCATCTGAGCGGCATCGATGATGCCATTACGCATCATTAATCGGGAGGAGCGAACATTATGCTGAAACGGATATTGGTTGCAGTGGACGGATCGGAACATGCACGGCGGGCGCTGGAGGCAGCGGCCGATCTGGCGGAAAGCCTGAAAGAGCCTGCACGGCTCACGCTTCTTCACGTCAATCCATCGGTATCCTTGAACGAGCCGGCGCTAGGCGTCGACCTGGATGCCCGGATTGCGGACGAAGGGCGGCAGGTGGTGGATGCACTTCAAGAACGGTTATCAAAACGGTCGGTGGCATATGAAACGCTTTTGACAGGCGGAGACCCCGTGGCTGAGATTTGCCGTGTTGCCGGCGAACAAGCATATGACTTGATCGTGATGGGAACCGGCGGCAAAAAGCGGCTTTCGGAAATGATTATGGGCAGCGTAAGCCATGGCGTGTTGAAGCAGGCGGTTTGCCCGGTGCTTACCGTCAAATAAGGTGGACTGAGTCTATATCGATCATGTAGTGTATAAATGGATGAGAATCGAGATGTGAATGCAGTGGGAGGGAGCAGCCATGAAAAAGCAACACCTTTATATTGGCGGCCAGTCCGTAGAGGCCGCAACGTATGAACCGCTGCACGCGCCATATTCGGGCGAGCAGCTTGCGGAGGTGGCTTCCGCCACGGCAGAGGAAGCCGAGAAGGCCATTGCGGCTGCTGCGCAAGCCAGCGCCGGGATGAGGCGGATGCCTGCGCATCAGCGCTCCGCCATTCTGTACCAGCTTTCCGTCCTGCTTGCGCAGCGGAAAGAAGAAGCAGCGCGCATCATTGCGCTGGAAGCGGCGAAGCCGATCACGGCCGCGCGGGCCGAGGTGGACCGGACCGTGGAGACGTACCGTTTTGCCGCCGAGGAAGCGAAGCGCTTAACGGGAGAAACGGTGCCGATGGATGCAGCTGCCGGCGGGGAAGGGCGCATCGGTTACACGGTGCGCCATCCGCTGGGCGTCATCGGCGCGATCACGCCGTTTAACTTTCCGATGAACCTGGTGGCTCACAAGGTGGGCCCGGCCATTGCGGCAGGCAATGCCATCGTGCTCAAACCGGCGGAACAGACGCCGTTATCCGCGTACTTCATTGCCGATCTGCTGAAAGAAGCCGGACTGCCTGACGGTGTGCTCAACGTCGTCAGCGGCGACGGCAAAACGATCGGCGACGTGCTTGTGTCCGATCCAAGGGTGGCCCATATTACGTTTACGGGCAGCCCGGGGGTCGGCAAGAGCATCCGCAGCCAGGCGGGGCTGAAGCGCGTGACGCTCGAACTGGGCTCCAATGCGGCGGTAATCGTGGACCGGGATGCCGATCTGGATAAAGTCATCCCGCGCTGCGTAACCGGTGCCTTCACCAATCAGGGCCAGGTCTGCATCTCGTTGCAGCGCATTTATGTGCACCGTGACATCGCGGAGGAATTTATCAAACGCTTTGCAGAAGTGGCTAGTCAGGTGGTTGTTGGCGATCCGCTGAACCCGGATACCATCGTGTCCGCGCTGATTACGTCCAAAGACGTGCGGCGGGCGCTGGGGTGGATCGATGAAGCGAAGCAGGCAGGAGCCGAGCTGATTGCGGGCGGAACGGCCGAAGGCGGCGTTTTGCGGCCAACCGTGCTCGTCAATGTTCCGCGCGATGCCAAGGTGTCCTGCCAAGAGGTTTTTGCGCCGATCGTGATCATCAATACGATCGATACGGTGGAGGAAGGCATTGCCCATGTGAACGATTCCGTTTACGGGCTTCAAGCCGGGGTGTTCACGAATGACATTCATACGGCGCTGCATGCTGCCGATCATATCGAAGCCGGCGGCGTGATCATCAACGATATTCCGACATTCCGCGTAGACCACATGCCCTACGGCGGCGTGAAGCAGAGCGGCATCGGCCGCGAAGGCGTCAAATACGCGACGGAGGAAATGACCGAGCTGAAATTTGTGGTGTTTAACAAACAATAACGCGGTCTCCCTGATGAAGCGCCAGCCGGAACGGGATCTTCCCGTGCTGCATAGAGTAAGATTGGGCGAGCAAAACATGGATGTGCACAGCAAAGAGCACGGACCTTGGCGGGTCCGTGCTCTTTGCTGTGGTTCGGCAATAAACATGATCATAGCGTTATTGCAAGGAATCTTCGGTCAGGCCGTTTGCAGCCGAATTACTGCAACTGTTCCGAGAGAAGCTTAACGGCTTCCTCCAGAAAGGCTCGGTCTTCGTCGTCGAACCGGTTTTTGAGCGGGCTATCGATATCGAGCACGCCGTACAGCTCCCCGTTTTTGAAGATCGGAATCACGATCTCGCTGTTTGAGGCCGCATCACAGGCGATGTGCCCGGGGAAGGCATGAACATCCTCCACGACAACGGTCCGGCGTTCCGAAGCGGCCGTGCCGCATACGCCGCGTCCAAGCGGGATGCGGATGCATGCCGGCAGTCCTTGGAAAGGACCGAGTACAAGTTCTTTTCCATCATACAGATAGAAGCCGACCCAGTTGATGTCGGTCAAAAATACATTGAGCAGCGCCGCAGCGTTTGCCAGATTGGCAATGGCGCTAGGTTCATCGCGGATCAGTGCGCTTAACTGCCCTAGGACGGCGGTGTGCTGCTCGCTTCGCGTTCCTTCATAAGAAACGGCTTGAAACATGATGAATCACCCTCCCGAGCAAACATGAATGGACTTTAACTCAAAGATAGTGCAGTGCCTGCCGTTAGTCAAGCGGAGGATTACGGAATGTAAGCCGGGCGGCTTGAGGTGCGTGTTTGTTTCTTTGCCATCGGAGCGGGGTAATGAATTTGTAATCACGAAGGGCTGCAACCCGGGAAGGAGCTGGATTGATGCACGCAGAAGTACAGAATTTGTTCATTCGCATCCAACTATTACATCTGGCCCAGGATCAGAATCTGACCGTCAGCGATACGCTGCCCATGCTGGAAAAGCGGGGTTATCGCATTGCGGAGAGAGAGATCCGGCAGCAGTTGGATTATTTGACGCAGGAGAACTTCCTAACGTCTCATGGGGAACAATGGAGCTTGACGGGAGCAGGCATCGAGGAATTCAAGGAAATCTCGGCGATGCTTCACCGGGTTAACGATGAAGTTCTGGCGAGCGGCAGCAAAGCGTCCGCGACTTGATGTTTATGCAGGAAAAGCAGGCAGGCCCTCATTGTAACCGTAACAGCAACAAGACCGGACCGAAGGCGGGCCGGTTTTTTGGCATGAACGCTTCTTCTGTATGGATGGTTGCCATTCGGCCCAGGTTATGATTAGATGACTTAAGAATCTCATGGTTTGCAGAGAGGGATCGGAGTGGCTTATATGTACAGATGTAAAGGCAGAATTCCGGAGCTGGAAACCAGGCGGCTCCTTCTGCGCAAGATGCGCCGCCGGGATGCGGCCCAGATGTTTGAATGGTGGTCGGACCGCGAGGTTACCCGTTACATGAATCTTTCTCCCATGCTTGGGACAAGCGAGGCCGCGGACATGATTGCGCTTCTGAATCAGATGGCAGGCGAGGAGGAGGCCATTCGCTGGGGGATCGAACTCAAAGCGACAGGGCGCCTGATCGGCAGCTGCGGGTATAATACGTGGCAGCTTGGAGGCGCGTTCCGCGGCGAGATCGGGTACGAGCTGGGGCGCGAGCATTGGCGGCAGGGTTATATGACGGAGGCGTTCTCCGTGCTGCTGCCCTATGGATACGAGACGATGGGCCTCAACCGGATCGAAGCACTGGTAGATCCGCGGAACGAGGCTTCCGGTCAGTTCCTTTCACATCAGGGATTCACGCGGGAAGGACTGCTGCGGCAGTATCAGCATACGTCCACCGGGTACAAGGACATGGACATGTACTCCCTTTTGTATGATGAATGGCTTCGGAACGGAACGACAAAATAAGAAAAACCAAATGTTACGAGAGAGAAGGGTTTAAGTGAGTGCAACCGGAGAGTTGAAACGAAGCTTCATTCTGGCGGGGTTACTGCTGGCGACGTTTTTGTCGGCCATTGAAGGCACGGTAATCGGTCCGGCGGGACCGACGATCGTTAGCGATCTTGGCAGCGTGCAGCTGCTCAGCTGGATCTTTACCGCCTATTTGCTGACCATGGCCGTCAGTACACCGATCTTTGGCAAGATCAGTGATCTGTATGGGCGCAAGCTTGTATTTCTGATCGGCTGTACCTTGTTTTTGCTGGGATCGTTATTGTGCTGCTTATCGCAGAACATGGAACAACTGATCGCTTTTCGAGCCATTCAGGGCTTGGGGGCAGGTGCGGTAGTTCCCGTAACGTTTACGATCATTGGTGACATTTACCGGATTGAGGAGCGGGGCAAAATTCAAGGCTGGATCAGTTCCGTTTGGGGAATATCGTCCCTGGTAGGTCCGCTTCTGGGAGGATACTTTGTCGATAATCTGGGCTGGCAGTGGATCTTTGGCTTCAACGTGCCGTTCGGCTTGCTCGCAATGTGGTTTGTGTTCCGCTATTTGAAGGAAGAGGTAACCCCTCGTTCCGCCAAAATTGACTATGCCGGAGCGGTTACGTTTACCGTCGGCATTACGGCTCTGCTTTTCGTGTTATCGGCAGGGGGGCAATACTACGCATGGGAATCTCCCGTTATTGTTGGTTTGAGCGCAGTCGCCGTCATTTTCTTGATTATGTTCTTTGTCGTGGAAAAGAGGGCTGCGGCCCCGATGGTCCCTTTGCATTTGTTCCGCATTCGGGACATTCGCGTAGCCAATATTAGCGGCCTTCTGGCCAGCACGCTCATGATTGGCCTGACGAGTTATTTGCCGCTCTGGGTTCAGGGTGTCAGGGGAGGCAATGCGACCGAATCCGGCCTGCTGCTCGCCCCGATGTCGGTGGGCTGGCTGATCGGAAGCGTGATGGCCGGCCGCATGCTGTTGAAAATCGGTTCCCGGATGACCGCGTTGATCGGACTCGCAGGCATTGCGATCGGCTCCGGCGGGTTGTTTCTGGTAGGAGGAACTTCCCCGGACTATGTGTTGTTCGTGCTGACGTTCATCTATGGGCTTGGTTTCGGATTTGCGTTCACGATCTTTACGATCATTGCGCAATCCTCGGTAGGGTACCAGGAGCGCGGATCGTCCACGGCTCTGCATACGTTCATGCGGACGTTGGGACAAACGATCGGGGCGGCGGCCTTCGGCACATGGTTGAACTACCGCATTTCCGCGTTGTCCGCCGAACAGCATCTCGCCGATTCAGGTATATCGGATAGCGATATTAACCAACTGCTTGCCCCGCATACGGAAGGAGCATTATCCGACGAGAAGTGGGCTTTGCTGCGAGGCGTGCTGGAAGGAAGCTTGCATTCGTTATTTGTCATCATGTTTGTCATTGCGCTGATCTCGTGGCTGACCGCGTTTGCCTTGCGCAAACGGCTGGTCGTTCCGGAAGAAGGAGATTCTTCGTCAAGCGCGGCTTCCGGCCAACGTGCCTAAATAAAAAGTGAACGCCTTTTGGAACTGCGTCGACGCTGTGAGCTTGACGTGTTCCGAAAGGCGCTTTAAATGTAAAACAACCGGCTCTTAGAAACAGGGAGCCGGTTGTTTTGTTTATTTCAAATCGTTGCCCATTGTCCGTTCCGAACTTATTGTCAGTCTTTCCAGCAGCTCCGAGAGCACCACCTTGTCTTCTTCGCTCAGTCCGCTGACTGCTCGGTTGATTTTATGGGCATAACCCGGAAAAATATCGTCCATGATCCGATGGCCTTCTTCTGTCAGTTCCACGAAGATGATCCGTCTGTCCTGAGGGCAGTGTTTGCGATGCAAAAGTCCTTTTTGTTCCAGTTTGTCGATCACATAGGTAACGTTCCCGCTCTGCAGCAGAAGCTGTGCACCTACTTGTTGAATGGGCTGAGCCCCCTTCATGTACAATACCTCAAGCACGCCGTACGCGGTGGGATTGAAACCATGCACTTTGCTTGTGGCTACCGTATGTTCATTCATGCTTTTGAACGTTTTGGCCAAGATGCGGTACAGATGAAGAGAACGTTCGGTTCCGATTTCTTGTAATTCCAGCATACTGATCCCGCCTTTTCTAAAATGATTGATCCGTTGGGACGAGTACCTTATGGATGTAAAATATGATCCCAACTTTGATTGTCTTCACGTTAAACGATGGAGCCATGAATTTTATTTTAAGGGTTGGATTCGAACAAAAACATGCGATATGTCACAAGATTTGCATTTTGAGCAATTCAAATTTGAACATTTTATGGAGGGCAAGTCGACGGTGCTCGCGATTTAACAAAGGACTGAAAATGATCAAAAAGATCAAAATGATCAAAAATTCCTGCTGCAACTCAGGTACAATTAACAACGTATGATCTTCAAACTGGATTGATCAGACAGGAGTGAGGGGAATTGGAATATCCACTGGAAGATACAACGGCGGCGTCAGTACTGGACGTACATATTGAGGAGGCCGGTTACGCGGAAGGAAAAACGACGATCCGTAACATCCGGCTCAACGTGATGCCCGGCGAACTCGTGGGAATCATCGGGCCCAACGGGGCAGGCAAAAGCACGACCATCAAAACGATGCTTGGCTTGCTGGAGTATGCCGACTATGAGGTAACTATTGGCGGGAACGGAAGGTATGCTTATATTCCCGAGCAGCCCGTTTTTTATGAATACATGACGTTATGGGAACACCTCGATTTGGCTGCCGCAGCTTACGAGATGGAGGAGGAAGTGTTTACCGCCCGGGCGCAGGATTTGCTTGTTCGGTTTGGCATGGAAAAGGTCAGGGATGATCTTCCCGGCAGCTTCTCCAAGGGCATGCGCCAAAAAATGATGCTGATGCTCGGTTTTCTTGCTTCGCCGGATGTCTATATTGTGGACGAGCCATTCATCGGATTGGACCCTCGGGCAACGAAGGATTTCCTGAAACTGCTGGATGACGAACGAAACCGCGGAGCGGGCGTGTTGATGTCCACTCACGTGCTCGATACGGCCGAACGCATCTGTGACCGAATCGTGCTCATTCATGACGGAAAATGCGCGGCGCAGGGCACATTGAGCGAGATACGGGCTGCGGCCGGATTGCCGGATGCCTCGTTATTGGATTGCTTCGATGTGCTGACGTCTTGACCGGAGAGGAGAAGGTTTATGGAAGGTATCGATAGATATACGCCCCTTCGTTTGTATAAACGCCGGCGCTCGGAGCATGTCAAGGAACAATGGAACAACTTGAAGCTGGTCGTGGATTGGACGGTGTGGCTGTACCTGCTGGTGCCAGGCTTGCTCTATTTCGGCGGCTGGTATTGGAGCATGTGGACGAAGCCGCTTCCCTCGTGGGCCGAATCGCTGCCATTACCTTTAATGGCGATGGGGCTGGAAGTGGTCATGCTGACGGGCGGCGTGCTGCTTTTTATGGAGGAAGCCGACATGCTGTTCCTGAAATCCCGGAGAACGTGGATGAAAACGTTAATTCGTCGAGGGTTATGCCGTTCGGGTGTGCTTCACATGATCAAAATAGCTGTGCTATTTCTTATGACGGCGCCTCTATGGTCGCGAGCCTATGTGATGCCCATGGGCCATATCATACTGCTTGCCTTGTGGACCGGCATTGCGGCCTTCGTTCAGGCGCTTGCCTTGCATCTGATCCTGGTAAAATACGAGTCTTGGCGTCGATGGATTAGAGTACTGCCCTTAGGTGCGGCGATGGGATTCGTCTATGTGACGGCCACGCTGCGGATGCATGATCGGATGTGGGCGATCCTCCTGGGAATCCTTGGCGCAATGGCCGTACTCACGATGTTATGCCGAATCAGGCTTGAGCTGAAAAACACGTTTGAAGGAGATGTACGCGAGGACCTGAGGCGGCGGATGAAGCTGGCGGGAGTGCTGCTTAGCCAGGCTGTGACTGCGCCGAAGGCAACGCGAACCAAAACGTTCATTTTTCGCAAACCCCGCAAACTGCTGCGCAGCCGCAGCCTGTCCAGCAGAACCGCGGAAACGGCGTTTAAGGCGTATTTTCGAAACACGGCAAACACGAGGCTGTACGTGCAGCTCGCGAGTTTATCCGTCGCTGCGGTGGCCATTCCGCCTTTTCCGGCCAACGTCATCGTTTGCGGACTGTTGATCATGATGCTGACGGTGCTGTTCCACCGATCCTGGAATATGTTTGAAACATCGGACTATATTCAGTTGTTATCCTATGACCCCTACGTGTTGAACAGAGCGGGGGACATCATGGTACGCATGTTGTTTATTCCGGTAGGCTTACTGGTCGGATATGCTTTGGGGGCCGCCTGGCTGGGATGGTGGCAAGGTTTGCTGACGGCTGCTGCTGCCATCGGGTTCGGTTTTCTTACCCTGGAGGTAGGAGGATGGGTGCGCCGTACGAGAAGTTGATTCAGGCAGCACGTTATTTGAAAAAGGTAGCAATAATTGAACCGCAATCGTGTTCATGAAATAATTCGGAATATACCGTTTCTGATGGGAGGAGGTCCGATATGGATGCAGAGAAGGTGAGGGGAGGAGCAAGAGCAGGGGCCGGGCGAAAACGGATCGGTGAAACGCGAAAAATTTCCTTAACCTTGCCTGAAGAATGCTGGGATGAAATTGATCGTTGTTGCGGACGCGGAGACTATACGATATCCGAGGTTTTACGGTCCATCATTGAAGACCATCTCCAGCAGGCGGATTTACTTTGAGGGGAGAGGCAGGCCCTATGCGTGAAGAGCGATTCATTCAAGTGAATGATGGGCGTTTGTTTTCCAGCATGTCGGGTAAAGGCGAACCTCTAATTTTTCTCCATGGCAATTTCAATACACACGATATTTGGAGCGGCCAAGCCGAATTTTTCTCGGCAAAATATCGGGTGATCCGCTATGACCTCAGGGGTTATGGCCGCTCAAGCACCCCTGCTTCAAGATTTTCCAATGTGGAAGATCTGGACATGGTGATGAACTCCATGAACGTAACCCGGGCGGTTCTGATCGGATCGTCGTCCGGAGGAGGCATTGCCCTGGATTTTGCCTTGAAACATCCGGAACGTGTAAAGGCCCTTGTCTTGTCGGCACCCTTTATCAGTGGTCAACGAATGCCTGTCGGGATGATGTGGCATGGAATGAAAAACTACTTTGCCGTTCGTTTAAAAGGGAGGCATGCAGCCATTGAATCATTCATCAAGAGCGATTTTTGGCAGTACTTTATCCCGTCAGAGTCCAACAAAGCTGCCAGAGAGGCCGTATTATTTCAGCTGAGGAACTCTGATGTCTTTTGTCGCTTCGAACCCCGCTTGGCGATGCCCGTCCATCCGCCTGCAATAAGAAGATTGCATTCGATCCAAGCGCCGACCTGTATGATTATCGGGGATCAAGACCATCCTTATAATATAAAATCAACTGATAGGTTTCACGCCGCATTGGACAACTCTTCGAAAGTGAGGATGGAGGGCTGCGGACACCTTCCCTTCATCGAACAACCGGAACTCTTCAATGAGAAGGTTTCCGAATTTCTGGAGGGCTGACGATGGGCGTGGGACCATCAGGCCAGGAGGATATCAGGAATGGTTGATCGCGAGCTTCAAGCGCATTTTGCGGATCGTTCTTCCATGGAACAGGCACATGCCATATTAAAGGAGTTGGGTTACGAACCGTACCAGTCGAAGACGGGACCGTTTCAGTTATGCGTCCCGACGGACCGGCAGGATGAACAGTCTGCCGTAGAGATCGTACAAGCCTATGGAGGCAGCGCGGCTTTTGCCGACACGACGGAAGGGCCGAGCATGTTTCAGGAAATTTCGATTCCCGCCCATCTCGTGAATGAGGACTGGGAAGAGGCATATGCTACAGGCCAGAATAATCGCTACACTGGAGATGCACTGCAGAACAGGGACGAAGACCCGCCGTTCGATGATGCGGTCGACGGTTTCTCGGGGAGCGTCAAAGCGTAGTGGAGCGGCTTATGGTGGAATAAAGGGCATTCATTCGGCCCACATACGAAAAAAACCTCGAAGTTCACGAGCGTGAACATTCGAGGTTTTTTTGGCGTGTCCGGTTTGCCGAAGTCAATGTCAGTGAGTGCCGGCATGACGATAAGCGGCGGCATTCATGCCTGCCGTATAACCGGTCGAGAAGGCAGCCGTGATGTTGTAGCCGCCTGTATAACCGTGAATATCCAAAATTTCGCCGCAAAAAAACAAGCCAGGCAGCAGTTTGGATTCCATCGTTTTCGGCTGGATTTCCTTGAGATTGACACCCCCGCCGGTAACGAAGGCTTCCTTGAGGGAGCGCGTCCCGTCCACACGAAACGTGAAGTTTTTCATGAGCCCGCATAATGCGGACAACATGCCTTTTGGAAAATGATGAACCGTGAGTTCGTCATCGATATTGGCTCGTTTCATCATGAGCGGAATCATGCGTTCGGGAATCCATGTCTTCAAAATATTTTTCACGGATTTACGCGCCTCCTGCTCCAACACCTGCTGCACCTGCGCTTCCAAGGCTCCAGCAGACAAGTCGGGGAAGAAGTCGATGCTCATCTCGACTTGTGGCTTGCCCGATTTAAGCTGCACCTTGCGGATGAACTGGCTGCAGCGCAGCGCGATCGGTCCGGATACGCCGAAATGGGTAAAAATCATGTCCCCCCGATGGGAGATGACCGTTTTGCCCTTGGCGTCCAGAACGGACAGCGCGACATCCCGCAACGATAAACCTTGCAGCTCTTTGGACTGGATCCAGCTCTCCCCGGAAACGATAGGAACCTCCGTGGGGTAGAGCTCGGTGATCGTATGTCCTGCAGCCTCAGCCCAAGGATAACCGTCTCCGGTGGAGCCGGTTTGAGGGACGGATTTGCCGCCGGTAGCCACAATGACCGTGCGCGACGATATCCTTTTGCCGGATGCCAGCTTTACGCCCGACAATCTCCCGCCATCCAAAATCAGTTCCTTTACCGGTTCCCGGGTCCGGATTTCGACGCCGAGGGAGACGATTTTTCCGACCAGGGCATCCACGACCGTTTTGGCTTTATCGGATACGGGGAACATCCGGCCATTGTCTTCTTCTTTCAGTGCGATGCCCAGGCCTTCGAAGAAACGCATGATCCCCTGGTTGTCCAGGTTCTGGAAGGAACTATACAAAAATCGGCCGTTACCGGGAATATGCCGAATCAATTCGTCGGTTTCCTTGGCATTGGTTACATTGCAGCGTCCGCCGCCGGAAATGCCGAGTTTGCGGCCAAGCTGGTCGCCTTTGTCCAGCAGAAGCACCGAGGCTCCATGCTCGGCAGCAGACACGCAGGCCATAAGTCCGGCCGAACCGCCGCCGATCACAATGACATCATACATGTTCGATTCTCCTCTTTTTCGAAAAATAATGGTTTTAGTAAGAAGGACGCGGGATTGCTTGCTTCCAACATAACGTAAACGAGATATCCGGAAGGAAATCCGCTTTGATCTGATCATTCGCATGCATATTGCAAAATGCTGTCCTCTCCTGGCTTTTTATGCAACAATATTATTGTTTCTGCAGTTCTAACAAGCTAATAGAAGGGATATATTGTAATATACTGTCGCCTATGCTTTAATCAGAAATACATGGGGGAACGTGCAGGCGAGGAGGGAGATGGCATTGTGTTTGTATTGAAGGACATTCTTTTACAGGTGCTGCTGGCCGGGTCGGCCGTATTCCTGATTCCCTTATTCCATCTTGTGCTCGCCAGGCAAGCCGGTGCGAAGATGGGACGGACAAGTGCGAGTCTTGCCGCTGCGACGGCCGTTAGCATGCTGCTCTGCATGCTGTTTGCCCATGACGCAAGCCAGGCAGCCATTCCGATTTCGCTCGGCGTAGTTCCTTTCACGCTCGCCATGCTGTATGGCGGGCCAAGAACGGGTCTGATCTTGTCCTTTCTCCATATGCTCTTCTATTTCCTATTCGCTTATCCCTATCATTTGAACGAGTTTCTCCTTCAAACGGGTATTCTTTTCTATCCTATTGTATGGTTGTCCGCCAAACGATTCAAGAATTATGCGTTTTTCCGCAAATTGCTGCTGGTGCTGACACTCGCCGCGGCGGAGATTGCGCTCGCCAGCATGCTAAGTATCCCGCTGATCGGCTCCAATGGCGATGGCATGACAGCAGAGTGGGTGTGGATCGCATTGGCTTACACGGGCGGGGCGGCAATCGCGGGCGGCCTTGGTTTACTCTGGCTTGAACATATTCAGCGCCATGATGGTCTGGAACAGCGCTTGTCCGAAGTGCATCAGAAGTACATATCGGAGACGGAAAGACTTCATCAGATGTTGAACGCTGTTCCGCTCTCCATCGCTACGGTCGACAGGAATGGAACAGTCCAGTTCGTCAACGACATGATGAAACAAACGGCGAGGGAACAGCTTCCTTGTTCAACATCGAACGATCTGATCGGCAACCCGGTCAGCCAATTCGTCGAACAGACTCATGCTGAAAAAATGGAGCATAACATCCGCGAAGCGGTTACCCATGGTGAAGCGAACGGGTTGACCGTGCGCTACGGCTCACATGTCTTTCGGTCGCAGACGGTTCCGCTCTATGGATACGCGGCCGGGGCGCCAGGCGAGACTACCGGGGCGATGTTGGTCATCCAGGACATTACCGAATTGGAAATGCTGCGCAGCGAACTTGATAATGTGGACCGTTTAAGCCTGGTAGGGCAGATGGCGGCAAGCATTACGCACGAGGTCCGGAATCCGATGGCTGTCGTGCGCGGTTTTCTCCAATTAATGCAGGAAAAGAGTCCGGAGAGCTTGCATTATTATTATCGCATCGTCATGGAAGAATTGGATCGCGCCAACAGCATTATTAATGACTTTCTGTCGCTTGCACAGAACCGGATCGCGGAAAAAGAAGAAGCACAGCTGCACGATATCATTCACGAACTCATCCCATTGCTTTGGGCGGATGCCAACTTGCGCGGACAAAGCATCGAGCTTATGCTTGCTCATAATGTACCTAATCTCTATCTGAATACCAAGGAAATCAAACAAGTTGTTCTTAACCTGGCGCGCAACGGAATGGAAGCGATGGAGGAAAAGGGTGTGCTCACCTTGGAAACGACGTACGATGAAAAGCAGGTAGAACTTTTTGTGAGGGATACGGGACCTGGCATACCTCGCAGCAGCCGGGATAAGCTGTTTGAACCTTTTTATACGACCAAGCCGAAAGGGACCGGACTGGGGTTATCCATGTGCCACAGCATCGTGGAACGCCATCACGGCACTATTACGGTCGAATCGGAAGAGGGGAAAGGCACGGTGTTTAAAGTTACCTTTAAGCGATAGATTTGGGGCATAATGCGGCAGCGAACAAGCCATATTATCGAAGAGATGCCTTTTCGCGGGCGCTGTGCAATCTTGCTTTCATTGCTTGGGGATGTATAATAAGGATAACATCATTGTATCCATTTAACGAACAATGACGATGGACAATGGAGCTTATGATGACTATTAAGGAGTGAAACCAATGTCGATGTCATTCGATCAATACATGAAAGATATGGTTCAGCCGATGCGGGATGAGCTGACTCGTTTGGGAATTCAAGAACTGCGCACCCCGGAAGAAGTGGAAGCGAGCCTTCCGGATGCCAAAGGTACTACCCTTGTCGTTATTAATTCCGTTTGCGGTTGTGCCGCAGGACAATGCCGCCCGGGCGTAGCCGAGGCATTGCAGCATGACATTACGCCGGATCATCTGTATACGGTATTCGCCGGACAGGACAAGGAAGCCACAGCCAAGGCGCGTGAGTACTTTGCGCCGTATCCTCCATCTTCGCCCTCCATCGCTCTGATGAAGGACGGGGAGCTCGTGCACTTCATCGAGCGCCATCAGGTGGAAGATCGATCTGCAGGGGAAATCGCGGCTGAGCTCACCAGTGCGTTCGATCGTTATTGCCGTTAAAACGCTCCAGCAACGCCCCGCTCTTCGGAATACCGATGCCGGGGCGTTTCGTTTTGGGTAAATGGAGTTATTGAACCATGTGATTCTTATGAAGGAATCCGATTTGACTATTCTGGAAACGGGGTGTAGTGCACGATGAGTTTGCAACAACAGATCATCGCTGAATTGAAGGTTAAACCAAGCATTAATGTGGAGGAGGAAGTCCGCAAACGGGTGGATTTCCTGAAAACCTACGTCAAAAATTCGGGCACGAAAGGGCTGCTGATCGCCATCAGCGGCGGGATCGATAGCGCCGTGGCAGCAGGACTGTGCAAACTAGCTACCGATGAACTTACCGCGGAAAGCAACCAGGAGTACAAAACGCTGGGCGTATTTCAGCCTTACGGCGATCAACAGGATATTCAGGACAGCTATTCTGTCGCGAAGGCTTTTGATTTGAAGCATGTGGTCGAAACGAACATTGAAGATGCGGTGAACGAGATTGCGCTGGAAGTGGAGCAGGGCTTCAAGTCCATGGGCAGCCCGCGCCACATGACGCATCAAGGCAAAGGAAACGTAAAAGCAAGAACGCGCATGGTTATGCAGTATGCCCTTGCTTTTGAAGAGAACCTGTTGGTCGTCGGTACAGACCATGCGTCTGAGGCCATCACGGGCTTTTATACCAAATGGGGCGATGGCGCCGTGGATATCACGCCGCTGAGCAGCCTGAACAAACGCCAGGTTCGCCAGCTTGCGGCCCATCTGGGCGTGCCTCAGCCGATTTTGGACAAGGCCCCGTCCGCAGGATTGTGGGAAGGCCAAACGGATGAGAAGGAACTGGGCATTTCCTATGAGGCAAACAGCGACTATCTGGAAGGCAAACAGATCGATCCTGCTGCGCAGGAACGCCTGGAAGCATTCTATAAGCGCACGCACCATAAACGGAATGCCATTCCCGGCATTTAAGTTTTTTTCGCTCGACTTGGGCAAACCGGCTTGATCATCGTACTTACATGAACGACCAATGAACTCCAGACACGTTACTGCCGCTGTGGACGAAGATTTTCCGCTTCCGACAGCCAAGCAGCGTTGCTGGAGTTTGTTGTTTTTATGATCGACGGCTGAACGGATGCTGTGAATCTTGCCCGAACAGCCCCCCAAGATGGAAGTTTTCGCCGATGGCCCCGGGTACTCGCATCTGGGCCTGCCACCTGCTACAATGGAATACGTGTTCGGATATCGAACGTAGGGACTAGCGAGAACATGTTGGTTATTGCACCACAGTATAAATGATTAAGCAGGTGAAGCACGGATGATACACGGAATTGGGAACGATGTGCTGGAGATCGGACGCATGCAAAGGCTGCTGGAAGGCGCGCGGGGCGAAGCTTTCCTGAACCGCATTCTGACGCCGGCGGAGCGGAGGATGGCCGCAGAACGGGGCAAACGCCGCACGGAGTTCGTTTCCGGAAGGTTTGCGGCCAAGGAAGCGGTATCCAAAGCATTTGGCTGCGGCATCGGACGAGTTATGGCTTTTACGGACATCGAAGTGCTGCCGGGTGCGCAAGGAAAGCCGGAAGTGACGTTATCTGCCGAAGCCTGGGAACGGCTGCAATTGCCGAAAGACCGACTTTATGCCATTCACCTGAGCATTACGCACCAGACGGAGTTGGCTGCGGCGTTTGCCGTCGTGGAGCAGCTGCACGGACAAGAGCAGAGACCGAAGGATATTTAGGTGATCATGAAGGGCATGTTTATGGACAGGCGTGCAAATGAAAGGAAGGACTTATGGGTTTAATGGAACAGAAAAGACATTTCAGCATCAATCTGCTGGATTGGTATATGGCGAACAAGCGGGATCTGCCATGGCGGCGTCACAACAATCCGTATTTTACTTGGGTATCCGAAATCATGCTGCAACAAACCCGGGTGGATACGGTCATTCCGTATTTCAACCGTTTTATTTCGAATTTTCCGACCGTGCGGGCGCTTGCCGAAGCGCCCGAAGAAGACGTGCTGAAAAACTGGGAAGGTCTAGGGTACTATTCGAGGGCGCGCAACTTGCAAAAAGCGGCGCAGCAGGTCATGGAGCTGCACGGCGGGGAGATGCCGAGCGACAAAGCTTCGGTGTTCGCGCTCAAGGGCGTAGGGCCGTATACGGCCGGCGCGATTCTCAGCATCGCCTTCAACCAGCCCCAGCCTGCGGTGGACGGCAACGTCATGCGGGTGCTGTCCCGCTATTTCCTCATTGAAGAGGACATCATGAAGACGGGTACCCGGGTGTTGATGGAAGAGCTGGCGACCGAGCTCATCCCGGAAGGGCGAGCTCGGGATTTCAACCAGGCGCTGATGGAACTGGGCGCGCTGGTGTGCACTCCCAAGGCCCCGCACTGCCTGACCTGTCCGGTCATGGAGCAGTGCTCGGGCCGCATTGCCGGCAGGGAGCTGACCCTGCCGGTCAAAACGAAGGCGAAGCCGCCGCGCCCCGAGCAGCGGCTCGTCGCCTTGGTGGAAGGCCGCGGTGCCCATCGCGGCAAAGTGCTCGTGCGGCAGCGCCCGGATACGGGCCTTCTGGCCCGCATGTGGGAGCTGCCGCATGTGCTGGCGGCGCCCGCCGCTGCCGGCAAGGCGGCCAAGCCGCTCGCCGATGAGCCGGCCATGGCATTGCTGGCCGGCAGCCTGTGGGCGGAGGGCATTGCCGCCCGCCCCGAAGGCTTGGCTGCACACGCGGAGCATGTGTTCAGCCATATCGTTTGGAGCCTGCAGGTGTACAAATGTACGCAGCAGGACCCGGGCAGCGAGCTTCCGCTGATTGCCGCGGAAGCCGTGGCCGCCTATGGCGAGCAGGCAGCGGCTGCTCAGGCGGCAAGCGGACAAGATGCTGGCGGCCATGCCCGCGAAGAATCGCCGCTGGCGTTCGTTGGTAAAGGGGACGGCCAGACGTACCGCTGGATCGGTCCGGAAGATATGGACAAGCTGGCTTTTCCGAACGTGTTCCTCAAGCTGCTCGGTAATTATTTCGCGGGTGCCTACGCCGTGCTCGAATAGGAAAGAGGCGTGCGTGCGTAAAGTGTCCGCTCGGATGGTTATAAAAAAAGAGCCTGACCGGCCATGCGACCGGATCAGGCTCTTTGTGCAATCACAGTGCTTATTTTGCAGCTGCGTAGCGTTTGTTAACTTCATCCCAGTTGATTACGTTCCAGAACGCGGAGATGTAATCAGGGCGTTTGTTTTGGTATTTCAGGTAGTAAGCATGCTCCCATACGTCCAAGCCCAAAATCGGAGTCAGACCTTCGAAGATCGGGCTGTCTTGGTTAGGCGTGCTAGTGATGGACAGTTTGCCGTCTTTGCCGACAACCAGCCATGCCCAGCCGGAACCGAAACGCGTTGTAGCTGCTTTCGCGAAATCTTCTTTGAATTTGTCGAAACCGCCCAGCTCGCTGTCAATTGCAGCAGCGATGTCGCCAGTTGGAGCGCCGCCGCCGTTTGGTCCGATGATTTCCCAGAACAGGCTGTGGTTGTGGTGACCGCCACCGTTGTTGCGAACCGCTGTGCGGATGCTTTCAGGTACGCTGTCCAGGTTGGCGAGCAGGTCCTCGAGGGATTTTCCTTGCAGTTCAGGAGCGTTTTCCAGAGCTGCATTCAGGTTGGTTACGTAAGTGTTGTGATGGCGATCGTGGTGGATTTCCATCGTTTGTGCATCGATATGTGGTTCCAGTGCATCGTTAGCGTAAGGAAGAGCCGGTAATTGAAAAGCCATAGTGAAATACCTCCTGAGTTTTAAGTTTTAAGGTGCATATGTAACAATACCCTTGCCATTATTATTAAACCGCATCCGAGCCAATTAATCAACATTTTTGTTTATTAAGTCCCTCGGGAAGTTGATCAAATGCATAATCCGCGATAACAAACATATTTTTCCCTATATGCAGAATTTTATGTGATATTGATTAAAATGAAATAGAAATAGAAACGATTTTTGATGTAAACGGTTACAATTAAGCGCTTTCAAAAGAAAATGCGTGTTTTATGGCGAAAAGTATGCTTTAATTGACGAAGAAGCGTTTTTTTCTCGTTTTTTGTCATAATACAAACATCGGGTTTTTGGTAAAAGGGGAACCCCTTTTTGTAAAACCTCATCAATCAAGCTAACGAAAAGGGAGATTTAAGACATGCACGTTCGTTCCTTTCAGTTGAGTGATGCAAGTCGTATGACGGAGCTGCTCAAGATTGCGCTTTCGGAAGATTGTTATGAGAACACGATGGGCCCGTTTGCCCGTCAATTGTCATGGGATTCCGAACTGATTATGGTTGCCGAGGAAGAAGGGGAACTCGTTGGGGCGCTGATCGGCACAATCGATCATAACCAAGGATGTCTCTATCGGATCGCGGTTCATCCGGACTATCGTCGCCAAGGAGTTGGCAAAAAACTAGTCGCGTCCATGGAACAACGGTTCCAGCAGCGTAAAGTCAGCCAGATTTGGGTTGCGGGAGACGAGCATAACAAAGCGGCGATGCCTCTTTACGAAGCGATGGGCTATGGAGCCAATCAGATTTTGAGTGCATTCCAGAAGCTCAGCATCTTGTCCAAGGCGTAGTTTGAATGATTATTACAGATAACATAGCAGATTCACTTAAATATCGGGCATATCCTTTGGGCGCATTGGCGTAAAGGGTATGTCTTTCTATTTTTTCATCTCCTTATTGGTTCTCATCACCAATTGTCTCGTGCAAGCAAATGAAGTAGACTGAAATAGAGTATGCAATTGCAAATAAACCTATCAAATTGGATAAACTAATAGAACAATTCCTGTGCGTTTGCGTATGTCCGTTGTTGGAACCGATGTTCCCTGATTGATGCGCATATCAACATGGATGGAATGTCTGATTTTTGAAGTCTGGCTCAATGGTGAAGTGCTCGGTGTTACCCGGTGAGCCGACGTTCTGAATTAGGGTACATGTATTGTAAGGATCGTAGGATGCATGGTGGGCGGACGGAGTAACCGAAAAAAATGTGGTGATCGTACGATCTCGTCATGGTTGCTCGGAGTAGAGGGTCACTTCCAAATCTAACGAACCTGACGCGTCTTATTTGCAGTGAAATTGGACTCTTCGAGTGCTAACGAACTTTAGACACTTTATTTCCCCGAGGATGGGGCGAATATCGTGTTCTTGACGCCAATAGCGTGTTTGAGATTCGTTACATTTTCTGTGAGGGGGGAAGCCCCTCAATAAGGTGTGTGAGATTCGTTAGCGCCTGATATGCCGCCGCCAAAGTGACTCGTTGTACAAACGTAACGACAACATTTCAAATATGCGATACATTAACGTTCCTTGTAATTAAGGTTTATCATCCCAAAATACCGATGTGCCAATATAGCTGCTATAAGCTGCCAGTACCTGATCCGTTCACCGCCTATTTGCGAACCGACAGAGCGCTTGTTATTTCAAACACAAAAATTCATGAATGAGGTGACCTTTTGTGAATTCCAACCATCCATCTCCCCCGGAGCATCCTGCCGGGGCCGCCAAGCCGGGGAAAACCTCCGTATCATGGTTGGCCGAGCTATGGGATTGGACCAAAACCATCGTTGTCTCCTTTGCGATCATGATGGTGCTGAACCTGTTCGTTTTCAACCTGTCGATGGTTCAAGGGCAGTCCATGCAGCCTACGCTGGTGGAGCGGGATCGACTGTTCGTCAACAAAATCGTTTATGATTTCGGCGCGCCTTCGCGTTTTGACGTTGTTGTATTGCGCGATCCGAGCGATGGCATCGGCAAGAAGGACTTTTTGGTCAAGCGGATCGTCGGCATCCCTGGCGACACGATCGAGGTGAAGGACCATTATTTGTACGTGAACGGAGAACGGCAGTCGGAGAGCTACACCGATACCGAGGTGCAAGATCCGGATTTTGGACCGTTGACGTTGGAGAAGGACCACTACTTTGTCATGGGCGACAACCGCCATGAAGGGAAGAGCAAAGACAGCCGCATTTTCGGCAGCATTACGTCGGATGAAATCGTAGGCAAGGCGGAGTTCATTTTCTGGCCGTTTTCGGAAATCAAAAAGCTGTAAACAATTGGAAGGGAACTATTCATCATTTTTTGCGTTAAACCATATAACCGGGTTCATCCGAGCTTTTAGGCATATCCATGAACAAGAAGCGCCTGTCTCCCATCACGAGGCGGGCGTTTACCGTTTGCGCCAATGGAGTGGATCGGGAAGAAAAGAGGGAAGGTTTATGACAAATGTACAGACCGGGATGCCGCAGACAGCCTCCTATTGGGAGCAGTTGAAACAGGAGATCAAGGCGGCCGGACCCGGGCTGGGCATTGACGATATCGGTTTTGCATCGGCGGAGCCGTTTGTGTCGCTGAAGGCGATTCTGGAGCAGCACCGGGCCAAGGGTTATGAGTCGGGGTTCGAGGAGAAGGTTATTGAAAAAAGAGTACGTCCCGCGCTCGAGGGCAGCGAGCCGGCCTCGCTCATCGCGATTGCGGTCGCTTATCCGTCAAAGATGGTCAATCCGCCCAAGTCGGAACCGGGCGCATATCGCGGCATTCTGGCCCGCTCCGCATGGGGCAGGGATTACCATCACGTATTGCGCGAGGCGATGGACAAGCTGGTAAATTTCATCCGCGAGCGGGTACCGGAAGCGATCATCGAGAGTATGGTGGATACGGGCGTGCTTGTTGATCGCGCGGTATCCCAGCGGGCCGGCATCGGCTTCAGCGGCAAAAACTGCTCGATCATCTCGCCGAAATACGGCTCCTGGATCTACTTGGGCGAGCTGGTGACGAACATTCCGTTTCAGCCCGATACACCGGTTACCGAAGATTGCGGAGAATGCACGAAATGCATCGACGCCTGCCCGACAGGCGCGTTGGTCGGCCCTGGCCAACTGAATGCGCAGCGCTGCATTTCTTTTGTGACGCAGACCAAAGGTTTCGTGGATGAAGAGTTCATGCTAAAAATAGGCAACCGTCTGTACGGATGCGATACATGCCAGATCGTCTGTCCGAAGAATCGGGGCAAAAACTGGGATCACCATCCCGACCTGCAGCCCGATCCGGAGATTGTGAAGCCTTTGCTGCTGCCGCTGCTGGATATGGGCAACCGCGAATTCAAAGAGCGATTCGGGCATACTTCCGCCGCCTGGCGGGGGAGAAAGCCGATTCAGCGCAATGCGGTCATTGCACTGGGGAATTTCAAGGACCAAAGCGCCGTACCCAAACTCACCGAGGTGTTGAAGCGCGATCCGCGTCCGGAGCTGCGGGGAACCGCTGCCTGGGCGCTGGGAAGAATAGGAGGAGAAGAAGCCATGAGAGCGATTGGGGAAGCTGCTGCTTACGAACAAGATGGGAACGTGCTGGACATGCTGCAGAAGGCCAAGGAACGATTGACGTCGTCCGCGTCCTTACCCGAGAAGCCACATGCCAAGCAAGTGAGCGACCATAAACAAGAGGAAGGTGTGACAGGTCCGACCGCGGATAGTAATTCTGCAAATGGAAATGTCGCGCCGAAGGCCAAAACTGAAGCAGCAGCGTGGAAGCCTTCCGCAGTAACCGGTTTGCACGGCAAACCTATTTATTACGACGAGGTCGTTACCCCGATAGGCACGTTGACGTTGTGTGCTACCGAGAAGGGGCTGTGCCATGTCGATTTTGGAGCCTTTCATGTGAGAGAGGCGCATCTTCAACAATGGGCGCGCACCTGGATCGGTGAGTACCGTTACGAGAAGAACGATGACAAGCTGCGGGAGGCTGTAAGGCAGGTTGGCGAATATTTTGCGGGCGAACGACAAACGTTCGATCTGCCGCTCGATTTGCTCGGAACCCCGTTCCAGCTACAAGTATGGCAAGTCCTGTCCGATATATCTTATAGAGAAGCCTTATCACACGAACAGGTTGCTGAAGCGATCGGCAGGCCGAAGGCTGTTCGCGCCGTACTGGACGCGATCAGCAAAAATCCGGTGCCGATCATCATTCCATGTCACCGCATTAGCGGCAAGGACGGCACCCTGCTCGGTTATGTAGGCGGTCTGCAAACCAAGGAGCAATTGCTCGCATTGGAGACGCAATCGTAAGAGCGGGGGACATGCATGAAATATGTAAACGTGGAGAGCGTGGAAGCGGGCGAGATTTTGGGCAAAACGGTATATTCGGGCAACGGCATGGTGCTGTTGTCGGCCGGTGTCCAGCTCACCGTATTCATGGTCAGTACGCTCAAGCGTATCGGCGTGACCATGCTGTACATCCAGGATGAAGCATACCAAGATGTGGATACGGAAGACATACTGGATGAAGCCACGAAACGGGCCATCATTCAAGAGATGAGCGTAACGCTTGAAGCGGTGCGTTCGGGAAAGGAATGGAGCCCGAAAAAGATCGCCGTCAGCATCGACAAGCTGCTGAACGACGTGTTGAGCGGCCGCGAGCTGTTGGTACAGCTGACCGACATTCGCTCCAAGGACAATGCACAGTACATTCATGCAATGAACGTGTGTTTGCTGTCCTCGGTCATTGGGCTGAATATGGGGCTCAACTATAACCAGCTCAAGGACCTTGCCGTGGGCGCGTTGCTGCACGACATCGGCAAGGTAGCCGATGACCCGGGCGGCAGGTCTGCCGCCAACTCCTCTTTGCATCATACATGGCGGGGGTTCGAATTGATCAAAGCCAAGCGTGAGTTCAGCCTTCACACGGCCCATGTGGCATTGCAGCATCATGAGTGCGTTGACGGTTCGGGAATGCCCAGGGGCATCAAGGGCAAGGACATCCACACTTTCGCGAAAATCGTCGCGGTGGCGGACGTGTACGACAATGCCATCAACGGTTCTTCCGGACGGATGCTGCTGCCGCACGAGGCTTGCGAAGAAATGATGGCCATGTCGGGGCGCAGCTTGGACCGGGACGTGCTGATCGAGTTTAACCGGAATGTGTCCATCTATCCGAACGGAACGGCGGTGCGCCTGTCCACCAAGGAAACGGGCGTGATCGTCAAGCAGCATCGCGGGCTGCCGGGCAGGCCGGTCGTCCGCATTGCGCGCGGAAGCTCGCGATACGATCTGGATGTGGTCGAGGTGGACCTCGCCGTGCACACGACCGTGTTCATCGAAGCGGTGCTGGCCTAAGGCGGACGCGAATTCGCGCACTGAAATGCAGCTGGAAAATCCGTTTGCTCCATGCGTGCGGAAATGCTATGATACTTTCAGGAAAATCCGGACCGTGCATGCAGCAGGAATGGCTTGAAATGGCTTGAAACATCATGGTGCCGCACGGATCACGGGGCTTTCAGATTGCACATACAGAGGTGTCTAAGGATGGAAATTGTTATACCGATTATTACTCTGATTGTCGGTCTGGTCGGCGGATTTTTCATCGGGGTGTTTTATTTGCGCAAACAGCTCGAGAAAATGCAAAGCGATCCGGACATGCTTCAGAAGATGGCCAAGCAGATGGGCTACAACCTGAACGGCAAACAGATGCAGCGTGCCCAGCAAATGATGAAAAACCAAAAGCCTGGCATGAAACAGCCGCAGGCTCCGCAGCATCCTGCGCGTAAAACGTCAGGTCGCCGCAAATAATAGCAAGAAAAAGGGCTGCCCACCCGATGTCGTTTGAAAGGAGGCGTTTGGCAGTGGCTGGCGTTAAAGATTATGTGAATTCCAAAGTTATCGATAACCGGGAGAAGATCGAGTATCATATACAGCAGATTCTGAGCTTGATCGGTGAGGATACAACGCGTGAAGGGCTGCTTGAAACGCCTGCGCGCGTAACCCGGATGTATGAAGAAATTTTTGCGGGCTATGACGTTGATCCGCGCGAAGTGCTGGGCGTAACGTTTGACGAGAATCACGAGGAACTCGTCATCGTGAAGGATATCGTTTATTACAGCCAGTGCGAGCATCATATGGCTCCATTCTTCGGTAAGGTCCATATCGGATATGTGCCGAGCGGCAAAATCGTTGGCTTGAGCAAGCTCGCCCGCCTTGTGGAGGCGGTTACGCGCCGCCTGCAGGTTCAAGAGCGCATCACGTCCCAGATTGCCGACATCCTGAACGAAGTCGTGGAACCGCACGGCGTGATGGTCGTCGTGGAAGGCGAGCATCTGTGCATGTGTTCCCGCGGTGTCAAGAAACCTGGCAGCAAGACGGTGACGTCGGCGGTACGGGGTTCGTTCCGCAGCAATCAGGCCCAGCGTGCCGAGTTTCTTTCTTTGGTGAAAGAATAAGCCTAAGCCGTGCCGGACAAGCTGTCCTTGTACAGAGGGTATATCGTGCACAAGACCGCATTCCTTTCATGGAATGCGGTCTTGTTTTTGCATACAGGACCCGTTCTGTTCTTTTCGCCTCCCGATTGCCGGGTCCGGTAGACAACGATGGGCTGACCGCTCATCCCTGCTGGATTAATCACAGAAAGTGAAATACAATAAACAGGTCGTCAGGAATCGTTTGATCGGACGTGATTACATGAAATATCCGGAAAGTCGCTGCACGGGCTCCGTTACAAATGAATCCAATATGGCATCGATATCCTTGGTTGAGGGAGGTCCTCCTTCATCCACCGTTGGGGGAATGTAGATATGGAAATTTCGCAGCTTTCGAATCTTGCGACCAAGCCGGACGTTCAGTCCAAGCGGGATTACGCTTCTCGTTTGCGCATTTGGGAAACGCCGCTGCTGCGTGCCGGGAGCGACGTGCTCGAAGCGTTTGCCTGGGAGGAGCTGATGTGCCGACGCGTGGGTGAAGGACACGCTCCACTTGCCCATATATGGCGTCATCCCGATGCGTTCGTAGCAGGCTTGCGCGACCGCCGGCTGCCGCTGGCCGTGGAAGCGATGGAGCGCATCAGGAGCGGGGGAACCTCGGTGTGCGTTCGGCCATCCGGAGGAGCTGCGGTTCCATTGAATCCGGGGGTTGTGAATATTTCGCTTATGCTGCCCAATCCGGGGCGCGATATTAACATTCACGACGACTTCCGGGAGATGGCCTCCATCATTGCCGAGTCGCTGCATCCGTGGACACGAAATGCCCGTACGGGTGAGATTGAAGGGGCATTTTGTCCTGGTGAATACGACGTGAGCGTAGAAGGCATGAAGTTCTGCGGCATTGCCCAGCGCAGGCAGGCCAAGGCTTACATTATTACGGCTTTCATTATCGTCGAAGGGCAGGGCGATGCTTTGGTGCAACAAGTAAGCCGGTTTTACCGGGAGGCCTCGGGAGGTGCCAAGGAGGGTTACCCTGAGGTTCGGCCAGGTACGATGGCGAGCCTGCAGGAACTGGCCGGAGTCCCTTCGGCCGCCATGTACACGGCTGCATTGGTAAGGACGTTGCGGAGCCGTTATGCCGCAGCGGAATCCTTTCCTGTTCCAAGCGTGGATCGCATGGACGTGAAGCGGATGGCAGAGCAGATGAAAAAGCGTTACGATTAGTATCCTTCGTTTGCCTTGGAATCGAGGCTAGGAGATGATATGATGTGTTTTCGAGAGGAGAGTGCCAATATGGAAACATTGAGATATACGTACGAATACGAAGTCGTGTCGACCGGTGAGAAATCCGAGTTCAGTCAGATGGCGACCAGCAAGGAAGAAGCGGCATCGTTGATCGTGGCGCGCATTGCCGATTTGGAATTCACGAGCGAAGACGATATCAAGCTGGGCGACCTGATTGCGATCAGCAAACAAGTCGGCGATAACTATGTGGCGTGCGAGGGCTGTGCTTCCTAAGAAAGCAAGGCCATCCATCGATGATCTAAAGGCAAGCGTTTCGTCAGGAAACGGCTTGCCTTTTTTGCATATCGACCAAATCATGAGCTTCCTTCGTTAAGGGAGCATGCATTAATCGATATTGGCGATTTTCCATTGATCTTCTTTGACAAAGAAATAGGTTAATCCGCTGTTCTCCACATTCCCCTCTGAGTCTTGGAGGGCAAACCGGACGCCAACCTGAATTTGTACTCTGCCGTCCATAGTGACTTTCTTGATGGTATCCAAATCATAAAACATATATTGAACGTTTTGTTTATCAAAGAATACCGAATGACGGCTGTAGCTTTCATGCAAGTGTTCACCGAACTTCTCTTGATCTTGCGCGACAACCGCTTCAAGATTACTTTTCAGCTTGGTAATGATATCGTCATTGAAAAAGCTCTTTTTGAACGAATCAAAATCGATAAGTACCCCGGCCTCGAAGCCAGCCTCAGTCACATCATTGATCGTTCTTGTTGCAGCGTCGATCAACGTCTCGGTAGCTTCTGTAGGATGGTCCGCTTCTTTGGCTTGGCCCGTAAAAGTCTTGTTCGCAGAAGCTGCCTGGCTTGTTGGGTTGGCAGCTTCTTCTGCATTGGAGAGGGCCTCGGTATTTTCATCATTTGCACATGCGGATACAAGCAAGGCTCCTGCAATCCATGCAAACCATATGCTTCGCTTAAAAAATTTCAACAAATCGATCATCCTCCCTTAGGGATATAAACGCGAAGAACGAAATGGAAGTTACGCGTATAGAAACAAAAGGGAGAATGAAAAAGAGAGGTATCTCGGCAGGCACCTGCCCGAGATACCTCTCTTTGCCTTTGGCTTAATATGGTGGCCATAACAGCTTGCGTGCTGCCTCATAACGTTCGGCAGCGGCAGGCCAATACACGACGTTCCACCAGTCTTCGATATATTTCTTGCGCTCGTTCTGATGTTTCAAGTAATAAGCGTGTTCCCATACGTCGAGAGGGAGCAGCGGAACGATATCCATCTGCGAAAGGTTCTGGTGTTTCTCGGCTTGCAGTATTTCGAGTCTGTGGGCCCTCGGGCTCCAGACAAGCATGGCCCATCCGCCGCCTTCAACTTTGTTTGCGGCTTCCGTAAACTGGTTCTTGAATGCATCGTAGCTGCCGAAATCGCGTTTGATCTGCTCTGCGAGCATGCCGGATGGTTTGCCTCCGCCATGAGGGTTCATAATCGTCCAGAAGATGGTGTGCAGGTAATGCCCGGCCCCGTTAAACGCCAGCTCGCGCTCCCAGTGCTTGACTAATTCGAAATTGTTCTTTTTCCGCGATTCGGCCAGCTTTTTCTCGGCGGTATTCAGGCCGTCCACATAGGATTGGTGATGTTTGTCATGATGGATGCGCATCGTCGTTTCGTCGATGTACGGCTCCAGCGCATTATACGCATAAGGAAGCGGCGGCAAGGTATGGCCTCCAATGGGGACCGGCCTGGCTTGCACGGGCGTATGCGCAGTAACGTCGGATGCGGAGCCCGGGGAAGTCGAATCCGCGTCCATGCCGGGCGGGATGGATGGCGTAGAGCCTGCCGGCTGACCGGGCGGGGGAGAGGAGCTGCCTTTGGCCCCGGCAATGCCCGAATTTTCACTGCTGCGTAATTTCCCCGCTGCGCCTCCTGCATTTGCGATTTCCGCCTGGAGCAGCGAGGAAAGCGACTCTCCTTCGGCATCGCGCATGATGCCGGACTTGCCGAGCGTATCCAGAACGCCGAGAAAGTATTCCGATTCGCGAATAAAGTGCAGAATGGCGGTTTTGGCAGGCGGAGCGGCCAGTATAGCGGCGCTTTGCTCGAGCAGGGCATACAGTTGCCGAATAAACTCCCGGGATTGTGTGCTGGCCGTGTTTACCAAATCCTCGACGGCTCGCAGGATATAAGGATCTGGCGGGTGCGTCCCCGGCAACAGCTGTTTCAAAAGCCGGTTGGCGGCAGCCCCCGTGCTGGCAAAAGCGGCCTGCCATTCCCCAAGCAGCTTGACATAGGCGGGCTCAAGATCGGGAACAAGCGCCAGAATGATGATTGTATGCTCCTTCTCTTGTTCTTTCCAGAAACGAATTTCCTCCAGGATCCGCAGTGGAAGCAGCTTTCCATATTCATACCAGTTCATAACGGATTAAACCTCCTAATCACCGAATTTCGTCCCAAAAATATATTCGGATAACAGGCTGTCTTATGTATACGAAAAAAAAGAGCCCTCAAGAGGAACCCAAGAGGACTCGAATTTTCATGCAATTCCATGTTTCTGATGCATAGGCTTCAGTTGCGCTGATCGTCAATGGCTGCCGCCGGTATTCTGCACATCATCGTCGTCGGTGTTTGTGACATGGCTGAGGAATGTGGAGACGCGTCGCAAATATTCTTTTGGATGCTCGCGGAAAATCAGCTCATGGTGCGCTCCGTCAACAATCCATTCCTCCGAATTGGCATTCGACTGGTTGGCGGCGAGCAACTCCGCGATCGGGTAAGGCGCCTTCTCGTCTTCCGTTCCGTGAACGAAGAAGATCGGGAAGGGATAATCCTTCTTTTTGACTTCTTGGTACGGAATTTGCTGCAAGCCTGTGCCATTCAGGACAGGGAACAGCAGGTTCAAAATTTCCAGCGTCGGCTGGCGCGGCAGGTCAATTTGATTATGGATATTATGGTATAGCGTATCCGGTTCCAGCAGAAACGTGCTGTCCAATATCATGGCGTCGACGTCCTGGGTTAACAGCCCTGCCTGCAATGCCGTACCCGCTCCCATCGAAAATCCCCATACGACGATTTCCTGGGCACCGCGCTGTTTGGCGAATTGGATCGCTCCGAGCAATTGCTTGGATTCCGCCTTGCCGCCCGTAGCGACGGCTTTGTTGACCTGGGAGGCAAAACCATAATCGAACATCACCACGTTGAACCCAAGCTGATGGGCATAATGCGCCAAATCGTACATGGGCACCCAGGTTTCCTCCCGGTTGGCTCCGTATCCATGGCTGAAGATGATCGTTTTGTTCACGTCGGCGTCGGCAGGAATGTACCAGCCTTGCATGATGCGGCTTCCGTCGACAGCCGGGAACGTGATGTCTTCGTATTTCATGTTTTTGGCCTGCATCGGATTGGAAAAGACGGGGGCTACCGTAGGGTTGGACAGCACCCAAGCGATGTAGCCGTGAAGCGCGATGAAGCAAAATAACAGAAAAAATACAACGGAGAGCAGCAACGCCACGATAATATGTTTAAGCCGGATCAGCCTCGGAGACAGCGAAGAGGGCAGATCGGAAACTTTCGTTTGCAGCGGGGCCTCGCTCTGGGATGTCGGAAACATACATGCCCCTCCTTTGTTGAATCGGCTAAAGATGACGACTAATTCTCACTGACGATCATTTTCTCCAAAACTGCCCGCCGCCGGATTACTGGGGCGCAGAGGAGGAAAGAGTCAGATTATGTCGACATGACAAGTTCGGTTCCGTGAAAAAAACAGAGTTGGACGGTTATACTTATACCATTCAGGCATAAGCGAAAATATGAATTCGCTTTCGGAAAGTTATTCCAATAGGAACGAGAAAATGTGGAAACGCTCGTTCTTTTCCTCTTTGTGATGGCGAATAGACTTTTTTATTATCGTATGTTCCACCATAGCCAATGTCAATTCTTCAGGCGTATTTGTTACCTAATTGTTATATAGTTCTTTAGATGCATGGTTATTATTTCCTTTGAGTGCAAAATACAGGGGATGAAGTCTGATAACCTAGACCCCACGATACTTCTTCCGGTTCGAATTTAACGGGCATCGGTTTACAGATGGAATCGTTTCTCATATAATTTATGTAACCGAGTTTCATGTGATGAAACATGAGGAGGGCATTCTGCCATGGAGGACCGAAAGTTAACCGTCCGGGCTGTAGAACGGGCGCTGGATATATTATTGTGTTTTACGACCCGCAGCGATCTGGGATTGACCGAAATCGCCAGCCAGATCGGATTGCATAAGAGCACCGTGCATCGTCTCATGGCTACCCTGGAAGACCGGGGATTTGTGATCCGCGATGCGGCGACCGAGAAATACAGACTCGGCATTCGCATTTGGGAACTATCCGCGCATATGTCCCGGAGCGACGATCCCGCCATTTTGCTGCTGCCGGCGATGGAACGGCTGAGAGATCGGCTCGGGGAGACGGTGAGCTTGTATCTGCGCGACGGTGCCGAACGGATTCGGATACAGGCCGTACAGAGCGATCAGGCGATCCGCCGGGTGGCTCCCGTTGGCGCAAGGCTGCCGTTGTCCGTAGGGGCTTCCAGCAAGGTGCTGATGGCTTTTGCAAGCGAGGAAGACCGGGAAGAACTGATGAACGGCCCGGAATGGCCCGTATTCATCGATCCGCAGGCGTATTTGGCGCAGATGGCGGATATTCGGGACGCCGGCTACGCCACAAGTTACGAAGAGCGCGAACCGGGGGCCGCGGCGGTGTCCGTGCCCATTATGGGCCGGGATGGCCGGATCGCAGCCGCGTTGTCCGTATCGGGGCCTGTCAGCCGCCTTTCCCAGGAGACGCTCCATGAGTATGCTCCGGTCCTGAAAGAAGCCGCCGCGCAGATGGGACTTATGCTGGCCTGATCCGAAACGGCATTTTGGAAAATAAGGTTGTTTTTCCGCCATGTTTAGGCTAATCTGTAATGGACAGCCCAAGACATGGGCTGACTGAACTGAATAGGACGCAGCGGCAAAGTTGCCGCTAGCCGTCAAACGTTACTGGGGGAGTCCGAATTGTCCGGACTGAGACGGAATCGCATGAGATTCCGGACCCTTAGCACCTGATCTGGATCATGCCAGCGTAGGGAAGTAATCGGCGAAACAACGACGAGCATCGTCAATATGCCTTGAGTGAAGCTCCCCTGTGGGTAGACTTGCCGTGGCACGTTTGGCGATGAAGGATAAAGCCGGTTCCCTGGGGGAACCGGCTTTTTTAATGCAGTATCCGAGAAATCATCGCATCTCCGTGGCGTTCCGACAAGGTGGAGATGTGTGATGCGGCGGCCATGGTTGCCATGTTCCCGCCCGCCCTGGAGCTGTATCCGTGCTTTTGAATTCGCCCGTGCTGTACTTCCTTCATGCTTGGCCTGATGAGCAGGTGCGCAGAATGAGCAATGCCGGACCATACCATGAGGAGGAGAATGAGCGATGAGCACAGGACACGAAACAGCGGGACAGGAAAACCATCGGGATACGGAAAAAGAAAGCACGGGGCGGCTGCGGCCTTTTCCGGGCAGCCGCAAGGTATACATTCAGGGCTCGCGACCGGACCTGTTGGTCCCCGAACGCGAAATTGCCCTTCATGACACAAGCACTCCCCAAGGGGTGGAGCATAACGAACCGCTCCGCGTGTACGATACGAGCGGTCCGATGACCGATCCGGATTATGAGGCGGACATCCGGACGGGCCTGCCCGCGCTGCGCAGACAGTGGATTACGGAGCGCGAGGACGTAGAATCGTACGAAGGCCGGACGATTAAGCCGGAGGACAACGGCTTGAAGCCGGGCAGCACAAGAGCTGGAGCCGAGACGTATCCCGGCGTTACCGGGAAACCGCTGCGGGCACGGGAAGGGCGATGCGTGACGCAGATGCACTATGCGCGGAGAGGCATCATTACGCCCGAGATGGAATTCGCGGCCATCCGCGAAGGCGTGGAGCCTGAATTCGTACGGCAGGAGCTGGCCAGCGGCCGAGCCATTTTGCCTTCCAATATCAATCATCCGGAGAGCGAACCGATGATGATCGGACGCCATTTTCACGTCAAAATCAATGCCAACATCGGCAATTCGGCCGTATCGTCTTCCATTGAGGAAGAGGTCGAGAAGATGACCTGGGCCGTCCGTTGGGGAGCGGATACGGTGATGGATCTGTCCACGGGCAAAGACATTCACACCACCCGCGAATGGATCATCCGCAATTCGCCGGTACCGATCGGCACGGTGCCGCTCTATCAGGCATTGGAAAAGGTCGGAGGGGAGGCGGAGGCGCTGACGTGGGAGCTGTACCGCGACACGCTGATCGAGCAGGCCGAGCAGGGCGTGGACTACTTTACGATTCATGCGGGCGTGCTGCTCCGCTATATTCCGATGACTGCCAAACGGATGACCGGCATCGTGTCACGGGGCGGATCGATCATGGCGGCCTGGTGTCTGGCGCATCATCAGGAAAATTTCCTGTACACCCATTTCGAAGAAATCTGCGAGATCATGAAGCGGTATGACGTCGCCTTTTCGCTGGGAGACGGCCTTCGTCCGGGCAGCATTTATGATGCCAATGACGAAGCGCAGATGGCGGAACTCGCGACGCTGGGGGAATTGACCCAGATCGCCTGGAAGCATGACGTGCAGGTGATGATTGAGGGTCCTGGACACGTGCCAATGCACAAAATCAAGGAAAACGTGGACTTGCAAATGGAGATTTGCCAGGAAGCGCCGTTCTACACGCTCGGCCCGCTGACCACGGACATTGCGCCGGGGTACGACCATATTACGTCGGCCATCGGGGCGGCCATGATCGGCTGGTTCGGTACATCCATGCTCTGTTACGTTACGCCGAAGGAGCATCTCGGCTTGCCGAACAAGGACGATGTGCGCGAAGGCGTCATCGCCTACAAAATCGCAGCCCATGCCGCCGATCTGGCGAAAGGACATCCGCGTGCGCAGCGCCGGGACGACGCGCTTTCCAAAGCACGCTTCGAATTCCGCTGGCGCGACCAGTTCAACCTGTCGCTCGACCCTGAACGCGCCATGTCCTACCACGACGAAACACTGCCTGCCGAAGGAGCGAAGCAGGCGCATTTCTGTTCGATGTGCGGACCGAAGTTCTGCAGCATGCGCATTACGCAGGATATCCGTGCATTTGCCGCGGAGAAGGGATTGTCGGAACAAGAGGCGGTTGCCGCAGGCATGCAGGAAAAGGCCGAAGAATACCGGATGCGCTCATAATGCCGGCCTTCTTGCGCGGTTGTCCGCGAATCCGTTAAATTGGCGTTATTGTCTGTCCGCAACAAAACGGACAGGAGGAGAAGCAAAACAGCAAAAAGCAGTTCATCTCCCTATCTTGGGGAATGAACTGCTTTTTTGCATGTCATGCATCACAAGCCGGACTTTAGCTGCATATTCAATTCCCGTTGCAAATACGGTGCCAGAACGGAAAGGGGACTGTGCACGGTTATGCCGCTAGCCATCGTTACCCGTGCTGCCGCCGGAGCCATGGACAACTGGGCGGCAATCGGCGTCCAACCCGGATATCGTTCGGCATGCCGCATCAATCCCGCCTGAACGGCTGCCGCGTAACCTTCGCGGTCTCCGCGCATAATCAGCTCGAACGTGCCTGGCAGCAATACGCTCTTGGCTTGAAGGGCATGATTTGACGCGTGATGTTCCTCCTCCGGCTGTAAATGGCGCAAAAAGCGGTCCATCGTTCCTTGGACGGTGGCTGGGTTGGTGAAGGCGAGCAAATAGGGCTTCGGCTGGCGCTGCATCATCGATAACAAGGGATCGTCGATGCCGATCACGGGAATGGAGGCGGGCAGGGTCTCCTGGTCCAGAACGGCCGTGAAGAGCGTGCAGGTGACGAGAATGGCATCGGCATGGCATCGTGCGATCCATTCCATCGTGCGGGCTACTTTGTCGCGGACGGTGTTTTCGTTGAAGCCTGCGTCGCTTTTGATCCGGTCTAGTCCCGGATCGACGTAGTGCACCAGTTCGACGTCATAGGCAGCCAGCGCCTCCTCGATGAGTGCAATGTTGGAATAATGGGCATGAAAGCAAGCGATGGTCATCATGAGGCATTCCCCTTTAGGATTGTTGCGGGAACCGTGTGAAGGAGCCGCGAACGTTTTAGCCCATTATAGAAACAGGGAGGGGGAATGTACAGCATTATCGCATGGATGGGGAGGCATTCTTTTTGGCCATTTTTTGCTGCAAAATGTCGTGGAAGGTCAACTCTTGGGTATCCCGGTTTTCTTTTTTCGGAGCGTTGACCGCTGCATTTCGCGGATACTGGTGATGGTATGGGATCATTTGCTGAATAGGCATGCGGATCATTCGGGTTCCTCCTTTTTGAGAACAGGTTATATGTAATATAAATATGATGATTTCAGAGCATGTTGATTGTTGTTTGCAAAATAGGCATATATGACTTGTTAGATGAAACAAGGGTGTGTAATGAACCTTTCCAAATCGGAATGTAGTGATTTTAACCCGATTTTCGAAATTGTAAACATTTTTAGCGATATTCAGGAGTAAAGGACCGTATATTAGGGGCGGTATATGGGAGCATGGGGCGGGGGGGTGTGCGGATAGTCCCGATCAAGCAAGACCAAAATGGGTCGAAAATAAGTCGTTTTGTCTGGTTGCATAGAAGGGGATAAGCGAACGAAATTGGTTCAATGGTCTGTAGGTACGGATAACAGAAGAACGGAAGAAGTGGGCGGCAGGGAATAGGGGAAATGAAAACCGAATCGCATCATCGATGTGCAGGAAGGCGCACGCAAGGTGGGCGGGCAAACATAAAAAAAGCTGCCGGGACCCTTCCCGACAGCAAGCATGTTCACTATATTGCAGCCAAGTTATGAGCGTGGCCGGAAGGCGATGTACAGTTCCGCCTGCATGTTCAGGGGATCGAGACTGCGTTCATCGTACAGCTCGAAGTCCCCGGTAAACGTGCGTTCGTCCCGGTTGTTCCAAGCCCATACAGCCCCCCAGGCTTCGCTGACCACTTCGGCCATGGGGCCTGTTCTGGTTGCAAATACAGCGTATGTCGCGGGCGGGATTTCAATGACTTCCAGATGGGGCGGCAGTGCATCGCCCGGTGCCAGTTCATGTCCAACCAGAATCGTGTATTCTCCGAGAACTCCATCCGCATAATCCGTGTAGCAGCCATAACGAGGCGTCGTGGCAGCAGGAAGGTCAGGCAAGCTCCAGTAACGCTCCCACAGCGCTTGTATGCTGCCTTTGCCGCTCATCTCCACGCCATTGCTGGTTCTGGCGGTGACGCCGGCTAACCGTTTCGCTGGCAGGGTGACATACGTGACAGGCTGTGCCGAGGGAGATGCGTTATGCTCCTGCTTCAATTCGGCAGACGTCATCCCGGCTTGCGCGGATGCACTCCATCGTTTCAGGAAGGGAAGCTGATGGCGAAGCATCGATCGCGCGGACGGCTCGTCCATGCCTTCCTGAACGAGAATTGCGGTGCACATCTCAATCATGCCGTCCAGCGATATGTCCGGCTGCTCGAAACGCCCCTCCTTATAACAATAGATGCAATACTCGCTGGTGCTTTTCCCATCCATTTCGGTGCCCCACTGGGCAGCATTGCCGAGCGGCATTCCGCAGCTTTGACATACAGTCATGTTCATTGTAGTTCCTCCTTGTTTTTCTTCTATCGATCAGTCATAACCGAAGTATAAACGGAGGAACTGGACAGCTATCTGTCAAGTTTGCGGAGGGTTGGCATAATTTTGGGCGATCTGCACGGCGATCCGGCGTATGTGCTCGCGAATGTGAGGCGGCTCCAACACTTCGACGTCAGCTCCGAAGCTCAGGATGAAGCCATATAACCAGTTGTCTTCCGGGAACGCGACCTGGCTGATATAGTATCCTTGGCCATCCGGAACGACGTTTTCGATGCCGAACCATTCTTCGGCGGTATGCCGTGCCCGTGCATGGAAGCGGAGCGTGAGCCCCGTCTGGTTATCCGGAGCGGTCCATTCCTGCTGCCAGGGTTTGTCCTGCGGCTGAACGGGCCTGCGTTCGAAGCGGCCTTCAGCCAGCGCGACATCCCGCATGCGGACCAGCTTAAACATGCGAAAATCGTCGCGTTCATGGCAGAAGGCATACAGGTACCAGGAATGCCTTTTGAGCACCAGCGTGTGGGGATCGACCGTCCTGTGCGAATGGACGCCCTCTGCGCTGCAATATGTAAACGTGATGGAACGCAGCTGGTCGATGCCTTGCTCGATATGCCGCAATTTCTGCTGCAGCGCCTCGGAGTAAGTCCATGTGGAATAATCCACGATGAACCGGCTCGTATTGGCCTGAAAATCCCCGTTTCGGGATGCCGGCACGATGCTGCTCAGCTTCTCCATCAACAGATCGCGTGCCGTACTGGCATGGGCCGTCGAGACGCTCCGCAGCGCGGTTACGATCGAAGCCAGATCCTGATCGGTGAGCACGTTCCGGTCCAAACGATAACCTTCGGCCAGCCCGATGCCCCCGCTCGCTCCCTGATAGGTTACTACCGGAATGCCTGCCTGGCCCAGCGTATCAATGTCGCGGTAAATCGTACGAACGGACACCTCGAACGTGTCGGCCAAGTCTTTGGCCTGCACCCGGCCCCGATTGATTAACAATACTACGATGGCTAACAGTCGATCCAGTTTCATACATCTTTTCCTTTCCGAAGATTCAATGATCCAGCCAGTTGTGTTATATTGTTGAGCATCACATACATGGAGTGGAGTAAGCAATGAAGCGGATTACGATATTGGTTGCCGACGACGAAGTGGAGATTGCGGACCTGGTGTCCCTGCACCTCCAAAAAGAAGGATACCACACGATCAAGGCGTTCGACGGAAAAAGTGCCATTCAAGCGATTCAGACGCAAACGGTCGATTTGGCCATTTTGGATATCATGATGCCCGGCATGGACGGTTATGAGGTAACTCGCAAAATTCGCGAGCAGCATCATTTGCCGATCATTTTTTTAAGCGCCAAAACATCGGATATGGATAAAATTACGGGACTTGTCATGGGCGGGGATGACTATATGACCAAACCTTTCAATCCAATGGAATTGGTTGCGCGCGTGAACTCACAGCTGCGCCGTTTCCTGCAATTCAGCCAGGCTGCACCCGTCAACCGTTCGGTATTGGAGATGGGCGGGCTGGTCATCATGCCTGATCAGCATCGCGTCACGCTGTATGGCAAAGAGGTTGATTTGACGCCGAAGGAATTCGACATCCTGTATCTGCTCGCCAGCCATCCGAAACAGGTATTCAGCGCGGAAAGCATCTTTGAGCAAGTTTGGGGAGAAGCCTATTACGAGAGCGGCAACACGGTGATGGTGCATATACGGACATTGCGCAAAAAACTCGGCGAAGAGATGGACAAAAACAAGTTTATCAAAACGATCTGGGGCGTGGGGTACACCTTTAATGAATAATCAAAAAAAACAAAGAAGCTTTCGCACCACGATGATCATGCTGCTCGGCCGGAGCATGCTTGTTTCGGGCGCGATTACCTACGGGGTGTACAAGCTGCTTCAGTGGTATTATTCCGGCGTCCGTGCAGAGGATACGTTGGCCGATTACCGGCGTTTCATGAAAAGCGTGGGGGATATTTATTTTTTCATGATTTTGTTTATCCCGCTGGCGATTCTGTTTTTCTTCTGGTTCACAAGGTCTTACGTCTCCCATTTCAAGGAGATTTCGGAGGGAATACGTCATCTGGCCAATGGCGATTTTCAGCATCGCGTCCGGATTTCGTCCAAGGACGAGCTCGGGGCAATCGCGGAGGACGTGAACTTGGCCAGCCAAAAGCTGCGCGATGCCGTGGAACGCGGCGATTTTGCCGAAAGCAGCAAAGACCAGCTCGTGGTCAATCTGGCGCATGACCTGCGGACTCCGCTGACTTCCATTCTCGGTTATCTGGATCTGTTGATGAAGGATGATCAATTGACGGAGGAGCAGGCCAAACATTATACCTCCATTGCTTTCACCAAATCGCGGCGCTTGGAAAAGCTCATCGACGGGCTGTTCGAGATCACCCGAATGAATTACGGCATGCTGCCGATCAACAAGCAGAGACTGGATCTGAGCGAGCTGCTGCGTCAAATGAACGAAGAGATGTATCCCGTTTTCGAGAAAAATCACTTGACCTCCAGGCTGGACATCGAACCCGATCTGATCGTGCATGGGGACGGAGAAGTGCTGGCCCGCGTATTCGAAAATTTGCTCATGAATGCTGCCCGCCACGGCAGGGACGGATTATACGTAGATATTCGCGGCCGTACGGAAGGCGAGCAGGTGGTCATTCAGGTCGTTAACTATGGGGACAGCATCCACCCCGAAGATTTGCCTCACATTTTCGATATGTATTACAGGGGGGATCGGGCGAGAACGCTGCAGGAGGGCAGTACGGGGCTGGGGCTGTTTATCGCCAGAAATATCGTGGAACAGCATGACGGAGTCATCTCCGTGCATAGCGATGTGATTCACACGGCATTCGAAATTCGCTTGCCTGTTTTAAAGTAAGATCGGCGATTTAAGAAAAACTTTATTTTTGCCGCACTTTTTCTTAAATTGTTTCCACTATTCTTGGTATTACGAGAGAAGGGGGAACAACGTAATGAAAAAGTGGGGCTTTTTGATCGTCCTGATTGCGCTGGGGTATATTTTTCTTCGCTCTTCCGTGGCGATGCCCGACCCGGATCAAACGGGAGTGCCCGTCATGGAGCTGGGAGAAGCCGTGGACGGCTGGAGTGCTCCTGGACGGGAGATAACCCTGGATTTGCGGAACGACGTTTATCAAGGGGACTTGCTGCTCGTGAACAAGGAATATCCGGTACATGCCGAAGGCGTGCGTAAGGATATTGTCCGTTTGGCGGACGAGCGTGACTTGGATCGAGGATACGGGATTCTTGATCGGGACATTCAACTGTCGCGCAAGGTGGCAGAGGCGTTCCGGCAGATGGTTGAAGCAGCGGGAGAAGAGGGTGTGAGGTATTTCCTGATCAGCAGCGGCTACCGGGGGTTCGATAAACAACAACAACTCTATGAGGAAAAGGGTTCCGATTACGCGCTTCCCGCCGGTCACAGCGAGCATAACCTGGGCCTTTCGCTGGATATCGGCTCGTCGCTGGGTGCGATGAGTGAAGCGCCGGAGGGTGCCTGGCTGCAGGAAAACGCGTGGAAATACGGCTTCATTCTGCGGTACCCCAAAAATAAGGTGAACATCACGGGCATTCAATACGAACCATGGCACTTTCGGTATGTAGGGCTTCCGCATAGCGCGATCATGCACCACAAAGACCTTGTGCTGGAGCAGTATCTGGAGCTGCTTCGGGAAGAGAAACGGATTGGGGTCGAATTGGATGGCATACATTACAGCGTAACGTATTATCCGGCCACGTCAAATGCCAATGTATTCATTCCCGAGAAGGGCGAATATGAGATATCGGGGGATAACATGGATGGCGTCATTGTGACGACCAGCAACGAAGAGCAGTAGAGCTGACATGAACGCAAGGTAAGGAGGTTGCAGAGATGAACGCAAAAGGATGGCACATCAAGATCATATGGGGAGCGGCTCTGTTTCTGTACCTGGTCGTATTGCTGAAACTGATCTTGTTCAAAGGAGGGGCGATCGATTTGAAGCATGTTGCGGTTCAGGTTATGGAGACGGTCAGGCGGCCGGATTTGCTGCACACCCGGTCCATGAATCTGGTACCGTTTCGGCAAATCGCGCAGGAATGGCACCAACTGTCATTGCATCATCCGGCTTCCGCCCTGAATCTGATCGGCAATGTCCTGGCTTTTGTGCCGCTGGGGATTTTCCTTTCTTTTATGCCGGGCGCGAAAAGGCTGTTCACGGCACTGCTCGCTTGCACGTTGCCGCTGCTGCTGAGTTTGGCGTTCGAGGTAACGCAGTTGCTGACAGGCATGGGTGTTTTCGACGTAGACGACCTGATCCTGAACAGCTTCGGCGGGGCGGCAGGTTATATGATTGCCGGAACGCTTGCGGCAATGGGGTCTGTTGTGCTTTCGTTAAGCAAGGTTGATGCCGGTGCGAAGAAATACAAGGAAACATAGGGCGCGATTGGACTTGTCGATACAGCCAAGTCAGACACATAAAAACATTGGGTACAGGAGTTCGAACCTGTTTTCGGACAAGTGGACTCTTGCACATGTTTGAACGATATTTAAATACCAAAAAGAAGCCCATGCTTGTGTTGCGTGAGCTTCTTTTTGGTGCAGGGGGACGGATTTCCTGCTACTGCATCGTCATACTACATTGGAGCTGATATGGTTGGCCTTCTGCATAGGTCCGTAAGGTCGGGCTGCGCGAGGGGATGGGGTGTTTTTTCCAGGAGAGAGCAGCTTATATGGCGAAATGGTAGATGCACCGCATGGACGCCACATACTAACGTCAGGTATGAATACCGATTCCGTAACGAACCTGAAGATGCTTATTGGGGTGAATTGGCAAGCAATTTAGATCTAACGAATCGTAGACACGTTATTTCCTTGAAGTGGTTTGCAGAAGGCTGCTTTGACGTGAAATAGGGTGTCTGAGGTTCATTAGACGTGGATGGAAGCAAAATTCGTGTATATAAGGTGTCTGGGTTTCGTTAGAATACGTGGCGGCTGTTAGCGGAACTTTTGAATGAAAGACGGGTATGATCAGAGGTGCATTTCAACATGATACATATTTATTTTTATCTGCCACCATTAGTAGGATCGTGGACAGAAGGGGAGTGATTGTTAGGAATGGCATCCAAAGGAGAAGCATTGTATTTGTTGGCACAACGTTGCGCCACGAAGATGAGAAGTATCATCAGCATTGAACATGAAATTGCTGCAGCTGCGGGAGGTACGCCGGATAAAGAGACGGTGGATCGATTGGAAAATGAAAAAGATCAACTATTGCAATCCTCAACACTTGAAGAGTTAGTGGCCATGAGGACAGTAATGATTGTTGGGGAGTCCGAGAGAGGAAGACGTTTGTTCCCGGGAACGGACAACATCGAAATTATCCATCTGCCGATCGAATTATCAGAACATGAGCTTATGGAAAAATATTCACGCTATCTTGCATTCAAAACGAGGGATGAGTTGTTTTACGTGCTTTCGCGGCGTACGGATATATCCATTTGTTTCCGAGAGGGCATGGACATATTGAAATTGTGATTACGCCAGATCAGCAGGGGAGGCCGACAAAGTGATCCTGAAAATTATCGTATATGGCATGCATTCGTTCTACTATCATGTACCGAAACAATATGCGGAATATATCCCGGATTGGATATCTGAATTTCACAGTTTTCTAAATACCTTGGAATACAAGCATCAGTTCTCTGAGTATACGGAGATGGTTGAAGAGGACGGTAGCATTTCTTTTGCAGGCTTTGTCCGTGTATATGGTGCCGAAGATTTTGTGGACTGGGCAAACGTCGAGAAGATCAATCAAAGAGGTTTATATTCCATAGAGGCTCCACCAAATGATGAGCATGTCGATTGGACCTTTCATTTTTGATACACCAAAGTATCATAAACAAACGCCCCGCTTCGTACAACCATACGAAGCGGGGCGCTTAAAATTTAAATTTATAGGTCTTAATATTTTACAGCATTAACCTTTTTTCATCATTTGACGCAGCACCGTTTGCAGGATGCCGCCGTTATGGTAGTAATCCACGTCAACCATGCTGTCGAGACGGGCAATTACGGTGAAGTGGAACTGGGTTCCGTCTTCGCGGGTTACGTTAACCGTCAGTTCTTCACCCGGTTTCACGTCATTGCTCAGGCCCGTGATGTCATATGTTTCACGTCCGTTCAGACCCAGGCTGGACCAGCTTTGGCCTTCTTGGAATTGCAGCGGCATTACGCCCATGCCCACCAGGTTGCTGCGGTGGATGCGCTCAAAGCTCTCGGCGATGACGGCTTTGACGCCGAGCAGGAAGGTACCTTTTGCCGCCCAGTCGCGGGAGCTTCCTGTACCGTACTCTTTACCTGCGATAACGATCAGGTTCTGTCCTTCGTCCTGATACTTCATGGAAGCATCGTAGATGGACATTTCCTCATCCGTAGGCAGGTATTTCGTAATACCGCCTTCCGTGCCAGGAGCAACCTGGTTGCGGATCCGGATGTTGGCGAACGTACCACGCATCATGACTTCATGGTTACCACGGCGGGAGCCGTAGGAGTTGAAGTCTTTGCGTTCCACGCCATGGTCTTTCAGATACAGTCCGGCCGGGCTGGATGGAGCGATATTCCCCGCAGGGGAGATGTGGTCCGTCGTTACGGAGTCACCGAGCAATGCCATAACGCGTGCGGAACGGATATCCGAAATGTCGGTCAGCGTATCGCCAAGATTTTGGAAGAACGGCGGGTTCTGGATGTACGTGGAGTTCGGGTCCCACTCGTACAATTCGCCTTCCGGTACGGAAATTCGGTTCCAGCGCTCGTTTGCCGTAAATACGTTCTCGTATTTGCTGCGGAACATATCGGCGTTCAGAGAGCTTGCGATCGCATCCTTGATTTCCTGGGAGCTAGGCCACAGGTCTTTCAGGAAGACCGGCTCGTTGTTTGTATCATAACCGATCGGATCGGTTTCGAAATCGATGTTCACCGTTCCGGCCAATGCGTAAGCTACAACAAGCGGCGGCGAAGCCAGATAGTTGGCTTTGACTTGAGCGTGAACGCGTCCTTCGAAGTTACGGTTACCGGACAATACCGCCGCTACCGTCATGTCGTTCTCGGCGATCGCTTCGCTGACTTCGTCCGGAAGCGGACCGGAGTTCCCGATGCAAGTTGCGCAGCCGTATCCGGCAACGTTGAATCCGAGCTTATCGAGGTACTCGATCAGGCCCGCTTTTTCCAGATACTCCGTTACGACGAGGGAGCCTGGCGTCAAGCTGCTTTTTACGTAACCTGGTTTGGTCAGGCCGCGTTCAACCGCTTTTTTCGCCAGCAATCCTGCACCGAGCATAACGCTAGGGTTGGATGTGTTCGTGCAGCTTGTGATCGCCGCGATAACCACCGCACCTGTAGTCAGCTCGCTGGAAGAACCGTCCGGATGTTTCACAGGTACCTTTTGCGCGATCTTCTCTTCGGTCAGGCCATATCCGCCTTTGTCGATCGGCGTGCGGATGATGCTGTTGAAGCCTTCCTTCATTTGAGTCAGCTCAATGCGGTCTTGCGGACGCTTAGGTCCGGCAAGGCTCGGCACGACGGAGGCAAGGTCGAGCTCGATGACATCGGTAAACACAGGATCAGCCGTGCTGTCCGTGCGGAACATGCCTTGAGCTTTGTAGTATGCTTCCACGAGTTCAACCTGTTCGTCGGAACGGCCCGTGCTGCGCAGGTAGTTCAGCGTTTCGCTGTCAACCGGGAAGAAACCGATCGTTGCGCCGTATTCCGGTGCCATGTTGGCTACCGTGGCACGGTCTGCAAGACTGATGTTGGCAAGACCAGGTCCGTAGAACTCGACGAATTTGCCGACAACGCCTTTTTTACGCAGCATTTGCGTTACGGTCAGTGCCAGATCCGTTGCCGTTGCGCCTTCGCTCAGGCTGCCTGTCAGTTTGAACCCGATAACGTCAGGTGTTACAAAGTAGAGCGGTTGGCCCAGCATGCCTGCCTCGGCCTCGATTCCGCCGACACCCCAACCAACAACGCCAAGCCCGTTGATCATGGTGGTGTGGGAATCCGTACCTACGAGGGAGTCAGGGAATACAAGCGTTTCGCCATCAACCGTTTTCGTTGCAGCTACGGATGCGAGATACTCCAGGTTGACCTGGTGAACGATCCCTGTGGATGGTGGGACGGCACGGAAGTTGTTGAATGCCGTTTGCGCCCAACGCAGGAAACGGTAACGCTCTTCGTTGCGCTCGAACTCGACTTTAATGTTGTAGTCCAGCGCGTCGTTCGTACCGAAAGCGTCAACCATGACGGAGTGGTCGATGACGAGGTCAACCGGAACGAGCGGGTTGATTTGTTTAGGGTCTCCGCCTGCTTTTTTCACGGTGTCGCGCATGGCTGCAAGATCCACGACCACCGGCACGCCGGTGAAGTCCTGCAGGACGATCCGTGCAGGGATGAAAGGGATTTCCTTATTATTGTCACGGCCTTCTGCCCAGCCGGTCAATTGTTTGACATGGTCTTCGGTAATGGCACGTCCATCGAATTGGCGAACGGCTGCTTCGAGCAGCACTTTAATGGAGAAAGGCAGCTTGGAAAGATCGCCGTGGCCATTTTCCTGAAGAGCATCGAGACTGTAGTAGCGGTAAGATTTGCCTCCGACCTCAAGACTGCGGGCGGCGGAGAAATGATTCTTGGCTGACATACATGTACCTCCTTCAAATGTGCGATGCGATGAAGTTGAACGTTCATTCAGCGGAAACAGGCCTTCATCCATCCATGCTTCCGGTTGGTAGTTTCATTAGATGAAACACAATTTCAAAATCGTAACTTTAGTTCTAAGTATACCGTTTTCACCTCTCCACGTAAAGGGCTTTTTGCCCGCAGCATCAGGTCCGCAAAAAGAATGTATGCGTTTTCCGCATGGAGGCTGGGAGCTTTGCCCATCGATGAATTCGCATTGATCCAAACATACAACGACACGTCCTTTCATATAGATGGAAGAAAGTATGTGTGCAAGCCGGGCGGTGCATATCCCGGAGCAGAACAGCCAAAGGGGGGCTAGGCTTGGAACGCGAATGGAAGAGTGCTTTATATGCTTACGTGAACGAATACAACCGCTGCGAGATCGATCACCGTGCCTTGAAAGGCGAGCAGGTCGTGATTGACGCGATATTTAGGGCGGAACGCGAAGAACGCATGGCCAGGCTGGAGGATTGGTATCGGACGCGCCGTGCCGTTCCTCTTCGCGGCGAAACCAGCGCCAAACTGGTGCGCACGGTGTCCGAGAGCCCGGAGGAGTCCGTGGTGGATGTGCAGCTGTACGTCAGGCTGTTTTATGCCAAAGAAGGCATTACCCATCGGGATGAACGGATCGAAAGGGAGAGGCTGACCTTTCAGCGGCATAACGGCAAGTGGGTAATTGCCCGCGTCGAACGGGAAGTTTCGGAACGCCATCCTGTCGGGGATAAGGTACCCTACCATCATGCCGATTTGCAGTCGCTCAATCTCCCCTTATTGAATCGGGAGGTGCTGGGACAAGGCAGAGGGGGCGTAACCAAACAGCGGGAGTATCGGAGGGATCTGGCCGTAGCCTATGCCGACCAATGGTGGAATTCAATCAATCCGGCTTATGAAGAGTTCGAGGTGGATTGCACCAATTATGTGTCCCAATGTCTCTTTGCAGGGGGAGCACCCATCAACTATACTGGTAAAAGGGAATCGGGCTGGTGGTACAAGGGCTATGTCAACGGCTCGGAAATGTGGAGCTACAGTTGGGCGGTATCGAACGCTTTGGAACGATATTTGACCCATAGCACGCGGGGGTTGACCGCAACGGTGGTCGAACGTCCCGAACAGCTGCAGCTCGGGGACGTCGTCCTTTATGATTGGGACGGCGACGGCCGTTACCAGCACAGCACCATCGTCACCGCATTTGACGCGGGCGGCATGCCGCTGGTCAATGCGCATACGGTTGCCAGCCGCCACCGTTTCTGGGATTACCGGGATTCCTACGCCTGGACCGAACGCACGACGTATCGGCTTTTCCATATTGACAGCGTATTTTAAGCAGGGAAAAGATGCTGCGGGTGCGGTGACGGAAACATCCAGGTCCGTTTAAAATATCTATTATATAGGTTGAACTAGACATTTACACGATAACGGAGAGGGCAGAAAGAATCTGGAGAAGCGAAGCGGTCTAAAAGCTTTCTGAAAGAAAGCTGCATCGGAAGCATAGGCTTATCACCGGATTTTCCCTTTGAAAAAAGGGGATCAAAAAAATCTGGGGATAACAGTGATCGGAAGATGGTTCTGACCACGTAGTGACTCCGTGTAAAAATCATCGGTTCAACTTATATAGAATAACAACGATGCAGGGAATGCAAACTTAACGCATCGCGCACAGACAATCGGAGGTTACGCATGAGCATGGATAAATTGACAGTTGGCGTCGTTTACGGCGGAAAATCGGGAGAGCACGAGGTTTCGCTGCAGACGGCGTTTGCTGTAACGAACGCGTTTGATTATGAAAAATACGAGTTGGTTCCTTTCTATATTTCGAAGCAGGGATCATGGAAAAAAGGACCGGTGATGCACGCGCCTTTCAAACAAATCGAGGATCTGAAGCTGGAGGAGGCTGCGGGAGGAACGAAAGAAGCGCTGAACGCGCTGTTCGGACGCCTTTACGGAGGAGATGAGACTATAGACGTCATGTTCCCGCTGCTTCACGGAACGTATGGCGAAGACGGCACGATCCAGGGCATGTTCGAAATGGCGGATATGCCTTATGTGGGGGCTGGCGTGCTCGCTTCGGCGGGCGGCATGGACAAAGTGGTCATGAAAAAGCTGTTTGCGCAAGCCGGCATTGACCAATGTGCCTTTACCTATTTTAATGCAACGCAATGGAAACAGTCCGAGCATGAGATGATGCTGCAGGTCGAAGACCAGCTGGGTTATCCGTGCTTCGTCAAACCGGCGAACCTGGGTTCCAGCGTGGGCATCTCCAAAGCGCGCAGCCGCGATGAGCTGAAACAGGCGGTCGAACTTGCGCTGCGTTATGATACCAAAGTGGTGATCGAAGAGTTCGTAGATGCGCGCGAGGTAGAAGTCAGCGTGCTCGGAAATGACGAACCGATGGCATCCGTGCCAGGGGAAATCGTCTCTTCCGGCGAATATTATGACTATGCCGCCAAATACATCGACGGACAATCGCAGATGCTGATCCCGGCTCCGCTGGATCCGGAAGCTGCCGATCGTGTCCGCGAAGCGGCACTGCAGGCGTTCCGCGCCATCGAAGGCAGCGGCATCACCCGCGCGGACTTTTTCATCCGCCGATCGGACGGGGCGCTGCTGATCAATGAAGTCAACACCATGCCCGGATTCACGCCGTATAGCATGTATCCACTGTTATGGCGGGAGACCGGCGTTTCCTATGCCGAGCTGCTGGACCGCATGATCGAGCTTGCCCTTGAACGTTACAAGAACAGACAGGCGCTCCAATTCGAGAGCGGCGTGAACGCATAACCTCAACCGAAAAGGAGAAATGTGGGATGGGCTTCCAGACAGAATTCAATTCCGTATGCAAATTCAAAAGCGAGCAGGAGCTGTTCGAGCTGCTGGAATACGGCCGCGGCAAAATGGTGAAGCAGGGCTTCCGGGTATTTCCCACCGGACAGAAGGTCATCGCCTATACCCCCGATAACGTGGCCGTAGCCATCGTCAAAATTTTGGCTTCCATTGCCGAAATCAACTTTCAGGGCCAGGAAGTGACGGAAGTCGAAATGCAGCTGATCCGCAAACTGACCGAAGAGGAATCGCGTATCCAGACGGCCCTTGCCGACGAGATGTTTTTCGGGGAGCACGCTCAGGACTAGCCGTAGATGAACTCCGTTTTTTTATCACCGGAAAAGGGAGAGATTAGCGTCCTCGTTTTAGGGTAAAACTTGGAGGTATACAGAGGAGGCATTGACGGCCTTCCATACCATGAGTTATTTACCCCTGAACGAGAGGAAGGACGCTGCATGCTTGTACGTTTTGGATATGTGGCCATGTCCGTCATCGTCGAGAATGCGTCCCCTTCCCGCACGATGACGATGGCCAGCTTCAACAAAATCGGGGACCGGGAAGCAGCGATTCGCAAACTGGAGCGCATTGCGGCCGAGAACCTTCACAATACGCTGCGTTTGCTCAGACACAACAAGGCAAGCCGTATTCATGTTTACCGTTTCTCCTCCAAGCTGATCCCGCTGGCCACCCATGAGGATTTGAGCGACTGGGACCCGTTTCCGGCGCTGACGCATGAGTTCTCTGCCATTGGAGAGTTTGTGAAGGAGAACGGCATGCGCGTATCCTTTCATCCGGATCATTTTACGGTGCTGAGCACGCCGCGCAAGGAAGTGCTTCGCAACTCCGTTCGCGATCTGCGCCATCATGTTCGGATGTTTGAGGCCATGGGATTGGATGCAACCGCCAAAAACAACATTCATATCGGCGGCGCTTACGGGGACAAACTTGCGTCGGCCGAGCGCTTTAAGCAGCATTTCATGGAGTTGGACCCGGACATCCGGCAGAGGATCACGCTTGAGAACGACGATAAAACGTTCAATGCTCCCGAGACGCTTGCCGTTTGCCAAACGCTGGGCGTACCTATGGTGCTCGACATTCATCATCAATGGGTGAACAACCAGGGCGAGAAGCCTTGGGAGCTGTGGCCAGGCGTGTTGGAGACGTGGCAGACGCCGCTGGCTCAAGCAGATGCCCCGGCGGACCGGCCTTTGCCTCCCAAAATCCACGTGTCGAGTCCCAAGAGCGAGAGGGACCCGCGCGGCCATGCCGATGGCGTGGAGTTGGAGCCTTTGCTGACGTTTTTGCGCCATATTGCCGCACATACCCCTGCCCTTGACGTCATGATTGAAGCCAAACGCAAGGATGAAGCGCTGCTTCAACTGATGCAGAAGCTGGCAGCCCTTCAGGAAGAGGGGATCGAGTGGGTGGACGAGTCTACCGTCATCATACGTCCATAACGCGAAAAGAGGCCTGGGCGGCAAGAAACTTTGCGAACTGCGGGGCGTATACTTTTAACAAGACTATTATAGGTTTGCAGATTGATATAGAAAGTAGAGTGAACGCTTTGAATGAGAAGGAAAAAACGCCTTATGTCGTGACAAGCAAGAGCTATACTGCCGTGGCGATCAACGCCGCATCCAAGGCCGGAGAATGGATCAAGAGCCGTCTTGGCACGGTTGCCGAGCCTGGCACCAAATATTCACCGCAGGACTTGGTGACAGAGGTGGATAAAGGCGCAGAGCAGATGATTCGCCGGCTGATCCTGACGCACTTTCCCGATCATGCCATCTTGGGCGAGGAAGGTGTTGAACCGGGACCGGAGGCTTCGGCCAAAGCATTGAAAGAAGCGCAGGAGGAAGAATACCTGTGGATCGTCGACCCGGTGGACGGCACGACCAATTTCGTGCATGGTTTCCCGTTCTATTCGGTATCCATCGCCTTGGCCCATCGCGGAGAAGTGATCGTGGGAGTGATCTATGATCCCTCCCGTGACGAAATGTTCGTGGCGGAAAAAGGAAAAGGAGCCTACGTTCACGGTAACCGCATGAAAGTGTCGAATGAGCAGAACCTGGCCCAAAGTCTGATTGCCGTCGGCTTCCCTGCAGATCCTACATTTGCGCTGCCGCTGAACATGGCGGCAGTGCAGGCTCTTGCGCCTCAGGTACGCAACCTGCGCGCCGGCGGATCGGCTGCCCTGCATTTGGCATACGTTGCTGCAGGTCGTCTCAGCGCGTACACCGAAGTGGGGCTGAAACCGTGGGACATCGCGGCGGGGGCACTGCTCGTGGAAGAGTCCGGCGGCCGTGTGAGCGATACGATCGGAACGCCGTACCAGTTGTCCGTGAGTCATGTCGTGGCCAGCAATGGCGCCATTCACGATGCATTGACCGACGTGCTGAAGAAAGCACGCGCCACCGGTTTGGAATAATTAGACCGAATAAGAGAAAGGAGCGAAGAGCCATGGATGAATCCAAGGAGCTGGAGCAGCGATTGCGCGAGATGTTAACCGAAGGGGAGATGGAGGATTCCGACGATACGCGTGAGCGCGAGCGTCAGGTGCTTCCTCCCAAATATGAGGTTCGCATTCAGTTGGAACATGATCCGATCGTGGAAGAAACGTTGAAATATCGGAGCATCGCACGCGAAGTGGATGACCGCTACGATCGTTACCTGGAACGTGCGGATGGCAGCAAACGAAATTCAGATCATGGAACTACATCGGGGGAGCCCGAGAAGGGTTCTTGAGCCTGGTTCAAATGAAGCAACATGAAGGACAGACTTTCTCTTATGGGAAAGTCTGTTCTTTGGCGTGTTAAGCTTTTGGCGACAGGACTATTAAATAATGATAGAATCGATATATTGGAAAATGGGGCCATGATGGCCTCAACCTGGCACGTCTTTATTCTGAAAAGGAGTGGGATCCGAGAATGAAACATACACGTACATGGAGATACACGGCCGCCGGTATTACAGCGAGCATGCTGGCAGGGGTGCTGCTCTTCTCCTCTTCTTCCGCACCGGCATACGCTGCCGCTGCCAATGGGAACGGGAATGCATCCGGGCAGGCAGTAAGCGCAAAAAGCAGCACTGCTGCGGTCGCAGAACCTTTCCGCATCGTCACATTGGGGGATTCCATTACGGTAGGGTACGAACCTAATTTGAAAGACCTTCCATACGGTTACGTGGAACGTCTGCAAGAGCAAGGGTTGCTTCACGGACGTACGCAGACCGACAATTTCGGCATTGCCGGACTGAAGAGCACTGGACTGAAAAACTTCGTTGCCGCGATTCGCGCTGGCCAAACGATCACTTCGGAGGCGATTCAACCGAGCTTGGCTGATCCGCGCGCAGGACAGATCGGAGCCAACGTTTCTGCCATTCGCGAGAGTCTGGCACAAGCGGATCTCGTGGCCATTACGATTGGCGGCAATGACGTTTCCGAGCTGCTCGGAACGGCGGATAAGCTTGGCAACGAGGAATTGGAGGCCAAAGTAAAGGAGCTGCTTGCCGCGTATACCAGCAATGTGAATGCGGTAATTCAGGATATCCATACGCTTAACCCGGATGTTCGCATCGTGATCGCGGACCAGTATCAGCCGATGCCCGAAATCGGGGGCAAAGCGTTGTATGCCAAACTGATGGAGGCGGCTGCCGGTTTTACGACGACCATTGATGGGATTGCGGCCCAATCCGTCAGCGATGGCATCGATGTGAAGGTGGCTCACGTCGCGAAGGAATTCGTTGGCGGTGAAGGCACGATGACACATATGATCAAAGATCGCGATTTCCATCCGAACCAGTTTGGCTATGAAGCCATTGCCAAAGTGTTCGCCGAAACGATCTGGGGCGATTACACCAAGCTGACCGCCCCGACGTCGGGTCAACCGATGAACATTATCGTGAGCGGCAAACTGCTGGATACCCCGTACAAACCGATCAATCGCGACGGCAAAAACTATGTGGCGATCCAGGATATTGTGAATGCCGTGGGAGCCGCTACCGTGTGGGACAACAAAACGTCAACCGCAACGATTACATATGGCGAACGTAAGGTGGCCGTAAAAATCGGCGCGAGCACCGTTCAGGTTAACGGATCGGCTGTTGCGGTGGATACGCCTGCATTCCTGAACAAGGTAGGCAAGGAGTCCAAAACGTACGTGCCGCTGGCGATGGTTGCCGAAGGTCTTGGTTTTGACGTGCAATACGTAGCGAAGTTGAAAACGGTATTTGTGAACCCATAATCGGCCTCAGAGCAGGAAAATCCATGTTGATCTTAGAATCGACATGGATTTTTTGCTGTTGGTCTATTTTTCGACCACACAGAGAATAACGCGTTTTTGTACGCCAGACTCAAAAAGTTGATTATTTATGTCTTGTCATTCGCTCATGGATGTGTAAATATGAAAATAAATTACAGTAAAGCGGAAAACATGCCAGATCACTGCACCCTTCTCCAATCAAAGGAGCGCTTTGAATGAGACAAATGAAGAACGCTTTCACGGCACTGCCCATTCACCACAAAACGATTCTTCTCATCGGATGTTTGATGCTGGTCAGCTTCACCTTCTATGTATCCGTCCTGAGTTACGTATTCAACATTTATGACCGCCAGATCTACGAGAAATCGTCCCAGGTCCTGAACATGTCTTCGGTGGGGATCGAAAACCAGCTGCGCGAAATCGCCAATCTGTCCTTCAAAGTGATGTCGGATGAACAATTGCAGCAGTACCTTCTGCAACTGGACAAGGCGGATACCGTGTATGCCCGAAATACGCTGCGCAAAAAAATTACGAACCGGCTCGTCGCGTATGCGGGTTCGGAGAAATACGTCTATTCCATGCTGTTTATCGATAACGACAACAATATCATGGCGGCAGGAAACCGGGAGGGCATCTCCAAAGATATGCAAACGGAGCTTGTCAGCCTTGGGGACAAACACGCCGGCTCCAATGCCTGGTACACGGGCGGAGATCGCCAGGCGAGACTGCTGTCCGTACGACAGGTGAAGTCATTCACCGGCGGGTTTACGCTGGAGAAGCTGGGCACCCTGATCATTCGCGTGCGGTTGGACCGGATCGTGCAGGACCAGATGCAGCACCCGGCCGAAGACTCGCAGCTCATGATCACGGATGGCAAAGAGGCCATATATCCGACGGAATCCACGGTGAGCGAGGAAGAAATCGCCGCCGAGCTTAACCGCACGCAGCCCTACGGCATCGCGACGTTCGAGCAGGGAAGGCATTTTGTGGCCCGCGCGAACTCTTCCTATACGAACTGGGTGTATTTGTACATGACCCCGTACGATCAGATGTTCAAGCAGATCCAATTTATTAAACAGCTGGTTACCGTCATTTTTATCGTGATTATGCTGACCGCATTGTTGGTCGGCGCAAAATTTTCCCGAAGCATTACCCAACCGATCGCCCAGCTGATCAAAAAAATGCGGAACATCGAAAAAGGCGATCTGGATAAACTGGAGGAAGCCGCTCTGGGAAACGTCCCCTTGTCGCCTCAGAACGAGGTCGGGCTTCTGCACCGAACGTTCAAAATGATGCTGCAGCGCATCCGGGAACTGATCGAGGAGAATTATGCGAAGCAGCTGGTCATTCGCGAAACGGAATTGAAAGCGCTTCAGGCGCAGATCAATCCCCATTTTTTGTACAACACGCTGGAGTCCATCAACTGGATGGCAAAGGTGCAGAAACAGACGCAAATTTCCGAAATGGTCGAAGCGCTCGGCTTTTTGCTGCGCAGCTCGGTCAACATGTCGGAGAAGTGGATTGCCCTGGAGAAGGAGCTGGACATCGTTCGCAGCTACGTGACGATCCAGCAGACGCGATTTGAGGAAAGGCTCGATTTCGACATGGATATTGCACCCGAGGTGACCACGGCCCGGATCCCGAAGCTGACGCTGCAGCCACTGGTGGAAAACGCGATCCATTATGCGCTTGAGCCGAGCATTGATCCATGCCAAATCCGGATCAGGGCCAGGGCTGAAGGGGATAAGGTCGTGATCGAGGTGCAGGATGACGGGCCGGGCATGACGCCGGAATTCATGGAACGGCTGCAGGAAGGACGAATCAAAACGAGAGGGCAGGGCATCGGATTATCCAACATTCAGGAACGGATCAGGCTGACCTTCGGGGACGAAGGCGAGATGATCGTGAGCAGCAGACCCGGCTCGGGAACCGTAGTATCGATCAGAATACCTTGGATCAGGGAGGACGATGACGATGTACAAAGTGATGCTCGTAGATGATGAACGCGTAATTCTGGAAGGCATTTCCCAGGTCGTGGACTGGGCTGCGGCCGGTACGGAGCTGGTGGGTACCGCCAGGAACGGAGTGGAGGCATTGGACAAAATCGGTCGATCCCAACCGGATATCGTCATTACGGACATTTCGATGCCGGGACTGGACGGTCTTGGACTGATTGAGAAGGCAGCAGAGGAGTATCCAGGGGTCAGATTCATTATGCTGTCAGGATACAAAGAATTTGAATATGCGCGCAAAGCGATGCAGTTCGGGGTGAAGCACTACCTGCTAAAGCCCTGCAACGAAAATCAAATCCATGATGCATTGACGGAGCTTCTCCAGGAGCATCAAGACGCCCGGGCCAAGGAGCATGTGGCCGGCCAGATGGAGCAGCGTCTGCAGCGCGTGCTGCCGCATGTGAAAGAGCAGTTTCTGCTGGAATTCATGACCAACCGCACTTATGGCCCGGTGGATCTGGAATATTATCAGGAGCTGTTCAATCTGAAGCTGGAAGACCAGCAAGTAAGGCTGCTGCTGTTCCGGATTGTGGATGAGCATGATTATAGCCATCTGTTCGCGATTAAAAACATCGCCAGCGACCTGCTGCCTCACGCACAGCTCAGCACAACGATTGAAGGCAAGCTGCTTCTGCTGCTGAAAGACTCCGAGGGACTGGAGGCATTGAAGGACAGCATCGAAGAAGTGCGTGCCGCCTTCAAAAGGTTATACAAATTGGAAGTGACAGCCGCGCTCAGCGGGGCCGATCGCATGATCGAGTCCCGCCGCCTGTTCCGCGAAGCGCTGCAATGCCTGAATCATCGCTTTTTTCTGGGGGAAGGCAAGCTGATTACGACGGATGACCTGCATTTGGCCGGTGAAGGCGACGGTCTGCACGTCGAACAGGATGCGGACCGATTGTGCCAGCTGATCAAGACGGGCCATACCGAGGAAGTCCAGGCCGAGGTGGAGCGTCTGTTTGAACTGCTGGCCGGTCGCCAGCTCGAAATCGGCGTCACCCGATCTTACGTGCTGCAGCTGTACTCGGCCATGATCCATGTGTGCCCGCCGGAGGAAGCTGCAGAGTTTACCCAGCGCATGGCATCCTTGCCCGAAGTGGATACATTGTCCGGCCTGAAAGGGTTTGTAGCCGAAAGCGCGGCCAGGTTGACGAACGGTTATTATAAAAACCATATCTGCCGCCAATCCTCTGCCGTGGAAAAAATGATGGATATCGTAGACCGCCACTTCGGCGAAGCTGATCTGTCCCTGAACGGGGTGGCGCATCAGATGCTCTACATGAACCCGGATTATTTGGGCAAAATTTTCAAAAAAGTGACCGGAGAGAATTTCTCCAACTATGTGAACCGTCTGCGGATTGAACGGGCATGCGACCATATCCGCCGGGGCGGAGATGTGAAAGTATTCGAGCTGGCCGAACTGTTCGGCTTTGGCGGCAACTCGCAATATTTCAGTCAAGTGTTCAAAAAATGGACCGGCATGACTCCGACGGAATTTCGGAGAACTTGCATCTAACACGAGGCCAACAAACGAATGTAGGCCATTTGTGGGAGGACGGACAGCTCCGGAGGGAGCCGGACGTCCTCCTCTGTTTTTTGAACCAACAAGACGGTTTTGTGTATTCAACTCTGTTCGTACTTTTGGGAAAATGACTTTATCAAGTTGGTGAAAGCGTTATCAGATTGAGCGGGGTAACCGATTCACCTCATACAATTCAACACAAAAGGGGAGATTGGCATGGTGAAAAAGGCAATATTCCTGATGATGGCTGCGCTGCTTGTATTTACGGCTGCATGCAGCTCCGAAGGGGGAAGCTCATCGGGCGGCGCGTCTTCGGACGGCTCGGTGAACCTTCGAATCGCTTGGTGGGGTTCCGATGCGCGTCACGAATATACGCAGAAGGTCATTGACCTGTACAAAGAAAAAAATCCGAACGTCAAAATCGACGTGGAATACGCCTCGTTCGACGACTATTGGAAAAAGCTCGCTCCACAGGCTGCCGCAAATCAGCTGCCTGACATCGTACAGATGGACATTTCCTACATCAGCCAGTACGCGCAGAACGGACAGCTCGAAGATCTGGCCCCATACCTGGGCAACCAGATCAAAGTCGATGACGTTTCCGAAAACGTAATCAGTACGGGAGTCATCAACGGCAAGCAATATGGCGTGCCAGCGGGCGTGAACGTATTGGGCTTCCAATACGACCCGGCCTTGTTGAAAAAAGCGGGCGTAGATGCCCTGCCTGAAAACATGACGTGGCAGTCGTATGAAGAGCTTGGTAAACAAGTTGCGGCCAAAGGCATGTATCTGGACGGCGGCGTGGCGCCGGACATTTTCTTCCACTACTTCCTGCGTACCAAAGGGCTGTCCCTCTATAATGCCGAAGGAACCGGCCTTGGTTACGATGACGACAAACTGTTCGTGGAATTTTTCGGATTGATGCGCCGCATGATCGAGCAAAAGGCTGCGCCTTCGCCGGACATCGCGAACCAAACGAAAGGCATTATCGAGGAATCCGACCTGGTTAAAGGCACAGGCATCGGTATTTGGCAGTGGTCCAACCAGTTCGTGGCGGTGCAGCAGGTCGCCAACCGTCCGCTGGAATTCGCGCCTATGCCGGGGCCGGACATGGAGAAAGGGCTTTACATGCAGCCAAGTATGTACTGGGCAGTAACGTCCAACTCCAAAGTGAAGGAAGAAGCAGCGAAATTCATTGATTTCTGGGTGAACGATGTTGAGGCCAACAAGCTGATCAAAGGGGAACGCGGTGTGCCGATTTCCGGCAACATCAAGGAAGCCATTGCTTCCGAGCTGAGCGAGCCGACGAAACAAGTATTCGACTTCGTGGCCGCGATGGAACCGAAAGCTTCTCCGATGAGTCCGCCGCCGCCGGTCGGCTCGCCTGAAGTGATTGCTTCCCTTGCTGACGTTGTCGAGGAACTGAACTTCGGCAGAATTACGCCGGAGCAGGCAGCGCAGACGTTCCGCAGCAACGCAGAGTCCATTTTGGCCAATAACAAGAAGTAGTTGAACGATGTTTTGCCCGCACCCATCGCGGGGAGGATGGAATCGAAGGCTGCCCGCGAACCGCGGGGGCCTTTGCCCGTCCCGTCCCAGTCGAGATTGAGATGCAGATGGGGACGGCAGGCAATCCATAAAGGAGGTTTGTTACGTTGAAGCGGTATACGTCGTTGCGCAATAACTTGACCGGATACGCGTTCATCAGCCCGTTCATTATCGGCTTTTTGGGCTTTACGCTGATTCCGATGTTCGTATCCCTGTACATGTCGTTTACGAGTTACAACCTGTTTACCTCTCCGCGCTGGATCGGCATGGACAATTTCACTAAGATGTTTTTCGATGACCCGAAATACTGGAACTCAGTGAAGGTCACCTTCCTGTACGTGTTCATCGGCGTACCGCTGAGGTTGATATTCGCCCTCTTCGTGGCGATGATCCTGAATACGGGTTCCCGCATGGTCGGCACATACCGAACGTTGTATTATCTTCCTTCCATTATCGGGGGAAGCGTGGCCGTGTCCATCATGTGGCGCAACATTTACAGCAACGAGGGTGTCATTAACAGCGCATTGACGGCAATCGGGATCGGACCGATCAGTTGGTTTGGCGATCCGAATGCGGCGCTTGTGATGCTGATCTCCCTGTCCGTTTGGCAGTTTGGTTCCTCGATGCTGATCTTCCTGGCTGGATTGAAAAATATCTCGCCGGAGATGTACGAAGCAGCAAGCGTGGATGGGGCTAACCCAGTCAGAAAGTTTTTCCGGATTACGCTTCCGCTTCTGAGTCCCATCATCCTGTTCAACATGATCATGCAAACGATCAGCGCGTTTATGACGTTTGTGCCTGCATATATCATTTCCAAAGGCGAAGGCGGCCCGATGGACGGCACGATGCTGTACTCGCTGTATCTGTTCCGCCAGGCGTTCATGTTCAACAATATGGGATACGCTTCGGCCATGGCCTGGATGATGCTGCTCATGATCGGTGTATTGACGGCAATCCTGTTCATCACATCCAAGTATTGGGTCTTCTATGAGACCGAGGGAGGGAAGAAGTAACGATGGTATGGAGAAAAGTAAAGTGGCCGGTATATCACGTATTCGTTGCTGCCCTCGCCCTGTTGATGCTGTACCCGGTGCTGTGGATGCTGTTCAGCTCCTTCAAGGAAAGCCGCACGATCTTCGTGACCGCCGAATCATTGTTCCCGACCGAATGGATCTGGAGCAACTACGCGGACGGCTGGAAGGGAACGGCAGGCAGACCATTCATGCACTATATTACGAACTCGCTCGTTATCGTGGTGATCTCCACCATCGGTGCGGTGTTGTCGTCATCACTTATCGCTTTCGGATTCGCAAGGCTGAACTTCAGAGGCCGGGGCTTCTGGTTCGGAATCATGATGTTAACCTTGATGCTGCCGCATGACGTCGTGCTCGTGCCGCAATACATCATTTTCACGAAACTCGGTTGGCTGAACACGATTTTGCCGATCGTTGTCCCTACCTTTTTCGGGATGCCGTTCTTCATCTTCCTCATGGTACAGTTCATCCGCACCATTCCGAAGGAATTGGACGAAGCAGCCACGATTGACGGTTGCGGCAAGTTCAGGCTGTATTTGCAGATCATCATGCCATTGATCAAATCCTCGCTGGCAACCGCGGCGATCTTCTCCTTCTACTGGAGATGGGAAGACCTGCTCGGACCGGTGCTGTACCTGAATTCGCCGGATAAATACACGGTGTCGATGGCGCTCAAAATGTTCCTGGACAGCGAATCCGCCTCTAACTGGGGAGCGATGTTCGCCATGTCGATCGTCAGTCTGGTTCCGGTCGTTGCCGTATTTTTCATTTTCCAGAAACAGATTGTGCAGGGAATGAGCACCAGTGGGTTGAAAGGATAATAGTGAAAACGCAACCAATTTGATCAGAGGAGGTTGTTGCCATTGAATCAAACCGGAAGTGGCCAGAACGCTGCTGTGGCGACAGCGGCAGAAGGCGACAGCGGAAGGTCTGCCAGCTGGAAGTTCAACTTCGGCCCGGGTGCCGGCGTTAACGGGTATGTCAACGTTCGCGCCGACGCCCTGTATTCGGAAAAGGTAGGGTATGGCTTCGAACCGGGTTCGCTCGTTTACGAGAAGCGGCGAGTGCTGGAGAACGGGATAGGGACCGGTGGAGGACAAGGCACGGCAGGCCAACAGGCCGAGCTTCGTTCAGGCTTCTGCATCCCGCTCAAAGCCTCGTTTCTGGTGGATGTGCCGGATGGTACTTATCAGGTGCTATTGTTAACCGGGGATGCTGCCACGGAGACGATGACGCGGGTGAAAGCAGGAGAAGGCCGATTGATGCTGCCGACTGTTCGCACATTGCCTGGACAGTGCCAGGAGCTGCGCTTCTCCGTCGTTGTACGCGGCGGGCAGCTAAGGCTTTCATTTTCAGGTCCGGCTCCGCGTCTCAATGCATTGGAAATTACGCGGGCCGATCAGACGATGACGGTATTTCTGGCGGGGGATTCCACCGTCACGGACCAGCAGGAGAGCGGGTATCCGTATTGCGGATGGGGCCAATTGCTGCCCGCGCAGTTCAAGCATGACGTAGCCGTCGACAACCATGCCCATTCGGGGCGCAGCTCGCGCAGTTTTATCGACGAAGGGCGTCTGGATGCCATTCTTGAAAAGATCAAACCCAGCGATTTTCTGTTCATCCAATTCGGACATAACGACGAAAAGCCGGACCCAGCGCGGGGAACCGAACCGTTTACGACATATAAGCAGTATTTGAAAAAGTACATCGATGCCGCACATGCGGCTCATGCCATCCCCGTACTCATTACGCCTGTTCATCGGCGCTACTTCGGGGAAGACGGGAAGCTCACCGATACGCATGGCGATTATATCGTAGCCGTACGGGAACTGGCGGCGGAGGAAAACGTACCGCTGATCGATCTCGCTGAGCGAAGCCGGATATTGTTCGAGCAGGCGGGCGTGGAGGGCAGCAAAGATGACTTTATGTGGGTGCTGCCCGGCGAGTATTTGAATTTCCCTGAAGGCGTAGAGGATAACACGCATTTTCAGGAACGCGGGGCGCACCGTCTTGCGCAGCAGGTGGCGGAAGCCATTCGCGAGCTCCGTTTGCAGCCGCTGCAGATGTATTTGCGGTAAACAAACGTTAGCTTAACCAGCCCAAAGGAGGCAGACCAAATCATGACGGATCATGCAGGGACGGCAGTTCATGACGCGAAGGGGCATGTGCATTGGGTTATTCCCGATGGGTATATTCCGCCGGAGAGCAGCGGCTCGCTCGAAAGCCACGAGAGCATTTGCGTGCTGAATACGGGAAGCAAGGATGCAGAGCTGGAGATCACCATTTTTTTTGAAGATCGCGAGCCTCTGGAACACATCAAAGCCGTCGTCCCGGGACGACGAACCAAACATATTCGCACGGCTTCCCTTCAAGCGAACGACCAAACCATTCCGGCAGGCGTGCCCTATGCCATTACGGTATCCAGCACCGTGCCGATTATCGTGCAGTACAGCCGGTTGGATACAACGCAATCCGAATTGGCATTGATGAGCGTTGTTGCCTTTCCGATTGCATAAGCAGATTATCCCTGATGTACGAAGAAGGTTCCCATTCCGGATTTCCGGACAGGAACCTTCTTTTGCTTTCAGGAGGAGTTGTACTTGTACGTGCTCGCATTCATAATGTTTACCTGCACTTCAACCTTTCCCAATTTAAAATCGGTAACGGGATTTGCCCGGTTTCGGGCATGCTTCTTCCACAATTCCGGATTGTGGCGGTATAGATGCTCGGCTAGGCCGTAAGCGTCTACGTGGCGGGATTGGGCGATCTTGAATGTATGGCGGATATCCTTTTGAATTTGCTGCGCAGCGAGCCGTTCCATTTCCCGAACGGAGCTTGGCTTCCCGTGATCTTCGATGATCGATCCGTTCACTAAAGTGGTAAGGTCAAAACGAATACCGTTCCCTTCCGGTACTGCTTTGACGATCGTGCGCGGATCGCGAAGCGAAAGCGAGAGGAGCGGTACTTTTTTGTCCTCGGCATATACGTATAAAGGGTACTGGTAGACTTTCCCGTATTTGACGTATCGGGCACCGAAAGCGTGCTGTTCCTCGATCCTTCCCTGATTATGTCCGCCTGAAACGACATAGAATCCATCCGTCTGAATCAGCGGAGGTTTTCGTTCCCCTTGGACCCATGTCGTATTCACGGAGGTGATCGAGGGAACGAGAATCGTTGAGGCAGGCTCGCGGAATCCGTCCAAAAGCTGGTGCAATCGTATAGGCTCAAAGGAAGAGTACTGCTTGTACAGCTTCATCGGCTCAAACAATTCGATGGTCTGCATGGACTGGTTCAAGAGAGCAGAGGGCGATAACACTTTGTTGATCTCTTCCTTTGTTCCATAAATCCATGGTGTATACCGTAACTGGCCCGAATGCAGCAGCGTGTCGAAAATATCGGTCAGTTTGCTGTTCAGTGCGTTCTCGCTCAGCACGATTGCTTTGACATGCGTCCATAATGTTTGCTGCTGCGAACTCCGATAGAGATCGTTGATAGCCATATTCAGCGTTGTTCCTTTGCCTTGCCCGATCCAGATTTCGCTATCCTCCCGCTGGCTTGGTCCCTCCTGCTTGGCTATGCTCGAAAAATCTATGACTTGTGCATATGCGATATAGTGATCCTCTGTATAATCGATACCGAGGGCCGTAATGAAATTGATGCTCTGCACTTCCTTGGAATCCCAGCATCCGGATAATGGAAGGACTGCTGCACATAGAAGTACCAGAACAAGCACTTTAGATTTCAAAGGTTCGAAGCGGTTTATGAAACGGAGCTGCGGCTGCATCATGAAGAATCCTCTCCTGTACGCGTCGAGTCCTGCGTACGCAGGGCAGCCGGGCGGTTTACCCGGTCTTTGGAAGGCAGCATCGACACCGATTGCGTGAAATCTCCCGGGATGTAAGGAGAGACCGGGGATAGATAGGCAACGCCGTAACATTCCAACGAAGCGAGATGGACAAGCAGCACAAATAATCCGATCATGAAACCGTACAGGCCAAGAGTGGTGGAAAAGAGGAGCAAAAAAATGCGAACTTGGGACGTTACCCCGCTCAGCACCGTATTCACCAGAATGTAACTGGAGATGACCGATATCGCCACCGTGACGATAATGGTGGGGGAAGTAATTCCGGCGCGGATCGCGGCATCCCCGATAATCAGCCCCCCGACGACGCTGACCGTTTGCCCAAGGGCTCTGGGGAGCCTTCGGCCGGCTTCATTGAACAGTTCGAACATAAATATCATCAAAAATGCCTCCAGCGTGACAGGCAAGGGCAGGCCCATCCGCGTACCCGCGATGGTTGCCAGCAGCGGCAGGGGAACCTGCTCCAGATTAAAGCTGGTCAGCCCGATATAAAACGACGGAAAAAAACAGGCAATCAGCAGTCCGGCGATCCGCAAAATCCGCTCAAACGTCACGATAAAAAAAGGAGTGCTCTCATCCTCAGGGGATTTAAGCTGGTTAAAGAGAGTGGTCGGTGCGATGGTGGCGACCGGGGAGCCATCGAACATTACAGCAAACCGGCCGTTGAGCAGCGAGCTGACCACGTAATCGGGCCGCTCCGTGCTGTCCGTCAGCGGAAAGATGGTTTTCACGCCTCCCATCACCCCCCTCTCGATGACAGACGTGCCCATGAGGCCGTCAATCTTGATATGGTTTACGTTTCGCCGGGCCTCTTCCAAAATATCCGGATTGATGACGTCCTTAATGTACAGCAGGGCCACAGAGGTTTGGGTACGCTCCCCTTGAACGAATTTTTCGTAACACATGGAGTCGCTTTTTAACCGTTTGCGGATGAGCGCGATATTTGTGCTGAGTTCCTCCGTAAAACCGTCCCGGGGACCTTTCACAGAGGTTTCAATCGCTGATTCTTCCGGCGAACGCCCCGGCACGGAGGCGATATCGAGACTGTATGCCGGTTGGCCGGAACCAAAGATCAGCAGTAACTGTCCGCTGAAGATGAGCCGGTTCATGTCCGGAATATTCCCGATATGGGCAATAGGGGTTAGAGCAAGTCCCAATTCAGTGGGCAGCGCCTTGCCGCTTTCCTGTGAAACATGCTCGATTCGTGGAACCACATACTGATTGATCTGTTTGAGGTCCGTCAGCCCTTCGCAATACACGAGGATTACGGGCCAAGCGGGATGGAGTTCTCCCGAAGGATACCCTTGAACCACGACGTCCGCGCAGGCACGGAACGTTTCTTTCAGGGAACTGAGCAGGGATTCATGCGATTCAGCTTTTATCGTTTTCTGTTTCTGCTCCATGATGTTTCCTCCTTTGGGAACGTGAGCTGAACCAGGCAGTGATTGTGGCAAGAATGGCGAGGGTTCCGAGATACAGCATATTGGCAGGGAAAATATAATGAACGAGCCAGGACTCAAACGTGATGTCATTAAAGGGAATCAGCATGCTCATAAACATCAGGATCGTTATCGTGCTGATCAAGGCTACCCTTTTCCGAACGCTATTAATATGCCATATCTCCACCACGATATACATGGCGAGGGAGATTCGGGTAAAAGCTCCTGCGAGCCATTGGTAGATGGAGAAAAAATCGGTTTGGGCAATGTACTTTCCTAATGACGCGATTCTCCATTCTTCAAATGCCGGGTACCGCATCCGCGCAGCCTCAAAGGGGTCGAATTCGACGATAGCCCCGATCAGGGGGCCCAGCGTCAAACCTACCATGATGCAGGCCAGCAAGAGGTATTGCCACACTCGAATCCGCGATTTCAGATGCGGCTGGATGTACCAAATGAAGAGCAGTTCGAACAGACCCGCCAGACTATAGAGGGATCCTTTCAAAATAGGGGGCCATCCGTTCTCCAACAAGGGGAGCAGACGAGAATAGTCTTTGTATTGCATATTGACGATGGACACATAAAAACCGAGCAATACAACAAGCGGCAGCAGAAGGCCTGCCGTAAAGGCCATCGCGCGCATGCCTTTATAAGCGGTATACCCGCATGCTGCCATCAAGGCGATGCTTGTGGCGATTACGGGAGTGTCCTGCAAATAGTTGGTTTTGGCCCAGGTCGTTGTGTCATGAAGCGTGAAATAGATCACCGAGAGGAAAAACAGGCTATTGGTGATCTTCAATAGCAGGCCGACCGGTCTCCCGAGCCGGTCCGTAAACCATTCATGCAGCGTCTGATGCTGAAGATGGCGGGAGACGTAGGCCAACATAAGGACGAATAGCAAAAAAGGGCCTGCAGACACAAGCACCGATATCCATGCATCCCGCTTGGCTGCCGCCAGCAGGGCAGGGATGATCAGAACGTGGCTGATCAGGCCGACACTTAACATGATGAGCATCATGGCTTGCAAAAACGAAGGCTTCATCGGTTTCATGGGAGAGCACTCTTTTCCTGGATGAATGATATGCCGCTCTCAGCATTGTTAACGCGATGAAGCCATCTCATACCGCCAAACCGAATAAGAGAGGCGATTGCCTTCGGACCCCTGTTGCATTTCTTGCTATATAAACCACACTAAACAATCACACAGGGCACTCCGAGTGCAGTACCATCTTTCGATCGCTGTTATCCCCAGATTTATTCAAATGCCCTTTTGCTAAGGGGAAATCCGGTGAACAGCCTATGCTTCCGAAGCAGCTTTCTGTCAGAAAGCTTTTAGACCGCTTCGCTTCTCCAGATTGGTTCTGCCCTCCGTTAACGTGTGTATCTTTTTTGCGGTTTATATAGCATCCGGCTTGACGCTCAAGTCTATTCAGCTCTGTCCGCTTCGTTCGGCATGGAGCGGAGATTGATGATTTGACGTGTTTGGCCGCCCTTGTTTTTTGCCGCTTAAATTGGTGCCGAGCACGCCCGCAATGATGAGCAAGGCTCCGATGACATGGTACCCGCTGACCGGTTCATGCAAGATCCATGCTCCTCCCGCAATGGACACCAATGTGGACAGATTGCTGAATACGCTCATTTTGGACGCTTCCAGATGGGTGAGCGCGAAGCTGGACAGCAGCGTCGAGAACATGGTAGACAGTATTGCCAAATAGGCCAGCGCCATGAGGTATGTTCCATTTCCCAAAGGCTGGACATACTCGGCCATCGTACCTAAGTAGGCATGACGGACAAGGGAAACCGCGTTAAAGGCAAGGCAGCCGATCATCAAGGTGACCCAAGTGAGCTCCAGCGGTTTGTATTTTCGGGTCAAAGGCCGGGCCAACACGCCATACCCGGCGAAGGAGACGGCAGAGAGCAGGAGCAGCAGGATTCCTTTCACATTGCCGATGGACATTGATGCCCCCTTCATAGCAAACAAAAAGACGACACCGGATACGGACAGCAGCAGAAACAGTTTTTGCGCCAGTGTTGTTCGTTCTTTCAGAAAGAGCGAAGCGAGAACAAGCGTAAACACCGGGACCAGTGCTTGGATAATGCCCGCTTCAGAGGAATTGGACGTGACGAGCCCGAACGTCTGGAAAGCAAAAAACAGGACGGGAGACAGCAGACCTAGCGGAATGATTCGCCATAAATCCTTGGCAGACAAGCGGATGCGCACCATGCCGAGCGCGATCGGCATGCTGACAACGATCAAGGAAAGAGCAAAGCGATGGGCTAACACGTCGAGCGGATGAGCGACGGCCACCGTCATTTTGGCAAACATAAAGGATAAACCGATAATCATGGCATATAAAACGGCTGCAACGTAAGCGTAAGCCCGGGCAGACGTATGTTTCATGTGATTTCCTCCAATCGTGAGTGATTGCAGCTCGGACAGCGAAGTGCAATGCCAAACAAACTTCCGTCATCTGCAAGAGCATCTGTTGTATGATCGTGTCCAATATACGCCCTGACAAGGCGTGGTACAATGATGAAAAACATCGATTGTACCGGTACAATTTAGGAGGATTTATGTGAAAAAATATGAAACCATTGCGCGATCGCTCGAACGATGGATGCAAGAGCAAACAGCACGGCAGGGACTGGGGAGTTGGAACGAGAGGGGCATCAAGCTGCCTCCCGTTCGATCGCTGGCCAAGCAGTATCAATGCAGCATCAGCACCGTGCTGCGTGCCTACGAATGGCTGGAGCGGCGCCATCTAGTGTATGCGGTCCCCCAATCGGGATATTATGCGGTGCCTAATGGTGGAGGGCCGGAAGAAGGGAAATGGGAAGGGCCGCTCGATTTTGCTTCGGCCGCGCCGGATTCGCGCGTATTTCCGTATGCCGATTTTCGCCATTGCGTGGACCAGGCGATGGAGAAGAAACAAGCTGAGCTGTTTCGTTACGGCACCGACCGCGGTTTGCCCTCATTGATTGAATTGTTGGCCAAACAGTTCGCCGATTATCAGGTGTTCTCGCAAGCCGGGCAGATGTTTATCACGTCAGGGGTACAGCAAGCGCTGGCGGTGCTTGCGCTCATGGATTTTCCGAACGGGAAGAGGCGGGTGCTGATCGAGCTTCCGGGTTATCACAACATGCCTCCCTTGCTGAAGGGGCTTAATGTGCCCTTTGCCGGGGTCAAGAGAACGGTGGACGGTCTGGATTGGGAAGACCTGGAGCGGAGTTTCAAGGAAGACGATATCAAGTTTTTCTATGTGATGCCTCGCTTTCATAATCCGCTGGGGACATCCTTGAACGCCAATGAAAAAAAGAGGCTGATCCGCCTTGCGCAAAAGCATGACGTATATTTGGTGGAGGACGATTTTCTCGCCGATCTGGAGAGCGATTCAAAGCAAGACCCGTTGTGGTCTGCCGATACGGAAGGGCGGGTCATTTATTTAAAGAGTTATTCCAAAATTCTGTTTCCCGGGCTGCGCCTTGGCGTCGCCGTGCTGCCGCATGAACTTGTTCCGCTGTTCGGGGCCCATAAGAGAATGCTGGACATCGATACTTCGCTGCTGTCGCAGGCGGCGCTCGAAATCTATATTCGAAGCGGCATGTTCGCCCATCATGGCAAAGTGATTCGTGGCAGGTATGCCGCGCGCATGCGAAAGGTGCATGAGCAGCTGGATCGCTTCCCCGATTTTGCTCCGTTTGCGGAGGCGCCGCGTACCGGAGGAGAACATACGGTGCTGCCTTTGCCTGAGCGCATGCCTTTGGCTGTGCTGGTATCGCGCTTGGAGAAACGCGGCGTATTAGTGGATACAACGGAACGGTATTATCCGGACGCTTTGCGGCAGCAGGATAAAATGCTGCGGCTCAACATTTCCAACGTGCCTGGCCAACGGGTTGCGGAGGGCATGGACATCATTCGCGAGGAAATCATGAAGCTGGACGCTGCTGGACAAAGATCGTCGAAAGGTTAAGGTGGCAGCGGACATCGGCTCCAACATGTGCTTCGCTCGCAAAAACAAAGGCGTATGAGCAAACTGGACAAGCCAGTGTTCATACGCCTTGTTTGCGTTCAATGGGTCCGCCGTTCCCTACGCCTGTGCCATCGCTTTAAACGAAGCTTCGGCGGCTTCGATGGTTTGCTGCACATCCGCATCCGTATGCGCGGTCGTCAGGAACCAAGCCTCGTATTTGGATGGGGCGAGGTTGATCCCGCGATCCAGCATGTTGCGGAAGAACGCGGCAAATTGCTCGCCGTCCGTGTCTTGGGCTTCATCGTAGTTCGTTACCGGATGGCTGCAGAAATGGGTGGAGAACGCACCGCGAATGCGGTTGATCGTCAGGGCAATGCCGTGGCGGTCCGCAGAAGCTTGCAGGCCGGCCGTAAGTTCAGTCGCCAGACGTTCCATCTCGTCATACACGCCTTCGCCCTGAAGAACCTCCAGGCAGGCGATGCCTGCGGAGATGGAAGCCGGATTGCCAGCCATCGTTCCTGCCTGATACGCAGGTCCGAGCGGCGCAACTTGCTCCATCACGTGTTTTTTGCCGCCATAGGCTCCGATCGGCAGGCCGCCGCCGATGATTTTGCCCAGGGCCGTCAGATCCGGTTCAATCTGCGCATGGTTTTCCAATCCGGCATACGTCTGGGTGGAGCCGTAGTGGAAACGGAATGCCGTGATAACCTCATCGTAAATGACGAGCGAGCCATTGGCTCTGGCCATGGCGCAAAGGCCTTCGAGGAAGCCCGGTTTCGGCATGACCATGCCGAAGTTGCCGACGATCGGCTCAACCATAACGGCGGCTACATCATCGCCCCAGCGTTCCAGCGCTTCCTTTAGGCCGTCCAGGTCATTGTAAGGCACCGTAATGACCTCGTGCGCAATGCTCGTCGGAATTCCGGCACTGTCCGGAATGCCCAGCGTGGATGGTCCGGAGCCTGCAGCAACGAGCACCAGGTCGGAGTGGCCGTGGTAACATCCGGCAAACTTCACGATTTTGTTGCGTTTGGTGTAAGCGCGAGCGACGCGGATCGTGGTCATGACCGCTTCCGTGCCCGAGTTGACGAAGCGGACCTTGTCCATCGAAGGAATGGCTTCCTTCAGCATTTTGGCCAGCTTGATCTCTAGTTCGGTCGGTGTGCCGTACAGCACGCCGTTGGCGGCCGCTTCCGCAATCGCTTGGGTAATATGCGGATGCGCATGCCCGGTGATAATCGGTCCGTAGGCTGCCAGGTAATCAATGTAGCGGTTGTCGTCCACATCCCAGAAGTGGGCGCCTTGAGCCTTTTTCATAAACACAGGCGAACCGCCGCCCACGGCTTTGAATGAGCGGGAAGGGCTGTTGACGCCTCCGACGATATGTTGAAGCGCTTCGTTGTATAAAACCTCGGAGCGGGAACGTGATGGATTCATGGAATAACTTCCTTTCGTAATATAGAAATATCGGTTTGCTTTTGATAAAAGTCATATATAACAATACCAGTTTGGCATGCAAGATCAAATGAAGATTTGCACAAAAATCAGGCGAAACCGGACAAAAACGTCTGTTGAAGCAGCCTTCTGCGAAGGCAGAACGCTCTTAAGAAGTCGTTTCCACCTCCTTAGAATTCACCGATCCCGCGACAAACATGCTGAAACCAGGCGGAATACAGCAGCAAAAAAGGCAGCCGGATGGCTGCCTTTGGCAAAGCGTGATCATGCATGGTGAACTTTTATTGTGCAGGCTGCCCGGTATCCTGATCATCACCGCTGGCCGTCTTGTCATTGGCCGCATCCTGGCTGTCGTTCTGCTCCACAGGCGGATGGATGATATCCTGCACATGCTGCTTCAATTTCTCTTCGCTCGTTACGGTCAGAACCTGGGCGCCGCCTGGCGTGCGCTCTTCTTTCAGCAAGTCCATGGGCGGAACTTGCTCGCTGCCGTTCATGCTGCTCTGGTACCCGAGTCCGCCGAGCTTCCACATGTCGGAAAGAGTCAGGTTCGTATCGACGTAAGGACTGACCTCCTCCAAAATGCTAGGCAGCTTGGCAATCGTTGTGGTCGATTGCATTTTCGCCGCAACGGCTTTCAGGAATTCGCGTTGGCGCTCCGAACGCGCAAAGTCGGACATGGCGTCATGACGGAAACGCACATACATCAGGGCCGTTTCGCCGTCCAGGTGCTGATAGCCCTTCTTCAGGTCGATATCATATTCGTTGTTGTCGGCTTTACTCGTATAGTGCATGTCCTTCTCGACATCGAAATCGACGCCTCCAACCGCATCCACCAGTTTGATGAATCCTTGGAAATCCGTATACACATAATATTGGACAGGGATGCCCAGTAGGTCGCTGACCGCATTCATGGCCACGTTCGGACCATGGGTGATGGCGGTATTGATTCGCTCTTTGCCGTACCCCTCAATATTTACATAGGTGTCCCGCAAAATGGAAAAGAGATTGATCTTTTTCGTAAGCGGGTCAAGCGATACAACCATCATGCTGTCGGAACGGGGGACTTCGCCTTTCTTTAGTCCGCGCGCATCAACGCCCATCACGAGAATATTTACGGTATCCGTACCCTCCCATTTTGGCGGATCCGGCGTATTTACTTTTTCGACATTTTCAATGCCGGCAAACGGAGATTCGTCGCCTTCCTTTTGCAAGCCATTCAATTGATTCAGAATAGAACCGAAATAAAATGCCGCCGCTCCGCCAACAAGCAGGATGAAGGCGGCAAGAGAAATCCATATGGTTCTCTTCGTCTTTCTGGTCATGCTAGCTCTCCTTTGTATTCAAAATGAAAGAACAAAATAAGTCCAAACGCTGAATCAGACCGAGGTCTTCCGTTCAGTTCCCCTTCACGACAAATGCGAAAAGAGTGAAAACCTCGCAGATGATTAAAGCTTGCTGAATTTTGACTGATACCATTATAATTTCTTTTTGGGCTACAAGCAATTTCAACAAAATCCAAGTGAGGTATAAACATGCTGGCGATTGATGTCAAAGATTTGCGCAAGTCATTCAGCGTGCAGAAGAGCCGCGGCGGGCTCAAGGGCGCGTTTCAGGATCTGTTTGCACGTCAATACCAGGAAGTGTTGGCTGTAAACGATATCTCGTTTCAAATTCCGCAGGGCGAAATCTGCGGTTATATCGGAGAGAACGGTGCCGGGAAATCAACGACGATCAAAATGTTGACCGGCATTTTGGTGCCTACTTCGGGACACATCTCGGTGGGCGGATACGTTCCCTATCAGGAACGCGAAAAATTCGTGCAGAACATCGGCGTTGTGTTCGGACAGCGAAGCCAGTTGTGGTGGGATATCGGGGTCATCGAGTCGTTCCATCTGCTGCGGAAGGTGTATAAAGTCGGAGAAGCCGATTTCCGCAAACGGTTGGACGAATTGGTTGAGCGATTGCAGCTGCAGGAACTGCTGAACCGTCCGGTTCGCAAATTGAGCCTCGGCCAACGGATGCGCTGCGAGCTGGTGGCTGCCCTGCTGCACAACCCGGGGATCGTCTTTTTGGACGAACCGACCATCGGCCTCGATATCGTCGTCAAGTCGGAAATCCGCGAGTTTTTGAAAGACATGAACAGAGAACATGGCACAACGATTCTGCTGACGACACATGACTTGCAGGATATTGAAGCATTGTGCTCCAGAGTGATCATGCTGGATGCGGGCAATATCATTTATGATGGCGGGCTTGATCATCTGAAGTCTCAGTGGGGGACGGAGCGCGAAATTCGCTTCAAATTCGGAAAGGCCTATCCGCTAAGCCGCATGCAGGAATGGACTGCCGAACTGCCTGTGCGCTGGACGGCGGAGAATGAATTGTCGGCTTCGGTTTGGATTCCGCTGGAGCTCAACGTGTCCGACGTGCTGGCCCGGGTAGTGGGACAAGCGGACATTACGGATATTCAAATCATCGAAACCAATACGGATGAGATTGTGCGCAGCATCTACCAATCCGGTTCTGCGGATCGCCCTGAAATCGCAGGCGCCGAGAACGAAGCGGCAGGTGTATCCTGAAATGAACGGCGCTTATCTTGATTTTATACGCATTCGTTTTCTGACCATGCTGGCCTACCGGGTCAATTATTATTCCGGTATTCTGATATATACGCTTAACATCGGCGTGTATTACTTCACCTGGCAAGCTATCTATGGAAGCAGCGGCGAGCTTGGCGGTTTCACGGCAGCTCAGATGACGACCTATGTGGCCGTATCCTGGATGGCCCGGGCGTTTTACTTCAACAATTTGGACCGCGAGATCGCTGCGGACATCCGGGACGGCACGATTGCGATCCAATTCATACGACCGATCAACTATGTCATGGTCAAAATGATGCAGGGGCTCGGCGAAGGCGTATTCCGTTTTCTGCTGTTCATGATCCCAGGGATGCTGATTGCGATCCTGCTGTTCCCGGTTGAACTTCCGACCGCACCGTCGGCATGGATCGGATTTCTGGTCATGCTGTTCTTCAGCTTCCTGATCAACTCCCAGATCAACGTCATTACGGGGCTTGCCGCGTTTTTCGTCGAAAACAACGAAGGCATGATGCGCATGAAACGCGTAGTCGTCGATTTGTTTTCCGGCCTGATCGTGCCAATCAGCCTGTATCCGGGCTGGCTGGCTGCCGTGATGAAGGTGCTGCCCTTCCAGGCTATTACCTATTTGCCAGGCTCCGTGTTTACCGGACGGGTGGAAGGCACGGGAATCTGGAACGTACTGGGCCTGCAAGTATTATGGTTCGTCGTGCTGTTAATTCCGATGGTGCTGATCTGGCGCCAGGCGCGCAAGCGTCTGTTCGTGCAAGGAGGGTGACGGAATGTACTATTTGGGACTTGTATGGGAATATTTGAAAAATTACATGAAAACAAGGCTGACTTATCGGGCCGACTTCTGGGTTGAAATCATATCCGATCTGCTCTTTCAGGCCACGAACCTGATTTTTATCTTTGTGGTGTTCCGCCACACCGATAATCTGGGCGGCTGGAGCGAAAGCGAGGTCCTGTTCGTCTACGGGTATTTCATGGTGCCTTACGGCATTTTCAGCTGTTTCATCAACATGTGGGGGTTCAGCGAACGTTATATCGTCAAGGGCGAGATGGACCGCATTTTGACCAGGCCGGCTCACAATTTGTTTCAAATCCTGCTGGAGAACGTGGACCCGCCTGCACTGGTGGGATCGTTCATCGGACTTGTCATCATGGTTCTCAGCGGAGCCGAAATGGGACTGGTGCTGGAGTGGTGGCATATTCCGGCGCTTGCCATCCTCGCGATCAGCTCGGTGCTGATCTATGCCGGGATTTATACGGCTCTGACGTCGCTGTCCTTTTATTCGGATGCGCCTACGGGCATTTTGCCATTGATGTACAACATTCAGGGATACGGGCGTTATCCCGTAACCATCTACAATCGCGCCATTCAGGTGCTGCTCACCTGGATCATTCCATTTGCGTTCGTGGGCATTTATCCGGCGGCCTTGTTCCTGGACCGGGCCGAAATGCATCGGATGGCCTTGCTTACGCCTGTCATGGGAATCGTTTTTGGGGCCATCGGACTGACATTATGGAATTTTGGCGTGAAACGATATCGCGGCGCAGGTTCGTAACATGACACTGTCCGCATAAACGGATTGAAGGAGGAATGCAGAATGACAGTAACGGAAGGCATGCAGGTTCCCGATTTCGAGCTGCCGTCCAGCTCGGGCGAACGTGTGAAGTTATCCGATTATCGCGGACAACGCGTGCTGCTCTATTTTTATCCCAAGGACTTAACCTCTGCCTGCTCGCAGCAGGCCTGCGATTTTCGCGATCGACATGAGGAATTCCAGGGGCTGAACACGGTGATTCTGGGCATCAGCACAGATCCGATGAAACAGCATGACAAATTCATCGCCAAATATGGGCTTCCATTTGTCCTGTTGTCGGATGAGGAGCACAGCGTGGCCGAACAATTCGGAGTGTGGCAGCTTAAAAAGATGTACGGCCGGGAGTACATGGGCATCGTCCGTTCTACTTTTCTGATTGACGAAGAGGGGAAGCTGTTGAAGCAATGGTCCAAGGTGCGCGTTAAAGGGCATATCGAAGAGGCGCTCGAGGCGGTAAAGGCGCTGTAGTCACATATCTTAAGTGAATCCAAAGGTCGTGGTTGCGGATCATTCCGTAAATGCGGCCTTTTTGGCTTGCACATCTTTCCAAGTGTTCTAGGAGCCGCAGATGGTATTTATCTGCCATAGCTTCCTTCAGAGCGCGGTGGTTTGCCAGAAATCTTTTTTCTGAACCGATGAATGAGCAGCAGGAATAGAGGAATGACCGTGCTTACGGTAATGTCCAATTCGAACCAGGCAGGCATGATCGTGAGCGTGTAAAATATGATGTTTGGCGCAATCAGCACGCCCATAGCAAAGAAAAGCAGCATGGACGGAAGAATCAGCGGCTTGTAATCCTGCATTTTGAAGAGCTGCGCGGTTCCCACGATGAATGCGAAGATATGCAGCATGCTTTTGAAATACGTGGAGATCAGCCAAGCGATTGCCATCAATGCTTCGATCCGTTGGAAAAAACGGCCTATGTCAATCTTTTGGGCGAGGATGTAGGAAACGTAGATGTTATGCTGCGTTAGCATGGGGCCAAGCACCAGCAGGGACACCAGCAGCAGCATGCTTAGAAGAATGCCGCCGAACAATGCGGAGGTTAACATGTCCCTTTGAAGGTGAGGCCCTTTCGAGATATAGGGAAACAGCATGGATAGTACGATCAATTCGCCATAGGAAGTAAAGGCCCCCCGAATAATTCCATCTACGAAAGAGAGCCAGGGAATGCCGAAATAGGGCTTTAAATGGGAAGCATCGGCTTGAGGGAGCAAGGCCAGGATTAAAATCAGCATGCCCATAACGACAAACGGCGCCAACAGTTCCGCGCTTTTGCCGATCGGTCCAAGCCCCTTGAGCATCCCCCAGGTCAGCGAAGCGATGAGCAGGATGATAATGGCCCGAATCGGGGTCTTGAGATAAATCTGGGTGGTCAAGAAATCGCCGACTTCCCGAATGCATATGGCTGCTCCGACGAGAAAGTAAAACAGGTAACAGACAGCCAAAGCGAACCCGAACCAGCGACCGAGTGCGATGTAACAAATTTCGATCAGCGTCTTCCCGGGATAAGCCTTGTACAATTTGAACATCAGCCATAGAATGCAACAACCGACGGGCTGGGCCAGCAGCGAGCAGATCCAGCCGTCTTGCTGTCCTGGATACGTAACCAAGGTCGGATAGATCAGGATCATGTCTCCGATCATGACCATAAAGGTAAGCACGGCAAACTGCCGAATGGTCAGCTTCTCTTTCATTTGCATGGGCCGTACAATCCTTTCGTTAAGCAAGGGTCAATGATAGGGTCTATGAATTTTTTCGCGATTTGCCCAGGTGAACCAGCAGAAGAAGGCCCGGCAAAAGGATGCCGATGGTTGTATCCCAGTCTACCCAGTAGGGAACGATGCTGATAACAATATACGTAATGCTGGGGGCGATCAGATTCGCCAAGCCGAAGATCAGCAGGGAGGATGGAAGGATGAGAAACCGGTACTGCTTCATTTTAAATATTTCCGCAATGCCTACCGTAAAGGCATAAAGGTAGACCATCGTTTTGAAATAGGTCGATACTAACCAAGATGAAGCCATAAGTGCTTCTATTCTTTGAAAAAAGTCGCCGATGTTTATTTTTTGCGACAAAACAAAGGAAGTATAAATGTTATGCTGCGTAAGGAATGCACCCAGCACAAGCATGGCGATGGTAACCAATAGAGCAAGTACGATATTGCCCATGCCTGCCGCCACAATCAGATCCCTCGTCCGGTTCGGTGCTGCGGCTGAGTACGGCAATAACATCAACACCGGGATCGTTTCGCCAACCGGATAAATGATGCTTACCAAGATCCCTTGGGCAAAAGATACGGCATTCGTATCCTGAAACGCTTTTAAATTGCTGGTATCGGATTTCGGCAGCAAGCAGAAGGTGAGCACCAATATAAAAACGATGACGATGGGAATCAGCAGCTCGCTGGTGCGCCCCATCGTCTCTAATCCGTTATACACTCCCCAGCCGATGGCGACGACAAACATAAGAATGACGACACGAATCGGCGTGTATTGAAAAATCTGGGTGGTCATGAAGTCGCCGACCTCCCGGGTGTAGGTGGAAGCGCCGAGGATAAAAAAGAACATGTAAAAACAGGAAATGAGCGTTCCCGGCCAGAATCCCAGCACACTGCGGCATATGCCAACCAAGTTCTGGTCAGGATAGGCCCTGCCGAGTTTGAGGAACATGGCCATCAGAGCCATGCTGACAGGGACGCCAATCAAGGCACAGATCCAGGCATCTTGTTTAGCATAAGAGGTCATGACCGAAGGGTAGATCATCATCATGTCGCCCACAACCATCATGAACACAAGGGTTGCCAATTGTCTTGTTCCAAGCCGTCCCCGTTCAAGCATTTTTCTCCCCCTCTTAGCTAGGTCCCGGTTAAGCGGGCCAACAACTGATTCACAGGCTCGTAGATCCAAATAACGATATTTAGCGGGCTGGGAAACTCCCACAAGTTGACGGCAATGACGGTGAATACGGTCGCCAGCAGCAGCATGACGCTGTAGACCGCTGTTTCCTTCCATTGTTTTTGTTTGATCAGCTTGGGAAGGTCAATCCATCCTATGATGCCTGCGGCAAGGATGGCAGATAATGAAAGGAGCATGTTTCTCAGTCCTTTATTTCGTTTTTGAATGAGTTATCCAAAGCACCTACGCGTTTGATTTGTACATTCGATTCGAATTTCACCTCAAGATTTTCGAAGTATTTGTCCCAATCCTTTTCGATTTTTTGAAAATATTTGGGATTGGCATGGTAAACTTCCTGGCCGAATCCAAAAATGTCCACGTGGTATTTTCGACGAACCGAATTGACCGAGGTTTGCATAAGCTCCACGAGGCTCTCCTGGGATTGCTTCTCCAATTCCCGAATGGCCGCCATGGCACCGATCGACATGCCGCAATCGACCGAAGCGATGGACGAAATCGTTTTGACCTTGATATGGATAACCGGTTCACCCCCGACAATTTTAGCTTTGCGTTTGGTCTTGGAGCGCAGCGTTTTCAACGTTACGACGCCCTGGCTCGACGGGCAATCGACATGGCCGACCGTTGCCACAACGTTGTCGCGGATGTAATTGTACCCTTTGGATTCTTCTTCCGTTAACCACCCAATCAGCTTATCCCCTTTGAAAATGCCTAGTCCTGTTGAACTTAGCCGCGCGGGTGATCGAATGAATGAAATATTATCCTTACTGCCGCTATTTTCGCTATTGCCTATAACCTCAATCCCCGTAATGACGGGTTGTATGCCCGGGGAAATCATGGAGTCCATGAGTTTATCCCCTGTTACCGTCGTGGTAGGAGCCCAGGTTTTGGCGGACACGTCCAGCGAGCTGAATATTTTTTCAGCCGGGATATTATCCAAAGGGGTCAGCAGATCGAGAACTTTGGTTGCGGTCGTGTTTCTTGCGATCAAAACGTAGTAATCCGGTCGCACGGACGGTTCCCGCATCAAAGCCTCTGTGACATCGTAGATCCCCTGTTTTCGAGCGTACTCTTCTCCAAATACGAGTACACGTATGTGAGACATGAAAGTTTGCCTTGGACTTATCTCCGTAAGCTTCTGTATCGCTTCGAACAACGTTTTCGCAGTGGCTTGATATTGAGTCACAGGGGTACCTTTGGCACCGCCGGATTTGTTGGAAATTTCGTTCGGTACGACAACCTGAGCGCTGACCTTGATGAGCTCGCCTTCCATGTCGACGCCCAGCCCCAGCATAATGCCGAGTTCGTTGAGCTCCTGCCGATCCCAGCAGCCCGTGAGGAGAGGGAGCAGGATCACAAAGGAAAGAATCATACGCAAGCATTTGTTCATACGCCGATCTCCTGACTGAGTTATCGCTTCGTTGGTTTAGAAGATTCTCGTGTCACGTTTGACGTGCCTGTAGAAATAGGCCGGGTTTTCATACGGGACCAGGGAACACGAAAAATGGTATCCTTCAGGTCTTTCTGGACAAACGGCGCAAACGGGGACATGTACGGAACGCCAAATGAACGCAGGCTGCACAGATGGGTAACCGTAATAAGCAGCACGATCAGGATGCCGTAGAATCCGAAAGCTGCCGCGAACATCATCAGAACGAAGCGCAAAATGCGAACCGAGATCGATAACCCGTTCTCGGGAATAACGTAACTTGAAATCGCCGTGATGGACACGATGATGACCATGGCTGCCGAAACTACCCCTGCGTCTACGGCAGCCTGTCCGATTACGAGCGTACCTACGATGGATACGGCTTGCCCGACCGTCTTGGGGATGCGAATGCCGGCCTCGCGCAAAATTTCGTAGGTCAGCTCCATCAAAAGAGCCTCGATGAAAGCAGGGAAGGGAACCCCCTCACGTTGGGCAGCCAGGCTGATCAACAGATTGGTAGGCAGCATTTCCTGGTGGAAGGTCGAGATGGCAATGTAAAACGACGGTGCAAGCAAGGCGATAAAAAAAGCCAGATAACGAATCATGCGAATGAGCGTACTGATGTCCGCTCGCTGGTAATAATCTTCTGCCGATTGAAAGAAGTGCACAAACAAAGCAGGGACAAGCAGAACGAAGGGGGTCCCGTCGACAATGATGGCAACCCGGCCCTCGAGAAGAGCAGCCGATACGGTATCTGGACGCTCACTGTTATATAAGGTGGGAAATAGCGTCCTCGTTTTATCCTGAACCAATTCTTCGATATAACCGCCTTCCAGAATGCCGTCAATATCGATTTGATCGAGCCTGCTGCGCAGTTCTTTCACGACTTCCTGATCGACGGTATGCTCCAGGTAGAGGACGGCCACACGTGTTCTGGTCACCCGGCCAATCTCGCGTTCCTCGATCCATAATTGCGGATCGCGGATTCGTTTGCGGATCAAGGCCGTGTTGGTACGCAGATTTTCCGTAAATCCCTCCATCGGTCCACGTACGACGGACTGGGAAATGGGTTCGCCGACAGAACGGTCTTCCCAGCCTGCGGCAGCGATTCTCAATCCGCGTGTGGACCCTTCCAACAGCAGGATGGCACTGCCTGCCAGCAGTGCTTTCAGAACGTCATCCATGCTATCGATGAACAAGACGGTGCTTGCGGTTAGCACGTCGTTCTGAAGATAAGTCAAATGTTCGTCATCCTTGGAAAATGAGGGCAGATCCCGCATTTGGAGCAATGATTCCAGGATGGCGAGGTTAAGCACCTGCACATCCACAAGTCCATCGATGTATAGCAAGACGGAAGGCCATTTGTGCAAACTCTGCAATGGTCGGATCATTAAGTCGTTGCTGTGTCCCATGATGGTTTTGCAGTACTCCATATTTTCGCTCAAATTCCTGGAAATCGGGTGTGGTTCTTTTTCAGGGTTTTGCTTTGTGGCCCTCATTCCGTCCCTCCTCCCATACATCCTATATTTGCAAGTAGTATGACCGGGAATATTTCGAATTATGACAAAAAAAAGGATGAACGGCGTTGGTGGAGGAGTTAATAATTTAGAATAATATCTAATTAGATAATTATCTATTTAATTTATTGAGGTGAAAACATGTTGTTCCGCATTTCTGCAGTTCGTCTGTTGCGGGATGAACCGATGTATCGGCGCCTGTTCTTGGCCGGATTGTTGACGGGAATAGGCGACCGGTTCTGTCAAGTGGCCATGCTTGCCATAATTATTCGGATCACAGGTTCAGGAGTTATGCTCGGGGGAGCATTGGCACTGCGCGTACTGCCATTTTTATTGCTTGCTCCGGTCGGTGGTTGGCTGACGAAGTATTTTTCCCGCAGAAATATCATGCTGACCATCAATTGCATAAGGGTTCCCCTTGCTCTAGGGTACCTGCTGGTGCGTCAAGCAGAGGATTTGTGGATTCTCTATGTCGCAACGGCGCTGTTGGCTTGTGCAGAAGCTGTATATGCACCCGTACGCAAATCTGGAATTCCGCTGTTTGTTAGGTCGGAAAATTTACTAAGGGTTAATGCTTTGGAGCAGGTATTAAATGGTGTGGTATTGATCGTAGGCGCTCTTCTGGGCGGTATTGTCTCGACTGTTTTTGGCCCACAATCCGCCTTTGTGGCAAATGCAGCAGCATTCATGCTTGCATCAGGTTTGGTTCGCCGGCTGGATGATTCATCCGGATCAAAGCCAAATGAAGGCAGGGTATTGGAGGATACGAATGTTCAAAAAAGAAATGGCTCGACTTCCGCGATCTGGCCGTTGATTCGTATGTCGATTCCGCTGCAGGTCATTATTGGGTTTGAATTGCTGGTTCCCGTAATTAATGGCATCGACAACGTCCTTATCTCGGTTTATGCAATCCAAGTGTTTGGGCTTGGTGATTGGGGAGTGGGGATGTTCTATTCTTCACTTGGCTTGGGGCTTGTACTAAGCAGTTTGTGTTCTCGATATATCAGAGGAAGGTTGCTTGCAGGGGTTGTCATATGTTTGCTCATTGAAGGAAGCCTGCTCATGGTGCTGAGCGGGGCCCCGGGTCCAATAAGCGCCGTCATCATCTATCTATCGCTCGCTTTCATGTCAGGAATTGGGAATATATGCCTGGACACATTGCTTATGATCAAAGTCCCGAAGAAACATAGGGGAGTGATCTACGGTGTGGTGACGGCATGGAGCGGCAGCGTGCTTGGGCTCTCCATGTTCGGTGCAGGTGTTTTGCTGGAAAGGATGGACCCGCGCCAATTGGGTTTTGCGGGGGGACTCGGGTTTGCCGTGCTCGCGCTATTTTTGAGTGCGTATGCATGGATCCGGGATCGCCGGGTTTTTGGCAGGAATGAAGCGTAACGAAAAGGAGCCCGCACAGCATCTGGCGGCTCCTTTTACGGAACGGCACACAGCGATGCCTATTCCGCGTTTTGTTTTTGTCTTTGGCGGACGGGAACGGATTTCCGCGCGAAGCGTTGCCCCAAAGCTTTGCGGTAACGATAAAGCACGGCAGCGATCAGGACAAGACCGATGGCTGCAACAATATAAGCGGTGTACTGATGCGCCAGCTTGAATACGGCACTCCATCCAGGTCCGAACAATTTGCCGATGCCGAGGAAAAGGACGACCCAGAATAATGCACCAGTATATGCATAGAGAGCGAACTTACGGAAAGAGATGGCCGCTATGCCGGAGAAATAACCGGTAAAGTGGCGGACTCCCGGGATGAAATATCCGATAAAGATCAATCCGTTGCCGTATTTGGAAAACCATTTTTGCGTTTTATCCAACTTGTCGGGTTTAAGGAAAAACCATTTTCCGTATTTCATTATAAAAGGCAATCCGGCCTTTGCCCCGATAAAATACGTGATTGTCATACCGATGGTCGTGCCGAGAAACGCAAGGATGGCGAGTATGCCGAAATCAAGCTGCCCTTTGTAAGACAAATAACCGGCATAGGCCATCGTTGTTTCTCCCGGGAAGGGAAGGGCGACGAACTCGAGCAACAGACCGAAAAACAAGACGCTGTATCCGTAGGATCCAAATAATTGCTGGATCTTATCAAGCAATTCCAATAGAGTTCACTCTCCTGAGATTCATATGAATCATGCTGCGGGGCAATAAGGCAACGATGGTTAGCAATAACTATATTTCATGCTACCGAATCTGCCGGCGAGAATCAAATACAGCTGCCAGGCTGCTGAAAATAAGTTTCATTTTTACGTCTTTTTTAGAAGCAGCCTCCATATAATTCTAACAAATCTGCTGAAGTCTAGCAGTAAAATTTCAATAGAATGCTGGAGGTTGATTCGATAATGGCGCATAGATCAAAAGGGGCAAAGATTCAAGAAGCGCGATTTCTCTATAATGCAGTACTTCTACATAAATCGGAAAGGTCCGGGTGGCGCCGAATGTTCTTTCGGTTAGTCATGACAATATGCATGGTTGCCTTAGGCGGAACGATGGGAGCATCATTCGTTTCTGCGGCTAAAGACAGCGATAGGGATAAAGTCGTCTATCTGAGTTTTGACGATGGCCCAGGCAAACATACTCCCGAAGTGCTGGATATTTTACGAAAGGAGAACGTGCCTGCCACGTTTTTTGTATTGGGGGAACAAGCGGAGCTCCATCCGAAACAGATTCGCAGAATATTGAAAGAAGGACATGCCTTGGGCAATCATACGTATAATCATCGATATAACGAACTGTACCGCGATTTTCAAACGTTCTGGGCACAGATCAAGCGGACGGAGGAAGTGATTCATGACATCACGGGAATCCGTCCTGATCTGGTTCGGGCACCAGGCGGTACTTACGGGCATTTTGACCAGAACTATTTCGATTTGTTGAAAAGAGGCGGGTATACCGTTATGGACTGGAATGTCGATAGCGGGGATTCCAAACGCAAAAACGTACCTGCCAAGGAAATTTTGCGCAATGCCACCCATGTCACAGCCGGGACAAACTCGGTGGTTGTGCTGATGCATGACGGTGGGGCGCATGCCGAGACCGTAAAGGCGCTGCCAGGCATCATCCAATTTTATAGGGATCACGGCTATCGTTTTGACGTCATGAGTTCTTCCGATCAGGAGCCTGTGCAATTTCGCGTGCATCCTAGCGAGAAATACAAGTCTCGCCAAGCTCCGAGCAAAACCTGGATTGCGCAGCATGTTGATCCGAATCGCCAATTGTTGACGAAAGCGAAGAAGGAATTGAAGGTAGAAATCGGATTACTGACCGCTGAGCTCGGCCAGGACGAATTCCGCATGAGCGATCGGCAGATTATGGTTCCTCTGCGGCACTTTTTGAAAACGATCGGAGGCACCGCGAGTTGGGATGCGAAGTCCAGAACGGCAACGGTGTTATGGAAGAATCGAATGGTTCAAGTGGACCCCTCGGGCGGATGGATGACGACCAAACGATGGCATGATTCGGAGGAGCGCGCCGTCCAGGCTAAAGTCGAAATCCATGGAGGCACGATCTGGGTGCCGCTGCGCGAACTGTTGGAGCAGATGGGAGCCTCGATCCATTCCACGCAATCAACGGCTTCGGAGTGGGTGATCAAGGCGAGCCCGCCGCTCACTTCCATAGCATATTGGCGGTTCTACGACGTGATCTGAAGAATCCGGTTTATCCTTTCTACTTCCGGGCAACAATGAATCATAGATTACTATGGTTCAGAAATGCCAGTGGCAAGAAAGGTGGGAGAGGGCATGTCAACGATCCGGATGGAACATGATCATGCGGTGGAACTGCTGAATAGGGTGATGAAACGGATTGAGCAAGTCATTATTGGGAAAAGGAAGGAAATCGGGTACATTCTGACCGCCATGCTTAGCGATGGCCATGTTCTTCTGGAGGATGTGCCCGGCACGGGGAAAACGATGCTTGTGCGTGCCGTAGCATCTTCGTTGGGCTGTTCCATGGGACGCATACAGTTCACCGCGGATGTCATGCCTGCCGACGTTACGGGAGTTTCCATCTATCATTCTGCGACCGGGGAGTTCCGCTTTCGTCCCGGCCCGGTGATGTCACACATCGTTTTGGCCGACGAAATTAACCGCGCGGCACCGCGAACGCAGTCCGCCCTGCTGGAGGCGATGGAGGAGCGCTGCGTTACCGTCGATGGTACAACTCATGCGCTTCCCCGACCTTTTTTGCTGCTCGCGACACAGAATCCGCTTCAGTTCGAAGGAACATATCGATTACCTGAAGCACAGCTGGACCGTTTCATGATGAGGATCGGTCTTGGTTATCCAGAGCCGGAGCAGGAAGTGGAACTTTTGTCCAGGGAGCGGAGCAGGGAACGGGTGGAGGGAATGAAGCCCGTCCTGCTGGCCGAAGAGGTGGTTGCGATGCAGCGCGAGGTAAGGCATGTACACGTGGATGCCGTCATTAAGCAATATCTTGTTGCCGTGGCCGTAGCTACCCGAAGCCATGCCGCCGTCAGGCTTGGAATCAGTCCGCGAGGAACGCTGGCGTGGATGACCGCGGTACAGGCACATGCTTATTTGCACGGAAGAAGTTATGTCGTTCCGGACGACGTGAAGGCAATGGCCGTGCCCGTCCTCTCGCATCGCATCCAACTGAAATCGCAGAACAGGACCGACGGAAGCAACGCTCAAGAGCAGGTCATTCACGATGTGCTTTCAACGGTTCCCGTTCCCGTTCAGATGGCGGCGCAAGGAAGGGGACGGCGGTCATGACCGGGATTGGAGGGCGGCTGGTTCATGCGATGCTGGCAACTGCGTTGGTTGCCTTATATGTATGGCATGGCGGGAGATCGACTCTTTTTCTGGCTGCGATGGCGGTCATCATGTGGGTATATGGACTGCTGCTTCACATGCTTGGGCCACGTCGCATTCGTATTCGCAGGCATCTCCATTCCGACCGGATTGCCGTGGGGGACGTTGTCAGGGTGCGGGTTGAATTGGCATTCGATTGTCCCATCCCCCTGTTATGGATCGTTGTTTCTGACAATACGCCTGCCGGCATGCATCGAAAATGGTTCTTCCCTGGCATGAAAAGACATTTTTCATACGAGTATGAACTAAACGGGCTTCGCAGAGGGGTTCACTCATGGTCCCCCGGACGGCTTTACTGGGGCGATGCGTTCGGCTGGAACACGGCTTCTTCTGTAACGAAAGGAAGCGAACCGATCGTGGTTACGCCTGCGGTTGGAGACGGGACGGAGATTGAAGCAGGCAGCGGCTGGGCCGGTTCGGAAGATGGAACGGCGCACGATCCCCATACTACGGATAGCAGCGGTTTCGAGCTCCGCGAGTATCGGGAAGGCGATCCCCTCAGCCGGATTCATTGGAAAAGCTCGGCCAGAACAGGCAAACTGCATACATTCCTGCCGGAAACTTCGCCATGCGCTTCACTAGCTGTGCTTTTATATGAAGGAAGGACGGGATATCAGGCCCAAAACCGTGATCAGCACGATCATCCAGGGTTCGAACGGGCGGTGCAAATGGCTGCGCGCCGAATCCACGATGCCGACATGGGCCATATCCCGTTAAGGCTGTGGCTGGAGGGGAAGGAGCCCGGCATAGACGATGGTGATCGGCCATTCCCAAGGCACGCGGAGAGCGCTGAAGACAGTCTGGAATGCGCTTTGTACAGATTGGCCCATGCTCGCCTGGATCGTTCGCCTGCCGGCCCTGACAGGCTGGAAACAAGGATGCTGGAAGACTTGCCTCAAGGTTCGGACATTGTTGTGTTTGCCGGCAAACCGGACCAAGCTCTTGTCGAATGGATTCATAGGGCGGCCGATGACGGATTTCGCGTGGAGCTGCATCTGACCGAGCACATGGCGGGAAACGTTTCTATTGGGCCGAATGAAGGTATCCGGGAAGTGAAACCAGGCCATGCAGACCCGTTAAAAGAAAATGCGAAATCCACCGAAACCTGGCTGGAACAGCTTAGGCTGTGCGGCGTTCGTATTGTTGCGGGGCCTGCCGTCAGCGGCAGCTTGTCTTTACCGGGAAAGGCGGTGGTCGTCGATGTGGGTGCGTGAACGAAAAAGCTCTGTTCTGTCATCATTCCCGGTTGGGGAGGTCGCTTGGCAAACGACCGGGGCCCGTCCGGAGCTTCCGATGGTCGCCTCGATCCCCTGGGCGTTCAGGCTGCCGATATCCGCTCTGGTGCTGATCCTTTCCATGGAGTGGATTCATCCGGTCACGTCCTCCGGACAGGAGGGGAGCGAGCGTTTTTTGAGCGTCATGTTCGGCATGTCGGCCGTGCTTCTCATGATGGGTTTGCTGCGTACGAGCTTGATGACGAGCATCGTGCTGCGAATCCCGGTTGTGGTGGTCTCGTTATCCCTGATGTATGGAGGGAATCACCCTGCAGAATGGGCATGGTCATATCCGGCAACGCTGAATGCGGATTTGGGCGCATGGATGGGAAGCGGCCGATTTAGCGCGATGAGCACGGAAACGAAAGGTTTGCTCATGCTCTGTGGATGGAGCATGCTGCTGGCTTCCGTGCAGTATCTCGTTTTGATGCGACGCAGCGTCATGCTGTTTGGCATGGGCACGATGCTGTTTTTGCTATTGCTCGAAGCATTGGTGGGGTTCGATGCCTTTGGTTCCATCGTGCGGTCCGTCTTATGGTTGTTGAGCATTCAAGGTTTGCTGCAATTTTTGCGCATTACCGGCGGAGGGGGGACATACCGCCGGCGGGCCAGAACATACGGTGCATGGTGCGGCATAGCGATGGGGTCCGCAGCGTTTCTTATCCTGGTATCAACGCTTCCCATCCAGTTGGGAACGGTGGCTCCGGCCGAACGGATCTCCTTGAGCCGAATGGCCGAAAGCCTGGCCAAATGGGCAGGATATGCTCCATCGGGAAGCATTCCTGCCTCCTTGTCCGTCACCGGATATGGTACGGTGGATGCACCGATGGGCGCGCCGTTAACCCAAGGAGAAGAGATTATGTTCACGGCTCGCAGCCCTAAGGCAACCTATTGGCGGGGGGAGACCCGTTCCTTTTATAACGGAAATTCCTGGAGCGATGCGGAGCAGCGCTTCAAGCATGCCGATCCCTCAGGTCTGCTGCGGGTTGATGGCTGGGAAAATCAGGCTTACTGGACCCGTATTCGGCAAACGATCACCATGCAGCGGGAGTGGCGGGGGCCGAGCCCGCTTTTTACGGGAGGTGTTCCGGTTCGTTTTACCTTTCTGGATCGCAACAGCGGGCACGAACCGAGCGGCCGGGAATTGCTCTCTAATGAAGATACAGGAACGTTATGGCTGGCAGGGGCTGCCGGAAGTGCGGGCGGAGTGCAGGCATATACGGTGGATGTCATGATACCATCCGTTGCACCGGAACAGCTTCGGTCGCTTGCCGCCATGCCTGGGAGCGGCGATCCTGCGCCAGTTCGCAGAACGTATCTTCAACTGCCGGACACGCTTCCGCAGCGCGTGCGTGACCTTGCATCCGACATCGTTCGGGAAAGCGAGACCCGGTATGATGCCGTTCAGGCGGTGAAAACGTATCTCGGTCAGCATGCGTCATACACGCTGGATACCCGCATGCCTCCGCGTGGAACGGATTTCGTAGACGATTTCCTGTTCGTGACTCATGCCGGGTATTGCAACCATTTCTCTACGGCGATGGTTGTGCTGCTGCGTGCGGAGGGCATTCCCGCGCGGTGGGTGAAAGGTTTTGCCCCCGGAGAACCGGATCCGCAGGTTCCGGATCGTTATGTTATCACCCAGGGGGATGCCCATTCCTGGGTGGAGGTGTATTTTCCCGGCGCGGGCTGGATTCCGTTTGAAGCAACGCCGGGATTCGGGCCGGCGCTAGGCGCTGATGCGGGCGCTGCGGCGGCCGCCGGGCAGCAGCCCGGCGAGGTTGCCCCGCCGCCGCAGGAGCATGGCGGCGGCATGGGCAGTGCGGGCGCGTGGCTGCACGCGCGCGCCCGGGAGCTTGCCGCGGACCCGTGGCCCGCGGCAGCCCTTGCGGCAGCGGCGCTGCTGCTCGCCGCCGGCGCGTTCCGCATGCGGCGGCTTCGCCCCGCGCTGCGGCTGTGGCTGCTGCTGGTGTGGCCGCGCAGCAGCTTTCCGGACCGCGAGCGGCTGCTGCGTGCCGCCGCTCCGGTCTGGACCGCGCTCGCGCGCCGGTACGGCCCGCGGCCGGAGGGCATGACGCTGCGGGAGTATGCAGCGTCTGCCCCCGTGGCCGCGGGCGCGGACAGCGCGGACGTCGCGCGGTTCGCAGCCGACTGGGAGCGGCTGCTGTACGGGCCTGAGCGTCCGCTGCGCGCGGACAGCCTCGATTTCCTGCGCCGGGCACTGCGCCTGGCCCGGCACCACCGGGCCTCCTGACGGGCAGGCGGCGCCAACCCGCCCCGGCCGCTCACATAGACCAAGCCGATCTCAGGCACACGTGGGGTCGGATGCGTAACACCTTAGGGGCGAAAGAGAGTTCGTGGTGTTTGTCACAGTCGTGAGCGTATATATGGTAAAACCGCAGCCTTAAGCGGTATTTGCGCTTTGCTGCCGAGTTCAGTTGAAGATTAGGTTTCTGGACGCCTTGTGTCGCGTTTTGGCGCGAATGGGGCGTTTTTCCACGCAAGGATGAACAGAGGAAGGACAAGCGTGTCCATCGCAAAAATGTCCTTATCCAGTGGAGGTTTGTCCGTCCTGACGTTGCACGGCATACATACGCAAAAATGTCGAATAAAGGAGCTTCTCCTTTCCTTGACGGTATGTTTTGTCGTTGCGTATAATTAGTTTCATTAATTGAGGGAGGCACGGTAATGAACAAGCAAAATGAAATTGTGGTTGTCCTTGACTTCGGGGGCCAGTACAACCAATTGATCGCCAGAAGAATTCGGGATCTGGGCGTGTACAGCGAGCTTTTGCCGTACAACACACCGGCTGAGAAAATTGCGGAATTGTCACCGAAAGGGATCGTATTCTCCGGAGGTCCATCCAGCGTGTACGCAGAGAATGCGCCGCATGTCGATCCGGCCGTTTACGATCTGGGACTTCCGATCTTCGGGATCTGCTACGGCATGCAGCTTATGGCGCAGCAGCTCGAAGGTAAAGTAGAGCGCGCCGAGAAACGCGAGTATGGTAAAGCAGACCTGGCATTCGCTCCGGGCGCTGCCCTGGCCAAAGGCATCGAAGGCGAGCACACGGTATGGATGAGCCATGGAGACCACGTCGTTACGCTTCCTCCAGGATTCAAACTGGATGCAGGTACGGAAAGTGCGCCAATCGCGGCGATGAGCAATGACGAGCGCAAATTGTATGCAGTCCAGTTCCACCCGGAAGTACAGCACTCCGTGCGCGGTAATGAAATGATTCGCAACTTCCTGTACGAAATTTGCGGTTGCGAAGGCAACTGGAGCATGGAAACGTTCATCGAGGATACCGTTAACGATATTCGCGAAAAAGTGGGCGACGGCAAAGTGCTCTGCGCGCTCAGCGGCGGCGTGGATTCTTCCGTTGTAGCTGCGTTGATCCACAGAGCGATCGGCGACCAACTGACATGTATGTTCATCGATCACGGTTTGCTGCGCAAAGGCGAAGCCGAAAGCGTTATGGAGACCTTTGTTGGCAAGTTTGACATGAAAGTGGTCAAAATCGACGCACAGGAACGTTTCCTGTCCAAATTGGCGGGCGTTGACGATCCGGAACAAAAACGCAAAATCATCGGTAACGAATTCATCTACGTCTTTGACGAAGAGTCCAAAAAATTCGATGATTTCGAATTTCTGGCTCAAGGTACGCTGTACACGGATATCGTAGAGAGCGGCACGGCTACGGCTCAAACGATCAAGTCTCACCATAACGTGGGCGGTTTGCCTGAAGACATGAACTTCAAATTGATTGAGCCATTGAGCGCTCTGTTCAAGGACGAAGTTCGCAAAGTGGGAACAGAATGCGGTCTGCCGGACGAAATCGTATGGCGTCAGCCGTTCCCGGGCCCGGGTCTTGCGATCCGCGTGCTTGGCGAAGTTACGGAAGAAAAGCTGAAAATCGTACGGGATTCCGATTACATCCTGCGTGAAGAAATCATTAAGGCCGGACTGGGCCGCGAAATCTGGCAGTACTTTACGGCGCTGCCTAACATGAAGAGCGTTGGCGTTATGGGTGACGCGCGTACGTATTCCTACACTGTAGGTATTCGTGCGGTGACTTCCATCGACGGCATGACGGCGGACTGGGCACGTATCCCTTGGGACGTATTGGAGAAAATCTCCGTGCGCATCGTCAACGAAGTGGACAACGTCAACCGGATCGTGTATGACGTCACGTCCAAGCCGCCAGCAACGATCGAGTGGGAATAGGTCATTAACTATTCATGTTGTTAAGTTCGGGACAAGCCCTGGTGCTCCAGGGCTTGTTTCGTGGACTAACATCGTTATTTCAGCCATAACGGCAACAATAAAGCGAAAAAACTCTCTTTTATCTGCGTAATTTCAGCAGGATCGAAGGGAGTTTTTTTATTTTACTTTCAGATCCATTTAAGGTGGGGCTTGTACACTAAGTACATCAACAACGAAAGTTGCTGAAAGGGGAACGACTCATTATGAAGAACAAAAACAAAATGAACAAATGGACGATGGGTTTAAGCAGCGCAATGTTAGTGGTTATGTTGGCAGGCTGCGGAACGGCGGCACAAAATACAGAAACGGCATCAACGGACATATCGGCGACTGCGGCAGGGGCGTCTGCAACGGACAGTTCCAACGGAGCAGAGCAGACCTCGGAAGCGAGCGAGGGACAAACCGGGCAAGAGGCGGCAACGGACGTTCCAGGAACCATGCTGATGGGTAAAATCAAGTCCATCGATGGTCAAGCCATCACGTTGTACAAGTCTTCCCAGCAGCCCGGCGAAGGCGGCCCGATGAATGAGGGAAAACAACCGCCTCAAGATGCACAGTCAGGAAACGCTCCGGCAGAAGGCGAAGAACCGCCAGCGGCGCCGGAAGGTGGGGAGGGACAAGGACTACCCCCGGGTGAGATGAACACAGAGGGTATGTTCACCGATGAGACGGTTGAAGTTGCCTTGACCGATTCGACAAAGCTTGTTTCGATGGTACAGGGAGAAGAGGGCGGAACCGAAAGTGAGATCAGCCCCGCCGATCTGAAGGAAGGGGACATCGTGAATGTCACCTTGGATGGAGACACCTGGAATGCTTTGGAGGTTCGAGTCGGCGGCGGATTCAGCGGGGGAATGCAGCCACCGGGTGCCTGATGGAAGATATTGCTCTGCAAGAAGGAAGTCCAAACTTAAGGAACATGATTTTTCCTAGGTATGTTATGTTTACCTAACTGAGCCTAATCAACCAGCAAAGGCCCTGACCACCGTTCTTGACGGAGGCAGGGCCTTGTTTCTGCATGGCGAAAAAAGAGTAAGTGATGATTTTCCCCTTAGAAAAGGGGATAACAGCGATCGGAAGATGGTACTGCACTCGCAGCGGCCTTGTGTGATTAATTAATGCGGTTTCTATATCATCTATTTCCCAAGAAGTATTACTCCGGTTTTTCCTCTTGCTGCGTGTAATACAGGCGGAAAATGATGTCCTGATTATGATTGCCGAAGCCTTGTCCGAAGAGGGTGACGCCGCCGATATGCTCGGCATCTTCCTTAACGGCGATGCGCAAGGACCAATAGCTGTTGCGTATACCGATATCGTCGATGCTCACGTCGGATAATTTGACGCCATCCATAAAGGTGCCTTCTTTTTTGATGATCAAATGTTTCAGCAGCCCGTACTGGTTGACGCTTTCGAACCACCATGGCGGGTTCAGCTTGCCTTTGCCTCCGAAATCCCCAGGGCTGGTCCACATGCCCACTTCGACCCCGTTCACGATAAACGTAATGTCCGAAGGCCAGTTATTGTTGGTCAGCGGGGCCTCCGAGGAAATTTCCATCGAAATTTCAAGCTCCTCCGGATTTTCATCCCCCATCAAATAATTCGGGATCTTGTATTCGATATAACCTTGGCCGAACCACAGGATTTTGGCTTTGAGCCGATCCGGGTCCAGGAAGTAGCGCGGATCGTCAAAGATGCCGATGATGGAATCCCGCGTGCATATGCCGCAAGTGGGTTTGATCTGCAAATCGGTGAAGTGGCCGACCGAAATTTCGGTTTTGCGGATCTCCCGCGGAATGACGTCTTTGGTCGGGAATGCGATTTCAAGAGTATCCATGTTAAGGGAGCAAACCTTTTGCGCGGCTCCTCCTTTGCCGGGGGCCATCGCTGACTCGACGACGCCGGCCTTTTCGAGTTTCTTGATATGCATGGTCATGATGGCGCTGCTAAGGCCGAGAGCTTCGGCCAGTTCTTTTATATTCATCGATTTTTTGGACAGCAGGTGCACGATTTGGATGCGCACGTTGCTGGAGAGTGCTTCAAAAATATGCAGGTTTTTTTCGTTCAGGTCGATTTTCAATGTTATTCCTCCGAACAGAAATGAACTATTAACATTATTGTGAATGTTAAACGTAGAATTTAATAATATCGGATTTCGAAAGCAATCACAAGAAAAGTTGAACGGTCTCTTTAAAGAAATATACCAAATATGTTGAAAAAAAACAAAAATTAATCAGAATGATTCGGAAAAATGTAAACAAATTCAAATCATTGGAGAGATTTTACCGTTAAGGCAATTGACACATCTTAGGATTGTATTTTAGTATTTAAGTGAATTAATCAATGTAAATGTGAATTAATAAACAAAAATGTGAATGGGTCTATTCACAGGACAGGGGATGACACGATGAGTACCGCACCGACAGAAACATCGTTTATTAATCCGATTATACCGCAGAGAGCCGATCCATGGGTATACAAACATACCGACGGATATTATTATTTTACCGGCTCCGTGCCGGAATACGACCGGATTGAAGTGAGGAGAGCCCGCACGATTCAGGAATTGGGCGAGGCCGAGCCTGTTGTGGCGTGGCGCAAGTATGACAAAGGGCCGATGAGTGCCAACATTTGGGCGCCGGAAATCCATTTCGTGCAAGGCAAATGGTATATCTATTTTGCTGCAGCCCGCACCACGGAAACGGTTGAAGGCCTCTTCGACCATCGCATGTTCGTGTTGGAAAACGAATCGGCCAATCCGCTTGAAGGCGAATGGGTCGAGAAGGGACAGATCAAAACCAAATGGGAAAGCTTTGCCCTTGATGCCACTTCATTTGAGCATAAAGGCGTGCAATATCTTGTATGGGCACAGAAGGACCCTGACATTGTCGGGAATTCCAATCTGTACATCGCTTCCATGGAAAACCCGTGGACCCTTGGTTCGGAACAAGTGATGATTGCCGAGCCGACGCATGATTGGGAAAAGATTGGCTTTCTGGTGAATGAGGGAGCAGCGGTATTGAAGCGCAACGGAAAGATATTCATTGCGTTCTCTGCGAGCGCGACCGATCACAATTATTGCATGGGACTTCTTTATGCCGATGAGAACAGCGATCTTCTGGCGGCGGAAAGCTGGGTCAAGCTTCCGGAGCCCGTGTTCCAAACGAACGAGGAAGTGGGGCAATACGGACCGGGGCATAACAGTTTTACCGTATCCCCGGATGGAAGCCAAGATATTATCGTTTATCACGCACGCAACTACAAAGAGATCGAGGGCGATCCGCTGTATGATCCGAATCGGCATGCCCGCGCTCAAGTATTCGGGTGGGACGATGCGGGTTTCCCTGTATTCGGCATTCCTGTGCCGGACGGCCGTTCTTTTGAAGTGTAACGACAAACACAGCAAGATTTATTCCAGCAAAGTGGAACAAAGTGGTTGACAATGAAAGCGCTATGAATTACGATAAATTCATAAAAACGTTAATCATTAATTTAAAGATTAATGTTTGGGTGGTCGGAGGGAGCACTCCTAGGCAAGCTTCCTCCATCCAGTTTCCAACGATAATGCAGGGTTATGTTTCAAGGGTTTCCGATTGGATACACGCCCTGCCATATTCGTATGATATTTGAATGCGTTTACAGTTAAACATTTGGGATTGATCATTCTAGGGGGGTTCTTGTGTGAAACGTAAAAAAGGTTTAGTATCCATGGCATTTGTCTTGTTAATGGCTGTTGTGCTCGCAGGCTGCGGCTCGAACGACAAAAATACGATTACGTTCTGGACGCCATTGACGGGTGAAGATGGAGCGTACATGGATCAACTGGTCAAAGAATATAATGCCACCGAACCGGAAATCAAAGTAAAACATGTAGTCACTTCTGACATGTACACGAAACTGTCCACTGTAATCAACTCCGGCAAAGGTATTCCGGATCTGACAATTATCCACGCTGACCGCGTGCCTGGATACGTTAAGCAAAACGTACTGGAACCGATGACGAACGTGCTTGCCGGACAGCCGGAGATCAAGGAAGAAAATTACTTGCCGCAAGCTTGGTCCACGGGTAACATCGATGGCACGCAATATACCGTTCCTCTCGATATTCATAGCAACGTCATGTATTACAACAAAGACTTGTTGAAGAAATACGGCGTCGAATCTTTCCTGGACGACAACGTTGTGACCATCGACGAAATGCTTTCCCTGCAAGGGAAGCTGGATGAGGGCGACTATGTCGTCAATGATGCCCTGTTTGGTTGGGTTGTTCTGGGCCAATTGCAGAACGTCGGCGGAGACGTACAGAAAGACGGTAAACCTTCGATCAATACACCGGAAATGAAACAGGTTTACGAAAGCATCAAGAAAGTTGCCGATGCCGGCCTGATGACCCCATTCGGCGAAGATGGGTACTTGATGTTCCAATCCGGCAACGTACTGTTCTCTACGGACGGCACATGGAGCTCCACGGCGCATGCGGCCGTTGAAGGTTTGAACTTTGGCGTAACGAATGTGTACTCAACGACTGCCGATAAGTTTACGAACCGTTCTTCTTCCCACTTGTTCGCCATGATGAAGAATGAAGCAAGAACCGATGAGAAAGAGCAAGGCATCGGCAAGTTCCTGGAGTTCATCCGTCAGAATTCGATGGAGTGGGCGAAAGCCGGACAGACCGTAGCAAGTAAACAGGTCATTGAGAATCCCGAATACAAAAACTACATGCAATCGTTCTTCACATCTAACGATAAAGAAATCGAATCCCTTTACATTTACACGTATGAGTATTATCCATATATTGCAGAAGTCGTGGATAAATATTCCGTAGACATCGTTCGAGGCAATGTCGACCTCGATGAAACGCTGCAGACGATGCAAAAGGAAGTTGAAGACAAGATCGCGCAAGGCAGCAGCGGAGCCCAATGATGCCGGAACGACACAAATGGATGTGTGATGCGCACCCCGCCATTTAATTGCATTAAAAGCAATGTGCCACCTGGTTGGCGCATTGCTTTTCCCAAAGGAGAAATGAAAGGATATGAATAAACGATCTTTTGCACCGTTCCTGTTCGTTGGCCCTCACTTGATCCTGTTCCTGATGTTCATTTTGCTGCCGACGATTTACGGTATTTATGCTTCTTTCACGAAATGGAACCTGATCAACGATCCGGTATGGGTTGGATTGGATAACTATAAAACCATTTTATTCGATACCGAGTCCTCTTTCCACTTCCAGTTTTATAACGGTTTGAAGAACACATTGATCTTTGTGGTGTTAAGTGTGCCGCCTCTCATTATCATTCCGCTTCTGGTTGCGGTTGCCCTTGAGCATAAGAAGGTCAAGTTCAAAGGTTTCATGCAGGCCATTATCTACATTCCGGGTCTGATCTCCATTTCGGCGGCGGCCCTGATCTGGTCCCTTATTTTCAACAAGCAGTTGGGGATTACCGGGAATGTGTTCGGATCGGAAATATCCTGGGCGGCGAATCAGCCTTATGCATGGATTATTATTATCGTGATTTCAGTCTGGGGTGCCGTTGGTGGAAACATGATTATTTATCGTGCCTCAATCAATGGCGTTCCGGGTGATTTGTACGAGGCCGCCGAGATGGACGGTGCAGGGCCTGTGCGCAGATTTTTCAGCATTACGCTCCCTTCCATTCGTTTTCCGCTGATTTTCACGTTTGTCATGACGACAGCAGGGGCGTTTAACGTCTTTGGACAGCCTTTGATGATGACTAAAGGTGGACCGCAGCAGAGCACTCACGTGCTGATGATGTACATTCGGCAGCTGGCCTTTGGCTCCGGCGAATCGGTAGCCGGGATGGCTTCCGCGATGGCCGTGTTGCTTGGTTTGGTCATTCTGGTGATCTCCGCGCTGCAGTATTACGTGATGAACCGGAATGCCAATTAGATTGGCGGAATCGAACGTGGATAGGGAAGGAGCAGGTACAATACAATGGCGAAAAAAATAAGCATATCCAAATATATATCGTATCTCTTTTTGATCAGTATTTGCATCGTATGGGCTGTGCCCGTCATTTTCGGCATCACAACATCATTTCGTTCGCAGTCAGAGGTCGTATCGGCAGGTTTTAGTCTGCTTCCTAAAGAGTGGGACTTCGGCAACTATCTTGCCGTCTTGCAGAACACTTCAACCGCACCGATATTAAGATGGCTGGTGAACTCGCTTGTCATTGCCATTTCGCATACGGCGCTGGTCGTTTTGATCATTTCCCTTACGGGTTACGGTTATACGCGTCTCAAGTTTAAGGGAAGAGATGCCCTCTTCTTCACGCTGCTCGGCATTTCGTTTTTCCCTGGTGTCGTCAATCTGATTCCTTCATATAAAGTGATCGAAGCGCTGGGCTGGGTTAATACCGCCTGGGCGATGATCATCCCGGGGCTTGCGGGTATGGGGAATATCTTCCTCGTTCGTCAGTTCATGAAAGGCATTCCGCATGAATTGGACGAATCCGCCAAAGTGGATGGAGCAGGTGAGTTCAGAATTTACTATTCCATTATTTTGCCGCTCGTGAAACCGGTACTGATCGTCTGTGGTCTGTTCTCGTTTATCGGGTCTTGGAACGACTTCCTCTGGCCTGTTATCGTGTACACGGATGTCGAAAAAATGCCGATCACGGCAGGATTGCTGCTGCTGCAGGATATCTACGGAAACTACCGGATGATCGGACAATTGATGGGGTCTGCGATTTTGGCCATCATTCCGACACTGCTTCTGTTTATTTTTGCCCAAAAATATTTCCTTCAATCCATTAACCTCAATTCCGGGATTAAAGGGTAATGAAGCGATAACATTCATGCTTGGCTGTCGTGAATTACGGCAGCCTTTTTGGTGTTCTGTTCATATTTTTTGCTTGAACACGAACATTTGGTTTCGGTTTCAGTTTTAACATTCGTTTTTGTCATTGACAAATAGGGGACACCGCTTCTAAAATAGTGATGGAAAACAAACAAATCGCGCATACTGTTCGTATAATCCCGGGAATGGGCTCGGGAGTCTCTACGAGATCACCCTAATGATCCTGCTACGAAGAGGAGAAGATGCGGCACTATGAATTCTGCATGCAATGCGTTACCATGCGCACATGGGAATTCTTTTTTGTCTCTTCATTAGAAGAGGAGTGCCGGTCTGACCAATCGGAACCCTGGGTGCTTAATCATATGCTCAGGGTCATTTGTCGTTTTCGAAATGGCTTCATTTACTCTAAGGAGGAGTTAGTAAAACATGGATCGGTTCTTTAAATTAAAAGAAAACGGAACGACCGTCAGAACGGAGGTTGTTGCGGGACTTACCACATTCATGACGATGGCGTACATCCTGTTCGTCAATACGTTGTTCCTTGGACAAGCTGGTGCCGGCATGTCGGACAATGCGGTATTTTTTGCGACTGCCGTCGGGGCGGGTTTGATGACCATTATTATGGGGCTGTTCGTTAACATCCCGATCGCGCTTGCGCCGGGTATGGGGCTGAATGCGTACTTCATGACTGTGGTTCTCAGTTCAAATGGAGCGATTACCTGGCAGGCTGCACTCGGTGCCGTCTTTATCTCGGGTATCGTATTCATTATTCTCACTGTGACACGCATTCGCCAGATGCTGCTTGTTGCCGTGCCGCAAACGTTGAAGATTGCCATCACGGTCGGTATCGGTCTTTTCATTACAATTGTTGGTTTCAAATTGGCCAACCTGGTTGCAGTGACGGTAAACGTTGCGCCGGATGCTGACCTGAGCAAGCCTATTCCGGGCAGCAGTTTCAATTTGTCGCTGGGTAACTTCATCACGCATCATGATGCGCTGCTGGCATTGATCGGTCTTTTGCTGATTGCCGTATTAATGGTTATGCGGGTCAAAGGTGCGCTGCTCATCGGTATCGTGGCTACTACGCTGATCGGTATCCCGATGGGGGTGACCAACCTTGATGGTTTGTCCACTGCCAGCTGGTTGCCTAACTTCAGTGATCTGGCAGTGGGTCAGCTTGATCTGAAAGGCGCGATTAGCCTTGGACTGTTTGAGATCATTTTCATTTTTACATTTGTAGAACTGTTTGACACGTTCGGGACGATGGTGGGTACCGCGACACGGATGGGCATCATGAAAGACAAGAAAAAAGGCGAGAAAACGATCGGTAAAGCGATGCTCGTTGATGCTGTCGGTGTCAGCGCGGGTGCTGCGCTGGGGACGAGCACGATTACGGCGTTCGTGGAAAGTGCTTCGGGCGTAGAGGCTGGTGGGCGTACAGGCCTTACCTCGGTAACGACAGGTCTGTTGTTTATCCTTTCCTTGTTCATCGCGCCTCTTGCGCTGGTCGTACCGTCCGCTGCAACGGCTCCTGCCCTGATTATCGTGGGTGTGCTGATGATGAGCCAAGTGCGCGAAATTGAGTGGAATGATTTTCTGCAGGCGTTTCCGGCATTCCTGACCATCGTACTCATGCCTTTCACGGGCGGGATTGCGAACGGGATCTCGGCGGGGATTGTATCCTATGTCGTATTGGCAGTGTTCGGTAACCTGGTTACCGAACGCAAGGTGAAGATTCACTGGTTAATGTGGATATTAGCGATCATTGTGATTTGTCGCTTTGTATTTATGGGCGGGGAATAAAGATAATGAATTGAAGAAAGCGGAAGCGTCCGGGTGACCCGGGCTTTCGCTTTTTTTTGTTGCTTTGCAGCTTAGTGCAGGATGTGCAGCGAGGAACTAAGCGCGGGGTTAGAGCCAGAGACACTTTGGGAGGTGATGACGAAATAGTATCTTCTATATAATAAGTAGGCATTTTCAGTAAGGAGGCAAAGTATGAGTTACGATTTGATGGTATTTGATACGAAAGCTGCCCCGCAGAGCAGAGAGGGATTTCTCGCATGGTATGATAAACAAACAGAGTGGAGCGAAGGTCATACATACAAAGATATCAATGTAAGTGCTGATCAACTTCAGCGTTTTTATGAAGATATGGTTCAAGTATTTCCGTCCATGGATGTGGATGACGAAACGTTTGAAGCGATGGAGGAGGAAGGGACGGACAATCGTTTGACCGAATACTCGATCGGCAGGCATATCATATATGTGGCATTTGCCTGGTCGAGGCAGAAGAGGCATATGAGACAGTGCGAGCGCTGGCAGCCAAACACCAAATCGGCTTTTTTGATGTAAGTGCTCGGAGGGGGGCATTATCAGGCTGTAGTTTGGGGAATGGCATAACAGTACGTAGAAGCTGTGTTTCTTGAGCGTTTGGATAGAAGGGAACTTTTGCGTCACTTTCATTACAGAGAAAGGGCAGGACAATCGGCATTGGTTTGATAATTAGGTTTGAGCTAAGGGGACATCTGATAAAAAGTTAAAAAAAACACTTGCATAATATTTATGTACATGGTATATTCTAATTCCGGCCAAGAAAACACCGAGAAACATGGTGCGGCAAGCAAAGCAAATAAGCTTCGAAAAACGAAACTTAAAAAAAGTGCTTGCAAAGCTGGTTCGGATGTGATAAGATATAAGAGTTGCTAAGGACAACAACTTAGTAACGAAAACGAAGTTTGATCTTTGAAAACTGAACAACGAGTGAGTAATGC
>NZ_CAKMMP010000020.1 GCF_927798175.1 Paenibacillus sp. JJ-223
CAAACTCTCCAATAAAGATGAATTTCGGTCACGAGGTTAATCGTGATGAAAATCATCTGAGGTATTGAAAAGAGCGATTAGCTCATTTGAATCTGACGATTCATTGTATTGCACAATTGCTTATCATTTGTTCAGTTTTCAAGGAACTTGATTGTCCACAAGACGTTTGTCCCGGACAGGAATCTTATCATATCATGTCGACCATTTTCTTGTCAACACTTTTTTCGACAGCTTTCGGAGCGTTTCAACAATCATCCGTCCGAAGCGACAAAAAATAATATATCACGAATGAATTTTTAATGCAAGCATATTATTTAAATTTTTATATATTTACTGATTGCCACCGCTATATACCTGTATTCCAACCTTTTTCTCACTACCCTATCGAGTTTGGTCTCCCATCCATAAACCTTTATAATGAAGTATATGAAATTAAAGACGCTTCTTTAGTTTACAGCAACCCACTTTATAGCGAGGTGATCGTTTTTGAAGAAGTGGTTGAATTCCGCCCGCAAAGGGTATGGCAAAAAACTGGTCTCCATTCATGCCTGGAATGCATGGTTGGTGCTTATCCTTTCGATTACCGGACTGATGCTTGTCGGGGCATTCTGGCGGGAACTGCTCGGCATCGGGCGGGTATGGCTGAAATGGCTGCACATTGTCGCCGGTCTGGCTATGTTGGCCCCGGTCGGTTACTACTTACTGCTCGCGGGCAAGCATTGGAAGCAGCTCCGGAACAAACCTTGGCAGCGAACCAATACCATCGTTGTACTTACGCTGCTTACGGGATGGATTTTGTCGGGAATTGTTCTGTGGCAGTTCAAGCTTTCCGGTCCCCGGTGGTCCAATGCCGCACTGTTGATTCACGATGCGTTGACCTGGGTGGGCCTTCCTTATATGATCTACCATTCGATTACGCGATCAAAGTGGCTTAAGGAGCCCTCTCGAAGAACCATCCGTCCCATTGCCGACAGCACCGCTCCCCTTCCTGTTTCAAGCAGCCAAGTACCTCCAGCATCCAAAAGCCAATATCCAGAGAGTGCGATCCGCCAAAAAACGCCACAGCCTGTTTACACCCGGCGTGCTTTTCTCAAAGCTGCAGTCGGAGCAGGACTTGCCGTTACGCTCGGGCCCACGTTTGTTTCATGGGTAGGAAAAAACCTGAATACCAGCACCAGCATGGAAGAATTGCTGGCCAACGATCCCAATCGGATGGTGCCCGTTCCTCAACCGCACTCTTCCTCCAATCCTCCGATTGGCGGCGGGGCAGAAGGCCGTTTCCGCGTGTATACGGTAACCCCGATCCCTTCGTTCTCCAATGAAAACTGGTCTTTCCGCGTCGACGGTCTGGTTGAGCATGCGCAGGCATGGAACTGGGAGCAATTCGTCAAGCTTCAGCGGACCGTACAGGTTAGCGATTTTCACTGCGTTACCGGATGGTCGGTGTACAAAAATACGTGGGAGGGCATTCCGCTCAGGCATTTTCTCGCACAGGCCAAAGTCCAACCCGAAGCCCACAGCGTCAAGTTTTATTCCGCCGATGGCGTCTACACCGATGCGATTACCCTTGACCAGGCGCAAATGGATGACATCATGATCGCCGTCATGCATGACGGCAAGCCGATCCCTGCCGATCTGGGCGGTCCGGTACGCCTGATCATCCCGCAAATGTATGCTTATAAGTCGGTAAAATGGCTAAACCGGATTGAGCTGATTTCCGGCGAACATATCGGATATTGGGAGGAACGCGGATATGATAAAGATGCCTGGCTTACAGGAGCGGTCGCCCGCCTTCCAAACATCCGTTGATATTCTTCCCCAAATTCACTCAAAAATAAAAATCCCCGCTAGCCGCGTCAATGCAGCTACCGGGGATTCTTTGCGTTATTTCGTTTCAGTTCGTCCGTGTTTCATTATCCTTGATTCAGCAGCCTTACAAGCTCATCCTCATCCTCGATCGTAGGAATGCCCAAATCATGCGCTTTCGCCAGCTTGCTGCCTGCTTTCTCGCCGGCGATGACCAGATCGGTCTTCTTGGATACGCTGCCGGTCACTTTGGCACCAAGTGCCTCCAGACGCTGCGTAGCCTCGTCCCGGGTCAGTTGATGCAGGGTGCCGGTAAGCACCACCGTTTTGCCGCTGAAGAATGAATCCTGCACAACGGCCGCCGGAGCTTCCGGAGCCTGAGCCTTGACGCCAAGGCTCAACATTTTCTCGATGGCTGCTTGCATGAACGGGTCCGCAAAGAAAGCTGCAATGCTCTCGGCGACGATGCCGCCCACGTCCGGAAGCTCAATGAGCTCTTCCACGGTAGCGTTCATGATCGCATGGAGGTCGCGGTAATGATCGGCCAGCATTTTTGTCGTCGTTTTACCGGTGTTCGGAATGCCCAGGGCATACAGGAACGAAGCGAGGTCGCGATCCTTGCTTTTCTCCAGTGCCGCCAAAAGGTTATTCGCCTTTTTCTCGCCGAACCGCTCCAGCTTCACCAAATCCTCGAATTGAAGGGTATAGAGCTCTGCCGGTTCGCGAACGCTCAATTCATCATACAGCTGGATGGCTGTCTTCTCGCTGAACGTTTCGATATCCATGGCATCACGGGATGCAAAATGGGCAATGCGTGCCACGGTCTGCGGTTTGCATGCCAATCGGTTGTTGCAGAACAGGTGCGCTCCGCGCTGCTCGAGCGGGAAACCGCAGGCAGGGCAACTTTCCGGATAGACGATCTCCTCTCCGTCATTTTCTTCGGTTACTTTTCCGAGAATTTCCGGAATGACGTCATTGGAACGGCGGATGAACACGCTCGTGCCCAATGCGAATTTCAGGTTTTTGCGCTCGATGTCCCCCACGTTGTTCAACGTGCAGTTCTGAACCGTAACCCCTGCCAGCTCGACCGGCTCGACACGTGCGAGCGGCGTGACCTTTCCGGTACGTCCTACGTTCCAATCCACCGACTTCAGGACCGTCGTCGTCTCTTCCGCCTCGAACTTGAACGCAACGGCCCAGCGAGGGAACTTGTCCGTATATCCCAACACTTCGCGGGTGCGCATGTCCGTAATCTTGATGACCGCCCCATCGATGAGATAATCAAGCTGATCCCTGTTTTCCTGAATGGCGTCCAGCTGCTCCACCACATCCTCGAACTCATGAAAGTATGTGATCGACGGGTTTACTTTGAAACGGTTTTCGCGCAGAAAGTCCATCATCTCCTGATGGGTGGCGAACCGAAGATTGTCCGAGTACCCGACATTGTAAAAATAAGCATTCAGCCTGCGTTCCGCAGTGACCTTCGGATTGAGGTTGCGCAGCGCCCCCGCGGCGGCATTGCGCGCATTTTTGAGCGGTTCGGCGGCCGTCTCGTTATATCTGCTCAATACGGACAGGTTCATGATGCCCTCGCCCTGCACTTCAATCGTTCCCGCCGTATATGGGATCTTGAGCGGAACCGATTTGATCGTTTTGACTTGCGCCAAAATGCCTTCGCCCACCGTGCCGTTGCCGCGCGTGGATGCCTGAACGAGTTCACCGTTCGTATACGTCAGGTTCAGGGTAAGACCATCGAATTTCAGCTCAATGACATAACCGGGGTCCGGCAGAGGATGATCCGGATTTTTGCTGTTGTAGTCGTTCACCAGCTTGATCACACGGGCATTCCAACTTCTCAGCTGCTCCATGTTCTGGGCTTTGTCCAAACTCCACAGCGGGGATAGATGACGATGCGGTTCAAATCCCTTAAGCAGTTCACCACCCACGCGCTGCGTAGGCGAATCCGGCAAAACGATGCCGCTTTCCCGTTCCAGCGTAACCAGTTCGTCGTACAGAAGATCATACTCCTTGTCACTGATCTGCGGCTGGTCCAACGTGTAATACTGGTAGTTATGCTGATTGAGCTCGGTTACGAGTTGCTCCATCCGGTGCATCGGATCCATATGGGGCCATCCCTCCGTATTTAAATGGTTTATATGTGTTGTTTAAAAGCACGTCATTATGTAGAACGAACGTCAGAGCAGGTCTGGCGTTCGTTCCGTTGCAAGATTTATTATTCCACTTTGGTGATCGGGGCAAAACCGGCAAGCAAACGTTTGACGCCAACCGGGGCCGGAAATGCAATCTGCAGCTCCGTATCGTTCCCCGTGCCTTTGACGGCAACGATGGTTCCTGTCCCCCATTTGCCATGCTGTACTTTGTCGCCGGCTTTGAACGCACCTGATCCGTCCGCTGCAGAAGCAGGCTTCGACGAAACCGACGGTGTGCTCATGGTCACGCGAGAAGACGCAGCCGAAGTAACCGAGGACGTCGCCGAAGAACCGCCGCGGCTCTGACGGTCGAACAGCTTGCTTCCGCCGCTGCCGAAATTGCTGCCACCGGTGCTGCCCAACCCGCGTCCGCCGTAAGAACCGCCACCCGTACTGCTGCCGCGGCGATATCGGTCACGCGCCATTTGCGTGTCTTCTTTCAGCTCGTCGGGAATCTCGTCCAAGAAACGCGAAGGCGGATTCGCCGTAGTCCGGCCGAACAGCGTCCTCATCTGTGCACAGGAAAGGAACAATTGTTCCTCCGCCCGCGTAATGCCCACATAGGCCAGGCGGCGCTCCTCCTCCAACTCTTCGTTATCCATGAACGCACGGCTGTGCGGGAATACGCCTTCCTCCATGCCGATGATGAACACGACCGGGAATTCCAGCCCCTTCGCACTGTGCATCGTCATGAGGGTTACCGCGTCGCTGCGGTCTTCCTCATCGTCATTCATCGTATCGATGTCGGCAATCAGCGCCAAATCCGTCAGGAAGGATACAAGCGTCTTGTCTTCATTGTTTTTCTCGAATTCCATCGTAACCGACAGGAACTCTTCGATATTTTCCAACCTTGCTTTCGACTCGAGCGTATTCTCGGCCTGCATTTCCGTGCGGTACTGGCTCATCTCCAATATTTTCTCTGTCAGCTCGGTCACCGACAAATACTCGACCATTTGGTGCAGTGCAGCAATCATGTCATAAAATTCAACGAGTGCATTACGCGTACGTCCTGCAAAGCCGAGGTCATCCACCACTTGCAGCACGCGATAGATGGATACGCCGCGTTCAGCCGCGGCCGCAGCCAGCTTGGCCACCGTCGTGTCGCCGATGCTGCGCTTCGGCACGTTAATGATCCGGGTCAAGCTGATATCGTCGTCCGGGTTGGAGAGCAGGCGCAGGTATGCCAGAATGTCCTTGATCTCTTTCCGGTCATAGAACTTGATGCCGCCGACGATCTGGTACGGGATATCCGATTTGATCAAAATTTCCTCGATCACCCGGGACTGGGCATTGGTCCGGTACAAGATGGCATGGTCCTGATAGGATTTTCCGTTCTTTGCGTTTTTACTAATTTCGGAGGTAACGAAATACCCTTCATCATGCTCGGAATCGGCACGGTACACCTTGATCTTCGCTCCGCCTTCCTTGTCCGTCCACAATTTCTTCGGTTTGCGGCCCGAGTTCAGGGCAATGACTCCATTCGCCGCGTTCAGGATGTTGGACGTGGAACGATAGTTCTGCTCCAGCATAATGGTGCGCGCTTCGGGATAGTCCTGCTCAAAGTTCAAAATGTTGCTGATGTCGGCACCGCGCCAGCGGTAGATCGACTGGTCGCTATCGCCCACGACGCAGATGCGGTGGTGGCTGTCTGCCAGCATGCGGCACAGCATGTACTGGGCACGGTTCGTATCCTGATACTCGTCCACATGGATGTACTGGAATTTCTTTTGATAGAAATCGAGCACTTCCGGCACTTCCTTGAACAATTGGATCGTAGCCATGATGAGATCGTCAAAGTCGAGCGAGTTGTTCGCCTTCAGCCGCTTCTGGTACATGGTGTAGATCTTGGCCACGATGCCTTCGAAATAATCCCCGACCTTGCGTTCGTATTGTTCGGGTCCGATCAGTTCGTTCTTGGCCGTGCTGATCATCGCTTGAACGGCCTTCGGCTCGAACTTTTTCGTATCGATGTTCTGGTCCTTCATGCAGCTGCGAATCACGGACAGTTGGTCCGAAGAGTCCAGAATGCTGAAATTGGACGTAAATCCGATCCGTTCGATGTCGCGGCGCAAAATGCGAACGCACATGGAGTGGAAGGTGGATACCCAGATGTCGCGGCCGTCGCGGCCGACCAGCTGGGCTACCCGATCCTGCATCTCGCGGGCGGCCTTGTTCGTAAACGTGATCGCCAAAATGCCCCACGGCGGGGTCTTCCGTGTAGCGATCAAGTATGCGATCCGGTGCGTCAGCACCCGGGTTTTGCCGCTGCCCGCTCCCGCCATAATCAGCAGGGGACCGTCGGTTGCTTCGACGGCCTGACGCTGAGGCGTATTCAGCCGGGCTATGGCGTCATGTATATTTACAGGTTGCATGCATGCATGCTCCTTTCGTGATGAATTCGGTCTTGCACGTGAACAGTTGCGAGGCAAAGCTTTATTTTAACAGATTATGCGGGAGAAATGGGAGAATGGGAAGCATTGCCCGCCATACTTGTTTCAGGAGAGATTGGAAAACGCCAAACGGATCTCCGTTAGCCGATTAGGACGCTACACCGAGGCTTTAACGGCCTGCACCGTCTCCAGTGCCTTCGCCAAATCGCTGTATACGATATTGCCAACGACAACGGTATCTGCCGCCTGGGCAGCCTGGGCCGCTTTCTCGGCTCCATCGATGCCCCCACCGTAGATCAAATGCGACAGCTCCAGCTTTCGGCGCGTTTGCGCAACCAGCTCCATATCCCCAAACGTGCCGCTGTACTCCAGGTACACGACGGACAGTCCCATCAACCGTTCCGCAGTCTGGGCATACGCCACCACCGCCTCTGTGCTCAGATGGGTGTCTGCCCCCGTCATTCTGGCCACGGTCGAATCGGCATTAAGCACGATATACCCTTCCGCAATGAGCTCGTCCCAGGGAATCAGGTAACCGTATTGCTCGATGGCACGCTGGTGCTGTCCGATCAGCCACTGGCTGTCCGTCGTATTAAGCACCATTGGAATGAGGTATCCATCGAAACCAGGCACCACCGCCTCCAAATCGGAAACTTCGAGCACACACGGCAGCTCATAACGCCGCACTCTGGACATGAGGTCTACCGTATTGTCATAAGTTACTCCCGACGAACCTCCCACCATGATGGCGTCGGTTCCGGACATGCAAACGCGATCCAACGCTTCATCGGTAATTTCCCGATCCGGGTCGAGCTTAAAAACATGTCTCCACTGCTTTATCATATCGATCAACGAACATTCCTCCAGAGGTTCTTCTACATCTTCAAAACACTTGTAAACTAAGTCTATGCCAGCAGGGAGTGAGTGTCAATGTTCGCATAAAAAGGGGAACAAAAAAAGGAAGCCAACTACGGCTTCCACGCAACGCGGGTGTTCATCCGCTCGATTTCCTCTTCGGTCAGCACGTCGGAATATACGCCGTACACGCCCCATTTTTCATAATTGGCCACCTGCTCCGTTTCATTGATCGTATGCACGTACGTAACCGCCCCTGCCCGCTTCAGCCTGGCAACGAAATCCCGGTTCACCTTGTATTCGGGCATGGTCACCGCTGCAATGTCATGATCTTGCACAAAATCCACCACCTGAGCCTCGGTATCCTGCGTAGCATACAACGTATAGATGATGGACGAAAAATCATGAATTTGCTTCACCGACTCCAGCATCGCTTCATTATAAATCTGGACAACGACCCGATCGAGCAATGCCGGATCACGCTCCTGCGCAGCATCCACCAGTGCCGTGAGCACCTGCCGGATGTCCTCGTCCTGCTGCTCCTTCGTATCGGTCACGATGTACATGTCGGGATACTCGGCCAGCACGTCCATGATGCCGTCTGCATCCATCGGTTGGTACATGCCCAGAATGGGGGTGTTCATAAATTCCTCATGCGTCAGCGGGCCGGCTTGTTTTTCTTCGGGAAGCTCTTCATCTTGACCCAGCAGTTTGCTCATATTCGCCGTCCACTCATGCCTCGCCACTACCTTGCGGTCAGACGTCAGCATGAAGTCGATCTCGAACACGCGCGTGCCCTTTTCGTAGTTGGCGATCATCGCTTCGTAGGCATTCGTGTAATGCTGGTCGCGGATGCTGCCCATCGCATGGGCAATCAACCGGTAAGCGGTAAAACCGTCATGCTGCTCCTCGCTCTGGCTGTCATAGGCAAAAAACAGCATGCCCACGGTCACGATCAACAACGTTATGGGAGCAATCCATCGTTTCATATCGTTCACATCCTTGAGCCCGGCTTCAATCTCAGTCTGGAAATCAACTCATTATTCAGGGTTCAGCGTTTATTGCTAACTACCCGGTTTTAGGGGAATAGAAACAAAAAAGTCGCCTATTGGCGACTTTTGGATGATGACACGATGTGGCCGTCTACTTTTGAGGAAGGTATTGCCCGTTTCATTCAATAAGCATTTTTCATGCCGTTGCGGATCGTTTCCCAAATGATTTTGATATCGAATAATAGCGACCAGTTCTCAATATAGAATATATCCTGTTCAATGCGGTCCTCAATAGAGGTATCTCCCCTTAATCCCTTGCTCTGGGCTAACCCCGTAATTCCCGGCCGGACGTGATGTTTGATCATGTATTTGGGAATCTCCTCACGGAACTGGTTCACATAGTACGGCCGCTCGGGACGTGGTCCAACGACGCTCATATGCCCCAACAGCACGTTGAAGAACTGCGGGAGTTCGTCCAGGCTGGTACGTCGGATGAAGCTGCCGAATGAGGTGCGGCGCGGGTCGTTCTGGGTGGACCATCCCGTATCTACCGTTCCTTCAGGCATCACCTTCATCGAGCGGAATTTGTACATGAAAAATGTACGCCGGTTCAGCCCGACCCGTTCCTGCTTGAAAATGATCGGACCAGGCGACGTCAACCGTACGCCTAAGGCGACAACAAGCATCACTGGAGCGGTGAGCACGATAGCCACCAACGAGAAAAGGATATCGAATGCACGTTTCAACAGGCGGTTCACGGCGATGTCAAGCGGAATATCGCGCACGTTGATCATGGGCATGCCCGCAAAGTTGTCAAAGTGGGGACGTGCCGGCAAATAGTCAAAAAAGTCGGGAATAATCAACGTTCGCACTCCCGCCTTCTCACAGACGTCAATAATATGCGGATACTTGTCATGCGCATCGAGCGGAAGAGCAAGGATGACCTCATCGATCAGGTGTGTCGACAGGATTTCCTCCAATTGATCGATGCGTCCCAGGATCGGTTTGTAGCGCTGCTGCTCCTCTCGATCCCAAGAACGATAATCGTCAAGGAAACCATGAACTTCATAGCCCAACTCCGGATAACTGCGAAGGTTATTGTAGAACCTTTTACCAAGAGTACCTGCGCCCAAGATCAGCACGAACTGACGATTGAAGCCCTTTTTACGAAGTCTTCGGAGCTGCAGCTTGACGATATACCGGTAAATCAGGGTGAAGGCAACATTGCCGATCATGTACATGGCCAGATATGCGCGGGAGATGTTCACTTCTTTGAAAAAGAACATCAAGCTCATCAACATAAAGAAGGCGATGCCATGGACTTGGATCAATTTCATGAATTCATCCACAAAACGTTTCTTGCGTTTCGGCACGTAAAGGGAAGACATCAGGCCCGTGATGATTGCAAGCCCCCCGTATACCAAACTCCAAGCGAAGTATTTTTCAATGGGCAGTGGATCCTGATGTGTCAGCAGATCACTTTCGAACTTGATCCACCAGGCCAGCAAAAACGAGACCTGGATCACCATGAAATCTGCCGCAATATACAATTGGGTTAAAAATCGCTGATTACGACGAATCATGTGTTCACCTCGGATGATGTCTCTCGATCTGCCCCATGGCCTAATGACGAACTCTTCCGTGGAGCCGACCTGATGAGCTTATTGCGGATAAGAGACATTGAAAATTTTAGTGAAATGCCGAGCCATACGACCGTGTTCGTAAAAAGGCTATACCGCTTGGCATAATGTTTACGATGAAAAACCCACATCGCCCTATGAAACTCATAGACAATTTTCATAGGTTTGCGCCGGGCACTCGCACCCTTGTAATGCACAATATATGTACGCGGGTAATAATAAATGCCCCAACCTGCCTCTTTGATTCGGTAACACCAATCAACATCTTCTCCATACATGAAAAAGGTTTCGTCCAACCCACCAACCTGTTCCACGACCTCCCGGCGAACCAACATAAATGCACCAACAAGGCAGTCGATCGGATATTCATCATCCGGACTAAGATGCCCCAGCTGATATTGGTTAAACTTCGGGCGGTCAGGGAATAGGCGGGATAGACCAAAGGCATAATAGAACGAAGCCGATGGCGTAGGAAACCCACGTTTGCATGCTTTATCCAACGAACCATCCGGAAGAATCACCTTGCAGCCGGATGCCCCCATCTCTGGACGGCGATCCATGAATCCAATCATAACCTCCAGCGTATCCGGCTGAACGACCGTATCGGAGTTGAGCAGCAAAATGTAACGCCCTCTGGCCACCTTCATACCTTGGTTATTCGCAACGGCGAATCCCGTATTGTCACCATTGGCGATCATAAGAACCTCCGGGTATGCCGTCCGGATTGCCTCCACCGAGCCATCATGAGAAGCATTGTCGATTACGATGATCTCATAATGGTAGGCTGTCCGAGAAGCGTATACAGATTCCAGGCAATCCAGCGTCAGCTGCCGCGTATTGTAGTTGACGATGATGATGCTGACGTCTACATGTTTCGTTTGGTTGTTTTTTAATCTGCTCCACGAGGGAGCATCGATCGTTTCGGTCATTGCATAAACTCCTGACTTCATATTGCTGTGACAGCGTTCGACATTTGCGAGCATGCTGCACCGATCATTGAAATCTGGTGCCATCTACCGAAAGTATAGCATATTATGGGTGAATAAGTGAAAGGCTAACTTTGATAAATCGGCACCTTCAACGAAAAGTTTGAATACTTCTCCAACCCCCGTATATTTGCTTTAAGGTCCTCAGGTTTAAAAACCAAGTTTAGAATTTGTCCAACATAGTCGCCCAAATACGATAAAACGTCTCGCTTAATACGAGACGTTTTATTAAAGCAATTTCCTATTATTTATTATTCTATTAATAGAATTGACCCGAGATTTGTTAGACGTACATGAATTTAATTACACAATCTATAACTTGTTTTTTCGTTTAATTAGACATTTCTCTTAAAAAATTCTTTAAGCCTTCATGCCATGAACACAAATCTGAAAAACCGTTGGTCCGAATAGCCAAATGGTCCATCACCGAATTGCGTGGACGTGGAGCTGGTCGGGGGAATTGCTCCGTCGTACAAGGCTCAAGCTCCGCTTTAATGGGCAAACCTGCAATAACACGCGCCTCATTGAAGATGGTCTGGGTGAACTCATACCAAGTGCAGGATCCGCTGTTCGATGCATGATATATGCCATACTTCTCCGTTGCCATGAGCTCAATCAGGAATTCCACCAAATCCACGGTGTACGTCGGTGACCCTTTTTGGTCATGTACCACCTGGAGCTTCGGCTTTTCTTGGCCAAGCTTCAGCATCGTTTTTACGAAATTATTGCCGTAATGGCCGTATACCCATGATGTCCGTACAATAAACCATCTTGAAGACAGCGTCTGCACCAGTAATTCCCCTGCTCGCTTGGACTTCCCGTATACGCTTTGTGGGTTAGTATTATCATATTCCTGATAAGGCGTAACCGAAGTGCCATCAAAGACGTAGTCCGTACTGATATAAATCAGTTTGGCTCCTGCTTTTTCTGAGGCTACAGCAACATTGCGGGTTCCCATCGCATTTACTTTATACGCCCCATCCGTATCCGTTTCTGCAGCATCAACTGCTGTGTATGCAGCACAATGGATAACGAGCTCTGGTCCGAAGGAAGCGATAACTTCATTTACCTTTAACTCATCTGTAATATCCATTTGATCGCGGCTGCAAGCGAGGACGAAGTGTCCCTTCTTTTCCAAAAGGAGCACGACATCCCGTCCCAGTTGTCCGCTAGCCCCGGTAACTAACACCTTCATTGCTTCGTATCTCCCAAACGGGAGCCATATTGTTTGGCGTAATACTGCTGGTAAACGCCCGACTGGATCCGTGTCCACCATTCCTTGTTGTCCAGGTACCATTGAATGGTTTCCTTAATCCCGGTCTCAAACGTGTGCTTCGGCTTCCAGCCAAGCTCGGACATCGTTTTGTTTGGGTCAATCCCGTATCTGCGGTCATGTCCTGGACGATCCTGTACATATTTAATCAGAGACTCTGGTTTGTTAAGCTGCTCCAGAATCGTTTTTACAATATGCACATTGGTTCGCTCGTTATTGCCGCCAATATTGTATACCTCACCGTTCCGTCCCCGGTGTATAACCAGATCGATTGCACTACAGTGATCCTCAACATAGAGCCAATCCCGAATATTCAAGCCATCTCCATATACAGGCAAGGCCTCGTCCGCCAAGGCACGGGATATCATCAGTGGAATCAACTTTTCAGGAAACTGGTACGGACCATAGTTGTTGGAACAGCGCGTAATGTTCACGGGCAGCCCAAAGGTCTCGTGATATGCACGTACCAGCAGATCTCCTCCCGCCTTGGAAGCGGAGTATGGGCTGTTTGGCTGCAGTGGTGTTTCTTCAGTGAACAGACCGGTTGGACCAAGTGACCCATACACCTCATCCGTTGAAACCTGGACAAACTTGGTGACACCATGTTTTTTGGCAGCATCAAGCAGCACCTGAGTGCCGTTCACATTCGTTCGAACGAACACATCGGGCTCCAGAATACTCCGGTCCACGTGGGACTCGGCGGCAAAGTTAACGACTACATCGACACCTTGGCCGATCAGGCGGTCCATCTCCGCAGCATCCGTAATGTCTGCTTTTACGAAGGTATGCTGCTTGTTGCCTTCGAGGGATTTCAGATTCTCCAGATTCCCCGCATACGTCAGGGCGTCCACGTTGATTACTTCGTAGTCAGGATGCTGCTGTAACATATACATCACAAAGTTGCTTCCAATAAAACCGGCACCGCCGGTGATAAGCAGTTTCATAAGTTCGAAACCTCCTGTATCCTTCGCTATCTATCTAAAAATCGAAATTGATCTCCGCGTCCTTAAGCAGTGGGTGTTTCTGATCCTTCTCTGATAAAACCGGGGTGGATGTGGGCCAGTCTATTCCAAGTGCAGGATCACTCCACAATATGCCGCGATCATGCTCTGGGGAATAGTATTCGTCCACTTTATACAAGACTTGGGTATTAGGCACGAGCGTGCAAAAACCATGGGCAAACCCTTTCGGAACAAGGAGCTGCCGATAGTTATGCTCACTCAAAATAAATCCTTCCCACTGTCCAAACGTCGGCGAGCCCTTACGGATATCCACAATGACATCATAGATTGCTCCGGATATGACCCGAATCAGCTTCGTTTGAGCCTTTGGGCTAAGTTGATAATGCAAACCGCGGAGAACGCCTGGGTTTACCGAAAAGGACTGATTATCTTGTATGAAATAGTAGTTGAGTCCGTGCTGCTTCATGAGCTGATCATTGTAACTCTCCATAAAAAAACCCCGGTGATCACCATGAACTACAGGTTCAAGCAGAGTAGCTCCATTCAGTTTTGAGGAAGTCAAATTCATTCTAAACTCCCCTTTAATTATAATTTTAATTTACCGAACGCCTCATCAAAGAGTATACTTTGGGACAATTCATTTGCTCTTGCGAGTGAGGCATGCGTTCCCGCATCAGTCCACCATCCTTGTAGGATATCAAAGGTCAACTGATTATTCTGGATATATGCATTGTTCACATCCGTAATCTCTAATTCGCCTCGTGCAGAAGGTCTAAGTGTTTTGATAATTTCAAACACCCTATTATCAAACATATATATGCCGGTAACCGCATAATTGCTTTTAGGTTGCTGAGGTTTTTCCTCGATGGATACGATCCGTGAACCTTCAATCTCCGGCACGCCAAATCGATGAGGATCAGATACTTGTTGAATTAGAATTTTCGCCCCGTCTTTTTGAACTTTAAAATTATCTACATATGGAGCGATATCATCCTCAAATACATTATCCCCCAAAATAACGACCATTTGATCAGTTCCTACAAAATGCTCGGCAAGACCTAAAGCTTGGGCAATGCCTCCCGCTTCGTCTTGAACCTTATATGTAAAAGTGACCCCCATCTCACTTCCACTACCGAGCAAATTCACTACGTCCCCCATATGTTCTTTACCAGTTACAATAAGAATGTCCTCAATCCCCGCCTTTCTCAGCTTAAACACGGCATGGAAAATCATAGGGTACTTGCCCACTGGCAGAAGATGTTTATTGGTAACTTTGGTGAGGGGATATAAACGTGAACCGGTTCCCCCTGCTAGAATTATACCTTTCATTATGCATACCCTCCAGATTAGTGGCTTTTAATGATCATTTTTGATAAGAGAAAGGTGACCGGAATGGTGACCACCATGGAAATCAATGGTACAATTTCAACATAAAGCTGAACGTATTCAACCAGAACGTAAAGCAGCAACATATTGACAGCATACTGTACCAAATAAACAATTGGATATTTAAGAAATTTCTTAAATGATACTTTTTCTTTGAAAACAAAAACGGTATTAAGATAATATGATAAAAATATTCCCGCAACATAAGAAATTGAATAGGCTAGAGAATAATTTAGGAACATCAGCAGAAATAGATACATCAAATATGTGGCCAGTGTGTTAAGTCCCCCACTGATCACGAATTTCAAAAATTCCTTATTCAAAAGTTTGGTCAACAACGTAGGATGGCCGTTCTCTGCTCTCATCCAAAATCCTCCATAGGTACTCCCCGATAATACCCAACATAATCATTATGATACCTAGCAAAAAAGTGATCAATGCAATAATTGTAGTCCATCCCTGCAGTTCAATAATTCCGAATATCGTGCTTATCACGACGAATAACCCATATAGTATACTTAGTGCAGCAGTAAGGAAACCTATGAAAGACATAAAGCGGATCGGAGCATAGGAAAAGCTGACAAATGAGTCCACAAACAATTTGATTTTTTTAGCTAATGTCCATCTAGATTTCCCTAGTTTCCGCTCTTGTCTGACGTATGGAATATGAACCTGGTCGTGTCCAAGCCAGTAGATCAGACTCATTACATTTGTATTCTTTTCTTGAATTTGAAGAACTTCCTTAACAACTTGTCGGTCAATTAATAAAAAATCAAATCCACCCTTCGGATAGCCCTTCAACGCTAGTTTTTCCAGCAAATAATAATACGTATTGGAAAATAGTTTTTGGGAAAATGACTCCTCACGATCTGCTCTTGTTCCAAGGACAATCTTTTTCCCAGATTTCCAATGATCTATCATCTCGCCGAACAACTCCGGTGGATCCTGCAGATCAGCTGCAATAATACCGACACAATCCCCGGTTGTATATTTCAACCCGGCCTGGATGGCAGACATGGAACCGAAATTTCGGCTAAGCTTAATGACTTTGATCCGGGGATCTTGCGCCCTTGCCTCCAGCAACAGTTCAAGAGAGCGATCTTTTGAGCCATCGTCTACAAATACAAACTCCAAGTCACAATCAGGCAACAAGTCTTGTAAACTTTGCAATCGCGGAACGGTGTGCGGAATATTTAGCTCGTTATAGTAAATGGGCACCACAATAGAAAATTTAATACGATCTGTACTCATTTACGACCTCCACGACTCGCTCAACCTCTTCTATTTCTATTACTGGACTTATAGGGAGGCTCACTACTTCGGCATGAATTTGCTCGGATATAGGGTAAGTAAGATCATTCCATTCTTCGTAAGCTTCTTGTTTATGAGGAGGAATCGGGTAATGAATCATAGTCTGTATTCCATTCCTATTCATATAATCCATGAAATGCTCCCGGTCATTCACCCGCACGACAAACAAATGCCACACATGTGACTTGGGGGAGTGCTGCACAGTCGGTAGAATCACTTCTGGATTTATAATGTTTTTTGAGTAGTACGATGCAACTTCTCTTCTTCTCTCATTATCCTGTTCAAGCCATTTTAGTTTTTCACTCAGAATTGGGGCTTGAAGTTCGTCCAGCCTACTGTTGTATCCTTTATATAAATTCTCGTATTTTCTATGAGAACCATAATTTCTGAGAGCCATTATTTGTTTGTACAAAACCTCATCATTTGTCGTGATTGCACCACCATCCCCAAGCGCCCCTAGGTTTTTCCCGGGGTAAAAGCTAAAAGCAGCAGCATCTCCAAGATTGCCTACTCTCTTATCGCCATATTCTGCCCCATGAGCCTGCGCACAATCCTCAACAATTTTCAAATTATGACGGTTTGCAATTTCTCGAATAGGGTTCATATCACAAGATTGTCCATACAAGTGAACCACCAATATGGCTTTTGTTCTTGTTGTTATAGATTCCTCAATCTTCGAAGGGTCCAAATTATAGGTCAATAAATCAGGTTCGACTAATACTGGAATTGCACCATTAGCCGAAATGGATAAGATCGAAGCAATATAAGTGTTGGAAGGAACAATCACTTCATCTCCTGGACCAATACCGTAAGCATGTATGATGAGTTCAAGTGCATCCAATCCATTAGCCACGCCAAGACAATAATTAGTGCCGCAAAACTCGGCAAACTCATTCTCAAAAGCTTTAACACTATTGCCCAAGATATACCAACCTGAATGAAGAACCTGATTTACTCCGTCTATGATGGCCTGCTCATGCCGCAAATTAATTTTTTTGAGGTCCAAAAATGGAATCAACACTCTCACCTATTTTCCATAAAGTCATTTCTCTTCAATGATGCCATTTTCTAAGCCATACTGCTTATTACACTCAGGACACTGCAACTGATGATTTAGCTTTTCCCCGCAATTGCAGATATAGCCTTGAAATACCGCCGGATTACCATACCATAGCGTATTGTTGGGAATATTCTTGGTCACGACGGAGCCTGCACCGACCATTGCATGTCTACCAATCGTATTTCCAGCGATTATAGTTGCATTAGCTCCTATGGAAGCCCAGTCTTCAAGAATGGTTTTCAGAAATTCAGCAGGATACTGTTTAGATCTTGGCCTAAGGTCATTGGTAAAGGTTACATTCGGGCCTATAAAAACATTGTCTTGTATGGTGACTCCATCCCAAATGTAGACTCCCGATTTAACAGTAACGTTATTCCCAATGATAACATCATTTTCGATAAAGGTGTGGTCGTTGATATTACAATTAGAGCCAATTTTCGCGTTAGGTAAAATATGAGCAAAAGCCCAAATTCGCGTGTTATCACCTATATCATTTGTTTCCACAATAGCTTGAGGATGTTTGAAATAACTGCTCATCCGCCATAAACCTCCAAGAATTGATCGTAGTCTCTAATATAATCTTCAGGATCATATAGATGTGAAGCGAGAACCAGTAACACGCAATCGGGAGAAAAATCATACATTTCATGCCAGTCATTCGGTTCAAGAATAAGCACTTTGGCGGGCGAATCCAATACAACGTCTGTTTTGCGTTTAATATTATCTAAAAAGACTTTGCAAGTTCCTGAAACGCAAACTAATGCTTGTCTCGTTTTACGGTGAGCATGAAGTCCTCTACGTACTCCTGCAGCTGTACCATAGATATAAAAGACTCTTTTCATTTCAAAAGGAATGGTTCCATTCCCTTCAATAACTGTTAAAAGACCTCTTTCGTCACCCAATTCTTTAATTTCTATAACTTTGCTGACTTCATTTATGGGTTGGCTACGCATACCTATCCTCCTTATTCATATTCATTCAGAAAAGACTCAATCAATCCTAAACATATTATTAGGACGTAAATGATAACTGAGAAATGTTTATTGTTTCTTAGAATATTTATTTTCCTTAATAATTAATTGCGCTGTAAGCCCAATCTATATTGAAAAGTGTTGCATAACTAATTAGGGAGTATCATCCGGACTCACTACGGTTATATACTTTAGATACGTTGTAGCTATCTGCTTTGATATTCATATAATTTGTCGTCATATGCTGAGAAACTAAGAATAAAAACTACAATGTATCTTTATACCAATATAAAACAATTTAAAATCGTAATAACCATAGCTAAAGAGATTAAACATAAATCTGGAATATCTGCACCGTTTATATCCCGTGTTATTGTTCTTTAAAGCTAATTTGGTCTTCAGATGTTGTATTGTAATAAAGAACGTAGTTGTTGGTTTTGAAAAATTGAGAAATATCCTCGCTGGTAGGTGAATAATTATCGCTCCACCCTGTTGAAGAGTTACTGATCGAAATCACAAAATGTTCCGGAACCTCCCAATGTCTAAAGGAATACTTGTTTGGGCCAGAAAATTCGTCTTCAAAAGTCAAAAAGGCACCGTCTGGACCTTTAAGAGACAGAGAAAGTTGATCTTGTGGTAAATTCGTTAAATCACTAGTCTGAACAATTCTGTATCCTTCCTTGCTCTGAACTAGTTCCCAGTTTTCTTCGCCAGTGATCTTAACTTCTGTCCCATAAGGTATTTTGGAAGTGAATTCTTCTTTTTTCTTGTTCCATTCTTGTTCATTAACGGTTCCCTTAAGTTTATCTGAATAGTCTCTAAGGTCATAAAAGGCTAACATTTTATTGTCACTTTCGATAGGGGTTATCTGTAATATGTTCAATATTTCTGATTCCAACTTTTTATCGTAATCACTTGAATAACCGGTTCTATCTATATAGATTCCTGTATAACCTGTATGGACCAAAATATTTAGTGCTTCCTTAACAGGCTGCTGAACCAATTCTTTCATCCAACGATCAGCGTAGCTATTCTTCATGCTACCGAAACTCCACTTCAAGTCAGATGAGTGTATATAACCTTTAAGGAGATCATAATTGCCCATATTATTGAGGCTTTCACCTTCCGGGAAGGAGACATATGGTATTTGGAAAATCATCGATTCTTTAGGCATAATATCACTGATACGTTCAACAAACGCTGCGTCATTATTATAACCACTCGCAATTACCTCTTTTGATTGTAAGGGGTGTGTCGATTGATCATAGATACCTACCAATGATATTAATAGAGAAACAGCCACTATCCAGGCAATTCTCGATTTCTTTAGCTTCTTTTTAGTCCAGATATCCATATTCAATGCTAATGCGAGTAAAGAGAAGAAAGCAATATATATACTTAATCGATTATAACTTCGAATTTGAGCAGACACCAAAGCAGCAAATAGAACACCGAATCCACCAATCGTTCCAAGTAAAATCGCACTGATATTCATGATAGATAGCGAACGATTTATTTTTTCGAGTTCATTATTGCTTCTCTTTTTAAAAAGCAATATGAACAAAAGAAATATAAAACCTACAGACCCAATAAGACCTAAGCTTGCCGTATCATTTTCATTGACCAAAGGAGCTTTAGAATTATACTCGTCTTTCTTCTCTTTTATCCATTCAACGTTGTGGTTAGTCGTAGGTAGTAACAATTGCACTACTTTAAGACCATATACTTCTGCCGCCTCGAAATTTCTAGCAGAACTAATCGAACCATCTTGTGAATGACTCAATTTATATACTATGCTTGGAGAGACATTACAAAGCAAAGTTCCGGCTATTAAAAATATTAACAACATAGATTTAAGTAAGTTGATCGATTTTTTCTCTGTAAATACTTGTATCAGCCCTATAATCAATAGAAAAAAACAAGAGAAAAAGGCATAATAAGCACCCGTAGAACCAATTAATATACATATGACCAGAGCTGCTATGAATTTCAGATTCAAATTGAGATGATAGTTAAATCTTTTCTGTGTGTGCTCTCCTTTTACGAACAAAAAATCAGGATGTTTAACAATCCAAATCATAACCATAATAATTAGTGGGACGGCATAATATCCCAATAAAAACAAATGTCCTACCCTAATAATATGGTATGGCAGAAACGTATAAAGCAAACTAAAACTCATTGAAAAAAAATAATTTACATTCAATTGTCTAAAGACTGCAAATGAAGCCAACATACATAAAGGAAAGGTTAAAAAATAATACATGTTCATGACCCAAATGTAGTCGGAGTTAAATAAAGACAATACCTTCATTACTAAATATTGAAAATTATCTCCTCCTAATGGGTAATCATACATTTCCAGGCCAAAAGGTGCACCGACCGAGGGATTTGTATTATACCATCCATTTTCGATCATACCTTTAATAAAAAGACTAGTTGATAGACCATCACCACTATAAATATATGGTAAGCTCATGTCGAAATCATTTATTTGCAACACATAATACATCGAAATAATGGTAATTACCAAACAACTCACATACTCCAGAGGAAAACGTAGACTCTTCCGCATCAAAAGACTATAAAACCGTTCCACTTAATTGCTCCTCCTGATCACATCATCTTCTTCAACATATTCTCCTACCTGCACCTCAACAATGTGAAGATCAATTCTTCCCGGATTATGGACAGAATGCTCGTCACCCATGCGAATGAAAGTAGATTCATTCATTCGAAGAAGAGACTGTTTTCCGTTCACCGTAATCATTGCCGTCCCACTTACAACAATCCAATGTTCATTGCGGTGGAAGTGCTTCTGATAACTTAGACTCTGTCCTGGTTTCACCACAACTTTTCTAATCTTATAATTGGGTGAAATGTCTAGCTCAGTATGATTTCCCCACGGTCTGTAGGCAGTAACATGATTATCGCAAAGATTAGACTTTCTCTGCTTCAGTTCATGAACGATTTCTTTTACTTTTTGAGAAGATCCTTGCCTGGAGATCAGTAATGCATCAGGCGTATCTACAATCATAAGGCCTTCGACATCGATTGTAGCGATCATTCTGTCATTTGACAGGACAAGATTTCGTGAAGAATTGACACTAATATAATTGTTAGCCAAAGAATTGCCCGCCTCATCTTTGGGCAACTGCTCATACAAAGCTTCGAAGCTGCCAAGATCTGACCATCCAATATCGGAAGAGACGACTTTTACGTTTGTGCTGTATTCCATAACCGCATAATCGACGCTGTTAGCAGGAATGGCCTCCATCTCTTCCTTGGATATACGAATGGTGTCATAATGCACTCTCGCATTGTTGAAAGCAGAGAGTGTCCTATCATAGATTTCTTTAGCTGCCGACTCCAACTCCTTGAGGAATACCCCGGCTTTGAACAGAAACATTCCACTATTCCAATAAAAGTTTCCCGATTTCAAATACCTTTCAGCAGTTAATAAGTCCGGTTTTTCTTTAAACGAAATCACATTGTGGCCGTCAGCCTCTATGTACCCGTATCCTGTTTCAGGATAATTCGGGTGGACCCCGAAGGTTACCATGTATCCTTCGAGGGCCAGTTCCTTAGCTGTTTCTATGCAACGAGTATATTCATGCTGATTTTGAACAACATGATCAGACGGCGTAACCAACACCAACTCATCATCTCCCACAGCCAAACAAGCCAAAGCTATAGCCGGCGCGGTATTCCGGCCGACTGGCTCCAGGATAAATTTATCAGCTTTCATCTCCAACTCATTAAGGTGATCCAATGCCAGGAAATACTGTTCCTCATTAGATACAATAAATTTTTTATCACAAAGGAGGGCATTTCTCTCCACGGTCAGTTGAAATAAAGAGCGATCTCCGATCATCTTGTTAAATTGTTTAGGATACAAAGTTCGAGATAGCGGCCATAACCGGGTACCATTCCCCCCGCATAATACAACATTTATCATAATACTTGTATCTCCTAGTCTTTAAAATCGAGAGCAAGGATGCTTCTAGCAGCTTCTCGGGTAAAGTATTTTTCGATATATTGGACAGATTCCTCGAAATAGGAATTCCATACGGTCTCATCTTGATATAATTGAATGACAGAATCAGCAAACTGATGCGCATCTTCTGCTATTGTCATAACCATCTCAGCCTCTTCCAACCCTTCAGAACCGATCGATGTAGTAACAATAGGGACTTGGTAATATAGCGCTTCGACTACTTTCCCTTTAACGCCCGCCCCATAACGTAGAGGCACAATAACCAGTCTAGAACGATTATAATATCTCTCCAGTTCTTCGTCGGATACAAACCCCGTGACGATCACATCGTCTGCGGATTTTGCTTTTAAATCATCAGGGGGATTCGAACCCACAATATAAAGCTTCACATTTGGAATCTGTTTCTTGATCCTACCAAAGATCTCATCCAAAAACCATACGATTCCGTCATAGTTGGGAGTATGGTTAAATCCGCCAACGAATAATATATCTTTCCTCGCATCAAATCCCTCAACATGACTAGCGTTAGCATATGGTTGGTCATAAGGAAACAATGGGATATTTCTTACCGGTTTATCCGGAAATTCATTTTGAAGCAAGGATTGTTCATATGAACCTACAACATGAATAACATCTGCATCGTTAAACAGCGAGAACTCCGTTTTCTTCCACTCTTCCGAAGATTTGATAAGATGTGTATTTCCCGTTAATTCAAAATTCCTCATTTCTCTAAGGAAGTGAAGATCATGACCGAAGTAGATAATTTTTGCCGAGGTAAACTTCTTAAATGTTTCCATGTACTTTATAGAGATATGTGGACGATTAAGATAAACGTAATCAATATAAGAACCATTGTGTTTAATCCATTTGTTTATATTTTTCGCATAATAGTCTCCATATAGGACCTCTATTCCAAGTTCTTGTAGATTTGAGGTATAAGGCTCATGTCTGAAGAAGTTATCACCAATAAAAATTACATGGAAACCCATTGAAACAAATAACTTCAAATAGAAATAAGTGGCCCGGCCACCTGCATCTTTGTCATAGTGAGGAACATAATGATCCACGACGACAATAGTTTTTCTGTTTCTGCTTCGATCTCTGGCCCAGAAAACGTGTTCTGCATTAGGAAAATGATCTTTCTGTAATGTCACACTCCACTTTTGCAAAAACTTCTCTTTATTTTTGACCTGATAGCTTTTAATTCCACTATTTGTATCTGTTCCGTGTGAAATACCTTCAAAATGCACGATAACGGATTTTGGTTGCAATAAAACCTTATAGCCTAAACGTCTAACCTCAAATGCTAGATCTGTATCCTCAAAATAAGCTGGTACATACCTTTCATCGAATCCCCCGAGTTCCTGCCAGATCGTGTGTCTAATCAAAATAGCAGCACCGGAAATATAGTCTGCTTCTTTCACATAGTTGTATTCCGGCTTCTCCGGATCATCCAAACGACCATAATTCCAACCGCTTGCATCATTCCAAATGATTCCACCAGCTTCCTGTTGCCTTCCATCAGGATAGACCAGTTTAGATCCCGTCATTCCGATTTTAGAATCGGACTCCATCAATTCTACTAGAGAACTTAACCAGTTTGGTTGTACATTTGTATCATTATTAAGGAAAAACAGATATTCTCCTTTTGCGTAAGTTGCCGCATTATTGCAATTGAGCAGGAACCCTCGGTTAACGCCATCTCTTACTACAGTAACGTTAGAAACATATTCTCCTATGTTTACAGTGTCATCATTGGACATATCATCCGCAATGATAATTTCATAGGGTACATTTGACGTGTTTCCAAGAATGGAAGCCAAACATGAATACGTGTACTTCCATTGATTGTATACAGGAATAATAATGGATACCTTTGGCTTCTCCTCTATTGGAAAACTTAGATGTTCAAAATTGATCGTATCAGGCTCAGCAACTTGAAGAACAGGAAGAGGCTTATCATCATATTTCGCTATATAGTTGTCAATTCTACCGTTTACTCGAGTAGTTTCTTCCGATTTCAAATAGTATTTAAGTTTGCGTAAATTGGACTTGTTCAAAGCCGTTAACATAATTTTAGGCTTTTGAACCGTCATTTTGGCGAGCTTCAATAACATGCGGCGTTTACTATCCATAGGAATCAATCTGTCACGCAAACGATAATAACGGTTCAAAAATCTCCAACCACCAGAGTTGTAAATATTTTGAAGAATCCGCTCTTCCTGAAGCAATAATTCAATGTGGCCCTTCTGATTTTCGATCTGAACTAATTGTTCACTCAACTGGTGTGAAAGATATCCGAGTTCTTTTTTTGCTGTTTGAAGTTCCATCTCAGTTCTCTGCTTTACATTTTCAAGATCTGCAAGTTCTTTTTGAGCAGCCCTCTGTTCGTTTTTATAGTGTTCCAATTGAAGATTCAAGTCTTCTTTCACGCTCTCCAGTTGCGTGAACTTTTTCCTAAGAGAATCAAGTTGAGCAAACTTTTCTCTTAAAAAATCGATCTCCTTATTTTGTAAGGCGATATGCTGATTACGTTCCTCCACTTCATCCTGAAGAGTCATAACCCTTTCAACAAAATTTTGGTATTTTTGTGATTGTACAGTAATAGAATGTGTTGGTTTTGCATTCCGGGAATCATTAGAACAGAACGCAATCATATACTTCTCAAAGGCTTCGCCTTTCTGCTGTTCTTGTACAAAAAATTCAGTCTCTCTTTCGCTTGAAGGATTATCGATCAGGGATACCACTTCAAAACGCTGAGAGACTATATTTACATAAGCGAAGTGTTCTTTTAATAGTTCAAAAAATTCTTCCCTATATAGTTCTTTAACATGAAAAGCATTACTATATCCTCTTTGGTCAGAATAATATTTCTTGTTAGGTGTCGAAATAATGAGAGTCCCATTTTCTTTCAACAATCTTTGAACTTCTTTCAAAAAAGCCAGTTGCATCTTCTCATCTACGTGTTCCAATGTTTCGAATGAAACGACAATATCAAATGATTGATCGGGAAACGGCATATGTTCTATGCTCGTTACGAAATAATCCAGGTTTTCTTTCACATACTTTTTTCTTGCATGACCGATGGTTTGCGGGTCAATATCTATCCCTGTTACCTTAGACGCAGAGTTAGACAATAAAAATGAACCATAACCTTCGCCACATGCGGCATCCAGGACTACCTTATTCTCTACTAAACGATTGAGCATGTTGTACCTTTGGGTATGCTCAATCTGTAATTCCTCATCAGTCTCGTGAGGTATAAAGCGCTCCCCCGTAAAATCCAAATTTACCCCTACTTTCTATACGATCGCTGAAAAAGAAACGTCTTTTAAACATAAAATGCCACTAACAGATTCATATCCAAGAGGCAGCACCTCTACAACAAGGGCATCATGAACCCAGCTATGCTGCTTATGTTCTTGTTGTGTACCGGAAGCAATGGCAGGTGATATTGTATAAGCTCCATGATTAAGGCTAGGAAATTGAAAAGAAAAGCTAAAAACGTATCCTTCACCAGGTTGGAGTGATTGGAGTTCGCTTCCAAGAATGTAACTATTGGTTTGAAAGATAACATTTCCGAGTCGATCCTTCATTGAAAAACCAACGATTGGATTATCAATGGCCTCCATAACATTCAGTCGGATCAAAACTTCTACTTCTTGTTCGGCCTCCACGAGTGTGACTTTATCTTGGCCGCCAGATTCATACATTGAAATCCCAGTAATAACTGCTTTTTCATCACCCATCATATCCAAACCATCCTGCAGTGGATCTACCAAATGAGCCTTTGAAGACCCAGCAAGTTGTTTTCCCGCTTGCGGCAGCTCACTGAGGCCCAACTTTCCAAAATTGGCTCCAATCATAAAGGCTTGATATTTTTTGGATATTTCCTTTGGTTGACCTTCCTCAATAAGCTTACCCTCGTTGATCCATACGACTCGATCACAATACTTATTAATCACTGACATATCGTGAGTTACAAATAAAATGGTCTTTGTTTGCTTCAACTCGTCAATTTTCCTGTAACATTTCTGTTGGAAACGTAGATCGCCTACACTAAGCGCTTCGTCAACAATTAATATATCCGGGTCTACGTTTATAGCCACTGCAAACGCTAGTCTTACAAACATACCACTGGAGTAAGTCTTAACTGGTTGGTGTATGAATTCACCAATATCAGCAAACTCCAGAATCTCGTCAAGCTTTGCCTGCATCTCATCCCTAGAAAAGCCCATTATTGTTCCGTTCAGAAAGACATTTTCCAATCCTGTAAGCTCAGGGTTAAAGCCAGCTCCCAGCTCCAGCAATGCCGAAATACTGCCTTCCACATGAAGAGAACCAGATGTAGGAGTAAGGACGCCTGTAATCATTTTTAGCAGCGTAGATTTTCCCGATCCATTCTTACCGATAATACCGAGGCATTCTCCCCTTTGAACCTGAAAATCAAGATGATCTAATGCAGTAAATTTTTTATGATATTTTTTGTTTGCAAAATGCAGCGCCTCTTTCAATCGATCCACTGGTTTATCATATAACTTATATTGTTTGGTCAATCCCTTAGCCTCAATTACATTAGTGTTCATTAATATTCCACCCTTAGAGTACATCTGCAAAATGCGGTTTAAGTTTACGATATAGAAAATACCCCACTACGAGAGTCACCAGAGTAAACGACCAAAAATAAATCGTAAGTTTCATATCTTGCCAAAACCATTGCCGATAAATAAAAATTCTACGGTAACCATCTGTTATATAGTACATAGGATTGGCTTTAAAGAAAAAAACGTATTTATCAGGAATCATTTTTAAGGGGTACATGATTGGGGTTAACCAAAAACCAAATTGAACCAGCAAAGATACAATTTGTGCAGTATCCTTAAAAAAAAGCACTACTGAGCTTGTAATCCAAGATAACCCTACAACAAGCAAAACGGTAGCAATCAGGTAATAGAATATTTGTATATAGTACACGGTAATTTCATATTTATATATTGCAAACATGACTATCAGGAATACAAGAAAAAACAAGTGTACAAACAACGAAGAACATATCCGAATAATCGGCAGGATTTCTAATTTAAAAACAACTTTTTTGACCAAAAAGTTGTTATCAGTCACGGATGTGGTTGCTGTCTGAAATGCTTCCGCAAAAAAATTCCATGGAATCATTGCACATATCAACCATAATATAAAAGGTGCATCATCCACAGGGGTTGATCTAAAGCCCACTTGAAAAACAAACCAAAACAAAAGGATGGTAACTAATGGCTGAACAAATGCCCATACTGCGCCGAAATAAGATCCCAAATATCTTTTTTTGAAATCACTTTTTGCAAGATCAACAATTAGTCTCTTCATTTTTAGAAATTCTAAATACATATGATACTTCCTCGCTTACTTTTAATTAATCGAGTGGATAGGATAATAGCCCTGTGTTAAAATAATGTCGTATCTACAAGCAAAGGAGACTCAAACCTTGTCGAATCCAGTATACGGGAAACCCAAGAAGACGTCGAGCAAACTCTCTACGAGTTCGGCTTCACCGCTTCTATGGACATTGACCATAGGGCTTATCTTATTTTTACTCTGGTCATCGTTTCAAGTTGCGCTATTTAATGGTCAAACTCTGCAATACGAAAGCCCCATTTATTGGGCATTAGCGATTACAACCCTCCTTTTCATCATCTGGGCTGTAGTCTACTACAAAAGCATAAAGCTGGAGACCCAGCGGGATTGGCTCAAGATCGCCGTCATTCTGCTGCCGCTTACCTATGTACTGTCACTGATTAGTGCCGCATCGCAATATTTGGCAGTCAACATGATCTTGATCCAATGCATCTACGCCATGCTGTTCGTCATGACCATGTATCTGTTTCAGAACAAACAAATCAATCATATCATACAATCTTCCTTAATAGGAATTGCATATATAATTGTCGGCTTTGGTTTGTTGAACTGGCTTGGTGCATTCAGCTTCGCAGGTAAGTTGGTTGGTTGGTTCTCTGCAGGCGTAGTCAATGGAGTATACAACCAGGCCATCTGGAACGATTCCAATGGTCCGCGGCTTGCTTCCGTATTCCAGTATCCGAATACATATGCAGCATTCCTGATGGCCTTTCTGTTCATAGGCATATTCAGCATGATTCGTTCCAAAAAAGCATATGTCCAGCTTCTGCACGGTTTCATGCTGGTGCCGGTGATTCTGTCGCTGCTGCTTACCCTTTCGCGGACAGGGCTCGTCATGATGCCGATCGTCTTTGTCATTCTTCTTCTGCTGCTCAGACCTGCAAAGCAGATTCTTTGGTTCATTCACCTGGCCATCGCGGGGATTGGCACGATCGCCATTCTGAATCCGGTCAATACGGCCGGGCTTGAGCTTCAGCAGACATTCACAAGCGCTCTCGCAGCCAAAGGCTGGGGTTACCTGATCGCGGCCTCGATTGTCGTTGCCGCGTTATGCTGGGCTGTTCAACGCTGGATTGCGCCGCGACTGGAAGGCAAGCTTCATTCCTGGGCAGAACGCAAAGGTTCCAGCCTCTGGATCCCGCTGGGCTCCATTGTGCTCGCTGCGATCCTAGCGGGGCTGCTTCTGGGCACCAGCGTACGCAACATCCTGCCGGACAGCATCAGCACCCGGCTGGAGAACATCAATTTCCAACAGCACAGCGTGCTGGAGCGGATTACTTTTTACAAAGATGCCTCCAAACTGTTTGCCGATTACCCGATTATTGGTGCCGGTGGCGGAGCCTGGGGCTCCTTGTATGTAAAATACCAGAACAACCCTTACGTCAGTGCGCAGGCACATAACTTCTTCATGCAGTATCTGGTAGAAGTCGGATTGATAGGCTTCCTTGTTTTTATGTCGTTCATACTGTACATCTTCTATCAGTTCGTACGAAGTTATAACCGAAGAAGCGAGGAAGAACGGGAATCGCATTTTGTCTACTTCATTTTGACCATGTCGATTCTGGTGCTGAGCGTTCTCGATTTCAATATGAGTTATGTCTTGATCGGCATGCTCGTCTTCCTTGGTCTTGGCGGGATGGCCGCTGCAATGGAACCTCGTTCGCTTGCACGATTCAAGCTCAGCGATTCCTCTGCACGGGGAAGCTATAGCGTCATTGCCGGAATAACCGTTGTTGTATTATTGATTGTGTCCGTGCGTTTCCTGCAGGCCAATCACTATGCTTATGAAGCAAAAGAAGTAGCCCAAACCAGTCAAGACTTTGGGGAAATTAAAGCACCGCTGGATAAAGACCTGTCGATTCGCGGTACGCATTCCGACTCGGTGTTATTACTGTCTTCCCTCTATCAGCAAGGGTTCCAGCAAACTCAGGATGATCAGTTCTACACCGCAGCCGTAGGCCTTCTTCAAAAAGGGCTTCAGTCCGAACCGTACAACAAAAGCATGGTAACCAGGCTGATCGAGCTGTACGAACTGAAGGGCGAGAATGAGCAAGCCTTTGCCCTGCAAAAGGAATACGCAGCCAACTATGTCTGGGACATGGCATGGTACGAGAAACTGATCAACCGTTCGTTTGATCTCGGGTACCAGGCTTTGGGACAAGGGGACGCTGCCAGCAAAGAAGCCTATTTCACCGCAGGCCTGAATGCTTATCAGCATGTGGTGGATGGTGTGGAACACCTGAAGACGCTGCCTGAAGGACAGCAGCAGGGTGAGCCGTTTGAGCTGACTCCAACGATGATCCTGAATGCAGGAAAAATAAAGTATATGACCAATGATGCAGCAGGTGCGGCTGCCATCCTGAAAAGTGGAATTGCAGAGGATTTATCCGATGCAACCAACCGCGAGATTGTGAGATGGTACCTCGGCGCCTTGAGTAAAACAGGGCAGCAGGATCAGGCATTATACGACAAATTCGTTGCGGATTCTCCTGACGAAGCTGAACAGATCAAGCGCATTGCCGAAATGAACTTCTAAATGACAAACAGCCCATGAATGGATATATACGTCCACTCATGGGCTGTTTGATCTAGCGCTCCGACTCCACCACTTCCCTCAAATATTTCAACAAATCCTCTCGCAGATCGTCATGCTGAAGCGCATAATGAATCGTCGTTTCGATAAAGCCAAGTTTCTCGCCGACGTCATGGCGAAGCCCCTCAAAATGATATGCCAGTATCTCTCTCCGCTCATTCAATCGGGACAATGCATCGGTTAGCTGAATTTCCCCTCCGACACCAGCAGACTGCTGTCCAAGAATCTCAAAGATATCAGGTGTCAAAATATAACGTCCCATAATGGCCAGGTTGGATGGCGACTGTTCCGTGCTCGGCTTCTCAATCAGGCGGCGCGCTCGGAACACGCGTTCATCGGTATGGGAGACGACTTCGCCGTCCACGATTCCGTATCTGGACACTTCGCTCCAATCGACGGGCTGCACGCCGACAATGGGTGATTGCAACTCGTCATACACCTCCATCATCTGCTGCAGACACGGCGTATTGGCTTCAACAATATCGTCCCCGAGAAGTACGGCAAACGGTTCGTCTCCAATAAATTTCCGTGCACACCAGATGGCATGTCCCAGTCCCTTGGGTTCCTTTTGCCGGATATAATGAATGTCCGCCATCTCGGATGGTTTGCGAACTTCGCTGAGCAGGTCCCACTTTTGTTTGTCAGCTAAATTCTGTTCCAGCTCGAAGGAGTAATCGAAGTGGTCTTCGATCGCACGTTTCCCCTTGCCAGTCACGATGATAATGTCTTCTATTCCAGAGGCGACGGCCTCCTCGATGATGTACTGAATCGTCGGCTTGTCAACGATCGGCAGCATTTCCTTTGGCATCGCTTTGGTGGCAGGCAGAAAACGTGTCCCCAGCCCAGCCGCAGGAATAATCGCTTTACGGATTTTCATGAAAATCATGGCCCCTTTTCAAAGTTCAAACAGTCGAAATATACGATGAATTCGAAGAGTAATCCAGTCAATACTGTACACTTCATTAACACAAAATGGCTAAGTGAACCCAAGTATACCATGGTTTTTTAGGCACTGTAACAACGATACACAAATTATATTGCTTCTCATGGTACCACGAAAAGGGCGATGCCGGAATTGCTCCACTGCATCACCCTCATGTCTTGTTACACCATCAACAGCTCCCGGATATCATGCTCGGAAAGGGCGGTGGCCCCTCCGTCTCCCGGCTCGATCACTTCGGCGATCAGATCTTTTTTGCGCTGCTGCAGCTCCAGAATCTTCTCTTCGATCGTTCCTTCCGACACAAGGCGGATAACCTGCACAACCTGCTTTTGCCCCATCCGATGGGCGCGTCCGATCGCCTGCTCCTCCACGGCGGGGTTCCACCATAGATCGTATAAAACAACTGTATCCGCCCCCGTGAGGTTGAGACCAGTTCCGCCTGCCTTCAAGGAAATCAAAAACAAGTCGCCCTCTCCCTCGTTGAACCGTCGGCACATGTCTACCCGATCTTTAGCCGGCGTTTGCCCATCGAGATAGAACAAGCCGCGCCCCTGTGCAAGCAGCGTCTGGCGAATCATGGCGAGCATGCTCGCAAACTGGGAGAAAATCAGCATGCGCCTGCCTGAAGCCATGGCGTCCTCCACGATGTCCAGCAGTTGTTCCATTTTGCCCGACTCGCCCCGGTAGTCTTCCACAAACAGAGCCGGGTGGCAGCACAACTGGCGCAAGCGGGTAATGCCTGCCAAAATTTTGATGCGATGCTGCTGGAAACCGCCTTCTTGCAAATCGCGGGACGTTTCGTCCTGCAGTTGGGACAGATAAGCCGCGTACAGCTTCTTCTGCTCCTGGTTCAACTCCGAACGATGCACCGTTTCGATGCGGTCCGGCAGCTCTTCGAGCACGTCCTTCTTCAGGCGGCGCATGATAAATGGACGAACCATGCGGGCGATGCGCTCTGCCTGAAGATCGCGGAAGCGGCGATAGCTGGGGAACAGTCCCGGGAATATGGCCTCGAAAATGGACCACAACTCGTCCAGCGAATTTTCGACCGGCGTTCCCGTCAGGGCAAATCGGCGCGGAGCCTGGATTTGCTTCACGGCCCGAGCCGTCTGGGAAGAGGAGTTTTTGATCGCCTGCGCCTCATCCAGGATGAGCGTATGGAACGCCCTGCCCAAATACGTATCCAGATCGCGGCGAAGCAGCGGATACGACGTAATGACGACGTCGGCATGCCCCATATCCGCCAGCATCGAGGCGCGTTCCTCCTTCTGCCCGGCCGCGACAAGCACGTTCAGATGGGGCGCAAAACGCGCAAATTCATGGGCCCAGTTATACGTTAACGATGCTGGCGCAACGACGAGCACTGGAGGATGACCTGTGTTCGCAGACGAATCCGGCGCCTCCGCCAACTCGGCCGTAATGTACGCGATGCTTTGCAGCGTTTTGCCAAGCCCCATGTCATCGGCCAAAATGCCGCCAAAGCGGTAAAACGCGAGCGTACGCAGCCACTGGTACCCGCTGGCCTGATAATCGCGCAGCACGGAGGACAGCGTGTCTGGCAGCACGAAGTCCATCCGGTCCGGGTCGCGCAGATCGGCGAGGAAGCGCCGGATGGCGCCGCCCCACTTCACATGGCCGGATACCTCGTCCCGGCCCGGAAGCTGCAAGGCCCGGACAGCCGGCAGCTGAATGTGGCTGCCGCGAATATCGCCAGGCTCCAACCCGAGCGAGTCCGCCACGCGGGCGAAGCTGTGCATGCCTTCATTTTCAAGCGAGATAAACGTACCGTCACGCAAGCGCATATAGGCTTTCTTTTCAACAATACTGCGCATCAGCTCCTCAATCTCCTGCTCATCCAATCCGTCCATCTCGAACGAAATTTCGAGCCAGTCCAACCCTTTGCCGAGATCGACGCGAACTTTCGGAGGAATCTGTGAGGCGGGCATCATCGCTTTGACTGCGTTCGGCACATAAACATCGGCGTATTTTTCGAGTTCAGGCACCAAGAAATACAGGACGTTATAAATGGCATCCTCCTTCTCGCTCACCCAGACGCTGCCCTCCCGCTCAAGCAAGGACGCATCCAACTTGTCGATTAAATGCTGTTCTCGTCGGCGGTCACGGATCAGAATCACTCGTTCTTCCTCTTCTTCGATCAAATATTCCGCGAGTGGATTGATGACCATCACTTCGTAATCGAATTCGAGGCGGGCCGTAATCCGTGCCCGATAGAAATCAAGATACAGCTTCGGCGTGAGCGTCGGCTCCACGATCTGTTCCCGAACTTTGGCATCGATGGAAAGATGGCCGAGCATCCGTAATTCAGGCACCACATGCTGCACGAACTCGTTCACCTGATGTTCCGAGATATCAATGCTCTCCTTGATGCCGTAGGACGTAAGTGCACCCACCAAATCTTCCAGACTTCGCATCTGTGTCGGACCCAGCATGTGCAGCTCGCCTTCTACGACTGCGGCACCGTATGCCGGAAGAAGCAATACCTCGCGCAATCCCGACACTTCAAGCTGATACCCTTCCTGCTTGCCTTCGGCGATCCGATAGTACAAAGGCAGCGCCCCCTGTCCCAGCGCAAGCGGACCGTTCACGAACCCGGTCCCTTCCATCCGGCTGTCCGCCTGAAGCAACAGATCGAGCAGCGGTTTCCATACCAGCGGCGCAATCAGGATGTCCCGGCTATCCGAAGCACCAAGGTAACCCGATATCGATTCCCGGTAAGCTTCTTCGCTATGGCGCATACGAATCAGCATGGATAGAATCTCTTGGTTGCGCGGGCTGAAATAATGGCGGGACGGATCATAGGCAAAATGTTTGGTAAACAGCATCGATACACCCTTTTCGACGCTGTTCAGAAACTGCTTGACCTTTGGAACGACGTACAGGCGTTTTTCGCCTACCTTGAGTTCCAGCGCCAGTTTGGCCTCTCCTTTGCGAACCTGTGCCAACTTGCAAATGAATTGGACCTGCAGTTCTTCCTGAAACGGGGAGCGCAGTTCCGGAGCTGCCATGCTTCGTTCCAATGCGTGCATGGGATTTCGCTCCCTCGCAAAGAGCGACAAAATTTCGTCCGCCGTGCGATAGGAAGGTTTGTCTGCGGACCTCCCCCAGCCGAGCGCCGAGCTTGGACGACCCGCCTGCGCCAATGAAGAAGGAAGAGATGCATCGGGGCGCTCCCATGCGTTTTCCTCTACCAAAGTCCCCACGCGGGATGCGCCTTCTCCTCCTGCCTTCGAAGATGAAGTTCCTGCAGAAACGCCAACCGAAGTCGCCGGCCGCTCACTGTGCGCATCGCTTTCCCCCCGGGTCTTCTGGGCGGCAGGTTTTGCCTGTTCCCAGCGCTCGTGAATGGTCAAGAGGACGGCGGCCACGTGCTTGCAATAGTCGTAATACGTCCCGTAGGCAGGACAATCGCAAAACGCCTCGATCTCTCCCGCCTCGTCCAGATCGATCTTCACCTTGTATCGCTTGGTTCCTCGCACGATCGCGTCATAATGCTGCTCATCCTCGCTAACAACTAGATTGGTCACACGTCCTGACTTATGGTAGTCATCCCCTCGTTTAAATGCCGTGACACCGCACAGCAATTTGATGTCCATCATTGAGAATGGCGCCACGTATCCCCCTCCTCCTTGCAAATCAATCGTCACGTTCCACCAACAACATCTTGAATCAACAGATTCGTTCGTTCATCCGTCCGTTCGTTATGGCGTCGCGTTTCTTGAAAGTTTCTATTGGCGGGTCCTTTACCCGATCCGGTTATGAAAAAGACCCCAAGAGCTCCTTCAAGCAGAGATTGGGGTCCGTTCTTCGTTCTTCGTTCCTCGTTCTTCATTCATGCATGGCGCTGTTTGGTTATTTCACCAGCTGACCGCGGGTAACGCCAAGCTGGTTGGTCGCTTTCAGCGTTTTCCATACTTGCGTGCCGCTAATTTCGCCGCGCAATGCACGGTTGTACAGATCGATAACCTCCCGCACCTGCTCCGGCGTTTCTTCCAGGAACTCCACGCGGTAACGGGACACGCCAAGATCCATGAAGTTCGTCAAGTATTCTGCGCCGGACTGCTCTACCGCATTGTACACCGTGTTGCGGCAGCCTTCGTCCACGCGTACCGGGTGGGACATGCCGATCCGGTCCTGCAAGGAAGCGCGATGCTCTTCGCAAGGACGGCCGCAGTTCGTGTAGTCCGTGCCTTCACTCATAAATGTGCAGTACACGCAGTGCTCTGTGTGGAACATCGGCAAATGCTGGTGAATGACCACTTCGGTGCGGTCCGTACGTGCGCGTCGGAGCAGGTCCACCATTTGTTGAATGTTCAGGTCGTAAGATGGCGTCACCCAGTCGCAGCCCGCTTCCAGGAACAATTCAACCGCTTTATGGTTGGCGATGTTCAGGGAGAAGTCGCCGATCAGCTGCGGATGCTTCGCATCCGGGTTCTCCATCCGGTGGCGCAGATAGTAGTAGAGCGCTCCGGTGTTGCGCACCAGCACGGCATCCGGCTGCAAACGCAAAATGTTGGCATGGTAGCCGTTCTCGCCAGGCATATGGATGCGCGGCGTCGCCAGCGCGATTTTGCGGCCTGCGGCACGCACGGCCTCCACCGCTGCCGGGAACTGCTTGATGAACTCGAAGTCGGCGTAGATCATGCCGACGCCGGCCTCGAGCGCTGCCTCCACTTGCGGCAGGCTGCGGCACAGCGCGGTCAGCTCGGCTTGACCGCGCGCCACCGGCGTTGCGGGCACGGCCGCATCGCCGTACACGTCCACCGCCCGTTTCACGTAGACGGGCGGTTTCGGGCGCTCGCCCGCGAGCTGTTCTACCGCCTGACGGCGAATGTTGTTCAGCTCGCGCATCGGGATGATGACGTCACCGTGCAGGTTGACGTCCAGCTCTTCCAGCTGGAACACGGTACCGCCGAGACGGCCAAACTGCTCTTCGAGCAGCTCATGCGTCATCGGGCGCTTCTGCGCGATGTCCAGCTCCATCTCCGAATCGACGCGCACCGTCGTGCCTTTCTGCACGTCGGTCCACCATGTGCTGAGTGGCTGCCCCGGGCTGCCGATGACTTTGACGTGTACCGGGAAGACGCGGTAAGGTTTGTCGGTCTCGAAGGTCTGGCGCAGACGTTTGTCCAGCGCAGGGTCATTCGTTTTCCATACCTTGTCGCCCACTTTCACGCGACGCAGGTCGACGTCGCTGCGACCGGGCACGATGTCCACGATCCAGCCCTCTTGGCCTTCGCCTTCGAGTTTGACGCCTTTGCGGCGAACGTCGTAGACGCGTCCACCCTCTTCTTTTTTCGTCGGGTCACCGGCATCGAACACAATGCCGTCCCCGCGCTTAACTGGTGCATCCAATTTGACGACGACGCCGTCGCGCAGCACTTGATCCACACGCCCCAGATAGACGCCGCGGCTTTTCGGGAACGTGCCGTCCACCAGTTTTTTGTTGTTCGTGCCTTCCAGGAAACCGTGCGTGAAACCGCGCGAGAAGCTTTGCTGCAGTTCGCGAACCTCTTCCTTGCTTGGACGGGTATCGTCGCCGTCGAAATAACGATCGATCGCCTTGCGGTATTTGCTGACCACGTTCGCCACGTATTCCGGCGTTTTGAGGCGGCCTTCGATTTTGAAAGACGTCACGCCCGCTTCGATCAATTCCGGCATCAGGTCAATCGCGGCCAAATCCTTCGGCGACAGAAGATACGCCACATCGCCCATCGGTTTGTGTTCGCCATCCACCATTAAGTCATACGGCAAACGGCAAGCCTGAGCGCATTCTCCGCGGTTCGCCGAACGTCCGCCCCACATTTCCGAGGTCAGGCACTGTCCCGAATAGGAGACGCACAACGCGCCATGGACAAATACTTCCATCGGCAGTTTCGCCTGCTCACCGATCTTTTGGATCTGCTTCAAGTTATTTTCCCGGCCAAGCACAACTCGCTCCATGTCAAACGGCTTTGTGAACTCTACCGCTTCCGGCGACGTAATCGTCATTTGAGTGGAACCGTGAATCGGGAAGTCCGGCGAAATTTCGCGGATCAGCTTCACCAATCCCAAATCCTGCACGATGACCGCATCCACGCCTGCATCCACGCAAGCGTCGATCAGTTCCTTCGCGTCCTCCAGCTCATTTTCAAAAATCAATATGTTAAAGGTCAAAAAACCCTTCACGCCATAGCTGTGCAAAAACGCCATAATTTCCGGCAGCTCGTCCATGCGGAAATTGTTCGCGCGCGCACGCGCATTGAATTTTTCGACGCCGAAAAAAATCGCATCCGCTCCGTTGGCTACCGCCGAACGCATGCAATCCCAGTCCCCCGCAGGTGCCAGAAGCTCAACGTCCTCTCTTCGAATTGCTGTTGTTGTCATTGTTTCCTCCCCGTCACCGATCCTTGGATCGGATTTCTTGCCCAACCTTCCGTCTTGGCGACTCTTATATATATCTATACATTATGACTGTATTGCCCGATATTCGGGTGCGCAGTCATCCATTTCCGGTCGATCAGCAGTCATAACTCCTGAACTAGTATAGTGTATCACTTCTGTCTTGCCACATCTACGTTTTCCTGAAAAATCCGTATATTGTTACTGCAAACTTTTCCATATCATTTCAACTGCAAATTGGTAGTCATCACATGTCCTCGTATATGAAAAAACGGAAGGTCCAATGGACCCTCCGCCTGCGTATTTTGATCTCACGATCTCCATATTGTTTCTTTTTATTATTTAGTAAAAGTAAATGAGTTCACCGCTTTTTCCAGCGCCGCCACCTGCGCCTCCGTGCTGTTGGCATCGTTCAGAGCTGTTGTGATCGTGTACGTCATGCCGCCCTGTTCAATCACGATCTGCCGGCCGCTGTACGGGATGCCGTTCTCCACCTCATGGTATCGGAAGGAAAACGCCGGAATACCCGCAAACGTCAGTTCCTCGCTGCCGAGCAGCTTGAAATTTTTGCGTGATTTGGCCGCTTCCGCGTAGGCTTCCCGCAGCTGGCTGACCGTCATCTCCACCGAGCTGTTCGCGTTTGCGGCGATGGAAAATTCGCCTCCCGTGAACGTGTACATGACCGGCGAATACTCGAACTGGTCACTGTATGGCGTCCAATAGCGCGGGATGTTCACGCTGTACTGGTATCGTTTGGACGTGCGCTTCACCGTTTTGCTTTTATCGATCAGGTATGGATCTTCATCCAGCTGCCCGAAATTGTCAGCCACCGTATCGAAATCGATCTGCATGCTGTCCATCACCCGTTCAAACCATTTCCGATTGGCTTCCTGAGCCTCGGGGAACGAGAACTCTGCATAATAACGGTAACCGTTCTTCTGCAGGAACACATCGAACTCCGTCTGCCAACCATCTCCGAAATTGTACCGGAACTCGCTGACCTCAGCCGTCTCGCCGGCAATGTTCATCGTATAGGAACGGACAGGTTCATAGCTTTCGCCCACGAACGTTTCGCGCATCCATTGATCCAGCTGGCCGCTCCATTCCTTTACGGTTGTTCTTGGGGGAGCGGAGGTCACGCGCAGCTGCAGAAATGCCCCGTTTTTGTCCTGGTACGTCATCTGATTGTTGTCCACCGACCAGCCTGCCGGTACCTGGAGCTCAATGCCATAATCTTCATTCGCCGCGAAACGCATGCCATCTTCAACGGTAGACAAATCCTTGATGCTTTTGTCCGATGCCGGAAAAGAAAGCTGGAAGGAATTCAACAGCGATGCGCGTTTGCCCAAATCTTTATAGTTCAGGGCCTCGGAGTCGGCCAGGTACACATCGTATTGGCGGCCTTCGCTGACATATTGCCGCATCTCCCAAAAGGTTCCGTCCGGATCCTTGCCAACGATTCGAGCGTACGGCGTTTCCCCCTTGGATACAGTCTGCCTGTCGAGCACCGTGCCACCGTTTATTTTCGCCTCTTGCACGAGCTGTTGCAGCATGTCATCCGGATCAAGGGCAACCTCCTGATCGCTGACGTATACCTCGAAGTAATAACTGCCATCCGTTGATCGGAACGACATCAATCGTTCCTGGTCCCCGCTCTGCAGGAACATCAGGTCTGCCGGGTAGTTGATGGACCAGCCGTAATAGCTGTTCCCCACCTTCGTTTTGTTATCGTCCAGGGCAATGTCATCCTCGTCATCCGGATCTGCCGCTTCGCTCCATTGAGGCAGTCGGATGACCAGTTCTCCCGAAGCGTTCGGTGCAAGCGTGGCTCCAATGCCTGCAGCTACGGGCCGCAAGGGCACCATTAACACCCCGTTGACCATTTGGGGAGCGGCGCCCATCTCTTTTTTTACGCCGTCTACCCAGGCAATGGTGCTGCCCATCGTCAGTGTGACGGTATGCGCGCCTTCCTTGATTTTGATCACGTCGTCCTTTTCCAGCCGGATTTCGCTGCCGAACGCTTTTTTGAAAATCCCCACGGGAACCATGGTGACCCCATTCGTTTGATATGGCTTGATTATCGTTTGTTTGTTCCCATTGATATAAGCCCCTGTGCTGCCGGTTTTGATCCGCAGTTCACTGGTTATCATTTCCGCCGCGGATGCCCACTGGGGCATGGACACGCCTGCGGTTAATATGCCGGTCAATATCGCTGTGCCAAGCACATGCATAACATGCTTTTTCATTTCGTTTTTCTTCCTTTCGGGATTCGCTCTGTATCATGGGTGAACACACTAATCCTATTGTTCTTCGGCATACGCCTCATCGGAATCGGAATCCGGATCAAGCCCCACGTCGGCGAAATCAGCCAATGCCAGCGTACGCGTAACGATATCTCCGTCCGACTGCATCAACAGCTTCACTTTTTGCCCCGGCAAATAGCCTTTCAACAGTTCGTTGATGTCCACCATCGACGTTATGCGTGTTCCCGCGACGCTGTATAACAGATCGCCTTCCTTGATTTTGGCTTTGCTCGCTTCGGGCGACAGCACACCCGTCACGGTCAACGGGTCGTCTGTCGGAAGCCCCACAATGGCGGACCAGCTCTCTTCGAGCTCAAGTCCCAGACTTGCCCGCTTCACTTCTCCGTATTTGAAAAAATGCTGGATCACATATTGGACCGTATCCACAGGGATGGAGAACCCCATGTTTTCAATGCCCACCTCGGCGAACTTCATGGAGTTGATGCCAACCACCTCGCCTTTCAGATTGACCAAAGGCCCTCCGCTATTGCCCGGGTTGATGGCCGTGTCCGTCTGGATCAGACGATACGTTTCCTGTACGCCGCGGTTCAGACCGCTGATTACGCCGACGCTCGCCGAATTTCGCAGGGAAAACGAAATCGGCGTGCCGATCGCGATGACCGTTTCCCCAACGACGGCTTGCGAAGCTTTGGCAAAGGTCGCAGGCTGAAGCGACTTGCCATTGATTTTGATCAATGCAATATCGCTTAACGGATCGCTGTAGCTCTCGGTGATCTTATATGTATTGCCATCTGTCGTAACGACGACCGGGTTGTCCAACCCGTCAATGACGTGAGCGTTCGTGACAATCCAGCCATTCGGGCGAATTATGACGCCTGTGCCATGGGCAAGATTGTAACGGTCCGCTGTTCCTGTGGTTCCTTCGGTGGATTTGCCGATAATGCCTACTACAGAAGGTGAAACTTTTTCGATGACCTTGGGGATGGCTTCATTCCCTTTATACTGGTACAATCCTGTCTGTGCATCGTATTGCCCGCTGCCTCCCAATGCCTTGACCAGATCAGCCGTGCTGACATATACCTGTCCGTCAATCACTTTTGCCTTCATGTTCGCCGCTGCCTGTGCCGGTCCGGGTGTCAACGCAACCCCGATGGACAACACTGCAGCCATGAACACGGCCATGCTTTTTTTCCCCAATGCTTTCATTCTCTCAACCTACCCTCTTTTAATAAAACAATCTGCACGCACACATGTCATCCTGGTGGATCCTACGATTCAAACGGAAGTTTCATATGGGTAAGTTCCAATGTAACATACAAAATATTCCTGCACAATTGACTATGGACCTGATTTCTCGCAGCAACATCTCAAGGCCGTCCAGAATCTATTAAAAATAAAAAAACACCCTCCATGGAAGTTGGAAAGTGTTTGATGATTCGGGTTCTCATGCTGTTATGTACTTGTCGGTCGCATCATTCATCAGGAACCGAACCAGCCGGTAATCATGGCATAATCGGTCATCAGAAACACCAACAGACTGACGACGGCAAATCCGATGGCAAACACGTTTTTCTTTGGAGCCCGTAGCAACCGAATCAACCCGATCAAGATGATGACGGTAAACAATAGAACAAAGATGTCAAACGCATTGAAATTCGATGTACTCGCCGTGGCGGCTTCTGCAAGCAGCATGGATAGACAGACCTCCTCACCATAGTTGAACATCCAACACATCCCTGAGTTCTTTCTCTATGTTATCCGTCCCCCGCTTGCAATGCAAGCACTTTCATCCAAAAATACGAAAAACAGGATAACGAAAACGGCCCCAAACCGGGAAAGGAAAGAACTCCACTCTCTACTGAAGAACGTGAATAATAAACCTCATTCCACAATCGATAAAGAGCAGTTCCCTTTCATAGGGGGCCGTAAATCGCAATCCAGCTAATTGTCATCCAAGGTCCTGAACCCTTTGGACCGCCCTTGCACCAATGATGATGGGCTTGGGCTTCGAGCGATCCATTCGGATTATTGGGTGAGCTGCAGCGCTTTGCTTCGTTCCGTATCGCGCTCCAGAATCGGTTTCAGGTACTTGCCTGTATAGGATTCCTCTACTTTCACGATATCCTCCGGCGTTCCGGTCGCCACGATCGTTCCGCCGCCGCTGCCGCCTTCCGGCCCGAGGTCGATAATGTAATCGGCGGTCTTGATGACGTCCAGGTTATGCTCGATGACAAGCACCGATTCTCCCGAATCGACCAGACGGTGCAAGACGTTAAGCAACCGGTCGATATCGTCGACATGCAGCCCGGTTGTCGGCTCGTCCAGGATGTAAATCGTTTTGCCCGTGCTCCGGCGATACAGTTCGGAAGCCAGCTTCACGCGCTGCGCTTCGCCCCCGGAAAGCGTCGTTGCCGGCTGGCCCAGGTTGACATAGCCAAGACCTACGTCAAGCAGCGTTTGCAACTTGCGATGAATCTTCGGAATGTTCTCGAAGAACCGGGTCGCATCCTCCACCGTCATGTCGAGCACATCGGCAATGCTTTTGTTTTTGTATTTGACTTCAAGGGTTTCCCGATTGTAGCGTTTGCCCTTGCAGACTTCGCACGGAACGTAAACGTCCGGCAGGAAGTGCATCTCGATCTTGATGATGCCGTCCCCGCGGCAAGCTTCGCAGCGCCCGCCCTTGATGTTGAAACTGAAGCGGCCTTTCTTGTATCCGCGTACCTTCGCTTCATTGGTTTGCGAGAACAGGTCGCGAATGTCGTCGAAGACGCCGGTATACGTTGCCGGATTGGAACGCGGCGTACGGCCGATCGGCGATTGGTCGATATCGATGACCTTGTCCACATGCTCAAGGCCGCGAATCTCTTTATATTGTCCGGGACGAACACGTGCCCGATTCAGGTCACGCGCCAGCGTTTTATACAAAATTTCGTTCACCAGCGTGGATTTTCCCGATCCGGATACCCCCGTCACCGCAGTAAACACACCCACCGGAATTTTGACGTTCAGGTTTTTGAGGTTATTCTCCTTCGCCCCGCGTATTTCCAGCCAGCGATCTCCCACGCTGCGGCGCTCGTTGCGGATCGGAATGAACTTGCGGCCGCTCAAATACTGGCCTGTCAACGAGTTTTCATTGTTCATGATCTCTTCCGGCGTTCCCTGCGCCATAATGGTTCCGCCATGAATACCGGCTCCAGGTCCGATATCGATAATATAGTCGGCTGCCATCATGGTGTCCTCGTCGTGCTCGACAACGATAAGGGTATTACCGATGTCCCGCATATGCGCAAGCGTCGCAATCAGGCGGTCGTTATCCCGCTGATGCAGCCCGATGCTCGGCTCGTCCAAAATGTACAGCACGCCCATGAGACTTGAACCGATCTGTGTAGCCAAACGGATCCGCTGGGCCTCGCCGCCCGACAACGTTCCCGCGGCACGGCTCATGGTCAGATAGTCCAAACCAACGTTCACCAGGAAGCCGAGACGGCTGTTGATTTCCTTCAAGATCAGCCGCGCAATGGATTCTTCTTTTTCGCTCAGCTGCAGCGACTCAAAGAACCGGCCGGCCTCGCCGATGGACAATCCTGTGACGTAAGCCATATTGTGGTCGTTAATGGTCACTGCCAGACTCTCGCGCTTGAGGCGTTGTCCTTTGCAAGTACCGCATGGTTTCGCGCTCATGTACCCTTCAATGAATTCGCGAATGCCGTCGGATGCCGTTTCGCGGTAACGCCGCTCGAGATTGTTCACGATGCCCTCGAACGTCACCATCGCTTCCTTGCGTTGGCCAAAATCATTTTCGTACCGGAAACGAACTTTTTCCGAACCTGTTCCGTGCAGCAATTTGTTCATTTGCTCCGCAGGCAGCTCTTCGACAGGAACGTCCTGCGGAATGTTAAAGTGCTCACACACCGATCTGAGGAATTGGGGATAGTACGTCGAAGTACCTCCCGTCCAAGCATCAAAAGCGCCCTCTTCGATCGTTTTGCTCCGATCGGGAACGAGCAGATCGGGGTCCACGATCATTTTGACGCCCAAACCGTCGCAATCCGGACAAGCACCGAACGGGCTGTTGAAAGAAAACATTCGCGGTGCCAGCTCGTCCATGCTGAAGCCGCAGATCGGACAAGCAAAGGTCGAACTGAAGCGCAGCTCCTCCTGATCGATGATATCTACCAGCAGCTGTCCTCCCGACAGATTCAATGCGGTTTCGATCGAATCGGCCAGCCGTGCTTGTACTTCTTCCTTAATGACGATCCGGTCCACGACGACTTCGATCGTATGCTTTTTGTTTTTCTCCAGCTGGATGTCTTCGGACAAGTCACGCAGCTCGCCATCTACGCGTACGCGCACAAAACCCTGTTTGGCCACGTCCGAGAACACGCTTTTGTGTTCGCCCTTGCGCCCTGAAACGATCGGCGCCAAAATCTGCAACCGCGTCCGCTCCGGATATTGCATGATGCGATCCACCATTTGCTCAACGGTCTGGGAAGTGATCTCGACCCCATGGTCCGGACAATGCGGATGCCCGATGCGCGCAAACAGCAAACGCAAGTAGTCATAGATTTCCGTTACGGTTCCCACCGTAGAACGCGGGTTGCGGCTCGTCGTTTTCTGATCGATGGAAATGGCCGGTGACAGCCCTTCAATCGAGTCCACGTCCGGTTTCTCCATCTGGCCCAGAAACTGTCTGGCATACGCCGATAACGATTCCACGTAGCGCCGCTGTCCTTCGGCATATATCGTATCAAAGGCCAGCGAGGACTTGCCCGAACCACTCAGCCCCGTCAAAACGACAAATCGGTCACGCGGGATGGTTATGTCGATGTTTTTCAAATTGTGCGCTCGCGCGCCTTTAATGACAATATTCTCGCTCGCCAATGGTTATCCACCCTTTCAACAGTCAAAATCTTGCCAACCTTCCATCCTATTAACCTTTTAACCCATTTGTTTGTTAGTACCAGTATAGACTCGTTTCCGAAATTTCAACATGGCAATATGATCGGTCATGATCGGTTCTAATTGTATAAAGCCAAATCTACCAAGCCTTACTCAACAAGAGAACGGCCGTCCGGCCGTTCTCTTGTTGCAATCATTCTTCACCATTCCCCGAATGCCAAGGAACTGCTCCGACTTATTCGGCTCGAAGTTCAAGCAGCGCGTCGCGAAGCTCGGCGGCACGTTCGAATTGCAGGTTCTTGGCAGCATCCTTCATCTCTGCCTCCAGGCGTTGAATCAGCGACTGGCGCTCCTTCTTCGACATTTTGCCGGCCGCGCCGGACAAGTATTCGTTCTTCGATTCGGCCACCTTGGTCGCCTCGATCACGTCACGCACTTTTTTGCGGATTGTCTGCGGCGTAATGCCGTGCTTCTCGTTGTACGCGATCTGGATGGAGCGGCGACGTTCCGTTTCCTTGATCGCCATGTCCATCGAATCGGTCACCTTGTCGCCATACAATATAACCCTGCCCTCGCTGTTCCTCGCGGCCCGGCCGATCGTCTGGATCAGCGAACGCTCGGAACGAAGGAATCCTTCCTTGTCGGCATCCAGAATCGCCACCAGCGATACCTCAGGCAAATCCAGTCCTTCCCTCAGCAGGTTGATGCCGATCAGCACGTGGAACGTCCCCAGCCTCAGATCACGAAGGATGGCCATCCGTTCCAGCGTTTTGATATCCGAATGCAGATATCGCACCTTGATCCCGATTTCCTTCAGGTAGTCGGTCAGGTCCTCGGCCATTTTCTTCGTCAGCGTGGTGATCAGCACGCGCTCATCCTTCTCGATCCGGTCGCGAATTTCCCCGATGAGATCATCGATCTGGCCTTTTGTAGGACGCAGGTCAATGACAGGGTCAAGCAGGCCGGTAGGTCGAATGATTTGTTCCACCATTTTATCGGTATGTTCGATTTCATATGGTCCCGGCGTTGCCGATACGTAGATGATCTGGTTCATCTTTTCCTCGAATTCCTCGAACTTGAGCGGACGGTTATCCAGTGCCGACGGCAGACGGAAGCCGTGTTCGACCAGCACGGTTTTGCGTGCCTGGTCACCGTTGTACATGGCCCGGATCTGCGGCAGCGTCACGTGCGACTCATCAACCACAATCAGCATGTCGTCCGGAAAATAATCCAGCAGCGTATAAGGCGTGTCGCCACGTTCGCGGAACGTCAGCGGCCCCGAGTAGTTCTCGATACCCGAACAGAAACCGACTTCCTTCATCATTTCGATATCGTACCGCGTGCGTTGCTCCAAGCGTTGGGCCTCAAGCAGCTTGCCTTGCTCCCGGAACTTCTCAAGCTGCTCCTCAAGCTCCCGTTCGATATTGACCAATGCGGCGCGCATCGTCTCTTCCTGGGTAACGAAGTGAGACGCCGGGAAGATCGCGATATGCTCGCGCTCGCCGATCAGTTCCCCCGTCAGCACGTCGATTTCGGTAATGCGTTCGATCTCGTCGCCGAACAGCTCGACCCGGACAGCATGCTCGCCTTTCGATGCCGGGAAAATCTCGATGACGTCGCCGCGCACTCGAAAGGTGCCGCGCACGAAGTTGATGTCGTTCCGCTGGTACTGTATTTCCACCAGACGGGACAGAATCTGGTTTCGCGGTTTCTCCATGCCCACCCTGAGGGACAGCAGCATGTTGGAATATTCGTGCGGCGATCCAAGACCGTAGATGCAGGACACGCTCGCTACGATAATGACATCCCGGCGTTCGAACAGCGAACTGGTCGCCGCATGCCGGAGCTTGTCGATTTCCTCGTTGATGCTCGAATCTTTCTCGATGTAGGTATCGGAGGAAGGAATGTAGGCTTCCGGCTGGTAATAGTCGTAATAACTTACGAAATACTCCACCATGTTGTTCGGAAAAAATTCCTTGAATTCGCTCGCAAGCTGGGCAGCCAGCGTTTTGTTGTGGGCAATGACCAGCGTCGGGCGCTGCAGTTTGGCAATGGTTTGTGCAATGGTGAACGTCTTGCCCGTTCCGGTCGCCCCCAGGAGCGTCTGATACCTCTTCCCTTCCTGAACGCCCTTCACCAACTGTTCGATGGCTGCAGGCTGATCACCTTGGGGAGAAAACTCTGACTCGATTTCGAACGTTTTGTCGCTCATGATAATATCGCTCATTGCCGTATCTCACCCTATCGTCTAAAATAATAGTCACTATATATTGTCGAAGTTCCCCGAATTTTGATATGGGAAAACTTATATCAATAGGAATATTTGTTCCCGTTCAATTATACCCTGTTGATGCAAGCGATGCAAACACGAAGTGAAGACAGGAGTGGGTTATTTTATGGATATTGCGACACTTATCGGTATCATTGCCGGGATTGCCGCAGTTATCAGCGGATTTCTGTGGGAAGGGGGCCAGCTATCCGGACTTTTGCAAAAAACGGCTGCATTGATCGTTTTCGGCGGTACGATCGCCGCCGTGGCCGCCAGCTTCCCTGTACATCGGCTGCGAACGATTCCTGCCGCGCTGCGCATGGCTTTCGGGCGAGGCGGCGACGAATCGAAGCAATGGGTCGACGAACTCGTGGACATGTCTACGCTCGCCCGTCGATCAGGGGTGCTCGCACTGGAGCGCAAAGTCATGGAACATCCGAACCAATTTCTGAAAGACGGCATTCAGATGGTTGTGGACGGCACCGACCGGGACGTCGTTCGCCAGATCATGGAACTGGAGATCGATGCCGTCGAGCAGAAGCATGAAGGCTATGCCAAAATATTCGAATCTGCCGGAGGATATGCCCCTACCATGGGTATCATCGGCACCGTTATGGGTCTGATCCAGGTCCTGGGCAGCCTTACGGATCCAACCGGACTGGGTCCGGCCATTGCCGTTGCTTTCACCGCAACCTTGTATGGTGTAGCCAGCGCAAACTTGATCTTTTTGCCTATCGCCTCCAAAATCAGGTCCCGCAGCGCGGAAGAGATCCAGACCATGGAGGTCCTGCTTGAAGGCGTGCTTGCCATTCAGGCCGGAGAGAACCCGATGCTGGTACGCAAACGGCTGGAATCTTTCACCCTTGCCCATCGCCAGGTCACCCGCACTACATTGAAGGAGGGGTTGGATGAGCCGGCGCAGTAGGCGGCGGGGAAAACGCATGTCTGCCGATCATCGGGATCGGTGGATGATTACCTATGCCGACCTGATTACCCTTTTGCTGATATTCTTCGTCATCATGTACGCCATGAGCAATCTGGACACGAGCAAGTATACGGTCGTAACCCAATCGCTGCAGAGCACGTTCAGTGAATCCCATTCCCTGCTTGAACAAGGAGAAGGCCTGGGCGGAACCGCGGGACAAGCCATTACGAAGAATCCACCGCCGTCGACGGAGGGCGAAGGAAACGGGGAAGGGCAGCAGTCGCCAGCCGATTCCGAGGAAACACCGCTTACCGAGCGGGAAGAACAATTCAGGGCTCAGGAGCAGGAATTGCAGAACCTGTACGACGTCATTACCCAATACATCAACGAAAACAATCTTGGCGAACAAATTTTCGTCGCGGATAAGCCACAAGGCATTTCCATCACGTTAAGCGACCGCTTTCTCTTCGATCAAGGCCAGGCCGCGCTCAAAAGCGGAGCCGCGCCAACGCTGGGCAAGCTTGCCAGCCTGTTCCAAGACCTGAGCATGACGATCAGCATCGAAGGGCACACGGACAATGTGCCGATCGGAGTCAAATCGCCGTATAAAGACAATTGGCAGCTTTCGGGGGAACGCGCTTTGTCGGTACTGAGGTTTTTCCTGGATGAAAAAAAACTGGATCCCGATCACTTCCAATATGCGGGTTACGCGGATACGCGTCCTGCCGCCGACAACGCCACCGCCGCGGGACGGCAAAAAAACCGGCGCGTGGAAATTACCGTATTGCGCCAGCTTCAGCCTTGATCCAGCCATGCCTCTCATCCAACCCAATCCCCCGCATATCTGCCAAAAAAATATTAAGCACGATCCGTTCGACAGACGAGCGGACCGTGCTTTTTTTAGAAAATACACCACACATGACCCACATAGTGCGCCCTTGGCTCCAAACCTCTTTACGCATCTTCCCCCGTTTGGGTAGGACGAAGAATGGCAGAACCGACGGTCAGCAAAATGAGAGCCATGATTCCCAAAATCAGAAGCGGCATTCGGATGTCGGACAACGTTCCCCCTGCCGAGATCGTTTCCACGGCCTGGATCGTCCATTTCTGGGGCACAACATTCGCGATCTTCTGCATATAGTCCGGCATGATGGACAACGGCCAGAAACATCCGCCAAGCATGCATGTCGGCGTAATAATCAAGGAATTCAGCATGCCCACGTTTTGCGATTTGCGAACCAATCCGGCAACCGTACTGGCGATCCCCATGGCTACCAGCATAAATGCCCCAAGAATAAGCACATGGGTGCCGAACGGAATTCCCGCATCATAATGTAATACCCAGCGGCTGATCGCAAGAACGAGCACGATCTGTACCAATCCGATCGCCATGCTGCCCAAAAAATTACCGACGGCAATCTCGTGTGCGCGCACGGGAGCCGTGTATACACGCGCCATCGTCCGCTGTCTCCGGTCCTCCATAATGACGGTCACCGCACTGCTGACCAATCCCATCATGAACATGATCGTAAATCCCGTGACGTTGTTCAATCCCGGCTTTGGATAAATGCGAAGTTCTGTCGTCTCCCCGGAAATGCGGTGTTTCCCCGTTTCCGCAAGCAGTTGTTCGAATTTCCCATCCATCTCGGAAGAAGAAAGAGTTACGCTCGAACCGGCAGCTCCGTTCGCATCGTTTAACGCAGCCTGCCTTACCGCAGCAGCGGACTGGCGAAATCCCTCATCCAATCCTTCGACGGCGGCTTTGAACGCGTATGAACCTTCCGTTACTTTCAGTTCGGTCAACCGAACCGAAGTCGGTTCCCCGGCCAGCAAACGCTCGGTGTATCGGGACGGAATAACCAGCCCTATGCTTCCTTTCTGCGACTGGATCTTTTCCTGTACCTCTGCCTCGCTGTCCATCGGCTGGAGCACATACTCCGACTTCAGCGAAAGCTCTTGAATCATCGCAGCGCCTGCAGCACCTTGATCCTCGTTGACATAAGGAATCACTTCCCGCATGTTGTCGTCGTTCCCCAAAAGGGCAACGGCTGCCGTTACCACGACACAAGGAAGCAGAAGATACGAGAGTATGCCTCTCTTGCGTCCCAACGTGCGCCGAATCATTAACCAGGCGATATTCAGACTATTCATGACGGCCACCCGCCTTTCCATAGATCAATACTGCGGCTGCCAACAGCACCGCGCACACCGTGCCAAGCATCGTGATATTGTGCAGGATTTCCTGTATGGGAGCGTTCAGCATCATGGCCAGAAAGCTTTGAAGGGCCCAATGATTGACGGTAAATTCGCTTATTCGCTGTACGAACTCCACGGGAATCGGGGTAAATCCTCCGCTCACAAACGTCATCGCAATAATGACGGTCTGCAGGGCGGCATTGGCTGCGGGGGCGCTTTTGAACAATGCGGATAAAATGACGCCGAGCACCATCGATGCCACCGTAATCAGCAAACACACGAGGACGACCAGCATAGGGTGCATTCCCCAATTCACGTCATACAGCCAATACGTCATCAGCACGATGACCATGCCCTGCATGAACGCAAGCAGGCTGCTTCCGGCGATTTTGCCCGCAAAGATTTCAGAGCTGCGGAGGGGAGCTGCCTGCAAACGAAGCAAGGTGTTCCGGCTCTTCTCTCCGGAAATGCTGTTAATGGCCGTCATGCCCGAATACAGCATAAACATCGCCAGCATGGATGCCGCATAATATTGGGAGGCGCTGTATGTGCCGCCGCCATTTCCCGGATGGCTGACCTCTACAGAGGGGGTCTGTCCCGAATGATCCCCGGCTTGCTGCCGGTTGACTGATGCAGCCGCCGCATCCGGTCCAAGCACTTTGGCGACGGCCGCCTGCCGGTTCAATTCGTCCGCAAATCGGGAAAATACGGTTTCCCCCAGGGCGTTCTTCACGCTATCTTTTCCCGGAATCCAAGTCATTGTGGCCTGTTCCCCCTGCGTGGCGAGCTTTTCCAAACCGGCAGGAACGACTATCGCAAAATCGAGTTCCCCGTCCCGAAGTGCACGAACGGCTGCCTCTTGGGTGGCCATGGACTGTGGTTTGACCATGCCAGCCACTGCCGGAGTGGCCACAAAAGCATTCAGCGCCTGGCTGATCGTGCCGTCCGGTTCGTGCAGGACCAAGCCTACGCGCACCGGATCGATATGATCGACTTCTTCCGAGCCCATCGTACCCGAGAGAGCCGCGCCCAAAATGAAAATCAGCAGCAACGGCAAGATGAACAGATTGATGAGCACCGAGCGCATGCGTAAAATGCGCTGCAGTTCAAAGATGCAAATATGCCATACTTTTACCATCTGTTCCCCTCCTAGTCCCGCAGCGTGCGTCCGGTGAGATGGAGGAACAGCGTTTCTAAGCTCGGCTCTTCCACCTTCAGCGACTGAATGGAAATATCGTGTTTGCTGCAAATGAACAGCATATCCTGCAAATCCTGCTGTGCCGAAGGCAGCGTGATGACGAGTTCATGGCCTGCGCATTCCACCGCGTGCACGCGGGGATGAAGCCTGATCTCTTCCACGGCAGCGTCCGTGATGCCGGACGTGGCCAGCACGATTTTTTCCTCGGAAGCCACCCGTTCCCTCAGCTCAGCCTCGGTCCCGCACGCAATGACATGCCCCTGGTCCATAATGGCCACCCTGTCGCTGATCGCCGCCACTTCCTCCATGTAGTGACTGGTATATATAACGGTCGATCCCATATCGTTCAACGTTCGTACCGACTCCAGTATGTGGTTCCGCGATTGCGGATCGATTCCTACCGTAGGTTCGTCCATAATAATGACATCCGGTCGGTGCATAATGGCACAAGCAATGTTAAGCCTGCGCTTCATTCCACCGGAAAACGTGGACGGAGCATCTTTTGCTTTGTCCTGCAGGCCGACGAATTCCAGCGACTCCTGCACCCGTTCCTTGAGCAGATGGCCCCGCAAGCCGTACAGGCGAGCAAAAAAAGTGACGTTTTCAGCCGCGCTCATCGATTCGTACAACGCCAGGTCCTGCGGCACGAGCCCAAGTCTGCGTTTGACTTCTAGCGGCTTTTCTTTGACAGATATGCCGTCCAGCCGGATATCCCCCTGGTCTATTTTGAGCAGCCCGGCAATCATGCTGATGGTTGTGCTTTTCCCTGCCCCGTTCGGACCGAGCAATCCGAAGATTTCGCCCTTTCCGATGCTCAGATTCAGATGGTCTACGGACAGCTTGCTGCCATACCGTTTAACTACGTTTTCGATTTCGAGTATGCCCATGCATCACACGCTCCTCTTGTCTCCGGCTTGTCGCGTCCGGTCCTTATAGTAGTATCATAACGAACAATAGGCTGGATTGGAGGTACGAAAGGTCATGAAACGAAGGTGACTTAAGTCATCTCCTGAACCCAAAACGTCCTATGGTATAATGGCAGAGAAACGAATTCGGCAAAGCCTGCCTGTGGTTTAACCCATTTTTGTATAAAAGGATGACGCTGCCTTATGCCGATACGTGCCCTGCAATACGGTTTGATCATGATCCCCGCGCTGCTGTACATGCTGAAGCTCCCCCTCCACGATGAAGGAGCCTATACGCTGAATATTCTTATCGGGCTTGGCATTGCAGTATGGAGAGATTTCACGGGCATGCGTACCTGGAGACCTCTGCTTCTTTTCGCGGAAATGCTCTGGACCTGCTGGCTCATCGCCCTATACGGCCCCTGGATGATCCTTATTTCACTATCGGTGCTGTACGTATATATGTATACTCTGGAGAAAAACCAACGCTGGTTGATGCTGGGACTGCAACTTCTGGCCACCAATGCTGCCCTGTACTTTCACTACGCTCCCGGTGCGTTGTCGCCCTGGCTGCATGCCATCCACACCGGGACGAGCGATGCCTTTCTGGACGAAGCGGCGGGACGAATCATCTGCAACTTGATGCTGCTTATTACGGCAACCCTTTCCTGGCAAGGTTCAAAAACCGCGAGCAGCCGCGAACAGCTGGAACAGGTATATGACGCCCTCCGCAAAAAGCATTACGAACTGCAGGATGCGCGGGCACAACTGCTTGCGTTCGCAAAACAATTGGAGGATGCCGCCCAGGCAGAGGAACGGACCCGCATTTCCAGACAACTGCACGACGATATCGGCCATCGTCTGATTCGAGCCAAAATGATGTCCGAAGCAGCCATCGTCACGTTGCCGGCCAAGCCCGAGCAAGGTTTGGAGATGGTGAAACAGATCCGCGACCAGTTGTCTGCCACGATGGACGATATGCGTTCCACGCTTCATAAACTTCGTCCTGCCACCCATTTGACCGAGGCTTATGCACTGGATCGGCTGCTTGAAGATGTTGGGCGTGAAACCGGCGTAAAAACCGTTTACCGCGTCACGGGTGAAGTGGTGCCGCTCTATCCAAGCTTGCAGATCGTATTGTACAAAAACGCCAAAGAGGCCCTGACCAATGCGCTGAGGCATGGGAAGGCCGGCAGTATCGATATTGAACTGCACTATTCGGCGCATGAGATATGCATGGTTGTCAGCAATGACGGCCACGCAGGCATATGTCCGCAATCCGACAACCTGCAGCGCGAGGATTCATCGCTCGAAAAGGCGCCGCCATCCCCCTCCGGCCCGAATGGCAAAACAACGCTTGCCAGCACCGGACTTGGCGTAGAAGGGATGCGCGTTCGCACAGAGCTTGTAGGCGGCGAACTGGAAATCCAGCCGGCATATCCGTATACCGTAATCACCCGCCTGCCTATCGCCCGCAAAGCTGACATGATCTGAAGAAGGAAGTGACCCCGTGCAAGAAAACACCCAGAACCCGCCCATCCGCCTTATCCTCGTTGATGACGATGCATTCATTCGCGAAAGCCTCAACGTATTGATCGGCCTGGACCCTGCCATTAACGTGATCGGAACCGCCTCCAATGGTAAGGAAGCCATGGCGCTGCTTCAAGCGGGAAACGAGGCTGACGTCGTGCTGATGGACATTCGAATGCCGGAATGTGACGGCGTTGAAGGTACGCGGCTAATCAAACAGGCCTCCCCCTCAGTGAAAGTATTGATGCTAACCACATTCGACGATGACGAATACATCATCAAAGCATTGCAGCATGGGGCCAGCGGATATTTGCTCAAAAACGTGCCGCCTGACCGTATTATCGAAGGCATCAAAACCGTGCATCGCGGCGACATGCTCATTCACCCGGATATCGCCCGCAAACTGGCGGGACTCCTGCGTCCAGCGGCTTCCCCTCCGGCGCATGAGAAGGTCGAATCCTTCGGCCTCACGCGCATGGAACAGGCCGTGGCGGAAGCCATTTCCGAGGGACTTTCCAACAAGGAGATCGCGGCCAAGCTGTTCCTGAGCGAGGGTACGGTCAAAAATTACGTTACCGACATTCTCGGCAAGTTGAACTTGCGAGACCGTACGCAAATCGCCATCTTTATGCTCAAAACATGAGAAGGTATCGTTCCGGCTCCAATTAAAAAAGGTATTCCACACCTGACCCTCAGGAGCGGAATACCCTTTTTTCTTTCAACGCCTATCCCGTTCAAACACCAACGCAGCGCTTCTTGAATCGCAGCGCACGCATCACATTTCGGCCGACTTTTGCTCCCCTGCAGGGACTGCAGGCGGTGCCTCAAGCGCCAGCGGCGCACGGGCCTCGCGCAGGTCCTTCCGCCGGGCAAACAGCTTAAGGCTCGCCAAATGAACGAGATTGGCCGGACGCATTCGAATGGCCCACGTCTCTTCATTGTTGGGTGCGAAGATCACGCCGAGCTGATGATGCTCCCCTTCATAAATGGCCCGCTGCAGAAACTTGCTCTCTCCCTGCCGATTGCGTACCTCCAGTTTGCAAAAAGCCGGGTTCATGCGCAGCGAGCGATGCAGCTCCTCCGGGGAATGCACCAAAACGCCATTGGCCTTGTAAACCGTCTCGCCGACTTCAATACCCAGCTCTTCTGCAGGGCTGTCCGGAATGACGCCCAGCACCTTCAAACCGTGTTCGGGATGAACGAATGCAGGACTGCTCATGTTTTCCTCATACCCGCTGTACCAGACCAGAAATTCATGTCCAGCAAAGGCCGCAAGGGCGGCTACCAAGACAAGCGGCGACCACCATGCCGCCAGGACAGCCAGAACCAGCAATCCTGCCCCGTAATACATCAAACGTTTGGAAGAAAGCCGGGCCTTCTGTTCAGGGAGCATGCTCTGCGTGACTTCGCTAAAGCCGATCAGCACCGGCAGCGCCATCAGCGCATAAGCGCCTCCCCCGTGCAGCAATGGCGACCATGCAAGCTCAGCGCCGCTTCCCCCAACCGGAACCAAAATAAGAAGGGGGATCGGCCACAGATGGTGAAGCTGATAACCTCCCACCAATTTCCCTCGTTTTCCTTCGAACAGCAGCGGGGAAGACAACGCCACGCCTTGCATGCGCACGAGCATCGCCTCGCCCAAATGCAGCAGGGCGGCAAGCACCAGCAGGGCAGGCATGTCCAATGCCCGCAGCGTATCCATGGCACTGCCCAGCCAGCCTGAAGGCTGCCAGCCCGGCGCCAGATTCAACCCGAATTGCAGCACGCCCAGCAAACCTGCCGCGTACGCGATGCATAAATACCGTACCCGGAACAACGCCAGAAATAACGCTGCCCCCCAGAGCCAAACGAGACTGCCCCATGTGAAATGCGAACCGATGAACAAAGACAATAAGGACACGATGATACCAATCATGAATCCACCCAATACGGATCGGATCGTCTGGATCATTGAACTTTGCAAGCGGACGTGAAACAATTTGCGTTCCTGCAGCAATTGGCGTTGATACATGAGCGCAACCAAAATGATTCCTATGTAATAAAACGGCTGAACGATCATTTTTAGCATTGCTTCTCCGATCGCAGCCAGCCATGGCCAAGCCCATTCCATGATGAATGATCACTCCTCTCTTGCATCCCGTTGGAAAAACAGCCCTGCGCATTCAAAGAAAGACAGGCAACACGCTCTGGCAGATGTTTAGCGGCGTTCATCGAAACCTTCGTTTTCGCAAGGGCCGTATAATGGAGGCGGAGACATCCCAGAAAAAAAGAAGGCTGAAATCAGCCTTCTTTATGGCTTCGACACGGCAGTCGAAATCTCCTTCGAGATATTTTCAAGCGCGCGTTTCAGCTGTGCATCATATTGAGGATTCGCAATGCGCTCAATCAAAGCTGCCTCGAGCGATTCAGCAGTCGCCTGATCAATCTGTCCGGTTGCCTGAATGCCTTTCTGCTTCTGGAACGCCTTGACCGCTTCCTCGGTCTTCTGGTCGTAGTAACCGTCCACGCGATCCGGTTTGAAGTCAAGTCCTCTCAACATCGTCTGTGCACTCTTCACATCCGTGCTGTTGCTGTCGAATTTCAAAGGCAATTTTTCTTTGTTGATCGGCGCCACCGAGAAGTAGTCCGGCTGGTTAACCGCAATATCCGGCTCGATGCCTTTCTCGTGAATCCAGTCGCCGTTCGGCGTCAGCCATTTCGCAATGGTGATTTTCAGCAGGCTTCCATCGCCCATCTGTTTGTCATAACTCGTCTGAACCGTACCTTTACCGAAGGAATTTTCGCCGACGAGCGTTGCGCCTGCGGATTGTTTCAATGCACCGGCCAAAATTTCCGACGCGCTCGCGCTTCCTTTGTTCATGAGAACCGTAATCGGATACGGCTTTACTTTGGATGGACCGTTAGACTTGCTTTGTTCGCGCTTGCCGTTTTTGTCCTCGACCTGCACGATGACCTTGCCTTTTGGCACAAACTGCTCGGCAATGTCGATCACGACTTGCAGGACGCCGCCCGGGTCATTGCGCACGTCGATGATCAAGCCTTTCATGTTCTGCTTCTCCAGCTTCGCGAGCTCTTCCTTGAAGCGTTCGCCCGTATTCATCGAGAATTGCGTAATCGAGATAACCCCGACGCCGTTGTCCTCCATGTGGGCATAAACGGTCTCCATGTCGATGTCATCGCGCACGATCGTGAATTCGATGGCCTCCGTCGAACCGGCGCGTTTCACCTGGATCTTGGCTTCGCTGCCTTTTGGCCCCCTGATTTTGTTAACGGCTTTGTTCAGTTCCAACCCTTGCAGGGATTCACCGTTAACGGAGAGGATAATGTCTTTGGCGCGAATGCCCGCTTTTTCGGCCGGCGAACCTTTGATCGGGGACACGACGACAACGTTGCCGTCTTGCGAAGATACTTCGGCCCCGATGCCCGTGAACGAGCCTTCGATGGACTCTTCGAACTGGGCCGCCGTTTCCTGGGCCATGTAGTTGGAGTACGGGTCGCCGAGGGATTCCATCATGCCGTTGATCGCCCCGTCGATCAGTTTGGTTCGATCCACGTCTTTATAATAGTTGTTCGAGATCAAATCCATCGCGGTTTGAATCTTCTTCAAATCGTTCTTCTGCTGCGTGCTGCCCGTTACGCTCGCCAGCAAGCCTTCACCTGGGGTGGTTCTGGCCGCAATGCCGGGATACGTCATCAACACCATGGTTAACAGGCTTCCCCCGAGGAGGCCCAGAATAACCAGCAGCAGCGCCGATCTTTTCTTCATCATCCGTTTGCCACCGCCTTTGTTTTCGAAGGAGTCTCTCTCACAGCCGGCTCCTTCGGCATATTGCTTCCCTGAACATGCCAGCTTAGTATATGTCTAGCTTGTACGGATTATGATCTTTCCATTCCCGGGCAGATGCCGTCTCTACAAGTAGTTCATCGGATTGACAGGGTTATCGTTGTCCCGTACCTCAAAATGAAGGTGAGGACCGGTCGAGTTGCCGGTATTGCCCGATTCCGCGATTTTGTCTCCGCGGGATACGTTGTCACCTTTGCTCACGCTGATGCTGTTCAAGTGGCCGTACAGCGTCCACAAGCCGCCGCCATGGTCCACGATGACCGTGTTTCCGTATCCGTTCATCCATTCGGCCACGATGACGATGCCGTCGGATGCGGCATGTACGCTCGTACCGATCGGCACGGCGAAGTCAACGCCGTTGTGCATCTTGCCCACTTCGCCCGTAATCGGATGCGTGCGGCGTCCAAACGGCGAGGAGACATATCCTCCGGAGACGGGTTTGGAGAAGATGCCGCTGCCGGAACTGTACGAGGAACCTCCGTCTGAACTTACCTTGGTCGTTGTCTTCGCAGAGGCTGCGGCTGCAGCTTGGGCTTTCGCCTTGGCTGCTGCCAAGGCCTTTGCTTTGGCCGCGGCTGCGGCTTGTTGTTCGCGCAGCTTGTTTTTCTCCTGCAGCAATGCGGAACGTTTGCTGGCGATTTGCAGCAGCATGGTCTCCTGCTCCTGCGTTGCCTCTTCCGACTCTTCAATTTTAGCATCATAAGAGGCGAGAAGCACCTGCTTCTCCTTCTCTTTCTGGTCCAGCTGCGCTTTGCGCTGCTTTTTCTGTGCGTACAGGCTCTTGGCTTCAGCATACTGCTTGTCCAAATCCGCCTTTTTTTCCACGACAAGCTGTTTGTCTTTTTTGTGCTCATCGAGCAGATGTTGATCTTGGTCCACAATCGTTTTCAGAGAATCCGCACGCGTCAGGAAATCCGAAAAACTCGTGGAGGACAGCAGAACATCCAGATACGAAACGGCACCGTCCGTGTACATCAGGCGCACCCGCGACTCGAGCAATTTTTGGCGGGAAACGATGCGCTCTTCTGCAGCCTTAAGCTCCTTTTTCGTGGTTCGGAGATCTTCTTCCGTATTCTCGATCTCCAGGGTAACGTTCGTCAGTTCGTCGCTGACCACGTTGATCTGCTCCATGACGATCTTCAGGTATGCATTGGTTTTGTTTTTGTAATGTTGGGCCTTCTGCTTGTTGGCAGCGGCTTTTTGCTGCTCTTTTTTGGCGGCAGCCGCTTTGCTCTCCAACTGCTGAATCTGCTTGTCAATATCGCTGATGCTTTGCGCATATCCGTCAGAAGCTTGAAAGGTCAAACCGGCCAATAACGATAAGGCCAGCAGCGAAGCTGTTTTTTTCAAAATGGTGATCCCCCATCCTATGAATTCACGAGAAAGCAACCTGCACAGGTGGTGAACAGCATGTTCCTGCTTTCTTCATCTAAAAGACTCCGTCAATGTACATATCGTCAAACAGGGTCCGTTAGTGAACCTGCTTTGCCATTCGATTTCGACAAAATTCGCAATTTCCAATCATTCGCGCCGTCCGCAGCTTACACTTGAAGCGACTTGCGGATGGACAACGTGCTTCCCAAAATACCTACGAGCACGCCCAAAACCACAAGCAATGTACCCATAAGGAACCAAATATCCCCGAGCGGGATCAAATTGAGCATTTGCATGAACATATCCTGGGAAATGGTCGCCATCAGGCGGCTGTACCCAAAGAATAGCACCGCTACCGTAACGACCGAGCCGATCAGACCGATCAATGCCCCTTCAATGAAGAAAGGCCAGCGGATGAACGTGTTCGTGGCACCGACCAGCTTCATGATGCCAATCTCCCGGCGACGGGCCAGAATCGTTACGCGAATCGTATTCGAGATCAGAAACATGGACATCAGACCCAGCCCGCCGACAAAAATAAAGCCGATGTTGCGCACAAGCTTCGTAAACTTAAAGAGGACTTCTACCGTTTCTTTGCCGTAGTTCACTTTCATGATCGGTTTTTCCGGATGCTTCTCATTGAGGGCTTCGATTTTTTGCGCCACAAAAGTGACGGTTTCCGGTTCGATGACCTCGACTTCGATCGTCTCCGGCAGCGGATTGTTGTCCACGTCAAAACCGTCAAGCACGTTGTCTGCGCTATCGCCGAGCCGTTCGCGGAATTCCTTCAGCCCTTCCTCCTTCGAAACGAAGCGGATTTCCTTCACTTCAGGCATGGCGCTGATCTCCTGCTCCAGCGTATTGCGCATCTGCTCGTCCACGTTGAGCTCAAGGAAGGTGCTGATCTGCACCTGGCTGTCCACTTGATTCGCCATGGAATTCACGTTGAGCACCAGCAGCATGAACACGCCCAAAATAAGCAGCGAGACAATAATCGACATGATTGAGGCCACCGACATCCAGCCATTACGGAATACGTTTTTGAATCCCTCCCGCAAATGGCGCACGAGAGTGCTAAAATTCATAACCGTACTCCCCTCTCATCTGGTCGCGCACGATTTGACCGCGCTCAATGGCGATAACCCGTTTGCGCATCGTGTTGACGATATCCTTGTTGTGGGTCGCCATTACGATCGTCGTTCCCCGGAAATTGATCTCGTCCAGCAGCTGCATGATGCCCCAGGACGTCTCCGGATCAAGATTGCCCGTAGGCTCGTCCGCGATAATGACGGACGGATTGTTCACGATGGCTCGCGCAATCGCAATGCGCTGCTGTTCGCCGCCCGACAGTTGGGAAGGCTCGCGATTCGCTTTTCCTTTCAAACCGACGAGGTCGAGCACTTCCAGTACCCGTTTCTTGATATGGCGCTTTGGCGCCTCGATGACTTCCATCGCAAAGGCTACGTTCTCATACGCGGTCATTTTCGGCAGCAGCCGGAAATCCTGAAAAATAACGCCGATATTGCGGCGTACGTAAGGGATTTTGCGCGGCTTCAGCTTGCCGATATTAAATCCGTTGATGGAGATCTGTCCTTTGGTCGGAATTTCTTCCCGGTACATCAATTTCATAAATGTCGATTTACCCGCCCCGGACGGACCGACAATATAAACGAATTCGTTGCGGTCGATCTTCACCGACACCCCTTGTAATGCGTGGGTACCATTGGGATAGGTCTTCCACACGTCCTGCATTTCAATCACATCATCACTTCCTGCTCGCATAGTTAGCCATTATACTTTCGACATCATACCGTCATTTCCTTTAAAAAAGACTGAATTTCATCAGCAATCCCGCATTCTCCCTTTTTCGAGCCCGAAGAATGGCTGCACATGAAATTTATTGTAACAAATTTGTTACCTTTTGAGTACCCGAAAGTTTTCCAACCTTGGATCATATAGATAAAGCATGTTGCAAATGACGGAACAACAGAAGCCAAAAGGAGCGTACGCTGATGAAAAAAATACATTTGACGGTCATTGCCCTCTTTTCGTTACTCCTTCTCGGTTCCGCTTCTTACGGTGTGCTCTATATGTACGTGAACCAGCCTAACCTCCCCAAAGAAGTCGTCGTTGGCGGTTGGTCCGTGGGGGGACAGCCCCGTAAAAGTGTTTTGAGCACGCTGGACGAGCGATTGCAACAGCTATCGGACTGGCCCGTCTCGCTTGAAGTGGTCGAACCGGAACCCCAAACACTGCAATTCACGGCATCCGAAACGGGAGCCCGCTATGGAGCAGACGCATTCCGGTCCGCCGTTAAGGCGTTGGAGGAAGGGGATGTATGGGAACGTGCCTATGCGCGCTATCATTTCGCCGAGACGTGGTCGCTGGACATGTCGTATGATGCAGGCATCCTCAAGAAGAGATTGAATCCGGAATGGGAAAAAGAGACCTTCGGATCGCCCGCGAACGCCGTCCGCCGCATCACCGCAGGCGACAAAGTACAATACATCCCCGAGAAAGGCGCCCGCCGGATCGCCTGGGATGAGCTGGCAAGCCTGATGGCAGCCAAGCTGCCTCATGATTTTACCGGAATAGACTCCGCCACGGAACGCAAACCCGTGTCGGTTCGGCTCCCTCTGTACACTCAGCAACCCGAGGTGACCGTGCATTCGTTGCAGCAGGAAGGCATCGAACGGAAAATCGTCCAGTTCTCCACAAGCTTGGGAAACAGCAGCAACGGACGGATACATAACGTCAGCTCGGCGGCCCAGGCGGTAGACGGCATGATTCTGCCTCCGGGGGGCATGTTCGACTATGAAAAGGTCATTCGCAAGGCCGAAAAAGAATACGGCTTCCGTGAAGCTCCGGTGATCGTGAACGGCCGCTTGACGCCAGGCATCGGCGGCGGCATTTGCCAAGTATCAAGCACCGTATACAATGCCGCCCTTTTGACGGGACTGGACATCGTCGAGCGCCGCAATCATTCCCTGCCGGTCAAGTATTTGCCGAAAGGGCTTGATGCCACTTTCGCCTCGGGAGCGATCAATTTCCGTTTCAAAAACAATACCGGGAAGTCGCTGCTGATCCATGCCAAGGTTCAGGGCGGATACCTCACCGTCAAATTTTTCGGCACATTCCCCGAGAATGTCACCTATGAGCTGGAATCCCGGACGGTCGAAACGCTCGGCGTTCCGGTGAAATACGTCTCAAGCAACGTGCTGCCCGAAGGCGTAGAGCAGGTTCTCCAAAACGGCCAACCGGGATATATCGTAGAAACCGTTCGCATCAAAAAAGTCGACGGCAAAGTCGTGGAAACCCAAACGATCTCGCGAGACACGTACAAAGCGCAAAACCGCCTGATTGCCCGCTCGGGCCACAGCAGCCTGCCCGATCTGCAGGAACCGTCCGTCGTGGAGGATGGGGTCAGCAGCAGCCGCCCCTGAGGGAAAGTTTGGAGATGATGGTCCCGAGGGCAGGGCGAACAGGTCATGCAGGGTCAATCTCGGGTGAGTTCAATGTAGGCATGCGAAGGCGCAGAAGGTTTATGCATCTATCGACATAGTTTGCTGAAGAGCATGACGCGGTATTTGCAACAGAAGCTTCCATAGATTGCACTTGTGTATTCATGTGCCCGATGTGATAAAAGGAGCGCAACCTTATACGAACGGTGAGGTTCGGATGGTTGCGCTCCTTTATCATTCTCCAGGTGTGCTCGGGGCTGGTAGGCTGGTTCACTGCGACTTGGAGCTAATCGCGAGTACGCTTACGAACTTCACACGCGTTATATGGAGGCTTTTGCACACTCAAAAATTGTAACGAACCCAGGACAAGCTATTATAGGAAAATGCGCTGTTTAGGCGCAATCCCCTTGAAATAACGTGCGTCAGGTTCATTACAATTTTCCACATGCTGATTTTCAAGGAATAAGGTGTCTCAGATTCGTTACAGCTTGTTCGCTCCACATCAAAAGGACCGCCCCTGTCATATTTATGACTGGACGGTCCCTCGATGATGTTAGTGATGCGGATAATTAACATTTCATTGTGTATGTTTGCGTTCGTTTGCTGCATGTACGATTCTGTTTTGATGGATCACGCCAAGCATGGATTGGATGCTCCTCCACAACGCTTGCCTGCTGCCGATGCTTCGAACGAGTCGTTCATTGCAATAGCAAGTTTGCGTGATGGAATATGCTCAGCAAAACATGAACCAAACTTCCCACTTAGTGGCCTGCCGTATACTCTCCCTGCTCCTCGCCCACAACCATTTTGTCCTTGCCCATAAAAAACGCGGCGATCAAGGCCAACGCGGCCGGAATGATGGCCCAGGCAAACAGCTGCACGATGGAAGAGGAGAGCGCATGCGTAATAGCCTCCAGCACTTGGGGCGGGATCGCCTGCCTAAGCTCCGGCGAGAGCAGCGCATGCGGGTCGGCCAGGTCCATGCCCTGCGGTATGCCGCCTGCGGCTGCTCCGCTGCCCGCCGCGCCGCCACCGAGAGCCTCACCCATTTTTTGCGTAAAGACATGCCCTTGCACGATTCCGAAAATGGTGATGCCCATCGTCATGCCCAAGGATCGCAGAAAATTCAGCGTTGAACTCGCGGCACCGCGCTGGCGCGGCTCGAACGCGTTCATGGCCGCATTGCTGAGCACCGAGAAGGAACCGCCCACGCCGAGACCAATCAGCACCATGAAAATCCGGATCGTCCACAAGGAAGAGTTCTCATCCAGTGTCGTCAGCAGACCAAGTCCAACCACGAGCAGTGCAAGCGTAGGAATCATGATGCTGCGATACCGGACTTTGGTCATCAACACACCGCCCATCGAGGCCGTGACGACGGAACCCAGCATCATCGGCAGCAGTACGAGCCCCGAATTCGTGGCTTTTCCGCCGAGCACACCCTGAATGAAAATCGGAATGTACACCGAAGCGGTAATGAATGCCGCCCCGCTGAACATCGCCATGACATTGCTGGACCAGTACACCCGGGTGCGGAACATGGCAAACGAAATGATCGGTTCCTTCGCTTTGCTCTCCGCATACAGGAACAGCAGGGTCAACGCGGCGAATCCGGCAAACAAGCCGAGAATCTGCGCCGAATCCCATGCATACGCCTTGCCGCCAAGCTCGAGCGCAAAGATCAGGCACACGACCGCGCCGATCAGCGTCGCCGCCCCCAGCCAGTCGATCTGCTGGGATTGATGCTGATGCGACTCCTTATAGAAAAACGCGATAAACACAAACGCGATCAGACCGAGCGGCAAATTAATGTAAAATACCCATTCCCATGCCGCGTATTGCGTAATGTACGCCCCGAGCAGCGGACCGAATACGCTGGAAAGCCCGAATACCGCGCCGAACAAACCGCCTAGCTTGCCTCTCGCTTCCGGCGCAACCACGTCAAACATGATCGTGAACGCAATCGGCACCAAAGCGCCTGCCCCGATCCCTTGCACGGCCCGGTACATCGTCAGTTCAACGATGGACGTTGCCGTGCCGCACAAGGCAGATCCCAGCATAAATACCAATATGCCGAACACGAAAAATCTCTTGCGTCCGTACATGTCGGACAATTTGCCGAAAATCGGCATGCCTGCCATCTCGGCGACCATGTAGGCGGAGGTGACCCATACGAATTTGTCCAGTCCCCCGAGTTTGCCGACGATGTCTCCCATCGCCGTAGCCACGATGGTATTGTCCATCGAAGCCATCAGGATGCTGAGCAGCAGCCCTGCCAGCACCAATCCAATTTTGTTTTTCCGTACAGCCATGGTAATCCAATCTCTCCATTCCGCGATCTATTCAATTTTCGACTGGACTAGTATAGCCGAAATGCTTCCGGGGTTAATCAGTCCCGAGACCGATTGCGCTGCTCCCTAACCTCCGCTTGAGGATGGACCTGCAGCGACTCCGTATATTCCACCAAACCGATTCGGCATCCCGGGCCGATGACGACCCGATGACCCCTGACGACGTCAACCTCAGCATCCTCCAATTCGATAACGTCTCCTTCAATCGCGTGCGCCTTCAGCGTCGCCACGGCATGCTGCCCGAGCAGCCCTTGAATCAGCCTTCCACGGCCCCGCCCGATCTCAATTCGGGAACCGCCGATCTCATGGACCCTGGATGGACCTTTCAATTGAATGCTCAGCTGTTCGGCGCTCAGCATGCCTCCTACCTCAATGCGCCCGGTCAGCCGAATCCGCTCTGCCTGGCAGTTTCCGGCCACATGCAGCTCGCCTAACACTTTTACCTCTTCCGCCTTAAGATCATATTGGCTTTCTCGACCGGAAGCGGTTGTTTCGTTCCCCGGAGCCTGGCCCCTGCCTCCATCCTCTGCAGCCACCAAAGCGAGGGTTCCCGTCACTTTGATTTCGGTCGCATCAAGCGAACCCTTCACCACCGATGTCCCGGTGCACTTGAATTGGCGACAGCGCGTAGCACCATTAAACGTGGAATCACCCACGACTTTGACTTTGCGGTATTCACCGCCTGCCCAGCTGCTCTCCCCGGTAATGCTGATGTCCCCAGGCTGCGCCGATGAACCCTTAGCTTGACGATCCATATACGATTCCACCTTCCTCTCTCCTCACATCGCTTCTCTTATATACGTTTGCTGCTGCCTACAACGGCATCCCCATCGACATCCAACATGTTCGAATATTCGACCAGCCGGATTTTGCATCCTCGTCCAATATGGACTTTGCCGCCTCGCACGATATCCGCTTCCGTATTCTCAAGCACGACTTCGTCTCCCTCGATCAGATCGGCCTTGAAAGATGGTTTGCCGCCCAGACCGATGCTTTTCCAGAACCCGCCTTGTTCCCTGCTGCGGATATCGATGGTTTCACCCCCAACTTCCTTGGCCGAAGAGGCCGTATGAAGCCTGATCTCCACAGACCCTGCGTTCAGCAAACCACTGATTTTGATGTTGCCCTGCACATGGAGCGATTCGCACTGCACATCACCATCAACGCTGACCATGCCGCCAATGTCGATACGCTCCCCATCCACTCTTCCGTGCACGCTGCATTTTCCGTTGACATCCAATTCAGGACTTTTCAAATCGCCGTGAATGGTCGCCAGCCCGTCAATGCGAGCGCGCTCACAGCGGAGAGGGCCGTTCATCGTACACACGCCGTTGATCGTGGCGCTCTCTGCATCTACCCCACCCTCAAGGCGCAATGTTCCATTGACGTCCATGGAGGTGCAATCCAGGTCTCCGTTGATTTTGGCCACCCCATCGATCCGCACGCGATGGAATTGCCCTCCGGCCGCCTTGCTCACACCAGATACATTCAGATCATTGCGCAAATCCCGTTCTTCCATGTGCAATCTCTCCCTATCCCAATTTGAGTTTCAATTCTTCCATGAACGTGCCGAGCGGCAATCGCAGGACGACCTTTACCCCGTCGTCAAAGTAAATCTCCGCTCCCGCGCCGGCCAGCATGAATGCAGGCACGCCCATTTTGCGCAATAACAGCAGCTCGCACGGCTTGCCGGCAAACCGATAATAATGCTCCGCCATGACGCCAATGAGCAGAGCTCCCTCCTGGCGTGTAATGTCCCCGCCCATAAGCAGCTTCTCCAGAACGTAAAGCATCATGATCTGCTCAAGTGCATACTGCGGCTGCTCGCGTCCAGCTTCCTTCAATAAACCAAGCGAAAGCTCCGTAACAATGTTTCGGTCTATCAGCTGTTTTGCTGACATCTGTACTTCCCCAAGGGTAGGCGAGAACACATCGGCCAATTCGTCCAGGGACAAGCCGTCTTTCATATTCAAAATTTTATCGATGCGCTGCAGTATTTGCTGTCTTGGGAAAAACGTCTCCTGCCCGGTAAAAGAAGACTTTCGGATAAACCATTCCTCGGGAATGAGGTTTTTCCGTTTCCAGCGGTACAACTGGCCGTAGGATATGCCCGTCAGGTCCAGCAATTCTTTTTTGGAGATCAAATCATCCGTCATTTTCGAACCTCCCTTTCGTCGCAAACATCGTAACATAACATTGTTACGTTGTAAATCATAATTCAATGATTCCCGGGAAACACACTTCTATACCCGGAGATGAAACCCACTCCAACGGCACCGTTAACAAAAATAAACGACGGACTCCCCCGTCAGGAAAGTCCGCCGCTCTCGGCACGGATATCTTCTTCGTTTGTTTCCTTACTTCGTCTCCATTCCGTTTTCCGGCAGCAACGCTTTAATTCTGAATGCCATACGCAAACGCAGCGTTTCCTCCGGATCTTTAAGACTCCGGCCGATAATCTCCTCGCATTTTTCCAATCGGTAAATAACCGTATTGCGATGGATGTACAGCCGCTTCGCCGTTTCGGCAAGTTGGCAATGGGTCTCCAGGTAAACAGACAGCGTCTGGAGCAGCATATGATGATCCTTAAGCGTCTCATCTGTGAAACCTTGCATCGTGTCGGTGTAAAACTTCCGCAAATGATCGTGTGGGATCATGCGCAAAATTTCGGGCACTTCTTTGGGCTGATAATGTTCAATAAAACGTGTCTTGCCCGCCATGCTGCCGAAGTATAGCGCTTCGTTCGCTTCCTTATAAGAGACAGGGATTTGGGCAAGAGGCTGCGCATAACCGCTGACGCCGAACGACAGTTCCGCTCCGTAATGAGCAGCGATTTTGAACTGAAGGCGTTCCAGAAGCGCCACAAAAGAAGGTTCAACCTCTTTCCATTCATGGACCAGCGGCATCAAGAACACGTATGAGCGATCATGGTTGAACAAAAGCAGCGGATGGCGGAAATGGGCCAGTTCCGCTTCGAGATGTTCGGCGATGCGGTCCTGCTCCGCTTTGTACTGCATAAACGAGGTCGTTTTGTCGGTACCATCGAGCTTGCCGACCGCGCAGATATACCGCTGGTGTGAAGACAGGCCGAATTCCCGGCCTCGGCTGGCGATCTCCTCACTGCTCGAGAACGAACCCCCGATGAAGTTAGCGAAAAACTCGTTCTGGATCTGGCGACGATTTTGCTTGAGCGCGTTGTCCTTCATCAGCTCGAACGCGATGACATTGGTCGCTTGTTCCACGGTCAGAATACTCGAACGTTCGGTCGGCAAAACGAAACCCTCAATACATAGGTAATGCAGTTGTCTATGGGTATACACCGGAAACAGCGTGATCGCCTGTCGTTCTCCGTCCAGCAAGGAGAAAGCGGAGAAAATGGAAGGTGCCACATGAACACGACTGCCTCCGGACAGCATATTTTCAAAACGAACCGCGGTGGAGGCAGCGGAGAAGCGACCGCAGATCGGCTGCAGGTAAGGACCAAGCAGAAGAACAGGCAACCGCAGCAGGGAAGCCAGTTGGTCCAGCAGCTTCGGAATGCCCTGGCCGCTCATAATCTGCTGAGTGAATTGTCGATGCGTCTTCATGGCATTGTGCAGTTCGGTTGTCCGCACGTCGAGGATATGACTCAACGATTTATTGACGATATCCCCGAGTGACGGTTCCACAGGCAGTTCCATCAGCGGCAGTCCCAGCTCGTCCGCAAGCCGGACCGCCGACTCGGGAATACCGCCAAGGAACCGTTTGCTTTTTATGCCGAGGGCCGCACAGTCCTGACGACTCATCTGCCGGATCAACTCCAGGAGTGCCGGCAGATCGTCCTTAAAATGAAAGGCCGTCGTAACAAGCAATTCATTTCTTTTCAGGTAAGGAATGATATCGGGGGCATCCATCATATTGACGGTGTAAACTTCCCGATTCACCCCCTTCGCTCCCGCGACAATGGCAGTCCCATCAAACACCGGCAGCTTCAGCAGATCATCCAGTTTCATCGTTCCCTCACCCTTTGGTTAACATGACTAATAAATTTTCTAATTCTTCTACATTTACGTGAATGATTTCCCTTTTGTTTTATTTTACGATTAATTAATCATATTGCCAAGTTAACAAATATAACACCGGTTGGAAAGCTTGTGGTGCCGGAATGGGGAGAGATTACATTGATGATCGAACAGCCGAATCCGTCAGCCTTATCCGAACAGGTCGAAAACATGATCGAATGGCTGGCCTCCCACGGGGGAGACGAAAGCGGCGGGGTGACACGGCTGCTGTATGACCCCGCCTGGATAGCTGCCCAGCGGGCAATCAAAGAGAAAATGGAAAAAATCAGGTTGTCTGCCCGCTACGACGATGTCGGCAATCTCTTCGGCCGCGTTGCCGGCCGTGATCCCGAAGCGCGTGTCATACTGACAGGTTCGCATATCGACACAGTGAAAGGCGGCGGAAAATATGACGGAGCCTACGGCATCGTCGCCGCGCTGATTGCCGTGGAATATTTACTGACCCATTATGGCCTGCCGCTCAAGCCGATCGAGGTTGTGTCACTATGCGAAGAAGAAGGAAGCCGCTTTCCGATGACCTACTGGGGCTCCGGCAATATTACCGGAGTCAAGAGCCGGAAGAAGGTTCGCGACATCAAGGACGCCAACGCCGTTCCGTTCGAGCAAGCGATGCGGGATGCAGGGTTCGGATTCGGACAGCATCCGCAGCCGGAGCGCCGCGACCTGGAATGCTTTATCGAACTGCACATCGAGCAAGGCCAGGTGCTGGAGCGCGAAGGGAAATCCATCGGCGTTGTCAGTCATATCGTCGGACAGCGCCGCTACGATATTACGGTTCGCGGCGAGAGCAATCATGCCGGCACGACGCCGATGCATTGGCGTCACGATGCGATGTTTACCGCAGCCGAATTGATCCGGCTGCTAACGCATCGTGCCAAAGCGGACGAGAGCGGACTGGTCGCCACCGTCGGCCGGATGGATGTCAAGCCAAATGTCGGAAACGTGATTGCTAGAGAGGTCACCTTCAGCTTGGACGTGCGGCACAGCGATGCGGAGAGAATACGGTTGTTCTGCGAAGAATGCTTTGGCGAATTCGACAAAATCGCAGCCGAACATGGAACAGACGTCGTTTGCCGGAAATGGATGGACGAGTCGCCGGTCGCGATGGACTCTGTACTGAGCGCGACTGCCGAAGATATTTTGAAGCAGAAAGGCATTTCGTACAAAACGATGACCAGCGGGGCGGGACATGACTCACAGGTATTCGGGATCTATTGTCCGACGGCGCTGTTGTTTGTACCGAGCCGGGGCGGCATCAGCCACTCGCCGGAGGAATTTACGAATACGGAAGATTTGCAGCGCGGCGTGCGCCTGCTGATCGACCTGCTGTATAAGTTGGCTTATTGAACAAACAATCAGGAGGCGTTACGAGATGACGAAGTACCGGGAAATCCATGCACCTTTGAGAACGATTATGACGCCGGGGCCGGTCGAGGCTGATCCAAGAGTGCTGCGCGCGATGGCGACGCCGATTCTGGGCCAATTCGATCCGGAATTCACGCGGATGATGAACGAAACCATGGACATGTTGCGGCAGACGTTCCAGACGGCGAACCAGTGGGCCTTCCCTGTCGACGGCACTTCCCGCTCCGGCCTGGAAGCCGTACTCTGCAGTCTGATCGAACCAGGCGACAAGGTACTCATTCCGATCTTCGGCCGCTTTGGCCATCTGTTGACCGAGATTGCAGAGCGTTATGGTGCCGAGCTTCACTTCATGGAGTGTCCATGGGGAGAAGTGTTCGACCAACAAGCCGTCATCGATGAAGTTGAGCGCATACAGCCGAAAATTTTAGCCATTGTGCACGGAGAAACTTCAACAGGCTGCATGCAGCCATTGGACAAAATCGGACCAGCTTGTCGCGAGCGAGGCGTGCTGACAGTCGTCGATGCGGTCGCTTCGATCGGCGGCGCGCCGGTCAAAGTGGACGAATGGCAGCTTGACGCGGTCATCGGCGGAACGCAGAAATGCATTTCCGTGCCGTCCGGGATGGCTCCAGTCACCTATAACGAGCGAGTCGAGCGTATTCTGGCGAGCCGGAAAAAGGTCGAGCGCGGCGTCGCGATCGACAGTGACCGCCGGAACGTCGCGCAGCCGATCCGCAGCAACTACCTGGATTTAAGCCAGCTGCAGGATTACTGGGGACCGCGCAGGCTGAATCATCATACGGAGGCCACGTCCATGCTGTACGCGCTGCGCGAAGGCCTGCGCATTCTGCTCGACGAAGGACTCGAAGAACGCTTCGAGAGACATAAACTGCACGAAAAGGCACTGATGGCCGGCATCCGAGGCATGGGCCTGGAGTTATTCAACGACGTCGCATGGAAGCTGCCGGTCGTGACTTGCGTGAATATTCCGGCAGGTGTCGACGGCGAGTCCGTCCGAACCATGCTTCTACAACAGTTCGGCATCGAGATTGCCAGCTCATTCGGCCCGCTTCACGGGAAGATTTGGCGGATCGGCACGATGGGCTACAGCTGCCGCAAAGAGAACGTCCTCTTCGTTCTGTCCGCGCTGGAAGCTGTGCTGATCAGACATAACGCTCCGATCGTGATCGGGCGCGGCGTGCAAGAGGCGCTTGATGTGTATGAACAAGCACGGTTAGATGTTGCATCGCAAAGCTAAGACGGGCTACGACGCGAAGAACAAGACTCGGCGTCCGTTCACACTGATTTTCAGTTACAAAGGATTCCGGAAACCTCCGGAATCCTTTTGCATAAATCCAGCTTCGATGAAAAGCGTTCTGCGCATGGTTGCGCCGCTTGAACGAATTCAACGAAGCTCCAAGCGGAAGGTGAAGTATGAACCATTTGATCTCGCTGCGCTCGGGTCTGGCGGGGCTGCAGTGGCTGTTTTTTTTGTTCACGAATACGGTCGTCATTCCGATCACCGTCGGAGCAGCCTTCGGGCTGCCGCAGGAGAAAATTCAATTTTTGATTCAATGCTCATTTGTCCTGACAGGGCTTGCCTGTGTCGTACAAGCAGGGCTTGGGCATCAAAGAGCTGTCATGGAAGGACAGTCCGGATTATGGTGGGGCGTTATCCTGAGCCTCAGCGCATCCGCGCCGTCTCTGGGCATTTCGCTAACGGAACTGGGCGGCAGTCTGGCGGTCGGAATCATGATCTCAGGCGTAATCACAGTTCTGATCAGTGTATGCGGATTGGCCGCTCCATTATCGAAACTGTTTACGCCAGGTGTGATGGCAGTATTCATGTTCCTGCTCGGCTGCAGGTTGAACACGATTTTTCTCGAAGGCATGCTCGGCATATCAGCAGGTTCTTCCTCCGAAGCCTCGGTCATTCAGCCAAGCATTTTCCTCTTAGCCGCAGCAGTGGCCATTTTCGTCGCCGTTCTGTCGGTAAAAGCCAGAGCCGCGATCGGACAATATGCGCTGCTGATCGGCATTTTGGGCGGTTGGGCGCTGTTTGTGCTGATCTTCGGCGGAGAGAGCGCAACAGCCGGATCAGGCAAGCTGGAAGCGGGCTGGTTCCCGCTCGGCGGACCTTCGGATGGACTCGACACCGGCGTTGTAGCCATTGCAGTCATCGCCGGTTTAGTCAACACCTCGAATACATTCGGGGCATTGAAAGGAACCGACAGCATTTACGAACATGAGGCATCTGGAGGTCAGTACCGACGCTCCTTCACGATCAGCGGCGTGCTCGCGGTCGTGTCCGGGCTACTGGGGCTTGTGCCATATGCACCTTATGTTTCGTCCGTGGGTTTTCTCCAGCAAACCCGCATCCGGGATCGGCTCCCCTTCGTGATCGGCGGTTTGCTGTTCTTCGGAATCGGCCTGATTCCGGCAGTCAGTGCTGTACTGACGCAACTGCCGCTAAGCATCGGGAGCGCCGTGCTGTTGGTGACGTATTTGCGGCTGCTTGGCTCTTCGCTGCAATATTTCGGCCAAATTCGTATGGATGCGGCGAACCTGTACCGGACGGCAGCGCCTTTATTTGTCGGAATTATCGTTATGGGATTGCCGTCATCAACCTTCTCTTCGCTGCCCCCACTGCTGCGTCCACTGCTCGGAAACGGCCTGCTGGTCGGCATTTTACTGGCATTGCTGCTGGACCGGGTCCGCTTCCACTCCGCACGGTAAGCAGGGGCAGCGGGCTTGAACGATGATCGAGTACATGATTAAGGAGAAACCCATTCTTCCCGGAGCGCTCTCCACCTCGATTCATAAACGAAAGGAGAAACATAATGAGAGGAATACACGAGGTTCATACAGAGGTATCAAAACGAAACGCTGAGGCGGAAAATAATCCGCCCAAGGCCGACAAATGGGGAGCTTTCGTCGACGCTTCAATCAAGCTGCCGTGCACCGGAACAGGCCGGCTCACCGGATTGACTTTTGCAGTCAAAGACGTCTTCGACATCAAGGACGTAACAAGCGGCGCCGGCAACCCGGATTGGCTGCGCACGCACAAACCCGCCGAATCTACCGCTCCGGCATTACTGGCCTTGTTGGCAAACGGCGCAAAACTCGAAGGCACGACGCAGACCGACGAGCTGATGTACAGCCTGAACGGGGAGAACGCCCATTACGGAACGCCGGTCAACCCCGCCGCACCCGACCGGATCCCCGGCGGTTCGTCAAGCGGTTCGGCCGTCGCGGCTGCGGCGGGGCTGGTCGACTTTGCCATAGGAACGGATACTGGCGGTTCAGTACGCATTCCATCATCATACTGCGGCCTATATGGCTTCCGCCCTACGCACGGAGCCGTATCGTCAGAAGGCGTCATTCCACTGGCACGCAGTTTTGATACGGTCGGCTGGATGAGCCGGACTGCGAACGTTTTATTAGACGTCGGAAGCGTTCTGCTGGAACAGAGCAAAGGCACTTCGAATTTTGAGCGGGTCAGCAAAACCTTCAGTGAAAACGCGGAAGTTCACCCATCCGGCAGCGACATACCGCAATTCACGCGTTTTTTCACGGCGGAAGAAGCATGGGGCCTGCTCGAAGCCGAAGACCGCTCGCTTCTGAATACGAAGCTCCGACAGCTTACCGACTGGCAGGATGGTGGATCCGCAGTCCGATTGACAGGACATACGGAGAGCCTGATTGACTGGTCGGCGGCGTTCCGCGTGCTTCAGGGATTGGAAATCGCTCGGGAACACGGTGAATGGATAACAAGTGAGCGTCCGAAGTTTGGCCCGGGAATCGCGGAACGTTTTGCATGGGCCGGAACACTCGAGGAATCCGCCAGCACGTCAGAAGCCGAACTGCGCGTCCGCATTCGGAGCAAGCTCGTTGAACTGCTGGGCGAAGACGGGCTCCTGGCAATACCGACCGCACCAGGCCCCGCTCCACTGCTTGGGCTGCAAGGTCTGGAAGCCGAGGATTACCGGGCGAAGACCATGCAGTTGTCCTGTATCGCGGGACTTTCAGGCCTGCCCCAGGTTACCATCCCCGTGATCCGCCAGGACGGGCTACCGCTTGGACTTTCCTTTATCGGCGGTCCGAATACGGATATGAAACTGCTGCACTGGACAGCAAAACATGTTACGGAAGAGGTGCGCGGATGAAACTCGCAACAATTGTACACGAACAACGGGAGCAAGCCGCCTTTTTGACGGATCGGGGCATCATCCCGCTGGTATGGCTGAACAGACGGGAAGGGACGGATTGGGAAACGGATCTGTTGGCATTGCTGCAAAAAAACAAACTAAACACTCTGCTCGGCTGGTATACCGGCGGCGGAAAGGCTCTCCTCACTGAACTGCCTGCCCTCGTGCACGGACAAGTCTCTTATCGTGCGCTTTACCGCCAGCCGGGGAAAATGATTGGCGTAGGCATGAACTATATGGCAAAAGCAATCGAGCTGTCCGGACGTCCGCCGGAGGACGAACCGGTCATTTTCCTCAAGCCAGACACATCGCTGATCGGTCCCGGCGAATGCATCCGTCTCCCGGATCGAGCGGGGCAAATCACCGCGGAAGCAGAGCTGGCGATCGTCGTCGGCCAAACGTGCAAGGGAATCAGTGAAGAGGAAGCCATGAGTGTCGTGGCCGGTTTCACGACCTCGCTCGACATGACTGCCAAGGATATCCACTCTCGCAATCCCCGATTCATGCAGCGCGCCAAGAGCTTCGACACGTTTCTGAGCCTGGGCGCCACCCTCACTACAGTTGATGAATATGCGAGCCTGGCGGAACTGGAGGTCGAGACCGTGCTGAATGGTGAAGTGGCGCACCGTAATACCGTCAGCAGGATGATGTTCTCCCCTGCTTACCTGATCTCTTTCCTCTCACATGTGATGACGCTGCATCCGGGAGATATTATTTTAACAGGAACGCCCGGTTCCGTCGTGATCAAACAGGGAGACAAGGTAGAATGCCGAATCGCCGGGCTGAAAACACTGAGCAATATCGTGGAGACCTGAATCAAATTCTTTGTACTTTTATACATCAAAACCCGAAAATATAGCGCTTACAATATAAACTTACGTAATGTGTAATATTTTTTTAGTCAAATTCAACAGCAAACCCGATGACAATCTACGTTTTTGTCAATGATTTATGAAGATAAGGTGATAAAATAAGAAACATAAACCGAAGGTCAGTATACATTACATATTAGAGTGATGTTATCTTACATTAAATCATCTGGGATATATGCAAAAGGCTGGCCGAACGGTCGTTTAATCTTCAAACCGACCAGCCTTGCACACCCAATAAAAACGAGGGAGTGGGTCGAGTATGTCTACGAATTTGGCAGGTCGAGTGTTGGAGGAGACGCAGCTGCAGGAAAAGATCAGTGTGGACGACTCCCTGAAACCGAAGCAAGAGAGCGACAGAAAGATTGGACCGGTATCTTACATGTTTATGTGGATCGGGGACGGCGTGAACCTCGGCAACATGACGCTCGGGGCGAGCCTGATTGCCGCTGGCGTCGCTACGCTCAATGTGTTTCAGACATTTGTAGCCGCGATCATTGCGATCGGTATCATTTCCGTTATTTTCGCCCTGAACGATCGATTCGGCTACCGGACGGGCATCCCTTACGTTGTTCAGCTGCGGATGTCGTTCGGCATCAAGGGCTCGATGATTTCCTCATTCCTGCGCGGCGTGCCTGCCATCGTCTGGTACGGTTTCCAGAGTTGGGTCGGGGCAACGGCGCTGAATGAAATTGTGAAGGTGCTGAGTAGCGGCAGCTTCGACAGCATCCCGATTTGTTTCGTGGTACTGCAGGCGGTTCAGATCGTTCTCTCGCTTTATGGCTTTCATGCGATCAAGTGGGTGGAGACGCTCGCTTCCGTTGTCATCATGCTGGCCCTCGTCTACGTGTTCGGCATCTTGCTCAATTCCCACAGCACGGCAATTGCCGAGCATTGGGTGAACGCTCAGGGGACATGGGGACTTCCCTTCTTCGCCTTCATCATGGTATTTCTCGGCAACTATGCGGCGATCTTTCTGAGCGCAGCGGACTATTCCCGTGAGCTCAAAAGCGGCATCAGCGACAAAAAACGCAGTATGCTTTACTTCTTGCCCATCTTTATCGCCTACGGCTTCGTCCTGACGATCGGGGCCATGATGGCCGCGGCGACAGGCATTTCCAATCCGGTCAAAGCATTCGCCGTCATCGTCGACAATCCGTATATCACCGTTGGTGTGTCCGCCTTCATCGTCATCGGTGCGGTTGCCGTCAACATGGTGGCCAACATCGTACCGCCAGCTTACGTCATCTCGCTCGTTACCAAGCTGAAATACAAAGCATCCGTCATTATAACCGGATTACTCGCGCTCTGCTCCTTCCCTTGGGTACTCGTGCAGGATTCTTCGGCCAAAGGCTTAAACATGTTCATCCTGATCTACTCCGCTTTCCTTGGTCCGATCGTCGCAATTATGTTAGTCGAATACTACATTTTGCGCAAACAGAAGGTCGATACGGTAGAGCTGTATCTGGAAAACGGCGCTTTCAAAGGCTATAATCCGAGCGCCATACTCGCCATGCTGATCGGAGCAGGCGCAGCATTCCTACTGGTCGACATCGGCTGGATCATCGGATTTACCGTAGCGGGCATCGCATACCTGCTGCTGAGCAAACTCGCTTTCAAAGGCTCATCGTTCAAGAAGGGCACGATTTTTGAATAAACAGTCTCAACTATACATTGGAAACCACCTAAAAGGAGAGATGCGCATGGAACGTTACGATCTGATCGTACGCGGCGGCAGCGTGGTGCTGCCGAAAGGTGTCACGAAAGTCGATGTCGGGGTCAAAGACGGAAAAATTGCGGCAATTGCCGCCAAACTGGAGGGCGAAACAGAGCAGGAATGGGACGCGGCGGGACTCCATGTGCTTCCAGGCATGATCGACGTGCACGTCCATTTCAGCGAGCCGGGCCGCGAGCATTGGGAAGGCTTTACGACCGGATCAGCCATGATGGCTGCCGGCGGCTGCACCACCTTCTTCGATATGCCGCTGAACGGCATTCCGTCTACGGTGAATGAGGAGGCGTTGCTGGATAAGGCTCGTCTTGGAAACGAAAAGTCGCTCGTCGATTTCGGCCTTTGGGGCGGACTCGTGCCGGGTAACGAAGACGATCTGCAGCCTTTGGCGGAATCTGGCGTGATTGGATTCAAAGCGTTCCTGTCCACGACAGGCAACAAAGAATTCGAAGCCGTGGACGACATGACGCTCCTGAACGGCATGAAAAAGATTGCAGCACTCGGCAAGGTACTGGCCTTGCATTCCGAGAGCGCAGCAATCACCAACTGGCTGAAAGCGGAAAAGGAAGCGGCGGGACTTGTGAGTGCTGACGACTATCTGGAGACTCGCCCGATTCTCGCCGAAGTTGAAGCAGTGGAACGCGCACTGCATTATTCGGAAATAACCGGCTGCGCGCTGCATTTTGTGCATATCAGCTCGGCTGCGGCCGTGGCGAAAATCGAGGCGGCGAAGGCTCGCGGCATGAATGTAACGGTTGAGACGTGCCCGCATTATTTGCTCTTTAATCACAATAGTCTGCGGGAAAAAGGCAGCATCGCCAAGTGCGCGCCTCCACTGCGGGAAGCAGACGAGCAGCAACGGCTAATCGCCCTGCTGGCACAAGGCAAATTCGATATGCTGTCGTCGGACCATTCACCGTGTCCGTACGATATGAAGGACCCGAAAGATTATAACCTCTTTCAGGCCTGGGGCGGCATTAGCGGTGGACAGTTCACGCTGCTGTCGGCCCTGGAACTGGCACTGGCGCACGACATCCCGCTCGAGCAGGTTGCCGCGTGGACGGCATCGAATCCGGCGGAGCGCTTCGGTCTCGCGGGCAGCAAGGGCACCATTGCCATCGGGATGGATGCCGATCTGGCGATCGTCGATTTGAACGAAGCGTTTACGGTCACGGAAGAAAATTATTATGCCAAACATAAGCAGAGCCTGTATATCGGGCATACCTTCCCGTGCAGCGTGACCGGTACCGTCGTTCGGGGACATATCGTCGCTCGCAGCGGCGACGTGTCGACGGAGGTTGCGACAGGCAGCTGGCAGAAGCCGTGAATAGATACGAATCACAAAGAAGCAGGTTGAGAGATCAACCCGCTTTTTTTTCATTTAAGTATGCGACTACCGTTCTATTTTCATCGCTAACGGATACCGTTCGAGAAATCCATATTCATGATTGCAAAAGAGGGACAATCCATTTAATCTTGGTATGAACACGAATGAAAGGGGTTACTTCACGTTATGGCACTGATCACTTGCAACTTTTATTCCGATACGCTTGGCTTGAGCACAAGTATGCACGTCATTCTCCCGCAGCAGACCCACACCCAGATCGGCATGGAAAATGTAACGGGCAAAGGACTTCATCCTACCCTGTATTTACTGCACGGTTTGTCCGACGACGATTCCATCTGGCTGCGCCGCACCTCGATCGAACGTTATGTGGCTCAGCTCGGCATTGCCGTCGTCATGCCGCAAGTCCATCGCAGCTTCTACACCGACATGGCCGAAGGCGGGCGGTACTGGAGCTTTATCAGCGAAGAGCTGCCCGCGCTTGCGCGCTCGTTCTTCCCGTTGTCCGACCGCCGGGAGGACAACTTCGTTGCCGGCCTCTCCATGGGCGGATACGGCGCTTTCAAGCTTGCGCTGCGCAAGCCGGACCAGTATGCGGCCGCAGCCAGCTTGTCCGGCGCGCTCGACATGGCAGCGCACATGGACAACGCTTCCGGCGCACTTAGCCGCGCGGAGCTGGAACGCATTTTCGGGCCGAGCATCGCCGGGACGGAAAACGATCTGCTCCATCTGCTGAAGGAAAGCCAAGCTTCCACAGGACCTCGCCCTCTTTTATACCAATGCTGCGGCACAGAGGATTTCCTCTACGAAGACAATCAGACGTTCCGACAGGCCTGTGCACAGACAGACTTCCAACTGACTTACGAAGAAGGGCCTGGGGCTCACGAATGGGGATATTGGGATGCGAAAATCCAGGATGTCCTGAAATGGCTGCCATTGGCGAAGAAAGAATAGTCGGCAAGCGAGAGCGATCGGAGCAGAATTTTACATTCTGCCCGCTTCGTCTTTTACCAAAAAAAGAAGCAGGCACGAGAGCTTACGCTCTCACCCTGCTTCTTTGTATATAACCGGTCGTTTCGGACCAAACATTAACCGCGGTTTTCGATCCACTGCTCCGTCAGCTCGAGCACCTTTTCGCTGCGTGCAATCGCTTCGGCAACCTGGCCGGATGCCGTTCCGCCGTAAACGTTACGGGCGTTGACCACCGCCTCCGGCTGCAGCACATCATAGATGCGCTCATCGAACAGCGGGGAGAACTGGCGGAATTCGTCGATCGTCAGATCGAGCAAATATTTGCCGTTCTGGATACAGTAGAGCACCGTTTTGCCGATGACTTCATGCGCTTGGCGGAAAGGCAGCCCTTCGCCCACGAGGAAGTCGGCGATGTCCGTTGCGTTGGAGAAGTCCTGATTGACGGCCTGACGCATGCGACCTTTGTTGACTTTCATCGTCGCGATCATCGGAGCAAACAATTGCAGCGCGCCTTCCAGCGTGGCTACCGTATCGAACATGCCTTCTTTGTCTTCCTGCATGTCTTTGTTGTAAGCAAGCGGGAGAGATTTCAGCACCGTGAGCAAGCCCATCAGATTGCCGTATACACGTCCGGTTTTGCCGCGAACGAGTTCAGGTACGTCCGGGTTTTTCTTCTGCGGCATGATGCTGCTGCCCGTGCAGAACGCATCGTCCAGCTCCACGAAGCCAAACTCCGTGCTGCTCCACAGCACCAGTTCCTCGCTCAGTCGGGACAGATGCGTCATGATCAGGGACGCCGCTGCCAGGAACTCCACGATAAAGTCACGGTCGCTGACCGCATCCAGACTGTTTTCGTAAACGCCGTCGAACCCGAGCTGCTCGGCCACGAAGTGGCGATCGATCGGGAACGTCGTTCCGGCAAGCGCTCCGGCGCCCAGTGGCAGCACGTTAATGCGTTTGTAGCTGTCCATCAGCCGCTCTGCATCGCGTTGGAACATGGACACGTAAGCCATCAAATGATGCGCGAACAGGATCGGCTGCGCACGCTGCAAATGCGTATATCCCGGCACGATCGTATCCAGGTTGTCCTTCGCTTGCCCGATCAACGCTTGCTGCAGCGCATGCAGCATGCCGACAAAACCAACCACGCGCTCGCGCAGGTACAAGTGCATGTCCGTCGCGACCTGGTCGTTCCGGCTGCGCCCCGTATGCAATTTACCGCCAACCGGGCCGATCGTTTCGATCAGGTTTTTCTCGATGTTCATATGAATATCTTCGTCAGATACCGAGAACTCCACTTCGCCTGCACGGATTTTGTGCAGCACGGTAATCAGGCCTTCCTTGATCGTTTCCACGTCTTCGGCAGGCAAAATGCCGCATTTGCCGAGCATCGTCACATGGGCCAAACTGCCTTGAATGTCTTCCTCAGCCAGCGCTTTGTCAAAGTTGATGGATGCCGTGTACTCCTCCACCAGATGATTCGTTTGTTTCGTAAAACGTCCGCCCCACAGCTTGCTCACGGTGAATATTCCCCTTTCGCTCATGGACAAAGCCGCTCCTGCCGAAGTTTCGGCAAGAACGGCCCGCCTTGTCATTGATTATGCATGCCAACGCTGGCAGCTTGTATATGCACGTTCCGAGCCGTATAAAACGCCCGGCGCCCGCGAATTAGTTTTTGTTTTGCTCTACGCCGGAGTTCACTTTCAGGCGCAGCGCGTTCAAGCGGATAAAGCCGGTTGCATCTCCTTGGTCATACGCTTGCGTCGGGTCAGCTTCCATTGTAGCGATGTCCGGATTGTACAGGCTGACAGGGCTTTGAACCCCTGCGCCGATAATGTTGCCTTTGTACAGCTTCACGCGCACGGTTCCGGTCACGTTTTTCTGACTTTCGGTCACGAGTGCTTGCAAGGCAAGGCGTTCAGGCGCAAACCAGAAGCCGTTGTATACCAGCGTGCTGTAACGCGTAATCAGGCTGTCGCGCAGGTTCATCACTTCGCGGTCCATCGTGATGGATTCCATTTTGCGGTGAGCGGTGAACAGGATTGTGCCGCCCGGCGTCTCGTATACCCCGCGGCTCTTCATGCCGACGAAGCGGTTTTCCACCATGTCGACGCGTCCGATGCCGTGTTTGCCGCCCAGCTCGTTCAGTTTCTCCATGACTTGCAGCGGGCTCAAACGCTCGCCGTTCAAGGCCACGCAATCGCCTTTTTCGAATTCCAGCTCCAGATATTCCGGTTGATCCGGCGCATCCTCGGGAGAGTTGCTGAGCAGGAACATGTCTTTATTCTCTTCAGAGCTTGGATCGAACCAAGGATCTTCCAGCACGCCGCTTTCATAGCTGATGTGCAGCAGGTTGCGGTCCATCGAGTATGGTTTTGCCGCGGAAGCCGTTACCGGAATGCCGTGTTTCTCGGCATATGCGATCATTTCCGCACGTCCAGGGAATTGGTTGCGGAATTCTTCCAAACGCCAAGGCGCGATCACTTGAATATCCGGTGTCAATGCAGCCGCGTTCAGCTCGAAGCGAACTTGGTCGTTCCCTTTGCCCGTAGCGCCGTGAGCGATCGCCGTAGCGCCTTCGGCGCGTGCGATGTCCACCATGCGTTTGGCGATCAGCGGACGTGCGATGCTTGTGCCGAGCAGGTATTGTCCCTCATAAAGAGCGCCTGCCTGGAACATTGGATAAATGAAATCTTTCGCGAACTCGTCGCGCAGATCGTCGATGTACACTTTGGACGCGCCCGTTGCGAGTGCTTTCTCTTCCAGTCCGTCCAATTCTTCTTTCTGACCGATATCCGCCGTGAAGGCGATGATTTCTGCATCATATGTTTCTTTCAGCCATTTCAAAATGACCGATGTGTCCAGTCCGCCGGAATAGGCGAGTACGATTTTTTCCTTAGCCATTGTCGCTTCCCCCAAAGTTGATATCCGTGAATATGTTGGGTTGTGCACACCACTCCGATTGCAGTACCATCTTCCGATCTTCGTTATCCCCGGATTTTTTGATCACTCTATAAACGGGCAAATCCGGTGATAAAGGCGAGCGCTTCGCTTCTCCAGATTGGTTCTGCACTCTCCGTTAACGCACAAACATCAAATCCACTTCTATCAAAAAATATAATTAATAAATAATGATAAATCTCGCTTTGTTCTATCATCGCTAACCCCGTCCTCAAAATCAACCATTTTGAGGCAAACGGCGGTTATTCGCTCATTAACGCAGCCATCAAGGCCTTCTGTGCATGCAAACGGTTTTCGGCTTGGTCGAAGATGACGGAGTTCGGGCCGTCAATGACGCCTTCGCTCACTTCTTCGCCGCGGTGCGCCGGCAGGCAGTGCAAGAACAGGTAGTCCGGCTTTGCGCCTTTCATCAACTCTTCGTCCACTTGATAGGCCGCAAATGCTTGCTCGCGCACTTTTTGCTCCTCTTCAAAGCCCATGCTCGCCCATACGTCCGTGTATACCACGTCCGCGTCCTTCACAGCTTCATGCGGATCGTAAGTTACGGTAACTTCAGAGCCGCTCTCCTTTGCAATGCTGCGTGTCTGCTCTACAATGGCGCTGTCCGGCTCGTATCCCTTCGGCGTAGCAACTGCGACATGGATGCCCATTTTCGCCGCACCCAGCATGAGGGAATGCGCCATGTTGTTGCCGTCGCCCACGTATGCCAGCTTCAAGCCTTCAAGCTTGCCTTTGTGCTCCAGCACCGTTTGGAAGTCAGCCAGCACTTGGCATGGATGCGCTGCATCGCTCAGGCCGTTGATGACCGGAATATCTGCATGTTCCGCCAATTCAGTCACGTTATGATGTCCGAACGTACGGATCATGATTCCGTCCAGATAGCGGGACAATACTTTCGCCGTATCATGCGTCGTCTCGCCGCGACCGAGCTGAATATCGTTTTTGCTGAGGAACAGCGCGTGTCCGCCCAACTGAAACATGCCTACTTCAAAAGATACCCGCGTACGCGTGGACGATTTTTCGAAAATAAGTCCGATCGTTTTGCCTTTCAGCGGCTGATAAGGCACGCCGTTTTTCTGTTTTCCTTTGATCTCGATGGCCAGATCGAGCAAATAACGGATTTCCTCTGCCGTATAGTCCGTGAACTCGATGAAATCCCGGCCTCTAAGGTCGATTTTTTTGATTTGGGTTTGCGATGCTTGCGTCATTATTCGTATCCTCCTTCATTCCGGTTCCCTGCACCCGCCTGGGCAGAAAAGAAAACCCATTCTCTTCTGCATTCTCACGCGGCGCCATGCGGCTGCAGGGATTCAGCTGTACATGTTCACCCGGAGGGCCGGAAGTGGCCCCCGGAGCAAACGAAATATTTTAACCACCTTCAATTGAAGAGTGGACTTACAAATTACGCGTTTTTAGCAGCAACATGCTCTTGGATCAGTTCCGTAACGAGGGTTACCGCCTGATCAACCTCTTCCTTGCTCACCAGCAGGTTAGGCAGCAGACGAATCACGTTCGGTCCTGCATTGACGAACAGAATGCCGCGCTTTTGCCCAGCCGTAATAATATCGCCGACCGGCTCCGCACACTCGATGCCCACGATCAGCCCGAGGCCGCGCACTTCCTTCACGAACGGAATGTCTGCGAGCTTCTCGCGCAGTGCATTCATCAGGTATTCACCAGTCTCTGCGGCACGCTCCGGCACGCGTTCCTCCAGCATCGTTTCCACGGTGGCGATCACCACCGACGAAGCGAGCGGCGTACCGCCAAACGTAGTCGCATGGCTGCCCGGCGTAAACGCATCTTTCAGATATCCTTTACCCAGCATGGCGCCCACAGGGAAGCCGCTTCCGATCCCTTTGGCGACCGTGAAAATATCCGGCTCAATGCCATAATGCTCATGCGCAAACAGCTTGCCTGTCCGTCCCATGCCCGTTTGCACCTCATCCACGATCAGCAGCAATCCGTGCTCGTCGCACAGCTTCCGGATATGCTCGACGAATTCGCGTTTGACCGGATGCACGCCGCCTTCTGCCTGCACCATTTCAATCATGATCGCCGCCGTTTTGGGCCCGATGGCTGCTTCGAGCGCTTCTGTATCATGGAGCGGTACGGTCACGAAACCGGCCGGGAGCGGAAGGAAACCTTCCTTCACTTTATCCTGGCCTGTTGCCGTCAACGTTGCCAAGGTGCGTCCATGGAAAGATTGGGCAAACGTGATCACTTCATAGCGGTCCGTGCCCTTCACTTTCTGGTGATAGCGGCGAGCCAGCTTGATGGCCGCTTCGTTCGCTTCCGCTCCGCTATTGCAGAAGAACACCGCGTCCGCGCACGTATTCGCCGTCAACAGCGCTGCCGCTTTCTCCTGGCCTGGAATTTGGAACAGGTTGGATACGTGCCACAGCTCATCGATCTGCGCTTTCAGCTTCGCCGCGATTTGATCGGGCGCATGGCCAAGGCTCGTTACCGCAAGACCGCTCATGAAGTCCAAGTATTTATTGCCTTGATCGTCCCATACCCAGCTGCCTTTGCCCTTAACAAGACTGATGGGATACCGCGAATATGTCTGAAAAAGCGAGCTCTCCGTTTGCCCGGAAGGCGCCGCCCCAGCCGCTACGGCACCCGCTACCGCCGTAGCAGCGCCGATTTGTTCATTGTCTTTTGCCATCGCCGTTTCACTCTCCTGTTCCTTAATGAATGCGTAGGGAATGCCGATTAAGAGGCTGCAACGAAATAAAGCATCGCTACTTTCCTTGCAGCTCCTAAGGCATCCGGATAATGCGCGTACCGATCGCTTCTCCGCCAAGCACGCGGCTCAAAATTTGCGGTTCGCTGCCATCCACGATAACGACCTCGCGGACGTCGCCATGAATGCAGGCAATGGCCGCGCGCACTTTCGGAATCATGCCGCCATAGATTTCTCCGGTCTGAATCATGTCCTCGATCTCCTGCACGGAGACGGAAGGCAGCACCTTTTTCTCGCCGCGTACCGTCTTCATGATGCCAGGCACGTCCGTCACGACGATCATGCGGCTTACGCCAAGGTGGGATGCTACTGCTCCAGCCGCCGTGTCGGCGTTGATATTGTAACGCTGCCCGCTCACATCCACGCCCACCGGCGCGATGACAGGCATGTAACCCATGTCCACAACGCCTTGAATAATCGGCGCTTCCACACCAGTTACTTCACCAACCCAGCCAATTTCAGCGTGGTTCGTTACCGGTCTGGCCTGGATGAGTCCCCCGTCCACGCCGGACAATCCGATCGCCCGGCCGCCCACGCGCTGGATCAGGCGAACGATCTGTTTGTTGATGCTGCCCGCGAGCACCATCTCCACGACATCCAACACCGCTTCGGTCGTCTTGCGCAACCCGTTCACGAATTCGGTCTCGATACCGAGCTTCGCCAAATTGTCCGAGATCGCCGGGCCGCCGCCGTGCACAATGACGGGCTGAATGCCCTGAGCCTGCAGATCCCGCAAATCCGCAAAAAACGATTCCGGCAACGCCGCCAGCGTGCTTCCTCCACATTTCATCACAAAGCGCTGCTTGCCCGCTTCGGTCCGAGCCCCGTTCTGTTCGCTTGGCAAAGTTGTTGAACTCATGACGCCACCCCTTTCACTGATGAATTAACATTGAACCAATGATTTTTACACGGAGACACTACGTGGTCATGTAAATGTCTAGTTCAACCTATCCAAATGCTCTATTATGTGCGGTATGCCGCATTGATTCGTACATAGTCGTAAGTCAAGTCGCAGCCCCATGCGATGGCGGAACCTTCGCCATGGTTCAAGTCGACCACGATGCGAACGGTATCGCCTTGCAGGTAGGCCAGCGCCGCCTCTTCATCGAAAACTACCGGACTGGACTGCTTCAGCACCGAAATGTCACCCAAACGGATGTCCACCGTATTCGGGTTAACAGGCTGGCCTGCACGCCCTACAGCCGCGATAATGCGCCCCCAGTTGGCATCGGCGCCGAACATGGCGGACTTCACCAGGCTGGACCCGATCACGGTCTTGGCGATCGCCTGTGCGGAGTCATCGCTAACTGCCCCGGTTACTTGGACTTCCACCAGTTTCGTGGCGCCTTCGCCGTCTCGGGCGATCGCTTTGGCCAGCACTTCGCACACATAAATGAATCCAGCCGCAAAAGCTTCCCAGTCGGCATGCTCAGGCGTCAGCTCTTCATTGTCGGCCAATCCGCTGGCCAAGGCCACCAGCATATCGTTCGTGCTCGTGTCCCCGTCCACGGTAATCATGTTGAACGTGCGGTTGGTCGTCTGACGCAGCAATTGGTGCAAGGCCTCCGAACCGATGGCCGCATCCGTGGTCATAAAAGCAAGCATCGTCGCCATGTTCGGGTGGATCATGCCCGAGCCTTTGGCCGCGCCCGCAATCGTTACCGTTTTGCCGTTTACTTCAACGGATACGCAAGCTTCCTTTTTCACCAGATCCGTGGTCAGGATCGCTTGGGAAAATTGTTCCGCCTGCTCCGCATCCACGCCCAGGTTTGCTGGCAATGCGGCAATGCCTGCATGCACCGCGTCCATTTTCAGCAATTCGCCAATGACACCCGTCGATGCCACGGCAACATCGTCCTCGGCTACGCCCAGCTCGCGTGCAGCCGCAGCGCGCATGGCGTACGCATCGTCCTCGCCCTGCTGCCCCGTGCAAGCATTCGCATTGCCGCTGTTCACTACCACCGCTTGCAGGCGGCCGTTCACGAGACTTTCGCGAGTGACCTTGAGCGGGGCTGCCTGGAATACATTCGTTGTATATACCGCAGCCGCAGCCGCCGGCACGTCGCAGCGAATGGCGCCGATATCGTTGCGCGATGTTTTTTTCAGCCCGCAGTGCAATCCGCCAGCAGCGAACCCGCGCGGGGTTACGATTGTTCCGTTCTTAATGACGGCAAAAGCCTGTTGTTCCACATTTGTTCCCATATGTTATCCCCCGTCAGGCGTTCGGCTGCATGCCGACCTCCGCCGCTTTCATGAACCGCTACCCCGATGAAACAGGACCGGGAGTGACCGGCAGCTTGAACCGATGCACTCCTTGCGTGCCCATTTCTTATGGATATACAGGCGTCATGTTCAGTCCGAGGTTCTCCTCCCATCCCATCATCAGATTCATATTTTGAATGGCTTGCCCGGAAGCCCCTTTGACCAGGTTGTCGATGACGGAAATAATCGTCAGTCTGCCTGTGCGAGGGTCTGCCGAAAATCCGATATCGCAGTAGTTCGAGCCGTACACTTCTTTCGTCGCAGGCCAGATGCCTGGCTCCCGAACGCGGACGAAAGGCCGGTTCTCATAGTATTTGCGATACAAGTCTACCATTTCGCGGTCCGTATGTTCCCCGGTAAGGCTCGCATACATCGTGCTCATGATCCCGCGCGTCATCGGTACAAGATGCGTCGTGAACGTCACCGTTACCGGCTTTCCGGCAATCAGGCCAAGAACTTGCTCAATCTCCGGAATGTGCTGGTGTTTGTTCAGCTTGTAGACCCTGAAGTTTTCGTTCATCTCGGCATAATGATGAGGAAGTCCAATGCCTCTTCCCGCACCGGATACGCCGGATTTCGCATCGATGATGATGGTGGACGGATCGATCCAGCCTGCTTCCACTGCCGGAATCAGTCCCAGCAGCGTAGCCGTCGGGTAACACCCCGGATTGGAAATGAAATTCCGATCCTTCACCTGATCGCCGAACACTTCAGCCATGCCGTATACCGCTTCTTCCAACAATGCCGCCGGCGCAGCAGGGTGTTTGTACCACTGTTCGTAGGATGCTCCGTCTTTCAACCGGAAATCGCCCGAAAGATCGATGACTTTCAGTCCAACCTCAAGCAGGCTCGGCACAAGCTTGGCGCTTACTCCGGATGGAGTCGCAGTGAATACCAAATCAGCGCGTGTCGCAATCTCGGCCGGATCAACGCCGTCGAGCGGCCTTCGCACAACCCCCGTCAGATGCGGGAATCCATCCGCGATGGATTCGCCGCTGCTGGATGATGAGATCACGGACGTAATCTCAACATTTGGATGATGTTGTAAAAAACGAATCAGTTCCACCCCGCCGTAGCCGGTGGAACCGACGATTGCCACTTTCAATTTGCTATTCACTCTCGCTCCCCCAATCCCGCTGCATACGCCGTATAGTCTATGTCGCGCTTCGTTTCCCGATTACCTTAAAGTCAATCGGCGCGCCTATCCGTCGCTTCTATGCATATTTGTGTATTATTATACATCCACATTTATATAAATACAACACTCTGCCATGAATTTCACATGCTTTCTCTTTCAGCTCGAAACATATCTTTCCAATATCTGCGGACGAACCACGTCACTTCTGCTAAAATACGTAGTATGAGGCCACATTACATACAAAGATTACGTGGCCAATTTTGCCGCTCGGCAATAACTATATAAATCGCAAAATACATACACACGTTAACGGAGAGGCAGAACCAATCTGGAGAAGCGAAGCGTTCGCCTAAAAGCTTTCTGAAAGAAAGCTGCTTCGGAAGCATAGGCTGTTCACCGGATTTTTCCTTAGAAAAGGGGAATCCATGAAATCTGGGGATAACAGCGATCGGAAGATGGTCCTGCACTCGCAGTGCCCTAGTGTGAATGATTAATGCGATTTATATAGATGACATCTATTTTGAATCACGGAGGGCTACAGTGCACATCGAATCCATCTTGCTTATCGTACTTCTGGGCCTGAACATCATTTTTGCAGCAGCCGTCGTCTTCTTCGAACGGAAGGATGCCAGCGCATCCTGGGCTTGGCTGCTCGTCCTCAACTTTATTCCAGTGCTCGGATTCGTACTATATTTATTAACTGGCCAGAATCTGACCCGTTACAGGCTGTTCCAGTGGAAAGAACGCAAAAAGCTCGGTTTGGAGGAACGCATCTCCGCCCAGCTGGAGCAGCTGAAAGACCACCGAGGGCCTTTCCTCAACACGGCCACCGAAAGCCATCAGGACATGATCTACATGAACCTGAAGCAGAACGGCGCGCTCCTGACGGAGGACAATGACGTCGAAATCATTACGGACGGCATGGATAAGTTCCAACGTTTGCTGAGCGATATCGAGGCGGCCCAAGACCATGTCCACGTGCAATATTACATCTATAGAGGCGACCGCCTGGGCAAAAAAATCCGCGATGCCCTCATCCGCAAAGCGAGGCAAGGCATTAAGGTCCGAGTCCTGTACGACGCGCTTGGCTCGCGCAGGGTCTCAAACCGTTTTTTCAAAGAGCTCCGCGAAGCGGGAGGTTTGGTGGAAGTCTTTTTCCCATCCAAATTCAGCCTCATCAACCTGCGCATGAACTATCGCAATCATCGTAAAATCGTCATCATTGACGGCAATCTCGGATACACGGGCGGGTTCAATGTCGGCGACGAATATTTGGGGTTAAACTCCAAATTCGGCTATTGGCGCGACACACACCTGCGCATTCAGGGGAATGCCGTTCACGCGCTCCAGACCCGGTTCCTGCTCGATTGGAACGAAGCATCCAAACAGCATGACACGCCTTACGTGCCCGAACATTTCCCGAAAATCCAGGGTACGGGATCCACGGCCATGCAAATTGTGTCCAGCGGTCCTGATGCCGAGATCGAGCACATTAAGAACAGTTACCTGAAAATGATTAACGGGGCCAAACAATCCATCATGATCCAGACGCCGTATTTCATTCCGGACGCGAGCGTGTTCGAATCCATTCGCCTTGCCTGCCTGTCGGGCATTGACGTGCGGATCTTGATCCCGAACAAGCCCGACCACGCCTTTGTATATTGGGCCACGTTATCCTACATCGGCGAGCTGCTCAAAGTGGGGGCCAAAGCATTCGTTTACGACAACGGCTTCATCCATGCCAAAACGCTCATCATTGACCGCATGGTCGCATCCGTGGGAACGGCGAACATCGACTATCGCAGCTTCCGCCTGAACTTTGAGGTCAATGCCTTCATGTACGATGAAGGCATCGCCTCCAAACTGGCGAACACGTTCGAACACGATCTGAAAGTATCCCGGGAAATGACGATGGACGAATACAATCGGCGCAGCATCGTCATTCGCTTTAAAGAAGCCATCTCGCGGCTGCTCTCTCCGATTCTGTAAAATGCAAAAAGCAGGGAATCCCAGTCTGATGAACTGGAGGATTTCCTGCTTTTCTTTGAATATCACATTGTCCTGTTCGAGCAACCGATATCGTATTTTTTTGACTGAGTACACTCTGCCTGTGACGATTAAACATGCTCCCGTTTGAAACCTTCGCCAAGCACCTCATGCGCATTGCTGATAATGACAAAAGCCCCCGGGTCCACGGACCTGATCAACGCTTTAAGTCTCGGCACCTCGCTCTGTCCAACCACGACCATCAGCACCGTCCGCTGGTTATCCGTATAACCTCCCCGTGCTTCCAGCTTGGTCAAGCCACGATCCAGATCGGCGAGAATAATCTGTGTGATCGGTTCGATCTCGTTAGAGATGATGTATGCGACCTTGGAGCTGCCAAAACCCATTTCGACGCCATCAATCACTTTGCCGGTAATATACAGACCGATGAGGGCATAGAGCGACTGTTCCAGCGACAGCACAAAGCCCGCCAAAATGATCACCGTTGCATCCATGATTACGACGCAAATCGAATAACTGAGTCCGCTGTATTTCTGCACGATGCGAGCCATGATGCTCATGCCGCCCGTCGATCCCCGGCCGCGGTATACGATCCCGATTCCCAGTCCCGCGCCGATCCCCCCGTATAATGAACCGAGCAGCGGATTCATCGTTGGCACCGCCCAATCCTTCGTCAAATACACGAAGAGCGGCAGTACGATGCTGCCGAGCACGGAACGGACGCCATACTGTTTGCCGATCAGCACGAACCCCGCGATCAGGAGCGGGATGTTCAGCGCCCACTGGGTGTACGCCGGTTCCAGGCCAAGCCACTCTTTCCCCAGAATGGAGATGCCCGACACGCCGCCCGAAGCGATCTGGTTCGGCAGTAAAAACAGATTGAAGGCCACGGCGATCAAAAACGATCCCACGATAATCAAGGCCGTATCCATAGCGGTCCGCCAGGGGCCGTTCAAGGGAATAAAGTTCGTCATTCTTTTCTTGCGGTTGTACTGCAAATGCGGTTGTTCCTGCATGTCATCTTGCTCTCCTTTTGTTGTCCATAGTGCTATATATGCCATCCCGCCGATACGGGGAATACCCATGATGTTTAGAGGTTTGTATTCAAGTTATATAAACCGCAATAATCATTCACATTAGGCCACTGCGTGCGCTGTACCATCTTCCGATCGCTGTTATCCCCAGATTTTTTGGATTCCCCTTTCTGAAGGGGAACATCCGGCTGCATCGTGCGCGCACAAAAAAAGCTCCTGCATAGACCAGCATACGCCTACACGTATCCAGTCCATACAGGAACTCGATTAATCGGTTTCCACTTTAATTTGGCTGCGCAAATAACCATCGATGAATGCATCGAGGTCGCCGTCCATTACCGCTCCGGTATTTCCCGTTTCCACAGAAGTACGGTGATCCTTTACCATACTATAGGGATGGAACACGTAGGAGCGAATCTGGCTTCCCCATGCAATATCCGACTGTTCCCCTCGGATTTCATCCAGCTCTTTTTGCTGCTCTTCAATTTTACGCTCATACAGCTTCGAACGGAGCATCGTCATGGCCCGCTCGCGGTTTTTGATCTGTGAACGCTCGTTCTGGCACGTTACAACGACGCCTGTCGGGATATGCGTAATCCGTACTGCCGAGTCCGTCGTATTGATGTGCTGTCCACCCGCGCCGCTCGCGCGGTAGGTATCGATCTTGAGATCTTCCGTCCGGATGTCGATCTCGACCGTATCATCGATCTCTGGCACGACGTCGCAGGATACGAAGGAAGTATGGCGACGGCCGGAGGAGTCGAACGGCGAGATGCGCACCAAACGATGCACGCCTTTCTCCGCTTTCAGATATCCGTAGGCATTGTGCCCCTTGATCGAAAGCGTAACGCTCTTGATGCCTGCCTCGTCACCCGGCAAATAATCGAGCACTTCGACCTTGAAACCGCGTTTCTCGGCCCACCGCGTATACATTCTCAGCAGCATCTGGCCCCAGTCCTGAGACTCGGTACCGCCGGCACCCGGATGCAGCTCCAATATGGCGTTCATTTTGTCGTATGGCTGGTTCAGCAGCAGTTGGAGCTCGAATTGTTCCAGCTTTTCCACAATGGCGGCTACGCTGCCGCTTACCTCGGCCGCGAGATCATCGTCGCCCTCTTCTTCAGCCAGCTCGACCATCATGGCCGCATCATCATAATCCTGCTGCAGCTTGTTGTATTGGTCTACCGAACCCTTGACCGCATTCATTTCGGCGATGACGGATTGCGCTTTTTCATTATCGTCCCAGAAATCGGGCGCAGACATTTTCTCTTCGAAGTTCTCAATCATTTCCTTTTTGAGATCTAAGTCAAAGAGACCCCCTAAGGTTTGTTAGTTTCTTGCTGATTTCACGCAGGTCATGCTTTACGCTTGGATCAATCATGTGCAATTCCTCTTTTCATTAAAGTAAGCTCCCGGCAACCGAGGAACCCATAGGTTATCCTATGAAATCCCCGGCTGCAAGGAGCCATGTGTCCTGACTATATATTATTTCCTATTCTTGGCCATGGCAATGTTTGTACTTTTTGCCGCTGCCGCATGGGCACAGATCGTTGCGTCCCACTTGATCGGCTACGCGCACCGGGCGTTTCTCGGCTGGCTCGCCGCTGGTAGAGATTTTGCTCTCGTCCACGACTGCCTGACGCTCCTGATTGCTCTCGATTTGCGCCCGCATTACGTATGTGGCCACTTCTTCCTGGATCGAAGCGATCATCTGATGGAACATTTCGAAACCTTCGAATTGGTACTCGCGCAGCGGATCGGTACCGCCATACGCACGCAAGTGAATCCCTTGGCGAAGCTGATCCATCGCATCGATGTGGTCCATCCATTTGCTGTCGACCGCACGAAGCACAACCACTTTTTCGAACTCGCGTACCATTTCAGGTCCGATTCGTTCTTCACGGGCGTTGTATTTCTTCTCTACTTTGTCGAAGAGATACTCGACGATCTCTTCCGCTTCTTTGCCCCACAGATCATCCTTGGTCACGGCGCCGTCATCCAGCAATTTGCTGTTCATGTAGTCGGCCACTTCCTGCAGCTCCCAGTTCTCCGGAATTTCGTCGCTGCAGTGCGCTTCGACAATACGCTCGATGGACGGTTTGATCATATCCATGACGATTTGTTTGATATTGTCGGATTCGAGCACCTCGCGGCGCTGTTTGTAAATGATCTCACGCTGCTGGTTCATGACGTCATCGTACTGGAGAACGACTTTGCGGACGTCGAAGTTGTTGCCTTCAACGCGCTTCTGCGCCGACTCTACCGCACGGGTAATCATGCGGCTTTCGATCGGCTGGTCTTCGTCAAAGCCCAGGCGCTCCATCATGTTCAGTACGTTGTCTGCGCCAAAACGCTTCATCAGTTCGTCGCCCATCGACAGATAGAACTGCGTGGAACCAGGGTCGCCCTGACGTCCCGCGCGTCCGCGAAGCTGATTATCGATCCGGCGCGATTCGTGGCGTTCCGTACCGATGATATGAAGGCCCCCGAGCTCGGCCACGCCTTCGCCCAGGATGATGTCCGTCCCCCGTCCGGCCATGTTGGTCGCGATCGTTACCGCGCCCGCCTGGCCCGCGCCGGAGATGATTTCGGCCTCTTCCGCATGGTACTTGGCGTTCAATACCTGGTGACGCACGCCGCGGCGTTTCAGCATGTCCGAGATGCGCTCGGAGTTCTCGATGGACACCGTACCGACGAGAACCGGCTGTTTTTTCGCATGGCGTTCCACGATCTCTTCCACCACGGCTTTGAATTTGCCGTCAACGCTTTTGTAGACGACGTCGGCGTTGTCGATCCGTTTGTTCGGACGGTTCGTCGGAATTTGCAATACTTCAAGCCCGTAAATCTTCTTGAACTCTTCTTCTTCCGTTTTGGCCGTACCCGTCATACCCGCCAGCTTGCGGTACATCCGGAAATAGTTCTGGAACGTAATCGTTGCAAGCGTCATGCTCTCGTTCTGTACCTCGATGCCCTCTTTGGCCTCGATCGCTTGGTGCAGGCCATCGCTGTAGCGGCGTCCGGACATCAGGCGGCCCGTGAACTCGTCAACGATCATGACTTCCTCGTCGCTTACCACATAGTCTACGTCCCTGCGCATGATGACATTGGCTTTCAGCGCCTGCACGATATGGTGGTTCAGTGTTACGTTGGCATGGTCGTACAGGTTTTCAATGCCGAACGCTTTCTCGGATTTTGCAACACCCGCTTCGGTCAAAGCTACGGATTTCACCTTGATATCTACGGTAAAATCCTCTTCCGGCGTCAGACGTTTCACGAAACGGTCCGCTGCGTAATACAGGTCGGTCGACTTCTGGGCTTGTCCGGAGATAATCAGCGGCGTACGCGCTTCGTCGATCAGGATGGAGTCCACTTCGTCAATGATACAGAAGAACAATGGACGTTGTACCATTTGTTCTTTGTAGAGCACCATGTTATCGCGCAAATAGTCGAAACCGAATTCGTTGTTCGTTCCGTACGTAATATCGCAAGCATATGCGTGCTGCTTAAGAGCATGGTCCATGCCGCTCAGGTTGACCCCGACGGTCATGCCCAGGAATTCGTAAATTTGTCCCATTTCGGCACTGTCGCGTTGAGCCAGATAATCGTTGACCGTCACGACGTGCGCGCCCTTGGATTCCAGTGCATTCAAATACACCGGCAGCGTTCCTACCAGCGTTTTACCTTCACCCGTTTTCATCTCGGCAATCCGGCCTTCGTGCAGCGCAATACCGCCAAGCATCTGTACGTCATAGTGGCGTTTGCCGAGCACACGGCGAGATGCCTCACGCACGGTAGCAAATGCTTCCGGCAGAAGCTCATCCGTCGTTTCTCCCTTTTCGATCCGGGCACGGAATTCCTCTGTTTTCCCCTTCAGCTGCTCATCGGAGAGAGCCTGAAATTCCGGTTCCATTTTATTAATGACGTCGACCGTCTTCATCAGACGTTTAACATCGCGTTCATTCATGTCTCCGAAGATCTTTTTGACAAGTCCTAGCATGGTATACCCCTTTCGTGCAAAACAGAATAGCCCCCCTGTTGCCGCACAGCGGCATCTTCGGATGATATCATCCACTTGCCCGGGGGTGACAATGTAATACAAATACTATGAGATGAATCAACTCCAGGCTTGCAAGGGTCCCTCATGAAGCCGATTCGGTATTCAACCGGACCCGGGCCCATCCAAAATGAATCCGGAATCCAAGCCGGACGAATCATGTTCATGGTGCTGTGCCTGTCATTGATAATGATTGGTGATCATTCGTTGACAATTCCCCATCAGGACAATGATTCTCTTTCATAAATTGTAACAGTTTGTAAGAGACGCCGCAACACGGCACAGCCGACTTCTTTGATCTTTCGCCGCTCCTTTGGGTGGAGAATAGTGCAAAAAATCATAGCCGTTAGCCGAAGCGTTCGCCTTCATAAGCGCATTCACATCAAAACGTCCTCCGTATGAGGAATTTTGCAGGAAAACTGGATCAAATTAGGTATGCTACTCGCAAACCTGAGATAATATCCTATCCATGTATTAGACGCAGCAGCATAGGGAATAGTTTCACTAAACGGCATCCGAAACTTTTTCCACTCCTCCTAGGAAAATCCAAAACCAAAAGAGCCCCATCCCGATTGGATGTAGGCTCTTGTTATATCGGATCCAGGAATCAAAGATTCCCCATGTTCAAGTACGTATTAAATTAAGTATTCATTTCATACCGCAAGCGTTTGAAACAAGCCCATTATCCTTGCTCGATCAAACCGTATTTTCCATCATTCCGTTTGTACACGACACTAACCTCTTCATTCTCAATGTTGGAGAAAACAAAGAAATTGTGGCCGACCATGTTCATCTGCAGAATGGCTTCTTCCACATCCATCGGCTTCAGCATGAAACGCTTCGTCCGGACCACTTCCAGATCGTCGTCCACTTCGGCATCCAGCTCGGCTGTAGCCGCGGTTCCGGTGGGATCCTCCACAAAGAAGTTTTTCAGGCCGCTGTCCTGGCGGAACTTGCGGTTCAATTTCGTTTTATGTTTGCGAATCTGACGTTCCAGCTTGTCAATGACAGCGTCAATGGAAGCGTACATGTCATCGCTCTTGTCTTCGGCGCGGAGCACCAGACCTTTCAAAGGAATCGTTACTTCCACCGCATGCAAACCTCTGGTCGTACTTAAAGTAACCGTACCGTCAGAGTTAAGGGGTGCATCGAAATACTTCTCGAGTCTGCTCAATTTTTTGTCGACGTAATCTCTCAAAGCATCGGTAACCTCGATTTGTTGACCTCGAATACTTAAATTCATAGGGCACTCCTCCTTTTCCTTTGCTCCTTCATTATACCACGAATGTAAGCGCCATGTAAAAACTCCGGGTGTCCGAATAATGACATCTGCACGAGCCAGTTCTTCCAGCATAGGCCAATCGCCATATTTCGCGATTTCTCGCCATTTTTAGGCGTTATCCTTGATATATAAAGATTTTTTTGAAACGGCGCTTGAGTATGTAAATTAACCGTTTTTTCGCTGTACCAATCGCTGTGGCACAAAGAGAAGGCCAATCTATGATCGCAAGCTCTCGCTGATTCGTGCGACTTCCGTTGACAACAAAAAAAGACCCTGGCCTGTGCCAGAGTCCTACGCTAGCGTTAATTCAATTCGGTAACCATCAAACCATGTATGTAGGTCGGAATCGCCCGGATGATTATAATTTGATTACGTTAGCTGCTTGCGGTCCACGCGCGCCTTCGACGATGTCGAATTCAACGGATTGACCTTCTTCCAAAGTTTTGAAGCCTTCGGATTGAATTGCGGAGAAGTGTACGAATACGTCGCCGCCGTCTTCAGTTTCGATGAAACCGTAACCTTTTTCTGCGTTGAACCATTTTACTTTACCTTGCATGCACTAACATTCCCTTCGTCATCAAATGAAGTGAAGCCTCAGCTCGAAAACCTAGCTCACAACTCAGACTATACCATCCAAACTTATCCATTGTCAATTGGTAATGCAAATGTTTTTTTGTAATAAAATGTAATGGATATGTGGACTTCTGTCGAAACATTGCATTGAACTGCACACTCAATGAAGAATAACCCACAATTTAGGAAAGCGAAACAATATTCGATAATTTCTTAAAAGTGTTAGTATTTTGGTTCTTCGATCAAACTCTCTATGATCGCTGAAATCCCCGCAAAGAGGTCCGTATCTGCCTTCCAACCTAATGCAAGCAATTCTTTATGATTCGCATAAGAGTCCATGATTTCGCCTTCGCGGTATGATAATGAACCGAAATCCAGAGTTGTCGATGAAACGGTAAGCCGATGCGCCAACTCCACAAACTCTCGAATGGAGGTACTAAACCCCCTACCAATCTCAAATTCTGTTGTATCTGACAAAGTGTCCAAATGATCGAGCACGGTTGTATACGCCTTCGCCACATCTTTCACGTAGACAAAATCCCTTTTTTGTTCTCCCGGCGTGAGCTGTAACGATGCCTCCTGAAGCAACGCCCGAATCGTAGCGCTTATAAACTTATTCTTCTGATCCTTCGGGCCGTACACATGCTCCAATCTCATATTTACGTATTTTATCGGATGAGAGGCTGCATATGCCTTCGCCATACCATCCATGAACTTTTTACTCTTGCTATAACTATCCAAGTAGGTATATGAACGATGTTGTTCTTTAGCAAAAAAAGTATCCGTATTTATAAATGCTGTAGCTTGATATTTGGACCCTAATTCAAGTAATCGAATGGGATATTGGATATTGGCCTCTAATTGTTCACTTAATAGTTGATTGCGGCCATAAGAGGTAGCCGTATGAATAATAGTTTCAAAATGCTTGGTTTGAAAAATAGATTCCAAATCATCATGATCCATATTATACACTTGTTCTACCTCATGTAGTCTAGTACGGACTCTGTAGAGATCGGATGAGCCTCTTGTTATAATAGAGACCTTATGTCCCTGATCCAGCAACGCTTCGAGCACATGGCTTCCTACAAATCCTGTAGCTCCCGTTAAGAGTATTTCCATATTACGCGTCCACCTTTAGCGACTCTGTGTATATTCTTCAATTTGTCTCAGACAGACAGTTTTCATCCGTTCATTGCGCTCATATGCCAAAGTCCATTCGATAATCTTATCTATTGCCTGCTCCAAATTCCAACGCGGGCGCCACTCTAGGTATGCCTTAGCTTTTGAACAGTCCAATTTTAATTGGTGAGCCTCATGTAATGTTGTCTCTGGTTGAATTACATATTTTGACGGTTCTCTCCACTTGCTGCAGAAGGATCTCACAATCCATTCAACGGTCTGCACATCCGCATCATCAGGGCCAAAATTCCATGCTTCCGCGACCGCTTCTCCCCTATACAACCGCTCTGCCAGCTCTATATAGCCGCTAAGCGGTTCTAATACATGCTGCCACGGGCGTATTGATTGGGGATTGCGAATTATAATATCAGTTCCCTTCAGCAAAGATCTGATAATATCAGGCACGAGACGATCTTCGGCCCAATCGCCTCCACCGATGACATTGCCAGCTCTCGCTGAAGCCAATGCAATCTCTGATCCTTTCCCGCCCTTATTAAAAAAAGAATTGCGGTATGCTGAGGTGATTAATTCAGAACATGCTTTACTGCTTGAATATGGGTCATATCCTCCTAATGGCTCATCTTCGCGATACCCCCACACCCACTCTTTATTTTCATAACATTTATCTGTCGTGACATTAACAACAGCCTTTACCGTACTACTTTCTCGACTCGCCTCATACAAATGCACTGTCCCCATCACATTCGTCATGTACGTATCCACAGGATTACGGTATGATTCCCTAACTAACGGCTGAGCTGCCAAATGAAATACGATCTCCGGCTCCGCCTCCAGCATGGATTTCGTAAAATGGGCACCGTCTCTAATATCACCACTAATGCTCCGCTCAAGCGTACTCTCGATCTCTGCCACATGAAACAAACTATGGTTATCAAGAGGGGAGAGAGCATAACCGGTCACCCTCGCTCCTAATGAAGATAACCAAAGACTAAGCCAGGAGCCCTTAAATCCGGTATGGCCTGTAATAAAAACCTTTTTCCCGTTCCAAAATGGATGATGCTCCGCCATCACTTTACCATTCCCATCTTATTGGATTCCCATATTTTCCAAGGCGCACCTGTTCTCCACAGTTCTTCTAAGTAATTTTTATCGCGCAAAGTATCCATCGGATGCCAAAACCCATCATGCTTATAGCCGACCAGTTCACCATCCCGTGCAAGCTGCTCAAGCGGCTCCTTCTCAAAAAAAGTATCGTCTCCATCAATATAATCGAATACCTCGGGCTGTAGGACAAAGAAACCAGCGTTAATCCAAGAACCGTCACCAGCAGGCTTCTCCTGAAATCCCCTTACCTCATTGTTTCCATCAATATCAAGGGCTCCGAAGCGTCCGCTAGGTTGGACTGTTGTCACCGTAGCCAATCGCCCGCGCATCTTATGCTGCTCTACCAGTTCAGCAATATTTACATTAGAGACACCATCTCCATAAGTCAGCATAAAAGGTTCGTTCCCAATATACTTTTGTATTCTTTTGACCCGTCCACCTGTCATCGTATCTATGCCTGTATTAGCCAAAGTTACCTTCCAGGGCTCAGCTGTGTGAGTGTGTGTAACCAATTGACTATTATTTTTAAAATCAAAGGTAACGTCGGATTCATGCAAAAAGTAATGCGCAAAATACTCTTTAATATAGTAGCCTTTATATCCCAGACATATGACAAAATCATTATATCCATAGTAGGAATAATGCTTCATTATATGCCATAAAATTGGTCTTTCCCCGATCTCAATCATGGGCTTCGGTTTAAGATGAGATTCCTCGCTAATTCGAGTACCGTATCCTCCAGCCAAAATGACTACCTTCATATTTAATCCTCCGAATCTATTTTTTCTCCAGTACAAACCCCCGAATGGTGTTTATCATGTAGTCTATCTTTTCTTCTGTCAGTCCTGGATAGACTCCTATCAGAAATGTATCGTGCATGATTTTATCTGTATTCGTTAGGCCCCCACTAACTCGGTAATTGACTTGTTGAAATGCTGGCTGACGTGTGAGGTTGCCTGCAAACAGCATTCGCGTCTGAATACGATGAGCTTCTAAATGAGCCACAATTTCATTTTTGGTAAACTTCACACCATCACGGACCGTTAATATAAATCCAAACCAACTTGGGTCCGAATCTCTCGTAGCTCTTGGAAGGATAAAGAATTCTTCCAGATCCTTGAGTCCTTCCAAAAGGCGATTAAAGTTATTTTTGCGAGCTTGAGTAAACCGTGGAACCTTTTTCAGCTGCTCCACCCCGATCGCCGCCTGCATCTCAGTTACTCGAAGATTATAACCAATATGCGAATATGTGTATTTATGATCATACCCGTAAGGTAACGAACCTAGCTCCCATCCGAAGCGTTTATTGCAGGTATTGTCACAGCCGGAAGGGCACCAGCAATCTCTTCCCCAATCTCTGAACGACTCAACAATGGACTTTAACAGCGCATTATTCGTATATACCGCTCCACCCTCTCCCATCGTCATATGATGAGGTGGATAAAAGCTGGACGTGCCAATATGTCCATGAGTTCCTGTCAATTTACCTTTAAAAGTGGACCCGAGAGCATCACAGTTATCTTCAATAACCCATAAATTATACTTGGAGGCAATCTCCATCACTTGGTCAAGCTCGAAGGGGTTCCCCATCGTATGAGCTATCATGATCGCCTTCGTCTTAGGAGTAATCGCAGCCTCAATCCGATCAACCAAAATATTATAGGTGCCTAAATCTACATCTACAAATACTGGAACTGCACCATTCTGAACAATAGGGGTTACTGTCGTTGGAAACCCTGCCGCTACCGTAATCACCTCATCTCCAGGCTTGATCTGACGATCTTTCAATTTGGGCGAGGTAAGTGCAGAGAAAGCTAATAGATTAGCGGAGGAACCAGAGTTGGTCAGCAGCGCATATCTGACTCCTAGAAATTGGGCATACTCTTGCTCAAATTGTTTATTGTACCGGCCCGCGGTTAACCAAAAATCCAGAGAAGAGTCGACAAGACTTCTCATTTCCCGTTCATCATAGACACGTCCGCCATATGAGACTGAGGATGTATCCGGATCAAAGACTTTGTCCCGGCCAGCATGGAACTGATCGTAAAAGTTTTCTACCTTTAAGAGTATTTCAAGCCTGGTGATCTTTTCGAGATAGGAAGTATCCAGTTCGCCAATCGTCACGAGACTAGCAGGCTTCATTACATCTTTATTCCGAACATCTAGAAACACCGATTGTTCAAATATGGACAAGGTTATTTCAATTATATATTTTTCGTCATATGTGTTTGGAGGATTGAAGGTGAATGGATAGATTTCAATCGTATACTCATTGATTTTAGAAGCAACGACACCATATCCCTCAGTTTCCTTTATAAAAACAATCTTTCCTTGATCAATCATCTGCACACCCCTTACCATCTTAGCCCTCATCCTCGATTTAATTAATGTAGAACGACATAGTCTAATGCAAAACTATGACTGCAATTTACACAAATTTCGAGTATAAGCAAGGACCTATAAATTCAAACCACTAATTAATTTAACGACAAAAACCGTTAAATTAATTAGAGCATATTTTTAATTTGATTAGTCACTTTAAAAAATATATTACACTTAGGAGCACATGCATATGAAAAACACGGAATCACCTGAGCTGGCCAAGCGATTAGAGCAAAAATTAATGGACATCCAAGAACTCATTAACATGGGGCGTGCAGATGACACCTTCCGTGAGTATGACTCGCTTATCGTTGAGGTAGAAAAGAACATTTTAATAATAGATACAAGTCTAGCCGCCACGATTTATAGTTCATTTGCTGATTTTTTGTTCAGAGTATCTGAATACGGATATTTCTATACTATGCTAATTAAAGCCCAGGAGTATGGATACCCATCAGAAGAGATGGAATCCTTCTTGTGGGCTGCATTTATAGAACCAAACATTCCGGAATTTGAAAGAAATTATGCAGAGAATATTCAGTTTCTTCAATCAGACAATAAGCTTCATCTGAAGGCCATCCCTTCATTCCAAGATCTCCCTTACTGGATGCTTCCCACAGGAACAGAGAATGAATTTTATCTATATAACAAAAAGAACAGAAGAATAGAAGAACGGGTTGTCTTATTCGAATATGAAAGTCTACAGAAGCTTCCAACCGTTGATGCCTTAGCTGATTATTTAGTCATGGTCAATTGGAACTGGAGCAACACTTTAACATGTATTCAAGCCATCAAAAATATTAACAAAAAAAGCTATCTGGTCGTGAATGAAATAGGCAAATTTCTCTCTTGCTTACAAGGCCATCTTCTGGATCGTACAGTAATTTCAGATGTGGTAGTTACTGACGATATAAGTCAACTAGACTTTTATTTTTCTGACCCCGGTACAAGGCTGCCAAGAAATATTATTGACCTTACCCGAAACCAAGAATCAGTAGAAAACTATATCGATCAGTGGCATAAATTTAGGCTTTCAAAAGAAAATCGAGATGGCTCACATATTTTATTAAGCATTTGCATTCCAAGCTACAATCGCGGAAACCGTGCTTACGAGAATATCCTGGCATTAATGAAATCGTATTATGATGAAGAAATCGAGTTCGTTTTATCCAACAACGGAACTGAAAATGATACAAAAAGCTCCTATGCTAAAATCAAAGAATTAGAAGATTCGCGGATAAAATATTATGAATTTGAGGAGAACCAAGGGTTTGCGGTAAACTGCTGCAAAGTGTGCGAAATGGCAACTGGGAAATTCATCATGTTGCTTAGTGATGAAGATTTAATCGATCTTCAATCGCTACATCTGATCATGAAGCAGCTTGACGAATCATCTGACACGCTGGCCTTACTGAAACCATCCGTCTCCAATCATTCCCAGTTAACGGATGCCATGAAGGCAGCAGGTTCAGCGGCTTTGGAAGAATTCATGCTCACCTCCAACTATATATCGGGATTTACACTAAACAATAAGTTACTTAAGCAGCACCAAGGTATTGATTATATAAAAAACAACCTGGATAACAAGGTATGTTATTATTACCCACACATGTATTGGGAACTATTACTGGCTCAATATGGAGCCGTGATCAGCACGTCTGTTGTTCTCATTCAAGCAGGTTTAGCAGAAAAAACGAGTTTTTCACAAATGGCACTTGAGAATAGCAAAGTTGAAATTACTCACTATGCTACAATTGAGGGACGGCTGGAGCAACACGAGGGATTCGCGAAAATCATAAAAGAAATGCAAATCTCTCAAGAAAATTTCAACTTTCATAGACTTATGTACCTGAAACTTTGTATAAAAACATTGTTTCTGACCAACTTATCGATTAACGCATACTACAGCAAAACGGATGTAGATACAGCAGAAATATTTAAAAGAGCTTTTCAATTTATGTCTGATCCTGACTTCTATAGACTTTACGTCAGTACTAATGAAGAAGCATGGGCTGCTGATTCCACAAAAATAAAATCTGTTTATGAAAAATTGAATAGATAACTCTTGGAGAAATCAACCTTCCCACCAAGTAAAAAATGAGACCAAGCCTCTGTTGAATCGAAGTCAACAAAGGCTTGGTTTGGTTCTGTCCAGTAGCTGTATAAACCACCAACATAATATTTGTGTTTTACAGAATCAATTTACTCACTTGTAGTAGCGTAAGGTAACTGGATCTCTGATTTATTACTGAGAGCTTTAATTGCACTAATAACATACCAGACGTCATCGTCTGTCATCTTAGGGAATAACGGAAGCGTGATCGCAGTCTCATAATATCTCTCAGCGTTCAGACACAATCCTTTTTGATAACCTAATTTCTCGTAATAAGGTTGCAAATATACTGGAATGTAATGCACATTCACGCCTATGTTGAGACTTCTTAATTTCTCGAAAATTTCCCTCCGACTATGTTTGGAAAATTCGAGAAGGAAACGAACAACATATAGATGCCAGCTGGAATTGGCCTTGGGATGCTGATACGGTAAGATAAGTCCTGGAATACCCGCAAGTTCCCTGTTATAAACCTCAACAATCTCCCTGCGTCTTTGAACAAAACGATCCAGCTTGTCCATCTGGGATACGCCTAATGCTGCCTGAATATCGGTCATCCGATAATTGTAACCCAGCGATTGCATCTCGTAATACCATGGACCGTCGTTTCTGGTCATTTCATCCGGATTACGCGTCATGCCGTGACTCCGGAATTGAATTAACTTTCGATAAAATTCCTCATTATCCGTGACGATTAATCCGCCTTCTCCCGTCGTTACATGTTTAACGGGATGAAAGCTAAACATCGTCATATCCGCCCATGTTCCCACTTTACGACCATCATAATCAGCTCCAAGCGAATGGGCCGCATCTTCGATCACAATAAGCCCATGTTTTCGGGCTATTTCGGAGATTCGGTCCATTTCGGCAGGTTGGCCTGCAAAATCAACAGCGATAATCGCTTTGGTGTTAGGTGTGATTTTTCCTTCCAATTCATTCGGATCTATATTATATGTTTCTAGGTTGATATCACAGAACACCGGGGTTCCGCCTTGATAAAGCACGCAATTGCTGCTTGCCAGAAATGTCAGCGGAGTCGTTATGACTTCGTCACCCACCCCAATTCCGGCCGCAAAACAAGCGCCATGCAGTGCGGCTGTTCCATTGGTGAAGGCCACACCATACTTGGACCCAACATAGTCGGCTACTTTTTGTTCGAAGGCCTGGATCGCAGGCCCTTGCGTCAGAAAATTGCTTCTCAATACATCGATGACGGATTCAATATCCGTTTCATCCAGCCACTGCTGACCATATGGAAGCATACTGGATCTGGGCTGAAATGATTCGCTCATGTATTCCCCTCCTATTGAAGACCACCTTGTGCAATCCACTGTGTTGTGCGGGCAATTCCTTCTTCAAGGGACACCTCAGGTTCCCAGTCAAGCAGTTTTTTCGCCTTTGCTGAATTACAGAGCAGCTTCTCAATTTCGCTTTGGGGATGAATGTGCTCCACATGTTTGATTTTTTTTGGGTCCTTAGCTATGAGTTGAGCCAAGTCATTCACCGAGATATCTCTACCTAATCCTGCATTTACTACCTCACCGTTTACGGCGTCGCTGAATCCCGCGGCCACCACAAAACGGGCACAATCCTCGACATACAGCAAATCGCGCGTCTGCGTACCGGAACCGTAAATGTTCAGCGTTTTACCATCCAGTTCATTTTTGATGAAGATGGCCACTACGCCACCCTCCCCACCCGTTTTCTGAAAAGGACCGTACGTATTGAACGGACGGATGACCACAGTAGGCAAGCCATAAGCATAATAATAGGAGAGAACCATGTTTTCAGCGCCAATCTTGGCTCCCGCGTACGGAGAAGCCGGTTTGGTTGGATGCAGCTCATCGATCCCCTTTTCATCAGCGCAACGATCATATACCATACATGTACTCATAAACACTACTTTGGTGTGATGTTTACGGCATTGTTCAAGGATGTAGAAGGTTCCAACCGTATCATTATTAAAGGTAGTCCGGGGATCGTCAATCGAATCCTGTACATTAATGGAGGCTCCCAAATGATAACAAATCGAGAATTGGTGTTTGTCAAACAAATCGCTCAACAAGTTCTCATCCAGAATGGTCCCTTCGATAAAAGCTTTCAAGTTAGGATGATTCTCAAACTCCGCAATATTCGAAGCGCGACCATTGGACAAGTCATCCAGAATCCATACAGAATGGCCTTCTTCCAATAGACGCTTTGCCACCCAACGTCCAATAAAACCAGCGCCACCCGTTAACAAAATATTATGTGCCATTTTAATTTACCTCCAACTATTGTGCGTTACTTTCTTAACTAATAAAATCCCAATTTAATGGTGTTCCTTTAGGAATATCTCGGTTCACCCTCTTACCAATCAAGAAATCATAGTATTTAGGTGCAAGGCCATAACCCGGTCTAATTATTCTTACATTACTTGAAGAAAGCTGTTCACCAGCTTTAACCTCTTCAGAGGTATAAATCGAACGTCTGAATTTCATGGAATCTTTCTCTGTTTCAGAAGCCCCATAACGAATACCACCTAATGCCTTCCAGGCTCTTTTGGATTCTTGAACCAGTTGTTTCATTTCTTCTGGCTCTAACGAGAAAGCCGAGTCGACTCCTCCATCGGCTCTTGATAGTGTGAAGTGTTTCTCAATCACTGTCGCACCAAACACGATACTTGCAACAGCGGCACCTATTCCCTGTGTGTGATCTGACAACCCTACTTCACAACCAAAAAGATCCCTCATATGAGGTATAGTGGCCAAGTTTGTGTGTTCTGGAGATGCAGGATACGTGCTTGTACATTTTAACAGTATCAACTGTTCGTTTTGCTGTTCCTTCACAGTTTTTACTGTCTCATCCAAATCAGCCACGGAAGCCATACCTGTTGAAATAATAAGGGGTTTACCTAACGCTGCAACCTTTCGGATAAGCGGTAGATCAGTATTTTCAAAGGAAGCTATCTTATAAGCAGGGGCGTTAAGTTTCTCAAGGAAATCCACAGCACTATGATCAAATGGTGAACTGAAGACAATAAGTCCTAACTCCGCGCATCTTTTGAAAATAGCCTCATGCCATTCCCAAGGAGTGTATGCTTCATTATAGAGTTGGTACAGGGACTGACCTTTCCATAAACTATTCTCTTCGTTAATAAAGAAATCCCCACGATCTAAATCCAATGTCATAGTATCAGGAGTATACGTCTGCAATTTAATGGCATCAACTCCGGCTTTTGCTGCTTCTTCTACAATTCGAATGGCTCTATCAAGTGATTTATTATGGTTTCCCGACATCTCGGCTATTATAAAGGGTGGCACCTCTGTTGAAATAAGCCGATTAGATATGGATATTGGTTTCATTTTCCCTCTCCTTGCTTTATATTTGTTCGCTTATTAGCTAAGCCAATTAATTGTTGAATAGGGGTATCCCAACCTTTTATTAAATAATCTTCATAAAGTTTAATGTCCTTCTTATAATGGAAACTGCCTTCTGACTTATTTTGAGGCTTCACCGAGATGCGGTTGATTCGAATATCTTCCCATTTCTCCAAAAAGAGCCTCTCTATTTCATATACTAATTTCGTATAACTCGTCCTCAAAGTATCAGAGGGTTCCAAAGCAACCTCTTTTTGAGCAATAATATCTCCTGTATCTAAACCTTCATCAATATAGTGAATCGTAACGCCTTTTTTTGTTCCTTCGACTATACTCCAGAAATTCGGATCGGCTCCTTTATTCCAGGGAAGATAAGAAATATGCAAGTTTATTATCCTTTTATTGAGCAGATTAATTACGTCCATTGGGATAATATATCGATAACCGAAGCTTACTACAAAATCTTTTCCTTTTAGTATCTCGCTATCTTTATATAACCTGTCTTCATAAAAAGTAAGAGTGTCGTGGTGCTCTTCAAACAGCTTTTTTTCAATAACCTCATTTTTAGGTCCAAGCCACAGTATATCCATTTTTACTTTGTGTCCCTTTCAAAAAGAATATTTGCCACTCTTGTAACTCCTAGACCATCAACAATAGAACGGGCTTTATTTTTTCTTTCTATAATTCCAAACTCTTCATTCAAAGTTCCCTCTATACATTCTAATAAACTAGTCTCTGTAATTTCACTTGATTTACCAAGATAATTATCAATGCCAATCCGTTCGCATTGTTTAGCTATGCTAACCTGATTCTCAGCAACCGTAACTATAAGTCCAGGTAACCCCATACAATATCTTTCCCAAGTTAAAGACCCCCCTGAACATATTGCTATGTCAGAATCACCCATTATGGCTGCGATAGATTTTGGTTGTACAAAAAGATTGAATTTTTCTATTTCATCACATTTTTTATCTATTAATTTAATATCAGTATTAGATTCTCCAACAACGATATTGACTATAAAATTTTTTCTCGTTGCCAGAGAACTTAGCACATTTACTACTTTCAATGTTTCGCTAGTAGGATCTGTCCCGCCAAAACACACGAAAATTCTTTCAACCTTGCTTTTGTACTCAAAGAAATCAATATTCTTTATTGTTTCTTTAAATTCGCTCCTAAGCAGTGCATATTTAGGGCCTAGCAGTTTAAGCGTATCGTTTTGCAAAAGACCATCATATTTAGTCTCATTACCTTCATGTAGATTGGTATCGATCAGCACGTCACAATCATGCTCTCTATTAGCCAAATCATCAATAATTATCGTTTTACGAAATAATGCCTTTACTTTTCTTTCCCAAACATGATCTATACAGTAATTATCTATAATGATCCAGTCATTTTCCACAGAGCCGAATTTATCGAATAATTGAGCAATAGTTTGTTCTGCATCTTCCTCAGATCCCGAAGGATACGTGGACACTAACTGTAACAAACGAAATCCTTTTTTCATTATCGATTCTTTCAGATACTCAGTGAGCTCTTTAAAAAGAAAAATAATACTTTCACTGTAGCGGGATAACTCCTCACACAAAGACAAGCATCGCATTAAGTGTCCAGTACCAATACTTTTCGAAGCATCAGCTCTTATAAAGATTCTCATTTTTATTCCAACACCTTTTTTTGCTCAACATGCATGTTTATATGATGCAATTCCGGTTTTTTTTCAATCAGGGATAGGATATTTTTCCAATAGTAAATTTGTTTGGATTCGTATAGCTCATGATATATTTTCTCTATTAAATGCCAATCCTCTATAGTATCAAGTGTCCAACGATATTTAGAATAGTCTACTGGATTAAGATAATCATAAATCTTAAAATCACCTCTATTATTATATATATATGGTGTAACATGCTCCCTAAAGGCTGGGGAAGAGGCATTGTAAAAGGCTTCTTCCAAAGATTTAAAAGAAAATATCTCAGCGTCCAGCCCTCGAGGGAAAGTTCTCTTGATAGTGTTGCTAACATAATCAAAATTCGTACTTTTGTAATGCGAAATCATGGATGACAGTATTTCACTATCGATTAGTGGACAATCCGACGTAACACGAATAACGGTATCAGCCTTATAAGAAGAGGCTGCTTTATAATATCGATCAAGGACATCATTCTCGTTGCCTCTAAACACATTAACGCCGATTGCTTTTGCTTCATTGACAATAACATCATCTAATGCTGACTCGGTTGTTGCTATTACAATTTCGTTTATGCCTTTTGTAGAAGTAATCCTGTCCACTACATGCCGAAGAATAGTTTTCCCATAAATCTTTCTCATCACTTTGCCAGGTAGACGAGTTGAGCCCATCCGAGCCTGAATAACTACAACGGCTGTCATTAATTTCACCCTTATCAGATTAAATTCTCTTGAATCAACCAATCTCTAATTACCGATTTATGAATTGGGTTTAAAGACGGACTATCAGAAAGCCCTCCAGAGCTTAATGATGGATTTACATTATGAACTGAAGGTATTATAAACATATTCAGGTCTTCTTCTGCGATCAATTTCTCTTCAAACGTCATTAACTCTTCATATCTCTTTTCGCCAGGTCGAAGCCCAATATTCCGTATTTCAACTTCTGAATCGATTCGATAACGTTTCGTTACCAAATCAATCATGACTTCTGCCAAGTCGCCTATACGGATGACCGGCATTTTCAGAACGAATACCTCCCCGCCCTGCGCTCTATTATTCGCCTGAAGTATGAGCTCTATCGCTTGAGATGGCGTCATCATGTATCGAAGCATATTAGAGTCCGTTACGGTTATTCTTCTGTTCTCCAAGATTTGCTTTTTGAATAGAGGAATAACAGAGCCTCTTGATCCCATGACGTTTCCAAACCTTACAGATGAAAAAATGGTTCCCTTTGAGCCTTTTTGAAATTCGGCAGCCGAAATCAATCTTTCGGCTGTAAGCTTGGTAGCCCCATACGTATTGGTTGGTGAAATCGCCTTATCCGTACTTGTGAACAGCACTTTGGTAACATCATTCTCTAAAGCCGCCTGTATCACATTTTGCGTGCCTATTACATTGGTCTGAACGGCTTCGAAGGGATTATATTCACACGAAGGGACATGCTTCATCGCAGCGAGATGAAATACATAGTCAATCCCCTCCATGGCTCTTGTCAAACGCTGCAGGTCTCTTACGTCACCGATCAGGTATCTAAGCCGATTTGCATCTTTTTGAAACTCAATGTTCATTTCATATTGCTTATGTTCATCCCTGCTGAAGATCCGGATCACTTGGGGCTCTTCCAATAATAACCTTCTTACAAGGTGATTTCCGATCGTCCCGCTTCCGCCAATAATGAGAATTTTTTTACCATAGTATTCGTTATACATCACTCATAACCGCCCTCTACATATTAATGGCATCAATTCTTCGGATAGACTCTTCGAAAACACTTTTCAGCATTGGAATTTTACTTTCGATTTGCTTAATCAAGGTTCCTAAATGTTTATGAATAAGGTCTGCTTTTCGAATCAAATTCTGCTCAATCGCTATCAATGGCTGATGCTGGTCAAAATGCGCAATCTCAAGTGGTAAAACAATCTCATAAATGGCTGAGAACCATTCTCTGTAAGCAATGTTAGCCCAGGCTTTTTCAATTTCTGCGATGAGTTGTTGACACTTGGCAGGTTTATTCCTGCTCAATTCCCGAATTGCACTCATTTTCTTCCCAAGTGCCGACATTTCATCTTTCATGATAACCAGATCATTCATTGTTGTATTGATTTTTTCTCTTACAAGATTGATCGAATCCTCATCAACCCAGCTTCTGCCGTTGAATAACCCAGCAACTTTATCCGCAGCAAACTCATGATTTCGAATCAGTTCATACACCTCTTCAATCGGCTTCCAAACGGTCCCCTCCAGAGAGACCCCATATCTCGTGGAATTAATGATTTCGATCCCAGGTAAAGCTTCAAACAATTTTTCAAGTGAATCTTTCATAAAAATAAAGCTATCGCTTGCTTGATTATAGGAACCTTGAACGTTCGGAACCTTATGAGGCGCTTTTTCTATCAAGGAGGCTATTTTTTCATCATCGATATGTTCAACCCCATCGGCATAAAACTGCCCTCCCGGGAAAGACAGGTCTTGGCCCATCATGATGATTCTTCTCGCTCCCATCCACACGGCAGCCTGAATCGCTGTTCCCGTAACCGTCGGAGTCGGCGACAGTGCTGTGTGAGCTTTATCTATCCCCATAAAATATTGGGATACCTCATCATTGCTCATTACAGCATGTATTTTATGATCCGTTTTTCGATCCGTAATTTCATAATAAGACGTAGACGCATATAATAGAGGTGCCTCCAGTGTTCTCGGATCCGAGAACACTTTTCCATTGATCGGACCACCATCCAACGTAACAGCAATGTGCGGCCGTATACCATGTTTAACAAGAGCTTGAATGCTTGAGCCGGCACTTAGTATAAGTGCATGAGGGTATAATCGATTAATCCATTCTATATCCGCCTTCAAAGAAGGGCCTGAAGCTACAACCACAGCCGTACTATTTGGAAAAACATTCTTTAAGCTTTCGATCGGAGTGGATGACAGCATATCGGCCATTTGGTAGAGTGCGTTACGAACCCAATCTTCCTTAAAAAATTGGTGGGTTTTCAGGTTCGAGTCATACGTCACTTGAAACTCCTCAAACTTGCTCTTGATCCCTCTCAAAACATCCATCTCCCGCTCCAAATAATAGCGAAGGGCCACAAAGGCAAGAGTCTGCTGCATATGGATAGCGGCCATATAGAAAACTGCATTTAATTGATCTTCCCCAATCCCTATATAATACAGATTCCGATGGTTGAGCAAATCCCTAAGGTCATAATTTACTAAAGTCTTATAAAATTGATGAATATCAGGCTCGTACACATACAACAGCCGGTCAGGGTACATCTCCAACAAATCGGCTATGGCCAAGCCTTGGGCAAACCCATATATGAAGATGCATTCCGTGCTTGCAACCGATTCGCGAACAGCCTGAAGCCATTCATGATCCTGTTCAACGCGTTCAATGTAAGTGAAGCTGTCTTCCTCAGGGTAAGTTTCGAACGAAGCGAATTTATGTGCAACATGAGAAAAACGTTCTTTCAGTACATTTAAATTTAACATTAAATTCGACAAATCAACATACCACCATTCTGGGCTTTATATTTCATTTATCGGTATACGCTGAATGGAAATGAACATTTCCCCAAAAATACTGAAATGAAGGAGAGACGCGCTCTCCCCCAATGTAAAGATAATGAAAACGCAACTTTCAACTCTATTCCGTTAACTTCGCCAGGTTCTAACTTCCCTTGTTTTCTCTTGCCCTGATCGTTACCAAAAAACACAAATGACCCATACGAAGAATGCTTTTCTCAAAGCGCTTTTCGTATGGGTCCAAGTTTTGTCGTGAAGTCATTTTCGCTGGTCAATAAACAGACCATCTATCATATACGTTTGATGATATGCATTTTGCTGTACACGAATTACTCCCTGTTTCTGCGTCCATTCCCCTGCTTCATCTTTCAGCTGATGCATCCGACGAAGGATGCTGCTATCAAAACCTAGGATGTCTTGAATAATTTCACGATGCTGATCATTAATTTCGGATCGAAGCAATTGAAGCTCCTTCATGATTTCTTCCCTTGTTTCGGTCATCCGTGTAAATTCATCATGATCCCATTGGTCCAGATGTTGAACCGCCTCTTCGGTAATCTCTTGCAGCTTCCCGAGTAAAATATCAACCTTGCCCGTACTCATCAAGCTCCACCAGAAATTCCGGAGATTTTACTCGCTTCCATCCAAGCTTCACGCAGTTCCAACAAGTGTTCCAATACTTCATTGGCTTTTGTTGCATCCTTGCGAACATTGGATTGAATCAAAAGGTGCAGCATATACTCATATATTGCTAATAGATCTTTGGATATGCTGTAATCAAAATTAAGGGAAGAAATTAGCTCGTTTACGATGGCCTGAGCCTTACAGAGATTATTGTTCGCTTTCTCGTGGTTACGTTCACTAATGCCTTCTATTCCAGCCCGGACGAATCGAATCGCCCCATCGTACAACATAATCAGCAATTTGGATTTTGACGCGGTCTGGGCTTGGGCTTGCTGATATTTCTGATAGGGTGAGTTGATCAATGTCTTCGTTCCTCCTTCTAAATCCTAGAAACCAGCCAGTGCCGATGATGTTGAATTATACCTGTTTATAGCTGTCTCCATAGCGGTGAATTTTTTATAATAGTTGGTTTCGATTCTGTTCAGTTTACTGGTCAGCTCGCCGATGCGACGGTTCAAAGCTGTAAGCTCTTCCCCCATGGTGCTATTGGCCATAAATGTTGAGGTCAGATCTTTGCTTACTTGGGAAGTACCAGCAGTCTCGGCCATCTGCTGCAAAGATACATTGGTGATTTTACGCATTTTTGCAAGCAAACCGTCCGATTGTTTATAGTCATTATCCGTAAAGGATGAACTATAATTGGTTGAGAAGAAATTGGTTACAATATCCGGATCTTTCTCCAGAGCTTCTTTAAGCTTGTCTGTATCCAGCTGCAATTTACCATTGGTCTGATACGTCCCCGTTGTAATCCCGAGTTCAGTCAGCATCAAAGGTTTTTTGACAGTTGATTTGGTACCATCGGCATTAGTGACCTCAACCGTTCTCCCGATATCCACGCCCTGCAGCATCGCTGTTCTCATATCCGATATGGTTCTCTGCAATATGCTGTCGTTTTTGAGCATGCCGCTTTTGGCTTTATCGGTCCAGAGCTTGGCTTCCTCATCACTCATTGCAGCTCGTTCTTCTGTAGACAATGGCGCATATTTTTTATAGCGTTCTTCACTAACTTTACTATTCAAGGAAGACAAAACATCATTGTAGGCATCTACGAAGCCTTGAACCGCCTCTACGACTTTATCTGTATCCTTGGAGACCACAATCCGGGAGGCTGTGCCGTTTGTTGGAGTTGTTTCATTGAGCGTTAATGCAACTCCATTGATATCAAAGGTGTTGGATGATTTAGTAACCGTAAGCCCATTGATGACAGCTTCGGCGTCTTGCCCCGGTTTTGATACTAGACCAAACGCACTGGTGATCCCGGGATCGATTTGCAAAGCGGTTGATCCCGTAGTTTTGCTTGTCAGGGACAAACCATTATTGGGATCATAAATAGCGGTTACTCCTGCAGTTTTATTGTTATTTACTTTAGCTACAAAAGCATCGATCGTATCTCCGGCATTCAGATCAATTTGGGCATTACCAATTTGGTACGTTCCTGTAGCAATGTTAAGCTCTCCAAGCGTTTTAGCCGATTTTTTTTCTGCCGTCCAGTTTCCTGAAACCTCGCTTGAGGCCGTCGCCAAGCGATTTACTTTCACTTCAAACACACCGCTCGCTGACGATGAGGCTACAGCAGTCACCGCCGTAGTATTTCCGGTAACAGTTGCTTTCTGGGCATTCATCACGGTGCTTGAACTTAGTTTTGTTATTTTGTCTTGAAGAAACGTGACCATCTTCGTGCTCACTTCTCTGTAACTTTCCCTCTTCCATTCCATAAGCTGTTTCTGTTGATTCAGTTTGTTGAGAGGTACGCTTTCTGCAGTCATCAACTTCTTGACCATTGCATCAATATCCAAACCTGAAGAAAAACCCGAAATTCTGGTAACCATTCGCTTCTCCTCCTCATTATATTTTTTTGTCTACGATGATTCCCGTGATCTCCATCATCTTCGCAACCACGTCCAAAATTTTTTCAGGCGGGATTTCACGAATCAGGTCCCCGGTTTCTTTATTCAAAACTTTGATTGTAATGGCATGAGTTTTATCATGAACAGATATTTCCAATGTTCTCTGGGGTCCCTGAATGGCCTCGATGGCTCTCTGCAATTCCCGAATAGATTGTTCCTGGGTTTGATGCAGCTTGGGTATGGTGGTTACGGGTGGGGGCTGCAAAGTTGAATCGACATCATTCGGATTGGAGGACGAATCGCTTTTTGGATAGGGCCTCATTGGTACAGGCAAGTTCCCGCTAATTCCGTTCGAAATACTCGAGTCCATACTTTTCCTCCATTTGGTTTAAAATAAAATATCCAGCTTCTTCCCATCGTTAACTTATATATCGGTAAAATTTCGCTATTCTTTATGAATTTCAAGAAATTTAATTAAAAAAAAGACCTCGCTTGTAGCGAGGCCTTTCCAAACATGTTTTCGAAATTAACGCAGCAAGGACAGAACGCCTTGTGGCGCAGAGTTTGCTTGAGCAAGCATGGATTGGGAAGCTTGCAGCAAGATGTTGTTTTTGGACAGGGCAACCATTTCTTTCGCCATGTCAGTATCACGAATACGGGACTCGGAAGCAGTCAAGTTCTCAACTGTTGTTCCCAAGTTGTTGGAAGTGTATTCGAGGCGGTTTTGCACCGCACCCAGGTTCGCACGTTGTGTAGCTACTTTTTCAATCGCTGCACTAATATCGGACAAAGCTGTTCCTGCACTCAGGTTCGAGAAGCCAGTTGTTACAACTTTGGCAATGTTAATTTTGAATTTAGCATCATCCGCTTGGATGGATACGTTTGAACCTGCAGCACCTTTGATTTTGATGCCGTTGAAGTTTGTGTTGGACATGATGGAATCGATTTGTTTACCAAGCTGTCTCAACTCGGCGTTGATGTTGGATTTATCTCCGGAGCCGTATGTTCCGTTTTCTTTCTGTACGTTCAGTTCTTTCATACGTCCCAGCATGGAGCTGACTTCGTTCATTGCGCCCTCTGCAGTTTGTGCAAAAGAGATCCCGTCTTGAACGTTACGTTGAGCTTGCTCCAAACCACGGATTTGACCGCGCATTTTTTCGGAAATCGAAAGACCTGCAGCGTCGTCAGCCGCGCGGTTGATACGCAGACCGGAAGACAATTTCTCCATGTTTTTGCTTGCGTTTGCACTGTTCAGACCCATGTTGCGGTGTGTATTCACTGCTTGAAGATTGTGGTTGATAATCATTTGATTTTCCTCCCTGAAATGGTAATATTCCCACATCCATGTGGTATAAGCGTCTTCACAGGTCGGCCGCCCCGAAGATTTCTCGCTCTACTATATATATCGACATCATGCCGTAACTTGTTTATAGCTTGGCAACAATTTTATACATATTTTTTTCAAATAGAAACGGTTTATTAAGAACCGCTATTCCCGCGATTCAGCTTTTTGACCTCATCCTTCAGTTTAGACAAATCCATGGCAGCGTCCTGATTGCTTTGCTGAATGGCATCAAGAATTTCTTTACGATAGATTTCGATGTCACGGGGCGCGGTTATTCCTATTTTTACATTTTCGCCATCTACCGAAATCACGTTAAGAATGATATTATCGGCAATTACAATCGATTCGCCTTTTTTCCTTGATAAGACCAGCATTAAACATCTCCTCCTTCTTCCTCTCTTTTCCACAGATAATGCTTTGTCCTGTAATCCGTATTTTGAAGAACAATCTGCTTGCCAAGCTTTTTCTCCCGATTGAATACCACAGGAGCCAATAAGTTAGCCGAAGATTTGGACATTTCGCTGTGAATCGTAATGATGCTGCGAACCATGACCTGGCCAGGATCGGTTATCGAAAGCTCATCCACGTTCTCGGGAGAAAGTTCAAACTCATAATCCACTTTAAAGTCGAAGGGATTAATTGTAATAAACGAGATCGCCGGATCGTCAACCGCGGTCAACAGGCTAAATACTTCGTCATGCTGCTGTATTTCAAAGGCTTTTAGTTCTTCAAAGCCAGGCAGACCTTTTGAAAAGGTATAAATCTCTTTCATTGTCGTTTCACTCACAAGTCTCACCTCAGGATTCATTTTTTAATCTGAATAAAAAAGCTATGGACCGTTCCATTGGCCATAGCTTAATTGTTTGTGCAACTATTGAACAGAAAATTAACGCATAAAGTCCATCAAAGAAGGCTGCATGATTTGGGCAGAAGATTTTAGCGAAGCCTGGTATATCGTCTGCGCTGAGGTAGCCTGAATCATCAAACTTGCTACATCCGCATCCTCTGTTTTCGACTGCAGCGTAGTAAAATTCAAATTTTGATCCGTCAAGCGATTTTGAACCAACTCAACGCGATTGGACCGTGCCCCTACTTCGGACAAACTTGCCTGCATTTTAGAAGATCTCGATTCGATATTTTTCAGTTCTTGCTGTACTGCGGTTTTGCTTCCGCTATTCAAAGCAGATGAAAGATTATCGAGAATTCTGAAAACATTGTCACCGTCCGTTTTGCTGCCAAAAAATTCAGAACCGGAAGTGTTGATCTGGAAGGTTACCTGCTGACTAATGGAATAAATAACGCCTTTAGTATCCGTTTCTACGTCGGCATAATCGGTTACAGTGGGGGAAAGCTGATAAGGAGCCTGGTCGTACATCTGCCCATTAAAAATGTATTTCCCCCTGATCTGGGTATTGCCGATATCAACCAGATGCTGCTTTAGTTCATCAACTTCGAGATTAACAGCCTGCAGATCCGAATCGGACAACGTCCCATTAGACCCCTGAACAGCCAACTCTTTCAATCTTTTCATGACGTCCAATGCCTGCTGCATGTTGGAATCCGTCGCGTCCAGCCAGCTTACGGCCGCATCGGTATTGGACTGATACTGTTCATTGGCAGCCAATTCGGCTCTATAACGAAGTGCATAGGTTACGCCCACCGGATCATCGGAAGGTTTATTGATTTTTCGACCCGTGGCGATCTGATTGGACATGTTGTCCATGCGGTAAAGATTCCGATTCAGGTTGCTGAGCATTTGAGTACTCATCATGCCGGAAGTTACACGAATAGCCATTTACCTTTTACCCCTTTCTAGACATTAACGACCGACTACACCGGTACTGTTAATGAGTTTGTTCAGCAGCTCGTCATAGGTTGTCATGAATCGGGCGGAAGCACTATAGGCATGCTGGAATTTAATGAGATTGCTCATCTCCTCATCAAGTGAAACCCCGCTCACCGACTGGCGATTCAAATCAACCTGCTCCGTCAACAGCTGCGCGTTCTGTGCCTGACGCTCGGATTCCTGTTTTTGGACCCCCAATTGTCCGACGATCGCTCCGAAATAATCATCTGAGGTTGTTGGTCTGGACCCGCCAAAATCAAACTTGGCATCCTTCAGCTGCGACAAAATTAAAGCCAGGCCGTTATTGCCCAGAACTACGCTTTCATTGGCACCTGTTCCGGTCGTTCGCATGGAAGTTGCGATCTTGTTGGGATCGTTCTGGATGTCGGTATTCAATGTAATGTTACCGGCAGTGATCGTTCCGGAACCGTCCTTGGTCGCAAAAAAATCACCACCAGCCGTAGGCGTCGACCCGCTCAGCGTGTAACCAAGGTGGTGCAAGCCGTTAATCCCTTGAACCGTCACTGTCAGGTCCGATGCTAACGTTCGGTTGTTGTTTGCATCCGAATACGTAATATTGTTGAACACCGTTCCATTTGGAAGTACGCTGCCTGCAGGAATCGTAATTTCAATATCTCCTGTGGCGAGCGTGTTAGCCAATTTGTTCATCTGGTTGCGATAATCGGCCACATGTACGTCACGGGCATAAATCATGCCGTACACTTCACCGCCACCAAGCGTCCCTGCCTGATAGGAGTTTTCGAGAATCGCGGATGTGACAGGTACAACTGTATTCCCCGTTACCGCAACTTGGCCAGCTACGGTAACCTGGTAACCACTATCCAATTCGGCGACGTTAACACCGACGATTTTGGACAGCTGATCCACGGCATAGTCCCGCTGGTCGCGCAAATCATTGGCATTATCCCCAAGTTGCTCTACCCTCATAATGTTGTTGTTCAGATCCGCTATGCTTTGCAGATACGAGTTAATCTCAGTCGTTTTAAGTTCAACATTATTGGTAAGGTCGTTCGTCAATGCATCCAACTGTAAACTGATCTGATTAAGGCCGTCAGTCAGCGCAAGAGTCGTTTCCTTGACGATCTTCCGGTTCGTTACGTCCTGAGGATCTTGGCTAAGATCGGACCATGCGCTCCAGAAGTTATTGAGGACCGTACGAATCCCCGTTTCAGACGGCTCATTCATGATGGTCTCCAGCTTCTCCAGCGTGCTGTTTCGCACCGTCCAACCGCCAAGTGCCGTGTTCTCGTTCCGATACTGTGCATCTAGGAAACCCTCTCTGACACGTCTGATGGAATTAAATTCTACACCTGTTCCGAGCTGCCCCGGAGCCGACGTACGTAAAAATTGAATGGGATCGATGGGATCCGCTGCCGTCATGTTTACAACCTGGCGCGAGTATCCCGGTGTATTGGCATTGGAAATATTGTGCCCTGTCGTATTCAGGGCAGCCGTCTGCGTAATGATACCGCGTTTGGCAGTTTCAATTGAATGGAATGTTGAAACCATCTGTTAATCCTCCATTTTAAGCCCTTGTATCAAACATTCCGGAGCGTGTCATACCATAGCTTTTCTCCGAAGGGTTCTGATATGTGGCATCAGATTCAGAATGAAACGACATTGTCTCGATAACAAAATCAAGATATGAGAGCGATTGCTGAATAAGCTGCTGATTTGCCTCGTTTAGATGTTTTACTTTCTGTAGAACATCCGTTAAAGAAGATTGGACCTGGTGTAGCAGTCTTTTTTCCTCCGGGTCAAAGACAAGCCTGGACAACTCGCTGATCGTCAGGTTTAGTCTGGACTTAATTCCCCGTCCTTCCAAAAAGCGATGGACCTGCTCAAGCCTCTCGGCCTCGATTTGCTCAATTCGCTTAACCAGTTTCGATTCATGATGAGTCAATTGAATCAACACATCCACTTTATTGGAAATAATGGCCTGCTGCTTCATCTCTCCCAATTCCAACATTTCCACATGTGAAGCCTCCAGTTGCCGCAAAACACCTATGATCGGTTCGATCAGCATAGTTCCTCCTAATTATTAGGGAAGTTCTTGAAGTAAGGCAGCAGCTTATCGGCAAGCCTGTTGCTGTCTACCTGATACGTCCCCGAGCTTATTTGTTCCTTAAGCTCCTGAATCCGCTGCGCACGCGCCGGATCCTGTGTACGGCCTTGTTCCTCAAGCATTTTCATCGCCTCCGGAGAAATGGATACTTCATCCTTACGGCGGCTTTTTTTGGCGTCAGCCTGCTGCTGATTGGATTCAACGTTCCTCTGATATGAATTGATTGCACCAATTCGACTCGGTTCATTGATTTTCATTCCGAACTACACTTCCTTCCACCACAGGATTTTTTCATTATCTTGCATCTGTATGTTCTTAAACTCGATTGGGATAATTAAAAAAACCGATAATCTTTAATAAGTTTATCGGTACGAAATAAAGCAATTGTTATAGTAAAAACGGTATTTAAGCCCTCATTCCTACGAATCCCGTAGTTTGTCGACGGTTCTGTAGGTTCGCCCGCCTAGGTCGTCGTTCTCCTTCTGACCTACTTCCCGTGCGGCTCCGGCCAAGTCCTTGGTCAAACGCGCACGGCAAGAGTCACACATATGCCCTTCCCTAATAAGGTTTCCGCATACTTCACAAGGATACATCAGATTAGGGGCATTTTCGATGGAGATTCTCCCCTCACGAATGAACTTTGTAATCTGTTTGATGGAAACATCCGTAGCGTCGGACAATTCCTGTATGTTAGCGCCTTTGTTTTCCCGCAAATACTCGGCGCATGTTTGGTACTCCAATTCGATCTCCTTGATGCAGTTGGAACATACGTCCCTGAAATTCAAGGCGTACAATCTGCCGCAGCGAGGACAATTACCCAAATTCATTCCTCTATCGCCCCTCTCAAGCTTCCTCTTTCCGTATATCGATGTATCTATTACATTACCTTATTTTTTGTCGTGAAGCCATAGGACATTTTACAAAAAAGAGAGAAACAGAATGCATACATGCGCAAGCTGTTTCTCTTGTTGGATTACTAAGTTAACATTTTAATCATTAAAATGGTAGACCATTCACTTGAGTTTTATATTACGATCTTGCCAACGTGAGTGTATACACCTCTGTCAAAATGCCGGCTTCCCGCGCAGCCTTCAGGATGACTTCGCTGCAAGCATCAAGCGTGCTTCCTGTTGTATAGATATCGTCCACCAGCAGCAAGCGGAGCGGCGTTTGTGAAGGTATGGGATCTTCAGAACGCTGGCGGCGCCCTAAATCGGCCAACAGCTGCATCGCATCCGGCTGCAGGGCAAAGGCATGCTGCATCGTCTCGATCCGCTCCGCGCGAGACTTGAAGCTCTGTTTGGCGGTGTTGACCGGGCGGCTGAGCAGGTCAACGAGCGGCATGCGGTGCGCGGCGGCAAGGCCTGCCGCCAGCCGCTCCGCCTGGTTGAAGCCGCGCTCGGCGAGGCGTTCCCCGCTGACCGGAACATAGGTCACGGCATCCGGCCGCCATGGCGGCAACGGTTTGCGCAGCAGCGACCCGGGTCTTCGGGTCGCTGCCGAGAGGTGGACGCCCGCGGCCATGGACGCGGGCGGGACAGGTGGATGGGGAGCGTCATCCACCCGCAACCGTGCAGAAGCGGCAGGTTGTGCCGCCAAAGCGGGGATCTCTTTTGCCACAGCCGCATTCATCTCCTCGCTCATCGCCCGGAAAGCTTGTACCACCATGGCCGTCAGAAGCGGGCCGTACCGCCCATGCCCCCGGAATTTGTACATGCCGATCCATTCCTTCATCAAGGCATTGTATTGCACGGCACTGCGGTTGCAGACAAACGAGCGCTCCCGCATATGCGGGCGAAGGCAATCGGGGCAGCCGATGCCCCGGCCGCAGCGCAAACAGCGGATCGAACGAATCCACGGTATTTGCTGTGCGCAGCGGAAGCAGATGCCGGGATAATCCGCCGACAACCTCGCTCTGGTGCCGCACGTCAGACAGGTCTCTCCCGGTGGAGCGAGCAATTGATGCAGCAGGCGAACGAGCTTGCGCAGTTGGCCGGATACTCCTTCGAACCCATTGAACATGATGGCTGAGTACCTCCGTTTACGATTTATTGGGATTCCGGCGTGTTCAAATACCCTTTGCGGCGGGCGATCGCGTTCATTTTGCGGATTTGAGCCACGGCTTTGACCTGGGAGCGCGTCCGTTTGGGAGAAGCAAACACGACCTTGCCTGCCGGATCGTCCAGCGAGCGCCCTGCCCGGCCGGCCATTTGTACCAATGACGCCTCATCGAACAGGCCATTGTCTGCATCCAAAATGAATACGTCGCTCCGCGGAATGGTCACGCCGCGCTCCAAAATGGTCGTTGTGACGAGCAGCCGGATGTCGCGTTCCCGAAAGGCGACGACTTTGCCGCCCCGTTCGGCGTCCTGGGAAGAGGTGCCCTCGACCCGCACATGCGGAAAGCGGCGGCGAAGCAGAGACACAAACGGTTCGATCTGCACAATGCGCGTCACGAAAACGAAAACTTGCGCGCCGCGTTTAAGGGAGATCCGGATTTGGTTTTGCAGGGAAGCCGGAAGATCGCGTTTGCGAATGCACTCCGCCACGGCGGGTAACTTCAGCAGTAATGGCACCGGCAGCGGATGGCGATGAAAACGTACCGGTACTCGGGCGTGCTCCAGTTTGCCCCAAGCCACCTCTCTTTGCATGCCGGCAGGCGGCGTAGCCGATAAGTAGACAAAGTGTCCTCCTGGTTTGCAGGACGCCGCCGCGGCATGTGCGAGCATAGGATCTCCGTGATATGGAAACGCATCGAGCTCATCAATCACAACCAGGTCAAACGCCTGGTAAAACCGCATGAGCTGGTGAGTGGTGGCAAGGGTCAGCTGTGCGTCTTTCCAACGCTCGGCGCTGCCGCCATACAGCGTGGCGAGCGAAGCGTGTGGGAACGCTTTGGCGATCCGTGGCGCCAGTTCGAGCACGACGTCCCTACGCGGTGTTGCCACGAGCGCTCTCCCTCCTCGCTCCACGACATGCTGCAGGAGCGGGAAAATCATTTCGGTCTTGCCGGCCCCGGTCACGGCCCAGAGCAAGAACCGCCCCGGCCGGCCTCCTGCGGGCGGCCGGCCCAAAAACGCCAGCGCCGCGGCAGCCGCCTCGCTCTGCGCTGCGCTAAGCCCCCACCGGGCGAGCCCGCCCCCGGTGGCACCACCGGCCGTGCATGGCACGGCGCGCGCTTCGCGCGCAGGGCAGCCACGCGGCACGGCGGCGCGTGGCAAGCTCCAGGGCGGCAGCGAGCTGCAGCCGCCCGTGCAGGTGCGCGAGCTGCGCAGCCGCGCGCCAGGCAGAGGCCAGCGGCGGGACGGTGTCCGCCAGCAGCGCCTCTGCCTCGGCCGCCAGCAGTTGGCGGCCGCGAAACCGCTCGGCCAGCAGGGCAGCATCCTGCCCAAGCTGAGCCCAGGCGGTGGCGGGATAAGACTCCGGCATCCCGTCCGCCCCCTCTGCCGCCCAGAAACTCGCCGGGCGGCCTCTACAGGCTTCGCGTTCGCCCAAAGCCTCCTCATACTGCAGCAGTCTGCGCCGCATATACTGCTGCCAATGCTTTCTTTCCCACTGGTCCATGCCCCGCTCCGCTTCGAATCCGTTCACCAGCCAAGAAGCTTGACTCATCGCGAGCGCGCCATCCAGCAAAACCCACCGCAACGCCGCCTTCCCGCCCCTGTCTTCCACCCACCAGGCCGCATCGACCCGAATATCCAGCGACAGCTTCATGACCCATCCTTCGTCTAAACGGACGACATATAGCGCAACTTTCATACTCTCTCTCCTCCCTGTAGCACTCGAATCTCCCCAAACGGGAACCAAAAAAAAGCACATACCGCCCGACAAAATGTCGGGAGCATGTGCTTCATGTCCACTGGATAATCTATTTTTGATTAGCTTGTCCTCTAAATATATCGTGTATATTCGTTTTCCACAAGAACCATTCGTTCATCAACTTGATGTAAGGCCAGCCTTTTGCACATGCGTCGTGGAGTCCCCTTCAGGAATCGTCTCAATAACCAAAGAATTCCCAGACTCCATCCACACTCCGTCCATTTCTAAGCGAAAGTGTTCACCTCGTCCGTTCTCATTTCTCGATGTGTCAACTTGGGAAAAGTTTCTCGAAACACGCGAAACTTTTCCCCGTTCGCTTCGTCTATACTTTTAAATTAAGAATTCCAGGTACGAACAAGTGACGTATGTGCTCTCCTCACCTATGAACCAATATACAACCATAGATTGCAAAAAAATCCATTATAACTTTAATAGCAGAATTGACTACAATGACAAAAAAAGACTACAGCTGCATGCTGTAATCTTCGCTTGTGGATTTATGGCATCCATACGTGGGTTTTGCCCACATGACGACGTAATCCAATCATTCACTGCGCAGGATCACGGAGGTCAATCAGGCGATACGCTGAGCTCCCTTGTTGTTTGGACAAATCCAAATCTGCCGGAACAGCCGGCAACACCGACAGCTCCATCCCCTGCCTCAACATCAGTTTCTCTATAATGCGAACCGTCTCCGCTTCCCTGCGTTCAGCAATGACTGTCATCGTAAAGCTCTTTCCACGATAAAACAGCTCCCGGCAAAGCGTCCGTACAATACCTTCGATCCGTTGTACCTGATTGGAAGGAATGAGCACGATTTGCTCGATGCCTTCGGATTGCGGATGGGACAGATGACGGTGATGCATGACATGAACCGCCATTGCCGCCAGGAAGTAGATGAGCAGAATCATAGTCAGATGAGCAACCATGGCAACTGCACCTCCTCGAAAGGTCATGTTCACCCGTGGCGAACATCCCTGTATACGACAGTATATGCCGCACTTTCGAAAGGGTTACACTTGCTGCAGGTTTATCGCCTTGCTCTGAACATTCGTTCTGCACGTCCCTGCACTTTGTTCATTTGCAGGATTAAAGTCCATTAACCCGCATACCGGTTCAACATTTTGAACAGGCGCGAGTGATCCATAATCCGTATATGATTTCGTTGGCTGCAATTCCCCTTGCTCCTTCGGCCATTACAGCGTAACCCAGCCATACTTAATAGAGTTGATAACAGCCTGTGTACGGTCATCCACTTCCATTTTTTGCAGAATGCTGCTGACATGGTTTTTCACCGTTTTTTCGCTGATGAACAAGAACTCCCCGATCATTTTGTTGCTCTTGCCTTCAGCCATCAGGCGCAGTACCTCAGCCTCGCGACGCGTCAGCGGATTGTTGTCGCCTGCAACGAACTTCACGCCCGCCTCCTTCGACACCCCTTCGCTCATGGCTCCCGTCTCATTCAAATATGTCATGCGGCGCAGCTGCATGATCAGCTTGCCGGTGACCTTCGGATGAATGAACGCATGCCCTTCATGCACGGAACGAATCGCATTGATCAGAGATTCGGCCTCCATGTCTTTCAGCAAATATCCGTTCGCGCCTTTGCGCAACGTCTCGAACACGTAACTCTCGTCATCGTGAATGGACAAAATGATGACTTTGACGTCCGGGAACAGCTCGCGCAATTTCTCGGTCGCCTCTACCCCGTTCTCCACCGGCATATTGATGTCCATCAATACGATATCCGGTTTGTCCTGATTGCAGAACTCAAGCACCTGGATGCCGTCGCCGCATTCGCCGATGACCTCAATGTCGTCCTCCATATTCAAAATGCGTTTCAGTCCTTCGCGGAACAGCTGATGATCATCAGCGAGCAGAACCTTAATCGGTGCGTTTCCAGTATCACGGTTTTCCATCATGCTACTCCTTTCCCTTATCCACGTTTGTCGGAATATGAATCACGATTTTGGTTCCCTGATTCTCCGCGGATTCAATTTCTATTCTGCCTTCCAGTAGCTCAACCCGCTCTTTCATCCCAATCAAACCGAAATGGTTGTGCTCCTTGCTCTTCTTGGCGAGAAGCTCCGGTTTAAACCCAAGCCCATTGTCTTGAACGACAATTTTGACGAGCTGAGCCTGGTATGTAATTTCCACTACAACATAAGTGGGATAAGCATGCTTTGCGGCATTGGACAATCCCTCCTGCACGAGGCGGTAAATGGCTGCCTCCATTGCAGAAGACAAGCGATGTTCCTTTCCCCTTGTTTCAAAAAGCGCGCGGATTTTCGTTTTTTCCTCAAAATCCTGCACGTATTTCCGAAGCGTGGGAATCAGACCAAGATCATCCAGTGCCATAGGACGCAAATTGAATATCACTTTTCTCATCTCTTCAAGACTTGAGCGGACCTGGCCTTTCAAGTCTACTATTTCGGCCTGGACCATCTTAAAATCCTGCTTGGTGAGCATTCTTTCTACAATTTCCGTCCTAAGCACTAGATTGGCAAGCATCTGCGCAGGGCCGTCATGAATCTCGCGGGCAATGCGTTTTCGCTCTTCTTCCTGGGCCAAAATGATTTTCAAGCCGATCATTTGTCGGTTTTTGGCGGACTCAATGATGCGTGTCACTTGACCTAGTTCGCCAGACAGGTACTCCAGCACAACCCCCATCTGAGAACCGATCGTCTCGGCACGCTCCACAGAAGCCTCCACGTTTTTGGCGCGCTTCTGCAGATCGTCCCGACGAGCCTTCAGATACATTTCCTTCTCACGGTAAATCATCAAATCCAGCTGCAGCTGCGTGGCCTTCTCGTAGGCCTGCTTGATATCATGCTCGGAATAACGGACGAAGTCGCGGCTGACCTCGGTCAAACGAATGCGGGAGCGGCGGTAGTTCAACTCCAATTGATCGACCTTTTCGATCGTTTCCGCCGCTTCCTTCAGCACGGACTTCAGCTCATCGTTGAGCGTCTTCAGCTCCTCGCGCGTGGAGTCCATAATTTCGAACATCTGATATTTGCTGTTTTCCATGACTTGTATGGCGTTTTTGATGACGCGATCTATGGCATCGGCTTGTAAATCCACGTTAATTCGACTCCATTTCTATCGTTTCCGGTATATATCATACCATATCACGATGAGATGGTAACGGTCTTCGTGTTCTGTTCCCATTTTACGGTCAATCCAAGCTGCTCGGATACGAGTCGAAGAGGGACTAAAGTCCTACCTCCACTTACGTAAGGCGCAACCGCTGCACTCTGTCGTTTTCCGTTCAAAACGAATTCTTTCTGCCCGACCACAAGGTCGATCAATTTTCCGCCGCGGATCACGGTAATGCGCTGGTTTTTGCTATCCCAGCCCGCCTGACCGCCAAAAGCGTCGAGCACATGTTTGATCGGTACGTAGGTTGTGCCGTTTTTCAGCACGGGTGCGGCATCAATCGTTTTTTTCGTGCCGTTTACCGTCATTGATTTTTGCCCCAGCACCAGGGATGCCGTGCCTGTCGGCAAACCGACCTCGCTCGATTTGGATGGCATCGTAAACGCGATGTTATCGAAGGCAACCGTTCCTGTTTTTGCACGTTCATCCTGCCCCTCTTCCACGTTTACGACATAGACGCGTTTCAGTTTGGCCGGATAAGCGATATTCAGGCCGTTCAGATCAACGTTTACCGTTTTCCAACCGGTCCAATCAATCGCTTTGGCGATATCCGCGTATACCGTATTGCCGTTTGCATCGGTGAACTCGGCACGCATCCAGTTCAGACTCTTGTCGCCCATAACGTCCATCGACATGGATGTGGCTGCAGCGGATATTTCTTTGCCCGTCGTACCGTTAAGCTGTGCGTATGCATACATTTTGCCGGTTCCAGCCGTCATGTCATAGCTTAATTGCAGCACTTTGGAACCTGCTTTGTCCCCCGTTCCCGCCGCTACCGTCGCAGAACCGGTCACTCCTGCCGCATTGGTCGTGAAACTGATCGGGTAATTCACGTTCTCGAAATTTTCCCATATCGTTTGGCTGTCTGCCGCCGTAAGCACAACTACCGTGCTGAACCCGTCATACCGCCCGATGGCATATCCGACCTGTGCTCCGGAATCCACGGAAGATACCGTAAGCTGGTCCCCGGACACTTTGCCTTTGAAGCCGATGAATTCCCATTTCAGCGAATCCGCCGGAACCGTTACGCTTTGTCCGTCCTTCGTTTTGGCCGTTACCGGAATCGAAACGGTTGCGTCGGCTTTCAGCGAGCCCATGCCCGATCCTGCCGTCAGCGAAGCCAGCTCGCTGCTGCCCAGCACCGTCACTTTAACCGAGGAAGAAACGCCGTTGCTTGTGGCCGTCAATGTCGCCGTACCCGGCTTCACGCCTTTGACCGCGCCATTGCTTACGCTCACGATGCCGTTGTTGCTGGATTTCCAGGACAGGGTAACGTTGCCCATATCAATCGGGTTGTAGTAGGTGTCATATCCTTTGGAGGTATACTTCCCTTCCTGGCCGACCAAAAGCGTTTTGGCACCACTGATCGCAAAGCCCTTCAGCTTGCCTTCCGGCGCTGTAGAGAACACACCCAGGGAATTCACGACTTGACGCTGCTCCGTGCCATATTCCGTATTAAAGGTCAGGCTGGCCGTTTCCTCTCCAAGTGGCCGGGTTACCATCGTCGTTGAACCGCCGCCGTCCAGATTCATTCCTTTCCAGACGCCGATGTTGGTCATGAACGACTGGAGCTCCGTTAACGACATGCCGCTGCTGTTGCTGTTTTTCTCCGCGGCCACGATGTAAACATAACGTCCGTCCTGAGAGTAACCGACCGCCGTTCTCGCCCGAATGCCTCCAATGCCGGAAGCTGCGATATCACGCGAAAAAGACGCCGCCTTCCCACCGTTAACCAGAATGGTATGACCGCCGATCATCGTTTGCAAATCGGATGGGTCGACCGTCTGTCCCGTTATTTTGGTCTTCAGCTTGTAATCCGTTCCCAGCTTCTGGCCAACAGCCAGATGGTTCATGATCCACGCCGCAGCCGTGCCATGTGCACGCAGAATGTACCCATCTTCAGGAACGGTCATATTGAGGGCAGCCTTATCCGAAATTTGGGTAATAACCCCGTTCTGCACTAGCACTTCGGTTGGCGTGGTCGAAGGATCGTTTGGACGTTTGGTTGAAGTCCAGGCCGGTGTATAAATATACATGGAGTTGGCATGGCTGTATTTGACGGAATCCGTTTCCACCGTATAATCTTCCTTATTAATACCACGAAGCGGGAACGTTGAACCATCATCCGCCGTTACAATGCCTTCAAAGGAATATTCGTCGATCATCGGTTTGCCGTCCTTGGTCACCGTGAGGGCATACATGCCCGAAAGCTCCGAAGGCGTCGACACGATTACGCCATCAGACACCTGTCCGCCAATCGGCGCGAGTTCGCCCGAGACGTTGAAATAATCGCCGTTCACGGCAGCTACCGCTTCGTTTTCCTTGGCCATGCCGCCCGTGCTTTGTTTGCTGTTCAGATTGCCGCCTTTGCCGGTCATGACATCCAGCTTCACGTATGGATTTTGCAAATCCACCTGCACGACATCAGCCAGCACATTCACCTTTTGTCCTGAACGCGTCGTAGTATATTGATATTTGATCAGTTTTGCGCCTGATGTCAGAATTTCCTCGCTAAGCTTGCTTGTGTTCGTTGCCGCCGCGGCAGCCACCGACCGCCACGAAGTGCCGGACCATACCTGCGATCCCGCGCCCAATACGGGAGTAATCCAGATCACGCCTGCGAGCGTGACGATCATCCATTTTTTCGTTCTGCTGCCCTTCACGTCTTTCCGTAGTTTCCCGTGTTTCCCCAGCATGTTTGAAACGACTCTCCCATCTTGTATATCAAACTTAGGCATTCCTGATCCGGCTGCCGAAAGGCAGCCAAATGATCGGATTCCTAGCATACTCTACTAGTAATAGACTGCTTTGGGCCCGAAAAGTTACGCAAGCTGCTAGAATTGTCCGGCTAGATCGTGGTATTCGTTTCCTGTTTGCGTTGAGGGTTACTCTCTCATTTTGCAAAAAAAAGACTTCAGTTGCGCCTTTTCTTTGCGCACATCTGAAGTCTGATAAATTGTGGATTCATTATGAATGTTTAATCTATATAAGTTGAACCGATGATTTTTACACGGAGTCACTACGTGGTCAGAACCATCTTCCGATCACTGTTATCCCCAGATTTTTTTGATCCCCTTTGTTCAAAGGGAAAATCCGGTGAAGCTTATGCTTCCGATGCAGCTTTCTTTCAGAAAGCTTTTAGACCGCTTCGCTTCTCCAGATTCTTTCTGCCCTCTCCGTTATCGTGTAA
>NZ_CAKMMP010000021.1 GCF_927798175.1 Paenibacillus sp. JJ-223
CGTGTTAAGCGTTTACAATTTATTTATTGTATTATATAATTTAAGGGAAATCCAATATTTTTGCGGCAAAATTAAATCAATGTTTCTTTTGATATATACATCACTTTTCCGAAAACAACCTTACATTTTCAGGGAAAATACATGAATAGTTTGAGAAATTTTGGATTGAATCTCTTCCAGTCTTCCCCTATAATGCAATGTAGACGTGGATCCCGTCGTTCGCAACGATCATTTTATGTTTTTGCCGCAAACATTTATTTTACTTTTTCATGCCTCATCCCCTATGAATGCCATTACTATGACATGAAACGTCACTATTCCTCCGTTTTTTTTGACTAAAGCAAACTACTTTTCCCACCTTATGAACGACATCAAGACGAGAAAGCGTAAGCGAATAACCTACATTCCGTATTAGGAGGTTTACTATGAACACATTGTTCAACCGAAGCAAACGGACCATCGGATTGGTTTTTGCTCTCATTCTCATGTTCACCCTGTTCTTGCCTGGGGCTGCTCCAAAAGCTTCTGCCGCCACGATCACCATTGATGGCAACGTCAGCGACTGGAGCGGAATTGCTGCGCTCGCAAGCCAATCAGGCACGGCTCAGACGCTTAAAGCAACCCATGACGGGACAAATTTGTACCTGCTCGTTCAGGGCTCAGGTTTGAGTACGACTATGGGAAACTTCTGGATTAATGTCGATAACGATGCCTCGACAGGATACCAAGCGTCCGGCTGGGCGGCCACCGGAGTCGAATGGTTGCTTGAAAATCAAGGACTATACCGTTATGGCGGCAGCGGCACCGATTGGGTTTGGAATTCGGCCGCAACATTGACGAATTCCCAATTTTATCGCAGTTCCTCCGTCATCGAGGTTGCCATTCCTTTGGCCACCCTGCAGGTCGGAGCAGGCAGCACGGTTCGGGTCGGTTACATTGATAACGGTTCAGATACGGCCAGACTGCCGGCAGCAGGCCAAGCGCTGCCAGGCTATTCGCTGACCTCCGGTTCCGAAGGCGGTTCCGGCAATGAAACGGTCGCGTACCCTCTGGAGCTCGATAGTCCGCTTAACAATCCATTCAAAGGCTGGGCCCCTTCCGCCAAATCCACCGACTATGCACAGCCGCACAGACTGGTGTATGCCGGGGTTACCTGGAAGGAGCTGGAGCCCGTCAAAGGAACGTATGACTTCAGTGCAATCGAAGCAACGAATCATTTTGCCTACTGGAAAAACAAGGGCGTCAAAGTGGTGCTGCGCTTCATTCTGGACAGCCCGACCGGTCAGGCTCACCGCGATATTCCAGACTGGCTTTACAACGATATGGTCGCGCGCGGGGAATCGCCCGGAACACCTTACAGCGACGAAACCGGAGGTATGGGCACAGGAAACAATACGGGCTTTTCGCCGAATTACAGCTCTTCTTATCTCCAGGAACGGCATAAATTGGCTATCGAGGCCATTGCGGCACACTATAATACCAATGATCGCCCGGTTGCGTTCATCCAGATCGGTTCTCTTGGTCACTGGGGCGAGTTCCATACCTGGCCTTATGTAGGCCCCAATGGCGAAACCAATTACACCGGGGTTTTCCCTCCCAATGCCGTTTCGAACGTTTACGTGCAGCATTACATTGACGCTTTTGCCGGCAAGGAGGACAAGATGCAGGTCTTGATCCGCCGCAGCATCGCTTTGGCGAAAACCAACAACAAGGGCATGATCATGGGCATGTTCAACGACGTGTTTGGACACAAGGACAGTTTCGATGCGGATTGGGGTTGGTACACCGGCACTCAGAACGGGTACTGGGATGATATCGGCCAGCAGCAGCCCGCACACGCCAACTTCTGGGAGACGCGCATCTCGGGCGGCGAATTCTACGGGGGCGCTTCCGGCATGCTTGCCGCATTGACCAGCGGCAGCGGATATACGGAAACTTTGCGCCAAACCGAGCTGAGCAAACCAAGCTGGCTAGGACCCAACTCGCCGGCGTCCCTTCCGCTCAATCATGCGCTTCAAGCCAATATCGATGCCTTGAAGAAACGCATGGGTTACCACTTCGTGGTGAAGGAAATCTCTCATCCTTCCACCATTACCGGGAACACGTTTACGCCAACGATTCAGATCGAAAATAAAGGCGTGCAGCATTTCCCGTTTGCATGGGCGGTGGAAATTCAGCTGCGAAGCGGAAATACGGTCGTTGCCAAAAAGACAACGTCAGCGAACTTGACCACTTGGAAAACGGGCAGCTACACGCTGACCGATTCCATCCCCGTATCGGGCCTGGCCTCAGGCACCTATGACATCGCCATCGCGATCATCGATCCGGCAACGAATAAACCCGGGGTGGATTTTGCGAATACGAACAGGCTCGCGGACGGCGCATACAAACTCAGCAGTGTAACCAAGTAAACGGATAGACAAGAAAGAGCAGGATCAGAGGACATTATGCCTCAGAACCCTGCTCTTTTTCGCATTCTCCTTATTGCAATGCCTTTTTCCGCAACTGGCTGTAGTACAACTCACTATAGAACCCGCCTTGTGCAAGCAGCTGCTCATGCGATCCTTGTTCCAGCAGCCGCCCGTCCTTCAGCACCAGAATCCGGTCCGCCTGCCGGATCGTATTCAGCCTGTGGGCAATGACAAAGCTGGTCCGTCCCTGCATCAGCCGCTGCAATCCCTCCTGGATTTTGATCTCCGTCACGGTATCGATGCTGCTCGTCGCTTCATCCAGCACAAGCATGGACGGATCGGCCAGAATCGCGCGCGCAATGGCAAGCAGCTGCTTCTGGCCCTGGCTGATGCCGCTGCCTCCGTCCTGCAGCACTTTATCGTAGCCGTCCTTCATGCGCACGATAAAGGAGTGGGCATTGGCCAGACGGGAAGCCGCCTCGACTTCCTCATCGGTGGCATCCAGACGGCCAAACCGGATGTTCTCGCGAATCGTGCCTTGAAACAGGAACGAATCCTGCAGCACAAACGCCATATGCGAGCGCAGGTTTTCGCGCCGAATGGTCGTAATGTCGCGGCCATCGACGGTAAGCAGGCCACCTGTCGGGTCATAGAAGCGGGACAGCAGCTGGATCAACGTCGTTTTGCCTGCGCCGGTCGGTCCGACAAGCGCGATCATTTCGCCGGGTTTTGCCTCAAAACTGATGTCGTGCAGAATGTTGCGCCCCTCGTCATATCCAAAGGAAACGTGCTCGAAGCGGACCGCACCCTGCACTTGCTCCAATGCAACCGCCGCGCCTTCATCCTTTGCTTCCTCGTCTTCGTCCAATACCTCAAACACGCGCTCTGCGCCAGCAATCGCCGACAGCAGCGTGTTCCACTGGTTGGCGAGATCGTTCAGCGGACGCGTAAACTGGCGGGCATATTCCACGAAGATGATAATGACGCCGACCGTCACCGAACCCTGGATAGCCAAAATACCGCCGATCCCGGCCACGATGGCAAAGCTCAGATTGTTCAAACCGTTCATCAGCTTGGGAATGAAGCCGGATATCGTCTGTGCCCAGAACGCCGAGATGCGGATTCGCATGTTGCGTTCCTCGAAGCCGCGAATAACCCGCTCCTCTTGAGAAAACGCCTTAATGATCCGTTGCCCCGATAACGTTTCTTCAATATATCCGTTCAATTCACCCAAATTCCGCTGGCGTTCCTTAAACAGCGGTCCGGTTCTGCGTGTAATCCAGCGCATGCCGAGGGCCATCAGCGGCACCACCGTAAACGTCAACAGGGTGAGCAGCGGACTCAGCCAGACCATCACCCCGAAAGTCCCGAGCAGCGTGAGCACGCTGGAGAAAATTTGGATAGCCGAGCTGTTCAGCGTACCGCTCACATTTTCGATATCGTTCGTCACCCGGCTCATAATCTCGCCTTGCTGGCGCTTGCCGAAGAACGGGATCGGCAGCTTGTGCAAGTGGGAGAACAAGTCGTAACGCATGCGGTACACGGTTTCCTGGGCGACCTCGATCATCCAGATGTTTTGCAGCCAGGACGTCAGCGAGAAAAGCAGATAGACTGCTGCCAATGCCAGCAGGAACAACGTCCAGCCGCCTTCCCCCGCGTCACCGGAGATATAACGGTCCACGGCCATGCCGACCATGTAGGGACCCAGCAAAGCAAGGGCCGAACTGGCCAATACCATGAGAAGCACCATGCCCAGCTTGACTTTGCGCCGCGCCAGATAAGCCCAGACCCGGCTTAACGTGCCTGACCAGTTCTTCGCCCTCGCTTTGGGCTTGCGGCCTCCGCCTTCCCGGAAAACGTTCGGGTCAACCGGGGGCGGCGGCTGGCGGAAAGGTTCAATGAATGCTTTGAACATGCGGCGTACCCTCCCCGTATTGTGATTGATGGATGCGGCGGTATAACTCGGACGATTCCATCAAGTCCTCGTGTTTGCCTTGTCCGATCAGCCTGCCCTCATCGAGCAGCAGGATCAGGTCGGCCGAAGTGGTGGAGCTGATTTTCTGCGTAATGATGAAGGTGGTGCACGAGAGCTCCTCCAGCGCATCCAGCAGCTTGGCCTCCGTGGCCACATCCAGCGCGCTGGTGCTGTCGTCCAAAATAAGAATGCTTGGACGGCGAATCAACGCGCGGGCGATGGACAAGCGCTGTTTCTGCCCGCCGGACAAATTGACTCCGCGCTGTCCCAGCATCGTATCGTAACCATCCGGCAGCTTCTCGATCGTTTCATGGATCTGGGCACGACGGGCCGCTTCCTGAATCTCCTCCAGCGTAGCGTCTTCCCGTCCCCAGGCAATATTATCCTTCACGGAACCCGTAAAAAGAATAACCTCCTGCGGAACGTATCCGATCGCTCCCCGCAAGGCCGTCACGTCATACTCGTCGGCATTCGTGCCGTCGATGCGAATGATGCCCCGATCCTGGGCATACAGCCTTGGGATCAGCTGCACCAGCGTCGACTTGCCGGAACCGGTGGCCCCCATAATCGCGATCCGTTCGCCTTGCTTGGCCGTAAAACTGATGTCCGACAGCACCGTGATGTCACTGTTCGGGTAATGGAACTGAACGTCGCGAAATTCGACTGCGCCCCGAACGGCAGCTCTCTTCCCGGTACCCACAGCATTGGAAATTGCATGCGGCGTCGCTCCTGGCTGCCCCGACATAGCCTGATCGATGCCGTCCTCCGGCGTGTCCAGCACCTCATGAATCCGCTGCGCGGACGCACTGGCCCTGGAGAACGTGACGAGAATCCACGATAATGCCGACAGCGCGCCAATGGTTCGCAGCAAATAGTTGATGACGGCAACCACTTCGCCCACGCTGGCATGGCCCACGGCGATGTCCCGGCGGCCAAACCAGAGGACGGCGATGATGCACAGGTTCATGACCAGCAGCATGAACGGCATCGTTGTCTCCGTCAGGCGCAGCGCGGAGATCGTGCCTTTCATCAGCTTGCCGCTGAATCCGGCAAAGCGCTCGATCTCATGGCCCATTCGCACGAATACCCGAATCAGCCGAATGCCTGTCAGATTTTCCTGGATGACGCCGTTAACGGCATCCAGCCTGCGCTGCACGTTGCGGAACAGCAGCGCTGCCTTTTTGATCATATACACCACGCAGAGCAGCAGCACCGGAACCATGACGACCAGCAGCAGCCCCAGCTTCGCATTGACCACCACGGCCATAATAACGCTTCCAATCACAACCAGCGGGACCCTCGTCATGAAGCGCAAGCTCATGAATATTGTGTCCTGTACTTGGGTGATATCCCCGGTTAGACGGGTGATCAGCGATGAGGTCGCAAAACGGTTGAATACCGAATACGTGAACGACTGCACTTTGCCGTATAGTCTCTCCCGCAAGTCGTAACCAAACCCGAGGCTCGCATGTGATGCAAAAAACGAACTCGCAATGCCCGCGGCGAAGGCCACGACGGCACTGCCTACCAATACGCCGCCCCACAGCCAAACGACCGACAGATCTCCCTGCTGGATCCCGTGGTCAATGATTTTGGAGATCAGATAAGGCTGGGCCAATTCGACGGTCAGCTCAATCAGCATCATCACCAAGGCTGCAATCGCGGCGACTCGGTACTTTTTCAGATAAACCAACAGCTTGATCATTATGCATACCTCCAGCCCGGAGGGCTTGTTCCTTTGCCCAAGCACACGTCAAATTTACAATAGCCGCTCCGTTCGTTCCCTTTCTTGTAATCTATGTAAAATTTCACGTACCCAATACGGCTATTATAGCGCATTTTGCACGAACGAACCGCCAATATCTTCTTCCCCTATCATGATTACCCTGAAATGGACGCCAAGAACGCCTCCTTGCAAAAAGAAAAACCCGGGCAATCATGCCGCCCAGGCCTCAATATTCATAGTATGTCTACCATCTTCTGCGGTCATGGTCCCCGTAACCCGGATCATAACCATTCATGCGCTCAAACTTCTCGCCAGTCTCTTTATAAATGCGAATTAAGGCTTGTACCTTGGCAAAGTCAGCATCCTCCGGTCCAATGCCTTCCATGAACATGCGCTGAATGATTTGCTGGAAAAAATCCACTCGTGACCGAATCTGCTCCAGTTCAAGCTGCAGCACTTCATCAAAAGTATGATTCTCTATGTATCGCATAAGTTCGTCATCCTCGTCATAACGGTCTCCCAACCTGCGATCGGATAGTCGGTCTTCATAAACATCCGGTTGATCCAGGTTAATCGTGGTCCGCAATTGGGATAACATGATTTTTTCCTTGGCCAGCATGACATGAAAATCCTTGTTCTTCAGCAATTCAGACACGATCAGCCGGCACATGTCGCGGTTTTCGATCAGAATGCCGTCGAACGGATGCAGCGTCCAGCCTTCTTGCGTCCAAAACAAATTAAAGTTGAACATCTCGCTGCCGTACCTGTACTGAATGTTAATTTTGGTCTCGTCAATAATCTCGAATGAAAACTCCAGCATCTTAAGCAGACTCCTTCATGAACTCCCAAAGTTTACCTATATTCTATCAAACCATGCTTGAAAAATATAGTTCATTAGCGTTCATTCAACTCTGCAATAGACTCTGCCTTTTCACTGCTGGCTACCACGATCAGAACTAGCAGAATACCGGCAATAATGATAGGTAACATCGTATGATCCCTCCCGCAAAAGTGGCGATCCTTCTTCCTTACCAGAATGTATGCGAAGAAATTCGATGTATGCCATTATTTCCGCTGCCTGTCCAACATATACAAAAAAGATGCCTCACGGTGAGACATCTCTTCAAACTTGATTTTAGTTATTTGGTTATTATATAAACCGCACTAAACTATCACACAGGGCACTGCGAGTCCAGTACCATCTTCCGATCGCTGTTATCCCCAGATTTTTTCAAATTCCCTTTTTCTAAGGGGAAATCCGGTGATAAGCCTATGCTTCCGATGCAGCTTTCTTTCAGAAAGCTTTTAAGCGACCGCTTCGCTTCTCCAGATTGGTTCTGCCTCTCCGTTAACGTGTGTATCTTTTTTGCGGTTTATATAGGCGGTGAATTAGTCCAAAAAAGACTGGATGGCACTGCGGTCCGGCTGTCCCGCGCTCCGAATGGCTTGTTGGCTGGAACCTTCCAGAGCCAATCTCTCACTCATTTTAGCGTTAAGCGCCGTCATTTTGGCCGTATAATCGTTGCAGCTCTCGATAATTCTGCGATTGGACTGCTCGGAAAGATCCAGTGCAGACATCAGATCGCCGATGGCCTGGTTCACCGACTCGATGGACATGGCCGGCTTGGACAACAGATCGTTGGTCCGTTCCGTCGTCGTACGCAGCAGCCTTGCATTTTCCTTGAACTGATCCTCGATCGTTTTGTTGGTCGCCTCTACGGCATTAATGACCTTCTCCTGATCATTGAGCGCCATTGCAATCATCGCGGATACGGTGATCAGGTTGGCCGTTTTGTCGATCGCGTTATTGACCGAATCAATGAGCTTGTCGTTGTTGTCATTGATGATGTCCGTAGCGGCAATAGCCTGGTTGTACAGCATGATCATTTCCGTCATGGACTGTATGCGGGTAACCACTTTACGCAATCCACGTTCGAGATGTGGCCTGCGCGTTTCGTTCTCCGGTTTGGCAATCTCGGCCTCGAACAATGCCTTCAACTGGTTGCCGAAGGCAATCTTCGTCTGAATATTGTAAATCTCCTGCATGGAGGAGCGCTTCAGCTGCCGCATGTTTACGATATTTTCCTCAAGATTATCCTTCCCGTCCCGGAGGCCGTTGATGATGCTGTCGATATTTTTGCGCACCGATTGGTATCGGTAGACGTAATTTTTGAGCGGACTCTTACGCAGCAGCCTTCCTACAAAACTTACGTTTTTGCTCTGCTGCAAGCTCTCGCATTCATCGCGCAGTTTCAGGATCATGTTGGACACTTCAGCTCGGTTGCCTGACATCAGATCATTCACGGGCCGATCCAGAAGCTTGAGCGTCTGCCCTGCCTTTTCCTGCGTCTTGACGCCAAGCTTGCCGATATCGTCCATAAGCGTGTCCAGTTGGAGTGCATCGCTCTGCGCCACCTTTTGGATCAGCTGAGCTGCCTCCTGTTGTATGCGCTGCTCGTCTTCCTGTTTTAATTGAAGCAATTCCGTAGCCATGTCGTTCCCTCCTATAGCTCCGATCCGTTGTATCGCTGATGAATCAGCTCTGCCTTGTTCTGCAGCTCCATCAGATCTTTATGCTCGATGGTTGATACAATTTCGGATATTTTTGAATCCACATCCTTCAAACCGCCCAGCAATGTTCGCCGGTTCGTACGTTTCGCATCGCCGCTCAGGCGCAAGAACGGATTGATTAATCCGTTCAGGTCTTTTAGAATCAATCGCCGCACCATATGGTTAATATCCCCGTTATTCAACTCGTTCAGAGCAGGAATGACACGCTGCAAACGCGCGAATAATGCCAAGGACTTCTCAACGATTTCGTTATCCAGTTCATTCTTTTGCCCTTCGGAAATAACCATGTCTTCCAGAACCTCAAGGTACTCGATGACGGGACCAAACACAGGATCAAGCTTACTGATTTCGGCAGCTCCCTGGTCTTGAGCTGGGGGCTCCTGCCCGAATCTGACCGAAGCTGCTGTTTGCTGACCATCACCCGCTTGTCCCTGAGGGCTTCTCTGACGCTCCCCATTGTCCGTGCTTCCACCTGGCTGCCAATCCTGCAAGTTCTTTTGGTTGGCACGATTTCCACGACGATCATCATTCAGGCGAGCTGCGTCTTCGGAAGCACTCCGTGACCGGGGTGCAGCAGACGGTAACATTCCGGCAACCAATGTGGTCACTGCGGGAATGGCCCAGGACACAAATTCGGGAACAAAAGGACTGCTGACCGCAGCGACGACATATCCGATTAGCGCTCCCCATCCGATTTTTGTTTTCCGTAACATGATTAGTCCTCCTGACTATAACAGCACCTGCAACGCCAACCGCGACGCACCCTCTCAGTAGACAGACCGCCCTTAGTCGTAGATTTTCTTGCAATATCAGGATGCCTATTCTTCGAGGTGCAAGCTTTCTGATATTATAAGAAAATCACCCATCGACGCATCCCCACTGTAGACAGACCGCCCTTAGCTGTAGATTTTCTTGCAATATCAGGATGCCTATTCTTCGACGTGTAATCTTTTCTGATATTATAAAAAAACCGTTCAGAAAGTGTCAAACTATGGAAAGCAGTCCTAAGTACCGACGACCTTTCCCGGATCAATAACCAGCGGCTGTTCGACATGGCTGCCAAGAATGCCGTACTTCGGCTGCAAAGGCCCAACTTCGTATCCCAAAGCAAGCTTTACGGCCAAATACGGAAAATTGATTCCCGATAGACAGGATACATGCAGGCCACCCGACATACGCGGATTGATTTCCAGCAGTTTGGGGACGTCTCCGCGGTATTTCATCTGGATGTTGAAATTGTAAGGAATGCGGTATGCCTCCGCCACATCCTGCGCAATTTTCAGCAGTTCGGGATGCTCCTCCAGCAATCGCAAACGTCCGCCTGCCTTACGGCGCGGCACGGCGGCGAGCAGATCTCCATTCCCGCCCGCAAGGCAGTCGATGCTGTACTCGTAGCCCTCTAACCGTTCCATTACCATCGTTTTAGGGAAAGATTCCACCGAGGAGAACGCATCAAGCGCGTCTGGATAAGAAATGCGGTTCTGCGCATGGCCGAACAGCTCCTGCAATCGATCCCGGCTGTTATCGATCACCCGGAAGCCCATCCCGCCTTCCCCGTTGCAGGGCTTGAAGCATACTTCGTGCCCACGGGCAGAGAGGGCTTCGTACGCTTCCCGAAACTCGGCGGCATTGCTTGCCGTGAAGTACTCGGGAATGCTCATGATTCCTTTCTCCCGGACGGACTCGTAGAACCGGTCCTTCTCCATAAGCTGCTCCAAAAGCTCTGTATCCGTACAGACGATGACTTTGGTGCCGATCTCTTCGAACAGGTGCACATGCCTGCTTATATCAAGCATGTTCCAGCGAGGGATAAAGACATCAATTTGGTGTCGGCGGCAAAAGTCCAGACAGAAATCTACATATTCCCTTCCAGTGACTTTCGGTTCCACTTCCGCATAATCGCATCCCTGCAGCGCCATATTTCCAGGATCGGAATGTGTGCCGTAAATTTCGAACGGCATCCCATCCTCGTTGTTACGGATCAAATTCATGTAGTGATATGCAACCGAGAACCAGCGATTAAAATAAATGCGCACTTTGCTCATGAGGCAGCCTCTCCCGTCAATGCTTGATGTGTTGTCCGTACATAATCCACGATCTCGTTTGCCGCAAATATGCCGGCTTGTTCCGTAAAACGATATGGGATTTGTTCAGGATAGCGCTGCTTCTCCCGATATAACTCGCCATGCCGCGGGGCTATCGCATAGTCGGCAGCATCCAGGAGGCAGCGATCCAGCAAAGAATCCCCTGAGGCAAGGACCGGCCCGCCTCCAACCTGCTCTCGCACATAAGCCACGGCATCCCACTTGTTCACCGCCGAGGGAACAAGGTATAATTTGCGCCCCTGAATGGAAGCTTCCCAGCCCAAGCGCCCAAGCTGTTCGATCTTTTCCATGACTGCCTCCAGCGGCATGCGATCCCGATGAATGACGTATGCGTAGAACAGCCCGTCGCACAATCGTTCTCCGGCCACCCAATCCGTATTCAGTATGGGTTCAATAAGTCGTCTCGCTTCTTCGGGCGCTGCGGACTCTTCCATCAGCCTGGCCCGAACACGCTTATGCCACGTTTGATCAACAAGTCCGTCGACCAGAATATTTCCACCATTGCTGGTGATGGCAAAGGACGGCAAGAGGTCTTGTTGAAAAATAGCAATCCGCTTATACTGTTCGACTGTCCGGGTCGTCACCGGGACAAAGGTAACCTCTTCTGCAAGCGCCTGAAGCTGCCTCAGGGCAACTTCAGACATATAAGCGGACAGTTCCCCCTTAATCCATTCCGCAGGCAAAAGCCCAGGGGTTTCTTCCGACACTCCCATCGAACGGCGGGAATAGATCAACGTCTGATCCAAATCGCTGGCATAGATCATTCTCCTCCCCCCTTAACCGATTGAATGATTCCGCAACAGGAGTACGTTAGTCCGGGAAATACTTCCACAGGAACGTTACGATCCTTCGCAAGCAGCATGATGTGCTTCAAATTCGGATTATCGGGGGAATCAATGAGGATTTTCCAAGGAACACGCCGCAGCAGCACTCTTGTGGTTTCCCCGATTCCGGGCTTCACCATATTGACGTCATCAATGCCGAATGCCTCTTGAATGGAACGGATATCCTTCATGCCTTGCCAAGTCACCGCAGGGGGATGCAGCAGCGCGTCTTCTGCCTGCCGCTGCGCCAAATCCGACACTTCGGCGAAACAGCTGGATATTCTATCGACGAAATACCGGGACAAATCGGATTCGGACCACTCCTTGTACCACTTGGCACCATGGAAATCCTCCGGTCCGATCAGATCATCCCGCAGAACCGTCCGGCTCATTAATCCGGAGACGGTCGAATTCAGGCAGGCGCTTGGAATGAGGTAGTCCTCTCGCGTGCCATAGGTGGCGGAACATTGTCCCGGATCTGCAAGCACGGCCAGATCGTCATCGAGTCTGATTCCGTATCGTTCCTCCAGCATACGGCAAGCGTCCATCAGAACATGGCGTATCGCCCCCTTGCCCGTCCATCCATCAATGAATTGCAGTCTGGCATCTGCTCCATGCTGCTGCAAAATATAAAGAATCGCATTCTCGTCGATGCCTTTGCCACGAATGATCGAAATGCTGTAATGGGGAAGATCCCGATTCGTTTTCATTTTAATGTAGCGTTTGATCAAAATGCCGATCGGCGTCCCTGCGCGCGCAAGCGATACCAGAACCGGTGGCGGCCCCTGCTTCCGCAAAATCATCTCGGCTACCGTGGCGGCAGCCAAAGCCACTTTCGCGGCGGAGTGTTCAAGCGTTTCATGAAATAAAGCTATATATTCATCCGTAGGGTGATATTCCACAGGCAGCATTTCCGAATAATGCACGCCTGATTGAATGGCATGTTCACGTTCCTCGGTCTCTTTTTCCAAATTCACATTACTTAGGTCCTTTAACAGAAAAACAACGTCAGACGGGTCATAACTCCCCATCGGTACAGGCGGGTTCACCTTACGCTGCATGACTTGCTCAATAACGGATACATTCATGCCCCAGCTTCATCCTTCCTCTGAAATACCGCAGTACACCATATGGATGTGCTCACATCCAAGGCCCGACAATGCATCGATCATCGGCTGCATGCGTTCCTTCGGCATCTGTCTCTCAACCAGGACAAAAATTTCGTCGTACTGCCCTGGCACTACATTATAGATATAATTCATCACGGTCGGGTCCTCCGGCGAAGCATAACTCTTTCCGGCAACAACAGCATAGTCAGGTCTGTCGATCGTTTGAATCGGACTGCGGGTAGTCGATTGATAATAAATCCCTTCTCCCATCTCCGCCGCAACTCTCATTGGAATGTACATGAATTCCCCTGTGCCCATGACCAGTGTTCGTTCTCCTCTTCGCCGTTGGCGCAACATCTGGGCGATATCGGAAAGATCCGAACGCAGTTTAGCATTATCAGTCGATTGGATCCCGAACCTTCCCGTCATTCTGACATAGGGACCGGAGCAGCGGCGTCCTTCCGAATCCGCGGATTCCATGATGACGGAGTCCAGCTTGTCCGCTACGGATATGTGGTTGATATTCGTGCGTTCAGCGTCGTGACGGATCGGTTTCATTGGTTCTAAACGTGGTTCTCCTTGTACCCAGAACTTGCCTTTAAGCAAACTCAAAGGAATAATCTCGATTCCCAGCTCGGCTTCCAGTTCGGCGAATCGGCGCTCATCTGCCTCGGTTCGCCAGTCAAGCAGGGATGCAATGTAATACCTGGAACGCGGATACTGCCGCTGGATGTCCCGTATAATGTTTAACGTTGTATTGCCTGTAGTGATTTCATCATCCACCAGAACAAGAGGCCCGCTGCCTTCCAATGCTTCCCTTTCAAGAGCGTAACAACGGTGAGCGGTAGCATGGGAATGCTCCTCTTCGAATCGGATATTCGGCTTCACATCCGGGAAATATTCCCTTGTCGAATGAATATACGTCGCCTGTTCCTTAAACATCTCATACATGCTGTGCCCAAGAGCCGTAGCCGTTTCCGCAAAACCGACGAAACGAACCTTTTCCGGCAAAAGCATGCCCGCATCAAGCAAAACTTGGTAAGCTTGCTGCGCATGGTCAGCATCCGTGATCCCCCTGAATATCTGCCGCTTCCATTCGGATATCCGTTCATCCGCTCCCTGCACGCAATCTTCATATAATAATACCGCAAGTGCCGCGCCGCTCAGCAACGAACTGTACGGATTAACGGGAATATGTTTGCCGAGTACCTTGCTCACAAACAGAAAAGAGCGCTTTTTGTTGATCCGGGCGGCCATGGAAAACAGGCATTCCAACGGGATCTGCAGCGGATTGTGCGCAGCTTCGACCGTCACGCTGAACGTATCAAGAATAGGAAACGTATGAGTGCTGGTGCTTGGGCAAGAGCCCGACATAGTGCTGCTGTTCATGTAACACCCCATATATTTTTGATCGAATTAAAATACGACGAGCCCAACTTAAATGTGGTTTGATTTCATTCATTTTGTTGGTGTAAATGCTTTTGAAAACACCTAAAGTACCGTCGTTCCGCGCAATGATCTCTTGAGCATCCATATATTCTTCATGCGTTACGACGTACATAGCCTGTACAAGCTTGATGTGTGACGGGTGGATAATCGTCTTGCCGACGATGCCATTCTCCTTGTCCAACATCACTTCCTTCATCAAGCCATCCATCGAGTTAGTGATATATTTCATTCTCAAACTCCGGCCCGTTCTGCCCAACGTTTCTTCAAACGGAGTCTGGCGCAACTGTGGTTTGAATATCCTTTCCCGTTGGCTAAAATACTCCCAGACCGGTCCGGATATGACGTATCCACCGTCTGTGCGTCCGAAGAGATTAATGATATCCGCAATGCAATCCCGGATGATCGCCACATCATAGATCGTTATCTCAGGACTGCGCCGTAAACCGAACAAGCTAGAAAAATCGGTTGCACCGATCCGGACATTCAGCACGTATTCCGCATATTCATCAATAATACGTTTAAGATGCACCAGCGTTTCCCAACGAGTCTCACGGTAGATGATTTCGGCCGTTTCCATGATGGGCATTGCATACAACACCGGGGATTCAGAAGATTTCTGACGGTTATATTCCCGGATCAGACGGAGATAAGCTTGGCCGTTCTCCACCCCGAATTTCGGCAAAGCTACGCCTGTTAGCAGGGATACCCGATCTCCAAGCACTTCAAGTAGACGTTCCAACTGTTCCGGTGTCCGAACTCTGACAAAAAGCAAAGGAAGCCGTTCCGGAAGCAACCTTCCCGTATGCAGATCCTCTTGAATTCGGGAAAGGGATTGTGCTAGACGATGCTCCGCCAATTCAACCTCCCCATCCCCTACAGCATCTTCCAGATCCATAATAATGGTCGTTAACCCTTCGTGTTTGCCGCTTAAAATATCGTCCGCAATATGGGGACGCGTGGCCGGCATATAGAGGGCGGCTCCGACAGCGTAGGCCAGCATGTCTTTTGATGTCAGACGATCGAACGGTTCTGGTGAAGAATAGAAGAGGGAGGCCTCCTCGTCCGGGTTCAAAAAACTGAAGTATTTCAAAATATCCTCTCCTTGCTCTGTAGCTTGAGGCGATCTGCACTGTTTGCGATTCCGTCCGAGTATAAAAACCAATCCCTCCAAGATGACGGAGGGATTGATAATTTTTGATCTTTGTGTGAACAGGTTATTAAACCTGGCTTTTGTTTTGTTTTTTGTTTCGAATCGAACTGAGAATCATCGTTCCAACAAACACTGCGATCAACAGCGAGAAGAACGCAACGTTCGGGATGTGAACCCCAAATGCGCTGAGCATCATCTTGACCGAAATGATGGCAATCAGAATGAATGCCGCCTTCTCCAGTTCGGGAAACTTGTCAATCAGGCGCAAGAATACTTGTGCCACTCCACGCATCATGAGAACCCCGATGATGCCTCCAAGGAAGAGAACCCAGATCTGTTCGCTGACGCCGAACGCTGCAATGACACTATCAATACTGAATGCAATGTCCATCAGTTCGACCATAAGCACCGTTCTCCAGAAGGAATATTGCTTGCCTTCCTGCTGTTCTTCCGCTTCCGATTTGAACAAGCCTTTGTACGCGATATACAGGAGATATAGTGCTCCAAGCACCTTGATCAGCGTAAACTTCACTAAGAAGGTACCCAAACCGATGGCAATGAACCTGAAAATGTACGCTCCAAGAATACCGTAGAACAAGGCCCGTTTTTGCTGGTCTTTCGGCAAGTGCTTGACCATAACCGCGAGCACCAGCGCATTATCGGCAGACAGTAATCCTTCAAGCAAGATCAATGTACCGATAATCCCCCAGCTCACCGGATCGGATAATGTAGCTACGATCTCAGTCCAAGAGAAGAAATGCCCGTAATTCTCGCTAATGCTTCTAAAAAAATCACTAAACATGAAAAGGCGGCCTCCGCTAATTCAAAATGTTATTTACTTCCGGCTGTCCAGCGCATGTTCCAGCCATGTGCCCGGTCCAGATCGCGATGTCCTGGATAAAACTCGACAATCCGCTCAATGCTGAACGTCTCGTCATTTTGATTGCTGAACATGGCTATGCCGCACATGCCATGAGAACTGCCATACTCGTTCATCCGAACGATAATATCCGGACCGTCCTTTTGGTATATCGTGACTACCCCGTCGGCCTGGGACCAGTTGGCAACTCCATCATAAATGTACGTAAATACAAGAATCCGTTTAATCTCGGATATGCGTGCACCATTAATGCGAAGATTTTCGCCCGTTTTGACCGATCCGGTACGATCGTCGCCATCCAGAGCAATATACGGGAAGCGATTCAGTGAACCAAAGGATTCTCCCAGGGCCTGAACAACCCCTTTGCTCCCATCCTTCATTTCGTACAGGCAGCCGAGATCCAAATCTACACCTTTGCTGCGTCCAAACAGCCCGCGGCTTGTCTGTTGGTTCCAGTTTAGATTGATCAGAATCTCGCCGAGTCCGCCCGCGTTTTTCTTCAGATTGATGGAATCTCCCTTTTTCTTCAGCTCAATTTTGCTCAGATTCAATTCCGGCTTGGGCTGAGGCGGCGGTGCGGGAGGGGTTGGAGGCTGCGGAGCAGGAGGAATCGGTGCTGGCGGTACCGGTTGCGAGGAGGAAGAACTGCTATCAACATCCACCCCGAAATTTCCGCACAACGCATTCAGTCCTCCGGCAAATCCCGCCCCGACCGCGTTGAACTTCCACTCCCCGTTATGCCTGTACAATTCTCCGATCACGATCGCCGTTTCCACCGTAAAACCGCTGTCCAGATCGTAGTTCAATACGTCCTGCCCATTAGCGGCATTGGAAAAGCGGATAAAGGTGTTCTGTACCTGTCCAAAGTTCTGATTTCTCGAATCGGCATCATAGATGGTCAAACTGAACGCAATCTTCTCGATCCGGGCAGGAATGCGGCTTAGATCGATGTCGAACTGTTTCTTGGCAGGAGCGTTTGCCGCGTCTTTGTACGTAATGAACTCCGTGGACGGCTGATTATAGAAAATGAAATCCGCATCGCCGGATACTTTGCCGTTCGCCCCCAACAGGAATGCGGAAGTATCCAGATCAAGCGAAGAAGACGAGTTCCAGCCGATGCTTACCGTCATTCGCGCAAGTCCCGGGTTGGTCTTGGTCAGGTCCGCCTTCTGCCCTTTAACGACAGTTACAGCCATAGTCAATCACCTTTCCTGTCAGTTCTTCCTTATTGCGCATCCAAACCGTAGTTTTTGCAGAGCGCCGCGAGACCGCCGGCAAACCCGCTGCCAATGGCTTGGAATTTCCAATCGATGCCTGAGCGGTAGAATTCGCAGAATACCACTGCGGTTTCCGTGGAGAAATCCTCTCCAAGATCAAAACGCAGCACCTCGCGGTCGCTCGAGGCATCCACAACACGCACGAATGCGTTCGAAACTTGACCGAAATTCTGGCCACGGCCCTCATAATCATAGATCGTTACCGTAATGCCGATCCGCTGGATGTGAGCAGGCACTTTGCTGAAATCAACGATAATCTGCTCATCATCGCCTTCGCCCTCACCCGTACGGTTGTCTCCTGTATGGGTAACGGAGCCGGCTCCGCCTGTAGGGTTGTTGTAGAATACGAAATCATCCGCGCCTTTGGCTTTGCCGTCCTCATGCAACAAAAATGCGGAAGCATCAAGGTCAAAATCGGCACCGCCGCTATATTTGTTCGTATCCCAGCCCAATCCGACGACAACTTTCGTCAAACCCGGATTTGTCTTTGTAAGATCGATTCTCTGTCCTTTTGCCAAACTGATTGTCATTATTCATACCTACCTTCCCTTAAAATTCGTGATGCAGGAATCCAAAAAACGGAACTCCTGCATCAAACAGTCTTACGAAATAAATCCTCATCCTCGATTTTTATTCCTGAAAAAAACGCTTCGCAGAATAAGTCGCGCGGACGGTTCCTTACTTATTGCAAACCGTAATCACGGGTCAGCCCCAGCAGACCATCCTTGTAACCGCTGCCGATCGCGCTGAACTTCCATTCGCCATTGTGGCGATACAATTCGCCGACCACAACGCCTGTCTCGATCGAGAAGTCCTCTCCCAGGTCAAAACGGATCAACTCTTCGTTGTTCGCTTCGTTTACGATCCGGGCATAAGCACGGGATACTTGACCAAAATTCTGGTTGCGCTCTTGCGCCTCATAGATCGTGATCGTGAACGCGATTTTCTCGACGTTCGCCGGAACGTTCGGCAGGTCGATTTTGATTTGCTCATCGTCGCCGTCCCCTTCTCCGGTACGGTTGTCGCCCGTATGTACAACGGAGCCATTTTCATTTTGCGGGTTGTTGAAGAAGATAAAGTTTTTCTCGCCTTCCACTTTGCCTGCCGCATTCGCGCAGAACACGGATACGTCCAGGTCGAAATCTTTACCGCCGTCATACTTGTTGGTGTCCCAACCAAGTCCAACCGTGATTTTGGTCAAGCCAGGGTTGGTTTTCGTCAAATCCACTTTTTGACCTTTTGACAAATTGATTGCCATTATTCTCATCTCCGCTTCGAATATAATGTTTGAACTTGAATGCTATCAACCTTCTATATCAAAACTAAAATCATATGATTACGTATAACGGCGGGCCAACTCATCGATATGTACCGCATGATCACCCTCACCGATTGCGGAAAACTTCCATTCGCCATTATGTCGATACAACTCTCCGCAAATGAGAGCCGTCTTGCCGGCATAACTCTCAGAAAGGTTAAATCGAACAAGCTCCTCAGAGCCCCGTGCATCGAGAATACGGATATAGGCACGTTCGATCATTCCGAAATCCTGCTTACGGTTGATGCAATCGTAAATGTTGACCACAATGAGAATTTTGTGCACATCGGCAGGAACGGCCGTCAGGTTGATTTTGATCTGCTCGTCATCTCCCTCGCCTTCGCCGGTAAGGTTGTCCCCACTGTGAACGACGGATCTGCATGCGCTCTGCTTATTATGAAAACAAACGAGATTGCTCTCCTTCGTTAACCTGCCTTGATCGTCAAGCAAAATGGCCGAGGCGTCACAATCGATGTCCGCCTGTTTCTTTCTTCCGAAAAAACCACGGGCCACGACAGGATCCCATCCCAATCCGGCAATGATGTGAGTCAGGCCTGTCTTTCCTTTGGTCAGGTCAATCTTCTGTCCTTTAACCAGACTGATTCCAGCCACTGATACTCACCTCCTTTCAATAATGATTCAAAGCCATCCCGAAGTCTGTCTTTCAGCCTGTATTAAAGGTTGAATTCGCCTGGATTCAGACCAAGCACCGTGCATATCTCGGCTACAACTTGCCGTTCCTGATCGTCGAAATTCCCGTCTGCTGCACCAATGGCGCTGCACACACCTACAATGACCCGAGCAACTTCAGGTTTGGATTTAAACTTGCCGATCGCTTTTAATGCCTCTTGTTTCCCGATCTGCGGTGAAAACTCGAAGTTAGACACGTAGTAATTGAAACGCTCGATCACGACAGCCATGTCGAATACTTTCAATTCTTGGCTCAAATTGATGTATCCGGCCATCTTGTTCTTCTCCGATGCGTCGATCGTGCCGTCCGCAAACGCTACCAATGCGCAGCCAGCAACAACGGCATCCATAAAATCTTTGTTTTTAAACTTTTTGACTTGGTCCTCAAGTCCCTGTTTAGCTGTATTCAACCAGTTACGAAAAGAGCTCATCCTGATCCTCCATCTACCTTTTTTCATATTTACGAAAATTCAAGAGATTAAAACATGCAATTTCTCATCTAAAAAATGATAGAAATCAAAGTTAAATTATTCCTCTACTATACTCTTTTTTTTGTCATTTTTCTACATATAAAAGTAAAATATTACTCTCATTACTCTCTGTGTAACGAAAACGACATCCTATTTCGACTTTTTTTCCACAATACCCCAATATGTATTTCGCATGATTTCTCCCCATGATTTCATCATAAGAAAAAAGAACTACAATGTACATGAAACAAAATAACCCGGGCATTGCAGCCCAGGCACATTTGCTTTCTCCCATTTGTACTCTGCTTCTCCGTTCCTCTACGCCTCGCAAGAGAGGTCCTGACACCCAGAAGAATTCCATGCGACAGTCAGCCGATCCGGCTGTGCGGAGGTTACTTCGCTTTCTCGAAATCCGCCTGCTGCTGCTGATAAATCTCGTAGAAATCGTCCCATACCAGCACGTTGTCCTTCTCCTTGCTCCACCAATCTTTGTACCAAGCCTCGATTTCAGGACCGCCTCCCTGCGCCCACTTCTGCCGGGCTTCCGTATCGGCCTGTTCCACCGTATATTTGCTGCCGCCGATGATCGAGCGGGTATATATGTCGTTAATCGCCGTCGTTACGTTGGTGAGCTTCACCTGCAGCTCCTTCGGCAATTGCGGCATATGCTCCGAATGCGTGACTCCCTCGCCGACCGGCAGATCGCTCATGTACACTTCCCGCGCTTCCTTGAAAAGGCGAAGACCTTCCTTTTGCGACGGAATATCGTCGCTGAACAGCATCTCGGTATACCCGCATTTGCCTTCTTCCAAGCGGCTGTACAGCATGGAATAATCTCCGGCCCAGCTGACTTCCTGCTTGTATTTCTCCTGGTCGGAGATGCGCGGGCAGCCTTCTTCGTTGAGCGTATAATGCGTGCCTTCAAAGCCGTTCTTGAAGGTCCTGCCCGATTCCGTTTTGGTCAGGAAATCGATGTACTGCATAACGGCTTCAGGATTTTTGGCACGGGCATTGACCACGGCGGTCATTTGCACCGGGTTGTTCCAGACCATCGTATACTGCCCCACCGACGTTGACGGCAGCGCAATGACCTTCAGCTTGGCCTCGGGAACGTTCTGCATCAATGTATCCAGTTCTTTGGCGGCAAAACCGGTATAATCCGAAGTCATCGCGGCATACATGCCGATTTTTCCGTTCAGGAAATCCTGTTTGGACTTGGCTCCGTCCTTGTCGGTAAGGAAATCTTTGTCGACCACGCCCGCCTCGTAGAGGGCACGTTTGAAGGCCGTCGCCTCTTTCATGTGGTTCGGCCCAACGACGAGCTCGCCGTTCTCCACGTTCACCCAGTTGGCATTAAACATGTAGCGGAACAGTCCGGCCGTATCCCCGAATTGCAGGCCGCCGATGCCGTACGTATCCTTCACGCCGTTCCCGTCCGGGTCCTGTTCCGCAAACGCCTTGGCCACCGCGAGCATCTCCGCTTCGTTCGTCGGCACGTCCAGATTCAGCTTCTCCAGCCAATCCTCGCGGATGAAAAAGCTGGTCAACGGAAACACCTCGTTCATGCGGCCGACTTCGTACAGCTTGCCGTCGCTTTTGATGCCTGCCTTCCTAAGCTGCGGATATTTCTCCAGCAGCGCTTTGTATTCCACGCTCGAATTCGCGATCAGGTCATCCAGCGGCATCAGCTGCTTCTGATTGAACAGCGTGTTGCGGATCGGCGTCCCGAATTCGAAAATGACGTCCGGCGCGCTGCCGGAAGCAAAGAGCACATTCAGCTTGGACTGCGATTCCCAGCGCGGAACGGCCGTATATTTTACGTTCACGGGACCGTTCTCGTTGATCCATTTGGACCACATGTTGTCCTCGATCGTACCCATGCCGCTCGGCACCGCCCCGCGGTCATAGATCGTCGACGTAATGCTGCCGCGCGCTCCTTCCCCATCCGCCGGTGAGCCTTCCCCGTTTCCGCTGCCGCAGCCTGCCAGCACTCCGCCAATCAAGCCGAGTACAAGCCCCGACTTCAACCATGCCTTGATCGAAACCGCCATAGATCAGACCCTCTTTCTTTGTATGATATGAAACGAAACTGCCGGAACAACCGAATGCCACTCCAGCAACATCAAGTCAGCCCTTGATGGAGCCAAGCATGACGCCTTTCACGAAATACTTTTGCAAAAACGGGTATACGGCCAGAATCGGAATCACCATCACGATGACCGCGGCAGCCCGGATGCCTTCCGGCGTCAGGTTGGAAATCATCGTCGGATCGGTGAAATCCTGCACGTTCAGATTGGACATGATCATGTTCTGGACCAGCACTGTCATGTTGTACTTCGACGTATCGTTGATATAGATCATGACGCTCATGAACGAATTCCAATAGCCGACGCCGTAAAAGAGCGCAATCGTCGCCAGCAGCGGCTTGGATAACGGCAGCACGATGCGGAACAGCAGTCCCAGCTCGCTGCAGCCGTCGATGCGTGCCGCCTCATCCACTTCGCCGGGCAAATTTTCGAAATACGAGCGCATGATCAGCATATTGTACGTGCTTACCAATCCCGGCAACCACAGTGCCCCGTAGCTGTTTACGAGCCCCAGGTTCTGCACGACCAGATAGGTGGGAATCAAGCCCCCGTTGAAAATCATCGTGAACACCATTGCCATCGTGAAAAAGCGGCGGTGATAAAAATGCCTGCGCGACAGCGGATAAGCCGCCATGATCGTAACGGCCATGCTGAGCCCCGTGCCGATCAGCGTGATTTCCACGCTGTTCCAGAACGCGTTCAGGATCGGGGTGCCCGTTAGCAGGCTTTGATAGGAAAACCACGTAAAATCGACAGGCCACAGTCCGACCTGGCCCGACAGCACGGCCCTGGCGTCGCTCAGCGACAACGCTATAATATTGAGCAAGGGCAGGATGCAGCTCAGGGCGACCAGCGACAACAGCGCGTAATTGACGATGTAGAATATTTTTTCTCCACGGGTCGTTCTCACGTTCCCCCTCCTCACCACAAACCTTCGTTAAATCTTCTGGCAATATAGTTGGCGCAAAAAATGAGGATGAACGCAACCAGCGACTCGAACAATCCCATAGCCGTGGTCAGGCTGAACTGCGCTCCCTGAAGCCCCGTACGGTAAATGTACGTGCTGATGACGTCCGCGACCTCGTTGACGTTGGAGTTCTGGAGCATGTAGACCTGATCGAACCCGACCTCCATGACACGTCCCATCGACAGGATCAGCAGCAGGATGATCGTGGATCGGATGCCCGGAAGCGTCACATGCCAGATCTGCCGCAATTTGCTTGCCCCGTCCATCTGCGCCGCCTCGTATTGGCTCGGATCGATGGTCGTCAGTGCCGCCAAAAAAATAATGGCGTTGAAGCCCATGTCCTTCCAGATGCCCGAGCCGACGAATACGGCGATCCAGGAGCCTTTGTTGTACATGAACGGGTACGGTTCCCCCCACCATGCTTCGACCCAGCGGTTGACGATGCCATTCTCCAGCGAGAATACGGTCATAATCATCATCGCGATGATAACCCAGGAGAAAAAGTGCGGCATGTACACGATGGTTTGCACCGATCGTTTGAACGCCATGTTCTTGACCTCATTCAGCATGATCGCCAGCACAATTGGAATCGGAAAACCCACGATGATGCTGAGCAGGCTGAGGAACAGCGTATTGCGGATAATCTCCACCGTGCGCGGGTCGCTGAACAATGTTTCAAAATGCAGGAATCCTACCCAAGGGCTGTTCCAGAGGCCATCGTAGAAATTGTAGTCCTTGAAGGCGATGACCAGCCCGCCTATCGGGGCATATCGGAAAATCAGGTAAAACAGGACCACAGGCAAAAACATCAGGATAAGCGGAATGTTCATTTTGAATCGTCTGATTCGCTGCTGCCGAATTCGTTCTCTTACTTCGCTCTGGGGCGTTTGAAATCCGGGCGGTCCTGCGGTAAGCTGCCCTTTCATATGCCTCCTCCTCTCTCGGCTGTTGTGTACATAGCTGTATTGTAGAAAATTATGTAAGCGCAAACATTCGATATTTACCGATCCTTTATCAAATTTCTACGCAAAAAAAGCTCCCGCTTGGGGAGCTCTGCCTATCCTTCCCGGCCATGCTGCTTGCGATAGGCCCGCGGAGATAACCCGGTCAACTGTTTGAATACGGTCGTAAAGTAGCTCGAATTATCGAACCCGGTCTGTTCCGCGATGGCCGCCATGCTCTGGCGGGTGTTCTGAAGCAGCAGCTTGGCCTTCTCGATCCGCAGCTTGCTGACATACTGGCTGAATCCTTCGCCGGTTTCCTTTTTGAACAGGTGGCTGAGATAGTTGGGAGTCACATGGACGTGGGCGGCGACGGTTTGCAGCGTGCAGCTTCCAGCATAGTGCACGTCGACGTAATTCATGACCCGCGTAACGACATGATCCTGTTGCTCCCTCAGGAGGCGCTCCAGCAGGTGCAGCCACTCCTCGCTCTTTCGGCGGGACCACGCCGCCACCTCCGGCATGGAGTGCATCCATAGTAATGGATCCGTTCCTCTGGCAGCGCCATCCGCAGGCTCCCTGAAATTGAAGTGCTGCGTCAGCATGTCTTCCATGACCTGCAGCAGCCTGTGAATTTCGGCTTTGCCATCCGGCAGCGGCATGCGCGAGGCCTCGTCCAGCCATTCCCCGACACGCGCCTCCAGGGTCTCAAGCTGCCTGCTGAGCAGCAGCCCCGTCAACTCCGTCTTCCATCGTTCGATCCGTTCCTGTTGATTGAATTGGTTCATGATGTGCAAGTCCGCCTGCTTGCGGCGAAACCTGTCGTACGCTTTGCGCAGCACCCGGCACGCTTCGTCCAAGGAGAACGGCTTGAGCAGAAACTCAATGGCGCCATAACGAATGGCGCGCTGTGCATACTCGAATTCCCGGTATCCAGTCAAAATGATGATCATGACGTCCTGGCCGCGGTCATGAAGACGCTCGGCCAAGTCCAGCCCGTTCATCACCGGCATGTTGATGTCCGTGATGATCAAATCGGGCGAGCAGCGATCCACGGCCTGCATAGCCTCCTCCCCGTCCGCAGCCTCGCCAACGACTTCCCAGCCCAGCGGATTGCTGCCTACCATATGAACCAGGCCCTGACGGATCAAGGCTTCGTCATCGACTACCAGCATACGTCCATTCACTGTATCGTCTCGCCTCCTTGTTCGATATGTTCCCCTTCCACCTGATTCGTCAGGTACGGCAGGCAAAGACGAATCAGCGTTCCCTGCCGCGCGCCGCCGGATTCAATCTGGACCCCGTAAGGCTCCCCGTGGATCAGTTCGATGCGCCGGAGAACGCTGCGCATGCCGATATGCTGGCGCTCTTCCCCGGCTTCTTCCATCGGAGCCATAATACGCTCGATCGTCCTTTCATCCATGCCGCAACCATTATCCTCAACTTCGATGATAAGCATCTCCGGCTCGCCTGGTTGCGCATCCTTCATCCGAGCATGAATGTGCAAATGGCGGTTGTTCTTTTGGTTTGCAAATGCGTGCACAAAGACATTTTCCACAACAGGCTGCAGCAGCAGCCGGATCATCTCGCAGTGATGCAGATTTGGCGGCACGGAAATGACGACCGATAATTCCTCGGGATACCGCGCCTGCTGAATCTGCACATAATGGTTGATTAACGTCATTTCGTTCTCCAGCGTGGTCATCTTATGGACGGGCTCCAACGTATACTGAAGCATTTCGGACAGCGCCGTGACCAAGCGGGCGGATTGCTCGTCCCCGAGCATATAAAATTTCCAGAAAAACATGCTCAGCGTGTTATACATGAAATGCGGATTCAACTGGGCCTGAATAGCTTTGAGTTCCGCCTGCTTCTCGCTCAACTCGCGCTCATACACCTCATGGATCAACGTATCGATCCGGGAAGCCATCGCGTTGAACCGTTCCCCGATGAATCCCAGCTCATCCGACGTCTCGACGGGAACGCGCGTATCGAACCTTCCGTCCCTCACCCGCTTCATCGCATGGACCAGTCTGGCCAAGGGGCGCAATAACCTGCGGCTGACGACCGTGATGATGATCCAGGAGCACAGCACGCTGGCCGCCGCCGAAAAGACGGCCACCTGCACGATGATTTTGCCTTTTTGCTGGATCTGGGCCAGGGACACTTTGCTCACCAGCGTCAGCTTGGCTTTGTCCGACGTCTGTTTCGTGTACAAATGGGTCGTCCCGTTTTCATCCCGGATCTCCGTGGCTCCCATGTTCAGCCGGGTAAGCGGCGGGGGATCGGCATCCTGGTTGCGAAACGCGTAGATCATCTCTCCGTTCCCGTCCAGCAAATAAGCCGCCACATCCTCGTTCAGGCGCAGGTCTTTGAGATAGGATTCGAACAAGGACGTGTTGAACAAAATCAGCATTACGCCATAGGTTTCCAGGTCCACCGATTTCATCAATCGCCCGGCCATAATCCAGTTCGACTTCTCCTCCTGCGCGAAGGCATCCTTATTCAGGCGGTTCCAGACATACTCTCCGCCCGTTCCCTCCAGCTTATGAACGAAATCCGCCAAAAAGGCAGGGTCCATCTGTTGAAAGGAGCCGGCAAACGCACCAAGATTGAACATATTTCCCTTCAGGTCGTAAATGCGGATTCCCATAATTTCCGGCGCATCGAGACGAACCTGATAGAGTTGGTCATCCAACTCGTCCTCCAGCTTCATCTGGTCGTACGAGGAAATGCCTGCCACCTGGTCCTTTATGGCGTTCTTCACCGAAGGGTTCAGCGTGATGTAATCCGTCACCTTGTACATGTCGTTCACCCTGGAGTCGAGCCTCGCCAGCACCTGTTCTGCCGTCAATCCGTATTGGCGGCTGACTTCTTCGTTAAACAAGTCGATATGGATGCGATAGGTGATCAGCCCCGTTAATCCCGAGATGACCACCGTAGCCACAGATAAAATCAATATCAGCTTCGTCCTGAATTTAAAGCGTTTCCAAAAACGTCCTCGCCAAAGCATCAGCACCGATCCCCCTGCTCCGAGCCTCATGGCTTTTCTTGTAAAAAGATACCATACCCCTTCCCAAAAAAACAGAAAAACTCCGACCGTGTCATCTTCGGTCAGAGCCGTTTATGTTGGGTATATTTTATGGAGTCGCAGTATCTTCCTGCTCGGCCAGTGCGTTCTCCAAACGTTCCTGCTCATTCGTTGACAGCAAAATATTAAGCAAACCCATGGCATTGTTGGTCGCGGTTCTAGCTTCCTTGTAAGTCTCTGCGAAGGCCGTCTCATCCTGTTCCGGATCGATGGCGGCCAACCTGCCCCATGCCTGACGAGCCTTATCATAATGCTCGCTTAACGTAATGTCATACGGATGCTGGGCGACGGGAGCCATAGAATCAAATTTCGCCGCAGTCTCAAAAAAGTTCATGGAATCCCTGAACGAGCTGCTGGCGTAGTCCTTGTCGTTCATGGCTTTCTCGGTAAGCAGCAGCCCCTCGCGGGATATAAACAATGTTTTGACCATCGCCCGCTCCAAATTGGTTGCTTCCTCCCAGGTCACATAGGAGACATCAGGCGCCTGTGCCGTTGTAAAAAACGGAAATGCATCGTCAATCAGACGCTGGGAATCGCTATGAATCGGTATGCCCGTATTCATATCCACCACGGCATCGCTGTAATTGGCGATGTTAATGTTTTTTGCATCGTTCTGGCTAACCCGGCGGACCGGGTGATCGGACAGCGGCACGCGTATGTATCCAAGACGGTCTGCGTACTTCTCCTGCAGCTCTTCCAGGGTTGAATCAAAGCCGATTTTCCCTTGATCTGCAGCAGCATCCGCAGTCCCGGTTCCCGAATCGGATGTGCCTGCAGACGTACTTGATACATTTTGCGAATCTCCATTTCCCGCTGCAGGCGAATTCGAGCTTTCGGCTGCCGTTGCTGCCCCGCCTTGCCCTGCAGCAGACGAATCCGTCTCCTTTGCCTTCCCTCCGCATGCTGTCAGCATGACGGCCAGCACACTGACCACCGCAATTAAACGGATAGATCGATTCCATTGCATCATTCATCTTCCCCTTGTCCTTGGTTGTACGCACTTTCATATAACAAGCATGGTTCATACCCAAAACATGGTGTACATTCTATCATAAGTTTGCTAGGAGAGGATATCAGACGATGTACCCGTGCCTTTCGGTGGCCTTTCCTTCATTGCATGGATCATTAGAATTACATAAGATAACCCTTGCCCAAGCCTTTCTTTAGAGAAAAACAGACCGCGTTTTCAGCGATCGGCATTCAAATCGAGCTTCGTTGACCGCAATAGTAAATCACACTAGGTCATTACGAGTGCAGTACCGTATTCCGATCGCTGTTATCCCCAGATTTTTTCGAATCCCCTTTTTCAAAGGGAAAATCCAGTGAACAGTCTATGCTTCCGATGCAGCTTTCTTTCAGAAAGCTTTTAAGCGACCGCTTCGCTTCTCCAGATTGGTTCTGCCTCTCCGTTAACGTGTGCATGTTTTTGCGGTTTATATAGTCTAAAAAAAGCGCCATTCTCCTTGAAGAGAATGGCGCTGATGCCCAGCTTATTTGATCCCTTTGGCTTTCTCCATATGCTCTGCACGGATCTCGGAGTTCGTTGCATTGGCCGCGCACAACAACTCATGAATCGTTTGAATATCCTGTTCCGAATATCCCTTTCCCGTAGATTCGGTCTCCAGTTTTTCCGTTTTGCGAACGATGGTTTCTACCAACTCGTGATCGTAGACGACCAGTTCATCGGATTGCATGTAACGGACATCCGGGTCTACGCTAATGCGGCAGCGATTCGTAAACGTGACGACGGAGACGATTCGTATGCCTGCGTAATCGCCGAGGTGCGCCTGAATGGCCTGAACATGTCCCCGATGCTGCATGAGCGGGTTGTACATCTTGACTTTGCTGGTGCTGACCGTCCAATTGGCATCCCGCCGACCGCCGCGAATCTCCCCTGTGGTCATGCTGCGCGTCTCGATCACGAATACGCACCTCGGGCCAATGACGACATGATCCACCTGCGAATATCCCGAACGGGACTTGGAGTTGGGCACAAGCAGGTCGTTCAGGTGTTTGTAGCCATCCGGCAGAAGGTTTAACCGCTCGGCCGTTCTTGGCTCCTCGATAGCACTTAACCATTCCGAATCGATGCCCTTTCGCCGGCTGCGGGAACGTCTTAATGCTGCCGGGGCGCTTTCTTTGAGCGAACGTGTCGAAACCGCGACATTGTCGGCCGGCGCTGGTTGCGTCTTGAACAGAGACAGGATTCTCTTGAACATGGGCAAGCTCCGTTCTATAGGGAATATGAATCATGAAAAACTGGTTTATTATGTAAATACATTCGAGCAAACCGTATGTAGATCCTTCATTTCTTATTTCGGATGATTCGCGGCAAAATTAAAGGGGGATTTCCGATTTTGCCCGGTTTTTTTACGCATACCTATGAATATTTAAACAATTTTGTGACTTTTGACTCATATTTGTGCGAAAAAACGTGTCCTCATGTTTTTATAAGGACACGTTTTTAGAGATGCAATTCATTTTCCAGTTCAAGATGCTTTCGGGAAACAGACCTTGCTAATCTTTAAGCTTGCAAGTAATACGTATATAACACCTGAGTGCCTTTTTCGTCGAGTCCGTTCCGGGCTATTTCCTGATACAGCGACTCAGCCAGCGCCAATCCTGGCGTTTTCATGCCCATGGCCTTGGCAGATTCCAGTGCAATGCCCATGTCTTTAATAAAATGCTTCACGAAAAATCCAGGCTCATAGTCGCCTGCAATCATGCGGGGACCCAGGTTGCTGAGCGACCAGCTGCCCGCTGCTCCCGTAGCAATGCTTTGGAGCACGTTTTCGGGGTCCAACCCGGACGTTCTGGCGTACGCCAACGCCTCGCACACCCCCATCATGCCTGAAGCAATGGCAATTTGGTTGCACATTTTCGTATGTTGGCCTGCCCCTGCTTTTCCTTGCAGCACGATATTGGTTCCCATGCACTCGAACAACGGACGTACGGCTTCGAAATCTTCCCTTTTGCCACCAACCATGATGGACAGCTTCGCATCGCGGGCTCCGATATCGCCGCCCGATACAGGCGCATCCAGCACATGCAGCCCTTTCGATTCCGCGGCTTCCGCGATTCTCTCAGCGAGCAGCGGGCTGGAGGTGGTCATATCGATCAAAAACGTTCCGGTTTTGGCGCTGTCCAGCAAACCGTTCTCTCCCAGGTAGATCTCTTCCACATCTTTCGGATACCCGATCATGGTGATGACGACATCACATGCGGCGGCAAGGCTCGCCGGCGTATCATGCCAGATGGCGCCTTCCTTCACCAGCTCTTCCGCTTTGGAAGCGGTTCGGGTGTACACATGAAGTGGATAACCGGCCTTTTGGATATGTCGGGCCATACTTTTGCCCATCACGCCCGTACCGATAAATCCGACATGCGTCTCGCCAGGTGTTTTCGAATGGATCATCGCAGGTTTCCTCCCATTTTCTCTATGTTTTGCTTGGATGCTTGTTCAACACTTGCTTAGTTCAATGTTATAGCTTTTGGCCGCTTCCGTCCATCCTTTGCAGCCGCTCCACATTAAATACATCATGCAGGAATTGAAATTCCATATGCTGCACATCCTAACGCATACTTCCTTGATCTCTTTCGAAAGGAGGCTGCGTCCTTGAACCACTCCAAAAACCAGATTACCATCTGGTTGTCCTTTTCCATCATTTTGCTGAGTGCCGGCCTCGTGTGCCACGTCTTGTCCATTTCGGCGATCCTGGAAACGGCAGGAAGGGACGGTTGGCTTTCCGTCGTGGCTGCCGCGCCGCTCTTCATGCTGTTCCTTTGCATGCTGTTCATTATCGTTCGCCGAATTCGGGGTCAGCGATTGACGGACTGGATCAGTCGCGAATTCGGCATCATTCCTTCATGGATTTTTCGGATTACCGCCGTCATTCTGCTGCTGTCCTTGGGCACTCATACGCTGTATGAAACGACCAACTGGACGGTGTCGACCTACCTTCAGTTCACTCCGCCATACGTTCTGGCCGGGGGCGGAGCGCTCGTAGCCGCCTGGTCTGCCGCCAAGGGCATTCGCTCGATTGCCATGACCTCCAGCCTGTTGCTGCCCTTCGTCATTCTCCTGGGTTATTTTGTCGCGTCCGCCAACTTGAAGTACAAGGACTACTCCCTGCTGTTCCCGCTCATGGAAAACGGATTTGAGCCTGTCTGGAGAGGCATGTTCTATTCCCTTGCCGGATTGATGGAGATTTGGATTCTCATGCTGTTCCAGCATGACATCCGGGGCAAGATCCGCTGGTGGCATTTATTGCTGCTTGGTTTGTTCATTCTCAGCATGGCCATCGGGCCCACAATCGGCGCCATCGTTGAATTCGGTCCCGAGGAAGCCGCCAAGCAGCGCATCAGCCCTTATGAGCAGTGGAAGCTCGTGAACATCGGCAAGCTTTTGCAGCACGTTGATTTTCTATCCATTTACCAATGGCTTAGCGGTTCCTTTGCCAGACTTGCCATCTCCATTTACTTAATGGTGGACCTTCTGGATATTCGCAAGCCAAAGAAACGATACATCGCCATTTTATCCATCGCCTGCATGATGAGCGCAATGGCCATGCAATGGTGGCGGATCGACTATGTCGACTATTACGTAAAACACATTCAGTTTCCGGCCATGCTCGCTTACGTGTCCATCGTAACGATTCTGTTGACCCTGGCAGCGCTCATACACCGAAAGGACAAGGAGGTACCGGATCATGGCAATCACGACTCCATCCAACACAAATAACCGCGCCGAACCATTCCGGTTGAACGAACATAACCTGCGAACATTCTTCTCAGGCTCCGACGACGTAATCATCGCCAGCCACATGATCGGGGACGCTCCTGCCCAAATCGTCATGGTTTATTGCAGCGGCATGGTAAACAGCAAGGAGATCCAAGAGACCATTCTGCCCGCCATGGTCGATGCCTACGAGGGTACCCGCTTCCTTCGCGTTTCGGATATCGAAAAAGCCGTGCGCATCCAGTGGACGCGCCTTGATTTGCAGGACCCGGCTTTCGGCACCGAACTGATGTCCGTTCGCGTGTTTGAAGGCCACATGCTCATCGCAATCCCTTCCCTGCAGGCCATATGGAGCATCGACGTCTCGAATATGCCGACCCGTACCCCGGACGAGTCCTCGACCGAGGTGTCCATTCGTGGAGCCAAAGACGGATTCATCGAACCGATCGCGGTCAATGTGGCCCTCATCCGCTCGCGTGTGCGCACCGCCCAGCTTGCCTGCAACTTCGAAGTCATCGGCACGCGGTCCCCGACGAAGGTCGCGCTCATGTATCTCAAAAACATTGCCAATCCGGAACTCATCGAACATGTCCAGAACCGTCTTCGGCAAATCAAGACCGAACGGCTTATCACCGCCAACCAACTGGAAGAATTGTTGTCTCCCTCAAAAGTCACGCTGTTCCCGGTAACCCATTATACGGGGCGACCTGACTTTGCCGCCGAATGCTTGCTCAACGGACGTTTTATTCTGATCGTGGACGGAAACCCAAGCGTCATTATCGGTCCGGTGAACCTGTTCCTGCTGCTCAAATCGCCGGAGGATGCCAATTTCCCTTTCCTGTCGGTGAATACGGGGCGTTTGCTGCGCTTTTTTGGCCTGCTGACCACGATCTTCCTTCCGGGTTTCTATATCGCGCTGACTTCGTACCATATGGATCAGCTTCCGTTTCCGCTCGTCGCCACCATCTCTGTCGGACGGATGGGGCTGCCTATGGAATCCGGCGTGGAAATGTTCCTGATCATGCTGTTGATGGAGCTGTTCAGAGAGGCCGGGGTACGTTTGCCCAGCGCGATCGGGCAGACGCTGACCGTCGTTGGCGGCCTGATCATCGGGGATTCGGCCATCCGCGCCGGCATGGTCTCGCCGCTGATGATCGTCGTCATTGCGGTCACCGTCGTCGCCGGAGCAACCGTCGTCAACCAGGTGATGACCAGTTCCGTCCTTATACTGCGTTTCCTTTGTTACGTGCTCGGCGCTTCTCTGGGCATTTTTGGATTCATCCTGTCACTGATCCTGTTCCTGATCTACCTGACAGACCTCAAATCGTTCGGCATTCCCTACTTGACGCCATTGACTCCGCTGAATTTCAAACAAGCCGTCGCGGCGCTCTTCAAGCTGCCTAAAGGGTTCAACAAACGCAGGCCCGTCTATCTGGAAACGCAGGAGCCGAACAAGAAAGGAAAGCGGCCATGAAACATATGCTGCGCAGAAGTTTGCTTGGCATGGTGTCGTTGTCCCTGTGTCTTCTTACAAGCGGGTGCTGGAGTTCATTCGAAATTCAACAAGTGGATTACGCCAAAGCATTCGGCATCGACTACAAAGACGGAATGTACCATCTATACATGCAGTCCCTGGATTTTTCAAGCATCGCCAAAAGCGAGGGTTCCGGCAAAACGTCTTCGCCGCCTCCGGTATGGGTCGGCCATGCCGAAGGCAAAACGCTAAGTCTTGCCCTGAACGAGCTGTTCCGGACATCCCAGCTGCACATCGCGTGGGGGCACGTCACTTCCATCGTCATGGCCGAGAGCGTGTTGACCAGCAAACATATTAAAGAAGTTTTTGATATGGTGGGGCGTTTTCCCGAATCCAGATATACGGTCTGGGTATACGGCACGCGGGAGCCTTTGGAAAAAATTTTGAGCGCAACATCCATCTACAACTTGAGTCCGCTGGACAGCATTCTCCATAATCCGCTGCCAAGCTACATGGAAGAATCCCTTTTTCCTCCAGTGCTCGGCTTTCAGCTGATCGCCACGCACAACGATCCGGCAACGACCACCTATTTGCCATGTATCGCGCTGAATGACAACCATTGGACGGAGAACGAAAAGAAGCAAGATCTGTTTTATATCGAAGGGGCATTTTTCGAAAAGTCGGGTTCCTCGTTCGAGTATTTCCCCCATAGCCAGCTTCCGGGCTATCATTGGCTGCGGAAGGACATGAGAAGGGCTGCCCTGCTCCTGCAAAAGGACGGCGAAATCTACGGCGCGTTAAGCGTTGGTCTGCCCAAGATCAAAATCAAACCGATCGTTCAAGGAAACCACGTTGCGTTTGATATCAAAGCCAAGTACCTGACCGCGTTGTACGAATATCTGGTGCCTATCTCGTATGACGAAATGGTCGCGATGAGCGAGGTCAAGCTGCGGGAGCAGATACTGCAAACCTACCGCCACGGCTTGAAGCGAGGGATCGATATCTTCGGGCTGGAAGAAGAACTGTACCGCCAACATCCGAAGCTATGGCGCAAGCTGTCCAACGACGGGAGCAGGCTGATCATCGATGAAGACTCCATCCGGAAACTCGACATTCACCTGACGATCCCATATACTGGAAAATACAAAAGAAAAGTATAGCTTCATCCTGTTGATACCGGATCGGCTCTGTATCCAGGAATAGCAAAACACCCCCATATTCATTGGACGCAGGCCATGACAGGGGGTGTTGTATTCGTTTGACCCTTCGAGCTTGGAAAAGGTCATGCGCATCCAGGCATGCACAAACTCACTGCATGTTGTAATACTGCATGATTCTCATGCGCATAGTCAGGATCAACAGCTGCGGGAGCATGACCACGCCAATATAGACCAGTACGATCAGCCACAAATGCGCCGCAAAATTTTCCGCTCCGGCGGACGGTTTCGGAAGCTCGACAAAATACCACCAGCACGGGATGGCGACCAACCACGTCAGCGCGGTGGATATGAAAAACTCCTTGATCCCCCTCCATAAAAAACAAAACGCAACCCCAAAGACGATGGGTCCCTCCCATGAATGCAGGATTGGCCCGAAGCTGCTAAACCAAAAGATTGTTGCCGGGTACAACAGCGTGATTCCCCAGCGGATCAGGGGATGCTCGTATAGCTTCATCTCATTTCCTCCTTTTCGGTCCCGCGCGCATAATTTCCATTATGCGGTTCATACTACGTTCAGGAAAATATTGAGGGAGTGACCAAGGTGAAATCCAGAACATGGTTGACTGCCGGAGCAGTAATCGTCTGCTGCACGCTGCTCTGGGGATGTACGAACACAGACCGCAGCCCGTCCCCATTGGCAAATAACGCGGACGTTGTCCAGCCCGAAGGTTTCGGCGATCTGAAAAGGTTGGAAGCTTCCCACCTGGAAGCACTGGAGCGCATGGAGAAAGACCACATTCACCGCATGGTGTCCCTAAGCGCCCGCACCGATGAGGATCGCGTCATGACCGTGCTCGATCGTTCCAGCCAGAAGCTGGAGGAAATGCGGCCGTTGGCTGAAATGCTGCAATACCAGGGACATCCTGCCCTTTTGCAGCGTATTCAAGAGATGTCCAGCGACATCCTGGGCTCCCAGACTGTTCTTGCCCAAATGAAAAAGGTCGCAAACGACGGCAGCATCAAGATCCAATCGTCCAAAACGGATGCGCTGCAACACATCAACAGCTTCAACGACTATCATCGCTATATTCGGGAAGAGGTTCAGACGCTGAGCGGCGAATCCCAATCAACCAAGTCCGTGCGTTGACGGCTTGGATTCGACCATGAAACAGATTAGGTGGGTATGGTGCATTCCCGTCTAATCTGTTTTTGCATGCACATGCGCTGATCTTGTAACATAACCCCCGACAACCCGCTCGGTCCCCTATTATAGATCATCTATACCCGCCAAGGTAGCTGGTCATCCAAAAACAGGAAAATAGTCACCGTATCATTCCAATTAGAGCTGTGGCTCATTGGATGGGTATAGGCTGTTGTTACCAGAATCGGAGTTGGCTTAACGAACCTGACACGTCTTATTTGGCCTGTTTGTGCCTGCGATCATTTCTAAAGAACCTGAGACACGTTATCCGTGCAAAATCAGCTCCGGATCGCCTACTTTGGTGCATATAAGCTCGCTGATGTTCGTTAGAAATTCGGGACTGTCCATTTCCCCGAAATAAGGTTCCTGATGTTCGTTAGGCCTGCACCGCCGCTTCAAGATTCATTCCGGTCGGCTGCAAAAAGAGGCCCTCTCCGCTGTCGATCCCGTATTCAGCATCATGCCAACGGACGTTCACATCGGCCATCGGAATGATCTGAGCAGGATGCTCCATGACGAGCGATACAGGGAATACCGTTCCCCCATCTGCCAGCACGCACGCATTCTGCATTTCGTAGATCGTCGGAATCATCGCTTGTCACCCTATGGTAAAAATCCCCGAGCATACCACATCCCTATTCCGCCCGTCCCCCTTGCCTCAGTGAAGCAACTTAACGAAAAAACGGCCTGGACTGGAAAGTACCAGTCCAAAACCGCTCTGATCGGACGATGCGATATAATTATGGATTATGCCGAAAGTACGGCATTCAAACAGATTGCGCCATGTTCGCGCACGTTGACCACGATGACCGGCGTATCCAGCATGCCGCGCATCCAGTTCATGTACTCTTCGGCCTTGTCGTTCGGCACGATCGCCAGAATAACGCCGGCGAAACCGCCGCCATGAACGCGGCACGCGCCATCGTCCAATTGGGCCAAATAGTTCTCCGTCAGCGCAAGCGCGACCGAGATTTCCTGTTCGCGCACGGCACCGCTCTGATATACGTTCTGCAGCCATTTCCACGAGGAGTTGCCCGATGCCGTAATCAGGGACAGGAAGTCTGCGAAACGTCCTTCGCGCAGAGCCTGCACCTGACCGTCCACGCGTTTGTTCTCTTCCAGGAAATGAAGCGCGCGCAGCACCGCCCGGTCCCCGGCCGCTTCGCGTATCGCAGGCAGCTTGGCGTAGATGTCTTCCTCCGAAATATCGCGAACGTACTCTCCGCCGAGCGCCTCGGCCACCGCTCTCATTTCGTTCGGCACGGAGGCATAATCTTCGGTCAGGTCGGCATGGTTGCCGCCCGTATTTACGATGACCAGAGAATAACCATTCTCCTGGAAGTTCCAGTTCACAGGTTCGATCACAGGCTCGGCTGCATTGGCAAAATCGATCGAGATCAGTCCGCCGTACGCACATGCCATCTGATCAAGCAAGCCGGACGGTTTGTTCCAGAAATTATTTTCCGCATACTGTCCGATCTTCGCCAGCGTCACGACATCCAATCGGCCTTCATTGTAAAAATGGTTCAGTATCGTGCAGATCAGCATCTCGAACGATGCGGAAGAGCTCACGCCGGACGCCGAAAACACGTTGCTGGAGATGTCCGCCTGGAACCCGCCAACGTTGTATCCGAACTCCACGAAGCCTGCTGCCATGCCGCGGATCAGCCCGGTTGTTCCATCGTCTTCGCTGTTGGGCTTCAAATCCGCCAGATCGATGACGTACTTTTTGTCGTATCCCTCGGAATAAAACGTAATCACGGCGTCGTCCGTCGGCACGGCCGCTGCAATCGTATCCAGCGTAATGCTGCCCGCAAGCACTTTCCCGTGGTTATGGTCCGTATGGTTGCCGCCGATCTCGCTGCGTCCTGGCGAACTGAATAATTGCACTCCGTCCTGTGCGCCAAAATGCTGCCGGAACGACGCATCCAGCTTCTCGTAACGTGCTGCCTGCTCCTCGACGTGCTGCGCTCCGTACATTTGGGCCAGCAATGCTTGTCCCTTTGCCGATCTGATGATCTCTGTGATCTGTGTCATCTGTGTATTCCTCCCGTTTCATATGTAAGCGGTATAGTTTTGGATTATCCATGTTGTTCTGGTCGAAAAAATATCGCGTTTACCTCCCCCATTATCTCAGCTTCCGAAGGGAAAAGGTAGGGCAGTTTTGAAATTTGTAAGCGTTTTTTGAAAGATGTGTCCGAAAGGGGACTTTATGGTCCAGAACATACCTCTAGGCGACGGTCCGGCAGCTTCCGGAAGCTGCCTTCGGGGAATGGAACAGGTGTCCTTGCACGGAAAAAGCACTTGAATGCCTTCCCGATATCCACTAAATTTGTATTTAATGGAAACTGGGACTTGCAGCCTCATTTATGGGATACATACTTTTGAACATGGGAGGTCTTGATGAAAACCAAAACGAACTACGCCAAGCTCTTTGCCGCGTTCTCCATCACGTTCCTGGGGGACGGTCTCACCATAGCGGCAGTGCCTTGGCTGATTTCCACCCTCACCAGCGATACGCTGTATGCGTCCATCACGATGACCGCGTTACGTCTGCCCTGGCTGCTTTTCAGTTTGCCCATCGGCGTCCTGATCGATCGCTATTCACGCAAACACCTGTTGGTCGGTGCCGGCATGGTCCGCATGGTCCTGCTTGTTTTCATGACCTTGTGCGTGTGGAGCGGATGGATCAGCATTCCGGCGCTGGCCCTGTTTATGTTCGGCATCGGCGTCAGCCGGGTCATATTCGACAGCACCGTGCAGACGATCCTTCCACAGATCGTGGATGAACGCAAACTGGAAAAAGCCAACGGCCAGTTTACCGCAGGCCAGCTGATCACGAGCGACATTCTGGGCGTGGCGCTGGGCGGGTTCATTCTCGGCATGCACATCGTCTTTCCTTTTGCCATCGATGCGGTTACGGCAGTTGTCGCGGTCTTGCTTCTGATCGGATTGAAGGGGACCTTCACACCAGGGCAAACCGCCAATCTCGATGTACCGGCTGCGCCGGAGCATGGACAAGCCTCCAAGCCTGATCGGCCCATGACCAACTGGCGGCGGGAGCTTGGGGAAGGCATTCGGTACGTGATCCAGGATCGTTTCCTTCGCGGCTTGGCACTGCTATCGGTTACCGTGACCTTGATGTATGCCGTCATTTTGTCGACGCAAATCTTTTTCGTGCGGGAAGTGCTGCATCTCGAACCGCATGCGTTCGGTATGCTCATTGCTATTGCCACCGTGGGCAGCATTATCGGCAGCCAGGCCGTAGCCCGGATGCGCAACCATTGGAACGCCAAGCAGCTTATCTTGCTATGCGTGCTCAGCATGGGCGTAATCTATGGTCTGGTGGGCCTTACTAAGAACGCTTATGCCGTGGGGGCATTGTACTTCTGCGCGGCCTTTTTCATCGTCGTTTACAACGTGATCCGTTCCTCCATCCTGCAGCGTTCGGTGCCCAATGAGCTGTTGGGCCGAGTAGGCAGCGTGTTTCGTTTTCTTTCGTTCGGCATTAGCGCCATCGGTACGTTTCTCGGCGGATTGTTGGTCCGGGTTAGCGAAAACTGGCTGGATCGGGAACTCTCCTTGCAGCTGCCCTATCTGTTGCTGAGCGCAGTCTACCTGCTCTCCTGCTTGTTGTTTGCCGTGAATTTAAGAAGTCATCCGGCACAAACAAACCACGCCTCACGAATGTGATCCGAATAATCATCCATTGTGCATAGCCAAAAACCTTTGAGTTCTCGCTGCTGCCTGGAGCGAATCATCAAAGGTTTGATTTGCGTACCTATATAAACCGCAATCACAAATCACACCAGGCCACTGCGAGTGCAGTACCATCTTCCGATCGCTGTTATCCCCAGATTTTTTTCAAAGGGAAATCTCATTGAATGGTCGACATTTGTGCCGAAATGGACACGCTGCCGTCCTTCACGACCACCTCGTTGAAAAATGGCTCAAACAAGGAAGCCGGCACATACGTAACGCCTTTATGCGTTTGGACCGGTGCGGGTAAATCCACTTCTTGCGTCAGGTTAATGATCTTCAATTTCCCGGTAAATTGAACCGCTTGGCTGCCGCTTTTCACCAACACCCATTGAATGCCGTCTTCCACGCGAACCGCCTTCTCTGCCGGCATCCAACTTACGGTGTACCCCAACGCCTCTGCCGTTTGGCGCAAAGGAACCATCACCGCTCCTTGTACTTCATAGGGCGAAAGAGCGTGGCCGTCCGGCTCCACGATTTTTCCGTTGACCTTTAACGTGTACGACGGAGAAGCTTTTCCCGTGCCGGCGTTGGACGCTTTTGCTTTCGCTGCATACGCAGCGCCTGCCACCGTGACCACGCAAAGTGCAGCGAGCAGCATATAATATACTTTTTTCATGTTACGCCTCCTCTCTACGATTTCATCCATCGCTTGTCTTCCTTTATAAACGGGATTATACGGCGTTTTGTTTCATCATGATGATCATGGAGACCCCTTAACTCATCATAACAACAAAACAAAGGAAAGCAGGGCACACAACCTCCCTACTTCCTATGTATTTTCCAGACTGCATGGATTGGATTGAAGCAGACTCTCCTCTACCTTTAAGAAGAACCATCGGATTGTTCCGTAAGAAACAGTTGTTTGCAGAACTCCGCATACGTCGGAACCTGATCCAGCTTATAATTCATGATTTTGTTGATCAATCCTTCTACAATGGTCTGGGACAGATCGTCCCGTTCCTGCGGTCTGACCTCGCTCCTCATCTTCTGAATAACCGGTTGAAAGGCGTTGATGATGCGCAGCATGCTATCCCGATCACCACGCTGTGCTTTTTGAACTTCATCATAGAACTCAATGTTTCCTGGATTCATCTTTAATCACCGCTTTGATGACTTCGATCAGATTCCCTATGTTCAGGGAAAGCTGGTCCAGCTTTTTTTCGAATCGTGTGAACAAATACAACGTGATCATAATGGGGAAACCGACTTGACTGATCCCTGCGATTAGCGTCGAAATAGAACTTTGGTCCATCGCTTATTCCCCTCTCGCCAGTATCGTTTTCATTTTTTTCAATGCCGCGTTTCTCGTCTTCGCTACAGCCTGTTGGCTGACCTGAAGACTGCTGGCAATTTCATGATCGAAATATCCTTGTCCGTAATATAATGTCGTCACTTTCTTCTGTTTTTCCGTCAACCGCTCAAATGCCGACTCCACCTGTTCGTTCTCAAAACCTCCCCTGAACCGAATCGTCTGCTCATCCGATATCGGGGCTTCATATGAAGCTTGATATGCAGTTATCGTTTCCCCAAGTCGCGTGTCCGAATCTTCCGCGGATGGTTTGTCATAGATAAGCACATTGCGGGTGGCATAACGCTGATTGCGCCTCATCTGATCCAAACTCATGAATTTGAGCGAAAGCGTAATGTACGTAATGAACCGGTATTGGAACAAATAACGCCGAAACGACTCGTTCAGTTCTTTTTCCTTCCCCTCCTCGCCTCTGATCGACTGGATTAACAGCCTTCTGTGCTTTTCCTGCTCAAAAAAGGTGGCAACGACCCGGTTCGTAAATAACGCGGGATGCTGCTGTTTGTACTCTTCAAACTGTGCGCTCCATGTTTGCGTGGCGTAATCGCGATGTCTTTCCAGGGTGCTCATCCGACTCCCCCTCCTTCATTCTTTATATATAAGAAGGCGAAATTCAATCCCTTAAAAACAACCAAAATAAGAACACTTGTTCGTTTTATTATACTATATTTTTTTCCATTATGTACAAAATAAATAAGCAGCAGACGAAGTTATTTGCATCTTGGTAACCCATTTTCCGCTAGCGGCACGTCTGATCGTAAGTTGCTCCTTTTTAAGAAATAAATTACATGTTATCCACTTCTATGGGTTATAGATGATGTAAAATCATCTTTGTAAAATACACGAGCATTTAGAAAGGAAGCGATTTCAATAATTTTCAAGAAGCCTTCGTTTGTCCTAAGCTCCATAGCTGCAGTAAGTATTTTGTTATACGGATGTGGTACTGAGAGTTCAGAAAAGCCTATAGAACAGACCGAAAGTACATCGACGGAGACGAATAAGGGTGATGAATTCAAAAGTCAAAATCCAAAATCGTCCTATGCTAATGTAGTTAAAATTGATTCCCATCAAGAACATCCGACTGTTCGAGCCCGGATAGATACAGATCACGGTGAGCTATATGTTGTTTCCAAAGGAAAAGAAGCGATTGGCCATGTCACTACACCAAGTGTTCTAGGGAGTGAAGGAGACTTCTTTTATCAAGGGAATTATTCCGTGATTTCCAAACATCATGAGGAGATAAAAGAAATAAAAGAACTACAGGAGCTTGTGTTTATTCAACCTTCTGACCAACCTATTTCCTTCGAGAAAATCAGCTTTGAAGCCATGGACGTTTTCCTGCTCACTCCTGAATATACCTCTTCAAGAGGGTACAATTCTTATGCTTTTGGCGTGGATAAAGAAAGCGGAGAAGCATTTGCAATCCCTTTTAAAAAGGCTGACAACGTTCAGGAAACAATCAATTATGAAAAGACGAGTACTCCCGATAATGAAAGCGAAAAGCTGGTCGTAACCACGAGAAATACAGAAGGACAAGGCGATACATTAACTACAACATATAGCTTTAATAAAAACAGTAAACAGTTCGTTGCAGAATAGATAAGCATGAGAACGTGTGAACCGGTAGATCGCTAAACCTTGGGAACAAGGAAAAGAAGCTGCTGCAATTAAAAAAGGACATCAGCCCGGGCAAGGGCCAACGTCCTTTCATCGATTTTTTTGCTGCATGGAATGTTTATTATTCACGAGGAAACTCATCTAACTGATGGCTATCATCCAGTTGGATCTCCACCTTCTTGATCTTGCGACGTTCCGAGGATAACCAGTCTTTGATCGCGTTAAAATCACTGGTATCCAGGGCTGCCGTTTCGAGATCGAATCGATCGTTGTTGATCCATGCATAAGACAGGACTGGCCATGTCGGCTTCAACATGAACTGCTTTTCAAGATCGGGCGATGCATATCGAATCACTTTAAAGGAGTCTAGATCCACTGCAACGATAATGTGCCGGACGACCACACCGCCTTCATCGTTGGCATACCGAAACAGCATTTTATCATGATCGGGAGACAGCTTGTAATCCTGAAAAATGCCAACAGGCATCGTTAAACTATCGGTATGTTCGCCATCGGTTCGGATCAGGATCGTGGAGCACGCTTGGGTTCCGCAGCTATACTTCAACATCGCATACGTTTCAGCAGTAGCTACAGGAAGCTTCACAAACTGCGTGCGCGCAATCTCTGATTCGATATTTCCCTGATTCAGCAAATACTTTTTATACTGCGGGATGTCGTTAAGGTGTACTTTGAGGGACGTATCATCGCTTTTGAATTCCACGACATCAGGCAAAGAAGCCGCAGCTGAGTCGCCAGATCCGGAGCCAAGTCGTTCCATGTGTACCGCGCTTGTTTCGGCGGCCTGACTTGTTGTCATGGTGCTTGTATAGACCCAGATCAGACTCCCCGTACCAATTATAAAGAAGATCAAGAAAGCGAGGGCATATTTTTTCATCGAAGATTTTCTCCATTCCAGGTTGTTTTACGCCAGACTTCATTCGCTTTATGAGTATTCCCAAACATAAGGAGATGAAGCACATGGCACTTACAGACAGCTTGAAAGACAAATTGTTGAGAAACACCGGATTCTTTGAGGGTAACAACGGTTACTCCAACCTGAGCGGCAATTTTGACGGGCAAGGGTTATCCTTCGGCATCATCCAGTACAATTTTGGCCAGGGCAGCTTGCAACCGCTGCTGAAGGAGTATATCCAGAACAACGAAACCGAGTTCAAAGGCATATTCGGCACCACCAAGGCAGCAACCTTGAAAGACGTCGTCCTCAACAAAACGAAGACTCAACAGATTGCTTGGGGGAAAAGCATCTCTACAAGCAGCGGCGGGGTCGTCTCTGAATGGAAAAGCCTGTTCGAAGCGATGGGCGCCAAATCGGCAAACCAGGCATTGCAGCGCAAGCATGCTCAAAGTTATCTGGATCGCGCCGTTGCCTTCGCCGGAAAATTCGGCATCGTGAGTACGCAAGGCCTTGCCTTCCTATTCGATCATGCCGTTCAGTCCTGGAGCCTTGATGGCGAGAGCTCGATTATTTCCGAGATCACGTCGCTTGAGAAGGCTTGGAGAAATTCCGGCGAAACGGGCCGCTACCCTGACAAAGACCGTCTATACTCCGTCTTGAAAGGCGTCAAAGGTTCTGACCCCATCGCCCGCAGGACGGCGATCCGCAACGGTTCGGGGACAGTGCATGGCAAAAGCTATAATATTTCGTCCTTCGGATTGTCGTACTCGACCAATTTCTAAGCGTAGTCAGGCGGAACACCCCTCATTGGGGTGTTTTTCCAATTTAAGTCATTATATAATACGGGATTCCGATTGGGGTTTCAGTTCGGTATCAAAGCCGGAAAGAAGAAAACCAATATTGTAACTATTCGTAAACAAATTGGAAATAGATTAGATGGAAAAAAGCCCAACCTTCAAGAAACAAAGATCGGGCTTGGTTATGGTGAATTTGTTTAAAGGGAGCATGCCGGGCCTTTCGCCATATAGATTAAATCTTTCTTTCTATTCTTTCACACTTCGTCACAACAACCTTAAAGTGAAATCACATTTTTCTTTAATTTAATCCACGAGATAACTCTTCAATAACTTCTTTGGTTCGTTCAATCAACTTGTCAATTCTCTTCTTACTTTCAACTACTGAATCGGTGTATGACTCCTCTTCTATTTCGCAAAGATTTTGCATTGTACCAATGAATAGTGCTACTTCTAAACTATTCTTTGATGGAGGGTTACCCTGAACAAGTGGAAGAATCTCATTCATAGTAAAAATTGAAGGAAGATCCATGCTGTGCACTTTATGAATGTACACTGCCTTCAAGATTGAATTTATTGCCCAATTACACAATACCAGAGCAGCATTGAATTGATGATGAGCATTCATCCTCAAAGAAAGCCTAAGATGATACTCTGCTAACATTCGGTAATCGGAAACATGATCTTGATAGGGATTAATCCCTTTAGTGGGTAGATCTAATCTTATGTTTTCCACGATAGAAGACTTCAATGATGATTGTGTCTGACTTGGATGGTTAGAACAATGATTTGAAACAAGTTTACTCATCGTAATCCCTCCATAACGTCACGTATATTTTTCTTACCTATAGTGAAGACTATAACACAAATATAACTGTATAGTAGTTATATTTCAAATTTACTTACTATCTATTGGTTAAACACTCTTCCTCAATTCACTACACTTCTAAATAAGAGAGGTGTTGAATATGTCCGAACTTCTGGAATTAGTCGGTACTCGCATCAGGGATATAAGAAGATCCCAAAATCTATCACAAGAAGCCCTAGCAGAAAAAGCTGGATTCAATCCAAGTTACATCGGATTCATCGAGCGGGCCGAGCGTAATATTTCATTAAAGAATTTGGAGAAAATTGCATCCGCCCTAGATGTAGGCGTAAATGAATTGTTTACATACGTACAAGAGCATGGTGAACTTTCTGAGGGTGACGAGAATATAAAACGTCTGATCTCGCTACTTAGAAAACATAATCCTGAAGAAGTCTCCATGGCACTTAATGTGATTACAGAGATATTTAAAACATATGACCGAAAATAAAGCAGGCAGCTTTGGACTCTGATCTGAGTCTTAAGCTGCCTTTTAAGTTTCATCGCCACTTCATCAAAAATTCACGTAATTACGTAATTCCCCTACAAATTTTTGCGTGATAATCATTGAACATTTGTTCGTCTTACGATAAAATCATATTACATTCTACGATATTACGTACGTAAAACAGGAGGATGTCTATGAACTTTAGTTATAGTTTTCCTGCAATCCGAGGGATTCAAGCAGGTAGAGAGTTTTATACTGTCATGTGTCCACTGAGGTTAATCCCCAAAATTTTCCTCTTTGATGAGGAAGAAATTCCTGCTGAACACCGAGCTCAACGGTTAATGAATAAATCAAGGATTCCTGATATTACAAATTACATTCTTGAGAATCCTAGCGACTACATATTCTCTTCATTAACTGCATCGGTTGACGGTGAATTAATTTTTCAGCCCCAGTCAGAGGAATTCAGAGACCTAGGCTATTTAAACATTTCTTTGGATTCCAAGTTTCTCATTAACGATGGACAACATAGACGCGCCGCGATTGAAGAAGCACTGAAAATCTCACCAGAACTTGGTGATGAAACAATCTCAGTCGTGTTTTTTCATGACCTTGGTTTAGTTCGCTCTCAACAAATGTTTTCAGATTTAAATCGTCATGCCGTGAACACTACTTCATCAATCGGAATTTTATATGATCACCGTGATCAATTATCTTTGATTACGAAGAGTTTGATTACCGAAATCCCATTACTAGAACGGTACACGGATCGTGAAAAAGTATCGTTGTCTAAAAACTCTCCAAAGTTATTTGCTTTAAATCATATTTTCAATACAATCTGTAGGCTGCTAGGTAAACGGAAAGGTGAGCTAATCTCAGAACCCGAGAAAAAATTTGTGTCTGAGTTTTGGGCACTTCTTTGTGTTTCTATTCCAGAATGGCAGGACGTTTTAGATAAACAAACCTCTCCAAGAGACCTTCGAGCAGGCTCTGTCGTAGCACATGGTGTCTTCCTTGAGGCTATTGGTATAGTAGGCCACTATCTATACCGCTATCATTCGGATGAATGGGAAGTGTACGTAAAAAAACTTTCAAAGATCGACTGGAGCCGCGATAATAAAACAGATTGGTTAGGCCGTGCTTATGGACAGACTGGACGGATCAATAAGACCAATGAGACCATTCAATTGACTGCGAACCATATTAAGATCAAACTCGGGCTTCCTCTTACTGAGGCTGAGCAGAAAATTGAAAATAAAATAAAAGAAGGTACACCCATCCATGTTTAATATATTTGAGACCGGAAGCAAATTTGTCGAAGCCAAAGAGCTAGTCAAAGAAGTATATCAAGCTGATGAAAGACCTTGGGTTGTTGGTTTCAGTGGAGGTAAAGATTCTACTGCTGTTGTACAGCTAGTCTTTCAAGCTTTATCCGAACTGGAACCTTCTGCCCTGAAGAAAAAAGTATACGTCATTTCATCTGACACACAGGTAGAGACTCCTTTAATTATAGATAAAATTACGCGCACTCTTGGCCGCATACAAGATCAAGCACTCTCTTTAGGGCTACCCATTGAAACTCATAAAGTTCGACCTAAAGTTGAGCAAACATTCTGGGCATCTATTATCGGTAAAGGGTATCCAACACCTCGCCAAAAATTCAGATGGTGTACGGACCGGCTTAAAATCGAACCAGCAAACCGCTTTATCCTTGATAAGGTCGATCAGTTTGGCGAGGTTGTCATGCTACTAGGAGTTCGTGACTCCGAGAGTTCTACAAGAGCAGGAGTAATGCAATCTCATACCATTGAAGGTACAAATTTAATGCGTCACTCTACACTTCGGAATGCATTTGTTTTTGCTCCGATCCGCTCCTTTAATCTTGATGACGTATGGGAATTTTTGCTGCAGTACGAATCCCCATGGGGTGACGATAATAATGAATTACTTCAACTCTACCAGGATTCAAGCAGCGAATGTCCACTTGTAGTAGACAAAGAAGTAAAAGAAAGTGCTGGTTCATGTGGTAATAGCCGTTTTGGTTGCTGGACATGCACTGTCGTGAATGAAGATAAAGCTTTGAGCGGATTTATAAATAATGGTGTAGATTGGTTGCGCCCCTTATATGATTTTAGAAACTTTCTTGTTCAAATCCGGGAAGATCGGACGAAAAGACAAAAACATCGCATGAATGGCGAAGTTTATCTAACGACTAATTTGGGCGATATTGATCCTAATGATTTGAGTCACCCAAGGATCTATAGATCCGAAATTAAAGATTATATCGAACAACACAAAATCGACCTTGCTTCCGTTGAGGAATTGGATGTTCTGATTTTTGAAGATGAGAATCCAGATGCTGCTCCTAAGCGTTTTGGTGTTGGACCTTTCACAATGAAAGCTCGCGAAGAGATTCTGCGAAAATTGTTGCAGACCCAAGAGGAAATTCGTAGAATTCACGATCCTAATGTTGAATTGATTACATTTGAAGAACTTAAGGCGATTCGGAAATACTGGCATGACGACTTACAATGGGAAGACCGTCTTCCTCTCATTGTGGAAGAAGAAACAGGGGTAGTTTATGATTGGCATCAGAATGACCGCCCTGTATTCAAAGAAGATCAGGTAACGGATTTAGAGTCTCTTTGTAAGGAAGAAGGAGTCAACCTGAATCTTCTCAAAGAACTGATTTCCGTGGAAAAGGAATTCTCCGGGGTTAAAGTAAGAAGAGGACTATTCCAAGCATTCGACAAAACACTTAGACAAGACTTCTTACATTTATAAAGGTGGATTAAAATTAATGCTTATTCAAAAACTGGCTCTCCGAAATATAGGTGCTTATTTTGGAGACCTTAATAAATTTGATTTCCGTACTACGCCAAATCGCAATGTCGTTCTGCTTGGCGGTAAAAACGGTGCAGGAAAAACCACAATACTGGAATCTTTAAGAATCGTTCTATTTGGTTCAATGGCATACGGTTTTATGACTGATAATGAACCATATTTCCGAAAAATTAAAACCTTGTTAAATCGCAAAGCAATCAATGAAGGGCTTACAGATCAATACCAGATTACTCTTGATTATAGTTCTACAGAAGATTTCGAATTACATGAATACTCCTTAATAAGAAGTTGGAGTCTTAAAGGCGAACGAATAAGAGAAAGCTTTGCTGTAAAACGGGATAATCAGTTTTTAAGTGCCCAACAAACTGCTGATTTCCAAAATCGTTTGCGTGAAGAAATGCCCCCTAGACTTTTCGAGCTGTGCCTTTTCGATGGTGAGGATATCTCACGTATTGTATCTGAAGAAAAGATCCCTGAATATTTAAAAGAATCAGGTAAAATTTTATTTAACCTTGATCTCTTTGTAAATTTGGAAAAAGATTTAAACACGTATAGAATACAATATGCCCAGCAAAATGCTAGTGCAGCAGAAGAAGTTGCTCAGCATGAAAAGCTTGAATTGGAGATCAATCAACTAAAAGCAGATATCAATGAGAAGCAACAGCTTTTAGTAATGCATGAAGAAGAAATTAATCATCTGAATGATTCCATTAAACAAGATAAAAAGGATTTCGAGATCCATGGCGGATTACTTCAAGAAAAACGACAAGAATTGGTTTCAAGAATAAACATGATCGAGAATAAACGTAAATCCAATTCGGATCAGGTACGCCATTTCATTTCATCCCTCCTGCCCTTCTTTATTGCCAGGAAACAATTGCAGGATGTGGCTGAACAGTTGAATGCTGAAAAACAATATGAGTCTTACTACTATGTTGCAACATCCCTAGAGAAAGAAACACTAGGTTTACTTCTAAGTGAAGTACTTGGCTCAAACAAGGAGATTGAGGCAATCAAAGTAACATCTATTTTCAATGGAATCTTAGATCTAATCAAACCGAACCAAACCAATTTGCTTCATAGAGCTTCATTTGAACAACGTAGTGAAATTCATAATCTATACAAGCAAATTCAAGCACTGGATGCATCGGAATTTATCAAGCGATTCGATGAAAATGCTACGTTACTGAAAGAATCACAGGAGTTAAGGGCTCAAGTTGAAACAAACGATCAATCTAGCGAGTTCAGAGAACTTCTGGAACAAATTGAACACAAAACCAAACAAGTTGAACAAAACAAAATGATGTTGGAACAACTTGAAGCCGAAATTCAGACAATGACTGAAAGTTTAAACTCCAGGATCCTTTTGAAGGAGAAAGTTGAAGAAAAAATCCGTGAGTACCATAAATCCGAAAAATCATATGCAATGACTGAGAAATTACTTAAGGTCAGCGAGCGTTTCAGAGAGCGTCAATGGCGTAAAAAGCTTGATGATGTTGCCAATGAAACCGTGCGCATGGTGGATATGCTTTTCCGTAAGAAGGACTTTATTAAACGGATTCATATTGACCACACTACATTTGAATTAAAACTCTATAATCAAACCCATCAAGAGATTTCGAAAGAACGTTTGTCTGCCGGGGAAAAGGAAATGTTGATGCTTACAGTAATCTTGGCTATGTTTAGAGTCTCCGGATGGAAACTACCATTTGTATTCGACACTCTTATGGGAAGATTAGATCAAGATCATAAAAAAGCCTTGATGAAACATTTTGTACCACGTTGCGGAGAACAAGTTCTCATGTTTACTACAGATTCTGAAATCACACCGGAGCAGTTCCATATAATTGAGGAATACACGGCACGCTGCTATACGTTGGAATACAATGCCACTGACGAGAGCGCAGTGATTGTTAAAGATCACTACTTTGATATCGTTAGAGAGGCGGTGCAGCATTCATGAATTTCACATTAAAAACTTCCAAATATGCTAAAGAGATTCTTACGCAAATCCATTCGTCATCTGGGATTACTCCAAATATTTTAATTCGGTATGCAGTCGCTCTATCATTGAAAAAAAATGATCCTAACAGTCCCATTGAACCGATTAAAAAGGACTTTCCAGATGGGCTTGTATTGAATCGAAGCACCGTCACCGGTGAATATGACTACGTTTTTCGTGCGATGATTACTCAGGCTGCTGGACAAGAACTGACCGACGAAGAGTACTTCCCCTCTTATTTTAATGCTCACTTGGAGCGTGGAATTCGTTTGTTAGCTTCAGAGTACAAAAGTGCCGGGAATTACGAAAAATTCATTCGTAATTTGTTAATTTAACGAAAGTAGTGATTCTCATGTTGTATCTAGATAATAGTGCTACTACAAAAATTCACCCAGAAGTTCTGGAAGCAATGCTACCCTATCTCCAAGAGGAGTATGGCAATCCATCTAGCAAGTTCTATTCCCTAGCAGAGAACGCTAAAAAAGCGGTATCTACGGCACGTGAACAAGTTGCCCACCTTTTAGGATGTGACCCGGATGAAGTTGTTTTTACCAGCGGAGCAACCGAAAGCAACAACATGATTATCAAAGGTGTCGCCGATTACTATGGATATAAGGAACATGCGTCCAAATTCTTGTTAACTTCTGCTGCCGAGCACCCTTCTGTTCTCGAAACATTTGAGTTCTTAGGAGAACGTGGATATACTGCACACTTCCTAGATGTTGATTCTTTTGCAAGAGTAAGCGTACAAAGCATTGCAGAAAAGGTGAATCAAGAACAGCCGCTTCTTACCTCTATTATGTGGGGAAATAATGAAGTTGGTTCCCTAAATCCAATTGTTGAGCTTTCCAATTTATTCGCGACCAATGAATTGTTTTTTCACACTGACGCGACACAAGTTATTGGAAAAGTTCCGGTAGATTTGCGAAAACTCAGTGGGATTCGTTTTCTCTCTATGTCTGGACATAAAATTGGCGGCCCCAAGGGAGTCGGAGCCGCCATCATACGTAAACAATCTAAAGAGATTTATACTCGTCTTACCCCTCTTCTTCACGGGGGAGGACAAGAAAATAATTATCGAAGCGGAACTCTGGCTGTTCACAACATCGTTGGGTTAGGTAAAGCCGCAGAGCTAGCGTCGCAGAATTTAGAGAAAAACGCTCAACGCCTAACTCAATTGGAGAATTATCTAGTTGATATCCTTAAGACAAATCTTGGAGACAAGGTTACCTTTAATAGTGATAAACAAGATAAAATTCCAGGATTAATCAGTCTCCAATTTATCGGTGTAAACAATGAGTTGTTGCTCAAAAAATTATCTAGCTTCATTGCACTTTCATCTGGATCAGCATGCAGTTCAAGCAAACCAAGTCATGTATTGAGTGCTGCCGGTAAATCCTTAGAAGAGGTTCGCCAGACAATTAGGATTACATTAAGTGCTGATGTAAGTGAAAAAGAGTTGGATTTGTTTAGAGAAATTAGATAAGCTGTACTACTTAAAATGTTAATTCAAAATCAATAAAAAAAGGGACGATATATACGCCCCTTTTTATTTTTGTTTTGGATTCCATGCTTACTACTAAAAAGATTCACTCATGATACATAAAAGCTCTTCTAAGCAATTCTTATTTCTATTCATCTGAACTTTTGTTCATTAAAATTAATACTCAATAAATTGTGAAAATTTTATTGAATGCTAGATCAGCAAGGAATTTTGTCCTCGCATTAATATCTTCAATCGTCCATTCATTTTTCTCGTGATGTTCTCCCATAAACTCTTCAACAACTTTAAATTGAGAATCACAATATATTTTTTTCTTATCTTTAAAGTTCTTAGACCCACATTTGGTGTTTAATTCCTGAGAAAGCGGCAATAGATTACCTATTGAGTGGGCTTCTTCAACTCCACTTGATTGATGTAATATATGCTCAATACTAATGTTAGTTATCTCCAATTCATTCCCGCTTCTATAGTATCTTTCCATTTTTTTAAATAAGTATTGAATCACTTTCTTTTCTTTCGTGTAAGAATCAGAAAAACGGAGTTTATTTGTGAATTGCAGTTGAAACTCCTCATAAGTTGGCTTCTTTCCACATAAATCATTAATTAGCTCATTTATAATTCTATGGCTGTCTTGTTTGTTATTAGAATTTCTAATGTCTCTTGCAAAGCGAGAGTATTTACTTTCTAAACCTGAAGCACTAGAGGAACAGATTGTAGAAAAAATAAAATGAAACTCTTCAATGGCTTTCAGAGCCTTTTTAATGTAATCTAATGAGATTTTTCCTTCTCTTTTACCTTCCAGTAAAGATAATAACAAGGGTCTTGGAGAGACGACCCTCATTACGCTTAATGCTTGCAAAGATTGATATATCTCAACATCCTGTTGTTGCTTCCAATCCTCTGTAACTGGTGAAGTTATTGTTTTATAATGTTGTGACTCAGTTACAAGTTGATCCAAAAATGCCTTCATAATAATTTTGTCATTTCTAGGAATTCGTCTAATAAATGACTGATATATTTTTCCCTCAGTTGCGTGTTCATACTTTGAAATCCAAAAATGCCGCATAAATGTCTTGATATCTGTCTGATTTTCCCTTTCTTGAAGATTTTTCAAAAGGATGTTCCATTGCCCTTTTGCATAATCAATGGGGTGTTGATCTTTAAGCACTTTAAAAATTTGGTTTTTTATCAAGTCAGCCATCGATAAATCAAGTCCCTTGGCATTCAGTGTTTCAAAAATATTATATGCTTCATCTTCATTAGGCTCTGTAATATAAATAGTTTTGAAAGCCAACACTTGATTTCTTACTGCTGTGATGCAATCGATATAGCTTTCATCTGTTTTATCTTTATTTGAATGAGTATAATGATTTATTTCTTCAATCAATTCTTGCTTTTTAAGTTTCTTTCTGAAAAAGTTATATGCAAACGCCAGATTCTTCTCTTCAGTTGTATTTGGGGCAATATCCTTTTTTTCTTCGTTTTGAATTGCCTGTTTAATATAATTCGATGAACGTTCATTTTCTAGTCTAAAATATGAATCATCATCTGGCGTTTTCCCCTCGATATATTTATAACAACCACGTGCTTTTTTCTCCTCTTTCAAATCCTTATAAGTTTGCACTAGTGCACTTAATAAGACAGTTATTGAAGTTAATCTCTGTTGACCATCTACTACTTGTAAGTCATAGGAATTTTGGTTCCCAACCATAACTAAAGAACCTACAAAATAATTTTTAGCAGTAAACTTCTCATTTTCATATGTTATGTTGACTAATATGTCTTTCCATAATTCAGTTAGCTCATCAATTGTCCACGAATACTCCCTTTGAAATCTGGGAATAATATACCTTTTTTCTGAAGAGAATATTTCCATTATCGATTTTTGTACAGAGTGAAATTCCATGCTAAACCCCCATTAAATAAACTAACTATAAACAATAAATATTAAAAAAATCTACAACGATACTCTTTTAGACCTTGAATCTAATCTTTTTACACAGACTTTCACGTTTATCCTTCAAGAAAATACACATACAAATTCAACAAAATAAAGTACATGCTTCCCACTACCTTTACAACTCCCAAAACGCCTTATCCCGCATCCAAATCGGCTGTCCCGATCCAGCTTTTACAATACTATAGTGCTTCTGCAGCGACTTAATTCGGTTCATAATGTTATCTTCTTCTAACTTGCTTTGCGTACCGAATACCATTCGAATTTCTTTGGCAGACATTTCGGATACGTTATGCACAATCCAAGTCAAGATATAGTTTGCATAATCATTATCTGAAGTAGAGAAATGACTCAGGAACTGTGTAGATAGAATCGTTCCTACACCGTACTCCCGCCCTTCTTTCAGAATCTTCTTGATGGAATTGAAATCTTTACTAAGGAAGTTATCTGCCTCATCGACCAAGATCATTCGTGTAATCTCACGATATGGCCCATCAATTGCACTATGTCCGAACATTTGCATCTGACTATAGAAAACATCAAGCGTAATCGAAACCACTAGGTTCTGAATGCTCTCACTATAGCCAGACAAGTTAATGACTGTGATTCCATCAATCATATCGAACAGTGAGATCGTTTTGGACGAGTCTGTTTCGAACACTTCTGTCTCATACAGCTCCTTAAGGGCTGCGTACAAGGAATCGACTTTTGCATTTTCTCTCCCAGCATAAAGTTCATATACGTCGCTCATCGTAGGAGCAGGCAAATTCCAAGTCGTAGAATCACCTTTCACAATCCCCTTCTTAGCATAAGCTTCCATCATCAGATCCTTCAGAGTAATTGCTTGAACCTGTCCGAGATTGAAAGATCGTACAATCGTATCTGTTAGAGAGTTGCTTGTATGAAGCGGCAACAAAGGTTTAATCGGTTCGGCCATATACAAAGATAACGGATTAAACGGCAAATGATGCAAATTATATACTTTAGCATTTGTTTTCTCCGTAAAGTCGGCCTTAATATAATCTCCTTTATAGTCGAAGATTAATATCCCGATGGGTGTGTGGTTCACATTATCATAACTATTTCGACTCAGCTGGGTGATGAGAGATTTCGTAAACTGCGTCTTCCCTGTACCCATCGTTCCAATGATTCCAGTATTGGTGTGCATGATTTTATCCGTAGACGTAGGGAACCATTTCACCTCTTCATCCGACGTAGCTTTATGTCCAAATAATACTTCTAAAGGTTTACTTTGTTTTTCTTGTTCTTCTTGAACCTCATTATGAGTTTCCCGGGCTAAATCTACCACCGGTGCACTCGCTTCGTTAACAGTAGTGGTTGCTGCCACTTCACTTTGACCTGCATCATACGAATTATTACTCTCTGCAGCAATAAAACCTGCTTCTTCAGTTGATGAGAATGATTCATAATCATTCTTTGAATACTTATAGAGATTACTCAATAATTGCTCAGGAGACAGGTCCCCTTGATTACTCTGAATATACTCCTTCATCTCTTCTACACTTTTGAGGATGAATTCATATCCGCTCTGTTCAGGATAATCAAAGATCATCACATCATCGCTTACTCTAACATCGGTAAACACAACATCTTTCTTAAATGAAATTACTGCACCTTGTCCAATGTATTGATCTAATGTATTTACAATAGTGTAATTATCATTAAGAAGGCGTTCACGAACATCTGAATCCGTAATCTGGCTCCACATCTGTTCTGGCCATACCGAATAAAGTTTCATTTTTTCTGCACTCGCAATCGCCAGTTGCATAAAGAAATTTCGGTAGAGAACCGCTTGAAAGCTTTCGTCATCTGTTAAAAATTCCACTAACAATTGTTGTGTCTCTTTAACTTGTTCTACTGCCTTATCTTGCACTTTGGCTCCATTATGGCCGATCTTTACTTCAATCGGGTAAAAATGAACAAACAATTCCTCTTCTTGCAGCTCGATTCCAATAAATAATAAGTCATCACTGTAGGAACCAAATCTCCCCAGCTTTCTCGCAGAGAATAGTCCTTCTGATTGTCGAAGGCCTGTTCCGCCTGAAATCCTAAGGATCTCTTCCATTGAAATTGGAATCCAGATAATTTCACGATGTGCATAAGCAGCGAGCGCGAGTTTTACCGCAGAAAGAATACTGATCTTTTCTTTTGGGAAATAATTCTTCTGCGCCAACAAACGAAGCAGCCAATTACCATTAATGGCATTAAAGAAATTAATAATTGGAGGCAACATCTGATCTTCAACGTAAATTCTCTGATGTCCAAGGAACTCTTTGATGAGGCGTTGATATTGTTGAGAACGTCTGGTCACCGTGATCGCATCAAATCCGCTAGAGGACGTATATTGGTCACTATAATGAATAACAAGCAAATCCTTCTGTGTATCACTATTCTTAAAGAAACTCAAATCCACTTTTGGTTCAATAAATGTAACCCAATGTGCAGAATCATATACCTGATCCAGTTGTTGCTTGTGATTAGCCGAAATCGCTGTAACAATATTGATATCCTCTTGGTAATTATCCAGGGTTCTAGCCACTCTCAGTAAAGAATTTAGCTTAGGTACCATTTTTAAAAGCGGCGCTTCTTGTGTAGGATAGTATCTGGTTCCGAATCCTGTCTTATAATCCTCGTTAATAAATACGGAGGGAATCCCCGAGACAAGGCCAAATAAAGATACTCCTGTTATAATTTCGGAAGCATTACTTGTAGCAATCTGCTCAATTTTATTCATCTGATAAAAAGTGATATGGCTATATTCATAAGTAGACGTATCCGTGCTCTTAGAATAGAATCTTACCTTTTCCCGGAAAATATTCAATAATTCTTCCGGGTGATAACCATCCAGTTCCAATTTAAGATTAAAATGTTTGGCTATTTCTTCAGCATCTGAATACTGCGACATCTCTTCAAATACATTGTTAATTCCTTTTTCAGCATAGATGTAAATCTCGATTGGCAAAAGATTTGCCTTCTCCAGGTTGTCTTTCAATTGTTTCTTGTAGTATTCAAAAAGGCCTTGAAGTATTTCCTGACAGTCTCCCATATTAATCGTATTTATCTTCAGTGGTGCCCGACGATCCAATTCGAAAAGATATCCAAAATGCCCAGTGAACTCTTCAATTTTCTCCTGTACCAGCTTGTTCACAAAGATTTTGGAGGATTCGAACCTCGGTAAACTTTGATCAATATATGAGGCCCACTCATATGAATCCGTCATCTCAATCGCCTTATACAGTTTGGAATTGAAATGGACATAAGGCAGCAAGTTCGTCGGTCTCATGGAGTGCAATAATTCCTCATTAATCGGTTCGTCTCCAACCAACTGGTTTAATTGTATTTGGTATGCCAAATTAAGAGGATGCAATGGCGTGAATAGCCATTCCGGATTTCCATGTCCCCTTTGAATTGTTCCAACCAAAACAAGATCTCGTTGACTCTGATTGAGTGATTGTCCATTTTGTAATTGCTCTAGTTCATGCATATATGCATCAATATAATTTTTGGCTAGTGAAATATAATCCTCATCCAAATACGCTAAGCTAGGAAGCAAATTGTTGGTCCTAAAATAGCGAAGGAGATCACAATATGCCTCTTTTAAAGGTTCTGAAACCGATATAGACTCAGGCACGATCTCTCCTAAATTGTCTTCAGAGAAATACAAGTGATTAGTTTCCAGTAATTTTCGTTCTCTTTCTAAACTACGTTTAAACTCTCCCTGTGCAAAGGTCTCTCTTGTACCTTGGACAATTTTCATTTTTTCATTCTCAATACGGTACGTAAAATGCTCTTGCTTTTCACGTTTCAATTTCCATACACTGAATCCACCGATTGGAACGGGTCGCTCAACCTGATCCTGTACTGCAAAAGGAATATTTGTATGCGGCAGTTGAATATTAAAGTAGATAAGTTCCTCGTCGCTATTGTTCTCCTCACTACGAGAAACAACGAGCTCCTGATCTTCCGTAATATCAAATGTACTTTGGGATTCGACAAGATTAACTTTGATGATCTCAGCAGCATCTTTGTTAAAGAACCAATGTTCCTCATCTGAATTGATTAAAAGACAGGAACCTTTGGACTTGGATAAGTTGATAGCGTATGAAGTTTGGATCGTTTGGAGAACTTTGGCATTTGTCTCCACAACAGTGATCCTGAACTCGTATGCAGGAGATACCTCTGTTTTGTATTTCAATCCGTAAAACGTAGTTTGACCAATTTCATGTTTCAAATGCACACGAATCTTTTTGCCTGCTTGTTCAACTTGTATAGGATGTTTGATTTTAGTCTCATTAATATATTGGTTTTTAATAAAATCATTAAAGGCAAATTCAATAGTAATCTGCTCTTTTTGCTCAGGGTTAAATATAATAATGTTTCTTTTGCGTTGTTTGCTCTTTGTTTCTCCATCCGCTCTTTCCCAGTACTCCAAGCCTTCTACTGTCAGTTTTTTGCTTGCCTCTAAGTATTCTAGTCCTTTTCCTTCTAATTTCTTTTGATTTGATCTTCTCACCGAGCCAAAATCAACATTTTGCCATGTTTCTGGTTCGGAAAGTACTTTTACTCCCTGATCGTCAAAATGACGTTCCAAGCTTGTTTCTACAGCGCCATGTTGGTGGGCAAGTTCTACATCACTATAAAGCGAATGGTTTTCTTTTAGCCTCTCTTTGATTTCTTTAGGCGTTCTGGGCGTGTTAAACAACTCAGCATCGTAAAAAAGGCCGAAATTTTTATATTCATATGCCTCAAGCTTTTCATTGTTTAAAACGGTAAGTATATTTTCATAGTCAAATAGGGTCACCTTCTCATGCAGCCCTTGTTGTGCTTTCATTGACTCTATAGAAAAATTAAGCACTTGCTTCTCTTCTAATGATAAATTAGATTGTTTCATCATTTCTTGAAGGTCTTTTTCAATGGAATCAATATGGAATGGCATACCCTCTTTTGAAAATGAGGTCATTCCTTGAACTAAGCTATCCAAGTTAGAATTATGGATCAAGAGCATCGCCAAATCTGCAAATGGCTCTTCTCGAATCCCAACTTTATTACGTAATGTTGTCAGGAAGTCAGGAGTAATTTCTTCAATGTTTGATGCAATCAATACTTTTGTTTGGCCGTAATCTAAAGTTTGGGACTGATAAAATCCATCCTCCGTTGACATGGAAAAGGGACTGATTCTTTCTACATTCTTGATTTCGTTAACTAGATTTAAGACCTGTTCATCACGCTCAAATTGAATATGATACTTTTCTCCTGGCTGAATGTTGACTCCGCTCAAAAAACGATCAATGAGATGAGCAAGATAACTATAAAAATGCTTTGACATAAATGGCATCCCCACTATCACTTTTTTTCTCTAACAGGTTTAGCTTTTCAAAGTATTCAATAATAGATACTTGAGTATCTCTGTCATAAATAATTCCTCTTGTTTCGAATTCTTCAAAAAGTTTTTTCAGCCTGATTTTAGGCTCATTTTTAATGATGACTTTTGTAAGGAATAATAAATAATCCGTATCCAGGATCAACATTTTTCCAGATCTTCCCCGGGATTTGAGAAAAGATTTCTGACAAAAATGTATAAACCACGTCTTATATTCGTTATACGGCTTTGAGCGAAAAGTATTATTAAATTGGTAATCGATCATCTGAAACAATGTAGATAATTTGTTCAATACCGGTAGATCATATTGTTCTGAATTGAAATTCATTTGAGCCCACTTTACATCGGATAGCCCTTCCCGATATTGTTCTATTACCTCTTCTACAACCTTCTCAATTTCTTCGATCTCTTCAACATTACGATTACGAATAAATTCTGCAATCTCATGATAGGAATAAATTTGCCCTTCTTCCTCCACGGACATATTAAGCATTTTAAGAAAATTTACGTGAGTAAACATTCGACTGATGGATCTCTCAATATTTTTCCATCCATATTCGTAACTAACACGAGTTTTCGATAGTCTCTCTTCTTCTTCAAATGTAAAATAAATCGGTATTACACCCTTCTCGTGTTTGGTGAAGAGATGTTCATTTCTTCGTGACATTTGAGTGATATAGAAAAAGTAATAGTACGATAGCAATTTTTCAAATTGTTGTGTAAATAAATCTTGTTTTGTTGCCAGCCATTCAAAATCAGAAGCAAATAATTCCGACACTTCCGGCAGCAATACTGCATATTTTTTAGATCGGCCGTTGGAATCTTGTAGTTCAGGCAACGCACTAAATATCAATGAACTCATCAAATCGTCAGTTTGTATTTCCTTATCGCTAATATTCCAAGTCTCCTTACCATTCCACAACACTACATAAAGAAACTCGGCTAACTTTTTATTCTCATTTTCAACCGTGTTAATGTAGTAGAGCGTCTGCGGATGGAATAAAAAGAGCTGATTATTCTCGTCAATGAATAACGTCTTAATCATCTGCTTGAATTCATTCTTTTGACTTACATTCTCGAATTCAATCGAATCAAGCACCGCTTCAACTAATTGTTCTGGGTTTGCCTCTGAAGACATTTTCTTTTGTCCTACCAAGCGCAAAAACTCACCGATCACTTCTCTAAAATTAAACTGCGTGTCTTTAAACTTCGTATTGTAGGGCAAAATCTCAACAGGCAATTTAGGATTGTGTCTAATGGATGTTTCAAATTTAAACTTATCCTTGATCTCCTGTAGATTCAACTTATAATCCATATTTTCACATCTCCGTAAATGAATATTGGTTAAATAAATCATCGTAAGTCAAACGATATCTTTGCGACTTCCCAAACTTCTTACTCTCGAAAATAAGCTCATTTCTATCGTTGCCTTTACTACTAAGTTGATCAATAAATTCAACAAACTTAATAAATTGAAACTTATCTTTTTTGTTCGGCCGGTAACCATTTTTGATTCGAATTAGCAAAGAATATAATGAAAAGTCAATGTCAATTTCAACAGGTTCTCCCCCTTTTGGCCTAAATGCAATCGTAAGCATAGGAAGGAATTTCATTAATGTCTCTTCTTGACGTGGTTCAACACGCTCTAGGGCAGGTTCGATTTCTAATTTTTGTAGTGCATAATAGTGGGTTTGCGGTTGGCCAATTTGAACATAAATTAGTCCACCATGCCCCTCACCATTCCATTTATAAATAGCATCACGCACATCTTCCCTATAAAGCTTGGATAACTTACTCCAAGATTTCCTATTCCAATGGAATAAATAATTCATATATTGATCATAAACTTGATCATCAAACGAATTATGCGGTTCCTTAGGAACTAGGTAGTACAGATAAACGAATAATTTAATCAATTCATTCTTAAAGGAGTTACTCTTTTTGTCCTCGCTCTTCCAAGGAGAGTTTGGAAGCAGTGATTTCGCGAAATAGGGTGCACGGTTTACATCAATGTATTGGCTAAATAAATAAGCACCATCTTTTCGGGATCTAAAATCGATCAAATGTTTATCAAGCAACTCTGTCCGATATTGTGTTGGATTAATATGATTAATCGCTTGATGAATCGCAGATGCATCTTCTCGATCAAATAATTGAAATGGCAGCAAACATGCTGTGTACGATTGAAAGTCTTGATTCTGAATCAATTCCATTAACTTCTCATGTTCTACATTGTCCATGGAGGAAGGAACGATTATATTGTAAATAAAATCAAGCAAGGCTCGCGTTGAAATGATCAACTTTTCTTTGACCATGGCTTGGATCAATAAATCTATTATTTTTTCTTGAATATCGTCATGTTGTAACAACTCATAATTTTGGATGATCGGATTTTTTTGAGCAATTTCAGAATTTTCGTTCTTTTCTCTAAGATAAGCTTGGTAAAATGGGTTATAATCAGATCTCTGAGTGATTTTCTGGAGAATCCCTTTAATATAACTCGATCGAGGCCCATTTTCCGTCAGTTCGTACATATGATAATCACTAAAATTAACATATTTGAAAATATGATCATCCACCGACTCTTCTTCGACCATAATGGAGTCCATAATTTTCTTCGCATGAACATAGTTTTTCAGTCGTGTAAAACTCTTTCCTTCATCAGAATCTATGAAGTTATTCAATGCGCCAAGATTAATTGCCAAGACGATATTTAATTTCTGCTCTTTCTCAATCTCCTCGTCTAAAAAAGGCTTTAGTACCTCGGCCAAAGTTTCAATTGAAGTTTTCCGCGGTGAAAAGCTCTCTGTAGCGTCATTATGTAAATAGAAACGATCAGAATCAGCTAAAAAAGCATATTTATTTTTTAAGAAGGAGAGGATATGCGATTTACCATCACCAACCCCACCACATACCAAGATCAATTGAGCTTGATTGGATTGATTAGCAGCATTAATATGACGCTCAAGTTCTTCTTCTACTGGCCTCTGAACATGCATATATTTTTTAAATTCGCTGAAACCTTCCAAATTTTCGACAGCTTCTTTTGAGGACTGTTTACAGCGTTTTAGAACATCAATGAAATGAATATCGGTAGACATAAAAATCCCCCAAAACACTTATTTTTAAAACAACAAAAAAAGACACAGCTCTTCCCTAGGAACCATGTCTCTCACAATAATTTGTTACACGTGTAATAGACCATGCCTTGGTCCCGCATACATGAAGTTCAAATACTATATGAAAAGAGCTTGCAACTTTGCGAATCGTAAAACTACACAATATAACTTTTATAGGATAAATATACCACAGTTATGGTTCTTAAGATATATCATAAAAAATCAATAACATCATTGCTCAGTCTTCTCCATTCAAAATTATAATGATACTTGATAAAGTTGCTAAAATAGAGAAACTATATAAGTTAAATCCCGGATGTGGTATGCACCAGGGCAATCCGTACATCTGCTAGATGATCGGTAATCCATTTGACACTAAGCTTCGTCGACATCGATCAAATACACCCGTTCCTGAAATCCGCCGTGCGCCTCGGCTTTGTCCGCCCGCAACTTGTCCAGCTGTGCCGCATTCGCGCCGTGCACTTCAGCCAGAGAGCGAATTACTTCCAGCATATCGGCGAGTTCCTCCAATGCTTCCTGATCGTTCTTTGCGCTAAAGTATTCGTCAGACTCCTCGTGCAGCTTCATGCGCAGCTCTTGCTTGTACTCTTCCGGGTCCAAAATGCGTGTGCGGCATTCTTTCCCTGATGAAGTGATGATGTGGGGGATCTTATCCCGCACCAATTTGTTGTATATAGGCATAAGGCAACATCCTTTCTATAAAGAGGTTGTTGGGGCAGAACGCCACAATATCCATTTTTGCCATTATACCATTTACCATAGGAAAGGAAGTCGGTTAACAAGGGGAGAGGAAGGAAACATAACAGGCGTTGAGTTCAGCTTCTTTAGCTAGGCTAGGTATTTACTATTCTCAAATTATTATTTTACTAATTTACTTATTAAAAGTTATATTTTCTTGCTCAGTCTCAATCAATTTATGATTAGAGATTTGCCAGCATAGATCTTTCGCTCCATCGTGATCATCGATTAGAAAGTACCCCGTTATGTCGGAAATGGCAGCCATCTCTGATAGTTGCTTTCTCATAAAATCAAGATAATACTCTCTAATATCGGCCCCATAAAACACATAAGCTGTCCAATTGATTTGTGTCTCCGGAAAAGTCCAACCTGACTGGTACATTTCTAATTTGCTCTTGTCCAGTAAAGCATCATTATAATTCTCGGTATAATCATCCCGAATCTTTCTAACCTCGTGCACAGTTTGTTCATCGCACTCTAACCAACCTCTAACAGATACATACTTTCCCATCCTAATCCTCCAGCTATTCTAACTATAATCCCCTTTTCCTCTAAATATTTTCTCACTTTAGGATGAATCCCGTACTTGAAGCAATATTCAGCCTTAATCCGTTTTCTTCAGCATATTGTATTGTGGCTTGTAACTGTTTCTTCATTTTTTTATTGAGGAAATTATCTGGTTTAGTAATAACGGATGTTCATCTCTTGGCTTCAATTACAGCATCTGAAGTAACACTAAAGACCGACTATGATTCTTTAATGCTCTTGTTTTATCAGATAATACATTTTTTCAGAAGTATGACCGCCTCTAGTAAAAAGCTATTACAACTATTATCGGCCAATTTGTGGTAGATTGCATCACCCTCCATATGAAAATCTGACCAGCGATAATTCAAAGCCATGTTTCTAAATGTTCTTGTTGTAGTATAATGACAGTAGTAGATAAAACGTTAAACTAAAAAAAGCCAGTGGGCTACCCACGGCGAGAGATTCATACGGAATGAAAAACCACCGGTTTTGGCGCCAACCTATCGCCGGTGGTTTTTCTTGTCTTTAGAATCTTCACCAAAAGATCAAACGACACAGTTTCACCCCCTTTTATCCAAGAAAGGAAGTGATCATCTTGCTCAAATACACACGTTTCATATTTCTACTAACTTTTCTGATCGTTGTACTTACAGCTTGTAATGAGTTATCAGAGAAAGAAAGAAATAATTACTTTGAAAAGGCGATCCCGATCGGACAAAAGTATTTCATGACTCATTACGATACTGAAGTTGAATTCACTAGCTTTCAAATCAATACCCCAATGTCTTCAACCATGTTCTTACATGGATATACCAAAGATAAAAACCAATATGATGTTAGTCTTACCCTTGAGTTTCCTTCTCTTGAAGTAAAGTCTGCTGGCGGCCCTAGTGATTTCATCAAAAAACGTAAATAATAATATAATCCGACATAGATCAAACCGTTCGTGTTCCTCGTCATGTTGGAGATAGCCAGTGAAAGAATAAATTTAAACTACCCGGGAGGATCGTTTATTTCCGGGGTTTAAACATGTTTTCCACGTTCAAATAGGATCTGAATTCCTTTATATATCTGCTTACTGGGTGCGGGAATTTCTGATAGAGAGGAAACAAAAGTATTTGTAAGGAAAAGGTTAATTCAACGTGTTCACCTGTACTTACAATAGATCCCAATTAGTTTTTTATCTGAAAGGAGGAAAATCAAATTTTGACTTATGATCGAAACATTCACTTCATGGTTCTGGTCAATCCAAATCATGAATCCATCCTTTTGATGTGCGACAGTGACGTCGCTAGGTTGTGAATCGATTTTGAACAAAGGAACCCCTTTTACGGTTTCAACAAAGCTATGTTTTGGCCAAAAAGACTGCTCTGAAACCTTGGGGAAAATGAGCTCAAGCTCCCCTAATTCTCCATTCGGTCCAAGCCATATCATCGCAGACTGTGCAAGTCGATATGGAACATAATCGTCAGACATCAAATTTGTTGTCACGTTATATGTGTTTACTTGATTGGAGTATTTTACTTCGCTCTCCATTTGGATGTCTCTTACTTCCAGTACCTGTATCATTTTCTCACCATCCTGACGAATTCACCTTTCTCTACGTCTTCCAATATAATCTCACTCGCTAATTATGTAACAAATGCACAGATGGAACCGTTTAGATTTATAAGCGATCAGTCATGCAAATTTCCGGGGCTGAGGGCCTTAAATTTAATCTTTAATAAGGTGGATAGTAAACATGAGAAATAAAAAATGGTTTCTTGTCGCAGCGGCCGTTATCGCCCTAAGTGGCGCGTTTTACATGAACTCCATTTCTGCTGAAAGTCCTGCCCCATTAATCCAAGCTCAACTTGTTAAGGAAGGGGTGGCTATTTCTAAAATCACCACTCAAGAAAGCTATTTAAAGTTGGAAATAAAATCAGCCTCTACCTTAGAAAAAGCAACCATAGACGATATTAAAGCCATCCGAACAATTCTGAACAAAGTAAGAAGTGGGGCTAATGGAACCTCACAAATCAAAAATGTTGATCTCACGATCATAGGGAAAAATGGTCAAACGATTTACAATGGTGTTTCTAATGACATTACTCGAATACCCGATTTCTCATCTAAAATTGCAGGAACGCTCGATTCTGAATCAGTCCAGAACGCTATATATGGTGAATCGAAGGCAAACGGTGTGATTGTGGAATCGACAGAAGTTAAGGATAACGTTCTGGGTGGAAAAATGGCCTCGATCGTGCTCGCAGCGAAAATCTCAGAGGTGAATAGTCTGGTTCCTAAAATGGAGCAATGGATCACAGCGCTTAATGATTCTGATGATATTGGAGTTTCTCAATATGAACTGACCATTAATGATAAGAGTGATCATTCCATCTTGTTATATTTGACAACGGATTTAGTGTATCGTGATTTTTATTGGTGGCAGTCTCCGGAACTTGACGATGAAGGACCTTACTTTTAAAAAAGCAAATTGTCTGTCCCCACCCTGCCTCGCTTTCATTACGCTTGCGGTACATCGCTTCTGTTTTGCGACAATTCGGGTCATTGCCCTTTTTTGTTCAAACCATCCAGTGGAGCTTTATCAAAAAATCGTTCGTACCATCCATTTAAAGGATATGTCCCACCGTTTTTGATCACTAGTTCACGTAGTGTAATACGAAAGACGCCTCCCCTTTCCAAAAGAGTAATTAAAGGGTCATATATGCTTATATATCGATGTACATCAGGATTTTTGTCTGCGTACCTTGCCAATTGCAGGTAATATTGCATCATTCTTTGGATGTTCTTATCTTCGGACAAAAATTGAACAACATCTGAATTGCAAAGTGCTGCTATCTCTATTTCTCCTTCGGAATCACCAAGTAAGTTAGCTACATTGGCGAGACCTGGCGGTTTAGGGGCAAGTTGTGTCTCTTTAAAAAAGCTAGCTAGCCGTCTCATAAATTCGTAGCCTACGTCCGCATCTTCTTTATTGGACACTGTACCAACTAAACTCCAGTTTATATTATTCAATCTGAGAATGGCTTGATCCAGGTACATCTTTTTCACCTCGGACTAGTAATCCACCAAGAGCTTTCAGAAGTGTTATGTGCAATCACCCAACAACTTAGCTTGATCCAATCTCATTAGCTCCAAGATCAGCTTGTCCACATTTTTCAATTCTTCGTTGATGGTAGGTACAATCCCTGCATTCTGTTCCTTCTCCAATTCAGCTCTCATTGTCAAAAGGTTTTGAAACAAATCGGCATACTGCGCCTCTTCCCCGTCCCAACCTCCGTCTTCGACAATACACTCGATTCCAGCCTTGAATTCTTCAGTTAAACATTGAAGCATGCAATGGATAGTCTCACTGTTGGTTTGCCTTTTATCATAGAATTGCGAGGTATTCAAGAATGTCAGATTTTCAATTTGATCATTACAGAACAATCCGCTTTCGGCATGGTACATGCATACCTCTTTCCTTTTATCAAGAATAGCGTATATCTCTTTACAAAAAGATAAGGCAAAGAACACTGCATTTCGATCTCTGCTTGGTTGTACAAATATAGCTGTTTGCATCTGACGCTTCTTTGAATCTGCCAAGGAATCACGAGAAATGTCCAGCCAGATGTCCCTGATTTCTTCATTGTGTTCAAGAACGTAGTGGTTCACCCAGAGCCAACTGCCCGCACGTTCCATCCCCCAGTTCGATAGTTGATCTACAGCATTGAACTTGGACAACACGCCGCGCCATTTTTCAATATTTAGCTCTTCCTCCGTATAAATGACGATATTGGATCGAGACATGACATGGCTCCCTCCGGGTCTGACAATCTGCCCTCTTAATCTTTATACACTTCAGAGTCAATGAATGTTGGACTAAAAAACGATCTTGCTCATTCAATCTTCCATGAAGTTCGTTGAATTTATCGTTGGCATGTTGGTTATCCAACAACGCTAATGTCGCTAAAGCCACATGCCCTATTTGCCAAGGTCCGATAAATTTATGATCTTCCAAACGTACGCTTAGTTCAGATAATCTTTCAATGATCCCCTGGTCACAATAATTTCTTTCGATCGCTTTGAACATGGCCATAACCACGATTCTGTAACTGTAATTCTGCATGCAAAGGGCCAAAACTTCATTAGTAATGGTATCTTCGTCAAGCGCCTTTTCCAGTTCTTTGTTTGAAGGCAAATGGATGTGAATGTTGGATTGGCGGTCCCGTAGAAGACCACGATAATTCTCGTTCAACCACTTCATATACACCTCGTTAAATAGAAACTGGCCATCTTTATGGAGAAATATCTCATCACCAGATACATGATGCAAAATGCCTTGTGCTTCGAACATTTCGAGGATCGCAAAGCAAATTTCATACATGATCCTATAAGCTGTCTCGTAATCTCCTGACGGATTCAGCTCAAAAGATACTGTCTCTTGATACTCAAAGTCCTCTTCCAGAAACATCGTTTCATAAGCATAGCCAGGATGATTCGTCGGTAAAATATTCGCAAAAATGCTTATGCTCAAGCCGATGTCTAAGATGATTTCTTCAACAACCTTTGAATCGATATATTTCACAGAATCACAAAATTCAAGCTGCTGCTTTTCCAAATAAATTTTCAAACGTACAACGTCAACTTTCTCTCCATTTATCTTCAAAGAGTATTCCATGCATCCCTCCTGCGATCTTCAAGAATATACAGAAACACTCTTGTTCACCAATCCCTTGGATTAACATAACACCAATGATCCACATCATTATCCCTAAGTTTGTTCAGATCGGCCAATGTGTAGAACCAGTCTTCTTCGATCCAAACCGTAGCGGTGGGGAATTCATTGAGGAATGCATATAGAAATTTGAATAATAAATCTTCGTTGTCCACAAAATCGCCAGAAACTAACGTTTTAAAATACTCTTGTGGGGGAGAATCCCAATCGAAATCGACAAGTTTATGTGGATACGGTTCATCAGCAATACCAAAACAAATTGGCCTATCATAACTTTCATATAATGGAATATCGCTGACACAGTATTCGCAGTATTTTAATTTTCCGGCATCGTCTACTTTATTCAGGGTGTGGCTGTAGAACATTCCTTCGTTCGCGCATAACTCACCTAATCGAAGCAATAAATGGTTTATTTCAATGCTATTTCCGCTTTTGAAAAGGATGTGTGCAGAAATACCCATTTTTCCCTCCTTAGTAATAACAAGCACGCTTTCCCATTCATGATTCAATCGAAAGTTTAAACTCCGACATTCTCACACGATTTTCTCACTGGACCATAGCGGATTGTAAGGCATGTTACTTAACTTAATAAGGTCCTTAGCCGTATAACACCAATCCGCATCATCAAACCATAGGTAATCTTCAGGATGATCTCTAAAATACGCTATAACAAAATGATAATTGAACACTCCCACCACTTAGCTTTCGCTTGAAGTGGGGGATTCTTGGGTCATCGAACCTCTTGGTTCGAAGTGGACCAAGCGATCCCTGTGGTCCCCACAGTTCTCGAGCGATATGACGATCGATATGGCAACATCCTTAATGTTTCGGGCTGCATTGACATCCCGATCATGGAGGGTCTGGCAGGATGGACACACCCATTGCCGTACCGAAAGATCTTTCACCTCTCGGTGTAGCGCTCCGCATACATGGCAGGTTTGACTTGTCGGAGCAAACGTATTCGCAATCTTGAGGGTGCGCCCGTACCATTCCGCTTTATACGTGAGCTGCCTTCTGAACTCACTCCAGGACGCATCGGCGATCGATTTGGCCAGCTTGTGATTCTTGAGCATGTTAGACACCTTTAAGTCCTAGGGTACTGATCGTTTGGTTTTCACGAATCAGCTTGGTGGACAGCTTGTGCAAAAAGTCATGGCGGATATTCGCCATTCTTTCGTGGATCAGGGCGATCTTCCGTTTGGCTTTTTGCCAATTGGAACCGTCTTTCGTACGCCGGGCCATCCTCCGCTGCCAGCTCGCCAACTTCTTTTCATACCGGCTCCAGGCTTTCGGATGAGTATCCCGCATACCCTCGGAGGATACCGCAAACGTTTTAAGTCCCAGATCGATCCCTACCGACTTCTCGTTATGCGGTAAGGGCTCGATCTCCACTTCACAAATGAGCGATACAAAATACTTCCCCGCGGCATTTCGCCGTACCGTAGCCGAGAGGATGCGTCCTTCACAGGGGCGAGAGTTTGCAAACCGCAGCCACCCCAGCTTGGGGAGCTTCAGCTTACTTCCATTCACAGTGATATTTCCATTGGTATATCGGGTCGTGTAACTTTGAACCGGATGTTTACGGTTTTTGAAACGTGGAGCCTGCGTCTGCTTCTTGAAAAAACGATCAAAGCTATCGGCTACATGCCGAACAGCCGATTGTAGGGCAATACTATCTGTTTTTTTCAACCAAGGATGTTCTTGCTTTAGATCTGGAAGCTGTGTTGCACAAGTATTGTACGACAAGCCCTTGCCGGTGGCGTCAAACGTATCCTTCCATTGTCCCAGAAAATAGTTGAACACAAAACGGCAACATCCAAACATCTGATGGATTAGCTGCTGCTGTTCACGATTGGGGTAGATCCGATACTTGTATGCTTTATGGAAGAGCATGCCATACACCTGCGTTCCTTGCAGTTATTATAGCACATACGTTCGGTTTCGAATACAAAAAATGGCGATTCATCCCCCACCTAAAGCGACGCTTTTGAGGAGGGAGTCTTCTCGCCTTCAACGATAAACGCGTAGTCATCTTTAATATTTTAGATATCGATAGCCCAAAAATACTTTTCGTTTTGTGTTAGCCAAGTGAAGCTGTTGTCATATGAGTCTTCATTCACTGGATTAATATTAAATGTGAAGTACTTAAGATGCTCTTTGTTACCTGTATTTAAAAATGCAGCCTCATCCACTTCCGATAACGTTCCTTCGCCAGATACAAAATCGACCATCGCTTGACTCCGTTCTTGTTAAAATGCAAAACATGCCTGCTTTCGTAGCGGCCTGTTTAAATGCTTCTAACGCATGTTCGGGAGAATAGTTCTCTATATTTTTCAAAAAAATGATCGAGCTCATTCTATAGGGTCTCCCTTAGGCAATTTGGAATAAAACTCCTCGCTAGCTTGTTCCACACGATCAAACCGATCTCCGATTTCAATATCGTTTACAAAATCGTGATAATGATTCACGCGCTGGCTGCTCCAAAACTTGCGTTCATCAATAATTTCAGAAGCAGGACCGCTGATTTTGGCAGCAGATCGCGCAATTATAGCAGCTAATGCAAACTCGACAGGTTCACGCTCCCCTTGTACCATGACTCCCATCCAAAATCCAGATTCCTCTTCGTCCACATAAGGAAGGGTCGGATCTAGATAAGTAAACGCCAATCCAACCTCGCTTTCCATCCCTCTAAATGCGACTGCATACGCTTGACTCTCCTCAAAAAGAGCAGTATCACCAAGATCAACTCTTTGCCCGCTTAAAACCTGTTTAATGGTGACTTCAGGAGTCGTCTCTACCTTTAAAAGTCTGACAGCTTCTTTGGATATCTCTTTTTTTAATGCATTCATATGAATGATTCTCGTCATTCTTACATCAAGATCTAGGGACATACGATCACCTTCGTAATACAAAATGATACCACCAGAAGAGAATCAAACTTCATTGGTGGTTTTCAAATTTTCTGACCATTATCTATTTTATTTAAGGTTACTGATATCAAGTGGTGTTTTTTCAATAAATCGTTCGTACCATCCACTCAAAGGATATGACCCACCGTTTTTTACCACAAATTCACGTAGTGTAATGCTAAATAATCCTTCACGTTCTATGATAGTGATTAAAGGATCATACACGGTCAAATATTGCTGTGCATCAGAATTTTTTTCTGCGTACCTCGCCAGTTGTAAATAATATTTAATCATTCTTTGTACGTTAGGATCTCCATTCAAAAATTGAATCGCTTCTGAGCTGCAGTATTCTGAAAGCTCGATTTCGCCTTCGGCATCGCCAAGTAAATCAGCTATGTTCGAAAGCCCCGGTGGCTTGGGTGTAAGTTGTCTCTCTTTAAAAAAGCAAGCTAACCGTCTCAAAAATTCATAGCCTAAGTCTGCATTTTCAATGTTGGCAGCCGTTCCTACTGAACTCCAATGTATATTATTCAATCTACTGATGGCTTTTTCCAAATGCATCTCTTTCACCTCAAATTTAGTATTCATCTTTACTTCTATCCACATTGTCTTCGAAGTCCTTAGAATAGTCATAATCAGGCAATGCTCCTGGGTTTGGTGCAGTTTCATTTGCCTTATCGTGTGCATTTTTCTCTGGATTCACATCAAACCTGTCTCTTTCAGGGTTCCAGGTCGATTCATCCATTAGGGGCATTCCTGAATCCATTAGTTTTTTTTCTGTTATTTCATGATCTGCCAGTTGTTTAAACCACTTCTTCTGATCGGCTGTCAACTCTCCATTTTGAGCCTTTTTCCACACATGTGCAATATCCGGATCAGCCTGAAAGTATTGTTCTTTGTAAGGTGAGCCAAGTATAGAAAGTTTATGGGTATCGAGAAAGAGATGTTTTTTCATGTCAATAATTTCTTGCTCGGATAAACCTGTATTTTTTGCTACAGTCGATATGTCATCTAGTCCTGATTTTCTAATAGTTATATATTCTCGCTCTAAGAATGCATCAAAACCATCCTTAGGGGGCGTAATAAATACCCGCATTTCGTCGGTATATGGTCTAAACTCAGCACTCCCTGTCCTTACATCCCCCTTCCCACTCTCCGACTTCGACTTCCCTCCACTTGACCCACCTATCTCGCCATGCTTATTATCAACCGAGCGCAATGCTCTCCCAAAGAATACATAAGCCAACGCTTGACCCGTAAGAGCACCGCCATAATACCCCGTCTTGTCTTCGGTGATCATCTTCTTCTGCTCTTCAACAAACTTCTCGGCGTCCGAGCGGGCAGTTCCGGTTCCCCATAATGCATCCCATGCAAACGAAATGCCTCGTCCGACATCCACAACTCTGCCTACCGTCAACCCATAGCCCAGACTCGCCAATGTGCCGAAAGGATCATGCCACAATGCATTAGCCGCGTCCCCGATTCCGGTAACCGTTTCGCCTACAGATCCATCTAGCAAACCTACGGTAAAGTCTCTCTTCAACTCTTCCGGAATATAAAGAGCAACCTCCCCCGTGTTATCGGTCGTTCTGAAGTTATTGGCGATAAACGTGAACTCGTTCTGAATGCTGCTTAACAGTCCTAGCGTTGTGGGGAATACTTCCCTGGCCAATCTGAAATCTTGAAAAAACTTCTCCCCGGTGATCCCCGACCATTCCGACTGTAACATATAAATGGACTTCTCGAGCTCCCAAACCATTCGCTCAAGTTCCTGCTTTTTTTGCTGAACCATTCGTGCCTTCTCATCTAACAAATCAGGATGAACCATAATGCGTTGCATGCCGTCTTCACCGCCAAACTGACCTTGTTTTATATCTAAATTTTAACAAGTAAGACGGTTCATTGGAATCGACCCTGCGTTGCATTTTCCCATGACTTCTAGTCCGTAAATAACAATGCTTGTTGACTACCATACCTACATATTCGTGTAATCTCCTCAACAGGCTTACTCTTGTTAACATTTATTCTTTGGTCAAACGGACCTATGTGTGCTTCACCTATGATACTTCCACCGAAAAAAACGCTCCTTCTCACCTGTCTATTATTGAGGAACAATCAAAATTCAGATTCACTCTTTTGGTGATATGGGAAACTAAACTCTTTATCAAGTTGTTATATACTAATAAGTACCAACTTACAAATTAAGGTTATCGTTCTGTTGAGTATAGATGTGAATGAACTAAGAAACACTAGCTTCCCCAGCTGTCAGCACCTTTTCACCTTAAATAGAAAGGTTGTCTTTTATGAAAAAAATAGTCACTAAGTTAGCCTCCGTACTGGGTTACGGTGTTTTAATTGTACTTGCTATTTTTTTCCTCATAGCGCTAATTGCGATTATTATTCTGGCTATTTACGAACTTAAGAAGTGAAAAAGTTTAAGGCGACTCAATCTTGTGTCATCCTTTCATTATGAATCCCAACTATCATATGGTAATATTACCCTCAACTAGAAGGGAGAGATATGAATGCCGAGAAACTTCTCATCGCTCTTGGGATTAACGTTGTTGTCCTTCGCACTCATAAGCGGATGCACATCACCCGGGCCTTCCAATGAGACGGATGCAGAACCCCCCATGAAACAATCGGAGACGCAGCAGCCAGATGTTACCCCGGATACGTCGATGGATGAACAAGAAATTGCCGAAGCCATGAAGGCAGCGGAGACGTACAAAACCAAAGAGTATACGATCGACGAGATCCCGGAGACGCCTTTGGAGGACGAGGCCATGATGAAACGCCTTGCAGAAATGGAACCTCTATACGCCGATAATTACACCGACAAACCGGGTAATACAAGCTACGGTGTCTTAACGTTCCGAATTGCGAGCGTGCAGCAAGTTTCGATGAAACCGGAGAACCTGACCTTCGAACTCTACCAGGAAGCGGAAAATTACGTGGATTTCGATTATACGGTAGACTTGATTCTGACCCGTCAAAACGGGGAAAGCGAACGTCTTCCTTTGGAAGGCCGCCTGACCCTCGTCCGTAAGAACGGAAAATGGCTTGTCCAAGCGGATGATATCGACCCCGACTTTGGCAATCGTGTAATTACACACAAATAATTCCTCAACGCGTAAAACTTGCTGAGCAAGATGAAAAGGGAGGCCCTCGTCACCCCATCGTGACCGTAGGCATCCCTTTTTGTGGTTGGACCATCCCCCGGTCCAACCTCATGTAAGAGCCGAAAATAAAGTATTAGACTTTCAATACTTCATCAAGTGCTCAATGAGTAGGTCAGCAACTGACATAACGTCCCCCCATTCCTTCATTGAAAGGATTGGGGGTAATTTTTTTTCTTACCCGCCGGACTGACTCGTACTAAACGACCCGGAATTTGAAGAATTTTGTATCAAATCCATATCATATGGTAACTATTTTGTCTCTAAAAGCGTTGATAGTAGTGAGCGAAAGGTTATCTTGGTATCATTGTAAATAAGATGTAGTTCCAACAAAGTAATTTCACGGATTCACAGGATGATGATGTATAAATATTTACAATGTAATAATCAGGTGTTTGTCGGTCCGATTGTTCGGCTTTCAACGAACTTGCGGGTCATGGGAGGTGAAGGTTTGATCCCGCAGACGTGTGTTGTCTGTCCCTAGCTCCGTGTGTAGAACGATTCGATTTCTTATGAAGATAACCTTCCTGTGATTCCTTAGAATAAAGAAATTGCTGATAGCTTGTTTATTGTTCATGTTTCGATCCAAACCGCCGAATGTTCATATAGTAAGCTAATTTAAAACAGAGGTGTGAAATGAAGAAATCTATACTTATGTTATTGTGGTTTAGTATACTGATGCTTTTTCTGCTTCCCGTTCAAACCAACGCAGCTGCAAATCAAACGAAAATTATTTTGGATGGCCAGGAACTAACCCTGCCCAATGACGTTGAAGTCGTGAATGTACGAAACAACATCATGATTCCCATTCGCGTCGTTGCCGAAAATTTGAAATTCAATGTGAACTGGGACCAAAAAACACAGAATGTGAGCATTCAACAGGGGTCCAAAGCGATTTCGTTGACCGTAGGACAACAGGAAGCCATCGTCGAGAACAGCAACGTAACGCTTAACATCGCTCCCCAAATGATCAAGAACACGGTTGTTGTTCCTCTACGTTTTGTTAGTGAAGAAATGGGGCTTCGGGTCGGTTGGAATAACAAAGAAAAGATCGTCACTCTAACCAACACTGCCTCCGTTCCGTCCTCTCCTTCGAATGGTAACGGGAATGAAGGGACAACGAACCTTGTTCATGAAATAAACTATGCGAACAATCAGCTTGTCGTTTCTATGGATCAGGAAGTGACGCCGGTCATCACCACGTTAAAAAATCCCGAGCGGATTGTTGTGGATTTTCCTTCTACGGATTTTGGTAATATGGGGCAAGTGCTGCCAGCAGGTTCGATGGGCAAATTGGATACGAGCGACAGTCCGAATGTTAGCGAGGTACGCTATTCCCTATTCAAAAATGATCCGGCTCAAGTCCGAATCGTCATTGAATTAAATAATGTCAGTGCGGTTAATTATTCTCAACAATACGTTGCAGGCAAATTCATCCTTGATTTGAGCATGGTCAACGGCCCAACGCCTGCAACCCCTGTCACGGATGGCAAGAAAGTCGTCGTTATTGATCCAGGACACGGGGGAAGCGACCCGGGCACCATAAGCTTTACGAACAAACCTGAGAAGAATTTCACTCTTGCTTTAGGTCTAAAGGTACAAGCCCTGTTGAAACAAGAACCAGACATTGAATTGATTATGACGCGAGAAACGGATGTATATCCTACGCGTTCGGAGCGAGTTAAACTGGCTAACGATCTTAATGCGGATGTTTTTGTATCCATTCACGGAAATAGCGTAAAGGGGTCTCCTCAGGTAAGCGGTACCGAGACGTTTTATTACCAGCGTGCAAGCAGTAAAGAGTTAGCAACCATTATTCACAAACATTTGATCGAGGCTTTAGGGTTCAAAGATCGCAGCGTCAAAAATGGCAATCTTCAAGTCATTCGAGAAACCACCATGCCCGCAGTTCTTCTGGAGATCGGATTTTTAAGCAACAAAGATGAAGAAGAAGCGATGATGTCGGAGAGCACGCAAGACAAGGCCGCTCAAGCCATCGTTGACGGGATTAAAGAGTATCTGAACCTATAAAAGCCAGCGAATAAATCAAGAGGATGTGCTTCTATGAAAAAAGGAATTCAGCTCGCACTCGTAGTCTGTGCAATCAGCTTGGTGGCAGCAGGATGCGGCACCAAACCAACCTCTTCCGGACCGGTGCAGGCCTCTAATCCTGCAAGCACTTCACCGGCGGAACAGCAAGAGGAGAATAAGCAAACTCAAGAAATCAAGGTATATTACGTGGATGATCAACTAACTCAACTGGAGCAAGGTACGAAGGAAATTACGTTTGAAGACGACTCCGATAAGTACAGCCAAACGTTTGCCGCTCTCCAAAGCAGCGATCAAACCGAACACATCTCCCTGTGGAACAAGATTGATTTACTGTCATCCACGTTCGATCAAGGGGTGCTGACTTTAGATGTCCATATCCCGGAAGACGCAGCATTGGGGGCTAGCGGTGAGCTTTTAGCCTTGGATTCCCTCAAGGAGACGTTTTTTCAGTTCGAGGAAGTGACGAGTATCGATCTGCTGGTAGACGGAAATGCAGCGGAAAGTTTAATGGGGCATGCCGAACTGGACCATCCCATGAACCGAAATTGACTTGATTTTCCCGTTAAGTCTTCCCGCAAATCGTAGACATTGATCCGTAAGGATAACCAGCCTCATTTGCGTTGTCATCGTGATTTTATTCCATGACTGATCCGGCCAGTACATTACTGGTCGGATCTTTTTTACCTTACGATAGGCGTTGAGGATAACGCTGAAATGACGAAGAACAGCATCTCCCGAGTTAAACGAAAAAAAGACCTTATAAGGCTCTTCGTCCTTTAAGGTCTGCCCGTTCAGGGGCTCTTATCCGAGGATTGCCAATTGTATCTTGGATTCAGCGAATCTTTCCATAGTCCGATTATGTAGGCCTGACGGATGTGCAACATCCGTCAATGGTTCATCTTCGTTCAGTATCTTTTTTTACCCCAACGTAATCGACCTACTTCTCCATCCCCTTGCGCAAGCTTGCATAAAACGCCTGCGGCTCCGTCCCGTCCGGCAGCCCGGCAACTTGCCCGTCGCCCAGCTCCATAATGATCCAGCCACCGTTCTTCCGCTTCGCGAAGTCCATCGTGAAAAAATGGCTTTCCACCGACCGGGCCACGTCCAGAAACGAATCCAGCACCTCCGCAAATTCGCCGTCCTCGCCGGCTTCCCAGTAGTTCGAGACGAAGACAGGCTCGCCTTTCAGGAAAAAGACCCGCATTTCCCGCGACAACGGCATGCCGCTGCGAGCATGGTAGGAAAGAAACTCCAATTCCGCAAACTCCCGGAAAACAAGGCCTTCGTTCAGGTCGTCGCCCTGCCGCGTCACGAAGTTCCGCACCACTTCGGCCACCCGTTCCGCATCGGATGCATCGGGGATGTAACACGCTTCGTTCCACTCATGTTTACGGGATTTGACGTAATCCTTTACGATGATCGGGCGCTGCCCGAATGCGCTGACCGCATGTTGAACGGCATTTTCCATTTTTTTGACCTCTCCGATCGGCAGCCATGTCGACTTCGGCGTATATTCCTGGATTTTCGCGTACGATTCCGGCAGGTAATGACAGTGCTTATATTCCTCCGGCCGGTTGATCAACTTCAAGTTTTTAGCCAGCAGCGCGTCGTATAACATGGCATAATCTTTCGGTGTCAGCATCCACCCGCGATATAACACGTCTTCCCGATCGCTTGCAGACGGCAGCCGTTTCACAGCACGAGCTGGACTCTGTTCCGCTATGAGCTGCTCCAGATTTACCAGCCCTACCTCTAAGCCAGCCTTTGCAGCGGCAGCATATTCCTCTTCATACATTTCGTCCACCTTTCGTTCATCCAGCGGTGAACTGCCAAATAGGATCAACATGTCTCTCCCCCTCCCAACTGCCATTTCTCTATAACTTGCATATGCATTTCATCGGTCTCATAGATCCTACGCTTTACTCGTCCGTAACAAACGATTGTTTTCAATACCAAAGCACTTGGCATGAAGCTAGTCGAATTCTGTCAGGGACAGGGAGCACTCAACCGCTACATGCTATAACTTTGGCAGCATAAACGCGTAGTCTTCATTTTCGCAACCAGTAAGAATGTAAAATTCTCCGCCCTGCTCCGCCTTCATGGTGCCGATGCCCTGGCAAGCATTGTTCACGATCCGGCCTTTTCCGGCGTAGGCGTCCCTCGTATTGTCATAGCTGTACTGTATAGCTGTACCATCATAATTCAGTTCATAGATGATCGGATCGCCTTCGATCGTATAGATCGTTACGCGAACCTGGTCCTGTTGTTTGGCATGGACTTGGTCCATGAATTGTTCCCACCGTTCCTGGTTCGTCACCTGGCCGTGCAAATTAACGACATCGCCGTTCTGCTTCGCGTGCTCAGGGGTATACGGATCCGTGATTGCCGGCAAAGCCGTTTTAGGGGGTTCGGGAGCATCAGGCACGTTGGCCACGCAGGCCGTTAGCAGCATGATCGCCAAGAGCAGAAGCATCAGAACGGTCTTCTTCTTTTCCATAACATCACCTCATGGACAATAACGTTTGGGGTTCCTAAAATGTTCCAGAAGTTCGCTTCATTGGACCGACCCAATCACCCTCCGCATGGATTGGATCACGCCCAGATGGTACCACTCATGATATAACGTGCGCGGTATGACTTCCCCGATCGTGCTCATGCCCAGTTCGCTCACCCGGAGCAGCGATTCCTCCAGACGGCCTTTGAATTTCGCTTCCAGTACCCGGGGCTGAGCGATCAATTGCTCCATAAGTTCTGCCCAGGATGGCGGTTCATCCGCCCATGTTTCCGGGCTTGTCCCATATCCAAAAAAATGCTGATAACTCGCCGGAACTTCCGCCTGATCGTGTATCAGGTAATGAAACCACGTATCCTGATCCAGCACGATATGTCCCACGTTCCATAGGATTGAATTGTTAAACCCTCCAGGCACGACATGAACCTGCCCAGGATCAATCTCAAGACATACGTGGACCGTAAACTCCCGCACATCCCGAAGTTGATTCCATAGTACCTCTTCCTGGTATTTCATAGCTCCATCCCCCATTCTCCTGATCCGCTCTTCAAATCATTGGAATATTTCCATTTTATACGTATTGCAGCACAAAAAAAAGCAAGGCCTGATCCATGCCTCTTATCCGACAACTCGCCAAAAGTGCCCCTTCACTCCCGTAACTTTCGTCCTCTCACATACGTTTAGAAGGAAGAATGCAAAATCCGCTAAATCATCCCATATGAAAGAAGGCGACAATATGCGCTGGAGGAATCCATCCAGTCATTCGGATCTACATCAGGTTCCGTTCCCCGTCACCAGCGACGCGGGCTCGAACCTGCGAAAGGAAACTCGCCAGGCTTCCACGCTGCGCGCCCTGACCGCCGCAACGCTTGCAGCCGTACTGTTATCCGCCGACCTGCCTGCCGGGGCTGCTGCCGCTGCACCTGCACCAATCCCGCCTGCTATGCCGGCTCCCACATCCTCGGCTCCAAGCTCGGCGAATGAAGCAGCCGCGGCATCAACGGCCAGAGACAACCTGCATTACACCGCCGTCGAAGGGGCTCACTACCATTCCGTTGGCCTGCGCAGCGACGGCACCGTCTGGGCATGGGGACGCAACCTGTGGGGAGAACTCGGCGCGACGGGCAAGGTACGATATTATAATACGTACAGTCCCATCCGTATTCCCCGGTTGGAGAACATTATCGCCATTTCCGCTTCGGGCTCTTCTAACAAGGCTGCGCTTCGGGAGGATGGGAGCGTGTGGGAGTGGGGTGGAATTCAAGGCCTGACTCAAGTCGATCAGGTAAGCAATGTGAAGCAGATCTCAACTGGCGGTCACTATAACATGGCCCTGCGCGAAGACGGTACCGTGTATACATGGCAGATTGCATCATATGAGATCGAAGCCCAGAAAGCTCGAAAGCCAACAACCGTCAAAGGTCTTGCTAACATAACCTACATCGTAGCGGCTGAATCCACGGCCTATGCCGTCAAAAAAGATGGTACAGTGTGGCGTTGGGATGAACCAAGAACGCCGGGAACAGCGCCTTCCTCCCCTGTAAAAGTGAAAGGTCTATCCAACGTACGTTCCATAACCTATGGAGATGACAATCTCTACGCGATGGATACCAAGGGCAAGGCATGGCAAGTGAACGCTCAGGGCAAAGTCACCGCCTTTCATCCCGAATTGACACTGAGCCGCATTGATGCAAATGCCAGCTATGTATTATTGGCGACGACCTCTGGAGATGTCCATACTTACGGCTCTCGCACCGTTACGGGGAAACAAGGCAAAGTGAACGGCTTATCCAATATCGCCGACATTTCGGCAGGTACGTATCATGCCCTTGCCTTGGATGCAGCAGGATCGATTTGGGGCTGGGGCGGCAACAAAAATCAGGAAGCCGGCGGACCTGCAACTTCACCAGGCGGGATGACATACACTCCCATTCAAGCTCCCCTTGGCACTGATGTTTACATCAACGGCCAACTGCTGGAAGCACCCTATGCGACGGTTGCGACTGCAGCGACGGTCCAACTGCCCGCCAAAGCGGTTGCTGCCGCGTTGGGTGCTGCCTTCGCTGTCCATCGCAGCAACGATGGCTCCATCGATTATTATTCGCTTGTCCTTGGCGACGCCAAAGCCACGATCCGTCCGGGAGATACAGAGCTCCACGTGACGATTGACGGGAAAATCAAGGACAAAATCGTTCCTTTGCCGGAGCCCGTCGGCAGTTACTCCGGAGGAACCACATTGCCGTATGAAGCGCTGGAAGCGCTTGGTTTAACCGTTCATTGGGATGCACAGCGATATATACTGACCATTGACGATACCCACTGACGGTGCCGATCCACGCGAAAATCCCCTGTGAGGACGCTAGGCCGACATGGCTTTACGCGCCCCCCACAGGGGATTTGGTTTAGTTATGCTTCACGAACCGTCCATGAGCATCCCGACCTGGTTTCGGGCCGTAAAAGGAAAGGATGGTTCGTCTTTTCATTCCACTTATTTCTCGAATCGGAACCAGCCGAAATCGAAGCTGCTGCCCGGCAGGAAGATGAACGTCACCTTCTGCACGCCCGTCACCTTCTCCAGCTCGAACACGCGCTCCTCATAGCCTGCGGATTGCGTGAACTCGACCAATTGGTTCATCTGGCCGTCCGCTCCGGAGAAACGGATGTGAATCGTGTTTTTATCGATCGGCGAATGGCCGTGGATGACCAGCTTCGACGTGCCTTCCGCGCCAAAGTCCATCGCGTCGAACTCCAGCGAAACGTTGTTCCCGATGCCTTCGACGAAATCGCCCTGGATCGTGAACGTATCCCCATATAGATGGTCGCAGGAAGCGGCCGTGTTTTGCTCGTACGCCCGGCTTTGCCGTTCGAAGGAGAATCCTTTGATATGGATTTTCTGCTTCAGCACAAAACAGATCGACGTGATGCCCTGCAGACGTTTGTTCAGCTTATACGTCTCCTCTTGATACACGTTCCACTTCGTTTCTTTCTGGTACACGACATCGGCCAGCTGCTCGCTGCCTTCCTCGCCTGGCATGCCTTCCCAGATTTGCAGGAAATACTCCTCGCTCGACAGCGCAAAAATCGGAATCGTGATCGTATCCGAACCATAAGCGCCGAAATCGATGTTGCGGAAGCATACGTGCGTCTCGCCGTCACGGCTCGTCGCCACGCCGCGTTCGTTGCCGTTGCCGACTTCGCCCTTCGTATCGTCGTATAAACCGCCCGAGATAAAGCCGTACGGATCTTTATATGCCGTTCCTAGTCCCGCTGCTTTGAATTCCAGCTGGGAGATCAGCTTCGTTTTGTCTGTGCCGTTGCTGCTCGTTGCCCGCAGTCTGAACTCGCCGTCACCGAGGGCAAACACCTTCACTTCCAGTCCGTTCGCTTCGACTCGCGCAATGTTGGATTCAATGCCTGCATCGTTGACGACCGCCCACTCGATATCGCGGTAGGACGTGTTTTCCGGATACAGCTTCGCTTGGACCACCATCTCCTGCGTCGAAGGATCGAATTGTTGTCCGGCTTGGCTGATGATCTCGATTTTGCGCAAAGGAATTTCCCGGGCTGCGCCCGTAACGACAGGATACTCTTTGTTGCTCGTCAAAGTCGAAGCAGCCGCCGAGCGTTGTACATCGCCATCTGCTGCTATCGGCGCCGCAACTGCGGTGAATTCGGCCACGGCGCTCTCCAGTCCTTCGGATGTTACCTCGATGCGGATCGGGCCTTCCTCGTTCGTCGCGCCGATGATCGCCATCAGCTTGCCGCTGAACAATCTGCGGCTGAGGCCCTTGTACTGGTCGTAATCCGTGCTGTCGCCGTTGTCCAGGCCGAGCAGGCGGCCAGCGCCGGTCACGTTCACGTTCACGCGGTTGTTCGCGTTCTGCACCGGATGGCCTGCGGCATCGTCCGCCCCGATCTCGACGAAGATCAGGTCCTTGCCGTCTGCGGTCAACTCGGTTTTATCCGCTTGCAGCCGAATGCTGGCGGCATCCTTGAATGAGCGCTGTACGTCCGTCGCAATGACGTTGCCTTGCTCGTCATAAGCGATCGCTTTCAGTTCGCCTTCCTCGTAAGGCACTTTCCACCAGCCGACCAGTTGTTTGCCGTGCGCATGGTCGATATCGAACGTGCCGATGGACCGGCCGTTCAATTGCAGCTCGACCTTCGGCGCATTGCTTGCTACGCGTACGTCGATGATTTGCCCGGGGTTGAAGTCCCAATACGGGAGCAGATGAACCATCGGGCTTTTTTTGTAATCCGTCCAGGCGGACTGATAAATATAGTAGGAATCTTTCGGGAACGTTGCCGTGTCGAGCTGGCCGAAATACGAGTTTTTCGTATGGTACGGCGTCGGCTCCCCGATATAATCGAATCCGGTCCACAGGAACTGTCCAAGGGAATACGGCGTATCGCGTTCGGCCAAAATGCAGAACTCCGGCGATTTCGCCCCCCAGCTCGTCGTGCTGTTGCCAAGCGCGGAGCACTGCTCGTCATCGTCGGCAAGGATCGATTGCTCGAACGGGAAATGATAGATCCCGCGGCTCTGCACAACCGAGGCCGTTTCGCTGCCGTAAATGATCCAGTCCGGATGCTCGGCATGATGCTGGTCATAATATTTCTCGGCATAGTTGTAGCCGGCCAGCTTCACGATATCGGCGCATTTCTGCGCGTTTTCCCATGGCATGTAGTTGGAACCGATCGTTACGCCCGCGTTCTGCTTCGGATCGAATTCCAGCACGTAATCCATCAGCATGCGCGTGACTTCCTGCCCGCGCTCGTCGGCATGCGTATCGTAGATTTCGTTACCGATGCTCCACATCACCAAGCTTGGATGGTTACGGTCGCGAGTCACCCAGCTTTTCACGTCGGCATGCGCCCATTCCGGGAAAAATCTCGTATAGTCGTACGGCGTCTTCGCCCGTTCCCACATATCGAATGCCTCGGACACCACGAGCATGCCCGTCTCGTCCGCCAGATCCATGAACTCCTTGGCAGGCATGTTATGGGAGGTACGGATCGCGTTGACGCCCATCTCCTGCAGCAGCTTGAATCTGCGGCGCAATGCCGTCAGGTTGAATGCCGCGCCCAGCGCGCCGAGATCGTGGTGCTCGCACACGCCGTTCATTTTCATTTTGACGCCGTTCAGGCGGAAACCGTCGTTCGGGTCCATCGAAATTTCGCGGAAGCCGATGTTTTGCGTGATCGATTCGATCAAATGGCCATCATTGCCGTTATCCGTCAAACGCAGCTCCGTCACGAGTTGATACAAGTTAGGCTGCTCCGTGCTCCACAGCTCGGGCTGCTCTACGGTCAGCTGCTGCTCATTTTTCCGTACTCCCGCCTCCCCGGCTTGAACGGAGATGGCTGCGCTGCTTGTCGCCACGACCTGTCCATCCCGCACAATCGTATGCGTCAGCTCCGCATCCTGATGCAGGTTCACGTCCGTGTCGACTTCGACGCGCCAGTCCTCTTCCTGTTTGCGGATCGAGACATAAATGCCGTGGCTCTCGACATGGTTGCGGTCACGCGTTTTCAACCAGACGTTGCGGTAAATGCCCGCACCGGAGTACCAGCGGCTGTTCGGGCTCTGATGAACGACTTTGACGACAATTTCGTTGTCGCCCTCCACAAGCGCCTCTGTGATTTCATGCTCAAACGCGGAATAACCGTATTTCCATTCGCCCACAAGCTGTCCGTTCACATATACGGAAGAATCCATATACACCCCGTCAAAGCAAAGCAGCAATTGCTTCCCTTCATCTTTGTGTTGGAACGTTTTGCGGTACCAGCCGATGCTGTCCTCATACAGATTTTGCGAATCGTAAATCAGCCAGTCGTGCGGAAGCTCTACCTGCTCGAACGCCAGTCCTGTCGGCTCCGTGACTGCCAAGCTGCTTTTGGCGAATTGCCATCCATCATTAAAAAGGGTTCTTTGGTTCATCGTGAATTCTCACTTCCCTGAAGTTGTTATGGTTACGTTTACATAAATATACTTTTACTGCACCGAGAATGAACCATTCCATGTTCGGAAATCTTGCTGCTCGTACCGATTATACCACTAGAACGAACTTTGTAGGGTCAATAAACAAAGTTTTTTTGACAATAGTGCATTGAATCACGAAAAGCTGTAAATCTCCCCTCCGCGATTGACTGAGGGGATGGCCGGCAGTAGAATAAAATCCTTAAACATGAAGCCGCACAGACACATGCACTTGGCCATGATTACAACAGATGCGAGGGATGAAACGATGCACATACGCGAGATTGAAGAACAAGATAACCGGGCCATGGAGCAGATCATCAAACGTTCGCTGGAATCCTTCGGATTGAACATCCCCGGAACCGCCTATTTTGACCCACAGCTTGGCAGCCTGGCACAATATTACGAACGAATCCCGCTGGCCAAATATTGGGTGCTCGTTACGGATCAGGGCGAGGTCACAGGCGGCGTCGGCATCGGCCCGTTCGGCCAAAATCCGGAAATTTGCGAACTGCAGAAGCTGTACCTCTCTCCTCAAGCCCAAGGCAAAGGGCTGTCCAAACAACTGATGAACGCTGCATTGGACTTTGCCGCAGCGCATTACCGTTACTGCTATCTGGAAACCTTCGACAAACTGGAGGCGGCGAACGCCCTGTACGTGAAGTACGGTTTCCGGCCATTGGAGCAAGGCTTGGAGGAGTCCGAGCATAATGCATGCGATGCCTGGTATATAAAAGAACTCACGTAAATGGAAAATCAGTGCTTTTTTCATATAAAGCGAAGATTTTGGGACTAATTTCATCATTCTGATCGGGAACGGATGTTCATAAATCAATATATTTGCCCAACCTTATACCTAATAATTCCGGTTTCCGCCCTCCTTCTCATCATTGCAAGGCATTCAGATTCGTATTTATACCGTAAACAAGGAAAATTTATGAAGGCGATTGGCAATCAATTCCTGTCATATTTTGTGATCTCATGTTAGTTTATGTAATAGAAAATAATCACATATATAGATAAGGGGAATTACAATCGTGAAAAAATCTTGGTTGCTTTCTTTGATGATGAGCTTTGCTTTGCTGGGCGGCGCAGTGCTTCCAACAGGAGCTTCCGTTTCTGCGGCAAGCGACACTACTCCTGTTTACTACGATGAGAACAGCGCAGTAACTGAGGATACCGCAGGGGAAGATACTTCTGCAGATGAACCTGAATTTACGGCGGACGAAGCCGACCTGCTCGACTATATCGATCAATTGGAAGCGGCTGCCGTATACGAGGAAAGAGCGTTCAATTCCTTCAAAGGCGGAATGACCATTACTTCGGCCAACCGCAAATCCATTTTCCTCAAGTTGAACAATACGGCCATTCCTAACTATACCAAGTATGTGTCCAAGCTGAAATTGATTAAACCGAAGAACGCCGAGCTGCAAAAAATCCATGCCAAACTGGTCAAAGGCAGCTACACGCAGCTTGAAGCATATCAGTTGTTCAAACAGTCCGTTTCCAAAACGAAAGTGAACAGCACCCAATTGAAACAAGGCAACGACAAATTGGCCGCAGGTGCCAAACTGATCGAGCAATCCAACCAGGAATTCATCAAATATGCCAACAAATTGGGATTCGATCTGTAATCCATACAGGACTGAATGGAAAAACCCGTCTGCATGCAGGCGGGTTTTTCGTTGGCGTCGTTTCAACATGGAGCGAAATGAATGGCGCCATACAAAACAGCAAGAATGGTGCTGGGAGGAAACTGAAGCCCGTTATTTGTCACAGGTGTGCGTTACGCAAGCTTGAATTCTCTCAGGGTGAAACTGTAACGAACCTCAGACACGGTATCGGAGACCATTTTGCATGTTTGAAAATGTAATGAACCTGAGGCACGTTATTGGTTCAAAAACGTGCTTCTGCCGGCGATCTTCACCCGAATAAGACTGCTCATGTTCGTTAGCCGGGGAATAGCCTCATACATGCCCGAATAAAGTGCGCTATGTTCGTTAGATCATCGGCAGCTTGCTTTAACACGCTGCAGCCAGCTTCATCGCACAAAAAAGAAGCGCTCCCGCCAATTGCAAACCCGTCGGCGGAAGTCGCTTCGTTCTAACATACAGGTTATTCAATCATCCGTTATGCAGCCTGTTCAGTCACCAGCACCATGAGCTAATCCATCACCGGCACAGCCTGTGCGCATTTACGCGAAACAGCCCTTGCCCAACCAAAACTTAATACGAAGTCCATCCTGCGTCCGCAGTGACCACGGTGCCGTTCACGAAGCTGGATTCGTCCGATCCGAGGAACAAAGCCACCTGCGCGATTTCTTCGCTCTTGCCCAAGCGCGGGTTGATGGCCATGCCGAGCTGCTGGCGGCCTCCGCCGAACGGGCTGAAGCTTTTCATCGAAGCGCTGATATTCGTTTCTACGCCGCCCGGTGCAATCGCATTGCAGCGAATGCCTTGGGGAGCGTACATGTATCCCGTATTTTTCGTAAAACCGACCACCGCGTGTTTGGAAGCCGTATAAGCCGCGCCTGCACGACCGCCAAACAGCCCGCCTGCGGATGCGACGTTAACGATCACTCCTTTTTGTTTCTCCAGGAAAATCGGCAGCACTTTGCGCGTTGCGCGCATTACGCTGGTTGTGTTGATCGCAAAGATGCGATCCCACAGCTCGTCGGTGATCTCCCCGGCTGGCTCCATGCCGTCCATGATGCCCGCATTGTTAACCAGAATGTCCACCGTACCGTACGTGCTCACCGCGGTATCGATCAGCCTCTGGATGTCGTCTTCCTGCGCCACGTTGGCTACAACCACGATCGCTTCCCCGCCGCTCGCCTTGATATCGTCAACCACCGCTTGAGCAGTGCCTTCATTGATATCCGACACGACCACTTTGGCGCCTTCCTGCGCATACAATGTCGCAATCGCTTTGCCCATGCCCGATCCTGCGCCAGTAACTACCGCTACTTTATGTTCAAGTCTCATATGGATCTTCCTCCCTGTATTCGTTTACATAAAGTTAACAAACAAATGTTCATTAACTCTTGTCTTTAGTATAATAAGTCATGGCTAAGCCATTCAATCAGTAAACGAGGGCCGGAATGTACGTTATCGAACATATGGTGCCCATATTGTACTTTTTCGTCAAAAAAGCTGTTGAAAGGAGCATGCACTATGTCTGATCTCCCGGCACAGGACCGCCGAATCAAAAAATCGAAGGCCGCCCTCAAGGACGCCTTGATCGCTCTGATGCAAAAGAAACCTTTCAAGGAAATTTCCATTACGGACATCGTGCAGCTCGCGGACCTGAATCGCGGTACCTTCTACAGACATTATCAATATAAAGAGGATCTGTTCAACGAGCTGATCGAGGATGTCGTTCAGGATCTGGTCACTTCCTTTCGCGAGCCGTATCGGGACAAAGATGCCTTTCAAGTCCATGCCATGCCGTCTTCGGCCATCACCATCTTTAAGCATGTTCACCAACATGCGCCCTTCTATACCCTTGTCGTGAAATCGGATGCTTCATCCCATTTTCAAGAGATGATCTGCAATGTGCTGCGCGATCTTGCCCTGCAGGATCTCAACGACATTTTCCCGGATCACATCAATCATGAACTGCTGGCCAGTTATCAGTCGCATGCCATCTTCGGCATGATCCTCGAATGGATTCGTCAGGATTTCAGGCACACGCCCGAATACATGGCAAACGAGCTGTTCAAAATTATACACATGAAGTCCCCTGAAGCTTAACCGTGCATTTCTTTCTTGCAGCTCCTCGAACTTGTTGTTAAGTCCAAAACAAAACGGTTGATGCAAAGTATGCTCTGCTCAACCGTCTGTGGCATCTATGATATGTAATGTCGGATTCCTACCGGTCTATGACTTTGCCGCTGATCCATCCGTACTTTCCGCCGCTTGTCCATACTTCGTACCAAGTGCGTCCATCCGTCGGATCATACACGGAGCCGCCCCAATGTTCCAAACGGTCGCCCTTGTCCACGACGGCTACGGCAGCCCCGTTGATCGAAGGCACTTCGCGCATATTGGCATGCGCCACCGTTACGGTCAAATACTCTGCCTCGTTCCATACCGATGTGTCGCCTTCGTAATAACGGCCATCCGACTGCATGACGACTTTGCTGCTCACCCAGCCGATGCTTCCGTCGGCAGTGCTTACCTGATACCAGGTGCGGCCATCCGTCGGATCGTAATTTTTGCGATGCAAATATACAACTTCCTCGTCTTTGTACAGCACTTTTACCGAACGTCCGTGAATGCTCGGCGCTACGCGCATATTGATTTCCGAAGAGGTCGGCTTCATATAGTCGATGCTCTGCTCGGCCGACGTTTCCTCTACGGCATAGCTTGCTTCTTCCTTTGGTTTCTCTACGTTTCCGGAATCTGCTTCCTTCGGCTTGGCCGCATTGTCGTCTGCCAGCTTAACCGTCGTTTCAGGCACTGCTTCGGGCTGTTTCCCACCGCTGATCGGCTCTTGCTGAACCGTCGTCGGAGAAGCCTCTTCCGCCTTTGTGCCGCCCCCTTCCTCCTTAATCGTGATTTCAATCCCTCCACAACCGCTGACAACCACGGAGATGCCCACCAGCAGGGCAAACAGCTTGTAACTCCTCATTCGTATTCCTCCAGCTCATGATGTAAAAAAGTCGACTGCTCCGCTCCTGCAGGAGCTTCATTCATTGTAATCCCCTTGGGTAATTTTGTATATGGGGTGGGAATGAAAAACGGCCCACGCAAAGGGCCGTCTCCGGAATATCATTATCCCGACCATGGAATTGTCGCATTCGAGATTCGAAATCAAACATTCATCGTTCAGGGCCGTGCTTCTTAAACGTACTACAAGCCGAGCTTCTGGCCTTTCTCCAGCCGCTGGATCTGCTTCTCCCCCGTGTCGGCCAGTTCGCGGAACTGGCTGATCGTCTCGCGCATCCGCGGCAGCGCCTCCTGCTTATACTGGCTGATCGAGTCGAGCGCGCTCAGCACGTCGGTGAAGGCCTGCTTCATCGTATCCACCGAAATGCTGGCATTGTAGGCCTGCTTCTGGATCGCGATGCCTTGCTCCTTCAGCATTTTGGACGTGCCTGCGATCAGGTCGTTCGTGGTCTGATTCAGCAGCTCGATCTTTTGCAGCACGATTTTCTGGTTATATAACGCGCTCGCTACCGTTACGGCGATCTTCAATGCCGAGATGGTCACGTTTTTCGCTCGATCCACGCCCCGGATCAGTTCGCGATTGTTGCGGATCACGACTTCGATCGCCATGATGCCCTGCTGGTTGACCACCAGCATCTGCTGCAAATCCATCACCCGCTGGCGCAGCGGGAACAGCACTTCCTCGGTGATGAAACGCACCTTCTCCGGGTCTTCGCCGCGGATTTTGGCCGCCTCGATCTGACCATCGATCGATTCGTCCATCAGCACGCCGAGCTGGATTTCCTTTTGCAGCTTCTTCGTCAGCTCCCGCAGCGTCTGCTGTTCCAGCTCCAGCGTCGTATTGTCGTTGCGCAGCGTCGCCCGCCCTTTGTCCAGGGAGACGACGATGTCCGCAATGACGGCATCCGCCTTCTGGAACTTCAGGAAGTAGGCCCGCAGCGGGTTAAACAATTTGCCAAGGAATCCGCTCTTGGCAAAGTCGACCGCGCTGGGGTCGAGGTCTTTCAGCTGCATGTGCAGCTCGGTCAAGCCTTTGGCGACCGTCCCGCCCTCGTCTCCCGTCTTGGACAGGTGTCCGACGGAGACTTGAAGCAACGCGTTTTTCTCGGAAGAGCTGCTCATCGTCTTCATGCCGAACCCTTCGATCGACTGCAAAATTTCCTGGCGTTTCTCCAGCGAATCGAAATCGAGGGCCATGATCGCCTCCACGTTGGCACTTGCTATCTGCTGCAGCTCCGCCACCTCGGCCGGCACGGGTTTCACCTGCTCCTCAATGACTGCCTGAATCTCCTTCGTGCTCGGAATCTCCATCGAAAATGACATCCGCGTTCCCCCTCATTCATGGATTGAATTACATCTGCGCGTTGAACAGGTTGCCGATCTTGTACACGACGTCGTCGGTATCCGCATTGATGCTCGCCGCCTCGTTAATGCTCGATATGCTCTCCAGCGCCTTGATGTCGGCGTTATAACCGATCGTATAGATCGGAACCTGAGCCGTCTCCACCAGATCGCGAATGTCCTTGAGAGTGTGACCCTCGTTCGTTTCGCCGTCACTCAGGACGAAGATCAGCGGTTTCACGTTCGGGTTGTCGACCATGTAATCCTCCAGCATTTTCATCGCAACCGCGATGCCGTCGAACGTTGCCGTGCCGCCCCCTGCTTGCAAACTGTCCACCGTGCCGACGAACATGGACTGCTGGTTCGTATCGTATTTGGCAATCGGCAGATTTATGGTTACGCCGCTCGAATAAGACACGAGGCCGATGCTGTTGTCGGTTCCCAAATATTTTTGCCCTTGGCGGAGCGACTCCTTGAGCCGATTCAGCGGTTCGCCGTCCATGCTTCCGGATACGTCGGCGACAAACACGGCAGCGATCGGTTTGGCGCCGTTTTTCTTTTCTTTCCACACTTTCTGGGCTGCAAGCAGCGTGCCGCCGTCAATGGTGGCCAATTCGGATTTGTAATCCTGCAGGCCGTTGAAGCCGAATTCCTCCGCCGAACGCTGGTATTCATCCTTTTCCGCAAACGCGGCGAATTGGCGAATGATCTCCAGCTTGTTCTCCGGCAGTTGGCCGAGCGCATAGAGCGGGCTGTCGTGTCTTACGCCAAACGGCGTGAACACGTAACCGCTCTTCAGGTCGGCTGTATTGACGTACGTCTGATACTCCAGCACGAACGCATCCAACCTGCCGGACTTGGCCGCTTCCCGCATCTGGATCGTGGTAGACGCGGTAAACGGCACGTTGGCTTGGAATTTCTCGAAGCCTTGAATGGCCGTTTCGCCGAGCGGATCGGCGCTATCGTAAGTGTTCAATGCCGTAACGAGAAAATTAAGCCCCGTCGAACTCGCAAATGGATCGGTATATCCCATGGAAAGCTCATTGTTCGCAATCGCTTCGGTCACCGTTTTGACGTTTACCGAACCGTAGGTGTCCACCAGCGCATCATATTTCGCTTTCGAGATGACGATGCCGGGCACGTTGCCGACCAAACGCTGGGCGACCATATCGGTGTTCACCCCGCTCGCCGCGACCATCTCGCCCCAAAACTCGTTCGATGGCGTATAGGCATCAGGCACGTATTTCCCCGACTTGATGTAATCGGCGGCCGTACCGGAAGCGATGTTGCGTATTTTGACCGATACCGGTTTGCCATCCACTTGAATGCCTGCCTGGTTAAACGCCTCGGCCACTTCCGTCAGCCAACCGTCCACGCCGGTGCCCGATTTCTCCGGAGACGAAAAGATTTCCACGTAATCACTGGTCGTGCTTTCTACCGTGATCGGAAATTTCGAGATATCCGGCAGAGCGTCCGCCACATTCACCGGGTCAAGGTCGATTTGCCCTTTTACCGGCTCTGCCGTGCCCGGATGGATGTCCGCAACCATTTTGGCCAGCTGCTTCGACGCATTTTCAGTGCTCACTTGCGAACCCGTTTTGCCCAGGTTGGACGTCAGCGTAATGCCTGCATACACCAAGCCGAACACCAGCACCAGCATTACGATGGAGGTGATCCAAAACTTCCCCTTCTTCGCCATATTCCACAACCCCTCACTGTCTGTATAGTTTGGTATGCCTGATCAATTGATCGATCTCCTTCATGCAAGGCATATGTTCAATCTCTTCGGCTGCCACGCCGTCCAGGCGGGAGATTTCCAGCAGCAACTGGTCAAGCTTCAACAAAATTTCCTCGTTGATGTGCAGCGTGCTTTTCATATAGGACAAGTAATCCTGATAAACCTTCGCTTTCTCCTGATAAAGCTGCTCGGACATCCCGGCCGGCTTCGATTTCATCATGCTTGCATACTCCGCTTTGTCGAACACGTTCAGCCGGTTCAAGATGCTGCGGATGTTCAGATAGAGCAGTTTCTCAACCTCCATAGCCACGCCCGCAAACTTCTGGTAGCTCAGTTCGCCGGGTTCGAAGCGCTGGTTCAATACGTTAATGAGCGTTTCTTTCTTGTTTTTCATCCGGTTCAGCTGGGACATGGCAAGTGCTATATCTTCATGCAGCACCTTGATTCGCCTGTAAAAGGATAACGCCTGGGCGTAATCTTCGTGGGTTTCGATCCGTTTCACCGGCAAAGCGACGGGCTGCCTGAACAGCAGGGCATAGCTTCCATACAGCAGCGCGGCTGCACTGCCGAAGAGCAGGGTTACGGCAAGCGCGGTCGTAAAGGCGCCTCCGTCAAAACCAAGCCCGATCAAACCCGGGGAAAAGATCAGCACGTTCAGTGCGGCGAGGCCAACGATCAGTCCCAGCATTTTTATGTATCTCGTCATGGGCATCCGGTTCCTCCTTTCATAAAGGGGTGGTCCTTTCTGACAAACGAAGCTTGTTTTTGCGTTTATTCAAAATATACGTGAGAGTGGCTTATCCCATTTCCATTTCATGAGGACAACAAGTAAAAATACGCGGGAACGGAATGGGATGCGGAACAAGGCAGGAAAAGCATAGTAATCCGCTATAGAAAAAGTGTATGTAATGGGTAATACGCAGAAAAGATGCAGACGTGTCACTTTTTGTATAATCTTCCTGCAAAAAAAAATGCCCCGACGAAAGTGTCAGGGCATTAGCAAGGATATATGGATTCGCAAGCGTTCTGAAAGTCCTAAGATTCGTCGTCCAGCCTGAACAGGCTCGGGAGTGGGATGTTCAATGCGGGATACAGTACGGATTGGATCAGATCCTGTTCCGCATACAACTGGCGACTCTGGTAACTCCCCTCTTCCAGCGTATATACATGTACGGTTCGGTTGCCGGGATCCACGATCCAATATTCGCCCACGCCGTACTTCTGGTACAAGTTGAACTTTTCATTAAAGTCCTTCAGCGCCGTCGATGGAGACAACACTTCGATGATCAGCGAAGGAGCGCCACTGCATCCTTGGCGGGAAATTTGCTCTTTCGAACACACGACCGACAGATCGGGCTGCACCACATGATCCGGCGAATCAAATTGTCCACTCTCGCTAAGAAAGACGTCAAAGGGAGTCGTAAACACCATGCAAGCATCGTTTCGGAAAAACGTGCGCAGCGAAAAGTGCAGTTCTCCCACGACAAATTGATGCAAGGAAGCTGGTGCAGGCGACAAGTCATGTGCTCTTCCGTTAATCCATTCCCATGATCCTTCCCAGCTCAGCCAATCCTGAAAGCTATAAATGCCGTTTGGGTCGGGTTTTGCCATGAGATCAGCTCCTTTTATGACCGTTTTTCACTCATTTTATCACGGCTTGAACTAATCTCATCCTCATCATCACCGACGATCAGGAAAAGATCGATTGCGGTTTGCTTCTCGTCGTGCGCACCTCGGTAACTTTGCCCGCGCAGCCCTGCTCCCCGCTGGCCCGGAACATGACGGTTACGTTGTCTTTGCCAGACGTCGCTTCCTCCGGAATCGCATACGCCACGTGGAAGACTTCCCCGATTTTATTCATATGAATGCGCTGGTCACCCACTACAATACCGTCCACGAGCACTTCGAACTCCCGTTTGTACAACGACCCGTCCCGTTCGAACGGCGAATGGTCACCGCCCCAATATGCGACGGATAGATAGTTCGGTGCCGTCCCCTCCACAGCAAGCTGGTAACTGAAGTAAGCGTCGTTCACGCCATAGGCCTCGCGCCACATTACCATCTTGTTGCGCCCGTCCGCAAACGATCCCTGGAACGTCGTCTCGCGGCAGTTGCTGTCCATCCGGTGACCGATTTCGTCCTGCTGGCCGTCCGGCTCCACGCGGTCGATCGTAATGTCGTTCAGCGCTTTCTCCACCGCGTTGCCCTCGTCGTTGTATGGCCAATACACGGTATAGAATTCATGATGGATGTCGTAAAAAGGAATCAGCTTCACGGCTTGGCCGTCCGAGGTGACTGTGCCGGACAGTTCAAAGATCAATCGGTCCTTGTCCACGGGCTTGATCCATTCGGTCACGTCATCCTGCTCGGTCCAGATGACCGGCACGGGTGCCGTCTTGGCATTCAGCGCCGTCTCGTCGATGATGGTATCCTCCGGCAATCCGTCGCTTCCGAGCGCGCCCGCGAGCACGATCGGGCCGTACAGGAACGCGACCTTGTGCGCATCGTCGCGTGCGGTGTATTTGCGCAGAGCCATCGGCAGCGCAATGGTCACGGTATCTCCGGCGGACCATGTCCGTTCCAGGGAGAGATACCCGGGTTCGATGCGGGAGACGGCCTGCTCCTCATCTCCGTTGACCGTCACCGTCATCGGCTCCTGCAGCCAGCCCGGGACGCGCAGCTTGAGATTGGCCGGGGCGCTGCCCTCGGTGATCGTCAGGGTTACTTTTTCCGAGTAAGGGAATCGGGTCTCCAGCTTCAGGTTCAGCCCTTGAGAAGTCCAATCCAGGCGGGATGCGATGTACAGGTTCACGTACAGGTCCTCGCCGTCCTCAAAGTAGATCGCCTCGGCGTATTTGCCGGGATTCTCCATACCCGAGCCCGTGCAGCACCACCAAGCGGTGTCGTGCGTTCCGTAAATTTTGAAATGGCCCTGGAGCGTGGAGGAGAAATACGTTTTGTGGCCCGTATCCGGGTCCTGCGTGCCGAGAATGTGATTGTAGATCGCATTTTCGTAATAGTCCATGTAGGCGCTGTCCGGCGTCCAGTCATAGAGCTGCTTCGTCAAATGCAGCATGTTGTGCGTGCAGCAGCTCTCCCCGGTTTTGATGCCAAGGCTCTCCATGCCCTTCGCCTCGTAATGCTCCGAAATGCTCGTTGCGCCAAATACGTAGGAACGATGATTGACGGTCGTGCTCCAGAAAAACTCCGCCGCTCTCCGGTAGCTCTGCCGCGCCGGGTCCTGATTGTAGATTTCGGCTGCGCCGATGACCTTCGGAATCTGGGTGTTGGCGTGTTTGCCTTGAAGATCGTCGATTCTGCGTTCGAGCGGTTTCAGGATGATTTGGTGGGTGAACCGTTCGGCAGTCTCCAAATACTCCGGTTTGCCGGTAAACCCGTACAGCTGCGCGAACACCTCGTTCATGCCCCCGTGCTCGCATTGAAGCATGTGCTGCACCTGCTCTTCCGTCATCTTTTCCATGCCGGCCACGGCCCAATCGGCGAAGCGTACGACGACATCCAGCGCTTCTTCATTGCCCGCCAATCTGTAGGCGTCGATCAGTCCGCGATAGATTTTGTGCACGCTGTACCAAGGCACCCAGTATTCTCCAATATTGAAGCTGCCGATGTGCTCTGCCCGAAAGGCGATACGGAACGCTTCTTCGGACAAACCGCCGATGTATCCGCTGCCCGTTGCCTGCTGAATGGAGGCCAGCTCGCTGACCGCGTAATCCAGTCTTTCTTTTAACGTTTCATGGCCTGTAGCCTGGTAGGTGACGGCGAGCGCCGACATGTAGTGTCCGAGGGAATGGCCGCTGATGGAGCGGGCTTCCCACCCGGCGTACCGTTCTTTTTTGGCGGTCAATCCGTGCGCTTCGAAACATGGAGCCAGAAAACGGTCGATGTCCAGCGACAGCAGATACCGTTCTCCGACCTCCTGCGATGTTTGAAAGATGCCATCCAACAAGTCTACATGTTCCGGGCCCAGAAATCCTTTTTTCGTATCGATCATGAAGCTCACTCCTTCTTGGTATGTAATCTCAGGCTGTGTACATGCTCTCCTGTGATATAAAGGGTAAAATCCGTGGTTATCATCCAACCGCTCGAAGCTGCACTGTTCGCCTGATGGCTTGAATGTCCCCATATTATCAAATAAAATACAATTACATCAGACTCATAATCCAAGAAAAGGTGGATAAATCCGTCCTATGCGAAAGTCACTGGAACATTACCTGTGCGGCAAGTTCATCACCGAAGGCAATTGGAGCCATATGCGGCGCAGCATGCCTGTTCACGAGATCATTTTGATGCTGGAAGGTGAGATGTACATCGCGGAAGAAGAGGAGCGGTTCGTCGTTCGTGCCGATGATCTGCTGTTCCTGAGAGCTGGCCGCACCCATTACGGCTACCGGATCAGCGACGCGCCCGTTAGCTTCTACTGGGTTCACTATGATGCCGTGCAGGCAGAGTTCCGGCACTTTCCGACGCATGCCACCATTCAGGTGCCTTCCATGGCCAATCAGCTGTTCAAGCAGCTGCTGCATGTGTCGTCCTTCTCACCGGAGGAAGCCGATGCGGCTACCCTCTTGCTGCTCCGAGAGCTGAAGCGTAACATCCAGGCCGATTATCGCCCGCACAATGCGATTGTGGACCATATTTGCAAGTGGGTCGACATTCATCTGCATACAAACATTACGGTGAGCCAGATCGCGGAGAATTTTAACTTTAACAAGGACTACATCTCCAAAATGGTGAAGCGCGAGAAGGGAGTCGGACTCAAAACCTACATTCTCACGGAACGGATTCGCCGAGCCAAACAGCTACTGCTGAACACCAATGCCAGCGTGAAAGAAATTGCCGGACAGTGCGGCTTCTCCGATTACAAGCTGTTCCTGCGCATGTTCAAGCAATACGAGGGCAACACCCCGACCGAATATCGCAATCACTTGTACTCGACGCAGCTCAATCGATAATGCCTTGGTCTATAGAAATGACTGAGTCGCATATAGAAAATTTGAATGAATCCGATGAAATGGGTTGTGATACAATGCATGATAATTACATTTCTAACTTAACCCATAAGATAAAGGGGATTAAAGATGACAACGGCTGCCATTACGATTCATCCTGCCACCAAAGCCGATCACGACGACATTGTACATATCCTTGTGGCGAGTTACGCCGAGTATCGGGAGACGTTCGAACAAGCGGACCGATGGGAGGCCTACTTGAAAGATATTCGGGAATCCGTGGACAATCCGTACCTGACGGAATTGTGGATTGCCAAGATCGAAGACCGGATTGTGGGCACGGTTCAATTGTTCGAAACGGCGCACCGAGCCTATCCGAATTTTGAATTGCCGATCGATTATCCATTTATCCGTTTGCTGGGCGTCGATCCGGAGTGGAGGGGGCACGGGATTGCACGGGCATTGCTCCAAAAATGCGTGGAATCTGCCAAAGCCATGGGGAAAAATACGGTCTATCTATATACGGGCGGTCAGATGGTGAATGCCATCCGATTATATGAACGTTTCGGCTTTGTCGAGGATGCGGAGTTCAGCTCTGAGGGGAATGGAGGCAAAGCTATCTGCTACCGTTATGATTCATAGTGGAGGGATCCATGTTAAAAGGACCGCTCACCCGAGCGGTCCTTTTCGTTGAAGTGCTGCATCATTTGCATCATTCAACTTTATTTTAAATTCTTAGCTTAGCCTCCGATCTCCACCAAAATCTTCGCATGGCTCTTATCGCTCATCAACAGCTCCAGGCCGTCCTGCACGATATCATCCAATTTGATCTTTTTGGTGATGACCTGTTTCACATCAAGTGCTCCTTCTGCAATCAGCGAGATTACCTCTGGAAAGATATGGCGATATGCCAATGTCGCGGTCAGATTTGCTTCCTTGACCAGCAGTACGAAGAAGTTCACTTGAAGCGGGTTCGGAATCGCAGCGATGACCACGACTTCCCCGCCTTTTTTGACTACGGCTACAGCACTGTCCATCGTTGGCTGCACGCCAGCCGCTTCATATGCAACGTCGATTCCACCCGATTGCTGCAGGATGACTTCGGTGGCATTGACTTTGGCGCTGTTCACCGGAATCGCTCCCAATTGGGCTGCCAGGTTCAGGCGTTCCTCAAACACATCGACGGCATAGATTTGAGAGGCACCGGCAGCTTTGGCCGACAAAATGGTCAATAAACCGATCGGACCGGCTCCGTATACCGCTACCTTGTTCCCCACTTTCAGCTTGCTGTGACGCACCGCGTGAAAAGCTACAGCTGTCGGCTCTACAAGCGCGCCTTCCTCAAAGGATACGTTATCCGGTAACGGATGCACCATATAGGCTTCGACCACTACATACTCGGCAAAACCGCCATCGCCATTCAGCCCAACGAATCCGAATTCGGTACATTGATTATACCGTCCCTGGATACAGTACTCACATTTTCCGCAATGATAGAGCGGCTCCACCACGACCCGATCGCCTACGCTGATACCGCTTACATTCTCTCCCAGTTCACTGACGGTTCCTGCAAACTCGTGCCCGAGCGTGAGCGGAGCTTTCTGTCCCGAGAGCGGATGATTCTCTCCCTCCTGAATCCCTACGCCATGGTGATAAGCGTGCAAGTCGCTGCCGCAAATGCCGGCATACTCCACTTTAATCTTAACCTGACCCGCCTGAGCGACCGGAACCTCGCGATTTTCCACGCGAACGTCTTTATGTCCATACCATACCGCTGCTTTCATCACGTTCATCCCCTTTGTCTACATGCCTAATAGCAATGAATGTCATGCTTGTCTTTTTATTATATCGCCGTTCATGTATTATTCATATTTATAGATATTAATGTTAACATTAGATATATTAATACTAAACGGAGATGAGATCATGAATCTGGAACAGCTTGAATATGTCGTCGAAATCGCCAAAACCCAATCGTTCTCCGCTGCCTCGGAGCATCTTCATGTCACGCAATCCGCGATTAGCCAATCCGTTCATCGACTGGAGAAAGAACTAGGGATGACCCTGTTCGAACGCTCCAGACAAGGTACCCACCCCACGTCTGAAGGCAAACAATTTATTGCCAAAGCGTTAGACATTTTGCAACGAATCGATGAATTGAAATCGCTGAACGCCGAATCGTCCTCCCTGACCGGAGAGCTTCATGTGGCTACTTTCCCCAGTGTCATGCCTTATCTTGTCCAGTCTGCTGCAGAGATGAAGCGAGAGCATCCGCAGCTAAGCATTGCCATTGAAGAGAAAGGGTCGATGGAGATCATTGAGGATATCCGCAACAATAAAACCCATCTGGGCTTTATCGCGATCTACACCAAGCAGCTGCGGGAATTCGACGGTCTGCATTTCACGCCCATGTATTCCGGCAAGCTCGTCGTATGCACCCATCATCTGTCCGAATTGGCCAAACAGCCGCGCGTTACGCCTGACCAATTGAAAGAACATAAACTCGCCCTGTACCGGGACGGCTTCATCGAGGATTTTCTCCGGGAGTTCACGTATGATTACGGGCCACTGTCCATCCTGTTCAAAACCAATAACTCCGAAGCCATTAGCACCGTGTTAAAAAACAATATCGCGGCTACAATCGGCCACGACTATTCCTTTTACCAGCATCCGCTGTGGAAAGAAGGTTTGGTCAAAATGGTCGAGATTGCCGAGATCGAACAGCCCAAGATGCAAATCGGCTTCGTGCAGACGGAATCCAAAGAGGTCGCCGCTGCCGCAGAACGATTCGCCCGGCGTTTCAGACAGGCCATCGAGCTGGATCATCTGTAATCATGCGAACACAAAGCTCCTTGTTATACCTTCACTTTTCTCACAGCTTCGCTCATCTCGTTCGTCTGCTGCTCCAGCATGTCTGAGGTTTGCGCCACCACAGCAGCAGACTACTCCATCCGACACATCCGAGATATTTTCCATCTGTTTCTTCATAAGGTTCATGCTATGTTTGCCGGACTCAGCGGTCGCAAGTGCAGTCGTTGCCGCATCCGACACCACCATAGACGATTCAGGCTCATTGGGCAAAAAAACTCCAACGCCAAAAGCGTTAGAGTCTGTTCATTTTTTAATGATTGAATTTAGGCCAAGCATGAGCGCATCTCTAAGAATATCGGTGTAATTGTCATATTCCTTTTCTACTTTTATCTTATCAAAAACTTGTTTTATAGTCCCATCGATCACAACAGTAAGTCCCTCTACCTCAATCTCAGTATTTCCTTTACGAAATTTATCGCTAATTATGGTTAGTTTGTCACTCATGTTAGTCCTCCTCCTTTAAATGGAATGATCAAGGTAAATAAGCCTTCTGAGTAATGTCGTTATTTTTAGTTCTTGTTAATAATCCGTTGTACGTCTTCTTTGCTTTCTACCTCAAAGGTTGCATAGGACTGTATAGTTGACATTTGCTTATGACTCAGTTCGATTTATAAGGAATATCTATGTCCGCTCCAACTTCATCGATGGTTTCTTCAATGATTTCCCTAACTTGCTTGTCCAAATCCATATTCAACGCTGATTTCATTAACTCATAACTTTTTGCCAGATTCAGATTTACAACTACATAAGTATAATAATCAACTAGCTCAGCAGATGAAACATCCCACAGTTTTTGCACAATATGATCTACTCTTGATCGTAGATTAAATTCCAATAATTCGTGGGTATAAACCTTTCTATCAGCTAATTCTGATAAGGTTTCTAAAACGTCTATGCTGTCCAATTTCTCTACGTTTTCAACCAAATCCAAGTAAGCTTCAAAGTGTTTGTTTAAATCTTCTTTGGACATTACATCAGGTAAATTTTTAAAATCCGAAAGTTTCATACTTATCCTCCAATATTAACAGGTATATGAGTTATATTTTGCTGATTGTTTCTATATAGATTACCATCTGTGCCTAAGTACTTTTTGCCAATCTTAATTTGTGCAGTCCATCCATTATATGAATTACTTGTTAAAAGCTCTTCTTCCGTCAATATACCTTGTAAATTTTGCTGTGGTGAATGCCATTTTATTTCTATCTTCTTATTCTCGTAAAGAAAATTATACTTAAATCCTTCCTCTATGATTCCAGGGTCGGGCTTGAATTTATTAACACCTTCGGGAGGAACCAATCCTTTCAAATAACTTTCATTAATTCTCCCACCATTTAGCACTCCTTCAGCAAGATTGAAATTACCTGCGTTATCAACAATTGTGCTCATATTCAATTTATGTTCATGAATACTTTTTGAGAGTAGTCTTTCATTTTCCAAATAAATTTTCACATTGGATGATTTCCTCACCATCTTACTATCGACGATATTATCCATTACTCGAAGACGTTGATCTTGAAATCCATTAAACATTTGTCCTTTACCTGGTGGACGATTGAAGGCTTTTATTTTTACGCCGCCTCCTGATGAAGTTAGCAGATTATGCGGCTTAATTAAAGAAGAGGCATATCCGGTTCCAACCAACATCCCTCCCATACCTATCATATTAGCCCAGTGCTCACTAGACCAGGCATTGGTTGGAAAGGTAGCCTCCCGGATTGTGCCATGAATACCGAATGTAAGCCAATTGGCTGTATCATTGGGAGAATTGAAAGCTTTATCTGCTCGGTCTACATATCCCTGAACCAGACCACTCGGAATACCGAACGTCCAGTAATCCAGAAATCCACCTACACTATCATAACGTTTTTGATATCGATCGTCCGCAGATTGCAAAAAGGTACGACCCAACTCTGCCAAACTGTCAGTCGATTTTTGAAATACATTACGAGTATCCACTTCAGGAGCCCTGCACTCATCCGGCGGCGGTGGCGCACACTTCGGGTCATAAGATCGTGTCGCTTGCTGATCTGCCAATCTGAATTTCTCAGCATGTCCTTCTAGTTCTTTTGCAATCGATAGGGTTAATGAAGTGAAGTTATCCATTACCCTCTGTGCAACTACAAAATCAACATAAAATCTTTCCTTCGCGCTACCGTTCCACTGCCTTTCAATTTCAAATAACCGTTGTTTCAAGCTGCTGTTCATCTGAAAAATCTGACCTTGGGCTGCTGCAAACTGTTTTGAAACAGATAACAAATGTTCAGGTGTTACTTTTATCGTCGTCATGTAGTACCTCATTCTGAATTTATACTTCGTTGTTATATGAATGATGAATTGTTAGGATACTCTACGATTCTAATTTACATATGCCAATTATTTTAAAGTGAACACAGATGATTTTGTAGAGGCTGTTGGTTTATATATCTAGTTCGTACTTCGTAGTTCGTATTACCCCTCATTTCCTCAGCCAAAAACACTGTAGCGCGGACACAAAGTTGTTTAGCGATTTTCCTATTTTATGTATCTCTCATACTCTTATTCTATTCACTTTTAATTCTAACGAACATCAGACGCACTATGAGCCACAAATTAGTACCATTGAAAATGTAACGAACCTGAGACACGTTATCTCATCTCCAAAGCAAAGATATTAACCACTAACGCGCAAATAAGACTGATGATGTTCGTTAGAAAATTCAACACGGCAAAACACACTATATAAGGTGTGTCATGTTCGTCAGAGTTCCACAGGGCGATCATATCAAACGATCAGCGTCAGTTTTCACCTACAGTCGCTTCATGCCTGCTGCTCACTCTGCTGCCTCCGACTCTCGCATAACGGCAGCCCTGCACTTCTTCGTTTCCAAATCGGCCAGCCGTACAGGGATCGGCAATCGGCTCTCTTTATTGACCAGCCCCAGCACCATGCCGGTGGCCGTATCGAGATCGATCCAGTTCCCGCAGGACACGAACACGGGCTTGACGTTCTGGTGCGTACGAAGCGTGCGCCCGTATACTCTGTCGTCAACGACGATATCCGTGTAAGCTCCCGCCTTATCCGCGGGCATTACATAGTCCGTGTCGCCGATTTTCAGATAACTCTTTGCAACGCCAATCGTAGGTTTGTTCATATAAAAGGAAGCATGCGTGGCAATGCCCATATTCCGCGGGTGCAGGAATCCGTTGCCGTCGAACATGACGATGTCCGGATCGTGCTCCAACTGCTTGAAGGTGTCCATGATCAGCGGCAGCTCCCTGAACGACAAATACCCCGGAATATAAGGCACCTTGATCTCGTCCCGCAGCGATTGCACCTCCAGCACGGCATGCGTGCGAACATCCACGACACAGATGCAGCATACGGCATGCGTGGTTCCCGCGCTTTCCCAATATGCAAGATCAACGCCAGCGACAAGGCGTATATCTTCTTGATTCAGTCGATTAGTCAACTCGATGTGGCGGACCAATTCAAGCTGAATTCGATTGAACGTTTCCTCCGTCCATTGATCCGGCAATATTTGCTCCATGGCTTTCATCAGTTTTCCCCATTCCCTTCCTTTCATTGTGCATCCACGTTCTCTTAATCCCCTCTATTCTACACTGTCATTACACGCAAAAAAACAAAAAGGCACCCTGACGCCAATGTCAGGATGCCTCTCGTCATGTTCTTACGCACAGCGGTCTCCAACTCAATGCTTATGCTCCTCTTTTCGTTTTCCGAAAACGAACAAGCGACCACAAAATAAGGACGGCGAGCACCGCAAGACAAATGCTGATGCTGAACCGGTTTCCCTCATCGAAAATAAACATAATGGCAATCACGCCAAGGCACAGCACCACCGCTCCCGTAATGTAAGGGAATCCCCACAGCTTGAAGGTCGGCTGCACGGGATATTGCTTGCGCAGCTTCAACTGCGATGCCGCGATGCAGATCCAGACCAGGATGACGACGAAGCCCGGCACCGCCAGCAGCACGCGGAACAACTGGTCCTGGGCGAACAGTCCGAGCAAGGAGCCTGCCAGCAAAATGACCGCGCAAAACAGCAGCGTATTGATCGGGCTGCCGCTGCGATTCGTGCGGGCCAACGCCTTCGGCGCTTCTCCCCCGACGGCCATGGAATGCAGCATACGGGATGCTCCGTAGATACCGGAATTGGCCGCGGACAGCACCGCCGTCACCAGAATGAAGTTCATGATGTGTGCCGCGCCCGGCAACCCGGTGGACGCAAGCACCTGCACGAACGGACTGCTCTCCGGTCCAAGTTCATTCCACGGAATGAGCCCGCAAATAATAAGGATCGGCAAGGTGAAAAACAGCATGATGCGCAGAATCAGGTTTCCCACCACTTTGGGCAGCACGCGCTCCGCATTTTCCGTCTCGGTCAAGGTCATACCGATCAGTTCGGAACCGCCGTAAGAGAACATGACCACGAGCAGCGCCGAGAAAATCGATGACCAGCCGTTCGGCAGGAAGCCGCCGGACTGGGTATAATTTTGCAGATAGGGGGTATTATCGCTCGGAATGATGCCAAAGATCAACCCCGCGCCAAGCACGATAAAGACGATGATCATCGCTACTTTGATCCCTGCCAGCCAAAATTCGAATTCGCCGAAGACACCGACGCTGAGCAAGTTGACCGATATTATGAACGCGGCGCACAACAGGCTGAGCACCCACAGCGGCACCCCCGGGAACCAGTACTGCAGGAAGCTGCCTGCCGCGATGACCTCAATCACGCAGACGGAGAGCCACAGGAAACAATACATCCATCCCATGACGAAAGATACCCTGCTGCCAAAGGCCTGCTGGATGAAGTCTTTCATGTTTTTGTTTTTGTACACGGTGGCCATTTCGGCCATCGCGGCCATGACCACGAGCAACAGCAATCCCGCGAAAATGTAAGTAATGACGACGCCGGGGCCGGCCAGTCCGATCGTTTCGCTGCTGCCTTTGAATATGCCCGTTCCGATGACGCCGCCCATGGCCATCAGGCTGATATGCCTTGCCTTAAGCTTTTTTTGCAATGTTCCTTCTGTCTGAGCCATTGAATTGAAGTCCTCCCGAGTAAAACGTCTGTCTGCATAGCTTCTTGGCGTTCAAGCGCTAAACAACATAATGTCCAGTATACCCGATTATTCATGACTCAGCACGTAAGTTTTTTATATCCAAAACCACCCACATTGAGACGTCAAGGAGGATCGATTGGAAAGATGAAAAAAAGCCCTGCATTATTGCAAAGCTCCCATTTATTCGCATTTAATGCCTATTCGTTTTTGTTTTGACACATTCCGGATCGGTCTATTCCATCTCCGTCTATAATTCTTTCGTCATAAAGGCACTGTTCGGGTCCGGCGCATAATCGGCGAAAGGTCCGCAGTAACTGAAACCGAAATCCTCATACAGCTTCCGTGCGGGAATGAAAGAATCCATCGATCCCGTCTCCAGGCTGAGGCGCTTGTACCCCCGCTCTTTCGCCACCTCGATAATGTGGGCAAGGATGTTCCTTGCCACGCCTTTGCGCAAATGCGCCGCTGCCGTACGCATCGATTTCAGTTCGCCGTGCTGCGAATCCAGCTCCTTCATCGCACCGCAGCCCATCAGTTCTTCGCCTTCCCATGCGCACCAGAACGTTACCTCCGGCCTTTTCAATCCTTCCAGATCCAGCGCATGCACGCTTTCCGGCGGCGAATCGGCAAACATGCCTGCCAAATGCTCCGCGATCAATGCTTTAACTTGATTTCCGCTTAAATCGTCTACCCGAATCTCCAATCCGACCACTCCTGCCAACGTATGATACCACCCGAATATCCTGCAATCATTGCCGGAAACGCGGATGTTCAAATTTCAACTTTCTCCTATTTTACTACCATGTCAGGTTTTATCACAAGATTCATCTGTGACGTCAATCGGTTCCTATTGCCAGTTACGCCCTGATCGAATACGATGAAGCTAACTCACAGCAAAGGGGCGAGGTTATTGCGTACGTTCAACATATCGGCCAGTCGTTCAGAGGTGAAATCATACTACTAACCCCATTTCAAAGGAGAAGCCCATGACCTTGACAACATCGCATCTGTTTTATGGCAAACGCCTGAAATTGACAGCTCCCCGCGCGGAAGACGTGCAGGTTATGCTGCAATGGAATGAAGATCCCGAATACCTGCGGAATGTGGACACCGACCTCGCTGTCCCTTTCTCGGAAAAACAACTTGAGGATGAAGGCGAAACCAAACACCGGGAAGTGTATTTCCGGTTGCGCACGCGGGAAGACGATCGACTGATCGGTTTTGTCGTCATCCATGGCATCGAGTGGAACAATCGTACGGGTCAGCTCGCAATCGGCATCGGGCTTGCGGAACATCGCGGCAAAGGGTACGGCACGGAAGCGCTGCAACTGATGCTGCGCTACGCTTTCTACGAAATGAATCTGGACCGGGTCGGCCTGGACGTTATCGCGTACAACGAACGAGCCATCCGCGCATACGAAAAAGTCGGCTTTCAGTTGGAGGGACGCATTCGTTCTGCCGTATACCGCGATGGCAAGCGATATGACCGGCTGATGATGGGTATGCTGCGCGAAGAGTGGGAAGCCGGTCAATCCACCCCTATGGAGGGAAAAGCATGACAAGGAATGCGGAAGTCAGCGAATGGATCGGGCACATTCCAAGCTCACCCGCTGCGCTTTAGCCCTTCCTTGCGGCAGCAAAAAAGCCTGTTTGCACCCATGTTACGCGGGCTGCAAGCAGGCCTTTTTCATTCCGCTTATACCATGAAATGTCTTCGTTCAATGCCAGTTACGGTACCGCCAACCCGAACTTGGTTGATTTCCCCGTCCTCGTTCAGGCGCAAGCCTGCCTTGATTTCGGAAGGACAATCCATGGAATATCCTTGCCTGAAGGTGACATCCTCCACTTTCCGCAAAGATCGTTGACCATATTTATACAAATAGCAGAGCAGTGCACCGTTGGAGGTTCCTGTCGCGCTCTCCTCGGGAATATCGTAAAGCGGCGCAAAATTTCGGCATTCCGCGACTGCATCGTCTGGAGTATCCAACGCGAACAGATGATAGCCGACCACATCGTATTTTTGGCTAATGGCGGTTATGGCGTCCAAATCCGGCTGCATCTTATTCAAGAGTGTCCTGCTGCGAATCGGAACCAAAATGTCCCGCAGCCCCGTCGAAACAATCTGGATGGGCAGCCCTGCTTCCAGATCGTCGGCATCCCCCCCCAAAGATGGGGCGATTTCCTCAGCGGATATCTTTTCAAAAAATTGCGGCAAAGCCTGTGACAAATAGACGAGGCCATCGACGCCGATATCGACATCCAAAACTCCGGCTTTCGTTTCTATGGTGCAGGAGGTTTCCGCCTCTGCCAAACCCAGCGAGTGCAGCAGTCCAAATGCGGCAATCGTGGCATGTCCGCACAGATCGACCTCGTTCGTGGGCGTGAAGTAACGGATTTTGTAATCCGCAACCGAAGACTTTTCCATAAAAGCCGTCTCCGAGAAACCCACTTCCTTTGCAATGAGCTGCATTTCGGCAGCATCCAGCGCAGCAGCATCCAACACCACGCCAGCCGGGTTCCCGCCACGCTCCTCTTTTGCAAACGCATTTAATGTATATACTTCCACCTTCATGTCAAGCTCGTCCTCTCCCATCATTGAAAGGCTGATGTTCCCAAATTCGCGCAAATTAACTCTGCTGATACGATACAGCCGTCATTCCGCATGGCTCGCAGGCAAATATGTAGTACATGCCTTCACCGTACTCCTCGACCATTCCCCAATCAAGCTGGCCGACTGCCTTCATCCGAGCTGAGCAGCAGGGACAATTCGGGTATTCCGCGTCCTGTACCCAGCCGGGATGGCCGCCGATCTGGGACAAGGAAGGTTCCATCGCCCACTCGCTGCCATGAAACGGATGCCGGGGCTCCCGCGCGATTCGGAATTGGTCCGTTACCGCAGTGTACGAACCATCATAATCATCCGTGTCCATCTCTCCCGCTCTGTACGGCATCACATTATGTTCGCTCCAGACCGGCTCACCTTGCTCGTCGATCTCCATATACACTGTTCCATAACAACTGCAAACGACACAGGTCCGAGCAGCAAACCGATCCGCCTTCCAGGAAAGACCGGCCAATGCCGGGTGCCCCACATCCAGGTCGATCAACGTGGTTAACGGCCCGTTACACCACGGACAGCATGCCGAGTTAACCGCCAACATCCGCACAGGGTCGCCGTGTTCGAAAGCAGCCGCGTTCTCCTGCTCCCGTACACGAAACAAAGCATAACTCGGCTGGATAAACAAATCTCTGCGCGTTCCTTCGGCCATCAGCTCCCAGCCCCCTTCCATCGCATAATGCTCCGGAGGCACATGCAGCCGATCTCTCCACGCCGGCGGCGACTGCCTCCATTCCCGGAACTGCCGCACAACCCGCTCATCCCCGATATAAGCCAGCATCAGCAGCAAATGATTGCGGTGCTCGTCGTCCGTCTCGACCTCTCGCAACAGCCGATCCCGCAGCGAAGGTGACGCGCTTCGGAACAATATGGCCGGATAATATACTTCATATTCCAGCAATTCCGGCAAATATGCCGTAAGGGGCAGATCGTGATATCCCGATAGCAGCGTCAGGATTTCCGTCCCCGTATCCTCATCGCCGTCCCGGATCATTTCCATTGCAAGGTCAGCCATGCGAAGCTGCTCTTGTTCCGACAATGACAGATATACCTGCTCTTTCGAACGTTCATAAGGGAGGTAATGAATCAACGGATCGCGAGGCTGATCGGTATGCATGATGCTCAGAATCTCCACCGGATCCGAAATACCTTCGTACAGGTTCACGTCCCGGCGATTTGCTTCGATGTACCTGCGACGTTCCTCCCGCTCAATCTCCTGCTTGCACGGCATGCAAATGCCGCCGGTTTTGGCCGCCGTGGCCGGTAAAACGGTATTGCCGCATCCTTCCCTTGCGCACGGAATTCGTTCCGCCATGGGATCACCCTCCTTGAGGTAAAATCTTCTAGGGACGAGTATACCATACGCCTCGGAGGGAAGGATGAAGTATTCTTGCTAGCCATGGATGCATAAAAAAACACGCCACGAAGTGGCGTGCCTGAGTTGCCATGCTGTTTATTGCCCGATACCTATACCCTTTATGCCTCAATGGTGACCCAATTGCTCCCGGGTGAATTCAAAGAAGGCAAGCGCCTCATCGACGCTTGGGAATCCCGCCTGAGCTATGCTGTCACTGCCGCCGCCCTTGCCCTGATACGCCCCCAAGTTGCCTTTGAAAAAGGCTCCGCACGCCCAATGCGGCTGACCCTTCTGCGCGAGCACAACCTTGGCCTCGGAACGCGAAACAAACAGCACGATGCCTTCATGCTCGGCGGTCAGCTTGGTCGCCAGGCTTTGCATGTCTTTGACGGATTTGTCCTCAAACACTTGCGCGATGACCAGCCCTTGACGCTGTGCGATCAGTTCCTGGGCAAAATATGTATCATTCGCAGCTTTGACCGCGGATATTTCGGCCTGAAGCTGCTTCTGCTCCGCTTCCAGCTTGTCCAAACGTTCCAGCAGCTCGTCCCTGCCCGTCTTCAGCTTCGCGGAGATCGCTTGGGTTACGCGCTGCACGGCGCCGAATTCTTCGAGCGCCCGGAAGCCGCATTTGAAATAGATGCGGGTACTGCCCTTCACGCGCTCTGTTTTCAAAATTTTGATGATGCCGATCTCGCCCGTGGATGCGACATGCGTTCCGCCGCAGGCGTTGTATTCCACGCCCTCCATTTCCACGATGCGAATGTTCTCCGTCACCGACGGTTGTTTGACGAGCGGCAATCTCGTCGCTTCCTCTGCCGTAACCCACGAAGCGGCGATGCGGGCATTGCGGTAAATTTGCGTATTGGCCTCGAGCTCGATGGCGGCAATCTGCTCGGTTTCCAGTTCAGCCGAAGCGACGTCGATCGTGGCATAGTCCGTACCGAGATGGAAGCTGAGCGTCATTGCGTCCGCCAGCTTCAACGTAACGGCAGACAGCAGATGCTGACCGGTATGATGCTGCATATGATCGAACCGGCGCTCCCAATCGATCCGGCAATCCACTTTCTCTTGCTCGGGTGCACGCTCCACCTTGTGCCAAACCTCATCCCCTTCGGAAATGACGTCCAGGACGTCAACTCCGCCGATTTGTCCCAGATCGCAAGGCTGACCGCCACCATGCGGATAGAATGCCGTTTCAGCCAGCGTCACGTAGAGTCCGTCCTCTTTATCCATTTTGCCGGTAATTCGCGTATGCCACTCCCGTGTGTATGCAGAGTCATAATATAGTTTGTGCGTCATCGTCTCTTCTGTCCCTTCTCGTTCAACGTGGGCTATATGTGTATGTTGCGTAATATCCTTCGCTTAATTACATTAAACTAAGATTACACTATTGCATCCCCTCATGCCAATTTCAGGAGAAAAGACGGCAAAAAACCGCTCTGCATGCCCATATGCAGAACGGTCTTACCCGGTTTCGTTAACAACGTGCCGATGTTGTATTCGTTATTTCAGCGCCTCGGACAGTTCCGTGAAAATGACGCCGAGCGCATACGCCCCCGCATCAGGATAGCCCAAGCTGCGGTCGCCTACGGTACCGGCACGGCCCATGCGCGCAACGATGTCTTCCGTTTTCTTCGCGCCGGCCACGGCTGCTGCCGCGCCTTTGGCAAACGCGGTCTTGAAGTCATCGCCGGACCGAGCGCTCTGCGTCCAGGCATCGGCGCAAGGCACCAGCGCGTCGATCAGCGTTTTGTCGCCGACGACGGCCCCCCGGCCGAAGGAACGTTCACCGGTGGATTGAATGCCTTTGACCGCAGCCTGCATCATTTCGGCGAACTCGGAAACGCTCAGCTCTTGCTTGTCGCCCACGGCCTTGCCTGCCGCCCGGAATGCCGATCCCCAGATCGGTCCGGAAGCGCCGCCGCAGTGTTCCATGATGACAAGCGAGCATGCGTCCAGGAAGGAGCCGATATCCTTCTTTTCCTCCCCCACGATATGGCTCCATTCCCGCTTGAGCTGCCGGAAGCCTTTCGCCACGCTCATGCCAAAGTCGCCGTCCCCGGCATGGGAGTCGAGCTCGCAGAACGGTACTTCGTTTCGAATGATGATTTCGCTCATCTTGTCGATCAAATAGACGACGTTGTCCAACGTAAAACGTTCGTTTCGAATCACGGCCGCTTCATCGGAGGTCTGGACCCCAAAGGAAACCTTAGTCTCTGCACCAGAGCCCCCAGCAGATTCCAACACGTCCGTATAGTCCGTATAGACAACCGGCGCTGCGGGAGGACCGGACACCTTGAATGCAGGCGCTTCGCTCTCCTCAAACAGCAGCGACTTCAGCTCCTCGTCCAGCTTCAGAATCGTAAGGGAAGCGCCGGCCATGTCGATGCTGGTCATGTAGTTGCCCACAAACGCTGCTGCAACCTTCAGCGCCGGGTGTCCTGCCAATTCCCGCTGCACCGCATTGTTCAGCAGGTACAGCTCCTGCAGCGGCGTCGCCCCGAAACCGTTGACGAGCACCGCAATTTCTGCCGGTTCCCCGGCATCCAGCTTCAAGTCTGCCAGCAGTGCGCCGACCATTCGGCCTGCCAATTCATCCGCCGTCGCGATTTTCTCGCGCCGAATGCCAGGCTCGCCGTGAATGCCTACGCCGTATTCCATCTCGTCCTCGGCAATCTCGAACGTCGGCGTGCCTTTGGCAGGCACCGTGCAGGACGTAAACGCAAACCCGATGCTGCGCACGTTTGCCGCCGCGCGCTCGGCCGCCGCTTTCACTTCGGCCAGACTGCGTCCCAATTCTGCCGCCGCCCCGGCAATTTTATGAACGAGCACCGTGCCGGCCACGCCGCGTCGTCCTACCGTGTACAAGCTATCCTGTACGGCAATGTCGTCCTCGACCTTCACGTACTGCACTTCGATGCCGTCTTCTTCGGCAAGGTGGGCCGCGTTTTTGAAATTCATCATGTCGCCGCTGTAGTTTTTGATGATCAGAAGCGTACCCTTGCTGCCTGCCGTCGCTTTGATCGCCTGGTACACCTGAATCTGGGACGGGGAGGCAAACACGTCGCCGCAAACGGCCGCATCCAACATGCCCTTGCCCACGTAACCGGCGTGTGCCGGTTCATGACCGCTGCCGCCGCCGCTGATCAGGCTGACCTTGTCCGCCTGAATTTCTCTGCGTTTGATCACTTTGTACTTTGGCAAAAATTCAAGCTCCGGATGCGCCAGCGCGATCCCGCTGCACATTTCCAGCACGACGTTTTCGGCTTGATTGATAATTTTTTTCATTTATTTCGCCTCCCGGCGCGCTTTGTATTCACGACCGATCCGGTCCGCCGTTGCAATCGCCCCGGCCACCTCGGCCACCGTGAACGGGAACGGCATGGCATGGATGGACTCTTCCGGAATGCATGCCTTTTCGGCGACTTCCAGCAGTTCTTCCTGCGTAATCGTCTCTACGCCGATGTCGGCCAGGCTTACGGGCAGGCCCACATCCAGGCAAAAGTCGAGTACTTCGTTCAGTTCCTCGGTCGGCGCGTTTTCCAATACGAGCTGCGCGATCGTGCCGAAGGCCACTTTTTCGCCGTGGAAATAATGATGCGTGCCCTCCAGAATGGTTAATCCGTCGTGGATCGCATGGGCCGCAGCCAAGCCGCCGCTCTCGAATCCGAGCCCGGACAGCAAAATGTTCGTTTCCACGATGTTCTCCAGCGCCTGAGTAACCATGTTGCTGTCAGAGGCGGCCTTCGCTTTTACCCCGTCGCGAAGAAGCATTTCGTAGCACAGCTTCGCCAGTGCCAGCGCTGCGTTGGTGCCGAATGCAGGCGGCGTCAGTCCTTCGCGTGCGCCCATCGGCAAGCTGGCATTGACGCGTGAATAGGATTTCGCCGTAGCTCTCGCTTCAAAGTACGTGGACAGCGCGTCGCCCATGCCGGAAACGAGGAATCGCGTCGGCGCATTGGCGATGACGGTTGTGTCCACCAACACCACGCTTGGGCTTTGTTTGAAATACGCGTAATCGTCGAACGCGCCATCCGGCGTGTACAATACGGCAGAATGGCTCGTTGGCGCATCCGTGGCCGCAATCGTCGGACAGATGATCAAGGCTTCGCCTTCAGCCACGCATTTGGCCGCATCGATCGCTTTGCCTCCGCCGAGGCCGATCGTGCAGGTACATTTTTGCTCACGAGCGATGTCCTGCAACCGAGCCACCTCTTGACGGGAACACTCCCCTTTAAAACCGCTTTCAACAAAAGTAATATCGAACTTGGCTGCCGTGGCATCCAATTTTTCCTTTACGCGCGCGACATCGTCGGGATGACCGATTAACAAGGCGGAGTCGCCAAAGGATTTCACGAAATACCCCAAGTTCAACAGCTCATCTTCACCTTGCACGTATTTGGTCGGGCTGATAAATGCTTTTCTCATCACGAAAAACCTCCTATGGATAACTCGAATGGCTGATATTTCATCGCATGAACGTTATACCATTTTAAATTTGAATGAACGGCTTGTACTATCAATATATAACAGGGGCATCGCACTGACAGTGGAATTTGATAACAAATAATTATAATTTTCAATCGTAATTTTTTGCTTTTTGCCGGAAAGATGGTATGTTATTGTCATGCGAAGGTGTATCTTTGCCTCGAGCGTGTTCATTACAAAAGGCGCCTAATATACATTACCCTTTCAGTTGTTTTTTAATATGAATTCAGCCCAAGGCTCGGTTAATCTGTGAACGATGGAGGCATGCCGCCATGATTAAGGAATACCTGCACATTAACAAAATACTCGACCTCGATAAGTGGAAGCGATTGCAGGACTCGCTCGCCACCGTCACCAAGCTGGCTATCCTGACCGTGGACTACAAAGGCAATCCCGTTACAGGCCACAGCAGCTGCCAATCGTTCTGCCAGAGCGTACGCCAAGATCCCGAACTGCTGCCCTACTGCCAAAAATGCGACTCGCGCGGCGGCCTGGAAGCAGTTCGGTTGAACGAGCCTTACGTCTATTCATGCCATTTCAATATCATCGACATTGCGATTCCGATTACGATTGATGGCAAATACATCGGCGCGGTCATGGCTGGACAGGTGAAGCTGTCCAATCCCGAGAGCGCACGTGACCTGGAACAAATCGTCTCCCCCCAGAACCCTGGGCTGCATGAACGCAAACTCGCAGAATTAAGCGAACAATACGATCAGCTGCCGGTCATGACCTACGAAGAGGTCGTCAAAATTTCCAACATGCTGTCTCTGTTGTGCAATTACATCGTGGAGGAAGCCTTGAACAAAAACCTGCTGGTTGAAATGTTCGAAAAAGCCTCCGCTTCCGGAACACAGGAGTCCCTGAGCCTATCCACCATTTTGCCCGGCTACTCCATTCGGAACATCGAATCGATCAAACGGGAAATGACCAATGCCATCGCTGATGCTTACCTCAGCAGCAGTCCCAAAGAAGCAGACATTGCGAGCCCGGCGCTCCAACCGGCGCTGGACTTCATGCACAGCCACAAAAACGAACAACTGACGCTCAAAAAAGCAGCCGAGCTCTGTCATCTGAGCCCAAGCTATTTCAGCCGACTGTTCGCCAAGGAAACTGGCGAAAATTTCAGCAGCTACGCGGCGCGCCTCAAAATCAATTGGGCCAAACAGCTGCTTGAGGTCACCGACATGCCAATCGCCCAAATCAGCGACGAATTGGGATTCAACGAATCCGGGTATTTTATCAAAACATTCAAAAAATACGAAGAAATCACGCCTGCACTATATCGAAAATACATTCAGGAGCAGCGGAACTAGCTGCCCGATCCGTGGATTTTCAAAAATGGTGGTTTCCCTGCAAAAAAAAAAACGGCTGCACAGCACGCAACCGTTACTGCACAGCCGCTCTTCGGCTTATCCAATCATATCATTCAGGATTGCATTATTGGGCCGTCCCCAGGACCTTCCACTCCAAAATACCGGTAGAAGCCGGAGCGTTCGCCGAGATTTGAAGCCTGATCTTCGTCGTGCTCACTGGATCAAACGTCGTTGTGTTGTATGCATCCGCATTCGTGCCCAATCCTTGGGCATTTTGCACGTCGCGCCATGCGTTCCCGTCCCAATATTGGATACTGTACGAACGAGGCACATCGATGCCGCCATGATCCTTGAACCAATACACATCACTTCGGCTGAGGGTATACGTACGGTCCAGATCGTATTGCACCCATTGCGTACCCGTTTCCGGCCAGTTGCCGTATACCGGATGTGCCCGGTCATTCGAATGCGAGGGATCATATCCATCATTTAGGGCTGCAACCGTTTCCCAGGGTGAAACATAAGACGCAGACACCTTGGCATTGCTCGCCACGTTGACAGGCTCATTTCCCGCCGGCACCAGCGGGAACCGCGACGTATCCTTTTTAAGTTGACTCCATGTATACCTCAACAGCCAGACATCCCAATTCGTAATCGTGGGAGAGTTGCCTGCCCACATGATGGTCGGCACCGGGAAACCTCCTGGCGGGCGGTCCTGCGGCTCATAGAAATCAGGCATGCCGAAACCGTGCCCGATCTCGTGTTCAGTAATCTGGATCTCGTTCTGGTTGACCGTGCTTAGAATATAATCGTCAGACATGCGCTGCCCCCAGTCACCGCCGGCACCACCGCCGAAATTGGACGTTGCCCACAAATACATGTCAAAACGCTTGTCCAGCCCGCCGGGATATGCATAATTCGGATTCGAGAAATGCTCGAAGCGTGACAATTCATTCGGTGCATGCGGCAATGCCGCCGGAATTCGCGGATCGGACTTGCTTAGTTCGTCTACCGTGGTTGTAGTGTACACGATCTCGCCGGATTGTTTGTCCAAAATCTGCGCTGGATTCGCGACCGCCCAACCGACGACTTTCACAGCAATCTCTCCATAGGGCCAGCCATCGTATCCCTGCAAGTGTTTGGTCCAATTGTTGATCTGGCGGCCAAGCATCCGTTCGATGTCTTTTCGCTGCTGCAAGGTGAGGTTTTTGGCCGATTGCCAGCGAACGACGTAGTTGAGCGTTCCTTTCCCGGCGAAAATCTGGTCATAGATCAAGTTTTTTCGACCGACGGAGTTTTCCTTGAGCATGCGATTCGTATACACCCATTCAATGGACGATTTCAATTCGGCTGGCATGTCCGTTAAAACCGCGTTGACGGCAATCCCCGGGTCAGATGCAGCCATTGCCTGCGGAGCTTGCCCCCAGGCCCCGCCTCCAAGCATCGTTGCGGATAAGGCCAGAGACATTACGGTTAATGCAAATTTACGTCTCGTAAACATCATTTTCATCCTCTCCCTATCAAATTTGTAACGGATCAATTCACTCCTTAATCCCGCTTTCTTTATGGTAATTATTACCTTTATAATATGTATTTTACATTACTAATCTTTGGCTTCCATGATTCCTATGACCTGTTTTCATAGAATGCAACATGGTTTTTTTGTGCTCAATTGTGCATCTTCGGCGGGAATGACGATTTCTAGAGTAAAAGGCTGGGCAAAACCCAGCCCCTCCTCATCAAACCGTACGTGAGGTTTTCCCTCATACGGCTTTCCGATGTTCTTCGTTCATGGGCA
>NZ_CAKMMP010000022.1 GCF_927798175.1 Paenibacillus sp. JJ-223
AAATTTAGGTTGAGGTACAGCATTCTCATGTGCACCTGGAGGCTTTGATCTCCAAACTTTCTCCTCAAAATCCCAAGATTCTGGATTTCTATAATATTCCTTTCCTGAATCCATTCGGGCTTTTTCATCTAATTCATGTGCTTTTAACTGCTGAAACCATTTTTCTGTTCTGGCGTTAGTTCTCCTTCCATTGCCTTATGAAAAGCATATATTACTTCAGTAACGGAATAGCGTCATTTAGGCTATGAAATTAAATCATCTAATGTGCGTACAACCGAAAATAGAAAAATGTTTAATACGGGTATTACATGGGTTATATGTGTTCTTGGTTGAATTATGAGTTCATTCAGCGTGGAGTGTTTTTGAAAAGCTGCCACTTAAATGATTATATTTTTTAGAATGGAGTGGCGAAAAAAAGAAACCACAATACGGCGGTTAGCTCACATTGTGGTGATATTAGTAATATTGTGAGTAGATTGTTTTTATCAGAACCAGAATCTTATTCTAAACATTCTTAACGGCTCTTGATAAATCTGTTAATTCATCTAAGCTAAGTTCCTCATTAATTGAATCCATTTTAAAGCCAATTATAGCATCAATAATTTCTTTAGAAATAGTTTGATTATTCTTCAATAGTATTTCAGCCAAAGTAACATACACTGTAACTTTTACACTAGGAGTTCGATCGCACCTCCTCTTTAGGAAACTGAACATCCCACTTACCTTCCAACTTTTTAATTATTCTAATGTCTAATTGCACATGTTTAGACCAATATATTATTTTGCTCACATTGCTTCTTCCTATTTTTTTTTAATGACGGGTTGTTAAGTATAATTATCAAGTTTTAAAGGGCTAGGTTTGTCAACTGCTCTGTATAATCTTCCTTCGGCATTATAAACCCAATTATTTTTTTCATTAATTATTGGTTTATGAGGATCTTAATCGTCACTAAGCAGCCCACTCAATATTGAAAAATGTGAAAATTTTTACTCGATATAACCATTATCTAGCGCTTCCAAGGTTTCATCACTAATATCTAGCGGTTCCTGCTTATCCCAAGCAACATTTGCAATTAAAATAGCATTACCATTTATATATATATATCCTTCCCTTCTATGAAAAAAGCCACCTCTTTCATATAATTTTATTGCTGGTTCAAACAAATCCTTGTTATCTATAGCAATTGGGTTTTTCTCATCAATAAGAGCACATAATTCAAGGTAACTGGTAACAAGAGCTCTGTGGTAGGAATTGTTTATTTCATCTAATATGGAAATCACTTCAATGTTTTCATGTGGCTTCGTGATCGAATTTGAAATCATAATAAATGGAGGTACGCAAGTACCTGGGTACTCTTTTAAAAATTTTGTTGCTCTTCTCAAATACTCTCGACACAAATGACTTTGTGACATGGTTTCCTTTTCTCCAAGACAGCTCCAATCAATTACAGATATACGGTTAATCGCCTGTTTTAAATATTCCACATTTATTCTCCTTTTTCTTTTTCTTTTTCTATTTGTTTCTCTATCTTGTTTTGTTCAGAAAGATTATATTTAAACGCGCCATCAAACTCACCTCTAGGTTGAGGATCAGCTGCGTCGTGTGCTCCTGGTGGTTTATTACCAAAGGTATTCCAGTCAGGATTGTACGCACCAGGATTTTTGTATGGGTATCCTTGCTTCATAAGTTCAATTTCCGTAAGCTCATGTTTAATCATTTGTTGCAACCACTCTTTTTGAGATTGTTGTATTTACTCCAATCAATCTTTTCAATTTTAACAGAACCTTTACCCGTCACCTCAGTACCTTCCGAGTCCTCCCTCGGCTTATTAGCATTCGAATTCTCCTTAGGTTTATCTGACTGTGAGGATTCTGACGGGTTGGAATCAGCTTGCGGTTTATCCTCATCCTTTTTCTTCGATGCTTCAGGTTTCCAAGAGTTCACCTCATTCAGAGCTTCATCTTGGTTATTTTTATTCCTCGATGTCGTACTGTTTTTCGGCGTTGTTGTCGTATCTGTCTCACTTGTTTTCGACGAAGGCGTACGACTGGTATTATTCTTCTCCGTCTCTGATGAATTTTCGCTGGTTTAGGAGGTGATTCTGATTCATTTTCGATATTAAATCTTTGATATGCGTACAACCCATATTAAAGAAATCTTTATACGGTTATTACAAGGTTTATATATGTTATTGATGGAATAATGGGTTCATTCATCACTGGTGGTCTATTTTTTCAATAGCCGCCACTTAGATAATTGTATTTTTTAGCATATAGCGGTGGACAAAAAAGAAACCACAACACGGCTGATAGCTCGCATTGCGGCGTTGTTGATAGTGTTGAAAGATAGTTATATAAAACATTTTACAATATTCACTAATTCAAAACATCTTTGTCTATCTCCTCTAGATAACTATCACTAATATCCTCTGGTTCAAACAAACTAGAATCCGAAGATACAAATCGCGAACAAGTTAATCCCCCAATAATCAACAGTCCTTTATCATATTGTATTCTGCCCCCTCTTTCAAATAGCTTTATTATGGGTAAGTATAGCTCCTGAAACTGAACAGCGATCGGCACACCCTCCCCTATCAAATAAGCCCATTCCAAATAATGTCTACACACTTCTCTGACAAAAATACCTTTTACATTCTGGAGTGTTTCCGTACATTCATCTAATATATTTTTAGGTAATTGCATATCGATAAAGTCCATAGCACTAAATACTATTAACCTCATCGAATCTTTGTGAAAATAATCATAGAATAATGAGCTTCTTCTCAGGTGCTCAGACAACAACACAACATATGACGGTCTCTTAAACTCAATATGGCTCCAATCAATATTTCGAATAATGCATTTAGCTTCTTCAAAGAGCTTATTCATCTGTAACTCCAAGCCAGTATTCATTGCAAACTCCTCTATATTTTTCAATCCTGTACTTCTTACTTCTTCAGCTTTCTTTTCAGCAACAACATCAATCTTAACTTTAAATTCTTCCCAGGAGGGTCACCATACCTCTTCGTAAATTCATCCGTCCCCTAAGTTGTAAACTTAAAATTGGGAGTAAAGAAGGTGGTAACCATTTTTCTAATTACCACAATTATATCAGCTTGCTTGGCGTTCTATTAGAGTTGCCGCCGCTCTATAACTAAAAACAGCTCTATCATGGTAGTATCTGACCATAATCAACCTGCTGGATTTATCGGAATAGCGTTATTTAGGGTTTAAAATTAAAGCATTTGATGTGCGTACAACCGCAATGAAGAAATCTTTATACGGGTATTACAAGGGTTATATGTGTTATTGGTTAAATGATGGATTCATTCGGCACTGGGGGTGATCTATTTCATCTACCGCCATACATATAGAGGATAAAAAAAGACCACAATACGGGCGGCTAGCTCGTATTGTGGCACTATTGGTTATTATTGAATTAAACTCGATATATATCAGTCATACAATGAAATTAAAAATTCCGAAAGTGTATCACTAACTTTTTTGAAATCAGTTAGATCAAGACTTTCATCATAAAGATACACAGGTGGATTATCACCCTCATCCAAATTGAAAAACCAAAACATATATCCTTGGTGCATCATAAACACAAACTGATTATCTGTGAGTTTTTTTGAGAAACTATTTTCCTCTAAAAGTTCTACAGCCCATTCTTTTAACTCTAATATATACTTCATAGTATAATGTGTACCAGTCAAAAACTCTGCACCATTCCCAAACTTACTCATAAAATCTAAATAATTCGAGGGCAGCGTTTTTGTTGGAGAAAAATGTTTTAATTTTGTTAGCTCATCTTCACTACAAGGCTTCATTGGGTATGATTTTTTTTCTAATGTTAATAAGAATTTCTTTAACTCACCCTTATTTGAAATATCCATGTTAAATCTCCTCCATATTCTACTCAATTCAAGTCATCCAAGATTTGAACTCTCGTGACTTTGATATTCGGAAAATCAATTTGAAATTGATCAATAATATCATTACAACTTTTACAAATAGGGTTATGTGAAATAATTTCAATACTGCCTTTAACATGAGGATTATTTTTGAACCTTTCTCTCAGATATTCTATCATCTTTTGCTCTGTATCTCGCAACCTTCCTTTATTATCTGACCCTCTATATTTATAGTGATTTTTAGGTGGTCTAGGATAGTTATTTTTATGATTTGGATGATTTGGATCATATCCACTCATTGATTCAAGATTTATTGATACGTGTTGTTTTTACACTTACTGATCAGAATTATCTTTTTATCAAGAAGACGCACTTACAGTAGTTATTGATCTCAGGTCCGGAAAAAATGGGCACCCGCTTCTTGAGCGTAGCAGATGAAATCGGCGAGTAATAAAAAAACTGCGAGAAAACGAGGGTAACAAAAACAGGTCAATTATGGTAGTATCGGACCATAGTCAACCTGTTTGATTGTATCGGAATAGCATTATTTGGTTATAACTGTACTTGCCCAAAATTGGTTCCATGAAATGTAAAAAGAGACACACCCGACTCTCTGCGTAAAATAGAAGTATCACCAACCCCCCCGCGCAGAGGTGAACAAGCTTTGCTTCCTACATCTAAAAATCGAATACCAACCTGGTGACCGTTAGCTCCTCCGCTTATCGAATATATCGTTATGAAGGAAAACTCGATCTCTTGGAATACGCCGTCCTGCTGCTGTATTGGAAAGAGGGGAAAGGTTTTGATCCCAAGCAAATGAAAGCTTTTCTAAGTACGGATGTTTCACTAAGCAATGATGAGATTCTGAGTTATTATAGTAAACGTTGGGCGATAGAAACGTATTTTCGAACCGCGAAAGTCCATCTGGCCATGGATTGTTACCATTCTCGATCAACTCAAGCGATTGATCATTACCTGACCCTGTAGATTCCCTCGCTTGCAGAAGCTTTTAGCCCTGAACCGAGTCATGAGCTTCACCATCCGTTAATTCGAAACGTAGTGGATTTCCTAACGCATCGACGATGGCATGAATTTTGGTACTTCATCCACCACGGGAACGTCCGATCGCTTGCTTGCTTTTGCCCCTCTTTGCGCCCGATCATGGTGATGAACACGCACAATCGTGGCATCAATCATAATACTTTCTCATTCGTTATCCAGGGAGACAGCCTTCATCACCTTATCCCAAATCCCGGCGTTCTGCCAACGTCGAAAGCGAGTGTACACGGATTTCCAATGGGGAAAGTGGTCAGGAAGATCACGCCATGGGGCGCCTGAACGTGCAACCCAAAGCATTGTATTTAACATGATTCAGTTGTCCAAAGCGGGATGTCCTCCTTGTGGTTTTCGTTCAGGTGGAAACAGATCTCGGACTCGCTGCCATTGGTCTCTTTGATCTCATATCGAGTATTCATCTAAACTATTTAACCCATGCATTACTATTTAAACGGTTTGAAGACACAGCTTAGCTGATTTGACACTAGTAGCACGATACTACAAAACTGATTTTCGTTCAATATCGAAAATATCAATCTGCTTCTGCTCAAATAGGTCTTCAAGTTTATTGGAGCCATATTCTTGAGCAAATAAGTATTCATTTTCAGAAATTGGGACAGCAAGCAACCATGCAACTTTTTTATCTAGAGAATCAATTGTTTGTAATTGCTCTTCCCAAAGAAATGGAGGCACGAAGAGCATATGTTTCATGTCTATATCAGGATAATACATCTTCACCACATCATTGAATATTGCGCCTGGATAAATCGGCATTTTTGAATTAATTATACAAAATGCACAAGTTGCTAAAATATTCGAAAATTTTTTATGGCTTGTTGCACTTGCCCCTACAATTTCTACCCTCAAAAACTTCCCATCTACAATTTTTCCTATTGAATGCATATATAATCCGAGAGTTGCATATGACGTAATACCTTCCCATGGTCTATCAACAGTTGATAAAATATCAATATTACCCACTTCATCATCATCCCAATATTTGTGAATAACGGGATTCCCACCTAATGCTTTTAAAGCTGATTTAGCGAGCAATTTACTATCATTTGGTATTTCCATTATCCCCCCTCCTGCTCCAACACTCCTAAACTTAATCTCCGAAATAATTGTCCGTTAAATCTTCACCCTTATGGCTGTGATTGGATTCTGGGAGCTCCGGATAGTAGTGTTTAGGATTGTTGTGCTCATCTAGAAATTGTTCTCTTGTTATACCTCTTTGTTGTGCACTTTTCTTATGCTTTCTAAATTCATAACCTGGCTTATGCCCCATTTCCCATGGCTCGTCTTTGTTCATTATGACATTAGTCAATGGATCTCTTACATTACCATCTTCATCTTTAGCATTATCCCAAACCGCATCTCTTACACCATTTCTATATATTTTCAATTTGAAACTCATTCCATGTTATCGTGCTAGAAGCACTATTATCCATCCCCTCAACACTTTCCGAATCGTCCTTCCGTTGATCCGAACTCCCCCTAGGTTTCTCCGATGTAGTGGTGGATCGGCTACACTTAGTTGGACAGAAAAAATAAGGGCTTTAGAATAGAACTATCATATTAAGGAGCGGATTTCTACAATGCCTAAACAACAACGACGCACATTCACAACGGAGTTTAAAAAACAAATGGTAGAGCTCTATGAAAACGGCAAGCCCAGAGCTGCCATTGTGGAGGAATACGACCTCACTGCTTCGGCTCTAGACCGTTGGATCAAGCAATCGCAGGCCACTGGCTCTTCCAAAGAGAAGGACAACCGTTCACCTGAAGAAAACGAATTAATGGCTATGCGTAAAGAGCTTGAGCGTCTACGGATGGAGAACGACATTTTAAAGCAAGCCGCGCTGATCATGGGACGAAGGTAGCTATCATCCAGAATAACCGTGAACAATACTCGGTATCAGCAATGTGTAATGTCCTCGAAATCGCCAAAAGCACCTTCTATCATGAAGCGAAGGAAAAGCCCAATGTAGATGAGCTCACGGAAGCTATTGTGGAGATATTCCACAACAATCGAAAAGTCTACGGTACACGAAAGATAAAAGCCAAGCTTCAGGTCGAATCATGCAAGAGCAAGGCCTCGTCTCCGCGTACACCGTTGCCCAGTTTAAACCTCACAAAACGGCCTGTAATGAGGCAACAACGGCGAATGAACTGGGTCGTGAGTTTAATCAGACGGAAGCAAAGCGCTTCGTGGTAAGCGAGCTCACATATGGGAAGGTCGGGTATCGATGGCATTACGTTTGCGTCCTCATTGACTTGTTCAATCGCGAGATCATTGGCCATAGTGCAGGTCCACATAAAGACGCTGCTCTGGTTTCCCCTGCCTTCGCAACGGTAGAAGGCGACTTGAGCCAAATCCAGTGGTTTCATACGAATCGTGGGAGTGAGTTTAAGAACCATACGATGGACCAGCTTTTAGGCATGTTTGGTATTGGCCGATCACTCAGCAAGAAAGGATGTCCTTACGATAACGCCGTGGCCGAAGCCACCTACAAGATCATGAAAACGGAGTTTATTTACCAGATGGAATTCCGAAACCTCCGTCATTTGGAATTGGAATTATACGACTACATCAACTGGTTTAACAGGCACCGAGTTCATGGATCACTGGGATATTTGACGCCTGTTCAGTATCGTCAAGCAGCCCTTAAAAAAGTTGTCTGATCTAATGTTGACAATCCACTTTCGTGTGTCTTCATCTATCAAATGAACCTAAAAAAACTCACTCCTAATTATAGTTTTATATAGGAGTGAGTTCTGTATGTTATAGAATCTACAGACATTTATTAATCATGCAAGCTCTCAAGTAGTTCAGTGAATGAATTAGCCACAAAAAATATGTTCTCTCGCGCTCTTTCTTCAGCTTGTTCGACAGACAAACCTTCGTCCTGGACGAGAATTGATTTCTCCCACGCTCCTTCATGCTCCCAAAAAACGATCTTCGGCATATCTTCACTCTCTTTATAGTCAAAACAAATTAAGTTTCCAGCCGGATCGAATGCAAAAGGAATTACTCCAGTCGGTAATGTTTCTTTATAGTTCTCATAGACCTTCAAAAAGTTGTCTGGACTTGACTCATCAAATGACAGGAGAGAACCAAACACCTTTTGTTTATGTCCTACATCAAAGACTTCAGGTTCTACATTCGCACCATGATTAACCATCGAACATAATATATAGTCTAGTGGAAATCTATAACCTATTTTTTTTGAAACTGCATCAATTTCTTCTCGACTCACTTCTTTATCAGCAAATTGCCATTCAACATTCATCATCTTATTCCATCCCCCCATATCGCATTTCCACCCAAGTGATTTACGCCATGTGTATCTGTGACCACTAATTGCATTTTTCCAGTTACTTGATGATGATGCCAAGTTAAACCTTGAATTCTAGCTTTCCCCGCTTCAATCTGTGCTAATTGTTTCTCATTAAATTTACTTTTGGAACCTCTCCATTTTCAATTGCTCTTTGAGCAATCCATTCATTTTCTTCTGATGAACGGTTATCCTCCTCTTTGAAAGAACTCGAGGTCTTGGCTTGCTTGATCCAGCGATCCAGAGACGAGGCAGTGAGGCTATATTCCTCAACCAGATCCGCTTCTTAGGAAGATAGGTTTATTCTACAAGCCCTTATTTTTGTCCAATTAAGTATAGCTGATCCAGAGATTTTCTACAGTTGCGAGTAAATTGAAAAATCGTAAGAAAACAAAAAACAGATGAATTAGATCTGTCCGTAATCCACCTGTTTGATTATACTTTTTTTCTACACACGTATCTTTTAGTACATACAAGCAAAACATAGGTTATTGAGGTAAGGGGAGACATTTCACTCGACATTTGGTAGCCTATAAGTGGAAAGAGTACACTGAGTTTATTATCGCCTAAAGAATAAAAAAACTACAACACTAAAAATCCACAAGAATTCGGTGAGAGTTTTTTGCATACCACAAGATCAATTCTCCCCTTACTCTCCTACAAATTTTATATGTATAATTGGATATGACGTTCCTTTTTGGGTATGTCTTCATCTTTCAATAAATCCACTTGCGTTAATCCTTCCTTATCCCCAATACTAGCAATGAACAGAACATAGAAGTCCCCCAATAATTCCAACTCATCCGAGGTTCCCAACTCGAGATTATGGGCAAACTCATAGTCCAAAATGTAATTGATGATTTCGTTGCCCTCTTCCCCTTTGTAATCCAAAAACAAAAATCTTTTGGACGCCAAACCATAATTCAGCATACTGTAATATGTCGATGATTCGTCTGGGTCATTCAATATTTTATCAACGACCTCTGCATTTGCAAATATGATAGGTACCAAATCTTTCTGAACCATATGCTCGCCGCGCTCCTTTTCTATTCAAACAGATTTCCATACTGATTTGGGATATACTCAGGGTAATTTTCACGATAAAAATCATCAATCATTCGTAACATAGGGTCCCATTCTAGATAAGGTTCTGGATGTTTAATTTCCATTTTAGCCTCTGGTGTATTCATTAGGTAGTCATTGAATTCATCAGGGTTGGTTAAACCTAGACTTTTTCGTACATAAAGCAAAAACAGAATTTCGTAAGGATAAAATCCATACATATAATCACCAAATTCCTCAAACTGACCAATTTCCGCTGCTAAGTTGAGATGATAAATAGACATATCGGTGATTAGCACAGTGATCAATCCAAGATCAGATGTTCTCCATTGTTGCAACACATCTTCATACACACTCAGGTTCTCTGGAATCAAGCCTGTGTTTATGCCCTGCTCATTCAATCTCTTTATTGTATTTTTCGAAACCTCTATGTCCGTACCCCATATCTTCTGATTTCTAAATTGTAAATAAAGCTCTAAAAGAAACCATAGATGTTTATGGGTCTCCTTTACATTCAAATATTTTGTCCCAAATCGTTTTTCCATGAAGTTAAATAGTATGTTCTCCTCTTTCTCCCACCCAAAAATAACAAAATGGACCAACGCAATAATAATTTTTTCAAAAGAATACTCCAGCATCATATTAGGATACCGATCCTTATAAACATCTTGAGCCATGCATTGATAGAATACAACCTTTTGAACTGTTTTAAGATGCTCAGGGATGTTTCCTCCGTTAATGAGAACATCTTGTTTCCACAACGAGAGATGATAAGACAATACTGATTCAAGATTAATTAATAATATGTGATCTACAGCTTTTTTATTTTGCTCAATTATTTCTTTTATTTTTTTAAAATCCTCTGTGTACTCTTTTTTCACATCTTCCAACTTAATGCCATCTATAAAGTTTTTCCGATATTTTTAAAGGAAATATCTACTTTCTTTATGTTTATCATAGCCAACCTCCTTATATTTACTTTAATGCATTTTCCACGTTTTTACTTTAACCACATTCACACCAAAACCAACTTTCGTATATTTACATCGGCCTCCACTCTATAAAATTCAAACCGTAAATCAGGATACAGCTCCTATGGTAATCCATCTCTACCCGTCCGAAGAAAGTCCGTTCTCGTGAAACGTTTAGGCACTGGGGAACTGATACGTGGTTTCAGGTCGTGGAAAAGGTAAAGAGTGCATAGCCACACTCATTGAATGAAAAACGCATCTGTATACCGCGTTCCCATGCCTGATAGAACTGATTGTGTTTACGCTCTCTATGTTGAAGTTGTAGACAAGATTTGATTATTATATCTATCTAAGTCATGATATTGGTTAGAAATGTTCTCGCCAACTTATTCAATGTTGAACTTTTGTTTGATTTCCATTAATCGAGCTTCAACCTCATCCTTAACAATTGGATTCCGTATTAAATAATCCATACTTGCTTCATTTAGATACTGATAGAAAGTTGGGTAATCTAATACAATTCTCTGATCTTCCTCTACCGCAGGGTAGTCAAAAAAATAACAAACTCCCTCATCTCCGAAATAACCTTCTTCCCACTCATCTAACTCACCAGCAAAAACACACCAAACACTCTCACTACCACCAAACCCATTTCCATTGCAGTAGTTTTTAAGTGCATCTAAAAAATATTTCCCCTCAAGGTGTCGATAATACATATCTAATAATTCTTTCTCTGTTAATTTGACACTCATCAAATCACCCTCCTAGAAATTAGTCTGAAGTGGTCGGAAAGAAATTAGTCACTTTTCCATTTTCATTGAGGTAACCCGTGAATTTCAAGCCATTCGATGCTGTTCCTCGAATTTCCCTACCCACAATTTCTCCATTCATCATCGCTTCTTTCCCCCATTGTATTATTTGATCATTCGAGATTACACTTGGATCATATACAGTCTTAGGATGTGATATATTTTTATACTGATCAGGTATTACTTTCAATTCCCTATCAAGTGCTGGTATTCTATACTGAATTTGATAGACTCCAGGGATTGTGGGGTGTGGCGTTTTGGAAACAATAAGGTCATCAAAATTCCAACCTTGATCTGTTAAAATCTTTTCGAAACTATCTAAATTGTGACCTCCCACAACGCCTTTATTCCCTTTCCTTACAATACTCTGTGCATTTATTAGATGATCGTCAAAACCGTCTACATACTCGAATTTATTCTTAGTCACCCATGTAACATTATTATCTCCGTATTTAGATCTAAAGTATGCATCCCAGTCTTCGCCAAACATAGGTTTCTGGGCTTCCCAATTGTCATCTTCTCTATCATCGAAATCTTTCGTATCTTCCTTCAGCTTATGGACATTCGAATTCTCCTTAGGTTTATCTGTCTTGGAGGATTCTGGCGGTTTAGAATCATCTTTCGGTTTACCCTCATCCTTCTTCTTCGATGCTTTAGGTTTCCAAGAGTTCACCTCATTCGGAGCTTCATCTTGGTTATTTTTATTCTTCGACGTCGTGCTGTTTTTTGGCGCTGTTGTTGTATCTGACTCACTTGTTTTAGATGAAGGTGTGCGGCTCGTATTAGTGCTCTCCGACTCGGATGCATTCTTTGCTGGTTTAGGAGGTGATTCTGATTCATTTTCGTTTGGTTTGTTCTTCGACGCTGTGTGATTCGTTGATGGTTTTGTCGTGTCTGACTCACTTGTTTTCGACGAAGGCGTACGACTGGTATTATTCTTCTCCGTCTCGGATGCATTCTTCGCTGGTTTAGGAGGTGATCCTGATTCATTTTCGTTTGGTTTATTCTTCGACGTCGTACTGTTTTTTGGCGTTGTTGTTGTATCTGTCTCACTTGTTTTAGATGAAGGTGTGCGACTCGTATTAGTGCTCTCCGACTCGGATGCATTCTTTGCTGGTTTAGGAGGTGATCCTGATCCTGTTTCATTATCGTATACTTTTCCGCTTTCTGAAGCAGATTCGCCTGTTTTATTTTTCTTTTTATGCCCCAATTGCTGCCTTCACCAGACACGGCCCCCATCTTTTGACTATTTTCCAAAAAATTCTTACCGATAAGTTAAAAAACGCAAGGAAACGAAGATAACAAAAAACAGATCAATTATGGTGGTATCTGACCATAGTCACCTGTTTGATGTAAAGGTATATAATTATTTTAAATTATAAGTTGTTTGGGATATGACTTATCAACTTGGAACACCACCACGCAAGTCCAAGAACTGGCACTGGGCCGTGGCTGATTCAAGTTACATATTTTATTAATTCAAGGGGCTTGCACCCTAAACATTGTTTCATTAAGATCAATTCTCTCCAAATTGAAATCGCTAATATCTTTTTCTATCCTACTACTATGGAAATCAACCCAATTTTCAAGAACAAAAGCAGCACTACCACAACTCAGTGCCCTGTCGCTATCAAATCTTAAATTTCCACCCCTTTCAAAAAAATTAATAATGGGTTCATAAATATTTGCTACTTTTAAAGCTTCTGAATGCCCCATTTCAACAATACTTGCTGCCTCTAAATAATTTCTACAAATTTTATAATGTATAGGATTGTTGATATTGGGTAATTTTTCATCAAAATTCCTATCGATCTTTAGCAACAAATTATTGTCATCTATATTGAAAATTTTAAGCGGACTTCCTATCGGGTTATGGTTAGAAGAATAAGTTTTCACAAAAACAGCCATTCTTCTCAAGTATTCGGACAACAAGACCGAATGGGATTCTTTGGGTTCTTCTTCAATAGACCAGTTAATATCCTTTATCCTTTTTACTGCACTACTAAAAGACAATATCATAAAAATCACCTTTTCTAATTTGATGAAATTTCGCACTTTCTTCCTTATAACCCGGGAATGTTCCAAATTTAGGTTGAGGTACAGCATTCTCATGTGCACCTGGAGGCTTTGATCTCCAAACTTTCTCCTCAAAATCCCAAGATTCTGGATTTCTATAATATTCATTTCCTGAATCCATTCGGGCTTTTTCATCTAATTCATGTGCTTTTAACTGCTGAAACCATTTTTTCTGTTCTGGCGTTAGTTCTCCTTCCATTGCCTTATGAAAAGCATATATTACTTCAGGATCCGGTGTTAATTTAGAGTTATAAAAGTACAAACCTTTCTCATCGTAAGCTGGAAGATCATATTTATTAAGAAAAAGATGTGATTTTAAATTTATTGCCTCTTGTAACTCCAAACCAGTATTCATTGCAAACTCCTCTATATTTTTCAATCCTGTACTTCTTACTTCTTCAGCTTTCTTTTCAGCAGCAACATCAATCTTAACTTAATTCTTCTACAGGAGGGTCACCATACCTCTTCGTAAATTCACCCGTCCCCTAAGTTGTAAACTTAAAATTGGGAGTAAAGAAGGTGGTAACCGTTTTTCTGATTACCGCCATTATATCAGCTTGCTTGGCGTTCTATTAGAGTTGCCGCCGCCCTATAACTAAAAACAGCTCTATCATGGTAGTATCTGACCACTATCGACCTGTTCATTGCGACGCAATAGCGTTGTTTAGGTTATAAAATTAAAGCTAATGTGCGTACTCCCGAAATGACAAAATCTCTAAACGGGTATTACGTGGGTTATTCGTTGAACTGTTGGTAATTCGGCACTGGTTGGGATGGACTACTTCACCAACTGCTGTGCCCATACCAAGGAACGAAAAAAACACAACACGGGCATTGCTCGTGTTGTGGATCCGTTCATTGTATTGTCCAATTCCTGACGCTCTTATGGATTATACTCGCCAATTCAATTGTTATTCTTTAATATTATATTTTTCTTTTATTCTTAATAAAGATTTGTTTATTAAATCTTTTTGGTCAGCGTTCTTTTCAATATAAAAACTACATGCTACCTTCAAGTAATCATACAGTTCTTTGTAACTTACAATATCATAATTATCATCTACACCATAATAAAATAAAACACTATTCTCGCCAAAGTAACCTTCTTCGCCAACATCGTATTCATCTGAATATATAACCCCCATATAATCTCGTCTCTCAACGTATTCGTTTAAAAATCCATCTAATACCTTAACAAAGTCATACTCTAATACAAAATCGCCAAGAACATCAATAACTGAGCCTTTTTCAAGTCCGTTTTCTTCGTACCTGAGAATAAACTTATTCTTATCATCGTAAACAGTGGTCATTATGGCTTCACCTTAGTTTTCTCCAAATTTTAATACCGGATAAAAGTTTTCAATTTCACCAGTATCAATATTTTTTATCCCTTCAAACTTCAACCCATTACTTGAAACTCCTCGGATTATTTGCTTATTATTTTGACTTTTCAATTGACTTACTCTTTTCGAGTTAATTCCTTCCTCCATTGCCTCTTTTCCTAATCGTATAATTTCGTCATTAGAAATTATATTAGGATCATATATAGTTTTTTTATACGGTGGTTTATCTTCCTTGGGTATATACCTAAATTTACCTGTACCTTTCCCTGTATAATCTTTTATTTCAACCATCATTCTATATTCCAAATCATAAATGCCAGGAATGTCGGAATGTTCTACTTTTTTCACCTCTTGTAATGAGTACTTCTCATTTGCGCCAAAAAACTTCCTAAATTCTTCGTAGTTATGACCACCGCTAACACCCTTCCATTCTGTTACTTTTTCTACCTTTCCAGTTAAATGCTCAAAATAATATCCTTCTTTGTATTTAACTTCACCCGTCCCCTCAGTACCTTCCGAGCCCTCCTTCGGCTTATTAGTATTTGAATTCTCCATAGGTTTATCTGACTGTGAGGATTCTGGTGGTTTAGAATCATCTTTCGGTTTACCCTCATCCTTATTCTTCGATGCTTTAGGTTTCCAAGAGTTCACCTCATTCGGAGCTTCATCTTGGTTATTTTTATTCTTCGACGTCGTGCTGTTTTTTGGCGCTGTTGTTGTATCTGACTCACTTGTTTTAGATGAAGGTGTGCGGCTCGTATTAGTGCTCTCCGACTCGGATGCATTCTTTGCTGGTTTAGGAGGTGATTCTGATTCATTTTCGTTTGGTTTGTTCTTCGACGCTGTATGATTCGTTGATGGTTTTGTCGTGTCTGACTCACTTGTTTTCGACGAAGGCGTACGACTGGTATTATTCTTCTCCGTCTCGGATGAATTCTTCGCTGGTTTAGGAGGTGATTCTGATTCATTTTCGTTTGGTTTTTTCTTCGACGTCGTACTGTTTTTTGGCGTTGTTGTTGTTTCTGTCTCACTTGTTTTAGATGAAGGTGTGCGACTCGTATTAGTGCTCTCCGACTCGGATGCATTCTTTGCTGGTTTAGGAGGTGATCCTGATCCTGTTTCATTATCGGCTACTTTTCCGCTTTCTGAAGCAGATTCGCCTGTTTTATTTTTCTTTTTATTGCCCCAATTGCTGCCTTCACCAGACACGGTCCCCATCTTTTGACTATTTTCTGAAAACTTTCGGAAAAACCTCTTGCCCTTGGACGGCGTAGTTTCACCTGATTGCGGGATCGACTTCGGTGGGCTTACAAAGCCGCCTCCAGAACTCCCCTTTGTTCTAAAATTAGCTTGACCATGCAAGCCTTTTTGCATTGCATCATGTTCATAATAGCCATACCACAAGTCTACAAAAGCTTCATCACTCATGGGGGCTTTCAGTCTCCATGCCAAATACTTCATTTCATCAAGGCTCAGCCCTTGAGACTTCCAATAGTCGTAACTCCCTAGCTCTTCCTCAGTAATATAAGGTCTGCCAATGTCAAAGGTAATGTTTGCAAATTGAGCACCTACGAGTAGCACATTATATTCATCCGGATTCTTCATCATTTTTTTGAAGTAATCCAGAGAGTCCCTCAGTTCCTGATCCGCTTGTTGATATTGTATAAATTGACTTGCCCACTTCTCCCGAATATACGGAGGGGTTTCATAATACGCCGCACTAACTTCGTTACTCTGTTGATGCAGTTTCTTCATGAAATCCGTCAGTGAGGTGGAAGTGGTCAATTCTTTGGCAGCTGTCAAAATTTTTCCCAACAAGTTTCGTTTGGCGTCATTCTCTTGCTGTTGTAACTCGGAAAATCCGCTAATGAAGCGATTCAGCAAATTCAGCGCCGATGGCTTAATAAACATACTGTTTCTTTTTCATTTTGTTCCCTACTTCTATCCAAGTTCAAATAGGGGTTTAACAAAAGAGGAAATTTCCCCCTAATCCCATCATCCCTATGGAGCGGTGTATTCTAGAGTTCCGAGTAAATTAAAAAACGCAAGAAAACGAAGATAACTAAAAACAGGTCAATTACGGTAGTATCTGACCATAATCAACCTGTTCAATGTAACGGAATAGCGTTATTTAGGGTATAAAATTCAAGCATTAATGTGCTTACAAACGAAATGTAGAATCTTTATTCGGGTATTACATGGGATAAGTCTGCTTGGCTCAGAGCCCAATACACTCCCTACTTGGTGGGGTCCATCCATCAACAGCTGATACAGAGAGAACAGGGATAAAGAAACCATAGCACTGGCGGCTATTTCACTATTTCCTCACTTCAATATTTACATTTTACTGTTTTGGATTCTGAAGTCAATTTCACAAATTGCCTCTTGAGCAGCTTCCTTTATCTCATCATCATTGTAGTTCAGATATTTTTCTAGTAGCTGTCTGTACTCCTTTTTACCTGAAAACCCCAGAAAGGTCAAAACGTACGTCAAATGATCTTTTCTGAATTTTGACATATAAGGTAACAATATATCAAAAGAAACCTCTGTCCCTACATTTTGATAAACCAAAGCGTTATTCACAGCATTTAATAGACTTTCTTTCACCGAAATACCAATTTCTCGAACTATAAATGATAACATTAAATTAACTGCAGCAATTAATTCTTCTCTCTCTAGGCTGCCATATTCGATAATGTCCCCTATCTCACTAATCTTATTTTTTTGTTCTAATTCAGTTTTCAAAGTGAATATATGATTTATTTTTTCAACTAAATTCATAGATATCCCCCTCATCATTCTTTAATATTCGGGATCTTTAACGCTCTGACAATGTACCTACGGTTTCCCCCTTTACCCAGGTATATAGTTGTTGGGCTCTATCTTCACTGCCTACATTTCCTATGTTGGAAATACCTGTATCTCTCCGCCTATCCAAGTGGAAAAATCGCCTTGATCTTGGACAATAGCCGGATTCATCACGCTACGGAGTTACAGCCTTTCTTGAAGAAACATCCGCGTATGCAGTTGGTGTTTTCACCCCCTTACAGCCCAAACTTAAATCCAGTTGAAGGGTTATGAGTGTGGCTCAAAGCGGACATTGTAAACAACGTTTTCTTTGACAAATTTTATAAAATCAGGCTTTATGTGAGTCAATTATGAAGAGAATTAATCAGTATCCGATGGAAATGATTGATCGTCTGCTTGTCAGGTTATGATCTTAATTGCGGTTTATATATCAATGAGTCTACTATTAAATAGATAAATTTTCCCTTCGATATAATGAAGACAATTTTAATTAGACTCTGGCGCCTGAACAATCGACTCAGAATAATTCGTCGTTGTCCAACTTAAATCGGATTATCCGGATATTCTTCTATATACCTGTTTATTAATCCTCTCATCTCTTCATCCTCTGGTAAATTACCCAAATATTTATATTCCCAAATAAGCAACTGATCATCAAAACTATAATTCGTATCAAACCAATTTGTATAATCATAATGAATCTTGAATTTACCATTCCTACTAAGCGATAATGTGAATGAATACCAAGGTTCTTGTTCATTTTCTATAAAAGTCTTTCTTAGTTTTTCACTTAATTCGAGTAGAATTCTGCCTTTAATTTTATTTCGTTCTTTATAATTATCATAATAGTAAGGGATTTCTAAACTATATTTAAAATTTTGCACATCCTCAGGTGTGTTATAAAAAAAGTAAGTCCCTCCACCTGTTTCAGAAATTTGAGCATAGAAATAAAACGTTTCCCATTCTTCTGGAATCATTTCATTCACTGTTTCAGCTATTCGATTATAAATTCGATTCATTTCTTTTTCTATACTCAACGAAATCAACCTCCGACTTGATTTTTAATTGTTTTTTGTACTGGCTTCTTTCCTTCAATTTGATAAGTTACCTCAAAGGAGTCTGGTCTCATGGAGGTCCCTGAATAAACCGGTTCAATCTTTACAGTAACTTTTTTCGGAGGTGTCTCACTCAAAGCCTCTGCCCACTTAGACTCCATATTATACCATTCCCCACCAGAGCGGTTAATTTGGCTAATTTGTGGAACCAAGTTGTCAATATCCTTTGGACCTTTAAACTGTGCTCCTATCAAGTGTCCACCATCGTCATCAGGTAACCTACCTTGCCCTTTCCCTACCGTCCTCTGGGCATATTCACTTCGGTCTCCTTTACCAAGCACAAGTGCCCCTTCACATTCAATAACACGCCCTTGACTATCCGTACGATAAGTATACCCATCTGGTGATGTGTATTCTATATTTGGTTTTAAAACTTTTTTTCTATTTTTTCTTGTAAAATGATCACCATACTTAACTGTTTCATAGACTATTGGTGGCGGTTTAACAGCTTGTCCCGTCCCCTATGTTGTAAAGCTAATCTATTGAAAAGTAACGGTGGTTGCTAGAATACTAGCAATACCACCTGTCAGCTCGCTTGTTTTTCTACTTGTTCGGGGAGACGAAACGCTGTCTTGTGCTTCATCATGCCGTAAATAATGTTGACTAGTCTCCGCATCACACATACCAATGCTTGCGTTGGTGTTTTGCCTTCTTCTTTCTTGCGGTTGAAGTATTCGTAAAACAGTGGATTACGTGGTTTCTTGCTACCTTTTGAAACTTGTACCTGCTGGACAGCTAGGTTATAAAACAAACCATGAAGTATCCGATTACCCTGTCTGCTTTTTTGGTTCGTACCTTTGCCGCCGGAACTGAAATTGACAGGGGCTATCCCTGCAAAACGTGCCAGTTTATCTGCGCTGGCAAAACGGCTAATGTCGCCTATTTCTGCCACTAGAGAAGATGCCGTTACCAAATCTATGCCTGGCATCGTTTCTAGTTGGTAGTCTAGCCGTTTCATCATACCTTGCAGTTCGCCTTCTACATATTCGATTTCCTTCTTGTTGAACTGTATGTCCCGCATATGGCTCTTGATTAGAAAATCTCGTTGTTCCTGATAGCTTCTGGTTGTGTCTCCATCTGCATGCACGAGTGCCAGTATTTCTTCTGCCTTCCTTGTCGAACACGCATTGTTACTTGATCCTGGGCAATAGACCCCACTTCTTTTTCTACTTCCTGTGCTAGTTGCTGGTTCTTCAACTCTTCTGCCACTACCTGTTCACGTTTTGCCATTGGTTACATCCTCCTTTGATTTTGGGCATGCAAAAAAAGCTCATTCCTACTCATGGTTCAAGTGGGAAAGAGCTTTTGAAAGTTTATCAAGTGTTTGAATTATTTAGTGTTTGGTTTGTTGGTTGTATTGTACGATCTTGCTTCTAAAATGTAAACCCGAGATATAGCCTAAATTTTTTCAAACCTAAAGTGTACTACCCTTGTGACTTAATCTCTTCAAACCATTGTTCGAATATATCGTCTGGAAGTAATTCATCATCATTTGAATATACCAGATCATATTTAAAATTTGCCGCTAAACTATTTTTTTCAACGTTGTAATGTAATTTCATTTCAGTCGGCATCTCTCGTCTGAAAGCTTTACAAACCTCATGAATTTTCTTTAGATCCTCGGTGCCAATATCTAAGAGCCCTAATTGTCTATCCCTTGAAACATCATAGTTATATTCTGGTGTACCATTTACTACTTTAACGGCATCGTTAATCTTATGCTTTAGTACAAATGTCTTATTAATCCTATAAAACACATTAAAATAATAGGCCTCTGGTTCATAAGAACAATATAAATAAATATCATCTGCTTTGCGATCTACGTACTCCAAACATGTAGATACCATGTCAGCCTGCAACTCTGAAAAGTAATCTTCAAAACTCTTAGTCAATAGAATCTCTCCTTAATTTTTTATAACAAGCTTATCAATAGCTCCATCAATTTCATAAATTACTTCAAATTCTGTAGGTCTAGGATTCTCGCCGTCATACTTAATTTTAACCTCAACCTTTACATTTTTGTTGTTTTTTAATGCTTTTGCCCATTTGTTTTCAAGTTTTTTATATTTGCTTAAATTTACTTCACTTGATTGCGAAACAAGGTTGTCTAAATCAGGAGAACCGCCGAACCTATCCCCTGCCAAGTGACCTGCATGGTCGCCAGGCTGCTTACCTGGTGTATTTGCAGCATGCGGTAATCGTTCATCTCTTGTAGTCAATTTTAAATCATCAGCAGTAAATTTTTCAATTCTCCCCATATGATCCGTTTCGTAGTCATATTGGTGCTCACCAGCTTTATATTTCACATTCGGTTTTAGCTTACCTGCATCGTCAAATGGATTATCAACATGAGTCTTATTAGGAGCTTTAGGCGTCCCCTCAGTGGCTCCAGAGTCATCCTTTGGCTTATTGTTATTCGGATTCACTTTAGGTTTCTCTGACTGGGAGGATTCCGGCGTTTTCGAATCAGCTTGCTGTTTACTCTTATCCGTCTTCTTCGGTGCAGAAGACTTCCATGAGTTCACCTCATTCGGCGGACCATTTTGGCTGGGTTTATTGTTCGACGTTGTATTGTTTTTCGGCGTTGTTGCCGTCTCTGACTCACTAGTTTTAGATGAAGGCGTGCGACTCGTATTATTGCTCTCCGACTCGGATGCATTCTTTGCTGGTTTAGGAGGTGACTCTGATTCATTTTCATTTGGTTTGTTCTTCGACGTCATGTTGTTTTTCGGCGGTGTCGTCGTGTCTGACTCACTTGTTTTTGACGAAGGCGTCCGACTCGTATTATTACTCTCCGATTCGGATGCATTCTTTGCTGGTTTAGGGGGTGATCCCGATTCGCTATTGGTAACTTTTCCTGCTGGCTTTTTGATGCTCCCTACTCGATTTCCCGTACCTTCTTCTTTAGACCAAAAGTACCCAGGTACGATCCTGATAACCGAGTGGTCTTCCCAGTACTTCTTGCCAAAGTTCTTCACCCCAGTGATCATCGTACTCGTCACACTGGTTTTTGTACCTGTACTAGGTATAGCCTTCGATCCAGACAATGCCTTGTTAAGCTGTGCTCCTGATACTCCCTTGGCACCATACACGCTGCCTACCATCATTTGAAGTCCAGAAAAAGCTTGATTTACCTTCAGCCAAGTTATCATCATTTTAGCATATTCTTCGCTAACCGGTCTTCCAGAAAAAGGCTGTTTCCCTTGCTCAAGATCATCAATCTGCATCTGATAGAGATCCACAACAGGTTCTACCGGGTATGGGCCTTGTAACAAGGGACCCATGTCTATCTTCCCTTTATCCTTCTGGTACGCCTGCAAAGCAGCCTGATCCGTAACTCCCTGCTCATTAACAGGCAACCACAATCGCCATTGTGAGTTGTACACCAGACGATAACCCGGATCTGCGGGTTCTGGTGGCGCAGAAGCTTTAACCCACTTCTCCCGAATATACGGCGGAACCTCATAATAAGCAGCGCTCATCTCGGTGCTCTGTTGCAACAGTTTCTTGACCCAATCCGTAGGGGACGTGGCCATCGTGAGCTCTCGGGCAGCCGTCAGCATTTTACCAAGCATCATCGCCTTGGCATCGTTCTCCTGTTGTTGCAACTCAACAAATCCGCTTGTGAGACGATCAAGCAAATTCTGTGCGGAAGGCCTGAATGACCCTGTTTTGGGGATGGCCCCAATGACGCCTGCCGCCGCAGCCGCCATTCCCACCGCTTGAGCGGCAACAGCAGCTCCTACCAGTGCACCTACGATCGGTATCATGCCAGCAACAGCGAGCGCTGCTCCAAACAACGAACCTGCCTTGGGGTTGGTCGTCGATGCTTGCGTTGCCGCGGCGGCTTCTGCGGCTGCAGCAGCCTGGGCCGCTTCATACTCCTCGATCGGCATTAACGGCGGCTCCGGCTCTGGCGGCAAATCTGTTACATGCACAGGCGCTTTGTTGCTGCCTTCCTGCTGAATCACGCTCCCCCGAACATTCGCTTCTCCGTCCAATATGAAGCTGCCTCCGCCGCCAAGCAGCCAGATCGCTTCCGGTGCCGTAGCTTCGATCTGTCCAGCTTTAAATGTAATATTGCTTCCCTGAATGGACAGGTTTCCCGGACTTTCCAGGATTACACCCTGGTCGTTCAAGGTGATCGTCATCCCCGATCCGGCTTGCAGCGTAACCTCCTCAGGCGACATACCGATGGAGCTTCCAGCAGGATGCCCCCACACCTTATGATCCGATCCACCGCTGACAGATCGCTTCCCCTCAGGAACAGCATGGCGGATGTATGCTCCGGACTCCCGGCTCCCCGGAAAATAGAGTTCCACCGTATCCCCGATTTCCGGCATGATGTACAACCCGCTATGTCCTTCAGCCGCATAAGCCGGAGCGATCGGATAGGGGCAGGCCGCCCCTTGCGTCATAGGGCCTTCGTCCATCGGCAATGAAAGCTGAACATGATCGTGAATGACACGAACCACCTCACCGTATAAGGACAAGCCAATCAGGTCCGACAAGTCGCAGCGCGGAACGCGAATCTGATCCTCGGGAACCATGCGATAGGTGGTCATCAACAGACCCGATTCCAGACGGGAATATGCATACACGACGGTTAGCTCCCTGCCATCGGGAAGCTCAACCTTGTCTCCGAGTGCATAGGTCTCGGAACTTTCCATGGTATATTGTAATACGCCTTGCGTGCCTTTCGGCCCACGGATGATATAACGATGCTCTACATCGGAGCCATGCCAATCCATTCCGCCCAGCTCTTTGCGAACCTGGTAAGGCTGGTCCTCCGGCCACTTCCACAACTTGCCTACCGGCAAACCGATAAAGAGCTTGGGAGACGCTGCCGTAATCTCGGGCACCAACACTGTGCCGAACCTTGAGGCGAGCCGGCGCAGGAACATCCAATCGGTCTCCTTATATTGTAAAACAAGGTGGCTTAATTTGGTATCACCAGTCACCTGATCCAGAACGTCCGAGTTCGGATAGGGTTTCATGATGAATTGGATCAGTTCTTTGAACGTCCAGCCTCTGTTTTGAAAGGCCCGTTCCTCCAGGCGAATATCCATTTGGTAGGAATTGGACATCGCCTCAAGCTCAAACCGATAAATGCCTCCCGACAGATGAACCGTGAACGAAGTCAAGACCCCATGGAAGAGACGCCGCACGGATCTGCCGCTTTCATCGATTTGCCTGAGCACAATAGGTTCTCCCTCTGCCTGAACCCGGAGAATACCCGGTCCATCCTCTTCTGGAAGGATGCCGCTAACATATAGCTTCGCATGCTCGTTTACCTGACGGGTGATTTGCACGTTTTCCAGCCACTGTGCACGATAAGGCCAATATAGGCGAAGTTGTTCGTATCCGATACGATCAGGCTTCTTCTCCGTGATTTCACTCATCGTCAAAAGTCCAATTGCTGCCCGTCATCCTCAATGACGATATCGCCGCCATACAGACACTTATGCGTACAGTGACTCAGCAGCGCAGCCTTCCCTTCCACCTTGGTATCTCCCTTTCCGTGAAGCCAAGGCATAGTCAATACAGGTACGCATGGGGCTTTCTTGACCCCATAGATGTCAACCATTGTACTTGCCGCCACTGCTGGATTCAGTGGATTGGAACAATTGCCGAATGAACCGATATGAATGCCTGGTACATAATCTTCGACCGTCATCTGTGCCTTGCCTTTAATATAAACTCCATGGCTGAATGGAATCTTCAATCGTGTACGTTGCGTCCCGCAATTGCATTTAAGGATCGCTCCTGCAACGACGTAACCTTTGGAGGCTTCTCCAGACGTTCGAATCTGTGCCTCCTGATCTTGATTTTCCGCCATCTTAACGCTCCTTTCTAATAGGCTTGCTCCATGTCCAATGGAACCAACCGCACTCCCTTTACATCACGGCGCAGAATGCTTTCGGCCAAAGCAAGGTTGACAATGATCACGGTTTCGCGCAGCTCCATTAATTGGAACAAGGGCGACTCCGGGAATTCCCGCTTCAGAACAATCTGCTCCAGACTTCCGTCCTTTCGCCTAAGGGTTTGAGGGGATAATACATTGGCCAATGCAGGAGGATGAATAGCCCAGTATGTCTCCTGGGTCATCCGTTCCTTGTCCGTTAATACAGTGGCCCTTCGTTGGATTCGCGGCTGGTACAACGTAAGTATTTCAAGCAGCCGATCCGATACCAGGGGCATGGGTTGTTCTAAATAATCCGTATAATCCACATGGAACCCGCCGCGCACATAAAGGTTAATGGCAGTGTGCTCACTGCCCGAATCCTGGAAAGCTTGAACCCAAGCCCTGCGCTGCAGTTCCCCAACAGGTTCCGTTTCTACCCGGTGGATCCACCTGTCATCAGCCGTTAAACGAAAGTATCGGATCATCGGCGTCTCCCCTCTCTGTATGGTCAAAAATAGCCCCCTCTACATCGGCGCCGTCCCATAACGCACCGGTCAGGTTAGCCCCGCGAAATATGGCTCCGCGAAGGCGTGCCCCGCGAAAATCGGCTCCTGCAAGGTTTGCATTTTCGAAGTTAAGCGCATCATAACCTGGCCCCTGCACGAGTCCTTCCGCATGCCCTACCTCTCCGATCGTGTCCCGGAATACGGCTCTTGCCAATGAACAGCCACTAAAGTCTGCTCCATGCAGAACACTTCCCGTGAAGTTGGCGTCATCCAGATCGCAGTTGCGCCAAAGCGTCCCCACCAGAACACAGCGCTGAAAATCGGTTGAATGCATGTCGATATGTTCAAAGCGGCTGTAACGAAAATCCAGATCGCTGCACTCCATTTCGCTCATATCGAGTCCTTTAAAATGTGCATACATGACCTCCAGACCGTCGCTTTCTTCCAATGCCGCGCCAATATCCTCAATGCTTCTGTTTCGCCGATCCAAACGAAAGACGCACTCGCTGGCATCCAGATACTCGCCCACTCGCACTTCGAATACCTGGTCCAAATGCATAAGCGAATCTAGCTGGAAGTTTTCCAAAGCGCGACAGCTGCGGCGTATGAACTGTACGAGATACCGGTTTACCAATCCCGCTTCCCGTAACATGATTCGGTCCAATTCCACCAGCGGCACGCTTCCTTGGTAGTTGGGTATCGCTTCTCTTAATCCATCCAGCATCCGTCCAATGCACTCATACGCCCAGTTAGCTGAATAGAATGCCCGGATAGGGGAGCGATCCAGCAACCATGAATCATCGCAAGCCTCAACCAGGATGTTCATCGCCCCTCCTACCAATTCTGTTCGCAGCATGGAATACTGGATATAGGCAACATTCCCCTTTTCCCCCCGTTCTTGGGCTTCGCTAACATCCCGAATCATATGCTTGAAATGATCTATGAACTCGGCTTCCAATTCCGTGCGCCTCGTAACCAGCGTATGCTGCAAATCTTCCATAAGCTTTGCTCTAGCGGGTTCCACCTGGCAGGTATAGAAATGCAACAGAGACTCCTTGCGATCCATCTGCCCTTATCCTCCTTCTCTTCATGAAAGCCAAACTAGTTGGCTTTCACTTCCGATCCGCTCATTTTTGCCTGTCCATCCAATTTGAACGTTCCCCCGCCACCTTCGAGCAGTAACTGCGAATCGGCAGATAACGTTATTTTCTTCCCGGCTTTCAGTGAGATGTTGCCTCCGGCAGACATACGGACTTGTTGGCTGCCCGTAATCTGGATGCCCTCATCCCCGCTGAGCCGAATAAATACTTCTCCCTCTTTGCTGCTAATGGAAATCGCATCCGGCGTTAGTCTGATCTCTTTGCCATAAGGCGTACGGAAGATTTTGTGATCCGGCTTATTCAACTGATTCGTGCCCGTAACCTGGTTATCCAGGCGGGGAGCTCCTGTCGCATAGGCCTCTTCCTCATCATGCGTTGGGAAATAGACCGCAACCGGATCTCCCACTTCCGGCATGACATACCATCCTGTCTTTCCCTCAGCGATGTAGGGCGACTGATACAGGAGCCACAATGCTTCTTCCGGCTCCTGCTTTTCATCGCAGTCCAGATGCACTCTGACATGGCCGCTGTGAACGGAAATGACGCGTCCAAGCAGCGAGCTACCGGCAATTAACGAATTGTAGTATGTCTTTTGCCGCAGCCCTCTGTGAAGACTGAGGACATATTGATGTTTCACGATTCCGCTCACCAATTCGGTATAAGCTTCTGTTACATATAAGCTTCTGCCTCGAAAAGTAATATGATGTCCAAGTTCCATGACCTGGTCGGTTTCGATTTCGTACACAATGAAATCCGACTCGCTGACCTTCAGCGAATCATTCTCGGTAAAGTACATGAATGGAGACATGTTTTTGCGAATCGTATACCGCGTATTATCCAGATCGATCGAATTTCCGTGCTCGAAGACGCCGAAATAAAATTTTGGACTGTCAAATTGGGCGGCTGGCATCAGGCTGGTATGAAAACGCGAAGCAAGTCTCCGAAGAAACGCCCAGTCCGTTTCCTGATATTGCACGGCAACCTTGCCAATCTTGGCCCCGCCCGTCCCCTCATCAATGACATCAAGACCCGGATAATCCTGATCCAGTTCTTTCAACAATTCAGGCAACGTCATTTGAATATTTTGGAACGTCCGCGTCCGCTTGGTAATATCCATCCGATATGTATGTGAGATCGCTTCGACTCGAAGCGTATACACGCCTCTGACAACCTGCACTTCAACCGACAACGGTATGCCTTTGAACAACGGGGTTTTGTTGCCTTCTTCGTCTTTTTGCCACACTTCTACAGGCGTATCTCGATCCGTAACATCGACATAGCGATCTTTCCATTCCTCCGATACCATGCCTTGGAACACAAGCCTGGTGTGCTCATTCATCTTTTTGCGGATCGTCAGTTCTTGCAAATGCAGTAATTCATACGGCTCAATAATCAGATTTTCATAAGTCAGACTCATGCTCCCATCTCCCTTCTACATCAAAGGATCTCAAGCGAATTCAGTATCATTTCGCCAGGCTCGACCCAATCCTTCTTCTCCTCATCCGTGCAATTAAATCCATATACAAGAACCTTCTGGTCCAAGATCGTAAAACCGATGTAATTGTAAATCTGATCATTCAACCCCTGAACGGAAAACTGGCAGTAACCCAGGACATGCCCTGTATCTGTAATGCGTACACCCTGTTTATCCCATTGTCTAATGGGTTGTGTACTGCGAAGGACATTCGCCATCGTTTCGGTAAAGGAGGTCATCTCCTCTGCCGAAATCCGATGGTCCAATCTATTGAACGTAAAATTGACTGTGCCCGTATCGTTGGTATATATCCATTCCGGCCGATTAGAAGAGGGATATTTCAGGTCTGCTTCCTTCTCCGAAATCAAACGCAACGAACGTGGAAGAAAGGCGGCTACTCTACCGTCGAACAACTCCGTACGTTTCAAAAATACGTTTTCGTTTCCAATGCACAGCATCGTTGGCATTTCGGCAGGATCACCAACGTGATGCCTATGCGCAGCTGCAATGTTCTCGTCTACAGAGCTGCTCTGATCAACCTCTTCATTGCCTCGTTGGCTGTATAACATGGGAATCACTTTGCGATCAAGATATTCCATACGATAAAACACGCCCTTTCTCTATTGATATTGTTAATCCACGATCATTCGCTGTGGACCGCCACCCAAGTAGCCTAGACGTCCGCCCCGGCCTCCTGCTCCGGCCAAGATCCGGTCCGCATAATCCCTCACCATGAGCGGGGACAACGTGCTGACCATAGGGAACATGGATGACATGCAATGTGTGAACTCGGTCGCAAGATCCGCGAACGTCTGGTAATCCTGCCGGAGCCTTGCACCTTCTTTCAGCTTGAAGCGCCCCAACTCCAGTTCACCGACATTGCACTCCTCTTCATCCAACACAAGCTCCATCGAACCTGACAAGCAGGCCCCAGTTGTTTTAACCGGCGCCCCTTACACTTTTTCAACAACCTTTAAATGTACAACTGAATATAACGTTCTCGTTCCGGGATATCTTCATCTCCCAATAAATCAACCTGACTAAACGCATGATTATGCTCCAATTCAGCGATAAACAACGCGTAAAAGTCTCCTGTCGTCGGATAGGTAAACAAACCATAACCTTTGGGTGAGATTAACTTGTTCACTTCCCTAATTTTCTTCGGAAGATATGTATAGTCAAACTCTCCCAACACCTCTAATTCTTCTGCAGTTCCCAGTTCAATGTCGTGAGCAAACTCATAATCCAAAATATAATTGACGATTTCCTGTCCCTCTTCCCCCTTGTAGTCCAAAAATAAAAATCGTTTCGTCGCTAAACCATGGTTTAGCATGCTGAAGTATACCAACGATTCGTCAGGATCATTCAAAATTTGATCAATGTCCTTTGCATTTTTGAAAATCAAGGGCACCAAATCTTCATCTTCCATATTCTTTTCCTCCTCTATTCAAACAGCTTTCCGTACTTGTTCGGAATATACTCAGGGTAGTTTTTACGATAATAACCATCCACCATTTGCAAAATGGGATCCTGATCCGGATACGGCTCGGGGTCTTGAATCTCTATGTTAGCTTCGGGCGAATTCATGAGAAAATCATCGAAATGCTCCGGATTCGGCAAACCTATCCTTTTTCGTACATGCAGTAAAAATAAGATTTCATGTGGATAAAAGGTATAGCGAAAATCTCCGAATTCTAATGACTGCCCCAGCTCCGCTGCTAGCACAGAATGGTACTCTGACATTTTACCAATCAGTTGTGTGATCTCATCCAGGTCAGGCGTGTTCCAACGGTCTAACACTTCACTGTATATGCCAAGTTCTTCCGGAATAATATCATGATCCAGACCTTTTTCAGCCAGCTTTGATCTAACCCTTGTATGGATATTTTGATTCACACCAAAAAGCGTTTTGTCAGAACTTCGCAAATATAACTCAAGCAAATACCAAACATGTCGATTGTCATCATTGGCCCTCATGATGTTTTCTCCGAGATATTTTTCAATAAAATCAAAGAAAACATCCTCTTCTTTTTTCCATCCATACATGCTGAAATGAATTAGAGCGACTATATTTAACTTAAAAGAATAATGATTTAACATCATGTTCGGGTAACGATCTTTATATATATGTCGGACCATACATTGGTAAAAAACAACCTTTTGTGCCTGCTTTAGCCCCATTGCATTTTTCTCACCTTTAATCAGCACGCGATATTTCCATTCCGATAACCAGTAAGAAGATATTCGAAACATCCTAACTAGTAACTTATGGTCCTGCTCTACTTCATGGTGTTCTATTACATTAAAAATTTCTCGTTGTGCCTCTTCGTATCTCATTTGAACGTCTTCGATACCATCCACAACATTTTTCACGTATCCCTTGTATGCCAATTGCAATTTTTTAGTGTTTTTCATCCGTCTCTCCTACAGATCTTCATGAATTATTTGAGTGTTTTACTCCAATCCTTCACTTTTACAACATCCACGCTAAATCCAGCATGCACCATCTATATATTGCCTAGTTTAGAAGCCTCTTCTCCAAAATCACTTTTCTTAGAAAAATCGTATGTATTTATTCTTCAAAACCCTGACTATATGTATATCGGTTTTTTAATCAACTTTTGTAATAATACGGATGCAATTGATAAATTGACCACAAAAGTAACAATTGTTATTCGAGTTCCTTAGCAGCCACAATTAATTACCGCAGCCAGAAGCAACAGGTATGAAAATATTCATCGTCCGACGTTTCTGTCTTTCGTTGCCATGTTTAGATCAGCGTATCTATCTGATTTACCGTTGTAAAAAACTTTGAGAAACAGGGAAAGTACGAGTTCCAATATTCATACCCAACTACTTTTATCTAATGGTGTTGAAAACGTTACATCTGCAAAAAAATCCCCTTAGTCAACAAGATTAAGTCACCTTACCAGATGTCTCTTTTTCTTGTCTACTATAGGGGATAATACCAGTGTACCAGCTTTTCATTTTAGAGTGAGGTTCCTCTTTGGATCAGATTAACGTAATTATTTTTCCCTTTATTATCTCATCGAAAACAGCACCTTTGATATTTGCACCTTTCCATCTAACCCTGTCAAGTTTAGCATTAGTAAAGTCGGCTTCCTCGAAATTTCCATAACTTAAATCCGCCCCCGTAAGATCAGCACCTATAAATACTACACTTTCGGCATCTGCACGACTTAAATTAGCATTTACGAATGATGCATCATCAAAAGAAGTCCCCACTAAAATACTCTCAGATAAATCGGCCCCATCAAAACAAGCCTCTGAACAAAAACTAATAGCTAACTTAGCTTTTTTCATAGAAACATGTTGAAATTGTGTTCGATAAAAAAAACAGTCAGCTATATCCGCTTCCTGAAAGTTACAATTTTCGAATACTGCTTCATCAAAATTGCAATCCCTAAAAGAGGCATTCATAAGTGCTGTTCCTTTAAAATCTGTTTTTTGACCTTGTAAACGATCAGCTGTAATTCCTGTCAAGTTTAGGAAAGACAAGTCAACACCACTTATATCAATGTTATCTAATATTTCATTATTCTCTATTGCACTCTGAATTTCGGTTAACAACTTATTTCTAACACTCATAGCATTCTATTCCTCCATTAATTATCTCCCTGATATCATCATTTATTTCTATTCCTCCACGCAGTGTTAGGACTAAAAGTTACACCTCTTAATTGTTCGTCAAATTCTGGTATGGCCAAAACTTCTTTCTGTTCTAAATAAACCATTGTTTTCTTAAAATTATCGACGATCTGAGCAACATCCGCCTCCCACGGTTTATCATGTAAATCAATTTGTAACCCATCCCAATCAGTGTTTGATACTATGGCAGGCATGTTTTGCAAGAAATCTTTACCGAATAATTCCATTACTTTACCACTAATATATGTTCTCATGCCAACTCCGGCTGGCCCACTTTGTATAAAATCTACCGGAGCTGGCTGAGCACAGTAATCCATCCACAAAAAATCCTTTTCAAATTCAATATCCATGTTATCCGGTGCGGGCCAAAAAATATGAGTAACTCCATAACTTGGTTTGATAATTTCTGCAAGCTTATTTGAAAGATCAAATATATGTGGCCAGTAATCTGGTTTAATATTTTTATCAAATTTAAAACTTACAAATGATCTTGGAGACAATTGAGTTGAAAATTTCCCATCATACTTGAAGGACTTATCTCTTCGAAGATAAATCTCGGAGAGCACTTGATTTAAGGAAAACTCTTCAACAATAACATTTCGATCATAATGAGCTTTTGATCTTTCTCCTTTTCCCCATGTAGTCGGCTTAAAATATTCAGTTTCTTCAAATGCATCTAATATTTTATTTAGAATCTCCCCTTCAATGGGGACAGTTGGAAACATTCTAATAAGAAAAAATTCTGGATTTAGATCATTTTTCAGGTTAAACTCCTCCTTCTGAATTAATCAATATTATATTTTTTTCCAATACCCTCCACCGGATAATCGATCATTTCCGATCCTCATATGGGGTATTTTACCATTATTAACTTCTGTGTAGAATACCTACTGTCTGATTTTCTGTTGACAATCCACTACTTCATTAGTTACTGATTGAAACAAACTCCAAATTTCCGTATTCGACTTACTCGAATTTGAATTTTCAAATAACAGGTCAATTCTTGATTACTGTAGCTGAAGTATGTATCACATAGGGCTTTTAAATTAATGTCCACAGTGGACAAACAAAAGAACCAAGTATTGAAAAACGCTTCAACACTTAGTTCCGGATTAGCGCAGCTTATTCGGGGATGTACAGCAAATCCAAAAACTCACTGAAAGAATTAGCTATCAATAAAATGTGTTCTTTTTTCAGCCCCTGGTCTTGTTCAAAATACCCTATGTCACAAAAATATACATCCCCTCTGCTCTTATCATCCACTGAAATACAAATTAAATTATCTGCTGGATCGATGCCAATAGGGACTAGATGTTTAGGAACAATTTCACCTAAATTATAATTAATAAAATACGATTCAAGGTTTTTATCTTCTTCAGCGTCTAGTGGCAAAAATAACATAATGGAGGATGTGATAGTGTCGTCTTTTGTATCGAAGCGGCGCTTAACCGCCTTCCCACCATTATTCCTCAGAAGAAACTCCACATAGTCTGAAGCTAGTAGAATATTATATTGAGTTTGAAAAGTTCTTATTTTGTCTGCTGTTGTAGGTCTATAGTTAATTTCGAATTTCATAATCTCCTCACCCTTTTACTGAGAGTATAGTTCGGATAATAATTGTGTAAAAGTATCACATACATATATAATTTTTTCATCCTCGACTTCACTTTCATGATCATAAAATACAATTGTAGGATTTTCCTGCATGGAACGATAATCAAAGCATAAAAAGTTACCAAAAGGATCCCTTCCGAATGGAACTATTCTTTCCGGAAGCTCTTCTTTTGAATATTCCTTGTGCTTCATTATCATATTCAAATAAATTCGGTTCTGGATATCCTCCATTAAAATTCATGACACATTCCTTATAATCTATCGGAAATACGAATTCGCATTTCTTTGATACTGATATACAGCATTCTTTTTAATTTCCGTTACGTTGGATTGACTTAAAAGCTTTAATTTCTCTTGAGATTCTGGCGTATTAATATCCCCTAGTGCCCAAATACATTTTACGGCAAGAGCAGTTGTGTAATGAAGGTACTTAAATTCAGTTGTTGCCGCTCTATAAAGACTTTCTACTGATGTATTGGATTTGAAATACTGAAGTAAACCAGCAATATCTTCATGTGCCTTGTGCCAAGATTCAGTGATTAACTGGTTTAATATTTCCAGATGTCTTTCTTTAAACAGATCGAATGTAAATCCTACATAAAATATTAATCCCAGGTCATTTTTATTCTTCTCTCTGCAAATACCCTCTAATAGTTGGTCAAAGTTACCGGCTATGTCCTTGTTTCCTTTGAACCAATCCAAAAATTCATTAGCTGTTATTTCGTCACCAATCAGTTTTTTTATTAGAATTCTAAGTACTTGATTCATTCATCCCTCCAACTATATAAGTTAAACCACTTTTTACACGGAGTCACTACGTGGTCAGAACCATCTTTCGATCGCTGTTATCCCTATGCTTCAGATGCAGCTTTCCTCCAGAAAGCTTTTAGGCGAACGCTCTGCTTCTTCAGATTCTTTCTGCCCACTCCGTTTTCCGTGTGAGTGTTTAGTTCAACCTATATAAACCCAATTAATAATTCCCGTTTTTTACAATATAATCGGTTTGTATATGTAAAGCGTCTCAACAATCTCTTCTACAGTGATTCCATCACCAAGCATTATTGTTTTTATTACTTCTGGATTAGAGGTTGCTAATGATATCTCGGATATCCATTGCACAAGTTCTATGTCATCACCTTCTCCCTTTCTAATTTTTCTTACAAGTTCTGTCACCTGCTCCTCAGTCAATTTCTCCATGTATACATCACTACTTCCCCCATTAACTTAGCCATTCCAATCAAATCTTATTTGCAACTAAACTGTTTTGAATTTAAATCCTTTTAATTGGTGTTTGGTTACAGTCTCCTTCACGACATTCGAAACAAATATAGAGGTGCTATATAGATTATCATTAAGATAGACTTTGAATATATGATGGTTTTCAATAACGTTTTGTATAAAATGAAGTTTTTTAAACCCAACAATTAAACCACTGGGCAATTGTCTTAACTCTGTTTTCGTGCTGTCAACGGCATGCAAATTTTTGAGCACATGGATAGCATAATATGTTATTTCACCATACATAACAGGAAGAAACTCCACTTCATGTTCCAATACGTCTTCTAATATTCTCTTTGCATTCTCACTTATCATAGGCACTCCAGTAGCACCCCAGAAATGAGGAAAATCACTCTCCATGCCATCATCTGCTACCTCAACAAACACAGGACTCCATTTATGATCACGAATTAACTCTGCACCATTGAACGCGTCTGAAAAGACTTTAGATTTTCTCTCAAATTCAACAAGTCGAAATGTTTGGAATCCTTCCGTATTACTTTCTAGCTCCCAAATCATCACTAAACACCCCATATCCATAAGCGCTTTTATCAATATTGAACATACACATCAACGCTAGATTACGTGAACTTGATGTTTGCTGAATCCTTTGAAATGATCTTGCATTAGCTCTTAATCATGTTCAAACTAATTTTAATCGGACTAAAAAGTGATACCACTCATCACACTCAAAGCCAGGCACTAATTCCTGATAGCCTTTCCCAAAAATATGATGTATTAAAAAGTCATCCAACTGTTTATATTTTTTCGACTCATTTAACGGAATCTCATCCATGAGTATGCATATTTCACTCGTCCATCTATTCATAACTATTGGTTCGTACAGAAGTTGTCCAATTTCAAGCCATTCATCGCTTTCTGCAATCCATTGACCTAGCCGATATTGATGTTCTTTCAAGTCCTCGTAGGACCACAAATCCACACTCCCGAACCTCGCACCATTACAGATTGTTAGAAACTCGTATAACTGCACGAATTGCCCATGATTATTTTTATACGTGTCAATGCCTTTTTGCATAACTCCATAAATAATACTGCTACTGTCCTGTTCAAGTTCATGCCTAATCATTTGGAGTAAAGAATTCAATTCAGGATTCATATTTTCCATCTCCTTCAATCAACAACTTCACCCACAAATCATCCGTGTCAATGGGGACCACCGTTCTATATTTATCCCCCAGCGCATAGTCCATGACAAAGTCATCAAAACATCCGAAACATTCTGTTGGTTCATCTTGTTCAGAATCACGATAAATCCTATATACATGACCATTATCTTTTTTTATTACTAGAGGTTCATACAAGATATGACCAATACATCTCCAATTAGCCTGCCCACCAATTAAGTGGTCTATATAAAATTGGTTTCGTTCTATTTCCTGCAAAGGAAAGAGTTCTATTTCGCCCAGCGATGCACCATTAAACTCGCGTAGAAATTCAACGTATTTCGTGTACGCTTCCAATTTGCTAATGAGCTCTTGTTCGCCCGAGAGCACTTCGCCTATTTTGCCCAACAGAATACCATCAGGCATATCCATTAACTTTCCTTTGATTTCGTTCATTTTATTCCTAATCATACGATTCATTTCGGATGTACTCCTTATAATTTGCATACAAGTTTAGTCCACTTCAACGTATAGGTATGTCTGGATGTTTACTCGTATGAACGAATTAAAAACCATCTTCTTTACTTTGGCGACCTGCCCGGTATGTATACCACAATTTCATCCTGCGGTAAACTTCAAGAAACTCTTCCATCACTCCATCCAATATTATCCATTTTTCCCCTTGCCTATTGAAGTTCCGTCAAACTTCAAATTCTTTCACAACTACATCTTCTTTTTCTGTCCCTACTACGGATAACAAATTACCAACAATTTGAATAACACGCTCTTTTTCCACGTTTAATTCTTCCCTGGTATCAAGAACCAACACGCTTGCCTTTTAACCTTAAGCGCCAACGTTCCTCACCACTCCAATGTTCTCCATTCAAATGAATATGCGAGTATATCGATACATGAATCATGACCGCGTAATACCCAGTGTTTTACTTTCGAAGAATTGTATCCATAATTCTCCTTCATTGTTGACTTCTTAATCTCATAGAGGCCTGGATCTGGACATATATTGGTTGTATCCCATTCATGACTTAAAGAAGCTTCTCCTGTATAGTACTTGTTTACTTTGCTGAAATCGTATTTTTCATAACCCTCTACCTTTCCGTATATATTAAACACACAGATCGGAGTGAATTTAATTTCAATCATACCATTTCCAGCTCTATTATATTCTTTATCAGGAATATCTTCTCCATATACTCCGTTTAATCTTGATATGACTTTTTCATAATGCTGGTTATTATACCCAACCATGACTTGCACCTTTACTTCCCGATTTTCTATACCGGTAAAACAGGAAAAATCGTGGGAGGCACTGATCATCCAAGGCACTTCAACAGGTTGTAGTTCCATTTTAAGCATAGATGTTCTCCTTTGAATTTTACACAAATTATGCACTGTATCGTAAATATTATCACCAAACTTCATCAACTACACCTGCATCTAGTCTTCTTGAATCACAATAAGGTATCCACTTATTTATCCCCTATTCAGAATCCAGCCGGAACACGAAGTCCAATCTTGTACAGCAGCAGGTTGATATTTCAATAACATATTTGAATAGTCGGATATAAGGAAATCCATTCTCTAAAAAGCTTTTCATCTAACAGTTCCGGACATATTTTTTGACTACAAAAAATAAAATCCTTGAATAATCCTTCCAACATTTTTTCCATAGATAATTTTTCCATTATTAAATATGATGGAGAGGGTGACCATCCGTGCGTTAGACTTTTGCAAGCTAGATGTAGACTCCCCTCTTTTTCACTAAAATTTATCTCTCTCATCACATTTTGTTCGTAAAAACCCAAGCAGAAACTACATTCATTTTTGTTGAAATTTTGAATTATATCTGGCAATTCCTCAATTATCAGTGGAAGATCAAATTTACAATCTACAGGCCATCGCTCACTTCCAAAGCCTGAAACAATAAAATCAATCTCTCCAGTTTGATGCAAATATCCACAAATGTCAGATATTATACTTGTGTGATCATCAAAATTATCATCATACTCTTTTTTTTCAATCGTAACTTTATTAAAGTTATTTTCATAATGTAGATACATTTCAAACACCGTCTCACCACCTTTTATTCTTTCAACCTGAATGTGTCACTTAAGGGTAGCAGTTTTTAGCGTTCCTGTTTTTGAATTAAGAAAAATAACCACTCTCGCAACTGGTGACATTTCCCAACTTCACTTCTAATTCTAAACCTTCTGGACTATCGTTGGCTTATCAACTTTACCATATGAATTCAAAAATTCTGCTTCTTCCGATTTATCAAGCCACTGACATATTCGTAGCGCAGTACGGGACGTGGTGCCGCATCCGTTGTCCGTACACCGAACTGACTCTGAGATTTGGCCGTGAGCAGACCATCTTCGTTATAGTCGTAGTCGTAAGCACTTCGTTATTCGCGGACGAAATCAACAGACCGTCTTCGCGGTAGGTGTACGTTTCTTCCTCGCCGCTGGACAGCTCTCGTCTGCGAACAAGCTGATCATTGAAATTGTACGCCAGGTCCAGTACCCGTTGGTTCCGGTCCTGCTGCTGCAACCTCCGCAAATCCTATCTCCTCTGCTACTGCTTGCACTTCTTTTGCCATTCGATTCGTCCTCCCTTGATTTTGGGCATGCAAAAAAAGCTCATTCCTACTTATCGTTCAAGTGGAAAAGAGCTTTTGAATGTTTATCAAGTGTATTTGTTAAGTTTTGGATTGTTGGTTGTATTGTACGATCTCGCTACCAAAGTCGTAAATAATCCTAATTATTCAGTATTTTAAATTCTTGAAAATCAGAGAAAAGTGTTTCTAAATACGCACTAAGATTGTGTTTTTCACCATTTCGAGGAACTCCTCTCAATGGACCTAGCTCAAGTACAAATCTCTCATCTTCATCAAATCCATTATAACCGCTCAATACGACTCTTAAACCTATTATGAGTTCAGAAATGTATATAGCTGGAATCTCCTCGTATATATACTCTTCTTTGCCTTGAAATTGCAACCCTCCAAATAATCGTTCAGAAATTAATTTACCAACTTCCTCAAGTGATTGATTCGATTGAAAAGCTACTATTCCTTCTAAGTAAGGCACCATAAAAACACTCCTATTCAATAAATTTTACACCTTTATCAAAGATTTTTTTGTTAAATTCTTTTTCGGTATATATTCTAAAAGTAAACGGTTTATCTGGCTCATAACGATACCCTGGGAAAATATTACGGAAATCCGACTCAAGATTGTCTGATAGTTGGTTTATGTCATCACTAACTTTTCTGGCTGATCTCCAATAAACTTTCTTAGGAAAGGTCTCTGCCAACTTATCGCTAACAATAAATGCATCAATATCAAAATTTGTCGGGTCAAATGGAGCATAACCCTTATGCTCACCTTTCTGACCTGTTGCTAAAGAACCTCTATATCCAACCACAGCATTAGGATCCAATTCTTTAATCTTTTGTAGTGCCGGGCTTAGTGTATCCTGGACAGTGTTTATTATATCTGCTCTTGTTTGAGCTCTACCTGTCCCCTCAGACGAACCATGTGTATCGCCCTTACTCACACAAGAAGCCGGGGTTCCTCCGCTTCCCGCTTTTGCATACCCACTCGGGTCTACATATCGGATCGGGTTGTTGGCGACATAGGCGTACAGGTTCAGACCGTCTCCACGATACGTGTCTTCTTGCGTAAATCGCGCGATGAACGGATTGTAGAACCGGGCGCGCAGATAGTAATGTCCTGTCAACGCATCTTGCATTTCTCCCGCATAACGGAACGGATTTACGCGTTGCTCTCTTGCAGACAGCATGTTCCCAAAGGCATCATACGTATAAGCATTCAGGATCTGGCCCTGTGATCCGGTCAGGTGAGTGACATCACCGTGGATATTATTTACATAATAAGCCACTTCGCCCTGATCGTCCAGTTGCGTTAGCCATTCATGACCACGGATATAGGACGCCTGTACCCGCTCTGTTTCATCCAACTCGTTGACGACATGCCAGCCATCATGCACAAAATGACGTACGGTTCCGTCCGTGTCCAGCCTGCTTCGCAAACCTTCGGGGTCGTAGCCGTGCTGCACGATTCGTCCATCCGCTTGTTCGACTCGAATGGTACGGTTGAATCCATCATAGACGTAGCTTGTCGTCTGCTCTCCTTGATGCTCCTGAATCAGATTGCCTTGCGCATCGTAAGCGTAACGGATGTTTTTCCCGCTTGTTCGCTCATTCGCTCTACCTTGTTCCTCGTTCTCTTCCTGCAATGCTTCCTCAATCAGGCTGAGCAGACGGTTCCTTGTATCATACGTATAGCTTGTCCGTTGTCCGTTCCAGACACGGGAAATTCGGTTGCCTGCCGCGTCATACGCCAGTTGCTCCGTGCCATATCCGGCATACCGGGCTTCCACCAACCGATCCAGTGCATCGTATCGATACTCGGCCTGATCCTGCGTGCCATAACAGCCGATCGTATTCCCGCTCCGGTCATAGGCATAGCGGTTGTCCAGCAGGACCGTGCCATCGGCTGTCCGGGTGTGGAGCCGCGATACCTGCCCTTCGGGCGTGTATTCATACACCGTCGGCACGCCGTTGCCGTACAGCATGGACGCGATTCGGTTGCCCGCTGCATAGGTGTACCGAGCCAATTCGTTCTCGCCCTGCCGAATGGCAACTACCCGACCCACCGGATCATGCGCATACTCGACGCGTGTTCCGCCAGCATCCGTGCGGGCCACCGTCCGCCCTTCCACGTCATACTCGTAGCGCAGCACGGGACGTGGCGCTGCATCCCGGCTCTGATATTTGGCCGTGAGCAGACCCTCTTCGTTATAGTCATAGTCGTAACGCACTTCGTTATTCGCGGACGAGATTAACAGGCCGTCTTCGAAGTGAAAAATTCAACAAAAAAACAGATTAATCATGGTGGAATTCCCCATATTCAATCTGTTCAATATAAAGCTCAGCACGAATCATCTCTAATATTTTGGATTAATTAATCCATATATCTCCATGTTTAAAAAATGGCAACCCATGGTAGTCATCTTATCACAATTAACCTGTTCATTTTTATGGAAATTGTAGTAAATATCTGTTTTAGTAAATGACTTTATTCATTATGATTCTTCCATACCTACCCACTTCAATCGAAAAGACCTCTACTCCTAATCTATTCGTGATTATAAATTTATTTTCTTCCCACTTGGATTTTTTAAAGTAATCTCTGCGATCTAAATAATTCGGTTTGCTGGTCAACCACTCCACTCTGGTCTGACCTGAGATTCCATTTTCTATTTCCACGCACCATACTTCACCAGATACTTTATTCAGGCATCTAAACACATCTGCTTTATATTTTCCTACCTTCGACTTTTTGGATAAGGTTTTCATTTTTTCTTTAGTGAGAATTCCATTTCCCTTACTTGTTTAATGGTATCTTTTATCACGGTTCTTTTTTGTTCATCTTCACCAATTATGTTGGTTATATCAACTAATACCTCTTCAATAATACCCAAAATGAAACTTTCTGCATCTTATGGGTTTAAGGTCTCCAAAGTCTTTATCTGCGCTTCTTCAAGATAATATGCCGAGGCATTAAACGCTTAATAATTGTTGTATTTCTTGGCGTTTTCTCTTCTATCCCTTGTAGCTAAAATAGTCAACTGTCTGTTCCCATCCAATTCAATATCAGGAAATAACTCCATAAATAATTCGGTTACATGATGAGACTTCCATCTTATAGGAAATAATTGATTTTCCTTTTCATATTTAGAATCTCCCTGTAAGATAATCGTTTTTAATTTCACAATAAAACCTCCTACAACAGATTGAATATCCCGCAATGTATTTCAGTTTTATTAATCCCTTACTTAGTAGGATTTTTATTTTCGAACAATTCCTATATAAAGTCTACATACAGAGCTCGGTTTCCATGTCATGTATGACGCACTCACTAGGAAATAATTCCTTATAGTATGTAGGATAACCTCTAAATGTCATATTCCGCTTGCAAGGTACAAGCACTCTGAAACAAGCCATTCTATGTCAACAAGAAAACAAAGATCCACAAAACGAGTCAAGTATTTTGATTCTTTTGTACGAACTAACAGAGAAACCTTAATACAGGTATTAATTGGGTTAAGCGTGTTACTGGTTGAATGTTAGAATTCATTCGCTAATGCTGCCCTGGAGGATTCACTTATCACTATATAAACCGCAAAAAACATACACACGTTAACGGAGAGGCAGAACCAATCTGGAGAAGCAAAGCGGTCGCCTTTATCACCGGATTTCCCCCTTGAAATAAGGAATTAAAAAAATCTGGGGATAACAGGAAGATGGTACTGCACTCACAGTGGCCTTGTGTGATTGATTAGTGCGGTTTATATAGAAAACCATGTTCCGGCCTTCTATACTCTTTCCTTCTTCTATTCTGAAACTTGCAAAGAATGATACAAAGACATTTTATTGATTAAAGACAGATTCATAGTGCAGATCTACACAAGGACGCTACTCTGATTTCATGCGCCTTTGCTACAGTACAGGGTGATTTGCGTTACATTCAGTGGTTTCATACGGACCGCGGTAGTGAATCTAAAAATCAAAGGATGGACGAGCTTCTGAAGACATTTGAAATCGGCCGATCTCTGAGCATGAGAGGCTGCACCTATGACAATGCTGCGGCTGAAGCCACTTTACAAAGTCATGAAAACGGAGTTCATCCCAGATAAGCTTTCAAAACCTTCGTCATCTGGAATTAGAATTATGCGATTACGTAAACTGTTTTAACAAACATCGAATTCACGGAACACTGGGATACATGACACCTGTTCAGTATCGCCATGCAGCCCTTAAAAAGCTGTCTGATTTAATATTAACAATCTAGTGGTCAGGGTTTTCGCTTACCCCGTCAGAATGGCTGTTGTGTCTCGCCCTCATTCTTTTCTAACGACGGCTTTGAAAATGCTCACCGTGTGCATGCAAAAAAAGCTTACTCCTTCTCAGCATTCAAGCTGGAATAAGCCTTTGATTGTTTATCAAGTATTGGCAGTTCTTTAGGGTTTGGTTTGCTGGTTTTATCTTTCTATCTTGTTGTGGGAGTTGCGAACCACGTTTCCACAAATCTTAACAAACTCCTGGCGTAGATCCATAAAATGTTATTCGAAAACAGAAAGGGTAATAAATGGATCCCTCCATTTTACCACCCTTCCTTCGATTACCTTGTGCTATAACGTAACAATAATTTTATTTTCAATAATAGTTCTAAAATTAGAGTAATTCCTCATCATATTATTACCGTATACACTCACAGCTTCATTCCCCTGTATCATACTCTCATAATTGTCTTTGAATACATTTTGTTCGTACTCGCTCAAACTCGCATAATACCTAATGGTCGCTTCTTCTGCTAATTCACGCGAACCATGATCTAACACAAATCCAATATCAATTATATAACCATTTTCGGGGTAGAACCCTTGCACAACAACTTCTTTTACGAAGTTATCCAAATCATTCATACATTTATCTACAATTGGCATGAATACACTGTCTAACCAGTTGGTAAATTCACTAACCACCTGGTTCCAGTCTTTCTCATTTGCTATATTCCAATGTAAACTTCCGCTTGGAATATTACATTTGTGGGTACTTGTATGAAAGATTTTATTTTTAGATTTTAGCGGAATAATGGCACATTCCCCATAAAACACGACAGTTTTATCAGAAATATTATTCCAACTTGAATAAAAAACACCTTATACATGAATTTTTTATCTTTTTTAGTCATCCAATGACTTGACTTAGCATATTTCCAACCATCGTCCTTATATTTCTCAGCTACTAAAGCACATACATTATCAAATGCCTCACTTGCCTTCATAATTTACACCTCATATATATGTCCATCGGGTTCATTAACTCTAAAGACAATCTGCAAATCCTGTGGCTCACCTTAAAAATTTCTAAATTTTTTTGCAATTTTCAGTTGGTTCATGCTTAAATTGTAAATCGAATATAAATCCATCTACTGACTTTAAATCTTGATAAATACTATAAATCAGGGAAGCCTTTTTCTTGATTTTCTGTATATATGGTGCAGTCTCAGAGCTTTTTTATTCTTGTATTATAACATTACCATCTTTATCAGTTGCAATTGCATCAACCCTAATTTTTGTCCCATCGTTTGTTACAATCGTTATTTCTTTTTGCGCATTTTTGTATTGTTCTTTAAATTCCTCAAACTTTTCGTTGGAAAATATATCTCCTTACTCTCTAAGCTTCTCTCATTTTTCACTTGCTTCCTTCCATTCTAACATACGTTACTGGTTGGATGTTTAATTCATTCGGCAATGGGTACCGACTATTTCAGTATTAATGCAAATTGTAACAAAACATATTAATTTTATTCATCATCATACAAACTACCAATAAATTCTTGAATATTTTTCGCCAAGAAATGCATGTTGTCCATAGCATCATCATACTCTTCATCGTGTATCCAGAAAAAAATCTGATCATAGAACTCTTCTCTTATACCTAAACAAATTTGATTACCCCCGGAATCTCTCGCTATGGGAATAAACCCCATTTCTAATATCTCCTCAAAAAATCCAATCTTCTTTTCAAGATTATTTTTCATATTACCAATTCCGTAAAAAACATTTAATGCACTTTCACCCTCATCAGATGAAATTTTAAAAACATTCGGTTCTACACGCCCCCCATTATACTCCAACAAAAAATCTTTATATAACTTAGGTAATTCGATCTCATTAGTTTTCTCAAAGTTCTCTACCTGTTCTAATGATACCGGTTCATGGATTTTTGCAATTTCAGCCATTCTTATTACTCCTCACTTTTTTTATTTTTACCGTTGACATTTCTAAGTTCGCATTTGGTAACTCCTCTGGACGTTTCAATGGAGATGCATGCAACTGCCCTTTGAACAACGGTGTTTCCTTTCCCGTATTATCTGTAGAGCACTAGGTCTTGTTTTTGGTGTATCAAGAAATATGTATTTCGCAAGAAAGTTTATATTTACTACTCAAACCGCCATTCAAAACAAGCAGGCTCCGGTTGTCTTGACCGGAGCCCCTTACACTTTTCAACAACCTTTAAATGTACAACTGAATATAACGTTCTCGTTCCGGGATATCCTCATCTCCCAATAAATCAACCTGACTAAACGCATGGTTATGCTCCAATTCAGCGATAAACAACGCGTAAAAGTCTCCTGTCGTCGGATAGGTAAACAAACCATAACCTTTAGGTGAGATTAACTTATTCACTTCCCTAATTTTCTCCGGAAGATATGTATAGTCAAACTCTCCCAACACCTCTAATTCTTCTGCAGTTCCCAGTTCAATGTCGTGAGCAAACTCATAATCCAAAATATAATTGACGATTTCCTGTCCCTCTTCCCCCTTGTAGTCCAAAAATAAAAATCGTTTCGTCGCTAAACCATGGTTTAGCATGCCGAAGTATACCAACGATTCGTCAGGATCATTCAAAATTTGATCAATGTCCTCTGCATTTTTGAATATCAAGGGCACCAAATCTTCATCTTCCACACTCTTTTCCTCCTCTATTCAAACAGCGTTCCGTACTTGTTCGGAATATACTCAGGGTAGTTTTTACGATAGTAACCATCCACCATTTGCAAAATGGGATCCTGATCCGGATACGGCTCGGGGTCTTGAATCTCTATTTTAGCTTCGGGCGAATTCATGAGGAAATCATCGAAATGCGTTGGATTCGGCAAACCTTGCTTTTTTCGTACATGAAGCAAAAACAAGATTTCATATGGATAAAAGGTATAGCGAAAATCTCCGAATTCTAATGACTGCCCCAGCTCCGCAGCTAGCATAGAATGGTATTCTGACATTTTACCAATCAGTTGTGTGATCTCATCAAGGTCAGGCGTGTTCCAACGGTCTAACACTTCGCTGTATATGCCAAGTTCTCCCGGAATTAAGTCATAGTTCATACCTTTCTCTTCCAGCTTTAATTTAACTATCATATGGATATTTTGGTTTACACCAAAAATCGTTTTGTTAGAACTTCGCAAATACAACTCAAATAAATACCAAATATGTTTATTCCAGTCATTGGCCTTCATGATGTTTTCCACGAGATACTCTTCAATAAAGTCAAAGAAAACATCCTCTTCTTTTTTCCATCCATACATGTTGAAATGAATTAGGGCAACTATATTTAAATCAAATGAATAATGAATTAACTTCATATTCGGGTAACGATCTTTATATATATGTCGGACCATACATTGGTAAAAAACAACTTTCTGTATTTGCTTTAGCCCCATTGCATTCTCCTCACCTTTAATCAGCACATGATGTTTCCATTCCGATAGCCAGTAAGAAGATATTCTATACATATTAACTAACAGGATATGATCCTTTTCAGTTTCGTTATTTTCCACAATATCGGAATTTTCTATTTTAGCCTCTTCATACTTCTTTAACGATTTTTCCAGTGTTAATCCCTCAGAAAAATTCTTGATATATCTTTTGTATGCCATTTGCAATTTTTTTGAATTTATCATCGCTTTCTCCTTAGCAGAGTTATTTTATAGCCTTATTCCAATCCTTTACCTTGACAATATCTACGCCAAATCCAACATTCGTTTTTGAAATGTCTACTTCAACCCTTATGAAATCAAATTCTAAGCCAGGGTTTTCTCTTACCAATTTGTCGAATTTTTCCTGAAATCCTTCATATCTTGAATCGCCGTTTTTCAGCATATTATCAAAATACCCATCACCACCCATTTTTTGATTTGTTGAATAAGTGAAATTTGCCCATTCAGAAGTTTTTGCTTCAATCATGGTAATTTTAGGCGGTGGACCTTTTGATAAAAATGTACCGTCAACTCCATTACGACCAACTTGGAACAAATCCGATATATCTTCGCCAAAATTATTATCTTTGGCAATTTTTCTAGCAACTTCCTCGCCAAAGTCACCTTTATCGTGATGATAGTACTTTGTATTATCGATTTTACGCTCATACCCTTCCACATTAGATAAATTGTAGTTACTGCTTATGTCATCTGGAGTATCAAGTTGATTGGCAAGTTTACTTCGTTCACGTTTAATTTTCTTTAGTTCTTCTTTATCCGCTCCTTCTTTTTCCATTTTCTTAATTTTCTTATCTAAGGCGTCAACTTCTTTTTTAATTTGTTTCTGACTTTTTCCTTTTTTCTTTTTCCCGCCGCCTCCAGGCGCACCCATTAGCACCATTGAAGCCATCATAACAATGTTGTTATCGCCATATCGTCCCAACATATCTAGCGCGGCGCTAAACATGGCATCAGACATAATGTCGGTCATCAAATTCATGCTAAATGAATTAGCCATATCTAATGCTTTAGCCAACATCGGCGATTTCATCATCAGATCATTAAGCTTGCCCTTCAGCTTGTTCGCTAGATCCATCAGGCTGAAATTACTAGCCAGACCCTTGGCCTTCGTAAGCACCTTGCCCAAGGCACCGGAGATCGCATCTCCCGTCTTTTTCGCCAAATCCCCAACAGCTTTAGCTACTTGCCCTGCTTTGTCCATCACCTTGCCGGCAACGCCCATCACGTTATCCACGACTTTGCCTGCCTTGGACAACAGCTTGGAACCCTTCACTGCAAACTTTGCACCTGTCGCCGCCCAACCAACGAACGGAATCGCAGCTGCTGCGGACAATGCGGCAACCACATAATCTCCCCGTGCCGCATAGATTCCCGCGTCCGCTACCTCTCCGATGACCGGGATCATCCCGGCAACGTCAAGTACGGTTTGGGTAACATCCAGGGGGCCTCCGGCACCGGCTCCAAATCTCGACCGTCAATGGTAACTTGATCAATCCATTCCTATAATAATATCCAAATTATCACACAAGAACAAAGGTATAGCGAGAAATCCAAACATAAAAAACTGGCGCCATTAGACCACCAGCGCCAGTTTTTGCATAGGCTTTTTTTCTAAAAAAGCAGGTAAAACAACCCGATACTTTTACACAAATTTAAAAAGTCGTTTATTTAAATTTTATGACCAAAAAAGTACTTACTCCCCTTCTCCCAATTCATCATTGCTATGGTTTTTATATATTCGAAAAGTTCATTTATCTTCTTATCATCAATTAGAGTATCAAAATAAGTAGGACAATCTTTTCCTATCCAAAGAGATAACAATGTTGGAATATTCGTCATATAAAGAGCACTTTTTTGATTTTTGGCTTCAATTGCCCTTTCCAACAACTCCTTTGTCCATATTCCAGGAAACACTGGCAGTCCTCCGTGGTAATATACATCACCATTAATCTCATCAAACAGATTCACAAACACTTGTCTGATATCATCAATGGAGACATCCTCGTCGAAAAAATCAATAACAGGAAATAATTCATCAAGTACAGATCTTATTCTCTCCTCAATTTCTGTATCTTCCCAATCATCCAAAAGAGCTAACAAAAGAGGGACGACTTCAGGAGATAATGAATACTGAGAACTTGTTATGAAACTTTTCAATTCATCATCATCGCCCTGCGTTATGATCTTCATTACATAACTTTCGAGTAGAGGTATATCCGAATGTTGCGCAACACAACAATAAAGCCTACAACACAAATTTCGAATTTGTTTGTCCGAGCTCTCCATCATTATTTTCAGAAGTTCTGATTTAATAGAAAACTCTCCTAATTTTAGTAAATCAACAATGGATACTATTTTTTGAATCTCATCACCCTTTATATCATAAAAGCTCTTTCTTATAGTTGAAATATCCTGAACAGGTATTGGTCTGTCAAACAAAACTTGTACATAAGTTAATTTATCTGTATTCAAACAATTATGTCCCCTTTCCTTTTTTCGTCTTTCCACCCTTTTTTTTCGACTTCCCTCTTAAACCTACTTCTCTTTGCCACCGCAGTACTTTATTTTGGAAGTTAGTAGCCATAGTATGTCTATCATTATTTCCAAATACAATGATCCCCCCAGGAGATTGTTGATGTAATTTTAATACTTTGGCGTTCGGTTTACCATATTGTTTATAGAAATCCAGATCAACTCCATCTAACTTACTTCTTTGAATGGTTGTTTCACCAGTAAACACGATATTTTCAGGGACATTTTTACCTCCAAATGCAAGTCCATCTCTATGATGTCCACGTTCTAAACGTCCTTGGGAAACATAATCATCGTATTCTTTGCGCATATTAGCTAGTTCTTTACCTTGGACAATTGTGTGATTATCGGGGTCACCAAAAAAGTCAGGATATTGTTCATGTAAACTTTTAGCCTCTTCGTAATGAGGTCCGTAAACATCTTTACCCTTAGGAGGGGATTTTGATGGCCCTCCATGACTACCTAAAATTATACCTGCTGCCAACACAATGTTGTTATCGCCATATCGTCCCAACATATCTAGCGCGGCGCTAAACATGGCATCAGACATCATGTCGGTCATCAAATTCATGCTAAATGAATTAGCCATATCTAATGCTTTAGCCAACATCGGCGATTTCATCATCAGATCATTAAGCTTGCTCTTCAACTTGTTGGCCAGATCCATTGGGCTGAAATTGCTCGCCAGACCCTTGGCCTTCGTGAGCACCTTACCCAAGGCACCGGAGATCGCATCTCCCGTCTTTTTCGCAAGGCTTCCGACAGCCTGTGCTACTTGCCCTACTTTGTCCATCACCTTGCCAGCAACGCCCATCACGTTATCCACGACTTTGCCTGCCTTGGACAACAGCTTGGAACCCTTCACTGCAAACTTTGCACCCGTCGCCGCCCAACCGACGAACGGAATCGCTGCGGCGGCGGACAATGCGGCATTCACATAATCTCCCCGTGCCGCATAGATTCCCGCGTTAGCCAAGTCCGCTACCTCTCCGATGACAGGGATCATCCCGGCAACGTCAAGTACGGTTTGGGTAACGTCCAGCAATTTTCCCCAGAAGCCCTTTTTCTCCTCCGGCTCTTCTTCCACCTGCACCTCGGATACAAAGGGGGCCTCCGGCACCGGCTCCAAATCCTCGACCGTCACTGGCAACTTGATCAATCCATCGAGCAGCACTTCACTGCCCTTCAGATCGGTCATGCCATCCAGGATGATGCTGCTATCACCGCACTGAAGATAGATGGTCTCCTGAGCCTCAATCCCTATCTTCTTCTCGCTTTCCAGCATGAATTCCTGCCCGGCTACCGCTACAATTCCGGTATCGCTCTGAATGTTGATGCCGCCGCCGTCCAGCGTAATGAACAGGCTGCCTTCGGTCGCAATCAGGGACATCTCGGAATCGGTCATTTTCATCTCTTTGCCATAGTTCGTTCCCCAGCTCTTGGTCGCAGGATCGGCCGTCTTTGGGGAAGGCTGACCTCCACGTCGAACCGACCCCATGGCGAAGGCATCCCGTTCCCGGCCCGTCGAAAAATACACCTGGACCGCATCTCCGGATTCGGGCATGCTGTAGAATCCGCCGCCGTCCCCGGCGTAGACCGCCGAATACGGCATCCAGCTGGCCTCATCTTCGGACTGTGAGGCATCTACGTCCAAATGTACCTTCACGGTATCTTTGGATACCCCGATGATCTTGCCATCCAGCGCTGCGCCTGCGATGTCATCATTCACGATCTCGTTCTGGCGTATGCCGCTCTCCGGGCTTAGCGTCACCGTATGCCGCAACATTCCCCCCAGCAGCAGGCTCACGCTGGCTTCCACTTTCAACTCTTCTTCCCGGAACAGCACGGTATCTCCAAGCGCGAACCAACGGTGTGTATCCACCGTATACTTCGTAAAATCCTTTTCCGTCACGCCTGCTGCACCCACGGCCCACGCTTCCTTCAGCGCCTTCATGTCACGGGTCAGCGTGTAGCCTTGATCCGGCAGTTCCGAGAATCGTCCATCCGGAACCCCGATGTAGAGCTTCGGCGAATCCGCCGTCACCTCCGGAATAATTACCGCCCCGAACCTCGAAGCCATCCGCCGCAGAAACTGCCAGTCCGTCTCCCGGTACTGCAATGTCAACGCGCCCAGTTTCGTACCGCCGCTGACGTAATCGATGACATCCGACTTCGGATAGGCGGTCAGCACCTGGCGAATCACGTCTTCACAATCCTGGTCCTTGTTCTGAAACGAACGGATTCGTGGCTGAATATCCAACAGGTAAGAATAGGATACCGCCTCGAGTTCCAACAGATAGATCCCTTGCACCCGGCGTATGCTCACGTCCTGCACCATGCCCTGGAACAACTTGCGCACTTCCTGCCCCTGATCTCCGGTTTCGATCAACTGCACATTTTCCGACTGAACAGCCCGTTTCAACTCCCGATCCTGTTGCTCATCCGGCACGATGCCTTTGAGAAACAGCCTTGCATGATCTCCTGCCCTTCGTTCGAGCCGCAATTCCTGAATGCTCTGCAGCGTATAGGGCGACAGGCACCGGATGTTCCCCGCTCCGACAGCCGACTCCACGATGCTCATCGTTCTCCTCCTCTCCTCGCCTTCATCCTTGCCTCATCCCTACATCCGTTGATCAAGGACATATAGTGATGGTCCTCTGTAGACCTACATGCCAGCACTTTCGATCAGCGGATATTGCCTCCGAACCCGGTTGTTCCGCCGATGGACGATCCCCCCAATTCCTGTCCATCGTCTTCAATCTGGATGTATCCGCCATACAGGCACATGTTCATGCAGGTGCTTAATAGCGCAGGTTCGTTTTCGATCAGCACATCCGTCTTTCCGCCCATCCACGGCGTGCTCACCACGGGGATGCAAGGTGCCTTCTGCACGCCTTCGATATCGAATTCGCCCGCCTGTACGGCCGGATTCAATTGACTCGTGCAGTTGCCAAACGGCATGATGTGAATCATCGGCGTGGCATCTGCCACATTCAATTGCGCTTTCTCTTTCAAATGCACGCCGTGACTGTACGGAATCTTCAGCCGATTCAGCTGCGTTCCGCAGGAACAGCTCAGAATGGCCCCGGCGACGACGTACGCCGGCCCGCCGGCCCCCTCATCCACTACATCCGGTTTCGTTGCTCCGATTGCCTCTGCCATCATCATTTCTCCCTTCGGGTCGGCAGCAATGCGGCTGCCCATAGTTCAACTTGACGTTCATGCCTCTCAGCGTTGTAACTCCCAAGTGGTCAATTCCACCCGTTCCAACTTCAAACCAATGAATTCCCGTCTCAGTATCGCTTCCGCCAGTGCCAGATTGACGAGCAGAACCGTTTCCTGCAAACGCTGATCCGTGAGCTGAACGACAGGCCATGGAGTGCGGTTCAAGCGATCTCCATCTACCTGTAAGCGGCGCAGACGCCCGCTCCGATCGAATTCGCTGCCATCAGCCAGCGCAGCGATTCGTGGCGGAACCATGAACCAATATGGATATAACTTTTGGCGCTCCAGATCCATCAGTCCAGTCACACGAAACAGCAGTTTTGGCGCAAAGGCCTGCATCACATGTTTCAGATCATCTGACCATAAAGGGTAAGGCTGCTCGATCAGATCAACAGCAACCGGGCTGCGGCTTGGGCGAATCGTAAATTGCAGTGTTGCCTGCTCCAGCTCATGAAGCAGCTCCCCCCGCATCCATTCCGGTTTTATCCGCTCCTTCACATGCAAAGGTTCAATCGCATCCGCAATCCGCTGATCCTGCGTAATTCGAAACCAGCTTTCTTTCATCATCTCTGACCTCCCACTGCTCCAATCTGCTGCATGGCTTGCTTCAGCTCTTCCGGGGAATTTCCGATCGGCTGACCATCCGGCAGCGTCCGTTCCCTGGCTTCCGGGCGACCATGAAGCAAACAGAACGCTCCTTCGTCCATCCGTGCTTCTGTCAGCAGAGAACCGGTGAAATCCGTTTTCGTTACATCCGCGCCGCGGAAATCTGCTCCCGTCAGATTACACACGCCGAAGACGGCTCCCCGCAGATCGGCTCCGCGAAAATCAGCTCCTCCAAGATTAGCCAGCATGAAATCCGCTTCCCGCAAATCGCATTCGGCAAACGAAATCTCATCGAATCCCGGCCCGTTCCATTGTTCTGCATCAGGCAACCCTCGCTGTGCGTTCACTCCATAAAATGTGGCTCCAACCAGCCGGCTTCCTCGAAACCGTGTCCCATACATGTCGCTTCGATCCCACCGAGTATCCGTAAGTTCGCACCCTTCCCACGATGTGCCCGTCAAGTTACAAGCCTGGAATCGTCCGCCGCCGAACAACAGACTGCGAAAAGCCGAAAACCGCAGATCCATCCCGTCCATATTCATGCCGGATAGATCCATTCGTTCCAATGTGCCGTATCCGTAAGCCTCATCGTTGCCTTCCGACAGCCATTTGCGAATGGCTGCCTCGTCCTGATCGGCATAATCTCTCCGGTACACCGATTCGCTCACATCCAGGTACTCGCCCACCCTTACCTCGAATGCATCGCATTTGTCCAATTGGTCGAATGCCTCGCAAGCCAACGCGTCTGGCAACGCATGACGAATGAGCGAGGTAACATAGGCATGGCCATGCGCAGACTCCTGAATCAGCAACCGCTCAACATCAGGACGGTGAATCGCTCCCCGAAACGGCGATCCGGGCCGTTCCAATTCCTCTTCCCAACAGCTCTTCATGACGTTCAGGTAACCAAAGGCCCACGCGGCATCATAACTGCTCTCCACCGAACGTGGATCAAACAGCCATGTTTCGTCCGAAGCTTCGGCCAGATACAGAAACCGGCCTTCAAGCATGGAGGTCCGGAGCATAGAGTAAGTAACGTGACCAATCGGCCCGTGCTCTCCAATCTGCTGCTCATGCAGAACCCGCTCGCAGAACTGGCCAAAATGATGGACGAATTCTTGCTTCAATCGTTCGCGTTGTTCGACATACAATCGCTCCCAATGGAGTAACACCCGACTACGCACCGGAACTACAACCTCTTCCTTGAACCTTTCAAGTGCCATATTCATGCATAACCCACCACCTAGATAGCATTAATATGTTGTTATATGAATATCAGACATAACTTACATTCATCTGACCGAATGGGGGAATCCGCCCGGCAAAAGCCATGTTGTCCAAATTGCTTCCGCCCCGATCCCGATCCGATCACCTAATTGGTTTTCAATTCTGTCCCGACCAATGCGGTCGTTCCGTCAAGCTTGATGTTGCTTTCCTTGCAAGTCAGGCTGATCTCCTCTTTTGCGGACAGTACGATGCTTTTCTCGGCATTCATCATGATGTCTTCCTTGGCGGTGATTTTGACCTGCTGGCTGCTTATGATCTCGATTCCTCCGCCTTCGCTGAGCCGGATGAAGATCTCGCCATCCTTGCCTGTCACAATGACCTCTTCCGGAGTCATCTTGAGCTCCTTGCCTGCCGCGGTACGGAAATACTTGTGGTCCGGGTTGCTGACCTTATTGTTCTCTCCGTCATCGCTGTTCTGGCGGACAGAACTTGTAGCCACGCCTTCTTCTTCCCGGTTGCTTGGAAAATAAATTCGAACACTGTCGCCCTTCTCGGGCATAACGTACCAACCGCTGTTGCCTTCCGCCGTGTACACGGATTGATAGGGGAAATCATGAGCACCAGATGCGCTCTGCTCTTTGTCAATGTTCAGATGAACCTGCACCTTGTCTTTGTTGATGGCGATCACGCTTCCTTGTAAAGAGACGCCTATGATTTTGTCATTGTGAAAGGTATTTTGGCGCAAGCCGCGATGTGTACTAAGCGTATAGCGATGTTTCAACAGGCCGTTCCTCATCTCGGTCATGGCTTCATAGACGTAGAGCAGGCTGCCCTTGAATTCGATGGCATTACCGAGATCCAGCACCCGGTTCGTCTCGACCTCGTAGTACACGTAATCGTCTTCGCCGACTTCTACTTTCGTGTTCTGGGAAGTATAACGATATTTGTCCATCCGTTTGCGCACCCGGTAATTGAAATCCTCAAGCTTGCCTTTGGATGACGTATCGAAGACGCCGAAATAGAACTTGGGCGTATCGAATACCGATGCTGGCATAAGGCCCGTGCGCAAGCGGGAAGCAATCCGCTTCAGAAATTGCCAGTCCGTCTCTTCGTATTGCAACGTGAACTTGCCGATGGCCGCACCATCTGTCGCAGCATCCATGATATCGATATTGGGGTAATCGGACGCAATGGCGTCCAACAATTGGGGGTAAGTCATGCTGTGGTTTTGGAATGAACGGCTTTTGCGACGGACATCCAGATCATGCGTATGAGAGATGCCTTCCACTTCCAGGGTGTAGACCCCGCCGTTCGCGGTTACGCTAACGCTGAGAATCAAACCGCTGAATAACACGGAAGTGCCTCGTTCCTCATCCACTTGACTAATCTCCACCAGCGTGTCCGAGCCGCTTAATCGGACATATGAATCCTTCTTCTCTTCGTCAACAATTCCCGTAAACTTCATGCGGGCATGCTCGTTCATCTGTTTCGTGATGGATAGTTCCTGAAGACTGACCAACTCAAACGGGCTGACTCTCACATTCTGGTAAGACAATGCTTCTATGCTCAATTCAAAGCACTCCCTTCATGCTCATGTTCGACTTGAAAACGGATAGAGTTCATGATCGCAGAAGCAATCGGTTGCCAGTCCTCCATCTCCCGATCGGTGCAATTGAACGTGCACATCAGTGCCCTGTCCTCCAGTGAAGTGAACAGCATGAAGTGATAGAGATTGGCATTGACGACTGGGGTAAGGAACTCGCAAATGGCCACATCCCTGCCATCGATCTTACGATCATGATCCCCATACCATTTGGTCAATTTCTGAGTTTGGCGCAAAATTTGAATCATGCTCTGCTTAAAAAGCGGCAAGTCTTCCTGCGGCAATCGGTTGGTCGTGTGGTTCACTGCCACATTAATGGTGCCGTCCGCATTCGTATAGACCCATTTCGGCCGATTCTGGGATGGATATTTCAATTCCAGCATTTGGGGAGACATCGGTTTGAACGTACGCGGCAACATCAGGTTGATTTTCCCGTCCAGACATTCGGTTTCCTCAAAAGAGTATGGTTCGTCTCCGATCTGCACAAATTCAGCATGAAGGTCCGGTTCGGGTTCATCCGGGATATGACCATAACCATCATCGGTTGGCGATGTAGACATGCCGTTCATCATCGCCATAATCTTTTCGTCCCAATGCTTCATCACGCTCATCCTTTCTACTTGGAGTACAACATGTCATTCCGTGAATTAACCGTTTGAGCCGCAGCTTTCTCTCGCTCCTCTTAATCCACGATCATTCGCTGCGGACCGCTACCCAGGTAGCCCGGGCGTCCGCCACGGCCTCCCGCTCCGGCCAAGATCCGGTCCAGGTAGCGATGAATCTGGGCATTGCCGTAGTCCCTAACTTCCTGTCCGAGCCTGCTCGCAATGTAATGCTGGATCACCCGCCGATTCACGATCCCCTCGTTCAGGCACATCATGGCAAACGTCAGGTCCAGCGGATCGGTCGTGCCGGTACGCATCAGCCGGTCCGCATAATCCCTCATCATGAGCGGGGACAACGTGCTGGCCCCTTCCGCCGCATAAGGTACATGGATGACGTGCAAGGTGTTGAACTCGGTCGCCAGATCCGCGAACGTCTGGTAATCCTGCCTGAGCCTTGCACCTTCTTTAAGCTTGAAGCGACCCAGCTCCAGTTCGCCAGCACTGCATTCCTCTTCATCCAGCACAAGCTCCATCGAACCTGTTGTGATATCCTGAATCGTGGTTTCTTCGAGCAGCCGAACCTTCAGAAGCGTCATACGGCCTGTCGCCACGTAAGACATGTCTATTTGTTCGGTCAGCATATACAGTTTGCCGTGGTACAGCACGATGCCGGGGGATATGGACAGCTTGTCTGCCTTTACTTTAACCTCCGCCCCGGCAATAATGCCGTTCGCATAGTTGCGGTAGCGGAGTTCCAGATAGTCGCGCGGATAATCCCGAAGCTGCTCCAGCATGGCGGTTTTGAGAATGCGGCCCTTCTGGAAATGCGGATACGCATGCGTGAACATCAACTTCTCCCTCCCTTCGAACCGGAGCCAGCGCCTGACGACGCACTCCGGGCAATCTTCACGGGCACTTCATCTTGTGCCATTCCCTTGGTCCGGTTTCTCTACTTCATCCCGTCAAAGAAGTCCAATTCCGACAGATCCGGCTCGAACGGAAACAGCTTCTGCGGACCAAGATAGAGCCGTTCGTTCTTTCGAGCAACCGGCAGGACGTAGAAGCCCCAATGGCGATCATCCGGGAAAACGAAAAACTTCGTCTCGCCGTTCACGATCGAGTCGGTATCATCCTGCGGAATTTTGCCTTGGTATTGATCGCGAATGTCCTCATACAGCACTTCCTTGTACATGTTCGGACGGTTGCCATATACCAGCTTGTGTCTGAGAAATCCGTCGCTGCCGCTGACGTACAGCTCGACTTCGGTCGTCTCGGACGGTCTGGAGATGCTGCCCGGAATGCCGTCGCTTCGATCCAGGCTGCTGATGAGCGCTTTTTCCCGCCCATTGTGGGTGTATGCGCTGATTTTGTATGGAATCACGGCGGCATCGTGGGTAATCTGCGCCCGTACCGTGCCGTTCTTCCGCGAGCTTAAATACCTAATTGCCCCTCTAAGGCAAGCGAGCTTCAGATCCGGCACCCGGCCTTCCGCCGGTTTCTGGCGAAATTCAATGCTTTTGCCTGGTACGAACTCTTTCAGCGCTTCCCGGAAAACGTCAATCCGGCACGACTGACCTGTCAGCTTGATGATCGAATATTGGCTCATCCGGCCCTGCCTGTAAAATTCATCGAGGAACTTGCGCACGACATCGTAGATGTCTGCTTTGATCAGCTGCGTAATTTCCTTGATGTTGAACACCACATCGGGGAATTCGTACTCATCCTTCAGCACGCCGTCCCGTTGGACCGACAGGAACCAGCGCTCCATGGTCGTAATTTGCAAGTCGTTATCGCCGTCATCCTCCAGTTCCGAATGGAACCGATTACGCAGAATGCCCGTTTTGCGAAAAAACTGCTGCTTCATTTCCTCGGCGATTTCCCATAGAAAATAAAAATTGCCCCTGACTCGCAAATACTCGTCGCGCGAAGCGTTCTCCCGCCGGGCAAAGGCGGTCGGAATAAGCCTTTCCGCTTCACGGTAACGTTCCTCCAGCTTGGCGTACACGGCCTGTACCCCTTCCTCGTCCACCTGACGGAACACGTCCGCGCCGGGCGCTTCGATCAGGCTGTCGATGTCGACCATGCGGCGCTTGCCCTCGTAATAATCGGCAAACGCGATTTTCATGAACTGCATGATGCGATACGTCAGGTTATGTCCGCCGAAGTTGGTATCCCCGTTCTCATAGGTGGTGTGAATGTCGAGATGGTAGGCGATCTGCCCGTCCTCCACCGTAAAGGCACATGACGACAAATCGGTCGTTCCCCCGCCGCAATCGATCACCAGCGCATGATACGTCTGCCCTTCCATGAAGGACCCTCGTTCCATGCCGTCCGCGAGCGTGTTGTACAGAACCGCCATTCCTTCATCCAGCGCATATTCCCGTTCGATGTCGTACTCCGGCAGCATCTCTTCGAACATTTGCAGAAACTGCGCCTTCATCTTCACCGGACTGGACAAATGCACGTGCCGGAACCGGCACTTGAACTGATGCTCCGCCGTACGGATCACATAGTTCATATACGCCCGCAACAGATCCATGCGCGTCACGATGGCGGCATTGCCGTGCGGGTCCACGATCTCTTCCTTTTTGTTGTAATCGTTCACCCAACGCTTCATGTTGCGGAACAAACTCGCCCTGCTGCTGTATCCCCCGCGCCTCATGCTCCGCAGTGCCTCGTAACCGAATTCGTAACGAATGTTCGCAGGATCGGAACAATCGGCCACGCCGACAGCGGTAGGCAAAACCTCGATCCATTCCGTCTGCCTGTAGGTCGGATCGGGAAAAGCCACGTAGTTGATTTCGTCCAGACGAACCCGGCCATTCAGCAGATCCTGGCTGCTCGGTGCCTGAATGTAGCCGGTATGCAAATAGGCGCCTGCCGTCGTGTTGGAGGTGCCAAAATCAACCGCAAGCACGGCTTCCGTCGGCTCAAGCTCCCGGATTTCGAGATCGGCCAGCGGAATTTGGGTGTATTGAATATGTACCGGAGGCAGCGGCCTGTCGGAATAATAGCTCTGATAGAGGTATTCCGAATCCCTTTTCCGGAAAAACAGCAAGCTGTACTGCCTGTTGCCCGTCCGTCTCCAAGTCGAACCGGGAGCTGCGGTCAGATAGAACGTGCCATGAGCCCCTTCGTCCTTTACCAGATTGAAGATGCCGCATAACTCCATCGTTTCGTTCACCAACAGCACATTGGACTCGACCAATCCTCCCGGCGCCGTGACGATGTAGCGGTCCAGCTTGTCCACCTTCAGCCCTTCATAAAGAATCAGCCTCGCTGGAACGCTTACGCCCCCATCACTAGTCATCGGCGTGGACATATTACGAGAAATGGCCTTCTGCAGCCGCTCGAACCCGCCCTCGCGCTGTTCCCGAATCCACAGCACATCGTCTGCGCCCAGAAATTTCAGAATGATGCGGATCAGCTCTTCGCGCTCCGTTCGGGCCCCGATCCCTTCGACCAATCTTTCTTTGTAGCAAATATTGCGCAGCTGAAAAGTGGTCATGTCCATCAGCTCTTCACGCGTATAACGCATCGTTCCGCGGGCCCGCTCCCGTCCGGCAGCGTCTGGATACAGCCTGTATGAATATCCGTTCATGGTTCCTCCTTCTTGCAGGCGGCTGAAGCCAACCGCTAATCGTCCTTTGTACTCTATGGATGGGCGTTGCTTGGCGATCAATACAGCGCGATTCCATCCTGAACCAGCGTATAGTCCGCATCCAGAATGCCAAAGTGATGCTCCCAATAGATCTCCGTATCGAACCTGACCGGCAAAAGCAGTTCCAGAATCAGTTCCAGCTTCTCGCGCGCCTCGGTTCGTTCTTCCTGTCCGATATACAGGAGCAGTTCATCCTTTTCTTCGCAATTGGCATACAGCGTCGAGCGCGGAAACATCCGTACGAGCGTATCCCGAAGCAGGTGAACGGCCTCTCCGGTGTCGTACAACCGAAGCAAGTTGCAGGCAATGACTTCCTGCTGCTCCCGATCGAACAGTTCGAGTCTGCGGCGTATGCGTTCACCGTAAATTCCCGAGCGCATGTCCCTCAGAATGAAACGAATGTGATATTCACGTTTGTTCATTCCCTGCATGAGATCCATGTCTGCAAGGAAATGCATGACCAGATCGAACAAGGTTTCGCGCAGCTCCACGTACTCCTCGTTGTTGATATCGAAAAGATCCCTGAAAATATCGTAAAACCGGTAATACGGGTTCACTTCGACGATCTGTCCGACATCAGCAGCATTCAAGTCGACCTGGCTGAGTTCCATGTAAGGAGAGTACACTTTTGCCGGAATGAACGTAAGTTCCCGCAAGTCTGTCCCATTTTGCTTCGCTCGAATGATCAGATCCCAAATGTAGTTCATGGCTCGTCACACCCATTTCCCTTCGCATCGATATTCCGGGAAGGACAGCTGGACCTCCGATACCAGGAAGCTGAGCAGATCGTCCAAATAAACGTCCTGATCCTGCGGGGCAGCCCGTTTGGCGAACTTCATGATCATCCGGCGTTTGTCCGCCTCGACGCGAACGTGGTCACTCATGAACGAGTTCAGCGGATACGTAACGCCCGTCGGGGTTCCCGGAGGAGCAATCTGCACGTCTTCCAGCTCCAAGCCTTCTGCAGCCTGAAACGCATGGATCATTCGCGCAATTTCCCCCTTGGAACGGACAGATCGACCTTCCTGCCGGGCGTACTTGCCTGCAAATCCTTCCCGCTTTGCATTGGAGAACATGGGGTAATCCATTTTGCCAATGCGGGTAGCTACGGGAACGGTCACTTTCATGACCGTCCAGGAATCCGATTTCTCCAGCGGAGAGACGATCGTGATGTCCTCCTCCGACCGTTTGATGTATCGAATGTGCGCTTCTTCGCCATCGACCAGGTATCCATGCTCGGTGCCCGTCTTGCGAAGCGGCAGCACATGCTCATAATTGACACGATCCGCTGCGGGAACGGGAAACCCGCCGGTCTTCATGTCCAGCTTCTGAATGTTCCACAGCGGAACGAGGTTGGTTCGTTTATATCGTTCGAATTCTTCCAGATGCACCGTCAGTTCCTTGACCTGTTGTCCCGTATCCCACATCTCTCCATCTTCGGATGCAACGAGCACGCAGTCGACGAATTTGTAAGCATAAGGCGCATTCACCGTCTTCCAGGCAAGGCTGTTTTTACGAAAAATCCGATACAGTTCCTCGATTTTGCTTACATATAACGTGCTTGGTTTCAACTTTACCTTGATCCCGTAACGGCCCTCGGCCGTAACGATCTCCCCGGTGAAAGTGCGCTGGCTGTTCAACAACTTCCCTAACTCATACTGGCTGCAATCCATGTAGAAGGTGAACAGCTTGAGTTCTTCCTTTTTCGCCAGAGCTGCGGCTGCCTCGCTCAAGTACACGGTCTGCGGCTCCGCATCCTCCGGCAGCATCGGATACAGGTATTCATGTATCGGGTCCAGATCTTCCCGGGAGCTCAGAGTGACAAAGACGTCATGGCGCTCCTCCTGATTCTCCACCTCGTCGAACACGCGCTGCTCAATCTGCCGGTTCAACTCTTCCTGGTATTCGACCAGGTTCAGGAACACGCCGGTCATCAGGTTTTTCAAAACGCGGCGCTGCTCCAAGTCTTCCATCTTGTTCAGCCGGTCACGGATAATGTCCTTCATCCTGTCTCTCCCCTCCCGGGTTAATGATCGTATTGATTATTACTGCTCCTTGTTCGTGCTGACCGCTCCCGATCGGGCTTCCCCAACCTCTGATGGTAAATCGCTCTCGCCCTCATGATCAGAGGAGCCGGACGAGCTGGTGCCGGTTGCGCCTGTACCCGCTGACTGGCCCGAACCCGCCGCGCCGCTTCCGTTCGAACTCGTCGTGCCTGAAGACGTCGCGTTCCCCGAAGAACCGGCCGGGCTGGTGCCCGTTGGTTCCGCTGCGCCGGACAGATTGGACGAGAGGCCCGTGGAATCCAGGCCAAGACCTGCATCCAATCCGCCGTCCAGCAGCGGATCGGTGGCCGGAATCGGCGGATTCAGCTTTTCATCGAGCTTGTTGATTTTGCGTTCCATCGCCAGCACACGTTCCAGCATGTCGATCTCCTGGTAAATGCCCTGTGCCTTTTCATAAGCTTCCAACGCACCCGCGTAATCTCCGGCTTCGTTGTACCTGTCACCCTTCTGCTCCAGCGTATCGGCCTGAAGCTGGCGCGATTGGCGCTTGATGTCGGCACGTTTCGTCTCCGCTTCCTCCAGCTTGGTCGCGATTTCCTTGAGCGCTTCCTTGTACGCCGTTTCCGTCGCGGCCGTACGCGCTCGTTTGTACATGGTGATCGCTCCGCTGTAATCTCCGTTCTGCATCTTGAGATCGCCTTCGGTCACCCAATCCTGCACCTGCTGGAAGGTCGTCATTTGCTCCAAACGCTCCTGAATCGATGCCCGGTCGAACATGCTGTACGGCTCGGATTGTTCCAATGCCTTCGTATAACTGGCTGTCGCCTTGGCAATATCGCCTTCTTTGAGATGGGCTTCGCCGTCGACGAGCGTCTGAGCCGCCGTCATCTTGGCCGTAAGCAGTTTTTTGTGGATCGGGTCCTTGATCTTGATCGAGTTGTTGCGGGCCAAGCTGTAATCCGACACGGCCTTGGCGTATTCCTGCTCCTTCACGAACTGGTCCGCACTCTGCTCGTATTCCAGCATCTCCGTCGCCCACTCCGCCTTGTTTGCCGCCGTTTTGATTTTGTAGAACAGTCCCGCTCCCCCGAAAACAAGCAGCATGACCAACATGATCGCAATGCGTTTGATCCACTTTTTGCGGTTTTTCGGTTCTTCGTGGAAAATTTTGTTCACGTAGATTGCGGCAGCCGTATAGTTCTCTACCCGGCTTCGCTGTTTGCTGAGCATGACCTCTTCCAGCGTATCCACCAAGGTGCGCGGATCGTTCGCCGCTTCCGCGGCATCGATCATTTCCGCGTCATGCACGCCTTCCCAGATGCCTGGCGTACAGAGCACCAATGCGTCTCCATCGGCCAGTTTGATTTTCTCGGACACAAAAGGCGTGATCTTGCCCGGCTTGCCCGCATATTCATTCAGGTTGCCGCGCTCGTCATGCTGATCGATCCGGTCCTCGGGGATCTGTCCGTCCGAAGCCAGCTGGGCCGCCATGCTGTGATCCCGGCTTTTCAGCACAAGCCTGTTCCCCCGCAGATGGTACAGGCGGCTGTGGCCCGCCGAACCCCAGACCATGCGGGTATAATCCGTCACAACGATGACGAAACCGGCTTTTAATCTGACCCGGCGGCTCTCGTGTTGAAGCCATCCATGCGCTATACTGATATACTCCGTCAGACGCCGTTTCGATAACGTCGGTTTGTCCATGAAAGACTCCAACAAGGCCTGTACCAGCATCTCGGCGCTGTTCACTTCGGCATCCGTATCCAGTCCGTCCGCGATGATATAGCAGGCGTAATCCTCAAGCTCCACGCAGCCATAGTAATCCCGGTTTTTCAGAAATGACCCTGCCTCCGAGACAAAGGCCATCTTGAAGTCGCTGTTCTCCTTTCTCATCTGTCTCCCCATTTCATGTGTCGGTGCCCCGCTGTCCCGAACGTTCTACCATCCCTGTTCCAGAATGATGATCGTGGCGTTATCCTGATGCACCAGTCGTTTTTCTTCGATCAAATCGATGATGTCCTGTGCCGTATCATGCGGAGACTGGTCCCGGGCAAGCAGCGTTTCCAGCTCCATCTCGGTCAGCGTGTTGTACACGCCGTCGCTGCACAGGACGATCTTGTCCCCCGGCTGCAGCGCAAACGGCTCGTCCGCGATTTCCATCTGCCTGAAATGCTCGTAGCCCAAATAGTTGACCAGCCTTTTGCGCTGCGGATTGTCCAGGGCCTCCTGTTCCGTAATCTCGCCGGACATGTACTGCTCTTCCAGCTGACTCTCCAGCGTATGCTTGTGATTGATCGGAACGAGCTCGCCCTTGCGAAATACGGCAAGAATGCTGTCTCCGACCGCTCCCCAGTACAGGTTCCGGCCCCGAATCAACGCGCTTACCAGTGTTGTTCCTCCCGGCACGCCCTGCTGTTTGCGCAGAATGGCTTGATTGGCCATGTGGGATGTGTTTTGATAAAACTCCTGCACGTCCGGGAAATGCTCCTGCTCCTGGAATTCGCGAATAAAGGTCTCTACGGCCGTCGTACTGGCCATCTTGCCCCCTGACAGACCGCTGATGCCGTCGGCGAGCACGGCCAGCAAACCGAACGGCATGGATGCGCTGGCAAAATAATCGTCCTGTTCGCTGCGTGCCCCGATGGTCTGACCGTTTCCGATCTGTGCTTCCAAAGGCACGTCGTCACGCTGCCGCACCGGATTTATTCGGCTTCGGACGAACAAGAGCAGCCCGACCAGCATGCAGCCGCACGCAAGTACCCAATACGGGGTCAGCTCCTTGTCATTCCACAGGATCATGAACGTACTCACTGCTGCTCCCACTCAAAGTGCACGCCGCACAATGGAATGAAGAGAAATTTGCTGCGTCCGAGCTGAATGACGTCATATGCGGCCAACTCTACCGGTGAATAAACGGCCTCGTTATTGTGGTAGGCAAGCCCAGAGGCATCTCCAGGCAGCAGATAAAAATTGCGCTTCTTCGGATCGTACACGATGACCGCATGATTGCGGCGGGAGATCGTATTGTCGCCCAGAATCCGTACATGCATCTCTTCGGAACGGCCAATGAAATTTTTCTCCGCCATAATGCGGTAATCCTGACCCATCTGCGCGCCTTCAATGCACACCAGCCAACCGGTTACAGGCTCAATGCCCGTAGTTTCGCCCAAATAAGGCATCGTTTTGTCGTCTTCCGCCGTGCGGGGCGCACGCGGTACGGCTGCCGCGGTTCCCCCGCTAGGCGCAGCTGGCGACTCCACCGTCAGATTGCAGTATGGGCACGTATTTCCATGCCTTCTCGTGCTGAACATATGTCCATTAGCGCATCTCGTCAGACTCATTTCGTTTCATTCCCCCGTAAGCTTGGTTATTGTCGCCCGCCAACTACTTGACCAAAATCCGCGTGTTGGCAATATAAATTAAGTCCCCGGCCTCGATCAGGCTGGGTTCCTCGATTTCCAATTTGTTCGCTCGGCTCTGATTGCCCTTGCGTATGCCGACGCCGCTGGTCGAATCGATATCCTCGATGTACCATTGGCCGGATGCCTTGTTCAGCACGGCATGCTGCGGGCTGATCAGGGAAGCATACGGCGTGTCGGACAGATCGATATCCGCTTCGATCGATTTGGTGCTTTTGCCGATCAGGACGCTCGTTTCGCCCTGGATATACCATTCCTTCACGCTGGTTCCATCGTCATCGAGAAGCACCAGCTTCACGATACGAGAAGACACCGCGGTTTTCTTCCTGACCCTGCTTCCTTGCGATGCAGGCAAATATTTGAGCAGTAAATACGCTCCTCCGGACAAAATGACGATAACACCTGTTACCCACTGGGCACCCATGTCCCGATTGATAAAAAATATGTAATATAACACGGTTAACGAAATTGCGGCGACGCAAGCATCCAGCGTCATCGTTAATACCGATCTTCCTCGTCTCACCTTTCAAACCCCCGCGTGCACCGGATGCGCCCATTCGCTGGATTTCCGGCCTACTTTTTTCGCACTCCGAAATAACGCTCAAACATGGCGGACATGTCCGTTGGATCTTTGGCCCCTGTTTTACTCCCGTTCGCAGCATCCTTGCCCTTGGAACGATAGCCGAAAAATTGCTCGAATTGTTGTTGCATCCGCGACGGGTCTCCCCAGAACTGACCAGGGTCTTTCATGTCCTGATGGGTTCGGGCCGAGCTGCCCTGCCGTGCATCAGCTTGCGCTGACGAACGACCTTTACCGCTACCTTGCGATGCAGGATCAGGCTGCCTGTCATACGCGGCTCTCAACTCCGGGTTCCCCAGCGTGCTATAGGCTTCATGCACCAGCTTGAAACGTTCCTCTGCTTTGGGGTCGCCTTTGTTGACGTCAGGATGGTACTTTTTGGCCAGCCTTCGGTACGCTTTTTTGATTTCTTCCGCCGAAGCGCCTTTGTCCACCTCAAGCACCGCATAATAATTTTTCATCGTATTCGTTGCTCCCTCTCTGAGGTAAGAGTAAAATAAAGATTAAGGGGCACAAGTGCCCCTTAACCTGATGGTGCGTTCGGTGCCGGTGACGGCCGGCCCCGAACGGAAGCTCCCTCTTAAACCGGGAAGCCGCCTTCAATTTTGGTGAATTCAGTTTTGTCTTTCTTCTGTTTGATGAACAGGCTGAATTCACCAACCCCTTCGGTATCACCGAAACGTTCGTTGTAATCCACGACGAATGCGTTCGGGAAGTAAATTTTGCGTACCACTTGATCCGCTGCAATAACTTCCAGCGTCACTTTGCGGTAGCAATCCGCCTTCTCGGCAGGAACGAGGGACCACAGCGCAAGCTTCATCGTGTCGTCGGCATTGTCGCCGTCCGTTGCGGTGATGATTTTGCCGCTGATGCGCAATGTTGCGCCCACATCCGTGGATCTTGCGTTGGAGTCATCCGGTGTATCCGTGTCGTAAGCGACCGTGCGGATGTTATCCATTCCCAGCTCGATTGTTTCTGCGCCTTCCACTTTCAATACAAAACCCATGAATTGTTACCTCCTTGGAATGATAAAATGTCTCCGGCCTTGGCCCGTTGAACGGAACCATTCCGGAATATATATGTTATAAAGGTACGCCCTGAGGCGAGACCTCTAAAACCGAAATGAATGGGTGCCCACTACGCTCTCATGGCGCTGGTGCCTTTGGTAATCATGACTTCGAGGTTCTTCACGTTGCCGTTGAACACCAGGTCAATGTGGCACATGTTGCTCTTCTCGTCGATGATATAGCTCATGTCGTCGCCTTCCTGAATGATCGAATTGACCGATCCCCGGCTGCCAAGCCATTTGCTCTTCTGGCTGCTCGGATTGTTGCTGAAGAACTTGACGATGTTTTCATGCTTGAAATCACCGGTTTGGAAACGCAGCAGGCGCTCGATGTAGGTGCTGACCAGCGTTTTGTAGATCGAATCATAACCGTCCTCGGACATGGCCATGCTTCTGGCTTTGTACACCGTAATCCGTTTGATGTCGCTGTCCTGCAGCTGCGCATTCTCCGAAGAGAAGATGAAGCCGAAGTTTTTCCGGTTGATGGCATCCTTGATCGTATTCGTGAACCCGGAAATTTCCTTCGTCATCGTGGTTACGACGCGCAAGCTGTTGTCGCCCGCCTCGATATCGAAGCGCACCCCCGGATAATCGCGATTGACGTTTTTGAACGCGGCCCGCAAATATTCCGGACACTGGTACGCGGCAACGATACCCGCAGCGACATAGGAAGCCCCCACATACACGCCTTCAATCCAAAGCTTCAAAATGTCTTCCTTCTCTTTGGACAGTTCCACGCCATGTTCGGTCTGGAGCATGCGGCTGTCGATAATGACGCCTGACTTCTCCTTCGGAATGATCGTGAAATTCGGTGCGCTCGGAATGGCGAATTCGCTGTATTCCTTTCGGGTCAACATGGCGCATTTGTCGACGTACTTGTCGATCCCGGCCGTCGCCATGCTGCTGAACGTGGAATCTTCCCCGGATTCGAAGCTGAAGAAGACCTGGATTTTGTAATCCTTGATGACGTTGAGCAGCATTGACAGCGATTCCATGCTGTTGCCGTCCTGTTTAACGACCTTGTCGTTACCCCGGAAGCGTTCGCGGCTTACTTTGACGTTGCCGGTATTTTCAAGCTCCACCGAAGGGACGATGCCGAACCAGATCGTATCGGTGAAATCGTTTTTGGCATTGACCGTGTTCAGGTACGTTTCGAGCCGTGGAATATTGCTGCTTTTCACCAGCATGTCAAGCTTGGCATTGGTGATCAGCATGGACGGCTGCATGCCTTTGTTTTTGATCGCATATTGGTCAAAGTACATTTTGACGCCCAAAATTTTCTCGACGAGCGGTTTGACCGTTTTCACGAAATCATCCTTGGCCGTCTTGTAGAACTCCAGGTATGTATTGTAGTTCTGCACCTCAACGGCCGTATCCACTTCACTCTGTACCGCCGGAAGCGGGCAGAATGTACGGACAACCAGATCCTGAACGTAAGGGGATGGCGATTCGGACAAGGAATCGTAATCATCCGCGAACACCTGTGTCAGATCCGTGCTGGAAGACTCATCGAGTAGCATCAACTCGTTGTTATCACTCTTCGGAGCTTCGATGATTTTCAATTCTCCGCTCTCGCCGATCGTCAGTTGACCAACTTGAATCGCCTCGGATGCCGTCTCTTCCTGGGCCCTGCCGAGCAGAAGCCGGGTTTTGATATCTTCGATCGCGAGCGGCAGCATCGCCATCACGTTGTTGTAGTTCCGGCTGGCTTCCTCGAACATGACGTTCAGCTTGTCCCCGACATCCAGCTTCTTCGGATCTCCGTCGTCCAGCTTCTCGTATTGCCCGTACATGTAATGGATTTCCTTCCGGACTTGCCGGATGTCGTCCATCACCTTTTTCGGCGAAATCATGTCGAGCAGGTTCTCGAACTTGAAGTCGACGTTGGTAATTCCCTGGCTGCGCTTGGTATCGATCAACGTAAACAGCATTCTCAGGAAATCGTTGCTGTGATCGATCTTGATCTCCGAAATGGCCTCGTCCGGAATGTTTTCCGGCTTTTTAAGCGTATACATGACCTTCTGATTTACCGCATTGAAGAAAGAGTACACGCTGGGAGAGAACTTGTCGAGAAACTCGTCAAAGCTGCGAACCAGCAAATGCTCGTTGATTTCTTTGACCTTGTCGTCACTCAGACTGTCGATGCCTTTGACATCGCCCACGATCGTGATCAGGTCCAGCTTCTCCGGGTTGATCTCTTCGAAAAGCATCGTTCGGTTGGTTTGATTAATAATGTCCATTCAGTCAGCGCTTGCCCGGAAACATGGGCATTTGGAGCAAACGCTTACCTCCCTCCATCAATTTTTGACACTCCGCCCGCCTCCATCCGCCTTTGGTCATGAGCTTGCAGAATCATCAGGATTCGGCAGACATGCGACTGATAGATCGTGCCGTCAACATACACCCGGAACTTGCGAACCAGATTTATGCCGTTTGTTTGGAGATTTATGGAATTCATCTTAATCATCAGCAATATGTTTTGTCAATATTCCCCTATATAGGACTAAAAGCTCAATTTTGCCTGTCGAATATTCCTAAAGGACTAATTTTTGTAATTTACTTCATTTCCTGACGGAGCGTGCCGATGATATAGAATATACTAGAATTTGGATGAGATACAATCTTTTTAAACGGATGGGGTTTAGCCCCTATTCAAGATTTAAAATACTTGTAAACAAACCGATTCGCTTAGCTTTTATATACATAACGACATGTAACCCGGTTAAATCGAGCACCAGCAAAGACTTAAAAAACACATAATTTATCACGTTATATAAACCGCAAAATACAAACACACGTTAACGGAGAGGCAGAACCAATCTGGAGAAGCAAAGCGTTCGCTAAAAGCTTTCTGAAAGAAAGCTGCATCGGAAGCATAGGCTGTTCACCGGATTTCCCCCCTTAGAAAAGGGGAATCCCAAAAATCTGGGGATAACAGCGATCGGAAGATGGTACTGCACTCGCAGTGCCCTAGTGTGAATGATTAGTGCGGTCTATATAGCTTGAAACAATCATGTACTCGACCAGAAAGGAGCTTCAAATGCCTCTCATGAAACGAAAAACACTCAAACTATGGATGATGATCATGCTCTTCATCCCCCTGATTTTGCCTCCATTTCATTCGGATCGAGCTTCTGCCGCTTCGGCAGTCAAGACCCAGTCATATCAGGGCCTCGATGCCATGTTTGTGCTGGATGTCAGCTATTCCATGAATGAGACCGACAAGGATCGCATTGCCGAAGAAGTCATCCATATGTTTATGGACATGAGCAGCGGACCCAAGACAAGGCTTGGCTTTGTCGCTTATAACGACAGGGTCACTTCCTCCATACCTTTAACGGATATCTCCTCTTCCGGAGCCCGGAACGCTCTTCGGGGCCGCATTGACGGTCTGAAACGTTCCGGTTATACGGATCTGGGACTCGGATTGCGACGCGGTGCAAGTCTCCTTGCCCAATCGGGAGATGATCAGCGCAAACCGTTCATGATTTTGCTTTCCGATGGCGAAACGGATTTGCGCGGGTCCACGAACCGAACGGTCTCCGATTCTTCCAAGGATGTGGACAACGTGATCGAAATGGCCCAAAAGGCCGGCTACCCGATATACACGGTCGGGCTGAACGGGGATGGCACGGTCGATCCGGCAGAGCTTGAACGCATCGCTTCCGAGACGGGCGGTTCATCATACATTACCGGCAGCGCGGACGATCTGCCCGAAATCTTCAACCGGATCTTCGCGGATCAGATTCAATCCGTTCTGGTATCGGTCGCTGCGGTTACCGCCACCGGGGCGATGCAGGAGGTCACGGTGGATATTCCGAATTCAAGCATGGCCGACGCCAATATCATCATGCTCTCTGACCATGCCGTTTCGGAGGCCCAGCTGTATTACCAGTCCAGCAACGTCAGCTTCATCCGATCCGACAAATACGCCCTGATGAAGATTATTCGGCCGGTCAAGGGACAGTTCAAACTGAAATTCAAGGGGCGCAGCGGCGATTTGGTTAAAATCAACTTGCTGGGCAACTATAACTTGTCCGCAGCGGCCGCCATGGCAACGGAGAAGCCGGCGAAAGGCACAACGATCACCTTTGAAGCGGCACTGCATGACCAGACTGCGGAATCCAAACCGATTGAAGATTTGAACGTGTACAAAGGGCTCAAAGCCGAACTGGTCATTACACCTTTGAAGGGAAACACGGAGCGCGTTCCTTTGAAAAATACCGGAAAAGGTTTTACAGGGGAGTATGTGTTTGCCCAATCGGGTTTGTATACATGGGGTGTGCGCATCGATGGACCTGATTTCTACAGGGAGATCACGCCAGTCAAGGTGGATATTACGAATCAGGCTCCTGCCGCAACGGGGAAAATCATGGACTTGTCGAAGGATGATGGCGACGCGCTCGTTGATCTGAATGCTTATTTTGAGGACGCCAATAAGGACCCTCTCACCTACCAGCTCGTTGAAGGCGACAACGGCAAGTTCGAGAAAGCTTCGATTAACGGAAATATATTGCAGTTGTCGTCCCTGCGAACGGGAAATTCCTCCATCCAGATCACGGCAACAGACCCCGAAGGAGCAAGCACCACGGCGGAGATTTCGCTTCAGGTTCATTCCTTCCGCGAGAAACTGATGCTGTATTCGGGGCTGGCTATCGTTGTTGCGGGCGGACTGTTCGCGCTGTATTGGTTCGTGCTGAAACCGAAGCCCGCGTTCCGCGGCAGATTGGAAGGATATTTTCTCGCAACGGCAAGCGGGGAGGACATTCCGGTTACCCATTGGCCGCTGACCTCGATTGACCGCCGCAAAGTGAATCTTGGGGAGTTGTTCGACCGGATGGACATCGGCATCAAGGTGCCGGAATCCGGACGAATCTGGCTGGAAGCAGGCAAAAAAGAAACGCTGCTGGTCAGACACGACACCAATTGTACCGTGGTTCGGGGCCGGACCCCAATTCAACGCAAACAAACCGCTGCACTGGAATACAATGATAAATTGTATATCACGTTTGAAGACGGCGTTACCGAAATCGAAATTAGGTACAAAGCAATCAAGCCGAGCACTAACATTTATGTAGGGCAATCCAGAGAACCGCATCAGAAGTCCGGAACATCGGCGATGTAAAAAAGAAAGCCGACTTCGCCTTGCGCGCAAGGCACTTCCATTGTTTTCAAGCAATGAAGAGTGCCTTGCCGCTATAAGGCGAAGCCGGCTTTTTGAGTTTTCGTTCACGCTGTTTCATGCTTGGAGCCGGTTCGGGCTTCGTACACTTGCGTATGCTCCTGATCCGACTCGGCCCATTCCACATTCCCCGGTTTGCGCACTTTCCACACCATGGCCTGAAGCTGAAGGGCGCGTTTGATCCAGCTTAGGGAAGAGCAGCGTTTCTCGGAACGGACCGTCAACCCCCAGCGAATGACGGAAGAAAGCCATCGGGTTACATACTCGTTATAGGCACGAACCGCGAGCAGTTCATCCCGGAACAAACGCTGTTTTACATCCGTCGGCGGCTGGCCGCACGTCCAATAATACAACAAGGCTGCCAAACTATACAGATCCGAGGTCGGTCCTTGCACCGATTTCTCGGAATAAAACTCAAGCGGCGAATACCCTGCTGATGTAAAAATCGTTTGCTTCTGCCCGGCGTCCACCGGACAGCGCACGGCAGAGCCGAAATCGATCAGCTTTGGCGTGCCGTCTTCCAGCACCATAATGTTGGTCGGTTTGATATCCCGATGAAGGATGCCCTGCTTATGCACGTATTCGATCGTATCCACCAGCGGCAGCAGCGTCGTGCCGATAAAGTCGGCATCAAGCCGGTGGTTATGCTCCTTCAGGTAGTCATTCATCGGCACGCCGTCGCAATACTCCATGATCACATACCCTGTGTCATTGGCTTCAAAATGGTCCACATGCCGAACGATGTGTGGATGATCCAGTGCCGACAGCAGTTCACCTTCCAGCATAAACGCAGCGAGAAGCTCCCGATATTGCCCGCCATATCCCCGCGAAGCGCAATATGCGCTTTTGTGATCCGACTTGCGGCCCGCCAATCTTCGTGGAAAAAACTCTTTGACGACAACCTTGGCACCCGTGGACCGATCTCTTCCGGCATATACGATGGTCAGTTCGCTTCGGGCGATCACCCGTCTTACCTGATATGTATTGTTCAAAACGGTGTTGCGCTGCAGCGCGTCTTTTTCGTTGCCTTTTCGCATGACTTACCTCTTTTCAAGCTATTCCTGCACAACCGGTTTCATGTGCACCATTTGAAGCACCCACAGGGATCCAGCTGGAAACGTAATCCCATGGTTTACCCCAAACGATGCACTTTGAAACACGGTCCTGCTGTTCAAGGCTTAAATCCGTCGTTTTAACATGGTTGAACTACCGAATGGCATCAGATCACTTCGGTCCCAACACCCGTCCTCTAAATTTACTTTTACAGCTGGATGCTATGATCCATAGTTCTCCCGAAGAAACTGACCGATGTCCTTATTCATTTGCACCAGCGCTTCCTGGGATGGATAATGGCCCGTATCATACGTGATCGTCCGTACGTTCGGAATAATCTCCCGCGCACGTTCCACCAGTCTGTCTGCCGGGAAAAAGATGTCTCTTTCCCCTGCCAGCAGCAGAGTGGGCGCAGCATAATCCTTCAGTTCTTCCTTCTCCGTCAGCTTGGGCAGATCCTGCTCCAAACTGACGTGTTTGAATATTTTGCCGACGATATTTTTATCCGATTCTTTCATGCAGCCACAGGACACGTTATCCGCGATCTTTTGCAGTGAAGCGGCAGAAGAAGTCATTTTGTATTTGAAGAACGGAAGGATGACGTCTTGCGCCATTTTGATCTTTGAACCGGCAGCAATTCCCGCAGGCATGACCAGCACAGAGCAGGCGATCCGGTCCGGAATGTACGTAGCCAGCCTCAGTACGATGCCGCCGCCAAAAGAAGCCCCGATAAACGCGCTTTTTGGGATCTCGTAATGGTCCAGCAGATCGGCAGCCCACATCGCAAAGCTGTCAAACCTCGCAGAGATTCGCGCTTCCTCACTGTAGCCTGGATGTCCGATCGTGTCTGGAGCAATAATCCGGTAATCGCCGAACAACGAAGAGAACCATGCCAACGTCATCGGATTCACGCAATTGCCGCCTTGCAAAATAAACAGCGGTTTGCCATCCTCCGGTCCAGTCAATAACACATGGGTTTTGCCGAAGCGCGTGTCCACGTACTCCCGCCGAATATCCCCGCCGAGCTGCCCCAAACAGGCCTCGTATTCCTCCAGAATGCTGCTCTTTCCTTCTTCACTTCTATAAATGGAACTCATGTCTGCCTCCTGCAATATAATGCCATTCTTCTTGACATAGAAAAAAGCCCGTCAGTGACAAGCTCCCTCGCATGTAACTATCATTTGGAACTGATTATAAATTGGAAACTGGAAAATGTAAATAACGATTATTGCAGACGTTGTTTTTACGTCATTATGGCCCCTTAATTTGCGATATGGACGGGATTTCACCCCTTTTTATAAGAAAAAAAGGCTTTGTTTTCGTTAAGCTCCTTTTCGCTGTTTCTTTTCCTCGCTTCCGGCATTATACTTATCGAGGTAAAAATAACCAAAATTAAATCCAAGGAGGAGTACTATGCGTAAAGGAAAATGGTTGTATTTCTTGTTGATGGCAGGATTAGCTGCAGTCCTATCCTTAAGTGGGCCAGCATCTGCATCCGCCGGATCATCATTGCCCAAGCCCAATTGGGAAAAAACGTTAGCATCTGAAGCATACGGATTTCCCCAAGCACCTTATCACGTGCCAAATACCAATACGGTATACATTCATTCAACATCATCCGTCCAATCGGAAACCAAGATATGGGAAGTGGGGATCGTTTCAGCCGTCGATCGAACAACGGGAAAAGAAAAGTGGTCTTATCCTTTTTATAAAAAAGGGATGGCCTATCCTTGGAGTACCAAAATGGCTTATAGCGCTAAAGGCTCCGTATATGCCCTCGTAGAAGATGGCAGGGGTACAAAGCTATATTCGGTCAATTCGTCCGGTAAACTGAATTGGATGCTGCCTGTACCTGCAGCCAATGAACTTGTTGTGATGAACGATGGAACCATTATATTGATCAACCCCAGCAAACGGGATGCCAATGGAAAATTTGTCCCATGGGCCTACGCCTACGGCACAAACGGGAAAAAGCTGTCGGAGCGGGCTCTCGGGGATCAGTACAGCGTAGTGGACGGGACATATCTGGTTTCACAGGTTGGAGGTTTGGTTAAATCAAAGATTGACGTCTACGGCTCCAAATTGAACAAGCAGTTTACATATACACCACCTAGCAATGCGTATATTGATGTTGCGGGATTTTCCTGGGTTTATAATAGCAGCGATCTCCTTCTCCGCATGAACGTGCCTTCCAAGGGGAACCAGTTAATTGCTCTCAATGCTAAAGGAAAAACGTTATGGGTCCGCAGCATCGCCGGGAATGCCACGGTTCAGTCCGTAGGAAAGAACTATGTGGTGTATGAGAACGGAGAAATGAAGGTATACGGCGCCAAAGGATTGCTTCTTAAAAAATCCATGAAACTGACCGATCCGATGCAGGTCGTCCATAAAACGATCGACCATCAATTGTTAATCAACGAGAACGAGTACAAGAGTGTCTTGGACCCTGCCACGTTGAAAACGATCTATCATCTCCCTTATGACGAAGAAACATCAGAATATTACTATGCGGGGAATGGCTACTTGTATGAGGTAAAAGATTTCTTTAAGTTGTCCCAGTACACATTGCCAGCTGTACAATAGGTTTAAAAAAACAGCAGCCGTTTCTGCAACGGACTGCTGTTTTTTTGTTATATCGTTCCTTTTGGAAAATGGAGCATGCCGGCCTTATTTACGTCCGTAATCCGCCTTGATTTCGCCCCATTCCTTCGTTTGCCATTTCAATACCTTGTTGGGGTACGTATTCGTCTGCAGCCACCGCTCCGCACGGTCGATCATCAGCCAGATTTCTTCCGTTGAAGCATCGCGCGGCAACGTCGTGGATACCTTTTTCTGCTTCAGCCATTTCATGGCATTGACGGAATCAGAGTATACCGTCTTGCTGCTTCCTCTTTGTTTGAGGTACGCCAAGGCATGCACGATGGCCAAAAATTCTCCCAGATTGTTCGTTCCCTTGTTAATCGGGCCCACCGAGAACAGAATCTCTCCCGTCTTGGTATCCACGCCCTTGTATTCCACCGGCCCCGGGTTGCCGCGGGTACCCACATCCACCGAGATGCTGTCGTAATCGACGGTTTCTGATGTTTCCATCCCTGCACTCCGTCCGGCGCTGCCCGAGCGGGCTTTGGACGAAGCGCCCGAACCGGCAGCGCCGGAGCCCCAATTGCCTTTCCAGCCTGCACGGTAAGCCTGCTCTGCCGCTGCTTTGGATTCGTATGACTTGTATTTTGCACCTGCATATTGATCGGTCTGAGCCTTGCATTCGGCCCAAGTGCTATATACGCCGGGTTTCTTGCCTTCCCAAACGACATAATATTTCTGCTTTGCCATATCCCTTTACCGCTCCTCGGTTTACTGCATTCAATACATTCAATAACCTATTGTAAACGATCGGAAGGACGGAATGAAAGCCGTTGTTTCATCTTTTTCCTATGTATGACGGTTATCTTCATCCCTTTAATATTTCCGAGGCAACGACCAAAAGCTTATTTTCATTATGTTTGATCTGGCATTCCAAGCTTTCCAGGCAGCTCTGGATTTGTTGGTCGGATAGCCTGTCCTTGATTTGCTCCAACAACATCAATGCCTGTGCGCTCACTTCCAGAGCGGGATCACCGATATATGGAATGATGTATTCTATATGTAAAATATAATCCTGTTGATCAAGTGAGGATAATGCAATGGCGATTTCGTTTCGCAATCTGTCGTTTTCCGTTGTTTTCAGCAGTTCAAATAGTACATTTAATGGAGAAATGTCCTTGTTCTGGGCCATTTCCGTTACTTGTTGAATCACGTCTTCAGAATCTTTCCCGGAAAGAAGTTCTTGGATCATGTTCGAATACATCGTATCTATCTTGCATCACTCCTCATTGGTTGGAAAGGCTACCTTATATTAATATCGGTCATTCCCGCATCCTAGAATCTAGGATAATGGTCCTTTTTATCACTTGGGACTTTTTTCCTCGCCCCCTTCCTTTCGGGGATAGAACTGCATAATTCACCCATACCGCGAGAAGACTAAAAAAAGAACAGGACCGTACAGAAAGGAAGGCTGCTCATGGACTGGATATGGAAATCCATCTTGCTTGCGCTGACGGGCATCATTCTGCTGCGGATTGCGGGACGCAAATCCATCTCGCAAATGAGCGTCGCCACGACGGTCATCATGATCTCGATCGGAACCACGATCGTACAGCCCATTGCGAATCACGAACTCGGCAAAGCGATTGGATCAGCGGCGGTTTTTATTGCGATTTTGCTCGTGGTCGAGCAGCTTCAGCTGAAATTCAATATTTTCGAGCGGCTCATGAGTGGAAGTTCCAAAATGGTGGTAGAAGACGGAAAGGTGATTATCCCCAACCTGAAACGCATGCGTTACACCGTGGACCACTTGGAGATGCAGCTGCGGCAAAATGGCATTTCGAGCATCAGTGATCTGGAATCAGCTACAGTCGAGCCCAATGGTCAATTGGGCTACGTATTGAAACGCCATGCGCGTCCCGTAACGATCGGGGAACTGGAAGAACTGCTGAACGGCAAAATGCTCCTGGATGCCCAGCATGCGGGAGTCAAGGCAGCGGCCAACGAAGCATCCAGCGATGTGCAGCCAAAACACCCCCTCGGTCCTTTGCCCGAAAACGGTAACTCCACGGATATTTTCGAGGAAGTCGGCACGGGCGGTCACACCATACCGATCGATCCCAAACTGCAATAATCGTTATGATGAACAGATCGCCTGCGGCGGCTCCCAAATAAAAAACTGACGCCGGTGGTTACCGACGTCAGTTTTTAGTTAGGGACATTATCTTAATGTTTTTAAAGCGCCGCTCCAAGCATTCACTTGGTCCAGCATGGCATTCACATTATCCAGGTGCAGCGCCTGCGGTTTGAAGGCTCCGTTCTCGAAATCCGTGAACAAAGACAGTGTCGGGTGTACCCGCACGTCGGCGATCAACAGTTCGCCCATAATGCCGCGCAGATGTTCAGCCGCACGCGCACCGCCCGTCGAACCGTAACTTACGATCCCCGCCGCTTTGTTGTTCCATGCTTCGCGCGCGAAATCCAGGGCGTTTTTCAATGCACCGGTAATGCTGTGGTTATACTCTTGCACGATGAACACAAATCCATCCAGCTCGTTGAGCTTTTGGTTCCATGCTGCGATGCCCGGTTCTGAACCGTCGGTAGTGCCAAGGAATGGCAATTGGTAATCCGAGATATCCACGATTTCATAATTGGCATCTCCGCGTTTGTCTGCAATTTCTTTGACCCATGCCCCTACCTGCGGGCTTACGCGGCCTTCGCGAGTGCTTCCCAAAATGATTCCGATGTTCAATGTAGTCATGGTTACTTCCTCCTCGGACGTTTGTCCAAATATTTTTTTCAAGAAACCCATCTTTCATCCATCCAATCCATATTACAGGTATTTTATTATTGACCTACAAATCAATGCGGCTCTGTTCATCCTGCTGACTTCCTTCATTGATCACTACATGGAAAAGGCAATTCTCCTTACGGATCGTGTCCTCTTAATGTCGTGTGCTCAATTTAAGTTACTTTATGTAAGTGATTATAATTTCTTCACTCAGTATTGTCAAGTAAGTTGGTGAAATATTTTTAAGCGAGTATAGACGACATATATTATGCGTACAAAAACAAAAAAAGACCACTTCTAGCCATCCCAATGGCTTGGAAATGATCCATGCTATTCCACGCTGCTTAGATTAGAAATCCTTCCAAATCCAAGTATCCCATACCGACCAACAATTCATTACCGTTTAGCTCATACACTTTTTTCACTTCCAAATCTAAATCCAGAGCAAGGATATACTGAAGGATCTCCGCAACGTACTTAGGTTGGTTAAAATTAATAGAATATGGCTTATCCTCTTTCATCACCCGTAATCCCTCATTCAAAGGGCTTCCGGCGGTAATTGTATCCTTAGTCGTAAACTGAACGATAAATTTTATATCTTTATTTTCAGAAATTAACGTCAATTTGGATCTACAGTAATTATCTCTGACTGCTTTATAATTCCACAGATAAGTAGTTCCGCTAACTACTATTTTTCTCATAACGCCATAGTCCTCCTCCAATTCCAAATTCATCTTCCACCGGGTATGCGCCTACCTTCCTCGGCTTATTCCATACCATCGCCTACGAAGACGACACGGTCACGAATCGTCATCAAGGGCAGCGATGTGAGCCTTTCTGATTATGACCTTAAGGATAACCTAGAATCGTCCGCTTGAGTTATCTATTGTTCAAATTGTTAAAATTAATAAAAAAATCCGAAACCTCACGTGCTTCGGAGCTAATTGTAAATGGTAAGCTTCTCTTCGGCAGCCGTTCTTGGACGCGGCTTGGGTACAACCTCCGGATAACCGATATGCAGCACGCCGACGACCCGTTCTCCGGGCTGAACGCCCACCATCTCGCGGAACGAAGGCGCGAACTGATAAGCATTCGTTTTCCATACGACGCCAAGCCCCTGTTCCCACGCAGCCAACTGAAAGCATTGCACCCAGCTGCACACTGCGCCGAAGTCTTCGATCCATTGTTTCGGACGCGAGTCCTCTTTCATCACAACCACCAGGTGAACGGGAATCGTCATGTACTCGGCTCTTCGCGACTCTTCCACCCTTCTGCGGTCGTCCGCGGATAATGCATCCAGCACGGCTTCCGTGAAAATATGGCGGGAATCGCCCGAAAACTGAATATATCGCCAGGGTTCGCGCAATCCATGCGTAGGTGCCCAATTGGCCGTATCGAGCAAGGAAAGCAGCATGTCCTGGGATACGGGATCACTTTTGAACTGCCGGATTGACCGGCGTTCTTTGATGGCTTTGGCAACAGGTGTATGCTCCACCGTGTATTTCACGCTATCCCTCTCTTTCCGGACTCCCTCTTTATCGTGTATTAGCGCGCGTTAAGATACGCAATACCAAGCCCGCCCGTAACCGGGTTTTGATAGATTTCGCAGTCGACGTCGAACACTTCGCCAATCATTTCGCGGGTGAGAATATCTGCCGGCTTCCCATGCACCACGATCTGCCCCTTCTTCACTACGTAGAGGTAGTCGCAGTATTCTGCCGCCAGTTCAAGGTCATGCAGCGCAGCCAAAATGCCGATGCCCAGTTCGCGGACCGTGTTCAGGATCTGCAGCTGGTATTTGATGTCCAGATGGTTCGTCGGTTCGTCCAAAATAAGAAATTCGGGCTGCTGCGCCAGTACGCGGGCAAGCACCACGCGCTGCTTCTCTCCGCCGGACAAGGAAATGTAATTGCGATCCGCATGTCCGGTCAAATTCACCTTGGCTAGGGCCTGCTCCACAATTTCGTAATCCTGATCATTGTCGGTTTCAAGCAGCCGTTTATGCGGGGTTCGCCCCATCATGACCATTTCGCGCACCGTAAAATCAAAGCTCAGCTCATTGAACTGGCCTACCACGCCCATATGTCGGGATACGGCCTTTGGGCTTGATTTCAGAATGTCCATGTCGTCCAGAAAAACGCTGCCCTGCTGCGGCTTGATCACCTTGTATATGCTCTTGAGCAAGGTGGACTTTCCGCAGCCGTTCGGGCCGATCAGGCCGACGAATTGTTTGCCGTTGACCTGCAGCGAAATGTTGCGGATGATGTCGGTGTTCAGCACCGAGATGGATACATTTTCAACGTTCAGTTTCATTTTACTTTCCTCCAAAACCGTATCCTTTTTTGACCAGCATATACATAAACATCGGCGCACCGATCATGGCCGTGATGATTCCGATCGGCAGCTCTACGCTGGAAATCAGCGAGCGCGCAATGACGTCCGTCCAGATCAGGAAGAGCGACCCGAACAGGATCGATACCGGCATGACTTTCCGGTGATCCGAACCGACGAGGCCCCTCACGATATGCGGAATGATCAATCCGACAAAACCGATCATGCCGCAGCTTGCCACCATAACCCCTGTCACCAGGGCGGTCAGCAGCATATAGATCCGGCGGAATACGCTAAGGTTGATGCCCAGCGTCACGGCTGCTTCATCGCCAAGCAGCATGGTGTTAAGCACGCGGGACTGCAGCAGGAAGAACAGAATGCCTGCCAGCACAACGGTTGCAATCAAGGGCAGTTTGTTCCAGCCGGAAGCGGCAAGGCTGCCCATCGTCCAGAAGGTGACCGTTTTGATGCCCTCGGCATTGTTGGCAAAATAAATAATAAAGTTGGAAAAGGCGGTACAAAGCGCGTTAATGACCATCCCGGCAAGCACCAGCTTGACCGATGTCATTTTGCCCCGGATGCCCGCAAGAGCGAGAACCAATAGCGAGGCCCCCATAGCACCGGCAAAGGCCCAAAAAGCTACACCCGTCTGACCCAGCCAGCCTGCCGCGCCAAAACCGATCAGAATCGCAAAGGTCGCTCCCAAGGAAGCACCGGAGGAGATGCCCAAAATATACGGGTCGGCAAGCGGATTCTGCACGGCAGCCTGCATCACCGCACCGCACAGCGCAAGACCGGCACCGATGAACATTGCCATCAGCACGCGCGGGAAACGGATCTGCCAAATAATATCGGTAAATGATCCCGCTTCAACAGGCGTCGCTCCCCACTGGAATCCCGTCAATTTGTACCATAAAATTCGGTAAGACTCGGTTAATGGAATACCCACCTGACCAATGGACACTGCAATGCCTACCGAAATTAGCGTCAAAACCAGCAATGCTGCAATCAGCAGAGCAAAGCCTGCCCGACTGTGGATCAAAGACTTTCTTTTCCCCGCTTGCGGTGCATGAACCTGAACTGTCTGTCCCATCTTTTCCCCCATCATTCCGTTAGATATGAATACATTTGACTTCCAAAATCAATAACGCTGCATTTTCCTCTTTACAACGCATTTTCTCGGATTATAATTGAGAATGATTATCTTTGTCAATTCAAAAAAAGAAAAGGGGATCATCCAATGTCGAACATTGTATTCAGAAAAACGGCGCTGCTCTGCTTGAGTCTTATGCTTGTCCTGCTCGCGGCATGCTCCAATGCAGCATCCTCCAGCACCACCGAAAAAGTCGCCGACACGGCAGCTTCTTCCGCCGCAGCAACGCCAACCGAAACAACAACGGAAACGGCTGGCAAAACGACCTATCCGCTCACCATTGAAAACTTCACGATCTCCGGCGAAGGCGGCGAATGGAAGCCGAAATCCCAAACGTTCGAAAAAGCGCCTGAACGCGTCGTGGCCAACACCCAATCGGCAGCCGAAATGCTGATCAAGCTAGGCTTGACCGATAAAATGGTCGGCGTCGCCGCCCTGTACGGCACGGTTACCCCTGACGTGGCGGACGAATTTGCGAAAATTCCGGTATTGTCCAAGGACTATGTCGGCAAAGAGCTCGTTGTCGGCGCCAACCCGGATCTCGTCCTGGGTCGCGGCGACCTGTTCGCAGATGCCGATTGGGGCGTAGGTACGGTGGATGGTCTGAACGAAATGAACATTCGCACATTCCTGCAAACAACCAACCACAAAGGAACGCTCGACAGCCTGTACAACGACATCAAGCAGCTCGGCCAAATCTTTGACGTACAAGCTAAGGCGCAAGAGTTCACGGACAGCCTGAAAGCCCGCGCCGAAGCGATCAAAGCCGCTGTGGCCGCTCAGCCTGAACGCACATTTGCTTATATCGTTCCGGCGACCGAAGATTCCGTTACGGTGAGCAGCATGGCAAACGACACGTATCAGTTGGACGCGCTCAGCCTGTTGAAGCTGAAAAACACATTTGACGGGGTACAAGGCGAAGTGAGCGTGGAGCAGCTGATCACCGCCAACCCGGATTACCTGCTGCTGTCCGGTTATGCCGGTTCCCCGGATTTGGACAAGCTGGTCAACAATCTGTACGCAAACCCGGCGTTCCAAAGCATGAATGCGATCAAAAACAAACAAATCTACGTCACCGACTTCAGCCAGTTCTGGGGTTACGGCTATCAAATTTTCGACGGCATCGAGAAGCTGAAACAGGAAATGGACGCAAATCCGATCAAATAATCGATCTTGGCACGCAGTCATCAAAAAGAGCAAGAGGAAACGCAATTCCCCTTGCTCTTTCTTTCATTTCAAACCCCGGAATCCGATCTTATCCGATCAGCGTCTTGCCTTCCCATTACGCATTCGGAAAGCATAGATGCCGAGAAGAAGGACAAACCACACTGGCGTGACAAACAATGCCGTTCGCGTATCGTCCGCCAATGCCAGAATGACCAGCACAAACGCCAGAAATGCCAGGATGACGATATTGGAGAACGGGTACAGCGGCAATCTGAACGGATTGTTCCTGGCCAGCTCTGGCCGGGTACGGCGGTATTTCCAATGGCAAATGACCATGATCCCCCATACGAAAATAAAACATACGGTGGAAACACTCGTCACCAGCGTGAATACCCCTTCGGGCATAATATAGTTCAGGACAATCGCGATCAAAATGACGGAGGTGGAGAAAAATAAGGCATTGGACGGGATCTTCCGTCCATTCAGACGGCCCGTCATACGCGGAGCATTGCCGTCTTTGGCCATCGAATAGATCATGCGGCTTGTACTGAAGATGGCGCTGTTGCATGCCGAGGCTGCCGACGTCAGCACGACGAAGTTAACCACGCCTGCGGCGGCTGCAATCCCCACTGCGGCGAACACTTGCACAAAAGGACTCTCGCTCGGTACGATCGCGTTCCAAGGATAGATGCTCATGATAATCAGCAGCGCACCCACGTAGAAGATGAGCACCCGGATCGGAATCTGATTGATTGCCTTCGGAATGACCTTCTGCGGGTCACGGGTCTCTCCTGCCGTCAGGCCGACAAGCTCCATGCCAACAAACGCAAAAACGACCATTTGGAACGACAACAGGAAGCCATGCGCCCCATGCGGGAACCATCCGCCGTGAGCCCACAGATTGGTAAAGCTCGCGGCCCCTTTGTCCGTGGTGAAACCCTGAATGATCATGTAAAGACCGACGACGATCAGCGCAACGATCGCCAGCACCTTGACAAGCGCAAACCAGAATTCCATTTCCCCGAACAGTTTTACGGTAGCCAGGTTCATCAGCAGCAGAATCACAAGCCCGATGAGTCCCGGCATCCATTGGGGAACTTCCGGAAACCAGAATTGCGTATACAGCCCCACCGCCGTAATGTCCGCCATCGCGATGGATACCCAGCAGAACCAATACGTCCATCCCGTAACGAACGCGGCCGTATTTCCCAGGTAATCACGCACGAAATCCACGAAGGAATGATACTGCAAATTGCTCAATAACAGCTCACCCAGCGCCCGCATCACGAAAAACAATACGATGCCTGTGATGATGTAGGCGAACAGAATGGAAGGCCCCGTAAGCTGGATCGTTTTCCCGGCCCCGAGAAAGAGCCCCGTTCCGATTGCACCCCCAATCGCCATGAGCTGGACATGCCTGTTTTTTAATCCTCTCGTTAACGTTTCTTCCTGCATGGTTGCAATCACTACTCTCTCTCTTTCTTTCTGTACATGCTCTCTTGGTTGTAAAATAGTTTATCCATTATCATATAATAAAAGAGGCGGAATACCTATCATTTTTTTCATGCTCGCACCGTCCTAACAGACATCCCATTTTTAATATTCAAATTCAGTTTAAGCCTTCTTGCAAGCGAATCCGCTCCTTTTTGCGGCGTACATGCACTTCTGGGCAACCGCCTACATACAATAGATCGACCCTGTTCCTTCACATGCTCAGGCCAGATCGTTGTAAAACTGCAGGAGGTGTCACCCGTGCCCGGATTATTTACTGCCATTGCCCTGTTTATCAAAGAGTTAACGCTGCTTGTATCGTATGTCAAAAACAACGCCTTCCCCCAGCCCCTCGCCGAGGACGAGGAAGCCAAGCATTTGCGCCTCATGGCTGAAGGCAACGCCCACTCCCGCAATCTGCTGATCGAACACAATTTGCGCCTCGTCGCGCACATTGTGAAGAAATTCGACAATACCGGCGAAGACCTGGAAGATCTCATCTCCATCGGCACCATCGGTTTGATCAAGGCGATCGAAAGCTTCCAGCAAGGCAAAGGGACCAAACTGGCTACATTCGCAGCCCGCTGCATCGAAAACGAGATTCTGATGCACCTTCGTTCGTTAAAGAAAACCCGCAAGGACGTTTCCCTTCATGATCCGATCGGTACCGATAAAGAAGGCAATGAAATTACCTTAATTGATATCCTCGGAAGCGAAGCCGACGACGTCGTTGACAAGGTGCAGCTAAAAATCGAGAAAAGCAAAATTTATCGCAACCTGGACATTCTCGATGACCGTGAAAAAGAAGTCGTGATTGGCCGTTTCGGCCTCGAAGCAGGCGGCGAGGAGCGCACCCAGCGCGAAATCGCCAAGGAACTGGGCATCTCCCGTTCTTACGTCTCCCGCATCGAGAAACGGGCGTTAATGAAGCTTTATCACGAATTTTATAAACAAAAGAACTAAACGACAAAACCTCCGCTCCACGAAGACCCGTGGTAACGGAGGTTTTGCCATAGAATCAGACGTTATGCTGAGGAATACCGGGTATGCTCAAACTCGCCCCTATGTCATGCCGTACACAAATTTAGTGGACAGGCACCGTCTCCGTCCCGTCTGCCGTTTCCGGAAGCCCTTTTTTGCGCTCAGTGGCCACGCTAAGCAGCAGTCCGAGCAGCCCGAGGGCGGCAATCGCTGCCCCATAGAGAGGAACCGAGATCAGTCCCGTATGCGTGATCGCCAGCCCGCCAAGGTACGCGCCGCCAGCGTTTCCAAGATTGAAAGCCGAGTGGCTGGACGTGGTCGCCAGGAGCGGAGCTTCGCGAGTCATGTTCATGATGCGAATCTGCAGTCCAGGCATGATGCCAAAAGCAGCGACGCCCCAACAGAAAACGGTCGCAACCCCCAAAATCGGATTGCCGATCGTCAACGTTAACAGAGCAAGGATCGCGGCCAACACGCCAAAGTTCACGACCAAGGAAGGCATGAGCTTCCAGTCTGCCAAACGGCCGCCAACGATGTTGCCCAGCGTAACACCGACGCCGAACAGCACCAGAATCCACGTCACGCTCTGTTCGGCAAACCCGCTAATGTCAGTCAGGAGCGGCGTAATGTAAGTAAAGACCACGAACAGGCTGCCTGTGCCGAGCGCGCCGACCAACAGTCCGAGCAGTACCTGCGGACGAACCAGATTGCGGAACTGCTGCCCCAGATTTGCCGGTGCCCCCTGCTCAAGCACGGGAATGAAACGAATAATCCCGAGCAGCGACACGATGCCGAGAATCGTGATTGCGCCGAATGAGGCGCGCCATCCCAGCTGCTGGCCGATGAACGTGCCAAAAGGAACGCCGACGATGTTGGCGATCGTGAGCCCTGCCAGCACGACCGACACCGCTGCCGCCCTCCTCTCGGGAGCAACCAGGCGCGTAGCCATCAGCGAGCCAACGCCCAGAAATGTGCCGTGGGCGAAAGCAGTCAAGATCCGGGCCGAGATCAACAATCCGTACGTTGGCGCAACCACGGATAATGCATTGCCTGCGATGAAAATGCACATCAGCAGCACCAGCAGTTTTTTCTGCTGAATTTTATGCGTGAATACGGTAAGCAAAGGAGCTCCGACCGCAACGCCAAGCGCGTACCCGGTGATCAGCTGGCCTGCTTGCGGAATGCTTACGCCCAAATCCTGCGCCACATTGGGCAGCAGCCCCATGATGATAAATTCGGTCATGCCAATGGCAAAAGCGCCGATCGTCAAACATAACAGCGATAACGGAAACGCCCGCTGTTTGCCGGAGCCTTTTCTTGAAGCTGTTGACCTTGAAGCTGTTGAAGCCGTGTTTTTCATATGATGTTCTCTTCTCCCATCCCGCTTGTCTGTCTCTCTATGTGTTCCCATGCTTCTTCCATAAACCCTGTATCAGGTCATGCAGCGTATCTTTCATGGCCAGCTGCTCGCGCCAGCGCTGCGGGATGCCTTCCACACCGTAATAGGCGCCTGCAATCTGGCCGTATACGGCGCCCGTCGTATCCGCATCGTCGCCGAGATTGACGGCGAGCAGCGCTCCCTCTTCAAAAGAATCGGATCGGTCAAACGCCCAGAGCGCCGCTTCGAGCGAACGAACGACATACCCGCTGCCTTGAATCTGCGGAGGCTCCTTATGACGGTACGAGCCTTGGACAATTTCTTCGATGGCTGGCACATATGGGCGACCTGCCCGCCAGCGATGCCCCGTCTCCGCATGCAGCATCTGCTGCTTGTCCGCCCCTCGAATGCCGGCGACCAGGATGGCGGCGAGCAGTTCGCACGCTTCCACGCTCTCGGCAGCGGCATGCGTCGTGCGTGAACTCAGCCCCGCATAATGCACGGCATCCTCCGGTACGTGCGCGTACGCCATCGCAACCGGAGCCAGACGCATGATGGAACCGTTGCCTGCCGTCATCGGGTCCGTCGACCCGCTGTAAGGCTCGCCGGTCAACTCGAAACGGTGCAGCGCATTTCGGGTAGCCCCGCCTATGTCGAAGCAGGTGCCCGTGCTGCTCATGTAACCGACTTTGTACCAATTCGTATACCTGCGCATCTGGTCTGCAGGGTCGAAGCTTTCTTTTCGAATCAGACTCTCTGCCAGACACAACGCCATCGACGTATCATCCGTCCATTCGCCTGCTTTCAAACCAAATACGCCCCCGCCAACCATGTCGGTCATCGGTTCGAATGTACCAGGCTTGCTGAACTCCACCGTCGTGCCGAGCGCATCTCCCGCAGCCAGTCCGATCAGACAACCTGCGAAGCGATCCTTTTGCAGCATGTCAAGCACCTCCTTTGTTACTGTCAGCTGCCAGGATTGAAGGGTCGAATCGACAATCCATGAACAAAGCTTCTCTTTTATTGTAAAATGTCGAATCGTGTTGATTTGCCCAGCGGGCTCTTTGACTCAAAAAAAATCCCATAAAATACAGCTGGACATAAGTGTATCCGGTTCACTGCTATCATGTAAAGGGCATAGCGCCAATGCGGCCTCCGAAACTTTTACGATACGTGCCATATCAGCGCTAATGACATGCTTAAGAATTAAGAAATACGCAAGAAAACCGGAAGGATTCCATGCGCGATGCATCGTTCCTTCCGGTTATTTGCAGTTATTTGCGATTATTTGGCGATCCCGGCATCGTTCTTGATGGAGTTCAGCGAAGCATATGCCATAGGCAGGAAGCCTTCGGACGGCTCGCCTACCGGTGCATCGATTCGGAAAACGAATCCATGGCCGTCAAGTTCCTTTACGATAAAATACTGCGATTTATGCTCATTCTGGGCCATCATGTAGAGACGGGCATCGGCCATTGGGCCCTTCGCCAGCTCTTCTTTGCTCAGCTCTCTGACTTCCCCCGTCTCCGACAGCTCTTCCTTTGCATCCATTGCCAGTTGATCCAGATTAAAATCCGCAGGCAGCTTTTCAATGTTTACGACGTATTCGGGATCGATCTTCATCGTTAATGCATTCTTGCTCGCATTAAACGCCATCGGTTCGAACACGTAGAGCGAGTATCCGTCGCCTCTCGCCAAAGTAACCGGGCGCTTTTCCGTCATGCCTTCAACCGTGACTTCAAGCTCTGCTTTCCCGGCCCGGTTCGCGCCTGTGCCGCCATCCGTTCCGCCAGCGGTTGCCTCATCGTCTGTATTGATTTTGGCGATATCCTTCAGCACGAGCTGTTTGGTCGAAGCATCGCCTTCGAACGTTTTTTCAACATATTTAAAATGCACCTTGTCTTCATCATCGATATCGTCGAACAACTTCTGCACGTCCTCGCCCACCTGGAAAGCCATGGCCTCCCCGTTCACGCGAATCTCGACCGTATGCGGATCGGCCCATCCCGTCAAAATGCCTTCTGCCTCAATCACAGCACTTTCTTGTTCTTGCGGCTGCTCCGGTGCCGGCTGCTGCTCTTTCGTATCGTTTGCGGGCGGCTGCATGGCAGGACTGTTGCCGCAGGCCACCAGCGAAAAACCCATCATCAAAACGACCAATGATGCACCAAGTTTCATTTTTGCTCCCATATCAACACCTCCGTTAGCTTATACGCATCGCTGCTTGTCCATGTTGCTGACGTCTAATCGGCTGTCTGGAGAATGCAAAATGCTCTTATAGTAACTTACACCGCTGGATGAGGGATCAATCACGAGCCGTCAGCATCCTGATCGGCATACGCTAGCTTGGCTGTTCCATGTTGACCAGCTTGGCGTTGGCGTTATTGAACGCTTTCGTTTGCTGGTTGAATTGTTCCCTTAACTCTGCCAGCTTGCCGTACTCGCTATTGCGCAGTCGGATGGCCCGTTTAATCTTCACCAAATTGGGCTCTGCCTTCTTGCGCATCATATCGTATAGCTGCTGGTCGGCATCCAGGCTTTGTTGGTACGCCGCGACATATTCCTCAAATGTGCCTGCTCTGGTCTCATAACGCTCCAGCACCGCTTGCGCCTGGGCAAGTGTTTCCTCTTTTTCAAAGGAAAGCTCTCCAATGGATTCCCGCAGCCCATCCAGCTGCTGCTTCGTCTGCTCCATCACCGCCATGGCCTGATCCAGCAGTTCCCTGCGCTGATCCACATGATCCTGCGCCTGATCCAGCAAGGCTTCCAGATTGCTGTTTTTGTTCTTGCCCTTCTGCAGAATCGTTGCATATAACTCCAGATCCTCCCGTTCATGACGGGCAATCTCTTTTAAGCTCTCGTTGATCTGCTGGTCGCCCAGCACCAGCTGATTGATTTGATTCGCTGCCGGTTCTTGCGGCTCGCCGCAGGCACTGACCACCATCATCAGCAGCAGCATACTCGCAACAACAAGAAGCGCCCTTCCTTTTCTGGCCACTTTCGTCTCTCCTCTCTCGATCTACAGGTCCGTCATGGATGTCACAAACGTGTGTCCCCGCTGAAATTGGCCGTGAAATGCGCATTCGGATCGTATACTTCGAACTCGTACCCTTTATTCTCCAGCAATTTCAGAATGCGCGGCAACGCCTGTACCGTTTGTTCACGCTCGTGCATCAGGATCACTTCCCTGTCCCGGTGCACGGAGCTGCGCACGCGTTCCACGATTTTATCGGGCTGGCCGGGCAGGTTCCAATCGAGCGAATCGACCGTCCAATCCCACATTCTGAATCCGGCCGCGGCAATGTCTCCGCGGAAGGTTTCCCCGATTTGCGGGCTGCTTCCATATGGCGCTCGAATCAAGTCCGGCGTGAACCCGACGATGTCCTTCACCATCTTCTGCTCCTTCTGGAACTCCTTCACAAAGTTCGCGGAGCTGCCGCTCTTGTAGAGCTTTTTATAGTTGTGCGTCATGCTGTGAAGCCCCGGATAGCTGCCTTCTTCCACAAGACGTTTCACCGCCGCTTTATGCTGGTTCAGCTGGCTTCCGATCATGAAAAAGGTTGCCTTCGCTTCATGCTGCTTCAAAATGTTAAGAAGAGTGTCCGTATATTCGCTTGGCCCGTCGTCGAACGTTATGTATACCACCTTACGCACCTGCCCGAGAAACCGGGTAGGCTCCTCTTTGGTGCCTGAAGTCATTTCCATCATACCCAGCCGTGCAGGCTGTTCGATAGCTGCCGTCGGCGGCGGTGCCATGTAACTTTTAACCCAATCGGTCATTCCGGCAAATATGTAGGTTACTCCGAGCACGAACACAGCCAATAGCATGACTGCCGTGATCACTCTGCCGTATCGGATGCGTCTTCGTTTATGCGTCTTTACTCGGCTTGTTCTACTTGAAAAAGTTCCATTCTCTCTCGCTGTCTGTTGTTGAAATCCCACTTCCCCGCCACTTCCTTAACTTCATTTTTTCACGATTATTGGTATATTATATCGGTTCTTGTCTCTATATAGAAGATTAATAGAAAAGAAGACGCGGTGAATGACAGAAAAGTTACAAGGCCGGTTACAATCTGCTTATTTATTTTTCCGGATTCTTTTCCTGTACGGCATTCCACTGTATAATGAATTGATTTAGGCAATTGACAACAAGAAGGAGTTACATTCATGACAAGCTTGAACCGTGCCGGGAAGCCCATCTTCCTGCTGTTTTTTCTCGGCATTATCGCCATCTCGTTTTCTTCCATTTTTGTGCGCTGGTCCTCGGCCGACGTGGCCGTGATCGCCATGTACAGACTGTATCTGACCAACCTGCTGATGCTTCCCTTGGTGTGGAAATACAGGCATGAGATGCTTGGCCTGAAATTCAGGCAGTGGCTGCTGCTGCTCGCCTCCGGAGTTATGCTTGCCCTGCATTTTCTTCTTTGGATGGGATCGCTTCGACTGACGAGCGTTGCCAGCTCCACCGTCATTCTGGCCCTCGAACCCATTCTCATTCTTGCCGGCTCGGTGTGGCTGTTCCAAGCTAAAGCCAATCGCATGATGCTCATCGGCATGGGCATTGCCCTGCTCGGCTCGATCGCGATTGGCGCGGGTGATTTCCAGGTGTCCGGAACGGCGCTGAAAGGAGATTTCCTCTCCTTGCTCGGAACGATTGCCGTGGCCATTCATATGCTGCTGGGACAATCTTTGCGTTCCGGGCTGAGCGCTTTTTCGTATAATTTCTGGGTGTTTTTCGTTGCCGCAAGCTCCCTGGCGATTTATAATCTGGCCAACGGACATGCGTTTGGCGGTTATGCCGCCAGCGAGTGGGGCATCTTTCTGCTGCTTGCCATCGTGCCTACGCTCTTTGGGCATTACTTGTTCAACTGGCTGCTGAAATACATGAATGCCACCACGGTATCCATGGGCGTGCTCGGGGAACCCGTATTCTCTTCGTTGCTGGCATGGATGCTGCTCGGCGAATCGCTCAGCGCACTGCAAATGTCTGCGGGCGTGGTGATCATTTTCGGGGTATGGATCTTTATCCGTTATGGCAAAACCGAAACCAAACCTGCATCCCCGGATGCTTCTGCGGGACAAGGTTCAGGTATATTAACCAATCAATCTACCTAAGGCGGTGTATGTTATGAAAAATATCGTATCCATGCGCTGGCTGCTCGCCAGAATGTACGAACCGGATATCGTCATTGTCGACTGCCGGTTCCTGCTCGGCCAGCCGAATGCCGGCAAGGAAGCTTATGACACAGCCCACATTCCAGGGGCGGTGTATCTCGACCTGGAGCAGGATCTGTCCGCTCCCGTTTCAACCCATGGCGGGCGTCACCCGCTGCCCGACCCGGCCAAACTCGCTGCGCGGCTGACCAAAGCCGGCATCGGCTCCAATGCCCGCATCGTTGCATACGACGATCAAGGCGGCATGAACGCCGCCCGGCTCTGGTGGCTGCTCCGTTACCTGGGCCATGAACAAGCTTACGTGATGGACGAAGGTTTCACGGCCTGGCAAAACGCCAAGTTTCCGGTAACTGCGGACGTGCCCGTGCGGATTCCGTCCACGTTCGATGCGAACGTGCAGCCTCACATGCTTGCCAGCGTAGAGGATACACAGCATGCCTCAGCGAACGGCTCAGCCGTGCTGATCGACTCCCGCGATGCCCGCCGCTATGCGGGGCTGGAGGAACCGATCGACGCCAAAGCCGGACATGTTCCGGGCGCGGTGAATTATTTTTGGAAAGACGTGCTCGGCCCCGAAGGCCGCTGGCTCAACGTGGAGCAGCTGCAGGAGCGCTTCGGTAAGCTGGACAAAGATGAGCCGATCATCGTGTACTGCGGCTCCGGCGTATCCGCCTGCCCGAACGTAATCGCGCTGGAGGAAGCCGGATATACAAACGTGAAGCTGTATGCCGGAAGCTGGAGCGACTGGATTAGTTATGAGGAGAATCCGGTGGCGACGGGGGAAGAAGTTTAGGGGCTTGATACGTTGTGGATGATGTGGAATAGCTAAGCCGAAATGCCGCCTGGGTCTAAGGATTCGTGGCGGTATTTTATCGTGAAGTCCGACATCGAGTGAGAGAGCGTTAATCGTTTACTTGCTACTCCGTTTTTTTGTATTTTATCAGTACGGCACAAAACGGTTTATAGGTAAAGAGGAAAGCGATCTGTAAAGAGAAAGGAGGAATCGGATTATTGCCATAGAAGATTAGTAGGCGAATTTTCGCGCACGATATTGAAGCGATATCTCTTGTTTCGACTCGGTCTCGCGTCGAATAACGATCCAAGAAAAAGATCGTCTGAACTTCTCGTTCTTGGTATTAGCCCCTATTTCTCTTATAATGAATAAATTAGCGACCCTATGCAATTTTAAGGAGATGAAGTATGGAAGAGAGTAGGAAACGCTTTGCCACAAGGTTTTTGATTGTAGCAGGTATGATTTTTTTTAGCTGGTTGCTGCTGAATACGGGTGAACAAGCAGAGGCAGCACAGGAGCTTTACAAATCGGAAATTAAATTTGAATTCAAGTATGAGGAAGAAGCAGCCCGAGTTGTACCGCAGGTTCGTGTAACGAAGTTTTATTTTGATGACGGTCGTGTGGAGACTGAACTTCATGAATTTCCAGAGCAGGCACGGGCTGTATCAAAAGATGCCCAATTTTCGGAGAGCGCACGTAAAAAAGATGATCCAGCGCTGAAGAAAACATTCTATCCAGGCTGCGGATGGGACTATGGCACACATGTGCTGGATACAGAGAAAGGTCCGCGAGCTTTTACGGTTTATTGTGATTCAACGACAAATAAGCAATTAAATGCAAAAGGTGAAAAGGAGTCGATAAGCAACTTTGTTATATATGGATATGATCTCGAACGCAATCATCTAAGCGTGTTGAATCAAGCACAAACAGACGGGAAAAGCCCGCCTCCGTTCGAAATGTATTATGACTTTGGGGGCTACGCCATTCAAGAAGGCAACGGAAAAATAAATTATGAGGAGCGCAATACCCGAGTCTATTCGCTGATCAGTAACAAATTGCTGGCGCGTACTGCTGATTATCCGCGCGAAAATGGTAGTAATACAACGTTAAGCTACACCGAATACAAAAAAATATCTAATGACCCAAAAGTTCTTGCTAAAATCGGCAATTATGATACATATGGGGATAATCATTTCATGGTAGAAACGATCATTTTGAACCCCGACGGAACCCGAACAACAAGCAAGGGTTCCACAGCGCTGCCTGACAATATTCTTTTTGAAGAAAAAATCGGTTCTCTAACCTATGTCTTGTATAAAAATCCAAAAAACGAAAATCAAATGGTAGGTTATCGAACTTCTACAAGTGCAGCAATCAAACCATTGTCCCGCACCGATGCTTCCAGTTCGATTCGGTTTACTCAGTATAAACGTTTCGTTCTGATTCATCAGCAAACAGCCAAAGAAAAAACAATAAGAGTAGTCGATACGAAAACTGCGAAAGTAGTATCGGACATTCCGGATATTGGTGGCGGATATTTTAAGGAAGTTGGCGATTCAATTGTTTTATTCCGTTTCGAACAAAAAGATTATTACCTGCATTTACCAACAGGAATCATGACCCGTAACATGGAAAATTCTCAATTGATCCAAACCGACACTGGTGGATACACGGGGAACCAATCGAAACTAATCTCCATGCAGCCTCCACCGCAAATGCTGATAAACGGCAAACAGATGCGTTTTGCAGGACAAGGTCCTTTCCTGACGATGGACAACCGCTGGTACGTGGAAGTGAACGATTTTGCGAAGGCAGCGGATGCTACGGTGTCCAAAACTGCAAATGGATTGACGATCACTCGTGGCTCTTACAAAATGACCGTTTCCAAAACGGATAAAACAGCATTAAGTTGGGCAGGACAGACCTTCGTACCATTGGAGACACTGAACGCAAAACTGGGCATGGCTGGAGGTTTTTTGGATCCACTTTTAGGTAAAGGTTACGAATCTAAAGTACTACATATTTTTTCAAAAGATCTAAAAGAAGCAGATGTTATTGCTCGCCCCGATCTGTATGAGGCCATCGAGAATCATCCAGGCAATTATTATACGATGCAAAATGGCAAACCGGCCGCAAGACCGTTGTCGGAAGCCAACACGTATTATTTTGATGGGACCAGTCTCATTTTCAAAGATGGCTTACTCGTAAATGTCGCTTCTATTCATACTGCGGACAGCCGTACATTACGAAATATTCTTTTCGATTTAGATAAATTGAAGCATGTTATTGCCGTCTATGGAACACCGAAGGCAACCAAGACCGGAGGACAAATGGTACGCTGGTACGAGGTGGAAGGAAAAGTACTGGTATTCGAAAGCAACACTAATGTGAACAGTGCTTATTATATCTCTCAATAAACATGAGAAGAGATTCTGTGCTCCAAGCCCGTTTCCAAATAAGGACTCGGGCTTTTTTATTTAGGCTGAAAAGAATACCGAATCCCCGCTCTCGATAAACCCAATCAAAGCCTGCCCGAACGTGATCGTGCTGGACGCAGCCGGATATACGAACGTGAAGCTGTATGCCGGAAGCTAGAGCGACTGGATCAGTTATGAAGAGAATCCGGTGGGAACTGGGGAGGATTAGCTTTTCCAAGCACTATACAAATATAACTTGGCAGGGTGCCGCCCAGAGTTGAAGTGAAAAATGAGAGGAAAGCAATCGAAACCGTAGGCCTGTTTGGGCGTAATAATACAAAGTTTAAGAGCTTACAAGGAAAGCCAAGATTTCTGTAACATGTTACCCTTTATAAAATAAATAAAAAGGAGAGGAATAGATATGGCGGATCACCAAACCGGCAAGGATATTTTTCGGGAATGTTGCTCAAGGATTGCGGCGGCCTGCGCGCCATGCGGGTTCAAATATTATAAATCCAGGCGGAGCATGGTCAAGCACGTGGGCCCCTTTACAGCTGAGGTACGTTTTTCAAGTCACTCTTCCAATGTGGCCGGCAGTTATTTGGAGTTTAATACCAATTCCCGAATCATAAATACGGACAGCGGAAAAGTATACTGGGAGATCAGCTTGAGCAGCTTCCGGGACAAAGGCAAGGTATGGAATTTGGCCAAGGAAGCCACCCGAGAGCGGGAACTGGCAGAAATAATCACCTTGATTCAAAATAAGGTCGCTCCATTGATGGACAAGTATGAGACTAATCTTGAGGAGATCCTTGAGGAGGTCATCCAGACTGGATGGTTTTTGCCGCAGGCGAATCCAATGGAATTCTATGTGCTTGACGTTTTAGACCTGGTGGTTGATTTCGGCTCACCTGAACAGATACGTGAATGCGCGCATCGATACATCCGCCACTTATCGGAGGAAATGCAGGAAACCTTCAAGAACGATTATGATGCATATCAACGGGATGGACAGGCTGCAAGCACGATCGCATTTCGCAAATTGATCCCTTTTATGATAAAAAGAAACATTCCCTTGCCGTTGTAAAAGGGAAGAGCGACTAGATTAGTTATATGGAGAATCCGGTGGCGACTTGAGAGAAGTTATGGAAAGAGCCCGCGCTGGACGCGAGCTCTTTTTGTTGGGGATTTTACGATGGAATTGACGCAAATAATCTCAACCGTCGATTCCTGAGGAGAAGACCGTTTTTCCGTTTGCATTAAAAATAGCGTATTTGGATGGGTTCGCCAGCGGGAAGCCGCTGTACATGCCATCGCCAAGATAATAAACCGAACTGTATTGCGGAAATATACGTTTGCCCTTTTGGATGTCGATTGAAGTGGATATCATGTCGCCCTTGGCGTTCACCGTATACCAGACAGTTGCTATCGGACCGATATCATGAAAATATTCGACGTAATCGAGATACAAATCCGGGTATTTGACATCCATAACGATTTTTCCACGGCTATCCAAGATGCCGACATTATTATTTAGTTTGACTCTATATAACGGATTCAAGGTCGTGACTTTTTCCGAGGAACTGTTGATAAAGCCGTCATGTTGGACAAGCGGAACCATTTCATCGTATTTGGCAGGAACGATCATCTCGCCTTTTTGTCCAATCAGACCATACTTTCCGCCTTTACGTATAACGGCGCTGCCGCCCAGAAAAAGATTTGCTTCCTCATACTGATTAGGCACTTTGATCTGGCCCTGCTTTGTGATGTATCCCCATTTCTGATCCAGTTTGACTGCTGCCAGACCTTCCGAGAATGCTTTCGCATCCGCAAAATATGTATCGGATAGCGCAGTTTGATTCTTGTTGTAATATTTCCAACCTATATCTTTCTCGCTCATCTCTTTTACCGCATAGCTACCGTCTCCCGACAGAATGATCTTCTGCTCATCTTGCGGTTCAACCACAACATGCCCGGTCACGTCGATAATCCCTTCGCCTCCCCACTGCACTTTCCACAATCCGGCCTGCGGCTCGCCGAAAGCACGATAATTTTTGTCCAAATGGATGATCGAACCGTCTTTTTGAATGATCGCGCTGTGACTGTCCTTGTATAGACCAAATTCAATATCACTTTCTGTAAACTCTACCTTACTCTCAAATTCAGCAGGAATGACCATCTTGCCCTTGTTGTCGATACAGCCCCAAAGGCCGTCGATCTTCACGGGATAAAGCCCGAATTTACCGTATGTAGGTCCAAACTCCTTCGCTTCGATGTTAAACGGCGTAAGCGTCTTGCCATTAGTGTCAATGAGCGCCCATTTCCCGTCCTTTTTCACAAATGCCACTTGATTATAAAATCCGGTTCCTTCCTCATACGACGGAGCAATAACAAAGGTTCCTTTCGTATTCATAAACCCTATTTTCCCCTTTTTCTTCGCAATGGCTAGTCCGTCGTTGAAACTACCTATGTATTCAATGTTTTTGTCCTGAAATACAACTTTCCCAGCCCTATTAATCAGCTGGTTTTTGTTCACCACCGCTACGCCTTGATAAAAAGGTTCTCTGGCTAATTGGTACTGAGGCTTGAGTACAAATTTCCCTTGGTAGTTGATGAATCCCCATTTTTGCTTTTGGCGTACCGGAATCAGCCCGTTTTCTGCCCGGTCCGCGAACCAGATTTGGTAAAGCTCGACATGTTCCTGTGCTTTATCCCACGGTTGCATTACCGAGGCTGATGCAGCATCCGCCGGCCATGATGGAGGTATCATCACCACGGATGCGATGAGCGTTGCACCAAGGATTTTAAATAACGTTTTCTTCAAATCTACTCCCCCTATTAGAGTTATGGAAAAACGCGCCGATTCACAAAGGTGCATTTTTCATGGAATTGCAGCTTAAGCTGAAACTCTGCCCATACTATAACACACTCCAGTCTGACAGCTCTATTCCCCTTATGACCATACAACCACGGCTCTAATATATAACTAAAACGGACACTGAGAAACTCAGTGCCCATTAACAGCGACAATTACCTCACGGAATAAAATTAAAAAAGTTCCAATGGGCTAGTATTAAAGTGAAGCCGATAAACAGAACTCCCGCGACAGCGTGAGATACTTTGCTCCATGTCGATCTCGAAGTATTACTGTCCTTTACCATGGAGACCCCAAACAGTACGATGGCAAGCAAGGTCATAACCCAATTGATCGATACCCCCAAGTTCATTTGCTCCACCGTTACGTCTTCATTAAACATTGCGTTTACCAGCTGATACAGGACGTTAATAACCAAAATGGTCCCGGACAAGATAAAGGAAGACGTAAAATGGTTCATTGTTAGCGGAGTCCTCTTTCTTCTACGCAGGAGCCACCGAATCAGGATGACCAATGGAGCCACCAGAAAAAATAGGATCGATAGAAGAGCCCAGACCATATAGAAAATCAGAGCGGGAAGCGACCGACTTCCCTTGATCGGCAAAATATCCGTGGCAATCCCTTTGCTCAATCGCATTACACGATCATCGGAAATTTCAGCATACAGAATCGGTGCCAATCTTTCAAATCTTGGATGGTCCGACTTGGCAAATTGAAATACATTCGGACTTGTTTGTTTGAGTTCTCCCGTCATTCCCATAACGCTTAAAATAAGATCGTGCTCCCCTTTTGGCTGCACCTTAATTAATCCAAGGTAGTTAATAACCTCATGATAAGTAGAATAAGTGCCCCCTGACTGTACATAATATCCGGCCAGTTTCTCGGATGGGGCCAACTCGGTAGCGGGTACGGTTAGCTCCCCTTCTTTGGTTGGTTCTTGAATCAGCAGATTAATAATCCCAGACGTAAGCTCCTGCTCGATCTCCATGTTAGTTAAGACCACGATGCCGAGCTGATTTTCGGGAACAACTGCAAAGTTGCCGGAGAAACCCTTAACATTCCCGCTATGTCCGACAACGTGCGGCACTGCCCGATATTCCCAGAATCCGTGGGCGTTGGACAGAATCGCTTCATTCGGGGTATAACTCCGGGAGAGCATCGTCCGTCCGGTATCCGGGTGCTCGAATAATGGACTATCCGTGGTATTAAGGGCCATGACGAAGCGAGCTAAATCTTCTGCCGTACCTTCCATCCCTCCCGCAGGATATAAAGGAACATAATAGCGTTCTCTAGCTTCAAATCCGCCGTCCTGCTTCGCCGCGTAACCTGTCGCTCTTGCCTGCAGCAAATCCGGGTGATCCGCTAACGCAGGATGTCCTGAACTACGCTTCATCCCTAAGGGTTTAAGGATATGATTCATCTCATAGTCGAAGAAGGACTCTCCGCTCACCTTCTCCACTGCCAAGGCAGCCAGCGCTGTTGCAAAGTTGGAATAGGCAATGACTTTACCGGGATCATAGATTTGTCTCGGCTGGTTGGATAGTACGGTCTCTTCCAGTGAAGTCAGGTTCTCGTTCGACAGCGTAAATGTACTGAGCGGATGCTGCTCATAACCAGCCGTATGACTCATAATATCAAGCATTGTAATTGGCTTGTCATAACGCAGCTGATCTGCAACCTCTTTAGGAAAATAGGTCCGAATATCTTGATCCAGCTTCATTTTTCCTGCTTCCACCATCTGCATGATCGAAGTCCAGACGAACGCTTTATTCATGGAGCCGTAGGCAAAAACGGTTGAAGAGGGATCCACAGACGTTTTTCGATCGATATCGGCATATCCATAGCCCTTGGAGAAAATGATCTCATTCCCTTTGGTGACGACAACCGCAGCGCCAGGCGTTGATTTTCCAATATGGGAATTTACGTAGTTATCCACTTCCTGCTCAAGCCGGTTATAGGGAATCCCGGAAGGCGTAGCTTCTGTTTCCATTTTCGTTGCTGCATGAGCCGGAAGCGATAAGTTGAAAAAAAGAAGCACGCTAATACCAAACAATATAACGGGTCTCCATATGTTCAATTTCATTTGGTTCTACTCCTTTTTATGTATTGATGCATGGTACCAACCGTGTTTCGTGAACTTTGTCTCTTTTTCATAAAAGAACCTCATCCCTCAGCATCAAATTATTTACTTGTATATCATATTATTTTTTCCTTTGTTTCCCATCCTCCTCAAGAAGGAATACAATTTATTATTTAAGGCTAGGAACCTCCCCCTGCATAAGTCCAGCCCGCTTCCCAGCTCTTACAGCAACCAAAGAGTCGACCTCGAAGCCTAAAGTTCTTATCTATGGTATATAGCATTCATGTCCACAGATGGGGGAAGTTCCTTCATAACAAAAAAGCCGCTAAAAATAGCGACTTGGTATGGTACTATACGTTTTTGCCCCGTGAAAATTGACGGTCTTGAGTAGCGGGCTTAACTCATCGCTGTTAACAACACGGCAATGGTATTAAACACACCGTGTACGATCATAGCAGGCACGACCGATCCCGTACGTTCATAAGTCCATGCAAATACAACTCCACTGATAAAATTGACGGGCATGGCATTCACAGTGGGAAAATGGGCAAACGTAAAGATTAGCGAACTAATCACAATCGCCCATCTCATACTAACACGAGTCCGCAGCCAACGATATATAAATCCACGGTAAAATATCTCCTCATAATAGGGTGACACGATTCCTGCCGACACAATACCAATAATCATAGTACATATAGTGACATGTTGCTTTAGACTCTCTGTTTTGCTGTTGTCCATCGTATTCCCAAGAAAACTCGTAAGATAGAGCGTCGCCACACTGAATATGATGAGAATGAGTATCCATAACGCAATCCGCCACCAGTCTTTCGCAGGAAATCCCTTTACGCCTACCTCTGTCCAGGACATTTTCTTCGGTCGTAAAGCTATAAAATATAATCCTAACCAAAGTACAATCGCGATCGTAAGCCCTGTAAGAGTTCCTGAGTAAAGCGTATTCCCCAACCATCGCTCATACATGGACTGTACTGGATATTTGATAACGAATATAACGAATACAAATTCAAGCGCAAGCAAAGCAATAAACTCACGCCATGTCCACTGATCCATCTTCTTCCACATTTCCGTGCTAGTCATCCTTAATCCCTCAATCCTCTGTGATATAATTTAATGTTATTAGGTGACGTTACGTCACCTGCAAGCATTATTTTCGGGAGGAACGAAGAAACATGAATAGATGGACAACAGGACAAGTATCCAAGCAGAGGAACATTTCTGTTCGAACCCTGCGTTATTATGATCAGATTGGTCTTCTTACACCGAGTTATAAGGAAGATAACGGCCGCCGTTTTTATTCGGAGGAAGACTTATTCACGCTCGAAAAGATAACGTTGCTTAAATCACTATCACTACCGCTCGATGACATTCAGAAAGTAATAGATAAGCTATCTTTTCGTCATATTCTCATCGCTCACCATAATCATCTTCAGGAGCAGCTCACTTCTCTTCAGAGCAGTATTGCAAATACTACGTCTTTGATCAATATGATTGATCTAGAAGGTACCCTCTCCTGGGATCGGGTTTCTCATCTGGTCCATGACGTACAACCCATTTCCAAACAGTGGATCGATTACTTCAACGATGACGAAAGTGCATTTCTACAAAATGCTCTGCCCCATCTCAACCGTAACGACCAGACCACTCAGCAATATGCCTCTTTGCTGCGCCGAATTGAGTGGTGTATACAGCAATCTATTCCACCTAAATCTGAGGAAGGTTATAACATTGCCTGCGAGTTAATGAAGCTATCACACGAAACCTTTAATGGAGACGAGAAATTGATGGAGAAGTTTTGGGAAGTGAGAAAGCTCCCTACAGCAGAGTCAGGACTATACCCCGTATCCGACGAAGTGCTGAACTTTGTGGAGATAAGCATTGCTCACGCTGTAGAAAAGGGAGAAGAACAGAACTAGGAAATGAGGAACTTATTATTGAAATCATGCGTACAACCGAGGGTGTTAATGGATGGTCATGTTTTCTTTAAAAAAGCCGTTCCCTTATTTGGAACGGCTTTAAAGACGATGTAGTTATAGAACAATAAATTCAGAACATAACATCGCTCAATTAAATAGGCAAAAAAAAATACCCCACAAGGGGTTTCGCTTGGCGGCTTCCTACTCTCCCAGGACCCTGCGGTCCAAGTACCATCGGCGCTAGAGGGCTTAACGGTCGTGTTCGGGATGGGAACGTGTGGAAC
>NZ_CAKMMP010000023.1 GCF_927798175.1 Paenibacillus sp. JJ-223
ATTTTCAATATTATAGCTATTTATTTGAGAGACTGCTTCCGTTATTGGATTGAGGAAAAGGCTGGCTGCACCGTTACATATATTCGAAAGTCCTGTGGCATATTACCTGTAGATGGTTGTACGTCTGTGTCGGAGAACGACGCCCTATACTCAGGAACAGGAGAGAATATGATGAAGCGATTTTTACTTTGCGCCAAATTGACCTTGCTGGCCATTGGCATGTTGGTGGGCACGGGACAAGTGGATGCATCGCCGATTAACGGGGCTTATCATTTTGGTTTCAAAAAAAGCGAGAAAGGCCAGCTGCCGTCCATTGATCAAGAAGGCTTCAAAGCCATTTTGCAGCAGAATGATGCCATTTTTTTGGGAGATACGAAACAAAAGGAATTGTACCTCACGTTTGACAACGGGTATGAGAATGGATTTACGCCGGCGATTCTGGATGTTTTGCGCGACAAGAAGGTGCCTGCCGCCTTTTTCGTCACAGGCCATTATTTAAAGGATCAGCCGGAACTCGTGAAACGCATGGCAGCGGAAGGGCATGTCGTGGGGAATCATTCCTGGAGCCATCCGGACATGACTCGCATCTCCAATGAAAAAATAAAAACGGAGTTGGCACAGGTTCAAACGGAGATCCATCGTCTCACGGGCCAACAAACGTCCTATTTGCGCCCGCCGCGCGGCATTTTCAACAACCGTACATTGGCCGAGAGCCGTGCCCAAGGATATGTGAACGTTTTTTGGTCCGTAGCTTACAAGGATTGGGATACGAACGTTCAGCGGGGGACCGATTATGCGCGTCAGCAAGTGCTCAAGCAATTACATCCCGGGGCGGTCATCTTGCTTCATTCGGTCTCAAAGGATAATACGGAGGCGCTGGCATCCATTATCGACGAAGCGCGCAAGCAGGGATATGTATTCAAACATTTGAACGAGCTGAAGACGAAAAGTTATTGAGGGTAAGTTCACATAAAAAGGGCATCCTGTCCGGCGTACGACGTCCGCGTGCAGGAATGCCCTTTTTCGATGTTTGGTTAGACTACGGTATGATAAATGATGCCGATTGTTTTTGGACCACAATGGCTGCATATTACGCATCCGGCGGTCGTGATTTCTACGCGGGCCCCCGTTTGCTCCTGCAGCGTTTTTTGGAGAGCAAGCGCATCCTCCTTCGCCATGGTGTGCACAACGATGATCAGGTCTTTATCGATCTGCTCTTTATCGGCCAGACTGTTCTGGAGCATCTGATCCATCGCTTTTTCCCGTTTGCCGCGCACTTTGTAAGCCGGAGTCATTTTCCCGTCGGCCACACGAATGACCGGACGGATCTTCAACAGGCTGCCGATCAGATTTTGCATGCCGGAGCAGCGTCCGCCCTTATACAAATATTCCAGGGTGTCAATGACAAACTCTGTTCGCACATGGGGCCGCACGCTTTCCACCAGCTTGGTGACCTCAGCCAAGGTTTGCCCTTTTTCAGCCGCCTGCACCGCCTTCATGACGAGCAAACCAATCCCGGAAGACAGATTAAGGGAATCTACGACGGAAATTCGCCCCTCCGGGAATTCAGTGCTGGCAATTTTGGCGTTCTGATATGTGGAAGAAAGATCGGAGGACAGGCTGATATACAGGATGTCGTCTCCCTGTTCTATGTAGGGTCTGAAAGCAGCCATGAAATCGGCCGGGGAGGGTGCAGCTGTTTTGGGCAGCCGTCCGTCCTGGTCCACTCGCGCATATAGTTGTTCAGGGGTGATTTCCACCCCATCCTTTAGCGATTCGTCCCCGAAAACGACGTAAAGGGGAATGACGCCGATGTCATAAGTCTGAATCCATTCGGGATTCAAATCGCTGGTGCTGTCCGAAAAAATTTTGATTCGTGGCATGTCGATCTCCTTTGTTCAATTGGAATGTTGAAGACGTTACATCATTAAAGTAGATAGATCCCGGCGAACACAAGAGCTGCACAGGCCAGAATCATCAGGCCATTCAGCAGGGTTCCAATGACGGCGAATACTTTCCTGCGATTCCGTATGACCAGGCCGACGATCCCGACGATTAAGCCGGCCAGGTTAAGAATGATGCAGGCCAGCATCGAGACGGAGGCCAGGATGATGGCCGGGTGCAATGCAAGCTGTTCCACTTGCTCGGGAGTGAGCGCATGGCCCATGTAGCTGCTTATCGCGGCTGTCACCAGAACAAATATGACGATGTAGGCAAGCAGCGCCGTGATGCCGATCACGAAACTGGCGATTCCGGGACCGGAATGTTTTGTTTTTGGGTTAGATGATTGATCGTTTGCATGATAATCCTGATTGGGGGATGATTCAGGGAAGTCAAATTCATGCCCAGGCTTTTGATCCATAACGTAATGTCCCTCCTTATCCGTTATAGTAGGGTTTTAAACTTCATTTTTTTCTTTCATTGACAAAACTGCAATCCTTAGCTCGCTGCAATTTTACCTTATAACTTTTCCATAATTAACGATAAAAATCAAGGTTTTGTATGCATGCAGCATGTATACGAGATTAAGCCTCATCCGTGCCGGGAGGAAATGAACGGCGTCATTCTGCGCAACTGGCAAATGCCCCGTCATTTCGTTACAATAAACATGGTGCAGAGTGAAAGTGGGAAGACTGAATCAAGAGGAGAGAAGAACATGCAACGAAGATGGATGACGGTTGGTGCCGTATTGACGATGCTGTCCGTAGCCATAGGCGCATTTGGAGCGCATATGCTGAAGGAGTTCGTTGGGGCCGACGCCATCGCCGTATATGAAACCGGGGTGCAGTATCACATGATTCATGCCCTCGGTTTGCTGATCATCGGGCTGACGGCAGGGCAACTCGGTGAATCGGCCAAACTTCGCTGGGCGGCGAGGTTGTTGTTGATCGGCATTATCGTTTTTTCGGGAAGTTTGTATACACTCACCATAACAGGGGTCAAAATGTTGGGAGCCATCACGCCCATCGGAGGCGTAGCGTTCATTCTCGGATGGCTGCTGTTCGCGCTCGATTTGTGGCAGCGCGGCGCAAGCCGAAAATGAAGGAAAAAGCAGCTTACGGGGAAGTGATGACGTTTCCGGCGTAGGCTGCTTTCGTTTGTTTTGGCGATATTATAAAAACTCATCGATTTCATTGGTTTTAAAAGAATAAACCTGTTTTTCATCCACATGATATACGCTGACCATATCGTTGTCCCGGTCAAAATTTAAAATTCGGCATGGAATGCTCTGATGTTTGCCTTTTTTGTTGTTCACAACGATCCGCGTCAGTCGTTTTTCCTTGATTAGCGTTTCAATCCATGCATCAAACGAATTGCCGGTAGGCGAACCGGTCTCTTTGGAAGCAGGAGCCTCCGGCGGAGCGGTCGGTTGTGCTTGTGCCTGCACTTGCACTTTTTTTCCTTGCCGTGCAATAATGGAGTCTTTTTTCGCTTGGATGGTCGCTTCGATAATTTTGCCAAGCTCGATGCCGGATTGGATCCGAAAATCCGCGATCGGTTCCCCTGCATTTAAGAGTTCCAAGAGGGACTGCATTGCCAAAGCGTTCGAGCGGCTCTTGATTAGAATATCGACGTTAAACAAATAGCCGACGTCTTCACTATTGGATAAGTTTTCTTTCATTGATCCCAGCCCCGTTAAAAGATATGTGTCGTCTGACATTGGCCTTGTACACGATTACATCCAGACATTGCCTTTGCCGAACTTATGTAAATTGCACTGCGTAGGCAGGTGCCTTGACAAATGCAATGATGAACATCATTAACTATATCATTAAAATTGTAATAATCCTAGTGTTCAATACAGAGAAAATAGGGTGTGTATATGGGGTTTGAGCACACAGACACTAGCATTGAAAGGAGCACGTGATGAAAAAGGCGATTTTGGTGACAGAATGAAAGGATACGAAATACAGCTTCAGGCAAGTTGATTGTGGAAAAGGAATCATATTTATTTTTCAAGGGATGAGTAAGCATGGAATGCGTCATTTTTATCGGGATTCAGGCTTCAGGGAAATCAACGTTCTATAGAGAGAGGTTTTTCCAAACACACATGAGGATTAATCTCGACATGTTGAGGACGAGAAATCGGGAGAACTTGTTTATACAAGCTTCGCTGGAGGCCAAGCAGCCTTTTGTCATCGACAACACCAATCCGACCATGGAAGAGCGGCAGAAATATATAGGCTGTGCCAAAGAACATCGATTTAAAGTCATCGGTTATTTTTTTGAGCCCGACTATGCCCTCTCGTTGGAAAGAAACGGGAAAAGGACGGGGGAAGAAAGAATTCCGGAAATCGGCATCAAGAGTACATTGAAGAAAATGCAATCCCCATCATATCGTGAAGGATTTGACGAGTTATATACCGTTAGGTCGACGGGTGGACATTTCTTCGTTGAGAAAGCAGACCCCAAGCTAGTAGAGTAAACGTTTGTCTCTTATATTTTTTGTGGATTATACCGATGATATAATGACTGACGTAAAAAAAGGATGATCGGCATGCCACCTAGAGACAGCATTTTCGAGAAAATCATGAAATCAAAACGAAGCCAGCTCCCTAAACGGGCTCAGCCGGGCAGAGCTGCTCCGCCTCAGAAGCTTGGTGGTCAAGGACCTGTTGAAATGGATGCGCATCATTTGAATCTGGCGAACGAAGAGCAGACCCGCAAAACGGAACTTGAACGCATATTGGCCATTCGAAAGGAATTATCGGACATAAGGCATATGAAAAAAAAGCAGTAACCAAATTCCATGGGACCACTTCATGATGCTTGAAGTGGTTTTTTCGTTAGGCTACGTACATTGGGATATCGATTTTTAACTGTGTAACGCATCAAATCGTGAGTAAAGAAGATTTTTTTTCAATCACAGCTTTTATTGTTGAAACACTTTGTTCGATGGATTGATGGGTTGTGTCAATAATATTGGATTCATAGCGACCCAAATTGTTAAACTGCTCCCACATGTTCTCTACCAACTCTATGTTGGAATTTTCGTCCAATTTGGATCGATGGATTGCTCGTCTCATGGTTACTTCTTTAGTCGCTCTTAAGATAATATAATGTACTTCATAATGATCTTGTACAGCTTTTAACCATGGCTCTAAAAACCAAGGACCAACAATTCCATCTATAATCACATCGAACCCACCACGTGCAAAACGTTTTGCAGCTTCCAAAAAGGCTTCAATAACAATCAAGTTTTGTTCTTGTGATTCCGGTAAAAATGGAGGGATTGTCCCTTTTTGAATATAGTGATAGAAATCATCAGTGTGCATATGTACCGACTTTGTTAAATTAGACTCTTTAGCAACAATGGATGCCGTTGTACTTTTACCCGTCCCTGGTGAACCCGTAATTATAATAATTCGGCCTTGTTTCATAAATATTCTCCTTAATTAAATGTTGGTTTAAAACAACACCCTTCAATCCACTAACCTGCCAAATTGGTTTGACAAAAATTAGAATAAATCCCTAAAGTCGGTAATTGAATTTCATCGCTCGAACTGAATCGTCACACCTTTGGTTCCGACGTTTCAGTTTAAATCCATGGGTAAATCCTTTCCAAACAGTGGTAATATGAATATGTATATTACTCCAGTTCCTTTACGATCTTGGAGAAAGGGTGAAAAGTATGGCGATCTATATTACCGGAGACATTCACGGAACCATTAGCGTTAATAAACGTCTCAACTCAAAAAATTTCCCACAACAAAAACAACTGACGAAAGATGATTATGTAATTATTTTAGGTGATTTTGGATTGATTTGGAATGGTAGTCATGAAGACGAATACTGGCTAAAGTGGTTGAACAAGACGAAGCCTTTCACAACGCTTTTTATAGATGGTAATCATGAGAACTTTGATTTGCTTGAAGAGTATCCAGTCGAACAATGGAATGGCGGTATGGTGCATAGAATCAACAACAGCGTTATTCATCTGATGCGTGGACAGGTGTTCACTATTGAAGAGAAGAAGTTTTTCACGTTTGGAGGGGCTGCTTCACACGACAAAGAATACCGCAAGGAAGGTAAATCCTGGTGGAGTCGAGAGATGCCATCACTAGAAGAGTACCAAGAAGGATTGAAGAACTTAGAGAGGCATAACTGGAAAATGGATTACATACTTACTCACACTTGCTCAACCACAGCCTTGGAATACATTGAGCAGAGGTGTGACATTTATATGGATCTGGATGAGATGCATCTATATTTTTATGACATTGAACAGAAGGTAGTGTATAAGCAATGGTACTTTGGCCATTTTCATCATGACTTTGAGTTGCCTAATAAGCAGAGATTGCTGTATACAGATATGATCAAGTTGAAATAAAAAAATATGTCAATGATCGGGGGCTTTTATGAAAAATGCCATTGGTGAGAGACTAAAGAAAGCAAGAAAACAAATGAATCTTACACAGATTCAGGTTAGGGGTTAAAGTTATTGAGGGGGTTATAGCGGTGTACGGAGTTGTTGCTCATTTTGACCAGGATACAGAGCTCTATGTAAAGCAGGTTTGGAAAGAGTTGAGTGATAATGCAGTTTCCAAATATGCAGAAGAAGTACAAGATAGACGACCTCATATTACGATAGCAGGTTATGACTCTGACGTAGATATCGAGAAATTCATAAGCGATTTTGACTGCTTTTATGAATCAAAAAAACAACTTTCAATCACTATGAACTCGATAGGGACCTTTTTGAACACAGGGATTTTATTCCTTGCTCCTGTTCCTTCCATAGAGTTTTTAACGTTCCATGCTAATCATCACAGTTTTTTTGAAAAATATCGAATGAATGCTGAGTCTCAATATCTTCCTAATAACTGGATACCTCACTGTACAATAGCAAACAGATTAAGCGATGAGAATTTAAAAGAAGCGATGTCTTACTGCACTAAAAGAATCGAAAAAATAAGTGCTAGTATCGTTGAAATATCAGTAATCAAAGCTATATACGAGAATAATAAATGTATAAAGTCACCATCTATTCATACGAAAGCTTTGGGCATGGTCTAAATTACGATATAACCAAAGAATCACTTCCACAGTACAACCGCCTTGCTAAGCAAGGCGGTTGTCTTATGCTTAGTAATTAACATTAGGATCGAACATAGCCATATTTTTAAGTCAGGTCCTATGAAACTAGAAGGGAAACTCTCTGTGTTACAATTAGTAACCATTTTTTGTCCTTTCCTACAAGACCGATTCTAGAAATGAGGCTGTCCAAAACCACTTGGCTGACGATAAATGCGTCGAAGGGATACATATGTGTGGTGTAATTACTGTAAGCTGATTTAGGTATTAACTGAAACTATTGGTGAAGAGCATTGGTTTTCTTAATAGCACGAGGCGACAATGGAATTTAAATCTCCGTTTAAATCCGTCCGATCTCTTCTTTTTTATCTGGATGCAAAAAAATAGCCCCCACCATCTTTGGAAGGAGCGGAGGCTATACGTTAAAAAATAAAAGAGCGTTGTGCCCTTACTTTCCCCTATGGTTATTCAGCCCTTGATACACAGCAACGGCCAATACCGAACCGACAAGCGGGGCGATGAGAAACACCCATAATTGGGATAAGGCCTGTCCGCCGAGCAAAAGAGCTGGTCCCAGACTTCTTGCAGGATTGACGGACGTTCCCGTCAAGGCGATGCCAAGAATATGTACGAAAGCGAGCGTTAGTCCGATGACCAGACCGGTGATGTTTCCATTGCTTTCATTGGAGGTCACGCCCAGAATCGTGTAAATAAATACGAAGGTTAAAACGACCTCGACAATGACCGCCATGAACGCCGTAATCCCGATCCCGTAGCCAGGGCCGAAACCGTTTTGACCGAGCCCCGTCGTGGGCATGCCTGCGGAGACGATGATGGCGTACAGAAGGGCAGAGGCAGCGATCGCCCCAAGGATTTGCGAAATAACGTACCCGATAAAGTCGCTACCCTTTAATTTACGGCTCATGAACATGGCGAGTGAAACCGCCGGGTTGATATGGCATCCCGAAATCGGTCCGATCACGTAGGCCATCGCCACAATAGACAGCCCGAATGCCAATGCAATGCCCAAATATCCAAGCTCTCCCCCTGCCGTTGCGGCACTGCCACAGCCGAATAGAACCAGAACAAAAGTTCCAATGAATTCAGCAGCATACTTCTTTAATGAAACGTTCATAACCTACCTCCCAAGAAATAAAAATCCTTTTTGATATTAAACGAAACGAGTATACAAAAACTGTACAAGAAAAGAGGACATGGACCCGTTTTCAAAATGAAGAGAAGTCTGCACGGTTTTAGACGACGGATGTTTGGTATCGATCGCCTTTGTGGAGTGTGCAGCACCTAAATGATATAATTTCTACAAAGAATAGGAGAGGGAGGCAAGGCCAATGAAAGATGAGTTCTTGGAACGGCTTGAAGCTTGGCATGAACAGGATGAATTCGAGGAGATCGTGGATGCGATTACAGAGATCAAGGAGGAAGAGCGGGATTATGCCCTGGTCAGCCATCTGGGGAGAGCACTGAATAATTTGGAGCGTTACGAAGAAGCAGTCGAGCAGTTCTTGTCGGTTGCTGAAGAGGGACAGGATGACCCGCTCTGGCATTATCGCATCGGTCTGGCTTATTATTATTTGGAGCAATATGAACATGCCCGTGAAGCCTTTGAAAAGGCAGACCGACTGGAGCCGGGAGATGAAGATACGCAAGAATTTCTGGAATGGATTCGGAGCAAAACCAAAACCGATGAGAAGGCTGTAGGGACAGCCCAATCTGCCGCCGGAACCCCAATCGAAACGGCAAGCATTGGCGAAGCGGAAATCGGGGATTTTTGGGATGATCACGCAGAAACCGCAGAACAATTTGTGTTGGCCCCGCCGACCGATGAGCAGATTGCTGCCGTGGAGGAACAATTGGTTTTCAAGCTGCCCGCATCCTATATTAAGATGATGAAATTACATAATGGTGGAGTTCCGCGTTATCGGTATTTCGCTGTCAGCGATGCGGACGCTACCGAGAAGAGACGCATTGAGGTTTCGGGCATGCTGGGCATCGGGCGGGAGAAGAGACACTCGCTGTGTGGAGAAGCCGGCAGCCGATTCATCATCGAGCAAGGAGGCTACCCGGAAATTGGCGTAGTGCTATGCGAGTGCCCGGCCGAGTCAGAGGTGGTGATGCTGGATTATCGGGCAGCCGGGAATGCTGGCGAGCCCGAGGTTGTTCATATCGATAAAAACCAAGGTTACAAGATCACTTGGCTCGCTCCCGATGTTGACACCTTTATTCGGGGTTTGGTGAATGAGGAAAATCGTTCTCCCAACTTCCAAGGTTCACTTTAAGGAAACAGGCGAATCTTCAAAAAGCAGGTGATCGGATGAGGTTTAGCACTACGCCATACTTCAGCGTATTCCGGATGGCGCCGGTTCTGGCTCTGGTTCTCTTCATGACGGCGTGCACTTCATACACCAAAGTGTCTTCGGAAGGGGTTAAAGCTTTTAGGCAGGATATCAAGCAGAATTTTCCACTTATCCAAAAGACGGAGATTCGTTACTCCACTCCTAGGGTTGAAGTTACTTACAAGCTCAAAGAAGAACTTAACGAAGCAGAGGTGCAGCTTCTTTTTACGAAGACCCAAGCATTCATGACAAGTCCATCCTTTCAAAGCGAGGTGGTTGATGGTCAGTACCGTATAAAGTATCCAAGTTGGGGCGACCCGGAGCTTGCAATTACTTTAACGGTTCGCGGAGAAGATGCTGCGGTCTACCGGTTCATCTGCATGCCAGAGAACGTCGAAACGGATAAAGATGAACCAGTGTACACTCACTGGTATGTATACGCTGAGGATGATGCGGAAGGAAAACCTTATCCCGATCAAAAAACGGAAATCAAAAAATGAAGGTGGCCTGAGCCTCTTAACAAGGGTTCAGGCTATTTGTTTTGTCCTAGAGTACTACGGGGGATGAGTCTGTTTCTATTTATACAGATAGTGTATGGGAAGCTGAATTTTACTCTTAGCATGAAACCAGCAGATGTCGCATTTCATATGATTATCCGTCTGGAACGACGAATCCGTATTCTTGAGGTTCGCTTCGAACCGTAGGTGCACAGTAAACCTATTAGATTAACGTTGATAAGTTAGGTTGCGGCCCATCATCGAGATCTTATTAAACCCGGGCAGATGTCCACACAGCCGCCCTGATTCAGGCATACACTTTATCGTGATCTGCGATGAAGAGGAGGAACGAACAGATGGTGACCATGGAACCGATCGTGGTGGAAGGGCATGTTCTGACAGGCGTGGAAGTGAAGCTGCCCAAAACCACTTTGCTGACGATAAATACGTCGAAGGGATACATCATGTGTGGTGCCTTGGACGTTGGGCTGCTGAATGAGAAGCTAGGGGACCGTAAAATCATTGCCGCCCGTGCGGTCGGCGTACGCACGTTGGATCAGCTGCTGCATGCGCCTATGGAATCGGTAACGACCGAAGCCGAAGCGATGGGCATTACCGTGGGCATGAGCGGCGTCGAAGCTCTATTGAAAATGATTTAATTTAGATTTAATTACGACATGATGACAAAAGGCTCCCGGAGGGGAGCCTTCTTTATTTTTATTATTATTAAGCCTGTTCGTCCGCAAACAATGCGGCAAGGTTTTCGTTAAACGGTGCGCGCACGACGCCTTTTTCCGTGATGATGGCCGTTACATATTCGTTCGGGGTCACGTCGAACGCAGGATTGAACACTTTGACGCCTTGCGGCGCCGTGCGTTTGCCAAATCCTTCGGTGACTTCCTCGGCTGCGCGTTCTTCGATCGGAATGAGATCGCCGGACGGCGTGGACAAGTCGATGGTGGACAGCGGGCTTGCCACATAGAACGGAATATTGTGGGCCTTCGCCAATACGGCGAGGCTGTACGTGCCGATTTTGTTGGCTACGTCGCCATTGGCCGCCACGCGGTCCGTACCAACGATAACGGCTTGAATCCATCCTTTGGACATGACCATGCCGGCCATGTTGTCGCATAGCAGCGTAACGTCGATGCCGGCTTGCTGCAGCTCGAATGCAGTCAGGCGCGCGCCTTGCAGCACGGGACGGGTTTCGTCCGCAAATACCTTGAGTTCGATGCCGCGTTCCTTGGCAAGGTACATCGGCGCGGTCGCCGTACCGTATTTGGCCGTAGCGAGTCCGCCGGCATTGCAGTGCGTCAGCACGCCCATGCCGTGCTCGAAGAGTGGCAGCGCATTTTCACCGATCATACGGCACACTTCTTCGTCCTCTTTTTGGATCAACAAGGCTTCCGCTTCCAAGGCGGCGCTGCCGTCATCGATGGAGGCTCCGGCTTGAGCCAATTCCTGCGCTTTGTTCAACATGCGATCCAGTGCCCAGAACAGGTTCACGGCTGTAGGACGCGATGTAGCCAGGTGGGCGCAGATCGATTTGACATGTTCCAGCCATCCTTCGATGGATGAGCCGTCATAAGCTTTGGCACCCAGCACCACGCCAAAGGCAGCAGCGATGCCAATGGCTGGCGCTCCGCGGACTTTCATGGAGTGGATGGATTCCCATACTTCTTCCGGCGTGTACAGCTTCAGCATAACGATGCTTTCGGGAAGCAGTCGCTGATCCAGCATTTCAAGCTTGTCCTGTTTCCATATAAGGGAAGACAGAGGTTGATAATCGGTTGTTGTCATGGTGTTCCCCCGTTCCTGTTTTTAGCGTTCCAGCGTGGATCCGGCCGCAGCCACGGTATCGAGCAGTTCGTCGATCGAATTCAAGCTGCGGTTGCTTTTAATCAATGCTTTGCCGATGGCCAGCGATTTGCGTTGGGCCCGCTCGCGGGAAGCGGCATCCTTAATCGTGTCGATATCCGCGACGTGGGCAAGGCCGACGATGCGCCGGACCATTTTGGCGCCGGCAAAACCGGCAGTGTCACGCAGCAGTTTTTGTACATAATGATCCTCATAGCCCGGGGCTTTCGCCACAGGATCGAGCAAATGGGTTGTCCATAAGGCACGGAAACGGGATTCGAATTCGGTCCATACATCCCGTACCATGTCCAGCATTTCGATTTCGCGAGCCTTCCGGGCAGCGTCATCCTGAATCCACCCCGGCACGGCAGCGTAATGAAGAAGCAAATTGGCCAGCACCGCGCCGATATCGAAACCCATCGGTCCGTAATAAGCAAATTCCGGGTCGATGACTTTGGTCGATTCCGGGGTAACGAAGATGCTTCCAGTGTGAAGGTCGCCGTGGATTAAAGCTTCGCCATGGGTCAAAAACTTTTCCCGCAGCAGCGCAACTTCAAGATGCAATGCTGCATCCGTGCGAAGGGCTTCGGCCTCATCCTCGATGGAGGCTTCATAGTTGTTTTTTTCCGCAATGCGGTAAGGTTCGTCGAAAATCAAGTCTTCCGTAATTTTGCACTGGTCAGGGTTGATGAAGCGGCCCTGTTTCTCTTTTTTCGATTTCTGATCCATGCCCAGGTCCGAGGTGAAAAACAGCGTCCGCGCCATGAATTCTCCGATATGGCGGGCGAAGAGCGGATAAGACATGCCGTCGATCAGGCCTTTGCGCATAATGGTGTGATCGCTCAAATCCTCCATCACCGTCAAAGCAAGAACGTCATCATAATGGTAGACCGCCGGGACCGATCCCGGACAAATGCGATATTGCTCCTGCAAAATTTCCCTTTCAATCCGGGCGCGCTCCAAGGAAAGGGGCCAAGACTCACCGACGACTTTCGCATAAGGGAGGGCTTGTTTGATAATGATACTTTTATCGGAGTTTCGGTCCGTGATGTGAAAAACCAAATTCAGGTTGCCGTCGCCGATCTCGCGGCATTCCAACTCGGAATCGGCCGTGAATGGACCGGGTATCGTTTTTGCGAGTTCCATCGCGTCTTGGGAAGTCAATGGATGATATTGAGTCAAGGATGCCACCTCCATGGTTAAGAAAACAGAAAACCTACTTCTCTGCTTGGTATAAGTGTCAGTATATCGGAAATACCCGCGTTTTTGTACTTTTTTTTGCTGCAGGGCGTTCAAGCTTGGTTCAACCCGGGGAAGCATGGGTAAAATCAGGATAGGCCCGACGGAGAACGTGCCCGGGAGATCACGAATCATTGGTAAAGTCTCTGTGGTGCCCGCGCATGAACCCGGGAAGCATGGCATGACAGGCTAATTTTAGATAAAGGATGGGATATGCATGGCTACAACAAATAAAACCAATCAAGCAAAAACCGTTCAAGAAATACTGAATCGTCAGGTGGCCAACCTGAACGTCCTTTACGTGAAAATCCACAACTACCACTGGTACGTCAAAGGCCCGCATTTCTATACATTGCATGTGAAATTTGAGGAATTTTACAACGAAATTACGGCACAGATGGACGAAATCGCCGAGCGTTTGCTGACCCTAAAAGGAAGCCCTGCCGCTACGATGAAAGAGTATCTGGAGCTTTCCACCATTCAGGAGGCATCCGGAAAAGAAGACGCAAACGCGATGGTCCAGAATTTAATCGAGGATTTCGCAACGCTGTCGAACGAGTATCAGGAGGGCATTGACGCTGCAGAGGAAGCGGAGGATCAACCGACTTCGGACATGTTGACCGGCTTTAAGGCCGATCTGGAAAAACACATGTGGATGCTGCGCTCGTTCCTTGGATAATAAATACTCACCCGGCTTGAAGGTTCCTCTTCCGAAAGGATAAGTTGTCAGAAATGCGCCAAGCATCTATACTGCTGACAAAGACCGATTCGGGAGGGGGACGACATGTCACAACCAACGGCTCCGGCTCTGAAGGAATGGGCTTCTGCGATCAAAGAGCTGGAAAGCGGCCGCCAAATTTTGGTGATGCGCAAAGGCGGCATCGTGGAGGAAACGAGGCATTTCGAACTGAAAAGCCTTGCTTTCTATTTGTATCCGACCTATGAGCACCAGCGCAAAGAATTGATCAAGCCGGCAGAACAACCGCGTGTAGATGAATCCATGGCGGGGTGGTCCCCGGATCTGCAGGCGATCCAATTGACGGCGTACGCCGAAGTGACGAAGGATCTTGAGATCCGGGATCAGGAAACGCTGGAGCGACTGCAAGAATTTCATATGTGGACTTCGGATTTTGCGGAAGCGCGTTTAAAATGGAAAAGAAAAGATCCGCTTCATGTGCTGCTGCTTCGCGTATATCGTCTGAATGAGCCGATGGAGATCCCTGTGCTGCCCGAATACAATGGCTGCAAATCTTGGATTTCCGTTCCTAATGGTCCGGTGCTGCGCGAAATGACGCCGGTGCTGGACGTTGCGGAATATGACAGACGGGTGAAGCGAATTGAAGAAGCGCTGCGAGCGGATTAACGCGGAAAGGACTTGTCCATAATCTGGATAAGTCCTTTTTTTGGCTTTACAAAGAAAGGATCCAAGATGCCGTTTGTCAATTTCAGTGATTTTTCTCACTGTTCAATTGCCGCGGCACCGCATTCTAATTTGATTCAAGTCCCGATTTATTATAGAATCATGTAGAATAATGTTTGAAGGAAAGACATCCTTTCTTTAGGAAATGTCTTGATAATCAGTGAGAATCAGATTAGAATTATTCTAAAGTTCTATGCTGATGGTTGAAGACAACCGGAAATTCAGGGGAAGCCCTGTTCAGATACAATGATGGGTGCTTTTTCGTTTTGACAGCTAACATCAATTCTACCAATGGAGGGAAACAATACACATGGCTACGAATTTCGTCATCGAAGGTCTGAAAGCGGAGATCGAAGGCAAAGAAATCCTGAAAGGAATCAACCTGCAAATGAAAGGTGGAGAAATCCACGCGATCATGGGTCCGAACGGAACCGGTAAATCCACGCTGGCTTCCGCATTGATGGGACATCCTAAATATGAAGTAACCGATGGAACCGTAACGCTGGACGGTGAAGACCTGCTGGAGATGGAAGTGGATGAGCGCGCACGCGCCGGTCTGTTCCTGGCCATGCAATATCCGAGCGAAATCGCAGGCGTAACCAACTCCGATTTCCTCCGCAGCGCAATCAATGCACGTCGCGGCGAAGGCAACGAGATCTCCCTGATCAAGTTCATTCGTCAAATGGAAGGCAAAATGAAAGACCTCGACATGAACCCGGAATTTGCGCATCGTTACCTGAACGAGGGTTTCTCGGGCGGTGAGAAAAAACGGAACGAGATTCTGCAAATGATGCTGCTTGATCCAAAAATCGTCGTACTGGACGAAATCGACTCCGGTCTCGATATCGACGCTTTGAAAATCGTAGCGAATGGCGTCAATGCCATGAAGAGCGAAGAGCGCGGTTTCTTGATCATCACTCACTACCAACGTTTGTTGAACTACATCACGCCTGACTACGTTCACGTTATGATGCAAGGCCGTATCGTCAAATCCGGCGGTCCTGAGCTTGCTGAACGCCTTGAAGCAGAAGGTTACGATTGGGTTAAAGAAGAACTGGGAATTACAGACGAAACTGTAGGCCAAGAAGCGTAAAGACTAAACGGAGGAGGAAATTTCATGACTACACAAACCATTCTTCCGGTTGAATCTGAAGCGCTTCGCGCCTTGTCGGAAAGCAATCAAGAACCCGGCTGGCTGACTGAGCAGCGTCTTGAGGCACTGAAGCTTGCAGGCGAACTCGCGCTTCCCAAACTGGAAAAGCAAAAAATCGAACGCTGGAATATCAGCGAATATGGAACATATAAAGCAGCGGAAGCCCTGACTTCCCTGGATGATGCTCCTGCGAGCATCAAAGACCTGGTACAGGATCAAAACGAAGGCGGCTTGGTCATCCAACGCAATTCCGGCAACGTATACGCAAAACTGTCGGAAGAGCTCGCTGCCAAAGGTGTTATTTTCACGGATCTCGCTACGGCGGCTCGTGAACATGAAAACCTGGTGAAACCGTACCTGAATACGGCTGTCAAAGCCGATGAGCATTCGATTGCTGCGCTGCATGCAGCGCTTTGGAACGGTGGAGTATTCCTTTATGTTCCTAAAAACGTGGAAATCGAAGTGCCTCTGCAAGCCGTTTTATTGACCGATGATGCTTCTGCCACATTTGCGCCGCACGTGCTGGTTGTTGCGGATACGAACAGCTCCGTTACTTACGTGGATAACTATGTTTCGAGCGAGCTGTCTGCACCTGTATTCCATAACGGCGTCGTAGAAGTCATCGCCAAAGCTGGCGCGAAAGTGCGTTATGCGACAGTCCATCAAATGGATGCTCAAGTGACGGACGTATCGTTCCGCCGCGCTGTTCTGGAGAACGACGCAACGATCGAATGGATCGTCGGGGAAATGAACAATGGAGATACGGCGAGCAACACGATGAGCGTGCTCAAAGGCAATGGTTCGAACTCCGATTCCAAAGTGATCGCGGTTGGTTCCGGATCGCAAAAAATCAATTACACGACCGAAGCACGTCACTTCGGTAAAAATACGCCATCCCAAATGATCACACGCGCGGTAATGCGCGAAGAAGCTTCGGCGATCATCAACGGAATCACGAAGATCGAAAAAGGCGCAACCAAAGCGGACGGACAGCAAACAGAGAAAGTGTTGATGCTGAGCCCGAAAGCACGCGGAGACGCTAACCCGATCCTCCTGATCGATGAGGATGACGTAACGGCAGGTCACGCAGCTTCGGTAGGCCAAGTCAATGCAGAGCAGGTTCATTACTTGATGTCGCGCGGGATTAACCGTACGGATGCGGAACGCCTGATCATCATCGGCTTCCTGGCTCCGGTGGTGGCGGATATTCCTTTGGAAGCATTGCGTACCCAATTGCAATCCCTGATCGAACGGAAGCTGGGTCGATGAACCCATCCATCCGCGAGCAGTTCCCGATCCTCCACCAGGAAATCAACGGACACCCGCTCGTATATCTGGACAATGCGGCGACGTCGCAGAAACCGCAGTCGGTTATCGATGCGATTAAGCATTATTATGATTTTGAGAACTCCAACGTGCATCGCGGAGTTCATACGCTTGGAAGCCGGGCAACGGACGCCTACGAAGGCGCTCGCGAGAAGGTTGCCAAATTCATCAATGCCCGTCGCACGCAGGAGATCATTTTCACCCGCGGCACAACGACGGCTTTAAATATCGTCGCTTCTTCCTATGCACGCTCCGTGTGCAAGGAAGGCGACGAAATCGTGATTACGGCGATGGAGCACCACAGCAACCTGATTCCATGGCAGCAAGTGGCCAAGGCAACTGGAGCGACGTTGAAATACATTCCGCTTCAGCCGGACGGCAATATCGATCTGGCCGATGTCGAAAAAACGATCACGGGCAATACTAAAATTGTCGCGATCGCTTATGTATCCAATGTGATGGGTGTCATCCATCCAGTGAAACAAATTGCCGAAATTGCGCATCGCCACGGTGCCGTTATCGTTGTGGACGGAGCGCAAAGTACACCGCACATGAAGGTTGACGTGCAGGACTTGGATTGTGATTTTTATGCGCTTTCCGGCCACAAGATGTGCGGTCCTACCGGAATTGGTGCGCTTTACGGCAAAAAGGCGCTGCTGGAGTCCATGGAACCCGTCGAGTTCGGCGGTGAAATGATTGACGATGTCGGTCTTTACGATTCCACCTGGAAAGAGCTGCCGTGGAAGTTCGAAGGCGGTACGCCGATTATTGCCGGTGCAGTAGGGCTTGGCGCTGCGATTGACTTCCTGGAGCAGATCGGCATGGACGAAATTGCCCGGCATGAGAGCGTGCTGGCGGCGTATGCCACAGAACGCCTGTCTGAAATCGGTGGGCTGACCATCTATGGGCCGGCCAAACGCCATGTCGGTGTCGTTACCTTTAATCTGGGCGACGTTCATCCGCATGATGTGGCAACCGTGCTTGACGCCAGCGGAGTCGCGATTCGTGCCGGACATCACTGCTGCCAGCCATTGATGCGTTGGCTGCAGGTCAGCGCGACGGCTCGCGCCAGCTTTTATCTGTATAATACCGAACAAGATGTGGACCGGCTTGTCAGCGCCTTAATCCAGACAAAGGAGTATTTTGGCGATGCAACTTGATGATCTGTACCGGCGAGTCATAATGGACCACTACAAAAACCCGCGCAATCGCGGAACGTTTGATAATGAAGCCGTCACGGTGGACTTGAACAATCCAACCTGCGGCGACCGGATTTCACTGCAGCTTATGTTGAAGGACGGAATCGTTCAGGAGGCCAGATACACGGGAGAAGGCTGTTCCATCAGCATGTCTTCGGCGTCGATGATGACCGAAGCCATCCAAGGCAAAACGATGGAGCAGGCGCTCGATCTGGCGAACCGTTTTTCCTCACTGATGAAAGGGGAAGAAGTTGATTTCGACGATTATGAAGATCTCGAAGCCCTATCCGGTGTGAACAAGTTCCCTGCACGCATCAAATGTGCCACTCTGGCCTGGAATGCACTGCGCAAAGGAATTGACGATGAGGACAATGTACAATAACGATAGGGAGGTAGAGCAAGATGGCTAAAAAAGCACCAGAATTGGAAGAGTACAAATATGGTTTTCGCGACGAACACAAATCCATCTTTCAAACCGGTAAAGGTCTGACGGCTGAAGTCGTCACCGAAATTTCCCGGATCAAAAACGAACCGGAGTGGATGCTGGAGTTTCGTTTGAAAGCTCTGAAACAATTTGAAAAGATGCCAATGCCGAAATGGGGCGGAGATCTGGACGAATTGGATTTCAACGATATTCAATACTATGTTCGTCCTTCCGAAAAACAAGGGAAAACATGGGAAGAGGTACCTTCCGAAATCAAGGAAACGTTCGACAAACTCGGTATTCCTGAAGCAGAGCAAAAATTCCTGGCAGGGGTATCCGCTCAGTACGAGTCCGAGGTTGTATACCATAACATGCAAAAGGAACTGGAAGAGCAAGGCGTGATCTTCATGGATACGGACACTGCCCTCAGAGAGCATCCAGAAATTTTGCGCGAATATTTCGCAACGGTCATTCCGCCGGCAGACAACAAATTTGCTGCATTGAATAGTGCGGTATGGTCCGGAGGCAGCTTCATCTACGTTCCAAAAGGCGTGAAATGCGAAGTGCCTTTGCAAGCCTATTTCCGGATCAACTCCGAAAATATGGGACAATTCGAGCGTACGCTGATCATTGCGGACGAAGACAGCTTCGTTCACTATGTTGAGGGCTGTACGGCTCCGATCTACAGCACCAACTCGCTGCACAGTGCGGTCGTTGAGATCATCTGTAAGAAAAATGCCCGCGTTCGTTACACAACGATCCAAAACTGGGCACCAAACATCTACAACCTCGTAACCAAACGTGCGGTTGCCGAAGAAAATGCAACGATGGAATGGGTCGATGGCAACATCGGTTCCAAACTGACCATGAAGTATCCTGCGGTTGTATTGAAAGGCCGCGGAGCGAAAGGTTCCGTTCTGTCCATCGCGGTAGCAGGCAAAAACCAACATCAGGATGCAGGGGCGAAAATGATTCACCTTGCACCGGATACAACGTCCACGATCGTATCCAAATCGATCAGTAAACATGGCGGTAAAGTAACGTATCGCGGACTGGCTTCATTTGGCCGTCAGGCTGAAGGCGCCAAAGCCAACATCAAATGTGATACGCTCATTCTCGACAATGAGTCCACATCCGATACGATTCCTTACAACGAAATCATGAACGATAACATTGTGCTGGAGCATGAAGCAACGGTATCCAAAGTCTCCGAGGACCAGCTCTTCTATCTGATGAGCCGCGGATTGACCGAGGCCGAAGCAACGCAAATGATTATCATGGGCTTTATCGAACCGTTCACCAAAGAACTGCCGATGGAATACGCGGTAGAGATGAACCGTTTGATCAAATTCGAAATGGAAGGCAGCATCGGTTAATCGATCGTTGGCATCCAACAGGACCAAGGGATATCCCTTGGTTCTTTTTTGCGTTTATAAATCGGCAGGGTAACTTTGTTATTTTTTTGCTTTTCATAGGAAGATGGGGAGTATAATAGGATCAAAAACACAGTCAAATTGTGGGACATGTGCATCTACTAATCGAAAAGGATGGTGATTCCATTTCCATGAGCATGAATCCATTCGAAGGATACCGCGTCACAAGTTCATTTGGCTATCGGATCCATCCTCTTCATGGAGGGCAGACATTTCATCGGGGGATAGATTTGGTCAAAGTGCCTTGGAATGCGCCTGTATTTGCATTTATGGACGGCATTGTGCGCTTTGCTGCCGAGGGGGCTACTGGTTCGGGATTCGGCGGTTACGGCCTTACAGTAGCGTTGGAGGACCATCGGGGCTACCTGCATTGTTATGCCCATTTGTCCAGCATTGGCGTACGGACAGGCCAAAAGGTAAAACGTGGACAGCGGATCGGCAATCAGGGAAGCACCGGGCAGAGCACGGGCCCTCACCTTCACTACGAAATACGCAAAACTAGCGCCCCTTCCTATGGCTATACGGCTAGTGAAGACGGTGTAGTGGAACCGGAAGCCTACTTGAAATCTGAATACGGCACGAACGGGGAGGAGCATGCGCCCATGACAAATGAAGAGAAGCTGGCCTTTGAGGCGTTGCAGAAAAAGGTGGATGCTCAGGCAGCTTGGGTGGAGCAGCAGAAAAAGTTAGCCAATATGAGCTGTCCGGCCTGGGCAAAAGACGCATATGACTATTATCGTAAATATATGCTGACGGAGACGGGCAGTTATGATTTTTGGCGGATGCTGGTGATCATGTATCGTAAGGAAAAAGGGTTATCGGTGACTTCGCAGTCTGATGGGGGAACAGCCTAAGTAGAGTCCCAAAATCGTACTAAATTCATCCGATGGACTGCGTGGTATGCAAGTGTGAAGGAAGGGGCCGGAAGCGAGCGTGGATTTAAAAAAGGGAGGCCTGTGGTCAGGCTTCCCTTTATAGCGTTTTGCTGGACGGTCATCGATTAATTCGTATAAATTTCAACAATGGCAATATCCCTTTCCTTGGCCAAATCGATAAAAGCGGAGGAAGTTTGAACCAGTGGCCGGAAGTAATCGGCAGGATTATTCATGACGATCAGGCCGTTTTCCCCTGTAGAGAGCAGGACGCGCTTGCCGATAAAATTCGGAAGCATATGCTTGATTAATTCCTGTGTGGCTTCCCCGTTCAGTTGTCCGAAACTGAGGCTGTACAGCTCGCACAGAACTGAAATCAGTTCCTGTTTAGTCTGATATACCCTGTTTGTGGTCATCGCGCTGTATACGTCTGCCACAGCCGTGATGCGGGAGTACGGATGAATTTCATCCCCCTTCAGGCCCAAAGGATATCCGCTGCCATCCTCGCGTTCATGATGCTGCAGCGCTACGGTAGCAAGAATTTCGCTTTGCGTGGATTTCTTGATAATCTCATATCCATAAGAGGTATGTTTCTTCATCTCTTCGAATTCTTCGTAAGTCAGCTTGCCTGGTTTATGTAGAATTTCAGCAGGGATTTTTGATTTCCCGATGTCATGCAGGTAGCCTGCCTTGGCTACGGTGAGGCATTCATCCGGATCGTATCCCATCCAGCAGGCGATGTAGAATGATAGCATACCTACTTGCAGCGAATGGTTATATGTGTATTCATTGTCTCCATCCAGCATCAGGAGAAGGGAAACAACGTCTTTTTGTTTTTCCAGTTGGGTGGTGAGGGGAACGACGATCTCATTCACCTGCTCATCGTCAATGAACCCTTTCTCCAGCGCTTGTTTGAATAACACTTCAGTACCTTTGATCGTATCGTCAAACAGAGTTTGTAACCGACGGGTTTGATCGGAAGGCAAGGTTTGTGCATCAGAGTGTTCGTTGGATGCTGTGTGCTCTACATCTGCATAATCGATTCCATGTTGCAGCAATTTGAAAATATCGTCTTCGCTGAGTGTGGAACCTTTCATCAGCATGTGGAGACCTGTACTGTTGTATACATCGCTTTTTAACAGATCGCCAGGTTTAAGATCAGTAACATGCACTCTCACGTATAAACCACCTTTTCCTCGACTTATATCGACACATATAGTAATAATAACAAGAAAAAAATGGGTTGACAACGACTTATTTACTGATCCATGTGAGCTTTCAAGAGATGGAAAGACTAATTATCAAGGTTTTTGGTAGGGTCCCATGGACCTAGTTGGTGCCCTTTCCATTCAGCACCATCTTCCCAGATTTCTTTTTTCCAGATCGGTACGGCCTGCTTCAGCCTTTCGATCGCATAACGGCTGGCATCATAACAATCGCTGCGGTGCGGAGAGGACACCGCAATGACAACGCTAATCTCCTCGACATCCACTTTACCTATGCGATGGCTGATCGCACACTGCACGCCAGGCCAGCGTTCGGAAATTTCCGCTCCGATGGCCGCCATTTGAGATAAGGCCATCGGAACATATGCTTCGTATTCCAGATGAACCGTTCGTTGTTCTCCCGTCATTTCGCGCGTCGTGCCGACGAAAGTCAGCGTTGCTCCATGGTTTGCAGTGATCACCAGTCTGGTCGTGGCCTCGACGGATAAAGGGGAGGTCGTGATCATGTACATGCCATCCGGCGTCCGGTGCTCGGCGGCGGTGATGGCGGGCTGGTCAGGCGATGCATCGGAGCCGTCTCCTCCGGATACAGGCGGAATCAATGCAAGCTCATCCTGAGCCTGGATTGCCGCACTCGCCGGGGCATACTGCTGATTGACGGCCAGAAAAGCGGAGCGGATTTGCGCAGCCGCCTCAGGATAGGCGAGGGCAAGGCTTTCTTTTAACGAGGCAGCCGTGGGCTGTTCCCCGGGATAGTCATGTTCAAGGACAGACGTGCCGATTCGTTCGGCAATGCCTGCAAATAACTGAATTTTCAATTTCATGCTGGAGTTCACCTCTTTTTGATCTCTAAACCCTTTCAATATATCATAACGACGCCGAAAATGTTATGCTTATCTATTAGAGGAATATACGCATGTCAAGACCTATAATTGGCGGAAGGATGAGCCTGATGGAAAATGAGCGATTAACGATACTTCATACCAACGACATCCACAGTCATTTTGATTCCATGAGTTCCATCGCCGCTATGATTGAACGGGAACGGCGCGAAGCCGGAGCCTTTTTGGTTTTGGATATAGGGGACCACATGGATCGCATGGCGGTGGAAACGGAAGGAACACTGGGGTCGGCGAACGTCGACGTGATCAATCTGACGGGATATGACGCCATTACGATTGGCAACAACGAAGGTTTGACTTTTACGCCGGAGCAGCTGGCCAAGTCCTATTCGGGTTTGCAGTGTCCGGTCGTATGCGGAAACGTTCTGGATCAACGGACGGGCCTCCCTCCTGCCTGGATGAAGCCCTCCCTGATCGTGGATAAAGGCGGTTTCAGAATCGGCCTATTAGGTGCTACGGCGCCGTTTACGTCCTTTTACGAATTGCTTGGCTGGGATGTGTTGGACCCGGTGGAAACGCTTCGTAAACAGGCCGAGGCGATTCGTCCCGAGGTGGATGTCGTCATCGTGCTGTCCCATTTGGGACTGTCCACGGACCGCAGGCTGGCCGAGCAGACGGATAGCATCGATCTCATTTTGGGCGGACATACCCATCACGTGTTGGAGGAGCCTTTGATCATTGGCGGGACGGCGCTCGGAGCTGGCGGGAAATTCGGTCAGTGGCTGGGTAAAATGGTGCTCGAACGCAAAGCGGAATCGAGAAGGCCGGTTTTGGTGCACGGCGGCTGCGTTCCGGTCGACAGGTCGTTGCTGGAGGAAAAGGTGGTGCTCGCGATCGAAACGGACCGGATGGCTGCCAATGAAGCGCTTCGGCAGACCGCGGTTATTAGCGACAGGACGCTAGCCATCGATTACGTGCACGAATCGCCTTTTGCCAATCTGCTGGCCCAAGCCGTGCGCCGCTTCACCGGCGCGCGGGTTTCGGTAGTCAACGCGGGCCAACTGCTGGGTGATTTGCCTTCAGGCGACATTACGAAAGGAATGTTGCATTCCCTATGTCCATCTCCGATCAATGCTTGTACAATAGTGTTAAAAGGCCGTCATCTCCGGGAGGCTTTGGAGCAGTGTCTGCTGCCTGAGTACACGGACAAGCCGATTATCGGATTCGGGTTCCGCGGGAATATTCTTGGCACGTTATGCGTGGACGGATTAGAGATCACTTTTGACCCTGATGGTGGTCCATATGAACGGATCCGTTCGATCTCCCTGGACGGGGAACCGCTTGGCGGCGAAGAGGAAATCGTGATAGGGACCTTGGACATGTTTACGTTTAATGTAGGGTATCCCTCCCTCGCCCAAGGAACAGAGACGAGGTACCGTCTTCCCGAATTCATACGCGATTTGATTGAAACGGAACTGAAAAGACCAGGGGCGCTGGACGAATGTTTGCGAACCCGCTGGCAACATATTTAACGAGACTTGCCTTCTGCTATAACGGCGGCTGTTGGCAATTACATCTACGGAGCGGGAGAGGATAGGCTGTGCGTCTGGTACATATAAACCTATTGCAGCCTGGCATGAAGCTGGGAAAACGAATATTTAGTGAAGAAGGTTTGGTCTTGCTTAGTGAGGGGGTCGAATTAACCAGTCGCTTGATTGCACGCCTCAAAGAGTTGGGGATCGGCTATGTATATATCAAGGACGCGGCCACGGACGACATTATCGTTCCCGACATGCTGCACGAAGACACGAGGCGCAGGGCCCTGGTGGAGATCAGAAAGCAGTTCCAGAACATGTCGACGGTCAAAACAAAGAGCCGGATGCCGCATTTCGGCAAAGCGTTCAGCGGTTTGATGGATTCAATTCTGGACGATATCGGCGGCCAGAAGGAAGCGATGATCATGCTGATGGACATGAACACGAGCGATTTTGATCTATACAATCATTCTCTCAATGTATGTGTCTATACCCTGGTACTGGGTGTGGCTTCGGGGTATACAAGGCATCAGCTGACGGAGATCGGGCTTGGCGCCCTGCTGCACGATATCGGAAAAACCCAGGTTCCGGCAGAAATTCTGCATAAGCCTGCCAGATTGAGTGATGAGGAGTTCAAAATCGTTCAGCAGCACACTACATATGGACACCGCATTCTGAAAGATGAACCCGGAATCCCGCTTCTGGCCGCCCATTGCGCACTGCAGCATCATGAACGGATTGATGGCAGCGGTTATCCTTTCGGTTTGAAAGGAAACGAGATTCATGAGTATGCCAAATGGCTGGCACTCGCCGATTCTTATGATGCGATGACAAGCAACCGGGTGTACCAGCAGGCCTTGCTGCCCCATCAGGCGGTTGAAGTGTTATACACGGGTTCGGGAACGCTCTACGAACAATGGATGCTGGCAAAATTTCGCGATTGCGTGGCCATTTACCCGATCGGTATATCCGTTATGCTCAGTACGGGCGAAGTCGGGGTAGTGTCCGCGATTCATCCGCGCATCCCGCAGCGCCCGCGGATCAGGGTGTTGAAAGATGCCGATGGGCAGATGCTGGCTCAGCCGTATGAGATCGATCTTACTACAGCGCTGTCGGTAATGATTACCGGTGTAGAAGGAGCGGAAAAGATCCCGCCCCAAATGGACTGCAATGAATTTTCCTAATTGCTCACATATGCGATTCGGAGGCGCTCAGATGCAATATCCAGGGCAGGCATGCCTGGAATTGCCGGGCGTTTTTGTCATGTAATGGACAGAGGCCTTCATCCCGAAGCCCGCAAAATTGTGCTATGATTAAAGGTAATTCCCATAAGATACAGATGGGATATGATATGAATCGAACTTTTTAGGTTAAGAAAAGGAATAAGGTGAAGAACAATGACCATGCTAAACTCAGGAGCGCCAGAATCAATCTTGCCGTTATCGCCTGCAAATGATCCGTGGGACCCGATCGTCTCACTTCGTAAATATGGCCGTCATGTACTGACCAGCGTAGAAATGACCGTAACCCATCTTTGCAATATGCGCTGCGAACACTGCGCGGTAGGAGATATGCTGACGATGCGGGAAGCGCCGTCCATGCCCATCTCCCTTATGCTGAAACGGCTGGATGAAGTCGAACACCTGCAAACGATCAGCTTGACGGGCGGAGAGCCCAGCTTCAGCCAGAAGACGGTGGACGAGATGATTATTCCTTTGCTGAAGTATGCGAAGGAACGCGGCATCCGTTCCCAGATCAATTCCAATTTGACGCTGGACATCGGCCGATACGAGAAATTGCTTCCTTACTTGGATGTCATGCATATTTCATTCAATTATTTGAATGCAGACGATTTTCATCAGGTTGGTTTTGCCAACAGCAACAGACCGGTTAAACGCGAGGTTGCTGTGAAAATGTACGAGAAAATGATTGAAAACTCGCGCAAGCTGAGTGAGGCAGGTATGTTCATTTCCGCCGAATCGATGATTAATTTCCGCACGCATGAGAAACTGGAAGGCATTCATCAACTGATTCGCGAAATGGGCTGCGTCCGCCATGAAGTGCATCCGATGTACAATTCCAATTTCGCGTCTTCGTTGCCGGTCCTTTCTCTGGAACATATGAGAGCAGCCATTCACCGATTGCTGGATGTGCGTGACAAGGACATGTGGATGCTGTTTGGCACATTGCCGTTTTTTGCTTGCAGTGCATCGGAGGAGGATCGTAAGTTGATCAGCCGCCTGCGCAGCGAGCCCAATGTGACGGTCCGCAATGACCCTGACGGGAGGAATCGCGTCAATGTCAACATGTTTACAGGGAACGTATACGTCACCGACTTCGCAGACATTCCCGCCTTCGGCAATGTGCAGGACCGGAAGCTGGACGACATCTTCCATGAATGGTCTGCGGAACATCCGCTAAACCAAACCGTCAACTGTTTCTGCGATGAGGCTTCCTGCTGCGGACCGAATCTGCTTGTGGCAGACATGTATTATAAAGGGATCGATTTCAAATCCCGAAAAGCCATTCTGCGTTAGGAATCCAGGTTTAATTCCTGCAAATAGATCATAAAGGGGAGCTTCGACTTGGATATTCATACGGAATTTCATTTCGGACAGCTGCTGTTTAATCTGTTTTGCGTGTTCATGCTCGTTTTTTTGAACGGCGTGTTCGTGGCAGCTGAATTTTCGCTCGTCAAGGTGAGGCAGACCCGGCTGACACAACTTCTGACCGAGGGGCATCGGCTTGCAGGCTACGCGCTCAAAGTCAACAGCAAGCTGGACGCGTATTTGTCTGCAACGCAATTCGGCATCACGCTGACATCCCTCGGGCTTGGATGGCTCGGCGAGCCGGCCATTTCCGAGCTGCTCGTTCAGCCGTTGATGAGCAAGCTTGGCATAACGGATACCGCATTGATCTCGACGGTTTCCGTCATCGTCGGCTTTTGTATCATTACCTTTTTGCACATCGTTCTCGGAGAGCTTGCGCCCAAGTCGCTGGCGATTCAAAAAACGGACGGCATCGCGATGCTGTTGTCGGCGCCTTTGCTCATATTCTATAAGGTGTTTTTCCCGTTCATTTGGGTATTGAATGCGTCGGCCAACGCATTGCTGCGCTTGGTCGGCATAGAACCGGCGAGCGAAAGCGAGGTCCATTCCGAAGACGAGCTTCGAATTCTGATGAAACAGAGCGCCAAGAGTGGCGTGATCGACAAGGATGAGATCAAATTGATGGACAACATTTTTGATTTCTCGGACATGCTCGCCCGCGAGGTCATGCTGCCGCGAACGGACATGCACTGTCTTTACGCGAATTTGCCGCTTGAAGACAACCTGAAAATCATTAACGAAACGAAGCATTCCCGCTATCCGGTTGCCTTGGAAGACAAGGACCAAATCATCGGATTCATCCATATCACGGACCTGCTATTGGCCGAACCTGAACGGCAGCAGGATTTGGCTTCGCTCGTCAGACCGATCCTGAATGTGCCCGAATCGATGGAAATCAGCCATGTATTACGTTTGATGCAGAGTAAGCACTCCCAGATGACGCTTGTTGTTGACGAGTACGGAGGCACGGCTGGACTATTGACTGCGGAGGAGATTTTGGAAGAAATTGTCGGCGAACTGTATGACGAGTTCGAGGATGAACGTCCGGATGTGGAGCGCAAGGAAGGTGTCTTTTCCGTGGATGGCCGCTGCCTGATTGAAGAAGTGAACGAGTGGACAGGTTCGGCGATCGAAGATGATGAAGTGGACACGATCGGGGGCTGGCTGTTCAAAGAGCTTGAAGGGAGCCCGTCTAAAGGAAAGGCCAAGAAACTGGACGATTACGTATTTGAAGTGGAAGAGTCTACGCGTCTGCGCATTACGAGAGTGAGGATATATAAGGATCTGCAATCCAAAGGACAGCTTGCGGATCAAGGTTTGGCGGGGCAAAGGCCGTCGCCACCGGGAGATTCCTTGAATTGAAGGGTGCAACGTTACACGGGCTCTACTTGCTTGCGGCATACCTTATGAACATATTTGGACCTTTGGCTGTTGCGCATGGAGGCAACAAGCCAAAGGTCTTTTTTTACTTTTACGCATCCAGGCGACAGGACAAAATTCCGGTATCTCCAAATCTCAACCCTTAATAAAATTCGGATTAACTTGGTCCGTAACGACATAAGGTTATAGTGACGCAACGGATTCGGCATATAGCGTTGTGCCTAAGAATCGTGTTTATTAAGGGAGGCGAGTTTCTTTGATTGATCCTCAGATTCGCGCATACAGGCCGTTTATTGGACCGTTTGACCCATGCAAACCGATGGAGATTCGAACCTATCTTGTCCCGCCCCAGCTGTTTATTCCGTTTCAGCCCATGGGTTGGCCCCAGTTCAGCCCGTCTGAGGCATTGAGAGCAGGCACGTTGTGGCCTGCGCTGTACAGTCCGTACACGTCGAAGAAGTTTGTGGAAAGCGAGGTGAAGGGGGATGGATGCTGACAAACCGAAGGCTGGCGACCTGAAATATTATGAGCTGCTTGAAGAGCTTCAGGCCTTGGATTTTGTGCTGGTAGAGCTGACGCTCTATTTGGATACGCATCCCGGGGATTATCAAAGCATCGAGCAATTCAACAAGTTTGCGCAGGAGCGGATGCGGGTTGCCCATGAATTCCAGCAGTTGTACGGCCCGCTGCAGAACTTCGGCAATTCATTTTCCAAATACCCCTGGGAATGGTCCCAGTCTCCCTGGCCTTGGCAGGTATAATCGATGCCCGGATCGGCTGCTGCATCGTGTGGGCTGTTTTGCGGACCATGAAAAAAGGCACTTCAACGATTTTCTTCCATCGGTTGAGGTGCCTTCGCATCGCCAAGTTGAGTTGCTGCTTCTAGCCATTTGCCATACGACATACACATGTTCTGAAGAAATGAAAACGTAGCGGCCCTGAAGCGGAACGGGAGCAAGGAACCACTTTGAACGGTAAAAGGAGGCGTATTGCATGTTTATCTATGAAAAAAAGCTGCAGTATCCCGTGCGGGTAAGCAAATGCGATCCCCATATGGCAAAGCTGCTCATGGAGCAATATGGCGGGGCGGATGGAGAGCTGGCTGCAGCGCTCCGATACATGAACCAACGGTATACGATTCCGGATAAAGTCATTGGTCTGCTTAACGATATCGCGACAGAGGAATTCGCGCATCTGGAAATGATTGCCACGATGGTTTACAAGCTCACCAAGGATGTTACCGTCGAAGAGCTGGAGAAAGCCGGGCTGGACGCGCATTATGTCAATCACGACCGGGCGCTGTTCTACAGCAATGCCGCCGGCGTGCCGTTCACCGCAACCTATATCCAGGCAAAAGGTGATCCCATTGCCGACCTCTACGAGGATATTGCAGCAGAAGAGAAAGCGCGGGCTACATATCAATGGCTGATCGACATGACGGATGACGTGGATTTGCAGGACAGCCTCAAGTTTTTGCGGGAGCGGGAAATCGTGCATTCATTGAGGTTCCGCGAGGCCGTGGAAATGTTGAAGGATGACCGGGAAACGAAAAAAATATTTTAGCGTCTGCGGCCGAATGCCGTTTGCGATTCCCTTCATGGCAAAAATGACTCATATGCACAACATAAAGCCCTCCATGGATCATATAGGAGGGCTTTCTCGTGATATGCTGGCCGTGCGGCCGTGTCGGCCGAATGGGCCAATCCTTTTCAGTATTCCACCACCATGGCAACATTTTGCCACCCTGCGCCGACCGTCCAGAACAGAACCTTGTCGCCGCGCTGGATCTGGCCTGACGTAATGGCCCGATGGAAGGCGATAAATGGACTGCTGGTCGAGGTGTATCCGAACTCATCGCCGATATATACGGCAACATCATCGGAGATTCCGATGTTTTTGGAAACGGCGCGGATGTTGGCGATGGAAAGCTGCGAGAAGCAGGCCGCTTTGATCTCGTCTACGCCGATTTCATTGCGTGACAGCATGGTAAGAATGGATTCGGAAGCGGCATCCACGCAGATGGAGTCGTCGAACGGAATGAACTTGACATGAAGCGCGCCTGCATCCACTCCTGTTTGGCCAAGCTTGGCCAAGCCTTCTGCCGGGAACAGGGAATTGTTGTACACGCAAGTATCCGTCTGATAGATGGAATCGATAAAACCGACAGCATGCTCGTCACGTTCGACGATGACGGCTGCCGCGGCTTCCCCGAAGTTGGCGAAATAGACCGGATCATCCGGGCTTGCATGAGGAGCGACATAATCGGAGCCGATGATCAGTGCCCGCCGTATGCGCGGGTTGCCCAGCATCTGGCGGCTCACCTGTTCAAAGGCCGCGGTCATTCCGGCACAGTTGGCATTGCTGTCGATGCAGATGGTATGGGAAGCTCCGTTGATCAGGCGATGAATCATCAAGGAATTCGTAGGGAAAATGTACTCCGGCGTTTGACTTGCGTAAGCGATAAGATCGATATCGGCGCCGGACAGCCCGGTTTTCTCCAGCACGTTGCTGGCGGCTTCAAAAGCCATGCTGAGCGAGTTTTCATCCTCGTTGTCGATTTTGTAACGCTGATCGCGACCCAGTGCTTTTAACAATCCGCGAATATCCACACCCCTTGCATCAAAATGATCAATGTAAAACGCATTGCCCACCTTGTTTGCTGGATGATAGATATCGATGTCTACGATACGAATTCCGGCCATGTTAATCTCCTCCCGCGGATGGATACACCAGATGGTTCCGCCTGATTTATTGGGTGTTTAAGAAGTAACGGTCGATATGATTTCAAGGTTGTCCAGACCAACGGTGCGTCCGAGACGGGATAGCTGCATTTTCAGAATGGCATTGTTTTCGAGCGTCAGAATAACCTTTTTGAAGCCGTCCTTTTTAAACATGGCCAAGCAGCCTTCCAGAAGGGGGACAATTTCCGGTGCAGTGACGTTCAGCTTTTTGCAATCGATGTGCAATTCGTATTCCGCCGGAGTGAGCTTTGCAACCGTGTCCTGATAAGCCGAGATCGAGCGCAGCCCGTCCTCTTCGGAGAAAGAACCCTCCAATTCAATGTTTAACAGCTTTTTGGATACATCGGGTTTCAGAATAAAACTTCCCATAATCGTTCTCTCCTTCAAAATGAGTTAAGCTACCCTGCAGACAAAATGACTGGTCGTAACAATACGTTGAGTACCCATATCATAGGTCAGGATAATTTAACCATATTATAAAGGCGGCCATGTTAAAAGATCAATAATAAAGTCGAATCGTGTATATAAATGTAGAAAAGTGAATCATTGGATTTCCTCCAGCGTAGCCAACAAAACATTAAATGCGCTGATAATGCGCGGAGCTCCTACGCATGGCGCAAGATGCAGCAGTACGCCTTTAAGCTCGTCCACCGTCACGCCAACCTGAAGGGCCATCGCATAATGGATCCCCAGCTGTTCGTATTGTCCTTGCGTAATGAGCGAAGAGATGATGGCGACTTCCTTCCATTGCTCGCTGATTGTGGTCCGTTGAAAAATGTCGCCGTAAGCTGTACCCATAATAAATTCGGAAAGCTCGGGAAAATGCTCTTTAATGGGAGCAAGCGCTTTGGCTCCATAATTTCCGGACAGCTTGGCGAAGCGCTCCAACCCTTGATTCACCTGTTCGTTCATGCTTTGTCCTCCTAGTCCAAATTCAGCGTGCGGTGAGCCGTAGGCGGAATCTCATCGCGATCCGTCAGAAGCTCAATGACAGCGACCTGCTGCAGACGCTGGGCAGATTGCAAGGCGGAAGCGAACTCCGCTTGGGTCTCGGCCCGATATGCCGCCGCACCCAGCGATTCGGCAAACTTGGCTGCATCCATGGGGACTTCGTACAACGTGCCATCGATTCGCCCGGTCGTTTTTTGCATGCCTTTTAAAGCCATGTCCAGTTGTTTATTGTTCACGACGATGAAAATGACGGGAAGCTGGTTGCAGACCGCGGTATGAATTTCGGTACCCAGCATCATGAAGCAGCCATCCCCTGTAATGCAGACGATCGTTTCCTGGCGCGCGGCCGCTTTTGCGCCAATGGCCATGCCGATGGCATTGCCCATGCAGGCAAAATAAGCATCAAAGACAAAGCTTCCCGGTTTCTTCACTTTATAACGTTGAACCGCATGGAAACCGTGACTTCCGTCGTCAACAAACAGCATATGATCATAGGGGAGAAGGTCGCTCATATTCTCCAATATGGAAGCAAGGGACAGCCCGGTCAGTTCCGGCAAAGGCAATGTGTAGTCGGGGGGAAGCGGTCTTTCTTCTGTTTTGGGAATCGGGTGTCCGGATATCGTGCCCAGCAAAAACTGCAGACTGTCTTTCAGATCACCGGTGATATGTAAGGTATGCGAGTCGAGGATTTTACCGATGAATGTCGGATCCGTATCGAATTGAATCAGATGAGCAGGGTGGTTTTCGCGCTTGAGATTGCATATCGTCATGTCGCTCAAGCGTGAACCAAGCACGATGAACAGATCGCTCCGGTTCAGCATTTCGTCAGCATGGGGAACGCCGCCAACGCCGCATGGGCCGTGGTAGAGCGGGTGGTCCCAGGCGATTGCGCCTTTTCCGCCAGGCGAGGTCACGACAGGGATGTTGAACGTTTCGGCGAAATGCACCAGTTCATCGTGTGCCCTTGCCCGGTTAACGCCTTTTCCGGCAATGATCAGCGGCCGCTCGGATTGCTGCAGCAGCGGAAGTACGCGATTCAGATTGGATACGCTGAGCAATGGTTCGTGTTCCGGCAGGACAATGCGGCAGTCGTTCAAGCGTTCGGTCTGTACATCGAATGGAAGACATAAGTGGACAGGCCCTTTATTAGGACCAAGTGCAATGGATAGGGCATGGTTCAGCAGCGTGCCGAAATGGTCGCCGCGTTCCACAAGCTTGCTGAAGAGCGTTGCAGGTCGGAACATCTCTGCCAGGTCGGCGAGATAGGACGAGGAATCTTGGCATTGGGGGATTCCTAATTCCTGTATAGATTGGTGGCCGGTAATGAACAGCACAGGCAGGTTATTTGCCTTGGCATGTGCAGCAGCTGTAAGCAGGTTGGTGCCGCCAGGTCCCGAAGTGGCAAAGGCAACGCCGAGTTTGCCTGTCTGAAGGGCGTAACCGGCAGCTGCGAAACCCGAGCTGGATTCGTGTCTGCCGGGGATCATTTCAAGTCCGTAATCCACCATTTTCAGAGCAGCCGGGCATATGGATTTTCCGATAATTCCAAAAAAGTGGGTAACGCCCAAATCATAAAGAGTTTTCGCCAAAATATCTGCTACGGTTGTCATGTGAAACACCTCGCTTCGCAAATAGGTTGATAGACCCAAAGGGTGTGTTCTGTGTTCAAATGATCGTCGTGATGAAGATATGAAAGGAAAAATCCTTTGTTAATAGGAAGAGTAGCTTTTTTTGTGGTTTTTTGTCAACTTGTTTTGTGGGTAAATTTTCCTGAATCTAAAGTTGTAAACGGTTTATGCCTTATGGCTGCTGGAAAAAATAAATAGTCGCATAAGCCTGTCTTTCTATTTTGAGAAATTATAATTAATAGTTTTTATGTAAAATAAAATCGAAAAATATCATAATATGGTTGTTTGGCGGAGCATGCTTCGCATGTTCGCATTTCTGTGTTCATTTATGCAATAAAGCCATGTTTCCTACATTTCTGGTATACTGGAGTCTGATTGGAGTGAAGTGGGATGACAACAATTAGAATGGCGATGATCGGCTTGGGCAAAATGGGAAATCACATGCTTGAGCAGGCTGGTCGAAATGACCTTGGCGCTTCGATCGAAATCGTGGCTGCATGCGATACGGACGAGGCGGGGCTGCGTGCTTTTGCGGATTCCTACCCGGGAGCGAGTATATATACAAATTTTAAGGCACTATTGGACGAATGCCAGATCGATCTGTTGTACGTTGCGGTTCCGCCCAAGGTTCATTACCAGGTCGTTATGGAAGCGCTGCAGCGCAAAATCCCGGTATTCTGCGAGAAGCCTCTGGCGAACAGCGCCCAGGAGGCGGCTGAAATGTTAGCCGCAGCGGAAAGCGCTGGGGTGATGCACGCCGTGCATTTCTCCATGCCCCACGAGCCGGCCGTCCTGAAACTGCAGCAGCTGTTGGACCAGAGAACGATTGGTTCAATCTGCAAAATCGAACTGATTCTGCAATTTCCGCAATGGCCGCGGAGCTGGCAGCAGAATGAGTGGATTACGGGGCGCGAGCAGGGCGGCTTTATTCTGGAAGTCGGCATTCATTGGATCCACGTCATCCAGAATGTGTTTGGCAGCATCACCGTCCTTCGAAGCGAAGTGGATTATCCCGAAGATGCCCTTGGATGTGAGCGCGAGGTGCATGCGGATATGCGACTGGATGACGGGACGCGGGTTAAGCTGAAAGGCATCTCCCATTTTTCGGGCGAGGAGCGTGTCTCCATGATCGTATATGGAGCGGAAGGGACGCTGGCTTTGGAAAACTGGGAGGAGTTGATGGGCGGGGCCATTGGCGAACCGCTTATGCCCATCGAGACCCCGGAATCCATGAGCGAGCTGCCTGTGCTGAAACATGTGATTGCGCGCCTTCAAGGCAAGCCCGGCAGAATCTATGATTTCAGCGACGGTTACCGGGCCCAGCTTGTGCTGGAAGCGCTGCGTAGTCCGAAGCTTTCCTGATTCCCGGCCAATGTTGCAGGGTACAGCGATTCGTCGATGGTTTGCAAAACAGCTCAAGTTTACATTGGTGAACCTTTAAGTATATCATGGGGAAAAACGGAAAAATCCGATCAACATTTCAAGCCGAAAGGAATTCTGATATGACGAAAGAAACGACATTGCGCAAACCGGAAGCGATGATTTTTGACATGGATGGAACGCTGTTTCAGACGGAAACATTGTTGATGCCCGCGTATCACCGTCTGTTCGATACGCTTAGAGCCGAAGGACATTTTGAAGGAGAAACGCCGCCGGAGGAGCGAATGCTCGGCAGTCTAGGCATGCTGCTGGAGGATATCTGGAAGGTCGTCATGCCGGACGCTTCCGAGGCAGCCCATCGCCGCGCGGACGAACTGCTGCTTCAGTTGGAGATTGAAGGGCTCGATGGGGGCGATTCTCGACTATATCCGCAGGTCAAAGAGACGCTGGAAGCGCTGAAGGAACAGGGCGTGCGCCTGTTCGTGGCGAGCAACGGGCTGGAGGATTACGTGAAAGGCGTAGCTTTTGCCCACGAAATCATGCCGCTGTTTGAAGGTGTGTATAGCGCAGGCCAATACAAGACGCCATCCAAGGTCGATCTTGTGCAAATCTTGCTCAAGAAGCACCACATTCAGGATGCCTGGATGGTCGGAGACCGTTCCTCGGACGTCGAGGCGGGCAAGATGAACGGACAGACCGTTATCGGCTGCGCCTATGCCGGGTTCGGCCGCGATGAGGAGCTGGCCGGATCGGATGTGTTGATCTCCGACTTTACGGAATTGCTGGGCTTGTATCGGAATGCTGCAGAATAACTACGTCATGCACGGATTGCTGTATGTTCAGCTTGACCATTGAATCGCGATCATCGCTGTATTGCGATTCGCTCCATTAGACGGCAGACGCGCTTATGGATCGTTGAGGCTGCTTTACTCCAAAAAGGATCGGGAACTCTGGAATGCCAGAGTTCCCGATCCTTTTTCGGTGACGGGGTTATCTCGTTCTTCTCTTCTTTCTAGACGGGGTGCTTCTGCGTATGGCCGGTGTGGCTGGTTTGACTGGTGTGACTGGTTTGGTCGGTGCGGCTGTTTTTGGGCGCGATGAGGTCGAAGAAACGGGACGATGCCGGTAAAGCCACAAGGCATATTCCAACGGCTGGGTGATGGCTTTTTCATATATTTCGCTTTCCCCGATTCTGGAAAAAACTTCGCGTGCCGGCTTCGGGTTGACCTCGAGCAAGTAGATTTGCCCGCTTTTGTCTATGGCCAGATCGAGCGCCAATTCGCAGAGGGCGCCATAGGTTTCCTCGAGAAAGGAAGCGATAGCAATGCCGAATTTTTCGGCGGTGCTCGCAATTTCGGCCTGCTTCTCCTCTTCCGGAATCCATTGTTTCATGAGCCGCTTCATTTCAATGGCTTGGCCGCCGCCGTGAAGATTGGAGGTGACGCTCTTTTCCGCCCCGATCCTTCCGGCACAACCGGTGAATTCCCATTCCCCCTCGCCGTTTTTCTGAACAAGCATGCGATAGTCGTGCACGCGCTGGTTGGGGAGCTGAAGCTGGATCCCTTGCTGCACGAGATATTTGTCCTTCATGTCCCAGTGCTGCAAAAAGGCTCCGAGGCGAGACATATGCACATTGCGCGGCGTGATGATTTGTCGTTTCTGGTTCCGTCCGCGTACCAGAACCGTGTTGGGCTCCTTGTTGCTGTGTTCGATGCGCAGAATGCCGCGACCGCCCGTGCCGTTGATCGGTTTGAGATAGATTAGCGGGTAGGTTTTCAACATTCGGTTCACGTCCGACATATCCTGAAACAGGCAGGTATCGGGAAGGTGTTCCCGAAAAGCGGCTTTGGTTGCAAGGAGCTGGTGAATGGTCCATTTGTTGCGCAAGGGGCGGTTCAAATACAAAAGATGTCCGTATTTTTTGCGGAAATCCTGCAATTGTACAAACCGGTGGTTTCTCTGGATCCGGCAGCGGTCAAAGATCAGGTCCGGGAATGAACGCCATTCCCTGGACCAGCCTTTTCCCGGATTATAAACCATCGCATTGATATGCTTGCCGCCGGAATGAACGTCTGCCGGCGTGAATACGTACACATCCAGTCCCCGCTTTCGACCTTCCAGTATCATCTTGCGGTAAATGCCTCGCTCCTCCAAGCCGCGATGATCGTTCAAATATAGCGTCATGATGCCGAGAACAGGTGAGGACACAAACAATCACCTTCTTTAGCGGTTATTCCTTTCCAAGTTCATTTGGGTTGGCGGGCCAGGTAAGTGCTGTATTGAAATATGCGTTCCAGCGATCGGCGGCGGATCTGGGGCTCATCGAATTTCATCGGCTTGGCGTTTGCCTCGAAAAACCAAAGCTCGCCAATAACGTCTATGCCGAGATCCATCGACATTTCGCCCAGCGTGCTTCCCGATCCACGCTCGATCTGCTTGGCGATCATGATCGACGTGGATTTGACTCGTTTCATCAGTGTTGCAGTCATTTCTTCTCCAAAGAGATCGGCCAGCAGCTTTTCCGGATCCTCCACGCTGCCTCCGCGGGGAACATGGGTCGTAATGCTGCGGGAACCCGCCAGCCTGGCACCGATTCCGGTTACGCTCCAGTGGCCTTTCCCGTTTTTTTGCACGAGCACGCGCAAGTCGAAAGGACGTTTGCCGGAGGAAGCCAATTCAATGCCTTGCTGCAGGATATAGGGCGTTCGGCCGGACTCCTGGCGCACGCGTGCCCACAGTTTTTGGAGCGTGATGGCCTTATACGTGGTGCTTCGTCTTTTGCTTTGGATTTTGAGTTTGTAGGGAAATTGATCCTTCTCCTGAAACTTGAGCATCATGATCCCTTTGCCCGCTTTCCCGCTTTCCGGCTTCAAATAAAGGTAAGGGTACTGCTGCAGCACTTTGCCCAGACCGGATGCGCTGCGCATCCGGCGGGTGTATGGAACGAGCTGTCGGGTCGTCTTCGATTTTTTCAGCCATTCGAAGAGATTCCATTTATTGAAGTAAAACGGGTTATACAGGCTGACGCCGGATTGAAGGCATTCTGCGATTTTGCGCTGGACAAACGGCTTGCTTTCATCCTCGCGGCTCGGGATGCGATTATACAACACATGAGGCAAAGGAAAGAGCTGTGAAATCCATCGTTTGCTTCCTTTGCCGAGCGTGTAGCCTTTGACGGTGGGACCGCTCATATCCAAGTCGCGGACGGTCACGACGTATGCCAAACAACCCATATTTTCACCGGTGTTTATGATATCCTCGAAATTTTGATGGTTTCCCCTGAACATTCGCTGAGGATCATGCATGGTCAGTATGGCAATGACAGGTTTGAAATCATCGTGCAGGCTCATCAAATGTCGTCCCTCTTCCGGAACTTGCTTAAATACAGGCAGTGTTCCAAAATGTGCTCCACCGACGATTTGCCCTCCATTCGGAGGGAAGGGTGTCGGAATATGGAGCGTCCGGGTTTGGCGTTCGCTTCGAACATCCATACGTGCTCCTCCTGATCAATGCCCAGATCAAAGCCAAGTTCACCAATGAGATGCTGGTGTTGATTTTCGATCGCCTGGGCCAATGTGATGGCGACGGATTTGGCTTGCTGAAGAACCTCGCTTGCGCGGTCGCCGAAATTCTGGCTGAGCGCCTTTTCCGGGGTCATCAGGGAACCGCCGTTCTTGATATGTGTGGTGACGCTGCCGCGGCCAGCCTTTTTGGCACCGATCCCCACAACGACCCATTGGTTGTTCCCGTTCTTGTGCATATGAAAGCGAAAATCGATCGGGCAATGGTCAATCTCGATCAGCCGGATGCCTTGCTGAACGACATAACCGCGCAAGTGTCTGCCATGTTTCCCCTGAAGCATGCGCATGAGGCCGTTGAAGGAACCGAAGCGCATCAGGACATTTCCCTTTTTTGTACGGTAACGTGCAAAATAGCCGCGTTTGGGTGAATAGGTCAGGCGATAGATCCCGTTGCCGAGGCTGCCTGCCGTAGGTTTGTAATATACGAATTGATGGCGTTCCAGCATGTCTTTCATCTGTTCCACCGTCGGATTCGTGATGGATTCCGGGATATGAAGGCTAGCGGCCGGTTCGTTTTCGAGCAATTTGTAGATATCCGATTTATTGAAGAAGCTCCAGTTAAAGAACGGGATTTTGCGCCGGATGAATCGTTCCCGCAGCTGGTTGATTGCAGGGGAAAAGTCCGAACGGCGGCTGGGCAGACGGTTATACACCACGTCCGGCAAAGGCACGGTTTTGCGGGTGAATCCGCCGCTGCTGCTCAGGAAGAAACCGTTCACTGTTTCGTTTTGCCAGTTGATGTCCCGGGGCGTAAAGGCGAAAATATAGGATTTCCGGCTCCCTTCGCGGAGCAGTTGCTTGATGAATGCGGTACGTGAACCGAACGGATTGGAACTGCTGGCCATACCGTCGGTAAGGATCCCGATCAGCGGACCAAGTTGAACTTCGTCATTTTGCAAATTGCGGAGGTAGACGCTGCTCCTCTTCGGAACGTTCATCAGGTTGCGAATGCCTGAGGCAAGATATAGATGTTTGCCTGCTTTTCGGATTGGCTTGATGGTTGCCGGCACCCGGTCCCTCCCAAATCGCAGATGAATCTTTTTTTTGCCGGACAGATTCAGGCTTTTCATTAACGAACTGGATACATAAATCACTTTATCCGGTTGCTGCGTGAAATGCAGGTTGCAAGTGGTCAAACTCATGATTTATCCTCCTATCCTGAAAATATCCTTCAAGGCAAGCCGGCGACACGCCTTAGCTGCCGTGATTCCGGATGGGTTTCAGGCCAGCTATGCTGGATGTATTCGGCATTTTCGTTGGACGGTAAACGTCAGCGAGAACATGTTGCTGCAGCAGATAACGGGCATAGGCAAGCGGCCGGGTATGGACCCTTCGAAATAACTGCGGGTCATCTGCTTTTGCAAACGAGGAGCGGCCCGGTTTGGAGTTGGCTTCAAGCAGCCACAGGCGCCCATCGGAGTCCGCTCCGAAATCGAGGCCCAACTCGGCGAGTCTGCCGAAGTGCCTTTCCAACAGCGGGGGGATCCGGCCCGCGGCCTGCTTTATTTGTTCAAGCAATGCATTTGCTTCGGAAGCTCCGAACCGGTCTTGGAGATAAGGAAGCGCAGGGTAGGCCTTCCCGCCGCCATGAAGGTTGGACGTCAGTGTTTTCTCCGGGCCCTCCCGTACCATACATCCCGTGAGCAACCAGCGTCCGCGGCCGTCTTTCTGCATCAGCGCCCGAATATCGAACGGACGTCCATGATGGCTAAGGTCAAGGTAAGGCTGTATCAGAAGCCTGCGTCGGGAGCTGCAGGCATGAAGCCGGGAGGATACGCGTTCGGGCGTTTGAAATAGCCAATGAAACGGCTCGTTGGAATGGTTGCGGCCGTCGATGACCCAAGTGGACGGCTCGGTGCCGCGAGCCAGGCGAAAGGTGTTTTTCCCGTGTGTTCCGGACACGGGCTTGAAGAACAGGCCCTGCGGCCATCGTTCCAGCCAAGTCTCCCACCGAACGTGCGGTTGAAACAGCGCCGTCTGGGGAAGAAGCTCTTTCGTTTCCGAATCACGGCTTAGAATCTGATGCACCTTCCATTTGCCGGGCAGTGAAGCGGACCAGTACGTCGTTCTTGCTCCAGGGCCAGGAGCGCTCAGCTGCTGTCTCCACGTCTGGGGCAATGGCTGCAGACTGCGATCCATCACCAGCTTGGTTGCAGGCAGAGGCACGGCTCTCCACTGATCATCAACGAAAACGAATCCTTGCTTCGGCAATGCTGCTTGGTTGTCATCAGGCAACGGAAGCACAACGATGCGAATTCCGTAAGGCCCGCTCTCCAGACTAAGCCGGCGGCAGAAGGGTTCATCCGAAAAGGAAGGTGAGCCAGCTGCTTCACGGACCAGAATCGTCAGGATGTCGGGCGGGAAAGTTCGGTTTGGCAACGGTTCAACACCTCCAGCGGAATTCGCCTTTAGAAACCGGCGAGATACGTCGAATATTCAAGCATCGCCTTCACGGAAGGCCGGATCTTGCTATCTTTCAACGGAGTATTATCATTTTTGGACGGCTTGGAGTTGACTTCCAGCAGCCAGACGCGTCCGTTCGTATCGAAGGCCAGATCGACGCCGAGCTCTCCGAAATGGGCGGGAATGGAGCTTTCGATGCCTTTGGCGATATCCAATGCCGCTTGTTTCAGGTTGGCGTAAGCTGAGGATTTGACGGAAGAAGACAATGAGGTCCGGGACACGGCTTCTTTGACCGTGCTCAGCGACCCGCCCCTGGCGAGATTGGAAACATAATGGCTGCCACCCGCAATCCGTGCCACGATGGACGTTACATTCCATTTGCCGGTACGGTTTTTCTGAACAAGTGCACGAAAATCGACGGGTCTGCCGTTATTGTCGATCAGATTCAGGCCTTGTTGGATTTGATATCGCGTGGATTTGTTTTTGCCGGATACGCTGGCATACAATTTATCCAGCGACGAGTACGTTTGCTTCCGTGTACCGCCAACGCCGGTCGTAAGGGTCAGGAAGCTTCCATCATTTTGCCGGGTGACCCGAATGATGCCTTTGCCCAGCGACCCGCGTACAGGCTTCAGGAACACGACCGGGTATCGGCCGCACATGGTTTTCAGCGTGGCCGCGCTTTTGAGCAAATGCGACTCGGGAAGGACGCGTTTGAGCGATGAAACGGACTTCAAGGCATCGAACACTTCGTTTTTGTCCAGAAACTTTTCGTTGAAGGTTTGGGTGCCGTAGAGTGATTTTACTTCTTTGATGAAATGCTGTACGCTAGGTTTGTTCTCGAGTTTCCGGGACGTGAGACGGTTGTTGACGACATCTGCAATGGGCAGCTCCTTTTTTTTCCAGCCGTCATCGTATACCCAGCCCTGCATGCGGCCTTGAATATCTCCGATATCCTCTGTGGTGAAGAAGGATACATAGGCGCCTTTCTTGCGGCATGCATTCACCAATTCCCGGCAAAACATGGTGATGGAGCCGAAAGGCCGATCGGGCTGATCGGGGTAATCCCGGCTTACCAATACACAGATGAATGGACCGAGGCGAAGCGTGCGGCTGCCTGGACGATAGGACATTTTCAAGACTGAACCGTGAATCAGGCCGGTTCTGCTGGCTACAGTTTGATTGATCCGCAGGCCGTCATACTTTGGCACGGGAATTACGGTGACTTCACTGCGGAAAGAACCGAATTGCAGCTTTAGCGGTCGACCAGAAGGGATTTTAAGTGTCTTGAGCACCCCTTCGCCCAGCATGATGACGTCGTCCTGCAGGATGCCCGAGCCGATGACCTGTATCGTTACTTTTTTAGTGGACATCTCGGATCTCCTTCCGGGCGGCAACTTGATGTCTGATGTTAAAGTTGAAGCGGCATCTGAACATGGATGTGCTTCATCATATGAGGACATAAATCCCTTGGTGATTGACCCATTTGGATTAAATGCAATCTATGTATCGAGCGACGCGGCGGTTAGGCATGGACAGGTGCAGCTGATGGATGTGTATCCGCGTGTTGTAGGTGAATGGACGTTTTGATGGAAATGAAAATGAACGAAGTAGGCCGTAACGGCGAATCAAGGAGGAAATGAACATGAACATTTACGACAAGGCCAACGAGTTGGCAAAAGCATTGAAAGAAAGCAGCGAAGTGACGGAGATCACTTCGGCGATGAAGCTGATCGAAGCGGATCCGGAAGCCAAAAGCATGCTGGACAATTTCCGTACGCAGCAGATGGAGCTGCAGCAGCGCATGATGAGCGGTGACATGCCTGCTCCCGAAGAAATGGAGAAAATGGAGAAATTGTTCGAGGTACTCAGCCTCAACTTGAACATTCGCCGCTTGTTCGATGCAGAGCGCCGTCTGAGCGTAATCATCGAGGATGTTAACAAAATTATTTCTGACAGCCTGAGCCATCTGTACGGAGGCCCTCAAGCGTAATCGGGGACGTTTCGTGTACAAACCTTTCATAATGCATGGCCTGCGTTCATAGACTAGAGATATAGAGTCTACCAAGGACGCGAAGGAGCTGTGTAACCGTGAAAAGGTTTAAAAAAGTAAAACATGTTGTCTACCTGCTGATTGCCTTGTCTATGCTTGTCATTGCACTGCCGCGAATTTCCTTTGCAGGCGGAATGGACTGGGTGAACGTTTTCGGCATCGTTTGGGTGCTGTTCTCCCTGCTCGTCATCGCCGCGCATCTTCATTTCATCCTTGGTGTGGATGAGGAGAAGAAGCGGGCGCTGGAAGCCGTACGGCGCGCCAAAATGCGTCAGTGGGAAATTAAACTGCTGGACAAGCAGGAGCAGGGAAAATCGGTATAATCTGCGTATTGCTTGCCTGAAGAAGGCCGGGCTCCCATTCCGTGTGGTAGGGAGCCCGGCCTTTTTCCATATCGCCAAAGATAATCCGGGCACGATGCTTAGGGACAACATGTCGGACATGGGGTTATTTTCCTAAAGCCGTGTTATAATAGATACAGAATAATACAGATTCATCTTCGGGGGTGGTACAGATGGACGGCCAGGAAGAAAACATAACGAAGCACGAGCAGTTATTGCAGCACATCGAACAACTCAAGGTAGGCAGCAAAATATCGGTTCGCGGCCTTGCGCGCGATCTTGGCGTCAGCGAGGGAACGGCCTATCGGGCCGTGAAGGAAGCGGAAAATTTCGGGCTGGTGGTCACCAAAGAACGGATCGGGACGGTACGGATCGAAAAAAGACCGCGCGGCATGTCGGAGCAGCTAACCTTTGCCGACGTCGTCACCATCGTTGAAGGCCACGTTCTCGGCGGGAGCGACGGGCTGGCCAAACCGCTTCACAAGTATGTCATTGGGGCAATGAAGGAACAGGCCATGGCCCGATACATCGATGCAGGAAGCCTGCTGATTGTCGGCAACCGGGACAATGCCCATTCCCTGGCGTTGGAGCAGGGGGCAGGGGTGCTCATTACGGGAGGATTCGGGACGAGCCGTGAGGTCAGGCTGCTGGCGGATGAACTGGGGTTGCCGATCATTTCGTCGCGACATGATACGTTTACCGTGGCTTCGATGATCAACCGGGCGATTTTTGACAGGCTTATCAAGAAAAAAATCATGCTGGTTGAAGATATTATCGGACAGAAGCCAAGGCTTCAAGTCCTTAAAGTGAGCAGCCTGGCCGCGGATTTCCATGCGCTTGTGGCAGAGACGGGAGAACATCGCTTCCCTGTCGTGGATGAGTGGAACCGGGTAATCGGCATCGTCAGCCTCAAGGATGTCAGCGAGCTTCAGGCCGGTCAAAGCATCGAAAAGTGCGTCGTCCGCCGCCCGGTTACCGCCTCGCTGCAGACATCTCTCGCTTCCGCCGCCCAGATCATGACGTGGGAAGGCATCGACTTTTTGCCGATCGTCGATCGGAATCGCAAGCTGATTGCGTCCGTGACGCGCAAAGAAGTGCTGCAGGCGATGCGGGATGCCCAGAAGCAGCCGCAGCTTGGAGAGACGTTTGACCATTTGATCTGGAATGGCTTCGCCGAAGAGCGCGGGGAACAGAACGAACTGATCTTCCATGGATTCATCATTCCGCAAATGGCGACGGATCTGGGTACCATCTCGGAAGGCGTACTGCTTAACATCATGACCCAAGCCGGAAGACGTGCTGCCTGGGACGTGACGGGCAATGACCATGTCGTCGACAATATCACGACCTACTTTGTAAGGCCCGTGCAGATTGAAGACCAGATCATCGTCCGCCCGGTCATCCTGGAAACGAGCCGGCGAACCTGTAAAATGGATATCGTCATTTCCAGCGAGGGCAACACGGTGTGCAAGGCGGTCATGACGCTGCATTCGATCGATCATGCGTAAGTTATTGCGAGAATAAGGGGAGATCACTGGCGAATGCGTATAAAACGCAGAATGCATTGTTTCGCCTGATCTCCTTACCCGCATTGGAACGCAACCTGCATCCTCTAACGCGCCAGTCCTTTTTCACCGGGGTCCGGTGCCGGCGCCTTGCGCTTGGTCTATTCGTCTCGCATAATGGCTTCGGTTGCGGAGGCCAGCGAACAGATTGAAAGCACCGATAACCAGAAATAGCGCTTCCACAATAACGGACAGGGTGGAGCCCGTAAACACAAACATCAGAATAAGGGCGAGCAGAATTAACATAATGCCCATCCAAATGTTGGTCCACGAACGGTACAATCCCGTTTGGGCGGCGCCGGAAGAACGATGTGAACGAATGCTGTTCAGGGCGGAACAGATCATGGCAAGGGCAAATGCTGCAATGAGGACCATCTTTAAAACTTCAATCAGCATGCAGTGCATCTCCTTTTCTGGAAAACATTCACTGCTCTCAGTGTACCATGCCCTTTTGGACAAGGATATCTTTTTGTTTCCATCCGATCGGCCAACTGGCTAGGTAGGAACATGCAGCCGAATCTGCACCCATACATGCAGCACGCCTTCCATGACCAGCATCGTTTTGACCTGCACGCTGTACTGCTTTTCGCGAACGGTGTACGTTTTTTGATTCAGCATGATTCGGGTCATTTTGCTGTACTCGTCAATGTTAAAGACGTCCCGCCCGCGCAGCACTTCAAGTTCGTCGCCCAGCTTTTGCAGCATGATTTTGAGCGCTGCCTGATCCGGCCCGTTGTCGGATTCCTCCGACAGCACTTTGATCTCTTTAATCACGGTTTGCCGTTTGCTGTATTTTTTCAGCGTGATGATATCCTTTTCGTTTTGATGCAGTCGAAGCTGCAATTCCTGATTCGTAAGCCAGAGCTTGTTGTAGCTTAGATGGAAAATCCCGTTATATACGATGCTGCCGGCGATCGCTCCGAGTACAAAAACAGCGGTCATGCGCATCAGCGGCCGATAGCGGGAAAAGGGAGGGATTCTCATACACATCGCCCCTTCCTCATCCTCATGTCAACTCCGTCCCCCGCAGATCCACTTGACCAATTCCGTTCCCATATGAGCGCCCATGAATGCCGAGATCAGATACAAAATCTGTTTGACCGCCGGAGACATGTTGCCATCGAGGAAATTGCTCTCGATCACCCGCATGGGATCAATGGTACCTCCCACGGCAGCCGCCAGCGCCCATATTTTGATTTTGCTGGAAATGTCAAGCATCGTCTGCGTCGGAGGCTGCATGGACAGAACGGCTCCGATGCCTCCCAACATAGCTCCACCCAGCACGATGCCGAACGCGATGAAAAAATCGAGAATGGCTTTGGACAAAAATGTGCTCACCTGTAAAACACCCCTTTCAGACCCAGCGGCGCACCTCCTGTCTTCGGTCAGAGGCAGGGGGAGCAGCTTGTACTTCTATATGTATGGGCATGCCCCCGAACGTTATGATAAACTTTAAAGATTCGTTCGGGATTCCTTCATTTTCATAGTCGTCGGGACGAACGGAAACGCTTTTCCGCTTTGACTCTGCTGCGCCGATGAATTATGATGGAAACAAGTGTTTGTATGTCCTGATATCATGAATATAGCGATGATGAATAGACGGGAATTTGGGGAGGACAGAAGCTCGATGGAGCGGGAAATCGCCGTCCCGAGAGCGGAAAGCCGAGCAAATAAATTTAACGATAGAGACGAAGGAATGTGGAATAGCAATCCGCGGCGAAAGGAAGACAAGCCATGAGTTCTTTTGTGCATTTGCACGTTCACAGCGAATACAGTTTGCTGGACGGCGCTGCGCGTATTCCGGATCTCGTGAACAAGGCCGCAGATCTTGGAATGACCGCATTGGCGCTAACCGATCACGGCGTCATGTATGGCGCCATACCTTTCTATAAAGCTTGCGTTCAGCGCGGCATCAAGCCGATTATCGGATGCGAAGCTTATATGACGGCAGGTTCCCGGAAGGAAAGGGGAAGCCGGAAAGACCAGCCGATCCATCACCTGATTTTGCTGGCCAAAAACATGACCGGTTACCGCAATCTGATGAAATTGTGCTCCATCGGTCATCTGGAAGGATTTCATTATAAACCCCGCATCGATATGGAGAGTTTGGCCGAGTACCATGAGGGGATCATATGCATGAGCGCGTGCCTGGGCGGGGAAGTGCCGCAGCATTTGCTTCACGGGCGCGAGGAAGAAGCGCGGCGCGCGGCGCTGCGTTACAAAGCGATCTTTGGCTCCGACTTCTATCTGGAACTGCAGGATCATGGCCTGCCCGAGCAGAAACGGGTAAACCCTCAGTTGATCCGACTGGCGGAAGAACTCGACATCCCGCTTGCCGCGACCAATGACGTTCATTACTTGAACGAGGAAGATGCCGAGCTTCAGGACGTGCTGATTTGCATCGGCACCGGCAAAACGGTGGACGACGACACCCGCTTGCGCATCGGCACCAACCAATTGTACCTCAAAAGCGGACAGGAGATGGCCCGCCTGTTCCCGCATGTGCCGCAGGCTTTGGAAAACACGGTCCGCATCGCGGAAGCGTGCGAATTGGAACTGGAATTCGGCAAATCGATTTTGCCGGAGTACCGTCCGCTTCCCGATGGCATGACACCTTCGGAATATTTGCGTCAGCTGTGCGTGGAAGGCATGCACTCCAGATACGCGGAAACGCCGCGCTGGACCGATCCGGAGCTGAAATCCGAACTGGAGCAGCGGCTTGACTACGAGCTGCAGGTCATCGACAGCATGGGATTCTCGGATTATTTTCTGATCGTATGGGACTTCATTGCGTACGCCCATCGCGAGGGGATCGTGACGGGCCCGGGCCGGGGTTCCTCGGCAGGCAGCCTTGTTGCCTATACGCTGCGCATTACGGACGTTGATCCGATGAAATACAACTTGCTCTTTGAACGTTTCCTGAATCCCGAGCGCATTTCCATGCCTGATATCGATATCGATTTCAGCGACGAACGCCGGGACGAAGTGATCGAATACGTGGCCCAAAAGTACGGCAAGGGACACGTCGCCCAGATCATTACCTTCGGGACGATGGCGGCCCGTGCGGCCGTGCGGGACGTCGGCCGCGCCCTGAACGTGCCGTACGGCGAGGTCGACAAAGCGGCGAAGCTCATCCCTGCCCAACTCGGCATCAGCATCGAGCGGGCGATGGAGGCGTCTCCGGAGCTGAAGGGTTTGTACGAAACCAAACCAAGGACGCGCGAATTGCTGGACATGGCCGTGAGAGTGGAGGGCAAGCCAAGACACGCATCGACGCATGCGGCGGGGGTCGTCATTTCCCGCGATCCGCTGACGGATGCCGTGCCGCTCCAGGAAGGCAGCGAAGGGACGGCGCTAACCCAGTATTCCATGGAAAACCTGGAAGCGATCGGATTGCTCAAAATGGACTTTCTCGGTCTGCGCACCCTGTCGATCATCGAACGGTGTTTGCGGTGGATCGGCGAGACGGGCGAGGTTCCCGATTTCCGCCATATCCCGGATAACGACGCGGCGACCTACGAAATGCTCGGCCGGGGCGATACGATGGGCATATTTCAGCTGGAGTCCGCGGGCATCCGCCGGGTGCTGAAAGAACTGAGGCCCAGCGTGTTCGAGGATATCATTTCGGTGCTCGCCTTGTATCGTCCGGGTCCGATGGAGTTCATTCCGAAATATATTCAGGGCAAGCATGGAGAGATTGAGGTGGAGTATCCGCACAAGGACCTGGAGCCGATCCTGAAGGATACGTACGGCATCATCGTGTACCAGGAACAGATTATGCAGATTGCGTCCCGCATGGCGGGTTTCTCGCTTGGAGAAGCGGATTTGCTGCGCAGGGCAGTATCCAAGAAAAAGAGGGAAGTGCTGGATGAAGAGCGCGGCCACTTCGTGCAGGGAAGCTTGAAGCAAGGGTACGGCGAAACGGAAGCCGATCATGTCTACGACATGATCGTACGCTTCGCGAACTACGGCTTTCCGCGCGCGCATGCGGCGGCGTATGGCGTGCTGGCGTTTCAGACCGCCTACCTCAAGGCGCATTATCCGGTACATTTCATGGCATCCATGCTGACGGCCGTCATGGGCAGCCACCGCAAAGTCGCGGAATATGTCGTGGAATGCCGGCGAATGGGCATCGAGGTGCTTCCGCCTGACGTCAACCAGAGCGGCATTCTTTTTACGCCGGTGTTCGACTTCACAGAAGGCGGGGATCGCCGAATTGCCAGTGAAGGCATGCAGGCGCACAGCAAACGGGGCTCCATTCGTTTCGGTCTTGCTGCGGTCAAAAACGTAGGCACGCAGGCGATGGAAAGCATCATGCAGGTGCGGAAGGAGCGTCCGTTCGACAGCCTGCTCGATTTTTGTCGCCGCGTGGACTTGCGGGTATGCAACAAACGGGTGATCGAGTCGCTGGTTCAAGCAGGGGCTTTCGACACGCTGCCTGGTCATCGGGCCCAGCTGCTGGCCATGCTGGACGAAACGGTAGAGGCGGCGTTGAAATGGCGGAAGGAACGTGAGGATTTGCAGATCCAACTGTTCGATTTTGTGGAAACGCCGAACTGGGAAATCGATTATCCGGAAATTCCGCCATATTCCGCTACCCAGCAATTGGAGCTCGAACGAGAGCTGCTCGGACTGTACCTGTCCGGCCATCCGCTGGACGATTACGAGGCGCTGCTGGAATCCAGCGGGGCCGACCGGATCATGGAACTGACGGAAGCGGCGGACGATGCGATGGCCGTCGCGGCCGGGATGGTGGTGTCCGTGAAGTCGATCACGACGAAACAGGGCAAGGCGATGGCGTTCATGGAGCTGGAAGACCAGATCGAACGCTGCGAAGTGGTTCTCTTTCCCGAAGTATGGCGGCGGAGCCAGCAGTATGTCGGGAAAGGCGAACTGCTCGTCGTGCGTGCGCGCGTACAGCACCAGGACGAGGGGTTCAAGCTGCTGGCCGAGGAAGTGGCGCCGCTCGGTCCGGCGGCACTGGAACAGCAGCTGCGCAGCCGCGAACGGCGCGGCCGGTCCGGCAGCGGCAGCGCCTCGCGCCCGGCAGCCGGGGCACGGCAGCCGGTTGGCGCGGGAGCCGCTCAGCAGCGGAGCGGGGCAGGCGATGGCGCAGCAGGGCCGCGCGGCGGAGCCAGCTCAGGCAGCGGCGGCGGAGGATCGGCAGCTGCCCGAGCGGCGGCTGGCCAAGCCGATGGCGGAGCCGTGCAGGAGCGGCGCGCCCCGGCAGCGGAGCAGCGGGTGTTCGTGAAGATCACGCCGCAATCGGAACAGCCCGAGTTGCTGGAGCGTCTGAAGCAGCTGCTGCAGCGGCATCAGGGACCCGTGGCCACGGTGCTCTTCTATGAGCGGCAGCAGAAGCTGCTGGCACTCAGCGATGCTTACCGCATCAAACCTTCGCCGGAATTGTTCGCCGAGATGGAGAACATGCTGGGCAAGGACACGGTCCGAATCAAATGATTTGGGGCCAACGCGGGCCTCAAGGCATCATGTCAAGCCTGTCCGGAACCGGACAGGTTTTTTGATCCTTGTCATCATCCGGGGTGACGCAGAGGACGGAATCCGTATGGAGAAACAAAGCGCTGGGCGCCATTCGTCGCATTTTTTATGAACATTTCACCGGCTTGCCGCATACACTTGAGAACACCAAAGAACCTGACGGTCCTTGAGGAGCGAGACGGGAGGCCAAATGATGTCATATGAAATTGTCGAAGCGATGCTGTCCAGACGGGGCGTCGGGCTTGATTCCATTGCGAAAATTGTTTACCAGCTGCAAATCGGGTATCATCCTGATCTGACCATGGACGATTGCGTCAACAGCGTAAAGGCCGTGCTGCATAAACGTGAAGTGCAATATACCCTGTATACGGGAATTGCGCTGGATGAGCTTGCGGAGAAACGCTTGCTGCCCCAGCCGCTTCAGGCCATTATGGAAGCCGACGAATCCCTGTACGGGGTGGACGAGACTCTGGCCCTGGGCATTACCCATGTGTTCGGCATGATTGGTTTAACCAGCTTTGGTTATTTGGATAAAGAAAAAATCGGGGTGATCCGGGATCTGAATGAGCATGGTACAGGCATCCACGTCTTTCTTGACGACCTTGTCGCTGGTCTGGCCGCGGCCGCCTCTGCAAGAATCGCCCACAACAACGTCAAGGCCAAAAAATATCCTGCAGGAGAATGAACATGGATCTGCCGCATTTCTGAAAACAGCCATGGGCGGCATGCGCTGCCCTGCCGGATAAGATTGCTCCCCATCAGGAAAATTCAGGATAGATGAGCCGGTCGGACCGTGTTGCAATACAGGACGAATGTCCTTCAAATTGCAGATTTCTTCCGTACAGTCCCGAACCCTTCCTTGCAGAAAAAAAGTGAGGTATGTTATCATTAGTCCAATATACGGGCTCTGAACATTAGCTTAGGGGGCGGACGAGGAATGTGGACGGTGATTTACATTGCACCGACAGCAAAGGTTGCGGACAAGATCAAAACCAAGCTTTCGGAAGAAGGTTTTCTGGTACAGACCCGTCCCATCAGTGTATCCAAGCAACAATACGAGATTCGCGTCCCTTCCGGGGAGTTGGAAGAGATTCAGGAAGTGCTGAACTCGATTCTGCATTCCTGATTCGTTCAATAGAAGACGTGCCTTGGCGCATGAAGGAGTACCGATGAACCGGTACATAAGGGATTGACCGCACAGGGAGAGAGAGGAATCGACTTGCACGTATCGTTATGCTGCTGTCCTTCCTTCTTTTTTTGTTAGGACAAGATCGGACCGGTGATGCCGTGCCCTTGCGCCAGCACAGATTCAAGCATTCGCTCAGGCAATCTTTCGGTGATTGCGGCAGCATAGGGCGGTAATGATGCTGACCGCTGGTGGCTGCCCGTGCCGGCGGATTGTTTTGTTGTGGACGGATGAGACAAGCCCCGCGGCACCGTGCTGCTCGTAAGCGGTTTACCGCAGTCGTTCAGACTATTGAGGCATTAATGTGATGGGCTGAGTGTGCTGCGGATATCAAATCAACAGCTGGAGAGGTGTAGTTGTGTTCAAAGATATATTCCAGAAGAAACGGAAGTACGCTACCATACCTTCCGAGCGTGCAGTTCGTGGCGAAGGCCAGGAAACTGAGGAACGCCCAAAACGTGAAATACCCGAAGGGCTTATGAACAAGTGCAGCAAATGCGGCACGATTCAATATAGCAAGGAACTGGAGAAAAATTTGAAAGTTTGCCCTGCATGCGGCTACCATATGCGCTTGAACGCGATGGAGCGCATTGCCATGGTGCTCGATGAGACGGGGTTCGTGGAATACGATGCCGACATGGTATCGGTAGACCCGCTCGGCTTCCCGGGATACAGCACCAAACTGGAGCAGCAGCGGTTGAAGTCTGGGCTGAAGGAAGCGGTGATCACCGGCGAAGGCACCATCGAAGGACTGCCTGTCGTCGTTGCCGTCATGAGCTTTGATTTTTTTACAGGCAGCATGGGCTCGGTAGTGGGTGAAAAAATTACGCGTGCGATCGAGAAAGCGACGGAAAAACGTCTGCCTTTGATCATTTTCTCCACGTCCGGCGGTGCCCGGATGCAAGAAAGCATTCTCAGCTTGATGCAGATGGCGAAAACAAGCGCGGCGCTGTCACGCCTTGACGAACAGGGCGGATTATATATATCGGTCATTACGGACCCGACGACGGGTGGTGTATCCGCAAGCTTTGCGAGCCTGGGCGACATCATTATCGCAGAACCGGGAGCCGTCTTTGGTTTTGCGGGCCGAATCGTCATCGAGCAGACGATCCGCCAGAAGCTGCCGGACGATTTTCAGACTGCGGAGTTCAATCAGCAGCATGGACAGCTGGACCTGGTCGTTCATCGCAAGGAATTGCGGTCCACGCTGGGTAAACTGCTGGATATGCACAGTGAAAAGGGAGGGGTCTGAATGGCGGGTGAGTTGCCATATGAAGCGCCTCTGGTTGAGATGCGCAAAAAGATTGAAGAACTGATCCAGTTCGGCCAGGAGAAAGGCATCGATTTTACGGAGGAAATTGCCAGGCTGGAAGAGCGATATCAACGTTTGGAAGAGGAGATTTATTCCGGAATTACGGCTGCACAAAAAATGCATTTGGCGCGGCATCAGCAGCGTCCGACCGCTCTTGACCTGATTCAGCTTGTTTTCACCGATTTCATAGAATTGCATGGGGACCGCATGTTCGGCGACGATTTGGCCGTCGTAGGGGGCCTTGCCAGATTGAACGGACAAACGGTGACCGTGATCGGGCAACAGCGGGGGAAGGATACGAAAGACAACATCGCCCGTTTTTTCGGGAGCGCGCATCCGGAGGGATTCCGGAAAGGGCTGCGCCTGATGAAACAGGCGGACAAATTCGGCCGCCCAATTATTACGTTTATTGATACTAAAGGGGCGTATCCGGGTAATACTGCAGAAGAGAGAGGCCAATCCGAAGCCATTGCCCGCAACCTGCTGGAAATGGCCAAGTTGTCCGTGCCCGTCATCGTTGTGGTGATTGGCGAAGGCGGCAGCGGCGGTGCGCTGGCTTTTGCCGTGGGCAACCGCGTGCTGATGCTTGAGCATGCCATCTATTCGGCCATTTCCCCGAACGGCGCTGCGTCGATTCTGTGGAAGGACGCTTCCAAGGCAGATCAGGCGGCAGAGGCGATGAAAATTACCGCGAGCGACCTGCTCGATATGCAGGTGATTGAGGAGATCGTTCCCGAGCCGCGCGGAGGAGCTCATCGCAATTACGAAGAAACCGCGGAGGTTATTCGCGAAGCCCTTGTTCGTCATTTGGGCGAAATCGGCAGCTGGAGCGGGGAGCAGCTTAGACAGGATCGTTATGAAAAATTCCGCAAAATCGGATCCGTTTCATTCGAAAAGCCAGCGGAAGCGGAGGCCTCCGAACCGCCCGTGGAAGCTGAACCGGTGAGAAATTTGTCGGGAAATGCGGAATGATGTGACGAAATTCCTATACAAATGCTCAAAAATGTAGTAAATTTAATAGTTGGAAAAAGAAAAAAACAGATAAAGAGAGACCTTTAAAATCGGAGGAAACCCAAAATGCGCAAAACGAAAATCGTTTGTACCATCGGACCATCCAGCGAATCGCTGGAGAACACGAAGAAATTGATTACGGCCGGCATGAATGTAGCCCGTCTGAACTTCTCCCACGGTGATTTCGATGAGCACGGCGGACGGATCAAAAACATTCGCCAAGCAAGCGAAGAATTGAACAAAACAGTAGCTATTCTGCTGGACACCAAAGGACCGGAAATTCGGACAGGTAAACTCGAAGTTGAATCGATCGATTTGGTTCAGGACGAGTACATCACGTTGACAACAGAAGAAATTCTGGGCAACAAAGATCGTATTTCCATTACGTATGCAGATCTCCCGAAAGATGTAGCGCCGGGATCTACCATTCTGATCGACGACGGTCTGATCGGACTTACCGTTGTGGAAGTACAAGGCACCGAGATCAAATGCCGCATCGTTAACGGCGGTACGATCAAAAGCAAAAAAGGTGTTAACGTTCCAGGCGTTGCCATTTCTCTGCCGGGTATTACGGAAAAAGATGCGAACGATATCGTATTCGGTATCGAACAAGGCGTCGATTTCATCGCGGCTTCTTTCGTGCGTAAAGCAAGCGACGTGCTGGAAATCCGCGAATTGTTGGAAAAACACAATGCAGGCCATATTCAAATCATCTCCAAAATCGAGAACCAACAAGGTGTCGACAACCTGGACGAAATCCTTGAAGTGTCCGACGGCCTGATGGTTGCCCGTGGAGACCTGGGTGTTGAAATTCCTGCGGAAGAAGTGCCATTGGTACAAAAACGCATGATCGAAAAATGTAACGTTGCTGGCAAACCGGTTATTACGGCAACACAAATGCTGGATTCCATGCAGCGCAACCCGCGTCCTACTCGTGCGGAAGCTTCCGACGTAGCGAACGCGATTTTCGACGGCACGGATGCCATCATGCTTTCGGGCGAAACGGCTGCCGGTAAATATCCGGTAGAATCCGTTCTGACGATGTCCCGCATCGCCGAAAAAGCGGAATCTGCGCTTCCTTACCAGGAGCTGTACCTGAAACAACGCGTGGCTCAACAAACGACGGTTACGGAAGCGATCAGCCAATCGGTTGCGCTGTCCGCTCAAGACCTGAACGCCAAAGCGATCATCACTTCCACGGAATCCGGCCATACGGCTCGCATGGTATCCAAATACCGTCCGGAAGCTCCGATCATCGCGGTAACAACGGAAGACAGAACTTCCCGCCGCCTGGCGCTTGCTTGGGGCGTTACGCCGGTGAAAGGCAGACGTTGCGATTCGACGGATTCCTTGTTCGAGAACGCAATCGAAGGCGGTCTGAAATCCGGCATTGTCAAAGAAGGAGATCTGGTTGTCATCACTGCGGGTGTACCTCTGGGCCGCTCCGGTTCCACCAACCTGATCAAAGTTAGCCAAATTCCAAACAACGCTTAATGGTTCGTAAGAACATCGAAGCAGCATGAAGCAATGGGGCGTTTTGCGCCCCATTGCTTTTTATTTCGAATCAAAGGAGGCAGGGACAATGCAGCATTCGGGCAATGGCAATTGGTACATGACAAAGCTCCGCGTTCGGTATCAGGAGAGCGACCAGATGGGGGTCGTGTACCATATGAACTACGTGAACTGGTTTGAGATCGGCAGGACCGAGACGATTCGCCAAATGGGGTATTCATATCGTAAAATAGAGGAGCAGGGGTTTCTGCTTCCCGTCACCGGATTGGATGTAAAATATCACAAGCCGGCCCGGTATGATGATGAAATCATGATTTTTACCCGAATTGCTGCGTTTAGCGGCTTGCGCCTGAATTACGAGTATGACGTGAGACGCATGACTTCAGACTCTCCCGGTCAGGCTGACGGCGAGCTGCGGGTATGGTCATCCGAGGAATCGCTTCCCGGAGAACGTTTGGTTACCGGTGCTACCCAGCACGTATGGGTGAACCGGGACTGGAAGCCGGTCAGGCTGGATAAGGCAGCCTCTGAGCTTTACAGCGCGCTTGAGAAAGTGTGGCTTTCAGGAAAGGGGTAATTCGCAATGCGAAGATGGATGTGGGGCATATTATTGATTGTTCCGGTCATCGAACTGTTTGGTTTTATTGTTATGAGCGACTGGATCGGGGCTGGAAAGACGCTGCTGCTCATGCTTCTCACGTCCTTGATCGGTATAGCCATGCTGCAATTTGAGGGACGGAAAGTGCTCTATGACGCAAGAGCAGAAATGGAGCGCGGACAGGTGCCCGGCCGAAAAATGGTGGATGGGCTGTTGGTGTTCGTTGGCGGTTTTCTTTTGCTGATTCCCGGTTTTGTTACGGATCTGATCGGGTTTACGCTTGTCTTTCCGATAACACGCGCCGTATACCGCTTGTTCTTCCTGGGGTGGCTTGAGAAAAAAATGAAAAACGGCAGCATCACATTTTACCGCCGACGGTGACATGAAGGTTGTCCGGAACTGGCGTATTCATTGAAAAGAGGCTTCGTGCTGCAGCATACGCTGCAAGCGATGCCTCTTTTGCGTTCAACGAACCTTCCCGTTGACAACGTAGTTGCGTAAATCACGAAATACGTTGGCCCGGTTGAAGGCATCAAGAATGACCAGGCTGACCGGGCCGATGATCAGCCCAAGCACGCCGAACAGCTTGAGTCCGACAAACATGCCGACAAGGGTAGCGAGCGGGTCCAATCCCACGCTGCTGGCCAACACTTTCGGTTCGATCATCTGTCTGGCGACGAGCACGATCAAATAGATCACGGCGATGCCGATGCCCAGATAGGGATCGCCGTTCATAAGCAGATATGCCGCCCACGGAACCATGACCAGACCAACGCCGAGGTAAGGCAGCAGATCGACAAGTCCAATCATCAATGCAATGGTAAAGGCGGATTTGACCTGAAGGACGAGCAAACCGATCATCACGAACAGAGCCGTAATGGAAATCATGATGAGCTGGGCACGGACGTAACCGAACAAAGCCTTTCTCAAATCATTCCAGATGTCAACGATCGGTCTGCGAATGGCCGCAGGAACCCAGCGTGAAACGGTATCGCCATGTCTGGCCCAGTTCTTGCTGATGAAGAAGGCGGCCAGCAAAATGACAATGAAAACTGCGCCCATACTCGGCAAGGAGGTCAGGAAGTTTACGATGCCGTTGAAAAAACCGGTGACGAGATCCGTGACGGCTGTTCCGACCGTTTCCGTCGTTTTGCTGATATTGTTGTTGATGGTTTCCCGATAATTGGGGTTATCTCTGTAAAAGCTGCTGATTTGCTCGATGAGGTTCTGGATCGTATCGCTTTGGGTCCAGCGAACCAATGCATCCCTGAGTTCGTCGATATGCAAGTCAAAGCTTGCCGTCAGCGAGATAACCTCCCGCACAATGCGGGTGACCGCGGCAGATAAGATGACCATTACGGCTCCGAAATAAAGAATGAGCGAAAAAGTCGCGGCCAGCCAGCGGGGAAAACGGACTTTCCTCTGAAGCACCGATACAAGCGGGTTCATGGCATAAGCGATGAGCCAGGCAATAAGGAAAGGGTACAAAAGCGGGAACAGCAGATAGATGGACACGGCAGCCAAGAGGGTCGCAATAATGACCCATAGGCCGCGGAGCAGTCGTTTCGCTACAATTCTGTCCACAATCACGTCTCCTTCCGAATGGGCAAGCATCAGGCTTTCGTAGACTGCATGGGAGGCAAGAGAAAACGGAATACGAGGTTACCGATCGATCAGCTCCATTCTTTTCCTGCTTCCTAGAGTATGCCAGATCAGGAAGAAACATAGCAATGGGAAACGGAAGAATTCTCAGATTTGTATACGTACAATTAAATATAATCAATGTAAATCCTTCGTGTTGTGTAATTGTGCGATGGCTATAGTCTAGTAGACCTAGGTATTTTTTTATATAATTTTAGAAAAAACATACATTCTAAAGCAAAGTTGTGATATTATACTTAAGTCTTAATTACTATATAGTAGGAGGAGAAAACATTGTTCGCAATGGGCTTGATTGCCGGTATATTCGGTATTATTGCATCGATTGTCGCTTTGATGATCGGAGGAATCGATGCGGCATTTTCCGAAAGCGGAACATCCAGCGTGACAGGGCTTGCAATTTCAGCACTTCTGTTCAGCATTTTAGGAATTGTAGGGGCAGCGTTCACCAAAAGCAAACCAAAGCTGGCTGGCTGGTTGATGCTTGTTAGTGGGGTTGCCGGGTTTATCAGTATTTCTATGTTCTACATATTATCAGGAGTACTCTTTATTGTAGCAGGGTTCATGGGGATCCTTAGTAAGAAGAAGGTCGTACAGGAAGCGCGCCCGAATTGAAGCTAACAAAAATTAGTTATATGCACTGAGCAAAAAGTCTCTGCCAACATGGACAGAGACTTTTTGTTATGCTCCAATTTCCATGGGTTTTATTGGTTTATTGGTTAGCGTTCAAATGGGAGCCATCCAAATGGGTTTGGCAGCAGCAGTTAATATCAAGGATTTATGTTATATAATTCGGAATTTTTTATAATAAAATCAGTGATTGCGCACAAAAAAAGCAGGAGACAAGAACCCGCAAATTCTAGTGTTTTTCATCTAGAAAACCACCTACAATCCGGCTAAAACAGGCCAAAACATATAGAAATACAATGGCACAACAAATACTGGAAGAACCTGTTGCATCAATGAAAAGAAACGATAAGACACATATTGAAACCGATTGCAACAGCCAAATGATTATCAGTGTGATAAAGAAGTTTAATGCCCTAATGACACTTGACGATGTTCACATAAACGACAAAATCCAGTATGATGTTATAAGGAAATGACGATTGACAGATAAGAATTGCGTAATTTGGAAATTTTACCAACTTATTTAATGTAAATGTTTTCAAAAGTTTGTTGATGCTCGGCCGTTGCCTGTGAACCCATGGATCGGAGATGTCTGATCTGAGCAGAACGACCTCATGCGCGAGAACCACTCCTGCCAGACCCGGTCTGGCTTCTCTGCAAGTACGACGATAGTTGTTTTTCTTATTTCGCTTATTAAAAGGAGAGATGTAATATGACAGCTACCAAAGGCTTGGAAGGCATCGTTGCGGCGACCTCTTCGATCAGTTCCATTGTGGACGGCGTGCTCACGTATCGCGGTTACAATATTGACGATTTGGCTGAGCATGCAAGCTTCGAAGAAGTGGCCTACCTGTTGTGGTTCGGCAAACTTCCAAACGCTAATGAACTGGAAACCCTGAAGAACAGCCTGAGCGAGTATGCGGCGATTCCCGACGAATTGATTGCGCAAATTCGGCTGTATCCAAAAAGCATGAACACGATGGCGGCACTTCGTTCCGCGATCTCGGCATTGGGCCTTTACGACAGTCAGGCAGACGAAATGACGGCCGAGGCCAATGAGAACAAGGCAGTCAAACTGCAAGCGCAATTGCCTACCATCGTTGCAGCGATAGCCCGTATACGTCAAGGCAAAGACCCCGTGTCTCCAAAAGAAGGCGCTTCCATTGCGGAAAACTTCTTGTATATGCTGACAGGCGAGGAGCCGTCCGAAACGGCTGTTAAAGCGTTCGACCAGGCACTCGTCCTTCATGCCGATCACGAGTTGAACGCGTCGACATTTGCTGCCCGCGTAACGGTAGCGACTTTGTCTGATATTTACTCCGGCGTTACTTCTGCCATCGGAGCGCTGAAAGGTCCGTTGCACGGCGGCGCGAACGAAGCGGTGATGAAGATGCTGAACGAAATCGGTACGCCGGATCGTTTGGAATCCTTCATTCAGGAGAAGCTCAACAACCGCGAGAAGATCATGGGTTTCGGACACCGCGTTTACAAAAACGGCGATCCACGGGCCAAACATCTGCAAAAGATGTCCAGAGAGCTCGGGGAGATGAACAACGATACTCGTCTTTACGAAATGTCCGTCAAAATCGAAGAGATGGTTACGGGCCAAAAGGGACTGAAACCAAACGTGGATTTCTATTCCGCATCGGTGTACACACAACTGGGCATCGATCACGAATTGTTCACGCCGATTTTTGCCATTAGCCGCGTATCGGGATGGACAGCTCACATCCTGGAGCAGCTTTCCGATAACCGGATCATTCGTCCACGCGCGGAGTATACGGGACCTGCCGAGCAGAAGTACGTTGCGATTGGGTTTCGCTAATTGATGGAAAAACCAGTATAATAAACAACGATGAGGCGAAGGGGCTGCTCATACCGGGTTGAAGAGCCATGCATGGGCTCCCCTCCTTCAACATAAGTACAAGCACGGCATGTATATGCCGGGGATATTATTACACTTAGGGAGGAATTAGTGACCATGAAATTAGAAAAATTTGCTCATCCAACTGAAGGAGAAAAAATTCAGATTGATAACGGCGCATTGCAAGTGCCTAATAACCCGATTATTCCATTCATCGAAGGCGACGGCACGGGCCGTGACATCTGGAAAGCGTCCAAGCGCGTTCTGGATGCGGCTGTGGACAAAGCTTACGGCGGCAGCAAAAAGATTGCATGGTACGAAGTATTTGCCGGAGAGAAAGCATTCAATACATACGGAGAATGGCTTCCAAACGATACACTTGAAGCAATCCGTGAGTACATTGTAGCGATCAAAGGACCTCTGACAACACCGATCGGCGGCGGCATCCGTTCCCTGAACGTTGCGCTGCGCCAGGAACTCGACCTGTATGTTTGCCTGCGTCCTGTACGTTACTTCAACGGCGTTCCATCCCCGGTAAAGCGTCCTGACCTGGTAGATATGGTCATTTTCCGCGAAAACACCGAGGACATCTACGCAGGAATCGAGTATGCGGAAGGTTCCGAAGAAGTGAAAAAAGTGATCCAGTTCCTGCAGCAGGAAATGGGCGTCAACAAAATCCGTTTCCCTGAAACTTCCGGGATCGGCATCAAGCCTGTATCTTCCGAAGGCTCCAAACGTTTGGTACGTGCGGCAGTGCAATACGCCATCGACCACAACCGCAAGAGCGTAACGTTGGTACACAAAGGCAACATCATGAAATTCACCGAAGGTGCTTTCAAAAACTGGGGATACGAAGTAGCTGAAGAGGAATTCGGCGATAAAGTGTTCACTTGGGCTCAATACGACAAAATCAAGGATGAGCAAGGCACGGATGCTGCAAACGCAGCACAAAAAGCGGCAGAAGATGCAGGCAAAATCATCATCAAAGATGCCATCGCCGACATCGCTTTGCAGCAAGTCCTGACTCGCCCAGCCGAGTTTGACGTCATTGCGACATTGAACCTGAACGGTGACTACCTGTCCGATGCGCTGGCTGCGCAAGTTGGCGGAATCGGTATTGCTCCGGGCGCAAACATCAACTATGTGACTGGCCACGCGATCTTCGAAGCAACTCACGGTACTGCACCGAAGTATGCGGACAAAGACGTGGTAAACCCAGGCTCGGTTATTTTGTCCGGCGTGATGCTGCTTGAGCATCTGGGCTGGCAAGAAGCGGCTGACCTCATTTACAAAGGCATGGAAACTGCCATCAACAACAAAACGGTTACTTATGACTTTGCACGTTTGATGGAAGGCGCAACCGAAGTGAAATGCTCCGAGTTTGCCGACCAAATCATTAATAACCTGTAAAGGGAGACGATCACGTTGACGATCCAGCGCAAAAAAATCACCGTTGTCGGCGCCGGGTTTACCGGAGCCACGACCGCTCTGATGCTTGCCCAAAAAGAACTTGGGGACGTCGTACTGGTAGATATTCCGCAATTGGAGAACCCGACAAAAGGCAAAGCGCTTGACATGTTGGAAGCGAGTCCGGTTCAAGGGTTTGACAGCAATATCATCGGTACTTCCAGCTATGAGGATGCTGCTGGTTCCGATATCGTCATCATCACGGCCGGCATTGCCCGCAAACCGGGCATGAGCCGCGATGATCTGGTCAACACGAATGCAGGCATCGTAAAGTCCGTTTGTGAAAATGTGAAGGTGCATTGCCCTGATTCCATTGTCATCATTTTGAGCAATCCGGTAGATGCGATGACCTACGCGGCGTACCAGACTTTAGGTTTCCCGAAAAACCGGGTTATCGGCCAATCCGGCGTGCTTGATACGGCCCGTTACTGCACATTTATCGCTCAGGAGCTGAATGTATCGGTAGAAGACGTTCGCGGTTTCGTCCTTGGTGGCCATGGAGATGATATGGTGCCTCTGGTGAGATATTCCAGCGTCGGCGGCATTCCGATCGATACGTTGATTCCTGCGGACCGCATCGAAGCGATCGTTCAGCGCACGCGCGTGGGCGGCGGCGAAATCGTCAATCTGCTGGGCAACGGCAGCGCCTATTACGCCCCGGCAGCCTCTCTCGTGCAGATGGCCGAGGCGATTTTGAAGGATAAGAAACGAATAATTCCGGTTATTGCATACTTGGAAGGCGAGTACGGCTACAATGATTTGTTCTTGGGCGTACCAACCATCCTGGGCGGCGACGGCATTGAAAAGGTGTTTGAACTGGAGTTGACGGAAGACGAGAAAGCGGCTTTGGACAAATCCGCCGAAGCTGTTCGCAATGTCATTTCAGTCGTGAACCTTTAAATTTGAACATTTCCCAAACAGCAATCAAGAAACCTTCGGAGATTCCGGAGGTTTTCTTTTCTTTGGATAACTTCACCAGTATAATGGGATGTGATGAATAGCACACATTGCTTATTGAGGAGGATGAAGGGTTTGGGTATGGTGATGTATTTGCTCCATATTGTCGGAGCGCTGTCTATGGGGTTCTATTTAATCTTGCCGTTTGTGGTTGGTAAAATTCGCACGCTGAGCTCTGCTGCGCAGGAGGGAACGTTCACAACACTCCGTTCGCTGAACAAAGTGGCTCAATATGGTCTGATCATTCAACTGCTTACCGGGGGTTACCTCATGACCAAAGGGGAGTACTCCCATCTATGGATGACCATTGTTGTTCTTTTGCTGCTGGCCATTGCAGCGATCGGTGGCATTATGGGCAAACCGCTGCGACTCGCGGCAGAAGGCGCGAGGAGCAATCAGGATGTCCGTTCGTACCAGAGCAAAATCAGTACATTCAGCGCATTGCTGGCCGTATTTTTGCTCGTCATGGTTTATCTGATGGTAAACCCCGGCGTGATCTAAGCCGTCTTACGGCTTGAGGAATGTAGGATTCGAGCGAAGATTGAAGCGTTTGCATCATGCTGGTAAGTCAGGGCCAGGACAAGCTGTCCTGCTCAAAAGTGGATTTCAAAAGGAAACGCAAAAAAACAAGACAGCCTTTACTCTGTCTTGTTTTTTTGCGTTGTTCGGACAGTGCTCAGCATCCTGGAGATCATAACGACAGGCTGTTGTCCACCCTTATTCCGAATTCATCGTTCTTTCAGGCAGGGTTTGCCGTAAAAGCAAAGACGGTGTTCCGTCCGTTCCGTTTGGATTGATATAACGCATGATCGGCATCACGCAGCAGCGATTCCAGCGAATCCGATGGATTATGGCAGGACGTTATGCCGAAGCTGGACGTAATGGTGATGTTTGTCCCATCCCACCCCATAGGGTGTTCCAGCAAAGCCATGCGCAGTTGTTCGGCCAGTTGTTTGCCTTCCGCCAGCGTCATCTCGGGGAGGGCAATGACAAATTCTTCGCCGCCGTAACGCGCAAACAGCATATCCTGTCCGAGGTAACGGTTGCAGATTGAAACGACGTGCACGATCGCTTTGTCGCCTGTCTCATGTCCGTAGGTGTCGTTGATCCGTTTAAAATGATCGATATCGAACAAAATCAAGGATAGGGGCTGCCCATTCGCTAAAGCGTTCGTGAGCAATTTTCGCGCATGATGCAGAAATTGGGTTCGATTGTATATTTTGGTCAACCCGTCGAAATAGGCAAGCTGCTTTAACTGTTCCTGCAAAAAGCGCTGTTCGGTGATGTCAATGAGCATGATGAGGCTGCCCACGGTCTGACCGCCCTTATTGTGGACATAAGACGTACGGACCTGATAACAGACCGTTTGACCGTGCAGTTGCCAATACAAGTCCTGCTGCAGCCCCTCTTTGTCATTACCGAGCGGGAAAGGGTTCCCAGACAGGTTGATCCAAATGTCATCCATTTTCTGACCGATCATGCCCATGTCGAGCTCAGGCAGCATAAGCTGCAAGGCTTTGTTGTAATCGACCAGCCGATTGGAGCTATCCAGCACGATAACGCCCTCTCGCATGCTTTCGAAGATGCTGTCTTTGGCGATCGGTACGATCGTCAGGAGACGGGATGACAGGATCGCCCAGATATACATGGCAGAGGTAATACACATCAGAACGGGCACAGGGTCCATGCCGCCGGGAGTCAGCCCGAGCAAGTACACAAAAGCCCCGACCATCGGGATCAATTGGGAAGTAATCAGCGTAAACAGCTGCCGGCGATACGTTTCTTTGGTGTGTCTCCATTGGGCAATCAGGATGAGGCAGGCGCACAGCAGGCAGGAAAAGGTGAAGGCGCCGTGAACGACATACCATTGTCCCGCGGCGATTTCCATGACGGGCACGGTGCTGTTTTCACGCAGCCACACTTTTTTGTAAAACAGATGATGTACATCGTTCGTGGCCACCATAATCAACGTTGCGGAAGGGATCACGAACAATGCGGTTGTCATTTTGCGGGACAGGAACCTGCCCGTATATTGAATCATGAGCAGCAGGCCGAGGGAGGCCGAGAAAGGCATGCCCATATATTCCACGACCGTCCAAAATTTCATCTGTTCCAGCGTATTGCTGGCCAGTCCGATGGCGTAACCAAAGGCGTAGACCGATAGTGCCGCCGTGTAGAGAATAAACGTTTTTGCGCTGGGAATCTCCGCTCTGCGAAAATAGGTATACAGGCACAAAAACACGTTAAGGACAGCAGAAGTTGTTACCAGGGTTATATAAGCATTAATGTGCGATTCTTCCATGTTCACTTCCCCTGTTCTTCGATCAGTGTTTTAAGAAGCCTTATGAATAAGCTTTGGACAGCCATGCATAATGTACATTGTACATCAGCCCATCCGGCTTGTGGAATACAAATCGTGACTTAAGCTTTCTTTTTTGGATCGAAATGTGTATATTTCGACTCGCTTTCGATGTAAACCCCGCGGGAGGTTGTTATTTGTCGTTTAATTCATGAGCAGAGTGGTAATAAAATGATGAGCCGACAGGCTATTTGATTGGTGAAATGGACCTTGGAAAGGAATAATATGCAGGGTTCATGCCATCCTACACATGGAGACGTGCAAGAACACCATTTTGAAGGGAGAATGCGAGATGTCAACGACAACCCCATCCAAACAAACGCTGCCGCCACAGCATCAAAATCAGCAGCCAGGCATTGAATCGAAAATGAATCCCAAACCGGAATTCGAGAAGACAAAATATAAGGCGGCCGATAAACTGCTGGACAAGGTAGCTTTAATTACCGGAGGAGACAGCGGCATTGGACGTGCAGTGGCCGTAACTTATGCGAAGGAAGGCGCCGATGTTGCCATCGTGTACCTGAATGAGCATCAGGATGCCGAGGAGACGAAACGCCAGGTGGAGCAGGAAGGACGCAAATGCATTCTGATTGCCGGCGATATCGGCGATGTGTCCTTTGCCAAAAAAGCGGTGGAGCAGACGGTCAAGGAACTGGGCAAGCTGGACATCGTCGTGAACAACGCGGCCGAACAGCACCCGCAGCAAAACATTGAAGACATTACGCCGGAACAGCTGGAGCGCACGTTTCGCACCAATATTTTCGGCATGTTTTATTTGACGCAGGCGGCGATGCCGCACTTGAAAAAAGGCAGCTCGATCATTAACACGACATCGATTACGGCCTATCGGGGCAACCCGACGCTCATCGACTACTCCTCGACCAAAGGGGCCATCACTTCGTTCACGCGGTCATTGTCCATGAATGTGGTGGAGAAAGGGATTCGGGTAAATGCGGTAGCACCAGGTCCGATCTGGACACCGTTGATTCCGTCCACGTTCGATGCGCAAAAAGTCAGCGAATTTGGATCGACGCAGCCGATGAAGAGACCGGGCCAGCCGGAAGAGCTCGCTCCTGCTTATGTTTATCTTGCTTCAGACGATTCTTCATACGTCAGCGGGCAAGTCATGCATATTAATGGCGGCGAAGTCGTGAATGGATAGAAACAAGGGTATGATGAAGACGCACTGTGCCGGCTTGTCGGGCAGTGCGTTTTTTATTTTGAACAGGATGAAGGCGTGATCGAACAAAAATAGTTATTTCCTATTTTACATAATCAGCGATTTTAACGGACTTGTACATGATATAGTTGAATTGATCTGTACTCGTATGAATCCGAACAAGCCCTGTGATATGATGTAGTGAACGTTTTATACATACAGGGGGGAACAACGTTGAAAATCAGCAAACAGTATGCGCCGCATTATATCTGGGGAACGAATTGCGATGGATGGCACCTTATGAAGCATGAGGGATTAAGCATCATTCATGAACGGATGCCTGCCCATACGGCGGAGGTTCGCCATGTTCATAACATCAGCCGCCAATTTTTCTTTGTGCTGAGCGGAGAAGCCTGCATGGAGCTTGATGGTGAAGACATGATCCTGGAGGCACAGGAAGGCATTGAAATCCCGCCGGGCAAGCCTCATCAAATGCAGAATCGAAGCAGCGAAGACGTGGAATTTCTGGTTATTTCCATGCCGGGCACGCGGGGGGACCGCATCGAACTCGCTGCTGACCAGACGGATTCATTGAATTGATTATATAACCAAAGGAAGAGATCCATGAGAACGTTTCGCAACCGGCTTTCCATCATCATGATGGCCCTCATCGGCGTGTCCGTCATCGTGGCGGGAATCACGATGGGCAGAGTATTCAAAACAACGCATATCGAAGTATTGGAGCAAACGATGATTCGCGAGATCAATTTGCTCAAAGCCACGTTTCCTTTTCATGATGCAACCGATCCTTCATCGCTCGCCACCCAAAAGTACTACTCGGAAAGGGCGTCGGAGCTGGAACGTCTGACGGATTCCCGCGTCACGTTTATCAATAAGGATGGCGTTGTGATCGGCGATTCGGAAAGTGATCCGGGGACGATGGATAACCACTTAAACCGGGAAGAAATCAAGGGAGCCGCAGAAACGGGATACGGGAGGTCCATTCGATACAGCGAAACATTGGGCGAAGACATGCTGTATGTGGCGTTACCCGTGAATTCCGCGCAAAGCGACATGATCGAAATGCCGAACGGCAAATTCGACGGATTCATTCGCTTGTCCATGAGCCTTGAGGCTGTCAATCAGGGACTGCAGCGGGGATGGATCATCATGTTCATTGCTTTGGGCGTGTTATTCGTCGTTGTTGCGCTGGTCAGCTATCGGGTAGCTCGTGGGCTGACGTCCCCGATTGAGCATATTACCAAGGTGGCCCATCGGATCAGCAAGCTGGACTACGATGCGAGAGTTAAAGTAACCCGCCGGGACGAGATTGGCCAGCTTGGTTTGGCCATTAACGGCATGGCCGACAGCCTGCAAACGCAGCTGAAAACGATCCGGGATAACGAGGCGCTGCTTCAAAGCGTTCTGGCTAACATGACCGGGGGCATCATTATGATCGATGCAGGCCAGTCGATAGCGCTTGTGAATCGCGAAGCGGAGCGCATGCTCGGCATTCAGGCCGCGCGCGTGACGGGCAAACCTTATACGGAGCTCAAGCGGCATTACGAGCTGACTCACACGATCGAGGAAAGCGTCGAACTGCGCGAACGGATGTCGGAGGAAGTGAGCATTTATAATCCTGAACAGCATTTGCTGCGCATCGACGGGGTGACGATGTCCGAAAATGACGGAGGATACCGCGGCATGCTTTTCCTGCTGCAGGACGTTACCGCCATCCGGCGGCTGGAAAAAATGCGGAGCGAATTCGTGGCCAACGTCTCGCATGAGCTGAAAACGCCTGTCGCCGCGGTGAAAGGATTTGCAGAAACGCTGCTAAGCGGCGGGGTTCAGGACAAGGAGACGGAACGTTCCTTTTTGCAGATCATTTACGATGAAGGAGACCGGTTGAACCGTTTGATCGGAGACATTCTCGAGTTGTCCAAAATCGAATCCAAACGGGCTCCGCTGGAGTGTTCTCCGGTCCATGTCCATTCCTTCTTGGAGATGGTGCTGGAAACCTTGTCGAAGGTGGCCGAGAAAAAGCAGATCCGTTTGCAGATGATCGTTCCCGAGGAATTGTACATCGAAGCCGACGAAGACAAGATGAAACAGATTTTCATCAATCTGCTGTCCAATGGCATCAACTACACGCCTGAGGGCGGACGGGTCAAAGTACAGGTTACCGTTGAAAACGACGGGGAGCGGGAAGAGGTCGTCTTTGCGGTGTCCGATACGGGGATCGGCATCCCCAAAAAGGATTTGCCGCGCATTTTCGAACGGTTTTACCGGGTCGATAAAGGACGTTCCCGCAATTCGGGCGGCACGGGCCTTGGTTTGTCCATCGTTAAACATCTCGTGGAATTGCATCATGGCAAGCTGTCCGTAGAGAGCGAGCTTGGCATGGGATCCACGTTCCGTGTCATCCTTCCATTAATTCAGGAAGAAACGGTGTAGCTCGTTTGGAAGCGAAATGTAAAAAGGATGTGCTCACTTTACACAGCGTTAACAAAAGGGTGCTATGATTAAAAAAGTGTTGTGGCAACAGACAACCTATAAGGAGAGAAGGGGTATCATGGCACAGCGTTTGCTCGTTATCGAAGACGAACCTACATTATCAAGATTGCTTACGTACAACCTGACGCAGGAAGGTTATGACGTGACGGCCGAAGATCACGGCTCGGCGGGATATGACCGCGCGGTATCGCAGGAATTCGATCTGATTTTGCTTGATTTGATGCTGCCGGGAATGAATGGCCTGGACATCCTGAACAAGCTCAGATCCCAAGGCGTAACCACGCCGGTGATCATTTTGACGGCCAAGAACGGAGAAGCGGAAGTCGTGCAAGGGTTGAAATCCGGCGCAGACGACTACATCACGAAGCCGTTCGGGGTTTCCGAACTGCTTGCCAGGGTGGACGCCGTACTCCGCAGATCTTCAAGCGGCGAGGACTTGCCGCAGCAGGAGGATAAAGACGGGTCGCGCATCGTGCTCGGCGAGTTGGAAATCTACCCTTTAAAATACGAGGTAACGCTGGGCGGCCAATCCATCAGCTTGCGTCCCAAAGAATTCGAAGTATTGCTCTATCTGGCGAAAAAGCCGGGCGTGGTGCTTACCCGCGACGATTTGATGAATGCAGTCTGGGGCTTCGATTATATCGGCGGGCAGCGGACGGTCGACGTTCACGTCAGTTCATTGCGCAAAAAACTCGAGCTCGATCCCGAATCGGTGCATATCGATTCCATTCGTGGCGTGGGCTATAAATTGGTTGTCAAAAGAAAAACTCCCCATCATTCGAGCTGACAATGATTGGGGAGTTTTATTTTGTCACAATATTTTTACGTTCCATTCACAAAAAGAAAAAGCTTCCTTTACTCAGAAGGGGTAGCATGATACTGTCCGAGTAATACTTAGGTCCTATTAATAGACTTATGAAGCAGCTCATACGTAAAGGAGATTGAGCATTTATGCCTATGTTGCTTGAAGCGAGGCCTGAGCAAGCCGAGGATGCAGCGCTTGTGCGGGAATCTGTAACCGCAAGTGCCGATGTTGTTGCCGACGTTCCGAAGGAACAGCCGGAATCCGGTCCGAAGAAGCGCTTGTTGATCCGGGACTATTGCCGTCAAGTCCCTATAGTCGGAATACATACCACCTGCGGCGAAGCAGCTAACATGTTGAACCATGACAAGGACAATCCCTGCATTCTATTGTGCGACGACCTTATGCAGCCTGTAGGCATGGTGATGAGAGAAACGTTATATCGCCTATTGAACGGCCGTTTTGCCGCCGATCTGTTCTACGACAAACCGCTGATGAAAGTAGCCGATTCTTCTCCTGTCATCGTCGATGTGCATGCCGATGCCAAACACATGATCGATATTGCACTTTCGCGCACGGAGCAGCATTTCTACGACTGCCTGATCGTCACCGAAGAAGACCGATTGGTCGGCGTGTTGACGGTGAGGGACGTGATGACCCTTTCCCGAAACTTGCAGCACGAGGCCAGCGAAGAACGAACGGCCACGATCACGGAGAGCCGGCAGGAAATGTCCCGGATTCACGAATCGATTACCGGACTTGTTCTAGGCGCCAGCCAGACCCAGAAGGAAGCTAAACGGATCCTCTCGTTGTCGGAGCAAGGGGAGCAGAGCCTGATGCAGGTCGAAGCTTCCTATCAGCGGGTGAATCGGCACATGCTAGCACAGCGTGAACATGCCGAAGATATGCTGGCATCGATTGAGACAGGCTCCAGCATGGCCGGATCGATCCGGTCGCTGGCAGACCAAAGCGGGCTTCTGGCGATGAATGCTTCGATTGAAGCGGCGCATGCCGGGGAATACGGACGCGGTTTCCAAGTGGTCGCCAGTGAAATCCGGGCTTTGGCCAAGCAAACCCGCGAGGTGGCGCAGAACATGTCGGGATTGCTTGAAGGCATCGGCGAATTGACCCGGCAGACCGTTGAGCTGGTGCGCGCAAGCGCGGCCGAGATCGAGGGCAGCTTGGGCCATGTTACGGAAGGGGAGACCGCTTTCAGGGAATTGAACAACGCGGTGGCGGGAATGTCCCGGATTGCGGAAGAGATCGGCGAGGAAGGCAAGCGGTCGGGAGAAGTCGCGGATTATATCCGAAGCAAATTAAATGACATGGTTTCCGGGAATACCCCGGCCTAGCCTGCTCAGGCATCGTTTCGCATCATGATGGCGCAGCATCATGGTCGTGAAAGGATGTCTTTTTACATTCCGTTAACATGAAAATGATACTGGTTTTACAATCAAAAGGTAGGATGTTAAAGATGGCCGGACATGTTGGATTGGCATTAATGGGCCCGGTCTCAACGTAAGGGACAGCAGCTTTGCCCCTGAAACGAAGGAGAAGTGAACATCCATGAAGGATCTCATTCATATCGAAGGACTGAACCTGTACTATGATACGCATCACGCGCTTAAAAATATATCGATGGATTTGCCGGAGCGGACCGTCACCGCATTCATCGGGCCGTCAGGCTGCGGCAAATCCACATTGCTGCGCACGCTGAATCGCATGAACGACATGATTCCAGGCGTGCGCGTGGAAGGACAAGTGCTGCTGGACGGATCGGATATCTACGGCAACGAGATTGAAGTGGAGACGCTGCGTAAACGTGTGGGCATGGTCTTTCAGCAACCGAACCCTTTCCCGAAATCCATTTATGACAATGTCGCTTACGGACCGCGGCTTCATGGGGTCACGCAAAAGGCGGAGCTGGATCAGATCGTGGAACAAAGCCTTGCTCACGCAGCCCTGTGGGACGAAGTGAAGGACGTGCTTAAAAAGTCCGCGCTCAGTCTGTCGGGCGGGCAGCAGCAGCGTCTCTGCATAGCGCGCGCGCTTGCCGTGCAGCCGGACGTGCTGCTGATGGACGAGGCGACTTCGGCGCTGGATCCGATTTCCACGCTGAAGATCGAGGAGTTGGTCAAAGAGCTGCACACCAAATTCACGATCGTCATGGTCACGCACAACATGCATCAGGCCGCGCGCGTGTCCGGACGCACGGTGTTCTTCCTGAATGGCGAAGTCGTTGAGGCTGCGGATACGGAGACGCTGTTCTCCACGCCGCAGGACTCCCGGACCGAGGATTATATATCCGGAAGGTTCGGTTAAGAAAACAATGGATCCCGGCTATGCCGGAGATGATGGACAAGGGGGCAATCTAACCATGATTCGCAGAAAAGAATTCGACCAGGAGCTTGAAGAACTGCGCGTACTGCTTCGGCAAATGGGTGAGCATGTCGGATCGGCACTGGACGGTGCCATTGAAAGTTTGCAAACGATGGATGCAGAAAAAGCGCAGGTCATCATCAAAAACGATGCGAATTTGAATGCCCTTGAAGACAAAATTATGGAGCTCGGCTCCAAGCTGATCATTACGCAGCAACCTGTGGCGAAAGATTTGCGCCGCATTATCGTGGCCTTCAAAATTTCGAGCGATCTGGAACGCATGGGCGATCTCGCGCTGGATATTGCCAAAGTCACGCTCCGCATGGAAGGACAGACATTGATCAAACCGCTGGTGGATATTCCGCGCATGGCTGAAATCGTGAAAGGTATGATCGACGAGTCCATTGAGTCGTTTCTGAAGGAAAATACCGATCTGGCCTACAAAATGGCGCAGACGGACGATCAGGTGGACCAGCTTTACAGCAGCATGATTCGCGATCTGTACGAATTCACGACAGATCATCCGAACCATGGGTCGCAGGCCATGCTGCTCATGATGGTTGGACGTTACATCGAACGGATTGGCGATCACGCAACCAACATTGGCGAGAGCACGGTATATCTGGTCACGGGCAAACGCCCGGATTTGAATCAATAAGTCGATGAACGAATTGGAATTGGGGAATCGTTTCATTGCATCGCAATTGTATCGGTAATAAGTGATCTTCGCGAAACAAAGAGGGACTTTCTTCCGGTGGCCTGCACGACAGGCGACAGGGAGAGGGTTCTTTTTTTGCAAATATGGAATGTGGCGCGAAAAAGATGCGGAATCTTTTTTGTTGTGGAAGTGGTGTATGTTATCATGGAGAAAGATGAAAATTGCTGGGTTTGACCCTGATACGCGAGGTGCTGGAATGGACAAGTTGATTCTTATAGATGGAAATAGCATTATATATCGGGCGTTTTTCGCGATGCCGCCGCTGACCAATTCCAAGGGCTTGCATACCAATGCGGTATACGGTTTCACCACGATGCTGCTGCGGTTGCTGGAAGAGCATAAACCGACCCACATGATGGTGGCATTTGATGCGGGCAAGATTACGTTCCGCCATGAGGGATATCAGGAATACAAAGGTGGACGCGAAAAAACGCCGCCGGAGCTGTCGGAGCAATTTCCGGCCCTGAAGGAGCTGCTGCAAGGATTGGGCATCCCTCAATTTGAGATTGAGGGTTATGAGGCCGACGACATCATCGGCACGTTAACCAAACGCGCGGACGACGCGGGCAAACAAGTGCTCGTCGTTACCGGAGACAAAGACATGCTGCAGCTCGCTTCCGAGAACGTAAACATCGCGCTTACGCGCAAAGGCGTCACCGAGATCGAATTGTACGACCCTGCCCAGATTCGGGAGCGCTACGGATTGACGCCGCTGCAAATCATCGATCTCAAAGGGCTGATGGGCGATGCTTCCGATAACATTCCGGGCATTCCGGGCGTAGGGGAGAAGACGGCGCTGAAGCTGCTTCACCAATTCGGTTCGGTCGAGGAAGTGCTGGCCGGAACGGGCGAACTCAAAGGGAAAATGAAAGAAAAGATCGAGGCTCATGCGGAGGATGCGCGGATGAGCAAACGGCTCGCGACCATTTACCGCGAGGTTCCGCTTGAGAAGACGTGGGAAGAGATGCAATTTGACGGCCTGAAGGAAGAGCAGGCCGGTCCGGCTCTCGCGAAGCTTGAATTCAAATCGCTGCTGGAGCGCTTGTCCTTTAGCGGAACGGCAGGCTCGGCGCAGGAGCAGGTTCCTGCCGTAGAAATTGAAGCCATCATTGCAACCGAAGATACGATAGGCCAGCGTTTTGCGGAGATGGAGACGATCGACATTTTGCATGTCGAAACGCATGGCGACAATCCCCATGTGGCCGAATTGATCGGCATGGCCGTCGGTTCGGGTTCGGCGTATGTCTTTTTGTCCCCGGAGCTGCTTCGCTCTCAGGCAGCTGCTCCGGTGAGGGAATGGCTGGCCAGCCCCGATCAGCCGAAGCGTGGATACGATCTTCACAAGGTGGATCTGGCATTGCACGCCCATGGCGTGGAATTTGCCGGAGCGGCTTTTGACGTGCAGCTCGCCGCTTATTTGCTGGATCCGACGGAAGCCAATCAGACGCTGAGCGGCTTGACGGCGAAATATGGTCTCCCTTCCCTGGCCGAGGATGAGGCCGTTATGGGCAAGGGTGCCAAGTATAAGGTACCGGAGACGGAGATTCTGGCCGATTTTGTATGTCGTAAAGCCGCGGCAGCGGCAGCCATCGTTCCGCTTCAGGAGCAGGCGCTGGAAAAGGACGAAATGAACGCACTGTTCCATGAGATGGAGATGCCGTTGTCGCGCATATTGGCCGACATGGAAAAGCAAGGCATCAAGGCTAACGTTGCCGATTTGCAGGCTTTGGGCCGCGAGTTCGAGGAGCAGATCGCCAAGCTGATGGCTGACATTTACCGATTGGCCGGTACTGAATTCAACCTGAATTCGCCGAAACAGCTGGGTGAAATTTTGTTCGATAAATTGGGCTTGCCTGTCGTGAAAAAAACGAAGACCGGTTATTCCACCGATGCCGAGGTGCTCGAAAAGCTGGCGCCGTACAACGATGTGGTGCAATTGATTTTGCAATACCGCCAATTGGCCAAGCTGCAGTCCACGTACGTGGAAGGCTTGCTCAAGGAGATTTCGGAGAAGGACGGCAAGGTGCACACGTATTACCGGCAAACGATTGCGGCAACCGGGCGCCTCAGCAGCCAGTTCCCGAATTTGCAGAACATTCCGATCCGCATGGAGGAAGGCCGGAAAATCCGCAAGGTGTTTGTGCCGTCCGAGCCTGGATGGTCCATTCTGGCGGCGGATTACTCACAAATCGAGCTGCGGGTGCTGGCTCACATTTCGGACGACGAGCGCCTGAAGGAAGCATTCCTGCACGATATGGACATCCATACCAAGACGGCATCGGACGTTTTCGGCGTCAAACCGGAGGACGTGGACAGCAATATGCGCCGCTCTGCCAAAGCGGTCAACTTCGGTATCGTTTATGGGATCAGCGATTACGGACTCTCCCAAAACCTGAACATTACCCGCAAGGAAGCGGCGCAGTTCATCGACCAATATTTTGACGTGTTCCAGGGGGTGCGCCGTTATATGGACGATATCGTGAAGGAAGCGCGCCAGAACGGTTATGTCAAAACGCTCCTGGAACGCCGGCGTTATTTGCCGGAGATCAATGCGAGCAATTTCAACCTGCGTTCCTTTGCCGAACGCACGGCGATGAATACGCCGATCCAGGGTACGGCTGCGGACATCATCAAGCTGGCCATGGTTCAGATGGACGAAGCGCTTCGTACGCGTCATTTGAAGAGCCGCATGCTGCTTCAAGTACATGACGAGCTTGTGTTCGAAGTGCCGGCGGACGAACTGGAACAAATGAAGGAACTGGTGCCTGCGGTGATGGAACAAGCGCTGAAGCTGTCCGTGCCGCTTAAGGCGGAAGTCAGCTATGGAGACAACTGGTACGAGGCGAAATAGATTGGGTTTGCTTTGATATCCGATATATGGAATTCCTTTTGCACAAGGTTTCGGCACAAGAAGGGTCCCGTTTCGCCTTTTCTTCCGTTATAATAGAGACGAGGTGAATAACACTATGCCGGAATTGCCGGAAGTCGAAACTGTCAAAAGAACGTTGAATCAATTGATCGTCGGCAAAACGATCGATCATGTTACCGTGAATCTGCCGCGAATCATTCAGCGGCCTGATGATATACATGCATTTGCTTTGGAACTTGCGGGGCATACCGTGGTCGGCGTGGAGCGCAGGGGCAAGTTTTTGCGGATTTTGCTGGACGGGCTTGTGCTGGTGTCCCATTTGCGCATGGAAGGGCGGTACGGCCTGTACAAGCAGCATGAAGAGGTGGAAAAACACACACACGTGATTTTCCATTTCACCGACGGCACGGAATTGCGCTACAAGGACGTGCGCCAGTTCGGTACGATGCACCTGTTTAAAGCAGGCGAAGAGCTTGTATCGAAACCGCTGCTGAAGCTGGGGCTCGAACCGCTCGATCCGGCGTTTACGTTGGATGCGTTCCGGGAAGCCGTTGGCAAACGGACAACGAAGATCAAGGCCGTACTGCTAAATCAGGCATATGTCGTGGGCATCGGGAATATTTATGTGGACGAGGCCTTGTTCCGGGCGGGCATCCATCCCGAAACGATTGCCAGGACATTGAGTGAAGCCCAGCTCGCCAGATTGCATGAAGCGATTGTGGTGACGCTGCAGGATGCCGTCGATGCAGGCGGTTCCTCCATCAAATCGTATGTCAACGGACAAGGCGAGATGGGAATGTTTCAGCATCAGTTGAAAATTTACGGTCGCAAGTCCGAGCCGTGTACCGTGTGCGGCACCTTGATTGAAAAAAGCGTGGTCGGCGGCAGGGGCACGCATTATTGTCCGACATGCCAGCCGTCAGAATAAGCTGAGCCAAGCGGCAGGATCAATGAAATCATCCCATCGTAGCACCCATGGACTCCTCTCTCCATATACTGATATGGCAGAAATAAGCGGGCGAATACCTACTTCCGGGTAGGTGGATGTGATCCGCACAGGGGAGGAATCCGGGGTGCTGCCTCATTTTATTTCGTTGTTCGTGCTGGCCTTCGCGGTGAGTCTGGATGGTTTTGGAGTCGGAATTACATATGGATTGCGCAGGACCAAGATCCCGCTCTTATCCATTGCCGTCATTTCGTTGTGTTCGGGATTGGTCATTGCCGTATCGATGCAGGTCGGCGTGCTATTATCCCGTTTTGTGTCTCCGGACGTGGCTTCCGTTGTCGGCGCGGTCATTCTGATCGGCATTGGCGGCTGGTCGCTCCTTCAGCTTGTACGGAAGAAGAGCAAAGATTCGGCCGAAGCCAACACTTCCCTTGAACAGGAAGGGATGAGGGCGTCTTCGGGATATGGAACGGAGATTTATGGTGGAGAAGAACAGGTGACCAGAAGGCAAAGTCAGGTCATGGCACTGGAACTGGAGCAATCGGCTTCAGGCGGATCATTGGAACGCATGGTGTTTACGTTGGAACTGCGCAAGCTGGGCGTGGTGATCCAGATTTTGCGCAGTCCCTCCAAGGCGGATATCGACAATTCGGGCAGCATATCTGCCCAAGAAGCGATGTGGCTCGGCATAGCGTTGTCACTGGATGCTTTTGGTGCCGGACTCGGGGCTGCTTTGCTGGGGTTTCCGACGTTCTGGACCGCATTGGTGATTGCGCTGTTCAGCGGGGCGTTTCTTTCGCTCGGGATGAAGGTGGGATTGCGCTTTGCCGACCTGCGCTGGATGCAACGTTTGTCGGTGCTGCCTGCCATTTTGTTGGTGGCTATGGGAATAATGAAGCTGTTGTGAGGTGAAACGATGAATATGGGCTTAACCGGCGGGATCGCAACCGGAAAAAGCAGTGTTTCCGCCTTTCTTGCAAGCAAGGGGGCGTTGATCATTGACGCAGACGTGATTGCCCGGGAGGTCATGCTGCCCGGGCATCCGGTTTTGGCTGCCACCGTGCAGCGGTTTGGACAAGCCATATTGCATGAAGACGGTACGTTGGATCGCAAAAAACTGGGCAGCATCGTTTTCGGGAACCCCGAAGAGCGAAAAGCGCTGGAAGCGATCACGCACCCGGCAATCCGTCAGGAGATGCGGGAGCGTGCCGTCGCATATCGGACAGAATATCCGGACAAGCTTGTGGTATCGGATATTCCTTTATTGTACGAATCGGGATTGGAGAATGGGTTTGACGAAGTTATGGTTGTATATGTCCCCCGTTCCGTGCAAAAGGAAAGACTGATGATTCGGGATGGATTGACGTCAGAGCAGGCTGATGCACGCCTTGGGGCGCAAATGGATATCGAACTGAAAAAGCGGCGCGCAGATATCGTCATTGACAATAGCGGTTCATGGCTTGAGACGGAAAAGCAGTTGGCAGCGTTTTGGCATCGTAAGGGTCTGTCATGAAGCTGCTGCGCAAAAAGAGAGTGCTGCTGCTGCTGTTTGTGTCATTTGTGCTCGTGTTGTTCCTGAATACGAACTGGATGGCATGGTTTTATCCGATCCAATACAAAAACGAAATTCGGGCGCAATCGCAGAGTTATGAAGTGGACCCGTTTCTGATCGCTTCGATTATCCGGGTGGAAACGAATTTCAAAACAAGCAAGGAATCCAGAAAAGGCGCCATCGGTTTGATGCAGCTCATGCCCGATACGGCGAACTGGATCATGGAACAGGCCAAAATTCCGCATACCTCGCTGGACGAGCTGAAGCATGAGCCGGACAGGAACATCCAGCTTGGAACGTGGTACTTGAAAAATTTGTCCGAGCAATTCGATGGCAATCCCATCGCGATGATCGCTGCATATAACGCAGGTCCGGGCAAGGTCAACGAGTGGCTTAAGAACGGCGTATGGGACGGAACGTTTGAGTCGATCAAGGATATTCCTTTTGGAGAAACCCGGCACTATGTACAACGCGTTATTTATTATTATAATCAATATGTAGATATCTATGATACGTTCTAAAAGAGACAGAATCCGGATGAAAAGAGCAAGAAAAACAGAGTGGCCGGCATGCTGCCGACCACTCCGTGCTCCTCTGTATTACGTATTCCCGAACGGATATTAGTATTGACCTGCCAATTGCTGTTCTGCAATTGTTACCAGACGCTTCGTGATGTAACCACCGATCGAACCGTTCTCGTAAGAAGTCATGTTACCTTGGTATCCGTCCTGTGGGATGCTAATTCCGAGTTCTTGAGCAACTTCGTATTTCATTTGCTCGAGAGCTGCGGAAGCTCTAGTTACCACCAGATTATTGGAGTTACCATTGCTTTGGGCCATTGCTGTTCACCTCCTCGCGGTTGGTAAAAGTATTATGTGTCCAAGCTTCGATTTTCATTACGAATGTCTATAGGGAATTTGTTCCAAAAGAAAAACATGGGAAGTGATCTGATTTGAAATGTCCTTATTGCGGCTACTTGGGCACTAAAGTACTGGACTCAAGGCCGGCCAACGAATCCAAGTCGATTCGGCGCCGCCGCGAATGCGAGCAGTGCAGCCGAAGGTTTACTACGTTTGAAATGGTGGAGGAGACTCCGCTCATCGTGATTAAGAAGGACGGAAGCCGGGAGGAATTCAGCCGGGACAAAATTTTGCGCGGTTTGATCCGTGCCTGCGAGAAACGTCCGGTTTCCGTCGAAACGTTGGAAATGATGGTTTCCGAAGTGGAGAAATCGCTGCGCAATACGGCGGACGCCGAAGTGGAAAGCCGCCAGATCGGCGAATTGCTGATGGAACAGCTGTTTCCTGTGGACGAGGTGGCCTACGTTCGATTCGCCTCGGTGTATCGCCAGTTCAAAGACATCAACATGTTCATGAAAGAACTGAAATCGCTGCTGTCCAACGAGGACATGGAAGATTGAAGGCTTAAAGTGAAGGGTTGAGGGAGAAGAGCAGTCCAGAGTTATCGTTACACGTCGTGCATAAAGGTTGTTCTTCTCCGATCACTTTAGGGTTAGGTATGGATTGAAATGAATTAATTTTTAAAAAGATGTTGACAACATGGGATGAATTTTATATGATATAGAAGTCGCCTGAAGCAAACGATATGGCGATGAGGAATAAATACATATCATGGGGCCATAGCTCAGCTGGGAGAGCGCCTGCCTTGCAGCGATGAGGTCAGGGGTTCGATCCCCCTAGGCTCCATACAAATTGGACTTCCGAAACCCTTGATACATAAGGGTTTTTTTAGTTTTTTATGTGAAATATTACGATGAACCTTTCTACATTTTTCTCAGTTGGGGACGGATTGGGGACCGATGATCTTATTTAAACAATCTCAGTCGCTTATTATATAAAATCAACTATAAGGAGAAAATGATGCCGTCTGATTGAAACACTGGCAAACCATTATCTTATCCGAATAATAACATACGTTCTCCACCTTGCCACTGGTCTTTTAGATCCGATTTGTTTGACTTGTTTGATTAGCTTTTTTAGTAAAGGAACAATTGAATCGGCCACAGGTACTGTACAACGAGATTTCTTGAGTTTTTTCTTATATTCGGTATCTGTTATTTGAAGCCCAGATGAAAGTGGTATAATTTCATCTGGGGGTAAAAATATGGAAAAAGGAACGTTACAATAACTTTTGAAGGTGGAAAGTTAGTTACTTTACCAGTTACGGAAGAAGAGTCGGAAGCATTAGTTGCTGATTTGAAAACAAAAGAATGGGTTGTTTTTAAGGGATACCACTTCAATACCGAAAAAGTGAACTATATCCACGTTTTGAATGTGTCAATAGTAGTTCCTTTCAGTATTGCAATGGTCTAAAAGGCGCTGACGTCCTAAAAAGGACGTCTTTTTTATTGTGAGAAGAAAACCATACTCTATGCGTATGGTTCGGGAGAGCTTCAAGCGATGTATCAAAAAAAATTCCTCCCAATGTTACAATAAATTTAGTTCGCCAACCGAATTTCGAACAAAAGGAGGAATACAGATGTCATCTGATGGAACAGTTTAGCACATACAAAATGGAATTGTAAGTTCACATTGTGTTTGCGCCCCAGTATAGACGTCAGGTGATCACCATAAATGGCATTGATCCAAGGGAATTGGGCTTGGGTGTTTTTCGGAACACTCAGCGCCCGATACTTTTATCTACGGTCGATAACACCGTGACTATACCGGGCATGCACGGGGCGTATGACTTTGGCGCGACCATGGGGCCGAAAAATTCGAAATGGAATGTGTATTCTTTGAAAAAGACCATTTGGAACTGCAGAAGCACGTATCAGTGTTTGCTGCTTTTTTGTTTGGGCCAGATGGAAGACCAAGAACCATGCCGGTTGTCTTCTCAAATGATCCAACGAAGCAGTACATGGTTAGATACACTGGCGACCTTCCTATTGACCGTGTACGTGGTCTTGGAACGTTCAAACTCCCATTTGTAGCCTATGACCCATGGGCCTACAAAGAAACCACTTCAGACCTTCTTCGATGGGATACAGATTACACATGGGAGGATGACTTTGCTTGGGACGAAGGTTATTCCTTCGATTTCAGAGACCCAGGGGAGGTTGAGATTAATAACCTAGGTATTCTTAATGCCGAACCAATCATTGAAATTATCGGCACCTTCTCTTCACTGTCCTTAACGGTGGGAGGAGTTGTTTTCACATATAATATTCCGATGTCAGGCATTTGAAGAGAAATTGAGAATCAGTAACCCGAAGATCAATCAAAACTTTCAGAACCTCAATAAAGATACAATCGCTAATGCCAATAACCTAGAAACACACAAATCATCAACCACAGCGCACTTTGCTCAGAATATAACATATAAGGAAATGTACTATTTACTCTGAATACTCGCAAATAAGTCCTACTGGGAATAATGTTGTGCTAATAACGTTATAAAAAAATGCTATCAAATCGATGTTACCGCATGCGGAATTGAATGGGCTACGCCCTTTCAACCATTTCGGGAAACATAATTACAGTGCTGACGGAATAGCAGTATCAACAACGAGTTATGTAACTGTAATAGGAAATAAAGTTTCTAATTGTAATAAGTCAGGTAGTTTAAGTGGGTCCGGAATTGGCGTATCGATGAAAGGAGCAATTGAGTCGGTAATGCTTACAGTTGGTAAAGGTATCATCATAAACGGCAACGTTTGCTGGGATGATTCTGCTACCCCAAAACAAAAATATGGTATTTGTGTTCATTCTATATCGAGTGCCACGCGTATTACGATGTCAACAATCACAAACAATCAGGTTTATCGTAATGTTAATGCTGATTTTTATGTGGAACCGGGAATCATGGAGGATCAAACTAACATTATAGTAAATAATGGCGGCTGGTTAGATATTCAGAAATCTCTAGGTTCTTTCACAACGAATTCAACATCCCAGGCGCAAATGACTTATTTATTTGTACCTAAAGACTCCATTAGGAAAAATGGTGGGTTCAAAATCAGGACGTGGGGGTTCCGTTTCGGGAACAGCAGGGATAAAGAACATTTTCTTAAAGTTTGATACCGACGACTCTGAATGTTTCGCTACTACTCAATTTTCAGCAGCAGAAACCGGGAAGTGGATTATTGAGGCTGAAATATTTAACATGAATGCGACTAATGTTCAAAACAGAAGTGCCATAGCGTTCAAGCGCAACTCTATTTATGAAATATTTAATTCTAATGGCGCTGTAGATACTGAGCAAAATCAGTCTCAGTGTTGGGGCAATTTCCTAACGGTTCAGATACCATTACTTACGTGGGTTGATTGTTGAGCGTATTTAGTCTATATGGATTATTAAAAACATGTTAATATATATCAGTAATAATTTATAGGGGGTAAGGATTTGTGGAGCTCAACTAAGACGCTGGGGGAATTATACAGGAGGGACAGGAACTCATTTGATATACTGAGGTTCGTATTTGCCATTGCGGTAATATATTCTCATTCCTTTGCATTAACGGGCAACCCTACTGGAGCAACAGAGATAATAATTAAACTGACTAAAGCTATTGATGCGGGCAGTTTGTCGGTATTCGGGTTCTTTATCCTCAGTGGTTTTTTAACAACACAGAGCATAGAAAATAGTCGGAACTATATCGATTATCTATTAAAAAGATTAATTCGAATTATCCCAGCTTTTTTGGTATGTCTTATAATGATCTCTTTTGTTGTGGGCCCAATATTTACACAAATGAAAATAGGAGAATATCTAACTTCAGATAGTACATGGAAATTTGTTTCGTACAACATCACCTTTAATATTGGTGAAAAATTCATGAATACTCCAGGTGACTTGTTCAGGAATGCACCATTTCCAGGTGATGGCGTGGCGTTAGCCAATGGGTCAATGTGGACGCTTCAGTTGGAGTTAGGGTGTTATATCCTTTTGATTGTGTTATCATTTTTCCTAATGCTTAGACACCGATTCTTAATGGTTATTTTCACTGTCATTCTAGGAGTGCTGTATTATCTCAATATGAAGTATTCTTACGTACCATTTTCGGTACCTGTTAAACAATTTTGGGTGTTAGGATCCTTTCAATTACCTAACTTCATTAAATTTGCTTATTACTACTGTATGGGGTCATTGCTGTACTTATATAGAGAAAAAATACTATACAGTCACCGTTTCTTAGTACTTGCTCTTTTGTTATTGTGGTTATCAACTCAATTGTCGCAATTCAACAATTGGTGTATGATCCTTTTTCCATACATCGTGATATCTGTCGGCATTAACTTCAGTTACAAGCATTTCCACAAAATTGGCGATCCGTCATATGGTTTATACATTTTTTCATGGCCTATTCAGCAAATGATCATTATAATGACCAACAATAGAATTGGTACATACAGTTTGTTTGTCAGTGCCTTCATAGCGACTCTTTTTGTATCATTGTTATCATGGAGGTACGTTGAGAAGCCTTGTTTGAAATTAAAAAAAGTATTACCAAATATAAGAACTAAATTAGATACGAGAAAAGAACAATACGAAGTATAAATGAAAAAGTGGTGGTTGTGTTGATACGTATTCTCAACTCATTGCATCAACCTCTAGCTATACTCGATGATTACTTAAACGACGAAATTTCCGAACAAATCAACGGTGCCTATACATTCAAGTTTTCGATCTACATGGACGATGAAAAAAGCCAGTACATTGCTACTGGTAACATCGCGGAAGTAGAAGGCCAATACTTCAATATCATAAGCCCCGGCGGACACGATCAAGTAGCAGCGAGGTAATTATAGCAGTAGAATGTGAGCAGGTCTCTTATGATCTGCTCTTTAGCAGCCTATGAAACACTATATCGCTACTTGGAATTTTCTTATAATCGCAAGCGCTCGAACAGTACACTGGGTTACCTGTCACCTTGGGAATTCGAGAAACAGTATTACCAAAAGACTTCGTAAACGAGAGTGTCCACTTTATTGACAGAAGAGCAACGCCGAGGGAATTGTTGGGATAATGCCCCCCAAGAATCATTCTTTGGGCATTTTTAGGATGAAACGTATATCAAAGAATGCGAAACACTAGAAGAAGTAAAACGAGAAATTAAGAATTACTGACGTATTACAATCATAATCGAGGGCAATGGAATTTGAAAAAGCTGCCGCCTGTAAAGTACAGACAGCAGCTTCAACGAGTTTCCTAGTTTTTTTCAAAATGTCCTTTACAAAGGGTACACTTTAGTGCTGGCAGAGCCTTTTTTACGTTATTATTCTAAATTATCAACCGCGTATTGTGCTTCTTCCGCGGTGAATTTTTCCCCATATTCGGATGTTAACTGATCGTAAATAGCTGAATCTGACATGCTCATGCTCTTTGCATAAGATTGTGCCTTTTTTAATGCATTTTCTTTCCAATCAATTTTAAGGTTGTCGACAGCGTATTGAGCGGCTTCTTTCGGGAAGTTCTCTCCATATTCGGACGTTAACTGATCGTAAACGCCTGCTTTCGACATACTCATAACCTCTGCATATTGTTGCGCTTTTTCTAATGCAGCTTTATGTTCTCTGGGAACACTATTTGCTTCAGCTTCCTTTTTAGCTGCTTCTCGGCCGCAGCTTTATCTTTTGCTTTCTGTTCTTCAATAGTTTTTTTCTCGGCTTCTGCTTTCTCTTTGTCTGTGGTTGTCTGTTCAGTTGATGTTTCTTCTTTGGCTGATTGTGCTTGCTGAGTGCTTGCTTGTGCAGTTACGTCATTTGTCGGGCTTTTTTCATTTGCTCCAAGATTACCGATCACCCCGATAACAACCACGATAGCAATCCAGAACCACCTCTTCTTATAAATTGGTTTCTTGTTCAAGGTAAATCCTCCTATGTATTGGTTAATGATAGTCTATCAGACCTAGGAAAATGTTCCTAGACATTTATGAAACATTTTACAAATGGGTTACTGTACAATTATAATCTGATGCATTGCTGAAAAGGAACTGTTATATAACATAACGCTACAGTGGCCATTGATCATAAAAGGAAAATTGTAAGTTTCAATGTGGACTGTAATAACGATTTAAGGAACTTTAACAATTTCAAATTACCTCCCTTAGATATCAAAATAAACGGAAAGAAAAAAGAAAACAATAAGGATACAATGTACAATATATTAAAATTTCAATTGAAAGAACTCGAAAAAGTCTTAATAAAGAACGAAATTCCTTTACAATTATCTCATATTCAAGGAGATGAATTGGAAGTTACAAACATCATCAAGATAGAGACTTTGGGATATGCTTCAGAAAAACAAAGTGTAAAAGATGGTGAGGAAAAAAATTTAAGAATAACTTATTCAGTCATGCCGAGCAGACCATATACAACAGGTTTAATTAACGAATTTTATGCGAAAAGAATAAAAAACTTTACAATCATTTCTTTTGTATAATTAGAGATAAAAAAATCATTTCTGAAATCTTAGAAGTAAAAGAAATACAAGACAATAATTTACTTTTTCAAGCATTTATTGAAAAATACAAAAATTTGTTGTGGCCTACAAAAGAAAGAGAAATAGAGTTGTTTAATGAACTCAAAACTAAAGCCATCAATGTACTTCAAAAATATATAGATGATGAACAACATAATTGAGGTTACTGCGATATTGATTAGACTAGTGACGTAAAAAACACATAAGAAACCCCATTAATATAGCATGGATTTTCTTATTTGTTTTTGTTCCCTGAAGTTGGGGCCTTATTGGGGACTGAATTCAAATCGCAACATAGAAATGAGTATATTTTATTCCAGTTTTGTGAAAAGAATTGATTTAATAACATATTTGTAAAGTGTGTTTACGCGGTTCCAGGTCCTAAACATCGCTGACAGCGATGAGGTCAGGGGTTCGGTCCCCCTAGGCTCCATACATATAGAACCCGCTAAACACAAGGATTTCCGAGTGTTTGGCGGTTTTTTGTATGTAGAAAATGTGTTTTCTTTCATGGCTGTGGTCACACTAACTTTTTTTATTCTTCTATTTTTATTTCTTTGGCAATAGATGTCGGAGGAACCGTATCCAGATGTTCTTTATCAGCAACAAATTTGATTTTCGCCCCGATCTTCAAGGCATTAAAATCACCTTTTCCCGGTGAGATGTTTTTAAGATCCAGCCATTCTAAGTTATATTTATTTGTTTTTAAAATCTCCTGAACGGCTTGACCCGTAATTTCTTTCAGGTTTGACTGTAACTCGGGATTTTTTGTGTCTAACGCAAGAAGAATTTTCTTTTGTCCCTTTGACTCCTGTTGCGCAAGGATGATAGCCTCAGACGTCTTTAGTGCGTCTTGCGGTGCTGTAGAATGGTTAGAATAATCACCTTTGCCGCTGCAACCTGTAACCATAAGAACCAAAATGAAAACAGACAATATCGATTTCATTTCCCTTTCTCTCCTTCCCCAAAGGTACTTATTACATAAACTGAAAAAACATCCACACGTTAACGGAGAGGCAGAACCAATCTGAAGAAGCGTAGCGTTCGCTTATAAGCTTTCTGAAAGAAAGCTTCATCGGAAGCATAGTTTGTTCACCGGATTTTCCCCTTCGAAAAGGGGATTCGAAAAATCTGGGGATAACAGCGATCGGAAGATGGTACTGCGCTCGCAGTGGTCTAGTGTGATTGATTATTGCGCTTTATTAGACGGTTAAAGGGATACGAAGGTTGCACTCAAACGAAAAGGAGAGTGGTTAAACCAACAACGTGTAGTAAGGTGCAAGCGACACCCCGGGGCCAGGAAGATACGTTAAGCCATCCCTTCCCAAAGATCGTTTCAGTTATCGCAACAAGGGTAACGAGGAACGATCTTTCTTTGTACGGGAAATCCATCCGGTTATAATAGATCCGGTTATAATAGATTAGAAATCGACCATATCACTTTCAAAAAAGGAGAAATAGATGAAAAATTATATCATTTTTGGCGCCAGCAAGGGATTGGGCGATGCATTCGTCAAAGGGCTGCCGGAGCAGGGTGATCAAATATGGATCGTGTCCCGGAGCAAGCCGGGCAGCTTGGCACTGAACGATGGCGTCAAACGGACATGGATCGAAGCGGATCTGGCGCGGACGGATGCAGCACGGAAAATAACGGATGCTTTGGCATCTGAACCGATCGATGTTCTGATATATAACGTGGGCATTTGGGAGAAGGCAGGATTCGAGGAGCATTACGACTTCGAGAAGGATGACCCGGCAGACATCGCCAACATCGTTCATGTGAATATCACCACGACCATCACTGCCATTCAGGCGTTATTGCCGAACGTTCGCATGTCGGGGGCGGGAAAAATTATTCTGATCGGATCTACCGCCGGATTGGAGCATACGAATAATGCACAAGTATCGTTTGTGGCCTCCAAATTCGGACTGCGCGGCATCGCCAATGCTCTAAGAGAACATGTTCGCAAAGATGGCATTGCGGTAACCTGCATCAATCCGGGAGAATTGGCTGCCGCAGTCCCTTATGAGGAAGGGGCGGACAAAGCAATTGCTCTGTATGGGGGAACCCGTATTCCGGTTCAGGACATCGTATCCATCGTTAAATGTATTGTCAGTCTCTCCAGCGCAGCTTGTGTAAAGGAAATCCATGTTCCGGCGATCACGGATTTGAATGCATGACGGACTGAAGTTACGCGATCGGCGCCAAAGACATCAACTTAAACACGCTCCCTGCAGCGTGTTTTTTTTGCCATTCGGCGTGCCCAGCTAAGCACGCATCTTCTAGCCGGTGAAAGTCCGGTCGCAGGAGGGGCCAAGCCCCTGCGTAGCTAGGATACTTGCGTATAGCGAAATC
>NZ_CAKMMP010000024.1 GCF_927798175.1 Paenibacillus sp. JJ-223
ATTTTTTTGAAAGGGGTGGAAATTTAAGATTTGATAGCGACAGGGCACTGAGTTGTGGTAGTGCTGCTTTTGTTCTTGAAAATTGGGTTGATTTCTACAATAGTAGAATAGAAAAAGATATTAGCGATTTGAATTTGGAGAGCATTGACCTTAATGGTAATTGAATCTGGAGATATACTCGTAAAGTAACTAGATCAGTATTGGAGGTATAAGTAATATGGATTTTTCATTATATATTGGTTCTGATTTGCCCAAAAAAGAATTGGGGGAATTGCTTTACAGTATGATATTTGAAGTATTATTTGTAGAATTAATCGATTATGAGGCCGAGGTACGGGATTCGTCCTTTGCTCAGGAGGTAAATGTCGTGTGCACATATTTTTCAATGGACACTAATTCAGATGATGATGACGACTATACTGAACGTTTTAGGAAAGCAAATCTCGAATCATATGGTGTGGATACGAATGTCTTTTTTAGTATTCAATTTAAATCATATTCGTTTGAAATCGGATGGTTAAAGCTGCTCGAAGTCATTGGAAAACTATTACAGTTAAACGATTCGGATTTGTTTGTGTTGGACGATACCTCATATCCGCTATTGAAGAGGGTTAAGGGGCGTTTATTAATAAACAGTAATTTAGATTATCGATGGTGGTATTTGACTACAGAAAATCTAGAACTACTGAATTATCCTTATGATAAAGAAGACTTTTTAAAGGAAAGTGAAAAATAGAGATTACTAATTACTCACAATGCGAACTTGACACACTGCTGTGGGTTCTTTTCTGTGAAAATCAAAATGAACTCAGTTCATCCGGTTATTACTGGAGGTTTGAATAAAATGGATTTTAGATTATCTTTTGATTGCCCATTCTCTAAAGAAGAATTGAGGAAACTTATCCATTGTGTTTTATACGAAGTGTTATTTGTAGAACTAATAAATTATGATGCATATATAAAAGATTGGTCGGATGATCGACAGATAAGTATGACTGCTACTTACTTTTCTTTAAGTATTAATCTAGAGCGTGTCTTCAAACCTAATTTAACCATAGCAAAATAGAAGCCAGCGTTAAAAAGGCTCCAAACGTGCAGGATAACTTATCATATCGTGTAGCCAGCCTGCGATAGTGCTTCAATTTGTTAAACAAACATTCTACGAGATGGCGTTCTTTGTACAACCACCAATCGCATTCACGCTGGATTTTGCGATGTTTTCGGCTTGGTATGACCGCCTTAGCTTGCTTCTCACCTAGAAGGTTTAGAATATTATTCATGTCGTATCCTCGGTCAGCAATCACGTTCATCCCTTGAAGTTCCATCGACTGAAGCATTTCATACCCTGTTACGCAGTCATGACGTTGACCGCCGGTTAACTCGTAACGAAGCGGGTTACCAAGACCGTCGACTATGGCATGTATTTTGGTCGTTATTCCGCCTCGGGATCGCCCGATTGCTTGGAATTGCTGCCCCCTTTTGCGCCCGCTCCATGTTGGTGGACGCGAACGATCGTTGCATCGATCATGATGTTTTCAAAGTCAGGTGTGATGGAAACATGTTTCAATATTCCTTCCCCAACTCCGGCAATCTGCCAACGTCTGAAACGCGTATACACGATTTTCCATGAACCGTAATGTTCAGGCAAATCGCTCCATGGGGCTCAGATCTGTTAACCCTAAACATGGCGTTCAGCATCGTTCGATGATCTTTGTCAGTTCGCCCTCCCTGAGGTTTTCGTTCAGGAGGTAAGCAGATGTTTAATTTGATCCCATTGGTCGTCCTGAATTTCGTATCGTCTTTCCAAATGAAAACCTTTCCATTATTGATACTAGAATCATAGTTTTATAGTTTGAAGCCACGCTTTAGTTGCAACAGTATTATTAGTGAATTTAAAAAAGATTTTCCGAATTTCGATATTGAAGTGATTCATAATAACGGAAATAAGATTCCGAAAATGGAGACAGAAGGGGAATGAGTTAAATGTGGAAATATGAAGAGTGCATCGATGCATTTATGGAAGAATTTTCAGAACGGAAGCAGAGAGACAATGTAAGTAATAGCGAGGCTTTAGTTAGAACTTTTGGTGAATTTTATAGTCCGAACATGGAAGATGAAATGGCGAAAGCAATAATTAATGTGTTATATGTAGAACTAGCTTCAAAAAATTCAAGGATTTTCATTAAGGCAAAGGAGAATAGAGAGAAAGCATTAAAGTCAATTAATTTCGAAAAAATCATAAGTCAAATCGAAATGAAACAAATTACTAAAAGCCAAATTGATGAATTGATTATTCGTCGAGATAATGCGTTAGAACTAGTTAATACTATTCAGGTGGATTTATATCCAGATGCAAGATGGTACTATGAGGAACTTATAAATGAAGTAAATCAATATCTTGTAACAGTTGAGAATGAGAGACCAGAATTTATTGTTCAAGATGTATTAGAACATTTTGATAGGGCCTGCAACAACACAACTAGTGAAAAAATGACTATATATATGTTACTAGGAGAAAAATTAGTTAAAGAACATACATCCATTCCAGATAGCATATTAAAGGAATTGGTACAGTTTAATCGTGATGATATTGGAGATCAGCTGCTATTTGAAGAGATAAATGACTTAGAGTCACGAATTAAAAAAGTACTTGAGTTAAATGGTTAAGGATATTATTATATCAATCAATATTTTTTATTTAGATATATCAATAATTTTGTGTGAATTCTAGAGACAAAGACATACCTTTTCTTCAAACAAAATCAAATTGAATTAAGATAACATGGTGATAGTTGGTAGAACAGCTATCATCTTTTTTATATTTCTATTTTAAGTTTACAACTTAGGGGACGGGTGAATTTGACAATTCCATTCCTGAGCAATTTTATGAAGAAAATGAAGGCATGAATGCGGCAGATTTCTGAAAAACACTTGTATAATTCTGATGATCTATAAAAAGGAGTATCCATTTAATATAAGTACACCAGCTACTCCGATTGGATCTCATAGTGTCTTTATTAATCTTGAGAAAAAGCCACCAAAGACTAATAGAGACTCGCAATTCCCCTTTTATGGAGGTAAATAACATGCGAAGTATTACTATATTAGAAAAGGTTTTTAATGTAGAATTTCCAAATAAATTTAGTGAAAAAATGGATCATATCTCAAAAAAAATTGGGTGTGGTAATAAGCTTGTCTTGAACAATCGAATTGGTCCATTTCAATAATAAAGGTTTTAGAATTTGATTCGGAAAAAGAGCAGAGTATTTTTAGAGTATATACCGAATTTAGAGATTTGATGAAGGAAGGCAGTATCCCTATTGCAAATGCTGGGTATGAAGATTATATATGTCTATATTTTATTGATCGAAAATTACCACCAAAAGTTATATTATGGTGCTATGAGCGGGCATTTGAGAGCATTGATTACGCAATATTCCCTTTAGCAGATACTTTTGAAGAGTTTATAGAAAAAATAGAACAAGTAGATGCTTAGAAGAAGGCTTAGGTGTCGCTTGATCATTACTTTAAGAATAACAATCAAAAATCAGTATCTGTTAACCTACGATCGTGTATGGTGGAGGCAGCAATTGGGGCAATAAAAAGAAAAGTAAAACGGGAGAGACTGTTTCGAGAAGCAGAGAAGTAGCTGATAATGCAGCAGGCTCTGGATCAACCGGTAAATCAGCAAAGAATGCATCCCAGTCGGAGAGCAAAAATACGAGTCGCATACCTTCATCTAAAACAAGTGAGACAGATACAACGACAACGCCAAAAAATAGTACGACGTCGAAGAATAAAAATAACCAAGATGAAGCTCCAAATGAGATGAACTCTTGGAAACCTAAAGCATCGAAGAAGAAGGATGGGGGTAGATATCTTACAGAATTCCTGCATTGAATAGAGCTTTAGAGGAAATTCCTGGTGAATATAAAAATATCTCTAAACCCAAGACTGTCTACGATCCTAAGATCATATCAAATGTGCTAATGATTATTTGAGGTAAAGAGGCTATGAAAGTGGTGTGGTTAAAGGAAGATTAGTAATTGGATACGCTTCAAATGGACTTAGGTTTACGAAATATCTTGATGAAAATGGGAAAATTTCAAATTTTCATCCGTGATTTGAAAAAATAATCAAGGGGCAGCTCTATGTCAAATGTAAAAAAAACACATGAAAAAGAAATGATAGATCTTTTTTATTTTGCTATTGGAGACGGGAATCTACTTAGAGCTTTGGAAAAGCATAGTAAAGGGCAGGGGTTTGGAGTTGAGCATATTTGGTGTTTGTTTGCAGGCGAACTAGAAGAGTGGGAAGAAGGATATTTCGGAGAAAATGGAGTTTGTTATTATTTTGATCACCCTGCAGTAACTGAAGATGAAGCCATTGTACTGGATTACCCTACTTTTTATGTTTATCTTAAAGAAGCAAGCGAAGTATATTTGTCGAGACATTCTAATGACAAGGATGCAATTGAATCTTGGTTACATCAAATTAAACAAAGATTTAAAATAGTATAACCTATGGAACAGGTTTTACTATTTTGTTTGCATAGTAGCACAAGAATCTTGTGGGATTGATTGTCAAACCAAGTGTGGCAGTTCCTCTAAAAAGTTGTGAGTGATTCTCACCCCAGCGAGATTTGTACCTTGTCAAGTAATTAGAGCGGGAGGGAGGCTAAGAATTGGTTGCACGTATTTTTCAATGAGCAATAATTTAGAGGATGATGATGAAGACTATACTGAACGTTATCAGAAGGCGAAATGCGTATGGTGTAGATATAAATGTTTTATTTCGAAAGACATGAACAGGCTGATTTATATCTATAGCTTCAGAAGAAGGGAACAATGGGCCTCACCTCCAATACATATAATGAACATAGCTGCGATTGATAATGAGTATTTAGAGTCCAACCTTCTTTTACTATGAATTTAATAGAAATCTGCATTATAAGGATTTGAAAAATATGGCATGGAACTATCAAGAATTAATAGAGTCATTTATTGAAGAGTGCGAAGGATATAAAAATATTAATCATCTGAGTCACTATGAGGCCGTATCTCAGGCGTTTGATGAGAATTATAGCGAAAAATATTCTGATGAAATGGAAAAGGCAGTCCTTTGGATTATTGTAGCTGAACTAAGGTTACAACAGCCTCGAATATATAAGAATGCTAAGGATAATTACATTTTTAAACTTAAGTCAATAAATTTTCAAGTGGTAAAAGAATATATAGAAAAAAAGCAACTAACAAAAGAAGAATTTGAGGATCTTTATTTAAGAAGAAACAGAGTACTTGTGGAAATTGAAAAAATGCCAACGGATTTTTGCCCGAAAGCAAGATGGTTTTATGAAGAAATCACAGATAAAGTGAATGATTTATTTGTGAAGTCTGTAAATATTGAGGAAACTATTGATCATGTGATCGCTTATTTCAAGAGTGAATTTCGAAATAAAGCATGTGCCAAAAAAATTGTTTTTGCAACAATAGCTGAAAATTTAATGCGAGGCAATTATAAAGTACCTGACCATGTCATAAACGAGATTATAGATAATTACATCGATAATTCCCAATTTGAACTTTCTCAAGAGGAAAGCCTAGATTTATTAAATAGAATTGATAAGATTCTTGAATTACTTGAACTTAAATAAATCGAAATTTTGTTTAAGCATTCAATCCCAAAGCGATGAAAGCTTTTCTAAGCAAAAATGTTTCATTGACCCTGAAAAAACTCTACGCTACTACAGTTAAAGGGGCTACTTAATAGTTAAAGATGCTTTGGGAAATGGACGGTTTAACCCATTATTTAATTTGAAAGGATAGTTGTTATGAATATACATTTTAGTGTATCCAAATTCATTGAAGAAAATAAAGGAATTAATTTAATGAAATTATATGATTTTCTTATTTCAGAAATTTCAAAAGATACTCTTTTGCCTACGATTGAGTATATTATGTGTACAGAGGAGGAGGAAATATCTATCCTTCAAGATGATTTGTATAGAGGAACTAAATATGAAGGGGTTCTATGTGAAGGGAATCAATACTTGATAAAAAAAATGCATGATAAGGTTTTAGTTATAGATGCAGTAGCCGAAGAATATTGTTCAGACCATAGTATAACAAGGTTTGAACTGTTAAAGAGTGATTTTGTTGAAGTGATCCAACACAAAGAAAGAGTACTGGAATTGATTAAAGATTTGAGAAATTGAGAATCTATTGTCATAACCTTGAATGGCTTATGCTTTTCAAGGTTGCTTTTTTATGGGGGCTATCCAGTGCTGAATGAACTCAATAACATATATTATCCATATAATCGAAATAGAAGTGATTTATAACACTAAAGGAGGAGCAGGAAATATTTTTGGTCTCCAAGTTATCAGTAATCTCAATGGTCACACAAAGCCAAAAAAGGGTGATTAGAATGGTAGATGAAAAAAACATAATTAAAAAATTTGAATTTCATCAAGTATGGTTAGATTCAGTGGGGAGGGAGGGGGAGAAATTGGTACTTGACGAAATAAATCTGGAAGGTCTCGACTTGTCCAATTTTTCCTTTAAAGAAGCTAGGTTAATTGAATGTTCGTTTGATAGTATGAGCTTAGAAAAAGGAAATTTTATTTTAACTTGGCTATATTCATCAACGTTTAGAAATGCTTATTTACAGGGGGCTAACTTCTATAAAGGTTATGTTTCATATTCGGATTTTAGTTACTCTAATCTTAGAAACTCAAAATTTACAGATTGTGAAAGTGCAGAGACCATTTTTTTAGGGGCTGATCTTTCGAATGCTGAGTTAAATGTTTGTTATTTTAGTAGTGTAGACTTTAGAAATTCAAAACTGGATAATGCAAACATTGAAGATTCTTTTTTTGAAGATGTTTTAGTAAAGGGTGCAAGCTTCAAAAATGTTAAGGGAATTGAGAAGGCTAATATTATAAGTATAAATATTGGAACTACAGAGGAACCAATAACCTTAGGTGATGAACAAGCAAAAAGGTGGATTTTTGAAAATTGTATGTGATACTTTCCTTACATAACCCGGTTTCCAACACTAAACTGAAAGAGATAAACAATGAAAATAAATAAGAATTTTGATGAATTAACTGCAATGGAACTATACTTCCTCTATCTTGATGAAGATAAATTTGTAGATGCTCTTGAAGATTTTTCAAACTCGATAGGATATGGTATTTCGGAGTTTATCTGTTGTGCATTTCCATCTGAATATAAGTCGTGGGAAGAGGGATATTTTGGAGATAAAGGCGTGAAATTTGAAGTTGAACCCCCAGCAGTTGATGAAATTAAATATGAAATAGTATCCAATACAGACTTTATTGATTTTCTAGATAATTTAACCAGTCAGTACTTTCTTTCGCATCCTATGGAGAAATCTAAAGTGGAATTTCTTTTAAACCAAATCAAAACTACATTAATTTAATAAGTGGGGCTACCCAGTTCCGAAAGAACCCATCATTCAACCAATAACACTTATAACTCATCTAACGCTATTCCAGATACATCAAACAGGTTGATTATGGTCAGATACCAATGTATTCATTTCAACTTTGATTTTTGGGGGTTAATCGTCATGAGAAACTTTATACCCATGATAAAGGAGGCATTGTAATGAGCTATGTCTATGACAATGGTCAACTCTGTATGGACTTCTCCAATGAAGAGATTATTACATATCTGGTAGAACCTTTGAGCAAACATCCGAAGGTAGAGCTTAGAGTTCTTTCAGGTGATGAAGAATTTATACCTGCTTCAGGGAAACGGATCGAATACGTTGTTTTAGATGGAGAACATGAAGATGTTCACGTTAGTTTTTACCGTCATCAAACGTCAATTTTTTTCTTGAATGAGGAAATGATGTTTATTGATGATGCGGTAAAGGGAAATTACACTTCAAGTGATACGTACGGTAATGTCGTTTATGAAGGAAGTCTAAGAGACAAGTCACATCAAGAGATTCTTGAGTTGATTTATGAAATGCTTACTATAGTAATTGGAGTAAAAAGCACAACAATTGAAGAAACAAAAATTTCTCAGGTAGGATTAGAGTATCCAAAATGTGAATATAAAATAAAAATGACCTCAGATGAAATGGTAACAAAAATAGTGAAATATGCAAATGTAACATTGTATTTGAATGGTTCTGACCACGTTAGTGACTTCGTGTAAAAAATTCGTTCAACTTATATAACAAGATATAAATTGAAGGAGGAGCTTATGCATTATGATATTCGTGAGATTCTTCAATATTACGATTCAGATTTGCGAGTATATGATTACGATCAATTGATAGAAATTGGTGTGAGCCGAAATAACGCTGAATTCATGGTTTCTGTGGGAGTGCCAGAGGATTATGATGATTTTGTATTTTATGGAACGGATGCTATTCAAAAAATGTTAATTGACGGTACAGTTTTTATTAAAATTGGTCATTATGCGTGTTACGGGATACTTGGCTCAAATGGACTGTACATAAAAGAAGGGGAGGATGAACTTTTTACAAGCTCATCCTATCGTAAACCTCAAATTTATATGCTAAATAAAAACTTGAAAACATTTTTTTGGTTTCATTTAAAAAAAATGAATTGGCAATGGAAATGAAACGAGAAGGTGGTTATACTACACAAAAATATGTGAAAGAACTACATAGGCTGTATAAACAATTAGATCCTCTGGCAATGAAAGATGCTGAAGGATATTGGTCACATCTAATTGAGGACTATGCAACTGGATTATGAACCTCATCCTGAGGCTGCATTGGGTTATACAACGGATGGATGTCACAGCAAGTCTGTGTTCTTCCAGTGAAAGGAGTACATAAACTACTATGCAAATGCCATTAAAAAGTGACCATATCCCACCTATAGGGGATTCTACAAATCTTTTTGATCGACTGTTAAAATATATATCCAGAATCGATGAGGATTGGGTGAATCGAATCGAACCAGCAAAACAAGAGGATATAACTACACTGATTCATCTGACACAAATGAAAAATCACGGGTATCATTACCCTAAAGAATATGAGGTGTATTTGAATTATATGGGGCAGAACGACCAGGGGTTACTCAAAACTCAACTTCCGGGATATGCTTCCATTTCAGAGATCATTGAAACGTATGAAGGGATCCATGAAGAAGAACCAGACACTTTAAGTGATAGATATATACATTTTTTTCAAACTGAATTATTTTATGGTCAACTATCCTTTGATTTTACCCAAACTGATCATCCTCAAATTGTTATGACTAATGAAGAAAGCCAGTTTGTCAGTTATTTTGCCGAAAACTTTGAAAAGCTCTTATTTCAATGTGCGTTTAGTAAATACGAAAGATTGAATTATGATAAGTGTATTATCTTTGCTGGATCCCGTTACATGCTTAAAGAAGCAATGGAAAGGCACCATGTATCAGATGCAAGGGACATCATTGATCCATTTTTCGAAACCTATGATTTTCAAAGAGCCTGGTTTAGTGACCCGACCCATCATATCGGTTATAAGGACGGTATAAGCGTTTACATTGATAGTAAAAATAATGCTTTGCATGGATTTATAGCAGGTGATTTAGATAAACATATCGACACTATTGGCGCAACTTTACTGGCTGAATTAGGTGTCGATAAAAAAAATTAAAGCTTCACGGTGTGGATATTAAGAGTTTTTTTGTAGATACTTTTTCACCTGAAGTAGGCAACTGTTCTGTATAACAGTAAGTGACAAAAAGCAGAACAATGCGTCTATGGAGTGTTACTGAGAATATTTTCTTCAGCGAAAGAGCTTTCGTTATAAAAGATCAAGGAGGGAATCTATTTGTGACGTATTCAAGAAAATTGATTAGAGAGCAGCTTATTGATGCTGTCCATGGTATAGAGGAAGCAACCCATTACTTTCAGGAACGATTAAATGACAAGCTATTGTTGGACTTGTTAATCAAAATCGCTATGGATGATTATTCGACGGATGCATCTGCAAAAGCTTCATATTGGATTTCCCATTTTTCTGAGGACCTTCTGATCGAAGTAGAAGACAAGTTACTGATTCTTCAAAAATATAAGCTTAATGCAATTTCAGCATTTGCCATTATAGCTTTATCAAGGATCAACTCTAAAAAGGGGTTAAGCTACCTCGTCAGACATCGAATTGGCCCAAAGGTGAATTGGTGGGAATCGAAGGCGCTCAATCAGTATTTGAAAAATGAGGGATCTAAAGACTGTAGCCAACACTATTGAGAACGGATTAAAGCCTATTTTTCTCTTCATTTGAAACCGATATATATTATGTGAAAGATTGGGTGTAAGGTTTCTTAGAAGTATCGCATTTAATATAGGTGTCTGATGAAGGAATAATATTCATGAGTAGATGGAAATCGTACATACAAGGCATTTTTAAAGGAACAAAGAATAATGAAGCCAATATAGAGCCAACTTTGAAGGAAAACAATCTTTCCGTACAAGAAAAAGATCTGGTTCCTTAAATTTTTAAGATCCTGCGGACTTCGAGCAAATTCTGAATGATCCGTACTGTCTTATCTGAAAGACTTGTCTGTCACAGAAATGCTCCCACGAACTTATGTTGATTTTATGCGTAGAACCGGCAATGGTATAGCTTTTTGGCGGGTACAGACTTTTCGATGCATTATATTAGTAACGTAAGGGAATTGAGGCGCTTTCAAATTTTCTAATTTCGTATGTTGAATAAAGAGGCGATTCTATGAGAAAACGATGTATCTGTGGAGTTATTCTCTCGGATACAAGAGTTCCTAACAAGGTAGTGTATTGGACATACTCTGTATTAGAGGAAGCAAAGCTTCGCCAAACGTTTATGAACAAGGATTATCCCGAAATAAAGCAATTTGCCGTATGGTATTGCGAACAATGCAAAAGGTTCTATCATTGGCAGGATTGGAAAGTGTATACGTATGGTTTAAGAGGTATTTCCAGAGAGGGTACTACCTTGGATTGGTCGGACCTAGAAAACGTATATTACTCGTTCGATGACTTTGAGGATGACGAAATTCGCAATTATTATGAGAAGACAGGGGAAGTTAGGTTTCCTCGGAGAGTTCTGGTCGTGGACGGAGGCAATGATATTTGGGTGGACTCCAGAGGCTGGATAAAACGATATGAATTGGAGGAAACACAGATCTTGGAGGAAAGGAAGGATACAGGAGAGACATGATTACGAAGGAAAAACGAGACCTGGTGTATCAACATTATTCGGAAGGTTCATTCGACCGATTGTCGATGATGTTCGATTCCTACATGGCTGCTGATTGGTTGGATTATGTGGATCAAGCGGGTAGACTTATTCATATGGAAGTGCTGTCCTTATACATAGAAGTATCATTGCTTGCAGGTAGCGTTCATCGAGTAGAGAGTGAGTTGTTTCCACTTTTGCAGGAACTGTATAAAAGAAGTACAGAACACTACGTGTATGAGTATGAGAGTGTCGCTCGTCAGTTATTTGAAATCACAGAAGGGATTGTTATGGCATTACAGGACCCATGCGATGGTTACGATGTTATGCAACAAATCGGTTCTTTACTAGATAGGGAGCAGGAGAAAATTCAACCAGAGATGTATATTAGAGCAATCTATTATATGACTCTTGCCAATATAAAAGAGGGCAACTTGCTTGACGCGTTAGCCAAATTGCAAAAACGACCATCCACCAAAAGCTCATATTGGGATGAGAAGCTGAAGGACATGGAGGCATGGTTGGGAGAGCATAGTTTGTTGTATGCCGATGTGATGCAGTTTCCTTCCCGCAAACGAGCGGCTTTACTGCAACTGACACGGATGAACTCGTGGATCGGCGACGTGGCAATTAGCCCGGATGGCTCCCTTGGTGCAGTGATGGATTTCTCCGGACAATTGAAATTGTTCCGTATGCAGGATGGCATGGAACTTGCAGTATTGACGGATTACGAGGCGTTCTTTTTGGAAGAAAAAGCGATGCATGTTCGGTTAGTATTTAGCCCTGATGGGCAATTTCTTGCCGTTGGAATGGCCGTAGGTCTTGTTGCCGTGGTAGATATACAGCGTTTAGAGTTCGCCAGGGAGTTCCGATACCCTGGTCTGGATTGGGAACAGTTGATCTCCAATGCCTATTACGAAGAGTACACGCATGTATCTTTTAGCGCTTCAGGTCAGTATATTCTCATCATACCTACGGCAAGATCCTATGATCCTCAGGGAGATGATGGATTTCCCATACCAGCTGAGTATGGAACGTTCTATGTACTGAATTTTGTTACAGGGGACTTGATATTTAAACATACTTACAGTGACAGGAAAATTACAGCGAGTGCCTTCAGCCCGGATGAACGCTTTCTTGCCATCGGCCTAGCGGGGAAAGAAGTAGAACTATGGGATATTGAACGGGGGCAGCCCGTGATTTTCCGCAGTGATTTTGTATGGCTTGCTTGGACACATCGCATGGGAATGAACCAAACGCTAGCATTTACACATAACAGTGAGTGGCTGGTATATGCAACACACAACAGCGAAATCCGTGCAGTCCATGTGGCAGGTCATCATTCCGATGTTATACGCCCGTTGGGTAAGCCTTATGTTTGTAGTGCCATTGCGATGGATTCGCAGGATCGTGTCCTTATGGCACTATGTAATTACTCCAGTACATCTCAATTACATAGGTGGGGAATGGGGGATAAAAAAACGGAGGCTGTATGCACATTAGATCACTCACGAGATATCCATCAGATCATCATTGATGAGACGAGAAATCAATTATGGCTGCTTGACGAAACAACTGCGGAATTGCGCGATTATTCAAATAGTAGAAGGTTACGGATGTGGAATCCGTATTACTGGTTCTATACTAGGGGTGTTTTACGCCATTCCTATGCGATTCATAGCAAGAACGGACAGATTTTTGTCGGTTACCAGGATCACGCCAGAATTGGATTTTTTGAACAAATCCAGGAGGTCGAGTATGGATCATAACCAACAGCCTTTCTTTCGTTTCCAACCATACGCCTACACGAATGGTATCTTCGATACAAATCAAGAGAAGGAGCGGTGCTCCGTTTGTAAACAAGTCAGTGAATTCATGTACCATGGTCCCTTTTACAGCGTTCAGGAGGTAAGCGGAATTTGTCCTGTGTGCATTCATAATGGAGAAGCGTCCAGCGTTTTTCAAGGCGTATTTCAAGGTGGAGTGGAGTATGCGGGTGGATCGTTGTCGGTAACCTACGATGACGGTTTGAACAAGTTTGTTTATTACTTGAATACGGAGGAAGTCCCTGAAATTCAAAATCCGATGATTGATGAATTATTGTTTCGGACGCCGGGATATGTGTCTTGGCAAGAACCTTACTGGTTAACTGAACAGCATGTTCCGCTTGCGTTTGTGCAATATTTGAACGAGGATGATATTCGGGAGTATGGGAGTTTGTTAAACCAGGCGGTGGATGAAATTCGTGAACAATATGGTTTAAACGATCGCTTTTCCTTAAATTCCGAAGACGCAGGTATCTATTTGTTTGAATCGATATCAGAGAAGCATTCATACCGACTTCATATAGACTTTACATAGAAAAAGAGAAAGGACGTGTCTCATAATATGGAATTTGAATTTCACGTAACGGTAGAGGATTTGAAGCTGGAGGAGAAGCAGGCGTTCATCCGGACATGCGAGGAACAGAAGGTCAAACCGGTGATGATTGTGCTCGATCAAGGGGAGTATGTGCATCAGCCGATGTTTACGGGGAACGTACATAGCGACCGTTATGAAGAAGTGAAACAAGGCATGGATGCGCTGGCCTCGATTTTCGGGAAACAAGGGTTTAACGTGGTGCGCACCAAAATCGAAATTCCCGCGCAGGAAGAACGTTATTTTCACGAACCGATGGTTGCAGGCTCGAAGCCGTATTTTGAATGGCATGGCAAGGTGGAAGTCGGCGATATCGCAGACTTGAAAAAGCAGTGCGAGCCCTATGGCGGACATATCTCGCGTAATTCATTGAATGCCAATGGTAAAGTAAGGTTCATTACGGTGCGGGAATACGGCTCTGCCGCTCGTTTCTATGAACGGATCGCCGGCATTGAAGAGGTCTTGCGTCTGAACGGGATCAAGCTGCTGAAGCAGCAGCACGAATTGTGCGTACACGATAGCCGGGAAGAGCTGGATAAAGGTTGGGTATCGCAGAATAGTCATTGTTAGGATACTCACATGTAAACAAAAGGAGGACACGAAATGGCTGGCATTATGAATTTGGATCAGATGAGTTACGAGGAACGATTGTTAATCGGTCTGGAAGCGTTGTTGCGAAGGGCGGCATTGGTGAATGGGCCGTTTGCCTTGAAGGGCAGCCTGTTGACGAGGCAGTATTTGGCGGACCGGAGCGTGCGCGATGCGGACGACATCGATTTTTTGTGCCTGGAGACGATTCGGGACGAGAACGAGGCCAGACGTATGTTCACGGATTGGATGATCGAGGTGACCGAAATGGATCTGAACGACGGCGTTCAGTTCCGCAGCTTCCGGGAAAATGCGTTCTGGAGATGCATCGACTACGCGATGGCGGACGACTTCCCGACGGTGAACACCGATTTGGCGTATCGTTTCTACCGGACTTCCACTAGCGAGAGCACGTATGCGGATGAGATGTATCTCGACATCTCGTTTAATTTGTCTTTGGAAAACGAACCCGTGCCGCTGACCTATCAACCGTCGGTTGGGGAAGCATTCGTTGTTCCGCATACCGTGCCGCTGTCTACGCAGGTTGCCTGGAAATTGCATCAGACGATCGTCAGACCGAGATTCAAGGATTTGTACGACTTGACGTTTTTGCTGGCCCATCCGTCTTACGATGAGCAGGCATTGCGGGGAACCTTGCAGACGCTGGTGAATGAGTGCGCCATGGACTCGTCGATTACGAGCGAGGCGATCCGCAAGGTGCTTGTGGACGATCTGCATGATCTGTATCCTCAGATGGAGAGAGATTATGACTTGAGAGATTACGCGGGAGAGCGCGTGCCAGCCGTTTATTTTGCGGAAGTGGCCGCGGGGCTGCGGAACATGATGAACCAGCGTGGTTTTACTGAACAGGCGTATGAGCAACTGCCAGGACCGACGACGAATAGCTCTAAATAGCGCGATGAAGCTGTTCTTCCGGACAACCAGCGTATTGAAGGCGCCCCCTCGCCTAACAAAAGCGATTTGAATTTGCGCCCCCAACTCGCTACAATGGTTCCATGGATTTGGCACAGTCAGCGTGCTATTGTAGGAAGGAAGGATGACATAATGATAGACGATACAAATTTCGGCGACTTGAGCGATGCCATTCTGGCTGCGGCGGCAACGGAGCTCGAACAGATGGTACATAAAATATGCGAATTGATCGATATACCCTTGGAACGGACGACCGAGCTGCAGCGCCAGGTTATTGCCGCTTTTGGTTTCGGAGCCGTTTACGGCATTACGCACCGGGATCGGTTGGCTGAGCATCAGGCTCATGCCCTGAGCATTCGCATGCTGATTCAGCCGTTTGGTTACAGCGAACAGCAGGCGGTTGATTTCGCGGACGACCTGATTAAAGTTGCGTCCAACCGTGACGCCCACCCTGTCATGAATACGATTATTCACCGCGGCATAGATGGATATGCGCAGTTCACCCAAAACGATGACGAAGGATTGGGGCGGAACATGCAGGAGATTTTGGCGGCAGTGCAGTCTGCCAGCTAACGTAATAAGAGCCCTGAACAATAGCGGCAGCGAATGGAAAGGGGTGTGAGACCAATGGATTTGATGAAATTAAGCAAGGAGCTGTCTTACGCGCTGCGGCACGCGCCTTGGGAGTATGAACTGGAGCTGGACGACGAAGGCTGGGTCGAGATCAGCCAGCTGCTGGCGGCTTTGCATGAGAGCAAGAAATGGACGGCCGTCACGGAAGCGGACCTGCATCGCATGATTCAGGCCTCGGACAAGCAGCGCCACGAGATCGCGGACGGCCGCATACGGGCATTATACGGCCATTCGACGCCGCAAAAAATAAGCCGAACCCCTGCGCAGCCGCCGCAATGGTTGTATCACGGAACGCCGACGCGCGCGGTGGACTCGATCATGGCACAGGGATTGCAGCCGCGGCAGCGCCAATACGTGCATCTGTCTGCCGACGTCGAGACGGCTTCGCTGGTGGGCAGCCGGCGTGACCCGAAGCCGGTCATCCTGCGCATCGATGCACAGGCGGCTGCAGCGGACGGCCTTTCCTTTTATCATGGCAACGAGAACATCTGGTTGGCCGACCACGTTCCCGTGAAATACATTCACCGGGATTAGGCCGAATGTCGACACGAATACAAACACAATATACAAAGGAGCACCTCCAGCGAAGATGATTCGCCTTGGGTGCTCCTTTTGTGCTTGCCATGCTTTTGTAAGCGGTCGTACTCGTTTTCCTCTCGATTAACCGAGAAGCGCTTTGATGCCTTCGCTCAGCGGTTGCGCCGGACGGCCCAGCAGCTGTTCCAGCGTATCGCTTTCGACATTGAGCGCGCCTTGCGCGATCGCGCTTTGCATATCCACCAGCATGGAGACGACGAAGTCCGGCAAGCCGGCGCCTTTCATGATTTCCGCGTAAGCGGCACTGTCCACGTTTTGCACCGGAATGTCCTTGACAAGCACTTCGCCTGCGATGGCAGCAAGCTCGGCTTGCGTGATCGGTTTGCCGGAAAGCTCGTATACGGTGTTGTCGTGCCCTTCGCCCGCCAGTACCGCCGCCGCCGCGTAAGCATAATCGCTGCGCGTAGCCCAGCCTACTTTGGCCGAACCTGTTGCATGCACCCAAGGCGCGCCTTGTGCCGCAGCTTGAACGCTGCCGCCTTCGTTTTCGAGGTACCAGTTGTTGCGCAGCAGGGAGTATGCAATGCCGGAATCGCGGATGGCTTTCTCGGTTGCGCGATGGACTTCGGCGAGTCCGAGCGTGCTCTCGTCGGCTTTGGCCACGCTGGTATAGGCGATGAATTGCACCCCGGCGTTTTTGGCAGCCTGTACGGCTGTTTCATGCTGGCGAATGCGTGTTTCATTATCGCCGTCCGCGGAGATGAGCAGCAGGCGCTCCACGCCCGCGAATGCCGCAGCCAGCGACTCCGGCTGGTCGAAATCGCCGTGGCGGACCTCTACGCCTTGAGCGCTCAAATGCTGTGCCTTTTCCGGATTGCGCACGCTGACAGCGAGCTCGGAGGCCGGCACTTTTTTCAGCAAAGCCTCCACGACGAATGAACCCAAATGACCTGTAGCACCAGTAACGAGATATTTCATAATAAATGTCCCTCCAAAAAGTAGTTTGTATGGTTTTGCTTGTTGTTATCGATGTAGTTATAACAGAAGTGATTACAACGAAGGGGGAAGAAAAAGCTCCTGAGGAGCTTTTAATCCGAGACGTCGACCTGATCCATCATCTGCTGCAAAGTTACGCTATTCAAACGCCGTTCCATCGCTTTCTGGGCTTCGTCAAGCTCGGCCCGCAAAGAATGCTCGATCATTCGTCCGACCGGGCATGCCGGGTTCGGATTTTTGTGGAAGTTGAACAGCTGCCCGTCCTCCACGACATCGAGGGCGCGATACACGTCCAGCAGCGTAACCTCTGCCGGGTCCCGCAGCAGGGAAGCACCGCCCACGCCTGGCCTTACGTCGATCAGGCCCGCCTTCTTCAGGCTCGACATGATCCGGCGAATGATGACGGGATTGGTGTTCACGCTCTGCGCGATCAGGTCTCCCGTGCATTCATTCGGCATCGTTGCGATCAGGGATAGGGTGTGCACCGCGATGGAAAAGCGACTGCTGATCTGTTTCATCGATCATCACCACCGTTGTAACCATAATAGTTACAAAATAAATAAAAGTCAATTCCTTTTTCGTCAAATGAACATCCGAGACGTTGCGAATCGGTCTCCGGGCGGAGCATGAATCCGAACCCAAGGCCGATTTGTCTTACTGTCATCCTTGCTATAATCTGTTTAATTCGTACATATTTATCCATAGATGTTGGGTATGGGGCCGTCCGCCTTTGGCAAATCCACGTTTTGCTGCAGCATCAGCGGGATGGATGACATCAGTTTTCATGATGTGGAGGTAGCGGCAAGGTCGGGGCGTAAGCCTGTATATGGTGGAAGAGAGAGGACGATTGTTGCAATGGCAGGCAGAGATGGGGTTCTAAAAGGGCGCTCTGATGACTAGAATAGACCGACAGTCGGTCGAGTTGATTGGAGAATCGCATGAGAGTCGTCGAACACCCGGAAGAACGGCGGCGTTTTAATGACATTCTCGATGCTGAAGACACGCGCTTCATCGTCCGGAAATACGGCAAAACAGCGGTAAACGATATTTTACGCGCATGCGAGATTGCCAAACCAAAGGTACCTTCGACGTGTGATTGGTGCGGAGAAGGGCAGCTTTGCCTATATGAGCCAACGGTATCTGTCCCATTAACCTGAAGCGTTATTCTGAAAGGAGTCGGAACAATGGAACCAAACGTGCAAAAATCGTTTCACAAATTTCTGTTGGTATGGTTCGGCCAACTGATTTCGATGATCGGCATCGGGCTGACGGCGTTTTCGCTCGGCGTGTATGCCTTCGAGAAAACCAATACCGCCACAAGCGTGGCGCTGATCACCCTCTTTACCTTCCTGCCGAACATTCTGCTGCGGCCGATCGGAGGCGTTATGGCCGACCGGTTCGACCGACGTCTGATGATGATCATTGGCGATCTCGGTTCGGCTGCCGGGCTGGTCTTCATCTTGTCGTTCATGCTGACTGGAGATATCCAGCTATGGCATATCTATGCAGGGGCAGCGTTCAGCTCCGTATTCTCAGCCCTGCAAAGCCCGGCTTACAAGGCTTCGGCAACCGATCTGCTGACTGAAGAGCAATTCTCCAAAGGAAGCGGCCTCGTACAGCTCGCGGAATCCTCCAAGTTTCTGTTTTCGCCGATTATCGCAGGCATGCTTCTGAGCATAACGACCATTGAAACGATTTTGGTCGTCAATATATTGACCTACGTGGTGGCGATTCTGGCCGTGCTGGTTATCCGCAAAAGCTTGAAGGTGGAACGCATGGAGGAGGAAAGAAACCGTCATTGGCTGACGGATCTTCGGGAAGGCTGGACGGAAGTGGTCACCAATAAAGGCGTGCTGCTGCTGGTCATGATTATTTCGCTGATTACCTTTTACATCGGATTTCTGGAGACGCTCATCGGTCCGATGATCCTCGCCTTTGCTGATGCAAAAACGCTCGGGACATTTCAGTCGGTAAGCGCCGTCGGCATGCTGATCAGCAGCCTGTGCATTGGCGTGTTTAGGATGTCCAAGAAATATGCAAGCGTGCTGGTTACCGGATTGGTGATGTGCGGTCTGTCATTCTCGCTGATCGGTGTATCTACAAACATGTATTTGATGATCTCCGCAGGTTTCCTGTTCCTGGCTTCGCTGCCGTTCGTCAACATGAGCGCCGACGTGCTGGTGCGCAGCAATATTTCCAACGAAAAACAGGGCAGGGTATGGGGCATCATCGGCATCCTGTCGCAGCTTGGCTTTATCATTGCTTACAGCCTGGCTGGTTTCCTGGCAGATCATGTGTTCAATCCGCTGCTGGTGGAGGACGGCCCGTTGGCATCCACGGTGGGTCAGGTGACGGGTACGGGAGAAGGAAGGGGCATCGCTCTGCTGTTTATCATTGCCGGCCTGTTCGTTGTGATCATCGCAGGCATCACGTCCCGTCTGAAAACGATCAAAGCGCTGGAACAATGATTCGCATATAAGTCGTTCGGGCGAAACAGACTTGGCGCATGATTAAGGCGAGAAACGCATTAAAAAGCGGCCCCTTGGATGCCATTACGTTTGGCTAAATGGGGGCAGCTTTTTGTGGTCAGGCGTCATTAAAACGTATTGCACTTTATAAGTTGAACTAGACCGTTACACAAAAACGAAGGGGGCAGAAAGAATCCGAAGAAGCGGAGCTAAAAGCTTTCTGTAAGAAAGCTCTATCGGAAGCATACACCTCGTGTTTATCACCGGATTTTCCCTTTGAAAAGGGATCAAAAAATCTGGGGATAATGACGATCGGAAGATGGTTCTGCCCCCGTAGTGACTTCGTGTAGTGGTTCAACTTATATAGGCATTCAAGCCTCTAGAAAAGGTAGAGCGCACATCGCTTTCATCAAACCTGCGACTTACCCTTTCACCGCGCCGGACGTCAGGCCGCCGACGATGTATTTTTGCCCGATCAGGAACACGATCAACACCGGCAGCGACGTGAGCACGATATCGGCGCTGACGAGATTCCACTGGGCGCTGAATTGCCCGAAGAAATTGTACACGGCCAGCGTCATCGGCCACATTTCCACCGTGTTCAGCATGTAGAGGGGAGCGGTAAATTCATTCCACACGCTTAGGAAATTAAGCACGAATACCGTGACGAGCACGGAAGTCAGCAGCGGCATGATCACTTTCAGGAACAGCTTGATGGCATTGCAGCCGTCCATGATGGCCGCTTCGTCCAGCTCCTTCGGGATCCCCGAAACGAATGCGTACGTGATGAACAGCGAGATCGGAATGCCCATAGCGGTGTATAACAGGATCATGCCGATATGGGAATTGATCATGCCCAGCGTTTTCATCACTTCCATCAGCGGAATGTAGTTGAGCGGCAGCGTAATGCCGAGAATGAGAAAGAAGTACAGGAAACCACTCAGCTTCGAATGATTGCGCGACAGCGTAAAGGCCGAGAAGGCCACAACGACGACCAGCAGCAGGGAAGAGGCCGTGGAATGCAGCAGGCTGTTGAAGAATGAGCCGCCGAGATGCCCTTGTTCATAGACGATGCGGTAGTTGTCGAAAATGAAGGTTTCGGGCAGTGTCAGCTTCAGTACCTTGGCCTCCGCGTCCGACTTGAATGAGTTCAGCACGATGACCACGAACGGAATCAGCACGATCAGGCTGAGTATCCACGCGACCACGTTGAGGCCGATGGACACGAGTCTTTTTTTCAGTTGCATCTACAGTTCCACCTTTCGGCTCATCAAGCGGATGATAAAGAACGAAATGATCGCCATAATGACGAACAGAATCGTGGACAGCGCGCTGCCAAGGCCCCAGTATCCCTTCGCGAACGAGGAATATACAGCTGTGTTGATGACATCGGTGGCGTTGCCGGGTCCACCGTTGGTCAGTACGTAAACCGCATCGAACACGCGCAGCCCGTAGGTAATGTTCAGCACGGTGGCAATCGTGATGGTTGGCATCAGCATCGGGATCGTAATTTTGAATAAACGCTGCCAGAACCCGGCTCCATCAATGGCCGCAGCTTCGTAATAATCGCGCGGGATGGAGAGCAGGCCGGCGATGAACAGCACCATGATGTACCCCATGCCTTTCCACGTATCGACCGCCATAATGGATGGCATGGCCCAGGTCAGCGAACCGAGCCAGTTTTGGGCCAATGCGTCCAGTCCAAGCGAACGCAGCGTCACATTGACGAAGCCGTTGTTCGGATCAAGCAAGCTTTTGAACACCAGGCCGATGATCAGGAACGACAGCACTTGCGGCGAAAAAATGATCATGCGGTGCAGGTTGGCCATCTTCACCCCGCTGACGAGCAGCAGGGCGAGGAACAGGCCCATGACCGTTTTGGCCACGGCGGTCACGATCGTGAAGATCACCGTGTTTTTGATGAACAGCAGGTATGTCGGGTCTCCCGCCAGAATGGTGCGGAAATGTTCGAACCCGATAAAGTTTTTCTCCGGGCTATAGCTGTTCCAGTCGGTAAAGGAATAATAGATGCCCAGCACCGCGGGAGCGACGATAAAGAGAACGTACAGCACGATCGCGCCAGAGGAGAAATACCATGGGTAAATTTTGTTTGCATTCATGTCAAGCAACACCCTTCCTTCCTGCCGCGCGCTTTGCGTGCATTCGCGCGCGGCGATGCCGGACGCGGCTTATTGCCACGCCTCATCCTTCAATACCTTGGCTTGTTCGGCCCGGCGCTTATCGATGTTCTGCAGAATCTGGTCCGGCGTCATTGCTCCGGCGAACATGCCGGAGATGTCTTTACCGATATCCATCCACTGCGGATCGATATATTTGACTGCGGCTTGCATCACCGTGCCCTTTTCGTGCGCTTTCTCGTAATCGATGTAATCCTGGGTCAGCTTCGGCTCGATTTCCGGCCAGCAGATGGTCAGATTGCCTTCGCCGCCGTCAAATACTTTTTGCAGGTTCTCGTGTTTGGTGATCCAACGGAAAAACTTCAACACTTCTTCCGGATGTTTGCTGTTTTTGTTGCCGAACATGGCCGCCGAACCGCCCGGGTTCACGCCGATCGTCTGGTTGTCGCCCCATGGCATCACGAAGAATCCCATGTTGTCCTTCATGGCCGGATAGGCCTCGGCGACTTCCTTCTCCGTGCCCGGAACGCGAAGCAGCATGGCTGCCTTTTCCTGGCCGAAGGCTTCGATGCCCGCCTCAACCGTGTTGGACAGGAAGTCTTTACCGAAGTAACCCAGCTCGGCAAATTCGTTCAGCTGCTCCAATACCGTTCTGAGCTGCGTCAGGTCGGCGACCTTCATTTCGTTGCTGTTCAGCTTGTCGTAGGTGCCAGGCGTGCTTTTCTCGTAGTTTGGTCCGGTTTCGAACAGAGGCAGCACCTGGTACCAGCCGCTTGCCGCAGCCTGATAGAACGGAATGATGTCTTTCTCTTTGATCTTTTGGCTGATTTCCTTAAATTCCGCGTACGTGGTCGGCGGTTCGATGCCGAGCTCGTTAAAGATGCGTTTGTTGTAATACACGTACCATATTTTCGTCGGGGCAAAGGAAACCCCGTACACTTTGTCGTTGTGGCTGACCGTTGGCAAAATCTCTTCCGACATGCGGCCGGTGAACTCCTCGCCCGTCAGGTCGATCGCATTTTCTTCCGGTCTTACGTTCGCCGGCATGCTGAGCGGGTCCACGTCCACGTTGAAAATGTCGGGCGCTTCTCCCGAAGCCAGCTTGACTTTGATCAGATCGCGCCACTGGGCATCCGGAACGACCTGGAAGTCGATTTTGACGCCGGTTTCCTTCTCGTATTCCTTGGCCATTTCTTGCATGATGCCTGTGCGCGGAATGCCCGTCTGGCTTGTGCCAAAGGTCAGCGTTACCTTGCCCGAACCTTCGGATTTGTCCCCCGAGCCGCATGCGGCAAGCAGCAGGCCGGACAGAAGCAGCAAGCCTGCGAGCGTAGCTAGAAATTTCGTTTTCATCATTGAACCTCCCGATGGAATAAGATATGATGTCTTGCATAACGCTTAATGTAAGCGTATTCTTTATGTGCATAACTTTACTGTGAACGGGAACATCGCTCAATAGACAAAAGCGTTCTGTTGAGGTGGACATTTTCGCCGGGCGCCAGACATGATCATTTTGACGGGGTGGATAAACCATGGTCCGATATCGTTTTAGAACATTGCAGCAAAGCCTGTTTACGTATTACTCCGCCGTGTTCATCGTGTTTGCGCTGCTGGTGGCCAGCTTGCTGTACATGTTTCTCGCAAACGACATCCGCAGCCGCAGCGCTGACCAGCAAAGACAGCTAAGCATGTCGATCGTGAGCAATCTGGATCAGGAAATCATCAAAATGAACAATTTTTCGATGAGCATCGTCTACTCGAACCTGGTCAAGGAGCATTTCAGCCATTACTTGTCCCCTGCGGAGGAAGATCCTCAGCGGCCCATTGCGGACTCGGCATTTTACAAGGATACGACCACGCTCATCGATGTCATTCTTGCCGTCATCAGCAGCTCGAATACGGCGCAGCAGGCGAACATTTATGACGTAAACGGCAAAATGATCGGCGCCGGGGCGTTCAACGGGCAGCTGTCCGTCGACATGACCCAACGTCCGTGGTACGAAGAAACGTGGGAGCGAAACGGATGGCGCGTCCTGCAGCTTCTGGAGGGTGGTTCGCTGCCCATGCCGACCGGGCAGGGACGGCCGACGAGCCAGTACCTTTCGTTAACACGGGTGTACAAAGACGGCAATTATGTCAGTCAGGGCATCGTCGAAATATTGCAGGATGCACACACCGTATTTGGTTCGCTGGACGAATTGCAGGCAAGCAACAAGGAGCTGCATATCTACGTGTTGGATGACCAAAGCCGACGGTTGTATCCGTTCTCCGCGGACGGAGATGGTTCCTCGGCGGCGGTAGCCAATTATTACGAAGAAATGATTCGCAGTGGCGGTTATGCACCCGAAACGATGCAGGAAGTGGCCGCATTTGACGGAGGGGCGAAGCAGATGATGACTTACGCGATGTCCGGGGAGACGGGATGGACGGTCATTTTGACGCAATCGAAATCATCGCTGTTTGCCGGCCTGAACCGGATGGCGCTGTTGATCATCGGGGTGACCGTGGGCACGCTTATGCTAATTCTTCTTTTATCCTATCTGATCTCGAAGAGGGTCACTTTGCCGCTGCATCGCCTGCAGCGCATCATTCAGAAAACGGGCGTTCAGCAGCTCGAAACGGGACAGGACCCTGCGCAAATGTTCAAGCTGGAGCACCCAGGCTCCATTCGGGAGATGGATGAATTGAACGATACGTTCATTCGGCTGAACCAGCAGCTGGTACAGTCCTTCCAGGACATGCTGGCGCTCAAGTCGGAAGAAACGCAGGCTCGCCTGCTGGCGCTGCAATCGCAGATGAATCCTCATTTTCTATACAACAACATCACGAACATCAGCATTATGGCCGAGGAAGGCATGAACGAAGAAATTGTTGCTTTTTGCGGCCACATCGCTTCGATGCTGCGTTATATATCAGCTTCCGGCAGAAACGGCGTTACGTTGGCGGAAGAGCTGGAGTACTGCGAACGTTATCTCGAATGCATGAAAATCCGGTTTGAGGATGATCTGCAGTATGAGTTCGATATTCCAGAAGACATGAAAGGACAGGTCGTTCCAATGCTGCTCATTCAGCCTTTGCTGGAAAACGTAATGAAATACGGGCTGAGCGACGTCCCGCCATGGAAATTGCGAATTACGGGGGAGCAGGATGAGGAACAGGGGACATGGAGCATGACAGTGGAAGACAACGGCCCAGGCATGGAGCCGGAGACGCTCGCGGCGATGGAACAGTACATCGAATCCTCGCACGATTGGGAGCGGATGCCCGACATGCAGATCAACGGCATGGGGCTCAAAAACAGTTGGATCAGGCTGAAATTATGGTATGGTGACGCGGCCTGCATGCACATCGTGAATCTGCCGTCCGGCGGGATGCGCATCACGATCGGCGGTTCCATTCGAAAGGAGAAGGGATAACGATGGCAATGACTTATCGAACGATCATCGTAGAAGACGAAGCGTTGATTCGTCGCAATGTGTCGCGCAAATTTCGGGAGCTGGATTCCCGCTTCGAAGTCATCGGAGAGGCGCGGAACGGCCGTGAAGCGCTGCAATTGATGGAGCAAACGGTCCCCGATCTCGTAGTGACGGACATTCAGATGCCGGTGATGAACGGGTTGGAGTTGGCCAAACATCTATATTTCGCCTACCCGCATGTGAAGATCGTCATTTTGAGCGGCCATCATGAATTCGAGTACGCGCGGCAGGCGATCAGCTACAAAGTGGAGGATTATCTGCTCAAGCCGTTAAGGGAAGATCAGCTGCGAGCGCTGCTGGATGCGATGGAAATCAAGCTGGGCCATGCTGCGGATTCGCTCACCCATGTCAGCGCCGTGACGGAGGAGCAGGCGCAGCCGGAGGATATCGCCGATGCGGTGAAGCTCTACCTGAAACAAAATTACATGCATGAGATCACGCTGCAGGACATGGCGGGGCAGCTGCATTTCAGCGTCGATTATTTGGGGAAATGCTTCAAAAAGGTCACCGGGGAAACGCCGCTCAAATATTTGACCGGGCTGCGGCTGAACGAGGCCAAGCGGATGCTGGCTGCCCATGAAGACATGGATATCAAGAGCGTGGGCAGAGCGGTAGGGTACGGGGACTCCCACTATTTCAGCCGGATTTTCAAAAACAAAACGGGACTGTACCCCAGCGATTACCGGCAGCAGTGCGCGCAACGAAAAAAAGCCCAGTCTGCGCATCAGGGTGACGTGAGCTGATCGGCAGGGCTATTACTGGGCCATCGCTTCTTCGGTAATTTTGCGGATGTCGATCGGGGAGAGAAGTCCTTCCTGCACGATATCGGGGAGAATGTGATCGAGGAAATAACGCACGCAGTGCAGGTCGATGTTTTTGATCTTGATCAGGGCGTAGCGGTACATGACGATAAACTCTTTCTCGGTATTGCCGCGCTGCATTTCAGCGAATGCTTCGTACACCTGGTCCATCTTGTCGGCAACTTCAAGGATCAAACCTTCGACGCTGTGATCCTTGCCTTCGCGCAGTTGTCTGCGGAAGATGGGTTGAAATTGCTCGGGGATGTTCTCATCGATGAAATGGGCCACCATGCCTTCTTCGACTTGCTGCAGCATGGAGCGAAGTTCAAGGGAATAATGTTTGACCGGGGTTTTGATGTCGCCGATGAAAATTTCGCCATAATCATGGCTGCTCGTAATCTCGTAGAGCTTCTTCCAATCAATGGCGACGCCATTTAATTCCTCGATATCGGCCAGCGTTTTGGCGTACTGCACGACTTTCCAGGAATGCGCCGAGACGCTGTGCTCCTCGAATTTGAACTTGCCCGGAGTACGGATAATGCGTTCCAGATCGTTCAGCGATCGAAAGTACGTATGAATGCCCATGGAGTGATCATCCTTTGCTGTAGTATGAACCGACTATACTCCAGATCTGTCAACGCAGTATTAACGAACGTAGACGATTCGGTAATAACGGGACCAGCGTCTTCCTGGAAACACAAAAACCACAGAGTTCTCTTCCGCTCCATATGTGAGCGGTTGCTGAGTTCCGTGGTTTTATTATGCCTCTGTAATGAGAAGGCATTCGGGGAGAGCAACATTCCCAGGGTTGCCTTTTTCTTGTGTTAGCTTTTACGGCCTTGCTTTTTTGCGTACAGGGGACACGTACCAATACGCCATGCCGACAAAAAGCGCTCCGCCGACGATATTGCCCAGCGTAACCGGAATCATGTTATGGAACCAGCCTGCGAGCGTAATCGTATCCGGATGGTTCGGAAGAAGCCAGGACAGGGAAAGCAGCGTCATATTGGCCACGCTATGCTCGTATCCGCTGGCGATAAAGGCGTACAGGCACCACCAGATCAGTACCAGCTTGGCGATGTCTTCCTTGGAGCGGGAGGACATCCAGATGGCAAGACAGACGAGCCAGTTGCACAGGATGCCGCGAAAGAATAACTCGGTGACCGGGGCGGCCATTTTTTTGGCCGATACGGCAAAGATAATATGCTCCGGGGCCGCGCTTTTGAATAGACCGCTGCCCAATATCAGCAGGCAGAGCAGCACGGCGCCGATCAGGTTGCCAAGGAAGACGAGGCCCCAGTTTTTCAGCGTATCCTTCACGGTGGTACGCCCGGCGAGCGTGCTCATCGTAAAAAACATGTTATTGCCCGTAAACAGCTCGGAACCGGCAAAAATGACCAGTGTGAGCGCAAGACCGAAGGACATGCCCATCAGCATCATTTGCAGGGGCGATTTGGCCGCGAGCAGCGGGGCGCCGATGCTGAAAATGAGAATGATGCCCAGACCCACGTAAGCGCCCGCCATCAGGGCGGATACCATATAGCGCGGCAGGCTGTTGTTCATCGCGTCCCGCTTTTTGACGGCGGCTTCAATAATGCCTTCAACATTAGGTGTGTACATGTCGTTTTCCCCCATTAAGGAACTCAAATAAAAGGTGTGCGATACAGAAGTGGTGGCGCTGGCGAGTTATATGGAGATCCAGACTCGGCCATCCTCAATTTTTACCGGATACATGCGGACTTGACCCTCATCGGGAGCTTGCACCAAGCCTGTGCTGAGGTCGATTTTCCAATCGTAGAGCGGGTCGTACAAATAATGTCCTGACACGATGCCTTCCGCCAGCGGTCCGCCTTTAGGGTGAGGATTGCTGTTGTCCACAGCGAATACAGTCCCGTCGGAAGCACGGAAAACGGCCAGCTCATGGCCCTCAATATCAACCACTCTTCCGATGCGCGGCAGAAATTCCTCAATCTCTCCCGCTGCGAAATACGTTCCCGTTTGCTTGGTCGTCATATGAATCTCTCCTTTGTCTGTAATGATCATCTATGAAAACCCCGACCGAGGCCGGGGCGGAAGGTGCCTGGGTTTATGGACGAGCTGCCACCTCGATGCCTTGAAAGAGCTTGCTTTGTCCTTGTTCGTTCCGCAATGCTTTTTTCCAAGGGTCCTCGACTTGCTGTAAGGCGAACTCGATTCGGGCCATCAATGCTTTGCGTTCCTCGATATTGTCTACCACGACCGACCGGATCTGCTCCAGCCCGATGCGCTCTACCCACTCCGACGTCCGCTCCAGATAATTGCCTGTTTCGCGGTAATATTGGATGATCGCACCGCACAGCTCGATCAGCTCTTCGTCGGTTTTCACTTTGCAGAGCGAGTCGGCCAAGCGGGCTTTGATGCCGCCATTGCCGCCGATGAACAGCTCCCAGCCGCCATCGTTGCCCACGATCCCGATATCTTTTGTACACGATTCCGCGCAGTTCCGCGGGCAGCCGTTCACGGCCATCTTGAATTTGGCAGGCAGATCAAGGCGTTCGAACTTGCGCTCCAGCAGCGCGCCCATGGCCATCGAATCCTGCGTACCGAAGCGGCAGAATTGCGATCCAACACATGTTTTGACCGTGCGCAGCGATTTGGCGTACGCGTAACCTGAAGGCATATCCAGTTCGGCCCATACTTGTGGCAGGTCTTCTTTCTTAACCCCGATCAAGTCGAGCCGCTGCCCGCCCGTTACTTTCACGGCTTTGACGTCGTATTTCACCGAAATGTCGGCAATGCGTTTCAGTTCCTCCGGCGTAGTTACCCCGCCATACATGCGCGGTACAACGGTATACGTACCGTCTTTTTGAATGTTGGCGTTCATGCGTTCGTTCACGAAACGAGATTCTTTCTCGTCCTCATGGGTGTCGGGGTAAATCATGCCCAGGTAATAGTTGATGGCTGGACGGCATTTCGAGCATCCCTCAGGCTGGGACCAACCAAGTACGTTCATGACTTCTTTGCTTGTTTGCAGTCCTTTTTCCCGGATTTCGGCAACGATTTCGTCCCGGCTCAGCGAGGTACAGCTGCAGATGCCTTGTTTGGCTCCGCTTGTGAAGCCGTCTCCAAGTACATATTGCAAAATCTGTTCCACGACCGGTTTACAGCCGCCGCAAGAACGGGTTGCACCCGTGCAGGCTTTGATCTCGTCCACGCTGCTCAGCCCTTGATTGGTAATGGCATCCACGATGGCCCCTTTGGTAACGCCGTTGCAGCCGCAAACGATCTCGTCTTCAGGCATCGTTTCCACGGAGGTAGCCTTTTTGTGGCCGCCGCAGCCGGTACCCATGAGTGAAGCGTACAGGTCATCGGTCATTACCGCCTGTTGTTTGATTAATTTTTGCAGCTCGGCTGAATCGGTGATGTCCCCGAACAGCACGGCCCCGACCATGATGTTGTCGCGCAGCAATATTTTTTTGTACGTGCGTTTCCAGTCGTCTTTGTGCGAAATGATCGTATGTTCGGGACTGTCCAGGAATTCGCCTGTCGAGAACACGTCGACGCCCGATATTTTCAGTTTCGTGGATACCACCGAGCCTTCATACGGGGCGGTTTCCACGCCGCAAATATGTTTCGCCAGAACCATGCCCTGTTCGAACAATGGGGCAACGAGGCCGTAACAGGTGCCGCGATGCTCGGTACACTCGCCGACAGAATAGACGTTTTCCATCGAGGTTTGCAAATAATCGTTGACCACGATCCCGCGGTTCACTTCGATGCCGCTCTCGCGGGCCACGCTTGTGTTTGGCTTGATGCCGACCGCCATCACGACGAAATCCGCATCCAGCACCGAATCGTCGGCGAATCGAAGGCCCTGCACGCGCTCGCCGCCGATCAACTCCTTCGTTTCCGCGCCCATTTTGAATTTGATGCCTTGTCGCTCCAGTTCCGCCTTCAGCATGGCTGCGGCTTGCGGATCAAGCTGACGCTCCATCAAGTCCTGCATCAAGTGCACCACGGTAACGTCCATGCCGAGCTGCACGAGACCTTTAGCCGCTTCGAGGCCGAGGAGTCCGCCGCCGATGACCGCCGCTTTTTTGTATTGCTTGGCCGCTTCGAGCATTTCGTTGCAATCCGCGATGTCCCGGAAACCGACGACGCCCTGTTTGTCATGTCCGGGAACCGGAAGGATAAACGAACTGGAGCCTGTTGCGATGATCACTTTGTCATAAGGAATTGTTGTGCCCGCGTCGGTTACGACTTCGCGTGTTTCCGCGTCAATCCGTGTAGCGGTTGTGCCTGTATGCAGTGTAATGCCGTAGTCCGCATACCAGTGCAGATCGTTCAGTACGATGTGGTCGATCGTTTTGCTGCCTTCCAGCACATAAGAAAGCATGATGCGATTGTAGTTGGGATAAGGTTCTGTTCCAATGACGGTAATGTCAAAGCGGGAGCTGAGTTTCAGAATTTGCTCCACCGTGCTGATTCCTGCCATGCCGTTTCCGATAATAACTAACTTTTCTCTATTCCCGTTCATGTGTATATGCCTCCTTGGATGTACACTGTGCGTTACCACGAATTTTAGTGGTCCATATTTGAATCATACATGACATAGCCGACATATTATGTGATATTTTTCACTAATAACGATAAAACGATCACTAATTTAAAAGTGTGACGGGGCTCACGAAAACGATAATTTATTATTTGTGTTTTTCATGTATGAATGGGATATACGCGCTACTACCACAAAATGGAGGATCAAGGCAAATGATAAATGCGAACTATTGTTCTTATTTCGCTTTCATTGTATGATAAAAGGCGGACCGTCCCTGTTCCCTATTTTTGCGAAAGGATGTTATGGCATCATGATGGGAAGATCCCACCTCATTATCGGGACAGGCGTTTCTCTTTCTGTCCTTCAATTTGCGGGCGTGCCTGTAACCGTTCCTGCCGTTGCCGCGGCGTTAATCGGTTCGCTGCTGCCGGACATCGACGAACCGAATTCCTTGCTGGTGTCCAAGGCGCTGCCAAACGGCTTGCTTCGGCTGCTGCAAACGATTCTGCTTCCCGCGGCCGTGTTCGTTTATTTTGTCGTTCCGGCCAAACCGTGGAATTTGCTGCTTGCCGCGCTGATCGCGCTCGTTTCGTTTTTGCCGTCCAGGTCGCTGCGCAAGGTGTTGATGTTTGCGATCGGGCTTGGCCTTGTGTTTTATGGCCATTCGCTTGCACCCTGGAACTTGATCGGGGGAAGCTTGCTCATGCTCTGCACCACGCTCACGCATCGGGGGCTTACGCATACGCTGTATGGAACCGCCGTATGGACGGGGCTGTTGTATGCGACAACCCAGCAGCAGCAGGGGGATGCCATCTGGCTGGCCGGAGGTTCGGCTTATGCCATGCATCTTCTAGCCGATTCGCTGACGAATCGCGGCATCAAGCCGTTGCCGCCATTGAAGTGGCGGATCCGCGCCAACTTGATGAGCACCGGATCAAGGCATGGGGCCGTGGTTGAAAACGTATGTATCGTGTTGACGCTGATTTTGGCCTGGATCGCCTTTTCGCCGATGTTTTTATGAATGGCCGGCCAGGCAACCGCAAACGACGTTCGAACCAAAAATGCCAGTTCCGATGATGCGGGACTGGCGTTTTTTTAACTATGCGCAGCCATAGAGCAAATCCGCTTCGCATGTTGAATGGTTTAGCCGCTGGTGGGTGCACCGGACAGAGTTTCGATGTCCGTTGATCCGAACACGAACAGCATAATAAGAATGAAAGCAATCAGCAATTCGGCAAAGCCGACGCCATCGAAAGCGGATGATTCCACAACAATCCCTCACCTTCCGCATCCTGCATCAGGAATTCATTCGCTGCTGGAAAACCTGAATGATGTCATTGATGGTCATATCTCCATTCTGATCCAGAAAATCCTTCAATTGATCCGCATTGCTCGGTTGAAAATCCTTCAACGTTTTATATCGTCCCGTCAAGGTAACCAGCAAGGTTGCTCCCCGGAATAGCGTAACGGCGTCAACTCTTAATTTGCCACTAACAAGCAAAGCCGCGACGATGAAAGCCAGTTTTTTGCTTGAAAGGCTTCCGTTCAGCAGATCGTTGGCTACGTTCGTTTTATTTGAATTTTTATTGGATGATCTGGTCGTTTTCCCTTTCCTTCCGGTTGCCATCACGGATCACCTGCTGTTTTCTCGGTTTGGAACTTGCTTATGTATTCTATCTTATGAAATCTTCGGATGAAAGGTTCTCGACCTGAAAAGAAATAGGGGCTGACCCTCGTCATTTTCATGACCTACGGGACAGCCCCAATCTGTTATTACGATCGCTCAGGCGTTATCAATAATGGTATTCAGCGTGGTCCGGTCCAGACCTTTGACCAGCTTCACGAGCAGCTCTTTCGCCGCATCATAATCATCCGTATGGATAATGGAAGAAGACGTATGGATGTAGCGCGCGCAAATGCCGATGACCGTAGAAGGCACTCCGATGCCGCTCAGATGAACCTGTCCGGCGTCCGTGCCGCCCGGAGAGATGAAATACTGCATTTTGATCTGATTCGTGGAAGCTGTATCCTGCACGTATTCCACAATGCCGCGGTGAGTGAACATGGTCGGGTCGAAGATTCGCAGCAGGGCGCCTTGGCCGATATGTCCGAACGATTGTTTGTCGCCGGTCATGTCATTGGCTGCACTGCAATCGAGTGCAAAGAAAATGTCAGGCTGAATGAGGCTCGCTGCCGTACGAGCACCGCGTAGACCCAGTTCTTCCTGAACGGTTGCGCCGCTGTAGAGCGTGTTCGGCAGCTGCTCCTTGTGCAGTTCCTCCAAAAGTTCCAGCGCCAAGCCAACCCCGTAACGGTTATCCCAAGCTTTCGCCATGATTTTTTTCGGATTGGCGAGCGGTGTGAACTCGCAGATCGGCACGATCTGCATGCCTGGATGGATGCCCCACGATTCGGCTTCTTCCCGGTTATCCGCTCCGATGTCCAGATACATGTGGTTCAGATCGACGGGTTTGCTGCGTTGGGATTCGTCCAGCAAATGGGTAGGTGTCGATCCGACTACGCCTGTAATCCGGCGATCGGGCGTAATGATCTGCAATCGCTGCGACAGCACGGCCTGGCTCCACCATCCGCCGAGTGGACGGAACTTGATCATGCCGGTCTCCGTAATGCCTGTCGTCATAAAGCCCACTTCGTCAAAATGACCGGCTACCATGACTTTCGGTCCGGTTTCTTCCCCGCGCAGTACGCCGAAAAGACTTCCCAATCGGTCCTGAACGAATTCTTGCGTGTAAGCCGACATTTGTTCTTTCATCCAAGCGCGCAGTTCGCGCTCAAAACCCGAAACGGACGGAAATTCGGTCAATGTGCGAAACATGTCCAGCGTTTTTTGATTCATGCATAACCAACTCCTCTGTTTGTATGTAAGGTAAACGAAGTCGCGGCAGAACGGCTGCCGGACGGATGGCTTTCCGGAAAAGGAAAGACAAATTAACCACTGGTCACATCATAGTATGAACGTTGTTATCCCAAATGTCCATGTTTGCGTCATGTATAGGAAAGGTGGAATAACCCACAGCCGCGTAGAAGGTCTGCAAATCTCCGCACATGCCCCTGTCTGGCAGCATGGTTTGTGAATATGCATAACTGGAACGGAATCGGACCCCTGAAGGAGATGGAGACAACGATGAAGCCGGATTACCAGAGAAAAGAAGAGATCATCATCATCGTACTGTTTATGCTGCTCGTGATCGTCCTGATTTATTTGTGACGCTAGGGTATTGAAACCTCCGACATCCGGTTGCGGGCTTGAGCTGCTTTGGAAATAAATGCCTCGATTTGCCGGATACATAACCTTGGGAGCAATAACAAACAATGTAGAGAGGAATTGACTCCAACATGCTGTGAGCAGCGTGATTCCATTTCGAAGGAGGTCTTCACCTTGCCAACTCAAACGAAGGGATTCGGCAGTGGAAAAAAAGCATCGTCCATATCCATCAGCGAGCAGGAGTACAAGAAGGTTGCCAAAAAACATGAACCGGCACGGCCGATCTGGGGCAATTGCGTTAAGGCCTTTTTTGTGGGCGGCACGATCTGCCTGATCGGACAAGCGATCCAACAGGCTTTTATGGCAGGCTTTGACATGACGTCCAAGCAAGCGTCAAGTCCTACCGTGGCGGTCATGATTTTGATCTCGGTCATTTTGACGTGCTTGGGCGTTTACGACAAAATCGCCCAATGGGCCGGAGCGGGAACGGCCGTGCCTGTAACCGGGTTCGCCAACTCCATGTGTTCCGCCGCGCTTGAGCATCGGGCGGAGGGCCTTGTCCTCGGCGTCGGTGCGAACATGTTCAAGCTGGCCGGCTCGGTCATCGTCTTTGGCGTCGTCGCCGCGTTTATTATCGGCGTCGTGTATGCCTTTCTCGGATTCGGGGGTGGGCATTTATGAAAAGGGTCGGCCGTCAGACCTGGCAGTTCGACAGCCGTCCCCGTCTCATCGGCCGAGCGACGGTCGTAGGGCCGGACGAGGGGCAGGGACCGCTCGCTTCCGATTTCGACTATGTATACGACACGCTTGAAATGGGCGAGAAGACGTGGGAGAAAGCGGAGCGCAAACTGCTGGAAAAAGCGACTCAACTGGCGCTGATCAATGCCAATATCACCAAGGAGGAGCTTCATTTCTTCGTTGGCGGTGACCTGATGAACCAGATCATTAGCAGCTCCTTTTCCGCAAGGCAGCTGGGAGCGCCTTATTTGGGCGTGTTCGGGGCGTGCTCCACATCGATGGAAACGCTGGCGCTGGCCTCCATGATCGTCGATTCCGGAGCCGGAGATTACGTGTTGGCCGGTACGGTGAGCCACAATTGCACGGTGGAGAAGCAGTTCCGCTATCCGACGGAATACGGCTCGCAGAAGCCGCCGTATGCCCAATATACCGTTACCGGTTCAGGCTGCAGCGTCGTGGCTCGTACCGGAGAAGGCCCTGCCGTTACAAGGGCAACCATCGGAAGAGTCATGGACATGGGCATTAAGGATCCGTTCAACATGGGCGCTGCGATGGCTCCCGCAGCAGCCGATACCATCGTCTCCCACTTCCGGGATACCCAGCTTGACCCCAGTTATTACGACCTGATCGTCACCGGCGATCTGGCTTCCGTGGGACTGCCGATCACAAAGGAATTGCTTCAGAAGGAAGGTATCTCTATGGAGCAGACGACGTTCAACGATTGCGGTTTGATGATCTATGATCGGGACAAGCAGCCCCAAGTCGTTGCAGGAGGCAGCGGCTGCGGTTGTTCGGCGACTGTAACGTATGGCCACATATTGAACCGAATGCAGGAAGGCGAACTGAAGCGGGTGCTCGTCGTTGCTACAGGGGCTTTGCTGTCCCCGCTATCGTACCAACAGGGTGAAAGCATTCCGTGCATCGCGCATGCGGTCGCCATTGAAAAGGAGGATTAAACGATGCAGTTTTTGTGGGCTTTTATCATCGGGGGCCTCATCTGCGTGATTGGGCAAATTTTGATGGACGGCGTCAAGCTGACCCCTGCGCATACGATGAGTACGCTGGTCGTGGCTGGTGCGTTGGCTGATGCGTTCGGATGGTACGATCCGCTTGTCAAGTTCGCTGGCGCGGGGGCATCCATTCCGATTACGAGCTTTGGCAACTCGTTGGTTCATGGGGCGCTGACCGAATTGGAACGCGATGGATGGCTCGGTGTCATTACGGGCATCTTTGACGTGACCGCGGCGGGCATTTCCTCGGCGATTATTTTTTCCTTTCTGGCGGCATTGGTCGTCCGTCCCAAAGGATAATCGCCGGGCGTTCAGCGGCAAAAAGCAAAATGGCAATGGCCCGGTAATCTCCGGGCTTTTTTGTCGTAAATGGACAAACTTTGCGGCAGAGGCGGCGGCTGGAAACAAATTGCGATTTCCTTCGAGTGTACTCAGGACCTACAATCATGTACAATAAAAGGAAATCTGTTTGCTTTTTTAGGAGGTTTAGACCAAATGCCTGTGCGCAAAGAATCGATCCAAATCATTTCGGCAGTCCGTTCCAATCTGGAATCGTGCATTATGGGGAAATCCTTTGAAATCCAGCTTTTGCTCACAGCATTGCTTGCAGGTGGACACGTGTTGATCGAAGACGTACCCGGAACCGGCAAGACGCAGCTGATCAAGGCCTTATCCAAATCGATGCGCGGCGAATACCGCCGCATTCAATGTAATCCTGATATATTGCCAAGCGACATTACTGGAGTATCGGTATTCCATCCGCGCGACGAGCGCTTTTATTTCCGTCCGGGCCCTGTCATGACCAACATTCTGCTCGCGGACGAAATCAACAGGGCGACCACCAAAACCCAATCCGCTCTGCTGGAAGTCATGGAGGAGCGCAGCGTGACCGTGGACGGCGATACGTACGATTTGCCACATCCGTTCATGCTTTGCGCCACGCAAAATCCCATCGACTTTGAAGGGACGTATACGCTTCCCGAGGCGCAGCTGGACCGTTTTATGCTGAAGATCAGTCTGGGTTATCCGGACAAGGATATTGAAAAAACGCTGCTGAAGCAGCACCAGTCGGGACAGCCCGTCGACCGGCTCGAGTCGGTGACCAACATGGAACAGATCTCGGTGATCCAGCAGGAAATCAAGGATGTGTTCCTTGGCGAGCCGGTCATGGACTATCTGCTCGACATCGTTCGCAGCACGCGCTCCCACCCGTCGGTATTGCTGGGTGCCAGCCCGCGGGCAGCCATTTCGTTTATGATGGCCGTGAAAGCTTTCGCGTTTTTGCAGGAACGCGATTACGTGCTTCCGGACGACGTGAAAACGATGGCTCCTTACGCTCTGGCCCATCGAATCGTGCTCCGTCCGGAAGCAAGGCTGGACAGCATGAGTTCAGGAGCCGCGCTTGCTTCCATCCTGCATCAGGTCCGCGTGCCTGTCACGATGGGGCAATAAAATCATGAAACAGATCATGGGTTCGGTCAGAAAAAAGCTACGCCATCCCCGCGCGTGGAGCATCGCGGCAGTGTGGCTGTGCTGTCTGGCTTACGTTTTGTTTCAGGGAGGCAAAACGTCCATTATGCTGTTGTCGATGGTAACCTTGTTGTGCGTGTACCTCGTCATTGCGGGTTTGGGCGGGGTTAGGCGTGCCAGAGGGGAACGTTTCCTTTCGTCGGGTCAGGATCACGAGGAGCTTCTGCACGCGGGAGACCAGGTCCAGGTTCGGTTGCGATTGAGCATTCCAGGATTTCTGCCTCTTCCTTATGTCGTCGTAAAGGAAATGCTGCGACGCCATAACGGCGAATCCTGGTCTTTCCGGGAAAGCCTGCTGCCGAATATGCGGGGGACGGGGGAACTGACCTTTCAGACGCCTCCGTTGGAAAGAGGGAAATATGCGTTTCTGGATACCGAGTGCACCAGCGAGGATATATTCGGTCTCGTTCAGCACAAAGGCACCTTCAAGGCGCATAGCGAATTCAGGGTTCTCCCCCGAACCGTGTTCATTCCGTTTTGGCAGCTGTATGACCGCAAGTCGAGATTGGCAGGGCCGCAGACGGCGATGACGCGTTCGCGGCGCGAAACGACCCAAATCAACGGTGTGCGGGATTACGTATACGGTGACCGGTTATCCCGAATCCATTGGAACGCAACCGCAAGGACGGGAACGTGGAAATCGAAGGAGTTCGAACACGAATCCATTCCCAAAACGGTGCTTGTACTCGATGCGCTGGCCGCCAGCTACGCGGGATCGGAGGCGTTTGAACTGGCCGTATCCACCGTAGCCTCGCTGCTGGAGTATGGCACGCGGGAGAGAATGGGGATGGGACTCATGACGCTGTCGGACGAGCCTTCCCTGATTCCGCCCAGCGAGAGCTTGCTGGATCGACAAAGGATGATTCATCATCTGGTGGACGTTCAACATGACGGTCGGGATGCACGCTTGCTGCCTGGTGTGGAAAGATTGGCACGCCAGCTGCCGCAAGGAGCCTATTTTGTCGTCGTTTCTCCCCAGAAGGATGAGAAGGTGCTTGAATTGCTGCGTTGGGCAGATCAGCGCGGCATGACGCCGTGCCACATTTTAGTAGATATCAAGGAAGAGCGGCAAAGCGCAGAATGGACTGCCCTGCTGCGAAGCCGGGGAACGAGGGCGTTTACGGTTTCCAGCCTGCAGGAGCTTCCGACCGTGATGGGAGGAGGAGCCGCATGAGCGCACCTATAGATTTGTCGAGAGGCAAACGGTCCTGGTACCATGCGGCATCCCTGCTTTGGATTTTCCTGATCGGGCTGCAGTGGATCTCGTTTACCGAGGAATCCTGGTACACGGAGACGACGTCGCTGGTGCTTTGGACGATGGCGGCGGTATGCGTTTTGGAGATTATATTGCCGCTTAAACTGTTGTATCGAACGGTCATCAAAGTCATCGCTATCTTTTTTATTTTGCATAAAACCTTAGTGGATTACTCCGTATACATCCCTTACGGAACGTTTACGGAGCGAACGGAGCAATTTCTGCTGCACATGGTTCCTTATGTCTGGTTTTCGCTGTGTGCATGGGCCATGCTGGAGGCGGCGCACCGGCTGGTGACAACGAAACGGCGCATTCTTGTCTTTTTAGGGATCAACATCGTGTCCATGGGCATTTTGGATTCGTTCACCCGGATTCCGCTCTGGACCGAAGTGGCTTGGGTCATGTTTGCGGGGATGGGGTGGCTGGTATGCCAGCATTTCCGCAGCTTCCAATTGCAATATCCGCAAGGGTGGAAACGGCTGATTCGGTATCCGTACAAAATTATCGCCAACATTGCCATTATTTTTTCATTGATCATCGTGGCGAGCGTAAATATGCCCGAGGTTCCGCCAACCCTGACGGACCCGTATACGGCATGGCGGAACTATACCGGAAGCGGTTCGATCGAGGCGGGAAACGGTACGCTGGACATCCCAACCTCCACCGAGTCCGGGTACAGCCGGGAAGACAACCAGTTGGGCGGAGGATTCAATTTTGACTATACTCCCGTCATGTCGGTCACGACCAGTGAGCGCAGTTATTGGCGCGGGGAAACGCGGGAAGAATATACCGGCACGGGCTGGGACGACAACCGCAGAGTATCGGCCGAGGCCGTGCAGCCTGGCGAGGCATTGGAGAACAACGATGCGGGCAGCGGGAAAACGAAGCAGGTTACGCAGAAAGTCACGATGCTGAACGACAACGTTTATCCCATTTTGTTCGGTGCCTATTCGATCTCCGAGGTAAGCTCGGTGGAAGGCGAGCAGCAGTCGAACCGCATGCTTTGGAACGCCGACCAGGCCGAACTGCATGTGGTGACGAACCGCAATCAGCCCCAATATCCCAAAACATATACAGTGGTATCCGAGGCCCCGGTCATCGTGGTGGATGAGCTACGAACCAAAACGTACGACGATTTGTACGATAGTCATCCGGCCGACGACATGTATTTGCAAGTGCCTTCCAAATTTCCGCAGCGGGTTAAAGATCTCGCCAGCGAAATTACGGGGGCCGCAAGCACGCCGTATGAAAAGGTGGCATTACTGCAAAACTATTTGCAGCAAAACTTTAGTTACACGAACAACCCGGACTTGTCCCGGAAAGTCAGCGATGACTTTGTCGATGGTTTTTTGTTCGAAGTGATGGAGGGCTATTGCGACTATTTCTCTACGGCGCTTGTCATGATGGCCCGTTCCGAGGGCATTCCGGCACGCTGGGTTAAAGGATATGCTCCCGGGCAGCTGTCCCTGAACTCGGACATGCAGGCTCCGCGCCAGCCGGGTGCCGATATCGAAACAACGTATACCGTAACGAATGCGGATGCCCACTCCTGGGCCGAAATCTACTTCGGCGAATACGGATGGATTCCGGTTGAAGCGACGCCGGGCTTTGACATGCCGCTGTTGACCGAATTGCCGGAGGTGCAGCCTGCGGACGAGCCGGAAGAGCAACCGGAAGAAGAGCAGGTGCAGGAAGAAGAGGAGCAGGCAGCGGCACCGGAGCAGGCCAAGTCTGCGCTTCCGTCCTTCGTGATCTGGATGGCCAGTGCAATCCTTGTGCTGTGGATCGGATATATGTTTTGGCGCAGCCGGTTGTCGCTTCGTTTCCTGCTGCTCCGGCTTCGGAGCGGCGGCCCGCTGACGCCAGAGCAAAAAGTGATTGCGGAAACGGAGCGCTGGCTTCGTTACGCGCAGCGAAAAGGGCTGAAGCGGAGCGGCGACGAAACGCTGCGGGAATCGGTGGTTCGTTGGAGCCAGGCGAAACCGGCGGCGGCGGGGACCTTCGGGGAGCTGCTCCGCACGTTCGAGCAGGCCAGATATAGTCCGGCGACCGTTCATGCCGATGACTGGAAGAAGGTTTATGAGACAGCCCAGAGGCTGCGCAAGGAACTGAAAGCGGAACAGGCCTGAGCTTCGGCCTGTCCCGTTTTTTCCTTTTTCTTGTCCGGCAGGGCTGGATGCATTTTCAGGGAAGATGGATTTGTGATATAGTGTGTCGTATGAAACTGAGGTGACTTTTTTTGTTTAAAATGCTGATGCCCAAACTTCGGGTGGACACGGTTTATGATATTGATTTGGAAGGACTGTATGCCCAAGGCTATCGCGGGATTATTACAGACCTGGACAATACGCTCGTCGGAGCCAAAGCGCCCGACGCCACGCCGGAGCTGATCGAATGGTTTGCGCGCGTGAAAGAGGTCGGCTTCAAGCTGATCATCGTATCCAATAACAATTTGAACCGCGTATCGGTATTTGCGACGCCGCTGGACATCCAATACGTGCACAGCGCACGCAAACCGTCGAACGTGCCGTTCCGCAAAGCGATGAACATGATGGGCCTGACGCCGGAACAAACGATGGTCGTTGGCGATCAGATGCTTACGGATGTGTTTGGCGGCAACCGCCTCGGACTGTACACGGTGCTGGTGTTGCCCATCTCCATCGATGACGAAGGCTTCATGACCCGGTTCAATCGGCGCGTGGAGCGAATAGCCGTTACCCGTTTGAGCAAGAAAGGCTTATGGCTTGAGGAGGATAAAAAGAAATGACAGAAACGCATAACGGCCAACTTGCCGTGAAATGCAGCGGATGCGGTGCGCATCTGCAGACGGAAAATACGGAAAAACCCGGCTTCATCCCCGAGAAAGCGCTGGATCGCGAACCGGTCATTTGCCAGCGCTGTTTTCGCATTAAAAACTATAACGAATCCTCTTCCGTTACGGTAGACCAGGACGAATTCCTGGCGCTGCTCAGCAAAATCGGGAATAAGGACGCGCTCGTCATCCATATCGTGGATCTGTTCGACTTTGACGGCAGCATCATTTCCGGATTGCAGCGCTTCGTCGGCAACAATCCGGTGCTGCTGGTCGTCAACAAAACGGACCTTCTGCCCAAAGTAACGAATTGGAACAAAGTCCGCAATTGGGTGCAGAAACAGGCCAAGGAGCAAGGGCTGCGCACCGTGGACGTGGTGCTGTGCAGCGCCAAGCAGAATCAGGGCTTCGATCGTTTGCTTGAACTGGTGTCCGAGTACCGCGGGGACCGCGACGTATATGTCGTGGGCGGAACCAATGTCGGCAAATCGACCCTGATCAACCGGCTGATCCGCGACTACAGCGATCTGGAGCAGGAACTGACCACATCCCGTTATCCGGGAACGACGCTGGACATGGTGAACATTCCGCTGGACGATGGCAAACATATCATCGATACGCCCGGAATCATGTATCCATGGCGATTCAGCGAGATCGTGTCCCGCAAGGATCTGGGCGCGATCATGCCGGAAAAGCCGCTTAAACCGGCGGTATACCAATTGAATGCAGGCCAGACGTTGTTCTTTGGCGGCATGGCTCGCTTCGATTTCATCGAGGGAGACCGCCAATCCTTTACGTGTTATATCAGCAACGCATTAGGCATTCACCGCACGAAGCTGGAGCGTGCAGACGAATTGTACCGCGACCATGCCGGGGAGCTGCTGTCGCCGCCGACGCGCGAGAACGCGGCGGACATGCCTGAATGGACCCGGCACGAGTTCCGCATCAAACGCGGCAGCCAGTCCGACATTTTTATTTCCGGTCTGGGCTGGATCAAGGCGAACGGAGAGAACGGGGCACTGGTTGCGGTGCATGCGCCAAAAGGCATCCGCGTGCTTCTCCGCCCATCCTTGATTTAAAATGACGGTTGCGGCGAGCATCCCGGCCGATCGGAGGCGAATCGAATGACGGAATCGAAGAAAGAGCATGCTGCGCTTCCTGTCCTGCTTGGGGTAATGGGCGATCCTATCGCGCACTCCAAATCCCCGGCCATGCATAATGCGGCCCTGCAGGCGGCAGGCGTGAGCGGCATGTACATGCCGCTGCATGTACTGCCAGGGCAGCTGGAGGCGGCTGTTCGAGGCATTGCTGCCCTTGGTTATCTTGGCGTTAACGTGACCATTCCGCACAAGGAACAGGTTATGCAGTATCTCGACCATATCGACGAGAGCGCGCGGCTCATCGGGGCCGTGAACACCATCGTCAATAGAAACGGCAGGCTGACGGGCTACAACACGGACGGGATCGGATATGTCCGGTCCCTTAAGGAAGAAGCTGTGCCTGATCTCAAAGGCAAGAACATCGCCGTTCTTGGTGCCGGAGGAGCGGCCAGGGGCGTCATTTACGCTTTGGCCCTCGAAATGCCCGAACGGATCAGCATTTTGAACCGCACTGCGGCCCGGGCTGTTGCATTGGCTGCGGATCTGAGCAGCCATGGTCTCGGACAAATTGTGGGCAGCGGCATGGAACAAGCCGAATCGATATTGGCCGAAGCGGATATCGTCATCAACACAACGTCCGCGGGCATGCATCCCTATGTGGACGATGTTCCCGTAGATCCTGCATTTATTCGGGAGGGGGCGGCCGTAAGCGACCTGATCTATAACCCGCTGGAAACCCGCCTGCTGCAGGAAGCGAAGAAGCGCGGCTGCATCGTGCACGGCGGCTTGGGCATGTTTGTGTATCAAGGAGCAGTGGCTTTCGAGCACTGGCTCGGCGTACCTGTGCCGGTAGAAACGATGCGGCGCGCGGTATTGAACAGTTTTAACCTGTTAAAAATATAATTGAACGCTCAGGTTCGGAAATGACATTGAACGAGGTTGTTTTTGTTTTTTCCGTGACCTGCTCGGCATAAGGAGTTATGAAGGATTTATGTTAACCGGAAAACAAAAGCGCTTTTTGCGCTCGCAAGCACATCATTTGACCCCTGTATTCCAAATCGGCAAAGGAGGAACCAACGAGCATTTGTTCCGTCACATCGAGGAAGCGATCGAGAAACGTGAATTGATGAAAGTGCAGGTGCTCAACAACTGCCTGGACGACAAAAACGAAATCGCCGCAGAGCTGGCGCGCGAGACGGGCAGCGAACTCGTTCAGGTGATCGGCAGCACGATCGTTCTGTACAAGGAATCGCGCGACAACAAGCAAATTGAACTCCCTTAGGCGGTGAAGCGGGTGAAGATCGGCATCATGGGTGGAACGTTCGACCCGATCCATATGGGGCATCTGCTCGCGGCCGAGGCGGCCCGGGATTCGCATGCGCTCGACGAAGTCTGGTTCATGCCATCGCATGTGCCGCCGCACAAACGCGAGGCTGGAGCTTCGGGCCGGCAGCGTCTGGACATGACGACGGCTGCCGTGAAAGATGTGCAGCAGTACGAAGTGCTGGATATCGAAATGGAGCTGGGCGGTGTCTCGTATACGATCGATACGATGCGAGAGCTCTGGAGACGCTACCCGGAGCATGATTTTTATTTCATTATCGGAGCGGATATGGTGAACTATTTGCCCAAATGGGAACAGATCGAAGAGCTGGCAGCCCGTCTTACTTTCATCGGCGTAGGGCGACCCGGATTCCAGCTGCATCTGGATGATCTTCCTGACGAGCTGCAAGGCCGAGTGCTGCTGGCCGAGATGCCGCTGGTGGACATCTCCTCGACAGCCATACGCAGACGATTGGCAAGCGGCCATTCCGTCCGCTTCATGGTTCCCGATTCGGTTTACGAATACATTGTAAGGAGCGGTTTATATGGAGCTAAGCCGTGATGAATTAATCCGCGCCGTTTCCGGACAGATGCCCGAAAAGCGATGGAAGCATACGCAAGGCGTCATGGATTCGGCCGTGCGCCTTGCCGAAAAGTATGGCGCTGATCCGGTAAAAGCCGACTTGGCGGCGATTCTGCACGATGTGGCCAAATATTGGCCCGTCTCGGAGATGGAGGCCGTCATTCGCAATAACGGATTGAACGAGGAACTGCTGCGGCATGACAAACAATTGTGGCACTCCGAGGTCGGCGCATTCGTTGCCCGGCGCGATTACGGCATTGACGACCCCGAAATCCTTAATGCCATTCAGTGGCATACCTCGGGGAGAGTGGGGATGAGCCTGCTTGATAAAGTGGTATGTCTTGCCGACTATATTGAACCGGGCAGGGATTTTCCCGGCGTGGATCTGATCCGCGAACAGGCCGAGAAAAGCCTGGAGGCGGGGCTCATTGCCGGTTTTGATTCGACGATCAGCCTGCTGATCTCCCAGCGGCGCGTCATTTATCCGCTGACGATGCTGGCCCGGAATGATTTGATTTTACAACTATCGAACATGGAGGTTGGTTCATGACAATATCATCGAAAGAACTTATGAATATGGCGGTTACTGCCGCCGACGATAAAAAAGCGTCCAACATCGTTGCCTTGGATCTGAAAGGCATTTCCCTTGTAGCGGATTACTTCGTGATCTGTCACGGGAATTCCGATACGCAGGTGCAGTCGATCGCCACGGAAATTCGCAAACAGGCACACGCTGCCGGCGTCAATATCCGCGGCATCGAAGGCATGGATTCGGCGCGTTGGGTACTGATGGACCTTGGAGACGTGGTCGTTCACGTATTCCATCGGGATGAACGCGAATACTACAACATCGAGCGTCTGTGGTCTGACGCCAAAGTGGTGGAGACGGTATGAGTTTGATTGCGGGTACGATCGTTTCTTTGCCCGTTGCACGCGAAGTGTCGCCGTACGGCTACTTCCTGACGACAGGCACGGAGGATGTATTGCTCCATTACACGGAACTGACTAGAGAAATCAAGATTGGCGAAACGTTGGAAGTATTTCTGTTTTTTGATACCGAGGACCGTCTCGCGGCTACGATGAAAAAGCCGCTGCTGACGCTGGGGGAAATGGGCCGCCTCGTCGTGGCTGATGTTCATCCTCGTTTAGGCTGTTTCCTCGAGATGGGACTTGGACGGCAGCTGCTGCTCCCGATTCGCGAATTGCCCGAGCTGCCTGAGCTTCACCCGCAGGTTGGCGATGAAGTGTTCGTGATCATGGAGCATGATAAGCAAGGGCGTTTGCGGGCCAAGCTGGCCGGCGAACGGGAGCTTGCTCCGCTGGCGTTCCATGCACCGACGACCTGGCTGAATCAATGGGTCGACGTCCTTGTGTACAAGCCGCTGCAAATGGGTACATTCGTGCTCGTCGAAGGCGGAGTGCTCGGTTTCGGGGCCATCGGCATGATTCATTCTTCCGAACGGAACCGGATGCTGCGCCTTGGCGAAAAGGTGAAATGCCGGGTAACGCTCGTTCGCGAGGATGGACGCGTAAATCTTGCGATGTCGCCTCGCAAGGAAGTTGGACGCAATGAGGACGCGGACATGCTGCTTGCGTTCCTCAAGGAACGTCCGACAGGCGGCATGCCCTATTCCGATAGCACGCCGCCGGACATCATCAAGAAACGGTTCGGCATCAGCAAATCCGCTTTTAAGAGGGGCCTTGGCAAACTGATGAAAGAAGGGCTCGTGAAGCAAAAAGAAAGCTGGACATATCTCGCGGACGCGGTTCCTGCGGACGACGATCAACCTAAATAGGCGCTTCGCTTCCATTCCTTGACGGGCTTGCGACAGGATATATGCAGATCTGCACCCTACGGGCTTGGATCTGGCTCGATCCGGCAGCTGGCCACCTCTCGGAATAAAGCTGAATGCCGAATAAAGATGGCAGGGTAAACTGGACGAAAGCCGGATGCCCTGCTTTCTTTTTGGAAAAGGTTTAAATTGAATTCGAAAGTGCGGTGTCTGACATGTCTTACCGTAGATTTGCCTACGTATACGATGAATTAATGGAGGATATGCCCTATCCCGATTGGATCCGATTTGCGCGGACGGCCTGGGAACGGCACGGCATGCCGAAAAGCGTGGTCGAGTTGGGCTGCGGGACGGGCTCCATCACGATTCCTTTGGTCAATTCGGGTTTTGAAGTGATCGGGATCGATTTGTCAGCGGACATGCTGTCCGTGGCAAGAAACAAAATGGATGCCACGCCGCAGGGCCATCGCATGTACCGTGGAGGCAGCGTGCGGTGGGTGCAGCAGGACATGCGGGACTGGAGCGTTCCCGAGCCGGTAGATTCGGTCATTTCGTTCTGCGACTGCATCAATTATTTGCTCGAAAAAGAAGATGTCGTTCGCACGTTCCAGCGGACGTACGCGATGCTGAAGGAGGAAGGCACGTTTATGTTCGACGTGCATCATCCGAATACCCTGATTCGATATGATGACGAACAGCCTTTTGTATTGGACGAACGCGCCGTGTCCTATATCTGGACATGCGACATGGACCGGGAGCGGTGCGAAATCGAACATCATTTGAGCATCTTTGCACGCATGAAGGAAGCCGGCAAGGACATGTATCAGCGCTTCGAGGAAGTGCACGTACAGCGGGCCTACGATCCGGAATGGATGAAGCTTGAGCTGCTTAAGGCAGGATTCAGGGAAGTCGGTGTCTATGCAGACTTTGAGTGGGATGAAGCCGGACCGGAGGCGCAGCGCCTGTTCTACGTTGCTGTAAAATAAAGTGAGTAAAAGAGCTGCCTGCATGTTATGCAATGGCAGCTCTTTTTTTAATCCCGATTGTATTGGATTTTGGACAACCAGTACGTTGATGGCAGAGCAGAGGCAATGCCTATAATGGGACTGATCGCCAGGATGACGAATATCATTCCGTATGGAGCAGGGCTTTGGGCATCGAGAGCACTCAAAAATTGATAACGTAACAGTACGCCAGCAATGAGTCCCATGACAGTCCCGGATACCGCTATCATTATTCCTTCGAACCAGGCTAAACGGATGACCTGCCAGGGTTTGCTTCCGATGGAGCGCATCGTGGCAAACTCTTTTTGACTTTCTCTTAGATTGCTGGACATAATGTTCATTAGTCCGGCAAGGATAATAAGCGTCAAAAGCAGTATGGAGGCCGTTAAAAAAGCCGTACGCTGTTTGTATTGCTGATAGAACGTCTCCAGTTCCGCCATGCGGTCATAAAATACAGTATTTTGATATTCGGGCTGTTCAAGTAGGGACTGAACCTGTGCTTTTATGGCTTCCTGCTGATTCTTGTCCGTGATATTGAACAGAATTTGTTCCACCTTGGCTTCCCGGTAGCTGTTAACGGCGTCAACGGAAGTATACATGGTCATTTCGTCTCCCGGAAACAATGGATTTTGATCGATAACACCCACAATATTCATCTGTAAGGGAGCAGCGCCAGCTGCCTCGCTGACTTCATCCATCTTTAGTTCCAGTGTATCCCCAATAGAGTACCCGAAGTAACGACAGAAATCCTTCGTGACTACAATCTGGTTCTTTTGCAGATCCTGAATCTTACCCTCAACGACCTGATAAGAAGAAAACTGCTGAGCTTTGATCAAATCCATCGATTGCAGGCTTGCCAACACGTGATCCTTGTTATCAATTTTAAACACAGAACCGTTCCAATCCGGTGACATTTGATTAACCGGGATATCTACGAGGAGACTTGAACTTATTGTAATACTGTCTATTCCTTTCAGGCGGTTCAGCTGATTGCTCAGTTCGGGTGAGAATCCAGGTTCATATGAAGCTTCGGCCGACTGGATAATATAATCCAGGGGGAATTGATTGGCCATATTTTTTTCTGTTTCCTTCACTATGCTATCAAGAACGCTGAACCCTACGAATCCGACAATAACGGAGAGCATGATTACCCGGGTGATTTGTTTGCTTCGTCCGATGCGGCTAAGTGCATTTCTGCCAGCAATGGTCCCTTCCATGGCATATAAAGGCTTCAGGCACAGTGCAATCCCTTTGATTAATGGCTTAAGCAGGAAGGAAATGCACAAAAAACATAGGAGAACAAACAGTACACCGACGATAATGACCGCGGTTTTGGACGTTTCCTTGCCCCCGGGGATCAGAATGGAAAGTGCAATAAGTCCAACAAATAGGGAATACACGGCGATATGCTTCCACAAAGAGTGCTGTGTAAGACGTGCCGGCTGTTGACGGTGGGCAGCAAGTGGAGACATTCTGCTGGAGGAATAAGCCGGGATGAAGGAAGCAAGCAGTGTAACGAGAATACTTCCGAGCATGACAGCGGCAATCACCGGATAGGATACCACAACTGAATCCACACGATATCCCATCCATTTTTCAAGCACCCCAGAAGTAGCATAACACAGCATAATCCCCCCCGCGGATCCTATGAATGAGGACAGAATACTGATCCACAAGGCTTCCCAAATGACCATCTCGAACAATTGTCTCCGTGTGCCTCCCAAAAGCCGGAGAACCGCCAGTTCCTTCTGTCTCTCTTGGACGGACATTTGCAAAGTACTAATGACGATCAAAATACTCCCAAGCAGAACAATAACGGACAGTCCGGTTACCAGCGGCCGAAGCCCACCCAAATTTTTTTGTTCCTCTTCCTTTGCGCTGCGGCGATCAATAGTAAGTCCGTCGAAATGGTCATTCAATTGCTCGATGACCTCACTCTTTACATTCCCGTTATCCAGCTTCAGGATCAGCGCACTAGCCTGTCCGGTATGATCTGTCAGCTTGCTGATCCAATCATAATTGAAAATAAAAAGACGGGACAAGCTTTCGCTTTCTTTTAGAATTCCCGAGACCGTTACGGTCTGATCTTCGGCGGGTGGGAAAGGCAATGTCAAGGTCGAACCGATCCCCAGCCCCGCCTCCTTGGCATATTTGGAGGAAATCAGTACTTGCGCATCTTCAGGAAATGATCCCGTTTGCAGAGAAAGCAGTTCATGCTCAGCGGCCAGACGGTCTGCTTTGAAGCTGTAATAAAAGGGTTGAACAGCAACATTTTCGGGCATGTGTCCTGCTGTGTAGGGCAGCAAGATCGGAGTGGTCTCCTGCACCCCTTCGAGGTTGTTAATCCATGTTATATCTTTGGAAGAAAGCAGCCTTTGCCCTTCGTTATATCCTGCTATCAGATCAAAATCACCGAACCTCTCCCGCGCTGAAACTTCAGTGGAATGCTGCAAAGTGCTCATCATCGTCTGAGACGATACAAGAAGAAGAACTCCCAGGCTTATTCCCATTATGGCAAAGAAGGCTCTTATTTTACGTGCAATCAAGAAACGCCAAGCCAGACGGGCTAACATCCACTTCATATCAGCATTCCCTCAATTCTGGATGTGATCTGACTCAGGTTCACTTTTGGGTCCTGCTGCAGGTTCAGGTTTTCTACCAATTTCCCATCTTTCATAAAAAGAACTCTGTGCGCATAAGAGGCGACGCTTGCATCATGGGTCACCATAACCAGGCAATGATTGCCTGTATCACAGAAGCTTCGCAAAACCGTCAGAATGTCTTTCCCTGTTTTGGAGTCCAGACTGCCCGTAGGTTCATCGGCCATCATGATGCGGGGTTGTGTAATCAATGCTCTGGCGATGGCTACCCGTTGCTGCTGTCCACCTGACATCTGGGATGGATATGAAGCTGCCAGATGCCCAATGCCTACTTTTTTGAGCATATCCAACGCCATGCTATTAACTTTACTGTCAGTCTTGCCAGCAAGCAGAAATGGCAAAGCTACATTCTCCTGAGCCGTTAGTACCTGAATCAGGTTGAACATCTGAAAAATAAAACCGATCTTGTCTCTGCGGGTGAGTGTGATTGCGGATTCCGTGCCGGCGTATAAATCTTGTCCGTCCAGCATGACTTTACCACGGGTCGGCCTGTCCAAACCTGATAACAGATGAAGCAATGTGGACTTGCCGGAACCACTGGGTCCCATGATGGCAACAAACTCTCCTTGATGGATCGCCAGGTCAACAGCATCGAGGGCAGGAACACTTTGATTGCCTTCCCCGTAGACTTTGCTTAGATTGTGGGTTTGTAAAACGGGTTTACTCATTTCTCTTTTCTCCTTTTCACGGAAATCTGCTGAATCGCTTTGATCGATATCATTATGCAGAAGATGTCTCACCTTTTTGTGGGAAAAAGATCAATAATGTATCAATAAAATATAGTACTTTTATCTAATCGCTGTTTAGGAGGTTCCATCAACAACAGGAATGCTCCATAATAATGGGACAGCAGATGAGAAAGGGAGATACAGTATGCAGGAAGTAATCTTGATTGTGGATGATGACATTGAAATTATAGAGCTTATGCGTGATTTTCTCGAAATGGAGGGGTATGCTGTCCTTACTGCGGAGAACGGGGAAGCGGCCATGCGGATCATGAATCAAAATCGGGTGGATTGTGTGCTGCTCGATGTGATGATGCCCGGCGAGTCGGGTTTTACAATCTGCCGTGCCATTCGGGAATATTCGGATGTTCCCGTCTTGTTTCTGAGTGCCAGGGAGGAATCTACCGATAAAATCAGAGGATTGGGCGTCGGAGGGGATGACTACATCGTTAAGTCCGCCACACCGGGAGAGATTATTGCCAGAATCAAAGCGGTGAGGCGGCGGTTTGGCAAAGAGGAATCCACTTCGTTGGCAATCGGCTTATTCAAAGGTTTGAGCATTGATTACTCCGCACGTGAGGTCGAGGTGAATGGTGAAAAGGTTACGCTCACAACCAAGGAATTTGACTTGCTGGCTTTGCTGGCCAAACATCGCAATCAGGTGTTTACGCATGATCAGATCATCGACCGAATCTGGGGAGAACACTACGGAGATCAGCATTCGGTAAGAGTGTTTATAGCCCGGATCAGGGACAAGATTGAGAGGGGAAGTACGGGAAACGAATACATACAGACCGTATGGGGAACGGGATATAAATTTACGGGAGAGCCGTTGTCATGAAGGGGTTCCAATCTTTAATGAAAAGCCGGTTATCATTAAAACAGTGGCTGTTGATTATCATCTTGTGTACAGTGCTTGTTCCAATTTCGGTTGTGAAATTAACAGGGAATTGGTATTCAAATATGGCAACGACCGACGATGGATACAGCATTGAATGGGTGCAGCAGAGAATTTTGGCTCAGCGGGATCAGTGGGAAAGCGAAGAGTGGCAAATCAAGCTGGAGCAGGATTCCAAAAAAATGAATGTTGGGATACGGCTGCTGGACAGAGAACGTCGGGAGATTTTCTCGAACATATATGATGAAGGAGGATATATTCTTGAAGAAGGGGGAGACATAACGCCCAAGGAGAATGTCGGTGACTTTTCGGAGTGGAACGTATTAAATGAGTTTTATGTATATTCATCGACGAACACGCTGACCGGAATGGTTTATATTCAGGATCAGGGTCCGGTATTGCGGAGCTATGGCAGCTTGGCTGAAAAAATGATTATGGAATACGGCGGATTTGTGATTTGGGGATGTTTGCTTGCCATCATTTTGCTTACAGGTGCCTGGTTCCTGAACAAGCAGGTGCTGAAACCATTGAAGAAACTGGGACAGGCAGCACAGGGGATTTCCAGAAGTGAATTTTGTGTGGATCTTCCGTCTTCCCGAGTGAAAGAAGTACATGAGGTTTCGGCAGGCTTCAAAAAAATGCGGGCCGAACTGGAACATTCCCTAATTCGGCAGCAGGCCATGGAAGAAGAGCGGCGGCTGTTCATCGCTTCCATCGTCCATGATATAAGAACACCCGTTTTTGCCATCCGTGGTTATCTGGAAGGGCTGGAGAATGGCGTTGCCTTCACTCCCGAAAAAACTCAAAGGTATATCCGAAATTGCCGTATTAAAGCAGATGTTCTGAATCACTTGGTCACCGACCTGCTTACATATACCAAGCTCGACTGGTTTGAAGACAAACCAACGCTTGCAAGCACACGAATGGACGGATTACTGAACGAGTTGATCCTGGGGTATCAGGAAGAAGCGAATCGCAAACAGATCCGTCTTGCGCTGTCATTGCCGGAGCAGGGAGCTGAAATCATGACGGATCCATATCTGCTGCAAAGGGCGTTCGGAAATCTTCTGGATAATGCCTTGCGTTATACTCCAGAAGGCGGAAGCATTGAAGTGAAGGCAACGTGTGATAACGGCATATGGGCCATAGCTGTTCAAGATACAGGCCCTGGAATTGCCAGTTCTGACCTGCAGCATTTGTTCAAGCCGTTGTACAGAGGCGAGCAATCCAGAAACCGCAAAACGGGTGGTGCTGGCCTGGGTCTGTCCATTGTATGGAAAATTACTGAGATTCTGGGAGGAAGGGTCCAGGCCGGGAACAGACCAGAAGGAGGCTCTGTTTTTACGGTGAGTTTGCCTTTAAATGTTGGAAGGTGATCAAAGGTCTTGCAAGCGTAGAGAGGGCCGGACATAATGGGTATGGAAATATTTCTTTACATTGTCATCCCCTTAACGAATAAGGTAAATGAGGTGCAAAGTGGAAAGTAATTATAAAACGAGGCTGACTTCAGAACAGTTGAACCGGATTACTCAACATCATTTCAGGACAGGTGTCAGAGAATACAAGGAGATGACGGATGGATGGGCGAACCATGCCTATTGTATTACGTTGGATGACGGACAGAAAGTTGTACTCAAAATTGCACCTTCCTCCGGAATTAAACGAATGCGCTGTGAACAGGATGTGATGGTTGCGGAGGTGCAGGCACTTCGTCTCGCCGCGGATCTCCAGGATGTTCCCGTTCCCCGTGTGCTCGCCCATGATCTTTCGCGGAGCTTTGTCCCTGCAGAGTATTTTATTATGGAATACATGCCAGGCAAGCCTTATAACAAGGTCAAAGACCAATACAGTGTGGAAGAGCAGGAAGCCATCGAACAGCAGCTGGGCGCTTACAATCGGAGAATCAATGAGATCAAGGGCGAAAAATTCGGCTACTTTTCCGAGCGAAAAACACAATATGCTACCTGGAAAGAAGCTTTCCTGAACCTGATGGATGATTTGCTCGCAGATGGGAAAGAGGCTGGAGTGGAATTTTCGATCGGTTATGAAGACCTCGAACGTTTAATTCAAGAGAAATCGGATGTCTTGGTTGATGTAAAAGAACCTGTACTGGTCCACTGGGATTTGTGGGATGGCAATGTTTTTGTGGAACAGGGCAAAATTACGGCCATCATTGATTTTGAGCGTTCGCTATGGGCTGACCCTTTGATGGAGCACTATTTCAGTCATTTTAACAATACGCCCGGATTTGTCAAAGGTTATGGAAGAGCGGCTGCAACGGCAAGCGAACGGCAGAGAAGGAGCCTTTACGACCTGTATTTTGATCTGGTGCTCCGGATAGAATGTGCGTATCGGCAGTTCGATAACAAGGAACACGTGGCATGGGCGACCCGCAATCTTGAGGAGGGCATCGAGCGTTTTCGGTTATCCTGATTCGTGTACACACAAGGGCAGTAATATTGACTTTAATGCCGCTTTTTAATATAATGTTTCCGATCAAAGCGAATACATATTTCGATGATAAGGATCAGTAGCGAGTCCTGCACATGACAGAGAGTCGGCGGTTGGTGCAAGCCGATTGGCAGTATATCGCGAACTCACCTTGGAGAAATGCGGTGATTACACCATTTTGATGCCTGTAAGGATCTTGCCCTTCGGGGAATGGAAAATCCGCATCGGTTCACCGCCGTTACAGGTCCAAAGGGAGTGGACAACGAAGCACGTTCGTCCGCTAACTAGGGTGGTACCACGGGAAATCAACCTCTCGTCCCTAGCGCTGCAAACGCTACGGGATGCTGAGGTTTTTTTGTTGCAATAGATGGAATGATCAGAGGAGGAAATACAGATGAGTGAACATCATCAGCCAAAGCATGGCTATCAGCCGCAAACCATGGAGAAAAAGTGGCAGCAGTTCTGGGATGAAAACAAAACGTTTAAGACGGGGGAGGACCCGTCCAAGCCTAAATTTTATGCATTGGATATGTTCCCGTATCCATCCGGTTCCGGTCTTCACGTAGGCCATCCGGAAGGATATACGGCAACGGATATCGTTTCCCGCTACAAGCGCATGCGCGGTTATAACGTATTGCATCCAATGGGATGGGACGCTTTCGGCCTTCCGGCAGAGCAGCATGCGCTGGATACGGGCGAACATCCACGGGACATCACGTTCCGCAACATCGACAATTTCCGCCGCCAGATCAAGTCGCTCGGTTTTTCCTATGACTGGGACCGCGAGATCAGCACGACAGACCCTGAATATTACAAATGGACGCAATGGATCTTCATCCAGTTGTACAAAAAAGGACTGGCATATGTAGACGAAGTGCCGGTGAACTGGTGTGAAGCATTGGGTACGGTGCTTGCCAACGAAGAGGTCATCGACGGCAAGAGCGAGCGCGGCGGGCATCCGGTCGTGCGCAAACCGATGCGCCAGTGGGTACTGAAGATCACGGAATACGCCGAGCGTTTGCTTGAGGATCTGGAGGAACTGGATTGGTCCGAGAGCATCAAGGATATGCAGCGCAACTGGATCGGCAAATCGACGGGCGCGGAAGTGACTTTTGCCATCGAAGGACGCGAGGAAGTCATCAAAGTGTTCACGACTCGTCCGGATACGCTGTTTGGCGCGAGTTATGCAGTGCTGGCACCGGAGCATGAATTAGTGGATGCCATCACGACGGCCGACCAACGCGAAGCGGTCGCAGCCTACCAGGAACAGGCAGCTCGCAAGAGCGACCTGGAGCGCACGGATTTGGCGAAAGACAAAACGGGCGTATTCACGGGTGCTTATGCCATCAATCCGGTAAACGGCGCTAAAGTGCCTGTGTGGATTGCCGATTATGTGCTTGCCGGTTATGGAACGGGAGCCATTATGGCCGTGCCGGGACATGATGCCCGCGACTGGGAATTTGCCAAACAATTCGGCCTGAATATCATTGAAGTTGTTGAGGGCGGAAACGTGGAGGAAGAGGCGTACAGCGGAGATGGAGCCCATGTGAACTCCGAATTCCTGAATGGCCTGAACAACGAAGAAGCGATCGCCAAAATGATCGCCTGGTTGGAAGAGAACGGCAAAGGGCAAGGCAAAACGACATATCGTCTGCGTGATTGGTTGTTCAGCCGTCAACGCTATTGGGGTGAGCCGATTCCGATTCTCCATCTGGAGGACGGAACGATGAAAACCGTGCCGGAAGAGGAGCTGCCGCTGCTGCTGCCGGATATCGACCAGATCAAACCATCGGGCACGGGCGAGTCTCCGCTGGCCAATGTGACGGAATGGGTCAACACGGTAGATCCGGAAACTGGCATGAAAGCGCGCCGCGAGACCAACACGATGCCTCAATGGGCGGGAAGCTGCTGGTACTACCTGCGTTTCATCGATCCGCACAACGACAAGGAACTGATTTCGCAAGAAAAACAACAACAGTGGCTGCCGGTTGACTTGTACATCGGCGGCGCCGAGCATGCGGTCCTTCACTTGCTGTATGCGCGTTTCTGGCACAAGGTTCTTTACGACCTGGGCGTGGTCAGCACGAAGGAACCGTTCCACAAGCTGGTGAACCAGGGCATGATTCTCGGGACGAACAACGAAAAAATGAGTAAATCCCGCGGCAATGTCATTAACCCGGACGAAATCGTGGGCGAGTTCGGTGCGGATACGTTGCGCCTGTACGAAATGTTCATGGGGCCTTTGGAAGCAACCAAACCATGGAACACAAGCGGCGTTGAGGGAATGCACCGCTTCCTGTCCCGTGTATGGCGTTTGTTCATCAACGAGGATACCGGTGCCATCAACGATAAAATTACGGTTGACGGCGGAACGGAAGAGTTCAAGCGCACAACGCATAAAACGATCAAGAAAGTGACGGACGATCTGGAGAACCTGCGTTTCAACACGGCGATCAGCCAGCTGATGATCTTTATCAACGATGCTTACAAAGCCGAGAGCCTGCCGCTGGCTTCGATGGAGAGCTTCGTGCAGCTGCTGTCACCGCTCGCACCGCATATGGCAGAGGAACTGTGGAGCCGTCTCGGACATGAAGGCGGAATTAGTTATGTAGCTTGGCCTGTATATGACGAAGCGATGACGGTCGATGCCGAGGTTGAAATCGTCGTTCAGATCAACGGCAAAATCGTAACTCGCGCAACGGTTGCGAAAGATCTTGACGCACAGGGACTGCAGGACCTGACCTTGGAAATGGACGCTGTCAAACAGGCGCTGGAAGGCAAGACCGTTCGCAAGGTCATTGCCGTTCCAGGCAAGCTGGTCAATATTGTTGCCGGTTAATCTCATTGGCTCTGAACAGTTCATCCAGCTTGATCAAATCTTCCTCGTATTTGTCGTGGGTGGTTTGAATGAGGCTGTCGAAAACACCATCCAGATTGGCTTTCAATAGCGCAAGTGCCTGTGCGGTAATACCGCCGGGCACGGCAACGCGTGCCTGAAGCTCCTGCGGCGTGTAACCTCCTTCGGTGAGCAGCTTGCCTGTTCCTAGGAGCATCTCGCCGGCAAGGGCGCAGGCATCCGCGCGTTTGATCCCTGTAAGCTTGACTGCGCTGTCGATCCACTGCTCCAGGAAAAACGAGATGAAGGCAGGTCCGCAGCTGGTAAAATCGGAAGTGATTCGGGTGCATTGCTCGTCGACCTGGTAGGGTCTGCTGAAATGGCCGAGCAAGCCTTCCAGCACGGCACGGTCCTCCTCTGTCATTCGTTCGCCATGAATGCAGAGGGAGGCACCGCTGCCGACCTGGTGGGTCACGCTGGGAATCACTTTGGACACCTTGCAAGGAAGCGATGCTTCCAGATGGCGTAATTGCACCGGGCTCGTGATGGAGACGATAATCTGCTCGGGTTGCAGAACAGGCAAAATTTCATCGATGACATGCTTGAATTCAAGCGGTTTGACGCACAGAAATACGATCTTGCTTCGAATGACCGTTTCTCGATTGCTCTGGGACTCATGCAGGCCGGGATAACGGAGGGTTAACTGACGTACTTTGGAAGGGGTCCGATTGCTCGCGGCGATCTGCCTGGGCTCCAATGCTCCGGATTGGATCATGGCATAGATCAGCAGGCTGCCCATGCTGCCGGTTCCGATAAATCCAACCTTCATTGTTTCAGGCCTCCTTTCATGCTTTACGGTACTGGCGCGCAGTATGTTCCTTCTAGTCTATGCGTCATGCCCTTGCCGGCATGACATGAAAATCAATCATTTTGGACGCAAAGTCCGCTTTACGGTTCGGAAGCACCGCCCGTGTTCATTAATCCAATGGGAGACGGGAGTGTGTGAAAGAATGAAGTGGAAACAAGGATTGATTATTGCTGCGACAGTGATGGGGAGCATACTGATATTGTGGTCGGGCAAAAGCGAGCAGCCGCCTTCGGGATGGACTGCCGTTCAGCCCGGTACTGAAATGCCGACGACGGCTCAGGAAACTGCTGCCGTTCCGTCGGCTGTTTCGGGTCCAGCCGATGCGAATCAAGTGCCGGCTTCCATTCCGGAAACCAGGCAGGGTGCGGCAATGGCTGGAAATCAGGATGAAGCTAAGGTGGAGAGCGGACATGACACCGCCGGAACGACAACGGAACAGCAGGCGTTCATCCATTCTGCCCAGCCAGATCCCGCTAACGTTGGCCATGCTGAAGAGGTGCAGGATCATCTTGCGGCAACGCAGGAGCCGGACAACGGGAAAATCGACGTCAATACTGCGCCGCTGGCCAAACTTATGGAGCTGCCGGGCATCGGGGAGAAGAAAGCTCAAGCCATCATCGATTATCGGAATAACCATGGTCCGTTTGGCAAAGTCAGCGATTTGACGAAAGTCAAAGGCATAGGTATGAAAATGTTGGAGAAGATGGCACCTTATGTGCAGATCCGCTAATGCACTATTTTCGATAATATGACAACGGAAGGGGAAACGGCATGAGCGCAACAGATGCACGCAAAGACTGGGACACATACTTTATGGATATTGCTTACATGGTATCCACTCGTTCGCGTTGTCCTAGGCGCCATGTGGGTGCAGTGCTTGTTCAAGGCAAAAAATTGCTGGGAACGGCATATAACGGAGCACCGATGGGGGTTCCCGATTGTTCTGAAGCAGGTTGCATGATCTCGGAAGAATATGAGTTGGTCATTACCGACGGCCGGGAAGAGATGGTCAAAAAACAGCGCTGCATCCGTACGATCCATGCGGAGCAGAATTTGCTTTTGTTTACGGATCGGATCGACCGGGAAGGCTCTTCCGTATATGTCACGGATGAGCCGTGTTGGACCTGTGCCAACATGCTCGCCAACAGCGGGATTACCGAAATCGTGTTCCATCGCCCATATCCGAAAGATACGGGCAAAGTCAGACGAATGATGGAGCAGCAGGGGATTACGTTTCGCAAGTTGGAGCAGTATCAACCGCCGCGCGAGACAATAATGACCGTGAGTGATTGAATTTTGCATGCTGCATGTACAAAGATTCATACAGAAAGAACGATCCATGAGGAAAAACCTCTGGTTGCCGTAACGGCTGCCAGAGGTTTTTTTGCGTTCTGGCTACGGGATTAGGAGGGGGAAGGATGAAGGGCAGGCCACTGCTTGGTTTTACCGTTTGTTGGCTATGCGGCAGCGGAATGGCGGTTGCGTTAAGCGGCTGGAATTTGTTATGGGGAATGGTTGGGGTTCTTGCTTGTGCCCCGCTATGGCTGCGATGGCTGGGCCTGCGCGGGTGGATCGTTATTTTGTTTGGAGCAGCTTTTGCCTCCGGGGCCGTTCATTGGGAATGGAACGATACGAGGAATGTCAGCCATCTGGCCGAACTGACGGGTATGGCAAGCGACGAACTTGACGGAGTGGAGGCCACGGTTCAAGGCAGGTTGGACTCCGAAGTACGCATTGACGGGGACCGGGCCGATTTTGAGCTGCAGGTTAGTTCAGTTCAAATTGATCCTGGTGCTTCGGCCAGCGGTGGCTTCCAACCTCTGACTCTGGATCACCGGAAAGAGAAGTTCATGGTACAGGTCAGGCTGGCCAAAGAGGAAGAGCTGCAGACGGCGGCGGCTTGGCAGAGGGGCGATACCGTTACGCTCGAAGGCACGTTGGCCCTGCCTGGTGAAGCACGGAACTATGATGGCTTTGATTACAGGGCGTACCTCCGGACGCTTGAAATACACTGGCTGTTCAAAGTGAAGGGGGCCATCGCGGTAGAAGCCGTTCCGGCCGAGGGTTGGAAGGCTTTCAACCTATTTCGCCTAAACGACCAGGCAAGGAGCAAGCTGGGGTCGGCTGTCGATCGGCTGTTTCCGGAGCCGCACGGCGGATATATGAAAGGGTTAATCATCGGCATGGCCAAAGATATTGATCCGGATACGTACGGCGGGTTTTCGCAGCTGGGTCTGACGCATATTTTGGCCATATCGGGTACGCATGTTGCCGTTTATGTGTCTTCCCTGCTGCTGCTGATGTCCTTGCTGCGATTGACACGGGAAACGTCGCTGACGATCGTTCTGCTGCTGGTGCCCTTCTATGTCATGTTATCCGGAGGCTCCCCATCCGTCGTCAGGGCGGGAATCATGTCCATGATCGGTTTAACCATGGCAAGGAAAGGATTGCCGAGGGACGGTCTGCATATCATCAGCGCCGCGGCTTTGCTCATGATGTGGTGGAATCCCTACTTCATGGTAAACGTAAGTTTCCAACTATCTTTTCTGGTTACGGCCGGGCTGATGATTTATATGCCGCTGATTCATCGTCTGTTTGACCGCTGGCCCAAAGCGCTTGCGGCCACGGCTTCGGTAACGGTGACGGCTCAGCTGATTTCTTTTCCGGTAACCATTCTGTATTTCAACCAGTTTTCGATCCTGTCGTTCGTCGCCAACTTTTTGCTGGTTTCCTTCATCAGCGTGATTGTGCTTCCGCTTGGAACGGTTGCGCTGATCATCGGATTTGTGTGGTTTCCCGCAGCCAAACTATTGGCTTGGATCACGATTGTGCTGAATGATTTGACTTTTGCGACCGTGGAATGGATGAACCGTTTCCCCGGTTTTGTATTGATTTGGCCAACGCCGCCCATCTGGTGGATTGCGGCCTACTATATTGGACTTTATAGTTTGCTGAGGCTCTTGCAGAAGGGAAACTTAGGGAAAAAAGCGTTGCCGTTCCCGCAGCTGCAGGACGATACGGCCCCGCTCTCCCGACGCCCTGACGTTATTCCATCAAGTGCGGACAGGACTTCGTATGATGTGGGCCGCACGCCGCAGCCTGGGTATTCGGATCAAGTCCCTTGCGTTTCCGATGTATCGGGGCAGTCCGTAGCTTTGCTTTCTGCGAGTATTGCATGGCCTGAATATTCGGGAGCTTTCACTTCGCGCGGTGCCGGATTTTATGATGGCGAGAAAAGGTCTCCTTATCACGGCTGGATATGTGGTTTGATTGCGATTTCGCTTATCGCTGGCTTATGGTGGGGATATCAGTCACCGTATCCTTCCGGCACGGGAGTGGTACAATTTCTGGATGTGGGGCAAGGAGATAGCGCGTTGATATCAACGCCCGGCGGCAAGCACATATTAGTGGATGGAGGGGGGACGGTCAGTTTCGCCAAGCCGGACGAGGGCTGGAGGGTTCGCAGAGATCCTTACGAGGTTGGTGCAAAGGTCGTTGTTCCCCTCTTGAAAAAACGGGGGATTCATGAGCTGGATGCCATTATTGTTACTCATGCTGATCAGGATCATGCCGGCGGGCTTCAGGCTGTACTGGAACAAATCCCGGTAAAACGCCTGGTTTTTAACGGTACGACCAGCGGCAAGGACAATTTTGACAAACTGCTTCAGACTGCTGCGGACAGGCAAATCCCGCTGTATGCCGTCAGGCAGGGCATGACATATAAGGCTGATGACCAAACGCGATTGTATTTTCTTTCGCCGGATCTCAGTCCCTCGACCGATCGTTTAAACGGCATGCCTGTGGACGAGGAGCAAAATCATCATTCGGTCGTCTTTTTGCTGGAGATGGCAGGGGCTTCTCTGCTCTTTACGGGGGACATGGACGCGGCTGCGGAACAGGATGTATTATTTCGTATTCAAGACGGCTCGCTTGCGGAGGCGTTTGCCCAAGAGGCACTGCGGGGAAATGAGAAACCGAGTGCAGCTCTCCAAGCACAGCTTCCGCTATTTCTTCGGTCTGAACAGGCAACCCAGAATCCCGGAGTGGACGATGCCGTCGACAACATGACGATGAGTATGATGAATCACCGGGTGGATGTCTTGAAAGTCGCGCATCACGGAAGCAAAACCTCTTCCGCCGAAGGTTGGCTTCACTACTGGAACGCCAGTTCAGCCGTTATTTCCGCCGGGGTCAACAATTTGTACGGGCATCCCAATGCGGGGGTGGTGGAGCGGCTTGAGCAGTCGGGATCGGCCATCTATCGGACGGATCAAATGGGGGAAGTGCAAATGAGGATCAAAGCTGGACACATCGAAATCAGGCATAAACTTGAATCAGATTAAGGCTCTCGGTGCCTAATTCGGTTAACTGATAGGTTAGATCAATTAAAACTGCATTTTAATCTATCATTGGAAGGGAATAAAACCAAGTATTATGGTGTATGTGAAGCAGCCCGACGGGCTGCTTTTAATTTAAACAAGCAACATTTCGTTTATGTGAGTATAGAATGTGTTCTCATCATGAAAATGAACATCGGCTTAGCTTATTCATTGATTTTTTCAATATTCACAACCGTCCTAATGGGTGGCAAGGATTCTTGTTGGTTAAAGTCAGCAGTGATATTTACTCTTTGCCCTACATCAATTGATTCATAAGCCTCTTTATCGACAAAATAATACGAAGCTTCCGGTTGGTCTTGTGCTAGTTCTATAAAATCTTCAAGATTACCTTTCTCTAAATCTTTCTTACTTATATTTTGAAGAACAAGAAATTTGTACTTGTCATCTTCATCTGTTTTAAATACTACAGTTCCCTCGTAAACTGGATAATGCTCTTTCTCATCCTTGTTAAAACAGCCAGGAAGTATAATCATACTGATTAAGATGAACAGCATTACTTTTTTCATAATGAACCTCCTATGTTGTGAAACTGGCAAACTCAGCGGCGATCCCAACGGAAGGCCACGGAAACTACTGCGCGAGCGACGTATGTTTCCTGAGCGATATCTACGCAATAACAAGGTGAGATGGAGAGATATTTTCAATACGTTGATTTTGCTTGTCCTGAGCTTTAAACTACATAAAGCAACCTTCTGGGTGGGCTTTTTGACGTAATGACCTTATGTGTAACCCCATCGTCTCGAGGCCTCATTATTTATTCAAACCCCCAGTTATATTCGGTTTACAGGATTTCTCACGGGTAACGATATTTCAAAAATATTACGTCCACAGTCGTCCAGAAGTTCGGCTTTCATTCCCATTAAGCTAACAATTGGAACTATATAAACTGCAAAAAAACATCTATGGTACTGTGCTCGCAGTGCACTAGTGGGATTTGTTATTGCGGTTTATATGGTTAAACTTGATTAAGGAGGGATTGAGATGACTCATTCATTCCATCCCGTTCATTCTCTCAAATTGCAACCGGAGCTGCAGCAGCCATGGTATAATTTCCGGGAATATCCATCTAATCCTCGCTTGGAATCACATGTGGCTTCTTTTTGGACCATGGATTTTCGTCCTGTTCCAGGCAAACCTTCGCATCGAGTTATACCGGATGGCTGTATCGATATTGTCGTGGATCTTCTTTCTCCATCCAGCCGAAAGGCTGCCTATATTGTAGGTCTTACAACTCGATCAGAAGTGCTGCAGTTCTCTGAAGCTCGATCATTATTTGGCATTCGGATATATTCAGAATCAGCTCGTTCTATTCTAAAGATACCTCTTTCGGCGTTTACGGGACAGCGTATCTACTTGGAAGATGTTTTGGGTTTCAAAGAAATGTACTGGGTAGAAGAGATACTATCAGCCACTACGATCTCCGAAATTGTTGCGGTTGCCGAGTATCATTTGGTCCGAATGCTGGCGGATAGCGATATAGCAATGAACCCACTTGTGTATGAAAGCTTGCAGATTATTTATGGCCGAAAAGGGAATTTATCCGTAACGAATTTGGCCAATCAAGTCCACTTTAGTGAACGACATCTTAGAAGGGTATTTAATCAGGAGCTGGGCTTAGGTCCGAAGGAGATGCTTGGGATAATCCGATTTCAAAGCACACTGCAGGATTTTTTTCGGGGGGGTTATTCCAGTTTAGCGGATCTTGCGCTCAAATACGGCTATTACGATGAGTCCCATTTTGCCAACACATTTAAGCAATATTATGGCTTGTCTCTTAGAAGCTTGATAAGTAAGAAACGAAGGAGTCCGATTTTTCCTATTTGACAGTCTATAAGATCAATACAATGGAGGTGAGCTTTATCATACCAATGGATAGGAGTTGTGAAGCATGGCAGTGAAGTTAAAAAGATTATCGATTTACGTCAAAGAGATGAAGAAGTCCCTGGATTTTTATCGGGCATTGGGCTTGGAAATACCGGAAAAGGCAAATGAAGAACATCATTTCGAAGTACCATACAACGATATTATTCTTTCCTTTGATACTTGGGAATCGGCGCAGACGATTCTAGGCGACCAGCCGAAGCCGGCCGGTTATCGAATGGAGCTCGCTTTTCAGTTTGACAGTAAGGAAGCGCTGGATGAATCGTATTGCCGATTGACAGTACGAGGCTATGAGGGGCATTTTGAACCAAACGATACCCCTTGGGGCGAGCGTTATGCGATCATAAAGGACCCTGACGGCAATTTGATCAGTTTGGTCGCTTGATTCTGTTTAAAATTACGGCAGCCGCACACAACGGTTGGCTGCCGTTTTCTCAGTTAACGGGTAGTTTTGTTCAATAACCAGTTGGGATGAGGAGAATGAATGGTTTCATAGCGATCATAATCCGTTATAATGAAAAAGGAGCTGCTAAGCAGCAACTCCTTAGAAGAAGGGGATAGATCATCCGGGCCAATGGATATGATCTATTCCTTTTTTAATAGGGATTCCTCGGTTACTCTTGCAATACAAACCTTGACACCTTTATTTTCAATTTCTGCGATGGCTTCAATGCTAGCTTCTTCATCCGTTATCAGAAGGTCAATGTCAGTAATTGGACCTTCTTTTGCAAAGAAATCAATTCCCAATTTTTCGTGAGGTGCCAGACAAATCTTTCTCCTGGATATTTCAACAGCTGCTCTACCCAACATTGCTACTTCAGGAGTGGCTGTACTTACACCATTTTTAGAAATTCCTCCTCCGGTAACAAAACAAATATCTAAAGTGAATTGTCTCAAAAATTCGTTTGCAAAGGCATCCGTTATGCTGCCGGAACTTTTTACTTTACCGCCGATAAGGTAAACATCTGTTGTTTTACGATCTTTCAATGTATCTGCGACCTTAATTGAATTGGTTACAACGGTAAAAGGGATTTCAGGAAGATACTTGAGCATGCCATAGTGGATCCCAGCACTGCCTATAAAGACGGTATCTTTCTCCTGAATGAAGGATGCGGCCAATTTAGAAATTGCATTTTGATGTGGCGCTCCATCCTGGTAACGTAATTCAGGTGGGAGAGGAGTGCTGCGAACTTTAGAACTTGGAATTGCTCCGCCATGTGTACGTTTTAGAAGACCCTTCTCCTCCATAATTGTAAGATCTCTTCTAATTGAATCGATGGATAATTCAAACATATCAGCCAGTTCCTTGGCAAGAACACGCCCGTTTTTTTGAAGCAGCTCCAGAATTTTGTCCCGACGTTCATCAGAGAACAATAAAATCGCCTCCTAATGGAAATTATCACCAAGTTACGGTTCGATTATATTCATGTTTGTGCTGTTTTGTCAACCATATGTATTCGTGTTTATTCCGCTTTGTTCATGTTTCGTGCGCATTTCATTACTTTCTTTTTTGTCAGACATTTAAAGCATATAGGGAGCTATTGGCTGCTGAAAACATAGAGTTTCCTGAAGCTCATTTCAATACAATGTATGCCATCGCTTCGCGCTATCTCGGACATTTCTTAATGGAAGGAATATATTTCTTCATCATATATTTGTATGTTATGATTCATAGGAAAATAGAACCAGTAGGAGAGTGTTTAAAATGAATAAAAGGGTACTCGTTACTTCCGTATTGTCTCTATTCCTTTTATCCAGTGCAACAAGTGCATTAGCTCATCCCGGGCGAACAGATTCCAATGGAGGTCATACGTGTTGGACAAATTGTGCCAAATGGGGATTGGAGTACGGGGAATATCATTATCATAATGGTGGTAGTTCTTCTTCAAGTACTAAATCATCCAGTGGTTCTTCATCCAGCAGTTCTTCTTCATCTACAAAAAAAACTACACCAACAAAACCGAAAGAAACTAAACCTCAGTATACGCAATCTTCTTTAGTGGTATATGTTAATGATCAAAAAATTAATTTCGCCAATAAGCCGGTAGAATATCAAGGAAGTAATTTGCTTCCATTACGAGACATTGCAGAAGCATTGGATGCAGCGTTTACATATGATCCGGATCGTGCAACGATAGGTCTAACCAAAGATAAATTCAAGGTAACACTCACTCTTGGGAGCAAAACCGTATTTTATAACGGCAAATCTGCTTCATTAAGTGCAGCTCCAAAAGTGATAAACGGAATTACGTACATTCCAGTACAATCCATTAAAGGATTAGGAACAACCCTTGAATTAAATTCGAGTAAAAACACATTAAATATTGAAATATAAATTTAATAGAATTAGATATTTGCCGAATGTTTAGAAGGTTTATAACCAGCATGTCTTTCATCACACAGAAGCAGAGGGGATACGAACAATGGATAACGTTCAAGACAAAGAGAGTAGGAGATGGGAAGGGCCCAATGGGTTCAAGATTGGAGAAATAATGCGATATCTTCCGTTATGGTTAATGGTTATTCTGATGGCAAGCATCGTCGTAGTACCCATGAAAGTAAATGCGGCTTCTGCAAACGGAACGAATTCTATAGTCTCTCTTGTTGACCGGAATACCTATCTCATGAATGACGGGACGGTGTGGTCCAAGGATTCAACGGAAGGCATATGGACCCAAACGACGGATGTGGCAGGTGTGTCTGCTGCGCAAGGCAGTCTTTTCGGATGGACGACAGACGGACGCGTTTATTATTGGGAAGGAAACAGGGATGAAAAACCGGTAATCACTCAGTATAACGGACTAGTTAAGGTATACGGCAATGGTGTGGCTTTGTTGAAGGATGGGACACTTCGCGATTATAAGGGGGAGGCCATTAAAGGGCTGGAATCCGTCATTGATGTAGGTACATATCTGGGATCCAGCTACCATTCTTACGGCGCTTTAACATCCAATGGCGATGTGTATTACATTGCTGACCAACGGAATATCTCCAGAAAGATGGGGAATGTACCCGGAGGAAAGCAGATTGCGACAAGTAGTGCATATGCGGCCGTACTTAGGGAAGATAATTCGGTCGTTGTGGTCGACATGATGGTCCAGGAACAGCCGATTGAAGTGACGGATCATGTGAAATCTGTGATCTGGTTGAATTCCGGTATGTTTTTGGCAGTCAAAGACGACGGAAGCGTATGGAGCTATGAGCGGGGGCATCGTCGACCTGTTACTTACGAGGGTAAACAGCTCCAGGGATTGAGTGGGGTCGAGAAACTGGAGTATTCCGTTGATCTGGAAGAACTTTATGTACAGCATACTGACGGTTCATGGGGGATTTATAAAGACGGAACACTGCAGCCCTTGAACGGACCGACACTGAAAAAAGTGACGTTGGCAGCTTCGGCCAAAGAGGCGAGCGTTGGGGATATCCTTGCCCTTTCGGTGGAGGAATTATATTCAAACGGGTACAAAACGAAGCGTCAACCCAATAGCGGGGAGATTACGGTAGAAAAACCGCAAGTCGCTGTCTACAAAGGTGAAGGACAGTTGCAAGTCAAGGGTGCTGGAAGTACCCGGATTACATTTAAAAAAGGTGAGCTCGATTCCAGCGTTCAATTGAATGCGGGCATTCAACAAAACTTGATAGGCTCTTCCATGGTCAATGGAAGTATCTATCTGCCGGTTCAGTCCGTGTTCAAGGCACTTGGCGCAACGGTGCAAGTAAAGGGAACAAACTTCATGATTCAATGGGGTGATGATGAACTGTTGCTTCAAAAAGGAAGCCAGGATGCAAAATGGAACGGCAAGACCCTCAAACTAAAAGGGAAACTGCAAACCATAAATGGACAAACGGTCTTTCCTGCAGCGCTCCTTTCTCAGATTTCCGGTGTGAAAGTTCAATGGGAAACAGAATTCAAGCGTGCCAAGTTGATCGTGGGAGCCTCCGTGATTAGCGTGGATTCTGCGGAGACAGCCAAATTGGTCAAACAAAAAGAGCTGGGCGGTCTTGCCCGTTTGCTTGGTAAATCATATTGGATTAATTACTATCCAGAACTTGGCCAAAGATTCAGTAAAGTAACGATTTCGGATATTCGGATGGAGACGGATCCCTCGGGGATCAAGAATTACACAATCATCTTTAAAAATGCTAAAGGCAAAATGTTATCCGTGTATGGGGGGAACAAAAGCTCAGATGTAACGGATTGGCTGAACGAAGAGGATCTTTTCTTGTCTTATGATCCATATCAAAAATACAAATGGTCCCAAGCCATGTGGAACAACATAATTGCTGGTAAAGTTGCAATCGGCATGAATACAACGCAAGCCCGCCTGGCTTGGGGAGAGCCGCGAAGCATCTCGCAAGAGATGAGTAAACAAGGCAAGATCGAAGTTTGGATGTACATCGACTCGCTTGAGAATATCCGAGCCCTTACGTTTGTTGGAGGCAAGCTCTTTAGTTACTATTAATACCATCCACTAAATCATCTAAAATAGTTGAACATAAAAGAACCGCCTGATGGCTTTTCCGTAAGGAAGCTCCTCAAGCGGTTTTTTTTAGCATTCAAAGAGGAACTAAATCATTATTCAACGCCGTCCTTGAAATGTTTGGTCCAATGTTTATCACCTTTGTGGAGAATGTCTTCCACGGTTTTTTCCAGCGTCTTCAGCAGCTGTTCCCGGACATCGATCACGGTGTCATGATACAGGCGTTCTTCCGACCCGACGATTTTTTCGCCGTATAATGCCTGTGCAGCCGTATATTTACGATGTTCTTCGACCAATGTGTCCAAGGATTGCATCGCATGTTCCACAAAATGGGTGATGCTTTGATACTCCTTAGGGAGCTGTTCTTTTAATAATTGGATTTTTGCTTGAGCAGGCATGCTCATCACCTCGCGTTATGAATGTAAATTTACAATACACTATTTTCATGAAAATTACATTAAAAACGGCTGAAAATTTGTACAATTTTTGACTTTTATATTTTTTGAGCACGGAAAGCATCGCAATTATAATTTATGTTATTGCATTCGAATTAAGTCGTGTAAGTACTGGATATGACTTTTGAAAGCGCTTGGTGACGCATTATGCAATTTCTGTTATTCTAAGATAAGTTTCTGCGGCTTTACGATACATACGCCGTTATTTTGTTGTGGAAGCATGTCTGCATGCATACGAAACGGCTGCTCCCGGCTGGGGTAGAAAGGCGCGAGATCCATCTCGTCATCTTGTACCCGTATCCATTCGGGATCGAATCATGCAGCGTGCGGTTTGCAAAATAAAAAAAATCTTAACTTTGCAACAATTTTATTGATGGTCACGTCTGTAAGGTTGCAGGGAGAGGGGGATCCTTTGTGGTAGAGCCGGAACTCATCAGAGCCGCTCAATCGGGCGATCGCGACGCTCTAATTACCCTATTGCGGAATATTGAACAGCATGTATACCGAACCGCATACTACATTCTAAATAATGAACAGGATGCGATGGATGCCGCACAGGAGGCATTAATCCGAATTTATACCAAAATTAACTCATACGAGGAAAAGGCACAATTCAAAACATGGGTACAACGCATCGTTACGAATATTTGCATCGACAAGTTCCGGAGGGCCAAGCCGTCGGTGTCCATCGAGGAACATGAGATGGTGTTCCAGGACAATCAGAACGTGGAATCGGAAGTCATGTCGACCTATGTGGCCAAGGATATTCAGGATGCGATCAACAAGCTTCCCGAGCATCATCGCACCGTGATCGTTCTAAGATATTTGCAGGACTTGTCATATAACGAAATTGCGGATTGCCTCGACCTTCCGCTCAATACGGTCAAATCCTATTTGTTCCGTGCAAGGCAGCAATTGCAGAATCTATTACAGGAGTATCAGAAGGGTGGTGTGACAGGATGAAATGCGATGAGGTGGTGGAATGGATGCACCGGTATCTGGATCATGATCTGGGAGAGGCGGAAACCGAGCAATTGCTGCAGCATGTAGCCACATGTCCGGATTGCGCCGAAAATTTTAGTTTGCTCAGAGCTCTATCCAGAGAACTGGAGGATTTGCCGCAAGTGACCCCGAAATTCAGCTTGGTGGATGCCATTATGCCACAGCTGGATGCCATTGATGAAGCAAGGAAAGAACAAAGCAGCACGATACAGGAAATGAGTCCTGTCCCTGCTGCAACCGAAAGTCTGCAACGGTCCGGCGAACGCAAGCCGAAGCAGCAATGGTTAAATACCATGGTAGGGCGCATGTCCGTGGGAGCCGCGGCGGCTGTTGTCGTTTTGGGCTTTGCCATCTGGGGATATCAGCCTGAAAAGCTTGAAAATGCCGATGTAATGATGATGAGCAGCGGTGGATCAGCGGAAAGCCAGGCCTCGGATCCAAATGCGCTCAGCACGGACGTCAACGGTAATGATGCGTCTGCAGCCAAGCGGCATGAAAGCGATGCTGTAAATTCCGGCGAGACACGGCAGGCCCCTGAAACGTCGGAAAACCCGGAAGCCCAGGACAGTGCCGGGGAGCAGGAGAAGCTGCCTGTTTCGGAACCGGATTCGACCGAAGGACCAACGGAGTCGACCTCTGAACCAACGACAAGCCAGGATCAAACTTCGAAGGATGCGCCGTCAAGCACGAACCAGGCTGATTCACCCCAAAGCTCGGTCGGCGAAGCCTCTCCCGGCGTAGAGCAGAAAACGGAAAGTTCCGATTCGGCTTTGCCGCCGGCGACTCCGGATGAAACGGAATCGGCTGCGAACAGTGTGGATCCCGAGAACTTTGCGACCGATAGCGAGACGCCTGAGATGAAAGAAGGAGACGTCCAAAAAGGGATCACGGCTCCCGAGGTTCAGGACGGAACCAAAGCGTCCGACGGAGCGATGGGACTGGTTGGACCGAATCAAGGGATTGCTTCCACTTCTGTTCCCAAAGAATGGAGTTCCCCGGATGGAGCATACACGGTTATGCAGACTGACAATCAATTGAGCCTGTATGCCCGGTCGGCGGATGATCCGGCCGCATTGAACCTGGTGGAGCAACGGGAGTTGGAAGGCACGCTGACATCGGCGGGCTGGACGTCGGATGGAACAACATTTAATTACTCGACAGAACAGAACGGGACGACCGTCAAGAAATATTTCGCCGTATCCCCCGCATCGGGAGAAACTTCCGCGAAATGAATGGAAGGTGACAAGCCTTTTCTAGCAAAATGGCTGAACGTTTTGAGTCTGCCTGCAGTATACTGAAAGTAACATAACGTCCTAATTCAGTTGACATAACTGACGTCGTATGACCGCTTCGCTGACCGTTTCTAGAACGGTCGTCGTCAGCGTTTATATAGATGTAGGACCAGGGACCTTCATTCGCGCGCGGATGGAGGTCCCTTTGTTGTTCGGTCGATTTTCTGGTAGGATAAAGGGGATGATAAGGAGGCACCGTGAGAATGGATGTAAAGAGTGCGGCGAAAGCCATACGCAATGGGGATACCGCCCCTGTATACGTGCTGTATGGGTCGGAGAAATATCAAATACAGCAATTTGCGGATTTGCTAAAAGAAACGATCATTGAAGAAGAGCATCGCGATTTTGCGGTCGTTCCCTATGACCTTTCCGAAACGCCGATTGAAGTGGTGGTGGAAGAAGCGGAGACGGTACCTTTTCTCGTGCCTCGAAAATTGATTTTTGTACGGGATTCGCATTTGCTTGCGGCCGGCAAGGATTCCAAAATCGAACACCACGTCGATCGTTTGCTGGCATACATGGACAATCCTGCCGAATATAGCACCATCGTGTTTCTCGTTCAGGCAGACAAGTTGGATGAGCGGAAAAAGCTGGTGAAAGCGGCGAAAAAACAGGCGGTCGTGCTTGCTTTTGCCCCGCTTAGCGGAGATGAGCTGCTGAACTGGATTGTGAAGCTGGCGAAGCAGAACGAGGTAGCTTTCGAGCAGGGAGCGGCAGATACGCTTGTAAGTTATGCCGGCACAAGCCTGCAGACCTTATCCGCCGAAGTAGACAAGCTTTGTCTTTTTGCAGGCAAAGGCGGGACGATCACGCGCGCAGACATTGAACGTTTGGTGGCCCGCAGCACGGAACAAAACGTGTTTGCCTTGGTAGAGGAGCTTGCCAACCTGCGTTTGGAAAAGGCGCTGGCGCTATTCTACGAGCTGCTGAAGCAGCGGGAAGAGCCGATCAAAATCGCCGCGCTGATTGCCCGCCAATTTCGGATCATGATCCAAGTCAAGGAGCTTGGGCAGCAAAGCTACTCTCAACAGCAGATTGCGACCCAGCTCGGCTTGCATCCATATGCTGTCAAAATTGCCGGGGAGCAGGCGCGGAAATTCCAGACCGAGCGTTTGCGGCTTATATTGAGCCACCTCGGGGAACTGGATTATCAGATGAAGACGGGCGCGATTGACAAAGTGCTGGGGCTTGAAATGTTTTTGCTGAGACTTGGGGCGTAGATGCGCCCCTTTTTTCGGTTGGCGTGCCCAGCTAAGCACGCATCTTCTAGCCGGTGAAAGTCCGGTCGCAGGAGGGGCCAAGCCCCTGCGTAGCTAGGATACTTGCGTATAGCGAAATC
>NZ_CAKMMP010000025.1 GCF_927798175.1 Paenibacillus sp. JJ-223
TTTATACAGTCATACGACATGCACCAAAAACCCTCGCATTACTCACTCGTTGTTCAGTTTTCAAAGATCAAACTTCGTTTTCGTTACTAAGTTGTTGTCCTTAGCAACTCTTATATCTTATCACATCCGAACCAACTTTGCAAGCACTTTTTTTAAGTTTCTTTTTTCGAAGCTTATTTGCTTTGCTTGCCGCACCATGTTTCTCGGTGTTTTCTTGGCCGGAAATAGAATATACCATGTACATAAATATTATGCAAGTGTTTTTTTGAAAAAAGTGTTTATCCTTATTGGATCTATAACTCTGGCGACCTAATTAAAATGGATATAATGCATCTCCCTCTCAAAATCATGAACATGCACACTGAACTGAACCAAACAAATTCAGGCGCACATGCCTTCAGCTCCCCACATGCGCACCCTTCTCACTCCACCTAGTTTACCTTCTTCAAAGGCTCTTTCTTTGGCCACAATGTGTAACTGAAACTGATCACAAAGTCGATAACCAGAATGATTCCCCATATTTGGACCAAGTCCGAAAATGCCTTTGTTCTCTCAGGGTCACCAATCCACCAAATCATGATATACAGGAATCCACTTCCGATACACCAAGCGACTGCATGCCGCAACCATCCTTTCCGCTCATGGCTGGCATGATCTTTGCCGTATCGCTTCATTTCCCGAGGATGGCTTCCTCCTTTAAACCAAAATTGAAAGTATCGATCAGCCCAAGAGATCATCTGATGCCCATAAGCAATGCTCACCCCGATGTATATGGCTGCTATGCCGTGTACCAGACTTGCCGTTGCCCCTCGTTGTAAATCAATGACGGTAGCTATAAGCAACAACAGATCCACCACCGGAGTTGCCGCGAGCAATCCCATACCCACCCTTTTCATTCCAAGCAAATATCGCACACTCAAACCGGCTATCACAAAAATCCAGAATGCAATCTCGCACCCAATGATAAAATAGGCAATCACTGTTCTATCTCCCCCCCTTTTTTTTATAATACAAGTGTACTGAAAACAATTTAACACAATTGTATTATATTAATCAATAGTGATATAATTCGTATATGCCTAAAATTGTAGATCACGACAAACAGCGCTTGCTCGTAGCCGAGGCAGCATGGCGCGTCATACGAAGGGATGGCATGGAACAAGCCTCTGTTCGCAAAATTGCCGAAGAGGCCGGCATCTCGCCCGGCTCCATGCGTCACTATTTTTCCACTCAGTCCGAGTTGTTGTTATATGCAATGACCTTGGTCTCGGAGCGTGTACACGAACGCATTAAAAGGCTGGACCTTAACGGCCCGCCATTGGAAAATGCAAAGAGGCTGCTGCTTGAGGTATTGCCGACGACGGAAGAGAACATGGCCGAAATGGAGGTGTGGTATGCTTTTACGGCCAAATCCAAGACAGATCCGGCGCTGAAATCGCTAGCAGACCAGGTATATGGAGAATTGCGTTATACCGCTTCCTCCGTCATTCAGTATTTAATCAAGCTCGGGTTGGCCAAACCCGATATGCAGGAACAACTGGAAACGGAACGTTTATACGCATTGATTGACGGCCTTGCCGTTCATGCCATATTGAATCCCGAGCAGATGGAACCCCAACTGTTGGAGGACATCGTTGAGCTGCATCTATCCTCTCTATGCAGTAAACCGTAATACAGACGAAACCAGACCCTGAAAAAAAAAAAAACCGCAAAACCCGATTCGACATTTCGCCCGAGCTGATGCCCTGGATGAAATTCGGCGGGTTTTGCGGGTTATTTGGTTTATCCGATAATGATTCGCCCTTCCGGATGGCGGTACAATCTCTTCTCCTTGCGAGGGCGTAATGCATACGCAATCGTTAACGGGCCGATCCGGCCGATGAACATGGTAAGGGAGATAATGATTTTTCCCCAATCGCTAAGCTCCGGGGTCACCCCTACTGATAGTCCTACCGTTCCGATCGCCGAAGCTGCTTCAAACATCAATGCAAGAAACGGCGCATCTTCTGTCGTGAGGAGAAGCATAACAACGATCATAAAGATGATCAACGAGACCATAATGATGGTTAATGCACGCATCAACAGCTCCTTGGGTACGCGATGCCGGAAAAACACGATATCCCGATTCCCTCGAATCATGGCGTACACTGCCCCGATCATGATCAGGAACGTCGTTGTTTTGATGCCGCCCCCGGTGGAGCCCGGCGAGGCCCCGATAAACATCAGCAGTATGAAGAAAAACTGCGTAGCCTGCCGCATTTCGGTAATATCAATGGTGCTTGTACCCGAAGAACGCGTCGAAACGGACTGGAAGAAGGAAGCATAGATCTTTTCGTCCCATGTAAGCGAAGCAAGCGTATGGGGATTGGTGAACTCAAAAATGAACAATACAAGCGCACCGATACCGATTAACGAACCCGAGACGGATAATACCAGCTTCGATTGCAGAGACAAACGCCGTTTTTTACGATACTCGAACAGATCATTAAGCACCACAAACCCCAGTCCGCCGGAAACGACGAGAACGGATGCAGTAATGTTGAACAACCAGTCTCCCGTAAAATATTGAAAACTGTTGCCGAACAGGTCGAAGCCACCGTTGTTGAATAAAGATACGGAGTGGAAAATTCCGTAATAAACCGCTTGGCCAAAGGGCATTTCAAGCGCCCATCGAAGAGCCAATATCACTGCAGCAATCCCCTCAATGGTAAACGAAAATATCAGCACCTTGCGGATGATGCGCACGATGCCTTCCATGCTGTCGGCATTAATGGCCTCTTTAAGCAGCAGCCTGTCCTTCAGGGAAATCCGCTTACCCACCACAAGCGCAAACAAGGTTGCAAGTGTCATGAATCCCAGTCCGCCCAGCTGCATTAATACCATAATAACGATCTGGCCGAACAGATTGAACGTCGTACCCACATCCACCACGACCAACCCTGTAACGCAAGCAGCTGAGGTGGCGGTAAACAGCGCATCGATCAATGGCAGATGTACTCCGCTCTGATTGGCAAAAGGCATCATAAGCAGAATGGTACCGATGGTTATGATCAATAAAAATCCACCTACCAGGATTAACGGAGGAGACAGGATTTTGGCTAAATGAAGCTTGAACTTCATAAAGGGCACCTCTTCTAAAACATAATAAAAACCGCATATTAAACCTAAAGAGGAACTTGCGCCAGCGGTAATGCCGAACAGCAGGTTCCTCTTCTATTATGAACGCTGGATGCGTCCCTTATTATTAACCGCAGCCGTTATTCGCAGAACGCCGACTCTCGATACTTTGACTCTTGCAGTACAACTCCTAGTCTTGCGTACGCGGACGCATATGAGGGAACAGCAGAACATCGCGAATGGACGGCGAGTTGGTCAACAGCATGATGAGACGATCAATGCCGATCCCCAGTCCACCTGTCGGCGGCATGCCGTATTCCAACGCACGGATGAAGTCGTCATCCATTTCATGCGCTTCGTCGTTTCCGTGCTCTTTCTCCAGCAGCTGCGCTTCGAACCGTTGACGTTGGTCGATCGGATCGTTCAGCTCCGTAAAGGCATTGGCATGCTCGCGACCGACGATGAACAATTCGAAACGGTCTGTAAAACGCGGGTCTACATCACTTTTCTTTGCCAGTGGAGAAATCTCAAGCGGATGTCCCATAATAAACGTCGGCTGAATCAGCGTCTCTTCTACGAATTGCTCGAAGAACGCATTCAGGATGTGACCGAAAGTCATATGCGGTTCAACCGGAACCTTATGTTCTTTGGCCAGACGATGAGCCTCCTCATCCGACATGTGCACGGAGAAGTCTACACCAACGACTTCTTTGACTGCATCCACCATGGTCACACGGCGCCATTGAGGCGTCAGATCCACCTGATGGTCTCCGTACTGGATGACCTGCGTGCCAAGCACTTCTTGGGCGATATGAGCAACCAAATTTTCAGTCAGACGCATGATGTCTTTATAATCGGCATATGCCTCATACAGCTCGATCATCGTGAACTCAGGGTTATGACGTGTCGACATCCCTTCATTCCGGTAAACACGACCGATTTCATACACTTTCTCCAATCCGCCTACGATCAGACGTTTCAGATGAAGCTCAATTGCGATCCGCATGTACAATTCCATGTCCAGCGCATTATGATGCGTGATGAACGGACGCGCAGCGGCACCACCAGCGATAGTATGCAACGTAGGGGTTTCCACCTCGAGATAGCCGAGGGAATCCAGGTAACGGCGCATCGACTGAATGATTTTGGAACGTGTAATGAATGTTTGTTGTACTTCAGGGTTCGTAATCAGGTCCACATAGCGCTGACGATAACGCAGCTCCACATCTGTGAGACCATGATATTTATCAGGCAGTGGGTAGAGCGATTTCGACAACACTTCCAAATCTTTAACTTTGACAGACGTTTCACCGGTTTTGGTCTTGAAGACCACACCGCTAACACCGACGATATCTCCGAGATCAAGCAGGCTGAATGCAGCAAATTTCGACTCTTCCACCGAGTCTTGACGAACATAAATCTGGATTTTGCCGCTCAGGTCCTGAATATGCGCAAAGCTCGCTTTACCCATTCCCCGCTTCGCCATAATCCGTCCGGCAATACTGACTTCGATTTGCTTTTCCTCGAGCTCTTCCTTCGTCAGTTCATTGTACTTCTTCAGAATAGAACCGGCTTCCTCGGTACGTACGTACTTTTTGCCAAACGGGTCGATTCCCAGATTGCGGAGCTCGTCCAGCTTGTCGCGGCGAATTTGCAAAAGCTCGCTAAGTTCGGTTTCCTGATTCAAGACTTCATCCGTCATGATCTATATTCATCTCCTTATTTACATTGCAGACAAAGGCGAATCTGCGCTTCCTCTCATGCCGGGAACATCGTTCATCGATGGTTTCCCGCAAAAGGCAGACCACGGTTGTCGGAAGTTTATGTTGCAGTATCAGGATGCAAGTGTACATCAATGTTTATGCATGCCGGACATGTTGAAAAAAGCTCCCCTAAGGAAGCTTTTGCCTCATTTCCCGACTGCTTCATTGATTATATTACTTCTTAATATCTACAATTTTATATTGAATAACGCCTGCAGGCACGTTTACGTCAACCACCGTACCTTTTTTCTTGCCCAAAATCGCTTTTCCGACAGGGCTTTCGTTCGAGATTTTGTTCTGCAAAGGATCGGATTCAGCCGTACCTACGATGGTATACTCCATGGTGTCGCCAAATTCCAAATCCTCAACGATTACCGTTGCGCCTACGCTTACAGCGTCGGTATCGATCTCGTCATTGTTGATGATGCGCGCGTTGCGGAGCATTTTCTCCAGCGTAATGATGCGGCCTTCGATGAACGCCTGCTCATTCTTCGCATCTTCGTATTCGGAGTTCTCGCTGATATCGCCATAACCGATGGCTACCTTGATCCGCTCAGCCACCTCACGGCGCTTGACAGACTTCAGCGTCTCCAGTTCTTCTTCCAGTTTCTTGAGTCCCTCTTGTGTAAGGATAACTTCCTTATCGCTCATCTCAACCGATTCTCCTGTCATGGGAATAATTTGATTGCACGGCAACGGAACCCATGATGTCTTTCAAAAGCCCCGCCCGCATATATCTTGAAAACTATATGAAGTTCTCCGGAGAAACAGAACGTTTCCCCTGATGCACTAAGCCTTATGACACACATTGGCGAATTTATACTGAGAAATTATAGGGGAACGACATCGAAAAGTCAATGTCACTCCCCATATGGCTGTAAACGTTTTACAACGTCGTCTTAGGATGCATTTTCAGCAACGGCACGTTCAGCGTCAGATGGCCCCTCTTGATGCAGTTGACTTACGAAATTCTCCAAAATATGCACCATTTCGTCACGTTTCGTTCCTTCCATAATAACGTCCTTGATACGTGCGGAGCCTTTGAGCCCTTTCAGATACCACGCCAAATGTTTGCGCATCTCGCGTACAGCGACCACTTCGCCCTTAAGGGCAACGAGACGATCCATATGCAGGATAGCCACGCGGATTTTTTCTTCGGCTTCCGGATCAGGCAGCAGCTCCCCGGAGCTTAAATATTGAATGGTACGATACAGCATCCATGGATTGCCGAGCGCAGCACGGCCGATCATGACGCCGTCGCAACCCGTTTCATCCAGCATGCGCCGCGCATCCTCCGGAGTAGCTACGTCCCCATTGCCGATGACCGGAATGGATATGGCTTCTTTCACGTTTTTGATGTGGGACCAATCGGCTGTTCCCGTATACAGCTGCTCCCGGGTACGACCATGCACGCTCACTGCCTGTCCTCCAGCACGTTCTACGGCAAGGGCATTTTCGACCACATAGATATGCTCACTGTCCCAGCCAATACGCATTTTGACCGTGACCGGCTTCTCAACAGCATCAACTACGGCAGATACCATCTCGTAGATTTTGTCCGGATTTAGCAGCCAGCGTGCCCCTGCATCGCATTTCGTTATTTTGGGTACCGGGCATCCCATGTTGATGTCAATGATGTCTGCATTGGTTTCCTTATCGACTACTTTGGCAGCCTCCACGAGCGATTGGCGGTCGCCTCCGACAATTTGCAGGCTGAGCGGCTTCTCCCGCTCATCCACGAACAGCATCTGGCGCGTGCGCTTGTTGCCGTGAACGATCGCTTTGTCGCTGACCATCTCGGCGCAAACGAGTCCTGTTCCGAATTCTTTGGCGATCAAACGAAAAGCCGGATTGCAGACACCGGCCATAGGCGCCAGCACGACCTGATTTTTCATTTCAATATTGCCTATTTTCAGCATCCCTTGTCCCACTCTCCTTCATTTTGCAGGCATCCCTCAGAAGACCCGCAGTCAAAATTGAACATTGTATGTCGAACGTCAAGCTGTCATTCAAACTGAAGATACGATCTATTGCCCTTGAAGCTCGCTGGCGCTGACCCCAAGCGTTTCAACGATCCGTGCCAGCTCCTTTTCCGTCACCACGCGGTTGCCCCGCTCAATCGTGCCCAGAACAGCCAGCGATATGCCGGTTTTTGCAGCAAGCTCCTGCTGCGTCAAACCTCTCAACTTCCGGAATGCCCGGATGCGATTGGCCAGTTGCATGTTTTCCAAAGCCGAATTCCACCCTTTCCATCCAGCGCAGACAACGATGCGTGTACAACGTCGTACAAACCTGTAGTCTCCCCTTCGGACACGATGTCGGACAACGGAACCAGCACAAATGCCCGCTCACCCATTCGCGGGTGCGGCAGCTGCAGCAATTCCGTATCCCTTGTCTCCCCATTTACCCAAAGCAGGTCCAGATCAACGGTGCGAGGGCCCCAGCGAACATCCCGAACCCGGCCAAGCCGATTCTCGATCTCCAGCATCGCAGTAAGCAACTGCTCAGGCTGAAGGCTCGTTTGGAGCGCTGCCGCCATATTCAGAAAAGCGGGCTGATCCACGTAGCCTACCGGCTCCGTCTCATAGAGCGCAGAACCCCGAAGAACCTTGATCTGCGGGTGTTCGTCAAGCAAATTCAGCGCCTCAAGCAGCGTCTGCTCGCGATCCCCCAAATTAGCCCCTAAAGCAATATAAGCCTCTGAAAATTCAGAGGTCGAATGTGCATTCATATCCGTTCTCACTTTCTTGTGCGCCGAAGCTCCACGGTCACGCCGCCAAAATGAATATCGAACGGCGGATGCGGCTTCGTCACCTTGACTGTAAGTGCAATGATACTAGTATAAGTGTCCAGTAATGAAGATGCAATATGTTCACCCAATGCTTCAATTAACTGGAATGACGTATTCTCGACGATGCCCTTCACGAGCTCGTGGATTTCCGCGTAATTTATCGTTTTGGTCAGGTCGTCCGTACGCCCGGCTTCCCCCAGGTCCATATCCAGCTCCAGGTCTATGTAATAGCGCTGCCCAAGTTTCCGTTCTTCCTCAAACACGCCATGATACCCGTAATACTCCATTCGATGCAAAACCATCCGGTCCATCAATTCATCCTCCTTCAACCTTTATGCAGTCCGCCAACTCATCAAACGCATTCCGTTAGCAACCTTCTCCTCTTTCCCAAAAACGCTGCGCTTCCTCCGGACGGGTCCAGGCAGACCGCCGTTTCATCTTCTCCGCAAGCCCGGAGAAGCGTATAACATGGCGTCACACATGTCCACCGTGCGCCGAATCGGCTTCACGTCATGGACGCGAACCATCTGGCAGCCTTGGGCGATGCCGAAGGCAACCGTTGCCGCCGTGCCTTCCACCGCATCGCCCGGCTCCACGCCGAGCGTGCTCTGAATGAACCGCTTGCGCGATGTGGCGAGCAGAACGGGATATCCCAGCTCGTTCAATTCCCCAAGCGCAGACATCAACGTCAAATTCTCGTTCAGGTCCTTTGCGAATCCGATGCCTGGGTCCAGCCAGATTTGGTTTTCTTTTACGCTCGCCTCCTTTGCGATCCGCACGCTCTCCTGGAGGTCGCGGACAACGTCAGGCACATAATCGGTGTAGTCGCGCGCCTGCCGATTGTGCATTAGAATGATGGGACATCCCAGCTCTGCAGCCGTGCGGGCCATATCCGGATCAGCTTTCGCCCCCCACACGTCGTTAATGATGTGAGCTCCGGCAAGGATGGCTTCACGGGCAACGCCCGCCTTGTAGGTATCCACCGAAATAGGAATATGCGGAGCTTCCCGGCGCAGCGCCTCGATCACCGGAACGATCCGGCTCATCTCTTCCTCGGCGGTCACGACCTGTGAGCCGGGACGCGTCGACTCTCCGCCGATGTCGATCAGGTCGGCGCCGTCCTCCATCATCTGAAGCGCATGAGTGACGGCGCGCTCCACATTGTTGTAACGCCCTCCATCCGAAAACGAATCGGGCGTAACATTGAGAATGCCCATAATAAGCGTCCGTTCCCCGAGCTTTAGCCCGGCCGGTCCCCATGCATAATCTCGTTCATATATGATTGGTGCAAGCGTCATGAATTTAACCCCGCTTTCTCTCGGTACTTATGAAGAAGCCCGGCTGTAATTGGACCTATTCTTCCGTCGCTGATGATTCGGACTTCACCCATCGGATCACGCAGCGAAGTCACGGGGACCAATTCGGCCACGGAGCCTGTCAGGAAAATCTCATCCGCCTCCAGCAGGCTGTCCCATGCATACAAACCTTCTTCGCAAGGTATGTTCTGCCCGCCCGCCAATTCCAACACCATTCCACGGGTGATGCCAGGCAGTATGCCCGTATGGATGGACGGCGTATACAGGACACCCGATCTTATCCAAAATACGTTGCTCACGATGCCTTCCGCCACATAGCCCTCCCTGGTCAGCTGAAGGCCTTCCGCGCCATGAGCCGCCTCGCCATATCCATTCAGCTCGCGTTTGGCTAGAATGCTGTTCATGTAATGCAGCGATTTCAGCCGCACGGCCCCTTCCGGGGTGTTGCGGGGCAGCTTCAGGCATTGCAGCATTTTGCCGCGTTCGTGCAATTCAGACGATGCGGGCGGCAGTGCCTTGGCCAGGACGATATGATTCGGCGTTCCGTAATCGGATGAAGGCAAACCGAGCGGCGCCTCCCCGGCTGAAACGGTATAGCGTACATATGCCTCTTCCAATCCGTTCGCCTGCATCAACTCCCGAATCCAGCTCTCCACCTCGGGCGCAGTCACATGGAAGGGGATGCCCAACTCCCGGCAACCGGCCGCCATCCGCTCCAGATGACGTTCCAGCAGGAAAGGTACGCCCTGATAGGTCCTGAACGTCTCGAAGAGTCCCAGCCCGTACAAAAAGCCGTGATCCGTTACCGGAACCACGGCTGCTGCCATGGGAACGACTTTTCCATTCAATGCGGCATATTTCATCGCCTATGCCTTGACCTGACCTGCCAGGAAATTACGCAGCATTTGGTGCCCATGATCCGTAATGATCGACTCCGGATGGAACTGTACACCTTCGATCGCATATTCCTTATGACGCAGGCCCATAATTTCGCCTTCGGCGGTTTCTGCCGTGATTTCCAAACAATCCGGCAAACTGCTGCGCTCAACGATCAAGGAATGATAACGCGTTGCCGTAAACGGAGATGGCAATCCGGCAAACACGGACGTGCCGTTATGGAACATCTCCGACGTTTTGCCATGCATCATGCGCTCTGCGCGAATGACATTGCCGCCAAACGCCTGTCCGATGGATTGATGGCCCAGGCATACGCCAAAGATCGGGATGCGGCCTTTGAAATGTTCAATAACGGCCAAGCTGATTCCCGCTTCATTCGGCGTACAAGGGCCGGGAGAGATCAAAATGTGATCCGGGGCGAGTGTCTCAATGCCTTCCAGATCAATCTCGTCATTGCGTCTTACTTCGACGGTTTCCCCCAATTCGCCCAAATATTGAACCAAGTTGTAGGTAAAAGAATCATAATTATCGATAACCAGGATCATCGCTCGTGCTCCTCCTCTTCCGTCCTGCTTGAAGACGGCTCTCTTATTGGGCCCGGACCGGCTCAGCCTGCCCGGACTGCTTCTCTGTGGAATCGGTATGTTCCACCAATGCTCTGCTCTGAATCTCTTCTTCACTGTGCTTCACGGCTTTAATCATCGCTCTGGCTTTGTTGCGGCACTCTCTGTATTCTCGGTAAGGGTCGGAATCGATCACGATGCCCGCCCCGGCCTGGACGTAACCCACGCCATCCTTGACGGCAAGCGTCCGGATGACAATATTCAATTCCATGTTTCCACTGAAGTCTATCCAGCCAATCGAGCCCGTGTAGGGCCCGCGGCGAACAGGCTCCAGCTCCTCGATGATTTCCATCGTTCGCACCTTCGGCGCGCCGGTAATGGTGCCTCCAGGAAATGTAGCTGCGATGACATCGTACACCGATAATCCCTCGGCCAGCATTCCCTCCACTTGGGAGACAAGATGCATGACGTGCGAATATCTCTCGATCGTCATCAACTCCGGAACACGCACCGAACCGTAAGCGGCAATCCGGCCGATATCGTTTCGTTCCAGATCGACCAGCATAATGTGCTCGGCCCGTTCCTTTTCGCTGTTCAACAGCTCCGCAGCCATCGCCTCGTCCTCAGCCTGGTCCCGGCCCCTTCGCCTTGTTCCCGCAATAGGACGTGCGCTTACCTTGCCCTGATCGACCTTGACGAGCAGCTCAGGCGATCCGCAGACGAGTTGAAATTCCGGACTGCGCAGCAGGCCCATGTATGGAGACGGGTTGACGATCCGCAGCCATTCATAGATATCTTCAGCCGAAGACTGCAATCCTTTTTGTTGACGCAGGGACAGATTCACCTGAAATACGTCGCCCTGCCTGATGTACTCCTGCACCCGCTGTACCGCATTTTCGAAATCCTGCCGCGGAAACGGGGTTTGCCAACCTTCCGTTTCCGCGTCCGCCGGTTCGTTCTGCTGCACGGCCCACCGCTGCCTGCGTTGATCCAAAATCCGCTGCTGCTCGTCCGACTTCGCCGCATCCATCATCTGCGACCACTGTCGCTGCATCGCTTTTGCACGGCCTTCCGCCTTTTCAAACGCAGCGCGAAGGCCGCTGTCATTCGCTTCCGGCTGTACAGGCGCCGGCACATGGATCATGCAATAAAGCGCACCAGACTCATGATCGTAGGCCCACAACTCTTCGAAACGCATCCACCAGTAATCCGGCAATGCCGGATCATCCTTCGCTAGTGCAGGCAGTTTCTCCAGCGAGCGGGCCACGTCATAACTTAGATAGCCTGCACATCCGCCAGCGAAGCCGGGTACTCCCTCTACTCGGGGAGCGCGATAGGGCTGTGCCCAACGCTGCAGAACCTCCAGCGGCTTACCCTGATCATTTCGCCGCTCTCCACTGGCCAGCTCCTCGATTACGGCTTCGCTTCCTTTTCCCGAAATCACCGATACCGGGTGCAGTCCCACAAACGTATAGCGTCCACCCTTGCCGTTCTCCAAAACCATGGCATGAGGAGCGGCCTGCTGCCACGCTTCAGCCCACGTCGGCGGCAAACCGCCATGCTTCGTGCCACCGTCCGACCGAATGATATAAGGCAGCATCGTCCAGTCCTGAACGGCCCACTCCATCCAATCGGCGTATGTTGTCATCAGCTCTGTCATCGCGGTTTGCCGCCCTCCATCTGTCGCAAGTTCTATTGTTTGATAGTATACTAAAGCGCCGACCCTTTTAAAAGCATCCAGACAAAAAATCCCCCACACCCGATACACGGGCATGGAGGATCGATCCAGCGCATAAAATTAAGCTTCGAAGTTGTACAATGGCGTACTGAGGTAACGTTCACCGTTACTTGGCACGATCACGACAACGCGTTTGCCTGCCCCAAGCTGCTTGGCTACCTGCAAGCCGGCACGAATGGCCGCACCGGAGGAAATACCGGAAAGGATGCCCTCTTCCTTGGCCACCTGGCGGGCAGTTTCGAATGCATCATCGTTCTCGATGTGAATGATCTCGTCATACACTTCTTGGTTAAGGATTTCAGGAATAAAGTTCGCGCCAATTCCTTGGATTTTATGTGGTCCCGGTTTGCCGCCGGCAAGAATTGGAGATGCTGCCGGTTCAACCGCGTATACTTTCACCGATGGGAACGCTTCTTTAAGCACTTCGCCTGCACCCGTAATCGTTCCTCCCGTACCGATGCCCGCAACGAATGCATCCAATGTGCCTCCGATGGATTCGATGGCCTCCACGATTTCCGGACCTGTCGTTTCACGGTGAATTTTTACGTTCGCCTCATTCTTGAATTGTTCTGCCATAAAGTATGTCGGATTGGCTTTCTGCAGTTCTTCCGCCTTCTTAACGGCCCCGTTCATGCCCTCGGACCCTGGCGTCAGCACCAGTTCGGCTCCGTATGCGCGCAGCAGGTTGCGGCGCTCCAAACTCATCGTTTCAGGCATGACGATCACTGCCTTGTAACCTTTGGCTGCGGCAACCATGGCCAAACCGATCCCGGTGTTCCCGCTGGTTGCTTCAATAATGGTGTCGCCCGGCTTCAGCTTGCCTTCCTTTTCCGCTTCTTCCACGATGCTAACGGCAATGCGGTCTTTAACGCTGGAGCCAGGGTTTTGGTACTCCAGTTTCACGAATACTTCGGCACTGCCCTCCGGAACGATGCGGTTCAAACGCACAAGAGGAGTTCCCCCGATCAATTCTGTTACGTTATTAACGACTTTAGCCATATGAATGCCCTCCTTAGGTTGGATGAGTAAATCTTGGTCCTGCGGGACCCTTCTGCGGCTGAACCAGCCTCTGGTTGCTGTATAGAAGAACCGCGGAAACCCCTTGCTTCATATTCATCCTGTCAACGACAACGCATTGGCAGGCCAGGTCTCCGAAGGTTTCTTTTCAAAAAGTATATAAGCACAAATCATGTTTAATCCGAGTAAAAAAGTAGGTATTTGCTATTTTCATCTTATCAACGTTACACCTTATTGTCAATATGAGTGCCAAAAAAAATACTCTTTCCATGGGCATTTGGGCCCACAAAAAGAGTCTATTTATCACAATGCTGTCGGCAGGCTGCAACGGGGAAGAGTCAGGCTTCACGAAGCCGGAATTTCGGCAATGATGACCGCTTCGTATTTGTCGCGCAGTCTCTCTTCCACTTCGGAAAGGGGATCTGCCTGACTTAATGCGAGCTGCATGCGGATCTCTTCAACGATCTCCTCGTCCGAAGGAACTTCTTTTTCTTTTCGGTCATTCATTTTGAGGATCGCATACCCTTCTTCCACCGGAATGGGACCTGCGATTTCGCCTTTTTGCATATGCTCGGCCCGGTTCATGATCGCTTCAGGCTGAAAGGGATCAGTTCGTTCGATCCAACCCAATCGCCCGCCGGAGTCGCGCGAGTAACTGTCGATCGATTCCGTTCGCGCGGTTTCTTCAAAGTCGGTGCCCTTTTTCAATGCATCCACCAAATCCTCGGCATATTGCCTGTCCTTGACCACGATAAGAGATAGATCGTATTTCTCGGGTGTCACGAAATCTTCCTCATGTTTGCTCCGGTAGTCCTCAATGTCCGATTCCCTCACCTGGATGCCGATCGTTGCGATCTTTTCCAGCAGCAGCTTGTAGCCTGCCTCTAATTCCAGTTCTTCTTTGGTCAGGCCCAGTTGGGACTGCATCTCGTCAAAATACGCCTGCACCGAGTCGTATCCTTCCATCGCCGCGTTAAGTTCCCGACTAATTTCACGAGGGGTTACCGTCAGATTGCGGTTGAGCGCTTCGGCATACACCGCTTTGCGATTCAACATCTGAATCAGCAATTCGTTTCCGTAACGTCGCTTCAGCGCATCCGTCCATTCCTTGTCGGTAATCACTTCCCCATTGATTGTTGCAATGACATTGCCATCTCCCCGTCCGTTCTCGCCGGATGCATCCGCGTCTTCGCGTTGTGGCCTGAGGCCCTGCATAACCATCATGGTCCCCATCACCACCATGCCGAGCGTCAAGACAACTACCGCCGTCCACAACCCTTTTTCCTGACTTGTCATTGCGTGCCCCCGCCCGAATCAGCTCTTGGCTTGTTCTAGAATGCTCTCGAGCTGTTCGCGATCAAATTGGTAAGCTTCGTTGCAAAATTGGCAAACCACTTCCGCTTTGCCATCTTCTTCGATCAATTGCTCCATCTCGGATTGCCCAAGACTAATCAGCGTTTTTTCCACGCGCTCACGTGAGCACTCGCAACGGAAATGAATGTCCATGCCATCCATAATACGCACGTCCGGAAGCACCTGGCGAAGCAGTTCCTCCAGCTCCATTCCTTGCTCCAGCAAAGTGGTTACCGGGGACAACTCGCCAAGGGATGTTTCAATCGCTGAGATCTCGTCATCGCTCAATCCTGGCAGCAATTGTACGATAAATCCGCCAGCGACGATGACCGAGCTATCCTGATCGACCAGCACACCCAAACCAACCGCAGAGGGCGTCTGCTCGGAAGTTGCGAAATAGTAGGTAAAATCTTCGGCAAGCTCGCCGGAAATGATCGGCACGCTGCCGCGGTAAGGCTCCTTCAATCCAAGGTCCTTGGTAATATGAAGGAATCCTTCCGTACCAACCGCTCCCGCAACATCGAGCTTTCCTTTGCTGTTGCTTGGCAGATGCACATGCGGATTGTGTACATATCCGCGCACTTCGCCCTTGGCGTTGGCATCGGCAACAATCTGGCCGATCGGCCCGTTTCCTTTGATCTGAACCGTCAGCTTCTCCTCGCCCTTCAGCATGGCGCCCATCATGGCCGCAGCCGTTGCCGTGCGTCCCATCGCTGCCGTGGCTGTAGGGAACGTATCGTGTCTTCGGCGCAATTCTTCTACCAACGCCGTCGTTTGAACGGCGAAGGCTCTGACCCGTCCCTCCATGGCCGTCCCACGAATCAGCCGGTCTTGCTTGTGGTTGTTTTCCAAGCTTTTCAGCCCCCTTAGTTGTTTCATCATCATATCGATGATGTTTAAATTATTTAATGAACCCGATTTCAATCCAATGATAAAGAGAAAAAGCTCCTGCAAGCGACAGAAAAGACGGCCCGTACTTCAGACTGTCCACCAGCCCGCTGTCTGCCGTCCTTATCCTTACCTTTCCCGGTTCCGTTCATAAATGATACGCAGCCCTTCCAGTGTAAGCAGCGGATCAACCTTCTCGATGCTGCGAGTCTCCTCGGCAATCAGTGATGCCAATCCCCCTGTTGCGATCACCGTCGGCTTCGCGTCCATCTCTGCGCAGATGCGTTCCACGATGCCGTCGACCTGGCCGGCATATCCGTAAATAATGCCTGATTGCATGGCATGTACGGTGTTGCGGCCAATAACCTTTTTGGGCTTTTCCAATTCGATGCGCGGCAGCTTCGAAGCCCGTTCATACAGCGCCTCGGTGGCGATATGAATGCCAGGCACGATCGCTCCGCCGAGATAATGGCCTTTCTCGTCAATGCAGTCGAAGGTCGTTGCCGTCCCAAAATCGACAACAACGAGCGGTCCGCCATATTTGGCGGTGGCAGCCACGGCATTAACGATCCGATCGGCGCCTACCTCGCGCGGATTTTCATATCGCAGATTCAGGCCGGTTTTGATACCGGGCCCAACCAGCATCGGCTTTTGGCCGATGTATTTTTCACACATCGTTTCAATCACGTTCACCAGCGGCGGAACCACCGATGAAATGATCACGCCTTCAATGTCTCGGGCAGACATGCCGGACATATGAAATAAATTATAAATCAATACGCCGTATTCATCCACTGTCGACTGGCGTGAGGTACTCAAGCGAAAATGATGGAGCAGCTCCCGTCCCCGGTATACCCCAAGCACGATATTGCTGTTGCCCACGTCCACAACAAGAATCAAAGAGGTTCACCCCTCCTTCTTTTCGTTTAAATCCAGGCTGATATCGAGGCTCTCGAAAGAATAGGTTAACCTGCCTACCGAAATTACATCCACACCCGTCTCGGCAATTCCTCGGATCGTCTCCAAAGATACATTTCCTGAAGCCTCCACCTTAACATGTGGGGCCTGCTCACGAATGACGGCGACGGCTTCACGCATCAGGCCGGGCTGCATGTTGTCGAGCATGATGATGTCCGCGCCGGCCTGCAGCGCTTCCTGCACCTGTTCCAGATTCTCCGTCTCTACTTCAATGGTCATTGTATGCGGAATAGCCATTCTTGCCCGTTTGACCGCTTGAGTGATACCGCCTGCACCTTTAATATGATTGTCTTTGATCATGACTGCATCATAGAGGCCAAACCGATGATTCGCTCCCCCGCCGACGCGTACGGCATACTTCTCCAGCATGCGGTGGCCCGGCGTCGTTTTGCGCGTATCCACCAATCGGGTTGGCAACCCTTCCAATGCGTCCACATACATACGCGTGCGGGTCGCAATGCCGGACATGCGTTGGAGCAGATTCAAGGCAAGTCGCTCTCCCGTCAGCAGACGATGCGTACTGCCCTCCACCTCGGCTAAAATCGTTCCACGTGTAACACGATCGCCATCTTTCACTTTGGCGGCAAAAGAAAGCGTTCGGTCCACCTCGCGGAAAACAAGCTCGGCTACATGGATTCCGGCAACGATACCATCGTCCTTGGCATGGATCACCGCTTTGGATTGATGACCTTCCGGGATCGTTACAGTTGTCGTTACATCACCCGAACCGACATCTTCGCGAAGCCAGCCCTTAATCGATTCAATCAGTGCTTCATTATATCCATCGAGTATCATGACATCAATTCCTCCACGATCGCTTGTTCCCGCTGCTGCAGGCTGTGTCTCTGCCAAACCGCGTCATTACGTTCGGGGTAATCCTCACGATAATGAGCTCCCCGGCTCTCCTGCCGGTGCAAGGCTCCGCTTGTCACCAGCCAGGCACATGTCAGCAGGTTTGCATATTCCATTTCCTCAACTTGCTCAAGCTCCTGTTCAAAAAAGGCCATCTCCTGCTTCAACTTCTCGGAGGCTTCGCGCAATCCGTTCAGGTTACGCCGCAATCCGACTTGTCTTACCATTAGCTTCTGTAACCGTAGACGCCGCTCGGAAACAGGTTTTTGATCTAACGTTATCCGGTTGACTCTTGGATCAGGGTTCCCGATGAAACTTGTTTTCGAATGGTTTTTCTCCTGTGCAGTTAACGGAGGCAGCTGAGAAATCCGTTCGACGATGCGGCTTCCGAACACGATCGCTTCGGACAATGAATTGCTGGCCAGACGGTTTGCACCATGCACGCCTGTGGACGAGACTTCCCCGCAAGCGAACAATCTTGAAATGCTGCTCTCCCCGTTCATATCCGTCTTCACGCCACCCATCATGTAATGGGCCGCAGGAGCGACGGGTATCCAATCGGATGTCAAATCAAGTCCGTAACGCATGCAGGTTTCATAAATGGTTGGAAAACGGTGTTTGACCATCTCTGCCGATTCATGCGTAATGTCCAGATAAACAAACGTGCTGTTCGTAGCTTCCATCTCGCTAATGATCGCCCTTGCTACGATATCGCGCGGTGCAAGCTCCAGCTGCGCATGATACCGCGCCATGAACCGTTCGCCCTTCACGTTGCGCAGATACGCGCCCTCGCCGCGAACCGCTTCGGAGATCAGGAATCTCGGGGCATCGGGATAACAGAGCGAGGTTGGATGAAACTGAATGAACTCCATATCACGAACGACGGCGCCAGCACGATACGCCATAGCTACCCCGTCGGCTGTCGCTACTTCCGGGTTCGTTGTGTATCTATACAGCTGCCCCGCCCCGCCTGAGCAGAGCACTGTGGCCTTTGCCTTCACAAATACTCTTGTTCCATCAGGCTTTTGCACAAGCACGCCTCTACACTCGCCATCCCCGGTTATCAAGTCGATGACGAAGTGTTCATCCCAAACGTCGATGCCGGGATGCTCGCTCACTTCAACGGCCAGCGCACGCACGATTTCGTAGCCTGTCGCATCTCCGTTTGCATGCAGTATGCGGCGGTGGCTATGCGCGCCCTCCTGTGTCAGTGCCAGCTCGCCGTCCTCGAGATCGAACAAGGTGCCCAGGCGGATCAGTTCCTTGACTCCGTCGGGCCCTTCATTTACCAAAGCTTCCACCGCTTCAGGACGACAAAGCCCGGCCCCGGCCACCATCGTGTCCTGCAGGTGGTATGCCGGCGAATCGTCCTCAGCAATCACCGCGGCGATGCCTCCCTGAGCATAACGGGTATTGCTTTCGAGCAACGATTTCTTCGTAATCATGAGTACGCGGTTCTGCGCGCTCGCCTTGATGGCCGTAAACAAACCTGCGATGCCCGATCCAATCACCAGCACATCCGTTTCATGCACCGGCAGCAGGGATATATCAAAATCTACTACATATTGCGGTATCATGTTATTCACCTGTCTTGGAGCAAGAGTAGCGCACGCTACTTCACGAGTAACATGCGCTCTAGCGATTCTCTGGCTTTATCGGCAACGGCCGGCGGTACGTAAATTTGCGGTTTCATCGTTTCCAGGCATTTCACCAGTTTCTTCAGGTTGTTGACCTTCATGTTTGGACATACGAGGAATTTGGTCGCGAAATGAAATTGTTTATCCGGGCTGTCCAAACGAAGCTGGTAGCCTGTTCCGTCTTCGGTTCCTACGATGAATTCTTTGGCCGTAGAATTTTTGCAATATTCCAGAATGGCCGTTGTGCTGCCTACGAAATCCCCCATGGCCACTACTTCCGGGCGGCATTCCGGATGCACGACAAATTCGGCGTTCGGATACTTGGCTTTCATCTCCACAACATCTTTTACAGTCAGCATGTCATGTGTGTTGCAGTAACCTTCCCAAATAATCATTTTCTTGTCCGTGTGCTGCTGCACATAATGGCCCAGATTTTTGTCCGGCACCCAGATGATTTCGTCAGAATCGACAGATTGAATGACTCTGACCGCATTGGCTGATGTACAGCAAATATCGGTTTCTGCCTTGATTTCGGCGGAAGAGTTGATGTAAGTAACAACCTTGGCATTCGGATGCTGTGCTTTCAGCTTTCGCAATCCGTCCACATTCACCATATCTGCCATCGGGCAGCCGGCACGTTCGTCCGGGATGATAACCGTTTTGTTCGGCGCCAAAATCTTAGCGCTCTCCCCCATGAAGTGTACGCCGCAAAAAACAATGACATCGGCATCCGTCTGCGCTGCCTTCTGGGCAAGCAAGAACGAATCCCCACGAAAATCGGCGACCTCCTGCACCTCGTCACGTTGATAATAATGGGCAAGAATAATGGCGTTACGTTCTTTTTTCAACTGCAGCAGCCGCTCCCGCAGCTCCCGATTCATCTCAGCCTTGCGCTCTAATGCCAGAGCTTCCACCTGCGATCCTCTCCTTTATCAGGACAGCGCATAGCGCTGTGTTGTATAAGGTTGTGTACCGTAATTTTCGCTTGAGAAACGAATCACAAGCGGTTTAACACCTAATGTACACAACGTTCACGAGTCTGTCAATTAATGAAAACGCCACAGAATTGCCACGTATCGGCCCATTTCCTGCCCGGTTCGCGTCCTAGCTCTCCATTTGCGTTATCTTGATCCATTCATGTATTTTTGCAAAAAAAAAGAGCCGGAAGGCTCTCTTTTTAATCCGCGCTAACAACGAGCGGTTATGATTATGCTTAGGATGTCGGCTTCGAACCACCATCGCTTGGATCGGTGCTATCGCCTTTATCCAGGTTCGGAGCTTCGTTGGGAACATCTCCGGCTGGTGTCTCAGGCACTACATCATCCTTGCCTTGAATACGAACGCGCACATCACCGATATTATCAATGATTGCCTCGCCGCTTTCATTAGGTGTACCTTCATTGCCATTGTCGCTGGCGGCTTTATTGCCCAGGGATCCTGTTTCAATCAATTGCTTGATTTGTTCCATCTCCAGGGTTTCTTCTTCCAGCAACGTTTGTGCAATCAGGTGAACTTCCTTCGAATGTTTCACGAGCAGGTCTTTACATTTCTCATAACATTCCGTGATGAAACGCTGCATCTCCTGATCGATCTCATAAGCGATGGAATCCGAGTAGTTTTGTTCGTGACCGATATCGCGACCAAGGAACACTTGCCCTTGCGAGCTGCCGAATTGCATTGGTCCCAATTTCTCGCTCATACCGTACTCCATTACCATGCTGCGAACAATACCTGTTGCTTGCTGGAAGTCGCTATATGCGCCAGTACCAATCTCGCCGATGAACAATTCCTCTGCTACACGGCCCCCCAGGAGACCCGTAACTTTGTCCAGAAGCTCTTGCTTGGTGACGAGCATGCGATCCTCTTTTGGCAACATGATGACGTATCCACCCGCGCGTCCACGCGGTATAATGGTCACTTTATGTACCATATCGGCATGTTCCAGGAAATAACCTACGATGGTATGACCCGCTTCGTGGTAAGCAACGATGCGTTTCTCGCGATCACTGATGACACGGCTTTTCTTCTCCGTACCCACGATGACACGGTCAATCGCTTCATCTACCTCGCGCATCGAAATATCTCTCCGATTACGGCGTGCCGCAAGCAATGCCGCTTCGTTCAGGAGATTTTCCAGATCCGCACCGGAGAATCCGGTTGTACGCTTCGCGATCACATCCAGCTTCACATCTTTGGTGAGCGGTTTGTTACGGGAATGTACTTTCAGTACAGCTTCACGGCCTTTAACATCCGGACGATCTACCGTAATTTGACGGTCGAAGCGGCCTGGACGCAGCAACGCCGGGTCGAGAATGTCTGCACGGTTGGTTGCGGCAACGATAATGATGCCTTCGTTCGCCCCGAAACCGTCCATCTCAACGAGCAACTGGTTCAGCGTCTGCTCACGTTCATCGTGACCGCCGCCAAGTCCGGCACCACGTTGACGTCCCACGGCATCAATCTCGTCAATGAAGATGATACATGGTGCGTTTTTCTTTGCATTTTCAAACAAATCGCGTACACGGGAAGCACCGACACCGACGAACATTTCCACGAAATCGGAACCGGAAATGCTGAAGAACGGCACTCCTGCTTCACCCGCTACGGCACGCGCAAGCAAAGTTTTACCCGTACCCGGAGGACCTACAAGCAATACGCCTTTCGGAATCCGTGCGCCGACAGCCGCAAACTTGCGAGGATCCTTGAGGAAGTCAACGACCTCGACAAGCTCCTGCTTCTCTTCGTCCGCACCGGCAACATCTTCGAACGTGACCCGTTTCTTCTCTTCATTGTAGAGACGGGCACGGCTTTTACCAAAGTTCATTACTTTACCGCCGCCGCCTTGAGCCTGATTAAACAGGAAGAAGAACAGGAGGAACATAATGATCAAAGGAATAAAGGAGGTCAGCAATGTCAACCAAATGCTGTCACCTCTCATGGGCTCCTGATTAAACTCGAAATTATTGGTTTCGCTTGCCTTTACAAGCTCCCCAATCGCTTCGTCTGTAGGAGGAATGTACGTCGAGAAATTTTCTGATTTGGCTTCTGCTGGCTTGGTTCTGTAATGACCGGTTACCAGAAATGACTGTCCATCGAACTGAACCGTCAAATCTTTGACGTTATCGGCCTGAATCGCCGAACGCAACTGATCATATCTAGGATTATCGGTGGCTTCGCCGCCATTGCTGACGAATTGGACTATGCCCACCACAACTAAAAAAAGAATCAAATAAAAACCAGAATTCCGGATGAACCGATTCATCCCCTACCTCCTCTCGAGACACTTTATTTATTTTAACATAGCCCGATATGGCTTCTCAACAGAAGCAAAAAAGCCGCTCGGGGCTGGGGTCCAGCACAGATTAACTGGTGTAAACCTCTGGTTTCAAGATCCCGATATAAGGGAGGTTCCGATACTTCTCGGCGTAATCCAGACCGTAACCAACAATAAAGGCATCCGGAATGTCAAAGCCCGTATAATGCGCTTCCAGCTCGACCTTGCGGCCGGACGGCTTGTCAAAGAGTGTCACTACGCGAACCGATTTGGCTCCGCGGCCTTGCAGCAGTTCGATTAAATAACTGAGCGTAAGTCCGCTGTCGATGATATCTTCAACAATCAGGACCTCGCGTCCATCGACGGATACGTCCAAATCCTTGATGATTTTGACAACGCCGGACGATTTGGTTGAAGCGCCGTAGCTGGATACCGCCATGAAATCCATCTCCACGGGTACAGTAATGTTTTTAACCAAATCAGCCATAAATATAAACGCACCTTTGAGCACGCAAATGACCAAAGGATTGCGACCTGCATATTCGGCGCTCAATACTGCACCAAGTTCCTTCACCTTGTTTTGAATCTCTTCCTCGCTGATCAATACTTCCTGAATGTCGTTCTGCAACTGCGTGAACCTCCTAAGTTATACTATGAAAGCCTTACCTGAACCATAACCACTACCCCTGAATCGCTGAATCGCCTACAGTCATGTACAGAATGGCAGAAGTATCCTCCTTCACCGGAGCCAGACTGGACCGGCGCACGCCCGGCAACCAAATAATGTTGCCAGCACCGTCACATACCACAGGAATGCGTGGTCGGACAGAGGGAGGTACCTTTTCGTCGATGAAAATATTTTTCACCTTTTTGCTTCCGTTTAATCCCATGACCTTCATGGTATCTCCAGGTAACCGTGAACGCACAACGAGCGGCATGATCAGTTCGTCCGCATCAAATGCGGCCACGTCAGCCGATTCGGGTGCAAGGTAGTCCTTGGGGCTCAGGGGGAATAACCGCAGTTGACGATTAATCTCCATGAGCGAAAGCTCGCAAACTCCGCTCCATCGCTCGAGACGATACTCATAAGATTGATCCTGTACTTCATTCCGTACGCCAAAGGAAATATTGTCGTATTCCCGAGTACAGACAAAGGTTTGTCCCAGATCCAGACTCCAGGTCGTCGAATCGTTCTCCGTGACCTTGCGCCGAATGGTTTCGATCCGGGTAAAGTCGACAAAATCACTGTCCAAAGGCAGATAATTCAATATTAGTTTAATCAACCTCCGTTGTAAAGCGACATGTAACTTCAAAAAGGAAGGCAACTCAAAGGTCTGCCTTCCGCCGTTCTTCTGCACTAGACAGCTGTATGCGTCGAGTGCACCCTGCCCCATGAATTCGTCTTCATCGCCCACGATTTCGGCAAGACGATTCAAAGACGGCGTGATCTGTCCGTTAAATTGCTCCAAGAAAGGGAGCACATCCAGACGGATGGCATTCCGTGTATATTTTCGGTTGGTGTTCGACTCGTCGTTCACATACGGGAAACCTTGTGTATTACAAGCTTCTACAAGGTCCGTCTTGTTTATACGAAGGCATGGCCGAATTAGTTCCACATTTTTTTCGCGACGTTTAAACCTCATGCCGGCAAGGCCGGAAAGCCCGGAGCCGCGCAATAAATGAAGCAAAACCGTCTCCGCCTGGTCATCGGCATGGTGAGCCAGCGCAATGCTGGATGCATCGTATTTGCGTGCGACCTCATGCAAAAAGGCATAGCGACGGTCGCGTGCAGCTTCCTGCGAACCCAAGCCTGTAAGCTTCATATACGAAGGAATATCGGCTTTGATCCACTCGAAGGCAATCCCTAACCGACCTGCCAATTCTTTGACCATCTCGGCTTCCTGGTCCGATGCTTTTCGGAACCCGTGATGCACATGTGCACAGATCAGTTCAAGGGGCGTATGGCGGGTGCTGATTTCATGCATGATATGCAAAAAGGCCACCGAGTCCGGTCCGCCGGACACCGCAACGACGATCCGATCCCCGGAAACCCATAACCGATGCTCTTCTGCTGCTTCCATCACATTCTTCACCAACATGTCCAAGCCTAAAGCTTCCATCCCTGCTTCCTCTTTCCTTGCGTTATGTATATGCACTCGCATCAGTCAGTTCAGGAGTGCATAGATGAGCGCCACAATAAGTATAATGATAGAAATGGCAAATGCGCTTTTAAGCCAGCCCGGCGTCGCACCTCTGGACGAACGGCGGAGCTTGGACGGCCGCGCCATCATCTCTTTCCAGCCGCGAATCGCTTGCTCCGCATCGGTGAACTGTCCCCGCAAGGCTTGGACCGTCCAGCTCTGGAGCGGCTTCATCCGCTCGCTGCGCATAACCAGGGCAACGAGTTGATTGACGCTCCGCAATTGCGGCAACCCCTCTGCTGCCAGCCTTTTTAATTCTTCTCCCTCCAACACATGAATAAGCAATAAAGCAAATGCAAAAATATCATAAGTCCCGTCAGCAGCACGGCTTCCTGCATTCCAGAATCCGCGATCATACCATTCGGTAAATTGTTTGACGCTGCGCCCCATCGATGTTACACCGCCGTAATCAATCAGTTCGACTTGGCCGTAATCGGTTACGAGCACGTTCTGCGGTTTGAGGTCTCCGAACACCCATCCGGCCTGATGCAGTTGGGACAGCTTCTGCAGCAACCGCAGACCGACAACGATTGTCCACTCCGTTCCCTGGCGCCTTATAAAGTGATGAAATGCCTCGCCGCGAACGTAACGCATCACGTAGAAGGGGATATCCCGTCCCTCAACGGAGTAATCGTCAACCTCTTTTAAATAAGAAGGAATGCCGCTCTGTTGCAAGGCCTCGTGCTTGCGTTGCAGTTGAAACGATTTGAGCACGTTGACTTCCGATTGCAGATCTACCGGATCGAACCCCATTTTGAGTGCATAATGTTTCCCGTTTTCCCGCCGCTGGACAAGAAAAACGATGCCGTTGGCCCCCTTGCCCAGCAGCTTCCGGACGGTATAACGGCTTCGATTCCATTTTCCCGTAATGACGGTGCCCGGCGGGAAAGAAGCATCAGACAACGTTGTCACCGAGCATCCCTTCTCTTTCAATGCGATAGTTCCCTTCTATTTCCTGCTGTTCCTCCAGTGTACCATAACGATAAAAATCAATCACCCTCTGAATCGCGGGTCCCGTGGGCGTCGCGCCTTTCATTTGCAGACGTCCAAACAGCGACTTCACGCTGCCAGGATCGTCCGTCCAGTCTATATCCATCACGGCCTCTTCACCGCTGTGCCGGCCGGGAAAGTGAAATACCGCAAGCCGGCTCTTTCCAACCCTCGCCTGCAAGCTTAGCATCAAGTCGCGGATGCCTTCTTCCACGGCAGGCAGCTTGGGCTTCATGCTTGCACTGACATCGATCAGCAGCACAACCTGCAGCGGAGCGGTTTCCGTCATGTTATCCATAACTTCAACAACCTGCGCCCGCTGCGCAGGCGCAAGATCGGTCACGCTTTTAGGCGAGTTTTCTCCGAAAATCTGCGTGAGCTCGCGGTTAACGGCCTGTTGGATCGTCTGTACCACCGTTTTTCTGGTCATCATCTGCATCGTTTGGGCCAGCTGTCTGGTGCCCACGATCTGACTGATCCCTCCCCCGGCTCTGGCAATGTCTTCGATTTCTCGGCTTCCGAGTTCTCCAATCGTGCCATAATCGATAACCCCGACCACATTCACAGTTATGCCTTCTTCATGCGCCTCAGCCGCAGCAAGCACAGGACTTGTGCCCACATTGGAACAACCGTCGGTAATCAATAGAATTTGCTTCATCCGATATCCCTCCGTTTCGTTACTCTTCAATTCTATGACTAGCATTGCCAGATTGAAGAGATTTCAAACAAGAGGGAACGGGCTTCAACTTACGGTGCGCGGCCGTTCCATCCGGCTAATTCCGGGGACCCGCAATGTGGCCCACTCCGGATGGTAGTGCTCTACCTTGGCCACGATCACGGTCATGTCGTCATAAATCTCATGCTGCTGGTATCGGATCACGCTCTCCAACAGGCAGTCCGCCACTTCCTGCGGGTCTTCGCTGCTCACCTCCTGAATCAGGCGTTTGATCCACAGTTCTTTGTTCACGGCATAACCGGGTGCATCATAAATGCCGTCTGTCATCATGATCAAAATATCGCCGGGCTGGAGCTGTACGGTCACCAGATCGACCTCGATATCTTTGATGATGCCAATCGGGAGATTGCTGGCCGACACTTGAATGACCTCGTGTCCCCTTTTAATGAAACTCGGCGTTGAGCCGATCTTCATGAAGGTGGTTTCGGCCGAATACTCGTCAATGAGCGCCATATCGACAGTAGCATACATTTCTTCAGGGGAGCGCAGCATCAGAATGGAATTCACCGATTTGATCGCCAGTTTTTCATCCATCCCGGATTGCAGCAGCTGCTCCAATATATTTAAAGCCGCACTGCTCTCCATCCGTGCCCGCTCACCATTGCCCATGCCATCACTGAGGGCTACCGCGAACGTGCCGTTCCCCATCTCCACCGTGCTGAAACTATCGCCGGAAAACAGATCCCCGCCTTTGGCTGCGGCGGCCACTCCAGTCGTAATCTCAAACGTTTTGGCCGACCCGAAGGTGACGGTAGCCAGCCCCTGTTTAGGATCGGTCATCGTTTCATGCAGGACAGCAATGTGCTCGTCCAGCACCTCCGAAATGAGCGGAGCGATCATTTTGCGGCACTCGTCAAACCCCCGCGTGTAGGCGTGGACAATTTCAATTTCCACATTGCCTGCCTCCAGACTAATGATCTCGATGGAATGAATCAACAGGCCGAATGATTCCAGCGCTTCCCGAATTTGTTCCTCCTGCTGCACCATCTCCTCGCTTTCCCGCTGAATCTCCCTCGCCAGATCCTCCATCACCTGGGATACGCCCGACAACTGCTCCGCAACAAGCTGGCGGCTGTCCATGATCTGCCGCTTCCACTGCAAATCATGCTGATACAGTCCATATTGGGCACGCATAACTTCAAGCACTTCCTCCGGTTTGGCACAGATCCGGTTCCATCCCACCGGAATCTGCTCTGCCGTCATCTCGGGGTTGGCCTCAATCGAACTCATCACGTCAGTCATATACCTATAGGTTTGAATGAACTTGGCGTCCCAGCATTGGGAACGTTTGAAGCAGGACGCGCAGGTGCCCTCCGCAACAGCATTCATGAAATGCTCCATACCACCCTCATTTTTCACGGCTTCGCCCGCCCCTGACATCTGGTCGAAGCTTCGGGACAACTGGCGGAACACTTGCGAAAAGCGGGTAACCCGCTCTGCCGTCACGTCGCGAATGCGTTTGGCATACTCATGCTGTGACTTCGTGTGGTCTTGCGTGCCTGGCACATATCTGGATATGGCGGCCATAATGCTTTTGGGGGTAAGTATGAACAAGGCGATGGCTGCACAGGTTTCCCATAACGAATTCATTACGTCATTAGGCCCGCCAAGGTAGATAGACAGAATAGATGAGCCGAGCAGCATGCCGAGTATAACGCCCGGGCGTTTCCCCTCCCGCAGCATCCCGGCCAGCATCCCGGCAAAGGCGAGCAAACTCATCTGATAGATGGCGCTCATATCAGCCAGGCTCAAGATCAGGCCGGTTATGACCCCGACCGAAGCTCCCAAGGGCGCTCCGCCTACCAAAGCAAAGATCAAAATTAGGTATCGCGATAACATATGTTCCACGGAGAGAGATTGTATCGTCCATCCTACGGCACCTGTCATGACGGAAGCGAGCAGAATGATCAAGCAAAGGATCTCCTCGCTTTTCAAGTTAAGCTTTTTTTTGCGGAACGTGAAGAGTGGAATCGCTTGTATGAACACAAGGGTAAGCACGAAACTGAGCACCGAATCCAGCGTCAGCATCATCATGGCATACCAGCTGAACGAAGGGCCGATCACGACGGCAAACAGCTTGACCAGAAAAGTGGTCATGAACACCATGGCCGGCGCATAGGATAATTCAGCGCGATCATATGTGGACAAACCTTTGTAGAGCAGCAGGAAAATGGCAATTTCGGCCGCAACGATCAGCACAACCGGGAAGGGCGCGAAGAAGCTGCCTGCCAGCAAAGCAATGCCCACCGGGATGACATAGTCTTTCCGCATAAACGCAATGACGGCAAAATACGCGATGGCAAAGGGGGACAGTTCATTCAGAATCATCGCCTTCCCGAGTAAAAAACCCATCGCAGTGAGCAGCATTACCCACTTCCGTGCAGCAACGAACTGGACCGCCTTGCGGGAGCTGAACCATTGCTTGATTCTTCCGGACAGATCCTCCCACGCCTTCGTACGTTCTTTCCCTGCTTTCCATCCCGGAAATTGAATGACATTCCACTTTTCCATATCCCAAGGCACCCCATTCGTATGTTTTCAATTCCATCTCATTGGTACCGATTATAGATAGAATGAAAGACATAGTTTGTCACAATAACTGGACAGGCCATAAAAAATTTACGACAAAAGACTCGGCGATTGCGCAGTGCGGCAGAACCCCGTCCCTATGCTTGCTTTGCCGATTTTTGCTCCTCCATCCAAGGGAGGCGATTGTCTGATTTTGAATCGTTTCTGTTCCAAGCGCTGCAGCATTCAAACAAAATACCTGCGGAATGCCATGGAATGCTGTCGGTAAAAAATGGTAGACGACAAATGTTCTTATTTACTGCCTGGGCAGCTGCAAAAATCGCAAAGAACGCTAAAAAGCCGCCAGCCCGAGGGCTAACGGCTTTGAACGTATATATTTTAAATCAGGTTGAACAGATTAGACACGTTTAGCTCCGCGACCTCCGCGTTTGCCTTCCGTGTTCTTCTTGAGCGAAGAGATCCGTTCCTCGCTATCTTTCAGGAAGCGTGACATTTTATCCTCAAATGAAGGTTTGCCTGCTGCGGGCTTGAAGGAACGTCCTCCGCGGTCACGGTTGAAACCACCTCCGCCGCCGCCACCGAAACGTTCGCGATCTCCTCCACTGCGTTCCGGTCTAGGACCTCTCGGGGGTCTCGACTGCGTCTGTTGCTCAACCGGTTTGTCAACAGCCTGCTTGATTGAAAGTCCGATCTTTCCGTCTTTGTCAACGTTGATGACCTTCACTGTAACCACGTCATTAAGCTTCAGGTGGTCGTTGACATCTTTGACGTAATTGTCGGCGATTTCCGAGATGTGAACGAGACCCGTGACACCTCCTGACAGATCCACAAATGCTCCAAAATGCGTGATGCCTGTCACCTTGCCCTCTAACTTGGTGCCCACTTCAATTGCCATAGAATAAAATGATCCTCCCTTAAAAATATACAACCCGATTTTTGGATGCAAAAATCAATGCTGTGCTAAACTGATTATACCTTATGCCTCAAACCAAGGTCAACTGAGCTGCTCCCTATAATAGAGCCTATTTTTTCCGGATTCGATGACCCTGGAACCGTATCGAGCGCCTATCCCTTCGTATGGACCAAACTCGTCAGTTTCCTGAGCCCTCCACCTTAATCGGCGTTTCTTCAGGGAGGTAATACCCTTTTTTACGTGCCAGCTGTCCTATGTATTCAGGGTCCTTCAACCGGCTGACTTCATACTTCAACTGATCCAGCTTTTTCAACGTCTCTTCCTGGGATGCCTGTTGAGCGGCCAGTCGAGAGCTCTTGTCCGAAATCTGTGCGTTCTGTACGAAGAACGTATAGAGTGCCCAGATGGTGAATAAAACAACAAAAACCATCCATAACATCAACCTTCTTCGTGAAGCAGCAGATTTCCCCTGGCCTGTTGGAGCGGCGGTTCGCCCCAAGGTTGTTCTGCCCATATACGGACCTCCTTAAAACCAGCGTTTCCATATCGCTGCAACCCTTGTCCACGCCTGAATCATCCAGCGCGGCGTTACCCAATGCTTCAGCAGCGGCCTGAACATCCAGCGAAGCAGCTTTCCGAAAGGCACCAAGCATTGTAATACGAGCTTGCCCACAAAAAGGAGAATCGCCAGTATAAATCCCAACAACACGCGCACTAGCTTATATACCCCTTTGGCGGGCATGACGACAAGGACGTTAAGGATATGTCCACACCAATGAATCAGCGTTCTTGCGAGTTTAATTAACATTACCACAAAACGTTGGGTTGTAACACTTAAAAGCCAAAAATAGAAGCAAACCCCCACAATCAGCCCCAAAAAGACATAAAAACGCAGCTGCCCATGGTTGCCGGCGTACAGCATCCGAAAAACGAACAGCGCCGAAGCGATCCAATACAACAGATCGAGCGTGTGGACGCTCCATCTCGGAAATCGTAGTTGCCCGCATAACACCCGGTAACTGTCATAGGCCACTCCCATTACGGCTCCCGAAAGGACCATCCACACCAAAGTGATCCATTGAGTATCCGGACTCATCGGAACATCTTGCCGAACAAGCCCTTGCCGTTTTTGGTCTGGGAACCGGGGTCCAGATACTGGAGTGAACTCACTGTACCTTCTATGGACAGCAAACCTTCCTCCAAGTTCAGGTTTTTGATATGTAAATTATGTCCGCGGATGGTCAAATGTCCAAGTTCAGTTTGAAGCAAAAACTCCTCGCTGTCAAAACTCTCCACATTCGAAACACCTGTCAGATCCAACAGCTTTCGATTTTGCATGTTCACATGATGCTGCTTTGGCTTACCGTACTCAACCATGGCATGTACCCCTCCTTCTACACCTAGCTTATGGAGCAGAAGAAAGGAATAGAACCTTGGGTACTAACAGAAACAAAATAGAATTGTCGCTGAACGAAAAGCCAAAAGGGCTGCCCCTCGTCAATTGCATGACTTACGGGACAGCCCTATGTCGATGGTTTTGCAGAAAGATGCTGCAAGGCATCCCAGGCGAATGTTACCAGTTCAGCCCGTTATCCTTTGCGATCGGCTCTTCCTTAACCAAGGTATAGAGGCTGGTCGCCTCCTCCTTCTTGGTGCTCTCCGCAAGTCGCTCTACCTTTACCGTGACCAGTTTCTGACCGAACTGAACCGTCAGCTCATCGCCTACCTTAACGGCAGCGCTTGGCTTGGCTTCTCGTCCATTGATCAGCACGCGTCCCTGTTCGGAAACGTCTTTGGCCACCGTGCGGCGTTTGATCAGCCTTGAGACCTTCAGGAATTTATCAAGACGCATTATTTTACAGCTTCTTTAAGCTTGTTGCCCGCTTTGAATGCAGGAACAATGGACTCAGGAATAACGATTTCATTCCCTGTTTGCGGGTTGCGGCCAGTGCGGCCGGAACGTTTGCGGGTTTCGAAAGTGCCAAAGCCGATCAATTGTACTTTGTCTCCGCTAGCAAGTGCATCTGTAATTTCGCCCAAAAAGCCGTTCAGTACAGCTTCGACGTCTTTTTTAGTCAATCCGCTTTTCGTGGAAATGTTGTTGATCAGGTCTGTTTTGTTCATCTTTTAGAAGCCTCCCAAATTGAAAAAAAAGTATCTGCGAATGCGCTGCAGCATATAAGCCGCACCTTGATTCGCGCAAGGTTACTACACATGTATTCTGGCTTCGGCTTCGAATTCCTGCCTTCGGCGACGACTTTTTTTAACAATCGCCACACCAATTCGCCAAAGACCGTCAAGTCCAATACCTAAACCGATCCATGCCAATCAACATTATACGGGATTTCAAATCCAGCGTCATTCATCTAAGTTGGATTTCTAAGAACGAATGTACCGACCGCTCCGTTTACAAGCCTCTTTGCTTGGCCTCCTGCCAGTATCTTTCCATCTCCTCAACATTGCTCTCTGCAGAGGTTTTCCCCTGCTCGCGCAACCGGGTTTCGATGTAGTGGAAACGCTTCGTGAACTTCCGGTTGGTTGCAGCCAGCGCTTCTTCAGGATCAGCATCGATGAAACGTGCCACATTGGCAGTGGCAAATAAAAGATCGCCGAGCTCCAGCTTGCGTTGTTCGTCGGAGTGATTCTGTTGTACGGCTTCCTTCAGCTCAGCCAGCTCCTCTTCGATTTTGGCAAATACGCCATCGACATCGTCCCAGTCAAAGCCGACTTTGGCTGCTTTTTTCTGCAGCTTGTATCCTTTCATCAGGGCAGGCAGGTCGGGCGGTATGCCGTCCAGAACAGAGGCTGCCTTCAGGTCCTGGCCTTTGCGGCGTTTCTCTTCTGCTTTCATCTGTTCCCAATTCTGCAGCGCTTCATGCGCATCGCTGGCCTGATTTTCGCCAAAAACATGCGGATGCCTGAAAATAAGCTTGTCGTTCAACCCTTCAATGACATCGTACACGTTAAAAGTGCCGACCTCCTCCTCCATTTGGGAGTGCAGCATGATCTGCAGCAGCAGGTCGCCGAGCTCTTCCTTCATGTGGTCCGGATCGTCCTCGTCTATCGTTTCGATGACCTCGTACGTTTCTTCGATCAGGTTTTTGCGGATGCTCTGATGCGTTTGCTCCTGATCCCACGGACATCCGCCAGGGCTGCGAAGAATGTTCACGATCTCGTGCAGGCGGGCAAATGAGCGGCGGCGCAAATGATCTTCCGTATTTCTTGGCACATAGATCAGCGACAGATTCCCATATCCTTCGACCCGATCGAGATCATGCAGCGGCACTTTCCGGATGATTTCCTGATCCTGCACGCCCAGCGCATGACCGACATAGACCGGATACTCATCCGGATACACTTCCATCAGGCACAATTTCACGTCGGAAGCGGTGAACGTGTCATACACTTGTCCGATCAGCGTATGCAGTTGGGGCTGAATCAACTCCGGACTCAAGCTGCTTGCATCAAGCAGCTGGAACCCTTCAATCGGGTCAAAACCGAGGCGGATGAACGCTTCGTCCAGAAAACTCTCTCCGCCCATCACCCGCAGCGATATTCCCTTGTCCGGACAGCGCTCCTTCAACAGCCGCACGCTGGCTTCGGCAACCATGGGATGCCCTGGAACGGCATATACGATTTCGCTTCCGCCTTCACCTTGACATGCAGCTTCGATAAGCCGGTTCGCAATCTCGTCATACACTTCCGGAAAAGAAGCCTTCGATTCATAGATGGAATCGAACGACGTCATCTTGAGCCCTTCCTGCCTGAGATCGTCCAGAACAGGGTGATCCAGCGTGCGGACGTACAGAACGGCCGCCTGCTTCATTTTTTTCACGATTCCTATCGTCAGTTGATCGGCATCTCCCGAACCCAGGCCAACCACCGTTAATGCTGCGCTCATGCACAAACCTCCGTATCTTGCGTCCCGCTCTTTCGAACCGGGCGTCGCATCATGATTACACGTATTATACCAGAATCTGCCGCTCGCCTGTAAATGGCGCTCATGCAGGCTGTGCAGCATGAGCGGGTGACTAGCGCAGAATACGCAGTCTGCGCAAGATCGCGGCCAGGCGAGCGCCCACTTTCGGAACGGACGCCAGCTCTGCGGCGGTAAGCAGCCCGGTTCGCGCCGCGGCCAGCACAAACACGGCTATGCCTGCGGCCATGCCCAGCAGGCTGATGCCCATCGCGGCCAGCCTGCGATCGGCCGCGATGCCCACGCCGCCGAGCACCGCTTCGGCGGCCCAAGCCGTGACCGCCGCCGCCACACCCATGGCGGCGATCACCAGCGCCGGCTTCGCCAGGGCGGCGCCGATGGCCGGGCGCATGCCGCTTCGCCGCGCCAGCAGCGCCACGTTCAGGCCGGCCGCCAGCATGTAGGCGGCCGCGCCTGCCAGTGCCGCGCCGCTGATGCCCAGCGCCGGCACGAGCAGCACGTTCAGCAGCGCCTTGACGCCTGCGGCGGCAAGCATGCTGAACGCGGGAGCGCGCACGGCGCCGAGGCCTTGCAGCAGCGCCGCCGCGATAATGCTGACGGTGCTGCCCGCGGCCGTCAGCGCCATGTACCGCAAAGCTTCCGTGCCTGCGGCATCCCCGTACAGCATGCGGTTGATCGGCTCCGCCAGCACCGCAAGCCCAGCGGATGCTGCCAGGCCGATGAGCCAAAACCAGCGCAGCGCCATGCCCGCTTGCTGTCTTACGGCTTCCGGCCCACCCTTCAGCCGGGCTTCGGCCATCGCCGGGATGAACAGCACCGATAGTGACGTGGCCAGCATCGTCACCATCTGCACGAGCGGCAGGCCGCGATTGTAAATACCGAAATCGACCATGACCCCGATTTCGTCCAATCCTTCGCGCTGAAGCAGCCGCGGCACAGTGAACGTGTCCACCAGGTTCATGAGGGGAACGGCCAACGAACCGAGACAAACCGGGATCGCGTAAGCCATTAACATACGAACCCACTCGGCATTGCTGCGTTTGCCTGCTGCCCCGGTTGTCTCCATCTGCCCTTGTACGGGGTCCTCCTTCCATCGTCCTGTCCTGCTCCATGTACCCGTCGGTCCGCTCTGGTCCACAGCCTTCAGGCGATGGCGATGGCGATACCAGAAATACAGCATAACCAACAGTCCAGCGATGCCGCCCGCTGCCGATCCGAGCATCGCACCTGCGGCAATCGTCTCCAGCGAGGCTTCTTTCCTTAACAGCCATAACAAAAGAACAATCATGACCGTCACCCGAACCGTTTGCTCCAAGACTTGGGATACGGCCGTAGGCACCATTTGCTGCAGTCCCTGAAAGTAACCTCGCAGTCCTGTCATCAGAGGCACAAAGAGCAACGCAAGCGAGGCGGTACGTATTGATGCTGCTACATGGCTGTTTCCGATAATCTTTGCCAGAAGGGGGGCTCCCGCATACATCAGGGCAGCCATGACCAATCCGATTCCCCCGAGCAAGGCGGAAGACAGGCGGGCAACTCTCCGTCCTTCTTCCGGTCTCCCCAATGCATTTTCTTCAGCCACGAACTTGGAGACCGCAGCAGGCAATCCAGCCGCTGCAATCGTGATGAGCATCATATAGAACGGGTACACCGTGTTATAAATGCCGAAAACACCGTCGCCCCCCAAGTTTTGCAGCGGAATCTTCTGAAAAGCTCCGATGACTTTCGACATAATGGCCGCCAGCGCGAGCACAAACGCACCCTGCAGCAACCTCGAAGCCGTAGATGGCTGTCCCATAATCTCCTCCTGCACCATTTCCGATCAAGAATAACAAGCATATGCTTGTATTATACCTCCCGATCGGTGCGCAGACGAATAAAATAGAAAAACTCCTGTTCGCCAAAGCAGGCTTCAGGAGTTGACTAAGTAATTTATTGTTCCATTTGTTTGCCAAGAAACCCTGCGGCCGTCTCAGCCATCTTCACTTCCAACTGGGACATTTTCACGGATTCGTCCTTGTTGAACAAAATGACGGTTCCAATCGGGTCTCCACCCGAAATGATCGGTGCGATGACAAAGGATGATAACGTCTCGTCATGATCCTTGCTGATTTCGTAAGAGCCGCTTCCTGTTTCCAGAATGGTCTTCCGGTTCTCCATGCAATTTTCGACCATCTGGCCGACCTGCTTGTCCAAATATTCTTTCTTGGAGCCTCCGGCTACAGTGATGATCGTATCACGGTCCGAAATCAGAGTGACGTGGCCTGTGCTTTCATACAGCGATTCAGCATATTCCTTGGCAAAGTCCCCAAGCTCGCCGATCGGTGAGTATTTTTTCAAAATGACTTCTCCGTCGCGATCCACGAAAATTTCCAGCGGGTCACCTTCGCGAATCCGTAACGTACGGCGAATTTCCTTCGGAATGACCACGCGGCCGAGGTCATCAATACGGCGAACAATACCAGTAGCTTTCATTTCACATGTTGCCCCACTTTCTCGAGAAGATTTTTAAACTACTGTTCGTTAATGGGCAGAGGAGAATCCCAGAACGTGATTTGTAATATCTTGACCATAGTATTCATCTGTTCCCATTTCCTTATACATGCCTTGGGGGATATCGTTGTGCTTACCAGACAAAAGGTGACTTTATGCCTATTCTTCCCCGATCAGACAGCAAAAAAGCAAGGGCAGGCCAAAAGGCCTCCCTCGCTTTCATAACTTGTCCACCCACCGGTGTATTGGCTCTTACTTGCTGCCGGATTCCGTGCTTTCGCTTTTTGCATCTGTTCCAGTCGTACCTTGATCCGTTTTGGAATCGGTGCTGCTTGTACCGTCGGTTTTCGTTTCGCCGGCTTTATCGCCTTCCTTGCTTGTTCCTGCATCGGTTCCAGTGCCCGTTGTTCCGCTTTCCGTCTTGCCTTCTTCGCTCGTTTCGGACTTAGGCAGTTTTACTTCTTTGACGATCTTATCCAGTTCATCAGACATGAACTTGTCGATCTCGGTAGCGGCCAGCTGGCTCTTCAGGCTCTCTTTTTGCTCATCCGTCAATTTGGCATAATCTGCTTCCGTGCGCGCTTCTACCTTCATGATGTGATAACCGTACTCGGTTTCGATCGGATCGCTGATTTTGTTGAGCGGCAGCGTTTTGGCAGCCTCTTTGAAGGCTTCTACCCAATTGCCGACAGGCACGTTTTCATACAGGCCGCCTTTCTCCGCGGAACCCGGATCTTCGGAATATTCTTTCGCCACTTTGGCGAAATCATCGCCGGCATCCAGTTTCGCTTTTACTTCTTTGGCCAATTTCAACGCGTCTTCTTTTTTGCGTTCTTTTTGCGTATCCGGATCCGTGAAATTGATCAGAACGTGACGAACGGTTGCCGTCGTGTATTGATCTTTGTTCGTTTCGAACTCGGATTTGATCTGGTCTTCGGTTACACCCGTTTCCTTGTCCTTGATGACCGTCATGATGCGAGTCATGTAATCCTTGATGTTTTGGTCGGTCAAGTTTTGTGCCTTGGTCATTTCGGTCCATTGATCGGCTGCGACCTGAGCTTTCATTTTGTCAAACTGCTCGGTCGCCGCCTTGGCGCCTGCCGTCTTTGCTTCTTCGCTAGCCTTGTTGCTCAGGTATTCATAAGCGACTTCCTGACGTACCAGAAAGTCCTTGAAGTCGTCCATGTCCATCATTTGTGCGTATTCCGGATACAGGAATTTCATAACCCGTTGTTCCATATCGAATTCATTGGCGGTAATGGTACCGCCCTCGTAGCTTGCCACAACAGCGCTCGTATCCTTCGGATCGTTCGTGCTTTCGGCATCCTTTTTGCCGCATGCGGCAAGCAAGGACAGGGAAAGTACTGCAACCATGCTGACGGACAGCACTTTCCTCACGTTTTTATACTTTAGTAACATTCTTTGGTTCCCCCTTTGATTTAAAAGCACTTTGTAAGGACTCCATAAACTTCTCGACCAGTTCCATCAATTGCTTGTCCTCGAGACCTTTGCCTTTGACATGGACCAGCATGTGGCTCCCTTGCTCAAATTGTACACGTCTTTCGAACTGATTTCCAATGTTCGCGATTTTGGACAGTTCAAAGGCATGTTCACGGCCTTCATAGAATTTGATGGTCAAGTCATCGCCACGGCGGGTTATGGACTCAATGCCGTAGGTTTTTCCATACACTTTAAGTCTCGCTACAGCCATGAGGTTAATAACCGCCTCCGGCAGATCGCCGAATCGGTCTACCAACTCGTCTTCCAACTCCATCGCGTCCTCAAAGGAGGAAATTACCGCTACTTTTTTGTAAATCTCTATTTTTTGAATGCTGTCGTAAATATAATCGGACGGCAAATATGCGTCAATGCTGAGATCAAGCGTCGTATTCCACTGATCGGATGGCACTGGTGCTTCGCCCAACATGGTTACTTTACGTTTGTTGATCTCCTCGGCAAGCATCTGGGAGTACAGATCGAAACCGACGGATGCGATAAAGCCGTGCTGCTCCGCACCGAGCAGATTGCCCGCCCCGCGGATCGACAAGTCGCGCATCGCGATTTTGAAGCCGGAGCCCAGTTCCGTAAACTCTTTAATGGATTGCAGGCGTTTTTCCGCCACCTCGGTCAACACTTTATCCCGCTGATACGTAAAATAAGCATACGCAATCCGGTTGGAGCGCCCTACACGTCCGCGCAGCTGATAGAGCTGGGATAATCCCATCTTATCGGCATCGTGAACGATTAACGTATTGACGTTCGGAATATCCACGCCCGTTTCGATGATGCTTGTGCTGACGAGTACGTCATATTCGCCATCCAGGAAGTCCAGAATGGTTTTCTCCAGCTCCGTTTCCGACATCTGTCCATGGCCTACGCCAACCTTTGCTTCCGGCACCAGGTCGGATATCTCGGCTGCCTTTTCGTGAATGCCCTGAACCCGATTGTACAAATAATACACCTGCCCTCCCCGGGCAAGCTCGCGTTCGATGGCTTCACGCACCAATGTCTGGCTGTGTTCGACGACATACGTCTGCACAGGGAAACGGTTCTCCGGCGGTGTTTCGATGACCGACAAATCCCGTACGCCCAGCATCGACATGTGCAGGGTACGCGGAATCGGCGTCGCCGTTAACGTCAGCACGTCCACGTTGGTTTTCAATTTTTTGAGCTTTTCCTTATGGGTAACGCCAAAGCGCTGCTCTTCGTCGACGATCAGCAATCCGAGATCCTTGAATACCAAATCCTGAGACAACAGCCGGTGCGTACCGATTACGATATCCACCGTTCCGGCCTTGATGCCTTTGGCTGTCTCGTTCTGTTCCTTGCGGGAACGGAATCGGCTGAGCACCTGAATGTTGAAAGGGTATTCGCCGAAACGTTCGCGAAACGTCTCGTAATGCTGCTGCGCCAAAATCGTTGTGGGCACAAGTACAGCAACTTGTTTTCCCTCGATGGCAGCTTTGAAGGCAGCACGAATGGCGACCTCTGTTTTGCCGTATCCGACGTCACCACACAATAGGCGGTCCATAGGCCGATTCTGTTCCATATCCTTTTTGATTTCCTCGATGGCACGAATCTGGTCCCGCGTCTCGTCATAAGGGAACATGGCCTCGAATTCCTGCTGCTCCGGCGTGTCTTTGTCGAAACCATATCCTTGGGACGTTTGGCGCTCGGCGTACAGCTTGATCAGATCATCCGCAATATCCTGAACGGAGGAACGGACCTTGTTTTTTACGCGCGTCCACTCGTTGCCGCCCAGCTTGTAGATTTTCGGTTCCTTCTCTTCGGAACCGACGTATTTCTGAATCAGGTCGATCTGCTCGATTGGCACGGACAACTTGTCTCCGCCGGCATACAAAATGTGCATGTAGTCCTTATGAATGCCCGCAACCTCTAACGTTCCGATCCCCAGATATTTACCGATACCATGGTTCTGGTGCACGACATAATCGCCGACCTTCAGTTCGCTGTAGGATTTGATCCGCTCCGCATTGTCGACATTGCGGCTGGATTTGCGAACTTTGCGCTGTTTCTGCGAAAACATCTCGCCTTCCGTGACCACAGCCAGGTGAATCGATGGCAGCTCAAAGCCGGTTTGCAGATTTCCGATCAGCATTTCCGGCTCAGGAATTTCATAATCCGCAAGCACGCGCCGCATGCGCTCCAATCGTTCCTCGCCGCTCGCGAGCATGACAACGCGAACCCCTGCTTTATGCCAACGCTCCATTTCGGCCTTGAGCACGTTCATCTGTCCATGGAAATCCTGCATGCCGCGACTGATAAAGTTGAGGATGTTTTGCGGCTGCGTATGCGGTACCTGACGCAAAAAGATTGACATGAAGAGCGTCTGGAACGGACGTTCATATATCAAATCATCCCCGTCCGCGGACAGATGCAGATCCGGCAGCGTTTTACCGTTTTGCATCAAATGCAGATTCCACTCGGACTCGTCCCGCTCCAACTGTTTCGAAGTCTCTCCCAGCCTTGCAGGTTCATCCAGCACAAGGAGCGTATCCTCAGGCAAGTAATCATAAATCGTTTTGTGCTCCGGATAGAGCGGGGATATATATTTATATATTTCATCAAAATAGACATGTTCTCGCAGCAGCTCAATCTCGCGATGAATCTCTTCGCGCAGGCGCAGCTTGGCCTGCCGGTCCGTCACCTTCTCCAGCTGTTTCTCCAGCATAAGTGCAGCCGTGTCGGCCGCCCGTTCCATCCGATCGCCGTCGGCGATCAACTCTCTGCATGGCAGCACCGTGATTTCGCCAATACGTTCGATCGAGCGCTGGTCCGCTGGATCAAATGTCCGGATGGAATCAATTTCGTCGTCGAACAGTTCTACCCGGTATGCAACGGAGGACGTCACCGGGTAGAAATCAATGATTCCGCCGCGGACGCTCATCTCTCCTCGTGATTCAACCCGTTCTACCCGCTGATACCCGAGCTTCACCATCTCCAGCAGGAAGGCATCAAGCTCCAGCGTTTCTCCCTGTTTTAGCGTGATTCGGGCGCTGGCCATGACTTCTGGAGTCGGTACATATCTGCGTACCCCCGAAAACGGGATGACAACGACCCCTCGAAAGCCTTGGGCACACTGAACGAGCACGTCAATACGCTGACCCAACGTTTCCGGACTGGAAACGGCGGCTTCAGCGGCAACAAGCTCATTGGCGGGGTATAGAAGCACGCGCTCTGGTGAAAGCGCTTCCTGTAAATCTTCTGCAATTTTTTGTGCGGAAAACATATTATGCGTAACGACGAGCAATGGCCGGTTCATCTCTTCATGAAGTGCAGCCAGCATGATCTGCCGTGCTGATCCGGACAACCCCGAAACCAGCTGCTCCTTCATTCCGGACTCAATACCGGCAGTGATGGACCCAAAGTCCGGATCTTTGGAAAAAGCCTGTATAAGTGCTTGTAACAAAAGGGGCACCTCTCTTATAACTTACTTAATGATGTACGCAGCCAAGCGTTCTTTTAACATTTGGATAACATTGCCTTTTTCTCCTGTTCCATCATAAGGGATTTGCCGTTTCTTTGCCACAATCCGTTTGATGCGGATTCCCTATTGTGGGGGAGAGACTGTTTTTACCCAAACCGAAAAGAAGCCTCAGCAGGCTGCCAAGGCTATAAAGGTGGAGCATTTCGCTGCCGCCATCATCTGTAATCGGTTGATTGCTGCTGCCCAGCTCCGCTACTGAAGCGGGTTGGCCAGCAAACTGAGCTCGGGATTGGAGTCCAGAGCTTCTTTGCAATAATCGCAAGTAATCCGGACGGTAATGTCACCACCGGAATTATACGCTATTATATCCCTCCGCTCGTCGGGGGTCAAGAAATGAAAACCGAGCTGCGTCTCCGTGATTCGAGCCGAATCGATCCGTCCAATAAAGGTGCGGCAATGCCTGCACACATAATTCACTGACATATCTATGCCTCCTGCACGTGGTTTATACGTTCAGCATACCCCATTCGGACCGATTTCAACCTGGAAACGATCTGTCTTTGTTCTCGCTAATGCTTCAGAGCGGTTTAGCCATTGAATTTCGCCATCGTTTGTTCAAACGTATGGTCCAGACTGAACTCCAGCGCATTGCAGGTCTGCTCAATCGTCTGTTCAAGCGCTTCTTTTTCTTTTTTCATAAACGTCGACAATACATAATCCACGATGGCATGTCCAGGTTCGGGACGGGATATTCCCATACGCACCCGGTTGAATTGCTGCGTGCCCACATGTTGGATGATCGACTTGATTCCGTTATGTCCGCCTGCGCTTCCTTGATACCGCAATCGCACTTTGCCGATTTCCGTATCCATGTCATCATACGCCACAATCATGTCCTCAAGGCTGACTTTGAAGAAGTCCATGTATGCACGTACCGATTCACCCGAAAGGTTCATGTAGGTCATCGGCTTGATCAGCACCGTTTTTACTCCATTGATATTCCCTTCTCCAATCAGCGCTTTGCATTTGTTCTGCGTGATGGAAATGCCGTGGCGCTCCGCCAGGCGATCCAGCGCCATAAAACCGATGTTGTGCCTCGTTTTGGCATAATTCGAGCCCGGGTTTCCGAGTCCGACAATCCATTTCATTGTATTCCCTCCTTCGGGTAACCAACATATAGCATAGACTTCGATTGATATATTACATATAATATCAGGAAAGTGAACTTCCAATTTGCTGTAACTTTCACAGCCTAATTTCATCGACTCAGGAAGGTGAGCGGGTTTTGCGCGAAGACAATGGACAACTGACTCAGCATCATGATTTCATCTATCATCTGGAATCTCGTACCCCTGTGCAGGTATATGACCGCGATACCCACGTAGAAATCGGTGTGATTACACGTTTCGACCATCAATTTGTCGAAATTGCCGACACGCTGTTCCATCGGCGCCGGTTTCGTTTTATTTCCCGCCCCGGTTATTGATCGGGGTTTATTTTTATTAGCACGCCGACAGGGGTTACATTTTCCATTGAACTGGAAAACGTAACCCCTCACTTCTAGATGATGCAGACAGCCTTATTCTATTTCAAATAGTTTGCTAATGGACAGTTCCTCATGAACCCGGATGATCGCTTCACCAAGCAAAGGTGCAACAGACAGCACTCTCAGCTTGCTCGTTGGATTGGCATGCGTAATTGGAATGGTATCCGTCACGATGACCTCTTTCAGCGGTGCGTTTTCCAAACGCTCCATCGCAGGACCCGACAATACCGGATGCGTACAGCATGCATATACTTCTTTCACGCCGCCTTCCATCAAAGCATTTGCCCCCAGCACAATGGTTCCTGCCGTATCGATGATATCGTCGATCAGGATCGCCGTTTTCCCTTCAATGTTACCAATGATGTTCATGACTTCGCTGACGTTCGGCTCCGGACGGCGTTTATCAATAATCGCAAGCGGTGCGTTCAAGAAGTCAGCCAGCTTGCGCGCGCGAACCACACCGCCATGGTCAGGCGAGACAACAACGGGATTTTCGATCTGTTTCGAACGGAAATACTGTGCCAGAATCGGCACGCCGAGCAGATGATCGACGGGAATATCGAAAAATCCTTGGATCTGCATGGCATGCAAGTCCATGGCAATGACGCGGGTAGCCCCTGCTTTTTCGATCAAATTCGCCACCAGTTTCGCCGTGATTGGATCACGGGAACGAGCCTTGCGATCTTGACGTGCATATCCGTAATACGGAATGACAACGTTGATCGTTTTGGCGGAAGCCCGTTTCAACGCATCGATCATCACGAGCATTTCCATCAAATTGTCATTCACCGGCGCACAAGTAGACTGCACGATATATACATGACAGCCGCGCACGCTCTCGGAGAGTTTTACTTGAATCTCGCCGTCACTGAAACTGGTCGTGTGAGATTCGCCCATAGGAATTCCGATATAATCCGCGATTTGATGGGCAAGCTTTGGGTTAGAATTACAAGTGAATATTTTCAATTTCGAATCAAAATAAGTCATAAAATAAAAACCCTCCGTGCTGGTTCATTGGAATCTGTAAGCGTCTGCGACATGTCGGCACCTTCCGGGCTTCCGGAAGGAAAAAAGGAATATAGATATCCCGAGTTTACTCGGACTTCGCTTGTTTCTTTGCTTTTGCACGGCCGCGAATCTTCTCCGCATAGCCCGCTTTATTCTCTTGGCGTGGACGCGCAATGGCGAGATCGTTATCGGGAACAGCATGGGTAATCGTGGAACCGGCTACAACGTATGCTCCTTTTCCGATCGTTACCGGTGCAATGAGATTGACGTTGCTGCCCACGAACGCATCGTCTTCGATTGTCGTCACTGCCTTATTATATCCATCATAATTCACCGTTATTGCACCACAACCAATATTAACGTTTTTGCCCACTTGGGCGTCTCCAACATAACTCAAATGAGACACTTTGGAGCCTTCATCAATTGTAGCATTTTTCACTTCGACAAAGTCGCCGATTTTCACTTTGCGTCCCAATTTGGTGCCTGGACGCAAGTTGGCGAACGGACCCACGGTCACTTCGTCTCCAATTTCGGATTTCGAAACAACCGAATGTTTGATGGCCACGCCGTTATGAATGACACTATCCTCGATATCCGCATGCGGCCCGATCTGGCAAGCCTCGCCGATCGTCGTTGTTCCTTTCAGAACGGTCCCCGGATAGAGTACGGTATCTGCTCCAATCGTAACATCTGCCCCGATATATGTCGATGCCGGATCAATGATCGTAACCCCGTTCAGCATATGATGTTTGGCCAAACGTTCGCGCATGAATCCTTCCGCCTCGGACAAGGCCAGTCGGTCATTGACTCCGATCGATTCAGCGATGTCATCCGACATGTATGCTTCCACAACTTCACCTTCGTTACGGAAAATGCCGATCACATCCGTCAGGTAAAATTCCCCCTGAGCGTTCTCGTTCGTCACTTTTTCCAAGGCGGCAAACAGTTTTGCATTATCGAAACAGTACGTCCCCGTATTGATCTCTTTCACTGCATCTTCCTGCGGGTTGCAATCCTTTTGTTCCACGATCCGCAGTACGGACCCGTCTTCACTGCGAATGACGCGGCCATATCCATGAGGTTGATCCAGATTTGCCGTTAAGACGGTAGCTGCCGCCCCTCGGCTTTCGTGAAGCTCCATCAGTCCTTGCAACGTCTCGCTGGTTACCAGCGGTGTGTCGCCGCAAACGACGATCGTCGATCCTGACTCGCTTCCGAGCAGATCCTTTGCCTGTTTAACGGCATGCCCTGTACCCAACTGCTCGGCCTGAAGCGCATATTCCGCCTTTGTACCCAAAAAGGCTTGCACCGCTTCGGCTCCATGGCCAACCACGACGACAGTGCGCTCAACACCTGCCCGAAGCGCTGCATCCAGTACGTGGCCAACCATCGGTTTGCCGCATACGGGATGCAGCACCTTGTACAATTTCGACTTCATTCGTTTGCCTTGCCCTGCAGCAAGAACGATTGCCATTTTTTTCAAAATCCACGACCTCCTGTTCTGAAAATCCTCATTGACATCCCCTTTTGCGAAGCCTTGTCAACGAGCAACGTTCAGCCGGCTTGAGCCGGTCTTGTTCATCAACCACTGTCTCAGTCATGACACGTAACAACGCGGACACCGATCATCGCAGTTATACGTATACGCCATTATCTGTAAGCCTTCGAATGTCACGACGCTTTCAGAATACGCCTGCCGTATATATTTTTGCGCACGCATATTACCCATGCGAAACATGGGAACACAGTCGCTGCGCAGATCTCCTGCATGAATAAACTCAATACTGAATATATCTTATTCCGGACAAAAAGAAAAGAGAGCCATAAGACATGGCTCTCTTTTCCTTTGAACCCCAATAATGTTCTCAGGCACCTTCTTCAATGACTTCTTCCTCAGTCGCGGCACGGTCATACTCAGTCAAAACAGCAGCCTGAATCTTCTCGCGCGTTCCGGAAGAAATCGGGTGGGCGATATCACGGAATTCTCCGTCAGGAGTCCGCTTGCTCGGCATTGCAACAAACATTCCGTTGTTGCCATCAATGACGCGAATGTCATGAACGACGAATTCGTTATCGATGGTAATGGATGCGATTGCCTTCATTCTCCCCTCAGAGTTAACTCGGCGGAGTCTGACATCCGTAATTTGCATGTGTGTTCACCACCTTTTTCCATCAGAACTTGGTGTATAATTCCACACAGCATATACGAACTCCTTCTTTTAGAACCATAAAAATGTCCTAATATCAGGAATTTTTTTATTTAATACACAATTCGACAGTATTCATGTTTGATCGATGGAATAGAAGCTTTCTCGACACGTAAACCGTCAACATTTTACTGATCGAAGTAGTTCCCCGGCTTCACGGAAATCTGTCTGCTCTTGGCGTCAACCGCTGTCAGCTTGGCCAAAGAGACGTAATCGGTCAGCAGTCTTTCCTCCGAATCCACCGCTCCCGATTCCACCAAAACGCCTACACCGGCAACCGTTGCATTAAACTCGGCCAGCAAGTCGATCATCCCTTGAACCGTTCCTCCCGCTTTCATGAAATCATCCACGATCAGGACCCGGGAATGCTCTCTCATAGCCCTGCGGGACAGGGTCATTGTATGCAGGCTTTTATGGGACCCGGAAACGTAATTGATACTAACAGCCGATCCTTCCGTAGCCTGATGGTCCCTGCGAACGAGAACGACAGGCAGGTTAAGTTGGGCTCCGGTCGCATACGCCAGCGGTATTCCTTTGGTCTCTACCGTCATGACCACATCGATATCCATACCGCCAAATGCCGTGGCGAAAATTTTGCCTGCCTCGTTCATCAGGGAAGGTTCACCTAGAAGATCCGACATGTACAGGTACCCTCCCGGCAAGATCCGATCCGGTTGTTCCAGTTCACTGCATAATTTTTCAGCAAAATGAAGAGCATGTTCTCTGGATACTTTCGGTATCCACTTCACTCCTCCAGCCGCCCCAGCCAGCGTTAAAAGCTCGCCCGATCCACCTTCTTCGAACACTTCCTTGATAATCGCCAAATCTTCGCTAATTGATGACTTCGCGGCACCGTAACGTTCGGCAAAAGTGGTGAGCGGAATGACTGTATGCGGTCTTGCCAATAAGTACTGCGTCATTTCAACCAGCCTTGCGCTTCGTTTTAATTTCTTCACAGAGATCCATCCTCACGATCACGGAAACATCCAAATCCGAATAATTATCTAAAAATATAACACCTTTATACGTGTTTGTACATTAAAATGTAAATTTAAGTCAACATGCGTACCGCATACACTTCTTTGCAGAAACCGCGAAGCCCGTTGTATATGCGGGCAACCTTCGATTCCTTCGAGACAAGCCCGAATACGGTTGGACCGCTCCCCGACATAAGAACTCCATCCGCCCCAAGCCGGATCATGGCTTCCTTCAGATGCCGGACTTCAGGATACAGCCGCAGCGTCACGTCCTCAAGCACGTTTCCTAATTGTGCGCACACCTCAGGGAATGATTCGTTACGTATGGCTTGCTCCATTTTCTCCGCACTTGGATGCCGAACGATTTTGTCGCTGCGGAATCGCCCATATACGTCCGCTGTGGATACGTTAATAGGCGGTTTGGCCAAAACGACCCAACACTGCGGCGGATTCGGAATCGCCCGAAGCTTCTCTCCCCGGCCTGTGGCGAGCGCTGTTCCTCCCGTAATGCAGAACGGAACGTCCGACCCTAGCTCGGCCCCGAGCTTCCAGAGCTCTGTGTCGGGGATATCCAGCTTCCAGAGACGGTTCAAGCCGCGCAGGGCAGCCGCTGCATCGCTGCTCCCTCCGGCGAGCCCTGCCGCCACCGGAATTTTTTTATCCAGATGGATGTGCACGCCGGTCTTGACGTCATAACGCTCCTTGATCAATCGGGCTGCTTGAAAAGCCAAATTTTTCTCATCCAGCGGGATATACCCTGCCTGACTGGAAATGACGATCGTGTCGCGTGGAAGCTCCGACATTTCCAATCGGTCAGCAAGATCAACCATTGTCATGATCATTTCCACTTCATGAAATCCATCGCTTCGTTTATGTAAGACGTCCAGCATCAAATTGATTTTAGCAGGCGCTTTTTCGTAAATTTTCAAGGCGTTCACCCGTCCTCACCTTTTCCCTAAGACAACTTAACATATTATATCAAAATGGGACTGTCAAGTCATTGCCATTCGCCATGTATGGGGAAAAAGCGAGGTGCTCCTAACGGATTCCCCCGCCCTTTAGCTTTTAAACCACTTACGATTTGCGCGCCGCCTGCTCTGCCATCTGGATGGCCCGTTTCACCATGTTTCCAGCATCCTTGGCTTTGATGCCCCCCCAGCCCTCCTGCTGGATCGTATCATAAAAACCAAGATCCTTGGCGAGCTCGTATTTCAGCTCTTCCGACATTACGCTTCTTCTTCTCCGACTCATGCCATCGTCCTCCTCGCATAAATTAAACCATGATTAGTCCAGACCACCACAGTGATTCATGCTGCATATCCGTTACAGGCATCAAACCTAAGGGTAAAGCAAATGGTTTTGAGCCTGTCCGCATAGTATGCCAAGTGCCCCTGCGTCTCATTCCTGTCTTCGCGGAGAGAAATATGCCGGAAACGAAAAAATGCGGCTCGCCTGATCGGCAAACCGCATTGTCAAATCTTGCTTACGTCTCCATGAAGGAGTTATCGGTAGATTGGCCGGGATCAACCACCATGACCTCCACCGACTCCGTAAGTATATCGGCATAACTGTAAGAAACTCGCTTAAAGGTTTCGTGTTCCTCATCGAGCTTGACAATAAAAACAGAAGGGTACGTTTCTTCCAATACTCCTGTACGCTCAATCGTCTTGCGGCGGCCACCATTGGCGCGCAGCATGATCTTCTGACCGATATGAGCATCGAGATTGCGTTTGATATCCAACAGCGTATTTTTAGCCATTGTCGACGACCACCTCTTTTCTTGTCCATTATACCTCTTTTTACAGTCAATGTCAAATTAAAGACAAATATTATATCAACCTGTAAAAGCAGTTGTCAATGAATTTTTTTGCAACAAAAAAAGCCCCTGTTTGGGACTTCCTCTGCCCACCCTTACACAACCGATGGATTGACTTTGAGCGTAGATAAATCGTTGAGCCCCGGCAAACCGACGCGGTAGCTGCCTCGGGTTTCCACACCGCCAACTCCCTGGCTGCCACTAATGGTATTGTGCAGAATATCATTCATGTTCACCGTTTCCCTTACCGAAGTAAATGCTGCCTTTGAAGCCACGTATACGGGATCAAGGGCATGAATGAGTATACGGCCCGGCGAGCTGGCGAAGTTCGCCCCTGCCCGCAATAAAGCTTCAAAATGGGACTGGCAGGCTCCCGCTACGATGGTGAGTGCATCCAAGTGGCGTTCGTACTGGCGTGCGACCTGGATGGCAGACACGAAGTTTTGGGAGTTTTTGTAGCTCGAAAGACTATACAGGTCATAGGGCTGACGGGACTTCAGCACTCCATCATGCCCCGTGATCACGACAATGTCGGGACGCACTTGGGGTAAAAGGTGGTACAAGGTATCGGCCATTGCCGATTCATGCACATAATGGCCCTCGGCCGGCACGCGGAGCTGTTCGTACAGATTCATGCTTTTTTTCAGATAATTGGGGTCGCCGTCCAGATGCAGCACCTTACCCGGCATTTCAAAGTAGGCGGGCTCTTGGGCAGACCACTCCTGAAGCAGGCCTTCCCGGTTTCGTTCAGCCTGGTCCATCCGATTTTGCTGCAGACGCGTGAGCGTCTGGTGTGCTTTCACATGTGCGCGTCTCGATTTGTCACTCTGCGCCTCTTGAGTCACCTGTATCAAATCGTCTAGCGGAGAATCGGCCAGCAACCGGAATTCGGTTCCCTTGATGATCGCTTTATCCAGTTGAAGGACCTCTACCCGAAAAGTTACGTCTCCGCCATATGATCTTCGAACGACCAGATCTCCGACATTCATCAACATCATCACCTCTACCCCATCGTATGGGCAGGAACCCGGATTGGTTCATCCAAACCGAAAATGTGAAGAACGAACGGGGCTGGGAGCCTTAATCGCGAATGCCTGCTTCCCACATAACGGTACTAAGCGCTGCGTATTCCTGAAGGCTGAGTGTCTCTCCCCGTCTGGAAGGCTGAATTCCCGCCTGTTCAAGCAATTGATCGGCTTGTTCCCTATTTTCCTTGGTGAAAAATCTGGCTTTGAGATTGTTCGATATCGTTTTTCTCCGCTGCGCAAAAGCAGCCTGAACCACTTCGAAAAAGAATGCTTCGTCCGGAACCCGAACAGGAGGCTCATCGCGGACCTTCAGCCGGATGACAGCCGATTCGACATTCGGCTGCGGAATAAAGACAGTATGCGGCACGATGCAAACCAGCTCCGGTTCGCTGTAGTATTGAACCGCAATGCTAAGGCTGCCGTAGTCCTTGGAGCCCGGAGCAGCCGCCATGCGCTCTGCCACTTCCTTTTGAATCATGACCACGATGCGATCTACCGGCAATTTCTCCTCGAGCAGCTTCATCATGATGGGTGTGGTCACGTAATAAGGCAGGTTGGCCACCACGCTTACCTTGTCCACCGAACCAAAATCATTGCGGAACAGCTCCGCCAGATCCAGTTTCAGCACATCTCCATGCTGCACTCTTACGTTGGAATACGGCTCCATAACCTCGTCCAGAATCGGCAGCAGCCGCTGGTCGATCTCTACGGCTGTTACAGTCCCCGCTACGCGAGCCAGGCGTTCTGTCAATGCCCCAATGCCGGGACCGATCTCCAATGCACCCTTGGACTCGTCCAGATCGGCAGCGTCTACGATTTTATTCAAAATATTCTGATCGATCAGAAAATTTTGGCCCAGACTTTTTTTGAAGGAAAATCCGTGTCGAGCGATAATTTCCTTCGTGCGTTTGGGTGTAGCAATTTCCAACCGTTCTTCCATGCCCTTCATGCTCCTCACATTCCTTCACGTTCAATTTTTGCCAGAGCGGCCAGGAACTCCTCCCGGGTAATCTGGAACACGCCCAGCCGCTTGTGAAACTGCTTGCCGTTGCAATAGCCGATACCCAGCAGATTGCCCATCTGCATCCGGCGTTCGGAAGCCCTGGGATGAATGATCAATCCCGCCTCGATCAGATCTTCCCAGTCAATCAGGCTAGGAACCCCTTCATACGATGTATGAACGCGGGACAACGCCAGACGGATCGCCTCCGGCGAAGCATTCTCCACGCCAATATCGCCCTTGCGGGTAGCATCCGCTTCCGGAATGAACGCATGCTTGCAGCCTGGCACCTTATTCGCAATAATTTTGCGAATGCGCTCTCCGGCATGGTCCGGGTCGGTCAGCACGATGACTCCCCGTCTCTCCTGGGCAAGCGCAATGCGACTCAGGATGCGATCATTGATGGCGGATCCTCCCGTTTCTATCGTGTCGGCTTCCACCGCCCGCCGAATCGCTACCGTATCGTCACGGCCTTCCACCACGATCACTTCTTTTATCATGTTCGATTTCTCCCTTTCTAACGCAAAAAGAAGAGGAGGACCCTCTTCTCTGGCAAACGACGTGAAAAGCATTTGCTCCCACTGCCGCATATTCCGCATGATTCAATCATGCACTATTTTATAGCATTCCCTATTTAAAGTAAAACGATTTTAGTTCAGTTCCGGCTTCACCGGACCGATGACATATACCGTCTTGCCTTTCTTTCTTCCGAAGTTCAGGGCATGCTTCACGCTATCATAATAAACATCGATTTTGTTTCCTTTGATTGCCCCTCCCGTATCCTCTGCGCGACGGAAGCCGAGGCCTTCGATGTAAACCCACCAACCGATCGGAATCACTTTCGGATCCACGGCAATGGTGCGTCCTTCGGTTACCTTCGTACCGGAAGCCGTTTTGGTTCCGATTCCCGGTTCTTCGGCGGAGTACGCCGTCATGGTTACGTTTTTGAGGACTTTGGAATATTTGAACGTCGTGCCCGAAACCGTGATGACCTTGCTGCCCGAAGCAGACTTTTTGGTCGAGCTTGCCGTTGTAGCCGATTTAGTTTTCGAAGTTTGGGCCGATACGGTTTGAACCACAGGCTCTTCCTTGACAACCGGTTTTGCTTTGGTTCCCACCGCAATGACTTTATCCACGCGATTCGTAGTCACCGTCTTGCCGACCATTTTTTTGGAGACCAATTCTCCATCCTGAAATACCTTTTCGATATGCTGCACCAATGTGCCTTCCTTGCCATTCACGATGACTCGATTGTCACCCTTGTACAGGCTCGGGTCAGCCGTTTTGACCACTTTATATGCGATCGGCTGTTCAACGTCGACTGTACGCTTTGTTACCCGCACTACGCGAATTTTCATATCTTTCTTGATCGAAGTATCCAAGGCTGGATAGATTTTGTCTTCATTCCCTACGGTGATGCCCGCCTTTTGAATGGCTTCTTCCACCGATGCATCCGTTGTATACAGAGTCTTGGTGTCTCCGTCTGCCGTAACATTAACTGGAACAGCACGCTCGATGACGATGCGATCGCCATCCGTAATGGACCCGTTCAATGGCATGGATACCTCATCGTGAGGCCCTACCGTGATGGATTGCTCATCCAGCAATTCCTGAAGCAATCCTGTACGAGTCTCAACCTCTTGAGATTTGCCGTCAATCACCAGTGATATTTGTTTTCCGGCCTGACCATAAACGACTAACAAGATCATGATTGTAAGTGCGATTGAGAAAATAGCGATCAACGCAATTTGACGCAAGTTCTCATGCTTCCACCTCAACGCGTAAGACTTACTGGATGATCGTGACTCATGGGTCTCCTCTGGTTGGAATGCGCCCACTTCTCCGTCCTCCTTCATAGCCCCGCCGTCTAAAGTAATGCATGATGTCTTTGACGCGACTATACCGAAATTTTCTACAGAACGGGTCAAAACAACAACCGGTTCTGCACCATGAACCCTTCTTCGCAACATGAGATCAGTCATCCTAAAAAGAACTCTATGATGACCGCATTTCTTTTATTCAAAAACAAAAAAGCCAAAGAAAGAGCTAAGAGGACTCTTTCGTGGCTTCCGAATGATTTTGAATATCGGAAATTCATGCACGAGATTACCTCTCTTTTTCCGCTTGCGAGGTTAGCTGTCGGGTTCGGACGAAAGAGAGCCGCCCTATCTCCGGTCACCCGCTCATGGCGGATACCCTTGAATTCACCCCGAGACCCAAAGAAGAAATCAAATACGGCTTCGCAGTCCATCCGCTGCTTTTGGGTCAGCGAATGACGCGGATCGGGAAATTTCACCGATATTCAAGCCCTATTGGTTCCCCCGCTCTCCGTGTTCGGAGACTCAGCGAGACTGGTTCATGAAAGTAAACGCTGCGTTCAAGGAAGAGTCCCTTTTGCTATCCCCCGAACATCTGTCCTTTTTCCACGCAACAATTCACTGAAAAGATGATATCCTGTTTCGATGCATGTTGTAAAGCAGCATTCAACTACGTTTTTCTAAATATTTGGTTAAAATATTGTAATAAACTTCGTTTATTTGGATCAAAAAGCAAATTCACTCCGTCTAGCTCGTTTTTTCACCTGAATTACTCCGATTTTCAACGAATCCCAAAACGTCCCATGGCATTTTTGTTTGTAATTGCCGCAATTTCCTCGACCGATACACCCTTGATTTCGGCAGCTGCCTCAGCCACGAGGCGAACGTGAGCTGTCTCGTTTCTCTTTCCTCGAAATGGATGAGGAGTAAGATAAGGGGAGTCGGTTTCGATATAAAACCGGTCCATCGGCACCTTGGCGAGTACCTCTTTTGGCTGCTTGGCATTTTTAAACGTGATCGGTCCACCGAAGGAAAGGTCAAAGTTCAGATCCAGACAAAGTTTTGCCGTTTCCCAGCTCCCCGAAAACGAATGCATCACACCGCCGACCTCTGACGCCTTCTCTTCACGCAAAATTCTCACAATGTCTTCATGCGCGTCCCGGTTATGAATGACAATAGGCATCTTCAGCTCGCGAGCCAATCCGATCTGCTGGCGAAGAACGCGATGCTGAACATCCTTGGGGGAGGTGTCCCAATAGTAGTCAAGCCCGATCTCGCCAATGGCTACGACTTTTTCGTGTTTGCACAAATCAGCGATCCATTCCAGGTCGCCCTCCTGCATGGTGATGGCATCTTGGGGATGCCATCCGACCGCGGCGTAGATAAACTCGTACGTTTCGGCAAGCTTCATGGTGGATGGAATAGTTTCCCGATTAAAACCGACATTAATCATGCGTCCGACGCCAGCGTCGACAGCACGTTGAATGACCTCCTCCCTATCCTCGTCGAATTGCGGCGCATCCAGGTGCGTGTGAGTGTCGAATAACATCATGGTTACATCTCCTTCTCCTTAATGGTCTGTCCGGAAAAAAATAATGAATTACAAAATTATGTCGATCTACATTTACTCTCCATTAAAGCAGATTACTGTATCATAAAAAAAATAAGTGCAGCTTCAAGAAAAATAACGGCGTATATGGGCTGGAAGATGGTGAAGAACGGCATCCACTTTATCCTGCGGATAATACAGATGATGCTTTCCACGCTGTATGCCGCTAATCGAACGCACAATATCGGATACCTCGGATAATTCATGCAATTTATCTTGGCGATCCAGCAGCAAAATCTGTTTCTCCGTCGATTCGTCCGGACGAAACACATCATACGGAAGATCGGTTGGAAAATCAATTTCGACATCGTACTCGGGCTCCAGTCCCACTTCGGCGAAGGCCTTCCGAATGTCATCCATCAACGCTACGTCATGCTGTTCAATCTCTACGTATTTGTACAACCTGCGATCCATGAAGCGTTCGCACAGTTCTCGAAGAATGGCATCGTTCTCCTTACGCCATTGCATAAAGGCGGTCTGGATGAGCGCTTCATCCAATTGCAAATACTCCTTGACCGAGAGCGATCCCTCAAACAGCTGCGGCAGGGGATCCAGCATGAAACGGAAGTTAAACTTCTGCTTCATCAGTTGTTTGGCCCGTTTGAATATTTGCCTAAGAATGATTTCAGAGCTTCGTGTTACCGGATGGAAATAGATCTGCCAGTACATCTGATAACGGGACATCAGGTAATCTTCCACCGCATGCATGCCCGACTCCTTGACGACGATTCTGCCATGGTAGGGCCTCAACATTCGCAAAATTCGATCAAGGTCGATCGTCCCATAATTTACGCCTGTAAAATAGGCGTCGCGCAGCAAATAATCCATTCGGTCCGCATCCAGAGGGCTTGTGATCAAATTGACCACAATAGGTTTGTCGTATGTTTTCTGAATCACGGAAGCGACTTTCTCCGGAAAGTCGGAAGCATACCTTCTCAGAATCGCCCCCACTTCGGTATCGCCAAGAATAATACGACAGGTCCAATCTTCATGATGCATATCGAATGCCTCTTCAATGGAATGGGAAAATGGACCGTGCCCCAGATCATGCAGCAATGCTGCACAAAGGGCCACAATCTTTTCTTCTTTTGGCCAATCCGGATAATGGCTTCGTTCAAACTGCGAGATGATTTTGCGCGTAATCTCGTATACGCCAAGCGAGTGGGAAAACCGGCTATGTTCCGCACCATGAAACGTGAGATAGGATGTCCCTAACTGACGGATGCGACGCAGCCGTTGGAACTCGGGCGTGTTGATCAATTGCCAAATGATTGGATCTTGCACATGAATGTAATTATGTACGGGATCTTTAAACACCTTTTCTTCCGTCAAGCGCTGCTCCATGTTAACTCACTCCTTTAAGATGATTTCCTGATCTAAGTCTACGATACGTTTGTTACTGCAGTTTATTGGATTTTGGCGAAAAGCACATCAACCATTCGACAAACAATGACGAATTATGTCGAATACAGTGATTTTGTCGTCTTCCAAATCGACAAAGCCGAACTTCGTGTCTATTTGCGAAAAAACTGCCCCAATCCCTTGCCCACCGTTACCTTATCAAAAATAACCTTAATTTTAAGCAAATTTTAAGGTTGACTGTTTTGGGAATCGTTGGTATGATGATTATCATAAAACATAAAATAATGTCGAATAATGACACTGAACTACTGATAGTTAGTTGAGAGGAGCACTGATTATAATGATGAAATCAACAGGTATTGTAAGAAAAGTAGACGAACTGGGACGGGTAGTTATTCCAATCGAATTGCGTCGTACTCTGGGTATCGGCGAGAAAGATGCTCTTGAAATTTACGTTGATGGCGAACGCATCATGCTGAAAAAATATGAGCCAGCATGCATCTTCTGCGGAAATGCCGAAAACGTGACATACTTCAAAGGTAAAATTGTTTGCAACGAATGTATTTCTGAAATCCCTGCACCTGTGACAAAATAAGAAAGATCAGGTATAATGGACTTATAACATTGTTAATTCTAACCTTTTTATATTCCTTGGTTGCCTTCCCGATGTGAACCCCATCGTTGGAAGGTCTTTTTTTTTGGAGCTGCCCAAACCGCTCGATCCTGTCTTAGGGCATTACCCCGTAATCATCAAAGGAAACGATGAAAAAATTTTTTTTCGTCGCTTCCTTTTTTCATATTTCTTTAATATTACATTAAGGTTGAAAGTCATCCATTTTAAGGATATGTTCTCCTTTTTCAGGAACATGCAAACCATTATACCAAAGCATTGTATACCTCGCGTTTCGATAAGCCTCGGTCCGTCGCCGTTTTTTTCATCGCGTCTTTCCGGTTGAATCCTTCTGATTCATAATGGCTGACGTGTTCCTCCAAGGACATTTGCTGCCACCATGCTTCTCGCTCCGCCTTGCGCTCTTCCTCCCGAATGCCCTCCACCAGAAGGCAGTACTCGCCAAGCGGAGGGTGCTCATCCAGCCATTCCATGCACTCGCTAATACTTCCCCTCGCAAATTCCTCATGCCGTTTCGTCAGTTCACGTGCAAGCACAACCGAACGATCGCCGAGCAGCTCTTCCAGGACGGATAACGTTTTGCGTATACGGTGCGGCGATTCATAGAACAACAACGTTCCATTGGATTCATTGAACCCTTCCAGCACTTTGCGCATGTCCTTTTTCTCTCGCGGGAGGAATCCGCCAAAAGTAAAGCGTTCCGTCGATAGTCCTGACACCATGAGCGCCGACAACGCGGCATTGGGGCCCGGGATGGGAACAACGCTAATTCCGGCTTCAAGAGCCAGCTTGACCAGGTCGGAACCAGGGTCGGAAATGGCCGGCAAACCGGCATCGCTAACCAGCGCCAAATTTTTTCCTTCTATTATATAGCGTATCAGTTCAGGCCCGCTGGCCACCTTATTGTGCTCATGATAGCTGAACAGCATGGATGGCGTAATTTCGAAATGGGTCAACAATTTTCGCGTTTGCCTCGTGTCCTCTGCTGCAATAATGTCGCAGCTCTGAAGTGTCTTGATCGCACGGAAGGTCATGTCATCCAAATTACCGATCGGAGTTCCAACCAAATACAATTTGCCGTAATGCTCCGGTTGGTCGGCAAAACTCTTTTGAACGTGCAGCGTCATTTACTCTCCTCCTTCCTGCCCAAGTTTCGAATTCGTGGAGCCATAGTAAATCTCCATAACTTCATCACAGTATGCCCCCTCTTCATTATAAACAATGAGCGGCGGCAGCATCCTTACTTCAGGCTTGCCTCCCTTGTGTGCCTCGATCAATACCATATTGGCTTCAAGATGGGCGCGTGGATGTACCAAACGGATCCGTTTCGGTTCAAGCCGGTACTGCCTCATGAGCGATATTATTTCAGCAAGCCGCTGTGGTCGATGTACCATGAACACCTTGCCTCCATGACGAACCAAACGGGTACACGCCTGAATGACCTCCTCCAACGTACATCCCAATTCATGTCTTGCCATGGCCTGATGTACATTGACCTTGATGTCGCTTCCGTTTAAGGGCATGTAAGGAGGGTTCACGGTAATCGCATCATAGACATCATGCCCGGTTTGTTTCACCCAATCGCGCAGATCTCCCTCGTGGATTGTAATGATGTCTTCCAGACCATTCAACTGCACGCTGCGTCTGGCCATATCGGCCAACCTCGGCTGAATTTCGATTCCCTCTAGTCGGGCCTGCGTTCGCGTCGATAATAGAATCGGGACGACTCCATTTCCGGTGCACAGATCCAGGACTCGCCCATACTTGGGTACAGCCGCAAATCGTGCCAATAGAACTGCATCCATGGAAAAACTGAAAACTTCATCGCTTTGTATAATGTTCAGATCATGCGTCAACAGATCGTCAAGCCGTTCAGACTCGTATAGTGGCACTGAATTCACCTTCGTCAATTGCATTCATCCTCCGGTATACTATCCTTCAATGTTTCCAACCTTGAAAAAAAACCGTAGGGGCTCTTCCCTACGGTCACATCATTTATTAAGAAAAGACAGGCAGAACAGACAATCGCCTTCCGTTCGCAAATGGCCATAATAGACATTGCAGATATGGAACCCTTCGTGATACAGCCGAGCCAAATTGTCGTATCCTTCGCCCACCACGTCTTCGCCCGGATCGGGGCCAGCAGGCCTCGCTACCGGAGCGAGTGCGGAGGACACAGGCAACTCTGCCGGCGTTTCACGTTTCAACAGTTTGCGTAACTGCTCATTCTCAATGGTAAGCCGCTGATTATCTTCCAGCAGCTCCTTAACAATCATTTTTAACTCTCCCAAATCACTGTGCAATTGACCCAATTGGGTTTCCATCTCATGAATATGCGTAAACAGATTTTTCTTTTCCAAGTTTCCACCCCGAAGCAACCTATAATGGTTTACTTGATAACGACGTCATCCAGCGGAAGTTCTTTGACTTTACTGATCTCGAACAGTTGAACATGCACCGTACGATTGCCTGCGTTAATGGCGACCACTTTCCCTTCACCCAAGGAGGTGATAACCAGCTTGCCAACGGCCGGTAGTTCTTCCTTTACGCTTTCGTAATTATCATGCTCGAATTTCAGACAGCACATGAGCCTTCCGCACAACCCGGAAATTTTCGTCGGATTCAGTGACAAGCTCTGATCCTTGGCCATCTTGATGGATACCGGCTCGAAGTCTCCCAGCCAGGAGGAACAGCATAACACGCGGCCGCAGGGACCAATACCGCCAAGCATTTTGGCTTCATCCCGAACACCGATCTGCCGCAGCTCGATCCGCGTACGGAAAATGCTGGCCAAATCCTTCACCAGCTCCCGGAAATCCACCCTTCCTTCAGCCGTAAAATAAAAAATGATCTTGTTGCGATCAAACGTAAACTCTACATCGACCAGCTTCATTTTGAGTCCATGGTCTCTGATTTTATTTAAACAAGTACCGAATGCTTCCTTGGCTGCACGCTTGTTTTCGTCAACAACCCGGGCATCAGTCTCCCCGGCTACGCGAATGACTTTTTTAAGCGGCAACACTACATCGGACTCGCTTACTTCTTTCTTGCCAACAACAACCTTACCGTACTCAACCCCCCGCGCTGTCTCCACGATAACGCAGTTTTCTTTTTCAATGGGAAGGTCCAGGGGATCGAAGTAATAAATTTTGCCCGCTTTTTTGAAACGGACACCCACTACACTATACAAAAAATTAACCCCCTCGTAAGCCAACCCCACTTCGTCTGAAGCCCTGTATTCTTATGGCAATTCCGCCGAAGTGATCACAAGTCTTATGCCAGACCAATCAAAAATTGCTCCAGACAAAGCTGGCCATTGACATTGAAACGCAATTTTTTCCTGCATGCCGCGGCCAAATCCATATAGGAGACCCACTGCTCTGTGCTTCGGGTATGTGCCAATTGAGACAGCATGTCCAACTGATCTATAAAAACGATATGTTCATGCCTACCAACCTGGACATACAGCATATCCCTGAACCAAATATGGAACAGGCTGAACAGCATGTCCAAATGCTCAGAGAGTCCTGTTTTAAAAATTTTCTGCTGCGCAGATATCAGTGATGTACTGCCTCTGCCCAGGGACTCCTTCCCTAATTGTAACATTACGTTTCTAATTTCTGCAAACCAATTCTGCTGGAGGATTTCTCTACATCCTTCCAGTCCCGAAGCCAGGTGAACGGCAGTACGAGCCAGATTTCCAGTATATCCTTCCAGCGTTAACGCTTGCAGCATTTCCTCAGGATGGAGTGCATTAAAAGGCACGAGCTGTGCGCGTGAACGAATGGTCGGGAGCATGGCCTGGCCATTGTCGGTAATCAGAATGCCTACCGCCGGAACCTGGGGCTCCTCCAAAAACTTCAGCAAGCTGTTTGCAGCCTGCACCGTCATTTTTTCGGCCTGTTCAATAATATATACTTTCGGGTGTTCTGCCTCTGATCGATATGAAAACATCCGTTGCAGATCCCGGATCTGATCGATCTTAATGGTGCTTCCATCCGGTGCAATCATCGTTAGGTCCGGATGGTTACCGTGCTCTACTTTACGGCATTCAAGACAATGTCCGCATGCATCATCCTCTAGCTCCGTGCAGAAAATAGCCTTGGCAAACGTAACCGCAGTCTGCAATTGGCCACTGCCCGTCGGGCCGCTAAACAGATATGCATGGCTTATGGCCTGTCGTCTCAAACTGCTCTGTAACATTTGCTTGGCCGCCTGCTGGCCCATAATTTGTTGAAAGGACATGTTTCCTCCTCAGAAGCTTAAATTAATAAGCATTCCCCGAATTTCCCCAACCTGCTGTAATAGCGTAATCTTGCCTTCTTCCGTTTCCAACAGCTCATCCGCCATAGCGAGTAACGCAGAATCGACCTCATCAATTAGTTTATACCGCTTGCCTCTTCCCCGGCGATCCCATCCACGCGTTTCCTTCATCGCTACGCCGCGGCGCACCGTCTCCTCCAGGAATCGCTTAACCATAGTTTTGTACGCCTTCAGTTCACGGATGGTCATAGAGCGGGCAAGCCTCTCACCCTGCATCTGAATCTCGCTTAATCTGCGATTCAATTCGGCCTGAGAAGCACGCTCGCCCTGATGCTGCATCATATCGGAAAAGCTTTTAGACTGAATCGGCTTGGATCCGGTATCGGCCGAACTGATCCCGCTCTGCATCGGCCTGAAGCCAGGATTGATTTTCATAAAACGCCCGCCTTCTGTTATAGTAGGTGATCGACCATCAGCACAGTACGCGCTGCGCCTGTGCATGGAAGAAAACCCTTTTTCGATTTCTGACGTTCAATACACTATATATAATGGTAGAAAAGAGTTCGTCGTACAACATCGAGCCGTCATCGTTCTCCAGCCAAAAGATACCCGCTGAACACTGGCCGATCAGGTTTGTTCATTTTGGACGGAGAACGAAGTCACCTAAGGTGCTAACGGCACTAGACACATTTATATTTCATGGCCCATATCCATCATAACACAAACGTATGTCTAAATTACTCTCAGGGAAGCCAGACCGCGCGTAGCAGAAGGTTTAAATGCCATATCGGGTACTGTTCCGCCGAGGTATATATGTTCTGATCCGATTAAAAATGTTCGAAGCGGTCTACCGGGAGAACAAATACAGTGGCCCCTCCCACTTGCACTTCCACAGGCAGCGGCAGGTACGAATCGGTTGTACCGCTCATTGGAGTGACCGGAGTCACGAGCTGTTCACGAACCTTACAGCTGCTGCGAATGACGTTCATTACATTCTCAACCTGACCGTCGTCAACACCGATCATAAACGTGGTGTTTCCGGCCTTCAGAAATCCACCGGTACTGGCCAGTTTGGTTGCCCGAAAGTTTGCTTTTACCAATGCACTGGACAATCGGTTGCTGTCTTTATCCTGTATAATCGCAACAATCAGTTTCATCCTGCATTACCTCCTTCAGAATTGGCATTTCGGAAATGCCTTGCCTAATATATTTGACAATTACTCGCCAAACTCCTTCAATATCCCTCGTCCAGCGACAAAATCATCGCCTTTGCGACCTCATCAGGTGTGCCCGATGCGTCAATAATGCGAATGCGTTCCGGAAATTGTTTTTTCAAGAGCAGGTACCCTTCCCGCACTTTGTGATGAAATTCGAGACTCTCCAGATCGAGGCGATTGACTTCGCGTCCCTGATGGGCATTAATTCGCCCCAGACCGACTTCTGGCTCGATATCCAAATAAAACGTAATGTCAGGCATCAGATCGCCGATGGCAAATCGATTGATGGTCCATACGTTATCCATGCCCAATCCGCGGGCGTAGCCTTGATAAACCAGGCTGCTATCGACAAAACGGTCACACACCACCGTCTTTCCTGCAGCAAGCGCAGGCTCCACCTTTTCAGCGAGATGTTGGCTTCTTGCGGCTGCATACAGCAGCGCTTCTGTTCGTGCATCCATTGCCGTATGAAGAGGATTAAGGATGATTTCTCTAATCTTTTCCGCGATTTCGATTCCTCCCGGTTCCCGTGTCACTATATACGGAGTACCCTTTTCACGAAAATAAGAATCCAAGCTGGCGATCATCGTCGTTTTCCCGGAGCCCTCTCCTCCTTCCAACGTAATGAATTGACCTCTGCCCTGCATATACTTCCCTGCTTTCTATATCGTTGATTGCGTCGGTTCTTGTTGATTCGGCGACTGTTCATTGGCATGGGATGCGGTCTCTTGCTCCACATTATGAATCCATGCGCCCAGAGGTGTATGATCAGGCCCACTCATTGTTTCATGGGCATGTACAAATCACTGTTTCTCACATAATACTATACATGATCAAGCCCATGTGGTCAGCTATATGCAGATTTTTCATTCGATGGACCAAGCGTCCCATGCTCAGTGAACCCCGTCTTTTTTGATTTTCAAAGTTTGCAATCGGGGATCGTAAGCACCGTGGAATTTAGCCCCTTCCTGGCTCAGAAGCTTTAAGCGCGCTGCCATGGCAGAAGTGATCCGTTCGCCAGGATAAACCAAAGGAATTCCGGGTGGATAAGGAGTAATCATCTCTGAAGATATGTGCCCAACGCTTTCCTCAATCGATACAGAAGACATGTCCCCTTCAAGAACAGGTTGCAGCGAAAAAGGAACCGGATCCGAAAAAGGCTTGGCATTTTCTAAATTGTTCCACGTGGAAATATAAGTCATCCCTACCCCTGAATCAGGCTGCGGCAATAATTCTTGCCCCGGGCGGTTGGCCTGATCGATTTCATCCAAAGCCCGAAGCAGGTGCTCCGCATCCTGCATCGTCGATCCAAGGCTGAAAAGCAAGACGACGTATCGCTCGTCGCTCATCTCAGGCACGCAGCCGCGGGCTTCCAGCTGCTGCTGCAGCCTGTAGCCGCTCAGTACCCCTGCGCCGTCATGAATGACGGCCTTGAACGGGTCCTGAGCGGTATATCCTGCAGCGCACGGCTGTGCCGGCTGCAGGAGCCGAAAGCGCGGCAGCTCCGCAAGGCCGCGCCTGAAGGCTTCCACGGCGGCAATTCCCGCCGTGAAGGCTTCTGCGCCGTGCACATGCAGGTGCCGGCGCGCCAGATCGAGCGAAGCCATCAACGGGTAGGATGGGCTTGAGCTCTGCACCATGGCCAGGCGCTGCCGCAGCAGGGACCGGTTGATGCGCGGTCCCTGGACATGCAGCATGGCCCCCATGGTGAAGGCCGACAGCATCTTATGCGTCGACTGAACCACCCCGTCTGCTCCGCAGGACAGGGCGGACTTCGGCAGCTGCGGATGCTGGCCGTAATGGGCGCCATGCGCCTCATCCACCAGCAGCGGCATGCCTGCTGCATGGCAAACCTCGGCAAGGGGCGTCAGATCGCTGCCCATGCCGTAATAATTCGGCGACGTGACGAGTACTCCCTTTGCCTCAGGATACGCTTGGACAGCAGCCTGGACCGTCTCTACCGACGGTAGGACCGCAAGTCCACTTGCAGCATCGACCCATGGCTCAAGAAATACCGCTTTCGCCCCCGCCAGCATCAAACCGTGAATCACGGACTTGTGCACGTTCCGCTGCACCAAAACGACACTCCCCGGTTCATTGCAAATCGTCAGCAGCAGCGACAGATTGCCAACCGTACTGCCGCCTACAAGAAAGAAGCTCTCCTCCGCTCCATAACAGTCTGCCGCGAGCTGCTGCGCCTCCAAAATGACACCCTCCGGGTGGTGGAGGTCGTCTGTGCCGGTGATTTCTGTTACGTCCATACGCATCATATCCATAAACGCCATATCAGGCGTACCGGAAGATCGGAGAGAGTGGTGATCCATTTCACCTTTAACCGTCTTCTGCCCCACGAATTCGGAGGAGACCGCCGCGCCAGATGGAATGGCATCCTCTACTCTTACACCTTCTCCCTCCGTTTTCGTTGGCATTCTACGATATGCTTGTCCATTTTTATGACCCGGGACATGGTAGGAACGGTTGCCTGATTCCCGGTAAGCCAGCAATGCCTCATATAGTGGTGCATGATGCGATCTATCGTTCATAAGTTACCCTTCCTGAACATTTAGAAATGAAATATCAAAATCAATATTATTATATCAGCTTATCTCCGATACCAAGCATTTGCGGACTCCCATTTCGGATTTCAACAGAAAAAGGCCTCACAGGGCCTTCCGTCTATGTTTGTCTCACATATATACGGCGATCATATTATGCGTTCTTTTGTACCCAAATCTGCTTCATCTGATGGATAAAGAAAGGATACTTGGCATCTTGTGCATCGGTATGAACCATTTCAGACTCGCAAGCGTCGCATATGAATTCGGATACGATAAATATGCCTTCTCTTTTTTTCTCTTCACAAATAATGCAGACGTGTTCGGCGCGTTCTTCCATCAACCATCCCACCTTATTTACGTTTACTATCAGTATGGCACACTTTCTATTATTTTAAACCTTTTCATAGTGCTTTCTTGATTCAAAATATATATATTCGCCCATTTGCCGTCGGGTGTCTGTACCGAAAAAAACAACCGAGCCTTATCGAAAACTAATCTTCGTTAACCTTAAAAAATCACCGAATCGCCGCCGATATATATATTACATCGCAAATTCTTCAAACCTGACAGCGAAAGTAACTCGGGATATGCTGCTTATGCCTCTCCTTCAATTTGACCAAAACCTGTCGCAGTCAGGATTGCCATGCTGCATTATTACATAACCACTCACGGATCACCATCATGTACGACTCACACTTTTTAATCAAACGTATTCACAAGGAGGATTTGAACACGTATGTTTCCCGAACCGGAGAATAAAGCAACATTCTACCAATACCGGCTTCTGAAAAAAAAGAATATCCCCCGCAGCGTCGTTAACAGCTATTTATGTTTGCCTGTCGTCATGCTTCTGTTTAACTTGCTTGCCTTCCCTTGGACATCACTTTTCTTTTTTGTCCTGGCTGGCCCCCTAACGGTTTGGATCCACTATGTTATCGCCAGAACTATACTTCTCAGCCTGGGTTCATCGTATGTAAAACGCTGGCAGTGGAGTTTCCAGATGCCCTGGTTTGGCTATATTCCCAGCCAGCATTTTAGTTACCGCATGTTTGCCAGAGTCCACCTCAATCTGAGTTGGATTGGTCTCTGTATCATCACCATTTGTTTAATCTGGTCACCATTGTCCTTTACGATCTCGTTAATCTTTTGGCATCTATGGTTGTTAGTACCGCGCCTTTACGTCTTGGCCGCACTCTCCCGCCAGCGAAAAGACGGGCTCATCAAGTTGAACCCGCAGGATGTATCTTATTATCTGCAATGAAATGGTTATTCATTTCGCTTCGACCCTCGCAATTCAAAGTTGATGCTGTACCAAAGAGGTTATCCACAGTGGATAACCTCTTTGGCTTTTCTCGCTTTTCTTTTATCCACAAAGAACGTAAGCATATTAATACCAAACTTATCCCCAGAGTGCAGCACCGACTCCTCCTCGCAGTTCGAACATGCATTGATGAGATAGGCGATCCACTTCGACTGACCAGCATACATGCATGCTTGCTTGCGATGAAACAGCATCCCTGCTTCTGCACCACACCCTATCATATACATGTCGCTGGTTGGATGCCTTTGCTTCAGCTGTTCACGCATATAGTGGTTGGTAGATAACGTTCTCTTTCCCACGACGAAAAAGCCCTGATTCATTAATCAGGGCCTCTTATCTCATATACAATCACCGATACCTACTTAACCTTCTCTGGTCAAGCAATCCTCGTACACGGTCAGTCTTCGTCATCATCCATGGACTTTACCTTGGCTGCGGTTGCATCCGTTCTAGGCACCATTAGCGTAAAGAATCCATCATGCACGGCTAAATGAACAAGATGTCCATCCTTCGCAAACACACGGGTTGAACTTGAGTTCTCACTTGTATTGCTGGAGGCTTCTTCCGTCCATCCCCAACTTTTGATTTCATCCAAATAAACCTCTGGCAAGCTGGTCTTTTCGCTGATTCCGGAAATCGTATATCGAACATAATCCATGTCGGAACGGTTTTCGAATTGCTCGCTTTTATTGGCCACTTTCGGAACCGGGAAGCTCTTTTCGTTCACCGCACCCTCATAGGAGTTCCAAGCGACAGAATCTTCACCGCAGCCAGCTAGCACAATCACCAAGCTTAATAAACAAGAATACAGCACTAGTCTGCGCCAACTAAACATGCACACCCTCCTTTTCACAGCTGCACATTCCAGCTCTCGGGTCAGGTACTTTTAGCATAATAAACATAGTCCTATTATACTGGTTTTGTCTGCGCTTTCCGTAACAAAACTGTTACCTTCCTTTTGTAAATCCATTTCAAAAAGGAAACAGATTTCGATAGTATAAATACAAAATAAAAACCACCGCCGATTACATCGGCAGTGGTTCTTCGCTTGGCGGCTTCCTACTCTCCCAGGACCCTGCGGTCCAAGTACCATCGGCGCTAGAGGGCTTAACGGTCGTGTTCGGGATGGGAACGTGTGGAAC
>NZ_CAKMMP010000026.1 GCF_927798175.1 Paenibacillus sp. JJ-223
TCCCGAACACGACCGTTAAGCCCTCTAGCGCCGATGGTACTTGGACCGCAGGGTCCTGGGAGAGTAGGAAGCCGCCAAGCGAAGAACCACTGCCGATGTCATCGGTGGTGGTTTTTTTATTTTATAATAATAAGTATACATGAATTGACTTTGTTCCGTACCTCTGACAGACTCATAAGATGAGACATTCTTTTGGATCAATGGCTTATAGTGGCTCAATCCGAAAATTCAGAGAACGAGGTGCAGAAGGATATGGACATTCGCAAATTAACGACAGATGACTACGAAGACAGCATTGCGCTCTCCCAGTATGCCTTTCAGTACGTTTTGACCGAAGAAAAGAAGGAGAAGCGGCGCAGTCAGTTTAATGCTCAGGACACATGGGGTGTATATGAAGGAGGACAACTGGGAGCGAAGCTCCACATTGTTCCTTTTGAGACCTATATTCATGAAAAGGCTTTTGCCATGGGCGGGATTGCGGGGGTTGCCACCTGGCCCGAATATCGACGCAAAGGATGGGTCGCCAGCTTATTGCGCCATGCGCTAAAAGAGATGAATCGCAACAAGCAAAGCATTTCGTTTTTACATCCATTTTCATTTGGCTTTTACCGCAAATACGGATGGGAAGCGTACATCGAATACAAGAAGTATCGAGTCCCGGTAACGCATCTGCCTGCAAAGAAGGAGACCCCTGGTGCGATTCGTCGGGGTGAGCCTGAGCTCGAACTGCTCGATAGGATATACCAGGCTTACGCAAGCCGGTTTAACGGAACGCTCGTTCGGGATCGAAATTGGTGGGAGTACTCCGTATTGACGGAAGGTACCAGCCAGAAGGCCGTGTATTACGATGCAGCCAAACAACCGCAGGGCTACGTTTTATACGAGGTGAAGGATCGCAAGTTTACCATCGATGAGATGGTCTGCCTGAACGAAGAAGCGAAACAGGGGCTCTGGACATTCATTGCCAACCACGATTCCATGATTGAAGAGGTGACGCTTCAGGCGCCTGCGAGCGATGATCTTGCTTTTCGACTGGATAATCCGCGAATCCAGCAGGAGATCGTTCCATACTTTATGGCGCGAATCGTGAGCGTGGAGCAGTTTGTATCGCAGTACCCTTTTGCAGACCTGGATTCCCCGATTCGCCTTATGCTTCAAGTCCAGGACGAACATGCTCCATGGAATGAGGGCGTATGGGAATTGAATATTGCGTTAAACGGCACGGCCTCCATCTGGAAGTCTTCTGCAGAAACGAACGCGGACGGACAAGACGTCAAGGTCAGCATTCAGACGCTAACAACGATGCTTTTGGGCTATAAAAGACCTTCGGAGCTGTTGGCTATGGGTCGTATTGAAGGCAATACGGAGAGTGTGGCCGCACTGGAACGGGCCATTCCGAATAGGGAGACGTATCTGCTGGACTTTTTTTGAGATGTCCTGCCGGAAACGGTGGGGAGCGAGGAATTCCCGATTGGGGCATGGTACGCTTAACGAGAGATACGGAGAAAATGGAAGACAAAAGGACTTCTTTCCACGATGGAGAGAGGTTTTTTTGTATATGCGGAATATTTCGTGTAAAATCGTAAAAAATGAAGGAAGACCCCTCTTGGCAAAACCACAGAATATGTTATAATGTAAATAAAGTCAAAGAAAGTCAAAGTCAACTGAAAGTCGAAATCAGCCTTGATCTTGTGGTGATAAGGCGAATTTCCATCAGAACTTCAAGCGTCCTCACCCACCGGTTGCCGGCTTGGAATGCAGATTCGTTGTTTCCTTGAATGGTTAAAATGGGGGAGAGGTTGTACTCTGTGGGGGCGTGTGGGTCCTAATTGACTTAACGTTTCAAACAGTGGAGGATGAGTCGATGCGTAATATCTCTGATGTTATCGAACAATATCTGAAGAGTATTTTGCATGAAAGTCCCGAGGGGATGATTGAGATTCAGCGCAACGACCTTGCTGATCAATTCTCATGCGTGCCTTCGCAGATCAACTATGTCATCAGCACGCGTTTTACGCTCGAAAAAGGTTACCTGGTCGAAAGCAAACGTGGTGGCGGCGGTTATGTCCGGATACAGCGGATCGAATTGCCCGCACATTCGGACCTACATCACCATTTGCACCATAGCATAGGCGAGGAGATCGGGCAGACGGCGGCTGAGGGGCTGATTTATCAACTTGAGGAAGCGCGTTTCCTGAGCAAGCGGGAGGCAGCTTTAATGCGTGCCGCGATGTCGAGGGAAATTATAATGGTCAAACTTCCTTACCGGGATCAAATTCGTGCCAGAATGTTGAAAGCAATGATCATCTCGTTGCTCGGTAAATAAAACGTTTGGGGGGTACATCATTATGCTGTGCCAGGAATGCAACAAACGTCCGGCGACACTTCATTTCACGAAAATCGTAAATGGAGAAAAGACGGAATTTCATATTTGCGAGTCATGTGCTCGCGAAAAAGGGGAGATTATCCCCGGAACAGCAGGCGGATTCTCGATTCACAACCTGTTGTCGGGGTTGCTTGATTTCGATCCTGCCGGCAAAAACGGCTCCGCAGGCGCATCCTCTCCACAATCGCTGAGATGCGAAGAGTGCGGAATGACCTATTCACAGTTTAGCAAAATCGGCCGATTCGGCTGCAGCTCATGTTATAAATATTTCGACAGTCGGCTGGATCCGTTATTCAAGCGGGTGCATGGCAGCACCTCTCATGTGGGTAAGGTCCCTGCGAGAGCGGGGGGACGCATCAAGCTGAAACGGCAAATCGCCGATCTGAAGAAGGACCTTCAGGAAAGCATTGCCGGAGAGGAATTCGAAGCCGCCGCGGGGATCCGCGATCAGATCCGGGAGCTTGAAAAACGGCTGGCTCAGGAGTAAAGTTTGGTCAAGAGTCATGAGTAGGAGGGATATGCAAATGCCTAGTCTGCGCTTCACGGAACAGGCACTAAGCGACTGGATGCGAAGCGATGCAGCCGATTCCGAAATCGTCATCAGCAGCCGCGTTCGGATCGCCCGCAACCTGCAGCACTATCCGTTTCCGATGCTGGCCACCAACCAGCAATCCGAAGAAGTGCTGAACAAACTGAGCGAAGTGCTTCAACATGATGATATTCGGGCTTTTGCCAACTTCCACACGTTGGAATTGGCAGATGTCCCTGACCTTGATAAAAGGGTGCTCGTCGAGAAACATCTGATCAGTCCCAGCTTGGCGAGCGAGTCCAGAAATGGCGCCGTCATTCTGAGCGAGGATGAATCCATCAGCATCATGATTAACGAAGAGGACCATCTGCGCATCCAATGTCTTTATCCGGGATTTCAGGTGAAGGAAGCGTGGGAGAGGGCATCTTCGATCGATGATGCTTTTGAAGCCCATGTGGATTATGCCTTCGATGATCGAAGAGGTTATCTGACCAGCTGTCCGACGAATGTAGGCACAGGGGTCAGAGCATCGGTCATGATGCATCTGCCTGCACTGGTCATGACACAGCAGATTGGCCGTATTTTGACGGCCGTTTCCCAAGTGGGGCTTACCGTACGAGGCATCTATGGGGAAGGCAGTGAGGCGATGGGAAACCTGTTCCAGATTTCCAACCAGATTACGCTTGGACAGACGGAGCAGGAAGTCATCGACAATCTGCACGGCGTGGTGCTCCAAATTATCGAGCATGAACGTACAGCGAGAAAACGTTTGATGACAGACTCCAGGCTGCGAATCACGGATAGGGTGATGCGTTCTTACGGTATTTTGTCCTATGCGGCTGTCATGGATTCCAAAGAAGCGGCACAGCGCCTCTCCGACGTCAGGTTGGGTGTGGACCTTGGTCTCCTTGATGGATTGTCCATCCCCGTCATGAATGAGCTTAACGTCATGACGCAACCCGGCTTTTTGCAGAAAACGTTCGGGGAAGACATGCGAGCGGATGAACGGGACATCTACCGTGCGCAGCTGATTCGTGATACGATCAGTACAACCAAAAATTCCTAACGGCTTCACCAGAGAATCGATTTGGGTTTCACGTCCGCGTTAAAGCGGCTTTTATATAATGATATTATTCGCGGCATATGGTCGCAAAAAGACATTACAACAAAGATTACTACAGCGGAGCCTTTGATTAGGATGGTCCCGCTTATATCCAAAACCATGGAGGTGCAGGAGATATGATGTTTGGAAGATTTACGGAACGGGCCCAGAAGGTGCTCGCACTCGCGCAGGAAGAAGCTGTCCGTCTCGGTCACAATAACATCGGTACAGAGCATATTTTGCTCGGCCTCATTCGAGAAGGCGAAGGCATTGCGGCCAAAGCGCTGATCGGCCTGGGACTCGGATTGGAAAAAATTCAAGATGAAGTAGAGACGCTGATTGGCCGCGGCCAGGAGCAGCCTACGAACATTGCATATACGCCTCGTGCGAAAAAAGTGATCGAATTGTCCATGGATGAGGCACGCAAGCTGGGCCACACTTATGTGGGCACAGAACATATTTTGCTTGGTCTGATCCGCGAGGGTGAAGGCGTTGCGGCACGTGTGCTCAACAATTTGGGTATCAGCCTCAACAAGGCTCGTCAGCAAGTATTGCAATTGCTTGGCAGCAGCGAAGCGGTATCCAGCCATAATGGAGCACCTGCGAACGTTAGCACGCCAACGCTGGACAGCTTGGCCCGCGATTTGACGGCATACGCGAAAGAAAACAACCTTGATCCGGTTATTGGCCGCAGCAAGGAAATCGAACGCGTAATTCAGGTGTTGAGCCGCCGCACCAAAAACAACCCGGTATTGATCGGGGAGCCGGGCGTAGGTAAAACGGCGATTGCCGAAGGCCTTGCCCAAAAAATCATCAATAACGAAATTCCGGAAACGCTGCGAGACAAACGCGTAATGACTCTGGATATGGGTTCGGTCGTTGCAGGTACGAAATACCGGGGCGAATTCGAAGATCGTTTGAAAAAAATCATGGACGAAATTCGTCAGGCAGGCAACATCGTGCTGTTCATTGACGAGCTGCACACCCTGATTGGTGCAGGTGGAGCCGAAGGCGCCATCGATGCTTCCAACATCCTGAAACCGGCGCTGGCACGCGGTGAGCTGCAATGCATCGGGGCAACAACGCTGGATGAGTACCGCAAATACATCGAGAAAGACGCTGCGTTGGAGCGCCGTTTCCAACCGATTACGGTGGATCAGCCTTCTCCGGAAGAAGCCATTCAAATTTTGCACGGCTTGCGTGATCGTTACGAAGCGCATCACCGCGTGAAAATTACGGATGAGGCCATTGTACAGGCCGTGAAACTGTCCGATCGGTATATTACGGATCGTTTCCTGCCAGACAAAGCGATTGACCTGATTGACGAAGCGGGTTCCAAAGTAAGGCTGAACTCGTATACCATTCCGCCGAATCTGAAACAGCTGGAAGGCCGTCTTGAAGATATCCGCAAGGAGAAAGACGCAGCCGTCCAAAGCCAGGAATTCGAAAAAGCGGCAGCGCTGCGCGATACTGAACAAAAAATTCGCGAAGAACTGGATCTGACCAAAAACCAATGGAAAGAAAAACAGGGACGCACCGATTCCGAAGTAACACCGGAAGACATCGCTCAAGTCGTAGCGAACTGGACCGGCATTCCGGTGAACAAGCTGAAAGAAGAAGAAACTCAGCGTTTGCTGAATCTGGAGCAAATTTTGCATGAACGCGTCATCGGTCAGGATGAAGCCGTTAAATCCGTGAGCCGTGCCGTACGCCGCGCACGTGCCGGTCTGAAAGATCCGAAGCGTCCAATGGGCTCCTTCATCTTCCTCGGTCCAACCGGGGTCGGTAAAACCGAGCTGGCTCGTGCCTTGGCAGAAGCGATGTTCGGTGACGAAAATGCGGTAATCCGCATCGACATGTCCGAATATGGCGAGAAACACTCCACGGCTCGCCTGGTCGGAGCGCCCCCAGGATACGTTGGTTATGAAGAAGGCGGTCAGCTGACCGAGAAAGTGCGCCGCAAACCATATTCCGTCGTATTGCTGGACGAAGTTGAGAAGGCACACCCTGAAGTGTTCAACATCTTGCTGCAGGTGCTGGAGGATGGACGCCTGACCGATTCCAAGGGCCGGGTTGTCGACTTCCGCAATACCCTCATCATTCTGACATCCAATGTCGGAGCTGAAGCGATCAAACGCAATTCCACGCTCGGCTTCACCGCGGTTATGGATGCGGGCGCCGATTACAGCAACATGAAGGGCAAAGTGATGGATGAGCTGAAGAAAAGCTTCCGTCCGGAGTTCTTGAACCGGATCGACGAAATCATCGTATTCCATTCTCTCGAAGAGAAACATATCGCCGAGATCGTTTCTCTTATGAGCGAAGAACTGCGCAAACGTCTGCGTGATTACGATGTGGACTTCGAATTGACGGATTCGGCCAAAGCGTTCCTGGCTAAAGCAGGCTTTGATCCCGCTTACGGTGCACGTCCATTGCGCCGGGCCATTCAGAAGCACATCGAGGATCGTCTGTCCGAAGAATTGCTCACAGGCAGCGTAAAGAAAGGCGATTCGTTGTTGATTGATGAAAAAGACGGCGAGCTGTCGGTTACGAAAAAGGAAATTGCTCCTGCCAATGAGGAAATCGAAACCAAATAACCGGATCTTCATGGACGGGTTCCGTCCTAGATCCGACCATAAAGTTATTCCTTTCGGCTTCGGCCGATCGGACGTTAAGTACAAAGAGGCCTGCCGATTTTTGGCGGGCCTCTTTTTGCTATGCAACAACATGTGTAAAGTTTACGATAATCCTTTACGAAAAATCTCAAACAATGGTAAACTTTTAGTATGCCTGCCTGTCAGGATGTTCGGGTCAAAATTCGTCGAAAAATGCAAAACGTTGAAATAAAATAAAACTTTTCAGGAGGCTGAAGTGGCTAAAACAAAGACCAAGTTTCAGTGTACAGAATGCGGCTACGAAGCCCCGAAGTGGTACGGCAAATGCCCGGGCTGCCAATCCTGGAACTCCATGGTGGAGGAAACGGAAACAATTGTCAAAACGCAGGGGAGAAATTCACCTCTGTTTGACAGTAAAGATAAACCCCTTCCCATCATAAACATAGATAGTGGCCAGGAACCTCGCGTGCATACGGGCATCGGTGAGTTGAACCGCGTGCTGGGCGGCGGCATCGTTCCAGGCTCCCTTGTATTGGTGGGGGGAGACCCCGGAATCGGGAAATCCACGCTGATGCTTCAGACATCCCATGCGTTAACCCATTCAGGTTTGAGGGTGTTATACGTTTCGGGAGAGGAGTCGGTGAAACAAACCAAATTGCGGGCAGATCGCCTCAATGCGTTATCGCCCGAATTGTACGTTTTATGCGAGACGAATATGGAACGTGTTGAAGAGGCGGTGGAGCAGATCCAACCGCATTTTCTTGTCATCGATTCGATCCAGACCGTGTACTTGCCCGAGGTGACCAGCGCCCCCGGCAGCGTTGCCCAAGTCAGGGAGTGTACCTCGCGATTCATGCGAATTGCGAAAGGCAAGGGCATTGCAACCGTACTTGTGGGGCATGTTACGAAGGAAGGAGCCATTGCGGGTCCCCGCTTGCTGGAGCATATGGTGGATTGCGTTCTTTATTTCGAGGGAGAGCGTCACCACACGTATCGCTTGTTGCGAGCGGTCAAAAACCGTTTCGGCTCAACAAACGAGATCGGCATTTTCGAAATGGGCGAGGATGGGCTGCGCGAAGTGGGCAACCCTTCCGAATTGTTTTTGTCGGAGCGCCCGCTCGGCGTGGCAGGATCTACCGTCGTCGCCAGCATGGAAGGCACGCGGCCGATGCTTGTGGAACTGCAGGCGCTGATATCGGCAACCCACTTTCCATCCCCGCGCCGGATGGCGACAGGCATCGATCATCATCGTTTAAACCTGATCATTGCCGTGCTGGAGAAAAGGATGGGCATGTTTTTGCAAACGCAAGACGCCTATCTGAACGTGGCGGGCGGAGTCCGTCTGGATGAGCCGGCTGTTGACCTGGCCGTCGCGGTCAGTATAGCATCCAGCTTGCGGGATGTGCCGACCAAGCCGGATGACGTCATTTTTGGCGAAATCGGCCTGACGGGGGAGGTCAGAGCGGTATCGCGTGCAGAACAGCGCGTAAAGGAAGCGGAGAAACTTGGATTTAAACGGGTCATTTTACCCGAAAAAAGTTTGAAGGGATGGAAGCATCCCCGCGGAATACAGTTGATCGGTGTGAATACTGTGGCAGATGCACTAGCGGTTGCTTTAGATTAGGGGGCATAAGAGATGAAGGATTCGAGCCAACTGGATAAAATGAATGATTTATTAAGGCTGATCGCGCCAGGCACACCGTTCCGGGAAGGGTTGGAGAACGTGCTGCGCGCCAAAACGGGAGCATTGCTGGTCGTCGGCTACAGTCCCGAGGTAATGGAAGTGGTGGATGGAGGATTCTCCATTAATTGCGACTTCTCCCCGAACTATTTGTATGAGCTTGCCAAAATGGACGGCGCCATCATTCTTAGCGAAGATTTGAAGCGCATTTTATATGCCAATACTCAGCTGATCCCGGATTCATCGATCTCGTCCTCAGAGACGGGCATTCGTCACCGGACAGCGGAACGTGTGGCAAAGCAAACGGGAAAACTCGTCGTTTCCATCTCCCAACGGAGAAATATCATTACCCTTTATCAAGGAACGCTGCGATACTCGCTCAAGGAGATCGGAGTCATTTTGACGAAAGCGAATCAGGCCATCCAGACGCTGGAGAAATACAAGGCGGTTCTCACGCAAGCTCTGACGAATCTTAGCGCATCGGAATTCGAAGAGCTGGTGACGATTCCGGAGGTGGTCAATGTCATCCAACGGACCGAGATGGTCATGCGCATCAAAATGGAAATCAAACGTTACATCCACGAGCTTGGCAACGAAGGACGGCTGATTTCGATGCAAATGGAGGAACTGGTCGGCACAACGGAGGAAGAAGCCTGGTTGCTCTATAAGGATTATGCGCGCGACGATAGCGATGAAAAAATCCGCGATATCATTTTGGGATTGAAACGGTTGTCTGACGACGAATTGCTGGACGCGCATCATATCGTGCGTTTGTTAGGTTATCCTTCCTCCGCTGCGACATCCGAAGAATCGGTTGCGCCTCGCGGATTCAGGGTATTGAATAAGATACCTCGTCTTCCCAACGTGATCATTCACAATTTGGTGGAACGGTTCGAACAGCTTCCGCACGTGATCATGGCAACGATCGAAGAATTGGATGAGGTGGACGGCATCGGTGAAGTCCGTGCCCGCACGATCAAGGAAGGCCTGAAACGTCTGCAGGAGCAGATGTTCATTGACAGACAGATGTAACCCTTAACTCCACGGTGCCGTAAACAGATAAGAATGGAATATTTGAACGTGAATAGGGTTCTGCGAGAATGGTTCCAAGACGATGAGGTGAACAACGATGATAACAAGATTCATTCCGAATCTCTTTACCCTGGGCAATCTGTTTCTTGGAATGATGGCGATTCTGCTGGCAATCAACGAAAGTTACAGCTTGGCTGCCATTATGGTCATCATCGCCATGCTGCTGGATGGTTTGGATGGCAGGGTGGCCCGGGCTCTAGATGCTCAAAGCGACTTCGGGAAAGAATTGGATTCCCTTTCGGACATGGTTTCGTTTGGAGCAGCGCCAGCGCTGATCATGTTCATGGTATCGTTTCAGGACACCCTGCCCATGCTGGCATGGATCGCCACGGCAAGCTTCCCCATCTGCGGCGCGATCCGTCTGGCTCGCTTTAACGTACGTCCCGGAATCCCGGGGTATTTTACGGGTCTTCCGATTCCGGCAGCCGGAGGCGTGCTTGCAACGCTGACGTTGTTCAATAAAGACATCAGTCCGGTCAGCATGATGATTGCCACGCTCTTGTTGTCTTATCTTATGGTCAGCTCCCTCAAGTATCCCAATTTCAAAAAAGTGGGCTTTCCGCGAAAAGCGATATGGATCGCACCCTGGGTTGTATTGCTGGCCGTGGGGATGGCGGTGATGTTCCCGGAGCAGTTATCCAAACTGATTTTTATCCCCTTGGTGTTATACGCACTCTACGGAATGAAACATAGCATGCGAACCACCGCGTCCCGAAACCGGGCCAAAAAGCGCAAGGACGAAAAATCCTCCCGGTGATTCCAATTGACGTTGTGCCGTTCATTATTATTGCATAGCCGATCCAAGAAACATGAGAAAAGCACGCATTTCCGAAAGGAAAGAGGCGTGCTTTTTTGAATTTATTTTCCATGCCACCTAGGTGCCAGGAAATGATTTATGCAAGGTGCTATTAACTTAACGATTTGCAAGCCGTGTGATCTGTATTTTACTTAAGACAAATTAAACATGCCAAGCGTCGAGCATTTCTGGGACTCGCTTTCCACGACGTCTTCCATGCTAATGTTCAGCAGATTGCAGAGTGCCGACATATAAAACAGGTTGCGGCCCAGTTCGGAGCTGATAACCTCCTTGCAGTTTTCGCACAATTCACCTTCCACATGGGTCTCGAGCAAGGGCGTATTTTGCGCAATATTGCGCTCAGGAGCATACTTCTGCTTGGTGGCGTGCAGTTCAATGCAGCCACACTCGGTAATGGCCTTGGACACGGCACGGTTCACGGAAGCACCAGCTTGTCCCGTTTTGGACAGTACATCAATCAGACTGCGATGACGAAGCAACAGCTCGGAAACCTGATCCTGAAATGCCTGTAAACTTGGCGTACTCATTTTGCCCACTCACCTCGGTTATGAATTGAATTCATTATATGCCAATAATTTACCTCCTTCAACCAAGGATTGCTTCACTTCCAAAAAGTTCTTGTTTAACGGATTAGCAATCCACGAATTGGATCATACTGGATATGAGAAAACATTTGAAGGAGGTGCAGGGGACTTATGTGGAAAAGAGGCATTTTAACTTTTACGGGATTGTGCGGTGCATGGTTTGGTTACACGGCATATCAACTGGCTGGAAAATCGGTCCCTTGGATGGCGGAATGGATTCAATCGGCAGGGTTGTTGGGCGCGGGCATAGCGACCATTCTCGGTGCGGTGCTGTTCATCGCATTATGCAGCATTGGAGGAACAATGCTTGCCGCGAAATTGAATCATGGCATTGATGCACTGGCCAAAATTCCGATGAACGAACTGGCTGCTGGTGCAGCCGGCATCCTCACAGGACTTGTCGTTGCGCTGCTGCTCTCCCCGTGCCTGGCATGGTTGGGAACATCCGGGGAAGTGCTTCAGCTGGCTTTGACGATGATCAGTGCGTATTCGGGATATATGCTGGCCATGGCAAAGAAAGAGGATCTGGCAGCCTTCTGGATGTCCGGACGCTGGGGACACGGCGATGGTGCAGAAGAAGAGAGACGGCTCGAGGAGCACAAAATTTTGGATACGAGTGTCATCATCGATGGCCGCATCGCGGATATCTGCAAAACCGGATTCATTGAGGGAACCATCGTCATTCCGGAATTCGTGCTGGAGGAGCTGCAGCATATTGCCGATTCCTCGGATCTGCTCAAGCGTAACCGCGGCCGGCGTGGTCTGGACATTCTGAACAAAATCCAGAAAGAGCTCGACGTTAAAGTTTTGATCTACGAAGGAGATTTCGAAGAGATTTCCGAGGTCGACAGCAAGCTGGTCAAGCTGGCCAAAGTACTGCAGGGCAAAGTGGTAACCAACGATTTCAACCTCAACAAAGTGTGCGAGCTTCAAGGGGTTTCGGTGCTGAACATCAACGACCTTGCCAATGCAGTGAAGCCGGTGGTGCTGCCTGGCGAAGAGATCATGGTACAGATCATCAAGGACGGCAAGGAAAACGGTCAGGGCGTCGCTTATCTGGATGATGGCACCATGATCGTAGTTGAAGGCGGGCGCGATTACATCGGCCTGATGATGGAGGTGCTCGTCACCAGCGTACTGCAGACTTCTGCGGGACGAATGATTTTTGCGAAACCGAAACTGTTGGAAAAAGCCCAATAAAGCGGTATGATGGGTAGTGTGTCGTTTGGCGATAGCCCGAACGCGTCCCGAGGCGCGGGAATATCGATCAGCGATAAACTGACAGACAAGGCAGGGATCGCGGCATGAGGAAAGAATGGGGCGTTGTCGTTGTGGCAGCAGGACGGGGAACCCGAATGGGTACCGATGAGAGCAAGCAGTTTCTGCTGCTGCAGGACAAGCCCGTTTTCATACATACGCTTGAAGTGTTTGCCGCTTTGGACGACATTGGCGAAATCGTGCTGGTGACTGGAGCGGCGGACGTTGAACGCTGCCTGAAATGGGTAAAGGAATATCGTCTGGAATCGCGCGTACGCGTCATCCCCGGAGGGAAGGAGCGGCAACATTCGGTGCATGAAGGCTTAAAAGCTCTGGGCACCGAGTGGGTCCTCGTTCACGACGGGGTTCGTCCTTTTGTGAGCGGGGAACAGATTCGGGCTTGCATGCAGGCCGCGATAGACATTGGAGCTGCCGTGCTGGCTGTACCGGTGAAGGATACGATCAAACAAGTCAATGCTGAGGGCATCGTCATTGCAACGCCTGAACGCAGCAGTCTGTGGAGCATTCAGACCCCGCAGGCTTTTCGTCTTTCTTCCCTGCTCCATGCGCACGAGTCGGCGGAACGGGACGGATTTCTGGGAACGGACGATGCCATGCTGGCGGAGCGCCACGGCATGTCCGTCAAAGTTGTGGAAGGCAGTTATACCAATATCAAATTGACTACACCGGAAGATTTGCATTATGCCGCATTTGTGCTGGGGGGAGAGAAGAAACAATGATACGCGTAGGACAAGGGTTTGACGTACACCAACTGGTAGAGGGGCGCCCGTGCATTATTGGCGGAGTCACGATCCCGCATGACAAAGGTTTGCTGGGGCATTCCGATGCCGACGTGCTGCTGCATGCCATCAGCGATGCCATTCTCGGGGCGCTTGCGCTGGGAGACATCGGCAAGCATTTCCCGGATACGGATCCCGAATTCAAGGATGCCGATAGTCTGAAGCTGCTTGAGCATGTATGGAAGCTCGCCAAAGAGCGTGGATACCGTCTGGGTAACATTGATTCGACCATCATTGCCCAGAAGCCGAAAATGGCTCCGTATATCCCTCAAATGGCGGAGATCATTGCCAAGGCGCTTGAAGCGGACGTGGAGCAAGTCAACGTCAAAGCGACGACGACCGAGCAGCTTGGATTCCCGGGCCGAGGAGAAGGTATAGCTGCCCAATCCGTGGTTTGCCTGGTTCGGGGACCCGTGGTATCATCAACGAATTAGAGACGGAGGGGATAGTATGAGCACGGAAGTTCGTGTGCGCTATGCGCCGAGTCCGACAGGGCACCTGCATATCGGGAATGCCCGGACCGCGCTGTTTAACTACTTGTATGCCAAACACAATAACGGAAAATTCATCATCCGTATAGAGGATACGGACGTGAAACGCAACATTGCGGGCGGGGAAGAAAGCCAGCTGAAATATTTGAAATGGCTGGGCATGGATTGGGACGAGAGCATTGATGTGGGGGGCGAATACGGACCGTACCGCCAAACCGAGCGCCTTGACATCTACCGGAAATATACGCAGGAATTATTGGATAAAGGGCTGGCATACCGCTGCTACTGCACGGAAGAAGAACTGGAGCAGGAGCGTGAGGAGCAGACCGCTCGTGGCGAAACGCCGCGTTATTCAGGCAAGCACCGGAACCTGACTCCGGAGCAAATTGAGGCGTTCGAGGCCGAGGGCCGCGTGGCTAGCATCCGTTTCCGCGTACCTGAAGAGCGGGTATACACGTTCGATGACATGGTGAAGGGCACTATTTCGTTTAACAGCAAAGAGAGCGGAGACTTCGTCATCGTAAAAAAAGACGGCATTCCCACGTACAACTACGCCGTTGCCATTGACGATCATCTGATGAAAATCACCCACGTACTGCGGGGAGAGGATCATATTTCGAACACGCCGCGTCAGCTGATGATTTACGAAGCGCTCGGCTGGGAGCCGCCGATATTCGGCCACATGACGCTGATCGTAGGCGAGAACCACAAAAAGCTGAGCAAACGCGACGAATCCGTCATTCAGTTCATCTCGCAGTATGAAGAGCTCGGTTATTTGCCCGAAGCGTTGTTCAATTTCATTTCCTTGCTTGGCTGGTCTCCGGAAGGGGAAGAGGAAATTTTCTCTCAAGAGCAGCTGATTTCCATTTTCGATACGAAGCGCCTGTCGAAGAGCCCGGCAGTTTTCGATACGAACAAGCTGGCCTACCTGAACAACCATTACATCAAAAATGCCGATCCGGAACGAATTGCCGAAATGGCCATTCCGCATTTGCAAAAAGCGGGCCGCCTTCCGGCCGAATTGTCGTCCGAGCAGCGGGAATGGGCGCACGCGCTTGTACGTTTGTACCAAGAGCAAATGACGGCTGCTTCCGACATCGTGGCCTTGTCTGAGGTGTTTTTCCGCTCGAGCCTGGAACTGGACGAGGAAGCAAGTGCTGTTCTGGCAGAGGAGCAAGTGCCGACTGTGCTGAAGGCTTTTGCCGATAAGGTACAGGACAGCGATGAATTCACGCCAAGCAAAATGGCTGCTTTGATCAAGGAAGTGCAGAAGGAAACCGGGTTTAAGGGCAAACAGCTCTTTATGCCGATTCGTGTAGCGTTGACCGGTCAAACCCATGGTCGCGATTTGAACCAAACGATCGTGCTGCTGGGCAAGGATACGGTCATCGAGCGTCTGCACGCACAGGTTCAAGGCGCGTAACTCGTTTAACATTTTGTGTGTCTGAGGCAAGGAACGTTATTGTCAGTCTCTGTCCTTTTCGCTATAATAGCAACACAAAGGCATAAGTTTTGATTTTAGATGTTCAATTTACGTTAATCATACAAACGGCAAGGACCGGGAGGAGTACGCTGAACCGGACAGCACCAGAGAGGATGGTCCCGTTCGCAGGGTTGAAAAGGCCTGTGAGCGGTGGCTGCGAGCCATCCGCTGTCCGTCAGCCGAATTGCGCCCGTGAGCCGCACAGCCGAATCCGGCCCCGCCTGAGCACGAATAGATCAGGAAAACGTCAGGATAGGTTATGCCGAGTGGTTCCCGTTACCGGACCGCAAGAGGGTTCTTGCGTGCGTTACGCATATTTTGCGTTGCTTACGAAAGAACCAAGCAGAGTGGGACCGCGACCAACGCCTCTGCAGCTTCGGGCTGCAGGGGCGTTTTTTTATTGCACCTGGGAGCGCGGACTCACGATTATCCTGCGGAAGCCATTAGGGTGCGCGATGGTGGTTCGCTTTAAAAATCCCGGTACACCAATGCATGAGAGAGGATTCGAGCTTGGCGCACGATCATGAAGATCCTGTTTCCTGCGCAAGCGGGAGAACGCAGAACTGAACAAGAGGGGAAGAACATGTTCAAAAAGATCAGATCGGATATTCAGGCGGTATTTGAAAACGATCCGGCGGCGCGCGGTTGGTTTGAGGTGGTGTTTACCTATTCCGGCTTGCACGCCATATGGGCACACCGCATGGCACACGCGTTGTACAAACGGAAATGGTTTTCTTTGGCACGGGTTATTTCGCAAGTCAGCCGCTTTATGACAGGTATTGAGATTCACCCTGGCGCAACGATCGGCGAGCGGTTGTTCATTGACCACGGCATGGGCGTCGTGATTGGCGAAACGTGCGAGATCGGCGATGATGTCGTCATCTACCAGGGGGTGACCCTCGGGGGGACCGGGAAAGAAAAGGGAAAGAGACACCCCACAATTGGCAATAATGTGGTTATCTCGTCAGGTGCAAAGGTGCTGGGTTCATTTCGCGTCGGCGATCAGAGCAATATCGGCGCCAATTCGGTCGTGCTGAAGGAAGTTCCGCCAAACAGTACGGTGGTGGGCATTCCGGGAAAGATCGTCAAACGGGACGGCAAACGGGTGGATCGCTTGAACCAGCAGCTTCCCGATCCGGTCGTTGACTCCTTGCGCAGCATGCAGCAGGAAATCGAACGATTGCGGGACGAAATGCGTACAATGCAATCAGCGCGCGAAACCGAGCGCGAGCGTGATACAATTAACGGGGGAAGCAAAGGTTAATTTGGCAGAGGCTTGCACCGGTTAAGCGGCTGTTGATACGATCGCTCTCCCGTGCCAAAGAACGGTGATTAACGTTCAGAATTTTAGGTTCAGGTTTTATATACGGAAACGGACGAAAGGAAAGTGACTATGACGCTTCATATTTATAATACGATGAGTCGTGCGAAGGAAGAATTTGTTCCCCAAGAGCAGGGGAAGGTAAAAATGTATGTATGCGGCCCGACCGTATATGATTATATTCACATCGGGAATGCCCGGCCGGTGATCTTTTTCGACGCGGTTCGCGGTTATCTTGAACAGATCGGCCATGAAGTGAATTATGTCGTGAATTTTACCGATGTCGACGACAAGCTCATCCGCAAAGCAGAGCAGCTTGGAACAGATGTGCCTCATGTCGCCGAGAAGTTCATCGCGGCGTATTATGAAGACCTTGAAGGATTGGGCATTCCGAGAGCGAGCAGCAATCCGCGCGTAACGGAGAACATGCCGCTTATCATCGATTTTATCCGTGAGTTGGTCGACAAAGGGTATGCCTATGAAAACGGAGGGGACGTCTATTACCGCACGGGCAAGTTCCCCGAGTATGGCAAATTGTCCAAGCAAAACCTGCAAGAGCTGCAGTTCGGCATCCGCATCGGCGTGGATGAGCGCAAGGAACATCCCGAAGATTTCGTGCTTTGGAAGGCTGCGAAGCCGGGAGAGATTTATTGGTCGAGCCCATGGGGAGACGGGCGTCCGGGCTGGCATATCGAATGCTCGGCCATGGCGCGCGAATATTTGGGCGACACGCTCGATATCCATGGCGGCGGACAGGATTTGCAGTTCCCGCACCATGAGTGCGAATGCGCGCAATCCGAAGTGCTGACCGGCAAGCCGCTGGCCAATTATTGGATGCATAACGGCTTTATCCGCATCGATAACGAAAAAATGTCGAAATCGCTCGGAAACGGCGTGTTGGTCAAAGATTTGCGAACACAATACAAACGCGAGGCCATCCGTTATTTTATGTTGTCGACGCATTATCGCAATCCGTTGAACTTTACGGAGGATACGATGGAGCAAGCTCAGAAAAGCGTAGACCGGATCGCGAACGCTGTGGGCAACCTCAAGCACCGTCTGCAGGCCGTGACGATGGAACGGGAAACTTCGGCGGAGCTGGCAGCCCGCCTGGAACAGATTCGCAGCCAGTATCATGAGAAGATGCAGGATGATTTCAATACGCCTGACGCGATCACGGCATTGTTCGAATGGGCTGCCGAGGCCAACCTTCTGCTGCAGCAGGATGTGGTCAATGCGGGAGACATTCGCGCGCTGCTGGAATTGTTCGCGGAATTGAACGCCGTGCTCCGCCTTTATACGGAAGCGGAGCCGGAGCTTCTGGACGAGGAGATCGAGCGTTTGATCGAAGAGCGCACCGAAGCGCGCAAAGCGAAAAACTGGGCAAGAGCCGATGAAATTCGCGACATTTTGTCGGCAGAAGGCATTTTGCTGGAGGATACGGCACAAGGCATGAGATGGCGGCGCAAATGAGCGAGGGCCTGAAGAAAACGTCCATAGACTCCACCGCTCCCAACGTGGCTGAAACGACTGGACACGACGCGGATCTGCAGGCTGAGCCGGCAGGCGGGGCGGCGGATTCGTCCGGCGGTCGTTCGGCGGAACGCTCGGCCGGGGGCTGGTTCCCGTATCCCCCTTCGCGTCCGGCCCATCTGATTCCGCCGATCGCTCTTGCTTACATCGGCGATGCGGTTTACGAAGTCGCGGTTCGACAATATTTGCTGTCCAAGCCCAATATGCGACCCGCTCATTTGCATCGAAGTGCGACGGGGCTGGTGTCGGCCAAGGCCCAGAGTCGAATTTTGGCAGGCATCGAAAGTTTGCTGAACGAAAAAGAACAGGATATCGTCCGGCAGGGACGCAACGCCAAGTCGGGCAGCGTTCCGAAAAATGCAGACGTGCTCGAGTACAGGCATGCCACGGCGCTGGAATGCCTGATCGGCTATTTGTACAGCAGCGGACAACATGAACGGATGATCGAGTTGATTACACAGGGCATCGAACACGCCCAAAGCTTGACGAAATAAACGGAAAATCAACGAAATGCGCGAAGTTGAGCATGGGGACAGGCTGTCGAATCGGCCCGACCCAACAACTTGGCGCTACAGAGAGGATAGAACGAAACATGGAAGAAGAATGGATTGCCGGCAAACACTCCGTCACAGAGGCGCTGCGTTCAGGCCGGACCATCAACAAAATATGGATTGCAGATACGGCGCAAAAACATTTGACAGGACCGATCATTGCGGAAGCCAAAAAACTGGGGATCGTTATCCAGCACGTGGACAAACGCAAGCTGGACCAAGCGGTCCCAGGCATTCAGCATCAGGGCGTGGTGGCCCAAGCCGCTCCCTACGCTTACGTCGAAGTAGAAGACATTTTGGCCGCGGCTGCGAAAAAGGACGAGCCTCCTTTCCTGATCTTGCTGGACGAGATTGAAGATCCGCATAACCTGGGTTCCATCCTGCGTACGGCAGACTGCACGGGAGCTCATGGCGTCATTGTGCCCAAACGCCGCTCGGCGGCCGTTACGGCAACCGTGTCCAAAACCTCGGCAGGAGCGGTGGAATACGTGCCTGTAGCCCGGGTCAGCAACCTGGGCCAAACGATTGATCGGCTGAAAGAGGCAGGGATATGGGTAGTCGGCACGGACGTTGCCGCGACAGAGAACGTGTTTGGCAACGGCGTGTTCACGGGTCCCGTAGCGCTTGTGATCGGAAACGAAAACAAAGGCATGGGCCGGCTCATTCGCGAGAAATGCGACGTGCTCATCAAACTGCCGATGCAAGGCCAGATCAATTCGCTCAACGCTTCGGTAGCTGCGGGCGTTGTCATGTATGAAGTGCTCCGGTCGCGCCAAGCGCAAGGATAACAGCCATGGCTGATTCCCGTGATGTGCTTCTTGTGGACGGGTACAACATGATCGGTGACTGGCCGGAACTGACCCGATTGGCGGAAAGCGGGCTGGAGGAAGCGAGGAATCGGCTTCTTTCCCGCCTTGCGGACTATCAGGCATTTTCCGGCCGCCGGGTCATCGTGGTGTTTGACGCATACCTCGTGCCCGGACTCGGCAGGTCGTATTCTCAGAGCAAGGTTCAGATTTATTTTACCAAGGAAAAAGAGACGGCCGATGAATGCATCGAGAGACTCGTTCGGGAGTTGAGCACGCGAAGACGCCAAATCTACGTAGCTACCAGCGATATGGTGGAACAGCATGTCATTTTCGGTCAGGGAGCGCTAAGGGTATCTGCCAGGGAGCTGCTCATCGAGGTCGAGCAGAATGAAAAAGAACTGCAAAAGCGGCTCGAAGAAGATCAGGCGAAATCCACAAGAAATACGCTTGGGGCCAAGCTGAGTCCCGAAATATTAAAGCAATTCGAACGCTGGCGCCGGGAGTGATCCGGGGAAATTCGGCGATGTCTGGCATAAATTTCAATCTTGAAACTCTTGACAATTATGTTATTCATGATCTTTTTTAGGGACGGCGTGGTTGACGGTGTGAGGTGGCATCATATATACTGTTCGTATATTTCATAGAGTAGAGTAACGGGGGTACCTTGCGTTGCAGCCGGAGGGATTGTCTGTGAGTGTCGACCTCAAAGATATCATGTTATCCAAGTATGATTACCAAAGCGACGAAGACATTGTCGAAGCGGTCCGTGAAGGTGAGAGCGAAGCGCTGGAATATCTGATCAACAAATATCGGAATTTCGTACGCGCCAAGGCGAGATCTTATTTTCTGATTGGGGCTGATCGGGAGGACATCATTCAGGAAGGAATGATCGGCCTCTACAAGTCTATTCGGGACTTCAAAGGGGACAAGCTGGCCTCGTTCAAAGCGTTTGCCGAGCTGTGCATTACCAGGCAGATTATTACGGCAATCAAGACAGCGACGCGGCAGAAGCACATTCCGCTGAATTCCTATGTGTCACTTGATAAGCCAATTTATGACGAAGAATCCGATCGTACGTTACTCGACGTAATTTGTGGAACACAGGTTAGCGATCCAGAGGAACTGATCATCAACCAGGAAGAGTTTGTTGGCCTGGAAGACAAAATGTCGGAGATTCTGAGCGACCTGGAACGAAAAGTGCTGATGCTGTATTTGGACGGAAGATCCTATCAGGAAATTGCCGTAGACCTGGATCGGCATGTGAAATCGATTGATAATGCGCTTCAGCGCGTCAAGCGCAAGCTGGAGAAGTATTTGGAAGTTCGTGATCATTGAGCTGGATAAGAAGTTGTCGTTGACGGAAAAGGCTCGGAAGTTGAGTCTTTTTTTGCTTGTCTTTCGTTTAGAAAATTTGAAAATGACTATACTAGTAATCGCTTGGTTCGAGCAGGAGCAGAGGAAAAAAAGGAGAGGTGAAGCGGCTGCGTAACGGCCGGAACTTTTACCAGGTTCTGAAAGGTGATTCTTTCGTTGACATGGAAATACCCTTATGATAAAGTGTTTTAGGTAGGCCTAAATTCGCGGCTTTTTTTTAGGTTCAATTAAGAGACTCTGCTTCAAAGTGGAAGTCTTCGGGAGGTGTACATCATGCGGGTAATTATTACTTTGGCTTGTACAAATTGCAAACAAAGAAATTACACAACGACAAAGAACAAGCGTAATCACCCCGACCGCATGGAGATGAAGAAATTTTGCAAGTTTTGTAACGAGCAGACTTCTCATCGCGAAACCAGATAGTTTTTGGGAGGTGTAGTCGGCGTGAAACGCAGTTTCAAATCTCTGTTTTCCTTTTTCTCCGAAAGCTGGGCTGAACTTAAAAAGGTTCGCTGGCCTAATCGTAAAGAGCTGACCAACTACACATTGATCGTTCTAGGCACTGTTGTGGTTATGACGCTGTTTTTTTGGGTCGTTGATATCGGCATCTCCGCTGTGATCGAAGCGATTATTTAAGAAGGGTCCCAGGTGGCTTGATATGGAAAAAAGATGGTACGTTGTTCATACCTACTCCGGGTATGAGAATAAGGTCAAAGCCAATTTGGAAAGACGCGTAGAGTCCATGGGCATGGAAGACAAAATTTTCCGCGTTCTTGTTCCTATGGAAGAAGAAGTGGTAAACAAGGACGGCAAGAAAAAAACCGTCATGCGTAAAGTTTACCCCGGATATGTTTTGGTGGAAATGATCCAGACGGACGATTCTTGGTATGTTGTTCGCAACACGCCAGGGGTTACGGGATTTGTCGGTTCGACAGGTTCCGGGTCCAAGCCAACCGCCTTGCTGCCCGAAGAAGTGGAACAAATTCTGAAGCATATGGGCATGGTTGAACCGAAGCCGAAAATTGAATTCGATATTAAGGAATCCGTGCGCATCAAAGTGGGTCCTTTTGCGAATTTTGTGGGCTCCGTGGAAGAAATTTTGGTAGACAAAAGCAAGTTGAAGGTTCATGTGAACATGTTTGGACGGGAAACGCCGCTTGAGTTGGAATATACCCAAGTGGAGAAGATATAGCTCTTCAAGTTTCTTGTGGGAGGACCGGAAGGTCCGGTGACCACTATTTCGCAAGGAGGTGTCAATCATGGCAAAAAAGGTAATCAAAATGGTAAAACTGCAAATTCCAGCAGGTAAAGCGAATCCAGCGCCTCCAGTAGGTCCGGCTTTGGGTCAAGCGGGTGTCAACATCATGGCATTCTGTAAAGAGTTCAATGCGCGTACAGCTGATCAAGCGGGATTGATTATTCCTGTTGAAATTACAGTATTCGAGGACCGTTCCTTTACGTTCATCACCAAAACTCCACCAGCAGCAGTCCTGCTGAAAGTTGCGGCGAAAGTCGAAAAAGGTTCCGGCGAACCGAACAAGAAAAAAGTTGCTACCGTTAAACGCGACACAGTTCGCCAAATCGCGGAGCAAAAAATGCCTGACCTGAATGCAGCGAACGTTGAGTCCGCTATGCGTATGGTCGAAGGTACTGCCCGTAGCATGGGTATCACCATCGAAGACTAATTTTTCTTAGGAAACATGGCTTCGTAAAGCCGGCCGATTCGCGGCCGGTCAATGTGGGAGGTATATCCGCTAAAACCACAAAGGAGGAATATAACATGGCTAAACACGGTAAAAAATACCTGGAAGCTGCCAAGCTGATCGACAGCGAAGCAACTTACGAGCCTTCAGAAGCTGTTGAGCTTGTGAAAAAGGCAGCCACTGCTAAGTTCGATGAAACCATCGAAGCTGCAGTGCGTTTGGGCGTAGACCCTCGTAAACAAGACCAGGCTGTACGTGGTGTTGTTGTCCTGCCGCATGGTACAGGTAAAACACAACGCGTACTGGTATTTGCAAAAGGTGACAAAGCGAAAGAAGCGGAAGCGGCTGGCGCGGATTATGTTGGCGATGCAGATATGATCAACAAAATCCAACAAGGCTGGTTCGAATTCGATGTCTGCGTAGCGACACCTGATATGATGAGCGAAGTAGGTAAATTGGGCCGTCTGCTCGGCGGTAAAGGCCTGATGCCTAACCCTAAAGCCGGAACGGTAACTTTCGACGTAACCAAAGCTGTTCAAGAAATCAAAGCTGGTAAAATCGAATACCGTCTGGATCGTGCAGGTCAAATTCATGCACCGATCGGTAAAGCCTCTTTCACTGCAGAGCAACTGAACGAGAACTTGAAAGCTCTCATGGACGCTCTGAACCGTGCTAAACCGGCGGCAGCAAAAGGTGTTTATCTGAAGAACGTTTCTCTTTCTTCCACGATGGGCCCTGGCGCACGCGTGAACGCAGCTGCTTTTAGATAATATCTGTTGACAGACTTGTTCTGTTCTGATATGCTATAAGAGTTGTGAGTCCGAGTGACTGACCGTTGATATTTGAATATGCTTACCGTAGACAGTAGGTGCCTCAGGGCTTAATTTCCTACCGAGGTGTGATTATAGAGCTTAGACTGATTTCGGATCGGTTATGAGTATATATCAAGCCTTCGTGATTCTACGGAGGCTTTTCTTATTGGGATAAGTCCGGTGTGCCGGACGTGAAATTTGACAGGAGGTGTACAGTTTGGCAAATGCAAAAGTGATTCAAGCAAAAGAAGAGTCCGTTGCAGTAATTACGACAAAATTGCGCGAGAGCGCAACGACAGTTGTGGTTGACTACCGCGGATTGAACGTTGCTCAAGTAACTGAGTTGCGTAAGCAACTTCGTGAAGCCGGAATCGAATTCCAAGTGCTGAAAAACACGTTGCTTCGCCGTGCGACTGCTGCAGCAGAACTGACTGAACTCGATAGCGTTCTGACAGGTCCTACTGCGATTGCATTCAGCGGAGAAGACGCTGTGGCTCCAGCCAAAATTCTGAACGACTTCGCTAAAAAGAACGACAAGCTGGAACTTAAAGGTGGAGTTGTTGAAGGTCGCGTAGTGGGTGTAGAGGAAGTCAAAGCGCTGGCAGAACTGCCATCCCGCGAAGGTCTCCTTTCCATGCTCCTCAGCGTGCTTCAAGCGCCAGTGCGCAACTTCGCGCTTGCGGTTAAAGCTGTTGCAGAAAAAGAAGAGCAAGGCGCGTAAGCTTCTTGATCTGAATGCTGCTTAAGCGGTAATGAAATAAAAAAATCTAAACTATATATGGAGGTTCAATCATGAGCAAAGAGCAAATCTTGGAAGCAATCAAAGGCATGACTGTACTGGAACTGAACGATCTCGTTAAAGCAATCGAAGAAGAATTCGGCGTAACTGCTGCAGCTCCAGTAGCTGTTGTAGGCGGCGGCGCTGCTGCAGCTGAAGCTGAGCAATCCGAATTCGACGTAATCCTGGCTAACGCTGGTGCGTCCAAAATCAACGTAATCAAAGCAGTTCGCGAAATTACAGGTCTGGGCCTGAAAGAAGCGAAAGAAGTAGTAGACAACGCTCCAAAAGCGCTGAAAGAAAAAGTAAGCAAAGAAGAAGCTGAATCCATCAAAGCTAAATTGGAAGAAGCAGGCGCTACAATCGAAGTTAAATAATTTAGCTTATTCTAGCTAACATTATTAAACAAAACAACAAACCCCTTGAACTACTTCAAGGGGTTTGTTGCTGTAATTGTACATGGAAAGCGAGTGAGGACATGTCCAATCATTATTATTCGGATAAACCGCAAGTGGCGCATGACAGAAAAGTGAATGAATCGCTGCTGCGCGGGTTTGGAATGCGGTTCGTTTCGGACGCAGGGGTGTTTTCCAAAAACGGAATTGATTATGGCAGCAGAGTATTGATCGATGCGATGGAATTGCCTGCAGGTGCGCTTGTCTTGGATGTTGGCTGCGGATATGGGCCGATCGGGCTCACGGCAGCAAAGCTTGTGCCGAATGGACATGTCACCATGATTGATATCAACGAGAGAGCGGTTGAGCTTTCCAAGGAAAATGCACGGGCGAATGGCGTTGCCAATGTTACGGTGATGCAAAGCAATCTACTTGCTGAAGTGGAGAGAACGGATTTTGACGTCATTCTGACCAATCCGCCCATCCGAGCCGGCAAAGACACGGTTCATGCTATTTTTGAGCAGGCGTACGATCATTTGAAGATGGGTGGTTCACTATGGGTGGTCATTCAGAAAAAGCAAGGAGCGCCGTCGGCCAAGGCTAAACTGGAGTCTTTGTTTGCAAGGGTGGAAGAGGTTACGAAGGACAAAGGTTATCGCATTTTTAAAGCTACAAAGGACGAAGTGGTGGTTTCATAATCTTTTCTTCGTTTTTTGTAAAGTAAGCAGGCATAAGATTTTTTAGCAATAGGACTATTGACTTGAAAAACCAGTCGTGGTATTATTATAAAATGTCAGTATTAAGATGCCCTACTTGGCTTTAGCTAACTAAAAATGTCCACCTTTTTTGCGCCGAACGGGCATATTATGCCTACGTTTGGCGTATAATATGTACATTTTGGGCAAACTGGGGATAAGTATGATTGGCAAGATATCCACCGAATACAAGGTTGCTCTTTTTTCGAACGACATTCGAGTAAGGGCTTTTCTTTATTTGTGGATGCATTGCTTTGCTCTGTATGTGTACCATTATAAGGTTACAAACAGAGGTTCGCAACGAAATTTTTATGTGAGTAGACATTGAGGGGTGAGTTTAAGTTGGCAGGACATCTTGTTCAATATGGTCGACGCACTCGGCGCAGTTATGCACGAATTAACGAGATACTCGAAGTTCCGAACCTGATTGAAATCCAACAAAAATCTTACGATTGGTTTTTGGAGGAAGGGTTGCGCGAAATGTTCCAGGATATCTCGCCGATCCAGGATTTCACAGGCAACTTGATTTTGGAATTTATCGATTACAGTCTCGGTGAACCGAAGTATACAGTAGACGACGCCAAAGAGCGTGACGTTACTTATGCAGCACCGCTTCGGGTCAAAGTCCGGCTCATTAATAAGGAAACCGGCGAAGTCAAAGAGCAGGAAGTATTCATGGGAGATTTCCCGCTGATGACCGAAACCGGCACATTTATTATTAATGGTGCGGAACGGGTTATTGTCAGCCAGTTGGTTCGCTCTCCTAGCGTTTACTTCAGCACAAAAGTAGATAAAAACGCCAAAAAAACGTATACCGCTACAGTGATTCCTAACCGTGGCGCTTGGCTGGAACTTGAGATGGACGCGAAGGACATCGTTTACGTCCGGATCGACCGCACACGCAAAATACCGGTGACGGTTCTGCTGCGTGCACTTGGTTTCGGCACAGACGCTGAGATTCTGGATCTTCTCGGTAATGACGAATATATTCGCAACACACTGGACAAAGACAACACGGATTCCACGGAGAAAGCACTCATCGAGATTTACGAGCGTCTCCGTCCGGGCGAGCCGCCAACGCTGGATAACGCGAAAAGCTTGCTCGTAGCGCGCTTCTTTGATCCAAAACGTTATGACCTCGCCAACGTAGGTCGTTACAAAATCAACAAAAAGCTTCACATCAAAAACCGCTTGTTCAACCAGCGTCTTGCGGAGTCCTTGATCGATACGGACACTGGCGAGATCATCGCTGAAGCGGGCCAAATGGTAGACCGCCGCTTGTTGGATGAAATTATGTCCTACCTCGAGAAAAGCGTCGGGTTCCGCACATACCATGTGGCAAACGGTGTATTGGATGCCAATGATATTCCGGTACAGACGATTGATGTATTCTCTCCGATTGAAGACGGCAAAGTAGTCAAGCTGATTGCTAATGCGAACATCGATAAATCGGTTAAAAATATCACGCCTGCGGACATCATCTCGTCCATCAGTTACTTCCTGAACTTGTTGCATGGCATCGGAAGCACGGATGACATCGACCATCTGGGTAACCGTCGCTTGCGTTCCGTGGGCGAGCTCTTGCAGAACCAATTCCGCATCGGTCTTTCCCGTATGGAACGCGTTGTGCGCGAGAGAATGTCCATCCAGGACGCTAACGTGATCACGCCGCAGGCTTTGATCAACATCCGTCCGGTCATTGCATCGATTAAAGAGTTCTTCGGCAGCTCTCAGTTGTCGCAGTTTATGGATCAAACGAACCCGCTGGGTGAGTTGACGCATAAACGTCGTCTGTCCGCACTCGGACCGGGCGGTTTGACGCGTGAGCGTGCCGGCATGGAAGTCCGTGACGTCCATCCATCCCACTATGGCCGGATGTGTCCGATCGAGACGCCGGAGGGACCGAACATCGGTTTGATCAACTCCCTGTCGACATTTGCCCGCGTGAACGAATATGGCTTCATCGAAGCGCCGTATCGTTGGGTTGACCCGAAAACAGGCGTAGTCACGGAGCAAATCGACTACCTGACGGCGGACGAAGAAGATAACTACGTTGTCGCTCAGGCGAATGCGAAGTTGAACGAGGACGGAACGTTTGCCGAAGAGTCGATCATCGTGCGTTACAACAAACAGTCGGATAACATCCTGACGATGCCGAGCGAGCGCGTTGACTACATGGACGTATCTCCGAAGCAGGTCGTATCCGTTGCGACGGCGCTCATTCCGTTCCTTGAGAACGATGACTCCAACCGCGCGTTGATGGGATCCAACATGCAGCGTCAGGCCGTTCCTTTGCTCGTGCCTAAAGCTCCGCTTGTCGGAACAGGTATGGAACACAAAGCCGCAAAAGATTCCGGTGTATGTATTGTTTCCAAATACGACGGGATTATCGAACGTTCTTCTGCCAATGAAATCTGGCTCCGTCGCATAGAAGCGATCGATGGCCAAGAGGTCAAGGGCGATATCGTTAAATATAAATTACACAAATTTATGCGTTCCAACCAAGGAACATGCATTAACCAACGTCCAATCGTCAAACGCGGCGACGTCGTCAAAGCGGGAGATATCCTTGCTGACGGCCCATCCACGGAAATGGGCGAATTGGCACTGGGCCGCAACGTAGTCGTTGCCTTCATGACTTGGGAAGGTTACAACTACGAGGATGCGATCCTGCTGAGCGAAAAACTCGTGAAGGAAGATGTGTACACATCCATCCATATCGAGGAATACGAGTCCGAGGCACGTGATACGAAGCTTGGACCGGAAGAAATTACGCGTGACATCCCGAACGTCGGCGAAGAGGCTCTTCGCAATCTGGATGAGCGCGGGATTATCCGCATCGGTGCCGAAATCGCAGCCGGCGATATCCTGGTTGGTAAAGTAACGCCTAAAGGCGTAACGGAACTGACTGCCGAGGAACGCCTCTTGCATGCGATCTTTGGTGAGAAAGCACGTGAAGTTCGTGACACTTCTCTGCGCGTACCTCATGGTACGGACGGTATCGTAGTCGACGTTAAAGTGTTTACACGCGAAAACGGCGACGAGCTGCCTCCAGGCGTTAACCAGCTGGTTCGTGTCTATATCGCTCAGAAACGTAAAATCTCTGAGGGTGACAAAATGGCCGGACGTCACGGTAACAAAGGGGTCGTGGCACGTATTCTGCCTGAAGAGGATATGCCGTTCCTGCCGGACGGTACTCCGGTACAGATCGTTCTTAACCCGCTGGGCGTACCATCGCGGATGAACATCGGTCAGGTGCTTGAGGTCCATCTTGGTATGGCTGCGATGCAGCTGGGTATTCACGTGGCAACGCCTGTATTCGACGGAGCGAAGGAGTATGACGTCTTCGATACGATGGAAGAAGCAGGCATGCAGCGCAATGGTAAAACGGTTCTGTACGACGGCCGCACGGGAGAACGCTTCGAACGTGAAGTTACGGTCGGTGTCATGCACATGATCAAACTGGCGCACATGGTTGACGATAAAATCCATGCCCGTTCCACAGGTCCTTACTCTCTGGTTACGCAGCAACCGCTGGGCGGTAAAGCCCAATTCGGTGGCCAGCGTTTCGGGGAGATGGAGGTTTGGGCGCTTGAAGCCTACGGCGCAGCCTACACGCTTCAAGAAATCCTGACCGTCAAATCCGATGACGTTGTAGGTCGTGTGAAAACGTATGAGTCCATCGTCAAAGGCGAGAACGTTCCGGAACCGGGTGTTCCTGAATCGTTCAAAGTTTTGATCAAAGAGCTGCAAAGCTTGGGTATGGACGTCAAAATCCTGAGCGAAGACGAACAGGAAATTGAAATGAAAGAAATCGACGATGAAGATGACGCTGCGAACGACAAACTCAGCCTCAACCTCGAGGGTGCAGAGGTCGGAGCGGAATAATCGCCTTCGGGCATAGCTGACCGGCGTTTTTTCATCAGGCTCGCGTCTTTCTCCGGCTTCGGCCGGGGAGGGCGTAACCTAGAATACAGGACTTGGTTAAGGAGGGTTGCTCCTTGTTGGACGTCAACAATTTCGAATACATGAAGATCGGGCTTGCTTCCCCTGAAAAAATTCGTTCTTGGTCCCGCGGAGAAGTGAAGAAACCGGAAACGATCAACTATCGTACGTTGAAACCGGAAAAAGAAGGGCTGTTCTGCGAAAAGATTTTTGGCCCTACGAAAGACTGGGAATGTCATTGCGGTAAATACAAACGCGTTCGTTATAAAGGCGTCGTCTGTGACCGTTGTGGCGTTGAAGTAACACGTGCGAAAGTACGTCGCGAACGGATGGGGCATATCGAGCTTGCTGCTCCGGTATCGCATATCTGGTACTTCAAAGGTATTCCGAGCCGTATGGGTCTTGCTTTGGATATGTCTCCAAGATCTCTTGAGGAGATTATTTATTTTGCATCTTATGTAGTAACCGATCCAGGAGAAACTCCACTGGAGAAAAAACAACTGCTGTCCGAGAAAGAATATCGCAGCTACCGTGAAAAATACGGATATGGATTCCAGGCCGGCATGGGTGCAGAGGCAGTCAAAAAACTGCTTCAAGACCTTGATGTGGAAAAAGAGCTCGACTTCCTGAAAGAAGAGCTTCGCACTGCGCAAGGACAACGTCGCAACCGTGCGATCAAACGTTTGGAAGTCATTGAAGCTTTCCGCAATTCCGGCAATAAGCCTGAGTGGATGATCATGGATGTTCTTCCAGTGATCCCGCCAGAACTTCGTCCAATGGTACAGCTGGACGGCGGACGTTTCGCAACGTCTGACCTCAATGACCTGTATCGCCGTGTAATCAACCGTAACAACCGTCTGAAACGCCTGTTGGATCTTGGCGCACCGGACATTATCGTGCAAAACGAAAAACGGATGCTTCAGGAAGCGGTTGACGCATTGATCGACAACGGCCGTCGCGGACGCCCGGTAACGGGTCCTGGTAACCGTCCTTTGAAATCCCTCAGCCACATGCTGAAAGGTAAACAAGGACGTTTCCGTCAAAACTTGCTCGGTAAACGTGTTGACTACTCCGGTCGTTCGGTTATCGTCGTAGGACCTTACCTGAAAATGTATCAGTGCGGTCTGCCTAAAGATATGGCGCTTGAACTGTTCAAGCCTTTCGTGATGAAAGAGCTTGTGAATAAAGGGCTTGCCCACAATATCAAGAGCGCTAAGCGCAAAGTCGAACGCGTAAGCCCGGAAGTTTGGGACGTTCTTGAAGAAGTCATTAAAGAGCATCCGGTTCTGCTCAACCGTGCCCCTACGCTTCACCGTCTTGGTATTCAAGCGTTTGAACCGATTCTGGTTGAAGGTAAGGCAATTCGTCTTCACCCGCTCGTATGTACGGCGTATAATGCCGACTTTGACGGTGACCAAATGGCCGTGCACGTTCCGTTGTCTGCGGAAGCTCAAGCAGAAGCACGGATTCTGATGCTTGCATCGGGCAACATTTTGAACCCGAAAGACGGTAAACCGGTTGTTACCCCTTCCCAGGATATGGTTCTCGGTTCTTACTACCTGACCATGGACAACAAGGAAGAAAAGGGAACAGGCATGATTTTGCGTACGGTAAACGAAGCTGTATCCGCATATCAACGCGGTACTGCAGGTTTGCATGCACGCGTGGCTATTCCTGTTAAAGCACTGGGCAAAACAAGCTTCACGGAAAAACAACAAGAGGCGATGCTGCTGACAACCGTCGGCAAAATCATCTTTAACGAGATTTTCCCTGCGAGCTTCCCGTACATCAACGATGCTACACGTGCTAACCTTTATCAAGGTACTGCGGAGCACTCGTTTGTATATGAGAAAGGTGCCGATCTGAGAGAAGCGATCATGAATGCTCCTCAAGCCGGCGGTGTCGGAAAAGAATATCTCGGTTCGATCATCGCGCGTTGTTTCGAAATTTATCACACAACGGAAACAGCCGTTATTCTGGATAAAATCAAACAACTCGGATTTACGTATTCGACCCGTGCCGGTATTACCGTGGCCGTGTCGGACGTTGTCGTGCCTGATGAAAAAATCGACATTCTCAAGCAGTCCGAAGAAAAAGCCCAAATCGTTACGAATCAGTACCGTCGCGGTCTGATCACGAACGAAGAGCGCTATGACCGCATCATCGATATCTGGTCGAAATCGAAAGACGATATCACCGATATCCTGATGAAGTCGATGGATCGTTACAATTCGATCATGATGATGGTTGACTCCAAAGCGCGGGGTAACAAATCGCAGATCACCCAGCTGGGCGGTATGCGTGGTCTGATGGCCAACCCATCCGGCCGGATTATCGAACTCCCAATCAAATCGAACTTCCGTGAAGGTCTGACGGTACTCGAGTACTTTATCTCGACGCACGGTGCCCGTAAAGGTTTGGCCGATACGGCCCTTCGTACGGCGGACTCCGGTTACTTGACTCGTCGTCTCGTAGACGTAGCCCAAGATGTCATCGTACGCGAAGATGACTGCGGTACAGACAAAGGCTTCACTGTTAGCCGTATCCAGGACGGCAAAGAGGTTATCGAGGATCTCTATGACCGTATCGAAGGCAGATACTGCTTTGAAACGGTTCGTCATCCGGAAACGAATGAAATCATTGCGCACCGCAATGAATTGATCGATTCCGACAAAGCGGAAGCGATCGTCAAAGCCGGCGTAACGAAACTGCAAATCCGCTCCGTACTCAGCTGCCGTGCTCGTCATGGTGTCTGCAAAAAATGTTACGGTCGCAACCTGGCGACAGGTAAACATGTGGAGATCGGGGAAGCAGTCGGTATTATCGCTGCACAATCCATTGGTGAGCCAGGAACCCAGTTGACGATGCGTACGTTCCACACCGGTGGTGTAGCCGGAGACGATATCACGCAAGGTTTGCCGCGTATCCAAGAGCTCTTCGAAGCCCGTAACCCTAAAGGTCAGGCTACGATCAGTGAGATTGACGGTGTCGTTAAAGAGATCCGCGAGGCGAAAGATCGTCGCGAAATCGAAATCCAAGGTGAAGCGGAGTCCAAAGTATACTCGGTTACCTATGGTTCCCGTGTGCGCGTAAGCGAAGGCATGGAGATCGAAGCGGGCGACGAGTTGACGGACGGTTCCATCGATCCGAAAGAAATGCTGCGCATCAAAGGCGTACGTGGCGTGCAGAACTACATTTTGCAGGAAGTACAGCGCGTATACCGTAACCAGGGTGTAGAAATCAACGATAAACACGTTGAAGTCATGATCCGTCAAATGCTGCGCAAAATCCGCATCGTAGATGCAGGGGACACCAACTTGTTGCCAGGATCGTTCGTGGATACCCACGAGTACGAAAAAGCAAACAAAGCGGCATTCCTCAGCAACAAAGAGCCAGCGGTTGCCAAACCGATCCTGCTCGGGATCACCAAAGCATCCCTGGAGACCGATTCCTTCCTGTCCGCGGCATCCTTCCAGGAGACGACACGTGTCCTGACAGATGCAGCGATCAAAGGAAAAGTCGATCAGTTGCTCGGTCTGAAAGAAAACGTAATTATCGGTAAACTGATTCCTGCAGGTACGGGTATGAACCGTTACCGCAGCATCGAGTTTGCCGGTCCGGAAGACGGCGAATCTTCGGTAGAAGAGCTGGAGCCGGTATCCGTAGATTAATCGCTTTTTCTAGCACCTGAACAAAGAAATAGAGTTTTGGGCATCAGGGGATGATGGCATGAGCGTGCCTATACGTCCTCTGATGCTGCAAAACTTTATGATAAATGTTTGTGATTAGCATTGACAATGCTTGCGCTAGATGCTAATATATCAAAGGTGCGTGAGCAGATGATTGTATTTGATCCAATTTCGGAGGAATGTACGATGCCTAATGAAAAAGGTCTGCAAGATGCTCATGTCAAGATTGGTACCAAACAGACCATGCGGATGGTTCAGTCAGGAATGGCTTCCGAAGTCTATGTGGCTGAGGATTGCGATCCGCAGCTTACTTCCAAAATCATCGCTTTGTGCGAAGAGCACAATGTCAAGTACACGAAAGTGGACACGATGAAAAATCTCGGCAAGGCATGCGGGATTGGAGTAGGGGCAGCAATGGTAGCTGTCGTTAAATAATGTTAGGAACGTTTTTGTCAGGGAACATTTTTATGGATTCTCAAAGGCAAAAACTTTTCATTTGTCTTTTTATGAACCGCCTGGGTCTGTGGGCTTAGAGTAAAGGTTTATAAAGAAACATGAATAATTGAGGAAGGGGGTGGCAATCACATGCCAACTATTAACCAACTGGTTCGTAAAGGACGCCAAGCTAAAATCTACAAGTCCAAATCGCCAGCCTTGCAAAAAGGGTTCAACGCTCTGAAACGTGAAGCTACTAACATCAGTGCCCCACAAAAACGTGGTGTCTGCACTCGTGTAGGTACAATGACTCCGAAAAAACCGAACTCCGCGCTTCGTAAATACGCTCGTGTTCGCTTGACGAACCGCGTAGAGGTGACGGCTTACATTCCGGGTATCGGACATAACTTGCAAGAGCACAGCGTTGTGCTGATCCGTGGCGGTCGTGTAAAAGACCTTCCGGGGGTACGTTATCACATCGTTCGTGGCGCTCTTGATACTGCAGGCGTGAACAACCGTATGCAAGCTCGTTCCAAATACGGCGCGAAACGTCCAAAAGCTAAAAAAGCCTAATTGAAGAATAGCGGCAATCTCGGCATGATTCTGGCTGCTGCCAGATAAGCCGGATTAGCCGAACAAGAAAGAAAGGGGGATATCCATGCCACGCAAAGGTCCAGTTACGAAAAGAGACGTGTTGCCAGATCCGGTATACAACAGCAAGTTGGTTACTCGTTTGATCAACCGCATCATGCTCGACGGAAAACGCGGTGTTGCTCAAAGCATCCTGTACAATGCGTTCAAGTTGATTCAAGAACGTACGGGTAATGACCCGATGGAAGTATTTGAAGCAGCAATCAAAAATATCATGCCAGTCCTGGAAGTTAAAGCTCGCCGTGTCGGCGGTGCCAACTACCAAGTACCAATCGAGGTAAAACCAGAGAGACGTACTTCCCTGGGATTACGTTGGCTCGTGAACTACTCCCGCAACCGCGGTGAGAAAACGATGGAAGAGCGTTTGGCGGCTGAGATCATCGACGCTTCCAACAACACAGGCGCTTCCGTTAAAAAACGCGAAGACACGCACAAAATGGCTGAAGCGAACAAAGCGTTTGCTCACTACCGTTGGTAGGATTCAGTTCATACTAAAAACTTCAATTTTGAAGGGAGACCCATTTCATGGCAAGAGAGTTCTCCTTGAAAAATACACGTAATATCGGGATCATGGCTCACATTGACGCGGGTAAAACCACTACAACTGAGCGGATCTTGTTCTACACAGGCCGTACGCACAAAATCGGTGAAGTTCACGAAGGCGCTGCGACAATGGACTGGATGGAACAGGAACAGGAGCGCGGGATCACGATTACTTCCGCTGCGACTACCGCTTCTTGGAAAAACCACCGCGTCAATATCATCGATACCCCGGGACACGTTGACTTCACTGTTGAAGTTGAACGTTCCCTTCGTGTATTGGACGGAGCAGTAGGTGTATTCAGTGCGAAAGAAGGCGTTGAGCCTCAGTCCGAAACCGTATGGAGACAGGCTGACCGTTATGGCGTACCTCGGATCGCATATGTAAACAAAATGGATATCATCGGTGCCGACTTCTTGAACGTTGTTGCTGACATGCGTGATCGCCTTCAAGCGAACGCTGTTGCAATCCAACTGCCAATCGGCGCGGAAAATGATTTCAAAGGCATCATCGATATCATTGAGCAAAAAGCTCATATGTACCAGGATGACCTGGGACAAAATATCGATGTTGTGGACGTTCCTGCGGAATTCGCTGACCAAGTCGAAGAACTCCGTAACGAACTGATCGAGCGCGTTGCAGAACTCGACGAAGATTTGACGATGAAATACCTGGAAGGCGAAGAGATCACAGTTGATGAGATCAAAGCCGCTCTCCGTAAAGGTGTAGTCGAAGTTAAAATCTTCCCGGTTATCTGTGGTTCCTCGTACCGCAACAAAGGTGTTCAGCTGATGCTGGATGCCGTAATCGACTTCTTGCCAGCTCCAGTTGACGTACCGGACATCAAAGGTGTTCTGGAAGACGGAACTGAAGCGGTTCGTAAATCTTCTGATGAAGAGCCGTTCTCCGCATTGGCTTTTAAAATCATGACAGATCCTTACGTTGGTAAGTTGACGTTCTTCCGTGTTTACTCCGGCGTACTTCAATCCGGTTCTTACGTATTGAACGCTACTAAAGGTAAACGCGAACGTATCGGCCGTATCCTTCAAATGCATGCGAACAGCCGTCAAGAGATCACTGAAGTTTACTCCGGTGATATCGCAGCTGCCGTAGGTTTGAAAGATACTGGTACAGGTGATACACTGTGTGATGAGAAACATCCGGTTATCCTGGAGTCCATGAACTTCCCTGATCCGGTAATCGAAATCGCCGTAGAACCTAAAACTAAAGCTGACCAAGATAAAATGGGTGTTGCTCTCGGTAAGTTGACTGAAGAGGATCCAACTCTTCGCGCACATACTGATGAAGAAACAGGCCAAACCATCTTGGCTGGTATGGGTGAGCTTCACCTTGATATCATCATCGACCGTATGCGTCGTGAGTTCAAGGTTGAAACGACTGTGGGTAAACCGCAAGTAGCTTACCGCGAAACATTCCGTGCGCCAGCTCGGGTCGAAGGTAAATTCGTTCGTCAGTCCGGTGGTCGTGGTCAATACGGTCACGTATGGGTTGAGTTCGAACCTCTCGAGCCAGGTACAGGTAACCAATTCGACAGCAAAATCGTCGGTGGTTCCGTTCCTAGAGAGTATATCGCACCAGCTTTGGCAGGGATCGAAGAGCAAATGAAAAATGGTGTCATTGCAGGCTTCCCGGTAGTAGACGTTAAAGCTACCATCGTGGATGGTTCTTATCATGATGTCGATTCCAACGAGATGGCGTTTAAAATCGCCGGTTCGATGGCACTGAAAGCGGCAAAAGATAAAGCACAACCAGCACTGCTTGAGCCAATCATGAAAGTTGAAGTAACCGTTCCGGAAGAGTACATGGGTGACGTTATGGGTATGTTGAATTCCCGTCGTGGCCGCATTGAAGGTATGGATTCCCGTGGTGGAGCCCAAATCATCCGTGCTAAAGTACCTTTGTCCGAAATGTTCGGATACTCTACAACTCTTCGTTCCGGTACGCAAGGACGCGGCGTGTTCTCGATGGAGCTTTCTCACTACGAAGAAGTTCCTAAATCGATCGCTGAAGAAATCGTATCCAAGAACAAAGGCGGCGAATAGTTTCTCCACATCAGGTGAACGTGTGCTCACGGCTCTATGAGCGTGTGAGTCCATACCACCTGATGCAAACATAAATCAAATTATTATAAGGAGGCCACGTTCAAATGGCAAAGGCTAAATTCGAACGTAATAAACCACACGTTAACATTGGTACTATCGGTCACGTTGACCATGGTAAAACAACTCTGACTGCTGCAATCACTACTGTATTGTCCAAAACTTACGGTGGCGCAGCGATCGCTTTTGATCAAATCGACAAAGCTCCAGAAGAGCGCGAACGCGGTATCACAATCTCCACAGCACACGTTGAGTACGAAACTGACGCTCGTCACTACGCTCACGTTGACTGCCCAGGTCACGCCGACTATGTTAAAAACATGATCACTGGCGCGGCTCAAATGGACGGAGCGATTCTGGTTGTATCCGCAGCTGACGGCCCAATGCCACAAACTCGCGAACACATCCTGTTGTCCCGCCAAGTAGGCGTTCCTTACATCGTCGTATTCTTGAACAAATGCGACATGGTTGAAGACGAAGAGTTGCTTGAACTGGTTGAAATGGAAGTTCGCGACCTGTTGAACGAATATGAGTTCCCAGGCGATGACACTCCAATCACTCGCGGTTCCGCTCGTGAAGCTCTGCAAAACCCAGAAGGTCCTTGGGCTGAAAAAATCGTTGAGATGTTCAAAGAAATCGATACTTACATCCCAACTCCAGAGCGCGACACTGAAAAACCATTCTTGATGCCAGTCGAGGACGTATTCTCCATCACTGGTCGTGGTACAGTTGCTACTGGCCGCGTAGAGCGTGGTACAGTTAAAGTCGGCGACGAGGTTGAAATCGTTGGTATCCACGAAGAAACTAAAAAATCCGTCGTTACGGGCGTTGAAATGTTCCGTAAATTGCTGGATTCCGCTCAAGCGGGTGACAACATCGGCGCATTGCTGCGTGGTGTTGACCGTACTCAAATCGAGCGCGGACAAGTATTGTCCAAGCCGGCTTCCGTTAAGCCACACACTGAGTTCACAGCTCAAGTTTACGTCCTGACTAAAGAAGAGGGTGGACGTCACAAACCTTTCTTCACAGGATATCGTCCACAATTCTATTTCCGTACAACTGACGTAACAGGTATCATCAACCTGCCAGAAGGTACTGAAATGGTAATGCCAGGCGACAACATCACAGTAACTGTACAACTGATCGCTCCAATCGCGATCGAAGAAGGTACTCGCTTCGCGATCCGCGAAGGTGGCCGTACAGTTGGTGCCGGTGCGGTAGCAACAATCCAAAAATAATTCGGCTTCTTGCTGAATGATTATAAGTAACATTGTACTGGAACGAGTAACGCTGTACTGGAACGAAGCTTCGGAAAAGAGTTCTTTATCCGATATCGGGTAAAGAACTCTTTTGTTTTATGAATCGGAACGGGCGTCAGGGAATAACAGCAAACATTGACGAGAAGAAACGGTAAAGGCAACAGGCATAGCAAATGAACATTTGAATGAGTTGTTTCTGCAAAGAATTATTCTTTTAAATGTATTTCTTAAATATGCTTGCAATACGCCTATCTTTTCTGTATAATAATGAATGTTGTTCTGAGACGTTGCGATGATGTGAGAGGTTACTGACACACCCGGCCCCTTTGCCATGGGAGGGTGGTCGGAAAATTTTCACGGAGTATGTCCGATACCAAATTGGGCGATAGAAGGAGGGACTAAAATGGCAAAGCAAAAAATTCGTATTCGTTTGAAAGCTTACGACCACAGAATTCTTGATCAATCCGCGGAGAAAATTGTTGAAACAGCAAAACGTTCCGGTGCTGGTGTATCCGGTCCGATTCCGCTTCCGACTGAAAAACAAATCATTACTATTCTTCGTGCGGTGCACAAGTACAAGGATTCTCGGGAACAGTTCGAGCAGCGTACACATAAACGTTTGATCGACATCGTTAACCCGACTCCACAAACTGTGGATGCCTTGATGCGCTTGGATCTGCCGTCCGGTGTAGATATCGAAATCAAACTGTAATAGATGAAATAAATCTCATGTACAAAGGAAAAGAGGTGTCAACATGAAAGGTATCTTAGGAAAAAAACTTGGAATGACTCAAGTGTTTACGGCTGAAGGTAATGTTATTCCTGTAACAGTTATCGAAGCAGGACCTTGTGTTGTTTTGCAAAAGAAAGATCTTGAGAATGATGGCTACGAAGCAATTCAAATCGGCTATGCTGATAAGAAAGAGAAAAATGCTAACAAGCCAGAAGCAGGGCACGCCAAAAAAGCGAACACTGCCCCTAAGCGCTACGTTCGTGAACTTCGCGGAATCAACCTTGCGGATTATGAAGTTGGCCAAGAGTTGAAGGCTGATATTTTCGCAGAAGGCGAGTTTGTTGACGTAACGGGTATTTCCAAAGGTAAAGGTTTTGCCGGCGTAATCAAACGTTGGGGACAAAGCACTGGTCCTATGTCTCACGGTTCGCGTTACCACCGTGGTCCGGGTTCCATGGGTTCCATCCAAGCGAACCGCGTTCCTAAAGGCAAACACTTGCCAGGACACATGGGTCATGAAACAGTAACGATCCAACGTCTTGAAGTTGTTAAAGTCGACGCTGAGCGTAACGTTCTGCTCGTTAAAGGCTCCATCCCAGGACCTAAAAACAGCTTCGTGAATGTTAAAGAAACGGTGAAAAAATAACCACTAAAGAAAGGAGGAACACGAAATGCCAAAAGTAGCAGTTTACAATGTTGAAGGTAGCCAAGTTGGCGAAGTAGAATTGAATGATGCAGTATTCGGTATCGAGCCGAACGTGCATGTTCTTCACGATGCAGTATTGCTGCAACGCGCTTCCCTGCGTGCGGGTACTCACAAAGTAAAAGGACGTTCCGAAGTCCGTGGCGGTGGACGTAAGCCTTGGAAACAAAAAGGTACAGGTCGCGCTCGTCAAGGTTCGATTCGTTCTCCACAATGGAAAGGCGGCGGTATCGTATTTGGTCCGACTCCTCGGAGCTATGCGTTCAAACTGCCTAAAAAAGTTCGTCGTTTGGCGATCAAATCGGCTCTTTCTTCCAAAGTTGTCGACAAAGACATTATCGTATTGGACGCTCTTGCACTGAGCACGCCAAAAACCAAAGAATTTGTTAACATTCTGAGCAAACTGAATGTTGACCGCAAAGCTTTGATCGTAGCTCCTAGCTTCGATGATAATGTTGCACTTTCCGCACGGAATATTCCAGGCGTGAAATTCGTTGCAGCTGACGGCATTAATGTTCTTGACGTGCTCGCGCACGACAAACTGATCATTACGAAGGAAGCAGTTCAGAAGGTAGAGGAGGTGCTCGCGTAATGAAGGATCCTCGTGATATTATCAAACGTCCGATTATTACGGAACGTACTGCTGACATGATGAACGACTTGAAATATGTATTTGAAGTCGATATCCGTGCAAACAAAACCGAGGTTAAAAAAGCTGTAGAAGCGATCTTTGGCGTGAAAGTGAAAAACGTGAACACTCTTCGTGTTCCGGCGAAACCAAAACGCTATGGCCGTTACAGTGGTTACACTTCCGAGTGGAAAAAAGCGTTCGTTACGCTGACTTCGGACAGCAAATCGCTTGAGTTCTTTGAAACTGTTTAATTGATCTTGCTAAAGTAAGGAGGGAAAACTCGTGCCAATCAAAAAGTATAAACCGACATCCCCGGCAAGACGGAATATGTCCGTATCGACATTTGAGGAAATCACCACAAATCAGCCGGAGAAATCGTTGCTCGCTCCTTTGAGTAAAAAGGCAGGCCGCAACAACCAAGGTAAAATTACGGTTCGTCACCACGGTGGTGGACACAAACGTAAATACCGTATCATTGACTTCAAACGGACCAAAGATGGAATACCGGGCCGCGTTGCTACAATCGAGTACGATCCAAACCGTACTTCGAACATCGCCCTGATCCACTATGCAGATGGTGAGAAACGTTACATCATCGCGCCTAAAGGTCTGAAAGTTGGCGATCAAGTGTTCTCTGGACCAGAAGCCGACATTAAAATCGGTAACGCGCTCCCATTGGAAAACATTCCAGTAGGTACCGTTATCCACAACATCGAGTTGAAACCAGGTAAAGGCGGACAGTTGGTTCGTGCTGCTGGTACAGAAGCTCAATTGCTCGGTAAAGAAGAAAAATACGTTTCCGTTCGTCTCTCTTCCGGAGAAGTTCGCCGTATTCTGAAAGTTTGCCGTGCAACAATCGGTTCCGTAGGTAACGAAGACCACGAGCTCGTGAAAATCGGTAAAGCCGGTCGTAGCCGTTGGTTGGGTCAACGTCCTGAAGTTCGCGGGGTAGTAATGAACCCTAACGATCACCCTCACGGTGGTGGTGAAGGCCGCGCTCCAATCGGACGTAAATCGCCTATGTCTCCATGGGGTAAACCAACTCTTGGTTACAAAACGCGTAAGAAAAACAAAGCTTCTGATAAATACATCATCCGTCGCCGCACGAAGTAATACACACTGTGCATAACTTCGTGAGGCATCTACGGATGCATAATAGCAACGGTTGAAGGGAGGATTTTACCATGAGTCGCAGTTTGAAAAAAGGGCCTTTTATTGATGGCTACCTGCTCAAAAAAGTAGAAGACATGGACGCTTCCGGCAAGAAACTTGTCATCAAAACGTGGTCCCGTCGTTCTACAATTTTCCCGCAATTCATCGGACATACATTTGGCGTTTACGATGGTCGTAAACACGTGCCGGTTTATGTTACTGAGGATATGGTCGGACACAAACTGGGTGAGTTCGCTCCAACCCGTACGTACAAAGGCCATACAGATGACGATAAGAAAACAAGAAGATAAATTGATTATCTCTAACGTTTGAGAGGAGGTTACACAATGGAAGCAAAAGCACATGCTAAGTTTATCCGCATTGCTCCTCGTAAAGTTCAACTCGTTGTTGACTTGATTCGCGGCAAGCAAGTTGGTGAGGCGGTTGCCATTCTTCGCCATACTCCGAAATCCGCTTCTCCGGTTGTTGAGAAATTGCTCAACTCGGCGATTGCGAATGCGGAACACAACTACTCTATGGATGTTAATAACTTGGTTGTTTCTCAAGTGTTCGTAAACCAAGGACCGACAATGAAACGTTTCCGCCCTCGTGCAATGGGACGTGCAAGTCGTATTAACAAACGTACTAGCCACATCACTTTGGTGGTATCTGAAAAATAGAAGGAGGGAAAACGTGTGGGCCAAAAGGTAAATCCAGTCGGACTTCGTGTCGGTATTATTCGTGACTGGGAATCGAAATGGTATGCAGGCAAGGACTTCGGTGATCTCTTGTTGGAAGACGTGAAGATTCGTGAATTCCTTAAAAATAAACTGAAAGACTCCGCTGTATCTCGCATCGAAATCGAGAGAGCGGCAAACCGTGTGAACGTAACAATCCACACCGCGAAACCAGGTATGGTTATCGGTAAAGGTGGTTCGGAAGTTGAAAATCTGCGTGGTCAAATCACCAAAATCGCAGGTGGCAAAAAAGTTCACATCAACATCTCTGAAATCAAAAACCAAGACCTGGACGCGGTCCTCGTTGCTGAAAGCATTGCACAACAACTGGAACGCCGTGTTTCTTTCCGTCGTGCTCTGAAACAAGCAATTCAAAGAACTATGCGCTCCGGTGCTAAAGGGATCAAAACTCAAGTGGGCGGACGTCTTGGCGGTGCTGAGATCGCACGTTCGGAAGGCTACAGCGAAGGAACTGTTCCACTGCATACGCTTCGTGCCGACATCGACTACGGTACAGCTGAAGCTCATACTACTTACGGTCGTCTGGGCGTAAAAGTATGGATCTATCGTGGAGAGGTTCTTCCTACGGCTAAGAAACAAGCTGCTAAGGAAGGAGGCAACTAATCATGTTGGTACCAAAACGTGTAAAACACCGTAAGCAACAACGCGGTCACATGAAAGGCCAAGCTAAAGGCGGAACTACGCTGAACTTCGGCGAATACGGTCTGCAAGCAACGGAACCAGCTTGGATTACTAACCGTCAGATCGAAGCGGCTCGTATCGCGATGACTCGTTATATCAAACGTGGCGGTAAAGTATGGATCAAAATTTTCCCTGATAAACCGATCACTCAAAAGCCTCTCGAGGTTCGTATGGGTAGCGGTAAAGGTAACGTAGAAAAATGGGTAGCAATTGTGAAACCAGGCAAGATCATGTTCGAACTTGCTGGCGTACCAGAAGAAGTTGCTCGTGAAGCAATGCGTCTGGCTGCTCACAAACTGCCGATCAAAACGAAGTTTGTGAAACGTGAAGAAGTGGGTGGTGAAGCAAATGAAAGCAACTGAATTTCGCAACCTAACCTCTGCTGAAATCGAGCAAAAGATTGCCGGATTTAAAGAAGAACTCTTTAATCTGCGCTTTCAACTTGCTACCGGTCAGCTGGATAACCCGACTCGTATCCGTGATGTGCGGAAAGAAATAGCTCGTGCTAAAACCATTATCCGTGAAAGAGAACTGGGAATCGGTTAATATCGACCGGATGGATATTCCGTCCGTGATCAGGAAGGAGGCCAACAATGAGCGAAGAACGTAACGCACGTAAAGTGCAAATCGGTAAAGTGGTTAGTGACAAAATGGACAAAACAATCGTTGTTGCTGTAGAAACTTACAAAAAACACGACTTGTACCATAAACGCATTAAATACACAAAAAAATTCAAAGCGCATGACGAAGAAAACACTGCGAAAATCGGTGACACCGTGAAAATCATGGAAACTCGTCCGCTTTCGAAAGATAAACGCTGGAGACTGGTTGATGTCGTTGAAAAAGCGGTTATCATCTAATGACTCGGCAGCATAGCTGAAAGGAGGAAAACTAAATGATTCAACCATTTACACGTTTGGCTGTAGCCGACAACTCTGGTGCGAAGGAACTGATGTGTATCCGTGTACTGGGTGGTACGGGACGTCGTACAGCTCAAATCGGCGATCTGATCGTTTGCTCTGTAAAACAAGCAACACCAGGCGGCGTTGTCAAAAAGGGTGATGTAGTAAGAGCGGTTGTCGTTCGTACGAAACGTTCTGTACGTCGTAAAGACGGTTCCTACATCGGGTTTGACGAAAACGCAGCGGTTGTTGTCAAAGAAGACAGAAGCCCGCGCGGAACACGTATTTTCGGACCTGTTGCTCGTGAACTTCGCGAGAAGGATTTCATGAAAATCGTTTCCTTGGCTCCAGAAGTTATCTAATAGCTTAGCTCGTGATGTGAGAAACAGGAGGTGTACGAAATGCCAAGAGTGAAAAAAGTTCTGGAATCCCATAACAACAAACTTCACGTGAAAAAGGAAGACACAGTTATGGTGATCAGCGGTAAAGACAAAGGCAAAAAAGGCCGTGTCATCGCTGCTTATCCTCGTGAGAACCGCGTCCTTGTGGAAGGTGTGAACATGGTGAAAAAACACCAGAAGCCTAACCAACAAAACCCGCAAGGCGGCATCATCGAGAAAGAAGCTCCGATTCATGTTTCCAACGTGATGCATATCGATCCAAAGAGCGGAAAAGTAACCCGTATCGGTTACAAAGTATTGGATAACGGTAAAAAAGTTCGCGTTGCAAAACGTTCCGGAGAAATCATCGACTAATCGAACCGATCAAGAAAGGAGGGCTATGATTCATGGCATCAAGAATGAAAGAACGTTACCTGAACGAAATCACTCCTGCTTTGGTGCAGAAGTTTAACTATACGACGGTAATGCAAGTGCCGAAAATCGAGAAAGTTGTAATCAACATGGGTGTGGGCGATGCAGTCCAAAACTCCAAAGTGTTGGATTCGGCTGTAAACGATTTGCAGCTGATCGCAGGTCAAAAACCTGTAATCACTCGTGCGAAAAAATCCATCGCAGGTTTCAAACTGCGTGAGAACATGCCAATCGGTGTGAAAGTAACGCTGCGCGGTGAGCGTATGTACTACTTCCTCGATAAATTGTTCAACGTAACTTTGCCACGCGTCCGCGACTTCCGCGGTGTGTCCAGCAAAGCGTTTGACGGCCGTGGTAACTACACTCTGGGTCTGAAAGAGCAATTGATCTTCCCAGAGATCGAGTACGATAAAGTAGACAAAGTTCGCGGTATGGACATTGTTATCGTAACTACTGCAAAAACTGACGAAGAGTCCCGCGAGTTGCTTACGCAACTGGGAATGCCTTTCGTAAAATAAGTTGACGTAACGTTTCCGGGTGTCTGGAAAGACTCCCTTTTCTCCGAAATTATTTAGGAGGTGTCAGGCTAAGTGGCAAAAACTTCGATGAAAGTTAAACAACAACGCACACCTAAGTTCAAAGTACGTGCTTATACACGCTGTGAGCGTTGCGGACGTCCACACTCGGTGCTGCAGAAGTTCAAAATTTGCAGAATTTGCTTCCGTGAATTAGCTTATAAAGGCCAGATTCCTGGCGTGAAAAAAGCAAGCTGGTAAAAAGTTCTGAACGGGAAGGAGGTTAACTCACAATGACTATGTCTGATCCAATTGCAGATATGCTTACTCGTATTCGTAACGCGAACACGGTTCGTCACGAAACGGTAGAAATGCCTGCTTCGACGATGAAAAAACAAATCGCTGACATTCTGAAGCGTGAAGGTTTCATCCGTGATGCAGAATATATCGATGATAACAAACAAGGGATTATCCGTGTTTTCCTGAAATACGGACAAAACAACGAGCGCGTTATCTCTGGTCTGAAAAGAATCAGTAAACCAGGTCTTCGTGTTTACACGAAGAGCAACGAAGTACCTCGCGTACTCGGCGGTCTCGGAATCGCGATCATCTCGACATCCAAAGGTGTTATGACGGACAAAGAAGCTCGTCAAGCAAAAGCCGGCGGCGAAGTCGTATGCTACGTTTGGTAATATAACGTCACAAGATAGGAGGTGCAACATATGTCCCGTATTGGTCGCAAACCAATCACTGTACCAAGTGGTGTAGACATCACTTTGGAAAACTCCGTTATTACGGTTAAAGGTCCAAAAGGAACGTTGACTCGTGAACTTCACAAAGACATGAAGGTCACAGTTGAAAACAACGAAATTACAGTTGTGCGTCCTTCCGACAACAAAACTCACCGTTCCCTGCACGGAACTACGCGTAGCGTTGTAAACAACATGGTGAGTGGCGTAACTGAAGGTTTCGCAAAATCTCTGGAACTGGTTGGGGTCGGATATCGTGCAAGCAAATCCGGAGATAAAATCGTACTGAACGTTGGATACTCCCACCCGGTTGAAATCACTCCGGAAGCGGGAATCGAATTCGAAGTTCCTTCGAATACGAAAATCATCGTTCGCGGGATCGACAAAGAGCGCGTAGGTGCTTACGCTGCTAAAATCCGTTCCGTTCGTGAACCTGAGCCGTACAAAGGTAAAGGTATTAAATATGAAGGCGAGCGTATCATCCGTAAGGAAGGTAAAGCCGGTAAGAAGAAATAAGATTTCTCTTACCGCCTTTGCGCGGCTTTCGGCTTGCTTGCTTCTCGTGTATCTAATATACCCCGTGGCTTCATCTCTGAAGCCTGCGAGGTAACCTGAAAGGAGTGAAATCCAGAGATGATTACGAAACAGGATAAAAACAAGGCACGTCTGAAAAGACATCTGCGCGTTCGTAAGAAAATCCAAGGAACGGCAGCGCGTCCTCGTTTGAACGTTTTCCGTTCTGGTAAACATATTTACGCTCAAATCATCGATGACGTAGCTGGTGTAACGATCGCTTCCGCGTCTACTGTAGACAAAGAACTGAGCAGCGACATCAAAAACGGCGCATCTGTTGAGTCTGCTCGTAAAGTTGGCGAACTCGTCGCTAAACGTGCGAAAGACAAAGGTGTATCGAACATCGTATTTGACCGTAGCGGTTATCTGTACCATGGTCGCATCGCAGCATTGGCTGAAGCGGCTCGTGAAGCAGGACTTGAGTTTTAAGATATTTTTCAAAAGGAGGTTAACGACTTGTTGCGTGTAGATCCGAATACTTTGGAACTGACTGAAAGAGTTGTAAATATTAATCGCGTAGCTAAAGTAGTAAAAGGCGGACGTCGTTTCAGCTTCAGCGCACTGGTTGTTGTCGGTGACGGCAATGGCTGGGTTGGAGCTGGTATCGGTAAAGCAGGCGAAGTACCTGACGCGATTCGCAAAGGTATCGAAGATGCTAAGAAAAATCTGATCCACGTACCACTCGTAGGAACTTCGATTCCTCACTTGGTAACTGGTAAATTCGGCGCAGGACGCGTTCTGTTGAAACCAGCTGCTGAAGGTACTGGAGTTATCGCCGGCGGTCCGGTTCGTGCGGTTCTCGAGCTGGCTGGTGTGGGCGACATTTTGACAAAATCTCTGGGTTCTTCGAATTCCATGAACATGGTCAATGCGACTTTGGAAGGTTTGTCCCGTTTGAAACGTGCTGAAGATGTTGCAAAACTGCGCGGCAAATCCGTCGAAGAGCTTCTGGGTTAAGGAGGGGAATCTCATGGCTAAATTGGAAATTACCCTCGTCCGCAGCTTGATCGGACGTCCGGAGACGCAAAGAACAACTGTGAAAACATTGGGCTTGCGCAAAATCAACAGCAAAGTGGTTCAAAACGACAATCCTGCCATTCGTGGTATGATCAACAAAGTAAGCCACCTGGTTTCTGTTAAAGAAATCGAGGCTTAAGACGGGTAAATCCCACAAATCTTTAAGGAGGTGCAACGAACGATGAAGTTACATGAGCTTTCCCCAGCTCCTGGATCCCGCAAAGAGCGCAAACGCGTAGGTCGCGGTCCAAGTAGCGGTACGGGTAAAACATCAGGTCGCGGTCACAAAGGACAAAACGCTCGTTCCGGCGGTGGTGTGCGTCCGGGCTTCGAAGGTGGACAAAATCCATTGTATCGTCGCTTGCCAAAACGCGGTTTCGTAAACCCAACTCGCAAAGAATATGCGGTTGTGAATATTGAAGACCTGAACAGTTTTGCTGCGGGTACTGAAGTAACTCCAGAATTGCTGCTGACAAACGGCGTTGTTAAAAACGCTAAGTCCGGCATCAAAATTCTGGGTAACGGCGAAGTCACTGTACAGTTGACTGTTAAAGCTAACAAGTTTTCTCAATCTGCGGTGGAGAAAATTGAAGCTGCCGGCGGTAAAACCGAGGTGATTTAATGTTCAAGACCCTAAAGAATATCTGGCGGGTTGAAGATCTGCGCAAAAGGGTATTATTTACCCTTTTTGTCCTGATCATTTATCGCATCGGATCGTTCGTTCCTGTACCGGGAGTTGACAAAGCAGTTTTTGAAGCAACAAACTCTGCAGGTAAGGAAATTTTTGGGCTGCTTAATACGTTCTCGGGTGGAGCGCTGTTCCAGTTCTCGATTTTTGCACTCGGGATCGTACCTTACATTACAGCATCGATTATCGTGCAGCTGCTGTCCATGGACGTCATTCCTAAATTGACAGAATGGGCTAAGCAGGGCGAGCAGGGTAAGAAAAAATCGGCACAGCTTACGCGTTACCTAACGGTAGCTTTGGCATTGATTCAAGCGTTTGGTACTTCGATCGGATTCAATCGCTTGTACAATACTCAAATGATACCGAATGCAACCTTTGCAGATTATATCCTGATCGCAATTGTTCTTACAGCGGGTACATCATTCCTGATGTGGCTTGGTGAGCAGATCACCGAGAAGGGCATCGGAAACGGGATTTCGATTTTGATCTTTGCAGGTATCCTGGCAACAGCGCCTAACATTATCAAACAAACCATCGAGTCCGATTTCATCCAAGCTGATCAATTGTTTATGAACATCCTGAAAGGTGTAATCATTGCAATCGTGATTGTATTGATTATCATGGGGGTCATTTACATTCAGCAGGCGATTCGGAAAATTCCGGTTCAATATGCCAAACGTGTTGTAGGCAACAAAATGTACGGTGGACAGAATACTCACATTCCGCTGAAGATTAATGCAGCTGGTGTAATTCCTGTCATCTTTGCTTCGTCACTGCTGATGTTCCCTACGATCATCGCAAACTTCTGGGCTGACCGTGCTTGGGCACAATGGATCGGAGCCAACCTGACAACGCACAAACCACTCGGTATGGTATTGTATGTTGTCATGATCTTTGGTTTCACCTTCTTCTATACTTTCGTACAGATGAATCCGCAGCAGATGGCTGATAACATGAAAAAGAACGGCGGTTACATCCCAGGCATTCGCCCGGGGAAAGCAACTGAGAAATATTTGACCCGCGTCATGACTCGTTTGACAATGGCCGGAGCCATCTTCTTGGCTGTCATTTCCGTACTGCCTGTAATCTTGGGCGCACTTTCTGGTTTGCCTCAATCCGCGCAAATTGGAGGAACTTCCCTCCTGATCGTTGTCGGTGTTGCGCTGGATACGATGAAGCAAATCGAAAGCCAATTGATCAAACGCCACTACAAAGGTTTTATCAATAAATAGGCAATAGGTACCGGTCAAGCTAACATTTACTTGCCCGGCACCTATTGTGCTGTTTGTTGATGTAGGGTAGTCTTGGAGGGAGTGACATAACGTGAACATCCTATTCATGGGCCCTCCGGGGGCAGGAAAAGGAACGCAAGCAGACGTCATCGTGAAAGAGTTCGGTATTCCCCATATCTCAACAGGCGATGCATTTCGCCTCGCGATTAAACAGGGAACTCCCATTGGCCTGAAAGCCAAGGAATACATGGATCAAGGTTTGCTCGTACCGGATGATGTGACCATCGGCATCGTTGAAGAACGTTTGCAGCAGCCTGATTGCAAGGAAGGTTTTCTCTTGGATGGATTTCCAAGAACCCTTTCCCAAGCAGAAGCGCTGGATGGCATTCTGGAACGTTTGAACTCTGGTCTGGATCATGTCATCAATCTGAAAGTAGACCGCAACAAGCTGCTGGCTCGTCTTACCGGACGCCGGATTTGCAAAAATTGCGGAGCTACCTATCATGTCGTGTTTAATCCGCCTAAGCAGGAAGGTATTTGTGATAAATGCGGAGGCGAGTTATACCAACGCTCGGATGATAACGAGGAGAGCGTAGGCACACGCCTTGACGAATATATCAACAAAACAGCACCACTCCTCACGTTCTATGAGAACAAGGATCTCCTTCGCCAAATTGACGGAGAGCAAGAGATCGAACAGGTTTCTCAAGAAATCGTGTCCTTGTTGCGGGGTTAATTGAATGATCATTGGTAAGTCAGAAACGGAACTGGGCTTGATGAGGGAAGCAGGGAGGATTGTTGCGGAAACGCATCGGCTCCTGGCAGAGCATATCGCTCCCGGAATTACGACTGGTGAACTTGACCGTATGGCCGATCAATATATCCGTAGTCAAGGAGCTGTGCCGTCTTTCAAAGGTTATAACGGTTTTCCTGCCAGTGTGTGCGCTTCAGTCAATGAAGAGTTGGTGCATGGATTTCCCGGCAAACGCAAGTTGAACGAAGGCGATATCGTTACGTTTGACATTGGCGCGCAGTACCAGGGGTATCATGGAGATTCTGCCTGGACTTATCCAGTCGGCCGTATTTCCGAAGAAGCCGAGCGTCTTCTGGACGTTACCGAGGCTTCGTTATACGCAGGTCTGGCGCTGGTTAAACCGGACGTTCGCTTGTTTACAATATCTCATGCGATTCAAAAATATATCGAGGATGCAGGCTTTTCAGTCGTTCGCGAATATACCGGTCACGGCATAGGCGCAGAGCTGCACGAAGATCCTGATATTCCGAACTACGGTCTCCCTGATCGGGGACCACGGCTCAAAGCGGGCATGGTGCTGGCCATTGAGCCGATGGTTAACGCAGGCAAACGGTATGTGAGAACATTGGAGGATAATTGGACCGTCGTCACAGTAGATGGCTCATTATGCGCCCACTTTGAACACACCGTGGCAGTTACGCCCGATGGCATGGAAATTTTCACAAAACTGAATGCGTAGGTGATAAGGCATGAACAATACCTCTACTCCGCAGCTCGGTCAACTTGTGAAGATCCGTAAAGGCCGCAATGCGGACCAAGCCGCAGTAATTGTTGCTATCGCGGACAGCAGGTTCGTATATATTGCGGATGGAGACAAACGTAAGTTTGATCAGCCCAAGAAGAAAAATATTCTTCATCTGGAGCTCCAGCCGATGATTAGCAGCGAGGTCGTAAACAGTTTAAACGAGAGTGGGCGGGTGACGAACGGAAAGCTGCGCTATGCGGTGCATTCGTTTCTGGAATCCACCAACATTCAAGCTGAAGAGAAAGGAGACTGAATTATGGCCAAGGAAGATGTCATTGAAGTGGAAGGTACCGTCCTTGAACCGCTTCCGAACGCGACGTTCAAGGTTGAGCTTGAGAATGGTCACCAAATTCTCGCTCACGTTTCCGGCAAGTTGCGGATGCACTTCATCCGGATCCTGACTGGAGACAAAGTGGTTGTACAGTTATCGCCTTATGACTTGACAAAAGGTCGCATAACTTACCGTAAATAGTTGTAGACAGTTGCAATGAACTGTGAAGCTTATGAGCGGGTTTTGCCCGGCAAAACTTGCGAAAGCTTCGAAGCCGGTTTTACAATGGTAAAACCAGGTCAATGCTTACGAAGAGAGTTTTGCTAAGCAAAACTTTGAGGAGGTAATTCACATGAAGGTAAGACCTTCGGTCAAACCGATTTGCGAAAAATGCAAAGTCATTCGCCGCAAAGGGAATGTAATGGTTATCTGTGAAAATCCGAAACACAAACAAAAACAAGGTTAATGAAGGGGGTGTAGCGTAAAATGGCACGTATAGCTGGTGTGGATTTGCCACGTGATAAGCGCGTTGAGATCGCCTTGACTTATATTTTCGGAATCGGTAAAACGACTTCCCAGAAAATTCTGAGCTCTACAGGCATCAATCCGGACACTCGTGTTCGTGATTTGACGGAAGATGAAGTCAGCAAATTGCGTGAAAGTATCGACAAAGAGGTCAAAGTAGAAGGTGACCTGCGTCGTGAAATCTCTTTGAATATTAAACGTTTGACGGAGATCGGATGTTACCGTGGAGTTCGTCATCGTCGTGGTCTGCCTGTTCGCGGACAACGTACGAAAACGAATGCCCGTACTCGTAAAGGTCCTCGTCGTACTGTAGCGAACAAGAAGAAATAATAAGGGGGGATAAGAGAAAATGGCTAAACCGAAAAAAGTCGTACGTACTAAACGTCGTGACCGTAAAAATATTGAATCTGGCGTGGCACATATCCGCTCCACGTTCAATAACACCATCGTTACCATTACGGATCCTCACGGAAACGCAATTTCGTGGGCAAGTTCCGGCGGCCTCGGATTCAGAGGTTCCCGTAAATCGACTCCGTTTGCTGCACAAATGGCTGCTGAGACTGCTGCCAAAGCTGCAATGGAACATGGTATGAAAGCCGTTGAGGTTATGGTTAAAGGACCAGGCGCTGGCCGTGAAGCTGCGATCCGCTCTTTGCAAGCCGCTGGTCTTGAAGTTAACCTGATCAAAGACGTGACTCCAGTCCCGCATAACGGATGCCGTCCTCCAAAACGTCGTCGTGTCTAATGAGATTTGCCCCTGCGTGTGGTATAAAAACCGTGCAATCTGCTAATAATGGTTGTTTAGGCATACTACTACATGTTTTCGCAAGAGAAGGTAAATGTTTCATAGAGGACCGACGTTTTGAAGGAGGGGTATTGCAGTGATTGAAATCGAAAAGCCGAAAATTGAGACGGTAAACGTCAACGATGATGGCACCTATGGGAAATTCGTAGTAGAACCGCTGGAGCGCGGGTACGGTACGACGCTGGGCAACTCGCTTCGCCGTATTTTGCTCTCCTCGCTGCCGGGTGCGGCAGTGTCTTCGGTTCAAATCGATGGCGTTCTACATGAATTTGCTACAGTTCCTGGCGTAATGGAAGATGTGACGGAAATTATCCTGAACCTGAAAGCTTTGTCGCTGAAGATTCATTCGGACGAGGAGAAAGTGCTCGAGATTGATGCTGAAGGCGAAGGAGTTGTAACGGCAGGAGACATTCGTGCGGATTCCGACGTGGAGATCCTTAACCCGGATCTGCATATCGCTACGCTTGGACCAGGTTCGAGACTTCATATGCGTATTTTTGCCAATCGCGGTCGCGGCTACGTCCAGGCAGATCGGAACAAACGCGATGACCAGCCGATCGGCGTCATCCCTGTCGATTCGATCTTTACCCCGATCAGTCGCGTCAATTATGCCGTGGAAAATACGCGTGTCGGCCAGGTAACCAACTATGACAAGCTCACGTTGGAAGTTTGGACTGACGGAAGTATTCGTCCGGAAGAGGCAGTAAGCCTTGGCGCTAAAATTTTGACCGAGCATCTGATGCTCTTCGTAGGTCTTACAGACGAAGCGAAAGACGCAGAGATCATGGTTGAAAAAGAAGAAGACAAAAAAGAAAAAGTGCTCGAAATGACGATCGAAGAGTTGGATCTCTCTGTTCGTTCCTACAATTGCCTCAAACGTGCCGGCATCAACACGGTACAAGAGCTGACCACGAAAACGGAAGAAGACATGATGAAGGTGCGCAACCTGGGTCGCAAGTCTTTGGAAGAAGTTCAGGAGAAGCTCGAGGAATTGGGACTGGGACTTCGTACAGAAGAATAACCAGCCGAGTGCTTGTGTGGAGGAGGGAAAACAATGGCATACCAAAAGTTGGGCCGTAACTCCAGCGCGCGTAAAGCTTTGTTCCGCGATCTGGTAACCGACCTGTTCTTGTACGAACGCATTCAGACAACTGAGGCTAAAGCAAAAGAGGTTCGCTCTATTGCTGAAAAACTGATCACGAAAGCGAAGCAAGGTGATCTTCATGCCCGCCGTCAAGTGGCAGCTTACGTTCGTCGCGAAACAATCGATGGAGAGCAAGATGCAATCCAAAAACTGTTTAGCGAACTGTCCACTCGTTACGCTGAGCGTCCAGGCGGATACACTCGTATCCTGAAACTGGGACCTCGTCGTGGTGACGCAGCTCCTATGGTTTACCTGGAACTGGTAGACCGCGCGTAAAAACAGATGGGATAAGAAAGGGGACAGAATCTGAGGATTTTGGATCATCCCTTTTTTTCTCTTCATTTCGGATTCCGCGCTGTAATTGAAGCTCCGAAAGGGGCTTCTTTTGCTGTTCGGGACAGGAACAGGCTTAGTATGGAACAAAGGTGAGGTAATGATGCGCAACTTGTGTATGACGTTGACCTATGACGGTACGGCTTATTACGGCTTCCAGTCGCAGCCGGACGGGAATACGATCCAGGATTATATTGAAAAGGCCATCTTTGAGCTAACCGGAGAAAAGGTCAAGATTACAGGCTCCGGCAGGACCGATGCAGGCGTTCACGCCCGCAGGCAAATTTTCAATTTCCACACGTCTTCCCAAATTCCGGTGGAACGATGGTGCGTAGCGTTAAACTCCCGTTTGCCTTCCGACATTGTCGTGATCGATGCGATCGAGGTGCCGCTTGATTTTCACTCCCGATATGAGGCGAAAAGAAAAACGTACCGCTATACCATCAATGCGAACCAATTCGCGGATGTGTTCAACAGGAGGCTGCAATACCATCACCATGCAAAGCTGGATATCGCGGCCATGCAGGAAGGGTTGCGTCATTTTATAGGGACGTATGATTTTACGACCTTCGCTTCGAGGCACTCGCAGAAGGATAACCATGTCCGTTCCATATACGACGCCTGGCTTGAGGTGGATCGTTCCATGTGCAGAGATAACCCGCGAGATCAAGGTGTGATTCACATTTATGTGACCGGTAACGGTTTTTTGCAGCATATGGTCCGAATCATGGTGGGCACGCTGCTGCAGATCGGAGAGGGCAAGCGGAAAGCCTCTGATGTGCCAAAGATGATTGCTGCGTGCGATCGTGCTGCTGCAGGTCCTACTGCGGTAAGTCATGGTTTGATGTTATGGGATCTGGAATACAAGAAAGAATAAATTTGGTTTACGAAACTGCAATTTATACTTGCGATTTTGTCCCTTATCCTGTAATATAAAAGTTGTGTTTTCTTAATGGCTTTCCCACAGCCCCAATTAAGAGCTGCACAATGAACAACTATCCATCAACACCTAAAGTTATAACTTAACGAACGAAGATAAATGAAAATGATGATTGGAAACAATTAAGGAGGAACTATTCATGCGTACCACGTACATGGCGAAGCCAAACGAAGTTGAGCGCAAATGGCACATCATTGATGCTGAAGGCAAAACGCTCGGACGCCTGGCAAGCGAAGCAGCTGCATTGATCCGCGGCAAACATAAGCCACAATTCACTCCACATGTGGATACTGGTGATTTCGTTATCATCATCAATGCGGAGAAAATCGTATTGACTGGTAAAAAAATGTCCGATAAAAAATACTACCGTCACTCGATGCACCCAGGTGGTTTGAAAGTAACTACTGCTGAAGAGATGGTTAAAAACAAACCTGAACGTATGTTGGAATTGGCTGTTCGCGGCATGCTTCCTAAAACTCGCATGGGCGAGCAAATGAAGCTGAGACTCAAAGCGTACAGAGGCACAGAGCATCCACATGCAGCACAAAAACCAGAAGTTTACGAACTTCGCGGTTAATTAAAAGGAGGACAGTTTCATGGCACAAGTACAATACTATGGGACAGGTCGTCGTAAACATTCGGTAGCTCGTGTTCGTCTCGTACCGGGTGAAGGACGCATTGTCATCAATAAACGTGATATCAATGAATACTTCGGTTTGGAAACTCTTAAACTGATCGTAAAACAACCACTGACTTTGACTGAAACATTGAACAACTACGATGTTCTGGTTATCGCTCATGGTGGCGGAATCTCCGGTCAAGCCGGTGCAATCCGTCACGGGATCTCCCGTGCTCTGCTGAAAGCAGATCCGGAGTACCGTGCATCCCTGAAAAAAGCTGGATTCCTGACTCGTGACCCACGCATGAAAGAACGTAAAAAATACGGTCTCAAAGCGGCTCGTCGCGCTCCTCAGTTCTCCAAGCGTTAATTTGTACGACAAAAGCCTTTGGCCTATGGCCAGAGGTTTTTTTTATCTTTCAAAGGAAGGCACAGATTTAATGAATGGATGAAGGGAAAGGGGCTGCAACCATGATTTAACTGTCGTTAAATTCATAATGGATGAAAGTCATCAGGATTTCTTATGGATTTCATCAGCATTACTTAGAGATAACGACAGAATACAGGACATTTCAGGCTTGCATTTTATTCCCTTAATTTCGATCTGATATGAAGCGTGGAACGTTTTAGTCTGAAAGGATGTATGATGAACAATTCGTAAAGCCTTGCTCCAGCAACGCCTTTGAATGCAGCTGTTCGAAATGCGCTCCCTTTAGTCAGGACCTGCGTTTGCACTTTTCTTCGCTGGTAATGTAAAACTGATGAAAGCTGCAGCTGAAGTGAATAAAAATAACAGCCCTTAACAGGCGTTGGAGGGCCATTTTTGCCAAATGTCAGGCATTGACAATGCCAATGAAAGATTTATACTATGTATAATTCATATTCGTTTAGTCGGTTTTATGTTTTTTGAAAAGCAGATTGGGGGGATATTCAATCATGAATTTGTTCGAAAAGGAAGAGCTTGCGCGCACGAAGGCCGAGGAGTTGGAGAACGCAAGTCCCGAGGATATAATTCGTTACGCGATCGAGACATTTCCGAAGATTACGTTTGCATGCAGCTTCGGTGCAGAAGACGTTGTGCTTGTAGACATGCTGCAAAAGATCAGCCCGTCTACGGACATTTTTTATTTAGATACCGATTTTCACTTTAAGGAAACGTATGAGACTCGCGATAAACTGAAAGAGCGGTATAATCTTGACTTTGTTCGTGTTTCCCCTAAAATTACGCCAGAGGAACAAGCTGCACAGCATGGGGATGAGTTATGGAAATCTGACCCGAATGCGTGCTGCAACATCCGTAAAGTAGAACCGCTGACTCGGATTTTGTCCCAGTACGATGCATGGATTACAGGAATTCGACGGGACCAGGCACCTACACGCGCCAATGCGAAGAAGGTAGAATACGATTTGAAATTCGGGCTGATGAAATTCAATCCGATTGCCCATTGGACTTCCGATGATGTCTGGGAATACATCCGTGCGAACAATGTCATTTACAATCCGCTTCATGATCAGAACTATCCAAGCATCGGCTGCGAACATTGCACCCGTCAGGTCATGCCTGGCGAAGATCCACGTGCGGGCCGCTGGTCCGGAAACGAGAAAACAGAGTGCGGGCTGCACAAATAACCATATTCTATACAGCGAGCTGACAAGATAACTACGATTCTGCCTCATGGAGGTACGCTGGTACAGCGTGTCGCACAAGGAGAAGAACGTGAACAATTGCTGCGGGACAGCGAGAAACTGACCATGAAGGTGTAGGCGACTACTACGGCACGTATGAAGCACAAGAGATTTTCTCGAACTTTACGGCTGAAGAATTGGGCATTACGCCATTGTTCTTGACATAGCTTCTTTTGCACCAAATGCAGCAACATGGCATCGAGCAAAACGTGCCCGCACGACAAATCACAGCATCTGACGCTGTCTGGCACAAAAGTGCGTGGTTTGCTCCGTAACGGAGAGTGCACGCCACTGGAATTTACGTGTTCTGAGGTCGCCAAGATCCTGATCGAAGAAATGACGGACCAAGTAAGCGTCTAGCGCTCAGGGGTATATTTGTCCACCTTGTCCCATATAGATGATTAGAGTCATTTATATGGGACGAGGTGGTTTTTTGTATGCGTAAAAAGGTGGGTAAACATTTCGTATTGTGGATTCGTTTACGCACGGTCAAACGGCTCTTATTCAGTCTGTGCCTTCTTGCCATGTTTGTAGCGGTAGTCTCTTATGAACTCCCTTCTGCCAAAACGTCGGGATACTGGAGCTTGCCTTTGGCCGGCAAAGTCATTGCCATTGATGCAGGACATGGAGGACCGGATGGAGGGGCCGTAAGCAAGCAGGGGGTCATCGAGAAAGATATTAACCTGTCCATCGCCCTGTATGTTCGTGACTACTTGCAGCAAGCTGGCGCGTTGGTAGTCATGACCAGGGAGATTGATCAGGACTTGGCTTCCCCGGACACCAAGGGATACTCCAAACGTAAAACGGAGGACCTCAAGCAGAGGGTTAGACGGATTGAGGATAAGCAGGCAGACCTCTTTATCAGCATTCATATGAACAGCGTTCCTTCCAACCGGTGGAGCGGGGCGCAGGTGTTCTATACACCTAACCACCCTGACAATGAAGCATTGGCCAATCTGTTGCAGTCCGAGATTATTCGCAATCTCGAAAACACCGACCGGATCGCCAAAACGGTGAATACGGTGTATCTTTTGCAGGCCCTGAAAATTCCTTCGGCCCTGGTAGAGGTTGGTTTCTTGTCGCACCCTGAGGAAGCACGACTGCTTGCGGATGAGAACTATCAGCGGAAGGTCGCCGCATCCATCTATAATGGCATCTTGCGGTACTCGTCCGGGGAAAGGCCCAAAAGGTAGCCACAGGCGAGAATGAGAGTGGTATAATTAAGGCAGCATATTTAAATACATGCCAATAGATAAAGCTGAGGTGCTGTCTGATGATGTTATCAAAGGAACAGATCCTTGAACTATTGCAGCCTTTGCAAGAGCCACAACTGGGCGTTAGTTTGACGGAGCTGCAATGGATTCGAGATGTCATGGTAAAGGAACATCATGTGTCCCTCACCATCGTAACGCTGGACAATAAGCCGGAGGACACAGAAACTCTTCGTGATGCTGTACAAGCCATTTTATTGCAGCATGGGATCGAGGATGTACATATCCGGCTCCGTGCGGCATCCGAGCACGAACGGGATAAGGTATTGGGGGAATCTCCTATACCGGAAGAGGAGGATGAAGTCCTTGTAAAAGGCCATGCAGCCGGACTTGACGGCCATGAATTGCTTGACCCGGAATCCGGAGTACGCTTCATTGCAATTGCAAGCGGCAAGGGTGGCGTGGGGAAATCAACCGTTACGGTGAATTTGGCGACAGCGCTTGCACGGCAAGGCAAGAAGGTAGGGGTGATCGATGCGGATATCTACGGTTTTAGTGTGCCGGACATGATGGGCATCGAGGAATACCCTGTCGTGGAGGATGGCGTCATCCAGCCTGTTGAACGGTTTGGCGTCAAAGTGATGTCCATGGGATTTTTCATCCGGGAGAACAATCCTGTAATTTGGCGGGGTCCCATGCTTGGACGCATGTTACGGCAGTTCTTTACCGACGTGAATTGGGGAGAACTGGATTATATGTTGCTGGACCTGCCGCCTGGAACCGGCGACGTGGCTCTGGACGTTCATCAGATGCTGCCGCAGAGCAAAGAAATCATCGTCACGACGCCTCATGCCACCGCTGCATTTGTAGCAGCCCGTGCGGGAGCGATGGCGATTCAGACCAATCACGAACTGCTCGGCGTTGTGGAGAATATGGCTTACCACGAGTGCGGCAAATGCGGGGAAAAAGAATACATATTCGGTCGTGGCGGGGGCGGACAGCTTGCTGAAAGCCTGCACACCAAACTGCTTGCCCAGATTCCGCTTGGCTCACCGGATAACCACGTCTCAGAGCCGGATTTCTCGCCATCGGTATTCAAGGCGGATACGCGTATTGGAGCTCTGTATGATGAGGTTGCCCAATTGATCGATAACGAGTTCTGAAGATTAAAAAGGAAAGCTCGCATCCATGAAGGGTGCGAGCTATTGTTGAATCAGCATTTCCGCTAAAGCCCAGGCTGATCGATTGCTTTCTGATCATTACAATCCGACCCCAATTAAAGCGAGCCGAGTTCGACGTCTTTCATAACAAAATATATGTGGATGATGTCCTGCCTCGTTGTTATAAACGTTTGTTTCGCTGTCTTATGAACCTTGGCCGCCACCGCCACCACCGTCGCCGCCGCCGCCGCCATCTTTCCCGCCGTCGCCGCTATCTTGACCTTGGCCGCTTTGGCCTTCCTGCTTCTGTTGTCCGCCGCTTTCGACTTTCGGTTGCAACTCATCCTGCACAACCTTTTTGAGCAGTGTTAACACTTCCATGCGGAAAAGCGGATTTTGCATTACTTCCTGCATAACCGTCATGGTTTGTTTACGGTATTCGGGTGTTTTCGTCATGTCCATGAACATTTTGGACACCTCGGGGGACTTCATAATGTCCTCGATCGACTTTTGGTACGTAGGGTCTTTAATAAGCTGCATATGAAGCTGCTTGCTTTGCGCATTGACCACTTTGGCGAATTCTCCCGCAAATTGCGGATCCGTCATGATCTTTTCAAATTCCTTCTGGTACTCCGGAGCCGTAATTGTATCCTTCACCGCGATGCGGATCTGCTCTGAGGATTGCGCAGGCATCAGCATTTTCATGCCGATCGTCCCTGTTCCTCCTCCGCCTTGGCCAGAACCTTGTGTTCCCCCGGCCCCAGAAGAGCTTTGGCCAGTTATGGCCTCCTCCACGGCTTTTTTGCCTTCATCGCTTTTGAGAATATCGACGACCATTGTTTTCATCTCTTTATAACTGCCCTGGGGGGCCGAATAATTCTGATCTGAACCACAGCCCGCCAGTGCGACGGAGAGGCCCAGCATAACGCCGCAAAGCTGCCATAAAGGCCGTTTCATAGGCATAATCCCTCCTTGATGAGATACTGGATGTAGTATGTGATAAGCGCCTTCGAAATATGTTGGCCGATGATGGTTTTTTACTGTGAAGGTTGGTAAAATAAACAATCGGGGGGTGGAAAACATTTGAATTTGCGTAAATGGTTGTTTCTGTTTTGGACAGCCCTGCTGATTGGGGCAGTTGGTTCCCTCTTTACCGGTATTGCTATGATGTTGTTCAACGGGGAGAGGACGAATGGTCTCGCCGATATTCTGCTTTATCTCCTCATACTGCTCGGCTCGGGCGTAATGATTAGCGTTTATTCGCAAATGGGTTTTTTCGCTTATCTGATCTTGAATTACATGGGCAAAGGCGTTTTCCCTAAACGTGCCTGGCAAATCATTCAAATTGTGCTAACCATATTTGCGCTGCTGGATGTCATGTTTTTGCGGTTGTTTGTCGCAGGGGGGCAAGAAAGATGGTCGGACGTTGTGCTCGGCATCATCATTTTGGCGGCGGCAATTGTTACCGCTTACGTAAAGGTGAAGCAAACCCACATTTCCGCGTTGGTGCCTACGCTATTTTTCATGATTGCAGCAACGATCGTGGAAACAATCGGCGTACTCCGCATCGATGTTAATGCAGCCACCGTGTTTATTGTCGTTCCATTGCTTCTGTGCAATGCATACCAGATCCTGCTGCTGCACAGACTTGTGGAAGGGCAGGGATTAGCTCAGCCGGTAAGCAGTAAAGGCAGAAGTCCTAAAATTGAAGCATAAAGCAGTCGATAAACGTATATGGATACATGACAAAAGAGCTAACCGGGTTAGCTCTTTTCGTTTGGTTTTTCGGGCGGTTACTGAGAAATGGCTTGATCGCGAACTTCAGATCCCTTTACGTTGGAATGGTTCAGCAGTTCGGACACGGTGGCAAACTCGTAGCCTTGTTGGCGCAGTTTGGCGATAATGGCAGGAAGCGCTTCATGCGTTTGTTTGGAAGAATCGCTTGCATGAAGTAGAACGATGTCTCCGGGGTGGGCTTTGCTGACAACGCGGTCCACAATGGTCTGTGCACCAGGATTCTTCCAGTCGAGGGAATCCGTATCCCACTGCACCACCTGGTAGTTCAGACTGCTCGCGACCTGGAGCACACGTTTGTCAAAATCGCCATTCGGCAGACGCAGGAGGTTTGGTTCTTTTCCCGTCAAATCGGTTAAAATGCTGTGAGCTGTCATAATTTGTTTGCGAATCTCTTCTTCCGTCATTCTGCTGTAGTTGTCGTGTTTGTGGCCATGACTGCCGATTTCGTACCCTGCATCTTTGATTGCACTGACGATTTCAGGATGTGTTTTGCTCCAAGGAGATGATAGAAAGAAGGTTGCTTTCTGCACGTTGTTCTCTTTGAGCACTTTTAGGATCGGTTCTGTGCGTTTGTCGCCCCAACTGATGTCAAAGGTAAGAGCGATCACTTTTTTCTCGGTGGGCACACTATACACAGCAGATGGCGTGTCCTCCGAAAATACGGAAACGTCCCCGGTTTCCAAATAGATGATTCCAATCGCAAACACGGCAGCAGCCAGCACGATCAGATACCGTTTGATTTTTTTGCCGCTGAATACATAGAACGAGTTCATTTCGCTAAGCGCCCCTCTCCCCTAAGAAATGCTTGTTTACTTTTCAATGTATGCTCGTACCGCCCAGTTATTCTTTAAGCCGGAAGGTTGTTTACGTACAAATTCGAAAAAAATAGAATCCGCAGGAGGTATTCATGTTTAAATTCAGCACCTTTCTAGAAGGTATGGGCTCCATTCGGAGCGCGATTTTATGGTCGTTCATATTGTTTGCCGCAGGAATCGGTATTGGGTGGATCAGTACGGGAGCGCTTGAAGATGTGTTATTGGGGCAGATCAGGGGCTTGCGCGAAGCCAGTGAGCAATTGGAGCAAGGGGGCAACGTGCAGTGGAACTTCTTCTTGTTCATTTTCTTCAACAATGCCATTAAAAGTGTGCTGGTCATATATGCCGGTATTTTCTTTGGAATATTGCCAGTGGTTTTTCTCCTGATTAATGGGATGGTGATCGGATTTCTCGTTAATGTTACGACGAGTAATGGTGCAAGTCTGTTCGATATCGTTGTTAAAGGATTGCTGCCTCATGGCATTATCGAAATACCTGTAATTATTATTGCCTGCGCATTTGGGCTGAAATTTGGCGGATTGGCGCTGCGTAGTTTGATTCAGCTTGTCGGCCAGAAACGTCAACAGACCGGTCGGCAATGGGCACAATTTCTGCGTATGACGATAGCCGCTTCATGTTGGATCGTTATTCTGTTATTTATTGCCGCCATTATAGAGAGCACGATTACGTATAGCATTGTGCGTGGATAAATTTGTATGCAATTACATTCATAATTTTTCTGAAAGTTGACCATAACAATAAAACGGGTGCCAGCAGTTACAATAAATCTTCAGTGAGGAACGGCAACCGCTGCTGACGCCGCGTTGTCAAATAGAATGCCTTTGTTTGCGGGAAAGGCGAGAGATGACATAACTATCCATATGCTGAAAAAGGAGAACTCTAATGCTGGGTATGCTGTTTAACGATAAGGAATGCAAGGAATTGGACTATGTTTTACGCAAAGAGCTGGATGAAATGCTTTTTGACTTAAGTGATCACCGACTTGACCAGGAAATTAAATACGCGATTGCAAGCCGATACAAAACGGTGTTCCGCATGTATGCAAGGTTCGCACCTCCCAAAGAGTTGTCCAAATATGCGAGAGGCGGTAAGGTTAAAAATTTCAAATCATGAAGCTTAGGAGAAGGGGAAATAGTTTCACGGTTTTATCAGGCAGGCGGAGGTGTTTGCACAGGATCGTAGGGCACGCCTCCGTATATATAAGTTTTTTGGAGAAGCAGGGAAGAAATATTCCGAAAAGGGTTGACCTTTGGCGGAGCATATGATAAATTAACATTCGTTCCTTTTTAGGAATTCGTTTTTCTAGCAAGATGATTTTCTATGAAAAATAGAAGAAAAAAAGTTCTTGCAAAGAAGTTTTGAATGTGTTATATTATAAAAGTCGCCGCTGAAAAACAGCGAGGGCGAATATAACGAAGTTTGATCTTTGAAAACTGAACAACGAGTGAGTAATGCGAAGGTTTTTGGTACATGTCGTATGACTGTATGAACACCGGAGCGATATTGAGATATTTTATCTCGTCAGATTCAAAATGAGCTAATCGCTCTTTTCAATACCTCAGATGATTTTCATCACGATTAACCTCGTGACCGAAATTCAT
>NZ_CAKMMP010000027.1 GCF_927798175.1 Paenibacillus sp. JJ-223
CGCTATACGCAAGTATCCTAGCTACGCAGGGGCTTGGCCCCTCCTGCGACCGGACTTTCACCGGCTAGAAGATGCGTGCTTAGCTGGGCACGCCCAATGCAAAAAGGGGTACCCGCCTAATGCGAGTACCCTTTTTCTTTATCTTTTCTAGTCGGTGCATGTGAATGCGGGTAATGCTCACATTACTTCGCTTCTACAATAACCGTCACTTTGGTTTTTTTGCCGGCAAAGCTCACGGTAATCGTCGCTTTCCCTTTGCCGTTTGCTTGAATGACGCCATCCTTCACGGTTGCGGCGGCAATCTTGGAAGACGTCCATAGGGCCGGCTTGGATACGTCGGCTTCCGATCCGTCCGCATAAGTTGCGGTAGCTACTACCGTCACTTTGTCGCCCGGTTTCATCGTAAGCGTTACTTTATCGGTTTGCAAATACTTGAGCGTATCTACGTCAACGGCGACGCTCACCGATTTGCTGCCGTATTTGGCGGTTACTTTCGCTTTGCCGTAACCGACGGCCTTTACTTTGCCTTTGCTTACTTGAGCAACCTTGTAACTATTTGTCTTCCAGTCGGCTTTGTCGGTTACATCCCGCTCGGTGCCATCGCCCAGGATTGCGGTCACGGTGATCTCTCCCGAATCTCCGGATTTCATGGACAATGCCGGAACGGAAGCCACGAGGCGGGTAATCACGTCCACTTCTACTTGAATCGTCACTTTTTGTGAGCCGTATTCAGCCGTGATGTTCGCTTTACCGCTCGCGTTAGCCGTAATAACGCCTTTCTTGACGTCAACAACGCGGGAGTTGCTCGATTTCCAAGTGGCTTCCGTCGTTACCACCTGCGTCAATCCATTCTCGTCCGTTGCCGTCAACACGATTTGCTGGGTTTCTTTGGCGGACATCACCACATAGTTCAAATCTGCTTCAAGTCCGCTGGCCATGCCAACTTCAACCGGCAGCGTAAGGGATTTTCCGCCGATTTTGGCGGTGATGGTTGCTTTACCTACTGCAACACCGGTAACGACACCTTTGCTGTCGACCTCAGCGATTTTCTCGCTGCTGCTGCTCCACTCCGCCTCCTCGGACACATCCTTGGACGTTTCGCCGTAGATGGCAAGTACTTTGGCGTTAAATTTGCCGCCAACGGAAACGGAAGCCTTTTTCTGTTCCATTTGATACTTGTCCGGAACGTCCACATTCACGGTGAATTTGGATGTTTTGCCGCCGTATGCCACGGTAATTGTTGCCGTACCGGATTTGTAAGCGATCAAGTCGCCTTCGGAAACGTAAACTACGTCCGCATCGCTGGATGTCCAGGTTGCTTTTTTAGTCACGTCCTCTGTGCTGCCATCGATATATTCCGCTTTGGCTTCAAGCGTCTTGGTTTTGGTGGAATCCCCGAGACTCATCGTCAATTTTTCTTCTACGCCTTTAATGTCGAGATATCGTGCCGTATCCACGTCTACGGCGATTTCCACCGATTTATCCCCGTATTTTGCTTTAATTGTAGTCGATCCTGCACCCACCGCCGTAATTTTGCCTTGGTACACGGTGGCTACTTTCTCGTTGCTGGAAGTCCACTCGGCTTGAGTGGTCACGTCTACATCCGCACTGTTTGGATACGAAGCGGTCAGAGTCATGCTTGCCGTTTTATTGGTATCGGCCAGGCGGAAGAAAATGCTTTGTTTCTCCACGCTGATCTTGCTTGTCAGGTCTACGTCTACATCGATCGTTACCGATTTGGTACCATAGCTTGCCGTAATTTTCGCAGAACCGGCAGCATAACCGGTGATTTTGCCTTGAATGGCGTCAGCCACTTTCTCATTGCTGGAGGTCCACTCGGCCAGCGTCGTAACGTCTTTGGTGGAACCGTCCGGATAGGTCGCTGTCAGTTTGACATCTTCACTTTTGTCCAACAGCAAGCTGATTTTCTTTTTGTCCACATCGACACGTTTAACAACCTCGACGTTGACATCCACGGTGACGCTTTGTTTACCGACTTTACCCGTAATTACTGCCGTACCGGCGCTTTGTCCGGTAACTTTGCCGTTGACGACCGTAGCAACCTTCTCGTTGTCGGAAGACCATTCCGCAATTTTGGAAGCTTCGGTATCTGTCGAGTTGTCGCTGTACGTTGCCGTCAGGGCGATCTCTTTGGTGTCGCCGGTCCGCAAATCAAGGGTCTGCACGTTCTTGGACAGTGCTTTGACCTTTTTCGTGACATGCACGGTCAACGTTTGGCTTTTACCTTGATACGTAGCCGTAATTGTAGCTTCTCCTTCTTTTTTGGCTGTAATCGTCCCGCTATACACGGAAGCAATAGCATCCGAATTACTGCTCCAATCGGAGCCGAGCGTTACGCTTGCCGACGAATTATCGCTATATACACCCGTCACCGTCACTGAACCGGAGTCACCCACTTCAAGAGACAGCTCATTCTTGGATAAGACGATTTTGGACAACTCTTTGTCTGCCGCAGCGACCATGCCTACGTTGGAAATACTCAAAATCATTACCAGCATCAACACCATGTACTTGGTCCATCTTGGCTTAAACATCATTTCCCCCCTGAATGCGATCATTTTTTTCCATATCTTTAATGTCGGCATGAACTTTCCAGATGTTTAGACTTTCGGTGGATTTTTAGGAAAACAACACGAAAAGCACCGTCTTCTTAAGGGAACCGCATGTATGCCCAGCACGCCTGTGATCCGCGCATATCTGATCCGGAAATACCGCAAGTTTGGCCCAAGCGAAAGAGCCGTCCCGAAAGACAGCTCCCCCTACAGAACATATTAAAAACAGGCCATGCGACATGGGATGCCTCGCTCGCTCCTGACGGTTGCATATATTCGCCCCTTCGGCTGAACAACCATGAAGCTGAAGCCCTGGGATTCAGAACCATCCTTCCCGCCCGCGCAGCTTCGCCAGCGTTTCCATATAGAAGTAGTCGCCATAAATAATCGGCACGTTCAGGCCGCGCCGTTCAGGGTAATGCACGGTTCCCTGCAGGATCAGCCCCTCCTCCGCGGACGAGGCCCCGGAGCTGTAGCGCTCGTATAAGCCGCGCGCAAGGCGCTCTCCGGCTGCGGCATACGCCTCGCCTCGCGGCGACAGCTTCGCCAGCTCCAACAGTCCGCTGGCAGCGATGGCTGCAGCGGACGAGTCCCACGCCACCTGATGCTCGGCAGGTGCGCGAAAATCCCATGGCGGCACGATGTCTTCCCCGAGCATGGCGAGGAAGACATCGGCCGCGCGCTCCGCTGTCTCCAGATAGCGGGCTTCGCCCGTGTACCGGAAAGACAGCGCAAACCCATACAGCGCCCAGGCGTTGCCGCGCGCCCAGGCGGAACCCGGAGCATGGCCCTGCCCGCCATGCTCCCGTACCTTCTGCCCCGTGGTCGGATCGAATTCCACCACGTGGCAGATGGACCCGTCGCCGCGGACGAATTCGCGCGCGACGGTATCGGCATGCGCTTCGGCCAGCCAGCGGAAGCGCGGGTCGCCGCTCTCCTCGGATGCCCAGTAGAGCAGCGGCAGGTTCATCATGCTGTCGATGATCGCCACGCCGCGCGTATCCATGGCCGCCGAATCGAAATTCCAGGCACGGATGAACCGCCCCCGCACATGGAAGCGGGCGGCGAGCAGGTTGGCCGCAAGCAGCCCGCGCCTCCGTCCGTCCGCGTTTCCGGTTTGGCGGTAATGGGCAACGCCGCTAAGCAGCCAGACGAAGCCAAGGTCGTGATCCACCAGATCCGGATCACGCAAACAGGCCTCCAGCTGTTTCTCGCAACTCAACGCGATCCGGGACAATGAATCGGCTTCCTGAGCCGTCCCCGCTTCCCTCTGCACAAGCCACAACAGTCCCGGCCAGAACCCTGCCGTCCACCACTCCGGCGCGTTCTGGTCATATTCCCCCTGAATCGAGGTATGCGGGAACGTATCCTTGATCCGCTGCGCGTTTCTGACGGTTTTAAGCACTCCCTGCTGCCATGCCTCTTCTGCCCAATTCGTTTCTTCTGCCATAGCTGCCATTGTAATACTCCCCCTTTATCTTTTCTTTACGTGCCACCACTTGACAACATCACCAAGCCGCTCATTAAGCACCTGCATCCCCCTGTAAAGAGAAGCACCCCATCATGCCTTCCCTGTCGACGCGCCCAGTTCCACCGTAAACGTCAACGTGCGGCTCTCCGGCACTTCCATTCTGGCGAATCGCAGAAGGCCATTCCGCGAGGCCACCGTGCCGTCCTGAACATGCACTCGCCCGATGCTGTCCACCAATTTCGATTCTGCATAGGCCCCGCGGAATTCCGTGCGCACACGATTGTCGGAACAAGTGATCTCTGCCTGCTGCTCACCGTCGCCGAACATGAGCGGAATGACAGCACCCGCCGCCTGAATCTGCCCCTCGAACTCGTAGGTGATCTGCAGCAGTCCCTGCTGCTGCAAAACATGCATACGCAGTTCTTGCAATCCTTGCAGCGGGCCATGCCACTTCAGCGTGAATGAATTACGGCAAAAATGTTCCCGAGCCCGCTCGCCATGGAATGCTTCCGATTCCACCTCCAGCTTGACCGAGCCTCCACCGAGTGCCGGATCGATGCCTGCATCCCTGTCGTATTCCGCGCCGGACGAAATTCCCTCTGCCAGCGTATGCCACTGTCCGTCAGGCGTCTGCCAAGCCGGGCAGTAACTTAACGGCAGCGTCTCCCCTTCGCCGAACTCGGTGAATCCCGCATTCGCATGTCCAGCCGCTGCGGGACCGATGCCTCCAGGCAACCCCTGTTGATGAATGCGAACCAGGCCCGGCACCGTGTAGGGATCATTTAGCGCGGTATGCAGGATGATCTGCTGACCCGGCACTGAAGCGGAAATCGTCTCGAACCAGCCGTCCATCTGAAGCACGCGTGCGCCAACCTCGGAAGGGATCGGCCGCTCCTTCAGCCCGTCCCCCGGATCACATAGGTATGCATTGGCTAATGCCGCCACCGTCCACAAGTTATAGCAGGTATGATTCGTATATACCTCATATCCGTGTCGTTTCTCCGGAGGGTAGAAATTTCGAACGATATGCAAGCGTCCGTCTTCCATGCTCCAGCGGGCCACGGCATCGAAGCACAAGTTGGCGGCGCGGGCAAAAATGCCGGCCATTCCGCGATCCCTGGCCTTCAATGCAGCCGAAGCCTGGCTCGCAAACACGGACGCGGCAGCCGCTTCGTTCCACTGATGCTGGGAACTGCGTCCCCGCGGGGGAATCTCTCCGAGCGGCGAGAGCGTAAGCAGCGAGGAAAAGGCACCGTGCCGCAGACATTCGGCAAGTACAGGGGCGCACTCCCCCTCATATCCGGCATCAATCATGATGCCCAGATGGTAACGCGTAGCGATGTCATAGGCGAGCGGGCAATTCGGACGATCGAGCGGGCCGTCCTGATAAAGGCCGAGCGGCGTGAACCGCGTCAGATGATACGCGCTTAAATAACGGTCCATCCATTCGGTCCCTTCCCCGGCCAGTCCTTCCTTCCAACGCAGAACCTCGCCCGAAATCATGATGGCATTCCAATTGATCATACGGTTCGGATTGTTCATTTTGCTCATCGTAAATACATAGTCCCGTTCCGGCTCAATCTGTCTTAACATCCCGGCCCAAACCTCCGCTTGCTCAGGCAAGAAGGGTTTGAGCAGCATATAAGCGCGCATCATCAAGACTGGAAAAAAATCCGGATGGGAATCCGGAGCTTCCCCTTGCACGACGGCCGATATGCTTCGCGTGAGGGCGGCCGACGCTGAGGGCAGCAGATCCGCATGGCCTTCCTTAACCAACACGGCCGCCGCCATCGCATAAGCTGGGGTTGAGTAATACCGCTCCCTGCCTGAGTATGGGTCTTCGATCGCCCCATTTTCCTGTTGATAAACCCTGTACGCACGCACAATTTGTTCAATGAGCGCCAATTTCCGCTTGCGATTCCATCCGGTCGGTTCAATCCCATCCGCCTGCGCCGACAATGCCCGAAACTCCTCCAGCTCCCGCTTCCAAGGATAAGAAGTCCCGGCTGTATACGTTAACAAGAGACAGACCTCCTTAAGATCGGATTTTCCCTTTTGCTGTCACAACTCGCACAACCCCATCGCTATCCTTTGCCGCCTTCACCTCGCGGGGATACGACAAATCTCATCTTGCATTCGGTGACCGGCGAGCCGGGGCCAGCTCCTTGCCCGGATTCCGGCATCGACCCCGCCCGGCTCAAAGACAATGCCGTTCGATACAATCTCAACGGGCGGTGATCATGATCCACGGCATCCAATACCTCAACCTTTGCATCCCAACAAGCAGCGTCGTAATGCAAGGTCACGGCAGCGCGTCGGCCCGCCCATCGAATCCGTCCACGCTCCGATACCGGCTCGAATCGGCTAATCAGGTGTTCAACCACGAAAGGAAGCGCCTGACGTTTCCCGCCAGTGTTCTCATCGATTGCGTTCTTCCATACGAATCGATCTTCCACAACCAATTCCGCATCCTCGCTTCCTCTTGGACCGTTCCACTTCAAATGACGGAAGCAGGCTGCAAGGTTATTCGCTTCCCCATAGGCCGACGTTAGGTCGAAGGCGATCTCCGCCCTTCCCGGCGAAGTTACATCCGCCGCCAGAGTATGCGCGGCTGCATTCCGTCCCGACACCTGATAGGTGCCTTCGATGACCGGAACGCTGTGCCCCTGCGAGCCGATCTGCATGATCGATTCGCGTCCCGGCGAAAAATAAGCTTTGGTGTACTCTCCCGAACCCGGATCGCAGAGAATCGTTTCTCCGCCTGCATGCAGAAGAAAGTGCCCCAGATCATTATGGTTATGAGGCTCATCATTGTGCCCGCCCTTGACCGAAAAAGCAGCTGTCCAACTTGCGCCGTTCTCTGCCTGCACCGTCCCTCGGGAAATCGTCCATGACAAGTTTTCCAAATGGACCGTTGTCGCCTGGTTCGCAGGTTGGCCTTCTGCCGCAAACCAAACCGGATCGCTCCACAGCACGTTGCGCATGGCATGTGCCCAGCGGCGGCAAGGATCGCCCGTCAGCAGCGGCAGCTCAAAAGGGAGACTTGCCGGCTTGCCGGTATGGGAAGCCCAATAGGACAACAAGCCTGACGGGAGCACCTCCCGTTCCCGGCTATCCGAATAGTTGACGAAGATACCCTCCGATAAATGAATATGGCGAGGATAAGCGGCAATGGCTTCAATTTTCGGACCGGACAGCAGATCAAGTTCTCCCCCGCTGAACAAATGAAGCATGTCGGCATAATACGTATAAAATCCGAAACCGTACACCCAATAGCCGATGCCTTCCGCACATCCGCCATCCATGCCGTAGCCGCTCAGAAAAGCCACCATGGAACCAAGCGTTCTCCGGACTGCCGCTGCAAGCAGCTCCTCGTCTTCCACAAGCAGCAATGCCGCAATACCGCATCCCCCGCTGCATACCGCCGACCAGTTATGGTCCGCTCTCTCCCAACCGAATGGGGCATTGTCCCGATACAACGGAGCGAATATGCGCCGATCAATCTCCCCGCGTACAAGCCTGCCGACGCGTTCATCCAGCTCATCGCCCAGCATGACGACCATTTCCGCCAGCATTTGGGCCGTTTCAGCGGCGAACAGGTCGATCTGTATCCCCGACCGCGCCTCCTCACCGGCACCGATATGGGCCGGCAAACACCAGGTCAGCTCCTGGCACACGTTCCAGATCAGATCTTCCAGCAAAGCCAGCCTTTCCGGCTCCGGTGAAAATGCAGCCAGCAGACCGGTCGCGACAACTCTCCCCCGCCGTTCGAAATACGCTTGCTCGTATGCCTTGCGCTCACCCGTATCCCTGAATTCGCGATAAAGGGAAAAGCTTAGCTCAGGCATCGCCTCTTCGCGAGCCTTTTGTTCATACGCCAGCAGGTCTGCGCGAAAATCAGAAAAAGCCGCGCTATGGAGCGTATCAGCCACCCGTTCCCTCCAACTCTGCACACTCTTCAACGCAGCCGGTCTTGCGGTGCGAAGCGCTTGTTTCATCTGATCCGTCGGCCAAGCGAAGCCTGGATGAACAGTCATCGCCATCCCTCCCCGTTTTATGTAACCGATTTCATTCTAGCCCATCACGTCGCAAAAATGAAGGGGATTTCCGAAACCAGATATTTATTGATAAAACTGCGTAAAATAATCATATTTCCTGCAACTCCTACACAGACGGATCGAATTCGTCCGATGTTTCCCCAACGACACAGGGAGACAATGACACTGGAAATTTTATGGCTGGAATAGGAAAAAAGGTGCAACCTTTTGACCCGCTACCTCGTACATGTCATTGTCGATCAGCATCAGATCGTGCCTTTTTATTCATTTTATAAGGATAGGTGAACAACACTGTATCATGAATTTTTCCGCCAAGCGGCAGACGATCTTGTACAGCGTTCCGGAAGCCGGGTTCGTGTCCGCATCGAACCATGTTTTCCGGATGGACGTCTAGTCGGCGGCAAATACCATGCTGCCAGCCATACGGTTTTTCTTTACGAAGAAGAAATCATAGAGCAATGCAAGCTGCTTTTCGGTTCGCTCGAACCTTTGAGATCCTATATACGCGTCATCCTGGCTCATGAACTGGGGCATGCCGAGGACAACGAGCTGGAGTATCTGTCAGGACTTCTCGACACGTCGTCTGCTCCTGCGGATCGGTTCAGAGTGATGCTGCACATCGAAGAAAACGCGTGGAGATATGCCGAAGCACTGCTCCCGGATATCGATCCGATATTTCTGCGCACCATCGTTGACGAGTCCTTGTTCAGCCATCGCCAAGCTGTGGAGCAGCATATTGCCTGAGTATGGCTTCCGTCGCTTTCATGGATGCCGTTTGAAATACCGCCAAATGAACAAGGCCGGATTTCACCCCGTTCGTTCGGGTTGAAGTCCGGCCTTGTTTATTTTTTTAGTCAGGGCGGTTCATGTCCTGACCAGGTCTTTAATCGTTTCGATTACGGGCTCGGGCCTGTCCGCCTTTGCGCCCGGCTTCCTCGCGACTCATTTTGCCATCGTCATTGTCCTGGTTGTTCCCGTTCGCACGACCGCCTTCACGGCCGATCTCCTGGTAAAACTCTCTGCCATGGTTGTTGGAAGTCGCTTCTCCGCCTTTACTGCCGATCTCTTGGTAAAACTCGCGATCATGCGAATTGGACGTTGCCTCTCCGCCTTTGCTGCCGATTTCTTGATAAAACTCGCGGTCATGGTTTCTTGAGGTTGCTTCTCCACCCTTACGTCCTGCTTCTTCACGGCTCATTTTTCCGTTTTGATTGTTTTGTGCCATTTGAATTCACTCCTTATCGGGTATTGAATATAATGTGCTACGATTTTTATTTACCCCTCCTATTGTTATTTAAACATTTTATTTCTAAAAATGGTTTTAATAGTTGAAAACAATTAAAAAGCAGAGGGCATGTCATATGCCTCTCTGCTCGCCTGCCTTGCTATTGGATTTTCAGCGGACTTTCCTGCACGATCTTCAGCCACTGCCGTGCCATCAGCTCGTGTCCTGCTGCCGTCGGATGAACGCCATCCCAGAGCCAGTATGCGGCGTCGGCCTGCTTCAGTGCATCGTCGAACACCTGCTGCAGCGGCACGAACACGGCCCCGAATTCCTCCGCCAGCCCGGCAACGATTCGCTGGTAAGCGGCCATTTTCCTCTCCCAGACGTCCCATTGTTCCGCTGGCGCGCCCGTGTTCAGGATGAACGGCTCCATCAAGACCAGACCGGTATCCGGCAGCACTTCACGCGTCTCTTCGAGCAGATGGCGATAAGCGCGTTCGAAACGGTCCGTAATGCCGCTCGCTTCCCCTTTCATCGTGCGCCAAAGATCGTTCACGCCGATCAAAATGCTGAGGAGCTCCGGCTTCAGGCTGATCGTATCCTCGTTCCAACGTGCGTACAGATCGGAAGCGCGATCCCCGCTAATGCCCCTGTTATAGAAAATCGGCTGCTTGCCTGCCAATTCCATGCCCAGCTTGCTGGAGATGAGGTACGCATAACCGTGGCCCAGAAAATGGTTCGGATCGTCATTGCGCGAGCGGCCTCCATCGGTAATCGAATCTCCCTGAAACAAAATAACGGACGGACTTTTCACCATGATATGTTCTTTCCTTCCTCGCTATGTAAAATGAACTTCGATAACGCCCTGTTTCCATTGTAGACCTTTCCCGTCCAATAGAAAATAGCGTTTTCACATTCATTTGCCGAGGCCGTTACCATGGTTTTCTTGAAAGCTTCGTCGTTCAAACGAATTTCTACTGCCCTCTTTTGACCAGAGGTACCATTACCGTTTCGGTTGCTCCTTGGCCACGTAACCTCCGCCCTGATACGGCGTCTCGTCCTGCTTATCCGGTTCTCCCCTGCGTTTTGCCTCTTCCCATAGCACCGCAGCGTCATCCTCGGGGCGATATCCGATGCTGTCCGCCAGATCGCTGATATCGTAATAGTTGTCGGCATTGGCCGAGGTTCCGTACAGATTGAAGAATCTCATGGACTCGTCCGCTTCGATGCAGCATGAAGCCAGCTGCACCATGTCTCTGGGCGAAATCCAAATATGCGAAGCTCGCTCGGAATGCGGGTGATTGTCTCCGGAAAAGTTGCCTATACGGATATTGAAGGAGGACAGACCGTATTTGTCGGCATAATACCTGCCGAGCAGCTCAATGTAACATTTGCTGAGCCCATAGAAGCTGTCCGGACGGTACGGGTCATCTGCCTCGATCGCCTCGCCTGTTTTGTAGAAGCCCGTCGCATGATTGGAGCTGGCAAATATAACGCGTTTTACCCCGTTCAGCCGGGCTGCTTCATATAAATGGTAGGCTCCGGTCACGTTAATCGGCAGCACCTTGCCCAAAAAGTCCTCCTCGTCCTTCGCCCACGCAATGTGCAGCACCGTGTGTACACCTTCGGTCAATTCCCGCAAACGCGAGGCATCCGTCACGTCCAGCGCAACGATGCCTGCATCATGATCCGGCCGCAGATCGGCCGCCACGATTTCATACCTGTCCAATGCCTGCAACCCATCCAGCAATGCGCGTCCAATAACGCCGGCTGCGCCGGTGATCAACAATTTTCGCCTTGGTAACTCCATCTCTCTTACTCCCTTCCCTGGTGAAGTCAGACGTTAAACCCAATGGTCAGGTACGCCATATGTTTCATTATTAACCGAAGAAAAGAGGGAGTTACCCGCAGGCTTAGATGAATGATCGGCATCTGTCCGTCTGCCACATTTTCGCACGCTGCCCCGAGCCGCTTTTCATTGGTTGCGAAGCGCCTGCAACCCGCTCAATGCTGCATTTACCCTAACCAGTAGCGCAAAACCATCATGGCAACAATGCCGACAAGCACCGTTCCGAGCAGACTGCGCGTCCAGATGGCCACGGCAAACGTAGGGAGCGCTGCCCACAACGCAGCATTTTGCGTAATAGGGATAAGCTGGTTACCCGACATAAACAATTCCTGACCGATGAGTGCCGCCATGACCGCTACGGGCACATACTCCAACCAGCGTAGAAGCCAACCCGGAATCGGTATGCGGCTGAAGAGCATGAGCGGCAGCACACGCGGCAGGAAGGTCAGCAGCGCCGCCCCCATAATGATCCAGAATACGTCCCATCTTATTTCCATCGTTCCATTAGCACCCCCATCGTTGCAGCGATGACCGCCGCCACAATAATGCTCATGCTGCCCAGCGATGCCATGCTTGCCCCAACGACGCAGACTACGGCAATCACCGCCACGCTGATATGCAATCTTCTGTTTTTCCGCTGGGCGAGTTGAAGCACGATCAGGCCGATAAACATGGCAGGCAGCGCAAAATCAAGCCCTAATCTTTCGGGGTTAGCAATCCATCTTCCGAAATAGGCTCCTGCCATATTGGCGGCAAACCAATTCAGATAGGCTGTAATGTTCAGACCATGCATCCACCGCTGGCTCAGCGACGTGCGTCCGATGGCCCGCGTCATCGCCACGCCGAACGACTCGTCCGTGAGCAGCGAGCCGATCCACATGTTTTTGAGCGGCGTCAGGTGGCGGAAATACGGCGAGATTGCCGCGCTGAGCAGCAGGTGGCGCAGATTGACGAAAAAGATCGTAAATATGATCGCTGCCGCCGACCCGTTGGAGGCCAGCATGCCCGCCGCGATGAACTGCGCGGAACCGGCATACAGAATAAGGCTAATTAACGCCGTTTCCGCCAGGCTAAGCCCGGCCGTCATTTCAATGACTCCTGCGGCGAAGCCGATGCTCAAATATCCGAGAAGGGTTGGAACGCAATCCTTCACGCCCTGCATGAAGGAGGCCTCGTCCAAAGTTTCAGCACGGTACGTTCCATTAGCGTCCATTCCCGGTACCGTTTTATTCAAGTAATGCAACTCCTTTCCGATGTCTTCATCAAATCAAATTATGATGCAGGCTGCTTAATTCCAGAAATATACCACATGTTGGCGGTTTCGAAAGAGACAGATATGCCATATACAGAACAGATATGATCCATAAGAACTAATCCATAGCAACTTTCATGCAAAGCCATTTAAAATTATGTTGAATAAACTCGAAATATGTCATACTATAGCACCAGAACCATCTGAAAATGCATGTTTTTCCAGATGTAGAAATGACTTGGCCTTACATATGGAGATGATGATCACATTTAGGGGCATGCGGAAATGCCATGCCAACCGAGGGGGAAATCGGATGAAACAAGGAACGAAGCACAGGACGGCCAGAGCACTGAAAATGAGAGAAAAACTGATTTTATCGTTTACGCTGGTACTGTTGATCCCAACAATCAGCCTGGGCATCATCTCCTTCCAAACGGCGGAGGCCAAAGTGGAACAAAAGATGTTCGATAGTGCGATGAGCAGCGTCAAGGTACTCAACCAGACTATTGACCAGATTATCGGCGCAACTCAGAAAAACGTCGATCTGCTGGCAAGTCAGCTGGACCCAGGCAACGTCGGCCCTAAGCAGGGCGATGAGACGGACACGATCCGAACGCTTCTGGATGCATACAAAGAAAGCCACAACGATGCGGAACTTGCCTCAATCGGCACGGATAAGGGCGTTTATGTCAATTCTCCGGTTACCGCGGTCAACAAGGCTGGATACGACCCCCGGGAACGCCCGTGGTATCAAGCCGCCATAGCCAACAAGGACAACCCCACAGTAATCACTCCATACATCTCAAGTATCACGAATAATGTCGTTGCCGCAATAGCCCAAACGACGGATGACGGTCATGGCGTTGTTTCGGTCAGTCTATCGTTAGAAGGCCTTGCCAAAACCGTGAACGGTACGAAACTTGGAGAAAAGGGTTATTTCTACATCATTGACGATCAAAATAAGATCATCGTGCATCCTACCGAGAAACCCGGTACCGAAGGCACGATGTCACCGTATAAAGATATTTACGAGCAAAAGAACGGAAACATCTCCTACTCCCTGAACGGAAATGCGGAGCATGCCTTCTTTGAAACAAACGCTACGACAGGCTGGACCGTTGTCGGTGTTATCGATGACAGTGAAGTCACGGCATCGGTACGTCCGATTTTGTACACCACCCTGGTTGTTATTGCGATTGCGATCGTTGTAAGCGTCGGCATCATTTTTTGGATCGTGCGATCGGTCACCCGGCCGTTGAACCGTCTGGTCCAGGCCACGAACGAAATCAGCGAAGGCAACTTGGCCATCGAGGTGCCTGTTCAAGGCAACGATGAACTCGGTATGCTTAGCGCCAGCTTTAACAAAATGAGCGAATCCCTCCGCGGAGTCATTCAGGATGTACGGCATACGGCCGAAGAACTAACAGCTTCTTCCGCCCAGCTGGCCGTCAATTCCTCGGAAACGACGAGAGCCACGGAACAAGTCGCCCTGATTACGGAGCAATCCGCCGCCGGCATCGAGAAGCAGGCGAGCAGCCTCAAGCATACGGCACATCAAATGAACGAGCTTGCGCAAGGCGTAGGCCAGGTCACCGGTAGCACGCAGCAAGTGTCCGAAGCGGTCATGCATGCCAGCGAACTTGCCCAACAGGGCAATGCAACCATGCAGAGTGCCGTTGCCGAGATGGGTGCGGTAAGCCTGTTGGTGGACAACATGGCCCAAACCTCGGAACGGCTCGGCCGGCATTCGGCGGCCATTGGCGAGATGGTGTCTGCAATCACCGGCATCGCGGCGCAGACCAATTTGCTCGCCCTGAACGCATCCATCGAAGCTGCGCGGGCAGGAGAACACGGCCGGGGATTCGCGGTCGTCGCCAGCGAAGTCCGCAAATTGGCCGAGCAATCCAGTCAATCCGGCCAACATATCGTCGAACTTGTCGCAGCCATTCAGAAGGAAATCGTGCAAGCGAACGAAGAAGCCCAGAACGGCAAACGCGAGGTGAGCAGTGGCATGCAATCCGTCCGCTTTGCGGATGAAGCGTTCTCTCAGATCCATCAAGCGATCAACAGCGTAAATACACAGCTCGAAAACATCGCAGCCGCTTCCGAGCAAATGTCTGCGAGCACGGCTGAAGTCGTGAATTCGATCGACCACATTCATGGAATTTCTGAACAAAATGCCGATGGCACCGAAAACATTTCGGCAGCAACGGAGGAGCAGGTCGCTTCCATGCAGGAAATCTCCTCTTCGGCCGATTCGCTGGCCCATCTGGCGCATAAGCTGCAAAAGCTGGTTGAGCAGTTCAAGCTGTAAGCCGAATTGCCACGAAATAAAAAAGGTCCTAACCGCGATTGCCGGTTAAGACCTTTTGTACGTTTTACCCTTTTGCATGCCCCAGTCAACTATGGTATCCCTTGTCGCCGTAAGGCTCGAGCTGTTCCATCCAACGTTTCAGCAATTTGGCAAGAGCATCCTTGGCATCGAAATACGGGTTATCTTCTTTTTTTAACACCTCGAGTACTTCGATCGTAAATGCCTGCTCGCCGTACTCCTTCCATTCGGCCTGAAGCTGGCGATTGAGGTGTGTGCCCATCTGGAGCATGAATTTCTGTCCGTTTATCGTTTTCAGATTCGGCGTGCTGTCTACGAACACCTTCCCGTTACGTTCATTGCGGATACAATATATACCTGCTTCGATTTTGACTTCTTTGGCCTGCTCCTGCAGTTCTTTGCGTCGATTCATTCCTTTTTTCTCTCCTTTCGCTGCACCTTTCGCCGCTTTGACGTTATTTTGTGAACTCTCCCCCAAGTCACGCAGCCAATACTCGCTGCCATCCTGCTTGCGATCCAACAGCGCGTAGTCGACCAGATATCTCCTGATCTCCGCGTAATCGGGGTACACCCGTCCCAACAGTTCATTCACCTGTTTCTCGGTATACGTCCTTCCGGATTCAAAACGCCTCGCGATTTCGCAAAGCACAATGTATTTATGTTTCTGCTGCATGTGAAAGCTGGCCAGCGGACCGTCCGTGCCTTCCGGAAAATATTTGAGAAGCACCTTTTCCCGATCCTCTTCGGAAATGTCGAACAAGGACGCGTCAATCATGCTCATCTTGCGTGTAACGGGCTGCGCCAGCTCAGCAGGCTTGTGGGTATCCTTGCTTCGAAGCAGTTCCATAAGAGCCAAAAAAATTTTGGCCTGCCGTTCCTTTTCCCTCAGCGTAAACCGGTGATTGCGTATGGTCGATGCACTGCCGATCCCGAGGGCCGCTTGCACCTCGGCATCCTTTTTTCCCTCATAAAACTGACCAAGCAGGCCACGCTGCACGTCGGAAAGTCCGTTGACGCTTTTGTCCAGCCCCAGCAAATACTCAAATACCGACCCATGGACTTTCTCGATGTGCACACGCATATATCGTTCCGATTCATAGAGCACCCCGTCTTCCGGGTAAACAATTCCCGACTCGGTTTGGTAGCCGCAGCAGACGCATACAAAAACTTCTCCCTGCTGTCGATATCCCCGCTTAATCTCTTCCAGCGAAGCGGCCTGCAGCAAAGATTCTATATTTTCCATAAAATAACCGCCTAATCGTTTGTTTATTTATAGACATTTTATTGTTTTGTTTATTAATTGTCAAACAAAACTCCAAAAACAAGCTGTTTCCCAATTCCAACTCACGCAAGACGCATCACTCGGATCATGGTTTCCCCAAAGCTCAAATCGAAAAAACCGCAGGGATTTCTGCTCCCTGCGGTTCTGTCATGTTTTTGCGACGACTTGCGCCATGTTTGCTACAACTTGAATCGTTCAATCATCTCTTGCAAATCTTCCGCCATCTTGGACAACGCAGCCGAAGAGGCTGCCACCTCTTCCATCGTGGCCAATTGCTGCTGGGCGGCGGCAGATCCATCCTCCGTACCGGCAGCGATCTGGTCTGACAGCTGAATCGTATCGTTGACGGCTTTGGTCACATGGCCCATTCCCCCATCAATGGCTCGGGACGCCGTGGATACCTCCTGGACCTGCGCGGCAACTTGCTGCACGGCGCTTCGGATAGTGCGGAAAGCTTCGCCCGCTTCCGTGATCAAAGCGGAACCCTTAAGCATGCCTTCTCCTGTCCGGGCAAAAGCCGAATGCACCGCATCCGTTTTTTCATGCATCTCACGCATCAGTTCGCTGATGCGTCCGGCGGAACGGCCGGAATGTTGGGCCAAGGACTTCACTTCTTCGGCAACAACCGCAAATCCCCGGCCATGCTCGCCGGCCCGCGCGGCTTCGATCGACGCATTAAGCGCCAGAATGTTCGTCTGCTTCGCAATCGCCGTAATATCGGCAACGATCGCCACGATCTCATCGTTTTTGGAACGCAGATCCTCAATCACCGCCGATACGGCTTCGCTTTCGCCATTCACCTGCCGGATATGCGCCACGGCCTCTTCCACCGTAACCATGCCTGCTTCCGATTTCGCTGAAGCTTCCCCGGCGATCCGTGCCGCATCCTCCGCGCTTGCCGAAATCTCTTTGACGCCATGGGACATTTCCTCCACAAGCTGTCCCGTAGCCGCGAGACTGTCATTTTGTTTTCCCGTTCCCGTCGCGGCATCCTGCATCAATTCGGCAACCTGCTCGGTAGCCCTGGAGGTTTGCTCGGAACTCGCCATCAACTGTTCGGATGACGCCGCCAACTGGCTTGACGTATCATGCACTTCGCCCAGTACGCCGCGCAGCGATGAGGTCATCGCATCGAAGCTGTCTCCAAGCTTGCCGAACTCGTCCTTGCGCTTCAACCCTACCTGCACGGTTAAGTCGCCGGAACTTACTTTGGATGCCGCCTGCGTCAGTTGGGCCAAAGGTCTATGGATGCTGCGAATCACGAAGACAAGCACAACAAGGCCAATGATCAGGGCACTTCCGACCAGTGTATACGTACGAATCATAATCGGCCTTACGGCCTCTTGCGCTTCGGAAGCGACCAGCTCGCCAACGATTTTCCACCCTGTCACCGGATTGGTATCGTACACGGCGATCATGTCCTGCCCGTTATACGTATAACTCACGGTTCCGCGTTCCTGGGTGTACATTTCATTGATGTAGCTCTGGTCGGACTGACTTCCTGATTCAATATCATAATGGAACAGGAATTTTCCGCCATTATCCAGCATGTACAGCTTGCCCGCTTTACCGATGTGCACCTCTTCGACCGAGGCTTTCAAATGATTGAGACTGACGTTGGCCCCGAACGCGCCTTTTCCGTCAGGCAGCTTGACTGCTGCGGTTACTACCCACTCGCCCGTCGTTACAGATTGAAACGTATCCGAAATGATCGGTTCATCGCTCGCCATCGCCATTTTGTACCAGCTGCGTTCGCGCGGATCATAGACCTGACTGCCCGGGTCCGGGGATTTCATCCAGCTGCCGTCTTCTGCCCCAATTGTCAATACGCCAAGCTCCTCATGGGCAGCGGACATCTGGTCCATCTTTCGTTGAAGGGCAGGCGATTTATCGATAACGTCTTTCGAAGATACCCCGGCAGCAAGCTGCGCCGCGTTTTGTTTCTCCATGTCCAGCATTTGGGTAATTTGAAAGTTCAACATTTCCGCTTTGGCATGTGCCGTGGATACAAGTTCCTCATGAACCCTTTCCGCCGCTTTCAGATAGGATAACCACCCCACCGTTACGCTGGGCACGATCAGAAATAGGAGCAATACGGCGACTAGCCGTTTTTTTACGGTTGGCCTCAGCCAGCCTTGTATCTTTTTCTTCATTATAAAATAGCCTCCATCGTTTAGCTTCACCTTTCATTTATCGGACAGTTTCCATGAAAACATTATGGATGCAGCAAAATGGTTTCATGAAATATCGGCATGCCCTTTCAGCAAGTAATCCAATAGATGAGTTGCCCGCCCCACTTTGCAGATTGTGACCGCTTTTTTGACCCCCTTTCCAAGATCGTTTACAATAACCCTTAAAGTTGGACAAACATGAAACGTTTGGAAGGAGAGGATTCGAATTTTACGCAAGCTTCAGGTGCAGGACGGCGTTATTTCTGTATTTTTGCCCGTATTGCGCATCCTGCTCGCCTTTGTTCTGGTCGCTTCCCCGGCATGGATCGGTCAGACTTCGCCAGCAGCGGCCGCGCAAAGCACAAAGGATGTTTACATTGAGGTCGATGGCATTCGGCAGCTTTGGAAAAACAAACCGCTTATCATTCAAGGCACGACGTTTGTTCCATTGCGCGATGTCGTTCAATCGTTACAAGGTTCTTTGAAATGGGATCAACGGACCCAGTCGGCCACCATCACCTCAGGCCGGGACACGCTGGTCCACAAGGCAGGGACCGATGTGATCGAGGTCAATGGCTTACAGATGAAGGCTGCCACTCACTCCCGCAACCTGAACGGAACGTTGATGCTGCCTGTACGCATGATGGCCAATGCGCTCAAGGCAGATATTCACGTAGCGCGGACGGATGCGGGCCAAATGCGAGTCAGCATCAGATCGGACCAAGTCAGCCTGCTTCACAGCGAAGTCGCCGGCGTGGACGACTACTTGCGCGAAATCCAGTTTCCCGGCATCGCGCTCATTGCTCATAAAGGCGAAGTATTGCTTCGGCAAGGATATGGTCTTGCCGATGCGCACACGCTGAATCGTCCTGACCGGAAAACGCGCATCGCTTCCCTGAGCAAATCGTTTACGGCAGCCTCCATTCTCAGTTTGGCGGAAAAAGGAAAGCTGGATGTGCAGGACCCGATCTCCAAATATATTTCCGGCATACCGGAGGGAGACAAAATCACCCTCCATATGCTGTTATCCCAAACGTCAGGCCTGCCATCCGCTTTCGGCCGTGGCGAAGGCACCACCCTTGAAGAGACTGTGGAAGAAATTCGCCATAAAACGCTGAAATTCGAACCGGGCTCTGCCTATTTGTACAGCAACAGCGGATACGTACTGCTCGCCTATGTTATTGAACAAGTATCCGGCATGAGCTATGCCCATTACGTGCAGCAAACGATTTTGAAACCGCTGGACATGAAAAACTCCGGCGAAGCGTCCCCTAAAGTGAATACGATCAGCGGGTTCGTGCAGTCCGGCGGAGAATGGGTCGAGGCCCCTTATTACGTATCCCAGTCGGGTTCGGGCACGATCTATTCCACCGTAGACGACCTGCTGAAATGGGACCGCGCACTGTATACAGACCAGATCCTGAGCCAGGATACGATCGAAACGATGTACGAACCGTACTCGGACAAAAACTACGGTTACGCCTGGATCCTCAAGGAGAACGGCGACAAAAGAACGGTCTTTCATAACGGTAGCGGCGGCGGTTTCTCCACAGCCCTCTCGCGCAACTTGTCCGATGATGTGACTATCATTCTGCTGGGCAACCATGCAGGCATGGACATGACTGCCTTGATGGACGAGGTGGAATCCCGAACGGCCCAAGCTCTGCAATTGCAATAATACCGATTCCCAATAATCAGCATGAACGCAAAAAGACGATCCTCCCGGGGATCGTCTTTTGCGTTCATGCTACTCCGTATGATGCCTGCGATACTCCAGCGGTGATATGCCGGCATGTTTGCGAAAGGCACGCGAGAAATGGTGTTGGCTCTCGAACCCGACCTGCGCCGAGATATCCTTGATCGGATAGACGGTCAACGAAAGCAGCTCCTTGGCTCGCTGCATGCGCATCAATTGCACATATTTCATGGGCGACGTCCCGAGCGTCTGCTGGAACAGGGACCTGAATTGCTCCTTGCCGAGAGCGGCACGCTCCGCCAGATCATCCAGCGTCATCGGATCGGACAAATGCGCCGCGACGTAATTGCATATTTGGAAAATCCGGTGGTCGTACATTACAGGTCGTTCAGGCAAGAAGGAACGCAGCGTCTCGAACAGTTGGAGCAGCCACGACAAGCCCAGCGTTTGCATCTTCAAATACTGGATGGCCTGGTTCGTGTCCAACCTCGCTTGCTGCAATCCGTTCACCCGCTCTTCCTTTATCGTTTCGGTGTACGACATGCATTGATCGGCGACGTTGTGCCATGATTGCAGCAGTTTGCCGAAGGCGGACGGATCAACCGCAGACGCTACCCTTGGAAAACGGTACAGGCGAATGAAATCCAGAAGCCCGATCTTGGCCTCCAAAGCAAACGCATAATAATGAAAAGGTTCCGAATCATCAATGCTCTGCCACGACTGGCAAGTTTGAGGAGGAATGCATACAATGTCCCCTTTTCCGATGATGTAAGGGGTTTGATCGTACAGGATGGTTGCTTTTCCTCCGGTAACCAGCCAAATGGCGGTATACGGGAAAACAAACCGGCCGGAATGGCCTTCCCGCACATCCCACTCCTTGAGCCATCGGATCTGGATGGAGAGCTGTTCCAGCAAGTTTCGAGTCTCGAATTCAAGACTCTGCCGGGTCTGGGAATGCCAGCGGTCAATCCGGTCCTTTGAGATGGAATCGACAGCAGGGACGGTTCTCTGCAACATCCTCCCTCCCTATTCTTAATTGTGCAAATCTGCATAATGGGTAACGATTTACGTTTTTTGAGTACATACGCTTGTACCTCTGAATGCTATAATCATAGGCATTAAATATTCAAAAATCAAGTATTTCAGTCGGAATACTTGATATGTGTTTTGACCGTACGTACGGAGAAGCACGCAGACTGTAAACGACGATAACGAACATATCTGGGGGGAAACATGTTGAAAGCAAATTCACTCATTCGCGCCATCCTGACAATGACCGCCTTAAGTCTGCTGCTTGCCGGATGCGGTCTGACGAGCAGTGGCCAACCTAACGCTTCCAGCACCGATAAGGTAGAGAACGCTGGACAAATTGTACTGAGCTTCTGGTTTCCGGGGACGGATCAGGTGACTGTAAACGCTGTAAAGGCGTCTATCGAAACGTTCGAGGAGCAGAACCCAAATATTAAGGTAAATCTAACCTCTGTCCCTTGGGACCAATATTTCCAGAAACTTGCCGTCGCGTACTCCGGTGGAACGCAACCGGATGTGCATGGTCTCGGCTTCGGTCAGCTCATTTCCACGGTAGATCAGGGCAAATATCTGAACCTGCAGCCATACATCGACAAAGACCAGTGGGAAGGGACAACCGACTTCTACCCCGATATCCTCAAAGCAGGCCAGTGGGAGAATGGACAATACGGGCTGTTGATACCGGATCTCCGCCCACTGGCATGGCGTAAAGATTATTTGGCCGAAGCCGGCCTGGATCCGGAATCTCCGCCGCAAACCCTCGATGAGCTGTTCCAGTACGCCGATCGGTTGAAAGTCGTGCAAAACGGCCAGACGGTACGCTCCGGCTTGGATATTCAGACGAGCAACGGAGAGCAATCCTATCTATCCCTCCTGCTCCTATACGGAGAGAATTTTTACGACAAGGAAGGCAATCCGACCTTTGATTCGGAAACCTCCATCGCTCTGGTTGAGAAACTGGTCGAGCTATACAAAGCGCGTGTATTCACGGCAAGCAATCAGCAGCAGACCGGAGGGACACCTTTCGCTCAAGGTCAGGCCGCGATGGCATTCGTCTCTCCTTCCAATACCGCATCCTTGATTCAATCCATCGGAAAGGAGCAAGTGGATTGGGCCCTTCCGCCAGCAGGACCGAACGGAGAACGCACATCGCTGATGCTGGGCACGTTCCTGACAGCAGCCAAGGCTTCCAAACATCCGGAGGAAGCTTGGACTTTCATCAAGTTCTGGTTCAGCCCGGACAATCAAATGGCTTATACTTCCAAGACCGGAGCACTTCCGCCTTTGCAATCCATTCGAGACGAATATCTGACGAACTTCCCGCAAAATCAAGTGATCTATGAAGCGATGAACGATGCACAAGGGTATATCGCCTCCAAATACTGGTCAGTAAACATCAAATATCTGAGAACGGCCCTCGAAGAAGCCTATAATGGCTCCAAATCGGCGGAAGATGCTTTGACTACTAACGCCGAGCTTGCGCGGGACGAAATCAAGTCCATCAAGTAAACATGAGCACCCTAATTCGGTATCATGGCTGGATTAGGGGCATCTCCATGGCCCAAAGGACGTGTAACGATGAATAAAGGCTTGAATCGCGTTTTCCCGTATCTGTTCGTTTTTCCGAGCATGCTGCTATTCGTATGGTTTGGGCTGATTCCAATCGCTTGGATCGTCTACCTGAGCTTCACTGACTACTCCATGCTGCAGCCTCCCGTATGGAAAGGGCTCGACAATTATGCACGCCTGCTCCAAGATCCGCTGTTCGCCAAATCGGTGGGCAACACCGCATGGTACTGGCTCGGCACCGTATTGCCCTCCATGGCCATCGGCCTTGTTCTGGCTGTGCTCATGTCCATGCGACTGAAGCTGCTGCCCCTCTTCCGGGCTTTGATCTACTTGCCCGGCACATTGTCTTCCGTTGCCGTTGCCATGACATGGCTCTGGCTGCTGGATCCGTCCAGCGGACCGGTGAACCGCTGGCTGTCTTTCATGGGCGTTGCCGGACGCAACTGGCTGAATAGTCCGGACACGTCCCTTGCTTCCATTATCGTGATTGGCATATGGACAGGCATCGGATTTTGCATGATCGTGCTGCTCGGCGGCATTCAAGGCATATCGGTCAGCCTGTATGAAGCCGCCGCGCTCGATGGCGCTTCCGGATTACGTCAGTTTTTTCACATCACGATTCCCCTCCTGAAGCCCATGCTGTTGTTCCTGTTTATCATTGCAACCATTCGGTCGTTTCAGGTTTTCGATCTGGTATACATTCTGACCGGCGGCGGTCCTGCCAATTCGAGCACAACGATCGTCAGCCAGATCGTCAATGCCAGCTTCCAAGAATACCGAATGGGATACGCTTCGGCGATGGCCGTCTTTTTGCTGCTGGTCACGCTGGCTGTCACGCTGCTGCAATACTGGATGGGCGGACGAAATTCTGCCTCAGATTAGGAGAATGACATGAAACCGACAACATTCGAACGAATTTCAGCCTATGCCGCACTCGCTTTCGTCACCGCGCTGTCTATTCTGCCGCTCCTGGTGCTTGTCTTCACCTCCTTGAAGGGGGATGACGAGTTTGGATTGGGCAGAACGACCATCTTGCCTTCCGGCTTGCAATTCGATAATTATGCCCGGGCGTTGGGCATGGCGGAATGGGGTCTCTTTTTCCGCAATAGTGCTATCGTTACTGCTGCAGCTGTAGCGGGCAGCCTGTTGTTAAATACCCTTGCCGGATTTGCTTTCGCCAGGCTCCGCTTCCGAGGAAGCCAGTTCATGTTCCTGCTGCTGCTGCTCGGCCTCATGATTCCGGCGCAAGTCACCATCATTCCCCAATTCCTGCTGCTGAAGTCTGTTCCATTCTTCGGCGGGAACGACTGGCTTGGAAGCGGCGGGACCGGCTGGCTGGACAGCTACTATGCCTTGATCATTCCCGAGCTGTCCGGAGCGTTCGGCATCTTTATGGCACGGCAATTTTTCCAGCAGGTGCCGAAGGCGCTGGACGAAGCGGCATATATTGATGGAGCCGGTATTCTGAGATTGTTTTTCTACATCTATATCCCGCTGAGCGGGCCGATGCTCGGTACACTTGGCATTTTCAAATTCGTTGCGGTGTGGAACGACTTCTTTCACCCGCTCATCTACACCAGCAGCCCGTCCATGCGAACAATCCAGCTGGGCCTTCAAGTTTTCCGGGGCGAATATCAGGTGCAATACAACCTGTTGATGGCCGCTACACTGATGGTGTCTTTGCCCATCGTCATTGCCTTTTTCCTATTCCAAAAACAATTCATCCGCAGCGTGGTATCCTCGGGTGTGAAAGGATGATTTTTGCATGAAAGCAATCATGGTCATGTTCGACACGTTAAATCGGCATATGCTCTCCCCCTACGGCGCGCCCGATTGGGTACAAACGCCTCATTTCGACAGGCTTGCCCGACGCAGCGCCGTTTTCCTGAACAGTTATATCGGCAGCATGCCCTGCATGCCGGCCCGCCGGGAACTGCACACAGCTCGGCATAATTTCCTGCACCGAAGCTGGGGCCCGCTGGAACCGTTCGACGATTCCGCCATCGAGCTGCTTGGGCAAGCAGGAGTGTACACTCATTTGGTCACGGATCACCAACATTATTGGGAAGACGGGGGAGGAACATATCACCCCAGATATGAGAGCTTTGAATTCGTTCGCGGCCAGGAAGGAGACCCTTGGAAAGGTGAGGTAAGCGAGGAGGCTACCCAAGGAAGAGCGGGATCGGGCATCCCGTTAACGTACCAGAAAATTGTTCATCACGACCGGATCAATCGCAAACACATCGTTTCCGAGGAGCAATTTCCGCAGGCACAGACCTTTGAGCTAGGTATCGACTTCATCCGCCGCAACGCTGGTCAAGAACGCTGGTTCCTACAGCTGGAGACGTTCGATCCGCACGAACCGTTCTACAGTCCGGAATCGTTCCGCAACTTGTATCCGAAGCTGATCGGGGATCGTGGAAACGATTGGCCGGCTTACGGACCCGTGAAGGAAACGGATGACGAGGTAGAGCGCATGCGGCATCGTTATGCGGCCCTGCTCACCATGTGTGATGACCATCTTGGGAAAGTGCTGGATGTCATGGACGAGCTGGATCTGTGGAAAGATACATTGCTTATCGTGAATACGGATCATGGCTTCTTGCTTGGCGAGCACGGACATTGGGCCAAATGCGTGCAGCCCTTCTATAACGAGGTCGCCCACACGCCGCTGTTTATCTGGGACCCGCGCAGCAACGTTCAGGGGGAACGGCGAAACAGCCTTGTTCAAACCATCGACCTGCCTGTAACGCTGCTCGATTATTTCGGCGTGCAGCCTACATCCGATATGCATGGTCAATCCCTTCGCGCTACCATAACCAGCGATCAACCTGTGCGCGAAGCGGCGCTGTTCGGATTGCATGGCGGCCACGTATGCGTTACAGACGGGCGTTACGTATATATGAGAGCAGCCGCAAGCGAGGACAACCAGCCGCTGTTCGACTACACCCTGATGCCCACGCATATGCGAAGCCGCTTCTCCCCTTCCGAGCTGCAGGACATGGAGCTTGCCGGACCACTTCCGTTTACCAAAGGAGCACAGGTCTTGAAAATAAGGAGCGCAGGCCGGGGAACGCTGCATCAGTTCGGCTCGCTGTTGTTCGACCTGGAAACGGACCCGCGACAGGAGCATCCAATCGAGGATGCACAACTTGAGGCCAAAATGGTTGCTTTGCTCATCCGTCTTATGCAAGAGAACGATGCGCCGATCGAGCAATATGAACGATTGGGACTCGAACCGAACGCACGCCGCGAAGCAAAAGTGCCGTATTCCGGGGAATCGGCTTCCGAAGGCGAAAAGGAGCATCGTCCATGACCGCGAAACCGAAGCGTCCGCATATCATCCTGTTCAATCCGGACCAATGGCGGGGCGATGTGCTCGGCCATCTCGGAAATCCGGCAGCACGAACGCCGCATTTGGACCGTTTCGTAGCCGAAGATGCCGTATCGTTCAGTCACGCTTTTTGTCAGAACCCGGTCTGCACGCCAAGCCGCTGCTCCTTTATGACGGGGTGGTATCCGCACGTCAGGGGCCATCGGACCATGTACCATATGCTCAAGCCGGATGAACCCATGCTGCTGCAAAAGCTAAAAGAGGCTGGTTATTACGTATGGTGGGGTGGAAAAAACGATCTGGTCGATCCCGAATCGGGCTATGGCGAATATTGCGACGTCAAGTATGTTCCGCCCGACACAACGAAACGCATGTTCGGACCGGATTGGAGGCGCGGCAAACCGGAAGAGGATACGTTCTATTCGTTTTACGTCGGCAACATCGACAAAGGGGACGGGGAAGACTATTATCCCGACTCGGATTGGGCTCATATCCACGGAGCGATTAATCTGATTCGGGAAGCCCGGTCGGATCAGCCTGTATGCATTTATTTGCCGATCCTGTACCCGCACCCTCCTTATGCCGTAGAAGAGCCATGGTACGGTTCGATTGACCGTTCCTTGCTGCCGCCCCGCGTCGCCGAGCCGGTCTGGGAAGGCAAACCGTCCATGTTAACCGGACTGCGGGAGAGGATGCAGCTGCACGGTTGGACCGAGCAGCGCTGGGACGAGCTGCGAGCAACGTATTACGCCATGTGCGCCAGAGTAGACGAGCAGTTCGGCCTGCTTGTTCAGGCTCTGAAGGACACGGGAATGTACGAGGATACGGCCATTTTCTTTTTCTCGGACCACGGCGATTTCACAGGGGACTACGGGCTGGTGGAAAAGACGCAAAACACGTTTGAGGATTGCCTGACCCGCGTCCCCTTTATCATCAAACCTCCTGCAGGCGTTCCGGTACGGCCAGGCATCTCCGACGCCATGATTGAGCTGGTCGATCTATGCGCTACGGTATACGATTACGCAGGCATTGACGAGGGATACACCCATTTTGGCCGTTCCCTTCGCGGCGTAATCAGCGGGCAGCTGACGGAGCACCGCGATGCCGTATTCAGTGAGGGCGGCAGACTGCATGGCGAATCGCACTGCAACGAATCCACGCCGTTTAACGAAGACCCCCGCAGCCTGTATTGGCCAAGGGGCGAGACGCAGCGCAGCGAAGGACCGGAGCATACCAAAGCCACGATGGTCCGCACGGATCGGTTCAAGTACGTGCGCAGACTTGATGAACAAGACGAGTTATACGATCTCGTTCTCGACCCGGGAGAGACCCGCAACCGGATCAGCGATCCTTCCCTTGCGCAAGAATTGCATCGTTTGAAGGAGCGCATGCTTGATTTTTACCAATCCACTTGCGACGTGGTCCCGCACCGGCGCGCACGCCGGGAATGATAGTTATATCTTGAACGAAAGGAGCATGAACACGGATGAAACCATCAAAAAACGGATGCTGCTGCTCCGTAAAACGGAATTCCGCCATTGCAGCGACCGTGCAGCTCCCCAATCATCATGCAGATCTGGGGACCAGCGTCGAAACTGTGCGGCCCGAACTGCTGGAACGTATGGTCCGCATCGAAGGCGGCACCTTTGTCATGGGAACCAATGATCTGAACGGTTTCGCCTCGGACGGCGAAGGGCCGGCCAGAATTGTGGAAGTGGATAGCTTCCTTATGTCACCCTATGCAGTGACTAATCGGGATTTCAAGGAATTCGTCAAGGAGACGGGTTACATGACCGAAGCGGAGCAATTCGGCTGGTCTTACGTTTTCGAATTGCTCGCGTCGGAGAAGGTTCGAAACGAAGTGCAGCGCGTGCCTTACGGCGTGCCATGGTGGCTCGTCGTGGAAGGCGCGTGCTGGCACCGCCCCGAAGGGAGGGATTCTTCTATTGAGGGGAGGGAGAACCACCCGGTCGTACACGTCAGTTGGAACGATGCCTTGGCATACTGCTCGTGGTCCGGCACCATCCTGCCGACCGAGGCACAGTGGGAATATGCAGCGAGAGGCGGATTGGAAGGCAAAACGTACGTATGGGGCAACGAATTGCTGCTTGACGGAGAGCATCAATGCAACATTTGGCAAGGGCGATTCCCGACTGAAAATACTGCAGAAGACGGTTACGCGGGAACCGCACCCGTTGATGCCTACCGTCCCAACGGATACGGTCTGTACAATATGGCCGGGAACGTATGGGAATGGTGCCTCGACCGTTTCACGCCCAGGTATCATGAAATCACCGAAACGTGCAATCCGTTGTTTGCAGGAATGTCGGACAAGGTTTCGATGCGCGGCGGCTCTTATTTGTGCCACCATTCATATTGCAATCGGTATCGTGTAGCTGCGCGAACCGGGAATACGCCAGACAGCTCGTCCGGGAACTGCGGTTTTCGAGTGGTTGTTCGCTAAACCAACGCGGAACCTGGATCTGGATGTGCGATGAAAAGCCCGGTGCCTATGGCAACGAGCTTTTCTTTCGATTCCCGCAGAGCAGTAATGGTTCGATTAGAGCGACGTGCTATTTCAAAGACACCGGAAGTTTCCCTGCAAAAGGAATCTGCCCCGTCAGCGCGCGTGCAATGCTCTGCATAGCCAGCGGCCTGCTCTCGTACGCGGCCACATATACCGATGCATCGGGAATGGCCAGCAGATCGTAAGGGCTGCGCAGCGCCACCACTGCTACCGGCTTGCCCAGTCTGTTTAGCCGGCCGATTAATCTGCGCTGCGGGTCGCCTGAGGGATTGACGGCATTGTAAGTGCCCACCACAATCTGCTTGACCCCCTCAGCTTCGGCGGCTTGAAGCAGACGCGCTGAATCGGACGCCACGTCTTCCGGTGATACCGTCAGATCCACTACTTCAAGGCCACAGTCGGCAAGTGCCGAACCAAGCGTCGGTGCCTGGACGAGCTGCTCGTCAGCAATTGTCGTTACCTCCGTCGCCACCGTAATGACCAGCGTTCGCTCAAGCTTGAGCGGCAGCATTCCTTCTTCATCGCGAACCAGCGTAATGCTGTTCTCGCTGATCCGCCTTGCCACATCCAGATGCGAGCGATCGCCCCGCTCTACGCGCTCTGCTTGTTCAGGCGCAGCTGCAGCTAGTGACATGGCATTATCCTTTTCGCGGCCAGCCACTGCTGCCGGCTCGTCGGCATCCATCCGCAGCAGTCCACGCTTCGCTTTGTATGTGAGCAGCCGCAAGACCGATTCGTCGATGCGCTTTTCGCTAATTCTCCCGCTCTCTACCGCCTGTACCAGCGCACCGAAGGACTCCCTCTGCAATTTTGCCGTATGGCTGATCAACACGAGGTCCGCTCCGGCTTCAACGGCCATGACCGCAGCCTCCACCGTCCCATAATGAACGGCAATGGCATCCATCTCCATACAATCCGTAACGATCAGTCCCTCATATCCCAACTCTTTGCGCAGCAGTCCGCTCAGCACGGCAGGAGATAACGTGACTGGCAGCCGCTGCGGCTCCAGCGCCGGAAAATAAATATGCGCCGACATCATCGCGTCCACGCCGGCCGCTATGGCGGCACGAAACGGAACAAGCTCCACGCGTTCTACCCGTTCGCGCCCATGCGCGATGACGGGAAGATCCAGGTGGGAGTCTATGTCCGTGTCCCCATGACCGGGAAAATGTTTCGCCGTTGCAGCAAGGCACGCATCCTGCAGCCCTCTTATCGTATGTACACCGAATTCGGCTACAGCCTCGGGTTCTTCCCCGAAGGAACGTACGCCGATTACGGGATTAGCCGGATTGTTGTTGATGTCCAGTACCGGGGCGAAGTTCATGTTAATGCCCATGGATTTCAGTTCCAGGCCGCTGATACGCGCGGCTTCGTACGCATCCTCGAGCGAGCCTGCTGCCGCAATCGCCATCTGTCCCGGCATCAGCGAAATGCCCTCGGTAATTCGCGCTACCATACCGCCCTCCTGGTCGATAGATATCCAGAGCGGCAAATTCCCTCTGCCCCTGGCAATGTGCTGCAATCCTTTCGACAGTCGCTCTACCTGCTCCGGCGATTCCACATTGCGCGCGAAATAGATTACGCCGCCGATCGGGACCTCCGTCAGCAGGCGCTCAATATCTCCGGAAGCTTCCGTGCCGTGAAAACCGCACAGCAGCATCTGCCCGATTTTCTCGCGCAACGTCATCTGCTTCAGCAGGCTCCGACCGCTTTGATTCTGCTCCATCATCCCTTCGTCCCCTTTCGCATTAATCCCATTCATAACCAAGCAAAAACGGCTGCCGGCGCTCATTCCAAGCCATCGCCTGCATCTTCCACTCCCGTCTGAGTCGTTCCAGGACTCCAGGATCATGAATGTTTTCCCGGACAACGCTTCCTCCGGTCAACAAGTCAATGAAGTACCGCGAACCCGATTTTGGCGGCTCCAGCCATCGAAACTCATTTTGCGCAAGCGAAATCAGCTCATGCAGAAGCACCAAGCCCATGTCCGCTGCGCGGAATTTCTCCGGATCTGTCACGAAAATACGAACGCCTCCGCACAACTCACCCACATGTTTGGAAAAGGTCGGCGACATGTACACGGGATGCAAATGGACTCCCTCTAACCCATGCTGACGAACGCGCTCGGCCAGTCGCTCACCATCGACCCATGGCGCGCCGATCCACTCGAACGGGCGGGTCGTGCCCCTGCCCTCCGATACGTTAGTACCTTCCAGCAAACAGCTTCCGGCGTATACCCGCACCGTGTCCAGCGTAGGCATGTTCGGCGATGGCATCATCCAAGGCAGCCCGCAATCGGCAAAGGACATCTTGCGCCGCCAGCCCTCCATGGCGATCACGTCCAACTCGCAAGGATGTTCCAGCTCACTGTTGACGAACAACGCCAGTTCACCAACCGTCATACCATGGCGTACCGGCATGCGCCAGGCACCCACAAGCGATTCATACCCCGCGTTTAAAACGCCACCTTCCACGATGCATCCGCCCAACGGATTGGGACGATCCAGCACAAGCAGTCGCTTGCCCGCCTGCGCGCACGTCTCCATCATTTGAAACAGCGTCGATGCATAGGTGTAATACCGAATGCCGACATCCTGGATATCGAACAATACCGTATCTACACCAGCCATTATCGCGGGTGTGGGCTTTTTCTGTTCTCCGTACAAGCTGAACACGGGAATGCCAAGCTTCGGATGCAGTGTATCTCCGAAACGTACGCCTGCCTGCAGCTCGCCGTCCAGCCCATGCTCACATGCATAAAGCGCCACCAATTCGGCATCCTTCAGTCCGGCGCATACTTCAATGGTAGACCTGAAATGGGATGTGATGCCCGTCGGATTGGTGATCAACCCGATGCGCGAACCGGTAATCCATGGATGGGAAAGACCTCCCGCCAGCAGATCAACTCCTGTCCGAACCTTGGAAGACATCGGCTTAACCACTCCTGCCTTTGTAAGGCGCGAGCCTAAACCCTTCACCACATCCTTTCTCGGAATCTTACGCCGTCCTTCACTTCCGTTCATCGCGCACTCCCTTGACTCTGGCCAAACCAAGTGGACGGTTGATGGTCATTACCCTGCAGTACGGCAGGTTCTTCCTCCGGCTCCAGTACATTTCGCGCCACCTTATGCTGATAAACGGCAAACATGCCCGCAAACAGCGCGCCATATCCCACAACGGTTAACAGGAGCAGCGCAGCAAGACACAATGCCTGAAATGCGGCAGCAATGGTGTATCCCGGATATCGGAAGAACAGCTTGACGCTCTCTCCCATCGCTTGCACGATCCCCATATCCTTCTGAATGACCAGTTGCCACGTATAGAACTGGGAAAGCGCCGCCATCAGCACAAAACAGGTCTGAAATGCGATCACCGCCATGCCCAACATGCTTCCCTGGCCGCCGTAGTACCACCATGTCGACCAAAGAATGAAGCTTAACACAGCAAACAGTACGCCAACCATCCCTCCGGGGACGATTCCCTTTAACGTCCCTGTCCACATATCCTTCAGGCCGTTCCGCTGCTCCTTGCGTTCCAGCCGATGATGCATCGCAAAGCAGGCTCCAAACAGCACAGGCATGTATGCGACCACAAGCAGCAGTAACGCTACGGGCAGCGGCGCAAACAGCAGGATGGGCACAAGCACCACCGAACTGGCCACACTGTACAAGGCAACCCGAATCATGTCCTGATAGATTTCAACTCCCGTCTTTACCAGCACCTCGCTCAGCTTACGCATATTTCAGCTCTCCTCCCTTGCAGTTGTTGCCACAAATGACTCCGACTTCTCTGCACCTTCCTTGTTCCACCACTTATTCGCGTCCAATTGCAAGCTCTGTTTCCGGGTCAAAGAAATGCGCCTTACGCAGGTCCAGCACAAACACTTTATCCATACCCACATACGTATGCGTCTCAGGGTGCACCTTGGCGGTAACGGTACGATTACCCAACGGAAAATAAATCAAATTTTCGGAGCCCAGATGCTCAACGACCTGCACTCTTGCCTGCAGCATATGGTCCCTCGGAATATTCGGCGCAACATCCTCGCCAAAAACATGCTCTGGCCGAATGCCGAGAATCAACCGCTTGCCCTGATACTCGCGCAAACGCTCAAGCACATCCTCCGGCAAAGCAAACGACGTGCCCTCCAAAACCAACTGCGCACCATCCAGCCGCGCATCGATAAAGTTCATCGCCGGCGAGCCAATGAATCCGGCCACGAACATGTTGCGCGGACTTGCGTACAATTCCTTCGGCGAAGCGATCTGCTGAATGTCGCCGTGGTTCATGACCACGATGCGCTCTCCCAGCGTCATTGCTTCGACCTGATCGTGCGTCACGTATACGATCGTCGCCCCCAAGCGCTTGTGCAGCTCGCCCAGTTCCACACGCATCTGCACGCGCAGCTTGGCATCGAGGTTCGACAAAGGCTCGTCGAACAGGAATACCTGCGGGTCGCGCACGATGGCGCGGCCCACGGCAACCCGTTGACGCTGGCCGCCGGAAAGCTCGCGCGGCTTGCGCTCCAGCATCGCCTCAAGCCCCAGGATGGCTGCGGCATGGTTTACCTTTTCATCAATGTAAGCTTTCGGTTTCTTCAAGTTTTTCAGTCCAAAGGATAAATTTTCCCGGATCGTCATGTGTGGATACAGCGCATAGTCCTGGAACACCATCGCAATATCGCGATCCTTCGGATGCAGCTCGTTCACGATCCGGTCGCCGATGACGATATCTCCGCTCGTTTGTTTTTCCAGCCCGGCGATCATTCGCAGCGACGTGGTTTTGCCGCATCCCGACGGACCGACGAACACCACGAACTCTTTATCCTCTATGACAAAGTCCGACCCGGCGACAGCCGTGAACGTTCCTTTATGATCATCTTTGAATTCTTTGCGTACTTGGCGAAACTCCACGCGTGCCATTGGCAGATCCCCCTTTGCGTTGTCGCATGTGTTATAGCCCGATTAGAGGGGTTATCCCTTAACCGCGCCGATGGTAATTCCCTGCAGGAAGTAACGCTGCAGCGAGAAGAACAGTATGATCATCGGCAGCGCGCCGATCGTCGCTCCTGCCATCATCGCCCCGAAATCGGTCGATTCGGCAAAGACGAATGATGCGAGCCCCACCTGAATGGTGCGCATTTCGTTGGAATTGGTAATGAGAAACGGCCAGAAAAATTCGTTCCACGAAGCGACGAAGGTAAAAATCGCAAGCACCGCGATCCCCGGCTTCGCCATAGGCAGAATCACCTTCCAGAAGATGCCGAATTCGCTGCATGCATCGATGCGCGCCGCATGGATCAGCGAGGTTGGCAGCGTGGACATGAACTGTTTCATCAAAAAGATGTTGCCTACGCTTACCGCGGCAGGCAGAATAATGGCGATGTATGTGTCGCCGAGGTTAAACACGTTGACCATCAAAATGTAGAGCGGGATCAGCGTAACTTGAGCAGGAATCATCATCGTGCCGAGCAGCGTCCAGAAGACAGCCTGACTGCCCGGAAATTTCAGTTTGGCAAACGCATACCCTGCCAGCGAGGCAAAGAATACGTTGGTCACGGTCAGGATAGCCGAAATCAACAGCGAGTTATAGAGCCAGCGCCAGGCGTCCGTTTTGGCAAAAAAGCGTTCATACGGCGACAAGGACAGCTGATTCGGCAGCATCTGCGGCCGAAAGGATGCCGACATTGCGCTATCCTGCACCGAGCCTACCAACATCCAGTACATGGGGATGACTGTCACGATCGTCCACACGCTTAGCAGAACGGCAGCTATGATCAGCAGCAGCTTATGGCGTGATGTTTTCATGGATGAAATTCACCTCCGATTGCTTAATACTCGATATCGCTCGAGAAGTACTTGAATTGAATCACGGAGATGACGATGATGATCACCGCGAGCACGAACGACTGCGCCGACGCCAATCCGAATTCGTAGAACTTGAAGGCCGTCTCATAAATCAGGTAAGCAATCGTCGTTGTGGCAAAGTTCGGGCCGCCTTGTGTCATTAGATATACCGAAATGAATACCTGAAAAGACGTAATGACTCCGGTAACAAGCAGATAGAGCGTCGTCGGTTTGAGGAGCGGCCACGTGATTTTGCTGAATTGGGTCCAGCCGCTGGCATGGTCAATGTCCGCCGCTTCATACAGCGACTTCGGAATACCGCCCATCGCCGCCAAATACAGAATGATGCCCGCACCATGCGAACCGAGCCAGTTCATCAGAATAAGCGAAAATAACGCCGTTCCCGACTGCCCTAGCCAGATGACCGGGTCCAGGCCGAACAGGCTCAGGAAACGGTTCAGCAAACCGGAGTCGGTGGGATCGAAAATGGCAAGCCAGACGATGGAAATCGTTACTCCGGATGCCACGGCAGGCAGATATAACGTAGCTTTGAAGAAGGTCTGCCATTTGCTTTTCATTTGAAAGATGAAATAAGACAGCACAAACGTAATCAGAATGTTGACCGGCACGGTGCCCACCGTGAAAATGATCGTGTTGCGGATGGATTTCCAGAACGTATCGTCCTTGACCAAACGCTCGTAATTGTCCAGCCCGACCCACGTGGAATTCATAATATTGTACTTCTGGAAACTCATGACCAGTGCCGACAGTACCGGGTACAGCGTGAACACAAGAAACAGCAGGACAGGCGCCAAAATAAACAAATACGCCCACCCGTAATCCCGCCAAAACCGGGCGAACCGGGAAGTCCGGGCCGCGGACGGCTTTGGCGCAAGGGCGGTCTGCATGGCGAATCCTCCTCTCCGAGATGATGATGCCTGGATGCTTATTGGCCAAACATTTGCTGGCCTTTGCCTTTGAAGTCTTCAGCGATCTGCTCAGGCGTTTTCTCCCCCGAGAACAAAGCCTGAATATTCGGTTTCACAACCTGCTCCTTAAACTGTTTCATTTGGGCAGCCTTGTCGATATCCAGTTCCAGTACAACCGGCATTGCAATGTTCTCAGCCATAAGGTTGGCAGCAGCGATATTTTCCGGTTTGCCCAGCTCCTTGCCTCTGAAGAGGTCCGCCTGGGACTTTCTTACGAACGGCAGTGCCAACTCATTGGCCGAATTGCCCGCCTTCGCGCCGCTAAGCGCCTCCATGACCAGAAATGTATTTTTGGCATGCTGCTCGCCTTTGTCGTTTTTCTGTCTGAACGCGACATAACCTTCGCCACCCATCGTCGTCTGAGCCGGCTGGTCGTCATTGTGAGGCACAGGCAACAACACGAAGTCGATTTTTTCACCTTGCACGTTGCCCGCATCGATGTCTTTGCTGCGATTCTGGATCATCACGTCGTAATAAGGAATCGCTTTGGAGATGATTGCCGCTTCGCCGGCATAGAACATGTCCGTGCGTTTCGCCGGAGCGATTGCGGCCGTTTCCTTCGGCATGTAACCTTGATCCATCAGTTCTTTGACGAAACCAAGCGTATCCAGAATGCGGCCATCGTTCCACTGGAACACGCCGTCTTTGTCCAATACGTCGATCATGCCGTTATTACGCGTCAACATTTCAATGAAATCAAGCGACGTGCCATCGGTAACGAGAGCATACTGAGCTTTGCCGCCATCCAACGTTTTGGTCAACTTCGCGGCGGCCTCCTTGAATTCGGTCCAGGTCCAGCCGTTCGCCTGAATGGATTGCCAGTCAATGCCCGCTTCCTCCAGAATGCGCTTGTTTCCGCCCCACGCCCACTGGAATTGGTATAAAGGGAGACCATATTGCTTGCCTTGAATCTGGCCTAGCTCCAGCGTTCCCGGCAGGTAATCGTCCTTGATCTCCGGCGTCAGATAAGAGTCCAACTCCAGGGCAAGCCCGGTATTCACATAAGTTCCGTCCACGCTGTGGAAATACAGATCAGGCGGATTCCCCGCGTTCAGCGCAACATCGAATTTTTTCGGTCCCTCAGCCCATGAGAGCACTTCGGTCTTCACCGTGATATTCGGATGCTCTTTATTAAAATCTGCAATGAGATCCTTTAGCTCGTCTTCGTAAGTGCCATGAACCGGATACGTCCATACCGTCACCGTATCGTTTGCGTCAGGATCGTTCTCCGTCGCGCTGCTCCCCCCATTGCCACAGGCCGTTACCAGAATCATCATTAACAGCATGGACCAAACCAGACTTCTCTTCTTCATGCTTTCATCTCCTTCGCATGTCATCTACCTTTGGTAAATATCTGAGCCAATTCCAATCTGTGTGCTGACCCTTTGAAATCTCTCCGCATCCTCCCCTTCAGATTCGACCCGCCCTTTGCTAATCAAATCTTTTTAATGAAAGTTTAACGTCAATTTAGATGACATTAACAGTATTAATTCCTTCCAAAATTGTAGATTGAGTTCATTATATGAGCTGTGAAATAAAAATTCAACAATATTTTTAATCATAAAATTTAATTTTACTTTTTCGTTCCCTGCCACTATACTATGAACAAAGAAAAATGAAGCAAGCGAGGTGATTCACTTTGCGTGTCTATGCGGGTATTGATGGAGGCGGTACCAATACAGATGCAGCGCTGATTTCCGATACGGGAGATATTGTTGCTCAAGTCAGCGGAGGACCAAGCAACCCATATAGCGTGTCGCTGGAGCAAGCCGTTCCCGAGCTGGAAAGAGTATTGGATCGACTATTTGGCACAAATCATGAGCTTTTGACAAAATGTGATGGTATATGTCTTGGTATGTCAGGTATAGACAAAATGCAAGAACGTCAGATGATCAGTGATGTCGTGATTCAATACATGAAAAGACGTTTACCGGAAGCGTTTAACACATGCCCTGTCTGGATTGTGACTGAAGGAGAAACGGCTCTTATGGCCTCTTTGGGTAGTACGCGCGGCGTTCTCTGCATTTCCGGCACGGGGTCCATCGTCTATGGATTCAACTCTGAAGGCACCCGTTATCGCACGGGTGGTTGGGGACATTTGCTGGGCGACGAAGGCAGCGGTTATCGCATCGGGCAGCGCGCACTTCAATCGGTCATGCAGAGCCATGACGGCATTCTGCCACCAACCCGGTTGACTTCGCTTCTCTTGCAAGAACTGGGGCTCAAGGAACCAACAGAGCTCAAGGATCGCGTATATCACAACGGTTGGGGAAAAAAGGAGACCGCTTCGCTCGCCCGCCTCGCCATCGCGGCGGCTGAAGCGGGAGACCCTGTCGCGAGCGACTTGGTCACTGACGAGGCAAGGCACCTCGCCGAGACCGCACGAGCGCTGATTGCCCGAGACCCGGAGTTCCCTGCAGCACCCGTCGTATTGTCCGGATCGTTATTTCGTCATTCTCCATTGTACCGAGAGGCCTTTATGCAGCAGCTTTCCCGGTACTACGAAGGACTCGAATACGTGCAGACGGAGCATGCTCCACCTCCGGCCATTGGCGCGGCACGCTTGGCACGGTTCCATCGCTCCCTGCACGATACCAGATAGAAGAGACAAGGAGGCCATACTGATGAATCACATGCTTAACTCATTGCTGACCGAACAACCCCATCCGCTAACGGATCAGATCGACGTACTGCCTTCTGCGGAGATCGTTGAACTGATCAATCGGGAGGATCGCCGCATTGCCGAGCTGATTCAGCCGCTTATTCCAGTCATTGCCCAAGCGGCCGATCGCATCGTCGAAGCTTTCCATTCCGGCGGCAGACTGTTCTACGTTGGCGCAGGCACCAGCGGCAGGCTCGGCATTCTGGATGCTTCGGAATGTCCGCCGACTTATGGCACGCCGCCCAGCATGGTGCAAGGTATTATTGCCGGAGGCTTCCGTGCCGTGAAGGACCCGGTCGAGGGGGCCGAAGATAGCGAATCAACCGGTGCGGCTGATCTCGATGACCATGGCGTGAATGATCATGACATAGTAGTCGGTATCGCTGCCAGCGGCAGAACGCCATACGTGCTGGGTGCCATGAAACGGGCGCGCGAATTGGGGGCCGGAGTGATCAGCCTGAGCAATAACGCAGGCGCCCCCATGTCCAGCTTGGCGGACATTAGCATCGAAGCTGTTGTCGGCCCGGAAGTAGTGATGGGTTCTACCCGCATGAAGGCTGGAACGGCACAAAAAATGATTTTGAATATGCTGACCACCACCGCCATGATTCGGCTCGGCAAGGTATACCGCAATCTCATGGTCGACCTGAACCCATCGAACCAAAAGCTTGTCCATCGGGCCAAGCGTATGATCCGATTGGCAACGGATGCCAGCGAACCTCAAGTGGAGCAAGCGTTCGCGGAAGCAAACGGACACGTCAAAACGGCCATCGTCATGCTGATGGCCAATGTGGACGCGACGGAAGCTGTGAAAAGGCTGGATACGGCTGGCGGGTTTGTCCGCAGCGCCATTGCCGGCTCTTCATGACGGCAATACAGAACGCGCGGCGTGCCGCAAGCGGGCATGCAATCGTTTATACGCATGCGAGCTGCAGGCTGAAGGATGAAGCTTGCAGCTTGGAGTCCGGCATGGTCCGGGCTCTTTTTTTTATAGAGTAGACCAATACTCAACTCTATGGGTCAGCTTTGCAATATGGCAAAAATACAAAAAACCCTTTTCTAACGTTCGTGCCGATACGGACGTTAGAAAAGGGTTATTGGCCGTGGCTTGCCGAAGTGTGTTGCCCTAGGGATCGAGCGCCCGGTTGACTGCAATTTATTTGTGTTCCAGGATGGCCTGACGGCTCTTCTCCAAATACTGAACCGATTGGTTATAGTCCCTGCTGGCGACCGCCAGATACAGGATATCGATCACGTTAAGCTGCGCAATGCGCGAAGAGGTGGCCCCGCTGCGAATATTGCTCTCCATGGAGGTAATCATCAGGGGAACATCCGCAAGCGAACTTAACGTATTGCTGCCCCATTTCGTAATGCTGATCGTCGCTGCTCCGCCTTCGCGTGCATGCTTCAAGCAAGACACGACGCTGCCCGTTTCGCCCGAATACGAGATGCAGACGACGGCGTCGTCTGCCCGGAGCGTTGTAGCGGATGAAATCTGCATGTGCGGATCGGCGAACGAGAAGCTCGTACGGTTGATGCGCATAAATTTGTAGTGTGCATCCAAAGCGATCAGATTGGACGCTCCCACGCCGTAGAAAAAGATGCGGTTTGCCTTCTGCAGCACATCCACTGCCTGCTCCACCATGCGAGGATCCAAAATGTGAACCGTGTCCTTAATCGATTGAATGTTGTTCGCCGAGACGTGCTGAATGATGCTTTCCATGGAGTCCTGTGGACGTATCTCCGTATATTCATACGACTCCCCTGTCTGCAAATCCCCGGCAATCTTCAGCTTCAGTTCCTGAAAGCCTGTCACCTCCAGCGATTTGCACAGGCGGATAATCGCCGCCGGACTGCCCCCGCTGCGCTCCGACAGCTGCGCAACCGAAGACTGCACCGTTTCTTCAGGGTGCTCCAAAATATAAGCCCCGATCTTCCGTTCCGATGGGGTCAAATCATCCAATATAGCGCGCAAACGCACAAGCCCGCCTTTCATGCCTTCCATCTGCGCCTCCCTTCCGTACTGATTCATGTACAATCATTTTGTCTTATTCGTTCTAAAAAGTCTAATCTGAGTGTAAAGAGTACAATCCCACCTGAGTCATAACGTCAGGATGCCCGAAATTACGGGGGCTGACGCTCCTGTCACAGCTGGGAGGGTATTCGCCCTTCCCATCAGCGCTTCATGTCCTAGCAACGCAAAACCCATCGCCTCACGTGCGTCATCCGGGACGCCATGATCAGCTGTAAGCTCAAGGCGAATACTCGCGGGAAGGCGCTCGCGGATCATGCGCATCAGGGTAGCGTTGGAAGTCCCCCCGCCACAAGCCAGCATAGCAGCTACGTTCATTCTAGGCAGAACGAAATTCTCCACAGACCGCACAATGGTCTCTGCGGTAAGGTAAGTCGTGGTGGCTAGTGTGTCCTCCAACGATAATGAATGCTGCCGTGCCCATTGCATGATACGTTCGGCGTAAGCAGCCCCGTAAACTTCACGGCCGGTACTCTTTGGAGGCATTTTGCGGAAATATTCATCGTCCAGGCATTGCTCCAATAATATTGTATCCACCTTCCCTCTGGCAGCGATGCTGCCATTCGGGTCATAATGCTGCCGTCCTTCGGTAACTTGTCGAACAATCGCGTCGATGACCATATTTCCGGGTCCCGTATCAAAAGCCGATACCTCTTCCATTGAAGAAAGCGGAGGCAAAACAGTTACGTTTCCGATTCCCCCGATGTTCTGTACCAGCCTTCCTTCGGCTGGACTTCGGAACATCAGCGCATCCGCATACGGCGTCAGCGGCGCACCTTCACCTCCGGCAGCCATATCCCTGGCTCTCAGGTTGCCGATGACAGGTAGTCCGGTCCGTTCACGAACGACGGCACACTCCCCGATCTGGAGAGTCGATTTGACGTTAAGGAGTGTGTCCGCCGGGCCGGGAAAAGCCGCTTCCTCCGGCGCGTGCCACACCGTCTGGCCATGCATGCTGATTACGTCGACATCGGCAAGGGATATGCCTGCCGAACGAATAAGCTCGCTCACGCTGTGCGCATACCACTCGGAAACGCCAAAATGCGCGGTCGTAAGGTCATCGATGCGGGCCGTTTCGGGCGAACACAGCCGAATTAACCGCTCTCTTAATGTGTCCGAATACGGAACGCAAATGAAATCAACGAGCTCGATCTGTTGCAAGGCACCGCTTATATCCGTCCGGATTCGCACCAGTGCCGCATCCGTCCCATCCAGTGACGTGCCCGACATCAGGCCGATCACCAAATGTTCCCGTTTCTTGCGATACTGTTCCCACATCGGAAAACTGCCACGATCCATTCCCCCATACCTCCCGCAAGCCGATTGAATCCGATCTCTCGAACAAATTTTACTCAGTATATGATATAAAATTTCACAAGTCAATAATAATATGAAATTATATTACACTCATACCAAACATCGGAACAACTCCTTTATGTACCGCTTATCCTCGAAAACGAGGCAAATCTGCATTGTTCTTAGATTTACTCCAACTACCATTGCTTGATCCAAATTGGTTCCATATCGGAGTAACCCATGACTTGCAGCAGCTCCCAAGCATTGTCTATCGTATGCTGCTTTCCATTAACCCAAAGCTCTTGATCCTTCTGTAAATAATGGATCATTTCAGCGATATGTTTCGGTCTACCTAAATGGATGGTCGTATGTAGGTTGTTTTTTTGTGCTGCAATATGATAAAACGCCCAAAAAGTATGGCGAACCGCACATAACGCCAAATGCCCGCTTAGGTGCATCCAGCACCCAGCAGGTCATTCCATTCGCATCATGTCATTGGTTCATAGAATCAGTTCTTCTCCAGGGCCCAATGAATGCAAAAGCCCCTTCTCCGGCTGCAAGCCGTCACGCTCTTTAAGCAGCGTCTGCTTCAACCGATCGGTTTCGGCACGATCCGCATGCACAAGCACCGTGTGTTTGGCGGGAATCCGGTTCAGCATACCTCTGACATCTCGCACGCCTTGATGCACCTTGTAGCGTATTTTCCGTACATCGCAAGCACCGTACCCCTTGGGGTTTTCCAACAACCGGTGGGCAAAAGTCCCTTTCGCGGCATGCCCGGTAATCAGCACAAGATTTTTGCTGTCATCGGCAAACTGCTTGTAATACCACCGTGCCAGCGTGGACTGCAGCATGCCGTCGGAGATGAACCATAAGGACGGTCCTGTCCGTTCCAGCAGCTGCTGGCGCTCCTCATTCGTGGTTGGCGAGCTCCAGCCTCCTTCGTTCAGGAACCTTTTGATGGCATCCACTGCCGTTCCTGGCCCCAAGTCCCCGGATTTCTTCAACCAGTATGGGGAGTGGAGTAACTGCATCATGCCTGCAGCCAGTTTCGGTTCCACAATTAGGGGTACGCCCGGAAACTGATGCCGTGCCCAGAGCACAAGCTCTTGTCCGCGCCCTACCGCAGGCATGGGGAGAAGCACTTTGCCGCCGCGGTCCAACGTTTGCCGCAACGCCTCATGCAACTGCATCAGTTTGTCCTGCTGCGTTTCGGAATCGGTCCCATAAGCGGCATCCATGATGGTCAAATCCATGACATGCGGGATAAATGCCTCGTGCGATAAGCTCGCAATTTCCGTCGACGGTTTGACATGCTCCAGCGTTTTGGGGCGATGCTTGGACGATACAGCGACTCCTTCCCGGCCCAAACGTTCACCATGTTCTGTACCCGTTCGTTGCTCATGAATCCATTGATCATCATGCATAAGTAACGTGTCTGCCGGACAGTCATCCTGCAGCAACATGGATTCGGAGGTGTAATCCCCCGAATAGAAAATACGTTTGCCCTCCATCCGTAGGCCCAGCCATACCGAACCGGCCAGATGCCCGCTCTTTCCCCACATGGCCTGAACGTCGGGAAGAATTTCGAACCATTGCGCGCTCTCCGATTCGTCTTCCAAGTAACGATAACGTATGGCCTGCTCGTCGGCTTCGGTATAAGGCAGCTCATTCCCCGCACGTTCCATGTTATTTCGCCATGATTGAAAATAAGATTTCAGCTGTTCACGAGTTTCCCGGGTCGTCCATACTTCTCCCGTATAACCCATCCGGTACAACAGGGGAATCGCCACCGAATGGTCCTCATGGGCATGGGACAACAATACCGTTCCAAGCTGCGGAACCATTTCCGGATCGATCAGCGGGTATTCCCCGGCTCCTTCCTTCTTCACCCCGCAATCCAATAAAAGGTGAACATGGCTTCCGCTCAGGAGGTAGGCAGAACGTCCATGTTCGCCCGCTCCGCCCCATACCTTCAACTTCATCATGATGCATTCCACTTTCTCTTTGAATTCAAAATCTCAATGCCCAGCAGCATCAACACCGTCATGCCGACCGATACGACGGCCATCGCCATGCCAAGCGATACTTGCCCCTGCTCGAACTGAGCGAAAATATAGGTAGCCGATGTCTGCATCGAAGGTGGCAGGATCAGCAGCGAAGCAACCAGTTCCCGCGCCGCGATCGTAAAGGTCATCATCCATCCGGCCAGCATGCCGGGAACGATGAGCGGCACCAGGATTCGCCGCAAAATATATAGCGGCTTTCCGCCGAACACCTGACCAGCCTGAAACAATGTGCCGTCAATCTGGGTAAAGCTCGACTTGACGTACTGTACCGTATAGGGCAGAAACAATACCACATAGGTTAGCACCACCATACCGTACGTGTTGTACAGATTAACCGGCATCCACGGTGCGTTCCACAACAAGATAAGTCCCACCACCATAACGATGCCCGGTACCGTGTTGGGCAACAAGCTGAACAGGTCGATGACACGCTGCATGCGCGTTGACGAGCGGCCAATGGCCAGCGCGAAACCCGTGCCGAAAATAACGGCCACCGTAGAAGCCGCGAGCGACAATCCCAGACTGTTCAGGATCGCTTTCATACTGACCGAACCCCATGTGAGCAGGGTGCCGTAATGCTCCAACGTGAGATTGTTGAAGGAGAGCCCCGTGCCGCGCAGTTTCATCGTCGAAGCGGCAATGATCGAGAAATAGGGAATGCCGACCGACAATATGAGCAATGCCGCCATATACAAACCGCACAACCAGCCAGCTCCGCCGCGAAGGGAATAGGTTTTGGAACGCTGGCCTTTCCCTCCGACCAAGCGGTACGTGAACTTGCGGCTCATGGCCGATTGCATATACCACATCACGAGACATACCGACAAAAGGATCGAAGCGAGCGAGGTCGCCTTGCCGAAATCGATGGGCCAACTGGAGATATATTTGTGGATCTCCGAAGTCATGACGTAATACCCGATCTTGCGGCCAAACGTCGCCGGCGTTCCGAATTCCGCAATCGTTTTGACAAACACAAGCATGATCCCCATGCCGTAAGAAGACAGCAGCAGCGGCAAAATAATGCGTCTGAACCGGTACCCTGCCGGCGCGCCATGCACGGCTCCCGCTTCTTCCAGGTTTCCGCCGATGCGGATCAGCGCATCCCTGAGCAGCAGGTACAAGAAAGGAAACAGATGCAAGCTCATGATCAGCACCATGCCCCAGAAGCTGAAGAAATGCTCGGTCCAGCTTGCGGAAGAAGGCCACCATTGCTGCAGATATCCCCCCTTTTGCATGAAAAGAATCCAGCCCATGGAGCCGATATACGGCGGGGTCATGAAAGGAATCATCAATATGACGTCGACCCAGCGATGCCGTCCCATGCGCGTCTTTGCCATCATCCAAGCCAGCGGCAGCGACAAGAGCGTCGTACCCGCCGCTACACATATGCCCAGCCAAACAGAATTCAACAGCACCCCGGACAATTGGTGTCCGGCAATAGTTCTTAGCGGGGCCATCCAATCCCACTGCCCGTCCACGTACACGCTCTGCCAGAAAATCAGCAGCAGCGGCACGCCAATGCTTACGGTTAGCAGAAAGAGGGCGAGAATGACGCCCACTCTCCGAAAAATACGGTTGTTGTCCACTGCAACAGGTCTCACTGCTTGTTCACCTCAGATCGCGAAGCCGTTTATTTGAAAATCTCCGAGAAGCGTGCCGCTGTGTCGTCGCCATTCTCGCTCATCCAGTTCCAGTCGACTTTAAGCTGAGGAATATCCTTCAGATTGGCACGGTTAGTCGCTTCCACATCTTCGCGTCCTGGAATCAGGTAAGCATCTGCAACCAGTTTCTGTGCTTCGTCGGACAACAAATAATCGATGAATGCTTTCGCGTTCTCTACGTTTTTGCTCGATTTCAGGATCGCTGCCGGTCTAGGGCTGACCACGGTTCCTTCCGATGGGTATACGATATCCAGCGGTTCGCCTTTCGCTTTGGAGGAATACGCCATGTAATCCACGCCTGCCGCTACGATGCTTTTCGCTCCGGTGATGACCGGATCAAGCGCCTCTTGGTTGGCACCAGCCATGGCAACGCCGTTCGCTTTGTATTGGCTGAACAAGTCCCAGCCTTTATCCCCGTTTGCGCTCAAATAACCGGTGATGAAGTCCAAGGCGGACCCGGACAGGGTAGGATCCGGAATGTTGACGGCGTCCTTCCAAGCTGCCGTAGCCAGATCGGCCCAGCTCGTTGGCGGCGTTGTGACGAGTTTCGTATTGTACACGATGCCAAGCGCAGAAGCGCTGGAGCTGAAGTAGTTGCCTTCGGCATCAGACCATTCCTTGTTCAGCTTGTCGCTATTCGCGGCTTCTGGATATGGCAGTGTCAGGCCATCTGCTTTCAATGCTTGTGCGGAAGGCAACGAGGCCAGAATGACAACGTCGGCCACCGGGTTGGCTTTCTCAGCCTCCATACGCGCCAAAATTTTGCCTGTCGTTCCTTGGAACATCTCGACTTCAATGCCCGTTTTCTCTGTAAAACCATGGATGATGTTATCCGCCAGTTTCTGCGGGCCGGCACTGTACAATACGAGTTTCCCACCGGTAGTCGATGTGGCTGGTGCCTCTGCCCCTGCCGCCGCCGTGCTGCTCTCCCCAGAGCCCTGTGCGCTTGTGCCCGTTGCCCCGTTCCCCGTGCTGCAGCCGAACAAACTGATGCTCATTACTGCCGTCAGCAGCAGCATGGCGCCTTTTTTGCGTTTTTTAACATTCATCATTTGGAATACCTCTCCTTTGGTTTTGTTCAATTTGTTTTTATCGATTTCAGCGAAAATGTAACATTGCATGGCTACCGTACTGTCCTCTATGCGCTAGCCCCGCTAGCGCTGTGTTCTACCTTGCGCTCCGCAGGCTCTTCACCCATACGGCAAATCCGGTCCGGCGACACATACAGCTTGACGCGCTCACCGGCTTTCACTCTTTTGTTTGAGTAGGTCGTCCAGATGCCAAGACCGTCGATCTGTACCCGAATTTCGTAGCGTTCACCGACATAACTGACATCGATCACCTCGCCCTGATAGCACAGGTCATCATGCTCGCTCTTGCTCCAAAATACATGTTCCGGACGAATCATGGATTGATCTGTGGTGAGCCAGTTCGATTTGCCGATGAACGAAGCGACATATGCATTGCTTGGCGAGGAATAGATCGTTTCGGGAGCGCCCTTTTGCATAATCCTCCCTTTTTGCATCACAACGATTTCATCCGACATGGACATCGCCTCGACCTGATCGTGAGTGACGTACAACGCCGTCAATCCCATGTCGCGTACCAGGGCCATCATCTCCAGCCGCATTTCCTCCCGTAGTACCGCATCCAACGCACTAAGCGGTTCATCGAACAAAATGACGCCTGGTTTGACTGCCACCGCCCGGGCAAAAGCAACCCGTTGCTGCTGTCCGCCCGACAATTGGTGAGGATAACGATCCTCCATGCCTTGCAAACGTACCATCTCCAACGCTTCAGTGACCTTCTGATGCAGTTCGCCCTTTTGCCTGCCGGCCCGCAGTCCAAATGCTACGTTCTCATATACCGTCATATGGGGCCATAAGGCAAAATCCTGAAACACCATGCCGAGATTTCGCTTATGCGTAGGCACATCGATTCGCTTGTCTGCGGAATAGATACACTCGCCGTCGGCATAAATCTCTCCCGCATCCGGCTGCTCCAATCCGGCCAGTATACGCAGCAGCGTCGTTTTGCCGCAGCCGGACGGGCCGAGCAGTGTTGTGAACTGACCATGCTCCAGCGTCAGATCGGTGGGAAACAGCGCCGGCGTCCGGTTAAACGATTTTTGCACGTTTCTGATTTCTAGTTTCATGAGCACCCCTGCCTGTCCTCTGTTCTGATCTTAGTCTAACGCCTGCCTTCGCGGTTTGTATGAGCCGAATGTAAAATTGGAATTAACTTTTTAGATGAATTCTGTTGATGTTCATAGATTAAATCTATAGAGGAGATATGTAATATGGAAGGAGTGCCTTTCGCTTGAATCTGATCAAACTGCAAATCGTCGAACTGATCGACAAACATCACCACATGACGAGCGTCGCCGAAGTTCTGGGCATTAAACAGCCCACTGTTACGTTTCATATGAAATCATTGGAGGAAGAAATGGGCGTGCGGCTTTTTGAATCGCGCAATGGCAAAACCTTTCTGACCGAGGCAGGACAGGCCCTGCTGCACTATTCCGTCAAAATCAATGCCCTTACCCAGGAAGCCCGCCGCGTCGTACGGGAATATGACAGCCTGTATCGGGGCAGTCTGCATATTGGGGCAAGCTATGTGCCTGCAACCTACTTGCTGCCGGCCATGCTCAATGCATTTTCGCAGGAATTCCCGGGCATTCGCATCGTGCTGTCGGTCAAACCTTCGTCCGCCATCCGCGACATGCTCATCGGGCACCAGATCGATCTCGGCATCATCTCTTCCGAAACGTTCGTGAGACCTTTACTGCACGCAGAGCCACTGTGTGCGGATGACCTGGTGTTGATCTGTGCCCCGCAGCACCCGTTAACGCAGCTGGAAGAATTGCAGCCCGAGCATATTGCGCGGATTCCTTTTGCCCTGCATGGGGATGAATCCAGCACGCGCCGTTTGACCAACCAATGGCTGGAGCAGCATGCCGTCCGTCTGCGCACTGCCGTGGAGATGGATTCGCTCGAAGCGATCAAACAATTGGTTCTACTCGGCGGGCATGTGTCCTTCATGTCGCGGATGGCCGTGCAGTGGGAGGAACGGCAAGGGCTTGTCCAGGTGCTCCCTATTCCAGGAGAACAGGCCTCCCGCCATATCTATGCCGTGCATAATAAAGAACGCCATGCCTCCGTGCAGGTGAACCGTTTTAAGGAAATGCTGCGCGAGATGAGCACCCACTTTCCGCCTGTCCGTTTTTGATCTTATGAATAAAAACTATCGGGGACCATTCATCAAATCTATGCAGGATTAACGCAAACAGGCCCTCCATTTGATGGATTCAAGATATTAGAACGCTACATTGGTTCTGTACGTTAATCCAAGTTTAGGGAGAGTGAATGTTTTGAAAACATGGAAAAAGGTCACCGCTTCAATCATGCTGAGCATCATGACGCTGGGAAGTGGACTGACGGTGCTCGAAACTCCTCAGGCATCGGCTGCGGCCAACGCGGTACCCGCTTATGAAGTCAAGTTTTTGGCCAAGCCGGAAGCCGTGCTGAATGCCGACGGCAAACCAAACAGCGACGTACTGCAAACGCTTGGATTGGACAGCTCGCCACGAGCCATTGGCGTAGAATATTTTGACACCGATTCCCTTGGATTGGACGAGCAGGGCTGGAACGTACGCTTCCGCAAGAAGGAAGATAAAAACAATTACGAGCTGACCTATAAAAAGCGCTACCCGATCATTAATGGTGATGTCGAAGCAGCGTTGACGCTGGCTAACCAGGAGGGATTTGACGCATCTGACGATAATTACGAGGCTGAAATCGATTGGGGCTACGGCAAACAGACCCTGAGCTTCTCCAATACCAAAAAAGTCGATGCCATAACAAGCGGCGCGCAGCTTCCTTCCGATAGCAAGGCTTTGGAAATGCTGCTCGACAAACTGCCGGGCAAACTGAAAAACTGGTCTGCTTCCAACTGGGGCAAACAACAATTGTCCGCTTCCCGTGCCTACGGCCCGATTACGTTCGAGCGTTATGAAGGGACTTGGAACGGTCAAGAAATGACGCTTGAAGTGTGGCCGATTCTGAATGAAGCTGGCACGGGGGTTGAGAACATCGTGGAGGTCTCCTTCAAGACAGACGACGCGTCTACGGTATCCGGCCTCCGTGCCCAACTGATGCAGCTGCTGGAGAACGAAAACTGGCTTCTTCCGGGAGACGGCCTGAAAACCCAACTTATTTTGGAACGTTATTAATGGAATCTACGGGGTATGTTGTTTGAGCATCGCGTTTCTGATACATCTCCACTTTTGACAGAACAGCCGGAACGATTACCCACCTGCTGGCTGGTAAAAATAGCATGAAACAAAGGCCTCATTTCTGATCCTTAAGATCAATGAAATGAGGCCTTTATTTGTCCACTAGCACTTTGCGGTGAGATAAACGATCCTTTTCAGATGTTCTTTTTCCTATATAAATGTGGCAGTATCAATACACTTTGAATGTTTGCCCTGTTTCAATGCCAAGCGCGCTTTGAATGAACGTATTGGCGACGCGCTCAACGGGCACCGGGTTAAACCCAATGAAGAAATCACGGTATTTCTCGGCCGATTCCACAAACAGATTCGGACTGACGGAGTTCAAACGGATACCTCTTGGCAGTTCATAAGCAGCCGCCTTGGCAAATGCATCAATAGCCCCGTTCGCCATCGCGCTGGAAGCACCCTGTTCGATCGGATGGTCCTTGATAATTCCGCTGACCAGTGTAAAACTTCCCTTATCGTTAATGTAGTGTTGACCGATGAGCACAATGTTGACTTGACCAAGCAGCTTGCTCTGCACGCTGATCATGTTGTTCTCGGGCGTGAGGTCAGCCAGCTTGGCATAATGAGTCTGGCCTGCTGTCACAATGACGTAGTCAATATTGGCAACCGTTTCAAAAAGCGTCTTGATACTATCGGTTGAAGTCATATCGACGGTATAATCCCCCGAATTTCTGCCTGCAGTTACAACTTCCACTGACCATTCCTGCAGCTTGGCAACAACCGCCTTGCCCAATGTTCCATGTCCTCCAATAACAAGTGCCCGCTTCATCCTTCGAATCCCCCCTGATCGTTGTTCATTCACTTCATTTATTTAATCAAAGATCACGTCTGTTATCAAATTCAAATCATTGATCGGATGACCATATATTTTCGATACAAAACAAAAAATAGCCCTGCACAAGGCAAGAGCTATTTTGCGATTCGTTAAGCGGGTGATGGGAATCGAACCCACGCTACCAGCTTGGAAGGCTGGAGTTCTACCATTGAACTACACCCGCATCTTATAAAAAATCGGGATGACACGATTTGAACATGCGACCCCCTGGTCCCAAACCAGGTGCTCTACCAAGCTGAGCTACATCCCGATACTTGAGAGTAAATATGGCGCGCCCTGAGAGATTCGAACTCCCGACCTTTTGATTCGTAGTCAAACGCTCTATCCAGCTGAGCTAAGGGCGCATATTTGGAGCGGACGACGGGAATCGAACCCGCGACCCTCGCCTTGGCAAGGCGATGCTCTACCGCTGAGCCACGTCCGCATATGATTGGTGCGGTCGAGAGGACTCGAACCTCCACGGGGGGTTAGCCCACACGGACCTGAACCGTGCGCGTCTGCCAATTCCGCCACGACCGCATAATATAACTGGTGAGCCATGAAGGACTCGAACCTTCGACACCCTGATTAAAAGTCAGGTGCTCTACCAACTGAGCTAATGGCTCTCACCGAAAAAATAATGGCAGGGGATATAGGATTCGAACCTATGCATGACGGAGTCAAAGTCCGTTGCCTTACCGCTTGGCTAATCCCCTATAAAGTTAAGATAAAGGGCGATCGAGGGGACTTGAACCCCCGAGTGCCGGAGCCACAATCCGGTGCGTTAACCCCTTCGCCACGACCGCCATACGTTGTTCCAACGCAATGTAGGAACATTATAGTTTGTCCAACCGGACCCGGTTTTATTCAAACCGCTAAAAGAAAATCATGGTGCCGGCGAGAGGACTTGAACCCCCAACCTACTGATTACAAGTCAGTTGCTCTACCAGTTGAGCTACACCGGCAAAATCATAAAAGTGGCGGAACCGACGGGATACTCTCACTTCGTTCGAGACTGCGCAGCTTATGCTCTCGAAGTGAATGCTTCGACGAACCCATTTACGGATTCTCATCCCTGATGAATATTCAAGTGGCGGAACCGACGGGATTCGAACCCGCGATCTCCTGCGTGACAGGCAGGCATGTTAGGCCAACTACACCACGGTTCCACGATCCCTTATTAAAATAAGTTCAATTGCGGGGGCAGGATTTGAACCTGCGGCCTTCGGGTTATGAGCCCGACGAGCTACCGGGCTGCTCCACCCCGCGTCGTTAAAAA
>NZ_CAKMMP010000028.1 GCF_927798175.1 Paenibacillus sp. JJ-223
CTCTAGCGCCGATGGTACTTGGACCGCAGGGTCCTGGGAGAGTAGGAAGCCGCCAAGCGAAGAACCACTGCCGATGTAATCGGCGGTGGTTTTTATTTTTTTATAGATATATTTAGTGAATTTATTCATCAAAAAAAGGCCTTATTATATAGTACATTTTGACAAACATACCATTCCAATTGGAACGGTAATTTGTCTCATCTTTTCATTTGTCCTCAGTGTACATACATATGTGTTCAACAGACAGTACACCCTATAGAAGAGGGCGGTTTTCCTTGACAGTCTAAATAGCGCTTTGCTATCATGGCAATAATAAATTTTTAAGTAACGTACTTTTTAGGAACATACAGCCTGGAATCAACAGATTTTGGACCGTAAAGCAGAGCACATATTAAGGAGGAACACCCGCGTGTGGGAAGACAAATTTGGTAAGGAAGGCTTGACCTTCGACGATGTTTTGCTGGTGCCACGGAAATCCGAGACACTGCCTAAAGAAGTAGACGTATCCGTTCGTTTGAGCGATAACGTGAAATTGAACATCCCTTTGATCAGTGCCGGGATGGATACCGTAACAGAAGCAACAATGGCAATTGCCATCGCTCGGGAAGGCGGCATTGGTATCATCCATAAAAACATGTCCGTCGAACAACAGGCTGAAGAAGTGGACCGTGTTAAACGTTCCGAGAGTGGCGTCATCACCAATCCGTTCTCTCTCACTGCCGATCACCTGGTATCCGATGCCGAAGCGGTTATGGCTAAATACCGGATTTCCGGTGTGCCGATCGTGGATGCCGATCAAAAGCTGGTCGGTATTTTGACAAATCGCGATTTGCGTTTCATTCACGATTACGGAATCAAAATCAATGATGTAATGACTCGTGAAAACCTGGTAACTGCTCCTGTCGGCACAACGCTGCAAGAAGCCGAGGGGATTCTGCAGAAGCATAAGATCGAGAAGCTTCCTTTGGTGGACGAGACGAACACCCTTAAAGGGCTCATCACCATTAAAGATATCGAAAAAGCAATTCAATTCCCGAACGCAGCCAAAGATGCTCAAGGACGCCTGCTCGTCGGCGCAGCGATCGGCATTTCCAAAGATACGTTCGAACGTGCCGAAGCATTGGTACAAGCCGGCGTGGACCTGATTACGGTTGATTCCGCTCATGGTCATCACATTAATATCCTAGATGCGGTTCGCCAATTGCGTGAACGTTTCCCGAACCTGACCATTGTTGCAGGCAACGTTGCAACGGGTGATGCAACACGCGACTTGATCGAGGCAGGTGCTTCGGTAGTCAAAGTGGGTATCGGCCCGGGTTCGATCTGTACAACCCGTGTTATCGCGGGAATCGGCGTTCCGCAAGTAACGGCCGTATACGATTGCGCAACGGTTGCACGCGAATACGGTGTACCGATCATCGCCGATGGCGGGATCAAATATTCCGGCGAGATTACAAAAGCTCTTGCTGCCGGGGCTCATGCAGTTATGCTGGGAAGCCTGTTTGCAGGTACGGAAGAAAGCCCGGGCGAGTCGGAGATTTATCAAGGACGCCGCTTTAAAGTATATCGCGGAATGGGTTCCCTCGCTGCCATGAAACAAGGCAGTAAGGACCGTTACTTCCAAGATGACGACAAAAAGCTCGTTCCTGAAGGGATCGAAGGCCGCGTTGCTTACAAAGGGCCGATCTCGGATACGATTCACCAGTTGATCGGAGGTCTGCGTTCCGGTATGGGATACTGCGGGACAAGCAACCTGGAGCAGCTGCGCAACGATACGGCGTTTATCCGCATTACCGGAGCAGGGCTTCGCGAAAGCCATCCGCATGATGTACAAATTACAAAAGAGGCACCTAACTACTCCTTGTAATCAGAAGGGTGTCATTTATTCCCAAGGCAGGCTCGGCGATTTTCGCCGGGCTTGTCTTTTTTTGCGGATACCCCTGTGATAGAATAGTAAGGGTGGTTACGGACCATTGGGCAAACGAGGGCGAAGCGACATTGTTGTTAAAATTGCCCGGACAAGCCTGTGGCGTTTTTATGAAGGGTTTCTCGTTTATTGAAGTCCTTGCTGCATGGGCCTTATTAAGAGCACCGATGCAGTTTCTGTTTTATCATTATGAAGCGCATATGTCCTTCTACATAAGCATGTAGATATGCTGATTAAGTGACGATCGATCTTGTACTTTCAGAGCGACGGCATCGCTCTTTCGATACAGCGCATATACAAAGAAAAAGATTCACACCAACATCTGCACGGTTCAGGGCAAAAAAATATCACAGTTCAAGCTGTTCCACAGCTTCGGATGTGAAGGGAGAATTTACTACATTGAAAGCTAAACGAACGAATAAAAATAAACGCCAATTGCTCAAAAAAAGCGTAGCGTCGATGATGCTGGTCAACATGCTCTGCATGTCCGCGGTCATGCCGGTCATGGCGGCAGCGAATAATTCGGGTCAGGTTCTTACTGCGGCAGCTACCAAAACACAAACGGTAAAAGCAGCACAGATTCCATCCGTGGATTCCCTCGGGCTGAAGGTTAAATCGGCGATTCTCATGGAGGCCTCCACAGGGGAAGTTCTTCTGAATGTGAATGCGAATGAAGCTATGCCACCTGCGAGCATGACCAAAATGATGACGGAATATATCGTGGCTGAACAGGTCAAGCAAGGAAAATTCAGCTGGGATGACGTCGTTGAGGTTAAGGATAACGCAGCAAAAAGTATCGGTTCCCGCATTTTTCTCGCCAAAGGGGACAAGCATACAGTTAAGGAGCTGTACATCGCGATGGCCGTAGGCTCGGCAAATGATGCTACTGTTGCGCTGGCGGAATATGTCGCTGGCTCTGAAGCCGAGTTCGTAAAAATGATGAACGAAGAAGCACAGCGTATGGGCATGAAAGATACGTATTTTATTAACTCTACAGGTCTTGATCGTGCTGACATGCCGGAGGATTACCGTCCTGCCGAAGACAAGGAAACGGTGATGTCGGCGTATGATGCGGCGATCCTATGCAGATACATCATTAAAGACCATCCGGACTATAAGGATTTTACGACGATTCAATCCTACAAATTCCGTCCAAACGACAAGGCGCCAATCATTAACTACAACTGGATGCTGGAAGCAAATAAAGATATCACCAACTTCAAAAGCTTTGCTTACGAAGGTTTGGACGGCATGAAGACAGGTCACACTACGAAAGCAGGCAACAATTTCACGGGAACTGCTGAGCGTAATGGATTGCGTTACATCAGCGTAGTAATGGGCACCACTTCTGAAGCAGCACGCTTTACGGAAACACGGAAGGTACTGGATTATGGATTTAACAATTTTGAGGTCAAGCAGGCAGTTGCTGCAAAAACGAAGGTAACCGGTCTGGAATCCGTTCCTCTTAAAAAGGGGAGTGAAACAACAGTTCCTGTCGTGACCGATAATGCGGTAAGCTTTGTCGTTCCGAAGGGTACGCAGAACCTGGATGTTACGTTCAAGACGAACGTATCGAACGATAACGAACTGGTGGCCCCAATCAAAGCAGGAACCAAGGTTGGAACGGTAACCTACACCTATAAAGCGGACGGCATGGAGCCTCAGGAGAAAACGGTAAACCTGATCACGGCAGAAGACGCGGAAAAAGGCGGATGGTTCCGGTTGTTCTTCCGTGCCATTAAAGATTTCTTCGTTGATCTGTTCGACGGAATCAAGAACCTCTTCTAACGAGCAGGGCCGATCCGAACCATCCATGAATATTACGCAAAGGTGGCAGCAGAGGATAAGCCTTCAGCCGTTTGCGTGTTATTCGATCGGATGGATTGTAACTTGGTTGGTTTTCCGGTAAAATATCAAGTTAGGATTCTACGTATAATCTGATGATTTTCCAGCTTAACCACAGTAATGAAATCTCCAAACTTGCCCCTTCCGAGCGCATGCAGGATCGTGGCATGTAAGGGAAGGAAAATGCGAAAATGAAGATTGGCGTTTTGGCACTTCAAGGTGCGGTAACCGAACATATACGCAGCATCGAACTTGCCGGGGCAGAGGGCGTACCTGTCAAGCAGGTTGAGCAATTGGCTGAATTGGACGGCCTGATCCTTCCTGGCGGAGAGAGTACGACGATAGGCAAGCTTATGCGCAAATACGGCTTTATGGAGGCCATTCGTTCTTTTGCAGCTGAAGGAAAGCCTGTTTTCGGCACATGCGCGGGATTGATTGTTATGGCAGAGCGTATAGCTGGACAGGAAGAGGCTCACTTGGGCCTTATGGACATGACGGTATCCCGGAATGCGTTTGGTCGTCAGAGGGAGAGCTTTGAAACGGATCTGCCTGTCAAAGGCATTGAAGGACCGGTAAGGGCCGTATTTATACGCGCGCCTTTGATCGAAAGCGTAGGGGAAGGGGTAAATGTGCTTTCCACCTATAACGACGAAATCGTCACAGCTCGTCAGGGGAACTTGCTGGCATGCTCCTATCATCCGGAGCTTACGGACGATTATCGTCTGCATGCTTATTTTGTAGACATGGCTCGTTCCGCTAAGAATGCTGTACCTAACCATGAATAAATAATGCACAACCTATGATCTCCCGATATCGATCACCCCTGTGATGGTTATGCCATTGCTCAGGAATTGTATGTGATCAGATGCCTGATGTTGCCCGTATCTGCTTGATGAGACAAAGCGGGGATCGCAGCGTGGGGTATCTTGTCACCGGGAGATAAAGGTTGTTTTTTTGGTTCCATGAAAAGCGAAGTTATAAGGGCTCCCTAATAATGCCGATAAAAGAGTAAGGGGCTTATTACGCGGAGGATTTAGGAGGGGTAGTAGTGCTTGATGTAAGAATTTTGCGAAATGAATTGAATCGAGTGGAAGAAGCGCTTAACAACCGCGGCAAGTCGTTGGACCTGATCTCGGGGTTCACCGAGCTGGATACCAAGCGCCGCGAGCTACTGCAGGAGAGCGAAGCGTTGAAAAACCAGCGAAACACCGTTTCCGCCGAGGTGGCCAAACGCAAAAAAAACCGTGAGAATGCGGATGAACTCATCGTTGAAATGCGTGAGGTTTCTGATCGGATCAAAGCAATGGATGAAGAGGTTCGCGAACTGGAAGCCCAAATCAATGACCTGACCATGGCTATTCCCAACATTCCAAACGAGAGCGTGCCGGTGGGCGCATCCGAAGAGGATAATGTGGAAATTCGCCGCTGGTCCGAACCGAAAAGCTTTTCTTTTACACCAAAAGCACATTGGGAAATTGCGCAGGAGCTGAACATCCTTGATTTTGAAGCGGCTGCGAAAGTTACAGGTTCCCGGTTTACTTTCTACAAAGGGCTTGGAGCACGTTTGGAGCGTGCACTGATCAATTTCATGATGGATCTGCACAGCGATCAGCATGGATACGAAGAAATCTTGCCTCCTTATATCGTCAACCGAGATAGCTTGTTTGGTACAGGCCAGTTGCCAAAGTTCGAAGAAGATTTGTTCAAACTGAAGGATACCGAATATTATCTGATTCCGACAGCGGAAGTTCCCGTCACGAACTATCATCGCGAAGAAATTTTGAACGTGGAAGATCTGCCGAAGCATTTCGTGGCGTACAGCTCTTGTTTCCGTTCCGAGGCTGGCTCCGCCGGTCGAGATACACGCGGTTTGATTCGCCAGCACCAGTTCAACAAGGTGGAGCTGCTCAAACTCGCGACGCCAGAAACCTCGTATGAGGAATTGGAGAAAATGACCCAAAATGCGGAGCGCGTGCTTCAATTGCTTGAGCTCCCTTACCGTGTTTTGACGTTGTGCACAGGGGATATGGGCTTTACGTCTGCCAAAACGTACGATCTAGAGGTATGGTTGCCGGAGAGCAATACGTACCGTGAAATTTCTTCTTGCTCCAATTGCGAGGATTTTCAGGCACGCCGTGCCAACATCCGCTTCCGCAGGGAGGCTAAAGCGAAGCCGGAATTCGTACATACCTTGAATGGTTCCGGTCTGGCGGTTGGCCGTACCCTTGCAGCAATCCTGGAAAACTACCAGCAAGAGGATGGTTCGGTTGTGATCCCTGAGGTTCTTCGCCCTTATATGGGAGGCATTAGCGTAATCACCCGCCGTTCGTAGGCAATAAAAACCAAGTGGGGATCCGGCGTAACATTTCGTAATAAAACGCCGGATTTTAATCCCACATTGAGCAAAGTAAAAGGGTTGCTTCCGCATATAATGATGTGGTATGATATGTTTCGTGGCAACTTTATAGTTCTTTATAACCTGGAGAGATACCGAAGCGGTCATAACGGGGCGGTCTTGAAAACCGTTAGAGTGCAAGCTCACGTGGGTTCGAATCCCACTCTCTCCGCCAACTTATAATAATGACAAGGATTTGGGCGTATATGCCTGAATCCTTTTTTGATTTTCTTGGCTTTATAACGCTAACGGCAGCCTTCCATTCGCGTTCGAAGCAGATGCATAAAAACATGCTCAACGCCGCAACTTATAGGGGTGGAGGTGGTCAATAATGAACCGCGAGTTGAACATGGATCAAAATGAGCTTGTGGACGCTTGGCAGGAAGTGCTGCCCCAGGTCTTGAATGTAGGCGATCAGGCACAGGTAATGGCCGATGAAGCCGATCAGCAAGCGATACGCATACACATCGAGACGGCAGGGCATCAGATGTATTCCTTCGACTTTAAATGTGCTTACGTGGACTCGCGTGAAGTCGAGGTCCAGCTCGTGGACGTTGAACGGGATGGCAGAACTACCGATGAGCGCACCGAATCCATACAAGAACTAGCTTACGACTATAAACGTCACATCCATGAATGTGCCCAGTCTTTGCAGTCGAAAACGAACCGATAACTTGTGATCCAAAGGAGTGAGGAACTTGAGCAAAGCCAAAGCAGGCGTGGACAAAAATTTGCAAAACGTTGCCGCCGATCTGGAGCAGACTGTCGTCAATAGCCATCATGCCCAACAGATACAGCAGGATACCAACGACCGTCGCCATCAGGATTCCTTGAATCATGATAAAACGGAAGACATGGACCCATCCCATTCCTAATCTCTTGTACTGGAGGTAACCATATGAGCAAACCAAAGGCTGTGCCCGTACCCGAAGCTCAAGATTCCGGACAAAATCATCGGGATTCACGCAAGGATTCGACCATGCAAGAGCCATTATCCGGGTCGAAAAAAGTAAAAAACCGGAACCATGTGGGTCACTTGAATCCTGAAGGCTAGGCAGAATCAAAATATAACGGATTTTATATATTTAGCAAGACATAAAACTCTGGTTACCTAACCAGAGTTTTTGCGTATTAATACATATACCTTGGGATGGTAACGGTGCGCGCCTAAACCTAACATAGGTCTTTCTAGCTATTTTTCCGTGTTGGGACACAAATTTCCCAAAATGTGTTTCCGTTTTTCAATTTATGGTTTATCATTGAACTTGAATTGCTTTTTTGGGGGCAGACACACGAGAGGAGAGAAACAAATCAATGACAAAACGTATGGGGGCGCTTCTTCTTACATTGCTGTTGACGGTATCTTTGGCATTAACCGCATGCAGCAGCAAACAAGAACCGAAAGAAGCGTTAAAAACAGCAGCAGCGAACGCATCCAAACTGACTTCGTATGAGATGAAATCCAACTTTACCATTAACGAACTGAGCTATAAACCACAGGACCAATCGACGCAGGATCCGACCGTAACTCAATTCATGAGCATGCTGAAGGATGCCCAGCTGAATATTACGGGTGTATACCAAGCTGAGCCAATGCAAACCGAAATGACTTTAGGCATCGAGCTTAAAGGCGACATGGGCATGACGTTCAACATCCCGATGGTCTTAACTGCGGAGAAAATGTATGTTAAGGTTCCAAGCATTCCGTTCTTGCCGATTCCGGAAACGTTGGTAAACAAATTTGTCGAGATTGACCTGAAGCAGCTTGCTGAACAGGAAGGTACCGAATGGAACCCAAGCGCGATGGATGCGGCCAAAACGCAAAAGCTGAGCAACGAATTGATGGATGCCGTACTTAGCGAGTATGACCAAAACAAGTTTTTCAAAAACCTCGACACCAAGGATGCAAAACTGCCTGAAGGCGTAGATGCAAAACAAGTGGTTCAATTCACGGTAAACAATGACAACGTGAAGGAAGCCGTTACCGTATTGGTAACCAAAGCTTTGCCTAAAGTGATCGACATTATTTCCAAAGACGAATATCGCGAAGTGCTGCAACTGACGCAAGAAGATATCGATCAAGCTAAATCGGATTTGAAACTGACCGAGGAAGATAAAGCGGAGATGGAAAAGGATCTGGATAAACTGAAAGATGTACTGACCATCAATGCGTTCAACATCGATTTTGCTCTGGATAAACAAGACTTCCCGGTATACCAAAAAATGAATGCAGACGTTCTGATCAAAGATCCGGATACGAAGGATGAAATCAAACTTGCATTTACCGCATCGAATACGTATACGAAAATCAATGAAAAACCAGCATTCCAAATTAACATCCCTTCTGGCGATGACGTCATCAAAATGGATGAGTTGGAAGAACTGATGAATAGTTCTTACGGCTATTAAGCCTATCTGAAATAAAAACAAACCGTCTTTTCGTAAAATGAAGGAGTGATCCTTCATTTGAACGGAGGCGGTTTTTTTCTATACAAATGGGAAAGGCGAGAGATAAACTAAATAAAAACAATATTACGCAACGAAACAGGAAGGAGAAGGCAAGCATGACCCTTGGAGATGAACAGCTTGCGCTGGAATTCGCCCGGCATCCTGTTCGTGTTTACGGTGTTTATCGCACGTTACTGGAAGCAGAAAAATACTATGATGGCCACAAAGAAAAGCGAACCGAGAAATGCGCATTGCTCTTGGTGCTTAATGGTCGGGCGGAATTTCGTTTTACGGATATTCAGGGCCAACTGTGCAGGCTTTCACTACAGCCCGGGAATTCCTTTATTGGTGGTTTGAATATGAATTTGGAAATTCAGGTTGGGGAAGAAGACTTCGAATATGTACTAATTCATTATATGCCAGTATCCTTAATGGAGGGAGGGGGTTATCCGGCCCATACGCATATGATCCAGGAAATCAATATGGATCAGAACGACTCTGAGGTGAGCCTGCAGGCAGAGCTGATGCTGGCCCTTCTTGAAGTAGCTGCGAAGCCGGGGCATATGGAACAGTTGGAGAAACAGACATTGTTCTATCGTTTGCTCGAATCGGTGCTGCGCGCATCAAGGAACACCCGGAATCGGGAGAGCGGCAGAATAATGAATGCGGCGCAGGAGTTTATTCATCGTCAATACATGGAGCCGTTGACACTGGAAGGCTTGGCGGCGAGGTTCGGGATGAGATCCAAATATTTTTCTCACAGATTTCAACAGTATTCGGGAATGGGTCCGATGCGCTACCTTTCTAAATATCGCTTGAATCGGGCACGGGAACTACTTGAAGTAGGCAACTATAGCGTAAAGGAGGTTGCGGCCAAGGTAGGTTATGCAGACCCGTATTACTTCAGCAGGGTTTTCAAATTGCATATGGGCTTGGCGCCTTCCGAGATAAAAAAGAAGGGTAGGGAAGGGAAAAATCCATCCTGAATCGGACGATATCCATTGTATAAACAAGCTTCATCCGTATAATTGATAATGATAATTGTTATCATATTCGAGTGCGATACACACTGGAGGAATAATACGGATGTACAGAAAAAAGTATAAAAATAGAGGATTATTAGCTGCTCTCATCGTTTTGGTCTTCATGCTGGCGGCTTGCTCGGGACAATCGGAATCGGGTCAAACGCAAACAGATACACGACAGAGCGCTAACGAGAAGGCCGAAAACTCGAAAACCTCGGTGGATCCGGAATCGACGGAAGAGGCAAACGTAACTTATCCACGTACGATTCAGGATGCTCGTGGAAGCGTAACGTTGGAACAGCAGCCGAAAAGGGTAGCTCTCGCTCATTGGGGATTGAGTGATGATCTGTTGGTTTTTGAGCTGGATTCGATCGCCATCACGCTTCCATTTACGAAGAACCAATCTTTGTTGGATAGCGATATTTATAAACCATATGTCGAAGGAAAGAAACAGATCGAAGTGGTAGGTGAAAATACGCAGGTTAACCTGGAAGCACTGCTCGCCTATGATCCCGATTTGATCATTGCCGGAAGCGAGACCAACAAGGATATTATCGAGCAGCTTGACCAGATCGCTCCGACCATTGTTATAGATGAGACCAAAAGCGATGTTTTCAAGGAGTGGCGTGCCACCATTAACGAGTTCGGTAACATTTTGGGACAAGAAGAGACAGCGCAGAAATACATCAGTGATTTTGACGGCAAGCTGGCCGAGGGCAAGAACAAGTTGGCATCGATGGATGGCACGGTTGCCTTTCTGCAAATTCGGGAGAAACAAGCTTACCTGCAAGGGAAAGACTATATTACCGAGTATTATGAAGGTCTGGGATTGACACCGCCATCGACCGAGGCTGGAGAGTTAACGCTGGAGGGGCTGGCTGAGCTCGATCCGGATTATCTCTTCCTGGGATACTTCAATATGGAAGACCCGTCATTGCCGGCAGTTTCCGATGAGTGGGAAAAAAGTGCTGTCTGGAAGGGGCTCAAAGCCGTCCGAAATGGACATGTGTATAAAATAAACGGACAGATTGCATTCGGATTTGGTCCTATTAGCAAAAATTACGGAGTAGAAGCGATCGTCCATGCGGCCCAGGCCGAATAACGTCATAAAAAAACTGCACTGCCAACAATTCTGTGTTGAGGGTGCAGTTTTTTATGTCCTCACAAGATCATTCGTGTTCTTCGGGCAGATCCTCAGCAACAATAGCATAAATCCGGTGATCCTGATATTCGCCGTTGATTTTGAGATATTTACGGGCGATGCCCTCGGCCTGAAAGCCGTTCTTCTCCAGTACGCGCTGCGACCCCATATTGGAAGGCAAAATGGCGGCTTGAACACGATTCAGCTTTAATGCCCGGAAGGCATACGCTACAGCCAGCTTGACAGCCGCAGTCATGCGTCCGCCGCCTTGATAGTCGGGGTGAATAAAGTAACCCAAATCCGCATAGTTGGCAACGCCATGAACGACGTTGTTAAGACTCACCTGACCGATGAGGGCGTCGTCGCCTAACGAAAAAATCCCGAATTGATACCCCGTTCCTTGTTCGGCCGCATTCATTCGATCTGCAAGACGCCTGGTCTGGGCATCCAATGTGTAAAACTCGTCGTCTCGGATCGGTTCGACAGCTTGGTAGGGGACACGAGTAACCCGGATCATGTTCAAATAGGGCTCAGCATCCAAAGTGGTAAGCAAACGCATGCGGATCCCGTTAGGGGTATCATAAAGGGTCAAAGGCATATACAGCACGTCCTTTCATAAATAAACCAGTGTTATTTTTTTCGTAATCGCCTGAAAAACTCAGTTAAAAGCGAGGCACATTCCGGCTGCAAAATGTCCGCGATGACTTCGGTTTGATGGTTAAAACGAGGCTCCTGCAACAAATTCATCAACGTTCCAGCGCAACCGGCCTTGGGATCGGCAGTACCGAAAATTACGCGCGGCACCCGTGATTGCACAATAGCTCCCGCACACATTGGACAAGGCTCCAGCGTAACGTACAGGCTGCAGTCCAATAGGCGCCAAGCACCAATCGTTTCGCTGGCTTGCCGAATGGCTACCATCTCTGCATGAGCGGTTGAATCGAGAGTGGTTTCCCGCAGGTTGTAACCGCGCCCAACAATACGATCGTTTTGAACGATGACGGCACCGATCGGAACTTCCCCCAGCGATTCGGCTTGGCGTGCTTCGGCAATGGCTTCCCGCATCCAGAATTGATGCCGCTCCTCCTCGGAATAGGATGAGAAGTCAGTAGGGATGGAATGATCAAACATGCTTTAGTCAAACTCCTTCCAGAAGAGAACAATGTAAGAGAACAAACATTCGTTTGTTAACATGTTGTGTATAAGTCTGTGGATAACATAGTAGTTGCTCACATAGTTATAAACAGGATATCCACAAGCCTGTGGATTTGTGTATAAAATCATGATTGATTTTATTGTAGATGCGAAAATGACAAAAAACAATGAATTTCGACCTGATGACCCAAACGGTAACTTTTGGACTGTGGTCAATTCTCCTTTTCAAATACCCATTCAACCGTTATGATGGATATAGTATTTGCCATATATCGCCAAAGGTACAAGCCAAGAGGTGAACAAAAAATTTGTCTATCAAAACGAAGTTATCCATAATCATGTCGTGCTCGGTGTTTGTCATACTCGTTTTGAACATCGCGCTAAATTATTATACTACGGAAGAAAACCTGCGACAGGACAGTGAAATGAAAATGGTGCTCACGGCCAAGCAGATTGCAATCGCTGTCGAACAGAACCAGTACAGTTCGAATTATGTCACACGGCAAATCGGCAACAATTTGTGGCTTGCATCCATCATAGCTGCCGAAGAGCTGGACCCGGATATTAATAATATCACAAATGAAGAACTGGTTCGCCTGAGCCAAAAGGTCGGCGTTTCCCATATTTCGCTGTTGGAGCAAACCCCGGACGATATTGTCGTCACCCGTTCCTCTGATCCAAGGGAGATTGGATTGTCCACCAAATCAATGAGTTATTGGTATGAAGCATTCAAGCAGTTGTTCGATAAACATCAAGTTACGATTCCGCAAGGTCAAACGAAGGACCATTTCTGGTCAGACGGTTTCGAGTACTCCACTTCAAGCCCGTCGGATGTAGATATATGGGGCTATTATCATGATGGCAAGAGAAACTACATAATCAATCCCTTCTATAATAACGCCGAAGTTGATGACTATGTGAAGATCTCTAGCCCGAATGAGATACTGAACAAAATCAGAGAGGTCAATCCTTCCATTCTTGAAATTACCGGAATCAACCCTCTGACCTTCGGGAGTCCAACCATGAACGTGGACGGGAGAGACGAGAAGTTCAACAAGCTCAATAATAAACCCATCCGTTTCGGCACGTACCAGTACGGCACTGCTGAAGAAGATCATCGAGCCGTAGTCAAAGCCGTACGCACAGGCCAGAACGTCACCTTCGTGAGCCAAGCGCGTGGTCAAAAAGTGCTCAAAAGCTTTATTCCGATCTTTGCGCCGAATCAGTCCTCATACGTTATCAGCATCGTCACGGACTATAGGCAGATCTCTTCCATGATTTCCGAACAGTTGGTCAGCCATGCCTCAATCTCCCTGGTTCTGCTGGAGATTGTGATCTTTGGCAGTTATTTGCTGGCAGGGTATATTACGCGTCCGATTCAATCCATTCTGGACAAGGTGAACGATGTTGCCGACGGGCATTTCGACTTCCGCCTCAAAATTCGAAGGAGAGACGAACTGGGACAGTTGGCCAACCGGATCAATGCCATGATTCGCAATCTCGGACATTACACGAATCGCCTCAAGCAGATGTATGAGGAAAACAGGGCCGTAAAGGAACACCTCGAATCCGTCATCAATCAGACTGCGGATGCCATACACATTACCGATCTGGAAGGTAATGTGCTTAGGGTCAATCGGGCCTTCGAACAGTTATACGGATGGAAGAGCCGGGAGGTAGAGGGACGTAAGCTCAGAATCATTCCTCCGGATGCGGAGGAAGAGATGATGGAGCAGCATGCCCAACTCGTTGAGGGATTATCCATTACGTCCAATGAGACGGTGTGGATGAAGAAGGATGGAAGCCGGGTTGAAGTTAGCGTCAGTACAGCTCCGGTGAGAGACGAGGAAGGGGAAATTACGGCGCTCATCAGTGTATCGCGAGATATTACCAACCGAAATCGCATGGAAGAGCTCCTAAGACGCTCGGAGAAGCTGACGACCGTTGGCCAGCTCGCCGCAGGTGTGGCGCATGAAATTCGCAACCCGTTAACAACGCTGCGCGGATTTTTGCAGCTCCAACAACAGACGAACAAGTTGAACCATCGCCATTTGGACCTGATGTTATCCGAATTGGACCGAATCAACTTGATTGTGGGCGAGTTCCTGATTCTCGCCAAACCCCAGGCTGTGCATTTTCAGGACCGCGATATTCGCTTCATTCTGGGAGACGTGATCTCGTTGCTCGACAGCCAGGCGCATTTGCACGGCGTTGAATTTATATTGAATGCCTCGCCCGAATCGGCTATGGTACACTGTGAAGAGAACCAACTGAAGCAGGTGTTTATTAACGTGCTCAAAAATGGCATGGAGGCCATGCCTGAAGGTGGGGCGATTCGGATCAAGCTGAAGTATATGGAGGAACAGCAGCGGGTGCGAATCGAAATCAAGGATGAGGGCATCGGTATTCCTGAAGAGATTATGCCCAAGCTGGGTGAGCCGTTCTTTACGAACAAGGAGACCGGCACGGGGCTTGGTCTAATGGTCAGCCAGCGCATCATTCAATCCCATAAGGGCATGATGGATATTAAAAGCGTCATGAACAAAGGGACTACCGTAATCATTGAGCTTCCTTCTTCCGGGCTGCAACAGCAAGAGGAGAAACATCAGGAAGAAGATGAGGAAGAGCAGCCTCCTTTGGCAGACAAAGAGAATTAGATGGGGTGAGATGAGCTTTTGCGTATTAACAAGTTTATTAGTGAAACCGGCTATTGCTCCAGACGTGAAGCCGATAAATTGGTGGAAAGCGGAAAAGTGACCATCAATGGAGTGAAGGCGGAGCTTGGAAGTCAGGCAGAAGAGGGCGATGATGTCCGGATTAATGGCAAGCCCATTCGGGAGAAACGGAAGCATGTGTACATTGCCCTGAACAAACCGGTAGGCATTACGAGTACGACCGAGCGGCATATACGCGGCAACATTGTTGATTTCGTGGGTCATAAAGAGCGCATTTTTCCGATCGGCCGCTTGGACAAGGATTCGGAGGGTCTGATTCTAATGACCAACGATGGGGATATCGTTAACCGGATCCTGAGATCGGAGGGCCGCCATGAAAAGGAGTATATCGTGACGGTCGATCGTCCAGTGACGACGAGTTTTTTGAAAGGTATGAGCACGGGCGTGCGCATTTTGGGAGAAATGACGTTGCCCTGCAAAGTAAACCGAATATCGGAGCGAGTATTCCGCATTATTTTAACCGAAGGGAAGAATCGTCAAATACGCCGGATGTGCAGTGCCTTTGGTTATGAGGTTAAACGACTTAAACGCGTCCGCATCATGAACATTCATTTGGGCGAACAAGCTACAGGGGTATGGAGAGAGCTGAGTGCCGATGAGAAAGAGGAACTGGGCCGCATGCTCGACTATCACCTGGAGTGACGTAGCCGGAAATCCGTACGAGCCCTGTTGTCTAAAGATGACAGGGTTTTTTATAAACGGCGAATGTATGCGTTCCCATGGATGCGGGGCAATAAAAAAACCGTCCTCCGCTAGGGAGGACGGTCCAAAAATCAATGGGTCAGCGACCTTAGTTGTTAATTCTGATTCACAGACTGCGTGGCGGTGTTTCCGCTCTGGTATTTACGAATAATCGAGACCTCTACACGCCGGTTTTGGGCTCTTCCAGCCGAAGTATCGTTACTGGCAACCGGATGATATTCTCCATACCCGCTAGGCGTGAATTTGCTGGGATCGAGAGACGCATTCAACAACAATATTTTGAGGAAATTCAGGGCACGATCCGCACTTAAGTCCCAGTTATCCTTATATTGGCTGTTGGAAATGGGAACATTATCAGTATGACCGGATACAACCACCTCGTACTCAGGGAATTCAACCAGCATGCTGGCAATGGCTTTGGCCAATGCGCGCGATTCCGGTTTGACAGTGGCTTGTCCCGAGGCGAACAGCGCGTTGTCGCTGATCGTGATTTTGAGCTCGGATTGGTTCAGCTTGGTGTTTAACTGGTCCGAAAGACCGTTTTGTTTAATATACTGATCCAACCGTTTTTTGAGCTTCTCCAGATCTTCCTGCTCTTTCTGGGCCATCTGCGCATCGGTGATCTGATTGGTTTTATTTTTAGTCACTTCCTGAGGTTCCTGTTTCATTTTGCCCAGATCCGTGCTGGAGTCTGTCGGGTTCATGGACGTGTGGTCCAAAACCCCTGATCCTCCATTCAATGCGCTGCTTAGCGCACTGGCCATCTGCTCGAATTTGGCTGCATCGAGCGAGCTCATGGAGAACAGCGTAATAAACAGGGCCAGGAGCAAGGTCATCAAGTCAGAATACGGAAGCAGCCAGCTCTCGTCGATATGCTCTTCGTGCGCCTCGTGTTTCTTAGCCTTTTTCACCTGAAGCTCCCTCCTTCTCCTCCAGCTGTTTACGTTCGGAAGGCGTCAGGAATACAGACAATTTTTGATTAATGGCGATGGTGGACACACCGGATTGAATGGATAACAATCCTTCAACCATCATAAGCTTGATTTCGATCTCCTGCTTGGATAACCGCTTCAGCTTATTGGACATCGGGTGCCATAACACGTAACCGGTAAAAATACCGAGCAATGTGGCAATAAATGCAGCCGCGATCGCATGGGACAATTTTTCCATGTCACTGAGATCGGCAAGCGCCGCGATCAAACCGACGACCGCCCCGAGTACCCCGAGCGTAGGAGCGTACATACCCGCCTGGGAGAAAATCAATGCACCGGCGCGGTGACGCTCTTCCGTTGCGTGAATATCCTCCATCAGGACATCGCTGACGAATTCCTGATCGTTGCCGTCAATAATCATGCGCATGCCGCCGCGCAGAAACTGGTCGTCGATCTCTTCGACTTTCGATTCAAGCGCCAGCAGACCTTCCCGACGGGTGGTGGAAGCCCAGTCCATAAACGTGCCAATCAGGGAAACGCGGTCGATCAGCTGTTGCTTTTTGAACAAAATTCCGAATAACTTGGGAATCTTTTTGACATCCGACATGGGAAATGCCATAAAAATACTTGCTGCCGTACCTACAAAAATGATCATGTAAGCTGCCGGGTTGTTTACCAGGTTGATGATGGGAGCACCCTTTAGTATCATGCCGACTACAAGGGAAACAAGTCCCAAAACGAGTCCGATAATCGTTGAAATTTCCATTATACACCTCATCCATGAGATAAAATTGAATCCTTTCGAGCGGCTTCATTCGGGCTTCCGGACGAACGTAACGCCGCATTCCGCCTAACCGGGAGGTCTCGGGAACTACCCAATAGTTAAAACGGTCATGTATAGTATTTATCGACCAAGGGGCCTTTTTTTTTAAGGTTTATTTTCAGGTATAATAGGATTAAATCCGCTCCGCAGGGGCCGAACAGGAGTGAAAAGCCAATGGGCGTAAAGCATGGACGGGATTATGAAGGAATATTGACAGATTTGACAGGGGCGATCGGCCGGATACCGGACCGGTATGTTTTCTTCGAAATGGACGAAGAGGACTGGACCCGTTTGGATGCTCCAGAGCAACTGGAGGTCGATGAAGCTTTGGCGGAGGATCTGTTCTATGCGCTCGGCACACAGCCCGTCATACCGGTGGGGAGCGGCGTCGTCATGCACGACAAGGACCTGCACCGGATTAACGTGTTGATCGGAGAAGAGGAACTGACCTTTGTTCCGTTGATCTGACCATGGGATATTTATCTTTGTTGTGGTGAACACAAAAGGTGATGCTTTCAAATCCGAGCCGGCATCGCTGCGAAACCGCGTCCTGGTTGGATTAAAGGCTTCGCCGTGGTAAGATAATAGTCATGGAAATGCGAGCGGGAGTACGGAAGGATGCCTATAATTTCCGTCCAAAGGGGAGGAAGATGACACATGGTTTTTTCGCAAGAGGAGATCGAAGCGTATTTGGAAAGGCTGGAAGGCTGGGAGCTGGAAGAGGGACGCTGGATTGTACGCAAGTTCGTTTTTTCCAGTTACATGAAGGGGATTGCGTTTGTGGATGAAGTAGCCGCGATCTCGGAGGCGTTCAATCACCATCCTTTCATTACGATCGACTATACGACCGTGACACTGCGATTGACGTCATGGGACGAAGGCGGCATTACTTCGGTCGATATCAAGGAAGCGGAACAGTATAATGAAGCTTTCGAGAAAATGAGCTCGGAATAACTGAAACGGTTATTGCATAACGGCTGGAAATGAGTGAAGCATACATGTCAGAACAGAATCAGATGAGGCCTCTTATTGCTGTCGTGGGCAGCTTGAACATGGATCTGGTCGTGAAATCGGATATCATTCCGGAAGAAGGCGAGACCGTGACCGGAGAGGAGCTCCATTACCTGGCCGGGGGCAAAGGAGCGAACCAGGCTGTGGCAGCCGCGCGTCTTGGCGCCGAGACAACGATCATCGGCGCCATCGGCGACGACAGTTTCGGCCAGAGATTGATGGACAGCTTGACCGAAAGCGGGGTAGACGTTGCTCAGGTACGCGTACTGGATGAAATCGGGACCGGTACAGCCTCGATCTGGCTGTCAGGTGGAGATAACCGAATTATCGTCGTTCCTGGGGCGAACGGGAGCGTTGTGCCGGAAATGATGGATGAGGCTGATGCGGCAAAAAGCCTGAAGGAAGCGGCGGCCGTGCTGCTTCAGCTGGAGATTCCGCTGCCTGCGGTGACCCGCGCGGCGCAGCTCGCGGCCGAAGGCAGCGCTCTGGTGGTGCTTAACCCGGCTCCCGCAGTGCCGGGTCTGCCTGAGGAGCTCCTGCGGTGCGTCGACGTGATTACGCCGAACCGCAGCGAGCTCGCCGTGCTTACCGGCCGGGACCACCTCCGGCCGGAAGACGTCGATGCGGCGGTCGCAGAGCTCGCCGCATCCCTCGGGGCCGCCGTCGTCACGACGCTCGGCCCCGAGGGGGCTGCCTACGCGGCTGCGCCAGGCGGCCGCGTACAGGCAGGGCAAGCCGGCGCATGCCGTGCGCCCGGCTATGCCGTGAGCGCCGTCGACACGACCGGCGCCGGCGATTGCTTCAACGGCGCGCTGGCGGTAGCCCTGGCGCGCGGCGAAACGCTGGACGCGGCCGTAGGCTTCGCCATGGGCGCGGCAGCGTTGTCGGTGACCAAGCTCGGCGCCCAGTCCGGGATGCCGACGGCACGCGAGGTAGAGGCATTCCTCGCGGAGCGAGCGTCCAAATAGCCTTCTACAAGGCTTGGCGCTGCAGCAGCCGTGCTGCCTATGTTTTGCAATGGAAAAAGGCTCACGATCCTTCAATAGAGGGCCGTGAGCCTTTCTGCATGTGCACCCCGTGCGAAGGGCCATGCTTGCGTATTATTTCTTCTCCGACAACCACATCGCAATGTTGGCGATTTCCTCTTCTTTCAGCTTGCCTTTGAAGGAAGGCATGCCGCCTTTGCCCTTGAGAATGACGGAGTAGATTTTGTCCACGTCGTCCTGGCTTCCGATCTTTTGCAGATTGGGGCCAACGGCGCCTTGAAGCTGATCTCCGTGACAGGAGATACAGTTGGCTTTGACGGTCGCCTCCGCTTGGGCAGCGTCCATCGTGACTTCCGGCATGGTGGGTTTGGCCTCCTCAGCCACCTCCTCTTTCCCTGGAAGCGTAAACATTAACACGATTGCCAACGCGCATGCTGCAAAAAATATTCCGCTCATGATCCATTTGTGCATCCCTTAAGTCCCCCTCCAGAATGAAAGATCATCTTACTCCAACTGTCCATCTCATTATACCGGAACCGGGTGGGACAGCATAGCATTTTGTGGAAATTATCATAACCAATTACACCTTTGCAGGATTTGCGATGCTGGTTCACATATCATTCAATTCAACCGACTAATAGAGAGGCGGCCGTCCGGTAGAATTAAAAGCCTTCATAAACCATGCAGTGAAAAAGCTTCATTCCTTCCGGCGTCATTCGTTCATAGGTGTCGTGAATCGCAAATCCTGCCCTTTGATACACCCGAATGGCCCGATGATTCCAGGTCAGCACCTCCAGATCGATTTCATTTTCAGGATTGCGGCGCCGGGCCTCCTGGACGATGGCTGCCACGAACTCCATGCCCTGGCCCTGTCCGCAGCGCTCCGGCCTCATCCCGAGACCAATGCGCGTTACGCCTTCCAGCGGAAAGTATTGCGCGAATCCCGCTAATTCGCCATGCTCCGTGAGGACGGCGACATATTGTTCTCGTCTTAGCCGATCATCCCCAAATTCGATCTCAAGCGCCTTCATCTGTTCCCAAGGAAGGAACCCATAGATGTTGTACGGGGGATCATATGCCCAACTGCAGATCTGTTCGCCGTGTTCTTCCTGCATCGGAATAACGTTGAATGTGGTTGAACCTTCGTACACCACCGTGCCTCCTTTCCTGATGCGAAACAGGACAAGCTTTGAAAAAAGTGAAACAAAAGTCCTGTCTATTCCGTTATATATATTCATAATACGCCATTCGCCGTTTATATTATAACAGGATGGGTAAAATCATCATAAGGGCACGGACGCATGCAAAAAAACCGCTGGGATCATTCCTGCGGAGAATGATGCCAACGGTTTTTGTTCAAGCTTCGTTACAGTATGACGTTGCCTAGCTTGTCCTTAGTCGAGTGCAAGCGTCTCATATGCGTCCGTGCTCATAATGCGTTTGGCGCCGATATAACGGTCAGCCCAATAGTTTTCGCTCAGGGAACTGATAGTTACACCTTTTGATGAAGAAGAATGTGCGAATTTGCCTTCGCCGACAAAGATGCCGACGTGGGAAACGCCTTTACCTGTCGTGTTAAAGAATACCAGATCGCCTGGTCTCATTTCCATGCGGGATACCGAATCGCCCATTTCGTATTGAGCGCTTGATTGACGTGCCAAATCAATGCCCAGCTTGTCGAATACATAACGCGTGAATCCTGAGCAATCGAAACCGCTAAGGGTTGTTCCACCGCTTTTATATGTAGTTCCCATTGCCGAATCAATGACTTCATCCATTTTAGAATCTGCGAATGCGCTTCCTGCCCCAAGCGATAGTGCGAATGTTAGGCTGAGTACAGCTGCGGTGATTTTCTTCTTAAACAAAAGATTTTTCCCCTTCCAACGCCTGCGAGGTTAGCTTAAGGATTCGGTTGAAGGTCCCCTATGATCCCTCTGTAGCAAGATCAATTCACCCATAACTGGTTCCCCCGCTTCCCAGGTGCCAGGAATTTGGCTTATCATGATGTGCACCTGTGAAATCAATATGACAATTTTAAGTAGTTACAATTATGAAGTTAAAGATTACAAAGTTGTTACTAAAAGATCACTGGGAATATTGTAACAGAGGTGTACCTGTTTGGCAACGTTTAACAGCAAATTTAGCAAAAAAATCCCCGACCTTAGACGGGGAAAGGTCGGGGATTGCTGATTTTAAAGCGTTTTTATAAATAAAAGTTAACATGGAGATGGTAACAAATTTGCTCGCCAACCCCTGACTTAATGTTTGGCGAGCTTGGATTGCCAAAGGCGAAAATGAGCGCATATTTTCCACAGGCTGAGGATGCAGCGTGCAAGCGGATAGGTTTGCTGCAGGATCAGTCCGGCAAGACCGGTCAACCACCAGGAGAACGAGGTGAATGCGCCGAAGAGGAGCAGGTGGAAAACACCGAGAATAAGGGCAATGCCCGTCACGGTCATAATGCTCCGGAGCGCGATCCACAGCGCGTGGAACGCGCTTTTTATCGGTTCATGGCTTTCTGGAGCCGAGACCCCGAACTGCATGTACAACAAGGCATGATGCACGATCCAGCCATAGACGATCCAGCCGGCGATATAAGGAATCCCGGGCATCAGCAGGGCGAGTGAATGGAACCCGTCCATCAGAATGGCATACAGCTTTGGCAGAAGCCAGTAGCCGGGCAACAAGATGAGCAAGGTCCGGACCGTTTGCAGGAGCAGGATCGGCTTCCAAAGCTGGCGAATGCCTTTCACAAACGGGATACGTTCATCCGTTTGCTCGAAATGCTGCAGCGAGTACATCAGGCCGGCATGGATCAGGGGGCTGATTAGCATCCGCAAGAGCAGCATGGCCCCCAGAATCCAAAGGTATCGATGTACTTCCGGATGGGCAGACAGGCTGAGCTGGCTTTCCATTTTGAACAATAATGTGCTGAGTTCGCCCGCTTCAGGCTCAGGATAGCGCCGCAGGAGCGGCACGACTGCCGACTGTACCATCCGGAACAGGAAGTAACCCCAGACCAATTGATACAAGAATAAAAGCGCGGCAATGAACATGTGCTGGCGGACGAGAAACCAGCCTTCGCGTATTTTAGCTTTCACTGTTTCCACCTCACCATGTCAGACCTCCGAAAATGGCTTCTATTAGTTTGGTTGCGCCCAGGCTCCAGCGGAATTGGACGGGCTCATCCAGGCCGGCTTTTAAAAAATTGTTCATATGCCGGTTCTCCAGCACCATGCTGTACAGCGGGTCGGTCATGGCCCAGGAGACGGGAGAAGAATAAGTGAGACGGTAAGTAATCCGCTCTTCCCGTCCATCCCATTGCTTGTTCACGACGTGGCCGTCTTCAAACACGATCCGAACGGGCACGCCCTTGTAATCACTGCCTTTTTTCTGGACCGTGATAGACGATTCATACCAGGTGTTACCTTCCTTTTGCACGGGTTTCACCGAGATTTTTTCAACCGCGAAGTCGGCCATGCCGCTGCCGTATACGTACTGGTTGAAATATTCGGACCACGAGGCTCGCGTGACCTGTTCCACCACCCTCTGAAAATCCGTGGAGGAAGGATGTTTGAACCGGTACTTTTTGACGTAGGTCGAAAGAATACGTTCCATCGTTTTGGCGCCGACCTGCTGTTCGATGCCGAGAAGCACGAGTTTGCCGCGCGTATACACGTTGGAGGCGTAGTCATTCTGCGAATCGAACTTCCACGACTCTTGCGTAAGCGGGGCAGGGGAGGTAATGAGACCAGCTTGTACAGGCAGGTTGGGAATAAGGCCGTATTCCAGTTCCATCACCTTATCCTCGGCATAGGAGGTGAAGCCCTCATCCAACCAAGCCTCCTCGAATTCGTTGCTTGCGACCATACCGTAAAAATACTGATGCCCAATCTCGTGCACAACGGTGCGTTCCAGATCATAACCCGGGGACGTATCGTCCGCGCCAAACGCTGTAACGAGCGTTGGATACTCCATGCCGCCGGCACCGTTACCGGCTTTCGGAGGAACCACGATGGATAATGTGGAGTAAGGGTAACGCCCGAACCATTTGCTGTAATTGGTCAATGCGGCTTTGGCTGCATAGAAATAACGTTCTTTCAAGTCCTCATGGGCAGGATCCAAATATAGCTTGATGCGCACGCCAGGCACGTTGGGTGCGGAGAAGGGCTCTTCGGCATAGACGAAGTCCGGTGAGGCGGCCCAGGCAAAATCATGCACGTCGTCGGCATAGAATTGATAGATTTTTTCTCCGTTTTTTACGACAGAGGGTCTGGTTGGGAAACCTGTGGCTGCCACCTTGTATTTCTCCGGTACCCGAATGCGTACGCTATAGATGCCAAAATCCGAATAAAATTCCGAGTTGCCGTGGTACTGGTGCAGGTTCCACCCTTCAACGGCACGGTCTCTACGGCCTGCAGGCTCGTAGACGCTCAGTTTGGGAAACCACTGGCCTGCCATGACGAAATTGCCCGCGGTGCCCATTCGGGCAAAGATTTGGGGGAGCTTGACCTCAAATCGGGTATGCAGCGTGATGGTTTCTCCGCCTTTGACCGGTTTAGGCAAACGAACCTTGATTAATGTACGATCCTTGATATTACCGTCGTCCGGTTGAACATACTGCATGCGATGCATTAGGGAGAGCCCGTCCTCCGTTTTCATCTCAGTAATCGTCATGGAACCGTAACCGTTCGCCGGCATGACGTCACCTCGCAGTTTTCCGCCCGATTCTTGCATGAATGTTGTGTTTTGGGAGGAAAAGGCGTTGGGGTACAGATGAAAGTAAAGCTCGTTGACTGTCTTTTTGCCCGGATGGGTCCAAGTGAGGGTCTGCGTTCCTTGAAGGACGTTATCATCCGCCAGCTTCACGTCGATGTGATATTCCACCACGCGATCACTGAGCACTTCTGCAGTGGGTGTCTGCACGCTCTCAGGGGAGTTCGGGAGCTGTGCGGGTGCCACAGGCTTGCCCGATTCCGGAGCGAACGCGGGCAATTCGGATATTGTGGCTTGGGGTTTACCCAGAATGAACCATGCCGCTCCGGCTAGAAGAAAAAGGACAAGACATGCAGTGAGCCGGATCTTGGCGCGTCGTGAAATCATCATTCAATACCTCCCGTTGACAAGCATCTACAGCATGTATATGTTTGCAACCGGACGATTATTAGTTAAAATATTGGTATCAACCCTTGGAGGCTAGAACATGGATCAGAACGAGCAAAACGGCAAGAAACAGATTGCCTTGAATATCGTAAGTTCAAAAAGCAAGCATAAAGGTTTTGGAGCAGGATCCATCGACCTGAACAACCTTTCCCCAGTCATCATCGACCAAGGGGAGGCCAAAATCGATATTGGTGCAATGCATGCAAAAAGCAAGGTGGAGCGAGGCATCAAATTTTCAACAAATCGGGAAGACGTACCGAACGGACGCCAGGTTTGGCTGGTATGGGTAGCCGTGGATCGCAACGAGAACGGGCAGCTGTATGGTGGAGCTACCGCGTGCGAGATGTGGATCGATACAGAGGCAAAACGAGGCTGGAAATTGCTTGCAGATCACGTCAATCGTATGGACTACGCACTGAAACGCCGCATTATGCTGGATGAGCTTGGACCCGCGGAACGTGCGGCGCTCAAGAATTTGCTGATCTCCCACAATGAAGATTGGTGGAACGCTTCCCCGGATGAGTTGAAAGAAGCGTTGGCATAACAACGAAGCATTGGCGTAACTGCCGCTTGCATCATCAGGGTTTAACCTGATTGAACGAACGTCAAAAGAGCCCTGCAGCCTGATTCATTCGGCTTGCAGGGCTTTTGCGTTATGCCGCATTGGCTGCAGCGGTATTATTCGTCATTTGGATAATTCGGAAAGGGTGGGGTCAATAGCGCTATTCCACCCACCAGCGTTTAAAGTCCTTCCACCAGGAATGCTTTTCCTCCTGCAGCGCTTGTTCGCTCTGTTGATCAGGCTTACTGTGGTCTGCAGCATCTTTAGGATCCGAATCGGCACCCCGGCATACATCGGTTGGTTCCGTTCCCGCCATAAACACTTCGAGCCGCTTCTCTGCGCAACCGTTGCCTGCCAATTGTCCGGTTTCCGGATTGATGTACACGCTCACGACGTTATCCGGTACCGGGAATATTTTGGGCGGCACGCTCGCCAGCGCCTGTTCGGTAAATTGGGCAAAGATGGGAGCAGCCCGTCTTCCGTCCGAGGTGGATATGGATTTTCCTTGATCATAACCCACCCATACGGCAGTGGACAGCTCGGGCGTGAAGCCGACAAGCCAGGCATCGGTGTTGGTTGTGCCGGTTTTGCCTGCCACGGGGCGTTTCATCGTTGCCGATACCCGGTTGCCGGTTCCGCCACTCTCGAACACACTCTCCATTAAACGTGTCAGAACATACGCTGCAGAGGGCTCAACGACCGTTTCTGCCTTGGTTTGCGGCGCTTCATACAGCACTCTTCCGGCTGCATCCGTTATCTGGAGAATTGCGACGGGTGGGGTACGCTGCCCGCCTGCGGCGATAACGGAAAACGCCGAGGCCATCTCGAGCGGGCTGACTGGCGAAGTGCCGAGCGCAAGGGAAGGCACCGGGCTGAGGTTGCTTGTAATCCCCAACGTATGGGCCATGTCCACGACCTTTTCCGGTCCGATCTTCATGATCGTATTGACCGCATAGATATTGTCCGAAGCTGCTATGGCTTGCCTCAAATCAATTTCGCCCAAATACTTGTCTCCAAAATTGCCGGGCTTATAGGTTTTGCGGTCGTTATCATAATGGAACAAGGTAGGTTCACTATTAAAGATGGAGGCACTCGTGAGCTGTTTGGACTCCAGTGCCGCCAAATACATGATCGGTTTGAAAGCCGAGCCTGGCTGGCGGGTCGTTGCCAGCACATGATTGATCTGGCTGGTGCGATAATTTTTGCCGCCGACCATCGCTTTGATATACCCGGTTCGCGGGTCAATGGAAATCAGGGCCGTTTCCAGCTCGCTTTTGGGATCCATGCCTTTAGCTACAGCGTCCTCGGCTGCTTTTTGCATGCGCAGGTCAAGGGTGGTATAGATATTCAGTCCTCCATGGTCCAGCATGGCTTCACTGATGCCCAGCTCGTTGATCGCCAGGCTGCGGATATAGTCACGGAAATAAGGTGCCTGCTCCACCGTTTTGCGCTCGCTTTCCGGCTTGAAGGAGAGTATTTCCTCATAGGCCTTATCCGCCTCGGATTGCGTGATTTTTCCGGTTTCCGCCATGGAATTCAGTACGATGCGCTGGCGGTCTTTGGCGTTTTTCATATGATTATATGGAGAGTAATAGGTCGGACCCTTCGGGATGCCGGCGAGCATGGCGCTTTCCGCCAAGTCGAGCTGATTGGCCGATTTGCCGAAATACATTCTTGCGGCTGATTCGATTCCATACGCTCCATGACCGTAATAAATCTCGTTTAGATACATCTGCAGAATTTCATCCTTGCTGTACTTCATCTCCAATTGAGCGGTATAGATGGCTTCCTTGGCTTTTCGGGTCCACGTCTTTTCATGGGACAGATACAGGTTGCGTGCAAGCTGCTGGGTGAGCGTGCTGGCCCCCTGGGACATTTGCATATGCTGCAGATTGACCAATACGGCCCGTCCCAGTCCGCGAATGTCGAAACCGTGGTGGTCATAAAACTTGCGGTCTTCAACAGCCAACGTCGCGTTGATCAGGTCAGGAGAAATGGCATCAAGCTGCACGGGAACCGAATCTTTGCCTCCGGCAGAAAACGTGGCGATGACCTCGCCCTGGCTGTCCAGCAGCCTTGAATTCCGGTCAGAATCGGCTAAAGGCAGACTGGTTGCATATAAATAGACAAGTCCCGCAGCTGCAGCGATGAGGCTGAGCATGAGGAGCAGGGACAGGCCTTTGATCCACTTCCATAGGCGGAACCCGCGTTTGCGGGTCTTCTGGGCAGGTTGTTTCATGGGACGGGCTCCTTTCTTTTATTTCCAGTATGGGATTCTGTTGTAAGGTATATTCAGTTTAGCCGGAGTCCTTGTAAATTGTAGCATTTTCACGGAAAAAAACCGTTTTGCAGATGAAACATCTATCGCGTATAATGCAAAAGGGTAATGAAAAGGTACTGTTCAGCACAACATACAGAAGGCACGATCCATTGATCGGTATAACGCTGTGTAGTTTGGTTGAATGGTACGATACGGCTTATCATCTGATCCGGTTTGTCTCCTGTCGTAAATGAAGTGAGTGCGGACTTTCCCGCTGGCCTCAGCGAGTTCCGTTGCCAAGGCCGAATTGTTGGACGAGTTCGGACGTTCCTGATGGCGAAGCTTTCGGGACGCCCTGAGCATCAACTATACGGAAAGAAGGTAGGATCATGGAATTGTGGTTTACGGAGAAGCAGACTCCCACATTCGGGATCACTGCGAAGATCAAACAGACCTATGTTCATGAGCAAACGGAATTTCAGGATTTGGCGATGATTGAGACAGAAGAGTTCGGCAACATGCTGGTGTTGGACGGAATGGTCATGACCACGGTAAAAGATGAGTTCGTGTACCATGAAATGGCGGCTCATCCTGCCCTGAATACACATCCGAACCCGAAAAGGGTTCTGGTCGTGGGAGGCGGCGACGGCGGCGTGATTCGCGAGGTCATCAAGCATGATGCCGTAGAAAAAGCCGTTTTGGTTGAAATCGACGGCAAAGTCATCGAGTATTCCAAAACATATTTGCCCGAAATAGCCGGCAAACTGAACGAGCCTAACGTTGAAGTGCTCGTGAATGACGGCTATATGCACATTATTGAACATAAAGACGAATACGATGTCATCATCGTTGATTCGACGGAACCCGTAGGTCCTGCGGCGCCTTTGTTTGAACGCGGTTTCTACCAAGGCATATACGAAGCGTTGAAGGAAGACGGCATCTTTGTGGCCCAGACAGATAACCCCTGGTTCAAGGCGGATCTGATCCAAAAGGTCAACAAGGATGTTAAAGAGATTTTCCCGATCGTGCGCGTATACGGGTGCAATATTCCGACATACCCGAGCGGCCTTTGGACGTTCACGATGGGCAGCAAGACGCATGACCCGCTCAGCGTCGACGAGACTCGAATTCCCGAATTGGATACCAGGTATTATTCCTCGCGATTGCATAAGGCAGCCTTTGTGCTCCCCAAGTTCGTGGAGGACCTGACGAAATAAGGAGGACATTATTCATGAAATTGGATCAAGCCTATTCCGGCAACGTATTTATTTGCAGCTCCGAAGATTACGAAAACTCCAAAGCGGTGATTTACGGCATGCCGATGGACTATACCGTCAGCTTCCGTCCCGGCTCTCGTTTCGGCCCGTCCCATATCCGCCAGGCATCGGTTGGTCTGGAAGAGTACAGCCCATACTTGGACAAAAGCATTGTGGATATGACGTACTTTGATGCAGGCGATCTGCTTCTGCCTTTCGGCAATGCCGGACGCAGCCTTGACGTCATTAGCGAATACATCGGCGGCCTGCTGGCGGATGACAAATTTCCGATCGGTCTTGGCGGGGAACATCTCGTCACTTGGCCAGTCATTCAGCAAATGCACAAAAAGTATCCGGACCTGATCCTGATTCATATCGATGCGCATGCTGACCTGCGCGAGCAATACGAAGGCGAACCGCTGTCCCACTCTACGCCGGTACGCAAAGCTGCCGAATTGATGGGCGGCAAAAACATTTATCAATTCGGTATTCGTTCCGGTTCCCGCGAAGAGTTCCAATATGGCCGCGAAAACATCAACTTTTATCCGTTCGAAGTAGCCGCCCCGCTGAAGGAAGCCTTGCCAAGCATGGGCAACCGTCCGGTATACGTGACGATCGACATCGACGTGCTTGACCCGTCGGCTGCGCCAGGCACAGGTACCGCCGAAGCGGGAGGCATTACGTCCAAAGAGCTGCTTGAAGCGGTACACTTGATTGCAGGTTCCGGCGTGAACGTTGTGGGCTGCGACCTGGTCGAGGTGGCTCCGATCTACGATCCGACGCAACAGACGCAAATCGTTGCAGCAAAACTGATTCGCGAAATGCTGCTTGGATTCGTGAAGTAACCGAGAATAACGACGTCCTTTCTCTGCGTCAGGTTATGGCCTGCGCGGAAGGGGACGTTTTTTTTATGGCCGGATGGTTTGTTGTAACGGGCGCTGATACCTTTGCCATGGATCAGACACGGACGGTGGAACGATGTGGAAGCAGCGGTTGTCCTGGGATCGAAACACTACGATATACGCTCTGACTTTTGGCTAAACACGGGAAGGATATGAATTAATAATTCTGTTATTTCATATATTGAACCACAATTTGAAGGTACAGTGTGATTTGCAGCCCCGTTGGTGTTCCCCAGAGGATTTTCCCTGCTGTGATAAGCTGGAAAGTCTTTTTTTGTGCGGTGATAATAACGGTTGAAACCCATGCCAAAAAATAGTATTGTAAGCGATAACAATATAATTTGGGGAGGCAGGAATTATGGTTGATGTTATTTTAAATTCAAATTCGGATAAAGGATTAATAAATCGTAATATTTATGGTCACTTTTCGGAGCACTTGGGGCGGTGCATCTATGAGGGGTTATGGGTGGGGGAGGACTCGCCCATTCCAAATACGGACGGCATTCGCAATGACGTGTTGACAGCGCTGCAGAAGCTGAATATTCCGGTACTGCGGTGGCCGGGCGGATGCTTCGCCGATGAATATCACTGGAAAGATGGCGTCGGCCCCAAAAGCGAACGCGCGCGCATGATCAACAACAACTGGGGCGGAGTGGAAGAAAACAACCATTTTGGCACGCATGAATTCCTCCGTTTGTGCGAATTGCTCGGCACAGAGCCTTACATTAGCGGGAATCTCGGGAGTGGAACCGTTCAAGAAATGCAGCAATGGGTCGAATACATCACGTTTGACGGCGAATCCCCGATGGCGAACTGGCGCAAATCCAACGGGCGTGAAAAGCCCTGGAAGCTGACCTATTTCGGGGTGGGCAACGAAAACTGGGGCTGCGGCGGAAACATGAGACCCGAGTATTACGCCGATGAATATCGCCGTTACTCCACATATGTGCGCAATTATTCCGACAACCGCATTTTCAAAATCGCCTGCGGTCCCAATGAGGACAACTATGAATGGACGGAAGTGCTGATGCGCGAAGCAGCACGTTTCATGGACGGATTAAGTCTGCACTATTACACGCTCCCGACAGGGAACTGGCAGGATAAAGGGGAAGCGACCGGATTTGACGAAGCAGCCTGGTTCCGCACTTTGAAACGCACGCTTCATATGGAAGAATTGATCGTGAAGCATTCGGAGATTATGGACAAATACGATCCGGAGAACAAGGTTGCGCTGATCATCGATGAGTGGGGGACGTGGTACAACGTGGAGCCGGGAACCAACCCGGGTTTCCTGTACCAGCAAAACACGATGCGGGATGCGCTTGTGGCGGGAATTAACCTGAACTTGTTCAACAATTACAATAAACGGGTGCAAATGGCCAATTTGGCGCAGATCGTCAATGTGCTGCAAGCTCTTGTGCTGACCGAGGGCGAACGTATGCTGCTTACTCCGACGTATCACGTCTTTGACATGTATCAGGTGCATATGGACGCGCAGCGATTGGAATTGAACTATGAGAGTCCGGCATACACTTTCGGGGATGAGACCATTCCTCAGCTTAGCTTGTCCGCGTCCCGCAATGCGGAGGGAGTCGTTCATGTAACGGCGTGCAATCTGAGCCACACGGATGAATTGGAAGTGGTTTGCCGTCTGGACTCCTTCCAAACTTCCGATGCGGCATCGGTATCGGGGCGAATCCTCCACCATGACGACTTCGGGGCATACAATACATTTGAAGAACCGAACCGGGTTCAATTGGCGGATTGGAGCGATCTATCGCTAGAAAACAACGAATTGCGCTTCACGCTCCCTCCCGCATCCGTCGGCGTGATTGCGTTGAAGGCATGACGGCGCCAATGTCCCAAACGGATGAACGCACGAATCGGCAGGGACGCTGCAAAGGATGCAGCGAGGAGCACGGCGTGCAGATCAGCGAGGCCAAACTGGCCAAACTCGTGGAGCTGGCTTCTCGGGCTCGCGCGGTTGTGACGGATGAGCGATACGCTAATCGGCTATCCATCTGTTCAAGTTGTCCGGGTTTGCAGTACGGGACCACCTGCCGTTACTGCGGCTGCATTGTTCATGTGCGCGCCAAACTGGCCGATTCGGTCTGTCCGTACCCTTATGAGCCGAGATGGAATTGAACGCTTGCGAATAATGAACGAATTTGGATGGAGCTGTACACAATAAGTGCAGCTCTTTTTTGTCGCGGCTGGGCAAAAACTCTGAATTTGGATTTGAATTGAACGGTTGAACTGGATATAGTTATACAGTAGAGATTTTGAATGTATGGGAATCGAATGAGACATACGCAAAGAAATGCGCGGGAGGCCGAGCGTTTTCCGTATACTGAATGCGTATAGCGGTCGTGACGGGGGATGGGTTGTTCTCACCAGCCGCCCCGCTTTGTGCCGTCTTCGAATATATTGGAGGTTGTAACATTCATGTCGAACATGCGACCGGTTCGGATCCGGCTGCACAGCCGTTATGATGGTGAAAATGTAGTGCAGGATCTTCAGGGGGAAGCGACGCTAAAAGGAAAGGCATTATACGTGCGTTACGTAGAGCCTGAAGCGGGCCCGCAGGGCGGCATCACCCGCACGACCCTGAAGCTCAGTGCACAATCCATCAAGATCATGCGCCACGGCGAGGTGGAGTCGGAGCAGACGTTTGAGCTTGGGCGCAAGCTGCCCGGGTTTTATCGTTCGCCTTACATGTCGTTTGCGCTGTCCACGCACACCCGGAAAATGGAGCTTTCCATGGACGGGTTAAATGCAAAAGCGGCGTGGAGCTACGAATTTTACCGATTTGATGAAGCATCCGGACATTTTGCGATTAGTTTGCATATACAGGAGGAACCAATTTCATGACACGTAATCCACTCGATACGATTAACGAACGGGTAAGCACGGCTGTTGGCAATGCCATCGTGGCTGCAGGCATTGTTTCGCAGGAAGAGCTGCCTGTCATCACGCTTGAAGTGCCACGCGACAAAGCACACGGCGATCTGGCTACGAATGCAGCGATGCAGCTGACCAAAATTGCGAAGCGCAATCCTCGCCAAATTGCGGAAGAGATCATAAACCATCTGAATCTGGCGGAAGCCGGCATCGAAAAGGCCGACATTGCCGGACCAGGTTTCATCAACTTCAAGCTGGACAAGAGTTATCTGTACCCTGTGCTGGCGCTCGTGCAAGAGCAAGGCGAAAATTATGGCCGCATCAATGCGGGTGAAGGCCGCAAGGTCCAAGTGGAGTTTGTCAGCGCCAATCCGACAGGAAGCCTGCATTTGGGACATGCTCGCGGTGCGGCTGTCGGCGATGCGCTGTGCAACGTTCTCGATTTTGCGGGATATCAGGTTACCCGCGAGTACTATATTAACGATGCCGGCAACCAGGTATTCAACCTGGCTCGTTCCATCGAAGCCCGTTATTTGCAGGAGCTCGGCCAGGATGCCGAAATGCCGGAAGACGGATACCATGGAGAGGACATTATCGGTTTCGCGAAGGAACTCGTGGCGGAGAAGGGCGAAGAGCTGTTGTCCATGAGCCCTGGGGACCGTGCGGCGTATTTCCGCGACTATGGCCTGGAAAAGGAATTGGACAAAATCAAGCGTGACTTGGGACGCTTCCGCGTGCCATTCGACAATTGGTTCAGCGAAACATCGCTTTACGACAACGGTGAGGTGCTGCGCGTTCTTGACGAGCTGCGCGATCGCAACGAAATTTACGAGCAAGACGGGGCGACTTGGCTGAAAACGATGCAATACGGCGACGACAAAGAGCGTGTATTGATTAAAAACGACGGAACGTATACCTACCTCACGCCGGACATTGCCTATCACCGCGACAAGTATGCTCGTGGTTACGACATCATGATCAACATTTGGGGAGCGGACCATCATGGTTACATTCCGCGGATGAAAGCGGCCATGCAGGCACTCGGAAACGATCCTGCCAAATTGGTCGTGTTGATCGCGCAAATGGTCAGCTTGTTCCAGAATGGCGAGAAAGTGAAGATGTCAAAACGTACAGGCAAAGCGGTAACGATGGAGGACTTGATGGATGAAGTCGGCGTGGATGCCATCCGTTATTTCTTCACGATGCGCAGCATGGACTCCCATCTGGATTTCGACATGGACCTCGCCATTTCTACCTCGAATGAGAATCCGGTGTTTTACGTGCAGTATGCGCATGCTCGCGTATGTAGCGTATTCCGCCAAGCGGAAGAGCAGGGCATTCAATTGCTGCCGATCTCCGAGATCGACCTTTCGAAGTTGAACACGGAGCATGAGTATGATTTGCTGCGCAAAATCGGGGAACTTCCAGAGGAAATCGCTGCTGCGGCAGCCGGTTATGCCCCTCATCGCATGATTCGATACGTGTATGAGCTGGCATCCCTGTTCCACAGTTATTATCGCGCTGAACGCGTCATCACCGAAGACGCTGCTCAAACCCAGGCGCGTCTGGCGCTGATTGGTGCCGTTCGTACCGTGATCGCGACAACGCTCCGTCTGGTCGGCGTGTCCGCACCGGACAAAATGTAATTACATGACAGGCGCTCTGGCGCGCCTGCGCTGAGAAGCCTCCATGCATGCTGCGGGTTACGCCTGGCCTCATGTATGGAGGCTTCTTTTTCCTGCCTGCGCGGGCAGACCGTTCCGACCTATTCACGTTTCTCCTGCATCAGCTTGAGAGCATCGATCTCTCCGCCTCGAACTTTGGGCTTGGCGGCCGATGGTTTGCGGGCTCGCAACGGCACGGTTGCGCGTTTGACCAACGTTTTGATTTCGCCCGGCGACAAGCCGGGGTACTTGGCGAGCAGCAGGGCAATGGCTCCGCTGACATGAGAGGTGGCCATGGACGTGCCGCTCATCTCATGATGTTTTCCGTGGACCCAGGAGGAGACGATTTTGTCGCCTGGAGCATAAACATCCACGTAGGTGCCGCGATTGCTGAATGGCGCAATGCGCCGATTTTTGTCGGTGGCCCCAACGGATATTGTTTGAGGATAACGTGCCGGATAATCGATGCTGCGTCGTTTCCCGTCATTTCCTGACGATGCAACGATAACGATTCCAGCCTGGTAAGCGCGATTGACCACGTCGAGCAGGGCTTTGCTGCGCGTTTTCATGCCGAAGCTCATATTGATGATGTCGACCCGGTTGCGCACGCACCAATCAATGCCAAGGACGATATCGGATACGAATGCGGAACCGTTATGGTCGAATGCCTTTACGGGATAGATCAGGGAACGCGGGGCAACGCCGATCATGCCTGCCGTGCTGTTGGCTGCGGCGATGGTTCCTGCAATGTGGGTCCCGTGACCGTTGTCGTCGTGCGGAAGCAGGCTTCGATTGAGGAGATTGATCCCTTGGGCGAGTGAGTAGCGCAAATCGGGATGGTGGAAGTCTGCCCCGGTATCAATCACGCCGATTTTGACCCGATGTCCGGTGGAAACAGACCAAACCTTGGGTGCCCGAATCTGCTTGACGCCCCAAGGGATGCCTTGAACGCTGCTTGGTTTGTTGTAAAGGGCTGCGGTATGGATCGTGACTTTCTGATCCTTCTCCACGGTCAGATCATTTCCGAAACGAACCAATTCCTCAGGGCATGGCAGTGGAGCGATAATGGAACGGGCCAACCGGGAAGAGCGAACGGTTCCCAGGCCGGCGATCTCGTTTCGCATCCGGGATAATTGCATCAGACAAGCTTCATATTGCCCGGGTCTGGCGAACCGAATCAGATACCGTTCACTCTGCTCTGGTTCAAGGCGTTGCATTCCTTCCGCCAAATGATGCAATAAGCCGGTATAGTCCATATTGGGAGCCCCCTTCGGGATGAACATGCTGAAGTATTCTATGAATGCGTTCATCCCGGCGCATGGGGAACTTGCCCTTTTTTTGCGAAAACCCACTCCCTCCGTGTCAAAACGGGGACAGAAACATATGATGGATAGAGGGTTGGAGGGCTCTTGCGGGGACCCAGGGCGAGGAACAATCCTTTAAGGGCATACAGTCAGAAAGGCGGAGGAAACTCCGTCTTTTTCCCATTTGATTTATTTTCCGAAAAAAGGCGTGTAGGGTGCGGGGGACCTGGCGTTTGACAATATAAAAAATGGCTGGATAAAAACTTGCTTTTTGACGCTAAATAGGTTTTACTTAGGTTTGTTAATGGATATGTTATGCGTAACGGTCCATCTTGCAGGGATATAACGTGTTTGCGAATTATGTGTGAGAGGAAGTGTCAGTCAGTGAGTACCTCACTCAATTTGAAAATTGATAAAGAAAAAGTTAAGGAAATTCCTTTGGTCGATCTTGCGTTCATGGTACTTAAAGCGGCCAACACGCCGTACTACTACCTTGATTTGATGAACGAGGTTGCGAAACAACGCGGCATGACGGATGAAGAGATCAACGAATATATTGCCCAGCTGTACACCGAAATCAATATCGATGGTCGATTTGCATGTGTAGGTACAAGTCTCTGGGGGCTGAAGCGTTGGTATCCGGTTGGCGGGAACGAAGATGCCGTTTCGGGGACCAATCGTCCACGCATCATTAATGATGACGACGATGACCTGGAAGACGAGGACTTCGGCGAAGAGGAAGACAACTACAACGTGGATGATGACTTCAACGATTCCAACGATGATCAGGATGAGGATGAAGACGACGATATCTTTGACGAAGACGACAGCGACGAAGAAGTCTTGGTTGAAGACGACGACCTCGAAGAAGAAGACATTGAGGATGAAGAAGAAGAAGAGTTTGACGACGAAGAGGATTACAACGACGAAAAGGATCGCTAATCATCCGGCGTCAATATTTTGCCCTTTTTTCCCGGGAGAGTCAGCCTTGACACAGACTTGGGTAACGGGTAAACTATTGCATGGGCTTATGAATGAGCGATTGTATATTTATGATTTTTATAAAAAGTGCCCCGTCCTGCGGGAGTGCTTTTTTTTTGTGTTTTTAAGGCTGAATTCGTTAAAAAGTAATCTTTTTCCATGCTCCCGGCCAACGAATCTTGGTCCATTTAGGTTATAAAAAAAACCTTGTGCGCAAAGTCATTCTTGGAATGCATTGCCGCTCTGGACGAGGGTAGGCTTTACGGAAAAACGGTACGTTGACTTCGCCTGAAAACTTTATGCAACTGGCTTCGTGAAGGAGAGCGGCTTGCAGGCCGTGGCATTTGTTGCCAACTCCTTTTGACGATGATTACCTGGGAAACGGGTTACGATAACACCATATATCGCCTGAATTTTCGTACTTATATTAGGAGGGTTAAGAAAGTGACAAAGTATATTTTCGTGACGGGCGGCGTTGTGTCCTCCCTGGGCAAAGGGATTACGGCAGCTTCGCTGGGCAGATTGCTGAAAAATCGTGGGTTGAAGGTGACCATTCAAAAATTTGATCCGTACATCAACATCGACCCGGGTACCATGAGTCCGTATCAGCATGGTGAAGTGTTCGTAACCGATGACGGCGCGGAAACAGACCTGGATTTGGGTCATTACGAGCGCTTCATCGATATTAACCTTTCCAAAAACAGCAACGTCACGACTGGTAAAGTATACTCCTCCGTCATCAGCAAAGAGCGGCGCGGGGAATATCTGGGCGGCACGGTGCAAGTCATTCCGCATATCACGAACGAGATTAAAGAACGCGTATTCCGCGCAGGCCGCGAAGCGGGCTCGGATGTTGTTATCACGGAAATCGGCGGAACCGTCGGCGATATCGAGAGCTTGCCTTTCCTGGAAGCAATCCGTCAAATCAAGAGCGACGTGGGCCGCGACAATGTCATGTATATCCACGTAACGCTGATTCCTTATATCAAGGCTGCGGGAGAAGTGAAAACAAAGCCGACACAGCATAGCGTAAAAGAACTGCGCAGCATCGGCATTCAGCCGAACGTCATCGTTTGCCGCACAGAATATGAACTGTCCACAGACATGAAAGCCAAAATCGCCTTGTTCTGCGATATTGATGCCAACGCCGTTGTGGAATGCCGCGACGCCAGCACGTTGTATGAAGTTCCGCTGAACCTGCGCGAAGAAGGTTTGGACGAAATCGTCGTGAACCATCTGAAATTGACCACTCCTGCACCGGATATGAGCGAGTGGGAAGGATTGGTTGAGCGGATCAGCAAGCTGGAGCGTACGGTTGAAATCGCGATCGTGGGTAAATACGTGGCGCTTCACGATGCGTATTTGAGCGTTGTGGAATCCTTGTCCCATGCAGGTTTTGCGGCCAATGCGGACGTGAAGCTTCGCTGGATTCAATCCGAGGACGTGACCGAAGAGAACGTGGACGAGTTGCTGGGCGGCGTAGGCGGCATTCTGGTGCCCGGCGGCTTTGGCGATCGCGGAATCGAGGGCAAGGTAACGGCGATTCGATATGCACGCGAGAAACAAATTCCGTTCTTCGGTATCTGTCTTGGCATGCAGGTTTCCGTGATCGAGTATGCACGTTCCATCGTGGGCATGAACGGCGCGAACAGCTCCGAGATCAACCCTACCACCGAATTCCCAGTGATTGACCTGCTGCCTGAGCAGAAGGATATCGAAAACTTGGGTGGAACGATGCGCCTCGGGCTGTATCCGTGCAAGCTGCAGGAAGGTTCCCTGGCTGCGGCATGCTACGACGACGAATTGGTATACGAGAGACACCGCCATCGGTACGAGTTCAACAACGAGTATCGCGAAGAGATTGAAAAGGCAGGTCTGGTCATCTCCGGTACGTCCCCTGACGGGCGTTTGGTGGAAATCGTTGAGCTTCCGAACCATCCTTGGTTCTTGGCGGTTCAATTCCATCCGGAGTTCACGTCCCGTCCGAACCGTCCGCAGCCGTTGTTCCGCGAGTTTGTGAAAGCATCCTTGCTAAACGCTGAAAGCAAATAAGCCATAGCGATTCATCTATAAATGCGAAATCCGACAAAGGGTCGGATGCAGCGATATGGAATCTCCCGCACACTGAAGTGAATTCAGTCGTGCGGGAGATTTTTTTTGAGTCAGATAAACGTTTGATTTATATATGTACGTATAAAATTTGGAGTTAGTGCATGAAGAAAAACAATTCCGGTTCGTTTAACAAAGGTTAATTGAGGTAGAGGCAGTACCTGGGGGGACGGGGTTACTTTTCTACAGCCCAAGATTTTTCCATCAGGCAGGATTTCGTTGCACGAAGTAGAATACTTATCATGTCGACTATGGGATAGTTATCCAGTTCTCGATTGCGTACATGCTTTTCCTAATTGTAGGAGGTTTAATCCGTGGAAAACAAAAAAGTCTTAATTGTTGATGACCAAAATGGGATTCGAATTCTGTTAATGGAAGTGTTCAGCAGCGAGGGATATAACACCTTTCAGGCACCGAACGGCAAAGTCGCTTTGGAGATTGTCAAAAATGACAAACCTGATCTGGTGTTGCTTGATATGAAGATTCCGGGCATGGACGGGCTGGAGATTTTAAAACACATCAAGGAGATCGATTCGAGCATCAAGGTGATTATGATGACTGCTTACGGGGAATTGGATATGATCAAGGAAGCGACCGATCTGGGGGCATTGATGCATTTTACGAAACCGTTTGACATTGATGAAATGCGGGTGGCAGTCAATATGCAGCTCCGCAGCGATACGGCTGGTAAATGCAGTTGAGTCCTGTGTCCAGCAGGATTTTTTTGTCATGCTTTCGGTTGTTGGAGGCGGTTTGATAAAGGCAGGTCGTAAAAGGGGTATTGCGAACAGATGGCAGGGGAATATTGGATATGGGGAGCCCGTTATGCGTTGTCTATGAAAACTGTGCTGCATAGCACAGCATTTTTGCAAATGCTTGTTTAGTATTTGACACGGGATGTGGTATAATAAGCCCGTATGTGATTCGGCTAAAAACCATAGACACAACCCAAACCCCTAGGAGGATTGAAACCATGCCATTAGTTTCTATGACAAACATGTTGAACAAAGCACTCGAAGGAAAGTATGCTGTTGGTCAATACAACATCAACAACCTGGAGTGGACGCAAGCGATTCTCGCAGCTGCAGAAGAAGAAAAATCTCCTGTAATTCTCGGCGTATCCGAAGGTGCAGCGCGTCACATGGGCGGCTTCTACACTGTAGTGAAAATGGTAGAAGGACTCATTCACGATATGAAAATCACGGTTGAAGTTGCTATTCATCTGGACCACGGTTCCAGCTTTGATAAATGTAAAGAAGCAATCGATGCCGGCTTCACTTCCGTTATGATCGATGGTTCCCATCACCCAATCGACGAAAACATCGAAATGACGAAAAAAGTCGTTGAATATGCACACGCTAAAGGCGTTTCCGTTGAAGCTGAAGTAGGTACTGTGGGCGGACAAGAAGATGACGTAATCGGCGGCATCCAATATGCTGACCTGAACGAATGTATCCGTATCGTCAAAGAAACAGGCATCGACACTTTGGCTCCGGCTCTGGGTTCCGTTCACGGTCCATACCAAGGCGAACCAAACCTGGGCTTCAAAGAGATGGAAGAAATCTGCAATGCTGTTAAACTGCCGCTCGTTCTGCATGGCGGTACTGGTATCCCTAAACATGATATCGACAAAGCGATTTCCTTGGGTACTTCCAAAATCAACGTAAACACTGAAAACCAAATTGCATTCACTAAAGCGGTTCGCGAAGTGCTTGCAGCGAAGCCGGATGCTTACGATCCGCGCAAATACATCGTTCCAGGTCGCGACGCGATCAAAGCAACGGTTATTGGCAAAATCCGTGAGTTCGGTTCCAACAACAAAGCTTAATTTGCTTTTTTGCAGCTCCATATGGGTACAAGTGGAAAGAACACCGCCTAGCCGGTGTCTTTCCATTTTAACGCCCGTTTCACACCGAAAGCCGTCAGCATGAATTGCCGTTCATCGGCCGCAAAACACGTAGGGGGACTTTAAGCTTTATGGAAAAATTGATGATTAGTGGCGGACGCCCGTTGCAGGGGACTGTGACTATTAGTGGCGCCAAGAACAGCGCCATTGCGCTTATTCCTGCAGCATTGCTTGCCGAGTCGGAAGTCGTGCTGGACAACCTGCCGCTTTTGAGCGATGTGGCAGTTTATGCGGAAATTTTGGAGGAACTTGGGGCACGTGTATCTTGGGAAGGAAATCAGATGAAGATCGATCCTTCCGATATTAAATCCATCCCCATGCCTAACGGTCCCGTGAAAAAGCTTCGAGCTTCTTATTATATGATGGGAGCGCTGCTTGGGCGTTTTAAAGAGGCAACCATAGGTTTGCCTGGAGGCTGTAATTTCGAGCCTCGTCCGATTGATCAACATATCAAAGGCTTTGAAGCGTTGGGAGCGACTGTGACCAACGAGCATGGCTCCATCCATCTGCACGCCAAAGAACTGCGCGGTGCAAAGATTTACCTCGACGTAAGCAGTGTTGGCGCAACCATTAACATTATGTTGGCAGCCACTCGTGCCAAAGGTTCCACAATTATTGAAAATGCGGCCAAAGAGCCTGAGATTATAGATGTAGCAACACTTTTGAATTCCATGGGTGCCAGCATAAAAGGCGCTGGAACCGAGACGATTCGCATAGAAGGCGTTCCATCCCTGAGAGGGTGCCGCCATTCCATTATTCCCGACCGCATTCAGGCAGGAACCTATATGATTGCTGCTGCAGCAACGCGTGGGGACGTTCTGATCGATAATGTTATTCCCAAACATTTGGAGGCTTTAACGGCCAAATTGCTGGAAATGGGTGTGAGCATCGAGGAAATGGATGAGAGCATTCGTGTCATCGGGCGCCCGTCCTATAGTCATGTTGACGTGAAGGCGTTGGTGTACCCCGGTTTTCCGACGGATCTGCAATCTCCAATGACAAGTGTGCTTACCCAAGCCAGCGGCGTAAGCGTGCTTAGCGATTTCGTTTACAGCAATCGCTTCAAGCATGTTCCCGAGCTGGTTCGTATGGGAGCCAAAATTCGAGTGGAGGGACGTTCGGCCATTATTGAAGGCGGGGAACTGAACGCTGCCAAGGTCAAGGCGGCCGACCTCCGCGCCGGAGCTGCTCTGGTTATCGCTGGACTTACCGTTAAGGAAGGTGTAACCGAGGTGACGGGCGTAGAGTTGATTGATCGGGGTTACGATCACCTTGTAACCAATCTGCGGATGTTGGGCGCTGACGTATGGCGTGAAACGATTTGATTCGACTCCTGATTGGCAAGGGAAACAGCCTGCTCAATGTCGGCATGTCTCTTTTTGTGATGGAATCTTGTCGACAAAGTGTTTTTTTCTCGTTTAACTGCATATCTTTTAGACAACTGGGTTAACCTATACTAATAGAGTTCTCAGTCTCTCCGGAGTAAGTGGATATGGTTTGGTCTCCTTATCCGGAGGGTCTTTTTTTGAGCTGAACTTCAGTTTGCTCATTCCAACAGCTTGTATTCCATTCCCCGTACCCCGGTTTGTTTGAACTTCACTTCATCGCTGGTCACCCGGATCAATCGCCTCATGAATTTGTTCACTCACTACCGACAGCGGAATCTTGAATACCCCGCTCGGAAAACTTACATTCTAGGACAACGATTTGCAATATAACGGTTACATTCCGTACAATGGACAGAAGAGAGTGCAGCAGGAGAGAGTGCTGGGCTCGCTTGCCGGAATATCAAGAAAAACTATCCATTTCACGGACTTATTAATTGAATAGGTGGTTATTATATGGATCTACAGATCTCCGATTTGGAAGAAATGAAGCTTACGGATCTTTACAAACTGGCCAAAAAATATCAAATTCCATACTACGGCCAACTTAAAAAGAAGGAACTGATTTTTGCGATTTTGCGCGCACAGGCGGAACAGAGCGGATTAATGTTCATGGAAGGCGTGCTGGAGATTCTCCCGGAAGGTTACGGGTTCCTTAGACCGATCAATTACCTGCCGAGCACAGAAGACATCTATATCTCCGCTTCGCAGATTCGCAAGTTTGACCTGAGAACCGGCGATCTTGTATCCGGAAAATGCAGAACGCCCAAGGAAAACGAACGTTATTTCGGATTGCTGCAAGTGAACGCCGTCAATGGCGAGAACCCCTCGGCTGCTGCGGAAAGACTTCATTTCCCGGCGCTAACCCCATTGTATCCGCAAAAAAAGCTGGTTCTCGAAACATCCCCCAACCATTTGTCTACCCGAATCATGGATTTGCTAGCGCCAGTAGGTCTGGGACAGCGCGGATTGATCGTGGCACCTCCCAAAGCGGGTAAAACACTCCTGCTCAAAGAGATCGCGAATAGCATTTCAACCAATAATCCCGACATTGAACTCTTTGTGCTATTGATTGACGAACGCCCGGAGGAAGTGACGGATATGTCCCGTTCTGTCAAAGGTGAGGTTGTGGCTTCTACGTTTGACGAATTGCCGGAGAACCATATCAAGGTTGCGGAATTGGTGCTTGAACGGGCTCTGCGCTTGGTTGAGGCGAAAAAGGATGTGGTTATCCTTTTGGACAGTATCACGCGTCTAGCGCGTGCGTACAACCTGGTTATTCCGCCTTCCGGACGAACGCTTTCCGGTGGTATCGATCCCGCTGCATTCCATCGACCGAAGCGTTTCTTCGGTTCAGCGCGGAACGTGGAGGAGGGCGGCAGCTTGACCATTCTGGCTACGGCCCTCATCGATACCGGTTCGCGTATGGATGACATCATTTATGAAGAATTTAAAGGTACGGGGAACATGGAGCTGCATCTGGATCGCCGTTTGGCGGAACGCCGCATTTTCCCGGCCATCGACATTCGCAGATCGGGAACGCGCCGCGAAGAAGTGCTGCTGACCAAAGAAGAACTCGATACAATCTGGTCGATCCGCAAAAACATGAACGACTCTCATGATTTTGTTGAAAGCTTCCTGAAAAAGTTGCGCAATAGTAAAACGAACACCGAGTTTTTGGCCGCTTTCGATACGGCGGGGAGCAGCCCGACGAGCAACTCGGGAACGACGACAACTCGCCGGTCTACAAGACAGGCCGCAACCTCTGCGACAACAACCTAGTTTTGCCAGCCATCAGCATTGGCCCGGCTGCGGGCCATCTTTCTTCGGACGTTGACCCCGACGCGAGGATTAACCCATTAGATGTAAGGAGAACATCATGTATTTAGTGTACGCAGATGAACAAGGTAATGTTTTTGATCATCCTTCGTTGTTCGGGCTCGCCCGCAGCGGAGATATGATCGTGGAAATTATGGAGGACGAGTTGATTCCGTTGCCCGAGGGCGCGACGCTTGTGGGATTGCCAAGCACTCGTCCGATCGGGATGGATCCGGAGACTGGAGAAATGCTGCCGTTGCCGAAGGACACCCAGGCCGTAGGCGCGCTTCTGCCACAAGGCTTTACGCGTCTCTGTCTGCCTGGTTATGTGAAAACGGATAAGGAATACAAGCTGCCGCTGTTTGGATATTCGGCGGTTGTATGGAAAGAAGATGGTTTCTACGTAACGGCCCGGATGTCCGACCAGCCGGACCAGTGGAATCCGCTGAACTGCGATCGCGATGAGGTACGGAGTGGTGTGAAGCGCCTGACCGAGAAGTATCCCGAAAACCGGCTGTATACGCATTTGTCCAATTGTGCCCTTGGTTATGAGTGTCTGACATCATCCAATACGTTTTTGAATCGTTGGGAAGGTGGGGTACCTGTTTCGTATTCCTGTAATGCGGGTTGTTTCGGGTGTATTTCCGAGCAGCCGGATGACAGCGGTTTTGTATCCCCTCAGACACGCATGAATTTCCGTCCGCGCGTGGAAGAAATCGTTGAGGTCATGCTGGAACATCTCAAGACGCCGGAATCGATCATCAGTTTTGGACAGGGGTGTGAGGGAGAGCCTTCCACTCAAGCCAAATTGATCATTGAGGCGATTCGCGAGGTTCGATCCATTACGGATATGGGCTACATTAACATCAACACCAATGCTGGTTTGAGCGACCATATCCGCGGCATTGTTGATGCCGGGCTTGATTTGATGCGAGTAAGCACGATCAGTGCGCTGGATGATCATTATAATGCATATTACAAACCGCGCGGGTACACGCTGGCCAATGTGGAAAAATCGCTAAAATATGCGTCTGACCAAGGAGTGTATACGTCGATTAACTATCTCATCTTCCCGGGAGTAACAGACCGCGAGGAAGAGATTGAGGCGATGATCGAATTCGCCCGCAGAACAAATCTGCGCCTGATCCAGATGCGTAACCTGAACATTGATCCTGAAAGTTACCTGGAACTGATCCCGCCCGCTCAAGGAGATATCCTTGGCATGAAACAGGCGCTTGAGATCTTTGAACAGGAGCTTCCGGACGTCGTCATCGGATCTTATACGCATGTTCCGCCGGTGGGCATGGCGCGGCCGAAGCGGCTGATTACCCCCTTGTAATAACAATTGCAAGTCGGAATGTCCCGTGTTATAATCGTCAAAGTTGTTTCATTTACTCTGGGTCCGCTTGAGGCTCAGGGCGGAAAGAGGTGAAAGGAAATGAAAGCAGCAATTCATCCTAAATACACTGTAGTAAACGTAACTTGCGCTTGCGGTAACACTTTTGAAGCAGGCTCTGTTAAAGACGAACTGCGTGTAGAGATTTGCTCCGCGTGCCATCCGCACTTCACTGGTAAACAGAAGTTTATCGATGCAGGCGGCCGTGTGGATCGTTTCAAGAAAAAATACGGCATCTAATTCAGCCATTCGTTATGAACGGTCTGAGCATTGCTTTGCAAAACACCTCTGCCCTAGCGGCAGGGGTTTTTTTGTTGTAATGGCTTGTGTGCACGAGAGATGGTGACACTTCCCATTGCAGATTGGTTGCATTTTCGATGAGGTTACGCTATACTATTTCTTACCGTGCTAGATGGGGAGGTAGCGGTGCCCTGTTACTCGCAATCCGCTATAGCGAGGTTGAATTCCTGTTAGAGGTATTGTCGATGTGAGGTTTGGTCCCTGAATGGGGCGTTGACGGTTGGGTCCTTCGCAATGAGTACTCATGAACCTGGTCAGGTCCGGAAGGAAGCAGCCATAAGTGAGACCACTCTTGTGCCGAAGGGTTGCCTAGCCTGAGCTTTCGTTCAGGGGTGCCACTTGGATCGCAATTATCAATAACAGGTGCACGGCTTACGATGATATTTCAGAGATCTTTGCAGATATGACATGCAGAGGTCTTTTTATTTTACCAAAAAAGGATGCGAGATTGAGTCAGATGGAGTTTGGATTCACCCCGGAATATAGTATAATGGGGGAACGACAAGAGACTCGAATGCGAAGTGGAAGGAAGGTAACGCATCATGGAGCATATCGCGTTATATCGGGCGTGGCGCCCCCAGTCGTTTCAGGATATGGTGGGACAACAGCATATTATTCAGACCCTGCAGAACGCGATTCGTGAGCAGCGGACTTCCCATGCTTATTTGTTTAGTGGGCCCCGGGGAACCGGTAAAACGAGTGCCGCCAAAATTATGGCGAAGGCTGTAAACTGCGAACGCGGCCCTGCGCCCGAGCCTTGCAACGAGTGCGAGGCCTGCCGCAGAATTACTTCCGGCTCAGTTATGGACGTGCAGGAGATTGATGCTGCGTCCAACCGCGGCGTTGAGGAAATTCGCGATCTGAGGGAGAAGGTTAAATATGCTCCGACCGAGGTTCGCCAGAAGGTCTATATTATTGATGAAGTGCACATGTTGACGACAGAAGCTTTCAATGCTTTGTTGAAAACATTGGAGGAGCCGCCTCCGCATGTGATGTTTATTTTGGCTACAACCGAGCCGCATCGCCTTCCTGCGACGATCATATCGCGTTGTCAGCGATTCGATTTTCGCAGGGTGTCGCTGGATGAGCAGACTGACCGGCTTGAGCTGATCTGTGAACAGGAAGGCATGCAAGCCGACAGGGATGCCCTCCAGTATATTGCTCGACTTTCTGATGGCGGGATGAGGGATGCACTTAGCGTGCTCGACCAGATCTCTTCCTTCACCGACGGCAAGGTGACTTATCAGAAGGTTATGGATATGACCGGCGGAATTCCCTCGGAACAGTTTGCCAAACTTGCAGCTTCTTTGCTCAAGGGCGATGTCGGTCATATTTTACAGATGATCGAGGGCTTCATGCATGAGGGTAAAAGTGCCGATAAATGCATGGAGAACCTGCTGTATTATTTCCGCGACTTGCTTATGATCAAAATGGTACCGGATGCCGACAAGCTGACGGATCGCGTGCTTCACCCGGAGTCGTTCCGGGAAATGGCCGAAGCCTTTACCAAAGGGCAACTGTTTCAGATGATTGATACGCTTAACCGCTATCAGAGCGAGATGAAGTACGCTGTTCAACCGCAAACGTTATTCGAGGTGGCTTTGTTGAAGCTGTGCAGCATTCCTGGTCAACAAGGGTCGGATGGCGAAGCGGCGGCGGGCGTTTCTGCGCAATCTGCTTCCATGCCTGGCGATCATGGGGAAATCCAGCGTTTGAAACAGCAGGTATCGGAGCTTGAGAAGAAACTTGATCGAGCGCTTAAAGCCGGGTTGAGTGGAGGCGAGGCTGCTTCTAGTGGTCCTTCGCGTCCTGCGACGCGTGCTCCTGTGTCCAGAGGCAACGCACCTGCCAAACTTCCGTCGCATCTGGATCAGTATGTGGCACGGAAAGGGTCGCCGGAATTTGCGGATGTCAGCAAGCGTTGGGGGCAAATATTGCAGCGAGTGAAGGAAGAAAAGGTTACCGTTCATGCCTGGTTTATGGATGGCGAGCCGGTGTCGGTGCTGGAAGACAACGTTCTGGTTGCGTTTAAAAACAACATTCACCGGGAAACGACCGAGAAACAGGCGAATCGCGAAGTGATTGAACGGGTGCTTGCGGAACAAATAGGACGTCCGATGCGTCTCGTAACCATGATGCTGAAGGATTGGAATGGCGTCATAGAGGGAGCTGTTGAGTCCCCGAAGGAGGAATTTAAGCTCGAACCCGAACATGAGGATGGAGGCTCGGGAGGCAAGCAGCCGTGGATTGACGAGGCTATTCAGCTCTTTGGGGAAGACTTGGTCATTATTAAGGAATAATGTCGCAATGTCTTGTTGTCAATGCAATATCATTTTATTAAGGAGATGATTACAGATGAATAACATGAACCAAATGATGAAGCAAGTGAAGAAAATGCAGGAACAAATGCTGAAAGCGCAGGAAGAACTGGGCGACAAAACGGTTCAAGGTACTTCCGGAGGCGGCGTGGTTACGGCAGAAGTGAACGGACACAAAAAATTGCTCTCTGTTACGATCAAACCTGAAGCGGTAGATCCGGACGACGTCGAAATGCTGCAAGATCTCGTGATGACGGCTGTGAACGATGCACTGAGCAAAGCTGACGAACTTGCCAACCAGGATATGGGCAAATTCACTGGCGGCATGAAAATTCCGGGATTGTTTTAATTGAAATTGATCCTGCCAAAGGAGACTCGCGCGATTGTATTATCCCGAACCGATATCGAAGCTGATTGATGCCTTTACCCGATTGCCGGGGATTGGCCCCAAAACGGCTGCTCGATTAGCATTTCATGTGTTGAACATGAAGGAAGACGATGTTATTGATTTTGCTAAAGCGTTGGTCAGTGTGAAGCGCAATCTTCACTACTGTTCCGTGTGTTGCAATATTACGGATACAGATCCGTGCCGGATATGCCAGGACAAATCCAGGGATGGATCGGTCATCTGTGTGGTTCAGGATTCCAAGGATCTCGTGGCCATGGAGCGGACGAAGGAATTTGACGGATATTATCATGTGCTGCAGGGGGCCATATCGCCGATGGAGGGGGTTGGGCCTGACGACATTCGGTTAAAGGAACTTTTGGTCCGTCTTAGCGATGAACGGGTCAAGGAGCTTATACTGGCTACGAACCCGAACATTGAAGGAGAAGCGACGGCGATGTATATTTCCCGTCTTGTTCGCCCGTTCGAGATCACCGTCACCCGTATAGCCCATGGATTACCTGTAGGGGGGGACCTGGAATACGCGGACGAGGTTACACTGTCCAAGGCGTTGGAAGGAAGAAGAGAGATTCGGTAAGCATCCCTTGGTTGCTTTAGCTTGGGGTTAATCCGGGTTTGAAGGTGTTTCACAAGGAATAACAGCCCTTTGTCTGATTATGGGGGTGGAGAGAGCCGCAAGGCTCTCTTTTTTGTTTAGTAAAATATTAGAAAGGGTCATTAAGAATGCTCAAATCGGTTCTAAGTTTGTCCATCTGCTGATATGTATGAATGTATCAAGGTAGATCAGGAGGAGAGGCTTATGAGATGGTTTGGGAAAAAGGGTTCAACCGGCGAGAAACATGAATATCTCAAAAGAGAAGAAGAGGCGGCAAGGATCTATCTGGATATTGAACGGGCTAAAGCGGAATGGGAACGTGCGGTAAGACAGTTCGAGGAAGCGCAGGGGGAAGATGAGATTGATTATGCGATCTTTGTTCTTGAGGCTGCGGAGCGGAAATACCAGATCCACTTAAAGAGGGCTAAACAAGCCGGGGTCAATGGACCTTTAAGAGTGGACAGGGAAATGAGCGTCTGAATAAATCAGGATTTAATCCGGATGGGGGGATTTGTATGAAGACGATGATATTGGGCAGCATATTGGTGTTATCGCTGCTTGCGCTCTTCGTTATTTTATTAAAGAAGAAATTAGGCATAGCGTGGCTGACCTCCTTTGGCATCCATCTTGTTTTGTCAGCAGTAGCGATTTACGTCATCAATTATTCGGGGTGGGTCACAGGATGGTACATCCCGTTGAATCCCGCAACGATTGGAACTGTGAGTGTTTTGGGACTGCCTGGTATTGGACTTTTGCTTGGATTAAAATTTTCTTTGTTTGGGTAGTTGACCGAGGTGATTCATCTGTGATATATTATATTTCGTTGCTTTGCTTGGAAGGGATAGCAATTTTGAAATGAAATCAGTTCTTGAAAAGAAGGATTGAGAAAAAACTTCAAAAAAAGTGCTTGACTGAAACAAACAAAGTATGATATATTATTAAAGTCGCCGCTAACGAAAAGGCGGCAACGAAAACGAAGTTTGATCTTTGAAAACTGAACAACGAGTGAGTAAACTGATCTTGCTTGCAAGATCAAAACTTGAGATATTTTATCTCGTCAGATTCAAAATGAGCTAATCGCTCTTTTCAATACCTCAGATGATTTTTATCACGATTAACCTCGTGACCGAAATTCATCTTTATTGGAGAGTTTGATCCTGGCTCAGGACGAACGCTGGCGGCATGCCTAATACATGCAAGTCGAGC
>NZ_CAKMMP010000029.1 GCF_927798175.1 Paenibacillus sp. JJ-223
GACGACGAGGTAGATAGGCTGGGGGTGGAAGTGCAGCAATGCATGGAGCTGACCAGTACTAATCGGTCGAGGGCTTATCCAAGAAATGCAGGTTCTAAGTCGCAGATTTCGTTTCGAATCCAGTTTTCAGAGAGCAATCTCTGAGTGAAAAACGGGTACATCACTTGATGTGCGGATCGTTTTTCAATCCAAAGCAAAATCGTTTGGTGGCGATGGCGGAGGGGTTCCACACGTTCCCATCCCGAACACGACCGTTAAGCCCTCTAGCGCCGATGGTACTTGGACCGCAGGGTCCTGGGAGAGTAGGAAGCCGCCAAGCGAACTCTTTCATCCTACATAGAAAACAATATGTTGACGTTGTACGATGAATTGCATTTGCATACACAAATGCATCATATTCCCTGATAGCTCAGTTGGTAGAGCACTCGACTGTTAATCGAGTTGTCACAGGTTCGAGTCCTGTTCGGGGAGCCATTATGGCCCGTTGGTCAAGGGGTTAAGACACCTCCCTTTCACGGAGGTAACAGGGGTTCGAATCCCCTACGGGTCATTGTAATTCCATTGCAATAAAAGGGGTGAGAACCCCAAAGGTTCGTCGGAGGATAACTTCGTTAGCTTAGACTTCGCAGTCTCGAACGAAGTGAGAGTATCCCCTACAGGTCATAGTATTATGGAGGCTTAGCTCAGCTGGGAGAGCATCTGCCTTACAAGCAGAGGGTCGGGGGTTCGAACCCCTCAGCCTCCACCATTTTATTATTGGGGATTAGCCAAGCGGTAAGGCAACGGACTTTGACTCCGTCATGCATAGGTTCAAATCCTATATCCCCAGCCATTTTAACTTCAGTGAGAGCCATTAGCTCAGTTGGTAGAGCACCTGACTTTTAATCAGGGTGTCGAAGGTTCGAGTCCTTCATGGCTCACCAGTTATATCCATTCAAAACATGTTCTTGCGGAATGCAATGAGGGTGTTTTTTTTATTTTGGCTCACTTTTGCGAATGAATAGTGGGCCTTTTTGATATATGTTTGCATCTTTTAGATTGATTGTTTATGGTTAGCAGCGCTGTAGACAATTAAAAAGCACGAATGAGTCTCCCTGTCCACGTGTAATCGGCCAGCATTTTCGGTTATAAACGATCCAGGGATAAAGAATCACTGACTATTTCAAAGAACTGCTTTCTATCAACAAACGGGAGTCAAGAGTGGTACGACATCTTAGCCGAGGAGCTGCGGCAGATGAGGCTAGTCTTCTTCTAAGACCGCCATGGAACCACAGGGCTCGCTTAGCTCTAAGCATAACAACTATCACAGGGTGTGCGCTCTTCTTTCCAGTAACGCTGTTCTGAACAAGTCTGACGTCAACAACCAGGTAAGTTACCGTATTTCATGTGACATGACAAAGGTTCTCTGAATTGGAGTAAAACCAGAGAAGGAGACAACATGCAGCGGAGAGGCTCAAGATTGCCGTTTTAAAGTAATTTGCTTCAATCTATATGGGGAAATGCTCTAAGCCGATGGAACGGTTTAGAAGCCTATTTAGGAGGCTTACTATAGGTTTTAAGAGTTACGTCTGTAATCATTTGGTGGGACGGGACAGGGAGTAAGTCTAAAACAAATACAGGACAGACATTCAAAAAAGGGGGGGAGAATGAAAAAAAAAGATTTTTTTGCGTAAATGCTTGACTCATATACGTATTATATGGTAAGATCATTCTTGTCGCTAACGAGATACGTTGGATCGAAAAACAACGTAATTATAGTTAGGTGAAAGCCTTGCATCAAATGTTCGGCTTCGATATGCGCGTGTGGCGGAATTGGCAGACGCACTAGACTTAGGATCTAGCGTCTTTGACGTGGGGGTTCAAGTCCCTCCACGCGCATCCTTATTAAGCGGACGTGGCTCAGCGGTAGAGCATCGCCTTGCCAAGGCGAGGGTCGCGGGTTCGATTCCCGTCGTCCGCTCCAAATATGCGCCCTTAGCTCAGCTGGATAGAGCGTTTGACTACGAATCAAAAGGTCGGGAGTTCGAATCTCTCAGGGCGCGCCATTTCATATCGGGATGTAGCTCAGCTTGGTAGAGCACCTGGTTTGGGACCAGGGGGTCGCATGTTCAAATCGTGTCATCCCGATTTTAATGATTTGCGGGTGTAGTTCAATGGTAGAACTCCAGCCTTCCAAGCTGGTAGCGTGGGTTCGATTCCCATCACCCGCTTCAGTAAAACGATGATCTTCTGCACTGCAGAAGATCATCGTTTTTAGTTTTCCTCGCATGAGTTTGTTCATGACCGTGATCCTTCCTTTACTTCGTATTGTCCATCAAAGAGTTAACAAAGTTGTGGCAACATATCCCCAGGCCTTTGGATTTCCAGTGTATGAAGATGCTGCTGGACATGCAAAATAGACTTTGATCCGTCCAAAGTGCTGGCTCTAATTTCTACTGAATCCATCCCCAACAAGCAAAAAAATTAAAAAAGACTCTTTAATTTATTGCATCACTGTGATAAAGTATACAAAAGCTTGCTTTGCCGGTCAGGTTTCATTGGATATACTCCTGCTTCAGGGCGACGGATTTTCCAACTGCATATGGTGAGCACAAGGAACGTGCTTCTAGATTGCATATTTATAATTTTTTTGGCATGAAAATGAATCTGCCCATGTGTGGTTTATATGTGAAAAATGGTTCATGCAGAAGGGCCCGCCCCATATGTCGAAGCAGAGCAAGAAAATGAATAAAAAAGCGTGTTTTTATGCTAGAAATCAAGGAAAACCCCCTTTTTTTCTAGTAGAAAAGTAAAGATTTTCGTAACGTTTTATTGTATGATGTTATGAAGGTGTCAAATTTTCGTGTACGAAAGCGAACGATCAGATGGGAGGATAAGCATGACTGAAACTATGGTAACCGCCAGCAAAAGCCAGTCCAACAACCTGCTTCGGCGAGACGTGCGGTTCCTGGGCAACATACTTGGAGAAGTTCTAGTCCATCAAGGCGGCACGGAACTTCTTGATGTCGTTGAGAAAATTCGGGAAACCAGCAAATCTTTGCGCGCAGAATTTTTGCCAGAGCTCTATGCAGAGTTCAAAACGATGATCCAGGAATTAGACTCGGAGAACCGTCATCAGGTAATCAGGGCTTTTGCGATTTATTTTCAATTGGTGAACATCGCTGAACAAAATCATCGGATTCGGCGCAAGCGGGATTATGAGCGTTCTGCTGGGGACAGCGTGCAGCCTGGATCAATCGAAAAGGCCGTTCAGGATCTGAAAGAGCGCGGGCTGTCTCATACGGAAGTCGAGCAGATTCTGGAGGAACTGTCTCTGGAGTTGGTTATGACGGCTCACCCTACAGAAGCGATGCGACGCGTCATTTTGGATATTCATAAACGGATTTCTGAAGACGTCATGCTGCTTGATAATCCTACGCTGACGTTGCGTGAACGTGAACAGTTGCGAGAAAAGCTGCTGAATGAGGTCATCACCTTGTGGCAGACCGATGAGCTTCGGGACCGCAAGCCGACCGTGCTTGATGAAGTCCGCAACGGGATGTATTACTTTCACGAAACGCTGTTCCACGTACTTCCGGACGTATATCAGGAGCTTGAACGCTGCCTGCAAAAATATTACCCTGGCCACAACTGGCATGTACCGACGTATTTGCGCTTCGGTTCCTGGATTGGGGGAGACCGGGACGGAAATCCATCGGTAACTTCAGACGTAACGTGGCAAACGCTGCTCATGCAGCGCAAGCTCGCGATGCGCGAGTACCAGCGGATCATGATCGAACTGATGGGCCATCTCAGTTTCAGCACGAACATCATCAATGTATCCGATGAATTGCTGCAATCCATTGAAGAGGATCGCAAACACGTTACGTTGAAAAAGGTCGACATTTGGCGCAACGAGAAGGAGCCATACCGCATCAAGTTGGCCTACATGATCGCCAAGCTCAACAATGTGCTTGATGAAAACAAAATCGGTCAACCTGACCGCTATGATAACGCACAAGGGCTGATCGCCGATCTGATGATCATCGACCGCAGCCTGCGTCATCATTTCGCCGATTACGTGGCAGATACCACGGTTCGCAAAATGATTCGCCAAGTGGAACTATTCGGTTTCCATACGGCAGCGCTCGATGTGCGCCAGCATAGCCAGGAGCATGAAAATGCGATGGCCGAGATTTTGGCCAAAATGAATGTGGTTGAAGATTATGCACGCCTTACGGAAGACGGCAAAGTGGATCTGCTGGCCCGTTTGCTTGAAGATCCGCGTCCGCTGACTTCTGCATATCATCAATATACCGAGGGAACAAAGGAGTGTCTGGACGTATTCCGCACGATCAAGCGTGCACAGAACGAGTTCGGCACAGAATGCATTACCAGTTACCTGATCAGTATGACCCAAGGGGCAAGCGACCTGCTGGAAGTGATGGTTTTTGCGAAAGAAGTCGGCCTCTTCCAGAAAGGAAGCGACGGTAAGATCGTATCTACCCTTCAGGCAGTGCCGCTGTTCGAAACCATTGACGATCTGCATGCAGCATCCGACATTATGCAGAAGCTGTTCAAGCTTCCTGTATATCGTGCCAGCGTAAGCGCGCGGAACGAATTGCACGAGATCATGCTCGGCTATTCGGACAGCAACAAGGACGGCGGCGTAGTGACCGCCAACTGGGAACTGCGGGTAGCGATGAACGCCATTACCGAGGTGGGCAATGAACACGGCGTGAAGCTGAAGTTCTTCCATGGCCGCGGTGGAGCGCTTGGCCGCGGGGGTATGCCGCTGAACCGCAGCATTCTGGCCCAACCGCCGCATACGATTGGCGGGGGCATCAAGATTACGGAGCAAGGCGAGGTCATCTCGTCCCGTTATTCCTTGAAAGGGATCGCTTACCGCAGTTTGGAACAAGCGACATCTGCGCTGATTACTGCTGCATTGAACAGTTTGGAACCGCAGGAATCGGCATCCGAGCGTCATTGGGACAGCATCATCAAGGATATTTCCGAGGTGTCGCTGCGCAAATATCAGGATCTGATTTTCCGCGACCCGGATTTCTTCACTTTCTTCAAAGAATCGACGCCGCTGCCTGAGGTTGGCGAACTGAACATCGGTTCCCGTCCATCCAAACGGAAAAACAGCGACAAGTTCGAGGATCTGAGAGCGATCCCGTGGGTGTTTGCATGGACGCAAAGCCGTTATCTGCTGCCGGCGTGGTATGCGGCGGGAACAGGACTGCAAAGCTATTATCAGGGCAAAGAAGAGAATTTGGCTGTTCTGAAAGACATGTATGCAAACTTCCCGTTCTTCCGGACATTGATCGATACGGTACAAATGGCAGTGGCCAAGGCGGATCTCGTCATCGCCAAGGAATACTCGGCCATGACTTCCAACAAAGAAGCGCGTGACCGCATCTATGGCCTGATTGAAGCCGAGTTTAATTTGACCAAAGATTTGATTCTGAAAATTACCGGCGAAACCGAAATTTTGAACGACGTGCCGGTGATTCAAGAATCCATCAGACTGCGTAATCCTTACGTCGATCCGTTGTCCTATATGCAGGTGCAGCTTCTCAGCGAACTGAGAGAACTGCGTGAACGTGGCGACGACGATGCGGAACTGCTGCGTGAAGTGCTGTTGACCATTAACGGAATCGCAGCCGGACTTCGGAACACCGGCTGATTTGGAAATATCGATGATCTAATAAATGGTTCAATCCTTCCTTTCCATAAGGAGGGGGAAACGGGACTCCTTAGGGAGTTCCCGTTTTTTACTGTTTTTAGCGGATAATTGCGGACACAGTCTTGATTTTTGACCAAAGTTGATTTACGATTTGATTGGTGAATTACAAGTGTGGACGGGTATCAGAAGACGGAAAACCCATCAGCATGTCTGGGGGAATATAGGTGGACAATTTGGAGAACAGGCTCGTCAAGCTGGTGCTTAAGGGTGACCAGCGGGCCTTTGCAGAAATCGTAGAATTATACAAGGACAAACTGTTTCATTTGGCATACCGCATGCTGAGCAATAGACATGAAGCGGAAGACGTTGTACAAGAAACCTTTTTGCGCGTGTTCCGTAATATGGAAAAGTATGATCCCAACCAAAAGTTCTCAACCTGGATATATCGTATAGCTACCAATCTGTGCATCGACCGATTGCGCAGGAAGAAGCCGTCGTTTTCCTTGGATGCGGAATTGAATGATCAAGAGGGAACCGACGGCTATGCCATGCTCCCAAGCGATGATCGAACGCCGGAGAGCGAAGCTCTGCTTTCCGAGACACAAACACTGATCCGCGAAGCGATTGACAGTCTTCCGGCCAAGTACAAGTCGGTCATGGTATTGAGATATTTACAGGACCTGTCGCTGCAGGAAATCAGCGATGTCACCGGCATGCCCGTAACAACGATCAAGACGCGCGTTCATCGGGGCCGGGAATTTTTGCGTAAAAAACTGGAATTCAAGTTATAATTCGCAGCATTTTTTTGGGCGAATTATTTTGAAACATATCCGAATCGGATACGTATGTAATGTGTGCAAGTCTTATGCCTGCTTCTTACAGGGGCATGGACTAAGTGATTGAAGAAAGGATTGGCTCTCATATGGATTGCAACTCGGCCGTCTCTTTAATGCATGAATGTTTGGATGAGTCGTTGTCCCCGGCGCAGAAGGTTGAACTGAAAAGTCACCTTATCACCTGTTCAGAGTGCCGCATGCGCTTTAAAGAGTTGGAACAGACGGAAATGCTGCTCTTTGCCATGAAACATTATTCGCCGTCTGCCTCGGATGAGCTGACCAATCGGATTATGAACGCTCTGCCCCAGCCTAAAAGACAGCAGAAATGGTTCAAATGGATCAAAGGACATCCTGCGCTGACGGCGGCAGCCTTCTTTTTGGTCGTGATGCTCTTTAGCGCTTGGAGTTTCTGGAATCAAAATAACGAAATGGTCGTTAAAGGCAAGAATCTGGACCAGATTGTCATTGAAGGCAATAAGGTTATTGTTCCGGAAGGCAAGTCAATTGCGGGCGATCTTACAATAGAAAATGGAACCGCCCAGGTGTACGGTGAAGTGAATGGCAATCTGACGGTGATTGATGGACAGCTGTATCAGGCGTCGACGGCTCATATTTCCGGTCAGGTCAAAAGCATTGATCAAGCACTCGACTGGTTCTGGTACAAAATAACCAATATGGTGAATGAAGTGGCCTATCGCTAGGTCGGCAAATTCGTTCATGGTAAAATGCCAGGCAGGTACCTCCGATAACTAGGGGGTGCCTTTTTGTAGTTATGAGCAAGGAATTTTATATCAAAGTCAGGTTCCTGGTTCCGTATGAGGAGCTGTGGAGTCAATTTCTATGAAATTTATGGGAATTTCGCGTAATATGTGCAGTTTGAGACCGACGCAACTTGCAACATGAACGTTAACGTTATAACCTAGATACTAAAGAGAACATAATACTACATATAGAGTTTCTCTTGCTTTCTTTTCGATCGGGAACATACCGGTTGCGAAGAGAATCTTGGTCATACAAATCCCTGAAGGGGTAAATATCGGAGCATGGTTTACTCACCATTGGGACAACGGGGGCTGGGTTATGAACTATTTTGCTGACTTGACTTGGCAAGAGTCCATTAAGGACATTATCGATATATTAATCGTTACCTATATTATGTACAAACTGATTTTGCTTGTACGGGGTACGCGGGCCGTCCAGCTTCTTAAGGGCATTTTGTTTCTTGTCCTGATCTGGGCGTTGAGCACTTGGCTGAACCTGTATACGTTGAAATGGCTGATGAATCAGATGTTTACGTTCGGCGTCGTTGCCGTCTTTATCATCTTTCAGCCCGAGCTTCGCCGCGGTTTGGAGCAGTTGGGCCGGGGCAAACTGTTTGGCCGGTCGACCGCAGCCAGCGACGAGGAGTTAACCGTGCTTATTGGAGAGATCATTAAGTCCGTGAACTATTTGTCGCGGCGGAAAATCGGGGCTCTGGTCGTATTTGAGCGTGAAACCGGATTGAACGATTATACGGAATCAGGCATTCAAATGCAGTCCTTGGTCAGCTCTGAGCTGATGATCAACATATTTATTCCGAATACGCCGCTTCATGATGGGGCGGTCATTATTCAGGGCAAACAAATCACTGCCGCAGCCTGTTACCTGCCATTGTCCGAAAATCCGTTTATCAGCAAGGAACTCGGAACTCGCCATCGTGCGGCGATTGGCATTACGGAGGTAGCGGATGCGGTATGCCTCATCGTTTCCGAGGAGACGGGGCAAGTGTCTTTGGCCATGAATGGTCAGATCGTGCGCGACATCAAGGAAGAATCATTGATTGCCAAACTGTATGAAGAACTTCGGCCAACCTCCAATTTGTCCAAGAAAAAGGGACTGGCGTTCCTCTTGAGACGGAAGGAGGGACGGCGTAATGGATAAATGGTTCAATAACAACAATTTTGCCAAGGTCCTTGCTTTGGCCGTAAGCTTGCTGCTTTGGTTCATGATTCATTTGGACGAAGTGCCTACGACGCCAACGATCACTACGGGAACGAGCAGCCACGTTGTGGAGCGAACGGTAGCCATTCAGCCCTACGGGCTGGATAGCAGCGCGTATGTGCTGACGTCGTTAAGCACCGATGAGGTTCGTTTAGAAATCAAGGGCCAACGTTCAAGACTGACGTCCATATTCACGAACGACGACTACAAAGTGCTCGTGGATCTGAGCGGCGTGAAAGACGGATCCAACACGCTGCCTCTCGTGCCCGATCTGCCATCAGGCGTTGAGGTCGTCAGCATGGAGCCTTCGATGGTGACGGTGAACGTGGAGAAACTGAGCACGAAATCATTCGATGTGAATATTGTACCGGAAGGGAAAGCCGCGGAAGGGTACACCGTCGGGACTCCGGTCGTGGAGCCTTCCGGCCAGGTTAAAGTGACGTTACCCGAGGGGCAAATGGACGCTGTGGCCAAAGTTCAGGGTACCGTAAGCATCAAGGATGCCAAAGAAGACATCGTGCAGAAAAAAGTTAAACTTCAAGCCTATGATACCGAAGGCAAAGTGATTGAAAATGCAGTGATTGCACCGGAAACGGTGGATGTACGGATTCCGGTCAATCAGCCCTATGTTTCTATACCCTTAAGAATCACATATTCAGGCCAACTGCCGGAGGACTTGGTGTTGTCCAGCGTAGAGCCGAACGTGAAAGAAGTCATGGTATATGGGAACGAGCAGGCATTGGCGGGCATACAGTCCTACGACCAAGTGACCCTGGATCTCACCCAGTTTGATCAGGCAGGTACCTCCACAGTTAACGTGGACTTGACGCCGCCTTCCGGTTTTGAGAAAATCGAGCCTAGTTCGATTCAACTCAAGGTTACGATCTCGCCTTACAATGAAGCTGAGGAGACCACCAAGGTGTTTTCCAACATTCCGATTACGCTGGCAGGGATCGGTGAAGGATTGGAAGGCACCCTGGTTACGCCCAAAAGCGGTGGGCTTGACGTTACGCTGCGCGGACCGGAAAGCATGCTGCAAGGCGTGTCGGAAGGCGATATCAAATTGACGGCAGACCTTACAGGTTTGGACAGCGGCACGCACAATGTGCAGCTGCAGGCAGAGCTGCCCCGTTTTGCCAAACTTGATGATTCGTCCGGCACTCTTCATGCCACGGTTCAGCTTACCGAGAAGGCAGATGAAACGTCGGCAGCCCCGGATGGGCAAACATCCGGTGGTGAGGGCGATACCTTGGGTCCTAAGCCTTCGCCAGCGGAGGTAGAGAATAACGGAGGGACTGACCCTGCTACCGAGGAGGAGGATCCTGAATCGAATACGGACAATCCGGAGCAGGAGACCCAGGGAAGTGTTACGCCCCCGGGTACGAGCAGTAACCTTGGAAACGACGCTGGTTCGAATCCGTAACTTTTTCAGTCAAATGAACAGGAATTTTAAAATAATGATGATGTCTTGATATGATGCGAACAGAAGGAGTTAGATCATGGGGAAATATTTTGGGACAGACGGTGTAAGAGGGGTTGCCAATAAGGAGCTGACCGCAGAACTGGCTTACAGCATCGGGCGATGCGGCGGTTATGTGCTTGCAGGCGGCGTAGAGAGACCTAAGGTGGTCATCGGCATGGATACGCGTATTTCCGGACTTATGCTTGAATCTGCCTTGGTTGCAGGACTATTGTCCATCGGTGCGGATGTGATTCGTCTTGGCGTAGTATCGACACCGGGTGTCGCCTATTTGACGCGGTTGCTGAAAGCCGATGCAGGGGTGATGATCTCGGCCTCCCACAATCCGGTGGAGGATAATGGCATCAAGTTTTTCGGCGGAGATGGCTTCAAGCTGTCTGACGAGACGGAAAATCGGATTGAAGAATTGATGGATGCGGAAAAGGATGAGCTGCCACGCCCTGTAGGTGCCGGTTTGGGCACGGTGACCGTGGATGAGGAGTCTCGTTATCGCTATCTCGATTACTTGAAAACAACGGTGAGCGAATCGTTCTCCGGGCTTAAAATCGTACTGGACTGCGCGAATGGCGCAGCTTACGAGCTGGCTCCCAAATTGTTCGCCGAACTAGGTGCAGAAGTCATTGCCATCGGCGCTGAGCCAAACGGCCTGAACATTAACGAACAATGCGGATCGACCCATCCGGAAGCTCTCAAGCAAGAGGTGATCAAACACCAAGCCGATCTGGGCCTGGCGTTTGACGGGGATGCGGATCGTCTGATTGCCATTGATGAGACGGGAGCCGAAGTGGACGGCGACTTCATCCTGTGCATTTGCGGGGATGCGATGAACCGTGCAGGCAAACTTAAGGATAGCACGATCGTATCTACGGTGATGAGCAACATCGGTTTCTACAAAGCAGCAGAGAAGCTGTCGCTCAAAACGGCGAAAACGGCAGTAGGCGACCGGTACGTCATGGAAGAAATGCGTCGCGGAGGCTATAACCTTGGCGGAGAGCAGTCCGGACATGTCATTTTCCTGGATTACAACACGACCGGAGACGGCATGCTGACAGCCATTCAATTGGTGGACACCCTGAAAGCATCCGGCGAAAAGCTGAGCGAGCTGAAATCTCTGATGAAGCAATACCCGCAAGTGCTGGTGAACGTTCGCGTGAAGGATAAATCCAAATACGAGGGCAACGCCGCCATCGGTGAAGCCATTGCCGTTGTGGAAAAACAGCTTGGCGACAATGGCCGCGTGCTTGTACGGGCCTCCGGTACCGAGTCCCTGATCCGTGTTATGGCGGAAGGCCCCGACAAAGCGGAACTGGAGCAATTCGTATCGCAGATTGCGGACGTTGTGCAAAAAGAACTGGTTTAAGTCATTGATACAGCCTTATTATGGGTTATTTCCATAAATATGATATATACCCTTCGTCCCGAGCTGGTGAGTCGGTAGCCCGTTTTCCAGGTCGGGACCGTGGGTAAAACTGATAGAAATCTGATGAAATGGTCACAGGTACTTTGCTCCATTGCAAAATGAACCCGACATGCATATAATGAGTGGAGTCGTCATTCAGACACAGAAAGCGAGGGTTGTGAGGTTACAGTTATACAAGCGCCAGAGCTTGAACCATTGCGCGGGGAGAACGTTGTGCGAGATGTCTTTGGTAAGGCGGATCGATAACGTTCACGGCAATCAAGCTGACGAGGTGGAGGTGTTCGGAATGTTCGGCGGGGACCTCCCGGTGATGCACCAGAGCCGTAAACCGGATTTGCGGAAAATGGATGGGTGACTGTCCACACAACGCGCCGGTAGGTGCAACATGGATTATCAACAAAAAATTCAAGTGAATGTGCGCAGAGAACACGATTCGTGTGCGGACGGGAAATGATGTGCATTCATGATTTCATCCAGAACGATGATAAGGATGACCTATGAACGGAATCGGTCCGTTCAGATCATTGATAATTGAATAGATCACCGTTTTCCATAGGATTACGGGAGAATATTTCCATCATTTCCTCGTACCGCGATGGCTCGTTTCTCATTCATGCGTCCTACATTCATATATAAACGGAGGAACTAAACTATGTGCGGTATTGTTGGATATATTGGTAACAAAAACACTCAATCGGTATTGATCGAAGGTCTGAAAAAGCTAGAGTATCGCGGGTACGATTCCGCAGGGATCGCCGTATTTACGCCAGAAGGCCTGCAAATCACCAAAGCGCTTGGCCGTCTCGCGAACCTTGAAGCGAAACTGGAAGGCGCACCGCTGGTCGGGAATGCGGGTATCGGTCATACACGTTGGGCAACTCACGGTAAACCATCGGATGAGAATTCCCATCCACATACGGATGAGAGCCAAAAATTCTCGGTTGTACACAACGGGATCATCGAGAACTACCTGGAGCTGAAAGACGAACTGATCGCTCAAGGTCATACGTTCTCTTCCGAAACGGATACTGAGGTTATTTCTCACCTGATTGCACGTGAGTACGAAGGCGATATCGTGAAAGCCGTACAAAAAGTCATCACGTTGATGCGCGGTGCGTTTGCCCTGGGCGTATTGACGGAGTATGAGCCGAATAAATTGGTTGCCGTGCGTCAAGCGAGCCCGCTTATTATCGGTATTGGTGAAGGCGAGAACTTTATCGGTTCGGATATCCCGGCGATTCTGGAGCATACACGCAATGTATACATCCTGAACGATGGCGAGATGGCTGTTTTGACACATGATGCTGTCGAATTGATGACGATTGAAGGCAATTTTATTTCTCGGGAAATGATTCGTGTCGATTGGGATGCCGTAACCGCAGAAAAAGGCGGATTCGAGCACTTCATGCTGAAAGAAATTCATGAGCAGCCAAAAGCATACCGTGATACGATGCTGGGCCGCATCGACAGCGAAGGTAAAAAAGTATTGTTCCCTGAGTTGAAAATGACCGAGGAACAAATTAAAAATATTCGCAACATTCAAATCATTGCTTGCGGAACTGCATACCATGCAGGTCTCGTGGGACGTACCGTAATCGAGCAATTGGTGCGCATTCCGGTAGAAACCGATGTAGCTTCCGAGTACCGCTATCGTTCCCCAATCGTGGGCAAAGATACGCTGGTGATCGTGGTGAGCCAATCCGGCGAAACGGCGGATACGCTGGCTGCACTGCGTGAAGCACAAGCCAATGGTGCACACGTACTGGCCATCACGAACGTAGTGGGCAGCTCCATTGCGCGTGATGCAAATGATGTCATTGCTACTTTGGCAGGACCGGAAATTGCCGTAGCATCGACCAAAGCATACACATCGCAGTTGATCGCATTCAACCTGTTTGCATTGTATCTGGCGCAAGTGCGCGGTACGCAAACAGCGGAAGAGATCGCGCACACACTCGCTGCAATGCAAGCATTGCCTGAGCAAGTGGAATCCATGCTGGCAAAAGCAGATTCCATCAAGGATTATGCAGAGCAAATTTCCAAACACCAGCACCTGTTCTTCATCGGTCGCGGCCTGGACTTCGCTGTGGCGCAAGAGGGATCTTTGAAGCTGAAAGAGATTTCCTACATCCACTCCGAAGCGTATGCTGCGGGTGAACTGAAACACGGTACGCTGGCGTTGATCGAAGAAGGCATTCCTGTGATTGCTTTGGCAACGCAAGAGAACGTGCTGGAGAAAACCGTGAGCAACATCAAAGAAGTGAAAGCACGCGGCGCTGACGTACTGGCAATCACGTACGAAGAGCATGTGGCTACGCTGTTGAAATCCGTAGACCAAGCGTTTGCGATTCCTAAGACGCTGCCATTGCTGAACCCGGCATTGTCCGTCGTTGTGCTGCAATTGCTGGCTTACTACGCTTCCCTCGCTCTGGGTCACGATGTGGATAAACCACGTAACCTGGCGAAAAGCGTAACGGTTGAGTAAGAGGTTGTAAAAAGGTATCCTTTTTGTCATCATTAGTTGATAAAAAGTTCAGAATTTCTAGTCCCAATGATGCTTTGATAGGTCATTGGGACTTCTTCTGTTTAAGTTTAATATTAAGTTGAGACCTGCTTTATTGAATATGAATTAATTTCATGTTGAAAGGCAATTGCCTAATTTCACAGTAAAATATCCTATGCACTTTATTTTTGTGTTGTTGTGAAACAAGTAGGATTTTTTATTTTTGTCAAATATTACGGGTAAACCAAATTCAGTTTTATATATAACTCAACTTTCGCAGCTTAAACTTCCAAACAAACCCTTGATATAGCTGGGTAAACCAGCGATCCAGTCCTGTAGTTGACAAAAAAAACGGCTATCTTGTTCTTATTCGTTTTAGCCTTTGCGATTTCAAGAAATAAAGTCATCAGTTGCTGAATCGCGGTTTGAAAGTTCAGATTGCGAACTTCATCAGAAAAGAGGAAAACGAGCCCACCGAGTGTCCGGTCATCACTGAATTTGTGCCGTTCGTATTCCATTGCTAAATAACGGCTGAATACAACCGTTGTGTGGCTAATTTATTGGTCAAAGGAGAGGCCTTGAAATTCAGTTCCCGCAGGCAGTGAAACACTTCATATCGCTGCTTTAATTCCTTGACCATTCAATGACAGGAAGACCTCTATCCGTGAGCTCGCGAAGCAGTGGAGCTTGCGTAAACCAGCTTTCCATAAGTACGGTAGTCAGCTGTGAATCGGGTATGTATAGCCTAGTCTAGCAAGTTCACAACCGCATCTGACTTCCGAGAAAAAGCCTCCATTCGGTGTTTGTACCCGTGGCTACGTCTGGAAAGATGGGAAGCCATTTCGCATAGACGATTCGCTATTTTGGCTGAGGACAGCATGACAAATCCAGCGGAGCAAAACTAAACCGTCGGACCAGCCGAGCGTGAGCACCGTGTATCCCTTCGTGAATTTGCCTGTAGAGTGGTCAAACACACGTGCAACAGCTCTACTCTTTCTCCGATTTCGGCTGAGTACTGGATCGTCAACAATAAATACATGCACCCGTTTGGAGGAAATAAGCATTTCAAAATGGCATTCGATCCGAAGATTTAACGTCTGCAAAACCGCCAGCAAAAGAAGATTGATTCAAGAACCGAAAGATGACATCTTTACTGGGGAGGTCTGCTCCGCCGACACTTCCATGATACCAAACAAGAGAGGTGTTTTTTTGTAAATAGAAGGAGATTCGTTCGAACTTTCTTACTCCCGCAAGGGTTTAAGTCCACATTCTAGGTGCGAAAGTTGAGTATATAATTAAGGAGGTACCAATGGATAAAATTGTAGAGCTATCGAATTCGATTATGAGTTTCAATATCTGGATTTTTAAGAGAGACGGTATTATAAGAACAGAGATAAGAACAGAGCATGAATTTACTAGCGAATATAATGGCAATGGCTAACTCATGGTATAATGGACATAGATTCAATCAATATTATTGGTGTAATGAATTATCTAAAAGGGATAGAAATCAAGTGAATTAATTTTGAGATTTATAGATTTTATAATTTATTAATATAATTCACAATATATTGAGCCTGATACACAGTTTGATTTTTTTAAATATGAATAGAAAGGTGTGTTTTAAGTGCTGGAATATGGATAATGGATAATGGATCTTATTGATGAAAAAAATAGCAATTAAATGAAGATGCACTGCTTGATTCATAAAGAAAGTATAAATACGTTGGTTGATCCTGGTAATTTAGACTATAATGTGTATAAAAAGCACAATGTGAAAATTGAATCTCTAAAATCTGTCCTAGATGCTATACATGCTGGAGATTGTTCTGCGTTTATGTTAAATTCAAGGCATTGGCGTTTATGGATTGGATAAAATTTGTCTGAGTAGGTCTGATAATCTGAAATATGGTTATTAAGTCACCATGGAACCTGTTTTAGAAAACATCATGATCTATGCTACCACCGTTCGAATCCAGCAACAAGGAGCTGGTCAATGGACATTAATCCAAGATGTGGTGAAATCGAGAAGGAAAAACCACGAAATACATACGAACGGCTGTGGATAGTATCTGTTAGTCACTTGGGAGTTAACCAATGGCGTTGTCATTACTGCTTAACAGGAACAAAGAATGTTGGACAATAGCGCTTTAAAAGCAAGTGTGGTAGCTAAATACAGAATACGATGTTATGAAAAGTACTATAAACAGTTCTTAATGAGCAGCACTTTAAGGTTATTCTAAGTCGAAAAAATTGAAAAATTATCACGATCCGGTTAGTTTAAAGAGAGTATAATCCGAACAAGAGCATGACTTTAAAATGAATGTAATGGTTATATCTGAAGGATGCAGAGGACTTTGCCACTAAGTAAAGGTGCAGAATGAAGAACTAGATATTGTGCTAGATAAATACTAATGATCTTTCAATGAGGAGTTATCTAACTTGACTTGTCAATTGGTCTTTGAATAAAGGATATTTCAAATCGAAATGATTATAAATATGAGTTACATATCGTTATACTGACGAACGTTGGAATATGATAAGAAGGTTTTTAACTGTAGATGCAGTCATGATATTTGAGCTTATTGCATGAATGAAAACTTATGAATATTAAGTTGAAATATCAAAGGAGTTTGGAAGAATACAGCCTATTCCTCTATAGGTCTCAGTGATTTATTATATGACGAAGATTAAAACAAAATGTTCAAGTTTTCAAGCGTGTGTTGAAAGAAGATTCTTGGACATATATTTTTTAAGCAAGTATAGTGAGATCCATATGATAGTTAGTTGTTTACGATAAAATATAAATTATCGTTTCTAAATTATATCAATTTTCACAATAAATAATTTAATAGAGGTGTAAAGAGTAATGGAAACATCTTCTCATGAATATATTTTTAAAGATCCGTCTATTTCCCAACATCACTTATATAAAACGGATTTCGAATATATTACTTATACAAATGAAGAAGTAGGAGAAAGGTGTTTTTGGCTGAATGACGAAGATATTATATATATTCGTTTTGTATACTCACCAGATATTGATAGGTTTTTTCCGAAGTTTAAATTTCAAGAATGTGAACTTAATAAATTTTTTTTATTACCGACGCATAAAACAAAAGAGTTTAAGCATACTCTAAACTTAGAAGATGAAAGTAAAGAA
>NZ_CAKMMP010000030.1 GCF_927798175.1 Paenibacillus sp. JJ-223
CAGGGAATGTTGTTGTAACATAGGGTTACACACCTTTCTTGTTGGCATGGTTGGTCGCACTTCCATGATACCAAACAAGCGAGGTGTTTTTTTGTCAATGCGAGTAAATCTACTGAATTATCCTTACGCACTCAATGGTTTAAGCCATTTTTCTAGGTGCGAAAGTTGAGTGAATTAATTAAAAAATTTATGTAATTTTGTGTCCTTGGAATTACCAAAAAATTATTTGCTATTAGAGAATTTCGGAAATAATCGGAGTAGAGAAAAGGATAAATATCCTTTATAAAATTTAATTTTCCTATATAGATATAATATAGAATATTGACCGCCGATAATTTTACATTTAAGCTATAGATTGAAATGGGAATGATTACTAAAGTATGGAAATACGTGGTTGAATTGAAACGTGAGAATGCGAACGGCTTCAAAAACTCGACTCCTTCATACGAAAGAGACGTCACGTGGAGCTCGAAGTCGCTACCTCATCCTCAGGCTGGTAGATAAAAGCATTACCAATCTGATGGAGTAGCCCAACGAGTTGGTGTTAGTGACATCGCGATTCATCATACCGAAAAAAGTTAATGTACCTGTGGGTTAGAGACTGCATTACAGGATAAATAACAATTGGAGACCATTATTTACATAAGGAGGGGGAAAATGATTCCTTTACATACAATTTCAACTTTAAAAACAGACGGCGAAAGAGAATTTATATCCAAATTATATACTCAATATTACTCGATAATGAAAAAAAGGGCTTATGAGATTACCTACGATTATACTGTAGCAGATGATCTCATAAATGATGCCTTTATAAAATTTATTGAAAAAATTGAAGTTTTATCGATGCTTGACGGTTGCAAAAGGACTTCATATGTTGTTTACACAATTAGGAATATTTCTATCAACTATATTAAAAAGCGTGCTCTCGAGAACAAAACTATGTTTATAGGAGTTTCGGATGACTTTATTGAGTCTATATCTGATGTTAGAGCATCAGTAGAGGAAATTAGTTCTACGAGAGAAGAAAGCGAAGAGTTAGCAAAATCATTGAATCAGTTATCTAAACGTGATAGGGAGTTATTATATTATAAATATAATCTTGAAATGAGCGATAAAGAAATCTCTGAGATTATGCATATTCCAATCAATAATATTAGGCAGTATTTAACCCGTGCTCGGCGGAGAGCTTTAGATATTTTTAAAAAGCAAACGGAAGGGTATGTAAAAGAAGAATTTACCAATGGATAAAGATACATTAAAGAATTAGAAGTAATTCAGATAAGAATTTTGCTATGTCTGACTAAGCAGAGTTCCACATGATGATAGGTTTCTGAAAAATAAAGGAATCAAAAGAAGATCCTTTGCAACTGTTACCGAGAAAGCAATAGAAAAGTTTGAGCAGCGTCTCGAGTTGATAGCGACTTCTTTAAACAGAGCGTAAAGAGCAGCCTTCAAGTGAGTTGGGTGGCCTTTATTCCGACAAAATACCAAATCGTTATAAAATAGTGGAGTTGACTAGTATTCTTATACAATCAAGCATGCCCACATTCTGCTCTCAAATTCGACGAAGGTGATGAAGGATACACAGCCTCTGATAAAACCCTGTTTTTTGCGTGAACTTACAAATCATTCAATGAACGAGGAAATATCTGAATTAATTCTATTACAAGTGTTGCAAAATCTAAGTTAAATTGTCTATATATGTAACGAGGAATTATTATACTAACTTTTAATTTTAAGGTGCAATATTTTTCTGGATTTGGTCTGACTGATAGTTGCGGGAGTGGGTATTATTTAAAATCATGCTATTTTTGCATGATAATAGTAACGCTTTGCTGTTAATGGTGCCAATGTACTCTGCGGATAAATTGCTTATGAACTAGACATTGGTATAAGAAAAGCCACACCCTCTTTAAAGATTGTAAGCAGGAGAGTTAATACAATCTCCTTTACAATAAAAAGAGCCATAATTAAGCCTGCTCATTCAGAAGAAAACTTGATTATGGCTCCCGGCCCAATTCTTTTAATGTAAAAGTAGAAGCCTTCTAAACAATATTACATCATGAAACCTCTTTTGCATATAGGATGGGCAATTTCCTAGAGAAAGGAGGTGAAAAAAATGGCAAGTTGTCCTTCCGGTTATTATGCACAAGGAAATAGAACTGACCCAGGTTTTTGTAATGGAGAATGGTGTAGTCCAATAAATCCATTTTCTCCTCGTCAATTTGTTAAGCATGTATGGATTCATTGTGTTCGTCCAGATGGTGCTTCCACAGACGTATACGCTTATTCCGAGATTGAATGTTCATGCTAATGATTAAGCCATGTTTTGGATGGTCGATGCTTAGGAATGCTCCTTATGTCATTCTTTCTTGAACGATTGTGGTTTGAAAATATTTCAAATCCTGATGATTGCACGCCTATCAAGTAAGTGGTACGTCAGAGTATCGGAATTGCAGCAAAGTCGAATGACCGACTTGCGCTTGAAGCTCTGCCCCCCAATGTTCCTTTCGGTGACGTGTTCGTGTAAATGCAAGCGCCGTCACCGAGTAGGGTGGGGATAAACCATTCAATCCTAACTCGTAAATTTACAATTTGTGTCTGTATTAAGGGGCAAAGGTTATAAGCGCCCGTAAGAGAAAGCTGGTGCTACAATGGGCATATTTTGGAAAATGGGAGCCAGAAATTTCACAGCCCAGATGCGGCAAACGCTACTCACCGTATGCATAGGCTCTATCGGGGTCATCCTGATTTTTTCTTGTTATTTTGTCATCTCTTCTATTACATATAGTAAATCAAATTGGGAAGAAAAACACTTTGGTGTTATTGGTACAGAAATTTATCCGCGTCTTGGACTTGAGTTAACCGAGGCTCAGATTAAAAATATTAAGACGAAACTTCAAACCAAAAATATTGCCAGTCTTCCCTACGTGTCTCAGGTGGTTTCCGTGCACAGCGGGAATAATCATAAAACTGAGGAAGCTAACATCATTGCATTAGGATTTGATTTTCATAATGCCCGGGAACTGGAACCGAAGCAGCCCTTGTGGTTTACTGATTCTCTGACTACAGAAGAAGCGATTGTATCTGCTCCGCTGGCGCGGCAGATGGGACTTAGTGTCGGTGAAACAATGACAATCTCGTTTGATGGACAAGAAGTGCCTGTAACGATTCGCGATATAGCTGAGGAAAGCGGATTAACAGGTTTTCGCGGAACAATGCGTGCACAAGGGACAGTTATTCTCTCAGATAAGCTTGCACATCAGATATTCGGTGTTCCAGAAGCAAACGCGCACAGTATGTTACTGGCGACGGAAAGGATGTATTCATCACTACCAGGCAGTTCCTTCTTTACTGATTTCATTGAGAGACCAATCAAAGAAGAAGCGCTATCTCATATGTCGATGGTGCAAAGTATTTTCACGCCACCATTTTTGTTCTTTGTTGCTGTTTCTTTGTTCGCTGGATTTTTGCTGTTGGCGCAGTTGTTTAATATTTTGAAAGAAAGGCGCAAATATTATCTCGGCGTACTCCGATCGCTTGGACTCAGTAACCGTAAATGCTTTGCTATCTACGTAAGTGAGTGCATGTTACTGTGTGCGGTTATTACCATTTCAGGAGTTGTCCTTGGAAATGTACTGGGTTATGGATTGCTTTCTGTTAATGTATTTTATATCGAACAATTATTGGAACGGTATTCTGCTTACGCCTATCCAATTCATCCCCACGTGGATGTGACATCGACATTGTGGATTGCATTGGCCATGTTTATCGCTTTTGTACTGCTCGCTTGTTTTGTTGGGCGTTTCATTAAGCGCACATCCATTCTGCACCTGATGGGCAAGGAGGATAATCGTGTTACTCCGGCAAAGAATCGTCTGCTCAAAATTTTAGGTTGTCTCCTTGTCGCAGTGGCATTCATTTATTTCAATTATTTCGCCACAGAGGGGCTTTCAGATGCTGATAGGATTAATTCAAGAGTATTCGGTTCAATTATAAGCTGGCTTTTAGGCATTATAGCAACAGCTTATCTTATGTTTCTCACTGTACCTTGGATGAAATCAGTATTATTCATTTTTCCACATCGTTGGTTGGATCGTTTGGCTGTTACATTAGGCACGCAGTACCCGAATATGCGATTTAACCGTTCATTTGGCATTATTTTATTATTCACGATATTATCCTGCTGTTTAATCGTGATGACTAGTTTCACTTCCAATGTTGATGATTATTCCGCCAAAAACAAGAGAGATTCTTTTTTGGCTGCCGACGCTTATATGTCTTATGCTGATGAGCGAGAAAAAAGTAAGCTCACAGTTAATATGAATGAAGTGCAAGAAATCGTCCAAAGTGTTGCCTACGTGGATGCATACAGAATATTTGTTTCATCACCCGACAAAGCACTTGATCTAACAGAAGTAATCCCGCCTACAAATGGTAACAAATGGGCATATTCGCAAGTCGTGTGGGGAAAGTGGCTGGGGGAAAGTTACCACTTACCGCTCACCAGCCGTGCGCCGCAATTTCAGAGCGATGCAGAAGTATTTCAGGCTTTGAGGGATCAAGAGTCAATAGTTCTCGTGGATGATAAATTGGAAGGTACGTACCGAGTAGGCGATCAGATTCCGCTTCGCTTGCTGAAAGGTGGGGGCAAAGAAGAGAACCTGATTGGAGAGGAAATGGTCACGATAGCAGGAACGTTCGCTATTGGCGATGATAACCGATTCCATTTCAGGACATTTATAGTGGCTGATGAACTCTACAACAAATATAGTACAAACGGTGCTTATAAGTGGCCTGGGGATCCGAAAGGCTTTGCACTGTTGCAGTTGGCTGATAGTGATGGGGCGGCAGCAAATTCTATTAAGACACTGAAATATCATTTTACAAAAACAACTGGTGTTACTGTGAGTACGCCTGGTGAGGACCAAGCTATCATTACGATGATTGTTAAAGCTGAATTGACGCTGTTCTCTTACATTATGTCATTTATGATGCTTATGGCTTTACTCGGTATGTATGTGATTCAGACTCGATCCGTACAGGAGCGTATTCCCCATATGGTTATGTTGTGGCAGATGGGGGTAAGTCGAAAGTCGTTGAAACAGGTGTTTATTGTAGAGGGTTGTCTGATGGGTATCATTGGGTTGATTAGCGGTATTATAGTCGGAAGGCTTGGTTCAGAGATGATGCTGCGCTTGGCGTGGATGGGTGTTCAGTTTTCGTTCCCTTATCTTAAAGTGACAGGTCTCATCATCGGATTACTGATTTTTATCTGGTTGTTCAACCTGTTTAGCACTGCCGGGTTAAAACGTATACAGATCAGTCGGAAAGAGTAACAGGGTAGGAGGATGACTTATGGAACATGTAGATTACAGGAAATTCTTAAAAAAGGTGCAGAAACGTGTTGTTCCCGAGATTGGGGAGTTGCTACCTAATTTTACGGTAGGGACGGGAAAGCTGTATGATTTTTTAAGAAATGGATTGTTAGTGATTGTCGTCTCAACTCGGTGTGCGCCTTGCCAGGATGCACTTGCTGTGTTATACGATTACTTTCAAATGCATGCGGTTAATACGGTCATCCTAGTAGACACACTGGAGGACAATATGCCCTTATTCTATGAAGCGTTTTCTGTGCATGCAGAAGTGTTTTATATGGAGACGGAGGATTGGAAAAAACACTTTGCTGGCGTTCCTTGGGCGACAGCACTAGATAGAAGCGGGGTCATATTGCAATCAGCACCATTCAACTCTTTGTCGACACTAATGCCGGTATTAGACTCTATTGAAAAGGAGATGATTCGCTATGATGTCTAAGATCAACCAGTTGTTCGATTCAGTGCGAGAACTGGAAGGTGATGTGCCTGAAAAATATCATTTGGGTGAAGTGCCGATGTTTGCTGGGCGAGTACACGATCGCGATTCAACTTTGATTGTTATTCTCTCTCTGTATTGTGCAGAATGCATTGAGTTGTTGCCAAAACTCGAAGGAGTTGCCGAAGTGTTTGATGGGGAGATTGTTCTTGTAATTGATGGCGACGTGGAAGAAGCTCAGGTAATTCGGCAGCATTTTGACTTTTCCTTCGACGTTCTATCTGCTTCCGCTGAGGAATTATATTACGTGTATCGCCCGGAATTCACCCCATATGCCTATGTGCTTAACGCTGACCGTACAATTGCCTATATGGGGGATATTGGAGAGGTAGCGACGACGAGAGGAACGATTACCCAATTAGGTCTTATTCCCGTGGTAGAGGAGGCTTCAAGATCATGATTGCAGCCAAAGCTGTTCGCAAGAATTACGGCATGGCAGCTACTCCACAAGCGGTCGCATTATCAGGGGTCGATTTACAGATTCAAAGGGGCGAGATGGTAAGCATTATGGGGCCATCTGGTTGTGGCAAATCTACTTTGCTTTACACGTTGTCAGGTATTGAGTCAGCAGACAGTGGCGAAATTTGGTTCGACAAGCAAGCAATACACGAAATGAGTGAAAAAGATGTCTCCGCGCTCAGGTTGACGTCGATGGGTTTTGTCTATCAACAATACAATCTGATTCCTGTGTTAAATGTTGTCGATAACGTTGCATTGCCGCTTATCAGTCAGGGCGCTAAGACGTCAGTTGCACACAAAGCTGCAAAGGCGGCACTTGAAGATGTCATGCTATCGGATAAGTTGAAAGCTATGCCGCATGAACTGTCTGGAGGACAAGCCCAACGGGTTGCCATTGCCCGCGCTATCGTCCATAATCCTCGTGTCATCTGGGCTGATGAGCCTACTGGGGCTTTAGATACTGTGACATCGGAGGCGATAGTAACCTTGCTGCGCAAAATAAATACAGATAAACAAGTGACCGTAGTTATTGTCACGCATGATCCGTTAGTTGCATCAGCAACAGATCGTGTAATTCGTATGGAAGACGGAAAACTAACTGATTCTGTTGAGCACAGGGAGGGACAAGGAAAAGGTGGGTGATAAGCAATCAGACGAAATACAGGAAGGATTTATCCATTCTTTCTTGGAGTTATTCTGAGCGGGTAGTCTGTTTAATGGTGACCGAAATAGATGGCTTTGTGGATTGGTGGGGAAAGCAAGATGACAAGTCAAGTGAAATGGCGTAGAGTCATTCATACAACCTGTAAAATTATACCGTTATTATGGAAGGTATCACCTAGAGCATTGCTAGTTAGTCATATCATTATGCTTGTTCAGGCGTGTTTACCGCTTGTCCAAATCTATCTGGTTGCTAAAATTGTTGGGACGACTGAGCGGGTGATTACGGGAGAGTTGCCGTATGTACATGCCGTTTTTTGGCTTTTGGGACAAGTTGCCTTAAACTCTGTTACAAGTGTTCTCCTTCTCATAGAGCAACTCAATGAGCGGCGGATGAGTTATCGCGCGGCTAACTTTTTTGAGCATTTAATCATTGATAAAACGTTGCGTCTGTCATTTTTGGAATTTGAAAAGCACGCCTCTTATGACCTGTTACAGTTGACAAGCGGAAGCGGCGAGCGTGGAATACAAATGATTATGACTTTGCGGCAGATTGTTATGAACTCCATTACGATTTCCGGGTACTTGCTTACGTTGTGGTACTTCAGCCCATGGCTTTCCCTTTTTCTTGTTGTTGTCACAATACCTTCGTTTTTAGCTAACGCGAAACTAAGCGGACATCGCTTTCGTTTAACGGTCACTCAATCGCCGCTAATGAGGAAAGCGTCGTATTTACAACAGTTGTTCCGTAACCGAGACACGATAAAAGAAATTCAATTGTTTCGCATGGGTGCGTTTTTTAAGAAAAAATGGAATGACGCATATTGGGAACAAGCGGAAGAGAAAATGGCACTAGAGCGAAAAGCCGGCATTGTGAACTATATAATAGAGAACATCGGGCAATTATCAATTGCTGGCACGACGGTTATACTTGTGTTCATTGCTTCTAAGGGTCGTATGACGATTGGAGAGTATGTAGCGCTAACCATCGCAGTGAGTTCCGCATACGCTTTGATGAAAGGTTTGGTTAATTATATTGTACGTTTCGGAGAAGAGGGGATGTACAGCGAGCGTTTATTTAACTATCTGCAATGTCCAGAGAATAAACAACAAGACGCAAAGATGTTGTTCCCTGAAAATCTGATGCCCGGGATTACGGTCAGAGACTTATCCTTTACCTATCCCAATCGACAAGAGCCCTCTCTCAAAAATGTAAATTTGCACATCAAACAGGGAGAGAGAATTGCCATTGTTGGCGACAATGGAGCTGGAAAATCAACATTCATTAAATGTTTGTTGGGGATTTATCCTGTGCAAAATGGGACGATTTATTATGGCGAGACAGACATTTGTGACATTCGTGATGATAGTCTTAAGGAAAGTTGTATCGCCGTATTTCAGGATTCCGTCCGTTATCAGCTAACGGTACGAGAAAACCTTATGGTGGGAAATATGGATCGGGTTACGGATGATAAACGACTGTATGAGGCATTGAAAGTGGTCGGTCTTTCCAGCGAGAATAATTCGTTAAATCTGGATACTGTATTAGGTCATCTGTTTCATGAATCCCAAGACTTATCTGGAGGCCAGTGGCAAAGATTGGCACTGGCAAGGGTGTTCATTCGTGACGCATCGTTTATCGTGTTCGATGAACCGACAGGAGCACTTGACCCGCTTGCCGAAGAACACATATTTGACAAGATGCTTGAATTAACGGAAAACAAAACAGCTATTTTTATCTCTCATCGTTTAAGCAGTTGTATCAAAGCTGACCGAATTGTTGTTTTCAAGGATGGAGAGATTCATGAATGTGGAACGCATGCCCAATTATTAGATAATAAAGGTTATTATGCAAAAATGTTTCAAGCTCAGTCGGAAAAATATCAATTGCAGTTTGCGTTATAAATATCTGGGCTACTAGTCTTGATCTAAACTACCGATGGATAAATGTCTAGAGCGTGTATGTAAATCATGACGTTCTGCCAAGATGATTCTTCTTAAATATTTTGCGTCTGCAGCATACATATCCGTTCACAATTGTTTGTTTGAGCATAGTCATCGGGAAATGTCGGGATTGTTTAATTAACTTGAGCGGGAGGGAAGATTTATGATAAAGTATTTCGATTATTGTGCATCTACGCCAATTCATCCTAAGGTTCAAGATGTTTTTATGAAAATGACACAAGAGATCTACGCGAATCCTTCATCTACTCATAAAATGGGCAAAGAAGCAAAGAGCTTTGTAGAAAAAGCACGACAACAAACAGCTGAATTATTAAATGTCGAATCTGAAGAAGTTTTTTTTACATCCGGGGCAACAGAAAGTAATAACTTAGCTTTGTTGGGTGTGATAAAAGCTGCAAAAAAGAAACATAAAAAAATTCATATTATTACTACTCCCATTGAACATTCTTCTATTTATTCATGTTGCAAATTTTTAGAATCCCAGGAGGTAGAAGTCTCTTATATTCAAGTTAATAAAATAGGAATCGTTGATATTGATTGTTTAATGAATTTAATAAGGGAAGAAACAATTCTTATTAGCATAATGCATGTGAATAATGAGACGGGTGTAGTACAACCAATAGAAGAAATTGGGGAGAAATTAAAGAAGTTAAACAAGAACATTTTTTTTCATGTTGATGGTGCCCAAGGGTTCGGTAAAGTTCATTTGAAACTAGATTATATAGATATGTATACATTATCAGGGCATAAAATTGGGGCCCCAAAAGGTATTGGTATACTTGTTATTAAAGAACATGTTGAAGTTGAGCCTGTCATTTATGGAGGCGATCAAGAGAAAAGTTTAAGACCAGGGACACTAAATGTACCCTCCATTGTAGCTGTTGCAGAAGCCATTCAAATCGGGAAACAAAATTATCAACAAAGCAGAGAGAAACTTAAACAATTTTATATTACATTATTTGAAAAATTTTCGAATATTCCTTCTTTTGTGATTAATAGTGCAGAATACCATAACGTGTCCTCTCATATTTTTAATTTCTCTGTACCAGGGATTCCCTCAGCTATAACTTTAAAAGTACTTGAGAAGAATGGTATAATTGCTTCCTCTCAATCTGCATGTTCTTCTAATGGAAACATAAGTAGAGTATTGATGGAAATTACTGGGGATCATGGATTATCGTCAAGCAGCATTAGATTAAGTTTTCACGATGGTATGAATAAATCGGACATAGATTATCTTATTGATACTGTGCTTTCCTTAGAAGATAGCTTTACTTCTAGGAAAAAAATATTATCTTTATTATAGTGGATAAGCTACTCAACTTTCGCAGCTCAAATTTCCAAACAAACCCTTGATATAGCTGGGTAAACCAGAGATCCATTCTTGTAGTTGACAAAAAATGTCCGTTCTGTTTTGTTTTTGCTTGAGACATGTCGAGAAATAAACTCATCAGTTGCAGAAGCGCCGTCTGGAAGTCCAGATCACGAAGCCTCATCGGCAAAGAGAAAAAAGAGTCCTCCCAGTGTGCGGTCATCACTGGTTTCGCGCCGTTCATATTCCATCGCCAAATAACGGCTGAATACCACCGTCGTGTGGCTA
>NZ_CAKMMP010000031.1 GCF_927798175.1 Paenibacillus sp. JJ-223
CAAGCACTTTTTTTAAGTTTCGTTTTTCGAAGCTTATTTGCTTTGCTTGCCGCACCATGTTTCTCGGTGTTTTCTTGGCCGGAATTAGAATATACCATGCTGTGAGAATGATTGCAATACTTAAATAATATTTTTCACCTGTCATTTTCTAACAACGATTTAAAATAGACCATGTATGCTCTATCTTTTCTTGTCGATACTAGATAATATTCAACCCCTCCCCCACTATATTTAAGGAGATGCTGCCTATGAAACTCGTTTTTTTACTATTAATCGTCATCGTTCCTATTTTGATGTTTTGGCTAGCTCGCCGAATCGCATTCTTGGAACGCTTATTTCACGTTCTCGCTCTGTTATCCTTCTATAGTATGGCCGCAGTCATTGCCGGAGATGTGTATGCTACCAATGCCCACAACACTACCTTTACGACTGATATTCATCATTTATTGCTAGATGCGTGGTTTCTCTTTCCCGCAGCCTATCTCGGCGTCTATGCCCCTTACCTCATCTGGATGTGCCTACGTTCAACCGGCTCACAAAGATAATGGATGATCTCCTCAAAAAAATGCATCCATTTTTGCTGATCGCCATTGCTTTTTATAACCGTTCATTGCATAATAGACATATAGTTTGATAATGATTATCATTATTATAGTCGTTCTGTTACTTATTAACTATGCATATGATTTCTGAACACATAGATAAAGGGGTACGAATATCGAATGAATACCGACATGCAAAAAGCCACGCTGCAGCTTGATGATTATCTCGACCTTCTGAATCTGGCAATCCAGCTTGGGGATACGAGATGGCAAAAAGAAATCACCCGCAAGCTTGCCTACAAGTATCCTGCCGATCAATGCAAACCCATGAGATAGTTTTACTCTTGCATACCTACCCATGAACGGTTCTTTACCCGAATCGATTCATGGGTTATTTTTATATCATTATATGTAAGAAAGGAGATTGACATGAAACTTGAAACCGAACGTTTGGTCATCCGCGATATGCTCCAGTCCGATTGGGAACATGTGCATTCGTATTCATCCTTGCCCGAAGTTGCCAAATATGCCTCCTGGGGACCGAACACGGAAGAAGACACCCATCAATACATCCATCATGTTCTAACTCAGCAGCAGCAATCACCAAGGAATGCATACGAGCTCGCCGTTTGTATAAAAGATCAGGATCTGATGATCGGCTCGGTGGCCATTTTTATCGAGAAAACAAATGCCGAGCTGGGTTACGTGCTTCACCCTGAGCATCACGGAAAAGGGTACGCTACCGAAGCCGCTATGGCTCTTCTCGATTATGGATTCAATACACTGGGCGTTCACCGTGTTTTCGCTACCTGCCGCCCAGCCAACAGAGCGTCCGAGCAGGTTATGAAGAGAATCGGCATGCAGCGCGAAGGCCTGCTTCGGGAACATTGGCATTTCAAAGGCGCCTATCATGATTCTTTGCTGTATTCGATTCTCGCCAGCGAGTATGGTCGAAGCCCTGTCGAATAAAACCAATCCAGAAAAGGGCTGACACCCGCTCACGCGAATATCAGCCCTCCTCCAATTTATCCGATGCGACCCCAATCCCATCAAAACAAAGCAGATACATCCAATCTATTTCCTGTTACAAGCGACACATCTCTTCCGGACAGCTCGGAAACGTCGGGCATCCGCACATGCTGCGCAGAGCTCCAAGATCGCGGATCATTAACTTTCCGTCCTGCGTATCCAGCGTCCCCTGCTCCTTCCATGCACCAAGCATACGTGTGACGCTTTCCCGCGTAGCGCCGATCATTTCGGCCAACTCGGTATGGTTCAGTTTCATGTCCAGCACAATTCCCTCCGGCGTAAATCGACCATACGAGTTGCTGGCACGGATCAGTGTCGAAGCAAGCGCACCCGCCTTGCCGTACAAGAGCAGGTCGCGAAAACGCGACTGGGTGATTCGTTGCGAAAGTGCCATCCATTGCAAAAACTTCAGCGCGAGATCGCCATGTTTGCTAAGAACGCCTTCCAGGTCGCCGAGCGAAATGATCGCCAATTCCCCTTTTTCCGTCATTTCCGCGCTATAGCTATGCGTTTGACCACCGATGCCGCCGAATTCCCCGATCAAATCACCTTTCTGCTGGATCGACAAAATGATTTCTTTCCCGTCTTCCGTCGATTTGGTCATTTTCACCCGGCCTGAGCGGAGGTAGTACAGATATCCGGCTTCATCACCTTCCAGAAAGAGGCTATAACCGGCCTTAACCCGTTTGGATTGCATTTTCGCCTCAATCCACGACCACTGCTCGGCTGTAACAAACGAAAGTATCCCACCTGTCTCCCGCACCATTTTGTTCCCCTCCGTTGGTTCCTGTCCCGTAGCTCGGGTTCCTCTTTCCACGAATACCGTACTCATGACTGTTCCTCCTCGTGTTTCCTTATGATTCCATCATACCGCGAAAATACAGGATTGGTTATCAGGGGATTACCTGAACCTCTGCGATAAATTCCCTGAATTTGCTGTGAGAAATGTCACATCGGTTAATGGTCCGCATTGGCAAGGGTGTCTGCATCTTCGCGTAGAATGCGGCTTCTCTGTCTTTTCAATGCCATAATCGGTAAATACGCAGATTTAAATAGGGGTTTTCCCTGAATTACAAGGCCTTCCGAATTGCCTACAATATATAGTAAGGAACCATCGAAGGTAGCATTTCAAAAAGGAAGTGTCTTCTCATGCATGATGAGTTTTCATTCGACATTCAGGAGATCGTCGATCATTTGCGCGAGCATACATCCAGCGACTTCTGTGGATTGGCTTGCTTGTCCGGAGCAATGCTTCATTGGAAGTTCACGTCGGGCGCAAGCAATGAACGCGTGAAGCGGATGCACATGCGGCCAGGCCAGGATCTCGTGGGCACGGCGCTTCGGACCGGACGTACCGCCATATCCGATGGACGGACTTCAGGCGACCGTCTTCCCGGGCGCTGCCCATTGATGCTTGCCGAGCGGCTGGTCAGCGCGGTCGTCGTACCTATTTTTGAGAAGAGCAGCGTCCCGGATGCCGTCATTCTTCTCGGAAACAGACAGCCCTGCAGCTTTTCGCCGGATGTTATTCAACTGACCGAGCAGGCAAGCAGGGAATTGCAAACGCTAATGTATGCCTGAAGACGTCGGTTGCCAACCAAGCCTCGTTATCCCGCTAAGGGATAACGAGGCTTTTTTAGATGAAAGATTCGAAGAATCAAACTCTGGGTACCTTGCTTTTTTGGTATGATAAGGACAGCAATATGCAAAGGAACAGGAGGAATTGATGTGATTCGTTTGTTGGTCGTAGACGACCACGTTGTTGTACGCTCAGGTCTGATCGCGCTGCTTGACGGAAAAAATGACATACGCATCGTTGGCGATGCAGCAGACGGTGACGAAGCCATCTCAAAGGCTCAGGAATTGAAACCCGACGTGGTGTTGATGGATTTCAGCATGCCGCCGGGCAAAGATGGATTGACGGCAACCGCCGAGCTGAAAAAAATCATGCCGGATCTGTCCATTCTAATACTGACCATGCATGATGACGAAGAATATCTGTTCCGTGCCATCCATGCCGGAGCATCCGGATACATACTCAAAAGCGCTCCGCACGAGGAGCTGTTAGCTGCTATACGCTCGGTTGCAGAAGGAAGCGCCTATCTGTATCCAAGCGCAACCAAACGGCTGATGAGCGAATACCTCGATAAAGCCAAGCAGGAGAACGCCGGGCCGTACGACACGCTGTCCGAACGGGAGAAAGAGATTTTGTCGTGGATCGCCAAAGGTTACGCCAACAAGGAAATTGCCGAGCATCTGGTGATCAGCGTCAAAACGGTCGAAACGCACAAAAGCAATTTAATGGAGAAGCTCGGATTGCGCACCAGGCCGGAACTCGTCAAATTTGCAATGAAAAAGGGGCTGTTGAACTTTGAGTAGTGCGCGTCCAAACCGACTCAGCAATCTGGCCGATCAACCGGTTCGCGAGCTGCTTGAAGTGATCGACAACCACATTGCCGATCCTGAATTCCGCAGCAGGCTGAAGGGTTCCCTGCATCAACTCAGCGACTTGAAGTTTGCGTTGGATGAATCGTCCATCGTGGCACTGACAAACAGCCGGGGCAAAATCCAGTACGTTAACGACAAGTTCTGCGAGATTTCGCAGTATCGGCGGGAAGAGCTGATCGGCCAGGATCACCGGATCATCAATTCCGGTTATCACGGCAAACTTTTCATGAAAAATCTGTGGGAAACGATCTCTTCCGGGCAGGTATGGAATGGCGAAATACGCAACCGGGCCAAGGACGGCAGCTATTATTGGGTAAACACAACCATCGTGCCTTTTCTGGACAACGAAGGAAAGCCTTATCAATATCTCGCAGTGCGCAGCGAGGTCACCAAACTGAAAACGGTGGAAGCTGAACTGCAGCAAATGATGACCCAGGTCATGAACATTCAAGAGGAAGAACGGCTCCGCATTTCGAGGGAACTGCATGACGGCATCGGCCAAAGCCTGTTCTCCCTCGTCATCCAAATGGATCGACTGCTGGCCGACCAGCCTCATCCAGGCGTGGAAGCGTTGAGAAAACAGGTTACCGGCATCATGGAAGACGTCCGCGGCATGGCCTGGGAACTGCGGCCCTCCGTGCTCGATGATCTCGGCGTCGTTCCTGCAATCCGGACTTATGTTGAAAATTACACCCGCCATTATGGCATTAACGTTCAATTGGATTGCAATTTGCGCGGTCGGCTGGATACGAGCCGCGAAATAGCGATGTACCGCATTATCCAGGAGGCATTGACCAATATCGCGAAATACGCGGATGTCTCCGAAGCGGCAGTTAGCGTGGAGGATACTGCAGAGGCCATCGTCGCTACCATTGCCGACCACGGCGCAGGGTTCAGCGCATCGACGGCCGGCAACGGCGTCGGACTGTTCAGCATGGAGGAACGGGCACGCGGAGCAGGAGGCACATTAAAGGTGACTTCCGATCCGGGGGAAGGTACCACCGTAACCCTTTATCTCCCCAAAAAGACGGAATAGAGCATGTTCTTCTAACGGAATGAGCTGCTTGCGGCATGGAACCGCAGGCGGTTTTTTTACTTTGGTATAGGTTACAAATTGCAAACCGGAATTCGGAATAAATTCACATTTTCAATAAATGAATTGACTGGCATTACGATTCGTCAGTAAAATATGGATGCTGCATGCAAAATGTCTTTCCATTTGTTGATTTTCAAATATAACGAAACAAAATGACAGAGAAAGAAGGATCGTTGATGACTAACAAGCGCTCTTCGGAAGGAAGAGAAATTCCGCTCATGCACAACCTGGATGCCATGGATCGAAAAATACTGGCCGCCCTCCATCAGAACAGCCGGATTTCGTATACGGACCTGGGGCAACAAATCGGTTTGTCGCGCGTAGCCGTCCAAGCCCGCATTAATGCTTTATCCGAAAAAGGCATCATCGAACGCTTTACTGTCGTGATCAATCCCGTCAAGGTCGGAATGCAGGTCTCGGCTTTTTTCAATGTAGACGTAGAGCCTCCGTTTCTCGACGAAGTCGCCGAAAAGCTTGATGAAGAGCCGGCGGTGACCAGCCTGTATCATATGACCGGGCCCAGCACGCTGCATATGCACGGCATTTTCGCCGACATGGAAGAGATGGAGCAGTTTTTGCTGGAGAAGCTGTATAAGATGCCCGGCATCGTCAAAGTAGAATCCCAATTGCTTCTGAAGCGTTACAAAAGCCGAATGGGCATGAGACTGTAGGAGGATAACAGCATGAGTTGGAAGGTTTACAGCGGTCTCATCGCAGGCATGGTTAGGACCGGCATTCTTGGTTACGGCGGGGGGCCATCGGTTATTCCGTTAATTCGTTATGAAGCGGTCGTCAGATACAAATGGGTTAGCGACGACGAATTCGGCGAGATTCTGGCCATTGCGAATGCCCTCCCCGGACCGATCGCAACGAAGATGGCTGCTTATCTGGGATATAAAAAACAAGGCGTCTTAGGCGCTATCGTCTCCGTGTTGGCACATGTTCTGCCTACGAGCATCGCTATCATCGCCCTGCTCGGCTCCATGTATGCCCTGCGTGAATCCAAAGTGGTCGCCGGCATGGTTGCGGCGGTTCGCCCGGTCATTTTCGTCATGCTCGGCATGATGGCCTATGAATTTGCCAAAAAGGCATGGTCAGGCCTTGGCAAAATATTCGCCATCCTGTTCGGCGTCATTGCCTTCGTGCTGCTGCAGCTGCTCGACATTCATCCAGGCATCGTCGTTGCGGTATTTCTCGGGTATGGCGTCTTCCATCTGGATCTCGTGCAGCGCTACAAAGCAAAGCGCAGCTCCGACAAGGAGGTGTCCTAACCGATGATTCAGACTTGGTGGGAATTGTTTTGGGGATTTTTTGTAGCCAACGTGCTCGGTTACGGGGGCGGCCCGGCTTCCATCCCTTTGATGCAGGAAGAGGTCGTCAACCATTACGGCTGGATGACCAGCGAACAGTTCGGTGACGTGCTCGCCATCGGCAATGCGCTCCCCGGTCCGATCGCTACCAAAATCGCCGCCTTTGTCGGCTATCAGGTGGCAGGCTGGTTCGGCGCAATCATTGCCAGCTTTGCCACGATCGTGCCGTCGGCAGCCGCTCTGATTTTGCTGCTCAGACTGCTCAACAAATACCGGACCTCGCCTAAAGTAAAAGGCATGACCTTGCTCGTGCAGCCAGTCATTGCCGTGCTTATGATCCTGCTCACCTGGGAGTTCGGGCAAGTATCCGCGAATTCGATCGGCATCTGGCAAACGTTAATCATTTCAGGCATTTCGCTATGGGTCATGACCAAAACCAAGCTGCATCCCGCCATTCTCATCGTTATTGCTTTTGCATACGGCGCCTTGGTTTTGTCCCATACGATGTAGTTATAAGTTGCTGCATACGTTCTAGAGTAAAAGGCTGGGCAAAACCCAGCCCCTCCTCATCAAACCGTACGTGAGGTTTTCCCTCATACGGCTTTCCGATGTTCTTCGTTCATGGGCA
>NZ_CAKMMP010000032.1 GCF_927798175.1 Paenibacillus sp. JJ-223
GGACGAGACATGGACGACATGGAAGCAGCAGACTAAAGATCGTCTGAACAAAAGCGTAGACGATATCACGGATTATGTATCTGATTCGATGGAGCGGATACGAAATACTCGTTTTGGCCCGGAATTTGCAATGGATGGACCAACTGGTGTCTATTTCACGAAGCCGAAAAAGCCAATTCCGCCCAATAGCCAGCAGCAGCGTTTTTGGAGTGAAATGGAAGCAGGCAAGGATGATTTAGCGAAGAAGTTGGATGAGTGGACGGGTGAATTTAACGATCCAGTAATAACGAAAACGAATAAAGGTGTAGAAGTTAAATTTGAAAACCCGTACGGTAGTATAATAAAGTGGGTTGAACAAAACCCTAAGAATATTCCAAATGCAATTGAAAGTGCAAAGAAGAGTAGTGATGTTGGTAAAGCTATTGAGGCTGAAGTTGGAGAACACGTTAAAAAACATGTGGAAGTTATAGGGTTCGGTTTAAAACTAGATAATATTACTACTGGTAAACCAGCAGGAGATATTGATGTTATGACACACAATCAAATTATTGAGGTTAAGAAGTCAATGTCTGCTGTTAAAATGGATCAAATCGATAAGTATGTTAATCCAAGTCACCCTCAATTCTTTAATTATGAGGGTAGAGAGATTATACTATATGTTCATGAGCCTATTGATGCCTCGAATGTTCAAACAATTAAAATGATCCAAGAAATTAATAATAAAGGTGTAACAGTTGTTAATTCGCTTGATGAGTTAGGAGGAGTATTAAAATAATGGGAACGTCATCCTTTTTGTTATTTAAACGCGGAGAAAGCACTCCAGCAAATGCCTTATTGAGGGGCCTTAATAATATATGTATAAAGGAGAATCTTTTTTTTGATAGTGATGAAGAAAATTATAATAGTGAAGGAACGCTAAAATACACTCGAGTATATATAAGTGACATGCCTTTTAGGGAAAACTATTCAAGATCTCTTTGCTTTAGCGTATATGATGAACCGTATGAATTTCAAATAGTTAGTTTTAATTGGGACGATACGAACGATGAATATTTTAAAGCAGTAGTATCTGACGATTTTTATGAAAATGAAGATCTATTATTGCGATTTTTCCATGCGATACTTAAGATCTATCCGACAGCCAAAATATGGATTGAGGGAGAATGGTTTTATACTCTAGAAGACCTGGATAATATTACTAACATGCCGTACAGCAGTGATTGGTGCTACAAAGATCCAGGAGGAATATCTCGAAATTAGTTGTGGATGATGATTTGCCAAAAAAAGATTCGATTTAATGGGGGCTACCCAGTGCCGGAATGAACCTATCATTCAACTAATAACACATCTAACCCATGTAATGCCCGTATAGGGATTTTTTCTTTATGATTGTATGCACATCCAATGCTTTAATCGATAGATCGAACAGGTCGATTATGATCAGATACCACCATAATTGACCTGTTTTTTGTTATCTTCCTTTTCTTGCGTTTTTTAAATATGCTCGCAATTGTAGAATAAGTCGCCCCGATAGGGAGAATGAAATTGCAATAAATTGCATCTCCTTTCAGGGATTGTTACACCGAAGGAAGAATTCTGCTGAGGTGCAGTTGACTTAGAACAGTCAGGGACGGCTAAGGATAGTCAGAGCCGTTATTAGTTGCCGCGGATGCGGCTCTCGGTGCGGCGATGATCGTCGTCAATGTCAAGAAACTGAATGATTTAAAGAACGGGAATGCGTATACGAACCCCACGTTCTTGGTATGGACCAGCAGCTGCTGGACAACCTGGGCGTCGCCCTGATGCTTGTCAATCTCGCCATCTTGGCCAAACACGGACTCAATAAAGCGGCAGACAAGCTCGTGAATAGCAAAAATATGTCCGCGCTGGACGAGACATGGACGGCATGGAAGCAGCAGACTAAAGATCGTCTGAACAAAAGCGTAGACGATATCACGGATTATGTATCTGATTCGATGGATCGAATGCGTAATATTCATTCATATTCATTTTGGCCCGGAATTTGCAACAGAAGGGCCAGCCGGTGTCTATTTCACAAAGCCGAAAAGCCAATTCCACCAAATAGCCAGCAGCAGCGTTTTTGGAGTGAAATGGAAGCAGGCAAGGATGATTTAGCGAAGAAGTTGGATGAGGGGATGGGTGAGGTTGATAAACCTGATCTTTATGATAAGAATGGAAAATATACCGGAGGAAGAACACAGGAAGAATTGGATGATTTAGCTCGTGACCCATCTCATGCCGGTAGGATCGAAGAACAAGGAATAAAAGAAAGGGAAGTAGGACTTGATTTAGAAGAGCAGGGTATTTTAGGACGTATTGTTCGTGATACTCAAGCCGATAAAGGCAGTGATCTTATTGACATAACTACTGGAATAAAGTGGGACGTTAAAAGTTTTGAATCTTATCCTCATGGTCATACTAGTCCTAAAAAAGGAGCGTTTACAGTTAAAAGAGCAATGGATAAGATTTATGGTGAGTTTGAACTAGGCAACAGTGTCATAATTGATACGAGAGAGTTAGTTCCTGAACATATTCAACAATTAAGAAAGGCGATTGAGGAAGATGGAATCGCTGATCGTATTATTTGGTATCCTACGTGAGGAGGCATGATCATTTTGGATAGTGATTCTAATAAAATTATTGCCCAGCTCCAGCAACATCAATTATGGGTGGACACTGTCGGAGAACAAGGGAAGAAGCTGGGGCTGGATGAAATTGATTTAAGGAGCATTGATTTAAGAAATTATTCATTAGATCAAGCCTATTTTACGGAATGTATATTTAACTCTATGAATTTACAAAATAGTGATTTTCATAATTCAGTATTATCTTCTTCTGAGTTTATCTCAGCCAACTTAGATGGAGCAAATTTTTATAAAGCAGACCTTTCGTACACAAATTTCTCGAAATCATATATGCGGAGTACAAAGTTAGCCAAGGCAGATTGCTATGAAGCAATTTTCCATGCCACTGATTTAACAAATGCTAATTTGGTAGCTTGTCTGTTTTATGACACCGATTTTCAAAATGCCATATTAAAAAATGCAGATATCAGTGTAGCTTCATTCAAAAATGTTCTCTTACATGGAGCTGATTTATCAGGTTTAAGAGGGATAGAAGAAGCAATTATATCTAGTATTAATATTGGTACTCCCGATTCTCCAGTTATTCTACGTGAAGAAGAAGCTAGAAGATGGATACAAACACAAGCAGGAAAGTAAAGGTTACATTACTTATATGTTGATAGACTCACCTTGTACAGAATGAGTCGTGCGGCTGATTCCAAATAGATTTAACCCCTGTAATACCCGTTTCAAGATATCTTCATTTCGGTTGTACGCACATCAACTTTTATAACCTAACGCTATTTCGTTACATCTAACAGGTTCATTATGGTCAGATACCACCGTAATTGACCTGTTTTTTGTTATCTTCATTTTCTAGCATATTTTAAATTTACTCGCAACTTTAGAATGCGCTACCCCGATAGGGAAAATGAAGTAGCATATAATCGCATCTTTCAGGATAGATACCACCGATATTAAGAGCAGGGCGAATCAAAAGAAATTTTTTCATATCTCCGTAACTTAACTGAACCTTTCAGCGATTGTTACTGTGAAGAAAGTAACGCTGGTGACGGTTAGTTAACATAGAACAGACAGGGAACGTATAAGGGTAGCCACCTGTCCCTAATAAAACCCAAAATTCATCAAAAAATTCGGGAAAGGTGGCACATGAAGGGAGTTACTGTATCCATCGGCCGTATTGTCGTTCACTTTATAGACGTGTACTTGGACTTCTTCAATGAGTTCCATAAAGAATCTGTCACTATTACAGGGTTAGGACGAAGGTGGGGAGGAATTTTAAAAGAGATACTTATCCAGATACACGTTTCAAGTATTGATCATCGATTCGCAAATGCTGATCGCCGAGTTTAACGTTATATTTGGCGTGGTAGCCATTATTGCGGCCATCCCGACAGGCGGAAGCTCCTTGTATTTGTTGGCTGCCGCGGATGCGGCTCTAGGTGCGGCGATGATCGTCGTCAATGTCAAGAAACTGAATGATTTAAAGAACGGGAATGCGTATACGAACCCCACGTTCTTGGGTATGGACCAGCAGCTGCTGGACAACTTGGGCGTCGCCCTGATGCTTGTCAACCTCGCCATCTTGGCCAAACATGGACTCAATAAAGCGGCAGACAAGCTCGTGAATAGCAAAAATATGTCCGCGCTGGACGAGACATGGACGACATGGAAGCAGCAGACTAAAGATCGTCTGAACAAAAGCGTAGACGATATCACGGAGTATGTATCTGATTCGATGGAGCGGATGCGAAATACTCGTTTTGGCCCCGAACTTGCAACGGAAGGACCAGCTGGCGTCTACTTCACGAAGCCGAAAAAGCCAATTCCGCCCAATAGCCAGCAGCAGCGTTTTTGGAGTGAAATGGAAGCAGGTAAGGATGATTTAGCGAAGAAGTTGGATGAGGGGACGGGTTATTCTGCACAGATACCTCGAACAGGAGCAAAATGGAATGATTACTACAAGAGCAAATATGGAGACGGAAATTTTACATGGGTAACAGAGTTAAAATCTTATGATGATATTTTAAGTAATCCCAAAGCTCTATGGAGTAAATCAGCTGATGAAGTTGGAAGAACTCTTGGAGATGGATGGACGAAAGGTACTTATGGCTCAGCAGGTACTGGATGGAAATTCACAAACGGCGATAAGTCTGTGCTCTATCCCCTAGGAGGAGGGGGACATGAAGGGTCATACATTGGTTTCTCAAGTGGCAGACAGGCAAAGTCAAGGTAGTAAGAACTGATTATAAACCGTTACCCGGGGATAAGGCTACAGTTATTCAAAAATAAAGGGGATATGTTTAATGGGAAAAATATCCACAGGAAAACTGTTGGAGCTATATGTAGATACGATTGATAAATGTGGAACATACCTGCTAAGTGAGGATGATACGGTAATTGGCTACAATATCTTTGAAGAATTCGATACAGGAGTAATTTCATTTTTACACGTTGATGTCTTACAAAGACTTAATGATGCCGGACTAATTAGTGATGAGATGGTGTATAAAAGTTCTATCTTAAGAGACTTAGTTCTAGAATTACAGCAAGGCGATGAGTGGAATGTTAATGCGGTTAGAAATTCACCAGATTGGAGGAGGGTACTTGAACTATCTGATGAAATCAAGGGTTACTTGGTGGCTGATAAAAAAGCCCTACCCAGTGCCGAATGAACCACTCATTCAACAAATAATACATCTAACCCATGTAATACCCATATAAAGAGTTCTCGTTTCAGGTTGCAGGCCCATCAAATGCTCTAATTTTCAACCTGAATAACGCTCCTCGGATACATTAAACAGGTTGATTATGGACATATACTACCGTAATTTGACTTGTTTTTGTTATGTTCATCTTCTCACAGTTTTTTATTGCAACTGTAAATTACGCCAAGACGAAAGAGATGAGAAGGTGATATGTTACATATTTGATAATCGTTAGCATGTAAGTGATGATAAAGTTGTTCAAGGCAATCACATTTTGCACCACCCAAATGATCTGAGGTGATTTCATTGGAAGAATATGATTTTTTTACTAAAATTTTCTTGGATAGCGATGTTGATAAAGAAATGTTGCTAGATGCAGTCTCAAACATTGTTAAGGGCACTATTAGTGGTTCAAGCATATTGACGAAGCATTCAGAAATAATTATTTTCAATAACAGTGATTTCGATAAAGACAAAATAAACCAAGGAAATGATGGCTTTCTATATTACAAGTACTACCTAGAAATTGAACCAACTGAAAATGGGGGTGAAGTTAACTATGTATTAGAAATATCCAATCTGCTGACAAAGTTATGGGATGCTGATTTTAAAGCAATAGCATCGTGCGATTTTGAAAATCTCCTACCAAGAAAAGGCGGTTATAATTTTGATGGCGAATACTGTTCTACGTGAGGGACGATTTTCCCAGATTACGTGTTACAACCATAATCATTTTGGAGGTCAACTTTATGTTTTACGAAAAAGTACGAGCGGTTTTAGGGGCACGTGCGTTGCTAGACGATAACGATCCTAAGATAAAACAAAAGTGGACAGAATTAATTGAACTCCTTAGTACAGATGAGAGTTTAACCTTAGCTTTTTTGAATCAATGTACCAAAACTGAAATTTCGTTTCTGAGTGAAGTGTTTGAAGAGGTTGCGTATAATTTGCAAAGCGGAAAATTCATTGATCTATTATATTTGTTAGATGAAAGGTATCCAGATTTAGACTTAAATAGCCATATTCAAATCGCTGAAAGTTATATGGTGTAAACACTTTTGAGGATTTTCAACTCGGACAATTAGAGTGTCTGTAAGATAGTCCTTGTAAACTCTTAAACCAAGTAAATGGAAATGGTAGAAAGGTTGGAAAGAGTGAGAAAAATGTATCTTGAGAATGCAATAGAAAGAATAAATAAAGTGAATTGGACAGTAATTGGTACAGAAGGTATACGAGAAGATGCAAAATTAATGGCAGAGTTTTTGAGGAGAATGGCTGCTTTTTCTTTATCTTATGACGTAACTCTTCAAAACCCCTTTGTCATTGATATTGCTGAAGAATTAGGCTTCCAAAACAACATAGATACTGAAAAACTATGTTCCAAAGAAACACTAGAATATGTGAATAATAACATGTATGCAAATTGTTTAATTAAATCATATTTAAAATTATCAGCAATATCAGATGAAAATAAAGAAGTTCAAAAGTATTTAGATATTTATGATCCAATAATAAGATTATTTGAAAAGGGCGTAAATATTATAG
>NZ_CAKMMP010000033.1 GCF_927798175.1 Paenibacillus sp. JJ-223
CCCCCCGATAGGGAAAATGAAGTAGCATATAATCGCATCTTTCAGGATAGATACCACCGATATTGAGAATAGGGGCGGATAAAACGAAACTTTTTTCATATCGTCCGTAACTTAACTGAACCTTTCAGCGATTGTTACTTTGAAGAAAGTAACGCTGGTGATGGCCAGTTAACATAGAACAGACAGGGAACGTATAAGGGTAGCCACCTGTCCCTAATAAAACCCAAAATTCATCAAAAAATTCGGGAAAGGTGGCACATGAAGCGAGTTATTGTATTCATCGGCCGTATTGTCGTTCACTTTATAGACGTGTACTTGGACTTCTTCAATGAGTTCCATAAAGAATTTGCCACTATTAGAGGGTTAGGACGAAGGTAGGGAATTTTTTAAAAAAGTTACTTACTCAGATACACGTTTCAAGTATTGATCATCGATCCGCAAATGATGATCGCCGAGTGGACGAGACATGGACGGCATAGAATGAGCAGACTAAAGATCGTCTGAACAAAAGCGTAGACGATATCACGGATTATGTATCTAATTCGATGGAGCGGATACGAAATACTCGTTTTGGCCCGGAATTTGCAATGGATGGACCAACTGGTGTCTATTTCACGAAGCCGAAAAAGCCAGCCCAATAGTCAGCAGCAGCGTTTTTGGAGTGAAATGGAAGCAGGCAAAGGTGATTTAGCGAAGAAGTTGGATGAGGGGACGGGTAATGATTCTGCACAGATACCTCGAACAGGAGCAGAATGGGATGAGTATTTCCGTTCAAAATATGGCGATAAGAATGTGGACTGGAAAACTAGTTCTGAGTACAAGCTATATGGTGATAAGTATATTCCTTATACACCTAAAATTAGACCCAATGCTGTAATCACTAAGCCGTCACTGCCTAAAGGAGGAAAGCCAGAAGGAAATTATGCCAAGATCCCACCAAAAGGTGATAGAGGCTTAGAAAGACAAAATGAATCTGCTGATGTACTTGCAGAACAAGGATATCGTACTATAATGCTTGATGAGCTTCCAAATGAAATGGTTTTGGTGGAAATGGCTATGGTATTGATCCTAAAAAAAGTCCAGATTTTATTATAGAGGGACAAGTATTTGATTGTTATTCTCCTGATTCAATTATTCTAAAAAATACTCTTGACATGCTCAGAGAAAAAACTACAAAGCAAGCTAGAAGAATAGTGTTAAATTTAAATGATTATCCTGTTGAGAAAAGAACGGAGCTTATTGATCATTTAATAAGTCAGACACATAAGGACTTGAAATATTTAGATGAACTATTAATTATTGAGGATCGTCAAGTAACTAGAGCGTACTGGAGGTATGAGTAATATGGATTTCAGGTTATCTATTGGTTTTGATTTACCTAGAGAATCCTTGAGAAAGTTGCTTTATGATATGATATGTGAAGTATTATTTGTAGAATTAATCGATTATGAGGCCGAGGTACGGGATAGGTCTGATAATCGAGAAGTGAGAATTGGTTGCACGTATTTTTCAATGAGCAATAATTTAGATAATGAAGATGAATATTTGGAGCGTTTTCGAGAAATGAATTTTGAAGCGTATGGTGTGACTACAAATGTTCTTATTAGTATTCAATTTATAACGAGCACTTTTGATAGTGGTTGGTTAAAAATGTTGGAGTTAATTGGTAAAATATTGCGAATGAACAATTTGGATTTAGTTATTGAAGATCATACCTCATATCCACTATTGAAAAGAATTAAAGGGCGTTTAATTATTAATAGTAATTTAGATTATCGGACATGGTATCTGACAAAAGAAAATCTAGCACTATTGAATTATCCATATGAAGAGGAGGATTTTTTAAAAGATAGTGAAGAAGAAAAGTAAAGGCTTGTCTAGATTTTTGAGGTGTATCAATAACCATATTAACCAAGCCACAATACGAGCTAACCGCCCGCGTTGTGGTCTTTTTTCGTTCTTTAATATGGATGGTGGGGAGGGAACAGACCCCACCCAGTGCGGAATGAACCCATTATCTAAACAAGGCTGGTGCTTGCAAACGAATGTGGACCAATGAGTGGTGCTGAATGGAAACCGGGTAGGGAGCCAGAGCAAAATAGTAGATCTGTAGAAGGTCGAAGCGGATTTCATGGAACTGCTGACGGAAGAAGAGCTGGAAGAATTGTATCTGGACATGCCGGCCGATGGCGAGATCATGAAAGAGGAATTGGATTGTCACTGCAATTGCGAACGGCGGTCTAGTTAACTTAACGTTATTTTTGGCGTGGTGGCCATTATTGCGGCCATCCCGACAGGCGGAAGCTCCTTGTATTTGTTGGCTGCCGCGGATGCGGCTCTCGGTGCGGCGATGATCGTGGTCAATGTGAAGAAACTGAACGATTTAAAGAACGGGGATGCGTATACGAACCCCACGTTCTTGGGTATGGACCAGCAGCTGCTGGACAACCTGGGCGTCGCCCTGATGCTTGTCAATCTCGCCATGTTGGCCAAACACGGACTCAATAAAGCGGCAGACAAGCTCGTGAATAGCAAAAATATGTCCGCGCTGGACGAGACATGGACGAGATGGAAGCAGCAGACTAAAGATCGTCTGAACAAAAGCGTAGACGATATCACGGATTATGTATCTGATTCGATAGAGCGGATGCGAAATACTCGTTTTGGCCAAGAATTTGCAATGGATGGACCAAACGGTGTCTATTTCACGAAGCCGAAAAAGCCAATTCCGCCAAATAGCCAGCAACAGCGTTTTTGGAGTGAAATGGAAGCAGGCAAGGATGATTTAGCGAAGAAGTTGGATGAGGGGACGGGTAATACTGAATTTGGTTTAAGCCGTTCAAAAGTTGTTGGCTATGGTGAATCAGATTTAAGTAGAATGGTAATTGATTATAGAATGAAAAATGGTGTTCAGGGGACAAGGAATATTGCGATCTTAGAATACGAGGATAACGGAATACTCAAGTATGAGATTGCTGAAAGTAATAGGGAACTAGGAGTACACTCAGAAGAAATACTTCATCAGAGAGTGACTGAAATGGGAATTGATTCTTCTAAGATAAAAAGGATATATACCGAAAGGCAACCATGTAATCTTGAGCCATATCATCACTGTGATAATTTGATTTATAAAAATTATCCGAATGCAGAAGTAACTCATAGTTTTGAATACGGAGACTATGATTCGAGAAAACGTGGTAATGACGAAATGAAGAAGGCTATTAAGGCGTTATTTAAGTAATGAAAGTAAAGGGGGAATATCTAATGATTGAACTATCAAAGGATTTTTGGAACTGTGATTTTTTTAGGTACAGTATAGATGAGTTGGGGATATACGGTTTTTCAGAGGAAACAATGGAGTTTTTATTGAATTATGGCTTACCTAAAAATCATACAATCTTTGAAATGAAAGGTATCAAGTTCTTTGATTCAATTAATTTTGAAAGAATCACCTTTAACGGAGAAGAGTTCATTAACATAGGACAAAGTCGGGGGGCTTTCATTTCAATTAAGAAAACTACTCAAGAAGTATTTGCACTTCTGGAAAGTCGAGAGGATAGGATATTCATTAATTCAAGTATAAAATTGTTTTTGTTATTCCATCAGCTATTTTATACTGAGCTTAGAAAAGTTGATGACATAGACGATGATGAGCAGTGTGAAAAATTTGGGAAAATGATGCGAGAGGAATTTGAAAAAATCGACTCTACAGCAATGTTGGACAAAGAGAGTACATGGCCAAGACTTGTAGAGGAGTATGAAAACTGCTCTATCTAATCGAAGCTCTCAAATAATTAAGTCATTAGGACTACCTAGTATCGAATGAAACGACTTTTCCTATCCTTACCAACATAACCTTTGTTCTATTTGTAAGAAAATTTTCATGAATTAAGATGTGCGTACTGAATGGCTGTAAAAAGTATCTCTATTAACATAATAGCGTTACATCAAACAGGTTGATTATGGTCAGATACCACTATAATCAACCTGTTTTTTTGTTATATTCCGCAGGATGATACCGACTCGATCGTGAACGGCGAGACGAAGTTCTTCGTTTTCCCGGATGATCGCCATTGGGGCTTCTACGTCCTGCCGGTTGCCCGAAAGAACGAACAGCTCTATCTTGGTCCGCAGAAGCTGTTTCCGTTCGAGCCAGATCTGCCCGAATTGGACTTTTTTGATGGGAGGAAGTAGAGAATCGGACCGAGAGAATGGCGCAAAATGAAGTGCCCGAGAGGATTACCCGGAGTACGTCGTAAGGCGCTGACTCTGGTTCGAAGGGAGGGAGAAGTTGATGTTCACGCATGTGTACCCGCATTTCCAGAAAGGCCGTATTCTCAAAACCGCCATGCTGGAACAGCTTCCAGATTATCCGCGCGACTATCTGGAACTCTGCTACCGCAACTATGCGAACGCATTATTGCCAGGGCGGAGGTCGAAGTAAAGACAGACAAGCTGTCCGTATCCCCCGGAATCGTGCTGTATCTCGGCAAACTGTATATGCTCACCGAGCAAACGGACATGTCTTACGTGGCGACAGGCCGCATGACGTTGCTGAAGGTTCGGCTGCGGAAGCGAATTTAGCTCAGCTAGATATTGCCGGAATGGCGCTTGGAGGCAGCTCGCTAGCCAAGAAGGGCACCATGAAAATCAACAAATCGGGAACTAAGTCGGACCACGGGGATGGTTCGGGGCCAAAAGGTTTCCTTCATGGAAATGGGGATAACCCAGACAATCCCGCCGCTGTAATAAAAGATGGGAAATTTAAGACCAATGCAGCATTATCTCCTCCATCTCTAAGTGAGTTGGGCGAACTTATTGCCAAAACAGTTGGGAAAATGACCGAAGGTGCTGCGGCTAGTGTTCCGTGGCGTATTAGGTACATGCAACTACCCAACGGTGGAAACGTGCCAGTAATTATGAAGATTGACAATCATGGTTCTTCAGGTAATAGTAAACACTCAAAGAGAGAGTCTGAGGGAACGGGTAAAGTTAAAATATCTATAGGAAATGAAAAGAAATTTAAAGAACATTATCGCTAATAAAAAGGGGATATTTGGAATGTGTGCTTGGTACGAAATACTCTAGTGATGCAGATATCCCAAATTTCCTAGAAGATTTATCAAGGGCAATTAATGATGTGACATTTGAATATGTAGGTAAGGCTTCGTATAAACATGGTTTTGAGGGCAATATATATCGAACTAAGGATTATACACTAATTACAAAATATGATGGAGAGTTTGTGACAATATTAGAGCGTGGGTAAGGTATGGATTTAAACTTGATATTTTTAGAATAATGGAGGCAAAAGTATATGTTAAAGAAATTTGAAAATTTGATTCAAAAGAATTTGCTTAACAATGTTTATGTAACAGGCTTTCTTTCATTTGAGGAAAACGGTTCTGCTGAATTTTCTGCTATGTTAGATTTTTTATATTTTGAGTTTGGTGAACAAATCATAGAATTTCAATCAGTTGAGCAGAATTCAAAGCTGAGGATATCAATGGTTGACAAAGTAAGATACGAATTTGATAAATTTGAAGACGATGTAGTTTGCAAGAGTAATGTTAGTGAAATTGTACTAACAAAGTATGATTCAGAAGATAACAAAGTTATAAATGCTTGTTTCTATGGTTTACAAATAAATGAAAAAAGTCTAGTTTGTGATGCGTTACATGTGAAATTATTAAATGGACAAGATATTTTTATCGATCCTACGTTCAACTTTGGTATTAATGTAGGCGGATTAGAGCAAAAAAAATATTGGGAAGAAGACTATAAAGAAAGAATCCTACCAAGAGTGGGTTCGTTTCCAAAAAAAAGACATATATTATTTTTAATTGATAATTATGGAGATGAATAAGGTGAGAACTCACCTTTCCAAGTGAAGATCTTGCTTAAAAAAGCGTACGATACAACCTCCAAACCACAATGCAATATAGCCGCTCGTACTGTAGTTTTCTTTTGCCTTTGTATCAACTCCCACCCAGTACCGAATAGGTCGGGCGGCTGATTCTAATCAGACATAACCCATGTAATACTCGTATAAAGATTTCTCCTACACCAAATGCTTTAATTTTATAGCCTAAATAACGCTACTCCGATACATCAAACAGGTTGATTATGGTCAAATACCATCATAATTGACCTTTTTTTGTTATCTTCGTCTAGCATATTTTCAAATTTACTCGCAACTTTTAGAATGGGCCCCCCGATAGGGAAAATGAAGTAGCATATAATCGCATCTTTCAGGATAGATACCACCGATATTAAGAGCAGGGCGAATCAAAAGAAATTTTTTATATCTCCGTAACTTAACTGAAACCTTTCAGCGATTGTTACTGTGAAGAAAGTAACGCTGGTGACAACCAGTTAACATAAAACAGACATGAAATGTATAAGGCTAGCCATCTGCCCTCTAATAAAACCCAAAATTCATCAAAAATTCAGGAGAGGTGGCACAGGAAGGGAGTCACTGTATCCATTGGTCGTATCGTCGTTGACTTAATAGACGTGTACTGGGACTTCTTCAATGAGTTCCATAAAGAATCTGCCACTATTACGGGGTTAGGACGAAGGCGGGAGGAATTTTAAAAGAGATATTTATCCAGATACACGTTTCAAGTATTGATCATCGATCCGCAAATGCTGATCGCCGAGTTTAACGTTATTTTTGGCGTGGTGGCCATTATTGCGGCCATTCCGACAGGCGGAAGCTCCTTGTATTTGTTGGCTGCC
>NZ_CAKMMP010000034.1 GCF_927798175.1 Paenibacillus sp. JJ-223
TTTTTATCCTCTCTATATCTATGTCCATTAAATTTTTTAAAGTTTCATGATACACATATAAAGAGTCAGAGGTATTAAAGATTGATAGTGTTGCCATAGCAAAATGTCCAATTCCAATTCCCTCTGCAAAAGCATAACGTTCACCCATATATTGAGTTAAATTTTGAAGCTTAGCAATAACTAACGAATTATTAATTTTTAGTTTCACCAATTGAATAATAGTGTTGCTGATAATATACATTTGTTTCGAATCCAAACAATCAATTAACTCTTGTACTGATAATTCATTTTGCTTTATTTGGCGAATTTTTTCATCTAATTCATTTTTGCTAATTATCTTAATCACCCCATGGATTATAAATTTTTTTGGATTTTTCTTTTTCTAAATTTTTTAGTAAATGCTCAACTATATCATTTCTTCCTAGCTCTTTTGCCATATCAATTTCTATTTGATAGGCGTTTACCTCCCATCGATAAGCTTCATCATAATCAGTTAATTTTACTCTCCAACCTTCCCAACCACTTGCTTTGTCATCAAGAAAATGTTGATATTCATGTTTCAAGGCACTAAAAGATGCATCAGGATCTATTGATATAGTACCTGGATTTCCTCTTGTGCCATTTGGTCCATATCCCATGGTGGTTGAATCAGTTGTGTAGTTAATTTTTCCACCTTGAGATTCTACATCTTTTAGTATATCATTCCATTCTGTTGGGTTTGAAATTCTACCAGAACCACTAACATCTCTCATTGGGTCATCAGGAAATTTAAACTTAGTAGCATCACCCGTCCCCTCATCCAACTTCTTCGCTAAATCACCTTTACCAGCTTCCATTTCACTCCAAAAGCGCTGCTGCTGACTATTGGGCGGAATTGGCTTTTTCGGCTTCGTGAAATAGACACCAGTTGGTCCATCCATTGCAAATTCTTGGCCAAAACGAGTATTTCGCATCCGCTCTATCGAATCAGATACATAATCCGTAATATCGTCTACGCTTTTGTTCAGACGATCTTTAGTCTGCTGCTTCCATGTCGTCCATGTCTCGTCCAGCGCGGACATATTTTTGCTATTCACGAGCTTGTCTGCTGCCTTATTTAAGCCATGTTTGACTAAGATGGCGAGGTTGACAAGCATCAGGGCGACGCCCAGGTTGTCCAGCAGCTGCTGGTCCATACCCAAGAACGCGGGGTTCGTATACGCATTCCCGTTCTTTAAATCGTTCAGTTTCTTGACATTGACGACGATCATCGCCGCACCGAGAGCCGCATCCGCGGCAGCCAACAACGGTGGCTAACCCTTATAAGCACGTTAGCAGAATTCTTCCTTCGCTGTAACAATCGCTGAAAGGTTCAATTAAGCTGCGGACGATATGAAAAAACCTTCGTTTTGGCCGCCCTACTCGTAATAGTGGTAGCATCTACCCTAAAAGATGCGATTATTGCTATTTCATCTTCCCTATCGGGGCGACTTATTCTACAATTGCGAGCAATTTAAAAAAACGCAAGAAACGAAGATAACAAAAAAACAGGTCAATTATGGTGGTATTTGACCATAATCAACCTGTTTGATGTATCGGAGTAGCGTTATTCAGGTTAATTAGCATTTGATGTGCATATAACCGAAATGGATAATATGGGTTAAGTGTGTTGTTAGTTGAAGATGGGTTTATTCACCACCATGCTAGCTTGAAATCTATTTTTTTCGAACAAATGTCTAACAAGCTTCTTCTCTTAAATGTTAGCTTCTATTTCTCTCATGAAACGTGTTATTGCAAAACAATCTTCCAAATCTTCACCCTCTAATGACCAATATAAAATTGTATTCACATGGACCTGTCTATCTTCTTCAAGAAGATTCTTGATTCTTTTCCAGATCAAAGGACTAAATTCATTTTCACTAAGATAATCATTATATGAAGCCACAATAATTACCATAAGAGCAAATTTTTCTTCGATATTAAGTAGATTATTATCATAGAATGCAAGAAATTCTTCTATACGAGATGTGTCTGCTACAATGTAATGCCAATCTTGACAAAATTCATCTGGTTCAGGCAACCCTAACTTTTCAATAAGAGATTCCCTCGCCGATTTAGTAATATATTTAGGGCTGTTTTCCATAATTCCTCCACTATTTTGGTTTAGTCGTTGGATACATACTGCTATACGGGTAACAAGTTGTTAAACTCCCATCCTTTTTTACAACCACTATAGCTCGATCTGGAACAATTTCTGTACCATCAGGCAAAAAACAGCGTCCTTTCACATTGGACGGAAGATCTACATAGTGAGCTCCTGGGCCTCTTTTCGCTATTTCAGCTACAAAATCCGCTGCAACTTGATCATCTAGCCATTTTCCAATCTGGTGTCCTTCGGTTCTAGCTCTGTCAATTAGTTGCCTATCAGTTACTTTCTTTCCATGATCCAAAAAAGAGTGCCCATAGGTAGGTCTGCTTGCTGGATTTCCCCATTTCCATTTCGGATTTAGCCACCCTTCACTAACTTCACTCGTTCCCTCACCCAATACCTTCGCTAAATCATCCTTGCCTGCTTCCATTTCACTCCAAAAACGCTGCTGCTGGCTATTGGGTGGAATTGGCTTTTTCGGCTTCGTGAAATAGACACCAGTTGGTCCATCCATTGCAAATTCCGGGCCAAAACGAGTATTTCGTATCCGCTCCATCGAATCA
>NZ_CAKMMP010000035.1 GCF_927798175.1 Paenibacillus sp. JJ-223
GGAGCGGATGCGAAATACTCGTTTTGGCCCCGAACTTGCAACGGAAGGACCAGCTGGCGTCTACTTCACGAAGCCGAAAAAGCCAATTCCGCCCAATAGTCAGCAACAGCGTTTTTGGAGTGAAATGGAAGCAGGCAAGGATGATTTAGCGAAGAAGTTGGATGAGTGGACGGGAAATGCTGACTTAGACAAAATTAGAGAAACTGCTCCAGATTACTATAAAGAATTGATAGACAAGTATGGGGATGAGGGAAAATACTACGCTAGATCTCCAGAAGAGTATGAGAGTTTGGCAAAAGATCCAGCAAAAAACTTTAAAATAAACGAAAAGACAAAAATTGAAAGACTAGCAGGCTTGGAGTTAGAGGCGAGAGGGGACCTACCTGGTCCTATAGTTAGAGATACCAATCCAGCAGGTGCAGAATTTATTGACGCAACAGGTGTATTGTGGGACGTTAAAGGATGGTATTCAAAATTTGCGCCAAAGGGTTATACACTGGAAAAGGCAATTGCTGATATAGAAGAATCACTTTCAAAAGGGGAGAATGTTATCATCGATTCATCAAAAATGTTCCCAGAACATATAGACGAAGTACGCAAAGCGGTAAAAGAATTAGGTTTAAGTGATATGTTGCTGTGGTGGCCATAAAGTATGTGAAAGGAAGAATTACATGGATGATAATATGTTTATAAAACATCATAAATGGGCAGAATCGGATGGTAATATTGGAGAAAAAATAGAAATTGTAAAAGAAGAATTACAACAACTGAATCTTACAGGGATGAATCTGAGTTGTTCAGAGATTGTAGAGTCAAATATGAGTAGTTCGTTTTTTGCTAATAATGATATGAGTGATTGCTATTTTTTAAGTACATCATTTGAAAGAACGATTTTCTCGGAATGCATACTGAGTAAAACGGTATTTGACTACACTTCCTTAAAACATTCAAATATATTAAATTGTGTAGGGATAAAAGCGTCTTTTGATGATGCAGACCTCAGCTTCGCTAATATATCTGGATCTGACTTGAGGCGAGCATCATTTCGAAGAGCAAATTTAAGCTGCTCAAAGTTTTCTAATGTTGATTTAACAAATGCTATATTTGATGGGGCACTTCTCTATGAAACTAGTTTTGAAGAAATAAACGGGATTGATGAAGTGTCTGCCAAACATATTTTTGTTGGAACTGAAGAGGAACCAATAAGGCTGGACGGTGATGATATTAAAAAGTGGTTAATGGAGCAGATGAGTGGATAATATCTTCATTAGCGAAATCTCCCTAACAACGAGATCGCAAAACACAACCAATCACTATATAATTCAAACACTTGTTTAAATTTCAAAAGCTCATTCCAACTTATTTAGTAGGAGAGAGCTTTTTTTCATGTTCAAAATTAAAGGAAGAAAAAGGGGATGGAAAAACGTGGATAAGTAAGGCGAGAAGAGTTGATAAACTAGGGGTGTCTTCAAACTCAAGCAAGCCACACCATAATGGATGCCGGAGTCGAAAAAGCCTTGAACGTACACGCTAATTTATCGTAGCGAGTTGCCAGACGACGATTGCTTTTGACTTTATTGAAAAAAAACACTCCACTAAATGGCGTTCTCTATAGATATCTCGGTCAACGGGTTGTATTTCTCGGCGTTGGAATCACCGGGATCGCTTGTTCCTCGTTCAGAAGCGCCCTGATCGCATTCGTATCATAGACTCGATCAGCTAATACTTGTTTCATCGTCGGTTCGATGGCTTGCAGAAGTTTGTAGCGCTGAACCGAGTCATGAGCTTCACCACCCGTTAATTCGAAACGAAGTGGATTTCCGAGCGCATCGACGATGGCATGAATTTTGGTGCTTAAACTACCCACGGGAACGTTCGATCGCTTGCTTGCTTTGCCCCCGCTCCGTGCTGGTGAACGCGCACAATCGTGGCATCAATCATAATGCTTTCCTCATCGCTATATAGGGAGACAACCTTCAGCACCTTATCCCGAATTCCCGCTTTCTGCCAACGTCAAAAGTGAGTGTAGACGGATTTCCAGTGGGGAAAGTGGCCAGGAAGATCACGCCATGGGGCGTCTGAATGTGCAGCCCAAAGGATGGTTGATTTATGGTTAGATACCATCGTAATTAACCTGTTTTTGTTATTTTCGTTTTTGTCAATGTCAAGAAACTGAATGATTTAAAGAACGGGGATGCGTATACGAACCCCACGTTCTTGGGTATAGACCAGCAGCTGCTGGACAACTTGGGCGTCGCCCTGATGCTTGTCAATCTCGCCATCTTGGCCAAACACGGACTTAATAAAGCGGCAGACAAGCTCGTGAATAGCAAAAATATGTCCGCGCTGGACGAGACATGGACGACATGGAAGCAGCAGACTAAAGATCGTCTGAACAAA
>NZ_CAKMMP010000036.1 GCF_927798175.1 Paenibacillus sp. JJ-223
TCTAGAGTAAAAGGCTGGGCAAAACCCAGCCCCTCCTCATCAAACCGTACGTGAGGTTTTCCCTCATACGGCTTTCCGATGTTCTTCGTTCATGGGCATGCAAATTACAACAGCGTTTTTAGTCCATATTGGGCGGCGATATTTTTAACCTCAGCTACTGAACCCATCCATTTTCTGCGTTGTCTCTTCTTCGCGTACCACCGGGTTAACCGTTGCAAAATATACCAATCCAGCTTTGCTAGTCTCTTCTGGCTGTAGCTTGTGTAATAATAATTTCTCCACCCTTGAATCTTCAGATTGAGCCATTTCACATGTTCTGCAAACGATCTGGATCGCATACTTGGCGGGGATAATCGCTCTTTAACGACTCCACGAATACGTTCTTCTGCCTTTTTGGTTAACCATTGCTGCGTGGTGTAATATACCTTCCCTTGCGACGTTTCTGCTTTCGTTTTTCGGTGGTGCATCCCTAAAAAGTCGAATCCTTCGTTTCCCGTCCATAAGCCTACAATGCGGGTTTTGGTCGGATGCAGGGTTAGCTCTAGACGTTCCATGATTCTGCGTATAAGTTCATACGCATGCTCCGCGTCCTTTTTGGTTTTGCAGACCACCACAAAATCGTCTGCATATCTTGTCAGTTCTCCCACTCCACTTCCGTGTTTCTCCCACAATCGGTCAAAGTAGTTCAGATAGATATTCGCGAGCAGTGGAGATATGACACCACCTTGCGGTGTTCCTAAATCAGAACGCCGTACGTTTCCTTCTTCCATGATTCCCGCTTCAAGCCACTTCCGGATTAACTTCAAGATCCTCCTGTCATTGATACGCATTTGTACCAATTTCATGAGCTTCTCTTGATTCATGTTATCGAAGTAACCTTGGATATCGACGTCGACTACCCAATTCCCTTTGCGGTTGCAGGCTTTCCGAATTCGTTCCAGCGCTCCTTTCGCACTTCGTTTCGGACGAAATCCATAAGATACATCCTCAAAATCTGCTTCAAAGATAGGTTCGATCACGAGTTTCGTTGCCATCTGGATGACTCTATCGCGCACGGTGGGTATGCCCAGCGGTCTTTGCTTCCCATCTTTCTTTGGGATGTAGTGCCGCCGTACAGGCTGTGGATGGTAGTTGCCTTCTTTCAACGCTCCTTCGCAGTCCTTGAGGAAAGTCAGTTCTCCTTGTTCCTCTATGTCAGCCAGCGTCACAGCATCTACACCTGCCGCTCCTTTGTTCGCTTTCACTCGTCTCCAGGCTTCCTGCAAGACATCCCACCGGTAGACTTTGTCGTACAAAGCATGGAATTTACGCTTGTTGTTCTTCTTGGCCACATGACCTAGCTTTTCTTGGAGTTGTTGAACTTTTTCCTTTGGTGTTGTTAGCCGTCTGGCATTCACTCACTCGTACCTCCTCCAAAAGCATAAACAAAGCAGGGCTCCTTCCCTCCCCAAGGTTATGTTGTCCTTGGGTTCTTCGGTACTATGAGCCCCTCGGACTCCCTTCCCACAGACGTTTCACTTCGTCTTTTAGACTTATAGAATGTCTCTTTACGAATTCCTAAAAAAAAATTCCGTGTGGGGGAGGGTCTCCCCAGTTCACTGCATCCTCTTTCATTCCATGCTGCTCCCTATACGCCGGAGGATTCTTCGCTGTTGTTCCAAGTTCTTTGCAGCTTCCATGGCCTTCGTCCACATTCGCGAGACTCGGCTTCCTCTTGTCCCTCTTGCGAGGCCTTTTTAACGACGCGGCAGGATTCACTTCATGTTACAGCCTGGCTTGTTGCTCGCCCTGTCTCTGACAGGTACTTTCGTCGATACGCTTTTGCGCACAGATTTCGCTATACGCAAGTATCCTAGCTACGCAGGGGCTTGGCCCCTCCTGCGACCGGACTTTCACCGGCTAGAAGATGCGTGCTTAGCTGGGCACGCC
>NZ_CAKMMP010000037.1 GCF_927798175.1 Paenibacillus sp. JJ-223
AAGGCTGAGCTGTGATGGGGAGTGAAAATTACAGTAGCGAAGGTCATGATCTCACACTGCCAAGAAAAGCCTCTAGCCAGATGAAGGTGCCCGTACCGCAAACCGACACAGGTAGGCGAGAAGAGAATTCTAAGGCGCGCGGAAGAACTCTCGTTAAGGAACTCGGCAAAATGACCCCGTAACTTCGGGAGAAGGGGTGCCCCGGTAGTGTGAATAGCACGAGGGGGCCGCAGTGAAAAGGCCCAAGCGACTGTTTAGCAAAAACACAGGTCTGTGCGAAGCCGTAAGGCGAAGTATACGGGCTGACGCCTGCCCGGTGCTGGAAGGTTAAGGGGAGCGGTTAGGGAGTAATCCCGAAGCTGTGAACCGAAGCCCCAGTAAACGGCGGCCGTAACTATAACGGTCCTAAGGTAGCGAAATTCCTTGTCAGGTAAATTCTGACCCGCACGAATGGCGTAACGACTTGGGCGCTGTCTCAACGAGAGATCCGGTGAAATTTTAATACCTGTGAAGATGCAGGTTACCCGCGACAAGACGGAAAGACCCCATGGAGCTTTACTGCAGCTTGATATTGAATTTGGGTACGATCTGTACAGGATAGGTGGGAGCCTGAGAAGCATGAGCGCCAGCTTGTGTGGAGGCACCGTTGGGATACCACCCTGATCGTATCTAGGTTCTAACCTGGTGCCCTGATCGGGTACGGGGACAGTGTCAGGTGGGCAGTTTGACTGGGGCGGTCGCCTCCTAAAGAGTAACGGAGGCGCCCAAAGGTTCCCTCAGAATGGTTGGAAATCATTCGAAGAGTGCAAAGGCATAAGGGAGCTTGACTGCGAGACCTACAAGTCGAGCAGGGACGAAAGTCGGGCTTAGTGATCCGGTGGTACCGCATGGAAGGGCCATCGCTCAACGGATAAAAGCTACCCTGGGGATAACAGGCTTATCTCCCCCAAGAGTCCACATCGACGGGGAGGTTTGGCACCTCGATGTCGGCTCATCGCATCCTGGGGCTGAAGTAGGTCCCAAGGGTTGGGCTGTTCGCCCATTAAAGCGGTACGCGAGCTGGGTTCAGAACGTCGTGAGACAGTTCGGTCCCTATCTGTCGTGGGCGTAGGAAATTTGAGAGGAGCTGTCCTTAGTACGAGAGGACCGGGATGGACGTACCGCTGGTGTACCAGTTGTTCCGCCAGGAGCACCGCTGGGTAGCTATGTACGGACGGGATAAGCGCTGAAAGCATCTAAGCGTGAAGCCCCCCTCAAGATGAGATTTCCCAATTAGTAAGACCCCTTGAAGACGACGAGGTAGATAGGCTGGGGGTGGAAGTGCAGCAATGCATGGAGCTGACCAGTACTAATCGGTCGAGGGCTTATCCAA
>NZ_CAKMMP010000038.1 GCF_927798175.1 Paenibacillus sp. JJ-223
CTGCCGGTGACAAACCGGAGGAAGGTGGGGATGACGTCAAATCATCATGCCCCTTATGACCTGGGCTACACACGTACTACAATGGCCGGTACAACGGGCTGCGAAGCCGCGAGGTGGAGCTAATCCTAAAAAGCCGGTCTCAGTTCGGATTGCAGGCTGCAACTCGCCTGCATGAAGTCGGAATTGCTAGTAATCGCGGATCAGCATGCCGCGGTGAATACGTTCCCGGGTCTTGTACACACCGCCCGTCACACCACGAGAGTTTACAACACCCGAAGTCGGTGGGGTAACCGCAAGGAGCCAGCCGCCGAAGGTGGGGTAGATGATTGGGGTGAAGTCGTAACAAGGTAGCCGTATCGGAAGGTGCGGCTGGATCACCTCCTTTCTATGGAGAATCGTCTTCTGCGATGAAGACATTCAAATAAGCAGCTCAGCTGCAAACTTACTCACTCGTTGCTCAGTTTTGAGAGTTCAAACTCTCATACGTTTGGTGGCGATAGCGAAGGGGTTCCACACGTTCCCATCCCGAACACGACCGTTAAGCCCTTCATCGTCGATGGTACTTGGACCGCAGGGTCCTGGGAGAGTAGAAAGCCGCCAAGCGTAACCCGTTTCGGGTGACAATTCAATATTATTGTGGGCCCTTAGCTCAGTTGGTTAGAGCGCACCTCTGATAAGGGTGAGGTCGGTGGTTCGAGTCCACCAGGGCCCACCATTCAAACTTCATAAGGTTTTTGTATGCGGGGTAGCTGAAAAGTAATTGGAATCAATCTCGTAGGCAAACTTCACTTTTTGGAGTAAGGTTTGGGGCCATAGCTCAGCTGGGAGAGCGCCTGCCTTGCAAGCAGGAGGTCAGCGGTTCGATCCCGCTTGGCTCCACCAACAATGATTTTCTAAGCTTGTTCTTTGAAAACTGGATATCGAAACGAAAAATGCGAATTAGAACATTCCTTTTAGCTGAACTTGTGTCAAACAAGTTTCAATAAAACGGTAGATTGCATCTTACTCTTTACGAGTAACATGGTTAAGCTACTAAGAGCACACGGAGGATGCCTAGGCGCTAGGAGCCGATGAAGGACGTGGCGAACAACGATACTGCCTCGGGGAGCTGTAAGCAAGCT
>NZ_CAKMMP010000039.1 GCF_927798175.1 Paenibacillus sp. JJ-223
TTTATAGACTGCGAAACACTCCTTAGTGATATAGACGAAGATATTAAATTTTTCGTTCAAACTAAAGCTTATGAACACTGTATAGAGTATTTGGATAAGAGCGGATTACTCATGATAACTGGAGGACCAGGCGTTGGTAAAACAATGACATCAAAAATGCTTGTTTTGTACTACGCTACCCAAGGTTATAGGGTAAGATATTCAACCAATGGAGATATAAACGACATTAAAAAGTCTCTGTCGAATGAAAAAGATTCCAAAGAAATAGTGTTATTAGATGATTGCCTCGGCCAACATTATTTTAATATGAAGCAGACTCAAGAAAATGAATTACTTTCTTTGATTAAATTTGTAAAAATTTCAAATAACAAAAAGCTTATTTTGAATTCAAGAATTACTATTTTCAACGAAGCAAAAGAGCGATCTAATGATTTTAATTATTTTTTCCAACAGAATAAAATAAAAAATTTCACAATTAATATGGATGAAATAAGTCCCTTAGAGAAAGCTAAAATATTTTATAACCATTTAATTCATAAAAATATCCCAAATGATTATTATAATGACATAAAAGCAAACAAAAATTATATAAAAATTGTTAATCACAACAATTATACACCTCGTATAATTGACTACGTGACACATTCAATAAATTATTTAGAGGTAAGTCCAATAAAATATTATGAATATATCTTTAATAATTTACAAAATCCAAATGATATATGGAAAAATGAATTCGAACAGCGACTTCAAAACGTAGATAGAGCTTTCTTGATTATACTATATTCATTAACTGATACTAATGTGGAATACGAAGTATTGAGAAAATGCTTTGAAAATCGTTTATTAAGAATGAGAGATATTGATTTTACTAGAGATAACTTTGAGTTAGTCTTATCACGATTAAACCAGTCTATTATAAAAATTATTGATAAATGGACAACAAGATCTATAGGAGTAATAAACCCCTCTGTCAATGATTATTTAAAACAAGTTTTCATAAAGAATAAATTGGAACTAAATGAAGTACGTAAATCCATTTGTAATTTCAAACAGTTTGAACGATGT
>NZ_CAKMMP010000041.1 GCF_927798175.1 Paenibacillus sp. JJ-223
AAACAGCCCAGACCATCAGCTAAGGTCCCCAAGTGTGTGTTAAGTGGGAAAGGATGTGGAGTTGCACAGACAACCAGGATGTTGGCTTAGAAGCAGCCATCATTGAAAGAGTGCGTAATAGCTCACTGGTCGAGTGACTCTGCGCCGAAAATGTAACGGGGCTAAACACACCACCGAAGCTATGGCTTGATCTTATGATCAGGGGTAGGGGAGCGTTGTATAAGGGTTGAAGGTGTACCGTAAGGAGCGCTGGACATTATACAAGTGAGAATGCCGGTATGAGTAACGAAAAGATCAGTGAGAATCTGATCCGCCGAAAGCCTAAGGGTTCCTGAGGAAGGCTCGTCCGCTCAGGGTAAGTCGGGACCTAAGGCGAGGCCGAAAGGCGTAGTCGAAGGACAACAGGTCGAAATTCCTGTACCACCGTAAATCGTTACGAGCGATGGGGGGACGCAGTAGGGTAGTGACGCAGGCTGATGGATGCCTGTCCAAGCAGTGAGGCTGGTTAGTAGGCAAATCCGCTAACCGCAAGGCTGAGCTGTGATGGGGAGTGAAAATTACAGTAGCGAAGGTCATGATCTCACACTGCCAAGAAAAGCCTCTAGCCAGATGAAGGTGCCCGTACCGC
>NZ_CAKMMP010000042.1 GCF_927798175.1 Paenibacillus sp. JJ-223
GGTTAAGCTACTAAGAGCACACGGAGGATGCCTAGGCGCTAGGAGCCGATGAAGGACGTGGCGAACAACGATACTGCCTCGGGGAGCTGTAAGCAAGCTTTGATCCGGGGATGTCCGAATGGGGAAACCCAGCTGGCGTAATACCCAGTTACTCTTGTCTGAATACATAGGGCAAGAGAGGCATACCAGGGGAACTGAAACATCTAAGTACCCTGAGGAAGAGAAAACAATAGTGATTCCGTCAGTAGCGGCGAGCGAACGCGGAACAGCCCAAACCAGGGAGCTTGCTCTCTGGGGTTGTGGGACGTCTCACATGGAGTTACAAAGGAGCCGGTTAAACGAAGAGGTCTGGAAAGGCCCGCCATAGAAGGTAAAAGCCCTGTAATTGAAAGTCTGCTCTCTCCGAGACGGATCCCGAGTAGTGCGGGGCACGTGAAACCCCGTATGAATCCGGCAGGACCATCTGCCAAGGCTAAATACTTCCTAGCGACCGATAGTGAAGCAGTACCGTGAGGGAAAGGTGAAAAGCACCCCGGAAGGGGAGTGAAATAGAACCTGAAACCGTGTGCTTACAAGAAGTCAGAGCCC
>NZ_CAKMMP010000043.1 GCF_927798175.1 Paenibacillus sp. JJ-223
TTTTAGGGGTGATGGCGTGCCTTTTGTAGAATGAACCGGCGAGTTACGTTCCCGTGCAAGGTTAAGGTGAGAAGCCGGAGCCGCAGCGAAAGCGAGTCTGAATAGGGCGACATAGTACGTGGACGTAGACCCGAAACCGGGTGATCTACCCCTGTCCAGGGTGAAGGTGCGGTAACACGCACTGGAGGCCCGAACCCACGCACGTTGAAAAGTGCGGGGATGAGGTGGGGGTAGCGGAGAAATTCCAATCGAACTCGGAGATAGCTGGTTCTCCCCGAAATAGCTTTAGGGCTAGCCTCGGAAAACAGAGTCGTGGAGGTAGAGCACTGATTGGGTGCGGGGCCCGCAAGGGTTACCAAGCTCAGTCAAACTCCGAATGCCATAGACTTACTTCCGGGAGTCAGACAGTGAGTGCTAAGATCCATTGTCAAAAGGGAAACAGCCCAGACCATCAGCTAAGGTCCCCAAGTGTGTGTTAAGTGGGAAAGGATGTGGAGTTGCACAGACAACCAGGATGTTGGCTTAGAAGCAGCCA
>NZ_CAKMMP010000044.1 GCF_927798175.1 Paenibacillus sp. JJ-223
AGCCATTCTCGTCTCTTATTTCGGTTGCGCACAAATACAAGCTTCACGGGCAGACCACACGAAGTATGCACAACCACAGAACCTTTGATGTCGTTTGTACTCGATTTGGACAGGCTTTGAAACACGGCACTCAGTGTCATTCGCTGTCCCTGTACGAGATATCGCTGCTTCATTTCTTTGATCATTCCAATCACAGGCAGACCTCGGTCTGTGAGCTGGCGAAGAAGTGGAGCTTGCGTAAACCAACTGTCCGTGAGCACGTAATCCGCAGTGAAGCCGGCTTTTAAAGCTCGGTCTAACAAGCCTACAACCGCATCAGGCTTACGGAAAAAAGACTCCATTCGGCGTTTGTATCCATGGCTACGCCTCGAGAGATGGGAGGCCATTTCGCAAAAGCGATTGGCTAGTTTGGCGGAAGACAGCATGACAAAATCGAGCGGCGCAAAGCTAAAACCGTCCGACCAACCGAGGGTGAGCATGGTGTAGCCTTTGATGTATTTGCCTGTGGAGTG
>NZ_CAKMMP010000045.1 GCF_927798175.1 Paenibacillus sp. JJ-223
TCAAATACACGTGCCAGCAGCTCTGCTTTTTTACTCCGGTTCCGGCTAAGTACTGAATCGTCAACGATAAATACACGTACGCGTTTGGAGGAAATGAGCGATTCAAAATAGCGTACGACCTGAAGACTTAATGTCTGCAAAAATCGCCGCCAGGCAAAGGAAGATTGATTCAAGAATCGATAGACAACATCTTTTCCTGGCAGGTCGGCTCCGCGGTCACTTTCCAGAAGGCGAAACCAATTCTTTCCTTCAAAAACCAACGAGAACACGATTCGAAAAATGGCTAAACTGGAAAGACCAAATGATTTGGAAATGCCTGCATGCCGCAAGGCTTTCCCGATGTGAAGTGTAGCAAAAAGTTTAGAAAAACGAGACTGTTCAGACAGGGAATGTTGTTGTAACATAGGGTTACACACCTTTCTTGTTGGCATGGTTGGTCGCACTTCCATGATACCAAACAAGCGAGGTGTTTTTTTGTCAAT
>NZ_CAKMMP010000046.1 GCF_927798175.1 Paenibacillus sp. JJ-223
AGCTTGCTTACAGCTCCCCGAGGCAGTATCGTTGTTCGCCACGTCCTTCATCGGCTCCTAGCGCCTAGGCATCCTCCGTGTGCTCTTAGTAGCTTAACCGTTTCGCTCATATTTGGGCTTTCACTCCCCTTGTTTTGCTTCGCAAAGCCAAAAGTCGTTCAATCCCAATTATTCGCTCATGCAATCTTCGCTAATGTATAAACTTGTTGACACAAGTTCAGCTAGGATGATTGTTCATCGGTTGCTTGAACCGAATGAGCATTCATCCGAAAAGGAATGTTCTAATCGCATTTTTCGTTTCGATATCCAGTTTTCAAGGAACAATCTCGTTTGCTTTCGGGCCGTTCACGGAACGTGTCGGTCGAAAGTTACGAGCATGTGTTTGAGAGTTTGAACTCTCAAAACTGAGCAACGAGTGAGTAAGTTTGCAGCTGAGCTGCTTATTTGAATGTCTTCATCGCAGAAGACGATTCTCCATAGAA
>NZ_CAKMMP010000047.1 GCF_927798175.1 Paenibacillus sp. JJ-223
TTCGCCACGTCCTTCATCGGCTCCTAGCGCCTAGGCATCCTCCGTGTGCTCTTAGTAGCTTAACCAATTGCTCGGATGAGCAATGCAGTTTTCACTAATATATAAACTTGTTGACACAAGTTCAGCTAGGATGATTGTTGATCGGTTACTTGAACCGAACAAGCATTCATCCGAAAAGGAATGTTCTAATTCGCATTTTTCGTTTCGATATCCAGTTTTCAAAGAACAAGCTATTTCAGATGAAATTCGTTGGTGGAGCCAAGCGGGATCGAACCGCTGACCTCCTGCTTGCAAGGCAGGCGCTCTCCCAGCTGAGCTATGGCCCCTCAAATTCCATCAAAACTGAACAAATGAATAAGCAATTGTTGTTGCAGATCACGTCTGCATTATTTGAATGTCTTCGTTGCAGAAGACGATTCTCCATAGAAAGGAGGTGATCCAGCCGCACCTTCCGATACGGCTAC